>CAWAYG010000001.1:0-8878 GCA_963786205.1 uncultured Acidobacteriota bacterium
TCGGCTTGTGGTATCCGGGCCTGAGCGTCCGCTGCGCGAAAGGGAAAGCGTTCCAGAATCACTATCGCCTGGACGCAGCTGTACCACGGCGGCCTCCGCTCGATGGCTCCTTCGTAGATCAGCTGCGTAATCTCGTCGCGACGATCCGGCACGAGCAAGAAGTGCTCGTGAATGGACACGAAGGGATGGCCGCCGTCGAGATCGTTCGCCGCGCCTACACCGGACACGCCGCCGAGCCTCTGCTGCGAAATTCGAAACCCTGATCGCGGTACGACCGCACGCACCGTGGCCCAGCGCCAGCGTGCCCTGACGGCCTTCTAGCGAAAGTCCCGAAAGGAGGTGCTATACAAAGAACGGTTGGAATTCGGTTTGCGTCCGCCTGGAGTGGTAATCTTTCATGCATCGCCCGACAGGGCATTGCGGCTTGAGAGGCCTGTGTGCAGCCCGCTGTCACAGTTCTGATCGACACCTACAACCACGAGCGCTTCATCGAGGAAGCGCTCGTCAGCGTCCTCGAACAGGACTTCCCGCAGAGCGACACGGAAGTGTTGGTGGTGGATGACGGTTCAACGGACCGCACTCTCGAAATCGTCCGCAAGTTCGAACCTCGCGTCCGCCTCGTTCGCAAGACCAATGGAGGCCAGGCTTCCGCATTCAACGCCGGCATTCCGCAAGCCCAAGGCAGAATCGTCGCATTCCTGGACGGTGACGACTGGTGGGCGCCCAACAAATTAAGCCGCGTGATGCATGCTATGGATTCCGATCCCGCGGTCGGCATTGTGGGCCACGGGATCGTCATAGTTTTTCTGGACGGACGGAGGCAATCCGAGAGTCTCCGCGAAGGTTTTCGCTTTCAGGCTAATACCGTCGAAGGAGTGCGCCTTTTTCGGCGCCGCGGCAGTTTTATGGGGACGAGCCGGATGGCTATTCGCGCCGATCTCCTTCGCCGCATTGGTGCGGTACCTGAATCTTTGGTCGTCCAGGCCGATGAGTACCTCTTTACGCTCGCTTCGGTGCTGTCGGGCGTCCAGATTCTTCCGGAAACACTCACTTACTATCGTCTCCATGACTCCAATGGATTTCTTCTTTCCGTCTATAATCCCCAGCTGCTTCGGCGTAAACAAAAAGTCCTGGCCACACTTTGCGAGGCGCTCGCCCAC
The DNA here is from genome assembly GCA_963786205.1 of uncultured Acidobacteriota bacterium. Lineage (GTDB taxonomy): Bacteria > Acidobacteriota > Terriglobia > Acidiferrales > UBA7541 > Palsa-295. The sequence goes on from CAWAYG010000001.1 coordinate 1,161, forward strand.
GAGCTCCGCACGTGTCACACCTCTCCCGAAGTCACGGCGCTCATCGTCGACTTCATCCAAGCGCAGGCCGATCAACTCCGCCTCATGCTCGACGGTGGCTGGCCGTGGGAAACCGTTAGAACAGAACGAACGATCTACCAGGTAGTACATCCGGATGCACCGCTTTCGCATCGTCTCTTCAAAGTCTGTACGTTACTGCCAGCCATCGCCGTATCGCCGCGGTTTTATTACGCGGTTCAGCGGAAACTGGCAGTGAGCGATTTATATTTGCGCGCCCGCAAGCGCTGGTTGCCGGTCCCCGAAATGCGGCACCTGAAGCGCGTCGCCAATCAAGCTCATGAGGCCCGCGATCAATAGGTCAAAAACATCTATGATTAAAGCTGTGATACATAAATCGTTACGGACGCTCGGTCTCGATCTCGTTCGATATCGTCCGCAGCCGGAGGAGTACCCTCCCGACTTCTGCAGCGACGATATCCGCATTATCCGCGAAGTTGAGCCTTGGACCATGACCAGCCCCGAGAGAATCTACGCTCTCATCCAGGCGGTCCGCTACGTCAGTGCCAATGCCATCCCCGGTGCCATTGTCGAATGTGGAGTCTGGAAGGGAGGCAGCATGGCCGCCGTCGCAAGGGCTCTGGTCCAGTTGCACGACACCAGTCGCGACCTATATCTGTTTGATACGTTTCAGGGCATGTCCGAACCCACGCCGCGAGACCTCGATTATTCAGGCCAACTCGCATCCCGCCTGCTGCAGGAGAATTCACGCCTCAAGTGCGCTGGAGCCCCTCTCCAAGCTGTCGAAAAAGTGCTCCACGACACCGGCTACCCCAAATCCAAGATCCACTTTATTGCCGGCGACGTGGAGAAGACCATCCCGACGGGCGCACCGGATTCGATCTCTCTCTTGCGACTTGATACCGATTGGTATGAATCAACCAAGCACGAGCTTTTGCACTTGTTTCCGCGCCTCGCCTCCCTCGGCCCGATCATTATTGATGACTACGGCCACTGGAAGGGAGCGCGGCAGGCTTGCGATGAATATTTCGCGCAGGCCCGGACGCCAATTCTCTTGAACCGCATTGACTACACGGGCCGGATCGCCTTGAAGCCGTGATCTGGGACCCGGAAGAAGAGGATTTCTGGACCGGCCCTCCTGACGGGCGGAGCGGTTCTGATTACTTCGGGGAGAGACGCGGTTATCGTCGACGGCTTCCTATTCACCGGCTGGGTCCCGATTCAACACTGGATAGGAGAGAGTTCGCGGCTATGTATGCATTCGTGAATGGAATCTGGCCGCGAGCACCTTTCCATTTTCCAAGGGCTCTGGGATTCCACTATCCTATGCTGTGCAAAAGGAGTCCGTGCTCCGGGTGAGAATTTTGATCGCGATAGGCGTCCTACGGCAACAGGAGGCTGGCGCGGCCGGCGTTGTGTTCAACCACGCGCGCGAACTTGAAAAGCGCGGCCACACTGTGGATTGTTGGTTCCTGGATGACCTGCTACCGAATGCGAACGGATCGGGACGATTCGACGCGCTGGTGTTTGCGCATCGTATTGCCAAGAAAATCCTGCGATATCGCCAAAAATATGACGTCGTCAACCTCCACGCCCCCTGGGGCTGTGTCTATGGCTTGCGGCGCAAGTTTGTTCGTCCGCAAGGGGCTCCACCCTACGTCTTCACGATGCAAGGTTCTGAAGAGCGCAGCATCTTTATCATGTCCCGCGAATATCGCTTGGGCCGTGCTCGCAATTTTTCGTGGAAGAATCGCTGGTGGCATCGCCTCTACCACCAAAGGATGTACGATCATTCGATACGCACCGCGGATTACGGCGCGGTTGCCAATCGCGAAGCGTGGTCCATGGCACAGATCACCCACGGCCGGGATCCCGGATGCGTCTGGTACGTCCCCAACGGCGCCGAAGAACGGTTTTTTATGCCGCGAGATTATGGCACGCGACTGCCGGTTCGATTGCTGTTTGTGGGAAGCTGGATAGACCGCAAAGGCATCCGCTATCTTGCGGAGGCATTCGCATTGTTATGCCGCGCGCGGCCGGACATAACCCTCTACGTCGCCGGATGCACGGTCGCTGAAGACGTCGTCAGAAATTCCTTCGCGACAGAAGTCCGTGATCGCGTGCGCGTGATTCCTTTCGTTAAACGCCCGGAGATGCCCTCTCTTTACGCCGCGCACGATATTTTCGTCTTCCCCTCGCTGGTCGAGGGCATGCCGCTCACGCTTCTCGAAGCGATGGCCGCGGGCATGGCCGTTGTAACCACCGAAGCGCCCGGAATGATCGACGTGGTGGAAGATGAATTCAACGGGCTGCTGGTGCAGCCTTCGGACGCGCAGGGACTCACCGCCGCCCTCGACCGTCTCTGCGCCGCGCCGGAACTCTGCCGCGAATTAGGTCAGCAAGCGCAGCGAACCGCTCGGCGCTACACTTGGTCAATCGTTGCGCAAAAGCTAGAGCGGGTGTTGCTGCTCGCGGCACGCCAGGGGACCCAAAATTGAAATACGCTGTGCTCGATCTGCCGTGCGAATCTGAACTGCATCTGAAGTATTCGAGTAAGCGCGCCAAGGCTCTCGCTCATCCAGTGTACGCGTGGCTGGGCCTGCGCCCGTTTGTCGCGCAGCATACCGCTGCCGAACATGCCGCGCTGCAACGCTGGGCCAGGGACCGCGGTACGCTTGTCGAAATCGGCGTGGCCGAAGGCGTTTCGGCAATGGCGCTGCGTGAGGTGATGTCTCCAGAGGGCACGCTGTACTTGATTGACCCGTTTCATTTGAGCCGTTTGCCGGCGTTGAATTTTATGAAAAGGACCGCGCACCGCGCCGTCGGAAGCTGCCCGCGCGGAAAAGCCGTTTGGATCGAAAAATTCAGTCAGGATGTCTCCAGCGGCTGGAACCGGCCGATCGATCTGCTCTTGATTGACGGCGACCACAGCGAACCTGGCGTGCGGCGCGACTGGAACGATTGGAGCCCTTTCGTGAAACCCAGCGGCGTGGTCATTTTTCACGATGCGCGCCTTTTCGATGGCGGCTGGACCAACCCAAGCTATGGACCTGTTAAGCTGGTTGACGGGCTGTTTCGTGCAGCGAAGCAGCCTGACTGGCAGATTGTCGAAGAAATTCACTCACTTTTGGTCGTCGAACGGCGAAGTTAGGTTGGAGCTCTTGCAGAAATGATCTCGATCGGCATCAACTATTCGCAGATGCATGATTCCTCGGCGTGCATCGCGCGTGATGGCGAAGTGCTCTTCGCGGTCGCCGAAGAGCGCCTCAGCCGCGTCAAGCACGACGCCCGCTTCCCACAGCTTTCGATTCGCGCCTGCCTGGATTTCGCCGGTGTTCGTCCGGACCAGGTGGATTTCCTCTGTCAGGGCTGGTCGCGGCCTCGCGCTGGATTTCTCCACGATCTCAATTGTTTTATGACCCACAAGCAGCCGGTGGATTCTCGCGCACTCCTCAATTCCACCCGCCATTTCGCCAGCATGTGGCACCAACGCGGCGGCGAAAATCGTTTCCGTCAGATGTTCCCCAACGCGAAGACGCGGTTCCGTTTCGTGGATCATCATCTCGCCCACGCCATTAGCACTTATGCTTTTTCAGGCTTCGATGACGCCGCCGTCCTTGTCCTCGATGGCCGCGGCGCCTGGGAAGCCACTTCGCTCTGGCGCGGACGCAATGGACGCCTCGAACATATCTGGACGATTCCCTGGCCCAATTCGCTCGGCCTTTTCTACGCGCAGTTTACGCACTATCTCGGCTTCACTCCGTACAGTGACGAGTGGAAAGTCATGGGACTCGCGCCATACGGCGCGCCGGGAATCAATCTGCGCGATTTCATCGTCCCGGACGACAATCCTTATCGCGTGGATACACATCGGCTGCTCGGTAAGGACTCCGCGCCGATTGCCGGCATCGAAGCTCGCCTCGGCGCCGGTCGCGTTCCGGAATCCGATATTGACGCGCGCCACAAGAACATGGCCTTCGCGGTGCAAGACATGTGCGAGCAGGCCATGATGACGCTGGCGCGCGCAGCCGTCGTGCAGACTGGTTGCCGCAATCTTTGCCTCGCAGGTGGAGTCGCGCTCAATTCAAAAGCGAATGGCAAGATTCTCTCGTCGAGCGTGATAGATCGCATCTTCGTCCAGCCCGCTGCGAGCGACGACGGCGTTTGCCTCGGCGCGGCTCTCGCTCCCATGCTTGATGACAACGGAAAATTTCCCTCGCGCAAAATGCGCCACGCTTATCTCGGCACGGAATCCTCCGACGCCGAAATCGCCAAAGCGCTCGAGACCTACAAGATTCGCGCCACCCATGTCGCCGATCCCGCGGCAGCAGCTGCTGAAATGCTGGCGAGCGGAAAGATTCTCGGCTGGTTTCAAGGCCGCATGGAATTCGGCCCGCGCGCCCTCGGCAGCCGCTCGATTCTCGCCGACCCGCGCGATCCTGAGATGAACGCGAAGGTAAACAACGCCGTCAAATTCCGCGAGTGGTGGCGCCCGTTCGCCCCCTCGATGCTTTCGGAGGTCGCCTCCGAGTACCTTGAATCCGCCACTGACTCGCCCTTCATGGTTCTCACCGCTCAGGTGCGTCCCGAAAAGCGTAGCGTGATTCCGTCGGTCACTCACGTGGATGGCAGCGCCCGCCCGCAAACGGTTGAGCGGGACGCCAGTCCACTCTACTGGCGCCTTATCTACGAATTCGGTCAACGCACCGGCGTCCCGGTAGTCATGAACACTTCCTTCAACCTTCGCGGCGAGCCGATCGTGTGCTCTCCCACGGACGCGATTCGCACTTTCTTCAGCTCTGGAATGGACGCGCTGGTGATCGGCAATTTTGTGGTGGAAAAGTAGAATGCCACGCGCGCGCCAGTGGTTGGGAGAACTCCTGCTGCGCGCGCCGCAGCCCCTCCGCTCGCTCCGCGATGTTCCCGTGCTGGGCACTTGGATCCACCGCCTGAGCCACCGCATGCTACCGCTTGATCAAAAAGTCTGGGCGCGCATCGAAACCGGGCCCTCGCAAGGTCTCTGGCTGGAATTGAATCCCCGCACCGGGCAAAGCTACCTGCGTGGCGCAGCGGAGGTGACCGTGCAGAAAATCCTCGCGGAGCGCCTCCGCCCCGGAATGGTTTTCTACGATCTCGGCGCGAATATCGGCCTCTTCACGCTGCTTGCAGCGCGACTCGTCGGTGATTCCGGCAAAGTGTTCAGTTTTGAGCCCGATCCCGAAAACGCCGCACGCCTTCGCCGTAATGTTGAGCGCAACGGCTTCGCCAACGTCACTGTAGTGGAAAAAGGAATTTGGTCCACGACCAAAAAATTGAAATTCGTAAAATCCGGCACGGCGTCGCCGGATCACGGCGTCGGCAAATTCGTCACCACTGAAAATGGCGCCGGCGGCACGCTCGCGCAGTGCGTTTCTCTCGATGATTTCACGCAGGATGCTTCCATTCCGCCGCCCGATGCGCTCAAATGCGACGTCGAGGGCGCCGAAGTCGAAGCGCTGCGCGGCGGCGCGAAACTTTTCCAGTCGCGCCAGCCGTGGATCGTGTGCGAAGTGCATTCAGATGCGAATCGCCGCGCTGCAACAGAATTGCTCACCGGCTTCTGCTACGCGGTCGCGGCCTTGGACGCCGCTCACGTGCTCGCGGCGCCAGCCCCGGCCACTTCATCCTTGGGAACTAAGTGAATTCAATTGTCGCACTTTTGGGCCGGCCGGACACTCCCACGGACGGCGTCGCCGATCATTGCGCATTTCTGGGTCGAGCGCTCACGCGTCGCGGGGTGGATTTCTCAATCGTGCGCGCACCGGCCCTGGAAAGAGGCTTGCTCCGCGCGCTGTGCCAGTTTTGGCGCATGAGCGTCGCGTGGCGGGATAAATGGGTGCTGCTGCAGTATACCGCCCTCGGTTGGTCGCGCCGTGGGTTTCCGTTCGCCGCGCTCGCCGCAATTCTGCTGCTCCGCGTGCGCGGAATTCGCTGCGGCGTCGTATTCCATGAACCATTCCGCCAGCTCGGCGACCGTAATCTTCCCTGGAAGGACACCATTCGGGGCACTTGTCAGGATTGGATAATCCATACTCTGCACCGTTTCTCGAATATCGGGATATTCACTTTGCCGCTACACAAAATATCGTGGCTCGCTGCAGATGATCCCAAAGCCGCTGTAATTCCAATCGCGGCGAATATTCCAGAAGAGCTTCCGCGGATCGGCTCCGCGCCGACGGCTACGGCATCTGACGAACCTATAGTCAAAACCGTTGCTGTATTCTGTTACACACTCGGCCCCAACTCTGCGATGGAAGTCGCCGACACGGTGCAAGCAATCCGCGCTGTTCGCAACCAGGGAATCGCCGTTCGTCTGATCGCCATCGGACGGGGTACCGCCGAAATGCGCACCGAAATCGAACGCGGCCTCGCCGGAAGCGGCGCCGAAATCGAAATTCTCGGCATGATTCGAGCCGAAGAAATATTCGCCCGGCTCTCCGCAGCCGACGTTCAACTATTCGTCTGCGGCTTGGTGTCGCAGCGCCGCAGCACCGCGCTCGCCGGCATCGCCTGCGGCTTGCCCATCGTCGGCTACCAAGGCCTATCGGAAGGCACGCCGATTGCCGAAGCGGGCCTCCACCTTGTCCCCTATCGCGATTCATCCGCCTTGAGTGCGGCTCTCACAAAAGTATTGCAAGACGATGAACTGGCGGCGCAACTTCGCCGCAAAAGCCGCGCCGCCCACGAAAAATATTTCTCCTGGGACGCCATCGCTGCAAGTTACGTACGAGCGTTGCGGATGGATGTTCCCGCCACCAGCGCCGTGCCAGCCAGCTCCCGAGAAATCTAAATGAACCGTGCCCGCGAGAACCTGAAACTTCTGATCTATGCCGAATACTTTCTTCCAGTGGTCGGCGGCGTGCAAACTTCGGTCGCGCTTCTCGCCCGCGGCCTTGCCAAACGTGCGGCGGCGGGTGCCGCCAGCGACCCGCCGATCGACGTAACGCTCGTGACCCGCACCGCCGCGAATGGTATGGACGACTCTGCGTTGCCATATCGAATCGTTCGCCGTCCCGGTCTGCCAGAATTGATGCGCCTCATCCGCGCCGCAGATGTAATTCACATCGCCGGCCCCTGTTTCATGCCGATTCTGTTCGTTTGGCTCCTCGGAAAACCCGCCGCCATCGAGCATCACGGTTATCAGGCCTCCTGTCCCAACGGATTGTTATTCATGGACCAGACGCATTCGCTGTGCCCCGGCCACTTCATGGCCGGCCGCTACGCCGAGTGCCTCGCGTGCAATTCGGGCACGATGGGCTGGCTCGGGAGTCTGCGCCGGCTGCTCATGACTTTTCCACGCCGCTGGCTATGCAAGCGGATCTCCGTCAACGTTACGGTCAGCGATCACGTGGGCGGCCGTATCCGTTTGCCGCGCAGCAAAACCATCTACCACGGCATCGAAATTCTGGAGCCTCGCCAGCCGCAGCCATCCAGAACCGCCGCGCAGACACTCCGCATCGCATACGTCGGCAGGTTCGTCGTCGAGAAGGGCGTGCCTGTGCTGCTGCGTGCCGCGCAGCTTCTCGCAAAAACTGGCTGCAACTTCGAAATCACTCTGGTCGGCGACGGCCCGGAACGCAGCAACCTGGAAGCTCTCACCGCAGAGCTCGGATTGACTGGCCGAGTGACTTTCGCCGGCGAGGTCCGCAGGCAGCAGGTTG
>CAWAYG010000002.1:0-1511749 GCA_963786205.1 uncultured Acidobacteriota bacterium
AGGTCGGTGCCTCCGGCCAACGCCGCGTAAGAGATGCTCTTGGATGCGTCTCCTTTTACGCTGACCATGTCATCTTTCACCTGAAGCTCTCCGGGCTGCGCCCCAAGTTTCCGCCGACGCAAGCTGCAGCAACATGAACCGCGCGCTAGCCGCGGCGTTTCGCAGCGGTTTGGCCCATTCGCTATGGACGTACTGCCACCCGTTCCTCCCTGATCGGGAGTTTCCGCGGTATCGCCCATAACCAGATGGATACGTTCGAAAGCGACGTCCAATTCGTCCGCCACGATCTGATTGAGCCCAGTCTGCACTACATCCCCCATCCCAATATCAACCTTGCCGGTAAAAACGCGAATGTTACCGTCTCTCCCACACGCAGCCAGGCGTCCAAACGGCCCGGCGCCGGATTGGCCGATGTTTCCGCGGCGAACGGTTGGGACCCGCGCGAATCGAGGAAGCTGAAGCCGATCGAGGAGACCGCTGCCGCTTTGAGAAACCCTCGCCGCGATGCGCCGATAGAGGATGGCATAGTTACGCTCTCGCCGCCAACCGCACGGCGGCCGCGATTTGGGCGTGGCTGCCGCAGCGGCAGACCAGACTCTTCGAAGGCGCTGGCCATCTGCTCGTCGGTCGGATGCGGATTCTTGTCGAGCAGGGCCTTGGCGGTGAGCACCCAGCCGTTCAGGCAATAACCGCACTGGAAGGTCTGTTCGTCGATGAACGCTTTCTGCACGGGGTGGGGATGCTCGGCGTCCAAGCCCTTCGAGAGTGACGATCTCTTTCCCGGCCGCGGCGGAACGGGCAGCATGCACGAGCGCACCGCGCGTTATCCACCAGCACGGTGCAGGCGCCGCATTGCCCCAGACCGCAGCCGAAGCGAGGATTGTTCAGGCCAGGTTGTCGCGCAGGACGTACAGCAGCGGGCAATCGGGCTCGACGTCGACCGGGAGCACCTTACCGTTTACCTTCAATGCAATGTGCGCCATTCCTACCTCAGATCGATGGACTTACCGCAAAAATGAGTTTCCTGACTGTTAGTCTACAGGGAATTCAGGACTCTCGGTTTGCCCTGGCACTGGAACCAGTACCAATTCAACAGCGCCCTATGGTACTCGCGAGGGATTCGACTAGGACTAACGGTTCAGGCCCGATTCCGCGATGCGTCGCAGAATGAGGGAGCTCACAGGAGAGCTTTTTTATGCGAATGTTCCAGTTGGCCATCTTGGCGGTAACAGCGCCTTTTATTGTGTCAGCCTCGACAGTTGATTTCGACTCGAGTATTGATCAGTTTCCTTCAATGGAAACCCAGGCACTTTGACTCTGGGCTCCGATAACTGCAGCTTTGGAGGGGATCCGACTTGTACGCTGACGGGGAGTCAGAATATAAGCGGGACGATCTACACCTTCCACCTTCACCATGCCCAACGACTTTTAGTCGCCGTTCTCTTATGCCGGCGATCCAAGCGGCATCACGACGTCCGGTTCGCCTGTACTCGACTTCACGATTTCGGACAACAAAGGGGACGTCGCGACGGGAACATACACGCTGACTAACCTGGACCCGGATGGCGGGACGGGAGTGGATATCGACGGGAGCATCTCGATCAAGTCGATCACTTCTGGTTCGAAGATCTCGACTTTCGATTCGTTATTGGGGTTGCCGTCCTCGACGGCGCTCTCCTTCGTGCTGGATGTGGGAGACTGACGGCCGGTCACCGATCCGCGAGTTGTATCCAGACGGCCGATCCGACGGCTCAATTCCTTTCGCTGGATATTACTCCGGGTACTCCGGGCTCCACGGTCCCCGAGCCGGCGACAGTCGGGCTGCTCGGCGTTGTTTCTTGCGCGATGTTTTTCACGACGCGGCGCCGGCGATCCCTGAAGTCCTAAGGGACCGGCGGAATCACTGACACTTTTCGACGATCACGAAGGTGATGTCGTCGGTTTGGGGCGTGCCCCTGAGTGAACTCCTGGATGGCTTTCAAGAAACTCTGCTCCATCACGGGACTTCCCGAGGGGCCCTCGCGCCGAATGATTTCCAGCAGTCGTGTCTCTCCGAACATTTCTCCGCGGGGATTTTCGGCGTCCGTGAGTCCGTCGGAATACACGACGAGAATGTCGCCTTTGTCGAGATGAAACTCGCGGGATTGATAGGAGGAGGAATCGAACATCCCCAGAACACCGGCGTCGGGAGCCAACTCTTCGATCTTTCCGCCGGCGGAGCGGAACAGATAGGCTGCATTATGGCCCGCACTGATGAATTGCCCTACGCCATCCGGGCGCTGCAAGAAGAGAAACAGCGTGACGAATTGGAAAGGCAGAGATTTCTCGCATAGCAGCCGGTTGATCCGGTTCAAGACTTCCGGCGGTTGGGTCCGGAGCGGAATTCCAGGCTGAGAGCGCCCAATACCATCGAACTCAGCAGGGCGGCGGGCATCCCCTTGCCGGAGACATCCGCCAAAACTCCCATCCATTCTCCCGAAGTCCAGTTGTAGAAAATCGTAGAAGTCACCGCCCACGTAACGCGTCGGATGGTTGAACGCGTGGATGCGAAAATTCTCGAAACTGGGGAGGCTACGCGGCAGCAGGCTTTCCTGAGTCTGTTGCGCCATAGCAAGTTCCTGTTCCAGCTTTCGCTTCTCTTCGAGCGTTTTCAGGCGCAGCGCCTCGCGTGCTGGTCTCCAGTTCGCGTACCGTGTCCTGAGTCTGCGCAGTGCTTCGCTTGAGGCAGCAGGCGCACTTCGAGTACGTTCCGGACGCGCGCCCGCAATTCAGAAAGTTCAAACGGTTTGCTGACGAAATCCCTAGCGCCGGCCTCGAGCGCACGCAGGTTGTGACCGGGCTGGGCGGTGATCACGAGGACCGGAAGATAGCCGTCCCCTTCGATTTCTTTCAGGCCCTGCATTACCTCGAACCCATCCATGCCGGGCATTTGGAGATCCAGGAGGATCAGGCCATAGCGATTCTGGCGGTAGAGTCCGCAGACCTGGTGCGGGTCGTGGTGGACTCGACCGAGGTATAGCCGGCGACGCGTAGCATGCCCTCAATCAGCCATACGTTGGCTTGACGATCGTCAACGACCAGGATTCTAGCGTTTAGAATATCGGCTGCGCCGACCATGACGTTGGTCTCGATTCATTTGGCCTGACCGGTCGCATGTTCCGCGAATGCCAATGCCACGTCCAGCGTCTCCATGAACTCATGCACCTTGATCGGCTTGGTCAGATAGCGGAAGAAGCCGGCCTGCAGGCCTTTCTCGATGTCGCGCGGCATCGCATTCGCACTCAGAGCCACCACGGGAATGTGCGCGGTGGCTGGGTCTTCGCGCAGGATCTTGAGTGCTTCGATGCCGCTGATGCCGGGCAGATTGATATCCATCAGGATCACTCCGGAAGGTTGGCGCGCGCCAGTTGGATGCCCAGATCTCCGTCTCCGGCAACCAACAGGCGCATATCGGGACGGCGATCGATCAAGTTGCTCGATGAGCTTCAGATTGGCCGGGTTGTCCTCCACATACAGCAGCGTCCGCATGGGCGCCCCGGCTGAACGGGCGCGTAGCAGATTTCGGCGGGCGCAGCCAGGTCGGCTTACCCCAGTTGAGGAGCGGCAGACTGCGTTCAGTTCGAACCAGAACACGCTGCCCGACCCGACCGTGCTTTCGACGCCGATGGTCCCTCCCATCAGCTCAACCAGCCGCTTGCTCATCACCAAGCCGATGCCAGTGCCTTCTTCCCGGCTGGTCTCTCGTCCCAGCCGGTTGAAGGGTTGAAAGAGCTGCACCAGCATATCGGGAGATAGACCCCGCGCCGCGTCGCGGACGCTGACGCGAAGGCGGTTCGGGTGCTCACTGTGTAATCCACGATCACCGTTCCATTGGCTTGGTTGTACTTGATCGCGTTCGAAAGCAGATTGATCAGTACCTGTTTGAGCCGGGTCCGATCGGCATCGACAAAGCAGGGCACGGCAAACGCCGGAAACGTCATCCGTGATGCCGCGTTTTTGCGCCTGCGGCTCGATCATCGCCTGGCATTCGAGCATGACCTCGGCCAGCGAGGTCGGTTCCCGCGACAGCGCCAGCTTGCCGGACTCGATTTGCGCGAGATCCAGAATTTCGTTGATCAGGTCCAGCAGATACCATCCGGCGTGCAGAATCTGGTCGATGCTGGCCACCTGCGCGGGCGTCGGCGGCGGCGAATCGGAGTTGATCAGCTGCGCGAAGCCGAGGATCGCATTCAGCGGAGACCGAAGCTCATGGCTCATGCTGGAAAGAAAATCCGATTTCGCGAGGTTGGCTTTCTCCGCAGCCGCCATGGCGCGTCTCCAGTTCGGCGTTCGTGTTCTGCAGCTTCGTGTTCAAAGCGTTTTCGCTCAGTTACATCGCGCGCTGCGGCAAATACGCCCTGCAGTTTGCGATCGCGGTCGTGGAACGTAGTTGCGTTATAAGAGACCACCGTTTCCTTCCCGTCGCGTGCGCGCGCGGTGAGCTCATAATCGGTGACCTTATTCCCGCTCAGCACGCGCTTGATGCCCGCCTCGGCACGGTCGGGGTCCGTGAAATAATTCTTGAACGGTGCGCCGATCAGTTCATCGCGCGTACACCCTGTGAGCGCTTCCATCTGCTGATTGACGTCGGTGATGATGCCGCGCGGGTCGGTGGTCATCAGCGCATCGATACTCGATTCGATGAGCGATCGCGTGTAGAATTGCTGATCGCGCAGACGCTGATCGAGCAGCATCTGCTCCGCTTCCACCTGCTTGCGCGCCGTGTTGTCGGTGCCGATGAGCAGATAGCCGATGATCCCATCCTGCGCGTCGCGCAGCGCCGTCACCGAAACCACCGCCGGAAAGCGGCTGCCGTCTTTGCGGATATAGGTCAGCTCGTAAATGTCTTCGATGCCGCGCGAGGCCTTGAACACCAGAGCCTCGAAGCCCGGCGTAATCGGGGTCGCCAGTTCCAGGCTCAATGCCCTGGCGCGCGCGATCACTTCCTGCGGATCGGAAATGTCGGCGGGGGTGATCTTATCCACCACCTCGACGGCCGTGTAGCCCAGCATGCGCTCGGCGCCGACGTTGAATAATTGAATGACGCCTTTCTCGTCGGTGGCGATGCTCGAGAAATTGGCGCTGTTGAAAATCGCGTTCTGCAGCGCCCCGGTCTTGAGCAGGGCCGCCTCGCGCCGGACCTCCGTGACAACATCCGTGACGACATCCGCCGTGCCAGCGGCATCTTCGGAAATGGCAGGATCGTGGTATTGCGTCAGCATGGCAACCCTTACTCAGTGCATGGCCTGCGCCAACGTGGTTCTCCGTTGAGCCGATTAGCGTTAATGAGTTACGGACTATCTGAAGAGTTCGCAGTAACGATATACGGTCACTTGTCCAGGGATGGTCACCGGGGTGCGCTGGGCTTGACCGATCAGGTCACGGCCTAGCCGGCCAACTGCTGCTTTTTCGCTTGCTTTTTGGCCTTGCGCGGCAATCGCTGCTTGGCCTTCTTTACAAGCTTGGGGATCTTCTTCGACACTTGCGGTTCAGCGTGCGCCATGCCCGTCTTTACGGCGATGGTGCCGAGCGCCGAACCGATCGCCTTCGCGGCTTTTTGCAGCATCTCTTCGCCGGCCGGTGCTTCTTCCGGCGCGGGCTTCTCTTTCGCGGCGGCCTTTGTTTCCGGCTTCGCTTTTGCAGCCTTCTGTTGCCCGGCTTGTTCGGCGCCGGCGTCTCTTGCTCAGCCTTTTTCTTGGTTGCCATTGGTTACTAGCATATTACAGTGCCGCCCGGTCTGCCTATTCGAAGCCGCTCAGGGTCATCTCTGGTACACCTTACTCCCGGCAACAAAGGTAGTCTCAACTTGAATGCCTGTCAAAGCCGCCGGGTCGGCCGTCAGCGGGTCCGAGGAAAGCACAGCTACGTCGGCCCATTTCCCTTGGACGGAGGCTGCCGCGATTCGCCGTTTCTCCCGACGCTATGGCACCGGACATGGTATACCCGTACAAAGCTTCTTGCGCGGTAATCGATTGTTCCGGCGCGATGGTCATGCCCTCCTTCGAGCGGCGCGTGATGGCTGCGCTCATGCCCGCCAGATGTCGTAGGTCTCAACGACCGGTGCGTCGGATGACAGGGCGACGGTGAGTCCGGCATCCAACATGGTTCGAATGGGATAAGTGCGCGGCAGAAATTGCTCCGGCACAAAATCCAGAAAGTTTCGGCCGAGTTCGCGGATGAAGATGGTTTGCGGAACGGAGATCACGCCGATCGCTGCCGCTCTTTTCAATTGGGCACCGCTCGGCAAGCCGAAGTGCTCGATCCTGTGCGCGAGTCCCGTGGGGTGCGGGCCCAGGCGTTCATAGATATCCAGAACCTGGTCGATTGCCACGTCGCCGATGGCGTAGCGCTATGCGCCATCCCCGATCGTGCGACTCCTGGCACAGCGCGCGTAAATCTTCCCGATCGAAACGCAGCGTTCCTTTGGTATCCGAATGACGATAGCGAACGCTCAGAGCGGCTGTGGCGCCGCTGAGGCCTCCATCGGCGAGGAATTTCACCGTATCCACGCGCAGCCGATCCGACACGTGCTTCTTCGGGAGCGGAACGGGATCTTTTCTTCCATCCACGCGCCGCAGCGGCATCACTAATACTCGCGCGGGCGGCGCCGCCGGCGGTCGAGATCGAGGTAGACGTCCAGCAGCTCGGGAGCGACGCCGCGGTCGGCGGAAGAAGTGGAGTTGCACGCCCAAGGAGAGCTGGTGCCCCAGCGCCGCGCGGATCATTTTCGCGAAGTCCGCGGCGGTGGGCGGTGGCATCACGCGGTAATCGATCCATGGCAGTTTCGTGCAGAATTCCAGTCGGCTCGCCGCGTTCATCGCGTTCGATGACGCCGCCCACGGGAGCCTGAGTTTGCGCGGTGATCCCAGCCAGCTTAGCGCGGCGCTGTTGGCGGCGAAGATGTGCCCGCAGGTGCGCGTCAGCACCACGGGACGTCCGGCGCTCTCCAAATCGTGGCGCGTGGGCTTGCGGCACTGGCCAGCGCAGCTTCGTTGAACCCGCGCCCTTGGAGCCATTCACCGGGCGGAAGCTTGCTATCGCGCTCCAGCACTGCCGCGCAAAGATGCGGATGCTCGAGACGCGCCGGCGGGTCGACATCGAGGTCGACAGGTGTCCGATTTCCCAGATGTGGGCGTGGGCATCGATGAATCCCGGAACGACGGTGCGGCCCTCGAGATCGTAGCGAGCGGTTTGCGCGCCGGCTTCCGCCAGCAGCGTCTTCGTATCGCCAATCGCCGCGATGCGGCCGTTGTTAAACCCAATGGCACCAAAAGCGACCGCGCGGCCGGGCCACGGGTTCCATCGTCAGGACGTTGCCGTTAAACAGCAGCGAGTCCATTAATGTGCACGCGAGCTATTGAGCCGAATATAGGACCCGGATGGCTCCCTTACTGCGCCCGCGTATGCTCTTCGGAATCCAGAACAAGCAGGACGCTGTAGTTATCGCAAATCGGATCGTCGAGATAATTGGCCAGCAGGCCGCGCGGCTCGAAGCCCACGTTCATCTGCATGGAAAGCGTTCGGTGGCGCCGGATGCGGCCGGCGAGCACGCTCTCGTAATATTGCTCAGCCGTCATGGTATCTTTCAACGCGCCATAGCCGAAATCATTCCAGCGGTGACTTGCCCTTTGAGCTTCAGCCTCCAGACGACTTCCTGCCGGGCGGCATAGAGCGCACCCGCCAGACCGCGTCCGCGATATTCCGGCCGGACGCTTAGGTCGGCGCCGTCGAGCCACGCGCCATCGGGCTGGTGCGATGTCAACCAACCGCCTTGGATGATATCGGCAAAGGTGTGGTCCACATGGTTGAAGTCGAAGTCCAGGCGCACTGTGGACGTCGCTCCAACCACTTTGTCTCCGTCCAAAGCCACGAACTGCCCGTCGCCAAACAACTCCATGTGCTTCAGGAAGTGCACCCGCTTGAAGCGCTGCTCCTCCGCTAGCGTGGGGAAGCAGATGCGCTGCAATTCTTCGAGTTGTTGCGGCAGTGCCAGGACGCGCCTGGGCGATCACAATCCCATCCGCCAACTCCCGGTGGTACCAGCTCATCGCGTCTGCCAATCTGTCACAAATCTGGCGGGAACGCATCTAAGGGTTATGAATCAGGTACTAGGAATCGTGCTGATCGTGCTGGGCCTGGCAGGTCTGGCTTGGGGTGGTTTCACTTATACAACGAGACAAAGGGTTGTCGACGTGGGGCCGATCCACGCCAGTCGCGACAAGCACCACACGGTGCCGGTGCCGCCCATCGTGGGTGCCGTGGCGCTGATCGGTGGAGTTGTGCTTCTGGCCCAAGGGCGAAGATCCTAGCGGCGGTCGGGCTGGGCAAGGAAGCCAGCCACGCGTTCATGCCTTGGCCGGTTTTTGCCGAGACACGCAGCACCGGCATACCCGGGCGGACGGCCTGGATATTGGCGCTGGCGGCATCCGAATCGAACTCGACCGCTTCGGCCAGGTCCATCTTGGTGACGACCGCCACATCCGGCTGTTGAAGATGGTCGGATATTTCAATGGCTTGTCTTCCCCCTCGGTGACGGAAAGCAACACCAGCCGAAGTCTCTCACCCAGGTCGTAGGAGGACGGGCAAACCAGATTGCCGACGTTCTCGATGAACAGGAAGTCCAGTTCGTCGAGTTTCCAGTCTTCGAGCGCCGTGTCGATCATGGCGGCCTCCAGATGGCAGAGCGTTCCGGTCGTGATTTGCTTGACGGGAGCCTGGCTGCGCGCCAGCCGCGCGGCGTCGTTGTCCGTGGCCAGATCGCCGACCAGCGCCGCGGGCCGGTATTGACGTTGCGTGAGCAGCGTGAGGGTCTTCTCCAGGAACGCGGTCTTGCCGGAACCGGGGCTCGAGACCAGGCTGACCACGAACACTCCGGCGTCCTGAAAACGCTGCCGCAGCTCGCGGGCCAGCTCGTCGTTGCGCTTGAGGATATTCTGGCGACTTCGACGATCCGGGGTTGGGTTATCAGGTGATTGGGCACTCATGCGGCGAGCTCCAGAGCGGAGACCAGCAGTTCCCGGCCGTGCACCACTTCCGTCGCCGGCGTGTCGCACTCCGCGCAGGAGAACTGCTGGATGGATGGCAAGGGCCGCTCGGCTTGACATTTGGGACAGTAGACGGCGATGGGGACCTCCTCGATGACCAAGCGTGAACCTTCAAAGTCGGTTTGTTCGGAGGCCAGCTGCTACGCGGAAAGAAGCGCTTCCTTGACGACGCCCGAGAGCGGTCCGAGTCGGAGATGGATCGCGTCGACGTCGCACGCCGCCGCGCCGCTCCGCTTCTTCCTCGGTCAGTTCCACAATGCCCATGGCGATGGAGAGTTCATGCATGGGGCGCAGCCTCGGGCTTTCGAATGCCGCCAACGCCGCTTGCCCCAGGCTGATGCCACCATCGTTGGGAGGGACCGCGGCGTTGGTCCAGATCCGAATGTCCGTGGGTTCGAGGATTGCTTTTATGTCGTGGAGCAGCATCTCATTCTGGAAGACGCCGCCTGAGAGCACGATGGTACATACACCGTGGCTCTCGCAAAGCAGTCCTCGACGGCCGCGCACAAGCCTCTCTGCGATGCCTCGCTGAAAGGCGCGGGCGATGTCGGCTGGCTCGCATTCCATGTAGGCGATCGTGGGCGACGGCCGAGAGCAGCGGGCGAAAGTCGAGCGTGTCGCCGTCAATCGGAAAAGGATAAGCATCGGAATTATCGCTAGCGCGCGCGAGCTGTTCCAGCCACATGGCGGCCTGGCCCTCGAAGCTGATCTCGCGAGTGAATCCGAGTAGAGGCGGCGGCCGCATCGAAGAGCCGGCCCACTGAGGTGGTCTCAAACGTTCGGATTTTCTTGTCGATCAATTGCAAGGCGTCCTGGTAACGGCGCGGAAAGCAAAACGGCGGATCGGTTAGGGCGGGAAGGCCATCGATCTGCGATAGAAAGCCCGCCGCGCACTGCACAGGATAGCGGGCCGACGCATCGCCGCCGGGAAGCGCCGCCGTGCGCAGGTGCATCACGCGTCGAAAACCCTCGGTCACACTGCCGGCGAAAAATTCGCCGCCCCAAATGGAGCCGTCGTCGCCATAGCCGGTTCCATCGAAGCTTACGCCGATGACGCGCTCCTCCCATGCCTCTGCTCGGCGAGTACGGACGCGATATGCGCGCGATGGTGCTGGACGGCGAGCTTTTCGGTGGAGGGCAACGCGCGCGTGAAAGAGTGGAAGCATATTGCGGATGCAGATCGTGGGCCACCAGCAGATCGTCCCAGGAGACTTCATACATGGAGACCAAATCGCGAATGGTTTGCTCGAAGGATCGGAGCGACGCGTAATGATCCAGATCGCCGATATGCTGGCTGACGAAAGCCTGGCCGTCGACCACCAGCGTGACGGTGTTCTTCAGAGTCCGCACCCACGGCGAGAAGCGGACGCTCGACCGGCAGCGTGGCCGCCGCGCCGGGCGCGTAGCCGCGGGACCGGCGCAGAATCACCGGGCCGAAAGACTCCCGCTGCGCGCGACCGAATCGTCGACGCGCCGCGCGATGGGACGCTCGCCAACGAGAAACGCGTCGGCGATGTCCGAAAGTTGGCCCGCGCGTCGTCGTCCTCATAGGCGATGGGCTCGCTCGACCGGTTGGCGCTGGTCATCACCAGCACCTCCGGCGCGCCGGCCGCGAACAGCAGATGATGCAGCGGAGCGTAGGGCAGCATCACGCCCAATTCGGAGTTGCCGGGTGCGACGCCGGCAGCGACTCCACGGAAGTCCACCTTCGCCGGCACCAGGACGATGGGGCGCGCCGTGGAGGTGAGCAGCGCTTCGGACTCCGGCGAAATATCGGCCAGCCGCGGGCGAGTCGATCTCGAACCATCACCGCGAATGGTTTCTCTTTGCGAAACTTGCGCTCGCGCGACGCTCAACAGCCGCGCGTTCGTTGGCGTCGCAGGCCAGATGGTAGCCGCCGATTCCTTTGATGGCGACGATGCGTCCGTCCCGGAGCAGTTGGGCCGCCGTCCCGATGGGCGGGGTCGCGAAGGGCTCCAGCGATACTGCGGCCCGCAATTGGGACAAGCGATCGGCTGCGCATGGAAACGCCGGTCGACCGGATCGCCGTATTGGAGCCGCGCAGAGACCGTCCATCGGCCAGTGCTTCATCGTGGTGTTGGCGCGATCGTAGGGAAGGCTCTCGATCACGGTATAGCGCGGGCCGCAGTTGGTGCAGTTGATATACGGATAGCGGTAGCGCGGGTCGGCCGGATCGAACAACTCCGCGAGACAGTCGTCGCACACCGGAAGATCCGGCGAAATGCGCACGGTCGGCGCCCGGAGCCTGGCTCTCGCGAATGGTGAAATCCTGAAGGCCGGCTTGCTCGGTGGCGACCACTTCGACCGCGGTGATGCGCGCGGCCGGAGGGCGCTGCTTTTCAAGATCGTTGAGAAACAACTGGAGCGCCGTCTCGGCGCCTTCCAGATGAATGTCCACGCCCTCAGGCTCGTTCAGCACCCATCCGGTGAGCGCGCTCCGTCACGCCAGGCGAAACACAAAAGGACGGAAGTCCACGCCTTGCACCATGCCGCGTACTCGAACGTCGCGCGCGATGGTCATGACGAGCCACCTTGATCTGCTCCTGGACGAATGACGCAGCCGCGTCCTTGCCAGCCGATTTGCATCACCTTGCCGTCTTGGATACCAGCACAGGTACAGTGAGCTGGCCGCCGGTATCGGTGCCATCCGCCGCTTCAGCGCAGACTGCGAAGTCCGTGTCCCGCTCCAGTGCCTGACGGATCATGGTTCGCACCAGTTCACTGTCGTCGGCGATAAGAATTGTCTTGGGTTTGTTCAATACCGAAGCGCTAGACACCGCGGCTGTGGTCACGTTGCTTTGCTCCCGATGAACCATAAACATTATAGAACATGGGGCAATACGGTAATCCGTGTAGGGGCGTGTTGGAGCGTGCGCGACTTGACCGAGATGATTTGAGGCGTGTAGTTCGTTGTGATGGCCGATGGCTGGCGTCTAAACGCGCACCCTTACAAAAACCGAAGGGATGCGGCACCCGGAAATTCAACGGTGTTCGTTTGGGTGGTGTGGACGAGTGCGCCATCCGCCAATCACCAAGAGACGGAATACCTGTCAATCACCCATAGCCACGTTCCATCCTTCTGGCGCCGCGCAACTTCCGAGGTCACGCCATTACGGCTGCGCGTCGAGGTGAGTGCCAGATCACCGCAAATGAGCGCTGGTCGCTGTTCTCCGAACTCGAACTTTCGTTTTTCCGGTCCAAACCCCGTAACCTGGAGTTTAGTAAAAAACTCGTGAATGGCCTCTTTGCCACGCAGGAACGTTCCACCGCCAATGTCGACTACCGCGTCTGGCTCGAACAACGCCGTCATGCCAGTAACATCTCCCGCGTTCTCTCTCGCTACCAACAATCGCTCCAAATCCTGGGGATCGTTGGCCGGCTCTCTTGTCGTTAAATCATTCATAGTGACACTCCGCCAACTGTTGTCGGTTGCTCGACCTTCGCTGAAGTCTATCGTCGTCACGCGCCGGGCGTCAAACAGCAGCTCTTCGCCTGATACCCTCAAAAACCACTGTCGCGCAGACGATGCGGAACAAACTGGAGTGGCGGGATGGGCAGAGGCACTGGCACTTTGTTACGTGCAGTGGTTACCAGCGGTGTCCCTTGCTCGGAACGGGCGGAAGCGTGAGGCGTTCGTGACGCTGCGTCTAAACCCCCACCCTTCGCATGAAACAAAGGCGCGAAGGATGGGCCACCCGGAAATTCAACGGCGTTCGTTTGGATGATGTGGAAGGGTGCGCCACCCGCCGGCCCAGATTATGACCGGTTTTCCGTGTTCCGCCACGAGGTTGCGGAGCAGTCGGAGTGCATAAAACGTTTCCTTATCGTTTCCGTTAAGCATCGGGCATGGATTCTAACCCATCCTGTCAGGTACTTTAAATACCGCAGGACGAACCGCGCGTCTTTGCACGGCGGGTGGCCCACCCGGCCAGACTTTTAAGCCGGCAGTGGCCCACTCGACAAACTGCACATTCTGCTTCTGTTTCTTGCCGTCGGTTTCAGACGACTGGCTACTTGCGTGATACCATCGCCGAACTGTGGGCCCGAATAACACTCACCTGCCGAAGAAAACGTTTTTACCACGTAACACACTTTTATCTGTGCTGGTGCTGTGTGGCATCAATTTATTGAACTTCTACGATCGGCAGGCGCCTGGGGCGCTGGTAGAGCCGATGCGGAGAGAGTTCGGGCTGTCCGATACGCAGATCGGACTGCTGGGGAGCATGTTCATCTGGGTTTATGCGTTGGCTGGCGTTCCGCTGGGCCGCATTGCTGATGTTTGGAGCCGAAAGAAGCTGCTTACCATCGGGGTGACTGTATGGTCGGCACTCACAGCCGCATCGGGACTGGCCGCTAGCTTTTCGTTTCTGGCGTTCACGCGGCTGGGTGTGGGAGTTGGCGAGGCCGTGTGTGCGCCGGTGGGGACGAGTTGGATCGGCGATCTGTTTCCGGCGAAGCGGCGGGCGCGTGTGCTGTCGTTGTTCATGCTGGGCGTGCCGGTCGGTGGGGCGCTGAGCTTTTTACTGTGCGGGCCGATCGCGCAGGCGTGGGGGTGGCGGACAGCGCTGGTGAGCGCCGCGGCGCCCGCGATCATCCTGGTGCCATTGTTGCTTTTAGTGCAGGAACCGGCGCGCGGTGCGTCCGAAGAGGCTCCTGCTTCCCCGATCGAATTAAAGGGCGAGGTAAAGGGATCTATATACGCCTTACTGCGCATACGCACATTGTGGTGGATCATTTTGTCGGGCGCGTTGTTGAACTTCAACATGTACGCGCTGGCCACTTTTCTGCCGGCGTTCATGACTCGCGTGCACGGATACTCGGTGGCGCGCGCCGGCGTGACGTGCGGAATTGTGTATCTGATTGGTGGCGTGTGCGGAGGCCTGCTGGGCGGGCAGCTGGGTGATCTGGTGGCGAGTAACGCGCGCAACGCTCGGCTGTGGATGGCGGCGATCATCGCGCTGGCCGGCGCGCCGATTATGTATTACGGCGTCACGCGGCCGGCGGGCTTCGCTGTAGCGGCTCTGGTGGCCATCGGGGTTGGTTACGGCGCGTTCAATACGTACTACGCATTTGTTTACGCGTCCATTCAGGACATTGTGGCTCCGAACCAGCGCGCGTTTACGATGTCTGTGTACTTCATGGCGATGTATCTGTGCGGTGCGTCGTTCGGTCCGCTGTTGACAGGGCGCCTGAGTGATTTTATGGCGCGGCGGGCGATGCATGCGGCTGGGGCCGCGAGCTTGGCGGGATTCCGCGCGGTGGGGCTGCAGAAGGCGATGGTGATTATGCCGATTCTGTCGGTGGCGCTGGCGATCGTGCTTTATTTGGGCTCGCGCACGATGAACCAGGACGTGGAGCGACGGGAGGCGAGGACGAAGGGTTGATGTAGCGCGAAGGCGCCACTAAGGCGTGACTGTCAATGTGAACTGCTGCGTGTGAGTTGGGGCGTTCGCGGCGGAGGCGGTGATGGTGACGACGTAGGTTGACGTGGGCTGGACTGTTTTCTGGCCGGAGTATCCGGCGCAGTTGGCTGTTGCGAGCAGCGCGGCTAGCGCAGTGGACGCCAGGACTGCGCGGGCGAACTTCATTTCGCTTGGAACGGAGCGCTTGAATCCGGGCGCTGCGAAAACTCCCAAGATTGCCAGAGCAAGGATGTACAAAACTGTTGGCGGGAAGCGCGGGAACACGCTGATTGGCGCGCGTTCGGCTCCGGCGGCAGCGGGCAGTTGTACGGTTAACGTCGCGGAGACTGCGGCTGCGGCCGGAGTGAGCGTCTGAGGATCGAACGTGCAGCTTCCACCCGCGGGCAGACCTGAGCAGGTGAAGCCGACGGCTTGCTTGAAGCCGTTCTTGGGCGTCACGGTGACGGTCAAGTTGCCGGAGGAGCCTTGCGCGACGGTGAGTGCCGAGCTGCTCATGGTGAGCGAGTAGTCGGCTGCGGGTGCGGCCGTGACCGTGACCGTCAACGGGGCGGAAGTTGACGCTGTGTAGTTCCCGTCGCCGGAATATGCGGCGGTGATCGTGTGAGTCCCGACGGCCAGATTCGCGCTGCTGAAGGAAGCCGCGCCGACATTGAGGGCGACGACTCCGAGCAGGGTTTGGCCGTCAAGGAATGTGAGCGAGCCAGTGGGAACGCCTGTGCCGGACTGCGGCGCGACGGCCGCGGTGAACGTGATCGACTGGGCTGAGGTCGCTTGCGTGGATGAGGCTGACAGGGTCGTGGTGGTTGCCGCAGGAGAAGCGGTCTGCGGCGTGAAAACGAAGACCGTGGCGGAGTACGCGGGGAAATTGTAATTCAGCGCGTTCGAGACGACCGCTACCGGCGTGGCGGCGACAATTTGGGTCAGGTTTGCGTTGCTGTAGGTGTAGACGGCTGCGGTTGGGTTCGATGTGAAATTCGCTAGCGTTAGGGTGGTTTGAATTGGGCTAGTGGTTTTGTTGATCGCTATTACGGTGAGAGCGTTGTCGCTGTTGCGCAGTGCACCGTAGACCGAGAGCTGGGCCTGGTCTGTACTGGTGGAATTCACCGAGGTGTCGCCGAATTGGGAGCCGGTGCCGTCGTAGTTGCGGTAGAGGCGAAAACTGTAGGCTACCGGGTCGGTGGGTTGCGGGACCGTCCACAGATTCGCGAAGTCCAGGCTTTGGCGGCCGTAAATTCCAAGGACGTCGGCTTCGGTTAGCGCGTCCACCAGGGGATTTGTGCCGCTGCTGAAGCTGTATTCTGAAATCGAGAGCTTGGTGCCGGGATAGTAGGTTTGAATCCAATTCTGGAAGCGGGGGAGCAGCATCATCGGCCCGTCGAAATAATATTGCTCGACCCAACTGCCGGAATTGAAGGTGGGGTCCCAGAACGCGCGCGTGGAGGCGAGCTCGGCGGCGTCGGTGGAGCCGCCGCCATAATAATGTTCGTCGAAGTAATCCAGGATGCGCTGGTGGTTGGCTTGATCGTAGGCTGCCATTTGCTGCAGATAATATTGTCCGGCGTATAGATTGTTCTGCCGGCTGGGGGTGCCGATCCAGCCGCCTAGCGTGAAATCTACCGGTCCGAAGACTTTCGCGGTGGGGTCCGTTCGCTTGATCATCGCGGCGTATTGCTGGCCGAGGCTGATGATTGTGTTGTAATCGGGTTGGGTGGGTTCGATGTCGCGATGCGTATTGCTCCAGCCGCCCGGTTCGTTGTCGAGCTGATAGTAGGGGACGCCACCGTTTGCGGCGGTGCCGAAGGTCGCGATTAGGTGTTGCAGCCAGCCTTGCTGTAGCGCGACCGTGTTATCGATGTGATTGGCGTAAATATTGTTGTCGATCAGTTGCACGCCCGCGGTGGTGATGCTGTTGCCGCAGTTGTCGCCGTTCGGATGGACGTAGGGGTTCGTGGATTGCTGCGCGCCGTAGACGGAAACGGGGAAACTGCAGGTCCACGCTGAGGATTTATTCACGTACGGGATGATGGGGATCGTTAGCAGGGTGTGCGCGTTGGAAGCTGTTTTGTAGGTGTTGATCATCAGATCGGCGGAGGCGCTTGGCGTTGCGGTCGTTTCGCCGTTGCCGCCCATGAAATACCAGTCGAAGCCGGAGTTGCTGGAATCTTCTTGCCAGTTATAGCGGGTTGTTCCGTCGCCGCCCCAGCGGATGTTGGGGACTTGGATTTCTTTTGCGAAGGCTGCATCCAAATTATAGTTTGCGATGCCGTAAACGTCGGGATTGATCGGATGAGGATTGCCGGCTGCGTCGACTGTCAGCACGGGCGTTGTTTGGGCGACGCTGGCTTGCGTTGCCGCAGCGACAAGGATCGTTATCGCGGCAGCAGAATAGGCCAAGCGAAACAACATTCGGCGCATGAATCCGTCCTAGAGAATTCGAACTTAGTTACGAGGAATTGCTTGCGGAGATCAAATTAGCGACGGGTGGTACTACGGTCAATGGTACGAAAGGTCAGGCCATAAAGCCGCGTTCGCGTGGAACCCCCACCATCGGCTGAAGCGTAAGAAGCACTTCCCTACCGTTACTTGACGATTTCGAAAACGGCGCAAACGTACCCCCAAAAGGACCTCCGCGGGCCGTCGACGGCCCTTAACTTTCTTTATAGACCGGAACTTTTTCTCATTTTGCGGGTTTTGGTGACTACCCCCAGCCCTTACATACCGAGACCGAAACCTCAACGCCAAGCGCAGGAGGGGGAAATGGAAATGCGATCTGTTGAGCAGCAATTGATAGCGGGCCATGAAATTCTTTCCGTGGAACGACGACAGCGCGTTCGCCGCAGCCCGTTGGCTCTTACCTGTGTGACGCTCGACGAAAGTGATGTCGGAATCGTCGCGAACCTCTCTGAGACCGGGATGCGGCTGACTTCGGCGCAGCCGCTCGGCGGGAATTGTTTCTCCCAGGTCTCAATCCGCCTGCCGCAATTGTACGGGGCCATCGAGACACGCGCCGAGATTGTGTGGATAACGGCATCGAAAAAGGAAGCGGGTGTGCAGTTTGTGGATCTGCCGACGGAAGTCCGCGAACAGATCAGAATGTGGGTCTCTCTTGCGCGTGGGAATCGCGAAGCGCAAGCAAAGGAAGAACGCCCGAGCGACGTCGAGGATAAGTTCTCAAGGCTGTCGGCGGTGTCGGCGGCGGCGTCAATGTCACCTTGCCTTGCATCCGGCGAATCTGTTTCCCCATCTTGGACGTTGACGGAAGCGCGAAGGGCAGAATTGGAGCGGATGTTTCCGTCTGAAAACTGCGCCACCCACTCGCGCGATATGCGGGCGTCGAAGATCGCTGAGCTGTCTGAGCCTGTTGCGAACGTCGCGCCGGACGGTATCGCGGCAATCGGAGTGATCGCGCGGGAGCTTGCTTTCACGAATGCATTCGAAGACGAATCCGCGCTGAAAGCGGAGGCGGATCGAAATATTGACGACTCGTTCGTGAGCGAGGCGCCGACCCTCGGAGCGCCTCTGGAAACGCTTCCGCCTTCCCCGCTGGTGCTTGAGCCTAGCGCTGATTGTAGTGTCCCGACTGCATTCCGAACGGAATCAGGAGATTTTGGCAGTGAAATTCGCACGAGGAGAATGTGGCCCGTCGCGGCGTTGGCTGTTGTGCTGGTTGTAATTTTCTTTGCGCTGGGATTCGTGGCCGGTCCTGCTTTTTTGCAAAACTGGATGAAGGCGCAACATCCGCGCGATCTGAGTCTCGAAAAGTTGAGCAGGGTCAAGGCTCCGACCACGAATGCCGACCTCAACAATCAAAATGCTGCGAATGCAGCAGCAGCGCCGCATTTGAATGTTCCGGCCAATAACCAAAGTGCTGCTCCGGAGTTGCCCGCACGGACTGCTGACGAGGACACATCTGGAAAAGCTGCACCGGAAGAAAGCGAGCGAGGCGACAGCGCGGCGTCACAGATTGAGGGGAGACTAAACAACGGCGCTTCAGGGGCCGGTACCCCCGGCGGAAGTGCCACCTCGACGTCAGAACCCTTTGTACCTCAGGACAGGCTAAAATCCCGATCCTCTAAACGGTCGACTTTTTCCGCAAACTCGTCAGTCAACACCGATGAGATATTCGACGCAGCCGTACCATCCGAGCCTGCTAGCGGCACACACGCGCCGAACGAAAAGCCGCACGATGCGAAACCGACGGCTTCAGAGCCGCGTGAGATGACGTCAGAGGCGCCGGCCGAGGAGACACCTCCGTCTCCTGCCGCGAATGCTGCCGGGACCGAGCTCACGCCGGCGAAAACGCCGACAGCGACTAAAGCACCGAGCAACTCGCTAAGCGCGACGGACAGTGCGACACCTGCGCCAAACTCATCCACGCACCAACCTGCTCCTAGCGATGTCCCGCCGACAGCGGCGCCTGCCCCTCCGGCGCCAGCCACAGCGCCCGCTCGAACTGCGGAACTCGCCACGAATCTAGCGAATGCGCCGCAGTCCTTTTTTCCTATCGTCGCACCAGCGGCTGGTAGCGCGCCGCGGTTACTGGAACTGCCGCCCGAGCGAGTGATGGATACGGTCACAGTGTTGATCTACTCGCGCCAATTTGTTTTCGTGGCGGCGCAGCCGGGGCCAGAATCGAGTCACAAGCCGGAGAAGGTGCAAATGGGCGAGCGAGTTTCGAATATTGAGCCTGTCTATCCCGCGCAGGCCGCGCAAAAAAGAACGGGCGGCACGGTGCATCTGCGCGCCACCATCGGCAAGGATGGAACAGTCGAGAGCGTTAGGGCCACTAGCGGGCCTACGTTGCTGATTCCCGCGGCGATCGACGCGGTTCGGCAGTGGAGATACGAGCCGACTTTGCTCGAGCGGCAGCCCATAGAGATGCAAGAGGACATTACTATCGAATTTCGGCCACTCAGCTGACTGAGGAGCGGGCGCTAGCTATAAGAAGGCGTCCACTCCGGAATCAGCCATAATTCGCAAGTTCAACGCAGCACGCCAAGGAGGTATAGCACCAAAACTATGACGAGGATGGTCCCGACGACACCGAGTCCGCCGCCCATACCCCACCGGGAATATCCGTAGTAGCCCCCACCGCCGCCAAACAACAAAATCAAAATTATGATGAGTAAGAGCATTCAGAGCGTCCTTTCAAATTGCTGCGTTTAATTTGTGTGGAACTCGACGAAGCCGCACCTCGCGATAAGACAATGTCCGTCAATTGCACGCCATACAGCGAAGCGGGTAAGCCAGCGAGATTAAGCTGGTACTGCTTGGGTGGGCGAGAAGTCGCGCAGTTCTGATTTGGGCAGGTTGCGAGAAAAATTTGGGGGTGCCAATCCTCGAATACTTGGGCAATCGGACCATGCGGGGAGCTTCTGCGGCGTAGGGTGATGGTGTTGCTCGCGGCCTACGATGCCCTGTCTAACACGCGCACGACAGGATCTTACCTGCCTCGCAATAAAGCTATTACGTCGAGCAGCACGAGGATGGCGACGACCACTTCGAGCGCAAACATGCGCCGCTCATTGAATTGATCGACCATAAACTCGTAAAGCTCTCCGGCGGTTTTCAACTTCTCGCCGACTAGTGTCTTGTAGTCGGTGACACCAATTTTTGCCGCGCCAACGTTGTAGACTCTGGCGTAATACGTGTCACTGATAAATTTCACGGCGAATTCAGTTCTCTCCGCCAGGTCCATAATGTCGAGGCGGATTCGATTCAAGCGACCTGCACGCCGGGATAATCGCCAGCGAGACCAAAAACTCTCGTGGCCTTCGAGGGAACTGTAGACCTGCGACAGCAAGTTGGTCAGTAGATCGTCGTAATATCGAAATTCAAGCAATTGGGTATTCGCGTACTCCAGAATTTCTATGACGGCTGGCGTGGCCTCGGGTTTATCGTAAACAAGCGCGGCCGCCCAGCCGACAACGACCAGGTCATCAGGGTAATAAGAAAGAGCGGAGCGTACGATCTCATCACGCTCGGCCGTCGAGAGCGAGACAACTTCTCCGCGAACCAGTTTGGCAATTTGGTCGGAGCAGGAATCGAGCAGCTCAGCGGCTGTGGCGGAGTGGCCGTCGCGATGCTTCGCTGATTCTACGTCGACGATCAAATAGTCTTCATCGAGCCATTTTGGCGAGGGCCTGACGAGCGCGGGGCCGAAACGATCCAATTGTTCACGCAGCAGCTTTTCGGCAGCTTCCTCGACTTCGGGGGCGTTCATCCAACGAAATGAGCGCGCACATAAAGTGTCGAAGTCGCATTCGAACACGGCAGTAAGCTCGACAGCTGCTACGCCAAACCAATAGTATTTAATTCGCGCATCCAATTTCTCGTTGGTCAGAAGCGTGATGGATCCTAAGGATTCAACGATGGGGGCTTGCTGCACTTGAGAATATTCAGGCGTACGGTGACGGAATGCAGCCGGACGTGGAGCCGCTTCTGGCCCGAGCAGGGCACGCAATTTGTCGAGCTCGATCGCCTCGGCGATGTCAAAGAAGTTCAGGATTCGAAAATAGCCTTGGAGAATCATTGTTTAGGCGCAATCTGACGACGCACTCGTATTTTACACGAGCCGCGCGGGGCAGGCAGTAGCGTAAGTGTTGGTAGTGCGAGAGATCCGGAGCAAGAAAAATTCCAGTCGAAGGGGAGGTTTTTTTGCTTGGCTTGCAGCTTTATGGAACTCAGCAGGAGTTAGCCTGTCCATGCCGCACGGACTTCTTGCGGGAAGAGACTTTACCAACGCCTTCCAGGACCAGGGATTGGCTACCCGCGAGTGGTGAAGTCGACGGCCAAGAGCGAAATATCGTCTTTGTGCCCCTCGCCCGGAGGCTGTTCCAGCCAACGGGCCAACTCGAGCAATAGCGCGTCCGCAAACGGGCCTGCAGGAAGTTTGTTATTTGTTTCCATGAACTTCATGAAGCGATCCGTACCAAATTCTTCCTGCGCTGGATTCGCCGTTTCCAGGATTCCGTCGGTGTAAAGGAAGAACCGATCACCAGGCTCGATCGGTATCTGCAGCGAATCGTATGTGGCTTCCTCGAACTGCCCCATGACCAATCCGTTTTCCAGGAGTTCGCTGGCGCTGCCGGTCGACTTGCGCCACAGCAACAGCGGCGGATGGCCGGCACCGCCGTAATTCATAATGTTTTTTTCCAAGTCTACGTACACATAGGCGGCGGTGACAAAATTATGCTGAAACTTGCCGCAAAGAGCTTGATTCAAACCGGCCAACACTTTGCCCGGTTCCGAAACGTGGCGGGCTTGTGCGGTGAGGGCAACCTGCAGCATGGACGCGATCAGGGCGGCCGGTAATCCGTGCCCGGAAACGTCCGCGATCAGGATGCCGACGTGACGTTCGTCCACCACAATAAAATCGTAGAAATCGCCGGCCACCGAGGTCATCGGAATGTAGCGCGCGACAATATCCATGCCTGTGATCTTCGGTGTGCTGCTGGGCAGAATGGATAGCTGAATCTGGCGCGCCATTTCCAGCTCGGTGTTTATTTCGACGAGTTGTCGCGCAATCTGGGCATGGGCTTCGCGCAGCATCAGATGAGTACGCACGCGTGCTTTTACGACGGCGGCGGAGAATGGTTTGTGAATATAGTCAACAGCTCCAACCTCGAAGCCTTTGGTTTCGTCCTCGGCCTCCGTCTGGCTGGTGAGAAAAATTACCGGAATATCACGCGTGTCCGGATCTGCTTTCAAGCGACGGCATACCTCGTACCCGTCCATTTCCGGCATTAGTATGTCCAGCAGAATCAGATCCGGCTTCTCCTTCCCCGAAGCGATCGCAAGACCCTTTTCACCACTCGTGGCCACCTTCGTGGCGAAGGAGTCTTTCAGGGCGCCGGAAATAACGCCAATGTTGATGGGCGTGTCATCCACAATCAAAATCGTTTTATTGGCCGAGGACAGAGTCATGGTTTCACTCCAGTTGCAGGCCTAAACGACCGGCAATCTCCAAAATGCATTTCCGCGCGCCAACAAAATCATAATTGCTTACGAAATCGCGGAGGGTAGTGATTTCCGATCCTGTGAGTACCTTCGCTAAGTGCGGCTGTGCGTCCAAAATGAAATCGGCTGCCTCGCCATCGTCGTTCGATAAAAGCTTCGTCAACTTTCGCAAGGGCTCTAATACGGAGGCCGGATCGGCGGTGGCGGGCCGGGTGCTCTCTGGGAGTTGTTCACTGGGTAAGGCGGACCGGATTGCCAGCACGACTGTGCGAAGTTTCGTGGCCAGCGTGTCGAATAGAGGCTGCACACTCTGTCCCGCTTTAATCGCGGTTTCTACGTCGGCCGCGGAGCTGGCTACCGCGGTCGCACCGAGGTTCGCGGCCGCGCCCTTTAGCGAGTGGGCCGCACGCGCTGCCGTGGCTGTATCGCCCGAAGCGTGCGCCGCGCGAATTTCTTCAACGTTTGCCGACTCCGCGAACTTGCGCAACAACATTTCATAGCGTTTGAGATTTCCGCCGGTCCGCCGCAGAGCCGACTGGGTGTCCACACCTTCAATTTGTAAAGCAGCGACTTCGGGAGGGCCGCCGGTTTCCGGCGAGCGTGCGGTCGTTGTAGCGGTTTCGGGTGACGCCTGTGCGGCGAGTTCGGTGCGGGGTTTGATCCAACGCAACAATGCGGCGAAAAGAGCCTCGGGATCGATAGGCTTGGCGAGATGGTCGTTCATGCCCGCCTCGTTGCATTTCTCGCGATCACTTTCCATCACGTTGGCGGTCATAGCGATGATTGGAAGCGAGCGGAATTGCGGTTTCAAGCGGATGGCTCGTGTAGCGGCGAGGC
This sequence comes from uncultured Acidobacteriota bacterium, assembly GCA_963786205.1. GTDB lineage: Bacteria > Acidobacteriota > Terriglobia > Acidiferrales > UBA7541 > Palsa-295. Next base: position 23,324 of record CAWAYG010000002.1, read on the forward strand.
CATCCATCACAGGCATTTGCATGTCCATCAGTACGAGGTCGTATTCGTGTTCGGCGACCATGCGCACGGCGACCTGCCCGTTTTCAGCTGTTTCAATCGCTAAGTGTGCGTCCTCCAACAGGCCGAGCGCGACCTCGCGATTGAGTTCGTTGTCTTCGACGAGCAAAACGCGCGCGCCGCGTATCTGCCCCAGTTCAACGGTCGGACCCGCTGCGGCTTTGTAACTCTCGGAGCTACTTGCGCCCAGGAGCTCGACGGCTGAGTCAAACAGCATCGAGGCCGTAACCGGCTTGATCAGAATATTTGCAAATGAGTTTTCCTCCGCCTGTTTCAAAACCTCTTCACGTCCGTAAGCGGTTACCATCACAAGTTGTGGGCGAAGTTGTAGATTTGGCAGAGCGCGAATTCGTTTGCCCGTTTCGAAGCCATCCAAACCTGGCATCTGCCAGTCCAGAAAGACGATTTCGTATGGTTTATTACCTTCCGCGGCATGGCGCACCATTTCGATTCCTTCCAACCCGGAAGGAGCTTCGTCTGCCTCGAATGTCATGCTGGTGAGCATGCTGGAAAGTACCGCGCGGGCTTGCGGATTATCGTCAATGATCAAAACGCGGCGACCCTTAAGGTCGGGTGAAACGGTGTGCCGTCGAGTGGCCGCGCCATTGCCTAGCCGGGCGGTGAACCAGAACGTGCTGCCCTTGCCTTGGTCGCTTTCGACGCCAACATCTCCGCCCATCAACTGCGCCAGCCGCTTGGAGATCGCGAGTCCCAGACCGGTGCCACCATGCTGGCGAGTTGTGGATGCATCCGCCTGCTCGAACGCCTGGAACAGCCTGCCCATTTGCTCTTTGGTGAGGCCGATGCCGGTGTCGCGCACCGCAAAGTAAATCAGCTGGCCCTCGTCATCTTTTTCCTGAATCGTCGCACGAACGACGATTTCGCCTTGTTCGGTAAACTTCACGGCGTTGTTGCAGAAATTAATGAGGATTTGACCCAAGCGCAGCGGGTCGCCCTTGAGTTGCGTGGGCACCGCCGGGTCAATATCAAAAATCAGCTCGAGCCCTTTTGCTGAAGCCTTCTCGGAAATCAGATTGCTCACGTTTTCGAGCACCCGCTCCAGATCGAAGTCAATGTTTTCCACGGTCAGCTTGCCCGCTTCGATTTTTGAGAAATCCAAAATGTCGTTGATGATGCCGAGCAGGTGCTGGCCGGCGAGTTGAATTTTCCTCACGTAGTCGTGCTGGCGGGGATTCAGCTCGGTGCGTAGTGTCAGATGCGACATGCCGATAATCGCGTTCATCGGAGTGCGGATTTCGTGGCTCATGTTGGCCAGGAAATCGGACTTGGCCTTGGTGGCCTCCTCCGCCACTTCTTTGGCTCGCCGCAATTCCTCTCCAGACGCCTCCAGCGCCTGATTAATACTCTCCAGTTCTTGTTTGCGAGCGCCGAGCTGACGTTCCGACGCTGCCAAAGATTCAGCCTGGGCTTGCGTGCGGTCCAGAAGCTCTCGAGTGGCGATGTTGCCAGACAATATTTCAGCGCTTAGAGCTACAGAGGGCAGCAAGGAGTCGAGCAACGCGCGTTGGCGCTCCGAGAATGCTGAATTAGTGGCCAATTCGATGATGGCGGTCACTTCGTCCTTATTGACCACCGGAATGAAGTGGATTTTGCCGACCGTTAAGGTTCCCATGCCCGCGGAGATTCGAACTTGCTCCCCGGTGGTACCTTCGAGCATGCGCCGCTCGATCGCAGCTTGCCCGGCCAATCCCTCGCCGAGTGCAAATTCGTGGGGGCTACTGACGTCAGTATTTGCAAACGAATAGGCGCGAGAGAAACGCTTGCGACTGTTGTCTGCGATGTAGAACGCACCATAGATCAGTGGAATGGATTGGGACAACCACGACAATAATGCCTTGCCAAATCCTGGATAGTCTTGCGCCGATTGCAAGGCCCCCAGCGTGGCGCCCACTTCGGCCTTTACCCATGCTTGCATTTCGCGCTCGCGTGCGCCCAGTTGCAGGGTACGCAGCGCGCGTCCGATCTCACCGATTTCATTCTTGCGATCAAGGAGGGGGATATTTTGCTCAAGCCGCCCATCAGCCAAATCCTGAATGCTGCCCTGCAAAGACACGAGTTCGTTCACCACTTGTGTCTCCACGACGTAGAATGCGGCGGCCCACGATGCCAGCAGTCCGAAGCCAATCACCAGCCAGGTGATCAAAATCGCGTGATGCGTATTATTGGTCAACTCGTCCGAGCGCTTATCAATATATATCTGCAAATCCTGCATGATCTCGATGGTGGCTTGGCGCGCGTGCTGCAACTCTTGATTTACGCCTCCACGTAACAGATTCAACGCTTTGGCATTGTCGCCTGCCAGGGCTGCCGCGCGGACGGGCCGAGCGTCCGCTTCCGCCTGTTCGAACAGGGCAGATGCGGCGTTGATTTTGTCCGCCCGCTCCGGGCTCTGTTTGAGTGCCGCTGTCATCACCGTATGGAAGTCGGCGCCAACCTGTTCCAATTCTCCGTCGAGCACTTGTCTGCGATTGGGATCACTCTCGTCAACCAGTTCAAACAGGTACAGACCGAATCGGATGGTATACGCTCGCGCATCCCCAACGCTTCTGAGCGCTTTGACCTGGGTGTCGATCAAAGCGCTGTACCATGCGTCGATCGTCTTGCTTTCGACCGACGAGTAGACCCCGGCTGCCACCACCATCAAGGCGAGCGGAACCATAGCAATCAGCAGTTTCCGCCGCAGCCTCAAATTTGCAAAAAAGCCCATCCGAATGCGCTCCAACAGTTGCTGGACCTGAACATGTGAACCTGTCCGCGCTACAAAATCATGGAATCGACATCGCACGACTCCAATCGAAAGCGTTTGTCGACCGTCGTGGCAGTCCGGTCAACACCAGGTTAGCGAAGATTATATGCAAAATGCGTTGCCGCATATCGTCATAACTAACAGTCGCTGGGGAGCACTCTCATACGGCTAGAGAAGCAACTGGGGAAGCGACTTGCGGACCAGAAGCGGGACAAGGCAATGGTGCAGGAATAGCCTACGTTCTTGACAATAAGCAGCGCCGCTGTAAGCCACGCGAGAGTGGAATCGCTGAGAGACGTTATTCGACGGCTGTCCACGTGCCGTCGGGGTTGAATGAAGCGATTGTCTTGGCGATTGCAGCGGTATCGTCACCCAGGTCTTTTTGCAGCACAATGCCGTCCTGGTTGATGAGGAACGATGTCACGCCGGAATTTCCGTATTCCGCGGGATAAGCAAAGATCGCAAAACCTCCGGTCATGGTTCCGTTAGCGATGTAGTTCTTCGCTCCGCCATGCGCCTGCGGCCCTTGGCTTGTGAGCATGCGGAAGTAATAACCGTGGTAGGGCAACGATTCTTGCGACGCGCCGGAATAACCTTCGCTTGCGGCGAACTCGGCCAGCGGACCGAGAGGGCTGCCTGAATCACCTTCGGCGACCGGCCAGTACAGCCCATTCTGTTTCCCCTCGTCACTCACGAATTTTTGCGCGTACGCGTGCGATTTGGCGCCATCGTGCGGCTGGCTGAAGTACTCGGCCTGTGCCATGGCCATGGCGTTCAAAACGTCAATCGTGGAAAGTTCGTTGCCACCGATTCGTCGAGCCAGAATTTCGTCTTTTGCGGAACTGGTATCGAAATACCACTGGCCCGCTTCGTTCTTTTTCAATGCGAAGGGAAATGGATAATTCTCCGCGCCAACATCGAGGACCAGACCGCCCTTGGTTAGCTTTCCCCAGCGATGCATCTCGTCGTATTGTCGGGTAAAAGTATCGAGCGCCGCTTTGTCTTGCACGGGATCACCCGAGAGTAGAAGCTCTTTGGCGGCCGATCCAAAAATCGACAGAAGCGCGTTTGTGTCTCCAGCTTTCGCGGCAGCGTAAATTGCCTGTCCAGCGAGATCCGCAGACGCGAATGTTTGCGGCCCGGCGGAAACTCCTTCCGTCGAGGTCGAAGGCTGCGATTTGCTGCATCCCGTCGAAATGAGCGTTATCGCCGCCAACAGCAAGACGCAGTTCGTGCAGGAAAAAATGTTCGTTCTGGCAAATCTTGCGCGACTCATTCGATCTCCTTCTTCTCGTTCGCTGAACCAATCGCGAAATTCACTTTTAGATGCAATGGGAACTAGTGCAGCGCGGTATTACTTGCGACGCCCGCCTCCCCCGCCTCCGCCCCCGCCTTTAGCTGCCATACTCTGGTTCCCGCGAGCACTCTGCGCGCGACCCCCCGCCGATCCAGAAAACGAATCTGAGCGCGCGGGCTGAGTCGAGGGTTGTTGACTCGGCCGAGGCGCGGGCTGCGTGCCGGGTCTTGTGCTGGGCTGAGTTCCCGGCGTAGTTGGCCTCGTACCCGGCTGCGTCGCTAGACGATTTCCAGGATTGGCCGGCAGCGTTGAAGGACCGCCAGCGCCGGGTCGAGTTCCGCCGTTGTTTCCCGGTCCAGCCGGTCGAGTGTTTCCGCCCGCGTTCGCTGGGAGGGTTGTAGCTGGCGGACGCCCATATCCGGGATACGTTGGCGGACGATAGCCTGGGTATCCCGGCTTATATCCCGGGTAACCCGGGCGATAGCCGGGAGGACGATATGCCCCACCGTAGTAGCCGCCGCGCCAATAGCTGTTTCCGACGTAAACATTTCGGTTGTAGATAACGGTGTGGCTGTGCCAATTCGTGCCCCAATAACTCCATCCCCACCCGCAGCAGCCGCCGTAGATCGATGCTCCTACGACGATTCCTCCGCCGAAAGAAACCACGGTCACGGAGGGACCGCGATAGTAGTAACCGGGAACCACAATGGGCGCGCCATATACCACAGTCGGGCTGTATACCGGAACGTAGACGATCTGAGGATTCGCAGGCTGGATAACGATGGTCTGTGGAGCCGGCTGCTCGACCTTTATCTCCGACCCCGACTTCAGATTTCCTGCGGCGAGAGCCTTTGCGCGCATTCTTTGCACCGCAGCCATGACGTCCTGTTGTTGAGTGGCGGAAGCTTCGCCAAGTGCCGACGTCCACGCGAGATTCTTCGACAGGTCATCCAGCACTGATGGGAATTGCGTGAGGGCTTTGACCGCGGGATCCCAGGATTGTTGGTCGACAGCCTTGGCGAGTGGCTCTCCGGTCAGGCCGGAATTATCTTTGATCCAAAGCGTCGCTGCGACGACTTCATAGGGAAACGTGGAAGCGCCCAAAACCTGCGCAACAAGCGCGTCGGGATACAAGGCAATGGGCGCAACGAGAGAGTCGAGTTCGTCGGCCGTAAGGAGAGCGTATTCGGATTGCGATCCTGGCGGCGTGGCCTGCCCTCCCGTCTGTGTGCCAGCGGGGGTATTGTGCCCAAGCACGACAGACGTAGACTGCATTACGAACGCGAGCAGCAATGCGCCGACAAGTTTGCGTTTTAGATGCATCCTGGCAAATTCCTGGCGAACCCGCTTTCGGAGCAGGGCCGCAATGAACACAGAGACGTTCGGACACTGTGTTTACCGGAATTTTGCAGGGGCTCGTATTGTCAAATCTGACAGGGTAGCTCAGTCTCGCCGGCGCCGTGGGCGGGGCAGCTTCCATTACGTGCAGGAGTTTCTGCGGAATGTCGTGAGGCATGGAACGCAAGTTGACAGCTCGTTTGGCCAATGGCTCTTAGAATCTCGAATCACCTACGGAGGGTTACTTCGACTGTAAAAAGTGACAATACCCTCTGCCGCCGGCCCGCATGATAATTCCGGGCATGCGACATGAGCTGCGCGGCATTCGAAGGATTCGAGGTTCATGAGTAAAAGAAGGCGTGTGGATAAGGTTGCCAAAGCGCCCGCGCGACAGAATCGGGTGAAAATCGTGGTGTGCGTTGCGATGCTGCTGGCGGGGCTCAGCTACTGGAGATTTGCAAACCGGCAAACGGTTCAGGCGACTAGGCTCCCCCAGACGGCGATGGCGGAAGCCGTGCCCACTGCCACGAGCGGTTTCGCACCGACGGTTGAAAACAAGAATACCCCGGCCGGAACTGCACCTGCAGGAATGGCCTGGATCCCGGGTGGCGAATTCTCGATGGGCGCACAGGATCCGCCGGGAATGGACAAGGTCGGAATGCAGGCTACGCTGGATTCACGTCCGGTTCACCGCGTGTATGTTGACGGCTTCTGGATAGATAAGACTGACGTCACGAACGGGGAGTTCGCCAAATTTGTGAAAGCCACAGGATACATCACCGTGGCGGAACGCAAACCCAAGGCAGAGGACTTTCCTGGCGCGCCGCCGGAAAACCTGGTGGCGGGATCGGTGGTTTTCTCGCCTCCTGACCATGAAGTTCCCTTGAACGACCATTATCAATGGTGGGCGTATGTTCCTGGCGCGAACTGGCGCCACCCGACGGGCCCTGCTTCCAGCATTCAGGGAAAGGCGGACTATCCCGTGGTGCACGTTGCCTACGAGGATGCTGCGGCCTATGCAAAATGGGCCGTTAAGCGATTGCCAACCGAAGCCGAATGGGAATTCGCGGCGCGAGGTGGACTGACCGGGCAACCGTTTGTTTGGGGCGATGAGTTTCGGCCAAAAGGACAGTGGATGGCCAATACGTTTCAGGGTCATTTTCCAGACAAGGACACGGGAGAAGATCGCTACATAGGGATCACAGCAGTCGGACGGTTTCCGACGAACGGCTACGGACTTTATGATATGGCGGGGAACGTGTGGCAGTGGACGAGCGATTGGTATCGCCCGGATTACTATCAGCAATTGGTGGCTGGCGGCGGTGTGGCGCGAAATCCCAAGGGCCCGGATTCACCTTACGACCCTAGCGAACCGAAGGAACGAAAGAAAACGCAACGGGGAGGCTCGTTTCTTTGCACCGATCAGTATTGCTCACGCTATATGGTGGGCACTCGGGGTAAAGGCGAGGTGAGTACGGGGACGAATCACCTGGGTTTCCGCTGCGTGAAAGACGTGTTGCCGGCCGTCACTCAATAACCCGCTTTCGTCAATCTGCGTCTATCTTCGCCGCCGCTCCGTCTCGGAAGAACAGGGACTGGAACTTATCCTCGCCCAATACTCGGCGCAATTCCCGGAACGCAAAGAGTGGAAGAAAAGTACAAAATATGACGACGCTCCGGGCAAGGAGTTCGTTGATGCGTATCTGGTGGTACGCGGTTGCAAAGTTTTCTCCATGCCAGCGTCGCTTGATCACTTCCTCGATGATGTGAAAGGCGAACACTAGCAAGCTGAACAGAAACGCCTTATAAGTTGCCGACTGAAATAATGGCTTGACCTCATGTTTCTTGCCAAGGTGTGCATATTCCCCGATAAGAATCACTTTCGCGACCACCAGGGCGTTGATCAAGGCCGTGCCAAAAACGAAATATGAGACGTGAAATTCATTTAGCAGGAACATGCTGTAGGTGGCAAAAGCGCAAAAGAAGAACGCCAAATACAAGAAGATCCCGATAAACTCCTGCAATTCGTGGACGGCCTTTTGCTTGACGTTCGCGCGCTTGGAAATTTCGGCATTCATCTAGCCTCCTGATTTTCGTTATGCCTGTCTGATCGTTCATCTCGGTCCCGTCACGGGTTCCGGCTCCGCCTGTAGAACTGCTCGGAACAAGCGCGTGGAATGCGAACACCGATCCGATCCGCGTCATTGCGTGGAAATGGCATCAGGGGCCTCCCCCGCGTGTGACTGGAGAATCGCAGGCACACTTACCTTTCAAACTAGCTGAATCCCAATCAAGGCCCCTACTATGACCCCGGGGTTGGAACAACCAGGTAATTCACGGCTCCCGGGCTAATTCTCGCCGGGCGTTCCTTTCCAATCGATAAGATCGACCAACTTCCAGGGATTCTGACTGAGATCGATTTGCAATTGGCCTTCCTTATCAATCACGAGTTGAGCGGCCGCATACAAAAGACCTGAGTTCTTGCTTTTGTCCTGATCATTAATGTCGAGTTCACCTGCTGTCAGGTTGAAGGATTGAGATTGCGTGTCAAAAAAGGCTTCACCGAACCTGATTTGACGGTTGGTGATAAAGCGAATCTTCCGTCCCGTGGGAGTCGGAATCAGCCGGATATAGCTAAGATCGTAGCCAAGCGTGCCGATAATCGAGATGTGACCCACAGCCTTCATTTTCGTCAGCGCGTTCACCAAGCCTTGGTTCTAGCCCTTCGTGAACGCGTCCACCAGGATCTGTCTGTCCGCCGGTGTCGAAAAATCGTAGATAATCACGCTGATGCCGATGTTTTGGCCGAGCTGTGTGCCTGTGCCCATGGCTTGGGCGTCAATCGTTTCCGATTTTACTCTGTCACCGAAAGTGCTTCCCACCAGCAGAAGGCCAACGAGCAGGAAACAGATAATCCGGAGCGTGCGAATTTGCAGGCCTGACTTCGTATTGAATCGGCGCATTGTATTTCTCCTCCTTCTGAAACCAACGCGTGCATGTCTGGCTGCAGAGATTCGAATGATTGAGCGAAGTGAGACCCAATGGAATTGTCAGTAATGACAGGGTAAGTCCGAATCGGTTTTCTGCGCTGACTGCCGACACTTTCGGCCGCTCTACAATGCAAATGCAGTTTAAACTCCAAGAAGAAGGAGTTATCGCCGCTCCAAGGAATTGTTGTTATACTCACGGCAAAAATCTGTGCCCGCTAGGGCTCTGGGGAGTTTGTCATGCCTTCACCTAGCCGGTTACCCAGCCGACAGCGCAGCGCCCAGAAGCGCCACGCGCCTTTCGATCCTAAAACCTTTCTAGCGAGTGCCGGCATCGGTAGAACTCTTCGTCATTACAGCCCAAAACAAATCATTTTCTCGCAAGGAGAACGCGCGGACGCGGTGCTTTACATCCAGGAAGGCGCGGTGCGGCTTAGCGTAGTGTCCAAACAAGGCAAGGAAGCGACCATTGCATTGCTCGGCCCCGGTGATTTCTTGGGCGAGGGATGCATCGCTTCGGATCAGCCGTTTCACATGACGACGGCGATTGCAACGTCTCGTTGCTCCGTGCTGAAGATCGAAAAGAAAGAAATGCTCCGTACGCTCCACGAGCAACACAAATTCTCGGACATGTTCGTTGCGTACGTGGTGGGCCGCCACAACCGCACGCAGTCGGACCTGGTGGATCAACTTTTCAATTCAACGGAAAGGCGGCTAGCACGAGCGCTTTTAGTGTTGACCCGCTTCGGGAAGGAAGGCAGGTCGGAAGCTCTGCTGCCAGGCATAACTCAACAGACGCTGGCAGAAATGGTTGGTACAACCCGCTCGCACGTAAATGTTTTCTTGAACAGATTCAGAAAGCTTGGTTTCATCGAGTACAACGGCGGGTTGAAGGTGCATAGTTCTCTTCTAAGCGTAGTCCTTCACGAATAGCTAAGAATGGGTGTTCTGCGTGGCATAGTTTTGTGAGCAGTTACGGCTCGTAATATGGCAATCTGGCCATTTAAAAAAGTGTGCAATTTTGAACACCTGCGCGTTCGCACGGTGGTACACTCTGCGACCAGCGATGGTACCCAGCACCTAACTGAGGTGGTTTTCAAATCGTATCGGCGATGCGCGTCGCCGGTGAATTGTTACCGCTAGAAAAAATTACGGCAGAACAACCTGCAGCAATAGGACTGCCCGCTTGAAGTATTCCTGCCCCGCGGGTGTCCGCGCGGTTATTCGCGGCAGCCTTAGTGTTCGCCGCTGACTTTTAGTCCGGAGGCAGGTGATGGAAGCTGGCTCCAATCGAAGCGCATCGAGTTTCGGGGCAGCGGATTCGCTATTGCAGACCGCGATCCTGATGTGCGCGGTCGCCCTCCTGTCTTACTTCGCTTCAGAATTAGGCGGCGCACTGGCGCTCCATCCGCAAATGCTTTCGCCGCTTTGGCCGGGTTGCGTGCTTCTGGTGTCCCTGCTGCTGCTGGTTCCAAGGAGGAAGTGGCCGGTCCTCATCGTGACAGCCCTAGCCGTGTTTTTTTTCTATGACCGACAGAACGGAGTCCCGGCCGGCACGGCTACCTGGCTGATTTTGGCCGACACGGTGGAAATTCTCACCGCCGTATTGTGTCTAAGCTATTTTTTTGTGGGTTTACCCCGGCTAAATAGTGTAAAGGCGTTGGCTAAGTTTTCACTGTTTGCGGTGATCCTAGCGCCAGCGGCGGGAGCCTTTGTCGGCGCGCTCGCCATCTCGGGCAGCTATTGGATGAATTGGAGGACGAGTTTCTTTTCCGAAGCTCTGGGGTTCCTCACTCTGATGCCCGCTATTTTTAGTTGGGTCGGCAAAGGTTCGCCCGGGAGCGAAAAGTCGCGTGCTTACTACCTCGAAGGCGCTGTACTGATCGTTGGCCTGGCGATTTTCGGATATCTGACGTTCGTCGCTCCCGGGACTAGCACCCTGCCGGCACTGTTCTATTCTCTCGTACCATTCATGTTGTGGTCCGCGTTGCGATTTGGGTCGATGGGGGTCAGCACTTCGGTGGTTTTAGTTGCAGTTCTCTCGATATGGGGTGCGACTCATGGCCGAGGTCCGTTCACGGAATCGCAACCGATCAATAACGTCTTGTCACTGCAGCTATTCTTATTCTTTGCGGCGGCGCCTTTCATGGTCCTCGCCGTCCTTGTGGAAGAGCGCAAGGCGGCAGCGGATGAGCTCAGCGAGAGTGAGGGAAAATTCCGCAGCGTGTTTCGGGATGCGGGGATGGGAATGGCGATCGTTTCACCAGAAGGCCGTTTTCTTGCTGGCAATCAGGCATTTTCCAGGTTCATTGGATATACAGAAGAGGAACTTCTGGGCCGAACTGTTGAATCGGTCACTCATCCCGAAGACTGGCCGGCGTTTTCGCGGAGGTTGAGCCAAGCGCTGGCGGACGGAGCGAGCTTCCAGGGAGTGGAAAAGCGCTGTTTGCACAAAGATGGAAAGGTGCTGTGCGCGGAGTGCAGTGCTTCGTTGATTCGGGATATTCACGGGAAGCCTCAGTATTTCGTCGCCGAAGTGCTGGATATCACCGAACGCAAACGCGCAAACGAGAGCCTGATCGAGAGTGAAGAGCGGTTTCGTCTGGTTGCCAATTCAGCCCCGGTGCTGATCTGGATGTCCGGAACCGACAAACTATGCACTTTCTTCAACAAGTGCTGGCTCGATTTCACCGGTCGCACTGTCGAACAAGAGCTTGGGGAAGGCTGGGCGCAAGGAGTGCATCCGGCAGACCTGGAGCATTGTCTCAGTATCTACTCCGGTGCGTTCGAAGCCCGGGTGGATTTCGAGGTGGAATACCGGCTGCGACGCTATGACGGAAAATATCGCTGGGTTGTTGACTATGGTGTACCCAGAATTGAGTCCGATGGAACTTTCTGTGGGTATATCGGGACTTGCGTAGACATCACCGAGCGCAAGGCTGCGGCAGAGTCGCTCGAAGTGTTGAGCGGGCGGCTGATCACCGCGCAAGAGGAAGAGCGCGGGCGCATCGCCAGAGAGCTGCACGACGACTTCAGCCAGCGACTGGCGTTACTGGGCATCGGACTTTCGCGACTATGGAAGAAGCGGCCGGAGTCTGAAGAAGACGAAAGAACCCTGGTGCGGGAATTATGGAATCGCACCCAGGAAATATCTTCTGACGTTCATCGCCTTTCGCATCAACTTCATTCCAGCAAATTGGAGCACGTGGGTCTCGGGCCGGCTCTCATGGGGCTTTGTGAAGAAATCAGCGAGAAGTATGGGATTCAGGTTGAATTTACCGACCGTGGGGCTGCTTCGCAAATCCCGAAGCACGTGGCGCTGTGTCTGTTCCGGGTTGCCCAGGAAGCGCTGAGCAACGTGGTTAAACACAGCCAAGCAAAGGGAGCCCAGGTGGAGCTCTGTAACGCGACTAATGAAATCCGCTTGCGGATCGTGGATGCCGGTCAAGGTTTCGATGTTGTTCTCGGGAACACAGACGTGGGAATCGGACTCGTCGGAATGCGCGAGCGGCTGCGACTGGTTGGCGGACGACTGTCGGTGCAATCCGCGCCCACACGAGGGACTGAAATTCTTGCGGAGGTTCCGGTACCGGTTTCCGCTGATGAGGCACATGCAAGAACAACTACTGCGGGAGGGATTCGATCATGAGACGCCCACGTGTACTGCTGGCAGATGACCATCAGATGTTGATTGATGCGCTGAAAAGCGTTCTGGAACCCCGCTGTGAAGTAGTCGGCTCGGTGACCGACGGGCGTTCGCTTCTAGAAGCGGCCGAGAAGTTGCGACCCGACGTCATCGTGGTCGATATTGCCATGCCCCAGTTAAATGGGCTGGACGCCGGAAGGAAACTGCAACAGAAGATGCCTGGCGTCAAACTTATTTTCATGACGATGAATGAGGACCCTTATCTAGTAGGGGAGGCTTTTCGTGCGGGGGCATCGGCGTTTCTCCTGAAGCAGGCAGCAGGCTTCGAGTTGATCGACGCGATTGAAAAAGTGCTGAAAGGGGGTAGATATGTGACTCCCCGAGCCGCAAAGGGTCTGGCGAGTATCTCGATGCGGGAGCCCAAGGCCCGCGAACATGTCCCTGGACCAAGCGGACGAGAACGGGAAGTCATTCAGCTATTGGCAGAAGGCCGCACGATGAAAGAAGCAGCTAGCGTGCTGAAAATAACCACCCGCACCGTCGCGGCGCACAAATACCACGCCATGGAACTTCTGCAGATTAAAACGAACGCCGAACTCGTTCAGTACGCCATCAAGAGCAAGATCATCTCCGTCTAACGAAGCCAATTCTTCCTTACTGTTAATTTTGCCAATATCCAGGCGCGTGAATCGCGCCCAAGATAGCTGTGGATGCCTACCTCCACGCTGAGCAAGATGAACTCTAGAGCCAAGATCGATGAACCTTTCACGTTGCACCGGCGTCCCAAATTCTTTGTGGAGGCCTAGAGACCAGCTCAGGGATGAGCTCGCATGACTCGAAAACGGGTGTTAGTCGCGGATGATCTCGCTCCCGTATTGAGCACCGTGGCCGCATTGCTGCGCGAGTCATTCGATATTGTTGGCACGGTTTCGGATGGCCAGGCGGCTCTGGAAGCTACGCTGAAGCTCGAACCCGACCTGGTGGTTTTGGACATCTCGATGCCGGTGATGAGTGGAATCGAGGTCGCGGAAGAACTTACGCGACAAGGTAACAAAGCCAAGATCGTATTTCTTACGGTTCACGAGGATCAGGACATCCTGAACACCTGCCGGGCCGCCGGCGGGCTCGGATACGTGATTAAGGTACTTATGGATACGGATTTGGTGCTGGCGATGAATGAAGCGCTGGCTGGCCATGCGTTTACGTCTTGCTTTCCGTCTGACGAGGACATGCATTGAGCAGGAATAGCTATGTGTTGTAGCAAAGGTTTCAGCGATACGGTAAGTGGGTGATCGTCCGCTCGCAAAACACGGAGTCAACGGTTCGAGAATGATTCTCTTGCAGTTTTCAAGAAAACCGATTTGTAAAAGGAGATCGCATGAAAACACGATTTCTAGTCGTTATCGCGCTTCTGATTGGCCTCACCTTTACGGCGGCTTCCGCACAAGACGTTTACGTAACTTCGAGTCCCAGTGCGAGTTTTTCTCAATATCACACCTATGCCTGGGGACAGCAGCAGAACCCCAACCAGATCGCTAGTCCATTTCTGGCGCAGGAAGCGAAAACCCAGATCAACACGCAGATGCAGAGCAAGGGCCTCAAGTTGGTTCAAGAGTCAGAGAACCCCGATTTGATCGTGGTGGGCAGCGGCGGGATGAAGACGCAGACCTCGTACCAGGCTTGGGGCATGCGCGGAATTGGCGGCGGAATGGGCGGGATCACTCCGGAACAGAGTTTGACCGGCACATTGATCGTCGATATTTACGACGTGAAAGCCAAAGAACTGGTTTGGCGTGGCGTCGGGCAAGGCACCTTGAACGAAAAGAACTCGCAGAAGAATATGCAGTTGGTGGACAAAGCGGTCGCCAAGATGTTCAAGAAATATCCGTCATAACCGTAACGAATTTCCGGCCCGTAACAGACTGTCATTTTTGACAATACGACCACCAGACCGGTTCCAACAGAATCAGAATGCCTTTGAAAGATTAGCTGAAGCTACCCTAGTGGCAACTCATTAGCGATACAAGCGGCACAACGAAAGCACCTCTGCACGAAAGGATAAGACCTTGAAAAAAAGAATGATCGTCTGCGCACTCTGTATAGCGGTAGCTTCTCCCTTGTTTGCTCAGAAGAAGGAAGAAGAACGTATATCGAATTCGGCCACGGTTTTCCGCGCGCTTCTCGCTGGTCCCTTGCCCACAAATATTCTCGACCAGGCCGCTTGTGTTCTTGTGTTCCCCAGCGTCAAGAAAGTGGCTATCGGAATCGGCGGCAGTTACGGTCGAGGTGTGTTGGTTTGCCGTCAGGGTGCGGAGATGAATGGCGCCTGGGGCACGCCGGCGATGTACAAGCTCGATCAAGCGAGCATCGGAGTGCAGCTCGGCTCTACGGCGACTGACTTTGTGCTTGTGGTCATGAACCACACTGGCGCAGAGCAGATCCTCAACGGGAAAACAAAGCTGGGAGCAAATGCCGCGGCCGCCGCTGGTCCCACGGGCGCGCAAGCGACGGGTTACAACGCCGCTTCAATGCATGTGGACGTTCTGACGTATTCGCGTAGCAGTGGACTTTTTGCCGGAGTCTCGCTGGAAGGTGCATCAATGGACACCGACGATGACGCCAATAAAGCTCTTTACGGCAAAGCAATCACTGCCAAGGAAATCATCGAAGGTGGCCAAGCAGCCCCGGCGGCCGCCAAGCCTTTGGATGAGGAGCTCACCAAGGCTTCACCGACTCGCAAGTAGCTTCGGCAAACTACCGGCGTGAGAAACGGCCCCGAACGATCGCGCCACAAGCGCAGAGACGGGGCGTCGAATCGCGATGGGGCTCTCGACCGTGTTGGGCGGGGAGCCTTAATTCAATCACGGGCAGGGGTTCGACATCGCGGGGAGACTGATGGCCACCGGAACTGATTCTTCCTCCGCGTCTGCTGAGGTTTCTCTCGTCCGTGGGGGCCCGTTCTATCGAGCCCAGCAAGCGCTCGGGCTCATCCGCCCGGATCAATGGAATCTCGGCCGTCGCATTGCTGTGGTGATCGCGGTAGGCTGGCTGCCGGTGCTTCTAATCACTGCGCTGTTCAACTTTGAAGGTCTGGATTCGCTGATACGGGAATATCGTGTTCACTCCCGCATGCTCATAGCTGTACCGGTTTTGCTGGTCGGCGAAGTGCTCATGGAATCGCGCTTTCGAGCCATCGTGGGGCATATCCGCCAAGCAGGCCTCCTAGACGCATCGGATCTAGTTCACATCGATGACCTGATCGCCACACTGATCCGCGTACGCGATTCTTATCTTCCCGAGTTCGCAATCCTGTTGTTGCTGATTGTTCACACGGCAACCTCGTACAGAGGCCTAGTGGACGCTGCACCATGGTTGGCGCGTGGGTCGGGCGCCGACCTCCACTTAACCGCGGCAGGTTGGTATGCCGTTGTCGTTAGCACATCCATTTTCCAGTTCTTGCTCGGCCTCGCGCTTTGGAGATGGCTGCTCTGGACCTTCTTCGCGTTCAAATTGTCCAGACGCAATTTGAAGTTGGTCCCCACTCATCCTGACGAGCACGGTGGGTTAGGCTTCCTCGGTTTAACTTCAGCCGCCTTCGCGCCGGTCGCGTTCAGCGCAACCGCCGTCATTGCGGCGACCTGGCGCGACGACATCCTTCATCACGGTGCCCACCTGATGGACTTCAAGTTACCCGCGATTGTCCTGCTTGCTCTCACCGCTTTGGTCGCGCTGGGGCCTCTTGTTTTTTTTGTTCCTCGTCTAGCAGCGCTCCGTCGCAAAGGAATCCTGGAATATGGGATCCTCGGCCACCTGCACAGCACTCATTTTCACGAAAAATGGATTCTGCATCGCGTCGGGCATGAAACCGAATTTCTTGTGGCCACCGAGATCAGCACCCTTGCCAATTATGGTCGCGCTTACGAGACGATTGAAAAGATGAGCCCTTTCCTGGCAGACAAGGTAGCGCTTTACACCTTGGCGGCTGCCGTATTGATTCCCGCGCTGCCCGTGATTCTTGCACAGATCCCGTTCGCCGTGGTCCTAAGCGACGCGTTAAAGGCCCTGCGCTGATCGGCGACGCCGAATAAGTCCGGATGACTGGGCGAGCAGGCAACTGAATCCAGTCGTTCGAGGGTTGCGTTTAGCAGGAATTGGTCCGCGTCGATTGATGGCAAAGTACTGCTGCTTGCAGCTATCGTGATTTGTCCTCTGCTGACGAATTCGCCCGAATTGTTCTACGTCGCAGACAGTAGATTGTCACTTCTGACAATTACAACCCGCGTGCGCTTGGCGCAGTATCCGCAAACCCGTGAAATCGTCTCGCTCTGCTCTTGGAAACTTTCGGGAGCATGGTCTTGCAATCGGGAAATCGAAGAGGAGGGCGCTCGTGAAGCAATTTGGACGAATGACTCTAATGGTAGCAACCTGTGTCGTGTTGCTGGGGCTGGCCGCTTCGCCGCCCGCCTCAGCGCAGGCCAAGAAACCCAACATCGTTGTCATCATGGGCGATGACATCGGCATGTGGAACATCGGCGCTTACCACCGAGGCTTGATGGCCGGCAGGACGCCGAACCTCGACAAGCTCGCCAAGGAAGGAATGTTGTTTACGGACTATTACGCCGAGGCGAGCTGTACGGCGGGTCGGGCGAACTTCATCACCGGCGAGCTGCCGATTCGTACCGGTATGACGACGGTCGGTCAGGCGGGCGCGAAAACCGGCATACCTGCCGAAGCGGTGACGATTGCCACCGTGCTGAAGTCCATGGGCTACGCGACTGGTCAATTCGGGAAGAATCACCTCGGAGACTTGAATGAGTTTCTGCCATGTGTTCACGGCTTCGACGAATTCTTCGGCTATTTGTATCACCTCGATGCCATGGAAGATCCCGCGCACCCCAACTATCCGCAAGATCTCTTGAACGTCGTCGGGCCGCGCAACATGGTTCATTGCTGGTCCACAGACACGGTTGACTCAACGGTGATGCCACGCTGGGGCGAAATCGGTAAACAAAAAATTGAGGATGCCGGCACGCTCTATCCCAAGCGCATGGAAACCGTGGATGACGAGATCCGCGACCTCTCCATTAAATTCATGGAAAAGGCCAAGAGCGACAACAAACCGTTCTTTGTCTGGCTCAACCCGACCCGCATGCACATCGTCACGCACCTCTCGTCGAAGTATGAGGCGCTGCGCAACGCTCAGAATGGCTGGTCCGAGGAAGAAGCTGGCATGGCGCAACTGGACGACGATGTGGGCATTGTGATGAACAAGCTGAAGGACATGGGGGTGGATGACAACACTATCGTCGTGTTCACCACCGACAACGGCACCGAACTGTTCACTTGGCCCGACGGCGGCCAGACTCCGTTCGCGCAGTCCAAAGGAACAGTCCTCGAGGGTGGGTTCCGCGTGCCCGCGCTCCTGCGCTGGCCCGGTCACGTGCCAGCGGACTCCGTGCAGAACGGCATCTTCTCCGGCTTGGACTGGTTGCCCACGTTCGTCGCCGCAGCCGGCAATCCGAACATCACTGATGAGTTGCTGAAGGGCAAACAGATCGGTGACCGCACCTACAAGAACCATTTGGATGGTTACAACCAGATGGCCGCCATCACCGGTCAAGGCCCATCGGCGCGTCATGAAATCTTCTACCTCGGTGAAAGCACGGTGGGAGCCGTACGCATTGACGACTACAAATTCCGTTTCATTGATCAACCCCAAGGCTGGCTGGGTGAAAAGACACATCCTGACGTGCCGTACATCACCAACCTGCGCCTTGATCCGTTCGAGCGTACCGGTTGGCCTAGCAACGGAACGAAAGACGGAGCGCAGCAATATTTTGATTGGTTCAAGTACCAATTTTGGCGTTTCGTGTTCGTCCAACAGGTGATGGGCAAAGAACTGCAAACTTTCCTCGAGTACCCGCCGATGCAGCGAGGCGCGAGCTTTAATCTCGACGCAATCAAAGCAGAGATGGGAAAGCGGATGGCCGAGGCGGAAGCGGCGGCCAAAGGACCCAGCCAGTAAACCGAAATGAGCTTTCCGGCGGGCGGCTCGCAAGGGGCGCCCGCCGAAAACGCAGCCAGCCGTTCCAGAGCGCGCGCCTGATTCCGCAAAAAACCAACAAATGAATTGCGTTCGTGCCAAATTGCTGATGGCAATACCTCTCTTGTTGCAGGTCTGTTTGCCTGCCCGCGCACAAACATCTACCACGGAGTTCCTGCCCGAGATTGACGCGAATTTCAAACTGAATTCCAACGTGCGATTTCTTTTTCAAGCGAAGGAAACCAGAGAAGGTGGCGATCCTACGCAAGCGGAAGTGGGACCCAGCATCGAATTTTACCTGAAGCCTTTGCTCAAGCTGAAAAATGTCACTCTTTTCGATCTGGACGATGCGAAATCCAGGCCGTTGGTGTTGGCGGTCGGATACCGCGTTGTCCCGACGCCGGGCAAGCCCACAATAAATCGGATGGAACCGGTCCTCACGTTTCACGTTCCCATTACGGCTCGGATTCTGATTTCCGATAGAAATCGCGCCGATCTTGATTGGTCCCCCGGCAAGTTCGTCTGGCGCTATCGCAACCGGCTAACGGCCGAACGGCGCTTCACGATCAAAGACTACCATCCGGGGCCTTACGTCAGCGCTGAGATCTTCTACGAGAGCCAGTACGCAAAAATCAGCTCCACTAATCTCTACGCGGGTTGTTTGCTGCCGGTGACCAAGCACATCGAGTTCGATCCGTACTACGAGCACGAGAACAACACGGGCAAGCGCCCGAATCAGCAGGTGAACGCTATCGGTCTAATACTGAACTTGTTTTTCTAGGCCTCGGAACCTAGCGCTGGAAATCACAGCAAGCGCACACCCGGCGCGAGGCCCGGCCGCGGCGGAACCGCCGCTTACACGCGCAACGAGTGTCGGCACGAATACGCTGGGCCAAGCCGATGGTGATCGAGCGCGATGGGACTGTTACTTCTGACAATTATATCCGCCAGGCACTTGGCACAGAATTATTAATCTTTGGCGGCTGCAGGATTCAGTCCGGCGAAGGACATAACAAGGAGCTTCTCGTGACGTCAAATCGGAAATTCACGGTATCGGCAATATTCTTGGGACTGCTCCTGCTGGCAAGTGCACGCGCGTCTCACGCTCAAGCGACTCCTCCAGCGCGTAGCGTAGATGTCCTCGAGACCAATACGTCAAGCTCTACCGTTTCGACCACGAATGCCGCAGTCACAAGCCCGGTGATGCCTTCTGACGCCGAGCCCGCGGCGGTAACTCAAAATGACGGTGCCGCTGCCGCCAGTACCGCCCCCGAAAGCGACTGGCACTTCACGGTGTCGCCGTACTTGTGGTTCCCTGGAGTCCACGGAAATATCGCCGGTCCGAACGGCGGTGAAATCGGCTTCAGCGCGTCCCCAGGCGACCTTCTTTCGAACGTCCGGATTGGATTAATGGGCGTGGTAGAACCGCGTTACAAGCGAATCGTGATGCCGCTCGATATCTTTTGGATCCGGCTGGGGGACAGCAGAGCGCTGCCCAACACCCCCGGCCAGGGCGTTGCGAACCTACACGCGACCGAATTCTTCCTGTCTCAGAAAGTCGGTTATCGGCTGATTGATTCAGAGAAGCTCAAGATCGATGCACTCGCGGGATTCCGCTACTGGTACTTCGGTGAGAATTTATCGTTTACCACCAACACTCTGAATTTCTCCGGAGTGCAGAGCTGGGTGGACCCGCTGGTCGGCGGACGCATCACTGGAATTCTGACGCCCAAAGTGGAGGTTTCGATTGGAGGTGACGTAGGCGGCTGGGGTGCCGGCTCTCAAATGGATTACCAGATCTTCGGTGCTCTCGGCTACCGCATCAAACCTGCGCTGGCGCTGCAAGTGGGCTACCGCTATCTCTACTTTGACTATCGGCGCGTTTCAGGCGCGTTCCTGGACACCGCGACTTCTGGCGTGCTCTGTGGCGTGAGCATCACCCTCAAATAGGCAACGGGATCTTTGAAATATTCCGGCTGCCACGGGGGTGGCGAATTCACACTCCTGCAAATGGCACCTTCTCTTTCTCTTTCGACGCGCAAGCGGCCGGGCGATCCAGCCGCGCGCGCCATCCCTCTTTCATCTAGGAATAAGGACGCGGCCCTCGTCTCAGACTTTTTTGCTAAACCTGTCAATCTTGACAATACCGTCAAATCCGCTCGAATCGTATTCTCCCGTTGGTTAGGGTGGAGGACCCGGGTTGAGACAACCCCACGCTCCATTCTTGAGACGGGCCCCCAACGCCCCTCCCAAGACTCTTTTCCGGGTCCTCCAAGAACTCAAGCCAGAGGCAAGTTCAGTGGCGGCCTCTGCTGGATCTGCCTTGAGATTTGCCGACCGCGTAATCCGCAGCATCGAGACAGAGGTTTTTGCGACTCGTAGCGACAACGGTCCAGCTACAGGGGAAGTGGCGGTGGGCGCAGGCGATGATGTTGGCAGCTAAATCTTGACACAGGTTAAGGGAGCGTTCCGATGAGTGATGGAGTTGCGAATAGCTGCAGAAAGCAGTCCCTGGTCAGGTTCTTTGTTCCTATCGCCAGGCGCTTGGTAATTATCGGCGTTGTAGCGCTGGTCGCCGGTGGCGCCGCGATCGCGCAGAATGCTGACCTGCAGCAAAAGCTTGCGGCTGCGAAGCAGGCTGCTGCTGAAAATAAGCAGCGACTTCGCCAGTATCAATGGACGGAAACAACGCAGATCACGCTGAAGGGAGATCCGAAACCGTCAACTCAGAAATTGTGCCAGTACGGACCCGACGGGCAGGTTCAGAAAACTCCGATCGGCCCTCCGCCGGAACCACCCAGTGGCGGTAGATTGAAGCAAAGGGTGATTGAAAAGAAAAAAGCGGAGATGATGGACTACATGGATGATGTGAAAGCCGTCCTCGCCATGTACGTTCCGCCCGACCCCGAGAGAATGCAACAAGCCTTTCAAGCCGGCAAAGTCTCATTCAACCCTGTTGGCGGTGTCGTGAATTTAATCTTCACGGACTATGCCCAGCCCGGCGATCGCATGACACTCGTGTTTAACCCTGAGATAAAAAAGATCGTTTCCTTGAGTGTCAACACGTACATGGGGCAGGCGAAAGACGCTGTGACGTTGCAGGTTCAGATGGCCCCTCTGCCTGATGGAACCAGCTACGCGCAGCAAACGATTCTTAACGCGACCGCCAAAGAGCTGGTCGTAACTACTACCAACTCGAACTACCAAAAGCTTGGCGGATAGCAAGACGCTGCAGTAACTCATCTCATCGGTCCCGAGAATTGCGCATAACCGGAATTGGGCATAAGAGGGAGCGAACTCTGGCTGCGTAGCGCTTCGTTGCACGCGGCCAGAGCCGGTTGCGGAATGGACTTTGCTCCACAGCGAACCGCTGGTTCGTTCAGATTCGCCGTGGAAGCTTCTGATACGAATCAACTGCGGGTTCTGTTTCGATCATGAAAGCAAGCCCGGCTCAACCGATCCTGCCACTCTTGCAGGTTGTTGCCTGCAGCATCATCATTTTGTGGGGAGTCAGAGCCGCATCTCCGATCCTCGGTCCTCTTCTGCTCAGTCTACTGCTCGCGTATGCCGTGGTGCCGTTTCCCAAGTGGCTTATGCTGCGTTTCAAATTCCACAAGTCCGCGGCGATTGCGATGACGGCGGTCGCTGTGGCCGCCTTTGGGCTGTATATCCTGCTCTCTCTGGACCTGGCCGCTATTCGCTTAGCGGCAAAACTGCCAATCTACGAGCAACGCTTGGCAGAGCTTTACGACCAGGTCACGGTTTTCATGAATGCGCACGGCATTCTTACACCCAGCCTCTCTGTTAAAGGTGTTCTGACGGTCGAGCGGCTCCGTGAGATTTCGCGCGCGGTTCTGCCAGAGGCGGGCTCGATACTCTCCGACGGAATACTGGTCTCGCTTTTGACATTCCTATTCATCATCGAGATGGCGGGAGAAATCGGAGTAAAGCCGGGCCCCCTTGCCAAAAGCCTGGCATACTACGGGTCCGATGCGCGTAGCTACGTGGCCGTCACTGCCAAGACCGCTGGCATCAATGCCCTGCTCAATCTGGCGTTTCTGCTGGTGATGGGCGTGGATACCCCCGTCGTCTGGAGCTTCCTTTATTTTTTTCTCGACTTCATCCCCACTCTGGGATTCGTGATAGCGCTGATACCACCGACCTTCGTGACGTTGCTAATGTATGGCTGGAAGAGAGCATTGGTGGTGGCTGCTGGCCTGATCCTGACGAATTTGATTGTCGACAACGTGGTCACGCCGATCTTCATGAAGCACGCGATGGATGTCTCCTTCCTCGCTATCACGCTATCGCTCGTCACTTGGGCTTTCCTACTGGGCCTTACGGGAGCAATCCTCGCGATTCCCTTGACGCTGGCGTTGCGAAAGTTCGCCGCAAAAGACGCGAGCGAACCGGAACCTGCGTTGAGTCTTTCTGGATGACCCGAGGGTTGGCGCATGAGTTCAGTTTGTCACGTGATTGCTGAAAGTTTCCCACCTGTTATTTCTAACAGTGCCGTTCCGTCTGCGATGCGGCTAACCTGCGTACTTAGTTTCGGAATAAATTCGGAAATCCGGAATCGCGGGAGTTGGACGATGCGAACAAGACGATCGTTTGCTTGGTTGCTGGCGACGTTACTTCTGGTCGTCTCTGGCATGGCGCTGGCGCAGGACACAAGCAAAAACCGTACGCTCATCGTAAACGGGCAGGCGGGAGTCGTGCCCGTGATCCAGGTGAATGGCCGGTCCTACGTTGATCTGGAAGCTCTGGCACGCGCGGCTAATGGCTCGCTCAGCTTTTCTGGAAACCAGATCGCCTTAACCCTGCCCGGCTCATCCGCCATCGCGAACGCAACGCCAGCGCCCGCAGCGGCTCCGGCTCCGGCAGCGAATCCGGGATTTTCGCAAGCGTTTTTGAAGGCTGGTATCGAGCAAATGTCCACCCTGCGGGAATGGCATACGGCGCTCGCGGCCGCGATTCAGAATGGAACTCCTGTGGCGGCAAATTGGCTTGCGCCGTATCGCAATCAGGCGGCCATCAATCTGCGTCTGGCTTCGGTCGCAGTCCAAACGGATTCGGATCGGAGAGCCTTGCAGTTGTTGACGAACGAGTTTCAAAACATGGCGAAATTAGCCGACAAGTACATCGCCGCGCGCACTAACATGACCTACATTTCGCCCGACGCGCTGCAGAACGATGACCTGAACCAGCGTATCGTGGGCTGCGGGCACTCGCTGGGGTCCATGGCCGCGAGTGGTCAGTTTGTGGACGATGGTTCGTGCAACTGAACCGCGGAATGCCGAGAGTCACCCCTCATCGTTTGACCGAACGCAGTTGATTGTTACTTTTGACAATTACATCGCTTCATCGCGGCGAGCAGCATCGTCATATCTATAACAATGCGTCGCGGTACCAGTTTAATTTCGGTCGCGTCGTGCCGTTTAACAGAAGTGAACGCGGCAGAGATCCAAACACGCGCTAGCATTTGACTTCAGCCTCACGTTAAACGAGTCGGCTTGTCGCAATCGCCCAGGAGGCCAGTATGGAGAGACGCAACTCGCTAGTGCAACAGTTCATGGCGGTGCTTCTCGCGATTTGTATGAATATTAGCCTCGCCGCCGGAGCCGCGGGCTTCTCACAGGCCGGAAACTCTTCCGCCCCGTCGCCGGACCAACTCGACAAACTCCTGGCCCCCGTCGCGCTATATCCGGACGCGCTACTCATGCAGGTGCTGGCGGCTTCCATAAACTCCCAAGAAGTTTTGGATGGAGGCAACTGGCTGCTACAGAACAAAAGCCTGGAGGGAGATCAACTCGATAGCGCCGCCAAAGCGGCTGGATTTGGCGCTGCGATGATGGCGCTGTTTCATTTTCCCCAAGTCATAGACATGATGTGCTCCGAAATTGACTGGACCAAGCAGTTGGGAGAAGCGTTCACCGCGAGCCAGAGTGCGGTTCTTGATTCAGTCCAGCGGCTTCGGCTGCAGGCGAAACAGGCCGGAAATTTGCAAACCACTCCGCAGCAGACTGTGGTGACGCAGCAGGCCGGCACCCAGCAGGTAATCGTGATCCAGCCCACAAATCCCCAGATTGTTTACGTGCCGCAATACAATCCGGTGCAAGTATATGTGGCACCCCCGCCGAGCCAGCCTGCCACCGGTCTCATTATCGCATTCGGAGTTGGCATGGCGGTAGGAGCGATGTTCAGTAGCAACAACTACTATTACCCGCGCTGGGGATACGGCGGTGGAGTGTACTACCGCGGCGGTCCGTGGGTGGTCCATCACTATGCTTATCGCCCGGTGTACGGCCCCAACTATCACCGTGCGACCTTGTACCATCGCCCGCCGAATTATGCGTACGCATATAACCGGCCATATCCAGGAAACACGCACTACAATTCGAACAACTACTACAACAATTACCGCGGCAATACGAACAATCAGAACAAGAGCAATAACACGATCAATCGGAACGTCAGCGGAAACAATGTGACGATCAATACCGGCAACCAAGTCAACAAGACGGGAAACACCGCGGTGAAGACCGGTAACACTCAAACCAATCAGAGTTGGAAGGGGCAATCTACATACAGCGGCGGGAACAAGAGTAGCGGCAGTCCAGCCAACAACGCCTCTAGGAATCCATCCACGCCAAACGCTCGGACCTCTCCTGCCAATCAGGCAAGCACGCAGGCTGTGAAACCGGATCGCGGCTATTCCTCAGGGTCAGCCACTTCGTCGCAGACGCGTCCGGCCCCCAAGCCGGCTGCGCAAACGAAACCGGCCGGGGCATTCGAAGGAGCAGGAAACACCGGTAAATCCGAGAGGACCGCGAGCCAGCGCGGCGCGGCGAGCACGCAAGCGAAAAGGGGAGGCCAATGAGAACTCAATCTTCCGTTCACCTACAGTCACTTCTTTTTGTCGCGGGCCTTTTCTATCTAATGACCGCTGCGCCACTGACTGCGCAAGCAGTCAGTGGGCAGAAAACTTTCTCGTCGCCAATGGAAGCGGTGCACGCTCTGGTGGACGCGGCACGTTCGGGAGATCCCGCGCTATTAGAACCATTGCTCGGTCCGCGAGCGAAGGAGCTTATAGTCTCCGGCTACGCGGGCGACGCTAAGGAACTTCTTGCAGGCTTCGTCAAAGCGTATGCCGTAAAGCATTCGCTTTCGGTTGAAGCACAAGGATTCGAGTTTCTGCAAGTGGGTGAGAGCAATTGGCCATTTCCTTTTCCGATCGTTCGCGACGGCAAAGTCTGGTATTTCGATGTCGAGCGTGGCAATGAGGAAATCCTAGATCGCCGGGTCGGCCGCAACGAACTCGGCGCAATCGCCGTGTGCGAGGGTTACGTCCAAAGCCAAGTCGAATATGGTTCCAAAGGACGTGACGGCGGTCCAACTGGCGTCTATGCGCAGCGATTTCACAGCAATCCAGACAAGCACGACGGACTGTACTGGCCCGTTTCCAAAGGCGAGCCTCAGAGCCCCATGGGCCCTATGGTCGCCAGCGCGGCTGCGGAGGATGATTCAAAGAAACCGGAAGCAAAGCCCGCGCCCTACTACGGTTACGTATATAGGATTCTCACTGCGCAGGGCCCAGACGCGCGCGGCGGAGCGAAAAACTATCTTGTGGATGGGAAGCTCACAGGCGGCTTCGCACTCATCGCGTACCCGGCACAATATCACTCCAGCGGCGTGATGACCTTCATCGTCAATCAAGACGGTGTTGTGTATCAGCAGGACTTGGGCGACCAAACGAGCGACCTCGCATCCAAAATCACTGCCTACAATCCCGATAGTTCTTGGGAGCCAGTGCAGCCGTAATTCATCCTTCAGTGCACGCATGCCTGGTGGGGGCTCGTTTGTCAGCCGGGTAATTGCGATTTGCCTGTCGTCGGATCAAGCCACGTCGTTCTGCACGGTGCGACTTGGACTGTCAGTTCTGACAATTACCGAACGCTATTTTGGAGGCGTAGCATTCCTAATCCTGCGAACGTGCTCGCGCCGTTGCGCGAAGCGCTGGGCAACATCGTCTTCCGGTTAAGGCTGGAATTCGAAGAGGAGAGTATTTATGAATTGGATGGCAAAAACTACCTTGGTCGCGCTGTCGGTCGCAGTGCTGGGACTGGCAGCATCATCAACCCCGGCACAGGGTGTTCCGGTTTTCGAGTTCGATCACGCGAACAGCTCGATGAAGTTCAATGTAAAGGCGTCGGTACCCATCGCGGGCAGCTTCGACAAGTGGGACGCCAGCGTCACATTTACTTCCCCTGACTTAGCCACTGCCGTGTTGGACATCAAGATTCAGGCCGCCTCGGTGAACACTGGAAGCGGCATGAAGGACGGCAAGCTGAAAAGCAAAGACTTCTTCGACGCCGACCACGATCCATTGATCACTTTTCACTCCACAAAGGTCACGCAGACTGGTTCCAACACGGTGGACTTCGCCGGCGACTTCACGATTCGGGGTGTGACGAAGGCCGAAACGCTGACTTTTACAATTACGGGCAAAGGGACCGGCGCGGGCGAGATTACCGGTACCATGGCCTTCGACCGCAAGGACTATGGGATGAACAGCGGCATTCCGTTCATCAAGATCGCCGACCGCGTCGAGGTGATCGTGGACCTCAAGGGCAAGCGAGTCAGTGGCCCTCCCGTGGTTTTCAAATAGTAGTCAGGTTGGCTCGGTAAAAAGCGTCGCAGCTCGTCTACTGCTATTACGCTGCACAAGACTTTTTCGGACCGGGGTGGCTCGATGGCGCGCTGCCGAGGCAGGGTGACGCGCTTAGATCATGGAGACAAGGAGAGAGGTTAACCAGAATATGGTACGCACAGCGCGCATAGCTTCGATTATATTGTTGCTACTGACGGTCACGGCAGTTCGCGTCAACGCCCAGCAGAAAAAACCGAACATCCTCATCCTTTGGGGCGATGACATCGGCTACTGGAACGTGAGCGCCTATAACCAGGGCATGATGGGCTACAAGACGCCCAACATTGATCGCATCGCCCACGAAGGCGCGCTCTTCACCGACTGGTACGGCCAGCAGAGCTGTACTGCCGGTCGCGCTGCGTTCATCACCGGCCAGTCGCCCATTCGCACCGGCCTCACCAAAGTGGGGCTGCCGGGTGCGCCGGAAGGCCTGCAAAAGCAAGACGTGACACTCGCCGAATTGCTCAAGCCACTCGGTTACGCCACTGGTCAGTTCGGCAAGAACCATCTCGGCGACCGCAATGAGTTCTTCCCCACCGTGCACGGCTTCGACGTATTCTTCGGCAACCTTTACCACCTGAACGCGGAGCAAGAGCCTGAGGATCCCGATTATCCGAAAGATGCTAAATTCGCAGCCATGTTTGGCCCGCGCGGTGTATTCCACTGCGTTGCCACAGCTACGGAAAATCCTGCGCCGCCGGACCCACGCTTCGGTCCCTGGGGCAAACAAACTTGCGAAGACACCGGTCCGCTGACCATCAAGCGCATGGAGACGATTGACGAGGAAATCACCAAGGGCGCGCTCGACTTCATGGACAAGGCGCACCAGGACGGCAAGCCCTTCCTCATATGGTGGAACACCACTCGCATGCACATTTGGACGCACCTCAAGGAAGAGAGCCGGGGGAAGACCGGGCTGGGCATTTATCCAGACGGCATGGTCGAGCACGATGCCATGGTCGGCGAGTTGCTCGACAAGCTCAAGGAACTAGGAATAGACGGCAACACCATCGTAATGTATTCCACCGACAACGGCGCCGAGACCATGAGCTGGCCCGACGGCGGCACCACGGTGTTTCGCAGTGAGAAAAACACGAACTGGGAAGGTGGATACCGCGTACCGTGCTTCATACGCTGGCCCGGCGTAATCAAACCCGGCACGGTCATCAACGATATCGGCTCGCACGAGGACATGGTTCCCACGCTGATGGCTGCGGTAGGCGATACCACCGTGACAGCGGACTTGGCGAAAGGCCTCAAAATTGGAGACACAACCTATAAAGTTCACCTCGATGGCTACAATCTGATGCCCGCGTTCCAGGGCCAAAGCGCGTGGCCCCGCAGTGAGTTCCTCTACTGGACCGACGACGGCAACGTCGCCGCACTTCGTTACAACCAATGGAAGATTACCTTCCTGGTGCAAAATGCCCACGGGTTGCAGGTCTGGATGCAGCCGTTCACACCTTTGCGCGCACCCTTGATCGAAAATTTGCGCACCGATCCCTTTGAACGCGCCGAGTATGAGGGCATGGACTACAACCATTGGTTTGTGGACCATGTCTTCGTGCTCGCTCCGGCCGGCTTTTACGTTGGCCGCTGGCTGCAGAGCTTCCGCGAATTCCCGCCGCGACAGAAACCCGGCAGCTTCAACCTCGACCGCGTGATGGAAGAGATTGTCGCCGGCCAACAAAACGGCAGCAACTGAAACCACGCAGAAGCCAAACCCTTTGCCGCTGACCAGGCGGCGGAAAAGACTCAGGTCGCCACAACGGTTGCTGCCAAACAGTTTGCACCGGGGCAACGGTCAAAGCATTGAACGCGAGTGGCTGCGATCGCAGGACAGGGGAGAGTAACGTGCGAACACATCCATGCTTCCTGGCGCTAGCGGTCTTTCTTGTATCAGCTGTACCGCTTTTCGCGCAGGATACGCCCGTTGGCCCGGAAGGAACTCAGGTTGCGACGGATGAAACGCCGGCTGCCGCGGTGAATACCGACGCGCTGCGAAATGCGGCGCAGAACCCGGTAGCCAGCCTGATCAGCGTTCCCATCCAGGAAAACTTCAACTTCAACAATAGTCCGGGCGACCGCACCCAGAATGTTCTGAACATTCAGCCGGTGATTCCGCTCAGCGTAGGGACGAACTGGAACCTGATCGTCCGCTGGATTACTCCGGTCATCTATCAGCCACTTCCGATCCCGCAGGCATCCGGCCCACCAACGCAAACTTCTGGCGCATATGGGCTGGGAGACATGAACCCTTCGTTTTTCCTCTCGCCGAAAAAGAGCAAGGTGATTTGGGGTATCGGCCCGACCTTGGTATTGCCCACGGCAACCAACACGACTTATTTGGGACAGGGAAAATTCAGCGTGGGGCCCTCGGTTGTGGTGCTGGTGCAGCCCAAGCCGTGGACGATTGGGTTTCTTGCCAACAATGTCTGGTCCGTCGCGGGTCATGCCAATATCGATAAGCCTCCCGTGAACCAGTTCCTGTTGCAGTGGTTCGTCAACTACAACATGAAAAAGGGCTGGTATCTCACGACGTCGCCGATTATTACCGCGAACTGGAGAGCGCCGGGCGGGAGCGTCTGGACCGTACCCTTCGGCGGCGGAGTGGGAAGAATCATGAAGGTCGGGTTCCAGCCGGTGAACATAACCGCACAACTCTACGGAAATGCGGTCCATCCGCCGGGAGCTTCGCCGTGGGGTGTGCGCTTACAGTTCGTATTGCTGTTTCCCAAGCTGACCAAGGAGCAGGAGAAGGGTTTGCTGGAGCAAAAGCTGAAACAGATGAATCAGGAACAGCCGCAAAAGCAGTGACGGTGGCTGTCGGTTCTGCCGCGCCAGCCGGCTTGCCCGCCCAAGTTCCGCATCAATGCGAGTCGAGACCAGGACCTCAGTGCGAACGGTACGGCCAATCGGTTTGCGGGCTCTCGGGCACCTCAGGCGGGCCAAACAGCAAGGATACGGCCGTTTCGAGCGGGGTTTCGATCGTCCGAAGCCCATCTCGAAATGGGCCCGGGGTCGGCACCCTGTTAGTTTTGACAATAAGAAAATTTAGGGGCTTATGTCAGGTTGCCGTAGCGCTGGTAACGCTATAACCATGAAAACTTCTCGCTTCGATCACAAGTGGATAGCCGGAGTTCTGATTACAGTCGTGCTGGCAATGGGAGCTTTTAAAACTGGCGCGCAGGACAAGCCGAAGCGAGAAACTATTCAAGCCCAAGCCATGGGTCAGAACACGGCCATGGGCAAGTCGTTTAACGTGACCGTCACAATCGATTCGTATTCGACGCCTGACGATCAAAAGGCTCTCCTTGATGCTTTCGCTCAAGGCGGTCAGGCGGCGCTTTCAAAAATTCTCTCGAAAATGAAATCGAAGGGTCGTGTAGCGGTCACGGGCACGCTGGGCTATGACATTGCGTATGTACGGACGTTTCCGACCGCGGACGGCCGCAAAATTCGCTTAATCACCGATCGCCCGATTCGGATAGCGGAAGCACGCGACGCCGGACGCTCCACGGACTACGACCTGTCCGCTCTGGAGTTGAACTTGAACAATGACAAGTCGAAGAATTCTGGAAGTCTGATCGTTGGACTGCGCGTCAAGGTGGATAAATACAACCAGTTGGTTTTTGAAAGCTATGGTTCGGGACCGTGGAACCTTGTGAACGTGATGGAACGATAGGGCTCGGCTCTTTGTCCAATTTCGGGCTCTCATGTTTGTTGACGCGAATTCTGGCACTTGCAACACTACGCCAGCTTCGCTGAGGCCGACGTGGCCCTTACAGGAGGATTCAAGATGAAGAAACGAATCGCAGTATGGCTTCCGCTTCTCGTGCTTGTCGCCACTAGTCCTGCGGCTCTGGCGCAGGGTACGCCGAAGCCGCCAGCAACCAAGAGCCAGTCCACGCAATCATCGGCCACCCCCACGCAGAAGAAGAACATCCAGGCTTACATCGACCTGATGCGGACGAACGTGCGTGACCAGAAGGCCGAGATCATGGGCTCCGTCATGCAATTGAACGCTCAGGATGCCGCGAAGTTCTGGCCGATCTATAGCGAGTACGACACCGAACTAGCCAAAGTCAATGATCTGCGAATCGCAAATATCAAGGACTACGCGGCGAATTACTCGCAAATGACCGACGCAAAAGCGGACGAGCTGGTTCAGAACGCTGTGACCTACCGGAGGCAGCGTTCGGAACTTCTTGTGAAATACTATGGCCGCATGAAGGAAGCTTTGGGAGCGGTCACTGCCGCGCGGTTCGCACAGATCGAAGACCAATTGCTCTTGATCATTGATCTTCAGATCGCTTCTTCTCTGCCGATTGAGGGAGAGGGCCAGTGAGCGCAACGAAGGAGATAAAAGACATGCGAAACGCGTCTATTTGTGCCGTGGCCGTTCTGCTCGGAATTGTATCCATACAGGGAGATTCCTTCGCCAAGGGCTCACCCGCAGCCTTGAGGACGGTCGCCGCTACCGCTGCGTCTGCCGCGGCGCAAAGTACGAAGAAGATCTACGTGCCTGCGGGAACGCGCATTCTGATCCGTATGATTGACTCCATAGACTCGACCAAACAAAAGACGGGAGATCGCTTCACCGCCAGCCTGGAAACGAATCTCGTGGTTGACAACATAGTGGTGGCGCCCAGGGGGACCACGGTGTACGGCCGCCTGGCGTCTGCTGAATCGGCGGGCAGGATGAAAGGCAGCTCCGAACTGACGCTCGAGTTGACCGACATCGTGATCAAGGGCACCGCCTATCCGCTTCTCACCAGCACTTATGAGGTCAAGGGACAGGGGGAGGGTAGCAAGACGGCCAAGAAAGTTATCGGTGGCGCTGGACTGGGCGCGCTGATTGGCGGAATTGCAGGCGGTGGAAAGGGTGCTGGAATCGGTGCGCTCGCCGGCGCTGGCGCCGGCACAGCTGTCGCCGCCTCCAAAAAGGGTCAGCAGCTAACGATACCGAGCGAAACTCTACTCGAATTTCGTTTGCAGCAGCCCGGCTCACTGCCTGTATCTTCTTGATGCATGTAGCTCGTAACGAATTCCATTCGGGATTGCGATTCAGGATCTCCGCGGTCAGCGCGGATGAAGGGACTGAGCGAGGCTATTTAGATTTTGCGGATTCACGCGAATGATCCCTCTGCGTGGGCTGTCGATGTCCGCTATCAGAAAAAACGCGATGGACAGAACGAGCGGCAGAACTACAAGGTCGACCGCTCCCGGTCTGGCGCGTCGTGAGCCGTAGCCGAATATCACGTTGGCACAAACGGCAATCAAGCCCATCAGAGCCCATGCCGCCGTTGGAATTCGATTCCACCAGGCGGCCTGTGTGTAACCCTGTGAGTTCAACACATCGTTCATGCCTGAAATCACCAGGCCGAGCACGGACGTCGCGCGCGGGTCGCCAGCCGGAATCTTGACAGCGGACCACAGATCAGTCTGCAGCTGGTTAGTGGCATCATTGATCTGCCGAAGCTCATCCTCATCGCGGGTTTGATAGAACAATATACGTTGGTTGAGATACTCAATCAGCAAGGCACGCACTCGCGCCGCATCAGCGGCAGGCAGCAAGTCTGCGCGAAGATATTCCGTGCCAATCGCGTTGGCCTCTGCCTCCTCATAGTCTTTGCGTTGATCGTACCGGCTGGTGGCCATGGAGAAGCTGAATCCGATAATCAGGCCGAGCAGCGTCAACGTAGCCGCCACAGCAAGATCGAGATCATGACGGGTATCTTCGTCCGGGACGTCTCGCTTGCGAAACGCGACACCGATTCGCGCCGAGAGCCAGAGCACGACGAATGAAAGTAGGAAAACGAAGTATGGCGATCTCATCGGATTCTGCATACCTTGTACCCTTGTGTGCTGCTTTTGTCACTTTGGAACTTACGGCGCGCTGGCAGGGATAAACTGAGTCGGACTGTGCGGACGTATCTTGACGCCGACGCGTGAGGCGGTCAATCGGGATCACGATCGCTCAGCGAAGGGGCCCGCGTTACATTGCGGATTCCTTTAGTAATGCCTGTTAGAAAAGCGGCTTCGACGTTCGGAGACCGCCCTCACTCTAAAATTTCTTGCATCATTATTTCGCGGAAGAATCCAGCTGTTGGCCCAGGGCGTCGAGCTTCGCCTTGTTCTGCCCGTAATCGATCGTTGCATCGATCTCATCTGCGAGATCGCTGACGATTCGCGTGTTTGCCTTCAGATATTCAGGATAGGGCGGCGCGGTCGGGCGGCTCTTGCTCTTGTTCAGGCGATCGATGCTGGCGTTCATATTGGTCGCGAGGTCGTTTGCGAACCCGGTAATGCGATCGATTGCATCTTGTTGCCACGGACTGGCCACCGTCCGGTGCGATTGCAGGCCCCGCATATTCTGCTGTAGCTCATTTACATCAGCTTTGATTTTCTCAAGCGCCGTGGAGTGCGTTTGCCAGCTCAGCCCGGTGGTTTGCGCGTAAGACTGCATCTGTATTGCATCCTTTTTGATCCTGGCTACAATCGGTTTTGCGTCATTCAACTGCCCGGTGACGCTGGCATTATCACTAGCTCCCTGCGCATGGGAGGCGCTGGGGATCGCGAGACATACGAGCGATAGAATCACACCGCAGATTACTTTTCTTGGATTCATTGGTTTTTCCTCTTTTTTGAAGTGCCTAGAATGGCCGCGCCAGAGTAGCTGTGTGCCAGTCTACTCCAATAAAGTCACACCGCCACTCGAAACGTCATAATACCCGGCGACAACCTTGAGCTTGCCGTCTTTCACTAATCCCGCGACGACAGTAGATGCTTCCCGCAGTAGAGCGGCCTGGATCTTGGCATTTGCTTTCGTTGCTGCCTCAGGATTCGACCCCGCCTGGTCCACGGCAGGCTGAATATGCGGATACAAGGCGCTGATCTGTCCGGGGACTTCCTTCGCTTGAATCGTTGCCTTCACCGCTCCGCAGTTGCCGTGTCCCATCACGAGGATCACCTTTGTGCCTAACACAGCGGCTCCATATTCAAGGCTCGCGATGATCTCGGGGGTCACGACGTTGCCGGCGACACGAGCAACAAAAATGTGACCGATACTTTGGTCGAAAACCAACTCAACGGGCACACGAGAATCGGCGCAAGACAGCACCGCCGCGAACGGCTCCTGCTTTTCCACCGTGTTTTGCTTGAGGATCGCGAGGTCTTGCTCGAACGCGGTCAGGCGATTTGACGTGAAGCGTTGGTTCCCGTTCATTAGTTGCTGGAGCGCAGCATCCGGGCTGAGCGTGCTCTGCGCTTGGACGGAATGTGGGGCCGCTAACTCCATGCCCGCGGCCGTGAGCAAGCCAGCCAATGTCCCTCCCGCAGCTGTCTGCAGGAATCCCCGCCTTGAGCAATTCTTACCGGCTATGTGGGTTTCAACGCTCGCATTGGGACTGTGGGACATCTCGGGCGCGATCTCCTGTATCTCTCGCTTCGCACTCGCTACTGAATTGGGAAGAGGCTTCAAATGTTCTCTCCTTCGAGTTTAGACTTTTTATACTTGAACGACAGTCACCGTTCCCTATTTCCGTGAGCCGATTCTCCAAGCTTCCGCTTTCACAACTTCGCATTCGCGGCGCCGATCTTGGTGCCAATCACTTCACCCGAGATTATGATCTCCACGCGCCTGTTTAATTGACGTCCAGCAGGCGTGTCGTTGCTGGCGGCCGGATTCGCCTCGCCAAATCCCGTCGCCGTGACCGAAGCCGCATCAAGACTCTGCTGAACCAAGTAATCTCTTACGGAATTGGCGCGCTGGTCCGAGAGCGTCTGGTTAAACCCTTCCGTTCCGGTGCTATCGGTATAGCCCTCTATCGAAAGGCGCAGCCCAGGGTGAGCGAGTACGATGCCGGAAAGTTTTGCCAGCGCTTCGCGCGCCGCAGGCTGGAGTTCGTACTTCGCCGTCGCGAACAGGACATCGCCCATATTGACTTTCAAACCTCGGGGGGTGTCCGTGGTCGGAAGCACGCGGTTGAATTGTTCAAGCAAAGCGGCACGCAGTTGCTGCTTCTCCAATTCCGCCTGCGCGGCGGCCGCCTGCGCTTCTTTTTCGCCTTGCAGGGCGGCTTGACTGGCTGCGTTCGCCTGGGCCGCGGATGCCGCTTGCTGCGCCGCATCGCGCTCAGCTCGCAGCTTCTGCATTTCTGCCTGCTGACGCGCCGCTTCTTCCTGTTTCTGTTTCGCTTCAGCCGCTGCAGCGGCTTCCTGCGCAGCTGCGGCAGCGCTTTGCGCTTCGGCCTGCTGCGTCGCGACCCGCTCCGCTTCTGCGCGTTTCAGCGAAATCTGCCGCGCGTCGGCCGCCGTCTGCACGGCGTCGCGCGCCGCAGCTATTACTTGCTTCTTACCTCCCTTGCTTTTCAGCAGCCCTTCCGCTTGACTTAAGGAGCTTTCTGCTTTATTCAAGGGGCCAGCCGCGTACTTTTCGGCCCCTGCTTGCACCGCAATCTGAATCGCATTGCGCGCCTGGTAAACCTCCAGCGGCACGTTTGGGGACAAGTTGTTGATCGGTTGCGTCACGTTGGATACCGTGTAGGTGTACTGGCCCCGGCGCAGCAATTCGTAGTTCGCAGTCACGTCCTGAGTGGTTCCCTTCGTGTCGGAGCGAGCAATGTTTTCGAGCACCACCACGTCACTGGGCATGTTGACGGCAAAGTACGGCTCGGCCGTAACGATCAGACCGAAGGATTGCAACGGCGTCGTCGCAAAAAGTTTGCTGTCGGTTCCATTCAACGTGACCTCGCCCAGGTTAGTGGGCTTACCATCGGGCGTAATCGCCCACAATACATACGTCAGATACTCGCGGCCGAACATTTGTGCCGACTGTAAATTGCTGAATTTCGCGTCTATCGTGATCGAACCTTTCTTGCTGTCGATCTTTGCCTGACCTTTGGCCAGGGGGAGAACTGGCGTGCCACGGAAATCGATCATCGTAGAGCCGCTGCGATGCTGATAATTGATTGCCGTTACCGTCTTTCCTACCATCGTAAGGTGATAGATCGACGAGTCCGACTGCGGAGGCGCGCTTTGCTCTTGAGCACTCACTTTCAACGAAAAGGCCAACAGCACCAGACTTAGCATTGCGAACTTCCGATTCATAGTTTTCTCCGCGACTAACTTGGTCGCGTATCGGCTCAAAGCGAATACTCTGCCCAAAGGCCGCAGCCGGCCGTGCGCGCGACAGTCCGCGCTCCGGCCGAATTGCTCGGGAAACCGTCCTACCATAGGTCGGGGGCGACGATGGCTCAATTGTCAAAACTTACAGGTCACGGCAAGCAGCCGTTGCTCATGTTAAATTGCCGTCCTTCCCCTTCTCCGGGCCCGGCCTGCCGCTGATCTGCTGAACCCGCGGAAGCGAGAGCGATCCGCCGACTCCTCCGAATAGAACTGGTAGTTTTGACAATGTTCAACGGTGCGTTTTGTCTCGACTATCTACGGGTAACCATCAGCTTGCACAAGGCTGCGTGCGTGCAGTACTGGCTGCTTCTATGCGAATCGCTTCAGGCCGCGTTTGCCTCTGCATTTGCGGAGGAATATGTACCTCTTACGCTCGAGGAACTGGATTAGCACGCTGGTTCAATCTCGCTTTGTCGAGTACTGGCTACGAAGGTCGGAATATCCGTGCGTCACCTGATTGCTGCGCTTCGCATCGCGATTTACGTGACGGCTGCAACGGGTACGGCGTCGCAGGTTAGAAGGTCTAAATTGTGGGACTGCAGCAAAACTTCGCGAAGCGCCTGTATGCGCCGATAAGGCCGATCACATGGAAATTCAGAGCGGGACTGCACGGAAATCCGAGGGTGGCCGCAAATCGAAGACTTTGGCCGTGCGTTATCTGAGTGTTTGGCTCGTCTGCGTCGGGTTTCTCGCAGTCAGCATTCCCTGTCTCGCTCAAGAAAATCCGCGAGTGGAGCAGTCATCAACCGGTTCAGGCTCACAAGCTAATTCGCCCAAGCCCGCAGCAGCGCAGGACCAGCAGCCCACCACTCCTGCAAACCCTGAGGAGTCGCCGAAAAAAAAGAAGAAGCCGAGCCGAGGGGCATTTGTCGTCGCACCTCTTCCAATATCGAGCCCGGCCATCGGTTCTGGAATTGTTCCAGTACTTGGCTATATCTTCCCCTTCAGCACCAAAGACAAGGTTTCCCCGCCTTCCACGATTGGCGGAGCCGGCCTCATTACGGACAACGGCAGCCGGGGATTTGCTGTAGGAGGGCAGTTCTTTCTGAAAGAGAACACCTATGAGATTACAACGGGCTTCGTCCATGGCAATGTGGACTACAACATCTACGGAATCGGAATTTTCTCGAACGATAAGCTGCCACTTGATCAAACCGGTGAGGCGTTCTTTGGGGAGTTCTTGCGGCGCATTGGCTGGAAATTTTTCGTGGGGCCTCGATTTATAACGGGACGTTCA
This sequence comes from uncultured Acidobacteriota bacterium, assembly GCA_963786205.1. Classification (GTDB taxonomy): domain Bacteria; phylum Acidobacteriota; class Terriglobia; order Acidiferrales; family UBA7541; genus Palsa-295. The sequence continues at coordinate 60,595 of CAWAYG010000002.1, forward strand.
TTTATTACCGTCCTACCCAATAACAACACCACTGTTCCGATTCCCGCGGACATCGGGTTGCACACCAATCTCACCTCCCTCGGCGCACGGCTGACCAGAGACACGCGCCCCAACCACTTCTATCCGCTCAGCGGGACTTTTTTTACCTTCACATCTGATTTGTTTTCCCAGGGATTAGGTAGCAAGTATTCCTACCAGTCCTACAAAACTGAGTTCTCTAAATTTTGGAGTTTGAGCCCGCGTCAGGTCCTGGCCTATGACGCCGCTTTCTGCGCGACGAGCGGTGCACCTCCCTTCTATGGAAATTGCATCTACGGAACGAACAATCAATTGCGAGGGTATGTCGCGGGGAAATATTTCACTCGCGAGACCGCGTCAACACAGTTGGAGTATCGCCTAGTCTTACCCAAGAGATTCGGGTTAGTCGTGTTTGGCGGCCTTGGTGGAACGATTCCCGGAGGAAGTCAACCGTTACAAAGGGTTCAGAACGGCCACTTCCTCCCCGCCGGGGGCGGTGGACTGCGCTATGAGTTAAGCAAGAAGTACCACGTCAATCTGCGAGCCGACATCGCCCAGGGTCGGGATGGTCACACATTCGGAATGGGCGTTGGCGAAGCGTTTTGACGCGATAAGATGCCATCGCAGGGCTGGAGCGTTCTTTGTAAGGGAGCGCGGTCGGGATTCACAACGGCGGTCGATTATTTTCACCGTTGCATCTTTCAAGTTTCCGAATGCTGGAACCGATGCCGCCTGATCCAGCTCGTCGCAAATCCGCCGGCTTCCACGAGTTGGCGGCACCGGTCCAGGGGTGTTGCCTGCATCGAACTTCGCTGGACGGACCCGCCGCCGATCAATCGCCGCTCGAATGTTTCGGCGGTCCCATTTCGGCCTAGGAGTGACGAAATGAACATTGCGCTTATTAGGATTCGCCGCGCGAGCCACATTTTTCTGCTCGCTCTTCTTTGGGCGTGTCTCTGTTCTGCCGCGCACGCCAAACGAAAGGACGTCGTCATCATGAACAACGGCGACCATTTCACCGGCGAAGTAAAGCGACTGGAAAACGGCTTGCTATACATCGAGACGGATTACGTGGCGAGTAGTATTGGGCTGGATTGGAGTCAGGTCGAGTCGGTCCAGAGCACAGCGACTTACAGGATTGTGTTGAACAACGGCAAACGACTAGAGGGAAAGATCGAAAAGGTTTCTGGTGAAAAAGCGAAGGAAACAGACTTCCTGATTCATGAGGCGACGGAAGACGTACAGATCCCGTCGAAGGAAATCGTAAGTATCGACACGAAAAAACCCACGTTCTGGCGACAGTTGCAGGGAGCCATTGATCTTGGTTACAGCTTCACGAGCGGGAACAGCCAAACGGCAGTGAACGTCAATACCAATGCGGCGTATCGGACCGCGGGATGGGATGCCACGACCGCCTACGACACCACGTTTGGCGGGCAAGCAGGAGCGTCCAAGACGAATCGTCAAGACCTGCAGTGGACGTTCGCGAAGTTTTTAAACAGAAATTCCTACCTCCTGGCACTCTCCGATTTTCTCCACAGTAGCCAGCAAGATCTGACGTTGCGTACGACATTGGGTGGTGGCTATGGACGCTACTTGAAGCGCACGACGAACAGCAATCTTTCCTGGTTAGCCGGCGTTGTGTTTGTTAACGAGTCGTTTGATACCTCCGCCGGACAGCCTTCAGACCAGCATGCCGAGGGTTTGCTGGGATTGCAATACAGCTTGGTGCGCTTTAAATTCGGCGAATTCAACTCTCAATTGCTTGCATTTCCGGGACTTTCAGACACAGGCCGTATTCGCGTAACCACGAATAATTCAATAAACATCAAGCTGACGAACAATTTTCATCTCGCCTTCACCTTCTGGGACAACTTTGATAGCAGACCCCCCTCGACCGCGAAGCGAAATGAGCTGGGAGTGAGTTCGGGCATCGGCTGGTCTTTCTAGGTGGTCCCCAAGCCGATGGGACGGATGATGGAACATCGCAAGCCCGTCCTGGATCTGTCATTTATTACAATTGCGTCCCTTCTTGCTAGTGCCAGAATCAAAGTCTTACCGAGGCTGCGAGCAGGCGGAGCAGTTGTAGCAGCTCGCGACGACAAGGGGAGAAATAACTTGAGACGACACGCGGTCCTCATTCTTGCGGTGCTCGCCGGGCTGATATTTGTGAACGGCAAATCCTCAAAGTTCGTGTTCACTTGGAAGAACCCCAGTTATTCCGGTGCGCATTTCCAGACCATTCTGGTGCTGGGCATAAACGGCAAAGTAGAAAATCGGGCGGAGTTTGAAGATCAGCTCTCAGCGGCGATAACCCGGCCGGGAATTCAAGCCATCCCCAGCTATTCGCTCCTTCCCAGACCTGAGTCGACGCCAATCGATATGAGTCAATTGAGGGACGTGGTTCGCGGGCAAAATATTGATGCCATCGTGGCCTCCAGATTAGTAAAAGTAGATAAAAAGGTTACATATATCCCTGGGCAGGCTTACACTCCCTATCCGTACTACGGCACGTTCTACGGTTATTACGGCGCCATCTATCCGGTGGTCTATTCCCCGGACTATCTTCGCGTGGACAAGACCGCCCAAATCGAAACAAATTTCTACTCAGCAGCCAAGCCGGATGGCGAACTCATCTGGACCGGAACCAGTGATACGGTCAATCCTCAGTCGCCGCTCAAGGCTATTGACGCGATCGCCAAACTGATCGTTCAAGAACTGGAGAAGGAAAAGATCATTTAATCGGCGCGCTGCATTGATTGCTTGCAATTAGCCAATTGAAGCGGACTGAAGCTTGGTTTCGATTACGGCATCTATCGTCTAAATGACGAAGAGCCAGCGAGTACGGTTTTTCTGCGGCCAGAACTTTTGATCTTTTGATGGGAATGACTTCCAGTCGTTCGAGGCGCCCATTCTAGATCGCGAATCGCTGGAGCCTACTTAGCGGAGCGTCGCTGCGTATGCGGGCTTGAGGCTTCCCGTTTGAGCAGCTCTAATTTCGCCGGAGGCAATGTAAGTTCTACGTGGCCACAATCCAGACAGACTGAAATATCTTGGCTGACGTAGAGCGGGGCTCGATCCACATTTTCAAGTTCGCGAAAAGCAAGACTCATTTCCGATTTGAAGCTCCGCTCATTAGCGGATCCGCACTTCCTGCAAGACATAGAGCCTCCTCCGCGGCCCAATTCTAGCATTGGTCATTGCTAATCGGCACCTCGCTACTGGCGACCTTCCACTGCAACCGCGGACCGCTAAGACTGCTTGTGTTTCAAAATGCGCAAAGTGGACAACGCGTCGTTCATCTCTCTTCGCTCGTCGCGAGAAACCCGGCCCCCACACGAGGCACGCGCATTAATGGCGTCCTCAGCTGCTTTCACCCGAGCCTGAAGTTGCTTCGGATCAAGCTCAAGAATCGCGGCTCTGTATAGATCCCGCCATGGACTTTCGACCATCTCCAGCTCCTGGAGGGGCAAGCAGCCGCCTCTGTTCACAGTTCTAGACCGAATTGACGAACCGGTAATGCGGAACCATTTTCGGAAGTAAGAGCGTCACATGCGGGAATGATTATGTCGTTGCCTCAGAACAACCTTGAGCTTGATCGAGCGCAATTACAGAACACGAGAGCAAGAGAAATGAGGAGAGGTGATGTCCGGCGCGCCCCTTCGCCGGCAGGAAAAGCGAATGAACGGATTACACGAGGGGCATCGCGGCATCATGCTACGTCGCGCGATAGCGCGTAAGGCGAGAGAGTGACACCATCAGTTGGTTAAATGTTGACTGGTAAACCGCTTACCTGACATAACGGCTTCCACCGCAACCAAGAGATCGCCGTCGAGGTCTATTTTCAATACGTAGCCTTCAGCGCGCAGACCAAGCGCTGCTTCCGCCACACTCCCTGACGTTTCTACGGTCAAGAAAATGATTTTAGATTCCGGGACAAGCTTGCGAATTTGTATGGCGGCTTCGATTCCGTTCAGACCAGGAAGACCGATGTCCAACAAAATCAAGTCCGGCCTTACTTCTCTCGCTTTCCGAACCGCTTCAAGTCCATCAGCGGCGAAGTCTACAACGCGTAAGCGCGGATTCTCGCGGAGTTTCCCCAGAATATAGTCCTGCCAAGGGCCAAAATCTTCTACAAGTAGGACGCGGACAAACGATTGATCGCTGATGACTTTCTCCTATTCAGAGTTCGCGAGCACAGGGACGCACTCGTGACGTTGGACATACGACCGCTAGGGAAGCATCCCACGCGGGAGAAAGTGTGTCGTTGTCCTGAAGCAAGCTGTAACGTGCCCGCGCGCAACTACAGAGAGCAAGCGCAGAGTGAAGAAAAGCGACCGGGACGGCGGTCAGAGTTCGCGCGGGAAAAGTTGCATGGGCTGGCGGAGCAAGATTTTACCGCGGCTCTTTTTTACTACACCGCGGCGTTGCCACGCACTCAGCAGGCGGCTGGCAGTGAAAGCTGTCACGTTCGCGGCATTCGCCAATTCTTCATTGGTGACATCCAGTTCGACACCACCGGGGACGTTTTGCCCGATCACCTCGGCTAGGCTGCCCAGTACACCAGCCAATCTTTGTTCAGCAGAGTGACAAGTGAGCGCGACATGAGCGGCAAGATACCAGGCTAAATAGTCCGAGGCGGTCGCCAATGCATTCTGGAGCAGGACTGGATATTGCGCCACAAAACCTCGGATGGTGGCTCGGTCCCACGCTAGCAAAGTGCACTCTCTTACCGCCTCTGAGCCGAGAAGGTACGAAGCAGGCTTTGCCAGCAGCGCCATTCCTCCGATAAGCTCGCCCACCGCGAGCCAGTGAAGCAGGATGTGTCGCCCCCCGTGCTCATCGAAGAAATATCTGGCGCGGCCCCTAGTGAGCAAGAACAAATTGTCTGCAGGGTGCCCCTGGTTCGTGATGACAGAATTCGCAGCGAAGCGGCGCGGCTTTGCGCCGGCCAGGACTTTCTTGCGGTCCTGTACGGCTAGTCCGTCAAAAAAGGTCGATACCCAACCCACGGATACCGCAGCAATTCTCGAAGAGGCCATAGGTGCTTCTCCCTGAGGGATGCTTTCACGAGTCAGGCAAACACGGAACTGTCAGAACTGACAGTGCGAGCGGCATGGCTTCTTGTTACCAGCGTTGCCAGACATTGCGAACTACTTGGCCGCATTTCGCATACATCAAGCACTGTCCGTCTTGGCCGGCGAATGTATGCTGAGAGTGAGATCATCGCGTTTGCCCACCGATGATTGAGCGGCTCGTTTCGTATTGCACCGGGCTCAACAACTTGTCATTTATGACAATTGCGTCCCGATATCGCTAATGTCAGTCTCGCCGTCTATTTGAGTCGACGCCCCAGCTCAGAGCCGTTTTTTGTACGAGATGAAATGAGGAAGGATTCATCGGGGCCTGCACCTCCACAGGATTCTCGCTCTGGTTTTGCTCTGGCCGAGAAACTCGTTGTATCGTGGGCGAGGAAGCGGCCGATCTGCGAGGCAGCGGTCCAAGCCCGAAACTCGTATTGAAGAGGTGCAACGACCTGATGGACACTCCTCTCACGGTTGCCAGTCAAAATCGCTTTCTGGCGCGTCCGCGGTCAATGCTGGAGCGTTTCGTTCACACCGAGACGTCCGGCTCGGTGCTTCTTTTTGCTGCGACCGTTGCCGCTCTCGTCTGGGCGAATTCACCCTGGAGCGCATCCTATTTTGCGCTTTGGAAGCTTCCCTTGCAGCTGGGTCGCCGCCCTCTACTCTCCATGGACCTGCATCACTGGATCGATGACGGATTGATGGCATTGTTTTTTCTTGTCGTCGGACTTGAAATCAAACGCGAGATCGTAAAGGGCGAACTGTCCTCCTTTCGCCAAGCGGCCCTTCCTATCGCGGCGGCGCTGGGGGGCATGATCCTTCCGGCCCTTCTCTATTTCGCGTTGAATCGATCAGGGCTGGGTGCGCGCGGATGGGGAATCCCCATGGCAACGGACATCGGTTTCGCGATGGGTGTTCTCGCGTTGCTCGGCAAGCGCATACCTTCCAGCCTGCGTGTATTCATGCTTGCGCTGGCTATCGTGGACGATGTCGGAGCGATCCTCGTGATTGCATTCTTCTACACTCCGACGATTTCTCTCTCGGCTCTGGCGGCTGCCGGCGGTTTGCTGGCGCTCCTCATTGCGCTTGCAATGCGTCGAGTTCCTATCTCTATCTACGTGATTGTGGGCTTTTTTTTCTGGGCGGCGGTTCTGCGTTCCGGGGTGCATGCGACAATCGCTGGTGTGATTTTGGGACTCGTCGCACCGATCACGCCAAAATTCCGTCCGGAAGAGTTGACGGAGAGCGCGGAACCGCTCTTGAGAAATTTCCGAGCCCAGATCTTGAGTAAGGATAAATCAGCGGCCGAAGCCACCCTCACTGTGCTGGATCAACTTCTCCGTGGCACCGATTCGATTGCCGAGCGCCTGCAAAGAAGCCTCCATCCCTGGGTCTGCTTCCTCGTTCTTCCTTTATTCGCTCTAGCGAGCGCAGGAGTCCCACTGTCCACCGAACAACTCAAGCCCGCGTTTTCGAGCCCCATCGCGCTGGGTGTGTTTCTAGGGCTGGTCGTGGGGAAAGTAGTGGGAATAACTGCGTTTTCTTTTTTGGCCGTGCAATCGAAAGTTGCTGGGATGGCGGACGGCTTGACGTGGGCCGGGATTACCGGAGTCGGCATTCTGGCAGGCGTGGGTTTTACGGTCGCTCTGTTTATTAGCGGCCTCTCTTTCGCGGACGAAACCTTAGTCGCCACTGCAAAGGTCGCAGTTCTCGCAGCCTCCGTGGCAGCCGGTACGATCGGTTACTTCTATCTCCGCTTCTCGCTCAGAGACAACTCCGAACGAACGTAAACAAAACGGCAGTCACAAGCTCAACGGGTAAACGGTTCGTTCGCCAGTTCTTCTTGCTGTCTCGCAATTCGCGGCTAGCTTATTTACCAAAGAACGCTTCGCGAAGACACCCGGTTAGTTTCGACCACTGCGAGAACGATGACTTTGAGACTGTGGGACGGCTTCTCGATATCGCGCGGGCTGAATTCTTATCCCCGGCGCTCGACTTCCTCGCGTCGTCACCACGCGGGCTGGTAAACTCCGCGACAATTCGAATACTCGCCTGGAGAATTCCGTAAATTGACCAGATTTGTACAGGAGACTACACCATATGACCAATATACTGAGATTTCCGTGAGTTGTTTTGGGTCTTTCTCTCGTCGTGTTATGGCTCTCGGTGCGTATTGGCGTTTCATTTCGAAAGCGACGGCAGGGCCTAGACGAAAATGAGCGCGAGGATTTCGGCATTATCATGGCCGCTATCCTGACGCTGCTCGGCCTCATCATTGGATTCAGCTTCTCGATGGCCATTACCCGCTACGATCAGCGCAAAAACCTGGAGGAGGCGGAAGCCAATGCAATCGCTACGGAATACGTACGCGTAGACTTCTTGCCCGCCCCGGATGCGGCGAGAGTGCGGCCACTGCTCAAGAATTATCTCGATCAGCGCATTTTATTCTATGGAACTCGAGATGACCGGCAACTTGATCAGATCGATGCCGCCACCGCTCAACTGGAGACCGATCTCTGGTCGGCTGTCCAGGTTCCGGCGGCTGCGCAGCCGACACCCCTCGTCGCCCTTACCGCCACGGGCATGAACGATGTACTGAACTCCAAGGGATACACGCAGGCCGCTTGGTGGAATCGAATTCCAACGGCGGCATGGGTACTGATGGCTGTAATCGCTATCTGTTGCAACCTCTTAATCGGCTATGGCGCACGTAGAGGTGAAGCGAGAACCACGTTGCTTCTGGTTCTGCCTCTTATAGTATCTATCTCATTCTGTTTGATCGCAGACATTGACAGCCCGCGCGGTGGCGTCGTGCGCGTGCGCGCGCAAAATCTAGTAAGCCTGTCTCAGTCTTTGCATACGCACTAATCGCGGCCACCTCGGACCGGTAGGTGAGGGATAGTCCCACAGCGACGCGGCGCGCTGACTGTATGTTCTGACAATTGAACCGCTAACGCTCGTTTGGATAGGCTGTTCTGCACTCTGGATTCGATTTCTTGCCCATCATGCGCCTTCGCTTCTTGCTGACAGCACTCATTTCGTTTGCGGCAGGGGCTGCGCAACTCGCCGCGCAGGATTTGGCGCCGCGAGCGTACGTAATAACGCCATTACACACCAACGCAGTCACGGTCACCTGGTCCTTCTTCAACGGAGGCGTGAATTTTAATGGCACCGTACCTATCGCCAACGCCACTGGAACCTACTACGTTCCGATTCTCAGCTGCTATCACTCGCTGAATTTCTTCGGGCGCTCGGCAAACTTCACCGCCTCGTTGCCCTACGGTGTGGGAAATTTTAAGGGTGACGTCTCCGGACAGACGCAAACCATTTACCGCTCGGGCCTGCTCGACTCCACTTTTCGATTTTCCGTGAACTTGATAGGCGCCCGCGCCATGCAGCCGAAAGAGTTCGCAAGCTGGAAGCAAAAGAGGTTGCTGGGAGTAAGCCTGAAGATGGTGGCGCCGACAGGACAATACAGCCCAACGAAACTAGTAAACTGGGGCGGCAATCGCTGGGCCTTTAAGCCGGAGATTGGATATTCCGAACGGTGGGGCCATTGGGTGCTGGACGGCTATGCCGGGGTTTGGTTTTACACCAGGAACTCGGCATCGTTCGATGGGCCCGTGGTAGCGCCACAGACGGAGGCGCCCATAGGTGCTCTCGAAGGCCATCTGAGTTACGACGTGAAAACGCGCCTGTGGGTGTCGCTGGACGGAAATTTCTGGGCCGGCGGCATCACCAGCTTGAGCGGCATAAAGAACTTGCAGACGAAACAAACCGGATCGCGAATAGGGGTGACTGCTTCCATCCCCATCAACAAACACCAATCCATTAAGGCCAGCTATAGCGACGGCACATATGTTCGATTCGGCGGAAACTATCAGAGCGTGTCGGTGGCATGGCAATATTCCTGGATAGGCCAGCCAAAATAAAATTTCGTGCAGCACACGCCTAGCGCCGCACAAATCGTCAATCGAGGCGTTACTGGCCGAGATGCGTAAGCGCGGCGCGGAGCGGGGCACTGGAGACACGAATCAGTCCTGCGTACGGCGAGTACATCTCCAGGATCAAGAAGATCGCGCCGGAAACCGAAAGCGCTGATACCAGCAAGCTGACAAGCACGGTGGCATTGCGGGGAGCGAATAGCCCGAAGCTGACGAAAATAATGATAAGCCAGAATATCAGTACGAGCAGCAACGGTGTGGAAACCGAGCTGATTCTTTGTTCGGCTATCAACCAACGCGTTTGTCCCAAGCCTACCAAAATGCTCAACGCTTGGGCCTGGATCGAGCGTTGCACATCGTCCTTCGGGGAAAGGCCCTGGATTTTGTCGTACAGAACCTCACCACTGGCGGAAGGCTCAAACTGGGAAGCGCCAGCAGTATCCTTGGACGAGATCCAGTTAAAGGAGCGTACAACGGAATTGCGCAACTCATCGCGCGCTTCCTTCGTTTCCGGCCCGTAATGGGCGAGGACTCGGTCGAGTAAGACGACCCGGCTTGCCATCTCCGTCAGTTCGCTGTTCTGCGTATCAAACGATGATTTGGCGGAAGCGATCAGTAGGCCCAAAACAAGAGCGGCCATGGTCGCAATCAATCCCACTCCGAGCTTCACCACATCCTTCGAGTCCGCATTCAATTCGTTCTGGGGCAAAACGGCACGGAGGGCGATCCCAAGCAGGGCGCCTCCGAAAACCACCGCGAACGTAATCAGGGCGAGTGCGATGGAACTCATAGATTCTTCGGCTACCAAAGGAAACTGTTTAGGATTATTTCTTGCACCAAGAGCCTACGTGCGTAGTGTCCGCGGAGAGAGGGTAGACGTTCCATTCGAAAAGTGTACTGTCAAAAGTAACAGGGTCCTCGGATCGCTCAACCGACCGTTCAACGGACATCAACGGGGGATATTACCTGCTATGTTGGCTAAGTCCCGATAAATGCCGTCACCCGAGATGTGAAATCGGGGGAAAACCACTTGTACGGCAACGCGGCTTTTCAAGAGTTGAGGCCTGCTCCTCGTGAGCGTAATCCTGAGACTGTCACTTCTGACAATTGCGGCGAGCGACCTCGCCCATAGAATCCTCCCGCGGGCGTGGTGTGCAAGGATTCTGGAATGAACAAGGAGAAGGAGCCTATGAGCCAGAACCTAAAGAGTCGCGTTGCCGGGTTTGTGGCGATCTGCATCGCAGTGCCACTTTGGGCAGGCGCGCCTGCAATGGCGCAGAGCTCGGCACCGACAGTGACTGCCGAACAGGCGAGGGCGATTGGCATCGATGCATACATATATTTCTATCCGCTGCTTTTGATGGACCTGACGCGTAAACAATCCATCAACGGAGACCGCGCGGACTTCGGTCAAGGTCCGATGAACGCGTTCGCAAACGTTCCCGCATATCCGCCCGCGGATTTCAAAGGGGTCGTGCGCTCGAACTTCGACACGCTCTATTCGATCGCGTGGCTCGATCTGACCGACGGCCCCGTGGTGGTATCCGCACCGGATACGGGAGGCCGGTACTATCTTTTGCCGATGCTCGACATGTGGACGGATGTCTTCGCGTCACCCGGTTGGCGTACGACCGGGACGCAGCCGGGCAATTTCCTGATCACAGTGCCCCAATGGAACGGAAAGGTTCCCGACGGCGCCACGCGCATTGACGCGCCAACGCCCTACATTTGGATCATCGGCCGCACCAAGACGGATGGACCATCCGACTATGATGCCGTACACAAGATTCAGGCAGGCTACAAAATCACGAAACTTTCACAATGGGGCAAGGCAGCCGAGCCGGTGATGGCAAAGCACGATGCCAGCGTCGATATGAAGACGCCGCCGATGGTGCAAGTGGACAGCATGCCCGCGGGAGCTTACTTCACCTACGCAGCCGAGTTGCTGAAGCTGAACCCTCCACACGTGACGGACCAACCGATTATCGCGGAAATGGAACGTATCGGCATCGAACCCGGCAAGAGCTTTGACATTTCAAGAGTCGACCCGAGCGTGCGGAAGGCATTGGAGGAAGCACCAGCGCAGGCGCAAGCGTTGATGAAATGGAAGGTTCCGACACTCGCGACCGTAACAAACTATTGGTCGATGAACACCAACACGATGGGCGTCTACGGGAACTACTACCTGAAGCGGGCGATCGTGGCGCAGTTGGGTTTGGGGGCGAACCTCCCAGAGGACGCGATCTATCCCTTGAATCTCGGTGACGAAACCGGCAAGCCATTGAACGGGGCGAGCAAGTACACGATTCATTTCGAGAAGGGCGGCACGCCGCCGGTGCGGGCATTTTGGTCGATCACGCTTTATGACGCGGACGGGTTTCAGGTGGCGAATGTTCTGAACCGATTTGCCGTGAGCAGTTGGATGCCCTTCCACTACAACGCGGACGGTTCGCTCGATCTATATTTTCAGAGCGACAGCCCGGGTAGCGATAAGGAAGCGAACTGGCTACCCGCGCCCAAGGGACCGTTCAATTTGACGATGCGACTTTATTCCCCTGAGGCCGACGCGCTAACGGGCAGGTGGAATCCACCGGCAGTGAAGCGAACCAGCGGAGTGGACTAGCTTCCCGAATGGCGGAGAGCGTTTCACTGATCGAAACTTCGCTGCAAAAAGGGGCATACTTGAATCCACACGACTGGCCAGAAAGATCTCGATTAGAAGTTCCGCGGTCGGTTGGAAGCTCTAAGTGCTCCATTTTTCTCCGCACACATCTATGGACTACCGGCTTTCTGCTTCTTATAGTCTCCGTGGGCGCCTTGGGCCAATCGCCGACGGGCAAAGAGGCGTACGTCCGTCAATCGGCGCCGCAACTGCTGACGTTCGACGAGCTGGTCCTGCTGGAAAAGACGGACGATCCCAATCCGGAGCTCGCCGCTCGTCTGGATCAGCTTTTGCACACCCCGTTTCTCAGCAATGAGGCGTTTTACTCGGGGGCCAAGCCCAATCGCCCATCGTCTGATGCTCTCGGCCCCTTCCTACGCGCCACGACGTGGAACATCGAGCGAGGAATTGAGTTTGATGGGATTCGGATCAGCCTCAGCGAGCCGGATAAATTTGAAGCCTATATCCAGCAGAAGAAGGACACTAAATCAAAGCCGCTCACGACCGATGCGCTGGCGGTCGTCAAGAGTCAACTGAACATCCTGAAACCTACCGACCTCTTCATCTTGAATGAAGTGGACAACGGAGTAACGCGCACGGATTATCGCGACGTTGGCCGCGAACTCGCCCAAGCCCTCCACATGAACTACGCCTATGCCGTCGAGTTCCTGGAGATCGATCCCCTGAATCTGGGCCTCGAACAAGTGAAGATGGACGACAAGGACGCGCAAGCGGACATACAGAAGTCCTTCGAGCTCGATAAGACCCGCTACCTCGGCTTACATGGCACTGCGGTTCTAAGCCGCTATCCCATCCGCAAGGCGACCATCCGTTCTCTACCGGTTTGCTACGACTGGTTCCTTGGCGAAAAGAAAGCAATCTCCAAACTGGAATCCGGGAAGCGAGCAGGCGCCAATCTTGTCTTCATGGAGCGCATCGCGCGCGAAGTTCGCCGGGGCGGCCGCACGGCGCTCTTCGTGGAACTCGCCGTTCCGGAATCTCCCACGGGCGCGATAACCGTGGTCGCGCCGCACTTGGAGACGAAGTGCAAACCGGAATGCCGCAGAAAACAAATGGCATCGATCCTGGAATGGATCAGAGCGGAAAAAAATCCAGTGATTCTCGCGGGCGACCTGAATACCTCCGGGAGCGATACATCGCCCACTTCCGTCTCGAAAGTGATCACCAACCGACTGAAGGATCCCGACAAGTGGGCGGTCACTGCGATCAAGTGGGCCACCGGAGCTCCCACCATCCTGCTGGTGCCAGTAAATATAATGCGCAACAAGAACGACCCTACTGGTTTTGACCTGCCCTTGCTCTCGCGCAAGAAAGAGGCAAAACTTTTCGGCGATCTGAATAACTTCCGCTTCGATGATGGCAATACGTTTGACTTCCGCGGCGAAGATGCCCGTAGCGCGGATAACAGAGGCGGAACCCTCAGCGATTCGAATCAGCGCTCGACCAAGGGCTTTCGGTATACATTCGCGCTGGCGCGCACCTACGGCGGGCTCTTCGGTGAATACAAACTGGACTGGGTTTTTGTCAAGGCCTACGCCACCGACTCCTCCAAGCCCGGCGGAAGCTACAAGTTTTCGCCGAATTTTGGCCGCACGCTCCAGGAAGTGAATGAGGCTCCCGACGATTCACTGTCGGATCATTTTCCAATTACAGTGGACGTGCCTCTCACAGAACCTGCTCGGAGCACGGATCACCCCTGAAACATGTTTGCCTTTGGCCACCGAGCATGCGGGCCGGGAGGCCCGATACCGGTCAGGATCTTGGTTACTGGCCACCCAAGTAAAGTAGTGATGGGTGAACGCGGAACCACGGCTGTACCTGCTTGGAATCGAAATCGAGGTAAAAAGAGGTCGCCGCGAACGTCGTATCCAGCCCCGAGAAGTGAAGGGGCGCGAACCGCAAGTGAACGAGGGTAGTAAGAATTTCCTACCCTCGTTTCTCGCGTGGAATCAATCGATGCAAAAACGTGGAAACCGTGGTTTGGTCTTGGGTTCGGTTCGCGCAGGAACGCACCGCTACCTACGACACAGACTTTGTCGCAGCATTAGACTGTCACTACCAAGCTGCCGTGAGACAGAACCACGGCGCGGCGATGCATCACGTTTTCGCTGGCGTTTTTGTATTCGTAACAGATACGGGCAAGTCTTACACCAAAGCGGATTTGCCCGAGGCGGCGCGGAGTGCGCGAATGGTCTACGAGCATCAAGATGACAGCGGGGAGACGGTTCGCGTTTAGCGCGATGCCGCGGTTGTCATCGCAAACCTATGGTCCAGCGTGTTGAAGGGGTTGCAGGCAAAACGCGATATCAGCTGCCCGAAAAAGCCGGTCCGTTGCTTATTTCGCTTCCACCCATGCGTCTGATCCCGCCACCTTCACGGCGACGTCAGTAATCCAAAGGTGCAGCGGCTTGCCATCGGCGGTGCCGCGGTGCTCCGTTGAGATATCCAAGCCACCAGCCTTTTTGTACCCTGTCCACGTCGCGATCACGACGCTCGGTTTCACAGGCCCGCCGCGGTGATAGACAAATTGCACGACGCGGTTGTCTTTGCCGATGTACAGATCCCAGGTGTCACCAGGCGTGTAACCGCCTCCGCCATACTTCACTGGGACCAGCGTTGCCGAACCGGCGCCCATGGGAAGTTTTTTCATGCCTTCATCAGTGACAGTTGCGCTCTTGTCCCAGTAAGCATGCAAGGGGAACAGAAGCCAATAGTTATCGTTATTGAAAGCGGGATCGATGTCCTTCTGCACGTTCTCAGGCTGGCTGCTGAGCTGTGAACGCAGGTAGGTGGCCGTCACCGGCTTACCGTCTTTATCTTTCCCCTCATAGGAAACCTTGTTGGTCTTGGGCTCCCAAGTCCACTTTCGGGAGACATCCACCCCAGGAAACTGTACATGCCATGTGTAACGGATCGCCGTGATGTTGTCCCACGAATCAAGGCCATAGGCTTTGGCAACCTGTTCGAGAATTGGCGGGCGGGTCTGAGCATTGGATGTTGCGGCAAGGACCATCGCCCCGAATGCCAGAAGGCCGAACATCGCTAAACGCTTCGCATTTGTCATGAAGTTTGCTCCTTTATGAATTGAACTGATGTGGGGTTGGATGACGGCCAGGGGCTTCCAGGTGCATGGATTCTACGCCAGGACAGCAACTTTCGCCCGCGCGAGCCATTCGCACCCGTTAGCACCGTCGCGGCGCATTATACCGCACGCGTCGTGTAATTGTGTGCTGGCGGGCGCTTGCGGCCACATTCGTTATTGCTCACAGCCTGCAAATTTCAGCCGCAAAGCATGCTTAGTCCGGAGCGGATGGAGTTACACCCAGTCGCGTAAACCGGCGGAACGCAATCGTTGCACCGGCAGCTGCCACGCATCCATATTCCAGAAGCAGAATCCAGCCAGGAACGACCCACGCGCGGCCAAGAGTGCGCAAATGCCAAACGAAGTAAGTCGGAATGATGCTAGCTGTCCAAACGATTATGGGCACCGTCGCGACCGAGCGCGCGAACGGCAGCAGCCAGAGCAGGTACCACGGATATACGACCGGCGCGCATAGAAGCGATGCCGCCATGGGCCATGCGAATGCGTCTGCAGACAATGCCGGGTCCTTGCTCCTCATCCAGAATGCTGTAAGAAGGCCGACGAGCACTGCCAGCCCCACTATCAGCTGCGGAGCGGCCACATGCTCGAGCATTGCAAACATTGGATCATTAAAACGGAACCGCTGCACGAACGTGCCGAGCGAACCAATCGGAATCCGCCCGTGGTTTAGAAATGGAACGTACAGGAGTCCGACAACAATTGCCGCGAGCGCGCCGTCGCGCACACGAACGCGCCTCCAAAAAAGCGGCAGCAGTACGATGGGGAGCAATTTCACAGCGACGGACAGCCCAAATGCTACCGCGGCGACCGTACGCCAACGCCGCCCCAGCGCAGCGACCGATAGCAGAAGCAGCAGCGCGCCGACAATGTCTATGTGACCACTGCCCGCCACTTCCACGACGAGGAGTGGGTTCCAGGCATAAGCGAGAGCCAAGTGTGCTGCTTGCCCGCTGCGGCGCAATACGTCGAGCAAAACGAAAACGATCGCGAAATCGCAAACTACGAATGCGATTTTCAGCGCAAAGACAGACTCATGAATCGCCGTCACGGTACGGAAGAAGAGCTCCGCGCCCGCTGGATACGGGCTCGGTACCTCTGGGTTGTTCAGCGTGCGAGTCTCGGGTGTATGCAACGCGCTGAGCGCAGGGTCATTGGGGACCACAATGTAAGGATTATAGCCAAGCCGCTGCACGCGGCCGTCCCAGAGATAACGGTGAACGTCGTCATCTGGACCCGGCGGCTGCAATAGAAATGGAATATGCCACAGTACAGCCAACAGGAGCCCGGTGACGACGACGTGGCGCGGGAACACCGACGTGGAGAACAACTCGCGAACGGCAAGAAGGTAGGTGATGCCAGCAACTGCCAAAGGAATGATGAACGACGGTTCGCCAAAGCTGCTGAACTTGCGTGAGCAGATTGTCAGCAACACAAGCAAGACCGCGGCTAGCCCGTACACCCTGTGAGATGGCGTGAGTTTCACAGGTCTTCCGTGCCCGTTCGCAACTCTGCCACCGCTTGTTGCCACTCGTTCAGCCAGACCGCAGTTCGTGGCGCCCTAGCGGGCGCCAGCCGCAGTTCCGCGGCAAGCCGAGTCAGGTCGCCCTCGACGTCAATGTCGTAAAAGGGATCCGAGAAGCCAACGGAGAGCTGCAGTCTGCGAACGCGCGCCAGCAGCGCCTCCAGTGCGCTTTCCGTCCCCATGCCGTCGCCATCGAAAAGCGTTGGATGAGCGGCCTTGGCCCCTACCAGATAATATCCGCCATCATTTGTCGGTCCCACAACCACGTCGTGATCGGCGAGCCTTTCAAACGCGCTCCAAAGGATCGAAGCCGGCAGATGCGGGCTGTCGCTGTTAAAGGCAACGACGCGTTGCTGGCCACCTGCTGTGAAGTGCGCAAACACCGACGTTAGTCCTGCCGCAAGGCCGTCCCCTTGTTGCGCCACCACACGCACCGCACCATGCGCCAACTGCGTCAGGGCTTCTACATCCGGGGCCGGGCACATGATCGCAACCTCCACGTTGTCCAACGAGCGCGCCAGTGTCATGGTGTCGTCCAATAGGCAGCGATAGAGCTCCGTGATCGCTTCCACTGGAAGTCGCTGCGCTAGACGTGTCTTGACCGAGCCCGGCCTCGGCGCTTTGGCCATGATAACCAAGCTGCACGCATCATTTCGGTGAGGAGGAGATTGCATCTGCTTGGCTCCGCGGATGTTCATGCCGACTGCAGCGGCACGGACCGTTTCCGCCAGAAATAGTAACGCGCGATCAGCGTGAGTATGGACCAACCTGCGCCGATCGTTCCCCTCACCGTCCCGCTGATTTTGGAGGTTCCGATGCGCGCATGATAGCTCACGGGAACCTCGACAATGCGGAAGCCGGCCTTGGCGCCCTTCAGAATCATCTCAACCGCCCAGCCATACGTGGCTTGTTCCAGGTCTAGCGCGCGAAGCACGTCAAATCGCGCTGCGCGGAATGGTCCCAGATCACTAATTTGCACGCGGTAGAGGAGCCCTATTAAGGCAGCGGCCAAGCGATTGCCAAACACTTGATGCCAAGGAAGAGCTGCGTGGTTTTTTTCCACCAGGACGCGCGATCCTAATGTAATGTCCGCTCGGCCCTCAGTGATCGGAGCGAGCAACAGCGGAAGTTCCGAGGGGCGATCGCTGTAGTCGCCATCCAAGAACACTACGATGTCTGGATTCTGCACATTGGCGATACCGGTAAGGCAAGCGCGACCGTATCCGCGACGAGGTTCGTGCAGCACGCGGGCTCCCATCTTTGCCGCAATCTCGGGAGTCCCGTCCGACGAATTGCTATCCACAACCAAGACCTCAGTCACGACATCCGCCGGAAGATCAGCTAAGACACGGCCGATGGACTGGGCTTCGTTGTGCGTAGGAATGATGACCGACACGCGCACTGGATCGTGGCTCAACTCAAAACCATGGAGAGGATGGTCTGCGCCGCGCCAGCACGGCGTCCACGCCCCAGGTTCGGCCGGCGCGTCCTACCAGAATTGCGAGCGCCGCCATCACAGAAACAAGTAGCTCCCAAATCCAGCTAGTACCGAGTTCCGACATCCACAGGCTTGCGAGTAGTAGAAACGCGACGAATGCAACAGGTCGGGTCAAGAGGCCCAGCAGGAGCAGAATCCCGAGCGAGATCTCTGTCAGCCCTTGCATCGGAGCTGCAATCGCGGCGTGACTCGCAGCTACCCCCATAAATGCCTTCCATACAGCCGGAGCCTTATCATGCTGAATATAATAGTTGATCAATCCGGCGTAGCCGCTCGGCGTGTACAGCCCTTTGCCGCGATTCTCGAAGAAGACCCACACAAACATCGCTCCGATCGTCAGCCGCATGATGGCCAACCCGAAGCGGGCTTGCGGCTGCGGAACTTCTTCGGAGTTGTTGCGTAGTGAATTAGAGCTGCTGGTCATAAATTATCTCTCCGTCTCCGTAGGTCGAATTTTCTTTCTCGTGCTGCGGTGCAACTGGTCCTTTCACTGCTGGCGAAATCAAAAAACTAATCGCGCGCGATCACGATCGTCGTGCATGCGCTTTCCATCTTGGGAAGTTCGCGCGCGGCAGCCATACGAATCTCTAACTTTTCGACTTGTCCCTTGACGACGGGACAATAGAAGTCCGGCTGATCGAGTGCGTTCTGCAGGCGGCGGCGACCGGCACATCCGCCGTAACAATTCTGAAGATATGCGCACGAGCGGCAAGCTTCGGGCACGCTGCGTGCCTCTACAAACGGCGAAGTTTCCACAACTGCCGAGCCTAAGGAGCACAAAAGCGAGAGCGGCTCGCCAGCCCCTGGCCAGTACACGCATGGTTGCGCGGTGGCTCTGGGCGTAATCCGCACAGTGCTCACTCCGCATCCGCCGGTCCTGCGGAGGGAGACCGGCCATGGCGCGAACCAACGGTTCGCCGATGGCGATCACGTCGGTCTCCGCAAACAACTCTCGAAAACCGTGCCAATACTCGTCGTAACTCAACGCATAGATGTCAGAACGCACAGCTTGATAAACATTGACGCGCAACGGCGACTCGTAGCGCTTCACCGCGTGCGCCACTGCAGCCAGTCGCAAGTAGTTCGACTTCATCATTACCGCGATGAAGTTGACTGGGATTCCAAGCCGGACACAGCGTGCTGCTTGCGCATGAATCAAAGCCCAATTGCCGCTGCCTCGCTGGGCGTCCTGCTCGGCTCGGTGGGATAATCCAGGGAGAACTCGATATCGTGAAAAGCACGGAGCTCGTCATCAGTGAGCACGGCGGCGCTGTGGCCATTCGACGTGATGGTGAGCTTCACAGGCAAAGTGCGGAGATAGGACAAAATCTCGCGGAATTGCGGGTGCATTCCGTTCTCGCCCGTTCCGAGATTCACGGAACGGACGGGGAGGCTTTCCATCACAGATCTAACTTGCTCGAGGCTAAGCCGGTCCGTCCGCGCCGGATCGCGATAGCAGAATGAACAGGCCAAGTTGCACTCGTTGGTTAGTCCAAGTCCCAGAGCAAATTTTCCCGTCACCGTGGGACGAACCATAGGAGAGTTTAAAGTGGAATGAGGGCTTTGCGGCGTCACGGTCCTATTACCTCGCTGGATGACACGCGAGAACGGCGAGCGATCAGCTGAATGTAGCGCGCAATCGCGAAAAACTCTGGGCGCGCTCCCAGCGTCGATTCCAACTCGAATATTTGAGAGTACGTTGCGTCCGGCGGGGCTCTCCAGGGCCACGTAATCGGAAAACACGCGGACGCCATGTTCAGCGACAATTTCCAATCCGGCTCGCGCAAGCATTTCCTGGAGATCCGCTGGGAGCAAATAGGCGCATGCGGTTCCCATAGAGGGTATCCACGACCGTTTCCGCGGTGAGATCGGCAGTTGCAAGTTTCCAGTCACGCTGATTTAACGGCGTCCTTCAGTACTTCGCCAGCTCGATTGCGCACCAGTACAGATAACACGCCATTCGTTGCGCAGTACGCGAGCGATATCCAGAACAGTCGTGGAAGGATCCTCAGAATACTCGAGCAGGTTGTGGCAAACGACGACGTCAAAAGACTCCGCAGCGAAGAGTTCACGCAATTGCCCGGTGTCGGCGTGGCAAAAGGAAATTCGTGGTGTCACACCGCAGGCTTCCGCTTGCTGGCGCGCAATTCGGAGCATTTGTTCGGAAGCGTCAAGCAGCACGACCCCATAACCCATGCGCGCGAGCTCCACACTCGCAAACCCCGTGCCACCGCCCACATCGAGCGCCCGGCGCTTCGACGCATCCAGCGGCAGGAAGCGTCGCAAGTTCTCCCATGCCAGCTCGGAGCGCAGCCTGCCCGCCGGCGTCTTCAAATAAGCCGCGTATTTCTCTGCGTCTTGGAACTGCAAGGTATCTGGTATTCCGATCTCAGACTCCAACTATCCGCCTCGTATGTTGCCTGCCGAGCGAGTCGAGTGTACGCTATCCGTCGGGCGGCGAGTAAGAGCAGAATTCCTGGTGCGAGGGATTAGAGTATGAACCGGCGCGATTTTCTGCGATCCACGGGAGTTTTTTCAGCAAGCCTCGCGTTTGCGAAACCCGGGCGAATTTTTGCGAACGACTCCACGCTGACCTACGAATGACCAGTGGCGCACGTTCGAAGTCACCACGCGCGTCGAAGTACTCAAACCTTCCGGTGCCACGCGCATTTGGCTCCCCGCGCCGCTCATCAGCGAATCTCCCTTTCAGAAAACACTCTCCGCTACGTTCCAGCCGGAGAGCGGCGGCACAGCGAAAATGATCGAAAGCAAGCCTGACTCGCTCGGCATCATCGCCGCAGAATATCCATCTGGCGTCAAGCCAGTCCTCACCTTCACCACCCGGATCACGACCAAGAACTACGTTGTGGATCTCTCCGCGCCGGGCAATGCGCCGAAAATGGATCGCGCGGATTTGCAACATTTCTTGCAGCCGACGAAGCTTCTGCCGACCGATGGCATCGTGAAAACCACCGCCACAGAAATCACCGCCGGCGCGAAAACGGACGTCGAAAAAGCACGCGCCATTTACGAATGGATCGTTGACAACACTTTTCGCAATCCAAAAACGCGCGGCTGCGGCGTCGGCGACATTCGTTTCATGCTCGAGTCTCGCGATCTCGGTGGCAAGTGCGCGGATCTGAACGCTCTCTACGTGGGTCTGGCGATGGCGGCAGGGCTTCCCGCGCGCGACGTATACGGCATCCGTGTCGGCAAATCAGAATTGGGATACAAGAGTCTGGGCGCTTCGACGGAGACCGTCACAAAATCGCAGCACTGCCGCGCGGAGGTTTACCTGAACGACTTTGGCTGGGTGCCTGTTGACCCAGCCGATGTGCGGAAAGTTGTGCTGGAAGAACCGCCCGGCAATCGTCCTCTGGACGACGACATGGTGAAGAGTGCGCGGGCGCGGCTATTCGGGTCGTGGGAAATGAACTGGATGGCGTATAACTTCGCGCATGACGTCTCTCTACCGGGATCGAGCGGCGCACCGGTCGGCTTCCTCATGTATCCGCAGGCGGAAACTGCAGACGGCCGACTTGACAGCCTTGACCCTGACAACTTCAAGTACGAGATCGCCTCCAGGGAAACCACTTCCGCGAACGACTGACGGAAACGGACGTTGAAGTGGCGATTACGTCCGGCGAAGCTTCCGTTGCTGCCGCGGCATCACCAAGCGAGACTACGATGCCCCCTCGTCGCAACCCGGCACGAGCTGTGAACGAAACGCCCTTTCGGACCTGTTCCGTCGCTGTGCTCGCGCACTTTTTTCAACGAGCGGAAATTACCAAGCAGCAGGACTTGCTGGGCCACGACCGCGACACCCGCGAATCGATGGGCGGGAGCGACCCCACTCTTCTGGCTTTCAGCCGCCCAAATAGTTCATGGGGTCGCTCGCGCCCTCTGCAACAGGACGCGACCGTTGCACTTTCAAGTCCACCGGCGACAGTTCCCAACTGTAGTAAGGCGAGCATACCCAGGGGGACCGCTACAGAGCGGACAGAGCTCAGGGCGAAACTATTTTCGCTTCCCAGCGACACAAATTTCTTTCCCAACACTGACTAGGTAGATAAATGATGGTTTCGCGAGCCGGAAATCTTTTAGAATCGATTCAGCGCCCGTAGCTCAGTTGGAAAGAGCGTCTGCCTTCTAAGCAGATCGTCAAATCTCGGGTAGCCGCCAAAGTCTAAAGTTTTGTAAGAGGCTCGAACCCACTGTCAGGACTCGATTGGTTATTCCAGTGTTCCTTCCTAAGCGCATCCAATTCCGGGTTATAAAGAGTCTCCAGAATCTTCTTTGCCGGGACGATGATGCATACTCCCATGTGGATCGCCTCCGCTTGTTCAGTGGCGGAGAATGAAACGGGCAAGTCCCAATGCCCGTGAATCAACCCTAGTAAATGGGCTTTTCCAAGTCCCGCCATGTACGCGGGTTTTCCGTCCGCAGTTTTCATCGGCAGCTTCACGGTGTTGCGAACGAATACAGGCGAACCGCTTACTGAGTCTCGCATAATATAGAGTTATTCTGGCCACAAAGAAGATTGCTTCCAGAAGGCGGCGATCAATCGCGGACGGCGACGCATGCGGCGTAGCGTTCGTCGCGCGGCCTCGCTGAGTTGCCAGAAGTCCTTGGGACAAACATTCGGCAACTCATGCTGCTTCCAATAACCCCAGATGTACTCGACCGGGTTCAGTTCCGGTGCGTAAGGCGGCAGATAGGCGGTGGAAATCCAGCCCTGCAAACCGGCGATGTAGTCCTGCACCAGCCGGCTGCGGTGCCCCGGCAGACGATCCCACACGATCAGCAACGGCTGGTGCAGGTGACGTACCAAGGCCTCCAGAAAGTCCACGACCTGCTCCTTCTTGATCGAACCTGCATAGATTCGAAAGTAGAAGTTCCACAGCGTGAGCCCGGCGGCTACCGACAGACTCTTCCAATTAAAGTTGTATTGCAGGATCGGTGTCTGCCCACGAGGAGCCCAAGTGCGGCAACGATGCGGTCGCTGACTCAGTCCGCTTTCGTCGATGAAAACGAGGATACGCCCTTCCCGGCGCGCTTTTTTTTTAGCGCCGGCCACTGCTGCTTCTTCCACTGCTGGATCTGCTGCTCATTACGTTCTCGTGCGCGCCCCTCCGGTCGTTGCGGGCTCCAGCCCAGACCAACCAGAATCTTCCAAACATGACCCTCGTGATAGCGAACGTCAAACTCCTGCTCGATCAGGTGGGCCACACGGGGACAGGTCCACAGCGGAGTCTCATAGCCGAGCCGTTCGGGACCTCGGACCAGTAGCTTCTCTAACTGCTGCCGCTGTTCTTCACTCAAACGTGGCATCCGGCCGGCGCGTCCCGCTTTCCGCAGTGCGGACTTCCCCTGGGCACGATACTCGTGCACCCAGCGGGCCACGGTCTGTGGGACCACGCGGAGTTGACGCGCAATCTCCGATTGTTTCTGTCCGCGTTCCCATAACTGTATGGCTTGAAAGCGGCGTTTCTCCAAGGCATCAAAATCGCGAGGTACTCCAGCAGGGTTTCCCATGTCCGGTTAGACGCAGCATATCCGAAAAAGACTCGCTATATTATGCGGGATTCAATAATCCTCCGCTTGACCGTCCTTCCGCCAGATACGCTTCCATAGGCGCCAAGCCTTTCACTGGCAGCTTGTCCTTGGGCATCATTGCGATGTTGCCAGTACGAACTAGAGGTATCACTTCGGTCTGACCATAGAACTTTGTAAAGAGTCCGATGATGACTATTTCGGCTCCGAGTCCCATATCAAATTCGGCGATAGTCTGGTCGGTAACGAAAACCGCTTCTGGAATCGCTTCAACGTCGTAGTCCCTGAACCGAGCACTCCCGAAAGGCATGACTGCAACATCAACGGAGTCTTCCTCGGTGGGGTGGTAGAACCATTTCTGAGAGCCTGTTTGGAGAAACAACACCAGGCCATCCTTGCCGTTCATCGCAATCAATCCGTCGCTCGATTCTATCGCCTTGGCGACATGCTTCGCTGTAACGAGATGAGCTAATACATTCTTCTCGTCCATGAGCACGCTGACGACGAAAGCAGTGTCGCCCGGCTTGCTATACGATCCACCTTCACCGTCCGCATCGTATCGGGAAACAAATCCAACGGTTCTGGGCAATCGGTCAGCTATTCGCATTGCCATCCCCGGTGTCAAAGTAAGAACACTCGCTGTAGCGTATCCCTGTTTTGGTAACCGGGCGTCTAGTTTGACCGACCCATCGTGGTAAAATCCGGCAGAACGACCCCGTAGCTCAATTGGATTAGAGCACCAGCCTTCTAAGCTGGGGGTTGTCGGTTCAAGCCCGACCGGGGTCGCCATCCTCTAGCCGCTGCTACTCACTCTTCGTCGCCTACAGGAACGGCCAGTGGAGCGGCGGCAACAATTAGTGGATTTCCCTGCACGAGCGGTACATCGTCTGGTGCCCGTTAGATTGATGCTGAACAATCCCGTGGTGAGGGTCGTGCCGTAACTTTCGTATGGCCCGGAACCTACCTGTCCTTTCTCTGTACTCTCGTACAGTTGTTCGCTTGACCCAAAGTACTAGACTATCGCCAAGGTTCCTGAGCAAGGGCAACTTGGGGGGAGTGAAATGGACTTCACAGCGCGAAGTTTTCTGTTGATAGCCAGCGTGTTGGGCCTTTCGCCTCTGACGGGGTCTGCGTCGGCCAGTCCTGCGGCCCTTAAGTGTAATTCGCAACGGGACCAGATCTGGGTCTATGATTCCTTGAATAGCTTCGGCGTCGAAGCGAAACTGAATTGCGGGGCCAACGTCGAAATTATTGAGCGCGTTAAGGATTACGTAAAGATTCGTGCCCAAAATGGGGTGGAGGGCTACATCCCCGAGACCTCCGTCGCCGATCTTCCACCGCTCGAAGTTCGCCAAAACCCGGCTCTCGACGTTGGCCTGGTCGCGAAGCAAGCCCAGGCAAAGGAGATTGCGAACGCGACTGCCAAAGCGGCTGCGGATGCGGCGTCCATCATTCCACCGGATTCGGCGCGGTTCGCAGGTCCGCCATCAGCCGGCCCGTCGAACGAAGCCCCAGCGAAAAGCACCAGCGACAAAAAGTTACCTGCAGGCGGTTCCATGCTACCCGTCGCCGCGTTCGGCGAGATGAAAGTTCCGCGCGCCTCTCCACCTGCCGACGATACCTCATCAAGGGCAATTTCTGCTGGCTCGACGGCGCCAACCAGCGATTCTGACGAAATTTCCGATTCACAGCCGGAGAATCTAAGCGCGGACCTCGCCTGCCAGAACTACTTTTCCGCATACGGCCTTACGCCCAGCCAGACGAAATGGATCGCTCAAAACAGGAAAAAGCTGTTCTCGAATGTCTGTCCAGCCCCCGATCCTGCAAAAGTCGATTTCGTGATTATTTTCACACATGACGTCGACTTTTTTAGCGCGACGATGCCCGAGCCGGTTCACAAGATCAACGGTTTTTCGGATTTCACACCCATGACAATGATCGACTCTGCGCTCATGTCGGAATCCGATGCTGACAAAGCGCACCGCCAATATGTTTGGATATTCCAATTCGCGCAGGGCGCTTTCGATCCTGCAAGTTTCTCCCCGCGCCGTAAGTATCAGTATTCGAAGATGGAAACAAACTCGCTGGGTTCGAAGGCCGGAATCAAGGCTGTCGAGGACGCGTTCCAATTTGTAGCGGCCGCGAGCCACTGAATTCGATCGGCATTCTAAGGTGTTCGAAACACTTGCGGCAGTGGATCTGGATCAGGGACAATGGTCCATTTACTTTTACACATTCCTTCGTTAGCGTGTTGTCCCCGGCCATTCATCTGCGGAAATGCAGCCTTGGTAGGGCTTGAGATCTGTGTCGCGCGGGCTGCTCCAACTCCTACTTGATCTCGAGGTAACGCATGAGAAGGACGGCTACTGTCGAGGTGGCGATGTCGCTGCTGCTCTGCGGCGCGCTTTTGACTCGCCATACCCCACAATCCAAAGTCTCGGAAGCCTCGACAACGCAGGGGCAGGCCAAGGCGCAAACCTTCAGTGGGAAAATTGTCTCCCAAAACGGCGTGCGGTTTGTGTTGAGAGACGAAGACAATAATGTCTGGTACCACTTAGATGACCAGGAGAAAGCCGGAAAGCTCCTTGGGAGAGATGTCCTGGTTACCGGCAAGTTTGACGGGCTCACTGGTACCATTCGCGTCCAGAGCATCGTGGAATCGCCACCTCTTCCGAAGCCCGCCCCGAACGCCGAGGAGCCGAAACAAAATAGCGAGCCGTCCAAAGACGCAGCAACTCCCCCGACAATTGCTGATCCCGCTCCTCCCCCCACTGCCAGCGTCCAGCAATCAACGACCGTCGAGCAGCCCGTTAGCAAAGTGTCTGCGCCGCATTCAGATGACCCTCCAATTTCCGCAGAGACCAAGGTTTCGCACCAGCCTCAAGGTGAGCTGCCGGCCAACCCGACACGGGAAGCACCCCCGCCTTCCCTTCTAACTTTGCCGGAAGAGGCGGTCATCAGTTCTTCCTCGATCGCGATCAGCTCTAGCCGTTCGTTCCCGATGCCTTCCGGGTTCAACCCGGAAACACAATCTTCAAAGAATCTACAAGCCGGTCGGCTCCTCAAACCCGTCGCTCCCTCTTACCCCCCGGAAGCCATGCAGCAACGGATTGAAGGCACGGTTCGGCTACATGCGGTGATCGGCGACGATGGGAAAGTCCTGAGCGTCGAACCGGTGAGTGGGCCGCCTTCGCTTGTCGAAGCTGCCGTAATTGCCGTTCGTCAGTGGCGCTATGGTCCAACTCTTTTCGATGGACATCGCGTTCAAGTCCAAGACGATGTCAGGATCGTATTCCGGCTCCCAGACTAGCTGCGGGATTCGCGATCGGCGATGGTTCCCAGGACTGAGGGAATCTTCGTGATGCAAGAATTGGACAGAGAGAGAATCGCCCGCAGCAAACGACTGCGGTTCGAAACAAAACATTTCAGCATTGTCAAATCGAAGGCTGTCTAACGACGAATGCCAACGGACGCAGGGTCCAGTTCGTAGCCTTCGTCCTCTACGGTTTTCTGAACTGCCGAGCGAAGAGTCTGATCGTCTGCATTCTTCGGCACCTCGCAATGACGACGAATCACTTCTTCGCCAGTTTCGATTCTGATCAGCCACTTAGACTTCGCCGCATCCCACAAGACTTCCACACGGTCTGGACGCATGGCTTCCTCTGCCTACAGGCTACACCACAATGCCGTGCAATTGGTGAAGCCTGCGAAGTTGCCCTTGAGATTCGTCACGTCTTAATTCTTCCCGAAGGACACACCCGCAGCGTTTTCGACGCCACGACGAGGCATAGCGGCGCCCGTATCCGGACGCTGAGGGATTCATCTTTCAGTCCTTGTAATCCTCTGAGAACTCCGAGGCCGATAACGACCAGTACGCCTAAATCGCAGCTTGGCTACCATCACGGCTTTTCGCGCACTTCGACATCTTCGACGTCTTCAACAGTTTCAACGCCGCTTAGGTTCGACAGATTCAACTGCTGACTCGTGTTCCTCTGAAAATCCACGACTTACGGCTCTGCAGATTTGGCCTAGTCCTTGCCCTCAGTGCAAGTGAGTACGGACAGGCAATGTTGGTTGCCTCGAGTGCCCATTCGAAGGGTACCCAGGAGAAGCACCATGGACCGTCAACTATTGAAGTCGATTGACGAACTAGGCGTGACCGTCGCTTCCTCCCAAGTTGCGGGTGGGGACGAAGAACTGGTGGCTGCCGCCAAGGGCGGAGATGACTTGGCATTTGAAACCATCGTTAAGCGCCACCGGCAAAGGATTTTTGCGCTTGCGCTCCGCTTTACCCGGAGTCGGGAAGATGCCGAAGACATCGTCCAGCAGACTTTCCAAAAAGCGTTCATCCACTTGTTGGGCTTCGAAGGCAGATCCTCATTCCCTACGTGGTTGACCAGCATTGCAATCAACCACGCTCTGATATTGCTACGCAAACGCCGCGCGCTACGCGAGCTACCGTTCGATGATTCCAGCAACGACGAAGGAACAACTCCCGCCCTCCAGATAGCTGACGCAAGTCCAGACCCTGAAGCTAGCTACTTGCAAGGGGAAAGGGCGCGAATCCTGTCCGCTGCAGTGGGGGAGTTGAGTCCTGGAATGCAGAGAGCCATCGAGTTGCAGGAACTAGGAGAGTTAACGACCCGGGAGACAGCTCAACGCATGGGTCTCTCGGTGTCCGCCGTTAAGACTCGCTTGTTCCGCGCGAGAAGGAGTCTAGCCAAATCGCTGCAACGCCGGACAGGAACTAGTCTCGGCGGGCGCGCCTCGCAAAATCGGCTGGCCTGCGCGTGAAATTTAAGACCCGTGCTAAGGAGCTCCGATGGTTGTGGTTCTGTTGATTGCTGCAGCGAGTGTTCTGGTTTTTCTCATGTTCACCGGCTCAGATGGTAACTCGGGCACAAAATTTCGTTAAAGGGAAACGTTTTTGAAAGGGAGGAGGAGTTATGAAATCGCAAAATCTGATCACCAATCCCTGGGATACGCGAGGAAGCGTTGTTCCACCAGCGGTCCCGGCAGAAGGACAGAAGAACGGGCCATCCCCGGCGGAAATCCGTAAGCGAGCGTTTGAGATTCACGTCGAGCGTGGCGGAATTCACGGTTGCGACCTGAACGATTGGCTGGAGGCGGAACGCGAGCTCCAGCAAAAGTACAAGAACGAAGTGCACGAGCATCGCTAAGGATTCGAAACCAAAATGAGAGTCATAACAGAATCGCGATCGCGATTTTCACAGATAAGCTTCGAGGAAAACAGCATGTTGAAGATCAACTTCAGTCAAACGCCCACCGAAGAAAAATGGAATCTGCACGGCCGCCTCTCTGGTCCATGGGTGGACGAGCTTAGGGCATGCTGGAAGGTGAATCACCGCGCGGATGCGGGACGCGCGTGCATCGTGGATCTAAATGAAGTCACGTTTATCGACAAGAGCGGGGAGCGGCTCTTGCGCATGCTGGCGAAAGATGGAGCACAATTCACCGCCAGCGGAACCTACATCAAGCACATCATTGAGAATTTGAGTACACGAAGCAAACGCTCCATTTCGAATCTGTTTGGTTTGTTGATCGTGCTCGTGTTCGTGGCAGCTATGGGGGCCGGATGCGAACGACACGTGGTTTCGGCGTCGCCCCCTGCGCCGCCCATGGTTGAAGTAACGCCAGCGATTCAGAAAGACGTACCGCTCGAGGGGGAATGGGTGGGGACCCTCGACGGGTACGTCAACGCTCAAATCCAACCACACGTGAGCGGCTATCTGATTCGTAAGGACTACCAGGAAGGAGGATTTGTCCGGGAAGGCCAAGTTCTCTTCGAAATCGATCCGCGCCCATTTCAGGCGGCGCTTGATCAGGCCAAGGGGCAATTGGCGCAGGCTCAGGCCCAGTTGGCCAACGCCGACATCAACGTGAAGCGTGACATCCCCGAGGCGGAAGCTCACGCGATTCCTCAGAGTCAACTCGATAACGACACGCAGGCGCAACTTGGAGCGAAGGCGGCGGTAGAAGCGGATCAGGCTGCGGTCGAACAGGCTGCGCTGAATTTGGGATACACGAAAGTTCTTTCGCTGATTGACGGCATCGCCGGCATCAACACTGTGCAAGTGGGCAGCCTGGTGGAAACGTCTTCGGTCCTTACCGCCGTTTCTCAGGTGAATCCGATCAAGGTCTATTTCCCCATCAGCGAACAGGAATATCTTCGTCTGGCGGACGGCACCGATCCAGGCAGCGTCGAATGGATGACGCATGCCTCGCGGAATCCCTTGCAACTGACCCTGGCCGACGGCAGCACCTATTCCTATCGCGGCAAAATTATCTTCGCCAATCGCCAAGTAAACACCGACACCGGAACAATCCAGATCGTAGGCGAATTCTCCAATCCCAAAAATCTGTTACGACCCGGCCAGTACGCGCGTATCCAGGCGCCGACCGGGAACATCACGGGAGCGCTGTTGGTGCCGCAGGCGGCAGTAAGTCAACAGCAAGGCACTTACCAAGTTACAGTCGTCGGTCCCGATAACCGTGCACAGCTTCGCACCGTAGAGGTTGGGCCAAAAGTGGACACGCTCTGGGTGATCAAATCCGGGATTAAACCGGGAGAACGCGTCGTGGCGGTCGGTGCGGAGAAAACAAAAGAAGGCCAACTGGTGAATCCCACGCCCTACAAAGAGACGGAGGAGCGCTAAGCCATGGCGAGTTTTTTCATTCGACGGCCCATTGTCGCGATCGTGATTGCGATTCTTACCGTCATCGTCGGCGCGATCAGCATCGCGACTCTGCCGGTAGCTCAATTCCCACAGATCGCTCCGCCCGAGATCAGGCTGCAGGCCAATTATCCCGGTGCGGATGCGCAGACCCTTGAGCAATCAGTTGACGTACCCATCGAACAGCAAGTCACCGGCGTGGACAACATGACCTATATGTATTCGCTCAACGCCACTGCGAATCAGCAAACGACGTTGATCGTGGATTTTGATCTCAAGACCGATCCGAACACGGACTTGTTGCTCACGCAATCACGCCAGCAACTGGCAAATGGTCAGTTGCCGCCCGAGGTGAACAATTACGGGATCACGCTAAAGAAGGCAACCACGGCTCCGCTAATGATCATCGCCGTATACTCGCCGCATGGCACTCATGATTCCAACTATCTGGCCAATTACGCCTACATCAACCTCAACGACCCTATCGCACGCTTGTACGGCGTTGGCCAGACAACGATCTTCGGCTCGGGGCAGTACGCCATGCGGCTGTGGGTGAAGCCCGACCAAATGGCCAAGCTTGGCATCACTGTTACGGACATTGTCAACGCGCTTCAGGCGCAGAACACTGTGAATCCTGCTGGCCAGGTCGGTGGCGAGCCAGCTCAGAGTAACCAGCAGTTTACCTACGCTGTGCTCGCTCAAGGCCGCCTGACTTCGCCGGAACAGTTCGGCGACGTGATCGTGCGCGAAGCACCTGACGGTGGGACCGTTCGCGTCAAAGACGTGGCTCGCGTCGAACTGGGCACGCAGGACTACAGCTTGATGGCTCGCCTGAATGGTAAGCCTAGCGCGGCCATTGCCGTATATCAGCTGCCCGGAACCAATGCTGTCCAAACCGTGCAGGGCGTCCGTAAGCTCATGGCCCAAATGAAGCAACGCTTCCCGCAAGACATCGATTACACCGTTTCCCTCGACCAGACGCTCCCTGTCACGGAGGGCATGAAAGAAATCCTTTGGACCCTCGTAATCGCGATTGTGCTGGTAATTTTTGTGGTCTATCTCTTCCTGCAAGACTGGCGCGCCACCCTGATTCCCATGCTGGCCGTGCCTGTTTCATTAGTGGGAACATTCGTTATCTTTCCGCTGTTCGGCTTCTCCATCAATACCCTTTCGCTGTTCGGGCTGGTGCTCGCCATAGGATTGGTGGTTGACGACGCCATCGTGGTCGTCGAAGGCGTTCAGCACCACATCGAGGAAGGGCTGTCTCCAAAAGATGCCGCCCTAAAAGCAATGCAGGAACTCTCCGGCCCAGTCGTCGGCATTGCTCTCGTGCTGGCATCCGTGTTTGTGCCGACCGTGTTCATTCCGGGCATTACCGGCAGGCTCTACCAGCAATTCGCTCTCACCATCGCGATCTCCGTGATGCTTTCCGCGTTCAACGCTCTCACGCTCAGCCCGGCACTTTCGGCGCTGCTTCTCAGGCCCAAGAAAGAAACTCGCGGGCCGCTCGGAAAATTCTTTCGCGTCTTTAACGGCTACTGGGAGCGCTCGACCGACAGCTTTGTGCGTTTGTCGGGCGACGTAATTCGTAAGGGCGCGCTGGTGTTGGTGCTGCTCGCGATGGCTGGAGGTGCTGCGTGGCTCGTGGGGGCGCATCTGCCCTCCAGCTTCTTGCCCGACGAAGACCAGGGCTACCTCTATATCAACATGCAACTTCCGAATGCGGCGTCGTTGGAGCGCACCAGCGCGGCTGCGAGACAAGTAGAGAAGATCCTCGCAGATACGCCGGGCGTTCAGTACACGACTAGCGTGGTTGGTTTCAGCTTGCTCAGTTTTGTCCGGACCAGCTACAACGCCTTCTTTTGGGTCAGCCTTAAGCCGTGGGACGACCGCAAGAGCCGAGACGAAGCGTATCAAGCCATCAAGGTGCATCTGAACCAGCAACTCAAGCAGCTACCAGAAGGCACGGTTTTCACTTTCTCACCACCCGCGATACCCGGTGTCGGCACCGCCGGCGGCGTTACGTTTGTTCTGGAGGACCGCGCCGGCAAGGACGTCCAGTTTCTAACAGACAACCTGAACAAATTCCTGGCAGCCGCCCGCAAACGCCCTGAGCTTGCTCAGGTCACCACCACGTTTATTCCCAGCGTGCCTCAAGAGTTCATCAATGTGGACCGCAGCAAAGTGTTGAAGCAAGGCGTGGCTCTGACCGATGTTTACAACACCATTCAAGCTTACAT
This sequence comes from uncultured Acidobacteriota bacterium, assembly GCA_963786205.1. GTDB lineage: Bacteria > Acidobacteriota > Terriglobia > Acidiferrales > UBA7541 > Palsa-295. The sequence goes on from CAWAYG010000002.1 coordinate 92,935, forward strand.
GGGCGGATTATTCGTCAACTACTACAACGATTTCGGACGCACCTGGCAGGTGTATGTTGAAGCCGAAGCGCCTTATCGCGCGACCACCAACGATCTCGGACAATTCTATGTTCGCAACGGACAAGGGCAGACGGTCCCGCTTACCGCGCTGGCGAAATTCGATACCCGTTCCGGTCCCGAGTTCACCATGCGCTATAACGAGTACCGCGCCGCACAGATCAATGCTGCCGCCGCGCCCGGTTATAGCGCCGATCAGGCAAGAGCGGCCCTTGTGGATGTATTCAAGCAAATCATGCCTTCCGAAATGGGTTACGACTGGATAGGCATGTCTTATCAAGAGGTGCAGGCGGAACAAGGGGTTCCGGCTTCGGTCATCTTCGGGTTTTCCCTTCTGTTCGTTTTCCTTGTCTTGGCGGCGCTCTATGAAAGCTGGAGTCTGCCCTTCAGCGTGCTGCTCAGCACGCCGGTGGCGGTATTCGGCGCCTTGGCCGCGCTTTGGTTGCGGCGCTTCGTGATGGGCCTCTACCTGCCAGCTTACATGGTTCAGATGGAGAACGACGTTTATGCGCAAATCGGCCTCGTGATGCTCATCGGTTTGGCAGCGAAGAACTCGATTCTGATCGTCGCGTTTGCCAAGGAGGACTACGAACAGCGAGGTATGTCCGTCGTCGATGCGGCACTTTCCGCGGCCAGGCTGCGCTTCCGGCCTCTTATGATGACCGCGCTCGCCTTCATCCTCGGTTGCGTGCCGCTCTGGACAGCATCCGGAGCCGGTGCGGTGGCTCGCCAGATCATGGGGACGGCGGTAATCGGAGGTATGCTAGCGGAAACGTTCATCGGCAGATTCTTTGTTCCAGCCATCTTCTCCGTCGTCGAACGCATCTCCGGCGCTACGCGCCAGAAGTCGCCAGGGCTCCTACCCGCGGAAACGCAAGGCCAAGGTGACTAACATGAAAAAACTTGCGTTCTTGCCGGTCGTCATCGTTGCGCTCGCTGGCTGTGCAGTCGGACCGAATTACAAACGGCCGGCAGTGAGCGTTCCCACAGACTACCGCGCCGCCACGCCCAGCCCGGCGGCGCCGGCATCATCGCTCGGAAATGAGAATTGGTGGCAGGTGTATCAGGATCCTGTGCTGGTGCAACTGATTCACACCGCGCTTCAGCAGAACTATGACGTGCGCATCGCTGCCACTCGCGTGCTCGAGGCCCAGGCACAAGTCGGCATCACCCGTGCCGATCAGCTCCCCTCCGCCAGCGTCGGCGCAGGCGTCTTTAGCGAGGGAAATCCCAAAGTCTCAAATCTGTTTCCAGCCTACGAGGTCAACGGTGGTCAGCTCAGCCTGTCGGTTATCTGGAATCTCGACTTTTGGGGAAAATATCGCCGCCAAACCGAAGCAGCTCGCGCCCAGTTGCTCGGCACCGAGTGGGGACAGCGAGCGACGATGTCATCGCTCGTGGCCAGTGTGGCCACGGCCTATTTTCAACTTCGCGCACTGGATAGCGAGCTTGAGATCGCGAAACGCACGCTGGCATCCAGGCAGCAATCACTTCAGTTGACGCAAGTGCTTTTCAACCACGGCGGAGCTTCCGACCTCGACGTAAGCCAATCAGAACAACTCGTCTACACCGCTTCGGAATCCATTCCTGACTTCGAACGGCAAATCGAGCAGCAGGAGAACGTGCTCAGCATCCTGCTGGGTGAAAATCCGCAGTCGATTCCGCGGGGGCGTGCGATCACGGAGCAACCTCTTCTGGACAGCATTCCCGCTGGCCTGCCCTCGCAGCTGCTGGAGCGCCGGCCGGACGTCCGCGAAGCGGAACAGAACGTCGTCGCAGCCAACGCGCAAATCGGCGTGGCCAAGGCGGCTTTCTTTCCTACCATTTCCCTGACGGGGATGGGAGGACTCGAAAGCAACGCATTGAATCAGTTCATCAGCGCACCTTCGCAGACTTGGAACGCAGCGTTCAGCGTGAGTCAGCCCCTGTTCGAGGGCGGAAGGCTCCGTTCGGGACTCAGGCTCGCCAGAGCGCAATGGCAGGAGTCGGTGCTGTCATACCAGCAAACCGTTCAGGACGCGCTAGAGCAGGTTTCCAATTCCCTCGTCGGTTATCAGAAATTTCGTGACTTTCGCGGTCAGCAGGAGCTGCTCACTCAGGCAGCTCAGCGGTCCGACGATCTCTCCCTGGTGCTCTACAGGCAGGGCGGCGCGAGCTACCTGCAGGTGCTGACCGCCGAAACAAATTATTTTGCGGCGGAGCTGAATCTCGTTCAGGCGCAACTCAATGAGCGGCTTGCGCTTGTTCAAGTCTACGAGGCCCTCGGTGGCGGCTGGCAGCAGTGAGGAACGCAAGACACCGCGCTTTGACTCCGCCGCGGCTGGACGTCATGCGACGCGTAAAACTTGCGACCCCGGGGCGAAATGGGTCATCATCATGCTTTGTAAGTCCGGCAATCATTTCCGGCGCTTTGCATATGAGCACAAAAGCGGGACTTCAGCCTCGGAACGAGCGGATTGAGCTGCTCCTGAATCTGACGAGCAGCATCACGTCCAGTCTGGATCTGCGGCAAGTAATGCGATCGATTGCAGCCAACATTCGCGAAGTCATACACGCCGATGCCGCCGCTGTTTCCCTGCCCGACGCAGCGACCGGAGGATTTCGGGTTTTTGCCATGGATTTCCCGCACGGGAAAGGCGTCATAAAGGAAGAGTTGTTCTTTAAACCAAGCGCCGCCGGCAAAAGAGCCATGGACACCTTGCAGCCGGTAGTCGTGAACATGCGGGAGCAGAACGACCTCGGACCTCATGCTTATAACATCGCCGCTGCGGAGGGCATCGAAACCTTGTGTTGCATCCCGCTTGTGAATCGCGGCCGGGGCCTCGGACTGATGTGGATTTGTCGCACGACAGAGACTCCGTTTTCGCCGGAAGATGTCGAGTTCCTCAACCGTGCCTCAGGACAGATAGCCATCGCAGTCGAAAACGCGCTGGCGTTCCAAGAGGTATCCGGATTAGGAGATCGATTGCAATTGCTCCTGAATCTGACGACCAGAATCACGTCCAGCCTCGACCGGCGTGAGGTCTTGCGGGCGATTGCAGCGAATATCCGCGAAGTCATACACGCTGATGGCGTAACCGTTTCCCTGCTCGATGCAGCAACGGGAAAATGCAGGGTACTTGCCGTGGATTTTCCGCATGGGAAAGGGGTCATAAAGGAAGAGTTGTTCTTTACACCAAGCGCCGCCGGTAAAAAAGCGATGGACACCTTGCAACCGGTAGTCATGGACACGCGGGAGCGTGACGAGTGCGCGGATCGGGATAAGTGAGACGGCGGCTAGTGAAGGCATAAAAGCCCATTGCCTTATCCCACTTGTTAATCGCGGCCGGAGTGCTTGGATTTCTTTCGATTTTGCGCACAACAGACACTCCGTTTACTTCACGAGGATGTTGACTTCCTTAGCCGGGCGTCAGGACAAATAGCCATCGCAATTGAAAACGCGCTAGCGTACCGGGAAATTTCTGAACTCAAGGACAAGCTTGCCCAAGAGAAGGTCTATCTCGAAGAAGAATTTCGCAGCGAGATGGGTTTCGAGCAGATCATTGGAAACAGCGCGGCGTTGAAGCACGTTTTGCAGCTGGTTGAAACGGTTGCCCCCAGCGATTCCACGGTGCTGCTGCTCGGTGAAACTGGTACGGGAAAGGAGCTGATCGCCCGCGCGATTCACGACCGAAGCCGCCGCAATCAACGCACATTAGTGAAACTGAACTGCGCGGCAATCCCGACTGGGCTGCTGGAAAGTGAACTGTTTGGCCATGAAAAGGGCGCGTTCACAGGAGCCATAAATCAAAAGATTGGCCGGCTGGAACTCGCGGACCAAGGGACACTGTTTTTGGACGAAGTGGGAGACATCCCGATTGAGATTCAGCCGAAGCTGCTGCGGGCTCTTCAAGAGCGGGAATTTGAACGTCTCGGCAGCACGCACACGCGGAAGGTGAATGTCCGCCTGGTGGCGGCTACGAATCGCGACCTTGAGCAGATGGTTGCGAACAAGGAATTTCGCAGTGATTTGTACTATCGGCTGAATGTCTTCCCGATCCGTATTCCTCCTTTGCGGGACCGCAGAGAAGACATTCCTCTGCTCGTCAGCTATTTCGTGCAAAAGCATGCGAAGCAAATGCAGAAGTGCATCGAAACGGTCCCTGCGGCGGTCATGAAGGGCCTGACGAGATTGGATTGGCCCGGCAACATTCGTGAGCTTGAGAATTTTATTGAGCGAGCCGTCCTCTTGACGAGGGGCAGATCGCTTGACGCTCCTCTGGCGGAACTTCGAAAAACAAGTAAAGAAGACTCCCTGGATACCCTGCATCAAGTGAAGCAAGTCGCTGAAGACGGAACAGACTCGCGAACCGACAAAATGAGCGTTGCTGACGAATATGAAAGAAAGCAGCACGACGAGATTGTGCGGGCACTCACCGCATGCAAGGGCCGCGTGGGTGGCGCCGATGGTGCTGCCGCGCGCCTGGGAATGAACCGCACAACTCTCCTCTCTCGAATGAAAAAGTTCGGCATATTCGCGAAGCAGTATTCTTGACCTTGCAGCCCGTCTGTTTGTAGTGGCTCACAGCGTCGACGGTTTCGACCTTTTCAACTTCTTCAACTCCGACATTTTCGACTTGGGCAGCGTTCTCCCGAAAATTCAGCAACTTACGGTTCCGCAGGTTTGGTGTGGGCGGTGCCCTTGTCACTCGTTGTTGAGACCAAGGGCGCGGAAACTGTTGGAGGCGATAATCGTGCGGTCTCTCTTGATTTACTTATTGCATTTTATGGTTTTCCTGAGCCTGGCAGGGCGAAACGGTATCGAACGTCGGAACTCCCGTCGCTGAAGGATGGAGAACAGGCAGAAGTAAGGAGATTAAGCCGTGAATCAAAAGGAAATTCGTGTCGGAATAGTGGGTGCAAATGCCAAATCAAGCTGGGCGAAGGTGTCGCATGTTCCAGCGATCAACGGTCTTCACGGCGTGAAGCTCTCGGCCGTAGCAACGCGCAACGAGCAGAGTGCACGGGAAGCGGCTAAGGCCTTTGGTGCTGATCGCTGGTTTTCCGATCCCTTCGCGATGATCCGCGATGAGCGGATTGATGTGATAACAATTGCTGTCAAGGTGTCGGCGCACAGCGAACTCGTACTGGCGGCACTGGAGGCCGGTAAAGCAGTCTACTGCGAGGCGCCACTCGGGCGCACCGTCGCGGAGGCTGAACAAATAGCGAGCGCGGTAGGTTCACTTCATACCGCGATCGGATTGCAGGGTCGTTTGAATCCAGCCGTGCGCCGTGCGGCCCAGTTGGTTTCTTCCGGACGGATTGGACGGCCACTCAACGCAAGTATTGTCTCCACCACCACCGGCTTCGGGCCGGAGATGCCTTCCGTCTATGACTATTTCAATAAGGAATCTTCTGGAGCCAACCTGTTGACCATCAGCGCGGGGCATACGCTCGATGTGGTGGAGGCGGTCCTCGGACCGATCCTCGAGGTCGACGCCCGCACCGAGATTCAGTGGCCCACGGTCAAACTGACGGACACCAGAGAGGAAAGTGTGCGTCAAACTGCCGATCAAGTCGGCGTCCTGGGAATGACTGGTGCTGGCGCCGTATTCACGGCCGACATTTATGGCGGTGTAGCGCACGAGGATGCTCGCTTCAGCTTCGATATCAGAGGGGAAGACGGATGGCTCAACTTGAGCGGTGGTCACCTGTACGGCTTCCAGTGTGGAGATCTCAAGCTGACGTCAAACGTCGCATTTGTGAGGCCTGAGGAAGCTGCGGTCTCCGGAGGGTTCATGGGTGCGTCGATCAACGTGGGAGAGGTCTACGCTTATCTTCTCCGTGATCTGCACGCGGGCGCCTACAATGCACCCGACTTTGAACACGCACTTCATAATGCCCGACTCATCGAGGCTGTAAAGCGCGCCGACGAACTAGGCGTGCGGCAGAAACTTTTTGAACAAATCGAAAGCTTCAACGAGGACGTTTGGGGCGGAGCTTGCACTAACGCGAGCGCTGGGCAGAGGAAATGTTGAAGATTTCCATTCTCGACACTCCGAGCCAGCGCCGGCTGCTGATAGAAGGGAAGCTCATAGGCCCTTGGGCCACTGAGCTCGGAAGAGTCTGGCGGCAGGCGACGGTAGACCTGAACGATCGTGCGCTAGTTATAGACGTGAAGGGGCTCACTGCCATTACCGAGGACGGAGAAAACGTACTTCTAGAGCTAATGAAAGAGGGAGCCAGCTTCCGCTCGTCCGGTGTATTCACGAAGCAGGTCCTCAAACGGATGGCGCGCAAGATCCGCCGAGATGATTAGTCGGACGAAATAACTGGCCAATCAGCATCCGGGAGGAAAAATGATGCCGAACAACAATGGCACTCAGACGATCTGGAATGACGAGCAGGTTGCTTTCGTGGATCAAAACGCCAGCCCTTTGCGGCCGGACTCGAAACCCGGTAAACAGTCAAAAATCCGTCGCAAAAGAATCCTGACAATCTCGGCTGTGATAGTGCTTGTCATCGTAGGCGGCTATTTCGCCTGGAATGCTTTCCAGTACGAAGACACTAACGATGCACACGTCGACGGCCATGTTATGCCGCTGAGCCCTCGAATCAACGGGCGCATCAAGGCCGTGTACGTCAATGAGGGTCAATTCGTTCATGCTGGCGAAGCGATGATCACCATAGACCCTGAGGAGTACAAGGTCGCAGAAGTACTTGCGCAAGTGAATCTGTCCGAGGCGCGATCCATCGCTGCGAGTTCCCACGACAACGCCAAAGTGCAGACAGCCACTGCCGAGGTGGCGCGACGAGAACTCCAACTTGCCCAAGCAGAACTGAACTTCAGCTACACGGTAATCTCTTCTCCAGTGACAGGAATCGTCGGCAAGAGAAGAGTTGAGGTGGGCCAGAACGTGAATATCGGACAGGATCTTGTGGATGTTCTGCCTCTCGACGATGTTTGGGTCACAGCCAATTTCAAAGAGACGTAGCTCGCTCATATGCGCCCTGGCCAGCCCGTCGAGGTCCGCGTAGATGCATATGGCCGCAAGTGGAAGGGCCGGGTCACGAACATGGGCGGCGGCACCGGCTCGGTATTCGACCTATTACCTTCCGAAACCGCCACCGGTAATTACGTGAAAGTCGTGCAGCGCGTGCCGGTACGAATCGATTTCGATCGCCCTCCGGGTCAAGAGTTCAACGCCGAAGAATTGTTGAAGGCAGGGCTGTCAGTCGAACCCAAGGTCAAGGTGCGATGAGTACAGATGCGCTCTCTCATTGCTGAACAGGTCATATGGCAGTCCAGGGGTAGCTCTTCGATCGTCGAAGTTGCGGTTTTGCTCGCAGCGTTCGTGGGGGGTGCTGCGCGGGGCGGGAAAAGGGCGTGTGGGGACGAAAGATTGAATTGCCGCGTGGCGGTTGCGGGCGGACAGATCCATTGGCCGCGGGATCCTCAAAAGGCTTCGGGTGTGCAGTCGGAAAATGGGTCCAACTTGGGTCCAATAACGCCCGAATACCATACAAAATGGTGGTGCCAGAGATAAGCAGAGCCAAGGAAAAGCAACGAGATAGCATTTCTGGGTTTATCTTCTAAGCAGAAGGTCGGGGGGTCGAATCCCTCCGGGCGCGCCACTTTTATTGGGGGTCCAGCCCGGAGACATGGGTTACACAACGTACCTAAGACATAGGTAACACTTTTGGGCCGAAGGGATTTTCCACTGGTTCTGTCAGCGATCTCTAATCCGTTCTCAACAAATACCCACTTTTCACGATCCCGAGCAACTTCACCCCCCTGCAACTCCGATCGCCCTTGACAAAAAATAGCCTATGAGCTATATTCCCTCTATGGAATGGGAGGTCGAATTTACAGACGAGTTTTCTAACTGGTGGGATGGTCTGAGCGAGGCTGAACAGGTGGACGTGAACGCCAAAGTGATCTTACTTCAGAAGATTGGCCCCAGTCTTCCTCGTCCTCATGCCGATAAGAAACCGGGCGCGGACTGTCGCCTGCAGGCGACAGGTAAGCCCGTGTACGTGACACGAGCATAGTTATATGGCAGACTCATAACATGCTAACCGGAGCAGCAGACAGCAGATACAGTAAGAACGCGGGAGCAGTATTCAGCCTCCAGTATCACATCGTCTGGTGTCCGAAATACAGACGCAAGGTTCTTGTCGGTGATGTTGAGGCAAGGCTCAAGAACGTGTTGCTCGCGACCGCGGCACAATACGGCGTGCTCATCGAAGTGATGGAAGTGATGCCAGATCATGTGCATCTCTTCGTGTCATCAGATCCAACGCGGTGTGTAGCTGAGATAGTGAATAGGCTCAAAGGTGCGTCGTCTCGGATTCTCAGAGAAGAGTTTCCGCACTTGAAATCAAGGTTGCCTACGTTGTGGTCGCGCTCATATTACGCGGGCACAGTCGGCCACGTGTCAGAATCAACGGTGAAGAAGTACCTCGAGAATCAAAAAGGACGCTGATGCGAAAGACGTTCAAATATCGACTGTATCCCACACCAAACCAACAAGAGTTGCTGAGGATGCAGTTATCCGAAGCGTGTCGGTTGTATAACGCCGCGCTACAGGAACGTCGAGAGGCGTATCGCACGCATGGGAAATCTCTCAACTACTACACGCAGGCGAACCAATTGAAAGAGATTCGAGACGCGGGTGACCTATCACTTCCGAACTATCACTGTGCCCAAGACGTTCTAAAGCGTCTAGACAAAGCATTTCAGGCTTTCTTTCGACGAATAAAACACGGCGAGAAGCCGGGGTTCCCGAGATTCAAGTCGTCGCGACGGTATGACAGCATCACATTCCCGAGTCACGGTGACGGCAATAAGCTACTCAAACCAGAGCAGCGAAAAACAGGTCTTCGTGTCCAGGGTGTCGGCGCGATCAAGATTCTATTGCACCGCCCCATCACCGGTGAGATCAAGACCGTCTCCGTGAAGCGTGAAGGCAAAGAGTGGTACGCCTGCTGCTCCGTGGAGTGCGCAAAGAAACCCCTCCCGGCGCTGGACAACACCGTTGGAATAGATGTTGGCTTGGAATCATTCGCGGTTCTGTCCAACGGAGATTCCATCCCGAATCCGCGCTGGTATCAGCAAGCGCAAAAGCGTCTTCGCAGAGCCCAGCGCCAAGTCGCGCGAAGAGTCAACAAGCGTTCGCACAGAAGGCGTAAAGCAATCCTAGCACTCCGAAGTATTCACAGTCGGATACAGCGGTTGCGCAACGAATTTCAACACAAACAATCTTTCAAGTTGATTCAAGACTTCGGAACCATCGTCATCGAAGACCTGAATGTGAAAGGGCTCGCTGGCGGAATCTTGTCAAAGTCTGTGCATGATGTCGGATGGGCTTCCTTCTTCTCCAAGATAGCGTACAAGGCTGAGAGCGCCGGTCGCACTCTGATTAAGGTCAACCCATCAAGCACGAGTCAAACCTGTCTGTGCGGTGCAACGGTCCGCAAACTTCTCTCAGACCGAGAGCATGTTTGCATCGAATGCGGATTGGTAGCTCCACGAGACTTCGTATCGGCTCAAGTAATCTTGCAAAGGGCTAGGATAAGCCCTTCAAGACAGAACGTAGAGGCTGTTAGCTCATGCGTGTCTTGAGAAGCCGCCGGTCTTCAGCCGGCGGAGAAGTCACCTTATTCACTCTTCTCGTCATCCGAACATGAAAGAGCTTCGGATACAACATTCGGGTAGACCGTATCGGGTGCTCTTTGCATTTGACCCGCGCCGATGCGCAATCCTGTTGATCGGTGGTGATAAGACTGGAAATGATCGTTGGTATGATGTCTTTGTTCCGATGGCGGATGCACTTTACGACGAGCATCTTGAAACGATCAAAAGCGAGGAAAAATAGCAATGGCAAAGAACTTCAAAGAACTTCAAGCAAAAATGCCTCGCGAAGCGCGCGTTCGCAGCGAAGAAGCCGCCAAGAAAATGATCTCAGAAATGGGCCTTGCTGAGCTCCGTGAGGCCATGGACCTGACTCAGGAATCCCTGGCAGACACTCTTCACGTCCGACAAGCTTCCATCTCCAAAATGGAAAGACGCTCGGACATGTACATCAGCACCCTGAGCAAAATCATTGAAGCAATGGGTGGAGAACTCCAGATCATCGCCAACATGCCGAATGGGAGAGTGCAAATTCGCCAATTCACCAAAATTCGGAAAGGTCAGCTTGAATCTATTTCTAATAAGAGCCGTACTGAGGTCCGCTAAGTCCCCTGGCCCAAGGGAATACGACGTCGCACCGCTGCAAGGAAGGCCGCCAAATCATGCAATACGTGCAATCCAGCAATGGGACTCAAGCTGTGGCAAACATGCCACAAAATCGCGGAGAAAAGTTCTAAAATCGTCCCCTTGGGCGCACTTTCGCCACACGACCACGACCGGGACCCTGAGAAGATCGCGGCCGGGCAGAAATCGTAGGGTTGTTCAGGACGAGATAATGATATGGGTCAGCAATGGCTTAGTAGCTTTGAGCTTCTTTCCTTTTCGCAGCTTCTTGGTTGATTTCTTCGTGGCCATTTGATTCCTCCTTGCTCCTCAAACTTGCCCCCTAGGGCAGCGCGCTCTTATATGCAAGCGGCGCGCCATTGTCCACAGATTTGTTATCGGCTAGCCATGCTCTTTCAGTCCATTGAGTTAGCGCGCGGGTATTTGCACGCCGCTGGGAAGATCTGCACGGGAAGTGGTGACTAATTCAGCGGCCATTGAAAAATTCAACGGTTTGCGCGGCAACGTCAACCGCCGGTACCTGAGGCGGACCGCAAGGCCACCGTTGCCGCCACACCCCGACAGGCTGGAATAGTTGGAAATCACTTCGCCTCAAGAGTTGACGACCCCATCATCCGCGCATAAGCCGACGCCAGACTCGTTGGTGCGTCGCGTAATCGTACAAGTTCCTTGTCGTCCCCGAGCGGGCTACAGGCTTAATCCAGCGGCGAAGTCAATGTGTGGTAGGCATGGCACGAAATCGGCGAGGAAAGTTCTAAAATCGTCCCCTTCGGCGCGCCATCTTAAATTCTTGGCCGTCGCTGGATTGGCGATTTCCCTCGCAGTACCGCAAGTAGACTTCGTGCGTGTGTTGCGCCGAATTATTAAACCCGCAGCGGTACTCGTACATGGGGATTGAAGCTGTGAAGAAACCCTCTGAATTTCCATCTTGCAAAAAAAAAAGTCTGCCGTAAGCTCGCGGCATGAGCCAAGAAAATCCGATCAGCAAGCAGCCTCTGATTCGCCACGTGAACCGACAGCAGATGAGTTGGCGAGCCGTGGATGTGGAACATCTCATCAGCGAAGACCATCCGGCGAGAGCTATTTGGACATTGGTAGGGCGCCTGAACCTGAGCGCCTTTTATCAAGCCATCGAGAGCAGCACGGAGGAAGGGGGGCGGCCGGCGATTGATCCGCAACTGCTGATCAGTATGTGGGTGTATGCCTATAGCCAGGGGATTGGTTCGGCACGAGAAGTGGCCCGGCGCTGTGAGTACGATCCGGCGTTCCAGTGGCTGACGGGATTGCAGGAAGTGAACTACCACACGCTGGCGGATTTCCGTGTCGAGAAGCAGCAGGAACTCGATGAACTATTCACGCAGGTGCTGGCGGCGCTCAGCAAAGAAGGGCTGATCACGCTGGAGCAAGTGATGCAAGACGGCACGAAGATTAAGGCCCAGGCGAGCAGTAGAAGTTATCTCCAGGAGGAGACGATTCGCGAGCATCTGGAGAAAGCGCGACGACGCGTGGCGGAGATGGGCGATCCCCGGAACGAGGAGAGCAGTCGGAAAGTAAAGCAAGCGCGGGTGCGCGCGCGACGCGAGCAGCAAGAGCGACTGACGAGTGCGCTGGAAGAGTTGCAGAAGTGGCAGGCACGCAAGAGCGGAGAAAAAGCCAAGAAGGAAACGCGCGTGAGCACCAGCGATCCGCACGCCAGGACCATGCATCAGCCCGATGGAGGATTAGCGCTCAGTTACAATGCGCAGATTTCTACCGACGCGGCGCAGGGACTGATTGTGGGAGTAGCGGTAACCCAGGAGCCCAACGACAGCGGGCAGCTATTGCCAGCAGTCGATCGCCTGGAACAGCGGCTGGAGAAAAAGCCGCAACAGATGGTGGCCGATAGCGGCTACAGCACGCGAGAGAATATCGAGAAGATGGCCGCCCGAGAGATCGATTTTCTGGGGACCATGCGGTATCAAAATGTGCCGCGCGGAGCCAACCTGCCGAACCAGTTACCACCGAGCGCATTTCTCTATCAGCCGGAGAAGAACCGCTGTGTTTGCCCAGAGGGAAAGATCTTGCATTCGGCGGGACGACGCAAGAGTGGGCCAGGAATGATTTATCACCTCTACGAAGCCCGGCGGGAGGATTGCCAAGCCTGTCCTCGCAAACCCGAGTGTTGCCCAGATAACCAAAAGCACGGTCGCTCGGTGGCGCAGCCGGAAGAAAGCTCGGTGGTAATGGCCTTTCGCACGAAGATGGCTAGCGAAGAAGCCTGCAAACAATATCGTCGTCGGGGAAGAATCGTGGAGTTTTGTCACGCCTGGATCAAGAGCAAGCTGGGCTTGCGGCAGTTCCATGTGCGGGGCCTGAAGAAGGTGCAGATGGAAATGCTGTGGGCTTGCCTTACCTACAACCTGCAGCACTGGATCCGCTTGAAAAAGCTCAACACCACACCAGCCGTCAACTGAGAGAGAAAGAGAACAGCGAGAAGAACCGCGACAGCTCTCCAAATAGCAAGTCAACATTTCAGAAAGCTCAGACCGAATTCGCAATCTCTCTCGACATCGAAGTTTCTTCACAGCTTCATTTCAGGTTTCCGGTTACAGGACTGCTCAGGAGTTCGCAACTCGGCTGCTCGCGCGATAGACAACCAGCGCAGGCAGCGCTGAATCTCACAAACCTGCCATGGCGCGATTACCCAAATACGTATGTGCCGGCGTAATGTTGCTTCTGATCACGGCCCTACCATCCGTTCACGCGCAAAGCCAAAACGGAGGCTCTGCTCCCGGCTCAGTGAGCAAACAACAAACGAACGAGCCGCCGCAGTCTGGAAATCGAATTCGCACCAGCTCGACTGTGGTGTTGGTCCCCGTGTTGGTTAAAACCAAATCCGGCGAGACCGTTTCGTCACTCACCGCCGAAGATTTCATCCTCACAGACAACGGCGTGCCGCAGACTTTGCGCTTGGAGACCGATACGGACTTGCTGCCGCTGGCGCTGGTCGTCATTGTGGAGAATGGGGGACAGGGCACGCGGCATCTGCAGGACTACGATAATCTTGGTGCGGAGCTCGACGCCGTCATCGGGGATGTGCCGCATCTCGTCGCTGTGGTCAGCTTTGACAGCAAACCGCGAATCGCACAGGATTTCACCGACAACACGGACGCCGCGGCAAGAACGATTGCGCACCTGAACGAAGGTGACCAAGGGGCAGCCATTCTTGACGCCCTCGAATTCGGCATCGAACTCTTGCGCGATGTGCCGCCGCGGTATCGGCGCGCGGTGCTGCTCGTCACCGAGACGGCCGACCGTGGCAGCGAGACGAGCCTGGATGATGCCGTGCGCTCGGTCAGCGATACGAACGCAGCGATTTATAGTTTCGGCTTTTCCACGACGAAAGAGGCGGTGAAGCACGAGGCATCGAAGCTGCCGTTGCCGGGAGGAACACCTTACGGGAACGAGCCGTATGGAGCAGGCGGCTGCATGAGTCAGGATCCCGGCGCCGATCCGGACGCGCACGGAAATCGCCGCATTCAGGCGCTGGACTGCGCGAGCGACCTGCTTCCGCCGTTGCGATTGCTGCGGATGGCATTTGTCGCTGCGAAAGACGGACTGAAGCGCAACGTGCCCGAGTCTGTGGCGCAATTGACCGGAGGCGAATACTTCGCGTTCACGAACGCAGCAACGCTGAGGCGAAGCTTACTCGCCATCTCGAACGACCTGCCAAACTACTACATGCTGACCTTCCGTCCGGAATCGCCAAGCGCAGGGCTTCATACGCTGGGACTGAAGCTTAAGGACAGGCCGGAGCTCCAACTCAGGGCGCGCAACATGTACTGGCTGGACACCGAGGCATCCGTCGCGCCGTAAGCCGCTCCAGGATCGCGGGCCGGGCCGCGCTGCGGTGCCGCTGGCGCGATACTACAGCGGGGTTACTTCCAGCCGCCACCGAGGGCTTTGTAGAGTTGCACGAGGCTTTGGTATTCGGCGCCGCGCGCTTGCGCCAAAGTGATTTCGGCTTCAAAGAGCGAGCGTTGACCGTCCAGCACTTCCAGATAAGTGGTCGTGCCTCCTCTGTAACGCATGACGGAGAGGCGAACCGACTCCGCCAAGTCTGCGACGGTCTGCTCCTGGCGAACGCGCACTTCATGGAGTTTCTGATATCCGATCAACCCGTCGGAGACATCGCGGAATGCGAACTGAATCGCTTGTTTGTAAGCGGTCAACGCCTGCTCGTGCTGAGCTTCGGCCACGTGCAAATTCCCGCGCAGGGCACCGCCCGTGAAAATGGGCTGGCTTACCGAGACGCCGTACGACCAGATGCTGGTTTGCGAGCTCATCAGGCTCGAGAAAAGATTGCTGCGTCCGAATGCGCCGCCGCCCGCGCCGGTCAGCGAAATTTGCGGAAAGAATTGCGCCTTGGCCACGCCAATTTCGGCATTCTGGGCAATCAGGATTTGCTCAGCTTGACGAATGTCGGGCCGGCGCTCGAGCAGCGAGGAAGGGAGGCCTGGAGGCACGCCAGGTGGAAGCACTTGGTCCGCGAGCACGTGCCCGCGTGGGATGCTCCCGGGATAATTGCCGAGGAGAGTGCTGATGGCGTCTTCCTCCTGGCCGATCCGCCTTTCAAGATCCGGAATCTCCGCATTGGCGGTGTCGAGAACTTGCTGGGCTTGCAGCACGTCGAGCTTGGTGGCGACACCGTGGTCCAGGCGGAGTGAAGTTAACTTTACCGAATCCTCCTGCGTCGTCACAGTATCGTGGGAGATCTGCAATTCCAGGTCAAGCTCCAGAAGCGCGAAATAATCGCTGGCTACGTCGCTGACGACGGTGAGCACCACGGTTTGCCGCGCCGCCTCGGTCGCGAGCAACTGCGCGCGCGAGGCTTGGGTGGCTCGGCGCAGGCCGCCGAATAAGTCCACTTGAAAGGCCGCATCTGCCGTGAGCGCCAGGAAATTTGATTTTGACTGAAAATTCTGCTCTTTGCCGCCGGTGAAATTGCCGTCACCTGACACTTGCGGGAAAAGGCTGGAGCGCGTGACCGCCAATTGCCCGCGCGCGGCACTAATCCGTTCGGTGGCCGTCTGCAAATCGTAATTTTGCTTCAGCGCGGTGCGGATCAGGTCTTGCAGTACGGGGTCCGTAAAAACCTGCCACCAGGGCAGATCAGCGTAGGAAGCGGCCTGGGCTTCAGCCTGCGGATTTTCGCTGAGATCGCGATACACGGCGGGAGTTTGCAAGTCGGGTTTATGATAGTTCGGGCCGACCGCGCAGCCGGCGACAAGGCTCGAGGTTAGAACGATTCTGATCAATGGACGCAGATTATTCATGAATTTCATGTTCATGAATCGCTCCGCCGCGGGTCTCGTTGATTCATGTGTCGGTGGCCCATTTCAATCTCCTGGGGCCGGCGCGGGCATGGCCGGCGCTGCGGCCGCGGCGTCTTTCTTTCCGGCGCCTGACCATTTCTCGACCAGATAGAAAATTACCGGAACCAGGAATATGGCGAGGAAACTGGCCGCGAGCATTCCACCAATTACTGTGGTGCCGATAATCTGTCGCGCCACTGAGCCCGCGCCTGTGGCGATCCACAAAGGCACGCTGCCCAGGATGAATGCGAATGACGTCATCAAGATGGGCCGCAGCCGGATGCGCGCGCCTGCCAGCGCAGCGTCCACCAGCGGTTTGCCTTGCTCGAATTCGTCCTTGGCGAATTCAACGATCAGAATCGCGTTTTTCGCCGCAAGCCCGATCAGCATTACCAGCCCGATCTGCGAATACACGTCGCTTTCGATCTGCACCATGTACGGCGGATAGAACCACCCGGCAATCGTGCGGCGCAACCACAGTGTGGCGAACGCGCCGAACACCGCGACCGGCGTGCTAAGCAGCACGCTGAACGGCAGCGACCAGCTTTCATAGAGCGCGGCAAGAATCAGGAACACAAACAACAGGGAAAATGCAAAAACGACCGTGGGAGAAACTCCCTGCTGCGCCAGCTTTTCCTGAAAAGACATGTCCTTGTAGTCGTAGCCCATGTCATGCGGCATGGATTGCGCGAATACCTCTTCGAGCGCTTTCATCGCCTGAGCGGAACTGTATCCCGGCGCGGCGCTGCCGACGATTTGCGCGCTGCGATATTCGTTGAAGCGCATGGTGTATTCCGGACCGATGCGCGGCTCGAATTTCGTCAGCGCGGAAAGCGGCACGTTGTCGCCGTTATTGTTGCGCACGTAGAATTGCCCCACGTTTTCGGCACGCGTGCGGTATTCACCTTCCGCCTCGATGTACACCTGCCATTGGCGGCCGAAGCGGTTGAAATAGTTGATGAAAAATCCACCCATGAAGGATTGCAGAGTTCTGTAAACATCGGAGATGTTCACTCCCTGCTTGATCACCTTGTCGCGGTCCACCGTCACGAATTGCTGTGGCACGCTGGGAATATAGGTGGTGGCCAGAAAACCGATCTCAGGACGTTTACGCGCCGCAGCCATGAACGCGTTCAAATTCTGCGTGAGAAATTCGACGTCCTTTCCGGCGCGGTCCTCCAGAACAAATGTGAATCCGCCGGAAGTGCCGACACCGGGAATCGCCGGAGGTGAAAAGTTGAACGCGATGGCTTCGGGCATCTGGCTCAATTTCTGATTCAGACGTGCCTTAATTTCCTGGAACTGTTCGGCGCGGGATTTCCGCTCGTCCCAAGGATCCAGCGTGACGAAGAAAAACGCGTTATAGCTGGTGCGTACGAAGCTCAGCAGGCTGAAGCCGATTACGCTGGTGGTGTATTTCACTCCGGGAGTGTCCGCCAGTATCTTTTCTACGTCGCGCGCGGCTCGGTCCGTCCGTTGCAGCGAGGCTGCGTCGGGAAGCTGCAGGTTGATGAAGAGATAGCCTTGGTCTTCGTCCGGCAGGAAGCTGGAGGGCACGCGGCCGGCGAAAAATGCCGCGCCCGCTGCGAATGCCACTAACAGCACAATGGCAATGGCACTTTTGCGAATCAGCCCGCCGGAAACGGCCACATAGTCCTCCGTCGCCCGCTCGAACGTCCGATTGAACCATCCGAAAAACTTTCCCATCACGCCCTTGCTTTCTTCTCGAGGGCGCAGCAAAAGAGCCGCCAGGGCTGGACTCAGCGTCAGCGCGTTGAAAGCGGAAAGAATCACGGAAATAGCGATCGTCACCGCAAATTGCTGATACAGGCGTCCGGTGATTCCCGGAATGAATGCGGTGGGAACGAATACGGCAGAAAGCACCAGCGCAATACCGACGACCGGCCCGGTCAATTCGTCCATCGCCTTCAAGGCCGCTTCTTTGGGAGAAAGGCCATCCTCGATGTGGCGTCCGACGCCTTCGACGACCACGATCGCGTCGTCCACCACCAATCCAATCGCCAGCACCAGGCCTAACAAAGAAAGCGTGTTGACGGAAAATCCGAAGAGCGGGAAAAAGACGAACGTCCCGATCAGCGCCACTGGCACGGCCAGCATGGGAATCAGCGTGGCGCGCCAGCTTTGCAGGAAGACGTAAACCACCAGGATCACCAGCACGATGGCAATCAGCAACGTTTCGACAATTTCCTTGATCCCGGACGTCACCGCCTTGGTGGTATCAAGCGAAGTCACGTAATCGATGTCCTGCGGAAATGTCTGCTTCATTCCGGCGATCAGTTTGTTCACGCCGGCCGCCGCGTCCACTGCGTTCGAGCCAGGCAATTGGTAAACGGCGATGATCGCGCCCGGTTTGCCGTTCAACCGGCCCACCGTGCTGTAATCCTGGGAACCCAGTTCCACGCGCGCCACATCTTTTACGCGGACCACTCCGCCATCGGGCGTCTCACGCACGACGATTTGCCCGAACTCTTCTGCGGAAATCAATCGCCCTTGCGCGCGCACCGAGTAGGTGAACTCCTGCCCCGGAGGCACGGGCTCGCCGCCCACTTGTCCCGCGGGATTCACGGTGTTCTGCGCCTGGATCGCATTGATGATATCGGTGACGGTGATGCCCAACTTGCCCAATTGATCTGGCTTCACCCACAAGCGCATCGCGTATTGTCCGGCGCCGAAGATCTGCACGTTGCCGATTCCGTACGAACGCGTCAGCGGATCGTGGATGTTGATGTACGCGAAGTTGGAGAGGAACGCCGCGTCATAGGTGCCTTTCGGCGAATATAACGTGAGCAGCATCAACGGAGAGGTCACCGACTTCTGCACCGTGATGCCGTAGTTGTTGACGTCTGCCGGAAGCTGCGAAGCCGCCTGCGTCTCCCGCATCTGCGCCAGAATCTGATCGGTGTTCGGGTCCGTCTTGACGTCGAAATCCACGATCATGGTCATTTGCCCGTTGGCCGTGGCGTTCAACGAATACATGTAGTTCATGTTGTCCACGCCGCTCATTTGCTGCTCGATCGGCGTGGCTACGGATTGTTCCAAGGTTTGCGCGTCCGCTCCCACGTAGGTGGCTTGAATTTGCACTTCGGGCGGAGCGATGTTCGGAAATTGCGCGACGGGCAGGCTGACGATTGAGATCGTTCCCAGAATCACCGTCACGATCGCAATCACGATCGCAACGATGGGACGGTTGATAAAAAATTTAGACACGGGCCTTAGTTTCCCTCCGCCGTCGCGCTCTTCGCCACCACATACGGCTTCGGGTTTACTTGCGATCCGGGA
This sequence comes from uncultured Acidobacteriota bacterium, assembly GCA_963786205.1. Lineage (GTDB taxonomy): Bacteria > Acidobacteriota > Terriglobia > Acidiferrales > UBA7541 > Palsa-295. The sequence goes on from CAWAYG010000002.1 coordinate 111,883, forward strand.
CGCACCTTCTGCGCGCCTTCGGCCACGACGCGCTCGCCCGCCTTCAATCCGTTCGTGATGATCCAATCGCTGCCGGTGCGATCGCCGGGAGTCACCGTGCGAATGCTCACTTTATTTTCGGCGTCCACTACGGCTACCTGATAGCTGCCTTGCAGCTCGGTAACCGCGCGCTGCGGCACCAATAGCGCGTCCTTCTGCGTGCGCACGGTCGCGCGCACTTTGCCGTAACCGCCGGGGCGCAGAATATTTCCCGGGTTGGGGAACAGCGCAGCAAGCCGAATCGCACCGGTTCCGATATTGACCTGGCGATCCGCAAAATAAAACGTGCCCTCGCGCTGATAGGTAGATCCGTCGGCCAAGATCAGTCGAAGGTGCAGGTTCTTGTCCGCTTCATCCAGGCTGCTCTGTGTAGGGAACCGCCTGTTCCACTCAAGGTACTCACTCTCGCTGACGGTGAAATAGGCCTTAATAGGGTCAACGGTCGAGACGGAAGTCACCGTCCCACTGCCCGGAGTGACCAAGGCACCTACTTGAAGCTGGGCCTGGCCAGCGATGCCGTCAATGGGGGCTATGAGGCGCGTAAATTCGAGATTGATCCTGGCCGTTTCGACGGCCGCCTGGGCCGATTTGATCTGTGCGTCGGCCGTCGCCACCGTGGCTTTCGCTGCCAGGTTGTTCTGAGTGGCGTTGTCGAGATCCTGTTGGCTCGCAGCCTGCTCCTTGGCGAGCGGACCATAACGGTTCACATCGAGTTGTGTGCGGACTTGAACCGCTTCGGCGTTAGCCAACTGCGCGGTGGCCTGGGCTAACTGTCCTTCAGCCTGGTCGAGAACCGCCTGAAAGGGTCGCGGATCAATTTGGAAGAGGAGCTGGCCTTTCCGGACGAACGCGCCCTCCTGATAGTCTTGCGCGAGCAAGTAGCCCGTGACTTGCGCTTTGACATCGGCATTTACAAGTCCGTCGAGCGTACCGATCCATTCGCCGTAGACGGCAACATCTTTCTGCACCACCGGCACTACCATCACATCAGGCGGCGGGCCGGCGCTTGCCGCTGGTTTCGGACGCAGAACTAGAGCGATCACCGCGACGGCGATGACTCCGAGGATTACTGCTACTACGAGAGTGCGTCTGCCGGAACTATTCATGGGAGCTCTTTGACAACCATTTCATCTATAAGTCATTTTTTCATGTTTTTCAAGCATGCGGCGGATTGCTCGAAGACGAAGGCACTGCGACGGGCAAAGGCACTCCTTCCCCAAACAGCCGCAACTGATTACGCACAGACGAGCCCCACTTTGTGAGACGGTGTTCGATGGCGATCGGTGAAAACTCGACACTTCTCTTTACATGCATCAGGTTCCGGAACACTTAGACCCGCTCACGATTACTGTCTGTCTTTGTTCTATCGTGGAGGCCCCGTCGCTCGCTTAGATTCAGCACAAGGCAGTCAAGATGCAGGAAACTGCATCAAGATGCAGACGAATCCGCACGCGCAGCCGCAGCTTCGAGTTGCTCCACGGAACGCGCGACCTCATGGATTGCGCCGAGCACAAGTTCGGGCTGATCCTGCATGATCCAGTGGGTGCTGCGCTCCGCCAGCACATAACGCCCCTGGGGCAAGCGCTGCGCGATGGCTTCGTGCTGCTCGCGTCTTTTTGCAGGCGTGGATTTTGCAGAGAGGATCACGACGGGTTTGCTGCAAAAATTGCCTAATTCAGCTACGTGCACTGCAGACGCAGGCAGATTTTCCAGCTGACTTGCGATGGTTCGGCAGAATTTTTCTTGTACCCAGAAGATTGCTGTCATATTTCGTTCTTCGGCGGGCAAATTCCAGAACCACGGACTGGAAACAGAGCCGGATTCAGCGGGTGCTTCGCGGCTGATCAGACGCACCAGGCGACCTGCAAATTTCGTTGCGCCGGAAGTGAGGAGGAACGCGACGACACGAATGATGCCGATGCGGCACAGCAGCGCAGCGCGACTCGATATGATGGCACCGATCTCCGCGCGCTTGCGGTCCTGTTCCGACGGAGGATTCCATTCGGCTGGCACGACTGGATCCACCAGGACCACGCCCGCGGTTTCCTGCGGATAGCGCGCCGCAAATAATGGCATCGTGAGTCCGCCAAAGGAATGACCGACTAGAACGTACGGCGGAGGAATCTGTGCACGCTCAAGCAAAGTATGAAGTTCTTCGATCATGCGTTCGGCCGTTCGCGGCATGGGACCTAAATCGCTCCAACCCAATCCGGCGCGGTCGTAGCTCGCGACGCGATACGATTGCGCGAGTGCGCGCTGGATTTCGCTCCAGCTGAGCGTGGTGGACATCAGGCCCGCTTCAAGGACGATCGTTGGGCTTCCCTGCCCTGCTTCCGACATATGTAAACGATGCGTTCCCAAATCAATGAGCTTGCCGGGCGGCGGATGCAGCTTTCTGTCGCGGCGCAGGCCGAGCTTCTGGTACAGCGCGCCGGCTGCGACGCCGAGCAACAGCAACCCAAAAATCCAAATGAGGGTGTGGATGAACAAATTTCCTCTTCGCTACCGATCATTTCTGCTCAGCAGAAATTGGATGCTTCAATTGCGTGTGCGACTACGCAACTTTTCCGCCGCTTGAAAACCCGTATCGGCGCAATCGCCGATGGAGCGCCCTGTCAGATAATTCCCCGCGAGGCAAAGGCCTGGAAATTCGTTCAAAGCTTCGCGAATTTCGTTCACTCGGCGCGCGTGGCCCACATTGTACTGCGGCAGAGCGCGCGGAAATCTCCACACCGTGCGTTCGATCGGCGCGCCGCTGATTCCGAGTATCTTGGCGTTCTCCGCTTCGACTGTTTCGGCAAATACGTCGTAGGAAGCTACCATAAGGCCATCCGCGCCGCTGCGCACAAAGCTCGTCATCAACGCGGTCCCTTGGGGCGCGTGAGCCGGAAATAGCGATGAATTCCAAAACGTGCAAACCGTGTGCAAGCCTTCTCGGCGCGGAACCATGAATCCGAAACCGTTTAGCGCGTGGCGCACTTGTTTGCGTTGGTAGGCTGAGGAGACCACGCCCATCGGTGCGTATTCGATCGCGGCGAGCAGCGCAGCCAATTTCGGCGCCTTTTGTTGCAGTAACGAAGCCGCAGCGTGAGCCGGGACTGCGAGCACTAGCGCCTCCGCTGAAAATTCGGCGCCGCCGCTTGCACGGATCTGCCAAGTGGCTGCGCTCGGGGAATTTGCGGCGCATACTGCAGTGATGGACTCCACCTGCGCACCAAAATGGACATCTTCCCCCAATTTTTCCGCGAGCTTCTCTGCGAGCGTGGCCATACCGCCCCGGAACGAGCCAAGCGACGGCAGCGCATCCGTGATGTACAGCCCTCCGTGCTTTGCATTGGAATCACGTCGCGAAGCCCCGTTGCCTGATTTTTCCAGATCGCGCTTTGCCTTGAAGGCGCGAAGCGCGCCGCGCACCACGCTGCCGCGGCTTCGTTCCCATTCCACCAGGTCGGGAAACGCGCTCTCCATGCCCATCTTGTTCGCATCGCCGAAAAAAACCGTGGAAATGAACGGGTCAGCCAGATAATCCGAAACTTCTGCGCCGAATTTTCGCTCCACGAATTCCGCGAGGGACTCTTCCTCCGCCGGTGGTTGCGTCTTTCGCAGCACTTCACTCAGCAGCCGATATTTCGATCGCGGCCCGACTAAGGGTGTGGTGAGCAGGCCTCCCGGAGAGAACGGCGCAAGGTGCAGACGGCCGTCTTTGAGGATATAGCGCTTCGCCTTCGGATCGCCGGCCACGAATTCATTTTCAAGGTTCAGCTCACGGACGAGGTTCCACACCGATGCCGGAAATCGCGGACACTGCGGACCTGCTTCGAATACAAATCCGTTTCGTCTTACCGTGGAGATCACGCCCCCGGGGCGTGGGGAGTTTTCCAGTACGACCGCTTGAATGCCCAATTGCCGCAGGCGGAACGCGCAGGCGAGGCCGCTGATTCCACCACCGATGACCACTGTTTTGTATATGTGCCCCACAACCTGTAAATTGTATCAAAGAGAATGGTGCGCGAACGCGCGGGAGGCCGCCGAACCTCGATGCCTGAGTATCTGACAAATTCCATTCGAGCGCGAACGTGCAGTCGCTGATCGATTTCGTCGCGCGGTACGCGGCGCGAGGAAATGAAGTCGCGGTGCGTTACCGTCGCGGCTATCGCATGGAAACCTGGACGTACGCGCAAATCGCGCAGCAGGCGAATTGCGTGGCGCGCGAGCTGGAATCTCGCGGAGTCGGTCAAGGCGACGCGGTGCTGTTGTGGGGCGAAAACTCTCCCGAATGGATCATCGCGTTTTTCGGATGCCTGCTGCGCGGCGCAGTCACCGTGCCCATAGACCATGGCTCCACAGCGGAATTCGCCGCGCGCGTCGCTCGCGAAGTAAACGCCAAATTAGCTTTTCGCAGCCGGGCGCTGCCAGATGCTGGGCTAGCGGACCATTCCATCGTCCTCGAATCGCTTGCGGAGCTTACGGCGCAGCGAGATTCATCGCCCTATGCCGCGCCTCCTCTGTCGCGCCAGGATACTCTGGAGATTATCTTCACGTCCGGCACGACGGCAGAACCGCGCGGCGTGGTGATTTCGCACGGCAACGTGCTTGCGAACATTGAACCTGTCGAGCGTGAAATCCAGAAATATCTTCGCTATGAGCGCGTCTTTCATCCGTTGCGTTTTTTGAATCTGCTGCCGCTGAGCCACGTCTTTGGCCAGATGTTGGGAATATTTATTCCGCCGTGTTTGGCGGGCACCGTGGTTTTTATTGATTCGCTGAACCCCTCCGGCCTGATTGAGGTGGTTCGCGACGAACGCATCTCCGTGCTGGTGGCGGTTCCGCGATCTATCGAGTCGTTGCAACGCGAAATCCAGCGCCAAATGGAACGCGATGACCGGCTCCAGCGATTTAATCAAGATTTTGTGCGCGCGGAGAAGGAGCATTTTCTTCGGCGTTGGTGGCGATTCCGGCGAATCCATTCGCTTTTGGGCTGGAAATTTTGGGCGTTCATTTCTGGCGGAGCTGCGCTGCCTGAACAGGCGGAATCGTTCTGGAACCGCCTGGGCTACGCGGTCATTCAAGGATATGGCATGACCGAAACGACTTCGCTCATCAGCTTGAATCATCCTTTCCATTCCGCGAAAGGCTCGATTGGGAAGGTATTTCCGGGAATGGAAGTTCGCGTTGACGAACACGGCGAAATCCTGGTGCGCGGCGAGAACGTGGCGACGGCGTATCGCCAGCATGATCAGACGCAATCTGTGGCGGAATCGGACGGATGGCTGCACACCGGAGACATTGGTGAAACGGGCGCGGATGGGCGCCTCTATTTCAAAGGCCGCAGAAAGAATGTGATCGTCACGCCGGCCGGCATGAACATCTATCCCGAAGATTTGGAAAAGGCGGTTCGCCTGCAGGTTGGCGTGCGGGATTGCGTGGTGATTGGGATCGAACGCGGCGGCAACGCGGAGCCTTGCGCGGTGCTGTTGCTTGAAGACCCGCAGCATGCGAACCAAGCGGCGCTGATCGAAAACGCCAATCGCTCGCTCGCGGAGTATCAAAGGATTCGCCGCTGGTTTGCGTGGACTGACCCCGATTTCCCGCGCACGCCGACTCTGAAGCCGCTGCTTCCACGCATCCGCGAGGTCGTCAACGCAAAACTTGATGCGGCGCCAACCTCACTGGACGGCAACAGCTCGCTGGCAGCACTCATCGCGCAAATCACCGGGCGGCCGGTTGCCACCGATTCGCGCAACGCGACACTAGACGCCGACCTGCACATGACTTCGCTCGATCGCGTGGAGCTGATGAGCGCTCTCGAGCATCGCTATCAGACGGAACTCAGCGACGTGCGTTTCAGCGAAGTCACAACGGTTGGCCAGCTGGAAAAACTGCTAACGGAATCGCCCGCCGCGCCTGTCGAACATCTATATCCCCGCTGGCCGCAAAACTGGTTCACGACGGCCGTGCGCCTGGCCGTGTATTACTTACTGGCATGGCCCGCCACGTACATTCTTGCCGCACCGCGAATCCGGGGCCGCGAGAATCTTCGCGGACTGCACGGCCCCGTATTGGTTGTCGCGAACCACGTAACTTATCTCGACATCGCCTGGATTCTTCCGGCGTTGCCCGCGCGCTTGCGAAATCGCCTGGCCACCGCCATGCGCGCCGAACGCCTCGCCGAAATGCGCCGTCCGCCGAAGGGCATGAATCTGTTCAATCGCCTCCGCGAGCGGCTCGACTACATTCTGGCGCTGTCGCTCTTCAACGTTTTTCCCCTGCCGCAACGGTCTGGCTTCCTGAAAAGTTTTTCGTTTGCAGGTGATCTGGCGGATCGCGGTTGGAATGTTCTGGTGTTTCCGGAAGGCCAGACAACCGAGGACGGGCGCATCGCTCCGTTCCGCGGGGGAGTTGGCCTGCTCGCGAAACAGCTGAACCTGCCTGTGGTGCCCATACGCCTTGCGGGACTTTTTGATTTAAGGCAGGAAAATCGCATCCTGACGCGCCCAGGACATGTGCAGGTGACGATCGGAAAACCGGTGCGCTTCTCCGCCGGGCAGGATCCGAACGAGATTACGAAGGAGCTGGAACGCCGGGTGTCGGAACTCTAGTTCTTTTCCGATTCCGTAGTGTTGCGATCGAGTGGAAACCGGCGAACCGCCAGCACGACCAGAATCAAGACGAGAAGAATTGCGAGCGATGCCCATTTTTGATGCAATACAAATTCCTTGGCCGCTGCTCCGTAGCGCACCGCCAGAAAACCCTCCGCGAAGAACAACGCTCCGCGACCCACGAAAGTACCCATCATAAAGGCAACGAACGGCACACGAAATACGCCTTGCGCGATCACGAACGGTTTGAAGGGAACAGGAAAAGGAGCGACAGCGGGCAACAACACGGACGCGAACGGATATTGCTGGACCCATTTCCGAATGCGGCCCGGCGGATGTCCTGCTTTCTTGCGGTAATATGCTTCGCCGGCTTTGCGCGCCAGCGCATAAATCCAGAGGCACCCCGCGAGTGAGCCGAGCGCCGCCATCGCCGCGTAGTACGGCATGCGCAGCGGTTGCCGATTCGAGAGCTCCATGACAATCAGATCTGTAACTAATGGAAGGGGCACGAAGGAAGAATCCATAAACGCCGCGAGCAGAATCCCTACTCCACCGAATGCGGGTAAAGTGGCCTTCACCCAGCCGCTAACAGCAGGCCATTTCAAAGTCTGGTGGCTCCGTCCATCGCTCGCGCGGTAATAAAAGCAGGCCTACGGTTGCTTGTCTTTTTTCTTGCGAAGATCGGGCCAGAATTCTTTTACCAGATATGTCCCCACGTCCCATGCCATCTGCGTGCCCCACACGGTCGCCACGTTTCCGAAACTGCGCTCGCTCTGTGGGTGGTAAGCGTAGGTCGAAATAGCGGCGGCGCTGCTCGCGCCCAAAATCTCAGAGTAGTTAAATTGCGTCTGGCCGGAATCGGAGCGGGTGAGCACTACGCGGCTGATGGCATGCACTGCGCGCTTGCGAAATCCGCCCTGGCCCAATTGGTAGTAACGCGGATCCTGATGCAGCACGGAAGGAAAGACGGCATAGGCCATGAAATTCTCGATGGCATTATCGCCGTAGGCCGTGCCGTAGCGTTTGGCGTAACCCTGCGCGCCCTGCCCGTATGATGAATCGCTATCGCTGGCTTGCCCCAATCCAGCGACGAAACCTACCAGAACGAATTCCATCGGGTCGTAGATGCCGCGCGCGACCAGTTTGAATTTCTGCCCCGCAGTCAGCGGAGGGACATTTTCGGCATTTTCAACGGTGAGGAAATTGGGCAGCGCCCAAAAAAGGCGGTCATGCGAGGTGTCGTGCTGCTGTGCCGGAGCTTGCTGGGGCGGGGTCTGCTGTGGCTGAGGCGTCGTCTGCGGTAGGTTTGATTTTTCTTGCTCAGCTTTCAGCTGAGCGAGAGGCCCTGGAGTTAACGTTACCTTGGAAAAGACGTTCGGCTGAGCGGAAGGCAGCGCAGTCATTTCTTGCGCAGCGGATGACGCGGCCAGGGGACCTGTCGCAAGCATCCAGCAAATAACGAAAAATATCGGAATTCGTCCGGAAAGCACCGTCCGATTCCCTCCACCCAGGAATTGCCATTCTATTCTAAATATAGATGCACGAGGAGTAATAAAAGTAGCATGCCCTGCGTATCTTTATTAATTGCGTCGGCCCGCTAAGCCCAACTTTTTGTTACGCAGCCTGTAACCGTTTGGCGTGTTGATGAATCGAATACAAAAGTTCCAGGGCCGGGGGCCTCGCCTAGAAGAAGTGTTCGCTGGCGTACTAACTCGCGGACATTGTAAGGGGCATACTACCGGGACATTGGACAGCGTGGCTGCCGGGGGCGACGGTCACGCCAATTCTTCACGTTCAAGGAGGAGATCATGTCCGATCATCATCAACCGCTTCCCACCGTTCCTTCATATCCGTTCCGACTTGATGTACCGCTGCACAAACTACTACAGGAATCCCCTGAGAAGCACACGCCGCAATCATCTAAGGAAAAAAAGACGCTGCCCACTCCTGTTTTTCCATCGCAACCCGAGCTTTTTCACGAACTGGATGCTGACGACATCGCCGCGCACGATCAAGTGCTACACACTGGCAGGAGGCACTGGCCGGCGTCGCGGATTTTCAAAAACATGCGCGGCTGGATGCTTCCCTATTTCAAATCGCGCATTCTGCCCGGAGATTTTCAGCCGATCATTGCGTATCTTTTCACGGAGTGGAAATGCAACCTGGATTGCCACTACTGTTGGTCGTACGACAATCGCGTCAAGGGCATGACCGAAGACACCGCTCGTCGCGCCATTGATTGGCTTTATGACACGCCCTGCCGCGTGCTGGCTCCCACTGGCGGCGAACCCCTGGTGCGCCCAGATTTTGTGCACAAGGTCGTCTACTACGCCGCGAAGAAGGATTTCTGGGTCTATCTCGCCACCAACGCGCGCTTGCTGCGTCCTGATGTGATCGATCGCCTCACTGACGCAGGCATTGCCACCATCAATTTCGCGGTGGATACCATCAAGGAAAAGCCCGGCCTGCCGAAAGCGTTCGAGCACGTGAGTTCCTACTTCGACTACCTGGTGCGGCGCCAGTATCGCTACGGCTACACCGTCTTCTTTAATACAAATATCTGCCGCACGAACATCGAAGACGTGAAGCAGCTGGTGGAGGTCGCGCACGACAACGGCATCTCGCTCACTTTTCACATCAACGAAGCGCCGATGATGGAGCAGCCGCACTTCAAGCATCTCGACGCCAACGACACCTATATCCGGCCCGAGGATTTTCCGATGGTGGATGATTTGCTCGATTGGCTGATTGACAAGCAGCGCCAGGGCTACAAGATGGTGGACTCCATTACGCGCTTACAGAATATGAAGGGATTCATGCGCGGCGTCGGAGAACACTGGGGCTGCCGCGCCGGCCAGAACTGGCTGATCATTCGCACCGACGGCACGCTTGCGCCATGTTTCCCGATGTACAACGCGGGATACGATTGGGGCACGGTCGAAAATCAGAAGTTCGATTTGAAGCAGCTCGGCGAGATGAAGCAGGGTTGCGAGCCGCACTGCTTCTCGACGCTCGGTTACAACGTCGCTTACTGCTACGACGCTGCTCGCGTGGCGAAGTGGCTGCTGAAACAGGCCAGCCACGGGTTCCAGGGCGTGACGGGAAGTTTCGAGTAAGCGCGGTGCGAACCGCGGCCGGTCCCGGGAAGAGGAACTGCCGCGCCTGCGTGCGAAAAAAGTGCAGTGGATGTCCTCCCGAACTCGCGACAGCGGGTGAAGGATCTGCAGTTCAAGCAAACGTCAGGGAATGAGCAGATTCCTTGGGCAAACTACGCTCTCGGAATGACAGCTTTCTTGTTTTTTCGTCAGAGAGTCGAGCCGCCCGTGCGGAGTGGTCTGCTAGAGATTTTTCCAGGCCACCGAGGCGGCGCCGAGCAGCGGGCACTCCTCGTTTAGTACGACGTGGATGGGAATTTGCACGAGGAAGGATTCAAGCTTTTCCTTGTGCTTCACGGCGGCCACGAACTTTCCGGTTTTCAGCTTGGGCAAGACCTTGACGGCTATTCCTCCGGCGATATAAATCCCGCCGCGCGCCATCGTACGCAACGCCAGGTTGCCCGCTTCCGAGCCGTAAATTTCCACCCACAAATCTAGCGTCGCGGCGCACACCGGGCATTCGCCGCTCAGCCCGCGGCGCGTGATTTCCGGCGCGGGATCCTCGCTGTCATCATCGAATCCTGGATGCCGCACGTCTGGATTCAGGAATTCATGCACGCGCTGAAATCCGCCGCCGGACAGTATCGTCTCGACGCTGACGCATTCCTGGCGCGTGTTCAAGAATTTCCACAGGTCCGCTTGCTGTGAGGTGTTCGGAGCAAAATCGGCGTGCCCCGCTTCGGTGGCCATGGGGACGTGCCGGTGGCCGTCCCAGAAAAGTATGCCTTCGCCAAGACCCGTGCCAGCTGCGATCACGATTTGCGTAGAGCGCGGCGAGGGCACTCCGGCGTGCAGTGTTTCCAGTTCACCGGGTTCCAATACGCCGATGCCGTAGGCTGCGGCTTCGACGTCGTTCACCAGGCGCACGTGATTCAAGTGCAGATGCGTCGCGACGCTCGCACCGTCCACCACCCAGGGAAAATTCGTTGCTTGCACGCGATTGTTGACGACCGGACCGGCGATTCCGAAAGAAGCCGCGGTGATTTTTGCTCCCGCTCCGTTCAAAAAATCGCTGGTGATTTCTTCCAGGCCGGAATGTTGCTGCGTGGCATAACGCCTGTCGGCGACGCGGACCAGCTTCCCTGCCTTTATGTCGAAGAGACCGAGATTCGCCTTGGTCCCTCCCAGGTCGCCCGCCAAAATCATTTAGGCCTCCGAGCTAGAAAACCGAGCGCGCAGTGCATGGACATGAGAAGTGCCTACAGCGGCCGCCAATGGCGGCCGTCAATCGCCGCCAAATCTTCCACCGCCCGCGGGCCGTCGCTACCGGCCGGATAATTCGGGAAAGGCGGCGGCGAGGCATTCTTCCATGCTTCCAGGATTGGGTCCACCAATGTCCAGGCGGCCTCGACGCTATCGGCGCGGTCAAACAGCGTGGCATCACCACGAATGCAATCATTAATAAGGGTGGCGTAAGCGGGGCGCGAGCCGCCGCCGAACGCATCTTTATATTTGAAATCCATGGTCACGGGCTGAATGCGCATCTGCGCTCCGGGCGATTTCGCGCCGAAGGAAAGTGAGATACCTTCGTTGGGCTGAATATTCAAAACGAGCGAATTCGTTTCGTTGCTCTCGCCGCGAAACACCATGTGCGGCGCGCTCTTGAACTGGATCGCGACTTCGGTGAGCGGTTGCGCCAGGCGTTTGCCCGTGCGCAGATAGAACGGCACGCCACTCCAGCGCCAGTTATCAACGTGCAACTTCAATGCCACGAACGTATCCGTCGGCGAGTCCGGCTTCACTCCCGGCTCCTGGCGATACCCCGGAACCGGCTTACCGTTCACCTGACCGGGGCCATACTGCCCGCGAACCACGTCTTTCCAAACCGATTCCTTGGTGAAAGGCCGGATCGATTGCAAAACTTTAATCTTCTCGTTGCGCACGGCGGTGGCGTCGAAAGTTGCCGGTGCTTCCATGGCGGTCAGCGAAGTGAGCTGCAGCACATGGCTCTGAATCATATCGCGCAGCGCGCCGGCCGACTCATAGAATGCCGCGCGGCGTTCGACGCCTAGCTCTTCGGCGGCGGTAATCTGGACGCTATCAATATAGTTGCGATTCCATAGCGGCTCGAAGATGCCGTTGCCGAAGCGGAACACCAACATGTTCTGCACGGTTTCTTTGCCCAGATAGTGGTCAATGCGGTATACCTGCGATTCGTCGAATGCCTCGAGCACTCGTTTATTTAAATCTTTCGCCGACGCCAGATCGTGTCCAAACGGTTTTTCGATGATGATGCGCGCCCAGGATTTTTCGCTCTTGGGTTTGTTTAGTCCTGCCTTCTTGAGCTGCTCGATCACGTGCAAGTAAACTTCCGGAGGAGTGGCCAAGTAAAAAAGGCGATTGCCGTCAAGCTGGCCCTCGCTATCGAGTTCTTCCAGGCGCTGCGCCAGGCGACGGAACGCCTCGGGGTCGTCGTAATTCCCCGAAAAATAGCGTAAACATTTCAGGAATTCCGACTTCTTGCTGTCTTGGGCGCCTTCTTGGTTTCCTGTAGGCAGGAATTCGCCGGCCTTCTGCACGAAATCGCCGTCGGTCATTTCCGTGCGCGCGAAACCCAGCAGACGAAACCGTGGCCCCAGACAAGCGTGAAATGAAAGATCGTAAAGCGCGGGCAGAAGTTTGCGGCGCGCCAGATCGCCCGACGCGCCAAACATCACGATCGCGCAAGGATCAGAAGGAACTTCACAGAAGTAGACTCCTGAATGCGTGGCCTCAGTCGCAACGATTGCCTTTGTATTCATGATGACGTTCCCGGTGGTCCGGCGCTATCCGGTCGGACTCACACTCATGTTTTATTAAAACAACCGCCCTTCCACAAGAGCCTATCACAACTCTATGGATGCCCCGCTACAGGACATCGGCACCGGCCGGGTCTCGCATGTGGCCGCCCTCAACTGGAATTTCGGTCGCCGATGCAGTATCTTGAATTGCAGCAGAGTCTGCAAGGAGACGTCCATGGCCGACGAGAAGAATTCAGGAAATCCGGGCGCAGCCGCTTCGGCGCAAGCCGCGCCGCAAACTCCACATATCGTGAAGTGCGTAAAATTCGGCCGCGAAATGCCGGGACTGGATCGCATTCCGTGGAAAGGCGAAATCGGCAAGCGGGTTTACGACAACGTCTCCAAGGAAGCCTGGAAGTTGTGGGTAGAACATTCCAAGATGCTGATGAATGAGTTTCGCTTGAATCCCCTGGATCCGAAATCGCAACAAGTGATGGAAGAGCAGATGGAAACCTATTTCTTCGGCGAAGGCGCAAAACTGCCGGAGAGCTACGTACCTCCCAAACATTAGCAAGAATCGTAAGCAGTTCCCTGCCGCATCACGGCTTCAGCGCATGCGCACATTGCCACGGTCTGGCGCGAAATTCGCGCCAGAACAAGGGTGCTAGTGCGCTAAAATGGATAGTTCGGAAGAGAGGAGAATCAATCCCCGCATGAGCTCCGCAAAGAAAAATTCATTTGGCACGCGAACGCCGCTGCGCGCCGGCAATGATTCCTACGAAATTTACCGGTTGAGCGTGTTGGAACGCGCCGGCATCGGCAATATTTCGCGGCTGCCCTTCTCGCTGAAAGTGCTGCTGGAAAATTTGCTGCGGCATGAGGACGGTCAGTTCGTTTTTTCCGAGGACATTCATGCCCTGGCGGGTTGGGACCCTTCGAGCGCCGCAGGCGCGACGGAAAAAGAAATCTCTTTCATGCCGGCGCGCGTGTTGCTGCAGGATTTCACCGGAGTCCCGGCGGTGGTGGACCTGGCGGCCATGCGCGAGGCCATGCGGAGGCTCGGCGGTAATCCCAAGAAAATCAATCCTCTATTGCCCGCTGAACTGGTGATTGACCACTCGGTGCAGGTGGATAAATTCGGCGTCGAGGGCGCGTTCGCATTCAACGCCGACCTGGAAATGCGGCGAAATATCGAGCGCTATGCGTTCTTGCGTTGGGGCCAGAAGGGATTTCAGAATTTCAGCGTGGTCCCGCCAGATACGGGGATTTGCCACCAGGTAAATCTGGAATATCTGGCGCGGGTTGTTTTCAGCCAGGAGCACGAGGGCGGGCGGATCGCGTTTCCGGATTCGCTGGTGGGCACGGATTCGCACACCACGATGGTGAATGGACTCGGCGTATTTGGCTGGGGCGTCGGCGGGATTGAAGCGGAAGCGGCCATGCTGGGCCAGCCGCTTTCGATGCTGATTCCGGCGGTGGTCGGCTTCAAACTGCACGGACGGTTGCCGGAAGGCGCGACGGCGACCGATCTCGTTCTCACCGTCACGCAGATGTTGCGCAAAAAAGGTGTCGTCGGAAAATTCGTGGAATTTTACGGCACGGGACTTTCGAGCTTAACGCTTCCCGACCGCGCGACCATAGCCAACATGGCGCCGGAATATGGCGCGACGATGGGATTTTTTCCAGTGGACAGCGAAACGCTCGCGTATCTGCGTTTCACAGCGCGCGATGATGAACGCGTTCGCTTGGTCGAAGCGTACACGAAAGACCAAGGGCTGTTTCGCACGGATCAAACGGCAGATCCGATATTTTCTGACCGGCTCGAACTCGATCTCGCCAGCGTTGTACCAACCATGGCGGGACCCAAGCGTCCGCAAGACAGCGTGCCGCTGACGCAGGCGAAGACGTCGTTCGAAAAGACGCTGACAGCGCAGCCGAAACACGTCAGCGTGCAAAATAATGGCGACAAATTCGATCTGGCGGACGGTTCGGTCGTCATCGCCGCGATCACCAGCTGCACGAACACGTCGAATCCTTCGTTGATGCTCGGCGCCGGGCTGCTGGCAAAAAAAGCTGTCGAGCGCGGCCTGAAAACCAAGCCGTGGGTGAAAACCAGTTTCGCGCCCGGCTCGAAAGTGGTGACTGACTACATCGAAAAGGCCGGCCTGTGGCCTTCTCTCAATGCCCTGCGTTTCAATCTGGTGGGCTACGGCTGCACCACGTGTATCGGCAATAGCGGGCCGCTGCCGGACGCCATTGGAAAAGCGATCAAGGACAATAATCTGGTGGCCGTCTCGGTTCTGAGCGGCAATCGAAATTTTGAAGGGCGCATCAATCCGCTGTGCCGCGCGAATTATCTGGCCTCGCCGCCGTTGGTGGTGGCATACGCGCTGGCTGGGCGCATGGATTTTGACATCGTCAACGAATCGCTAGGGAACGACAAGGCGGGCAAGCCGGTTTATCTGCGCGATATCTGGCCGACGCCGGACGAAGTCGAGAAGACCATGCGCTCCTCCGTAACCAGCGAAATGTTCCGCAAAGAATACGCCGACGTCTTCACCGGCGACGAACACTGGCGCGCGCTGCCCATTCCCGAAGGCGACCTCTACGCGTGGGACGAAAAATCCACGTACATCAAGCATCCACCGTATTTTGAAAATATGCCGCTGAAGCCCACCGCGCTGCAGGATTTGCAGGGCCTGCGCGCGCTGGCGGTGCTGGGCGATAGCGTCACCACGGACCATATTTCGCCCGCGGGCTCGATTCCCGCGGATACGCCCGCCGGAAAATATCTGATGGCGAATGGTGTGCAGCCGAAGGATTTCAATTCCTACGGTGCGCGCCGCGGCAATCACGAAGTGATGATGCGCGGAACGTTCGCCAATATTCGCCTGCGCAATCTGCTGGCGCCGGGAACCGAAGGCGGATGGACGATTCACCAGCCCGGCGGCGAGAAAATGTCAATTTACGACGCGGCTATGAAATATCGCGACGAGCATGTGCCGCTGATTATTTTCGCCGGAAAAGAATATGGCTCTGGCTCATCGCGCGACTGGGCCGCGAAGGGCACGATTCTGCTGGGCGTTCGCGCAGTGCTCGCGGAAAGCTTCGAACGCATCCATCGCAGCAACCTGGTGGGCATGGGCGTATTGCCGCTGGAATTCCTGCCGGGGGAAACCCTGGCTTCACTGGGGCTGACGGGGCTGGAGCTATTCGCGATCGAGGGGCTGGCGGGAAATTTCGAGCCGCGCAAGAAAATGAAAATCACGGCGCGCGATGCGCAAGGCAAGGAAACTTGCTTCCAGGCTGTGGCGCGGATTGATACGCCGTTCGAGGTCTCTTACTACCAGCACGGAGGGATTTTGCAGTACGTGCTGCGCCAAATGCTATAGCCGACGCTCATGCGCGGTGGCCGCTCAAATGCGGGTCGCCGTGGTCCTTCAATCGCATACGCAGAAACACCGGCGCCGCCAACGCGAAGACGACTGCAAAAACCACGAAAAATCCCAAGCAGGCCAGCCAGAATTCCGCACCCTTGTGCCGCAGCAACATCAGCGCCAGATCCGCCAGGCCGAACGAAACAGCGAAAACCAGAATTGCAGAAATCGGCTTGGGACACAGCGCCGCGCGGCAATTCGCGCACACCACCCCCGAAAGTCCGGCAGGCGTCCAAAGCGACTTTGTAGGGATGTGCTGATTGCATTGCGGGCAGGTCATGGCGGAACTCCTCCCGAGCGAAAAGTGGTTACGGCTGGGTGCACAAGCCGGCTGGGGCGCTTACGAGGGCTAATCTACCACGAGTTGCACCGTAGTTGAATGCTGGAAGTTTCCGCCCGCCCCTTGGATCGTGATCTGGTATGTCTGCGGGATTGGACCGCCGCCACCACCCCCGCCGCCACCGCAAGCCACCATTGACCCGAGGAGCACGATCACCGATAAACATGCCAAAGCCGTTCGGATGCGCGTGCGATCCGAGTTCTGCAGCGCGATGAACAAAATAAAAATCGCGAGCATTGCGGCGAAGGCGAGCTGCGCGGGCTCGATTTTCGGCCAGCGAGGTCGGGTGAGTGGCGACACCGGCAAGCTTGCCGTCGCCGGAACGGAGATCATTAGCGCCACACTGGTTCCCGCTGCTGAAGTCGTCACTGGATTCGGTGTGAAATTGCAAGTGATGCCTGCGGGCGGATTGCTACACGATAACTGCACGGTTCCGCCGGCGTTGCCCACGGCAGTGAGATTGACCTGGTAGCTCGCTGTTCCACCCGCGCTAGTCGTGTTGCTCGCCGGAACCGTAATGCCGAAAGAAAAATCACACGTCGCGCCGACGGAACTGAAGGTCAGCATATTCGTCGATCCCAGAGCCGGATCGGAAACCGTCACCGGCATTCCTCCGCCGCAGTTCACTGCTGTAGCGGGCGCCGTTGCCGTCAGGCTGGTTGCGTTGACGAAGGTAGTGGGCAGCGCAGTGCCGTTGAAATTGATCACGGATTGCGACGTGAAACCATTGCCGGTAGCTGAAAGCAGAAACGATCCGGAACCGGTGGTGGCTGCTGTGGGGCTTAGTTCCGTGAGTGCGAAGCTCGGCAGATTGGGCAGCAGCAAACTCCACAAGCCGCGCCCGTGAGTCGCTGCGACGAGCGTTCGCGACGTGTTGCGCAGCCTCAGCGCGAGCACCTGCGAATTCGGCAGGCCGGATTGCAGCACGCTCCAGGTGGTCGCGCCGCCGGCGGTGGCGTTTGCGCTGGCGTATACTCCAGAATCGGTGGCGACGTAAATCGTGTTGTCTGAAGCATCGGTGGGATCAATTACGATGTCGTTGACTGGAACGTCCGGCAGCTTGCCATCCACCTGGAGCCAAGAGGCGCCGGAATTATTTGTAAAGAAAATGTGGCCCAGGCCGTCGCATCCGCTTACTCCGGGACAGGAAAAACCGGAATACGCAGCGAACACCGATTTCGGGTTTGCCGAATCCACCGCGATGGCCGTCACACGGCGCGCCGACTGATTCGTCTGGTTCACCATGTGGATGTCTGTCGCACCACTCAGCGCCTGGGACGACTGCCAGATCCGTCCATCCGACGTTCCCGCGAAAATCGTGTTCGAATTGCTCGGCGCGACGGCAATTGTGGTGACGAAATTCTGGCTGTTGTTGCTCGTGAGATCGGGGCTGAGCACGGACCAGCTCGTCCCACCATTCGTCGTCTGGTACAAGCGATACGTACCGAAATATAAATTCTGGCTGGTTTTGGAATCCAGCACCAGCGGCGGAATGAAATCAGCGTTGTCCGTGAAATTGATTCCGCTGTTGTCTATCGCCGGCCAATTGATGCCATCCATGCCGGGCACCCCATTCAGAATATTCTTGGTGAGCGTGCCAGGGCCGCCCAGATAACTGCATGCCGCATAGATTGTGCTGGGCGTTTGCGGGTCAATCGCCGTGTAGCCACCATCGTAAGGACAAGCCTCGGTGCCGCTCGCATCCAGCGAGCCGCTGAATTGCTGTACGTCGTTCCCTTGCGTTCCGCCATAGATAATCTGGTCAGTCGCAGGATGAATCGAAATCCCGGGATAAAACTGCGTCAGGTTCAGCGATGTGTTGGCAATGCCCGTATCGGTATTCAGGTCGGCCCAATGCTGATTGCCGGGCGCTGTCGCGGACCTGAAGACGTCTTGCGAGGACCACACGCCGCCATCGTTGCCCGTGAACATAGCCAGGACCGTGCCCCCGGCTCCGACCGCAAAGTGCAGCGCGTGAATATCCACGTGAATCGAAGTGTTATTGCCGCTGCCATCCGCGCTCATGTCTCCCCAGGTATTTCCGCCGTCGAGCGAACGAAAGAGCGACGAATGGCCGAATGCGTTCTGGGCAAACACCGGTTGCGCCGAGCCGCCGGCGAAAATCGTCTGGCCGGAAGTACCGGGAACCACGGCCAGCTTCATGTCGTAGAAACACTGCGGCGCGCAGAAGTCCGGCAAGTTGGAAGGGGTGGGGTAGATCGCGGTAAACGCCGCACCGGCTCCGTTGGGCTGAATTCCCGTGCCTGACAGCACGCCAAGAAGATTGTCTGAATTCGTGCTGGCGTCCGCGATTGCCACATACAATATCGAAGCCGCGGGCGAGCTACCCGGAGCAATCGCGAGTGAAATACTGCCGTACTGCGCCGGCACAGAAGTAGCGTCGAGACCCGCCAGTCGATTCCACGTGATCCCGGCATCCTGCGAAATATAAACTCCGTTACAACGCGCGCTCGAACACGACGCTTTCGGGTCAGTGTCTCCGTTCGGGTCGCCCAGAGCCGCATACGCCGTTAGCCCCGAGGAATCGCTGGGATCAAAACGCACATCCGTTGCCGGATTGTATGGCGGGCTGCTCGCACCGCCACCCGGTTGCACGCGAGTCCAGGTGTTTCCGCCATCGGTCGAACGCCACACGCCGGACGGCAGCGAGCCGCCGGCCGAGAAATCCGTTCCCTGAACCGCAGCCAGCACGACGGGGCTTGATTGATGCGGCTGCACGGCCAACGCCGCGATGTACGGGCCGCTCGCACCAGGCCCTTGCGAAGCGCCGCTGGTGAACGTGGAATCCTGCGTCCAGGTTTGGCCACCGTCGGACGAACGCAACACTCCCGCGCCATATAGGTTGTCCAGCGCGTAGTTCGATTCTCCGGTTCCCGCCAGAATCAGATTGCTTTGCGCGTGGCCGTTGAACATTTGGCATGGCTCGGGAGCCAATGCCAGCGCGCCGATCGAAAGTGACGGCTCATTGTCCGTGAGCGGCTGCCACGTGACCGGACTTCCGCTCAATGCATTGAAGCTGACCCACACACCGCCGTCCGCGCCGCCCGCGTACACGGTGTTTCCCGTCGCATCGCAGGGATCCACGGCGAGCGCCGTCACCCGACCAGAGACATTTCCGAAGAACTCAGTGTTCGCAGTGGGTTGAGGACCGAGGGACGTCCAGAATTGCAGCGAAGGAGAAATGTCCGGCTTACGCGAGGCGGCGCGCTCAATGAAAGTGCCGTTCTCGCTGACCATTTTGCGATTGCGCGCGAAGGCGCGCAGCAGGAGAGTGCTGGGAATATGGCCGTTGGCAGAAGCGCGCTGTCGAAAAAACCACTCCGCGCGCCTGCGCACCGGTTCAACGGAACTCGCCTGCCGCATAACACGGGAACGGCGTGAAGATATCTGCTGGGCCAGCAGTGGCCCCAGTGCAGTGGTGAGCACCGCCGCAGACACCAAGCCGAGAAAACCGCGCCGATGCCTTCGGCTTATTCCGACGAGATTTGAGAAAGCTCCGCCGGCCCCACCCGCCCTACCGACCCGGTCCGACAAGAATCACCACCCCGCCGCGGACGCTATTGTAACCAAAAATTCGCGGCTTGGGGTTGTTTACTCGCTATTTAGTAGGGTGACATGACGCGCAGAACGAGATTGTGGCGATAGAGGAGGCGCGTTCGTGGAATGCCGAGGCTGCGAGAGGTTCGTCAGGTCACAGGCACCAGGCGCGAACGCGCCGTCGTTGTGCACGCGGCAATCCGTTCCGCGGGATCCTAGACATCGACGTGCAATCCGCCCACGCTCGCCTTCGCCATTTCCTGCCAGCTGGGAAACTGCTCGCTAACGCCGATTCTGTCCAAGTACTCAGGGTCAATTTCCAGTTGCGATGAGGATTCCGGCAACGGCGCGCGACCCGCAACCTGATGCGCCAAAATGTTGGAGATATACACGATGCCGACGGCGTCCAGAGAATCCTGGGGCACACGCGCGGGATGGTGGTGATGCGCGACGGCCTCAACAACTGGCGAAGGCAGCCCCCAGATGCCCAGCAAGTAAGCTCCCACCTCAGCATCTGAAACGCCCATCAGTTCCGTCTCCACCGCATGTAAAGGACGCCCTTCCGTCTCCGCACCCTTTAGCGCACGCTTGAAATGCTCCGGGGCTCGCGTCGCCAGCACCAGTTTGCCGACGTCATGCAGCATGCCAGCAACCACGGCAATTCCCCGTACGTGTGCCGACGCGGGAATCTGTCCGGGAATCTTCGCGGTAAGTTGCGAGTGCGCCTGCAGCTCGTCGCAAGAGAAACCCGGCAACTTCGCCAGCTGATCGAAAATGGAGAACACTCCCGCCGAGAGCACCAGGTTCTGCAGCGTGTCAATGCCCAGAAAACCCACGGCCGTTTTTACCGACGACACTTCGCGCGGCAAGCCAAAAAACGCCGAGTTCACCAGCTGCAGAACTTTTGCTGATATCGCCACGTCCTGCTCGACAATATTGACCACGTCTCTGATGGCTGCATCCGGTTCGGCGAGTTTCTGACGCGGCGCCATGTAGGTGCGTGGCAGCACCGGCAGGTCTATCACCGAACCCACCAGATTCGCCAGCAATTTATTGCTGAGGACATTCGAAAGACTCGTGGCACGCTCGACTGCCACGCGCAACATATTCGGATCGCACGGCTTCAGCAAAAACTGGTGGGCCACCGGCACGGCCCGCAGCGCCGTTTCCATCTCCTGCGCAGCGGAAAGCACGATTCGCACGATCGCCGGATGGCGTTCGCACACAATCTTCATCAGAGCCGCGCCATCCATTCCCGGCATGGCAAGCTCCGAAACGACTACTTCAAACGGCGACGCATCCAGCGGCGATAGCGTAGCGTAGCCGCTGGGCGCGAAGGCCATGTCCCACTGGTCCTTTTGCGATTCCAGCGTTTTTCGCAATTGCTCGAGCACCCGCGGTTCATCATCCACGAACCGAATGCGTTTCATGCAAAGCACCTCGCAGGATCATTCATGAATGCAAATCGCGCCGCTGCCGGCAGCCGTAGCGAACTGCGCTCGCGCAACGACACAATGATGCCCGCGCCGGATCGCATTTCATACCGAACCATGAAGGGGGGCGACTTAATGCAGAGAGGGCTAAGCTTGTTAAGCTACCTGCAAAACACGCGGATGCCTATTTCCGCGTTCGGTCAGGCCGGCATTTTGAATCAAGAAGATGCTGCACTCATTATAAGGCCGGAAGCGATGTGCGCCGTACGGACGCATGTCGTTGGCGTGTCGCAAGAGTTAGACGGCGGCCGCCGTAGAATCAAAGCGGCCCTCGGTGTTATTGTATGCGGCGGCAGGCGTAGTGGTGTCGCGGGCTGCCCGCGTCGAGAGTACGTATCGAAGTTCTGCGTCGTAATGCAAAAAAGGAGTGCTTTGATGAAACGAAAATTGGCTCTTTCGTTTTTGGTGCTTGCGGCATCGCTGCTGTTCGTTCTGTCTGTCCCGATATTGCCACACAGCCATTCCGCGGCGGCACAATCCGCGGCGGCACCTTCCGCCAGCGCCAATCTTGTGGATTTGAATTCAGCCACCAAAGAGCAACTCGACACCTTGCCGGGAATCGGCGCGGCATATTCGCAGAAGATTATTGACAACCGCCCGTATCACGCCAAGACCGATCTGCTGCGAAAAAAGGTCGTTCCGAAAGCCACCTACGACAAGATCAAAGACCTGGTAATCGCGAAGCAAAAACCAACCACCTAGCCGCTCGGTCGCCGCGGTGCTGACCGCTGTCGCGCTGAGTTGAGCTGAGCTGGATCCGTCGCGCGGCGAGCCTCGTGCTGCACGTCGCGCGGAGCATACTTCTCCAATCCATGAATCTCGCGTTCCTATCCCCGTTAGTCCCGTCCGGCACCGAGCTAACCGCGATTCTGGTCGTCGTCAGTTTTTCGGCGGGTCTGAACGTGTACGCGACCGTCGGAATGCTCGGCCTGCTGGCACGCTTCAACGTTCTGGCGCTGCCGCCCGATCTGCACCGGCTGCGAGACTGGAGAATTATCGCGATTTGCGGTGTACTGTTCTTGCTGGAATTCGTCGGGGACAAGATTCCGGTATTCGATCTGCTCTGGAACGCCGCGCACACCTTCGTGCGCGTTCCCGTCGCGGCGTTTCTGGCATATGCCGCGACGTCGCAGTTACCTCAGTGGGAACAAATTGCGGCGACCTTCGCGGGTGGATTAATCGCGCTGGCGGCGCATGGCGGGAAGACGGCGGCGCGCGCAGCTATCGTGCATTCGCCCGAGCCATTCTCGAATTTCGCTTTAAGTACGGCCGAAGACGCGCTGGTGATATTCCTGATGTGGATCGTCACTCGGCATCCCTACGTGGCTAGCGTGATCGTTTTGCTGGCGCTCTGCGTGATCGCGATCCTGATTCGCTTCGTACTGCGCGCGCTGCGAACTCTGTTTAGCGACGCGGAAGCTTCGTTGTTCCCGACTGGACCGGGAAATTCGCAGCATTGAAGCGCGTCAGTACTTCAGCTGCGCTCGATGCGATCACCAGCGCCGAGATCCAAACAATTCCCCGGCTATTGCGGCGTCTTCTTCTTCCCTAGTAAACCACCCAAGGCGCTCGCCGCCGCGCCGGTGGTGCCGCCTTGGCCGCCGGGTATTGCGCCCTTGGCGGCACCGACGGCCATTGATTTCGCATCAGGAATCACCTGCGGATTCGACGTGGTGCCCTGCACGATGAATGGGATTCCGTGGCTCGAGCCACCGCCGCCCCCTCCGCCGCCGGTGAAAGCACCGAGTGCTCCGCCTAACTTGCCTCCGCCCGCACCTGCCGCTCCAGCCGCGCCGGTGAGCGCACCCGCGGCACCCGACAGATTCGCTACCATTTTAAAATTCAGCTGTCCGGCCGCGCTTACAGTTCCATTTCCCGTGACCGTGCCAAGCGACGGCATCACTAGATCCAAATTATCAATCTTCGTTCCCGATGGATCGTTTCGCACTGTGGCGCTCAGCGTTTGAATATCCGTATCCGATCCACCTCCGCCACCACCGCTACCACCGCTACCACCGCCGAGTCCGGGAATCGATCCCAGCGCCCCCAGTTTCGATTTCAAGCTGAATCCCGCCAGCTTCGCATTCGAGAGATTGATCGGACCGGAAACTACTAGCTTGTCCACAGCACCGGTCACCGTCAGGTTTGCAGTAAGCGACCCACCCTGCAGCTTTGAGCCGGAAGGCACCACCACTCCGACCGCCGGAAGAAACCCTTCCAGATCGGTCACCGGCATGGCCTGCGCGTTCAGCCGCATATCGACCTTGGTAGGTTCCGACGCGGTGTTGTAAGCGCCGTTCAAACGCGCCAGCGCATTGCCGATGTGAATGTCTCCCTGGTTCAAATTTCCCGATTGGCTCTTCAGCGCGTAGGTGGTGGCGTAATCAACATTCAGCGGAACCGAAGAAGGCGCACCCGCCGCGGAGATTTTCAGCTTGGTCGCCTTCACCGTGCCTTTGGAATTCATCTGGCTTCCGTCCGAACTCAGGTCGCCTTTAAAGTCCACCACGCCGCCGATTCCGGAGGACGCATCCAGAAAACCGGTGTTCGCCAAATCCAAATGTTGCACTTCCAATGTGGCGCTCAGCGGCGTCAGTGAAGCGTCCGAAGAATTCATCGGCCCGGCTTTGCCTCCCAGTTTAAGTGCGGAGTTTCCGGGGCCGGTCGCCGTCAGCTTGAAAGGAAATTGTGAAGTGTAGGAAAGATCGGAGGCTTCCAAGTTAACGTTCTGGTAGATGCTCGGCTTCGCGTTGGACCCTGCGGCGCTGACGATGATTTTCCCGTTCTCGATGCTGAGTTTTCCGACACTCAAGGCTTCCGCGCCAGGAGCGCCGCCCGAGCTCGGCGCCGGATTCTTCGCTGCGCTCTTCGCCGTGCCAGCGTTCCCGCCCAGGCTCGAGTAATTCCACGTTCCGTTTGAGGCGTGGATCAGATTCACTTCCGGATCCTTCACGGTCAGCGAACGCACTTCGAGTTTCTTCGAAAAGATCAGCGGCAAAAGTTCAACGCCCACGCTCAGCGACTTGGTCGTTAGGAATGGTGACTTACTGAACGCTGGGTCATCGGCAATTGAAACATCCGAAACCGTCACTCCACTGGAAAAGATCGAGAGGCTGATATCACCGATTCCAACTTGGCGGCTCAGCGCTGCGGCTAACTGCGTCTCCAAGGTCGGCTTGAATTGGTTGGCGTTAATGAAAAGCGGCAGAGCCAGAACGATCAAGAACAACAGCACGACGATGCCGCCGATAATCATAAGGGGCTTTTTTTTCATGGCAAGCCTCCAAAAAAGCGTGCTAAAAAGCGCCGGGGCCACAGGCTGGCCCACGACCGGACCAAGGGCCGTATGGAAGGCGCTCATCATACTCCCCGGTCGGCATATTCAACAATCGGATGTTAATTCCGCGCGGCCACACGGTTGAACGAGCGAGCACCCGCGGGAAACGCCAAGAAACGCAAGAAGCTTTA
The DNA here is from genome assembly GCA_963786205.1 of uncultured Acidobacteriota bacterium. Classification (GTDB taxonomy): domain Bacteria; phylum Acidobacteriota; class Terriglobia; order Acidiferrales; family UBA7541; genus Palsa-295. Next base: position 136,692 of record CAWAYG010000002.1, read on the forward strand.
CCCGCGCCAACGGCGTTTCAGTTCGCTACGAATTCGCTAGGGTGTAGGAGCAAACCGTGCTATCTTTGGGCTGCGTTTGTTGCTCTTGTAACACCTTTAGATTCGATTGAAGGGGCTGCAAGTTCACACTTGCGGCCTCTTTCGCTTTACGGCTGGAGGCGGTCGAGAAGCAAACAAATAGCTTAAAAAGAAGGAAGTAAATCAGTGAGAGAACAAGGAACAGTAAAGTGGTTCAATGCCAGCAAGGGCTTCGGATTCATCCAGCGCCAGTCCGGCGAGGACGTTTTCGTCCACTTTTCGGCCATTCAGGCGGAAGGTTATAAGTCGCTGAACGAAGGGCAAGCGGTTGAGTTCGAAGTTACCCGTGGACCGAAGGGTCTGCAGGCAGCGAACGTCACCAGCCTCTAGTCGAAGAGGGGCGAGCCGGCATCCGCCGGTTCGCCCTTTTTTTCGCACGTGCAACATCGGTCTTAGGAGCCTCGTTGAAAGCACTTCCCGAAGGGCAGTACATCAAGCACTTCCAATACGGTTTGGGCGTCATCACGGAATCCGATAACGACCGCACTTCGATTGATTTCGACCTGCACGGCATGAAGAAGTTCGTCACCAGCATTATGGTGGTCGAAATCGCCGAAGGCACACCGCCGAAGCGCAAGCGCGCCAAGCGCGTGAAGAAAGTCGCGGTGCCGGTGGCCGTGGCGGCCGCTGGAAAATGAGCAATAACAACGTCATCGTGCAGTTCGTGGGATTCGAGGCCAAGGCCCAGGGCCGTGAATATACTTTCACCGTCCGCGAATCCGCCACCGAACCGCGCGAATTCACTCTGACCATTCCGAATGAAGCGTTCAATACGCGCCGCGTCCGTTTTCAGGATGCGCCGGACATTTGCTCGCACCGCCTGCACCTGGAACTTGCCGCGACGGAAAATCACCCGGACAAGACCCACTTCAATCTGACCGACGCGGAACTGGAAGCCTATCGCACTTCCCACATGCAGAAGCCCCCGAAGTATCCCTACGCACCGAAGAAAGACGATCAAGAAGCCTAGTTTTCGTTGGCATTCAACCCAGAAAATTCAAGAGCGGCTTTGAGGCTCAGGTAAAGCAGTTGTAGCGGCGTCCGCCGCAGCGGACGCCATCGGAGTTGCGCCGCGGAGTGATGGCGGTCTGAAGCCCGCCGCTACAAATTCCTCGCTACAAGTTCGTCGCACCTACGCGACCTTCGTCACCACCCGCCGCGCCGCCAGTGAAATCATTAGACGCGTAACGCCACTGAAAAAGATGCTGATGCCCACGAGCGTCCCGAGTACCCACTCCGTGCTCGACGGCCATGTCGCCCAAATCATTCCGCCGAGGATGAGCGTCACTACCCCATCGATCAGGAACCAGCCTGACCCACCTGCAGGACGGTGCTGAAAAAACAGAACGATCTCGAAAACTCCTTCGATCAGCAAATAAAACGCCAGAGCCAGCGTCAGTGTAGCCAGCCCGCGCGCCGGATGATCCAGCAGGTAAATTGCCACGCACAGATACAGAATCCCCAGCAACACTTTCAGCAGCACGCTTCCGGTGCGTCGTGTGAACCACGCAAAAACAAAATGAGCCACCGCCGCGAAAATCAGCATCCACGCGACGAAAATATTCGCGGCCAGGCCGGCCTCCAGCGGCATGGCAATCGCCAGAATCCCGACCACAATCATTAACACGCTCACAAAAATCGACCAGCCCACTGCCTTCTTCGCAATATCCGAAATATTAGGATCGCTCATAACCGTCCTCCCGCGCATCGTCGTGCCCGCGGGCGCCCCGGGGCGCCACCGCGGAATCCTTATATCACTACTCGACCGGGTTCGGGGACATTGCTCTATCCGCCAAATCAAGCAGGAGCGGCGACACGGTTTCGCGCAAGGCAGGAGGCCCGGTTCGCCGCGATGCGCCGCCGCACCCAACTCATCTCGTGATATGTTTGCGTCAATGCCGAGCACACTTTCGCACCCGCAGAGGCTCTCTTCTTGACGCAGCACAGCCACGCAAACCCGCCGAACCCAGGTGAAAACGAAATCGTGGAAAACGATGCGCACACGGAGCGCAGCGGACCCGTCCTCGGGCAATCCGTCGTCTTTGTTCGGCAGCATATGTTGCGGATACTGGCGATTTCCGCCGCCCTGCTCGCGCCTGTTTTCTGGCATCGCAACATCGCCGCCGGTGATCTGGGCAGCCACCTCTATAATGCGTGGCTCGCGCAGCTCATCCGACACGGCTACGCGCCCGGCCTATGGCTCGCGCCGCGCTGGAATAACGTGCTCTTCGATTTCGTGCTCGACGGCCTCGGGCGTCTTGTTTCGCTGCATGCCGCCGAGAAAATTGCCGTATCGCTCGCTGTGCTGATTTTCTTCTGGGGTGCATTCGCCTTCGTATGCGCGGCCATCAGACGCGCGCCCTGGCTGCTCTGCCCCGCCATCGCCATGTTCAGTTACGGATATTCCTTCGAGATGGGGTTCCTGAATTTCTATATTTCGCTGGGCCTCGCGTTTTTCGGCATCGCAATTTTCTGGCGCGGACGTGGCTGGGAACGCATGATCGCTGTCGCGCTTGCGCCGCTGGCGATGCTGGCGCATCCTCTGGGCTTCGCTTGGCTGGCCGCAGCGTCGGCGTACGTGGCGATGGCCGAAGTGATTCCCCGGCGTTATCAGATTTCGCTGGTGGCTGCGGCGGGCCTGGTGCTAGCCGCCGCGCGCTATTACTTTTGGCATCACGATATCGTGCAGGCCCGCGACGGTCCCTTCTATTCCTTCAACGGCTCGGATCAACTGCTGCTCTTCGGCCCGCGTTACGCGATTCCGGAACTCGCGCTGCTGATTTTCATCTTGTGCGCGCTGGCGGCGGCTTTTTTCAACCGCGCCTGGGGGAAGCTCAACTGGACTGACCTCGCGATTCCGCTGCAGCTCTACGTCATCGTCGGCCTGGCGGTAATCCTGCTGCCTGATGGCATCCGCTTTCCGCATCAACCATCCGCGCTGGCGCTCTTGACCGAACGCCTCACCTCGGTTTCCGCGGTCCTACTCTGCTGCTTGCTCGGAGCATTGCAGCCACGCAAATGGCACCTTCTCGCATGTGGCGCGATAGCTGCGATCTTCTTCACGTTCCTGTACGAGGACACTGGGACCATCAATCGGATGGAGGCGCAGGTGGAGCAACTCGTGCGCACCGTGCCGCGCAACTCGCGCGTTCTCGCCACACTCAAGCCACCCTTTGCCGAATCGCGCATCCTGGTGCAACACATCGCCGACCGCGCCTGCATCGGCCACTGCTTCAGCTACGGAAATTACGAGCCTGCCTCGGGTCAGTTCCGCGTGCGCGCAACGCCGCACAATCTCTATGCGATGTTGAGCTTTGATGACGCTGTGAATATGGAAGACGGCTCGTACGAAATACAGTCGGAGGATTTGCCGGCCTACCAGGTATACCAATGCAGCGCGGACCAGAAGCAATTGTGCATCCGGCCACTGGAAGCCGGCGAAATGAACGACGACCTGGGAATTCATCCCGACGAAGAATAATCAGCAGAACTCATCGCAGAAATAAGCAATCCGGAAGGGCGGAGCTTCAGGCCGCCCTCACGCGGAGCGAGGAGAAGGGCTTTAACCCCTGAAGCCTGCGTTTCGATCGTTGCTGAGCATTCAGGAAAGTTCTGAAAGATGAGCTCGAAGCGCGAACGCCTGTTCGCCGACGAACTGACCTCCCAAGATACGCACCTTGCAGCCAAGCGCCGCGTTGCTCGCATCCAGAATTTTCACTCGGGTTCCACATTCGACGAGCAGCAGTTTTTCGCCGGCCACCAGCAAAGAGATCCCAAGATCATCCTTGGCCGTTTCGCAATCGCGCAGTTCACGAAGAATCTCCTCCGTGACCGGTAGCAGCACATAGTTTCGGCCCGCTTCGTCGCGGATCGTGGCGACCTGTCCGACCCATTCAGCGCGAGCCTCGGCAGCAGCTAATCGCGCATCGCTAACAACAGAAGAACCCTTCGCCACCGCATCTGCATGAAGCTTTTCCACCGCAGCAATGAAACGGTAGCCGCGCCGCGGCAGCGTTTCGATGTAACGCGGATTTTTGTGCGAATCGCAGAGCGCGCGCCGCAGCGTCTGGATCGCCGCGTTCACGCCGTGCTCGAAATCAACGAACGTATCCGCAGGCCACAGGCGGCTCTGCAATTCTTTTCGTGTGAGCAATTCGCCGGGCTGTTCCAGTAGCAAAGCGAGAATCTGAAAGGGCCGACCGGCGAGACGGATTTTCCGGCCGTGTTTGCGCAATTCGCCCGTGCGGAGGTCAACGTGGTAGGCGTCGAAGCTGAGCCTACCTTCGGAAGGGAGTTCGTCGCGCATCAGTGAAGCCGGGGCGACGAAGTTTACTTCGAGCGCGACGGGAACTCAAGCTTGCGAGAACCGCCACAGATAACTACCGTAGTTTCAATCAACTACGGCTTTACCTCCGTTGTACGAACAAACGACCTCCGTTGCATTGAACGATTTAACGTTTAGTACGAAACTGCGCGTGCATTGAGGAACTAAATGAAAACTTTGAACTCAAAGATCGAAAGCAAGAAGGAGACGAAAATGAAAATGACGACGGTAGTGAAGACCTCGCTGTATGTAGCGGCCCTGGGAGTTGCGTGTTTGCTGCCGGTGACGGCGCGCGCGCAATCTGACGTGATGCCCGACTCTTTCGCATTTTCCGCCGATGAAGCGCCGGCCGCACGGCCCGCGCAGGTGGCAGCAGTGGACGACGTGAACCAAACGCAGGACGATTTTCAGGGCAAAGTTACGCTGCCTTACAACGCGAAGTGCGCCGGCAAAAATCTGAAAGCCGGGCAGTATTTGGTTTCCGTCAAGCTCGAAGCGACCGGCCGCGTGGTCACCATCCACGGCGACGGCGCTGACATGAACATTCGCGTGCGCGAAGTGCCGACGAACCGCCGGGCCAGCCAGAGCGCGTTGCTGGTGCGCAATTCCGGCCACGGCCGCACGCTGACCGCGCTGTCCGTCGAAGGACTCAACACGATGTTTTACCTGGGCACCAGTGCAAGCCAAGCCCTCACGGAACGGCTGCCCATATCGTAGTTGGTGAAGCACCTGACGCCCCGTCGGCGGCACGGCGCCGACGGGGCGTTAGTGTTTTTGGCGAACGTCCCACACTCTTCGCAGCCTTTCATCCCGCCTGCGAATCTCACCAGCGCAGTGGTTTCCGGCTAACGCTCGTTGCCAATTCGCGTCCGTCTAGGCGTATGATGTTCGCGCAATTGGCATCTGGGAGGTGGCCTCTGGAACGACTCCTGGGTTGGGTTTGGCAAGATCTCCGCTACGCCGTCCGCAGCCTCCTCAAGGATCGTCGCTTCACACTGCTCGCCGTCCTCGCCCTCGCGCTGGGCATCGGCTCGGCCACCATCATCTTCAGCGCAATCTATGGAGTCCTGATTAACGCTAGTGCTCTATCGGAGGCGCGTTTTCACAAAAGCGCGAAGTCGGGCGAGGTGCTCTGCGCGCGTTCGATAGAGCCGTTTGAAGGTGGGCGCTGGCGGTTGCGGCGGATGCGGGCTAGTGGCTTCAGCCGATCTAACGGCTATGGGAATTGAATCTTTTTTCCTCTGTAGTCTATTGATTTTGCTTGGCTTAGGAAAAACAGAGAAAAGCGAAAATCGCTGTTAAAGGCGCTACGTTGCAGCATGACGCAAGGAGCATAGCACGCGAAGCGTCCGTCGCGCCAGCGACTACGTTCTAACACCTTTCCGTACCAGGACGCCAACCACCTCGTCAATTTTGAGATTCACAGCCCGGCTGATGCTGGCAGCGTGGGTCGCAACGCGTACACGATTGCAGAATTTCTGGACTTCCGCGAACAGAATCACGTCTTCACCGACGTCAACGCCGGCTTCGGCGGGTTCGGCAACACAAAAATTCTCTACGCCACCGGCCATGGCACAGTCGAGTTCAATGGCGGCTATCTAAGCGCGAATACTTTTGAATTTTTCGGCGTGTCTCCGCTGCTGGGCCGCTTGCCGACGCCTGAAGACACCAAAGCCGGCGCCACTCCGGTCTTCACGATGAGTGAAAGACTTTGGCGCGAGCAATTCAATCGCGATCCGAACATTCTCGGCAAGAGTTTCACGCTGAATGGCGTGCCCAGAACCCTGGTTGCCATCATGCCTCCTCGATTCCGGCCCGGATGGAACGAAATCCTCATTCCGTTTCCTCTCGATAAGAGCCAAATCGCAAACGACCCGACTTTCGCGAAGGAGTACGTTTGGCCTCTCGGACATCTGAAACCCGGCATCAGCATGAAGGCTGCAGCAGCCGATCTCAACGTGGTGGCGCACAATCTTGCTAAAACCCATCCCGACCAATACCCAAAAGAATTCAGCGTCACCACTTGGACACTCGCTGATGCAGCGCTAGGCCCTTTCCGCGAGCTGCTGTACCCCTTGATCGCCGCTGCGCTATTGCTGCTTCTCATTGCCTGCAGCAATGTCGCGAATCTCCTGCTGTCGCGCGCTACGGCGCGAGACAAGGAGATCGCCATTCGTGCGTCCATCGGCGCCAGCCGCGGCCGCTTGATTCGGCAGTTCCTGGTGGAGAGCTCCGTTCTCGCGAGCGCCGGTTGCGCGTCCGGATGTGTGCTTGCATACGTCGGCATCAAGTGGCTGGTGCCCTTCATTCCCTACTACTATTTCCCGCAAGAAGCGGTGATTGAACTGAACCCGATGGTGCTTTTGTTCTCGTTGGCGGTGACGATCTTAACGACTGTCCTGTGCGGTGTCGCGCCCGCGATTCACGCCTTTCGCGGCGAACTGCAATCGCGACTGACGGGCGCCAGCAAAGGCTCGGGTGGAGGCTTCCGCCACGGCAAGCTTCGCGGAATCCTGGTCGTCTCGGAAGTGGCGCTCTCGATTATCCTGCTCATCGGCGCCGGACTGATGCTGCGCACGTTCTTCAAACTGACGCACGTGGATCTCGGTTTCAATCCTCGGAGGCTCTTGATCGCCCAAGTCACTCTTCCCAAGGGCCGCTACGACACGCCAGCCCAAAGGAAACCGTTCTACCAGCAATTCCTTCAGCGCGTCTCGGCGGTTCCCGGTGTAATCGCCGCGGCGGAAAGCATCGCTCGTCCCCCGTACGGCGGAGCAATTTCTGAAGTGAACATCCTCGGAAAACCTCATTCCGAAAAGTGGAATGTTATGCTGGACGCGTGTACTGAGGACTTCTCTCAGGTGCTGGGCTTGCGGGTGTTGCGCGGCAAATTCTTCTCAGAGGCGGACGTCGTCTCCGCGCGCCACGTCGTGGTAATCAACCGCGCATTCGCCCAAAAATATTTCGGGAACGATGACCCAATCGGACAACAACTCAAATTCGGACTTCTGAATATGGTTCCGGACGCTCCCCACGACGCCTCGTTCGAGATTGTCGGCGTCGTGTCGGACGTCAGCAACGCCCCGCGTTTACAGGAACCTCCGATGCCGCAGGGATATATTCCTGATTCCGTCCTTGGATTTGTGAGCGGCACGATTCTGGCCAGAACAGCGATTGATCCCGCCTCGTTGGTCCCCGCTATTCACCAAGAACTCTGGGCGGTTGACTCCGATGCTGTCTTGTTCGACCCGGGCTCGCTCGACGCACTTTTGAGCAAGGACGAATACGCATCTCCGCAATTTGAACTCATCGCCCTCGGGGCATTCGCTACGATCGGCCTGGTGCTCATCGTCATCGGAGTGTTCAGCGTAATGGCCTATTCGGTTTCGCTGCAGACGCACGAGATCGGTATTCGTATGGCGCTGGGCGCGCAAAAGAACAACATCCTCAAGATGGTCCTGCGCAACGGGCTGACTCTGATTGTGACGGGGATTATCTTGGGTGTTCTGGCCAGCCTGGCGCTGACGCGCTTTATGGCGAGCCAGCTAACGGGCATCAAACCCACCGACCCTTGGACCTTCGGGACTGTCCCGGTGAGCATCCTCGCAGTCGGCTTGGCTGCCTGCTTCTTTCCAGCGCGCCGCGCCACGCAGGTTGATCCGCTCGTCGCGCTGCGTTACGAATAACGCTTCGGTCGTTCGGCTGTTTGGGCCAGCGCACTAACTTGCCAAGCCACCGGGGTCCCCGTCGTCGAAGCCACCTTACTCGGGATACCGCACTACGGCAGCAACCCGAACACGGCGACGCTATTGGGGGTGCCCACGTACACCTTCCCATTGGCAATCATCGGCGCAATAAATTTATTGTCCGAAAAATTGTCCCGGTTATTCGCGGCCTGATTGCTGTTGTACAGCTCCGTCGCGAGGTTCGTCGCGTCGTAAGCGTGCAACACGCCCCCGCCATTGTTCTCCACCGCCCATACAATTCCCGCGGAGGTCCCGTTCGCCGAAATGCTCGGCGTCGTCCCCGGATATCCGAAACTCTCCGAGCTTAAGGAACTCGCAGGCGCATTCAATTTCGCGTTCGCAATCGAAAATGCTCTCAAGTGGTCGCCGACGGCTCCGTAGTACACCACGTTGTTGAAATAAGCCGGCATGGACCATACACCGCCGCCCAGCCCGTTCGAATTAATTTCCTGATAGATAGCGCTGTCGTTATTCGTATTGAATTTGCCCATCAGATCCCGATTAACCACGTAGATGTGGCCGTCCTTGCCCGCGCCCACCGCCAGATGCCAAGTATTGGCCTGCGCATCCTGCAAATCGGGCAGCAGCATCTCGCCGCCAGATCCCAGATCCTCATCACCGTTCGATTCCGAGGTGGTGTTGAACATCGTGAAATAATCTGCGACGGCCAGGCTGTTGCCCGCCGTCGAGACCTTGATGAACGCATTGCCGAAGTCGCCATGCTCGGGGAATCCAGTGCCGTTCAGGGTGTCGTCAAACGTTCCATTGGCGTCGAGAAAATAAATGTTGCCGGAAGAATCGGCCGCGGGACCGTCGCCGGCCATCCAGATCGCGCCCTCGCTGCCATTGGGCGTCACGTTCAGCACGCTGGATTGCGCGAGCGTCGTTTCGTTGTAGCCCATGATCCATCCTTGATACGGTCCATCGTCGCAATGCGAAGCCCAAGTGGTATAAATCACGCCGTTCAGCAGCAGCAACGCGGCACGTTCCTTGTATTGCTTGGGATCGAACGTGGTCGTGCCGCTCGTCGTTGGAAAGGTCGCCTGCACGGTAACGGGACTGCCGCTGATTTCTGCGCCAGTCGTGAGGTCCAGCGCGTGCAGTCGCTGATGATAATTCCCGTTGTTGTCGAGCGACATCGCCACCAGGAAAATCTTTCCGTGCGTGCCCGCGCTCAGATCAATCACCGGCGTTGAGGTAATTCCGATGATCGGCGAAACCTGCCCGCATCCGCGGTTATCGCTAGCGGTTTCGTTCGCACCCAGGACGGAAACGTGCCACAGCTGCGCGAAAGTATCAGCATCGAAGGCGTAAACGGAGTCGTTTTCGGTGACCACATAAAGAACATTGTGCACGCCGCCCGCGAGCGTTAGGTTCGACACGTAGAGGGGCTCCGCATCCACCCCCGCATCTACCGACAGGTTCCCCAACAAACCGAAATTCGCAAAGTTCACGTTGGCCGCCGTCAGCGTGCTCTCGTTCAGATTCTGGCCCGTGCGCGCGACGTCGTTGTGATAAGTCAGCACGTTCACCGTGCTGGCCTGCACGGCGTTTACGGTAAGGGTCACGGTCTGGCTCGTCGCGGTGTTGACCACATTGGTCACGGTTACGTAAATTTGCGCGCCGCTCTGCCCCAGCGCAGTTTGCGAAATCGTGTAGGTGTTTGAATTCGTGCCCACCGCACTGCCGTTCATGAACCATTGATTTGTGAGCGGTGCCGTGCCCGTCGCCGTCACCGAGAACGTCGCCGATTGTCCCGCCGTCACAGTCTGGTTCGCAGGCTGCAGCGTAATCGTGGGAGCAGTCGGCGCAGCCGCGTTCACGGTTAGCGTCACCGTATTGCTCGTGGCGTTTCCTGTCGCATTGCTCACCTTCACATAAATCTGCGCGCCGGACTGGCCGGTGGCCGTCTGCGCAATCGAAAAGGTGCTGGAATTCGTTCCGGCCGCCGTGCCATTCATGAACCACTGATAAGTCAGAGGCGCGGTGCCCGTTGCCACCACAGAAAACGCTGCCGTCTGCCCCGCGGTTACAGTATCGTTCGCGGGCTGCTGCGTAATTGTCGGAGCAGTCGCAGAGGCAGTCACGGTCAACATCACCGTGGCGCTCGTCGCAGACCCGGCCGCGTTTGTGACGATCACATAAATCTGTGCCCCGGTCTGGCCGGTAGCGGTCTGCGCAACCGAGAATGTGCTCGAATTGGGTCCTGATGCCGCTCCATTCATGTACCACTGATAAGCGAGCGGTGCGGTGCCCGTCGCCACCACCGAAAATGTCGCCGATTGCCCCGCCGTTACCGACTGGCTGGAGGGCGGCTGCGTGATCGTGGGAGCGGTTCCACTCGGATCAGTCTTGAGACCCGGAGGCGTGCCAGCATATCCGCAAGCAAACAGGGAAACGCACATTGCCGTCAGCAGAACGCACAGCAGTAAATTTCTGGGATTTCTCAAGTAGCAGTCCTTGCTAATTGTCTGTTGGTGCTGTAGACGAGAACGACTTATGGTCCGCCGCGCGAACTCAACCGCGTCGAAATCCATCGCTCGCCGTGCGCTTCACCCGAGAAAACCGATGACACTAATGTTACGTGCCAAGTGCGTGCAAATCACCTGCCCAACAGGGCAGTTTCGGAACAGTGTCCGAAACGGAGCTGCCAATCCGGAGCATCCAGTCACGGTCTGGCTCGACGCGCATGACGCCACAAACCTTCCCGACCGTCCGTTGAACCCAAACACAACCGGTCTATTTTCAGCAATTTATATGACGGAGAGTTTGCCCTCAGATTATTGCCGCGACAATCCGTGGTTCGCTGTATCCGCGCCCTCTGTCTGACATTAGGGCCGAACATCGAACCCGTAATGGGCTCTAAGCAAACTCAAGTCCACCGACTCCAAAGGATTTACGTTGGTCCCGCAAGGAGAGTTGCAATCCGCGTACCCTAAGTGCGTTAGTTCTTGGCCACCAGCACCACGGCCAGAAGCACGGCAATGTAATGGCAGACGCTTCCCGCCATCACGAATACATGCCAGATGGCATGGCTATACCGCAGGCGTGGCGCGGCGAAAAACGCCACACCGACCGTGTACATCATCCCGCCGGCAACCAACCAGGCGATTCCCGGCGTCGAGACGTGCAGCAGCAGCGGCTTCACCGCGATGATCGCGAGCCAACCCATCGCGAGGTACACCGCGGTCGAGAAAATTTTGAAATGATCCACGAACCAGAATTTCAGCAAGATCCCGGCCATCGCGAGGCCCCATATCACGCCCAGCAGCGACCATCCCCAACCGCCTCCTAAATTCACCAGCAGGAACGGCGTGTACGTCCCGGCGATCAGCAAATAGATGGCGCAATGGTCGAAAATTTTCAGCGCGTGTTTGAAACGCGGCGAGGTGACTCCATGATACAGCGTGGACGCCGCGTACACGCAGATCAGCGTGCTGCCGTAAATCGCGCAACTCACGATGCGCAGCGCGCTGCCGTGCATTATCGCCAGCGTCAGCAACACCACGAAACCGGCAACGCTCAGCACCAGACCCACGCCATGCGTGATGCTGTTCACCAGCTCTTCGGCGTCCTTACGGATTGGGTTCTCGCGAGCCAAGTTCGTCCTACAGCTCTATTGTTCGCGCTCGCAACGCAATAAGCAATCGTACCTTTGGATGGTATTCATTCGCGGCAAGCTGCGTGGCGGAAATGACGCGATGACGAGGCAAGGAGGTTTTGGCGCCCACCATGGCGCGCTGCGCAGGCCTACGGTTACGCCGTTTCGGCAGTCGAAGGCTCAGACCGCGCAGCGCCACTCGCGGAAGACGTGCGCGCGCGCCCGTAAATCCACATCCCCAAACGATAAGCCAGCAGAATTCCGACGATCACCGCGTACTCCAGTGGTTTGCGGTGATCCGATTTCACCAGCCAATAATAATGAATCACGCCCAGAATCGCGCTGAAGTAAATCGCGCGATGCAGCATTTGCCAGCGTTTTCCGCCAATCCGCCGGATCATCCCGGCCGTCGAAGTCACCGCCAGCGGAATCATCAGCACGAACGCCGCAAATCCCACGGTGATGAACCGTCGCTTCTGCACGTCCCTCCACATTTCGGACCACGCGAAAAATTTGTCGAGGCCGATCCATGTGCCGAAGTGCAGGCAGCCATAAAAAAAAGCGAAAAGCCCAAGCATCCGCCGAAACCGAATCAATTGCGGCTGCCGCAGGATTTTCCGCAGCGGCGTAATTGCCAGCGTGATGATCAGGAAACGAATCGTCCAATCGCCCGTTGCATGAGTGATGAACTCGATGGGGTTCGCGCCGAAATCCATGTTGTCGGGAAATCCCGCCAAGCCATTGTGAAAGGCTCGCCACAGCAGCCGCCCGAACGGAATCAGGCACGCCAAGAACACCAGCACCTTGGTCCATTTGCTGGTGAGGACGGAATTCACGCGAGGTTCACACTCAATAAAATTTCTTCAGGTCCATGCCGGCGTACATGCTGGCCACCTGATCGCCATAGCCATTAAACATCAGAGTCGGTCGCCGCCGGAATTCGCCCAGGCGGCGTTCGGTGGCTTGTGACCAGCGCGGATGGTCCACCGTGGGATTCACATTCGAGTAAAAACCGTATTCGTGCGCGTTCGAGATATTCCATGTGGTCGGCGGCTGATCTTTTACGAAACGAATGCGCACCAGCGATTTGATGCTCTTGAATCCGTACTTCCACGGGATCACCAACCGCACCGGCGCGCCGTCTTGGTTCGGCAGCGTCTCGTCATACATTCCCACGGTCAGCAATGTAAGCGGATTCATCGCTTCGTCCAGCCGCAATCCTTCCACATAGGGCAGCTCAATTCCCGCGGACCCGCCTTCGGGCATTTGTTTCGGACTGTAATAGCTTTCAAACGCGACGAACTTAGCCTTCGCCGTCGGCTCTGCCAATTTCATGATCGTGCTGAACGAATAGCCGATCCACGGCACCACGATGGACCACCCTTCCACGCAGCGGTGGCGATAGATCCGCTCCTCCAGCGGCGCGAGCTTCATGATTTCGTCCATCGTGAACGTGCGTTTGTTCTTTACTTCGCCTTCGACGGAAACGCTCCATGGCGTGGTAACAAAATTCCCCGAGTTTGCGGCGGGATCGGTCTTGCTCGTACCGAATTCGTAGAAATTATTGTAGTGCGTCACATCTTCCAGTGAAGTTTCCTTCTCGTCGGTGCTGCCGGGCCATTTGGTCACGCCCGTCAGCTTCACCGGCTTCGAACCCGTGGCCGGACCTTCCAGCAAGCGCGTCAATTTCTTGTAGCCCACCACCGCGCCGTACGCTGCGGCTAGGCCGAAAAGGAAATTACGCCGCCCCATGTACAAGCTCTTGGGCGTCACATCCTTGTATGTAAGATCGGACGCTTTCTTAACGAGCACGGTGCTCCCCGCTTTCGCACTTCTATCTACATATATGGTACGCGTTCCATGGGATTTTGGATGCGGGAAAGCGAATCGTCAGCGCTTGCTGGAACCGTGGCCGCCATCCACGGGGAAATTCTGTTGGCGCAGCAGCGTGACGAATGCAGCCGCGGCTCGCGGCAGGGTGCGGTCGCGCCGGTAAACCAGCCCGAGTTCTCTGGTGAGCTGCACGTCGGAAATGGGGATCAGTTTCGCTTCGCCCGAACGCACTTCGTCCTTCGCGAAACTTTCGCTGATGATCGAAACTCCCAGCCCCGCGGCAACGAACCGCTTGATCATCCCCACGCTGGCGAGCTCCATGGTGATCCGCAATTTCGAGCGATATGGCCGGAAAAGTTTGTCGAATAGTTGCCGGGTGTAGCCGGTCTTCGGCAGAATCTGCGGCTGCTCGGCAATTTCGCTGAGGGTGACGCTCTTCGCGCGCGACAGTGGATTGGTTGCGCTCACCATCAGCATGAGCCGGTCGCGAAAGATCGAATGGATTTTCAGGCTGGGAGATTTCACCGGCAGCGTTACGATCCCCACGTCCACCGTGCCATCTTCGATTTTCTCGATCACCTTCCGGCTGAAATTCCGGTAAATGCTGATTTGCACGGCGGGAAATTGTCGGTGATACGCCGCGAACAAATCCGGCAGCACGTACAGGCACGTCGCTTCATTCGCGCCGATATTCAGTGTGCCGCGTGGCGAACTGGACAAATCGGAAACCGCGCGCAGCGATTCTTCCTTCAAATTCAGCAGCCGGTTCGCGTAAACGATCAACGCTTCGCCCGCCGCCGTCAATTTCACGGTCTTGCCGACACGATCGAACAGTTTTTGCCCGTATTCCTGCTCCAGCTGGCGGATCTGTGCGCTTACCGCGGGCTGCGAACGGAACAATTTCTGCCCCGCGCGCGAAAAGCTGCCCAGCTTCGAAATCTCCAGAAAGGTTGTCAGGTGATCGAAATCCATAGTGTGAGTACGGAATTATAGCAGACCAATCCCGTTGTTCGTATTTCAAAGGGTCAATACGGACGGGAAGCCGACGGCGCCGCCAGCTGCGCGCGAATCGTCGTGAAATGCCGCGCCGGCAGCGGCTCGCGTCCGACCCCCACGAAAATCGGATTCGAGAGAATCCACGGCACGTCCGCCCGCAACAAAGGGTGGGCTATCAGAAATACTTCCACGCGATAGACTCCCACGCTGGCGTTTTCCAAATCCAAATGATTCCCGGCAACTTCGCGCACCACTGCGCCATCTTTCTTCAATACCACACGCACTGTCTGCTTTGCCGCACGCACTTCCACGTGCAAGCTGGAATTCACCGGCACGTCGCTGCCGCTGGGAAAATCCTGAAAATCGTGACGCGCCGAAAACTCGAACTGCTCCGGCTCGCCCGCCCCTCGCACGCAATTGAAAAAATCTCCGCCGCGCACGGCCGCTTCCGGATCAGACTCATACCGCCGGGAAATTCCCATCCCCACAAACGAAAAAGTGTCTGAATAAGACGGTACTTTCATCGAAAGCCACGTACCAATGCGAAACCCTCCGTGCGCATCCGACGCCGCGAATCCCCAAATCTTGTCCCGCTGCAGGAAGCTATCCCAATGCGCCAGGGATTCCGCCGGGACCGTAATGCTCTTCAAAAAATAATAATGCGAAAACGGATAGTACATAGCCAGCCGCAGCCGGTCGAGCCACGACGCACCACGCAAGCACGTGAATAAATTCAACACCTCAATCCCGCCGGGCCGCAAATCGCTATCCCAATAACGCCATCCATAATCCGGATCATCGGGGTATGCCAGCACCGGAAAGCCTCCCCACCCTCGGGCGTCGTCCATGGCTTCCGGCGGAAAAGAGGACAGCCGAAATCCCGGCACCTCCTGCGTACCGAAAAAAGTCAGATGTCCATCCGGCAAACTCGCTTCCGACCCGCCGACAATCGTCACGCCGTCAATTATTTTGCGAAAACTGGATGACGCGAGGTTCGGCCTGCCGTGGTCCGTCAGCAGCACCAGGCTCACGCCAGTCGCCCGTGCCTGCTCCGCAATCTCTTCTGGCGACTGCAGCCCGTCCGACATCGTCGAATGCACGTGATAAACGCCCCAAAGATAAGCGTCCGAGCGCTGCGGCGCATACGACGCCAAACCCAACCCGGTCGCGACGTACACGCTCACCGCGACTATAGCGATCACCGTTAGCCCAAGTTTGATTTTCTTCATGCGCCGTTTCTCAAGGCCGCTCCACCTCACCGGCGCTAGCATAACCTCGGGCCGGGTTTTTCATCGCGTATTTCCGCTCCGCGTTCCAAGAAAACTTCCCCTCTAGGCTCCGACGCAGCCCCAAGTGGAGTTTTCCGCCCCGCGGTGCTACCTTGTCTGTTCTCGGTTCCCCGCGCAATAATCCTCAACGAGGTGAATGAAAATGACCTGGGGCCAGCGTCGCGCAATCATCATCATCGTTCTCGCGGTCTTTCTCGTCATTCTGTGTATCGTGGCAATGAAACCCAGCCGCACCCTGCGTTTAGCCTCGAACTCAGTCCTTGTGATAGACGCAGCCGGCCAGATTGAAGAGCAGCGCGCCCCCGATTTTTTCAGCGCCTTCAACGGCTTCACGGTTCCGGTGCTGCACGATTACGTGGACGCGATTGACGCCGCTGCCAAAGACTCACACATCACCGGCCTCGTCGTGCGCATCGCGCCGCTGGAAACGGGCTGGGGCAAACTCGACGAAATTCGCAGCCATCTGCTGGCCTTTCGCAAAAGTGGCAAGCCCAGCATCTGCTATCTCGGTTACGACGGAATTGGCAACCCCGAATATTACCTGGCCAGCGCCTGCCAGCAAATCTGGCTCGTTCCCACCGCGCCTGTCAGCATTCGCGGCATGATGGCCGAGGCAGTCTTCTTTCGCGGCACGCTCGACAAACTAAAAGTCGTCCCGGAGTTCTATCACATCGCCGAATTCAAGACCGCTGGCAATACCTTCACCGAAAAACAATTTACTCCAGCGCATAAGGAGGAGGTCGAAGGCCTGCTGCACAGCATCTACGATCAATATCTGAACGATGCTTCGAAAGCTCGCGGCATGGATCGCGCGCAATTCGAAGCGCTGCTGAACCGCGGTCCGTTTTCATCGGGCGATGCGCTGACAAATAAAATCGTGGACCGTCTCGGTTACTGGGATCAGCTGCAGGATTACTTCAAAGGTCGCGCCCATGGATGGAATCCCATCTCGCTGAATCGCTATCGCTCTTCGCTCTCGAATGAAGGCGGCACCAGAATTGCCGTTGTGCACGCCACCGGCCTGATCGTTTCCGGAGATTCCGGCAACACGCCCGGCGGCGGTTCGGTGATGGGCGGCGATTCCGTGGCCGCCGACCTTCGCACGGCGCGCAACGATTACAGCATCAAGGCCATCGTCCTGCGCGTGGATTCCGGCGGCGGCTCGGTGGTGGGCAGCGAAGTGATTCGCCGCGAAGTGGAACTGGCCAATCAGGTGAAGCCCGTGGTGGTTTCCATGTCTGACGTCGCGGCTTCCGGCGGTTACTGGATCGCAGCGCCCGCGCGCAAAATTGTGGCGGATCCCGGCACCATCACCGGATCCATCGGCGTGCTGATCGGCAAATTCAACGTCTCCGGGCTGTACACGCTGCTCGGCATCAGCACGGATTACGTGGCCACCAGCGACAACGCCACGATGTTCTCCTCGCAGCAGAATTTTTCTCCCGCGCAGCGCGCTTACATCCAGAAATCGCTCAATGACACGTATGCCGATTTCACCAAAGGCGTCGCGCAGGGCCGCAAGATGACCGTCGAAGCTGTGGACAAAATCGGCAAGGGCCGCGTGTGGTCCGGCGCGCAGGCCAAGGAGCTGGGCCTGGTGGATGAACTCGGCGGGCTCGACCGCGCCATCGAAGTCGCGAAGCAGCTTTCGAATATTCCCGCCAGTGAGAGCGTGCATATCGTCCGCTATCCCGAAGAGAAATCATTCTTCGAGCAATTTCTCGAGCGCGAAAAAGACAACAACATGAGCGAATCGCAATCGCTGGAATCCATGCTCCAGCACATTGTTAGCCGAATGGAGCCGGTGCAAGCCCGCATGCCGTATGAGCTGCACATCCGTTAGTCGCGCGTTTCGATCGCAATTGAATTTCAGCACTGGTAGGTCTTAGACTCACGCCCGCGTGGTTCCGGGCTGAAAGTGCAGCACGGTTTCGATATACTGTAGGACTGAGGCGCGGTACCCAAGTGGTAAGGGAGAGGTCTGCAAAACCTTTATACGTGGGTTCGATTCCCACCCGCGCCTCCATCGTTCCCCTTTTGCTTTCAGCCAGTTAGCGACTTCGTTTTCGCCGCGTAACTTCCGCGTACCCTTCCCCGCGCCTTGACACACTGTTTTTTTCGCATCACGCAGAACCAAGAGAGGCAGAAAAACTTTCAGGTTCTTCGGGGTGGCCACAGCGGAGCCAATCGGGGTTAAACGTAAATAGATGGAGAAGCACCATTCCAGCGGTCAGGTCGGGAAAAGAGATAAGCAGCAATAAGCCAAGGTGGAGGCACAGCATAGCGCTCCAAATCCACGGACGAGCTCTCCGCAGCAACGCCAACGGCGCAAATGTAATTTCCAATCCAACGCTGCCCCATGTGGCGCATTTCAGCAATACAGGCGGAAGCGCGAGGAGACAGAGCCGAAGATACCCGGGCCGCGCCAATGGGTTTGAGAGTATCCGTTCCAAGGCGCTGCCGTCGCACCATGACGGGCTCATCATCTTCATGATGCCGCTATAGGTGTAGCCAACGGCCATAATTATCCAAGCAACAAGGTAAATGGAAGGCGTCATCCGCCAATCATCATTCGATTTTCCCCGAATGCGAGCGATCAGAGAGCCGAAAGGCGCTTCCGGAAGAAAGGTATGCGCAAGCAACAGCCATCCGATATATGGAAGCGCAGGATTCGCGATGAGCGGATTGCGGCCCAAGAAACACGCGCCAAGATACCAAAGCAATCCCGCAGCAGCCCGATCCCAGAGTCCGATTGCGAATAGGAACGAAAGGCAGGTTGCCCCGACCAGGAGCGCTCGAACAAAAAACGGTGAATCCCAAATAACGAGAATGTTCGGAAAGAGGTGAGCCAGCGGACTGAGTGACGGAATAGGTAGCAGGCCCTTTTTCGAGAACAGTTCCTGTCCCCACGCCACGAGGCGGAAGTAATGAATGGCTAGATACACCCCGAAAAGGGCGCGGTAAATGCTGTATTGTCCGCCAGTCCAAGTGTTCTTCATTGGCAAGGTGGTGCGATTAGAAACGCTGCGTCGCCGAAGCGAGTATTGCCGCGAGGCACGAGGCGAATGACTGGGCGTTCGGAGAGATCCATAGGATCGATCCCCATTTCACGAAGAAGGGGGGCTGGTCCGCAAAGAGCATAGCGAACGACCGCGTCATACATCGGTCTGGTGCGAGGATCGCTCGCGAGTACCGGCGCGTAAGACAGCGCAGCACCAAATACGTTGCGCCGGTTGTAAGGGCCTTTGATGCGTGAGTACGACTCAGGGGTGAGTTTTGTCGTATGCGCGGTGCCATTCCGATCCTTCCACTCGATGTAGAAATCAGAAGAAAATGTTTCCAGCCCCTGGACGCTGGAGAAAACTCTCGGAGCAGGTGAAGCGCCAGTTGCGGCGGCGAGTCCCTTCAGCTGCGGTGCTCGCAAAAGATCGCCGGTCATCTGTAACAAACCGATCACAAGGAGAAACACGCTCGCCCGGCTCATGAAGTGAGCATGGAATAGGTGACGCATCGGACTAATAGCCGTCCCGGAAGAAAAGCATCCGACTCAGGTTCCGTTCGTGACCGTTTGGAAATCCGCACTGTGCAGCAAACTCATCCGTGTCTCTAAATGTGCCGAACAGGCGATCCCACCATGTGATGTCTCCATAGTTGAATCCGTGAACATCTAGTTGATGATGGATCGAATGATGTTCCGGCCTTTGAATGAAATACCCGAACCAGTGCGGTGTACGAAGATTGCTGTGGTAAAAGTATTCTCCAAGTACTGCGAATACATTGAACCAAGCGCTCCCCACGGGGGACGCTCCTAATACGGAAAACAGCAACGCGCTTGCAATTATCGAGTCAGCCGCTATTTCGATAGGATGTTTATAAAAGGCGGTCAGAAGCTCGATTCGGCTAGGGCTGTGATGAATCTGGTGGCACACACGCCAGAGGAACTCTGCGTCATGACGCGCACGGTGCCACCAGTAAAATACGAACGTACCGGCAAACCATCCCAAGAAGCCTTGCAGTACGGGAGGCATGGAATCCGAGATGTGGAAAAGCGACCAGCGTTGCAACCAATGATTCCAAGCCAGCCCCGCGATCAAGATGATGCCGAGCTGGCAAGCGTTCAAGAGGGCGGCGCGGGCATACCAGCCAGGAGCTTCCGGCAACTCTCGCCCCGGAAGTAAGCGTTCGGCGCCAAAGAAGAGAAGGGTTGCTGTGGCGATGATGACCATCGGAATCATGTGTGCCTCCTGAGTCGTCCGCCCCGAAATCGCGAATTTCTGGTTTTGAGCTTATGTTGACAATTGAGGTGGCACAACGAACGGGATGACAGTTTCGTAAGTGTCACAATCGATGAGAACTCCAATGCGTTCGGCGATGTCGGGCAACTGGAAAGAGGTAGAATTACCCCATTTCCAATGCAGATCTCGCTTAGTAAGAATAGCGACGTGCCGCTGCGGCAACAGCTCGCGGAGCAGATCGTGTTTTTGATCACAACGGGTCAACTCTGCGCAGGACAGCAACTGCCGAGTGTGCGATCGCTCGCACGACGCGTAAAAGTCCACCACAACACAGTCAGTGAAGCGTATCAGGATCTCGTCCGTCGCAACTGGTTGACACGGCAGCGTGGCAGCAGACTTGTCGTGGGAGTCCACAAAGGCTCGATTAGCCAGCAGCCACCGTCTAGCCTCGATGAACTAATCAATGAAAGTATTCAGCGCGCTAAACAAATGGGCTACTCGCTGCAGGCACTTACCGAATGTGTTCGCAACCGCCTCCTGGCCGAACCGGCAGATCATTTTCTGGTCGTTGAGGAGGAACCGGGTCTTCGTGAGGTCATCCGTCACGAGGTTCAAGAAAAACTTGGATGGTCGGTGAAAAGTTGCTCTCAAGAACAGTTTGCTAAGGAACCGGCGCTGGCCGTGGGTGCCCAAGTTTTCGCCCCGAATCACATCATAGGAGAGTTGGGATCACGCGTTCCGCAGAGCCGCCCTTCGATATCAATCACGTATTCGGGTGCAGACCAGCACCTCGATCTGATTCGTAGCCTGAAAAAACCTTCCATCATCGCAGCGGTGTCCGTTAGTGAAAGTTTACTGAAGACAGCACGCAGCCTGTTTGCTCCAGCAATCGGGCGACGACACACTTTTCGAGAATTCTTGCTACTCCAGAATGAACGTATCGAACTGCGTGGCGTGGACGTGGCGTTCTGTGATTCCCTCGCCATGCCTAGAGTGAGTTGCCGGCGCAAGATTCACTATCGCCTCGTTGCCTCTAGCTGTTTCGAGGATCTCACGATTGCTGTTCAGCCATCCCGGCGAAGGCAACCACGCGTAGTGTCCGTTTGATACCGTTGTTGCCGTTAGTTCACGAAGTGGCTTTTTCCGGGCAACTCCTGCTTATTCTTTCCTTCTTGAAGAACAATCGGATCGCGTTCCCACGCACGTTCAAAATCAGCCTCGGCCTGTCGCTGCCTTTCAGAGGTCCACGCAGCGTAGAATTTCTCCGTCACTTTCACGCTTTGATGGCCGAGCAGGATCGCGACGCGGTCCATCGGAACACCAGCCAACAAAAGTTCCGTGGCGAAGGTGTCGCGGAATCTATGCGCGTGGCCGTCCGAAATCATCGCAAGCTGAAACAGCTTCCGGAGGCGTCTCTGCCAGCTCCCAACGACGCAATCCACTTGATCAGTTCCATTCCAGAAAAAATGTATGACGGTCACAAGCGGCGTAGTTTCGACTACAGCGACGACGAAGTCGGGTGACACCGCATAGACTGGGACGCCGGATTTCTGCGTGTACAGAAACAGCTTATTACCGTTTATTTTGTCACGGGTAGACTTGCTTGCCGGCACAGGGAATACCCCAGCTGCGATAGATGGCCTTCACCCGGGACATGACTCGTGCCAGATCTTTGCTGATGGTCAGATAGCTGCGTGCCAGTTCCCGCAGTGTACGGACGCCGGCTCCGCCGTGATAGACCGAGCCGAGCTTATTCATGTACAACCGGTCGGACAGCTCGCGGGCATCGATCCGGTCATTCTTGTTCCCCTGTCGGCTATTCTTCCGCGGATCGCAGACCACTAATTTCGTTACATGTGGCTCTAGCAGATCGTATAACCAGGTGGCCCAGGTTCCTTCTTCAAACGTGATCCGCAACTCTCCGCGAAGCCCACGGATAAAGTCCAGAATCGCGTTCGCTCTGGTCTCGATCACGCTTTCCATCACTATCTTTCCGGCATCATTCCTGACCGCAATCGAAATACTTTCCTTGTGCACATCCATGCCGATATACTTTTTGCTATCCATATAGAGGGCGCTCCTTTCTGAAGTGGGTTCGAGCCGACACTCCAAACCTACTCCAACAGCAGACTGTTACGAAACTCTGTTGACCGCCCGAAAATAAATGAGAAGATGCCCTCGTGAAAGCGAGGGCATTTTTTTTATGGGCTTTGTGCAGGGTGAAGGCCGTACGCAGGGAACGCTGTTTCCAGTCACCTTGGAAGAGTTGATTCCGGACGATCACGTGTGTCGGGTCATCGATGCATTTGTCGCTCGGCTGGACATGGCGGGTTTGGGATTTGAGCGCGCCGCGGCGGCCGAGACGGGGCGGCCTGGCTATGATCCGCGCGATCTGCTGAAACTCTATCTGTACGGCTATTTGCAGCAGATCCGTTCCTCGCGGCGGTTGGAGTCGGAGTGCCGACGGAACATCGAGTTGATGTGGTTGTTGGGACGGCTAGCGCCAGACCACAAGACGATCGCCGAGTTCCGGCGCATGCATCGCGAAGGCGTAACCGCTGCGGGAGCCAAGTTGGTGCGGCTGGCGCGCTCGGTGGGCTTGGTGAAGGGCGAGTGGGTCGCCATCGATGGCTCGAAGTTCCAGGCGGTCAGCAGCGTGAAAAGTGTGCGCGAGCGTGAGGCGCTGGAACGCTACCTGGAACAGTTGGAGCACAGCGATGAGCAAGACGAGGTGGTCATCGACCCCAGTGCTGTGGCCAGTGCGCTGGAAAAATTGCACCGGCACCGGGAGCCGGAAGTTGCCTTCATGCGCACCACGCAAGGCTTCATTCCTGCCTACAACGTGCAAGCCGCCGTGGATGCCGAACACGCGTTGATCGTGGCGCAGCAAGTGACCGTTCAGGCCGGCGACAATGGCAGCCTGCAACCGATGGCGGAAGCCGCGCAGGCCGCGGCGGGCGGGCCTACGCAGCCGATCAACGTGGTTGCCGATGCGGGCTACTCGAATGGAGCGCAGGCCGCAGCCTGCGAGGCGAAGGGCATCTTGCCGCATGTGCCTGCCAACCGTGGCGTGAACAGTCGCGGAGATGGCACGCTGTTCGACCGCACGGAATTTACTTACCAACCTGAGAGCGACACGTTCCTGTGCCCGGCCGGGCAGACTCTCGCTCGCAAACAACTAATGCGGAAAGATCGTGCCGTGCTCTATGCAGCACAACCCGAAGTCTGCGGAGCCTGCCCTCTGAAATCGCGATGCACCGTGTCGTCGCGACGGATCGTTACCCGTCACTTGCACGAAGCGGCGCTACAGCGCATGCAACAACGGGCCACGCCGGAGGCCATGCAGCTGCGACGAGCCACCGTGGAACATCCCTTCGCCAATTTGAAATACCGCATCTTCGGACATCCACGCTTCCTGCTGCGTGGACTGCGCGGAGCGCAAACGGAAATCAGCTTGGCCGTAGCCGCCTACAATCTGAAACGCATGCTAAACATTCTCGGCGGACGCAAGCTGCGTGTAGCCCTGCAGGCCACCTGATCCCGCTTCCACCGACGTTGACGTGAATTCGCCTCCCCAAAACAAAAAAGCGATGCTCCGGTACTTGGAACATCGCTCTCGTCTCTTTTATCGCCCTCGTTTCGTAACGGTCTGAACAGGGGCGCCCTTTTATATTGCGTCGCGTAACTGGAAACTTGGACTGGGACGCACCTCTCCGGTAAGGGCTGCGCCACGACAGAGAGCAACTACGATGCGGGCAATATGGAGTTCGGTACTAGCCGAGTTCAAGACCTTGCGGTTCGCCTGCTTGCGGATTAGAATTTTGCCACCGGTTTACCAGGCCTCGGTCTACCCACAATCTGCGAAAGGAGAAACCGATGCGAAAAGTATTTCTTCTAATGGCCCTCTGGTGTTCCTTGTCGAGTGCCGCGCTCGCACAGTACGAAAAACCCGCGCAGCCAGCAGATGCAGCCCAGGCAGCGAAACCTGACTTTTTGATGACTGCCTCTTACATTGAGGCGTGCAGCTGCGACATGTTCTGCCCCTGCTACTTCAACAATCACTCCACCATGCACGGCGACATGCAGTACTGTCGGGCAAATCTGGTACTGAAGGTGGACACGGGCTATTACAAATCCACCAAGCTCGATGGCGCAAAGGTGTGGGTGTCAACCGATCTCGGCAGTGATTGGGCCACCGGAAAGGATTCCTGGGTGGTCATGACGTTTGATCCCAGCGACACCCCCGAACAGAAGGCAGCCCTCTCCGATATTCTTGGACAGCTATATCCCTTTAAGTGGCAGAAGGCGGCGACCGACACGGCAGCCTTTTCCTGGAACGTAGACGAGACAACGGGCGTGGCGCACGCCAAGATGAATAATGGGAAAGGAGAAGTTGCGCTGGAACGCGTCGCGGGAACGAATCCGAATCAAGAGATCGTGATTCCCAACCTGAAGTATTGGGAAGCACAATCCAACAACGGTTTTCGCATGTGGAAAACGAAAGTGGAAAACTATTCCGGACAGGGGCATGAGTTCGAGTACAAGGGAACAAATGGTTTCCTGATCACGATTACCTTCTCCGGGAAAGCCACCCCCAACCCCGCGGATTAGTTGCCACCGCCCGGTAAAGGTTCTTCGGCTCGCTGCAAAATACCCAAAGAATGAGAGAGGCCGATCTTCCGATCGGCCTCTTCCTCGCTGAAGGCTAGAAGTGAGGGCCGACCTGGGCCGTAATAGCTCGCGCAAGCTAAAAGAATTAAGCCAACTCCCGATTAGCGTAACCGGACTAGGAAAATCCACTTGGACGATTAGGGCTGCCGGCTCAACCGGTCGATGCAACACCTTCTAGTGTGCTGGTTCGACAATGCTTACGCGGGAGAATCATCTGTTTGGCGGTACGGGGCCAAAAACCTAACCAGGACAGCGCCGATGGTGGTCTAACCCTGGCTGGTGATTTTGGCTTTTGTTTTCAATGCTAGGTGGGTTGAAGCTTAGTGTTGCGTCGACCCATTGAGATCACCGCGTTTCGAACGTAGTCGCTGGCGCGACGGACGCTTCGCGTGCTATGCTCCTTGCGTCATGCTGCAACGTAGCGCCTTTAACAGCGATTTTCGCTTTTCTCTGTTTTTCCTAAGCCAAGCAAAATCAATAGACTACAGAGGAAAAAAGATTCAATTCCCATAGCCGTTAGATCGGCTGAAGCCACTAGCCCGCATCCGCCGCAACCGCCAGCGCCCACCTTCAAACGGCTCTATCGAACGCGCGCAGAGCACCTCGCCCGACTTCGCGCTTTTGTGAAAACGCGCCTCCGATAGAGCACTAGCGTTAATCAGGCATGTGGATTGCTTCTGAGGAATGCGCGGCTCCGTATTCTCCCAACGTCGTTTTACCTCTGGGATTCTGAGACTTGAGGGCGAAGCCGGGCTTTGAATGCAGCGAACTCCGGTGTGGACACAATTGCATCCGATTGAGGCGGCAAAATTGTGGAGATTTCATGTCGCACAGCCGCGAGTCGTACATCGACAGGAGGGAAAGATTCGAACAATACGGACACGTTCTCGTCCGTTGCAGACGTGGCGTTTCCAATCTTCTGGACAAAGTCTATAAAACCCTTCGGGTCGTAGCCTGCTTTGTACACGTACTGAAGTCCGAAATAGTCCGCATCCAATTCATCTTCCCGCCTCAGTAACGCGATTTGGGTCGCCACAACCTTAGAAGCAGCGACGTTGGGAGACGAACTACCAGCGGGCACCGGTGTGACAGGAGTGATTGCCAAATCTGTGATTCCGGCCTTGGTAGCCAGCGTCGTCCACGAACGTAGTGCCGTGTGAGCAATCCCTCGCGCGAGTACACTCGCCAGTTCTGCGTCGCCCGCCAATTGAAGAAGCAGGCCGCGACTGACATATTGGTATCCTCCCGGTAACGTGAAGGCCTCCACGGAATCGCTGTCAATCACCGCTACTGTAACAGGAATGCGCGCATCTGAGTTTTTCGCAAGATTCTGCGCCATGCGCTCGATGTACTCCATGACGGCGGGGTCATCTATCAGCTTGTAGGAACGTTCCATTTTCTGGGCAAGCGTCCTGCCGCACTCTTTTTCCTTTTCAGAAGAGTAGTAGTTCGGGCCGTGGTCGATACGCCGATGCCCAATTGCATTGATGTCGGCATCCGATTTCGACCGATGGCTCTGTGCAGGGGACGATGCGATTGCGCTGCTTCCAGGCGAAGGGAACGCAAAAGCCAGGACCAACAGCACGGTCAGTAGTCGGATGCTCATGGCAAATCCTGAGCCCATCTTAGATACTCGATTAATTTCTGAATGTAGCACTATTCGCAATTCTTCGTGAAACTTTGTGATTTAGGACGAGGAACTTACGGATTCTACATTAATCCTTCCGATGAACCCCGGCCAAGTGCCTGATAAGTTATCGGAAACTTGAAATTCAACGGACGGTATCAGCCTTAATCAGACACTACCCGAGTTTCGGACGCGCATCGGCGCGGCTTGCCGTCCCATCAGGCACGATTCAAACGACGGGCGATGAACAACCCGCGATCAAACAGACCCACCTCATCAAAAACACAGCTAAGACCCGCTGAATTGAAATGCGACACCATCTGATCTGTCGGCACGAGTGCCAACCGATGAACTTCCTCTGCCTGCCGAACACCCTTATCGGTAGCGATTAAGTAGTGGAAGTGAAGGATCGAAATGTCGCCTTCCAGTTTCGATACGTTCACCCGGCACACTTTGAGGTCTGGTCTGTCCACCGTAACCATGTGAGGCTGACCCGACTTGTACGCCGCTGGAGAGAGCCAGGGCTCAACGAGGATGACTCCGTCCGGCGCTAGATGTGCGCGGAAACATGTCAGCGCCGCAACAATATCCTTGGGTGTAAGCAGGTAACCGATTGAACTGAACAGGCACTGTACAACATCGTAGCACTTCTCCAGTTGGAACGATCGCATGTCGCCCACGGAGAAACTGCCAGTGGGATTCTTGGTTCTCGCAGACTCAACAAACCTGGGCTCAAGATCGATACCGTCAACGTCAAAATCAGCGGCCAAAACCCTAGCGTGTTCTCCCGTGCCACAGGCGACATCCAGAATCGCTTTGGCGTTAGGGTGTTCGCGAGCGATGATCTTTCGAATCTTCCGCGTTTCGCCGATGTAGTCCTTGAAGCCATAGATGGCGTCGTAAATCTCAGCCGTGATCGAGAACACTGCGGCTCTCCGAAGGGCGCGGTCTAAGATCGGGTGCCTCAAGATTGCGCCTTCTACGGGTGTTTATACCATGACGCGCGGCTAACCCCTGGTAAGCTCAGACCGCGTCTTTGACGCGTCGCTAGTGCCAGAAACTTGGAGAGATTCGTTTTTTGATTCGACAGGAGTTATGAGCCAAGTTTCTGGAGAGTCGCGTAATCAAGTGACCGCACCGGGCTTGAAACGGGGTCCTGGGGAGCATCGTCTTAGACGTCCCATGGTGGCAACGCGCCCGTGTACCCGGCGTGTACCTCGGTTGGCCAAATTTACCGGGTTAGTCACTTTTGCCTGTTCGAGGAATCAATAACTTGTGGGAGTGCAACGTCGCTGTTAGTTCGATTCCCACCCGCGCCTCCAACATTTCTGGTCTTCACGAAAATCCGCCGATCGGCCGCCGTCTTGTTCACCCCATCAAATCGCCATTCGCCGCTTGAAGAAGAAAACCACGCGGGGCTTGCAACTTGACGTTAGTCACTATAATGTTAGTGCGACTATCACAATATAGCTTGCGCACCCCACCTCGGTGCACCTTGCAGGAGGAACGGAATCATGCCCCGCGCCAAGGCTTCCGGCAGGCAACCGTCCCCGTCGGCTCCAGCAATTGTGGAGGATGGCGACAACCCCACCAGAAAACGCGCTCACACCGGCTCTCGGAAAGAGCCGATCGGCGGACTGCGCGAACGCAAGAAAGCGCGGCTTCGCCAGCAGATCGTCGAAACCGCTCTGCATCTTTTTCGCCAACGCGGCTACGAAAAGACGCGCATTGACGACATCGTGCAAACCCTGGAAATCAGCCAGCCCACTTTCTTCCGCTATTTCCCCAGCAAAGAGGCGGTCTTGCGCGAAGTCGGCCGCCGCGCTTTTGCGCGCCAGGCCGAAAGCCTGAAATCCGAACTCTCCACCAAAGCCACCACCGAACAACGCTTGCGCCGGTTCTACGAGACTCTGGGCAACGTGACGGAAGTAGGCCGCCCGCTGTGGCAAGCCGTAATTCTGGCCGGCGCGATGGACCCGGTGCGCTCGCCGGAACTACGCGGGGCGGAGGCCGCCACTGTCAATCTTCTCCGCGAAATTATCGCCGAAGGACAAAAAAACGGCGAGGTGACGCGCGATTTTCCGGTGGTGCATCTGGCCGAATTCATGGAAGGGCTTTTCAACACCGTCGTCCGGCAGTGGGCCGTGGATCTTACCGGACCGCACAAACTTACCGAGCGCGTACGCAACGCGGTGGAATTTTTCTTGCGGGGCGCGCGACCATAACCGCAGTTCACTTCAAGCCGATGCTGCGGGCGCGGAAGTTCTGGCTTGTTCCGCGAAAAACCAAATTCCAGTTTCGTTGAGGCACACGTAATGAAAGCTGCCGTCCTGCGCGAATTCAAGACGCCGCTGAGCATCGAAGAGATCGCTCAACCGCAACCCGGCACGCACGAAGTGTTGATCGAAGTCGAAGCCTGCGGCGTGTGCCATTCCGATTTGCACCTGGCCGACGCCGATTGGCCGCAGCTCGTGCGCATCATCAAGAAACCGCTGGTACTCGGACACGAAATCGCCGGCCGCGTCGTGGAAAAAGGCGCCTCCGTGGAAAACCTGCAGATCGGCGACCGCGTGGGCGTCCCTTGGCTGCACTGGAGCTGCGGTGAATGCGAGTTCTGCCGCGAGGGTAACGAGAATCTCTGCATCAAACAACAAATCACTGGCGTGACCGTGGACGGCGGCTTCGCAGAATTCGTGAAAGCCCCGGCCAGTCACGCGCTAAAAATTCCCGAACAGCTTTCCGCGAGCGATGCCGCGCCGCTTTTCTGCGCAGGCGTGACGGTGTATCGCGCTCTGCAGCACGCGAAAATTGAGCCAGGCCGGCGTTTAGCCGTCTTCGGTGTTGGAGGCCTAGGTCAACTTGCCGTGCAAATCGGCGCGGGATTGGGCGCGACCGTCACCGCGATTGACGTCTCCGATGAAAAACTCGCGCAAGCGAAAACTTTTGGCGCGTCCACAACTCTGAACGCGACCACGGCGAATGTCGCAAAGGAATTGCGCCGCGCGGGCGGCGTCCATGCTGCGATCGTCACCTCTGCCGCAAAAGCCGCTTACGACACCGCGTTTCTCTGCGTCCGTCCCACCGGAATTCTCCTCGTCGTCGGCCTCCCCGCGGAGCCGATCTGCTTCCCGCCCATTTCGATGGCCGCGTCGGAGGTGCGCATCCAAGCGTCCTCCGTGGGCACGCGTCAGGATCTGCGCGCGGTGCTGGCCATGGCCGCCGCGGGAAAAATCCACTCGCAAGTCACCACGCGCCCCCTCGCGCAAGTCAACGAGGCTATGGCCGAATTGCGCAACGGCACAGTTTCCGGCCGCATCGTGCTCACCCCGCGCTAGTTGTTTTCGATCCGCCCTCCCGGCTCCTTGAGAGACCTTCCAGCGGCCGTCACGCCAGGCAAGCCCACCTCCATCAGAAATTCTGATATGGCGCATCAGCTTTCTTATTGACGTTAGTAACTATGATGTGATACCTACACTCACAATTCTCAGGGAGTGGGTGAGACGGGGGTTATGTGTCTTTGAAATCATGGATCGCATCACCCATGGTTGGCTCTGGCGAAACGCCGCCAGACGCACCTTCTCGCCGTCGCGGCCGTGCAGCAGGCCTGTGCCCATCCCCTGTGCTTGAAATCTCGCAATTGCCCCACACATTAGGAGGAGCCATGAGAGAACTGATCTCATTTGCATGTGCCGTGGCGCTGGCAGCCTGCCTGCTGCCGGCGAGTCCAGTCGCGCACGCCCAAGGTGTGGGCGCTTCGGGAAGTGTCAGCGGAACCGTGATCGATCCTACCGGCGCGGTCATCCCCAAAGGCACCGTCACTGCCGAGGACGCGTCCAGAGGCATACGCCTCACGGCCAACGTTGACAGCAACGGCCAATATCGCTTCGCCAATCTGCCTCCGGGCACCTACAACCTCTCCGCGCAGATCGCCGGATTTCAATCGCAAATCCAGAAGGGCGTCACGGTCACCGTCGGACAGGCCGCCGTATTAGACTTCCACCTCCAGGTCGCAACCACCTCTTCAGTGGTGGAGGTCTCAGCTGCCCCACCTGTCGTGGAAACAGAACGCGGCAGCCAGGCCAACACCATCACGCAGGATTATATTGAGGATCTTCCGATTGACCGCCGGGACTATCTGAACTTTACCTTGCTCCTCCCGGGCGTCGCTGATTCCACCCGACTGACGGACGATCAGGATTTTCGCGTCAAGCAGACACCGCAAAGCGGCCTTTCCTTCTACGGCAGCAACGGCCGCGGTAACAGCGTCACCGTTGACGGTGGCGAGACCGGCGACGATGCCGGAGGCGTTCGCCTCACCGTCAGCCAGGATGCCGTGCAAGAGTTCCAGGTGAATCGCAGCAATTACGCCGCGGACCTGGGCGGCGCGACTGGTGCATCCGTGAACATCGCCACAAAAACAGGCACCAACGATGTGCACGGTACCGTGTACAGCTATTTCCGCAACAGCGGCTTGGATGCGCGCGACCCCTTCGCTGTCACGCAAGCGCTCGCACCCGGCGAGATCTTCGATCCCACTACTAATTCTGTGAGTACACCAATCAAGGATTCTCTTGGGCGATATCAATTCGGCGGCACCATCGGCGCCCCCATCCACAAGGACAAGACGTTCGTCTTCTTTGCCTTTGAAGGCTTGCGCCAGGACGCCGAAAACGCCGTTCCGCTGATTACCAATACGAATGAGTTTCTTCCCACGCCCGCTCAGCAAGCCGTTATCGCCGGGCTCGCTGCCCAGCCGGGTACGGTTTTTCCGTGCCTCAACAATCCCAACGGCACAGTAACTTCACTTCCTGGCAATCTGTGCGCAGGGGCGCTCACACTGGCATTAACCACCAGCCAACTCACCGGCCTCACCGCGGGACAAACCGCGCTGAACACCTACCTCATCAACCAGCTGGAGTCGAATGGCGGCCTCTTCCCATACACCACTCGTGAGTACCTGTTCTCAGGGCGACTCGATCACCACATCAGCGAAGTAGACTCGATTAACCTCAGCTACCGTTACGGCCACGACCTGGAAGAAAATCCCGACGTGCAATCGCTGACCGGTATTTCCGCCGGCAGCTCCATCCACAACTACGACAACAATCTTCAAGCGTCCTGGTATCACGTGTTCAGCCCGCGCACAGAAAATGAATTCCGCTTCCAGTGGGATTACGACAGCTTCAACGTAATCCCTAACGAGCCCGGACAGGTCGGAGTGCAGATCGCCAGCTTCGCGAACAATCTCGGCACCAATATATTCCTGCCCAATCTGACCATCCTCCGCCGCTATGAGTTTGCGGACAATGTCACTTTGGTCCGCGGCAGCCACACCATTAAATTCGGAGGTAATGAGATTCTCCGCGGCAATCACTCGGAATCCCACACCTTCCTCCCGGGTCGCTTCGTCTTCGGACCGCTTCCCGGCACGGACCTCAGTCCCCAACTCAGCGGCATCCCAGACAGTCTAACTTCTCTGCAGGCCGCTTCACTTTCCGCGCCCCAGGTTTACCAACAAGGCTTCGGCAACCCGGACTATCCCGCCTACACGCGGCCGTTAACCGGATTCTATCTACAGGACTCCTGGAAAATCAGCTCCAGTTTCACCCTGAACTATGGCATCCGGTATGAAATTGACTCGCAATATAACCCGCTGAATACGTACTACGGAGACGTCGCTCCGCGTATCTCTTTCGCGTGGGACCCCTTCAAGGATCACAAGACCGTAGTCCGCGGCGGGTACGGGATTTTCTACGGGCCCATTGACGCCCAGATTCCCCAGGTGGACTTGAGCCTTGGGGTCCTGAACAAGAATCGAAGCACTGTCGAAAACCAGCACAACACTTCCCAAGTTCCCGATCAAGTCAACAACCTGGTCGCCACTTGCGGCATTGGGGTCACGGCCACGCCCACGAATCCCGCGATCCCTCTCGGGTTTCCGGGGAATGGAAGCAGCCCTTGCAACCGGTTCATCTCCATCTATATAGATCCGGGCTTCAGCGTTCTTCCCTTTATCCAGCCCGCTGGACAATTATTCGCGGGTCTTTTTGGCACACCGGCACCTCCAGGGAATGCGCCTGGCGCAAATTTGATCACTTGCACAAACCCGGCGCCGGGGACGAACGCGTGCATCACACCAGCTGACGTCGCGCCCTTCGGTATTTTCGTGCAGGACAGTGGTCTGGTCTCGCCCCTGACGGTATTGTTCAGCAATCCGCCCAACTACAGGCCTCCGTACTCGCAACAGGCTTCACTCGGAATTGAACGCGAGATCACGCCTGGCTTCTCAATTTCAGTGAGCTTTATTTATTCCCACACGCTCCACCTCCCGGTAGCGATCGACACCAACCTGTTGCCCACCACCCCGATGAGCACGGTAACGCTGGCAAATGGGAAGTCCGTATCCTACCGGAACTGGAATCTCGTCCCGGCGACTGACCCTCTCGGCGGCACGGAGGGTCTCCCGTGCGCCGCGACGCCGGCAAACCCGCTTGCACCCTTCGCCTGTTTTGTAAATCCGCTGATCACCCAAAATAACCAATACTCCTCCAACTCATCCGCCCTCTACGAAGGCGGCATTATCGAAGTTCATAAACGCTTCAACGATAATTTCTCGTTCTTCGGAAATTACACCTACAGCAAAGCCTTCGACACCGGCACCGATTTCAACACCGACTTTGGTCCGCAAGATCCCACGGACTTGGCCGCGGAACGCGCCCTCTCCGAGTTTGATGAACGCAACAAGGTCGTGCTGGCCGGAGTGATCAACAGCCCATGGAAGAACGCTTTCCTGTCGGGTTTTCAGTTCTCGCCAATTTTCCAGTACCACAGCGGCCATCCGTTCAATTTGCTGGCGGGCGGCGCGGTGAATGGCAACAATCACATCACCAACGAACGGCCCTTCGGTGCTCCGCGCGACACCGGCCTCGGCCCCGACTATATTGACTTCGATGCGCGCTTGACCTGGCAGCACAAATTCGGCGAGCGGCTCAATCTGATACTGACCGCGGAAGGCTTCAACATCGCCAACCACACCAATTACGCCAGTGTGAACAACGAGGTGGGCCCGTTCTTCGGCCTCACGCCCGGGTTCACTACCTTCAACGTGCACGGCAGCGCCGCCCTCTCCCCCAGCACGCCGCTCGGTTTCACTTCGGCGTTCCCGAAACGGGAGATTCAGCTCGGCTGCAGATTCAATTTCTGATTGCGCGGCAAGCATCGCCGGCGGTCCCCGCTACATCCTCCGCCGGCGCTGTCTCCGAAATTTCTTCGGCGAATAACTCCGCCGGAGTCACGGCCTCTGACATTTCGCAGCAACAGGAGGAGTTGATATGTGGCAACAGATCAAACACACCACGCTTTTGATCGCCGGCACCGCGGTTCTCATTCTTTCCATCGCGGGCGCGTCTCACGCGCAGACCAGCATCACCACGAAAACGGGAACGTTCAGCGACGGCGCAACGTACCTGATGGAAGTTCCTTCTAATTGGAACGGCACACTGTTTCTCTACAGCCACGGTTACGTGGTTCCGGGAAGCCCTAACCCTGCTACCGATGTCGGCGATCCCGACACAGGCGCGTTTCTCCTCGCCAATGGATTCGCGCTTGCCGGCTCCTCCTACGCCACCACGGGCTGGGCGATTCACGAAGCCCTCACCGATCAAATCTCCGTACTCGATCTGTTTGACTCCATGTTCGGCCATCCCGTCGCCACCATCGCCTGGGGACATTCTCTCGGCGGCATCATCACCGCAGGCTTAATTCAAAGAAATCCCAAGCGCTTCACCGCCGCGCAACCCATGTGCGGCGTGTTGGCAGGCGGTGTAGCCACGTGGAACACCGCGCTCGACGGCGAGTTCGCCTTTCAGACGCTGCTCGCTCCCGCGGCCGGATTGCAGTTGGTTGATATAACCAACCCCGACGCAAATTTCGCGCTGGCCGAAGAAATTCTCGCTGGCGCTCAAGCTACGGCGCAAGGCCGCGCGCGCATCGCTCTCGGCGCAGCTCTCAGCGACACTCCCGGCTGGTTCACTCCCACTTCCCCGGAACCAGCTCCCACCGATTTCGCCGACCAGGAAGCGAACCAGTTCCTCTGGGATCAGCAAATTGATTTTCCGTTCGTATTTGCTTTCCGCGCGGAACTCGAAGCGCGCGCCGGTGGCAATGTTTCCTGGAACACCGGCGTTGACTACCGCCACCAGTTCGAAAAATCTGTTGATCGCGACGAAGTCCGGGCGCTCTATCAGGCCGCGGGCCTCAGTTTGGATGCGGATCTCGACGCTCTGAATCGCGCCGCCCGCATCAAAGCCAATCCTGAAGCCGTGGAATACCTGAAGCAAAATATTATTTTCGATGGCCAGATCGATATTCCCGTCTTGACCCTGCACACCAAGGGTGACGGCCTCGTCGTCGTGCAAAATGAATCGGCCTACAAGGACGTCGTGGATCGTGTGGACGATAACCGCCGCTTGCTGCGCCAAACTTTCGTGGATCGCGCCGGGCACTGCGCCTTCACCCCCGCGGAAACGATCGCCGCCGTTGAAACTCTGCTAAAACGATTGGAAACTGGCCAATGGCCCAGCATCGACGCGAATCTGCTCAATGGCGACGCCGCAGCACTCGGACCAGATTTCAATATCTTTGCGGTAGGCACCACCATCGTCCCCACTCCGCCTGCTTTCATCGATTACAAGCCGGCCCCATATCTGCGTCCCTTCGACGCCTTCGCGCACCCATGCTTCTTCGGCGTCGGCGACGGTGATTGCACCCAAGGCTTCTCATTCGGCGATACCTTTTGAGGAGTTCGTAGCCTTTGACCTTGTAGCGGCCAGCTTTAGCTGGGCGCCGTTGAAGTTGCTTTTGATTTTGCCGCTGTAGCGGCCGCCTGCCTTTCACGCGGGCGTCCTTGCATTTGCCGTCGACTTTGCATTTGCAGAATAGCGTTATGCTCTAACATATGATATAAACACACGCTATTTGAGCAAACGAAAATCAACCCAAGCGCCACAACTCGCAACGTGACCACCTGCAAAATCTTCGATCTCACTGGCCGCGTCGCCATCATCACCGGCGGTTCCGTCGGCTTGGGCCGCCAAATGGCCGAAGGCCTGGCTGAAATGGGCGCAAGCCTGGTTCTCTGCGCACGCAAAAAAGAGCGCTGCCTGCGGACGGCGAGCGAACTGCAAGCCGCTGGCGCCAAAGTTCTCGCGCTAGCCTGCGACGTGAAAGATCCGGCCAGCATTCAAAACGTCGTTGCCGCGACCCTCGAACGCTTCGGGCGCATCGACATCCTGATCAACAACGCCGGCACTTCCTGGGGCGCGCCGGTCGAAACCATGACGCTCGAGCAGTGGAACAAAGTAATCGAAACCAATCTCACGGGAACGTTTCTGTTTTCGCAAGCGGTAGGCCGAGCCATGATCGCGCAGCGCCACGGAAAAATCATCAATATCGCATCCGTCGCCGGACTACGCGGTTCGTCGCCAAAGTTTTCCGCGATCGGCTACAGCTCGAGCAAAGGCGGCGTAATCATTTTCACCAAAGACCTCGCCTGTAAATGGGGCATGCACAATATCCAGGTCAATGCGATCGCGCCCGGCTGGTTCCCCACCGACATGTCCGAAAAAGTGATCGAACGAAACAAGGAATCGCTCCTGGCCGGAATTCCCTTGGGCCGTTTTGGGGGCCCGCAGGATTTGAAAGGCGCAGCGATTTTTCTAGCTTCCTCTGCGTCCGATTTTGTTACCGGACACACTTTGGTGGTTGATGGAGGTCAATCCGCCTGATTCAGGCGAGCGCGCCATGAATATTCCACTCACGCCCCTGCGTTTCCTGCGCTACGCGGCGCAACAATATCCTCGGCGCACGGCTGTAGTCTGCAATGAGGAAAGGTTCACATACGCGCAGATGGCCGACCGCGTGAGCCGTCTTGCGGGCGCTCTGCGTCAGGCCGGCATACAGCCTGGAGATCGCGTCGCGTTCCTTAGCAGCAATTGCCATCGCTTGCTCGAAGCGTACTACGGCGTGCTCGAAGCCGGCGCCGTGCTGCTTCCGCTCAATATCCGCCTAACGCCGGCTGAACTCGGCTACATCCTGAACGATTCCGGCGCTTCGGCGCTTTTCGTCGAAAAACAATTCCTCCCGGTAGCCGAAGCCTTCCGCAAAGATATTCCCTCGGCAAAATTAATCTGCCAGCTCGATGGCACGCCGGCCGCGCCCTGGCTCTTGCCCAAGAGTTACGATCAGCTTCTGGCCGCCGCCACCCCGCATTTCGCAGACATCTCCTCCATTGATGAAAATTCCCTGTGCGAACTTTTCTACACCAGCGGCACCAGCGCCAATCCCAAAGGCGTAATGCTCACGCACAGGAATGTGTACCTGCACGCGCTGCACGTCTGCCTGGGATTGCAGATCGAAAGAGGCACCGTCGAGCTTCACACCATTCCGCTCTTCCACGCCAATGGCTGGGGCGTCGCGCATTTCCTCACGCTTCTCGGCGGCACTCACGTCATGATCCAGCGTTTCGACCCCAAGGAAATTTTCCGCCTCATCGAAAAAGAGCGCGTGCATACCTGCAGCCTCGTTCCCATCATGGCCACGGCCTTGGTAAATTGTGCGGAGCGCCTCCATTACAATTTGAGCACGCTGCGACGCATCATCATCGGCGGCGCCGCCTCCTCACCCACGCTGATTCGTGAAGTGGAAGAAAAACTCGGGTGCGAATGTTTTTCCGGCTACGGCCTCACGGAAACCTCTCCCACTCTTTCTGTTTCTCCCATGAAATCCGGCATGGACTGGCAAGGCGAGCAGCGCTTCAGCGGCCAGGCCATGACTGGCTACGCAATTCCTGGCGTGGATCTGCGCGTTGTAGATCCCAACGACAAAGACGTGTCGCACGACGGGCAATCCATCGGCGAAATCATCGTGCGCGGTGACGGCGTCATGGAAGGCTACTGGCACCAGCCCGAAGCTTCCGCCGAAGCCCTGCGCGGCGGCTGGTTTCATACCGGAGACATGGCCACGCTCAACGAAGACGGCTACGCGCTCATCGTTGACCGCAAGAAAGACATCATCGTCAGCGGCGGTGAAAATATTTCCTCTCTCGAACTGGAAAAAGCCATCCTGGCGCATCCCGCCGTCCTCGAAGTCGGCGTAATTCCCGTCCCCGACGCCAAGTGGGGCGAAGTTCCCAAAGCCCTGGTGGTTTTGAAACCGAATGCCGCCACCACCGAAGCCGAACTAGTCGAATTCTGCCGCTCGCGCCTGGCGCATTACAAATGTCCGCGCTCGTTCGAATTCGTCGAGAGCCTGCCCAAGACCGGCACGGGAAAAATTCTGAAAAAAGACATCCGCAAGAAGTATTGGCAGGGTCAAGACACGCTGCGCCAGGGATTTACCACGCCGCCGTCGAAAGCAAAATCCGGCGACTGAGCCAAATTAACGTGGATTATCACGGATTTGTTTCGCAGTGGATCAAAGAACCCGGCGCGCAATTTGCATAGCAATGCTTGCGCCGCCCAACACGAAGGAGTCTGATTCATGGACCTGAACCTGACCAGCGAAGAGTTACAGTTTCGCGACGAGCTCC
Organism: uncultured Acidobacteriota bacterium; assembly: GCA_963786205.1. Classification (GTDB taxonomy): domain Bacteria; phylum Acidobacteriota; class Terriglobia; order Acidiferrales; family UBA7541; genus Palsa-295. The sequence goes on from CAWAYG010000002.1 coordinate 174,679, forward strand.
GCGCCTGGCTTTCCACAAACGTCCCGAAAGATTGGAACGAGTGGCGCGAAAAACCCATCGAGGAATCGTTCCCCTATCTCCGCGCCTGGCAGCGCAAACTGCAGGAAGGCCGCTGGGCCGCCGTTTCCTGGCCCAAGGAATACGCAGGCCGCAGCGCCACACTGATGCAGCAAGCACTTTTCTGGGAGGAAATGGCGCGCGTCGAAGCGCCGCCGATGGCGAACTCGCTCGGCCTCGGCCTCATCGGCCCCACAATCATCGCCTACGGCACCGAAGCGCAAAAGCAACGCTACATTCCGAAGATACTCAGCGCCGAAGAAATCTGGTGCCAGGGTTTTTCCGAGCCGAACGCCGGCTCCGATCTCGCTGGTTTGCAAACGCAAGCAGCCCTGCACGGTGATTACTACGTCGTAAACGGCCAAAAAGTCTGGACCAGCTACGGCTGGGTCGGCGATTGGTGCGAACTCGTCGTGCGCACCGACTCCACCGCTGCGAAACACAAAGGTCTTACCGTCCTTCTCGTGGATATGAAATCTCCCGGCGTCGAAGTTCGCCCGCTGCGCCAGATGACTGGTGAATCCGAATTCAACGAGCTTTTCTTCCGCGACGTGCGCGTGCCCGCCGAAAACGTTCTCGGCAAAGTGAACGACGGCTGGAACGTCGCCATGAGCACACTGATGTACGAGCGCGGCTCCTACGGCGCGCGCCTGCATCTGATTTTCAAACGTTACATCACGCGGCTCATTGAACTTGCGCGCAATATCCAGCGCAATGGCTGCACCGTCGCAAAAGATCCGATCATTCGCCAGAAACTCGCGCAGTGCTGCGCCGAAATTGAAATCATGCGCTTTAACCAGATGCGCGCTTTCAGCCGCGTCACTGCGACCGGCGTGCCCGGCCCCGAGGGCAGCATCCAGAAGATTTTCTGGAGCGAGCTCAATCAGCGCCTGCAGCAAATCGCGCAGGAAATTCTCGGGCCGTACGGCCAATTGCTGGCCGGCGATCCGCGCGCCGTCGACAACGGCATGTGGTCCTACGCCTATCTGCGTACGCGCGGCAATACGATCGAAGCCGGCACTTCCGAAGTCCAGCGCAACATCATCGGACATTTTGTTCTCGGCCTGCCCAGAAGTTATTAGGCCAAGAACCAAGAAGGGGAACATCCATGCAATTCGGCTTGAGTGAAAGTCAGGAATTCCTGAAAGATAGTGCGCGCAAATTCTTCGCCGGCGAATGTCCCAGTGCGGAAATGCGCCGCCTGATGGAAACAGACACCGCGTATGATGCCGCACTATGGTCCAAGCTCACCGACCAGGGCTACACCGGTATCATTTTTCCCGAAGCCTACGGCGGCGTCGGCCTCGGCAAGGTCGAACTCATGCTACTGATGGAAGAAGCTGGCCGTGCGCTCTTGCCCGGCCCGTTTTTCTCCACCGTCGTGCTGGCCGGCTCGGTTCTCGACGCCATCGCCTCGCCCGCGCACAAACAAAAATATCTTGCGCCCATCTGCCGCGGTGAAGCTCGCTCCACCGTCGCCATCCTGGAATCGAATGCAAGCTGGAATCCCCGCGACATCCAGCTCACCGCCAGCAACGGCAAGCTCACCGGCGAAAAATATTTCGTCTCCGACGCCGCCGTCGCCGATTTTATCATTGTAGTGATGCTCAACGGCGTGTTCGCCGTGAACTCCAAAGCCCCCGGCCTGAAAATTTCTCCCATGACCGCGATGGACCTCACGCGCAAGCTCTACGTCGTCGAATTCAACAGCACGCCCGCCGAAGAAATCGGCGCCACCACCAATCTCGCGCGCCCCATCGACGTCGCCACCGCCGCCATCGCCGCCGAATTAGTCGGCGGCATGCAACGCACTCTCGACATCACCGTCGAATACGCCAAGACGCGCAAACAATTCGGCAAACCCATCGGCACATTCCAAGCCGTGCAACACCAATGCGCGGACATGTATCTGGAAACCGAGAGTTCACGCTCCGCGGTGTACTATGCCGGATGGGCGCTGGAAGAAAATTCTCCGGACGCGCCAACCGCCGTTTCCATCGCCAAAATGTACGCAAGCGATGCCGCCCGCACCGTGGGCAATCGCGGCATCCAGATTCACGGTGGCATGGGCTTCACCTGGGAAAACGACGTGCACCTTTATTACCGCAGAGCCAAAGGCTCGGAAACGGCATTCGGCGACGCCACTTTTCACCGCGAGCGCATCGCCTCCGCCGTCGTCGATTCCGGCACCGTCTCGGCGAAAAGCGCATAAATCCGCAAACCAAGGATTCTCTCGATGAACGATCTCGTCCAACTCACACAAGAACACGGCATCGCAGTCATCACCATAAATAATCCCCCGGTCAACGCGCTAAGCCCCGGCGTCCCCCAGGCCATTTCCGAAGCGCTCGATCAAATCGCGCAAGACGCGAGCATCAAAGCCGTCGTCCTGATCGGCGGCGGCCGCACCTTCATCGCCGGCGCGGACATTAAAGAATTCGGCAAGATGACTTCGGGCAAGCCGCGCGGCGAGGGCCTTCTACCGTTTCTGCTGAAAATCGAAGACAACAAGAAGCCCGTAATCGTCGCCATTCATGGCACAGCTTTCGGCGGTGGCCTCGAAGTCGCCATGGCCTGCCACTATCGTGTCGCCGTTTCCAGCGCGCAAGTTGGCCAGCCCGAAGTAAAGCTTGGCATCATTCCCGGCGCGGCCGGCACGCAACGCCTTCCCCGCCTAGCAGGGGTGGCGAAAGCCGTCGAAATGTGTACTACCGGCAATCCCGTAAAAGCCGCGGCCGCTCTGCAGTCCGGCATCGTTGACCGCATCATCGAAGGCGATCTTCTCACCGGTGCCATCGCGTTTGCCCGCGAAGTCGCCGCCAAGCCCGCACCCAAAACGCGCGAGCGCAATGAAAAGTTAGGCAACGCCGCCGAAAACGCCCCGATTTTCGCCACCGCGCGTGAAACCGTCGCCAAAAAACAGCGCGGCCTGCTCGCGCCCGTCGCCGCCATCAGCGCGATCGAAGCTGCCACAACATTGCCGTTCGTCGAAGGCTGCCAGGTCGAACAAAAACTTTTCGCCGAGTGCCTCTTCTCCGACCAGTCCAAAGCGCTCATCCACGTTTTCTTCAGCGAGCGCGAAGTCGTAAAAATCCCCGACGTTCCCAAAGAAACTCCGCTCATTCCCGTAAAATCCGCGGCGGTGGTGGGCGCCGGCACCATGGGCGGCGGCATCGCCATGGTTCTCGCCAACACCGGATTTCCCGTGCTCCTCAAAGATGCGGACCAGCCCGCACTCGATCGCGGCCTCGCCACCATCCAGTCGAATTATGCGAATTCCGTCAAGCGCGGCCGCTTCACCCAACAAGAAGCCGACGAGCGCTTCAAGCGCATCACTCCCACACTCTCTTACGACGATTTCAGCAAAGCAGACCTGGTAATCGAAGCCGTTTTCGAAGGCATGGCCCTGAAAAAAGAAGTCTTCAAAGAGCTCGATCGCGTCTGCAAACCCGACGCCATCCTCGCCAGCAATACTTCCACGCTGAATATTGACGAAATTGCTTCCGCCACTTCGCGTCCCACGTTCGTCATCGGCACGCATTTCTTCAGCCCCGCGAATGTGATGCGCCTGCTCGAAATCGTTCGCGGCAAAGCCACCTCACGCGAAGTGATCGCCACCTGCATGCAACTTTCAAAACCGCTCGGGAAAATCGGCGTGCTCGTCGGCAACTGCCGCGGCTTTGTCGGCAATCGCATGTTCGGTCCGTACCGGCGCGAAGCGCAATTCCTCGTCGAAGAAGGCGCCTCAGTCGCCGCCGTTGACAAAGCTCTCTCCGATTTCGGCATGGCCATGGGACCGCTCGCCACCGGAGACCTTGCGGGCCTCGATGTCGGCTGGCGCATTCGCAAGGAATATCGCCACCTGGAAAAGCCCGGCATCCGCCAGCCGTTCATCGAAGACAATCTGTGCGAGTTAGGCCGCTTCGGCCAAAAGGTAAAAGCTGGCTGGTACAAATATGATGAACAGCGTCGCGCGATGCCCGATCCCGCGGTGGACGATCTGATCCGCAAGTGGGTAACCGCAGCTGGAATCCCGCAGCGCGAAATTTCGGCCGCCGAAATCGTGGACCGCTGCCTTTACGCCTTGGTCAACGAAGGCGCGCGCATCCTCGAAGAAGGCTACGCCCTGCGCGCTTCGGACATAGACATTATTTATCTCAATGGCTACGGCTTCCCCTCATATCGCGGGGGCCCCATGTGGTATGCGGACACGGTCGGCCTAAAACAGGTTTACGCGCGCATCTGTGAATTCCACCGCCAGCACGGCGAAATCTGGCAACCAGCCCCGCTCCTGGCGCGCCTGGCAGAACAAAGTAAAACCTTCGCGCAATTCGGCAAAGAAGAAGGCGCGGCAGTCTAGTTTGCGCCACAAAATACTTGCGTCGTCACCACGAGCGGAGCGAAGGATTTGCTTTTTCACTCCGTCGCCGCCGAAACCATCGCGCACGACCAGGGTCTGGACCTGCGCAATTTTCGCCATCACAATATCCTGGTGACTCAACCTTGAACGGACAACCAACCTGAACATGGGCATCCTCTATCTGGTTCGCCACGCGCAAGCCTCCTTCCTCGAGCCGAACTACGACAGACTATCGGCGCTCGGTGAAACGCAATCACGCCTTCTCGGCGAACATTGGGCGCAACGCCAAATCGCATTCGACCGCGTCGGCGTCGGCCCCTGCGCACGGCATAAAGACACCGTGAAACTCGTGAGCGCCGCCTACCACAAAGCCGGCCTGAATTTTCCGGAAGCGCGAACGCTCCCGGAATTCGACGAATATCACGCGGAAGATGTGCTGCGCGGAATTCTCCCCGCATTGCTGGAAAAAGACCAAAAAATCCGCGACCTTCACGCCGCGTTCCAAGCCACCACCAATAACACCGCGCAACGCACAGCCTTTCAAAGATTGTTCGAAGCCGTTATCGGAGACTGGGTTCGCGGCGTGACTCGCGTAGAAGGTGTCGAGACCTGGCAGGAATTCTGCGCCCGCGTAAATTCCGGCCTCGCAAAGTTCCTCCCCACCGAAAAGCACGGTGAAAAGGTAGCGATTTTCACGTCCGGCGGCCCCATCGCCGTCACCACGCAGCGCGCTCTGTTTCTCTCGCCCGAAACCACGCTACAAATGACCTGGATGTCGCGCAACTCATCCTGGAGTGAATTCCTTTACCGCGCCGAACGCTTCACGCTGAGCAGTTTTAATATTCACGAACACATCTCGGATCCCACAATGCTCACGTATCGTTAGAGAGGTTCTCCGATGAACGATTACCTCGATCACCCTGCACAAATCCGGCCCGGAGAAGAACTCCACGTAGCCACGCTCGAACCCTATCTGCGCAATCACTTTCCCGACGAAGCAGGCGCGCTGGAAGTTCGCCAATTCCCTGCCGGCCATTCCAACCTCACGTACTCGCTTCAGCTAGGCGCCAAAGAATTAGTTCTCCGCCGTCCGCCCTTCGGCAGCAAAGTCAAATCCGCCCACGATATGAGCCGCGAATTCCGCGTGCTCTCGAAACTCCACTCGGTTTACGCCCCGGCTCCCGAAGTGCTTCTCTACTGTGATGACGATTCCCTCATCGGCGTACCCTTCTACGTGATGCAACCGGTCCACGGCATCATCCTTCGCAGAAAACTCCCGCAGGGACTGGATTTCTCCGCGGAAAATGCCCGCCGCCTCAGTGAATCCTTCATAGATAATCTCGTGCGCTTGCATCGCGTGGATTACGCTGCCGCGGGCCTCTCCGATCTCGGAAAACCCGAGGGCTATCTCGAACGCCAGGTTCGCGGCTGGACCGAACGCTACTACGGCTCGAAAACACACGATTATCCCGAGATTGAAAAGATTACTGCGTGGATGCAGCAGCACATGCCGACCACCAGCTCTGTTTCGCTGATCCACAACGACTACAAATACGACAACGTGGTCCTCGATCCGAACGACATCACCAAAATCGTCGGCGTCCTCGACTGGGAAATGTGCACCATCGGCGACTCGCTCACCGATCTCGGCACGGCACTGGCGTATTGGGTGGATAAAACCGATTCGGAGGAAATCCAACAAAATCGTTGGGGACCCACAACCGAGGAAGGAAGTTTCAGGCGCGCGGAAATCGTGCACCACTACGCGCAAAAAACCGGTTGCGATGTTTCCCACATCGCCTTCTATCTAACTTTCGCGCGCTTCAAGCTGGCGGTAATCGTGCAACAAATCTATTACCGCTACCACCAGGGCCTCACCAAAGACCTCCGCTTCGCCGCCATGCCGGCCGCAATCCAAATGCTCCTGCGCGCATCTCTGCAGACAGCCCAATCGGGCCGCATCGAATAGTTCCGATGTCATCCCGAGCGTAGCGAGGGGTATGCTTTTTGCGGCCACGCCGCGCAATTACATGTAGTACCGAACAATCCACTCTGCCACGCAACCCGGCTTCTCCGCCCCTTCGATCTCTACCGCGACGCTGTACATCGCTTGCAGCGAATCCGACATTTCCTTAAACGCCAGCAATCCTACGCGCGCGCGAATCCGCGACTCCGTCGGCACCGCCGCCGGAAATCGCACGCGATTCAATCCGTAATTCACCGCCAGCCGCAGTCCGCCCTCAATCCGCATCACCTCATGCACAAAACGCGAGATTAACGAAAGCGTTAAAAACCCATGAGCGATCGTCCCGCCATAAGGCGATTCCTTGCTCGCCCGCGCCCGGTCCAGATGAATCCACTGCCGGTCTTCGGTGGCGTGCGCGAATTGTTCGATGCGCTCTTGCGTAAGGCGAAACCAATCCGTCACACCAATTTCCCTGCCCACAAATTCTCTCAGCGCTTGCGGATTCTTCAAAAGGAGCGGCATCGAAGATTTTCCCGTCCCGCTATCGCGCCTAAATCGCGCGTTCGTACGCCTTCACTCAAAATTACTTCCCCGCCGAAGTTCCGGGCGGTTTCCCGCCCTTCGCCAGTTCCCACTTCGCGATCGATTCAATGTGCACTTCATCCGGCCCGTCTGCCAGTCGCAAAGTCCGCACCATCGCCCACGCGCTCGCCAGAAAAGTATCCTGCGAAACTCCCGCGCCTCCGTGCGCTTGTATCGCGCGATCCAGCACGCGCAAGGTAATGTTCGGCGCCACCACTTTGATCATCGCGATCTCCGCGCGCGCCGCTTTATTCCCCACCGTATCCATCATGTGCGCCGCTTTCAACGTGAGCAGTCGCGCCTGTTCGATCTCCATGCGCGATTCCGCGATTCCCGCCCGAATCGTTCCCTGTTCCGCCAGCGCTTTTCCGAACGCGACTCTCGCCTGCACGCGTTTGCACATCGCTTCCAGCGCGCGCTCCGCCACTCCGATACAACGCATGCAATGATGAATCCGTCCCGGCCCCAGCCTCCCCTGCGCAATTTCGAATCCGCGGCCTTCACCCAGCAGCATATTCGCCGCCGGCACGCGCACATTTTCGAAATGAATCTCAGCGTGCCCGTGCGGCGCGTGATCGTAACCAAATACTTTCAGCATCCGCACGATTTTCACTCCCGGCGCATCCAGCGGCACCAGAATCATGGACTGCTGTCTGTGCGTCGCGGCCGCAGGGTCGCTCTTGCCCATAAATATCGCGATTTTGCAGCGCGGATCCCCCGCTCCCGATGACCACCACTTTCGCCCATTAATAATGTACTGATCTCCACTCCGCACGATGCTCGCCGCAATGTTGGTCGCATCCGAAGACGCCACGTCCGGCTCCGTCATCGCAAAGCACGAACGAATTTCCCCGGCCAGCAGCGGCTTCAGCCATTTTTCCTTCTGCTCCGCCGTGCCATAACGCGCCAGCACTTCCATATTCCCTGTATCCGGAGCCGAACAATTGAAAATCTCCGGCGCCATATGGCTGCGGCCCATGATTTCGCAAAGGGGTGCATACTCCAGATTGCTCAGGCCAGCACCGGCGGGATCCTCCGGCAAAAATAAATTCCACAATCCCTCGCCGCGCGCCTTCACCTTCAGCTCTTCGACGATCCGCGTGGGCTTCCACGGTTCGCGCGCCGTTTCCTCCTCGAACCCCTGTTCGTTTGGATAAACGTGCGCATCCATGAAGCTCTGCAACCGGTGTTGCAGCTCTTTCGTCTTGGCGCTGTGCTCAAAGCTCATATTTCGCTGCTATTTTCCCGTGAACACCGGCGCGCGCTTTTCCACAAAATGCGCCACGCCCTCTTTGAAGTCTTCGCACCGCAAACTCGCCAGCATTTCCCGCTCGGAGATGTCGAACGCTTCGCCGAGTGTCTGGAACATCGCGTCATACACCTGCCGCTTGATCACGCGCAACGAACGCGGGCTCACATTCGACGCCAGCTCCACCGCGTATTCCCGCACTTTCTCCTGAAACACATCCTGCGGATAGACTTGATTCGCCAGGCCCATTCGGAAGGCTTCCGCTGCATCAACCAATCTCGCGGAAAACAATAAATCTAGCGCGTTCGCGTGTCCCACAAGGCGCGGCAACATCCACGCCATTCCATACTCGGCAATCAACCCTCGCCGCGCAAACGCCGTGCTGAATCGCGCCGCATCCGAAGCAAACCGCAAATCACAATACAAAGCAATTACCAATCCCAAACCCACCGCCGGACCGTTGATCGCCGCGATCACAGGCTTGCTCAGCGCCGGGAAATACGAATACTTCTTCCGAAAATCCACACGCGCGCCGTCGACATCGCCCTCGCCGGAACCCGTGCCAGCCTGCACCGCCTGAGCCCGCTGCGCCGCATCGAGTCCCTTCGTCGCCACCGTGCTCAGCAGCGACATATCCGCGCCGGCGCAGAATCCGCGGCCCGCGCCCGTCAGCACGATCACGCGAACATTTTCGTCGCGCTCCGCCTCCGCCATCGCGGCGCGCACCTCTTGCTCCATCACCGCGGTCCAAGCATTTAGTTTGTCGGGCCGATTCAGCGTAACCGTGGCCACCCGCTTGGCCACCTCGTACATCGTTTCTTGGTTTGGCATGGTGAGCCGGATTATATACAATGGCGACCGTGTTAGTAACATTCATCTGTGTGTGACTATCTCATTCCATGCGCCCTTGCACTTCCCTTACTGCAGCCAGCTCACGCACCCGGAGACTTCATGCCCTTCGTTGAAAATCAAGGCGCCAAAATTTATTGGGACGAACAAGGTGAGGGCGAGCCTCTGTTGCTCATCATGGGTCTCAGCTATCCCTCGTATATGTGGCATCGCACGCGCCCGATCCTCGCGCAACAATATCGCACCATCGCTTTCGATAATCGCGGCGTCGGCCAAAGCGACGCGCCACCGGGCGTCTATTCCATCGCGCTAATGGCTTCCGACGCGGCTGCCGTTCTCGATGCCGCGCGGGTCACGAGCGCGCATGTTTTCGGCGTCTCCATGGGCGGGATGATCGCGCAGGAATTCGCTTTGCGATATCCGCAACGCGTGCGCTCTTTGATTTTGGGTTGCACCAATGCCGGAGGTCCCCACTCCGTGCGCGCCAAGCCCGAGGTGCTCCAACTCCTAACGCGCCAGGCGATGACGCCGGAGGAATCCAACGAAGCCATGATCCCCTTCATTTACGACGCCGCCACGCCGCGCGAGCGCATTGACGAAGACATGGCCATCCGCATGAAGTGGTATCCCACTCCGCAAGGATACATGGGCCAGCTGCAAGGGATTATTCAGTGGGAAGCCTATAGCCGCATCGCGCAGATCACTGCGCCGACGCTCATCATTCACGGCGAAAGCGACCAACTCATTCCTGTAGCGAACGCTCAGCTTATCGCCGAACGCATCGCCGGCGCAAAACTCGCATTGATCCCGCGCGCCAGCCACATTTTCGAAACGGACCAGCCCGGCGTAGCAATTCGCATCATCCAGGAATTGCTAGCGGCGCAGCAAAATCGCGCGCACCACCAGCGGCCGATCTCTTGATGACTTCGGTCCTGATGCTGTGAAATCTAGATCTGCGGGTTTGACTTTGTAGCAGCCAGCTTCAGGGCACCTTTGACTTGGCTGTCATACCGGCGCACTTTAGTGCGCCACAAGTAGCGCGGCTGGCACCGATGGCGGTCTGAAGACCGCCGCTACAAAGGCCTCACATTTTTTCTCGCAGGCTGTTTAACCACCCAATTTTGTAATTATCCTGTGGACTCATGAACTTCGGGAGGGATGCCAACGCACTCACGCAGAACGAATTAAGAAGCCAGTTCGCCTTCCACCGCGACGCATCGCAAAAAATTAAGGCCGCTGCCCCGGTGCCTTCCCAATAGCGGCATTCGTGATCGCGGTGCAATTCGCCGTCGGCACAACATGCGCAGCAGCCGCCGGCGACGAACAAGTCTGCGTTTTGCTCGCCGAGCGAATCACCACTGCCGCCACCGTCACCGCCACCGCCGCACCCACGCCCACCGCCGTCACCCCCGCCACTCCCAGTCCGCCGGCGGCTCCACCCGCTCCTCCACTCACGCTCGTCGTGGTGCTCATTTCCGTCACCGTCACCGGCGTGGCTGGTACTGGCGGCGTAGGAGCCGCGTTAAATTGCACGCTCGAAGATTCGCCCGCGCCTACGATCACGCACGGCCCCAGCATCCGGCCATTCTTTTCTTTCTTCTGGTCCTCGGCGCCCTGCGCGCTTTCCTGTTCTTCTTTCTTCGTCGCTTTGTACGAGCAGAAATTTACTCTCCCTTCGTACACCACAATCCGGGTCGTGTCTCCCTGCGAATCCAGCGCGAAATCGGTTCCGACCACGCCCGCAACCCCGGTCGGCGTACGAATCTGAAAGCTGGCGTTGGGCTTTACCTGTTTCACGGCGTTCGCGCGCACGCGCCCGTAATTCAGATCGAGTTCCGTCTGCTGCGCTCCGCCGTCATGTTTCGTCACGGTCAAATTCGAATCCGAACCCACGCTGAGCACCGAGCCGTCATCCAGCGCCACGCGCGCGCGCGCCAGGTGGCCGGTGTTGATCACGTCGCCCCAATAAACCGCCTCGGAAGTGGAGGCAGGAGTCTGCTGCGGCCCGCGAATCACGTTTACCACCGGCAGGACAGCAGTGAGTTTCCCGGCATGTTGCGGCTGTGTCGCCTGTTTCGCTTGTCCCGCCACGTCCGCAGGAATCACCAGCAGCAAACAGATCAGCAGCGCGGTCAGACACGTTAGTGGATGGCGGGCGTTCATGTTTCTTATTCCTCCCCGGGCAATTCTCCGGTCCCGAGTTTCAGGCCAGAGCTTCCCGGTGCATGGAAATCCTTAAGGAAAATACCAATCGCGGGGGTCGGGCAGAAAATTACCATAACTCGCCCACGCCTCATAGCAATATTCTGCGCGCGGGCCAGGGCGTCACGCACGCGCCGTGGCCGACGCGGCCATGACGCCCCACAGCAACAAGAACTACGCTTTTATCAGGGTTTCCGCTCGCGCGCCGCAATCGACGCCATCATCGCGCGCATGGCTTCCGTGCTGCCCGGCGCGTTCTTTTCGCGCCACGCCTCCATGCGTTTCACGTGTTCTTCGAGCCGTGCAAACGCGTGCGGGTTCTTGAACATCTCGCGCCATCCCCCCACAATCGGTCTCACGCGCTCCCACACCATCCATTGCTCGCCCGTGCTTTCGAAGAAAAATTCCTCGTCAATCAGCCCGCGATTCACGATATTTGCCGCCATATCCCAGTAGCTCAACACCATGCGCATATATGCGTTTTCCTGCGAATTCGGCGCCGCCACGTTCATCACGTCTTCCAGCGATGTCGGCTTGAAGTTCCGGACGTACCAATCCCGCGCCTCACGCAAACGCGGCTCACGCCGGATGTCGTAGAGCCGCAACATCAGATTTACCTGCTCGTGCGTCACTTGTCCCATCGAACTCTCCTCCGTTGTCGGTTGAAGTTATTGAATCGCAGCTACTCAATCAAAGTTACTCGGTTGAAGTCATTCGCTGAGGTTATTCGCCTGGAGCTACTCGCCCGTCTGCGCCACGTCGCCTTGCACCACGATTTGATGCGTATGGCTCAGCGGAATCTTCGCTTGCTCGAATCCCAACTTGATTCGGCGGCGCAGTTCGCGCGCGACATCGTCCTTGCGATTCAGGATCGTGCGCGCCTGCAGGCGAATTACCGTGCCGTCCAAGGACAGTGCTTCGACCCCCAGCACGCGCGGCCCGTCAATCAACGCCGCGGACCAATCCGCATCATTCCGAAAATCTCCCGCGATTTTCTCCAGCGTCGCCAGTGCGCGTCCCACCATCTCCGCCGCCGGAACCGTCACATCCACAAACGCCTGCGACCAATCGCGGCTCAGGTTCGCCACCTGCCCCACCAAACTGTTCGGCACCGTCACCATCGCTCCCGCCGGATTGCGTATCACCGTACGCCGCAATGTTAGGTGCTCCACCCGCCCCGTCTCGCCATTCACTTGAATCAGGTCGCCCACTACATATTGATCCTCGAAAACGATGAAAAACCCATTGATAAAATCCTTCAGCAGACTCTGCGCGCCAAACGCAATCGCAATGCTCGCCACGCCCGCGGTCGCCATCGCCGGAGCGATGTCGAAGCCCAATACTTCGAACGCCATCAGCACCGCAATCAGCCCGATAATCGCGGCGCCAATGCTGTAAAGCAAGCCCGCCATCGTGCGCGTCTGCTGTTCGCGCATCTGGCCGGCGCGCGACTGCGCCTTGGCCAACTGCACCAGACGCAACGTCACGGCCTTCAAAGCGCGGGTCAGCAGGACCGCAAATAGCAGAATGACCAGCAAGCGCAAGCCGGTCTTCCCTGCAATTTCCATCCACCGTGAGAACGAATCAGTCATAAGATAGGGGGAGCGGAATTATACCACCCGGCAAGCTGCCCCAGCGCCGCGGCCGGCCGAAAACCCGAAACACATTCCGCGAACGGGAGCACGCATTATGGACCCGAAAAAGCGTAATTTCATCACCCAACTAATTTCCTGGACGCTCGCCGCGCCGCTCGCGCTGCTGGCCGTTCGCGCCTTCGCGCAAAACCCCAGCCCCAAGCTGCCCCAAGGTAATACGCCGGTGTACGACGGCCGCAACGATCCGTTCGGCGCCGCCGCCGCCAAACCAGACCCCAAACAAATCCTGAAACAAAATAAAGACCAGATCCACGATGACATCGAGAAGCTCTACGTCCTCGCCAGCGAGCTAAAAGACGAAGTCGAAAAAACCGATTCCGTCAACGTACTCTCCTTGGCGATGGTCGGAAAGGCCGAACAAGTGGAAAAACTAGCCAAACAAATAAAGAACCTCGCCCGCGGCTAATTCAACCTTTGCAGCGGCGCATTTCTACAGCGCCATCTGCGCCGCCGCGCCCGTCGGCTCTTTTGCCTCCGTTTGTGCTGTTGATCTTGACTTTGTAGCGGCCGCCAGCTTTCTAGGCGGGCTTCGTTGAATTTGTTTTTGAAGTTGCGACCCGCCCAAACGCTCCGCGACGAACCCATCCCAACACGCCCCTAGCTAGTGTATGATTTCTGGTTTCAGGATGGCGCGCCGCGACGCGTGCAGTCTCGGGAATTTCTCTCGCCCTCCTCACCGCGGACTTTTTCCTGCGACGGCAACAGCAATTCAAGCATCTCAAGGTGGAGGAAGTTTCATGATCGTCGGCGTTCCGCGCGAGAGCTATCCCGGCGAGCGGCGCGTCGCGCTGGTGCCCTGCGGTGATCCCCATCCTGGCGAAAGGCGGCCTCGAAGTGATCGTCGAAGCCGGCGCCGGAATGGAAGCCGGCTATCCCGACGCCACCTACACCGCCAAGGGCGCAAAGATCGTCGCCGAGCGCGCCGAAGTATTTCGCACCGCCGACATCGTCGCGCAGGTGCTTTGCTACGGCTCGAACGACAAGACCGGCGAAGCCGACCTGCCGCTGCTCCGCAAAGATCAGGTGCTCGTCGGATTTCTCCGCCCGCTCGGCGGCCTAAACACAATTCAGGAGATCGCCCACCGCGGCGTCACCGCGTTTTCCGTCGAGCTGATGCCGCGCACCACCCGCGCGCAGAGCATGGACGCGCTTTCCTCGATGGCCACGATCTGCGGATACAAGGCCGTGGTGATCGCCGCCGACACCCTGCCGCGAATTTTCCCCATGCTCACCACCGCCGCCGGAACGATCACGCCGGCGCGCGTTTTCGTGATCGGCGCGGGCGTCGCCGGACTGCAGGCCATCGCCACCGCGCGGCGGCTCGGCGCCGTCGCCTCCGCGTACGACATGCGTCCCGCCGCGAAGGAACAGGTCCAGAGCCTCGGCGGCCGCTTCGTCGAACTGCCGATCGAAGCCAAGGACGCGCAGGACGCCCGCGGCTACGCCCGCGCGCAGGATGAAGACTTTTACCGCCGCCAGCGCGAACTGCTCGGGAAAGTCGTCGCCGAAAGCGACGTGGTCATCACCGCCGCCGTCATTCCCGGCAAGAAATCGCCGGTGCTGGTCACCGCGGACATGGTCGAAGGCATGGCGCCCGGCTCCGTGATCGTGGATCTGCCGTCGGAACGCGGCGGCAATTGCGAGCTGACGCAACCCGGCGAAAAAATCGTCGCCCACGGCGTCACCATCATCGGCTGGTTCAATCTCGCCAGCACCGTTCCCTACCACGCCAGCCAGATGTACGCGCGCAACGTCTCCGCGTTTCTGCTGCACCTGGTGAAGGACGGCAAGCTGCGCCTCGATCCCGACAGATGAAATCATCCGCGACACCCTGCTGACCACGGGCGGCGAAATCGTCAATCCCCGCGTGCGCGAATTTTATTCGCTTCCGCCGCTGGTCGCAGCCTCTCAGGAGGATAAATAATCATGAAGATGGATTTGCTCACCAGCCTTTACGTTTTCATGCTCGCGGCCTTCATTGGTTTTGAAGTCATTCGCCAAATCTCGCCGCTGCTGCACACGCCGCTGATGTCGCTCACCAACGCGCTCGACGCTATCGCCGTGGTCGGCGCCATCATCCTCACCGGCGAACACCGCAGCACCCTCTCGACGGTCCTCGGCACGCTCGCCATCGTCGCCGCCACCAGCAACGTGGTCGGCGGCTTCCTCATCACCGACCGCATGCTCAAAATGTTCAAATCCAGCGGCCCGAAAAAATAATGACCGCCTGGATCGGAACCGACACCTTCATCGAAATCATCTACCTGATCGCCACGGCGCTCTTCATCATGTCGCTGAAGTGGATGAGCTCGCCCGCCACCGCCCGCCGCGGCGTGCGCGCCGGCGAAATCGGCATGCTGCTCGCCATCGGCGGCACGCTGCTCAATCACGACATTGTTGAATACAAATGGATCGCCATCGCACTGGTCCTCGGCTCCATCATCGGCGTGCCGCTCGGCATGGTGCAGATGACCGCCGTGCCGCAACGAACCGCGCTCAGCCACGCCTTCGGCGCATTCTGCGTCACGCTGGTCGGAACCGCCGAATTCTACCTGCGCGCGCCCGACGTCCCGCCCTTCATGATGTCCGTGCTCTCGATGGAGGTAATTCTGGGCGCTCTCACGTTCACCGGCAGCCTGATGGCCGCCGGAAAACTTCAGGAAATCCTGCCGCAGCGCCCCATCACCTATAAAGGTCAGAATATCGTCAACCTCTCGCTGCTGGCAGTCGCGATTGGCATCGCCGCATACCTCGTGCACGATCCCAGCCACGTGCATCTCTTCCCGCTGATGCTCGTAATTCCACTGATCTTCGGCGTGCTGATGATCATCCCCATCGGCGGCGCCGATATGCCCACGGTGATTTCGCTGCTGAATTCCTACGCCGGGCTTTCCGCCGCAGCCATGGGCTTCGTGCTCGATAGCAAACTGCTGATCATCGCCGGCGCGCTCGACGGCGCCTCCGGCTTCATCCTCTCCGTGAACATGTCCAAAGCCATGAATCGCTCGTTCACCAACGTGCTCTTCGGCGCGTTCGGACAAGAAGCAGATCGCCGGTGCCGCCGCGCAGGAAGCTCGCCCCGTGCGCAGCGCCACTGCCGAAGAAGCTGCAGCGATTCTCGGCGCCGCCAGCAAAGTGATCATCGTCCCCGGCTACGGCATGGCCGTCGCGCAGGCGCAGCACAAAGTCCGCGAACTTTACGACGCGCTCACCAAGCGCGGCGTGGACGTAAAATTCGCCATCCATCCCGTCGCCGGCCGCATGCCCGGACACATGAACGTGCTGCTGGCCGAGGCCGACATTCCCTACGACAAGCTCCTGGACATGGACGAAGTGAACGACGAATTTCCGCAAGCCGACGTGGCCCTGGTGATCGGCGCAAACGACGTAACCAATCCCGCCGCCCGCAACGACACCACCAGCCCCATCTACGGCATGCCCATTCTCGACGTGGACAAGGCCCGCACCGTGATGGTCATCAAGCGCGGCATGAGCCCAGGCTTCGCCGGAATTGATAATCCTCTGTATTACCTCGACAAAACCCTGATGCTCTTCGGCGACGCCAAGTCCTTCGTAAACTCCATAGTCCACGAACTGGCCGGCGGCCACAGCTAGTCCCAGCCCTTCGCAGTTGTTTTTGATTTTGCTGTTGAATTTGTAGCGGCCGCCTGCTGTTTAGGCGGGCGTAATTGACTTGCCTGTGACTTCGCTCTGCTCCTGCATCTAAGGCGTGATCCTGATCCCGCGGATGCGGGAGAAGGATCTCTCTTCGTTTTTTCTCCGCGGCACCGTGGGTCGGTTGCAATCTCGTTCTTTGGTCTTTCTTTGCGTCCTCTGCGTTAAATCTTTTTGCATTCCTCTTCGCTTGCCGTCATCACTGCGTTTGTCAGTGTTCATCTGCGTTTATCAGTGGCGCCTATGAACTCCCGCCAACTCCCAACTCCACTCCATTGCTACCCCCTCACAGAACGTAATACAATCATCCCACGACGATTTAATCTCCGCTTGCGCCCGTAGCTCAGATGGATAGAGCGTGTGCCTCCGAAGCACAAGGTCGACGGTTCGAATCCGCCCGGGCGCGCCACTCCTCATTGTTGCCTTTAGCGAAGATTTACGTCGAAGGGTTTCCTGTATCGGGAATAAATGCTTTCCGGTGGTTCACGCATCCGGCACGTAATAGCGCCTACATGCTACCGCCGCTACTTTATTTCGCTCAGAGTTTGCAGCTCCCGGCGTGCGATTGCGGCAGGCAATGGTGCGTAACCCAAGGCCGTGCACTGTTTTTGTCCCGCCGTTAGCATCCAACGAAGAATAGGCAGCAGGGCGCCCTTCTTCTCAGTGCCGCCGAGGTCTGCTGGGAACAGCCACCAGGTAAACGTTGCGATCGGGTACGCTTCCTTGGCTCCGGCATTTGTAATTGATAGACCAAGATCAGGATTGGCAGGTCCCTCCGCACCGACCGCCGCCGCGTTCATGCTCGCGATATCCGCTTGCACGAATTCACCTGCGGCATTTCGCACTGCTCCAAAGCTCAACTGGTGCCTAAGCGCGTAAACCAATTCGACATATCCGACGGAGTTCGGAGTTTGTTGAACCATCGCGGCGACACCATCATTTCCTTCGGCACCCGCTCCCAGCGGCCACTGGATGATGGTGCTCGCACCCACCGCCGTCTTCCATTCTGCATTTGCCTTGGAGAGATAGTCCGTCCATACGAATGTTGTACCGCTGCCGTCAGATCGGTGGATCACGACGATGTCACTGTCTGGCAAGAAAACGCTCTTGTTCGATACTCGGATTCTTGGATCATTCCATTTTTTGATTTTTCCTAGATAGATTCCCGCAAGGACATCCGCCGTAAAGTTAAGATTCCGGTTAACGCCTTTCAAGTTGTAGACGGGAACGACCGCGCCCAGCACGGTCGCAAAGCGCAGCAGCGCAGGTGTCAATCCAGCTGTTCCGTCCTGGGCCGCAGGCACGTCGGAAGCTGCGAAATCCACTTTGCCTTTGGCCAACAATTGCAAACCAGCGTCCGATCCCACAGCGCTGTACTTGATGTGCACATTTGGATTACCTTCCTGCAATGACTCGAACCACTTTTCGTAAAGCGGAGCCGGAAACGTTGCGCCCGCGCCGCTGATGGTCGTTGCTGCTGGATTTTCGTTAACGAGGAATGCCGGTACTCCCTCACTTTTCTGGCGCAGAGCGACGGCCAATTTTGCAGCGAGTTGGTCGGCCAAGTCTTGAGTGACGGGTTTTAATCTCAGTGTCCGCAGTGTGACGAGATACGACCATAAGGGCTCATCGCCTTTTCCCACGATCTCGACGGAGAGATATCCGTGAAAGACGGGTTGGCGAGTGCTGGCCGGTGAACGCGCACTCGTTGAAACGTAACCTGTTACCCAGATGCTTCCGGTTCCCTTAATGATCGCATCTGCCTCATTTGGCGATTTCACGACGTCCAATGTTCCGGTCTTGCGGAGCCGCTCGATCAGTCCTTCGCGCAGTTTGCTGGCAGCTTCATCCGTACCAAACGGCTCCAAATAGACCTTCTTCACCTGCGACAGCATTACGGCACTCTGTGCTCGCACGCTACTTTCGACCCCAAATAGCAGAACCGACGTGAGCACAACATTGAACAGGACCTTCAACGGAAATCTATAGGCTGGAGTCCGTATGTGCGGCATGGAACTGACCAGTCGAAACCTTAATTCGAGCTCCTTCCCTGACAGCCGGTGGCGAAGTGACGCAGTTGACAAGGGTCTCACCAAAGACGCCGCACGCCATAGCTTTCGAAGGACACTTCGTTACTAATGATCGGCATATTTTCTGCCTGGGCCTGAGCAATGAGCATTCGGTCAAATGGATCCTTGTCAGGGCCAGGCAAGAGTCCGGCGCGAATACCATGCTCTGCAGAAATGGCTAGCAGTTGAAAACCTTCGCGTTCAATTACCCCAGAGAAATCCGCCGCCAAGTCAGTAGCAGTCGCCAGTTTTCCCAGCCTCACCTTGATCGCGATTTCCCAAGCCGACGCGGCACTTACAATCAGCGTGTTTTTGGTTTCTGCAATCATTTTTCGAGCGGCCCGCGATAGTGCTGGGTCATCCGAGAGCCACCAGAGCAATGCATGCGTATCGAGGAGCGCTCGCAATCAGACTACTCCCAGCCTGACAGTTCGCTCTTCGGAAGCGGCTCAAAAAACTCTCGTCCAACTCGCAATTTGCCTTTCAACGATCCTGGCTGGCGTTTGCCCTTTACCTCTCCGACAGGAACCAGCCGCGCTACGGGTTTTGACCCACGCGCAATGATCACTTCCTCGCCCGCGGAAGCTTTCTTGATTAGCCGCGAAAGGTTTGTCTTGGCTTGGTGAATGGTGACGACACTCATCGCAGCTCCTTAGCTAACCTATCTTAGCTCACTGCAACCCCTTGCGCAACGTCCGACGGCTTCCTTTTTGACAACCTCAATCTGGCTGAGAGGCTCAATCCGACGGAATCGATCTGCGGCAAGGCAGCCGCAAAACCGCTGAGAAAAGGTCTAAGATCGTCCCCTCGGGCGCGCCATATCAACCGCACCGCTTCCCCGCTGGAACTTTGCTCACCTTCGGTGTAGATTTCTTTGCGTAGGACCCTGGAAGAAGCCCGTAAACTGGTATAACAGCGAATATGCATCTGGCAGACAAATTAGACGAAGCGGATCTGCAGGACGCGTCAAAAGACGCTCGCTCCAATACGCATGACCCTGCAAAGAGCCGGCGAATTCAATCCAGCATCGCATTTCGCTTGTTCTCAGTCCCCGTAGCTTTGGCAAGCGTTGCCGCTGTAACGCTTGTCGCGTTGCCATCACTGGGCTTTTACGCCGCCGCCACGCTTCTCGGGAAAATTCACCCCTTCCACGACGCTTATCAACTTCTCTCGCGCACGTACGACCGGCTCATCGATCGACTGGGCCAAAAAGTTCTGCGCGACCCGCGAGACACTCCCGCGTTGCGTCTCATGGTCTCCCTCACCCTTACCGCCGTGCCAATTTTCCTGGTCCAGCTCATTTTGGGGAAACCGCGGCTTTGGCTCGCCGTCGCTTTCTATCTTTCGCTGTACGGTCCCAAGTTTCAGCGTTTCGTCAGGATGTTCAGCGCCAAACACCTGGAAGCGCACCGCCGTCAAGGCTACTTCTCGGACAAATACCACAAGGTCTTCGGTCGCTACGTCGAATTCTTCCTCGGATTCTTGTATGGCAACGTTCCAGAACTCGATCGCACGGTTCACGTCCGCCTCCACCATAAGGAAAATAGCGGACCTGACGACACCACTTCCACCATCGGCTACGATCGCACCAGCAAAATGGATTTCTTCTGGTATCTTTCGCACAACATTTGGACGGTTGTGGGCCTTATCCCCTACGTGTACTTTAAAACCAGAGGCGAGGACGAGAACCGCCGCCGTATGTTATGGGGAATCACCCTGTATGCCATTTATTTCGCAGCGGTTTTTATTTACGACTGGAGAATCGGTCTCGTCTACGTGGTCGTTCCGCTTCTCGTAATGAACTTCATCATGGCCATGACCGCATGGGTCCAGCACGCTTTCTACGACGAGGAGCGACCCGAGGATTATTTCGCGAACACCGTCACCGTCTACGACGAAGTGAACTTCATGAACGAGGGCTACCACCTCTGTCATCATCACCGCAGCGGCCTGCACTGGACCGAGATGCCCGCGCACCTCGAGCGCATCAGCGGCAAGATGCGAGAGTCCGGCTCCCTGGTCTTCCGCGACTTGGATTTCATGGAGCTTTTCCTCGAGTTGACCCTCCTGCGCAGAATGGACGTCCTCGCCGAGAAGCTCGTCCCCTGGGAACCCATGGATCACGCGCAAAGGCTGGCGCTGCTGGAAAAGAGAACCAAGCCCGTGCGAACCGCGGCCTCGGCCTGAAAACTAACGGTTTGAAACCTACAACGGCTTCTTGCCCAATCCGCAAATCCAACCTTTCGCTCGATATTCAGTTCCTACAATCCGAATTGCAGCTAAAATACCAGCGCGAGCAGTGGCGGCATCCGCAATCCTTTGCGTCGTGTAACCGCCCAAGCGCCGCAGCCGTCCGTTGACTGGATTTCCGGGAGCCTTCGAAATGGAGAAATTGCTTTTGCTCGCGCTGGCCATATTTTTCGCCACCGCAGTCTTCGCGCAGGACGCACCAAAAGTAGAAGTCGCCGCGGATTATTCCTACTTTCGCGCACCGCAAGGCGGCTTCGTGCCGAGCTCCTCGTTGAACGGCGGCGGCGTGTCCGCTGCTTATTACTTCTTCAAACACGTCGGCCTCAAAGCCGAGTTTCAGGATTACGGTACCTACGGACAAAGCATTACCGTTCCCGCCGGCACCCAAGGCTGCAACAGCCTCTCGGATTGCCAGCTATCAGTTAGCGGCAGCGTCTTTACCTACACGGTTGGCCCGGTCTTGCGCTTTCACGTGAAGCATTTCGAACCCTTTGCGGAAATTATGGTCGGAGGAGCCCACAACAATATTTACCGCAACATCTACAACGCCTGCACCGCCCAGGGAGAATGCATCAACCTCAGCAAGCTGCCGAACAACACCGCCCTTGATTTCGTCATCGGCGGCGGCCTCGACCTGCCCTTCCGCGAGCATATTTCTTTCCGCCTCGTGCAAATTGATTACGTTCGCACCGGCTTCGGCAATAGCCTCGTCATCGGCAACAGCACCCAGGACAATCTCCGCGCTCAGGCCGGAATCGTCTTCCGGTTCTAGCCGCGCCGGCGCATCCGCAGCCTCATGCGATTTTCGCCCGTTGCCGCGCCTGTAAAATCAAATCGGCCATCACATCGCGATAACGATCGAAAGTATCGTCCACAACCGTAATCGTCGGCACGATCAAAGTCTCGGCCGGCACAATTTTTGGATCGAACCGCGCAAACCCGGACTCATGCAAACCGCTGCTGCCCCGCCCCGGCGCCGGATGGCTCAGATGCTGGAACGCGCGCGCATACTTCGTATACGCCGGCCGGTAAGCGGATTCGCTCTGCACGTGAAAAACAGGAATGAAAGAGAGCAACGCATCATAATGCATTTCACCAAACGCCATCACCTTGGGATATTTCGCCCGTAAATCCGCCACCAGCCGCCGCGTGCCCTCGTGCGAATCCGCCTTGGTGTTGTTTTCCCATCCGCCCACAATGTCCAGAAAATAAGCGTCCAGCCCAAAACGATCAATCACCTCCGAAATCCGTGCGAACAGCCAGTTGCGCCAGGAGTCCACACCCACATTCATATAAGGACTCCATCCTTCCATGTGCCGATCGTTGTCCCAATCCACCCAATTCAAATCAAAGTGATCTCCATCAATCTGCGACATGCTGGCATCCGCAAACTGCGCAAACTCCCGATGACGATTGTTCGCGCAATTCGTCCCAAACATCGGCATGAAGTGGAATCCCATCGTCTGCCCTTCCTGAATCAGCCGCAGGAAACCCTCGTCCCCGCCCATGCGCGGATCGGTCTTGTACAAAGGATAATTCCAATAGAAACGCCCATCCCAAGCCGGCAACAAGACGAACACATTGCGTGCCGGAATCTGCGTCGCAATCCACTGCAGAATCTTCAGCATTTTCGCGTAGTCGTTGAAGATGTATCCGGTCCAGTGCATTCCATGCAGATTGATCGCCAGCGCGGCGTCGCGATACCACGGCGCCACGTCCGTGCGCGTCTCCCAGTTCGGCACCTGGAACGCTTTCTCCACATGCGCAAAATGCGGCGCGCACGCTCCTTCCATGCTACCGGCGCGCCCCGCGCACCACAGCGGACTTTCCAGTTTCCCGCTCTTCACCCAACCCGCCTGCTCGTACACCATCTCCACCCGATAACCGTTCTCCCCCGGCTGAAAATAAAACCGATTGGCCCGCACGCTGTCGCATCGCGCCGAAAGATAGAAGTATTCGTTGTCGCCACTCTGAATCACCGCCAGCGGCGTATTCAACATCCGCGCCATGCCGCGCTCCAGAAAAAGCGAGCCGCCTCCAAACGGATATCCCAGCAAAACTTCATCATCGTGCGGCTCAAAAAATCCAATCCCACCCGCCGAAATCTTACCGCGCGGCACCCCGCGCACAATCGTTACCAGCGACTTGATCGGCTGCTCCATCTCCGCCGTCGCGCTCCATTCCACGTGATCACCATTCTTCCGAATCAGCGCACGCACGGTCCCCGGCGCCTTCACTTGCCCACCCGCGTACACAAGTTGCGAGCACGTGACCTCAATGCCGTCAGCCGTAGGCGTCACCTTCATCGCATCGCGGTCCAGCCCATAGGTATTTTCGAACGTGTGCAACCGGAACGAAATCCGCAATCCCCCGAATTCCACCGACGGCTCGGGAAAGTCGTAGCTGAACTTCATGAAACTCCGGCCCGGTGGAGGAATAATCACTTCGCTGGTGCAAGTCAAAGGAAGAATCCCGCTGGAATCCGCGGAAACCACGGCACGCGCTGGAGACTCCGAATTCGCCAGAGCCTCCGCCGGCGCGCCCACTCCAGTCAGCCCAACGCACGAAGCACCGGCCGCGCCCACCAACAATTCCCGCCGCGAAATCTTGGATCCCATGATCGGTTTCACTCCTCAGGTCCGAAGCTCTTGATGCCGCCCTCCAGAACGCCGCGCATTGTACACCCTAAGATCTCGCGTCAATCAAAACCCGCGCGCGCGTCCGCTGTTCGCCGGCCCAGCCTGAAATTTCGGCCAAGCGCTGTTCATCAATCCGCCGTGCGTTCCGGAAAACGCCACGATTTTCCCCGCCCGCGCCGCAACATAGACGGTTCCATCAGGCGCGATCGTCGGTGAGGACTCCACGCTTCCGCCGACGTCCGCCCGCGCCTGCAATTTGCCTTCGGAAGATACGGCAAACAGTCCGCTGCCGCTCACCACGTAGATCGCTCCGTCTTGCGCCAGCACCGGCGTCGCCGAAATCGGCCCGCCTCCAGCATCAAACGCCCATTGCAACCTGCCGTTGGGAAACAGCGCGTAGACACTGCCGTCACTGCTCGCAAAATAAATTGTTCCGTCCGCGCCAATCACCGGCGCAGCGTGGTTTACCGAATGCGTCTTCGTTTTGAATTCCCAGGTGAAATGCCCATCCGAGGTAAGCGCAATCAAGCGCGAATCCGCAGCGCAGAAATAGAGCGTGCCGTCGTCTCCCACCGCCATCGGCGAATCCAACAAGAAATTCCCGATGGGAATGTGTCCGCCGTTTTTCGTGAGCATGTCCACGGTTAAAGGAGGATTCATCACCGGATATTGCCACTGGATTTTTCCCGTGGCATCCACCGCATCCAGTCTTCCAGCGCCGGTATAAACGATCACTCCGTTCGCGAGCTTGATCGCCGAGCCGCCGTTCTGATATCCGTAGCCCGCAGGCCAAGCGAAAGTTCCGTACGTCAATCGCACCGCGCGCAACAGCCCCCGCCATGGCGCGTACAGATACGCCTGGTCAATGGCCGCGGTGAACGACCCCATCCGTTTATCCGCGTACGGCCCGCCTCCCGCCACCCATTGCTGCGTGCCGTTGTGATTGACGGCGAAAATGGATTGCTCTTCGTTGGTGACGTAGATCGTATCGTCGGCGCCCAGCGCTGGCGCCACCTGCATCGGCCCCGCGTTGAATTTCCATCGCAAGTTCCCCGACGCATCCACGGCGTAAAGGAACCCATCTTCGCTCGCAGCGTACACCGTCCCATCATCACCCCGCGCCAAAGCCGCGCTCACCGGTCCCGATTGCGCGAAATGCCACTTTTCCGCGATCGTCGCGGACTTGTCGCCAGAGGCTCGCCCAGGAGCGACGGGCCCGGTCGAGAAAAAATGCTCCCGCAAGTTGTTCACGTTCACGCCGACAATAACGATTACCGCGCCGACAATCAGCACCCAACGAATCACGCTTCTCCGAATTTGATCCTGCTCTTGGCTCATGCGGCCATCCGCAATTTCGCTTGTGGCTTCGCGGCGAGTGTCAGCATTCATTTACCTCCTCGAATGCCCTTCATTTCGCTCAAACTAGAATTCCACGCTCGGCCCGGATGCTATCAACCTCCCTCTAATTTGTCCGAATAATTACGTTCATCGTGCCGAAGCGCAAACTAGGAACCCGCTTCCTCCGTCCTGCTGCCGCGCCGTCCTCTGACCGAAGGCGTGTTCCATTCCGCCACGCACACCACTCGCCTATCGTTTCCGCACCATCATTTCCCTTTCCCCATTCAACTTTTTGCGATTTTAGTGTACTAGTAGAATTGCACACATAATCTAAATCGTAGGCGTGAGTCTACGATATCTTCCGGCGTCCGGTCCCGGCATCCGCGCTAACGCAGATTAATCAAACGGACTCAGGCCCAGCGGCCGCGTCGGCATCCCAAGGAGCAATGATTCAATGGCGAAGGGCGATAACATCGGCATCCTCACAGGCGGAGGCGACGTCCCCGGCCTGAACTCCGTAATAAAGTCCGTGGTGTATCGCGCCACCGAAATGGGTCGCACCGTCATCGGCATTCGCAAAGGCTGGAAAGGCCTCACCAACATGAATCAAGCCGATACCGGCGAAGCCCGGCTCGAGCGTCAACTCACCCGCGAAAATACGCGCACAATTGACCGCAGCGGCGGCACCGCGCTGCACACTTCTCGCACCAATCCGCGCAAAGTCGCAGCCGCAAAAGTCCCCGCGCACATTTCCCCCGACCAACTAAAAAAACTCGCCTTCGACGGAAAATTCTACGACTTCACGCCCATCGTAATTGAAAATCTCGAGCGCCTGGGAATCGGCTGCCTCGTCGCCATCGGCGGCGACGATACGCTCAGCTTCGCCTCCGTCCTCTCCAGCCACGGCTTTCCGGTAATTGGCATTCCCAAAACGATGGACAACGACGTCCATGGCACCGAATACTGCATCGGATTTTCCACGGCCATCACGCGCGCGAAAGATGCCATCAATCGTCAACGCACCACGCTCGGCTCTCACGAACGCATCGGCGTCTTCCGTATTTTCGGCCGCGATGCCGGTTTCACCGCGCTCTACACTTCCTACATCACTTCCGCGCGCTGCCTCATCCCCGAAGTTCCCTTCGATCTCGACCGCGTCTCGAAACTCCTGATGGAAGACAAGCACAATAATTCCAGCAATTATTCCCTGGTGATCGTTTCCGAAGGCGCTACCTGGACCAACCGCGCCATGGACGAATACGGTGAAGCCGACGCCTACGGCCATCGCAAAAAAGTGGACATCGGCCATGCTCTCGCCGACGAGCTGCATCGCCGCACCGGCGAAGAAACCATCGAGAGCGACCTAACCTACGATTTGCGCAGCGGCGAGCCCGATGCCATCGACCAAATCGTTGCCATCACCTACGCCAACATCGCGCTCGATTTGATCCGCGACGGCGTCACCGGCCGCATGGTCGGCGTGCAAAACGGCTGCTACGCCTCCGCGCCCCTACCCGCGTCCTCCGCCGGCGCGCGCAGAGTGGACGTAGCCGCCCTCTACAGCACCGAGCGCTATCGTCCCAACTACACCGCCAAACTAGGAGCGCCGCTACTCTTTGGCCACACCTAAAGTTGTTATGGCGTAAGTCGGACTCTGCAACCCGGGACGGAATCGCCCGCGCGACTTCCGCACCGGCCCTGTGTTACTACCGGTCGAGAGGTGATCTCATGTCGCGAAAGCTCCAGCTCGATTTCCCGCTTTTCATTTTGAGCTGCGCTCTATCCTTCTGTCCCCTGCGCGCTGTCGGCCAATCCGCGGAGCCCGCCATCACTCGGCTCTGCACACCTAAAATCACCGCAAATATAGTGGTCGCATCTCCGCAACAGCGCTACGACGCTGGTCAGCGTTCTCAGCCTCCCATCACTGACACTTATAGCGGTTTTGCCTGGCCCGACACGCCTATGGGCGTGCTCAAGACTGAAAATGGCTACGAGTTTTTCGCCAGCGATGGTGGCTCGCACACACGGCAGATGTGGCGGGGTGAGTGGGTCGGCAACAACAAGTCCGGTTCCGTCGTCACCACGTTCGGCACGCTCGCGAACCCACTCGGCTCGGGCGATCCCCAAAACGTGAGCATCTCTCCAAATCCCGATCCCGCCGTTAATCCTAATTACCCCAGTTATGGCTACATGGGCGGTGGGCCGGTGTTTCGCGTTCCGGCAGACATGCCCGGCGCGGGTAATCTGCTAGTCGTCTATCACGCGGAACTTCCCCATGACGCGCTTTACGCAGCTCTCGGCCTGGCCGAGTCCAGCGATCACGGTCTGCACTGGACGGACCTGGGCGAGATCATTCGCCTTAATCAGGCCTACGCGGTGGGTCTCGACGGCTTCGAAATTGGTGACAGCCCGCTCGTGCTCTCGCCTGATGGCAAGTACTTCTATTTGTATTTTCCAGATTGGCTTGCCAACGGTACGCTGCACACCACGACGCCCGCTGGTGACTCCACCACGACCAACGTCTCGGTTGCGCGCGCACTCGTATCTTCCGTTCTGGACGCTGCCTTTACTTCACCCCACCCGCACACCGTCCCCTTCCAGAAGTTCTATCAGGGCGATTGGCGTCTGCAACCCGCAATCGGCGGTGCGTCCACCGACCTCAACTCGAAATCCGCGTACCAGGGATATCTCGATATCCATTACAGCGATGCAATCCAGCGCTACATAATGATCATTTCGAACGACACCACGTTCGCGTACTCCGAATCTGTGAATGGTCTCACTTGGACTTTGCCTGTGGCGCTCGGAGTTCTTGGACCCATTGCAGCTTATCCCACAGCGGCGGGACTTGGCGATGATCCTCACGTGCTCGGCAGCACGTTCTACGTGTACTTCACTCATCTGCCCAGCGAGGGTTGGCCAGGGGGCGCGTTGCGGCGGCTTACGCTTACTTGCCAAGTCCCTTAGCAAGTGCGTTCAGAATCATCCGCATACCAGGCGCTGCGCCGTTTCCAAATCGCAAGCGCCATCAAGCCAATTCCCATCAGCAGGAGCGTCGCAGGCTCGGGAACCTCCTCCACAGCAAGAGCGCGGCGGAATGGGTCTGAATGCACGATCCCCCAATGCTCTCCACGCCTATCTTCTTGCGCGCTGTCGAAACCGTTCAAACGGAGTCGGATGGAATCAAATTCAATTGAGTTCTCGGCAGTCTTTGCCGAATCAACGAAGTCAGCGTAAAAAACACCGTCCGTCAATCGTTCGGAATCGTCCGGCGTGCTGAAGCTATTGCCCGCGACAAGCGCAATCTCGCCGCGGTCATTAACCACCTGCGAACCGTGCAACGTCTTCGAGGACGACGCTAGAGACCAGAAATCCTCGCCCGTGCGCCCCGCGTATTCTCCGCTGCCGTAAGCGATTCTGTCAGCATGAGCAACCACCGCAAACGCCAAAACCGCCAGAACTAGAGCCATGGCCCGCTTCATTTTTCTCTCCCGTGACGGACACTCACTGACAGCTTCCGCATCCTGTTCACGATGAAAGTTAATTTAGTCGAGCCGAACGAGCTATAAGCGAAATGCTGTAGGCACCCAAACAACTTTACGGTATCTCAATGCGCAAGGTTCTCTCCCGAGAATGGGGCCAGTGATCCTGGCCCGCTTACGATTGCTCAGACAAACCAAGTTGGCTTCTAAACACTTCGACCAACACGTCTCGCGCCAATGCTCGAGGCATTCCAGCGTCAGCGCTTGAACCGATATGCCCGCTTCCCATACGCCTTGTAATAGAACGAACGGTCGTGCTATTATCTCGCAGTCGCCATGAAAAGCCCTTCGCCACGTTCCGCAATGTCGCGCTCTCCGCAGCGCCCCGCCTCGCCAGCAACAGTTCAACCGTCACCTCGCCCCCGCGGCCTGAAAACGCGCCGCACCATCCTGCGCAAGGCCGTCAACATCGCTTCCCTGGAAGGACTCGAGGGCCTCACCATCGGCAAGCTAGCCACTACCCTGCGCATCAGCAAGAGCGGCCTCTTCGCTCACTTCGGCTCCAAGGAAGATTTGCAGTGCGCCGTCGTCGACGAAGCGCGCGACATCTTTGTCGAAAAAGTGATTCGGCCCGCGTGGCACTTCAAGGGACTCCGCCTCCTGCGCGCGCTCTGCGAGAACTGGCTCTCCTACGGCGAACAGAAAGTCTTCCCCGGCGGCTGCTTCTTCTCCGCCGCGTCGCTGGAATTCGACGATCGCCCTGGCCCAGTTCGCGATCGCATCGTCGGCCTCATGAAAAAATGGCTGGGAAACCTGGAACGCGCCGCCCGCGACGCGCAAGCCGCCGGCGAAATCCGCAAGGATGTGGACGTACACCAGTTGGCGTTCGAAATCCAAGCGCTCGCCATGGGCGGCAACTGGAGCTCGCGCCTGTTCCGTGATCAAGCAGCTTTCAGTTCAGCCAAAGCCGCGATCCTGCGGCGCATCGATCAGGTCACCACATCTGCGCCATCGAGGAAGTGATGCGAATCGGTTCCGGTCTGCTTCTCAGCGTCTTCGCGAGCTTGCTGCTCTCGTTCGCGGCGCAACCGCAATGCGCCAACGCCCAGACCGCCCAGACTCCGCCGAACCCCAACGCCACCGAGATCCCGCTACAACGCTGCGACCGCCTGCCCGTCGTGATCGTCCAGGTAAATGACGCCGACAAGCGCTTCCTGATCGATACCGCCGCCACATCCATGCTCAACGAAAAATCATTCGCCTCCGGACACTCGAAAGATATCCGCGTCCAATCCTGGAATCAGACAACGGCCCTCAGCGCGCGCGTCGTCGTGATCGACGAACTCAGGTTGGCCAATCACATTCTGCGCAGCGTCACGCTTCCCGCGATTGACTTGACCGCGCTAGCCAAAGCCTGCGGCGGCCCACTCGACGGAGTTCTCGGCGTTGACCTCCTCGAGCAGCTCGGCGTAACCATCGATCTACAACGCAGCGTCGCGCGCCTCGGCATCGCCGCGCCCAGTTCCTCGGAAGTTTCGGTCATAGCCGACATGGAGCAAGCCATGCACTCCTGCTCGGAAGCCTTCAACAACGCCGACGCCGTCAAACTCGCCGCCTGCTTCGATTCCGATTTCGTCCTCAGCTCCCCCGCCGGAGAATTGCGCGGACGCGAGCAAGCCACCAATCATTTTCAGCAAACATATTTCGGCCTCATTCCGCGCGCCCATTTTTCGATAACCATGAAAGATCAACGCGCTGTCGGCAACGTGGTTTGGAGCCTCTACGACTACACCATCGAATCCGCCAACATTCACACCACCGGCCGCGGCATGATGCTCTGCCGCAAATCCGACGACCACTGGTACATCCTGAGCATGCACGAATCGCCGCTCGATTCCGCTTCCAACAGCACCCGTTGAAAACAGAAACTGACCCCCGATCTCCCTGAGCCGACTCAACTTAAATCCACTCCCCACATCTCGCGCTTACAACATGTTCACAAGAAGTTTACAAAAAAGAGACGACCCTGTTGCAACCGGTCTCCGGCCAACTGTCAACATTCCGCTCGGGCAGGTCAGCATTTCTTCTTAGACGATGTAGAACATCGCGCACTGACCCGCTACAAAGGAGAATTTCGATGCAACTCCGCACCATCGCTCTTACTGCGTCCCTAGCCATCGCACAGCTGATCGTTCCCGGCTTGGCCCGCGCACAGTACCAAGTTACCAATTTGGTCTCGAATCAGGAAAAAACCGCCACCACGACGGATCCCCTCCTGGTGAATGCTTGGGGGCTCACTCACGGGCCGGGCAGCCCATGGTGGATCAGCGACAATAACTCGGGCTGGTCCACACTCTACGAAAAGAACGGAACCAAGGTGCCTCTGAACGTTTTGATTCCGACGGCGGGCGGCGATGGTCCCGGCTCTCCCACGGGCATCGTGTTCAACGGAAATTCGACAGAGTTCAAAATCAATGGCGGCCAGGCGGCCTTCATATTCGCCACTCTGGACGGCACCATCAGCGGCTGGGCGCCTTCGGTTAATCACGACGCCGCCATCGTTGCCGTCACCACCCCGGGCGCGTCCTACACAGGTTTGACGATCTCCACCAATCCGTCCGCTAACGTTCTGCTCGCCGCCGACAACGCCAACAACAAGATCGACATCTACGACGACACCTTCAAGCTCGTAAAGTCCGTCACGGACCCCGCGGTGCCCGCCGGCTTCTCGGTCTTCGGCATTCAGGATTTCGGCGGTCTCGTCTACGTCTCGTTCGCCGCCAACTCCGGCGCTATCGGCGGTTACATCGATATCTTCAGTGAAAACGGAACGCTTTTGAAGCAGCTCACACACGGTGGCAACTTGGATCAGCCCTGGGGTTTCGCTGTCGCCCCGAACAATTTCGGCGTGTTAAGCAACACTTTGCTGATCTCTAACAACGACAACACCGGCGCCATCAACGCCTACAACCCCGTCACCGGCCAATTCGTCGGAATCCTGCGCGACGATAGCGGAGCGGTGATTCACATCGATCAGCTCTGGGGAATTGCATTTGGTGACGGCGCCGGCTCGAATGGCAACACCAATCAGCTCTACTTCACCGCAGGTCCTGACAATAATTTCGCAGGACTCTTCGGCGTGATTAACGCGAAGTAACGAAAACCGGTCAGTAAAAACCAGCCACGCGAAGGGCCGCCTCCCCCGGGGCGGCCCTCCCCCCTCGTGAAGTTGCCGCGACCCACCCCTGATGTATGGAGACGCAGACCAAAGTGTCACGGTTGTTGACTTGGCCTTTGACGTCGTCACGGCCGCACTATCGAGCACGAACGCGCCGAACCGCTCCCGACTTCCGGACCTTTCCGAATAGGTAGGGCGCGAGCAGCGCCTCGAGCGCGCGGCGAATCCATGCGCCGAGCGGGCCTTTGCGATAAACCGCCCAGTCGAGCATCGCGCCACTGTTCACTTGCTGCACCAGGCGCGCCAGCTCGCCACTGTCGCAGGCCTTCAGCTCGCGCGTGGCGATCGCGTCGTCCAGCAACGCCTTGGTTTCCTCGCGCATCGTCATGAACTGCTGCAGAAGCACCGCGCGGAATTCCCGATCGCTCAAATCAATTTGCAGGTAAGCCAGAAAGTTAGCCATAGACTCAGGTGTTGCGGCAAATCCACTGAACTCCACAAATAATTCAATGAGTGTCTTGAGCGGCGAGCCGTATTTCGCGCGCGCTGCGGCAAATTGCCCGGATACATCCGCCGTCCACGCTTTGCAATTCGCCAGCAACAACTCGCGCTTGGTACCGAAACGCTGGATGATCGTGGCCGGCACCACGTCCGCTTCTTTCGCGACGTCGGCGAGCGTAAGTTCCACCGGGCTGCGCCGCTGCATCACGCGCGCGAGCGCAGCCAGGATTTCCGCATCGGAAGTTTCGCGTGGACGAGGTGACATTTTTAGGCGGCCCGAGCTTCGATCGGCCGCAATAAGAATAGCTGAATAGCCGTTTATTATCCACTTGACATTACTGAATGGCCGTTTATTATCGAAGTGCTACTCCGTCAGCCCGCGCGACAGCCCCACGCGTTCCTGGCGCCGGTTCGCAAACCTGCGAAACGAAGGGAGAACACCATGAACGTCGCGGAATTCAAAGCTTCGATCACCGAGCAAGTCCCGCCCGCAGACTTGCCTGCCCCGCTCGCGGCACTTTGGTGGGACGCCAAAGGCGATTGGGCGCAAGCCCATGGGCTGGTCGACGATCTGGAAACCGTGGACGGCATGGCAGTCCACGCTTACTTGCATCGCAAAGAAGGTTCCGCCTCGAATGCTGATTACTGGTACCAACGCGCCGGCCGCAATTTTCAGCGCCCCACGCTCGACGCCGAGTGGACCGCCCTGGTCGCGGGTCTGCTGGCAAAATCTGCGAACGCATGAGGAGCGCTTAATAACGTGCCAAAGAAAGCCGCTCTTAGAACTCCCAAGATAACACTGTCCGGTAAAATTGCGCTCGTCGCCGGCGCCACGCGCGGTGCCGGCCGCGGAATTGCAATTGCGCTAGGCGAAGCCGGCGCAACGGTTTACTGCACCGGTCGCAGCTCCAGAAAACGCATCCAGGGCAAGCCTCCGACACCGGGCCGCCCAGAAACGATCGAAGAAACCGCGGAGCTAGTCACCGCCGCAGGCGGCCACGGCATCGCCGTACGAACCGATCACACCGAGCCCGCCGACGTGCGCAAGCTAGTCGCCCGCATCAAACGGCGGCACAAGCACCTCGACATTCTCGTCAACGACGTCTGGGGCGGCGACGCGCTCACCGAATTCGGCAAGCCCTTCTGGAAAGTAAATCTCGATAACGGCCTGCGCATGTTGAAGCAAGCCATCCATTCGCATATCATCACATCCCACTTCGCCGTTCCGCTGATGCTCGGCCGCCGCGGCGCGATCATTTTTGAAATCACTGATGGCGACGCCTTTTACTACCGCGGAAACATTTTCTACGACCTGGTGAAAATTTCCGTAATACGGCTGGCCTTCGCCATGGCGCGCGAACTGCGCAAACGCGACATCGTTTCTGTGGCGCTGACGCCCGGCTTCTTGCGTTCCGAAGCGGTCCTCGATCACTTCGGAGTCAAAGAAGCCAATTGGAAAGACGTTGGCAAAAACAAGAAGAAAAACTCGCGCGCAAATTCAAAAGACCAAAACGACAGTGCCGACGATTTTATGGTTTCCGAATCCCCGCGTTTCGTCGGCCGCGCCGTAGTAGCACTCGCCGCGGATCCGCTCGTAAAAAAGAAAACCGGCCGCGTCTTCAGTTCCTGGGCTCTCGCCCGTGAGTATGGATATACCGATCTCGACGGTACCCAACCTCACTGGCGCAACCACGCCAAAAAGAAATACGGAAAATACAAAATCTGCGACGAACAATTCTATTCCTACTGGGTCCCTGGCCTCGTCGAACTGATTTTCCCCGATTGGTTTTGAGCGCAAAGCAACGAGATCGAACACGCTGCCGGTAACCCTCAAGTAAGAACCCGCGCGCGAAGACGCGACGCCTAGCGGACAAAAGAAAGACGTAAGAATGACTTCTCATTGACGAGAGCATGACAACTCCCCACTCCGCCTGCGGTACGGTTAGCTCGCCCAGCCAAGAATTTGGCCGACAACGACCCAAGAGAACATCGGGCCACTCGCAGGGGAGCTTAGTTGATATGAAAATCAAAAGTTTGATCCTCATCAGCGCCTTCACAGCAACAATCTGCATTTGCGGCCGACTGGCCGCGAAAGCAGGCAATCCTCCAAATTCAGCCGACGCCGCAGCCGGCACTGCCACCGTCAAAGGCAAAATCAAGTACGAAGGCAAATTGCCCAAGCCCGCCGCGATCAGCATGGCCGCGGACCCCAGCTGTTCCAAACAACACACCAGCCCAGTCGCAAATCAGGAAGTGGTAGCCGATGCGGACGGCGAATTGCAAAACGTGGTCGTTTTCGTTGCGGATGGTTTGGCCGATCGCACCTTCGACCCACCCACCCAGCCGGCGGTTATCGAGCAGAAGGGCTGCGTATATCAGCCGCACGTGCTGGCCGTGCGCGCAAATCAGCCACTCGAAGTAATCAACGACGACCCCACGAGCCACAACATCCACGTGATTCCCACCAACAATCGCGAATGGAACAAGGCTGAGCCGCCGGGCACAAAGATAGACGAAGCTTTCGCGCGCGAGGAAATCGCGATTCCGGTGAAGTGCAACATCCATCCCTGGATGCACAGCTACGTCGCCGTCTTCAAACACCCTTATTTCACGGTCAGTGGCAAGGATGGCAGTTTCGATTTGAGCAACCTGCCGCCGGGCACCTACACCATCGAGGCCTGGCAGGAAAAACTAGGCACGGTAACCCAGAAGATCACCGTTGGAATCAACGAAACCAAGGCCGTCGATTTCGTTTTCAAGCAACGGCCAGGAATGTAGTGCTGTCGCCAGTTTTGGAAAATGCAGCAATACGGAGAAATCACATGAAAAGCTTTTCGGTATACGCATGCACCATAGCCCTCGCGTGTGGGGCCACAGTGTTGCTCGCCGCCGGGACAGTTCGTCGCTCGCAGATTGTTGGCGACCAACCCGGCGTCCGTATGGACGCGGCCTTCCGTGACGGATTGTTTCTGGGCCGTCGCGACGCTGACGGTGGCAGACGGCGCCACTTGAGCAGCGGCCGTTGGAGCAGCGACGCCGACCGTCGCCTTTTCGTCTCCGGATACCTGCAAGGTTATCGCGAGATGTACGGCCCGGCCGCTTCCGAAGAGTTTCTCTCCGCGCTGCCAGATCAGCACTCGGGCTATCGTAACGGACTTGCGGATGGGCTCAAAGATCGGCAGGACTCCATGCCTTTCCGCGCCAGCGCCACGGAAAATTACAAGAACGCAGACCGTCTCTATTCAGCAGACAAAGGTGACCCGAACCAGCTCCGACAGTTCTACAAGGCAGCGTATTGCGACGGTTACCAGCAAGCCTACTACGGCGAGCAGTGAGGAAAACGCCCGGCCGCTAATAAGATTCAAATCGAAAGTGATTCTCCCGAAACAAAACTCTTAAGGTTTTTCCTGTACAGCGATTTTCCCCGCAGCATGTCGAATTTCCATGCAATTCACGCTGCAGTGCTTCGCTGCTCTTCCCTCAACCCATTGAATCGTATTCACTTCCGTTTTTTCTCAGTCCGTTTGGCATGGGGGTTGCACCTGTCATAGCGGGTGACACATTCACCGCAGGAGGGCAGTGGTATGAGACAGCGACATTCACGCTACAAGAGCTTGCTGGTATTGCCAGCACTCTCGACTTTTCTCTGGCTTGGCACACCCGCCAATGCGCAATCCGTGCCCGCTCAGAATACTCCGCCTGTGCAGGACAACGATACCACGCGTCAGGAACTGGCGAGCTTCAATCAATTTCTGGACAGCCATCCCGAACTCGCCAAAGACATTCGCAAAGATCCTTCGCTCGTAAACAACGATGACTTTGTGAAGCGGCATCCTTCTCTCCAGAACTATCTCCAGGACCATCCGCAAGTTAGTGACGAGATCAAGGAGAATCCGAACTCCTTCATGCGGCAGGAATATCGTTACGATCGCCGTGAGGACGATCGCGACCGCGATATCAACCGCCAGGAGCTCGCGCGCTTCGATCAATTCCTCGATAGTCACCACGAAACTGCCGAGCAACTTCGCAAAGATCCTTCCCTCGTGGATAACCAGGAATACGTCAGGAACCATCCTGAACTCCAGGCTTATCTGCAGGAGCATCCGGCAATTCGCGAGGAGATAAAGGAAAATCCGAACGCCTTCATGCGCGACGAATCTCGTTACGATCGCCGCGAGGACGATCGCGATCGCACCAACCGCGAACAACTGGCGCGCTTCGATCAATTCCTGGATAGTCACCGCGAAACCGCCCAGCAACTCCGCCAGGATCCTTCGCTGGTGGATAACGAAGAATTCGTGAAGAACCATCCCGCGCTGCAATCCTATCTGCGGGACCATCCGGAACTTCGTGCGCAGCTAAAGCAAGATCCGAATGCTTTCATGCATCAGGAAGAGCGTTACGATCGCCGTGAAGACGATCGAGATCGCGGCATTAACCGTCAGGAACTGGCGCGCTTCAATCAGTTTCTCGATGCCCACCACGAAACCGCCGAGCAGCTTCGCAAGGATCCTTCCTTGGTAGACAACCAGGAGTTCATGCGGAGCCATCCTGAGCTGCAGACCTATCTACAGGACCATCCGGGAATTCGCGACCAAATAAAACAAGACCCGAATGCCTTCATGCACGCAGAAGATCGTTACGATCGCCGTGAGGACGATCGCGATCGCCAGGAATTGACGCGCTTCGATCAATTCCTCGATCGCCACCACGAAACTGCTGAGCAACTTCGCAAGAACCCTTCGTTGGTCGACAACGAAGAGTTCGTGCGCAACCATCCCGCGCTGCAGGCTTATCTGCACGACCATCCGGAACTTCGCGCGCAGCTAAAGCAAGATCCGAACGCTTTCATGCAGCAGGAAGCTCGGTACGCTCGTTACGATAACCGCGAAAATGGCATGGATCGCGACGCCACCAGCCATCGCCAAGCCGCCAGCTTCGGTGAATTCCTTGGCGGCCATTCGGAGATCTCGCAGCACCTCTCCGAAGATCCCTCCCTGGTGAAGAATCAGGAATACATGGAAAACCATCCTGAACTTCAGGAGTATCTGACCGCTCATCCCGAAGTGAAACAGGAACTCATGGCGAATCCGCGGAGCTTCGTCAAGTCCGCGCAGCAGTTCAGCACCACCAGCAACACTGCGCCGACCGTGAAGACCCCCATGCCGGATCCCGCCAAACCGAAGCAGTAAGCAACGACGCCTCGAGGATGGGAAGGCCGCGCAACCGGCCTTCCCGTTCGCGGGCCGTCTTTTATTTCTGCGCGGCCACGCGCCGCGCTCGTCTCAGCCCGCTACCAAAACATCAGCGGGTCAGTGTTAGGTGGCGAATCCAATTTAGGAGGAACCATGAACGCGAAAACCGCTAAGACAGCACTTGTTCTAACGATCATCCTGCTGGCCGCGATTCCTCTCAACGCCGGCGGCAATAAAAAAAAGGATCCCGAAAGGGCCATGCTCGAGAAAATGGAAGCCGTCCCTTGCGGCGCGAAAGAAAAAGGCGTCACAGGCTTGGGCACCGTGTGGGCGTCGGCCGGTATCACCCATGTGAATTCCGATGAAAAGCTTTGCCCGCAGTATGAAGTATTAACCGACGACATGGAATATCACATCCGCCCGACCGATACCAAACATCCCATCGTTTTGCCGGTCGGCAAAGAAATCGTCTTCAAGATCAAGAAGGACCGCATGTACCTGAGAGTCGCCGACGGTGATCAAAAAACGCTGACCTACGCCGTCGTCGCGGAGAAACCGGCAAATTCCGACACCAACGCGCAGAACTCTCTGCCCAAGCCTGACCGCCCGTGAATCGCGCCACAGCGCGATTCACCCTGAGAACCGGCAGCGCCGCTTCGAAGCGCAACGGCCAGCTTCAACCACGCGCTTTTGACATTGTGTTTGAATCTTTAGGGGCGGGTCTCAGGCCCGCCCTACCTCAGCACCGCGGAAGATTTTGACTGTCGATCCTGCCTCTGAATTTGTCTTTGACTTTATAGCGGCCGCCTGCTTTGCAGGTGGGCGTTTTTGGCGTAGCAATCTTAAGGGGCACGGCATGCCGTGCCCGCTGCGCCCACATCCGGCCTCGTCAACCTCTCCGCGCTCCTCGCAAAAAGTACACGCGCCCGACAAAATTCGTACAGCAGTACTAGTTCCGTACCACATCTGTCCCTTCGCCCGGCTGTATTCGCCTCGCCCTACAATTTCGCTGAAACGGAAACCAAAAAATGAAATCGCACTCAAATTCGCGACATTCGCCTACCTGGGGAGCCTGCCAGCGGGAACGTCACAGCGGACCTGCCACCGCGGCGATTGCTCTGAGCGCTAGCGGGTCGCACCGAGAAGGCTGTCTCTTGCGGCCGGCTCAGGCACTGCGAGCGACGGATCACCAACCGCCAATCCCACATTTTCTAATCGCTAGTCACCAATTATTAGAAATTCGCGTAACTTGTTCACAACAAGCGAGAAAAGATTTTCTAATCGCTAGTTTTTATCGCTTTTTAGCGCATCTGCGGCACCTCGCCAGAGCAACCTCGCCCTTGCGCGATCGTATTCCCGAAGCGGCGACCCCGCGTCGGCGACTCCTCTCAGCTGGCAGGCCATCAATCACCGAACACACGCCGCGATTCGCTCCGTTTGCGCATCCGGCGAACCTCTGCGAAACTAGGTCTATGCGAAAACTACCTAACATTGCGATAAGCCTATTGGCAACGACCCTCTTCTTTGCTGGATCTGCGGCAGCGCAGCAGACCCCGGCGACAAATCCATCAACGACTCCGCCCGCGGCAAGCGCGCCCGCGACGACCGACAGTTCGACTCCGGCTGCAAAGCCTGCGACGCCAGCGAAGCCGGCTGCTAAAACTGGCACGACTTCTGCGACGAAAACGCAGAGTGCCACTGCGTCACAGAACGGGACCTCGGGGCAAACTGCTGGCGCGGCGAAAACGCAAAGTGGCACAGCGGCGAAGACTCCAGCTGGCGCTGCGGCGCAGCATCACGCAGCAGCAGCTCCATTGGTGTTGAAGACGGATAAGGATAAGCAGAGCTACGCGATCGGGATGAATATTGGCAAGAGCATTCACCGAGATGGCGTCGACGTCGATCCCAATATCTTGCTGCGCGGGATGAAGGATGCGCTGGCCGGCGGCAAGACGGTGCTGACGGACGACGAAGCCAAGGCCGTGATGACGAATCTGCAGGCCGAAATGCGCAAACAACAGGCGGAAAAAGCGCA
Source organism: uncultured Acidobacteriota bacterium (assembly GCA_963786205.1). Lineage (GTDB taxonomy): Bacteria > Acidobacteriota > Terriglobia > Acidiferrales > UBA7541 > Palsa-295. The sequence goes on from CAWAYG010000002.1 coordinate 213,961, forward strand.
GGTTGCCGCAGAAACCAACAAGAAAGCGGGCGATGCGTTTCTAGCGGAAAACAAAACGAAAGACGGCGTGGTGACGCTGCCTAGCGGCCTGCAATATAAAATCCTGACGGAGGGCACCGGCCCTAAACCCGCCGCGACCGATACGATCGTGTGCAATTACAAAGGCACGCTGCTCGACAGCACGGAATTCGACAGCTCGTATTCGCGCAAGCAGCCGCTGACGATTCCGGTGGGCGGAGTGATCAAAGGTTGGACCGAGGCGCTGCAACTGATGCCGGTGGGATCGAAGTGGCAGCTATTTATTCCATCGGATCTGGCGTACGGCCCACAGGCCAAGGGTCCAATCGGCCCGAATTCCACGCTGATTTTTGAAGTGGAGCTGCTTTCGATTCAGCCAAAGGTCGAACCTGCGAAATAGTTGGCGGCGAAATGCGCTAGGCTAGGCCGGGACTTTTGCTTCGCGCAGGAAGCGCGCGGCTTCTTCTGGCGGCGTGGGATTGATGTAGAATCCGGTGCCCCATTCGAAGCCGGCGACTTTGGTCAGTTTGGGCATCATTTCGATGTGCCAGTGGTAGTGGTCGTTGATTTCTTCGCCGATGGGCGACGTATGGATGACGTAATTGTAGGAGGGGAATGCGAGCGCGGCGTCCAGGCGGCCGAGAAAATCGTGCAGGACGCGCGCGAGATGCGCGTAGTACGGCGCGGGCATATTTTCGAACGAAGAACTGTGCTGGCGCGGCAGAATCCAGGTCTCGAAGGGAAAGCGCGGAGCGTAGGGCGCGAGCGCGATGAAATGATCGTTCTCGATAATCATGCGCGAGGCGGTTTCGATTTCCTGGCGGATCATGTCACAAAAAATGCAGCGCTCTTTTTGCTCGTAGTAACGCCTGGCGCTGTCGACTTCCTCGCGCACGCGATTGGGCACGATGGGCAGCGCGATCAGCTGTGAGTGAGTGTGCTCGACAGTGGCGCCGGCGGGCTCGCCGTGATTTTTGAAAATTAAAATGTAGCGGAAGCGGCGATCGTTTTTCAGATCGAGCATGCGGTCGCGGTAGGCCCACAAAACTTCTTCCACGCCTTTTTCATTGATCATCGCGAGAGTCTTCTGGTGATCCGGAGATTCCACGATCACTTCGTGCGCGCCGACTCCGTTCATGCGATCGAAAAGCCCCTCGCCTTCGCGGTCCAGTCCTCCTTCGATGCCTAACGCCGGAAACTTATTGGGAACCACGCGAACCGTCCATCCGGAAGTGTCTTTGCCGCCACCGTTGCGTCCGTAGGCGAGTATTTCCTTGGGCGTCTTGCCTTCGTTACCCGGGCAGAAGGGACAAATCGCCGGGTTGCCCTTTATGTGCACACTCTCCCGCACGAAATCCATCGGCCGCTTGCCGCGATCGGTGGAGATGATGACCCAGCGTCCCGTGATGGGATCCTTGCGAAGCTCCGGCAAACTTTCCTCCTCGTGATGGCGCCCGGTTATTCTACTACGGCTGTTGCGTGTTGCGGCGCGACGTCACAAACCAGGTCAAATACAAAAGCAATGTCAACGACGCCGAGCTGAAGCTGGCCGCTACAAAGTCGAAACCGCGGCGCGGGCGGCTAATGCTGGCCGGCGTTGAATGCGCCTTTGTGCAGGCGCACCACCGGCTTCTGGCCAGGGCGGGTTTCGATGGCCAGGACGTCGAAGCGGCAGGCGGCTTTTTCGATGTGGCGCGCGCGCAGAAACTGGCCGGCCCTGCGCGTGAGGTTGCGGCGCTTTTCCCAGTTCACTGCTTCTTCCGGCGTGAGCGGCACCGGCCGAGAGGATTGCAGCGACGTCGCTGGATCGATGACCGTGCGCGTCTTTACTTCTACAAACGCGAGCGCCTGGCCGTCGTAACCGACCATATCAATTTCGCCCTTGATACCGGGCGAAGTGAAGTTTCGCGCGACGAGAATGTAACCTTGGCGGCGCAGGTACCAGTAGGCGTAGGTTTCGCCGCGGATGCCAGTTTGGCGCGCGCGATGTTTGGCGGAATCGCCAGCCGCTCCGGACGTGGAGTGAGCGGACGATGGCGCGCCGAGGCCTTTGCGGGCGGCGAAATCAATTATCGCGAACATGAAACGCGTTAGCACTGGTGAAAAAACCTACTTTACCACTTCGAGTTCCCATTCGACTGTCTTACCGCGAATGACGAAGCACAAATAATACTCCCAGAACTTGCGGAACCAGCGGAAATGATTCACCAGGAACTGGAAGCCGAGGGCGCGCCAGATGCGCAACAGCGTGACATGCACGCGACGCTCGCGGAATTGCGCGGGGGCGTAGTAATCGTATTCGGCGGGCTTCTCGCTGAAAAACCAGAGCGAAAAGCTGGAGAGATGCCAGCGGTGCGCGGGGCTGCAGTAGGAGGCGTGGTCGGTATAGTGCGGCGTCATGATTACTACGCGCGCGCTGGGCTTCGCCACGCGATGGGCTTCGGCGAGCACGCGAAAAATGTCGTCCACTTCCTCAATCATGTGGATCAGGCGGACTTCGTCGAAGGTGCTGTCGGGGAAAGGGGTGCGCGTCCAATCGCAGAGCACATCTGCCTGGCCCGCCGGGCTCATATCGATGCCGATCGAGCCGGGATACTTTTTTCTGCCGCAGCCGACGTCGAGGATGCGCGGTTTGGGGCTAGCTGGCATGTGCGGACGCTAGTGCGTGATTTTTTTGGATTGCGGCGCTCATTTCTTACGGCCTCCGATCCACATCATTGGCGTCCATTCGCCCGCAGTGTCGAGGACTTCGAGGCCTGCTGATTCGCATTGTTGCACGGCTTCGTCTGGACGGATGGAGCGGCCTTGCCAGGTATCGAGATAGCGCAGGCGGACGAATGGGATTTTGAATCGCGGCGTTTTCTGATGCGGGCCACGATCTGGAAATCCGGCCTCGAGCATGAGGCGGCCTAGGGGCAACGTCCAGAGGCCTTTCATGTGCAGACGGAAAATTCCGCCGCAGCGAAGCACGCGGGCGGCTTCCCGGAAATAATTGAAGATGGCGCGCTTGTCCGGGACGTGCTGGAAGACGGCGAAGGACCAAACGAAATCCACGGATTCGTTCGGTATGCCGGCGAGGTCGCCGCCGGAGACGGCTTGAAATTGCGCGCGCGGTAAATTGTAACCGGAGGCTTTGCGAATCATTTCTGGAGAGACGTCGACGCCGATGTATTGCGCGAAGTCCTGGGACATCCAGCGCGCGATGCGGCCGATGCCGCAGCCGATTTCGAGGGCGGTTTTTTCGCGCGGATCGAAGTTCATTCTTTTCAGGAATGGAGTTACGTAGTGATCGTAGTCCGTTTTGCCGGATGCGAAGAAGGCGTTTTCTTCGTTGGGGACATCGGGCCAGTTGATGTACGCGCGGGCGTTTTCACGAGCGCGGACGTCCCAGTCGCGACGAATGGCAGTGAGCCACGATTTTTCAGTATTGGGAGACGCGTTGGTCATGCGGCGTTCCAGTACTTTATTTGCGCGAGCGGCGAGATCACTTGATGACCTCGAAGGTGAACTCCATCAGCTTTCCGCGGATTACGAAACTTAGATAATGTTCCCAGAATTGGCGGAAGAAGCGGCTGCGGTTCACCAGGAATTCGAAACCGAGGGCGCGCCAGAGATTCAGGAGGCGCAGTTTGAGTTTGACCTCGCGCATGCGGACTTTGGTGTACCACATGTCGCGACCGTGCATTCCGCCGGGATAAAAGTAGAGAAACGAATAGGTGTTGAGATGCCAGCGATGGGTGGGATCGCGGAAAGAACTGAAATCGGTGTAGTGTGGTGTGGCGATGAAAATCGTGCCGCCGGGTTTGGTGACGCGATGAAATTCTTCCATGGTGGCGATGATGTCCGCGACGTGCTCGATGATGTGCTCGGCGCGGAGGTGATCGAAGGAATTATCGCGGAAGGGCAAACCGCCGTGATCCAGATGGCAGAGAACATCGGCGGCGGTGGATGGATTCATATCGAGGCCAATGGAGCCGGGATATTTCCTCGGTCCACAGCCCACGTCGAGAATGCGCGGCAAAGCAGCTCCTGCGGAAGATTTTTGCAGCAAGTTTTCAGCTTCTCACGGATGCAAAAAAGGATGCGGGAAACAAAATAGCACAGGCTTGCGGGTGCGGGCCTGTGCTATTTGCAACGCGGTTGAGCGACGGTGCTGCGACTCATGCTTACATGGCGCGTTCGATTTCCGTGATGCAGGCGTCTACCGTGCGGACTGCGAATTCGGCCTGCTCTTCGTCGATTAGGAGCGGGGGGCAGAAGCGCAGGGTGGTGTCGCCCGAGCCCAGTATCAGCAAGCCTTTGTGGAAGGCCATCTGCACTAGACGGTTGCGCAGGTCGGGGGCGCGTTCTTTGGTTTTCTGATCGCGGACGATTTCGATGCCGATCATCAGGCCTTTGCCGCGGACTTCGCCGACGATTTTGTGGCGGGTGGTCCAATCGGCAGTCAGGCCTTGGATGAATTCACCGATTTGCGCGGCGTTCGCGATGTAATTCCGCTCTAGCAGGCCGATCGTCGCGAGTGACGCAGCAATGCATACGGGATTGCCGCCGAAGGTGGAAGCGTGCGCGCCGGGCGTCCAATTCATGACGCTGGCGCGCGCGATGATGGCGCTGAGCGGCATGCCCGAGGCAATTCCCTTCGCGCTACAGATAATGTCTGGCTCGATGCCGGCGTGATCGCAGGCCCACCATTTGCCGGTGCGTCCCATGCCGGATTGCACTTCATCGGCAACGAGCATGATGCCGTGCTTGCGGCAGATGCGCTGCAGGCCTTGCAGGAACTCTGCGGGCGCAGGCAGGTAGCCGCCTTCACCCTGAATCGGCTCGATGAAAATTCCGGCGACTTCATCGGGATCTACGCGGCGGCGGAAAAGTTCGTTCTCGAGATACGCGAGACAATCGGCAGAGGCGTGTTCGGGACGAATTCCGTAGGTGCCGCGATAGGTGTCTGGAAAAGGCATGTGGAAGACGCCGGAGAGTAGCGTGCCGAAGCCCTTCCGTTGGACCGCGCGGCTGGCGGTGAGTGAAAGCGCGCCCATGGTGCGGCCGTGGAAAGCGCCGTGAAAGGCGATCAGTTTGTCTCGCTTGGTGTGAAATTTCACCAGCTTGATGGCTGCTTCGATGGCCTCGGCGCCGGAGTTGCCGAAATAAACGCGCTTGGGTTCTTTGCCGGGCGCGATGGCGGCCAGTTTTTCGGCGAGTTCAACCATGCTGGGATAGTAGAAATCGGTGCCGGACATGTGAATCAGTTCGGCGGCCTGCTTTTGGATGGCGGCGACGACTTCGGGATGGCAGTGCCCGGTGGCGACGACAGCGATGCCGGCGGCAAAATCGAGGAAGGTGTTGCCGTCGACGTCTTCGACCGTGGCGCCGCGGCCGACTTTCGCGACCAGCGGATAATCGCGGGTGTACGACGGCGAGACTACGTGATGGTCGCGCTCGACGAGTTTCTTGGCTTTGGGGCCTGGTAGTTCGGTGATCAGGTGTGGCAACTTCGAATCAACTTTCGTGTCCGTCACATGCATTACATCCTCCAGAAAACAATTTTGAAATCAGCGCGCACACCGGTTCCCGCCGGGGGCAAGCTGAAAACCAAAGTTGGAGGGGGCTTACTTAATCAACGCCGTAGAGATTCGGGCGCTCGTGAGAGGGCTGACTGTGCAACGAAAGGTCGTGTTTTGCGGAGATGGTCATTTGTACTTCCAACGGACAGAGCCGTCACGCGTGTCCTCCACGATGATACCAGAGTTCAGGAGTTCCTGGCGGATTTCATCGGAACGTTTGAAATCGCGGCGTTTTTTGGCGGCATTGCGCTCGGCGATGAGCTGGTCGATTTTTTCTGGCGTCAGGCGCGGTGGGCCGGAGCCGAAGCCGAGTTCACGAAGTTTTTCATCATCGTCATCGGCGAGGACTGCGAGAATGGCGTCAAATTTTTTCATGGCAGCGATGACGATAGGCGCGTCCTGCTGCAGGAATTCGCCGCGATCCATAGCGGTGTTCACATCGCGCACGAGATCGAAGACGGCGGCGAGCGAGAATGCGGTATTTAGATCGTCCGCGAGGCCGGCATCGAAATCGGCGAGGGCTTTTTCGGCGCGTTTGACAATTTGTGGATTGGAGCCGGCGGCGAACTGTTCCGATTTCAGGCGCGCGACGAAATTGCGCAGGCGTTCGACGGAGTTGGCGGCCTGCGTCAGGCTATCGGCCGTGAAATTCAGCTGGCGGCGATAAGGAACCGAGAGCAGCAGGTAGCGAATGGAGGACGGCTTGGTACCTTTGGCGAAGAGATCGCGCAGCGTGAAGAAATTGCCGAGGGATTTCGACATTTTCTCGCCGTCGACGATTAAGTGCTCGGCATGCAGCCAGATTTTCACGAAGGGCTTGCCGGTGGCGGGCTCGCTTTCGGCGATTTCATTTTCGTGATGCGGGAAGGCGAGGTCTATGCCGCCGGTGTGAATGTCCAGAGTTTCGCCGAGATATTTCATGGCCATGGCGGCGCATTCGATGTGCCAGCCCGGGCGGCCGGGGCCGATGCTTGTCTCCCAGAAATGCTCGCCGGGTTTGGGAGCTTTCCAGAGAGCGAAATCCCGCGCGTCGTCTTTTTCGTAACGATCGTTGTCTACGCGGGCGCCGGCTTTCATTCCGCCGAGATCAATTTTGGAGAGTTTGCCGTATTCCGGAAATTTGGCAATGCGGTAGTAGACGGAACCTTCGCTTGGGTAGGTGAGACCTTTTTCCTGCAAGCGGGAAATGAGCGCGACCATGTCTTCGATATGGTCGGTGGCACGAACGGTTTCCTCGGGCTGCTGGAGATGCAGCGCGTTCATATCTTCGAAGAAGGCCTGGACGTATTTTTCGGTGTATTCGCGGATGGAGACCCCTGCTGCGGCGGCGTTCTGAATGATGCGATCGTCCACGTCGGTAAGGTTCATTACCTGCAGAACGCGGAGGCCCCGGGAGAGGAGGAAGCGGCGTAATACGTCTTGGAAGACAAAAGTACGAAAATTGCCGATATGTGCATAGTCGTAGACCGTGGGGCCGCAGCTGTAGATGCGGACTTCGCCCTTGTGAAGAGGCTGGAGGGTCTCGAGGCGGTTGGAGAGCGTGTTGTGGAGGTGTATGTCGGTCATTTTCAGCACAATGGCAAGAGGACGATTGTAGCTGAGGGGTGGGTTCGGGGCAAAGGGCGGAATGGAAATGGGATTGCAGATAGGTACTAGAAGAGAAAGGGTTGGGCGTGGCTGTGCGACAGCGACCGCTATGGAAGGGCGGTGGTACGTACTGTACTTTTGGACGGTTTACGAGAGGGAGTTGTCGGTTTGTGCAGCGGCAGAACCGAGGGCGCGCGGCCGGGAATCGGCGCGTGATTGCAATGGGGAGCATATGAGAAAAACTCTGTTGCTGGCAGGGATTTTGTTTTTTGCGGGAACGGCGCGGGCGCAGATGGGTGGGTCCATTAATAACCTCGGAAGCATAAGCAGCGGGGGAAGCTTGAACGGCGCGGCGGGATTGAACGCTGGGGCGTCGACGCCGATATCAGTTCCCAGCGCGCCGACGACGGCGGCCGATTACGTCGTAAATCAAAATTCGAAAAATCCCGGTCCATTTGTGCCGTCGAAGTTTGCGAGTTATGGCGAGGCGGTGGCGCTGGGAAAACGGGAAGCAGAGATGAAGCCGATGACGCTGGCGGAAGCGGCGCGGCTGGCGCAGGAGCAGAAGAAGACCGCAAGTAAGAAGCTTCCGATCGTGATGGCGAGTAACGACGACGGGACATTGGTGATTGCGCCGAGGGCAAAGAACTAGCTGGCACGCCAACCGGCGAGGATGCGCGGGGGCGAGCCAAGAAAAGGCAGATCCCTTGCTTCGCTCGGCACGACAAAGCGTTTTCTTGCGTGTAGCGCTAGGGGAGCAGTTGGACGCGGCGGCTGGCGATGGTGCAGTCGCCTTCGCCGAAGGGAGTGGCGGTTAGCGGGCGAGATTTCAGAAGGAACATACCCTCGAGGGGGAGGGCGTAGGTTACATCGAGCACATAAACTTCCACGGGCTTTCCCACGGGCAGCGTGAAACTGAGTTCCACACCTTTTGCGGGCATCGCGTAAAAATCGTAGGAATACCAGCCCTGCTGAGATTGGCGAACACTGTCGGTTTGCGATTGTACGGGCTCGTCCGCGGCTTGAACCGAATCGATGCGCGACTCGGGAGGAAACATTACCAGCGCTTCGGAAGCGCCACGCTCGGAACGAAGCAATGTGCGATAGCGGCGCTTTGCGGGAAGCTCGGAGGATTCGAGGATCGTGAATGTGGGTGGCGCGACTTCGACGTGGGGTGCGGCGGCGAAAAACGCGGGGTCTGGGATCCACGGGAATGCGCCGGATTCCTGCGCGCGAAAATTGGTGGCGAGGCGAATCGGCTCGGGTAAGTGCGCCGAAGCAGGATAGACGACCCATTGCGAATTGCCGGAGTCGGCTTCCTGAAGGTATTGCAGGTTGACGTGCTCGGGAGCTTTGGCGGAAAACGCGGGGACGACGATGGCGGCGAAGGATGCGAGCAGCATGGTGGCACCTGCAAGCCAAGGCAGCGCGAGCAGCGACAAGCCGCGCGCGCGTTGTACGTCGGCGCAGAGCGGCGCGAGGGGGCTAAGGAGCACGCCGACGACGACGGCGATCAACGGCAGGGCGCGGCCGCCGAAGCCCTGATAGAGCAATAACGCCAGCGGAAATCCCACGATTGCGGAAACGGCCAAGGGGAGAATCGCCGCAAGCGAAGAAGCTTTCGGCCGAAGAATCAGGAGCAATCCTGCTATTGCGGCGGCGCAGGTGGCGACAAGCAAGACGTAGCTGAGCCCGGGAATTCGCGCGGCGAGCGTGATGGACAGCAAAGCCCACCAAATCCACGTGCCAGACCACAGGCCAAAAAATCCAGCGCGCGAGGCAAAGCGCAGCGCGGTGAAAGAAAGCAGCGCGATCGCGAGAGACCAGAAAGCGACTTGCGCAGGATTGGGATGAGCGGTCCAGGGCACGGGCATCGCGCCAGCTTTGCGCAAAATAAAACTCAGAAGAAACGCGAAAATGGCTACAGCGAGAATGGAGACAGGCCACGCGAGAAAACCCCAGAGCAATTCCGGACCGGTGAGACTTTTTTTGTAAAACAACCAGGCGATTTCGAGCAGCAGCAGAAATGCGGCGGACGAGGCGATCGCGAGAGTGCGGGTTGCGGGCCAGTGGACTGTCCAGATGCTAAAGAGATCAAAATAAACTGCTTCGGATTTGGGAGGATTGGAAATATCGGCGCTGGCGAAGGCTTGCAGAGAGGCGAGGGCATTGTCGCCGTGATGTTGCAGCGTGGCGGGATCGGCGTTTGCGAAATTGTCGCGGGGCGTGTGGTAATGGACGACGTCGCGGATGTTGGCAAAGTTGAGGCCTTGATATCCTGCGGCTTTGAAGACTGTGAAATCAGTGTCGTTGGGGATTTGTTTGTACGCGGTGTAGAAAATGGAGCTGGTGACGGGATGCGCGGCGTATTGTGCGAAGAGACGCACCGCCCACTGGTTGGCGTCGCCGGTTTCGAACATCAGGCTGGGGCCGGAGGTGCCGCGACTGTCAACGTTTACGACGGCGCGGACTTCTTTGGCCCAAGGATGCTGATTGACGAAGGCGCGGGCGCCGAGCAGGCCGGCTTCTTCGCCGTCGTCAATGAGGAAGATGATCGAGTGACGCGGCTGCGGGAGCGACTTGAAATTGCGCGCGATTTCGAGGACTGTGGCGACGCCGGCGCCGTCGTCGAATGCGCCGGGACCGGCGGGGACGGAATCGTAGTGCGCAGCGAGCAGAACTGCGGGAGCGGGCTCTGAGCCTTCCAGGCGCGCTAGGACATTTTGGACCGTGCCGCAGTCGCCTTGTTCGTCGCAGGCGAATCCGGTTTGCACGATGGGCAGGTAACCCGCGTTTGAGAACTCGTCGAGGACACGGCCCCGGACCACGTCGTTTTGCGCGCTGCCGGTGGGATGCGGGACGCCGTCACCGACGAGGCGATTGAGGATTTCACGGGCACGGGCGGCGGAAAATTCGGTGGTGGGAACGCTGGCGGGCTTGGGTGCGGGGGGGAGCAAGCCTTCGAATGATAGAAAAAAGATAGCTGCGAGAATGACTAGTACCGCGAACGCGTGATTGGAAGTTGGTCCGGGATCCTGAGGCAAGCGCGCCTCCTGCTGGGTGGATGCTAGGATGCCGTTGGTTGTAAGTCAATGAAGAAGAAAGTGTTGGGTGACGAGTGATGAGGGATAAGTGGCGCGTGATTAGTGATTCGTGGCTCGATGGATGGCGGTGTGCTGAGAGTTGGGCGACGTTGTTTGGGTCAGGCTATCGGGACATTGGCTTGGGGACAAAGGCAGTGGCTCGTGATCAGTGTTTAGCGGCTAGAAATCTGTGGATTTCGCCGTACCGTGGGGTGGGTGCGTTTAGCAGTGGGGCACTACCGGATGTGTATAAATTGGAAAAGCGGGCTTTACACTGATGGCGGCGCATGCTACTTTTTATTCCCGTAACCGCCGTCCCGGAAGCGCCAGGCGGAAGGGCTCTTGATTATTGACCCTCCAGCGTTTTTGTCTCGAAATACCTCCGAAATAAGATCGAACAATTGAAGCTCCTTCAGCCATCGAGGTGGAGGGAGTAAACTGTGCGAGGAAACTGGTGCTGAAACTACGCAAGGTCGAGTTGTTTGGGTTTAAGTCCTTCTGCGAGAAGACTCCGATCACTTTTAGTGGCACGGGGATCACTTGCATCGTGGGGCCGAACGGGTGTGGAAAGTCGAACGTTGTGGACGCGATCTCTTGGGTATTGGGCGAGCAGAGCCACCGGATGCTCCGGGCGGAGCGCATGTCTGACTGCATCTTCAACGGTACTGCGAAGCGACCGCCGATGGGGCTGTCTGAGGTGATGCTGACGCTCGTAGATCCGGAATTGGCGAATGCCGTGGCTGCGGTGGTGGACGCGCCCGATGGCGAGACGCCGGTGGCGGTGGAAGCGGCGGGGCCTGTGATTGTGGAGGACCAGCCGCAGCCGGAAACGAAAATTGTCGATGGATTTATTGAGATGGCGGACGGGGAGACGCCTGCCCCGGGAGCAATTTCTCTTGAGCCCGCTGAGAAGGGCACGCCGTGGAAAAAACGCGGTGCAGAAAAGCCGGCGATTACGATGAAGGCAGGCGAAATTGTGGTGGGGCGGCGGCTGTACCGTTCGGGACAAAGCGAATATTTGATTAATGGGCGCGTGGCGCGGCTGCGCGACGTGCAGGAACTTTTCATGGGCATGGGATTGGGCCCGGACAGCTACGCGATCATCGAGCAGGGACGCATCGGACAGATTCTGAATTCGAAGCCGATGGACCGGCGCGCGATTATTGAAGAAGCCGCGGGAATCACGATGTACAAGACCAAGCGGCGACTCGCAGAAGCGAAATTGGAAGCTTCGAAAGTGAATCTTTCGCGGGTGCACGACATTTTAGTGGAAGTGGAGAAGCAGCTGGCTTCACTGAAGCGGCAGGCATCAAAGGCGCGGCGTTTCGCGGAACTGCGCGACCAGATGCGCGGATTGCTGCGCAGCGTGTTGGCCAGCAAGGCCGAGCACCTGGATCAGGAAGCGGTGCGGCTGGAGAAATTGCTGCGTGAAATGGATGCGGCGGAAGAGAGCGAGGCGCGTTCGGTACACGAGCTGGAATCCGAACAGGAACGATTGAGCGCGCGCACTTACGAGCTGGATGCGGAGCTGAGACAAATTCAGAATTTGCTGGGACAGACTGCGCTGGACCTGGATCGCGCGGAAAATCGGATTACGTTCAGTCGCGAGCAGACTGCGCAGATTGACGCGCGTGTGGCGCGGCTGGTGGTGGAAACGGAAGCGGCCGAGCGGCAGGTGGGTGACATGACCACGCGCATGACGGCGCATCGCGAGGCGGTTCTTGCGCTGCGTGAGCAGACGGCTAGCCTGGAAGCTTCGTTGCGCGACACGACGGAGCAATCTTTGGCCAGCGTCAGCGAGCAGCAGCAGCTGGAAACGCGCATGGAGGAATTGCGTCAGATTGCGGGGCGGCTCGTCGAGGAATCGGCGCGGGAGCAGGCGGAATCGGTGCAGGCGGAAGAGGCGGCGGCCCGCCACACGGCGGCCGAAGAGCAGCGGACGGCGGCGATGCGCGCGGTGGAAAACGAATGCAGCGCGCTGACGGGAAAAGTTGCGGCGGCGGAAGAAACATTTACGTTGGCGGAGGCGAGCGCGCTGCAATTGGGCGCGATGGTGCGTGAGACGCAGGCGCGTTTGGTGGAATTGCGCCGCGGGCAGCAGGAAACCGGGCAACAACTGGAGCGCATGCGCGAAGGGCTTTCGGCGGAACGCGCGCGGCACGCTTCGATTGAGCAGATTTTGAGCGAGAGGGCTTATACGGCGGACGCGGTACAGAAGCTTTTCAACGTGAACGGCGAGCGTAGTGCTGAAACGCCCGGCGGAGCGTTTCGCGCGGTGGGGTTGCTGGCGGACTACGCCGAGGTGCAGGAAAAGTACGAGGGGGCGATCGAGCAATTCCTGCGCGATGAACTGGAGTATGTCGTGGTGGAATCGTTCGACCAGGCGCGCGCGGGGATTTCCTTGCTGCGCGATGAAATGGGCGGGCGCGCGACGTTTTTTGTGGATTCGCTGAACAAATTGAATATGGCCGCGCCGGAAGCGGATGCTTCCCTTCCCGTTCCGGATGGCGTGCTGGGACGGCTGGATCGTCTGGTGGAATTCCGCGAGCCGCTTGGCCCCGCTGCGAAATATTTTCTGACAAAACTGCGGACGGCTTATGTGGTGGAGAACGCGGCGCTGGCCGAGCAGATGGCGAATGAAAATCCGCACAGTTATTTTCTGACTCCTGAAGGTACCTGCTATCACGGGCGGATGGTTTCCGGCGGAAGGGCTGGCGAAGCAGGGCCGCTGGCGTTGAAGCGCGAATTGCGGCAGCACGAAGCGGAAGTGATGCGGCTGGATCGTACGGTGAACGAACAGCAGACGGAGATGACGCGGATCGAGATGGCCATTGCGAGCGGTGAGGACCAGGTGGCTTCTGCGATTGCGCGGCAGATGGAGGCGGAAAAATCCTTGGTCGCAGCGACGCACCAGCGGGATCAGGCGCGTTCTGAATTGCGGCGGATCGAACAGCAATTCGCGACGGAGCGCGCGGAAATTGCGCGGCTGCATGCGGATGCAGAAGGTGCGCGGCAGCGCGCGGCGGATGCGCGGCGCGATCATGCGTTGGCGCTGCAATCGCGCGAAGCGGCGGAAGCGAAAAGCGCGGAAGTTTCCGGGCGACTCGTGCGATTGCGGCAAGATTTCCAGGCGTTGCAGGAACAGGTGGTGGCGCGGCGCGAAGAATTGGCGACGATGTCCGAACGGCTTTCGAGCGCGGAATCGGCTGAGCAGCATCTGATCGCGGAATTGACGTTGGCGGGCGAGCGCATGGCTTCGTTGCAGCAGCAGCACGTGGGGATGGTGACGGAAAAAACCGAATTGGAGGGTTCCTGCGAGCAGCTGGGAATGCAGGTCGAAGAGTTGCGCAAAGAGAAGGCGCGGCTGGAAGAATTGAAGGCGGCGCTGGAAACGGAGTGGGAAGGTGCGCGCACGCGTGCAGCGCAACTCGACGACACGGTGCGCGGCAAGCGGCAGTCGCTGGAAGAACTGCGTGCGGAGCGCAACCAGCGGCAAATCGAGAAGGCGCGCAACGACGCGGATCGCGATTATCTGCGGCAGACGTGCATGGCGGAATTGAATGCGCAGCCGGAAGAATTGATGGCGCAGGAAGGGCAACTGCTGGCCGGCGAAGAACTGATCGCGGCAGAAACGAATTACAACGAGATGAAGGCGCGCGTGGATGCGATGGGCCCGGTGAACATGATGGCGCTGGAAGAATTCAAGGAATGCGAGGAGCGCGATACTTTCTTGCGGCGGGAGCGGGACGATCTGGTGGCGTCGATCCAGAACACCCAGCTTACGATTAATGAGCTGGACCAAGTGTCGCGGCAGAAATTCGAAGAGGCGTTTAATTTTATCAATGCGCATTTCGCGATTGCGTTCCAGTCGCTCTTTGGCGGCGGGCACGGGGAGATGCGGCTAGGCGAGCCGGACAGTTCGGGAGAGGCGGGGATTGATATTGTGGCGCAGCCTCCCGGCAAGCGTCTGCAGAATATATTGCTGCTTTCCGGTGGAGAGAAGGCGCTGACGGCTTTGGCGCTGTTGATTGCGGTGTTCAAGTATCAGCCGAGCCCGTTCTGTATTTTGGACGAAGTGGATGCGCCGCTCGATGAGGCGAACGTCGGGCGATTTAACAAGATGCTGGCGGATATGTGCGGGCAGACGCAGTTTATTGTAGTAACGCACAATCGCAAGACGATGGAGATGGGGTCGGTGATGTACGGCGTGACGATGCAGGAGCCAGGAGTTTCGAAGTTGGTTTCGGTGAAGTGGGAAGAGAGCGCGACGGCGGTGGCGCCGAAGAGCGCGAGTAATGCGGCTTAGGCGGGCGCGCGAAATTTTTGGAAGCGGTTACTTCAGTAGCGGCTCCTGGTTCGGGTCCTTGGCTACGCGATTGTTTGGATGCAAGGTCTGCACGGAAAACTCGCGAGAACTGCACCGCGAGCGGTAGGCGCTTCGTGCCTTTCACCATTTAGGTCGTGGCTGAAGCCACGACCTACAAAGATTCCTGAACCCTCCCGCAAAACATTCCGAGCAACAAAGATTTTGGGTTGCGACACATTACGAAATTACTGACTGGTTTTAGGCATCGGCAGGGCTGCTACAATTATATTCGACGGCGGAATGCTCCAAGCCGGCTTGGAACGGGCCTTTGGGCTCGGTTTGAGCCTCTCTGGGGATACCCCAGGGGAACGTGAATAACTGGGATTTCGTCGCGTGAGCTGCGCTGCGCGACTGCGCAGACAGGCTCACGCAGGGTCAGACTCGTTGGAGCATTCTGCCGTCACCTACCATGCCGAATCCGTCGCTTTTAGGGATGCTCGCTGCGTCCTTTCTTGCTGGCCAAACTTCGGTCGAAGGAATCGTTGCTCGCAGTGAACAGCTTCTCGGTCGTTCCTGGCCTTGGTTGCGGCCCTTGGCAAAGCGATACGTCAAGGCGTTTGGCGGCCGTACGCGACCGCGTCACCGGGACGCGGTCCAGTTTCTTCGAGACGATCCAGGATTCAGACAAGCTTGGTCAAAATATTTTCACGAATTGTCGGTGGCGCGTTGGTTGACTGAAGCGCCGCGAATGCAACCTGTCGCGGCGGTAGCGCGGTGGAATCTTCCGGCGATTGAATCCGTTGGGGCGCTCGCTGAGTGGCTTGGGCTGAAGATTGGCGAGCTGGAGTGGTTCGCCGACCTCAAGGCACTTGGCTATAAGAGATCTGAACCGCGGCTGGCACACTATCACTACCGAGTCGTGGCGAAACAATCGGGCAACATTCGATTAATTGAGGCGCCAAAGCCAAGGCTGAAGGCGCTGCAACGGCAGATATTGACAGAGATTCTTGAAAACATTCCGCCTCATCCAGCCGCGCACGGATTCCTGAAGGGCAGGTCCATCAAGACGTTCGTCGCTCCGCACGTGGGTCAACGCGTCGTATTGCGGATGGATTTGCGGGATTTCTTTCCGGCACTGGCGGGCGCGAGAATTCAGGCATTTTTTCGTACGTTGGGATATCCGGAGGTGGTTTCGGATTTGCTTGGTGGCATCTGCACGAACGCTGTGCCGCGTGATGCATGGGAGGAGCCTGGGCCGGACATTGACGGTACTCGTCTTCGCGAAGCGCGCGCGTTGTATTCACGAGCGCATTTGCCGCAAGGTGCCCCGACGTCGCCGGCGCTGGCCAATCTCTGTACGTATCGCGCGGACTGTCGCTTGGGTGGATTGGCGAAGTCTGTTGGCGCCACGTTCACGCGATATGCTGACGATCTTGCGTTTTCCGGGAGCGAAGATTTCGAAAGAATGGCTGAGCGGTTTTCAACACACGTCGCTGCGATTCTGCACGAGGAAGGCTTCGGAGTGAATCATAGGAAGACGCGAATCATGCGGCAGGGCGTCCGGCAATACCTGGCAGGCTTGGTCGCCAACCAGAACTTGAATATCATTCGAGCTGATTACGACCGACTCAAGGCCACGCTCACGAATTGCGTCCGGCTCGGTCCTGAAAGCCAGAATCGCGCGGGTAATCCGCGGTTTCGGTCACACCTGGAGGGGCAGGTTGCGTTTGTGGAGATGATTAACCCTGCTAGAGGAAAGCGCCTGCGCGCAGTATATGAACGGATTGAATGGGAGTAACGCGTCGTTGGCAAGTGACGATTGGCCGCGCGCAAACGGCGCCAAGAACTCGACGTGGAACAAAGGTACCCAGCTGCAGCTTTCAGCGAGGATTTCTTAACGGTTGACATGGGTGGGCGCTGCGCTAGAATGTGCGGCGCTGCATCGAGGAACATTACTTGGCATCCCCACAAATGACACCCGTAATAGCGCAGACGAATTTTCCCGGATTGAAGCTACGCGGGCGCGGTAAGGTACGCGATATTTATGAGGTTGGCGACCAATTGCTGATTGTGGCGACGGACCGGTTGTCGGCGTTTGACGTGGTGCTGCCGACGCCGATTCCGGATAAGGGGAAGGTGCTGACGCAGCTTTCGCTTTTTTGGTTTGAGAAGCTGGCGGGATTGGTGCCGAATCATATTGTCTCGGCGAAGAATTTTGGCGGCGAGCTCGCGCCCTACGTTGACGCACTCGCGGGGCGCGCGATGCTGGTACGCAAGACGGAGCCTGCGCCGATTGAATGCGTGGTGCGCGGATATATTTCGGGCTCGGGGTGGAAGGATTATCAGAAAACGGGAGCGATCTGCGGGATTGCGCTGCCGGCGGGGATGCGTGAGTCTGACCGTTTGCCGGAGCCTATTTTCA
Source organism: uncultured Acidobacteriota bacterium (assembly GCA_963786205.1). Classification (GTDB taxonomy): domain Bacteria; phylum Acidobacteriota; class Terriglobia; order Acidiferrales; family UBA7541; genus Palsa-295. Next base: position 230,941 of record CAWAYG010000002.1, read on the forward strand.
CGCCTTCGACGAAGGCTACGACGGGACACGACGAAAATATTTCGTTCGATGAGACTGTCGCGACGGTGGGCCGGCCGCTGGCGGAGAAATTGCGCGACACGAGTTTGGCGATCTATCGCAGCGCTGTGGAACACGCCGCCAGCCGCGGGATCATTATTGCAGACACCAAATTTGAATTTGGTTTGATTGGCGACGAATTGATCTGGATTGACGAGGCGTTGACGCCGGATTCTTCGCGCTTCTGGCCGGCCGATGAATATGTGCCGGGGCGAACGCAGCCTTCTTTCGATAAGCAGTATGTGCGCGATTATCTGGAAAAGATTGGATGGAACAAACAAGCCCCGGGTCCGGCGCTTCCCGCGGATGTGGTGGCGGCTACACAGGGGAAATACCGGGAAGCCTACCAGCGTATTACCGGCCACGAATTAGACTAAAAGCGATTGCAGCGGTCAGTGCACGCAACGAATTGTTTGTTGCGGATGCTGGCGCGCGGCATTTTTTCCGGCGATTTTCCCAGTGCTCATGCGGAGCGTGTCATCGTGAAAGAACAACTGGAATCTTTGATTGGGATGATGGTGGAGCGGGGGATTTTGCTGGAAGAGGCGGTCACGGAGTTCGAGAAGAAGTTTATCAAGCGGGTGCTGGAGCGGCAGGATGGGAATCAGTCGCGGGCCGCGAAGGTTTTGGGGATTCATCGGAATACTTTGAGCAGGAAGGTGGGGGAGTATAAGTTGGATCATGCGGGGCATAAGCGGGGGTAGTTGGGCGGTTCGAATCCTCTTTAATAATTTCCACGTACAAAGAAAACGGCGAACGATCACCGCAGAGGCGCAGAGAAAACCTGGGAGTACAGCCAGGAGTGGGTGTGCCACGTCGCCGATCGGGAGATTGGCGTTCCCAGGAAAAGAAAATGGCCGGGCATTTCTGCGCCGGCCATTTTTTATTGATGCATGATTCGGATTGTTACTGTTTGGCTGGCACCTTGTGGTGCTTGCCGGTCTCGGCTTTTTCCGGGATCGTCGTGGGATCTACTTTTACCTGATCCCAGTGCAGCAGGAACGGCGACGGATCGTAGCTTACGATAGCGCCGGAGAAGCGGACGCCGTCGTCCTTGGCAAGGCGGGTCACGTCTGGCTGCGGAGTTTCCTGTGCGGCGTTGGGCGTTCCGGCAGGAGGAGCGGCGGTCCAGACCTTCACGTCCATATTCGCGGTAGTGGCGTTTTGCACCGCGGTTTCGTCGGCGCCGGTAAAGACCTCGAAGCTGACGAAACCTTCGCCCTGCTTGACTTCGATGATTTTGCCGACTACGCCGGGAAATTGCGCGCCGCAGATGGCGAGCCAGGTCTGCTTGGCTTTGTCGCCGCCGCCACCGAGATCCGTCAAAACGGTTAGAATTGTGCTGGAAGCTGCGATTTTCTGGAGATCGGCGGCAGCTGGAATCGTGTAAGTCGCAGGGCGGTCGCCGGAAGTGCCTGCTAGCGTGAGCAACTCGCCCAGTTGCGCATCCACTGAGCTGTCGCATCCGGGTTGTTCGTAAACCAGGATTGCTTTGCGCAGATAATCTTTGATCTTGTCAGCGTCCGGAACGCCCAAATTGATGGCGCGGGCGAGCGCCCAGAAACCATCGACGGATTGCGGCGGCGTGGCGCCCAAGTAGGCGAGACCTTCGCGGTAATAAGAGATCGCGTCCTTGGGATTGTCGGCGACTGCGCCTTTGAAGGCATCAATCGCGGCGGGATAGTCTTTCAACTGGAGGTCGGCGAAACCGGCGGCGGCGTCGAAGAAAGCGATTCCGGGCTTTTTCTGTTCGGCGAATTGTTCGTCGGTGAGCTTGGAATCGGCGGGCTTGGGATATTTCCCGAGGAGATCCGCGCCTTCTTTGGCGGCGTCGCGAGCTTTTACGAGTTGATCGTGCGCATCGGGCGCCTTGGCATTAAAAGCGAACGGGAAAACTTGCACGCGGGTCTGGAGAATCTGCAGACGAGTGCCGGTGTCAACCTTGTCGCCCATGGCGAGCATTTTGTCGGAGTACTCGAGCACCTTGGCATAATTTTTCAGCTCGGTGTAGGTGGAGACGTAGAGCTGGTCCACGTAAGTCATCAGCGTGGAGCTGGGGAATTTGCTGACGAAATCGTCGAGGAGCTTGATGCGATTTTGCGCGTTGGTTTCAGCGCGCGCGGCTTGAAACGCGTTGTACTCCGGAATGGTGTAAGAAGTTTTTCCCTGGTCTTGTTGCAGGGCCCAAGCAGCGGCTGGTCGCGCAGGAATACATAGCAGAACGAGAGCAGTGAGTAGAATTCCCTTCGTAGCAGTGCGCATTCGTATCATCTCTTCCCTGCCTCCTGGACCAGTTTTGGTACGGATGAACAGTATCGCCTAGGGTCACAACCCCTGAAGGATAACGAGCTAAACGAAACCGGGATTATAGGGAAAGCTACGCATGCGTGCAAGGTGAATCCACCTTGCGGACTGATTTCGCGTCCCAGTTCCAGCTGGGTGAATGTTCTCACGTGAATGATAAGATGGCAAATGGAAGAGAATTGTCGCCTCGCTGGAGAGCTGGATATGAATAATGGAAAGCCGTTGGAGGGAAAAGTAGCGATTATTACCGGAGCGAGCCGCGGAATCGGTTTGGCTGTGGCGCACCGTTTGGGAACACTGGGCGCGAAGCTAAGTTTGTGCGCGCGGGACGCGGGGAGGCTGAGGAGCGCGGCCGATGAGCTGCGCCCTATGGCGGCTGGCGTGTTTAGTGCCGCAGTGGATGTTACGCATGGCGACCAAATTCTGGCCTTTGTGCAAAACACCGAGAAAGCGCTGGGCCCGGTGGAGATTCTGGTCAACAACGCGGGGATCGGATATTTTGGGCCCACACACGAAGCGACCGAAGCGAATTGGGACAGTGTGTTGGACACCAATTTGAAGGCGGTGTTCCTTGCGAGCAAGGCGGTGGCGACGGGAATGATTGGGCGGAGGAGCGGACATATCGTCAATATCGCGTCGCTGGCGGGGAAGAACGCGTTTGCGGGGGGCGGGATTTATTGCGCGTCGAAATGGGGGCTGATGGGATTGACGGAGTGCATGGCTGAGGATTTGCGGGGATATGGGATAAGGGTGAGCGCTATTTGTCCGGGGAGCGTGGCGACGGATTTTTCGCCGCATGGGAAGAAGGATATCAGCAAGATGTTGCAAGCAGGGGATATAGCGCATGTGGTGGAGATGATTGTGACGCAGGCGCCGCAGAGCTTTATTAGTGAGATTTTGTTAAGGCCTACGCAGAAGCCGTAACAAGCGGCTGCTGGGCGCCCTCTACAAGAACAAAACCAAAGCTACGGCTGCCCGGTCCTGCTTCGCGGGCACGGCCGCTACAAAATCCACCTGCAAAGTCAAAGGCGCCCAGCTAAAGCTGGCCGCTACCAATTGCAAGGCGAATTCAAAAGCTGTGTTTTGAGGGATTTGCGTGGGGCGTGAATCTTGTGGGTTGGGGGCGCATCCAATCGTTCAAGCTTGAACGATTTGAGCTTGAATCAATATGCCATCACACTTCCAAGGCGATGTAGAGACCGTCAGAGCGCTGAGCGCTTACATCAATCTGGTGCGGGCGTCGGATTCAACCTTGGCGAAAACTACCGCTCATCTGCAGGGGCTGGGAGTGACCAATGGGCAGTTTGCGGTGCTGGAAGCGCTGCTGCACCTGGGTCCGATGTGCCAGCACACGCTGGGCAAGAAACTTTTGCGCAGCGGGGGGAACGTGACGCTGGTGGTGGACAATCTGGAGCGGCATGGATGGGTGCGGCGGAAACGGCAGGTAGAGGATCGCCGCATGATTCAAATCCAGCTGACGCCGAAAGGGCGGCGGCTGATCACGCGCGTGTTTCCAGAGCACGCGAAAGTAGTAGCTAAAGTAATGAGCCGATTGAGCGCCGCGGAGCAGGAACAATTGCGCAAGATTGCGCGCAAGCTGGGACGGGGCGCGGATGAATTGTGCACCGAAAGACTAAAGAGGGAGAAAGAGAATGATTACGATCAGACCAAGCAATGAACGCGGCCACAACCAGATTTCGTGGCTGGATTCACGATTCACATTTTCATTTGATCAGTATTACGATCCGCAGCACATGGAGTTCCGTTCGCTGCGCGTATTGAACGAAGATGTAGTGGCGCCAGGTCAGGGATTCGGGATGCACCCGCATCGCGACATGGAAATCCTGACGTGGATTCTGGATGGAGCGATTGAGCATCGCGACAGCATGGGCACGGGCGCGGTGCTGCGTCCTGGAGAATTGCAGCACATGACGGCCGGGACGGGAGTAATGCATAGCGAATTCAATCCTTCGCCGCAGGATCCCACGCACCTGCTGCAGATATGGATCACGCCGGAGCGCAAGGGCCTGAAACCGTCGTACGAGCAACTGACATTTCCGGATAAGGATTTGCGCGGGAAGTTTCATCATGTGGCGGGGCCGGATGCACCGGTGACCATTCACCAGGACGCGGACCTTTTCATCACGCGGCTCGACAAGGGCCAGGAAACCAAGCATGCGCTGAAGGCGGGGCGCCATGCGTGGGTACAGCTGGCGCGCGGAGCGGTGAAGTTGAACGGCGTGGAATTGAAGGCGGGAGATGGTGCGGCCATTTCGAAGGAAGACGAAGTGCGGGTGGAAGCGAAGGAAGCCTCGGAAGTGCTGTTGTTTGATTTGGCGTAAAAAATACATTCGAAAAGGAGACATGCGGATGAATTCTACAAACGATTTAACCACGTTGGCGGGGAGAATTCTGATGAGCGTGATGTTCCTCATCAGCGGATTCTTTAAGGTGGGAGGTTACGCGCAGATGGTCGGTTACGCGACGGCGGTGCACCTGCCCATGCCGGGTGTGGCGATTGCGGTGGCGGCTGCGGTGGAATTGGGTTGTGGGCTGGCGATTCTGGCGGGATTCAAGACGCGGTTCGCGGCGTGGCTGCTATTTCTGTACCTGATCCCGGTCACGTATTTTTTTCACAACTTCTGGGCGGTGCAGGGGCAAGAGCAGCAGATGCAGATGGTGAACTTTTTGAAGAATGTGGCGATTATGGGCGGGTTGTTGGTCCTTTCGGTGAATGGAGCTGGGGCTTATTCGGCGGATGGGAAGTTGGCAAAGAAGGCCTGAATTGGTGGGAAGAGTGCGGAAAAGTTGTGAGCGCAGGCGGGCACGGCATGCCGTGCCCCCAACGTTCTCCGTTGGAACGTCATTTTAAAGGAGGAATTATGAGTGGATTGAAAAAGACTGCTACTACGAGCGCGCCGATTCACAGTTTGATTAGCGAGCGGTGGAGCCCGCGGGCGTTTGCGGGCCGGGCGGTGGGGCCGGAAAAATTGCGCAGTTTGTTCGAGGCGGCGCGTTGGGCGGCGTCTTCTTACAACGGTCAGCCGTGGTATTTCATCGTTGGGACGAAGGAAGAGCCGGAAAATTACAAGAAGGTGCTGGATTGCTTCGTCGAGTTCAACCAGAGCTGGGCAAAGAGCGCTCCGGTGGTGGCGTTGAGCGTGGCGAAATTGAAATTCGATCACAACGGCGAGTTGAATCGTCATGCGTTTCACGACGTGGGGGCGGCTTCCGCGACTTTGACGATACAGGCGGAGGAGCTGGGTTTGGCGGTACACCAGATGGGGGGAATTTTGCCGGAGAAGGCGCGGGAGATTTTCGGGATTCCGGAAGGGTATGAGGCGGTCGCGGGGATTGCGATTGGTTATCCGGGGGAGGCGCATACTTTGCCAGATCACTTGAAGGAGCCGGAAGTGGCGCCGCGAGAGCGGAAGGCGCTCGACTCGTTTGTGTTCTCGGGGAAGTGGGGGAAGGTTGCGCCGGTTGTTGGCGGGAAATCCTGAGGCCGATGTGCGGGGCTACGGCGAGCCCCGCGCACGCGGATTCTTGAGGGTTAGATTTTTGGCAGGACGATTCCCTGCTGGGATTGGTATTTGCCTTTTTTGTCTTTGTAGGAGACTTCGCATTGCTCGTCGGATTCGAAGAAGATTACCTGGCAGAGGCCTTCGTTGCCGTAGATTTTGGCTGGTAGCGGCGTGGTGTTGCTGATTTCCAGGGTGACGAAGCCTTCCCATTCGGGTTCGAAGGGCGTGACGTTGACGATGATGCCGCAGCGGGCGTAGGTGGATTTGCCGACGCAGAGCGTAAGCACGTTGCGCGGAATGCGGAAATATTCCACGGAGCGGCCCAGGGCGAAGGAATTCGGAGGCACGATGCAGACGTCGCCTTTGAATTCGACGAAGGATTTCGAGTCGAAGTGTTTGGGGTCGACGATCGAAGAATTCACGTTGGTGAAAATGCGGAATTCGTCGGCGACGCGCATGTCGTAACCGTAGGAGGAGACGCCGTAGCTGATGACGCCGTCGCGGACCTGGCGGTCTTCGTAGGGCTCGATCATTCTGTGTTCCTGCGCCATCTTGCGAATCCATTTATCGGACTTCACGGACATCTTTTCCTCCGGGAATTCTGGATGATGGTGCTGCACGCATTGTTGCGCGACGTGATGAAGCTGGCGTTATGAAAGAGTCGGGCAGTGTATTACACGGGACGGCGCTTGACAACCTGCAACCCCCTGTCTAGCATAGGTTTCCGGCCTGCGGGAGGAACGTGTGATCAAGCTCGATATCGTTAACGCAATCGTACAGAAGACTAATATTACCCGAACGAAGGCCGAGCAGGCGGTGGAAACCGTCTTCGAGGCGATGAAGAATGCGCTGGGCCGCGGCGAACGTATTGAACTGCGGCGGTTCGGCGTGTTCAATGTGAAGCCGCGGAAGACGGGCATCGGCCGCAACCCGCGCACTGGCCAACAGGTCAGCATCCCTCCCGGCAAAGCGGTGCGCTTCAAGCCCGGCAAGGAATTGCAGTCGTTGCCGGCGGCTGCGGCGGCGCCGAAGCCCTGAACGACGCGGCGGTTTGCGGGCCGCATGCGGCGCCGAACCCGTTTTTCGCGCTGGGGCATCCAACCTTCATGGGCAATAGCACCGGCAACGGGCATGGCCGCGTCCCACTGGAAATTCTCGACCGAAACTATCCGGAGATTATTGATCTGCCGCCGCCGCGGATGCGCGCGCGGCGACGTCCGATTTGGCCTGCGATCGTTTTCTTCTGTTTAACTTTGCTGATGACGCTTTCGGCGGGGGCGCTGATTGCGACCTCGTTCGCGGCGAATGTGGAACCGTTTTCGGGGAATGAAAGTCTCTTCGCTATACCGTTGCTGCCGTTTCAACATCCGGGCATGTTGCTGCTGGGAATTCCGTTTTCGCTGACGCTGCTGGGATTTTTCATGGCGCACGAGATGGGGCATTATCTCGCCTGCAAATATTATGGAATTGATTGCAGCTATCCGTTTTTTCTACCTTCGCCCTTCCCTTTCGGTACGTTTGGCGCGGTGATACGAATTCGCGCGCCGATCACCACGCGGCGGGCGCTTTTTGACATTGGCGTCGCGGGGCCGATTCTGGGATTCGTTGTGGCGTTGCCGTTGACGGCGTATGGAATTGCGATGTCGAAAGTGATTCCCGGCGTGCAGGAGGATGGCGGACTTATTTTTGGGTTTCCCGCGTTGATGAAAATTTCTATGGCGATGTTTCATCCGGGGACTGAAGCGAAGTCTTTGTTGTTTCACCCGGTGGCGCTGGCGGCGTGGATTGGGTTGCTGGCGACTGCTCTGAACCTGCTGCCGGTGTGGCAGCTGGACGGCGGGCACATTCTTTATAGTTTGGCGCCGGAGCGGCACCAGCGCTTTTCGCTCACTGCGGCGGTGGCGCTAGTGTTCATGGGAGTTGGCTACTGGCACGTGTGGGCGTTCTGGGGGATTGTGCTGCTGATATTGTCGCTGCGATTTCCGCATCCGCCGCCGTTTGACCGGTGGGAGACGCTGGACGCTTCGCGAAAACTTTTGGCTTGCTTGGCGCTGATTATTTTTCTTTTGTGTTTTACGTTGTGGCCTACGAACAACCTCTGGTAATTCCGCGTAAGGCTTCCCTGTTCAACGTGCGTTGCGTAACGATCGAACGCGTTGCACAAGATCGCGCGCGGCAATGTTCCACCTCGGGAAAGCGAATTGAAAACCGTGAGATAGCAGCCTGCCGGGAATCACGCGGCGGCTCTTCAGAATTAACTCCGTCTCGGTGCGCAAGAAAATTGCTCCCAGTTCCAGCATCCATGCGGTGGCCGGCAATCCGATGCGCGTGCCCCAGGCTTTCCGCAAATCGGCCATAAATTCCGCGTTCGGAAGCGGGTTCGGCGAGGCGATGTTGATCGCGCCGTCGAGATCCTCGTGATCCATTAAATACTGAATGGAGCGGAGAAAGTCCTGGTCGTGAATCCAGGAAACGAATTGCTTTCCAGAGCCGGAAGCGCCGCCCAGGCCAAAGCGCACGAGGCGCAACAACGTGTCGAAGATGCCGTCGCGATCGGGGCTCATTACCATGGCGCTGCGCAGCGCAATTTTCCGGGTGGCGGGGGTCTTCGCGGCGAAGAATTCGTTCTCCCAGCTGGTTGCTACATCAATGCTGAACCGCCAAGTAGATGGAGCATTCGGCTCGTTGCCGCCGATTTCGCCAGTGGCTTCGTCCATGGGGCGATCGAGGGCGTGGCGGTAGATGGTTGCGGTGCTGGCGTTCATCCAAATTTTGGGAGGGTGCGTTAGGTGGCTGATGGCCTCGCCGAGCAGGCGAGTGGTTCGCGTTCGGGATTCTTTGATTTCGCGCCGATTGGATTCGTTGTAGCTGCAGTTTACGTTGCGGCCGGCGAGATTCAGGACGAGATCGGCGTTCTCAAGCTCTACGGTCCAGCGGTTTAGAGTCGTTCCGTCCCACGGAACGACCCGCCACGGTGCGCGTGTGACATTTCTCGCGAAAACCACAACGTCGTGACCCTGGGATTGAAAGTACCTGGCGACGATTGTTCCGACTTGGCCAGAACCGCCCGGCAATACGATGCGCCGCGGACGCGTGGGCATGCGCGGCATTATGTCATCGATTCTGGCGCTTGCGCGCTAGAACAGGCTGGCGGGATCTACGTCCACGATTACGGCGGTTTCGGGGATCTCTTTTTTGGCGCAAAAATCGAGCGCGCCACTAAGGGCTTGGGAGAGCGCGGAGCGTTGCGGGGATTTCAGGAGAAATTGGAAGCGGTATTCCTGGCGCAAACGGGCCAGGGGGGCGGCGGCAGGGCCTAGGATTTTTACGCCGCGATTTTCGTAAGGCGCGAAATAGGCGGACAGGGCGCGGGACCAGCGGATGGCGTTTTCGATTTTTTTATCGCGCACCAGGATGCTGGCTAGCGCTGTGAAGGGCGGGTAGTGGAGCATGCGGCGGAAGTGGGCTTCTTTTTCGTAGAACGAGAGATAGTCTTGCTTCGCGGCATGTTGGATTGCGTAGTGCTCGGGGTAGTGCGTTTCGACTAGGACTTCGCCGGAAAGTTCGCCGCGGCCGGCGCGGCCGGCGACTTGGGTTAACAATTGGAACGTGCGTTCGGCGGCGCGAAAATCGGGGCGGCCTAGGGCCAGATCGGCGGCGACAACTCCGACTAGCGTGACCCGCTGAAAATCGTGGCCTTTGGCGACCATTTGCGTGCCGACGAGAACGTCCACTGCTCCCTTTGCGAATGCGCCGAGGACTTGCTGGAATTCGCGCTTGGTGCGGACGGTGTCGCGGTCCAGGCGCGCGATTTTCGCGGCGGGGAAAGTTTCGCGCAGATATTCTTCGACACGCTCGGCGCCGTCGCCGACGAAATACATGTATTCGGCTTGGCATTTCGGGCATTGCTTAGGCGGGCGCAGCGAGTATCCGCAGTAATGGCATTCGAGGCGCTGGCGATTTTTGTGATAGGTGAGCGTGATGCTGCAATTCTGGCATTGTACGAAGGCGCCGCAGCTGCGGCAGAGTGAGGACCAGGAATAGCCGCGGCGATTGATGAGGACCATCGCTTGGGTTTTTTCCTCGAGGCGCAATGCGATCGCCGCTTTGAGCGATTCGGAGACGGGCGCGGCTTTATGAGCGCGGCGGAATTCTTCGCGCAGGTCAACGATTCGGACTTCGGCTAGCGGACGATCGGCTACGCGGGCGGTGAGTTCGAGCAAGTGATATTTTCCTTCGCGCGCGTTGTGGTAGGTCTCGAGCGACGGGGTGGCGGAGCCTAGCAGAGTGACGGCTCCTTCGAGGCGCGCGCGATAGACGGCGGTGTCGCGGCCGTGATAGCGCGGAGTTTCTTCCTGCTTGTAGCTGGTTTCCTGCTCTTCGTCCACGATGATTAGGCCGAGATTTTGGAGCGGCGCGAAAACTGCGGAGCGCGTGCCGACTACCACGCGGGCTTCGCCGTGACGGACGCGCCACCATTCGCGGGCTCGTTCGCTATCGGGCAGCGCGCTGTGGAGGATCGCGACCTCGCCGCCGAAGCGTGCGCGGACCAGGCGGCCGACCCCGAGGGTCAGCGCGATTTCGGGGACGAGGACGATGGCCGTCTTGCCGCGGGAGAGCGCGGCTTCGATCGCGCCGAGATAGACTTCGGTCTTGCCGCTGCCGGTGACGCCGTGGAGAAGAGCTGCTGTGAATTTTTCGGCTACTAGCCAGCGCCAGATTTCTGCCAGGGCGTGTTTTTGTTCGGAGTTGAGGACGTTTGTGGGCGGCGTGAAGTCGGTGTCCCAGGGATCTTCTTCGGCGGTGAGCGGTTCTTCCCAGGTGAGCAGCATGCCAGCGATTTCGAGACGCTTAATGACGAGCGGAGTGACGGCGGCTCTTTGGAGCAGAACTTCGAGCGAGAGTGGGACTCCCGCATCCGTGAGAACTTCGCGAACGCGCTTTTCGGGCTGGCCGATGGGGTGATCTGTCGCATCGGAGCGCCAGGCGACGATTTTTTGGGTGCGCGTTTTGCGGCGGCGGGTGCTTTCGCGGACTGCCAGGTGGCCGCGGCGGACGAATTTTTCGGCGGCGGTTGCGCCTCCCGGCATGCGGACTATGCGGGTCTCGGTTAGCGCGCGTTCGGGGGCGTCAGCTTTGGTTTTTTCGAAGACGCGGAGAAATTTTAGCTCGGCGGCTTCTACGTCGGTGTTTTCTTCGTTCGTGGCGAGGTCTCGGAGGTAGACGCGGCCTTCGTTGGTGAGCCAGTATTCGCGGGCGTGGTGCAATTCGATTTCCGGCGGGAGCATGGCGCGAAATGTCTCGCCAACGGGCGCTAGGTAGTAGCGGCTGATCCATTGGCCCAGTTCGATTAGCTTGGGTGGGAGCGCTGGGACGCGGTCTAGCAGCTCGGCGACTTCCTTGATGCGTTTTGTTTCCGGCGCGCGGGTGGAGACTGCGAGTCCTACGCCGATCATCGCGCGATTACGAAATGGGACAAGGACGCGGCGGCCTACGAGTTCTTCGCCGTTGTATGAACTGGGTACGGCGTAGGTGAAGGCCGAGCGCAGTGGGACCGGGAGCGCGACTTCAAGGTAGCGTTGGGTCATCGGATCAGTGGGATAGTGTAACAGCGTGCGGTGCGTGATCGGAGCGCATCACAATTTGCAAATTTGGTCGAGTAGCTTGGCTCTTTCTTGCGTTATGTTGCGGATCAGTGCGAGCGCTTCAGCACAGGCAGGATTGCCTGTGCCACTAAGACCTGATTCAAATGCTGACGAGGACGATTCCGATGAAGATCAGGACTATGCCTAGCCATTGGGAGCGTTCTAGGCGTTCGGGGAGGAAGATCCAGGCTAGTAGGACGGTGAAGGCGCCGTAGAGGGAGGCCAGGACGCTGACGACTGATACCTGGCCGGTGCTTAAGCCGGCGTTGTTGGCGACGAATGCGGCGGTGTCGAGGATGCCTACGGCTAGGAGCAGCCACCAGACGTTGCCACGGGGGAGGCGGAGAGTTTGGCGGGTGGGAGCGGCGGCGAGGAAAAGCGAGACGAGTGCAGTCAGGCGCAGGACCCAGACGGAGACGGCGCTGCCTACGGCCGGGACTACGTGAAATCCTAGAAACCAGAAGAGGACGCCGAAACCTAGGGCGGCGCATATGGCCCAGCCTACTCCGGTTGATAGATGCGCGCGGGATGCCTTTGTTTCGGGACCGGCCGCCGCGTTCGCGTGTTGCGGATTTTTTTCTGCTGGTGTCGTTTTTGATTGCGTGAAGGAAGTGGCCGCCAGAATTACGCCTAGCAGCGTGACGCCCAGTCCTGTGGCACGCACGGCGTGGATGCGTTCGCCGCTTAGCAGCGAGAGCGCTACCGTTAAGGCTGGATAGCTTGAAGAGACCGGGCCGACGATACTCATGGTGCCGTGTTCGAAGGAATGGTAGAGGGCCAGCGAAGAGAGCATGTTCAGAACGCCCGCGGCTACAGCCATGGCCCACGGTTCCCAGCCTGGGGCGATGCCGTGCGAGAAGCCTCCGGTGGATTTCAGATACACGCTTAGGGCGAGGAAACCGAAAAATTGCATGAAGAAGAGCGTGCGGTAGGCGCCGACTTGGCGCGAGGCGAAGCGGGCGGCGAAATCGGCGGCGCCCCAGGAGATGGCGCCGGTTAGGCCTAGCATGATCGCGAGCGAAATGTTCATAGTTTTATTCGCGAAAAGCAGCTCCCTCCCTGCGTCCCGCGCCCGCCGAACTGCGGCGGGAAAGAAAAAGCGCGGGACTCCGTTCGGGATGACACTCTGCGTTAGCGCTTCTTTGGTTGCAGGCCGAGGACGGCCATTACTTTTTGCAGGTCTTTCCAGACTTCGGGCTTGGCGCCGGGATTGCGGAGCAGGTAGGCGGGATGATAGGTGGGCATCAGTTTTACGCCGCGGAAGTCGAACCACTCGCCCCGGAATTTGGAGATGCCTTGGGTGGTTTGCAGGAGCGTCTGCGCGGAGCAGCTGCCGAGGGTGCAGATCACTTTGGGTTTGATGGTGTCAATCTGGCGCATTAGAAATGGCGAGCAGGTGCTGATTTCGTCTTTTTCGGGGAGGCGATTTTCCGGGGGGCGGCATTTTACTACGTTCGCGATGTAGACGTCCTCGCGTTGCAGGCCCATGGCTTTGATCATGTCGGTGAGGAGTTTTCCGGCGCGGCCTACGAAGGGCTCACCGCTGAGATCTTCGTCGCGTCCGGGGCCTTCGCCGACGAACATCAGGTCGGCGTTGGGATTGCCCGTGCCGAAAACGATTTTGGTGCGGCCTTTGTGGAGTTTGCAGCGGGTGCAATCGCCGATGTCTTCGCGGATGCGGAGGAGGGTGTCGCCCTCGATGCGCTCGATTACTTCGAAGAGTGACGGGGCGGCGGTTGCGGGCAGGATTGTCGCGGCGGGCGATTTCTGCGAGGCGGATGCCGCAACATTCATCGGAGCGCCTGACGCACGGCCGGGAGCTGCAGCGGCCATCATCGCCGGAGCGGTTGCGGGGATGGCCGCAGTCGAGACGGCGCTGGATGTTGCGACGCTGTGGGGCTCAACCGGCCCGGGGGCGGATTCGACGATCGCGTGCAAAGGTGGGCGGTCGCGATAGTAGGGGCCTAGGCCGAGGTCGTCGCCGTAGCGCAGCCAGTCTTTCACTTGTTCTTCGAGATGCGTTTCGCTACGGGCGCCCACACTTGCGCGCTTGGCCGGATCCATCGAATCCTCCACTTGAGAATGTACCGCTTGAGAATCTACTTGGAATGTTTCTGAATATCCAGTACCTGGTCGAGGATGCGGTTTGCTACTTCGAATTTATTCAGCTGGGGGAGCGGAAGTTCGCGGCCGTCGCGGAGATAGAGGGTGACAATGTTGGTGTCGGTGTCGAAGCCGGCGCCGGGCTGGGTGACGTCGTTGGCGACGATTATGTCGGCGGATTTTCGTTGGAGTTTACCGCGGGCGTTTTCGGCGACGTTGTTTGTTTCGGCGGCGAAGCCTACGAGAATGCCATTGCTTTTTTCGCGGCCTAGTTCGGCGAGAATGTCGGGCGTGGGTTCGAGCTCGAGGGTGAAGGTGCCATCGCCGCGTTTGATTTTTTTATCTTGCGCGGCGGCCGGACGGTAGTCGGAAACGGCAGCGGCCATGATGGCGACGTTGGCCTCGCGGGCGCGTTCGCGAACTGCGTGATGCATTTGTTCCGTGGAGCGAACTGGGACCCAATCGACTCCTTCGGGAATTTTTAGATCGGTGGGGCCGCTGACGAGAATGACGCGCGCGCCGCGACGATGTGCGGCTTCGGCCAGGGCGTAGCCCATTTTGCCGGAAGAGCGATTGGTGAGGAAGCGGACCGGGTCAATGTCTTCGCAAGTGGGACCGGCGGTGACAAGAACCGTCTGTCCGGCTAAATCGTGACGCAGGCCGAGGACTTGGCAAACTTTTTTTACGATGGATTCGGTGGCGGCCAAGCGGCCGGCGCCCGTCATGCCGCAGGCCAGGTAGCCTTCGTCGGGATCAACTACGTGAACGCCGCGGGCGCGCAGGGCGGCGAGATTTTGCTGCGTCGCGGGATGCTCCCACATATTTACGTTCATCGCGGGGGCGACGACGACCGGAGCTTTGCTGGCGAGATAGAGCGTGGAAAGAAAATCTTCGGCGATCCCGTGGGTGAATTTTCCGAGTATGTCGGCGGTGGCCGGCGCGACTAGCAGCAGGTCAATGCGCTGAGCTACGGCTATGTGTTCGATGGCGCTTTCGACGTTGGCGGGGGCTGAGCCAGCTGTCGCGAAAATGTCTGTGATTACTTTTTGTCCGGTTAGCGCGGCGAAGGTTAGTGGGGTGATGAATTCCTGGGCGGCGCGGGTCATTACTACCTGCACGTCTAGTTTTTCGTTTTGCAGGCGGCGGACTAGTTCGGCGGCTTTGTAGGCCGCGACGCCGCCGGTTACGCCGAGCGCGAGTTTCATGGGGTTTCCGTCCGCCGAACGGGTCAATGAATGATGTGAAGTCAAAGGCAACATCGAAGGCGCCCGCCTCAAAAGCAAAAGCAGGCGGCCGCTACAAGTTCAACGGCAACGTCAAATGCGGGCGCAGCAAGCAGCGCCCCTACTAATTCAACGCCAGCGTCAAAAGCAACGTCAAAGACGCCCGTCCCGCTTCGCGGGACGGCCGCTACAAATGCAAATCCTGCTCCCGCGTTCACTTCTTCTTTTTCTCGTTGATGTCTTCGGCTTGTTCATTGAGGTGGGGGGCGTCGTATTCGAGCAGGCCCTTTTGCAGTTCTTCTTCGGCGATGCGCGTGGTTTTGCGCGACCGGGGGTTATCCACCATGGGGCGGCCGCCGATCAGTAACTGCCGAGCGCGGCGCGCGACAACTACAACGTAGGCAAATTGGCTATCTGGTGCATCCTTGAGATGAGCCATGTGAAGATCAGCCTCCAAAAGACTTCAGGATTTCGCGAATTCGTTCTTCATTCGGCGCCACCCGGCAACGCGAGCCCAGAGCGATGGCCTGCACTTCCCTGCCCGCGCGCTCGAGATCATCGTTGATGATGGCGAAATCATAGCTGCTGTAATTCAACATTTCCTGGCGGGCCCGTTCGAGCCGCCGGTGAATCTCGTCTTCGGAATCCTGCCCGCGCGCCCGAATGCGCCGTTCGAGTTCCGCGCGCGAAGGAGGCAGAACAAAAACGGCCACCGCGCCCGGAAGTTTGCGTTTCACCTGCAAAGCGCCCTGGACATCAATTTCCAGGACCAGATCTTTTTTCTCCGCTTGCGCTTCTTCCAGCCACTTGCGCGGAGTGCCGTACCAATTCTTGCCGAACACCTGAGCGTATTCCAGGAATTCACCGCGTTCGACCATCTGCTGGAACTCACCCTCGGTAACAAAATTGTACCACTTGCCGTCGCTCTCCGTCTTGCGCGGCGAACGCGTAGTGCACGAAACAGACAGCAGGGTGCCGGGGACCTCCAGAATCTTCTCCACCAGGGTGGATTTTCCGGAGCCCGAGGGGCCGGAGACGATCAGCACCAGCGGGTCGGGTTGGCTCATTCGATGTTCTGCACCTGTTCACGCAATTTTTCGGTCTCGGATTTGATTTCCAGGCCGAGGCGCGTGATGTCGAGGCCTTCGGCGTCGTTGCCCGGCGTTTTCGAAAGCAGGGTGTTGGATTCGCGCTGCATTTCCTGGAGCAGAAAGTCTAGTTTCTTGCCGACGTCGGAAGCGCCCGCGAGCAACGACTCAAATTGCTGCACGTGACTGCGCAGGCGCGCCAGTTCCTCGGAGACATCGCTGCGCTCGGCGGCGATGGAGGCTTCCTGAGCGAGACGCGCGGGATCGAGCGGAGTTTCTCCGAGCAGTTCCTGCAGACGGGCGGCGAGGCGCTTGGCAAAAGCGGGGCGCGCGCCTTCTGCAAGCGTTTCCAGTTGCGCGACGAGCGCGGCGATGTGGCGCAGACGCGCGGACAGTTCCTCGCGCAGGTGACTGGCTTCCTGTTCACGCATACGATCGAGTTTATCGAGCGCTTCGTTAAGGCAGCGCGCGACGACGGATTCGAGGCGTTCGATTTCGCCTTCGACCGACGTGGCGGCTGCGCCAATGACTCCGGGGAGGCGCAGGATGGAGGCGAGGTCGGGTTCGGTTTGAATGCCGAATTCTTTACGGAGCGAATTGACGGCCTTGAGATACGCGGCCGCGACATCGTGATTCACGCCGACGGCAGCGGGACCTGCGAGTTCATAGTGCAACGTGAAGTCGAGATGGCCGCGGCGCACGCGTTCGCGGAGGATCTGGCGGATGCGCGGTTCGAGTGGCTCGAAGCCTTCGGGAATGCGCAAATGCAAATCCAAGAAGCGATGATTCACGGCGCGGATGGTGACGCGCAGGCTCCAGCCGCTTTCAACGACGCGGGCTTGCGCATAGCCCGTCATTGACTTCAGGCCGATGGATTGCGGCTTCGGGGGATTCACGGAGATTGATTGTGAGCCGGTGCTGGTCATGTTTACAAGGGGCCTGCCGCGCGCGACGCAGGTTCGGCATCGCGAAATTGCATTTCGTACAAACGGGCGTAAAGACCGCGACGCGCGAGCAATTCCTCGTGAGTCCCGCGCTCGCAAATTGTGCCCCCTTCGAGGACAGCAATCAAGTCCGCGCGGCGAATGGTGGAGAGGCGGTGAGCGATGACGAAGACGGTGCGGCCGGTCATTAGATTGTTGAGCGCGCTTTGCACGAGCATTTCGGATTCGGAGTCGAGTTCGGAAGTGGCTTCGTCGAGGATGAGGATGGGCGCGTCTTTGAGAAGGGCGCGGGCGATTGCGAGGCGCTGGCGCTGACCACCAGAGAGGCGCTGGCCGCGGTCGCCGATGAGAGTCTGGTAGCCCTTGGGCATTTGCATGATGAAATCGTGGGCCAAGGCGGCTTTGGCGGCAGAGAGAACTTTTTCTTCGGCGAGGTCGGGGCGACCGTAACAGAGATTGCTCCAGATCGTATCGTTGAAGAGGATGGTTTCTTGGGTGACGATGGCCATTTGCCCGCGCAGAGAGCGCAGGGTGACGTCGCGGAGGTCGTGGCCGTCAATGCGCACGGCACCGGAGGTCGGAGTGTAAAAGCGCGGAAGGAGATTAACGAGGGTGGTCTTTCCCGCACCGCTGGAGCCGACGATGGCGACGACGGCGCCTGCGGAGACATTAAGCGCGATGTTACTTAGCGTGAGCGAATCGGCGTCGTCATATTTGAAGTTGGCGTTTTCGAATTCCACGGAATGCGAAAAGGGAGGCAGCGCTACGGCGTCGGGTGCGTCGAGTTTTTCCTCGGGCAAGTCGAGGAGCTTGAAAACCTGGGAGGAAGTGCCCAGCGCCTGAACGAAGAGTTGATAGATGCTGCCGAGGCGCTTGATGGGTTCGTAGGCTTTGAAGAGCGCGAAGGTGAAGGCGCCGAAGGAACCGATGCTCATGCGACCGATTTTGATTTCGCCGCGGGCGTAGAGCAGGATCATGGCGATGACTACGGCGCCGAGGACGTCCATGATGGGGCCGGTGGCAGCCATGGCGCGGATCCAGCGCATGTTCTCGCGGAGCAGATTGCGCGCGGCTTCGCGGAATTTGCGAATTTCGAAACCTTCCATGCCGAAGGCTTTTACGACGCGATTGCCGCTGATGGTTTCCTGGAGGATTTGGCTGAGATCGGCGAGGCGGGTGCGGCTGGTTTCGGTGGAGCGGCGGATCCGGCGCGTTAATTTTGCGACAGGCCAGACCACCAACGGGACGAGGACGGCGGAGCCAATGGCCATGCGCCAGTCGATTACCAGGAGTACGGCGACGAAGATGACTAGGTTGAAGACCTGACGAAAGAAATCAGCGAGGTAGTCGGAGAAGGCGGTGCGCATCTGCTCGATATCGGCGATTACCGCGGACATGACGCGGCCGACGGGATTGTGGTGAAAAAATCCCACGGGCTGCTGCACGATTTTGACGTAGACGCTATTGCGGAGATTGGTGACGCCGGCGAGGCCCACATATTGGATCAGGGTGCTGCCGAAATATTCGGCAATCGCCTTTACCAGAAAAATGAAAAGCAGAGAGAGAGCGAAGACGGACCAGACATGGTGCACGCGCGAGGGAACGAAATCGTTCAAGTAGACGATCCGATCGGTGCCGGGTACCTGGAAGAGGACGAGCTTCTGTAACGCGGACAGCGGGTTCAGGACGACGTCGAGAGCGGGCTTGATCGCGAACGCGACCAGACCTTCGGCGACGCCCATGATGGCCATGAGCAGAATGCCGCCGGTTAGGGGCAGCGTGTAAGGACCGAGGTAGCGAAGGAGCCGCCGAAGCTCTTCGCCCTGGGTGAGGTTTGCGGTGCTGTCTATTTTCTCAGAATCCAAATGTGAGACCCTTGGCCGCGCTCACGCGGCTTTACAATATTAATTAGTCGACTTGTCAATATCGCGATGCACTACTTTGGCCGAGTAGCCTTTGTGCTTCAGGGCGCGACGAATGACTTCAGCCAGCGCAACGGAACGATGCCGCCCACCGGTGCAACCGACCGCCACGGTGAGATAGCTTTTGCCTTCGGAAATATAGTGCGGAATCAGGTACAACAACAGGCTTTCGATGCGGCGCAAGAATTCGCCCGTTTGCGAGAAGGAACGAATGTAGCGCGCGACTCGCGGGTCCTTGCCGCTGAATTGGCGCAGACGCGGAACGAAATGCGGGTTGGGTAAGAAGCGGACGTCGAAGACCAGGTCCGCGTCCGGAGGAATTCCGTAGCGAAAGCCGAAGCTTACGACCGAAACGAGCAGGGGGCGGCGGCTGGCATTTTGGAAACGATCGATGATGAGTTGGCGCAGCTCGTGCACGTTGAATTTTGTGGTGTCAATGACCACATCGGCGAGGCGGCGGATGGGCGCCATGCGGCGACGCTCCAAGCGAATGCCCTCGGCGATGGAATGATCCTGGCTGAGCGGGTGCGGGCGGCGGGTTTCGCTGAAGCGGCGGAGCAAGACTTCGTCGCTGGCTTCGACGAACACGAGCGTGGCGGGATGTTCGGAGGCGAGCTTGCGATAAATTCTGGGGAGCTTTTCAATTTGCTCGCCTTCGCGCGCATCCACGAGTAACGCGGCGCGTTCCACTTCGCTGCCGCCTTCTACGTAGAGTTCGCTGAAGGTGGAAATCAGTCCGACGGGAAGGTTGTCCACGCAATAAAAGCCGAGGTCTTCAAAGGTGTTTAGCACCGAGCCTTTGCCGGACCCGGAGAGGCCGGTGAGGATTACCAGTTGGCGGGCGTCGCGAGTGCGATTTCTGGGGGTGCGGCGGCGGCGCGTCACGGCGGGTTTTTTAACCCTTGACCCGTCGGCGATGGGTGCTAGGTATGCGGAGGTCTTCGCGATATTTGGCAACGGTGCGGCGGGTGACTTGAATGCCCTCTTCGCTGAGGCGTTTGGTGATTTGCTCGTCCGTGAGTGGGTGCGCGGTGTCTTCGTCGTCAATCATTTTCTTGACGCGGCGCTTCAGAGAGAGCAGAGACATTTCGCTGCCCTGCGGACCGTTCACGGATTCGCTGAAGAAATAACGGAGTTCGAGGACGCCTTGCGGCGTGTGGACGTATTTATTTGCGACAGCGCGACTGACGGTGGAAGGATGCACGCCGACCTCTTCGGCGACTTCCTTGATCATCATAGGCTTCAGGTGATCGGCGCCGTAATCGAGGAAATCGCCCTGGCGGCGAAGGATGGATTGGCAGACGCGTTGAATGGTGTGCTTGCGCTGCTCGATATTCTTCATCAGCTGGATGGCGGCGGTGAATCGTTCCTTGACGTAGTTGCGGACGTCGCGGTCGGCGGCATCGCGAGCGAGCAGGCGGCGATACATGGGATTGAGGCGGAGTTGTGGCAAGTCGTCTTCGTTCATGAGAGCTTGCCATTCACCGTCAACCTTGCGGAATTGCACGTCTGGTTCGACCAGGCGCGGCTCAATGTGGTTGTAACGCAGGCCGGGCTTGGGGTCGAGCTGCTTGATGACGTCCACGGCGCGCTTTACGAGTTCGACAGGGCGATTCAGCGCGCGGGCTACTTCCTTGAGCTGATTATTCTGCAACAGCTTCAGGTGCTCGGCAATGATTTGCTGCGCCAGAGTATTTTGCGGGTCAATAAGCTTCAGCTGCATCAGCAGGCATTCCTGCAGATCGCGCGCGCCCACTCCCGGAGGATCGAATTCCTGGACCATGGCGAGGGCTTCTTCGACGTCTTCCATGGAATAGTTTCCGGACTGCGCGAGTTCTTCGAGCGTGGCAGTGAGGTAGCCATTCTCGTCGAGATTGCCGACGATGCCTTCGGCGATCTTGCGCACGGTTTCGGTGCAGATGCTGACGCTGAGTTGCCAGGCCAGATGGTCGGCGAGATTTTGCGCGGAGGAAAGAAACTTGTCGAAGGAGGGGCGCTCGATATCTTCGCGTTCGCTGCTGCCCGCGCGTTCGGAGCCGGCATCGAGATATTGCGTGAAAAAACTGCCGAAATCGAATTCGTCGAAGGGATTGGCAGCTTCGGTTTCAGGGACTTTTTCAGTTTCTTTCTTGAGGAAGGCTTCGTCGGTGTAACTGTCCGTAGCAGCCGCGCCCTCTTCGGTAACTTCGTCGAGGACGGGATTGGCCATAATTTCCTGATTGATCATCTCGCGCAGTTCGAGGCGATTGAGCGCGAGGACACTGACCATCTGCACGAGGCCCGGGGTGAGAATCTGCTTCTGGGCCACGCGCAAGCTGAGTTTGGGTGCGAGCCAGTTCATAGCAATCAGTTCAGCCGGAATCCTTCACCGAGATACACGCGGCGGACTTCGGGATCGTTCGAAAGCTCTTCCGGAGTCCCCGCTCTAAAAATTTTTCCATCATTGATAATGTAAGCACGATTGGTGACGGCCAAGGTGTCACGTACATTATGGTCCGTTACCAGCACGCCAATCCCCGCCGCACTTAGATCGGCAATAATTTTCTGGATATCCACCACCGTGAGCGGGTCAATGCCCGCGAACGGCTCATCCAGCAGCACGAACGACGGCGAAAGTACTAAAGAGCGCGCAATTTCCAGGCGGCGGCGTTCCCCGCCCGATAACACATACGCCCGGCTGTAGCGCACACCTTCCAGGCCCATCTGAGCCAGCAACTCTTCGACGCGGTCACGGCGCTGCTCGGACGTTAACGGCAGGGTTTCGAGGACCGCGAGCAGGTTCTCTTCCACCGTCATTTTCCGAAAAACCGAAGGCTCTTGAGGAAGGTAGCTGATGCCACTGCGGGCCCGGAGGTACATGGGTAGGTCCGTGATGTCCTCGCCGTCGAGAATTACACGCCCGTAGTCCGGACGCGCGAGGCCGACCAGGATATAGAACGTCGTGGTCTTTCCGGCGCCGTTCGGCCCGAGCAACCCAACCACTTCACCTTGCTGAATTTCCAAGCTGATCTTGTCGACGACCTTCCGCCCTCGATAAGACTTACTGAGTTCAGCGGCCTGGAGTTTCAACATGCCGGTTCATTTCTCAACCCGGTGCTTGGTCAGCGTGCGCGAACCTTCTTGCGAATCGATTAAAATCGTATCATTCGCTACAAAGAAGGTCAACGAATGGCCGGTAGTTGTGTCGCTGGAAGCATCAATAATGGTCGGTTGGCCGCCGGAAAGTACGAATTTCCCGTCCGAGGCGGTGTATTCGGCCTGGTCGGCGGTGCCGCGGCGGTCACCTTGGCGGACCGTGACACCCCCCAGGGCTAGGGCGTGGTCAAGTTGGCGGCCCTCGGCCGGGATCGCTGCCGACGGCGTGCCGGGCGGCTGGGCTGACTTTGCTGCCGCTGAGGACGGCTTGGGTGGCGCTGGCGCTGCCGCCGGCGTTAGGAAGACGTCCAGGGTGCGCGATTGCATAGAACCTTGCTGAGAGTCGGCGGTTACGCCGGTTTCCAGATGAGCTTTGCCGGTGTCGCCCCAGTAGGTGAGCAGCGGCGCACGAATCTGCCAGAGGGTGGGGCCGGACGGCGTGGTGGAGATTGCTTTGGTTGGCGCTGCTGGCGCGGGACTTGCGGGGGGCTGCGCTGGCGGAGCGGCTTGGGGAAAATTCGCGACTACGTTGCCCGTTGCTTGCAGCTTTTTCTCATCGCGCCAGATTTCGATCTGGTTCGCTTCGAGCACCGAATCGCCCTGCCACAGCCGCGCATGGCCGACGTACGTTACGTGGCCTGACGTGGTGGAACCGGTAAGAGTGGCGGCGGAAATATGGCCGGGGCCGGAACCGAGGCTCATGGCGGAATTTTGTGCGCTGGGGAAGTAGGTGGAGAGCACACCGCCGGACGCGCGTATTTCGCCGGACTTCTGATTGATCGCGACGCTGGTGGCCGTCGTGCGACTCATCGAGTCGGTGAGAACCGGGGAGCCATCGAGCAAAATCAGCTCCGTCGAGCGGACGATATTGGCGCGGTCGGCGGAAGCTTGGCGATCGGCTTGCTGGAAGTGGACGTCGCCGGTTTCATCGAGCTGCTGCCATTCGCCGTCGGGAGAAAATTTGGCGGCGAGTTCCGCGGCTTTTATGATTTGCGGCGGAGCGTTGCCGATTTTTCTGGAGACGGTGGCGCCGCCGTGGCCGAGCAGAGTATCCAGGCGGCCGGTAGAAGCGAATTGCGCGACGAATCTTTTGGCGCGGAGGATCGTGGTCTCGTCGGCCGATTTGGTTTCGATAGTGCCGGGCGCGAGAGTGCTGACGGTTTGGACCACTTGTTGGCCATCGTTGTGGCCGGGGCCGAAAGCGGCGAGTAGTGATTCGGTTTCGATCGCGCGCGATTCCGCGCCCATGTGCGAATTCGCTTTCACGTTGCCCGTGGCGGTCATTTCACGCAGAAGATTGTGCTGTGGCGTCATGTTGAGCACGACGTTGGCGGCGCTAAAGTGGTCGGTGCTGCCCGTGGCTTCGCGGGAGCCTTCGACATTGCCGTCGGCGACGATGCGCTCGATCCAACCGTCGGCATTCAGGAAGAGATCAAATTGCGTCGCGGTGGAGGTAGATTTTCCGCGGTCGTCGGTGGAAGTGACTTGCGGATGGCCGGTGGCAATCGCGTGGCGAGCGCGGAATTCGGCATCGAGATCGATGGAAATTTTATCCGCGGAGAGCGTGCGACCGCCCTGGCGCACGTTTGCCGGAGCATCGAGCTCGAGCACGCGATCGTTGCGGCTGATTTCCATGCTGCCGCCCGTGGCGGTGACGGGTAGCCCGCCACTTTTGTCGGATGCTGCGAGGTCGAGCTGCACGTTGTGCGTGAGCTGGACAATTTCCTTTTGCGAGCTGTAGATCATCCCGTCGGAGTGGCCTGTGCCCTGCGGGAAGCGGAATTGCACGGGCGCGTCGGTGGTGGCGTCACCCGATTCGCGATTGAAGTATAGATTGCGCGTGGTGACTTGCAGAGATTTGTCGCCAGGCTTACTGGAACCCGGGGAGGGCGCGGCGCTCGCGAGATCAATCTGGACGTCGCCCTCGCAGACGACGTCTCCGCTGCTAGGCTCGTAATTGCACTCGCGGGTGTGAATGTTGTCGTTGCGGCTGCCGTCGTGGCCGTAGATGGTGATCCAGACATCCTGCAGCAGGGCGCGATTCTGGTCTTTATATTGGGTGGCGTGCGAAGCGCGGATGGTGAAAAGCGCGCGGCCCTGGTCACTGCCTACGTAGGAAAACTCGGCGGACCGCTGCTGCACCGATTCAGGGATGGGAGGCGGCGCGTTTTTTCGGGCACGCGCGGCACGGATGGCGCGCTGGGCGTAAACGCCGGCGACGACGAGGATGATGGCGGCCGCGGCCCATGCTGCCCAACGTGCGTAGCGCGCTGACTCCTGATTGCGCAGAGCGATTTCTCCCTGATACCGGGAATAGTCTGTTAGAAGACGAGTATAGGTGAGAGGTTTCCTGCTAGCAAACGGAGGGGCGGAGTTGGGTCGCGCGGCGGGTTTCGATCGGTGTGCGATGCGTTCACTGGAGGAACAATCCCGGCGCATAACGGAGACAAATCGAGGGAGAATGGAATATTCGGTTTTAGGAGTGGACGAACGAGGATGTTTACACGGCCCGTTGACGCACAGTCGCCGATGACGCTTTTACGGCTCATCGTTAGAGGTCAGTTGCGAAACCATTGGGGCCGACCGTTCGTGAGGAGAATTGCGTGCCTGTTTTTCTTGTGCGCTTGGCCGCTGTATTGTCAGGGTAATCGCGGTGAATTGCGTCTCAAGGTCACCGATCCTTCGGGACTGGGAGTTAAGACGACCGTGCTGATCGTCAGCGAGGCGAATCAGTATCGGAATGCTTTAACGACCTCGGAGCAGGGGACGCTGGACGTGCAGCGGCTGCCGTTTGGCGTCTATCAACTGGAAATTACGCAGGCTGGGTTCTTGCCGATGTCGGAGACTTTGGAGATTCGCACATCCATTCCGACTGATCACACGATTCAGCTCAGGCTGCCGTCGCTGCAACAATCCGTGACCGTTAGCGCGGCGGACACGTTGATTGATCCAGATCAATCTGGGGCGGTGAGCCAGATTGGTTCGGATACGATTGAGCACCGGCTGAGCTCGCTGCCGGGGCGGTCGTTGCAGGATCTGGTGAATTCGCAGCCGGGGTGGTTGTATGAAGGCAATGCCGTGTTGCACCCGCGCGGATCGGAATACCAGACACAGTTTGTGGTGGATGGGGTGCCGCTCCAAGACAATCGTTCTCCCAGTTTCGGCAATGAAATTGAGGCGGACGACGTGCAATCGATGAGCATCTACACGGCGGGCATTCCCGCAGAATATGGCCGCAAGATGGGCGGCGTGGTGGAGGTGAACACCATTCAGGATTCCGACCCGGGCCTGCACGGGCAGGTGGTTCTATCCGGCGGGAGCTTCGACACTGGGGGCGCATTCGCGAGCGCACAGTATGTATGGGGCAAGAATACTCTGAGCGGCAGCGCCAGCGGTGCCATGACGGGTCATTACCTGAATCCCGTAGTTCCGCAGAATTTTTCGAACACAGGCACCACCGGCGATTTCTCGCTGCGCTACGCGCGTCACCTCACCACTAAAGACCGCCTGAGCCTGAGCGTGCGCCATGAACTGGCGCGCTATGACATCCCCAACGAATTGGTGCAGCAGGAACCGCATCTGACGCCGCTCGACCCCACTCTGCCGCCGGGATCGCAGCGCCAGAATGCGGACAATTTTGAGACCATGGGTATCGTCACCTACCAGCACATTTTTTCTTCCAACGTAGTCGCTGATTTTTATGGCATGGTGCGCGACACCTCGAATGATTTTTACTCGAATATTTATTCCACGCCGATTCTAGTTTCGCAGCACAATTGGTTTCGCGAGGGATACTTCAGGGGCGTGGTGACCGCGGTTCACGGGCGGCACGAATGGAAGTTTGGGGTCGAGTCCGACAACACCTTCCTGAACGAGAATTTCGGGTTCGTCATTACTGACCCGACGCAGTTCGACCCGGGCACTCCGTCGCCGTTTAGTTTCGTAGCGCATCGCCCGGACCTCGAGCAATCCGCGTTCGTGCAGGACTTGGTTCATCTGGGAAACTGGACGATCAGCGCCGGGCTTCGTTGGGATCATTATCAGCTATTGTTGAACCGGCAAGCGGTAGATCCGCGCATTTCGATTTCGCGCTATTTCCCTTCCGCCGACCTTGTGGTGCATTTCTCATACGACCGAATTTTCCAGACGCCATCGAATGAAAATATTCTGCTCTCCAGCTCGACGGCAGCGACGACGCTGGATCCTGTTTCACTGCAGTTACCCGTGGAGCCCTCCGAAGGAAATTACTACGAGGCGGGCGTGACGAAGGATTTCTTCGGAAAGGTCAAGCTCGACGCCAACTATTTTCGCCGGCTGGTGAATAATTACGCGGATGACGATCAGATTGACAACACCACCATCAGCTATCCGATTGCGTTCCGCAAGGCCATCCTCTACGGAGCGGAAGCGAAGCTCGCAGTACCCGATTGGCACGGCTTCTCAGGATTCCTGAGCTATTCCTACATCGTCGGCAATGCCTGGTTTCCTGTGACGGGCGGATTATTTCTGGGCGACGACGCGGTGATACCGACCACAGGCCATTTGCCCGACTCGCAGGACCAGCGCAACACGGTTCGCGGCCGCGTACGTTATCAGGTGGCTCCGCGCTTTTGGATCGCGGGCGGGATTCAGTACGATACGGGGCTGCCGTTCGATTTTCAGTGCCCGGACGGCGAGACGCTCCAGCAGTGCATCGCCGGGGTAGCTGCCACATACGGCCAACAAGTAGTGGATCGAATTAATTTCGCGCGTGGGCGGATTTATCCGGCGTTTCAAGTAAACGTCTCGGCAGGCGCGGATGTGTACAAATCGGAGCGATGCAATGTACGGCTGCAGGCGGATGGGCAGAACCTGACGAACGTGCTGAACGTGATCGATTTCGGCGGGCTTTTTTCCGGCAACGCGATCGGACCTTCGCGCAGCTTCGCGCTGCGGCTCACAACCACTTTCTAACGGTTGCCTAGCGCGTGTGCGTTGGCGGGTATTACTTGTCTTGTGCTAGGAGGCCTACGCCGGAGGCGGCCACGCTGTCTCTTGTTGTGTTTTTTACGAGGTACATGGCTTCGTCGGCCAGGTGTAGGAGTTCGGCTTTGGTGCGGGAATCGCTGGGGTAGGCGGCTACGCCAACGCTGGCGGTGACGTGAGCGTTGATGCCGGTGTCTTTCAGCCAGACGGCTTCGCGGATTAGTTTGTGGAGGCGGCGGGCTACTCCTAGCGCGTTTTCTTTCGATGTCTGCGGCAGCAGGACTACGAATTCGTCGCCACCGTAGCGGAAGGCCAGGTCGATCAGGCGGCATTTATCTTTTATGGCTTGGCCGATTTCGGCCAGGAGCTTCGAGCCCATCAGGTGGCCGTGCGTATCGTTGACACTCTTGAAATGATCGAGGTCAATGAAAATCAGAGAGAACTCGAAAGCGTAGCGATGGGAGCGGTAGATTTCAGTGTCCAGCATGAAATTCAGATGGCGCGCGTTGTAGAGGCTGGTGCAATCGTCGGTGATGGTGAGTTCGTGAATGCGTTGGACGTGGCGCGCATTTTCGATGGCGATGGCGGCGTAGTCCGCGAGCGCTTCGAGCAAGGCGAGATCGCGGGCGCTGAAACCTTCGGGGCCGATGCTATTGATCAGTTCGATTACGCCGAGGCATTGATCGCGAAAACGCACGGGGACGGCAACAATGGAGCGCGTTTCCATTTTCGTTTTCGCGTCCACTTGGCCGAAGAAACGCGAGTCTTTTGCGGTGTCCCGCACTACTACAGCTTCGCCAGTCTGCGCGACCCAGCCCGCCAAACCTTGGCCGACCTTGATGCGAACGTCCTTCAAAGATTCCGCGCCCTTGCCCGTCGCAATCTGGAAGTAAAGCTCGTCCTTCTCCTGGTCCATCAAGAGGAGTGACCAAGTATCGGGGCGCAGGACCTCATTGATTTTTTCCATGATGGTGCGAAGGACCTGGTCGAGTTGCAGGGAGGACGTGAGGGCCTTGCCTAATTCGTGAAATACCGTGACTTCATTGGAAGTCTCAATCGAGATGTCCACACCCGGAGTTCTGCGTCTTTCGATCCCATCAAAGGGCTGCGCGTCCGTGGCTCGCCGCATGGAGTCTTCGGTAACGCCTTTCGTCGGTTCGTTGGAGTCTGAGGTCAACGTTGACATTATAGTGAACGCTTTCGGTACACTGCAACGACCTTCACGGCTCGATTGACGAAAGGGCAAAGGGGCACCCTTCCGGTGAGTCATCGGCCAGCATTGACACTCCCATCAGCGACGCCTATATTTTCTGTAGTTGCGGATTCCAGCGGATGCCTTCAAAACCTTTCGGCGATCATCTCAAACGCGAGCGGGAAATGCGGGGCGTGACGCTGGAAGAAATTTCAGCGGCTACGCGCATTGCGCCACGCTTTCTGGCTGCCCTGGAGAGCGAACAGTGGGAGTTGCTACCGGGCGGCGTGTTCAATCGCGGTTTTATACGGTCCGTGGCACGTTATCTGGGCCTCGATGAAGACACCCTGGTGGCGGAATACGCGCTGGAAACTAGGGGGCGGCCTGATCCAGGCGTCGTAGCAGACCCGCCGGAGGAGCCGGACCGGAATTGGGCGCGTGTTTTCGTGGTGATTGGGCTGGTTTTAGTGGTGCTGGCTGGCGGTTGGGCGGCTGTGCACTTTCTGGGGCCTAAGATTGCGGCGCGGTTGCACAAGCATTCCGGGGAGCCGGTGAATTCGGCGCCGGAATCTGGTGTGGCGCCCAGTTTTGCGGGCGCGACTGCCGCGCAGGGTTCGGCGCCGAATTTCGCGCCTGACACGGCTGAGGCGCCGCCATCTGATCCGGCGATTTCATCGAGGCCTGCGGCGTCTGATAGCGATGGGGCTGGGTTGGGATCTGGAACAGTGCCGGTGCTGGATTTGAAACTGGAAGCCGCAAAGGCGACGGACGTGAAAGTTGTTGCGGACGGCAAGCCTCTGTTCGAGGGGCACATGGACGCGCGGCAGGTGTACCGGTTCACGGCGGTAAATTCGCTGGAAATTTCTTCGAGCGAATCGAGCGCGATTGTGCTGGAACTGAACGGCCAGGCGGTTGCGGCGGGCGGCCAGCCTGGACAACCGGCGTTCGTGACTCTCACGCAGAAAGACCTCAAGCCCGCGACAGGTGACCCCCATTAGCGCCGAAGTGCGAGCTGCGATTCGTGCGGGCCACGCGAGGCCGGAACAAAAACTGGCGTTGTGCGCGGGCACCATTTCGTTGGCGCCGGAAGATCGCGCCGAGTTGTTGGCCGTTTTGACTACGGACAAAGATCCCACGGTTGCCGAGCGCGCAAAAAGCTGCCTGCTGACGCAGTCGCTGGAATCTTTGCAGGCCGCGCTGGCGCGCCCCGATGCGGATCTGAAACTTTTTGAATACTGCGCGGACGAGATGAGCGGCAGGCCGGAAGTAGCCGACCGCATGGCGGCGAACCCGGCTTGCCCTGCGGAATTTGTGACGCGCGTTTCTGCGGATTTGACGAGTGTGGGAATTCAGGCGCTGCTCGACAATCTGGACCGGCTCAGCTCTTATCCCGCGTTGGGGATCGCGCTGGCCTATTCCGAAGCAGCGACACCTG
The DNA here is from genome assembly GCA_963786205.1 of uncultured Acidobacteriota bacterium. GTDB lineage: Bacteria > Acidobacteriota > Terriglobia > Acidiferrales > UBA7541 > Palsa-295. Next base: position 260,478 of record CAWAYG010000002.1, read on the forward strand.
AACAGAAAGAGTTGCTGGCGGAAATTGAGACGAATGCCGCTATGGAAGAGAAAGTGATCGAGGAGGCTGTGGCTGAGGTCGCGCCAGCGCCCGAGCCTGAGGTGAAGAAGCGGCAGTCGCTGCTGCAACGAATGGCCAAGATGAATATCGTGCAGCGCATTCAGTTGGCCGTGAAAGGCGGACGCGAGGAACGCATGCTTTTGATACGCGACCCGAACAAGATCGTGCAGCGTGGGGTGTTGCAGTCGCCGCGGTTGACGGACCTGGAAATTGAGAATTTCGCGGCGATGACCAACGTATCGCAAGAAGTGCTGCGGATTATTTCGAAGAACCGGAATTTCATGAAGAGCTACGTGGTGATTAAGAATTTGACCAAGAATCCGAAATCTCCGCTGGATGTGAGCTTGCATCTGTTGCCGCACTTGACTCCTACCGACCTGAAACAGCTTGCCGCCAATAAGAACGTGCCGGAAACTTTGCGTTCGACGGCTTTGAAATTGCAACGGCAACGGAATTCGGCGCGACCGCCTAGTTAGGCGGCGGCTGGGTGGCGCTGCGGAAGATCAAAGGCAGCACTGTGGTGCCTTTTGCTTTTCTACAAGAACGAAGCATCGAATGCGCGCGGCAGGAGCTTGCCGGATGTTTCCTGTTCTACCTTTCCCCTTAGATTGGCTAGCAGCACTGGCACATCGCCGCAGAATTCCCAGATGATTTGGCGGCAGGCGCCGCAGGGCGGAGTGAGGCGATCTACGTCGGTGACTACGGCTATGGCGTCGAAGCCGCGTTCGCCTTCGGAGACGGCTTTGAAGATTGCTACGCGCTCGGCGCAGCAGGTGAGGCCGAGCGTGGCGTTTTCGATGTTGCATCCGGCAAAGATACGTCCGGATTTCGCGCGCACGGCGGCGCCCACGCGGAAATTGGAAATTGGGGCGCAGGCGTTCTGGAATGCCTGCGTTGCTGCTGTGACTAGCGCGTCATATTCGCTCATTTATTTTTCGCTTCCCTTTCCGCTACTTTCCTTCACTTAGAGTCGGCGGCAATGCGCGGCAGGACGGCGCGCAGCAGCGCGATGAACTGGCCCTGCACTCGTTCGCCGGTTTCCATTACTTCCTTGTGGTCGAGCACTTGATCGAGAATACCCGCGGCCATATTGGTGACGCAGGAAATTCCTAGCACGCGAATTCCCATGTGGCGCGCGGCTATCGTTTCCGGGACCGTGGACATGCCCACCAAATCGGCTCCAATCGTACGCAAATAACGAATTTCCGCGGGAGTTTCGTAGTTTGGTCCGGCGAGCGCGGCGTACACACCCTCGAGGACGGCGCTGCCGAGCCGCTTTGCTTCGGCGAGCGCGATTTCGCGATAGGGCTTCCAGTAGGCTTGGGTCATGTCCGGAAAGCGCGGGCCGAAGCGGTCATCGTTCGGGCCGATCAGGGGGTTGATGCCCTGCAGATTGATGTGGTCGCTGATGACGACGAGCGCGCCCTGATTGTATTTCGTATTAATGCCACCGGCGGCGTTGGTGAGAATGGCGGAGCGGATGCCGAGGCGGCCGAGGACGCGCATGGGGAACGCGACTTGCTCCGCGGTGTAGCCTTCGTAGAAATGGACGCGGCCCTGCATGGCAGCGACCGCGATATTTTCCACTTTGCCGATCACAAGGCGGCCCGCGTGGCCGATGGCCGTGGAACGCGGAAAGCCGGGAATTTTTTCGTAGGGGATGCGCGTTGCTTCTTTCAGTTCGTCGGCAAACGCGCCGAGCCCCGAGCCGAGCACCAGCGCGATTTTCGGGCGCATGCGGGTTTTCGCGAGGATGAACTTCGCTGCGCGCTCGGCGCGCGCGAATTCGGTGCCGGGTGCTGAGGATTTTGTGCGCGCCGCGCTCATCGCATCATGATCCCGACGATCGAGGCGGACATCAGATTGGCCATCGTGCCGGTGAGCATGGCGCGAATGCCCAGACGCGCGAGGTCTGCCTTTTTATTGGGCGCGAGAGCGCCGATGCCGCCGATTTGAATTCCGATGGAGCTGAAATTCGCGAAACCGCAGAGCGCGAAGGTGGCAATGGTGAAGGAGCGCGGATCGAGCGCTTCCTTCATTGGCCCGAGACGCTGGAAGGCGACGAGCTCGTTCGTCACCATTCGCAGGCCAAGCAGATTTCCGATGGTGTGACAGTCTTGCCAGGGAATTCCGATGACCCAGGCGATCGGCGAAAACAGATAGCCGAAAATTTGTTCGACGCTGGAAGGAAACCAAGTGACGCCGAGCTGCGCGAGTCCGTTGTGTACTGCGCCGAAAACGCCATCTACGAGATAAATCAGCGCGATGAACGTGACGAGCATGGCGCCGACGTTCAGAGCGAGGCTGAGGCCGTCCACAGTGCCGCGGGAGAGCGCGCCGAGCGCGTTGGTGTCGCGTTCCAGAGGCGCGAGTTCCACTTTGCCGGAAGTTACGGGCACTTCGGTTTCGGGCACCATCATTTTCGAAAGCAGGATTGTGCCGGGGGCCGTCATGATCACGGCGGCGAGCACGTGTTTCGCTTCGACGCCGTACGCGATGTAGGCGGCCATCATGCCGCCGGAAACGTGCGCCATGCCGCTGGTCATGATCGTCATCAATTCGGATTGCGTCACTTCCGGGAGATAGGGGCGGATCGTGAGAGGCGCTTCGGTCTGGCCCATGAAAATGCTGGCGGCGACGTTGAGCGATTCGGCGCCGCTCGCGCCCATCAGGCCGGTCATTACGCGCGCCGCTTGCTTGATGATGAATTGCATCACGCCGTAGTAATAGAGCAGCGCGAAAACCGCGGCGATAAAAATGATCGTGGGCAACACCTGAAAGGCGAAGAAAAAGCCCATGGGCGAGCCCTTTTTTCCCAGGTCGCCGAAAACGAACTGCGACCCGAAGAACGCGAAATCCAGCACCCAGTTCACAGCGGCGCCCGCTTTCTGAAAAATCCACTGGCCGTAGGTCCAGTTGATGACGAGGTAGGCGAAAACGATTTGCAGGCCGAGGCCCCAGGCGACCGTTTTCCCGCGGATGGCGCGGCGATTGGTGGAAAACAGGAACGCGAAACCCATCATGGTGAGCATTCCCAGTACGCCTACCAAACGGTGCATGCGCAGGAGCCTCCTTTAGAGCCGTGCTGGGTCACAAGAATTCTTCCGCGCCGATGATTTTGCGGACGAGTGGCGCGGCGGGCGGAGCTTGGTCGCCAATTTCGAAACTTTCGGACAGGAGGCGCATGGCTGGCGGGAGGCGCGCGTCGAGATTGTAGTGTACGGTGCACAGGTTTTCGCCGCTCTGTACCGCGTCGCCAATCTTTTTTTCGAGCACGAGGCCTACCGCCGGGTCCACCGAGTCTTCCTTTTTTTCTCTGCCGCCGCCCAGGAGCATGCTGGCGACGCCGACCTGCTCGCAGTGAATTGCCGTGACATAACCTGCGCTGCGCGCGTCCACGCGGGCTCGATGTTTCGCGTGCGGCAAACGGCCGGGATCGCCAATCACGTGCGGATCGCCCCCTTGCAAGCGAATCACTTCGCGGAATGTATCACGCGCGCGTCCGGAAGCAATCATTTCCGCTGCCAGTGCGCGGCCGGCGGCGACGGAATTCGAACTACCACCGAGGACGAACATCCAGGCGGAAAGTTCAAGGCATAGTTCGCGCAGATCTTCCGGACCCTTCCCGTCGAGAATTTCGATGCATTCCTCCACTTCCAGGGAGTTGCCGATCTTGCGGCCGAGAGGCTGCTCCATGTCGGTGATTAGGGCGATGACTTTTTTGGCCATGCGTACGCCGGTTTCAACCATCAGCTCGGCGAGATATTCGGCATCGGCTTGCTTTTTCATGAACGCGCCGTCGCCCGTTTTTACGTCGAGCACCAGCGCGTCAATTCCCTCCGCCATTTTTTTGCTCATGATGGAGGCGGTGATCAGGTAGGGGCTTTCGACTGTAGCGGTGACGTCGCGCAGGGCGTAGAGCTTTTTATCAGCGGGCGCGATTTCGGGGGTTTGGCCGATCAGGGCGCAATGAGCCACCGCGAGTGTGCGGCGGAATTCCTCGAGCTGCAGGTTTACGTTGAAGCCGGGGATGGATTCCAGTTTGTCGAGCGTGCCGCCCGTGTGACCGAGGCCGCGGCCGCTGATCATCGGCACGTAGAGGCCGGCCGCGGCAACGATGGGAGCAATGACCAGAGAAGTTTTGTCGCCGACGCCGCCGGTGGAGTGCTTGTCCACTTTGGGCGCGGGAAGATCGGACCAATCGAGTACTTCACCGGAATTGAGCATGGATTCGGTTAGCGCGGCGAGTTCGGCGCGGGTCATGCCGCGCCACAGCACGGCCATTAGGAAGGCGGCTAATTGATAATCGGGGACGCGATCGTGAGTGGCGCCGTCAACGAGGAAGGCGATTTCTTCGCGGGAGAGTTCCGCGGCATCGCGTTTCTTGCGGATAATGTCAACGGCACGCATGAAGGAGTTTGGGCCACGCTAGCATCGCGGTGTGCTGGGCGTCAATCATCGCGCGCGCCGCCGAGTTCATAGATAAGGTCCGGTCTGCTACAGCTTGCTGTTTGCACGGGTCGCTATTTCGGCCATCATTTGCCGCATTTCGGCGTGGATGTGGCCGTTGGTCACGAGCAAGTCCGGGCCACCGGGACTATAGGGGCCGCCGCGCAGATCCGTGACTTTGCCGCCTGCTTCGGTGACGATCAGGACACCGGCGGCGGTGTCCCACGATTTCAGGCCGAATTCCCAGAAAGCTTCGAAGCGGCCGCAGGCGACTGAGCAGAGATCGAGGGCGGCCGAACCGTCGCGGCGCACTCCGTGCGAATTTAGCGTGAAATGCCAGTAGTAATGAATGTTCACGTTGTCGCCGCGCTTGTGTGTGGGAAAACCAGTGGCCACCAGGCTGACGGCCATGCGCTCAGCGCTAGAGACGTGAATCGGTTTCTGATTGAGGAACGCGCCCTCGCCGCGCGCGGCGGAAAAAAGTTCGTCGGCGACGGAATTGAACACCACGCCCACCAGCGGCACGCCATCTTCGAGCAGCGCAATGGAAACTGCAAAACAGGGATAGCCGTGCGCGAAATTCGTTGTGCCGTCGAGCGGGTCCACGTGCCATTCGTAGCGCGACGCGGCGCGCGAGCCGCTCGAGCCTTCTTCGGCGACGATGCGATGTTCCGGGAATTCGCGCCGCAAGCGGCCGACGACGATTGCTTCGGAGCGCTTGTCGGTTTCCGTCACAAGATCCACGTCACCTTTGTACATGATCTTCTGTGGGCGGCTGTGTTCGGTGAGCAGCACGGCGCCTGCTTCACGCGCGGCGGCAATAGCGACATCGAGAAATTGGTTCATCGGTTTATTGCGCCACTCCGGCGGTGAAGTACTCCTTGCGGTAACGCACGGTGTCTCCGGTGTTCACGGTGACCGCCACGTGCCGGTCGCTGCCGGGCGGCGGCGTGGGAGTGGGATAGTAGCCGAGCAGATATTGGGTACGCAGTTCGCGATTGATGCGGTCGAAAATTGCGCCCAGCTCGCTGAGATCGGTCGGATAGTACATGGCGCCGCCGACGCTGTCCGTGATGGTGGAGATGGCGTGTTCGCCCGCGGTATTCCATCCGGCGTCGGATTTCATCGGGCGCACCACCACAGTATAGAGCAAGATGTTCGAGGCGATCGCGGTGCGGCGCGCGTCTTCAAATTTCGAGACGCTCGTGGTTTCGCCGGCGTCGGTGATGATCACCAGCGCGCGGCGGCGTTCGGCGCCCTGGCGGCGGACGGATTGCGAGCCGAGCACCACCGCGTCGTAGAGCGACGTGCCCATGTCCGGGCTCGTGTCCACGCGGCGCACCGCGCTATCCAGCTGCTTAAGATCAGCGGAAAAATTGCCGAGCTGCACGACATCGGCTCCAAAGGAAAAAACGGCCAGGCGATCAGTGGGGCGGACCACTTCCTCGATAAAACGCGCCGCAGCTTCGCGCTCGATTTTTAGTTCGATCGCCGCGGACCCGCTGGCGTCGAGCATCAGGGCTAGATCGAGCGGGCGATTGGTTTGCGGTTCGAAGCGGACGATCTTTTGCGCGATTCCTTCTTCCGTGAGCTGAAACGCGCTCTGATCCAGGCCGATGACCGGCTCTCCTTTGGCGTCGATGACGCTGGCGAGAATGCTCACCAGATCGGTCTGCACGCGAATCGGGCCTTTTTGGCGCTGCTGTTGCTGTTGCTGCTGTTGTTGCAGTCGCTCTGGATTGGACGCTCTGGCAAGTGCGAATGCGCACAGACCTGCTAGCGCGAGAGTGCAAAGCGTGGCGACGGCTCGTTTCATCTAAGAGGTAGATTCTTCTGACACGGTATTGGCTTCCTGAGGCAACGACTCGCCTTCGGCCCAAACGGCGCCGCCGGCAAAGTATTCTTTTTTCCAAATGGGTACGGTGCGCTTCAGGGTGTCAATAGCGTAACGGCAGCCATCGAACGCGGCGGCGCGGTGCGGGGCACTGACGGCGATGAAGACGCTGGTGTCGCCGACTTCCAGACGGCCGAGGCGGTGGACGATTGCAAGACGATGGATTCCAAATTGAGTATGAATGTGAGCGCCGATTTCGCGCAGTTTTGCGTAGGCCATGGGTTCGTAGGCCTCGTACTCGAGATACAGCGTGCGTTGGCCTTTGAAATTGTTGCGGACGAAGCCGTCGAAGATTACCGCCGCGCCATCTTCAAAGGCTTTGAGGTTCTGCAATAGTTCGCGCGGCTGGATGGGTTCGCGGACGAGAAGAATGATGTCGTCAGTGATCGCAGCTTGCTGACCGCCACTGACGGGCGGCAGGAATGCTACTTCGTCGCCTGCCGCGAGCGACGCGCGCCATTCAGCATATTCCTGATTTACCGACGCGGCGACGGATGGGCGAAATTCGGCGAGGCGGGGAAAGCGCCGCGCGTAACGCTCGTAGAGGTCTTCCACGCGGGCGCCTTCGGATAGCTCGGCGTCTTCTTGCGAGACGCCGGCGATGTCCTTGAGTTGGCCGAAAAATAGCACGCGAACACGCATCACCCTTATTCTACCGTGGAGGCGGGCGCAACGCGAACCTACCCGTGCGCAGCGGCACCGTTGCATTTCCAGGGACGCGAGCAATCATGCGCAGGCTACGATCAGGCGAGGAACCGCATCCGGTCGCCGGCTACGATCGTGGACGCCGGTTATTGCAACTTCGCGTATTCGGACTTTGCTGCGATGAGGACGGGGACGTCGGGGTCGGCGTCTTTCCAAAGAGTGAGGAAATCCTGGTACGCGGCACGCGCTTTGGCGGTGTCGCCCTGCAAAACATGAGCCCGGGCGATGCCGAGGTGCGCTAGCGCCCCGATCGTCTCGTTGAGCACAAGCACGCGGTGATCCAGAATTTTCTGAAATTCGGCGGAAGCTTCTCCTCCTTGGCGCGCACCCAGATAACCTGCGCCGCGCACGTAGACCACCAATAATCCGCCCGATGCCCCCAACTCATAGGGCAGCGCCGCCTGCAGCTCACCGACGGCCTTCGCGTTATCGCCACGGTTCATCGCGAGTTGAGCGCGAATTGCGGGCAAGTAATTGAACTGGACGACGGTATTTTCTGGAAAGCGCCTATCCAAATCCTCGGCGAGCGTCTGGGCGTGCGTGGTATCACCCGTGAGAGCAAGTGCCAGAGCGGCCGCGAACTGCACGCCCGGTCCGTTCGATAGAGCGAGCGCCGCCGTGACACGCTGCCGCGCCTCTACGGCATTCCCGAACATGGCTTCCCGCAGCGCCGCGTCCGCTTCGTACGCCGCTGCCACTTCCTTCTCTTCCGCTCGCACTGCCGACGCTACCGCCCGGCGCGAAATATCTCGCGCCTCCCTGAGCTTTCCAAAATATGCAGCCGTGTCAGCTTCGAAGCTCAGCAGTACATCTTCCACTCCTGGCTTGCCCACAGCCCATGCGACCTGTTGCGCCATCCCCGCGGTGTTGTTTTGCAGGAAGGCGAGCTGGTACAGGACGTAGCGTAATTGTGACGAATCGAGGTTTTTGGCTTGCGCTGTTTCGGCTGCGGCCCGCGCCTCGATAATCTGATTGAAACTGAGATAGGCGCCGACGAGGTCTGCGGAATTCATAGCGCTTCCCGGGTTGAGGCGAACGGCCTCGCGGGCTTCAGCCAGAGATTTGTCATATTGCCCGAGCGAGCCATAGATCGCGTATAGGGGCGGCCGCGGCAACCAATCGCGAGGATAGGTTTCCGCCCAAAGTTGAAGGCTCTGGCGTGCACTCTCTAGGTTGCCGGTGCCAAACTGGTAGTAATGAGATTCGATATAGAACTTCTCTCCGTCGCTGACACCTTCGCGCAACTCATACGCCTTCCGAGAGTTCTCGGCTCCCAGCTTCGTTTCACCAAGATTTGAAAAACTGGTCCCAAGTCTGGCGTAGGCCATGGCGAAATTTGGGTCAAAGCGAATCGCCCGTTGGAAGAACGGCACGGCTGCGGCCCACTCGCTACCGGCCATGGCCTTTCGTCCCAGGCTGTAAGCCTGAAGAGCTTCCAGTGACGGTGTGGTGGCCCGCTCAAGCGGTGTATCAAACTTCTGGACCGCGTTAAGCGATTCCCCAAGCTTGTTGCGGATTTCCGAGGCTGCCTTACCCAATGCGCTTAGCACCTGGCTCTTGCTTTCTGCCTGAGCCTCCGTGCTGGCCATCAATTCCCCGCTGGAACAATTCGCAGCCTGCAAAGTCAGAAGGTATTGCGTGCCAATTTGGGCAATCGAACCGTCGAGAACGGCGGTGCTTGCTGTCCGCTGGCAAAGTTCCCGCGCGATCTCCGGTGTGAGCTTGGCATCGGGCTTCTGGTCCATCATCCGCAGAGTCTGCTGGATTTGCTGGTCTGAGACGAGGCTTAGAAAAGGTGATTGTTCGAGCTGCACGGAGAGGCCCTGGCGCAACGTGCCGTCAAACACCGGGTCTCCGGTCGAGTTCGTGAAGTCCGCGAGGACGATGGTGTCTTTGTCCGTTAGAGCGTGGGCCTTGTTGCGGGAGAGGAATAACCTTCCGGCCACGGCCATTAGAATGAGCAGCATCGCCGCGCCCGCGACCGCCGCCCTAGGAATCGCTTTTCGCGGCGGCGGTTGGATCAGGCCGGGTTCGCCTGCTGCGGCGTCTGTGCGGCCCGAGTTTGAATCTCGCTTCAGCCGCTGCAAATCGGAGCGAATGTCGGCGGCGCTCTGGTAGCGCAGCTTTCGATCTTTTTCTAGAGCCTTCTTGATGACCTCTTCCAATTGTGGAGAAACTTCAGGATTCAAGCGGATCGGCGCGACCGGCGCGCGATTCAGAATCGCTTCCGCAATCACGCCGCTGGTGTCGCCACGGAAAGGCAGAACGCCTGTCACCATCTCGTAGAGCACCACGCCGAAAGAAAATAAGTCCGTGCGTGCATCCAGTTCTTCGCCGCGCACTTGCTCCCGCGACATATATGCGATGGTGCCGATCGGCGCGCCCGGGCGCGTGAGCTGGTCCAAATCGTTGGATGTGGGCATAGCGGATAGGTTCGCCGCACCACGTGAAGGCATCAGCTTGGCTAAACCAAAATCGAGGATCTTGGTGTGCCCGCGTTCACTGACAAAAATGTTGGCAGGCTTGATATCGCGATGAACGATCCCTTTGGAATGCGCCGCGTCCAGTGCTTCCGCAATTTCGATCCCCAACTCCAGTACTTGCTCCAGCGGCAGCGGCTTGCCAGAAATGCGGTGTTTGAGCGTCTGGCCATCGAGAAATTCCATCGCGATGAAGGGCTGGCCGTCGTGCTCGCCGATTTCATAGATGGTGCAGATGTTGGAGTGGTTCAGCGCGGATGCAGCCTGCGCCTCCCGCTCGAAGCGGGTTAGAGTTTGCGAATCCGATGCGAAACCGTCAGGAAGAAATTTCAGGGCCACGAAGCGGTGGAGCTTGGTGTCTTCAGCCTTGTACACGACTCCCATGCCACCGCCGCCGAGCTTTTCCACGATTCGGTAGTGCGAGATGGTCTGCCCGATGAAACTCGAGGAGTCGGCCATTTGGCGGTCATCTTAGGTTGTGGCCATAGGCAAGTCAACGAAGACGGATTGCGAAGACGGATTGCGGTGCTACGTTTCGGCGCAATTTATACGGGCTAGCGAATTTGGGCGGCGCGATACGCTTGCGGCGGCATGCCGTGCCATCTTTGGAAGGCATGATGAAATGCGGTGGGATCGGAAAAGCCGAGAGCGTAGGCTGCTTCCGTCGCGGTGGCTTCGGAGCCCAGCAGAAGGCAGCGCGAAAGATCGCGGCGCGCCTGTTCGAGCAGGAGCCGATGAGAGGAAGATTGCTGGCGCAATTTTCTTTGCAGACTGCGGCGACTGAGGCCGAGGTGCCGCGAAGCATCCTGAAGGCCAAAATCTCCGCTGCACAATCGCTCACGAATAAAGCTGAGCAGGCTCTGCGTGAGATTGGCCTTGCCGGGATCCATCGCGAGAAGCTGCTCGGCTGCTTCGCTGATCGCCTGATGCGCTACCGGATTGGCGCCAGCTAACGGCAGACTGAGCAACCTGCGATCGATTAACAGCGCGTTGACCGGCATACCAAAGCGCACGGGCGCGCGAAAAATGCGGGCATGTTCGGAAACGTCCTTGGGCTTGGCATGTTCGAACCAGACTTCGCGCGGCTTCCATACGGCACCGGCCGAGAAACGGTTGAAGCGCGCGACGGTTGCCATGGTCATCTCGACATCGTGGCGAGGCTCGGGCAGCGAGCCATCCGAAAATTTCCACTGAAAGTGCGCGATGGATCCTTCGACATCTAATTTGAACGCGCCAACGTTCGTCCAGATCGGCAAGTAGCGTTCCAAGGTGCGAAGTGCTTCGCCAAGCGTGGCGCTGGTGACAACGGAATGGCCGATGATGCCGTAGGAATTTTGTTCGACCTGCTCGCCTACGTGGAGGCCAAACGCGACATCCTTGGTCATGCGGGCGGCAAGCTCCGAGAGCATCATCAGATCCGCGTAGGGAATTCTGAGTGCCGGGTCGCGAAGCGCTTGGTTGTCGAGGCCGACGGCCTCAAGCAAATAGCGAGCGTTGGCATGCGGCGCGATCGCGTCGGCAATCTTGCGTACGGAACGGGCGAAAACTGTGGGAGAGCTAGAAATGGGGCTGCTCCATGGCGCTGGTGCTGCCTAGATACGTTCCAGGCCCGATTTGCTCAAAAAATTTTGGCGCAATCAATCATAGTCTAGGGCGTCAGGCCAGTGCTAGCTTCAGTCCCGCTGAATGAGCCCGGGGGTGGCGTGTCGTTACGATTGATGTATCTGCCAGGTGAGTTGCCTGTCCGAGGGACTAGCAAGTGCCACAAAATATCTTTAAGGGGCCCAATGGGCTGCGCGCCGGATGGCGGCTGCTGATTTACGGTGCATTGGTTTTTGCACTCGGTTACCTCGCCAATAAAATTGCGGATGCGGCGTTGCACTGCTGGCAGCCGGACCCTGAAAACGTGACGAACGTGATCGGTTACTTCGCTGTTGTTTTGTGCGCGCTGCTGCTGGCGGCGTGGATCATGGCACGGATGGAAGGACGAAGCCTCGCCGATTACGGCTTGCCTTGGCGGCGAGCGTTCTGCGGACGGTTCGGGAAGGCGTGGGTGATCAGCTTCGTTTCTTTGACCGGGCTCTTGGCCGTCCTGTCGCTTGCCAAATCTTTTTCGCTGGTATCTGTGCAGCTCCACGGAGCGGAAATCTTGAAGAATGCTCTGCTGTGGGGTGCGGCGATGACGTTAGCGCCGATCGTTGAGGAATTTTTCTACCGCGGCTACTTGCAGTTTACGTTGACGAACGGTATCGGATTCTGGCCGGCGGCGTTGATCACTTCGGTTTTGATGGGCACGGTGCACATCTTGAATCCGGGTTGGAGAGTGGTCGGTTTGGTCGCGACCGCAGAGTACGGACTGGTCGCTTGCCTTCTGCTGCGACGGACGGGCGATCTGTGGATGCCGATTGGGCTGCACGCCGGATGGAACTGGAGCGAAATGTATTTCTACGGCGTGCCCAGCGGTGGATTCACGAACCAGGCCACGCTGTTGCGGGGCAGTCTGCACGGTCCGGTATGGCTGACTGGGATGCCGTACGGCCCGGAAGCGAGCTGGTTGAATGTGGTGCTGCTGGTGATTTGGTGGTTCGTTTTTGCACGGCGCTTCCGCGAAATGAAATATCCCAAGAATGGTGCGGATCAGCCCTAGGAATCACTTAATGCTTGCACACAAAATCTTCAAGGGTCCCGATGGGCTACGCGCAGGCTGGCGGCTATTGATTTATGCCACGTTGGTGTTCGCGCTGGGTTATGGCGCGAACAAAATCGCGGATGCTGCATCGCACGGACAGGAACCGGACGCGGGTAGTCCAACGGTCGGGATCGTGACGTTCGCCGTGATATTGTTCCTGCTGTTCTTGGCAGCTTGGATCATGTCGAAGCTCGAAGGCCGAAAGGTTGAGGATTATGGATTTCCATCGCGGCGGGCGTTTTGCGAGCAATTCTGGCTGGCGTTCGCGATTGGCTTCGTTTCATTGACGTTGCTGCTCGTGGTGCTGCGACTGGCGCGCGCCTACTCACTCGGGTCGTTGCAGATCCACGGCACGGACATTTTGAAATATGCGTTGCTGTGGTCTGTGACGATGATTTTGGCGACGATGGTCGAGGAATTCTTTTATCGCGGGTACTTACAGTTCACGCTGACCGAAGGAATCGGCTTCTGGCCCGCAGCGATATTCACGTCGGCGCTGATGGCTGGGGCGCACATATTCAATCCGGGTTGGACGGTGCTCGGACTATGCACCGTCGGCGGGTTTGGGCTGATCGCTTGTTTGCTCCTGCGGCGTACTGGCGACTTGTGGATGCCGCTGGGACTACACGCCGCATGGGACTGGGGCGAAACCTATTTTTATGGCGTGCCGGACCGCGGGCAGATGGGCCACGGGCATTTGTTCCAAGGGAGCTTTCCCGGTCCAGCGTTGCTGACAGGGATGCCCTTTGGAGTGGAGGCGGGCTGGCCGAACGTGGTGCTGTTTCTGATCTGGTGGATTTTGTTCTCGAAGTGGCTACACGATGTGAAATATCCGAAGCCAGTCGCGAGCGGGGCCGAAGACCGATGAATGCCCAAGCGGTTGCGATTTTCGCTGCGGCGGTACGAGCGGCGGCGAGCGGCAGAACCGGTTCAGTGCATCTTCCGCTCGCGCCGTAGGCACGCATGAGGCTAAAACGTCAGCTTCAGGCCGAATTCAATCGTGCGCGGCGCGCCCAGTGCAAACACGCCCGTGCCTACTCCAACGCGCACGGAGTTGGCGCCGGCATAATTGGTGCCATTCAATGAGCCTGCCCCGCCCGAAAGGATCCCGCTGAGAACGTTTCCCGGGATGTTGAAGTTCGCAAAGTTGAATAGGTTGTAGAAGCTGACGCTGGGTTGGAACGAGAGTTGCCGCTCGCGGACATTTACATTGCCGACCCACGTCAGGCTCATATCGAATGTTTTCAGCCATGTGAGTCCTACTTCGCCGGGAACCACCGGCGACAGGGCGGGTGCTACTCCTCCGAGCGCCTGGAGCTGGCTTAGTGTGAACAAGCCATTGGTGATGAGCACATTGCCAGCGGGAGTCGGATTATTCGCGACGGTGTTGTTGTAATTGTTTACGACATTCGCGAGGTCGCCCAAAGACACGCCGCGCATGAACGAACCTTGTTTCGTGCCGGGGATAGGATCGCCGACGGTTCCATCGCCCGTGAAATCGGTGGCAAAGATTTCACCAGCACCATTGCCCGTGACCGGAACTGCGAGCGCGCTGGCGAGAGGGCTATCGAAATGGAAAATGGTGCCGAGCCGGAAATGCAATGGCAAGTCTGCATAACCACCAAAAGAAAATTGATGAGTGCGGTCGAGGGCAGACGGGCCGCTGAAACCGCAGGGATGATTGTTGTCAATGGTGGGATTGACGAAATCCTGATCGGCCGCAGCGGGAGAGGTGCCGGCGGAAGTGGACAAGGCTGCGCCGCAATTCGTAAATCGCGACAAGGCGTAAGCAAACTGGAAATTAAGATACTTGACCCCGCGGAAGGGGGCCTTCACATTGTCAACCAACTTCACGTCCAAGGCGTTGTAAACCGAACGCCCTATCGGAAAAAGGAAGACTGCCGGCCCCAGGTCTGGGTTAATTCCCGTGAAGGCACAGGGGTAGCTCGTGCCCAATCCAGTTTGGCAACCGCTGATTCCCAGGTCCGCCGCGGAATCGAGGCCGAAGCCGCCGAAGTCTGACATCGTCGCGGGTCCAGGAACCGGGTTCTGCGGCGTTGCGGGATGCAACCCGGGACAGGCCGCGATGGCGGCGTCAATCGATGCTGCGTTGCAAGCACTGAGGGTGGCTGCGATGGCTTGTTGGGCGGCGGATTTATTGAAGAACCTGACATCGCCACTGTGATTCGCGTCAACGCCAATCAGATAGTGCAAGGCTACGTTGCGGAGATAATCCACGCTGAGAACCATGCCGGGACGCAGTTCTCTTTGTATGCCCGCATTCATTTGTATCGAGTAAGGCGTGCGGTAGTTGGGCGCCAAGGCTCCGAGCGGGATTGCCGAACCGCTCGAAATCAGATTGGGAATGTATGACGGGTTCGGGGCGTTGGCGCCCACGGCCTTCGAGGCCGCTTGGTAAGTTGTTTGGAACGCCGCGATGCATTGCGCGGCGGTCATTCCAGCGCAGTTGCCAGTGTTGCCTCCAAGTGTGGCGCCGATCAGCGAACTGCAAATAACACTCGCGGTGGCTGAGTCGACCCCGCCTAGAAATTCTAGATTGGGCGAGGCGCCAGGCACGGGGAACGGAACACCCGCACCCGCGCCGCTGGAGCATGCCGTGGGATTGGCGAGGAAGGCGCCGTTCGCGAGGCGTTCTGGACGATCGAACTCGGCATTGTTCCAGATTGCGTTCTCATAGAAAACGCCGATACCCGCGCGGATTACGGTCTTTGAGTCGTTGCGAGGATCCCACGCAATTCCGAGCTGCGGTCCAAAGTTGTGGTTCGGCTGGTTTACTCGGTTGGCTAAGCCGGGCATCACGGCGTTGAGCTCAGTCGCGGCAGTACCAGTGAAGCCCGGGAGGTCGCTATCTGTGCGTCCCGTATCGCGGACGTAACGCACGCCATAGGTGATGTTCAGATTCGGCTTGATCTTCCAGCTATCGCCGACGTAGAGACCGATGCGATTGTCCGGCGGAGTGCCGCTGCACGGGGCGTTGAATGCGGGGATTTCCGTGTCGCATTCTTCCCCGTTGCCCAGAGTCACGTTGTCCACAGGATAGTTTAGCGGGCACCCACCTCCTTGCATTGACGGCCCACCGGGACAGATAAACAGGTTGTTCGTTCCGCAGTTCGAAGCCGTATTTGTCGCGGAACAGGGGGTCGCGGCACTGACCTCGTCAGAGCTGCCAATCGGGCTGACGTTGGGAGTGATGGCGCTGAAAGAGAATAAGCCTCCGCCGCGGAGGCGATTGTAAGAGACGCCGTAGCGGAGGATATGCGAGCCGAGCAGCTTGCTGCCGTCGTACTTGATTTGGCGATCGGTCTGATAGGTTTGCTGCGGCGCGAGGAAGTTGGGGCCGGTGAGGAAGCCGAAGCTGGTGAAATTCAGACTCACCGGGAAATTCGCGAACGGGAGGCCCGAACCGAGAACGGTGTCTCCCAGGTTGTTGATGAACTTCAGGTACTCGAAGCGGAAGCTGTGCGTGAAGTTGCCCTTAGTGGTGAAGTCAGCGCCGATTACTTGCGTTCTGGTGTAGTTCTTGTCTTGAAACGGTTGAAAGCCAACTGTGCCCCCGGTGGCCACCGCTCTGCTGTCAAAATAACTGAAGCGATAGAACATGCGGACGTTCTTAAACAGGTTGAAATCGAGGCGCGCGTCGTAGTCGGTTTCGCGGAAAGGGCTATTGACGTTCCCTGAATAAGGAGTGAACGGCGCGGCCGCTACTACCGGCGCCGAAAGATTTTGATTGGTATGTTCTGCGTCGAGGAAGAAAAACACTTTGTCTTTCAGAATCGGGCCTCCGAAATTGCCCCCGTCCTGATTCCTGGCATATGGCGAGTCAAGCGTTGGGGGAGGCGGCGGTGTAGGCAGAGCCGCGGAAAAAGCGCTGTCCCTGAACAGCGCGAAACCCTCGCCGTGATAGTTGTTCGTTCCGGAGCGGGTGGTGACGTTCACGGCGCCGGAGGACGTGAGTTCGTTCGAAAGATCCAGAGTGGATTGGCTGATCTGAAATTCGTCAATGGCGCTGGCGGGAATATTTTCCGTGGTGGTGCCTACGGTCTCGTCGCTGACGTCCACGCCATCCACTTCAATGCGCGCGGTGCGCCCGA
Organism: uncultured Acidobacteriota bacterium; assembly: GCA_963786205.1. Lineage (GTDB taxonomy): Bacteria > Acidobacteriota > Terriglobia > Acidiferrales > UBA7541 > Palsa-295. Next base: position 276,867 of record CAWAYG010000002.1, read on the forward strand.
ACCGGCCGCCTACCGAGATGGAGGAGAAGCCTACCTTCGTGGGATCGAAATCAGCACCATCCTGAATTTGCACGCCCGGCTCCAGTTGCGCGAGATCCAAAAAGTTCCGCCCGTTGACCGGCAGGTTCTCGATCTGATCCTTGTTCAAAACGCCCTGGACGCTTGGTTGCTCCGTGTTAACCGTCACTGTTTGCTCAGCAACCGTGACCACAGTGTTCGCTGCACCGACCTGGAGGCTGAGATTAACACCTGAGACCACGCCAACTTTCACCACCACACCCTCTTCGACGGTCTTGAACCCCGCGGCTTCGGCGCGAACAGCATAATCGCCAGGCACGAGGGCGCCGGAATTGTATGTCCCGGCCGATGAGGTCGTGACGTGTAGGGCCTGACCCGTGTCTTTGTTCGTGATCGTGATCTTCGCGCCCGCCACTACCGCGCCGCTGGGGTCAGTGAGCGTCCCTTGGACGCTTCCGGTCGCGGTGGTGCTCTGGGCGAATAGCCGGGCCGATATCCATAAAACGAAAACCGCGATTATGACAATTGGAATGAGCATTTCGAGAAGGGTACGCCGATGGGAAATCATGTCACGCTCCTGAGGTGTTATCTACGTGCCTACTCGGCATTTACGCGACGTGCGACGGCATGGCAAGTAATCATCAACAAGCTGGGCTGCAAACGAAATGCCAGTGGCCATGGCAAGTGTGCCGAAATGTGAACCGCGCAAGGCGTAGGCCGGAAGCTGACGCTGACCGTACGCGCGATGGTTCTACTCGGGCGTGAAACGCGTCGGCTATTGCGTGGTGGAGGAGGCGAGGTGGGCGATTTCGTCCAGTCGCGTGGAGGCGCGGCGCAGGGCGGCGGCTAGGGCGGCGGATTCACGGGTAAAGGTGGCGGGATCCTGGCGATCGAGGGCTTCGTTTGCGCCGGGGAGGACTTCTGCGGCGTATCCAGCGTAGGATCCGGGGGCGTAGATGGTGTGCTTGTACCAGGTGCGGCCGGATAGGCCTTCTGGCACTAGCAGCGCTTGTTCGACGCTTACTAGTTCGCGATTCAATTCATTTTGCTTGGCTTCATTGGGTGATGCGTTTGCCCACTGCTGCATGGCTTGGGATGCGCGGGCGGCAGAAGCCGTTAATTGGGCGGCGGCATCTGAAACTGCCGGCACATCTGTGCTGCCAATTCCTTGCTTGGCCGCACGAGTAGCAAGATCATTCGCTGCACGCGAAATCTCCGCGGCGTAGGCGGAGTAATCGAATGGCAGCATATCGGATTCATCCAGCCGCAGCGCCAGAGTGCCGAGAATTTTTGCCAGCGCGACGTGAAATTCGAATGTGGGATCGCCGAACTTTTTCATCCAGTAAAAATCGTCGTACATCGAGTGGTACACGCCGTAATCGCCGATGAATCCGGCGTCGAGCGAAGGAATACCGGCGTGGTCGAAGAAGGGGCAGAAATCCGAACCCGCGCCTAGAGCTTCGACGGGAGTCTCTCCCGGAGCGGTGAGTTTCGCGTTGGGGCGCGCGATGCCGTTGGGCTCCTCCTGTTGGCGAGTGGCGCGATCGAGCCAGACGTTGTAAATACTGCGCACGTCGCGGGGATCCTGCACTTCGCGCGCAACTTCACGTATAAGCTCTTTAAGCGACGGCGTGGCGGATGCCGTGAAATTGGGCCCGGCGACGCCGACGTCTGTGTTCAAGTACGCGATGGCTTTCGACTGTAGTTCGGCGCGATTTGCCTCCACCCATTCGGTCGAGCCCATCAATCCTGGTTCTTCGCCGTCCCATTCGCACATCACGATGGTGCGCCGCGGCTTCCACCCCGCGCGGACGAGTTCGCCGAAAGCACGGGCTGTTTCGAGCATGGTCGCGGTGCCGCTGCCAGGATCCACTGCGCCATAAACCCAGGCGTCATGATGATTGCCCAGGACGACCCATTCCCCGTCGTTCGTGCCGCGCAGTTTCGCGATGACGTCGTAGAGCGTGCGCTGCTGATAATCCATCACCAGTTTCATGTGCGCGACGGCCGCACCGGGCCCGACGTGATACGTGAACGGCAAACCGCCTTGCCACTGACGCGGGACGTGCGGGCCGCCGAGATTCTCAAGAATCATGGAAGCATCCTGAGAATTGATCGGCATCGTGGGAATGCGCGGAAGATTTGCGGCGTCGGCGGGAGCGAGGCGCTTGGCGTTCGCGGTCGAAGCCATTCCAGGCGTAAGTGGGTCGCCCGGATAAATTTGCGTGTATTCGACGGAGCCGCGCTGGATGCCGGTCATTGGGCGCCACGGCCCGTTCGGAAACACGTCGCCTGCGACGTAGCCGTCGTCTTCGGGATCGGAATAAATTATCAGGCCGAGGGCTTTGTGCTCTTCGGCGAGTTTCGTCTTGATGCCGCGATAGCAGCCGCCATAGCGAGCGATCGCGATTTTTCCGTCGAGGCTGATTCCCAGTTTATCAAGCTCGCGGTAGTCCGCCAGCATTCCATAATTCACGTAGACGACCGGCGCCGTGACGTCTCCCGAAGGTGAGAAGGTATTGAAGCCGACGACGATATTTTTGTCGGAGCTGTCAGGATCCACGGCGAAGGGCTGCTCGGGAGTTGCCAGGGCCTTTTTGTCTGGCGCAATTAGTTCCAGATGCACTTCGCGCGGCTGCGCAAGCCATACGCTGTAGCTGACGATATCGGCGTCGAAGCCGTAGCTGTGATACTGGTCGCGCAGCCATTCCGCCACGCGGTGACTGGCTTCCGTGCCAGCCATATGCGGCTCGCTGGTAATGTGGCGCAGATTGCTCTCGGCGCGCGCGGGATCGGGGATTGCGCGCAGCTGCTGCTCAAGGGCGCGTTCGGCGGCGACGCGCGCGGGCGCGAACCCACGGATGCCGGGATTATCCTGCGTGCCACGGGAAATTGCGGCGGGAAATATCACGATGCTTGCCAGGATAATTGCGCTACGAACTCGCCGGGTTGTGACAGCCATTCACACCTCGTTGCAGAATTGCAAATTCTATACTACATGGGCACGGGCGTCCTCGATTGGTCGCGAAATAATTTGCGAGCGGGATGAATACTACGCGAGGAGCGGTGGAATATACTGAGCCGCTTGTGTTCGCTTGACGGCGCGTGCGGCGCGCCGTAGGTTAGTTGCACTTGCCGTGGGAATTGTACGGTTCACGGGGATGTCCGATGAAAGTTTTGATCTCAGGTGCCTCAGGGTTGATGGGAGCTGCGCTTACTGGTTCGCTGCGCGCTGATGGCCACAGCGTCTGCCATCTGGTGCGCCCGGGCGGCAATGCTGCGCCTGGCGACGTGCAGTGGAACCCTTTGAACGCGCTGGTGGACGTGCCGGCGATGGAAGGCTTCGACGCCGTCGTGAATCTGAACGGCGCGAGCATCGGTGGCGGACGCTGGACATCAAAGCGCAAGACGATTCTGCGCAGCAGCCGAGTGGATTCCACGCGCGTGCTGGTGGATGCGCTCTCGCACCTGAGGCAGCCGCCGCGCGTACTTATTTGCGCCTCGGCGACGGGCTACTACGGAAATCGCGGCGATGAAGTGCTGAACGAAACGAGCGGCTACGGCAACGATTTCCTGGCTATCCTGTGCCGCGCGTGGGAAGGTGAAGCAGCGCGGGCCGCGAGCGCCGGCATGCGCACGGTGATCGCGCGATTCGGAATTGTTCTCTCCACGGAGGGCGGTGCCCTGCCACGCATGTTGACGCCATTCAAATTCGGCGCGGGTGGGCGGCTGGGAAGCGGGAAGCAGTGGATGAGCTGGATCGCGCTGGAAGATGCGGTGCGAGTGCTGCGCGCAGCGATTGATGATGCGCGGTGGAACGGAGCGGTGAATGTGGTATCGCCGGAGCCGGTGCGCAACGCTGAGTTCACGCGCGTGTTGGCCAGCGTGCTGCATCGGCCGGCAATTTTTCCGGCGCCGGCCACCGCGCTGCGTCTGGCGCTGGGCGAAATGGCGGACGCGCTGCTGCTGGCCAGTCAGCGCGCGCAGCCCGTATGCCTGCAGCGGTACGGCTTCACGTTTCGCTACGAAAATTTGGAGCAGGCACTGCACGCGGTACTGGCGAAAAAGGCTTAGCGTCGTTCACTTACTGCATTTTGAATTAGTATCCTCGCCGCACTACAAGTCCAGACGTTCCAGCAGCGATGGCAGGTTGGATGCGTCCACGGTGAGTTCGGGGCGGGTGGTGGAGAAGTCTGCGACTTCGTCGAGGGCTTGAAACAGGCGCATCTTGGCGACGGCGTATTCTTCGGTGCCGGTCAGGGCGCGGCCAGTGTGCTTGGTCCACTGGTCGAGGGCTTCGCGGCGAACGAAGATGCGAACGGGGAACATTGTCTTGCGGTCGGCCGAGACATAATAGATGAATTCGTTTCCTTTTGCTGCGTCGCGCTGGGCCGGATGCACATCCTGAAATTGATATTGATAGACGTAGCCGTTTTCGGCTGAGTAGCTTTTGATGCGCCGCACCGTTTCGGGTTTGGACATGGGCGCATTATTCGGTGAGGGCGGGCTGGTGTCAACCAGTGCGCTGCATCGGACATAGCCGCTGAAGACAAAAGACGCGCGATCGAGACCGCTCTCCCAATTCGGAACTAGTCGGTGGGTTTCTGTGCCATTGCGGGACCAAGCGATTGTTCGCGTCGCTCAGCATTTCCTGTTTTTTCCGCAGTTTGATATGGCGAATGGTGTCGAGCGCTGCAGTTAACCATTTCCGATTGCGAGGTTTGCCGATGCTTAGGCGCGTCGGCTTGCGCATCGCTCCGATGATTGCGCGATTGCCAATCCTGCGCCGCAATGGCACAACGCGTGCGTTTGTCGTAAGCGGCTATGAATACCCTCCGCACGAGCGAGCAACGGTGCGAAACGTCGCGATGGAGCGCACGCCCGAGCGCTTCGCAATTTTCTGAGACACTTCGCAAGCGCCCCCGCGTCCTGAAGGTTTCCGTCTTGATCGCGTTTACGCTCGGCGGTTGCGGATATGCGGGCACTCCGCCGCCGCCCGGACAATATCTCGGCTACCGGCCCGACGGATCCATACCCGATGGCCCCCTCGCGGACGACGATCGCACCGGCATCCGCGCGCAGTATCCGGATCCGAACGATACGCTCAATGTTGGCGCAATTCGCGGCCGGATTGTTCCGGCCAACCCATTCGCGCTCGCCGCCTTTGCCGCGCCGTCGCCCGGCGTACTGGTCACGGGCATGGTCGGAGCGCATGTAGTCGCCGTGGACGCGGACACGGGTTCAGTAATTGCGGGAACGCTCGGCGGCTGGAGCTGCGACGCAGCAAATCCGCCCACGCAGTTTGACGGCTCGTCCGATCTGGAACGCCTACCCGTGGGCCGCAGCTACAATTTATATGCCGAGCCACTCGTCGGCCTGGCCTTACCTGGAGATTACAGCAACGTATTTACGGGATTGTGCTCCAGCACTGTCGCGCCAGCGTGCGCTGCTCCGCAGGTGAACATCAATTTCAATGTGCGCGTGCTACCCGCCGTGCCGTGATGCATTGCACCAGCGCTCAGCTGGAGCAAAAAAAAGCGGCTCCCGGGAGGTGCGGGAGCCGCTTCTTGCCCTGCGGGTTATGAAAACTATTACTGCGTCGGCAGAATTTCCTGCGAGAACCCGATGGTGTTGACGGAGCGCAACGACGGAGTGCGCGGCGGCAAACAAGCGGGGCCCAGGGTAAAGTTGGTGTCAAAGCTGTAGTCACGCGGGCTGGGCGGATTATAAACGCCTGTTCCCTTGTACGTGCCCACTGCTTGACGGTTGTAATAGAAGCTGACCATCGAGCCGCGGTAGTGGCAAACAAGGCCCCAGTTTTCCAGGAAGCGGAGGAAGTTGTGCACGCCGCCGTCCGTTCCGAAGTCCTGCGCCTGTCCGGCAACGGAGGGGAATGGAATGCCCTTGCCCGAAATGATCGCAGCGCGGTACGCCGTCGGCGCCGCCGCTCGATTATTCACGTTGTAGGGAAAGGCGAAGGAGTTTACGTCGTTCCAGTTGTTGGAAAGGAACGTGACAGCGTCGCCCTCGACCGCTGCCGCGATGCTAACGCCGCCCCACGTTCCGTCGTCTACCGGCGCGTTGTAATCGCCCTGGATGTAAACCGGGTTTTCAGCAACGATGCTAAGGCCATCGGTTCCGTTGCAGGAGACCCCGATAGTTAGTGACGCGCCGTCCACGATTTTTAGCGCGCGACGGAAGAACACCGGAGGATTCTCCCGGGCTTCCTGCGCGTTACCGTAGGTGACATCGGGACGGTTGGTATTGCCCGGTACACAATTCGTGTTGGCAAACAGCCCGCCGGAGTAGGTGATGAGTGCGGGTTTGTACGTGACGCCTTGTAAGTTTCCGGCGGTCATGGTCGCACCGGTCCAAATGTTGGCGTGCAGAGGCACCATGTTGGCTATATTCTGGGTGAGGAGCATGTAGTTCAACGGCGGTAGGGTCGAGATCAAAGCGGGAGCCACTTCCGCGCCCCCATAAGTGCGAAAGGTGCCGTCACCTTCCAAGTCTTCACCCGGGTCGAGTACGGTGTTCGGGCAGCCGTTCGCCGGGTCGTTGGGATTCACAAAGTCGTTATATCCATAAGACCCGGTCCTGACAACGGGGGCCGCGGTGGTGTCTTTCTGTTCGCCGCGACGGTCTGAGAAATACAGTGTGTAGCCGGTGTTATTGTCCAAGCCCAGCGCACCTTGATTTGCAGTGAACCAATTCACCAGGTTCTTGGCATCCAGTTCCACATAGTACATGACGCCTTGCGCGGTGATGGGCGCCGGGCCACCTGTGGCGCGGTCAACACCTTCACGCGAGTCGTACAGCGCATTCGGCCAGAAATCGGTGGCTGGGTTTGCGCCGGTGATGAGTCCGTTTGCGCACGGATTTCCGGCGGTCCCCGTGGACGGATTATCCCGCACGCGAGCCAGACGGATTATGGCGGTGGTGCTGGGGTCATTGCAGCCAACCGTCCCGACGGCTCCGCCGCTCGGGCCCTGTGCGAGAACTTGAGCCGCAGGCAAGGCCGGAAGATTTGGGGCGAGGACGGCTGCATTGAACGTCGGATTGACGTTCCTTCCCGTGAAGCCGAGGTTCAGGATCGTCTGGGTCACGTCAACCCAGCTGCCACCGGGATTCACCTGATATTCGATCTTGATGCAACCGGTGATGGTTGGATATCCGGCCGTCATCCAGTATCCGGGTGCGAGTAGAGTGGACGAATTGCCGCTAGGAGAGTACGTTCCCGAGACGTTTCCGGAGACAGGCAGCGGATACGTTCCGGTATACCACAGGGGTTTTGTGGTAATGCCAGCTCCAGTTGGACCGATACCGGCTGGCGAGGCGGCCGACCAAGCCAAGAGCGCAAGATCAACGGGATGTGTTGCAGTGACCGTGTCCAGGACCGTCATATCGGCGGTATTGCAGGCGTTCGGCGAGCCCGGTATGGTGGTTGGAGTCGGATAATCGTCAATCAAGATTCGCATCGTCGCCTGGGAAAAGAGCCTCTGGGCAAATGTCGCCGGCGACAAAGCGGCCTCGCCTTGGACGGGGCGGCGAATCAGTGAAATGGGCGTGATGCCACCCAAAGCGGTGGAGGTGAGGCTCAATACCGGGACGCCGTTCTGCAGTTGGCCGTTGTAAGCCGGAATCACGGTTCCGGTCCAGGTGGGATTGTTCAACGTAGTGCTGACGGCGCCGTAAATACTGCTACCCGTCACGCTGCCTTCGTTTATACCCAACCCACGCCACGAAGCGTTGGTGTATGGGGCGGCGCCGGGCTCACCGGTCATCGTAGGATCCGGAGCGAGGGCGATAGAGACGTCGCCGCCGTAAGCGGCGCCCGAACCAGTGACCGCGAAACCATTTTCCAGGTTGGTGCGGATCACCTGGCCTACCACCGTTACTTTGTCGCCCAAGAAAGTGGGACCTTGGTTCGGAGTGAGCCACAAATTGCCATTCGTGTGCGTGCGGCCGCCGAAACCAAACGAAGGGCCGTTGAAGAACGAAAGATCGGAATCGGAATAAATACCAAACTGGAACACAGGGATGGCGACCACCTGAACTTGCCGGGTTAGCTTCACCTCCGAGCCTGACGAACTGTTCTGCGCCGCAACTGTCATCGTGAACGGCGTGATCAAGCCTTGCATGCCGGCGTAGGGACTGGGCGGCAGAATCGTGGCGTTGGTCGTCGCGGGATTGCCGAACGCGTCCGGAATGAAGGTCAGGTTATAGGTAGAAGCGCCGGAGGAATTCAGGTAGGTTACGCCCGTGAGCGTGGTGGGGGGAGCGGCGGTGATCGTAGCTACGTTGGCCGCTGTGAGCGAACCGGAGGTGGCAAACACCTGGGCCACGTCGGTGGTCATTTTTTCCATGCCGGCTTCCGCGCCGTAGAAGGCCAGCTCGCGGCTGGAGTTATTGCCGCCTAGGCGCTGATCCGTCATCACCATCCAGCTCATGCCCACTACGATGGCTGAAATCAGAAGCAGAACAAACAGCGAGGTTATCAGTGCGACGCCCTTTTCTCGTTCCATTCTCACAGCGGATCTCCTTGAAAATCTGAAAACCTGGTGCCTCATCGCTTGTAAAAGCTCCTATGGGGCCGTGGACGACGCGGACGTATTGAACTGGTTGGTGAACGAAAGGCTGCGAATGCTCACCTGCGTGCTCAAGTTGTTGCGCAGATATATCGGCGTCGTTTGTGACGTGTAGGCATTTTCCGACCGGCCCGCCAGGAACACATTGACCGCGCGTATCTGTGCCGGCGTGTCTGGAAGAAGCGGTTGGGCAGCATTCCCGGGACCATTGGGATAGGTGCCTGCCGGGTCCGTGGAACTAGTGATGTCGTAGCTGAAGCCCAGGTTCTCGATATCGTCGGCGATGGCCTGCGGTGGATTCACCGGCGCGCCGGCGGGGAAGCCTGGATAATTTACCTGGCGGATTAATTGGGGGTCCTGAGCGTTGGTCGAATCGATGTAGTAAGTCACCATCCAAACGCGGGTGATCGTGGTGGGCGGAAACACTCCTGCGGTAGCCAATTTCGCTACGGTTCCGTTCGCCAAGCCCGTTTGGTTAAGGCCGGCGGGATCACCGCCTGCAAAATTGATGACTTGGCCGGCGACGCTGGTGACATATTCCAGCGCCGTTCCGTTCTGGTTGTGGAACATGATCAAATTGCCGGCAGTGATGGGGTTCGTTGCTCCTGGCATGGTGAAACAGCCTGCGTCAAGCGTGACCGATGCGCCCGTAGGGGATATGGCTCCAGCGCAAACCGGAACAGACGGAGCGGCTTGGATAATTGGATAGCTGTAGAGATAGTGATTCGTCGCCGGTGCATCCACTAGAACGTTGTCCGCGTAGATGATGTTGATGATGTCGGTGTTGGCCCCGGTGAGCACCGCGTTGGTCGATGGATTAATCGATGTGGCCAACTGCCCAATGATGGATCCTGGAGTGATCGCCGGCATCGTGATGAAGCTGGTCGGGAATGTGGTTGCGGTGCCGGGGCGATTCACCGCCGAGGTCGCGGTGTAGGGAAGGCTGATGCCGCCCTGAGGAATTCCCTCGCCGGCCTGCGCCAGGTCGCGGACCATGAAGTGCATTCCGGCGCGCAGGTTCTCTTGCGTGTTGGCCTCATAGGCGACCATGGTGGTGACGTGTTCCGCCTGCATCAGTGCGTCCGTCGCGATGGCCACGACGGAAACCACGATGCTCATGGAGACCATCAACTCGATCAGCGTAAATCCTCTTTGGCGCTTCATCCTTGCTCCTCGCGGTCCTGCTCCTAGTAAGCTGAAACGTAAGTGGTGAGCGAATAGCTGCGATTGAATTTGCCCGTTATGTAATTCACGGTGATCACCACCTGATTCAGGCTGTTGGTGTATCCCGGAACCGCAGTAATGGTGATGGTGCGCGTAAAAGCTCCCAGCGATTGCTTCACATCGTCGGCCGTGCCGAGTTTTCCGTCTGGTCCGGGATACACGATGTAAGCCGGAGTGCCGCCGGCGTCGGCAACTGTACCGACGAGGCCGTCGGCTCCCGGCACCAGCAACGGCTGCGGCGTCGACAGAAAGAGTCCCGCGGGATTGCCCGCGCTGTTGTTGGAAAGCTGCGCAAAGGTTGCGTTGTTCGTATATTTCGCGGTGTAGATCGCTTCAGCGGCTTCTTCGGCCTTCTGCTGCGCGATGAAAGCATCCTGCGAGCTCTGCATGTAGGCCAAGGAGTCCGCCAGCATCGCGCACAAACCCAGAACGCCCACACCCAGAACTACCAGCGAAATCATCGTCTCCAAGAGCGTGAAGCCCTTAGCCGCTTGCCGTTTTTTCGCTTGCCGCATTTTCCTGAGCTCCTTCAGAATCTCGCCCACAAGGCACCCGTACCCTTCCAGCCGCGCACTCGGCCGGTTCCGCCTAGAACCGTAACTGCCCGGGCCGTCGAATTTTTGCCGGGTTGACCGATGAACACCGTTCCATTAATCGGTTGGTACGTCGCGCCATCGACCAACTCGCCATCGCTTTGGAACAGCATTCCGCCGACCGGTCCGCCGGCCAGGCCCTCGAATTCCACCGCCGCTCCTTTGCCGAAAGCGTCCGGCGTGTCTGGCGCCGTGGCGAACACGTAATATTGGGCCGGAGATTCGATGGGCACTTTGCTCAGAATCGGATTCACTGCTCCAGCGCCGGCCGTGAGATCGTTTCTTACCTGCAAGACCACTTGATATTGGGTGATCCCACTTACGACGACGGTGGGAAAGGTGACCTGGACGTAGCGGCGATTGGTGATTGCGTATTCGCGCGCTTGCCGTACTTGATCGACCACTTCCTTCATCGCGGCGTCGAAACGCGCATCCTGCAGCGTCGGCAAGTAGGCGATCAGCGCCATCGCCGAAATGATCAGGATCAGCATGACTACCACGCTCATTTCAACAAGCGAGAACCCGCGCTCGCTGGTTGCTTCGCGTGTGCCGCAGCTCAAATTCGTTCTCCGTTCTCTCACGCTAAGACCCTCGAGTCGCCCTGGATTTGGCGGGCGTGCCGCAGAATTCAGTACATACAATGCAGTTCCCAGGCCACGCCGAAGGCATAGCTAAGCCTATTTGGCAGAGCTAGTTAGCGTAGAATCAATGAATCCAGGAGTTCTATATCGGCCTTGGCGGGGTAGAAACGTTACATTTCTGGTCGCAGGCTACCTGTACGCGAAAGTACAGACCTAGTCGGTAGGTGATGAGCGGGAACTACTGACGTGCGCGAACGGCGCGTGGCGATGTTGCCCGCGAATGAGGCGCAGGAACCGCGCTTTGTTCGCGTTTAGTCGCGGCTGCGCAGCTTCGAGAGCAAGCGCAGAATTTCCAGATACAGCCAAATCAGCGTGACCATCAATCCGAACGCCGCGTACCACTCCATGTATTTCGGCGCGCCCGCGGCCACGCCGCTTTCGATGAAATCGAAATCCAGCACCAGATTCAGCGCCGCCACCACCACGACAAACGCACTGAAGGCGATCCCGATTGGTCCGGAGCCGTTAATCGTAGTGAAATGAATGCCGAAAAATCCCAGCACGATTGACGCTAAATAGAAAAGCATAATTCCGCCCGTCGCCGCAACGACGCCCAGCTTAAACTTCTCCGTAACCGGAATCAGTCCCGAGCGATAGGCCAGCAACAGAATCGCGAGCGTGCCGAACGTGAGGCTCACCGCTTGAATTGCGATCCCATGAAAGCGTACATCGTAGATGGCCGAAATGCCGCCCAGCAGCAGTCCTTCGAGCAACGCATAAATCGGCGCGGTTACTGGTGCCCAGGTCTTCTTGAAAATCGTCACCAGCGCGAAAATGAATCCGCCGATTCCGCCGATTGCCAGCAGGGGCAGCACCGCCGAGGGATTCTGCGAATGCGTGTAAATATTCCAGGTCCAGGCTGCCGTCGCGATCACGCAGATCAGCAGCATGCCCGTCTTGTTGACGGTTCCCTGCAACGTCATCGCCTCGCCCACGGCGACGCCTTCTCCTTGAAATGCGTTGCCGTTCAGAGCCGGGTTCGACGTCCTCATTAAATCCGCCACTGTGAATCTCCTTTGTACGTGCTACGCGTGCGAATTCTTAGCTCGCGCCCGCGGAAGTGTGTCCACGGACCTTTATCCCTAAATGACTACGCCAATTTTACCTCATTTCAGGTTTCTTCACGCGCGGCGGGTGCTGGGCAAGGTTGGACGCAGATAAAAAATCCCTGGGCCGGCATCCCGCCGGCCCAGGGAAATGTTTGGATCGAGGTTTTCAGTCTAGTGCGTGTCAACGATGGCGATGGCTTCGTCCACGTGATGATGCGCACGGTCAATGTGCATGATCACGCGGTCTCGCAGGCCTCGCGCTTCGGGATTATCTTCTTCCTTTTCGATATCGTGATGAGCCTTGTCCAGAAGCTCGCGGGCCTTGTGCAAACGGCCGGCCCACGGATTGTGAGGGTCCACGGGAGCGTGATCTTCAATGTTCTTGCCGTCATCCAATGCGGCGCGCTTGATTTCATCGATGGCGTGGTCAATCTCTTCAATGGCGGCGCGCTCTTCACCGTGCAAAGCGCCGCCGTCCGGACGTGTCAGGTGCGCCCGGGCGTCCCGCAAGTCGGATAAAGCGTGCAGATAAGCTGGATGCTTGCCTTGCGCGCGAACGTTTTGCGACGTGAACGGAACCAGGAAGGCGATCGCCGCGGCGATCACCGCAAATCTAGTAAGAGTTTTCATTCGAAAATTCACCTCTTGTGAAGTTGGAATGGCTTTAGCAGGGCTGGGACCGCAGGATTACCCTGCAATCCAGTAAAGCACGCTGCAGCGGCTTTTGTTGCGCGTGGCGCGGGGATTGTTTCCAGAAAGTCAACGCGCGGGCGAATGCCCGGGGACGGGACGCGCTGCCGACGGAAGTAGCGATAGCATTAACTGATCGCAGAAAACGAGAACGCCGCGGAATTAAGCCGTAATTGGTAGCGCTAACGGGAATCGAACCCGTATTTCAGCCTTGAAAGGGCCGCGTGCTAACCGTTGCACCATAGCGCCACAGAGGAACTGCTGTCAGACGTACTTAGATTATCAGAGATACCGGCGGAATTCACAAGCGCGCAATCGTCTGGCGGGCCAATTTTCGGCTGCGCGGCTGGTCAAGATTTGAGCCGAAGCTGGCGCGAGGACTCCGCGGCCATTGTGTTAGCCTCATTCAATGACGAACCCGACGCCTCAATTTTATTTCTTGGCCGAACGGTTCGGGGGTGGCCGCAGATGAGCTACGTAGAATCGAACCTGGTTCCCGGCGAAACGGTAATTTACCAGACGCGGCTGCATTGGATCGTGATGCTCGGGCACATCTTCGTAGGATGCTTGCTGCTTGCTCTGCCCGGAGCGCTGCTGCTTTTTTACGCGTTCAGCCAGCACGGAACGGACGCCAACACCTTGCGCCTCACCGAAGGTGGCGGCGCAGCGCTGCTGGTGTGCGGCGCGATCGTTATTATGATGGGCATGGTACGGCGCAACGCGACAGAAATGGCGGTGACCAACCGGCGCGTGGTGATCAAGACGGGCCTGATGAGCCGCAAGACCATCGAAATGCTGCTGAATAAAGTGGAGAGCATCGAAGTGAGCGAGACGACGTCCGGCCGGATGCTGGGTTATGGAACGATTGTAATGATCGGCACTGGCGGAACTTCCGATCCATTCCATAAAGTCGCGCATCCGCTGGAATTTCGCAGCCACGTGCAACAACAGATTGAGAAGCTGCGCTAAGACGACACAGCGACTTGGAGGAAGTAGCATGCCACTCGCAAATCGCGTTCCGTCAACATCGTTGAATCAGAACTCAACCTCATGGAATTGGCTGGAAAAGATACTCCTCGCGTTGCCTTTTGTGATCGCGTTACTGCTAAACGTGCTGGGAATCGCGGCAGGCCGATTTCACTTACGCGGCCAGCGCATCGCGGGATACGGTTTTATGTTCGGTACTCCTTGGGCTTGGCTCTTAGATCGTGGTTGGGTTGGAAATTTTCACAATCGGTGGCTTGTGGCGTTGACAGTATATGCGTCCATTCTATGGATACCTGCCGCGCTCTACTCAGGCTGTCTCTGGCTCCTGCTCGCCGGCATTAAACTCGGCCTGAGTCGCCGCTCCGCTAGTGACCCGCAATAAAAACAGTCTACGCGACGCCCGATAACTCAATGCGCCGGCAATTAGGCTGCATCTTCCGCTAACAGCGCCTCTGCGGGCTTCTTCGCCGGAGTCGTGGTGATCACGACCACGCTGATCAGCACCAGGAAAGTTCCCAGGATCGTTCGCGTGGTGAGCGCTTCTCCGCCGAGAAAATATCCCACCAGCACGGCCACGATCGGATTCACGTACGCGTAGGTTCCAACTTTGGTGGGCGATTCATGGTGAATCAGCCACACGTATGCCGTAAAACCAATTATCGAACCCGCGACGATCAAGTAGAGCAGCGCCAGCCACGCTCCGCGCGAAACCGTCCACGGATGAAAATCCCGAAATTCGCCGAATGCGCCTGCCGCGATTGTGAGAAAAATTCCGCCGGCGAGCATTTGCGCTCCGGAGCTCATCACTTTGGAACTGGGCAGCGGCAGCTTGCGCGCAAAGGCCGACGCGACCGACCAACTGATGGACGCAAAAATTAACGCCATGGCGCCCAGCTTATCGATCGGCGCGCCGCCCAGATTTAGCGCGCGGCTCATCAACACTCCGACTCCACCAAGCCCAATCAAGAGCGCCACGGCCAAGCGCACCGTAAGCCGCTGCGTTCGCAGGAAAATAATTTCAGACAGCGCCATAAATACTGGAATCGTCGCCAGCATCACGGCCGCGATCCCCGAAGGCACGCGCTGCTCGGCCCAGAATAATAGCCCATAATCGAAAAGAAAAATTATCATTCCGAGTATGGACGCCGATCGCCATTCGCGTCCGCTCGGTGCGCGTTCGCCGCGCGCGAGCATCGAGCCAAAAAGAACCAGGCCCGCAACCGAAAAGCGAATCGCCGCCAAAACCAACGGTGGAACTTCGCGCACGCCCACACGAATTGCGAGGAACGTGGATCCCCACACAAAATAAATTATCCCGAAGGCTAATAGGGTCTTCCACGTGGGGCGATGGTTGGTGTCTTCCATGCTGTTCCATTTTCCAATTTCGCTTTTTTATTCTCGGCTGCGCTAGCGCCAGCCTTCGCGTTCGCGCAGCGATGTGATGTGCGCGACGTGATGCTTTCCGTGCCACGCGTACAACGCGAGCGAATCGTCCAGTGACATGGGTTTCTCCCACTCCGGATGGCGGAACTTCCGCGACCACGCCGCCGGCTCGAGCGAGCGCAACAGCAACACCCAGCGCTCGTGCAAATTCTCCAGCAGGGCGAGCGACGATTCGATGGGGGCCGTTCTCACATCGCCGAGTTCGGCCCACTTTGCTTCGTCGTAGGGCTTGATTAACGGCAACTCCTCGGTGAGCGCGAGTTTGAATCGCGTGTAGGCGTTCATGTGGCTGTCCGGAACGTGATGCACCACTTGGCGGACCGTCCATCCCTCAGGACGGTAGCGCGTGTCTAGCTGCTCTGGCTTCAGCCCCTTCACAGCTTCGCTCATGCGCGCGGGCGTCGCGGCAATCGCTTCGATGTACTCGCTACGCTGAGCGTCCGTCAGCAAGGCCGTGGGACGTTGAAACTTTCCCACGGGGAATCGCAGATCTACTCCCATGTTGGTGCCTCCTGGCCGGCAGAATCAATGCGCCAAGTTCAATCTTCAAAACAAAAATGTACCACGCTGGCGCAATTTGCCGGATTGGATGCAGAGAACCGCGCGCGCGATTCGATGGACAATTTGGACTACTGCGGAATTACCAGTAGAGGCGCGTGCAGAGGTGCGTTTAAAAGTACGCGGCGATGCGGGGCGCGCGGAAACCGTGTTACTCGTTGTCTCGAAACTCTTCGTGCCATGCCATTTGAATCGCTTCGAGCTTTCCTTCGTTCGACAATTTCGGGTCGCCCGTAAATCCCGGAAGCTCGATGATCCATTTATGCATATCCGTGAAGCGCACCGTCAGCGGGTCCACGCCAGGATGTTTTTCCGCCAGCTGGATTCCGATTTCCTCGGCGTTGTCCCAATCAAACGTGTTCGGCATGCTTTCCCGCTCCCAGATGCAAATTTTTCGCCCCGGCCGCAAGTCGCGGCCGCAGCGCAGCCGCGCGAATTTTTAGTGCTCAGCTTCCTTCGCGTAATTCTTATTCCACTCCGGAATCTCCACCACGATGTCCTTGGTGCCGTCCGGCACACACTGACAGCCGAGCCGCGACTTCGGCGTCACTCCGGGTGCTTCGTCCAGCTGGTCGAGTTCCGCGTCGGTGGCTTCGTTGCAACTGTCCAAGCCCTCGTGCACGATCACGTGGCACGTGGAGCACGCGCACACACCGCCGCAGGCATGGTCCAGTCCCAGGTGATAGCCCTGCGAAATATCCAGGATGCTGCCCGGCAAGCCGTCGTGGCCGTAGGGAATTTTTTCCGGATCGATTTCAACGGTCTTCCCTTCCCTGACAAACGTCACCTTATACTTCTTCGTCGCGGGCGCGAACTTTGTTTCTTCAATATATGGATTCTTGCCGCCCATGCTGTGCTGCTCCTCTCTCAACGCGCTCATCACAAATTCAGAACGGTCGAGCGCCCATCCCCCAAAATTTCATCGCGAGCCAAGCCTGCCTCTCGCGTGCGTGCTTGCGCTTCTATACGTCGTCTAGTCGCTTACCTTCGAAAGCCGTTTGCAATGCGCCATTCATTAGCACTTCCGCCAGATGCGCCGTGGCCGCATTGATTTCATCAATCCGTGTGCGCATCAATTTGTAGTCGCTGCCCGCCAGCGCCGCGCGCAGTTGCGTCTCCGTTTCCGTGATTGTCTGTCGTTCCGCGGCGGAAATTTCGTGCGAACGCGAGTCTGCAAGAGCCTTATCCGTCGCCGCGAGGATGGTCTCCGCTTCGGTGCGCGCTTCGATCACCTGGCGCTCGGCAAAATCCTGCTCGGCGTATTCGATCGATTCCTCGAGCATGCGTTCGATCTCGGTGTCCGAAAGGCCGTAGCTGGGCTGCACCTCGACGCTGTGCTGCTCGCTGGTGCGCAAATCGTGCGCCGCCACTTGCAGAATTCCGTTCGCATCAATCAGGAATTTCACTTCGATGCGCGCGAGACCTGCCGGTCCCGGCGGCGTCTTCAGCTGAAAGCGCGCGAGCGAGCGGCAATCCTTAGCCAGTTCACGCTCGCCCTGCAGCACGTGAACGTCAATCGCCGTCTGATTCTCGACGCCGGTGGTGAAAAGTTCCTGCGCGCTTGCGGGAATCGTCGAATTGCGCGGAATAATCTTGGCGATCACGCCGCCCATGGTCTCGATGCCCAGAGAAAGCGGCGTCACGTCCAGCAGCAGCATGGTCTTGACGCCAGTTTCGAGAATGTCCCCTTGCACGGCTGCGCCCAGCGCTACTACTTCGTCAGGGTCCAGCTCGCAATGCGGCGCGCGTTGGAAATAATCGCCCACTGTCTTGCGCACCAGCGGAATGCGCGTCGACCCGCCCACCAGCACCACTTCGTCCATTTCTTTCGGCGCGAGCTTGGCATCGGCCAGCGCCATTTTCACGGGCTCCATGGTGCGCGCAATGATCGGACGAATCAGCTCGTCAAATTCCGCGCGGGTGATCTCGCGTATATACATGCCCTTGGATTCCAGCGGATATTGCACGATGGTCTTTTCCGCCGCGGAAAGCTCGTGCTTGGCGCGGATCAAGCTCGTGCGCAGCGTCTGAATGGCTTCGCCGCGATGATCGAACTCCACGCCGAATTTATCGCGGATCTCGCGGCGCGCCAGGTCCAGTAGCGCGTTGTCAATGTCGTCGCCGCCCAGGTGCGTGTCGCCGTTGGTCGCGAGCACCTGATAGATGTCGCCTTCATTCGTGCTGATCAGCTTCAGCAGCGAAATATCAAAGGTGCCGCCGCCAAAATCGTACACGGCCACGTGCCCGCGCTTCTGTTTGTGCAGGCCGTAAGCCAGCGCCGCAGCTGTCGGTTCATTCACCAGGCGTAACACTTCGAGTCCGGCCAAGCGCCCCGCATCCTTAGTGGCCTGGCGCTGCGCGTCGTTGAAATACGCAGGCACGGTGATTACCGCGCGATCCACCGGTTCCTTGAAATAGGCCTCGGCCCACGATTTCAACTCGCGCAGAATGTACGCGGAAATTTCCGGCGCGGTAAAACTCTTGTCGCCCAGGCGCACGCGAATCACGTTGTCGCTGCCGGGATCAATGCGAAACGGAAATATCTTCAGCTCTTCCTGCACATCCGCGACGCCACGGCCCATCAGACGCTTCACGGAGTAAATTGTGCGCTCCGGCTGTGTCAACAGCTTCGTGCGCGCCGGCTCGCCTACGATCACTCTGCCGTCTGCGTCCACGCTCACTACCGACGGGCACAGAGTCGAGCCGTAAGGTCCCGGAATACACTTCGGCGCGCCAGTTTCCGCGTCCAAATATGCGATCAGACTGAAGGTCGTCCCCAGATCAATTCCAACTACGCGTTCCATCGCTCGTTAGCTCCCAAGTTCTTTCTGCACGCCCGCCACTAGATTCCGAATGTACGCCCGCCGGTTCAAAACTTCGTTCATGCGCGCCAGCAACGCCTGCTTCTTCGATTCATCGCCGCCGAAATCAACCGCGTCGTCCCACTCGCGTCCTAGCGCCGCCAATTCCGCATCCACGTCGTCAAGATCTTCCTGAAAATTTTGCTGCGCGGCTTCCAACCGGCCTTGCAGCGCTGCCACATCACCGCCCGCAGCCCGCGCCTCGCGCAACTCGTCGAGCGATTCGTTCAGCTCGAAAACTTCCTCGAGCAATTCCGGCGGCGCCTGCTGCTTGGTGGTTCCTTCCTTGCGCACGCCCAGATGCTCGAGCAAGTATTCAATGCGCGCGATCGGCTCGCGCAACGTGCGATACGCATCGTTCAACTGCGAGGAGCGTTCCAGCGACAAATTCCGTTCAAACTCGCTCGCGCGCACGAAATTATCCGGGTGCAGCTTCCAACTGAGCATGTGGAACTGGCCTTCGAGCGAGGCTGGTTCGATCGTCAGCTTCTGCGGCAATCCAAAAAACGCGAAATAACTCGCGCCCGCCGGCAGCGGCTGCACTTTCCCGCACGCCGCGCAAAAATGCGCGCCCGTGACTGCCGCGCGACAATGCCAGCAGCTCGTGACCGGTATACCCTCGGTCTGCGCATCTTGGGATCGTATGACGCTCATGGGTCTGGTCTCGTCCGGGCGCGCCCCCGAGGGAAGAAGAGCGCGATTGGCACAGGAGAGAAATGTTTTTGCTTAACGCGTGACGCTTACGGCCTTCTGCCCAGCTCAGGCAGTAAACGAACTACCGCATCCGCAACTCCGTGCCGCCTGCGGATTCTGGAAGACGAAGCCCTGCTTCATCAGGTCCTCGTGATAATCCAGCGTGGTGTCGTGCAGATAAAGATAGCTCTTGGGATCCACGAAAATACGCGCGCCGTTTTCCTCGAACACTTTGTCGCGGTTACGCGCCTCGGTATCCAGACGCATCGCGTAGCTGAGCCCGGAACATCCGCCCCCCTGCACGCCCACGCGGAGTCCACCGGACTCGGCTGGCACGCCTTCTTTTTGCAGCAGCTCGCGAATTTTTACCGCGGCTTTCTCGGATACATGAATCATGGTCGTTGTCCCGTTTGCATGCAAAGCCGCACACTACTCACCGTGCGCGGCACGGCAGCAAACAGATCACAGTTTAGTTGTGCGCCGACGCGGTTTCCGCAGGCTTCAAATCCGCTTCGCCCTGCTTCTTCTTCCAGTCGCCAAGCGCGGCCTTGATGGCATCTTCAGCCAGCACCGAACAGTGAATCTTCACCGGCGGTAGCGCCAGTTCACGAACGATGTCCGTGTTCTTGATGGCCAGCGCTTCCTCGACGGTCTTGCCCTTCACCCATTCGGTGGCCAGGGAAGAACTCGCAATCGCCGAACCGCAACCGAAGGTCTTGAACTTCGCCTCTTCGATCACGCGCGTTTGCGGATTCACTTTCATCTGCAGCTTCATCACGTCGCCGCATTCCGGCGCGCCCACCAGACCCGTACCCACGTTCGGATCGGCCTTGTCCAGCGAGCCGACGTTGCGCGGGTGGTTGTAATGTTCGATTACCTTATCGCTATACGCCATTAGTTGATTCTCCTCTTCATGGTAACGCTGCTATCCAGCCCTTCTTCTGCAATCACTCGATCCGACAAAGTCACATGCGAGATGGATGCCGAACGTCCGGCGCAAACTTCCTCCAGCGTTCGTACCACCACTTCTTCACGCAGCTTCAGAAACTCCAAAAACCCTGCCAACTCTTCCAGGTCACGAAAGCGCCGCGAATTGCACGCGCCGCCGTCTACGTTAGGAGCGAAAAATACGTCAAATACCGGGGTGTTGCCGCTGAACGTACGATGTACGCCGACTGTGCCTTCGTAGATCACGTTCCCCCCTTTTGAGACGATTTTTATTCCGCTGCCACCTGCCATTTCATTTTGCTGACGTCTACTCCCTCTTTAGCCATTTCATACAGAGGTGAAAGCTCACGCAAGCGCGATACGGTTTCCACGACGCGATCTGCCACGTAGTCCACTTCTTCTTCCGTGTTGAAGCGGCCCAAGCCGAAACGGATGGAAGTGTGCGCGAGATCTTCGCCCACGCCCAAGGCCTTCAGCACGTAGCTGGGTTCCAAAGTCGCCGAAGTGCAAGCCGAGCCGCTGGACACCGCGATGTCGTTGATGCCCATCAGCAGCGATTCGCCTTCGACGTAGGCGAAGCTGATATTAATGTTGTGCGGCAGACGGTGTTCCATCGAGCCGTTAATAAACGTCTCATCCAGCCGCGACATGATTGACTCTCTCAGACGTTCGCGGAGCTTGAACAGCTTTTCGCTTTCCTGCGCCATTTCCTGGCCGCAGAGTTCGCAAGCTTTGCCCAGACCCACGATACCCGGCACATTCAGCGTGCCGGAGCGCATACCGCGCTCGTGTCCGCCGCCATCAATCTGCGCTGCGAGTTGCACGCGCGGATTCTTGCGGCGCACGTACAACGCGCCCACGCCCTTCGGCCCGTAGATTTTGTGCGCGGAGATGGACATCAAGTCAATTCCGTCTTTCTGCACGTCCACCGGAATCTTGCCGACGGCCTGCACGCCATCCACGTGGAAGAAGACCCCCTTCTCTTTCGCAATCTTGCCGATTTCCGCGATGGGCTGCACTACGCCGATCTCGTTGTTCGCATACATGATCGAAATCAAAATCGTCTTCGGCGTGATTGCCTTGCGCAGTTCATCCAGGCTGATGCGGCCGTCCTTGTGCACGGCCAAGTAGGTCACTTCGTAGCCATTTTTCTCCAGGCGCTTACAGGTATCCAGCGTCGCCTTGTGCTCGGTGACCTGCGTGATGATATGATTGCCCTTCTCGCGATACATTTCGGCGACGCCCTTGATCGCCAGGTTCGTTGATTCCGTCGCGCCGCTGGTGAACACGATCTCTTTGGGCGTCGCGTTGATCAGCTTGGCGATCTGCCCGCGCGCATTCTCCACCGCCTCTTCCGCCTTCCAGCCATATTCATGATTGCGGCTGGCGGCGTTGCCGTACTTGTCCGTAAAATAAGGAACCATGGCCTCTACGACGCGCGGGTCCACCTGCGTGGTCGCGTGATTATCAAAATAAATTGGAAGCTTGATCGCCATTCTCTGTCTCCTCAATCCCCATTCTGTGTTTGTTGCTTCCAGCCCAAGTTAACGCTGCCCCAAGATCCTGTACTCCAGCCTTTCTCTGCGAACTCCGCGTTTCTGCGGTAGGCTGCAGTTGCCTCAGACCCGCAACTCAACCATCTCCGAAAGCGGCGCCTCATCCGTCATCTGCGAAATCGTAACCTTGCCCAGCACTGCCAGGATGCTGTCGTTCACACGCCGCAAAGGCTCGCGAATCGAGCAGGTCGTCGTCACGTCGCACGCCCCGCGCGAAGTCACGCAGGAAGTAATGAACAGCGGCCCGTCAATTGCCCGAATCACATCTAAGGCCGAGATGAGCGAAGCGTCGCGTCCCAACGTGTATCCTCCGCCTGAACCATGCCGCGCCGCGACCAACCCAACCTTCGCCAGTTTCTGCAACACTTTCGCCATCAGCGGCGTAGACATCTTATACAGCTCGGCGATGTCTCCCGCACTGCACGATCCGTGCCCGCCATGCATCGCCAAATGCTTCAGCGCGATCAAACCGTAGTCGGCTTTCTTCGATAGCTTCATCATAGATGCATATGCGACTGATACGGTCGCATATTGATTCTAAAGCCTGCCAGCCGATAAAGTCAAGTTCTGCGTTTCCCACAACTCCAATCAGCGCAATACCTTAAACAACGACCATTTTAGTCGTACTGGTCAAGGTTCTAGAGTCCAACGGCGCAAATCCCGGCCCTAACGGTGGTTTCGGCTCATTGAACGGCTTGAGTGGGCCAGCGCGGCCCCGGCTTCCGACACAGGAGTCGTTTTGGCGCCCCGAAAGAGCCAGAGGTCGGGCACCTTTTAATCTAATTTCACACGCGCTTACTACGTATCCCACGCCAAGATTTTTGTGGCCGCGGCAAAGGAATTTCTAGGTTAGAATCGCGTATCGAATGGATTCCGCCGCCTCCAGACCCGTCACTGCGATCTATCCCGGTTCGTTTGATCCGGTCACCAATGGACATCTGGACCTGATCACCCGCGCGTCCAATATTTTTGACAAGCTGGTGGTGGCCGTCGCGCACAATCTGGAAAAGGATCCCCTGTTCTCCGAAAAAGAGCGCGTGGAGATGCTGGAAACCGCGACGTTCAAATGGGTGAACGTGGAGATTGACGTGTTCGACGGGCTACTGATGGACTACGCGCGCGCGAAAAAAGCCAGCGTGATTGTGCGCGGTATCCGTGCCGTCTCCGACTACGAGTACGAACTGCAGATGGCCATGATGAACCGCAAAATCGAACCGGACATCGAAACGGTCTTCATGCTGCCCGCCGAACAATACAGCTATCTAAGCTCGCGGCTGGTGAAAGAACTGGCGCGCCTGGGCGGCCCTATCAAGGATTTCGTTCCGGCGATCGTGCAGGAGCGCCTCGCCGCTAAATTCAAGTAGAATTCTTGGATGAGCTTCGCGCCGCGGACCAGGCCCCGCGGCGATTTCGCGACACGAACGAACTTGGGAGCGTGTGATGGAACTGGCCACGGAAAAGAAAATGGAAAAAACCGTTCAGCTCGCCGATCGCGTGAATCGCATCAGCATTTCGCCGACCATGGTGGTGCTGCAGGAAGCCGAGAAACTGAAAGCGCAGGGCATTGACGTCGCGGACTTCGGACCCGGCGAGCCGGATTTTCCCACGCCCGAACACATCAAGCGCGCCGTCGTGCAGGCGGTGGAAGAAAATCGCACGAAGTACACGCCGGTGGCGGGCATAGCTCCGCTGCGCCAGGCCATTTGCGATTGGCACGCCGCGCAATTGGGATCTGCCTATCAGCCATCCGAGTGCGTCGTCAACGTCGGCGGCAAGCACGCGATTTTCAATACTATTTGCTCGCTGATTAATCCGGGCGACGAGGTGATTATCGGCGCTCCTTACTGGGTCAGCTATCCGGATATGGTCAAGTACGCCGGCGGAACGCCTGTTTTCGTCGAGACACTTTCGAACGACGCGTTCATTTTGCGCGCTTCCCAAGTGGAAGCGGCGGCTACTCCGAAAACAAAGATCGTGATCGCCAACTCGCCGAACAATCCCACCGGCTCGGTGATTCCACCGATTGAATTCGCCCGCTTGCAGGATTTTTGCAACCGGCACGATATCTGGCTCCTCTCCGACGAATGCTATTCGCACTTCGTCTACAAGGACGCCAAGCCGTTTTCGGCCGCCAGCATTCCCGGGCCCAAAGATCGCTTAATCGTCGCCGGCTCGTTTTCGAAGACGTTTGCCATGACCGGGCTGCGGCTCGGTTACATCCTGGCGCCCAAGCCGCTGGTAGATGCGATCGCCAAGCTACAGAGCCAGTCCACCTCCAACCCCACTTCCATCATTCAGTACGCCGGGCTCGCGGCCATGCGCGGCTCGATGGATTCAGTGGCGGCCATGCAGGAAGAATATGCGCGGCGCCGCGAACACATTCTCGCGGGCCTGCGCGCGATTCCCGGAGTTACTTGCACGCCGCCGATGGGCGCGTTCTACGTGTTCCCGAATGTCGCGGCGCATTTCAATCCACAAATGCCGGACACTACCGCTGTCGCAAAGCAACTTCTCGAGCGCGAGCACGTCGCGGTCACTCCCGGCGAAGCGTTTGGCGCGCCGGGAAATCTGCGGCTCTCCTACGCCACCTCGATGGAGCGGATCGACGAAGGTCTGCGGCGTTTGGCGCGCTTCTTCGGTAAGGTGGCGTGATCCCGGGCAACGCTTCGCTGTGCCCCGCGCGGCTGGAACCGATTTTCAGCGCACGTCCCTGGGGCGCACGCTCTCTTGCGCCGTTGTTCCCCGAAAAATCCAATCTGGCCGAGCCTTTGGGCGAAGCTTGGATGACCGGTTTGGAATGCCGCTTCGCGTCGGGGCCTTTCGCAGGCCAGAAACTCGGTGATGTCTGGCGCACTTTGCCATCTGCATGGACCGGGACGAAAATTAATTCCGCTGATGGTTCGTTTCCTCTGCTCGTAAAATTCATTTTCGCTGAAGAAAAGCTTTCCGTGCAGGTTCATCCCGATGATGAATACGCGGCGCGCCACGAACAGGCCGCCGGAGGCCGTGGCAAGACGGAAATGTGGTATGCGATCCACGCGCGAACCGACGCTGAGGTGCTCGCGGGGTTGAAACCCGGGGTTACACCGGAAATATTCAAACGCGCCATCGAGGATGGCTCTGCTGAGGATTGCCTGCAGCACGTTCCGCTGCGTGCCGGAGAAGCTATTTTTGTTCCGGCTGGCACCGCGCACACGATTGGCGCAGGTTTAGTGCTCTGCGAAGTTCAGGAATATTCGGACCTTACTTATCGCGTGTTCGACTACAACCGCCGCGACGCGCAAGGCCAAGCGCGCGAATTGCACATCGAAAAGGCGTTGCAGGTAATCCGGTTCGGCGAACAGCACGGCGGAAAAATCCAACCGGCACGGATCGTGCGCGGCGGCGTAACTGAAACGTTTTTTATCGCCTGCCGCTTCTTCGCCGCGGAAAAATGGGAATTCGCCGAACGCACAGCCGCCACCACGTCGCCGGAACATTTCGACCTACTGATTTTTCTTGAGGGCAACGGATCGATCCAGTGGGGCCGCGAATCCGTGGAATACGCGCCAGCCCAAACTTGGCTTCTGCCCGCGGCGCTAGGCGAATATCATTTGGCGCCGGGCGAACGAACATCGCTGCTCCGCGCCTACGTACCCGTGCCCTTCGACGAATTCGCGCGCAAGCTCGCCGCTCAAGGCGTCTGCGAAGCCGCACTGTCGCATTTGGTGTATCCGTGAAAAAACGTTCCGCGCCAACTCGCGAATCGCTTCCCGTGTGCGCCGTGCTGCTAGCCGGCGGACGCGGCACTCGTTTCTGGCCGCGCAGCCGCACGCGCACGCCCAAGCAGCTGCTGAATATCACCGGCGGCGAGACCATGCTGCGCGAAACCGTCTCGCGCCTGGAACCGGTTTTCGCGTTGCGCGATTTCTGGGTCGTCACCAACACCGAACAAGCCGTTGCGGTGCGGAAGCAGCTTTCCGGCGTTCCCCCCGCACACATTCTTGCCGAGCCTGTCGGCCGCAATACCACCGCCGCCATCGCCCTCGCCGCGATTCACCTTTTACACGAGCACAAGGACGCCCTCATGACCGTCCTGCCGTCGGACAGCTACGTGGCTGATCCCGCGCGTTACCGCCAACTCGTACGCGCCGCTCTGGATTTGGCGCGCGCACCGGGTAATCTGGTCGTGTTTGGCGTTCCGCCCACACGCCCGGAAACAGGTTATGGCTACATCGAAGCCGGGAGAGCCGGCGCGCGCATTCACGGGATCCGAGCCTTGGCCGTGCGCCGCTTCACCGAAAAGCCCGCGCTGCCGCTCGCACGCCGCTACGTCGCCTCCGGAAAATATTTCTGGAACGCCGGAATATTCTTCTGGCGCGTCTCCACGTTTCTGGAATGCTTGCGCCGTTTTCTTCCCGCGACGCACTCCGCGCTCATGCGGCTCGCCGAAACCATCGGCACACGCAAATACGCCGCGGCGCTGCGGCGAATTTATCCTACACTCGAAAACATTTCCGTGGACTATGCCATCATGGAGCCCGCCGCTCGCGCCGCTAGCGTCTCGGTGATTCCCGCCAGAGTCGGTTGGAGCGACATCGGCTCCTGGAGCGCGGTGTACGATTTGCTTGCATCCCAGCGGGGTGCGAATGTTTCCGCCGGGCCATTGTTTACGCTAGGCGCCAGCGGGAATTTTTTCTGGGCGCCCGGGAAATTTGTGGCCGCAATAGGCGTGCGGGACCTGGTCCTGGTGGAAACCGAAGACGCGATCCTCGTTTGCCCGCGCGAGCGTGCACAAGACGTCGGCCAAATCGTTAAGTGGCTCGAGCAACAGAAACTCGCGCGCCTTCTGTAGCGCATGTGATTTTGGCGCTCGGTATGAAAAATATTCGTGCCACGCAGCTTCCCGCCAGAAATTCCATCGCTTATACTGGCTTACCGTGAGCGACATACTATTTGGCACCGACGGCTGGCGCGGCATCATCGCCGAAGATTTCACGTTCGAGAACGTGCGCACGGTGGCGCACGCGATCGCCCGTTACGTCGTACGCGCGGAGAAACCGGGCGCCGGGATCCTGGTCGGTTACGATACACGCTTCGGCTCCGAACGTTTCGCGCGCACCGCCGCCGAGACGATTTCCGCCGCCGGAATCCCCGTCTGGCTCGCCGCCGAAGCCGCTCCTACGCCTGCGATTTCGTTGCTCGTGAAACTGCGCGGCGCCGCGGGCGGAATCCAAATCACCGCCAGCCACAATCCGTATCAATGGAACGGCGTAAAATACAAAGCCAGCTACGGCAGTTCTGCTTCACCCGCGATCGTTGCGCAAATTGAATCCGAACTGGCAAAAGTATTGCGCGAGGGCGTTCCCGCTCTGCCGCCGCGCAAAGATTTGATTCATTCGCTCGATGTGCGCGCCCCGTATCTGGAAACTCTCGACGCCTTGGTGGATTGGGACCGCCTGCGCGCCGCAAAATTCCGCTTCGTCATTGATCCCATGCACGGCGCCGGACGCGGCCTGCTGCGCGATCTCTTCCGCCGCCACGAAATCGCCTGCGAAGAAATTCGCGGCACGCGCGACCCGCTTTTCGGCGGAGTAAATCCTGAACCTATCGAGCCACACATCGCAGCGCTGCAACACGCCGTAATACAAGGCAAATTCGACGCAGGGTTCGCGCTCGATGGCGACGCCGACCGCATCGGCGCAGTGGATCGCGACGGCGCGTTCATCAATCCACACCAGATTTTCGCGATCCTCCTGTGGCATCTCGCCGGCTCGCGCAAACTCGAAGGCGCTGTGGCCAAGACGTTTTCCACAACTAAAATGATCGATAAGATCGCCGCGAAATTCGGCCGCGAGGTTTGGGAAACCCCCGTCGGCTTTAAATACATCTGCGATCGCATGCTCGAAAGCGACATCCTGCTGGGCGGCGAAGAAAGCGGCGGCATCGGAACCAAGCTGCACTTGCCCGAGCGCGACGCCAGCGTGAACGCGCTGCTGCTCGCCGAAGTGATGGCCTGGCACCGCAAAAGTCTCGGCGAACTGGTCGCCCTGCTGCACGCGGAATTCGGCGAACACCATTACGGCCGCGTGGACTTGCACGTGAAAAACGGACAGAAGGAGAAAGCCATCGGCCATTTTTCCGACGCGAAATTTCAGCGCCTGCTCGATTGGCCCATCGTCCGTCGCGAAAATCTCGATGGCATTAAAGTCTACCTGGACGACATCGGCTGGTTGATGCTGCGCGCTTCCGGCACCGAAAACATGCTGCGCATTTATTCTGAAACCACGCGCCCGGAAACCACCAAGCGCGTTCTCGATACCGTCGTAGCACTCGTTCATAAAATGTGAACCAAAAACAACTCTCGACACGGGAAATGTCCGCAACGAACGCACCCGCGTCGAACTGCAACGCCTCTAGACCGACACAATTTTTCGACTATTACCGAAGCGCCACTTATCGCGCCGAGTCTTGCAGTTTATTTCCGGAAGGCGACGGCGGAAAGCGTTATCATGCTCATCGCACGCGCCCGTGACGGGGCCAGAAAGCGGAACCACATGAATCGCCGACTCTACACGCTCGATGTATTCACCACCAAGCGCTTCGCGGGGAATCCGCTGGCGGTCGTCACCGATGGCGACGGCATCCCCACCGCGAAAATGCAATCCATCGCGCGCGAGATGAATCTTTCCGAAACAGTTTTCATCCAGCGGCCCACCAATAATCGCGCCCTCGCTCGCCTGCGCATTTTCACCACGACGCGCGAACTGCCGCTGGCCGGCCATCCTGTAATCGGTGCATGGTTCCTGCTCGCTGAACTCGGCGTCGTCCCCGCTTCCGAAGGCAGCGTGCACATCCTGCAGCAAACCGGCGCCGGAATTCTTCCCGTGGAGCTGGCTTTTCACAACGGCCGCCCCGTGCGCGTCACCATGACGCAACGCCCCGCAAAATTTACGCGTGCGACATTCTCGCGCGCCACTCTCGCCGCTGCGCTCGGTCTGAAGCCCAGCGATCTGGCGCCATCGCTACCGATCGAATTTGCCTCCACGGGAATTTCTAACCTGATGGTTCCAGTGAGCCGCCGCGCCGTGCTTGCGAAAATCCAGATGAATATGCCCGCTTTGGCGCATCTGGTCTCACCGCACGGCACGATGGCGTATTGCTTCACACTCAGCGGGCGCGGACGCGCGTACGCGCGCGGCATGGTTCCTTGGGGGGCGATCGAAGATCCCGCGACGGGCTCCGCCGGCGGGTCGCTCGGGGCGTACCTGGTGCATCACGGCCAATTAAAGCCCGGAGAGCAACTGCAAATCACGCAAGGAGTGGAAATGGGCCGCCCCAGCGAAATTCTTGTGGAAGTAAGCGGCGATAAGGGAAAACTCACGCCGAAAGTCAGCGGCTCTGCGGTTCGAATCTTCGAAGGCCACATCGAAGCGTAGTCAATCTCTACTTCTTGGCGGGACGCGGCTCCTCGGCGCTCTTGCTCGCAGCATCGAGAATCCCATTCAAGAAAGCCGGAGAATCCGCCGAGGAAAATTTCTTCGCGAGTTCCAGCGCTTCGTCAATCACCACCTTCACCGGCGCGGTGCCGAAGCGCAATTCGTAAATTGCCAGGCGCAGAATGCTGCGGTCCACCGCCGCGAGCCGCTCGAGCTTCCAGTTTTCGGAAAGTTTTTCGACCGTCTTGTCACTCGCGTCGACTGCGGATACCGCGCCTTCAAACAATTGATTGGCGAACTTGCGCGTGGAATCCGCCGCGCGGGCTTGCTTCCAGAAATGCTGCTCCAGCAGCGAAGGTTTACGCCGCGTCATGTCCCACTCGAAAAGCATTTGCAGCGCGAACTCGCGTGACTTGCGGCGCAGCGTCATGCTAACGGCGCCGCCCGCGACGCGACGCGCTTTTGGCATCGGCGCCGGAACCAGATGCGGGCTTGCCAGCGATCTTGCGCACCAGCTGAGCCATCTCGACAGCCGCGAGCCCGGCCTCGTAACCCTTATTACCGGACTTCAGCCCAGCGCGGTCAATAGCCTGCTCCAGTGTGTCGCAAGTGAGCACGCAAAAAATCAGCGGCACGCCGGTATCGAGCTGTGCAAGTTGAATACCGCGCGCAGTTTCGGACACGACCACGTCGTAGTGCGAAGTCTCGCCGCGCAACACGCAGCCAATGCAAATGATCGAATCAAAACGCCCGCTCGCCGCCAATTTTTTGGCGACGAGCGGAAGCTCAAACGATCCAGGCACGCGCACAATCTGAATCTGCTCTTCCGTCGCGCCGGTCTGCTGCAGCGCATCGAGCGCGCCCGCCAACAACCGGTCCGTAATAAAATTATTGAACTGGCTGGCAACCACGCCAATCCGCAGCCCCGCTGCGCTTAATCCGCCCCGCTCATTCGCCGGCTTCAATTTTTCCGCCATTCTTCAGCGCCCCTCGAATTTCGGCGGCCGCTTCTCCAGGAACGCGCGTGTGCCCTCGCGCATATCCTGCGTCGCACAACACAATCCGAAAAGCGTGGCTTCCAGATACAAGCCTTCTTCCTGCGGCATTTCCATTCCATGCTCCACGGCTTCCAGCGCGTACTTCACGGCCAGCGGCGCGTTCGCGATTATTTTCTTGGCGATCGCTTCCGCAGTCGCGAGCAACTCGCCGGAGTCCACGACGCGATTCACCAGTCCGACGCGCAAAGCTTCTTCGGCCGAAAGCATCTCGCCAGTCAGAATCAATTCGTGGGCGACGCCTTTTCCGCACAAGCGCGGCAGCCGCTGCGACCCGCCGTAACCGGGAATAATTCCCAGTTTCACTTCCGGCTGCCCCAGCTTTGCGTTGCGGCTGGCGATGCGCAGCGTACATGCCAGCGCGAGTTCGCATCCACCGCCCAGCGCGAATCCATTGATCGCGGCGATCGCGGGTTTCCCCAGCGTCTCCAGCCGGTGAATAATTTCCTGGCCGTACAAAGTAAACTCCCGCCCGTTCACCGGAGTCTGCTGCGCTAGCTCGTTGATGTCCGCCCCGGCGATGAACGCTTTCTCACCCGCGCCGGTGAGAATCAGCACGCGAATCTCATCATCCGCCCGCACTTTCTTCAGGCAATCCCCCAGCTCGTCCATGGTCTTGCGGTTCAGCGCGTTCAACACATTCGGACGGTTGAAAGTGATGCGCGCAATCTTCTCGCTTACTTCGAACAGTAAATTATCGTATGCCATATCTTCCTTGCCGTAAGTTTCCGGATTTTAACACTGGTATGGTACCCGAATCGGCTCTGCTTTGCCGCGTTATGCCGCCGCACTTAAGAAACCGATTCGACAATCACCGCAATTCCCTGCCCGCCGCCGATGCACGCACTGGCGACGCCGTAGCGTGCGCCACGCCGGCGCAATTCCAGCAGTAAGCTCAGAACGAGCCGCGTTCCGGTGGCCGCCAGCGGATGTCCCAAGGCGATCGCGCCGCCATTCACATTGGTCTTGTCGCGGTTGAGCCCCAGCTTTTTTTCCACCGCCAGATATTGCGCCGCGAACGCTTCGTTTACTTCCACTAAGTCCATTTGCTCGAGTTTCAAGCCCGATAGCGCCAGCGCTTTCTGAATCGCCGGCACCGGACCGATGCCCATAATTTGCGGCGGCACGCCCGCCGTCGCCCAACCGACGATCCGCCCCAGCGGTTTCCAGCCGCGCTCCTTCGCAATTTTCGCGTGCGTCACCACAACAGCTGCCGCGCCGTCCACAATTCCGCTGGCATTCCCAGCGGTCACGATGCCGTCCTTGCGAAACGCCGGCTGCAGCGATTCCAGCACTTCAATAGTCGTTTCCGGACGACGGTGATCGTCCTCCGTCACCACCGTCGTCTTCTTTCCCTTCTTCACTTCCACCGGCACAATTTCATCTTGGAAATGTCCCGCGCGGAATGCCGCCTCCGCGGCCTGCTGGCTGCGCAGCGCGTATTCGTCCGACGCGCGGCGCGTAATTCCCTGCTCGGCCGCCAGATTTTCCGCAGTTTCAGACATGCTGAATCCGCAATACGTGTCAAAGAGCCCGGACATCAGCGAATCTTCCAGCTTGCCTTCGCCCAGCCGGAATCCCGCGCGCGCCCCGCGAATCACGTGCGGGCATTGCGACATGTTTTCCATGCCTCCAGCGAGAACCACACGCGCTTCGCCCAACAGAATCCGCTGTGCCGCCTGCGTGATGGATTCCATCCCCGATCCGCACAGTCGATTCACCGTCACCGCCGGCGTTTCAACCGGCAATCCGGCTTTCAGTCCCACATGGCGCGCGCCGTAGAGCGCGTCGGCGCTGGTCTGCATCACGTTTCCGAAAATCACATGGTCGAAATCCGCTGGCTCGGTGCCTGCGCGGCGAATCGCTTCTTTGCTCGCGGCTGCGCCCAGCTCAACGGCCGTAGTGTTATCGAACGCACCCATGTAGCGGGCCATCGGCGTGCGTGCTCCGTGCAAAATCACAGCATCAGTAATGAACATTTGTCCTCGGGGTGAATCGGGTTTAAGGCGTGGAAAGCGCTACCAGCGTGTCGCCGCCGCGTTGCCGTGCGTCGTCGAGACCAGCTTCGGCGCGATTAATCCATTCAGTAACACGATCTTCGGTTTCGTCGCCAGGGCGCGAAGAAGCTTCCGCCACCACGGCGCTGATCGTCAAATCCGGCGTGCCCCACGACGGCCGCACCGACGCCGCCAGTGAGCGCAATTTTTCCCCCAGCGCCCGCGCGTTGTCCAGCGAAGTATCCGGCAGGATAAATGCCAGCGACCAGGCTGTATATTTTACGGCAACATCAGTCTGGCGAATCGCGGACGAAAGCGCGCGCGCCAGTTGTTCGATGTAATGATCCACCGCCGCGTCCCCGTGCTGCCGTAGCAGTTCGCCGCCGCGGTCCACATGCACGACGATCAAGGAAATCGCGGTGTTCTGCGCTCGCGCGCGATTGGATTCCACCAGCAGGCAATCAATGTAAGCCCCGCGGTTCAGTAGGCCCGTTTTCTCATCGGCCACCGCGAGCGAACGCACCAGAGAGCGCAATCGCGTGTGATTCACAGACATCACCAGCTGGTCGCCCACGGCTTGCAGGAAATAGCTTTCGTTCGGCTTCCATTTTCGCCCGCGCGCGTCGCCGATCAGCAATGCTCCGGAAGGCGCCTGGGTTTCCTTGTCCGTCAGCATCACTCCCAGCGCCGATTCCAATCCCAATTCGCGCAGGGACGGTAAGCTGGACGCCTGCAATTCCACTCCGCCCATCGAGTCGGGCGTCACTTGCGTCACCATCCCTACGATGCTAGGAATTTTTTGCGGGCCTACTGCGGCGAATCCCGGCGCGGCGTATTCAGCTGTTGCCTGCGCGCCTTCTCCCGAAGCACCCACCGCCACCAGGCAGCGGCTGGCGCGCAAATGCTTGCCGATTTCCGCCGCCGTGGTCACGAGGACTTCGCGCGGTGTCGGCTGCCGGTACATCAGACGATTAATTTCCGCGATAGCCGCGAGGTCTCGATGCGTTTCTGCTGCTGTCGGGGGAGACGCGCTTCCGTATGCTTCCAATTGCTGCGCCGGCTGCAGCGGAGGAGGAGCTTCCACCGGTGCGGGTGTAGGAGCGGCAGCTTTGGGAGCAGGCTTGCGGCCCCCGCCTTTCGGCCACCAGTTCGCGCGTTCGTAGAGAGCGCGCAGGCGTTCGTTCCTTTCTTCTTCGCCGGGGAAAAGCTCTGCGATGCGTTCCAGTCTCTCCACCGCCTTACTCTGCAACGAATACTGCAAAAAAATCTCTACCTGCACCACCAAATCTTCCAGCGCCTGCTGCGCGCGCACTTCCTCGGGCACGCCCGGCGCGTTCTCCGATGGTTCGCGTCCCGCGCCGGTGAATCCGTCGGTGCGCGTGGATACCGTTGCCGCCTTCGCCGCGCGCGCCAAGATATTCTGCAGGAAGCCGGGATCGGCTTTGCCTTCCAGTTTCGCAATGCGCTCATGATTCCGGTAATCGTACGGATCAATATCCACCAGCCGGTCGAGCGATTCGCACGCTTCTTGCAACCGACCCGCCCCGAGATACAGATCAAACAGCTTCACCAGCGAATCGAAATATTTCGTCTCGCGGTTCAGCTCTTCATACAGCTTGGCCACCACTTCCGCCAGCGGCAGCGACTGCGGAAAGCTGGTCGCCAGCCGGTCCAGGTTGGCCGATAGTTCCACTTCCCTTCGCAGCGAGCGCATGGTTTCTTTCGTCTGCACCAGCAGCGCAGCTGCTTTGGGATCCTGCCCCGCGCGAATATACGCGGCAGCCAATTCGAATAACTTTACGAAGCCTTCCGGCTTTTGCGAGTAATAGGCCTGGAACACGTCGCGCGCGGCGTCCAGCCGCCCGGTGCGCAGCAGCGCTTCGCCGTAGAGCGCGAGAAACGCAGCATCGCGCTCCGTCGCAGCGAAGGGCTCGAGCAACATCACCGCGCCCTCGGCATCACCCTTCCGCAGTTTTGCTTCGCCAAACAGCAGTGCGCCAACCCGATCCTGCGGCGCCAGCAAATGCGCCCGGCCGAAATATTCCAGCGCTTCGTCCAGCGCACCCACAGACAGCGTCAATTGCCCCGCGCGCACGTAGCTGCGCGCCGCCATGTCCGCATGGCGCAACTTCTCCGCCAATTCACCAAGGACGATATGCCTCTGCGGGTTTTCCGGATCCAGCACCGCCATGCTTTCGTAGCATGCCAGCGCTTCGATGCCGCGCTGTTCCTTAATGTAAAGATCCGCGGCGGTCCCGAATTGTTCGATGGATTCCGAAGTGCGGTTTTGTTTCTGGAGTAGAGTTGCAAAACGCATCAAACGGTCGGCGGGCTGCGGAAACGTGCGCAGAAAACGGATGAATACAGCGGAGGCCTTGGCGCCATCGCCGGTTTCAACCAGGCGGTCGAACTGAATACCGTAATATTCGGCGGCCAGCTGCGGCTCGTTCAAGCGGGTGTAAATGTCCGCCAGCGCCTGCAGCGCTTCCTGATGCCCGGGAGCCTCTTCGAGCACCGCCTGGTACTCGCTGACGGCTTCGCGAAGCTTGTTCTTCTCCAGGCTCTTGCGCGCCCGATCGAGATGTTTGTTGATGTCCTGTGACATGGGAAACGGCGCGTTCCTCGGGCTTTGCGGGCTTGCTGGGGAAGTCCGCCCGCGAGTTTTGCCGCGACATCGTCGCAGGCCCCGATTTTTTCGCGCGGGTCGAACTTCCACTATATACCGGAGGCCAAGCCACGCTCAAAACGAATTCAGCGCAGCGTGCTCAGAAGCACCACAAAAGACTGCGCATTGGGAGGTAGACCGTTCAAAGGTTCGCAAAATGACATTGTCCGGTCGGGGAAAGTCAGGGCACGGCTTTAGAGTCTGTGTCGCAACTTGTGCGCTTTTTGAATTGTAAAGCGCCGAAAGAAGGTGCACAAAGAGGGCGGAGGTGAGCGCGATGGCCTTTCAAGAGTACCGTCCGGAACAAGCGGCGTTGCTGCCTTTGCATGTGCGGGATGTGCGGAGTGAGAAGCATCTGGTATTCCTGATCAGCGCGATGGTGGAGAAGCAGGATCTGAGCCAGTGGGAGTCGGCGTACCGCGAGGAGGGCCAGCGGCCCTATCATCCGGCGCTGCTGCTGAAGGTACTGCTCTATGGGTTTGCGTTGGGAGTGCGGTCGTCGCGAAAACTGGAACAGCGCGTACGGGAAGACCTGGGATTTCGCTACTTGGCAGGCGGAGCAGAACCGGATCACAAGACGATCTGCGAGTTTCTGCGGCGGCACGGGCGGCGAGTGAACGATCTGTTCACGGCGGTGCTGGAGCAGTTGCAGGCCGCAGGGCTGGGGAAATTAGGAGTCGTCGCGTTGGACTCGACGCGGGTGAAGGCGAACGCCTCGCGGGATCGCGTGATCACGGAAGCGGGGTTGCGGGCCGAGCGGGCACGGAAGCGGCGTCAGGTGCGGCGGTGGGAGCGAGACTTGGCGACCCTGGTAACGGACGAAAATCCGGGCGGAGTGGTAGCGGAGTTGGAGCGAGTGAGGCAGCGGCTGGCCGAGATCCCTGGCGAGTTGCAGAAGCTGCGCAAGAGCGGACAGAAAAAGATGTCGCGCAGCGACGAAGACAGCCGGTTTCTCCATAGCCGGGACGGATTCGTACTCGGTTACACGGCCGAGGCGGTGGTGAGTGACGATGGACTGATCGTGGCTGCGCGGGTGACACAAGCAGCGACCGATCACGCCAGCTTGGTGCCGCTGGTGGAACAGGTCGAGCAACGCTGCGGGCAGCGTCCGGGGAAAGTGCTGGCCGACGCGGGATTTTATTCCAACCAGAATGTGGAAACGATGGAGGAACGAGGAGTGGAGTTATACGTTCCAGACTCGGTGCTGGCGCGAGAGATGAAAGAAGGCAAGCAAGTTCTGGGAGCGGCGCGCATCTGTCATCCGGGACTGAAACGGGTGCGGCAGCGATTGCGCTCACCGGCGGGACGGAAGTTGTACGAACGACGCAAAGGATTGATCGAGCCGGTGTTCGGAACCCTAAAAGAGCATCGTGGAATGCGGAAATTCCATCGTCGCGGGCTGGCGGGCGTGAACACCGAGTTCTTGTTGATGGCTCTGGCCTTCAATTTGACTCGAATGCACGGAATGCAGCAACGGTAAGCAATAGAAATCGGGCGACCGAGCAGCGCGGAACGCTTCGGCGTGCCGAAGCCCTTGATCGGTTCCGGCGCAAAGACGAGTCGCGACACAGACTCTTTAGCCGTGCCGTAAGCAGCGCCAACGCTCAGCGGCTTCACAGGTCGCGGAAAAAATCGAGTTTGTAGGCGAAATGAGTGCAGCATTTGTTGAGCAGTTCTGCTATGTAAGCAGCATGCGCGGACACGACGAAGAACAAGGCGAAGTTTTTAGCTACATTCCACTGGAACAGCGGATTCCTCGGGATCATCCGCTGCGGCGGATTCGGCAGCTGGTCGACGTTGGGCTGAAAGAGATGGGAGCGCACTTCGAAGCGCTGTACGCGCGACGCGGGCGACCGTCGATACCGCCCGAGCGGCTGCTGCGCGCGCTGCTGTTGCAGGCGCTGTACTCCATCCGCAGCGAGACGCAGTTGATGGAGCAGCTGGATTACAACCTGCTGTACCGCTGGTTTGTGGGCTTGAGTGCCAGCGATGAGGTGTGGGACGTGACGGTGTTCACAAAAAATCGCGAGCGGCTGATGGAGGGCGAGGTGTCGCAGCGGCTGATGGAGGCCGTGCTGCGGCAAGCCGAGGAAAAGAAGCTGCTGAGCGCAGAACACTTCACCGTGGACGGAACGCTCATCCAGGCGTGGGCCAGCCGTAAAAGTTTCGTCCCCAAGGAGAAGCCGCCGGAGAAAGGGAGTGGGGCGGGCGGGAAGAGGTTGTTGCGCGACACGCACGAATCGAGGAGCGATCCGGAGGCGCGATTATTCAAGAAAAGCGCCGGCGGGGAATCGCGGCCGAGTTACTTGGGGCACGTGATGATCGAGAACCGTAACGGACTAGTGGTGGCGGCCTGCGCGACGCAGTCGAGCACGAAGGCGGAGCGGGAAGCGGCGCTGGCGATGTTGAAAGAGCGTGGCCGGAGGCCCTGCGAGGTAAAGAAGAAACGCCTGCCGGCCATCACACTGGGAGCCGATAAGCTGTATCAAGAGGAAAAGTTCATCGCCGCGCTGCGACGGCGCAATGTGATTCCGCACGTGGCCGAGTACGAGGCCAACGCCCACTGGCCGAATTGGTTGACCAAGAAGGAGCGGCAGGACGCGGGCATGGCCATCAGTCAACGGAAACGCAAGTTGGTGGAGAAAGTGTTTGGCTGGGCCAAGCTGGACAGCATCGTGCGGCAAGTGAAAGTGCGCGGGAAGAAAAAGGTGGACTGGTTATTTCGGTTGGTGGCCACGGCCGGCAACTTGATACGCATGGCGAAGCTAATTCCAGCAGTGTAGGCCGAGGGAGTAGTGTCTCAGCAGGAGAACAAAAGCACCGAAACGGTCGGCCAAAGAACAAGAAGGGCGGCGGCAAAGGCGGAAAAACGAGCACTCCGAAAAAGGAATCGCGCGCAAAACCGATTTTTTCCGCAACCTCTTCAGCCGCTGAGGCCATGAATTTGCAATAGCAGACCTGCGCTAATGACGACGGCAAACTTACGCCCGCGCACCCGCGCGCGCCTGGCTGGGCAATTCCTTCACCTTCTCGCGCATGGATTTCAGCGAAAGCCCACTGCGCACCAAGCCCGCAAATCCCAGGAAAATGAACGGAATCGTCAGCGCCAGAAACGCGAAAAACGAAAAACTCGTCGCCGTGGTCTTCTCGACCTGAAACACGCTCAATCCCAGCACGCAAAAAAACTGATAAGACCCCACGTTCGCTGGCGCGTTCGGCAGCGACACCCCCAGATTAATGATCAGCAGCACCACAATCGCGGCCAGAAACGGCAGCTGCAATCCGTAGGCCTGCATCATCGCCCACAGGCCCAACACCTGGCAGGCCGGCATCAGCAGCGACGCAAACACAGCCGCATAAAAACTCGGCGCCGTACCCATGGCGTGCAGACCCAGCAGCGCCCGCATCAATTTTCCGGGAAGACGCCGCTGTCCCGTGTAGCACTCCGGATCCTGCGAAAGTTTCACTTCCAGATAGTAAATAATTATCACCACGACGCCCAGCAACACCAAGGTGATGATTCCCAGCGTATCCGCCACCTTGCGGAACCGCTGCGGCAAGTCCACCAGCAGCGATACCACCGCCAGCGAAGCCGTGGCGATCACCAAATCCACCAACCGCTCCACGCCAACCGAACCCAGCACTCGCCCGAGCCTGATTTCCTCGGCATCCGATACGATGTAGCTGCGCAGCAATTCGCCCGGCCGCAGCGGAAACACCAGGTTGGCGAACAGTCCCGCATACACCGCGCGGATCGTGTGCGTCAGCTTCACTTTCCCGAACGGGCTGAGCAGCCACTTCCAGCGCAGCGCCTGCACTCCGTAACTCAGCACGTCGAACCCCATGCCGATCGCCACCCACTTCCAATCCACGCGGGACAGCTCGCGCATCGCTTGCATGAAATGGAAATCGTGCAGCACCCAAATCAGGCACGCGGTCGCCAACGTGTAGCCGAGAATCCTCAGCGCTCTGGACTTTTTTTGTACGACGACGATCTGGGCCGTGGTGTTCAATGAGCAGCTTCCGCCGCGCGTGTGTAGTAGATCTCGTGGAAATTAAAGTGTGGTTCCATCTGCAGATTCAACCGCAAGTCTCCCGCCCCGGCCGTACTTCGGCCGCCTGTTAACTCAAATGGTACGACCGCCTGGCCGTCAAACCGGCTACAGCCTACGATATCAGCTTTCCACAGGCAATCCGAGACTACCGGCGAAGGTGCTAAGACACCACGGGGGCGCTGACCCCGGGCCACGCCGTCGACTTTCAACTTTTAACCGGCAACTCTCAACTCTAAATGTCCGCTCTGAACTCCCAATTTCCGCTTTCCAATTTCGATTTTCCGTCTTTGTGTGGCAAACTCGATAGTTTGAAAGGCGCGACGCCCGCGCGCAGAGCGAGCTTCGCTCCCGCCTGCGCCGTGCTTTCGCACAGAGAGACATGGATCCCCAGTACATCCGCAATTTCTGCATCATCGCGCACATTGACCACGGCAAATCCACGCTGGCCGACCGCCTGCTGGAACTAACCGGCGCGCTCACCCAGCGCGAGATGCATTCGCAGGTGCTCGACTCGATGGACCTGGAGCGCGAACGCGGCATCACCATCAAAGCCAAGAGCATTCGCCTGCATTACACCGCGCGCGACGGCCATGAATACCGTCTGAACCTGATTGACACGCCCGGCCACGTGGATTTTTCCTACGAAGTTTCGCGCGCGCTATCCGCGTGCGAAGGCGCGCTGCTCGTCGTGGACGCGAGCCAGGGCGTCGAAGCGCAAACCGTCGCGAACGCTTTTCTCGCCTCCCGCCACAATCTCACCATCATTCCCGTCATCAATAAGATCGACCTGCCGGCCGCGCGCATTGATTACGCCAAGGAACAAATCGAAAATGTTCTGGCCATTCCGGCCGACGAAGCTCTGCCCATCAGCGCTAAAAGTGGCCTGGGCGTCGAAGAAGTCCTCGAGGCCATCGTACGCCTGGTTCCCGTGCCGCAAGGCTCCGCCGACGCTCCTCTGCGCGCCCTGATTTTCGATTCCTGGTTCGATTCCTACCGCGGTGCCGTCGTGTTGGTGCGCGTGATGGAGGGCCGCCTCACTCCGCACATGAAGATTCGCCTCACGTCCAGCAACGAAGTCTACGAAGTGGAAAATCTCGGCGTGCTCACGCCGAAACCGGTCGTGCTGCAGGAACTCGCCGCTGGAGATGTGGGCTTCATCATCGCCAATATCAAACGCGTCGCCGATGCGCGCGTGGGTGATACGGTGGTCGAAGACGGGCATCCCGCGCCGCCCCTACCCGGATTCGAAGCCATCAAGCCCATGGTCTTCGCCGGGCTTTTTCCAGTGAACGCCAGCGATTACGAAATGCTGCGCGACGCCCTGGGAAAATTGCAGCTCAACGATGCGGCTTTTTTCTACGAGCCCGAAAACTCCGTCGCTCTCGGCTTTGGCTTTCGCTGTGGCTTTCTCGGCCTGCTGCACATGGAAATCGTGCAGGAACGCCTGGAGCGCGAATTCAATATCGGCCTGATCACCACCGCTCCCAGCGTGCAGTATCGCATCACCACCACCGCCAACGAAGTGATGGAAGTCGATAACCCCACCAAATTTCCGCCGCCCGCTTCCATTCAAAAGATCGAAGAGCCCATGCTCACCGCCATGATTATCACTTCCGAAGAATCCGTCGGCGGCGTGCTGCATCTCTGCGAGGAAAAACGCGGCACGCAGAAGAAATTCGAATACCTATCTCCCACGCGCATCATGCTCACCTACGAAATGCCACTCAACGAAATCGTTCTCGATTTCTACGATCGCCTGAAGAGCGTTTCGCGCGGCTACGCTTCGCTCGACTACCATTTGTCCGGCTATCACGAATCGGACCTGGTGAAGCTCGACGTGCTGGTCGGCGGCGAACCGGTGGACGCGCTCACAGTGATCTGTCACCGCGACCAATCCTACGAACGCGGCCGCGACCTGGTCAGCCGCCTGCGCAAACTCATCCCGCGTCAGATGTTCGAAATCGCCATACAGGCCGCCATCGGCAGCCGCGTCATCGCCCGCGAAACGATCAGCCCCATCCGCAAAAACGTAATCGCCAAATGCTACGGCGGCGACATTTCGCGCAAACGCAAACTCCTCGAAAAGCAAAAAGAAGGCAAAAAACGCATGAAACGCGTCGGTCGCGTGGACATCCCCCAGGAAGCCTTCCTGGCAGTCCTGAAAGTTTCCGGCGGCGCCGCCGACGAGGAGTGAGATTTGAGATCCACACTTCTGCGAATGATTCTGATCAGCTCCGCCCTGCTGTTCATTATTGAGACCCGTGACGCCGCGCTGGCTGCTCCCCAAGAAGATGCTACCGAACAGCGTATGGAAGCGCGAAAATGGCTATATGATGGAGTCCAGGCTCTTAAAGATGGACAAATTGATCAAGCTATCACCGATTTCCAGAACGCCAAGGATCTCGATCCCTCGCTTGTGAATGCTCGGCTCTATCTGGCGACGGCGCTCTCTTCGCAATATATTCCAGGAAACACCTCCGCCGAAAACGCCCGGCACGGCAAGCAATCGCTTCAGGAATTCAAGGGCATTCTGGAAGCCCACCCCGACAATCTGTCAGCAATCGATGGAGCCGGCTCAATTCTATACAACTTAGCAGGCACGCCACCGTTCGACCCGGGGAAGATGGAAGAGTCGAAGTCTTATCATCAGAAACACATCGAACTGAGGCCTGGGGATCCAGAGCCGTATTATTGGGTCGGCGTCATCGACTGGTCCTTAGCATTCCGGGGCAATCGCGAAATGCGCGAGGATTTCAATAAGATCGCAAAAAAGCCCGTTAAGAATACGGATCCGACGCCTCCTGCACTCGCCGCGCAGTTTCGCGAGAAATACGGCGGGATCGTCGACGAAGGAATCGCCAATATGAAGAAAGCGATGGACCTTCGTCCTGATTACAGCGACGCCATGGCGTATCTCAATCTTCTCTATCGGCAGAGGGCTGATATGGAACTGACTTTTGGCGAACAGCAACAAGACATAAAAATCGCCGACGACTTGGTTGACCAGGCGAAAGCAACCAAGGCGAGAAAAATGAATTCGCCCCAAAGCCCTCAGCAATGAACTTGTTAGGCGTTCTTCTTCGAGCGCACAGTAGCTCCAACTTCACCGCGTGCCAATCGCACCGAAATATCTTCGCCGAGCGCAACCTGATCCGGTGAGCGCAGGACTTTCCCTGACGCATCATACGCAATCGCGTAACCGCGCTCTAGAATCCGCAGCGGGCTGCGCTCATCGAGCGTTAGCGCGGCTGCTTGGAGCAAGCGTCGCTTCGCAATCAGCACGCGGTCAATCCGCACTTGCAGATCAGCGGAATCGCGTTCCAATCGCCGCCGCAATTGCCCCACCCGTGCGCGCAAATCGAGCGCTGCAAAACGCACCTGCGCCGTCGCAAATCCACGCCGTTTCCGCGCCACGACGCGCTCTAGCGCCGCCCGCAACAAACCCCGCTGCTGCTCGATCCGCCGCGCCAGCACTGCCGCGCGCCCTCGCAAATCAAACGACGCAATATGCGCGTTCGCTTCCGTCAGCCGCTGCCGCGCCATCGCCAAACGTAACCGCAAACCGATCGCCAGCGAGTTCGCCATCTCATCCAGCTGCTGCCGCCGATTGCGCAACACCAATTCCAGCTGACGGAATCCGCGATGCGTCTGCAAATCCCGCACGCGATGCCGCCACTGCGATAGCCGGTAACGCACATGGTGCGCGATTTGCCGCTGGTATTCCGCGATGTGCCGCTCAAATTCCTCTCGCGACTTCACCACGATCTCCGCGGCGGCCGAAGGAGTGGGCGCGCGCAAGTCCGCCACAAAATCGGCAATCGTGAAATCCGTTTCGTGCCCCACGCCCGTAATCACCGGAATCGCCGACGCGAAAATCGCCCGCGCCAGAATTTCCTCGTTAAACGCCCACAAATCTTCCAGCGACCCGCCGCCGCGCGTCAGAATCAACACGTCCACCGTTTTCGCCTGATTGAAATAGCGCAGCGCTTCCACAATTTCCGCCGCCGCTCCCGCGCCCTGCACCTTCACCGGATACAAAGTTACTTGCGCGTTGGGAAATCGGCGTTTCAGAACACGCAAAATGTCGCGAATGGCCGCGCCGGTCGGCGACGTCACCACTCCGATGCAGCGCGGCAGCACCGGCAACGGCTTCTTGCGCGCTGCCGTGAATAACCCTTCCAGTTCCAGTTTCTTCTTCAGCTGCTCGAACGCCAGCTGCAGCGCGCCCAATCCCACCGGCTCGATCAGCGTCACGTAAATCTGATATTCGCCGCGCGCGTCGTACACGCTGAGCGCACCGCGCACCGTGATGTGCAGCCCGTCCTCCGGCTTGAATTTCATCCCGCGCATCTGATCGCGGAAACACACGCAGCGAATCTGCGACTTCGCGTCCTTCAGCGTGAAATAGCAATGCCCGGACTGCGCCATGTGGCAATTCGATACTTCGCCTTCCACCCACACTTCCGGCAGCGCCGATTCCAGCAGCTCCCGTATGCGCGCCGTCAGCTCGCTGACCTTCCAGGTCCGCCGCTCCGGCATCAAATTGAAAAGCGATGTCTGGCTCATGGCTCTCTCTGCGGAAATGATTCACGACCCACATCAACAAACTCAAAACCACGCTCAACAAAACGCACGTCACCACCGGAAAATAGAAACTTCCATTCCGCCCTTGATAAACAATATCGCCCGGCAAACGCCCTAGCCGGAACGGCAGCTTTCCACTAAATACCAGCAGCGCCCCCACTCCAGCCAGCACAATCCCCAGCACAATCAGAAGCTTTCCGGTTTCGCGAATTGCGTCCATGGCAGCGCGCTCTGCGATCCATTCTAACCCCAACCCATGGACCAGATGCGATTTGCCAGCGGCGCACTTCAG
This sequence comes from uncultured Acidobacteriota bacterium, assembly GCA_963786205.1. Taxonomy (GTDB): domain Bacteria; phylum Acidobacteriota; class Terriglobia; order Acidiferrales; family UBA7541; genus Palsa-295. The sequence continues at coordinate 320,782 of CAWAYG010000002.1, forward strand.
CGCGCCATCGCCGCGCGAATAGCACGCCACGGCAACCTTCGACAATCGCACGCACCTTTATTATAGTTACGTCATCAAACCAGGCCCGCACCGCGTAGGCGGTGCGAAACTGCCGCGAAATACGACAGACATTCGATCCCGGCGCCAGAGCGCCTCACCCGTTCGCAACCGTCACTTAACATTCAACGATTCCACCAAAGAAGAACCTAGAGGAGAAACCCCGATGAAAAAGGCAATCCTGCTGCTCTGCGCCGCCGCCTTCTTCGCACCCGCCATTTTTGCGCAAACGCTCTCCCAGGCCGATCGCGAAAAAGGCATCAAGTATCTCGAACAAACGCGCGACGCCATCGTCGCCGACACCAAGAACCTAACGCCCGCACAGTGGAATTTCAAACCCGCGCCGGACAAGTGGTCCGTGGCCCTGACGCTCGAACACATCACGCTCGCCGAAGACAGCCTCTCTCAACTCGTCGCGGACAAAGTGATGAAATCCCCTGCAGGCGCGCCGGATCGCGACGTTGCCAAAATGGACGCCATGGTCCTCGCCATGGTCCCGGACCGCAGCACCAAGCGCCAGGCTCCTCCGGACCTCGTCCCCACGGGCCGCTGGACTCCCCCCGAGACGCTCGATCACTTCCTGCAAAGCCGCGCGCGCACCATCGAATTCCTGCGCACAACTCCCGATCTGCGCCAACATGTAATGGATAGCCCGCTCGGTCCGATGGATGCCTACGAGTGGCTGCTCTTCATCGCCGCGCACAGCGATCGCCACACCAAACAAATTCTGGAAGTGGAAGCCTCGCCAGACTTCCCGAAGAGTTAAAGTTACGTTAGGCAGATGTGGAATTCATAGCGCCGGGGTCCCGCCGGCTCTTTGCAGTTGAAGTTGTGAATCGCGCCACAGCGCGATTCAGCCTGAGAACCCACTGTGCGGGGTCGAAGGGTCGCGGCCGCTTCGTTCCGCGCCTTTCGGGACGAAGCGGGAATGCTTTGACGGTGTCGCCCCCAACCCAGCGCGGCCGTAGGGGCGGGTCTCAGACCCGCCCTCGGCGACGCGCTCAATCAGCTCAAACCAGCTCCGCCCCAGAAAAGAAATATCCAATCTCATACGCGGCCGTCTCCTGCGCATCCGATCCGTGTGTGCAATTGAACTGAATACTCTCGCCCAGCTCCTTGCGTATGGTTCCAGCCGCAGCCTTCGCAGGATCGGTCGCGCCCATCGTCTCGCGCCATTTCGCAATCCCATTTTCCGCCTCGAGCACCATCACCACAGCCTTGCCCGAGCTCATGAATTCCGTCAACTCGCCGAAAAACCCCCGCTCGCGATGCACCGCGTAAAATCCCTCAGCCTGCTTCTTCGTCAAGCGCAGCGATTTGATCGCAACGATCTTGAATTTCGCCGCATGCACGCGGCTAAGGATGTCCGCGGTCAGCCCGCGCCCCACAGCATCTGGTTTAACAATCGCCAAAGTTCTCTCCACAGCCATTCGATTCATCTCCCAAGATTAAAATAGCGCGCGTGCCATCTGGCCACACGTCCTGAACTACTTCTTTTTCTTAACTGCCTTCTTCGATTTTGCGGCGCCAGCCTTTGTCTTAGCCGCAGGCTTCGATTTCGATTTACCGAGCGCGGCCGCCATCGTGTGCCCGATCTCCGCCGGACTCTGCACGGTGTGAATCCCCGCAGCCCGCATCGCCTTGTATTTTTCCGCCGCTGTGCCCTGCCCGCCGCTGATGATCGCCCCAGCATGTCCCATGCGCCGCCCCGGAGGCGCGGTTTGCCCCGCGATAAATCCCACCACCGGCTTGCGCACATGCTTCTTGATGTACTCCGCCGCCACTTCCTCAGCGTTGCCGCCGATTTCGCCGATCATCACAATCGCATGCGTATCGCGATCTTCGTTGAAGATCTTGATCGCATCCAGAAAACTGGTGCCGATGATCGGATCGCCGCCAATCCCAATACAAGTGGATTGCCCGATCCCCAGATGCGTCAACTGATCTACCGCTTCGTACGTCAAAGTTCCACTCCGACTCACCACGCCCACATGTCCCTGCTTGTGAATCGAGCCGGGCATGATTCCAATCTTGCATCTTCCCGGCGAAATAATCCCCGGACAATTCGGCCCAATCAATCGCGTGCGCGAATTCTTCAAAGCCGCAGCCACGCGCACCATGTCCAAAGTCGGCACGCCTTCCGTGATGCAAATCACCAGCGGCAAACCCGCGTCCATCGCTTCCAGAATCGCATCGGCAGCAAATGGCGGCGGCACAAAAATCACCGACACGTTGGCCTTGGTAGCTTTCACCGCCTCCGCCACGGTATTAAACACCGGTACCTTCAGATGTTCCGTCCCGCCCTTCCCCGGCGTCACGCCCGCCACCACCTTCGTCCCGTAATCCAGCATCTGCTGCGCGTGAAAACTTCCCTCGCGCCCGGTAATACCCTGCACGATCAGCCGCGTATCCTTATCAACCAGCACGCTCATCGTGCCCCTCCCGCAAGCTTCACCGCCTTCTCAGCTCCATCTTTCATTCCTTCCGCCACAGCGAAATTGAATCCGGAATTACGTAAAATCTCCTTGCCCTGCTGCACATTTGTGCCTTCCATGCGCACCACCACGGGCACCTTGAACTTCAATTCCTTAGCCGCGCCCACCACCCCGCTCGCCAGCACATCACACCGCAAAATTCCACCAAAAATATTCACGAACACCGCGCGCACGTTCGGATCGCTCAGCAAAATGCGAAACGCGTTCTTCACCTGCTCTTCCGACGCCCCGCCGCCAACGTCCAGAAAATTCGCCGGGCTCCCGCCGCTCAATTTAATAATGTCCATGGTCGCCATCGCCAAACCCGCGCCGTTCACCATGCAGGCAATGTCGCCATCCAGCTTGATGTAATTCAATTTGAACTTCGAAGCTTCCACCTCGAGCGGCGTTTCCTCTTCCAGGTCGCGCAAATCTTTGAATTCCGGATGCCGGTACAGCGCATTGTCATCAAAAGTCACTTTCGCATCCAGCGCCACCAGCTTCCCGTCGCCGGTAACCACGCACGGATTGATTTCGATCATCGAAGCGTCAGTCTCAATGAACGCGCGATACAGCGCCTGAAAAAATGGCACGGCCGCGCCCACCTGCTCCGGCGTAAGCCCCAGTCCAAAAGCCAATTTGCGCGCCTGATAAGGCTGAAAACCCGTCGCCGGATCAATCTTCTCGCGCAAAATCGCTTCCGGATGATCCTTCGCAACTTCCTCGATTTCCATTCCGCCCGCCGCGCTAGCCATAAAAATCGGCACACCCAACGCGCGATCCACCAAAATCCCCAGATACAATTCGCGTTTGATGTCGAGACCTTCCTCGATCAGCAATCGCCGCACGATGCGCCCTTCTTCGCCCGTCTGCGGCGTAACCAATTTCATTCCCAAAATTTGCTCCGCCAGCGTCGCCGCATCATCAGGAGATTTCCCGAGCTTCACGCCGCCGGCCTTCCCGCGCCCGCCCGCGTGGATTTGCGCCTTCACCACTACCACCGAAGTTCCCAACCGCTGCGCGACCGCCCGCGCTTCATCCTTCTTAAACACAACCTCACCGCGCGGCACCGGCACGCCAAATTTCGCAAGGATACCCTTGGCCTGATATTCGTGGATCTTCATACCGACTCCATCGGCTTCCTGAAGGTCGCCTTGAATAGTGCTAAAATTTGAGGACAATTAAAACGACTTAGTTTACTTGGAACATGCGGCACGGGCAAGCCGCTGCAGCGCGCCATAAAGTGCGGATTCGCAGCGCCCACCCATATTCGAGCGCGAATGTCGCAAACGCCACCTGTAGCGGCGGCCTGCTTTTCAGGCCGGCGCCTTTGACTTTGTTTTCGTCGCGACGCAGTTGCAGTGCGAATGGATGCAAATACAAAAATGATCCACGAAGCTTTAGATAGGGTAATCCGAGGAGAAGATCTTTCACGGTCGGAGACCGAAACCGTGATGGAAGAGTTCTATTCCGGCCAAGCCACTCCTGTCCAGATGGCAGCACTCTGGACAGCGTTGTCGATGAAGGGCATGACTAAAGAGGAGAACGCTGCGGTTGAAAAAGCAAGATCGAAGCACGAGCCGCAAGTGGCTGGCACTGCAGGAGGATCTGCACGGGCAATCGAATTTGGCCAGCCGGAATTCTGTACGAAGTTGCGAGTTGCATCGATGATGGTGACTCGTGGCGACGACTTGTCGCGAGCGGAAGCGGAGGGCGCCATGGAAGACATTCTCTCCGGCCATGCCCACGACGTCAGCATAGCCATCTTCCTAGCGGCACTGCGGTTCAAAGGCGAAACGGTTGACGAAGTCGTCGGCTTCGCTCTAGCCATGCGCCGCCACGCCACGCCAATTTTTCCCGCCGGCCGCAACCATCCCGACGAAGTGATCGTAGACACCTGCGGCACCGGCGGCGACGCCCGCGGCACCTTCAACATTTCCACAGCAGTAGCCTTTGTAGTCGCTGGCGCCGGCGTGCACGTCGCGAAACACGGCAATCGCTCCACCGGCTCGCGCTGTGGCTCCGCCGACGTGCTCGAAGCCCTCGGCATGAAAATCGAGCTCGCGCCCGAACGCGTCGCCGAATCCATCGAGCAAATCGGCATCGGCTTTCTCTACGCCCCCGCAATGCACGCCGCCACGCGTTACGCCATTCCCGCGCGCCGCGAGCTGCGCGTGCGCACGGTTTTCAATCTGCTCGGCCCGCTCACCAATCCCGCCGGAGCCTCTGCACAAATCGTCGGCGTGTACGACGTGAGCCTCACCGAACTCGTCGCGCAAGCTCTCGGCGAATTGGGCGTGCAACGCGCGTTAGTAGTGCACGGCGCGGATGGGCTCGATGAGATTTCCCTCAGTGGCGAAACGAACATCACCGAATTGCGCAATGCCGCCGTGCGCAGCTACTCCGTCGCCCCCGAAGATTTCGGCCTGCGCCGCGCCCCGCTCGAAGCAATTCGCGGCGGCGATGCCGCGCACAATGCGGTAATCATTCACAAGGTTCTGGGCAGCGCGTCCCATCGCCAGGAACACGGCCCTCACCGCGACATCGTGCTGGCCAATGCAGCCGGCGCGCTGGTCGCCGCAGGCCGCGCCACGGATTTTCTCGATGGAATGCGCCTCGCTGCAGAATCCATCGATTCCGGCGCGTCGCGCGGCAAACTCGAAGCGCTGGTAGAGTTCTCACAATCCGCCGCCGGCCACCACAGTCAATCCGCATCCTGATTGATTTTCTGTTCGACTTAATCTTGTAGTTCTATGCGGATTTTCATCGTGGACGGGTCAGCAGAGACTGACGAATCGAGGTCAAGCAGAATATGGCTAGCTGCCGTGTTCGCCGGCAGATAACAATTGCCGTCCGAACTATATGTCGAGGTACACGGAACTGTAAAATTGCGGCGGCGCGGCGATTGCGCAAATTGCCACACATTGGCATTCGAAAATCCGCTCTGCGATGGCGCCGGAGGATTCTTCAAGTAGACGCAACCCGGCGAAGGAGGGCACTCGTCATTGTAAATGAAGTAGGCGACCACCGGCGCTCGCTCGTGAATGTCAGCGGCAGTCGTGATGGTTTTCCCTCCACCTTCCTTCACCTTCATTCCCGAGCAATACACTCCTGCCACGAATCCACCGGACGCCACTCGCCCGCTCCAGCCCCGAATATACTTGATTTGTGCCGGATACATTCGGCCGCCCTCTTCGATATCCAAAAAAATCACGATCTGATTGCCGTTGCCGGCGGAAAATCCCTCCCGCCGCGCCGCCGCGACCGCGACCTCGGCGTCGCGCGCGCCCAGATCGCTGGCATCCACTGGCGGCTGCAGTTCCTTCGACAATCGGCCATTGAACAGCAGCAAAAAACCGAATCCGTTTTTCACCAGCTCCGCGCGCTTCCCGGCCCAGGAATTCGTCTTCGCGCCAGGCGGCGCGTTCAGCCAGTAGCCGGAAAATGTGAATGTTCGTCGTAACCCGGGCAACGCTCCATCGCCGGGATAATCGTTAGCATCAAAACCGAGGTAGGTCTGCAGCGAAGGGTTTTCCACTTTCGATTGCGACGGGGCGCTCGTGCCTGCGGAGTGCGGAAAAAGAAGTGCGAACGCTAATACCACGCATAGCAGAAGAATCTCGGCAAGTGCAGCCCATATTCTGTGCTTCTCGCGCACTGCGCACCAGCCGTATAGAATCAAATACTCAAAAAATTCTTCAGCAAATCGAATCCCGCGCCAGTCAACACCGATTCCGGATGGAACTGCACGCCTTCCACGCGCAATTTGCGATGCCGAAAACCCATGATCGTCCCATCTTCCGTCTCCGCCGAAATCTCCAACTCGCGCGGCAGCGATTTGCGTTCGACGATCAACGAATGATAACGCGTCGCAATAAACGACTGCGGCAACCCGTGAAAAATGGTCCGCCCGTCATGCTCGATTTCGCTGGTTTTCCCGTGCATCAGCTTCGGCGCACGAATCACGCGTCCGCCAAACGCTGCGCCAATCGCCTGATGCCCCAAACACACGCCCAAAATGGGAATCTTCCCCGCGAATCGTTGAATCAACGGAACGCTAATCCCTGCTTCCTTCGGCGTGCATGGCCCCGGCGAAATCACAATGCGCTCCGGCGCCATCTCCTCGATTTCATCCAGCGTGATCTCGTCGTTGCGGCGCACATCGAGCTGCTGCCCCATCTGGCCAAGGTACTGCGCCAGGTTGTATGTAAACGAATCGTAGTTGTCGAGCAACAGAATCATGTCGTGCTTATATTCTAACTTCTTAATTGTGCACTCGAAAGCTTTCGTAGCGGCGCACTTCAGTGCGCCACCGCCGTCGCGCCGCGAATCACCGGCGGTCCGTAGAGTACGAGGCAACCGAAAAATCTTTGTGAGTCGTGGCTTTAGCCACGACATAAATCCTGCTAGAGCCGCACTGCTTTAGCCGCTGAAGTTCCGCCGGTGCCGTTGCCACAGGCAGCTTGCAAATCGTCACGACACATTCTTATTCCGCGCGGCTGCCGTTCGCACCGCGATGCGCGATTTCCAGCGCCGTCACCAGCGCGCGCGCTTTATTCACCGTTTCCTGATATTCACGTTCCGGCACGGAATCCGCCACCACGCCGCCGCCCGCTTGAATATAGGCGCGGCCGTCCTTCGCCACCATCGTGCGCAGCGCGATGCACGAATCAATGTTCCCCGAAAAATCCAGATACATCACCGCGCCGGCGTAAATCCCGCGCCGCGTGGGTTCCAGCTCATCAATAATTTGCATCGCGCGAATTTTTGGCGCGCCAGAAAGCGTGCCCGCAGGAAAACAAGCCATTAACGCATCAAAGCAATCAACATCCGCCCGCAATTGCCCGCGCAGGCTGGAGACCAGATGCATTACGTGCGAATAGCGTTCGACGAACATCAGCCGCTCGACCTTCACCGATCCGTATTCGCACACTCTGCCCAGATCGTTGCGGCCCAAATCCACCAGCATAATGTGTTCGGCGCGCTCCTTCGGGTCCGCGAGCAGTTTTGCTTCCAGCGCACGATCTTCCGCTTCGTTGCGTCCCCGTGGCACGGTCCCAGCAATCGGACGATAGGAAATGTTGCGCCCTTGCACCTTCACCAGCATTTCCGGCGAGCTGCCCACTACGGCAAGCTCGTCGAGCTTCAGATAATAAAGATACGGTGAAGGATTCACCACGCGCAGTGCGCGATAAATCTCAAAAGGATCGGCGGCGGTGCGCGCCGAAAATCGCTGGCTGGGGACCACCTGAAAAATGTCGCCTGCGCGAATGTAGCTCTTGGCCTTGCGCACCGCGGCCATGTATTGCGCTTTCGTGAAATTCGATTCCACGCGTAGCGCTCCGCCCCGCAGCGTGCGGCGCTGCCGCGGCAGCGGACTTTCCAGTTTGCGGCGGGTGCGGCGAATTTCCCTCACGGCCCCATTGTACTTTGCGCGCAGACTTCCCGGGCCTTCCGTGAAAACGTTGCGAATCACCCATACGCGATGCCGAACGTGATCGAACGCCACCAGGCCCAGATAGAACATCATCACGCTGTCGTCCAGATTCAGATCGTCGCGCCCGCTCGCCGGAATCTTTTCGATCAACCGCACCATGTCATACGCGAAATATCCGATCGCGCCGCCAATCAGCGGCGGCAGGCCCGGCACGCGCACCGGCTTATATCGCCCGGTGAGCTGCCGCAAATATTCAATAGGATCGGCCTCAAAATTCTTGCGCTTACCGCCCGTTTCCAGACTGCATTTTCGCCCGCGCGAACGAAACACCTCCTGCGGATTCGCGCCTGCAAACGTGTAGCGCGCGATATTCTCGCCGCCTTCCACGCTCTCCAGCAGAAACGAATATTTCGCGTTGTGCGCAAGCCGCAGATGCGCGCCCACAGGCGTCAACAGATCGGCCGTGAACGTGTCGTACACCGGAACCAGGTTCCCGTGGTGCGCTAGTTTCGCGAATGTCTTGAAGTCCGGCTGAATCATGGTCTGACCATTTTCTCTTCGTGCGTCAGGGCTCGCAATACGGCCCGACGCATCGCTTCGACCGGCGCGCGTTCGCCCGTCCATATTTCCCACTGCGCGGTTCCCTGCGCCACGAACATCTCCACTCCCGAAACCGTTTCGATGCCACGCAGCGCCGCGAGTTGCATCAGCTTCGTCACGCGCGGCCGGTAGATCAGATCGAACACCAGCCGGCAATTCAGCTCGCGCGCCGCGAGTGGCGAGCGGTCCGCAGCAGGATGCATTCCCACCGGCGTCGCGTTGACGATCGCGTCAAAAAATTCGCGCTGCAGCCGCGGACGTTCCACCACTTCGCCGCCCACCGCGCGCGCCAGCGCTTTCGCCGCCGGCGCGCGACGCGCGCAAACGCAAACCGACGCTCCCGACTCCGCCAGCGCAAACGCCACCGCGCGCGCCGCGCCTCCCGCGCCGAATATCAATGCCCGGCTTCCGCGCAACGGGATGCGACGTTCCAGCGCGCGCAGCACGCCCACGTAATCCGTGTTGTAGCCGTACAATTTTCCGCCACCGCGTACCACCACGGTATTCACCGCACCGATCGCGGCCGCCATGGGATCGCAATCGTCCAGATGCCGCAGAATCGCCTGCTTGTGCGGTAGAGTGACGCTGAACCCCGCGATTCCCAGCCGCTCGACGGAAAGCAAAAAATCGCGCAGATCGCGCACCAGAAACGGCAGGAACACCGCATCCATCCGGCGCGCTTGAAACCCCGCGTTCTGCAGCACCGGTGACAACGAATGGCCAATCGGATTGCCGATCACTCCATATACGCGTGTCTTGCGGCGCAGCTTGTCCGCGCGATACAAACCTTTCATTTCATGCAATGCCACCTGTCCGGGAGCCGTCGCGTTCTCCACCGGCGCATAAGCGAGCGCACATCCCTCGCGCAGCGCCAGCGCCAGCACCCGCGCCGGCAGCGCCACATCGCCCATCGGCACCGCGATCAAATCTTTTCGCCCGCGCGCCAGCTGCAGTACATCCAAGCTTCGCCGCAGTGAGTCGCACTGCACCGCAATCTTGATCGCATCAGGCTTCTCACGATCCAAATCCGCCGCAACGCGCCTCAAATTCTTGGGCGAGCGCCGGAAAAAATGCGCCGACGCGATCCGCCGCCCTTCGCCCAGCAGCACATCCAGCAATTCCGCCGGGCACCGGGAAGAACTTTCAATCTCCAGATCGTACCAAGCGCAGCCCGAACGCACTGCCGCGGCCAGATGCACCAACTGCTGCGCAATCGTCCCGCGAAATTTCCCGCCCGCCTCGCGTCGCCGGCAAGTCGCAATCAACGTCGCCCGCGGCCGCTGCTTCGCAAGCCGCGCCAGAAACCGATCCATTTCGCGGCCATCTGAAAGCCAATCCAACCGCAATTCCACAGTCTGCGTCACCCGCAGCGCGCGTTCGAGTTGCGCCCACATCCCGAAACCGTCGGCCGCAGCCACTACCGCGCAGATTTTGTCTTTGGCGATCATCAACAAAGTCTTGGAATGGGCCGTTTTCGGATCACTGACGCAGGCGTCTGTTCTCGCGAATTCTGGGGCACCCTGTCCTAATGTACAGGTACTACAGGGCTTGTACCATGTGGTGCACAATGTGTAAAGCGGCTCGGACCATTGTCTTGACGGGTTCCAGTACGTCCATTACAGTCCGTACATCGGGCTAATTGTGGGCCAGCGCCTGTTCTGCGGCGCGCGATATTCAAAGGAGCATGCGTTATGCGTGGGAAAATTGTCCTTGCCAGTCTGATTTTGAGCCTTTCGGGCGTTGCCGCATCGGCGCAAAACCCCGCCGCTTCCGCCCCTATATATAAGGACATCTATTGCTCCGGCACCATCACCAACGAGTCCGTCCCGCAAGACTCCTACGTGATCACGGGCGAGGGCTCCAACTACAAGATTACCTGGGAGGACGGCGACTACCTGTACCTCAACAAAGGCGCCAGCCAGGGTGTGAAGGTCGGCGACGAATTCTCGGTGATCCGCCCCGTCGTTGACCCCACGGAAGTCGAGTGGTCCAAGTGGCAGTTTGCAATCATTCGCAAGCTGGGCACTTGGTGGGAGGACGAAGGCCGCGTCCGCGTGGTCGTCGCGCAGCCCGACACCTCTGTCGCGCAAGTGGAACACTCCTGCAATTACATACAGCGCGGCGATATCCTCCTGCCGTTCAAGGAGCGCCCCACGCCGCCTCTGAAATCCGAGTCCAATTTCGACCGCTTCGCGCCCTTCAGCGGCAAAGCCACCGCAATGGTGATGATTGGCAAGTCATTCCAGGTGGAATTGGGCACCAACGACGTATTCTTCGTAAACCTCGGCAGCCAGCAGGGCGTCCGCGTCGGCGACTACTTCCGCATCTTCCGCTACACCGGCACCGAGCACGAACTGGTATACGAAACCAAGCGCGCCGCATTCGACAACGACAAGGAAGCCACAGTTTACGGCCGCATTTACGGGTTCGGCAGTGTCCCCGAGAAGTGGAAGTGGGACAACACTCCGCGCGAAGTCATCGGCGAGGGCATCGTGCTCAGGACCGGAACCAACTCAGCAACGGTCTTGACCACCTTCAGCTTGCGCGAGTTCTTCGTCGGTGATTACGTCGAGCTCGAGTAAGCGGCAGCGCACGCACAACGCTGCATCAACACGCGCCATTAATACTCTGCGTCAGCCAAACTGCGCGTGCCGCGGCGGCAAAGGAACAGCCGCTTCGCTGAACACCTCAGCGGTGAATGCCTGCACCCGCGTCGCAGGATCTTTCCAGGCATCGCGCTCCAAACCAGCCTTCGCGCATGTTTCCTCCAGGAAGCGTTGCGCTCTCCAGTTGAACTGACTGGCCACTTGCGGCAGCAGCACGCCGCGCTGCCTGCCTTGGCTGACGACTAACCCGTGCTTCCCCGCTTCGATCGCCCCGAGCGTCACATCCTCCAGCACCGACAGCACCGACACCTCGATCTCAATCTCGCTCAGCTCCGCCAGCCCGACCGGCTCGAAGCGCGAATCGTCCAGCGCCGCGGCGCGCGCGCAGTGGGCTACTACTGCGGCAAGCGAGTCGCGGCCTGGCAGCTGGCCCACGCAGCCGCGCAAACGCCCACGACGATGCAGCGTTACGAACGCACCCGCAGCCAGCTGCAAAATTTCATCAGACGGAAATTCCTGCAAGGGAGGCTTGCCTGCAACACCGAGAGTCAGGGCGCTCCGCGCGATATGCAACAGCAACTGCTTCTCGCGCTCAGCGAGTGAGGACATCCTGCGGCTTTTCTTCCGGCTTCACGAGCAACGCGCCCCGGCGGCGCTGCTGCACGCGAAAATTAATCTGCGTCCAGAACATCTGGAAGTAATGCCCTGCCGACGCCACCGCGCTCACCACCACCATCCACAGCAGCACGGTCCCCACCAATTTCAACGCCGGATGATTCGCCGTCAAAATCACCGTACATCCCGCCAAAACCTGCAAAATCATTTTTACTTTACCCAGCGGCGACGCCGGAATGATCAACCCTTCCACCGAAGCGATCTCACGCAGCCCCATCACCATGAATTCGCGCCCGATGATGATCACCACCATCCACGCCTGCATCAATCCCATTTCCACCAGCGAAATAAACGCCGCGGAAATCAGCAGCTTGTCCGCAATGGGATCCAGCAGAATTCCCAGCGTCGTGATTTCCTTGCGCGTACGCGCCAGGTAGCCGTCCATCATGTCGGTAGCCGCGGCCATTAGCAAAATCAGCACACCCAGCACTTCGAAATGAATAGGCAATCCCCAGAAATCAAAATTGGGCTGGCGGGTGAGCAGCACAACGACCAGCAGCGGCACGAAAAAGATCCGCAGGGTCGTCAAGCTGTTAGGCAGATTCATGAGGTCCCCGGAATAACCCTCGGCTCGCGGGCCAACGAGCATTTCAAAGGTCGTCTCACTATAGTCCCGCATTCCGGGCGAGTCAACGGCGGCAGCATATTCCGCCGTGGAAATTGCGCAATTGCGGTAACTACGTACTGTTGCCTAGAAAGGCAAACCCCTATGCTAGTGACGTTTAGAGAACATGCCGCCCCAGACCTGTGCATATTCCATGAGGCAGTAACAATTACTGCGGAGGCCGAAATCGCTGGCCAGTTTGGCCGGACAGTTGCAATAAGTGCCTTGTTTACATCGCAATACAAGCCAGGTACCGCTCTATGGTATTTAAAATGTTGATTTTGTTGGGCTTTTTCACCGTTAAGGGGGGCTTCTTTATCCACAGTGATATCCACAGGAGCGTTGTGAATCGTGTGAATTACTCGGTGCAAATCACCGCGAATCGAACCGCAGCGTTTCGCGCGATTCGCGGAAGTTTTGCACACGAAATGCACCGAAATGCGCGCGCCAAACATACGATTTTCGACCGATTAGAATGGGGGAGCCCTCCGTTTGTTTTCATTTGGTTACGACGATTTCTAATTGCGGTACTGCCGATTAGAAATTGCGTGATTTGTGCGTGGTGATTGGTGGGTGGTGACGCGTGATTCGTGAATCGTGAGCCGTGTGCCGCGACCCGCGGCCCGCGCGCCCCTGGGAATCCCAATCTGCTGATTGACGAATTCAAGGCGTCACGCAAAACGCCAACAAAACTGGCGATTAGAATGGGTCGCTGTTGTTTGTTTTCAGTCATATGCGGCCGTTTCTAATCCTGGGGCACGAGCGATTAGAATCTGTCGTCGAGCGCAGGAAGAAACTGGAGGCAGCAGTGCGGGGTGCGGGCTTGTGAATTGCGCCACAGCGCAATTCATCCTGAGAACCGACAGTGTCGGTTCGAAGGGTTGGCCTGCAGCGCGATTCATCCTGAGATCCCGCGGTGCGGGAGCGAAGGGCCGTCGCAATTTTTTGTGCGTATTCATATTTTGGTTTCCGCTCGAATGTAGCGCGAAGACGCGGCGAAAACAGCTGTGCGCTGGAACAGATTTGGTCCAGAACCAGTACGAGCTGTACGAAATTCGACAAAACCTGTACTGCTTGCGACGGACAGTTTTGGTACAGGTGAATCGCGCTGCAGCGCGATTCATCCTGAGAACCGACAGCGTCGGTTCGAAGGGTCAGCCCAAGCGCGCGAGGCAGGAGTTTCACGGGACGGTTTTGGCGTCGCTACATCTAAACCGGCACCCTTCAAAACCCAGGGCGCGGCACCCGGCATGCGGATCAGGGTCATAGCACGTTGCTACAGCTCTGCTACTAGGTAAGAAACCACTCAACCAGTTGTTCCAGTGTCGCTTTGCCCCTCGCTAGGCTCACTTCTGATTCCTGACGGTCTCGATTCCACGCGTTGTCAACAATCACGCTCCGAAGATCTCGAACACCTACAAGCCGCAACCAAAAGTCCAAATAAGTTGCTTGGTGATCGAATCGCGAGGGCGGTATAGAAGTACCCTCCAGGTACCGTGAACCGCGTGTATAGACGACGATTGCCTTTTCCACGTGTAAGAGAGGGCCGTACTGTTTGCCGTCGTAGGTAAACAGATAGTTTCGCTGTGCTACGAGATCAATTAATTGTTTGAGCTTGTAAGGCAGGCCGAAGTTCCACATCGGAGTTCCTAAGGCGATTCGATCGGCGTTCTGAAAGCGTTGGATCAACGATTGAATACGCTCCCATACGTTGGACTCTGCCTCAGTCATTGTTTCGTGCTTCACAGCTTTGTACTTCGCTCCTATTGCCTCTTCGTCGAACTCCGGTAGCCGTTCATGCCAAACGTTCAACGTATCCACAACGATCGAGGGGTTGTCGGACTTGCACGCCTCGACGAACGATTTGGTGAGGGTGATCGAGTCGGAAGATTCGCCTCTTGGTGACGACTGAATTTCGAGAAGTTTCACTTGGTCCTCCAGGTGTGGGGACTCCTTGCGGAGTCCGAGCTACTTCGAGACCGCACGTGCTGCGCTCTCAATTACATCTGCAACTTCCTTGGGATGCGAGACGTAGACTGAGTGGCTGGCGCCTGCGACTTCGACCATGTGGCTCTTGGCCCGCTTGGCATACCAACGTTCCAACTCCGGGCTGATGGTTCGATCGCTTCCCGCCACCAGCATCCAGCTCGGTTTGGTTCTCCAGGCAGCCGTAGTGATCGTCGCTGAGAAATCGTCCGCAAAGTTGAGCACCTGCGAGCGCGCCATGAATGCGGCCTGGTCGTCGGGAAGGTCAGCTGCGAACAATTCATGAAATCGCGCCGGGTCGATATATGTGAAACCGTCGGGCGTATTCTTTATGGCGCCCGATTTGGCGAGGTCGCTCGGAAAGCGCTTTCCGTCCTCTGACTCTTTCTCGCCGGAATCGGGCATGTGGGCCGCGACGTACACCAAGCCCGCAACCGATGGATCCGTTCCCGCTTCCGTAATTACGGCTCCGCCGTAGCTGTGGGCGACAAGAATGCACGATCCGTCTTGAAGAGCGAGGACGCGCTTTGTGGCAGCCACATCATCCTGGAAGGACGTCTCCGGTTCTTGGACGATGCTGACGTTGTAGCCATCCTTCACGAGAATCTCGTAAACACCTTTCCAGCCAGAACCATCGGCCCACGCGCCGTGGACCAGGACAATATTCCGAATGCGATGCTCTTGGTCTTGCGCTGAGAGCCCGCGACAGGCCAACAGCAATAAAACGATGCAGAAGGATTGAGAGATTCCTCGTACTACGCTCACAGCCTTCGTTGAATTACTCATTCTTACCGCTCCTTTTTGCAAATTTGTTTGACGGACATCTCATCGGGAAAATACTCAGCCAAGGACTTAGAGCGTCAGATAGACGATTTGGATCCACTGATCGGAGTTGACGATCCCTTGGCCCCAGACGGGGTCGAGATCGGCAAACGGCTTCTCCGCGACGGCTTCCAGGGCGGATTTTCCTGCGGACTTCAATTTCTGAACGCGATCGCGAGAAGTGATAAGCATGTCCCGCGATATCGTCAGGTCCGCTTTGTTGCCGAGCGGGCCGTGCCCCGCAACAATCTTAGTGTGATTGTCGGCGAGCGAGAGAATTTTGTCGGCTGCGGCGATCATGCCGTCGATACTGCCGCCCGTACCCGGGTCGATGTACGGGTACATGCTGTTGAAAAACAAGTCCCCCATCGAGATCACGTTGGCTTTTTGAAAATGAATGTAGATATCCGAATCCGTGTGCGCGGGAGCAACGTGCTGGAGCACAAGTGTTTCGCCATTGGCTTGCAACTGGTAACTGGCGGCAAAAGTCTCCTGCGGCAAAGCCTCTGCGGGTGAGGGGTCGAAATGCAAGCCGGCGAGCGCGCCGTCTGCTGCTCGATACAGGACCGGCAGATCATGCGGTTCGGACATATCCTTCGGAGTGTTTTCGTGCGCGAGGACCGTGGCCCCTGCGGCGCGAAGATGTGCGTTGTTGTCGGTATGGTCGAAGTGCCAGTGGGTGTCGATCACGTATTTGACCGGAGCGTTGCCAAGGTCATCGAGAGCCACTTTGAGCCTGGGCCAGGCGGGTGCAACGAAAGTGTCCACGACGAATTTGCCGTCTGGGCCGTTGAGGACTGTCACGGCTCCGCCGGGACCGTCGAACATAGTGACATTGTCAGCAAGCTTTTGCGTTTCCATGGGAACGGCGTTGAACTTGGCGCGCATATCCGCGAGCAAGTCGGCCGGCGAAGGCCCTTGCTGCGCGTAGCCCGCTGCGGAGGCGCGGAGCAACGTCGCGGGAAAAAGATGCGCCAGAAAGGCGCTGCCGGTCAGGGTAGCCGAGCCTCGCAACATTTCGCGGCGTGATATTTGCTTCTGTAGGAAATTGAATTTCATTTTCTTTAATCCTTCCTTTGGTGGCATCGAACTCCTCTTTTGCCACACCGGGTTGGATACTTCGGGCTGTGATTGGAGACATTGTTTGTTTTGTTGCCTGTGATAGGATTCGCAAATAAGATAAACGTATGGAGCTTCGTCAAATTCGATCGTTTCTCTCGATCGCCGAGACTCTGCACTTCGGGCGTACTGCGGAGTTGATTCATCTCAGCCAACCAGCCCTAAGCCTTCAGATACGAGCTCTGGAGGAGGAGGTCGGCGTAAGACTCTTCGAGCGGAACCGACGCAAAACAACGCTCACCGCCGCTGGTGCGGCTTTTCGTGATGATGCAGTTGCAGCGCTCTCACAATTGGACCAAGCGATTCGCAGGGCGAGGCTGGCTGCCAGGGGGAAACTGGGATTACTGCGGATTGGCTTCGTCTCAACTGCGGGAAATGAAATTGTGCCCAAGATCGTTCGTCAGTTTAGAAAATCAAATCCCGAAGTAGAGTTCTCTTTGCGCAATATTCTCACGGCGGAGCAGGTACAAATGCTGGAGGCCGGTTCGCTCGACATTGGATTTCTTCGTGTGCCCATTGGTGAGCACTCGGCCCTCGATGTTGTCACAGTGCATCGCGAGCCATTCATACTCGTCGTACCCTCATCCCATAAACTAGCAAAAAGGAAAAGGGTACGCCTGCGCGACGTGGCAGGTGAGGACTTCGTGATGTATGAGCGTACCTATGCCCCTGGATTCCACGATGTGATGTTCGGGATACTTCACGATGCCAGGATTGCACCCAATGTTACCCAGACGGCGGTAGAGATCCCAATGTTGATCTCACTCGTCGCTTCTGGCATGGGTATCACCATTGCGCCGTTATCGGTGGTCAAACATAGTGCTGCTTCGGTAGTGGCCTGTAACATCTTAGACCGAATACCGATGTCTGAAATTGGTATCGCTGTCAGTAAAGGAGTTCGAACGGCAGTCGTAGACAACTTCAGATCTTTCGCTCTAGAAACTTTAAGCCGTTCTAGGCGCGCTTAGTGTGCCAACCGGAGTTGACTCGCTGCCACGGGCGCGTGGCACACCCTTCTGCGCCACCCAAACGAACGCCTTTGAATTCCCGGGTGCCGCATCCCTTCGGTTGGAAGCTGTGAAGAAACGTCTCGCGCAGGTTGGTTTTTGTGGCGCGAGGAAGATTTTGGCTTTTTGGCCTGTGCTGCTCGGGTCGATTCTGTCTTTTTCCTGTCCCTGCGGTTTTCTGAATCTAGCCCGAGGCGGCTGTGGGCAGCGGTTTGCGCAAGCGGATCCACTGTTGCAGGTTGTAGGTAAGACCAGCCCAGAGCATCTCCATCTGCACTTTGACCAGCCCTCGCACGTGAAACTGGCGCAGGCCCAGCTTGCTTTTGATCCAGGCATGGCAAAATTCCACGACTCTGCCACGCCGACGATAGCTTGCCCGTGCTTCTTCGGTTTCCCTCTTCTGCCGGAAAGCCAGAACTCCGGCGCTCTCCTCCAAACGCAAAATCCCCCGGCCGCCGCGATTTTCCGGACAGCCCTCTGGTTTGCGGGCACAGCTTCGACCATCCTCCGCCTGCGCCCAATAACGGCGGGAAACTAGCCCGCGCTCCTTCTTCCAGTATCTTTCGTGGCGCAAGAACTTGCCCGCGGGACACACAGAGCGATTCGTCTCGGGCGGAAAAATGAAAGCGCTGGGTGGCAGCCGCTGGGGAGCGGTCCTCCCCGTGGAGGCGTCTTCTCGCGGCATGCTCCCCAGAAAATCCACCTGGCCTTCGGCCATCTCCTCGATGGCCGCGCGTGTGCTGTAACCCGCGTCGGCCACCCTCTGCTCCGGCTTTCGCTGCAACCGTTCTGCGATGCGTTCCACCGCTGGAAGCAACTGGCCTGTGTCGTTGGCCTCCTGGGTTACCGCTACACCCACCATCAACCCCTGTGCCGCAGCCGCGGAAATCTGCGCGTTGTAGCTCAAAGCCAATCCTCCAGCGGACGGATGCATCACCCGTGCGTGCGGATCGCTGCTGCTCACTCGTACTTTGCTCTGGGCCTTTTCTCCGTGCTTGCGATTTTGCAGCTTCTCCAGTTCTTGCAAGGCGTTTTCTAGCCGCTCTTGCTGCTCGCGCCGGCCTCGCGCGCGCGCCTGCTTGGTTCGGGAGTGGCTCTCTTCGTTCCGGGGATCACCCATCTCCGCCACCCGTCGCCGTGCCCGCTCCAGAAGCTCGCGCATCGTCTGCTCCTGGTGATAACTCCTGACGCTGGCCTGGGCCTTGATCTTCGTGCCGTCTTGCATCACTTGTTCCAGAGTGATCAGTCCTTCCTGGCTGAGCGCCGCCAGCACCTAGGGGAACAGTTCATCGAGTTCCTGCTGCTCCACACGGAAATCCGCCAGCGTGTGGTAGTTCACTTCGTCCAGCCCGGTCAACCACTGGAAAGCCGGATCATACTCGCACCGTCGCGCCACTTCCCGCGCCGATCCCATCCCCTGGCTGTAGGCGTACACCCACAGGCTGAGCAGCAGTTGCGGATCGAACGCCGGACGCCCGCCTTCTTCTGCACTGCTCTCGCTGGCTTGATAAAAGACACGCAGGTTCAGGCGCCCTACCAGTGCCCCAATAGCTCTCGCCGGATGGTCTTCGCCGAGGAGATGTTCCACATCCACCGCTCGCCAGCTCATCTGCTGTCGGTTCACGTAGCGAATCAGAGGCTGTTGGCCGATCGGATTTTCTTGGCTCGTGCCGCGAGCTTACGGCAGACTTCTTTTTTTGCAAGATGGAAATTCAGAGGGTTTCTTCACAGCTTCAAACCGAAGGGATGCGGCACCCGAAAATTCAACGGCGTTCGTTTGCGTGATGTGGAAGGGTGTGCGACCCGCCCGAAATGATTACGCATGCTGTACTTTGCCGGGCTAGCGGGACGTGAAGAGCCAGGTCAGAAATTCTGAGTTGAGAGTCGAGAGTTGAGAGTTGAGAGTTAAAAGTCAAAAGTTAAGACTGGTTTGTTGCGCGGTGTGACCCGCTGGTGTGGCGCGCGGCGCTGGAAATCTCGTGCGCGGCGTACAGTGAAAGGGTGTGAGTTATGAGGTAATCTTAACGTCCACGAAGCGGAATCCAAGCAGGTGCAAGGGGCGTCTGACCAAGCACATGAAACGCAGCCGGTCACGATCGGGCGCAGCGCGCGTTTGCCGCCTGGGCTCGCGGGCGGGATACTGACGATGGCGCCCATACTCCTGTGGCTGGTGATGGTTCTTTGCCTGCTGATTACGGCGGTGAAGTACCTGATGGGCGTGATCTTGAAAGTATCGTTCCCCAGCACGAAAATCAAAAAAGACTACAGCTACGAGCCGAGCGTAAGCGTCTTGATGCCCTGCTTCAACGAAGGGAAAACCGTTTACGAAACGATCGAAAGCATCAGCAAGAGCAATTATCCGAGCGAGAAATTCGAAGTGATCGCGCAGGATGACTGTTCGGTGGACGACAGCTACGAGTGGATACTGAAAGCGCAGCGGGATTTCACGAACATTCGGATCGCGGCGGGCCGCAATGCGGTGAACAGCGGAAAAGCACGCAGCGTTTGCAACGCCATGCAGCACTCCAGCGCGGAAGTGATCATTTCCATTGATTCGGACTGCATCTTTCATCCGGAGGCGATCCGCGAACTGACGGCCTGTTTCGCCGAGCCGCAGATCGGTTCGGTGGGAGGGCGAGTGGGCGTGCGCAATCCGAACGACGGGGTGATCACGGCGATTCAGGCGATCCTGTATTATTCGGCTTTTCAACTTTACAAGATGCCGGAAAATTGGACGCGCAGCGTGTGCTGCATCAGCGGGTGCTTGTTCGCCATCCGGCGGGAACTGCTGTTGGAAATCGAACCGGCGATCCGCGCGCGGAACTGGTTTGGCATTCCGGTGAACCAAGGCGAGGACCGGTTCCTGACGCACCAGACTCTGCTGCGCGGATACGGAACGTATATCGACAACGACGCGCTGTGCTGGACGACCGTGCCGAACACGCTTTCGGTGCTTTTCAAGCAACAGCTGCGCTGGCGGCGGAGCATCGTGCGGGATTTTTTCTATACACTGAAAACGCTGCCGCAGCATGTGTGGAAATTGCATCCGAACACCGTGCTGACGCTGGTGCTGACGCCCCTGGGAGCGATTGTGGCGCTGCTGGTGGTGGTGACGATGCTGACGGCGGATCCGCTTTCGTGGGCCGGACCCGTCCCGCTGATCACCGCGCTGGGAGTGGGAGCGGTGTTGAGTTGGGTGATCAAAAAATACAGCGCGAAAGAGACGCTGGCGCATCCGCTGGCTTTTGGCGCGTACGTAGCCTGGTCACTGGTCAGCAGCTTGCTGCTGACTCCGCTTGCCCTGTGCACGATGGATTCGGCAGACTGGGGCACGCGGACGAAACAAGAACCCGAGGTGCCTCTTGGCGATACCACCAGTTAAGGTTACGGCGCAAGTAACGGATGCGAAGAAATGGCCGTCGTTGCAATCGCTGCAATATAAATTGGTGCTGACGCTGTACCGCGTGTTCGCCGTGGTGATCCTGTACGCCGTGCTCGCGGGAATTCTGGCCTATGCGTTCGTGATGGGCTTCTATGCGATCAACACGTCGTGGGCCGCGCCGATCATTCTTTCCGCGGTGGATGAAAAGAGCCTGGATTTCCGCGAGAAGCTGGTCACCAGCCAGCAAACGATCGAAGATCTGAAGGTGGATTCCGCGAAATTGCAAAGCGGCATTGAGGAAATGACGAAGCACCGCGCGGCGCTGCTCGCGCTGAAACCGGAACTGCAAACGGCTATCGCGCGGGAGCAGAAACACAACCTGGCCACGGGACCCGAACTTGCGGCGCTCGACAAGCAGAAACAAACCGACAACGTGAAAACACAAGCGGTGCTGGCGCAATTGAACGAGGTCGAAGCGAACATCCAAAAAGACCTGGCGGCGGGGCTGATCACCAAAGGCGACGCGGCGACGCAGCTCGCGGCGCTGAATCAGGCGCAAGGAGCCGCAACCGACAGCAAGATTGCGGAAGTTTTGCTCACCGACAGCGTGCTGGACAAGACCACGAACGGAACAAGCTCGCTTGATGTGCTGGAAAAGCAAGCGGAGTTGCGCTCCGAGGCGGCCCAGCTGGACGTCGCAATCAATGTGTCGCAAAAACAACTGCAGGAAGAGACGCGCCAGATCGACCGCCTGAAACAAGCAATCAGCACCGCCAAACAGAGTCCTTACTACTTGAACGCGGCGGGTGGACAGCGGTTGTACTTCGCATTCGTGCCGTATGACAACCAGGCCGCAGCCGTGGCCGGCGCTGCGATCTACGATTGCTTTCTTAACATGATCGGCTGCCGGAAAGTAGGCAGCGTGAATCAGATCTTTCCCGGTGAAGAAGACGCCATCCATCCGATCTTCAAGACCGCGATTCGCGGTTACCTGATCCAGATGAACCTGGAGAGCTCCGAATCCGCGAAATCGAAAACGGTTTTTCTGGGCCGCAAGCCGCTCATTTTCTGAGGAGAACACGAATGTTCCTGATCAAGTGGCATCTCATGGCCGGCGTAGCTTTGCTCGTTCCGGCCACACTCACGGCGCAAAGCGCAGCGCCGAATCTGATGCAGAGCGCCGGACCAAGCGCCGCCTCCGCGGTGAACGATATGTCCAGCGCCAACGCGGACGAGCGGGCCTACTGCGCCTACGTGACAGAGCAGGCGCTTGCGCAGCGCGACTTTCTGCGAACTCCGACCGCCACTACCGGAATCACGCAGCCGGACAACGGGTTGCCCATGCAATTCGTCGGCGGCGCGACCCTGGGACTATCCGACCTGAGAAAAGCCAGCCTGACCGTTGATGCCGCGCGCAAGAATTGCGAACTCTACCGAAGGACGACTGATACCCAGCAGGATATCCAGTACGCGCTGCCCAGCCTGGAACAGGAGGCCCTGCACAATAGGCTCACGCTGATCGATAACGCCACGAAATCACTCGCGTCGTTGATGGATAGGACTTCCAAAATGCTCGAAGCGCAAAACGCCACTCGTCTGATGCTCTTTTCGCTTCAGACCACACAAATCAAATTGAACGGCGATCGCGCCGACACGCAGTCCAAAATCTCGGCGATTTATATCCCACCGCTGCGCAACCGCCCGCTGAAAGCACTGGTCGCGGAAAAGCAGACCGGCGAAGCTGATGAACAAAAATCGTTTGCCAAGCTTAGTAGGCAAAACAATTGGGACGTGGCGCTCACGGTCGGCCTGCATCAACAGTTGAATCCGCTGGCCCACGGAGTGCAGCCCTACGGCGAAGTAGCGGTCAACTACAATCTCGCCAGCCGCGCGGTAAACAAGCATCTGGATCGCAGCGTCGAAGCACACGACGCCTGGAAAAATGTTCAGGAAAGCGACGTGGTCCGCAGCATGGCGGAGCTTCGCCAGCAAATGGAAGCCGGCATTTCGGCGCAGCAGTCGAAGCTCAGGTCCCTGCAGGAGGAAAGCGCGGAGATCGACAAGAATCTACAGCTGATCGGCGAGCCGGACACCTCGGCAGCGCTCGACTTCCACAACCAACTCGCCGCCGCGCGCCTGCTGTTGGACGTAGAGTCCGGCGACGCCGCCTTTCGATTGGCCCGCCTGCAGGAATATCTCGCCAAGAATTTCTGATTCCTTCTTAGTTGGTGCTTGGCCATGTTAGCGGGCGGGTGGTACACCCTTCCACACCACCCAAATGAACGCCTTCGAGTTGTCGGGTGACGGGTGGTCCGCGCCGCTGTGTGGCGTGACTGTGAATTGGGGAGGGATGCCGATGAATCCGATGCGCATTGCTTTGGCGGCGTTGGGAGCGTTCGTTGCGTATTTTGTGGCGGGGGGAGTTATGTTTGTGGCGATGCCGTGGCTGAAGACGGAGTTCATGAAGTATCCGGCGGTGTACCGGCAGCACGAGGGACAGGTGAAACACATGCCGGCGGCAATGGCGGGGACGTTCGTGGCGATCGTGGTGCTGGCGGTGCTTTACGCGATGAGTTATCACAGCGGATCGGGAGTGGTTGCGGGTGCGCAGTTCGGTGCGCTGATTGGAGTGTTCGTGATCGGGGCTTTCACGGTGCACAACTTTGTTAACTTGAATATTGGGTGGAAGCTGACGGTCGAGCAGTCCGTGGCTTACTTTGTCGAATGGCTGGTGGTGGGGATTGTGATCGGGGTGATTTACCGGCCGGCGTGAGGGGCGCGATTCACTTCGCGGTGGGGCGGGAGCAGATGAAGACGATTTGCGAGATTGCTGGGGGCTCGAGGAGTTCGGCGCGGAGGGTGCGGGGGGCGTGGCGCGCGGCTTCTTGAGCGAGGCGTGCGATTTGATCGGGGGTGAGGGCGCTGGAGTAGAGGTCGCCGCGGCGGGTGTAGGAATATTCGCGGTAGAGTGGGCGGGCTTCTTCGGCGAAATTCATCAGTCGCTGCCAGAAGCTGGGTTTGTTGCGGAGGGCGCGCGCGATTTTTTGCAGCGGGCTGGACTGCGCGGCTGATTCTTTTGTGATGCGCAGCGAATGGCGCGGGGGCGAGCCGCTGGATTCGAGGATTACTTCGACGCAATCCGCGGCGCGGAAGGGGCGAGTCGGGTCGGCGTCGGGATATTTGGCTAGAATTTCGGCGAGCGCTGCGGGGTCGGGGTCCAACCCCTGCCACCAGTAGCGGAAGGAATGGAAGACGACCGTGCCGGCGCGCAAAATCTGCTGCACGCGCGCGGAATCTTTTCCGGCGACCTGGACGATCATGTCCACCAGTTCCGGGGCGCGGAAGGTCTGGCGGACCAGCGGACGCATGCTGAGGTATTCGGCTTCTTCTTCCGTGTATTTTACGGCGATGGTTTCCGGCAGCGGCACAGCACCAACCTGGATGAGATGTGGCGGCCGTCTCCGGCGCGGCGCCGCGTCGCAGCATCATGGCGTCCTGACGGCGACTGGAGACGTGTTACCTTACTGATTACGCTCAGGATTTGTCCGCGGATTTTTCCGTCAGGCGCTCGCGGACTTTGTCGCTGAGCAATTTGCCGTCAATGGATTTGCCTTCGAGCTTGGCGCGCGCGGCTTTTACCACCGCGCCCATTTGTTTCAGGGAATCCGCGCCGGATTCGGAGATGGCGGCCTCGACGGCGTGATGCATTTCGGCGTCGCTGGGAGCGGCGGGCAGATATTTTTCGATGATGGCGATTTCTTTGGCTTCCTTGTCCGCCAGATCCTTGCGGCCGCCTCGGGTGAACTGTTCGACGGATTCCTTGCGTTGCTTAATTAGCGTCTGGAGAATCTGCAGAGATTCGAGATCGTCGAGCGGGCGCATTTTGTCGATTTCTTTGAGCTTTAGAGCGCTTTTGACCATGCGTAGGACGCTCAGGCGCAGTTCGTCCTTCTCTTTCATGGCCGCGGTGAGGTCGCTCTGAATTTTTTCGATGTATCCCATTGGTTGTCCCCCGAAGTGCCGCCAGAATACCACAGGGATTGCGTTATCGCGCGCGGCTGCGTTTGCATTGCCGATTGCGTTTGGTGTGCGCGATTTGAATTTGCTGGATGCGTATAACGGATTTGACTCTGCTGCGGGCAGCCATTACGCTCCTAAAATGAAAATTGTGGTGGCGGATAAAATCAGCGAACGTGGAATTGAGCTTTTGCGCGCGACGGGTTGGGAAATCGTGTTGCCGGCGGCCGCGGCGTTGCCGAGCGAGATTGTCAATGCCGATGGGTTGATCGTGCGCAGCGCGACGAAGGTGACGAGCGCGCTGCTGGATCAAGCGGAGAAACTGCGCGTCGTCGGGCGCGCGGGCGTCGGCGTGGACAACGTGGACATGGACGCGGCGACGCATCGCGGCGTGTTGGTGATGAATACGCCGGGCGGGAACGCGGTGAGCGTCGCGGAGCATACTTTCGCGCTGCTGTTGGCATTGGCGCGCGGAGTGGCGCAATCGAACGCGGCGATTCACGCGGGGCGTTGGGAGAAAACTTCGTCGGGAATGGAATTGCGCGGCAAGACGCTGGGGCTGGTGGGGCTGGGGCGAGTGGGATCGGAAGTGGCACGGCGGGCGCGCGCGTTGGAAATGAAAGTGTTGGCGTACGATCCGTACGTGACCCCGGCGGCTGCGCGCGAACTGGAAGTGGAGCTGATTTCGTTTGAGGATTTGCTGAAGAGCTCGGACGTGATTTCTTTGCACACGGCGCTGAGCGGGGCTACGGAGAAAATTATTAACGCGACGGCGCTGGCGCAGATGAAGAAGGGCGCGCGGCTGATCAATTGCGCGCGGGGCGAATTGATTGACGAAGCGGCGCTGGCGGAGGCATTGCGCTCGGGGCATTTGTCGGGCGCGGCGGTGGATACGTTTGCGACGGAGCCGCCGAAAAATTCTCCGTTGATTGGATTGCAAAATTTGATCGCGACGCCGCACATCGCCGGTTCGACGGCGGAGGCGCAAGAAGAGGTCGGGACGCTGATCGCGTTGCAGGTGCGCGACTACTTGGCAGAGGGATTGATTCGCAACGCGGTCAATATGCCAGCGCTTTCAGCCGAGCAGTATCGGCGCTTGCGGCCGTACCTGGAGCTCGGCGAGCGGCTGGGCGCTTTTGTGGCGCAAGCCGCGGCGTCAGCGAGTTTCAGCCGGATACGCATACGTTACGCGGGCGAACCGGCGGAGCTGGGTTCGCATGTAATTCGCAGCGCGGTGTTGATTGGAATACTGAATTCGGTGCTCGACGAAAAAGTGAATTTGGTGAATGCGTCGCAGGCGGCTGCGGCGCGCGGGCTGATTGTGGAAGAGACGACGCGGCGGCGCGAGCGCGGATTTCCGAATACGCTCGAGGTGGCTGCGGAAAATGGCGGTCATGCGCTGACGGTGGAAGGCACGGTGGCGCAAGATGGTTCGCCGCGCATTTTGTTGCTGGATGGGATTGAGCTGGAAGCGCCGCTGGAAGGCACGTTGCTGCTGACGCGGAATCGTGACGTGCCGGGCGTGATCGGGAAAATCGGCACGGCGTTGGGGAATTTAGGCGTGAACATCGCGACGTTTGCGTTGGGGCGACGGCAGCCGGTGCATGGCGCGGAAGCGGTGGCGCTGGTGCGGCTGGATGGTGTGGTGGATTCGTCCGTGGTGCAAACAATTCGCGCGATTCCTTCCATCACTGAAGCGAAATTGGTGCGACTGGCTGAGGCGCCGAAACTAAATTCGCAGAAGGCGTAGCTGTTGGTGAGTATTTTTTATGCTCGAGACGGCGCGGATGCGGCTTTTGGCTTGGCAGCCCGACGACTGGTTGCTGCTGCGTCCGATCGCGAGCGATCCCGAGGTGATGCGCTACATTTCGGACGGCCAGCCTTGGCCGGACGAACGGATTCAGGAATTTGTCGGGCGGCAAATTGCTCATTTCGATAAGCTCGGCTACTGCCTCTGGAAACTTCTGCTTAAAGAAACGTCGGAGATGATCGGTTTTTGCGGTTTGCAACCGCTGGATGGAACCACAGAGACTGAAATCGGCTGGTGGCTGGCGCGGACTCGCTGGGGACGAGGCCTAGCGACGGAAGCGGCGCGCACGGCGCTGCTGCATGGGTTTGAGCGCGCGGAGCTCGAGAGAATTGTGGCCGTCGCGATGGCGGCGAATCGCGCTTCGATCCACGTGATGGAAAAGCTGGGGATGAAATACGAACGGGAGATGATTCATCGCGGATTCGACGTGGTTCTGTACGCGATGGATCGTCCGAGGCGATGATACGGTGCATTTTGCGGCTGATATGGATGCGGGAACTGCGCCCCAGCTCGGAAGCTGTGCTATTCTAGCTCGGTTCGCGTGTGAGCTTCTGTGCAGCTTGCGCGCATACGGTCGGGGCGTAGCGCAGCCTGGCTAGCGCGCCTGGTTCGGGACCAGGAGGTCGAAGGTTCAAATCCTTTCGCCCCGACCACTCCCAAAACCCTGCCTTACATGGCGTTAGGCAACTCTTACAATTTGAAGTGCACCTGCGTTTTGTAGACCAACATGTATCAACTCAAAGCCAAGCCCGGCCCGCTCCGCCCACTCTTGGCGAAATGGAACAGGTTATCTGCTTGTCGCCACCTCCGGCCGCGGATAGATACTTGCTCCCCGCAGCATTCATCACGGCTACGGCAGGGTTGGAAAATTTTGGCTGCGCTGCGTCAACATTTGCGGCCACAAGTGCTTTGGTCTTGAATCGCGGGGTTGCTTTGTGATGGGTGAGGTAGTACGCCAAGCACGTGATGCGTTCCCCGTCAGTCTTGGGGTCCTTCTGTGCTAAGAAGCTCTTGGCGGTAAGATTCCCAGGGGGCGCAGGCGGTGCAACGTTCGACGGATTGACCGCACCTGCCGCAGCACCCGCTGGTGAAACGCCTCCGACTTCTAATTTCTCCCAGAGCCATGTCAATACTCGTCGTTTCTCATCTGGTTTTAGGCCGGACAGAGCGTTGAACGCTACATCCATAGCCTTTACTTCGCCATCAGGCTTTCCAGCCATCAAATCCTCCAAGGTGCGCCATCCTTCATTTTTGCCGTGCGTGAATATCAGATCGAAGGGCTTTCTGTATGTGGGGTAGACATTTACTGCGTCTATCGAGCAGTTCGAAACAACTATTTTGAGCAACTTGGCCTGTTCTTCAGGAGTTTTGCTTAAGATATAGAAAATGCGCCTTATGCGCGAGTTCTAAAATCCTAGCCCCGTCGAGCATTCGTTCTGGTTTTAGCTGCTCCAGCGCTAGCAGTTCGGCGCAAATCCGTTGCTCCTCCGCGCGCCATTCATCGCTCTTGCGAGTCCAAAAATCTTCGGAAATTTTACCGTCCAATTTATCCATGTACGACTGATCCAGGCGACTGCGCACGGAATTGAGACGGTTACGAAGGCGATTGCGCTGCTCGACTTTGATCGCTTCCTGGCGACCCCCGTCATTTAAGAGAAAATTTTCAAGCTGGGCGAGCACCGATCCAGGAATAAAAATGTCCTTCACAATCTGACCCAAGCGCTCTCTTAAGACTTCCTCGCGCATGTACGGCAAGTCACATGGACCTCGATGCCCTGTGCAACGGTAATACGTGTATTTCTGTTTCTTGATTTCCGCCGTCACGGCACAATTGTCGTGAGCACATGTCAAGAAGCCCCGGAAGGCAAACGCATGTTTACGATATTTTGGTTTGTTGCGCCCGCGAAATACGTTCTGTGCCTGGTCGAACTGATCACGCTCAACTAGGGGGGTGTGAGTGCCCGCGAAGATTGTTCCTTGCCAGACAAACGAACCAAAGTAAAAAGGATTTTTCAACAATTGGTCGAGGTGGCTTTTGGCAAGTTGCTGGCCAAATTCCCGTTTTATTATCTTGCGAAGCTGCGAGAGGGAGTAGTTCCCGGTTGCATACAGTTCGAACATACGTCGGGCAAGCGGAGCCTTTCCGGGATCGATTTCGATGGTCTTCTCTGCCTTATTATTCCGGTATCCAATCGGAGGGCGGCTGGGGTAGATACCTTGCTCCGCCTTTTCCCGCATCCCCTTCTGTACCTCCTCTCGTAGGTTTTCAACGTAATTGCGCGCCATCAGGATGTGAAATCCGTGCATCAGCCGGGTCTGAGACCGCGCCCCTTTGCTTATGACCTGATTATCTTTGGGAAGGTGAATTTCGATGTCTAAGTCTTCCAGTGTCAAGGGATCACGCAAGTTTCGATACAGGCGGTCAGTCTTTTCGGCGATGACTACGCGGCAGCTACGGTTCTTTTCGAGAAAATGCACCATTTCTCCGAACTGCTTGCGACCCGCTTTCTTCGCCGTCTCGATTTCCACAAATTCCTGGACGACTTGAAAATCATTCTTTTTGGGCGTAATCACGGAGAAACTTCAGCTGCGCCGGGATCGAATACCCCTCGCGTTCCTGGTCCTTGCTGGATACCCGGGCATAAATGACGGCGGATTTCATCGGACTTTCCCCCGGCCGGTTTTACGGCTCAATTTTTCTAGCTCACCTTGCACTCGTTCAATTTCATTGTCAACGGCGTGAATTGCATTCTTTAAATCTGGATCGCGATTTATAAGTCCTTGTTTTGCTTCAAGATCAGCTTTCTGCCGCTTCAGATGTTGAATGCGATTAAATAGAACGATCGCAATACTGGCATT
Source organism: uncultured Acidobacteriota bacterium (assembly GCA_963786205.1). Taxonomy (GTDB): domain Bacteria; phylum Acidobacteriota; class Terriglobia; order Acidiferrales; family UBA7541; genus Palsa-295. Next base: position 350,237 of record CAWAYG010000002.1, read on the forward strand.
TGAATCATTTCCTGCAACAAGGATTTCATTTTCGAGGATCTTATTTAACCGTGATATGCCGGTTTTGCCGCGAATGAAGATTTGAATTCCACAATCAATACAGACGCAATAGGGTTTTTGCGTACGCGCAATCCGGATTTCCAGGCTGGTCCCGCAAACCGGGCAAGGGAAAAACTTCCCAAGCATCGTATTTTGACGTTTATCCGAGCCCTCTAACGTGATGTTAACGTTACCGGGCCGCGAATCATATCTCATCGGCTTTCTCCTTTTGGTCCCAGCTATCCAGGAACTCAAAGTAGGTTCGCAATCTGCTAAGGGCGTCTGAATCGAGGGTATTTTCGAGTGCAGCGGTTGGTGCCAATACGCTTTCCTCCGATGCGGGGTGATCCGGAGGAATGGGAACAAGGTTTGGACGCTGTTCCAATTTGACGGTTCGCCTTTTGGAGGTTTGGAAGGACATGTGCCATTTCCAACTGGACTGGCTGGGATCCGGGCCAACATGCCCATAGGACAGGAGTGGTAGACTTAGGTAAAGGAACTGAAATCAGCGTTTCATTTCCGCGATGAGCCAACAGAAGCGGCGACGCAAACCGAGAATCAAGATTCCAGAAGGCACGCAGCCGAATTGGCGTGCAAAGGTGCATCCTTTTTTTGTCCGCATGCTTGAGTACAACAACCAAGTAGCAAAGCTTCGGGCGAGTCCCAACGAGGCAGATCAAATCGAGGGCCAGCGACTGACCAGGGAACCACCGCCGGAGTTGACTGAAGAGGCGGATCGAATGCATGACGCAATTCCACCTTCAGAAAGGCCTCAACACGACGCCTATCTGTCGATTTTCGGGATCGAGGACGCCCCGGCTGGGGGAACGATGTCCGAAGGGCAATTTACGATGGGATGGCTGGCGTTTAACAAATACGGGAAGTCCATTGTTGAGCTGGTTCAAGGAGATGCGATAGGGGACGAGAAATCAAGCAGGCAGCTGTTAAGCGTCCAGGAGGCATATCAGGATTGGCGATACGGGAGGCTGGATGTCAACAAGATGCATTTCAGATTCGACAGCCACCACATCTTGATCATGCAGACGAGTTTGGAGTTGGGATTTAGAGTTCTATCGCCCGCTGAATTAGCGGACTGCTACGACGAGATGTGTAACTGCGGGAAATCTCATGTCCGGTAAACGCGTCGGTCTCAATGGGTCGATGCAACACCATCTAATATAAAATTTCTGTTCAAAGGTGGTGTGTATGACCCAAGGACAACGAGTGGCGCTTTCTGCGGCGCAGCGGACTGAGGTATGGCGGCGCTGGAAAGCGGGAGAGTCGTTGCATCGGATTGGACGCGCCTTTGCCAGGCCGCATACGTCCATTCACTGTCTGTTGGCGCATCACGGCGGGATTGTTCCAGCAGTTCGTCGGCGCTCACTTCTCGTACTCACTGCGGTGGAGCGAGAGGACTTTTCTCGAGGGCTCGCTTCCGGTTCGTCGCTTCGTGATATTGCGAAAGGTTTGGAGCGCGCTGCATCGACGGTGAGCCGGGAAGTCGCACGCCATGGCGGCCGTCCTGAGTATCGAGCCCAGGAAGCGGATCAGCAAGCCTGGGAATCAGCCCTGCGGCCCAAGCGCTGCCTGCTGGCCATCCAGGTGGAGCTGCGGAAGGTGGTTGCGAGTAAACTAATTCTGGATTGGTCGCCGCAACAGATTTCTGGATGGCTGAAGATTCAGTATCCCGTGGACGAGAGCATGCGCGTGTCCCACGAAACGATTTACCGCAGTTTGTTCATCCAAGCCCGCGGAGTGCTGAAGCAAGAGCTGCTGGGGCACCTGCGATCCAAGCGCCGCATCCGCCGCTCGCAGCACTCTCGCATTTTCAAAGACTCGCGCGGTCAAATCGTAGATGCCATCTCCATCCGGGAAAGGCCCGCAGAAATCGAGGACCGCGCCGTCCCCGGTCATTGGGAGGGCGATCTCATTGGGGGCACAAAAAACAGTCACATCGCGACGTTGGTGGAACGACATTCGCGTTTTACGGCCCTGGTCAAGGTGCGAAGCAAAGACACGGCTGCAGTCGTCGCCGCATTAAGCCGGCAAATTCGCAGGCTTCCCACATCCCTGCGGCGGTCGTTGACCTGGGATCGCGGGCTAGAAATGGCTAAACACAAAACCTTCACGGTCGCCACGAATGTGAAAGTTTATTTCTGTGATCCGCACAGCCCCTGGCAACGAGGAACGAACGAAAACACCAACCGACTGCTACGGCAATACTTGCCGAAGCGAACCGACCTTTCCGGCTACACGCAATCCCAACTGGACAAGATCGCGCTGCGTCTAAATCAACGCCCGCGAAAAACTTTGGGCTTTCAGACTCCAGCGAGTAAACTTCACGCAAGTGTTGCACTGACCCTCTGAACCCGCAGCGTTTATCAGGCACTGCGCGCACGGTGCAAAGATTCGCCCGTCCATCATCCCTGGCTCTTAAACTCGATCGACGAAAGAGTCATATCATCCTGCTGGCCTTCTCCCCGGGGATGTCCTGACCAGCGCGACAACTCATCCAGCACTGAATCGGCCAGCAGTTCGGCTCCCGGATGATGGTTGGAGTCCAGAAGCTGCTTAAAGCGGTCCGCTCCAAACATCTCGTCTAACGGATTGCTAGCTTCCAGGAACCCGTCGGTATAAAGGACGACCTTATCGCCAGCTCCCACGGGCAACCGCAATGCAGAGTAAGTTTCTTCGGGGAAATGGCCTAATAGGAGCCCGTTCTGCATAACCTCTGAGGCGCTCCTTGTTGAGGCGCGCCACAGCAGCAGCGGTGGGTGTCCCGCCCCAGCGTAGCTGATGGAGCTCTTTTCCATGTCCACGAACACATAAGCCGCCGTGACGAAGTGGTTTTGGAATTTCCCGCACAACGCTCGATTCAACCCCGAGAGGACTCGACCAGGTTCAGAAGCGTGAGAGAGTTGAGCCGTGAGCGCTACCTGAAGCATGGAGGCGATCAGCGCAGCCGGCAGGCCGTGCCCGGAGACGTCCGCGATCAGAATGCCCACGTGCTGTTCGTCCACGATAATGAAGTCATAAAAATCACCAGCGACCGAGCTCATCGGAAGGTAGCGAGCGGCAATATCCAGACCTTTGATCTTGGGGGTTTCGCGCGGAAGAATGGCCAACTGAATCTCTCGCGCCATTTCCAGCTCATTGTTGATCGCCAGCAGTTGCCGGGCGAGTTGCTGACTGGTTGCGCGGAGCGTCAGGTGCGGCCGGACCCGCGCCTTCACCACCATGGGCGAAAAGGGTTTGTGAACGTAGTCCACGGCGCCTACTCCGAAGCCTCTGGTCTCGTCTTCAGATTCTGTCTTCCCCGTAAGAAAGATCACCGGAATATCCCGCGTCTGCGGATCTGCCTTCAACCGATTGCATACCTCGTACCCGTCCATGCCGGGCATCTCGATATCGAGTAGGACGAGCGCGGGCACAGGCTCGGTTTTCACCAACTCCAGGGCTTTTACGCCACTGGTCGCCACACGGATTCTGAACTCATCCTTGAGAATGGCCTGCGCGATGTGAATGTTGGCAGGGGTATCGTCCACCAACAGGATGACCTGTTTGTCCGCGTCACTTCTCATTGTGGTGGTCACCATGAATGTACAGCCGTTCGATCTCGCCCAGTTTTGAGAGCGCTGATTCAAAATCGAATTCGTTTATGGCTACGCCCAGCGCGTCCAGTCGTGGTCTGTCTACAACGTCAGCCGTTGCATTGGTGAAAGCGGAGAACTCTTCTGCGGCGTCGCCGTTGCTCGCCTCGAGCAATTCCCGCAGGCTTCGAGCCGCGGACACGGCTTCGCGTGCATTGAAGCGTCGATTCGCTTTCCTTGGCCCGGGCCCAGGAGCGGCGTCCGCTAGCGCCTGCTGAATGACTTGAACTTGATGTTTGACGAGAGAAGTAAATGCCGTCAGTAGCTTAGGTACCGCGGGATCCCGCTTGCGAATTGCCCGTTCCATCTTGTCAGCCGAAGAATAAATCTTGCTGATACTCATATTGCCGGCGACTCCCTTCACAGTATGGACAATATGCTCGGCTTGCTTCGGATCTCCGCTCTCGAATGCGGCTGCCATCTGTGCACCCACGTCGACGTAGTCATTTGCGAAGCGTATAAGCAAGTCTCGATACAGCCGGGAATTGCCGGCGGCGCGCGCTAGCCCCTCTCTCACGTCAACGCCGTCAATTTCGGGAATCACAACCGTGGCCGCTCTCGCCACCGTCGCTTGCGTTCCCGGAGTCTGCAGCTGGTGTGACTTGGCCCAACGTGCCAACGTTACAAACAGCGCGTCGGGGTCGATGGGTTTGCTTACGTGGTCGTTCATCCCCGCGTCCAGGCAACGTTGACGCTCCTCCACCAGTGCATGCGCAGTCATCGCGATAATCGGCAAGCCCTGAAGCCGCGGCTGAGCGCGAATTTGCCTAGTGGCAGTGAAGCCATCCATGTCGGGCATCTGCAGGTCCATAAATACAACGTCGAACGCCGCGTGGCCTTCGCCTTCCGTCAGGATTTTCACGGCCTGCGCACCGTCGTTGGCGATCCTTACGATGGCTCCTACGCTCTCCAGAAGTTCAGTCGCCACTTGCTGATTTACCTCGTTGTCTTCGACAAGGAGAATCCGAGTGCCGGTGAAGTCGTGTGAACCTGTCTTCTCTCTCTTGGGCTGCGAGCGACCCCGCTTCTGTTCCACGACTCCCAGGATTTCCACCAAGGTGTCATAGAGCAGCGATGGGCTTACCGGCTTCAATAAATAGCCGACGATCCCTACTTGCTCCGCTTGGGTCTGCAGGTCCTCTCGCCCAAAAGCAGTCACCATTACGATCTTGAGCAAGTCCATCGGACCTTTGCGGCGCATGATTTCGCGGCTGGCCTGCAGCCCATCCATGCCAGGCATCTGCCAGTCCATCAAGACCACGCGATATGGGTCCTGCGAGTCGGCAGAGGCTACTTTTTGGATCGCCTCCTCACCGGATGAAGCCGAGTCTGCTCGCAGGGAAAATCCGCGCAGCACAGTTGAGAGGATCTCCCGGGCTTGCGCATTGTCATCCACAACCAACACGCGCACGCCCACCAGGTCCGGGATGAAACGCTTGCGCTTTGGCTCTCCCGGCCCGAGGCCGAACCAGGCCGTGAATCCAAAGGTGCTACCCGTGCCGTGCGTGCTCTCAACCCAGATTTTCCCTCCCATCATTTCTACCAGCCGCTTGGAGATCGAGAGACCAAGTCCAGTCCCACCGTACTTTCGAGTAGTGGACGTGTCGGCCTGACTAAATGGTTGGAATAAACGAGCGGTCTGCTCCGGCGTCATCCCTATCCCGCTGTCGCGCACTGAGAACTTCAGCTTGATCCGGTCCGAAACTCGTTCTTCCAGCGCGACAGTGACTGCCACCTCGCCATGGTCGGTGAATTTCACCGCGTTATTGACGAGGTTGATCAGAATCTGACCAAGTCGCAACGCGTCGCCTACAATACTCACTGGCACATCGGGCGGTGCGGCGATGAGGAATTCCAGATTCTTGTCATGAGCTTTCTGGCTGACGACGGAGGACAAGTTCTCCAGAACATTATCGAGGCGGAAATTTGCAGCTTCCATGTCCAGCTTGCCGGCCTCGATTTTTGAGAAGTCGAGAACGTCGTTGATGATGCCAAGCAGGGCCTGGGCGGCAACCTTTGTCTTGGTCAAGTAGTCGCTCTGTTTTGGCGTTAACTCCGTCTTCAGGGCCAGATGCGTCATCCCGAGGATGGCGTTCATCGGAGTGCGGATCTCGTGGCTCATGTTGGCGAGGAAGTCGGACTTCATTTTGGTGGCTTCCTCGGCCAACTCCTTAGCCTGGCGCAGCGCGCGTTCGGCTAGATTGCGCTCGGTGATGTCCACAAGTGTTAGCTGAAATTGTTTTCTCCCGTGGTAGGTGAAGGTCGTCAGATGCACTTCGGCATCCCAAACCGTCCCATCCGGACGTTGGTGACGCCATTCGAAGATCGAATGGCCTTGTTCCTGACCGATTTTACTCCGCTTCAGGGCGGCGGAAGGGGAATCGGAACCGTCATACTGGGTGGGCGCGGACACGTCGAGAGTGGTCTTGCCCAATAGCTCTTCGCGGCGGGAGTAGCCATTAATCTGGGCCGCGGCCCGATTGCAATCCACGTATCGCCGGGTCTCACAGTCCAACACAAGCATCGGAATGATGGACTCCTGGAAGAGCAGCTTGTTGTAAGCTTCGCTTTCGCGGAGTGCATCTTCTGTCCGCCGGCGTTCCGTGATGTCTTCCTGCAAGGAGGCCACATACTGTGGTCTGCCCGACGGATCTCGGAGCAAAGAGAATCTCACGCTCGTAACGACGATGCGGCCGTCTCGGTGAATTAAGCGTTGTTCCCACTCGTCCTTTTCGCGCTTCCCTTGGACGAGTTCGCCATATCGTTTTGCGTCCGCGGCGCTCTCATCAGGGGGAGTAATCTCATCCCACGTCTCCAGGCGGCTAAGCTCTTTCTCGGAGTAACCAAGCATCTCTTGCAGCGCGCGGTTGGGGCTTAGTTCCTGCTCAGCGATCTTAAAGACGCCGATCCCGATCTGGGCATTCTCGAAAATCGACCGGAAGAGCTGCTCGCTCTCCCGCACCTTTTCCTCGCCGCGCTTCCGCTCAGTGATATCAACAACGGTGACGACGGCCCCAGTAATCTTCCCGCCCTCAAGAATTGGAAACGAGGAGTATTCAACCGGAACCGGGGCGCCATCCCGTCGCCAGATCACTTCCGTGTCTACGCGGCAACCCTCACCCTTTTTGAACGCGCGGAAGACGGGACATTGATCTACAGGATAAATGGAACCATCCGGCTTGTGATGATGTATCAGATCGTGCATATTCCGACCCAACGCCTCTCCAGGTCGGTAGTCAATCATTTCGCAAGTAGCCCGATTGATGAATGTGCAGTTTCCTTGCAGGTCGATCCCGTAGATACCTTGGCCGGTAGATTCCAGCAACACTTGCATTTGTTGTGCGACGCGGTTTCGATCCTCTTCCGCGCGTTTGCGTTCGGTGATGTCTTCCGTTAAGGAGGCAACGTACTGCGGCTTTCCTGAAGCGTCCCTGACGACCGAGAACCGCCCGTTCGCAACGACGATGCGACCATCGCGGCGAACGAAGCGTTGTTCCCATTCGTCTTTTTCACGCTTGCCGTGGATGAGCTCGGCATATCGTGTCGCCCCGAGAGCACGTTCATCCGGATGAATGATCGCGTCCCATTTATCTAAATCGCCGAGTTCTTTCTCGTTGTAACCAAGCATCTCTTGGAACGCTCGGTTAGTGAAAACCACATGGCCATCAACGCTGAAGAAGCTGATACCGATCTGGGCATTCTCGAAAATCGACTGGAAGAGCTGCTCGCCCTCGCGCAGGGCATCCGGCGCATGCGGATGTGCGCCGAGCACACTGTTCACATTCTGCGCGGCAACTGGTTGCAGTCGCTTGTCCGCGTCATCTTTCGTTGTCACTGATGAGCTCCGATATGGTTCGCTGCAGGATTCCTGCAACTCCTGAGTGGTCGCGTTAGTGGATATGTGGAACTAGATCATTTTCAGTTGTCCGGTTAGCGCTTAATTAGGAGTTATGCGCGAGTGTGAGTGCGCGCTTTTCTGCTCGCGACCTCGCCCATCTGGCGGGCGCGGTTGATACTTCCGACTGGCATGCTATCGGGAGTGCAGTTCCCAGTGACATCAAAATACGGAGCTTCGCCTGATTCTTGCAGAAGCTGCGAATTCGCGAGGAGGGTGAGTCGAGCAACTGAATGAAACGGCGCTTCTGATTCATTCCAGTTAATGCTGGCGTTTTCGGTCCAGAAGTTGGCGTCGTAATGTTTGCCCCAGTACGTCATCTTGCCGGTGTCGAGGAATTGCACGCCGAAATCGAAGGCGCTCATCTTGCCATCTTCTTTGAGGTGCCGGACCAATTCATCCTGCAAGGCGTTGGGATTGCTTTTATCAAGAGCACGCGCAGGATTTCCCGGCATGGGAGTCGCCGAAAATTTCACGGTATCGGCCGATCCGTGGCGGAACGGCACGTTACTCCCGTAGCGCAGTTTTTGATACGGTTGGATTTTCTGGCTCACTTGGCCCGTCAGCAGCGCGAGAGTTCTGAACACGCGCAATTTGTCTTTGAACGGCAGGGCCCACACACCGACCGCGGGATTGGACGCGGTAAGCATCTTCATGGCGGCCAGAAATGCGTGCGCGTCGTTAATGGGGAGGATTGTAGTATTTTGCATCGAAAAATCCTGCCGGGTGACATTATCCGCAGGAACGGCGGAGCCGTCGCGAGTAAGATCAGCGGAGAATGACAGAGAGCGAACGTCGGGCTTGAAATCGGAATTCACTTTGGAATCTGAATTTCCAAACCGGACAATCGCGGGATAAACGCCGGGTTTGGCGAAAATTCCTTTTGCCAGGCGCGCGGCGAGCGCGGGATCGCGTCCAACGCTAACGTCGAATACTTCGAATTGAGCGCGCGCGGACGTGCCCTTGGCATGTGTGCCGCGACGGAGCGGTACATGTTGTTCGTTCGCGGCTTTAGCCTGCATCTGCAAAACCTTTTCGGTAATCGCTTCGATGCAGGCGTTTTCCGATGCAACGTCACGCTCTGCGTCGCTGCCCGTCACCCCGAACATTCTGGTCAGAAAAAGCATGGAACCTGATCTCCTACCAACTCAACCCAATTTCGCGATGAACTTTAAGGCCGTGACGCTCGGCAGAAAGCAGTACGCGGCAGCTTTGGTCGTTACGAACGTCACGAGTCCCGTTACTTTGATCGGAGGGGCGCCGTTTGCCTGGGGTATCACAAAAATGCTTTCCTCGGGATTCTGTGTGCCAATCATCGGGTCCTTCGCTTTGGGATTCAGCCTTACAGCGCCTGCAAATTCACTGTCGTTTACCCAATGCCTCAAAACAAACTCATATTGGTTCTCGATGTTGGAGTTAATGAAGTAGCCGAGAAGGCCGCGCTTGATGCCGTCATAGGGCACCTTGGCATCGTAGGTCGGGCCGTATGGCAGGCCGCGACGAATTAGACGGTGCGTATTGTTGCTTCCACCGGGCTGGCCCTGACCAGTCACTGGTTGGCCTCGTGGATTTATGCGGCGCATGTGCGCGCCAACAGGGCAACGCAATCCCTTTGGATCTCCCGAGCCATCGGCGTTTACATACTCGTAGTTGTTCATCTGTTCGGGGGTGAGTCCACCAGGAGGACTGTCCGTGTCGGGGGATAATGCGAGAGGAACACCGTTGCGCCATCGCCCGCACATTTTTGCAGCGAGCAGTTCCGGATCAATTTTGTCCTTGTTCGACTGCAGGAAATTCTCAAAGCCGACCACGTCCGTTTCGATCATTTTGAACACTGCAAAGCTTCCGTTTAGACCAATTTCCTTAGGTTCTGGCACAAAATAGTTCTCGGCCTCATGCTGCAATACGAATAACCATGGCTCGCATGGCTGTTGGTGATCTGAGGGATATTTCTCTGGACCACCGCGAATGGTGGTCATGCTGATGCCGTCTGTGTAACCGAATGGCACCTTCGCACAGGGGGCGGGCTTGCCATCGATCATCTCAATCCACGCCATGCCGTCCTGGCGCCAGATTTCTCTAAACGCATTCCCCTCAGCGAATAAGACTGACAAGCGCTCGGTGTAACCCTGCATCGCTTCGGGGCTAAGAGCGTGCAGCGTCACCAGGACGTGATCGTGCCCCTTTCCGAAATCTCCCACCCAATTTTGCGGAGCGCTTGGCCCCGTATCTCCAACGAGTTCTGCTCGCTCGGCGGCTCCCGCGACGAACGCGTCGAAAGACTTGAAGGACAACGCCGGAACACGATCTTTTATTTCGAGCGCGATAAATCCCGGCCAAGTGATTCCTACGTTGAGGCAATAGTCGGGCTTCAGGCGGGGAGCATCCGTGGGGTTGTCCCCGGGGCCAGGCGCGAACCCCACATGCCAGTCTTTGGCGGTCGTGATCTGTGGTGCGTCCGATTCATCGCCACTAACCAATCGCCCCAGAAGCCCGCGCGCCTGGGCCGCAACGCCAACACTCAACAAGAAATGCCGCACCATTGGCATACGATAGCCGCGGAGAATGAATCCTTGGACGTCAGCGAGCGGCAGTGCAGACGCAACAACCGCCGACGTTTTGTTCTCTGGCGCGGCCGCTGCGTGCTCGGTCCGCCCAAAAAGACGACCGAGCGCTCCTGCGACTGCTTTCGTCGGGGTATTTGTTTTGTTGTCCTGGGTCAACGCGCTTCTCCGGCAGCCTGTGCTAGGACGCCGAGGCCGATTGCGATTTACTGTCGGCGATCAGCGCGTGAACGTCTTGAACACTCAAACCGGGATACGCTTCGTAAAACCCGATGGGAGTGCGATGCGCTCCTGCTGCAAAGTCCACGAACTCCTGGAGATGTTTCCTTACAGGCGAAGGGGGCGCGCCCTTGGTGAACTTGAACAGCAGATCAAAAACCTCTCCGATGTTCTTCGTGAAATCCGCGATATACGTGTCGAATGTGCCATCGTAAACAGTAAAGAAACCTATCTGGTGGTCCTCTAACTTCACAAATTGCGCGAAATGCGGTGTGCCGACTTTGTCCAGGTCCTTTGTGGTTCCACTCCCCCGGGCACGTAGCAGCAGCTCTACTTCGATATAAGCAATCTTCGATTTGATCGGCAGCACCACCAGGAATGGCCGCTGTTCCGTTACGCCCGTAATATCCGCACTGGCGGCCAGCGCCTTGATCTCTTTGGCGGTAACGCCGGGGTAAGCGGTGTATAGATTCACAGCGGGCGCGAGATGATCCCCGCACCATTCAGCGAATGCGTCCGCGTTGCTCGCGACCGGCAACGCCGGCGGACCGTCCACATGCTGAAAGATCGCGTCGAACACGGACCCCACCGATTTCGCGAGGTCCGCGATTAGCGCGCCGAATTCACCGTCGAAATCCCCGAGAAATAGAAGAGTCTTTTCGCTCAGCAGCGTGAAGCGGGAGTAGTGAATGGTCCCGAGCGAATCCTGTACTTTAAGAAAATCGGGCATCAATCCCGGAAGCTGCTCCGTGATTGCTTTTGCATCGGCCGCCGATTTCAACGGGAACGTAAGTGTGAAGTGATTTTGGCTCATCAGATGATCTCCTTTAGGGAAGCAGGCCGCAGTCGAACATTTTATTGGCGATCGGAGCCGCGACCTTGTTGATGAATACAGTCTTCATCTGCGGATCGCTGTGAAGAAATTGCACGACCTTTACTTCCTCGGGGGTTGGTTGAGCTTTCTGGCTCTTCTGCTGGTACAGTTGCTCGCAGCTTGAATTTTGGTATTTCGCTATGACCTTGGCGGCGACCTTATCCAGGATCGGATACTGCTGTGCCGGTTGGGCGTTAACGCGGTTGGGACGAAGCACCGTGAGCCCCACAAGCAAGGCGACAGACACCACGGGCACTAAAAGCCAAACATACGAACGCTTCATCATCATTTCCTCCTGTGTTCAGATTCTTGTTTCCATTGAACGAACCGAACCTCTAGTCCCAGCGCTATGACGGATATTTCTTGAACATCTTGGCAACGGCTTTGTCTACCATCTGCATATTTTTCTGCGAGTTCTTTTCGTTCAAGGTGTCTTGACCCATCCCACGCCAGACCAGTTCCTTGGCTTTCACCTCATAAATATCGACGATCAGAGTCCCGATCACATTCTGTTCCGGGGTGATCCCGCCCATTCCTCCGCCGATCCCGCGCATGCCCCAAGCGTTGTAGGAGGTTTGCGTTTTCATTCCGCCGCTGATTATCACAATCAGGTCCGGGTTTTCGGTTTCTTGCACCATCTTCAACCCCTTACCCTGCAACTGCGTGTTGACCTGGCTCTGCGCTTCTTGCGCCAGAAAGGAACTGGCGACCTGGTTGGGATTCTGGTTCTGGCCCCATGCATAGGTGTGGTAACTGGAGAAGGTCGCATTGGGGCTGGAGTTTACATAAACGTTTTGCGCGGACACCACCGCAGACATGCAGCAGAGCAGGGCCGTGAGTACGAGCATCTTAGTTTTCATTTCTTCTCCTTCCGCGCCGCCGATTTTTCATTTGCGCTTCCGCAATCAGCGACGGCGTTGAACTTCCATCACCGATGATCGCCTGAAGCACCTAGTCGTGCGCTCGGGCGAGGATTTCTGCAGCGGCCGCTTTGTCCTCAGCAGATAACTGCGATGGCCCGAGGTTGTAGGTCAGCTTGTCGATATTGCCAGTGAAGCGGAACGGCACCCGATACTCATTGTCGTCCACGCCCGTGCGGGTATCGCTTCCGATGTCGAAAGTCTCGTCTATGGACATCAGCAATGGAATCGTGTGCGGGATTTCCTTGCGGTCTACCTCTTTGCCATCGACGGAGAGGACACCGGTGCCGCCCTTAGCGGGGCCAGGCCCGTTATATTTGAAATCGAATACAATGGTGTGCTTTCCTGCGCTGAGCGATGGACCTTCCCACTTGAAACGTTGCAAATCCAAAAAATTGTAGAGGAAAACTGGTTTGCCTCGGCCCAATCCCAATACGCCGATGCCAAAGACTACCACCATCCAAAGCACACCGAACACCAACATCGCCTTTCCGAACCGGTACGCCCTGCTGCTCTTCGTAAGCCACGCAAGAAGCAGACCCAAAATGACCAACACCAATCCTATTCTCCTGAACAATCTCTCGCGGAACCACCAGTTGAAGCTTCTGCTCAGGTAGAGACCGTAGCCGCCGAAGCGGCCGCCCAGAGTTGCGATCATTCCCTCTGCGCCACCATCGGGAATCGTTACATCGGCGGTGATGGTGTAGTCCTTGTCCAAAATGTTGGGAGCATTGCCTTCCGGAATGCCCGGATTCTCACCATAGTAAGTAAGAACATTCTTACCGGCGACCGCGCTCGGTCGCGGCGTCTGCAGGCGCGCGAAAGCTCGGTTATCTAAGGGGAAAACATTATATTTAGCCGCCTCCGTAGCGAATAGCGCCTGCATTTCCTTCAATTTTTCCGGCTGCTGAGCTGCGAGGTCGTTGAACTGCGAGTAGTCGTCGGTGATGTTGTAAAGCTCCCACTTGTAGCCCGTCTCCAGGTCCGGCAGTTTGCCCGTCGCCAGTTCCCAAACCGGCATGGGCGGAGTCGTGTTGGCCATCCAGCCGTCGTGGTAGATCCCGCGGTTGCCGCCCAACTCGAAATACTGGGTGTCACGCTTCGACGGCGCATTCACGTTGGCCTGATCAAACGTATAGAGCATACTCACGCCTTCGATCGGCCTCTGCTTGATTCCGTTCACCGTATCGGGGGCCGGAATGCCAGCCGCTTCCAAGATAGTGGGCACGATGTCAATTACGTGGTGGAACTGCGTGCGAATGCCGCCCACGTCTTTGATGTGCCCGGGCCACGAAATCGCCAATCCTTGCCGTGTCCCACCAAAATGAGACGCGACTTGTTTCGCCCACTTGAAGGGCGTATCAAATGCCCAAGCCCAGCCAACGGACATGTGCGGGTAAGTCTTGTCTGATCCCCAGGCTTCGTAATTGATTATCTGCTCCGCCTCGGGGAGGTTCAGGATGCCGTTATATGCGGTCAACTGGTTGGGCGTTCCGGCTAAGGTGCCTTCCGCGCTGGTGCCGTTGTCGCCGACGATGTAAATGATCAACGTGTTGTCGAGTTTGCCCTCATCTTGCACTTCTTGGATTACTCGGCCTATCTCGTAGTCGGTATAAGCTGCGTAGGCGGCAAATACTTCGGCCTGGTGCGAATAAAGTTTCTTTTGCACCGCGGTGAGCGAGTCCCATCGCGGAAGCTTTGCGCCAGCGTATGCGTCCTGTCCGTCCGGCCACGGAGTCAGCTGGGTATCCTGCGGAATCACGCCGAGCGCTTTCTGGTTGGCGAATATCTGCTCGCGCAACTTCTCATAACCCATGTCGAACTTGCCTTTGTACTTCTCGATCCATTCCTTGGTTGGCTGGTGCGGAGAGTGCGTGCCGCCGGGAACGTAATAGAGGAAAAACGGCTTGTCTGGGGCCGCCGCATTCAGGTCGCGCATATGCCGGATGGCATCGTCCGCCATATCGGTAATCAGGTTGTAGCCGGGCTTGCCGATCCAGGGAAAAACCTGGGTCGTATTGCGAAACAGGTAGGGCGTCCATTGGTCCGTCTCTCCGCCCATAAAGCCGTTAGAACGTAGTCGCTGGCGCGACGGACGCTTCGCGTGCTATGCTCCTTGCGTCATGCTGCAACGTAGCGCCTTTAACAGCGATTTTCGCTTTTCTCTGTTTTTCCTAAGCCAAGCAAAATCAATAGACTACAGAGGAAAAAAGATTCAATTCCCATAGCCGTTAGATCGGCTGAAGCCACTAGCCCGCATCCGCCGCAACCGCCAGCGCCCACCTTCAAACGGCTCTATCGAACGCGCGCAGAGCACCTCGCCCGACTTCGCGCTTTTGTGAAAACGCGCCTCCGATAGAGCACTAGCGTAAAAATACTGGAAGCCCATGCCGGTCGGCCATTGGTCAAATGGCCCGGCAACGCTGTATTGAAAGCTCGGCGTGTTGTGGTTCTTGCCGAACCAGGAAGTAGCGTAGCCGTTTTCCTTGAGGATCTCGCCGATGGTGGCGTTCTCCTGCCCGATGATGGAGTCATAGCCAGGGTAGCCGGTGGACAATTCGCCGATCACTCCGGTGCCCACGGAGTGATGATTGCGTCCAGTGATTAGCGCTGCGCGCGTCGGCGAGCAGAGAGCTGTGGAGTGAAATTGTATGTAGCGCAGCCCAGCCTTGGCCACACGGTCCAGCGCCGGAGTGGGGATTACACCGCCAAAAGTGCTCGACACCCCATAGCCCTGATCGTCCGTCATGATTAGGAGCACGTTCGGCGCGCCCTTCGGCGGCACGATTCGCGATGGCCACCAGGGTGTGGAATTCAAATAGCTTGGCTTGATCACTCCCCCGAATTTCTGGGGCGGGGCCGGAATTTGTTTCCCGTCGATGGTTGTCGTAGCGCTCGGCGAGCCCGGCGTGCCGCTGACCTGTTGCGCTGTCACCGGTGCAGCCGCTGCCAGGAGCAACATCAGGGAAATAAAGCCCAGTTGAAGCAAAGGGCGAGCCGGCAAGCTCATCTCTGTATTTCTCATATCCTGAGCACCCCGACGTGGATTTATCGGTCCTGGGCACGCACGATACGCGCCAAGTACGTCGTCGTACATTGGCAGAATTAACAGGCGGGTGAATTGAATGGGACACAATGTCAGCGGAGGACAAGTCACGTTACCGGACACGTGAAAATCACATCGGGGGATGATTAGTCAGCTTGCCGCGAAAGGCCGTCCCGAGGACGCTACATATCCGCAATTGCGGCCGCCTTGCTGCCGCAGTTTCTGAACAAGGGTACGCTCGCAACGTAGTCCCTCATGCCAAGGTCCCTGGCAGCCGGAAGCAGGCATTGAACATCGCCGCCGAGCGCTGACTCCCGCTTAGTCGCGTAGCCGGAGAAGTGCCGTCCAGACTCCCGAATAGGCTACAGGTTTAGTTCAAGAGAGAATCTGATCAGTGGCAGGCACGGCACGAAATCCGTCAGAAAAGTTCTAATATCGTCCGCTTGGGCGCTGGGTTCCCGGGGATATAGTGCATTCTTTCATACCGTATCCAGTGGTGCAACGCTCAAACAAAAATCTCGTGCGTTTTCTCATGGCCAGACCATACTTGAGACCGTGAAAATTGTTCGCGAAGAATCGCTGATTTCCTGTGGCCGATTTGCGACGTCCGCCGATTGGAAGGCGGTTCGCGCGAAGTTGCACAAGGCAATTAAGGCAGTCGAATGGCCACGAGGCGGTGGGAAATTCACCATCTATCCCCAAAGCGGAAGGAGACGCGGTGAAGGAAACGGAGTAACCACGATAAAAGCGGGTTTAATGCTGGAACTGAAAAAGCAAGGCTGGAGTATCGAAGGGCCAGCCGAGCAAGGCGGCACGATGAAGCACCACGTGAGCGCCATGTTTCGATTCGAAATAGTACCGAACCACCAGGACGTTTTGTCGCCCAAACAAGGAATTACAACGCCGAATCGAAGTAAGAGAGTGAAACCGGGTTTTTCAACCGCAGTTCTGTGCGCCACGATTTGCGGCATCCTTTTTTCCAGTTACTCACTGCCGTTCCGAGCGGCCGAGAAATACGGCGACCCGGAGCGCAGAATTGTTTTGGACATGGTTCAGACGGTTCGAAATGATATCGACACGAAGTACTACGACCCGACGTTCCATGGCACGGATATGAATGCGCGTTTCCAGGAAGCCGAATCGAAAATTCGGAACTCCCAATCTTATTTAGAGGGCATCGTCACAGTCGTTTGGGCGCTGGACGGTCTCAATGATTCGCATACATTCCTGATACCACCCCCACAGCCCTTTGATGCTGACTACGGATTCCGGTTTCAGTTCTACGGAAGCAATTGTTATGTAAACGAAGTGAAAAAAGGGAGTGACGCGCAGAAACAGGGATTGCTCGCCGGGGACCGCTTACTGGCAATCGACGGCCAGAAGTTGGTTCGCAGTCAGTATTTTCAACTCAAAAGGTCCCTGGAGGAAATCGCTCCGCGATCGAAGGTGCGCCTCGCCATCTTACCTGCCGGTAGTAACGATGTGAGAGAGGTATCCGTTGAAACGAAGATCATGCAACTCCCAGCGCGAATGGACAGCGCGGATACTCGCGGCTCTGGTTTCGGCATTGCTTGGGCTCTACGCAAGTTTGACAGCATCGAGGAAAGTATAAAGCCGGAAAGTGCGGAAGCCGGCGACGTCATGGTGTGGCGACAACCGACCTTCATACCGTACACGGACATTGGCGCGCATGTAGGAAGTGATCATCCACCCTTGGGGGAGCGCGCGGAACTCTTGTTGGATCGGGCACGCAAGAATCGGGCCGTTGTGCTCGATTTGAGAGGGAATCCAGGCGGGCCCGTGCTCGGCGAGCAATGGTTGATTGGCGCGGTTTTCGACCACGACGTGCAGCTCTACGACGTAGTGTCTCGCGGACAGAGCAAGACGGTAGCCGCCAAAACATTGGCGAAGAAAACTTTTACCGGAATATTGATCGTTCTCGTGGACAGCAACAGCGGTTCGCAGGCAGAGAGCTTCGCGCGAGTAGTCCAGATTGAAAAGCGCGGGAACGTAATCGGCGACCAGACCGCCGGCCGCGTCAGGGAAGCAGAGGTAATTCACCACCAGGAGTTTAACGTCGGTACCACGCCGCACTACTTTGTATCTGTCAGCACCGGTGACCTGGTCATGAGGGACGGCAAGAGTCTGGAAGGCATCGGGGTGACCCCGGATATAGTCGTGCTCCCCACATCCTCCGATCTGGCCGCGGGTAGGGACCCAGTATTGGCCGCCGCTTTCGGTCTGGCGGGGCATCCAATGGATCCAGGACAAGCTGGCAAACTCTTGCCCTCCAAGTGAAAACGAACGACGCCTCACCCGCCGTCACCAGATTCAGCGACCGGTAGCATCGTTGTTTCAGAGCTTCGGTCGACCGCTCAGCCACCGGCACGACAAGATGACGGACGACGAGCGACGAAACGCTGCGCACCCTACTCGCGCGATTTTGGCCCGCTGCCGCGCCTGCAAAATCAGGTCAGCCATCACCTCCCGATACCGATCATAGGTGTCATCTACAACCGTAATCGTCGGCACGATCAAAGTTTCCGCCGGCACGATCTTCGGATCGAAGCGCGCAAATCCCGATTCGTGCAACCCGCTGCTGCCCCGCCCCGGTGCCGGATGGCTCAGATGCTGGAACGCCCACGCGTACTTCGTGTACGCCGGCCGGTACGCGGATTCCCGCTGCACGTGAAAAACCGGAATGAACGACAGCAACGCGTCGTAATGCATCTCACCGAACACCATCACGTTCGGATACTTCGCCTTCAGGCCCGCCACCAGACGCCGCGTGCCCTAGTGCGAATCTGCCTCGGTGTTTTCCCAGCCGCCCACCATGTCCAGAAAATTTACTAACGGTGCTAACACGTTCGGGTCAACGCGCGATCGCCTACACCTTTGCAATCGTTTTGACCTATTCGATTATTGGATCCGTTCCGGCACGTTGGATCGGTGTCTCGCTGCCTGTGCTGACCTTCTACTTTGTGGATCCACACGCGCGGCAGTCTTGGCATTTGAGCCCGATGTTTCAGCTATTTCTATGGTCAGCCTGCGCCATGGCCTTTCCGCTCGCGGCCCAATTGGTGCTGGATAAAGCTGAAATGTAGCGACTCAACGATGAGCGGAAGGAGTGTTTAGCGGAAGTCGCAACGATGTAGGACAGAAGATTAGGATCAGCGTCTTTGCGGTGGGGACAGTTCGACTTGAAAACAAATCTTGTGTCTCGACTCATTCTAATAGTGATGCTGTGCCCGGTCTCTCGGCAACAGCACGCGGCGACAACAAAAAAGGCGATCCGAAGCGGGCGGACAGCTTCGTGCTCTTCGACCCTTCACGCGAAGCGCCGCTTGCATCACGAGAGATTCTTCTCGTCCTTTGAGCGTACTGCGAACGGGTGTACGATGATCACAAGGAGAGTCGTTTCATGTCAGCATTGGATTGGTCACAATGCCCCTTCGTCGAAAGCATACCGGGTAAAGTGAGCGGTGCCTGGGTCTTTCGGGGTACGCGAATGCCGGTGGCTACAGTCTTCGAAAATCTCGAAGCAGGAGCCAGCATAGAAGACATCACGGAATGGTTCGACCTGACGCGAGAACAAGTCACGGCGGTTCTAGATTTTGCTGCGCGTAGTCTCGAAACTCCTGCTCATCGCTAGATGCTCATCCTCTTTGACCACGGCACGCCTGCACCTCTGCGGTTGTTCCTCAAAGACCATACCGTCAAAAAGACCAAAGATCTTGGTTGGGATACACTCAGCAACGGCGAACTGTTGAGAGCGGCGGAAGAAGCGGATTTTGAAGTGTTTCTAACGACTGACAAGAACATTCGTTATCAGCAGAATCTTGTAGACCGCGCCATTGCGATTGTGGTGCTAGGAAATTCGCGATGGCCTGTGGTGCAACGATACGTTGATCGGATCGTGGCGGCTGTGAGTGCTGTCAAGCCCGGCACCTACCTCGAAGTGGAGATTCCAGATCGATGATTCCAGAGTCTGATCGCCCTCGCTGTTCCTCGTCGCTTTTGTGCCTTTTGAACGCCTAGGTACAAGATAGGTACAACTAAAAGAAGGGAAACAAGGCCATTGAGGCTGTAAGCGACGCCAAACAAAGCATTTATTGGATCTGCCTGCCTGGTTCGGGACCAGGAGGTCGAAGGTTCAAATCCTTTCGCCCCGACCACTTCTTTTAGAATCAGGGATTTACTCCATACGAAAAATCCGGAGAGCGCCTGGCTCGAAACCAAGCAGCTTTGTCTCATGCCCGTTGGACGCAAGGGCTCTTTGTTCTTTGAATTCATTGCCTTGCAACGGAAGGTTCGCTTTACTGACAATCTGTTTTTCGAGAGAGTAGGTACAGGATCAGGCTTTTGGAAGGAAAAAATCAAAAGGCCCGGTCCAAATCCTGCGTTCTGCCAAGATGTCATTCTGCTACTGCGTTCATTGCGAGCAACCATCCAAGGCAAGATTTTCCACTGCCATTTCATGCGAGCCGAAGGCCCATTTGCGCGTAGCGAGGATCACTGGATTGCTTCCGGTTTGCCCGTCGGGAGCAATGACCGGCAATGTCACCGAATCTCCAGGTGTTTGCACAAGATTGTTCCGAGGAAGATTTGCGCGCGATCTGCGAAGGGTTATTCGTGCCTGAGTGCGACCATCGGATCGACTTTCGCGGAGCGCCAGGCAGGGATGCAGCTCACACCCACAACAACGACAAACACGAGAAGAACCACCATTGCAAAAGCGACCGGGTTGTCGGGATTAATGCCGAAGAGCAAGCCTTTGAGCAGGCGCATGCTTGCGAGAGCGACCGGTACGCCGACGATCGCCCCGACGATCACGAGGTGCAGTCCTCGACGAATTACCTGCATCACTACGTCTCGCGGCTGCGCACCGAGGGCCAGGCGCAGCCCGATCTCTTTAGTGCGCAGCGTTACACTTCGGGCGAGCACACCGTAGAGACCGAGAGCGACGAGCAATAGAGCGACGCACCCGAAGGAAACAGAAAGACTCATCAGCATTCGTTCTTTTTCCAGATGATTCTCGATCAGCTCGTTGAACGTGAATATCTCCGGGTCGGGAATGCCCGGGACCTGTCTCCGGACGGCGTTGCGGATAGCTTCTGCGGCTAGGCTCGAGCTCGAACTCCGCACAGCAAAGGAGACCCCCGTGCCCCACTCGTCGACCGTCGCCAGATTGTAAAGCACGCGCGGAGGAGCTTCACGCAGCGACAGAAACCGCGCGTCCTCGGACATTCCGATCACGCGGCACGCGTTCCTGGGGTCGAGAACTTGACCGTCTTCGTGCGGGTCCTCGCCGCCGGAGTAGACAAACCTGCCGACCGCGTCTTCGTTCGGGAAAAAGTAGGCGGCGGCAGACGAGCTGAGGATGCACACACGCGCGCCGCCCTCGTCTGCCTGTGTGAAGCCGCGGCCTTCAAGGATTCGTGTTCCCATGACCTCGAAATAGGCGGGAGAGGCGGGCTCAACCCACGTCTGCATATCAGTATGAACCGCACCATGCTTTCCTAATGAAAAGTAGTGCGATGCGGTCCAACCACCATCGATCGGAAGACCGGAAAGGATGGTCGAAGCTTCCACGCCTGGGGCGGCTTTGAGAGCCTTCGCAATATCCCGAACATCCCGGCCCGCTTGCTTTGGCGTAGGGTTCACGGAGCTCAAATCGATAGTGGCGATGGTCACGCCGTCGGGGCCGAAACCCGAATGTTCCAATAACAGATGGATGAAGGTCCCGCCCAACAACACGGCCGAACTCAGCAGCGTGATGCTGAGAGCCACTTGAGCCGGCACGATCCAAGTGCCGAGCCGATTCGACGAGAAAGACGAAACCGCTTCGCTCCGCTTCAAGTCCAAAGCGGGACCGATGCGGCTGGCGCGCAATGCGGGCCAAAGTCCAGCGACTATGACGGAGACTAGAGTTGCGCCCGCCGCAAATGCCAGGATCGCGGTCTGGGGGGTGACATCCAGTGCCGGTGGTTCGCCGATCGTCCCCAGCATCGAGACCAGCGAGCGCGCCGCTGCCCATCCCAGCCAGATGCCAAGCCCGAGTCCGCACGCCGCCAGGATCCCAACTTCGGTGAGCATCTGCCGCAGCAAGCGCCCGCGTGACGCGCCAAGAGCCCCGCGAACGGCAAATTCGCGAAACCGGCCTGTGACGCGAGCGAGCATCAGGAGCGCCGCATTCGCGCAGCAAAGAAGCAGAAGCAGCCCGACCAGCACTTCCAATATCAGTAATGGCTGACTATAATCGCCCCTCAGGAACGATCTGCCTGACCGACCGCTTTCGACATGGAACTGGAGCCCGCCCATGAACCGATGGCTCGGGTCGGCCTCCTCGCGCACGATTTTCTCTGTGGCTTGCAAATTTGCACGAGCCGACTCGAGCGATTCTCCGGGCTTTAGCCTGCCGATTACCGTCAGCCAGTTGTCGCCCGGAGGGCCGTGCCGCTCCGGAGTCGGCGCGTTGATGATTTCCTCGAACGAAAGCGGCAGGACGATATCGGCTTGCTGGGGGGCGCTCAGACCGTCGAAGTCGGGCGGGAGCACGCCGATCACTCTTACCGATCTTCCATGGATCGACAGCGCCTGACCGAGCGCGGTTTTCCTACCGTCGAAATGTTGCTTCCAATACGAAAATCCAAGCAGCGCTTGATCACCGTTTGGTCCGCCGCCGGGCGCGTCATCCTGTTCGCCAAACGTCCGCCCGATGTACGGCGCAAGCTCCAGGACGCGAAAGCCGTTCCCTGTGATCAGCGCGCCGCGCACGTCCGTTACGTTGCCGTTCTCGCGAACTGTCAGATGGGCTCCGCTCCAAGCCAGAATGTCTTGATCCACAGTTTCGTGTTTCCGGAGCGCGTCGTACGCGGGACCGGAAATCGAAAGGTCTGACAAGCCCGATTCGCTGAAAGAGTAGCGGACCAATTCATCCGGGTTTGGCACTGGCAGACTCTTTAGGATCACGGCGTAGGTCAGGCTGAAAATAGCAGTATTAGCGCCAATGCCCAAGGCGAGAGTGAGGACGGCGACGGCGGTGAAGCCGGGGGATTTGTGTAGCATGCGCAGGCCGAAGCGCAGATCCTGCCACAACGTTTCGACAAAAGATTCCCAGCCGGCTGAGCGGACGACTTCCTTTGCACCATCGAGATTCCCCCGCTCCAAACGTACCGCGCGAAGCGCATCCTTGCGGCTCATTCCCTGCTTCATCTTTTCTTCGGCTGCCATCTCCAGGAAGCCGTTTAGCTCTTCGTCCAACTCGTGGCTGACCTGCTCCTTTCGGAACAGTGATCGAATGCCACTCGCTATACTTCGCAGCAAGGACATCGGTTATCTCCTTACGCTACGACGCCTCTAAGATTCTGGCTATCGCCGCCACTTGCCGCCCCCATTCTCGCGTTTCGCTGCTGAGGCTCTTTCGTCCCAGGTCTGTTAAGACGTAATATTTTGCTCGCCTGCTATTTTCAGTGGCTTTCCACTGGCTTCTGATCAGCCCCGCTCGTTGCAGCCGCTGAAACGCCACAAAGAGCGATCCTGCGTTGAGGCGGAAAACGCCCTTGCTCATCTGTTCTAGCCGGACGGCGATCCCATATCCGTGCATGGGTTCGAGCGTGAGCGTCTTCAGAATGAGCATGTCGAGAGTGCCTTGGACGAGATCACTCGGCTTATCCGCCATAGATGCATTCCTCCTGAGGTTCAAGAGGAAGAATACCACTTCTCCTACTGATTGCCAAGAGGAGCGCCACGACCTTCTTAACTTTGAGCGACAAGAGGTAGGGCGCAAGTCGCTCCCCCTAGCACGGTCCAAGCGCGGCGGGTGGAGGAAAGCGCCTCACAAGTCACAATAAAGCGGCTGGCGTGATCCGTGACCGTGAGCGGATAGCAGTATTGGTGATTTCCCAGCAAGGACTCGCCTTTGTAGTCGTTACACCAGAGCTCATTGGGCCCCAGAGCCTAAACGCAATATCATTTTTCCTTGAACGAAGTCCCGGTAGCAACATCCCGGTAGCAACAATGTTGACACGCTAAGAATATTTGGGCATCATGTCGATACAAAGTAGTTACAAGGAGATCATGCGACATGAGGGCCGTGGTCAAGAAATGGGGAAACAGCGCTTCGGTGCGGATTCCGGTCGCCGTTTTGCAGGCGGCTCATTTGGACCTCGATGAGCCCGTTGACGTGCGCGAGGAATCGGGACGCATTGTCATCGAACCCGTGAGGCGCAAAGAATATGATTTGGCCGAACTTGTCAAGGGGATCACGCGCGAGAATCTTCATGCGGAGGTCGCTTTCGGCGGTCCTGTTGGCAAAGAGGCATGGTAAATGGCGCGGCCCTATGTGCCAGACGCTGGCGACATCGTTTGGATCAGTTTCAGTCCGCAAGCGGGACATGAGCAAGCCGGACACCGGCCAGCGGTTGTGCTGAGCCCAGCCGCCTACAATGCGAAGACGAGTCTGATGGTCTGCTGCCCGATGACCACACAGATCAAGAACTATCCCTTCGAGGTGCTTGTTACCGGCGGCAGTCCGAGCGCAGTGCTGGCGGATCAGGTGAAGAGTCTCGATTGGCGGAAGAGACGGGCCAAGCGCAAAGGGACAATATCGCCGGCAGAACTGGCGGAAGTACGGGCAAAAATCCGCGCGCTGATAGGTTAAGTGTCAGGTGCGCTTCGCGGGTCGCGGACTCTGAAAGACATGTTCGAGCAGCCGCCTACTTCTCACTTTTCAAACTAGGTACAAGTTAGGTACAACTAAGAGAGGGGAAATAACCTTCCTTGTCCCATAAGCGACGCCAGATGAAGCATTTATAGAATTGGGCTTCATAGTTCGGGACCAGGAGGTCGGTGGTTCAAATCCACTCGCCCCGACCACTTCTTTTAGAATCAGTGATTTATATCACACGAGAGTGACCAAAAAATGCGAAAAGCGCCCGGTCTGAAACCATGTGTTCTTTTTTCAAGCGCGTCGCACGCGAGTGATACTTTTCCTTTGCTTTGATTGGCTTGCAATGGAGGCTCGCTGAACTGGCGATCCGATTTTCGAGAAACTAGGTACATGATCGGCGCATCATTCCGAAGCAAATCTGTTCGGTAGAGTCCAGGCGATTGTCGAGCTAGTAGGAGACTCACCGCGCCTGTAGTCAAAGAAAGACTCCACAGCAAAGCGATTCGCCCAGGTGCGGCGCATGACCGACTGCCAGGATTGGTTAGTCCCCGTCGGTGCCATCGCTCTTCGGATTCTCTGGCCACGCGCGGAGCCCAGATCGAGTCGCACCCTCTCTAAGCTGACGGTCGAAGGTTGCCAGTGTAACATCCCGGCCAATCGCGTCCTGCCATGTAAGCGCAGCAGCGAGCTGGACAGCATCGTAACCACGGAGGCTGTGATCCCATGCCAAGGATTCCGCACGGGACATGAGCGCCTCCGTTACCGGAATTCTCGCGAGGTGCGGCCACTCTCTCGAAAATTCGCGCTGAGCCTGTCGGCCGCTGTGATTGTCAAGAATACCGATGCGCACTGCGCGCGCTAGAGCAGCAGCAACTTCAGCACGACTGACGAGCGATGTCGCAAGGGCCTGAGCAGTTGCCGTGAGCGCGGCCACCTCTCTGGAACCCGTTTCCGCCACGTAGCGCTTGACGAGCGCACTCGCGTCTAGATAAACGATCACCCGCGGCTCTCTACCAGGACGTCGGCCACGGTTCGCCTTCCTCGCGCGCGAGCACTCGGTTTCCTGGCGCCCAGGCGGCGGCCACTCCAGAGGATCGTGCCGGTGTTTTTCAGAATGGCGAGTCGCTCTTCTAGCGAATCTGCCTCGGGGACGAGCCGGGCTACCCGACGTCCACGCTCTGTCACGATGATTGTTGCGCCTCTTCTCACCTCGCGGACGCACTGGCTAAGCTTGGACTTGAGCTCACGGATTCCGACACTGCGTTCTCTCATCGCACTCCTCCTGAGTCCACATTCTACCACATGTGGTCACATGGAACTAAAGCAGTCTAGATGCGTGAAGATGCGTTGGTTGGTCAAAGTTCAAGGTCTTGCGGCGAAAAAAACTTGATTAGGTGACGCCGGCTCGACCGCAGCGTTCTTTCCACGACGTTCCACGTTCGGTGACTAGCGTGAATCGGCGTGTGTACCACGATGGCGTTGGAGCACCGTACGGGGAGGTACGACCGGGCAATTCACGCAAACAAGGTCCACATGTTCGATCCGTAACGTAAAGGTCGGCTGTCCGCAGCGACCGCAGGGAACTGCCTCAAGCCCGTCCGAGAGCGGGTCCCATACCAGATCCAATCGTCCCACACATCGCTCCTTGACCGTCGCAGCCGCAGCGATCTGCAATTTCGGCTGCTCGACCAGCATCACCGAACCAAGCTTGATCTCCACTCGGACAGCGGACCTCTGCCGTAGTTCGGCAATGCGCAGACTCTGCTCGCGATCAATCGCCTCGCAGCGTGCCGCTGCTCGGGCGGCCGGATCGTCTTCACTGCTGCCAGCCTCCGGTTTACGAGTGCGGAACTGCGATCGACGCGCATATTCATCGGCTTCCTCGCGCAACTGTGCATAATAATAGGACGTGCGCGCAATTTGCTTTTCTAGGCGGCCGGCCCATTCCCGCCGCCGGCCATTAGCCAGCGAAGTTACGGTTCGGACCACGTGACCACGAGCGGTCCTATATCCAGACATGAGACCAGCGTGTCTTGCCTCGGCGAGAATCTCTTCGGGACTCGTCGATAGCCGGCCGTCCGCCAAAAGCTGCTCCAATTGCCGGACCTCTCTCTGGTAATGCAGATCGATGCCAATGGGTAAAATCTCCTCTTGCTTTTGGTCGCCGGAAAAAATGGCTTTGAACCAAAAGACTGCCTGGGGAAAGTTCATCGCCCGTACGCGCTCGATCCGCAATTCCGCTCCGGGCGGCAGCAAAACGGTCCGGTTCACGCGCTCACGAAGATCCTGGACGTGCAAGTTGAGGCCGATCCGATACAACTGCACAGCGCTCCATCGCTTCGCTGCATCGCCCAGCAAACGGTCGATGAGTGGTGAGCCGAAGCTGGCCAATTGCGCTCCGGGGTGCTCGGCCAGAGCCTCAGGATCAAATGTGACTCGCAGCAGTTCGGTTTCCGTCAACACGTCGTACACCCGCGGCTCGATCTCGTCCCAGGCTCCGTTGACCGCCTCGACGAAGTCACGGATGAACTGTTCCAGTGGCGAGAAACAGAGAGAGTGTTGGAAGACGGAGGTCATAATGTTCCAGCAAAACACAAGGGCACGACTTCATCCTTCGGGCACGAAGCGATTGCCGAACAATTTTTCATCCTGAACTCGTTGGTGAAAATAGGCTGCCTTGGCTGCCAGCAGGCGGTTGCCCAAAGTCTCCATCCGGGCGGCAAAGTCGCCGGTATCTTGCGAGGCAGCCCACTCATCGACGACCATTTCCTCGAACTCTTTCTCTTCGTCCAGGTTTCCGAGGATCATGTCAATTTCGCCGATCACCAACTCGAACATGTTCAATTTGGCCTCCAGCAAGTGAAGAACTGCCGCTTCGACGGTTCCGGCGGCTACCAGGTTGAATACATATACATCACTCTTCTGCCCAATCCGGCTGAGGCGGCCGACGCGTTGCTCGATCTTCATCGGATTCCATGGAAGATCGAAGTTACACAATCCATGGGCGAACTGGAGATTTCTCCCTTCGCTGCCGGACTCGGAGCACAATAGCAGGCGTGCCGAACCACGAAAATGCTCGATTGCCGCCTCCCTCTCTAGCCGCGACAGTCCTCCGTGAAATACTGCTACGTCGTGGCCGGCCCCAGCCAGCTTCCCACGAAGCATCTCCTGGGTCTTACGGAATTGAGTAAATATCACCAGTTTGTCGGGGAAATCTCGCAGCAACTGCAACACGCGATCAGCCTTGGCGTTGCTTTCTTCGCGCCTCGCCTGCTCCGCGAGTTCGGAGAGATTTGCCCGTTGCTCGGGCGATAGATGCGGCTTATTGAGCATATTATCGAGCATCGAAGCTGCCGCCGAAGCGGAACTTCCGATGGCCATCTGGAGCATGACAAGCGTCATGCGGTTCATGCCAGCCGCGGTGTTGTCGATGCGCAGACCGCCGCGCACGAATGCCGTGATCGAATCGTAGAGCATCCGTGATCCGGGTGTCAGCGCGACGGCCTCGGTCCGAGCGTATCGTCGTGTAAATTGCAGGCCGACGGTGCTCCGCTGATTGCGCACCATGACCTCGCTCAACAAGGCGTGCAATTGGTCCACATTCCTGGGGGTGAGCTTGTCCTCTTTGGATACGAAACGACGTGAAAAATCCCGTTGTGTGTTCAGCAGCCCCGGCTCCAGCAGCGTCACGAGATTAAACAGCTCCTCCAGGTTGTTCTGCACTGGAGTGGCCGTCAGCAGAAGGATGAACTGCTTTTGGAGTTCGCTTGCGAACTTCCAGGCTGCAGTCGTCCGACTGCGCAGATGGTGGGCTTCGTCAACGATCACCATATCCCATCGTCGCGCTAAGATCGCGGCCCGGTGCGGTTCGCGTTTGGCGGTGTGGATCGAAAAGATCAGCCGGTCATGCACATCCCAAGCGGGGGCACCAGCGTTGCGAAAAGACGGATCGTCGTAGCTGGTCAATTCAATCGAGAACTTCCGACGCATCTCGCCTTGCCACTGCGCTATTAAAGACGGCGGGGTCAAGACCAGTACGGAGCGCGCCAAGCCGCGCATCAGCAGTTCAGAGAGCACCAGGCCAGCTTCGACGGTTTTGCCAAGTCCTACTTCGTCGCACAACATAGCCCGGCCTCTGAACCTACGCAAGACGGTTTTCGCCGTGCGCGTTTGGTGTTCGAACAGCTCCATCTCCCGAACCATTGGCAGACAGATCAGCCGATCAAATCCGGGGTGCGTCGCCAACTGGGTCGCTCGCAGCCCCAAGTGGAACTCCGCTGGCGTCAGGCGAGGCATCGGGCGACGGAGGAGGTCGCGATCCGCGGATGCAAACTCGATGGCGTCGTTCGCCGCTGCGGTTAGCCCGTCGGCTCTGAACGGTCCGGATCTTTCGAGAACCAACCGATACCGATGAGGACAAACATATTCAAGCCAGATCACTTCGAGGTCGGTATCAGTCGCCCATCGGCTCGCCGCTTCAGGAATTGTGAGGGAAGTACCAGATGCGATGAGACTGAATGGGATATCTGTCCCAACTTCGTCTACCATAACCTCGGGCACTGTTGCGGGGTCCAACAACACGGGTGGCAACACCAGTTGGGCCGATCCGTCGGCAATTGTGCAGGCTCGCACCTCGAAGCGGTCGCCCGGCTCCCATGCAACGTTCCAGATTCTCCGTGCGACAGCTCGCGCAGTTCCCACGCGATCTTACTCCTTTAACTAACCGTCAACCCCACGAGCACGCTTGTGTCCAGCTGACCTCAGTCTTCTGCAGCACGAGCGGCCGTTGTCGCTCCAAATCTCCGAGAAAGAAACGGAATCGCAGGTGCATCAAAGTGCAAGCCTTCTTAGCCGGATCGGCTCTCGTAAAGCCTACATTGTTTCGGAACGCTGTCAACAAACACCTAATCTGGTTAATCCGGTTTAATCTGGTTCCAGGCGCACTTCACCTGGAAACTCGAATCGCGTCGACACAAAAAAGTGACAATTGCGAAACTCAATGCAGGAACGCCGGTCTCCATCATGGGCGACCAGGTACAGGTTAGGTACAACTAAGAGGGGGGAAATAATGCTTCTTGTCCCATAAGCGACGCCAGATCAAGCGTTTCTAGAATTGGGCTTCATAGTTCGGGACCAGGAGGTCGATGGTTCAAATCCATTCGCCCCGACCACTTCTTTTAAAATCAACGATTTATATCACGCGAGAGCGACCAGAAAATGCGAAGAGCGCCTGGTCCGAAACCAAGCGTCCGTTTCTCATATCCGTTGGACGCCAGCGCTCTTTGTGCTTTGAGCTCATCGCCTTGCAATGGGAGGTTCGCTTGACTGGGAATCCGATTCTCGGGAAATTAGGTACAAGATAGGTCCTTTGGGGAGAAAAACCAAAGTCGGGTTCAAGATCTGTGTCGCGCCAAGATCCGATCCTGCTACCGCGTTGATTGCGGGCAATCATCAGAGAAAACGTCTGCTACAGCGATTTCGCGCGAAGGTAAAGCGCTACTCCGTGAAACGCGAGCTAATCCAAGTCCAGTGGATTTCTTCCGGTTTGCCCGATTCAGGCGCGACCGTCAACCTAACCTCGCCGCCGGCGGCTTAACGCGCTGTCTCACCGGCCCCTTGGATTTCAGGGGAGTGGCGATTTTTACGGAAGGATTACTCATTCGGGAACGGTTCTCGAAAATTGCGATTTGACTCGAGAATGATTCGTTCGTTCGGGTAATCGAAAATGACCGTGAATCTCCGCAACACTTCGCCTCCAATTTTTATCTGGT
Organism: uncultured Acidobacteriota bacterium; assembly: GCA_963786205.1. Lineage (GTDB taxonomy): Bacteria > Acidobacteriota > Terriglobia > Acidiferrales > UBA7541 > Palsa-295. Next base: position 379,886 of record CAWAYG010000002.1, read on the forward strand.
CATCGGGATTGGTTGAACAACATGAAGTGATAGGGCCCTGGAGGCGATAGCGGCCCAACTCGACGTACTCCGCCCTGCCGAGCGCACCTTGGCCGGGCGTGCCAAGCCCCACTCCTGTCTGGATTCTCCTGAGCGGTCCCGTCGATTTCAAAATGGCAGGGTGGTCGACCGCATCGCCAGATCCGCTATCCACCAGAAATTCTCCTGACTGGGCGTCGAGTCCTTTGACCTTGATTGTTCCGGTGATATAGGGCCAGCGATGGCGAAAGTGGACTGGAAATACGGCGCCGGAACCTGTGTACTTGAAATTCGATGGATCGTAAACAGTCATTTTCTGCGCAGCGTAATCCAAAACCACGACGTAGCGACGCAGAAAGTCGTATCCCAGGAAGCCGTCCTCGGTCCGTCCAAACTCTTCGTCGAGAGGCTTGAAATCAGTAACGTTGATCCGATGGGCCGCTGATTCGAGACCGGGAAATTCGAAAGTAACCGCATCGACGTACTCTACCGGCACATCCCCGGAACCTGCTCCCCGCACTGTTCCGCTCCCCACGGTTTGCAGTCCGAGACTCTTTGCGACCTCGGCGTCCATGTAGGCCGTTCCGGCTCCACTATCGAGACTGAACCACAGCGTCCGAGACGAGCCTTTGACATGAATCTGAAAGAACGTGACACCTTTTGTGAGTTCGAACGGAACGACAGCCCGGCCATCTGAGGCGAAGTGGAATGTGGAAGCACCTTCCTGTGGAGCCGCAGGGCAATAACTCAACAGGCCCAAAACTGCGGCCAAGGGCAGAATCCAGATACTCATCTTCGGCCTCCGCGCGGCACGTGGCCGCAAAATTATGCCCAGTGTAATCACATGGAATGTATTATGGAAACGGATTATCGTTATACCTGGTATTCAGCCTATGAATATAGAGGCTCTCGACTTAAACCTCCTGGTGGCTTTCGAAGCGCTCATGATGGAACGCAGCGTGAGCAAGGCAGGTGCGCGAATTGGGTTAAGCCAACCCGCGATGAGCAATGCCCTGGCACGTCTGCGCGGGGCAATCGGAGATCATTTATTCATCGCCAGGAATCGCGAGATGGTTCCCACATCGCGGGCTCGCCTTTTGGCCGGCCCAATAGTTGAGGCGTTGAGCAGAATTCGGTCTGCGATCGGGGATCGCGGCAACTTTGACCCGCAGCGCGACACCGCCGCGTTTCGCCTCGCGGCCACGGACTACGCCGAGATTGTTCTAGTTTCGCGCGTCCTCAATGCCATCCGCCGGGCTGCATCGAGTGTGACGTTAACGATCACCAGGTTGGAAGCACAGTTTGAGATCCCGAGGAAAGAACTCCACGACGGCAGCTTGCAGTTTGCGGCGGGTCTGTTTCCTCAGCCGATAGTTCCCGGAACTGGAATCGCTTCGCAAGTTCTTTTTGAGGACCCTTGGGTTTGCATCGCCCAAGCTCGCCATCCGCAACTCCGTGGGAAGCTGAACCTTGAGACGTTCTTGCGACTTGAACACATCCGCGTGGCTTATGGAGCCCCCGAACGCTCAGGACTGATCGGCGAAGCGCTCGCGAGCATCGGAAAGGTCCGGAAGATTGGCGTGACTGTCCCGCACTTAGCTACTGTGCCGGCCATTGCAGCGCACACGGATTTATTAGGAATCGTGCCCTTACGCCTCGCGAAGGAATACGCGCCGGCGCTGAACTTGAAGATCTATCCGATCCCGGTTCGACTACCTAAGACGGCGCTCGCGCTGGTATGGGACGAAAGCAATCAGCACAACCCCCCGCATGCATGGATCCGGAGGATGATCGCCGGTTCGCAAACCGACGGCCTCCCCGCCACGAGGCCAAATCGCGAGTAGCCTGAGTATGAATTGTCGGCAAACTGCAAGCTATCATCGCGTTCGCGACCCGAACTCAGCGTTCTGGGAATCGCTGGACGAATGCACTACTCCGGAACTGGTAGGCCTCCGAAAAAATTGCAACGGAATTCTGTTTTCAACGCATAAACGGCTCTCGACTCTAAATCGATCTAGGTACAGGTTAGGTACAAGTAGGAGAGGGGAAATAACACCTGTTGTCCCGTAAGCGACGCCAGAGAAAGCGTTTATGGGATTGGTTGTTCCTGGTTCGGGACCAGGAGGTCGAAGGTTCAAATCCTTTCGCCCCGACCACTTCCTTTAGAACCAATAATTTACAGATTCGCGTATCTTCGTAGACCGCCTGGTCTCGGGCCAGTAGGTCGGCGCTTTAAATCCAATCACCCCGCCCACGCTATTCCCCGTTTTCTTACAGGCTTACATGGCAATCGCGTGATGTTCCGCAACACGCGGAACTTGTCCAACTTGTCCAACAGCTTGTCCAACGACATGAACAGCGGTTAAGGAATCCGTTACTCCCGGTCGCAGGTCCTGGGGGGCGCGCCTGCCTCGTGAGCAGTCTCGCTAATCGAGTGCGGGCGGTTGTGAGGTTTAGATCCATCCCCATGGACTTCATATTCGATGACGACGACACGGTCGCTATCTGCCTTGTGGGTAATCAACTTATCGGCAGATTGAAGCTCGATGTTCTCGCAATAGCCCTTGAACCGGGCCATCAGATCGGCGCGTCCTTGGATAAATGCGAGGCCAACCGGGAAAGTCGTAGAGAACATCGTAGGCCGACGTCGTCCGTGACGATGTCAAAGAAGTGCTCGCCATCAACCATGTCGCCTAGCGTCCCTCGAACCAGATCGAAGTAAGGCTTGGCAGCCTCGTAGGCGCTGTATTTCAGACCCGGCATCCGAGATTCTCCATGCGCTTCGCAAGGTTGTTGCGAAGGGAGATTTACGTGAATCGTGCGGCCAAAAGAAACAACCTAATGACCGCCACGACAGGTTTGACCAACGGGCTCTTTATCTCTCCTAGTACCGGGCTCTATGTACTCCGCAGTAGCGCGTTCCAATCCTGCGTTTTCGCCCAAGACTCGAAGTTGTGGAAGTTGACGTCGGGAAGTTCACGTCGGATCGTCGCGCGATCCACGGAAAAACCGGTTCGGTCGAACCATTCGTACATCTTCGCGGCATCCTCACCTACGTGCTGGCGGATGACATCGAGTGGCACCTGGAAATAAGTGAACGGGCGGCCTGTGACCCGCGACAAAATCGCGACGGAGTCATTCCCGGTCAGCTCGTCGCCGGCGAGGTCGAATCGCTTGCCCGTGAAGCGGCCGGGATCCTCCAGGACGCGAACGGCGACTGCGCCGATGTCCGCGACGGCAACTTGCGGAAGCGCCGTCGCCGGCGGAAGCGGTACAGCGTAGATCCCTTTCGCGAGCTGATCTTTGATGAAATAGAGGTTCTCCATGAAGGAAGCCGGCGCGAGGATCGTTGCGCGGACGCCAATTTTGCCGATGTGCTTTTCGACTTCGTACTTGCTGTCGAAGTGCGGAACGCCCGTCTGTAGGTTGGCGGAAGCGACAGAAGTGAAGACGAGATGCACGCCCGCCGCCTTGGCCGCATCGGCGGCGGCAATACCCTGTCGCGTTTCGGCGTCCGTGCCTCCGTACGGCAGGGTGACCGAGAAGAGAGAGGTCGCTCCTTCGAGCGCCTTCTTAATCGCGGCCGTGTCTTCGAGCGGTGCAACAACGAGCGAGGCGCCGGCGTTCGCAAGCGACTTTGCTTGCCTTGAATTTGGGTCGCGAGTGATGGCGCGGACTTTGTGGCCTCGCTCGAGGAGGCCCCGTGCAACGGCACCGCCCTGTTTCCCCGTGGATCCTGTAACTACGACAGTCAGTTTTGGTGCCATGTTGAATCTCCTTTTTTCTGCGGTTAGGCCCGCGACTGCGAGCGGGACTGGAACAATCCCGAAAACGCCGGTCGAACCTCGATGAAGATCACGGCCCACAAAAGCGCGACAAAGACGGCCAGCGGAAGCCCAGCCGGGGCCATGGTGATGTGGAAAACGAGAATGTTCACAAGCACCGGCGCGAGCACAGCTACCGCGAGCGGTACGTAACGGTTGACCAGTAGAAGCACGCCCGCAACGAGCTGAAACGCGAAGATCACCCAGAGGTAGTGCGAGACATAAAGCGCGCCCATGAATTGCGCAGCAGTCCCTGTGGGCGGCGGAAAGTGAATGAAGTTCAGGAAGCCGTTCAACCCCATTACCAAAAAGATCGCGCCCGCGAGATACCGGGCGATTACAGCAGCGATTCTCATAAGCCTTTTCTCCTTCGGATCGGTTCTATTGCTTCACGCCAAGACTATTGACGCCAATACAATTGATGATGTATGCTTGCGGGAGATTCAGGTTTTTTTATGACTCGAAGCTTCGAAGGAACCGACTCCACCTGGCTGGTCATGATGAAGGCGATGCGCGCCTTGACCAGGTACGCAACCGCAGGCATTGAAGAAACCGGGTTAGGCCTTTCGGATTTCGGAGTGCTGGAGATCCTGTTGCACAGAGGGCCCTTGCCCGTGAATACGATAGGCCCGCTCGTCGATCTGACCCCGGGGTCAATCAGTATCGCTATCGATCGCCTCGTCACGAAGGGTCTGGTCAGCCGGGTTGAGAGCGCCGAGGACCGTCGGGTTCGGATCGTGGCCCTCACCCCGCGCGGCAAGGACCTCATTGCTTCTGCTTTTCGAAAGCATTCCGGGCAGATGAAGAAGGTGTTCTCTGAACTCAGCGCGGAAGAGCTTCGCGGCCTTGAAGCGGCGCTCAAGAAAGTCGGCAAGCGCGCCGTCGCGCTGATGGATGAAAGTCGAAGGCTTGCTGCCAGCCAGCGTTTTATGTTGGATTCTAAGTAGCGGCGAAGGCCGCGCGAGACGGGGAGACGAAGGAGCGCTGAGCATTCATGTTCCTGCTTCGGAGCGGTCCCGATAAGGTCCCATCGTCATCCCGGCATTCCCTGCGGATGTTCGCGGTTGACGCTATGTTGGATTTGGAACTTAGGACTGGGGCATGGAACTTGGGTTCAGCGTTTCGCACGCATTCTCAAGAGCCAGCCGCAACTTCTTACTTTGGGGCGGAAAGACCATGACCAGGCAGACGAGAATGAAACCAATGGCGTCGGAGATGCCAAGTGACATGGAAACCTGGTAATGGGTCAATTTGGCTCCAGCGGCGCCCAATTGCTTGAAACGATACCGTCCATGCCACAGGATAGATCAATGCCGATTTCGTTCCGCCAAGCTCTCGATCAGGATTTTGATTATTGCAAACGTCTCTACTTTGGAGAAATGGAGTGGATCATTGAGGAATTGCATTTGGATAGAGCCGCTCAAGCAGCCAGCTTCCAGCAGCAATGGGATCTGACGCAGGTCCGTATCATAGCGCTCGACGGTTCCGATGTAGGTTGGTTACAGACCATGACACAAGAGGATGAGCTTTTTGTCGCACAGATGTTTGTGGACCGCCCGTTTCAGCGCAAAGGTATCGGTACCGAGGTGATGAAGCGCCTGATTGGCGAAGCTGCACGTGTCAATCAGGCGATGCGACTGAACGTTGTTAAAATCAACCCCGCCGTGAGGCTCTACGAGCGGCTAGGCTTCCGAGTCATCCGAGAGGACGATCGCAAGTTTTATATGAAGCGCGATGCACTTACCCTCTTGTCAAATTGACCCGCTACGCTAATAACACCCTTCAATCAACGAATCAATTTTGAACATGGATTAGTCCCGGGTAGCCGCATTCTCGTCAGTAACCAAACGCGCGAGGCGACGCCGGTGTGGGTGCGGTTAGGAAAGAAAAGAATGGTTCCCGATTTTAAGCCACACCAGATAGGGCGTTTAGATTTTAGACCCCGTCAGCTGTTAACCGAAGCGTTGTCGCTCCAATCGTTTTCGAATCGATTCGCGAACATTGAGCGGTGGCTTGTCCCGACTTGTCCATCAGAGAGCGGCCCGAAAACCGATAAGTGACGCCAGGACAGCGACTTATGTGATTTTATCCACTGGTTCGGGACCAGGAGGTCGAAGGTTCAAATCCTTTCGCCCCGACCACTTCCCTCTTACATTCATCGGATTACTTCACTCGTTTCGGCCGTTTGGAGCTTGGCATTAATTGCGGCAAGGGCTTTCGGTGCGTCAAACTTCAGCAGCCATCTCTTCTTGCTTGTATTGTCGTCGCAAAAGACGTCCCGACTCAGGGTTTGCTGCTTGCCGATAGCGCGGCGTCTCTTGCGATGCGGGGGGCCGAGGCGACGGTATTCGTGAACGTCATGCGGATTCCATGCTTCGGGCGCAGAATGACCATCGGACGAGCTTCGATCGTTTGGCCCGGAGCCAGCCGAAAATCGTATTTTCTGAGGAGATCGCTCAAGATCATGAGGATCTGCAGCATCGCGTAATTTCCACCGATACAGCCGCGGGGTCCGCCCCCGAAGGGAAGGAAGGTGAAGGGCGTGCGCAGCTTGTCGTTCGCTTTGGTGAAGCGCTCCGTATCGAAATTTTCAGGATTCTGCCAGTAGCGCGGAGCATGGTGCGCGCCGTACACATACACAATGACCGTTGATCCGCTGGGTATGGCGAGGTCGCCTACGCGGTCGTCCGCGACAGCCATGCGGTCAATCATCCAGAACGGCGGGTAGAGGCGGAGCCCCTCCATGATGACCTGAGTGGTAAATTCGAATTTGGGCACGTCGGCGTAGCCTAGAGGCGCTTCGCCGAGCACGGAATCAAATTCCTGCCTAACCCTTTCGAGACAATCCGGACGCGAGCTCAAAAGATAAAAAAGCCACGACAGCGCATTGGACGATGTTTCATGGCCGGCGACCAGAAGTTGCATGCTCTCGCTCAGGATGAGCTCATCGCTCATGCCTTCGCCGTCGCTATAACGCGCGTCCATCAAAGTCTGCAGCAGGTCGTTGCCCGGCGGTTCGTTGCGGCGCTTCCTGATGTATGCGAGCAGAACGGCGTCCGCGCGGGTGCGCATGTCTTCGTGCCTGCGCAGTTCTCCCGAGACGGCGAACCAGGGATTCAGATAGGGCTGAAGCGTTTGCCGAACGATGAATTCCTGGACGGTGCAGATGGTGTGGCTGACAAGATCAATGTCTTCATCCTTCAGCCGTGCGCCAAATAGCGATCGGGCGACCATCGCGAAGGTAATTTTCATCAGCTGGGGGTAAATATCCACGGGGCCGCGACGGGTCTGTGAGTCGAAATCGCGCAGCGAGTCGGCAAGGGAGTCTTGCATGATGGAGGACAGCGCCTCGAGTTGCGTTCGATCGAAGCCCTTCTGGATGAGACGCCGCTGCGTGCGCCAGGCTTCTCCCTCGGTCGTGAGAAGACCTTTCCCAAGGAAGTGGCCCATGCGCTTTACTTGAATATGGGATTTTTGGTAGTTCTCCGAATTGGTCTTCAACACGTGCTGAATCACAGCGGGATCGATCGTAACGATCGCTTCTTTGAGGCCACCCAAATAGAATCGGAATGTGTCGCCGAAGGTTTCTGCGTAGCTGGACAAAACCCGCACGGGATTCTGGAACATTGCGCGAGAATCCGCAAAGCAGCGAAATCGGGAGACAACGGGGATAGGAGTGGATGAGGTCATACCCAGCCATCCTGATACTGGCCGCGAACCGCTGGCGATTTCATGTCATTGGTAGGAAGCGGCAGCGGGGCCATAGGTAAAGATAAAATGTTCAGAATCAGTTTTCGTTCCCCAGTTGCTTCAAGAGTATCAGATGATGCCGAATTGCCTGAGTCATGGTGGGGTGCTGCCGATAAGGAACGCCGAACTCTTCGGCGGTCTCCTTCACGATCCTGGTGAGCGGAGCATAGTGGGTATGACAAACGAAAGGGCAGAGATGGTGGACGATGTGATGGTTGAGCCCGCCTGCGAGCCAACCGACGAGCGGGTTTTCGGTCGCATAATCGGCTGTCGTCGCGAAGATGTGATACACGCCGTTGTCAAACTCACCGCGGTCGGTGGGAAAGTAGGTGGTATCAATGGTGTGCGTCGTCTGGAATACAAGCGTGACAGCTAAACCGACGAACAAATGGACCAGGAGGAACGCACCGGCGACCAGCAGGGGTGACTTCCCCAGCACCATCACCGGCAAGACAAGCATGTAAGTGAGGTAAAAGGTTTTGCCGGCAACGAGAATGCCGTATTCGCGCAGAGAGTGATTGGCGCGTTTCAGATAATCGTGGGTCGGGAAGAAAAAGCTCTCGAAGTCCCTGAATAACACATAGTCGAGAGAGAACATTGCATAAAAGAACAGCGCATAGACGTGCTGGAAGCGGTGCCATGGCGCGCGGGATTCATGGGGGGTAAAGCGAAAGATGCCGCGTCCCGAAAGCGCATCATCTTCGCCATGGAGATTGATGCAGGAGTGATGGCCCCGATGATGGAGGATACGCCACATGTAGGAGCTGATTCCGCACAAATCGAAGACGTAGTTCAGGGTTTTGTTGACGCGCGGCCGGGAGGAGATGGCGTTGTGATTGCTGTCATGGGCAATGTTCAGCAAAAGGAATGTCTGCGCGAGGCCGCCTAGGAGGTAGAGGGCAACAAACTTCCATGAATCGGGCCTGAAAGCATACAGCGCAATCCAGGCGCCCACGAGGACTGCCAGACCCACAGCGATCTTGACCCACATCGTACGGTCCGCTTTGTAAGTAATGTTCTGGTCGGCAAAAAACCTATCCAGGCGGCGACGTAGGACCTTCGGGAAGGAAGAGGCACCGATGGGTTCGGTAATGGGTGCCGCTGAGGATTCCGATGGGACAAGGTCCGGAGTCTCCGGATCTTGAGTGATCAATACTTCGGACTCCAACGTCAACGGCGCCTCCGCGATCATGCTAATCGAGCCCGACTCGTTCCGTATGCCGCACTCGGGGTGCTGACTCTCAGCGAACTTGGTGGTGCACCGCCGACAGCCTCGCCGTACAATTTTAATGTGAGCCCGTAAACACAATCAAGGACATTCGGACCGGACGATGCCTAGTTGCGTTGTGTGAACAATGGGAGCGACGACACATGGAATTGTCCGTAACGCTTTGTTAATATATAACCTTCGATGAACCACAATGAACCGGGCTTCCAGCAAGAGACCATAGAAGGTCGCCGGAGCTCCGAAATTCCCGTGCGCGCCTTTGGGCGCCAAAAAGGAAAACATCCGTTCCCTAAAGCGTCGAGCGACGCTTGTGCTGAAAAAATTACACGAACGCTCTCACCGTCGGCAAACCTGTCAGGTCTGCACATTCAAACTCAATCGCCGATCGCCTCACTTACCGGGGAGAGATGTTTCGTTTATTGCATTGCGTTCTATTCAAGATTGGAGGATTGCTGATTGATGGCGGCGTCAATTTTAGGCCACCTGGATAGGTTGGCAGATGAGCACCCGGACAAACTTCTGTATTCGTACCTGGATGTAAACGGCGATCCGACCGAAAGTTACACCTACGCGTCGTTTCTCCACCGAGTGGAGGCGATCGCCGGACACTTGTGGAAAGAGGGTCGTTTTGCGGCGGGCGACCGACTGCTGCTTGCGTACCCGCCGGGGCTGGAAATGATCTGCGCATTCTTTGGCTGCGTGCGCGCTGGATTGATCCCCGTGCCGGTGTATCCCCCCAGTTCGCGTGGCTTCCAGAGCGCGCTATATAAGATGATACACATCGCAAAGGATTGCCAGGCGGCTGGGATCTTAACGAGCAGAGACTACCAGGCATCCCTCAAGACCAATCTCGCCAGAAGCGGAGTCTCGGCATGCGGCATTGACGTAGATTACATTTCCGGTCTGCCGTGGATCGCCACGGAAGATTTCGTGGATGCGATTGCGGACCGGCCAGCTGCCAACCATTCCAAGATTTTGTTTCTCCAGTACACCTCGGGTTCGACGATGGAGCCCAAGGGCGTGATCGTTACGCACGAAAACATTCTGGATACGTGTCCGCTGGTGATCGACCATCCCTCGCCGGTCGTGGTTTCCTGGCTGCCGCAGTATCATGATATGGGACTAATCGGGTGCTACCTGTATCCAGCGCTGAAAGGTGGCACGACGTACGGGTTCTCTCCTACGGACTTCATTCAGCGGCCGATTCTGTGGTTCGATGCAATGACCGCATACCGCGCCACCGCGACGGCTGCGCCCAACTTCGCCTACGACTATTGCCTGCGCGCCGGGAGACTTTCCAAGGAGAGCCTGGAGGCTTGTGATCTGAGTTCGCTGCGCGTTTTGATGTGCGCCGCGGAACCCGTAAAGCCGGATACCTACACACGGTTTCTGGAAGCGTTTCAGTCCTATGGCTTGAAGGCCGAGAGTTTCTATGTCGCCTACGGGCTGGCGGAGAATACTCTGGCGGTGTCACTGGGCGGTCGCAAAATCGTTTCCGTCAACAAACGTGCCCTGTCGCTGGGGACGGCTCGCATGATTACGGAGGTCTCTGAAATCGGCGGGGCCACGAAGATTGTCAGTTGTGGAAAGCCGCTGCCGGGTATCGACGTTAAGATCGTGGATCCGGAAGGGCACTTCCCCCTTAAGCCAGAGCGCACAGGTGAAATCTGGGTTGCCGGAAGCGGTAAGTGCCGAGGTTACTGGAACAATCCCGAATTAACTCTGAAGCAATTTCGCGCGCGGCTTGTGGACGATACTCCTTATGACGACGGCTACCTGCGGACCGGCGACATAGGATTCTTCCACAGCGGCGAACTCTACGTCTGCGGCCGCATCAAGGACATGATTATTCTGCGCGGGCAAAACTATTACCCGCACGACATCGAGAACGTGGTGGAGAAATCATCCGGTCTGATCCGGCACAACTGCGTCGCCGCGTTCCAGATTCAGGAAGACAGCGAACCGGGGCTGGCAATCGTCGCTGAAGTCAAAAATCCGAAAGCGCTTCCCGACCCACGAAAGATTGCCGCCGCGGTCCGAAATTATCTCAACGTGGAAGTGGCCGTAATTTCCTTCATCGCGCCTCGTGCCATCCCCCGAACGAGTTCGGGGAAGCTTATGCGCCATAAGACCAAGCAGATGTGGCAGCGAGGCCAGTTCACCGTTCTTTCGGACTTTTCGCGGGAGAAGGACGCCGGGAACTCGCTGTGCGATTCTGACATGCATTCCTCTTTCGCCGAATTGAAAGCCAAGTACAACCTGACAGGCAAGGAATCGTACAACCTGGTCGAAGCCGGGCTGGATTCCCTGGATCTTGTTGTTTTCGTTCACGAGCTCAAGGAACTCCTCAAAGTTAAAGGCGCCGAGATGCTGGCGAGGCAGGTAGATATTGGCGTGATTCAGCGTGTCGGCGTAGCCGAGCTGTTTGGACTCGCCGAAAAGTTGAAGCGCGCTCCCGAAGAGGCACTGGTTCATCTGCGTCATTCCCTTGCGGCTTTCCGTGAGGAACAGCGCGCCGCTGAAAAGCAGATGATGATCAACGACAGAAAGCTCATCTTCGAGCCTCCGGTGCCTGTGCCCCTGCCGGAAACACCGGTGCTGAATCAGGTGCTGCTCACTGGCGGGACTGGCTTCATCGGGCCATTCCTCATGAAGAGCTTGCTCGAACAGACCCGGGCGAAGATCTATGTTCTCGTCAGATCTTCCAACGAAAAGCAAGGTAAGCAAAGGCTGAGGGACGCGATGAAGTCGATGGGACCCTGCGGGGTGGGTCTGATGGAGATGTTCGAAGCTCGGGTCATCCCCGTCTGCGGAGATCTAGGGCAGCCAAAGCTGGGGCTGACGCAGGACGCGTGGGATTTCCTCGCGCGTGAAGTCGACACGGTGTTCCACAATGGAGCAACCGTAAACTACCTGTTCAACTACGACCTGATGCGTGACGCGAACGTGCTGGGAACCAATGAGGTCGTAAGATTGGCGTTCGAAGGACGGCCGAAAGAGTTTAATTATGTGTCGACTACCTTCGTGTTTGGCTGGGCGGTGAAATCAGTCCTGAATGAGACCGACCTGAACGAGAATATGGAGCTGCTCGATTTTGGGTACAGCCAATCGAAATGGGTAGCCGAACAGGTGGTGGTGGACGCGCGCAGCCGGGGACTTTCCGCGAGGATTTTCCGGCCGGCTCTGGTGAGTCCTTCGGTCACGGGCGGAGGTAACAACTTCGATATCGCGGTTCGCTTAGTTGCGTTCATGGTGAATCACGGCATTGGCGTTGATACGCTCAACCAGGTCAGCTTTGTTCCGGCGGACATTGTGGCGAACAACATCGTTGCGATCTCTACCACTCCCGGTACTGGGAATAAGACTTACCATGTGACGCGGGACGATTATTCGAACATGATGGACATTACCAGGCTTATTACCAAAGCGACTGGCCGGCAATTCGAAACATTCAGGCTTCCCGACTTCGTTCCCGAGCTGATCCGCAGATGCCGGAAGGAAGATCTTCTGTTTCCGCTGCTGGATTTCTTGGTGGGCTCTGTGGACAACATCTCTGCGATGGAGTTCAAACGCTACGACAGCTCTTCTTATCAAAAGGCCCGCGATGCGTCCGTATGGGGCAAAGCAGACCCGTCCCTGGAAGATACGGTTAACGGCATTCTGAAATTCATGCATCGCAAGGGGATCATTTCGGTGGCGGCTCGTGAGGTCAACGCGGTGTCAGCGAGCGCTGGGCTCGTGGACTGGACAGACGCAATATCCGCTACTGCTTCTTAAACACGAGCTTCTCGGTTAACCGCTGACCCGTTTCCAATGTGGCGCTGGTGGATAGCGTCATCTGCTGCCCGTCCGCGGAAACCACCCACCTATCTTTTTGCGTGACTTGATTGTCCCGCTGATAGTTCGCGTCCACGGTGTGAGGATCGACGAGTGCAAGTGTCACGGTATCGTTGCGCGAGTTCTTTAGATCGTATTGCTTTCCGTCAAAACGGGCGCTGTAGCTGAAGTCACCGAGAAAACGGACCCCACCGCTTCCGTCCGCCTCTATTTTGAGCACCAAACCTTGCCGCAAACGAGTCTTGCTGAGATCCTGCGTCCATTCGCCTGCGAAGAAGTCATTCGGAACCTTCTTACCTCCGCCGCGCTTCCACACGGTGACCTTATCGGCGTGGCCCGCGGTTGCAGTCGTGGTCGTCAGCTCGTTGCCATCACTCGAAATTTTTTCGCGAACCGTCGCCACGACGGTTCCATCCTTTTCCTCTTTGACCTCCGCCTGCTTCTTATCGATCCTGCGCAGCTCAATTTGATTGAAAGCGAGATTGCCTGGTGCGGCCGATTGGTGCCCGTTCGTATTTGCAGTGAAATCGAGATGGGTTTCGCCGGACATGACCACATGCGTCCCGCCATGCAGAGGCGTTATCGTGAGCCGGTTCGGAGGATCGAGACTTGACTGCGCGGAGACGAGCGTCCAGGTGCCAAGGCGCGGGTCTGCTACTCCAGGTTGGATGGCGGCAAGCAGTCCGAGCAAAAGTAAGGTGCGAATTTATCCTCCTAAATCGGTCGGGCAAAGTTTAGCAGATTCAGATAGCTCCGTACGTGAGTCGTGCGCAAGCGTAAACTCGCGAACCTAAGCGCAAACGTAGCGACCGGTTCCGGACGGGGCACGTCTTTCGCTCGTGTAGTTCTTAGGCGTCACCCGAGAGTTTTGGTGACGACGATTTTGGGAGATATGACATTATTGTGGCTATGCTTGTGCGCCGTTTTTTGGTGTCAGGAATCGTCCTCGCAGTAACCATCGCACTTCTTCCATTCTCTTTTCACGCGGAGCGCCGCCTGGAGACCGCAACTCGTGTTGAAGGGAGCCAGGCTGAAGTTGTGAGGGACGAGCTGTCTACTCGTTTTCACTCGCCGTTTGTAGACCGCGTTGTCTTGGTGATCGAGGGACTCCCAACTGCAGATTCGGAGGAAGGCGGCCAAGCGTTAGGAACCATCGTGGCAGCACTGAAAGAGCAGCCCGGCGTTTCAGGCGTAGTGTCCTATCTCGAGTTGCGCGATCCGATATTTCTGGGCCGGGAAGGCGGAACGTTTGTCCTCGTGGGCCTCGAGTCAAATGGCGGTCCAGTCGAATCGCTCGTCCCGGAGCTTCACCAGCTGGCAAGCTCTCTTGCAAATCAACTGCGGGGCCGTTATCCGGCGGTGAAGCTCGAACTCACGGGCGAGATTCCATTGAATTTCGATATTCGGAAAGCGAGCGCCGCCGACGTGCATCGCGGCGAAAGCCTGGTGATCCCCGCGACACTGGTGCTTCTGCTGGTGGCGTTTGGAAGCCTGATGGCCGCGCTGATTCCATTGGCGGTTGGCCAGCTGGCCATCGCCACCACTCTGGCGATTACGGGATTCCTGGCCCAGCGCTGGCACTTGTCCATTCTGGTTCAAAATTTGGCCACCATGCTTGGCCTGGGCCTGGGAATCGACTATGCGCTGCTGATGATCAGCCGCTTCCGGGAAGCGATTGCAGCCGGGAACGACGGACCCACCGCCGGAGTGATCGCGGCTCGTCAGGCAGGTCGCACGCTTTTGATTTCAGCCTCAACTGTAGCTATAGGATTTCTAGCGCTCTTGACGGTTCCGATCAGCGAAATCCGTTCCATCGGTGTCGCGGGATTCCTGGTGACGGGAATGAGTGTGTTGCTTACAAATACGCTGGTTCCGGCAGCGCTGGTATTGCTCGGCCCGCGAATTGATCTTGGCCGAATGCCCTTTACTGCAAAGTTGGATGCGCAGCGGGCTGCACGTACGGGAAATCGCTGGCGGCAATGGGGAAAGGTAATTGTCGCGCACCCTTGGATCGCCCTCTTGGTGGCAGGTACTCCTTTGCTTCTGCTGGCATGGCAGGTCAGACGACTGGATACCAGTCTCCCTCGAGGCGATTGGCTTCCGCAGGCGGCAGAATCAGTCCATGCGCTGCACACCCTGGAACGGATGGATCGGGGCGGCGTTGTTGAATCGTTGCGCGTCATCGTCGAACTGCCAACGGATTCCATCGCGCAAACCGACGCGGGGTGGGATGCGCTGGATCGTCTCAGCAAGCGTCTCGCGACGGACCCTCGCTGTGACCGCGTGATTTCTATCACTACGCTTGCGCAGAGCAACCGATCTTCCCTCACTGATCTTTCGCGCGAAACGCGTCGCACGTTCCTGAGTAGTGACGGACGAGCGGCACTGCTGGAGGTGTTACCCGCGAGTTCGGTCTCCCTGCGCGAGCAGGTCAACTGGGTGCGGGAGCTGCGCGAGACCGGTGCGCCAGCTCTCACCGGAGTGCCTGGCGCAACGCTTCTCGTCGGCGGCATCCCGGCACTCAACGCCGATTACGAGACGATTATCAGACAGCGCTTTCCGTCCGTAATGTGGCTCGTGGTCGGCGGGACGCTCCTTGCGCTGCTCTGCGGTTTCCGCTCGATCTTCGCCGCCGTGAAGGCCATCGCACTCAACCTGTTCTCGGTCGCTGCGGCCTTCGGAGCATTGGTTGTCGTTATCCAGGACGGACACGGAAGCAAATTCCTGGGAGTTCCCACCGGAACCGGTAGCGTGTTTCCCCTGGTACCGATCGTCGCGTTTGCCATCGTCTTCGGATTAAGCATGGACTACGAGGTGTTTCTCGTGGCACGCGTTCTGGAAGCGAGAAGGAGCGGGCTGAGTGAAATGGATGCGATTCCGGAGGGTCTGGCTAGAACCGCGGGCCTGATTACGAGCGCCGCCGCGATCATGATCGTGGTATTTGCGGCGTTCACTTTCGGAGATTTCCTGGTGGTCAAGATGATTGGGTTTACGCTCGCGATCGCCGTGTTGATTGACGCGACACTGGTTCGTATTGTGATCGGTCCTGCGCTGCTTCGAATTGCAGGTGATTGGAACTGGTGGCCTGGCGGGCTCACCGCCGCGCGCAGGGCGCCAGTGATGGCGAGTCGCGAATAACGTCCGGCTACCCCAATCACTTTTCATCGCTCGCGCCGGCACCGCAACCGCGCGGAGTACGTCCTGCAATTACGACTTGGGAAGCAAGCGCATGAAGATTTTCCAATACGAAATCGGCGCCAGGCGTTCGAGCAATGCCAGAAACTTTGCGTCGTTGCCGACCAGCACCCGCGCCGAGCGGCGTTCGATGCCCTGCACGATAATTTCACCGGCAGCTGCGGGCGGCATCGTCAGTGCTTTTTTCGCGAGGGCTCTGCGCCGAGCGATTTCTTCCGGAGCCATGTCCTTGGGTACTCGAGCGTTGTCTGCAATCGAAGTTGCGACGCCGCCCGGATGAACAACCGTAACACCGACTTTCGAATCCGCGAGTTCGTGCCGCAGTGAATTCGAAAATCCGCGCACGGCGAACTTACTTGCCGAGTAAGACGTTTCACCGGGCGGTGAGATCAGTCCGTATATGCTGGAAAGGTTCACCACGCGCGCGTCATCGCTTTTTCGCAACAGAGGCAGAAACGCCCGGGTCATCCGCACTACGCCCCAGAAGTTAATTTCGAACAACCACTCGAAATCTTCCTCGCTCACTGCTTCGAACGTGCCGCCGACGGCCACGCCGGCGTTGTTTATGAGGATGTCCACCCCGGGATGCGCGTCGATCACAGCTTGTGGAAACGCCGCCACGGCACGTCGATCTGCAACGTCAAGGTGATGTTGGCTGATGCGCAGCGCACTGCGCGGAGCGCTTTGGTTTGTCAGAGCCGTATGAGCAAGTTGTGCCATGCGCGCCGCTTCTGATAGTCCGGCGTCATTCACGTCCGCGAGCGCAAGGTTGCAGCCACGGCGAGCGAGCGACACGGCAATGGCACGACCGATGCCACTCGCAGCGCCGGTGATCACCGCCGTGCGGTTCTCAAGATTCATTGCGCCAGTCATGATCTCGAATCAGACGGTAGCCTTGGAGTGAACGTTCGTGACGCGAGCGCCATCGTTAGCCTCCGACGTTCGAAGAAAATGCATGGTCCCGTCGTTTACCGACCCAAACGCAAAGGAGGCGAGGTCTTTTAGATAATTCTGGGGCACTCTCCAAGGCGGTTTCTGTCCCTGTCTGGGCAGCACGCCGTCGGCACGGCGGACGTAGCCTGAACTGAAATCGAGCAAAGGCTCGGGGTTGACGGATGGATCCGGAAGATTCGGCACACATACCGACCATCCCTTCCGATCCATATATTTTAGCAATCGACAGACAAAACGCGCGGTAAGATCACAGCGCAGCGTCCAGGAATTATTCGTATAGCCAAAGGCGAGCGCTAGATTCGGGATACCGCTGAACATTGCGCCTTTGTATACCAGCTTCTCGTTGAGTTTGGCCAGCACGCCATCAACAAGAATTTCAGCTCCGCCCATCAGCTGCACGACGAGACCTGTGGCTGAAACGATGATATCCGCCGGCAATATTGTGCCAGAGCTTAAGCGGACGCCGGACTCCACCACTTCGTCGATCGTGTCGGTGACGATTTCGACCCGGCCGGATCGGATGGCGGCAAACAGATCGCCGTCGGGCACCAAACAGATACGCTGATCCCATGGGTTGTAGCGCGGCATAAAGTGCCGCTCCACGTCGTAATCGGGATGCAGTTGCTGCTTGATTCCCTTCAGGATCAAGCCCTTCATCGTCTCTGGTTTGGTGCGCGCGAGATAAAACGTGGCGATGCTGTACAGCACGTCCTTCCATTTTGTGAGTTCCGCGGCAAACTTTCTTGGGAAATGCCGATACATCCAGATGGCCTTTACGTCCTTCCTCGGACGGGTAACGACATAGCTGGGAGAGCGCTGCAGCATCGTGACATGGGCGGCATTCTGGGCGAGCGCCGGAACCAGCGTTACCGCCGTAGCACCGCTTCCAATGACAATGATTCGCTTGCCCGCATAATCGAGCGCGTCGGGCCACTCCTGTGGGTGCACGAACTGCCCCTGAAACCGTTTCATGCCCGGTAACTCCGGGCTGAAGCCTTTCTCGTAACTGTAATAACCACTGCACATATAAAGGAAGCTGCAGACCAACTGCACGATCCGCCCATCTTTCGTCTGCGCCTCGACCGTCCAGCGCGCGTCGGCTGAAGACCAGGCAGCTCGGATCATCCGATGTCCCAGCCTGATGCGGCGGTCAATGCCATAGTATGCCGCGGTCTCGTGGATATAATTCCAGATGGCAGGACCACCTGCGATCGCCTCGTCCGCGTGCCATGGCCGAAAAGGAAAGCCGAGCGTGTGCATCTCAGAATCCGAGCGGACGCCTGGATAGCGGAAGAGATCCCAAGTTCCGCCGATTGCGTCGCGCGCCTCCAGAATCGCATAGGTTTTTTTGGGTAAGGAGGTCTGCAAATGGTAAGCGGCATCGATACCTGATATACCGGCGCCAACGATCAATACGTCGAATTGTTCCTGTGATTGCGTCGGCATGATTGGGCTGTGCTCGTGTCCTGCGCGTCGTGCAGCTTGAAGCGCCGCCGGTCCCGAGTCAATTTAGTACGTCTCCAGCAGCGCGGACACTATTCCAGCAGATTAGGTTCGTCCTGAATGATGCGCGCGAGCAATGGCTGAAACTGAAACCATCCCGCAAGGTGGTTTCCCACCTGTTCCCTCGTTGCAGCTGCGGTGGCATGATCGATCTTTAGCGGCACGCCAGCCGCCTCTGCGAGCAACTGGGCGTGGCAACTACGGTCCATGGTGATGAACCACCACGCGGCTTCCTCGACGCAGTGGCCAACGGTGATCAATCCGTGGTTGCGCAGAATTGCAGCTTTGTATTGTCCGAGGGCCTGCGCGATCCGCTCGCCCTCCGACGTTTCATAGACCACGCCGGTGAACTCCGCGAAGAGTCCGTGGTCCTGGTAAAACGCACAGGCATCCTGCGTGATAGGGTCGAGCAGCCGCCCGAGCGACGCCCAGGATTTCCCGTACATCGAATGCGCATGCGCCGCCGCGATCACGTCCGGACGTGCGGCGTGTACCTGAGAGTGGATGGCAAAGGCCGCTGCATTAACCGGATAATTTCCTTCCACGACTTCGCCGCGATGATTCACCAGAATCAGGTCAGACGCGCGAATTTGGCTGAAGTGCATCCCGAATGGGTTCACCCAGAAGTGGTCGAGTTGCTCCGGATCGCGTGCGGTGATATGTCCCGCCACTCCTTCGTCGAATCCGAAACGCGAAAAAAGACGAAATGCGGCAGCCAGCATGCGTTTGCGATGCAAGCGCTCTTCGGCAGCGGTGGCAAATACAGGCGGCCGCGGAATGTTCAATACATTTGCGGGTGCTCCGGCCATTTGGACCTCCCTGCGCCGAGAATTCCCAGACTTGGCACAGTGGCGGCGATTATATACAATGCCCGTCGCGTTAGTCACCGTCATCTGTAAGCGACTATCAACAATTGGTTAGATTACGGCTCTGCCCCGATCTCTAGCACCGAAAGGATCACCTATGAGCAAATTGAATCACAAATTCGAGCTTGCTGCGCGGCCCGTGGGGATGCCCAAACGCACCGATTGGGAATACAAGGAAGAGCCGGTTCGTGAACCCGCTGAAGGTGAGATGCTCATAAAGATTCTGTATATTTCGCTCGATCCGGCTATGCGCGGGTGGATGAACGAAGGGAAATCGTACATTGCTCCGGTAGAAATCGGAGCGGTGATGCGGGCTGGGGCGCTGGGGCGCGTAATGGCTTCGAAAAATCCCAAGTTTGTCGTTGGCGATTACGTTTACGGCGCTTTCGGCGTTCAGGAATTCGCAATTTCGAACGGCAACGGCATTTCGAAGGTAAATGCGGGCGCGGTTCCCTTGCCTGTTTTTCTCGGCACGCTCGGAATGCCAGGAATGACCGCGTATTTTGGATTGCTGGATATCGGCCATCCAGAGCCCGGCCAGACCGTGGTTGTCTCTGGCGCGGCCGGAGCGGTGGGAACGGTCGTAGGACAGATCGCCAAAATAAAAGGCTGCAACGTGGTAGGCATCGCCGGCGGGGCCGAGAAGTGCAACTACATTGTGAAAGAGCTCGGCTTCGACGCCGCGATTGACTACAAGTCGGAGGATGTCCGCCAATCTCTGCGAAAGCATTGCTCGAATGGCGTTGACGTTTATTTCGACAACGTGGGAGGTGACATTCTTGACGCTGCGCTTACGCAGCTCGCGCGCGGCGCACGAGTGGTCATCTGCGGCGCAATTTCGCAGTACTGCAATACCACACCGATTAAAGGACCCTCGAACTATCTCTCGCTTCTGGTTAATCGCGCTAGCATGAAAGGTATGGTCGTGTTTGACTACGCTGATCGTTACCCTGAGGCCGCACGGGAGATGGCGGCGTGGATGGCGGCCGGCAAACTGAAATCGCGCGAGGACATCGTAGAGGGCCTCGAAACATTCCCCGAAACGTTGCTGAAGCTCTTCAAAGGCGAGAATACTGGAAAGCTCATTCTCAAAGTAGCCGACGCGTAAAGATAAATGTTGGGAAAACCAATTGACAGGCACCGGCGGAGCCGCGTACTTGCCTTCAGGAATTTGTAGCCTATGTCGGCCAGGTGACGACAGCGGAAGATCAAATCCCCGGCCAACTCTCTTAAATTCCTGCTGCCTGTGTTCAGCGATTTCCACGAGTTGTCTTCCCTTAGTGTTCTGCCATACTTGCGTTCGATCAGCCGATCTGTGCGGTCGCGCTCATGCCAAAGACCTGATGACAACGATAATTCACGCCGTGGGAAGGCAGCCATAACATCATGAAGCCGCCCTGCGACGAAGGCGTTGTCCGATCGGTGCACGTTGCTATTCCCTGCGCAGCGCAAGCACAACGTTGGATCCTGGCTGCGACGATTTTCGGCTCCAGCATGCCTTTTATTGACGGCACTGTCGTCAACGTCGCACTGCCAGCGCTGCAGGCAAGCCTGCACGCGAGCGTCGTTGGCGTGCAATGGGTCGTCGAGTCGTATGGGTTGTTCCTGGCGGCTTTGATTCTTGTTGGCGGCTCGCTCGGCGATTTGTTTGGCCGCCGATTGGTTTTTCTGATTGGCGTGGGGATTTTCGCCGCCGCTTCCGTCGCGTGCGGGCTTGCTTCGAATATTCAGCAGCTGGTGATCGCGCGAAGTGTCCAAGGCATTGGAGCCGCTTCTCTTGTGCCCGGTAGCCTGGCGCTCATCAGCGCCTCGTTCGACGAGAAAAGCCGCGGCCAAGCGATCGGCACCTGGTCCGGATTCACTGCGATCACCACGGCGATCGGGCCGGTTCTGGGCGGCTGGCTGATTGAGCATCTTTCCTGGCGCTGGGTATTTTTTATCAACGTTCCGCTCGCGGCCGCGGTGATCGCAATTTCGCTCTGGCACATTCCGGAAAGCCGCGACGCGGAGGCAGGGCATGTGGATTGGCTGGGAGCGTTGGTCGCGACTGTGGGATTAGGTGGTGTGGTGTATGGGTTCATCGAGTCGACGAGTCTCGGCTGGGGCCAGCCGCTGGTCTACGGAAGCCTTATTCTGGGATTCGGCTGCCTGATTGGTTTCGCGTTCGTTGAGGCCAGGGTAAGTTCGCCCATGGTTCCGCTGACGCTTTTTGCATCCCGCGGCTTTAGTGGTGCGAACCTGCTCACTTTGTTTCTTTACGCAGCGCTTGGAATTTGCTTTTTCTTGTTTCCGATGGATCTGATTCAGGTGCAGGGATACTCGACAACCGCGACCGGGGCGGCTGCGCTCCCGATAATTCTGCTGCTGTTTTTTCTTTCGCGCTGGTCCGGCGGACTGGTCACGCGTTACGGATCCAAAGCTCCGCTGATCGTCGGACCATTGATTGCGGCATTGGGTTTCGTACTGTGCGCCCTACCGGGCGTGGGCGCCGGCTATTGGACAGGTTTCTTCCCAGCGTTCACTGTTCTTGGTTTCGGAATGGCGATTAGCGTCGCTCCACTCACCACGGTGGTGATGAGTTCCGCGAAACAGGAACGCGCCGGCGCCGCCTCCGGCATCAACAACGCGGTCGCACGGGTTGCGAGCGTGCTCGCGGTGGCAATTCTAGGAATTGTGATGGTGAAATTGTTCAGCTTCAGCTTGAGTCGAATCCTCGCAGGCGCGCTGCTGCCGCCTGGGATTCTCCACTACGTTCAGTCGAACCAGATCAAGCTCGCCGGCCTCGATCTGCCCTCCGGCTTGGATGCCCAGACGACCGCACTGCTCCGCGCCTCGATTTCCCGTGCATTTGTGTTCGGATTCCGAATCGTAATGTTGATCTGCGCAGGTTTGTGCGTGGCGAGCGCAGCGGTCGCGTCGCTAATGATTCCCGCCAAGACCAACCACGTCGTTTAGAAAGCGCTCGTTGCATCGCGTGCGATTTGTATTTCTAATCGGTTATATAGGACTTCGTGCGGATGGCGGCGCGAGCGTGGGACGGAAATGTGAGACCGGCGATCCGGCGCGCGAGCGCGGACGTGAAGGTTGCCGCCAACGGCGTGCGCAGGCTCAGAAATCGAGCGTTTATTGGCGGAAACGCGTGGGAAGATGGAAAGAAGGGCAGGAACTGAGTGATTTTACGGACGATTCGAACCATACATTATTAGGGATTTGTGTCTGGGTGTGGCCGGAACGCGACCGGCTGTGACGCCGGCGCGAAACAACTTGACAAAGGAAGGAGGCTACACTATAAGCCTTTGCAAGGAATAACCGGTTAGACTGTTTTAACGCTTTCAATCGCAAGAGGAATGAGGAATCGCGGGGGGGATAAGCCGAAGATCCGCCGGCTCGCAGGGTCCGATTCGATCAAGCGTTAACAAACTTGGGGGGGTGGGGAATGCGAAGCACACGATTTGGGAAATATTTGACTGTTTTGGTTTTCGCATTGGCGCTGTTCACTTGCGGACGCTTGCTGGCCGGCGTGACCGCCAGCATTTCCGGGACGGTGACCGATCCGAGCGGCGCCGTGGTTGCGGGCGCGACGGTAATCGCGACCAACGTGGATACAGGGGTCGCCACGACGCTGACCACGAACTCGCAAGGATTTTATTCCTTCCAATCGCTGGCGCTGGGCAATTACACCATCAGCGTGCAACAAAGCGGATTCAAAGGTTACGCGCAGACGGGACTGACACTGAACGTGAACGACGCGCTGGTGATCGACGTGCGTCTCGCAGTTGGCGCGACAACCGAGAAAGTGGAAGTGCTGAGCGATACGTTGCACGTTGATACCGAGAGCACGCAGATGGGCGAGGTGATCACCGGCAAAACGATGACGGATGTGCCTCTAGTGACCCGCAGCTATACCGATTTGCTGGGTTTGCAGCCTGGAGTGGCACAGACAGCGTCACAGATGACCGGAGCTTACGCTGGACCGTTTATATCGGCGGGCTTCGCTGCTCCGCTAGTGTCTGGTGACTTGGATTCCGGCGCGTTTTCAGTGAATGGCATGCGCGAATCGGAAAACGGGTTCATCCTGAATGGAGTGCTGGTGCAGGAGTTGGGATTTTCCGGCGCCGGAGCGATCCCCAACCTCGATTCGATCTATGAGTTTAAGATCCTGACGAACAATCCGGACGCCGAGTACGGAAACTACAGCGGCGGATTGATTAACGTAGTCACCAAATCTGGCACGAACGGCTATCACGGAAATCTTTTCGAGTTTGTGCGCAATACCGCTTTCGACGCCGCGAACTATTTCGACCAGGGAGAACGCGGCGCGTATCACCAGAACCAATTCGGCGGCACATTCGGCGGCCCCATCAAGCGCGACAAAATCTTCTTCTTTGCTGACTATCAAGGAAACCGGTTGATTCAGGGACAGACCCAACGCATTACTGGAGCCCCAACGTCGGCGTTGGAAGGCGGAGACCTCTCGTCGGTAGTGGGCAGCCTCGTGGATTCCCACGGCAATCCAACGACCGTACAGAGTTGTACGCCGCCGGCAACGAATTGCAGCGCGACGGGTAATTGGGCGGCCGTATTGACCAATCAGCTGGGTTACACGGTTACGCCCGGTGAGCGGTATTATTTTCCGGGCTGCACGAGCGCGGCCCAATGCGTTCTGCCTAATGCGACGCTGTCGCCCACCGCCTTCAATCCGATCTCGGCAAACCTGCTGCAGTACATTTTGCCCGCGAATGGGACGAACAGTCAGGGCCTACCGACCTTTACCACCAATGCGGGGGCAACAGATCTTAGCGACAACAAATTCAGCGGGCGAGCGGACGCTAACACCTCTTTCGGTCTTCTGTCGGCGTATTTTTACTGGGACAAATTCAACCAGACCAGTCCCTATTGGCCTGGGAACGCACCGCTTTATCCGGGGTTTAGCGTAGCTGGGAACGGTCAGACGTATACCGTCGATCTGGGGGCCACGAAAACGTTCAGCTCCGCATCGGTAAACGAATTTCGCTTGGGATATTTTCGCCTGGATACCTTGTTCAACCAGCCGCAGGGCGGAAAGGGAGTGACGCTGTCGAGTCTGGGATTTGCGTCCGGCGCGGCGGGCGCTCCGGGTATTGTGCCACTGGTGCCCGCACTGGAAGGTGTTCCGGAAATTGATTTCAACGACTTCGTAATCGGAGTGCCGAGCCGTCCGAACGGCCTGATCGATAACATTTATCAAATCGTGGACAACTACAGCAGGATTGTGGGTACGCACACACTGAAATTCGGGGGACAGTATCACTACGACCAGCTGGAAGAAGACCTGATTGATAACGTTTCCAACGGGAACTTCTTCTTCGGAAGCAATTTCAACGGCCAGCCCAGCGAAACGGGGAGCGATTTTGTGGACTTTCTGCTCGGGGCGCCCAGTTCCTATGTACAGGGGCAGTCCTACCCATCCTACGGCCGCAATTTTTATCTGGGCTTCTATGGCCAAGATAGCTGGCGGGTGAAATCGAATCTGACGTTCAACTATGGGCTGCGTTACGACGTCAGCTCGCCCTGGAATGAAAAGTACAACCAGATTCAAACTCTGATTCCCGGGGAACAATCCGTTGTTTTCCCCGGTTCACCGACAGGCTGGGTATTCCCCGGCGATCCCGGAGTTCCGAACACGCTGGCACCTATTCGTTGGAACAACTTTGCACCGCGGTTGGGATTGGCCTATTCGTTCGGAGACTATGACGGATTGCTGGGCAAGATCCTGGGAAAATCCGGAACCACAAGTCTTCGCGCCGGTTGGGGAATCTTCTACAGCACGTTTGAAGGCGCTACGGACTTCAATGAAATTGGCGACGCGCCATTCGGAAACTATACGGGACAGAACGAGCCGACTTTTGCCGCTCCATTTACGAATCGCGGCGCGGGTTCGTCCATCACGAACTTTTTCCCGGTAACCCAACCACCGCTTCATTTTTCTGCGAAGAATCCTGCGAGCGGCCCACCGTTTGATAACTTGACTGATTTTTTCAACGCTTTCGGGACGATCGGCAGCTCGCCGGCTTTTTACAACAAGAACCGCCTGCCGTATGCGGAAGAATATGAACTATCCATCGAACATCAGATCTCACGGGCGGATTTGCTGACCGTGAGTTATGTGGGTACGCAAGCTCACCGGCTGCTTGTTTCAGAATCCGCGAATCCGGGAAGTCCGTCGCTCTGCCTCCAACTTGCGGCCGAGGGCGCAATTGCGGTGGGAACGACGAATACCACATGCAGCCCCGGCAACGAAAATCTAGTTTACGCTCTCCCGGGCGGTGGATTTCAGCCTGGCACGCGACTAAATTTCCCCGGTACAACGCTCCCAGGCGGTACGCCGATCGTTCCGTTCGGCAACGATTCGTATTTCATTACCGCCGGCTCTTCCTCTTACAATTCCTTGCAAGTTAGCTATAAGCACACGACGGGACGTCTGCAGACCCTGATTGGCTATACCCTCAGCAAATCGTTCGACGATTCCTCAGGGTATGGCGAGCAGATCAATCCGATTAACCACCGGCTCAGCCGCGGGCTTTCCGCTTTTGACAGCACGAACAATTTCGTGGCGAGCTACAACTACACGCTGCCGATTGATAAGTTGGGCGGCCCGACGCAGCTGACACACGGATGGGCCGTCAGCGGGATTACGAAATTTGCCACCGGACTTCCTGTGACAATGGTCGAAACAGACGACCAATCGTTGCTCGGCACTTCCTTCGGCGGACCGATTACTCTGCCCGTGGACACGCCCAATCAGATTGCGCCGGTTGTGAAAGAAAACCCGCGAAATACGGGCGGCCAATACTTCTCGACGTCATCGTTTGGGCCTTCCGCGTTGGGCGTAGAGGGCGATGCCAGGCGGCGGTTTTTCCACGGACCGGGGATTAACCAGTGGGATTTCGCGCTGCTTAAAGACACCAAGGTCACGGAGCGCTTCGATCTGCAGTTCCGGGCTGAATTTTTTAACATCTTCAATCACGCACAGTTCTTAACACCGAGCGGAATCGTCAATTTCACCGGGGGCGGGACACAGTCGTTCGGCCAAGTTCCGGGGACTCTGCCGGCACGCATCGCGCAGCTTTCTTTGAAGCTGTATTTCTAGACGGAACTGACGAAGACGCGGATCGAAAGTCGGCACCCCGTGTAGGCCAGACGGCTCGCATCCGTCCGGCCTGCTTCGGAAGTAGACGAGCGTCCGTGCGGGAATGCGGGCACTGCAAAGAGTACACATCCATGGCGGCCCCAGGCGTTCTGGCAGCAACGTTGGTGAAACCCGGGAAGTACGAGCTACGCGAATACCCTTTGCCGGAACCTGCTGCTGGTTGTGTGCTGATTCGCATGGAAATGTCCGGGATTTGCGGCACGGACAAGCACACGTTTCAGGGTTACACCACGCAGTACGGCGGCCGTCAGTTGGAATTTCCGATTATTCAGGGACATGAAAACGTCGGCACGATTGCGGCGATCGGCGGGGATGGCAAGTACGCGGACTTCGAGGGCGTCGCGCTGCGCGAAGGAGATCGCGTGGTGGTGGGCGCGAACGTCGCGTGTGGCGAGTGCTACTACTGCCGGCACGATTTTCCGTATTATTGCTGCGAGAAGACGACGGATTACGGCAATAACCTGAGCGCGAAGAATCCGCCGCATCTTTTTGGTGGATGGGCGCAGTACATGTATGTGGTGCAGGGAAGCTTTCTGGTGAAGGTGCCGGACGAATTGCCTTCCGAAGTAGCGGTGCTGACGGAGATTTTTGCCGTGTCGGTGGGACTGGACCGCGCCAAACAGATGTCCGCGTTTCCGAATGAGGCTTTTCGCTTCGACGATACCGTCGTGGTGCTGGGCGTCGGTCCTTTGGGGATGTGTTTTCTAATGAAGGCGCGCATGCTGGGCGCGGGGACGATTATCGCGATGGATAAATCCGAGTTCCGGCTGAATTTTGCGAGGCGGTTGGGCGCGGATTTCGCGGTGAATGTGGGGAGCATGTCGCAGCCGCAGCGCCTGCAGATGGTGAAGGATTTGACGCACGGGCGCGGCGCGGACATGGTGATTGAATGCGCGGGAGTGCCGGAAGCGGTACCGGAGGCGCTGGAGATGTTGCGGGTGGGCGGATTGCTGGTGGAGGCTGGGAATTTTTCGGATTTGGGCGAGGTGCCGATTAGCCCGCACCGGCACATTTGCGCGAAAAATGCGCGGATTCTGGGCGTGGGCGGCGAAGAGCCCGCAGCTTACGGGCCGGGCATGCGTCAAATGGCGCGCTACATGAAGAACTATCCGCTGCGGGAGTTTGTGACGCACCGGTATGGGTTGCGGGATGTGGATGCAGCGATGAAGAAATCGGTGGAAGCGGAGTCAATGAAAGTTGTGCTGGAGCCGTGGCGGTAGTCGCGGTAAAAGCTGCGCCGGGAATTTGAATTTCTTTGGAGAGAGGAAAGCATGAGCGCAATCAGCGAGCGATTTCTATTTGCTTCGGCACCGGATAGCTGGGGAGTTCTGGATTATCCCGGGCCATCGTGGGAGCAATCGTACGAAAAGATGCTGGATGAAATGGTGGAAGCCGGTTACACGGGATCGGAGCTGGGGCCGTACGGGTTTTTTCCCACCGATCCGAAAATCCTTCAGCCGCAACTGGAAAAGCGCAAGCTGAAGCTGCTGGCTTCGTTTGTTCCGGTGAAAATGACCGATCCGGCAGCGAGCCAAGCGGTGATGGAGCGAATTCGCAAGGTGGGAAACTTGCTGGCGACCTTGAAAGCGCCGTTCCTGGTGATTGCGGATGACCAATCGCCGGAGCGCAATGCGTTTTCGGGGCGGGCTTACGACAAGGGATGTCCGACGCTGAGCGCGGAGCAGTGGAAGCACATCGGGAAAATTGTGGCGGATGCGGAGAAAGTGGCGAACGAGTTTGGGCTGGATCTGGTGTTTCATCCGCACGTCGCGACTTATGTGGAGACGCCGGAAGAGTGTGAGCGCTTTTACGACGCGACGTCGCACACGAATGTGGGCTTGTGTTTGGATACGGGCCATTGCGTTTACGGCTATGGCGATTCCGTGAAGGAGGCGGAGAAATATAAGAGCAAGCTGCGGTTTGTGCATATCAAGGATTGCAACACGACGGTGCTGGAAAAGGCGCGGCGGAATAAGTGGACTTTTGAAGAAGCCATAGAGCACAAAGTCTTTACAGTGATCGGACAGGGCAACATTGATTTCCCGGCGTTTTTCCGGAACTTGGTGAAGAACGGATATTCGGGCTGGTCGGTGGTGGAGCAGGACGTGAAATTTGGCGCGACAACGATTCCTCCGGCGCAAAGTGTGGCGGCGAGTTTGAAATATTTGCGGGGAGTTGTGAATGATTTGGGAGTGGCGGCCGGAGCGCGCTAGGCGCTGATCCTACAGGCTGTGGCTTCAGGGGCCAAAGCCCCGCCCTTCCGGGTGCGGCATTGACGAGACGGTTTTCAGGATCCTGGGGAGAAGTTTGAATGAGGAAGCTGGGAGTTGGTGTGCTGGGTGTTGGGGAAATGGGCAAGCGGCACGCGGAGAATCTGCGGCGGCTGGTTCCGGAAGCGCGGCTGGTGGCAATCGCCGACGCGTTGGCGGAACGCGCGCGAGTGGTCGCGGAGGAACTCGAGATTGAGAATTACTACAGCAGCCTGGAAGCCATGCTGGAGCGGAAAGATTTGGATGCGGTCCTGATCGCCACACCGGACAAGTTTCACGCGAAGGCTGTGGAGACCGCAGTGCGCGCGGGAAAAGATGTGCTGTGCGAGAAGCCGCTGGCGCTGAATCTGAGCGATGCGCGCGCGGCGCTGGACGCTGTAGCTAAGGCCGGGCGGCGATTGCAGGTGGGATTCATGCGGCGTTACGACATTGCTTACGCAGCGGCCATGAAACGAATTGAGGCCGGCGAAATTGGCGTTCCGGTGATTTTTAAATCGGTGGGGCGCGATAAGGAATGGGCTCCTATTGCGGCATACGAGTCGCGTATCAACGGAATGCTTTTCTACACGAACACAATTCACGATTTCGATTTGGCGCGCTGGATGATGCAGGACGAAGTCAACGCGGTGCACGCGTACACAACGACAACAATCCGGCCGGAACTGGCGACGCATGGAGACCTGGTGGCAAGCGTGGTGAACCTGTCGTACCGACATGGGGCGATTGGCAACGTGGAGTCGTACGCCCAGGCGGTTTACGGATATGACGTGCGCACGGAGATCATCGGATCGAAAGGCTCGATCTTTGTCGGAAGCCTCCAACAAGCTCCCGCGGTTTTTCTTACGGCGCGAGGCGGCGAGCGCAGCCTGGCCGATCATTTTCTGACGCGATTTGCGGATGCTTATTTCGCCGAGGTGCAAGATTTTGTGCACAGCATGCTGCACGACCTTGCGCCGCGGGTTACGGGCGACGACGGATTGAAAGCCCTGGCGATCGCGGTGGCGGCCGAAAAATCGCATCTGCAGGCAAAACCGATTGAGGTAGCGCTCGCGGACGTGCGGGCGGCGTCTTGGCGCGCGCCCATCGGCGATAAAAAGATTCGGTAAATGGACGGAAGACATGACGCGCAGCACTGAAACTGCTTACAAAAGCCCCCTGCACAAAATGACGCAAACTACTCCGACCTGTTTGTGGAACGATTCCGCTTCCATCGAGGAGCTGACGTATTCGATCGAGCATGGCGCCGTCGGCGCCACGTGCAATCCGGTGATTGTGGTGGGCGTACTGAAAAAGGAGATGAGTTTCTGGAAGGGGCGCATTCAGGAGTTGATCAAGGAGTTGCCCGCGGCGACCGAAGAGCAGATCGCCTGGCAATTGGTGCGCGAAATTTCCATTCGCGGCGCGAGCCTGCTGAAGCCGATATTTGACGCGCAGCACGGCAAGAATGGCCGACTTTCGATACAGACGGACCCACGGCTTTTTCGCGACAGCCAAGCGATCGTGAAGCAGGCAATGGAATTCAGCCAGCTTGCGCCCAACATGATCGTGAAGATTCCCGTGACGCGCGCGGGGATTCCGGCGATCGAGGAGGCTACGTATCGCGGGGTGAGCATCAACGCGACGGTGTCGTTCACCTTGCCGCAGTGCATCGCCGTGGCCGAAGCGGTGGAGCGTGGTCTAGCGCGGCGGGCGAAAGAAGGCAAGGAAATCGCGAGCATGGGGCCGGTGTGCACGCTGATGGTGGGGCGTCTAGACGACTGGCTGAAGATTGTGATGGAGAAAGAAAATATCGCGATTGATCCGGGATATCTGGAATGGGCGGGAGTGGCAGTCCTGAAGAAGGCACACGGGATATTCAGAGAGCGAGGCTATCGCATTCGGCTGCTTTCGGCAGCGTTTCGGAATCACATGCACTGGAGCGAGTTCATCGGCGGGGATATGGTGATTTCACCCCCGTACCCTTGGCAGGTGCGATTCAATGCGAGCGACATCGAGGTGCGTTCGCGGATTGATGAGCCGGTGCGCGCGGAGATTGTGGAGGAACTTTCCAGGAAATTCGCGGATTTCCGGCGAGCGAACACCGAGGGCGGATTAACGGTGGAAGAATTCGATTCGTTCGCGCCGACGCGGCGGACTCTGCGGCAGTTCGTTACCGCTTGCCACGATTTGGATAGTGTGGTGCGCGACATTTTGATTCCCAATCCGGAAGTCTAGTGCCGTAGCGCAATGGCGGGTGCGGATGCACACGCGCACGAAGCATCAGCAAGATCTATTTTTGGAATAGGAGACTCGCACGTGGGAAAACTGGCGATTACTGGCGGCGAACCCGTACGCAAGGCACCTTTTACTCCATGGCCCATCGCCACGAAGGAGGAATTTGCCGCGCTGGAGGACGCGTTCACCAGCTTGAAATGGGGTGGCCAGCCGTTCCCCGGTAAGTACGCGGATGCGTTTGCGAAAAAATTCGCTGCGTTTCAAACCGCGAAATACGGCCAGTGCGTGAGTACAGGAACCGTGGCGATCGAGGCGTGCCTGAAAGCGATTCAGATCCGTCCGGGAGATGAAGTGATTGTTCCGGCCTACACCTGGGAAGGAACGGTCGGTCCGGTTCTGCTGCTCAATGCTGTTCCGGTTTTTGTGGACGTGGATCCGGAGACGTATTGCCTCGACGCGAAGCTGATCGAGCAGGCCATCACGCCGAAGACCAAGGCGATTTTGCCAGTGCATCTGGGCATGCGCTTCGCGGACATGGACGAAATCTTGCGCATCGCGAAGAAGCATAATTTGAAAGTGATCGAAGATTGCGCGCACGCGCATGGCGCGATGTGGAAAGGACAAGGCGCGGGCTCCATGGGAGATCTGGGAGCGTTTAGCTTCCAGTCGAGCAAGCTGATCACGTCCGGAGAAGGCGGCGCGGTAATCACGAACACGCTGGAATACATGGAGCTCGTGCAAAGTTACATCAACGCGGGGCGCGCCAGCCTGACGGACCAATATCATCACCGCATTATCGGATTCAATCACCGGCTGAGTGAACTGCAGGCGGCGGTGCTGGGGCCGCAGCTGGAGCGGCTGCCGCAGCAAGCCGCCACGCGCGAAAAAAACGTGAAGCATTTTGAATCGCGAATGCAAAAGTTGGCTGCCATCAAGCTGCTGAAGCCTGATCCGCGGATTACGCGTCTGGCGCCTTACGGCTTCATGTTCAAATATTTTGCGGATAAGGCGAACGACATTCCGCGCGCGGCGTTTGTCGGCGCGCTGCAACTGGAAGGAATTCCTTGCGACGGGCTTTTCTACGAGCCTGTTTACAAGAGCTCGCTGTTCCCTTTGAAGCCGGAGGACTTCCCTGCTCTGAGTTGGGGGCGCGAGAAACCACTGGATCTGCGGAATATGTATTCGTGTCCGGAGGCGAACCGAGCGGCTTATCACGAGGCCGTGTGGTTCCCGCATTACTTGTTCTTGGGCAGCGTGGCGGACGTCGATTCGATTGCGGATGCGATTGAGAAAGTGCTGGGTGCGAGCGAAGAATTGCGCGGTTTGGATCACAAAGCGATCCGAAATCAGAGGCTGGGCCGGGCGGACCGCGAAAGCTAGTTTCAGCCTAAACGAAAAGCGGGTTGGCGCGGAAAACCGAAATTCATGGCCTGAGCGGCTGAAGCCGCTGATATTTTGCAGCGGTTACGGCACGGCTGAAGCCGTTCCCTGGCGAACGACCTTGGCGCCGGCGCTGCGAGTTCTTGGGAGATTTCCAATCGATGGCTGTTAGAAAAAAGGTTGGATTCGCGGTGGTGGGCCTGGGTACGATCGCGCAAGGATTTGTCCTGCCTAGCTTCGCGAAGTGCAAGAACGCAACACTGGTGGCGGTGGTTAGCAGAGATAAGGATAAGGCCGCGCGGGTGGGACGCAAATTCAAATCCAACGCGCACTACAGCAACGAAGAGTATGCGGCATGCCTCGCGAATCCTGAAGTAGACGCCGTTTTCGTGGCGACTCCGAATGGCTTGCATGAATCCTTCACCGTGCGGGCAGCGCAGGCCGGTAAACACGTGCTGTGCGAAAAACCTCTGGCCGCCACCGCCGAACAGGCGGCGCGAATGGTGGAAGCTTGCCGGCGAAACCGGGTGCTGCTGATGACGGCGTACCGGAAATACTTCGAGCCCAGCAGTCTTTACTTGAAGCAGTTGATTCAGAGTGGAGAGCTGGGACGGATTAACGTGATACACACGGCGTTCAGCGAATTGTATTCGCCCGGCAAGTCGTTGGCGTGGCTGGTGGATTCGAATCTGGCGGGCGGCGGTCCGCTGATGGATTTGGGTGTGTATTGCGTGAACACCACGCGCTGGCTGGTGGAAGAAGATCCTGCGGAGGTGGGCGCGCAGAGTTGGGCGCGCGACACGGTGACGTTTTGGGACGTGGAAGAAGGGATTTCGTTCCGGTTGCAGTTCCCGAGCGGGCTGATGGTGCAGGGGAGTGCGTCGTACGGCGCGGTTTTGTCATCCTTTATATACGTGCAGGGGACGAAGGGCTGGGCGTCGCTAACTCCTGCATTTCCTTTTGACGAGGTGCGGCGGCTGACGGGGAAGATCGGAAAACGCGCGATTGACCGGACGTTCCCGATCATTGATGAGTTTGGACTGGAGATAAAGGAGTTCGCTTCCGCAATTCAGAACCGGCGGCCGGTGGAAAGCGACGGCGTACAGGGGCACCGGGATATGGTAATTCTTGAGTCAATTTATAACTCCGCAAGAAAACAGCGGCCGGTTGTCATAAACTACTGAAGGCCCCACGGCGCGCGGTGGCGCTTTGCGGACGAAGCAGCGCGGGCTTTTTTGTGATACAAGGCTGACACGAATGAGTGTCGTGAATAAAGTGGGGCGCAAAAAATCGGGCAAGACGGCGAGCATTTACGACGTCGCGAAATTGTCGCGCGTCTCCGTGTTTACAGTTTCCGCCGTGGTGAATCACAAGAGCCACGTGGGCGAGAAGCTGCGGAAGCGAGTGGAAGCGGCGATCCGCAAGTTGAACTATCGGCCCAACCTGATTGCGCGGAGCCTGGCGAATCAGCGGACGCACACCATTGGAATGATCGTGCCCGATATCGCCAATCCGTTTTTCCCGATGGTGGTGCGCGGCGCCGAAGATGCCGCGCAGCGTCACGGATATAATCTGCTGCTGTGCAACAGTGACGACACGCTTGCGAAGGAAGAGAAATCGGTAGAGTTGCTGCTTTCGAAGCGCGTGGATGGAATTCTGCTGACGAAAGCCGCGGAGGACTTTCGGCCGTCGCTGCGGCAGATGATCAAAGAAGTTAACATTCCTTTTGTGCTGGTGATGCGCACGTATCCGAAGCTGACGAAAGACGCAGTGATTACCGACGATTACCAGGGCGCGTACGACGCGGTGTGCCATTTGGCGCGTTCCGGAAGGCGACGGATTGGATTGATCGGCGGCCCGCGCAAGGTGAGCAACGCGCAAGCGCGCTGGGAGGGATTTCGCGACGCATTGAAAGCGGAAGGGCTGCCTTACGAACCGGAATTGGATATCGAAGGCGATTACCGGATTGAGTCCGGATTTCGCGCGGGGCACGCGTTGCTATCGCACCGGCCCGACGGCATTTATGTGGCGAACCACTTGATGACTGTAGGATTGCTGAAGGCGGCGGAAGAAATGGGTTTGCGCTGCCCCGAGGATTTTGGGCTCGTGAGTTTCGACGATTATCCTTGGTTGGGGGTATTTCGGCCGCGGTTGACGACTGTGGAATTGCCCAAGCACCAGTTGGGGATTGAGGCCGCGGAGCTGCTGATCCGGCGCATTGCGGGAGATCGCAGCAAGGCCGTGGTGAAGAAACTGTCGCCGGAATTGCGCATTCGTGAATCGTGTGGGTTCGCGCTGCATGTGTCGCGCGGGCAATCGCTAGACCAAGAACCAGGCAACGCGAAGAGCGCGTTGGTTCGGGACTTGCGGTAATAGCGATCTTTTGTGCGCGGTGCGTTCTAGGTTTCGCTGAAGTCGATTAATTTTGGTCTGCGTGTGAAGCCACGTGTTTTGTAACCGCCGTAGAGAACTCCTACCGCGAGCCAAGCTATGCCGGCATATTTCGTCCAGGTTTGCAGGCTGATCAGCAGAAGAAAGCAGAAAACGAAGCCGAAGCCGGGGACGAAGGCGTCCACGAAGAAATTGCGATTCCCGATCGCTTCGCGCGAAAACCAGAAATGGCGGAAGGCCGCGAGATTTACGCCCATGAAGGCGAGTAGCGCGCCGAAAGTGACTATTTCGGCGGCGTGCTCCCACGGAATGGTGATCACGCCGATATAGGCGAGGACACCGACGATCCAGACGTTGTATACGGGATTGCTTTTCTTCGGGCTGAGATAGCCGAATATTTTTTTCGGCAGAACATCGTCGCGACCCATGCTGTAGAGCAAGCGCGACGCGCCGACGTGCCCGGCAAGTCCGCAGGCGATGCTGGAAACGAGCAGCATCACGCCGTACGCGGCGAATAGCGCGGGTCCGCTGGCCATGCGAGCGACGTCCATAAACGCGGTTTCCGGATTTTGCAGGGTGGTGTAGTCCGGCCAGACGCGCTGCGCGAGGTAGACCTGCACGCCGCTGAAAAGTCCGGTGAAAATAACGACGAGGACGGAGGCGAGCAGGACGTTGCGTTTGGGATTGTGGACTTCTTCGGCGAGAATCGAAACGCCATCGAAGCCTATGAAGACCAGAGCGGCCAGCGAGGTGCCTGCGGCGACGGCGCGCAGATTGAATGTGGCCGGATTGTAAATCGGATGCATGGAGAACAGTCCGGTGAAGTGCTGGTGCAAGACGATGAAGCGAAAAGATTCGACCAGAAACACCGTGGTGACGAGCAACATGAATCCCAGCAGGACTTCGTTGGTGCGTGCGGTGAACTTAATTCCCTGCACCGTGAGGATAGTGATGAAGCCGACGGTGACGGCCGCCAAAACGGCGAAGGGAACGCGTGGCGTCATGCGTTGAATGGCGAGTACGGCGTAAAGCGCGTTCTGGATGGGCTGAAAGAGATACTCAAGAAACATGGCCCAGCCGACGACGAATCCGAAGTGCGGATTCAGTTCGCGGCTGATGTAGGTGTACACCGAACCTGCGGAAGGATAGACGCTGGCCATGCGGCCGAAACTGATGGCGGTGACGGACATCGCGACCATCGCGATCAGAAGAGTCGCTACCGTGTGGCCGTGAGAAAGAACCTGGCCTTCACCGAAAAGCGGGACGGCGGCGATGGGCGAAGTAAGAATGATGCCGTAATAGATCAGGTCCCAGAGGCTTAGCGCGCGCTTGAGATGGGGTTTCCTGGGTGTTGCCGCCCGCGCTGAGCCTGTGGCTACGGATGTTTCCACCCTTACCTCGCTGTGCCCCGAGTTTCAAAGGAAACTTCTGCAACGGCTAAGCGAATACGAATGCGTGAACATTTTCGCCAGCAGAATAGCTAAAAGAAAAAGCGCTCTTTCTTGCGTGCTTCTTCGTAGTCGCGGCGCGCAGCTTTCACGGCGTCGCGTTCGGACACTTCCGCGATGGGTACGTCCCACCAGGATTCATAGCCGGGAACTCTTTGATCGTAGGAAGTTTCGATGATGATTACCGATGTGCGGCGCTGTTCGCGGGCGGCAGCGAGGCCTGTTTTCAGCTCGTCCGCGGTTTTCGCGCGAGCGGTCCATGCGCCGAGGCTGGCGGCATTCGCTGCGAAATCCACGGGAAGCACATCGCCATCGTACTTGCCACCGTATTCATCGCTGCGACGATAACGGTAGTTCGTGCCCATGCCTTCGTTGCCGCAGGCGCGGCTGAGGCCGCCGATGCTGGAGAAGCCGTGATTGTCGAGCAGGACGATATTAATTTTGTAGCCTTCCTGAATAGAGGTGACGATTTCCTGCGCCATCATCAGGTAGGATCCGTCACCGACGAGAACATACACTTCGCGCGCTGGATCGGCCATTTTCGCGCCGAGGCCACCGGCAATTTCGTAGCCCATGCAGGAAAAACCGTATTCCATGTGATAGCCGCCGGGCTGGCGAGTGCGCCAGAGCTTGTGCAGATCTCCGGGCAGGCTGCCGGCCGCGCAGATGACGATATCCGACGGCTTCGTGAAATTATTTACGATGCCGATGACTTCGCCCTGCGTGATCGGCGGGGATTGGCGAATTCCGTAGATGCGGTCCACTTCATTTTCCCAGCGAGCGCGAAAATCGTTGATCTGCGCGCGGTAACTTTCCGCGACCGAGAAGTTGCCTAGAGCTTGTTGCAATTCTGTGATGGTGAGGCGCGCGTCGCCGGTGAGCGGCAGGGCAGCGTGTTTGTACGCATCGAATTCCGCCACATTAATATTGACGAAGCGCACGGCAGGATTCTGGAACGACGTTTTTGAGGCGCTAGTGAAATCGCTGTAGCGCGTGCCGATGCCCAGGATCAGGTCGGCTTTGCGCGCGATGATATTCGCACCGGGCGTGCCGGTGACTCCCACGGCGCCGAGCTGTTGCGGATGGTCGAAGGCCAGCGAGCCTTTGCCTGCTTGCGTTTCGCAGACTGGGATGCCCGTCGCTTGCGCGAACTGCGCGAGCGCTTCGGAGGCTTGCGAGTAGAGGACTCCTCCACCGGCGACGATCAGCGGTTTCTTCGCGGCGCGAACCCATTCCGCGGCGAGCTTCAGGAGATCTTGATCACAGCGATTGCGAGGAATCACCCAGACTTTCTTGGCGAAGAACTTTTCTGGGAACTCGAAGGCTTCGGCCTGGGCGTCCTGCGGAAAGGCGATCGTGACGGCTCCGGTTTCCGCAGGAGAGGTGAGGACGCGCATGGCTTCGGGAAGCGAGGTCAGCAATTGTTCGGGACGCTGAATGCGGTCCCAGTAGCGCGAGACTGGTTTGAAACAATCGTTTACGGAAATATCCTGCGTGGCCGGCGATTCGAGCTGTTGCAGCACGGGGGCAACATTGCGGCGCGCAAAAATATCGCCGGGGAGCAACAATACGGGCAAGCGGTTTACCGTGGCGGTGGCGGCGCCGGTGATCATGTTGGTCGCGCCGGGTCCGACGGAGGAAGTGCAGGCCAACGCGCGCATGCGGAAACTCGTTTTGGCGAAAGCCGTGGCGGCATGGACCATGGCCTGTTCGTTGCGGAAGAGGTAGTAGCGCAAACCGGGATCCTGCTCGAGCGCTTGGCCCAGGCCGGCGACGTTGCCGTGGCCGAAAATTCCCAGGCAGCCTTCAAAGAAACGGACTTGCTTGCCGTCGCGCTCGGTGTACTGGTTCTTCAGGAACGCGATGGTGGCTTGCGCCGCGGTGAGACGAACCGTCATCAGGCGATGCCCCTTCGGAATGGTGTGACGCCCCAGATTTGCTTATGCCACGATTCTCGCCCTTGCGGGAAAGAAAGGAAAGGCTGGGACGCGGAGATTTCGTGGAGCGCACCGGAGACGGCACCGCGCGGCGCCTTGGCAGCCGTAGACAAAAAACAAATGCACGACCGATTCGCGGCGTATAAGAAGCGAATCCTGCAACTCGATTCTAAGCGATTATAATAATCAGTGCACAGCGAAAGTTCGCGAAGAAAAGCGTACGCCCGCGGAATCTCGGTCGCTTGGTTTGTGGGCTTGTCATCGCTCCGGCCGCAGGACGTCCGCATGGGTTTCCTTTTCCGGCGCGACTATTCCCTCACGAGAGGCAAGCGAGGGTCGGTATCCTTCCAAGTGGAACGGATCCAGACATGTTGCGGATCTTCGGTGACTGCCAAGGCGCGGGCGGAGCCCGCAAGAAAGTTCAGATAGTAAACGTCGTAGCCCGGCCCGGCGACCACCGGATGAAAGCCGCTGTGCACCAGCACGGTGTCTCCGTCTGTCACCTTCAAAGTTTGATCGCCGCCATGTTTGCCGGAGTAGAGATGCTGCATAGCGAATCCATCTTGCTCGCGCAGGCGATAGTAATAAATTTCGTCTAAGTCCACTTCGGCAGGCGGATTGTGTACGTCGTGCTTGTGCGGAGGATAGCTCGACCAATTTCCGCCGGGCGTATAAACTTCAATTACCATAAGCTTATCCGCTGGAAAAGCGGGAGTGATGATGTCCACAATCTGGCGGGACGCGTTTCCGCCGCCACGCAGGCCGCTTACGGCGTCGCTGGGAGTAATTAATTTAGGCTGTAGGCGGGCGTCGGAAGGCGCGCGGCATTCCGCGATTTCACAAGTGGTCTGCGCCGTGAAAACCGCTTGGTTTCCGGTGGGCAGATAGAGCGCATACGGCAAACCGTCGAAAACATTCTTGCGCTTTCCGATTCGCGTGGCGCCCTGGCCCCAATCCACTTCGCAATTTCCGCCAAGTAAGACAAACGCTGCTTCTTCGTGATCGGTGCGCGCGCGAAAGACGTCGCCTGGCTGCAAACGGCGGACGAAGAGACTCATCCATTCCCATCCGGCTTGCTGGCGAGATAGAGAGAGCAACTCACCCGCGGATTGCTCCGGCAATTTTTTGGAATGGACGAGAAAGCTAGTTTCGCTCAAGTTTTCTCCTCCGCTGCGTGCAGGCGCCCAATATGCCTCTCGGGCATTGTATTTGTCTAACCGCTTTGAGACTATGGCAAAGGAGCGCCCGGTTGTCAATTGTGGGCATGTTTTGAGTGGGCGTCGAACACGAGAGAG
The DNA here is from genome assembly GCA_963786205.1 of uncultured Acidobacteriota bacterium. GTDB lineage: Bacteria > Acidobacteriota > Terriglobia > Acidiferrales > UBA7541 > Palsa-295. Next base: position 419,185 of record CAWAYG010000002.1, read on the forward strand.
GGCTATTGCACATGGCCAGCATTCGCGAACTGAAGCATTACTTCCGAGGAGAATGGAGCGGCAGCAAGTCCGCTGAATACCGCGACGTGGTGAATCCCGCCACGGGAGAAAAGCTGGCGCGCGCGCCTATGGCGTCGAAGGAAGACGTGAATGCTGCGGTCGCGGCCGCCGCGGCTGCTTTTCCGGCGTGGCGGCGTACGCCCCCCGAGGACCGGATCCAATATTTGTTCAAGCTGAAGCAGTTGCTGGAAGGCCACGTGGAAGAACTGGCGCAAATCTGCACGCAGGAAAACGGGAAGACGGTGGCTGAATCGCGCGCGGAATTGCGCCGAGCGATTGAGAACGTGGAAGTAGCCTGCGGGATCCCGACTTTGATGCAGGGGTACAACCTGGAAGACGTGGCTTCCGGTATTGACGAAATGATGATCCGGCAGCCGCTGGGCGTGACGGCGGCGATCACTCCGTTTAATTTCCCGGCGATGATCCCCTTCTGGTTTCTGCCATATGCGATCGCCTGCGGAAATACTTTCATCCTGAAAGCTTCGGAGAAAGTTCCGCTGACGATGCAGCGTGCCTTCGAGTTGATGGAAACACTGAAGTTGCCACCGGGAGTGCTGAACCTGATTCACGGCGACAAGGCGGCGGTGGACGCGCTGCTGCAGCATCCCGAAGTGCGGGCAATCAGCTTCGTGGGTTCATCACCGGTGGCGAAATATATTTACGCGCAGGCGGCTAAATTTGGGAAGAGAGTGCAATGCCAGGGCGGCGCGAAAAATCACGTACTGATTCTGCCGGACGCTGACCTCGAAACCACGACGCGCATTGTGAGCGACAGCGCGTTCGGCTGCGCGGGCCAGCGCTGCCTGGCTGTTTCGGTTGCAGTGACGGTGGGGGACGCGCGCAACGAGTTCACGCGGGAAATAGCGCACGTTGCCAGCTCGATCCGCGTTGGGAATGGCCTGGATAAGGATGTGCAGATGGGTCCGGTGATCACTGCGGACAGCAAAAAACGAATTGAGGGGCTGATCGCGGCGGGAGTGAGCGATGGCGCAAAAGTACTGCTCGATGGCCGCGCGGGAAACGGGGCTACGTCCGCCGGCAATTTCCTGAAGCCGACGCTGCTCGATGGCGTGCCGGCTGCCAGCGCGCTTTCGACGACCGAAATCTTCGGGCCGGTCCTGAGCCTGGTGCACGCGAATACGCTGGAAGAAGGGATCGAGACACTTTCGCGCAGCCCGTTTGGAAATATGGCTTCGATTTTCACGAGCAGCGGCGCCGCAGCGAGAAAATTCCGCTACGAGGTGCCGGCCGGTAACATCGGCATTAACATTGGAGTGGCCGCGCCGATGGCTTATTTCCCGTTCAGCGGCTGGCGCGATAGTTTCCTGGGCGTGTTGCACGGACAAGGGCGCGATGCGGTGGAATTTTACACGGATAAGAAAGTTGTGGTGGAGCGCTGGCCCAAGGAATGGTCGCGAAAGTTTTGAGCTGGGGTGTCACAATTCTGTAACACTGGCGCGCGCAAGGCGTTCGCGGGGCTTCGCAGTCTCCACGAAAACGTAGTAGGCTCTTGCCTGCGCAAATGAACAATCAGGAAACACAAAAGCTGCGGAACCTGCTGAAGCAAAGGCAGTGGGGACCGGCGATCGAACTGTTGCGAAAGACTGATCCCGGTTCTGCCGCGGATTTCTTTCTCAGCGAACCCTACGACGAACAGCGTGCGCTGTTTCACGCGATGCCCGTGGACATGGCGGCGTCGCTGATCGTCCACCTGCCGTATTACCACGCCTACGTGCTGTTGCATTCGCTGCCGTCGCAGGAAATGCGCGCGGTGGTCGAGGCGATGACGCCGGGCGAACGCAATCATTTTCTGGACGCGCTGCCGGAAGAGGCGTGGCAGTGCTTGATGGACGAGTTGGCGGAAGCAGGCACCGGTGCGCCGTACTGCGCGGTGACGGACACCGACGCCGGCGCAGTGACCACGGAGTTTGTGCCGCCGGCCGTTGACACCGAGCCGATCATTCAGGCTCGGCAAATAGAAAAAAGTTACCAGCAGCCCGACGGACGGCAGATTCAGGTGATCGCTCCGGTGGATTTTTCCGTCGAGCCGAACACTATTATCGCGCTTCTCGGTCCTTCCGGCTCGGGAAAATCCACGTTGCTGCGAATTCTTTCCGGGCTGGCGGCGCCTTCGGCGGGAGAAGTTTTGTGGCACGGCCAGCCGATGCACGGGTGCCGTCCGAATGTGGCGATCGTGTTTCAGAGTTTCGCGCTTTTTCCGTGGCTCACCGTGCTGGAAAACGTGGAAGCGCCGTTGCTCGCGCGCGGCATCACGCATTTCGAACGGCATCGCAAGGCGCTGCGAGCGCTGGCTTCGGTGGGCTTGCACGGATTCGAATCCGCGTATCCGAAGGAATTATCGGGTGGAATGAAACAGCGCGTCGGGTTTGCGCGGGCGCTGGCTGTGGAGCCGGAGATTCTGTTCATGGACGAGCCATTTTCCGCGCTGGACGTGCTGACGGCCGAAAACCTACGCGGTGAGCTGCTGGAGCTGTGGCTGGCGAAGAAAGTTCCCACAAAAAGCATTTTCATCGTTACGCACAATATCGAAGAAGCGGTGCTGCTGGCGGACCGCATCATCGTGCTGGGACGCAATCCCGCGAAGATTCGCGCGGATTTTCGCGTGCCGCTGCAACATCCGCGCGATCGCAAGTCCGCGGCATTCGTTCTGTACGTGGACTACATCTACAAAGTAATGACGCAGCCGCAACTGGAGCTGGCGCCGCCATCGAAGACGGAGCACAAGGAGAAGGCGGCGGCGCAGATGCTGCCGCATTCGCGGCCGGGCGGGATCGGCGGCTTGCTCGAATTACTGGACGATCGCGGCGGCGAAGAGGACATGTACCACATCGCAGAGGAACTGCTGCTGGAGATCGACGACCTGCTGCCGATTCTGGATGCTGCGACGCTGCTCGGCTTCGCGACGGTACACGAAGGCGATGTGCGCATCACGGAGAAGGGGCGCGCCTTTGCGCAGGCGGACATACCCACGCGAAAAATATTGTTCCGCGAGGCGGTGCTGGCGCACGTATCGCTGTTGCAGCAAATTCAATCCGCGCTGGAAAAGAAATCGAATCACACCATGCCGGTGGAATTTTTCCGCGACTTGCTGGACGAACGGTTCGCGCAAGTAGAAGTGGAACACCAGATTGAGACCGCGCTGAACTGGGGCCGCTATGCGGAGCTCTTCACCTACGACGCGGAAGACGATACCGTACACCTGCACCAGCCAGATCATCGCGGTGAAAATTCTCCCGAAAGCGCTTCCCTGCACTGATGGCCAGCGAAACGCAGAAAACTTCAAGCGGCACCATGACGTGGGGAACGATTCCGCCCAACGTGCCTTCCCTTTTGCGCGATCTGCCGATCCTGCTCGCAGCGTTGGCTTTTTTTTACGCCGTGCTTTCCATGACGCACTACTGGTTGAGCCCGGTCGGCCCGCCGATGGAAATCCATCTGGAACCGAGCGCGCTGCCGAGATACGCGATGTTTTCAGTGCTGCGAATCGCGGCGGCGTATGTGGTTAGCCTGGTGTTCACCCTGGTGTATGGATACGTTGCGGCATACAACACGCGCGCGGAAAAGTTCATGGTGCCGCTGCTCGATACGCTGCAGTCCATTCCAGTGCTCAGCTTTCTTCCCGCCGTGATGGTGGCGATGGTGGGGCTTTTTCCAACGAAGCAGCTCGGCGTGGAGTTGGGATCCATCCTGCTGATTTTTACGGGGCAAGTGTGGAACATGACGTTCAGTTTCTATTCATCGCTGAAGAGCATTCCGCCCGAGATGCGCGAAGTGGCGCAGATTTACCGCTGGAGCTGGTGGCAACGATTCACGCAGATGGAGCTGCCTTATTCGATCATCGGGCTGGTGTGGAATTCGATGATGTCGGTGGCGGGCGGCTGGTTTTTTCTGATGGCTTGCGAGATGTTCACGCTGGGAGATCGCGATTTGCGGCTGCCGGGGCTGGGTTCGTATCTGCAGACCGCCGCGAACGTCGGGAACACGCGGGCGATCTGGTGGGGCATGGGAGTGATGATCGGAATCATTGTGGTGATTGACCAATTGGTGTGGCGGCCCGTGATCGCGTGGGCAGAGAAATTCAAATTCGAGCAGGTGGAATCCACGGACGCTCCGACTTCGCCGGTTCTACATTTGCTGCGCAGCTCGAGAATTTTGCCGTTCTTCTCGCGGCTGACGGTGCGGCCTGCGCGCGAATTCTTGAGTTTGCATTTTGCGCAACGCCATGCGGCCGCGGTCGCGGGGCGAGCGTCGCGCGGGATTTATCACTGGCTGACGCGCCTAATGCTGGCCGCGCTGCTTGCAGGAATCGCTTATGAATCCGTGAAGATGGTGATGTTGCTGACGCACCTGACGCGCGAGGAACTGCGCAGCATATTTCTGGGAGCGGGCGCGACGTTTCTGCGCGTGGCTTTCACGTTGTTCCTCGCAGGATTGTGGACCATTCCCGTGGGAATCCTGATCGGGCTGAAACCGAAACTTTCGGCGATCGCGCAACCGATCGCGCAAGTGGCCGCTTCGGTGCCGGCCACCGCGCTGTTTCCGATTATCTTGCTGGTGCTGATACGCGCGGGCGGCGGATTGGGAATCGGGTCGATCATGCTGCTGCTCTTAGGGACTCAGTGGTACATCCTGTTCAACGTGATCGCGGGCGCCATCGCGATTCCCACCGATCTGAAAGAGGTTTGCTCTGTTTTTCGATTTGGCAGGACGGAACGCTGGCGGGAATTGTTGCTGCCCGGGATTTTTCCGTTCTTGATCACCGGATTTGTGACGGCTTCAGGCGGAGCGTGGAACGCCAGCATCGTCGCGGAATATTTCAAATTTCGCGGGCATACCTACCTGACCACAGGTCTGGGTGCAGTGATCAGCAATGCGACGGACACCGGGAATACGCGTGTGCTGCTGGCGGCGACGATTCTGATGGCGGCGATGGTGGTGACGATCAATCGGCTGGTATGGCGGCGGCTGTACCAGCTCGCGTCAACGCGCTTCCGGCTGGAAAACTGAGCTGATCGCGGCGACGCCAGACGCTCAGCTATCTCAGCTATTAATGTTGCCGCGCAGACTAGCGTTTCACGGCCCAGAGCAATCCGATTCCACCGAAAATAAACTCACGGGCATCCACGCGATGGTAACCCGTGCGCTGCAGCAGCGAGGAGTATTCTTGCACTGAGACGAAGCTGCGGATCGAATCGGGAATGTAAGTGTAAGTGCGCGGCTTGCCGTGCAAGAGCGTGCCCCAGAAGGCGCCCTGCACATATAAAAATCCCAAATACAACTGCCGAAACACGCGATTCGTCGGGAGAAAAAAGTCGAGACTGACCATGACTCCGCCGGGCCGTGTGATGCGTTCGATTTCACGCACGGCAGCGTTGAGATTCGGAAAATTTCGCAAGCCGTAGCCGATGAAAACGCAATCGAAAGACGCTGAAGCGAATGGCAGCATCGTGGCGTCGGCGCACACGGCTTCTTCCAGACCATGTCGGCGCCCTACACGCAACATTCCCTCAGATAGGTCCACGGCTACCGATCGCGCCGCGGGCAAACGCTCCCGCACGAGCCGGGAAAAATCGCCGGTGCCCGATGCCAAATCAAGAACCAGCGCGTTTTCCGGCAGCGCGGCGCGCAGCACGCCGAGGCGTTTCCAGCGGCCATCCATGCCGTAGGAAATGACGCGCGTGATGAAATCGTATTTGGGCGCGATCTTGTTAAACATTTCGCGCATCATGCGCGTGTCCTGGCGTTCGGCGGGAATGGTCATGGGTCATGCGAATTTTACACGGTTTGCCGCCGGCGAAGGCGGGGTTATTTCAGTGGGGGCTTGGCGCGAAAATGGTTGCGCGTGCGAGCAGGCTGGGCAAATTTCGTCGCGCGACGGCTGCGGCTTTCGCGCCCATTTTGCTTTCCACCTGGCGGCGAGCGGTTTGCACGGTGGCCAGTTCGGAGCCTGCGGCGCCATTCAGCAAATCTTCCGCGTGCAGGAACGAAGCATAAATCAATTCGTCCGGCGCGTTCTGGCGGCGCAAGAATTGTCCGTAGTTGAACCAGTCCAGCGCCTCGGCTGACGCGTCGCCGGTCTTTGCGTCTAGCGCGAGGCCGCGCTGGTAGGACTGCGCAGCTCCCGAGGCGTCGCCACTTCTCGCCTGCAGATCGGCGCGATGAACGAGCGCCAGGCTTTCCAGTTTGGCGTCACCGGCTTTCTGTGCTTGCGCGATGCCGGTGTTGTATTGCGTGAGCGCCGCGGCAGAGTTATTGATGCGCGATTCGTCGTCAGCCAATTGAACGGTGGCACCGAGTAACTGCTGCCGGGTGAAAGCCGGCGCCTCCGCCGCGGATTGCGGATTCGCGGAGGCAAATTGCAGAAATGAATTCCAGTGGCGAGCGGCGGCCGCCGGTTCACCGCGCTGATCGAAAGTTTCCGCGAGATAAAGATGAGCGTTTGGCTGGTTGGGATTTAGATCCACGGATTTTTGCCAGGAATCCATCGCCTCTTCGGGATGGCCGAGGCGCGCGGCGAGCAAGCCGTAGTTAGTGAGCGCGTCGGTGTCGCGCGGAAAGCGCTCCAACATTCTCTGATATTGCGCGTAGGCTTCGGCGAAGCGGCCATCTGCGATTAACGCGCGAGCGGCCGCTTGCTGCAGCGCGATGCTGCTGGGATTGATAGCGACCGCGCGAGTGAGCGCAGCGACGGCCTGGTCGTGCTGGCCCTGCTGCGTTTCGGCGCGGGCAATGCGCTCCTGGACGAAGCTATCGTACGGATTGATCCGTGCAGCGCGTTGAAGCGCGGGAAGATTTCCTTCGTCGGTGCGTAGCGCGAAATGGAATTGGTCGAAGCCGCCCCAGAGGAACAATACCGCCGCTATAGCAATGCGGAAGGCGGGAGCGGGCAAAATGCGCAAGGCGAAAGCGCGAGCAGCACCGGAAGGCCGCGAAGACGCGTCGGATACGGCAGCTGATGGCTTGCCGCTCTGGTCAACGAGGAGCGAGGCGACCCGCTTGTCGCGAAGCTTCCACAGCTTGGCATCCAGAATGAAGTGATGAATATTCACGAGCGAAACAAAAATCAAAAAGCTGGTGGTGAAGTCGTAATGAAAAAGATAGCTCACCAGCCAGGGACCGGGTATGAAAAGCGCGATGCCTCCGGCGAGGAGCGTCGCGAAATACGTCGCGATGTGCCAACTTTTCTGCCCTGCGGCGCGAGCTTCGCGGCGCTGATAGTAACTTGTGATCCATATATACTGCGCAGAATGCAGCACCGCGAGAATTCCACTGCTGTAGCGCGTTTGCGGCACCTGCGAAACTGAATTCAATTCGAGCAGCGTGGGCAGCACGAACCAGAGGAATTGAGTGAAGGCCAGAGTGAGCGGCGCTACCAACGCCCGGGCGCCCATAGCGCGAATCAAGCGCCGGAATCCGAAAAACGTGCAGACCATGAATACAACGCCGAAGGCCAAACGCAAAGGAAACGTGAATTTCGGCGGCAGGCCCAGCGAGAGAATCAGCGGATCGGTGGAACCGCCGGTTTCAAAGCTCGCGAGCAGCATCAGATAAGAAGCCACAAACGCCCCGCGCAACCAGCGCCTTTCGCCGGCGGTGATTCCCGCTCCGCTGCGCCGGGCGAACATCATTAACAAGCCGTAGTTCTGCCCGGAGTAGTGCCACGGGCTCCAGCAGATGTAGAGCGTAAAGAGCCACGGAAAAAAGCGCGGTGACGCGTGCATCACGATGCCGGTGAGCGCCAGCAGCACAGTGACGTGCAGCGTGACGAATTTGTATTTCTCGAAATCCGCGCGCGTGTGATAAGCGCGGTAAATCGTGGCCATGAAATGCGGGTAGTTGAACACGATGGCGAGCAGATAAAATGCCATGGCCCAGGCGTGGCTGTGCGCAGGCGTCATCAACAGCGCGATCGCAAGCAGCGGAGCAGACCACGCGCCGCAGCCGACCAGCAGGTCGAGCCAGGGTCGGTAAATCCACGGGCCGGTTGATGCTGGCGCGTGCGCAGGTTGCGTGGATTGCGAAGCGGCGATCGGTTCTGCGGCGACGGTCAAGCTTGGACCTCGAGTTCGTTCAACCTGCGCATGGATCGACACGCAGGATTTCTGCGAGCTGCGTAAGGGCCCAGTCTACTGCGATTACGCAGCCGTCTTACGGCGGCGTCACGTCGTTATGTTGAAAGCGTAACTTCCGAGAAATGACACTGTGGGTTCATGTCGCTCGGAGCGGTTTGCCAGTCGCTAAGATTCTGGTTATGCGCGGGCGGCGAAATGTGGCTTAATAAACGCGGAGATTTCCCGGGTGCAGGGCGTGCGAACGAACGCACTTGCGACCTCGACGCGCGCCATCAGTTTAGCTTCGGCAACACATGGCGGTCCGCTGACGGGACCACCACTACTAAAATTTTTCGGCCAAGTTTGCCACTCAATGCAGGCCCCGCGAATCATATCGTAAGAGAGGAGTACGAAAATGCAATTGGGAATGATTGGACTGGGAAGGATGGGAGCCAACATGGTCCGGCGGCTGATGAAGGCCGGGCACGAATGCGTGGTGTTCGATATGTCGCCGGCGAGCGTGCAGGCGCTGGCGAAAGAAGGCGCGAAGGGCGGCAGCTCGCTGGATGATTTCATCGCCAAGCTGAAACAACCGCGCGCGATATGGCTGATGGTGCCGGCGGCTGTGGTCGATGACACGCTCGCGCAGCTCGCACCAAAGCTGCAGAAGGACGATATTCTAATAGATGGCGGCAATTCCTATTATATTGACGACATCCGCCGCGGCAAGGAACTCGCGCCGAAGGGAATTCACTATGTGGATGTGGGCACCAGTGGCGGCGTCTGGGGTCTCGAACGTGGCTATTGCATGATGATCGGTGGAGAACAGGCGACGGTGCAACGGCTCGACCCGATTTTCAAGACGCTGGCGCCCGGACGCGGTGACATCGCGCGCACACCAGGCCGCGAGAAAGTGCCAGGCACCGCTGAAGAAGGCTACTTGCACTGCGGACCTTCCGGCGCGGGACACTTCGTAAAGATGGTGCACAACGGAATCGAATACGGCGTGATGGCCGCTTACGCCGAGGGCTTGAACATTCTGCACCACGCGAACGTGGGGAAGCTAAAACAGACGCAGGATGCGGAGACGACCCCGCTGCGTTCGCCCGAACATTATATGTATGACATTAATTTGCCGGATGTGACGGAAGTCTGGCGGCGCGGCAGCGTAATCGCGTCGTGGCTGCTGGACCTGACTGCGATTGCGCTGATCAAATCACCAAGCCTGGACGATTTTTCCGGACGCGTATCAGATTCCGGCGAGGGGCGCTGGACGATCCAGGCGGCGATCGAGGAAGGCACTCCGGCGCCGGTGCTTACCAGCGCGTTGTTCGAGCGGTTTACGTCACGCGGCGAGTCGGATTTTGCGAACAAGCTGCTTTCCGCCATGCGCTTTGAATTTGGCGGGCATCACGAAAAGAAATCATAAGGACGAGCGATGGCTGACACAACCACTGCAAATCTGGATGTAAAGAGCACGATTGCCGTGCCAAAAGTGCCGTCGGATGCGCTGGTGTTCTTCGGCGCGACAGGTGATCTGGCGCACAAAAAAATCTTTCCGGCGCTGCAGGCCATGGTGAAACGCGGAAATCTGAATGTTCCGGTGATCGGCGTGGCCAAGGCAGGATGGACCATCGAACAGCTCCGCGAACGAGCGCGCGACGGCATCGCCACGTTCGGCGGCGGCGTGGACGAAGCGGCGTTCGCGAAACTGGTGCAACTGCTGAAATATATTGATGGCGATTATCAGGACCCGAAAACTTTCGAGCAATTGCGCGCGGCGCTCGATGGCGCTAAGCACCCCACGCACTACCTGGCCATCCCACCCAGCCTGTTCGCCACGGTGGTGGAGGCACTGGGAAAATCGGGCTGCGCCACCAATGCGCGGGTGATCATCGAAAAACCGTTTGGCCACGATCTGGAATCCGCACAGCGGCTGAACGCGATATTGCAAGCCGTGTTCCCTGAATCCGGCATTTTTCGCATCGACCATTATCTGGGCAAGGAAGCGGTGGAAAATTTGCTGTTGTTCCGGTTCGCCAATGCGTTTCTGGAGCCGATCTGGAATCGCAACTATATTCACAGCGTGGAAATCACCATGGCGGAATCTTTCGGCGTGCAGGGGCGCGGAAAGTTCTACGACGAGACCGGCGCCATTCGCGACGTAATTCAAAATCACCTGCTGCAAGTGGTGGGCTTTCTGGCGATGGAACCACCGACCAGCATGTACCCGGAATCGCTGCGCGATGAACAAGTGAAAATTTTCCGCATGATTCCGCCGATCAATCCGACCGACCTGATTCGGGGCCAATTCGCCGGATATCACAAGGAGCCCGGCGTGGCTCCCAACTCGGAAGTGGAAACCTACGCGGCTCTTTCTCTGGAAGTTGATTCCTGGCGGTGGGCCGGCGTGCCTTTCCTGATTCGCGCCGGTAAATGCCTGTCTGTGACAGCGACCGAAGTGTTCGTGAAATTGCGCCAGCCGCCGCTGACGAAATTGCCACCGGGCTCGAATTATTTTCGTTTCCGGCTGGGACCTGATTTGTCGTTGAGCCTCGGCGCGCGGGTGAAACGTCCCGGGCCGCGGCTGCAAACGATGGAGACCGAGCTTTCGGCGGTTTCTTCATCGGAGACGGGCGAGATGGAAGCGTACGAGCGGCTGCTCACCGACGCGATGAAGGGTGATTCGCTGCTGTTTGTGCGGCAGGATGCGGTGGAAGCGGCCTGGGCGATTGTGGAACCGATTCTGGGCGACATTGTCCCGATCCAGCCGTATCAGCCTGGAACGTGGGGACCGGTCGAGGCGAATCATTTGGCGGCTGCAATCGGTGGATGGCACAATCCGGAAGGTAAGGCAACCGATAGCTAAGCTAGACGCACGCCGGCAATCGCGCGAAGATTTTTCCCGAATCCCGGCGGAACGATCACGCAGGATTTTTTTCGGCGTGCGATCTTCCCCAAGCGAATGCGATCACTCCGATCGCAAGCAATAACGCCGTGAGGCCCACAATTTTCACGACGGCCAGCACCTTGTGCGGCTCGTCATCCGCTGGTATCACAGAGAATGCGATGGTGACGAGCGTCGTAGTAAACCCTAGCGCGCCGAGCGCGAAGGCCACACGTCTGCCGCCGGGAATGCGCATCACTTCGGGCCCAGACGGCTCCCGCTGCAAACGAATCAGGGACGCAAACACAAAAAGATATGGAATGAAGTACGTGATGATGCCCATGCTCACGAGAACTTCGTAAGCGCCGTACACGCTCGTCCCTGCCTGACCCAAGACGATAAAAATTACTCCACAGGCGGCTTGCACCAGCAACGCCACGTGCGGCGTGCCCCATTTCGGATGGACGCGGGCGAATGCGGACGGCAGATAGCGATCGAGCCCGGCAACAAAGGGCAATCGCGCCGAAACGGCCAGCCACGCACCGAGCGCACCCAGATTGCTGACGGTGATTAATAGCGCCGCGACCGGACCGATTCCGGAGAAGCCGACGCGTTCCGCGGATTGCGAAATCGCCTGCATGATTCCTTGCAATCCGCTGATCTGGCTGGCCGGCAGAGCGATCAGCACGGCGACAGTTCCAAGAATGTAGCCTGTGGTGACGAACGCGCCGCCGGCGAGCAGTCCGCGCGGAAGATTTCTGCGCGCGTCTTTTACTTCGTCACCGAGAAAAGATGCGGATTCCGAGCCGCCGAGCGCGAACACAATCGTCGCCATGAACAGCACGTCGCGGAAATGCATGTGCGGAGTCATGCTGGAGGCGGTGAATTTTGTGGCGGAGCCGAAGCGGTGCCAGGCCGTGGCGGCGATGGCGAAAAGTATTGCTATCGGCATCCAAGTTCCAATCGCGCCGAGATTGTGCAGCCATTTTCCGACCGAAAGTCCGATGACGTTCAGAAATGTACCGAGCGCCAAGCCCAGCAGCGCGAAAAGCAAGAAATACGTTTTGTTGCTCGAAAGGGATTGCCAGCTCGCGGGTCCTATATATAGGGCGTTGCCGGCGGCGAAATAGAGGACGGCCGGATAGTAAGGAAGATTGCTGGCCCAGTAAGTCCAGCCGGTCATGAATCCGGGAAATTCTCCGAAGGCGCGCTTGGCCCAGATATACATGCCGCCTTCCTGCGGGTAGCGCGAGGAAAGCTCCATCACGGAAAGCGCAAGTGGAAGATAGAAAGCGCACCAGGCAATCAGCCAGATGACCACGGCGCTGGCGCCTACGGTGGCCGCCGTCGCGATCCAGCGCAGGCTGATGCCGGTGACGATGTAGAAAAGCACCAGATCCCGAAAGCCCATCGCGCGGTGCGGGCGGTTGGAGCCGGGCGTGTCACTCATGGGCGGAAATCTCCGCGTGGGCGCAGCATGAGGCGGACATCATGCTCCGAGAATGAGACGAAAAGCGAGCGCGATTCGTCGCGCGGTTGAAAGCGCGACTCTGTTGGAGCGTCGTCTGCGATTTCCTACGAGCCGGCCTTGGCTTTCTGGTCGTGACCGTAATATTCGTAGGCGGACATCGGTTTCTCGCCGCCTTTTTTCCATACGCGATCGTCTGCCGGAAGTTTTCCCAGCGCGCGCGCCATTTCGCGAATGTGCGTGGCGACTGCGCCACAGCATGCGCCGATGTAATTCACGCCAAGCTCACGCGCTTTCACGGCGTATTCGGCCATCTCGCGGCGAGTCAGCTGATACGGCTCGAGCTGGTCCGGAAACGCCGGCAAGCTGGTGAAATCGCGATGCGTGTGCGTGGTGCGATAGGCGACAGGCTGGCAGCCTATGTAGCCCGGCACGGCTTTGCGCATTTCGGCCATCAGCGGCAGAGTGTGCTCGGGGCTGCGCAGGCAATTGATGCCGACGACGTCCGCGCCGGCGTCGACTAGCGCGCGGGCGACTTCGGCGGCCGACTTGCCATCTGTGGTGATGTCCTCATTTTCGAAGCAGACGGTGACCATCACGGGCAGCTTGGTATTTTTGGCTCGCTCGACGGCGAGCAGCGCTTCACCGAGAAATGAAAATGTTTCGCCGATGATGAAATCAACGCCTTCGGCGACTTGCACGTCGAGTTGCTCATCGAAAGTCTTGCGCACGCGGTCGGCGGCGGCTTTGTCATTGGGCCCGTACATCCATGTGAGGCTCAGATTCCCCGCGACCAGGCAGCGGTCTCCCGCAGCCTGTTTGGCGATGCGCACGGCGGCGCGATTGAGCTCTTCGACGCGCTCGCCCATCCCGACCGTCGCGAGTTTGTCGCGGCTAGCGTAGAAAGTGAGCGCTTGCAGGACTTCGGCACCGGCGTCGCGAAATTCGCGATGCAGTTCGAGGAGGGATTCGGGATTGTTGAGGGCGACTTCAGGCGTGAATGGACCCGCGCGGACGCGGCCGCGCTTTTCCAGTTCGAGCAGGTAACCGCCGTCGCCGAGCACTACGCCTTCGGATAATTTTTCGAGGATTCCCTTTTTGTTGGTGCTAGCCATTGTTGCTCCTTGGGAGCCACGAAATCGCGCGGCTTCGATGAGTATCTGAAACCACTCCGGAACGATGCTGCGTCAGGCATGCGCCGTTTTCACTTTGCCGCGCTTGCGGTCCCTCAGGACTTGATGCGCGGCGTTGTATCCCGGGGCGCCGGTGACGCCGCCACCCGGATGCGCGCCTGCACCGCAAAGATAAAGTCCGGCGACGGGCGTGCGGTATTGCGCCCAACCGGCGACGGGGCGCATGAAAAACAGCTGCTCGAGCGAAAGATCTCCATGAAAAATATTGCCTTCCGTGAGCCCGTAAGTGCGTTCGAGATCGAGCGGAGTGAGCACTTGCCGCGCAATGATGGAATTCGGCACGTTGGGCGCGTACTCCGCGATTTTTTTTACGACGCGATCGCCGAGCAGTTCACGATTTTCGTCCCAGGTGCCGTGGCGCAGCTTGTAAGGGACGTACTGAATGAACGTGGTCATCACGTGCTTGCCCGGCGATGCAAGAGTGGAATCCACGTTCGATGCGACGACGCAATCCACCCACAGCTCTGCGGGAATTTCGCCGAGTTTAGCGATGTCGTAACAGCGCTCGGCGAATTCGAGGGAAGGCACCAGCGTGAAAAGCGAACGCTGCGATGCGGGCCATTCGCGTGGCATGCCCGTCACGCGCGGTTCTTCGCTGAGCACGAAATTTACTTTCGCGCAGGGGCCGGCCATCTTGATGCCGGCTATCGCGTGACGAAAATCCGCGGGCAGTTCGCGTGCTTCCACCAGGCCGAGGAACGTGCGCTTGGGATCGGCGTTCGAGAGCACAAAGCGCGCGGAAATCTCGGTGCCGTCCTCGAGGATGACGCCGCGCGCGCGTCCGTCGTGCACATTCACTTTCGCGACTGGCGCAGAGGTAATAATTTCGGCGCCCAGTTTGCGGCAAGCTGAAGCGAGCGCTTGGGTGATCGCGCCCATGCCGCCAATCACGTGACCGTAGAACCCTTGGATTTCTCCGTCGCCGCCGCTCAACAGATGGAAGAGCAATCCGAGAGCGGAGCCTGCGTCGTACGGGCCGCCATGTTTGCCGTACACATTGTTCGCCAGATACATGGTCTTCATTTTTTCGGATTCGTAATGGCGATCGAGAAAGTCGCCAAGGCTTCCGGTGAGAAACGAAACGAGCTGTGCAACTTCGTCGCCCTGCACGCCGCGAAACCTCTTTCCGACGCGCAGGAGTTCGAGCCAGCCGGCAGCGCCGCGCCACGTGGGATCCGGTGGCGGCTCCAGAAAGAACGGCTGAAGATAACGCGCTAGTTTTTTCAGCTGATCGTCCACACGAATGAAAGTGTCCGCATCGCGCGGCGAAAGTTTGCGGAATTCAGCAATGGCGCGGTCGCGCTCGGCCCACCACGGAACGACCTGGCCATCCGGAAACGGAACCAGCAAGCTGGGATTGCACGGCACCATTTTCAAGTCGTGGGCGCCGAGATCCAGATCGCGAATTATTGTGGGCCGCAACATGCTCGCGATATACGAAGTGGTGGATGCGCGGCAGCCCGGCGCGATTTCCTCAGTGACGCAGCAGCCGCCCACAATTTCACGGCGCTCCAAGACGAGCGTGGAAAATCCGGCGCGCGAAAGATAAGCTGCGGCCGTCAGGCCGTTGTGGCCCGCGCCGATGACGATCGCATCATAGGACTTGCGTTGCGGTGGCATCTGGGATTAGTATGACCGCCAGTCAAGGCAGTATGTACGAGAAATAGATAGCATAACTGGAGAAATAATCCAATGACGGTGTCCAGCCATGACCTGCGGTCACACTCGCGCACAAAAGCTCCACGCAGCGTGCTGAATCCGGATGTGCCCACGCCTACTCCTGGCCCGCGCTTGGAAGCAAAGCGCGCGCGCATTGTGGACGCGGCTTTGCGCCATTTTGCCGAACATGGCTATCACGCGGCGCGAATTGAAGATCTTTCCGCGCAACTGGGAGTCGCCAAGGGTTCGATTTTTCAATATTTCGGCAGCAAGGGCGGATTGTTTCTGGAAGCCTACAAGAAGGCGGTGCGTTCTTTTCCGGCGTACCTGGATTGCCCGTCGCAGATTCGCGAAAAAGGATTTTTCGAAATATTGCGCTACTGGCTGCTGCGCACCGAACGGCTGGTGCGCGAAGACTGGATTCCCTATCGCGTGGCGCTGCTGGGAAATTATGGAGTGGACCTGACGCTGAAGCGGGAGATCAACCGTTTTCTGCTGGCGGAGGATCCGTACGGCAGCACGGCGTTCGTGCGGCTGGGCATCGCGCGCGGCGAAGTGCGCTCAGACATTGACGCGCCGCTGATTGTTTCAATTCTGGACTGGACCATGGAACGGTTCCAGGATGCGCTCCTGACTGAAGAGCTCGATCCCGGACTTTTTCCGCATCCCGCCGATCCGGCGAAGAATCAGGCGCGGATTAATCAATTCTTGCTGGTGTTGCGCGGCGCGATCGGGATCTGAACGCAAGTCGCGAGATTCCCCGTGTGTAACTATAGAAATTCTTGAGGAGAGAATTGCATGGAGCCCACGCTGAAGGAAATCCTCGCTTCCTATAATGCCGCCGCAGCGCTTCAGGATGCGTACACGATCCCCGCGGCGTGGTACACCGACGCGCGCATCTCGGAGCTGGAATTGCAAAACGTGTTTTCGCGCACATGGCAATCGGTGGGCCGCACCGCGCAAGTGGAAAAGCCGGGGCAGTATGTGACTGCGAGCGTTGCGGGCGAGCCGATCGTCGCAGTTCGTGGAAGCGATGGAAAACTGCGTGCGTTCTACAACGTGTGCCGGCACCATGCGATGACGGTGATGAACGACGCCTGCGGCCACGCGCAGCACATGCGCTGCCCGTATCACGGTTGGACGTACAACCTGGAAGGCGAGCTGCGCGGGATGACGGAGTTCGAAGGCGTCTGCAATTTTGACCGCGCGCAGAACGGATTGGTTCCGGTTCGCGTGGAGACCTGGGAGAATTTTATTTTCGTAAATCTCGATCCACACGCCGCGGCACTGCGAGATTTCTTGGGCGCGCTCGTGGGACTCGCGAAGCCACTGAACTTCGGCGAGCTGAAATTCGTCGAGCGTCGCAGCTACATACAGCAGTGCAACTGGAAAGTGTATGTGGATAATTTTCTGGACGGCGGCTATCACGTGCCGCACATGCACAAGGGGCTCAACAGCGTCCTCGACTACACGAACTACACGATTGAAAATGTGGACCGCTGCTGCGTGCAATCCAGTCCTGTGGCTGTGGACAAAAGCTCCGAAGCCAGCGCCGCGGCGACGCGCAAAGGCAACCGCGCCTACTATTTCTGGCAATATCCGAATTTCATGCTGAATTGGTACGAAGGATATCTCGACACGAACCTCGTGATCCCGCTAGGCGTGGATCGCTGCGAAGTGATTTTTGATTTTTATTTCGGCGATACCAGCGAAGCGCAAATGCCCTACATCCGCGAAAGCATGGGCGTAAGCGAGCGCGTGCAGCAGGAAGACATCGTGATTTGCGACGGCGTGCAGCGTGGGCTGAGTTCTCGCGCGTATCAGGCCGGGCGGCTATCGGTGCGGCGCGAAGCGGGCGAACATTTATTTCATCGATTGCTGGCTGCGGATTTGAACGATACGCGGGCTGCAGCGGCGCGATAGCTTCGATCGGATTCGCCCCGCAGTTCGAGGGCGGGTCTGAGACCCGTCCCTACGAAAAATCGGATTAATCAAAGATGACGGTTTTGTTTCCGTAGAGCAGGATGCGATTTTCGATGTGCCAGCGTACGGCGCGCGAGAGCACCACCTTTTCCAAGTCGCGCCCCTTCTGAATTAAATCCTCGGTGGTATCGCGATGCGAAATCCGCACCACATCCTGCTCGATGATCGGCCCGTCGTCAAGAACTTCGGTGACGTAGTGACTTGTAGCGCCAATCAGCTTCACTCCGCGATCGAATGCTTGCTGATGGGGCTTGCCCCCCACGAACGCAGGAAGAAATGAGTGATGAATATTAATAATGTGATGCGGCGGGTACTGCCGGATGAAGTCTGACGATAACACCTGCATATAGCGCGCCAGAACGATCAGGTCGATTCCGTAGGGGCGCAGCAACTCGAGCTGTTGGCGTTCGGCCTGCGCTTTGTTTTCCTTCGTGACCGGAATCACGTGCAACGGAACGCCGTAAAAATCGGCCCAGCGCTGAACTTCCGCGTGATTGCTGATGATCAGTGGAACTTCACAAGCCAGTTCCCCGCTACGCTGGCGATAGAGCAAATCCACCAGACAATGATCGTAACGCGAAACAAAAATCGCGATTTTCGGGCGGTAACTGGAAAGCGCGACGCGCCACTGCATGCCAAAGCGATCGGCGATGGGCTGAAAATGCGCTGCGAATTCGCGCATATCCAGCGTGAAGTCCGCCAGGTCCCATTCCACGCGCATCAGAAATAGATTGCGTTCGGCGTCCTGATGCTCGTCCGCGTGCAGCGTATTGCCATTGCCGCGATAAATGAAATCATGGATCGCCGCGTTCAGGCCTTTTTGGTCGGGGCAACTGACGAGCAGGATCGCGGTGTTCTTCACCGAGCGCTCCGCCGGACGTGGACGCTATTGATGATCACGCGGAATCGTTTCCTCCCAGGCTTTATCGCGCAGCGGCTTTCCATTTTCGGTCAGATGGCGCTCGAAATGATAATAGAAATTCCGCGCGTCGCTGGTCAGTGTGAGGACGACGCTCCACACCAGCGTGCGGCCGGGCAGCTCCACGGTGGTGGACGCGGTTCCGAACACGCGGCTCGTCGCAGGGCTCGAGTCCAAGACTTCGTAGCCCATCTGCTCATGATCTTTCATTTTTCCCCAGGCGTATTCGCTGGAGTCATCTCCAACCCAATCCACGCGCGCATTTCCAGTGATCAGGTCGTGCGTTATGGTCCAATACTGCGGCGGCCAGGTGTCGCCTTCGGATTTCACGCCGGCGAGCGGCGCTTCTTTTTCGGGCGCAACGAAATGAGGACGGGCGGGCGGCTCAACTGGAACGAGCGGAAGTTCCAAGCGCGCTGTGTTCGCGCCGCCCAGCCACAGCGACGTAGTCGACTTATACGGCGTCGGCCAAATCATCGGCCACATCGCGTTAGAAATGGCGAGGCGAATACGATGACCCGGAGGAAAAACCCAGCTGGTGACGTGGAGCTCAATGGGAAGCTCAAACTTGCGATTGGGTGCAAGGTCGCTGGGATTCGCAGCAGATTCGCGCTGCGCTCCGCTTCGTCCTGCGCCGGTGATCAGCGTCACCGTGCCATCGGGCGCGACGTCGGAAAGCCGCGCGAACCAATCAGCCAGCGGCGTATCCGCTGAAACTTCCATGAACAATTCCGGCCATCCGAGCAGCGCGGTTTCTTTTGTGAGCGGCGCGGAATCGTAAACCAGGCTGAAAGCGTCAATGGGCCGCTGGTCCGCGGTTAAATCGCCCCACCAGAACCCGGCTTCGTTGCCCATGGACGCCACGTAACTCAACTGGTGAGCTACGATCGGCGACGCGGGAGGAGCCTCCTCGCCTAAAATGTGATTCGGTTCCAGGAAAAGCGTTTGCGTGTGCGTGTTGGCGGGCGGCCAGGTTTTTTCGGCGCGCCATTCGCCGGGAATTTCGCCGATGGTGGTTTCGGGCGGATACCGGTGGCGCATGTAAACCTCGAAGCGCGGCTCGTCCATGATTCCGTTTTGAATTCCCTTCAGCCAGTAATCCCACCAGCGCACGGCTTCCACGCGCCATTCTATCGAAGGGCCGGGCACGGCTTCGTGCGGGAAAGTGTGATTCCACGGACCGATCAGCGCTTTGATGGGCGCTTTCGAGTGTTCGAAGAAGCGCGGGATGCTGTCGCGGTAGCCGTCGAGAAATCCGCCGATCATGAAGGACGGAACTGTGTATTCTTCATAATGATTCGGCGCAACCGAAGCGCGGCGCCAGAATTCGCTATCGCGCTGGTGTCGCAGATAGAGCGGCGCCCAAGGTTTGGCGTCGAAACGCGCGGCGAGAGATTTCTCGTCGGTCGGAAAATCCGGCGCGCGCGTGAGGCCGAGCTGCAGGTCCATGCCCAACTCGAATTCGTCCAAGTGCATGAGGTTGTCAATGTAATGGATGTCGTCGTGGAAAAGTTCCTCGGTGGCGCACATGGCGATGATGGCTTTCAGCGCGGGCGGATGCAGCCGCGCCATCTGGATGGAATTGAAGCCGCCCCAGGAAATGCCCATCATGCCGACGTTGCCGTTCGACCATGGCTGCTTCGCGAGCCACGCGATTACTTCTAGGCCGTCCTGCTGCTCCTGATCGGAATATTCTCGGTCTGGCGGCGCGCCTTCGCTCGCGCCAGTGCCGCGAATATCCACGCGCGCGGTGACGTAGCCGCGGCGCACGAAGTAAGAATGCAGATCCCAATCGCGCGCCAGCGTCCAATCGTCTTTGCGGTATGGCAAGTATTCGAGGATCGCCGGAAATTTTTCGCCGGGATGCGCGGCGGGGAGCGGCCCCTCCGGCATATAAAGGTTCACCGCCAGCCGCACACCGTCTTTCATCGAGATCCACGCCTGAACTATTTTTATCGAGCTGTATTCCGGCGGGTAGCCGGAATTTTGGTTTGCAGCTGCAGATGAAGCCGCAAACGTCGACGCGATAAACAGCATCGCGAAAGCAAGTCTTGCCGCTCTCTTCACTTTGCGCGCTCCCCCTTCGCGAGCAAGGCTACCATACGTACATAGCGCGGCCAGCGACGAGGGCACGGCCATGCTAAAAACCTGGCTCAGTTATATGACTCGGAGTCGAGCGCAGGAATTCGACGCGCGCGGTCACGGCTTGACAACGGATTCCAGCAGCTTGGTCCAATGCGATAGGTGATCGAGTGAGGGCGCGTGGGTGTGATCGAGCTCGAGCGGCGTGATGGAGATGGCGCCGTCGCGGATGGCAGCGAGATCGGTGTCCGGCTCAATGTCTTCGATGCGTTGCTGCTCATGCAGCCAGAAATACTTGCGGCCGCGCGGGTCGGTGCCGGGCTGCAGCAGGTTGCGGGTGATCTTCGAGGATTGGCGCGTGAAACGCACCGAGCCGTTCCAGGCTTGCGGCACGTTCACGTTCAGCAAGATCCCCGGTGGCAGGCCTTCGGTCAACATCAGCGGAATCAAAATGCGCGCGAATTGCGCGGCGGGCTTGTAATCGAATTCCTTGCCGCGATAGGCAACGGAAATCGCGATGGACGGAACGCGATTGATGGCGCCTTCCATGGCCGCGCCCACCGTTCCGGAATAGTAGATGTTCTCGCCCATGTTTCCGCCGCGATTGATGCCGGAAACGACCAGGTCGGGCTTTTCCTTGAGAATCGCGTTGAAGGCGAGAATCACCGCGTCCGCCGGCGTGCCTTCGATGGAATATTCGTTGGCCGCAAGCTGGTCCATGTAAATCGGCTGACGCAGCGTGAGCGATTGCGCGGCGGCGCTGCGTTCGTGCGAAGGCGCAACGACGGTGAGCGTGGCTTCGTCTTTCAGCGCGTCCACCAGCGCGCGCAGGCCGGGGGCTTGGATTCCGTCGTCGTTGGTGATCAGAATATGTGGCATGAAAAGTCGGTGCGGATGTAACGCCTTTCGAAAAATTCCTCACGGCTGAACAGCGGAAAGGAAGATGGTCGGGACGACTGGATTTGAACCAGCGACCTCACGCACCCCAAGCGTGCGCGCTACCAGGCTGCGCTACGTCCCGACCGCTTGCACCGTGTGTAGCGTATCACTCGCGTTCGAGAAGGGTCAAGACGGCGAGCAGTTCTTCGTGCAAATCGAGCAGGAATTTGCGCTGCTGGCGCGTGGGAGCTTCGCGGCGGGATGCCGCAGGATGAGCGTGCGCGGCCGAGCGTTCGGCTCCGCCATTTCCAGCAGCGGTGGCGCTACCGCTCGACGATTCACCCTGTTCCTGGCCGCGCTCTTCGAAATGCTTGCGCGCGCCGGCGATGGTGAAACCCTCTTCGTAGAGCAGGCGCTTGATTTCGAAAACCGTTTCAATGTCTTCGCGGCGGTAGAGACGATGTCCGCTGGGACTTTTCACCGGCTGCAGCATGGGAAATTCCGTTTCCCAATAGCGCAGGACGAACGCCTTGGTAGCCGTCAAGCGGCTGACTTCGCCGATGCGGAACAGGCTCTTCTCTTCCCGTTCATCCATGGGCGAAGCATCCGGTGCTGGAAAAGCGCTAGCCATCTCAATTTGTATCGTAGGCCGATTTCCCGCCGTGTCAACCCCTGCGAAGGCACAGACTTTCACTTCGGTGGCAGATCTGGACTGTGTGTGTGGATGATTGCCAAGCACAGTGACACCGAGTGGCAGGGAGAATCTTGTGCATCTCCCCGCCACTGGGTGATGGCGTTACGAGAGGCGAGTTACACCGCTCGTTGGTTAGTGTGTAGCGACGTACCTCACAATACCGCTAGTCACTAGGTTGTACGTTGGGTCCACGACGTTTGGCGCGGAACGCGGCGCAGCGAGCAACGCGGCAAGATCAACAATAGCCAGGTAGCTCGGAGAGCCGAGGGCAAAATCCGCAATCACAGCATAGGCCTTATTGGTATTCGGGCTGGTGTAAGCGGTGATTGTGTGCGGGTCAAATCCGGCGCTGAAGCCAAAGCCGTCCGGGGTCGTGGGCAGCGCTGCATTAACATAGTCAACCAGAGCCGGCGTACCCGAACCTGAGGTTGTGGGAAGCGACAGCGCAGCAAGTGAATTACCACCGAATTCGCCCGTGACGACGCCCAAGTGCGTGGAGCCGGGTGCAACCGAAATACCGCACGTCCCAGCAGAGAACCCATACGGCGTGTTCAAAGTGAACACTTGTTGGGGAGCTGTCCACGTGCCGGGTGTACCGGGGGTAAATATCGCTTGCGTGAGGTCGGTGATGTACAAATTGTCGGTGAACTCAATCGAGGCCAGCGCGATGCCCGTGGTGCAGTCCTCGGCTGCGGAATCGAATTCGCCAGCACCAACAAAATTGCCGTACTCGGTCAGAGTGTTGGAGGGCGAGACCTGATACAAATCGTAGTATCCGTCCTCGTCCGGTGAAAGGATTAGATTTCGGCTAGCGTCAATCGAAACGTCTTCGGAGACCGTATGCAGCGAGGGAAACGGAGTGGCGAAAGCGTTGGTGGCAAGGTTCAAAAACTGCAAGCCATCCCCCGAGGCTCCACTGAAGCCCCCCGCAATCACGGCTGTGTTTGTGGCTGCGTTGATTGTGACACCGCAGTTGTTACATTCGCCGCCAGAGAAGGCAGCGAAGGCGTTGCTGCCGCTAGTTAGAGTTGTGTTCAGCGTGGATCCGGTAATCAGATAGACGTCTGTGTTGTTTGCCGTGCAGACGGTCTCGCCGGTCACCGAATTCGTCGCGCACGAATTCACGACATGAGGCGTTGCGATAGACGCTGGCGAACCCCCACCCTCGATTGGAACGAACTGAATGCCTGTCGAGCCGCCATCCCAGTACCCATTCGGAGCGTAGGCAACGACTTGGGTGCCCAACGACACAGCGAGTGAGCTGCTGGGAATGCATGACGCGAGTTTCTTGGTGCTGTTCGAAACATTCAATGTGGAGCAAGTGGTGCTCGTGAAAGGATGCGCACCGGTGCCCGTGACCCATACCGAATATGTGCCTGCGGCTAGTGTTCCCGGGACATCAAAATACACAAGGTCAAACGCGCCGGCCGAAGTTATGTGCAGTGCGCCGGTCGTGGCAGACGGTGTGGGGGAGAGGCAGCTGGTCCCAAAGGAGACGGTGACGCTTCCCGCGCTTGGGGTGGGCGACGGAAAACCACTCCCAGAAACGTGAGCCACTCCCGAACCTGCAACAGCAGTAGCCGGAGACGCGGCTGTGCCCAAAACGACTTGCGCGTGCAATGCGGCTGGGACAAGCGACAGTGCGAGCAAAACAACAGCAATCCTGGATACAGCAAAAACCCTCGATAGAGGAGAAGCATTCACGCTCATCTAACTACCTCCTTAAGTCACGCCCAAAAGATTTTTCCAGCAATGTGGGCCAAACCCCAGGAGTCTGGCCTCGGAAAGGCTAAAACGGGAATGGCGCCCGCGCGTAAACCTGGCGATCGTGAACGACCGATAGGGTTACCGATCCCCATTCAAGGGACTAAAGCCACACCCGTACAGATTTATTGAACCGCCGCTGCACACAGCCGATTAAGTTCATCGGCCGTGTGCGCGCCGGCAAATTAAGAGGCTCGCTGCGCGAGACGCCGGTTGATCTAGCTCCGGCGCCGCAGTGCGAGTCCCACTAATCCAGTACCCAAGAGAAGCAAGCTTCCTGGCTCCGGAACTGGGGGAGGACCGCTCGCAGTTGTTGCCGCGTCTATTTCTGCCGCGTCAAAAATCCCCAGCGTACCGCTGGGATCCGTGAGCGTGGCGCTGATCGTTCCCGCTAGAGTGACGGTCGTTCCATCGAGCAACGTAACCGTCGTTGGGCTGACCACTCCAGATAGGACGGCGCTGGTGATCGGCGAGGTCAACAGGCTGAATGAGTCGTTCCCGTTGAAACCGCCCGCGCCATCTGAAGTGAAATTCGTATCAGCTTCGGTGGCACCACCTTGAAACGTGATAAGCAGGCTGATGTCCGAAAACGTGAGCGAGGTGGTAACCGGAAGACCAGCCCCGGTCAGATTCAGGATGTCGAACTGACCGGAACTCAGCGTGGCGTCTGTCGGGTCAAAAGACAGAGTGCCCACTGGCTCGGAGTCCGCGAATGCCGCGGCGGACAGAAGCCCAAAGGCAAATGCCGCTAGCAGCATCCGAGAAATGATTCGGTACATTTAGTCCTCCATTGGTTTGTCAACTTAACTGCCGAACAACGTAGGTGCTTGACTACACACAACGAGTAATGGGGCCGTAGTTCCGTGAACGCCGGGAAGAGTTCACTTTCTAAAGCTTCTATTTACGTATTGTCCGCCCAGATCGAAGGATAGGGGCGAACACATCTAGTGCCCGTCACTTGCAATCATGGAACCAAATGCACGGCGCTTAGCGAATAGCGACTCGAGAGCCCGGTTTCACTGTGGCGACTGGAGTTATCCAACGACACTCGAACGTGGTACTAGGACGCCCTTGTCTGCGAAGCGTGCAATGTTTTGTACATAATCGGCAATCGACATGTGGCTTTGTCAATAACGTTGTAGCTGCAATCACAGATCTGAGACTTTTTCCAACGATGGTCTGACGTGAAGCTCAGCGTATTTCATTTCGCGTGTGGTACGTAGCGGTTACGGAGCTGTTACAGCACGCATCACAGATACTTCGACTAACTTTACACGGCCATTCGCGGCGCGATGATTATGATTTGCGCGGGTCTTTGCGTTCGCGGTGGCGCGAGCCGCGTTTTTTCAGGCGTTGCGTGAAGCGGATGGGGGTGCCGAGGAAGCCGAATTCCTTGCGCAGCTCGTTTTCCAGGAAACGTTGATAGCTGAAGTGCAGCGGCTTGAGCTGATTGGTGAATAGCACAAAGGTGGGCGGTGCGGTGCTGGCCTGGGTGATATAGAAAATTTTCACTTCGCGGCTGGCCGGTGAAGTGCCTCGCGTGAGATCCACTTTCGCGACCCAGCGATTCAGCTCACCGGTGGAGATGCGTTTGTTGCGGGCTTCCACGACCTTGTCAATCAAGTTGTACAGCCGGTCGATATTTTCTCCGGTCTTGGCCGAGAGAAAAACCACCGGCGCGTAAGAAAGAAATTTCAGCCGCGCGCGGACCAGCGGCTCGTAATCCTGCACCAGCTTGTTGGCATTGAAAGCCACGAATTTTCCGCCGCGCTTTTTCTTCTCTGACGACAAATCCTGCGCGGCTTCCAGCGCCAGGTCCCATTTGTTCATGACGATGATCACGGAGCGGCCGGACTGTTCGGCGTAGCTGGCGATGGTGGCGTCGTGTGAAGTGATGCCCTGTGCGGAATCCGCGACGAGCAGAGCGATGTCCGCGCGTTCCAGGTGCTGCCGCGCCATGATGACGCTTAATTTTTCGGCGATGAGCTTCGTTTTGCCTTTGCGACGAATTCCGGCGGTATCGAGGAAGCGATAGGCTTTGCCGTTGCGTTCGACGACGGTGTCCACGGCGTCGCGTGTGGTGCCCGGCTCCGCGGAAACGATAGAACGTTCAGCGCCGACCAGTTGATTCAGCAGCGTGGATTTTCCCACGTTCGGCCGGCCGATGATGGCGATATTGACGTGCGGTGCTTCCGGCTCCGGCTCACCCTTGGGAATTTCTTCGGTAACGGCGTCGAGCAGCACGTCTACGCCGAAACCGTGTTCGGCGGAAATGGGGAAAACTTCGTCGCCTAATTCGTAGAACGGCGCGGAAAAGTCTACGGCTTGTTGCGGCGTGTCCACTTTATTCACGGCGAGAATCGGCGGCTTACCGGCCCTGCGCAGCAGTTGCGCCAGTTCCTGATCGAGCGGTGTGGGTCCGACGCGGCCGTCAACAATCTGGACGACGCGCGTTGCATTCTTAATCGCCACGCTGGCCTGGCGCAAAATTTCGCCGGGGATGCCGGCTTTGTCTTCGGGAACGATGCCGCCGGTGTCCACCACTTCGAAGCTGCGGCCTTCCCAGTTCGCGGTGCCGTAGATGCGGTCGCGGGTGATACCTGGCTCGTTCGTGACGATGGAGCGGCGCGTGCCCGTGAGGCGATTGAACAGAGTGGACTTGCCCACATTGGGGCGACCGACGATTACGATGGATGGAAGTTTGGAGGTCATTGAAAGGTGCGCCGCTAGGCAGGCTAACCACTCTATCATCTCTCGCGCAATCTATGTCTACGTTCAGCCGCTTCCTACTGCTTTCTGCATCGCGATTTTCGAATCGGATGCGAATTTTTTCTGCAGGGATCGTGTGAATGGATACGCCATACGAGCGAGTGGCTGCGGCCGGGAAAAAGCGTAAAGGTCGTACCAGACGCTCTCATCGCCGAGATGAAATTCCACGGTGAAGCGTTCCTCGCCCATTTCTGCGTGGTCGGACAAAGTGCCGTAGGCAAACCCATACGTTTCCAGCGCGCCGCGTTCTTCTTCGATCGTGTAAGCGATTCGCGCGGCATTCAGGGACCAGAATCCAAGATGAGAGACGACAACGGCAACAGTTGCGCCTGCTTCGATTGGAGTGTTCGGCCAGAATAACTCGAGCCACCCGATATCAAACATCTTCCATTGCTTGATCGCATTCTTGGCGCGATCAAAAACGAGACGGCCCACGCCCAATTGAATTCGATTGTGGTCCATGACGTAGCCACTGGGTGCCTCCGTTCGTGATGCTCCGACGTGCCCGTAGGAGAACTGCTGATGTTTCTGCGTCGCGAGGAATTCGCGGATGGCCTCAGGGCTCGGTTTTGTGAAGCAGAACATCGGCGCTTCGTTCCTCCTGACCGCGTCGTGTGCGAGGCGTCCCACGATATGCGATAAATCCGTTGATTGCCAAAAAGCCGGTCCCTGCAGGGCGTCGACTTACGCGCGTGTGCTATCTTAACCTTTAGCCTGCACAGCCTAGAGCGGCTGTGCCACGAGTAGTTGCGCCACCTCACCCAATGCCGAAAAAAGCTGCTGCTGCTGCAAAATCGGAGGACGTGACCATCGAGGGAATCTTTGGGACCGGTGGATTGCTCGAGAGCCGTCACCCGGGATACGAATTTCGCTCGTCGCAGCTCGCCATGGCTGAAATCGTGGATGAGGCTTTTCAGAAGCATCAGCAGGCGATCATCGAAGCCGGCACCGGCACGGGCAAGACTCTCGCGTATCTGATTCCTGCCATTCGCAGCGGGCGGCGCGTAGTGATTTCGACGGCCACGAAATCCCTGCAGGAACAATTGTTCAATAAGGATGTGCCGTTTCTGCAGAAACATTTTGCGCCGAACCTGAAAGCGGCGCTGATGAAGGGCCGCAACAATTTCTTGTGCCGGCAGAAAGTGCACCAGTTCGAGGGCCAAGCCCTGCTGAAAGGCATTGATGAAGTGGACTGGTTCGCGCAGATCCGCGACTGGGAAAAGCTGACCGAGACGGGCGATCGTTCCGAGCTGACTTTTCTGCCGGACGACGCGGAATTGTGGCACCGCATTGACGCGCGCAGCGATCTTTGCACGGGACAAAAGTGCCCGGAATTCCAGCGCTGCTTCCTGACGGCGATGAAACAGCGCGCGCAGGAAGCGGACCTGATTATCGTGAATCATCATTTATTTTTCGCCGACCTGGCCATTCGCCAGGATGATTTCGGCTCGATCCTGCCGGAATATTCCGCGGTGGTGTTCGATGAGGCGCACGAGATTGAAGACGTGGCCAGCGATTATTTCGGGCGGCGCGTATCGAGCTATCAATTCGAAGAGTTGGTGCGCGACACGGAAGCCATGCTACGGCTGCTAAAGATCGAAGCAGCGCCGCTGCGTAAGCATCTGTTGCGTGTGCGCGAACGAGCACGCGCGTTTTTCGAGCATTTTCCGGAGCGCGAAGGGCGCTACCCGTTTGGGCCAGCGGAACGGAAATCGTTTCTGGAAAAGAATCACGAAGTGTTCGAGGATTTGTCCGCGGCGGTGAAACGCATCGAGACGGAGCTTTCCGCGCTGAATCCCAAGCCAGAGGAGGTCGTCACGCTGGCGCGGCGCGGCGCGGATTTGCGTCGCGAATTCGAATTCCTGCTGAAGAGCGAAGAAAAAGGCTACGTCTACTGGTACGAACGGCGCGGCAAAGGGATCGTGCTGACGGCGACGCCGATTGACGTGAGCGAAATACTGCGCGAAAAACTCTTCGACCAGTTCGATACGGTCGTGCTGACGTCCGCGACCCTGGCGGTGGGCGGACGCTTTGATTTTCTGAAGCAGCGACTGGGCCTGCAACCCGCGAAAGAGAAAGTACTGCCGCACGAATTCGATTTCCACGAACAGGCGCTACTCTATATTCCGTCGGACATGCCGGACGTGCGCAACGAATCGTTTTCCCGGCGCGCCGCGCAGGAAATCACGAAGCTGCTGGAAATTTCAAAAGGGCGCGCCTTCTGCCTTTTCACCAGTTACGCGCAGATGCGCGGCGTGCATGAACTGGTATCGGGGCGCTTGCCGTTTCCGATGCTGCTGCAAGGCACTGCGCCGAAATCAATTCTGCTGGAGCGTTTTCGTTCGACGCCGAACGCGGTCCTTTTTGCGACCGCGAGCTTTTGGCAGGGCGTGGACGTGCCCGGCACGCAACTTTCCTGCGTGATCATTGATAAGCTGCCGTTCGCTGTGCCCAGCGATCCGATCGTCGCAGCACGCGTGCGCGCTTTGCAGGAAGACGGACGCAATCCGTTCGCGGAATATCAGGTGCCCGAAGCCGTGCTGGCTCTGAAGCAGGGATTCGGCAGGCTGATCCGCTCGAAGACGGACCGCGGGATTCTGGCCATCCTCGATAACCGCATCTCGCGAATGCAGTATGGTAGAATTTTTCTGGAATCCCTGCCTGATTACACGACCACGCAGGATATCGCGGAAGTCGCGCGGTTCATGGAAAACCATCCGGATTAAGGAAGGCCGATGTACGAAGTGAGTGTGGACGAAAGCTTTGCCGCGGCGCACAATCTGCGGAATTACAAAGGAAAATGCGAGGATTTGCACGGGCACAATTACAAAGTGCGCGTGACTCTGGCGGGCGCCGAGCTGGACGCGACGGGGCTGCTGTATGATTTTGTGCACCTCAAGCAGGTGATTCAAGGCGTGATTCGTTCGCTGGACCATAAATATCTGAATGAGCTTAAGCCGTTTGACGTGCTGAATCCTTCCGCGGAAAATATCGCGCGGCACATTTACGAGCAAACGGCACAGCAGATGCACGCGACGGCGAATGGCGCGGCGATTTCGAGTATCACAGTGTGGGAATCGGATTTGACCGCGGCAACGTACCGGCCGTAGCGAGTAAGCCCGCGCGAGGCGTCGCGGCCAAGGAACGAAGCGAAAATGAACCGAGGATTTTTGATCATCGCGATTCCCGCTTTCCTGGTCTCCATCTTCTGGCTCACGCTGGGGTGGGGCTGGCACACCGCAGTCATCGGCGGCTGCCTGGAAATCGCCGTCGGCGTGGGGGTCGTGGTTTACGCTGCGCGGCGATCGAGCGCGCCGCACAGTCCCGGGCCGGGAGGTCCGGAACCAGGGCGCTGAAATTTCAGGGAACATCATGGCCAGCGCAGAAAAATCCTAAAATCCGCGAACGGAATATGCGATAGTGGCCGGTTGCGCGCGGACGTATTTTATCTAGCGCAAAGGTCTGCCACTCGCGCGGGAAGCACGAGTTGAATAATAATCGGCTGCGGCAATTCACTGGCGGAGGAGCTACGCACATGCGAAAAGTGATTTCCATTCTGGGAGCCTGCGTATTGCTGGCGATGTTGGCCACGACGACGATGGCGCAAGGCACAGGCAGACTGAACGGCGAAGTTTACGATCAGAACGGAAAGCCGTATGCGGACCAGACGGTAACGATCAAGCTGCCGGAGACGGGCCAGTCCTTCACGGTGAAGACCGACAAGAACGGAAAATTCGTGCAGCTGGGAATGCGCAGCGGAATCTATGTGATCACGTTGGTCAGCCTGAATTATTCCGAAAAATTTCAGATCACCGACGGGCAAGAAAATAATTACAAGCTCGACCTGAAGCAAGTGGCGGCGGCAACGGCTGCGGCGCATCCGGAAGAATCCAAGAAGAAAGAGGAAACCGAAGACAAATTCAAGCTGATGAAACAGCATTTCGACGCAGGCGTGGCAGCGCTGGCGGCCGGCAACGATCTAAGAGCGCAAATCAAAACAGCGACGGGAGACCAGAAAGCGACGTTGCAAGCACAGCGCGCCACCGATTGCACAACCGCAGCCACCGAATTTTCGCAAGCCGTGCAAAACCTGGGAGAAAAAGAAGTCAACAACCGCGCGATGATCCTCGGCAACCTGGGATCCGCGAATGAATGCGCCGGCAAGTATTCGGACGCAGCCGACGCGTTTCAGAAGGCCATTGATACGAAACCGGTCGCCGGCTATTACGTCGGGCTAGCCACGAACCTGGCGAACGTGGGAGCGTCGTCCACAGATCCGAAAGATGCCCAAGCCAAATTCGCGGACGCCAGCGCCGCCTGCGACAAAGTGACAGCGCTCGATCCCGCGTCTGCCGCCACCTGCTGGAAGAATCTGGGCATCGTGCTCAGCAACAAGGGCCGGATGAAGGAGGCAGTCGCGCCGTTGCAAAAAGCCTCCCAAGCCGATCCTAAGGACCAGATTACTTGGTACATGCTGGGAAGCGCGCTCACTGCAACGATTGATACCAAGCAGGAAGGCGACAAAATGACTTACATCATTCCCCCGGGAACAGCGGAGGCCTATCAGAAGTGTATTGATACGGGTGCGGACAACGCGACGGGAAAGCTTTGCAAGGACGCGTTGGATGGCTTGAACGCCATGAGCGGCGGGCAGGACACCTCCGTGGGTAAAAAGAAGAAGAAGTAGACCATTTTCTGGCAGGTCGGCGGCTGTACCGTGCGCAGCCGCCGAATGCAAATTCCCCTCTGTGAAATTCCCGTTTTGGAAAGCTTTCTTTTCTCGATTCGTCCCGCGAGGAGTGCTATTCTTTCGTTCATCGCTTCGCGTCGTGGGTTTCGCAGCGCCTCGCACGAAGCTTTGAACAACGCGTCACGGAAACCCGCAGGGGAACCCAGTGGAGAAGTGGATTTGAACCAGCCCAGCACAGAACGCCGCCGCAGCGAACGACTTTCGGAATCCTTGCCTCTAATTGTGCGTGGAATTGACTTGCTCGGCCAGCCTTTCGAAGAACGCACTACCACTCTGGCCTTCAATCTTCACGGATGCCGCTACACTTCCAAGCACCATCTGCCGCGCAATACTTGGGTGACGCTGGATCTTCCGCTGGGAGCGGCGCAGAGCGCGACGCACGCAAACGCGGCGACGAATGCGAACGCAAACTCGACGGAAAATGCGCGAACCACCTTGCGAGCGCGTGTTGCCTGGGTGCAACGGCCGCACTCGATTCGCGATTTCTTTCAGATTGCCGTGGAGTTGGAGAGCCCGGCAAATGTCTGGGGGACCGACGCACCCGATTGGAATAGCGCGGCCGCGGCGATTCCTCAAGGCTTTCCGTCACCTGCATCACCAGTAAGATCGATACCACGGTTCACCGAACAGCCGGCGACAGACGTTGCGGCGGGGAACCCCGGGGATTTTATGGACCATTTCCAGACAGAAGCAGGAATTGATTCGCAGGAAATTCGTACGGCGTCTGAACCTGTTCAAGAGCCGACGGACGAAGCGGCACATCTGGCTGAAGCTGCTCCGGCGGCCGATAACCCTCTGCTGCGCGAATTTCGCGCGGAGCTGGACCGTCAGGCCAAGGACGCAGTGCTCGCGGCGGCCGAGCAGGCCCGCGAGGAGGTGCTGCAGACCGCCGCAGCAACCGTGCGGGAGCGTGCCAACAGCGCCGAGGAACTTTTTGCGAAATGGAAGAGCGAGGTCGAAAAGATGCAGGCCGGCGCGCGCGAGGAATTTTTCGCGCAAGTGGCTGCGAAGCAGGACGAAGCGCTCGGCGCTCTGAATTCAGGATTCGAAGAAAAATTCGGGCAAGCCCGCGAACTGTTGGGCGAAATCAGCCGCCAGGCCGAAGCGCTGCGAGCCGAAAGTGGCAACGCGCAGGAAGCTACCAGCCGGGTGGCGCGGGTGTTGCTGCAGCTCGAAGCGGCCGACGCGGCGCGGAGTTCGAAATCGGTTGAGCCGACGAAGGACGAAATCGCGGCTCAGGAAAGTGCGGTGGCCGTCTGGCGCCAGCGCCTGGAATCGGAAATGACGCTCGCGCAGGGGCAATGGAACGAGCTGTTGCAATCGTCGCTGGATAATAATTTGCAGCGCATGGTTGAACAGCTCTCGGAGCGCTCGCAGGAAGTGGTGCGCAACGCCGAACAGAAAATGACGGAGCGGCTGGGCGAATTGCGCCAACCGTTCGCGCAAGCCGCGGCGGAAGCGCGCGAAACGTTTTCGGGGATTCAGTCTGCGCTGGAGCGGGAAGTTCTGAACGCGCGCAGCTCGCTGGCCGAAGTAAAACAAGTGGCCAGCCGTACTGAGGAATTCTCGGCGCAGCTGGAAGCTGCCAGTCACGACACGGTGAATGAGCTGCACCGGCGCCTGGAAAGAATCCTGGACGCGCAGACGGCGGAAATGAATCGCCGCATGGAAAATCTCTCCGGTGAAGTTTCGCAGCGGGTGATCCCGGTGCTGGATTCGCTCAGCCACCAGTTCCAGGAACGCGCCGTGGCCGAAGCCGAAGCCAAGCTTGCGCCGCATCTGGAGCGCGTTCCCGCGCTCTTGCACGAACTCGCGGCTCGCGAAGTGCAGCTCGAAGATAGTTTGCGGCTGCATCGCGAACGGCTGCGCCAGGTCTCTGAAAATAATCAGCGCGAAGTGGGCACGCAGGTGGCGGCAACTCTGGCGAGCTTGCACGCCGATTTTGAAGCTGCGCGCAAGGATGCGCTAGTGAAGTGGTCCGAGGAGTTGGACGCGAGCGGTGTGCGTGCGTCGCACGCTGCAGCTGAATCCATTGGGCACACGTCTGAATGGCTGCAGCAAGAGGCACGGGCCCGTCTGCAGGCGTTAGTCGAACAATCTTTTGTGACTGCCGACGCGGGGCTCGCGCAACAGAGCACGGACGCGGCGCAAAAATTCGAAGCACAGCTCGCGGCGCAATCCGCGGCACACCTGGGCCAAATTCGGGCGCAGGTGGAAGGCGTCGCTGGTGAAGTGACGGCGCACACGCGCACCGAACTCGATCGCGCGGCCGAAGCCGCGGCAGCTTCATTCGGCCAGTTGTTGCACGAAGTCTCCGACCGGGAGACGACGCAGTTTGCTGCCACCACTGCCACCACGCGGCGCGAACGCGCGGAGGAATTTGATCACGCCACGCAGCAGCTGCTGCACCAACTCGACGTAAACGCCTTTTCGTCCGTCGAACGTTTCCGCGCGCAAATGTCGTCGCAGTGGGGAACCAGCGTCGGCGAAGGGCGAGCCGCGCTGGGCGCTGAATTTGCGTCGGCGCTCGAAGGTTTCCGCAGCGAGCGCGACGCGCACCAGAACGAATGGACCGCGCAGCTGGAACGCGCGAGCGGCGACGCTGCCGGAAAGTTTCAGGATCGCTTGCAGACCACCGCCGATTCCTGGGTTATGGCATCCGTGCGACGACTCAATGAGCACGGGCAGAACGGGATCGAATCGCTGCTGCGCTCAGCCGACCAGGCGCTGCGCGATTCCTGCTCGAAAGTTTTCGATGGGCTGGCGCAAATGCTGCGCGAACGTGCAACCAACGTCGCGGGCGCCGGCAACGTGGCCGGATTTACCCAACTTGCCAGTCGCGACACGCCCGAACCACCCAGCCCGCGCAAAGAAGCAATCTAAGTCGTTCGGCAATCAACTCTTATGCAGCCGTAAATTTGACGATCGCCTTGTCGCGCGGGCTTCCACTGCATCGTCTCGGCGGCACGCAACCTTTTCACACACGGAGAGTCTTGCTGAGATATCCGGTCTCAAATGCGTTACCCCCGAAAGTCACTGTTCCGACATCTGATCCCGATTCGATCGTCTGGGGACGATTGGGAGTCGCCTGCCGTGAGGTCTACGGCTCACCTTATGGAACGGAGCATCGGTGTAGGTCTGGCCGTTGCACGCGCCGCCGTAGACGGCCGCAGTTACATACAGATCTTGCCACATGGTATCGCCTGCGACGCCACGTGACCCGCCTGCGTTCGCAACAAAGCCAACCTGGTTTCCTTGCGAGTCTGTCCCGAAAAAGTCCAATACGTCACCGGAAGCGAGGCTCGGCGCAAAATTGCTGTTGACGGTTAAATTCGAAAAGCAGGAGTTGCCTGAACCTGTGACTGATCCAGTAACATTGAAATTGCCGTCCTCGTTCAAAACGATGGTGGCGCTAAACGCTTGCCCACCTGCATCGGGAGTGAACGACCCCACGTATGTTCCGGTGGCGGGCTTGAAAAGTGTCGCGGTGAAAGTGCTTCCCACGTCGTTATTTCCGCAGTCCTGGGAGGTGGCATTGTACTGCACGTTGGTTCCTGTCACCGTGGTTCCGTCCGCGGAGAGGCTGCCGGTCATCGAATAAGACTCGCCATTGTCCACAAAGATCTGGAAAGAGACTAAGGGCGACGCCGTGAAATTTCCATTCATGGTCACGTTGAAGCTTGAGTCGACGGCGGAACAAACGGAATTCGTGAACGCATCATTCTGCGAGCCGCTGTCGGAAAGGGATTCCGTCATCGCCGTCCTCCCTTGAATGTCCACATCGAAGGTGAACTCCGTTTCGCCGATTTGGCCGGTGGGAGGGTTCGCAGAATTCCCCACGCGCAGATCCCACATTCCGGACAAGTTCGACATGGGCGTCGGCCAGTTGTTCACCAAGTTTGCGACGTTCAAGCTTCCGATCCCGGTGGCGAAGTCCCACCCGGTTGTGGCGACGTATGCAGGCTGATAAGAATTGTTGTCTGTGGAAAGCACGCCGACCAGACCGTTCGTATAGGTACCTCCCGGATCGTAGCAATTGTAAAGGTCCGTGCCGTCGAAGTATGCGCAGTCGACGTCCATGTCCCCGAGCGTCACATCGTAGAAAATGCAGTTGCTGGAAACGGTTTCGCCGCTACTGGAGTTACAAGAACTGTTGCCAGCCGGGCCATATTCAGCCGCCGCAAGTTGGTAGTAGACGGGATTGGGATTGCCTTGCCGCGTTCCCGTCGTTTGATTCACGAGCGCTTGGATGCCCGCCATGATCGGCGACCCAAAGGATGTTCCGCCTGCAGCGGCCCAGTTGATGGGATCGCCCGTACAATCCGCTCCGCCGTTGGCAACATCAGACCAACAAAATACGTAGTAGTGACCCCAGACGCCATCGGCCGCGAACAGAGAGACGTCGGGGGTGTCGCGCACCCCATCACTGGGATTGCCAAAAACGGACTGCCAGGAAGGCTTGGGCCATCCCGCGCAGGTTCCGCCCACCACGCCGTTGACGGAGGGCGAGCCGGTCGCGCATGCGCTTGGCCCGCCACCTCCACCGACCGTCAGCTGCAGGAGGATTGACCCAATTCCTGTTGGGTCATTGCAAAATCCGCCAGGCCCGTAGGGGAGTTCACCACCACCGTAGTAGTTCGTGACCAGCAAGCCAGCGCACGAATCGTTCCAGGGTGTTTCCGGAATGTAGGAAATCGCCGAGCCGTAGTTGGACGTATTGGTAGGGTTCCAATACGTACTGTTCGTGCTGGAATACGTATCACTGAAATCGGTGCCGCCCACAGCGACGTTGTATGGTGTAGACGAAAACGCATTCACGGCAATGCCGTGGGTCGCTGCCGCCGCGCCATTGTCGCATCCACTCGCGGCGCTATCGCCCGCGGCCACGAAAACGGAGACACCTTCAGCGACCGCTTGCTGATACGCCGAGCTAAAGGCTGCGTTGGCCGCCGCGCCGTTCACCGTCTCGCACTGGCCATAGCTGATGCTCATGATGGCGGGTGGACTGGGGCTAGCGTTGATCAAGTTCTGCAAGGCGATCAGACCGCCGAAAGTGGTGGTTGAGTCGGCGCAAGTGGCCATCTGAATAGCCGCGCTCGGCGCCGCCGCGCTGGCCCATTCCGCGTCCAGGATCGCTTCCGCGTCAACCTGAGCGATCACGCCGGGATCGCTGCAATTGTTCGGTCCGACCGGGGGTGGCGGGAAAACCGTAGTAAAGGAACCCGACGAATACGCAGAGAGGCCGAACGTGGAACGAAATGTATCCCAGTCCGAGGTGCTGAACACGTCGCTATCTTCGATAACCACAATCGTCTGGCCCTGCCCTGATGTGCCGGCACTGAACACCGGCTTCAAGTTGTAGATAGTCGCTAAGTCCTCGGGTACCACGGTGTAATTTCCGCTGCCATCCGTGAACTGGGGCCTTGCCTTGTGCATCGTGTGCATGGGCTTCGGGCGGAAGTCGTTCAGAGAGACGATGCCCACAATGGCCGGCGCGAGCGCCAAAGGAATTCGCGGGTCGCTCATGTTGGCGATATGCTTCTCGCCCTTCACGTCTAAGTGATGGATCTCGGTCGCAAATGCTTTCCGCACTTGGCCCGCGGTGCCGGAGAAATCGATTACCATTCTGCTGGGATAAACCGTATTGACCTTGAAGCCGTATGACTCTAGCCAACTCGTGACGTTGTCCAGTTCTCGTGTTGGGGGACCAAAAGTCTCTCCAAATTTTTGCGCATTGGTCCACCGGTGAAAGTTCGCAGAACCTTTGGCGTGCAGCTCACTGATGAACTGCCGGAGAGCCTGCTCCTGTTCGGGGGGGCGGCGCAACTGAAGCAGCATGTGCTCCATAAGAAAGCTTTCAGCAACTGGGCCGCGATCGTTCTCACGGTTCGCCTCGGGACGGACGTTGCCGGCGAGGGTCACCAGCGTTCCCTCCTCGCGTTCCTGGGTGGACGTGGCGCGCGGCTGCAAATCAGGGGTGAATTGGGCGCGCACAGGAACGGCGGCGAAGAGAGTTGCAAGTACGGTCAAGGTCAAGCTAGCGGGTCCGAATTTTCGAAGCATCAGAGTTATCTCCGTTTCGACAATTGGGTTCGATCGAAACAACCGACGAAGAAAACATTTCGGCAGTTAACGACCAGCCCTAGTTGGAATCTCGGCTGGTTCGATTCCCAACGCTCGGAATCAAATGTGCACCCTTCTTGGCGCCCAGAAGCGCAAAGAGGTAATCAATTAGCATCGGTGCCAGTGTAATAAATAGGAACGCGGAAATCGTTGGCGAAAGGGACAGTTTTGGTACAGGAGGCTAATGAGTAAACGGTGGCCCGGTGATGAGCAGGGCTTCGAAAACAACAAACTCATTCAGCCATGGCCCACTGTCGCGAAGCCTGTCAAGGGCGAGTGTTTGTGGGTAGAGATTCGAGCAAGTCTCAAGTATGCCGCGTGAATTGCCTACGGATTAGATTGCGGGAGGATTACCTTTTCGCCCGCGCTAAATCTTGCGGCGAATTTCTTTTCCCCGATGACCGAAGGTGTCGCGGCTTAGATTGCATCGGTGGGAAGAAGAATGATGGTGAGCGCGTACGTGCGTTTGGCGTCCTTCTCCACGCTGCTTTTGGGCGCGCGCTCCTTTGACTCCTGCGCAATGAGCGCATTGATCGAACGTGAGATTTGACGGCGGACGGCTTTCAGCGCCTTCACTCGCGAGCCTTTCAGCAGCAACCGCGCTGCGATGAGCCCCTTCTTGTTGCCTCGCTGCCATCCATCCGTCTGGGCGAAAGCGACCACGTCCGCGCGCGCCGAATCCAAAATTGCGTTTAGCATTGCTTCGATGTCCGAGGGTTTCTCGGAGGCTGTTCGCGCTGGGGAAAAAACCGAAGGGGCCGCGCGAAACAGCGCCGCGGTGGCCTGATAATACTTTTCCACTGTTCCGCGCTTCTGCCGCGTCTCCGTCAATCGAATTACTTTCGCGCGCTCCAATTCCTGCACATGGTGGTACAGCTTGGTGTGATTTTCTCCCAGCAGATCGGCCACTTGCTTGGTGGTGCGAGGCTCGCGGACCAGCAGGCCCAGAATGCGCAAGCGCAACGGATGGGCGAGCGCGCGAACCTGCTGGAAGTCCGCCAAGGTTTTCGTGCCGTGCGGAAGCGCAGTGTTCTGCGACCTGGACTTCTTCGCCATAGCCTCGGCCATCTCCTGAAGGATGCATCTTCGCGCAGAGCTGCGGCTGAAATTCTAGCAAATAATTGAATAGTAAAATATAGTTGACTATTCATAGAAACGTGACTACTCTGCCCCAGTCGCTACCCTGCGATGGCGCGAGAAACGCCCACCCTTAGGAGCCGCGCATGACTGGATCGCACATCCTGCTCGACCACATCCTGCTGGTAATGATCGCGTTACTGTGGCCCCTCGCGGAGTGGCGCTGGTATTACCCCCGCTCGGTGCGCGCGATAGCCGCGGGCATTCCCGGCGCGCGGGAGCGCTTGTACCGCAACAGCTTCGTGCCGCAGTGGGTTTTCACCGCTTGCATCATTTGGTTGTGGGCATTTCGCGCGCGGCCGTGGGCGCTGCTGATGCTTGGTCCCAGTACGCCGCTGCGGCTGGGAATTGCATTGGCATCGGCCGCGCTTAGTATCGCCGTGCTACCGCTGCAGCGGCGGACGCTCCTCGCGCGACCTAACTGGCCCGAGCTGGTGCGTCGCACGCTCGCTTACGCCGAACCCCTGGTGCCGCGCACGACCGGCGAGTATCGAGGCATGATTGTGGTAGCGCTCACCGCCGGCATCTGTGAGGAATTTCTCTTCCGCGGCTTCGTGACGTGGTATTTTCTGGCGTTCTGGCCTCGCACGCAGATCGGTCTGGTTTTGGCCGTGACCATCAGCGCGATCATTTTCGGGTTCGCGCACATTTATGTCGGCGTGCGGCACGTGTGGGTGAGCGCAATCGTGGGCTTATTTTTCGCCGTGGTCGTGCTCGCGGGCGGCTCGCTGGTTCCGGCGATGATCATGCACGCAGCCATGGATTTGAACTCCTTCGATCTGGGCCACCGCGCCCTGCGCAAGACCGACGAAGCGGGAGCAGAACCGGCCATCACGGCGTTGTTATAAATTCGCTCCGCTATCCGCGATGTCTTCACCTAAATTGCCCGAACGCATACGCCGCAAGCGCGTCGGAGTTCATCTACCGTTCCAATCGTGACCTTACTAGACGCTCGCGTGATAATCCCCGCCTATGATGATCATGTCCGGCTCCTTTTTCTCGAGCCAATGGTTCTCGACAAACGACACTGCACTCGGGTCTAAGGAGCCGGTGTTGTTATGCAATCATGTCGTTGTGAAAAATCCCGACATGTCCAGTTCGTACGCTCGTATTACATCCCGGATTTGACGTAACCATCTTCCGCAGTGACCAGGCCCGTGTTCGGCATTTCAGTCTTGACTTTCACTGGCTCAAGAGTCGGCTTCCTTGCACTCTTAGCCAGAAAGGTGAGCCCGTATTGGTTTTTCAGGTTTCTGCTTACGTCCTGCAGATACGGAGTAATGTCAACCGGAGAGCCGAATGCGAGGTAGTAGGTCTCTCCGCCGGTCTTTTCAGCCACCAGATCCAGACCAGTCTGTGCCAGATCCGTGCGGAACCGCCCACGGCTGGCGAGGCCCACTCCAGGCGCATAAATGGAATAGACGATAAATCCTCCTCGTTGCGCTTGTTCCAAAGCCGCGTCGAGGTAAGGGTTAGTGAATGGATTATTCGAAAATCCACCGCCGAGAGGATCGATTCCGCTCGTGATCATCAAGACCTCGCGACGATCTTTGGTCTCCGGCCATTTCTTCATCAGGTCTGACAGCGCCAGGTAAGGGCTCGTGTATGCCGCTCCGAACCCGAGCGGCAAGCGCAATGATCTTTCCGCCAAAGCACGGTCGGTCGTCAGGTTTTGGGCCGTGAAGACAGCGCCGTTGCGCATATATCCGACGCCGATAGCCGTCGTGGCCGGCTGCTCCTCGATGAACTTATCAATGCTGCTGTACTGCAAGGCGAGGTTGGCTCTGGAAGTGTCGTCGATCAAGATGAAGAGTTGCAGTCCGGCGCGATCTCCCTGCAGCGGGACCCAGCTTGCCACCATATCCCGCTTGCCTTTCTGATACACCTTCACGTCATCCGCCGCCACCGCCGGAACTTGTGCGCCGTGGTGCGGCTTTACCGTCACCACCATGTGCACGGGTACGTCGGTTGAGGAGTCTGCTTGCTGAGCCGACACCGGTGCGGGCCCGGAGATCACGCCGAGAACTAGGCCAAACATCGCACCAAACGTTATTGAAGATTTTCTTATCAGGTTGCCGATCTTGAGGTTTCGCATTCGTTTCATCCCTTCTCTCGGAATCCGAGAGTTTCAACTGGCGTTGGCGCCACTCCTATCGCGGCGTCGATTTCGCCAGTCGCGTAACAGCATTTCGCTGCTATCCATAAGACGTAGCACCGCAAACGCTGGGTGCGCTCCGACACGTCTCTAACTGTAAGACTTTACGCCACTTGCCAGAATCGCATTTTCGCGCGCACAGTGTGCCAACGCATTCTGCTGATCTGCAGCACAATCGCAGGAGAGTTGATAAGATAGCCGAAGAACTCCACGCGGCCGCCATGCTTGCTGTCAGCGACAATCTTGCGCAGTGCTTCAGCGCTCTGCGCGAGCATAAGCTACGCGCTTCGCTCACAGCTCTGGGCCTGACGATGGGCGTGGCCACGCTCATCACCGTCATGACCATCGTGCAGGGCGCCAACCAGTATGTGGAACAGAAGATCGCAAACTTAGGCACCAACGTATTCCAAATCGCGCGTACGCCGTTCGCGGTGACGGACTTCACCATCATCATCAAAGCGCTGAAGTACAGAAAAATCGAAGTGGAAGACATGGCCGCGATTGCCGCCGAATGCGCTGCTTGTGAACAAGTCGGGGGCAGTGCCAGCGCCAGCGTTCACGCACGATCCGGCGACAAAGAGCTGCAGGACGTAAATCTTTACGGCAATTCGCCGAACATGGCGGAAATTGACTCGCGTTCGATCGAGTCCGGCCGCTACTTCACTGCATCTGAAGCCGAGCACAAGGTCAATGTTTGTCTGATTGGAGACACGCTGGTGCGGGAATTATTTCTCGGCGTGGATCCTATCGGAAGATCCGTTCGCATCGGCAACGATGAATTCCTCGTGATTGGAGTCATGGAAAAGATCGGCAGTGTTCTCGGCCAGGATCAGGACGACTTCGTCATCATTCCGCTGCCGGTTTTCCTTCGTGTGCAGGGAATGCACTCCAGCATCACGATCAACGTCAAGACCAGCGCACAGAACTTCGAGATGGCGCAGGACCAAGCCCATTTGATTCTGCGTTCGCGGCGCCATCTACTCGGCAATCGGGAAGATGATTTTTTCATCGGGACCAAAGAAAGTTACATGGCCCTGTGGCGCAGCATCAGTTCGGCGTTCTTTGCAGTATTCATTATGGTGAGTGCGATTTCAGTGATCATCGGCGGCATCGTGATCATGAACGTGATGCTCGTGAGCGTCACTCTGCGGCGGCGAGAAATCGGCGTCCGCCGGGCCGTGGGCGCGACCAAGCAGGATATTCTGCGGCAGTTCATCGTGGAAAGTGTGGTGCAATGCATTGTGGGAGGCCTCGCCGGCGTGACGCTGGGATTTTTGCTCGCGCTGGTACTCCGCACCTATACGCCGTTCCCTGCTTCCGTTCGAACCTGGGTGGCGGTGATGGGTGTGTTCCTCAGTTCTGCGGTCGGACTATTTTTCGGAATTTATCCGGCATTGCGTGCATCACAACTGGACCCGGTAGTGGCCTTGAGGTCCGACTGATGGCGCTCATGACGCTCGCCCAGGCCCGGGAAAACTTTTTCGCCGCAATGGACACGTTGCGCTCATCCAAAGTGCGCTCGGCGCTTACGGTACTCGGCATCGTCATCGGCGTCTCCTCGGTGATCTCCATGGCGGCCATCATTCAAGGCCTGAACAAGTTCGTGCAGGACAAAGTGGAATCGCTCGGCTCGCGCACCTACTTTCTCACAAGATTTCCGCCGGCCATGGACCCGGCGCGCATGCCGGAACGCATTCGCACGCGCCGATATATTGAATACAGCTATGCCGATTACATCCGCCAGGCCGCTCCCGATGTGCAGATCGTCACCACCATCGGCACGCGCGGTTTTTTCTTCGGAGATAGCAATCTGATCACCAGCGGCGACCACAGCGTCGAGAAAGTCATTGTGCGCGGCGCCGAGCCGGAGTACACGGAGGCGATTCCGCTCTTCGCCATCGAGCGCGGCCGCTTCATCAGCACTTACGACGAGGAGCACGCGCGCCCCGTAGTAGTGCTGGGCGCGGCCATCAGCGAATCGCTCTTCCCCGAGACGGACGCGCTGGGCAAGACGGTGCGCATCAATGGCGGCTTGTATGAAGTCATCGGCGTTTTCGAACACGACCAGGGATTGTTCCTCGGTCCGGGCGTGGACATCTTTGCCATCATCCCGCTCAGCAATTTCAAAAAGGAATACCCGGGGTCTAGAGAATTAGTGATGGCATTCACCGTTCCCAAGAATGCAAATATTGAAGTGGCGCAAGGCGAAGTGATTCAGGCGATGCGCCGCTTGCGCCACGTTCCCGCGGAAAAGGAAAATGATTTCGAACTGAGCTCGCCGGACTTCCTGAGCAATCTGTGGAATCAGCTCACCGGCGCGCTGGTAATTCTCACGACGGTGATCAGCTCCATCGGTTTGCTGGTGGGCGGCATCGGCGTGATGAACATCATGCTTATTTCGGTAACGGAGCGCACGCAAGAAATTGGCGTGCGCAAGGCGATCGGCGCCCGCCGCGCGGATATACGTTTGCAGTTCTTGCTGGAAGCCGTGGTCCTCACCCTGGTCGGCGGCACAATCGGAATCTTGATCGGCGCCGGAGTATCTCTATTGGTGCGCACGCTGCTGCCTTCGATTCCCGCGACGCTTTCATATCTGTGGGTAGCGATTGGTTTCGCAATTTCCGTCGGAGTGGGCGTGTTCTTCGGCTACTATCCGGCAAGCATGGCGGCCAACCTCGATCCCATCGATTGCCTGCGATACGAGTAAAGCTATCAACGCCTCAGCGCGACCGATCGCCTGAGCGTAGGTTCACTTATTCACGTCGACTTACGCAACTGAACTGGCGACGTAATTCGCTTGCTCGGCGGTCGTGTCCGGAAAAAGCGGCAGGCTCAGTACGCGTTCCCTGGCGCATTCGGAATCACGCCCGTTAAGCTTCGGGAAACGCTGTTGCGGCGAGGCCTAATTCCCTACGACACGGAGGACCACCTGAGTTCCCTTAGCGAGGCGAATATTTTCGCTGGCGGATTTCAGGACGGGAAACTGCGAACCCGACTCCGTTGTCATCACGGCGAGGCTTAGCCCCGCAATGCCGTAAACGCCTGAATCCTCGGGTCGAAGCACGCCTTCGGAAAGTGGTCCCCCAATGTCACCGCCGGCAGTGGCTGCCGTAATCTCGGTGGCTACCATCCCACGACCG
The DNA here is from genome assembly GCA_963786205.1 of uncultured Acidobacteriota bacterium. GTDB lineage: Bacteria > Acidobacteriota > Terriglobia > Acidiferrales > UBA7541 > Palsa-295. The sequence continues at coordinate 462,919 of CAWAYG010000002.1, forward strand.
TCTTGAAGTTCATTTTTCTCTTTTAACCGAGGCGCAATCGCGAGCGCCTGTATGACGAAGGAAATTTGCGTTTGTTCGCCGCCCTTCGTAGAGATTGAATTGAAAGAAATTGCGATCCTGGGCTCGGACTTGGGTGTCGAGGACGTATCGAGCGCCGCGACATGTCCGATCACGCGAGCGCCTGCTTTTAAAACCACTTTGTGATTTTTAGAAACGTCCCGCGTAACTTCAGCTTCGACGGGGTCGCCCGGCTTGCAGGTACCTGAATCTAAGTTCGTAAGCAATTTCCCGACAACGGTGGTGCCAACCGCGAGGATCGCGGGTTTCGCGGCGGCGCCTGCGACGGTGGCCGCTTGGCGGGCTGCAGCCAAATGATTACGGGCCGTAGGTGCGGGTGCGATCGTAGCTGACAACGCCAGCGCTAGCACTAGCCCGATCGGCCGGCCAAAATGGGACATGGCTGCCTCCGTTTTCGCCGATGGTTGTCTCATTCAGGTGCTTGCCAAGCACTCGGCGTGTTCTGCTTGACAGAATCGCGAGTGAAAATATAGCACGGCTGCCAAAGTGGCAGAGCCAAATTCTATGTTGCCTGATTAACTTGTTGGCTCAGTAAACGCGGTATAAGCGAAATCATCTCCAACCCTCCTACGGTCTGACTCTGAAAGGTCCGCACAAATGCTCATCGTGATCCCGGCGGGACAAGGTCGCGATCGGAAGTGGTTCGCTGCACAGCTCGACGCTCGCAGTGGGAAGCAATTGACTGTCTGAGTGCGTTCTTGTTTCTTTCCGACGACGTCCAGCACTGAGGCCGCGACGTAATTGATTTGCTCGGCGGTCATGCTGGGGAACAGCGGCAGGCTCAGGACGCGCTCGCAGGCGCGCTCGGAGCCACGCTCGTTGAGCTTCGGGAAACGGTGTTGCGGCAAGGCCTAATTGGGTACGACGCGGAGGACCATCTGCGTTCCCTTAGCGAGGCGGATTCTTTCGCTGGCGAATTTCAGGACGGGAAACTGCGAACCGGTCTCCGTTGTCAACACGGCCACGCTGAGGCCCGCAACGCCGTAAACGCCTGAATCCTCCGGTCGAAGCTGCCCTTCGGGAAGTGGTCCCCCGATGCTACCGCCGGCAGTGGCTGCAATAATAGCTGTGGCCTCCATTGGTCGACCGCCTTCGAAATCATCTTTCTCTTTTAGCCGAGGTGCAATCGCGAGTGCCTGTATGACGAAGGAAATTTGCGCCTGTTCGCCGCTCTTCATCGAGACGGATTTGAACGAAATTGCGATCGTGGTCTCCGGTTTGTGTGCCGAGGACGCATCGAGCGCCACGACATGCCCGATTACGCGAGTGCCTGTTCTCAACACAACCTTGTGATTTTGCGAAACGTCCCGCGTAACCTCGGCTTCGACGGGGTCGCCAGGCTTGCAAGTACCTGAATCTAAGTTTGTAAGCAATTTCGCGACAACCGAAGTGCCGACCGCGAGGATCGCCGGTTTCGAGGCTGCGCCTGCGGCAGTGGCCGCCTGGCGAGCTACAGCCAGATGATTACGCGTCGTTAGTGCGGGTGCGATCGTAGCTGACAACGCCAGCGCTAGCGCGATCGGCCGGCCAAAATAGGTCATTGCTGCCTCCGTTTTCGCCGGTATGGTTCTCCCATTCAGGTGCTTGCCAAACACTCGGCGTGTTCTGCTTGAGAGTATCGCGAGTGAAAATATAGCACGGTTGCTCAAGTGCCAGGGCCAAACTCCGTATTGCCTGCTTGACTTATTGGGTCAGTAAACGCAATGCACGCGAAATCGTCTGCAACCCTCCTCCGCTCCAGCTCCAGAAGGTCCGGACACATACTCATCCTGATTCCGGAGAGACAAGAACGGGATCGGAAGCAGTTCACTGCGCGACTCGAGGTTCGAATTGGAAAGCGACTGACTGCCGGAGCGCGTGCTATTTATTTCGGACGACTTCCAGCACTGACGCGGCGACGTAATTTACTTGGTCGGCGGTCATGCCCGGAAAAATCGGCAGGCTCAGGGCGCGCTCGCAGGCGCGTTCGGCATTTGGGAATGTTCCGGCGGGATAGCCCAGCGAGGAGTATGCGGGCTGGAGATGAATCGGCTTGGGGTAATGCACGGCGGTGTAGATGCCGCGCGCCGAAAGTTGCGCGATGACGGAATTGCGATTGCTTATGTAAATCACGAACTGGTGATAGACACATACATCGCGCGCATCGTCTTGCGGCATCTCGAGGCGCGCGCCTTCGAGCAGGCGGCGATATTCCTTGGCAATTTCGCGTCGCTTTTGCGTCCAGGCGTGCAGGCGGCGAAGTTTGATGCGCAGCACGGCGCCCTGAAATCCCTGCATGCGGTAATTGTAGCCGGGGAATTCATGGTCATAGCGCGCGGTCTGGCCATGCGAACGCGCCGCGCGCGCGAATTTCGCGATGGCGTCATCGTTCGTCGTAAGTGCGCCTCCTTCTCCGTAAGCGCCCAAATTTTTCGTGGGATAAAAACTGAACGCAGCCGCCAATCCGAGCGATCCGACCCGCTGAGCGCGATAGCGCGCGGCGTGAGCCTGCGCGGCGTCTTCCAGGATGCGAAGGTGGTGACGCGCCGCAATTTCGCGGATGGGATCCATGTCCGCAGGACGGCCGTAGAGATGCACTGGCAATATGACGCGAGTGCGCGGCGTGATGGAGCGCTCGATGAGCCGGGGGTCCAGATTCGCCGTGGCGGGGTCGATATCAACGAATACCGGGCGCGCGTCGCAATAGGTGATGGCTTCCGCGGTCGCGAGAAACGAGTTCGGCGTCGTGATGACGTCGTCACCGCACTGCACTCCGAGCGCCAGCAGGCCCAGATGCAGCGCGGCCGTCCCACTGCTCAGCGCCACACAGTATTTCACGCCGCAGAAATCGGCGAACTCGCGCTCGAAAGCCTCGACTTCCTCACCCTGCACGAACGATGAATTCCGGCAGACGCGGTCGAGCGCCGGAAGAATTTCATCGCGCAATTCCGCGTATTCGGATTTTAGGTCCAGTAAGGGAACTTTCATCGCGGTGTCTTTCGCGCCCATGGAAAAACTCTACGCGAGCGCATGCTGTACCACAAGCCTGCCGAGACATTCGCTCGCTCCGATGGGCGCGAGCGTGGCGGTGACTTTCCTACGACGCAGCGCCCAGGCAGAAATCAGGAACTAAATCCTCGGGCCACCGTAAACGAACTTGCTCCCCGAGGCGACAGGGTTGCGGGGCCTTAGGTAGAGGCCGTTGAGCTCGAGCGAAAGGCGCAGAATGGGATTCGGTAATCGCCGTTCATTATTGAGAAAGCATTTACCCCGTGACACCTTTCTGGAAGTCCAGCCGTGATGAAACCACAGGACTTATAGCTGAAGCAGTATGGTCGCCCGCATGCAACGTTAAGAAACGCTGGGATGGTCTCCCGCAGGCCTTCCCCGGCAAATGGTTGGATGATGGGAGCTTTCAATGAAATATAGAATTTCTGCGGCGCTGGCTTTTGTTTTCTTTTTGCTGCTTTCGGTTGCCACGGTTAGGGCCGATGGTACAGGGCTACTTGCTTACACTTTGACTGGCCCCGTGGATGCCACCTTTGAGCTGCCGGTAACCTTTACCGTTAGCAGCGACAATTACGACCTAGGGGCAGGTTTCTTTGTAACACCTATTGACTTGACGATCGATGGGTCAGCGGTTCCCGGCGACCAACTGATTTTCTATAGTTCGAGCCTGGATGGCGCCTTTGGAGACACCGACGGCCTTTTTAGTTTGACCGGGCCACAACTCTATACCGGTCCCGAAAGCGAACCTACGATGTCTGACTTTCACGGCAACAAAGCACTTTTCGATTATCTTACCGGGGCTGGTGGCTACACACTCAGCGTGAAGTCCGTCGCAACGCCCGAACCCACTTCCATTTTGTTGTTGGGTACAGGTCTATTGTCGCTTTTCTTGAAGCGTCGACAGAAAGCCACGAGCTAACTGAATTTCATCGATTCGAATGGCAGGCTGCGATGCCACCGCGTCATGGCTGCCGCTTTTTCGACCCCCGTTTCGCCTTCTCCAGAATATTTCGTTAACGCATTTCTATTCCCCAACGCTCAAATATGTGTCAGCGTGGCGGTAACCTTTGTCCGGCGTAGCGCCCGGGCAAACACCACGAAAGACAACGGAATCAGAATCGCGGCGAAAAACAGCTGCGCGGCGCGCATTCTTTCGAGTGAGTATTTGACGGGAATCAAGCCGTGCATTGAGTCGCGAAGCCGACTTGATCGATACCCACTCGCAGCTTGTAGTCTAGGAGGCCACCGTGAAAACCAAAATGGCCGTGCTGACTCTCACGCTTACTCGACTGCTGTCTCCAGCGCTGAACGATCCTTGCGCTGTTGTTTTGCGAAGAGAACTCCCAACAGTACAAGGCTCCATCTCCCCTCCGACATGCGAGACAATCGGAACAAACGAGCTCACTTTGACTTGCGCATACTCGGCTAGCTCACCCGTCGATGCTGACAGCAGATCCGCACCGCGCATTATTCTGAATCGTGCCGTAATTTCATTCATCCCGTCAAACGACAGCCACATGCGCGTTCAGCTGACATTCACAAACGACAGCGGCAGCAAGATCACCGAACACCGCACCGTCTATCTGGCAATCGATGACGATAAGGGAGAAAATCACATGCGTAGATCGTTGCCACACGTCGATTTCACGCAGCTTGAATTCGATAAGCCCGTGACCATTCAAGAGACGCTGCTAGCGCCGGCATTTTCTCCCGGTACATATCTCATCTCGCTTTGGATTCCCTCGAACGATCCATCGCTAAGATTCGATCCGAAGCACAATTTCCTTGTTAGCTCGAACGGTGTGACCCTCCCGGCCGCCGGTCTGAACCAGATTGGAAAATTCACGATAACTGTTCCCAGCAGGCGTAAAACTACAGGGAAGCCGAACTGACCCGCTTCGTCGTCCGTGCTTCGTATCAGCGGGCCAAGTCAAAGCGATTTCTAGACCTATAGAACCTCGCTATCACGTGTTTCGCCTATTCTATGTCCTTCCACGTATGCTATGGTTCCGACACTCGAGCAGCTCCAGCTCTAGCCAAACAACCGACAGGGTTGTCCGATGCTAAAGACAATTGTGGGCTTTGCTGACAGCAGTCCGCGCGCCCTTGTTTCCAGCGTTCATCGTGATCGCTTCTTTCACCGTGGTGCTGCCGCCGCATTTCTGATTTGTGCTGTCGCGCTTTCGACTTTCGGGCAAAGCGCGGTTCTGACGCAACACAATGACATTTCGCGAACCGGCCAAAACACGACTGAGACGATCCTTAATACGGCCAATGTGAACGTAAATCAGTTCGGCAAGCTGTTTGCCCTGCCCACCGATGGGCAAGTTTACGCTCAGCCGCTTTACGTGCCCGGTGTCACAATTAATGGCACGACTCACAACGTCCTGATCGTCGCCAGTGAAGCCGATAGCGTGTACGCCTTCGACGCCGACTCGAACACGGGCGCGAACTCCAACCCGCTCTGGAAAGCGAGCCTTGTCGACGCAGCTCACGGAGCAGGTGCCGGCGAAACACCTCTGAACAGCGCCACGACGATTGACTGCACTGACATCCAGCCGCAGATCGGCATCACCAGCACGCCGGTGATCGATCCGACATCGAAAACGATCTATGTCGAAGCGAAATCCACCAATGGTTCAAGCTATTTCCACCGACTGCATGCGCTCGATTTGCTGACCGGCAATGAAAAATCGCCGGGTCCAATTCAAATCGCCGCAACGATCGCCGGAACCGGCGACGGAAGCACGAACGGCCAACTTATTTTTAACTCTGCTACCATGTCCTTGCATCAACAAGCGAGACCCGGGCTTTTGCTGATGAACGGCACCATTTTCATCGCTTTCGCTTCGCACTGCGACTACGGTCCGTTTCATGGCTGGCTCTTTGCTTACGATGAGGCAACGTTTACGCAGAAGAGCGTTTACGTCACAACTCCGAACGGAGGCCTAGGCGGATTCTGGATGTCCGGCGCGGGAATAGCCGCCGATTCCAGCGGGAACATCTTCATCGCCAGCGCCAACGGCGATTTCGATACCGTCAACGTTCCGGCGCGTGAGACGGGCGACACTCTATTGAAGTTAGGAACCACGAACCAAATCCTTACGCTCCTCGACTACTTCACTCCCCAAGATCAGCAAGCACTGTCCACCGGAGACGTGGACCTCGGCTCCGGCGGGGTGCTATTGCTGCCCAATCAGCCAGGTTCGTTTCCGCACATCCTAGTCCAAGCTGGTAAGGAAGGGCGCATTTACGTCGTTAATCGTGATCAGCTGACGACCGATAATTCCCACTACTGTTCGGGTTGCGCAAACGATCCGGAAATTATCGAGGAGTCCGCTTCCGGCGCGGTTGGCGGCATGTGGAGCATGCCTGCGTATTGGAATAACAATATTTACTTCTGGGGCAACTCTGACGTGTTGAAATCGATTCCGGTTACGAATGGACTTCCGGATTTCACGCACATTTCGAGCAACTCGACTTCGATTGAATTTCCCGGAGCCACGCCGTCGATCTCCTCGAACGGAACTGCGTCAGGCACAGCAATTCTCTGGGCTATCGATTCTTCGCAGTATGGTTCGCCCGGTCCGGGCCCCGGACCTGCCCTGGTCTACGCCTACGACGCAACCAACGTGCCTAACGAACTGTGGAACAGTACGAGAGCTGCGAATAACCGCGACCAGGCCGGAAATGCCGTAAAGTTTACGACCCCGACGATTTCGAACGGCAAGGTTTATGTCGGCACTTCCACTGAAGTGGACGTTTACGGCTTGTTCAGCGGCGTAGTACCGGCGGCCGCGACGCCTGCAATCAGTCCTGTGTCTGAATCGGTTACCTCCTCTGTCCCAGTGTCCATGACCGACTCGACTCCCGGCGCCGCCATGTATTACACCACCGACGGCACCGCACCTTCTCCCACTCACGGAACCCTTTACGGTTCGGCCTTTACCTTGACCTCCTCCGCAACTGTGCAGGCCATGGCTGCTGCCCCGAATTTCACCAACAGTGCCACAGCTTCCGAGATTTACTCCATTCAAGCGAATCCAGCCTCAGCGATTAACTATGCTTCGGGGCTCAGCGCAACCGGCCTCACTCTTTCCGGCAGCGCGGCGATCAACGGCAGCCGTTTGCGCCTTACCAACACGGGGACGAACGAGGCGGGCAGCGCCTTCTTCTCGACGGCAGTCAATGTGCAGTCCTTCACGACTGACTTCTCCTTCCAGCTCACAGACGCCAACGCCGACGGTTTTACCTTTACCATTCATGGCGGGAGCACCGCAGCGGCGCTCGGATCATGGGGCGGAGGCTTGGGTTACGGGCCCAATTCGTCACAAAGCACGGTCATTCCAACCAGCGTCGCTGTGAAGTTCGATCTTTACAGCAACGCGGGCGAAGGCCCCGATTCGACCGGTCTCTACACCGACGGCGCTTCGCCCACCGTTCCCGCAGTAAACATGACCAGTTCAGGAGTGAACCTCCACAGCGGAGACATTTTCCAGGTTCACATGTCCTACAACGGAACCAATCTGACGATGACCATCACAGATGTCTCAACCGAAAACACCTTCTCGCAAACCTTCCAGAACATCAACATTCCCGGAACCGTTGGGGGCAACACCGCCTACGTTGGATTTACAGGTGGCACCGGAGGCTTGACGGCGATCCAGGAAATCATCGCCTGGTCCTATGTGTCCGGACCCGTGACCACTGCCCAGGCTGTGACACCGGCGATCAGTCCTGTGTCTGAATCGGTTACCTCCTCTGTCCCAGTGACGATGACCGACTCGACTCCCGGCGCCGCCATGTATTACACCACCGACGGCACCGCACCTTCTCCCACTCACGGAACCCTTTACGGTTCGGCCTTTACCTTGACCTCCTCCGCAACTGTGCAGGCCATGGCTGCTGCCCCGAATTTCACCAACAGTGCCACAGCTTCCGAGATTTACTCCATTCAAGCGAATCCAGCCTCAGCGATTAACTATGCTTCGGGGCTCAGCGCAACCGGCCTCACTCTTTCCGGCAGCGCGGCGATCAACGGCAGCCGTTTGCGCCTTACCAACACGGGGACGAACGAGGCGGGCAGCGCCTTCTTCTCGACGGCAGTCAATGTGCAGTCCTTCATGACTGACTTCTCCTTCCAGCTCACGGACGCCAACGCCGACGGTTTTACCTTTACCATTCATGGCGGGAGCACCGCAGCGGCGCTTGGATCATGGGGCGGAGGCTTGGGTTACGGGCCCAATTCGTCACAAAGCACGGTCATTCCAACCAGCGTCGCTGTGAAGTTCGATCTTTACAGCAACGCGGGCGAAGGCCCCGATTCGACCGGTCTCTACACCAACGGCGCTTTGCCCACCGTTCCCGCGGTAGACATGACCAGTTCAGGAGTGAACCTCCACAGCGGAGACATTTTCCAGGTTCACATGTCCTACAACGGAACCAATCTGGCGATGACCATCACAGATGTCTCAACCGAAAACACCTTCTCGCAAACCTTCCAGAACATCAACATTCCCGGAACCGTTGGGGGCAACACCGCCTACGTCGGATTTACAGGCGGCACCGGAGGCTTGACGGCGATCCAGGAAATCATCGCCTGGTCGTATGTCTCCGGACCCGTGACCACGGCTCTGGCCGCGACACCTGCAATCAGTCCTGTGTCTGAATCGGTTACCTCCTCTGTCCCAGTGACGATGACCGACTCGACTCCCGGCGCCGCCATGTATTACACCACCGACGGCACCGCACCTTCTCCCACTCACGGAACCCTTTACGGTTCGGCCTTTACCTTGACCTCCTCCGCAACTGTGCAGGCCATGGCTGCTGCCCCGAATTTCACCAACAGTGCCACAGCTTCCGAGATTTACTCCATTCAAGCGAATCCAGCCTCAGCGATTAACTATGCTTCGGGGCTCAGCGCAACCGGCCTCACTCTTTCCGGCAGCGCGGCGATCAACGGCAGCCGTTTGCGCCTTACCAACACGGGGACGAACGAGGCGGGCAGCGCCTTCTTCTCGACGGCAGTCAATGTGCAGTCCTTCATGACTGACTTCTCCTTCCAGCTCACGGACGCCAACGCCGACGGTTTTACCTTTACCATTCATGGCGGGAGCACCGCAGCGGCGCTTGGATCATGGGGCGGAGGCTTGGGTTACGGGCCCAATTCGTCACAAAGCACGGTCATTCCAACCAGCGTCGCTGTGAAGTTCGATCTTTACAGCAACGCGGGCGAAGGCCCCGATTCGACCGGTCTCTACACCAACGGCGCTTTGCCCACCGTTCCCGCGGTAGACATGACCAGTTCAGGAGTGAACCTCCACAGCGGAGACATTTTCCAGGTTCACATGTCCTACAACGGAACCAATCTGGCGATGACCATCACAGATGTCTCAACCGAAAACACCTTCTCGCAAACCTTCCAGAACATCAACATTCCCGGAACCGTTGGGGGCAACACCGCCTACGTTGGATTTACAGGTGGCACCGGAGGCTTGACGGCGATCCAGGAAATCATCGCCTGGTCCTATGTGTCCGGACCCGTGACCACTGCCCAGGCTGTGACACCGGCGATCAGTCCTGTGTCTGAATCGGTTACCTCCGCGGTCCCAGTCACAATGACCGATCTTCGGTAGTCTGGGCAAAGGCAAGTAGCGTGGTTGTGTCAGGAACCCGCCCAATCTAAGCACCAGGACTCTCGCTTTCCGGCAAACAGGGTGGTAAGGAGTTCCTAGGCCGCGACGGGATAGGTTTCCTCGCTCTGTTTTAGGGCCAAATCATGGCCGGAACATCTGGAGGCTCAGATATGCGTGAGCGTGCCGGTAACTTTGGTGCGACGCAGCGCCCAGGCAAACACCAGGAACGATAACGGGATCAGGATCGCGGCGAAAAGCAGCAGAGCCGCGATCGAAGGCCAAAGCTCGCGCCATCCTGCCCCGGACAGCAATGCCGCCCGCATTCCTTCCAGAGAGTACGTGACGGGAATCAATCGCGCCAAAAATCGCAGTGGACCCGGCAGCACGCTGACGGGGTACATCATCCCGCCTACGAGACCTGAAATTCCCAGCACCAGCCACTTCGCCGGATTCCCGCGCTTAAAAAGTATCGAATAACTCGCCGATATAATTCCCAACCCTGCAAACGCAAGAATGGATGCCAGAAGAATTGCGACGGCTCCCGGCCAATTCGCCGCGCGCGGCGTGAAACCGAAAAGTAGCGCACCCCACGCAAGATAGACGCAAGTCCGCAGGGCCAGCGCCGTGAACGGATACACCGCCGACCCCGCCAGAATGACCGGGAGCGGAGTCTGCGTCACCAGCAAGGCTTCCAGCGTGCGATTCTGCCGTGCTTCCTCGATGCTGGAATCGAAAGCGGTGAGCGATACGCTGAGATAATCGAAAAACGCGAAGCCCACCAGCGCAAACGCAAAATAATTGCTGCCGCCGGGCAGCGCGCGGGCCAGTTCGGGACTTTCGACGAAGCGTGACAAGTAATAAAAGGTAGCGACGCCGAAAAGAGCTTCGAGAGTTTCAAGCAATAGCGCTCCGCGATACCCGCGAGCGATCGCAAAATCGCGCGCGAAGAACGCGGCAATCTTCCGCACAGTGCGCGCGAGGTTCATCGTTGCGCCTCAGCAGGCGCGGAATGTCGCGCCAGACGCGTGATCGCATCTTCGAGATTCGCTGCACCCGCAGCTGCGCACAGCCCGCGCGGCGAATCAAAGGCCGTCACCCGCCCTGACTCGAGCAAGAGCACGCGGTCTGCGATTTCCGCGACCTCGCTCAAAGTGTGCGACGCGAAAAGCAGCGTGGTTCCGTGCTGGCGCACCAAATCGTCCTTCAGCAGACGCCGGAAATCCGCAGCCGCCAGCGGATCGAGACTGCGCGTGGGTTCATCGAGCAGCAACACGGCGGGCTGATGGAGCATTGCGCGCGCGAGGCCCACGCGATGAGTCATCCCTGTGGAAAGAGTGCGCACCTGGCGATCCAGTTCCGCGGTGATGCCCATGCGTTCAGCAGTGAGCGTGATGCGTGCGTGAGCTTCTGCGCGCGACATGTTGTTCATGGCCGCGAAGAAACTGAGATTTTCCCGAGCAGTCAGACGGATGTAGAAACCCTCGTCGCCGCCGGTGTGGTAGCCGAACTGACGTCGCGCGCGCGAGGGCTGACGCTCGACGTCGCAATCCGAAATCGTCGCGCGGCCGTGGCTGGGAAGAATCAACGTGGCGAGGATGCGCAGCAGCGTGGACTTTCCCGCGCCGTTCGGCCCCACGATTGCTGCAGCCTCACCGGGTTGGACCGAAAAGGAAATCCCGTCGAGCGCGCGCTCCGTAAGACGCGCGACGGGATGCAGCAGCGCACGCCAGCCGGAACGCGCAGGCGGAAAATATTTTTCAATCGCTTCGACGCAAATGGCAGGCGAAGGCATCTCGGTCGTTATAACCGATATCACCACGATGAATCCAGTTCCGTCATTGCTGTTCGGGGCGAGTGACAGTAGAATGGAGGCGGTCGACTCGATTACCACAGGGCGTGCTTATCGAACCGGTCCTCCGCTGGCGCAAGCTGCCTGGCGGAAGAACTGCCCCAGCCCAATACCACGGGAGCGGCCGTAATGGACGCACCTATCTCCTTATATACGATAGTTGTAGCTGCACCCGAACAGGTGTCGTGTCCTCTCGGTGAGGAATCGGCGATCTTGAATTTAAAGAACAGCGTGTACTACGGAATGAATCCGGTGGGCGCGCGTGTTTGGGATCTGCTGAAGCAACCGAAGAGCGTCACGGAGCTGCGTAACGCGTTGCTCGAAGAATATGAAGTGGATGAAGTGCGTTGCGGCGACGATCTGCTGGCGCTGCTGGAAACCATGCGGAGCGAAGGACTGATCGAAGTTCGCGGCGTGGCAGCCAGTGTGTGACGAGCGCGACTTTGTGCCGTTATGCGGGTTCAAAATGAAACTGCGGGCTTTGTGGGCGCCGAGGAGTTTCATGCCGATATGGAAATCATGATGGGACGCTGGCAAAAGTTCTGGCGGCTTCGTGGTTACGAGCGCGGCATCGCGCTGGAGGCGGCTGGTGGACTTTTGGCCACGTGGCTGGGCTTGCGGTTGACGGGCTTTCGCCGTTGGAAAAATGTATTGGCGCGGCTGGCCCCGCCAGTGAATACGAGCACACAGCGGCAAACTGCATCCCAAAAAGAGTCCGCGGAATTGATCGCGCGAATGGAAGCAGCGGCGGCACGCAATGTTTTCTTCCGAACGAATTGCCTGGAGCAGTCGCTTGTTCTGTGGTGGCTGCTGCGGCGGCGCGGAATTTCCGCGGATTTGCGCATCGGTGCACGCAAGGAATTCGAGCGCTTCGAAGCACACGCGTGGGTGGAATTGGATTCGGCGGTGTTGAATGATGCGAGCGCGCAGCATCTGCACTTCATTCCATTCGACGGACCGATAACGCCCCTGGAGACGCGAACCGAGTGAGCGGCATCGTCGGCATCTACGATCGCAGTGGCGCACCGGTGGACCGGAGCCTGTTGCAGGCGCTCGCGCATTTTCTTGCCTATCGCGGGCCAGACGCGCGCGAAACTTGGTCACAGGGCGCGATGGGTCTGGGTCACACCATGCTGCGCACTACACACGAGGCGCAAATCGAACGACAGCCGGCGAGTCTCGACGGCCAGTTCTGGATTACCGCAGACGCACGCATTGACTGCCGCGAGGAATTGGAGAAGAAGCTCGAGCAGCAGGGCCGCGGCGCCGCGGGGCGCGCTGTAACCGACTCGGGCCTGATTCTGCGTGCGTATGCCACCTGGGGCGCGGAGTGCGTGCAACATTTGCGCGGGGATTTCGCGTTCGCGATCTGGGACCCGCGCAAGAAATTGCTGTTTTGCGCGCGCGATCATTTCGGAGTGAAGCCCTTCTACTATTCCGAGCTGGGAGAGCTTTTTCTGTTCAGCAACACGCTCGATTGCTTGCGCCAGCATCCCAACGTCTCCGAGGAACTGAACGATGCCGCAATCGCCGATTTTTTGCTCTTCGGGTTGAACTGCGACGTCGCTACCACCACTTTCCGCGACATCCGGCGCCTACCCGCGGCTCATGCCATGACCGTCGGTTTCGACGGACTGCGCATCCAGCGCTACTGGTCGGCACCCACGGAAGGTCGCATCCGCTACAGGCGTGCGGAAGACTACGTAGAACATTTTCAAATTTTGCTGCAAGCGGCCGTGACGGACCGCATGCGCGTGGATCGCGCCGGGATTCTGCTCAGCGGCGGGCTGGATTCGGCGACAATTGCTACGACGGCACGCGAGCTAATCGCCAGCACAGGCGGCGCGCGGGAACTGCGCGCCTACACGGTGGTTTATGAATCATTGATTCCAGATCAGGATGGCCGTTACGCGCGCGAAGTGGCGGAATTCCTGAACATCCCACAGCAATCGATTCCGATGGATGCGCTGCGTCCCTTCGAAAGGTGGGGGGAGCCCGAAATACGGTCTCCCGAACCCGTTGACGATCCTTTTTTTGCGGGTCTGTTCGACCAGTTCCGCGCCGTCGCGGCCGATTGCCGCGTGGTACTTTCAGGCGAAGGCGCTGACAACCTGATGCACTTTCAGATGTGGCCGTTTGCGCTAGACATGGTGCGGAATCAGGAATGGGGCAGCCTGTTCCGGGAATCTTCCCGCTATCTCTTGTTGCGGCCTTCGATGGTTCCCGGTCTGAAACGACGCGCACGTGGTCTTTTCGGAAAAGATCCTGCCGCGCCGGTGTTTCCGCGCTGGTTGGTGCCAGACTTTGCGCGCCGTTTAAACCTGAGGGACCGAGCGAAGGAATGGAGCCAGCTTCCATCCGCGCGCCCCCACCCCATCCTCCCTCAGGCTCACGCTTCGCTCTCGTTGCCGCAGTGGTCTGCCATGTTCGAGCAGGAAAATCCGGGAGTCACACGCTGTGCAGTTGAGGTACGGCATCCCTTTTTGGATTTGCGGATCGTGAATTTTCTCCTCGCGCTCCCACCATTTCCATTATTTTTCGAAAAAAAGCTTTTGCGCGAGGCTGTGGCGGGGCGATTGCCTGAAAGTGTGCGTACGCGGCGGAAGACGCCTCTTGCCGGCAGCCCTTTGGTCGAGCATTTGAGCCAATCTCGCGCAGGATTGCTGGATCAGGTGACGTGGGACGCCGAAATGGATTCGTACGTTAACAGGTCAGTTCTCGCGGCGTTTCGAAATGAAACGAACTCGGAGCGGGCTCACTCCGCTCTTCGCCCGCTCTGCCTTAACTTTTGGTTGCAGTCAGCGCGTAAGGTCCGGTATAACTTGCGTGCGGAGGTTCGCAATGCTTAAGCCCGTTAAACGGGATAATAAGAAACCGTATTCCTCTCCAATCATAACCGTGTACGGCACAGTACGGGAATTGACTCAAAAAGTTGGGCTTCGGGCCACGGCCGACGGCGGACGATTTCCGCGGTCGAAAACGCACGTTTAGCGGAGAAGAATCCAGGCAGGTGCCAGCGTCAGCTAAAAGCGCGATCGTCAGGAAGTTTTCAAGTGGACTTCACGTGGTGGCAAGACTGGTGATTCCTGTGAGTTTGAGAGGTGGTCGCGTCACTCTGCTGTCGGATTTTGGTCGTTGACCGCATTGAATTTCACTTACTCTGTCTTCGGACTGATCCTTCGTTCCAATCTCCCCATCCCCGAATTAATTGCGCTGCAATCAGAACCGGGGCCTTCGCCGAGCGATTCGTCGAGCGAGCATACCGTATCGGTTTACTTGAGCGCCTCGCCGCCAGGCAGTGCGCTAATTCCCGCCGGACGCGAAGAGCTGAGCTACGCCAATTCATACAAAGATGAAGCCGGCGAACCGACGCTGCGCATCTGGAAGGCCGCAGGTTCGCGATATCTGCGCCTTGTCTATTTTGATGGATCGCAATTCTGGCTGGATCGCGATGGCTTGGAAGTCTGGGCTACGTGGCCGAGCAATTCGACGCTCGAAGATGCGGCAACTTATCTGTTAGGGCCGGTTCTCGGGTTGCTGCTGCGTTTGCGCGGCGTCACTTGCCTGCATGCGAGCGCGGTGGCGTTCGGCGAAAAGGCCGTGGCGTTTGTAGGATCCGAGGGCGCAGGGAAATCCACGACCGCGGCGGCGCTTGCGCGGCAAGGCCACGCAATCTTATCCGATGACGTGGTTGCTCTTGCCGAGCGCGACGGTTCGTTCTATATTCATCCCGCGTATCCGTATTTGTGCCTATGGCCGGAGTCCGTGGAATCGCTCTACGGTTCGAAAGATGCGCTACCGCAGTTCAGCGCGAATTACGAAAAGCGCTGCCTCTCACTGGGAAAACAGGAACTGCGTTTTGCGGAACGACCGTTGCGGCTGGCTGCGATCTATATTCTGGGTGAGCGACGCGATGATCCCGCTCCCCAGATCGAGGAACTCTCGCCGCAGAGAGCGTTTCTCGCGCTGGTCGCCAATACGTTCGCGACCAACACCCTTGATACCGGCATGCGCGCGAAAGAATTCGAAACTCTCGCGCGCCTGGCTCCCAGGGTTCCCATCCGCGCGCTTCACGCACACCACGATGCCGGGCGCCTGCCTGATCTTTGCAAATTGCTCAATACGGCTGCGCAAGAATTGCGTTTGTCGAACTCCGCGCCGGTTTAGAACAAAAGCTATTGATTTACTTGCCGCTCGAAGAGAGTAGCGCTTTGGATACCACGTAGTGGAATATTCCGCCATCCTTAGGTTCCCCGTCCAAAGAAGCTGTGCTACCATTTTCGTTCAAATGGCGTGTCCGTCCCCCACGATTCGGCGCCTTCGCCAGAGCTCGTGGGTCATCGCGCGTTCGAAAAATGAGGTTTTTCTAACTTCCTTCGACTGGGCCGCTGCCAAGATTCCTTTTAGTTCACCCAACGTCACCGCAGACAAAAGAAACTGAGGAGAAACTCCATGCAGACGAAATCCCCGCTGGTAAGAATTGCAATCATGGCTGGCATTCCATCGGCCATCCTTGCCGTGCTTTTGTCGATGCACATGCAACGTCGCGCGCATTCATCACAGCCCATTGCGAGCAATCATACAGCGGCCTCAGCTCAGCCTACGACGCCGCTCAGCGCCGCGCAAAAGCAAGATGTGACGAGCGCGTACGGCACCCTCCCGCTGGCGTTCGAAGTCAATCAAGGGCAGACGGCCGCGGAAGTTCGCTATCTTGCACACGGCCAGAGTTATCAATTATTCCTGACGAATCAGGAAGCAGTGCTCACCCTGCGTCAACCGGCAACCTCCGGCGCGAAATCATCGAAAGGCGTGTCACCTGTTGCAGCGCGCGTGCACCGGAAGTCGAATGCAGCGCTGAAAACCTCCGTTCTGCGCATGCATTTCGATGGCGCGAATCCGGCCGCGCAAATCGCCGGAACGAAACAGCTGCCTGGTAAAACGAACTATTTCATCGGCAACGATCCGAAGAAATGGCACACGGATATTCCTTCCTATGAAGCGGTGCGCTACCAGGGAATCTATCCCGGCGTG
Organism: uncultured Acidobacteriota bacterium; assembly: GCA_963786205.1. Taxonomy (GTDB): domain Bacteria; phylum Acidobacteriota; class Terriglobia; order Acidiferrales; family UBA7541; genus Palsa-295. The sequence continues at coordinate 479,500 of CAWAYG010000002.1, forward strand.
GACATGCTCTTTTATGGACGCCAGCAGCGCCTGGAATATGACTTTATCGTTGCGCCCGGCGCGGATCCCAAAGCCATCGCGCTAAGGATCAACGGCGCGCGCAAGCTCGAGCTCAACAAGCAAGGCGACTTGTTGATGACCGTGGCACGCACCAAAGTCGCGCTGCAGAAGCCCGTCATCTATCAGGAAGTAAACGGCCAGCGGCGAGAAATCGCGGGCAACTATTCGATCGCGAATGACCACCAAATTCGCTTCGCGGTCGCGGCCTACGATCACACCCAGCCTCTGACCATTGACCCGGTATTGATCTACTCCACGTACATCGGCGGCGAGGCCTTCGATCTCGGTTTGGGCCTCGCGTTAGACGCGGCCGGTGATGCCTACATCGCCGGTGAGACTTTCTCCACGGCGTTTCCGCAGGTGAATCCAGAGTCGGCGCCGCCATCCGATATCTCCGCGCTAGGCACTGCCTTCGTCACGGAATTGAACCCGACGGGCTCGGCGCTTATTTATTCCACATATCTAGGCGGCAGTGGAAATGTCTTCGGAGATGAAGCCACTGCGATCGCGGTGGACACCGCTGTGCCTCCAAATATCTACGTAACGGGTTTCACGGGGTCTTCCGATTTCCCGCTGAGTACAACCGTGCTTCCATATCAGCCCACGGCTCCAGCGAGCGTTACTGCAGAGTCAGCGGCGTTTATAACCGAGCTCGCACCTTCCGCCACCAGCTCGGCGCAACTTGCTTACTCGAGTTACTTGGGCGGAGACGTTAACGACATCGGAAACGGCATCGCGGTTGACGCGGCTGGCAAAACCTACGTAGCGGGGGTTACTCAGTCCACAACTTTCCCGGCAGTCGGAACGCAAATTACTCCAGGACAAACGAGCGCTGCCGGAAACGCTTTCCTGTCAAAGTTTGATACCACAGTTTCCGGAACGCCGGGTTTGCTGTACTCAACCTACATCGGCGGTTCTGGCGCCGGGAGCAACTTTCTCTTCGGATACGCCGACACCGCACAGGCAGTCGCGGTGGATGCAACCGCCAATGCCTATTTGGTCGGTGGAACAATGTCAGGCGACTTTCCCACAGCCGGAACTGCAATTGGCGGTAGCGCTGCATGTGGCGCCAACGGCAATGGCTCGGCTTTCGTTACCGTGGTCAACACCACGGCGCAGTCCCTGACGTATTCACGCTGTTTGAGCGGAAACCCGGGTGCGGAGATCGCCTTCGGAGTGAATCTCGGAACCGGAGTTCCGCCGGTTGCCACCAAGATTGTTTATATCACCGGCACAACTTCATCAGCGAACTTCCCGGTCACAGCCAATTCGATTCCTCCCGGAGCGACTGTCGCAGGTGGCGTTGGCTTCGTCTCGCTGCTAAACACTGCGAACGGCACGCTACAGTATTGCACCTTTCTGGGTGGCACCAACAGCGACACCGGCTTTTCGATCGCATCTGATTCAGCGGGCCTCGCGTATGTAGCCGGGCTGACAGCTTCGGCTGATTTTCCCATCACGCAAGGGGCTTTGCAGGAAGCGCGTAACAATCCAAATGGCACGGCGTTCGTTTCCAAGATCAGCCCTAACGGCCAGGGATTGGCTGATCTGGTCTATTCGACATACTTCGGCGGCCAAACGCTGAACAACGCCCTGAAAACTGCGGACAGTGCTCAGGGAATCGCCGTTTCCGGCACAAACGCTTATGTCGCCGGCTATATGACGGCTCCCGACATGCTAACCTCCTCGGGGGCGTTTCAGAAGGGCCTGGGTGCTGCCGGCGCAACGAACGCCTTCGTCGCCGATTTGCCGTTGACGCCGACGATCACGATCACGCCCGCCAGCAACAACTTCGGAACGCAGCTCGTCGGCACGCCCACGGCTCCGTTCTTCTTCACGATTGCGAACAACACGACGTCAGCCATCACCTTGCCGTTGACGATTACGATCACCGCCACGGCAGGCAATGCCGGAGATTTTACCGCCCCAGCTGCGGGTGGCACTTGCACTATGGGGGAGTCGCTCGCGGGAGGAGCTTCCTGCACGCTTGGCGTGATATACACACCCTCGGCCGTAGGGTCCAACGTGGCAACACTGAAAACGCCTGACAGCGCCGACACACCTCTTCCGCCAGGGCAGGCTCATCCACTTACCGTCGGCCTAACTGGCACCGGCAGCACTACCGCGGCCGCCATCGCATTTACGCCTACGAGCCTGACGTTTGCCGGTCAGCTTCTCACCACCACAAGCGCCACACAAACCGTCACGATCAGCAATCCGAGTACGCTAACACCGTTGACCATCTCGGCGATCACGCTTCCGGCCAACGCGCCATTTACGATTACAAATAACACGTGCCCGACGCTACCCGTCGTTCTTACCGTCTCGCCGGGCGGCACCACCTGCGTCCTGACCCTTGCATTCAGCCCAACATCATCCACCGCGCCCGGCGCAGTTTCCAGCGCCATCTCAGTCACGGACACTGCCAACGGCAGTCCGCAAACAGTGGCTTTAGCCGGCACGGCGTGGGACTTCTCGGTTACGGCTGCGAACATCAGCGTGGCCCGCGGCGCGACGGGCATGTTCCCTGTGGTTGTCACCGGCTTGGGCGGATTCACCGGAGCCGTGGCTTCCACTTGTGCGCCCGGGACCGGAGCGTTGATTACTTCGTGCTCCGTGCCAACCGCCAATGCGGCGCCTGCTCCGGGCACCACCGTGAACGGTTCCATCACAGCCGCGTCCTTCATCGTGCCGCCGCAATCCATGAAGGTGCCACCTTCCGCGTTGCTGCGGCAGGTGCTCTTCATCATGATGGCGATTGCCCTGCTGTTCATGCTTCCCGAAGTCCGGCGATTCCGCACGCGACTGGGAATGGCGGGAGCGATGATGGTGTTCGTGCTGGTGGCGGGTTGCACCGGAAATCCGGGGGGTGGGTCCAAATCCTCAAGCATCTTGATTACACCCTCCTCCGGAGGCGTCACCAAGACGGCGATCACGGTGAACGTAACCATCACGCAATAAAATTCAACTAAACCGCAGATCGGGCCGCGCGCCCTGTCGTACAGGCCGCGCGGCCTTTTTCTTGTGTTCGGGACCTTCTGCCAGCGGCCCTCACCTTACGCTTCAAAACGCCTAATCGCGTGGGCGCGGGCGCTCCAGAATCAGCCCTCTTCATTCTTGGATGATTTGCGGCCGCCACTACACTTTACGGACCTTTCCATCTATTCTAGTGTGCCGCTGCGTGCCAACGTATTACCGGCCGCCCGCATCTGAAAACTCGCACAATGAAAAGTATTGAATACCATGCCATTCCTGGAGGACGCGGTTGATGAAAAAGGTAGCGGGAATTTTATTTTTGTTGGCATTCTTCGGCCTGCCTGTCTGTGCGCAAGAGCTATCGCTGTTCGATCCTTTGCCGATTAGTCCCATGCCCGTCAGTCCCCCGCCGGAAAACCTGTTGTTCGGGATTCCGAAGCCGCATATCCCGAAACCGCACGTGGAGAAACCGTCCCGCTCGAATTTCGAACTGGGCGGCGGATATATGTACAGGTCGTTGCTGGAGGCTGACACCCACCGCCTGAACATGAATGGATTTTCGATGTACGCGGACTATCGCATTTTCCGCTGGTTGAGCGTAGGCGCCGATCTTTCCGGGGCCTACAACATCAACAGCGTGAACGGCAACACGCAGCTTTACACCTTAATGTTTGGAGCTAGAATTTATCCTCTCGGCCACCGCCACAAGATCACTCCATTCGGCGAAATATTGGTCGGTCCTGCCTATTCCGGCTACAACCTGGAAAGCCAAGGCGGCTTCAATCCATTCAGTCATTGGGGCTGGTCCAGTGCGTGGATGGGCGGAGGCGGCTTCGACGTAAAGTTTAAGAAGCGCTGGACCATTCGCCTGATCGAGTTCGATTACGAACATACCAATTTCAGCCAAATTAATGCCGGCTCCTATGGCGGCACCAGCCAGGGAAATTACCGCGTCTCCGTTGGGATGATTTATCGTTTCGGCCAGAAGTAAGCGCGAATTCGCGCCGCGGCGATCCTTCCGTGCGATTGCGCTCCGGCAATATTTGAATTTAGCCTTGCGGAAATACCGAGAGTCATAGCACATTACGGCTCTGTGCAGCCAACACTCCAGCAAGCCCCAGCGCGAGCGGCAATCCTGGTGTTTGCGCTGGCGGCCGGTGCATTGCTCTCTTACCAAGCGGTCAGGATTTGGCTCGCTTACCATCGCATTCATTCCACTCAGCTGGAGGTAATTGAGCGCGGCGCGGCGCTCGAACCTGGAAACGCCGACGCCTGGGACCTTCTGGGCCGCCACCGGCAGCTCGACTTCGCCAACGCCGACCCGCAGCAGGAACTCGCGGATTACCAGCGCGCCGTGCAGGATGATCCGCTCTCGGCAACCTTCTGGATGAACCTTGCCGGCGCCTATGAAGCCAATGGAGATTTAAGCGGCGCGCAGAGTGCGTTTGAACACGCGCGTTCCGTGTATCCGCTCTCTGCCGAAGTAGCCTGGAACTACGGAAATTTTCTGCTGCGCCAGGACAAGGAGGCCGAAGGTTACGCTGAAATCCGCCACGCGGTGCAATCGGATCCCAAGTTACTCGCGCTCGCGATCTCCCGCGTGTGGCGATCGAGCCACGACGTGAATATTCTGCTGGACCAGGTGCTGCCCGCAGGTGTGGATCCATACATTCAAGCGCTGGATTTTTTCGCTTCGATCCGCCAACCGGACGCAGCGCTTTCCGTGTGGCGGCGCCTCCTTTCGCTCGGCAAGGTCGTGGATTTGCCCAAGACGTTTCCATTTTTCGACGAACTGATTCTGGACGACCGCTCCGCCGACGCCAAACAAGTTTGGCTCGAAGCCCTCACCGCGGCCGGTTTGCCCCACGACGAACCGCTGAACCATTCACTGGTGTGGAACGGCGCATTTTCCACTGACTTCAGCAACGGCGGACTCGGCTGGCGCTGGAATTCCCCCATTGGCGTGGCGGTTGATTTCGATACCGCGCCGCCCTCCTTCGGCGTGCGCTCCGTACGGCTGGATTTTGGCGGCGGCACTAACTTGGAACTCATGCAGCCCATGCAGTACGTCCCCGTCGAACCCCGGCACACTTACCATTTTCACGCCTACATGCGCACCTCAGAGATATCCACGGAAAGTGGGATGCGCTTTTCGCTTATTGATCCAAACCACAACGAAGCGGTAGATGCGTTCACTGAAAATTTCGTGGGCTCTCACGGCTGGACCACCCTGGACATGGACGTCACCACGAGCGCCGAAACGCACTTCCTGCTGCTGCGTCTGTTGCGCATGGGCAGCCGCTTGTTCGAAAACAAGCTGAGCGGCACGGTGTGGATTGCGGACGTGTCGCTCATTCCCGAGGAAGATTCGGGGAACCCCTCGCGATGAAAGTGATCCGCGGCAGCTTGATGTTTCTATATGCGTTTTCCGTGCTCGCCTTTGGCGCGGTCGAAGTTTGGTCGGGCTCCATCTTGGAAATTGGCGCGAGCCTGCTGTTCGTTGGCTGGGCGGCGCTGGTTTTCCTCGATGACCGCGTCAAGATTCACTGGAGTCCTCTGAATTGGCCCCTGCTGGGATTGTTCGCAATCGGGCTCGCGCAGCTCCTGCTGCGCGCCACACCCTATCCGTTCTTGACTCGCGTGGAACTGCTGAAGCTCGCCGCATACCTGGTGATCTTCTTTCTTTCCACGCAAGTCTTTCGCGAGCGCCGCGATTTGACGAATCTCGTATGGTTCTTGATTCTGTTGTGCTTCTCGGTGTCGCTGCTGGGCATCGTGCAGCACTTCACCTCCGACGCGAAAATCTACGGATTCCGAACGCTCACCTCGGGCGGCGATCCCTTCGGCCCGTTCGTGAACCGCAATCATTTTGCCGGGTTTGTGGAACTCACGCTTCCGGCTGGCTTGGCGCTGCTGATTTTCCGCGGATTGCGCCGCGACATGATTCCTTTGACCGGTTTGCTGACCATCCTTCCCGTCGGTGCGATGATACTTTCCGGTTCGCGCGGCGGCATCGTCAGCTTCGCTTTCGAAATCGCCGTGATAACGCTGCTGGCGCGGCTTCGCAAGGCACCGGAAGGTCCACGGCTAGTGGCGCTTGTGATTGTGGGATTCGCGGCCCTGGCTTTGGTGGCGTGGCTCGGCGCCGGTAGAGCCATCGAACGATTTTCAACCTTGCATCCGGGTGACCCCTCACTGGGGCGACGCGGCACCATGGCCCGCGGAGCAGCGGATATCTTTTTCGATCATCCACTCAAAGGCGCAGGGCTGGGCTCGCTGGTCGCGGTGTTCCCGCGCTACGAAATTGAGTATGACGGCCACATAGTGGACCACGTGCACAACGACTACATGGAACTGCTCGCGGAAATGGGCATCCTCGGAGGCCTCTGCGGTCTGGCGTTCTTATGGATCTTACTTCGCGATGCGCGCAAATGCTTCACCGCCGAACAAGGCCATTTCTCGCGCGCCGTTCATGCCGGAGCCATCACCGCGCTCTGCGGGCTCCTTCTCCACAGCCTCGTTGATTTCAATCTGCACATTCCTTCCAACGCCCTGCTGTTTCTTCTGCAGGCCCATCTCGCTACCACCACGCCGCTGCCTTCCCAGGGCGCCGCGGTACGCACAAGAAAACGTTCTCACGAACCAGACAGTGAAATAGATATGGCTTGAAATTCTTCTTAATGATGGCGCCCTACGTGTGCGAGCGCCGTCGTGCACTCGCGCGCTACTCTTCGCCCCAGCGCTCGATCAAGGCTCTTGGGCAGGGATGAACACAGCGAGAAAATTGGCGCTGCCCTGGTCATTCGCGTGCTGAAACCACCACGGCCCCGAACAAATGTAACACCGGAGAGCTTTAGAACTTGCTAAGCTATTTCCGTTCTCTCCAGGGCCTTTTCTATTGGATTTCGCGGGTTGACAGTAAAGCACCCGCTGAGGGATAGTGTTTACGATGTTATCCATAGCGACGGAATCCGCAGTCCGGCGCGTTGCGGACTCGCGCCAAGCGAAGCCTAGCTTATTTCTTTGCGTGCTCCTGTTGTGTGCCATTCCAGCACTGCACGCCCAGCAAAAACCTGAAACGGCACAACAGACTAACGAGAAAATTCAGGAGCTTGCAGCATTCGAACGCACTAAGCCCCACGACGTTCCGGTTGGAACTGGCGATCTGCTGCACATTGAAGTGTTCGATGTGCCGGAACTTTCTCGCGACGTCCGGGTTGGTGATGCAGGGGATATCTCGTATCCTCTGATCCCGGCGAAAATCACAGCCGCGGGTTTAACGCCATTCCAGCTCGAACAAAAAATGGAACAGCTTCTCATCGAAAACGGTTTGGTCAGCCATCCGCAGGTGTCCGTATTCGTGAAAGAGCAAAATAGCCAGCCCGTCTCGGTGGTTGGCGCGGTGATGAAGCCGATGGTCTACCAAGTGATCCGCCCCACTACATTGCTGGAAATCCTGGCCGGCGCGGGTGGGATCAGCGATGACGCCGGGAGCGTCGTAATTGTCACGCGCAGCCCCAGCATTCCGGCGGCCCGTAGTGCTGCGGCCGTCATCGGCGCGAGTGCGAACGGTAGCGGAAGCGTCAGCGCAAGTGCGGGTGGCCCTTCCCCGGACGATCCTCTCGGACAAAATCCGCAAATTATTACCATTCGGTTGCAGAATCTACTGGAGTCCGGCGATTCAGCCTACAACATTCTGATCTTCGGCGGCGACGTGATCTCGGTGCCGCGCGCGGGCATTGTATATGTCGCCGGTAAGGGTGTCATACAACCCGGCGGCTACGTGTTGCAAAGCCATGGCGAGCAGATCACCGTCCTCAAGGCGGTGGCCCTGGCTCATGGAATAACGGGATTCGCGAAACCGGACAATGCGGTGATCATGCGCAACAACCCGGTCACCGGACAAAGAGATGTAATTCCGGTTCGCATCAAGCAAATCGAAAACCACAAGACCGAAGATCTGACCATGAAATCGAATGATATCCTATACATTCCGGACAGCACCGGTCTGAAAATACTAGCCCGAGGTGCGGAAGCGGCGATCGGTATTGGCAGCTCCCTCGCCGTCTATCGGGGAGCGAATTAATCGTTCGCAGCAGCGCGCGGAAGTCAAACCGAAGGAGTAAATGGAAGAGCCATCCAGAATCGTGCCAAGTCTTCGTGATCGGAAACCGGGCGAAGCACTGACGGTTATTCCTGCTCCATCGGTCCTGCCTTGGGACCAGGTCCCGCGCGAGCCGCACCTGCTTGACTACCTGATCATTCTGCGCAAACACCAGTGGCTGATCCTCACGTTCCTGCTCACGGTGGTGACAGTTGTCACGATCGCTTCTTTTAAGATGAAGCCGGTGTACGAGGCGGCAGCACGCGTGGAAGTGGACAAGGAAGCACAATCCATGCAGCCTTTCCCAGACTCGAATGGATTCGCGGAATACGAAGACTCCGAGGCCTACATCGAGACACAAACTAAGATCCTGCAGAGCGAGACCCTAGCTCTAATGACGATCAAATCGCTCGACCTAGCTCGCTACCCTGAATTTGGTGGCGGCCCCAATTCCATCGCCTGGCAACACGCCAGCCCGTCCCCTAGTCGGCCGGCTATTCTGGGAGCCTTCCTAGGCCGTTTGGTCGTCAAGCGCGTGCCCAACAGCCGGTTGATCGAGGTTCAGTTCGAAGCGCAAGATCCTCAGCTAGCCGCACAGATCGTTAATGCCCACCTGCAGAATTATGTAGAACAGAATTTCCGCAGCAAGTATGACGCGACCACGCAGGCTTCCAACTGGCTATCAGCGGAACTGGAAGAGCTGCGGATCAAAGTCGAAAAATCGGAAGATGCGCGCATCGCGTATCAGCGCGAAAACCAAATCTGGCAGATTGACGAGAAGGAGGACATCACCTCCCAGAAGCTTGGAGATCTGAGCAAAGCGGTGACCGAAGCACAGACAGACGTCGCCCAAAAAGAAGCTCTGTATCGCATGGCGATTTCCGGAAACGTAGATGCGCTCCCCGCAGCTCGCAACAATGATGTGGTTGCAACGCTCCTAAAGCGACAGTCCGAACTTGATGAACAGTACGCTGAAGCCCTCGATCAGTACGGCCCGAATTTTCCGAAAGTCTTGCGGCTGGCGGCGCAACAAAAGGAAGTCGAGCAAAACCTCGCGAAAGCGCGAAAAACAATGGTGGAAAGCGTTGAAGAGGAATTCAGCACAGCGCGCAGCCGCGTGGAACTGCTGCAAGAAGCGCTGGACAAACAAAAGGCCGAGGCCAACGATCTCGCCGAGAAGCTAGTCCAGTATCATATTCTGCAGCACGATGCGGAATCGAATAAACAACTCTACGATGGGCTGCTGCAAAAGCTGAAGGAAGCGGGCATCACAGCGGGACTGCGTTCCAGCAACATTCGCGTTGTGGACCCCGCACTGGCCCCGGCCAGCCCGTCGCGCCCCCAGAAGGCCCGCAATATTCTGCTCGCATTTCTCGTGGGCTTGGTCGGCGGGGTAGGCCTAGCGCTGTTCCGCGAATACCTCGACAACACCGTGAAGTCCCCCGACGACATCGAATCACTGACCGGACTCCCTTCGCTGGCGGTCGTGCCGGCTCTGCCAGGCTCACGCACCAGTCAAAGCCGATTCTCCCGACTGGCGCGCGAAGCAGCGCCGCAAGCTGCGTCAGGCCCGCGCGTTGAATTGTTGTCCTACATTCAACCTAAGTCCCAAATCTCCGAAGCGTTCCGCGCGTTGCGCACTTCCCTGCTGCTTTCGCAAGCGGATCATCCGCCGCAAGTAATCCTGGTCACAAGCGCTTTGCCACGCGAAGGCAAAACCACTGCTGCCGTAAACCTGGCGGTCACGTTCGCGCAGCTCGGCGACCGCACCCTGCTGATGGATTCCGACTTGCGCAAACCCGGCATTCGCCGGGCGTTGAACTTAACCATCGGAAAAGAAATGGGCCTCAGTTCGTATCTCGCCGGCGTTTCGACTCTGGATGAAGTTATCATCCCGCATCCGACCATCAATAATCTTGCGGCGCTTACCACGGGCCCAGTGCCACCCAGCCCCGCCGATCTGCTTTCCTCGCACCGCATGCGTGAAGCGATCGTGGACCTTCGCCACCGCTTCAAATTTATCGTGATTGACTCGCCTCCAGTGATGGCGGCGACCGATGCTGTAATTCTGTCAGCGCTCACCGACGGTGTTTTGCTCGTGGTGCGCAGTGGTGAAACACCTAAAGAGGCCTTTACTCGAACGCGGGATCTCCTCGCGGCGGTAAAATGTCGCCTGCTCGGCGTGGTTCTGAACGCCGTCGATTCCAGCGCTCCAGATTATTATTATTCGTACCGGTACTATCCATACGCCTATGGCTACGGCTATGGCGAAGATGTGGGAAAGACTCCCAGATTTCCAACAGAGTCCGGGGAATCACACGGACCCTCCACCTAGAGGTGTCATGATGCGTTACCTTATAACCGGCGGTGCCGGCTTCATCGGTTCTCATTTATCCGAAGCGTTGTTGAATCGCGGCGAGGAAGTGTTTGTTCTGGACGATCTTTCCACAGGCAGTGTGGAGAACATCCGCCACCTGAAAGCCAACACCCGCTTTCATTACATTTTCGATTCGATCATGAACAAACACTTGCTGGCTGAGCTGGTGGACGAATCCGACGTTATTTTTCACCTCGCTGCGGCGGTGGGTGTGCGCCTGATTGTCGAAAGCCCGGTGCACACCATCGAGACCAACGTGCACGGCACACAGAACGTGCTGGACGCGGCATCTAAGAAGAAAAAACTGGTATTCACCGCTTCGACCTCGGAAGTCTACGGTAAGAGCAACAAAGTTCCGTTCCACGAGGACGCCGACTTGGTTCTGGGACCGACCAGCAAGGGACGCTGGAGTTATGCAGCATCCAAGGCGCTGGACGAGTTCCTGGCGCTCTCCTTCTGGAAAGAGAAAAAGCTGCCGGTAATCGTCGCGCGCTTTTTCAACACCGTAGGACCGCGCCAGACGGGCCGTTACGGCATGGTGCTGCCCAATTTTGTGCGCCAGGCGCTCGCCAGCGAGCCCATCACAGTATACGGCACAGGCCAGCAGTCGCGCTGTTTCTGCGACGTTCGCGATTGTGTGCAGGCTGTGTTGTGCCTACTAGCCAACTCCCAGGCGATCGGTGAAGTCGTCAACATCGGCAGCACCGAGGAAACCTCCATCGAAGAACTCGCACTTGTGGTAAAGCAGCGCACCGGCAGCAAATCGCGGATCACGCACATCGCGTACGAGCAGGCTTACGAACCGGGATTCGAAGACATGCCGCGGCGCGTGCCGGCTCTGGAAAAGCTCGAGGGGCTTACCGGCTTCCGGCCGTCCATTCCTCTGAACGAAATTGTGGACGGCGTGATCGCCTACTTCCGAGACAAGCAGGAAGCAGCCATGGCGAAGAGCGTCACTGCTGGCGCCGCCGAGGGACGGGCCGTCGCGGGACTATCTGCAGATTGATCTTCCGCGGTCCGAACGCAAGCGCGTCCGGAAATTGCCTGGAGCAAACATCACATCGGAAGCATGAGCCCTACGCCAACAACAAACCCGGTCACCAGTGCCAACCCCCGGTTGATTGGAGGCGCTCCTGTCCCTCCTAGTGACGCTGCCGGCAAGAATCACACCAGCACCACGCTCTCCGTAATCGTACCCGCCTACAACGAGCAGCATTTGATCGAGGCAAGCCTGCAGTCGCTGGCGGTTCTGGACGAATCGCCGCGTTTGCAGCGCGTCACCGTGATCGTGGTGGATGATTGCTCGACGGATGGCACCGCTGAGGCTATTCGGCGTTTTCAGGCGCATCTGGAATCCAGCGAAGATTTCAAGAAATTCCACTGGGTCTGGCTGCGGCACGAAAAGAACATGGGCAAGGGCGCGGCCATCCGCAGCGCGCTCACTCGGGTGGATACGCATTTGGTGGTTATGCATGACGCCGACCTGGAATATCATCCGCGCGACTTGCTGCAAATGGTGGACCTGTTCCTTTACGAAGACGCAGATGCCGTGTTCGGCTCGCGGTTCATGCCCGGCGGCTACAAGCGTGCGCTGTTTTTTCGCCACGCGATGGGCAATAAACTGCTGACGCTGTTGTGCGACTTGGTTTGCGACCTCAATCTCACGGACATGGAAACCTGTTACAAAATGATGCGCGCGGATTTGCTCAAGAGCATTCCCCTGACGAGCTCGACCTTCGACGTCGAGCCGGAGCTGGCCATCAAACTGGCTAAACGCGGCAGCCGCATATTTGAAGTGCCTATCAGTTATTCCGGCAGAACCTACGCCGAGGGCAAGAAGATCAACTGGAAAGACGGCGTGCGCGCATTGTGGGCCATTTTCCGCTATGCGGCGTCCGATAAAATCTACGCGGCCGACGGACATGGCGGAGAAATCCTGCAGCGATTGAGTCGCGCACCGCGCTTCACGCGCTGGATGGCGGACGTCATCCGGCCGTACGCCGGAAACCGCGTCTTGGAACTCGGAGCGGGAATCGGCAATCTTACCGCGAACCTGGTCCCGCGCGCGGCTTATTGGGCTACTGACGTCAATCCGGAGTACCTTGACGCTCTCGAACGGCTTCGAGCGAATCGGCCGTATCTGCGCGTGGCCCACGTGGACGCAACGGACGCCAGCACTTTCCCCACGGAGCAATCGTTTGACACCGTGATCTTCCTGAACGTGCTGGAACATCTCGCCGATGATGCCGGTGCGTTGCTGAACGTTTACGGAGCGCTGGAAAACGGTGGAACTGCGGTAGTGCTCGTTCCGAACGGCCCGGCGCTTTACGGCACGCTGGACGAAGTGCTGGGGCATTGCCGGCGCTATACGGAGAAACACCTTGTTGCAGTGGGGCAGTCCGCGGGTTTCAAGGTCGAACGCGTGCTTAAGTTCAACCGCACTGGAGTGTTTGCCTGGTGGTTGAACGGAAGGATCCTGCGCCGAAAAACATTCGGTCTGACCCAAATTCGGTTATTGAACTTACTGACACCGCTATTCCGCGTGCTCGATCCGTGGCTTCCGCTTCCGCCTCTTTCCCTGATCGCGATATTCCGGAAGGAAGATGGCTCCGCGACGATGCCGAGGCCTGCTGGCGGCTACACGCCCGGCGCGAATCGAGATTCGTAACGCACGTCTCGATCACCGGGGCCACGAGATCAGCATGTTGCGCAGCGGGTCGAGGGAACGCACGCTAATTTGTTCACGAATTACAGATACGAAAAGATTTTGGCGCTTATTTTTATCTGCACGCTGCCCTTGGTCAATCCCTGGGTGCGTGGCGACGGCGTAGGCTACTACGCCTTCGCGCGCGCGCCGCTAATCGAGCACCGCCTCGATTTCCGGCAGGATTGGCTGCGCGCAAACTCCAGTTTCCGCATGGGGCGCGTGGACGGTGAAAATCAGATCTTGCCGGCCCAGTTTACTTCCACAGGCCACATTGACAATCATTTCTCGATTGGTCCGGCAATTCTTTGGTCCCCGTTCTTGCTGGCGGCTGATGGAGCCGTCAAAATCAATCACCTCTTCGGCGGAAATACACCTACGGACGGATTTTCGTTTCCATACATATTCGCCGCGGTCGTCGCCACCGCCCTCTACGGTTTCCTGGGAATCTTGTTCTCCTTTGAGATCGCAAAAAAATATCTTCCGGCGCGATGGGCGTTCCTGGGAGCCTTGGGTATCTGGTTTGCGAGTTCCCTGCCGGTCTATATGTACTTCAATCCGTCGTGGTCTCACGCGCAGTCCGCATTCGTGACGGCGCTGTTCTTTTGGTACTGGGACTGCACCCGCGCGGATCGCACCTGGAAGCAATGGCTGGTCCTCGGCTTGATCTCGGGCCTGATGATGGACGTCTATTACATCTGCGCGGTTCTGCTGGTAGTGCCTTTATGTGAATCTCTCGCTGGCTACTGGCAGGGAGTCCGGTCCAGGCAAATGCAGTCGGTGCGACGTCTATTTCTTCAGAATGCTGTCTTTGTGTTGACGATATTTTTGGCGTTCCTGCCCACCCTCATCGTGAAGAAGATCATTTATGGCAGCTACTTGGAATTCGGCTATGGCCCGCTCTGGATTTTCAGTTCACCCGCGCTTCTGAAAGTGTGCTTTTCTTCCGAGCATGGCCTCTTCAGTTGGACGCCGGTGATCCTGCTCGCAGTCGTCGGACTGGTTCTTTTGCAGAACCGCGATCGCGCGCTGAGTGTGTATTCTTTGCTGGCATTCGGGACCTTCCTGTACACAATCGGATGTTACGAAGACTGGGCGGGAATTTCTTCCTTCGGCAATCGCTTTTTTATCTCGCTGACGCCGCTATTCATTTTGGGCTTGGCTTCGCTCTTCGACTGGTTCGCGGAGGCGTGGCAGGAACGGCGCGCGGCCGTTCTGGCTGCATCCATCACCGCCGCTTTGATCGTCTGGAATATGGGGCTGGTCTTCCAGTGGGGTATGCACTTGATACCATCCCGCGGACCAATTTCCTGGCATGATGCAGCCTACAATCAGGTGACCGTCGTACCGGTGCAGGCCGCACGGACGATCGAATCCTATGTGACGGGCCGGAAGCAAATGATGTCGCGGATCGAGCAAGAGGACGTCGAACGTCTCAAGTCCACGCAACCCGCCGATCCCGGGCCATCGCAATGACCGCGGCCACGCAGCCCACGGCGCTTGCGCACCCACCGGTTCCGGTGTTGCGCATCACCCCGCCCACTCGTTGGTGGGTGGTGCCCTTCGCCGAACTTTGGGATTTTCGTGAACTCGTCTATTTCTTCGTCTGGCGCGACATTAAGATCCGTTACAAGCAAACCGCCATCGGCGCCGCCTGGGCCGTGCTGCAGCCTTTCTTGACGATGCTCATTTTCAGCTTGTTCTTCGGGCGACTTGCGCACATTCCTTCTGAGGGCCTGCCTTATCCCATTTTTTATTACAGTGCCCTGCTACCTTGGATGTATTTCTCCACGGCCTTGCAGAACACGACGAACACGATCGTTGACAATCAACGCCTGATCACCAAGATATATTTCCCTCGACTGGCTCTGCCGCTCTCATCGGTGCTGTCGGGCTTGGTCGACTTCGGTATTTCCTTTTTGATGTTTGTAGTCCTAATGATTTACTACGGAATCCGGCCAGGTGTCGCGATATTGTGGCTTCCTGCGTTTCTGCTCTTAGCGGTGTTGACGGCGCTGGGCGTCGGGCTGTGGCTTGCGGCGCTGAACGCGATCTATCGCGATGTGCGGTATGTATTGCCGTTTCTGGTGCAATTTTGGATGTTTGCGTCGCCCGTGGCTTATCCGAGTTCGCTCGTGCCGACGAAGTGGCGCTGGCTGTACGGCTTGAATCCTATGGCGGGGGTTATCGAAGGTTTTCGCTGGACGCTTACTGGACGCGGCCAAGCTCCCGGGCCATTCCTTTTCGTTTCTATCGGAGCTGTTATTGTGGTTCTCTTGAGCGGCGTGGCGTATTTTCAGAAAATGGAAACGACGGTTGCGGATGTGGTCTGACCTATGAATCCAACTGTGATCCGCGCGGAAGGCCTTGGCAAACGCTATCGTGTCGGCGAACGCGAACGGTACTTGGCGCTTCGTGACGTTATCGCGCGGGCGATCAAGGCACCTTTTGGGTTGATACACCGTCAGGTGCCTGATTATCTCTGGGCGCTGAGGGATGTAAGCCTGGACATACGACAAGGTGAAGTTTTGGGACTTATCGGAAGAAACGGCGCAGGCAAGACAACGCTGCTGAAAATTCTCTCCCGTATCACTCGCCCGACGACTGGCTACGCCGAAATCTACGGCCGCGTCGGCAGTCTACTGGAGGTGGGTACCGGTTTCCATCCCGAACTCACGGGCCGGGAGAATGTTTATTTAAGCGGCGCAATACTTGGCATGCGGAAATCGGAAATCAGCCGCAAATTTGATGAAATCGTTGCCTTCGCCGGCGTGGAACGGTTCATCGATACTCCTTTGAAGCATTTCAGCACCGGAATGCAAATGCGACTTGCGTTCGCCGTCGCAGCGCATCTGGAACCTGAAATCCTGCTCGTCGATGAAGTGCTCGCGGTTGGCGACATCGAATTTCAAAAGAAGTGCCTCGGCAAGATGGATGATGTGACCAAGACTGGGCGAACGATAGTTTTCGTCAGCCACCAGATGAACCAGATTCGCCGCCTGTGTCGGCGCTGCATCTGGATTGATCATGGCGGAATCCGGCTCTGCGGCTCGATGCTCGAAGTCGTAAGCGCCTATGAAGCCAGCTTTTCCACCGTCTCGTCATCCCGTGAGGATGGAGATCCAGCTCAAGAGCAATCAACGCGCTTCTTGAGTTGGCGAATTGCAGAGCAGCCGATGAAGGAATCGAACGTACTCGATGGGTTCGGGAGCTTTACGTTTGAGTTTTCACTTGCCGTAAGCCGACGTATCCGTGGCGGCGCAAACGGAATAGCGCTGTTTAACTCGGATCACCAGCTCATGTGGGCGACGTCTGTGAACAATCTGGAACTGAACGCTGGGCTGCATGCCTTGCGTTTCAAGCTCCCCTCGCTTCCATTGCGGCCCGGTCTCTACCATTGGGACGTCAGCATCTGGGAGGACGGAAAGTGTTTCGATCGATGGTCGTGTGCCCCGGACATGATTGTCGGGACGAAGCCCGTTACACATCCGCAAGAGGAATGGCAAGGGCTGCTAAACATCCCCTGGGAATTTCAAATGGAGGAGCTGCAAGACTCGGTTGCGAGACAGCAGAAATCGCTGGCGAGTCGCCAGGCAGATTAGTTCAGCACATCGGTAACACATTTCTGTCGTGACATTTTCATCTGCTTCTCGCCTGACTATGCAACAAGCCATGCAACGCGAAACTAATCGCCTGAAGCTCGAAAATGTGGAGGCTTGCCCTTTATGCGCGGGGATGAAGCTGCAGCATAAATTTGAGGTGCACCACATTACGGGAGATCAGCTACATGCCTGGGCGCCGGACCAATGTTATTCGCTCGCGCCCGTTGTTACATGCAGGGATTGTGGCTTTATGTTCAAGTCCCTGCGACCCGTAGCCGGCTATCTTGAGGAGCATTACGCTTGGCTTGATGAGAGTTATGTGGAGCGCGTTGCCGAGGAATTGCCGGGATTTCGCGAAGACTACGACGTTGCCCGCCGCGCTCTGCTGAAGGCGTTTCCGAAAGGCGGATCGATTCTCGACGTGGGTTGTGCCAGTGGATACTTTCTCGAATCGTTGGGCGAGAAATGGGGAAGGCATGGCCTTGAAATATTTCATGTGGCAGCTCAACGAGCCAGGGCGCGCGGTGGAATCACGATTCATGAATGCGACGTTGCTTCGGCAGGATTCGCAAGTGAGTCGTTCGATGTCGTGTGTAGCTTCGACGTCGTAGAACATCTAGCTGAGCCGATGTCCTTTTTCCGGGAAGTTCGGCGCGTACTGAAACCCGGCGGTTGGTTGCTCCTGGGCACCGGAGACGCCGGGTCTCTCGGCGCGCAATTATCGGGAAGCCGTTGGACGTACCTGTGCATCCCCGAGCACCTTTCCTTCTTCAATCCACGTTCGCTGCGGACGGCACTGGGCAAAGCCGGTTTTTCACATCTCGACTGCAGGAGAATACATCACGGGGAGAGGAGCCGTTCCGCAGGAAGTGGATGGCTGCGAGGTGTGGGAAAACACTGGGCAATTACGCTATGTGGGGAAAAGATCACGCGCTTGAGAGTATTTCGCCAGAAAACGACCACATTCCTCATCCCGTACTTTTTTGACCACATGATTTGCATCGCCTACTGAAAAGGTCTGGGAAACAATGCATGTCATCACGTGCTTCTTAAAGGTTATACCAGCGACACTGCGATCGTCATCTATCGCCAATCGTTAAGGGAGAAAAAAAGAATGAAGATTTTGGTGACAGGCGGGCTCGGTTTTGTGGGGAGTCATCTCGTAAAGGAGCTGCGACAGCTGCAGAATGACGTCTGGTTTACGGGCGTGCACCACCATGATGACACTAAATACCTTCGATGCGACTCGTCAGAATACCGTCAAATCGCACGGATTTTCGAAAGGCACTCGTTTGATTGTGTCTTTCACCTTGCCGCCGAGTTTGGCCGGTGGAATGGCGAGGATTTCTACGAAACGCTTTGGAAGTCGAATGTGATTGGCACGAAACACCTGATCCGTCTCCAGGAAAAGTATGGTTTTCGCATGGTGTTCTTCAGTAGCTCGGAAGTATACGGCGATTGGGATGGCGTGATGAGTGAAGATGCTATGGACGAGCATGAGATCAAACAGCTCAACGACTACGCGATCACAAAATGGGTCAGTGAGATGCAGATTTTGAACTCTGCTCGGGCATTTAAGACTCAGACCGTACGCGTCCGGTTGTTCAACTTGTATGGGCCCGGCGAGCCGTACAGTACGTATCGAAGCGCGCTTTGCCGCTTCATCTACTCCGCCTTGCACCACCAGCCATACACTGTGTATGCGAACCATACGCGGAGCTGGCTCTATATTAGTGATGCAGTCAGCGCACTTGCGAATCTTGCCACCCAATTCACGCCTGGAGAGGTCTACAACATCGCCTCCGCACAAGACGAAAGCATGAAGAACCTCTCTGACACGATTCTGCGACTCTGTTCCAGCGACGATAAGCTAGTAACGTACGAAAACGAAGAAGGTATGACGACGCGCCACAAAAAGGTAGACAACCACAAAGCGAAAAGAGACCTCGGACTCGAGGTAAGAGTTCCACTTGAGGAAGGCCTGCGGCGTACGATCGAGTGGATGCGGGAGAGATATCGGGAATGAAAGTCGTAAACGTCGTCGGCGCGCGACCGAATTTCATGAAAATCGCGCCAATCACAAGAGCGATGGATAGGTTTCCCGAAATTCACCCGCTCCTTGTGCATACCGGCCAACATTACGATTTCGAGATGTCTCAGACTTTCTTTCAGGATCTCGATTTGCCGAAGCCCGATTTTCATCTTGACGTCGGCTCTGGAAGTCACGCGGTCCAGACGGCGAAAGTAATGGTGGCTTTCGAAGGGGTCCTCGAACGGGAGAAGCCCGATCTTGTTCTAGTTGTCGGCGACGTCAATTCGACGCTGGCATGTGCGCTCGTTGCCTCCAAACTTTGTATCCCGGTCGCGCATGTGGAGGCCGGCCTGCGAAGCTTCGACCGCACGATGCCGGAAGAGGTCAATCGACTCTTGACCGATCAGCTTTCCGACCTGCTCTTTGTTACGTCCCCGGACGCCGTCGACAACCTGCTGCGAGAGGGGATCGCGAAAGACAAGATTCACTCCGTCGGGAATGTGATGATTGATAGTCTTTGTTTGTGCAAGGAGAAAGCGCTAGCGTCCGACGTGCGGACGCGTCTCGGTTTGGAAGACAGACCCTACGTGCTGTTGACGCTTCATCGCCCATCGAATGTTGATGACCCTGTGATTCTGCGAAATATTTTAGAATCGATTCGGCAGATAAGCGGTCGAGCAAGGGTTCTGTTTCCCGTTCATCCGAGGACAGCTGCTCAGATTCGTAGTTTGCGTGATCCTGAATTTGGCTCGAATTCAAATGGGATAACTTTCACAAATCCCCTTGGGAGGATTGATTTCTTGAGTCTTCTCTTGGGGGCCTCGCTTGTCATGACGGACTCTGGAGGAATCCAGGAAGAGACAACATTTCTCCAGATTCCCTGCTTGACGCTAAGGGACAATACAGAACGCCCTGTTACTGTGAGTTCAGGCACGAACCGCTTGGTGGGCACCGATCCGGACAAGATAATTCAGTCCGCCATCCAGGTTCTATCGGGAGAGTGGAAGCGTGGACAGATCCCGGAACTTTGGGACGGGCATGCCGCAGAGAGAATCGTTGAGGTTCTTCGGCGGGAGTTCCCGTGACACACCGAGCTGAGGAATGGTTCTCCAAGTCAATTGCGACCCTCAACCAACCGCGCACAGAAAGTTTGAGGTGCGTTTACGGCATGATACCGTACGCACGATTCCTGCAATTTGGCGATTCGCATGCTACTCCGCGCGAGCAGCTGAAAGCGGCACCGACGAGGGAGTTGAAGTCTCAGCTCCGTAAGTAAACCGATGCCCTAATCGGACTAGCTTGGACTCGAAATATTTCCACGACAGCTGTGCCAAGCCGAGCGTAGCGACAAGAGCGGATAAAGCAGTTACGGCATCGAGCCAGTCAGCCATCCCGGGCGGTCGGTGTAGAACGATTCGAAATATGACCGATAACACGGTGACGTGAAACAAGTACACCGCATACGCGATTGTCCCGAGCCACTTCAGCCACCTTGCGCGAAAAGCGTGGCTTAGCGAACCTTGCGGCGAAATCATCGCAATCATCATTGCTGAGGTGTAGAACAATGCCAAATATGTGAACCCAAAGGTGCACATTGGCCTGGTTCCCATTCCCCATCCTTTGTACGTAAGCAGTGCGAGCCCAAGTCCAAGCGTGACGAAGGCTACCCTGATGGCCCAGAGGTTTCTTATTAAGCGCTCCTTCCACTGGCGGTCTCGCAACAGCACCGCGCAGATTACTCCTAACATAAGAGCATCCGCTCTCGAGAAAATTAAGGTGTACGCAGCTGTGCCCCAGGAAGCTCCGTAATGGAGGTATAGCAGACAGCGAGTGATAGCAGACATAAGCGCTAAGACCGCCGATACCGGCAACAACGACTGTCTCGGCAGGATGCGAATAATTGCAGGTAGCAGGAGATAAAATTGCTCTTCGACCGCTAGAGACCAACTCACCGCCAGGTAGACGGAATCCCATAAATGATGCGCGAGCCAGAAATTCTGTGTGAATGTGAGATAGACGTACCAGGGCATCGGGTTACCAAGCGTCTCTTGTAGGATTGCCTTCTGCCCGGTAGCAACACTCCAAAGCACGAGATACAGGATCACCACCGCCACATATACGGGGAGAATCCGAAACACTCGCCGAACGTAAAATGTCCTGAAGTAGTCGCGAGACTCTTTGGCGTCAATCAGTATGCCGCCAATCAAGAAACCGGACAGAACGAAAAATAGGTCTACGCCGCTCCAAGTCAGCAGGCCAGCGTGCGCAATAAAGCGGGCAATAACGCTCTCGTGTGGATCTCGCGTGATTGGGACGACTACGAAATGCCAAATCACGACAAGCGAAATTGCAACTCCTCGAATGCCATCTAGCTGCGGGATGCGACGTACGGAATCACCCATTGGTTTTGACCTGTACTAGGGGCGGGACAATATTACGTTGACGGTTTCCTGACGACCGATAACGTACACGTGCTGGCCACTGAATGCAATCGCGAGTCTGGTTTCCCTACGATGAAGTCCGTTCATCAATGTTTACAGGCCCAAATGCTGCTAACGCATCTGCTCTAAGAAGGCTGCTGCAATCCGGTCGGCAGCGTGATTTTCCCTCGCGGTTTCAAGTGCCTTAGCTGCGAGTGTGGCCCTCAACGCGGTATCGGTGCTCAAGCGAATCAAAGCCTCGCGAAGCGAGGACTCGCTCGGCTCGTCTACTACGAGCCCGCAGCTGTGCTCGCGGCAATATTTTGCCACCGTAGAGTAGGATGGCGCATGCACCAGGATCGGAACGCCTCCCGCAAGATACTCAGCGATCTTACTAGGAAAAGATGTTTCGACGATATGGCGCATGTCAGCCTCGAACGAGAGAGGCAAAAACGCAACGTCTGCCGCCGCGATAACACTCGCAATGTCTTTGTGCTTCACCTCGTCCCGCCGAACATTCTTCCCAACAAGACCTAGCCGATCGAGCGCTTCTACCGGCGCGGAAGTGTAAAGAGTCAGTTGCGTTTTTATGCGCGCGTTGTCATTTCGATCGGACTCCTGGCCCAGCACGCGAACCAGCCGGCGCACGGCATCCAGCTGAGCGCTGTAAATTGAGCCCGTGTAAACGATGTCTAGGACACAATCAAGATCGCTTGGCTTCACAACAGTTTTCTGCTGAAAATCATCGAGGTCTACCAAGGGAAGCAGGGACCGGCATTTGACCCCATAGGTAATCTCGAAATATTCGCACATACCATCGCTCACGCCCCAGACTTGCTTGCAGGCACGCACCAAGCGAGGCATGAGCATGCTGTACAGCAGCGGTTGAGATCCATCGCGACGCTGCGCGCCAACCGGGTCGTCCATGATGTACATGAAAATTGGGACGCCCGTGAGCATGTGTATGAAATAAGCCGCAACCGTGAAATGGTCCCAAGGCACGGTGAAAATCGCTTCGATCTGCTGCTTGCGCACGAGTCGGGCTCCGCGCCAAACTGTCCTTGGTATGAGCATGCAGTTGAGCAGCCGGGCGAGTTTGTCGACCCATCGGCGGTGAATGTGAACTTCCGGAACGGGGATCTGCCGCTCGGCTGCCGGAATAGGATCGTGCGAAGCAAGGATTCTGATACTCTGGCGGCTGGTCAGCGCCCAAAGCCGATCGGAAGGAAACTCCGCGAAGAGCCGGCGCATGAGGATACCCGCGCCCGAATGGTTGCACGGAAGCCAGCCCCAAACGATAAGCGTCCGCGGCGCATTGGATGATGTTTGGTCCAGTGTTCGGTCCATGCTTTCAGCAGAATCCCATTGTGCATGGTTTTGACGCGCCGCACAATCACGCCGGGCCAGCGGTTTGGCAGGATTGCCAAGCCATCGAGCTTCACTATAGAGCGTGTGCACTGACAAACGCAGAGGGCGGAGACGGCTTCCTTTCAGTGGAGTGCTGGTTTACCCTATTAGGGATGGCATCCGTCGCTGACAGGATTCCTCTGAAGCCTTCTCGCGTTAGGTCGTTTTTCGAGACCAAGGGACGAAGTGCCGCCGTCTCCGCACAACTCTACTGTAATAAGCTGGTCTACTCAATTATCCGGAGCACATGCAAGATGCCGGAAAATGGGTGGATTCAAAGTCGCTGGCACTGGTATCGCTTTCCGTTCTCGCTGCGCAAGACTGAGCTGTGGAGCCCTTTTTTGAAGGCTTGGTTTTTTCCCGAAGACGAGTCGGCGATGGAATGCATGATGCGCTTGCCTGACTACGAACCGATTGCCTGGGTAGCTCCGGAAACCGACGGAGTTTTTGTAGACGTCGGAGCGTACATCGGGCCGTACACGATTTTGGCAGCGCAGGCAGTTGGTGCTCACGGTAAGGTTGTGGCGATGGAACCCGACATCGCCAATCGGCGACAACTCGAGCGCAATGTGATTTTGAACGGGATCACCAACTGCGTGATCATTCCGAAGGCGGCTTGGTCACGGTCCGAAAGGATCGGCTGGCACAAAGGCGAACATCCGGTTTGGCATGGAGTCGATGAGAATCAAATTGGCGAAACGGTGGAAGCGGTTCGTGTTGATGACGTAATTTCACAGCAAGCACTTGTCCGGGTCGACTGGATCAAGATGGACATCGAAGGCGGCGAAATCGAGGCATTGAAGGGTGCTGCAAATACCCTCTTGAGATTTGGCCCGACTCTTTTCATCGAGGTTCACGAAACTATGGGGGTGCTCCGAGACTTGCTCGCTTCACTTGATTACTACATCGAGCGGGAGTCGTTTGACCAAGCGCCCGACCACCACGGGTGGATTCTGGCACGTCCGAAAAACAAGAGAACGGGAATTGTGTGAAATTGGTGGACAACTTGGGAAAAATTGTATTTCGCCCCTTCATGGATTCTCCCGAGCCTCTTCGCGCGCCTGAGAGGTTCAAGAGACTGCGCCACCCTCTTTTCGCTTGGGCTCGCTTGCGCCCTATCTTCGCGCAACATACGGGATTGGAGCACGAAGCTTTACAACGTAACGCGCGTGGCTGTCGTTGCATTGTGGAAATCGGTGTCGCGGAAGGTGCTTCAGCGCTAGCTGTTCGTGAGGTCATGGCTGTTGACGGAACGCTGTACCTGATCGATCCGTTTCATCTAAGCCGTTTCCGCTGGCTCAACACTCAACGGCGGGCAGCCAGGACCACGGTTTCTCGATGCCCAAGGGCCAAGGTGACCTGGATCGAGCAATTTAGCTTCGATGCCGCTAGGAGCTGGAATAAACCCATTGATTTCCTATTCGTGGACGGCGATCACACAGAAGAAGGTGTGATGAGAGACTGGAGCGAATGGCATCCCTTCCTTAAGTCCGGCGGTCGGGTTGCATTTCACGACGCGCGAATTTTCCAGCATGGATGGCCACAAGAGGGTGACGGACCGGTCAGGGTGGTCAATTCACTGTTCCGTGAGCGGCGGCTGCCCGATTGGAGAATTATTGAAGAGGTCCATTCGCTCGTGATTGTAGAGCGAACTTGATGCCAAGGCGGATCCTCATCCTAACTGGCGAAGATCCGAGAGTACCGGGGGGTGTGGAACACTTTGTGTGCGAGTTGACAAAAGGCCTGCAGGAGCGAGGTTTCTCTACGGAGGTACTCCATCGAAACAACTCAGTTCCAACTTGGCTCAAGTCACCAAAGACGAAAGTCACACGATACATTGAGAGCAATTTATTGGGCTATTTTCTCGCAAGAGAGGCTAGGAAAAGAATGGGCGCCGACGTGGCCGGAGTTATCTCGAATGGCGATCTGGGATGGTGCGCCCCCGCACCGGTTGCCCATGATGCAAAGCGCATTCACATGTATCACGGAACGTATCGCGGCCAGGCCGAAGCGATCCGTCCCTTCATCTCGCGTCACGGATATCTTTACTTGAAGTGGTGGTGTTCGGGCGTTCTCGAACGGCTGGGTGGCCGGAAGAGAATCGTCCTCTGCAACTCAGACCAGACGCGGGAAGAGGTTTCTCGCTTTTTCGGGCATGATGGCGCAGTTGTATGGCTTCCACTCGACACCGGACACTTCCGCCCGATGGATGCAGAGCAGTGCCGCAGCGACCTTCGCCTTCCAAGAATTGGACCGATCGGGCTATTTGTAGGGAATATCTCGCCGATGAAGAATTTCTCCACGGTTCGTGCTTTGATCACCGCGCTACCTGGAATTCGTTGGATCCTCGCAGTACGTGGGGAGATCCCCACGGACATCGAAACCAATTCTCGAATACTCTTGCGTCGGGACGCTAAGTGGGAGGAACTGCCACTCCTCTATAACGCAGCCAATTTCTCCGTCTGTCCATCATACTACGAGCCTTTTGGATACGTTGTCGCAGAGTCATTGGCATGCGGAACTCCCGTAATCGCAGCGCCAGGTGGGGCGAGCCGCGCATTTCTTAATGCACCTCCGCTCGACCGCTTGTTGATATCGGATCCCTCGTCGATCCACCAGATTGCAAGTGTAATCAACGAAGTGCTACGTGCTCCCGAATTCTACAGGCAAAAGGTCGAAGAACTCGCTAGACCAAGATTAGTTGAGTTGATGTCACCTGAAGGATGGTGGAAACGGATTGCAGAAGTATGCCATTTGGCCGGCGGAAGCCCCGAACCGCTTAACGCGAATGTGCGACCTCGGGATACACATGAGCTACGCTAAGCGCATTTTGGCGAAGGGGGCGAATGATCCTGCCATCAGAAGAATCTGGAATTCAGTTGTACGCCTGCCGCTCTTCGGAAGTGTGCTTCACGGGATTGCCCACCGCATTCTTGCTCCAGGAGAGAGATTATGGGTGTTAACACGATACGGGGAATGCCCGCGCGTGTCGGCATGGCACACGATCGAGCCTCGATATGAAGGGGGACACTACGGCACTCATGAGCCCCCAGTCCAGAAGCTTCTCGTTGCGAATCTGAAGCTCGGGAACTGCTTTTACGACATCGGTGCGCATACGGGGTTTTTTTCCGTCCTTGCGGCAGTGCTCGTGGGAAGAAGCGGCGCTGTTGTCGCAGTCGAGCCGGATAGGAGAAACGCAAGCCTATTGCGCGAAACTGTCGCGCGCAACTCTTTGGGCCCAAATGTCGCGGTGGTCGAGCAAGCACTTTCTTCATTCGAAGGCACAAGCAGGTTTGCCAGCGCTGTGTCCGGCCCGAATTCAAACACCGGTATGAGCAAGATGGTCGACGATGATTTGCCGGGTTCATACGAAGTTTCATGCGTGACCATGAACAAGCTCGCGGAGACTTTTCCCGCACCGAACGTGATCAAGATGGACGTAGAAGGGGCCGAGTCTGAGGTACTCAAGGGTGCCGCACGAATCTTTGAGTCAGTCCGCCCGCTCCTGATATGCGAAGTCCATGACGAGTTGAACGCGACATTTATTTGTCCATGGCTCAGAGAACGAAGCTATTCCGTGAAGTGGCTAGGACAGACGCAGATTTTCCCCCGTCAGCTCATCGCGTGGCCAGCTGAGCGAAAGGAATCTGGATTTGCGATGGAAACGGAATTCAACGATTAATGCGCACAAGCGTAATAATTCCAACCTATTGCCGACCCGAAATGCTCCTGAAGTGCGTGGGGTCACTTCTTGCAGGAGAGCGTAAGCCCGATGAGATTGTCATCGTTGGCCGAAAGGGGGACACGAACACTGAGAACGCAATTGCGAGAATCGGTTCTGCAAGCTACTCGAGCGTGGGGATTCGTTCGGCATGGGTCACGGAGCCGGGGCACGTTCCGCCAGTCGAGGCAGGCATTCGAGCAGCACTGGGCGATCTCGTCGCTGTCGTGGATGATGACGTGACCGTGACGCCCGAGTGGCTATCTTCAATCACATCGCATTTTGCTGACCCAACGATCGGTGTCGTGGGAGGACGTGTGCTTGTGCCCGGCATGCCGCCTCCAAGACCAAAAGGAAAACCAGGCTGCGTTTCGTGGTACGGAAAGGTCTGGGGCAACCTTGGCAGCGTGACCGGCCCCGACTCGATTGACGTGGATTCCGTGATGGAAGGAAACTGCATCTGGCGGCGTGCCCTCCTCATTTCCCTGGAGTTTGATCCGGTCTTGAATTTTGATGACGCGTCGATGTACGGTCTCGATCTCAGTCTGCAAGCAAAGAATCGGGGATTCCGGGTGGTCTATGACCCACGCGCACTGGTCTATCATCATCCGGCACCGCGCGCGCCGGAACTTCGCAGACAGGAACGTGGACCTAGGCTTCACTGTTACTGTCGCAACTACACCTATATTATTCTGAAGCGGTTTTCCCGCTGGCGCCGACTTGTGTTTCTCATGTGGTGGTTTTTCATCGGCGAGCGAGACGCATGGGGGCTGGGGTCATTGGCGTTTGACATTCTGTCGGGCGAATGGCGCAAGCACCGGCACGTGGCCCAAGCGTGGCGAGGGAAGATCGAAGGCACCCGGCTGTGGTTGAAAGGATTATAGTGCTTATCAGCCTGGCAGTCCCTGGATTCGATCCGCGCGGAGCGAAGCTTTGAAACTCAAGGCTCTTGAGGTTTTCGTGTGCCTGAGGTGTGGTGAGACACTGCGAACCGTTTCCATTGTTTCCGAGGATGCGGAGACAGGGGACATTGTCGAGGGCTTGCTCGAATGCCGAGTGTGCGATGCACAGGTCCCAATCGTTCGCAGTCTCCCCCGATTTGTGCTTTCCGAGTCCTACGCGTCCTCGTTTGGCTTTCAATGGAATCGTTTCGATCGGCTTCAGGTTGACAGTGTGATGCACAACAACCTAAGCCGGGATCGCTTTTATGCGACGACAGGCTGGCAGTCCCGTCTCAGCGGGGAGCGTATCTTAGAAGCGGGATGTGGAACTGGGCGATTTACGGAACTCGCTCTGGAAACTGGAGCTGAAATCTTCTCGTTCGATTTAAGCACCGCCGTCGAAGCGGCCTGGCGCAACAACCATGACAAGCCGCTTGTCAATTTTTTTCAAGCGAGCATCTACGAAATACCGTTGCGCAAGGGTGCATTCGATAAGATCTTCTGTATCGGCGTACTGCAACATTGCCCAAACGTTGAGGGAGCCTTTCGCAGCTTGCTTCCTTTCCTCCGCCCAGGTGGCGAGATCGTGATTGACGTATACGAGAAGTCGACGGGATTGCCACCGCTCAAGTATTTGGCGCGGCCGTTCATGAGGCCATTGGGGACCAAGGGTATCTATCGCCTGCTATCTTGGACCATCCCGCCAGCCTTTGAACTGAAGAAGGCGATGCACCGGATTCCCTTCTTCGGTCGGCGGATCGGCCGACTGATTCCGATTGGACCCGTCTCGCACGCGCCCCGGTTGAATTACAAGGACGAAGAATTGAAACAAGTGAAAATCCTAAGCGCTCTCGACATGCTTTCTCCAGTGTATGACCAGCCGCAACGGATGGAGGAGGTTCGCAGATGGTTCGATGAGTCTGGACTCGTAGATGTACAACTCAAGCGCGGATTTAATGGCATCAACGCCAAAGGCAAGCGCCCAAAATGAAGGCGTAATCCCACGATGTCATCTACCAACATCGACGGCATGTTGCAACGGCCAATTCGCGCGCTCTTCGTTGGCGCGCATCCCGTACAATACTCTGCGCATATGTTCCGCCGGCTCGCGCAACACCCTCAGCTGGAGGTTCAGGTAGCGTATTGTGGCATGCAGGGAGCAGAATTGCGGCGGGATGCCGGGTTCGGGATCGACGTGAAATGGGACGTGCCGCTTCTCGAAGGATACGAATGGGTTTCGCTGCCGAATCACTCACCGGTTCGGAAAGTGAGTTCGTTTTTCGCCCTATTCAACCCGGGAATTTGGCGCCTGATTTCACAAGGAAAATTCGACGCCGTAATCCTGTTCACGGGTTATATATGCGCGACGTTCTGGATTGCGCTCGCTGCCGCCAAATGGAACCGCGTTCCCGTCCTTTTCGGCACCGACGCGCACGAACTTGCTTCGCGTGACCGTAAAGCCTGGAAACTCCGGGTAAAGAGATGGCTCTGGCCAACACTCTTCGGGCTCGCCGACGTGGTGCTGGCCCCATCGAGCGGGACTGTCGCAATGATGCGCACTCTCGGAATACGTGAAGATCGCATCGCCTTGACGCCGTATTGCGTAGATAATGATTGGTGGATCGAACAGTCCGCCAAAGTGGATCGAAAAATGGTGCGGGCAAGGTGGAACGTCCCAAATAATGCTATCGCGATTCTCTTTTGCGCGAAGCTACAGCCCTGGAAACGACCCCAAGATCTTCTTCGTGCCTTCGCGCAGGTGGCCGACCTGAACGCATATTTGGTGTTTGCCGGGGAGGGGCCGCTGCGATCTGCTCTCGAATCGGAGGCGCGTTCGCTTGGAGTCGCCGATAAAGTTCGGTTTCTTGGTTTCGTGAATCAATCCGGTTTACCGGAGACTTACACAGCGTCGGACCTCTTCGTCCTACCCTCCGAGCACGAGCCTTTCGGCGTTGTGGTGAACGAAGCCATGTTGTGCCAATGCCCCGTGATCGTGAGTGACCGGGTCGGTGCCCGCATAGATCTGGTGCGCGAGGCGGAGACCGGTTTTGTTTTTCCGGTGGGAGACGTGGGCGGTCTCGCTCTCGTGCTCAGGCGCGCAATGAGCGATCTCGAGCGCTTGCGACAGATGGGGGAAGCATCTAAGCGCAGGATGGCGCAGTGGTCCCCAGCGGACAACGTTGCTGGATTCGTGCAGTCGGTAATGAAAGTGACCGGAATCCACTCCGAGCCAGCAGCGGTAAGAAATCTATGAATCGCAAAACTCACGAGTTCAAGATTCTTATTTACGGCGAATATTTTCTGCCCGTCGTAGGCGGAGTGCAAACTTCGATGAACCTCCTAGCGAGGGGACTTGTCGAACTGCACTCAAGACAAGGCAAAAGCACAAACGAGAGCAAGATCGATGTGACGGTCGTAATCGGGACCGCAGCAGATGGAGCGGATGATTCCATCTTTCCATATCGCATCGTCCGCCAACCAGGATTCTGGCGATTGGCCAAACTGATTCGCGATGCGGACGTGATTCACGTGGCCGGGCCTTGCCTGGTCCCGATGGCGATTGGCTGGCTGATTCGCAAACCAGTTGTCGTGGAGCACCACGGCTATCAAGCAATTTGCCCCAACGGACTGCTCTTCAGAGAACCTTCAGGAACGGTGTGTCCGGGTTACTTTGGTCAAAGACAATACGAAAAGTGCGTGCATTGCGCTTCAGAGACAATGGGTCGCTTGGGTGCACTTCGTGCCCTTCTGCTCACATTCCCAAGGCGCTGGCTCAGCGGAAGGATCGCAGCCAATATTACGATTTCGGATCACGTCGCCGGACGGTTGAAGCTGCCACACAGCCGCACCGTTTATTATGGGATTGAGGAATCTCCCGTTAACGGGAGCAAAGTTGCGCCGCCAGCAAGGGACTCTTTTCATATGGCCTATGTCGGACGCCTCGTCGCAGAGAAAGGGCCGGCGCTGCTGCTGGAAGCAGCGAAGTACCTAGCAGACGACGGAATTTGTGTTCAACTCTCTTTTATTGGTGATGGGCCGGAGCGGGCTCGACTCGAGAAGTTGGCAGATAGCTTGCGCTTAACGAATTTCTCAAGATTTACGGGTGATCTCAGAGGGTCTCAGCTTGAGGAGGCCGTCGCCACAATCGATCTGGTAGTGATGCCATCGTTGTGCGAGGAGACGGCCGGTCTATCCGCAATCGAGCAGATGATGCGAGGGCGGGTTGTGATCGTCGCCGACATCGGGGGTCTCAGTGAGGTCGTCGGTGAGGCCGGTTTGAAGTTTATTCCGGGCGACTCAAAGGCCCTTGCCGCATGTGTCCGGAAGGTGATCGACAATCCAAGTCTTGCGCTATCGCTCGGTTTGATGGCCCGAGCGCGCGCCACGCGACTCTTCGGACTCGGTAGTATGATTGCACAGCACGTTTCCCTCTACCGCGAAGTCTCGCTTGGAATAACACAGAAGCGTGGTGCGGATGGCGTTGAGCGGTAAAACGAGGTAAGAGGATACGAAGATGTTGAACGCCCGCATCCCCGTGATGAGGAACCAGGGTTTAATTGGCGCCAGCCTATTTGTGCTAGGCGTGTGGGTGGCCTGGCAAATCGGTGACAAGATAGCTGGCGGAGATGTGCAGTCTCTGCTGTTTGCGGCCCTAGGGCTTGCAGCGTGCACTGTGGCCGTCATAATTTTGCGAAATTGGCGCTCCGGGTTTTATTTCTTCCTCTTCTGGCTGTTGTTCGAAGACCTAGTTCGAAAGTATCTCGGCAATGGCACGGTTCTCTTTTTCGGCAAGGACGTTCTCGTCGGTCTCGTTTATATTTCGTTCTTCGTGGCGCTTCGCCAACGAAGAGAACAGGCTTTCCGGCCGCTTTTCCTTTTTCCGCTTGCTCTCTTTGTTTGGCTGGCCGCAGCACAAGTCTTTAATCCGAACTCGCCAAGCGTTCTATACGGCCTGTTAGGCTTCAAATTGTACTTTTGCTATGTCCCTCTAATGTTCGTCGGGTACGCCCTCGTGAGAAACGAGGAGGACCTGCGCAAGTTTCTAGTGGCCAATGCCTTTCTTGCCGTGGTGATTTCGGTGCTGGGAATTATGCAGGCAATTCTAGGAAATAGCTTCTTGAATCCGGCGCATCTGGCCCCGGAATTGGAGGATCTGGGAAACCTTTACAAGACGAGTCCCCTGACGGGCCATCTCGTGTCGCTTCCGGACTCTGTCTTTGTCAGCGCCGGCCGCTACGGGCTGTACTTGATTTTTGTGACAATCTTCATGATCGGAGCCGCTGGCACTTTGGTTTTCTACACGAAGCGTAGCCGAGATTTCATTCTTGTGGTGATTGGGATCGTTGGCGTCGCTGTCCTGCTCAACGGCGCGCGAGGACCCGTCATGTACTCGATTGGAAGCGCAATCGTTCTCGCGCTTGGGCTCATTTGGGGCGCTCCCTGGCGTCGTCGGCAGGCCCATCAGTCGCTTAAGGCCGTCCGTCGCGTCGCAATCATGGTGACACTGGGGCTGGCCGCCATCATCTTTATATTCCCCGACGAAGCCGGTTCGCGCATCGCACTCTATTCTGAAACGCTCTTGCCAAGCAGCTCTGCGTATGAGGTCGGCGCACGAACTTGGGATTACCCGATCGACAACCTCCTTGATGCATTTAACAAGCCGAACTGGGTATTCGGCAATGGGACCGGCGTCGCGTCTCTGGGTACGCAGTACGTAAGTAAGCTAATTGGTCAACGCCCGCCTAACCTGGGAGTCGAAGAGGGCTACGGTACTATGATCGTCGAGATGGGCGTTATCGCGCCGTTGATGTGGATTCTATGGACGGGGACGCTGGTGTATCACGCCTGGAAGATTGTCGCCCGATTGCGAGGGTCGCACCTGTTCCCGATCGGGTTCGCGATTTGGTGGTACACGTTCTTGTTACTTTATCCGCTCACGTACGGCGGACTCACCGCATATCAAAACTACGTCAACAACGCATATATGTGGCTCCTCGTGGGCGTGCTTTTCCGCCTGCCGGAGCTTCTGACAGCGACGCCGGCACCCTCCGTTGTCCCTGGGCAGAAGAAGGCGGCGCGGGGCGGATTCGAGTTTTAGGAAAAAGGAGCCCGGAGTGTGCGGCATAGCAGGGTTTGCATCCCGAAAAGCGGATCCCCGTTCTACAGCTTGCACTGAGCGTATGGTCACCGCCATCGCACATCGCGGGCCCGATAGCCACGGAGTGCGGGACATCGGCGGCTGCGTGCTCGGCAACACTCGGCTCGCGATTGTCGACCTGAGCGAGCGCGGGCGCCAGCCGATGTGCAACGAAGACTCGACCGTCTGGATCACGTACAACGGTGAGTGCTACAACGCAGATGAGTTTCGTCCGCTTCTGCTCGGCCGCGGCCACCGGTTCCACTCGGTGACCGACACAGAGGTCATCCTACACCTTTACGAAGAATTCGGTGAGCAATGCGCCGAGAAGCTTCGCGGTATGTTTGCATTTGCCATCTGGGACTCGCGCCTGCGAAGGCTACTGTTGGTACGCGACCGATTGGGAATTAAGCCGCTGTACTATGCGCTCACGACCGATGGCATTGTGTTTGGTTCTGAGATCAAAGCCCTGCTCGCGTCCGAGCTTGTGCCACGCAAGCTAGACGGTGCAGGAATACGCGCATATTTGGAACTCGGACACGTCCCACCACCGTGGACCGCGATTCAGGGAATCAGGCCGCTCGCACCGGGTCACACCGGAGTGTGGCAGGAAGGGAAATGGCGAACGAAGCCGTACTGGAAACTCCCCGTTTCGACAAACGGGGCTTCACATGAATCGCCGGGGAAAATTGTCGACGATCTGCGCGAAATTCTCATCGAATCCAGCCGCAGCCAACTTATGTCGGATGTCCCGATTGCGCTTTTTTTGAGTGGAGGCGTGGATTCCGCCGTGATTGGTGCTTTGATGCGGCGCGCGGGCGCAGATCGCTTGACAGCTTTGACGATCGGATTCGAGGAAGAAGCATTCGACGAATCGGAGTCAAGTCGGCGAACAGCGGAGATGCTCGGTATCTCGCATCGCATTATACGCATGCCAGCATCTCAGACGGTGGAATCGCTTGATCACGCGCTTTGGGCTATGGATCAACCAACGATGGACGGCTTGAACTCCTACTGGATTTCGCGCGCGGCCGCGGAGGAGGGTTTCAAGGTCGCGCTCTCTGGTCAAGGTGGCGACGAGCTGTTTGGAGGTTATGCTTCCATTGCTTGGTTTGATCGCTTCTCCCGCGTGGCAGGTTGGCTGAAGCCGCTTCCGCAGTTCGCTGGGCGCGGTCTCTTCGATCATCCAGCCCTGTCGTTTCGGTGGCGCAAACTGTCCTATTTGGTAGGCGCGGATGATCCGTTCGTCGCAGCGCAGTTAGCCGTACGAATCATGTTCCTGGAGAAGGATGCCCACGAAATTCTGAACCCTGCGCTTGCTCCGGCGAGCTCTCCGTTTGAAGCCAAGGAGTTTCTCGCAGAATTGGCACAACTCACGAAAGGCAGCGATTTGCAGGAACGGATCGCGTTCTTAGACTTTCCCGCACACCTTGAGGCTCGTCTGCTGCGCGATAGCGATGCGATGAGCATGGCACATAGTCTCGAAGTGCGCCCGATCCTTCTGGATCACGCTGTCGTTGAATATGTGCTGGCGTTGCCACCCGCGATAAGGCTCCAGAACAAGAAGCTTCTGCTCGATGCCACAGAGCAGTTCATGCCGGCGGGGCTTCTTGCGTGAACTGATTTCACGGCCTAAGCGAACATTTACGTTCCCGTTTGCGCGTTGGCTGGGCGGACCGTTGCGCCCCATGATCGAGGAAACGTTCCGTTCCGAGCGGCTCATATCGACCGGTGTCCTCAACGCGGATGCGGTGACGAGACTCTGGCGTAGGTACCTTAAGGAACCGGCAGCCGTAGGATGGTCGCGACTGTGGTGTGTCTTTGTACTTGCCCGGTGGTGTGAAACGATGCGGGTCGGGGTGTGACGCGTGAACATCTCGACAATCAAGCCACGTCTGGCGGTCGTCTCTCCGTTCCTCGATAAACGGCACGGCACCGAACGCCGTGTCGTCGAATGGGTTTCGCAACTAGCCGGAGAGTTCGAGATCCACGTCTATAGCCAAAGAGTCGAAGGCGTTGATCCATCGAGCTTCACCTGGCATCGCATGTACCGAAGCTTCCCGGGCCCCATCTCACGAACTTTCTCTGGTGGTTTATTGCCAATCGCCTATGGCGTGAATGGGATCGCTGGTTCAGAGGTCTACGTTACGATCTCGTCTTCAGCCCGGGCACAAATTGCCTAGATGCCGATGCGATTTCTGTGCATGCTGTCTTTGCCCAATACGTAAGACAAACGAAATCCGATTCAGAGCGGACACAAGGCATCGCATCGCGTTGGCCGCGACTTCTTCATCGTAAATTTTACTATTGGCTCATCATTTTTCTCGAGCAGCGTGCCTACACTAGTATGGACATCTCTCTGATACTCATTGCCAAGAAGACATCCGTTGCACTGGAAGAATTTTATGGCAGGCGCGATCCGTTTCCTGTCGTCTACGTCGGCTTGGATCACCAGATCTTTAACCCGGCGCGACGGGATGCGCTCCGACAAGCGGCACGTCGAGGATTGGGGCTTACCGAGGAAAGGTTCGCTTTACTTTTAGTCGGCAATGACTGGCAAAACAAGGGGCTGCCGGTTCTGCTCGATGCGATGGAGCTGCTTGGTGACCTTCCGATTGACTTGCTCGTCGTTGGCAGCGACGATCCAATGCATTATCGACCGATCGTGCGCGCCAAATTGTTGGAAGGGCAGGTACATTTCTTGCCCCCGCGAAGCGACATCGAATTCTATTATGCTGCGGCGGATGCGTACGCTGGCCCCTCGCTTGAGGACACATTCGCACAGCCTCCCGCGGAAGCAATGGCGTGCGGTTTGGCGGTCATTGTCTCAACGACAAACGGGACTTCCGAGATCATTACCGATGGCAAGGACGGTCTAATTTTATCCGATCCGACCGATGCGATCTCACTTTCCACTATGATTCGTCGACTCTTCGGGGATAAAGAATTTCGCAGCGGCCTGGGCGTGAACGCCTCGGAGACAGCACAGCAATACACCTGGGAGCGTAACGGTCGTGAGCTCGCCGCTATCTTTAGAGAGATTCTGGTGCGCAAGGCAGAATCTATAAAGCAAAAACGAGCACCGAAGTGTCGAACCAATGAGGAAGCCAGACGAGTGGAATGAAATCGTGTCCCCCAACGGAGTACTCGGTCTGCGTAGCTGGAAATTGTTGTGCCGTCGACCCCACGCGACGGGCGCCAGCCTCACATCCCGATTCTGTCGCGTGGTTTAATCGCCTGATTAGTGATTTGCGATTTCACGCGCTCTGGCCCATCGTCAAATCCGCATGGGCTTTCAGTTGGCAAACGAATCCTCTATGCAGGGCGCGCCACTAGCCGCTGGCTGCACCGCTTCCAGAAACTTAAATTTCGCACTATGCACATCGATGCAACTCACGTGATCCTCCGCTCCGTGCTCGAACGCAGGACTGGTGCAGCGTTTCTAGGGGAAGAAGCGTCTCGCTTTCTCGTGCGCGGTCCAGCATGCGATTCCGTCTCTGACATCGTCCCCACGCAAGACGTTCTGGCGTCGCTCCCGGTCTTCGCCGAGATGATAAGGGTCATCCCGGCCCGCGGTTGCCTGGTTGCAACGGGACTGTTCCGACGAAGGGACGCACACGTCACGCTTCGCCGAGACTGGATCGAGCAAGCCAAATCAAGTGACGCAAAACTGATGGCGTGGTTCAAGAACAAATTCTTCTTGATTGATCGGCTATTGGTCCGCGCCACAAAAACGCTTAGTGTCTGGAATGGAAAACCAGCGATCCTGACTTCCATGCTCCAAGTGTCGTCGCCCCCAGCTGCAACGACAGCTCGCCGAATTTGTTGGGTGCTCCGTTATATTACGGCCCTGACTTCAGCATGGGCCGATACCGTGAGCGAAAAGATCTGCTTCGGCCGACTCGCCATCCGCGGCATTCTCGTTTTTCGAATATAACCGTGCGAGAATCCACCCCACCCGCGAACCGAATTATCGGCCTATTTCCGGAACTTCTCGGCATCGGCGGAATCCAGTTAGCCGGGCGCCTAACGGCGGTTGCTCTCGATGCAATCGCTTTCGGGCGGGGATGGTCTGAGGAGTTCCTCAGCCTCAATGATCCAACCGGCCCACGCGCGCTTAAAACCGGCCAGCGCACAATTCCTTTCCGCGGCTTTGGACGCCGGAAAATCCGCTTTCTTTTCGCTGGAATCGGAGCTGGACGGCCGTTTCGGAGGAGGAGCGCGGGCATCGTTCTTGCGGCCCATCCGAATCTCGCCGTGGTGTCTGGCTGGATGCACCAAATGTCCCCACATTTGCAGACTATTGTGATGGCACACGGCGTGGAGGTATGGAAGCCCCTGGCCATGCGGCGACGTCGCGCGCTCGAACGGGCGCGGTTTGTCCTCGCTCCGAGCAGCGACACGATGCACAAACTCATCGAGGTACAGGGTGTCCCGGCGGAGAAGATTCGCATGTTGCCCTGGCCGATGAACCCGAGCTTTCTCGAATTGGCCGGCGCGTCTGGCGACCTATCCTTGCCGAGCAGGTTTCCGAAGCAAGGCCACGTCATTCTGACGGTGGGACGCTGGTCCGCATCTGAGCGATATAAGGGCTTGGACGAATTGATCCATGCCATCCCACAACTTGTTACAATCGTTCCGGATTTGCACTTGGTGGCCGTTGGTGGGGGCGACGATTTACCTCGCCTTAAACAGCTTGCTATCGATCTTCGCATTGCGGGGCGTGTGCATTTTCTTGAACACCTCTCGAACGAGGAAGTTGCGGCTTGCTACGCGCAGGCCGATCTTTTTGCTCTGCCCAGCACCGGCGAAGGATTCGGCTTAGTTTTTCTCGAAGCGATGGCCTTCTCGAAGGCCGTCGTCGCAGCTGCTATCGGCGGCACGACCGACGTAGTCAAAGACGGCATTAACGGCTTGCTGGTTCCACCTGGTAACGCGGGCGCACTCATCCAGGCTCTAAGGCGATTGCTTTGTGATGAATCGCTCCGTAGGGAGCTAGGCCGGCGCGGCGAAGAGATCGTTCGACAGAAATATCAATTCGCCGCGTTCCAGTCCGCTCTTGAGAACATTCTCGACGAAGGTGACTCGGGGCCTGGCGCACCACGTATAGCCCCAAAGGTGCTGTAGTATTGTTTCTTGCGGAGGATCGGACCCTTGGATGAGTTCAGGGTAGGTTTGATCGGATCTGGATTTATCGCCAAGCAAAAGCATCTACCGGCTTGGAAGAAAGTCGAAAGAACCGCTCGGGTTGTCGCTCTGTGCGATCCCAATGTGACGCAGGCGGAAGAACTGGCTCAGGCGCACGGCATTCCCAAAGTCTACAACGATTTTCGAAAAATGCTCGAGGCCGAGCGGCTCGACGCAGTAGACATCTGTTCTCCTCCTCGAACTCACGCGGACCTGGCGGTCGGTGCGCTGAAGGCCGGTGCTCACGTGCTCATCGAAAAGCCTATGGCCATCGATACGGAAGAGTGTGATCGCATTCTTACGGCAGCTCGCGAGAGCGGGCGCAAGATTTGCATCGCCCATTCAGACCTGTTTTATCCCTCGTTTCTCAAGGCCCGTGAAATCCTCAAGGCGGGGACTATCGGTGAATTCCGGGGCATGCGCATCTTTCTGTCCACTCCTGTGGACTACATTACATCCAAGCCCGGCCACTGGGCACACAAACTTCCCGGCGGCGTCATCGGTGAAACAGGACCGCACGTGATTTACATGGCCCTCGCATTCATCAATCCGATTCGCGCTGTCCACGTGGACGCACGCAAGCAACTGATTGAATTTCCTTGGTCACCCTACGAAGACTACCGCCTCGACCTGATTGGCGACCAGGCCTCCTGCAGCGTAGCCCTCACGTACGCTACTAATCGCTGGGCTGTTCAGATCGATCTGTGGGGAAGCGAGGGTCACATGAAATTCGATCTCGAGACGCAGACCGTCGTTGTTCACGGCCGGACTGATCTGAAACCCGTCACGTTGGGATTGTCCACAGTCAAAGAAGCAGGCCAAATGCTTCGTGGGACTCTTGGTACCAGTTTGAGTTACGTCGCTGGAAAATTTGAAAATACCCACGAGCGCCTGATCCGCGAATTCGTCGCTAGTCTTCGGGACGGTTCGCCCGTTCCTGTCCATCCTGAAGAAGGCCGGGAAGCCGTCCGCGTGATGGGACTACTTGTCGACCAATTACCCCCGGCGGCGGCCTGAGCGTATGTGCGGAATCTCCGGAATTGCGAGTAAGCGGCTCGATCGAGCCGAACTCGAGGGTTCGATCAAAAAAATGGCGCGCACGATTCGCCATCGCGGCCCTGACGGACTTGAGTTCCGGCGCTTCGCGCCGCCCGTGATTTCTCAAAACACTGCGCTCGCCCACAATCGGCTAGCCATCATCGACATTTCTCCTGCTGGCGGCGAGCCGATGTCCAACGAAGACGGAACGGTATGGCTCGTATTCAACGGTGAGATTTATAACTTCCGGGAACTGCGCGCGTCGCCTCGAATCTCGCGGCCATCGCTTCCATTCTCACACCGATGCCGAAGTCATCGTGCATCTGTACGAAGAAGCTGGCACCGCCTGCGTGGAGCAACTTAACGGCATCTTTGCCTTTGCTATCCTAGATCTCAGACACGACCTCTTGTTCCTCGGCCGCGACCCCATCGGTGTGAAGCCTCTTTTTTACGCAGCCACCCCCGATCACTTCCTGTTCGGCTCGGAAATCAAAGCTCTTCTCGCGTCGTCACTCCTTACACCTGCGCCGGATTGGCAGGCCATCTCCGACTT
Organism: uncultured Acidobacteriota bacterium; assembly: GCA_963786205.1. GTDB lineage: Bacteria > Acidobacteriota > Terriglobia > Acidiferrales > UBA7541 > Palsa-295. The sequence continues at coordinate 518,759 of CAWAYG010000002.1, forward strand.
TTTTACGTTTCTGTATGTCCCGGGTCCGCGGACAGCATTTGATGGTATCCAACAGCTTCCTCCAGCCCACAGTCTAACATTGCGCCTAGACGACAATTCGATTTCACTCGCCCGCTATTGGGACGTTGCTCGTCGCGAAGATCTGGAATCCATCCCCTACGGCAAATTGAAATTGCAAATTCAAGAATCCCTTTCTGAAGCTGTGAAACGCCAGCTCGTAAGCGATGTTCCACTCGGCGTCTTTCTCAGTGGCGGAATCGATTCGACAATCGTCGCTGGCCTTGCGAAAAGACAAAAAAAAGATATTCAAACCTACACTCTGGCTCTCGCCGGAGAAGAATACCGCTTCTTCGACGAAGCCGAAAAGGCGCGTAGCGTCAGTCGCCACCTCGGAACGGAACACTTCGAACTCTCAGTCGACTTCCCTGACCTACTCGAAATCCTCAATCTCGTCGAATTATTCGACCAGCCGTTCGCCAATCCGACCTCGTATCTGATGTACTATTTGTCCAAAAAAGCGCGCGATCACATTACCGTCGCTCTATGCGGCGCCGGCGGTGACGAACTTTTCGCAGGCTACCCTCGATCTTCCGCTGTTCGCCTGGCCCGGCGCATCGCCTGGATTCCTCAACCGCTGCTTCGTTTCGGCGCGAATGCGCTGTCGATGCTCCGTGACTCCCATCAAACACCCCATCTCCGACGAGCTCGAAAATTTCTCGGCGGTCTTGATTCCGATTTTTTCGTTCAGTATGCCAATTGGACGTATTTTCTCAACGAAGATCAAAAGCTCCGTCTCCTCCCAGTCCTCCTCCGCAGTGGTTCCGCCTGCAACAATCTACACTCATCCGCGGATGCCCTACGCTCAGCTTACGCTCAATCGCTGGTTCATGATGAAGATAACCGAATTCTGCATATGGATCTGAAGACTTTTCTCGTCGACAACATTCTCGAGTACACCGATCGAATGAGCATGGCCACAGCCCTGGAAGTCCGTGTCCCGTATTTAGACCCGGCGTTCGTCGAGATGAGTTTGAATGCTCCGTTCGCATACAAATTTCGAAACGGTGAATCGAAAGCCATCCTCGTTGACGCTTTCGCAGAGTTCTTCCCGGGCGAGGCTCGTCATGCCCCTAAGCGAGGCTTCAACGCACCTCTCGCACTATGGGCCGCAAAGCTCTTTGACCCCTACTTTGATGCCAGCCTTCTTAGTTCGCATCCACTCCGAAAACGACTGGGGGACGATGTCGGCGCTGCGTGGAATGATGGCGTTCTCGATTTGAATTTCATTCAACAGCTTCGGCTCCAGCATCGTCACGGAAAGCGCGACAACTCACACGAATTATTTGCGTGTATTCTTTTCGATGTCTGGTGGCGAAAATATATTAAGAAATCGCATCCAGTGGTCCAGTCGCAGATGGCCGGAAACTAGCCGTGCGCATCCTCAACGTGGCCCAGACTTATTTCCCCTACGTCGCCGAAGGCGGCCGCCCCGCAAAGGTCCGTGCGCTGTCGCGCAAACTCGCCGAGCATGGACACAGCGTCACTGTTCTTTCGGCAAACCTGGGGCTATCTGAATGGTCAAGTATCGCGTGTTCAGTTCGAGAGACGGCAATGGGCTTAGAGTCGACAGAGAATGGTGTCGTCGCAATCTACCTGCCCACGCTAGCGCGTTATCGCGTTCTCACAATCAATCCTCGTGTGATACGATTTTGCCGGGTCCATCTTAGCCAGTTCGACCTCATTCACTTCTACGGTCTCTACGATTTGCTTGGACCAATTATTAGCCACTATTCCAGGCGTGGAGGAATTCCCTACGTGGTCGAGCCGATGGGGATGTACCGACCAATCGATCGAAACATTACGATGAAAAAAATGTGGCATAGGACCATCGGGGGCGACTTCTGGCGAAATGCCGCGCGGGTTATCGCAACCTCTGAACTTGAGCAACAGGAGCTTGTGGAAGCCGGAGTACCGCCGGCGAAGGTTGCGATTCGACACAACGGCATTGACGCTAACCTGAATCCGGCCGGCCATGCACGCGGTAGATTTCGTGGCCAATGGGGCATATCGAAGGATGAGCTAGTCATCCTTTTTTTGAGCCGACTCATCCCTCGCAAGGGAGCCGATCTTTTGATCGAAGCTTTTGCACAGGCATCCCCGAGTTCAGGCCGCCTTGTGATCGCCGGACCGGAAGGTGAGCCAGGATACCGCGCGCACCTTGAAGCATGCGCGCGGAAATCCGGCGTCGGAGCACGGGTACTTTTCACGGGTCCCGTATACGACGAAGAAAAAAGCTCGCTCTTCGCAGACGCAGATATTTTTGCGCTTCCGTCGCGGTATGAGAATTTCGCAAACGTCGCTGCGGAAGCTATCGCCTACGGTGTTCCAGTGGTTATTACGCCTTTTTGCGGCATCCGTTCGCTAGTAGATGGTCGCGCTGGCTTAGTGGTTGCACCAGAGAAAGAGGCTCTGACCGTAGCACTCAAGCGGTTACTCCATGACAAGTTACTCTACGCGCATCTGAAGGAAGGGTGCCGCGAGGTCTCGTCGCAGTTGAGCTGGGATCACTTGAGCGAGCAAATGGAAGATTATTATAAAGGGGTTTTGGCGGCGAGTGATGGCACCCACTGAGCACATGGTATTTTACGACGAGCACCCCTTCGATTGGACTCCATTCGATGGTTCGGCGAGAATCCGATCGGTGCTATCACCTGCTCTTGTCGAGTTCATCGAGACGCTCGATTCGAACTCCTTAATTCTTGATGTAGGATGTGGTCCAGGAAGAGTCCTCGGATTTCTCGTCAAGCGCGGCCTACGGTGTGTCGGCATCGACCGAAGCCGCGTCTCTATTCAATTAGCGGTGAGCCGGTACGGCAGTCCGGGTGTTGTCGCGGATAACATATGCCTTCCGGTCGCTGACGCAATTGCTGACGTCATCATTTCGGATGGTGTAATTCATCACACCGAAGATCCCTATGCCGCCTTCGTTGAAAATTTGCGCATCCTTAAACCTGGAGGGCGTATGTATTTGGCAGTCTACAAGCCTTTCGGGCGTTATCGGCGGCTTTACAGGTTTCCAGGTTCCCTTATCCGACGTGGATTGCAGCACGGATGGTCTCGACCCTTGGTCATCGTTTTTGCGCAGGTCCCGTACTTCCTCGTCCATTTCGTCCGGTCAGGGGGAAAACGCACTTGGAGTGGGACGATCAACCTCTTTTACGATTATTTCGTTACTCCAAAGGTTGTATTCTTGGCACGGCAGGTCGTTGAGGAATGGTGCGTGAAGCAACAGATTCGCATCGTCCGTTACGACGAGAACCGAAGGCAGAATGTTCACTCTTTCATTTTTGTGAAAGAACCGCATTCGACTCGTCGGTCGGACCTCGGCAAGCGTGGGGCGGGAGACATGCCGCTTGCAAGGGACGGGATGTTAACTTAAATGGATAAACAAAACGCTGCGAGAGCCGCTCAATTGACTGAGTCTATCACCCAAGAACGGGAACCCTTTCGACAGCCCTCGGGGCAATGGGACGCCGTGGTGGGCCGTCCGGCGCCCCAGAGTCGCTCGCTCTTTCGCACATTTTGGCTCGCAATAAATGGGTTATTAGTCCTATCGGTGCTCCTCGCAATGTGTGCGGCGGTGTGGGAGTATTCAACGCGGAGGTACTTGACCGGCTTTTCCGACGCGATCATTCCTGCCACCGCGCCGGGCGAAGAAAAGATCGAAGCCATTTTGAATTGGATGTCCCATGGCCCCGCTCGTCGGCCCTCAAGCCCGGGCGGATTCATGCCGGAGCGCGATCCAACAGATACCTTAAACTACTACGCACTTCTTAAGGTCTGTGGAACGGCAACAAATGCATTTATCAATCTCCTGGACACTGGAAATATAGAGGTACGCAGGCTGCTTCTGTTGGATTCACGCCAACAGACGGAGCATGTTGTCGCAGAGGTTCTGGTTAGCGACCGGTGGATCGTCGTAGACCCAGCCTATCGTGTTGTCATGCGCGCGCCAGACGGAAGGGCGCTCACCAGCAAGGAGCTGAGAGATCCTGCAACTTTAGCTGAAGCCACGCAGGGAATTCCACACTACGATCCAGCTTACACATTCAATAATACTACTCACATTCGTATGGCCCGTTTGTACTTCATCGGCACGTCGCTTCAACGAATTCTTAACCACCTCGTGCCTGGTTGGGACGCGTTGCCCGTGATGACCCTGCTAGTTGAACGTGAGTCTTTCGCCGCCGTGATGTCTTCGCTTTTGCTAGTCATATTCCTGGTCCTCTTGAGAATCTCCGTCCGTTGGTATGGAGAGAGACGCCTAGGGATTCAGTCTTACCGAATCCGCGGACAACTCCGTCGACTCTATGATGCGCTTTTACATTCGTCGCCGTGACACCAGAATTGAATCGAAGCAAATTAGCGCAGGCGTCGCGCACGAGATCGTAATCGAAAAGTCAAACACCGGCGAGTTGTCCCGTTTGTTGCCAGCCAAATCCATTCACAGGGGATACAGCTGGTCTGGATTGTCTCGAACGGGATTTCACTCTCCTCATCCCGGTGACCTGCCAACATTGACGGAGGTGGAGAAATGAAATTTCGAATACCCTTGCGAGAGCATGACTTTGTCTTCCTCAAATCACGCCAACGCATGCTAAGAGCCTCGATGGGATTCCTAGCACTCTGGTATTTGGCGGTCGCCAGTGCGGTATGGGCACAATCTAGCCATGCCCCCAAGCCTGCGCCTGCAACAACCGAGGCGATCCAATTCGTCTCGCGGAGCGGAAATGACGGCAACGACGGTCGAAGTTGGGCTTCGGCCAAATTGACACTTTACGCCGCTTGGACTGCTCTGCCGGCTGGCGGGGCGGGTTGCGCCACTGCCTGTGGCGGCACTATATATTTCACGAACAACGTCACATTCGGAGGTCCAGTGATGGGGCAAGGACTCTGGATTGCTGGGGCAAGTGACCCGAACTTTTCCGCGCTTCCTCCTGGCTGGGTCAAGGAAGCCGCAGTTAAGATGGTGTGTGTTGGTCCCGGGCAATGGGGCTCCCAGTCTGCTGTTCCACAGTGTCTTGTCACTGGCGAGGGTAGCACTGTTCCCGCCCTCCGGATCAGCGGCAGCAGCGACCCGATGGAATTTGATGGCATGAAGTTTCTCAGTGGTTCAGGCTCGGTGCTTGCGATGGATTCCAGCGGCGTTTTTGAAAACAATGCGGGCGTAAGCAACAAAACGTTTCGCGATTGCGCCTTCGGTTTCAATAACGCAATCTCTACGAATGGCCCGGGCTTACGAATTGGTCCCAATTCCTTTGAGAACTATTTCTATAACACGACATTTGATGGTAATCCTAATGCGAGTGGCGCTTCAGAACGACGGCAAGCACTGGTTTTGGACCCTGGCAACAGACTTAACAACGATTCCGGTACAGTATTCGTTTTTCACAGCCATACAAACACTGGCGGTATCGAGATTGTTCCCGATGGCGAGGGGAGCGCTGGGGCCGTAATTGATGGCGTGGTATGCGAGGGACAAACAGACCATAAGGGTTGTGTCTGGATTACCGAAACAAACACGAATACATGGTTCAACCTGAAAGACATCTGGGCTGCCGACGTTGCACTGTCAACCGATCCGACAGTTGAAGTAGATGGAAACGGCCCTCCTGACGCCGTAATTGTTCTCGGAGTAACAAGTAACACCGTCGGTCCTATGGATCTAATCGGGCAAAATCCTTCTGCGATTCAGGGAATCGTGACTAGTCCCAACAAGCAGCATCAGATTGGATTCGTCGGTGGTCACTTGCTTGGTCAGACCGATGCAGCGCGACGCGGATTTCCGCCCACAGCGGTTCGATTCACGAATTTGGCAGCGAGCTCCCCGGCGAACTGGACGACCGCAGGCGGCGGAGTCATCACTAATGGAATAGCAGCCCCGGATGGCACGACGGGGGCGGGTGAATGCAATGGCACACTGGGGGCGGCGAACTGTTATTTCTACAATGGAGCTCAGAACTATGCGTTGGGTGACATCGTTGTTATCGGCGCATGGGCGCAGGCGCAAAAAGCAGAAGGCTTCAACTCTAAGCAAGTCATCAGCATTTCGAACCCCTCGTGCGACTCTTGTAAGTTCGTTGATATTTCGGGCCAAGGTGGTAGCAACTCCGGCTATGTCGAAGCCTACATCCTAGGAGATGGTTCTAGCGGTGGTCCACCTTCCGAATGGGAATGGTACTGGAAGGTTCTCAAAGTCACAGGCACGAGCGGCAGGGCGGCCCAGACTCAGTTCATCGCAAACGTGCGGCCAGGATACGCGGCCAACTACTACGCCCCAATTTTCCTGCACATCGCTGCAAATACAATCAGTGACAATGAGGCGATAGAGTTAGGGTCGAACCTGCAATCATACGGATCATCCTGCCTCGTCGGGACTGTTTGCGGCTTGCCCGGGCAGACGCAGACACCTGCACGACTGGGACAAATCGCAGCGAATCAGTTCGCAGGAACCGCGAAGTTGTCGAACGGTGCGGTCACCGTAACTTTCACGACGCCTTATCATAACGCTCCGATCTGCGTCGCAAATGACACGACTTCGGCGTCGAACGGGATCAAACCGACGGCAACCGCCGCGTATGTAGTGTTCTCAGGGGCAGGATCCGATTCGATTGCTTACATCTGTATAGGGAATCCGAACTAGGAAAGCTCTCTTCCTGCGACGGTAAGAATTCCGGTCAAACCCCTCACGACAACGATCAACGGAGCACCCTAGATCCGTTCCATTCTTTCTTTGCCCTGAAGAACCCAAGTAGGGAACGCTTTGGCCCAAAAATCATTTGTACCGCGCAATCTGTCCTGTACTGCGTTGTTCACGCGCACGGATAGTCTCGCGCGAAGCAAACTCCATAGGCATCGTGCCGCTCAATTGTTTCCTCGCTCGAACAGTGCAAATGCTTCAACCCGGAGATGGATCTCTCGATGACACGCACTGCAAAGAGTGATGAGATTTTCTTCCACATCCGCTCCCAACAGGCTGCGCGGCTGAGTATGATGGACCTGCAGATCTGTCGAACTCCCGCATCGTTGGCATCGCCAACCATCGCGCTGGAGCACTTGTTGGCAAAGCCTCCGATAGGAATCCCGGTCCAAGCGAAGCCTGGGTTTTCTTGGGATGGGTGAAGTCACGACGCCTTCGGGATCTGCAGCAAGAACTCCTGCTGCTGGGAGTTCGGTAACATCAGGTAAATTCGACTGAGCGCCAAGAGCAGGGAGTCGGCGTTGCCGGAGACGTCCAGGTTCGCGCCGGCCAGAAAATCCGCGCAGATCATCTCGAGAGCGTAGCTCCGCGCCTTTTGGCCACCGAGCATCAACGAAGCTGTCTCCAGCGCCTGCTCGATGACGGCCAGCTGACTCTTGTAGACCTTGAAATAAAGCATCTCCCACGGCTCGGTTTCCTTGCCGGTCAGATGCCTCTCTACTTCCCGTTTGAACTCCTCTCTCGGCATCTGCTTCGCTTTGTGCACCCAGGGTGCACAATCGAAGTTCTGTCTCTCCGCCCGCGCCACTCGGACCAGCTCCCGGGCCTTCGTCCATCCCATCTCTCTCAGATCGCGATGGGTCTGCCGTGGCAGCTGCTCGTGAATCGCCATCAGGTAATACGCCTTCCGCCGCGACTCGGGAAATTTCTTCTCCAGAAACTCATCAAAGGACTTCAAATTGTCGACTCGCCAGTATTGTCCCGATCGTACTTCGCAGAGGTAACGGCCCAGTTCCACGAAGCGCGTGTCCCGCTCGCGCTCCGTCGTCCGTTCCCAATGCAGAATCTCGTCGATCTTCTCCAGCACGAACAAAGCTCGACGTTGATTCAGTTTCGGTGCCATCGGTGGCGGCCCGCTAATCTTCAAATTGGTCAATCCAATCAAGGTCGCTCGCTCCTGGCCGGCGAATCAGTTTTGCATCCAGCAGCTTCTGATCTCCCAAGCAGATCCCCAGATGGGAGCAGCTCACACATCCGTTCTGGGGGAAACGGATTCCGCTGTGCGGAAGGAATTGGCCCGCTTCAATCTGATTAACAGTGGTCTCAACCAGCTGGCCAAACTCCCGACGCTGCTGCTCGTTAATGCTTGTCTTCAGATACTGAATCTCCGGCGCGTTCTTTCGTACGAAGACGGCCAGGGCAACATCGGAGATTCCAGACATCCAGGAATAACAGATCAGTTGCGGATCGAGCGCCAACAGACCATGCGGCTCTTCGGGATAGCGGCATTTCACGGTTTTCCAGTCGATAACGCATTTCGTTCCGTCGAGTTCACCGATCGCGTCAATGTAAGAAACGAATTGGCTCCCGGATGGAAGCGAGCGCGTCAGTTTCACCTGCAGATTCTCCTTCGGTCGCGCGATCCGAACACGATCATCCTGGGCGAACCGCTCGAGCAGGTGAATACCCTGGTGATAGAGCCGGTCCCAGGAGTCATTCTTCGCGTAGGCGAGGGAGGCGTCCTGGTGCTTGCGCCATTCCTGGACGAATCTGTCCGTCGAGTCTTCCCCAGCGAAATAGGCAGCCAAAGCGTTCTCGAAGCAGCGGCCGAACATCATGGAGGCCTTGTCTTCCTTTTCGCGCCAGCCGTCGAGGTATCGGTAGCGATACTGCCGCGGGCGGCGCAGGTACTGGCTAATCTGCGTGAAGCTGTATGTCATTCGTGCCTCCTGCAACGACACCTTCACGAGCGTCCTTGGAGATGAAGTCCCATTCGCTCGACGGTGCAAATGCTTCGAGGTTGAGGAACGTACGTCCCGCAAATGACTTGCGGGTGGTACGCAGAATGCCGGTGAGACCGAGCAGAGCCTTCTCATCCACTTCATCTCGACCAAGCAGGTCGGTGTCATAACCGAAATCACGCAGAAACCAATTCAGTTTCCAGAGCGACTTCTGGGTGCAATAGAGGCGCCCTGCAATCTTGCGAGAGGTGAAGTCCTGAGGCTCCAGCACCGAGAAGCTGAGGATGAAAAAGGGCTTTTGCGGATGCCAGCGATAGTAGGCTCAATCCACTCGCACGAGGAAGATGCCTTCCAGGAAATCGTTCGCCTGCGCCGGCTCCACATGTAAACCCGGAAAATGCCGTTTCATGACCTCACCTCCTGTGGCTGGCTGTAGCTGTTCAACTTGCAAATAAGTGCAGCACGATCTTTCGCCGCTTCCTCGGTCACGGTTGAAACGAAGGCCTCAAGGAGATCACGGCCCGCATCGCGGAGTTCTTGCGTGCCACAGAAATCAGCTGCATAGTGTTTCACCAGGCTGGGATCGAGTTCGTATTTTCGAATCAGGAGGCACAGCTTGTCGCGGAGTCGGGGCTGGCCGTTGCCAGAACCGTTGCCATTCGGTGGATGGACCGTCTTTGTTTCGCGCGGAGGCGGAGAACAGGACGGCTGGGAGCCGAGTTCCTCGACGGAACAGAGGCCGATTCCATAAGCTTTGCGTAGAGCGCGATTAACAGCCCGCGTTTCGGCCACGCGCATTTCGGCGCCACGCACCAAAGAAGAAACGTTTGAAGGATCAGCATCGCCATAACCAACGAAGCCCTTAGTTCTGTTTCTCTTGTAGACGATTGCTTTGAAAACCCAACGGCATAAAGTTCGTTCACAGAACTCCGTCATGGGCGTCACAGCGATCCCCGAGCAACCCCTGCGCTGTGCTAGCCGGATGAGCCCGGAATGCGTGATATACCAGTGGCTCACCAGCAGTTTAAGGTCGCCCGCGGCTACGGAGAGCCCATCGTTATCGGACAATGACTTTAGTGAAAGTTGTTGTTCTCGATTGATCTGACCGGACCAAAGGCGCTTGGCTAGAGTTAAGTTGTGTCTGTAACGGATTTTATTTCCAGGAGAGGGCATGGCTATTGACTCCTTTCAATGGTATGAGATATTCTTACATTCTCATACAATGACTGTCAAGAGAATTGTTGGCAGGGCACGGTCTTTCTCATACAATCTGATCCAAATGAGAAAAGATGCTCCCTTAGCTTTTCGGATACAGGCGGATCTGAAGAGGAAACTCTTGAAGCTCGCAAAACAGGAATCCAGGAGTCTCTCTCAAATTTGTGAGATGCTTCTCAAGATCGGCGTGGATGAATATGACAAGGATGGTCACAAGTACTTGCAAAAGATTCTGATTTCAAACCGCAGCGGCGATCAGGGATAAGTGGGTCGGCGGATATGGCCACCGCCGGTGTCGCGCAGGTAGCACTCCGATTGCGGTTGCAAAATCTGAGGCCGAGGTTGAACGCCGGAGTAGTGTCTGAGAAACCGGCGCGACCGCGCTGATCTCGCCGGCGCCTGCTCTCGTGGCAAATTTGCCATTTGCTCTTGACCGGCGCTGTCGCTCCGACGATACTTGCGCCGTTCGGTCGAGCGATACGGACTGACGGCCCAATGAAGAAATCAAATGCAAGGAACAGCTCTGCGAAGAAGGCCCGGGAGCTTCGCTGGGCGAAGCGCACAGCTGCCAAGCGAGCAAGACTCCGAGACAGCAAGGCTTCCCCTCCCCCAGATACGGACGGAAAACTTACCTTTAACCACGCCATGATCTACGTGAAAGACGTGGATCGCGGACTCCGCTTCTACCGCGATATGCTTGGATTCAAGCTGATTGAAGACTTCCGCTATGAAGGCACGCCGGTATACGCGCGCATGCGCGCACCGGGGGGCAATGGAACAATCGCCTTGCATCAGGCGGGTCCGGGCGCTCCCGTCTCAAGTGATGGTGTTCGCCTCTACTTCGAGGTCCACGATCTCGACGATTTCTGTCGCAAGCTCCAGCAAAAGGCCTTCCACCTAACCCAACTGCCCCGCATGATGCCCTGGGGCTGGCGGCACGCTTATCTGAATGATCCCGACGGTCACGAAATGAGCCTGTATTGGGCAGGCGAAAACCGGATGAAAAAGACAGTGATGAAAGCTGCACGAAAAACCGCGACGACTTAGCCTCGGTGCAGATTTTGTCAGCGTTCCGTCAATTCTTGCCGCGGTCGAGTGCCCGGCCTAGAAATCCAGGCTCCTACGGTTTTGTTCATCCGGATAACGCAACCGTCCCACGTTCATACTTGATGCGCCCGAGGAATCAAGCTGGACGATAGAGTCGCAAGCGTGCGTGAGCGACTTGAGGCGATTCACGAAGAGATGCAAGAGACTCAGGAAGAGTACGATAACCTGACGCATGATACTTTGGGGCAAGTGAGCCAATCTGAGGATGAAGTGTCAAAGCTACTCGCCGAAGTTGTTTCGCATGCGGCTGTGCCTGACGAAGGCGAATCGCGACGCGCGAGGGAGGGCGCTCTACTGAACATCTGCTACAATCCCGCCAATAGACAGGAGGTGCTTATGAAAAGTCTAGCAGTTCTGCTTCTCATCCTGTTGCTACCAAACATTGGTTCCGCTCAAAAAACAACAACCTCATATCAAGTTGGTAGTGCTTTGGTCGAACGTTGTAAAGATTATCCAGTCACCGACAAAACCTCGATGCCCCAAGAACTGCCGAACGCAGAAGCCAATATCGGATTTTGCGAAGGTTATGTCGAAGCCCACGCCGAAGCGCTCACTTATGAAGGAAAAGCGTGTATCGAAGCAGATATCGATCCCGCCCAATTGATAGCAGTCGTGAACAAGTATTTAACAGATCATCCGGAATTGTGGAATAGAGGAGCGTCGTGGTTAGTTCGAAACGCCCTAATGCAAGCGTTTCCGTGCTCGAAATAGCGTCTGCAGCGTTGGCAATCGAGATGCGTAGTCATCAAGGCCGAGATCAACGTTGGGCCTAGATAAGCAACGGAGGAGGGCAGACGTCACAGCCCTCGAATTGTCCCGGCTGAACGGCGGCGAGAGGAGCGGGCCCGGTGTCCGAAGCACTCATCGGTATCGATATCCTGCTTTGAGCTCACACCGATAGTCCTTTACTTGATTTTTTTCTACCCGGACGTTGCAATCGGCCCAGCTGAGGACGGGAGTCGGCCCCAACGGAAAGACAATGCGAGATCCGTTCATTTCAGCTTCGATACTCGGGCCTTCCGCTATAGCGGGCAAAGTGAAATTCATTGCTCGGCCGAAAATCACAGGAGAGGACTCGCGAACAATATCGCCGACTTGGGTCCGAGTTACGTCGGCCTGTAGAACAAAAGTAGCCGTATCGGACCAATTACGGATTAACACCTTAATGTAGCGCCCGCCGACGGAAAACCCATCGGTATCAACCCGAGTGAAAGGACATGGCCCTGCGATGCAGGTCACCCTTGCATTGCGGAATACGTTGCCTTCTCCGGCGTCGAGAGACGCACCGCCCACCTGGGCCTTCCATTTTCCGTCGGGTGAGCACGGAGAATGTCTGTGGCAGGGAACGTTTCCCGTATTCAATATCTCAAAAACTTTCACTGCGCTTCCGACGTGCTCTGTTGTCGTCGTCTCCGTGGAATATCTCACCAAGACATTCCCAACCGCGACCGTCGCCTCATTGAGTCCTGCTTCAGCTTCTCCATGAAGTGGCGCCATACGAATGACATACAGATTGTCACTGACGACTTCCTTCACGGTGAGGGGTTGATAATCCGGATGCCGAAACGTGAGCGTGATCGGTTGCCCCCGGTGTGATCCAGGACGCAAACTTAGCCTGAAGGCACCGGAAAAATCAGACTTGGAATCAAGGGCGGCCAATCCGTCGTCCGCACTTACCGCAACATCCGCAATGGGCGATTGATTTCTAGTGTCGACATTCTGTCTGACAACGGCGCCCCTCAACATGATCGATCGATGCCGCCTGTATAGGCGAACCGTAATCAGTGTTGCAGCTAGTAATCCACCGAGGCCTATGATCACAGCAGACCAGATGGCGATTTTTCGCGAGGATGTCGTGGCCATTTCCCTTTCAACTTAGCTCTCCTGCAGACTCAAATCAAGGTGGGTACGGTTCGCTATCGGCACTTAAGCTCTCACAATCGAATTGGTCAATTCGATGCAAGCCGTTCACTTCACTTCATCAGGGCTTCCTCAATGCGAAAGACGTTTATAATTGTGCGGATGAACGAGATATATATCGGGAAGGGCAGGATATCGCGCAGGGAATTCTTGAAGAAGATCGCCGGCGCAGGGGCTTGCGTCCCATTCGCGCACGTGAGCGCTCTGTCTGAACCACCGGCGTTGCAGAAACAGACTACTAGGTCGGCGGCTCCTACCAACACGCCTTTCTCCAGCGCCGACGACGCGTTTCTCGAAGAACTGGAGAAGGCCAATTTCCAATATTTTTGGGGGCAGGCGCATCCGGAAACCGGCATTGTGCAGGATCGATGTCATGCACGCAGCCCTGTCACAAGCGATCTGGGAAGCATCGCGGCGACCGGCTTCGGGCTGACCGCTCTTTGCATTGGAGAAAAACGTGGGTTTGTGTCGCGTGCTGAGGCTCAGTCGCGTGTTCTGAATACGTTGCGCTTTTTATGGAAAAAATTGCCCAACCATCGGGGATTCTTCTACCACTTTGGCAATATAAATACGGGCGAAAGAATATGGGATTCAGAAGCTTCTTCCGTCGACACTGCCATCCTGCTCTGCGGAGTTATGACTTGCAAGGAACATTTCATACATTCCGAGATCAGTGAATTGGCTCTCGAAATCTTTAACCGGGTGGACTGGAAGTGGCTCTCAGAAGACACGCCTATACTCCCGCACGGATGGACGCCCGAAACTGGCTTTTTGCAGTACCGCTGGGGCGAGTACAGCGAAATGATGATGATGTACCTCCTGGGATTGGGCTCCGCTACGCATCCGCTGCCCGCAGAAGCATGGAACACCTGGAAGCGAACTATATTCGAATACGACGGCATTCGTTACATTGGATCCTTCGCACCTCTGTTCATACATCAGTATTCGCAGGCGTGGTTTGATTTCCGCGGCAAACGTGACCGGTACGCAGACTATTTTCAGAATTCAATTCTTGCCACTGACGCCCACCGCCGTTTTTGCCTCGACCTGGGAACACAGTTTCCCGACTATAGTGATGACCTGTGGGGAATTACGGCCTCGGATTCGGTGAAAGGCTACGTAGTGTGGGGCGGACCCCCTGCGACAGGACCGATCGATGGCACCGTGGTTCCTTGCGCGGCAGGAGGATCTTTACCCTTCCTGCCGGCAGCAGCCGTGCGTGTCTTGCGAACGATGAAGGATCGATATGGGAAAGACGCTTGGACCCAATACGGTTTTGTGGATGCATTCAACCCGCTGAATAACTGGTACGACATCGATGTGGTCGGGATCGACACAGGAATCACCATGGTGATGGCGGAGAACGCGCGCACGTCCTTCGTGTGGGATACGTTTATGAAGAACCCCGAGGCTCGTCACGGCATGGAACGCGCCGGATTCAAAGCCTATCTACCTTCACCGGCCGAGCAAGCTGAACAAGTGCCTCCCCAACTTTCCAAACGCGTGCACGGGGCTGACTCATCGTTGAACCTCTATAATCGCAAGTCCCGAGAGGCCCGCTCCTCATAGGACCGAGAATTGCGACAATCTTCTTAGCGGTTGAGATACCGCTACCGAAAAACGAAGGTTCATTTCGTCGATTGCACAATAGCCGCAACCGCTTCGGCCGAGAACACGCCAGTAGCTACCTTCGATCCAGACTACCGAAAATTCACAGACGTGTGCGTGGAACCCCAATAATTTTCTCTTCTGGTGCCGCTGCCAATTCTCCACGGCCAACCATCAAACCCGCGCGCGCGATGCATGCCTTTTTGCCGCCGGTGCCGTCCAAAGCGACTTCCGCATGAACATTCTCGCGAGAGATCCCCTTCACAAGCTCATTCAGATTGTAATCCTTGCGGGTCAATTCGCTAGGAGCCACGCGAGATGGTAGCCACCAAGAGAATGTTCTTTGATTTCTGCGTCTATGGGTTTGTCACTCACTTTGTGCTTCTCCTTTTTTCAACAGGGAAAATGCGCATCCCCGTGATCAGCCTTCATCGCTCCTGCCCCAGCATGCGATTCCGAAGAACAGAGATTTCCCGCTGCTCCCGCTCGCGACTTTCCCGCAACTGAGCTAACGTATGCTTGGCCTTCCGAAGCCACTTCTGCCCTTTGGGCGTTAAATCAGATACTCTCTGGAGTGGAAAGCGAACGCTCCTTTCGTCGCCATTCACGATGCGTACGCCTCGCACGTCACGAATGCTATGAATTCCGCGGGCTGTCTGGAATTCGCATCGCAACGAATAGCCTGGGCCATCCCACGCAGCGTCGGCCTCGCCCCACATGAAGTCTGCTGGACTGTGCGGGCCGTGAACCGTGATGTAATCGCCAGCCCAAAGCCCACGTTTCATGAATTCGATTGCCCATTAGATCACCTCTGTTAGGGAAGGCCTACGTCGTTGCTTTCCTGGGCCGTCGCTGCGGGCGCGATGCCGGGTCATATTGGACAAACATTCGCTGGACAAACGCGCCGTAGTTTCACTAGCCTGAGATAAGAGTACGAAGCTCGGGCGCAACCGTTGGGCCGATCGTTCTCTAGCATGCGATGCCGCGAAGTTTCATTCGCGGCTTTTTTTTTGCCCATTGAAATGCGAGACGCTGTCCGAAGCGGCTCGGAGGGGCGAACGGAGATCACTTTGGGCGCAAACACCGTTCCCCGGTCGAACTCCAGGCTGCTCGGAATCACACACGACCGCGAGTTTTGCGGAAGAGCAGCCGGCTCGATCACTGGGATCCGATCTCGGGCCGCAAGCCCTGAACTATCTTTCGGCTAGGTATAAGGAGAGTTGAATGCCAACCAAACCAGTAATCGAGACCGATTTCACCGAGCTTCCAGATGGCACGCTTCTCGATACCGTCGAGGACCCGCACAATCCCGCGCGGACGCTGCTCGCTGTGTGCCGCGACCAAAACGTGCACTACGCCGACCAGTTCGACGCAGACGACCGCATTTGCGTGCCCATTTCCCGTACGACGGAGATCTTGCGGCATGTTCGATTTTCGCGCGGCGCAAAGCCCTACAAGTCGGTCTCTCACTTGCTCGGAACCCTCTGCGCAACGATCGCTTAGTGTTTGGAAATGTCGAATCTGCAACAGGTGCTCCTTTCATGCTTCGTTTTGAGCACCTGGCTCTTCGAGAAATTACCCGTTGCGCCGTACTTGGCTTTCGTGGGTTTGCCGCGTTCTGGCAAGACAACGGATGAGACAGCAACGGTGGGCGACCGGCGGGCGTTATTCCATCTTTTGCGGGTGGGCAGCACCCCAGGCTCGGTAGCAATTCGCAAAAACATGGCCTTCAACGGCTATTGCCCGAAAGTCGTGTGTTGGACAGAGCTGCCGAACGATCAAGCGTTGAACAGCCGATGCGTTATCATCCCGTTGCAAGAAACCGTGCGGAAGGACCTGCTGCGAGTGACGGATCCGAAGATTCAGGCGCTCGCAAACGATGCGCGGCAAATGCTCCAACAATATCGATTCGAAAACTTCAACCGGCTGAGCCTCGCGCGGGTTCCTGGCGACGAAAGCCTAAATTCTCGTACCCGAGATTTGTACGAAGCTCTGGCGCTGCCGATTGATGATGCGAATATTCGCGAATTCCTGGCCGTGCAGTTCCAACTGCAACAGGACTTCAATCGCGAGCCGTTGTCGCCGGTGCAAGCGTCGGTCCTAAAAACGCTGGACTGGCATATTCACACGTATCGTACCGACCCCATGTATGCGAACGGCGGATTGACGGACGCAGTCAATTTGAGACTTCAGTACGACCACGAGGTGTTCCATGCGAGCCCGCACCAGGTCGGTCACGTTTTGACGTCATTCGGCCTGACAGAACGCAAACGGACGAACGCCGGCTGGGTCCGAATTCTCAGCCGCGACATGCGGAATCGGATTCACACCTTACTGCGTCGTTACGCCGTCGAACTGGACAGCTCTGTGAACCGCGAGGGCTGCAGTTTGTGCGGGACCCCGAAGGCGCCGTCTGGCGCCAGCGAATCAGCCGCGGTGCCAGAGAAAACAGCGCTTTCGGATGGACCGACACTGGAAGGGGGTGAACTCGGTGAACTTCGTGCACTTAAAACAGCGTAATTATCAAGAGGGGCGCGGGCGAGATCGCGCAATTAGCCGGGTACTTGCCTCCCTTTCGGAGTTGAAGCTCGACCAAGATGTGGGCCTTCCAGAGTCGCTGTGGTAAATGTCAGACACGAATGTGCATCACGCGGAGTGCGCGGACAGCTGACGCAAAGATGGCCCGGGGAATTGCGATCTCCCGGGCCATCTGTTGCGCGCGAGAATCTATGCGCCGACTTGCTTCACCAGCGGCACGGTCTTGATTTCCACTTTACGTGGTAGGGCCGCGACGGTCATCGGTGCAGTGATTTCGAGCACGCCGTTGTGATACTCGGCGACGAGCTTCTCCGTCTGGATGCCTTCGGGGAGCTCGAGTGTGCGCTCGAAGCGGCCGTAGAGGATTTCCTTGTTATAGAAATCGGACTCTTCGTTGGTGCGGGCGACTTTGCGCTCGCCTTTGATCGTCAGCATGTTCCCCATCGTGTTGATTTCAACGTCCTTGGCGTCGACGCCGGGAAGGGACACGCGGCAGATGTACTTCTTGGCATCTTTGTCCACGTATGCCTCGATGGCCGGAAGAAATTCAAATCCTTTCTCAGAAACGAACTTTTCCTGCCAGACGGGCTTGTCGAGCAAAATGCGGTTGAAAATCTGATCAAAGTCACGACGGAAATCAAACAAATCCTGAAAGAACGGGTCACGCGGAACTAGATTGGTCATGATGAATCTCCTTTGCAAACATTTTATAGGGAACCCCTTGTTCCCTGGGGAGGAAGGGAGAATCGAAATCCGACCCAGCGACCGGTAGCATAGTTTGTCCGGCTCGATGGAGCCGGTGCGTCGAAGTCCTGGGCGCTTTGTTCAGGCTATGCGCCGGGCCGCCGGGTCGGATCGAAGGAGCAGGGTTCCCGCGATGAGCGAGCGTAGGCAACTTATCCCCTGCGCCTAATGCTCCTGCGCTGGTCACTGCGAACTCCGTGACCCCGTCGCTTTGGGAACGCTCTTTCATCTGTAGTCTCTCTCCTTCACCAATTAAATCTAAGCTCAGAGCAGGGAGAAATCTGTGACGCACATCGCCATGCAGCGTGATCACGGTCACAGTTAGCGTCTACGCGGAACGCGCCGGCCTTTGTTGCCGGGAATTGCGGCCACCGCTGATCGGAAAGTGTTTCTCCGTCTTTTGCCGCAGTCGCTGTATCGAGCAAATTGCCCACAGGAATCGATGGGAAACTTGGTTTTGACCTTTTGCTTCCCGGAGACTCGCGATCGAAATTCGCGGCAAAACACCGCGTATCCAGAGAGTTTCACAATCCGACCTGTCCTTCCACAGAACGCGACTTCCCGCCGACAAATTACCGCTAAACCCTCAACATACCCGCGGGATGCATCACCGAAAGCAGGTGTTCTGGGTGCAGCCCTTGACGTGTTACGGACAGGTACGCTGCCTGGGCGAACAGGCGAAAGCTCACTGCACCTTTCTTGGTCCCGGGTCCAGTAGATAGGCAAAGCGCACCCTGCATACACTCTCCGTGCCGTGAAAAAGTTTGCGCAGAATCGCAATCATCAAATTCAAGTTTACGGGCCGGCCTCACATCAGCGGTTCGATATCACTCGCTTTCGCCGACTCACCACCGCCCTCGCAGTAATCGCAACGACTATCAGTGTCGGTGGACTCACGCTTCCACAAACAATTCGCGCAGGTGTGAGCACGACTCTTGTGGAGCGATTTGCACCAGCATCGGCAAACAGCAATTCGGGGAGCGTCCCCGCGCCAGCAGGAAAGATCCGGAACCACACGCGCCGGCAACTCATGGTTACTCCTACGAGCATGAATTTTGGGAGTGTGGCAGTGGGTAGCACCGGATCGCAGCCGATGACCCTGACGAACTCCGGCACGGCCAGTATCACGATTTCCTCCGCCGGTGTTTCCGGCACTAGTTTTGCCCTCGCCGGATTAGCCATGCCGATGACACTCAGCGCGGGCCAAAGCGTGAGCTTCTCGGCGAGCTTCACACCATCCTCCGCAGGCGGAGCCAACGGAAGCATTTCGATTGCAAGCGACGCGTCGGGCTCTCCAATGACTATTGCATTGAGCGGAACCGGAACGCAGTCGCAGACACAGACGCAGTTGGAATTGAGCATCAGCCCGACGACCGTGAGCTTCGGCAACGTCAACGTCGGAAGCAGTGCTTCGCAAAATATTAGTCTGATCAACTCTGGGAGCGCGGCGCTCACGATTTCCTCGGCGACACCGTCTGGTCAAGGGTTCAGTATCAGTGGACTTGGTTTGCCCCAAACAATTGGCGTGGGTGTGAGCGTGACATTTGCGGTGCAATTTGCGCCGGCATCGGCGGGCAGTACTTCGGGAAGCATCGCAGTTAGTAGTAACGCCTCGGGGTCGCCGACAAGCATCGCACTAAACGGAACAGGCCTTCAGGGGCAACTCACCGCCAATCCGACGAGTGTGAGTTTTGGTAGCGTGGCCGTAGGCAGCAACGGGTCGCAGTCCATGACCCTGACAAACTCCGGCACAGCCAGCCTTGCGATTTCCTCTGCCAGGGTTTCCGGCTCCGGTTTTGCCATCGCTGGGTTGTCCACACCGACGACGCTGAGCGCGGGCCAGAGCGTGAGCTTCGCGGCGAGTTTCACGCCACCCTCCGCAGGCGGAGCGAGCGGAAGCATTTCGATTACAAGCAACGCGCCAGGTTCTCCCATGCCTATTGCATTGAGCGGGACCGGGACGCAGGCACAGATCGCGGCCGCGCCATCAAGCGCCGCTTTCGGCAGCGTGGTGGTGGGAAGCAGTAACTCCCAGACCATCACTGTCTCGAACAGCGGCAATGCGAGCCTGACGATTTCACAGGCCGCCGTCACCGGAACTGGCTTCAGCACTTCCGGATTGAGTGCACCGTTGACTGTTGCGGGAGGAAAGACTGCGACATTTAATGCGGTCTTCACGCCATCAACTTCCGGCGGCGTATCCGGATCTGTCGCGCTCGTCAGCAATGCGCCCAACTCACCGCTTACAATTTCCTTGGGTGGAACCGGCATCGCCACGAGCCTAGTGCTGGGAGCCAATCCGACCAGCTTGAGCTTCGGCAACGTGAACGATGGAACCACCAGTTCGCTGAGCGTCGTTCTCACAAACAACGGGAATACAAACGTGACCATCTCTGGCGTGAGCGCGACGGGCGCAGGCTTCAACCTTAGCGGGGTGAGCGCTGGAACCACGCTCGCGCCGAATCAAACAACGACGCTCATCGTAGCCTTCGATCCGGCAACGCCGGGGGTTGTCACTGGCGCGCTGACCGTGACGAGCAACGCATCGAATTCCCCGGCTACGATTTCGCTCTCTGCCACTGGTGTTGCACCCGAATCTGTAGCCCTGTCCTGGACTGCCAGCACCTCATCCGACATTGTTGGGTACAACGAGTACCGCGGAACGACGCTAGGGTCGTACTCGAAACTCAACGCGTCACCGGTTGCCGGAACAACATACACGGACGCGACGGTACAGTCTGGCCAAGCCATCACTTATTACTACGTAGTGACCGCAGTGAATTCCACCGGTGTCGAGGGTGCTGATTCCAGTCCGTCCAGCGTCACCGTGCCGTAGATTGCTCTAGGCTATCAGTGAAACGGCTGGCTTCCCTTCCAATCGAGCCTGAGCGGCCCGTAGACATACATGCCAACCATGACTGTGCTCTCCACCGGCGTTTAAGATTTTCCAGTACAGCGTGGCCGACGCAGCCCTCGACACTTATTTGGCGGCATCTCCGCCCGCGTCGTACAGCTCGCGCGCCCGCACTGCGCCGACTTCAACAACCACTACTGCTGCAATAACCTCTGTGAGATCGCCAACCCGAGACGATCAGGCTTCAGACGCGCGGAGTGTTCATATCCAGAGGATGCCAGGACCCGTTTTCCGATGGCAAAGTCGCTGGTCCATTTGTCCCGATACTAGACGCCTTTCGCTCTCGCTTTGGCTTTCTCCGGCAGGTCGGCTGTGGTGGCCTCGTCCAATTCCGCTGCAATTTGCTCTTTCTTCTGATTGACCAATTCCTTCCCGCGATCAACCAAGTCCTCAGCGCGCTCCCTTAGCTCCCGCGCCTTCTTCCGAGCGTGCTTGCTCCCCTCCTTCACATTCTTCGATATGAATTCGCGAGTTCCTTCGCCGGATTTCGGTGCGAAGACGATACCCACGAGCGACCCGATAGCCAGTCCCGCCAGGAAATAGCCTGCGGTCGAATGGATCTTTTCAGTCATGGCTGACCTCCGATTTCAGAAGTGACGGCAAATTGCTAGTTGGAATGGATTTGACAAGTGGACTGCTTTCCAGACCCAAATTGTACCGAAACCGCAGGCGAGTCGTCTAAATCGTTTCCTTATTTGGACGAGCTTTTTGTCAGGTAGGAAAGCCCGGTCCAGCACCGTCTGCCGTCATGCTTGCGGGGATTCTATCGTCGGGGTGAGTACGCTCATCTCCAAGGGCTCGCTCGAACCAATGAATTCCAATCCTGTCCCAAATCGCCCCTGACCCAAGGCGTCACAATACGCGACGCGGGCCGCGGACGTGAAGTGGCCGGCTGGCAAGGCAACCAGAAGGGTGTCGTCGATCATCCATTCGCTCGTCGAGATGACACGGACTCCGCGGGGACTGACGTTTTCCGTGATGGCCCGTTCCACTCCCAACTTGTCGTGTCTACCAACGAGCATCGCCGTCACCTTCATGTCGACGCGGTTTTCGGCCCTCTCCACCATGAACTGTTGTTTCATTGGGCTTCCCTCCAGGACAGAACTGCTTCGACGTCAACCGCAGGGCGCGAGCCCTTAAGTCAAGGCCGCGGCGCTTTTGATTCATCGTAGCCAAGTTTCGCTTAGAAGGGTATGGACGTAAGGAGTATTGCCGCGAAAATGACAACTACAGACGCGATTCGGCCAGGCTCAGGTTGGGATCCGCCCTGTCACGGTTGCCAAATGCCGAACTCAAGCCGGAATCATTTCCGACCGCCCCTCCCGACGGGTTCTCCAACATGGTACCCTGCGAAACGATGCGGTGTAGCTTATAGGTGGAGGAAGCCATGCGTCCAGACCGTGTGGAAGTCTCGTGGGATGCGGCCAAGTCGAAGTGGTTGATTCGAATCGAAACTGGCGAAGAAGTGATTCGTCGTCATTGCGACGCGCCGAAGAATGCAGAGGATCAGACTCTTCGCTCGGCCGTTCAGAAGGCCGTAGAGGACGAAGGCTACGAACTCGACCCCACGTCCATCAGCATTCGACGTTAGCCCGTCTCAAACGCGGAGTTTGACGCCAGTTGCCGGGCTTCTGTCATCCGACGTGTTTTCGCCGAAGCCATGGAATAGACGGAACTCTCCTGTCGATGCGCGAGTTTCCGACCACCGAGAATCAGAACCCGCTATTTCCGCTTGGACTCAGTGGCTCGCGGCCGCTACAAATTGGAACGCGTCCTCAACTGTCTTGACACCCGCCTTCGAACCCAGCGCGTTTGTTTCAATCTTCGAATACTGATACTTTCGGCGCGGGGAGAAACTTGCCGGATCGAAAGTGCCTTTCGCGAATTGGAATATCCAAACATATTGGCGGTGCGCTTTGTCAGCCTCGGATTCCGACATCAGCGCAGGATCGATCATTGTCATGGGCGTAAAATCCGAAAATCCGTTCATCTTGTGGACCGCCTCGGGCATCGTCGCGCTAAAAAAGTCGACGTCATGCGTGAAGATAATCACGAAATCCACTTTTGATGGATCGGGGGCCGGACAGACATTCGAGTACAGCTTTTTCCTGTTTTGGGCGATCCACTTCGTCTGGTTGGGCGTCGGGCCGTATGCAGAAAAGTAGTTCTGACAGGCGAGGTCTGCACTTAGACTCTCCGGCTGTGAATCGGGATTTTCGTTAAAGTCGCTGGTTGGCGCCGTCGAATCAGCAGCAACTACCCTTGATGAGGTGCCGTCGGGAGGTAGAGAGGGCCGTGGAGGAATCATTTCGCCTTACGATTCGACGGGCTGCATCAAGCCGCCTGCAGGTAGACAAGAGAGAGACCGGGATCGTGCGCACAGTAGCCGCTTTACGACCCAATAAACACGCAAAGACCTGAGATGGCGGGTGTTACGGGAAGGGTGGGCTTGATTCGGGATTGAGCGGTCATGGACCCAAGCAAGCTTACACGATAGGATTGCCTGTCGGAGTGCCCTAACTTGCGGCCCAAAAAAGCGATAGACGAGGTTGTTTCCGGACGGACGGTTTTGTTGACTGGAGCGGGAGGTTCCATAGGCTCCGCTTTGACGAAGGCCGTGGTCCGTCTGGAGCCGCGGGTGCTGGTTCTTCTCGACAATTCGGAGCGAAATCTACACGAGATCGATTTGGAATTGGCGGCCACGATTGACCGCAATTCGTACAAATCCCTGCTCGGCGATATTTGCGACGCGAAGCTGTTATCCGAGATTTTTCAGCGTTATCGCCCGGAGGTCGTCTACCACGCGGCGGCGTTCAAGCATGTTCCGCTGATGGAGAATAACCCTTTTGCGGCTGTGCGGAACAATGCTCTGGGAACTGCCAGCCTTGCAAGGATGGCGCAGGCAGAAGGCGTCGCGAGCTTCGTGATGGTCTCGACCGATAAAGCGGTCAACCCGATCAGCATCATGGGTGCTTCGAAGCGTGTAGCAGAACTTGCGCTACTGAGTTTGAACAACCCCAAGAACCGAATGAGTGCGGTGCGCCTCGCAAACGTACTGGGTTCTCAGGGAAGCGTTGTTCCGACATTCCTGGGCCAAATCTCCCGAGGCGGTCCAATCACCGTTACCCACCCGGATGTATCCAGATACTTCCTAACAATTGACGAGGCCGTTGACCTGATACTGCTTGCATCTAGGCTGGATGAAGGTGGAGGGATTTTCGTTCCGCAACTGCGCGCGCCGGTAAAAATCCTAGACATTGCTCTTGAATTGATAGGTCACGCCCGATCCGAATCTCGAAAGGACATCCCCCTTGCGTTTACGGGCCTTCGTTCAGGAGACAAGATGTCGGAGGAATTCCTTTGCGGCGATGAATCCGCAGCGCCGACAGTCGATCCGAGGCTCTTGCGAGTGAAGACCAGGGAAATTCCCGCTGACACTTTCAACGTTTACCTGGAGCATATTTCTAAGTGTGTTGCTCAACGCGACCTTCCTTCCATGATCGAGAGCCTGTGCCATATCGTTCCCGACTATCGACCGACGGATTTGCTATATCCCTCTACGCAAGGATCTTCGGTTTGACGCGATGAAGCGACAAATTGCTGTGATCACGACCTCGCGAGCCGACTACGGGCATTTGTATTGGCCATTGCGGGATTTGTCGGAGAACGAGAATGTCGATCTGAAAATAATCGCGCTTGGGTCGCATCTCTCGCCTGAATTTGGGAACACGTTTCAGGAAATTGTAAACGACGGCTTTGCGATCGACTCGCGAATCGAGTGTCTGCTCAGTTCCGACAGCGATGTCGGCATGGCCAAAACGATCGGCTTGGCCACATTGAGCCTTGCCGACGAGCTTGGCCAGATGCGGCCGGATCTGCTTTTGCTAATCGCGGATCGCTACGAGATGCTGGCGCCTGCGTCGGTTGCTCTCGCATTGCGCATCCCAATCGCCCACATCGAGGGCGGAGAGGTTAGCGAGGGTGCGATCGACGATGCCGTGCGCAACGCACTGACGAAAATGAGCCACATCCACTTTACTTCGACGTACGCCGCCCGGGAGCGAGTGATCGCGATGGGAGAGGAAGAATGGCGCGTGCACCGGGCCGGTGCTCCATCTCTAGATCATCTCCGCAGGCGAACACTGCTCAGTCGAGAACAAGTAGAGGAGCAGCTCGCGCTGAATCTCCGTACGCCTACGATCCTGGTCGCATACCATCCGATGACGATTGCCCGCGACACGCTGCAAGAAGCCGATGCCCTATTCGCGGCTCTCGAAAATCTCACTGACCAAATCCTATTCTGCTACCCGAACGCCGATGCGGGAAGCAGGGCGTTGATCGATCAGACGAAGTCGTTCATCGAGCGCCGAGGCCACGGAAAAATCTTCACCAATCTCAACTCAGTGACTTATTTGAGTCTCTTGCGGCAGGTCGATATGTTGGTTGGCAACTCAAGCAGTGGAATCATGGAATCCGCTTCGTTCTCGCTTCCTACCGTAAATGTGGGGTTACGGCAACAAGGACGCGAACGGGCACGAAATCTGTTGGACGCAGAGGCTCACCCAAGAGCCATCCTCGAAGCTGTGCGCACGGCAAGAACGGCCGAATTTCGCGACTCTTTGCGGGGCATGGTCAATCCGTATGGTGAAGGGTTTGCGTCGGAGACGATCGTCCGCGTGCTCACCAGCGTTCCTCTCTCGCAGAAACTTCTCATGAAACGTCATCCAGGTGTTTCCCTGCAGGCTGCGGTTCCCGGCCGTTCGCAACGATCATGAGGATCCCGCTGTCAGCCCCAGATATCACCGAGCAAGACATTGAGGCGGTAACGGGCGTGCTTCGCACTTCGAGCCTTAGCTTGGGTCCCAAGGTTCGGGAGTTCGAGCGCGCCATCGCTCATTACGTGAGTGCCGCGGAAGCGATTGCCGTAAGCTCCGGCACCAGCGGGCTGCACTTATGTATTCGAGCCCTCGGTATTTCCGAAGGTGATGAGGTGATCGTGCCGTCCTTCGCGTTCATCGCCGTCGCGAACGCGGTCCGATACGAAAGGGCTACGCCCGTATTCGTTGATGTCGATGCACAAACGCTGAACCTCGATCCGAGCCTGCTGGCACAGGCAATCACCGCGCGAACACGGGCGATCATCGTCGTGCACACGTTTGGATGTCCCGCAGAGCTAGCGAGCATATTGCCAATAGCGAGGCGCCACGGTCTCTTCGTCATCGA
Organism: uncultured Acidobacteriota bacterium; assembly: GCA_963786205.1. Lineage (GTDB taxonomy): Bacteria > Acidobacteriota > Terriglobia > Acidiferrales > UBA7541 > Palsa-295. The sequence goes on from CAWAYG010000002.1 coordinate 544,749, forward strand.
AGATGCCTGCGAGGCAATCGGGGCAGAATACAAGGGGCAAAAGGTTGGCGCTTTAGGGGATGTCGGAGTCTTCGCCTTTTATCCCAATAAGCAGATTACGACGGGAGAGGGCGGCGCTGTCGTCACCAACAATCCCGAAATCGCGTGCAAAGTCAGAAAGCTTCGCAATCAAGGCAGAGACGATTCAGAAGCGTGGCTCCAGCATTCGGAACTCGGATACAACTACCGGATTTCGGACATCAATTGCGCGCTGGGAGTCGAACAACTAAAGAGAATCGATGCCATTCTGGATCGGCGGGAATCGATTGCTCGGGAGTACAGTCAGAGATTACGTTGTAATCCAGACTTGAATCTCCCTCCTTTGACCTTGCCTGATCGCAAAATCAGTTGGTTCGTCTATGTGGTGCGTCTGAGTAACCGGTTCAATGAAGTCCATCGGGATTGGATCGTCAATGAGATAAGGTCGCGCGGGATCGCTTTGGGCAGGTACTTCGCGCCGATTCACCTTCAGCCAGTCTATCAGTCATCTACCAACGAGAACGCTGCTCTGCCGGTGACGGAGTTTCAGGCGTCGCGCGCCCTTGCACTACCATTCTTCAATCGAATCCGGGAAGAGGAAATTGACGAGGTCTGTCGAACGCTGGTTGAGTTGATTCAATCGAGCAGGGTCGCCGGTTCTCGACCAGACAATTGAAGAACAGAGGCGGCTACATGACCTGATTGCGCTGGGGACTGTTTGCGTCAGGGTAACTTTTGTTTTCATTGCAAGGTGAGTTCAAGCTTAATGTTGCGTCGACCCATTGAGACCACCGCGTTAATCTTCCCAGTGCCCTAATTCACGGACAGCCTGACGCGAATTGGGAGCATGCGGTGGTCGGATGAGTCTGGGCTCGCAAGATGCACGACTCGAATGCAAGGGCGGTACACGGCACTCGTGAGGATCTCCGCTGCGGAGCGTGGCAATTTGGAATTCTCGGGACTATAATGGCCCAAATCCTAGAATCTCAAGATTGCTTCGCACCCCCGCCCGCGCCCTTGATCTTGAGAAGGAGACGCAAATGAAAAAATTTCTCCCGCTTTTTCTTCTGGCATGTCTAGTGGTGTGTTTCGCAACCCGTCCAGCTGTCGCGCAGGATGCCGACAAGACGCCGAACATTCTGGTGGATGACGACAAAGTGCAATGCCCCACGGCCGCTTACACTTCTATCCAATCTGCCGTGAACGCCGCAAAACCCGGAGATGTGATTCGCGTCTGTGCCGGCACCTATCGCGAACAAGTGGTAATTGATAAATCGCTCAGCCTGGAAGCGGACAACGGCGTGATTGTGATCCCCAGTGATGTCGTCGCGAACGCGACTGGCCCCTCAAGCGCCGATGTGATCGCAGCCATCATTGTGGTAGAGAATGCGGAAAACGTGGAGTTGGAAGGCTTCATCGTGGACGGAAGCAACAATGGGCTTACGGCATGCGGTCCGCGATTGATTGGCATTCTCTATCAGGACGCTTCCGGCTCGATTGAACACAACGCCGTGCGCCACGTGCGGCTGTCCAGCAACTTGCCGGGCTGCCAAAGTGGCAATGCGATTGAAGTGGAAAGTAGCAGCAGCGGGCAATCGACCGTCAGCATAATGGACAATAGTGTGGACGGTTACCAGAAAAATGGAATTACCGCGAACGAGCCAGGCAGTAACGTGTCCATCAACGAAAATGCGGTCTCAGGCCTGGGCCCAACCACCGGCGCCGCACAGAACGGAATCCAAATCGGATTCGGCGCGCAGGGTCGCATCACAAACAATGCGGTGGCGGACAATGTCTATTCGCCGTGTGAATCCGTCGCCAACTGCCCCGCCAACGCTACGGGAATTTTGGTCTATCAGTCCGACCGAGTTCGCGTCGAACGCAACACCGTGGCCTCGAGTCAGGTGGGCATTTTTATTGCGGCAAACAAGGGCACCATCGCAGGCAACACCGTTTTTCATTCTGTAGCGCTCGACGGAATCGCGTTGGTCGGCAACGGCAATTCGGTGAGCACCAACGACATCAGCAGCAGCGATGACGCTGCTGTCTACATCCAGGGCAACAACAACACGGTTTTCGACAACGAATTCACCGGAGCCGCGTTCGGAATTTTCAAGATATCAGGATCGACCGGCACAAATCATTACGCCAATCAGTACTATGCCACGGTCGTCCGCGTGCAGGATCCAGCGCCCGCAAGGAGCCTAACGCCAGCACCGTCGCGATAGCCGATTTCTCCGCGAGTTGAGTTGGTCAGTCTCGCCTTCGGCCCTTGAAATTTTTGGGCTTTGTAGCCCAGCCTAATCCGGCTGGGCTACGTTGTGGCGTGCCTACCGCGCTGGTGCGGGGTGGGCGGGGAGTGGATTTTGGCTCTTGGCAGCGGAGGTAAGGTGAGCGCGCGGCGAGAAATTCAATACAACACATGGGAATTGATAACTCCCGGTTAGTTAATCAGGAGTTAGCCTCCATCGGGCGCTCAACTCAACAGTGGAAAGCACCCGCCTCTCTCATCGTGGCCGCGTCCCGATGAGCCTACTTGCCCCACACAGGCAGCCTAGCAAAGTAAGAATCGTGGCACAGAGAGCTTCGTCGCGAAGGAGCAGGTTGACAATGCGCTTAAAATGGTCTCCCGTCAGAGCGACCGCAAGAAATCGATGACTTCCTGTTGCTCTTGCGAAGTCAGCCGGTTGAAATGTTCGATGACCCTATTTGCCTCGCTGCCACGGCTCCGATGATCTTGGATGGCCTCCACCAGGTTGGTGGTCCGTCCATCGTGGAGGAAGAAGACGCGTTGCCCGACGCCCCAGAGCGGAGCGGTTCGGAACTCGTCGGGACCGGCGCCACCTTGTGTGATGCCATCGGCTAGGCCTTCGCCCATGTGATGGACGAGAAGGTCTGAGTAAAGATTCGCCGTCTGATTTGAAAGCGCAGCACTCGGGCTGGTCGAGGATCCGCTCGCAATCTTGGCGCCGGTGGTAAGCGAGGGCGTATGGCAGTGGACGCAACCTATTTTTGCAAACGTGGCACGTCCATTTTCACTGGACGGCGTGGCGGGTGCGGGAGTGGGTGGGGCTAGCATGCGCATGAAGTTGGCAAATGCTTCGATGTCCGAGATGACGGCCGGATTGGAAGTGGCAGTAGTCGCAGGTGTCGTAAAGTTGAGTGTGTCATTCGGCGTAGCGGTGAAAAGACAGCCAGGAGTCTCGTCGCGCTCCTGGGGGAACAATTGGTTCGAGATTCCCATTTCTACGTTGTAGGCTTCGGCGGCGAACACGAGAAGAGACTTGTTCTGTGCCTTCCATCCGAAACGAGTGATGGTCCCATCGTTAGCGCTGCGGTTTACGTTCCCGCTCAGGAGCGAGTTCGGGTGGCCCGAGATACCCAAGGCCGATTTCTGGGTGGCGTTGGCTTGCATGTTGCCAAGGATGACGGAGTCCGGGATCGCTTCAATCAGTCCCGCTCCAAAAACAGGAGTGGGGATTCTAAAAATAATGTTTGGATTTCCACCCTGGCCAGTGAGGGGATTTCCTGCGGGCAGGAAGTCAAATTGAACGATGTTGCAACCGGCTGCGTCGCTTCGCCCAGTGATTACGAAAAGGGCGTGCACATTGCCGTCCGGGACGCCGTTGCTTTTCTTGAATCGTGCTTCGCGGATCGGGCCTCTGGACGTTATGAACCATGGCACGGTGTTCGTCGCCCCATTCAAGTGGGCAACCGCGATCAAGGGATTTTGCGCCGGGCTCGTTCCCCCCATAGCCGGCTGCGAGTGACAAGAGAAACATTGGTTGGAGTTGAAGCGGGGCCCGAGCCCATTGTTCGCGCCTCCTTGCACAACCTCGATTTCAGCGAACCTGCCCTCCCCATCCTGAAAGAATGTAGTTTCGTCGGCTGTTAAGCCTTTCAGGGAACTGCCGGCACCCGCCGTGCCACCGCGCACGCCCGGGTCTACTGAGGTTGGTTTGGATTGACCAAAAGCGCAGGCGCCTGAGGTCAAGGCCACAGCCACGATTCCGCCAAAAGTTTTGCGTGCAATTCCCCAGAGTTTCATCACGATCGCCCTCCTTGAGCTGGGGAATGCTGGCATTGTACACCCATGCTGACTGCCTGCGATTAGGGAGGGCGGATGATCCCAGCAGCCGGACCTGCGACAGCTTTTTTAACCGAAGAAGTCGCGGCAGGTCTAAGCAAATTCACTTGGATTCTGTAGCCGGGTTATTGGTCAAAAACGGGGCTGGTACCCACTTTACCGGTAACGGCGTTAATTTAATCAGGACTTGACCCGCAAGCCGTCCCTTCTCGTTGCCTTGCCTAGTGGCGCGACCTAACATGCGTCGCCAACGGCGGTTTCTCAGTCATGATTGGCCAGACCATCTCGCACTTCCGAATTATAGAAAAACTCGGCGGCGGCGGGATGGGCTTAGTGTGTAAAGCCGAGGACACCAGGCTCCGCCGATTCGTTGCACTGAGGTTCCTCTCCGAGGACATTGCCCACGATCGCGCCACCTTAGACCGCTTTGAATGCGAAGCGAAAGTCGCCTCAGCGCTCGATCATCCGAACATCCGCACGATCTATGAAATTGGCGACCATGATGGGGAGCCGTTCATGGTCATGGAGTTTCTCGATGGCCAGAGGCGCCAGTCATGGCTGGCTCCTGAGCGTTAACTGCTGGTCAGGATGCTACGTCAGCGCAGAGGCGGTTTGTCAGCCTGTTCTCATGAGCGGCAACCTGGTCACGAAGCTCGTTCAGCTGTTGTGAAAACGCACCCACAAGGGCGGCAGCAGCAGCCCTTGTGGGTACTGAACGCAAGCTGCCGTTATTCATCCGAGTCGGATTCAGGTGCAGAACACGGATTTTTCGGCAACGTTTGGTGGAAAGTCTCAAAAATGTATTGTGGTTGTCCGTTGCTTGCCGGGTAGACGGAGGCAAGCAGGGGACCGTACTCGGCAGCCGACGTACCACCAAAATTCTCAATCGTGAAAGGCAGATATGGGCCGCCCACTTGCCAGCGACAGCCGTCCTCTCCACCTCGCGTGCTATAGATCGGGTAGAAGTCGGCCCCCACGGGCGGATTAACGCAGCCTTGGCCAGGATTGGGATCGGCAGGGTTTGAGAGGTGACGCTGGCATGGAGGATTGGTGTTGGTCTCGATGCGCGGCAAATCAGTTTCGAAGGCCACTCTGCTGTAGTTCTTCTCTTTTTTGCCCGAGCTGTTGAGGTACAACGGACTGGAAAAAATTACAGGCTGCGCATGGAACTGCGCATCGAGAACTGGATTCGGAAATGAGCCCGGCCAAGTGTTATTCCGATAGGGAACACCGTCGAAATCGATGTCCGCATCGAGGCAACCTCCAATCGGGATTAGCCCAAGATCAGTGAGCAAGGTGGCGTCGTAGCAGACGTTGTCATCGATTCCAGGCGGGTCATCCGCGGCATCAGACGTACATGGACCTCCCTCGAAAGCAACCGTGCTGCAATACTCGAAGTGCCCGACCTCATCCGAGAATGCGATGTTGTACGAGTGGGCCGCCCAGGGTACGCGAGTGTGTTCGCTGGAAGTGGCGTACATCGGGTGGAAGTCATAGGGCAGGTTGTGCGTATTGAAGTCGCAGTCGCTCCCGTTGGGATCAAACAGGATCTCCGCGAACCCGTTGGCGGCGCTGGCCACCATGAATCCACTTTGGCCACTGGTTAGATCCTGAACGGTGACTTTCAGCCCGTGCTCTGTGTCTGTGAGCGTCACTATAAGCTCGTCACCGGGGTTCATGAACAGGGTATTGGCGTTCGTCGCGACAAAGGGGCCCAGTGGGCTAGGTGATCCGGGCGGGAAGGGCACGCCGTCCGTTTGGATAAAGGCAAAGTTGACGTACTCGATCGCGCCGCCACAAGCCGCGTTGTTTCCCTGACCTGTGTTCTGGTTCTCGGAATCACTGTCGATGTTCAGTGCCGCAGTCCACTGCGTCGCGCTGCAAGCGAGGCCTCCGCACGCAAAGAGCCAACCCGGCGGATAGAACTGCATCTCCATAAATGCAGTGCCAGGATGCTTGCCGATGTAATCTCCCTTCTTAGGTTCTGGGCCATCATAGATGTTCTTGTCGCTGTCCGGCACGCATTTGATGTTTGGACCAGCGGTTGAGGATCCTCCAGGGTTGGGAGCCGACTGATTGTCGCACATCGCCATCCCTAACCAGAAAGCCGGGCGCAGTTGGAAGTTCCACGTTCCTCCGCTCCCATCCTGTTTGGGCTGGATGGGCGGATCCTTCGGCAGCGTCAGCCGGTAAATGTTTGTGTAACCCGAACCCGGTTGATTCGAGTAGAAAAGCAGCGAAGGCTCGTCATGTCCAATATACCCCCAGGCTGGGCTCTCCAGTCTCTCGGTGCACAAAATCCCAGTGTTCTTGTCACACTGGACAAGTTGCCGCCCGAGGGGAGAAGTTTGCGCGACGGCGTTGGTGCTTACCAGCAGCGACACAGCCACACATGCCAAGTTACAAAACAACAAGCTCCGAAACTTCATAGCGAAACCTCCTTCTCAGACTGCACTGCAGCAGCCTGTGAAATCGTTTTGAGATCTGTCGAAAGGTACGTTAGCGAGGGGGCCCGGGTTCCGAAAGCATGAACACCTTTGGGGCAATTGTCTTGCGGTTCAGTGACCGCCCGCTGAAACGCGTATCGTTAACTAGAAGGGCTGGTTGAGAGCGACGCGACGGCGGTGGGTGAGACCGCCAGACGGTGGAATGCTGCTCCCGGGTGAAGTTTTTGTCAAGGTTCAGTACTGACAGACAGTAGAACACGCTGAAAGTTGCTCAAGTGAAAGGAATGCAGGCCGCCGCGCAAATCCCGCAGCGACATCTCACGCCGGCCGACCGATTCAGCAGTGGGCGGTAGGTCCTGGTCGCATTACCATCAACTAGGAAAATCCACTTTACCCGTTAATGCTAATCGGACATGTCTGATTACGCGACCCAGCGGATCTCCATGACACTCGTCGGTTTGCCATCGACCATCGATCAGAGTGGCAGTCCAACTGCAAACTTCGATCTGCAGGACCTCGCGGCGGTTGCTTCCGTGGGCGAAACAAGATTCAGAAGCAATCACTTACGGTTCAGGCCACTGTAGAGCTGACAGAAAACCGGTCCAAGTGGTGCCTGGTTTCCGGGCACTCCGCCCGGAAATGCACGGATCGAGCGTGCCTCCTGCGCGGAATCCTGATGGTGGCTCTTGATGTGGCTCTCTCCACGAATATCGAAGCATAGGCAGGATTGAAAACGGCCCGAACTAAACGTCCTTGTGAAACATTGGAGGAAAGCATGGAATCCAAGTCGGACCTGAGAAAATGGCGGCTGCGCGCGACACTGAGCGCGTCTCTCGCCGTACTAATCGCGTTTCCCATTCCTGCGTCGGCCCAAAATCGCAGTACCGACGCCGTCAATGATCATTCCAGAACTGCAACGCCCATCAAGCACGTAATCGTGCTCATTGGGGAGAACCGCACGTTCGATCACATCTTCGCGACGTATATACCCAATAGCGAAGACTCGGTGTCGAACCTGCTGTCCAAAGGGATCATCAATGCGGACGGAACGCCGGGCAAACATTTCGATAAGGCGGCGCAATTCCAAGCGGTACCGCCGTTCAAGACGAAATATTTCATTGCCTTGGACAAAGATGAGAAGGCACCCTATCAGACCCTGCCCGGGCCAACCCTGAATTTTGCGCCTAACGCGACCACCTTCCCTCCCGGCACGCCGGCAAACTTCCTGGCGGCGATCGAGCCGTCTCTGGACGCCGACGATCTAGACCTGCTGACAACCGGCGGGACTGGGCTGGGCCAGAGCTTTATCCTGCCCGATCCAGATACCCGCGTCGAAAATTACAGCGCGCTCCCAAACGGGCCATTCCCATTGGCTGGGCCAAACCTCCCCTACGATTCCTACACCGGGGATACAACTCACCGGCTCTTCGAGATGTGGCAGCAATCGGATTGCAATACTGCTGATGCCACACGCCAAAATCCCTCGGGCTGCCTGAGCGATCTTTATCCGTTTGTGATCACCAATTACACTAACCAGTTCGACCCCTTCTATGGCGGCATCGACGACAATGGCGGCGGTAATTCGATGGCGTTCTACAACGTTCAGAACGGCGACGTCCCTGTGCTGAAGCGTCTCGCCGATCAATATTCCATGAGTGACAATTACCATCAGGCGATGATGGGCGGCACGGGCGCAAACCACGTCATGCTCGGCACGGGCGATGTGATCTTCTGGTCGGACGGAAACGGCAATCCGACAACGCCGCCGTCACACATCGCCAATCCCGATCCTCTGCCGGGCACCGATGACGTCTACACGGTTGACCTTAATTTCGATGGCAACTTCGCCGAGTGCGGCAATCCCGCTCAGCCCGGCATCAAGGTGATCAGAAGGTACCTCGAATCCCTCCCATACGATCCGAAGCCGAACTGCGAGGCCGGACGTTATTACATGGTGAACAACGACAATCCCGGCTTCCTTCCGGACGGAACGGTTGACACGGCTGGCATCGCTAGTGGCGGATCGGTTCCGCCCACCAACGTTCGCACGATCGGCGACGCCCTCAACGACGAGGGTATCTCGTGGGCCTACTACGGTGGGCAGTACAATGCCGCGGTGGCTTTGCAGCACGATCCCACTAATCCGAGTCCGTTTGTACAGGTGGGAGCAGCGTACTGCAACATCTGTAACTTCGAATCCTACGCGACCTCAATCATGGGCAACGCGGTGCAACGGTCCGCGCATATCAAGGACACCACGGATTTCTTCGCCGCGATAGACGACGGATCACTGCCTTCTGTCTCATATGTTAAGCCGGACGGCCTGCTCGACGGGCACCCGGCGACGTCCAAGATCGACCTCTTTGAGGGAATGGTCGAAAACATTATTGATCATCTCAAGGCCAATCCGAAACTGATGGACGAGACTGCGCTGTTCATTACCTTCGATGAAGGGGGCGGCCTCTATGACTCCGGCTACATCCAACCGCTCGACTTCTTCGGCGACGGTCCGCGCATTCCGCTGATCGTCGTGTCGCGCTTTACGAAGGGCGGTCATATCAGCCACACCTACACCGATCACGTCTCGATCCTGAAATTCATCGAGCGCAATTGGAATTTGAAACCGTTGACTCATCGCAGCCGCGACAATTTCCCGAACCCGATTGCCGACGACGACAATCCCTACGTGCCGCTCAATAGTCCGGCCATCGGTGATCTTTTCGATATGTTTCAATTCGACCATGACCATGACGGCGTTCACTAGAATGTTTGGGATAGTATTTGAAGCTACGGCACACTCTCGCCGATGTCGTTGTCTAGGTCTGACGCCGACCGAGCCTTGAGCTCGATCGGCGTCAGCCATTTCTGTCATTGCGCGGGCCAGCAGCGGTGGATTCACTCTATCCTCGTAGTCCGTTGCACGGAGGAGATCGGGCTTGAGTCCCGATTAACGCGGTGATCTCAATGGGTCGATGCAACACTAAGCTTCAACCCACCTGGCATTGAAAACAAACCCCAAAATCGCTTGCTAGGGTTAGACCAGCCGGAACGCTGCCCTGGCTAGGTTTTGTCCCAGTGAAAGCGAACAAGTGGTTCTCCCGCGGAAGCATTGCCGAATCAGCACACTGGATGGTGTTGCATCGACCGGTTGAGCTGGCAGCGTTAATCAGGCAGTGAGCCCACCGGAGTGGTGGAAAATCCAGGGAAGCTCCCCTATGGTATCCGCCGCCTACTCTGGTCTGCTGCGACGTACATCCGCGACAAACTGAGCACCTTCTTGTGGTAATGCAGGGTGCGTTCTGATGTCTAACCCGAGAGTCATACCTTGCCGTACAGCAACGACATGCTCCCCTTTTACCCTCATAGTGGATCGCGCGCCTAATCCGAGAGCTCTGGCATGCGCCAGGAGGAATTGAGGCCAATTAGGACATCGACCGTTGTGAATCAACATAGATTCTTCCTTCGCTTGGGAGAACGAATTCGCGAGTTGCGAAAAAAACACCGCCATTCTCAAGAGGACATGATCTCATACGGCTTTTCGGCACGACATTGGCAACAGATTGAAGCAGGTCGGCCGATCACAGTATCAACCTTGCTGCGCATCTGCGCTGTATTCGAGACTTCGGCTGAGCGTCTAATTCACGGACTAGACAAGGGAATCTACGAGGACTAGCTCCACCCCTCCCTGCCAATCTGCACGTGGCCATTTTGCATGAAGCGTCTTATAAGGCTTCCGACTTATGTCCCGGAACCCTGGACCGGAAATGTTGATATGGTCCACGGTCTGGATATTTCCTGATTTGATTGGCTGCTTGGATTGCGGGGGCGCAGTTTGTTGCTCCCGAACCTGAACGGTGACTCCTTCAGACGGGCAACAGCGCAGGAGCAGGCTGATGCAAAAATAGCCGAGGCTAGAGGGCCTAGTGAGATCTTGCAAGATTCTGCTAGTTGAGGACTTTGATGCCTTCCGGCAATTTGTCGTCTTGAGCCTTCGACAAAGGCCAGAGTTTCAGCTCATCTACGAAGCCTCAGATGGATTGGAAGCCGTTCAGCGAGCCGAAGAGCTGCAGCCGGACTTAATTCTGCTGGACATCGGACTGCCTCGTCTGAACGGAATTGAAGCCGGGCGACGAATTCGGAAAGTTTCCCCGAATTCCAAGATCCTTTATGTCAGCCAAGAGCCGTCTGCTGAAGTGGTGCAAGAAGCCCTCCACTTGGGAGCACAAGGCTACTTATTGAAGACGGATGCAGAAGGCGAGCTGTTGCCTGCCGTGGATGCGGTCCTGCAGGGCAGACACTATCTGAGTCGTCGCCTCAGACAACCTGTGATCAGCAAGACCCATGATGAATCCCGCGCTGACTCTCTCCGTTCCAAAGAGCATCCGCCCCTACCACCGCAAAACGGGAATAGCGTTCGCGTCCATAAAGCTGCATTCCACCCGGATGATGCATCTCTCATGGATGACTTCACTCGTTTTATCGAACTCGCTCTGAAGCTGGAGAATCCGGTCATAGTGATCGCGACTGAGTCACACAGGACCAATCTGCGGCAGGGATTGCAGGCACGTGGTCGGGATATGGCTACCGCAATCCAAGAAGGGACCTACATTTCATTGGACGCGGATGACATGCTCTCGGACGTCATGGTCAATGATTGGCCTGACTCCACTCGTTTCTTGAAAACGGCGAGCGATCTCATTATGAGGGCAGGCAAAGCAGCAAAAGGGAAGCACTTTCGAGTTGCCGCTTGTGGAGAATGCGCACGCAGCTTGATCGCGCAAGGTAAGCCAGAGGCGGCCATTCAGCTGGAGCACCTTTGGGACAAAATGGCCAGAAGCCATTACATCGATATTTTGTGCGGGTATCTGTTGCAAGATTTTCAGACCGCGGAAAACGGACCCATCTTTGAAAAAATCTGTGTCGCGCACTCAGCTGCTTATACCCCCTGAAAGCTTACGACTCAGAAGCTTAACACCCTTCGAAATGAAAGCTTGTCTTTGCTCAAAAATATTCGCTGAAGCAGGTCAACGATCGGATTCCGAAGCAGTTTCGCTTGGCCGACTTACCGGGAGTTGACAACTAGCTGTCCGGTAGCTTCGGATCGAGGGAAGAAAGAAATAGTTTCTTGGGGGAGCGCAGAACGATTTTCCCACGATGTTTGCGTATTGCACCAATTTTCTGCCATTCGCTCACGATGCGAGTCGCGTTATAGAGGTTGATATTCACTGAATCGGCGAGCTCTTGGTTGGTTACATCGATTTCAATCCCATCCGAGACGACTTCACCGATACTGGGCCCCAGCGCCACGAGTAAATTGGCAAGCCTCTCTTTTGCTGACTCGGATACTAATGCCGAGTGGGCAGCGATATACCAAGAAACGTATTCAAACGTGAGATAGATTACATTCTCCAACAGTCGAGGGAAGCGTTCTCCGAGAGCGATGATAGTTGGACCGTCCCAAGCGAGCACAACGCTATCCTGTACCGCTTCCGAGCTTGCGAGATATGGGTAAGGCCGGCGAGAGAGCCCCGCAACGCCGAAGGTCTCTCCTGGCTTTATCCATAGCAGGATGAGTTTTTTCCCAGTAGGGGTTATGTAGAAAAAACGCCCTCGGCCTTTCCACATCAACAGAAAATAATCTGAAGAATCGCCCTGGTGCGTCATTACAGATTTGGCGGAAAACCCGCGAGGGCGCGCCGCCGATAAGATCAAATCGATTTCCTGCGGTTTCATTCCCCACAATATATCGACGTTAGGGGGGCGGTTAGCAGGGCGAAATTCCAAAGTGGTCACGTGCTCTCCGCTAGTGGGGGAATTCCTGCCGCATCCTGCGCTACTGAGGTGAGGAGGCCGAGAGTGTCAGGTGGCAGGTGCCTGTCTGACCCAAGTCTCGCATCGTGATTTTCGGCAACTTTCTTGTTTAGGTCATCGTCCTTGTAGTACTTCGTACCCTGCAGGGTCAACTGGAGGGCAATGCCATTTTTAGTGATTTGGTAGACCCATACACCCGGGGCAACCTCGACCGCGCCCGAGTAAGCTGCGCCAGATTCTCCGACCTTGGCCGCAGCGTCCGTCTGCGCTGAACCAGACCACCCAGAGTCGAGGAAATTTGACAGGGCCCCATCGTTCTCGAACACAAAGATCACTCGATAGTTCTTCACTCCTAGGCCTAGACCGGCGCCGGCCGAGATCATCTTCATAAAAGTTTCCTGCTTGGTTTTGGAGTTGACGGCAACCCCCGCGCCGCGCGCCGTGCTCAGCATGAAAAGATGCGTTCCCATATTGTTGAAAACGGCATACCCCGCCGACTTCTGGATGGCCTCCGTAGAAGTGGGTTCAAGCTTGTACAATTCCTTCAGGGTTTGGTCTGCCATCTTGTGGGTTTTCTCTCTTTTCTTTTCGTTGTCGTCTTTTGCGACGCATGTGCTTGCGGAAAGAAACGCCACGGCGAGAATCGCAGAGATCATCTTGAATTTCATGAGAGGGTTCTCCATCGTTGCGAGAGGTTTGCCTCGGGTCCTTACCTGGTTTCCATGAGCAATGTGGCCACTCTATTTTCTAATCTCCATTAGGAACAACTAGGGTTTTGCCTAGTGTCTCTTCGGCTTAAATAGGAAACTGAAACACAGCGCATGGCCGAGTAGGCCCGGGGAATTTCACCCCGAGCCTCTCACAGAACCGTGCTTGACAGTCTCCCGTCACACGGCTCGTGCCACCCAGTGAAGGTTGCTACCTTCCGTCCGAGCCGCTCGGTTCCTCCTGTTTCCAGTTGACCGTATTGGTTAGGACGCGGGTGACCCGCCCCCTTCGCTCCACGGGAATTACCCCGCTTCTTCACTACTTTAGGGCAGTCCGACCCTGAGACTCCGCATCCGTACTCTCGCCCTCGTGGTTTCGTCCACTTGTGGCTTCTCCGTTCGCATCGGTGCCTCAGGTTCCCACGTTCCGCTCGACCGCCTCTTTGGCAAGCTCAGGCCACCTCTCATGCCGGATGCCGCTCCGCCCGTAAACAGGTTTCCTCGGAGCTACTCCCGCAGTAACTTACCCCCCGCGGTTTTGACATCGTCTTTAACGTTTCGACACTTCAGCAGTGGTTCCCTTGCGGTCCTCTTCTTGCCGGTCACCTGACCTGGTCGTTGCCAGGCCTTTTCCTTCCGCGTTCACGACCCTAGCTTTTGGCTACAGCCGCCGCAGGTGGTTTGGAACCTGTTCCTGTAAACCGATTCCGAGGGGCCTACCCTCATCAGTCAAGCAGTTGCGCACTACTCAGCGTTTTCTCCTTTCGTGCTCGTGGCACACGAGAGTCGCGTAACCGTACTAGAATTTCACCTCTGCGCTAGGCGCGTTCGTCGGGCAGTGAGATTTCCCTGATTTCCGACTGCCGGATAGAGCCGTGCTGTGGAACGTCCAATGGCACGCCCAAACGTCATTAGTTTGCGACAAAATGCTGCGGAGTCGCCCTGCGCGAGAGGTAGAATCGGGATTCGCGGGTGGCGCTAGGACGAGAGCAAATGCGGAAAAATTCATGGATTGGGATCGCGGTATTGTGGTTCTTCGTAGTCCGAATTTCGGAATACTACGCTTTGCGCATGGACTTGGGACATCAACTGACTTGGGAGGGAAGCCTTCGCTATACCGTAGTTGAATTGGGGTTCTGGTTAATCATGACGCCGGTCATGGCCTGGTGGGCCGAGAAATTTCCGCTGGAACGCCCAGTGCTGGTCAAAAATGTGGCAGTTCTGCTTCTGTTGAATGTAACCACCGAATTGTTGTACTCATCGTACCGCGTGAAATTGCATCACTTCGTGTATCCCGATTTTGCTCTGCACTCCTTCTGGCGCCAGAATCAGACATACCTGATCGACAATTCCGTTATAGTTGCGTGGTTCTTTTGGGCCATCGTCGGAATTCACCACGCGATAAAGGCTGCGCGCAAATCTCAACAGCGAGAGCAGGAACTCGTCAAAGCCCAACTTGAAATGTTGAAGGGCCAACTGCAGCCTCATTTTCTGTTCAATACGCTGAACTCGATTTCGTGGCTGATGCGGGAAGACGTGGAAGCAGCGGACAACATGATGACTTCTCTCGGCGAGTTGCTACGCACAACCTTGTCCGTCTCCGCGAGCGAAGAAGTTCCGCTGCGTCGGGAACTGAACATGCTGGAGCTGTACCTGGCGATTGAGCGCGCGCGTTTCCAAGACCGGCTGAAAGTGCTAGTAAACGCCGATCCCGAAACGCTCGACTGCAATGTTCCATGCCTTTTGCTGCAACCCATCGTCGAAAACGCCGTTCGACATGGCATTTCTCGGCTCGATCGACCCGGCTCCGTGGAGGTCCGAGCAGCGTGCGGAGGCGCGGAGCTATACATATCGATTCTGGACGATGGTCCCGGAATCTCAACGGAGTCCACCTGGAGGGAGGGCATAGGATTGGCCAACACGCGGGCGCGTCTGGAAAAGCATTACGGCGAGATGCAGTCTTTGCGGTACAGCAACCGAAACGAAGGTGGACTGATTGTCGAGATTCGCCTTCCGCTGCGGCTGCACCCAGCGGGCGGCGAGAATGGCGACGGGAGTCGTCTACGTGAAATTGCAAACCTTAATCGTTGATGACGAATTACTCTCCCGGAAGAAGATCCGCGCTTTTCTGCAGGAGCACACGGAGTTTCAAGTTGTTGGAGAATGCGCGGACGGAGAACAAGCGGTCGCCGCTATCCGGAGTCTCAGACCGGATTTGGTGTTTCTGGACGTGCAAATTCCTGGGCGCAATGGATTCGAGGTACTTGACTGCGTGACAGAGACAGCGCTGCCAGCGGTAATCTTCATCACGGCGTTCGACAAGTATGCGGTGCGCGCATTTGAAGTACGGGCTTTGGATTATCTTCTAAAACCTTTCAACAAGGCCCGATTTGGGGAAGCGCTGAAGCGGTTTCACGAGCGCAGCACATGCGTGAATGCGGTAGACCGCAAGCAGGAACTGAAGGCAGCTTTGCAAGAGATTCAGAGAGAATCTCGGGACAGTGAACGAATCTTGATCAAGTCCGGATCGCGAACCATATCCTTGCGCAAGGGAATGATCGAATGGGTCGAGGCGCAAGGTGATTACGTAAAGTTTCACATCGGTAAGGAAAACCACATACTGCGCGAAACGATGACGGCAGCGGTGGAACGCCTCGACCCGAACCGTTTCGTGCGCATCCATCGCTCTCGAATTGTGAACCTGGATCACGTTCGCGAAATTCGCCCCCTGTGGGGTGGTGATTATTCGGTGTTGATGCGCGACGGTACGGAACTTACGATGAGCCGCACGTACCGAGCCAGTCTGCAAGCCGCGCTGGGCGGGCAGCATTCATTGAGCGAGCGAACAAGTGAATGAAGCAGGATTCGCATCCGCTGTGACTGCTGCAAGAATATTTTCGTCGCATTAGACCCGCCTCGCATCGCATTCCAATCTCTGCTGGTCGCAAACCGGTTGTGCTGACCCCGCCGACATCCTAGATTTCCTCGCGTCGTATCGAATTCTCCTTTTGGCACAAGCCTGGGGAGGCCGGTCGCAAAACCAACGAATAAGCGTATCCAAAGAAGGAGACAAAATGAAATTCAGAGCAACGACGTGCTTCACCGCAATGATTCTTTTGTTTGCCGCCCTTGTGTTTCCGCCTCGGCTGGCGGCGCAAGACAAGCGCGACCACTACCGCGTATTTAATCTCGGCAACCTCGGCGGAACGGCTAGCGAGGGCAACACGATCAACAACATAGGATGGGCAATTGGCGCCGCGGATCAATCAGGAAATATTACCGAGCACGCCACCGTGTGGATCTACGGATTAGGGTTCGATCTCGGGACGCTCGGCGGCCCCAACAGTGACGTTCAGTGGCCAAACAAAAACGATCACGGGCAAATCGCCGGTTTTTCCGAAACCGCTGCTCTCGATCCATACGGCGAGTCGTGGAGTTGCACTGCGTTCACTCCCACAGGCGTTCCGACAGGACATGTATGCACCGGTTTCGTGTGGAAGTATGGCGTGATGAACCCACTGCCCACGCTGGGCGGTCACAACGGATTTGCCTCCGGAGAAAACAATTTGGGTCAGATAGTCGGCTGGGCAGAAACCCAAGTTCACGATTCAACCTGCGTGCTACCGCAAGTGCTCCAATTCCTTCCGGTCGCGTACGGCCCAGGATTGGATCAGATCGCCGCGCTCCCCACTTACGTTCAAAATGGCGTCCCGGATCCCGACGGAGCTGCCACGGCAATCAATGACAACGGCCAGATCGTCGGCATCTCCGGAACTTGTGACACTTCCGTCGGAGCGTTCAGCGCCATGCACGCGTTGCTATGGGAAAATGGCAGCGTGATCAACCTCGGCAATCTTGGCGGTCAAGGCTGGAATACTCCGATGGCCATCAACCATCACGGTGATGTCATCGTCGGATTTTCCGATCTGCCCGGCGACGTCGCTGGAGGAGTGCTGAACCCAAATTTCCACGCGTTCATTTGGACAAAAGCAAGCGGCAAAATGACGGACATCGGCGTGCTCCCAGGCGATAGCCTCAGCGAAGCTCTGGACGTCAACGATCAAGGTCAAGTGGTAGGCGTATCACTCCCTTCCTTCCACGCCTTCATCTACCAAGATGGCAAGATGTTCGACCTCAACTCCTTAATCCCGAAAAGTTCGCCACTGCTCTTGATCGCTGCCAACGGTATCAACGAAAAGGGCGAGATCACCGGCCAAGCGTGCATCATCTCGGACGGAGGTTGCCCGCTGGGCGCGAACATTCCAGCGTTCCTGGCCGTTCCCAGCTACCAGGATGACCGGGACGCCACCGTCGACGCCGCGTATGAAGCCACCAATAGCGAAGCCGCCAGTATCACCGTGTCGGAAGGCACGCGCCAGCAGATGATGCGCAAGCTAGCCTTCGGCCACTTCGGACCTGAGCCGGCAATATCGCAACAAGCGACCGAAAGTAGATAGCAATCGCGAATGATGTATCCATCGCGGGAAGTCAATCGGCGCGAAACGCGACGGAACGAGGGTAGGAAACCCCTCCTACTCTCGTTTCTCGCATGCAATCAACCGTCGGTTATTTTTCCTCTGCGAAAAACCCATCGCGAGAAGGAGATCGAAGTGAACCCACGTGCGCTTTGGCTAAAGGTCGGCGTTGTTACCATGCTTGCCCTGATTGTGGGCATGGAAGATCGGGTCCCCGGTTCTGTCTCTTTCCGTTACTACACAAAAGCGTCTGCAGCCGACGATAGAAACTTGGTCGCTGCGCTGGACACTCAGTACCAAACTGCCGTCAAAAAGAACGATGCCTCGACGATGGATCGTATTTTGGCTGACGATTTCACACTCGTGTCAGGTTCCGGCAAGACATATACCAAGGCCGATTTGCTCGAGGAGGCGCGAACTGGTCGGATCGCCTATGAGCAACAAGAAGACAGCGCGCAGATGGTTCGCATTTGGGGCGATACCGCGGTTGTGACCGCTAAGTTGTGGGAGAAGGGTACGGAAGACGGAAAGTCATTCGACTATACAGTTTGGTTCTCGGACACTTATGTGCGCACCGCGACAGGATGGCGCTATGTATTTGGTCAGTCGTCATTGCCGTTGCCAAAGGCTTCGCAGCAAACCGATAAATCCTGCGAACTAAGACTTAGCTCAAGAGCCAGCGTTCACCTACTACTCTTTTGCGATTCGCAAGGTTCATGTGTGCGACGGTTTTCCAGACCGCGATAGACACATTTCTTGACCAATACGGGATGACTCCTGATTGGTCGCGTAATCGGAAATGTGCCGTACTAGAACTTCACTTCTCCCGTAAATGCGTTTACGAGGACTTGGGCATTAAACCGAGCTCCCAGAACTCCGTTTGCTTAGGTATTGCGGCAGCGGCTGGAAATTTTCTAGGACGATTTGTCGAATTCCCGTCCGGCCGTTCGTCTATGTAGTGAAGGCAGGGCAACCGCCCGGCCCGAGACTTGCCATTGACGTCTCGCGCTGGTGAACTTGATGTGTTCACAGAACGACACTTTTCTGCTGCGAAGTCAGATCTTGGGCGGTGTCCTTTTCTGCCTGAAAAGGCACCCAGACATTGATCCTCGTCCCCTTTCCGGGTTCCGAATGAATCTCGAATTGCCCACCCACCAGGCGTGCCCGTTCTCCCATACTTTGGATACCCAAGCCCACTTTATTCCTCATTTCCTTCGCATCAAATCCGCGCCCTTCGTCACTCACTGAGAGAAACAGTCTGTCCCCTTCCTTGCGCAAATTCACGTGGCCCTGTAAAGCTCCGCTATATTTCCTCAAATTCTGAAGGCCCTCCTGGACGATACGGAATAAACACAGAGCCACGTTCGGGGGCACAGCACGCGGAATATCTTCGGAATAAAAAGCAATTTCGGCGCCATGCCAGGAGTTAAACTCCTGACACAAAGCCTCCAGCCCGGGTACCAGTCCCAGGCTCTTAAGCGTCGATGAGTGCAGGCGATGGGATACCGTGTGTAGATCGGCACCAAGCTCACTGGCCGAGTTAAGAACTTTGTGCAGTTGTCGCTTGGCAGCTTGTGACGAATCCGGTAACGCCTCTGAAACATTGTCCAACTCCAATGAGAGCAGCGCCAGACGCTGGCTAAAATCGTCGTGAAGTTCCGACGCGAGCCGGCTTCGTTCCATTTCCTGTGCATTGATCAACAGTCCGCTAAGTTGTAACTGAGCATCTCTGGCCTGCTTGAGTTGTTTTCGGCTGAATTGGAGGTAGGCGGCAAGAGCGGATAGAAAGATGATAATGAGCAGCCCACTGATCCAGATTCGCTTGGTGCGTTCCCACAGTGAAATCTCCTTGAATAGCAGCGTGCTGCCGGGAGGGAGGTCGCTTTCCTTGAATCCCCACCTACGTAGAGCTCGCCAATCGAACAGATAGACGCTGTTATTCTTCACGACGGGGACTTCCTGCGGTTTCGCTCCGTCGAGAATCCTCACAGCCATTCCAGCAGCGACCTGGCCGTCTGCAGCCCAGCTCACGACATAACCGCCCACCGTTCCTTCACCGACATCTACGTCATCCAACACAAAGACAGGCGCATTCGCGGCATTGGCTACCATAGGAACGGCTTGGGTTGCGTCAATAAAGTGTGTTCCCGCAGCATCCTCCATCATGGACGTATGATAGACGATCGTTTTGCTCGGCAACCGCCGTAGTCGTTCAAGGAGCGCAGGCATATCCAGGTCCGTGAGATATGTGAACGCGAACTGCGACTCGTACTTGCGCAAACTTTCCTTGGTGAGAGCCTCAAGGACCCTGTCAAAGGCTCCCGTACCGCCCACGACAACTACGTGCTTCGTTTCGGGTTGCAAGTGTAACGCTGCGATCAGGGTCTTCTCTGGCTGTGCCACACCCCAAACACCAGTGAAGTGAAAGTCCGGCTTCAGTTGGTCTGTCATTTCCTCCGTAGTACCGCAGAAGATGACCGGAATGTTCTGAAATGACCTTTCATGCGATTCGATCATGAACCGGAGTGACGCAGGTCCGACGGTAATGATCACATCTGGCTTGCGGTCCGCATACTTGCGAATGTACCATTCGCGAAACCGGTGCTGCGAGGCCTGATCGGGAAACAAAGTTGCCTCAAGATTCTCATTGTAGAGTTCGATTTGGTATGGAGAATTCGCTAGACCAGCGGCGATGGCGTGATCTAGAGTCGCAATCCCGGGCGACGAAATCGAACCAAAGTCATTGAAAACGAGGACGCGCCGGACTAGTCTGTGCTGTTGCGCTAGGAGGGGCTGCAGAAAGAGGGAAGCAACAACGACAACTAGAACTAAGGTAAACCTTGCTCTTTGTTGAGGACAAATTTCGCAAGCCAAGCAGTCCTCCCAGTGAAACTGACAGAACCAACCTCCTAGGCGATTCTCAACGAAGCAAGCCTAACACTAACGCCACCAAAAGAATGTCATCGCAAAACCTGTCTCGAATACATCAAGCGGGCGAACCTGTCCGTTGACCACAAATATAACACATGGCGAGAAACTCCGACTCTGGGGATAACATCTTGCACGGTCCAAAAGGGTTAGTCTGCCGTCCAGCGCAAGCGGCAAGATCGCTTTCTGTTGTGCCGGCATCTCGGAATCCTGATGAATCACAGTACACAAGTCAAGCGCCATTGGCAGCGCAGCATTTTATCCGTTGGACTAATAGCCGTGCTGCTTTCGAGCGGTTTACATGGTCAAACAGTCTCCACCGGCGCACTGGCGGGTGAAACTCTCGACTCATCTGGTGCCCAGTTGCCTGGTGTGCTCTTACGCCTGAGCAATTGGGAAACAGGCCACACCGAATCTGCAACTTCCGATGAACACGGAAGGTTTAGTTTCCTTCTCCTGTCCCCCGGCACGTATCAACTACAGGCAAGCAGAACCGATTTCAATCCTCTGAATCTCACGGAAGTCCACATAGCTCTCACGGAAACGCTTAGGCTTGAAGTGCGCCTGAAACTCGCAACACATTCGGAGCGTGTTCTGGTTTCCTCGGAGCCGCTGATGGTTCAAACCGACAGCGCAGCCCTGGGACGTGTGGTCAATGAAACCTCGGTCAGCGAGTTACCACTGGTTACAAGAAACTTCGCGCAAATAACCGGACTTTCCCCTGGCGTAGCTGTCGGGGTGTACAACGCCGGAGAGCTTGGGCTCGGAGGGACGGCGCTGTCCCAGATTGCGAAATCCAATGACGGGATCTTCGTGCACGGAGCCCGCTCCTATGACAACAACTTTCAGATAGACGGGATAAGTGTTAGCGATGTACAGGGAAGTGCGGCGGGGAGTGGCGGGATTCCAATACCTAACCCTGACAGCATACAGGAGTTCAAGGTGCAGACGGGGCTCTACGATGCCGGTTACGGACGTTATGCCGGCGCCAACGTCAGCTTGATCACGAAAACCGGCGGGAACGATTTTCACGGTACTCTCTTTGAGTTTTTTCGGAACGAGGTTCTCAACGCAAACGATTTTTTCCTAAACCGAACAGAGCAACCCCGCGCTGCCCTCAAGGAGAACCAGTTTGGGTTTGTGTTCGGTGGGCCGATAAAGAAGGAGAAATTTCTCTTCTTTGGTTCGTATCAGGGAACGCGCCAGGTTAACGGCGTCGCCGCTGGTCAGTCGAGGATTGCATGTAGCGCGAGCTTAAGTCAGCCGCCGCTAACCGACGACAGATCTCCCGCGGCGCTCGGCAGCATGTTTTCCGGCATGGCAGGTGCGTTGGGAGGAGTCGCCATCAAAGCCGACGGTTCCAATATCAACCCCACGGCGCTGGCCCTGCTGAATTTCAAGCTCCCCGACGGATCTTTCTTGATTCCAACTCCACAAATTGTGGATACAGCAAGGCCTTTCGCCCAACAGGGTTTCTCGGTTTTTACGGAACCTTGTCATTTCAGTGAAAATCAGTTCTTAGCGAACGTGGATTACCTTATAGGACCTCACAGTAAACTCACCGCCCGCTTCTTTCTTGCTAATGATGATGAGACGATCACATTTCCCGGGAATGGGCTCAATCCGACGGGTAACATACCTGGATTTCCGAGTCCGAGCGATTCTGGCTTCAGAGTCCTCTCCATCGGCCATACCTATTACTTCCGCAACGGCTGGCTCAACGAAGCACAGTTCGGCTACGTCCGCACGAGAACCAGTACAGAGGCCCAGACCCCGTTCAAGTGGTCAGATGTTGGGGTTGCCGAAGGAGAGATGAACTTTAACAACGAGCTTCCAAGCTTGGAAATAGCCGGCTCCGTCAGCTTCGCCTCTGGATTCCCGCGCACGATAACTCAAAACAGTTTTGTCTTTGGTGATGATCTCAGTTTTGTCCATGGAGCTCACACCCTCCGACTGGGTGGATCGATAACTAGATTTCAAGACAACATCAACATCGTAGGACTGGGGTCATTCGTGCAGTTTCTTAGTTGGCCGGATTTTCTGCTGGGCCTGAACGCGGAGAGCAACGGTACGAAATTCAGCAATGTTTTTGCGTCGTTTGATGATTTCGGGCTGACATACCGGGCATACAGGGTGTGGGAGGGCACAGGGTTCGCACAGGATGATTACAGGATTGGTAAGTCGCTAACGCTAAATATCGGATTGCGATATGAACGACTCGGCCAGTTCGGAGACAAGCTGGGCAGGAATTCCAGCTTCGATCTTAGCAAGGCAGATGCAAACCCCCCGCCGGGCGGAAGCGTTGCGGGTTACATTGTGGCCTCTAACTTCCCCGGTGCGATCCCCCCCGGCGTCATCCAGGTAAATAATGAGTTTGGGAACTATGGCAACGGGCAAAATACGATGGCGCCAAGAATCGGGTTTGCTTGGCAGTTTCTGCCCAGGGCAAGTGCGTTGGTGCTCAGGGGAGGTTACGGCATCTATTACTCTCGGCCAACCGGCCAAGCGTTTTATCAAAACGTATTCGGCGCCCCGTATTCTGAGTTCCGGATGATCAGTGGTCAGGCCAACGCAGATGCGACTTTCCAATCGCCCTTCGCGCAGCCATTTCCTACTCCGGAGTCTTTCCCCATGTTCCCTGCCTATTCACCTTCCACCTCGACAACCATTTACACTGTGTCCCCCGGCTTTCGGCCCACCATGGTTCAGCAGTATTCATTAAACGTTCAGACCGAGCTCCACCAAGGTTGGTTGCTGGAAGTTGGGTATGTAGGCACCCGTGGAATACACTTGGTACGTCAACGGTCCCTTAATCAAGCCCTATCAGCTTCTGCTAGCCATCCGATCAGGGGAGTGACCACGGATACCGTCGCAAATATTCCTTTGCGAGTGCCGATTCTTGGGGTGCCTCCAGACTCCCTTGTTGTGATGGAATCTGAGGGCGGTTCCTGGTACAACGGGCTTGAAGTGAGTTTGACGAAGCGGTTGAGCCACGGCTTGCAATTTCTCGCTTCCTATACATTCTCAAAGACGCTGGACACTGATGGTGCCGACATTAACTCAACGTCGTCAGGAAATGCGCTGACATTAGGAGACCAAAACTCGCCTAGCCAGCGGTGGGGAAGAGCGAGTTTTGATCGCACGCATCGGTTCATTCTCAGCGAGACGTGGACACTCCCCAGTCCGCGGGACGGCCTCTTGCGTGCGCTCTTTGGAGGATGGGAATTGGCTGGGGTCGTCACCGTTCAGTCCGGTAGCGCGCTAACGATAGCAGACACGAATGCCAACAACGTTTATGGAATAAGCGAAGATCGAGCGGAACTAACCGGCAATTGCACGAAGAACCAATTGGTGACGGGAGGATCGATTGGATCCAAATTGAACAACTATTTCAACACCGCTTGCTTCACAAACCCGCCTGTGATCGGCGCGGACGGCATCGGGACTGCCTTTGGAAACAGCGCAACAGGAATCGTAAGCGGTCCGGGGCAGGCGAACGTGGATCTTGCATTCTCAAAGGCGATACCTATTAAATGGCCTGACGCAGGAAGCAGCCTTCAGTTTCGTACGGAACTGTACAATGCGCTGAACCATCCCCAGTTTGCTAACCCTGACACCAACTTCACGTCTCCTACATTCGGCGTCATTAGTAACTCGGCTGTAAATCCTCGTGTCATCCAACTGGCATTAAGGCTTGCCTTCTGACTTGCTTTGGTATCCTTTACCGTCTGCTTGAACGGGCACTTGAATTGGCAGATTACTCCGGAATCATATCAACGACGTTTGCTTTACTCTATCCTGGCGCTGCTAACTCCTGATTAGCCCGGACTGCGTCTTCGACGCGTCGCTAGTGCCAGAAACTTGGCGAGATTCGTTTATTGATTCGACGGGAGTTATGAGCCAAGTTCCTGGCCGAGTAGGCCCGGGGAATTTCACCCCGAGCCTCTCACAGAACCGTGCTTGACAGTCTCCCGTCACACGGCTCGTGCCACCCAGTGAAGGTTGCTACCTTCCGTCCGAACCGCTCGGTTCCTCCTGTTGCCAGTTGACCGTATTGGTTAGGACGCGAGTGACCCGCCCCCTTCGCTCCACGGGAATTGCCCCGCTTCTTCGCTACTATGGGCAGTCCGACCCTGAGACTCCGCATCCGTACTCTCGCCCTCGTGGTTTCGTCCACTTGGAGCTTCTCCGTTGGCATCGGTGTCTCAGGTTCCCACGTTCCGCTCGACCGCCTCTTTGGCAAGCTCAGGCCACCTCTCATGCCGGATGCCGCTCCGCCCGTAAACAGGTTTCCTCGGAGCTCCTCCCGCAGTAACTTACCCCCCGCGGTTTTGACATCGTCTTTAACGTTTCGACACTTCAGCAGTGGTTCCCTTGCGGTCCTCTTCTTGCCGGTCACCTGACCTGGTCGTTGCCAGGCCTTTTCCTTCCGCGTTCACGACCCTAGCTTTTGGCTACAGCCGCCGCAGGTGGTTTGGAACCTGTTCCTGTAAACCGATTCCGAGGGGCCTACCCTCATCAGTCAAGCAGTTGCGCACTACTCAGCCTTTTCTCCTTTCGTGCTCGTGGCACACGAGAGTCGCGTTACCGGGACTAAGAAAATCCCCTTTACCGGTTGGAGCGTTAGAACGTAGTCGCTGGCGCGACGGACGCTTCGCGTGCTATGCTCCTTGCGTCATGCTGCAACGTAGCGCCTTTAACAGCGATTTTCGCTTTTCTCTGTTTTTCCTAAGCCAAGCAAAATCAATAGACTACAGAGGAAAAAAGATTCAATTCCCATAGCCGTTAGATCGGCTGAAGCCACTAGCCCGCATCCGCCGCAACCGCCAGCGCCCACCTTCAAACGGCTCTATCGAACGCGCGCAGAGCACCTCGCCCGACTTCGCGCTTTTGTGAAAACGCGCCTCCGATAGAGCACTAGCGTTTATCATTACCGATCGAGATTAAGTCCGAAGGAAAAGCTCTAGTAATACGCCCATGTTGACTTGCCCTTGAGCCCAGCCTAACATGCGGCGCCAAGGGCGGTATCGCAGCAATGAGTGGCCAAACCATCTCGCACTACCGCATTATCGAAAAGCTCGGACACGGACACCTAGGGCGTACAAATCGGAGACGCTAATAGTTCAATGCCCGCAACTGACCACACGGGCCCGCGACAGACAACAAGACTAGAAATGGCCCATTTGCTGTTTACGGACATCGTGGGCTACTCGAAACTGCCTATGGACCACCAAGAGGCAGTGTTGCGCGCGCTTCAGGAAGTTGTTTCTGCAACTTCGGAGTTTCTGCGAGCACAATCCAGCAACGAAATCATTAGGCTCCCCACGGGCGACGGAATGGTCCTTGTCTTTTTTGAGGACGCAGAAGCAGCGGCACGATGCGCTCTTGAAGTGGGCCGCGCGTTGAAATCGCATCCTGAAATTGCGCTAAGGATGGGATTGCATAGCGGTCCCGTGTACAGGGTAACGGATATAAACGCCAACCAGAACGTCGCTGGTGAGGGCATCAACATCGCTCAGCGCGTGATGGACTGCGGCGATGCAGGACACATCCTCACGTCCCAGAGTGTTGCCGACGTGCTCGGACAGCTGAGCAGTTGGAAAGACTGCCTACACGATTTGGGCGAAGCTGAAGTTAAGCACGGCGTTCGGGTTCATCTCTACAACCTATATACCAACGAAGTGGGTAACTCGGCACTGCCGAAGAAGGTCGCGACATCGAAACCAGCCGCAGCGGCAGGGTTGAAGCCTGGCCAGAAACCCACGCGGCTTCCGGGGAATATAGCCACTGCCGCAATAATACTGGTCGTCGGACTCGCCGTGGGCGGCTGGTTGTTTTTCTCCCGCAAGGCGCACGCCCTGACGGACAAGGACACCATCGTCCTGGCCGACTTCACAAACACGACAGGTGATACGGTGTTTGACGGCACGCTGCGTCAAGGGCTTTCCGTACAACTGGAGCAGTCACCCTTCCTGAGTATTATCCCCGACCAGCAAGTCCAGAAGACCCTCCAGATGATGGGGCAGAAGCCGGACGTGAAGCTCACGCCAGAGATTGCGCGCGAACTCTGCCAGCGGGCAGGGAGCGCTGCTGTCCTCGATGGTTCGATTGCGCAGATTGGCATGCAGTACCTTCTAACTGTCAAGGCGGTGAACTGCGTAACCGGAGAATCCCTAGGGAGCACGGAAGCGCAGGCGAGCGACAAGAACCATGTGCTCGATGCACTGGGAAGGACAGCTTCGGAAATTCGGAACAAACTAGGCGAATCGCTACGCACGGTCCGTGCCTACAACACCTCGCTGATGGACGCCACGACCCCTTCACTGGATGCGCTCAAGGCGTATACGGTGGGTTTGCAGAAAGGCAAATCCAACGATTCGGCTGCAGTGCCATTTTTCAAGAGGGCCATCGAACTCGATCCAGGATTTGCATCAGCCTATTCCGGACTTGCAGCATGTTACTTGAATCTGGGGGAATCCGGCTTGGCGCGCGAGAATTTCACGAAAGCCTTCGCACTCCGCAGCCATGTCAGTGAACGCGAAAAGCTTCTGATTGCGGCCCGTTACTACAATCACGTCACAGGGGAACTGCCGAAGGCCATTGAGGTCTACCAGCTATGGACCCAAGCTTATCCACGCGATGCCGGAGCCCATGGGAATTTGGGTACGCTCTACGGTGCATCGGGACAGTATGAAGAATCCATTGCCGAGACTCAGGAAGCCATTCGGCTTGAACCGGATTCCGGGACGAACTACTCCAATCTGCTTCTTGCCCAAGCCGCACTCGACCGCTTCGACGATGCGCGAAACACGTTTAATCTGGCGTTGGTCAAAAAGATCGAAGACCCCGTCATGCGAGTTAACTGGTTTGGCGTGGCTTTTGTGCTGGGCGATACCGCGGAGATGGAGAAGCAAATGGCGTGGTCAGCGGCAAAACCGGAGGGCGAGGATAATTTCCTGGCGGCAAAATCGGATGCCGAGGGTTACTACGGCCATGCCAAGAGCGCGCGCGAGTTTTCGAATAAGGCGTTCGAGTCCGCCCTGCGCGATGACCAAAAGGAAACAGCCGCGCAATGGAAGATGGACGGAGCCCTCCGCGAAGTTGAGTTTGGGAATAGCCGGATCGCCAAACAAGAGACCGCAGGGGCGCGGGCCCTCACTTCCAGTCACGACACTGAGATTCTTGCTGCAATCGCGCTCGCGCGTACGGGTGACGTCACGGAAGCCGAGAAACTTGCCAAGGATTTGGAGAAGCAATATCCTCTGGACACCCTCGTGAACAATTACTGGCTGCCGGTGATTCGCGCGAGCGAGGAGAATGCGCGCAATAATCCGACGAAAGCCATCCAACTACTGCAGCCCTGCACTCCTTACGAATTGGCGAGTCCGGTGGCCTGGTCCGGATTGGGTGGCCCGATGTATCCGGCATATCTCCGCGGCGAGGCTTACCTGCAGCTCCGCCGGGGAAACGATGCCGCCACGGAATACCAGAAGGTTGTCGATCATCCGGGTTTCATGGTGGCGTGTCCGCTGGGGAGACTCGCGCATCTCGGCCTCGCACGCGCCTACGTGTTGCAGGGCGACACCGCCAAGGCCAAGTCGGCCTATCAGGATTTCCTCATGGTGTGGAAAGACGCTGACCCTGACATTCCCATCCTCATCGCCGCGAAAGCCGAGCACGCGAAGCTTCATTAGTGCCAAGACAGTATAGAGGAACGGGCTCGGGGAGCTTCTCGGCCTGTCAGTGCCTGGTAAGCGTTGCCGGTAACTTGGGTACCGTAACGATCCGTAGCGGTAATCGTGTTTTGTTGCACTACTTCTTCGGGCGCGACTCAGGCGGCACCAAGCCTGCCACGCGGTAATAAACCGTGAGCTGGCCGTAGATCTCTCCTGAATGCTCGACAAAGCCATAGGCGAAATCGCTGATTCGTGCCTGTTCATTTTCGAACGGATCCACCACTAGGTCGGACATGCCCTTATCACCTTTGGCTTTGATCGCCGCGGCCCCGTCTGCAAATGACTTCTTCACGAATGTGACCACGTCAGATTCTGTTTTGAACTGGTCACGTTTGGGATCGGCCATCTCAGGCATCTTCTGACCCTGCAGTGCATTAATGAAAAACTCGTTCGCGTGAGCAGCGTGGATCAGTCGCTGGGCAAAGCTCCCCACCGCGGGAGTCGGCTTGAAATCGTACTTGTCATCAGGGAAATCTTCCGCCATCGCGATCAGTTTGCGGCCGATGTCATTCCACTGTTCGAGCACGGCTTCGGACGCGCTCGGCGCCGGCTTTGGCGCCGCGCCCTGTTTTGGCATGTCCTGTGCGTGGGTTGGTGTAATCGAAATACTGGCGGCCAAGATCAGTAGAGCAAGTAAACGTATGCTATTCGTCTTCATCGGCTTCATCAGCAATTCCTCCTGTCACTGTCAGTGGCGCATGTTACAGGAGTTTGGCCAGCACGAAAACCATCCTTTCGGCGTGGCGCGTCATCGGAGGACTCCGAAATTGTCAGGTCCCGATTAGACCGGACTGCGTCTTCGACGCGTCGCTAGCGCCAGAAACTTGGCGAGATTCGTTTATTGATTCGACGGGAGTTATGAGCCAAGTTCCTGGCCGAGTAGGCCCGGGGAATTTCACCCCGAGCCTCTCACAGAACCGTGCTTGACAGTCTCCCGTCACACGGCTCGTGCCACCCAGTGAAGGTTGCTACCTTCCGTCCGAACCGCTCGGTTCCTCCTGTTGCCAGTTGACCGTATTGGTTAGGACGCGAGTGACCCGCCCCCTTCGCTCCACGGGAATTGCCCCGCTTCTTCGCTACTATGGGCAGTCCGACCCTGAGACTCCGCATCCGTACTCTCGCCCTCGTGGTTTCGTCCACTTGGAGCTTCTCCGTTGGCATCGGTGTCTCAGGTTCCCACGTTCCGCTCGACCGCCTCTTTGGCAAGCTCAGGCCACCTCTCATGCCGGATGCCGCTCCGCCCGTAAACAGGTTTCCTCGGAGCTCCTCCCGCAGTAACTTACCCCCCGCGGTTTTGACATCGTCTTTAACGTTTCGACACTTCAGCAGTGGTTCCCTTGCGGTCCTCTTCTTGCCGGTCACCTGACCTGGTCGTTGCCAGGCCTTTTCCTTCCGCGTTCACGACCATAGCTTTTGGCTACAGCCGCCGCAGGTGGTTTGGAACCTGTTCCTGTAAACCGATTCCGAGGGGCCTACCCTCATCAGTCAAGCAGTTGCGCACTACTCAGCGTTTTCTCCTTTCGTGCTCGTGGCACACGAGAGTCGCGTAACCGGAAATCACTAGGGTCAGCTTCCGGTAAGCGCATTTTACCGGGCAGTACGTCTGATGTCACAAACACCCGGTTGTGGGCTTTACTGCCGTAACGGCGATTCTTCGCCGCTCCCGTATTGCACGACGAGCCAAGGCTCCCAAATGGCAGTTTCGGCTCCCGTTGTTTTTAGATTTTGGGTGATGCGTAGGGCTGCCGCTCGTCAAACGCGATGACTCGCATGCAATCGATAGGCTGTCTAAACATCGCCACGCCCACAACTTGATTTTTCACGATGTAGCCCAGTCGTTCGGCGTGATAGAACGTTGCTTTCAGTGTTTCCAGCGCCCGGTTCGGGCATTCCGGGAATCGGGATGTTGAAGAAATGGGCTCTTTCGCCTGTCCCTCCGACCAGTAGTATTTTCGTTCGGCTTTTCCTAAGCTGGTCCGAACCTTAGGCTGTTGGCAAAGTATGGGAAGATGGATCCACTCAGCACGCTCAGAAAGATCAGGGAAATAATCAAAAAAAGCCACGATCACGAACTTGCAAACCTAATCCTTGATTTGCAGAATGACGTCTTTGCAATAGAGAACCACAACCTCGTACTTGCCTCCGAGCTGGTAAACCTGAAACGACAACTGGCTGCGCTGGGAAGGATGCGTAAACGTCCACCGTTCGACTACTACTTTCGAGGCGACGACGACGTGCCTTTCTGTCCGAAATGCTGGGAAAGTTGTGGGAGAGCAATTCATTTGCCCGCACTCGAACCGTCGGGCGCTGAATTCCGGCGGGACTGTCGGGTTTGTAAAAAAACCTACTGGGAGCCGGCCATTGCCGGACGAAGCCAGGCTCATCACGCTTGAGGCTCCACTCGGACGGGTGAGTAGCCCCGGGGAGTTCCACCCCGAGGCTCTCGTAGAACCGTACGTGAGCCTCTCAGCTCATACGGCTCCCATCGCGGAGCCATGCCGCACACCCATCTGCCAGTGAGCAAACAGTGTCGGAGTGCGCTTGCTGATGACGCGCAATCCAGTGTGACGCTCTGCGTAGATGTTGGCGCAGCTTCTTGTATTTTTGTGCAGCCCAAAGGGTCAAATCTCGATCCAGTTGGCGCATCGGCGAATAGAGCGCCGAGCGATAATACCGCCCGTAGTACTGAAGCCAGCCCCGAACAAGAGGATTGAACATCCGAGACAGATCTTCGATCGCCTTATCGCTGCGTTGTGGCAGTTTCCAGCTGCGAATTTCTGTTCGAATTGCCTGTGCCGCTTTTGCAGAAATCGCCGGACTGAAGTTGACGAAGCGCTTCCCTTTGCGAGTCATTGAACTCCGGGCGCGAAACGTGTAGCCCAGAAAATCAAACTTCTCGTGCAGGTAGGTCCTTCGCCGATCATCATCCTTGCAATAGACGATTTTCGTCTTCTCCGGATGAAGTTCCAGTCCGCAGTTCTGTAAACGTTCGGCTATGGCTTTCCTCATCGCCAGGGCTTCCCTTTCCGTTCTGCAATGCACAATGACGTCATCAGCGAATCTCTCGAATACTACCTGAGGGTAATTCGTTGCCAGCCATCGATCGAATGCATAGTGCAGAAACAGATTGGCTAACAGAGGGCTGGCCACTCCGCCTTGCGGAGTACCTTTCTCCCGTGGGACCAACCGGCCATCCTCTTCTTGCATGGGCGCTTTCAGCCAACGCTCGATGTAGAGAATGTTCCACTGATCCTTGGCGTGTTTCTTCACCGCCCGCATCAGTAGATTGTGGTCGATGTTGTCGAAGAAACCTTTGATGTCCAGGTCTAAAACCCAGTCATAGCGCCAACCTCTTACTCGCGCTCTGCCAACTGCATCCAACGCCGACTTCCCCGGTCGATATCCGTAGGAGTCTGCATGAAACAGTCGATCCACCTCTGGTTCCAGTCTCGACTTCACCACCTGTTGCGCGATTCGGTCCGAAACAGTTGGCATGCCCAGTTTTCTTTCCCCACCATTGGCTCTCGGTATCTTCACCGTCCGCACTGGTGGAGGAAAGTAGCTGCCCGATGACATCCGATTCCAGATCTTGTAGAGATTCTTCTTCAGCCTCTTTTCAAAATCCTCGATCGTTTGCTCATCGACCCCTGCTGCTCCTTTGTTCGCTTTCACTCGCTTATACGCTTCCCAGACCTCCCATTTGGAAATACAGAACGGCCTTGCCTCACTCATCGGGCTCCTCCCATTGCTGGTTGGCTCATTGAATCAGGCTCCTTGACACAACGTCTTCGCTCCATCCCTTTGTCGGGGACTTCTTCGCTACTACACGTTGTTCCGCCTCTGAGACTCCGCATCCGTACTCTCGCCCTCGTGGTTGCTCCCACTTGGAGCTTCTCCGTTAGCATCGCAGTCTCAGATTCCCACGTTCCGCTTAACCGCCTCTTTGGCAAGCTCAGGCCACCTCTCATGCCGGATGCCGCTCCGCCCGTAAGCAGGTTTCGTCGGAGCTAATCCCGCAGTAACTACACCCCCGCGGTTTTGACATCGTCCATAACGTTTCGACATTTCAGCAGTGGTTCCCTTGCGGTCCTCTTCTTGCCGGTCACCTGACCTGGTCATTGCCAGGCCTTTTCCTTCCGCGTTCACGACCCTAGCTTTTGACTACAGCCGCCGCAGGTGGTTTGGAACCTGTTCCTGTAAACCGGTTCCGAGGGGCCTACCCTCATCAGTCAAGCAGTTGCGCACTACTCAGCGTTTCCTCCTTTCGTGCTCGTGGCACACTATAGTCACGTAACCGGACATTGAGAATTCGCGGGCCGGCAGTTGTACGGTTAGCGCTGCCAGCTCAACCGGTCGATGCAACACCATCCAGTGTGCTGATTCGGCAATGCTTCCGCGGGAGAACCACTTGTTCGCTTTCACTGGGACAAAACCTAGCCAGGGCAGCGTTCCGGCTGGTCTAACCCTAGCAAGCGATTTTGGGGTTTGTTTTCAATGCCAGGTGGGTTGAAGCTTAGTGTTGCATCGACCCATTGAGATCACCGCGTTAATCAAGCAATGAGCGAGCTGGGCGTGTCGGTCGCTGAGAAACCCACAAGCCCTCCTCACTTATCATCTTCGCCTTCTCTCGAGGTGAACTGGCTACCGGCCCACACAAAAACAAACCGTCGGTCAGACTTCCCGCGGTTTCTCCAACTGTCAGGGAGGAACGGAAGTGGCCTTTTTCGATCATAAAGCTCCACGATATGATCGAACTCCTTGTTGAGCGACGGGGGTAGGGGATAGAGCTGGTCAAATATGAAGGGCAGAAAGTAAAGGGCGGACGCACCTGGAGAAGGCCATGGGGCCGCCACACCGCGCAAAATCGAAAAAACTTTCCTCCAACCAAGGTGACGAACTGTGGCTTCCAACCAGAACTTTATAGAGCTGGCGTCCGCGTCGGCCAAGCCCCGAGTTAGGATCGCAAGGTAATCACCACGAGAGAGTTGAGAACGGTCTGCGAGCACCAGTGCGGTCGATTCCTTGAGATCAAGTAGAGGGGCCAAGATCTCCATCCGCTGCGACTGGGGCAACGCACGGATTCTGCGCAACAAGGCTTGTTCCTGCTTGGAGTGGCGGCGTCCAGTGACATATGCGCGGAGATCAGCAGCGAGGTCCATGAATTCGGGTTAGTTCTGGATATTCTTGGATGAAATTCACATCTCTTGCGAACGGTTCAGGGATTGTATATCTGCCACCCATGCACTTCAATTTTCAGGGATGGCGGGATCCGGGAGCTCGTCCTCCCGTCAAGTGCCCGATTAGCGTTACCGGACACGAAAGGATGCATTTCAGAGATTTAAAGAGAAATTTGCTTGGTTCTTGTCTGGATGGCGGATTGGAAACGCTCCAGATGCTTGAATCAACCCCGCGAGGTCGATCGGATAAGATGGTGCAGTAGGGGAAGCAATGGACAACGACACCGCCCGGTATTCGCAAAACGTGGACCGGTTGCAAAAAATCGTATTACTTTTGCGAAGCACTGGCATCGCCGCTGATATAAGGTTTCCTAGCTACATCCAAATTGGGCCGCGCCTCTATGGCGCGATCACCGGGGCGCACTGGGCATTTGAAGATGGGACAGAGTGGGGCGATCTGGCTGTACCCAGCTCGGAAACAGATCTCGCAAAGATAGCTGACGCGATCCAAGAAACTGAAAAGCACATGAGTTGTCGCGCATTGCACTAATTCGTGACGGAGTCCCCCAGGTTCCCGGAGCCGACCGTTTCGAGATGTAAATCCACTTGATGTCCGGTTTCGGTTAACCAGGCACTTGCTCGTTGGTCGCACCAGCGAGTTGCCTCCCACCTTCGAACCAAGTCCCTGTTTGCGTAAACTGAGAAGTATGGAGCGCTTGGTTATCATTGGTCGTGGGGCCTCAGGCAAATCGACCCTCGCCCGACGCCCGGGCGATATTACAAAGCTGCCTGTAATCGAAGTAGATAAAATCTTCTGGCAACGAGGGCTTGTTGCGACTTCTCGCCGACGGTGGATTGAGATGCAGGAGCATCTCGTACATGAGGGTCAATGGATCATAAAGGGTGACCTCGGACCCTACGACGCCATCGAGGTCCGGCTTCGGGCAGCAGATACCATCATCCTCTTAGACTTTTCGTTAGTCCGCTGTGCCTGGCGAGCAATCCGCCGATCCCGCGAACGAGCTGATTTCTGGCGCTGGCTATTGGCATACCGGATTCAGAGCCTTCCGAAACTCAAAGCAGCGATCACGGTCCACGCACCCAATGCCGTGCTCCACGTATTTCGCAACCCCAGGTCGCTCACTCGATTCGTCGCTGACGTAAGCCACCGCTAGGTGACTTGTCCGAGTAGCGCGGTGATCTCAATGGGTCGATGCAACACTAAGCTTCAACCCACCTGGCATTGAAAACAAACCCCAAAATCGCTTGCTAGGGTTAGACCAGCCGGAACGCTGCCCTGGCTAGGTTTTGTCCCAGTGAAAGCGAACAAGTGGTTCTCCCGCGGAAGCATTGCCGAATCAGCACACTGGATGGTGTTGCATCGACCGGTTGAGCTGGCAGCGTTAACCAGGCACTATTCGTGCGACCGGGAGCTCCGTTGAATCTGCTAGACTAGGAACACCCTCGAATAGCGCTGGTTCACATTTCCCTGGGTAGCCACGTTGCCGCTTCGTGTCCCTTGGAGAGGCCCGTGAACACATTCGTATCCTTTGACGGAGTCCGGATCGCTTTTCATGACGAGGGCGAAGGACCGGCCGTCATTCTGCTGCATGGCTTTGGGGTGGATGGCCTAGGTCAATTCGGAGCTTTCGGGCGTATTCTTCCTATACTGGAAAAACGGCAAGAGATGTTTCGAGAAGTTTTTGGGGGAGCGCCTCCGCTACCCAATCCTCCTCTCGAAGGATGGCCGGGCTTGGCCCGGGGACTCCAGGTAGCGGGTGCGCGCACCATCCTACCGGACATGCGTGGTTTCGGGGCGTCCGACAAACCGACAGAGAAAACCGCCTACGAAAATTCAGCGATGGCCCGGGATGTCATCGCTCTCATTGACCATCTCTGTCTTGATGCCGTGGACGTGATCGGTTTCTCAATGGGAGCTGGCGCAGCCGCAAGATTACTCATTCTGCGCCCACCGCAGGTGAAGTCTGCCATTCTCGCTGGCATCGGGGACTACGCCATCGAGGATACCGTCTTGGAGTTTCCGGCGAACTGGCCGGTTCCAGACTCCGTGCCTCGTCCGCTTACTATTCGGGTGTGGGCGGAAGAGGGGGCGAAAATCCTGGAGCTGGGGGAAATCGTTCCCGGACACCTCGCCTCGGCGAGTCTCATAGCGGCTCGGGTGACGGGAGCTGATCCGAAGGTCCTCGCGGCGGTGATTCGCGGTGTAGTCGCGCATACTTTGCCTGCAGAAGCACTCCAGAAAATCGACATACTGACGCTGATACTCAATGGCGAGGCGGACGTGGCCAATCAAAAGATCGAGCGGCTTCTCAAAGAAATCCCAACGGCACGTTCCGCCCAATGTGATGGCGACCACCAATCCACGCCTTACGAGCCTACATTTCAGCAGGCAGTAGTCCACTTCATTGAAGAACAATGGCGGCTGCGCGGTGCGAACTGACGACAACATCGATCTCCGCGCGGTGTACCTGGCACTTCCACTTGCGGGACTAGTCGCGTTACCGGGCAATTTACGTCTTGAGGCTCCGTTTGTCCGATTCTGGGGGTTATAATCTCGGACAATCATGGCTGTTGCTCCCGGCACACGGCTCGGCCCCTACGAAATCGGCTCGCCGCTGGGCGCCGGCGGGATGGGTGAGGTCTATCGCGCGCGGGACACAAAGCTGGGGCGCGATGTGGCGCTCAAAGTTTTGCCCGCCACATTCGCCACCGACCCGGAACGAATGGCGCGCTTTCGGCGCGAAGCCCAAGTTCTCGCCTCGCTGAATCACCCGCACATCGGCGCAATTTATGGTTTTGAAGATTCCGGCGGCGTTCATGCCCTGGTGATGGAGCTGGTCGAAGGACCCACCCTCGCAGAGCGGATCGCTCTCGACGCGATACCGCTGGACGAAGCCCTTCAGATTGCGCGAGAAATCGCCGAAGCGCTGGAGGCCGCGCACGAACGCGGCATCATTCATCGCGACCTGAAACCGGCGAATATCAAAGTCACTTCGGACGGAAATGTAAAAGTTCTCGATTTCGGATTGGCGAAAGCTTCAGAAAGCCATCCTGCTTCGACCGACATTCACAATTCCCCAACGGTTACCAGCATGGCCACGCTACCGGGAGTTATTTTGGGCACGGCTGCATATATGTCTCCCGAGCAAGCCAAAGGCAAATCGGTAGATCGCCGCACCGACATTTGGGCTTTCGGCTGCGTGTATTTTGAGATGCTTGCGGGGAAGCGGCCGTTTGAAGGTGAAACTGTCTCAGATGCTCTAGCGGCGGTAATTCGCGCGGAACCGGAGTGGTCGCTGCTGCCCTCCAATACGCCGCGTACAATTCGCAACCTTCTTCAGCGCTGCCTGAAAAAAGATCTGCGCCAGCGTTTGCAAGCGATCGGTGACGCCCGCATTGCAATCGAAGAAGTCCTCTCCGGCGCGTCGCAAGATTTACCTTCGGCAGTTGCGATTCGCATAGCGGCTTGGCGACGGGCGCTGCCATTGGTCGTGGCCACTGCCGCGGTAATTCTGGCAACGCTGTTTGCCGCCAAGTATTTCACGCGCAAGCCGGAGCCTCTGGCTGCGATTGTGTCGCAAATTACGTCCCCGCCGAATACGAGATTCGTTTTCACCGGGATCAATCCTGGACCGCCGATCCTTTCGCCTGACGGAAAGCAGCTGGTCTTCTCTGCCGTCAGTTCGGAAGGACGCCAGCTCTTATGGGTGAGGCCGCTTAATTCGGCGGCAGCGAAGCCACTGGATGACACGGATGGTGCGACGTTCCCGTTCTGGTCAGCGGATAGCCGCTCGGTGGGATTTTTCGCCAATGGCAAGCTGAACCGAATAGATGTATCGGGCGGGCCGCCTCTCGCTCTCTGCGATGTAGCGATCGGGCGTGGCGGAACGTGGGGAGCGGACGGCACAATTCTTTTCACTCCCAACGTGTCCAGTCCGGTTTTTCGTATTGCCGCATCGGGCGGCACGCCTCAGCCAACGACGATCCTCAACGAATCGCTAAACGAAAGAAGCCACCGGTGGCCGCAGCTTTTGCCGGACAACAAACATTTTCTTTTTTTCGCGCAAAAAGCTGTGGTTGGAATTGGGGGCGTTTACGTAGGCTCGCTGGACGGCGGCGCACCCAAACTTATTATGCAGAACGACTCGAACGCTGTTTACTCTCTTTCCGGCGACCTGCTTTTTGTGCGCCAGGGGATCCTCATGGCCCAACGGTTCGATGCTCGCCAGTTGCGCTTGGACGGGGATGCCGTGCCTCTGGTCGAACATGTTGGCGTGAATGCCATCACTAGCCGAGCGATTTTTGCCGTTTCGGAGACTGGCATCATGGTGTATGAGGCAGGAAACCCAACCGGCGACACTGACCAGCTCATCTGGTATGACCGCACCGGCAAACAAATCGAAGCAACGGGCACACCCGGCCTGTACCTTGAGCCGAGTGTTTCAGCGGACGGCAAGAAGCTGGCGATCTCAAGCCTTGCAGGAGGCACCGGAAACTTAAACATTTGGGTGTTCGATCTCGCTCGAGGCGCGAAGACCAGGCTCACTTTTCCGCCGGCTTCCGACCGGCAGCCAAATTGGGCGCCAGACGGACAATCTGTCGCTTTCGTATCCAATCGAAACGGGCCACCCCACATCTATTTAAGCGCCTCTGATGGCACGGGAACTCCGACGGCGCTGACTGTGGATGACGCAAGTGAGTTCGCGCCGCGGTTCACACCAGACGGGCGCTACCTACTTTTCGAACGACTGGCTGATCAACCGAATTCGCGTCGAGAGATATGGGGCGTGCTTCTGTCCGGTGACCGCAAGGCGTTGCCGTTGATTCAGAGCCAGTACGATGTATACGCGCCAGCTCTTTCTCCTGACGAGAAATGGTTAGCCTACGAATCCAGGGAATCCGGGCGGCCAGAGATCTGCGTGATCCCTTTTCTTCACGGTTCCGGGAAATGGGAGGTCTCGACCGGGGGCGGCGTCCTGCCCCGCTGGCGTCGCGACGGACGCGAGCTTTTCTACATTTCGACGGACAATAAGATCATGTCCGCGGAAATTACAGAACAGGAGTCGAGCCTGCTCATTGGCAAAGTGCAATCTCTATTTCGGGTGAATCCCGTCCCGTTTGCCGGTGGCTCGAATTACGATGTGACCGGCGATGGCGATAAATTTGTCGTCGCTAGCTTGGCTTCGTCTCAGGAGTCCGAGCCGCTAACGCTGGTAGTTAATTGGTTAGCGTTGCTAAAACAAAAATAATGCCTGCAGCGGGCGCAATGTCCAGTCCGTACGTAACTCCTGGCCGAGTAGGCCCGGGGAATTTCACCCCGAGCCTCTCACAGATCCGTGCTTGACAGTCTCCTGTCACACGGCTCGTGCCACCCAGTGAAGGTTGCTACCTTCCGTCCGAACCGCTCGGTTCCTCCTGTTTCCAGTTGACCGTATTGGTTAGGACGCGAGTGACCCGCCCCCTTCGCTCCACGGGAATTGCCCCGCTTCTTCACTACTTTGGGGCAGTCCGACCCTGAGACTCCGCATCCGTACTCTCGCCCTCGTGGTTTCGTCCACTTGTGGCTTCTCCGTTCGCATCGGTGTCTCAGGTTCCCACGTTCCGCTTGACCGCCTCTTTGGCAAGCTCAGGCCACCTCTCATGCCGGATGCCACTCCGCCCGTAAACAGGTTTCGTCGCAGCTACTCCCGCAGTAACTTACCCCCCGCGGTTTTGACATCATCCATTACGTTTCGACACTTCAGCAGTGGTTCCCTTGCGGTCCTCTTCTTGCCGGTCACCTGACCTGGTCCTTGCCAGGCCTTTTCCTTCCGCGTTCACGACCATAGCTTTTGGCTACAGCCGCCGCAGGTGGTTTGGAACCCGTTCCTGTAAACCGGTTCCGAGGGGCCTACCCTCATCAGTCAAGCAGTTGCGCACTACTCAGCATTTTCTCTTTCGTGCTCGTGGCACACGTACGTCGCGTAACCGTCCATTTGAAGTAAAACTTCACTCCGGTGAATGCGTTTACCAGGGCTTGAGTCCTACACTGGGAAACGCTTCGCTCAAAAGTCATCAGTAAACACTAAGCGGCTTAAGGTTACTGACCTCCGTGGCCGAATATCCCTCCTCAGGGTTAGCTGGGTCGGCGCCAACCTATCGTTGGGTTTGGCTTAATGTTGAAGGAAAGCGCATTTCGGACGAAATGGGTCCAGCTGAGTACTCGGCTCAATGGGGCACGGTGACGAACCCCAATTACTTTGAGTAGCAAAACAAAGTTCGCGAACTGTCCTAGGCTCCAGACGGCTGCGGTCCGCACTAAACCTTCGCGGCCGCTGACGCCAGAGCCGACGAACGCGCACCCACGCCATTCGTATTCGACCAAGCCTTGCGAAGCTCTTCGGCGCGGCGGATCACGTGGTCGATTACCTCATGTGAGGACGGACCTTCTTGCATTTCTCTGGTTTCGCCGGCGGATGGAATCTCCAACGCCTCTAATTTTTCGAAGATAGGTTTCATCGCACGAGCGGGATTGCGGAGAAACTCCGAACTGCGGATGCGTGTGAAAATCCAACCCATGCGCTCGAGGACAGACTGCCGATCCATGTCCTCTGACAACTTCTCAAGTGGCTGATAGCGGTCGCCATCGCACTCGATGGCCAGACGCTTGCCCTCGCCTTCGACAACGAGATCGATGCGAAACGTACCGATCTTCCAGTGCGGCGTGACACGGTAGCCCGCTGCGGCGAGGCGTTTCATCACTTCACGTTCAAAGCTCGATTGCGTACGTTTGTCTTTCTCTTCGAGTGCGCGCATGAGGCGTGCGGGGTCTTCGGCATGCTCAATCAATTGCCGGCGCAGATCATCGGCTTTCAGGTCGTTGTGCGGGCTGAGCGAATGCACGATCCACATCTGGTCGCGGGCGCGACTGGCTGCGACGTTAAAGCGCTGTTTGAAGAGTTCCTGATCGCGCAGGGAAAGCGCGCCACGTTCGGCAGTATCGACGAGCGAGATGAACACCACGTCACGCTCATCACCCTGGAATTGCGCGGCGTTGCCACAAAGAACCCGATGGAGCTCATAGCGGTCAGGCGAAACACTTGCGTGGATGAGGTTGTCGATTTCGATGGCTTGTTCGTCACCGACGAGCGATACCACGCCGATGCTCAAAGGCTGGCCCGCGTCGTTCTTGCGGTATTCGGGTTGCTCCATGGCGGCGGCGACGAGCGAAGCGATGGTCAGAGCTTCCTGGCGATTGACCTTACCATCGCGGCTGGAACCAGTCACGCGATGCGCGATGGTGTGCGGACGCAGATGGACGCGAGTCGCATCACGTAGAGGCTTGATGCGTCCGTCGTAAGAAATCATATTGCTGAACTGAATGATTTCGGGAACGCACCGGAAATGTTCGACGAGACAGGTGGTCCCGCCGAACGACTGGCGGGCGAGGTCGTAAATAGAGATTTGTCCGTCGTAGAGGTCGGAGTTCGGAATGCCACGCAGATATTGGAAAATGAGGTTCTGAATGACGCCCAGGTCCTGCCCGACGGCGGACGGGCTGACCTGTTCGTGGTCGCCGACGACGAGG
This sequence comes from uncultured Acidobacteriota bacterium, assembly GCA_963786205.1. GTDB lineage: Bacteria > Acidobacteriota > Terriglobia > Acidiferrales > UBA7541 > Palsa-295. The sequence goes on from CAWAYG010000002.1 coordinate 585,723, forward strand.
ACGGCCTTGCCCAGATACAGGGCGACGAGTGCCATCACATCGCTTTGGCTGGCTTCGTCGATGATCACGACGTCGAAGCGAGTCGTGCGCGGGTCGAAGTTTTCTACCACGTGCGAGAGCGGCATGACCCACACCGGCACGGCTCCGCGGCACTCGCTCATTTTCCTGGCGGCTTCGGTGCGCAGAAGAGAAACGCGAATTCCGTGACCTTTGCCGATGCGGCGGATGGTGTCGAGCCATCCGACGAGCGCCTGGCGCTGCCGTGAAGAGGTGCGGCGCGCTTGCGAGCCCCAGGAGAGTTTGTCAATGAGCTCGACGGTCGTGCGGCGCAACTGCTCGCGCAGTTTTTCGCTCTTGGTTTGTAGAGCCTCAAGTGAAACACTGCTGCGGCGATCGAGCTCGTCATTGAGCTGTCGCCAAGTCCAGGCGGAGGCGACGTCGCGCGGCGGTTCGTCTCGTCCATGCACACCGGTACGATTGCGAATGGCTCCGGCCCAGGCCGGGGCAGCGGTTTCCAGTTTTGCAAGCAAGGTGCGGCGCAGGTCAAGGTCCGCCTGCTTGCTCTTGAGTTCGAGCAGGCGCTCGTAGGCTTGACGATAGCGATTGGGATTCTCGTCGGTCACACCAGCGAGGAGTTGGCTGATGACTTTGGAAGCCTTCGCTGCGCGCGCAGCAAGTCTGAGCCGGCCTTTGAGATCACGAAGGTCTTCATCGAGTTGAAGCAGTCTCAGTTTTTTGTAGCGCGAATCGAGAATAGGAAGCAGGGCATCGGTCACTCCAAGGTGAATACGCGCCAGCTCGCCCTCCGGACCAACGATGGCTGGCTGTTCGGCGAGGAACCTGTGCCACCGGAAGGCAAGCTCTTCGAGTTGCCGCTGCAACGCGAGCCAAGTGTTTTTTTGCCAGTCCAGACATTGTTCGATAGAGTCGCAGAACTGCATCAACGTTTTCTCGATCTCCTCACCCATTTCTGCTGCACGAGGAGTGCCGAGAGCCGCTACTTGGCGGTCCCACCGCGCACCGAGATCCTCGCGGAGGCCCTTGAGCCGGAAGAATTGGCGCAGTGCCTGGAAATGTTCGGGCAACCGTGGTCGCGTCCTGTTCACCTTCGTTTGTTCGAGAAATTGACTCCAAGCCTTATGCGTAAACAACGTAATCGAACCCAGCTTGCCGCCGTCTTCGAGGTGCGCGAGGATTTCGCCAGCGATGCGCTCCTGTTCTTCCATGGCAAAACGACCGTTCGCCTCGGGGCCGTATTTGACGAATGATTCTTGCGCGTTTGCGGCTTCGCGATGAACCAGACGCACGAAGCTAACGAGTTGATCCCAGGGTTGCCGGTGCACGTCACCATATTTGCCGGCGTACACAGCGGCGAGTTTCCATTTGTCATTGCCGGAAAGAGGCTCGACTGCCTGAACAAGAGCAGCGGAAAGTCCTTCGATTTCTTCGGGTGAGGTCTGTGCGGCATGCGACTCCCACAGATCGGAGCGTAAATCGAGGTCTTCCATGCCGAGACGGTTGCGCTCGCTCACACTTGCTTCGAAGTCGTCGGCTCGCGGAAGATTGTTAAGCTCTGGAAGATGACCGGAAAGCTCATTCTCGTCTTCGCGGGAGATCGAGACACTAGTTCGGTAGAGGTCGGCCAGCTCGCCGGGGGAAAGAGGCAGCGGCGCTACCGCGGCGACGGGGCCGGGAATCCAGCCGTGTGCTTCCTTCGCCTGAACGACGTGGCGTGCGCCGTCGGCAGGCGTCCACGACTTTCCACCAACGGCAATCTCCCGATATTCGTCGGCGCGGGCGTCGGCGAGCTGGTTTCGGATTTCGCCGAGTTTCTTCAGCACACGCAGACGTTCAGCTTCCAGTTTCTTCGATTCCATTTCGAGCGAACTGGCATCGGCGCGCGACAATCTCTCAGCAATGGAACCCACGGCGCTTTCGAGCTGCTTGCGGCTATCGAGGTCACTTTCCAGCACGCTGACGCACAACGGGCGTAGCTCTGGAACAATGTGATGGCGCACCATCCGCAACGCTTTGGTTGTATGGCTGGTGACCAGCACGCTCTTGCCCTGCGCGAGTAAATGGCCAACAAGATTACCGATCGTGTGCGTTTTTCCGGTGCCTGGAGGGCCCTGCACCAAAACGCCTCCGTGCTCCTCGAGTTGCTGAGCGATTCGGATCTGCTCTGGATTGGCCGGTTTGCTGAGCAGCACTTCGCCATCCGCGTGAATGGTGTTCGTGGGCAAATCCGAGTCTCCAACTTCAGAAATTGGCGACTCCTCTCCCACGATATTCAGCAGGGACCACGGTAAATCTTCTCTTGTACGCAGGTCGGCGAGGATGCCCTCGATTGCAGCGGCAAACCCCAAGTTGCGGGCACGCAAAAACAGCACTGGGTCGCGGCCGATACACGGGTCGCTTGCTTCCTGGTTCGGTGCCTGGTCTTCCCGGAACTCTCCGCGCGGAGACAACTGGACAACGAGGCGCTTCAGAAAGCCGGACGTCGATCCGTTGATGAGCGGATGGAAACCGCCTTCATCCAATTCCTCACGGCACCGGCCGATCACACGTCCGTCCACATCCGACATGGACTGGAACAACGCCGAGTACAATTCGACCGGATGGTCCGCTTCGGAGAGGCTGAACTCGGGTACGGAAGCATCGAAATGCAATTGAAGACGCTGGAGCAGGACTGGATGGAAGATGCTGCCTTCGGCGCGCCGCCAACTCAGGATGCCATCACCGAGAATGAGTTCCACGCGCTCGGCTTCTCGATCGATACGGCCGTAGAGGGTGTAGAACGTTTCGAAGATTTTCATCGCTGCGCGAGCAGGCTTTTCGCTCTCCACCCACTGGTCACGTATAAGCTTCCAGCGCGCCAGAGCCGCGCTTCTGGCAGGATCGTCGGCAAACTTCACTATCCGTGGTTCGGCGCGGTTCTCGGAGTCTGCTTGTGTTTCCTCGACGGCGACCGAGTTCCGAGGGTCGTCCCACCCGTCCTCGAGCCATGCCGAAATCTCTTCGGGCGGGTCGGGCGGGCGCGTCAAGCGGGGGCGCCGAACTTTCAAAATGTAACTCGGGTCTTCCATGGCCTGGCCGTTCTGGGTTTTGGCCTTTGAAGAGCTGGCCCTGGCAGCACCCCTTTGAACGGACGCGTGATCGGGGAGGTCGCGCATCGATAAGGTCCAGGGTTGTTCGCGGAGCTGGCGTTTCGCTGGATTGCGGTGTTGGTTTAGCGCTTCGAGATAGCGGAAGACGCGTGTAAGCTTTTCCCGCGCGACTCGAAGTTTTTCGGCATCCATGGCTCGCCGCCTTTACAGAGACACTTCAACGGGTCTGAGGGTGGGTAGGGCAGCCTTTAGAATATCATTTGGGCCTGGGTCGTCTCAATGGTACGGGGTTAGTACTCCGTGTTTTGACGCCTCAGATCGTACAGGCGCAGAGCAACGGACCAAACGACAGGCCTACTTCGCTCGCTGGTTGAAAATTCAGGACTGATTCCATGGCGAATTGCGCACTCACGTTGCAACCATGGGAACAGCCCAAACATCTTACTGAGGCGGGTTCACCGCCACCCGCCTCAAGGCTTCTTGTTAGTACCATTCCAGCCCAGAAAGAAAAGGGGACCTGTACCGCCGGACGGTGTTGTTTTCGCGGCATGGCCAGTGCGGCTTTTGTCGCGATCTGTGAGACTCACAAAATGATGGGTCGGTTCATCTTCGCAGCATTGTGCCTGGCGACGGCCTCGACGGCGCTCGGCCAGAATGTCCGGCCAGCCTCTGCGGAAACACACGGACCTCGTCCGATCGCCAGAACGGAGGGTCGGACGATTCTGGCCGCCATTCCCACGGTAGACGCCGCGTCGGAATCCGAAACGGACTGTTCCCACCTCGTTCACGATATTTACGAACAAGCGGGCTTTCCCTACGCGTACGTCGGTTCGCGCGAGCTCTACATCGGCAGCACGAATTTCACACGTGTGCGCGTGCCTCAGGCAGGCGACCTGGTTGTCTGGCGCGGCCATGTCGGCATCGTCATCGATCCCCAACAACACTCGTTCTTCAGCTTCGTGAGTTCCGGTGCTGACACGCAATTTTATGACTCGCCCTACTGGCGCTCGCGCGGTATCGCTCGTTTCTTCCGCTACGTGACCGACAAGCCGCGCCATGCCGATCGCACGCTCGAAGCTGCGGATCACCCGGATCGCAAACCTCTTCAGGTTCAGCGCGACAACCGCAGTTCGGAGAACGATCCGCCTTCCGAACTGCCCAAGCCAGTACCTGCGAGCGCATCGCACCCGGTCCCTGCGGCCGACACCTCTCGTTCAACAACCGTCGAGACTCCTCGCGAAATCGTTCTTCAAGTGGCAGGGAAAAACCCTTCACCAGAAGAAGTCGTAGCCGCATTTGTCGAAATGAATCGGGATTTCGGCGAATCCCTGCGGACGGGCAGCCTGAACATGAACAGTCCCGACAAATCCATAGTCGTTTACCGCGAGCTACGTGTCCTAGCAGTGCAAATTAAGGGCAAGCGCGGAACTGCGCTCGTTCGGATCGAATCGCTAGCCGCTCCTGCAGATACGCAAACGAGCTCGCAGCTTCGCTGGAGAGAAGAGTCTCTGGAATTCGAGAAGACCAAAAGAGGCTGGGTGATGAGTCCCGTCAAGGACGCTGCTTACGTCAATCGTGAGGTTGCCTTGCGAGTCTTGTCCGTCCGGCTCGCGGACGTCGCGAAAAACAAGGACGCCAGCCCTGAACGAGAACGCGAGCAGACACAAATCATTCGCTTCCTGAATTTGCTAGTTAGCGACAATTCCGCCACCGCGTCAGCACAAAGTAATTGATCGGTTAGTAGATTAGTAACCGAAAACGCGCTCGTGTTTACCGGTTCAATTTCACTTGCCTGATTTGTCGGGTGGTCTCAATGGGTCGACGCAACACTAAGCTCGAAGGAAGCAATGTCGAATCAACGCACCGGATGGTGTTGCCTCGACCGGTTGAGCTAGCAGCGTTAACCAGGCATTGGAACCAGGTGAGTCGCCGTCGGACGACGAACTTTCAGGTAAAGAAGTGCACTGCGTCAATCCACAAACTTTCGGTTCGCCCCTGCCTGAGCTCGCCGAATCTTGCACAAAACGACAAACCCCGCGCCTGCAGGACGATAGCCGGGAACCCTGCAACCATCCGAATTTGTATGCCGCACTGGAGATTCGAGAAGGTTGCGTGTAAATATTCTGCCTAGATCGCAGGATGGGCATGGCCTGATTGAGTGGTTCCGGTTTACTTGTAATCGGTCCAGAGTCAACGCAAGCGCGGAGCTCACTTCCTGCAAGACGGACTTCCCGTTCCTAATTCGGTCAACTTCCTCCTTAGCGACGAGAATCTAAGCCAGAGGCGGGGTGGACGCCGCCGCGTATTGCTCGTAGAGGTTTGGGCCCATCCGTGACTAGCCACCGTCGAGAAGGGAGCCCGCGATATCAAGCGCGTCCGTTCTTAAGGATCGTATGCCTATAATTTCCTGAGTTCGCGGCAGGTCGCGGTAAGGACGCGCAGTTTGTTGCGGGTGATATCGAGCGGCACATGCCCGAAACCGCACTCGCTGGTGAGCAGCAAGCGATCCGAAGAAAAATATGCGAGCGCCGGTGTCAGCCGTTCGCGAATGAGCTGCGGAGTTTCAATCGGATCGCTGCGCTGGTCAATCACGCCGAGCGCCAGATCGCCTTGGAAAGGCCACTGTTTCCACAGCTCCATCAAATCGTAGCTGAGCGTGCAGTGCTCCAGAGAGACTTCATCAATCTTGACGGCAAGGAAGGCCGGCACGATGTCTGTATATTTTGTGAAATAAATCCGTTTTCGCCTGGGGTTACCGCCGCAGACGTGCAGTCCGAACTTGACTCGCGGCAGAGAATCGATAAGTTCATTCAATATTCCTGCGGCCCACAAACTGTCTTCGGGCGACTCAGTCCACATCGGTTCATCGAACTGAATGTAGTCGCATCCGGCGGCAATCACCTCGCGCAGTTCCGCCGCCAAAACCTCCGCGTAAGCACGACACAAGGTTTGCTCGTCTGGATACAGGTCCGGGCGCTGATTCACGCTAAAGCGCGTAAGCACATGCGGGCCCGTCACAGTTTGCTTGACGCGGCAGCGCGAAGGAGCCGCATCGCGCGCCAGTTTCCAATTGCGAGCCAGCTCGAAGCGTGAATTCTTGATCTCGCCGATCACGCGCGCGCATTCGATGCCGAATCCCGCCGTCCCGAAGGATTGCTTCACCATTGCTTCGAAAGTGATTCCATCAAGCCGCTTCTGATAAAAATAATACATGTTTTCGCGATAGCCCTCGCCATCTGTAATGATGTCGAGTCCCAGGTCCGCCTGATCGCGCGCCGCCCATTGGATCAATTCATCAATTTCCCTGCGGCTGAGCGAGGGTTTCTTCAGCGTATCTTCCACGTTGGTATTTCGTGGATAGCTGCCTACTACGGTGCTGAGGAATGGTGGCATCGGTCGTTTGGTCAGCGTGCTAGACAGGCGGCAAGCCGGCTCCTGAGCGCGCTTCGTTAATGTGCGCTCTCACGCCTTCTTCCAGGGGGTGCGGCGCAAAATCAATCTCGCGAATCAACCGTGTACCGTCTTGATTGTCGATTAGCGGCGTACCGGCGCCGTCCGTAAAGGCGATTTGCGCGTCGGGGATCCATTTTCTGACGATCGTCGCGATTTGTGCGGCGGTCACGCAGTGACCGCCATTATTATAGACAAAGTGGCCGAGCTTGGGTTTCAGCGAGAGCCGCACGAGTTGTTCCGCGCAGTCGTCCTTATAGATCCACGTATCGCGTGTTTGCGCGCTAAACGGCAAAATGACGGGTTCGCCGATCGCAGGCTTGGAAGCGAAATGCTCGGCCCACATCACCGCGCTGCGCTTGCGCCCGTGGCCGAAAACAACCGGCGGCCGCGTACACGCGATGTTCGCTCGATATCGCTCGACATATCGGCGCCCCATGTGTTCGTTCAGAAGCTTCATCACCGCATACGTGAAAGCATGCGAAGCCGGATCGCAGAAATCGTCCTCGGTCACTGGTCGGTCGCCATAAACACGCTGCGCTGGACCGGCGACCGTTTCACTGCTCGTGAACACCAGCCGCGAAAGTTCACGCTGTACGGCCGCCTCGAACATATGGGTCATGCCCAGAATATTGACGCGCGTCGAGAGCGAAGTATTTTCGTCCACCAGCGGTCCCATCACATAAGCCAGGTGAATGGCGTGGGTGATGTCAGGATGACTGTGAAACACAGCCAGCACATCGCGGAAATCGCTGACGTCCATAGAAACTGAATCGAAAGTCGCGCCGCTGCGGTTGGCCACTGCGCGCAAGCCGGCTTGGGCTTCGGCATTTGCGGATTGATCGGCAGCGACACTGGGAATGCCGCGCTCGAGGAGATTGCGAACGACCGCTTGGCCGATGAAGCCCAATCCACCCGTTATCAGAAATTTCGCATGTTCGCTCATTGGTTCGCCCGCTTAGTCGTCCGCCGTTGTAAGCGATGGTTTATAGCCGCTGAACGAAAAATAAATCACGATCGCGTAGCAGAAAAAAGGAACTGCAAAGGCCGCCTGGATCGAGCTACGGTCCGAAATGTAGCCCATGACGGCGGGAACGATCGCGCCGCCGATGATGGACATTACCAGAAGGGAAGAGCCAAGCTTTGTGTACACGCCGAGGTTTTTGATGCTCAGTGCAAAAATCGTCGGGAACATGATGGAATCAAAGAAACCAAGCAGCACCACAGCCCACACAGGCGCCATTCCGATCGCGAAAATCGCGACGATGCTGCACACAGCGGCAGCCGTGGAAAAAAGCCCGAGCAGCCGCGGAGGTGCTACGCGTTTCATGATGGCAGAACCGGCAAAGCGGCCGATCATGAATCCAAATAGGTGCCATTTCAGATAATCCGCCGCGGTTTTTTCCGGAGTGCCAGGAAGGGCGTGCTGCGTAAATCGAATCACGAAGCTGGTGACACCTACCTGCGCGCCCACGTAGAAGAATTCGGTGATGACGCCGCGAATCAGATGTTTGTAATGCCAGATGCCTTTGTGCGTCTTCGGCGCGGCCTCCGGCGCGGGCAACGCCTCGCCGCTCGACTCGCGCACTTCCGGCAGATGCGCAAAATAGATCAGCGCCGCGACGAACAGAAAAATTCCGGCGATTACAAGATAGGTGCCTCTGACCCGATTTGCTTCCGAAGCTGAATACACCTGCCATTGCTCCGGAGTCATCGCCGCAAGCTTGGCAGCAGAGTACTCGATGCCCGAAAGAATAAAAGCCCTGCCGATGAACGGAGTTACCCAGGCGCCCACGGCATTAAAAGATTGCGCCAGATTCAGTCGGCGTTCGGATGATTCTGGAGGACCGAGAATCGTGACGTAAGGATTGGCGGCGACTTCCAGAATGCCCTGTCCGCAGGCCATCACAAACAATGCGAAGAGGAAAAATCCGTAAGTCCGAATCGAAGCGGCGGGGATGAATAGGATCGCACCAACGGCGCACGTTCCCAGCCCAACCAAAATGCCTTTGCGATAACCGATACGCTCCATCAGCCATCCCGCAGGCAGCGCTGCCAGGAAATATCCGCCAAAAAAAGCAGTTTGAATCAGCGACGACTGAAAATCGGTAAGATTGAAAGTCTTCTTTAAATGCGGGATCAGAATGTCGTTTAGGTTGACTCCGAGCGCCCAAAGAAAAAATAGGCTCGTGACCAGCACGAAAGGGACCACATACTTTCGCTCGGTAAGCGGCGCAGACGGTTTCCCCATGCGTCTCCGTTAGGCCAAGGCCCGGTCGAGGTGCACGTAACCGCCGTCCACATACATGTGTTGCCCGGTGATGTGCGACGCCTGCGCGGAGATCAGGAACATAACCATCGCAGCGATCTCATCTGGTGTCGTCATTCTTTTTTCAAAGGGAATTCTGGCCGTGATGGTTTTGAGTTTCGCCTCGGGGTCAGGAAATCCGCTAAGCCACTGCTCATACAGAGGAGTCATCACCTCAGCCGGAACCACCGCGTTGACGCGGATGGCATGGGGCAGAAGCTCCACCGCCCACTCTCGCGTAAGCGCCAGGATCGCGCCCTTCGACGCCACGTAACCCGAAGTATTTCCTTGCCCCGTCACTGCGGTCTTGGAACTGATGCTGACGACCGATCCTCGCGTAAGTTTCAAATGAGGAAGGGCGAAGTGCGTCATGTTGTAGTAGTGCAAAAGATTGAGTCTCAGCGAGCCTACAAATTTTTCGGGACTGCCGAGCTCGAGCCCGACGCCGTCGTTCACGCCCGCGTTGTTGATGAGCGCATCAATTCGGCCGAACGCGCGAATCGTGTCCTCGACGACTTTCGCGCAATTCTCCGCAGGCTGCAGATCCGCGACGACGCGGAGGCCGCGGCTGCGATCGAGCCGCAATTCGGCAAAAAGTTTGTCGCAGGCTTCCTGGTCGCGATCTACGATCACCGGGATTGCGCCTTCACGCACCGAGGCTTTGCTAATCGCCGCGCCGATGCCCTTCGCTCCGCCAGTGACAACCACGACTTTGTCTTTTAGGTGTAAATCCATGCACTACTCCCGAACCAGCTCCGGCGAATGAGAGCGGCTATCCACGAAGATTGAAGAAGCCTCCATCGAAAGGAAAGTCCACACCCGTCACGAAGGACGCAGCGTCCGAACAAAGGTAGAGAGCAAGGGCCGCGACCTCGTGCGGCTCGGCCATCCTGCCGATCGGCTGCGAATGCGCCAGCTCACCGAACATTTCTTCTTCGCGGCCGGGATAGTGCTGTCGCAGATATCCATCGACAAACGGCGTATGGACTCGAGCGGGCGAGATGCAATTGCAGCGGATGTTGCAGGCGAGGTAATCTCTGGCAACCGAATATGTCATGGCAATCACCGCGCCCTTGCTCGTCGAATAAGCAAAGCGGTCCGCCAGACCGGACGAGCCCGCGATGGAAGCCATATTGAGAATTACGCCGCCGCCGTTGACCTTCATGTGTGCAACGGCGGCGAGCATGCAGTGATAGATGCCTTTTACGTTCACCTGCAAAACTCGATCGAAGTCGCGCTCCGTGGTTGATTCAAGTTTGCCAACATGGGAGATGCCTGCATTGTTCACTAAGGTGTCGATTCCGCCGCGCATCGCAAGTTCTTGAAATACCGTCCGGACTTCCTCCTGGTTGGTCACGTCACATTCATGAGCGGAAGCTTCACCGCCGCTGTCGAGAATCTCCTGCACCGTCTCCAGCGCCTCTTTCGAATGAATATCCAGCACACACACGTGCGCGCCGCTCGTTGCAAAAAGGTGGGCGATGGCTCTACCGATGCCGCTCGCACCGCCCGTAACGATCACCGTTTTGCCGTCGAGGCGAAACCCATTCGAATTCTTGACGGGAATGATCAGAGAGAGACTCCTCTTTTCCAAGGAATGAAGTCATTTTGGCCCAGTATTTCTGCTTTTGTCTGGACTTGGCCGCTGGCTACCTCGATCACCCTCTCCAGAATGGCTTCTCCCATCTGCTCGATCGTCACTTCTCCGTCGATGATGGGACCTGCGTCAAAATCCACGATATCCGCCATACGCCGCGCCAAGGTCGAATTGGTCGAGATCTTTAAAACCGGCGCAACTGGGTTTCCGGTGGGCGTACCCAGTCCGGTGGTAAAAAGCACAACGTTGGCGCCTGCCGCGACCTGGGCGGTGACGCACTCCACGTCATTGCCCGGAGTGCACTGCAAATTCAGTCCCGGTTCGGTTGAATATTCCGGATAATCAAGCACGGCTGTGACAGGAGACGTGCCACCTTTCTTTGCAGCACCGGCGGATTTCATCGCATCGGTAACGAGCCCGTCGCGGATATTTCCGGGCGAGGGATTCATGTCGAACCCGGAGCGAACCGCTTTCGCTCTATTGGCATAATCGCGCATCAGTTGAATGAATCGATCACCAACCTCCTTGCGGGTGCTACGGTCGATCAGTTCCTGTTCGACGCCGCAAAGCTCGGGAAATTCTGACAAGATGGTGCGACCACCCAGCGCTGCGAGAATATCAGAAACGTGACCGATCGCAGGATTCGCGGAAATGCCGGAAAATCCATCGGAGCCGCCACACTTTAGGCCGACGCACAATTGCGAAAGGGACGCCGGCGCGCGTCTGCAGTTTTCGTTCATCTCCATCAGCCGGACAAAAGTCTTGCGAATTGCTTCCGACATCATCGCCAGTTCCGACCCGCTATGTTGTTGCTCAAACACGAGCAGAGGCTTAGAGAACTTTGCATCACGCTTCTTGATCTGTTCGAGGAGTATTGCAACCTGCGAGTGCTGACAGCCGAGGCTTAGAACGGTGGCGCCGGCTACGTTGGGGTGGTGGATGTATCCAGCAATCAGAGAACAAAGATTATCTGAATCCTCGCGTGTCCCGCCGCAACCACCTTCGTGAATCAGAAACTTGATCCCGTCAACATTCTCGAATACTCGCGGAGCCGGCGGACGAGCGTCGACGGCCACAGCGCCATGGCCCGCGATTTCATTGGACCGGCCCGCTTGATAGAGGCGGACGAATTCCGCGACCTGCTGGCGATAAATTTGCGGCGCGGCAAATCCTAACTCTTCTTCAAACGCCTGCTTCAGGACCGCGATATTCCGGTTTTCGCAGAAGACCAGCGGAATCACGAGCCAATAATTCCGCGTCCCAACTTGACCGTCCGCGCGGTGATATCCCAGGAACGATATGTCTCGCCATCGCGAAATGGCGGGAGGCGTCCATGAGTACTCCATGGTTTTTTCGTGGAAGGGTGCAGCCTGGTGATGAAGATTGAGTGGCGTCAGGACTTCACCTTGTAGGATGGGCCGGATGGCCTTTCCGACAAGCACGCCGTACATGATGACATCGCCGCCTGGCGCGAGAGGCACCGTGGCGAACTTGTGTTTCGCCGGGATGTCCGTTGCCAGCGCGTAAGAAGCACCCGAAAACGTGAGCTGGTCGCCCTTTCGCAAGTCCTTGAGGGCAACCAGAACATTGTCTGTGGGCGTTAGTTTGAGCACGCCTTCTTGTTTGGTGCTGCCTGACATAGTGATTGCAGAGTACCTTAAAGCCAGAAACAGATGAAGCAGCCCTTCCCAGAGTCGCGCCAAGCGATATAGCAAGCGCTTCGGGAATATTCAAGATAAAAAATCCACTTTTCACATGGCGAAATCTTAGGTATATAGTGCTGGAAGGAAGGGTGGCCTGGAAACGGATCTCCATTTCCGGGGTTAGCGTTGCAAGTTTCTAAGTGGGGGTAACGCATGATCCGAGCACGCCAAGCGAAATCAGCTCCGGTGGGAGTCGTCACCAAAGTGTTGAGAGTGTTCGAAGCTCTTGGTGCTGCGCCAGAGGGGCTGCCGCTCAAGGATGTTGCGCTACGAACCGGCATCAATAAAAGCACAGCATATCGATTTCTCGCTCATTTGGAATTCGAGGGCTACCTTTTCCGGGACGATGCGGGCTCGTACCTAGTTGGCCCAAAGTTGGTGCGATTGGGTTCTGGGATCAGCTATCAAACGTCGCTAAGAAAGATCAGCCGCCCGGTGCTGCAGGATTTGTGGAAAGTAACCGGAGAAACCGTCAACCTGGGAACGCTGGACGGTCAAGACGTTTTCTATTTGGACGTTCTGCAAAGTCCGCATCCGTTTCGTATGGCCTCGCCTGTAGGCAGCTGGCGGCCCATCTACTGCACCGCGATGGGAAAAGCGATGGCCGCGTTCTTGCCGGCGGAAGAAAAAGAGCATGTGCTTGGGTCGTTGAAATTCGAACGGCTGACGCCGCACACAATTACGCAACCGCTGCGATTGAGACGCGAACTCGAAAGCATCCGGCAGCGAGGATATGGGCTGGACGACGAAGAAGCCACTTTGGGCGCGCGCTGCATCAGCGCTCCGATTGTGATTGATCAAGGAAAAGTGGCGGCGGCAATCAGCGTGGCCGGACCGGTTACGCGGATCGGCCGCGACAAAATCCCGTTTCTGGCCAAGGCCGTGATGACCAGCGCGAAAGCTATCTCTGCGCGCCTGGATGCGTCCGAGTTTATGGAGGTGGAATTCGCCGGTGGCACTCAGCACTAGACTCACATCCTCGAGGACATCGCGGCACGAGTAACTCTCTGCCCAACTCCATGAAACTCATACGATTCGGCGATCGCGGTAAAGAAAAGCCCGGCCTTCTTCTGGAGGACGGAACTCGCGTGGATGTTTCCGCCGCTGTGACGGACTATAACGAACAGTTTTTTGCAAGCGACGGACTCGAGAAATTGCGGCGGTGGGTGGAAAAGAATGTCGGCGCCTTACCCCGCGTAGAGTCGTCAGAGCGGCTGGGTGCTTCCGTCTGCCGTCCAAGCAAGATTGTTTGCATCGGCTTGAATTACAGGGATCACGCGGCGGAGACCGGGCAGGAAGTCCCTAAGGAGCCGGTGATTTTTTTCAAGGCCAGCAGTTCGTTGTCCGGTCCTAACGACAAGGTGGTGATACCGAAAGGCTCCACAAAACTCGATTGGGAAGTCGAGCTCGCGTTCGTCATCGGAAAGGAAGCGCGATATGTCCAGCAGCAGAACGCCCTGGATCACATTGCGGGGTACGTGCTGCACAATGATTACTCTGAGCGAGCCTTTCAACTCGAGCGCGGCGGCCAATGGGTAAAGGGCAAGAGTGCCGACACGTTTGCACCGCTCGGACCGTTTCTCGCCACACGTGATGAAATTCCCGACCCGGGACACTTGGACCTGTGGCTAAAGGTAAACGGCGTGACGCGGCAAGAGAGCAATACTGAACAAATGGTATTCGGCGCTGCCGCCCTGGTGACCTACGTGAGCCAATTCATGACCCTGCTTCCCGGCGATGTGATTAGCACCGGAACCCCGCCGGGAGTGGCGCTGGGGATGAAACCGCCGGTTTACTTACAACCGGGTGACGTTGTGGCCTTGGGGATTCAAAACCTCGGCGAATCGCGACAAGAGGTTGTGGCCTGCCAGGAATGAATATTCCGACGGTCTACCTCTGCCCCCGTTCGGGTTTTCCACCGCAACAATCGATTCCGAATTCCGAAGGGACCCTGTGAGTCGAATACCATTCCGACTGCTGCTTCCCGCGGCGCTTTTTGTCGGCAATCTCGCCGGCCTCGGCGCGGGAGGATCTTCTCAATTCAGTCAATCGCCCGCTCCGGCCGCCGTACAACCCGGCGTTGTGCAATTTGAAGATATCGCGCAGCGCGCGGGCATCACCATGAAGAATTTCTACGGAAGCGATACACACAAGGAATTCATCATTGAGACGACCGGGAACGGCAGCATTATTTTCGACTACGATAACGACGGCTGGCCGGATATTTATCTTGCGAATGGTTCCACCGTGGAAAGTTTTCCGAAAGGCAAGGAACCCACAGGGCACCTCTATCACAACAATCACGACGGATCGTTTACCGACGCAACTGAAAAAGCTGGCCTCGCGCGTGCGGGTTGGGGACAGGGTGGCTGCGTGGGTGATTTTGATAACGATGGCAAACTAGACCTGTTCGTGACGTTCTGGGGCCAGAACGTTCTATATCACAACAATGGCGACGGCACATTTACTGACGTAACTGAAAAAGCCGGACTCAAGACCGCGCGCGACGAGTGGAACACCGGCTGCAGTTTTGTGGATTATGACCGCGACGGAAAAATTGACCTGTTTGTCGCGCGCTACGTGGACTTCTCCTACGATTCGGTGCCGCGTCCCGGCGAGGGACAATGGTGCCAGTGGAAGGGCTTGAACGTGATGTGCGGGCCGCGCGGCTTGAAGATCCCGGTCAACGCGCTCTACCATAACAACGGCGACGGAACGTTCAGCGATGTCTCCAAAAAATCAGGAATCACTACCACGTCCGGCTGCTATGGATTTACTTCACTCACCGCGGATTTCGATCACGATGGCTGGCCGGACATCTATGTGGCCTGCGACTCGACACCCAGCCTGCTCTACCACAACAACCGCGATGGAACTTTCACAGAAATGGCCAGGGCCGCCGGAGTGGCTTACAACGAGGATGGCACATTGCAAGGGAGCATGGGCGTAGCCGCGGATGACTTCACGCATTCCGGTATGCAGGACATCGTCAAAACAAATTTCAGCGACGATACTTCGACACTCTATCTGAATCGCGGCCACAATCTGTTCGATGACGTTACGCAATTTGCCGGCCTCGCCAAGATCACGCGCCTGCTGGGATGGGGAGTGCAATTCTTCGACTTTGACAACAGCGGCTGGCCGGGGATTCTAATTGCGAATGGACACGTCTATCCCGAAGTTGACGGCAAGGGGCTGGGTACCAGCTATCGCGAACCCAAAGTGGCTTACTACAATCTGCACAACGGAAAATTCGCGGATATTACGGAGAGGGCGGGCGCGGTGCTCAGCGAAATGCATTCCGGCCGAGGTATGGCGCTCGGCGATCTCTTCAACAACGGGCGCGAGGAAGCGGTGGTGAACAACATGAACGAGCCGCCGTCGCTCTATTACAACACCGCGCCCGTCGGCAATTTCATCAGTCTGCAACTGATCGGACTGGAGTCGAATCGCGCCGCGCTGGGAGCAGCCGTAACGCTCGAACAAGGCGCGGACAAGCGCGAAGAGGAAGTTCGCAGCGGCGATGGGTACATTTCGCAGAGCGATTTACGTTTGCATTTCGGCCTGGGCCACGCGGCGAAGGCCGAAAAGATCGTGATCCGCTGGCCCAGCGGACTACTGGAAACTCTGAAGGATCTCCCGGCCAATCGATATTACGTGGTGAGAGAAGGCAGCGGTGTGGATGCAAAGCTCACGCACGAAGTGAGCGCCATCGCAATCAAGAGCGTCGGAAGCGGATCGAACTGAATCGTTCAGGACGCATTGCCGATCGAGATCAGCACGATTGCTAGTACCAGGACGCCGACTCCGGCCCAGCAATATGCCACCGCGCGGCGGCTCGCCTGCTTCCACTCGCCGCTAACCGCGCCCCAGAAAATTCCGACGATGATGTCGAGCGTCATGAATACGGGCCAGCCTACAATTCCGCCCAGCTTGCCCAGTGAAGCGGCGCCCATGCCGTATGCAACCGTTCCTCCATACCAAAGAAGGCCCATGAGGCCTCCAAGCAGCCAATAGGTAGATGTGCCGCCCTCGCCGTAGACGCCCCAGCTCTCATTCTTGTTGAGTAGGTACACGCAGTAGATGAGATTCGAAAGAAAACCGCCGGTTACCGTCAAAGACCATATGGGATTTGCAGCCATCGCACTACTCGCTCCGGCTGCGAGAGCACGCACGCGAATCTCATCGCCGAAAACGAAGCTGAAGTTGAGCATCGA
Organism: uncultured Acidobacteriota bacterium; assembly: GCA_963786205.1. Taxonomy (GTDB): domain Bacteria; phylum Acidobacteriota; class Terriglobia; order Acidiferrales; family UBA7541; genus Palsa-295. Next base: position 602,105 of record CAWAYG010000002.1, read on the forward strand.
AGAAAAAAGCCCCGAAAAGATGCAGATTACTAGGCCGAGGAAAAATCCCGAGCCTGCCGTTCCGCTCATTCCCGCGTCGCGTTCGCGGCGCATGCCTGCGAGTGCCAAGAACAGCAATCCCACGATCATCACCGCTGTTCCCAGCATCAGTGCTTCGCCGCGTCGGGTATGAAGTTCCTCGGGATGAAGTACCGCGAGAGGGAACAGCGAACCAAAAGACGCGGTAATTCCAAGAATGATGGCAAATCCCAGCGCCATGCCCACTCGGCTGATTCCAAGTCCGAAAAGTGTTGCACCCACTCCCCACGCAATTCCGAACAGCGCCACCTTCCACAACGTGGCGGAGGACGCTCCACCATAAACGCCACCGACATTCGGCACCGTCAACAAGGTGATGATCCACGGGAAAATAATTAAGCCCGTCGTCGCGAAAATCAGCCAGCTATTTTCCCAGCGCCAGGCCGGCATCCGCTTCATCGGCGCTGCGAAGCTGCCATTTAGAATACCGGCGACGAGCACCAGGCCGATTCCAATCGCCAGCTGTTCAGTCATCAGTTCTCCCAGGCGCGCGATGAGCATCCCGAAAGCAGAGGCGCGCACAAAATGAGGCATGCGCATACGCGCGTCAAGGTAAATACTCGCGCGTCCGGCGCCGTTTCATGATTTGAAATTCGGAGTTCATTGACGATCTTGCGGCCTTTCGCTAGATTGGCCGTGCGTTTCGCAAAAGCTAGCCAGGAAATCCGATGACAATACGCCAGAGCACGAGCCGCCAATGCGCATAACTTCCATGGAGATTCGCGTTTGTCAGAACACTCGCGCGGCGATGTCAGATTCAGAAATGCGCTCGGGCGGCAAATCCACTTTCGACTTCCTTGTTATCACCATGAAAACGGACGAAGGGATCGAAGGGCGTTCCTTCGGTTTTGCCGGCCGCGGCGCGGATATGGCCGGAGCCATCGCCGCGTCGGCGCTCAAGCCGTTCTTTGTGGGCAAGGATCCCCTGCTACGCGAAAAGCACTGGCAGGATTTTCGGACCTACGATCGCTGGTGGAATCACGTTCCTATTTATTCATACGGTCCCTTTGACATCTGCCTCTACGACATTGCAGCGAAGCAGGCGGGGCTGCCTCTCTACAAGCTGCTGGGTGCGTGCCGGGAGAAAGTCCCGATTTACGCCAGTTCGTTTGTGCTCTCCGCTCCCGCGGACTACGCGAAGCAAGCGGTCGAAGTGAAAACCCGCGGGTGGCACGCCTACAAACTTCATCCGCCAGGAACGCTGGCGTTCGACTTGGAAGCGTATCGCGCGTGTCGCGAAGCTGTGGGCCCGGATTTCAAGCTGATGGCCGATCCGGTGGCGGCCTATTCCCACGAGGAAGCTCTGCGAGTGGGCCGCGAGCTTGAGCGGCTGAATTACTACTGGTTCGAGGAGCCGTTATTCGACGTGGATTTCAGTGGCCTGCGCAAGTTGACGGACAAGCTCGACATTCCTATCTGCGGGACGGAAGTCTTGGCCGGCTCGCACTACTCGACGGCGGAATGCATCGCCAGTCGCGTGGTGGACATCGTGCGCACCGACGTTTCCTGGAAAGGCGGTGTGACGCCGGTAATGAAGACGGCGCATCTGGCGGAATCGTTTGGCGTGCGTTGCGAACTGCATACCACGATTTATCATCCGCTGGAGATCGTCAATCTGCACTGTTGCGCTGCGATTTCGAACTGCGAATTCTTCGAGGTGCTCTACCCGCCGTCGTACATGGATTTCGGAATGAAGACGCCGATCCACATTGATGCCGAAGGTTTTGCCCATCCGCCGGAGTCTCCTGGAATCGGCGTCGATTGGGACTGGGATTTTATCGAAAAGTGCACGACGAACATTCTGTGAACGGAGGGTCTTGCCGCAACCATTCCGGCGAGTGAGGAAATCCTCTTGCGAGTCTCGGCCCTTGGGTTCACGATGCAGGCAATGCACATCCGTTTTTTGCCGGCGATTTTCTTTGCGATGCTGCTGAATATGGGTGCGCCCGCGGCAGCGCAAGACATTGATACGGTCGTCACCACCGCCAACCGCAATCCCTCGACCATGGCGGACCAGATTGCCGATCCCGCCGAGAGAGCAGCCTTTCTTCGCCTCTACAATCACCGGGATTCCGCGGAGATGTTACAGGCATCCAAATTGTTCCTGCAGGACTTCCCACAATCTGCATTTCGCGCGCAAGCGTACGAAGTCGCGGCGGATAGTAGTTTTGACCAGCACGAGTACGCCGCTGGATTGGAGTATGCGAAAAAATCACTCACCTACCTGCCGGAGAACCCCCAGTTGCTCGTGGCCGTTGCGGACGTTCAGGCGCGCGAGCATCTGAACGATGAGGCCATCGTGAGTGCGCGAGCCGCGCTCGATTATTTCGAAAGGTTCGTCCGGCCAGGAGCGGTTGCGGAAAGTCAATGGCCAGCCACCAAACTCCGCTTGCAAGCGTCGGCCAATTTCGCTTTGGGACGGGCGCTGCTGCAAGAAGCGGTGAACGAGCCCGCTGGTGAAAAGAGAATCGCGTTGTTAAAGGAATCTCGGCAGGCTCTTTCTCGAGCCCGCACTTTGAATCCCACAGATTGGGAGATCGTCTACACGCTCGGCTTGGCGCGGCTATCGTCGGGCGACTTTCCCGCGGCCGCGAATGCTTTTGCGCAAGTGTCCCAGCGCAAAGGTGATCTAGCGCCAAAGGCGCTCGAGCATTTGCAGGCAATTTATAAGACGGCCCCTGCGAATTCCAAAGTCGACTTCGAATCTTTCGTGCAGCAGGCTGCGCATTCGGACGTTGCGGAATTGCAGTCCTCGCCGCCCGAAAAATCCACAGTGGCGCAGCAGATGCCTGCGTATGCTGGCTCCGATTCCTGCCGAGCTTGCCACGGCGGCATTTACCGGAACTGGTCTCACTCGGGCATGTCGAAGATGCTGCGCCCTTACGCGCCAGAAAATGTGATCGGCGATTTCACCCAGAACAACGAATTTTATCTGGGGGACGATGCGGAATATAAAGACGGGAAACTGGAAGTCGTGCGCGGCGCGCATCGTTCACCTTTTGCCCGAATGCAAATCAGAGACGGCAAACACTACTTCGATATCTTGGAATCCGACGGCCACTGGCACACCTATCCGGTTGACTACACCATCGGGTCCAAGTGGCAGCAAGCCTATGCGACAAAATTGCCGAACGGCCAGATTCATGTGTTCCCAATTCAATATAATGCTCGCGAAAAGCAGTGGCTGAATTTCTGGAAGCTGATTGACTTGCCCGGAAGTGCGCGCGCGGATTTGCAGTCCTGGCAACAATTCGACGCGACGACGAGTTATCAGGCGGTCTGCGCGGTGTGCCACACCAGCCAACTGCGAGACGCGAAGGGAGGGGACTTCGCGCCCGAGAATCTGGAATTTCGCGAACCAGGAATCGATTGCGAAATGTGCCACGGCCCTTCCTCCCGGCACGTGGCTGCGATGGACAACGGTGACGAGTATAAAAAGGAGCCACTGGATCCGCCCGTGGAGTTCAAGAAGATTAACAATCGGGATTTTGTCGCGATCTGCTCGCAGTGTCATATGCAATCTGCAATTCGCACGCCTGGGCCGCACGGTGAGTTGAACTACTCCACCATGGGCAATTTCTTCATGCGCAATCCGATGATTCCCTTTAGCGAATTTTCACGCAAAGGCTTCTACAAGGACGGCCGATTCCGCCAGACGACGTTCATCGTCGAAGCGCTCGAGCGTTCCAAATGCTTTCAGCAAGGGCAGGTAAGCTGTGGAACCTGCCACAACCCCCACAGCCACGACGAATCATCGAACCTCACCGCTCTGAAGTTTCGCGACGATCCCAACCAGATGTGCATCGGATGCCACACGCAATTCCAGGACAAGCCGAAGCTAACAGCCCACACCCATCACTCCGCCGATTCGGAAGCCAGCCAGTGTGCGTCCTGCCACATGCCACGCATCATGGACGCACTTTTGTTTCGCGCGCGAACGCACCAGATTGACGATATTCCAAATCCGGATATGACTCAGCGATTTGGGCAATCCGAAAGCCCCAATGCGTGCCTCCTGTGCCACGCCGAAAAAACCGCGCCCTGGGTGAAACAACAAATCTCCAGTTGGAAAGCAGCGGATTAACGTGCCCATCCGGCAGGTGAAGCACCCAGAAACAATTGCAAACCGGCTCAATCGCGGAGTTCGCTTGGCCGTTTATCTTTGCGTCTTGATTCTCCTACTGGCGGCGGCCTCCTTCTCTGGTAACCGCAAGAATTCCGTGCGCAATGCAGACAACACGACGACGGCACCCGCCACCGCTGCGATTTCGGGTATCGCGCCGAGCCGCGCTGGCTACGTGGGCTCGAAAGTGTGCGCGCAGTGTCATGCCCCGGTCGCGAGCAAGTACTTCCGAACGGACATGGGACGTTCAATGTCCGAGATCACACCTAAGCTGCTTGAACAAATTCCGACTGCCGCTTCCGTCGTTGATGACCGCATCCATCGCCACTTCGATGTTCGCGCCGACGATGGGAAGCTTTTACAAAGCGAATATGAAATAGATAAGGACGGCAACGAAGTGTTTCGAGAAACACTTCCGTCGGACTGGATCATCGGCTCGGGCGCAAATGGTTTCGGTGTGCTCATAAGGCGTGGTGAATTTATTTTTGAAGCGCCGCTTTCCTTTTATTCAAAAACTCAGGCATGGGCCCTCTCACCGGGATACGAGTTCGGCGACTATGGTTTCAACCGCCCGATTTTGCCCGGCTGCATCGCGTGCCACAGCGGATGGCCGCAAGCGGTCTTGGGCGGCAATGGCAGATTCCTTGATCCGCCATTCCGTGAATTGGCCATCGGCTGCGAAAACTGCCACGGGCCGGGAGAAGCGCATGTGCGCGAAATGCGCGAAGGTGATTCAAGCGCCGAAAGCAACACGCATTCGATCGTGAATCCCGCGAAACTCGAACCCTGGCTGGCCGATAACATTTGCATGTCCTGCCATCAAACGGGCGACGCGATTGTTCTGAAGCCCGGAAAGGACTATCGCGACTTCAAGCCCGGAGCTCCGCTCGATGACACGCTGGCGATTTTCATGGTCCCGCCGCGACGCGATTCGCCGCAGACGGATCTCCTGGAACACTACTTTTCGATGACGCTCAGCAAATGCTATCGCAGCAGTGGCGGGCATCTGAGTTGTATCAGTTGCCACGACCCTCACGAGGAACCCGCTGCACAAGACGCTCCCGCGTATTACAGGACGAAATGCCTCTCCTGCCACACGGAAAAAAGCTGCGCGCTGCCGCTCGGAATCCGCCAGCGCAAGACTCCGCCAGACGACTGCGCCGGATGCCACATGCCCAAACGCGACGTGCAGGTAATTGCGCATGCGGTCTTGACGAATCATCGGATCGTCGCACAAGTCGAAGAGCCTTACCCGGACGCTGCGTTTCACATGACCACGCCGCAAATGCCAGACCTTGTTCACCTCAGCGCGATTCCGGGCAAACGCGATGAGCCAGCCTCGCCATTAATTCTCTTGCAGGCCTACGGCCAGCTGATGACTCCGAATCCTGAGTATCGCGCGCGATATTTGGCGCTCGCGAAACAACTGGAGGCGGCGGATTCCAATAACGTGGACGTGCTTAAGGCGTTGGCGGCTCTCGCGATGGAGCAAAAGAATGACCAAGCGACCGTCCGCTATCTCGATACCGCGGTGAAACAAGGCGCCACCTCGCCGGAAACGTACGAACAATTGGCCGGTCTCTTGATCGAAATGGGACGCTATCGGGAAGCCGCGGACGCGCTGGAGCGCGGCATCAAGCAGATGCCCTACGATGCGATGCTTTACAGACTACTCGGCTCGAGTTATCTCTCGCTACGCAAGGATTCTGAAGCCACCGCACTGCTGCGGCAAGCGGTGCGAATTTTTCCGCAGGATGCGGGCTTGCGAAAACTTCTGACGGATTCCGAAAAAACGGTTCCAACCAAGAACGCACCGTGAGCGATCCCGGCTAATCTGTTGGCGAGCGTATCTTCGAGGAGCGCGGCGATTCAGGAACGCACCGAATGAATCTTTCGCTCCACTTCAAGGGCGGGCGGTTCCTGATGAAATCCCATCGCTGACGAAATGGCCTTGGCTGCCTCAACCACCGCAGCCGATAATGCACCTACCTGTTCCCGTCCCACGCGCGTGACCGGACCGGATACGCTAATCGCCGCTACCGCCTCGCCGTCCGAACCTAGAATCGGCGCGCTCACGCAGCGGGCACCGAGGGTTACTTCCTCGTCATCCACCGCGTAGCCCTGCCTCCGGACTTTCTCCAGTTCCTGGCGGAACTGCACCAGATTCATGATCGTGTTCGGCGTCAGCGCCTGAAAAGTCAATCCGCTCAGGATCCGTTCCCGATGCTTTTCGTCCAGGAACGCCGCCAGCGCTTTCCCTAACGCGGTCGCGTGCAGCGAGCGCCTGCTACCCACGCGCGAAGAGAGCCGAAATTCGTGCGGGCTCTCAAGAACTTCGATGTACAACACGTTGCCCTGATCCAGCGTCGCCAGGTTTACCGTTTCTCGAGTTGATTTCCATAGCTCGGAAAGGATCGGCCGCGAGACCGCCTGCAGCGTGGCGCGATGGTCAGCGCGAGCTCCCATTTGCGAGAGCTTCGGTCCGATCAGATATTTCCCTCCGTCGGCACGAATTAGATATCCCTCTCGCTCGAGGTGCTTCAGAAAGCGATGCGCGGTGCTCTTGTTCAGCCGGGTCGCGTCGCATATGGACTTCAGGCCCAGTCCGGAAGGCGCGGCCTCGATCGCTTCAAGAATGCGAAACACCTTTGAAATCACCCCTACAGCCACGGCGCGTTGACCTCCAGGATGTATTGTTCCGCCACGACTACGCACTATAACAGAGTGATCTCTGGTTCCAAAATATGAAACGACTCAAGCTTGCGTGAAACTTATGAGTCTCGATTTGCCAATAGATCTCAGTAACGACGCCAATCGGCGCAGACACTTGTATCATATGTTGAAACGACGTTCGAAAGAATAAAAGTTTTTGATTGACACCATTCACAATTGTTGCTAAATGACGTGAACATTGGGGGCGTCTGTTTGGGGTGGGCTCGGAGATTGCCGACCTAACCTCGCGTTTTTTGACTCTCTCCAAACGAACGGGAGCAACAGTTGTCGCTCGATCTTGCTCACCTGCGGCTGGGAGAAGCGATGATGACATCTAAGAGGCAGCGCCGGATCTCGAAATTTTGCTCTTTGAGTTCGCTCGTCTTGCTCTTTGTTGGTCTGGCCCTGTTGCTGCCGGCAACCGCTCGCGGCCAGGCAGGCGGCGCGATCAATGGCACTGTGCGAGACTCCAGCGGCGGAGTGATCCCGGACGTATCTGTCGTCCTGCACAATCGCGGCACAAACTTGGATCGCAACGCATCCACGAATAGTGCCGGTTTCTACGCGCTTACCAACATTCAGCCGGGTGAATACGACCTCACTGTCAGCAAAGACGGATTCAAGACGTCGCAGCGCACGGACGTCACCGTGGACGTGAATCAGACTTCGACCATTGACTACACGCTGGATCCCGGCACCGTGCAGCAAACGGTGACGGTGCAGGCGACCGTCGCGGCGCTGGAAACATCCACTTCCGAATTGGGCGTCGCCATCGTCCGGCAAGAGGTGAACAACCTCCCACTGAACGGACGGAACTTCACTCAGCTGCTGGATCTGACGCCGGGCGTAAGCACCATCAACGTTTCGCAAAATGGCAGTCTCGGAGGTGTGTGGTCGAACCCTGTCGGGTCGTTCAGCTATCCCTCGATCAACGGGCAGACCAACCGCAGCGACTTCTTTCTGCTGGACGGGGTGAACAATCAGGGGTCCTTCGGCAGCACCTACGCCGTCGCGCCGATTCTCGACGACGTCCAGGAGTTCAAGGTTCAGTCCCACAACGATGACGCTTCCTTCGGGGGCGCGCTAGGCGGAATCATCAACGTCGTCACCAAATCGGGATCGCAGGAATACCACGGATCGGCCTGGGAATTCTACCGAGGTGCCGGGTCAGACGCCTTGCCAACATTTCACCAGCCAGGCAAGCCTTATCAATTTACCCAAAACCAGTTTGGTGGCGCAGGTGGAGGACCGGTAGTCATTCCCTGGCACAGCTCATCCGCGCCCAAGACTTTTTTCTATACCGCTTACGAGGGATACCGCTATACACAATCCGCCAGCGCTCTATACACCACGCCCAACGTTGCAAGCGAACTGGGCGGCGACCTCTCCTCCGTCGCGAACCAGATTTACAACCCCTATAGCGTCGTCCCGGACGCCGCCAGCCCCTCTGGTTTCACCAACTCTCCCTTCTTGTGCACCGCAGGCCTCCCTTCTCCCCTACTGGCGAACAAGACCCAGGCGTCCGGCACTCCCTGCAACATGATTCCCGCGGCACTGATCGATCCGAACATGGTCACCTACGCCCAAAAGATCTTCCCCGCTCCTAACCTGACCGGCAACGCGCAGTTTAACGGCGTGGACACCACTCCGTCGAATATCCGCCAGGACACCGGGACACTACGGATCGATCACCAGTTCACCGAGCGCGATAACCTCTGGGCGCGCTACGTAGGATTCTGGCAACCCGTCACGGATTCGGGAGGGTTCGTCGGGCTCCCGCATTCGCAAAAGACCGATGGCTTCAATCTTGGTGCTGGATACAGCCACGCTTTCTCCAGCAGCAGTTTGATTGAAGCCAGGTTTGGTCGCGTCGTTCTCACAATCAATCAAAATTCGAACCCCTCGGGGGCCCCTCCCAGTTTCGGACCGACGATTTTCAATCCAAACTATGCCGGCAATTTCAGAGGCGGTGCCGAAATGGTCCCGGAGGTCGCCATCCTGGGGTACATCGGCAATTCCAACGCCAGCGCTCACAATGCTGCACAGTTTGACTACACCAAGGCGTCCGACATCTGGGAAGGTGGCGGAGCGTACACGAAAATCTATCAACGTCATACGTTCAAGATGGGTGTGGACTTCGCCAGCAACAATGCCAACGCCGAGTACTTGAACTCCGGCGTCGTCTTTGCGGCAGCCAATACGTCGGCGGCGAACACGAAGACCCAAATCGGTACGGCCACGGGAGACGCGCTTGCCTCCTTCTTACTCGGCCTCCCCAACAATTCTACCCGCCGCAATGTTGTCGAGACAGAACACGGCGGATGGGTTGACGGCGCCTATTTCATGGATCAGTGGAAGGCCACCAGCAAGCTCACAGTGAACCTGGGTCTTCGTTATGACCTGACGCTCATGCCGATCTACGGCAACAATGGGGCAGCTAACAATTTTGTGGGCGACCTCGATGCCCGGCACGGGATTTACTATATCGAACGCAACGCTCCGGCTTGCAATCCCCCTGCCGTAGGCGCTCCGTGTATTCCCGGCGGAGTGCTTCCGGCAAACGTTTCCCTCACCCCGGTCAGCAACGGAGGTATCTATCACAACGATTTGACCAACTTCCAGCCCCGCATCGGTCTCGCGTATCAGCTCAGCGAAAAAACGGTGCTCCGTGCCGGCTACGGGAGATTCTACGACAACTGGGCTGCCATCACTCAGACGGCGCAGAACTTCGAAGGGACCTGGCCCAGCCTTGACCAGCTCGGTGCCAGCAACACCAACCCGATTACGGGTTTGCCGAATGTTTTCGCTGAAGACCCGCTCAGCCAAGGCACCACGCCTCCGGTTACTGGCCCCACCCCGTTTAGCCAGTCCACCTGGTTTGCAGATCCTTACTTGAAGCGGCCTTACGCCGATCAGTGGAACCTGGGTGTGCAGCAGGAACTCGGAACTCACACCGTGCTGACGGCGAACTACGTCGGCTCCCACGGCGGGCGACTTGATCTCGGTCCATACGCGAACACCGTGAATCCAGCCACCGGCCAAAAGCCGTTCTCTTTCATCACTCCAACCGCTTGGGACTACAGCGGTGGCAGAAGCCACTACAATGCTTTGCAAGTCTCTCTGAACGGCAAGCAGTATAAGGGCCTCACCTACCTCATTTCCTACACATGGTCGAAGAGTGTGGATATCGGCTGTACCGGCTGGTACGGCGTCGAGGGTTGCGGCATCGAGAATCCCTACAATGTCAACGCGAACGAGGGACCTTCCGCAATTGACCTGCCGCAAATTTTCGTTGCCTCCTGGACCTACCAGGTTCCCTTCGGAACCGGAAAGCAGTTCTCGTCGGGCAATAAGGCGTTGAACTACGTGCTTGGAGGTTGGGCGCTCAACGGAATCCTGACTCTTACTTCCGGGGCGCCATTCGATGTGGGCGTCGGCGGCGACCCCGCGCTTACGCAGAACTTCGGATGCTGCAACGGATACTACGACCGGTTAAATGTAGTGAGCGGCCAGCCGTTCTACGCTCCCAACAAAGGACCCGCCGCGTGGCTCAATCCCAACGCCTTCTCGACGCCGCCCACAGCGCTCGGTTCATTCGGCGACTTGGGCCGCGATGCATTGCGCGGGGATAATTTCAAGAACTTGGACTTCTCGCTGTTCAAGCAATTCCCCATTAACGAGCGTTACCGCTTCGAGTTCCGCTTCGAGACGTTCAATCTGTTCAATACGACGACATGGGGCTTCCCGGACCAAAATATTCAGGACAAGAATTTCAACACGATTTCATCCACTCGAAACGTCGCCGCCAGGCAGTTGCAATACGGCATAAAGTTCTACTTCTAGCTTTTGCAAAATGCCCGCGCGCGGGGCGCCGATCGGGTGCTCGCGCGAAGGTCCGGGAGTGGCAGTCGCATCCTGTACGTGGCGGCTGGCGAGCCGTACGCGCGCGAGGTGAACCCCCACCACCCCAGCGGTGTCGCTCCCGGGGTCTTTGTGCTGGAGACAGCTTAATCTTTCAGCTGCATCGCGGAATCCGTGCCCGCAGAGATTATCAGGTGCTCTTGCCCGCTTCCACTCTCGTTCCGTCGCGTCGCTCCGTTCCGGTGGCTTGGCGAAACGCCCCGGAATATACTTGGGAAAAAAATGGGCGTGGAAGGGTACGCTGCACACGAACTCCAATGCGCCGTGGCAAAATATTGCGCTTTGAAAATACGCGTGTGGGAATCTTGGCGCTCGGCTTCGCGGCCGCGTTCGCAGCTCCACCGCCGTGCGTCGCTCAATCGCCCGCACCACCTCGCCAAGGAACCTCACCGAATCGTTCGGCAGCGCCCAGCGCTCTCCCCAAGCCGTGTCTGTTGCCAGAACACGCTTCCGAACAACTCGCCAGCTTGCTCGAAACGGTAAAAGATCATCCTACCGCCGGCGCTTACAACACTCTGGGCGCACTTTATGCAGCTGCAGGCGAGGTCAAGTGCGCCATCCCCGCTTTTCAGTTGTCGCTGCAGATGGATAACAAGAATTGGGAAGCTCATTACAACCTAGCGCTCGCGCTACTGACCGTTCGCGACCCCGCCCGCGCCACCGCCGAACTTCGAGCCGCCATCGCCGAGAAGCCGGATTCGGCGAGTGCGCATTTCGCGCTAGGCACACTGCTCTACAACGAAAAGAAGCTCGCGCCGGCCGCAACCGAATTCGACGCGGTAATAAAGATTGATCCCAATTTTCCCGGCGGGGTCATCAGCCGCGCGCAGGTGCTAATAGCGCAAGGGAACTCAGCCGCCGCCGTCGCGTTGTTAGAATCGGCGCTCGCGCAACCTCCCCCCGCCGAGCAACTCGTACCCGTCACGGTGGCGCTAGGTCTGGCGTACTCGCAAACCGGAGACGCGCCCAAAGCCGCGCAGACGCTGCAACAGCTCGTCGCAACTCACCCGGATTCCGCGGACGCTCATATGGGCCTGGGAACCGTCTACTCCGAGACCGAGCCTGCAAATCTGGAAGCGGCAGTCGCCGAATTTCGCGATGCCTTGCGGCTCGATCGCACCAAAGACGAAGCCCGGCTTGCGCTGGGACGCGCGCTCATCTCGCAGCAGAAGTATTCCGATGCGCTGGTGCCACTGCGGGAATACACCGAACATGAGCCGCGGGATTTTCAAGGTTATTACGCGGCGGGGCTGGCGTACCGAGGCCTCCGGCAATGGGATTCTTCTATTGCGTCTTTGCAAAAAGCCGCGCGGCTCGATCCTGAGAGTTACGAGGTCCGCTACGAACTCGGAGTGGTGCTGGCTGGAGCCGGCCAGAACGAGCAAGCCATTCGCGAATTGCAAATCGCAGAAAAAATCCGGCCGTCCGCGCCCGACCCCCACGATCAATTGGCTCGGTTACTCGCGAAGGCTGGCCAGGAAGAACTCGCCCAGAAAGAGCATGCGCAATATGCTTCCCTTGTTTCGCGCGGAGATCCGGCTATAACGGCAAGTAAGTTCAATGAGCAGGCGAATCAGCTCCTGGCTGCAGGGAAAGCTCGTGCAGCGGCGGATGCCTACCGCGAAGCGCTGCGTGCTGACCCGAAGAATCCACAGTTGCACTACAACCTGTCACTCGCGCTGGATCAACTCGGCGATCGCGCCACGGAACGTCAAGAACTCGAAAAAACCATCCAGCTCGATCCGGAACTCGCCGTCGCTCACAATCAGCTGGGCGTGTTGGACCTCCAGAGTAATCGGGCCTCCGAAGCTGAACAGGAATTCAAGAAAGCCATCGCCGGCGATCCGCGCTACGCGGAAGCACAGAACAATCTCGGCGTCCTTTACAACCGCGAGGGCAAAGATCAAGACGCGGCAACGCTCTACCAGCAGGCGATCGATAGCGATCCGAAATACACCAAAGCTCTGGTGAATTTGGGTCTGCTGCTCGCCCAACACGGCCAGGTCGATCAGGGCGAGCAGCAATTGCGCGCGGCCATCCAAATTAATCCCAGCGATCCCTCCGCGTACACCGCGCTCGGAATGATCCAGGGCAAATCCGGGCGAGGCGGCGAAGCGGTTGAAAGTTTCCGCAAAGTTGTCGCGCTCCAACCCGATTCAGCGGAAGCGCATTTGAATCTGGGCATTGCCTTGGTGGATCAGTACGATCGCACCGGCGGCTTCAAGGAATTCCAGCAGGCCGCGCTCCTCGCTCCGCAATCTCCGGCCGTACACTATAATCTAGGCCGTTTCTTTTTCGAAACCGCCAAGTATGAGGACGCGCGCAAGGAACTCGAGGAAGCCGTACGCCTCGATCCCAGCTACGCGCCCGCGCTTTACTTTCTCGCCCTGGCGGCAAAGCAGGATAACAATCTCCCTCGCTCCACCGAGCTCTTCGAAAAGCTCCTCGCACTCCAGCCGGGAAATCCCGATGCGCAATTCCTCCTGGGCCAGAATCTCGAGCATCAGGGAAACACCATCGACGCGGTGGCCCATTGGAAATTGGCTCTGCAGGCTGACCCCAACTATTCGCAAGCTCTCTACAATCTGGCACGCGCTTTGAAAAAGACGAATGATCCCGAAGCGCAGAAGTATCAGGATCGCTACGACCAGCTTCAAAAGGACCAGCAAATCTCCGACCGCGTGCAACAACTCGGAAATTTCGCCCTCGCCGCGTCCAACGCCCAAAACTGGCCGCAAGCTTTCACGCAGATTCAAGAGGCCATGCAACTTTGCGGCTCCTGCCCGGAGGCCGCACACCTGCACAAGAACCTCGGATGGATGTATTTCCGCACCGGAAAATTAGAAGAAGCTGAAAAAGAGCTGGGAATCGCGCTCAACCTGAATCCGAATGACGCCGACGCCAAGGAGGCGCTGGCCGCCATCCAGAAAGCTCGCGCAGGGCAGACGCCGTGACTCTATTTCGTAAGGGGTGATTGATAATGACAAATGTTTTCCCGCATCTCGATTACAAGCCGAAATTGCCGCGCAATCTCGCGCAAGGAATCGGAATCATCGGCGCCGGCGGAATCGTCAATTACGCCCATCTCCCCGCGTACAAGAAGGCCGGCTTCAAAGTTGTCGGTGTAACCGACAAAAATCCCGCCCAGGCCGAGAAAACCGCGCGCGAACATGGAATTCCAAAGGTGTATGCCAGCACGGACGAATTGCTAGCCGACCCGGAAATTCGGATCGTGGATGTCGCGGTCTACCCGGACGTCCAACTCGGAATCGTCGAGCAGGTTACCGCCACGAAAAAACACTTGCTGTGCCAGAAGCCCTTCGCGGATGAGTATGTCAAAGCGGTTCGCTGCGTTGACTTGGCGCAAAAGGCCAACGTCAAAATCGCCGTGAACCAGCAGATGCGCTGGGACGCCGGCATTCGCTGCGCGCGCTTGCTCATCGACGACGGCTGGCTGGGCACGCCCTTCTATGCCACGATTCAGGTTCACTGCAAGACCGACTGGAGCCTGTGGCCTTGGATCTATGCCGGAAAGCGCCTCGAAGTGATGTTCCACAGCATTCACTACATTGATTCGCTGCGTTATTTGCTGGGACAGCCAAACTTTGTATTCACCAGTGGTACTCGGGCTCCTGGTGAAAAAACCTCGGCGGAAACCAAGACTCTCACCACTTGGGAGTACGACTCCGGTCTTCAGGTGCTCATCGACGTCTGCCATTCGACGTGGACGGACGACCCCTATGCCATCTTCAGAATTGAAGGAACAGAAGGCGTGATCAAGGGCACGATCGGGCTGATGTACAACTATCCCTCAGGGCGTCCGGACACGCTTGAATTCATGTCCAAGCGCAACCCCGACTATTGGTTTTCCGCGCGCCTGGACACGATGTGGATCCCAGATGCTTTCGTCGGTCCCATGGCATCCCTGATGCGTGCCGTCGAGGATGATTCCGAGCCGGAAACCAGCGGCCGGGACAACCTGCGCACGCTGCAGATCGTTTTTGCGGAATACAAATCCATGGCCGAACGCCGCGCGGTGCGTCCCGAAGAGATCACCGCATAAACCTTTTCGAGCGAGGCGTCCGTATTAAGGCTAAGACGCTCGCAAACAATTTCACACCTAACAATCGCGGCGATTCGGTTGTAGGACGCCATTCGTCGGCGGAAAGGATCCCAACTCATGAAACGCTATGGCTCAGTAATCCGCGTCAAGCCCGAAGCGATCGCCGCATACAAGCGCTATCACGCAACCGTGTGGCCCGACATTCTCAACATGATTCGAAAATGCAACATCCGAAACTATTCCATCTATCTCAAGGACGATTACTTGTTCGCATTTTTTGAATATCATGGCACCGACTATCAAGCGGACATGGCCAAAATGGCCGCCGATCCCAGAACGAAGGAATGGTGGGCCGTCATGATGCCCATGCAGCAGCCGCTGGAAACGCGCAAAGAGGGAGAATGGTGGGCCGAAATGGAAGAAGTATTTCACATGGATTAAACCGTCGCTCGGGGCGCTGTCTAGAACTCGCCATATTTTGAGTATTGAAATCCCAGAAACTTCTACGAAGGGTGCGGACTTTGTTGACGTACCGACTGCATTTCGATAGATTCAGCCACGCCTAGCCGCGCCCCTCGAATCACCCATGAACATCGTCGATACCCACCAACACCTCTGGGACAAAGACCTGTTTCACTACGCCTGGCTCAAGCCGTTGCCAGTCCTGGATCGCTCGTTTCGGCTAAGCGACTATTCCGAAGCCACTCGCGGTCTGGAAATCGCCAAAACCGTATTCGTCGAATGTGACGTAGATGAAGCACAAATGCTGGACGAAGCCTCGCACGTCTTGCGCCTGGCGAATAGCCCGGACAATCGCATCGCAGGCGTCGTGGCCTCCGCTCGGCCCGAAAAAGATAAATTCAAGCAATATCTCGACCAGTTAGCCGCGCATCCCAAACTGAAGGGCATCCGCCGTATTCTCCACACACTTCCTGACGAACTCGGCCAGGGAAAGATGTTCATCCAAAATGTGGCGCGCCTCGCAACCTACGGTCTCTCTTTCGACCTATGCGTTCTCGCGCGCCAACTCCCTGTCGCAATCAACCTGGCATCGCATTGCCCCGATGTCGCATTTGTCCTCGACCACTGCGGAGTTCCAGACGTGAAGGCCCAAGCCCTCGATCCATGGCGTGCGCATATCCGCGAACTGTCGAAACTCCCCAACGTTTCCTGCAAGATCTCCGGCCTCGTCGCTTACGCCAACCCCGCGAACTGGCAGCCCGAAGATCTCCGCCTGTTCGTAGAGCACGTGATCGAATCCTTCGGCTGGGACCGCGTGATGTTTGGAAGTGACTGGCCGGTGTGCAACCTCACTGCCAGTTACCAGCGCTGGGTCGCGACGCTGTCGTCGCTCACAGACGCCGCCAGCGAAGCGAACCAAAAAAAACTTTTTCACGATAACGCAATCCGAATCTACCGGCTCAGCTAGACGCAGCAGCCGCGCACAATGAAAGGTCACCAACGATTATGAGCGAACAAAAAACCGCTACCCTGGTAGAACGGCTCGCCCAGATTCCATATACTGGAGCCGTCAGCGACATCCTCGACGAAATGGGATTCCACGATCAGGTATTGCCTCACGAAATTCAATCACTTCACCCCGGTCACGTTGTTGTCGGCAAAGCCTTGACGATCCT
Organism: uncultured Acidobacteriota bacterium; assembly: GCA_963786205.1. GTDB lineage: Bacteria > Acidobacteriota > Terriglobia > Acidiferrales > UBA7541 > Palsa-295. The sequence continues at coordinate 618,639 of CAWAYG010000002.1, forward strand.
CGGCGAGCCCACCGACAGCACAGATCCGGAAGTGATTTTCGTTCCATTTCTCAAAATGTTGGGCGACGTCAAGCCTGACAACGTACTCGTAAACCAGCCCCACGATAATCTCGCCGCTCATCTGGGCGAGCTTTCCACGGAGACCGCGCAATACCGCGGTGCACGCGGTGCCGTGATTGACGGCGGCGCGCGCGACACAGACTACATCCTGAAGCTTGGCTTCCCGGTTTTTGCGCGCTACAAAACTCCAGTGGACATTGTTGGCCGCTGGAGGCTCGTTGCTCACAACGTCCCGATCGTCATCGGCCGCGTCCACATCGCGCCGGGCGATTACATTCTGGGTGACCGCGACGGTGTGCTGGTAATTCCTCAATCCATCGCGGCAGACGTCGTGACCAAAGCGGAAGAGGTCGTGCAAACGGAAAATCTCGTACGCAAATCAATCCTGCAAGGCACGCATCCCGTCGATGCCTTCCGGAAATTTGGAAGATTCTAGAAGCCTACAGCGCAAGTTCTTTCGTAATCAATTCGGTGTGTTCGCCCACTTTTGGTGCAAGCCTCGCACTTTTCAGCACGCGTCCATCCAAACGAAACGGGCAACGCGTCGTAAGAATTTCTAATCCCTTTCCGTTCGCCAGCGTTTGCAGCATGTCCAACTGCTGGAACGCCTCGCTGCTCAGAAGTTTCGGCCAGTCCAGCACTTCCGAGCACCAGATATCCGCAGCGTCCAAAATACCCAGCCAGTGCTCGGTACTCTCGCCGCGCAACCGGTCCGCGATCAGTCGTTTAATTTCGTCCCGCCGCTTGAATCCTTCCGCGGAGTCTTTGATTTGCGTCAGCTCCGGAATCCCCAGCAACGCGCCGAGCGATGGAAGATGCGTCATCGCCAACGCCAGATGCCCATTTTTCGTGTCGTACACGCCGTAAGGCGCCGCCAGATAGCTGTGCGCATTGCGAAACGCCCCGCGCCGCGGCGCCCGCCGTCCATCGTTCATGTACGTAGTAAGAACTTCGAACTGAAAGTCCATCAACGATTCCAGCAAGCTGACCTCCACAAGCCCGCCTCGTCCCGTAACGCCGCGCCGCACCAGGCACGCTAGAATTCCCTGGCAGAGATTGTGTCCCGTCAGCATGTCCGCAATCGCCAGTGAGAACGGAGTCGGTGGGTCGCCTTCATCACCGCTCAACCACATAATCCCCGATCGCGCCTGCGCCAGCAGATCCTGGCCCGGCCGGTCGCGCCACGCCCCCGCGTCACCGTAACCGCTTACCGATCCGTAAACGATGCGCGGATTCGTTTGCGCCACCGTTTCGTAATCCAACTTGAGCCGCTCGATCACACCCGGACGAAAATTCTGCACCATCACGTCCGCGCGCGCGATCAAGCGGCGCAGCTTTTCTATGTCGCGGGGATTCTTCAAGTCCGCCGCCAAACTCTCCTTGTTCCGATTGATGGCGTGGAACAGCGTGTTCTCACCGTTGATGTCCGTATCGCTCAAATAAAGCGTTCGTCCCAGGTCGCCCTGCCCAGGCCGCTCGATCTTGATCACGCGGGCGCCCAGATCCGCGAGCCGCAGCGTGGCCAGCGGCCCAGAGAGAAATTGGCTGAAATCCAGCACAAGCAATCCCTGTAATGGCTGATCTTTCAGAAGATTCGTCATGGATCCCGTTGTCGTCATCTGCGTAACCTCAAGTTCCGCTCACTCGAATTACAGTATTGCATATATGAAATGGTATTTTCATTAGAGAAATTATCGTGTACACTGCCATTCAGTCCCATGCGAGCCGCACGACTCAAACGCAGAGTCCACTCCCTGGCGCCTCCTCCCAGCGGCCGCTACGCCGCTCCCGCCCTCGACAAGGGTTTGGACATCCTTGAGCTATTCGCCTCCGAACCGGACGGGCTCACGACCAGCCAAGTCGCTCGCCGCCTCGGTCGCACCGTCGGCGAAATTTTCCGCATGCTCGTTTGCCTCGCCGAGCGCGGCTACATTTCCCAGGTGCTGCCCGACGAACGCTTCCAACTCACGCTGAAACTTTTTGAACTCGCGCACCGGCATCATCCACTGCAGCGCTTCGTCGCCAAGGCGCGCCCGCTTATGGAAGAAGTAGCTCACAAAACCCGCCAGTCATGTCATCTCGCGATGCCCAGCGACGGAGAAGTTGTCGTCATCACCCAGGTGGACGCCCCCGGCAGCGCAGGCTTCGCCTTGAAACTAGGCGCGAAAATTGATCTCTTGAACACCGCGTCCGGGCACCTCATCCTAGCCTTTCAGCCCGATGAAGTGCGCGCGCGTTCCCTCACTGCGTGGAAACGCCGAACCGACCGGCCACTTCCAGCGGATCTGCAGGAACACCTCACGCGCATCCGCGATCGCGGTTACGAAGAAATGGCCAGCTATCAGGTCGCAGGCGTCGTGAATATCAGCTACCCAGTTCTGAATCAGCATCACGAAGCCATCGCAGCTCTCTCCGTTCCATTTCTGCCGCGCATCGGAGACCGCATTGGGCCAGCGCAAGTGAAAGCAGCGCTCCAGGCAGCGAGCCAGGCGTTATCCATAGCCATCGGCGGGCGCAAAGCGCAGCTCACGGGTACCGAGGCTGAGCCATGACGAAAACGGAGTACTTCGAAGATTACGCAGTCGGTGCGCAGCGAAATACTTCCGGCCGCACGATTACCGAAACCGATGTTGTCTGCCACGCCGGCCACACCGGAGATTATTTCCCGCATCACGTGGACGCGGAATTTGCACGGGAAACTCCCTTCGGCCAACGCATCGCCCACGGCACGATGACGTTCGCCATCGGAATCGGCCTCACCGCCGGCCAGATCAACCCCGTCGCTTTCACCTACGGATACGACCGCTTGCGCTTTCCGAAACCGGTGTTCATCGGCGATACGATCCACACGCGCGTGACGATCAAAGAAAAGCAGCCAGACGCCAAGCGCCCGGATTGCGGCCGCGTCATCGAAGCCTGCGAAGTAATCAACCAACGCGGCGAAGTCGTCATGTATTGCGAACACATCCTCGTCGTGCAAATGAAACCGGTGGCGGACAAAGCATGACGCGACAACCAGAACGCACGCTAATGAGGAGAACGTGGACGTCACATTAAAAGGACTGACCTGGGACCACCCGCGTGGCTACGCTCCGCTGCTGAAAGGCGCTCTGGAGTACGAGAATTCCCATCCCGGAATTAAGATCCATTGGGATCGCCGCACTCTGCGTGAATTCGGCGAAGCTCCGATTGAACAATATCTCGATCGCTACGATCTGATTATCATGGATCATCCTTTCGTAGGATTTGCCGCCGTCCACGATGTGCTGCTAGACCTGAACCTGTTTCTCAGCCCGGATGAAAGCGCCAGTCTTGCGCGCGATTCCGTCGGACCCTCGGCGGAATCCTACCGTTACGCGGACGGCCTCTGGGCCTTGCCCGTGGATGCCGCAACGCAGGTCGCGTCGTATCGTCCCGACCTTCTGCGACAGCTCGCCTCGAAGCCGCCTAAAACGTTCGACGAAGTTCTTCAGTTGGGGCAGAAGGCGCGCGCCAGCGGCAAATTCGTTGTTGTCGCGGGCTGCCCCATAGATGCGATCAGTCTTTTTTTCACGCTGACCGCCAATCTGGGCCATCCCATCGCCGAAAATGCCGATCCATTCGTAGAGCAGGCCGTCGCGCGCGAAGCTCTCGATCGCCTGCACGCGCTCATCGCCATCGCGCATCCCCAATCCACCGGCTGGAACCCCATCCAGATGTACGACCACATGGTCGCAGAATCCGACGCCGTGTATTGCCCCTGGGCGTACGGCTATTCCAATTATTCTCGCCGCGAAAATTCCGTGCGCTTGCAATTCACCAACGCTCCCGCGGCTGGCGCAATCGGCTGCGCCGGCACGCAACTAGGGGGCACCGGAGTCGCCGTCAGCAAGCAGAGCCCTCATCGCGAAGAGGCCGTGGCCTACGCCAAATGGCTCGCCAGTCCCCAGCACCAGCGCGGAACGTATGTGAACGATGGCGGCCAACCTGCCAGCCTCGCCGCTTGGCTCGACCCGGAAGTGAATGCCGCCGCGTGCGGTTTTTTTTCGGACACGCTCGAAACTCTGCGGAAATCCTACGTGCGCCCGCGTTTCAATGGATTCGTGCGCTTTTTCGAGGCCGCCGGCATCGAGATCCATCGCTGTCTGAAGGGCGAAACCACCGATCTGCAACTGATCGACTCGCTCAACAAGAAGTTTTCCGAACGTCTCGCAGTTTCCGCCACCCGGGCATGAAGAAATTCGCATGAATAAATTCAATAGCCAGCAAGAGAGGAACGAACGTGACGAACCCTAACCCCGATCCCGTCAAACACGAAGCCATTCGCATCTGGAATCAGGAAGACTGGCTCTACGAGGATTTTGAAGTCGGCCTGCGCGCCCGCTCCATCCGGCGCACAATTTCGGAAGGCGAGAGCATGGCCTTCAATGCTCTCGTGTTGGACATGCACCCCTACGTCGCTGACGAAATCTTCGCGAAAGAAGTAGGTATATTCGGCAAGCGCCTGGTAGCCGGTGCCATGGTGTTCAGCGTGGGCCTCGGTCTGATGGCGCACAATAACATCCACACCTTCAGCTACGGTTACGACAAGCTTCGTTTCATCAAACCAGTTTTCATTGGCGAGACCATTTACACGATCCGCACGAATCTCGAAAAACGCCCGAAGTATCCAACCATGGGGATGGTCAAAGTTTCCTACGAAGTTTTCAAGATGCCCGGCGAGTTGGTCTTATACTGCGAGCATCTGCAGACCGTGACGTACCGCGATGCAGCTCAATTTGCAGATCAAATCGAAAGGAAGTGATCGCAGTCGTGGGCGGGAGCCTCATGACAACGACGCTTGAAGGACGAGTGGCGCTCATAACCGGCTCCGCCACCGGCATTGGACGCGCCATCGCGGAGCGCTTCGCGCGCGCTGGCGCTAAAGTCGCCGTGAACTACCGCGCGTCGCGCGAGCCAGCCGAAGAACTTGTCTCGCAGCTCCGCTCGGTTGGAGCAAAGGCCATTGCGATTCAGGCCGACGTCTCGAGCGATGCCGAAGTCCGCGCCATGCTCGCGCAAGTCGACCGCGAATTCGAACGCTTGGACGTCTTAATCAATAACGCTGGCTGGAGCACGCGCGTCCCGCACCGCAACCTGGATGAACTCAAAGACGACATCTGGGACAAAACCTTCGACATCAATCTGCGCGGTGTTTTCTACTGCATTCGCGCCGCCGTTCCGTTCTTGCGCAAGCAACCCGGCGCCGCGATCGTAAACATTGCGTCCGTAGCGGGTTCTACTGGCGTAGGAAGTTCGATCGCCTACGCATCCGCCAAAGCCGGCGTCCTCACCATGACCAAATCGCTCGCGCGCGCTCTCGCCCCCGAAATTCGCGTCAACGCGATTTCGCCCGGACTCATCCGCACGCAATTTGCCGGACGTCCCGATTCCGATTCAGTATTTCAAGTCGAAGAAGGCTTGACGCCGCTGAAGAGACTAGCCACCGTTGCCGAATGTGCGGAAGCCGTCTTTTTCCTGGCTTCCGCCGCCACCGCAGTCACCGGCCAAACCATTCTTGTTGACGGAGGTTTGTACGCGCTGGGTCCCAATCGTTAGAAGTGGAAATATCGAATTGCTCTGAATCATTGTTTGAAAACTATCTTGTGCGCTCCGGAACGGGTGCATCGGATAACCGCATTGCTTGCGGCACAGTATGCCCTGCAGCTCAGTCGGGCCCGCCTACCAGCCGGTCGTCCAGCACCTCTACCAGCGACGAATTCAGTTCCACCACCGACGCGCAACCCAGCAACCTCATCGTTCGCTCCATTTCCGTGCGCAATATCTCGAGCGCTCGCCTCACTCCGGCTTGCCCAGCGGCGCCTAGACCATACGCGTATGCGCGCCCCACCAGCACGGCTCGCGCTCCCATGCAAATCGCTTTCACAATGTCGGAGCCGCGGCGGACGCCTCCATCCATTAATACTTCCGCTTGCCCGTTCACAGCTGCGACAACTTCCGGCAACGCTCGCAGCGTCGCTGCCACGCCATCCAGTTGGCGACCGCCGTGATTGGATACGACCACGCCTTCGGCTCCTTCATCAATCGCCCGTCGCGCGTCGTCGCCCGTGAGCACGCCCTTCACGATGATCGGCGCCTGCCACGCCTTGCGCAGCCAGCGCAAATCCTCCCAAGTCACTACCGCGCGCGACAACGCCGCGGCCACGTCGGTCATCGGCATGGCTTCGCCGTTGGCTGTAACAATATTCTCAAGTTTCGGCACGCCGCCATCCGCCAGAAATGCCGCCAGCCATCCAGGATGCGCCAGAAGATTTGGCAGGAACGGAATCTTTGCCAGCAGCGAGCTGCCCATCAACTCTTTCACGCCATTCCGCACGTCGCGCTCGCGCAGCCCCGCTACCGGCGTGTCAATCGTCACCACCAGCGCGGAAAATCCCGCCATACGCGCTCGCTCAATAGCAGCTTCCGCTGCCGCGCGCCCTCCCACCACATACAGCTGATACCATACCGGCCCGCTGGACGCCTCCTTCACCTTCTCCATCCTGTGGCCGGAAATGGTCGAGAGTACGAATCCCGTCCCCGTCTCCCCAGCCGCGCGCGCCGCAGCCACTTCTCCGCCCGGATGCATCAACCGGCTGTACCCAACCGGCGCAAGGATCGCCGGAAACGAAATCTCCTGCCCCACCACGCGCGTGCGCAAATCGCACTTCTCGTTAGCTACCGCTTGCCGCGGACGCAGCACCACTTCTTGAAACGCGCGGCAATTCTCCCGCAGTGTCACTTCGTCCGCTGCGCCGCCGTCCATGTAGTCGAACACCGCTCTAGGCAGCCGCCGCTGCGCCAGCCGCCTCAGATCCTCGATATTGACTACATGCGGTGAATCCAACGTGGGCATGACCCTCTTCGCATCCGACGTGAGCCGCGTACATTATAGACTGGCTTCGCGTCGGCTCCCCACGTTCCCTTGCGTTTAGTCTGGAACTCGTCCAGGTGCGTTGACATTCCCGTCGATTCCTTCGGTCCGCTCTGTCGCGTGCATGAACGCGTGGACCAAAGCTGAGAACACAGTGCGGTCATGAAGGTCGCGGCTGCGAGTTCGGAACTGTCCCGATCGTTGCTTGGTGGAGGCTCTCGCGCATCGCTTGCGCACGGCGTGTTTGTGCGAACCGGCATGGCTATCGCGTCGCGTTCGGGCCACCCGTTGGCCAATTTTTTCGGCGGGGCCAAGTCGTCGAGCGGGCGTGGGAGGAATCGCGAACGCCGACAGAACGGCCTTTTTATACGCGCGAGCAAAAGTCCCAGGTCGGGAAGCGCCCCCGCAGGCGAATTTGAGCCTGGAAAATCGGGACTCATCGTGCTCCACTTTCGCTTGCCGCGTGAGATGCGGCGGGAATTTCGAAAGTTAATTTGGCGGTTGTGAGGACGAGGGACGCGCCCCGGGCGGGGGTAGCGCCCTCTTTTTTTTGAGAGGAGGGACAGGAAGCGAGTTCATCGTGGCGCGGGCAACGGGCCTCAAAAGCGACGGCGTGATTAAAACGGGCGGCGAGTTTTTCGCTGACGGGTCAGTATTGGAGCTGGTTCGCGAACAGACCGAGCCGGAAGAAGTGAAGCTGCTCCACTGGCACGGAAAGGTGTTGGGGGTGGTGGCGCACGTGGAGCACGCTGGCAGAGAGTATGCGCCGGCGGCGATCGATCCGAGCCTCCAGACAGTGCTGCGTCTTCCGACGCGCGTGGCGCCGCCTGAAACCACCGAGAGCTTGTTCATGGCCGTGCATGACCTCCTTGCGCGCCATCTCGGTCAGCCCGACACCTGCATCACGGCCATGGTGTGCGCGGTTTTTGCTTCGTGGATGTCGCCCGCGCTACCGATCGCACCCATTCTCTGGATTTTTTCCCCAGCGGGTAGCCAAAAAAATCTCGCCCTCCAGCTGCTCGACCTTCTCTCTCGTCGCCCCCTTCGGCTGGTCGGTCTCAGGCGCAGTGACATTGCGCGTTTGCCAATGTTACTTCAACCGACGCTCTTGCTCGACGAGCCCGATGTTCGGCCCGAAATGCAAACACTCCTCCAGTCAACAAGCCACCGGGGCGCGCGAATAGTCACCAGCCACGGGCTTCTGGAATTCTTCGGACCAAAAATGGCCTTTTCGCAGCGGCTTCCGCATGCCACGGCGCTTGAAACTGGCTGCCTAAGGGCGGCCTTGATCCCGACCGATGGACAGGTATCGCCCGTCGACCGAGAAACGGAAGAAGAAATTTCCGAGGAATTTCAGCCTCGCTTTCTCAGCTATCTGCTCCGGAATGGCAGCATCGCACGCAACGCGAGCATTGACGCGAGCCAATTCACCTTGCCCATCCGGGACCTTGCCCGGACACTCAGCGCGGCTGTGATTTGCGACAGTGAAATCCAAAAACGGATCTTGCCGATTCTTAGCGTCCAAGACGAAGAATTTCGCGCAGATCGCGCGCGAGCGAATGACGTGGTAGTGGTGGAAGCGTGCCTCGGTTTCACACACCAAGATGGCTGGACGAAGATCCGAACAGACAGCATCGCGGAGAAGATTTGCGCGATTAACAAAGGCCGCGGTTCCGATCAGTGCCCCTCGGCCGAGAGCGTGGGACGTGCACTTAAGGGTTTGGCGATCCCGAGCGGGCGGATCAACCGGGCCGGAAACGGCATCAATCTGACCGTGTCGACGAGCCGACTGATTCATCAACTCGCCGCGTCATACGGCGTGCGCGCGATGGAGGGCGCGGTTCGCGGCGAATGCCGCTACTGTCGCGAGCTCGAGCTGCTCGTGCCGACGACGACTTGAGCGGTTGCGGAGGTTGCGGAAGTTGCGGAGGTTTTCTAGGAAAACGGGAGACGATCGTGGGAAAACAGGACATTCGGCAGCTTACGAGTCAATGGAATGAGCTCGAGGCAGCGGGTATTCCACTCCGACCGCTCGAAAATCGGATCGGTATTGGAGCGCCCAATTCAGTACGCGAGCTCACCCTTCGACCAGGACCTCAACGCTGGCGGAGCGAGATCCGGGAACTGAAGGGCGGGCGCTTCGGCTGCGTGCTTCCGATTTTCATCCGTCGCAATCTTCCCGGGAAAACGATCATCCTTGACGCCTGGATTGGCACGTCGTGGCCGGATACTACGATTGAGTTACGCGAGGATCCGGAATACGAGGAAAAGCACCCTAGGTATTACAATTTGCCCGGCGACTCCGAGAGATTTTTTCGTAAGGAGATCGTGAACCACCGCATCATTAATAATACCTTGTCCCGTGGAGATATTTGCGCGGGGCTATTGTTGGCCGTCGGATTGCGTCCGCCGGACCACTACAAAGATCACGACGAAATCCCGATCAATTTCACCGTGCTCGACCAATGGGATGCCGAACATGAGGTGACATTGCAAGCGCGGATGAATCGCCGACCCGCTCAGGCCAAAGCGGTGACCAGAAGCACGCGAGGTCCGCTGCTGTCTCGCCGCGATGTCATCGCGCCAAGCCGCCAGTACGTCGCCCCGCGCGAGTCTTCGGCGGAGAGCCGCAAGAAAGAGGCCGCGGATTACCGCTGGTTACTCGAGGACATTGCTCGCTTCCAATCCAAACATAACGCAGGAATGCCGATCGCACCGAAGGTGCGTGAGTGAGCACTAATTTCTCGGAGGAGATCCGGACCCGCGCAGGCCGATTTCGGGACTCGACATTACGAACGGACGCCCGGATATATGCAGTTTGTCGTTTCACCGGCGCATCGTTCGACGCGTGACGAACCGCGGTCGTTAGATTCCTGGTGACTTCAGGATATACTCTCAGTTCTCCGCCTCGTTTGCGCGGCGTCTTCGTCGACCGGATGCACCTTGAGTCATTGAAGCCTGGACCGAAAGGGGAACCACTTCCGTGTGCGGAATATGCGGCGCGATCGGTTTGGACCCGAAAGTAAACAGTGAGTCCGTCGTACGCCGTATGCTCTCTGCGCTCGTTCATCGCGGCCCCGACGAAGAAGGATTTCTCGCCGCCTCACCAATCGTCGGCGGCTCGCGACGCCTCAGCATCATCGATCTTCCCGGCGGCTCTCAGCCCATCTGGAATGAAACCGGCACGCTCGCGGTGATCTTCAACGGAGAAATTTATAACTTTCGCGAGCTGCGCAAGGAGCTCGAAGCCAAGGGCCACACGTTCCTCACCCGCTCCGACACTGAAGTAATTGTCCACGCCTACGAGCAATGGGGCGAACAATCCGTTGCCAGATTGCGCGGCATGTTCGCGCTCGCCATCGTCGAGATGCCCCAGGGTCGCGGCGGCCCCGCAACCGCGGTTTTCCTCGCGCGCGATCCGCTCGGCATCAAGCCGCTCTACTACGCAATCGGGGGCGGCGGCCTGCTGTTTGCATCCGAAGTGCGCGCGCTCCTTGCCAGCGGCTGCATTTCTCCGCAACTTTCTGACGCGGCGGTTCCCTCGTACCTGCTTTTCGGCTCGGTCTGCGAACCGATGACCATGGTCGATGGCGTTCTTTCTCTACCGCCAGGGCATTCCATAAAAATCCACGCCAACGATCCGCGCCGCCGGCCCGAGCCAAAACTTTATTGGAATTATGCGAAGGAATTTTATCAGGACGAGGACGCCGAAACCGGAACCGCTTACCAGGAGGATTTTTCCTCCGCCGCCACGACCGTTCGTTCGCTGCTGGAAGATGCCGTTCGCAGCCATCTCGTCGCGGATGTCCCCGTCGGCATATTTCTCAGTAGCGGCCTCGACTCTACCGCCATCGCCGCGCTCGCCAGCCACATTCAAAAAGGCATCCACACTTTTACCGTCGCATTTCCCGACACCGAATTCAGCGAAGCCGAAATCGCGCGCAATACCGCGCAGCGCCTGGGCACGGAACATCGTGAGATGACCCTCTCCAGCGGCGACATGGAGTCGCGCCTCAGCGAGGCCGTCGCATCGTTCGATCAACCCAGCATGGATGGCATTAACACTTATTTCGTTTCCTGGGCAGCCCGCCAAGCCGGACTAAAAGTCGCGCTCTCCGGTCTAGGAAGCGATGAACTTTTCGGCGGCTACACTTCTTTTCGCGCCACCGCGCAAGTAACGCGCCTCACCACCATGGCCCGCTTCTTCCCCAAGCTGGCCCGCGAGCTTGCCACGTCCGGCATCAAACGCTCGAAAGTCTACCGCGGCTCCCCAGACGCTTTTCGCAAAGCCTTTTCCGCCTGGCTCGATCCCGATCTGCTCCCGTCCCCGTATTTTTTCACGCGCGCGCTTTTCACGCCGCAGACCGTCGTCTCGCGTTTGGGCGACGACTCCGCAATGTGGGACGCCATGCTCTGGTCCCGCTGGCTATCGGAGGCCACGCGCCAATCGCGCCCCATGGATCGTTTCACGCGCATCTCCTGGCTCGAACTGCGCTCCTACCTCGTCAATACCCTGCTGCGCGACACCGACGCCATGAGCATGCATCACTCCCTCGAAGTTCGCGTGCCCTTCCTCGACGCTCCGCTCGTCGAGTATGTTCTGGAACTGCCCGAAGCGATCAAACGCAATCCCGCGCGTCCGAAAGCCTTGCTCGTCCAGGCGCTGAAGGACTTGCTGCCCGATGAAATCGTCAATCAAACCAAACGCACCTTCACATTTCCTTGGGAAACCTGGCTGCGCGGAAAATTGGGTGAACGCGTCGCAGTCGAGCTAGGCGATTGGTCGCCCGCTCTGGAATCCCGCCTCGATGGCCGCTTCGCGCAAGCCGTCTGGAAAGATTTCCTCCGCGGCCGCACCACCTGGTCCCGCCCCTGGAGCCTCTACGTCCTGAACGAATGGTCCAAACGCAATCTCCGCGTCCCCGAAGCTTCCGCCGAGCCCACCAAAAAAACCGCAGCAGCCCACGTCGCGTAACTCCGAAACTCTCTTTGGTAGCGTAGCCCGCCCGCCGCAGGAGGGCAATCTTGCCTGTGCTCCTGCAGTTGCCGTTGTTAAACTGGAGATGCGCTCGGAAATCCGACAACACGCCGCTTGCAACTTTGATACTCTTCGATGGGTCGTCGACCGTTCATCTTCTCGTACCGTGCACAGCGGTTAATCCATCGAGGTGCCGCACTTGCCCGAGAATCTCAAAACCCAAAGTGCCACCGCGCAATCGGCGCAGAGCACCAAGCGCGACGAATTGCTTCTCCTGATCAATTCGCTGAATCCCATTATCACCGTCGAAACCACTGAAGAGGAGCGCCTAGAAGGCCTCCTGCGCTCTATCTCTGTCCAACTCGTCGTGCCCCTCTACCGCTGGAGCGTCACCACAGGCCTCGCCAAGTCCACTGGCGCGCCGCTCTACGGCACGGACCAGCCCGAACAAGCGCTCGCCAATATCGCAATCATCGAAGACGATGCCATCTTTCTGCTCCGCGATTTCGCGCGCTATTGCGATAACGACCGCATCAGCCGCCGCCTTCGCGATCTCGCGGACAAGTTCCGCACCGCGCGCCGCTCCATCGTGATTTCGGCAGCCTCCATCGAGTTGCCGCCGGAGCTGAAAGGTGATTCAGTCCCCTTTCAATTGGGCCTGCCCGACGCAACCGAACTAACCCAGTGTGTGAATCAGGTTTTGACTGAAACCAGCCGCGATCGTCGCGTCCTCATGACTCTGGACGCTCCCGCCATCGCGCAGCTCGCGCAAAATCTGGTTGGCTTGACGAAAGACGACGCCACGCGGACTCTGCGCCGATGCTTGCTCGCGCGCGGCGTAGCCGATGCCGCGCTTCTTGATGCAGTGCTCGACGCCAAGCGCGCCGCGCTCCAGGCGGACGGTGTGCTCGAGCCGGTTCGCCGCGATACTACGTTCACCGATGTAGCGGGACTCAAGCATTTGCGCGAGTGGGTTGATAAACGCCGCAGCGCGCTGACTCCCGAAGGCCAACGCTTCGGCCTGGTGCCGCCCAAAGGCGTTCTGATTACCGGGGTGCAGGGTTGCGGCAAAAGTATGGCCGCCCGCGCGATTGCCGGAGAGTGGGGCATCGAACTCGTGCGCCTCGACGCTGGCTCGCTTTACGACAAGTACGTCGGCGAAAGCGAAAAGCGCCTGCATAAAGCGCTCGCACTCGCGCAGAAACTCGCTCCGGTTGTGATGTGGATTGACGAAATCGAGAAAGCCTTCGCCTCTGCGGGTTCCAGCGGCGACGCCGACGCCGGTTTATCGCAGCGTCTGCTGGCCACGCTTCTCACCTGGATGCAAGACCATCAGAGCAACGTCTTCCTCGCGGCAACCTCCAACAATATTTCCAGTCTTCCGCCCGAGATGCTCCGCAAAGGCCGCTTCGATGAAATTTTCTTCGTGGACCTGCCGGACGCAGACGTGCGCGCCGCTCTCTTCGCCATTCACATCAAAAAACGCAGCCGCGATGCCGCCATATTCGATCTGCAGAAACTCGCCGCCGCCACCGACGGCTTCTCCGGCGCAGAAATCGAGCAAGCCATTGCCGCCGGCCTCTACACCGCGTTCAACCAAAAACAACAGCTTTCGACCGACATCCTCCTGGCCGAAGTCCGCAACACGCAACCCCTAAGCGTGACCCGCGCCGAAGACATCCAAGCCATAAGAGCCTGGGCGAAAGACCGCGCCGTCCCTGCTGACTGAAAAACTCCGCTGCATCGCGGTGCTTAGCGGTTGCTGCACAAGAACGACTTCTAGTAGTCACCCCATCGGCTGAGTGCTTGCACTTTTTCTTTGGTGTACGGCGGAAACAGGTGATCGATGGCCACGTCGGGCGGAGATATCAGGACGGATTTGGCGTGGGTGAGAGAATCGTAGCCATATTTTCCGTAGTAGTTCCCGATACCCGCGCTTCCAACCCCTCCGTAAGGCATGGATTCGATGAACAAGAAGACGTTGGTCTGATTCACGGCGCCCCCGCCGAAAGAGAGAGATTGCATGATCCGATCGATTGCTTGCTGATTCCGGCTGAAGACGTAGCCGGCAAGCGGTTTGGGGAGCGACTTGATCTTTGCGAGCAGCTTTCCAAGATCGGAGTAGGTGAGGATAGGCAAAAGCGGTCCGAAGATTTCGTCTTGCATGATTTTGTCGGACCAGGAAATCGGGTAGAGGATGGTCGGGTCGAGATAACGGGCCGGAGCGTCGGACTTCCCGCCGTAAACGATCTTTGGGGGATCGATCAGCGACGCGAGTCTTTCGACTGCGGCGGGGCTGATGACGCGGGAATAGTCGGGGTTGCTCTTGGGGTCCGGGCCGTAGAGTTCAACGAGAGCCTTCTTACATTCGGCTACGAATTGATCCGCGATGGACTCATGCACGACCGCATAGCCTGGTGAAGTGCACCACTGTCCTCCCCAGGCCATGGCGCCCCAAACAATTTTCTTGGCAGCGTCCGGAATGTTCGCTGTCTCATCGACAATCGCGGGGTTCTGTCCACCTAACTCAAGCAGCACCGGAGTGAGATGTTCGGCGGCCGCTCGCATGACTACTTTCCCCACACTCACGCTCCCGGTGAGGAACATAAAATCAAAGGGAAGTTCCAACAGCTTCGTGACAATTTCCCGGGCACCGACCACAGCGCTCAGAGCTTCCGGCTCGAAATACTTTGGGATCAATTCCAAGAGCAACTCGTCCGTCGCTGGCAGCAGTTCGGAGAGCTTCAAGATGCAAGGGTTGCCAGCCGAAAGCGCGGCCACTGCGGGACGCAAGGAGAGCAGGAGTGGCCCGTTGAATGGGCAAATGATCAACGTGACGCCGTAGGGCTCGCGGTACACAACTCCCTTGTGTCCTGATGCAGCGAGGAACTTTGGGAGCGGAGCTTCGACTGGCCTCATCCACTCCTTGAGCTGTGACTTCACGAATTCGGTGGTTGCGATGGTCGCCGATACCTCGAAGACGTTCTCTTGGATCGCAGTTTTGAAGTCATTGCACGATGCATCGCGAAAACGTTGTTCGTTGTCCTTGAGCATGCGGATAAGCCGATCGAGTTGGTCGATTCTCCACTCGTAGGTTTTCGTCGCATCGGACGCAAAGTACGCCTTCTGTTTGTTGAACAAATCTTCGGCCCGGGCCTCCTCGTTCTTGAATTGGGCGGAGGCTGCTTGAAATTTCGCTGTCTTTGGTTCCGGCATGGTCATCTCCTTCGCGTTTTTCGCCCTGCTTTGCTTACTTTTGCGAGTTTCGTCACTTTACGAGCAATTTTCTGCGCAAACGGAATGCTTCGCGTGGGCTGCGCAGACTAGCTTTTGCCGTTTTTCATAACCAGCACCATTCGAAAGCGCGCTTGCCCGGCCATCATCTTGGCGTAGGCTGCGGCTGCCTGATCGAGTGGCACGGTCTCGATCATCGCCGCTACGCCGCTCAGCGCGCTGAAACGAAGCGTTGCGTCGCCCGTTGCCGGGTTTCCAGTCAGCGAGCCAGCCAGCTTGCGCTCTCCGAATATGAGATCCATGTTGGTGACCTGGATCGGCTCGGGCCCGACGCCGACGTCAATGGAGACGCCGCCCGGACGCAAGCCCTTGAAGGTCGTGGCGACCGTGTTGCCGCCCGAAGCGGTTATCAGAATTACCTTGGCGCCGCCGAGCGCCTGGAGAGCCGCAGCGGGATCGTTTGCGGCACTGTCAATGTAGTGGTGAGCACCGAGCTTCTTCGCCAACTCCGCCGATTCGCTACCGCGACCAATCGCCGCGACTTCGAAGCCCATGCGCCTTGCGTATTGCACACCCAGATGACCGAGGCCGCCGATGCCCAGTATGGCAACCAGATCACCGGCCTTTGCTGGTGAATTGCGAAGGGCGTTAAAGGTGGTGAGTCCGGCGCAGAGCAGCGGCGCGGCATCGACGGAAGACATGCCGTCAGGAATCGAGATGAGTCCGCTCGCTTTGGCGAGCATCACTTCGGCGTATCCGCCGTCATGATGAATGCCGGTAAATTCCTGATTGCGGCAGTTCACGAGATCGCCATTTCGACAAAACTCGCAATATCCGCAAGGGCCGCCGAGAAAACCCACTCCGACGCGCTGACCAACCGCCCAGCCTTGAACACCGGGACCAAGGGCATCGATGCGTCCGACTGCTTCGTGACCGGGTACGCGCGGCCATTTGATGGGGAACAATCCTTCCACCGTGCCGGAATCGGAATGGCAGACTCCGCAGGCCTCCACCCGAATGCGCACCTGACCAGCGGCGGGCTCCGGTATCGCCCGCTCGACTACACGGAAAACGTTCGGCGCTGACACTTCTACTGCCGTATACGTGCTTCCCATTTTCATTCTCCCGGGGAGCCTGTCCCTTTACTTCGGGAACGCGTCCCCGAACATCGGGTTCCCGCTCTTGGACTGCTCTTTCGTTGCTTCGTCTTGAATCACGTCCCAGTGTTCGACGAGGATTCCGTCTTTCAACCGGACCACGTCCGCGACGATCCAGTTTGTGGGAAGAGCAATGCCCGAGAATCGCCCATGGAGAATTACATAATCTCCGTCGGCAACGACGACTCCCAGCTCGTACTTAATTGTTGGCGGCAGGCTCCGGATCATCCCGAGCAGCCCATCCCGGCCGGCGGGGATGTGGGCACTGTGCTGAATGTAGTTTGGTGACCAAAAGCGCTCCGCAGCCTGGTAATCGCGCTTGTTGAATAGAGTCTGAAAGGCCTCAAGCACGATTGCTTTATTCCGTTCTGACGTTGTATTGCTCATCGCTTCTCCCTTATTTGTGAAGCGACAGTCCACGTCTATCAGGGTTAGATTACGGTCATACTCCTATAGTCGCAATGATTTTGGAGTTTTTTGATGTGACGCTTTACCTTTGAAAAATGAACGTGCCTACGATATTGTCGCCCAGCATCTAATGTCACGGAGTATGCTCATACTCCCTCCATATGCAAGGCACGGAAGAAGAGCTGCGGACCGCGAGATACCCGCGTAGTCTTTTGCGTCGTACACTGAGTGATATGCCAAAGAAGACAAAAGCTCACACCCACGCCAAGATTCTGAAAGTTGCGGCAAAGAGGTTCCGCGAACTAGGCCTCGACGGTATTGGTGTGGCCGATGTGATGAAACAGGCTGGCGTGACCGTTGGAGCTTTTTACAAGCACTTCAAATCGCGTGACGAGCTGGTGGTGGAGGCGCTGGGCGCGGCATTCAAGGACATCGACGCTTGGGAGGAGCACGCCGAAACGCTGGCTCAGCTGCTCGAGAACTATCTCACCGAATATCACCGTGATAATCCTGGAGCAGGATGTGCCATGGGAGCATTGCTCGGAAATATGAGCCGCGCAAGCAAATCGGCAAAGACGGTTTACACCGCCCGCGTCAAGCACAGCCTGGCGGTTACCGCCAGCCTGTTGCCATCCGAAGACAATGCCGACAAACGCGGCCGCGCAGTGCTCATTCTCACCAGCCTGCTGGGGGCGCTCAATCTCTCTCGCGCCGTCTCGGACCCGAGTCTATCGCGCGAAATTCTCGACCAGGTCCGCCAGCAGCTCGTCGATCTAACCGTGGGAAATGCGACCAAAGCTCGGAAGAAAGGAGCCGAGCGATGACGCTTCGGTATCATCGCGTCCGAAGACTCTGACTGCAGGAAGAAGATTAGGGTCGCACGAAATTGTGGCGCCGCTGGACGTGGCGCACCGCGCGGGAATCGTTCACCGTGATCTGAAACCGGCGAACATCAGCGCCTCCACCGAGGAGATCCCGCTCGGCAAGAAATAGAAACCTAGCTCGATTCGCTGCTTGCGTTCGGGCGGGCATCCCGCGCGCGAGGTTTTCCGGTATGCGTTTCGGGACGAAGGCAGTAAAATCTCTGCGACGACGGCGGCGCGTTCAGGGAATGCTGCTTTCATATTCGCAATTTCTCGCCATGCATTTGGCGCCGCAGTCTTGCAGTCGTTCTAGCATCGTCGTCAGGTTTGATTCCGCAAAGGAGAAACTTTCGTGGCCGAAAATGTATCCCATCACGCGTTGGGCGATCGCGCAGCATTTCAGCTTGCCAATGTCACCAAGACTCCGCCGCAATACGGAGCGATCACCCCGCGATGGCTCGTGCGTTTGCTGGACTGGAAGCCTCTCGAGGCCGGAACCTTGCGCGTCAATCGCGTGGTGGATGACAAGGCGATAGACGTCGTCTGCGGGCAGAAGGACGAAAAAGCTATGCCGGAGACGTATGTGGAATATGAAGAAAAACCGCGCGAATACACGTTGAGCGCTATTTCCGCCGTGCTCGATGTTCAGACGCGCGTCTCCGATCTTTACAGTAATCCGTACGACCAGGTTCGCGAACAGCTTCGCCTGATGATTGAGAACGTCAAGGAACGCCAGGAAAGCGAACTGATTAACAACTCCGATTATGGCCTTCTGAAAAATGTTCCGGCGAATCAGCGAATCCAGGCGCGCAAAGGCGCCCCGACGCCGGACGATCTCGACGAGCTGCTAACGAAAGTTTGGAAAGAGCCCTCGTTCTTTCTCGCGCATCCGCGCGCGATCGCCGCGTTTGGCCGCGAATGCACGCGCCGCGGCGTCCCACCGCCGACCGTCACACTCTTTGGGACGCCATTTGTTACGTGGCGCGGAGTGCCTTTGATCCCAACGGACAAATTGCAAATTGACGGTGGCGCCAAATCCAAAGAAACAGCCGGCAAGACGAATATTCTTCTGCTGCGCGTGGGAGAAAAGAAACAGGGCGTGATTGGTTTGTTCCAGCCCGGATTGCCCGGCGAACAAACCCCCGGCCTGTCCGTTCGCTTCATGGGAATCAGCAGCAAGGCTCTCGCTTCGTACCTGATTTCGCTCTACTGCTCAGCGGCCGTGCTCGTCGACGACGCTATCGCCGCGCTGGAAGATGTCGAAGTCGGACACTACCATGAGTACAAGTGAAAACGAGAAAAGCGCGCGGCGCTTTGTGAGTGACGGAATTGGGCCTGCCTTGCCGGGCAATCTGCAGCCCGTTCCTGCCGGCCTGCCGGATCCAGAGGTGCTCGCGCGCATGGCGAACGAGTTTTTTACCGCGCTTCCGATCGCACACACCGTAATCCCGGGCGCGCCTTACGCCGCAGACGCGGCGCGCGAATCGCAAGCATCGAGCGCGGGAGTGAAGCTTGCGGAATCGTCCGCTGGTCCAACGATTTTGCTTCCAACCGAAGCGCAGCTTCGTGCTCTGCCGTCGACGCTTTCCGCTGCCGACGTTTATTTGCAAATTCCGGCTGGCGCAAACACGATACCGCTGGGACTACCTGGCGGTGTGGATGCCACTTATTTTACGGGGCCTGCGCCTCTCTCCTTTCTTGAAGATATCCGTCCGCTGTTTTCCTATTCGCCTGCGCCATTGCCGATCGCGGACTACGCGACCACGATCAAAATTCCGACTGAGACCGAGCTTCAGGCTCTCGCGAACAGCTTTTCCTCCACGGCAGTGCCAGAACTTCCGGAGCCTACGATTGACCTTGCTGCGCCGCAAGTTTCGGGTGCGGCTGCGCAACCTTCCAGTGCGGAGCTTTCCGTTGGCTATTCATTCCTCAACGAAATTCGCCAACTTGTTCCTTCGGGACCGGCTTCAGCGCCAATCGCTTCGGATGGCCTTCCCGCTCTTTCATTGTCTTCGCAGCCGTTCGACGTGCAGGCGATCCGCCGCGACTTTCCGATTCTTCAGGAGCGCGTCCACGGAAAGCCGCTGATTTGGCTCGACAACGCGGCGACGACGCAAAAGCCGCAAAGCGTTATCGACCGGCTGAGCCATTTCTATTCTCACGAAAATTCGAACATCCACCGCGCCGCGCACGAGCTGGCCGCGCGAGCCACCGACGCTTACGAAGCAGCGCGTGAGAAAGTGCGCCGCTTCCTGAATGCGTCTTCGGTGCGCGAAATCATTTTCGTTCGCGGCGCCACGGAAGGAATCAATCTGGTGGCGCAGAGCTGGGGCCGCCAGAATATTCAAAAAGACGATGAGATCATCATCACCTGGCTGGAGCACCACGCCAACATCGTTCCCTGGCAAATGCTTTGCGCCGAGAAGAGCGCGCGGTTGCGCGTTGCCCCAGTGGATGATTCGGGCCAGGTGCTTCTGGATGAATACCAGAAACTCTTGGGGCAACGAACACGGCTCGTCGCGTTCGCGCAGGTTTCCAACGCGCTCGGCACGGTGACGCCCGCCCAGGGAATGATCGAGATGGCGCATCGCTACGGCGCCAAAGTGCTGCTCGACGGCGCGCAAGCCGTATCGCACATGCAAACCGACGTGCAGAGCTTCGATTGCGACTTCTATGTTTTTTCCGGGCACAAAATGTTTGCACCCACGGGCATCGGCGTCGTCTTCGGCAAGCTGGACATTCTGGAGAACACGCAGCCGTGGCACGGCGGCGGCAACATGATTCAGGACGTTACGTTTGAGAAGACCACTTATCAGCCCGCGCCGGGCCGTTTCGAAGCGGGCACCGGCAATATCGCCGACGCGGTCGGACTCGGCGCCGCTATCGATTATCTCGAGCGTGTGGGCATGGTGAATATTTCGGGCTACGAACACGATTTGTTGTTCTACGCCACGGAAAAGCTGCAGCGTATTCCGGGGCTTCGCTTGATCGGCACCGCGCGCGAGAAAGCCGGCGTGTTGTCGTTTGTGCTGGATGGTCTCCGCACGGAAGACGTTGGCGCAGCGCTGAACCGTCAGGGAATCGCCGTGCGCGCCGGACATCACTGCGCCCAACCAATTCTTCGCCGTTTCGGCGTCGAGAGCACGGTGCGCCCTTCGCTCGCTCTGTACAACACCTGCGAGGAAATAGACGCCCTAGTAGCCGCGATTTGGAACCTGAAGCAGGGCCACACTTCGCTCTAGAGGTTCCCACCGAAAACGATTCATCAGCGCAGCGCGGCCCGCCACAGGGCAATAACCAGGTAGTGAAAAGCAACGTCACAGCAAGCCCTCCGGCCCATACTATTGACACCAGCTATATCTTACGATATAGTTTTCGATGTATTGGATCACTTAACACAGGAGACACACATGTTCCAAGAACGTTACAAAGAATGGACTTGCGGCGATCGCCCCCACCGCAGGCACTTTGCTGGCAGGCACCGCTTCTTCGGGGGCTTTCGCGGTGGCTTTATGGGCGGACCGGCGATGCGCGCAGCCAAGATGCTCGCCTCGGGCGATCTTCAGCTCGTCATTCTGGCGCTGCTGAGCGAAAAGCCGCGCCACGGCTACGAGATCATCAAGGCGGTTGAGGAGCACTCGAGCGGGATCTATACGCCCAGCCCCGGCATGGTTTACCCCGCGCTCACCTATCTCGAAGAGATGGGCTTTGCGGCTTCAGAAGCGGAAGGCACGAAGAAGCTTTACCGCATCACCGAGGCAGGCGCCGAGCACTTGAAGGCGAACCGGGCAAGCGTTGATGAAACTCTCGATCACCTTGCACGCTTCGGCCGCAAGATCGCCGACTTTCAGAAGCGCTTCACCCGCGAACACGAAGAGGAAGAAGACGACGCAGGGGCCGATCCGCGGCGTCACATCAAGGATGAATGGCGGCAGGCGCGCGTCGAATTCCGCAAGGTCCGCGAAGACCTCAAGGCCGCGCTTTACGAGAAGCTCGATGCCTCAACCGAAGAGCGCCAGCGCATCATCGCAGTTCTTCGGCGCGCGATCGAAGAAATCCGCGGCAAGCAATAGCTCGCCGCGCAAGCTCTCCGGTCGTGAACTTGTTGGGGCGGGTTCCCAACCCGCCCTGACAGCAGTTTCTTAGAGCGTCCGACCTTCCAGACCCGAATGCAGACGGGCCGGAATGAAAGTGCGTCTCCGCCGTTAGATGCCTCTGAATTCGCCGCCGTCCATTCGAACCGAAGCCCCGGTCAACCATTTCGCTTGGGGTGACACCAAGAAAGCGAGAAGATCCGCGATCTCTTCCGGGGCGCCGAAACGAGAGATGCCGGATTCCTCCGGATACTTCTTGATTGCTTCTTCCACCGTGAGGTTGTGCGCTGGCGCCCACTTTTCAAAAAATGATTGCCGCCGGCCCGTCATCACGGCTCCGGGCGAAACGCTGTTGACTTGCACGCCATCCTTGATTCCCTGCTCTGCGAAGGCTTTCGCGAGAGCGATAATCGCTGCGTTCGTTGCGGCGACCGCGGCAAATCCCGGCTTGGGGTCCCAGGCGGCAAGGCCCGAGAGCAGCACAACAGAACCTTTGGAAGCCTTCAACGCATCCCAGGCTTTTATCGTCAGACGACGAGCGTCGTGAAACTTCAGCGCCATGCCGTCGTCCCACTGTGCGTCGGTCATGTCAAACAGATCGATTTGCGGCACGGCCCCCGCGATATTCACGAGCGCGTCGATACGGCCGAAGCGCTGGAGTGTGTCGTTCACGACCTTTTCAGCGGCTGCTGGTTCGCTAAGGTCGAGCGGAAGCACGAGACTTTCAGCGCCGGAGGACTTCGCCTGCAGGGCTGTTTCGTGCAGATGCTCCTCGTTCCGCGCGACCAATGCCAGCGATGAAAAATCCCGCGCCAGCCGCAGTGCGGTGCACTTTCCGATTCCTTGGCTAGCCCCAGTAACGATGGCCACAGAATTCGGCATCGTTGCTTCTCCTTAATGATTTTCACAGCGCGATACGATTCCGCGCACTTTGTCCCTGTTACGGCTAGCGTCGCTAATTCGAAGTCGCAATTCTTCGCGCCGCAGCCTCAAGCGAAAGCGTCTCGCGTACCGCCTCCCAGATCACGTCCACCACAATCGTCGGCTCGGTGTACATCGCCGTGTGATCCGCCGGATGGGAGCGGATTTTCGCGCCCATCCGTTCAGCCATGAAGCGCTGCGTCGTCGATTTGATCATGCGATCTTCTTCCGCCAGCAAGTACCACGTTGGCTTCGTCTTCCATGTTGGTGGCGGAGTCACTTCTTGAATGCATTTCACAGCAATCGGCCGTTGCACCGCGGCCATGATTGCCGTCTGCTCGGCCGACGCTTTGTGGGCGACTGCCCTCTGAAACCCGTCTGCCGGCATCCAAATGAAACCGTGCGAGTCCGGCGCCAAATGAGGAGCTTCCGAATGCGGCGGCTCGCGGTAGAAGACCGTCGCCACCGTTTCACCTTCGCCCGGCGCCAAAGCCGAGACGTACACCAGAGCTTTGATGCGATCATCGGTGGGCCCGGCGATAACTGCGCCGGCGTACGCATGACCCACGAGCACGACGGGCCCGGTGGTTCTCTCCAACGTCCGGGAGAGAGCCGCAATGTCTTCCGTAAGCGAAGTGAGTGGAAGAGGCGCGCAGATCACATTAAGGCCGAGGCGCTCGAGCGGCAGAATGACGTTCTGCCAGCACGATCCATCAGCCCACGCGCCATGCAGCAACACAACCGTTCCCTTCTGATCATTCATGTCGCCCTCCCGCAGTCCGCTATCGCGCTAAATTCCGTTCGCGTCAAGGAACTCTCTCATCGCCGCGGCAATCTCCACCACATGCGTCTCCAAAGCAAAATGCCCGGTGTCGAGCATCTTCACCTCCGCGCTGGGAATGTCCCTGCGGAATGCCTCCGCCCCTGCGGGAATGAAGAAGGGATCGTTCTTGCCCCAAATTGCGAGCAAGGGAGGCTTCGATTTACGGAAATATTCTTGAAACGCAGGATAGAGCGCTACGTTCGTGGCGTAGTTCAAAAACAAATCCAGCTGAATGTCTTTATTTCCCTGCCGCTCCATCAGCGCCATATCCAGCGTGTAGGTTTCCGGCGCAACGCTATCTGGATTCGCCACTCCGTGCGTGTATTGCCAGCGCGTACCGTCGAGTGTCAGCACATTCTTCGCAATCACTTCGCGGTTTTCGGCGTTAGGGAAAGACCAATATTTCCGGATTGGTCCCCATGCATCGCCGAGTCCTTCTTCATAAGCATTTCCATTTTGTGAAACGATTGCCGAAATCCTTTCAGGATGTGCCATGGCAAGGCGGAAACCCGTTGGCGCTCCATAATCGAAGACATAAATTGCGTAGCGATTGATTTTGATCGCTTCCGTGAAAGCAGCGATCGTCGCGGCCAACGCGTCGAAGGTGTACTTATATTTTCGCTTCTCGGGCACTTCCGTAAATCCAAAACCGGGCAAGTCTGGCGCGATGACCCTGTAGCGATCCGCCAGCCGAGGAATCAACTCGCGAAACATAAACGATGACGTCGGAAATCCGTGCAGCAACAGAACCACCGGCGCCTGCGGATCGCCGGCCTCCCGGTAAAAAACTGGAATGCCATCTGCTTCGACCTTGTGAATGGATGTGAAAGGCACGACAATGCCGGCCTTTTGCCTAGCCGCTGAAACATTCTGAGCCATGATAATTCCTCCTAAGAGTGCTGGCATCGGACTACCAACACCAGGTAAAGTAACCGTGACAGGTTACACCACTATGTCTGTAACTTGTCAATAGTGTGATTCCCGGTTACACTGTTCGCGAGACGTATCCATTTGACCCAGTCCCCAAAAAAGCGAAATCCGCAACCTGGCCCGCTGTTCCTTGCAGGACATCTGTGCCTGGATTTTCTGAATACCCGCATGCGAGTGGATGGGAAAGTTGTGGACTTACTGCAGCGAGACCAGGACGTATTGCATTGGCTCAAACAAGCGGGACTTTCGGCCCCGAAAGTTGGGCCGCACGCGGCGCGGATATCTCTTCAGCGTTCCGCACGAACGCTGCGCGAAAATATTCGCTCGCTCGTGGAGAAACGAAAGGCCGGCCGACTCGGAGATCCTTCGCTCCTCAACCGTTTTCTGGCGGGCGCGCAAAGTCACGCGCGGCTCGTTTGGAACAAGCCCCGCGCGCCGCAGCTCGAAAAGGTCAGGCGAAAAGACACGGCCAAAGCGATTCTTGCACCCGTAGCTGAAGCCGCCGCTGATCTACTGGCGACAGCAGACTTCAACCTGGTGAAGCGCTGCGAAGACGACACCTGCGTGCTCTGGTTCTCCGACAAAACCAAATCTCATCATCGCCGCTGGTGCAGCATGGAAATTTGTGGCAACCGCCAGAAGGTCGCCGCCTACAGACGCCGCCTCCGCAATCGCGCGAGCTCCGAGTCAAAGAGCTTCTCGACTACTGGTAAGCGGCGCCCCTAAATTTCCGGCTTTTGGCTTTTGCGGCCGCAGCGATTATTTCCGCAGGCAATTCCTTCTCGCCGCTCGCACCTGCTCCGTGACCCGCAACGCGCCCAGAAGAAACGTCCAAGTATGCGCACGCCAGAGCGATCAATTCGCGACGATATCCGTCCACGAGTTCTTCCGGGGCACTCGATTCCAGCAATCTGCGACTGATTCCCGCCATGGCGCCTTGCAGCATTTCAGCCACCAGCTGCGGGTCATGCACTAGCGGCTTGCGGGACGCCTCTAGCATTCCAACAATCGCCTTATTGGATCGTATTCCCATCTGCTTCACGACCGCCGCGCCGTCCACATCCGAGCTGACAATATAGAGAGCCACGCTCGTCTTCACCATCCGCATCTTGGCCGCAAGGAACGCGGTGATCAGCGCCGTCGCCATCTGCCTGAGAGTAGCGCCCTTTTGCTCGCGGCAGACGCGCTCGATTTCTTCCGTGACTTCGTCGAGGTGGCGTTTCAACGCAGCTTTCAGAAGCGCGCTCTTGTTTGGAAAGTATTGATACAAGGTTCCGACGGAAACGCCCGCGCGCAACGCCACCCTGGTGGTGGTGAGCCGCTCCTTTCCCACGCTTAGTAAAACCTGAATAGTAGCCTCGAGAATTGCCTCCACGCTCGCCGCCGAACGGGCTTGTACGGGCGTTTTACGGGGCTCTAAGAGCGCTGGTGGACGCTGGGCCAAATGCGAACTCCTAACCTGAAGCTTTCTTCATCTAATCATATGTAAGCGCACTACTACAAGCGACGAACGATACAAGGAGAACAGCATGACGACAAAGACAGACCTGAGCGGCAGCTTCACGCTCCCGGGCACCTCGATGAACTTGAAGCGCATGGGCTACGGCGCGATGCAATTGGCCGGACCGCAGGTGTGGGGACCGCCGCGCGATTTGCACGAGGCAATTGCTGTGCTGCGCGAGGCGGTTCCTTCCGGTGTGAACCACATTGATACCAGCGACTATTACGGACCGCATATAACCAATCAGATCATCAAGCAGGCGCTGCATCCGTATGCGGACGGGTTGGTGATCGTCACCAAGGTGGGCGCGAAACGCGGCGCAGATAAGTCTTGGAATCAAGCTCTTTCGCGTGAGGAACTGATCGCCGCTGTTCATGACAACCTGCGCAATCTCGGCTTGGAAACGCTGGACGTCGTCAACTTACGCGTCGGAGGAATCATGGAGCCATCGGAGGAATCCATCGAAGAGCCGCTGACCGCGCTGGCCGAGCTCAAGCGTCAGGGGCTGGTTCGTCACATCGGCGTGAGCAACGTCAGCCCCAAGCAGTTCGCCGAGGCCGAGAGAATTACGGAAATCGTCTGCGTGCAGAACTTTTACAACGTGGCGCACCGCAAAGACGACGGCTTCATCGCTGACCTCGCAAAGCAAGGCATAGCCTACGTGCCATTTTTCCCGTTGGGAGGCTTCACGCCTCTGCAGTCGTCTGAGCTCGACTCCGCAGCAGCATCGCTAAACGCCACGCCAATGCAGGTCGCGCTAGCGTGGCTCCTGCAGCGCTCGCCCAACATCCTGCTGATCCCCGGCACCTCGTCGCGCGTCCATCTTCGCGAAAATCTAAGCGCCGCAGCGCTGCAACTTCCTCCTGGCGTGCTCGCTGCTCTCAACGCTATCGGCGGAAAACCTGGCCGAGGATAACCGCGAAGCCGCGGAGGGCGCTCCAACGAGCCCCTCGCGGTGCATTTACCGCGTGTTTTCGTGTTGATCGCTCCGCGATGCTACCAAGCCAGCATCGCAGCGCGAGCGCCGCGAGATAGCCACTACGCCGGCCGCCAAGCCTCTGCATAATTTTCCATTTATTCCTGAGACAGCACGGCAAATTTCCGCCACAATATTCATGATGGTTGTTCTGGGCATCAACGCATATCACGCCAATGCCTCCGCCGCGATTATCGCGGACGGGCGCCTGCTCGCCGCCGTCGAAGAAGAGCGCCTAAACCGCGTGAAATATGCGGCCGGCCTGCCCGTGCGCGCGATTCAATATTGCTTGGACCAGGCCGGCGTAAAACTTTCCGAAGTGGACCACATCGCCATCCCGCGCAATCCCTGGGCGCGCCTGGGCACCAAACTGCGTTTCGCGATGCGCATGCCGAAATTCGCTCTCGATCGCGCGCGCGTGATGAAACGCTTCGCCGGAATTCACGAGGATCTCGCGACAGCCTTCGAAACTCCCGCGGAAAAAATCCGCGCGCAGTTTCATCGCATCGAACATCACACCGCACATCTCGCCAGCGCCTATTTCGTCTCGCCCTTCGAACGCTCCGCCGTCCTTTCCGCCGACGGTCTCGGCGATTTCGCCAGTTCCATGTGGGCGCTGGGCGAAGGTCCGCGCATGAAACAGCTCGGCGAAATCACTTTTCCGCATTCGCTCGGCATGTATTACACCGCGCTCACCCAATACATCGGCTTCTGGAAATTCGGCGACGAATATAAAGTGATGGGCCTCGCCGCCTACGGCCAGCCGGAATTTCTCGACGAATTTCGCCGCATCGTTTACGTGGACGCGCCGCTTTCCTTCCGCCTGGGCCTGGAGTATTTCACGCACCAATCCCAGGGCGCGGATATGACCTGGCGCGATTCCGACAGCACTCCCGTCCTCGGCCGCCTTTTTTCCACGTATCTGGAAAAACGCCTGGGTCCCGCGCGTCAGCCCGACCAGCCGCTCGAGCAGCGGCACCACAATCTCGCGGCGAGCATGCAAGGGGCGCTCGAAGAAGTCCTCGCTGCGCACTGGAGCGCCCTCGCCGAAAAAACCGGAGAGAAAGCACTGTGCCTCGCGGGCGGCGTGGCGTTTAATTGCGTCGCGAATGGGAAAATATTCGATCACTCACCGTTCGAGCGCGTTTATGTGCAACCGGCTGCGGGCGATGCCGGCCTTTCCGTCGGCGCGGCCTTCGCGGTGAACCACCAAGTGCTCGGCCGCCCGCGCGAATTCGTGATGGATCATGCCGGTTGGGGCCCACAATTTTCACCGCAGCAAATCCGCGAGGCCGTGGACACATTCGCGGCGAGCGGTGACGAGGTGCAAATCGCCGAGCATCTCGACGAATCCATGTTGCTTCGCACCACCGCGCGCCGTATCGCCGACGGCAAAGTGCTCGGCTGGTTTCAAGGCCGCGTCGAATGGGGCCCGCGCGCGCTTGGGCAACGCAGCATCCTCGCCGATCCGCGCCGCCCCGAAATGAAGGACGTTCTGAACCGCCGCATCAAGCACCGCGAAGCTTTTCGTCCTTTCGCACCATCGATTCTCGAGGAAGCCACCGGCGAATATTTCGAAAAGACTCATCCCTCGCCGTTCATGACTTTCGCCTACACCGTGCGCCCCGAAAAACGCGCTGTGATTCCTGCTCCCACGCACGTGGACGGCACCGCGCGCCTGCAAACCGTCAGCCGCACCGCGAACCCGCTTTACTGGAAATTGATTCGCGCGTTCGGAGATCTCACCGGCGTGCCGGTCGTGCTAAACACTTCGTTCAACGACAACGAGCCCATCGTATGCCGCCCCGAAGAAGCTCTCGATTGTTTTCAGCGTACGCAGATGGACGTGCTGGTGATGGGGAATTTCGTTCTGGAGAAAAAATCGGTGGCTGCAGGCAATGGAGAATCCGCTGCGCGTGGCGCCGCGCGCGCAAAATAAATCGCCCGCATGCACATCCTGCTCCTGAACGAATACTATCCGCCCGACACTTCGGCCACGGCGAAAATGGCCGCGCAAGTCGCCGAAGCGTTGGCGCAGCGCCATCACGTCACCGTCGTCGCGGGGCGCCCCTCCTACGATCCCGACGCGCGCTACCCCTACGCCCTGCTCCGCCGCGACACGCGCAACAAAGTCACAGTCGAATGCGTCGGTTCCACCGCGTTCCCCCGCCACCAAATGACCCGTCGCGTTTCGAATTACCTTTCTTACCTCGCGCTGGCTGTCCCACGCGCGCTTGCGCTTCGTCCGGATATTATTCTCGCGATGACCGACCCTCCTGTCGCGGGCATCGCCGGCGCGCTCATCGCGCGGCTCGCCGGCCGGCCGTTCGTTTACAACATCCGCGACCTGTACCCGGACATGGCCGTGGGCGGCGACATCGTGCGCGCGAGCAAATGGGTGGCGCGGTGGGAAAACCTGCATCGCCGTGCGCTGAAGCAGGCTGCGCGCGTGATCGTTCTGGGTGACGACATGCGCGATCGCATCCTGGCCAAGGGCGTCGCGGCCGAACGCGTCGTCGTCGTTCGCGACGGGACCGCGACGCCGCCCGCGCAAATGCCCGAACGCAGCGATCCGATCGTGCAGGAAATCCGGCGCGGTTTTCCGTTCGTGGTGCTGCACGCGGGCAATCTTGGCTTCTACGGCGCTTGGGATACTTTGCTCGCAGCTGCGAAAATTCTGAGCAACGAAAACACCGGGTTCGTGTTCATAGGGGACGGCGCGAACCGCGCGGCGCTGGAATCCTCAGCGCGCAATTTGCCGAATGTAGAATTTGCGCCGTTTCGACCGGTCGAACAAGTCGCGCACGTGATGATGGCCGGCGACTTGCACATCATCACAGTGAAACGCGGCCTGGAGGGCGTCGTGGTGCCCAGCAAGCTGTACTCAACTCTCGCGGCCGGGCGTCCAATACTTGTCGTCGCGCCGCCAGAATCCGACGCTGCGCGCATCGTCGTCGGATCCGGCTGCGGCGTCGCTGCGGATCCCGACGATCCGGCCGCCGTCACCGCGGCGATCCGCGAACTGCGTGAGCAGCCGGCGCGGCTCGCGGAGATGGGCCGGCGCGCGCGGGAAACGGCGGCCAAATATGCTAGAGTTGATCAGCTTAATCGCTTCGTCGCAATCGTCGAAGACGCCGCGCGTGCCAGCCGCGCGTAACACAGGCCAATGCTCAATCACGCTGAACTGATCGCCTTCGCCATCGCGCTGCTTGCGTCGCTCGGCCTCACCGTGCCCATCCGGCATCTCGCGCTGCGCTACGGGATGGTGGACAAGCCCGGGCCGCGCAAAGTTCATCTGAATCCCATTCCGCTGCTCGGCGGCATCGCCATTTACCTGGGTTTCGTGCTCGCCGTGCTGCTCACGCGGCACGACGCGCCGCAGCAGCAAATCATCGGCATCCTCGCCGGCGCTACGCTGCTTGCCATCGTTGGCTTTCTTGATGATGGCGGCCTGCTGCATCACCAGGTAAAACTTTTCGTCGGCATGCCGCTTGCCGCTGTTTTTCTGATTGCTTCGGGCATTCGCGCGCAACTTTTTTCGCAATTCTTTCCCGGCCCCGGCGGCCTCTTTCTCGATTGGTGCCTCACGGTTTTGTGGGTCGTCGGCATCACCGCCGCGTTCAGCATTCTCGATCACATGGACGGCCTGTGCGCCGGCATCGCCGCCGTTGCCGCGGGCTTCTTCACCATTTCGGCGTACGCCAACGGGCAGACCATGGTCTCCACTCTCGCCGCTGCTACGCTCGGCGCCGCGCTTGGTTTTTTGCGCTGGAATTTCAATCCCGCGAAAATTTTCATGGGCGACGGCGGCGCCATGCTCCTCGGTTTCCTGATGGCCACGCTCGGGCTGAAAATCCGTCCCGACGGCGCGCTTTTCCCGCACACCTGGCTCGTTCCCGTGCTCATTCTCGGCGTGCCGATTTTTGACACCACGCTCGTCTCCATTTCGCGCGCGCGCCGCGGCCTGCTGCCCTTCACTTCTCCCGGCAAGGACCACACCGCACACCGGCTCTCGAATCTGGGCCTGGGCCATCGCGGCGCTGTCCTCGTTCTGTACGCGTTCGCCATAATGCTCGGCATCATCGCCCTAGCCGTCCCCAATTTTTCCGCCACCAAGGTTTACGCGCTCGCCGCGCTCCTCGTGGTTGGCGCGCTGGCCGCTGTGTTTATCCTCGAAGCATTGCCGTATGAACGGCAGGTCAAGTTGCATAAGCCCACCTCTGCGTCGTGAATCATCTGGGGTAGCATAGGCAATCTTGCCTGTGCGTATTTGCCTTGGTTTGATTGATTTCCCAACGCGCCGATCCAAAACCGAAGAGCACCGGCAAGCTTGCCTATGCTACCGTGGATTTCTGTGTTGAGGTGCGGCGCGGGTGCCGAAATGCCTGAAAAACTAGCGATTAGAAAATGGTTTCTCGTTTGTTGTGAGGGGGTTAGCTCGATTTCTAATCCTGGGCGACTAGCGATTAGAAATTGCGGGAAGTACGGATGCAAACGTAAAGCTACTGATTGTTGAGTGGTGATCGGTGAGTTGTGTGGCGCGAAATGTGCACTGAAACATGCAATTTTCGACCGATTAGAAAAATTCAACGTGTTGTTTTCAGGGGAGTTACGTGCGTCTCTAATTGCGGTGCTGTCGATTAGAAATTGGCGAGTGGAGGGAGGGGTGGCCGCGCGGGGTGCTGAAGCGCGAGCAGCGTGGACCATGCGTCCCCCTTGTGGTGATGAAATTAGCGCACGACTGATGGTAACACAGTCGTTAAGATGACTCAAGTGTAAACTGCGCCATGGGGCCACGCGGGGGCGGATCGGGCCAGGTCGGGCGCGAGCAACTCGAAGACACGCGGGAAAGGCACCGCGAAAGGTAGGCGCTTCGCGCCGTCTTTTTACCCACCGCTTCCGCAGTGGGCTAGCTTATGCCGCGCCTACGGCGCTGGTTTGTCGCGAAAGCGCGATGGTGAAAGGTCGCAAAGGTGTTTCCGGGGCTTTACATCCGCTGCGGGTCGGGCGGCGGACACGTGACGCGAGGTGGTTAGGGAAGCGATGCCGCGTGTGGGCGGATCGCGGAAGCTGAGGGCGTTCGTTGACTTGCTGGGCTGGGCAAAATAGTATGCAGCCCTTGAGTTAGTCTCCTTCCCTGAATATGGCGCTTATAACCATGATGTTTACGGACGTGGTGGAGTCCAGCGCTGCCAAGCGGGACACGTCGCTGGGGCGAGACGCTCGCGAGCGCGATCACGCCTATCTGACACAAGTGCAGACGCCACATTTCGAGCTGGTGCGCGCGTGCTGCAATGCCCACGGCGGACGAGAAGTGGCGACCATGGGAGACGCATTCTTCCTGGCGTTTGACGATCCAGCCGAAGCAGTGCGCTGCGCAGTGCGCATCCAGCAAAGACTGAGCGACACACCGATAGAGACGCCGAGAGGAGCGCTGCGTCTGCGGATCGGAATTCATTCCGGATTCCCTGAGTTCTTCGAGGGCAGTTGGCACGGCACGGACGTGGACACCGCGTCGCGGGTGGAAGCAGCCGCCACCGAATGCCAGATTCTGATCTCCGCGCAGACGTACGAGATCACGCGCGACATGACGGATGCGAAATTCTACCCGCGCGGCGAATTCGCATTGAAGGGCGTGGGCGACATCGGACTGTGGGAAGTGGATTGGGATGGACATGCGCCTCGCCCGACCGCAGCGCCCACAATCGAGGAAGTTCAGCGCAGGAAACGGCTGAAAATGATCGTCGGAACAACGGTGGCGCTGATTCTAGTGCTGGGGACCGGAGCTTATTGGTACCGGGCGACGCATCGTGTAGTCCAACCGCCTGATGTCACGTTTCCGGTGAGGGACCGCCGCACCGTGGCGGTGATGGGTTTCAAAAATCTGGGGAAACCAGATGTTGAATGGATGGCGAATGCTCTTTCGGAAATGCTTAGCACAGAATTGGGTTCGACGGATGCAGTGCGCACGATATCGCCCGATGAGGTTTCGACAGCCAAGGTGGACTTAGGCCTCGCGATCCTCCCGACCTTCAACATCGCCACACTTTCCCGAATTCACCGCATTCTTGGCTCCGAATACGTGGTTTCAGGCGCGTACATCGCGATGGGGAATCAGCCCGGTGATTCGATCCATATAGACGTTCACGTGCAGGACGCCAATTCCGGAGAAACGATTTCGTCTTTCGGTGAAGATAGCACGATTGGCACGTTGCCCGCTGCACTGAGAAGGGCGGGAACCGAATTATTCAGCCGGCTGGGGATACAAGACCAGTCTGCGGGCGGAAATACAAACGTAAAAACTATCTTGCCGTCCGATCCGGAAGCTTTACGGCTGTACTCCGAGGGAGTCGCAAGGCTGCGGGTTTTTGACGCGCTGGGCGCGCGAGATCTGTTGCAGAAGTCTATCGCCCTCGAACCGAACCTGGCTTTGCCGCACTTTGGGCTCGCGCGGGCGTGGAAATTACTTGGCTATGACGGACAGGCTCGCGACGAGGCCAAAAAAGCGGTCGCACTTTCGTCGGACTTGCCGCGGCCCGACCAAAAATCCATCGAAGCCGAATACCGCGAACTGAACTCGGAATGGGACGAAGCGATCGCCGGTTATCAAGCGCTGTGGGAACTGTACTCTGACGAGCCGAACTATGCGTTAGCGTTGGCCAATGCCCAAACCTCAGCGGGCAAGGGGCAGGAGGCCCTGGGCACGCTGGCAAAGCTGGGCGACCAACCGCAGATGAAAGACGATCCGCGGGTGGATCTTTACGTCGCGTTGGCGGCGGAATCGCTTTCAGACATTCACAAGCAGCGGGACGCGGCGGAATCCGCTGCGGAGAAGGCCACGCGACAGGAGTCCCGCCTGCTGGAAGCGCATGCCTACTGGCAACTGTGCAGCGCCTACTACGCTCTGGGCGAGTACCAGAAAGGAGAGGCAGCGTGTAATTCGTCGAACGGAGCCGCACCGTTCGACGATGAGATCAAGGCGCGCAGTCAGACGGTTTGGGCCAACATCATGGAGGCCCGCGGAAACATTCCTGAAGCGCTAAGTATGCGGCGACAGGCGCTGGATACAGCACGCAAGCTTGGCTCGCAGAAAGACGTTATCGGGGCATTGCAGAATCTCGCGGACATGCTTAGCGCTCAGGGAAATGCCAAAGAGGCGAGAGCTGACTACGATGAGGCTTTCCGAATTGCGCAGGCGATCGGAGACAAACTGGGTCTGGTGAAGCTGGAGAATAGTCTGGCTAATGATTTGAGCGCCAACGGCGATTTTACGGGCGCCCGAGGTATGTATCAACGCTCACTACAAACTGCGCGAGAGATTGGAGACAAGGGCGGAATCGCGATGGCGCTTGAAAACCTGAGTTCAATACAATTGCAGCAAGGGCATCTCACGGAGGCGCAAGATGACGCCCAGCAGGCACTGGCACTGCAACAAGAGGCCAAATTGCAAGGTGACCGTCCATTTGCCCTGCGCGCGCTGGGAGACTTCTTTCTGGTGAAGGGAGATTTTGCTAAGGCGGGAGACAATTACGAAGAATCACTAAGACTATCGACCGAACAAAATTCTCCTGCTGCCATTGCTGCCAGCCGCGCCGCACTCGCTGGTCTGAAGCTCGAAGAAGGCAAGCCGTCCGAAGCAGACTCTCTCGCGCGGCAAGCGGCTGAGGAGTTCAGCGCGGAAAAGCTAGTTGATAGCGAGGCTGACGCGCGGACCACGCTGGCTCGGGTGTTGATGGAAGAGGGTAAATTGACCGAAGCGAGAAACGAAGCTGATCGCGGACTCAAACTTTCGCCGCAGGACCGAATAATCCGATTGTCGCTGGCAGTCACGAACGCGCGACTAAAAGGGCGCGAGGGCAAAAAACTAGAAGCTCGAAAGGAGCTCGCTGACAGTCTCACCGAGGCCGAGAAAATGGCGCTGGTGGGTTTGAGCCTCGAGATAAAGCTGGCTCAAGTCGAGGTGGAAGCGCCTTCAGATCCGGGCTTGGCGAAACAGCGGCTGCACGAAGTTGAAGACGACGCGCGGGCTAAGGGCTACTTACTCCTGGCGTCCGCTGCGCAGCGTAGCCGGAACAAACTGGTACCGTAGCATGGCTCCTTCCGAGAGAAAGGAGCCGAGTTGAACTTCAATGCTGCGCGATTGAGAATCGGGGACTAAGAACGTGCTTCGCGACCGGAGCGTCTTCGGACCAATAGCCCCACCAACCCGGCACCTAGCATCATTAACGAACTTGGCTCAGGGGCGCCTGCGGGAGGAGTGGTCGAGACCTTGATGGTGGAAAGATCCAAATTAGGAAGGGGCGAAGAATTCGGGTCGCTGAAAATCAGAGCCATGGTGTAACTGCCGGTGATGGTGCACGCAGGGGCCGAGAACTGGAACATGCCGGTGCTTGGATTGTTTTCGCTGATTGTACTCAGGCAGGTGCTCTGGGCGCTAGTCAAAGGCACTGCTGGGCTTCCTTCTGGATTACAACTACCCAAAAATGAACTGGCGGCGCAAAAAACCGAATCAAAAACAATGTTGTCATCGAAACTGCTTAAGTCGATGTTGATTGTCGTCCCAGCCGGCAGACCGGGCGTGTCAATTTCGAGGAAGCTGTCTGTGCCGTTGCTGAAAGAATCGTCGAGCGCCCCTGTAAACCCGCTCCCCAAGCTCATGGATGTATGTTGGGTCAGAGAGCCGGTCGTAGGGCCGCCATAATTCGATTTACCAGTGGCCCCGACTGAATTCGCGGAGCATATTGAGGAACACCCCAAGCACAAACCCAAAGCCGCCAGAGCTGCAACCTTAAGCCTCATGTGTCCTCCTCGGATCGAACTGCGGGCAAACTCCATCACTGGATGCTTAAGAACTCAGCACGCGCTTTGCCGTTCCTAGGAGAGAAACGCGACGCGATGTATGTAAGGAACTAATTCCTTGTTCTGGAATGATTTAAGGTCGGGAGGACGCGGTCGAGGACGGTGTCGCGCCTTACAGGCACGGAACCCGGACTGCAAAGCTCTGCACAATATGTGAATACGAATGCGGGATTACGGCGATTGGTGACGGGCGGCAGCTTCGATGGCCTTTTCCAGGTCGCTGCCTATGCGGGATTTGGTGATGTAGGCGCGGACGCCGGTTTGGGCGGCGTAGCGGGCCAGGTCCAGGGATTCGAAGTGGGTGACGATCAGGATTTCGGCGTCGGGGGATTCGCGGCGGATGATTTCGGCGGCGGAGAGGCCGTCCATGGCGGGCATGGAAATATCGAGGAGGATTACGTCGGGCTTCAGCTCGGCGGCTTTTTTTACGGCGTCCTGGCCGTCTTCGGCTTCGCCGCAGACGGTCCAATTCTCGTGATACTGCAGGAGCAATTTCAGGCCGGCGCGTACGGTGGGGCTGTCGTCTGCAATCAAGATGCGAACTGCTTCCATGGGCCGGTGCACCTCGCGCGCGTTGCGCAGTACTATCAGTACTCTATAAGCCGGACGACGAAATGCAAATCGGGTGTTCTGTGTAGTACTTGTGGGGACGACCGCGAAGGCGAAGGGGGAGCCCTGCGTCCGGCAGGCAAGCTTCGCGCGCGGTGGCGGGGCGGGTCTGAGACCCGTACCTACGGAAAAACTTGGGCTGGGTGGATGCGACGGGAGAGCGAACCCAAAGACGAAGACCGATCCTTCGCTCCGCTCTGGATGACGACGAACAGACTCAAGACGGCGGCGAAGCCCGTGGAATGTGCGCAGCTCTCGCCAGCCCGGGCGAAAGGCAGGTGCTGCCGCGCGTCTTGCGCTTTGGCGCGAGTCGGATGGTGCGATATACTTCTAGGCCGGTCAGCGGGCGGTAACGCGTTCTGTAAGCTGTGCGACATATGTTGTGCGCGCGGCGGGGCTTTGCGTTGGGACTGCGCGGCCATAGATTATTTAATTTTATATATTTCGCAATTCTATTTGCTCATAAGGCAGACTGCACACGGACAAGATGGCGCTCGACTCACGCGAAACGAAAAATACATCCACGCCCAAAACTCAGGCGCAGGCATCTGGCGGAAACATTTCCCGAGTCTCGCGCGCGAACTTGAGCAAGAACGTTGCGGTGGTGGGCGGATCGGCAGCAGGGCTGCTAACCGCTTCGGTGCTGGCGCGGCAGGGCGTGAGAGTGCGCGTGTACGAGCGCATCGAGACGCTGGAGCCGGCGGAGCGCACTTTGATTGTGACGAACCGCATGCGGAGTTTGCTGGGACGCGCGGCGGAAGGGAGCATCGTCAACGAGATTCGGCGGTTCGAGCTTTTTACGGATGGACGGTCGGCGACTTTCGAATTGAAGCAGCCGGATTTGATTATCGAACGGCGCGCGTTGATACAAGGATTGGCGGAAGAGGCGCGGCGCGCTGGCGCGGGGCTGGAGCTGGGGCGGCGATTCCACGCGTTGCATTCGAATGGGCGCGGGCTGGTGCTGGAAGTGGAACGTTGCACGGACGGCAGCCGCGAGGAAATTCACGCGGACACGATTATCGGCGGCGATGGAGCGGCGAGCCGCGTGGCGAGGGCGGCGGGATGGTCGCCGCTGGAGACTGCGCCGCTGGTGCAGGCGATTGTGCCGCTGCCGAAAGATATGGCGCCGGATACTGCGCGGGTATGGTTCGTGCCGCAGGACACTCCTTATTTCTATTGGCTGATTCCGGAATCGCCAACGCGGGGAGCTTTGGGATTGATTGGCGAGACGGGGCCGGAGACGCGAAAACTTTTGGAGAATTTCTTGGAGAAGCGCGGGCTGACGCCTGTGGAATTTCAGGGGGCGCGCATTCCGGTGTACACGGGTTGGGTGCCAGTGCGGCGGCAGGTGGGGCATGGATCCGTTTATTTGGTGGGGGATGCGGCGGCGCAGGTGAAAGTCACTACCGTGGGCGGGATTGTTACCGGGTTTCGCGGGGCGTTAGGCGTGGCGGAGGCGATTTTGAATGGCGGGTCGAGTGGCGTGTTGCGAAAATTGCGGCGCGAGCTGGATTTGCATCTTCTGCTGCGGCGTTCGTTGCATGAATTTCAGCAGGATGATTACAGCAAGTTGGTGGATTTGCTGAATGATCCGGCGAAGCAGTCGTTGAGCGAATATTCGCGCGATGAGGCCTGGAAAATTTTGTGGCGCGTTTGTTTGAGCCAGCCGCGATTGATTTTGCTGGGGTTGCGCGGGTTGCTGACGCACGGGCGATCGTTGCGTCCATTGCGCGGGTCGCGCCCGTAGGGTTGTGTGGCGGCGCTGGTTGCTCCTGTGAATTTTTTGTTGCGACTAATTCTGTGGGTTTTCCCTCCGTGTATTTTTCTTCCGTGTGTTCTGAAAAATTCTGCTGCGATTCTTTGGCGTGATGGCATCTAGCATGTACATTCTGGGATTGTCCGCGATGGGACACGATTCGGCGGCGGCGCTGCTGGGTGATTCCGGGATTGTTGCGGCGATGGAGGACAGCAAGCTGGCGCGCACGCGGGTGATCGAGGGGATTCCGCGCGAGGCGATTCGTTATTGCCTGGAGCGTGCGGGAATCGGCTGGCGCGACGTTGCGCATGTCGCGATCGCCAGCCGCCCTTGGCGCGCTTGGCAGCGGCAAGCTTCGTTTCGCGCGCGATTGGCGCCGCTCGCACCGGTCTCCAGCGGCTACTTCGTGAACAAGGCTTCGGGCGAGCTGGGGCGCGAGTTGAATAATGTGCGGATCGTTCGGCAGATGGCTGGCGCGCCGGACGGACGCGTCGCATCGCTCGATCATCACCTCTGTCACGGGGCTAGCGCGTTTTATGCTTCGGCGTTTGAGCGAGCGCTGGTGGTGTCGCTGGACGAGAAGGGGGATGGGCGGGCGGGTTTCGTCGGGCTTGGTGAAGGGACCGGGTTGCGCGAGGTCTCGTCGCTGGCCTTGCCGCACTCATTGGCTTGGGTGTACTCGCAGGTGACGAAGCTCTTGGGATTTCGTCCGCACGAGGATGAACACAAGACGCAGTGGCTGAGCATTTACGGTGAGAGTGGCACCGCCGGCGCGACAGCGGCGACGGGTGCCGGAGTGGGTGCTGTTGAGTTCACGGATTTATTTCTGGAGATGCTGCGGCGCGAGGCGCGGGGGCCGGCACATCTGAACGCGAAATATTTCCGGCACGGATTTGCGGGCGAGCTTTCGTTTACGCATGAGTTTTATCGTCGCGCGGGGATTGCGCAGGAGCCGGCGGAGGACGCGCCGGAAACGCGAGTGGCCGAGCCGTTGCGCGCGCGGATCGCGGCTGGGCTGCAGCGGGCTTGCGAGATTGTTTTGTGCGAGTGGCTGACGGCACTGCGCGAAGAATTTAAGGAGCGGTCGCTCTGCCTGGCGGGCGGATTATTTTTGAATCCGTTGTTGGTGGCAGCGATTGAAGCGCGTGCGGGATTCGAAAATGTTTTTGTGCAGCCTGCCGCGGGGAACGAGGGCACGGCTTTGGGAGCTACTTGGCTGGTGTGGCATCAACGGCTGAGGCGCGCGCGAATGGCGGCGATGTCGGGGCCTTACTGGGGGCCGGCATACAGCAACGAAGAAATCAAGAGGGTGCTGGAGAATTGCAAGGCCGCGTATCATTGGTGCGATTCGGACGAGCGGAAACTTGGCGAAGCGGTGCGTTTGCTGCAGGCGGGGAAAATCGTGGCATGGTTTCAGGGGGCGGCGGAATTCGGGCCGCGGGCGCTGGGGAATCGCAGTTTACTGGCGTCGCCGTGGGCGCCGTATGTGAAGGAAAATTTGAACGATTATGTGAAACATCGCGAATCGTTCCGGCCGTTTGCACTGGCGATTCCTGAAGAGCGTTGCCGGGAATATTTCGAGTGTTCGACGAACGGGCGATTCCTTACCACGATGGCGAAGGCCAATGGAGCTGGGCGCAAATTGTTGGCGGCTTTGCCGCCGGGATTTTTGCTGGCGGACAATTTGGTGCGCTTGCACGTGGTGCACGCGGAGGACAATCCGCTTTTCTGGAAATTGCTGAATCGCGCGGGGGAGAACGCGCCGGCACCGATCTTGGTGAATACGTCTTTCAATCTGTTTGGCGAGCCGTTGGTGGTTACGCCGCGGGATGCGGTGCGGAGTTATTTTTGTTCGGGGGCGGATGCTTTCCTGGCTGGCAATTTTCTTCTGGAGAAGCGGTAGAGTGCTAAGTGTGAGAATTGCAAAATCGGGATTTCAGCGGCTAAACCTGGCCGGTGAAGGGCGCTGCGACTGCGAATTCAAAGGCAACGTAGAAGACGCCCGCCTAAAAAGCAAATGCAGGCGGCCGCTACAAATTCACATGCAACGGCAACTGCAAAAGAGCCGGCGGGACGCCGGCGCTACCAACGACAACTTCAAAGGCGGACTTTTTCGGCGATGACGGGCATTGACAATTCGTCGTTGCGTGGGCATCGGCGACGCCGCCGGGTGGGAATTTATTTCCTGGCGATATTGGCGCTTCTGGTAGTGATGGGTGCGGTGGTGTTTCGCAATGTGGGGCATTGGTTGGTGCGTGAGGATACGCTGAGTAAGGCTGACGTCATCGTGGTACTAAGCGGCGGGCTGCCGTTTCGTGCGGAAGACGCGGCAGGCGTTTTCAAATCCGGATGCGCGCCGGCGGTGTGGGTGAGCCGGCCGGAAGGTCCGCAGGCGGAATTGGCCGCGCTGGGAATCCACTTTGTGGGCGAAGAGGAGTATAACCGCGAGATTCTGGTGCAGCAGGGCGTGCCGGATGCGGCGATACGAATTTTTCCGGATACAATTGTGAACACGCAGGACGAGGTGGAGGAAATTTCGCGAGATATGCGGCGCGAGGGAAAGCACACGGTGATTATTGTTACTTCGCCGCAGCATTCGCGACGCGTGAAGGCGCTGTGGAGGAAGTTGGTGGGTGATGATCCGCGGGTAATCGTGCGGGCGGCTTGGGGCGATCCCTTTGATGCGGATCATTGGTGGCGAACCACGGCGGATGTGCTGGCGGTGGTGCGCGAGTCGATGGGTTTGTTGAATGTGTGGGCGGGATTGCCGGTGAAACCTCATCTGC
Organism: uncultured Acidobacteriota bacterium; assembly: GCA_963786205.1. Classification (GTDB taxonomy): domain Bacteria; phylum Acidobacteriota; class Terriglobia; order Acidiferrales; family UBA7541; genus Palsa-295. Next base: position 659,486 of record CAWAYG010000002.1, read on the forward strand.
AATGAAGGTTTGGGATGCGCAACAGACGTTGAGATTCTCGTAAACGCGCCTGATTCCGCGGATAGAATTGACGTTTGCATTTCGGTCGCGCGAGAGCTTGCTTGAGGGAGAAAACATTGAAGATTTCGGTGATTGGAGCGGGTTATGTGGGCCTGGTGACGGGCGGATGCCTGGCGGGACTGGGTCACGAAGTGGTGTGCACCGACAGCGACGCGGAAAAATTGAAGACGCTGGAATCCGGACGGTTGCCGATTTACGAACCGGGACTCGATGTGGTGATCGCGCAGGCGCGCAAAGAAGGGCGGCTGAGTTTTCGCGCGAATGCGGCCGAAACGGTGCAGTTTGGCGATGCGATTTTCATTTGCGTGGGGACTCCGCCGCTGCCGAATGGCAGCGCGGACCTGAGTGCGATCGATCACGTGGCGCGGCTGGTGGCGACCGAAGCGCGCACGCCAAAACTGGTGATTGAAAAGAGCACGGTGCCAGCGCAAACGGGGCAGGAATTGAAACGCGCGCTGGCGGTGTATGGCCGCAAGTCTGGCGTGGCGTTTCGCGTGGCGTCGAACCCGGAATTCTTGCGCGAAGGAACGGCGGTGGAAGATTTTCTGCATCCGGACCGGATCGTGGTGGGCGTTGAGGACGAGGTGGCCGAAAAGCAATTGAAAGAAATCTACCGGCCGGTGCTGGAGCGGACTTTTACTTGCCCGGTGCATCCCGGCAAATGCCCGGATGTGCCGTTGCCGGCGTGGTTGGTGACGACGATCAATAGCGCGGAACTGATCAAGCACGCATCAAATTCGTTTTTGGCGGTGAAGATTTCTTACGCGAATATGGTGGCCGATCTGGCGGAAAAGCTGGGTGCGGATATTGAAGAAGTGGTGCGCGCGGTGGGGATGGACCCGCGCATCGGACGAAGTTTCTTTCACGCGGGAATCGGGTTCGGCGGATTTTGTTTGCCGAAGGACTTGCAGGCGTTCGTACACCTGGCGGAAAAATCGGGCGTGGATTTTTCGATGCTGAAGGAAGCGGAGAACATCAACAAGCGGCGCATCGATCGTTTTATGGAGAAGATACGCCGGGCGCTGTGGGTGGTGAAGGGCAAGCAGATTGGGGTGCTGGGATTGGCGTTCAAGCCGAATACGGACGACATTCGGTTTGCGCCGGCGATTGATTTGATCCACGAGCTGCTGAAGGAGGGCGCGGTCGTGCGCGCGTACGATCCGGAGGCGATGGAAAAGGCGCAGCCGGTGTTGCCGCAGATTCAGTTCGGAAAATCGGCTTACGAAGCGGCGGAGGGAGCGGAGGCTTTGCTGATCGCTACCGAGTGGGCACAATTTCGCAAGCTGGATTGGGAGCGGTTGCGCGATTCGATGGTGCGGCCTTTGATTTTGGATGGGCGGAATTTGCTTTCGGCGAAAGAGATGAAAGGGCATGGGTTTGAGTATTATTCGATGGGAAGGCCGGATTAGCTTTCAGTTCGAGGATTGGCCGAGTGATTTTGTAGCAGCGGTGTTCACATCGTTGTTGATCTCACCCTGACACGGATGGCGCACTGAAGTGCGCCGCTACGTAGGACGCGAAAACCCCCACCCTTCGCAAGAAACAAAGGCGCGAAGAGTGGGGGCACCCGTAGAATCAAAACCACGTTCAAAAGCAAGAGCGCAGGCAGGATTGCCTATGCTACCTATTTTGCTTGCGTGGATTGGGCTAGTTTTTCGCGGAAATATTCGTAGGTGCGTTGCAGGCCTTCTTCCAGGGTTACCTTTGGCTCCCAATTCAGGATGCGTTTGGCTTTGGTGATGTCGGGGCAGCGCTGCTTGGGATCGTCTTGCGGGAGTGGGTGGAAGACGATGGGAGCGGTGGCGCCTACCAGTTTGCGGACGCGTTCGGCGAATTCCAGGATGGTGATTTCCTGCGGGTTGCCGATGTTGGTGGGCTCGTGCTCGTTTGATTCGAGGAGCTTGTAGATACCGGCTAGCAGGTCGGAGACGTAGCAGAAGCTGCGCGTTTGTTTGCCGTCGCCGTAGACGGTGATGGCTTCGCCGACCAGGGCTTGGTAGAGAAAATTGGGGAGGGCGCGGCCATCGTTGAGGCGCATGCGTGGGCCGTAGGTATTAAAGATGCGGACGATGCGGGTATCGAGGCCGTGATAGCGGTGGTAGGCCATGGTCATGGCTTCGGCGTAGCGCTTGGATTCGTCGTAAACGCCGCGCGGGCCGACGGGATTTACGTGGCCCCAGTAACTTTCGGGCTGGGGGCTGACTTGCGGATCGCCGTAACATTCGGAAGTGGAGGCTAGGAGGTAGCGGGCATTCTTGGCCATGGCAAGGCCTAGGGAATTGTGCGTGCCTAGCGCGCCGACTTTCAGGGTTTGTATCGGATACTTCAGATAGTCGGGCGGGCTGGCGGGTGACGCGAAATGCAGGACGGCGTCCAGCGGGCCGGGGACTTCGATGTAGCGCGAGACATCCTGGCGCGCGAAACGAAATTTGGGATGCGGCAGGAGGTGGGCGATGTTGGAGTCGCTGCCGGTTACTAGATTGTCTAGGCAGAGAACTTCCCAGCCTTTTTCGAGTAGCAGTTCGCATAGATGCGAGCCGAGAAATCCCGCTCCGCCTGTGATTGCCGCGCGCACTGGGTGCTCCTTGATCCGATTCGATCGATTCATTATCGCTGAAAAGGGTTCGTTGGGGAACATGCGGTACGCAATTCGAACCACCGCAGAGGCGGAGAGTGCGCAGAGAGAGGCAACAGCTTTAACACAGAGTACACAGAGGAAAACCGGAGGACACAGAGAAAGACCAGCGAGATCGGCCGCGAGGAAACTTGCATCATGCGCCGCGGATTAGTGTGACGCCGCTGGGACGACGGCGGCGGTGGGAAATGCTGTGGTGTGATCGAGGACGATGCGCCAGCCTTCGGGAAATTTTCTGAAGTCGAGGGAGAAGACGCCGGAGGGTTGGTCGGCTTCGCGGACGAGGTGGAATTTTCCTACCACGTAGGCGGCGTCGGCGCAGGTTAGGTGAACTTCCAGATCGGAGAAGGATACGGTGCCCATGGATTTGCGATCGGGATAGGAGTGGTGGTAGCGATCGAGTACTGCTTGCCAGCCGTGTGCGATGCCGTTGGCGCCGAGAAATTCGGTTTGCTCGGATTTCCAGTAGCTGGTCATGAAGGTGTCGATGTCGCCGCGATTCCAGGCGGCGGTTTGCATGTCGAGGACGGCGCGGATTTGGGATTCGTCGGATGGATACGCGGGGGAGGCGATGGAGGAACGCGAGACTGCGGCGAGCCAGATCGTTGCGGCCACAGCAGCGAATAGTGCGATGCGAAATTTTGCGGGCATTTTGTCTTCCTCCTGAAGTGGATAAATGTGAATTTGTTCGCGCTAAGAGCCGGCGAAAGGCCAGCCTACCGGCAGCCAGGCATGCGTACAACTTCAAATACTCCGGCAACAGCACCCAGCTGAAGCTGGCCGCTACAAATTCCAAGGCAAAATCAGCGGCGAATCCAACGGCAACTGCGACGGCAAGTTCAACTGCGCCCGCCTAAAAAAAAGCAGGCGGCCGCTATAAATTCCACGGCAAAAGCGCCCGTCGGGAGATTGGCGTTCCCAGGCGCCCGGTGGCGAAATTTCCGTGCGACACAGGCTATCAACGAATAGGGCGCAGGACAACTTGGCAGATTCGGCTGGGGCGCACAATTGCGGGCTTACCGGTGAAGGTTACCTTTGATGGTACCCTCGTTCTATTGCCGCGGGCGGAGGGGGACGGCAAACTGGGTGAGGTCGAACATGTTTATCTCAGCGTTCATTCTCGTGATCAGCTTCGCAGCGATGGTTCAGTTCGCCGTCTTCAGCTGGCGCGCTGGGTTGCTGCGGACCATCGCCACCGAGCCTATCGGTGACCAGGCTGAGCTGACGGCTGAGATCTCCCATAACCTGCTGAATGGTAAGGACTTCGCTGACATCAACAGCTTGCAGAGCCTGCTGCCGGACTTGAAGAACGGGCGCGTCAAACTCGGTTCGGTGCGCGTTTACTACAGCTTCCTGAAGGCTATGAACCGGCTGGGCGATTTCATCGTTGCGCCGGGCGCGGATGGATTCGGGGGCTGGACGAACCGCGAGATGGCCCTGTGTACGCAATACACCGCCGCGGTGTTGTCGCAACGCCTGCGCAGCAACCAAGCGCTGTTGGCGGAAGTTCGATCTTACTAGTCCTCGTACGATTCCCTTTTTATTCGCTGACGCATCCCGCGCGGAGTGAATCTCCGTCCTTTCTCTCCTTCCAGCCAGTTACCTGATACGCCATTCGGGGCGGGTATTTCGCACCGGATGCGGCGCTTTTCGTGCCTAAATATTGTGGGTGAATCCTACAGCTATGACGTGTGTGCCGACCGAAGGAGGCGCCATGAAGAGCCGCGCCAGAATTTCTTGTTTGCTTGTATTCATAACCGTGGCGCTATTCCAGTTCTCCGCCTGCTCCGGCACGCCGTCTACGTTCAACCAGGTGAGCATTTCTCCGAAGGGAACGATGTTCCTTGGGCAGGGCGGGACGATTCCGCTGATCACCGCGTCTGTATTGAATGATACGAAGCTGAACGGCGGGGTGACGTTTACGTTGTCGCCCGTGGCAGTGACATCGGGAACACTCACGCAGCTTAGTTCTACTACTGCAAGCTTTGTCGCGCCGGGTGCTGTGACGGCCGAGACGACTGTGACGATCACGGCCACGTCGGTGGATTTTCCGAAGCAGTCGGCGAGGCTAACGGTGATGATCGAGCCACCGCCGATGATCACGACGACTTCCCTGCCGGATGCAACTTTGAACGCGGCCTATAGTGCGACGGTGACAGCGACTGGCGGAGTGCCGCCGCTGAAGTGGACTATATCGTCGGGAACACTGCCGAAGGGATTGGCGTTGGGATCGAGCACTAGCGATACCGTGAACATCACCGGCAAGGCAACGGTTGCGGGAGTGTCCACGGTCACTGTGACGGTGACGGATGCTACCGGTGCTTCGAGCACAGCGGGGCCGTTTCAGATTGTGGTGAGCAGTTTGGCGTTCACGACGACTTCGCCGCTGCCTCCCGCGACGGTTGGCGTCGCCTACAGCGAACAATTCGCAGCCACAGGTGGCGTAACACCTTACACGTTTAGTGTCGCAACTGGATCGAGCTTGCCGGCTGGTTTCACGCTCACGACTGACGGACTACTTGCCAGCGCGAATCCACCAACGCTAGGTACATTTACCTTTGGCATCAGCGTGACGGACATGGGGACTCCGCCCGCAGTGATCACAAACACGTACACGCTGGTGGTGAATCCGGTGCAGGACTTAACGCTGCTCACCGGGTCGTTTGCGTTCAGTTTTAGCGGGTTCAGTGCCGGTGGATACGTGGCGGCCGCCGGCGCGTTCACGACGGATGGCAACGGCAATATCAAGTCGGGTGACGCGGATTTCACGACACTGCAAGCCAACAAGCTGTACACCAACATGACCGGGACGTACACGGCGGGAGTGGACGGCCGCGGGACCATCACGTTTACGAACGTCGCGGGGTCGCCCACGTTTGCGTTTGCGATTGATACAGGGGGCTCGGGGCACGGGCGACTCGTGGAGTTCGATTCGACCGGCACGCGCGGTTCGGGACGTTTGGAAGCGCAGCGCGTCAACACTTGCGTAGTGGGCACGACCACCACGTACCAAGGAAATTTCGCATTCGGAGGCGCGGGCTTTACGTCGTCGGCTGGACCGTCGGGAGCGGGACCGATGACATTCGCTGGAGAATTCACGGCTATCGCGCCGACCGCACCGACCACGGTGGGAAGCCTGGGTCCGGCGGAAATGGACGCCAACGTTCCGGGATCGGTCCCGTTGGGCAGCACAGGCGGCAGCTCGTTTTCCGGCACGTACCAATCGGGCACGGACTCGACCCATTGCACTTTTCAACTTAGCACGAGTATCAGCGACCTTGACTACGACGTGTATCCGATTTCGGCTTCCGACGCTTTTCTGATTGAGACGGATACCGCGACGAGCGGGGCGACTCCGTACGTCAGCCTCGCCGAGATGAAGTTGCAATTCGGGCAGCCGTTCCTTGGCGCGGTGATAGCTGCACCGATGGCTGGAGGCGTTAGCGGATCGGTGCTATCGGTGCCGTATGTGTCGGTACTACAGATCGCGCCCGAAGCAACAAGCTTTAGTCTATTGCTCACGGACAACACAGGGGGCACGGTGAGCGGAACGCAGGGCACGCCGTTTTCGGTGACGTACACCAGCGATCAGTTCGGGCGAGTTTTCACGGGGCTGGTGGTCAACAATGCGTTCGAGCCGGTTTTGTACATGATCGACTCGGATGACGCGTTCGTTATGGGCCAATTGGGAGGCGCGCCAATTTTCGGCGAGCTGGACGCGCAGTCCCAACCCGGGACATTCACGACTAAGTTCCTCTTCCAAACTCCTCCGCTGGTGGAAGGAACGTCCGCGCCGGCTGTGAGCGCCGATCGCGATTTCTCCGGGTATCTGTCGTTTGATGGTTCCGTAGTGCCTGCGACGGTGACCGGAACACAGGATGAAAGCACTTCAGCGGCGAATACGTCCGCGCAGACGGTGACGGGCACGTACGTGCTTTCGAGCACTGGCGCGACGGACGGGAGTGGGACGGTCACGCTGACTTCTCCCGCTGCGTCCACCGGCGCGTTTTATTATGTTTCACCGACGAAGATGGTGATGATTACGACGACTACGGGCGATGCGAATCCAGTTTTGGTGATCATCGGGCATTGAGTTTGAGCGGCGGCAGGCAGCGTGTCTTCGATTGCGTGTGAGACGATACGGTTCGCAGAGTCGCAACGGCGACCTCAAAATCTGTGTCGCACCTACGGCGCTCCGGACTTCTCTTGCAACGTTTCCCAGGCCTCCCGGCCTGGGCTAGCTTATGCCGCGCCTACGGCGCTGGTGTGGAGCAACGGGATACGAGCGGGCAGGGCTGCTCAGTACGCCCAGCGCATTAGGACTGCGCCGGTGGTGTAGCCGGCGCCTACGGCGATCAGGAGGACCAGGTCGCCTTTGCGGAGGCGCTTTTGTTCCACGGCGTCCATCATGCCGAGGGGGATGGTGCCGGCGGTGGTGTTTCCGTAGCGATCGATATTTACGAGGACTTTCGAGTCGTCCACTCCCAAGCGTTCCTGCATTCCGCGAATGATGCGCAGATTGGCTTGGTGCGGCACAACGAGCGCCAGATCTTTGCTGGTTAATCCATTGCGTTCGAGGATTTCCACCGCTAGTTCGCTCATGCGGCGCACGGCGTATTTGAAAACCTGCGCGCCTTCTTGATGGACGAAGTGCATGCGGTTGTCTATGGTCTGCTGCGATGCGGGATGGAGCGAGCCGCCGCCTGGCATGTAGAGGTTGCAGCCGCCGGAACCGTCCACGTCATGGTCGAAATCGAGGATGCCTTCGGAATCAGATGCCGCGGGTTCGATGAGGACCGCGCCGGCGCCATCGCCGAACAGGACGCAGGTGGCGCGGTCGGTGTAATCGAGAATGGAGGTCATCACGTCACTGCCTATGACGAGTACTTTTTTGTGCGCGCCGCTGGCGACGAATTGCGCGCCGACGGTGAGCGCATAAAGAAAGCCGGAACAGGCGGCGGAGAGATCGAAGCCCCAGGCATTTTTCGCGCCGAGGCGATCCTGAATCAGGCAGGCGGTGGCGGGGAAAAGCATGTCGGGAGTGACGGTGGCGACGACGATCAGGCCGATCTCGTCGGGGCTGACGCCGCGGGAGGCAAGAAGCTTGCGCGCGGCTTCCGCGCCGAGATGGGACGATGCCACGCCGGGGTCGGCGTAATGCCGCTCGCGAATTCCGGTGCGGGTGCGAATCCATTCGTCGTTGGTGTCCACCCGTTTTTCCAGATCGAGATTGGTGACCACGCGCGGCGGAAGGTATCCAGCCACTCCGGTAATTTTTGCGGCGATGCGTCGGCCCATTCATTTCCCCCAGGAAGAAAGAAAAGTGCAAATGACAAAGAACAGCACGCGATTGTATGCAATTGGACGCAGCTGTGACAAGGGATTGTCGCGGTGAGTGATGCGGCGACGCCGCGCGGGATTTCTTGCCGGGCGACGCCGCGCGATTTCAGGCGGCGCTAGGCAGTGGCAGCGGCTGCGTCTTCGCCTTCGGAGGCCTTGATGCAAACGACGGTTAAACCATTCTTGTTGGCGTCGAATCGTTCTTTGCGATCCAAGCTCTTCAAGAATTCCCTGGCGGCTTTGCCGATCGCGGCGGCCATGGAACCGGTATCCACCTGAATCGTTCGTCCTTGCGGACCATTGGTGCGGTGCTGGTATTCCAATTTCACTGCGTACATGGATTCTCCCTTGGCTACTAGGATAAACGAATATTTTACGTGGTGTTTCACTTTTCCGGCAAGCACGTTCATCGGGCGCGCATGGCGGGAGTGCCTTGCTGCGACGGGCGGGCTGGCTGTGGCGGGCACGGCATGCCGTGCCCCTACGAAGGGTCGCGAAGGATTTCGAAGCGGTAGGTGATTTCGGCGGTTTTGCGGAGCATGGCGGCTACGGAGCAGTATTTATTTTGGCTTAGTTCGATGGCGGCGCGGACGGCTTTTTCTTCCAGTTGGCCGGAGAGGCGGTAGACCATTTCGATTTTGGTCCAGACCGTGGGCGGGTCCTTGGCGCGTTCGCCGGAGATTTCGATTTCCAGGGTGCTGAGTTTTTGGCGTTTTTTCTCGAGGATCATGACGATGTCGATGGCGGTGCAGGAGCCGAGCGCGCCTAGAAGCATTTCCATGGGGCCGGCGGCGGAAGTGCTTTTGCCATCGAATGGCACGGCGCGGCCCGACGGCATGGTGGCTAGGAATTCTTCGCTGCCTTTCCACTTTACTGTTGCTGTGTGCATGATTTGCTCCCGCAACTTCGCCTCATGAGATTTGCGAAATAAACTTTAGCGGGGATTGTGTGGCGCGTCCAGTGTTCGTGGGGCGACACGAGGTGTTCGACGTAAGGCAAAAGACTTTACACAGAGGAAAGGCGGAGGCCACAGAGAAAGATCACCGCAGAGGCGCAGAGAAAGGCGGAGTCGACAGTTTACAGTTAAGAGATAAGAGCGCCGCCGCGGTCGACCTCGACCTGCACATCGACCTCGCCGAGGTTGACGGGGCGGTTTTCTGGTGTGTTACCCTCGCTGCGCGGACTGCGGAGGATTGCGCGCGATGCGACGTGAGTGGCGGAGGATCATATTTTTGGCGACTTTGTTGGGCGTGTTTTGCGTTGCGCGCTCGATTGCGGCGCAAAGCAGCGCCGGTCGTGCTGGCGATGCGGTGTCGTTGAACAATCAGGGGCTGGAGCGCTACAAGAAAGGGAAAGTGGACGAAGCGATCGCATTGTTCCGCCAGGCGCTGGCTTTGAATCCGAATTTTCCGGAGGCTTTGAGCAATCTGGGCCTGGCTCTCGACAGCAAAGGAAAGGACGACGAAGCGATTTCGGATTTCGATCGAGCGCTCGCGATCAAGCCTACCGACGCCGTAACCGAAAGCAATTTGGGACTCGCGCTATATCACGAGAAGAAATATTACGATTCCATTTCCGCTTACCGGAAGGCGCTCGGGCTGAATCCGAAATTTGCGCAGGCTTACAACGGGATGGGCGCGGCGCTGTTTGCTTCCGGCAACGCCATCGATGCGATTGCGGCGTATCGACGGGCGCTGGAACTGCTGCCGCGTTACGTGGACGCGCTGAACAACCTGGCAGCGGCGCTGGATGCGACGCAGCAGTGGCACGAAGCGATTCCGATTTACCAGCAGGCCATGGCGCTGGAGCCGCATTCGCTGGACCTGCAAACAAATTATGCAGCGGCCCTCGCGAATGCCGAACGCGACGAAGAAGCCATCGCGCAATACCGGGAGATTGTGGCGGAACATCCGGACGACGCGCACGCGTGGTTCGCGCTGGGGCATCTGCTTTACAAGCAGGGCCAGCTCGATGAGGCGGTTTCCAGTTTGGAAAGAACTTTGGCGTTGAAACCAGATCAGTCCGACGCGGATTTTAATCTGGCGCTGGCGTACCAGGGCCAGGGGAAATTGGAGCTGGCCATCGCGACCTACCAGAAAGGGCTCGCGCTGAAGCCGGACGACGCGCATGCACTCTACAATCTGGGCAACGCGTATTTGGAGGCGAACGATGCGGGCAAGGCGGCGGAATATTTTCAGAAAGCTCTGGCGCAGCAAGGGAATTTTCCCGAGGCGGAGATTGGATTGGGAGCGGCGAAAATGCAGCTCGGCGATTTGGACGGGGCGCAGACTGCTTTTGTGAAAGTGATCGCGGAGCATCCGGAGAATGCGGATGCGCGATTCAATCTGGGGAACGCGCTCTTCAACAAGGGACAATATCAGGCCGCTGCGGACAGTTATCGCGAGGCCAATCGGCTGAATCCGAATTTGGCGCACGCACACTACAATTTGGGAATGGCGCTTTTGCGATTGAAGGATCCCGATGCGGCGCAGGTGGAATTTAAAGAGGCGGCGCGGCTGGATCCGAAGCTTACTCCGCCGAAATAGCATTTCGTGACTGAGGCTCAGGAGGATTGAGCAGATTAGGAGGGGTTCGTGACTACCGAGGACAAAATAAAAACATTAAGTTGGGGCAAGAGGCGCCGCATATTCACGTTCTTGGCGGTCGTAGCGACGGCGCTCGTCATCGCCAGCTGCGCAACTCAGCCTAGGCCGGAAGCGTTCGACCCACCTGGCTTCTTCTCGGGGTTGCTGCACGGGTTCCTTATCGTATTCAGCTTCATTGGCAGCCTGTTCACAAGCGTCCGTATCTACAATTTCCGCAATTCCGGAGGCTGGTACGACTTCGGTTATCTGATTGGCGCAAGCATGTTTCTTGGCGGAGGTGGCGCGAGTTCGCGTTAGTGTGCTCATCAACCTCCATATGCATATTCCGCTCCCATCGAGTGCCTTGGCCTCTCAATTCCATATCGGAACGGTAGAAAAGTTGAATGGGAGTTAACGAACTCCTTATGGCGGCTTTATGACTCCCTTATGGCCGCTTAGCTAGCTTCGTCGCAGTTGGTCGGGGTGCTGCGATGAAGCGATTCGGTCGTGTTTCACGATTTACCTTTCCCGCCGGAGTTTTCCTTTCTTTTGTGCTGGTGAGTTTGGTGGCGGTGTGCGCCGGGCGCATTGAGGCGCAATCCACTTTCGGAAGTTTGCGTGGATTGACGGTGGATGCTAGCGGTTCGGCGGTGCCGCAGGCAGAAATTAGCCTGCACGGACTGGACGACAACAGCGACCATCAAACGATTAGCGGCGACGATGGCGTTTTTGAGATTGAAAACCTGAAGCCGGGGCATTATCGCGTGACGGGCCACAAGCCGGGATTCGCCGACGCGCTGGTGCCGCAGCTGGCGCTGGAAGCGCGGCAGGAACTTCGCGTGACTTTGACTTTCGCGGTGGCGAGCCAGAGCCAGACGGTGGAAGTGAGCGCCGTTGCCGAGCAAATTAACACGGAGAACGGGACGATCGCGGGGAGTCTGGAAAATCTGCAGCTGACGCAGCTTCCGCTCAACTCACGGGCGGTTTCGACGAGCCCGCTGGCGGCGTTGCAGCTTTCGCCGGAGGTGCAGTACGACGCGCAGGGGAATATCTCCATCGGCGGAGCGACGTCCGCGATGGTGGGCTATTCCGTGGATGGAATTTCGACGGCCAACGTGCGGCAGAACGGCGCGCTGCAGGATGCTTATCCTTCGTCCGAGGGGATTGAAGAACTCAAGGTGACGGCATTCAACAACAATGCCGAGTTTGCGCAGGTGGGTGATGTGACTTTCACCACCAAGAGCGGCACGAACCAGTTTCACGGGAGTCTTTTTGAATATTTGCAGAATGATGCGTTCGATGCCAAACCGCTGAATTTCAGCGAGAAGGCGCCCAAGCGCTTCGACACCTTTGGCGGCAGTCTGGGTGGCCCGTTCTCTATTCCGAAGCTTTTCCATGGCAGCGACAAGACATTTTTCTTTTTTGATTACGAAGGAAACCGGCGGAGCATTTCGACGACCGAGCAATATTTGGTGCCGACGCTGGCGGAAAGAAATGGCAATCTGAATGGATTTATTACGGCGAGCAATCCCACGCCTTTCACGAATCCGGCGACGGGGCAGCCCAGCGCTATTTTGATCGATCCCGTTACGCATCTGCAATTCATGGGCTGCGGCGGGAGCCAACCGAATGTGATTTGTAGCTCTGGCGCCGGCAGTCGCATCAGCGGCGTGACGCAGAACCTGCTGAATTATTATCCGCTGCCGAACGCGAACCTGAACGTGGCGAATCCATCTTTTAATTACGAGACGCTGGTGCCGACTCCAGCGGATACCAATGGCTGGGACGTGCGGCTCGATCGCACGATCACTTCGAAGCAGCAAGTGTTCGCGCGGTTCAGCTGGAAGAATTTGCTGACGGATGCCGCCAACCCTTTGCTACCGAATGACGCGGACACCGAACACAACCGCAGTCTGCTGGTTTCTTACAACTACGCGATCAGTCCGAAGTGGATCAACGAATTCCGCTTTGGTTTCACCGATGCGTTGACTAGCGTGAATTTTCCGATTCTGGGGAGCACGGCGACCTCTCAGCTGGGCTTGCAAGGAATTGATATCAGCCAGCATCCCGACGGCGAGGCGTTTCCGACTTTCAATTTCAACGACGGCACCGGATTCACGCCGATCGGAAGAGATCGCGCGGGCATCACACAATCGAAAACGCTGGAGTTCACGGATAATCTGACGCGACAGATGGGCAAGCACACTTTGCGATTCGGTGTGGATATTCGCCGAGTGAACTATCAGGACCTGATGTACTTCGAGCCATCGGACGACTACGGGCTGTTTACGTTCAATCAAGGCGTCTTCACCGGCAGTTCATTTGGTGATGCGCTTCTGGGTTTGCCCAATACTTCGTTTTTCGCGATCACTTCGCCGCAGGTGAATGCTCGCGCGATTCAATACGGCGTTTATGGCCAGGACGAGTGGCAGGTTAATGACCGGCTCACTGTGAATTTCGGGTTGCGCTGGGAGATGCTGCCGCCATTTACGGAAGCGATTGGTGATCTGGGTAGCTTCGATCCACGCAACAACAGCATTCTGATTCCGGATGCGCTGCAGAGGACGCTGGCAAATTCGCCGGCATATCAGCAGGTGTACACGGGATTTCTGCAATCGTTCAATGCCTGTTCGCTGGGGCAGGGCGGCGCATGCAGCAACGTGTTGACGGCGAGCCAGGATCATTTACCGCAGGGGCTGCGGCAACTTTATTTGCGCGATTTCGATCCGCGAATCAGCGTCGCGTATCGTCCGTTTCGAGACAACAAGACTGTGATTCGCGCGGGGTTCGGCGTGTTCACGATCTCGACGCTTGGTCCGATGTCATTCAATAACGCCGGCAACCCCCTTTCGGTGGTGCACACTTACGCGAACCATGTGGCGGGGCAGCCGCAATTTCAATTCCCGGCGACGGCGCCGCCTACCAGCGTGATCGTCTATGGCGGAGGCACTCTGGATCAGGCCAACGATCCGCTATTTCGCGATCCGCAAGCGACGCAATGGAATTTCACGGTCGAGCGGCAAATCACCGAGAGCACATTGCTGCGCGCGAGCTACGTGGGGATGAATTCGTATCGCCTGCCGGTCACCGAGGACTTGAACCAGGTCCGTCCCAGCACCGCGCCGTATTCGCCCGCGAATACGCCTTATCCGAACTGGTTTACGTTACTGTCCACCGAAAACGCGGGCTTCGCGAATTACCAGGCGCTGCAATTGGATGCCAGTCACCGAATGGCAAACGGGCTTTTTTTCCAGACGAATTACACACTCGCAAAAAATCTGAGCGACGCGCAAGGCGATGCACCCAGTGGCTTCACGAGTGAGGTGACCTACGGACTCGCGGTCTCGAATCGCTTCGATCTAAGCGCGGATCGCGGCAACGTGGCCGGAACGCCTCGCCAGCGCTTTCAGATGAACGGAATCTACCAGCTTCCATTGGGTAGGGGACGCAAGTGGTTCAATAGTTCCGGCTGGCAGAATTTGCTGATCGGCGGATGGGAAGCCAGCACGGTGACGTTGCTACAGACCGGTCCCTGGCTCACTCCGATCATCAGTCCAACGCTGGACCAATCGAATACGGACATCGCCAACCGCGGCACCTTGCTGCGGCCGGATTGCGTGGGGAATCCGATTCCAGCGAACCGCAGCGCCGCGCAGTATTTCAGCTTGGGCGCTTTTGCTGCAACGCCCACCGATGCGGGACGAATCGGAAACTGCGGCGTGGGGATTTTGCAAGCCCCAGGGACGATCGGGGTTTCGGCTGGTCTGGGGAAAACCTTTCTACTCGGCGAAAAGGCCACGCTGCGATTTGAATCCACTTTCACCAACGTATTGAATCACACCAACTATGCTCCACCTGCGGTGGACATCAGCAACTCGCAGACTTTTGGCGTGCTGCAATCCAATCAAACTTCGGCCAACGCAGGTCCGCGAACGGGGCAGCTGGCGCTGCGTCTGGATTTTTGAGCTGCGACGAATTCCGGGGATATCGCCCGCCGTTGTGATGCGGGTGACATCTCCCGGCCGATCCCCGAACGCCTGAATCGAAACATCCGCCTGACCGCTCGCGAGACTCTCCTTGACAGTCGAGGAGAGTGCTGCTATTTTCTCCCCTAGACACGCAAGGAGAGCGAGTGGCGAAACCGATTGATCTGCTGCAGGGCACGCTGGACATGTTGATCCTGAAGGCCGTATCGCTGGGGCCGTTGCACGGCTACGGCGTGCTGCTGCGCATCCAGCAAATTTCCAAAGACCGCCTGGAGATTCAGCAAGGCTCGCTGTATCCCGCGCTGTACCGCCTGGAGCATCAGGGCTGGATCGCGAGCGAATGGGGCGAATCGGAAAATAAACGCAAGGCGAAATATTACCGGCTCACCGCGGCGGGCAAGCGCCGCTTCCAGGCGGAAACCGAAAAGTGGAATCGCATGGCGGACGTGATCGCCGGAATTCTGAGCACGACGCCGGAGGAAGTATGACGCTGTGGAGACGGCTGTGTTCCTGGCTGCAGACAATTCTGCAGCGCTCTCGGGTGGAGAGCGAAATGGATGCGGAGCTGCGCTTCCACGTGGAAGCGTATGCCGACGATTTGATGAGCAGCGGCGTGCCGCGGCCAGAGGCGTTGCGACGCGCGCGGCTGGAGTTTGGCGGCGTCGAACGCGCTAAGGAAGAGTGCCGCGAAGCGCGCGGCGTGCACTTCGTCGAAACTTTGCTGCAGGATTTGCGTTACGGCGCGCGCACGATGCTGCGCTCGCCGGGATTCACCGTCACTGCCGTGCTCGCACTGGCGCTGGGTATCGGCGCAAACACTGCAATCTTCAGCGTAGTGAACGCCGTTTTGCTGCGGCCGTTGCCGTATGACCAGCCGGACCACCTGGTGCAGGTGTGGCACACTCCGCCGCAAAAAAGTTTTCCGGGCGTGCCGACTTTCACCGTCTCGCCCGCCAATTTCCTCGACTGGCGCAAGCAAAATCATTCCTTCGCGGGCATGGCGGCCTATGGATTCGGCCGCTACACGCTGACCGGCTCGGGGCGTCCCGAGGCAATTCGCATGGTTGCAGCGACTGTAGGCTTGTTTTCGATCTTGCACGCGCAGCCGCTGCTGGGACGCGGATTTCTTGAAGGTGAGGACGAGCCGGGGCATGAGCACGAAGTTGTATTGAGTTACGGATTGTGGCGCAGCCATTTCGTGGGAAATCCGGACATTGTCGGCAAAAATATTCAGCTCAATGGGCAGGCATTCACGGTGGTCGGCGTCATGCGGCCGGAGTTTGATTTTCCCATCTCTAGTGATCCGGGTTCGCGAGCGCAGATGTGGAAGCCGCTCGCGTGGAGCGCGCAGGATCGCGCCGTTCGCGACAACCACAACTACGCGGTGGTCGCTCGCCTGAAAGATGGAGTGAGTCTGCCGCAGGCACAGGCCGAGCTGGACGCCATTTCCAACGCGTTGGCGCAGGCGTATCCGAACGACAACAAGGGCTGGGGAGCGATTGCGATTCCGCTGCGCGAAGATCTGGTGGGCGATGTGCGGCCTGCGTTGCTGATTTTGCTTGGTGCTGTTGCGCTGGTGTTACTGATCGCGTGCGCGAACGTCGCAAATCTGATGCTGGTACGGGCGCTTTCGCGGCGCAAGGAAGTCGCAGTGCGCACGGCGCTGGGAGCGACTCGCCGCCGCTTATTGCAGCAAGCACTCTCGGAAACGCTGCTGCTGGCGTTCGCGGGAGGAGCGCTGGGATTGGTGTTCGCGCATTATGGCGTAATCCTGATTGTGAAGTTTCTGGCGGAGCGCCTGCCGCGAGCCAACGAAATTGCTCTGGACGGCTGGGTGCTGGCGTTCACGCTGGGAATTTCGCTGCTCACCGGATTGGCTGCCGGCCTGATGCCGGCGCTGCGCATGGCCAAGGCAGATTTGAATCAGGCCCTGAAGCAAGGCCTGGGCCGCACCGCAGCGGATTCTGGCGGAAGCCGCACGCGCAACGTGCTGGTGGTTGCGGAAGTAGCGCTTTCGCTGATGCTGCTGATTGGCGCCGGTTTGCTGATTCGGAGCCTGTGGGTGTTGCAGCATGTAAATCCCGGATTCGATCCGAGTCACGTGGTGACCGTGGCGGTGTCGGTTCCGATGGGAAAATTTGCCGAGGCGACGCAGCAGATCAACTACTTCGGGCGCGTTCTCGAGCGCGTCCGCGGGCTGCCGGGCGTGCAATCGGCCGGCCTGATTGACAGTCTGCCGCTGAGCGATGACGGATCGCACCAGCCATTTTCCGTGGAGGGCCGGCCGCCTGCGCCCATGGCCGACCTGCCCGAAGTGGATGTGCGACTCATCAGCCCGGGATACATGAGCGCGATGCGCATACCGCTTTTGAGCGGACGTGATGTTGATGATTCCGATGTAGCCGGGCGGCCCGGCGCGGTGCTGATCAGCGAATCCATGGCCAAATCTTTCTGGCCCAATGAGGATGCGGTCGGCAAGCATCTTACGCTTTACTTCTTTCCGGAGCTGCCGCGCGTGGTGGTGGGCGTGGTGGGCGACGTGAAGATGACGGCCATGAACGAAACGCAACCCGCGCTCACTCTGTATTTCCCCGTGCCCCAAATGTCCGTACCAAGAGGCGCAAGCTGGCGGACGTTCGGAATGATTCTCGTCGCGCGCACGAATGCAGCGCCGTTGAGCGTGGTCCCCGCGATCACGAATAGCGTGCGCGAAATAGACGCGGAAGTGCCGCTGCTGAATATTCGAACGATGGACGATTCGGTGACCGCGTCTTTGTCGCAGGCCCGATTCACGATGTTGCTGCTGGGAGCATTCGCTGGTTTGGCGTTGCTGCTCGCGGTGGTGGGGATTTACAGCGTGATGAGTTATGCGGTTTCGCGGCGCACGAACGAAATTGGAATTCGCGTTGCGCTGGGGGCGAGCCGCGGCGATCTGCTGTTGTTGATTTTGCGGCAGGCATTGCTGCTGGCGCTGATTGGGTCGGTCATCGGTATTGTTGGGGCGCTGGCGCTTTCGAGGTTGATGGCTAGCCAGTTGTACGGCGTCCGACCGACTGATCCGCTTACGTTCATTACAGTCGCGGCGCTGCTGATGATCGTCGCGCTCGCCGCGAGTTACATTCCAGCGCGGCGCGCGATGCGCGTTGACCCAATGACTGCCCTGCGCTACGAATAATCGCGGAGACGCGCTCGCGTTTTAGGCCGACGACGCCACGAGTTTCACCAGGGCCAGGCCTTCGATGATGCGATCGAGGTTGCGCTCGTTGCCGACGGCCAAGCGAACGAAGCGATGAGCGGCGGGCCCGCCGTTGCCATAACGCGCGCCGGAACCGATTAGCACGCCTTTGGCCTCGCATGCCGAACAGAACGCGTTTGCATCCGTGCTTTCCGGTAGTTCGATCCAGGAATGAAAGGCGTTGCGATGCGCGCGGATTTTAAGGCTTGCGAGACTGCTGGAGATTAACGCTTGCCTTGCGCGCCCGAGCGCTTGCTTTTCGGCGATGAACCGCGCCACAGTGCCATCCAGAATCAGCGACGTGAGGACTTCGCCAAACAACGGCGATGTGCCGCTGTTTACCTTCGCGATCAATTCCTCGGCACTTTTGCAAAGGCGCTCCGGAATCAGCAGATAAGCAACCCTGAGATCCGGAGACAGCGGCTTCGAGAAACTGAAGATATAAAAGCTCGATTCCGGAATAAGGAAGGAGATCGGAGCGGAACCGTCCGGCTCCAAAAAACGATACGCATCGTCCTCGATGAGAATTAGAGCGTGTTCCCGAATGATATTCGCAAGAGCGACTCTTCTGGGGTGCGACATGACCGTGCCGAGAGGATTATGAACCGTCGGCATCAGATACACGGCCTTTACGCCATGCACGCGGGCCGCTGCGGCGAGCGCGTCAGGCAATATGCCGTCGTTGTCACCGGCGCAGGCGATTAGCTTGATGTGGCGTTCTGCAGCCATGGCTCGAAAATGCGGATACGTAAGCTCGTCCACCGCGATTGCGGCGCCTTCGAGAGAGGCGCTTGCGAGTGTGATCGCGATTCCGGCGTGACCGCCCGCGCACAAGAAAACGCAGCTGGCCGGAATGGTGAAATTCTCTCGCGACAGGAATGACGCGGCGACCTTGCGGTGCTCGGCGGTGCCGGCAAAGGGCCTTTCAGACTGCGGCGCGATCGGTTGCGCGCTGTGTTTCTGCAGTGCCGCTAAAATGACCGCGGCTTCCGTGCCGATTAACGGATAATTGAATTGAAAATCGATCACAGCGAAATAATCCTCCGCACGGGGGATCCCATCCATCCGGAAAATGCCTGCATCACCGAATATAGCATCGGCGAATAAAGGACTTCGCGAATGGCTATGCCGTTGCACACTGTCGAGAGAGGCAAATTGGACGCATGAGCCGCGTGCTTGTACATCGCGCGGAAGCTAAGAGGCCAGGCGAAAAAAAAGGAATCCCCGGGTGCATGCGGCTCGTCTAAAGTGGTTATGACCATGAAAAAAGTAAAACTTGGTTCGCAGGGCGCGGTCGTTTCCCGTATGGGGCTCGGCTGCATGGGCATGAGCGATTTCTACGGTGAGCGGAATGATGCGGAGTCCGCCGCGACAATTCTGCGGGCACTGGATCTGGGCATGAATTTTCTGGATACGGCGGACACCTACGGAATCGGTGACAACGAGGAACTGATCGGCAAGACGATCCGCGGACGTCGCGATGAAGTATTTCTGGCGACGAAGTTTGCCAACATTCGCACCAAGGCGGAGCCGAACCGTTGGTCGCTCAGTGGGAAGCCGGAGTATGTGCGCTCAGCGTGCGATGCGTCGCTGCAACGGCTGGGCGTGGATCATATTGATTTGTACTACCAACATCGCGTGGACCCGCAGACGCCGATTGAAGAGACGGTGGGCGCGATGGCGGAGTTGGTGAAGGCAGGCAAGGTGAAATATCTGGGGCTGTCGGAGGCGTCGCCGGCGACGATTCGGCGCGCGCACAAGGTGCATCCGATTACGGCCCTGCAGACGGAGTATTCTCTGTGGGAGCGGCACGTGGAGGCGGAAATTTTACCGACGGTGCGCGAGTTGGGAATTGGGTTCGTGCCGTATAGTCCGCTGGGACGCGGCTTCCTGACCGGTGCGATCACGAAGAAGAGCGACTTGATTGAGACAGACTCGCGCGCGACGCGCATGCCGCGGTTCGCCGGCGAAAATTTCGATAAGAATCAGGTGCTCGTAGCACGCGTGCGGACGATTGCTGAGCGCAAGGGCGTGAAGCCTGGCCAACTGGCGCTGGCGTGGGTGCTGGCGAAAGGCGAGGACCTGGTGCCGATTCCCGGCACGAAGCGCAGGAAATATCTGGAAGAGAACGCGGCAGCGGCGGACATCAAGCTGACTCCCGCCGAAGTGGCGGAACTGGAAGCTGCCGTGCCGCAGAGTGATATCGCTGGCGACCGCTATTCTGCAGGAGCCATGAACGCGATTGATCGCTAACCCTGGCCCGCAGCCATTTTGAAGCAGCACTTCACTTCTCCGGGTAGCGTTAATCAGGAGTTATCCCTCATTAGTCGCGCGAAGCAAGCAGGCCAAGCCAACCCGAAGATGAGTTGTGAAACACCTACTGCACAAATTAGCCGAATTTCCCGTGCGTATGGCTGGCATTCCTTAACCTGAGGAACATTATTCAAACATCGCAGCCCTCCTGCACACTCATGACAACGAGAGTGGCATCGTCCCGCTGTGGCTGCCCATCCGCGAACGCAGACACTTCATCCAGGATGCCGCTAATAATTCGCTCTGGCGATTCCTGGCTGCAAGAGCGCAACAATTTCTCAAGCCTCTGCTCTCCCCACTGATCGCTGCCCGGGTTCTCAGCCTCCGTGATTCCATCGGTGTATGCCACCAACACATCGCCGATCTCGAACTGAAATATCGTGGTGGCAAGTTCTGAGTCCGGCGAAATTCCGATTGGCTGGCCTCCGGATTTCAAGTGGTACATCTCGCATGAATCACGGCGCGGGCGGACGACCACCGGTGCGTTGTGGCCCGCGTTCACGTATTTCAGCATTCGCGTGGACGGTTCGTACTCCGCATAAAAAAGTGTCGCGAAGGAATCTTCCGGGTAACATTCATAAACCAGTCGATTCACGTGACCAATAAGCGTGGAAAGATCGAGATGCGGATGCAAGACTTGCGCCCTGAGCGAAGCTTGGAGACTGGCCATGAGCAGCGCCGCACCGATCCCCTTTCCGCAAACATCCCCAATCGCGATTCCCCATCGTCCCTCCGGCAGGGAGAGAAGATCGTAATAGTCGCCGCCAATCCCGTGTGCGGGTTGGTAGAAGGTCTCGCAGGATATGCAAGGGATCGACAGGCTCCGTGGCGGGAAAAATGCCTGTTGAACGTTCTTTGCCCCCTCCAAATCCTTGCGAATCGCCCTGTGAATTCCTGAATCCGATTCGGATTTTCTGAGACACTCCCGAAACGTCTCCACGTAATTTCGCATCAGGAGCGCGGCTTCTCTGCCTCGTCCTTTCTCGAGAGCGTCAACAATCGGCTGGTGTGATTCGACTATTTCGGGAAGATCTTTTGAGACTTTTCGAATCGCAACTGGAATCCGCAGGTCAAACCCCAGGGTTTCCCACACGCGCAGCAGCGCCTGGTTGCCCGAGGCTTTCAGGATGCTTCGATGCAATTTAACGTCGTGTTCAGCATAGGCATCGAGATTGCCTTCGCGAATTGCCGCTCGCATCGCTTCCAGTTCGATCTGAAGGCTGGCCGTGTTTCCTTTCAGGTTCGTCGCCGCAGTCCGCCCAGCGATTTCTTCGAGGGCGGCGCGTATCTCATAGGCTTCCTGCATCTCTTTCGCGTTGGGCGAATGGACGATTGCGGAGTAGTCCCCCGAAAGCGTCACCATCCCGAGCGTCTGAAATTCGGCAAAGACTTTCGAAACTGAGTCGTTGTCCATGTTGTACTTTTCGGCAATTTCGCGAAGCCGGACGGACTGTTCCGGCCGGTAGCGGCCGCTCAGTAGTTCTTTAGCTAGTCGCGCACCCCTCCCATTTGACGAGGCCTTACAAGCCCCTCCCACAATCGTTTCCCAGTCCCAGTGTCGTTCATTCACCCATGGCATTGTGCTTGCTCCTTAATATTTTGGTTCCCGGCCGGGCTGGGGATACCGGCGCAAAGAAACCGCATCCACTCCTCACAACCAAGAACAATCGGCGGGGCGGCAACAGCCAGTTCCACACAGACCTCACCTACGCGAGCTCGCCCTTGATCGCACACTACCAGCCAGTGAAGATCTATGTGTGAAGGTGCCGTTGAGATTTTGTGGAGTATTTGTCTGGAGAGACATACTCATGAAAAAACAGGGTGTTAGCGTGACCGCCCCATAGTGCACTCGGCATTCGGCCTCCCCGCACACCCGCTGAAAACTGAGCAGACTGCGGTAAGATACGAGGGGCGATCGTGTGCTCTGAAGCCCCTTACGCCGCGAACGGGACTGCCTTCGGTTATGAAGACCTTCCAGTCATTCCGCCTTGACCCGACGAATCATTGCCTCTGGAATGGCGACGCTCGTGTGCGCATCCCTCCAAAAGCGTTCGACGTGCTGCGTTATCTAGTGGAGAACCCGGAACGCCTGGTCACTCAGGACGAACTCCTGGAGGCCCTTTGGCCCGACACCTATGTAAACCCCGAGGTTCTCAGGAAGTACATCCTGGACGTCCGCAGGATATTGGGAGACCGTCCTGATCGGCCTGAGTTCATTGAAACCCTACCGAAGCGGGGATACCGGTTTGTCGCCGCCGTAAGTGACGACTGTGCAGTTGAGCCGGTATCCGCAAGTGCCGACGCAGTCCCTGCCGTACCGACGGAGCTTACCGGAAAGGACTCCGCAGCTTCGGCTGCTACGACAAACGCACATACTCTGAGGTGGCGGATGCTGGCAGGCGTTGCAATGGTGGCCGTCGCGCTGGGTTTGTGCGCGTGGGTTTATTTTGCGCGACGGGCGCTGGGCCTCACCGAGAAAGACAGCGTCGTGCTCGCGGATTTCGCGAATAGCACAGATGATCCGATTTTCGACGATACGCTGAAGACGGCGCTCACTATCTCCTTGCGGCAATCGCCCTTCCTGAATGTGGTCCCCGACAGTGAAGTGGCAACCACGCTGGAATTAATGACCCGTCCGGCGGGCACGAAACTCACGCCCGAAGTAGCGCGGGAGCTTTGTCAACGCGCAGGCAGCAAAGCTTACATTGCCGGGGCGATCGGGAGTCTGGGCAGCGAATATGTGGTGGGGTTGAAGGCCGTGAACTGCCGGAGCGGCGACACGCTAGCCGCGGAGCAGGTGACAGCGGCGTCGAAGGAGAAGGTGCTGGACACGCTGGGCGGGGCGGCAACCAAACTGCGCAGCGAGCTGGGCGAATCGCTGGCAACAGTGCAGAAACTCGATGTTCCTCTCGAACAAGCTACCACGTCTTCGCTCGAAGCACTGCAGGCGTACAGCCTTGGCAGAAACGCCCGTAATGAGAAAGGTTCGGCCCCAGCCCTGCCTTACCTTCAACGCGCTATTCAGCTTGATCCGAATTTTGCCCTGGGCTACTGGGCACTGGGCAGCGACTACTTCGATCTCGGCGAGACAAACCGGGCCAGCGAATATACCACCAAGGCATTCCAGCTGCGCGAACATGCCAGCGAGCGGGAACGGCTGAATATCGCCGCCGAGTACTACCGGGAGGTAACCGGCGAACTGGATAAAGCGGTCGAGACATATCAGCAAGTGATCGAGAGCTACCCGCGGGACTACCGGGCCTATGGCAATTGGGGCCTGGTGTGCAGCGAACAGGGGAAGTATGAAAAAGCCGCGGAAGTTACTCGGCAAGCTCTGCGCCTTGCACCGGATCGCCTAGCTTCGTACGCCGATCTCGCCAACTTCGCACTTGCCTTGCAGCGTTTCGACGAAGCGCGGCAGAGCATTCACGAGGCGCAGAGGCGAAAACTGGATAGTTTCGTTTTGCATAATGCTCTCTACGCTCTTGCTTTTTTCGGGGCGAGCTCCGGCGCGATGATGGAACAGCAAAGGTGGTTTGTAGGCAAGCCCGAAGAGAACTTCGGACTGGCGCTCGCATCCGATACCGAGGCATATGCAGGTAATGTGCGCAAGGCTCGGGAACTCGCCCAACGTGCTGTGGACTCCGCCATCCGGGCTGACAGCAAGGAAACTGGGGCGATATGGCAAGCGAATGCTGCTCTGCAACAAGCGGCTTACGGTTATACCGCAGAAGCGCGGCAGTCATCGGCAGAGGCTTTGAAACTGTTCCCTGCGAGTCAGGGCGTCGAAAGTGAAGCAGCGCTTGCGTTTGCCATGGCCGGAGATACGGCGCGAGCCGAGTCCTTAGCTCAAGATTTAGGGCAACGCTTCGCGCTGGACACGCAGATACTGTCGCTTTGGATACCGGCGATTCAAGGACAACTAGAGCTGAACAAAAAGAACCCGAGTGCCGCGCTGAATACCCTGCAAGCTGCTTCAGCCATCGAGTTGGGTCAAATTAATTTCGTCGCTAATATTTCTTGCCTCTATCCTGTGTATCTGCGCGGAGAAGCGTACCTGGCAGCCGGGCAAGGCAGCGCTGCTGCTGCCGAGTTTCAGAAGATTCTGGATCACAGCGGGATCGTGTGGAATTGCTGGACCGGAGCGCTGGGGCGCTTGGGAGTGGCGCGCGCCAACGCTCTGCAAGCGAAAACCTCGCGAGGCACAGATGCCGACGCCGCTCGCGCAAAAGCCCGAGCGGCGTATCAGGAATTCCTCACGCTATGGAAAGACGCCGATCCGGACATCCCCATCTTGATGCAAGCCAAGGCGGAGCACGCGCAGCTGCAGTAGCTGGTTGAGATTCTGTGCAGACAAAGCCTGCAGGTCCTGATTTGTCGTTAATCGGGAGTTGAGTGGATTAGCTGGTTCAGGATTCCCGGTTTGACGCTCACACGTCTGAACCAGACGGTGAAGCGCGACATCCAAGTCATCCTCATTGCACGAGTGCTCAAGCACACGACCGCCTGGTCCTGTTGGGGAAATGTTGAATCCTTCACCCACGTCCTCCCCGTAGATGACATCGAATGATTTCTGGGCCACGACTACAACGTTGTCAGCTATCCCATAACGCACGATAGGTGCGAAATATGGCTCAACAGAGTATCGCCGAAATATTGCAATCTTTTGAGGATCGCACTTCTTCAAGTCGGCCATCAGGATGGCTGTTACCTCATCTATGGTTGCAGGTTTCCGCCCCATGGAAATCCTCAGGCTCCAAGCATAACAGCGTTAACTAGGACCTCGGATATGTGCGGAGATCATAAGACGGCAGACCCCCGACGCCGTTCAGCGACCTGGTTCGTCGAAATCGGACAATTTTGATCGACGAACGACGCCGTGGATCGCCTGCGTTCCGAAATGGCCACTCGCGGGAGTCCCGAACACCAGGGTCACGTTGGAATACGGGACGTCCGTTCCTCCGTTGACGCAGACCTGCAACGTGGATAGTACGGTGTCATCCTTCGAAAAGGGAGCGGGGCCTCCATTGCCGGTGATATACGCCGGGCCGCTCACCATGAAACCAGCGGTGGTGGGAGCTGGGGCGGCGTAGGGAGGGCAGACGCCGTTGGCGGGGACGCTGACCTTGGCATCCTTCATGGTGATGTGGTGGGTATGAGCAGTGCGTGTTTCGGGATCGTCAAACGACGGAGGAACCGTGCCCGCAGCGATGGCGTTGGCAATGGCGACCTCCATCGCGTGATCCGATAGCTCCATGGTCATTTCTGCGGAAAAATCGGCCAAACCGGATCTGCCTTTCAAATCCAACGACCATGTCCCGTGCATTTCCCATGGTCCAACCACCTTGCCCGATATGGTCTCTGGCGAATAATCATTGATCAACCCGCTAAAGTGCGTGGGCGTCGGGCCTTGGGCCCGCGCACAGATGCCTACCGCGAGAATCACGACCGCGACGACGCTCACCATCCACCGCGAAGCTTTGCTCTTCATGAGAAACCTCCAAGTTTGGGACTCAGGACTGGTGACGCCAAAGTCTCCCAGACCAAACAACGGATTCCGGTCTGCGGGTTGCACGGCCCAGCCGCGTGGCGGCGATTCGCCGCTGAAACGCGCATAGATTCGGTTATCGCCGTCCGGCAATCAAACGGCAATGCGCGGTGCGGACCGTTTGCCGTCCAATTCCGCCTTTTGCAGTTACCCAACGGAGGAGATACAATCGGGTCACCTTTTTAGCCAATCCGTAGTCCGCGCAGGAGAACCGATGGGCGACCCGGCCTTCGGCACGCAACTACACGAGAGACCGCCCGAAGACCAGCTGGACTCGTGGAAGGAAATCGCGGCATACCTGGGCCGAGACGTCACCACCGTCCAACGCTGGGAGAAGTACGAAGCGATGCCCGTGCATCGCCATGTACACGACAAGCGTAGCTCCGTGTACGCGTTAACTTCCGAGCTGGAGGCGTGGCGGCAAAGCCGGAAACCGCGTCTGGATAAAAATGACCAGCCGCCAGCGCAGAACAAGCTTGCATCGCCGGCGGCGGTAAGCTCCGAGCCGATTGCGAAGCCAGGCTCTCCACTCGGATTGCGCCGCTGGCTCGCCGTGGGCGCAACTGTTGCCATCGCCATCGCCGTCGTAGCCGTGGCTGACGTGATGCTGCGCAGTCACACGGTGGTTGTGGCGCAGCCCAAAATCCGCTCGCTGGCCGTTCTTCCGCTGAAAAACATGACTGGCGATCCCAGCCAGGAATATCTAGCGGACGGGATGACCGATGCGCTGATCGGCCGCCTTTCCAGCATTCACGACCTGCGCGTGATTTCACGCACGTCGGTGATGCGTTTCAAGAATCCGCAAATCTCCGTGCCGGAGATCGCCAAGACGTTGAATGTGGACGCGATCGTGGAAGGCTCACTGATGCGGGACGGCAATCGCATTCGCGTCACCGCCCAAATGATTCGCGCCTCTACCGACGAGCATTTCTGGTCGCAAACCTACGACCGCGAGCTCCGCGACGTGTTTACGGTGCAAAGCGAGCTGGCCCAATCCATTGCTGAGAAGGTGGAAGCGACGGCCACAGGCGCAGAACACGAAAGGCTCGCTGCCGCGCGTCCGGTGGCGCCCGAAGTTTACGAGAGCTATTCGAGAGGCCAATTCGCGCTTAACAAAAGCAGCAGCAAAGCCGAATTCGAGGCTAGCATTCCTTACTTTGAGGACGCGATCAGAAGAGATCCTAGGTTCGCGCCCGCCTATTTGGGCCTGGCAAATGCATACAGCAATCTCGGCACGGTTTTTATAGGGGGCTCGCCCGAGGAGACGCGCCCGAAGGTTGTGAGCGCGGCCGAGAAGGCGCTGGAGCTCGATCCGAATCTGGCCGAAGCGCACGTCCTGCTGGCCGGCACGAAGCAGAAGCAGTGGCACTGGGCGGATGCAGAGGCGGATTACAGGCGCGCTCTCGAATTGGACCCGAACAGCGCGGCTGCTTACGAGGGACTTGGTTTGTGGCTGGCATGCCAAGGACGCGCGGACGAAGCTGTGGCATCGGCCGAACGCGGCCGGGAACTCGACCCACTTGGCGTTTCCTTCGAGGACTTCGGGTGGACATTGTTTCAGACCCGCCACTACGACCAAGCCAGCCGAGAGTTACGCGCCGCAGCTGGCGGCACGACCGGATGACTTTGGCGCCCTGATGGACTTGGGATTCGTGCTGATCGCCAACAATCAACCTGGAGATGCCGTCCCTGTGCTGGAGAAGGCGGTCGCAATGTCGAACCGCAGCCCAGGCGCGCTCGGGAATACTGATCCGCGCGTACGCGCACGCTGGACGTCGCAGTGATGCGCTGCGGCTGCTGGCTGAACTGAAGCGACGGCGAAATACAGGTTACGCTCCAGCGGGCGCTCTGGTGAATGCTTACTTGGGGCTCGGCGAGAATGAGGAAGCCTTCGTGTGGCTCGAGCAGGCTTACAACGAACAATCCAATATGCTGCAGTTCGTCAAAGTACATCCGTACTTCGACCCGATCCGCAAAGACCCGCGATTCGCGGATTTAGTCCGCCGCGTAGGGCTCGACTAGAGTTGCAACTTGTTTCAGCGCGAGACTACCATGAATCCGACCTAATGCCCGATTAGTCGTTTACCAGGCGCCAGTCGATTGAGCCGGACAATCCCTTTTCCCAACCTTCGGTTTCGCTACTACGAGGAGTATGATGATTCTCAAATCGCGTCTTTGATATTCCGCATTGCTCGGGAGGCCGGCCATTATTACCACATCCGAACGCGAGGCCATGTTCGTCCGCTTCTCAGAAACCCGCGATCTCGTCCATCACACTGCTCACGGGCTCACGCCCCGGCAACTGCAATATCGCCCGGACGCGAGCCGCTGGTCGGTAGCAGAAAACTTGGAGCACATCACGATCGTCGAACAGAACATCCTTGCTGGCCTGGCACGGACGCTCCAGATGCCGCCGGAACCCGAAAAGAAATCTGTTGTGACCGACGCTCAGCTACTGGCAAATTTTGGCCGCGTGGTCCAGCCACTCACCGCGCCCGAACGCCTGCTCCCCACTTCGCGTTGGCCGGTCGCCGCTCTTCTAAACGAATTCGACGCCGCCCGCCGGCGCACCATCGAATTCGCCACCACCGCGGCCGACACCAAGGAGTTGCGCCACTATTTCATGCAGCATCCCTTCTTCCGCGAACTCGATTGCTACCAATGGTTCATCCTCGCCGCTGGCCACTCGGCGCGCCACTGCAACCAGTGCGCCGCCATAAAGGAGTCCGCCGGCTTTCCCCGCTAGCGCCGTTTCTCTCCGGCTGATTCGTACAATCGGATATCCGGTGTGGCAAATACGCCGGAAGGAATCGGCGGACGGATGTTGTGAAATCCTGTTCTCACTAGTAACGGCGCGCCAACTCACATGTCCGGTTTCGGCGTTCACCAGGACTTGACCCGACACTGGGAAACGCTTCGTCTAGAAGTCATCAGTAAACACTAGCCCGACTTATCGCGAGTTGGTATGAAGCTGCGCGCTATCCTTCGGTATGAGCGGTTGAACAGCTGAAGAGTTACTTCACGGATACAACGCTAAGGCTAGTAGGATCGGCAGGAGGCTTGTTTCCCAGTTCGTAAGCGCCAATGTCAACATTCGTTCCGGGTATGGCCGGTCGAGGATTACCCGCAAAATCGACTGCCGGCGCGCAATTTCCCGCGCATCCTGGGGCACCGGCGCCGGCGCGCGTGCCGCCTTCCACCGACTGGCTTCCCGCCTTGTTATGATAATCGCCGGTCCCGTCATTTTGAAAATTTACAAAGGTAGTGGATGGAGGTTCATTGGTGATGTTTCCGCTGATGGTACCTTTGCAGCCGCCACAGGCGTCGGACGGATAATTCCCGTACAGTATGTTATTGGCGTAGAGATTCGGGTAAGTCTCAATATCGTGCTGAGATATCCCGTAAGTGCCGCCAGCAGGTGACCCACCAGCATAAACGCCATTATTCTCGATGATGTTGTTTGTGATTGTGTTCGCTCCGGCTTTGCACTCCGCGTTACCGTTATCGTTATTCACGATGATCCCACCACTGCGATTGTCAAAGATCACGTTGTTGGTGACCACGTCATCGCAATCCGCTTGGTAAAGTTGGATTCCAAAACCAGGAGCACGAGCGATGATGTTGTTCTGAATGATGACTCCGTTGCCGGCATAAATGATGTGGGCGAAATTACAATATATGGTGTCGTCGCCGAAATGAATGAGCTTGTTCTGGGCCAAAATCCACCCGGTTGCCGTGTAGGTCGTAGTGATCATTCCTTCTTCGGGGCATCCCCCTGCAGCGGTTTGGCCGACATCGTGAAAATAGTTTTGCGCAATCGTAATATGGGTGCCGCCCACATACGACCCGCCGCCATAGCCGACAAGTGCCACGATTGCGCCGGGATGGTTCCCGTATTCAAATCCCTTAAGTGTGCCCCATGACCCTTGGTTGAACTCCGCAAAACTGGCCACCGACCCTTCGCCTTTCGGGCTGGCGACGCATCCGCCGCCGCTCAACCAATTCGGCCAATTGGACTCATCGCATTGAATTGTGAGCTGCGCCGAAGCGCTTGTGCCTCCGCGATTGGCACAGAACCAAACCAAATTCCCTTGGCAGGCCGGCGATAGCGCGGAGTCGTCCACGAAGTCGGTGTAGGTGCCCGCCGCGACGTGGATTACTGCACCATCAGAAGCTAAAGTAAACATCCCAATTACATGCTGTACGGTAAGGCAGGGTTTGATCTGAGTGCACGGATTCGAATCGCTCCCAGTGGTACTCACGTAGTATCGATTGGCTGCTAGACTTGGATTCGGAATCATGAGGAATAGCGCACAGAACGGCACCCAGCGGAGAAACAATGCCGTTCTCCACCTCGGCAATTTCCGTCCATCTAAGCGGACCTGGTAGGAGCGGGTCGTTGGAAGATCAGCCATGACGATAGTGTGCCTTTTCGGCACTACGAGCGGCTACTGTTCGTGGGGACGGTGGGCATTATCAATATTAAAAGTCCGTTATGCCTTCGTTTTGCTTTCTCTTCGTCCCGAAATGGCTGGGCGACCGCATCGGAGGGCGCGTCTGCCGTGTAGGTCCTGATAACCGCGCTTGTGTTTACCGATTCAATTTCACTTGACTGATTAGCGTTAATCAGGCACTCGGTCGGCATTATGCGATTCGACGTAGGAAACCTGCAGCAGGCAGAGTATCTCGAGCGTCTTCTGTGCGCTAATTAATTTGTTTTCACCGCTTGCTTGGCTTGTTCGCGGGTTTTCTTCTGATCCAGCGTCATTTTGTAAGCAACGTAATATTTATAGATGTTGGCCACGTACTGCACGGTCTCCTGGCCGATATCTTTTGCCACGACCAGTTCCACGTTGCCGAACCATCTGTTGGGATCGAGGCCTTCAGCTTGCGTCTCTTTGCGTAAGCGCACGATACGGTTCTGGCCCGCGTTATATGCGGCAAAGGTGAAGAGGGTTTTGTTCATCAGGTCGATTCCAGGATCGTTGAAGTACGTCTTGGTGATGTGCGCTAGCATCTTGGCACCTGCATGGATATTGTTGTCTGCATCGCGGACATCCGGAATGTTGATGGGTTTAGCGGCGGCGTATTGTGGCAAAACCTGCATCACTCCGACAGCTCCGCGGGGACTCACGCGGTCCTGGTTCAGCATGGATTCCTGGTAACCCTGGGCAGCAAGCATAAGGTAATCGAAATTGTATTCAGCCGCGTATTTCTGAAAATACTTCACGTAAGCGTCGAACTTCTTCATGTCCGCCTCGTTAGTGGAGTTTTTGAGCCACTTGTGGTCTTTCGTATAGCGCTTGATCATCATGTTGGTGAAGACAGTTCCTTGTCCGTGAGTTTTGAGGAAGTCGTCCATAACTGCCTTCAATTGGGGGCTGCCCCTGCGCATGGCCCACCCCAACTGTCCGTCCTCCTTGATGACTGCGGGGGTCACGACGATATTGGAAAAAACCTTGGACCAGAGTTCCGCACGGAAGTTGAAGGCCACCGTTGCGGGTATCAGCCCGGCGTTCACCATTTCGAGTAAGTCCTCTTCCGTCAAATTCGAATCCACCGTCTTGATTCCTATCTCTGGCATACCCGCCTGTTTAAGGCGCCGGTTTACCTGGTCGAGTTCTTCTTTTGCCACGGTGGCGCTGTTGACGTAGACATCTTTGTCACTCAGGTCGTCAACAGTGGTGAGGGCAGGTGCGGTCTTGGAGGTGACGACCACCAATTTCACGTCGTTCATTATGGGGACAGTAAAGTCAACGAGCTTCTCGCGTTCGGGTGTAATCATGATGCCGGTGCAAGCAATATCTCCGATCCCGTCATTCAATGCAGAGAGCAACTGCCCCGGAGGCATAGGAAGGTAAACCACCGCAAATTTCTTGGCGCCGGTTTTAAGCTTCTTGTTGATGACGATTCCGAATTCCTCCATGGCTTCAGCGATGGCGCCACGTGGGCGGCCCTTGTCGTAAAAAAAACCGGTCCTGTTGTTAATTACAAGGACGCGCAGGGTACCGCGCTTAACGATTTGATCCCAATCACCAGTGGCGCGGCCAAAGTTCTCAGGCAAGACCAACGCAGTGGTTTGCCTAGCAGTGTCGGCGTCGGTGGTCTCAAGATTCGGGGAATTCGCGGCTGGTCGAGCCGCAGGAGATGACTGCGGTGCCGACGCAGAGTCTGCAGAATCCGGAGATTTCGGCTTCGAAGAGCATCCAATGAGCGCGAACAAGACAATTGCTAGTGGGACGCCAATTGTCCTGGCTTTGAACGTCGAAGCAGAAATTTGGGCTGACATGTTGGCTCGTTGAAGGCAATGCGGCTGAATTCGAGATTGGTCTTTCATTGGAGACGGGAGCGGGCTTCATCGTACACCCGTTTTGCAGCATCTGCGGGCTGCCTCAGTCAAGCTTGATGGTGGCGAGACTGGCAAAGTCCCGGCCGAGTAGGCCCAGGGGAATTTCACCCCGAGCCTCTCACAGATCCGTGCTTGACAGTCTCCTGTCACACGGCTCGTGCCACCCAGTGAAGGTTGCTACCTTCCGTCCGAACCGCTCGGTTCCTCCTGTCGCCAGTTGACCGAATTTGGTTAGGACGCGAGTGACCCGCCCCCTTCGCTCCACGGGAATTGCCCCGCTTCTTCGCTACTATAGGGCAGTCCGACCCTGAGACTCCGCATCCGTACTCTCGCCCTCGTGGTTGCTCCCACTTGGAGCTTCTCCGTTAGCATCGCAGTCTCAGATTCCCACGTTCCGCTTAACCGCCTCTTTGGCAAGCTCAGGCCACCTCTCATGCCGGATGCCACTCCGCCCGTAAACAGGTTTCGTCGCAGCTACTCCCGCAGTAACTTACCCCCCGCGGTTTTGACATCATCCATTACGTTTCGACACTTCAGCAGTGGTTCCCTTGCGGTCCTCTTCTTGCCGGTCACCTGACCTGGTCCTTGCCAGGCCTTTTCCTTCCGCGTTCACGACCCTAGCTTTTGACTACAGCCGCCGCAGGTGGTTTGAAACCTGTTCCTGTAAACCGATTCCGAGGGGCCCACCCTCATCCGTCAAGCAGTTGCGCACTACTCAGCATTTTCTCCTTTCGTGCTCGTGGCACACACAAGTCGCGTAACCGGACATGCGGTTTTGCCCATTGCTCGGCTGTTCGATAGGTGCGTTAAGCAGGGCGGACGGGCTAGGCGCCTGAAATTATTGCAGCTTGGAGTATTCGGATTTGGCGGCTACTAGGATGGGGACGTTGGGGTCGGCGTCTTTCCATAACGCGAAGAAATCCTGGTAGGCTACGCGGGCTTTGGCTGGGTCACCTTCTGCGGCGTAGGCGCGGGCCAGGCCCAGCTTCGCTAGTGCGGCGGTGATTGAATTGAGGGCTACGCCGGGATGATCCACGATCTTTTG
The DNA here is from genome assembly GCA_963786205.1 of uncultured Acidobacteriota bacterium. GTDB lineage: Bacteria > Acidobacteriota > Terriglobia > Acidiferrales > UBA7541 > Palsa-295. Next base: position 692,582 of record CAWAYG010000002.1, read on the forward strand.
AAATTCGGCGGCGGCTTCGCTGCCTTTGTGCAGCGCCAGGTACGCGCGGCCGCGCTGGTAGGTGCTGAGCATGGCCCTTTGATTGGCGAGGTCGAACGGCATGACCGGCTGCAGAATCTCAACGGCTTTGGCGGGATTGTTGCGGCCGATCTCGAGCGTCGCGCGAATGACGGGGAGATCGAACGAATTCACCATCGTGTTGGAAGGGTTTTCCTTCGCGAGCGCGGCGACGACGGCTTCGGCGCGGGCCGCATCACCAGCGCGCGCTAACGCATATGCGGCGTTTGTGCGCGCGCGCAAGGACGCTGAATTATTCCCGAGCGCAGCTGCGGCGTCCCGTCGCGCGCCGGTTTCGTCGCCCACCTCGGCTTCTGCCGTGGACAGCACGGCCAGCCACAGTGCCGCCGGGTCGGTCTGATGCAAAGCTTCGTAGGCACTGCGGGCGCGTTCGATTGAGCCACGCGCTTTTTCCATGCGTCCGGCGTGCGCTTCTGTTTCCGCCGCCAGCGTGAACGAGTACGCAGTACTCTCCGGGCCTTTGGAAGCCACAATCGAACGTTCGCGTTCCATGACAGACGAATCGTTCTGCACAAACGCCAGGAAATAGAGAATCCGGTGAAGGTTCGGCACATCCAGCTTGGCCGCCAGGGCTTGATCAACCGTCGCTTTGGACTCATCGAACCGCCCCAAGCCGAGATAGGTTGCGCTGAGAGCGACGAAGGCAATGCTTTCGTCGGGGGCCAGTTGGTGCGCTTGGCGTGCGACGGGCAGAGCCTTCTCCCACTGGCCCATCAGAGCGTAGGTAACGCCCAGATTGTTGAACGGAATCGAATCGCGAGGATAAGTTTGCGTCCACAACTGGTACACCTGATTGCCCTGCTCGATGTCGCCGGTCACGTTGTCATAGTAATGCGAATCAATGTAGAACTTTTCCGCCTCGCTGGCGCGGTCGCGCAGGCTGTAAGCCTTCTTGGTGTACTCGATGCCAACGCCACGGTTGCCCAAGTTTGTTTCCACCTGGCCCAGCGTGGCATAGGCGATAGCGAAGTTGGGATCGAGCGCCACCGCTTGCTTGAAGAAAGGCGCGGCTGGTTCCTCGCCCTGGGTGGCGCGCGTTTGCGTTCCCAGGCTGTACGCTTTCAGCGCTTCGAGCGAAGAGGTGGTGGCCTCTTCGATCGGCGTGTTGAATTTCTGAATGGAGGCGAGCGATTCGCCCAGCTTGCGGCGAATATCTTCGGCGGCATTGCCGAGCGCGCCGAGGACGTGATCTTTGTCGGGGGCTTCGGCGTTGGCGGTGGCGAGCGTTTCGCCGGATGCGCAGTTCAGGGCGTTGAGAATTAAATTGTAGGTGTTGCCGATTTGTGCGATGGAGCCTTCGAGGACTGCGGCGCTTTGTGTGCGCTGGCAGATTTGGCGCGCGAGGTCGTTGGTGACGCGCGCGGTGGCAGGCTGGCCCATGTATTGCAGGGTTTGTTGCATTTGGCGGTCGGAGAGAATGTGCAGGAACGGGGATTGCGCGAGCTGCGCGGCGAGGCCCTGGCGTAGCGCGCCGTCGAAGACTGCATCGCCCGTGGTGTTCGTGAAATCGGCGAGAACGATGGAGCCTTGGCCGGTGAGTTTTGGGCCGCGATGCTTGAAGAAATATGCGCCGGCGGCGAGCACGACTACGATTGCGGCCACTGCGGCGATGAGCGGCCAGCGGTTGCGCGGTGTGGCGTTCGAGGGCTGCGCGGTTGCTACCGCGACGGAAGCGGAAGATGGCGCGCCGGCGATTGCTGTGGCTGAGGTCACTGTTCCTGTCGCAGCCGGTTGCGCTGTCGTGATCGGCACGGCACCGGTTCCGCCTGACGGAGTCATTGCGGCGATTGCGTGACCGCTCGAAGGAGCCGCTTGCGTCGCGGTTTCGCCGAACGCACCTGAGTTCTGTTGCGGCATCGTTGCTTGCGCGGACGGCACCACGCCGGAAACGCGGTTGGACCCGCTGTCTCGCTTCAGCCGCGCGAGATCCGTGCGCAGTTCCGCGGCGTGCTGATAACGCATGCGGCGATCTTTTTCGAGCGCCTTGGAAATCACTTCTTCCAGCCGCGGCGGAATGTCTGGATTCAGGCGCACGGCGGGCGCCGGCGCTTTTTCCAGGATGGCGTTGAAGACTACTGCGGTCGTCGCGCCGCGAAAGGGGACCGCGCCGGTGGCCATTTCATAGAGCACCGAGCCGAAACTGAAAAGATCGCTGCGCACGTCAAGCGTTTCTCCGCGCGCCTGCTCCGGCGACATATACGCCACCGTGCCGACGGCCGTTCCCGCGCTGGTGAGGTCCGCTTCCCTCACGGACGGTGTGTCCACCGTGAGGTCCGAGGGATTTGTCGTGCGCGTGGCATCGGACGTCGCCAGAATTTGCTTGGCCAGGCCGAAATCCAGAATTTTCGCGTGGCCGCGGTCGGTGATGAATAAATTCGCAGGCTTGATGTCGCGATGTACGATTCCCTTCGTGTGCGCCGCGTCCAGCGCGTCGGCAATTTCGATGCCCAAGTCGAGCAGCAACTCCATTTCCAGTGGACGCCCGGAAATGCGGTGCTTCAGCGTCATGCCTTCCAGAAATTCCATGGCGATGAAGGGATGGCCGTCCTGCTGCCCGATTTCGTAGATGGTGCAGATGTTGGGATGATTCAGCGCGGAAGCGGCGCGAGCTTCACGGCGGAAGCGTTCCAGGGCTTGCGGGTCGCGCGCGACGTCCTCAGGAAGAAATTTCAGCGCGACGAAGCGGCCGAGTTCGGTATCTTCGGCCTTGTAAACGACGCCCATGCCTCCGCCGCCTAATTTTTCCAGGACGCGGTAGTGAGTAATCGTGCGGCCGATCGGCGACTGAGGTTCCGGCATGAGTGGCGGACATATTAGGATGCGCGCGAACGCAAGTCAACGAAGAGCAAAAGCGCGTGAACGGAACTTGCGTCATCGGGCAAGGTAACTAGAACTCGCTAATGAGGGCATGCGTGCTGCCCGAGTAGAGCGATGGACGCGGTGGCAGTACTGCAAGATGAGGTGGCGGCAGGTCAGGCGATTTATGGAACAAAAATCATTCCTCGTTTAGAAATCACGACCGCCACACAGAAAACGACGACTAGTGCGGGCACAATTTGTAAAAGTTTCATTTAGACACCATATCGCCCTGAGGAAATCGTGCTTGTTCCAAGTTGTACAATTCCGAACGTGGAAGCGACGGACCAATATTTCCCGATTCAGTTTAGGACTGAGCGAGAATTCGTGGCATATCTGACCGTCTGGGAATGCGATTCCCGAACCTCATATTCTCCGGGCCAAAAGGCGCTGAGTGACTCCACCAGTTGCACGGCCTCTTCAAGCTCATCGCGGGACGCTACCCGTGCGAACTCGCCGTTCTGAAGCATCTTAAACGCTGTATACACGGGACTAACACGCTCCTTTGTCTGGGTTGAACCCGTTCGGCTGAAAAACTATCGCCGCTCGCCATAAATAGCTGTGACGCAGATCACGGCTTCGTGTGATCGGGAACACCTCGAACTGATTTCGCCAGCTCGCCTGCGGAAGGCAACGACCCGATGGCCGCCGGGGAAAGTTTTCTCGGAGCGGTCCCATGGCGGCGGTGTTGGTATTCCCGCTGTCTATTTTGTAATTTTTTCGCGAGTCAAATTGTTGTGTATTTCCATCTAAGCTTTGAGGTGCCACATGCAAACATCCAATCCGTTAAGGATTCTATTTGCGATCTTTGTAGTGCTTGCCGCAATTTACCTGGGCAGTTCGCTCGCACCGGCCCGAGACCGATCCAATTCCGCTGCGGCGGCTGAAAACAAAAGCCCGGCATGCCCGAACGATGACAGCGGGTTGAAGTTACCTGGCGGCTTTTGCGCAACGATCTTCGCTGACGGCATCGGCCATGCACGTCACATGGTAGTCGCGCCCAGCGGGGTGCTTTACGTGAACACCTGGTCGGGCCGGTACTACGGCAACGACACGCCGCATGCAGGCGGTTTCGTGGTGGCCCTGCAAGACAAGAGCGGCACGGGCAAGGCCAATGTGATTGAGCGCTTCGGCGAAACCGTGCAGAGTGGCGGAGCAGGCGGCACGGGCATCGGCTTGTACAGGGATTCGATCTACGCCGAGATCAACGATCGGATCGCGCGCTATTCATTGCCCGCAGGTTCCATGGTTCCGAGTGGTTCGGCCGACACCATCGTCTCCGGGTTGCCTCTGACTGGCGACCATCCGATGCATCCCTTCGTCATCAACGCCGAGGGAGCGATGTACGTGGACGTGGCCACCGCGACGAATTCTTGCCAGTCGAAAAATCGAACACTCAAATCGCCTGGCATCAATCCGTGCACGGAGCTTGAGACGCGCGGCGGCGTGTGGCGCTACGACGCGAATAAGACGAACCAGACGTTTTCACCCGCTGAGCGCTTTGCTACCGGAATCCGCAACGCCGAGGGTTTTGCCATTGATTCCAGCGGGCGAATGTTTGTGACCCAGCACGGACGGGACCAGCTGCACATGAATTGGCCTGACCTGTATAAACCCGACCAGGAGGCAACGCTGCCGGCTGAAGAATTATTGCTTTTGAAACCGCACGGAGATTACGGCTGGCCCGAGTGCTACTACGACTCCTTCGTGCAAAAGCTGGTTCTGGCGCCGGAGTATGGTGGCGACGGCGGCAAGACGATCGGCGTATGCGCGGACAAGATCGCGCCCGTTGCGGCATATCCCGCGCACTGGGCGCCCAACGCAATGGTGCTGTACGACAAGACGCAATTCCCGGCGCACTACCACGACGGCGTGTTCATCGCGTTTCACGGTTCATGGGATCGAGCGCCATATGCGCAAGGTGGCTACAACGTGGTTTTTCAGCCGCTCGCGGGGGAACGCGCATCCGGCGAGTGCGAAGTATTTGCCGATAGTTTTGCCGGAGCGGTGGAATCCCCGGCTCAGGCCGTGCACCGTCCATCGGGTTTGGCGGTGGGACCTGACGGTGCGCTGTACGTTTCCGATGATGTGCGCGGACGGATTTACCGGATTGCCTATCTTGGCGGATCTGCGGGCGGCGCCGCAAACGTGACACCATGTCCGAGTTTGACGGCTCCGGCCGGTGCTCCTGTTGTACCGGCGGCGAAACCGCCCGAGGGTACGCATCCTGACGCAGGCGCCGCCGCGAAGGGCGGCGCTTCCGTCCCGGCGGGCGCGACATCGGCAATGGTTGCGCTCGGTAAACGAATCTACCAAGGCGAAGTGGGCGGAGCGGCATGCACGGGCTGCCACGGCGGCAACGGTGAAGGCACAACTTTGGGCCCCCCGCTAGCAGGCGAGAACAAGAAATGGCTCTGGAGCGACGGCAGCTTCGCGGGAATCGCGAGAACGATAACCGACGGAGTGTCGCAGCCCAAGGAATTTCGCAGTCCGATGCCGCCGATGGGTGGGGCGCAACTTACGCCGGAGCAAGCGAAAGCGCTGGCAGCGTACGTCTGGAGCATGAGCCATCGCGCGCCGGCCAATGCGAATTAAGGGCCGAATTAATGGCCCAAGGCCGGTGCAACAACTCGAGTCTTCTTGGCCTATAACTGGCGCAGGAAGTCGAGCACCGCTTTGTTGACCTCAGCGGGGCGTTCCTGCTGCGTCCAGTGGCCGCAACCCGGGAGCATCAGTGTTCCGCGAAGTTGTGGCACGAAGTACGCGAGGCTAGCAATTATCTGGTTCATGCCCCGGAAGCCCACCACGAGATCGCGGTCGCCGGCAATATAGAGCGCGGGCACGTTGACGCGAGCGTCCGCGAACGCAGCCAATAGTTCCCAGCCGCGGTCAATGTTGCGATACCAATTCAAGCCCCCGCGAAACCCGGTGCGCGTGAATTCTTCCACGTAATAAGCTACGTCCGCGTCGGTAAGCCATGGTGGAAGTGACGCAGGCTCCGCCATGCGCGAAAGTAAACCGCCCTCGCGCGGCACCATGCCGACCGCGTGGCCGGACGCGGGCGCGTTTTCCCGGCGCGGGGAGTCGCCCGAAGCGGAATAGAGCAAAGTCCGGATGCTGCGCGAAACATCTCGCTCGAGTTCCGCCTCTGCAACGCCGGGAGTCTGAAAATAGAGTTGGTAGAAAATTGCGTCGTCCGTTTGCGGCATGAGGCTGGTAGGACGCACGGGCGAGCGCGGCCAGAACGGCACGCTCAATCCGATCACGGCCGAGAAACGATCGGGACGCAGCAGCCCGGAATGCCAGGCGACGGGCGCGCCCCAGTCGTGGCCGGCGATCACAGCGGTATCTGCGCCGAGAGCGTCCAACAGACCGACCATATCGCCCACCAAGTGAAAAAGCGTGTATTGATCGATGGCCTCGGGGCGGTCGGTCTGGCCGTAGCCGCGCATGTCTGGCGCAACCGCGCGAAAGCCAGCTTCCGCGAGCGCTTGAAGTTGGTGCCGCCAGGAATACCACGATTCAGGGAATCCATGACACAAGAGCACGAGCGAGCCTGAGCCGCATTCGGCGATGTGCATGCGAATTCCGTTCGTTTCGATGAAGTGATGCTTGAGTTCAACCATCGTGCGGCCAATCGGCGACTGGGGCTCCGCCATGAGTGGCGCACATCTTAGGATGCGTGCGAAGGCAAGTCAACGAAGAGCGAGCGCGAAGAGCGAGCGCGTGCGGAGCTTACCGGTTCGGCATTGAGTGACGCTGAGAATGGTGTGTGGCACTGGCGCCCGAGCCCAGGTGCTCGGGCGCCAGTACCTCCTGCGTGCTTCTAGCTACCGCACGTTGCGGGGTGATTCGCGCAGAACTTCGCTTGATCGAGGAGCGCCTGTCCCGCCACGATTAGGCCATCGGCCACTTTTTCGTCAATCGGTACGCCGTTGAACTCCGCAGCTTCGAGCATGGCTTTGATTTCTGCGGCCAGGCCGTCGCGCTCCAGAGTCCACTCCGAGATGAGATTTTCGAGGTTGTTGTAGACGACGTCACCGGCGGAAGTGCTGGTGATTCCGTAGGTGGAGAGCGCCAGAGTGTGTTTCGAAAGCTCGCCGAACGGCGCGTTAATTTTCTTGTAGATCTGCCCAAGCTGCAGCAGCGTGTCCGAATGGGCGCGCAGGCTGCTCGGCAGAACTTTGGGATCCAGCAGCTCGACGATCGTGCGGCCATCGTGCTGGTAATCGTCGGTGAGGCCGAGAAGCGTCATCATGGTTGGCCGCAGGTCGACGTGATCGGTAAAGAAATCGTGCGGCTCCGTTACGCCCAGATTCTTTACTCCAGGACCAGCGATCGCGATGAAGGTGCGCGCGATCTCCGGCTGGATGTCGCCGTGATTCCAGGCGAAGCCCGTGCCCACGACTGGAGTGGTGCTGCCCGAGGTCTCAAAGAAAAAATTCGGATTGCCGAAGAACGTGAAGGTTGGCTCGCGGTTCGGATCTGCGACGGTGTTCATGTGCAGCAGCTGCATCGCTGCCGGATCCACAATCGCACCTTGAAGATCAGGACCCAGGCCGGTGCCGAGCAAGCTCTCGCTCAATCCGGTGTGAGGATTGACCGCGCTCAGTCCGGCCATGGTCTGCTCCAGCGTACGCACCGTGCTGCTGGATGGAAGAGGCTGTCCATTTACATAGGTGGTAGCGGCGTCGTCGAAATGGATCGAATACGCCGTCGGGTCACCAGCGGCTTGAGTGAGACCGAGTAGATTGATGTCCAGTTCGCCGACGCCATTCGTTCCGTAGGTGCACGGAATATCCGGCACAACGTTGCCATTGTGCTCGATTTTGGCACCGTCGCAATTTGCCGGGCTTGGCGCACCGCCGACGAAATGGTCACCCTCGTCTGGTGTGAAGATGAAGAGCGTGTTGGTCTCGTCAATGCCGGCTTCTTTCAGGTGCAAGAAAAACGTGCCGAAAGCGGAATTGTAATCAGCCAACTGAGCGACGTAGGGAGCCTCGCCGGGGCCGAAGGTGCCTTCGGTGGTCGTGGTTTCCTCGTGATTGTCATGCGCGTCCGCAATGTAAGCGTAGACGACGGGAATGCCTTTCTTCAGCATCGTCTCGATTACCGCCAGCGATTGAGCGGGAACGGGGTCGAAATCCAATTGGTTAAACCCTGTAAGCGGAACACCGTGGTAATCAACGATGCTGCCGGTGGGGCTGCCGGTAAGCGCGGGGTTGATGTACTTCAGGCCGAACAGGGCTTGATAGCCGGAGTAGCCGCCCGGTTCGTCTGGCAAAGTGTCACTCACTCCCACCACGCCGAGGGTTGGATTCGACTGGCAGAGGGGATCGCCGAGCGCGCAGTGGATTGAGACGCCGATGAAATCATTGTTCTGGTTGGAGCTAGTCTCCATTCCTTGCGGAGACGTGGGGCCGCCGAAGACTTTGTATACGTCGAAGGGAGCTCGCTCCAGCACGATGTTCGCGGTGGAGAAGGCGCCGACCGTGCATCCCGCACGAGTGAATGGCACCCAGGGCGCCGGCACGTTCTGGCCGGAGGGCGTGGTGAGCGCGAACGTGTTGTCGTCGGTGCTCGGGGTGATATCCGAGACCTTGTCGGTCCAGTAGAAAAATGAAGAAGGAAACAAGCCGTTTTCGCCGGAGCTGGTCGGCGAGAATACGCCGAAGCTATTGGCGATGAAGATGCCGGTATCGTCGGAGTACAGGCCGATCTGAGTGGTGAGTATGTCATTGGCGGTGTGCGAGATGAGGACGGTATGGTCGCCGGCATCGAGCGTGCCATGCTGGGTGATGAAATTGAGCAGGTTCGGCATTTGTTCGAGGTCAGAGGGTACGTTTGGATTGTCACGGGTAAAGTGCACGTTATCGAATTCCACGTACACCACATGCTTGATTTTTCCCGAGGGTGAGTTCAGCTGACATTGCCCATAGGCGGATCCAGCCAGCCCGGCCGCCAGCAACCCCAAGCCAAGCAAGGACGTGGTCACGCGACGCAACAGTGGTGCTTGAGACATCATTATTTCCTCCCGAATCAAATGTGGGACTGCGTCCCGCGAGGCGCGGACTCGTGGGCTTTAATTAGTACGCGGCTTAAGTGACGCTGCAGCGAATGCGCGGTTAAAATCCTGTGTCAACTAGATCAACGCACATCCAGAGTGGTGCCCGGAGCGAGGATCCTTCTGGCCCGTCCCGTGAGATTGCGGCACAGCCTTGGGTACAGCCCTCTTTACACGCATCGAGGCACACCGTATGCTGTGCCGCAGGCGTAGGTGCATCGCGCAGACGTGCGCGTTCCGGAGGGCCGTGATGATCCTGGCATTGGGTGCCATTGTTGTGCTGCTGGTCGTGTTCGTCATCGGAATGTACAACGGGCTGGTGCGGCTGAAGGTGCAGTGCGACAACGCGTGGTCTGACATTGATGTGCAGCTGAAGCGCCGTTACGATTTGATTCCGAACCTGGTGGAAACCGTGAAGGGCTATGCCGCGCACGAGAAGGGCACGCTGGAAGCCGTGGTCGCGGCGCGCAATCAAGCGATGAACACGCAAGGCCCTGCGGCGAAGGCCGAAGCAGAAGGCATGCTGACCAGCGCGCTGCGCCAGGTGTTTGCGCTGGCCGAGGCGTATCCGCAATTGAAAGCGGTGGAAAGCTTCACGCAGCTGCAACAATCGCTGAGCCAGATTGAAGACAGCGTACAGAACGCGCGGCGCTACTACAATGCGGTGGTGCGCGACCTGAACACCAAAATCGTGCAGTTCCCTTCCAACATCATCGCCGGAATGTTCAACATCACGCCGCGGCAATTTTTTGAGATCGCTGCGCCGGCCGAGCGCGATGTGCCGAAGGTCAGTTTCGGCGCCACCACGTAGCCGCGTGCCCCGCGAAATGCTAAGTGCCCACCTCCGCCGCGTCGTTGCCATCTTTCTGCTGACGCTTTTCGCCGCGATGCCGGCGAGCGCGCGCACGCTGGTATTCAAACATTTCGACGCGCGGATTCAGGTACGTCCCGACGGCACGATTGACGTCACCGAAGTTATGGAAGCGCAGTTCACCGGAGCCTGGCACGGCATTTACCGCACCATACCCGTCGAGTACACCGATGACGCGGGATTGAACTACACGCTGCTGCTGGATCAGATCAGCGCGACCGATAGTGAAGGGCAAAAGCTCAAGCTGGAACAAAACCACCAAGGCCGCTACATCAAATTCAAGATCTATGTGCCGGCTGCGGAAGACGCGACGCGGACAATTGTGCTGCACTATCGCGTGCTGGACGCGCTGCGATTTTTTCAGGATCACGACGAGCTGTACTGGAACGTGACCGGCAACGAATGGGAAAACGCGATCGAGCTGGTTACCGCGCACATCGAACTGCCCGCGGGCGTTACTGGATTGCACGCCGTCGCGTATACCGGCATCACCGGATCGCGCGCGGAAGATGCGCGCGTCGAGATCAGCGACAACGTGGTGGACATTCGCAGCACGCGCCGGCTGGGCTATCGCCAAGGACTAACTGCGGTCGTCGGATTCGACAAGGGATTCGTGCTCCCGCCGTCTGGATCCATGAAGTTAATGCGCTTCCTGCAAAGTAATTCGCCGCTGCTGATTCCGGTGATTGCGTTTTTTGTAATGCTCTGGCTGTGGTGGACGCGCGGGCGCGATCCGCAGCGCGAAGCGATTTCCGTCCAGTACGAGCCACCGGACAAACTGACGCCCGGAGAATGCGGCACGCTGGTGGATAACGAAGCGGCCATGCGCGACATCACCGCGACGCTGGTGGATTTGGCCGTGAAGGGTTACCTGACCATCGAGCAAAAAGAGGAAAGCCACCTGCTCGGTCTGACGCACAGCAAGGATTACATTTTTCATATGAAGAAGCCGCCGGGGGAATGGGCCGCGGCGCGTTCGCACGAGCAGGAAATGCTTTCGGCGCTGTTCGATGCCGGCGCGAGCCCCGACGTGAAGCTTTCCGATTTGCAAAATCATTTCTATATGCGCCTGCCGGCGATTCGCGATCAGATTTTCAGCGCGCTGATGAGCGACGGCTATTACCTGCATCGGCCGGACACGGTGAAGCAAGGTTACATCGGCGCGGGATTGTTGATTGGCTTTCTTCTGGTGTTTGGGGGCGCGGGATATCTTGCGAACGCCACGGGGATTGCGGCGGGCAGTTGGATTTTGGCGGGCATCGCAAGCGGCGCCGTGATCTGTATTTTTGGGGTGTTCATGTCCGCGCGAACGATCACCGGCGCGCGTGCGCTCGAAAAAGTTCTGGGCTTCGAGGAATTTCTCGGCCGCGTGGAAAAGGATCAAATCGAGCGACTGGAGAAGACACCGGAGCTATTCGAAAAGTATCTGCCCTACGCGATGGCGCTGCGCGTGGAGAAAAAATGGGTGCAGGCGTTTTCAGGAATCGCCTTGCAGCCGCCGCAGTGGTATCAGGGTTCCTACGTAAACGGCTTCACGGCTTTTTATCTGGTGAATGACCTCAATATGATGTCCATGCAGGCCGGCAGCGTGATGGCTTCCTCGCCGCGTAGTTCCGGCGGCTCGGGATTTGGCGGCGGCGGAGGCTCCGGCGGCGGATTTGGCGGCGGTGGAGGCGGCGGATTCTAGATTTATTTCTGGGTGGCTTGCTGCGGGTGCTTTGTGGGGCGGCTGGAGTTTCTCCACTTGCGGATCCAGCCGTGCTCGCGAAGCTTCTCGTCTTCGAGCTGGCGCGTCCAGGCGCCCAATAGGCTCGCGCGATTAAAATAGCCAACCATCTGCTGCGGATTTTCGCGGCTGACAACCGGCAGCCGGCCGATATTGTGCTGTAGCATGCGGTGCATCGCGTCGTGAACGAGCTCGTCCGGATAGGCGACGACGGGCTCGTGCGATCCAGCATCGAGTACGGTCATCGTTCCTTGCGGGTCCTGCTCGAGCGCGCGCAATAAATCTCCTTGCGTTACTAGGCCGACGAGCTTGCCATCGGGCGAGACGATCGGCAATCCTTGGGTCAGGTTATACGCCGGTTCGCCGCGGCCCATGCGCGCGGCCAATTCCGATACCGCCATTTCCTGCGCGATGGGGACGACGTCCGTGCGCATCACTTCGCTTACGCGCACGACGGTCATGGCGCCTACTTCAAATTCGTTCGGAACCTGCAATCCGCGGCGCGTTAGTTTTTCTGTCATGATCGAACTGGGCAGATAGCGCAGAGCGATCATGTCCGCGATCACGCAAGCGAGCATCAACGGAAGAATGGCGTTGTAATCACGCGTGATTTCGAAGGCAAAGACGATAAAGGCGAACGTCGCGCGCGAAGCCGAACCGAAAACCGCGGCCATGGCCACCAGCGCGAACGCCCCCGGCGATAAATGCGCGCTGGGGAAAATCATGTTGACGACCATCGCAAAAATTCCGCCGAGCGCCGCGCTGGACATGAACATCGGAGCCAGCAACCCGCCCGAAGTGCCGGAGCCGAGCGAGATGACCAGCGCGAGCGCCTTAAACACAGCGACGAGGATCAACAGCTTCAGCGCGAGATTATTGTTCAGAATATCTGAAATAGTGTCGTAGCCCACACCCAGCACGCGCGGCACAAAAAATCCGATGATGCCCAGGCCGAGCGCGCCGAGCGCCGGATGCCAGAGGTCGTTGATGGGCAACCGCGCGAATTGGTCTTCCACCCAGTACAGCAGCTTCGTGAAGCCGATGGCCGCGATGCCGCTAATCACGCCGAGCAGCAAATAAAACGGCAGCCCGTGCAGAACATCGAAATTGACGTTGCCCATGGTGAACATCGAATGCTGCCCGAGCAGAACCGCACGCACGCTGGTGGCCAGGGTGCACGCGATGACCAGGGGAATAAACGAGCGGGCGCGAAACTCAAATAGCAGTAGTTCGATCGCGAGTATCACGCCGGCAATGGGCGTATTGAATGTGGCAGCCATGCCGGCGCCCGCGCCGCAGGCCAGCAGGACTTTGCGCTCCACAGCCGTCGTGGAAATGAATTGCCCCACCAGCGAGCCAACCGCGCCACCGGTTTGAATGATGGGACCTTCCGCACCGAACGGGCCGCCCGTGCCGATGGCGATCGCAGCCGAGAGAGGCTTCAGGATCGCAACTTTTGCTTCGATGCGGCTGCGTGAAGTCAGCACGGCTTCCATCGCTTCCGGAATTCCGTGGCCTTTGATTTTTTCCGAACCGTATTTCGCCATGAAGCCAATGATCAGGCCGCCAATCACCGGCGTAACGATGATCCAGGGCCCGATCTGGGTATGTTCCGGACTGCGAAAATGGAGCGACCATTCGTGGTAATAGGCAAGGTTAGTGAACAGGCCGATCAGGTCGTACAAAATGTACGCGATGATTCCCGCCAGAATCCCGACGACGCCCGCGAGCAAGGATACAAATTCGAGCCGGAAGCCTGCGGACTGCTGTGGCGGCGTCTGCGGAAGCTTTTCGCCTTCAGTAGATAAGTTCGCCAATCTTTGCTCCTATCGCGGCGCTGGATGCAACGGCCGTTCGTGGTTTAGCTCAATCGCTGCCGTTGCTTCGATGGCTTATTTCTTACCCGACGTTTGCGGCTTTGTTTTTTGTGCTGCCTGTTTCTAGACGCGGGCACGACGATTGCGTGCGGATCGATCGCAGCCGCTAGCGCCGTGAGCAGCTTGTCCTGTGCGGATTGCAATTCAGCACGATGCGGCCCAGTCAGCCGCTCAAGCAGCGTATCTCCGCGGCGGGAGAGACTCAGCGCGACTTCGCGGCGGTCGGCGACGCCGCGCGTGCGCCGCAACAGGCCTTTCGTTTCCAGGCGATTCACCAGTTCCACAGCGCTGTGATGCTGAATCAGCAAGCGCTCGGCCAGCACCCTGATGGTCGCCGCGCGGTGCGTGGGCAGGCCTTTAATCACTAGCAGCGCCTGGTGCTGCTGCGGCTCAATGCCGGCGGCGTGCGCCAATCGTTCGCTGAAATTCAGGAAGCGGCGAATTTCGAAGCGGAAATCCGCGAGCGCTTGGTAATCAATGGCTTTTGGAGGCGCCTTTCTCATGCAAGCAATATTATATCGTATTACGATATTTATGCGCGAGCGATAATTCCTAGGATGTGTGCAAGCGAGGAGCGATCGTTACAGCTGCTTGCGGAAGGCTTTCTGCGTCTTGATGTGTGCGTAGCCGTGACGTTCGTAGAATTTGTGCGCCCGGTCGCGGATTACATTGGAGCGCAGGCCGATGGCCCGGCAGCCGTTTCCGCGCGCCCAATCTTCCGCGCGCGCCAGCAAGTGCTCGCCGACCCGCTGCGAGCGGAAGCGTTCATCCACAACCAAGCCGCTCACCTCGGCGCGCGCGTCAGCTTCCACGGTGCGATACACGAAAACTGCAATCCAGCCGGCGATTTCGCCCGTTTCCAGTTCCGCCACAAATACCGCGGCCTCTGCTGAGTCTTTAATTCCCTTTAGCCGACGCGCTATTTCTTGCGGCGTAGAGGGATAGCTCAACTGCCCGGCGAGCTCGGAGATGCGCGCGTGGTCGGGCGGCTCCACCGGCCGGATTTTCTCAGCGAATGCGCCGGACGCGGGCTTCATTCGCGAGGCCTTTCGGTCACCGCAGGGCCTTCTTCAGCACGGCAATCTGTCCGGCGTGATAGAGATCGTGCTGAATCGCGCCGTGCAACATCACGTACAGCGAATGATCCTTGCCCGGAGCAATTTCGTCCAGCTTATCCTCTGGAAGTTTTCGCACGGCGGCATGAAAGCGCGCGCGGCAATCCTGCAGATGCTCGAGTGATCGCTGCCACGACACTTCCGTCGCTTCCCACACCGGCGGCCAATCCATTTCGGTGCTGACTTCGACTGCCATGCCCTCGGTGCGTTGCCGCACGATGGAATTCCACGATGCGATGTGATTTACCAGCTCCCAGATTGAATGCGCGCCGCGCACGGGATGCAGCGAGGCATCTTCCGCGGAAATTCCGTCCAGGAGAGATTGGAGAGACGGGCCGTGCCAGGCGTCGCCCGCAAATGCGCGGTCCATTTGATCCAGGATGCGATTGATTTCGCTCATTCGTATGACCCCCCAAAAAGCGTAAGACAGTGCGACGCGCTGTGCAAGCTCCACTTCGGACGGCCCGCGCGGCGGCTGGGACTGAAGGTGCCGCGCAGCAGCTGGCGCCGGGGCGTCGACTTAAAAAAGTTTGTCGGAATCGAGGAGGATGGTTGCTGGGCCGTCGTTCACGATCTCAACCGACATGTGCGTCTGAAAAACTCCGGTTGCGACGCGCACTCCGAGGGCCTGCAAAGCGCGCACAAATTCCTCGTAGAGCGCTTTGCCCTGCTCGGGCGGGGCGGCGTGAATAAAGCTGGGCCGGCGCTGGCCGCGCGCGTCGCCGTAGAGCGTGAATTGCGAAACAGCGAGGACCGCGCCACCGGCATCGAGCAACGAACGATTCATTTTTCCTTGCTCGTCGCCGAAGATGCGCAGGTTCACGATTTTCTCGGCCATGGATACGGCGGTGCCCGCAGTGTCGTCTCGGCCGACAGCGATCAGCACCGCAAGTCCGGGGCCAATTTCGCCCGTGACGTTGCCGTCCACGAGCACTCGCGCGCGAGTTACGCGCTGCAGCACGGCGCGCATAGTCTCCTTTGGGGCATTTGCTGGCGCACGCGGCTAATTCCCACCCGTCGCGACAGGCGCGACACGTTTGCGCGGCAGCAAATCCGGCAACTGCGCCACGTTGTAAGCCCACACGGCCATCACCTGCGCTCCTTCAATGAGATCGGGCTCGTGCGCCTGGTCAAAAGTGTCTGCCTGGGAGTGATGAGTTTCGAAATATTGCGCGGGATCCTGCACGCAGAAAAATCCCGGCACGCCAACTTCCTCGAACGAGGCGTGATCGCTGCCGGCCATCCATCGCTGGCTGAGTTCGAGCAATCCCAGCGAGCGCAACGGCGCAACCACTTTGTCCATCACTTCGCGGTCCTGATAATTGCGCATCAGGCTGATGCTGATCACGCGGCCGGTGCCGACATCGTGAATCAGCGCGGCGGAAAATTTGTGCAATTCATCTTTGTGCGCCCCAACGTACGCACGTGAGCCGTTCAAGCCCTATTCTTCGCCCGAAAACAAAACGAAGCGAATGGTGCGCTTTGCCCGCAGGCCGGATTTCTGCAGCGCTCGCGCGGCTTCCAGGACAACCGTCGAGCCTGTGCCATTGTCCGTGGACCCGGTGCCCAAATCCCAGGAATCCAAATGTGCGCCGAGCAGCACGATTTCATCGGGCTTTTCGCTGCCGCGAATTTCCGCGACGGTGTTGTAAACTTCCACCGGCTTGTCGCCGATGGAATTCGTGAGGTTGAGTTCCACTTCCACCGGGCCGCGCTGTAACAGTCGCCAGATCATTCCGTAACTTTCCGAGGAGACAAACGCCGCAGGAAGTGGCGCGATGTCGTAGTTGCGTCCGCCGAGGCCGGTCATGTTCAGCAGTCCATCGGGTTTGCCGGAATCCGTGAGCGTTGCCAGCACGCCTTCGCTCTTGAAAAATTCGGCGCGCGCTCGGATGAACTCCCGGTAACCGGGGCTTGGCGTAATCTGCGCGCCCGGGCGGTGCGGCGCCACCAGTACAATCGAATCGCCGTAGGGGATCGTCACGGGATTCGGCGCGGGCTGGCCGGCAGGCGGCAGCAGCGCAGGCTCCGCGGAAATCACAATCGCGCCCTTCAGCTTCCCCTTAAATTGCGCGAGGTCGTCCACCGATTGCGCTTTCACGTATACCACTGGCCCACGCACCGCGCCATTTGTGGAAGGTGCCCAGGCGTACGATGCAATCGTCAGCGGATGCAACGCTGGGCTGATGATGCTTCCGCTCGCTGCGCCGCGTCCCCAGGTGTGCGCGATGGTCCACGATTCCAGATGCGGATTTGCGACTCCGTAGTCGGCGAATCTCTGCCGCGTCCAGTCGTTGGCCTTCTTCAGATTTTCCGAACCGGTGAGCCGCGCGCCAATCATGTCTGAAAGGTATTCGAGGTTGGTCATGATCTCGTTGTGATCGCGGACTTCGGCGAGAATCTTGTCGTCGGCTTCGGTATTCGGGTCTTTCGCCGCAGCCGCTGGCTGTTGCGCGCGAGTCGCAGCCCGGCCGCTCGCCATCGCACCAATCACAACCAACACCACAATGGACGCGCTTCGAACTTTCATCTAATTCTCCCTTTCGATCGCAGCAGCTCAGTGCTCGTAAGGACGGATGATTCTATGCGCCGCATAGCCCGAAAACAACGCGCGCGAAATTTCGAATACTAGACGCGCCGGATGCGAAGCGCGTTTCGCTGCCGCGGTTCTCAGCGCGATGAAAGTGTGCTAGAAACGGAAGCGCTGCCGGAGGAAGGCCAAACATTGAAACTTGCATTGATCGGGACGCACGGAGTGGGCAAGACGACTCTGGCGTATGAAATCTGCTCGCTGCTGAAGAAGGCCCACCACAACGTGGAACTAGTGACCGAAGTGGCGCGGCGCTCGCCATTTCCGGTGAATGCCGCGACGACGCTCGAGGGCCAGCTATGGATTCTGCACGCGCAGATTGCCGCCGAACTGGACGCGGCGCGCAGCGCGCCACACGTGGTTGCCGACCGCGCGGTGCTCGATAATTATTGTTACCTCGTGAATAAATTCGGTCGCCAGCCGCAGCTGGAATCCTGGCTCGCCTGGTGGATGGATACGTACTCGATTCTGATTGGCGTGCCACCCGTCGAAGCGGATATCCCCGCAGACGGATTTCGTTCGGAGGATCGCGCGTTCCAACAGCGCATTCACGACCTGCTGATTGAATTGCTGGCGTCGGCGCCATTCAACAATTTGCGCGCGCCGGTCTTATGGCTGGAGCCCGCAGAGCGACGAGTATGGGCCGAGCGCATTTTCGACGCAGTGGCTCGATTTCTTGCGCCATCGGCCGTCGCGCGCGCGGGCGAAGGCGCGGCGCGCTGACGGGCGATACACGAACCCATGAAAGCTTCCTCTCCTACATCTCTACCTGCCCCGATGTCTCCGCCGAAAGCCTGGCTCAAGCGCGGAGTTTTAGGCATTGGCCTTGCGAGTCTGTTCTCCGACTGGGGCCACGAGGCGGCGACGGCGATTTTGCCTGCGTTTCTCGCGAGCCTCGGTGCGCCGGCATTTGCGCTGGGTGTGATCGAGGGAGTTTCGGACGGGCTTTCGAGCTTCGCGAAACTGGCGGGCGGCTGGATTGCGGATCGCCCGCGACTGCGCAAGCCGACCGGGATTATCGGATACTTCGCGACAGGGCTGTCGACATTTGCTTACGCCTTCGCGCAAAGCTGGCCGGCAATTCTGGTGATGCGCGCGCTTGGATGGGTGGGACGCGGCAGCCGCGGACCTTCGCGCGACACACTGCTGGCCGACTGCATCGCGCCGGAACAGCAGGGTCGCGCGTTTGGATTCGAACGCGCGATGGATACGATTGGCGCGGTGCTCGGGCCGTTGTGCGCGACGGCGTTGCTCGGAATCCTGGGCGCACGCGGAGTATTGCGCTGGACTTTGCTGCCCGGCCTCGCCGCGGCATTGGCGTTCGCGTTTCTCGCGCCCCAGGGAATTCCGGATGAAGGCCACCGCGCGCCGAGCTTTGCTTCCAGCTTCGCGCAACTTCCAAAAGCGTATTGGCATTTTCTCACGGGAGTTTTTGCACACGGCATCGGCGATTTTGCTCCTACGCTATTGATCTTGCGCGCGGGACAAATTTTGACGTCGCATTACGGCTTTGCGCGCGCTTCGGCCATCGCCGTGGGGCTTTACACTTTCTATAATTTTGTGGATGCGGCGGCATCGTACCCGGCCGGAGCGCTCGCTGACCGCATGGGCAAGCGCGGGCTGCTGGCGGTCGGATACCTCTTCGCGGTAGTCGCTTTCGCAGGATTTATTTTCGAGCCGCCGACGATTCCGGTGCTCGCGATCTTGTTTGGTTTGGCGGGAATTCACGGCGCGGTTCAGCAATCGGTGGAAAAATCACTCGCGGCGGAATTGCTTCCCGCAGCCAATCGTGGTTCTGGATTCGGGGTGCTGGCCACGGTGAACGGCGTGGGCGACTTGATCTCCAGCGTTGCAGTGGGCGTGCTGTGGTCCAGCGTAAGCCCCAACGCCGGATTTATTTATGCGGGCGCGTTCACGCTGCTGGGCGCAATCCTGATTTATTTTTATACGGGGCGTTAACGCTTGGACTTGCGGCGGGAGCGCAGCACGCGTTTGCGGCTGCGCTGCTCTGCGAGTTTGCGCGGCCTTGTCGGTTTCGGTGGCGCGGGCTGGCATCGCGGACAGAAATGGCTGCTGCGCCCTGCAACAATGATGCGTCGGATGATCGCGGCGCAACGGGCACACTTTTTGCCGTCGCGCTGATACGCGCGATGTTTTTGCTGAAACTCCCCGCGCCCGCCGTCCAGATCGACATAATCCGAGATGGAAGACCCGCGCAGCCTGATCGCCTCGCGCAAAATGTGCTGCACCGCGCGATGCAGGCGGCGCAGCTCGTCGTCCTTCAGCCCGGTGCCAAGCTTTTCAGGATGGATTCTCGCGCGCCACAGGCTTTCATCGGCGTAAATGTTGCCGATGCCGCGCACCACGGCTTGGTTGAGCAGGACTGCCTTGATGCGCGACTTGCGCGCTTGAACCCGCGTGCGGAATTCGTCCTCGCTGATTTCGAGTGGCTCCAGCCCCAGGCCGCCGAGGACACGTTCGTGCGCACCGTTGGCAAGCAACGCCATGCGCCCGAACCTGCGCACGTCGTTATAACGAAGTTCGCGGCCATCATCGAGGGCAAGAAAAACGTGCGTGTGCAGCGGCACGGGCGTCTCCGGCGGGCAGACGCTGATTTTGCCGGTCATACCGAGATGAATCAGCAGCGAGCTTTCTTCGGCGGGAGTCTTGCGCGGTTCGAGGTCCAACAGTAAATATTTTCCCAGGCGCCGGATGCGCGCGAACGTGCCACCGGGCAAATCCTGCTCCAGCGCTGCGGGATCATCGATGAAATCCGTCTTGCCCAGGCGCACGCTCAGCACGCGCCGGCCAGGTAAAACTTCTCGCAATCCACGCGCTACAGTTTCGACTTCTGGCAGTTCCGGCATTCGAGGCCTCACAACAAAGGTAACACAATCGAGGAATGCTCTCGCGCCGAGGATATGTTCGTGCAGTCAAGCAGACGGGATATGTTAAACTCCCGCGGCTTCCGCAACGACAGAAAGGGAGGAAGACAAAATGCGTAAATTGGTGCTCGCGGCGTGCTTCGTGTTGGCCGTTCCCGCGTGGGCGCAAACGATCGCGATTCGCGCCGGGAACCTGATTGACCCCGCGACTGGCGCGATTGCAAAAAATCAGATCATCCTCGTGAAGGACAAGAAAATCGCGGAGGTTGGCGCGAATGTAGCGATTCCCAAGGACAGCGCCGTCATTGATCTGTCGAATGAATGGGTGATGCCAGGGGTCATGGACGCGCACACGCACGTCACGCAGAGCGTAAAATATTTTCGTGAGCTGGATCACAACTATCTGATTGAGCCGACGGGCTTGCGCGCGCTGCGCGGGCTGTACGAATCGCAAATATTGCTGAATGCGGGGATCACCACGGTGCGCGACGTGGGGAACGACGCCAATTTCGCCGCAGTAGATCTACGCAAAGCGATAGACGCGGGATGGTTCGTCGGCCCTACGGTGCAAACCGCGGGCAAAATCATCGCGCCGTTTGGAGGTCAAAGCCGCGGAATTCCGCAGGAGATTGGGCCGTTCTGGCGATTTGAATATTACGATGCGGATAGCCCGGAGGAGATCCGCAAGGCCGTTCGCGAGAATATTTTTTACGGCGCCGATCTGATCAAGCTGGTCGCCGACAACAGCGATTACCATTATTCGTTGGATGAAATCCGCGCAGCCGTGGATGAAGCGCACCACGCAGGACGTCCGGTGGCTGTGCACGTGCTGGGCGGAGAGGCGGCGGACTACGTAATCGCCGGAGGCGTGGATTCCATCGAGCACGGATTCTTTCTAACCGACGATCAACTGCGGCGGATGAAAGAAAAGGGAATTTTTCTCTCCAGCACGGACTTCCCGGGCGCCCATTTTGCAGCGGGCGAATTCGCGAACGCGGAGAAAATAGGCGCGTCGATTATTGACCGGCTGCAGCGCGCTTATAAAGTCGGCGTGAAGCTCGCCTTCTCCACGGACATCGTCACGGATTACAAGGACGAAAACCGCGCGCAAATGACCTGGGACTACCTGGCAGTGTGGCGCGCGGCGGGCGTTCCTAACGCGGAAATTTTGAAAAGCATGACCACCAACGACGCTGAGCTGCTGCGAATTCAAAAGGAACGCGGCGCCATAGCCGCGGGCCTCTACGCGGATATCATCGCCATGCCGTCCAGTCCACTCGACGACATCGAGTCGCTACGTAAGGTTGATTTCGTGATGAAGAACGGCACGGTGGTGCGAAAACCGCGCTAATTATTTCGACGGAAGGACTGCGAATACTCACGCTCCGTTTTAAACCTCCGGCAGTTCTGGCATCGGTGGACCTTGCGATTCGTACAACGATCCTTCGAGGACGACAACCGTTCTCGTTCACTCCAAGCTCGGAACCCGTCGTTTGCAATGTCGAATGAAGATCACTTCGACGCCGCGTGCACTGACACGATAGAAAATGCGAAAAATGCCGACCGTGGTCGCGCGGACGTCCGGGAATTCAGATGGAACGAAGCCCCCGACGTTCGGAAATCTCCTTAGTAGTTTCAATCGCTCTCTGACTTCGGACCGCAACGGCTCAGCAATCAAAAGGAAATCAGTGACCGCTTCGCGAGCCACCAGCAGCTTGCGCAATCTAGGCACGGCGTTTGTGTTTCTTCTCTTTCTTTAGGAGAGTTCCCAACTCAATCCATCTACCCTGGTCCAAATCCTCAATTCCGCGCCGCAGCTTCTCACGCCAATCAGGGTACGTTCTTTCATCGAGCGCAATCAAATACCCTTCAAAATCCGCGGCCGAGACGAGAACTGCGGCAGCTCTTCCCCGCTGGGTAATGACGAGAGGGACCCCGGTTTCGCGTACACGCTCGATACATTTCTTGGTATTTTGCTGTAAATCGGTAATTGGAATAATGTTCTGCATTGGGGAAGAATCCTCCATACCTAAGCTTAGACCTAAGCTTGGACTCAGGTCAACGGCTGTGGCGTTACGTCAGCCTGGAAGGACTGCGAATACGCGCACTGGGCCGCCGGAGCCGCCTTCGAGTTTGATGGGCGCGGAAATCAGGAAGGCGCCGGCTTCGGGCAATTGGTCCATGTTTGCAAGGTTTTCCAGTTGGTACAGCCCGGCGGGCAGCGTCACGCGATGGACTTCAAAATCTTTCGATGGGCCGTAGTCAATGCTCAGCGTGTCAATTCCCAGCGCCACCGCCCCGCGCTCAATCAGGAGCCTGGCAGCCTCCACGGAAAATCCTGGAAAGTGCATCACTCCGGCCCCGTCCATATTGCGGTAGCGCGCCTGGTCCGGCCAGCGCGAAGCCCAGCCGGTGCGCAGCAGCACGACTGCTCCCGTGGGAATCCGACCGTGAACTGCTTCCCATTTTTCCACGCGCATCACGCGCAGCCGATAATCCTGATCTTTGGCGACCTCTTCGCGCACATCAATCACGACAGCGGGCGCGAACAGATGCTCCAGCGGAATTTGATCCAGGAACTCCTTCCCCGGAGGAAAGTGTGCGGGCGCATCCATGTGCGTGCCGTAATGTTCCAGCGTCCAGAAGCTGCGCGCGAAGTAGCCATCCTTCTCCGGCGTCGCTACCACCTTGGCTTCAAACGTACGATCGTCTCCAGGCCACGCGGGCAACTTGCCGTTGATCGCGTAGGTCATGTCCACCACGCGCGTCCTGCCGTCGGAAACTCCGCGCAACCAAGCTTGCGGCGAAACTGTTTTCTTGCTTTGCGGAGCCGAGGACGACGCGGCGCGCAAGCGCACGAAGCCACATACCAAAAAAACGCAGGCGAGCGCTGCGCTCGAAAAAATAACAAACCGTTTGTGCATTAGATGAGCCTCCCGCAAAGAATGCTGTCATGGCTAAGCGTTGCAATTCGAACTTCCCATCGTGATTTCTGAGGCGGGTCCATCGTCCGCAGTGGCAGACTCAGGGTAACGGGATGCCAGGGGAAGCAACGATGCCCGCCATGCGCAGAATTTCGGAATATTCCTCGTCGGTCAGCGGGCAGACGGTGAGGCGCGTGTTCTTGAGGAACTTGATCTTGCGCAGCAGTTTATTTTCGCGCAACTCGGCGAGCGTCACCTGGCGCGGCAGGCGCTCGATGGCCCGCAGGTCCATCACCATTTTCCTGGGATCGTTTTCGTGCGGGTCGGGATACGGATCGCGGCTCACTTCCGCCAACGCGTAGAGCGCATGCTCCGGTTTGCCATGGTACGCCAGCGCACGGTCGCCCTTGTGAATTTGCTTGAGCTGACGAATCGCGTCGGGACGGTGCCCGGCGTGCCGCCACATTTCCTTGCCTTTCACGAAAAGGGTGTCCCAGTGGTAGACACGCGGGTCTACCGCCAGAAGCCAGCGCCTTGGTTTGTGGGGAGGTTGCGTCATCCGTCAAAAAGTGTCGGGCGAACTATACACGGAAGACGCAAAAAATGGCGAACTTTGTAATGGGAATTTTACGGATCAAGCGAGCGCGGGTAAATCGTGGCACTGCACGCGTCCACAACTGACGCTAAGTGTCTTTTTAACCTAGGTCTACGTAGATATCGTCGCCCCGGATCTCAACGGCGTAACACTGTACGCCGACCGTAGGATTGGTGGTCAGCTTCCCAGTCGTCACGTCGTATTTCCAACCGTGCCACGGACATACGACTACCTGTCCCTCCAGCTCGCCTTCGCCGAGTGGGCCACCCCGATGCAAACATACGTTATTGATTGCAAAGAGTTTCCCTTCAACATTGGCTAGCGCAATGTTCTTGCCGTCTATATCGAATTCGCGGATCGTCCCGGGCGGTATCTCGTCCTTCTTCGCTGTACGCAGAAACGGCATCGCGTAGTCCTTTCCAAACTGGCTGATCGGAGGCGAGTGTCTAGCCCTTAGCCGCCGTCCGCCCCATTGTTCTTGATTCTCTACCGAGGCGCGGGAGACTGGGCGACCATGACGCCCTCTTTGAAGCTTTCCACCATCTCCGGTTTCAAGCGCACCGCCGTCGGGCGCTTCGCCAGGGACATCTGGTCAATCTTGTCCTGCAATTTCAGCAGCGCGTAGAACAGCCCTTCCGGCCGAGGCGGGCACCCGATCACGTACACATCCACCGGCACGATGCGATCCACGCCCTGCAACACGGAATACACATTGAAGGGCCCGCCGACGCTGGAGCATGCGCCCATCGAGATGCACCACTTCGGGTCCGGCATCTGCTCCCACACGCGCTTCAACACCGGAGACATTTTCAGCGTCACCGTGCCGGCGACGATCATCAGGTCTGCCTGGCGCGGCGAAGGACGAAACACTTCGGCGCCGAATCGCGCGATATCGAAGCGCGAAGTGGTGGAAGCGATCATTTCGATGGCGCAACAGGCGAGTCCGAAGGTCAGCGGCCAGATAGCGCTTTTGCGCGCCCAATTAAAAACGTAATCAACGGTGGAAAGGACGTAACTGCGTTCGAAGCGGTTGTCGAGAACCCCCATCACGTCTCCCGGACCCCACAAACTCCGCGAGTATAGCGACGGGCGTCGCGCGAGTCAAACAACGTGTTCCCTTACTTATTTCCGTAAACCAGCAGAGCGCCGATCGCGCGAAAGGCGGCGAGTTCCTTGGCGTCGCGGAACCACCGGCCGTTGTATTCGGCGGGATTGGGAGTCGGGTCGGGGATCAGGCGATGCGCGACTTCCATGAATCCGGCATCGCGAAACAGCGTTTCCCATTCGGCGGCGGAAAGTAGTCTCGTGGGCACCGCCAATTTTTCGCCCCATTGGTGGCAGTAAGGATTGTCGCGGTAGTAGTTGATGAGAATCCACGCGGAGCCGGCTTCGGCCAGCACCCGATGAATTTCGCGCAGACCCTTGAGGGGATCAGGCCAGTAATACGAGGACTCCACGGAAATCACGCGCGTGAAAAAATTGGCTTCCCAGGGAATTTCTTCGATCGCGCCGACGACGAACACGAGATTTTCGTGGCTCACGCTCGCCTCGCGCGCGTGGTGGATCATCTCGTCGGAAATATCCATGCCGACTACACGCCCTTGCGGCACGCGCTGCGCCAGAATCCGCGAGAGCCATCCGGCGCCACATCCGGCGTCAAGGATGTTGTGGTCTGACTCAATCTGCATCAGGCCGAGCGCGGGCTTGGTGATGGGCCAATGGTCGTGCTCCATCGTTTCGCCCTTGCCCGCATCGGCCCAGCGATTGAATTCTTCGCGCAGATTTTCGTCTGATGGAGATTTCGTCACTCAGTCACTCGGGCCCAGAAGATTACAGATGTCTGCCGCAGGCCCAGCAATATTGCGCTCCTGCGGGCTGCAGCGTGCCGCACGGCGCGTGATATCGTACCGCGGCGCCGGAGGGCACCAGCACGGTGTGTATGCACGGCTCCGACGCACACGCCCAGAGTAGCGCAACGATCCAGCCGATTCCGGTCCAGCCGGCTAGCAAATTGAGGAGGAAAATTCCCGCAGCATCGTGCTTGTTGTGCCCGATGATCGCCGGAAGAAAGTACAGCAAAACCGCGACAAGAAGAAACGTCATGTCCGCACCCCTGAAGCGATCAATTCAGACGGGCAGGTGACTCCCGAGTTCCGTCCTACAATTAGATACGATCCAACGGTTCGTTTGGTTCCCCGCACTTTTCGCTCGCCGCGTCGCGCAAGTAAGCGCGAGTGCCTTGAACCAGCCCGGGCAACCGTCGCAGCCAATCAGGATGTCGCCGCGGTCTTCGTTTGCGGCTGCACCTTCTCCAGCAGCTGTGTGAATTTCTGCTCGCGCTCTTTTTGATCGAGGCCCTGGTACGCTTCCGCAATCTGCGTGGTGTTCATCGAGCAGAATTTCGGCCCGCACATCGAACAGAACTTCGCTTCCTTGTAGAAATCGTCGGGCAAAGTTTCGTCGTGCATCTTGCGCGCGGTTTCCGGGTCGAGCGAAAGCTCGAACTGCTTGTTCCAATCGAACAGAAAACGCGCGTAGCTGAGCGCATCGTCGCGATCGCGCGCGCCCGGGCGATGCCGCGCCACGTCCGCCGCATGCGCCGCAATTTTGTAAGCAATCACGCCCTGGCGTACGTCATCCGCGTTCGGCAGGCCCAGATGCTCCTTTGGCGTCACATAGCAGAGCATCGAAGCGCCGTGCCAACCGATCATCGCCGCGCCAATCGCGCTGGTGATGTGGTCGTAACCCGGAGCGATATCGGTTACCAGCGGCCCCAGCGTGTAAAACGGCGCCTCGTAACACATTTCGTTTTCTTTTTTCACCTGCAGCTCGATCTGGTCCATCGGGATGTGCCCGGGACCTTCGATCATCACCTGCACATCGTATTCCCAGGCCTTCTTGGTCAGCTCCCCGAGAACTTTCAATTCCGCGAATTGCGCTTCGTCGCTGGCGTCCGCCAGGCACCCCGGCCGCAAGCCATCGCCGAGTGAAAAGCTCACATCGTGTTTCTGGAAAATTTTGCAGATCGCGTCGAAATTCTCATACAGGAAATTTTGCTTCTTGTGGAAGCTCATCCATTGCCCCAGCAGCGCGCCGCCGCGGCTGACGATGCCGGTGATGCGGTTGCGCACCAGCGGCAGAAATTCGCGCAGCACGCCCGCGTGAATCGTCATGTAGTCCACGCCTTGCTCGGCCTGCTCTTCGATCACTTCCAGCAGCAATTCGATCGACAAATCCTCCGGCCGCCGCACGCGCGAGAGCGCTTCGTAAATCGGCACCGTGCCGATGGGCACAGGCGACGCATTGATGATTGCCTTGCGGATCATGGGAATGTCTCCGCCGGTGGAAAGGTCCATCACGGTGTCCGAGCCGTAATGCACGGAGCGATGTAACTTCTCCAGCTCCTCATCGACGTTCGATGTAGTGGCGGAGTTGCCGATGTTCGCGTTGATCTTGCAAAAGAACGCTACGCCAATGCCCATCGGCTCGAGGTTGCGGTGATTAATATTGGCAGGAATGATCGCGCGGCCGCGCGCTACTTCATCGCGCACCAGCTCCGGCGTAAGTTTTTCGCGCTTGGCGACGTACTCCATCTCCTCAGTTACGACGCCCAAACGCGCATAGTGCATCTGCGAGAAATTACGCACGCCGCCATTCGTCGCCGCAGCGCGCTTTTCGATCCATGCATCCCTCATCGCCATAAAACCCCCCGTGTACACCCATCCTGAAGCGGCTACCCGCCGAATGCAGCATTATTACATTGCGTTGGATGCGCGGCAACCTGTGCGGAGTCGCATACGCAGAGCTGCTTGCCCCGCCTTCTGGCGCCGCGTGGAAAATAGAGTGTCTGGTTCAGGATGCGGCTGTGGTAGCAGCAACTCCGGTGAGCAGCGCTTTCAGCTTTTCGGAATCGGCGACCGGAGGGTGACAGGTGGTCTCGACGCAAACCAGCACTTGCGGCTTTGCGGCATCCAGATGCGGCAGAGTTTCATGTAGCGCTGGCGCGAGCGAGGCTGCAGCCATCGTCTCGGGCGTTACGCGCAAAACCGCTTTGCCGAAACGATAAACTTCGTTCGCCGCTTTTTCGAGTGCGGCGGCTTGCGGATCGCCGGCCGCACCCAGCACCACCACCTGCAGCGGATGGCGCGCGTGCAGCAGCGCCGCGAGGCCATACGTCGCGGCGAATAATCCATATTGCGGGACGAGCCCGACGAAAGCTTCCAGCGTCTTTTCCGCCCACTCGCGGTAAAGTTTTTCGCCGGTGAATGCGTAGAGCCGGTCGAGGACGATCACCGCTACGGAATTTGCGCCCGGCGTCGGCGAATCTTGCAGCGGTTTGCGCCGCACATCCAGGCCGCCCATCGGCGCGGCGTCTTTCGCGCGATCGAAAAATCCGCCGCCATCGGGATCGCCGTAATGCTCCACGGCCAGACGCACCGCGCGCTCTGCTATATCGAAATAGCGCCGGTCGAGAGTTGCTTCATACGCATCGAGCAACGCGGCGGCTGCGAAAATCTGATCGTCGAGTGAGCCTTCCAGACGCGGCCCGCCGACACGATGGCGGAAACCCTTCGTTTCATCCCACGCCTCGGCCAGGATGCGTTCCAGTGTTTTTAGAGCGAATTCGCGGCGATCTTCGCGGCCCAGCACGCGCGCGGCTTCCAGATACGCTGAGACGAACATCGCGTTCCACGCCACGTAAATTGTCGTGTCTATCGCCGGCGTGGGATGCCGCTGCAGGCGCGCGGCCAGCAGCTTCCCTTTGGCGCGCGCAAGAAGCAGCGAGACATCTTCAGGCGTTGTTTTCAATGCTTGGGCGATTTCGTCCAGGCTCGCCGCCACCCACAAAACATTTTTCTCGGGGTTGTGATGCATCTCTCCACGCGGGCCAACGTCGTAACGCATCTCGACGGCGCGGGATTCTTGCGGTGAAAGCACGGCGCGGACTTCCGCGAGCGTCCACGTAAAATAATCGCCATCGTCATCGAGCGTTTGATCCGCGTCCTGACTGCCGTAGAATCCGCCGCGCTCGCGATTGGAAAGCGCTGCGCCGACCCATTCGATGATTCCTTCGGCCGTTTCGCGGAACAGCGGCAGGCGCGTGACCTGATACCCATGCAGAAAATTCTTCAGCAGCTCCGAATTGTCGTACGTCATTTTCTCGAAATGCGGCACGCACCAGCGCTCGTCAACCGAATAGCGGTGGAAGCCGCCGGCCAGCTGATCGTAAACGCCGCCTTCGGCCATGCCCCTCAGCGAGCGCTCGACCACATGCAGCAAGCGAGGATCGCGCGACGATTGATACCGCTCCAGCAGCAGGTCAATCGCGCTCGCGTGCGGAAATTTCGGCGCGCTGCCGAAACCGCCGTGTGCTTCGTCGAAAAGATGCAGTACGGACTCCACAACGGAGTCCACCACACCCGCATCGAATTCGCCGCGCGCCGTGTGAAATACTTCGGCCTTCGCGACCGCCTCTTCCAGCGCTTTTGCGGAACTATCCACTTCGGCGCGCCGCGTCTTGAACGCTTCGGCAATGCCCAGCAGGATGCGTTTGAAACCCGGCCGGCCCATGGCGTCTTCCGGCGGAAAATATGTGCCGCCGAAAAATGGTTTGCCGTCGGGCGTAAGGAACGCCGTCAACGGCCAGCCGCCCTGCCCGGAAATCGCGCTGATCGCCGATTGATAGCGCGAGTCCACGTCGGGCCGCTCGTCGCGATCCACTTTCACCGGCACGTAGAATTGATTGATCATCGCCGCGATCTCGGGATTTTCGTAGCTCTCGCGGTCAATCACGTGGCACCAGTGGCACCACACCGCGCCGATATCCAGCAATATCGGCTTGCCTTTCGCGCGCGCATGCGCAAATGCTTCCTCGCCCCATTCGTGCCAATCCACCGGCTGATGCGCCGCAGAACGCAGATAGGGGCTAGCGGAATCCTTCAGGCGGTTTTCAGTCGTGTCAGTCACAGCTCACTCTCTACACTCTCTTCACTTTCCACCCTATCACACGCCCCGCGCTCGCACACATGTCTCGAACTCAGAGTAGCGGGTCACTTTGCACGGCGGCTGGGGCGAGGAGTCGGCCCTGGCGACAACCATTTCGATGAGCCAGCAAATATTTCGCAGAATCTCGGAGTTCCTGTCAGGCAAAGTATTGCCAAGGCAGCGTTCGTCAGTTGCGCGCCAGGAGTTCTCCAGCTTGTTCCGGATCTATCTTGTGACCCGCGAGAGAAATTGCCATGGAAAGTGCCGGGTCTCTTCCCGCCGCTAAATCCTCCGGCGTAGGGAGCAACTTGAGGTCCGGCGTCACACCGATGCCGTCTAGATTCTTCCCATCTTTCATCATGACTTCGCCCGTGCTGAGCATCACGCCATATTCCAGCGTCTCCCCTGCCATCCTCGGCGCCACCCGCGTAGATCCCGCAAGAAACCCCTCGCGAAAAAAGGGTACTGTAATTTTCATCCTTCCGGAGGTCTGGTCACCAATAACAAAGCCACGTTTCTCAAGTTGGACTAAACGGGCGAAGACTTCTGCTTCGGAGCTAGTTTCACTATCCACGAGAACGATTAACATTCCCTGGAACGCGTACTTCCCAATTGTTTTCGCGCTTTCAGGACTGCGATTTCCCCGGCTCAACACATCGCAGATCAGCACTTCGTGGTCAAACATCCCTCCCACAAGCCACTGCAAACCTGTGAACTGCCCAACGCGATTCCCTCGCAGGTCCAGAACCAGCGCTTGGCTCTTGCGGGATTTCTCCAAAATCGACTTCGCCTTGACACCTAGAGGAGGAAGAGCTTCGGTCGGCGCGACGCGTAGGCTAACGGCGTTTGTAAATGTGGGCTGCTTCCAGACCATGACGTCTCCCAGTTCGTAACTCCGCGGCCACGCGTAATTGAATTCGCTCTGTGCTTTGCGCAACTTCCAATTAAGGTCGAAACCGCTGTCGCGCGTGCTGTCACTATCCAAACGAGCTGGCAGTTCGTGAATTTCGGCTCGAGTCATCAACTCCTTGACGCTTTTTTCGCCCATTGGCAAGACCGCTAGATGCATCTCAGCTCTGGGCGCAATTAGGTAGAGCGACCTTCGCAACTCCTGAAATTCGCCGCGGACCATCCTGTGCCGGTTGATGGCGAGCAATTTGTCCCCTGCTTTTAATCCCTGCTTTGCCGCGTCGCTGCCGGATTTGACTTTCGTGATATAGCAGTCATCTCCGTAGAATTGAAAATCGAACCCGCGGTTGAATTCGTACGGCTGCGGCGGCGGAATTAGGTACGTCTGCGAGTCGTTGAGTCCCTGCAACGCCCATTCCACGCTCTCTATCGCATCCCCATACGAGGTGGCAGCTTGAATTTTCGCCTCGGCTTGCCGGAACCGCGCATTCATGTCCATGCCGCGGAACATGGGATCGTAGTAGCTCTTGTCCACGCTCTCTTGCACCCAATGCAGGACTTCCATCGGGAGCTTACGGTCTCGATCACTAAATTCGTTGGCTGTCCAGGCAGGACGTGGATATGCGAGAACCAATGCGAACCAAACGGCAGCGCAAAGAGCAGCGGTCGAAATACCAGACCTCATCCTCTCCCCAATGGAAGGCGTCTTACCTACTTCGACACTTTAATACACTTCAATTCCGCGATTGTAAACCCGGTTTAGCGATTGGGCTTACGCGAGGTGCGGCCTATTGAAATGACAGCGCGCTAGGCACAGCAGTCGATGCAAAATTACTGAACAGGATTGTTATAACCGGCGTCGCGGGGATCGATCGGCTTGCGGCCCGAAAATCCTTCGTCCTGACGGTGGTAAAAACGGATGCGATCTTCGCCCAGTTTCCAGCAGAGATACACTTCCTCGTCGTCGATGCGCGCCGGAAAATCCAGCAGGCCCACTTCCAGATCTTTCACGACGCAGCCGGTTTCCTGAATCTGGTCCAGCGCGGATTGCACGGTTTCTTCCAGGCGATTGCGTTCCAGGCGCGTCTTTGCCGCGCTTTCGTAAGCCACAGCCAAGCCTCCGGAGCGCTGGATGCGTTCGGCGAGCGAATTAATCTGCTCGTCCACATCCATCATCTTACGGCGCGATTCCATCGCTTCGATCAGCAGTGGCTCCAGCTGCGAACGCAGCCGCTCCGCTTCCGTCAGCGAGAAATATTTTGACTCCTCATCCGCCATGTTGCATTGCTCCCAAGACTGCCAGCCGATCAGCCGCCAATATAGACCATCGTGCGCGAGGGCGGAACAAAATCCGGCTCGTTGATGCGGTGGCTTTTTTCCTTCGTCTGCACCATGGCTACAATTGCGTCGCCGATTTCGCGGTCGCCCATTCCGCTGCGCAGCAAGCTTTTCACATCGTGATCTTCCTTGCTGAAAAGACACGTACGCAATTTTCCATCCGCCGTCAGCCGGATGCGCGAGCAATGCCCGCAAAAAGGCTGCGTCACCGGTGCAATCAATCCGATTTCGCCGCCGCCGTCCGCGAAGCGGTATTTGCGCGCGGTCTCGCTGCGTTCGTGCACCACCGGAATCAGCGGCCAGCGCGCCGAGATGCGCCGATGCACTTCCGCCGCAGGCACCACCATGTCGCGCGTCCATGCGCGGTCCGCGTCCAGCGGCATGAATTCGATGAAACGCATGATGATGTCTTTTTCGCGCGCGAATTCGGCGAAGGCTTCCACTTCGTCGTCGTTCAATCCGCGCACCAGCACCGCATTCACTTTCACGGGACGCAGCGGCGAAGCCTGCGCCGCCTCGATTCCGGCGAGCACCTGATCGAACGTTTTCGTGCGCGTCACTTTCTCGAATTTTTCGCGGTTCAGCGAATCCAGACTGATATTGATGCGATCGAGACCTGCCGCCACCAGCCGGTCGCAGCGCTCGGCAAGCAAGTGGCCATTGGTGGTCATCGAAAGGTCCTGCACACCGATCGCTTTCAGCCGCGCCACAAAATCTTCCACGCCCGGACGCACCAGCGGCTCGCCGCCCGTCACGCGTACTTTGCGGATGCCCAGCCCCACCAGAATGCGCACCAGCCGCTCGAATTCATCCCAATCCAGCAGCGCGTGCTCCGCCATGTGATTTTCCGGATCCGCCGAACGGCAGTAGACGCAGCGAAAATTGCAGCGGTCCGTGACCGAAACCCGCAGGTCGGTGATCTGGCGCCCGAATTTGTCCGTTAGTGCCACAGTTCCTTTAGATGCACCCCAGAATAAAATAGCCCAATCCAAATTCGGAATTGGGCGAGGACGCCAGCGGCGCAGCGCGCTCAAAAAACCGCGCTCGCTGGATGCTCTCCTTTCCAGATCAGGGAGGAGCAGGCGTTTCCGCCCAATCCCTCGTCTCCTGAAATTATCAGGAGCGTCGCCCCCACGCCTTGGGTTGTCTCTCCGTTAGGTCGAGTGGGTCGGAGATATCAGTGCCGATAATACGCTTCTGGTCGTGCGGGAGCAAACAATCGCAACCTCAGGAAATGGCGAAGCCGCGGTGAACGGTACGTCCAGCGAATTAAGTATTCTTGCGAGCAAGAAAGTGTCCAATCGGTAAACATACGGATGCGTAGTGTACCGTTTTGAACAGGTTCGCCTGCCCCTGTTCCAATATGGTTATAGTTGTCACGGTTGCTTTTGGACCATTTCCGGGGGCCAGTTCGCGAAGGGGCTGGCTCTCGTTAACATAACGGAGTTTTTATGTCTTCAGTCGCACGAGATCGGATCAAGCAGCCCGAGCTGCCCCTCATCCTGAACGGTTCGGCTAGTAGGAGGCTCCCCCTGCGTATCCTGTTTGTTCACAGGGATGTAGGGGAAGTAGAGCAGTGCGTGCGAGAGCTGAAAAGGGCCCATTACAAGGTCAGCGCAGACATGGTTCTAACGCCCGAGCAGTTTGCCGTACGCCTGAAAGCCAAATGTTACGACGTGGTTTTGGCCGAATTCCCCTCCCCCAACTGGTCAAGAAGGCGCGAACTAGAAATGCTGCGCCTGCGGGAAAGGCAGATCCCCTGCATCTTCCTGATTGACTCCATGCAGCCGGAGATCGTCGCGGAGCTTGTCAGCAGTGGCGCCGCCGATTGCGTTGGCATGGATCACATTGGGCATCTGCCGGTGGCCATCCGTCGAGCCCTCAGCGAAAACCGTCTGCGCGAAGAGCGCGATCGGACCGAAAAAAGGCTGCGTCATTCAGTGGCACGTTATCGCGCCCTGGTGGGAAACCTGACTTACGGAATCTGCCGCTGCAGCACTAAAGGTAAGTTCCTCGACGTCAACCTAGCGCTCGCGACCATGCTCGGTTACGCGTCCCGCGAGGAACTGCTGGCAGTGAACCTGGCCGCGGATGTCCTGTGCGATCCCTCGAAGCGAGCACAATTGCTGGGCCGCTCCGAGCCGCACAATGACGAGGATCCCCTGGAAATTGAATGGAAACGCAAGAATGGCGCAACCCTCAAAGTTCGGCTCAGTGGGCGCGAGGTCAAGAACGAGGGCGAGACGGCCAGTTACGAGATCATTGTGGAAAACGTCACGCAACAGCGCAAGCTTGAGGATCATTTACGCCAGCAGGCGGCCAAGGATGCCCTCACCGGCCTCGCCAACTATCGTCATCTGGTGGAAACCGTGGACAGTGAAATCAAGCGCTCCGAGCGTACCGCGCGTGAGTTCGCGCTGCTCTTCCTTGATTTGGACGGGCTGAAAAAGATCAACGATCGCTTCGGTCACTTGGTTGGCAGTCAAGCTCTCTGCCGGTTGGCCGATGTCTTGTGCATCTGCAGCCGCAAGGTAGATACCCCGGCGCGTTTCGGAGGAGATGAATTCGCGCTGGTGCTACCCGAAACAGGAGAGGCGCCCGCCAATCTGGTGGCCCAGCGCATTTGCGCCAGTCTTGCGAACGACGGCCGGGAGCCGAAGCTATCGGTTAGCATCGGCGTTGCCATCTATCCAAAGAATGGCGAAAACGTGGATTCGCTACTGGGCGCGGCCGATGCGACGTTATACGCGATGAAGACCAGAATCCACAACCCGGATTCTAGGGCGCAAACGAAAACCGCGTAATTTCGCAACACGGCGATGCAAGCCGGCAAGACGGACCAGGTGACCCAATGAAACGCGAATCCAAAGTAATCAGCATCCAGCGCGGCTCCTCCTTCGGGCTGGATCCAATTTTGACCGGCGAAGAAGCAATCGTGCTGCGAGCTCTGGCCTCAGGACACACTGACCGGCAAGTATGTAGTGAGCTCCGTATGAATCCGGATACGTACCTGCGCATGATGCGCGACATGCGCGACAAAATTGGTAAGTCGGACAACGTTTCCCTCGTCGCCTGGGCGAAAGAGCGGATTCAAGGCGTTGACCAGCGCATTGACACAGCCAAGGGACACACACGCTTGGCGTAGATTGAACTGATTGCCACCGCGCATAGCGGCCGCCACCAGAACCACTTTCCCTTGTCATGTTGGTTTTCAGTCTGGAAAGCTGTGCGCCGGGCTCGCCCGTGAACCGCATTGCGCGACCCGGTGCATAACCGGAAAGTGCCGCCCATGCCCGCGCTTTCCCGCGCGGTGAATATGATAAAGTTGCGGACCGATGCGCATCTTCGTACTGGGAGTGGGCGGCGCCGGCTCCTTGCTTGCTCAATTGCTCGTGCGCCAGGGACACACGGTCTGGTGCGGCGATCGCGACCCGGAGCGCGCGCGGAAATTTCTCGGCAAGAAGAGCGCGATTGAAGTAAAAGAAGCGAACGCGCGCAATCTTTGGTCCATCGTGCGCGCCGCTCGCGGCTGCAATCTGCTGGTCAACGCCTCGCCCGCCGTCTTCAACGAAATTATTTTGCGCGCGGCGCTTCGTCTGCGCTCACATTACCTGGATCTGAATTCGCACCTCAATCGAAATCCGTTCAAGCCCGAGCAATTGCGCTTCCGCAAACGCTTCGAGGTGAAAAATCGCGCGGCGCTGATCTGCACCGGCGCGGCGCCCGGCCTCACCAATCTTCTCGCTAAGCGTGGCTCCGAGCTGCTGGACACCGTGGAATCCGTGCAGATTCGCCTGTACGAAAGCACCGAGAGCAAGAATCCGGTTTCCACCTGGTCACCGGAAGTGATGTACGACGAAGCAATTTCCAGCCCGCGCGTCTATCGCCACGGGCGCTTTTCACTCGCGAAGCGCTTCGCCGACCGCGAAAAATTCCGTTTCCCGCCGCCCATCGGCGAGACCACCGTGTACCTGGCCGCACAGGATGAAGTTTGCATGCTCCCCTACGTGGTTCCCATGCGCGATATGGACGCGAAAATCGGCGGCAACGATTTCGACCGCCTGTTCCGCTGGTACCGCCAGGGACGCCTGAACCGCTCGCAAGGAATCGTGCGCAAACGCTTTCCGAAAACGCTCACGCCCAAGGGTGTCGCGGGGATGATCAGC
The DNA here is from genome assembly GCA_963786205.1 of uncultured Acidobacteriota bacterium. Lineage (GTDB taxonomy): Bacteria > Acidobacteriota > Terriglobia > Acidiferrales > UBA7541 > Palsa-295. Next base: position 728,561 of record CAWAYG010000002.1, read on the forward strand.
AGCGGCGTGCTGGAAAATGCGCGCTTCGCCGCGGCCGTGCTGGTGCGCGGCGTGAAAGACGATCAACCGCTGCTACTGCGGTACGACGCGAGTTTCCCCACCCTCCGTCAGATTCGCCAGCACGGCTTAATCTCGACGCCCATCGCCTACGCCACGGCGCATCTTGCAGCAATCTTCATCAAGCATTTTCCCCGCGATATGGCCGGCGTCCTTGGCCCGTCGGAGCTGCCCATCGAAACGCGCCGCGCCATCCTCGCCGAAGCCCGCTCCCGCGATTTTCGCGTCGCATTCAAAATGACCCGCCTGAAGAAAACCGAAGAAGAGGAATACTAGCCGGAGCGTTTAGTACGGCGTCGCTAGCGGCTTCAGCAATCCGAAATCCGTCAATCCATTCACCACGAACTGCACCGCCAGCGCCACCAGCAGCAAACCCATCAGCCGCATCAGGATGCGTATCCCGGTCTCGCCGAGATATTTCCGCACGCCGTCCGCGCCAGCCAGGATCATGAATGAAAGAAACGATGTGAGCAGAATCGTCGCGTAAATAATGGCGTGCTGCCAGACCGAATGCGACTCACCCACCAGCACCATCACCGTAGAAATTGCGCCCGGCCCCGCCAGCATTGGCATTCCCAGCGGAATAATGCTCGCGTCCTGCTTTTCCGCGCCTTCCTGCTGCTCTTCGGCCGTCGCTTTTGTGCCGGACTGCTTGGCCTGCAGCATGTCCAGCCCAATCCCCATCAGAATAATTCCGCCCGCGATCTTGAACGCCGGCAGCGTGATGCCAAACATTTTGAAAATCAGGCTGCCAGCCAGCGCAAACGAGCACAGCACGATCGCGCAAGTCAGCGCCGAACGCCACGCCACGCCGCGCCGCTCCGATGACGTAGAATCCGCGGTGACCGCCAGAAACAAAGGAATCACCGCGAACGGGTCCACCAGAAAAAACACCGACGTAATCGCCAGCAGCGCGAATTCGAGAACCACCTTGATCGAGTCGGCCATAAAATTCAGCGCGCAACCGCCGCGCCCGAGTCACAGTAACATTCTTGCACAAAGCCACGCTGCGGAAAAATCCACATGAAGGAATCAGAGTTGGCTCGGGCAGGTACAACGCAAAGCCGCGGCCTGAAAAGCAGATCAGCAGACAGATGCAATCAGTATTTCACTCGTAGCGCAACGCCACCATCGGATCCACGCGCATCGCGCGGCGCGCCGGGATGTAGCACGCCGCGAGCGCGACGAGCGTCAGCAGCGCCGCCACGCCGGCAAACGTAAGCGGATCCTTCGCGCTCACTCCGTAGAGCTGGCTGGCCATCAAGCGCGTCAGCCCCAGCGCCGTGGCCAGTCCAATCGCCACGCCGAGCAACACCACACGCATTCCGTGGCCCAGCACCAGACGCAGCACGTCACCGCGTTGCGCGCCCAGCGCCATGCGAATGCCAATCTCCTGCGTGCGCTGGCCCGTGACATACGAAATCACGCCGAATATTCCCACCGCGGATAGCACCAGCGCGAGTGCAGCGAACACGCCTAGCAGAATCATGGTGAACCGCTGCGCTGCGATCGAATCGGAAACGACCTTCGTCATCGGTTTAAATTCGTACAGCACTTGGCGGCTATCGAATTGCAGTGAGGCTGCGCGCAACGATTCGCTCGCAGCTTGCGGCGTGCCGCCGGCGCGAACCACGAACGTGCAAGCTCGGCCCAGGAGCGGCAGCACCCGATCCGGCAACTGCGATACCGCAAAATAAATCTGGCCGCGCTGGTCGAGAATCCCCGTCGCGCCCAACCCGGCGTGCTTCACGTGACTCACCACGCCGACAATTTCGGCACCCTCGACGTCAATAATCGCGATATTGAGCCGCTTGCCGATCGGATTTTCATTCGGAAAATTGGCGCGCGCGAAGCCGTCGTCAACCACAACCACAAACGGCGTCGTCTCGGTGTCTTGCGCGCTGAGGAATCGCCCGCGCTGCAGCGGAATCCCCATCACTTTCAGATAGTCGGGCGCAGCGGCATACCACTGCGCGCGCGTCATTTCCTTCGCCGAAGAAGGTTTCGGCTGCCCGGTAATCCAGAACCCCACGAGTGAGTCGCCGGTGAGTGGCAGCGCGCCGACCAATGGCGAAGCGGCCGAGACGCCCGGCACATCTTCAAATCGCGCGGTGAGCTCGCGATAAGTCTCGCGGATGTGCGCGGGCGTGGTAATGCGCTCGGCTGAAGGTGACACGCCGAACTCCAGGACGTGCTGCGGATCAAAACCAGGATTCACATTTGCAAGTCCCACCAGGCTACGTACCATCAATCCCGCTCCGGCCAGCAGCACGACGGCCAGCGCCATCTCGGCCGCGACGAAAATGTTTTGCGTGCGCAGGCGAGTTCCGCTGGAACCGCGCCCTCCCTCCTTCAGACTCGCGTGCAAATCCGGCCGCGAAGTTTTCAGCGCCGGCACCACGCCGAACGCTATGCCTACGAAAATCGAAATCGCCAGCGTGAAAAAAAGTACCCGGGCGTCGAGTCCGATTTCGTCTGTGCGCGGCAGAGCCTCGGGAATCACCGCGAGCGCCGCTCGCGTGGCCCAGGCAGCAAAAAGCAGACCAAGCGCTCCACCTGCGGACGCGAGCAGCAAGCTTTCCGTGAGCAATTGGCGCACGATCCGCCGCCGCGTCGCGCCCAGCGCCACACGAATCGCGAATTCGCGCGCACGCGCGGCCGAACGCGCAAGCAGCAAGTTCGCGACGTTCGCGCACGCGATCAGCAACACGAATCCCACAGCTCCCAGCAACATGAAAAGTGTGGGCGCGAAATCACCCGTGATGTCGTCCTTCAACGGATTCACAAAGATGCCAGTGCCTTTGTTCGCGTCCGGATATTCCGCGGCAAGATTGCGCGCCACCGAATCCATATCCGCGCGTGCCTGCGCAAGCCTCACTCCCGGTTTCATTCTGCCGATCGCCACAGTCCCCAGGCTGGCACGGCGATCGCGGAAAGGCTCCTCGTTGAATTGGCCGAGCGGTGTGAACACATCCGCAGTGGTGTAAATCGGTGATTTTTCCGGCACCACGCCGACGATGGTACAACTCCGCCCGTCCAGCGTAATGCTTTTCCCCAGCACGTCGGCCGACGAACCGAACTTGCTCTTCCAGAGCCCATCGCTGATCAGCGCGACCGGACCAGCCCCGACTTCGTCTTCCTCTGGCCGGAACGAGCGCCCGAGCAAAGGTTTCACGCCAAGCAGATCGAAAAAATTCGCGGAAATCCTTACGCTGTCCACGCGCTGGGGCTCTCCCGCGCCAGTGACGATCATGTTGTCCTGCATGAATGCGCCTAAGGAGGAAAAAACCGTGCTCTGCTTCTGCCAATCGAGAAAATTCAGATAAGTAACAGAGCTGTGTTGCCCAGCTGTACGATCCCACCACACTCCCACCAGCTGATTGCCATGCGGGTACGGCAATGGATTCAAAAGCACGCCGTTTACGACGGAGTAAAGCGCGGTGTTCGCGCCGATGCCCAGGGCCAGGGTCAGGATGGTGACCGCGGCAAAGCCCGGAGATTTGCGCAGCGTGCGCGCGCCATAGCGCACGTCTTGCAGCAGAACTTCAAGCCATGTCCAAGCCCACTGGTCGTGCGTCACGTCCTGAATCACCCCTGCATTGCCCAGCTCACGCTGCGCTCCGGCACGAGCCTGCGCAGCAGGTGCTCCGCGCGCCTCGTGATCGCGGGCGGCCATCTGCAGATGCGCGGCGATTTCTTCGTGCAGTTCGTTCTTGCGCCGCTCGCGGGCATCACGGAAAAATTTCATGCCAGTGCCCCCTCACCGAAGCCCTCGACGCTGTCACTCATAGCGCAAAGCAACCATCGGATCCACGCGCATCGCGCGCCGCGCCGGTATGAAACAAGCCGCGAGCGCAACTAACATCAACAAAATTGCCACCACACCGTACGTCACCGGATCCGTCGCGTGCACGCAGTACAATAATCCGCTCATCAATCGCGTCAACATCAACCCGCCCACAATTCCGATCGCGACCCCCGCCAGCGCCAGCTTCGCGCCCTGCCCCACCACGAGCAGCAAAACTTCCTGTCGCCGCGCGCCGAGCGCCATGCGAATGCCAATTTCCCGCGTGCGCTGCGCCACGGAGTAGGAGATCACGCCGTAAATTCCCACCGCGCCCAGCAACAACGCCAGCGCCGCAAACACCGCAAAAAGGGCGGAAGTCGAGCGCGGTTCAGCCATTGCCTCTCCAACCCAATTTTTCAGTGGACTGATCTGGCTCACCGGCACATCGTGATGCAAACTCGCGACAGTGTTTTTCAGCTCGCCCGCGATTTGTACTTGGTCTCCGGCCGTCGCGATCACCAGCGTCATTTCCGCGGGCGGCGCGTCCGCGCCGCTGCCGCGAATTGCGTGCGGGCCGTATGGCGCGTACATCACGCCGTCAATCCAACTGGCGGAATCGCTCCTGATACTGTATTCGCGGACGTCGCCCACCACTCCCACCACCGTCCGCCATACGTTTGGTTCCCACTTCGCCCGGATGTGCTCACCCACAGCGTCCTTCCCCGGCCAGAAATGCTCCGCCGTGGATTTGCTCACGATCACCACGGCTTGCGCTTCCGGCGCCGCATCCGCATCGCTGAATCCGCGGCCCCGCAGCAACGGGATGTTCATAATGCTCAAATAATCCGGCGTGATAATCTTTTCCCAGAACATCGGAACGTGCGCGCCCTCGGGCGTTGGCTGAGCTTCCACCACGATCGGAAATATTTCCGCTCCGCCGCCCAGTGGCAACCCATTTACAGCCGCGACGTCCCGCACGCCCGGCAGCGCGCGCGTGCGCTCCAGCAATTCGTTGTAAAAAGCCAGGCAACGCCCCGGAACTTCGCAGAACGATTCGTTCGGTGTAATCCGCGCCGTAACCACGCGCTCGGGACGAAAGCCCGGACTGGTGCCGGAAAGTATCCACAAACTCTTCACCAGCAGCCCGGCGGCGACCACCAAAATCATCGAAACCGCCACTTCGCCCACCACCAGCATCTTGCTTGCGCGATGATTTCCGCCGCTAGCGCTGCGCTGACCGCCGGATTTCAGCGTCGCGGTGATGTCCACTTTCGAGGCGCCCAGCGCCGGAGCCAATCCGAAAATCACGCCGGTGAGAATCGCGAGCAGCGCCGTGAATCCCAATACCTGCCCATCGAGCGCGACGTCGACAAGCCGCGGCGTCTCCGGCGGCAGCGTAGCTTTCAGAATCGAGAGCCCACCCACTGCGACGCCCAGCCCCAACGCACCGGCCAGCAGTGAGAGCAGCACACTTTCCGTGATCAGTTGCCGTAGAATCCGCCAGCGGCTCGCGCCCAACGCTACGCGCACCGCGACTTCTTTTTCTCGCGTCGTCGCCCGCGCCAGCAGCAGGTTCGCGACGTTGGCGCACGCAATCAGCAGCAACAAACTCACCGCGCCGAGCAGAATCAGCAGTTTTCCCCGCGCGTCGCCAACGATCGCTTCTTCCAGCGAAACGATGGATGAGTCTGCAAACGAATTATCCGGCATCCGCCAGGCGTATGTCGCCAGGACCAGCGGACGCATCGTTTTCAATTCCGCGCGCGCTTGCTCCAAAGTCGCGCCCGGACGCAGCCGCCCGATCAGCGCCATGTAGCTATCGCCCCAGTAATCACCGGTATTTCTGGGATCGAGATGCAGCGGAACCCACAACTCCGTCTTCGGCGATGGAAAACGAAAATCCGCAGGCATCACACCCACTATCTCGCGGCTCTCTCCTCCCAGAGTGATCCACTTCCCGACAATGTTCGGATCCGCGTTGAATCGCTGCTCCCACAACGCGCGGCTAAGAATCACTACGCGATCCTTGTCCGGCTGGTCTTCTCCATCGTGAAATGTTCTGCCCGTCGCAGGTTGCACGCCCAACATCGACAAGAAATCCGCGGACACCGAATTTCCGATCAGCCGCACCGGGTCGCCCGAGCCCGTCAAATTGAATTCCTTGTTATCCGAAAAGCCCACCAGTTCCATCGTGCGGCTTTGCTGGCGCATCACCACCAGCGGTCCCTTTGGATAATATTGTGTGGCCCCCACCAATTTCTCGGGCTGCGCGTACGGCAATGGCCGCAGCAGCACGCCATTCACCAGGCTGAATATCGCGGTGTTCGCGCCGATTCCCAGCGCCAGCGTCAACACTGCGATCATCGTGAACCCCGGATTTTTTCGCAGCGTGCGCGCGCCGTAGCGCAAGTCCTGCAGCAAATCTTCCAGCCACGTCCACGCCCACTGATCGTGCGTCACGTCCTGGATCAGTCCTGCGTTGCCCATTTCGCGGCGTGCAGCTTCACTCGCCTGCACGGGCGATTCGCCGCGCGCTTCGCGATCGCGCGCCGCCATCTGCAAATGGCTGGCGATTTCCTCGTTCAATTCTTTCTCGCGCTTCTCTCCATCGCCCCATGGGAATTTCATGCTTCGCTCTCCTCGCCGGCAGGCCCCAAAATCCCCGCGATCGCCTGCGAAATCTGCGCCCAACGCGACCGCTCCGACGCCAACTTCTTCTTCCCTGCCGCGCTCAGCCGGTACACCCGCACGCGCTGGTTGTTTTCTGAAACTTTCCATTCCGCCGCAATCAGTTTCTGCCGCTCTAGCCGGTGCAGCGCCGGATACAGCGACCCGGTATCCACCTGCAGTATGTCTCCAGAGTTCGCGCGAATCGCCAGTGCAATCCCGTACCCATGCTGCGCGCCCCAGCGCAACGTCTGCAAGACCAGCAAGTCCAGCGTCCCCTGCAGCAGCTCGATCCGGTTCTGGTACCGTTGTTTCATGGTCCCCTCGGGTGTAGCTCGTCTACACCCTGGCTGTAGACACACTACACCCTGCCGCGCTGCACGTTCTGTGCCTATTGTTCCGCAAGGAAACTGATTGCAGCCAAAGCTCTTAGTGGAATTCCGCGCATTGCTCGCAGGTGAGCCGCTGCCCGATTCTGGGACGCCTCGTCGCCAAATCGAACGCTTGGTTGCCGCGCGCTCGGCACAGCCTGCCTATTGATGTAGAATCCCCGCGGCGAAAGAGGCCCGAAATCGGGAGGGATCATGACGTCGGACGGCTCGTGGTGCGTATTGCTGCAGGGATTCTTGATGTTCGCGCTAACCGCAGGCGCGCTGCATGCACAGCAGGCTTCTACCTACCGCTTCGCAGTCTCGTTCCCCAGCGCGCAAAGTGCCGCACCGCTCGACGGCCGCCTGCTGCTGATTCTTTCGACTGATCCCACCGAAGAACCGCGCCTGCAAATCAGCAATTCCGTGCGCACCCAAATGATCTTCGGCCTCGATGTGGACGCGCTCAAGCCCGGCCAATCGATCACGCTCGATGACGCAGCCTTCGGATATCCCGTGCGTTATTTGAACGACGTTCCGCCAGGAGACTATTTCGTCCAAGTCGTCCTGCACAAATACGAAACGTTTCATCGCGCCGATGGCCACACCGTAAAACTTCCTATGGATCGCGGCGAAGGCCAGCACTGGCAACTCGCACCCGGCAATCTCTATTCCACGCCGCGGAAAATCACGCTGCAAGCCGGCGGCGATCCCGTCGCGGTCGTGCTCGACCAGGTCATCTCGCCGATCCCCGATCCAAAAGACACGCCCTACATCCGCCACATCAAAATTCAAAGCGCACTGCTCACGAAATTCTGGGGCCGCCCGATGTTCCTCAGTGCGAACGTCCTGGTTCCGGAAGGATTCGACGCCCACCCCAACGCGCATTTTCCGCTGATGATCTTCGAAGACCATTTCAATGACGATTACCACGGCTTCCGCACCACTCCTCCGGATCCGGATCTGAAGCCCGACTACAGCGAACGCTTCCACATTCCCGGCTACAATAGAATCCAGCAGGAAGAAGCCTACGAATTTTATCAGCAGTGGATCGCGCCGAAATTTCCGCGCTTCCTGGTCGCGCAGATCAATCACGCCAATCCTTATTACGACGATTCCTACGCCGTGAATTCCGCGAACCTGGGCCCCTACGGCGACGCGATCGAAACCGAACTGATCCCCGCGATCGAAAAAACCTTCCGCGGCATCGGCCAGGGCTGGGCGCGCTTCGTTTACGGCGGCTCCACCGGCGGTTGGGAATCGCTCGCCGTGCAGATGTTCTATCCCGACCATTACAACGGCGCGTTCGTCGCCTGCCCAGATCCAGTGGACTTTCGCGCGTTCACCAACATCAATTTGTATTCTGATAAAAATATGTTCTTCATCTCCGGCCCGCACATGCGCGTCGAGCAGCCCGGCGAACGCGATTATCTGGGCCGCACGCTCACCACCACGAAACAGATCAATCAATACGAGCTAGCGCTCGGCTCGCACGGCCGTTCCGGCGAGCAGTTTGATATCTGGCAAGCCGTGTACGGCCCGGTGGGAACGGACGGTTACCCGCAGACGATCTTCGACAAGGAAACCGGCGAGATCGATCCCGCCACCGCCGCCTACTGGAAGGAACATTACGACCTGAGCGCGATCCTGCAGAAGAATTGGTCCACGCTAGGGCCAAAACTCGCGGGCAAGATTCACGTGTATGTCGGCAGCGCCGACACTTATTTTCTGAACGACGCGGTTTACTACCTGGAAGACGTTTTGAACGCCACCACGAATCCACCCTACGGTGGCGAAGTAAAATACGGTGACCGCGCCGAACATTGCTGGAATGGCGACCCTAACCTGCCCAACTATCTTTCGCGGCTGCATTACAACACGATGTATCTGCCGAAAATACTGGAACGGATCGAAAAGACTGCGCCCGCCGGCGCGGACCTGACGTCGTGGCGCTATTAGAAAACTGATTGCTGATTGCGACGCGCGATTTATCTATTGCGAATGGATAGCGGCGAGCTGCTGATCACCGAAGCGGCTGCGGCTTTAGATGTTTCGGCTGGAGAAGACTTTTGCGCTTTCGCTGACGGTGACGCGGCCGTGCCCGGCGTGGTCTTCCTCGTGTCCCACGCCTTGCGCAGCTTCTCGCGCTGCGCGAGCACGTAGGTCTTGGCTTCGTCAAAGCTGCGGTACACGCGCCGCCCCTTGATCATGTTGCACGAACGGCAACACGCCACCAGGTTGCGTTCATCCTTCTTGCCTTTGCGTGCGCGCGGCACCACGAAATCTACCGACATCGCCAAAGCATTCTCGAAGCTGGCCCCTCCATCCAATCCGCAGTACTGGCAACGATACTGATCGCGTTCCAAAATGCGCAGCCCTTCTTCGCGGGTAACTGGTTTTTCCACCAAGCGGAGCGTCGTAAGGTCGAACGGCATGCAACACCTCCCGAATCGGAAATCTTTCGGCGAGATGAAAAACGTAGATTCCCGATCGTCGTTGCCCAGACCATACGGCACGCCTGTGCCAGTGTCAAGATTACGAAACAAGAGCAAGCTCGCAGCGCAACGCGGCCGCCAATCGTGCATCTGAGCAGCACAACCAGGGTTTCCGTGTTAATCGGGAGTTTTACGCAGTACGAATCGGCGCAGGCGGTACGACGATCTCAACCAGTCCAGTCGCCACGTCGTACATGAGGCCTGAAATCAGCCAAGCGCCCGGCAATGCGGGAATCGCCCGGAGCGCAGCAACGTCTATGGCAACCGCCGTCCGGGGATCCATGACCGCTCTTGTCTTCACCTCGCCTTCCTGTATTTGAAAATAGTGTGCCAGCTTGTCGGGGTCGCCGGCGAGGCGAGTGATCCCGCAATCGGTATGCTGCAGCACGATAAGGTGGAACTCCCCGCCGCCTCCCGGAGCTTCTCCAGCGACCTGACCGATTCGGCCGAGTAGAGCCAGCTGCTCGAGCAACCCCGGGGTGAAACGTCCGCCGATGTTGCGCAACACCACGGCCTCGCCTGGTTTAGTTCCAAAGATATGAGCCGGATCCACACGCATATCAGCGCAACCGATGATCACCGCCTTAACCTTGGGCATAGCTCGCGGAAGCGAGGGCATGAGTGTGCCCTGAGCAGACTGCTGAACAGCAAATTGCTTGTTACGTTGTAGAAATTCGTCGAGATTGTTCGTGCTCATCCTCCGCGATTCGAGGTCTGTTGTATCAGCGGAATTATAAAGCATGGCAGGTCTCAATAGAAATTCAATCCAGATAAAGCGAGTTCAAGTCCTGGTAACCCGCGGCACCGAACATGCCCGATTCGCGCGTCGATCGAAACTTCGACGCAAGATGTCTCGTTCGAGACGCCGCACACCACGACTGTTTTCATGCCAGGTCAAATCAGACGGAGAAATTCCTACGCGATCTTGCCGAGCGGGTTCGATTGCGCGCGCAGCCGCATCAACTGTTGCCGTAATCTGTCAACATCCAGCCCAGCCGATTGGCACACCTGCGGAAAATCGGAGCGGTCTTGGAACAAATATTCTTCGGCGATACGTTTGTAACGCAGAGGTCCGGAAATCCATTCCTGAATCGTGCTGACTACTACTGCTTGCCACAATCTCTTCTCCACCTGTGCATCTTGTTCGGTCGTTGCGGTTGAAAATAGGTTTGGCATTTTGGTTCCCCCAGGGTCCCCAGTGGTGAATTGCATGGTACGAAACCCTGCAGAGCACTGCTCCGGCCAAGCCGCAAAGCAAAATCGCCTCACTTGTGGATTTGTGCTCTTTCGGTTAAGAGCAAAGCACCCAAAAACACAGGACTTATTTCTCAGCGCAAACAGTACAGCAAAAACCCGATTCCCTCCCGCGCCCGCACGCTAGACCCCGAGGAAATTCTCCCTGGTCACGGCAAGATTTTCACCGTCGCCGCGCCGCCACCCGAAGCTCGCGGCGCCAGTCCCGGTCCGGCCAGTACGTCTATCAGGACCTACGCGATTTTGTGTTAGCTTTACGCGCGTCCTTGCTCCAATCCGAATACGCCGATGGCCCAGATCGTGAGTCGGTTTGAATTTGAGCCACGGCCCACGCCCTCCCTCTCTGTCGTTAGCAAGTTAAAATGTCCGCTTTTTAGAGCACGCGATATGTCCGGTTTGAGGTTGAGAGAGCATCGCCGCCGTGACTGTGGGAAAGTGGGAATCCCGCGCTTTGGGCGGGATTTCCAAGCGAGGTGGGAAAGTCCGAAGGACTTTTCCACGGAGCGTCTTTTCCACAGTCTTCCCCCGCCCGTTTCGCTTCGTCTCTGGCAGGCAGGGCCATCCCTGCGCGTTATAGCGACCCACCGCGTGAGGCCCATAGTAAATGCTCCAGCTCTGATCGAGATGTTCGCAGACGGTGACTGAGCATCCCGCGCGTGTTCCTCTCCAGCGCGTCGCTTCGATCTGCAGCGTTTTCCCACCCACCACCACCGTGTTATCTCGGCTCACCACCCGCACCTGCTGCACCGAGAACAGCACATCCAGATCCTTCCTTTGGCACGGCAGAAACGCGCTACCCGCCTGCAATGCCGGCACCTGGAAGCGCTGATTGCACTCGGCCGTGTACTCCTGCTCCAGAAAAGCGTTGGCTTGCTCCAGCGTGCTCATCCCGCGCAAGCGCAATTCCTGAGGCAAGCGCCCCTGCCAGGTCCCGAAGCTTCGCTCCGAACGCCCGCGCGCTTGCGGGGAGTAGGCCGGGATCATCCGAATCCCCAGCTCCTTTAAAGCTCGTCCCACTTGCGTCAGCCGTTCCGGATCGACCTTCCCTCCCGCTCGAGGCGTCCAAAAGAAGGGACTGGCGCGGTCGCTGTACAGGGCGCAGAAAATTCCTTCCTGCTCCACTACCTTGCGCAAAGCTCCCAATACCGTCATCGTCGATTCCTCTTCCACCAGCTGCGCGTAGTAGATCCGGCTCGTCGCATCGTCCAGTATCACCAACAGGTCATACCAGCGATCATCTTGAAACCAGTGATGCCGGCTCCCATCGATGTGCAGCAGCATCCCCGGTAGGGGGCGGCGCTCCCGCTTGCGTCGATGCACCCCGCGCTTGCGCTCCCGGCTCACCAGGCCCGCTCCTTGCAGGGCCTTCTTTACCCAGCTGTAGCTCAAGTGAATCTGATGCTGGCTCCCCAACTTCTCGTGAAAGTGCCGCACGTTCAGATCGAAATATTTCTCCCGATACAGACGGAACACCTGCTCGACCACCGCCAGCGGCACCCGCCTGGGACTGGGCTTCCCCAGTCGCCGATCCAGCAACCCGTCATAGCCATACTCCTTGTAGCGCCAGTGCCACCGCCGCATCTGTCGGTCGGTGATCCCGATGATCTCGGCTGCTTGCCACCAGGTAATCTTCTTCGCTAAAGCTCGCAAGATCACTTCTTGAATCTTCATCGTCCGCTCCAGGGCGGCCATCGGGTAGCAGTTCATGCATGCATCTTGCTCCCTGGCCGCTGCTACGAAAGCGGACATATCGTGTGCTAATTAGACCGGACACATCGTGTGCTAACGACACCCACGCCCCAGGGATTTCGCATAGCGCCTGCATGCCGTTGGTATCTCAAGGAGTAAGGGGAAATTCGCAATAAGGGAGATTCGCATTTGCACTTCGGGGCGTATTGGGGTATAAGCTTGCAGCTATATGAAGGCAAGTGGCGAACTCCGCAAGATTTCTGACCTGGCCCTTCGCAACCGCCGGCAGGGGCTGGTTAAGCTGCTGCCCTCGGCGGAAGAGACCTTGCGCGGATCCTTAGTCGAACGCTATGTAACGTGCGGCAATCCTAACTGCAAGTGCGCTCAGGGAGAACGGCACGGCCCCATCTGGTATTTGACTGTGACCTTAGGCCCGGGCCGCACCACCGGTGGCATTATCTCTGCTGAGAAAGTGGTGGAAGTGCGCCGCTGGATCGCGAACTACCAAACCTTCAAAGAAAAGCTGGAGAAAATCTCCGAAATCAACCGCGAACTGCTGCGCCGGGAACGAGCGCGGCGGCGAGGGAGATGAATCCATAATCCCGGAGCGCGGCAGGGGAAGAAGGGCGCCCAGTGTCTTGCATTTATGAGAAGGCAAGATAGACCACAACACGAACTCCCTTCCTTGGCACGTTACCTGAATAAAGTCTTCGATTTCCGCTCGCTCTCCGACTCCCTCAGCGATGCCCGCAAGAACCCAGAAATTGCCGCTCCCACCGTTTTTCGAGCCGTCTTCCACGGCTTCCTGTTCCGCTTCTGCAGTTTTCAGGAGCTCCAGTCCGAACTCGCCCTGCCCGCTTTCCAGCGCTGCATCGGCGCCGCGCGCTCCTTCGGCGATGACGTGCTGCGTTATAGCCTTTGCGGCTTTGACCTCTCCCAGTTGGAAACCGCGTTGGTTCGCAGCAACCACACCTTGAAACGCAACAAAGCCTTCCAGCAGGGGCGCGTGCAAGGACGAATCGTAGCCGCGCTCGATGGCCTAGAAATCCTGTCCAGCTACAGTCGCTGCTGCGAAACCTGTCTGGAACGCCAGATCGCATGTCCGCAACCCGACGGGAGCGTACAGGAGCGCATCCAGTATTATCATCGCTTGGTCGGCTGCCAGATCGTCAGCAGCCCGCTCAAGCCCTGGCTGGCTTTCGAATGGGTCCAACCTGGGGAGGGGGAGGACACGGCCGCCCTGCGCCTGTTCGCACGGATCGGTGAATTCTATGGTCCGCGCTTCTTCGACATCCTGCTGCTGGATTCGCTCTACGCACAGGCTCCGGTGCTTGCTCTGCTCGACCGGCTCGGCTGGGATGCGGTCATTACCTTCAAGCAGGAACGCAGGGATCTCTATCAAGATGCCTTGGGCCTGTTTCAAACTCGCCCTGCCGACCAGGTTTTCGAGCAGCAGCAGGAAGGTGTCCGCCGCCGGGTACAGCTCTGGCACGCTGCGGATCTGCCCTTTACGAAGGATTACCCACGACCGGTCAGGGTCGTGCGTTCCCAGGAAGAAGTAAAGCGTCAGAGGATCCAAGGCGGCAAGCCTTATGAACAGATAACCCAACAGGAGTGGTGCTGGATCAGCACTCTAGAGGACAAGGTATTTCCCGCTACCCTCATCTGGCAACTCGGACATCTTCGTTGGAAAAACGAGAATAATGGTTGGAATGATCTCACCCAGAACTGGGCGCTCAAGCACGGCTTCTTGCATGCTTGTAGGCATCGCCCCAAAAACACTGGCGCGGACGGCCAACATCGTCCGGTTCCCAATCGAGGACTCGCAGCCGTCGTGCTGATCCTCAGTCTGGCTTTCAATTTGTTTTCCGCTTTCGCTCTGTTGCATTCCAAATTGTTCCGTCGTTATCAGCCCACATTGGTCGAGGTGGCTCGTCAACTCCACCGCTCCGTTGGCAAGATGCCGCCTCCCATCCGCTCTCCAGGCGACGGTTCTCCAGCTGGTTGCTAAATCGACGGCCCTCGATTCGCCTCCCTGCCTGACACCGGGCGGTTAGGAATCCTATTCTCCGCGCACCATCGTGCCATCCCTGTTCCGCCTTCCCAGACTCCGTTTTGAGACCTGCGAATTTCCTCGCGCCACTCCCGACGGCTTCCCGCCGGATAAATAACCTCGTACCTCGCCCTCTCTGCCTCGTGTGCGAAGATCTTGACCCACGCCCTCCCTCTCTGTTCGTAGCAAGTTAAAAGGTCCGGTTTTTGTAGTAAGTGAGTTGTCCGGTTGACTGTTAATCACCCGCCGCCGTCGCGGCTGTGGGGAAGTGGGAATCCCGCGCTTTGGGCGGGATTTCCAAGCGCGGTGGGAAAGTCGGCTTTGCGACTTTTCCACCGCGCGGCTTCTCCACAGCCTTTTGCAAATCGCTACCGATCCAAGGCAGACCCTCGGCGTTGTAGCGCCCTACGCAATGCGGCCCATAGCGCAGGCTCAGCGTTCCATCCAGGTGCTGATACACCACCACCGTGCAACCCTCCAGCGTGGCTCGCCAGCGCACCGGCTGGATCTGCAAAGACAGATTTTGAAAGCTCACCGTGTTGTCGCGGTTCACCGTGCGTTCAAACTGCAGCGAAAATACTCCTGCCAAATCTCGCTGCCGACACACCGTAAAGGCACTGCCCGCCTGCGTCGCTTGCACCCGGAACCGCGCGTTGAACGCAGCGATGTACTCTTCCTGCAGAAAAGCATTCGCCGCCTCCACCGTCGTGATCGCCCGCAAGCGCAACTCTTGCGGCAGTCGTCCCTGCCAAGTCCCAAAATTACGCTCGCTGCGTCCCCGTGCCTGAGGTGAGTAGGCCGGGATCATCCGCACTCCCAACTCGCGCAGCGCCCGTCCCACCTGCGTCACACGCGCCTGGTCTACCTTCTGGCCCGCTTTGGGCGTCAGCCAAAAATGGCTGCCCCGGTCGCTATACAAGGCGCAGAACAATCCCTGCTGCTCGATCACCTCGCGCAAAGCGGCCATCACGGTTTGCGTCGACTCCTCCTGCACCAGTTGCGCGTAGTAAATCTCGCTGGTGGCATCATCCAGAATCACGATCAGATCGTGCCAGCGCTCGTCTCCCAGCCAACGGTGCCGGCTGCCGTCGATGTGCAACAGCATCCCCGGCAAGGGTCGGCGCGGTCGTCGTTTGCGGTGCGTGCCGCGCTTGCGCCCTCGAGCCACCATCCCCGCTCCTTGCAGAATCCCTTTCACCCAGCTGTAACTGAGCCGAATCTGATGCTCGGCCCCCAGCTTCTCGTGAAAGTGCTGCACATTGAGATCGAAATAACGCTCCCGGTACAGCTGCAGCACCCGCTCCACGGTCGCTACCGCTACGCGCTTGGGCGAAGGCTTGCCTCGCCTGCGGTCGAACAAGCCGCGGAATCCGAACTCCTCATAACGCTCCCGCCAGCGCCGCATATGCCGGTCGCTGATGCCCAGGATCTCGGCCGCTTGCCACCAGCTGATCTTCTTCGCCATCGCCTGCAACATCACTTCCTGTACTTTCATCGCCCGCTCCATGGCGGCTTGTGTGTAGAAGATCATGCCTAGCATGGTCTCCTACCACCGCCCGAAAAGCGGACATATCACTTGCTATCTCAACCGGACATATCATGTGCTACTGACACCCACGCCCTCCCTCTCTTGCCTGAATGTTGCGCTGCTGCTACACTATCGCGGCAAGAGCTAGCCTGCTGCTCCTGCCACACTCCCTGAACAGAAGGTTTGCGCATGTCTGGACACTCTAAATGGGCCACGATTAAGCATAAGAAGGCGGCTACGGACGCCAAGCGTGGCAAAATTTTCACAAAAATTATTCGTGAGTTGACCATTGCAGCCCGCACCGGCGGCGCCGACCCCATCACCAACCCGCGTCTGCGCACCGCCATTCTTTCCGCGAAGAGCGAAAATATGCCCAACGACAACATCGAGCGCGCCATCCAGCGCGGCACCGGCACGCTCGAGGGCGAAACGCTCGACGAAGTCACCTTTGAAGGCTACGGTCCCGGTGGCGTCGGCGTGCTCGTGCAAGTCGTCACCAACAACCGCAACCGCATCGTCAGCGAAGTCCGCCACATGTTCTCCAAAAATGGCGGCAACATGGCGGAAAACGGCGCGGTCGGCTGGATGTTCCACCGCAAGGGCGACATCATCGTCCCCAAGGAAGCCGCGGACGAAGAAAAAATGATGAGCATCGTGCTGGACGCCGGCGCCGAAGATCTGCGCGACGACGGCTCGGCTTGGGAAGTCACCACGCCCCCCGAAGCATTCGAAAAAGTGCGCGAAGCGCTCGTCGGGGCCGGCATCACTCCGGCCACCGCGGAGATCGGCTTCGTCCCGCAAAATTACGTGAAGCTCAGCGGCGCGCAAGCCCAGCAAATGATGCGCATGGTCGAAACCCTGGAAGATCACGACGACGTCCAGCACGTCTACGCCAACTTCGACATCGACGAAAAAGAAATGCAAGCCGCCGTAGCCAGCTAGCCGTTAACCTCGACCCGAGCCACTCGCCGAAGGCGATTTTCCGCCGCCGGCGACCTGCGTGGTGGCTTTGCCTCCAACACCGGATACAAAGGCCTGCTGCACACGGTTAAAACTGCGTCCATGCAGCACAGCGGTGACGATCGTTCGCGTAGCCTGAACATCACTGAGGCGCACGTAACGGCAGGCGACGCTGCGATCAATAGCCATTTCAGGGACGAGCGTGACGCCGACACCGGCCGCTACCATTCCCAGCAGACTGCTGAACTGTCCGCTTTCAAAAACGATGTTGGGAGTAATGCGGGCGCGTGTGCACGTGTCAATGCTCAGATCCCGGAAACAGTGACCGTCGCGCAACATAACGAACGATTCTCCGCGGAGGTCTTTGAGGGCGAGCGATTTTGCGGAGGCACGCGGATCGTCGATGCTCAATGCCGCAAAGAGCGGTTCGGTTCGGATGGGAAACAGCTCCAGTTCCTTGTGGCGCAACGGGAGTGCAAGAATCGCCACATCGATCGACAGGTCGCGCAAACCTTCCACCAGCACAGAAGTGGTTTCTTCAACGATGCGCAGTTTTGCGTCGGGGTACTTCTTGACGAAACGGGCCGCATAACTCGGAATCAGATACGGCGCGACAGTGGGAATGACGCCCACGGCGACACTGCCGCGCAGGTCTGTATTCTGATCGGCCGCACTGGATCGCGCTGCCTCCATCTGCTCCAAAATCGCGCGCGCGCGAGGAATGAAAGCGCGACCCGCCTCGGTGAGGCGAATGCTGCGACCCAGGCGGTCAAAGAGCTTCGTGCCCAGCTCCTCTTCGAGTTTCAGCACCTGCTGTGAGAGCGAGGGCTGGGCAATCTGGCAGCGCTCGGCGGCGCGGCTGAAGTTGCCCGTGTCCGCGATGGCGCAAACATATCGCAGCTGATGGAATTCCATAGGGTATGCCTATACCTAAAATGGGAGTAAGATATTGGAACTATCTCCCATTTCGATGTTAATTTAGTTTCTTCGAAATCGCAGCATGGATTTCAACGAACTTATTCAGTTGAATTTAAATGTCTGAAGGAGAATACGCATGGCTTCCGAAGCGAAATGCCCGTTCCATCACAGCAGCACCGCAAACCCGACAAACCGTGACTGGTGGCCGAACCAGTTGAATCTCAATCTGCTCGCGCAGCACTCATCGCTCTCTGATCCGATGGGCAGAAATTTTAATTACGCAGCGGAGTTCAAGAGCCTCGACTACACGGGCCTGAAAAAAGATCTTGCAGCGTTGATGACGGATTCGCAGGACTGGTGGCCTGCGGACTTCGGTCACTACGGTCCGCTGTTCATCCGCATGGCGTGGCACAGCGCGGGAACCTACCGCATCGGTGATGGCCGTGGAGGCGGCGGCCGCGGTCAGCAGCGTTTCGCTCCACTCAACAGCTGGCCGGACAACGTCAACCTCGATCGAGCGCGCCGCCTGCTCTGGCCCATCAAACAGAAATACGGCAAGAAAATTTCCTGGGCCGATCTGATGATCCTGGCGGGCAATGTCGCCCTGGAAACGATGGGCTTCAAGACGTTTGGCTTCGCCGGCGGACGTCCCGACGTCTGGGAACCCGACCTGGACGTCAACTGGGGACTGGAAACCACCTGGATGGGAACGGACAAACGCTATTCGGGTGAGCGCGCTCTCGCGCGTCCATTCGGCGCTACCACGATGGGCCTCATCTATGTGAATCCCGAAGGCCCGGAAGGCAAGCCGGATCCGCTGGCTGCGGCGAAGGATATCCGCGAGACTTTTGCGCGCATGGCGATGAACGACGAAGAAACCGTCGCTTTGATCGCTGGCGGTCACACGTTCGGCAAAACCCACGGAGCCGGACCCGGCACCCAGCTGGGTAAAGAGCCAGAAGGCTCGCCGATTGAGGAGCAGGGCCTGGGCTGGTCAAGCGCCTACGCCACTGGTATCGCAGGCGACGCAATTACCAGCGGCCTGGAAGTCACCTGGAGCAGCACGCCGACAAAGTGGAGTAACAATTTCTTCGAAAACTTGTTCAAGTACGATTGGGAACTTACCAAGAGTCCGGGTGGCGCACATCAGTGGAAGCCGAAAGGCAATGCAGGCGCGGGTGCGATTCCGGACGCGCATAATCCCGCGAAGCATCACGCACCGGCGATGCTGACGACCGATATTTCTTTGCGAGTCGATCCCGTCTACGAAAAAATCTCGCGCCGCTTCTACGAGCACCCGCAAGAGCTTGCCGACGCTTTCGCCCGCGCGTGGTACAAGCTGACGCATCGCGACATGGGACCGCGCGCACGCTACCTTGGTCCGGAAGTCCCGAAGGAAGAATTGCTCTGGCAGGACCCCATCCCCCCAGTAAATCATGCCTTGGTTGACGACAAAGATGTCGCCGCTCTGAAGGCGAAAATTCTCGCCTCGGGGCTGTCGGTCTCGCAACTGGTCTCGACCGCTTGGGCGTCGGCGTCCACCTACCGTGGCTCCGACAAGCGTGGCGGCGCAAACGGCGCGCGCATCCGCCTCGCCCCACAAAAAGACTGGAAGGTCAATCAGCCCGAACAGCTGCAGAAGGTGCTGAAGGTACTCGAAAAAATTCAGGCAGACTTCAACTCCGCGCAGTCCGGCGGCAAGAAAATCTCACTTGCCGACTTGATTGTCCTGGCCGGTTGCGCTGGTGTGGAGCAGGCCGCGAAAAATGCCGGCGTCACCGTGACCGTTCCCTTCGCCCCAGGCCGCATGGACGCTTCGCAGCAGCAAACCGACGTGCAATCTTTCGCGGTGCTCGAACCGGTCGCCGACGGCTTTCGCTCCTACCGCAACGGGAACGCAGACGCAACAGCCGAAGTCGAACTGCTCGATAAGGCCCAGCTCCTCACGCTCACCGCACCGGAACTCACCGTGCTAATCGGCGGCATGCGCGTGCTGGGCACCAACTACGGACAAACCAAGTTCGGCGTCTTCACCAAGAAGCCGGAGGCGTTGACCAACGATTTCTTCATCAACCTGCTCGATATGCGCACCGCGTGGAAGGCGACCTCGGACGCGAACAACACATTCGAAGGACGCGATCGCAAGACGGGCGAAGTCCGCTGGACGGCGACGCGCGCCGATCTGATCTTCGGCTCGAACGCGCAACTTCGCGCTCTCTCAGAGGTGTATGGAAGCTCGGACGCGCACACCAAATTCGTCCAGGACTTCGTCGCAGCCTGGACCAAAGTGATGAACCTCGATCGCTTTGATCTCGCCGCATCCCGGAGCGTGGCGGCAGCCTAACGAATCGGGTTCGGCCACCCGCCAGCAATCAAGTTCACAGCAGCGGAAGTGACTAACCCGGAAGCTGCGGCAGCGCAGAGTGATATCGCAGGCGACCGCCGCCCAGCAGGAGCCACGAACGCGATCGACCGCTGAAGCTGGGCCACTTCGCCGTGCACCAATTCAAGCGGGACGTTGGCGTTTCTATGGTTGAGGTTCGGGATCCGCTTCAATATCCGGCGACTCGGACAGGTGCGCGTCGTTCGATGCAACTGCCGTCGCAGCTTCCGCTTTGTCCAAGGCTTGTGTGTCGAAAGTGTAGGCGATCTGGTTGGCGGTGAGGATGAAGAGGTGTTTGCCATCGGCACTAAATGCGCACGCTGAGATGTGATAAGGAAAGCTCAGTTGAGTGCGCTTCTCGAATGACTTCAGGTCGTAAACGTCGAGCTGCCCGCTTTGGTTTTCTACCACCGCGATACCAGCCGCTGTGGAAAGTGCCGAGTGCGCACCGAAGAAAATGGCCTTCTGCTCGCCGGTTGACAGTGAATACGCACGGGTGCGATTTTCATTGTCCGCTAGGAGAACCCAGTCGCCCTCCGCGAAAGTTGATGTCAGCCGGAACGAGCCCTTTCCTGTGTCAATGAGGAGTTGTCCGCGCGATTTCCCGGAAGCTGCATCGAGCACCTCGAGTAGATAGGCGCCCTGGTGATCCCGCATGGCCGCAAAGCGGGCTTGCAGCGCCGGTGTGTTCTTGATTTCATCCTTGGCCGCAGCCGCCTCAACTCTCCATTCGAGGACCATCATAGCAGTCTGTTGAGTGACCGCGATGAACGGTGCTTCTTTGGGAAAAGTCCGCGACCAGAGCGTATGTCCGTCGCGAACATCCTGGACGTCCAGAGTCATATTGCGCGCTAAGCTATTTTCCTTTCCGGCTGACTTCCGCAGAATCAAGAACTGCCCGGATTGCCAAACAGCCGTTTTTTCTTCGATCGGCGTTCCGGCCGCCATACTTTCGCGCGAGAGTTCGGCGCGCGCGATGGTTCTTTCTTGCGGATCCTCCTTGGGAAAATCAGCATAGAAGGCCTGGTTACCGTCAAAATAAGCGCCGCGGAAACTGCGCGTGTAATAGAGGCGTTTCGAAGTAGAGAGATCCCAAACGGCGCCGCGGCTGGTTCCAGAAACGGCAAGCCATCTGAGGTCGGGAGACACAGCCAAAGCTCGCAGCGTGCCCAGAGAGCTCTTCGGAAGCTCCGCCTCACCTTTGGGTTTGTGAGTAGAAAGATCGAAGATTCCGACTTCGCCGGAGACCCTTTGGCTGAGAACGTCGCTATCGAAAACGTCGATCGCGGACGATTTCTTAGAGCCGATCACAAAGCTCTGCGACTTCAAGTCGAGGACGCCCACTTGCGCGTCCTTCACGGGTTTCAGGATGACGTAGTCGCCTCTGGTGGGAGCTTCCATATCCTGGCGCGGATTTATTGGAATTCGTTCCAGCACTTTACCCGTAGAAAACTCGATTAACGCGGAATTTTTCGGATCTGCATGGTTTTGAACGATCACACGGTCGGGACCGAGAAACGCGAAAGTCTCTTTGAGCATGTCGCCCAACGCGCCGTGTAGGGGGATTTGGGCGTGAGTGGTGACGTCAACTCCGATGGCTTTGCGCGAACCCGTCGCAGCGAAGTAGTGGTCGTCGGGGGAAAACGCCATGTGAATCCATCTTGCATCACTTGTTTCCGCCAGAATTAGCGTCAATTGGCGCACGTATTCGCCCATGGGTCCGGACAGGTCGGGTTCAAAGTATGCTTTCTTGGTAAGGAGAGCATTGCCGCTTCCCACGTCAATCAATGAAAAATCCAGCTCGTGGCTGACGCACGCTAGCAATTTGCCATCGTGAGAAAGGGCACTCTGCGTGCATCCATCGGGCAGCGCCATCTCGTGAACACTCGTTCTTTCCCGATCATCAATGCTCCATTCTTCGATCCGAAGGCCACGCGTTAGTAGCAGGATTTTTTTAGAATCCGGCGAGAATTGCGCCCCATGGGCTTCGGCACCAGCGATCCGGAACAGAAAAGTAAAAGGGTCGTTGGCAAATACAAATACGCTGGCGTCATCCTGAGCCAGCGAATATTCGCCGTTGGGGCTGAATTTCAGATTCCTGATATCCGTTCGTAAAGGCGGGTCCAGCGGCTTTTTTGACACAGCACCGACCAGGTGCTCCCGATGGCCGAGCACAGAATAGGCGATGACCTCCGATTGCCAGGCGAGGAACTCGGCCGAGGGAGCGGCGGGGGCGATTTCCCGACACGCCTGCGGAAGCAAGCTTTCAGATTTGTGGATCTCTCGAAGGCGCTTCTCGCCGGGCTTTGTCACTTGAAAGATATCGGTCAGGAGGTTGCCCGTCTTTCCTTGCGTCAGAGCGAGGCGGTCGTAAAATTCCACGAAGGCCTGCGGCGAAAATCCAGCGGCGGCCGCGGCATACAGGGCCACGCGATCCGCCTCGTACTGATGGGGCTCCTCCTCCCGTTCCTGCCTCTCGGCGGTCTTCACCAGCGCGCCGCGGTCGCCTGCGATGGTGTCCAGCATGCGGTTGAACTTGTCAAAGATATCCTTTCGATCGCCAACCGAATTGACACCCAGGATGTCATGAAACGTGCGCGTCATTTCAATGGCGTTTTGATGGGTGAGGATGTGACCCATCTCATGGCCGAGCATACCGGCGAGCTCGTCGTCATTGCGAAGGAAGGCGACCATTTTGCGCGTGACATAGATGCGCCCCGCCCCCACGCTGAAGGAGTTCACGATCGGAGAATCAATGAGGATGACGCGAAACTTCAATTGCGTGGGAGGGAGTTGGGCGAGGATGCGATTGGTAATGACGTTCAGGGGCTCGGCGAGTTCATCATCATGGATAACGCGAAAGTTCTTTTCCAGCCATTCCGCTTCAACGTCGCCCAAGTCCAATTCCTGCTGCACGTTGAAAATGTTGGTACCAGCCGAGGCGCTGAGCGCCGGAGGAGCCGGGCATTTCTGTTGGGCGCGCACCACGCCAGCAAGAAGGGCCGCTGAAATCGAGAGAACTGCGATGGAGAGGATCTTCATTCGCGCGGCATTGCACATATCACATCGAGCGGAATTACGAAAGCGTACATTAACGAGGAGTGCGGAGTTTTGCCGCGGGTGGGATTATTGCAGTTTGGCGTATTCGGATTTGGCGGCTAGTAGGATGGGGTCGGCGATGATCAATCTGCCGATGTTCCCATTCTAAGGATGCGCAAGCATTTTACGACAACCTGGTTGCGTCGGAACCTGACCCCAACACACATCAACCCGATCCCGTGAAAGGCGCGGCGTTCGTCGCCCAATTTGGAGCCGTTCTGTTTTACACGCTGATTGTGCGCGACGGCTTGCTCAGCCGCATGCTGCCGGGGCGGGCCCGCGCGCGCTGACTTCCTCGAGAAGGCGTGCCTCTTGGCGCGCCACGCCAAGAGGGGTCACCTGATTGCGCTGGCTGCTCGCCCAAGCGGGAGTTTCTTTTAATCAGGAGTTGACTCTTGCTTGCTCCGGGTAATAATCCATTAGCGGCCCAACTGTATTAGCATGCAGTCGCACGTTCTGCTCTCGCTGGTTCTTTGTGGCAAGAGGACGAAGGTAAGGAGAAAGATCATGAAGCGCAAAATGACGGGAGCGACCGGATTGGCCGCGGCGTTTGTTGCAGGCATGTTGGTGGCGACGGCGTTGGGTGGGTGGATGACCGGGGCGGGGGCGGTCGCGCATGGGCAGCAAGTCAAGGTGGAGCGGGTGATCACGCCGACGGTGACGGAGGAGGACATTGCTTTGCTGCGGAAAGATCTACGTGCCATGAAAATGCAGGTGATTGGACAGAATATGTCGCTGTCGGAAGACGAGGGCCAGAAGTTCTGGCCGATCTACAACCATTACGTAAGGGACCTGCAAGTAGTGAACGACCAGAAGTATGCGCTGCTGAAGCAGTACGCGGAGATGTGGGCAACGATGTCAGACCAAGACGCCATGATTTATGTGCGGCACTGGCTGGAGGTGGACGCGCAAGTGCAGGCACTGCGCTTGAAGTATGTGCCGACCGTGAGCCAGGTGCTGCCGGGAAGGAAGGCGGCAACGTTTTTTCAGTTGGACCGGCGGCTGAACATGATCATTGATCTGCAATTGTTTGGGCAGATTCCGTTGGCCCATGTGAAGGAGGACGCGGGAACCGATATCGCGCATCCATGATCAGATAGAGACGGTGTATCTTCCCGCATAAGCCAAATTGACCAGAGAGTTTTTTGCGCGCTGCACTCACAGGAAAAAAACCTGCGCTATTCTTTACGCTTCCCAGAACCCCATTTGCGCAGTTATCGTAACTCGGGCCGCGCTCTTCTCGAAAGGAGCATGGAATGTTTTTCCAAAGACGCCAACTGCTTCAAACCCTGTCATTTGCTTTCGGGTCGAGCTTCATTGGGAATCCGAACCAACTCGGCTTCGCTGCGCAGCCAGCCGCACAGCCAAAGGTCTCTCCTCCCCCTGCGGGGGCCGCTGTTCGTGATGGGATTGCTGGGGGAACGGAAATGGAAAAAGTGAGCGGAATCGGAGGATTCTTCTTTCGAGCCAAGGATCCGAAAGCGTTGGCGCTTTGGTACCAGCAACACCTGGGGATTTTGACGATACCAACGTCCGACGGGGAAACCGCGTGGCAGCAAGAGGCAGGAGCAACCGCTTTCACTCCCTTCCCCGAGACGAGCAAGTATTTCGGGGATCCCCAAAAGGTTTGGATGCTGAACTTTCGAGTGCGGGATCTCGACAAAATGGCGGCCCAGCTACAAGCTGCGGGAATCGAGGTGAAGATTGACCCGGAGTCTTATCCCTACGGCCGGTTCGCCCGCCTGCACGACCCTGAGGGAAATCCAATCGAATTGTGGCAGCCTAAGGTCGCAGACACGAAAGGTTAGGTTGCAAATACTCCGGTAGTTCCGTCCGCGTCGCGCTCTCGCGAAAAAAAACTACACTCTGCTACCGTGGCGCACTACACTTGTGCGTTCTCATATGATTCGCCCAGCACCCACCACGTTCACCGCGAACTCCGTAAAGAAGCCCGCGCGCCTCTGCGTGCTCGGCGTTGACCCGGCCGTCGCCGGCGCCACCGGCTACGGCGTCGTTGAATTCATCGGCTCCGCTCCGCACCTGCTGCGTTTCGGCGCACTGAAACTTCCCGCGCGCGCTACCTTCGCCGCGCGCCTGCGCGAAATTCACGAATTGATCGCCCAGCTCGTGGCGGAATTCGTGCCGGACGCCGTCGCCGTGGAATCCGTTTTCACCGCGCTGAACATGCGCACCGCGCTGAGGCTCGCCGAAGTTCGCGGCGTGGTGCTGCTCGCCGCCGCGCAGGCCTCCATTCCCGCGCACAGTTATTCGCCGCGCGAAGTGAAAGCCAGCATCGCCGGCTACGGCGCCGCATCCAAACAGCAAATGCAGCAGATGGTAAGCTCCGCGCTGGGATTGACCGAATACCCCGAGCCGGCCGACGCCGCCGACGCGCTCGCCGTCGCGCTCTGCCACGCGCACAGTTTCCACGCGCGCGAACGCATGCTCGCATCCATCACCGCAATTCCTGCTGGAATCCGCGCGCGCACCGCACCTAGCGCCACAAAAACCAACCTGCGAAACCAAACCCGCGCGGCGCGCATCTCTGTGCTGTGATGCGGGAATTCATGATTCGCTGCGCACAGCGCCACTGCACGAGCGTATTCGCTCGCACCTCGCTGGTTTTTTTCGTGCTCGCTGTTTTCGCCGCGGAAGTATCCGCCGCCGTGCCAGCCCGCGCGCTGCCTTCGACTCTGCCAAACAGCGCGTTCGACGGTCCAGGCGCTCCTGCAGAGAACGCCGCTGCACAAATCACCTTCCGCAAAGTCTTCAAGACCAGCTACCCCGAGTTCGTCGAAATCAAAATCAATCAAGCTGGCTCCGGCACCTACGATATCCGCCAACTCGATGAAGACGCCAATCCGCAGCCATTCGAAGTCAGCGCTCCCCTCGCGCAACGCATTTTCGCGCTGGCCGCCAAGCTGAATAATTTTCAGAATGTGGATTTGGAAGTCCACCGCCGCCTCGCCAACCTCGGCGCGAAAACCCTGCTCTACGAAAAAGGCGCGGAAAAGCACGAAACCGATTTCAACTACACGCTCGACGACACCGCGACGCAGCTCGTCAACCTCTTCGAAGGCCTCGCCCGCCAAACTACGGACCTCTCCGACCTGGTCCGCACCATGCGCTACGACCACCTCGGCGTCAACGACGTGATGCAGCAGATCGAACGCGACTACAACAACAAGCTGCTCCCCGAGCCCGAACGCCTGCTCCCCACCCTCGACCAGCTAGCCGCCGACGAAAAATTCATAGACATCGCCCGCACCCGCGCCCGCAATTTAGCCACCCGCATCCGCTCCACCCACTAAGCGGAAAGATGCGCGCATTCCAAGGTGTTGACTCAGTAGCGGCCAGTTCAGCTTCATCGCACCGGGCAGCCGTCGCATCTGGTTTTGTAGTTGTTTTGCTGTTGCCGTGGAATTTGTAGCGGCCAGCCTTAGCTGGGCGCCTTTGACTTTGCCGTTGATTTTGCCGTTCGGTGCCCATCCTTCGCGCCTTTTTCCGCAAACTGTTCAGCCCTTGCGGCACAGATTTTCCGGATGCGACGCCGCTCTGACGCCCGCTGGGCCGTTGCCACTCGTCTGTGCCAATCGCCCTATCCGTAGATCGCTGGAAATCTGTCCCATCGTACAACTTGACACATCTTATAACTCCGTTTACTCTCCGTGCCGTCCTCGCCGTCCCAAAATGGGAACCTAGGTGACCGAAACCATGCGACCTCAGCCCGCAAGTTTCATCCGTATTCTTCTGCTTTTTGCTTTCTTTTCGCTGCTGCTTCCGCTGCGGACATTTGCCCAAGCCACCCCCGTGCAGTCGCGCATCACCCAGGCGGTGGACGAATCCAATCTCACCGTACTGAAGGGCAACACCTATTACCTGGCACGCGCCGAATACGATCGCGGCGCCGCTCCCGCGAGCCTGCCCATGAATCGCATGCTCCTGGTGCTGCAACGCAGTCCTAGCCAGGAAGTCGCGCTCGAACAATTGCTCGACCAGCAGCAGGATCAGGCCTCGCCGAACTACCACCAGTGGCTCACGCCCCTGCAATTCGGCCAGCAGTTCGGTCCCTCCGACCAGGATATCCAGACCATCACAACCTGGCTGCAATCCCACGGATTCCAAGTCGCCCCAATCTCCAACGGCCGCACCACAATCGAATTCTCCGGCACCGCCGCCCAAGTCCAGGAAGCATTCCACACCGCGATCCACAAATACTCAGTCCCGAACCCAACAGGAGCACTCGAAGACCACTGGGCCAACTCCACCGATCCATCGATTCCCACAGCGCTCGCGCCCGCCGTCGCCGGAATTAACACGCTTCACAATTTTCCGCGCAAGGCCATGCACGTTGTAAGGGGCGCCTACACGAAAAATACGGAGACCGGGATCGTCAAGCCCCTTGGCCCTGCCAACCCCGCCACGCCCTCGTGGACCACCAGCTGCGACCAGGGTCAGGCCACCTGTTTCTTCCTGGGGCCCTATGACTTCGCCGCGATTTACAACATAGCAGGGCTCTGGAACGGGTCCCCGGCGATTGACGGTACCGGCCAGACCGTCGCCGTAATCGGCGAATCCGATGTGGATTTTAAGGATATCGAGGGCTTCCAGAATATGTTCGGCCTGCCGACCAAGGATCCCATCCTTGTCCTTGACGGTCCCGATCCCGGCGTCGTGCCCGGCGATGAAACCGAATCCGACCTCGACCTCGAGTGGTCCGGCTCGGTCGCCAAAGGCGCTACCATTGATTTCGTGATCGCCGCTACTACCAACACCACGCTCGGCGTTGATCTCGCCGCCCAACACGCTGTTGACCACAACGTCGCGCCGATCATCAGCGAAAGTTACGGCATCTGCGAGCTAGGCGTCGGCACCACCGGAAATCAATTTTACAGCGCCATGTGGCAACAGGCTGCCGCGCAGGGAATCACAGTCTTGATCGCCGCGGGCGATAGCGGCTCGGCCGGCTGTGATAGCCAGGACAGTCAATCTCCCGCACCCGCTGAATTCGGTTTACAAGTCAGCGGTTTTGCTTCCACTCCATACGACGTCGCTGTCGGCGGCACCGATTTCAACGACCTCGCCAGTCCATCCACCTACTGGAACGCAACCAACGCCCCCACCACGCAAGCATCCGCCAAAGGATACATTCCCGAATTCCCGTGGGACGATTCCTGCACCAGCGTCGCTATCGTTTTCTTCGGCTTGAGCACCAACCCCCTCACCAACTGCAATAACCCGCAACTACTCAGCTTTGCCGTCATTACAGTCGGCGGCAGCGGTGGGAAGAGTGCTTGTACGGTCAATGACGGCAACGACCCCTCGAGCTGTTCGGGCGGCTACGCGAAACCCTCCTGGCAGACTGGCAAAGGTGTGCCCAGCGATGGCAAACGAGACATACCCGACGTTGCTCTCTTCGCCAGTGCCGGTTCTATTTCCGGCAGCGCTTACATCATTTGCGAGGCCGACCAGACCGCCGCGACTTACTGCAGCGCGCAGAACCCTGATTTCCTAGCTGTCGGCGGCACCTCTGCTTCCACTCCCAGTTTCGCCGGCATCATGGCCATGGTGGTTCAGAAAACCGCGTCGCGCCAGGGTAATGCCAACTACATTCTCTATAAACTCGCCGCGCAATCCGGCGCTAGTTGCACCTCTTCCGGCACACCCGCTAGCACCTGCATTTTTTACGACATCACGACCGGCACCAACGCCATGCCTTGCGACGACACCGTGCCCGCGCCGATTAATTGCGGCTCCCCGGGCCCCGAAGGCATCGGCATCTTGACCGGCTACAACTCAACCGCGGGCTATGACCTCACCACTGGCCTCGGTTCCGTAAACGCCGCCAATCTGGTCAACAAATGGAGCACAATCACCTCCGCGCTCAAGCCCAGCGCCACAACTTTGTCGCTCAATCCAACTTCGTCAATCGTCCATGGCACTCCCGTCACCGTGCAGATCAGCGTAACGCCCACACCTCCAGCCACTGGCACGGCCACGGGCAACGTCGCGCTGCTCTCAACCACCGCCGTTGACCCGGGCGTTACCGATTTTGCATTGACCAACGGCTCCGTGAATACCTCAACGGATGTGCTGCCCGGCGGGACTTATACCGTCACCGCGCACTATCCCGGCGACGGCACCTTTGCCGCCAGCGACTCCACGCCCGTCCCCATGACGATCGCGCCGGAAGGCAGCAAAGTCGCCGTTTCATTCATCACCCAAAATTCCCAGGGCTTTCCCCTTCCGTTCAGTTCGGGCCCATACGGCTCTCCGGTCTACCTCCGCGCCGACGTTAGCGGCAATTCCGGCAACGGCGTGCCCACCGGCACCGTCACCTTCAAGGACAACGGCGCGGCAATCACTGGAATCGCCGCGCTAACCCTCAACAGCCAGGGAAACGTACTCCCCAACACTCCCACTTTCACATTCACCGCCGGAACTCATCCCATCACCGGCGCCTACAGCGGCGACCCCAGTTTCAACGCTAGCACTTCGCCCGCCGCATCTTTCACGATCACTCAAGTCCAAACGACCACGTCTCTAGCCGTCTCCCCAACTTCGTCGCTTGGCGGCCCCTTGAATATGATAGTTAACCTGACCGGCACCAACTGCGGGAACCCGCCCACCGGTACCGTCACTTTCTTCTCGGGTTCGACGCAGCTCGGTACTCCACAAATCGGGCAAACCGCTACCACCCCGTCGGACTGCTCGTACAATTCCCAAGTTATTTTTACTACAAGCGCGTTGCCTTTAGGTTTAAACACCGTCACCGCAAAGTACAACGGCGACACGAACTACGCTGCGAACACTTCCAGCCCCAGTACCGTAGACGTCCAGATTCCGACTGCGGCCACAATCGCGTCCTCGAATCTATCTGTCCAACACGGTACGAACGTCACGTTTACCGCGGTCGTCACCCCGACCAAAACGGGCGGTCCCGGGCCGACGGGCACGGTGCAGTTCGTTAGCTTTCAAGGCCAGATTGGCAGCCCGGTTCCATTGACGAATGGTCAGGCGCAAATTTCAACTTCAACACTTCCCGGCGGAGTTCAACAAGTCACTGCGACCTACAGCGGCGATACCGACTACGCAAGTTCAAGCGATAGCCTGCTGCAAACGGTGCTGGTCTTCCCCACGACAACATCCGTCACCACCTCGAATGCTGCGATTACCCAAGGCGCCAGCGTGACGCTGACCGCCCAGGTCACTTCCACCCATTCCGGCGCGCCAGGCCTCACCGGAACGGTGCAGTTTTCTTCTGCTATCACCGCCCAAGGCAGTGACAATCCCCTCGGCGCTGCGGTAATCGTGACAAACGGCCAGGCTCAACTCACCACCACCTCCATTCCAGCCGGCACACAATTGATTTTTGCCCTATACAGTGGAGACCCCAACTACGCAGCCTCCAACGCTTCCACAGCGGAGGTCGTGACAGGCGCCCCGGACTTCAACATCACTTTTGCGCCTGCTACAGTCAACGTCAGCGCTCCCGGTTCGTCAGGATCCACGGTCGTGACGGTGAACGCGACGAACGGTTTCACGGCCTCAGTCAATCTTACCGGCTGCACCAATCTGCCTTCGGAGAGCACTTGCAGCTTCAGTCCAGCGACGGTGGCTGCGGGCGGGACCTCAACAATTATGGTCTCCACCACCGCTCCCAGCTCGCTCGCGCCGCTAAGCCGCCATATTGACTTCGGCGGATGGCGCACCACCGCTCGTACGATCCGCATCCTGCTCGTGTGCGCCGCGCTCCTCGCGCTGGCAATTCAAGCGCGCCGACGCCGCTGGAGTCTCGCCAGCGCCGTGCTGATGTTCACACTGTTAATCGGGATCGCCGCATGCGGAGGCGGCGGTGGAGGCGGAAGTACCGGGCCGACAAACCCGGGTACGCCTGTGGTCACGAACCAGGTCGTCACCGTGACGGCCACCAGCGGCACGACCACGCACACGTTCACGTTCACTCTCAACGTCAACTAGCACCGATCAGCACGGCGTACGCTTAATCTATGTCGAATGCGCTTTTGTAGCGGCCATCCCGCCCTCGCGGGATGCGCGTCTTTGACTAGGCCGTTGCCGTTGCACTTGAATTTGTAGCGGCCGCCTGCTTTTTCTTTTTAGGCGGGCGTCTTCGACTAATCGCTCAAATTCGTAGCCGTGCGCTTCAGTACGCCATCTGTGTGGCGCCAACAACCCATCGCGGTCCCCTTTGCGCGAACACCGCGCCAAAAATTCGCCGCCGCTCACCGCACAATCAACCCCGCATACCCCACCACTTCGTCGCGCTGACCGGTGATGTCGCCCGAAGTCGCATAACGCACCAACTCCGCCCTCTCCGCGCCCAGATCCCGCATCGCCACCAGCATCGCCGTCGTAGCCGCGTAGCCGCACATCGTGATCCCCTCGCCGCGCACCGTGTCGAACAGTCCGCGCGGATCAACCGCCAGAATCCGCTCAATCGCTCGCGCGTCCTTCACACGCGTGAACGCGTCGCTCTCGTAATGATTCATGTCCGTGCTGGCAATCACCAACACGCGCTCGCTCCGCGCCGCCACCACCTTCGCCACCGCGTGCCCCAATTCTTCCAGCAACGGATAGCGATCCGCCCCCAGCACGACTGGAACAAATCGAAAGTCCGACGCGAGCCGCTGCAGAAACGGAATCTGCACCTCCAGCGAATGCTCGCGCTCGTGCGCCACCGCGTCTTCGCGCAAACGCGGGCACGCCCGCATCAGCTGCGCAGCCAGCTCCGCATCAATCGCTGCATCTCCCAACGGCGTCCGCCAGCTTCCCTCCGGCAAAATTGCCATCGCCTCGCCGCGCGGATAATGCCGCGGCCCCAACAAAATGCATCGCGCGGGAATTTCCAGCAATGAATAAACCGCCCCCGCGACATGCCCCGAATAAATGTAGCCCGCATGAGGAACCACGCACCCGCGCGCCACAATTTTCCCCGCGCCCGGCGTCGCGGGCAAGAATTCAGCAATCTGCCGCGCAAGTTCATTCGGTTCGGATGGGTAGAAGCGGCCAGCAACAGCAGGAGGGCGAATCATTTCAAAGCGCCGGTGTCTCGCCGGCTTATTTCTCGCGTACAAATCTAACGAACATTTACAGCAATACGAGGAATCAAATCGGTTTGGAAGGCCTACCCTTAATATTCAGAGCTTCGCTGCTGCCAGGTATCCACAGAATCCTCACGTGGTCCCCGCTCTGATATCCGCCCGCATCCTGCACCTGCTCGATTTTATCTTTAGCTTTATCGACGAACGTGAAGGTATGGATCGCCATCTCATTACCCACTTCCCGCACGATCAGCGTGTTCCGGTCGGAGTGGATCACTTCCGCTTTCAGCCACACAGCCCTCGCGGGCCTCTGTTTCACCACCACCGGCGTGTTGACGTCCGTGGAAATCGGCGTGCGCGCCGGTTCGATAAGCTGCGCGCGCGCGGGTGGCGCGGCAATCACCAGCATCACGGCGGCGCAGCAAAATGCGCCAGCAATAGAATTAAAGTTCTTCATCGAATGATATCTTCAGCGACTTCAGGAATTTTATGTCTTGCGCGGTGATCTCCACCCGCGGCTCGATCGCTTCTTCGTCCATGATTTCATCATCCACACGAATGTGCAGCGATTCCAGGAAACGCCGGTCCTGCGTGGTCATCTTTGCGTCCTGCGCCGAACGCCGCGCCAGTCCAATCGTCGCGTCCAGCTTCAACACAATGTCGAAGCCCGCCGAACGCACCCCCGAAATCGCTTCCGCGATCCGGTTGGAGTCCGACACCGTATCATTAATGGCGTGTCCCAGCTCTCGCAGCAACTGCTTCATGCGGTCGTCGAGTTGCAAGGGCATCACCTCCTGTTAAAGCACCCTTCTATCCCAATTCTAGGTCCGCCGCCAGCACGAAACAAGGCCCAGGTGCTGAAAGTGAACTCCACAAGTTAACCGTACGCCCGTTCAGTTATTCACCCGCTCCCGTGAAAGTAATGCCGTCATCCTGAGCTTGCCTGCCGCACGCAGGGATCTGTTTCTTGCGGAAAGGTCTAGCCTAGCAGGGAATCGGTAGTCGGTCAGTTTCCGAATACGCAATCGGGCACTGGCGAGCCGCTCGGATTTTAATGGGAAGGCTTCCTGTCCACTGCGACGCCGAGAGCGACCGCGAAACACGCAGCCTCGACCAATACAAGTGCCACAAACCGCGTGAAATGCCACTCGGTAGACCTCTGTAGCACGGCGATCAAAGGCCGTTCCACGACTGTTTCTTCAGGCTGGAATCGCTTCCCGACGCGGTATATATTTTCCGTTCGCATCCGTTTAAGCAGGAGGAATTCGTGAAGCGTAGAGAAGTTGTCGCGGGTTTGGTTGGACTTGTGAGTCACCCCTTCTTGGAATCTTCTCAAACAGAAGTGACCGACGAGAAACCCCAGCCTCTGAGCCTCATCCGTTTGATCGCCAATCCGGGCAACTTTGACGGCCGTCGTGTACGGCTTGCTGGCTATCTGGGTTACAACGGTATCGACACATCCGTTGGGCTTTATGTGTCCGAAACCGATGGGCGCAATTTCATGATGTCAGAGTCGATTGATCTCCATCTCGACGAGGCGACCGCTAAGAAGCTAGTCCGGCGCTACGTAATCCTGAACGCCACTTTTCACGCTCCCAAGGGGAATGGCTCGGAATTCTTGAATGGGTTCCTGGACCACATCTCAAAAATCAAAGCCTGGAACTACGGAGACAACCGGCCAGAGGCGCAGCCTTAAATTCTGAAAAGCTATAGCCGCACCGCTTTGATCCCGCTCGTCCCCGAGACTCCAGCGCACGGGTTAGTGCCTGGTAAACATTAACCGGAAAAGTGCAGTTCTATATCATATGGACGGTAAGAAACAATTTGCTTCACTCGGCAAACTGCGGGGTGTATAAGTCGGGCATCCGGGCGGCCAAAATGGAAATCCCGGGTAATCCGCGCAATTCGATCTCGGCCGCGTCCTGTGGCTCGAAAGCTTTTGGTTTTTAGGATCCGTCGAGGAAAAGATGTTGCCACACAATCAAGACCCGGAAGAAAGCCAGCCTCAACCCCATCAACATTCATGCGGCAGCCTGTTCGGATGCGGAGACGAAAAGGGCACGGGCGTGCTCCGAGAAGACATCAAAGATTCTGCCTTCACAAATCGGGCCGCTGACCGTCTTCTGCACCTGGACGAGATCAACCAAGCGCAGTTCGACGATTATCTCAGCGCGCGTGGCCGTTCGCGACGCCGGCTGTTGCGCGCGAGCAGCTTCATGGGTGCGCTGGCGGCTATCGGGCCGTGGTTCACGAAACTTGTGCGTGCAACGGAAACGCCGAAAACGAGCTCCGCCGCTCCACACAGTAATGCTGCGGCGCAGAACAAAGAGGACGAAGGCCGCGTCCACGTGGTCGAGTCCAACGATCAGACGGTACGCCTAGGGGTCTATGACACGACGCTCCCGCCAATCCTCAAGATCGATTCTGGCGACACGCTCAGCTTTCCCAACACTTGGTCGCACTTCCTGAACCAGATGCAGCCCGGAGTCCCCATCGCAGCCCTGGTGAAGACCCGCGTGAGCAATCCCGGAAAAGGGCCCCACTCGATCATCGGGCCAATCTTTGTGAACAATGCGGAGCCCGGCGACGTCCTGGAGGTCCGTTACAGACGGATTCTTCCCTTCAATTGGGGAGCGGTGTTCAATAACCCCGGCTCGCTGGGAACCGGCTTGCTGCCCCAGGATTTTTCCGAAGGACAGATAAAATATCTGGACCTCGACCTTCCGAAGATGACAGCGGAGTTTGCTCGGGACATTCATGTTCCGCTCAAGCCGTTCCAGGGGACGCTTGGGGTGGCCCCGCCCGATGGCTACTTCCCTCCGTTGAGTCCGGGAGTGACCAGCTCCGTTCCCCCGGGGCCGCATGCGGGCAATACGGACTTGAGCGAGATGGCCGAGGGCTCGACGATGTTCATTCCCGTTTGGAAGCCTGGGGCGCTGATCTTCACCGGCGACTCACACGCAGTGCAGGGCGATGGCGAAATAACGATCACCGCTCTCGAGACGCGCATGCAGGAACTGCGGATCCAAGTGGTTCTCCACAAACAGAAGAATTTCGCGTGGCCCATTGCTGAGACTCCCACGCACTGGATCCTGTTGGGCTTGGACAAAGACCTGAACGTAGCGATGACCCTGGCGGCGCAGAACGCCATCAACTTCCTGGCTACGCGCGCGAGTCTAACCAAACTCGATGCCTACGCTTTGTGCAGTATCGCCGTAAACTTCCGGGTAACTCAAGTGGTTGACATCGTACGCGGTGTGCACGCCATGATCCCCAAGAGCCTTTTCGCGGACGGGCTGCGCAAACAAATAACCGTGGTTTAGTTCATCCAGAAGGGCGGTGAAAGTCCGGTGATGGTCCGCCGCGGTCCGTGGATCCCTGATAAGCCCATCCTGCGGGACCAACTCGAATGTTCGGCACTAATTGTTTTTGCTTGATCGTCGCCGATCTTTTCCCATTACGGCACATTCCGATTTCTCTTGTACGTTCCCGTCCGCCGCCCGGTTTCTGGCCTTCGCGGATCGGTCTTGATCTGTTGACCAAGACGCGCAGGAGATCTCCCGGAAAACCGAACGTTGGACGGTAAACGGCGGAACGGAACGTTGTGCGAACCGAAAATCGACATTCTGGGGAATCGTCAGCTAAACGGAAGCTATACAGAAACGCGGTCATGCGACATCGGTCGGATGTCTAAGTCCTGAGTGACGCCGTAATCGGAAACTGACCCACTATCAGGGAATCGGAGCTTTTGACTTCCTGTCGTAAAACCAGCCCCCAGCCGCCCGCCAATCACTCCCGCGCCTCCACACAATCTGTACTAGAATTGTTCCATGGCCGAGGGCTTCTACCCCACGCTCTGGAGCTCCACCAAGATCACCCTGCGCGTAGTGTGGCGCGCCATCCGCCAACTCTTCCACGAAACCACCGGAGCAATTTTCGCGATCTTCGCGCTTTACGGCGGCATCTCCGCCTGGCGCCAATGGCACACCCGCCCCGCCGCGTGGCTACTCGGCTTCACGATCGTTTACGCAGTCACCATGGTCTGTTTTGCATTCACGTCGTTCCGCCGCGCGCGCCGGGTTCGCTGACACGGGCACATGTCAAACAACGCAAAAAAATCCCCGGCTGCCGCAGAACGCAAGGCCGCATCTCCTTCGGGTTTGCCCATCGACGCCGTCGTCACCGCGAACGACCTGCCTGATTGGGACGCCGAACGCGACCTGGGCTATCCCGGCCAATTCCCTTTCACCCGCGGCGTCTATCCCACCATGTATCGCGGGCGCCTCTGGACTACCCGCCAATACGCCGGCTTCGGCAGCGCGGTCGAATCGAACCAGCGCTACCGTTATTTGCTCGCGCAAGGCGTGAAAGGCCTCTCCGTCGCATTCGACCTACCCACGCAGATCGGCATGGATTCCGATCACATTCTCGCGCTCGGCGAAGTCGGCAAAGTCGGTGTCGCCATTGACTCTCTCGAAGACATGCAAACCCTCTTCGACGGCATCCCGCTGGAAACTGTCTCCACCTCGATGACCATTAATTCCACCGCCGCGATTCTGCTCGCGCTCTACGTCGCCGTCGCCAAACAACAAGGCGCGAATCTGCAGCGCCTCGCCGGCACCGTGCAGAACGACATTCTCAAGGAATATATTGCCCGCGGCACTTACATCTATCCGTTGCGCCCCGCCATGCGCATCGTCACCGATATTTTCGCCTGGTGCCGCCACGAGCTGCCCAACTGGAACGCGATTTCTATTTCCGGCTACCACATTCGTGAAGCAGGTTCCACGGATGTCCAGGAAGTCGCCTTCACTCTCGCGAACGGCATCGCCTACGTCGAAGCCGCCATCACCGCCGGCCTCGCCGTGGACGAATTCGCGCCGCAACTTTCCTTCTTCTTCAATTCGCACAACGAGCTGCTAATGCAAATCGCGAAGTTCCGCGCCGCGCGACGCCTGTGGGCGCGCACGATGCAGGAACGCTTCGGCGCGTGCGATCCGCGCTCCCTGATGCTGCGCTTCCACGCGCAAACCGCTGGCTCGTCCCTCACCGCGCAGCAACCGGAAAATAATCTGGTGCGCGTCGCGCTGCAATCGCTCGCCGCGGTTCTCGGCGGATGCCAATCGCTGCACGCCAACGCT
Organism: uncultured Acidobacteriota bacterium; assembly: GCA_963786205.1. Taxonomy (GTDB): domain Bacteria; phylum Acidobacteriota; class Terriglobia; order Acidiferrales; family UBA7541; genus Palsa-295. The sequence continues at coordinate 766,022 of CAWAYG010000002.1, forward strand.
CTCGATGAAGCTCTCGCGCTCCCCACCGAGCAATCCGCGCTGCTGGCGCTGCGTACCCAACAGATCATCGCGCAGGAAACAGGCGTAGTGAACACGATTGACCCAGTCGCTGGCTCATACGCCATCGAAAAATTGACCGACGAAATCGAAGCTGGCGCGCGGGAATATATTTCCAAGATTGACGCGATGGGAGGAGTGCTGCGCGCCGTAGAAACCGGCTACATCCAGCAAGAAATTCAAAAGTCCGCGTTCGAATATCAGAATGCCGTGGACAGCGGCGAACAAGTGGTCGTAGGCGTGAATCGCTTTCAAACGGACGACGAAAAGCCCATCCCCACCCTGCACATCGATCCCGAAATCGAACGCACCCAGATCGCGCGCCTCAATTCCCTGCGCGCCCGCCGCGACACGCCCAAAGCCCAAGCCGCGCTAGCAGAAATCGAACGCCGCGCTCGCACCACAGAAAATCTAATGCCCGCCATCCTCACCGCCGTCGAAGCCTACGCCACAGTAGGCGAAATCTCCGACGCCCTCCGCCGCGCCTTCGGCGAATACCAGGAATCTGTCGTCATCTGATTCGCGGCTCTCTCCTTCTTTCTCTGTGCTCTCCGCCGTTCCTCTGTGTCCTCGGTGTTAAATCTTTTGCCTTGTTCGATCACGTCGCCGCGCTCTTGCTACTGCTGATAGCTGATCCGATTAACCGCCCCCGCATAATCGTCAGAAACCAGCAGCGCACCATCCGGCATCACCAACACATCCACCGGCCGCCCCCAATGAATCCCTCCCATCAACCACCCCTGCGCGAACGGCTCGTACTTCACCGCCTGCTCGCCATCCACCACCACGCGGCTCACGCGATAACCGATCGGCACACTGCGATTCCAAGACCCATGCTCCGCAATAAAAATTCCGCCCCGGTATTCCTCCGGAAACATGCCACCCATATAAAACCGCATCCCGATCGCAGCCACATGCGCCGGCAAACCCCACGCCGGCGCCACAGACTCCGCGCACGAATGTTCGCGCCCAAACTGCGGATCCGGAATATCTTTTCCATGGCAATAAGGAAACCCGAAATTCATCCCCGCGCGCGGCGCATAATTCAGCTCATCGGGAGGAATGTCATCTCCCATGTTGTCCCGCCCGTTGTCGGTGAACCACATCTCCTGCGACCCAGGCTGCCAATCGAAGCCCACCGAATTGCGCACCCCGAGCGCGTACACTTCCATGCTGGTTCCGTCCGGACGCATCCGCAAAATGCTCGCGACACGCTTGTCCGCGGATTCGCACACGTTGCACGGCGCGCCCACTCCCAGGTACAACCTTCCGTCGGGCCCGAAGCGAATGAATCTCCATTCGTGTTGCTCGGTTTGCGGCAGGTCGGTGCTCACGACCACGGGCGGGGGAGGATTTCTCAGTCGCGCTTCGATATCGTCGTAACGCAGCACACGGCTCACTTCCGCCACATACAACGAACCGTCGTGAAATGCCACGCCATTCGGCTCGTCCAGACCGCGCGCGATCGTAATCACTTCGCCGGCCTTGTCATGCCGCGCGCTGTCCGTCAGCGCATAAACTTTTCCCGCGCGCCGCGACCCCACAAACACGGTACCGCCCGCTCCCAGCGTCAACGAGCGCGCATTGGGCACGCCCGCGGCATAAAGCTCAATCTTGAATCCCGGCGGCAACTGAATCTGCCGCAACAATATTTCCAGCAACGGCGCAGGTATCTGCCCAGTCCATCGGCAATATCCCGCCGCGCCAAGCAATGCCAGCACAATCGCCGCGCTCAAAAAAATCCAGCGTCGCCGCGATGCCTTATTCATGCGTCACTCATAAATCGCCCCAGCCGTCAGCCGCGACATATCTTCACCTACGGCCGCGCCGCGCGCTGATGGTTCGGCCGAAACGATCGCCCGGCTGCGTTCTCCACCAGCGTCTCAAACGCCGCGACGCACGCGTGCCGCAGCTCTCGCGAAATTCGCTCCGGCACTCCCTTCGTCAGCAGCAACGTCGCGGTTCCGTGCAGCAGCGCCGCCAGCGCCAGCGCCAAACCCGCATGCTGCTCCAGCGTTCCGCCCAATCGGTCCGCCAGACTCTTCTTCAGCAGGTCGAACGACGGCCGCGCTTCTTCCTTCGCCAGCCGCACGGCCCAATCCGCATGGATCAGTTCGTACTCGTTGGAATGTTTAAGCGCGAACTCGAAATACCGCAAGCAAAACTCTTCCGCCGAATGCGCCCGCCGCATATAGGAGAACATGATCTCCTGCGCCCTCTTGCGCAGCAGTTCCAGAATATCTTTTTTGTCCCGGAATCGCTGGTACAGCGTGGGGGTCGTCGTCCGAGCTGTGCGCGCCACCGCGCGCATGGTCAGCGCTCTTTCACCGCCTCGGCTCCACAATTGATAAGCCGCATCGAGTATGCGTCCTTCCAGACGGGCATCGGCTGTTCGCGGCATTTTCGCTCTTTGCTCCTTGCGTTGCTGGCAATCTCGAAAAAAATAATCTTTACAACGTATAACAAACGATGTATAAAGAATCCAGGCGCGCAGTATACCCCCGTTTTATTCCCTGGTGCAGTAAAAAATCCGCATTGCGCTAAGAGGTGCGCTACGAGGAACCATGCACACATTTGAATATGCCGTCACCACCAAAGCTACGCCGGCCCTGACCTGGGAGATTTACACCAATTGGAAAATGTGGCACACCTTCGCCAACATCTACGGCCGCATGCACTGGCAGCATGGCGAGCCCTGGAGTATCGGCAGCAGGATGGAAATTGAAATCCTGAAACCAGTTAAGGTCGTCGTTGATCACTTGATCGTCAACTGCCGGCCCGGCCGCGACCTCGGTTGGATTGATCGGGCCCTGGGCATCACCCTGCACCAGTGGGTCGAATTCGAGGAACATTCCACCGGTGGTACGCGCGTTCGCACCTGGGGAGAAATCAAGCCGGCTCGCGTGGCCGTCGCCGGACGCACCGCCGAATATCTGGTGGGTGTGTTTACCGAAACCTGGTACGAAAACTTCCGTTCGATGTGCGACGAGTTCGCCGAGGTCGGAGTGTGAATCGCGCCACAGCGCGATTCATCCCGAAAGTCCGCAGAACACGATCGAAGGATTGGCGCTGCGCGCCGCGGGTGCGGCGCCAGTAAACAACAACTAATGCGCTGCGGCGGACGCCGAGCTCTTCTTTTCGCCGCCCGCATCCTCCATCGCATTCGCGCGCAACACCAGTACGGGGCAGCTCGCCTGCTTCACTACTTTTTCCGCCACCGAGCCGAACGCGATCTTGTGCCAGCCGGTCATGCCATGCGTCGCGATGATGATCATGTCCGCGTGGTCGTGCTCGGCGATCCGCACAAGTTCCATTCCAACATCATTCGCCGTCCCCATTTCCGTGCGCGCCTTCACATTTTTTTGCGCCAGCGCCGCCACCAGATCAGACAGTCGCTTCGCGGCGGCATCCGCCAAACTTTGGTCGTACTCGCCTTCCTTCAGCATTGACACGTTTTCCGGCAAGTCCGCGATCGCAGGCATCACGTGGACCAGCAGCAGTTCAGCGCCGAAACGCGTCGCGAAATCCGCGGCCACGTCCAGCGCGCCGTGCGAAGAATCGCTAAAATCGATCGGGGAAAGAATCAGTTTAGGAGGCAGCATGGCATCGTTTCCTTTGTGCCGGTGTCCGGGGCGAACGCAAGGGCAGCGGCGCCATCCTACCAAACCATTTTGCCGCTATGTTACAGCTCTATTGCAGCCACGTTAATTTAACGGACTTCAAGTTTTCGCCTAGCCGCCGGCCCCACTGCGCAGCGTCCCCACCGGCTCTCGCGCATCAAGCGCCAGATTGCAAAGCTAAAAGCCTAAATGGGTGAACTGCGCTGCCACCCGCACCGCCGCTCATTTCTGGAGCATTTCGGTCAATGTCGCCAGCAGTTGCTGCAAGTTCCCTTCGATTTCGGGCGTCAGCGCGCCCAACGGTCTGTTCGATTGCGCGTCCAGTACTTCCCACTCGTTCCCCGCGCTTTTCCGCCGCAAGGCCACTCCGAACCTTCGCTCTCCCAGCGGCATCGTCAAAGTGATCTCGGCATTCTCTCTCATGCGGTCCATGCCGCGATCCAAGTTGGACCGTCTTTCCGTATCCATTTTCTATTGCAAAAATTCCACCCCCAGCGACGTCGCGAACAGCTTGGGCGGCCGCAGCAGCTGTTCATCCAATTGCAGCACGATCGACTGGTCGCTAACACCCCGCACCACGTACGGCCCAGCCTGTATCTTCCCGGCAATTTGTACTTGGAACATCGACGTGCGCCGGCTCGCCTCCGCGTACAAACGCGTGCTCAGGCTGAACGTATCGCAGTCGAGATCCACGATGTAGTGGTTCTCCTCGTTCAAACTGCGCGCCGCCAGCGAAAAACGGGAGTCCCGCATCAACGTCGTCGCCATGCGGATCCCGCTCATCGTGATCGCGTGCGCGCGATCTTCCCCGTGCGTCGTCAGACGGTCGCGAAACGTCACCGCCGCCCGCGCCATTTCCAGCAACGGCACAAATAGCAGGTCGGGATCCCCGTAAGCGCGCGTCAGCAATACTTGCGGAAATCCCACGATGTCCACGCGTCCCGGCGCGGATGGGGCCTCTTTGGCGAGTTCAGATAGTGCGATTGTCACTTTACTGCTCGGAATCTCTCATCCAAAAAACGATCGCGTTCTATGCCCGTTCCAACTGCTCGCCGCCCGAATGCGCCCAAATGTGATCGAGTTCTTCGCGCTACTCTGTTGTTTCAGGTAGCCCTATGCACCACGGCCGCTCGCCGTCCATCTTCCACACGCCCACCAGGCAGCCGCCGCCCTCCGGCTGCGTCCGCCGGACTTGAAACACTACCGGCTCTCCATTCGGCGGACAGTGCGCATCTCCCTCGATCACGCGCACCATCACAAACGCATCCATCCCCGGCGCGAAGTGAAGCTTAAATCCCAGACCCCATTCGCTCACGTCCGTCGTCATCACTCGCTCGCAGAATGGTTCGCCCGCGCCGTCAAGTCCACTCACTTCGATCGGAATCGCAATCGAAAATCGCGGCCGTTGCCGGCGATTGCGCGGACTGTCTCCCGCCGCCGTTTCGCTCTTCGTTTGCGTCAGGTGGTCGGGCATGTTTGTACCAATGGCTTGCATGTGCATATCAAGGGCCAATCGCTCGTGCGTCATTCTCGGCCACCGCGATTATTAGAAGCCATCTTATAAATGGGACGCCCGGAAGGGCGGGGCTCCAGCCCCGCCGTCAAGACCGCAAACAAAAGGGCTTTAGCCCCTAAAGCCGCGTGTGCGGATCGCCGCTGAACATTTATGAGACGGCTTCTAATCATTTCTCCGCATCGCTGCTCTGTCCCGCCTTGAAACGGTGTGCGCATCCGGAACGTGCCTCTCCCTCTTCGCCGCCTCCCGCTCCCGGACTCGTCTGCACATCGCGTGATGCCCCCGAGGTGCACCCGAGATACCATAGAATAGCCGCTCATGAGTTCTCCGTCCCTCTTGGACAATCTCCGCGTCGTCCTCGTCGCGACGCGCAACCCCCTGAACATTGGCGCCGCCGCCCGCGCCATGAGCAATTTCGGCTGCACGCATCTGCGCCTCGTAAATCCCTACGACCCCGCATATCGCGAAGCGGTTTCCGCGGTAGGCGCCGCGCCGGTGCTCGCGAGCGCCGAACAGTTCAGCACCGTTGCGGAAGCGGTCGCGGATTGCGCGCTGGTGGTCGGCACCACAGCCGCCGGCCGCCGCGAATTGCATCATTCGCTGTGCACGCTCGAAGCTGGCACGCGCATCATTCTGCAACGCCTCGCGCGCAAGCGCGCCGGACGCGGTAAAAAAAATCGCGCCGCGCTCCTGTTCGGCTCGGAAAAAACCGGCTTGTCCAACGAAGATCTCAGCCACTGCCACTGGCTGCTGCGCATCCCCACCCGCGCAGAGCACCGCTCGATGAACCTGGGCCAGGCCGTAGCAGTCTGCCTCTACGAACTAGTGCGCGACGCCAAAGCCACCGCCAAATTTAAGCTAGCGCTGGAAAAAGCCCCGCCCGCCACCGCCGGCGAACTCGAACGCTTCACCACGGTTCTAACCGAAGCCCTCAGCTCCAGCGGTTTCCTCGACCGCCGCACCGTAGCCGACGCCCACGACCGCATCCGCCGCCTGGTCCGCCGCCTGAATCTCCCCACCCGCGACGCCGACATGTGGACCGCCATAATGCGCCAAATCGTCTGGAAGCTGAACGCCACAGAAACCCCGACGCCGTCGCCGCGGAAGAAGCCAACGAGTTAGCGTGGGAGCGGTTCCCTAGACGCCCGTCGGACGGGTTCCTAGAATTCCCGCATCCTAAACAACCGCCCGGTGGGGCCGCTGTCACTTAGCTCTAAGATGATCTCGTTCTGCGGGAAAGGAATTCTTACATCTTCTTCCGTGCGCGGGAGATCCGAATCGATCACACTAATAATACATTGGACGCTGTATTTTGCAGCCGTATCTCTTAAAACCTGCAGAACGAGCCTTCTCTTTCGAACATCCAACCCTTCAAGGATGCCGTCATGGTATACAAAATGATAAGAGGAATCCTTCGAGTAGGTCCGTAAGAGCGCAAGGTCAAACAGCGCGCACAAAACTTTCTTGTAAGACGTGTCTTCCGACTGGCTACTTGCTTCTCGTCGAGTCCCGGGTAGCTTAAGGCAGCGCCTTTCCCGCGTGTCTTCGACTTGCTTACACCCCTCCCTCCACTCGCCAATTTCTAATCGGTCGTACCGCAATTAGAAATCGTCGCAACTTCATGAAACTAGACGGTCGACTCCCATTCTAATCGGTCGAAAATACGAGGTTAGACGCACCAATTGCGCGCCATCCCAAGCACCAATCGCCGCCCGCCAGCCGCGATTTCGCGTCGCGCCCGTCGCCAATCCACCCGCGAGGCCCGAACTCCCCAGCCCGCCGCTCGCGCCAACCCTAATCGCTACTCAATTATTAGAAACCGAACTAACTCACTCACAACAAACGAGAAAGCATTCTCTAATCGCTAGTTTTTCTGCCCTTTCGGCACCGGCGCCGCGCCTCAACAATGCTCGTCGCGAATTTCTAACCGCAACAGACCAGACTGAGAAAATTGCCAACCACATGAAACGAAACGAGAAACGATTTTCTAACCGCAACAAATTTGCGCGTCCGCGCTTTTCACTTCATCGCGGAATCATGTATTCTGCTGGGCCTATGCTCGACTTGGGATATGTGCGGGAACATTTGGATGTGATCGAGAAGATCGCGCGGGAGCGCGGCGCCACGCTTGACCTTGCGCCTTTTCGCGCTTTGGATACGGACCGGCGGATGGTGATCACTTCGGCGGAACGCCTGAAAGCGGAGCGCAACAAGGCTAGCGACGAAATCGCGCGCATGAAGAAGTCGGGCGAGGATGCCACCGCGCTGCTGGCTTTGATGAAGCAGGTTTCCGACAAAATCAAGCGCGACGACGAAGCCATCACGGTGCTCGACGAGCAGCTAAAGCAATTCCTGCTAACCGTGCCGAATATTCCGCACGCCAGCGTGCCGGTGGGCAAATCCGCGGCGGAGAATGTGGAAGTGCGCCGCTGGGGCACGCCCCCGGCATTCGATTTCAAGCCGAAAGCGCACTGGGAACTCGGCGAAGGCGCGGGCATACTCGATTTCGACGCGGCGATCAAAATCGCGGGCGCGCGTTTTGCGGTGTACAAGGGCCTGGGCGCGCGGCTGGAACGGGCGCTCGCGAATTTCTTCCTGGACGTGCACACACGCGAGCACGGCTACACGGAAATTCTGCCGCCGTTTCTGGTGAACACCACTTCGCTCACCGGCGTGGGCCAGCTGCCGAAATTCGCGGCGGATATGTTTCACCTGGAAGGCACGGACCTGTGGCTGACGCCGACTTCGGAAGTGGAGCTGACCAGCCTGTATCGCGACACGACGCTCGAGCCCGACGCGCTGCCGATCAAAGTGTGCGCCTGGACGGCCTGTTTCCGCTCCGAAGCCGGCGCCGCGGGACGCGACACGCGCGGGCTGAAGCGCCAGCACCAATTTCAGAAAGTGGAAATGTTCAAATTCACGCGCCCCGAGCAAAGCTACGACGAGCTGGAAGCGCTAGTAGCAAACGCCGAAGCAATTCTACAGCGCCTGGGCCTGCACTATCGCGTGATGCTGCTCTGTACCGCTGACATGGGATTCGCGTCAGCGAAAACGTACGACATCGAAGTGTGGCTACCGTCGGCGGCCGAGTTCATGGAAATTTCTTCGTGCTCGAATACGGAAGCGTTTCAAGCCCGCCGCTCCGGCATTCGTTTCAAGCCCCCCGGCGGGAAGAAATCGGAATTCGTGCACACGCTGAACGGCTCGGGCCTGGCGGTAGGCCGCACATGGATTGCGCTACTAGAAAATTATCAGCGCGCGGACGGGTCCGTGGCAATCCCGGAAGCCCTGCGGCCATACATGGGCGTGGACTACATTCCAGTCGCGGCGAAAACGTAGCGGCGCGGATCGCGCTACGAGATGGGTCCGACGAGAACCATCGGGCCCGTGGGATGCGGCATGCCGCCAGCCGGTTCGAGCGACACCGCGAATTCTTTCGCGGTGACGCCCGCGGGAAGCTTCATCATCATGTGGCTCATTTCGCCGTTCTGAGGATTGAAGACGCCCGCGCTGATGGGCGCGCCGTTCATTGGCACCAGCCACAACTGATAACTCTTGTCCGCCGGAGCCGACGGCAGCCAGCCGTCGTACGTCATCATTCCTTCCTTCGCGTTGTAAAGCACCCGCGCGTGACCTTCGGCATGGCTCTCAGGCGTGCCTTTCTGCGACCACAGCGGAACGACCATCGTCTCGCGCTCGGCGATCAGATCCGCTTGATGGCGCGTTTCGGCGAGTTCCTGCTTCTGCTGCGCGATGGTATTGCGCAGATCGCCGAGCTGGCGGTTGAGCTGCTCGTTGTGCAACCACAGCAGAACGGTGGCAAGCGCGAACGCTGTCGCGACCGGCAGCAGCGCGGCCCACCAGCGCGCGAAGATTCCGCCGTCGGCGGCCCGCTCGGGTTTCGCATGCGCGAAGCTGCCGCCAGGTCCTTCAGCCGATGCAATCACCTGGCGCATCAGAGTTTCCTTCACGCCGGGCGAGGGAGCCACAGGCGGCGCGGCAAAGGCGAGGATCGCCACGCGTCCGCGCGCTTCGGCGAGTTTTTCGGCGCAGTCCGCGCAGGATGCCACGTGCGATTCGAACGCTTTGCGTTCGGCGTCGTCGAGGGCGCCTAGCGCGCAGAGATCGAAATCTTCCGGCCGAGTTGGATGTTCGTTGCTCATGAATGCAGATCCCGTTTCAGAGTTTCCACTGCCGAGCGCAGCCGCGTTTTCACGGTGCCGAGCGGGTCGCCGGTGCGCTGCGCGATTTCGCTGTGCGTCAGGCCCTCGAAGTACGCCAGCTCGATGGCAGCGCGCTGCTCTTTCGGCAGATTGTCCAGCGCGCTTATTACTTTGGTCATCAATTGCTGCTGCGCGACGGAGCTTTCCAGATTCGAGGCAACCACGACTGTGTTTTCGCTGAGCTCGTCGCCGCTGGCGGGATTGTGTCGCCGCAAACGAGAGATGGCGCGATTGCGGGCGATCACCAGCAGCCAGCCGGACAGCGAGCCGCGCGACGAATCGAATTGCGCAGCGTTGCGCCACAACTGATAGAAAATGTCCTGCAGAATTTCCTCGGCTGCCTGCGTGTCGCGCAAAATCCGGTTCAAGACAGAGGAGAGCATGCCAGCGTAACGATCGTAGAGTGCGGCGAGCGCTGACTCGTCACGCTGCACGATCCGGTTAATGAGCGACGCGTCCGTGGCCTTCAACTCCGCTCGCTGCTCCGCCGTCACCAAGTAAATGCTTCTCCTAATAGATACGCGCGCGCAGGGTTTCCGGATTGTGGCGCGGGATGGAAACGCCGTTCGCGAGGCGCGCTTGCGCTGCCGTGGAGGGAGCGTAGCTTGTTGGTCCGGCGGGGTCAACGGGGTTCTGGGGATTTTGGGGCCGCTGGAGGAGGCGGAATTACGCGGCTTGTGCGGATATTGCCATGCGTATAAGTGCTTATTGTACAAGTGTTTACGGATGCGCGTGCGATCTTTACGCAGGAGAATCGCGATGAACACGGATGCGAGCATTTGCTGCGGTTCGATTGGTTTCCATTGACATCCTGTACGGCTTGACTAAACTTCGACTCGCGCAAGACTTACGGCCCTTACCACTAATCGCTCGCCACGTCAGGAAGGAACATTGAATGGCAACCGTTGCCAAACCCGCTAGCACGCAGCCCATCCCGCGGATCGCGCCGCGCGAGGACCTGAATCCGTATCGCATTTCGCAAATACAGTTCGACATCGCGGCGGAATATCTGAAGTTGGACCCGGGACTGCGCCAGATCTTGCGCACGCCCAAGCGCGTGCTGGAAGTTTCCATCCCGACGAAGATGGACAACGGGCAGATCAAGGTGTTCACCGGATTTCGCGTGCAGCACAACATGGCGCGCGGGCCGGCGAAGGGTGGCATTCGCTATCATCCGGCGGTGACGCTGGACGAAGTGAAAGCCCTGGCGATGTGGATGACGTGGAAAACCGCGACGGTGAATATTCCTTACGGCGGTGCGAAGGGTGGCGTGATCTGCGATCCCAAGCGGATGAGTAAATCCGAGCTGGAACGCATGACGCGTCGATTCGCGGCGGAAATTCTGCCGATCATCGGGCCGGAGCAGGATATTCCGGCGCCGGACGTGTACACGGATTCGCAGACGATGGCTTGGATTATGGATACGTATTCCATGACCAAGGGACATTCGACCTTGGGAGTGGTGACCGGGAAGCCGATTTCGATCGGCGGGTCGGAAGGACGCAATGAGGCTACGGCGCGCGGGTGCGTGATCGTGGTGGAAGAAGCTTGCAAGGTGAAGAAGATTTCTTTGCGTGGTGCGAGCGTCGCGATCCAGGGTTTCGGGAATGCGGGTTCGATCGCGGCGAAACTATTTTCGGAGAAAAAAGCGCGGGTGATCGCGATCAGCGATTCGCGCGGCGGCGTTTTTAATTCGCGGGGGATCGATCCGCTGAAAGCGATGCGTTACAAGGAACGTTCCGGAACTGTCGTGGGGATGCCGGGCACTTCGCGGATTTCGAATGATGATTTGCTGACGATGAAGTGCGACATTCTGGTGCCAGCGGCTTTGGAAAATTCCATCACGCTGAATAATGCGGACCAGATCAAGGCGAAAATTGTGGCGGAGGCGGCGAACGGGCCGACTACTCCACATGCGGACGAAGTTTTGGCACGCAAGGGCACGCTAGTGATTCCCGACGTGCTGGCGAATGCGGGCGGCGTTACCGTGAGCTATTTCGAATGGGTGCAGGACCTGCAGAGTTTCTTCTGGTCGGAAGCGGAAGTGAACGCGAAGCTCGATCTGGTGATGCGGCGCGCGTTTCATGAGGTGCACGAGACGGCGCGGAAGCATCGCGCGCATCTGCGCACCGGAGCGTACGTGCTGGCGGTAGGACGCGTTGCAGATGCCACGCTGGTGCGCGGGCTTTTTCCGTGAGGATTGCGCGCAGATAAGAATTCACTTATTTTTTCCTCGTAATTTTTCGCCGGAGCTTTCGCTCGTCGTCCCCGCCGTGTGATTTTGAAATATTGTCCTTGCGTGAGGCACAAGAAGGCGCGTACATTTTCGTTAGCCGGTGCGCCAATCTGCAAAATGGCGGCGCCGGCGTAGTTGTCTGTAGCGACCTCGCGCGGAGGTACTCGCAATTGAGTAATCACAACGGTCATACTAACCACGCACCACCTATCCTTCTGACGATTGCGGGATTTGATCCTTCCTGCGGCGCGGGCACTGCGGCCGACCTAAAAACTTTTGCGGCGCACAATTGCTACGGCGTGGCGGCGGTGACGGCGCTGACGGTGCAATCCACGCAGGGAGTGGTATCGGTGCACGCAACGCCTTCGGCCACCTTGCGCGCGCAGCTGGATACGTTGGTGGAAGATATTGAGATCGCAGGCGTGAAAATCGGCATGCTGGCGAACCGCGCGAATGCTTCCGTGGTGACGGAATTCCTGGACAAGCACAAATTCACGCATGTGGTGCTGGACCCGGTGTTTCGTCCGACGGCGGGCAACGCGGAATTGCTGGATACTTCCGGATTGAAGTTTGTGCGCGATGAATTACTGAAGCGCGTGAGCGTGATCACGCCGAACGTGCCGGAGGCGGAATTTTTGACCGGCCTGGAAGTGAAGGATCTTGCCGGAATGAAGGCGGCGGGGCTGAAGCTGGTGGAAATGGGCGCGCAGGCGGTGGTGGTCACCGGCGGGCATCTGGAAAAACCGATCGATGTGCTGTGCATCGGGACGGAAGTCGAAACATTCGGCGGCGACCACGTGAAAAGCCCGAACACGCACGGCTCAGGCTGCACATTTTCGTCGGCGATACTTGCGCAACTGGCGAGCGGACAACAATTGCGTGAAGCCGTGATTCTGGCGAAGGCTTACGTGACGAAGGCAATCGAAAAATCCTACGCGATCGGCAAAGGCGCCGGACCGCTGAATCAACTTTTCAGATTTCACCAGGAACAGCCGCTGCGCGGAGTGCACGAAGTGCCGCAGCACGGCATGCACCCCGCAGCAGAACCCGCGGCACATTAGGCCTATTGCGCAAAGTAGTTTCCAACGAAATGATCTTCGCGTTCCCGATGTTCTGTAGCCGTTGACTGCAAACATCTTGGATTCGTTGACATCCCCTCCGGCTCAACCTAGGATGAGCTCCAAGTACCAGACTTCTCGTCCCTGATTCACCAGACAATTTCGCACTAGAGAATTGCAGAAATGCTCGGCGGAGGCGAAATCCATCCATGGCTACGGGGAAAAAGGGGCGTATGAGGCAAAGTTTAGAATTAATGCTGGCCGTGCTGTTGCTGGGTTTCGTCGGGTTCGCGGCAACAAGAACTAAAGTTTCGGCCGGTGAACATTTTGTGCCGCCGGACATCACCGCGGCGGGCGACATTCCCTACCCTATCGACAACATCGCGTCCGGGCTTGTGTCACTTGCGGTGAATGTGACTGCGGGAGGCCAGGTTCAGAACGTGCAGGAGGTGCGCGGCATCTCGGGTCTTACCGCGGTAGCGACCAACGCCGTGACTGCGTGGACTTTCTCGCCCGGAAAGCTTGACGGGGTCGCGGTCCCTTCCACAATCAACGTCCAAGTAGTCTTCAACCCTGGCACCTTGCAAAACCAGAATTTGCCGCTGCAGCCTGGGGCGCTGGTCGCGCCACCGCTTCCCTCGGGATACGAGCCGCCGCAGATGGCGCAGGCGTCATACGCCCTCTATCCTCCGAATAGCGTGGGCACGGGGACCGTAGTGCTCGACTTGGTGATAAACAAGTTCAGCGAAGTGAAAGAGGTGACGCCGATTCGCTCCGTGCCATCCTTAACGGAGGCGGCAGCCGCCGCGGTGAAGAATTGGACGGTGAATCCGGCGACGATGAACGAGAAGAAATTAAAGGCACATGTGATCGTCGCGTTTGTGTTCCGTTCGCCAAGCAATTCAACTCCGTAGGGTTGGCTTGACTTCGGCGGAGTCTCTTGCGCCGTGCGCGTATCGATCTTGGGAACGTCGCGGCAACGCAGAACATTTACCGCAGAGGACGCCGATATAAGAGCGCACGGTTCGCAGAGGATAGCTGCAGGAAATTGAGCGCCCAGGCAGGCTTGCTCGAATACCCACCGGAATTGCTAATCCCTCGTGTGCATTCGGAACCGCCTTTAGATTTTCGGATACAATTTCGCGGGAGATACGCGGAGGAACGATGAAGCCGCTAGTTGGGGTCTGTGGAACACTCATCCTTGTGTTCGCCGGCACGATGCGTTCGGGCACACAGGACGGTTCCACGACTCAGACTGTCCGCCCACTGGTTTTGACCGAAGCGATTCCGTTGGAAGGGGTCAAGGGACGCTTCGATCATTTCGCGACCAGCGGGAAAAAGTTGTTTGTTTCAGCCTTGGGCAATAACACTGTCGAAGTGATTGATATGGGCGGACGTACGCTGCTACGTACGATTACAAGCGTGCCGAATCCACAGGGCCTGGTGTTTTCGCCCGAGACGAATAAGTTGTTCGTCGGCAGCGGCGAGGGCAAGCTTTACATTTACGACGGCTCTTCCTTCGACCTTCTAACCACGCTCGACTTTCATGGCGACGTTGACAATTTGCGGTATGACTCCGCGACGAAGAGAGTTTACGTCGGATACGGCGAAGATGAAGCCGGGGCAATCGGGACAGTGGATGCGGCTAGCGGCAAACGCACCGGAGAAGAATTCGGGCTGGGAGCCCACCCCGAGTCATTCCAGCTGGAAGCGTCTGGGCCGAATATCTATGTGAACCTGCCGGATTTGAAACAGATTGCGGTGATTAATCGTGACACGCATGCGATCGCGCGATGGCCGCTGACGCTCGAGCACAATTTCCCCATGGCGCTGGACGAGGCAGACCATCGGCTTTTTGTGGGAATGCACGAACCGGCATGTCTGGCCGTGTTCGATACGGTTTCTGGCCGCATGATTGTCTCAATGCCGAGCGTGCAGGGCGCGGATGATCTTTACTACGACGCGGCGCGCAAACGCATCTACATGCCAGGCGGAGAAGGATTCATCTACGCATTTCAACAGACAGATCCCGATCACTATCAGCTGCTGGCGAAAATTCCAACCGCACTCGGTGCACGCACTGCCGGCTATTTTGGAAAAGGGACGAAAGGCTTCGACCGATTTTGGCTGGCGGTTCCGGCGCGCGCCGATCACGGCGCCGAGATTTGGATTTATACGGTGCAGAATTAGACGCCGCGAGATTTCTCGAAGCACCGCGTTGCGATTGGCACGGCTTCCGATTTGCTTTCCAAGAAATGCTGCGCTGTAATAACTGCAGTTATGCAAGCTTGGAAACTTTTGCTTTTGTTCTGTGCCGTTGCGCTGGTGGGCATTAGCTTTTACGGAATGCGGCTGCTGAAGCATGGCCTGAGCACTGCCGGTGAGCCGTCGTACCTCGAGACGGTCGTGGCACGCACGGCGCGCCACCTGGCCATTCCGCGAAAAGCACGCCTGGAAACAAATCCATTTGAGGCCACTCCGGAAATTCTGCAGGAAGCACGTGAAAGTTTCGTAGATCGTTGCGCGGTGTGCCATGGACCGGACGGCTCGGGAGAAACCCGGGATGGCCGCAATCTTTATCCGAAGGCGCCGGACTTGCGTTTGCCCCAAACGCAGAACCTGACGGATGGAGAGATTCGCTACATCATCCGGAATGGGGTGCGCCTGACGGGAATGCCGGGGTGGGCGAAACCGCACGACGAGCAGAGCGACGACAGCTGGAAGCTGGTCTTGTTTATCCGCAGCCTGCGCGCGTTA
Source organism: uncultured Acidobacteriota bacterium (assembly GCA_963786205.1). GTDB lineage: Bacteria > Acidobacteriota > Terriglobia > Acidiferrales > UBA7541 > Palsa-295. The sequence goes on from CAWAYG010000002.1 coordinate 781,489, forward strand.
AGCAAGCAAGAGCAGCAACAGCAGGCGGCCACAGCACAGACGGCCCACTACGCCGGTTCACAATCCTGCCAGAAATGCCACGCGCAAATCTATGAACACTGGCGCAAGACACCGATGGCGAATGTGGTACGCGATCCGCGCGAACACCCTGACGCGATCATTCCTGATCTGGCGACGAACACCGTGGCCAAATTTGCGAAGGACGATGTCGCGCTGGTTTACGGTAGCGTCTGGAAGCAGCGTTACTTCACGAAACGGGGAGACGATTATTATCCGGAGCCCGCGCAGTGGGACGTGACGCATCGCGTGTGGCGGCCTTATTTCGTGGCCAAAGGTACGGACTGGTGGGAGCCGTTTTATCCGCCAGACAATATGCAACGCCCCACGGGTCCCACCTGCGATGGATGCCATTCGGTGGATTACAACGTCCACACGAAACAGGTAGCGGAGTGGAACGTGGGATGCGAGAAGTGCCACGGGCCGGGAAGCGAGCATGTGGAGCATCCGTCGCGCGGGAACATTCTGAATCCGGCGCGCTTCGATTACGTGCAAGCAAGCGACAGCTGCATCCAGTGCCATTCGCAAGGACGACCGCAGACGAGTCCGATCGAAGGAAAATACTACGACTGGCCCGTTGGGTATCGCGTGGGCTTACAACTGCAAGATTTCTGGAAGCTCGAGGAACACAAACTGGGCGAGACGACGTTCACGCACTACCCCGACGGCACCGCACACAAGAACCGCATGCAAGGCAATGATTTCGTGCAGAGCGTGATGTACCGGCGCGGGGTAACCTGCTTCAGTTGCCACGACACGCACGGCACGGACAATTACGCGCAATTGAGAAAGCCCGCGGACCAACTTTGCATGGATTGTCACGGCCCGCTTTCATTGAACGGCCCACGCGCGGGAACCCTGGAAGAGCACACCCATCACAAAAAAGGATCTGCCGGAAGTAGTTGCGTCGCTTGCCATATGCCGAAAATCGAGACGACTATTGCGGACGTGAAGGTGAGCGCCCACACGTTTGCGTTCATCACGCCCGCCATGACCGACGAGTATAAGATCCCGAATCCTTGCACGACGTGCCACGCAGATAAAACTACCGCGTGGGCTACGGAGGCGCTGCGGAGTTGGCCGGAGCGCTCGCCTTGGCGGACGGAGTGACGGCTGCGGCGTGAGATGCGCACTGCAACGGAAACTGCCGCGCATTAGAGGCCGACGAATTAGCGCCCAGCACGGAGAGAAAACCGCACAGGCAAGATTGCCTATGCTACCGGCGGGCGTCAGTTGGTGGATTCGAAGGCGCGGAAGCGGCGTTCTAATTCCCATTGTTGCTGCGCTTTTTCGCTGGATTTGAGGAAGGCGGCGCAATTGGCGGATGGTCTTTCGGCGCCGAGGAATTCGCTGGAGCAGGCGGCGATGGGGCGAGTGAAGACATCCTGCTCGCGCCAGAGGCTGGCGCCCGGCAGAAAATCGTGTTCGAGGCCGGTGCGGACCATTTGTTTCAGGTCGGCGTAGGTGAGCGCGTAGGATTCGACGGCGCGGACATATTCGTGCGTCAGGTCGATGCGCGAGACGCCTTCGTCGTCTGTGGAGAGCGCGACCGGGACGCCGAATTTGCGATAAATCGAGAACGGGTGATCCTTGCCGCTGATTCCGAGAATCATGTCGTTGCTGCTGAGATTGATTTCGACCATTACGTGCTGCGCAGCCATTTCCTTCAGCAAATCGTAGGGGCGTTCCTCGTACATGATGTCCACACCATGGCCGATGCGTTCGGCGTGCGCGTATTCGACTGCCTGGCGAATGTGGCAGCAGAGTCCTTCGTAGGTGACGAGGCCGGGAGCAAGTTCACCGGCGTGCAGGCTGATGTGAACCTTAGGGTCGAGACCGTGCAGAAAACCGACCATGCGCATTTGCAGCGTGTAGTCGGACATGGAGACGTAGCCGTCTTCGGGCATGACGAGATTTATGCCGACGACGCGTGGATCCGCGGAGGCGGCTTCGAAACCGAGGAGGGTCTGCGCGAAGACTTGCTCGGGGGGAAATCCGCGGAGAACCTGGTAGATGTAACGGAGCTGCACGGAGCAGGCGAGGGCGGGATTCGCTTCGCCGCAGCGTTCGGCCTGGCGGCGAATTGATTCGGCTTCATCGAAATAGGCGCGCACGGCCGCGACGTCGTCGCGCAAGCCTTTCGCAATAAGCTGATCGCGAAATTCGGCGAAGCTCCGATTGGCGTGCCAGCCGAGTTCTTTGGCGATGGCCGCGGCGTGCTCGAAGGGAGGAGTTTCCATCAGCTCGAGATATTGTTCGTTTTGCGCGGCGGCGCGGGTGGCGACTTCGTCGAGAAATTCGCCGGTATGGACGTGCGAAATGCCGTGGAATTTCGCGAAGGCGTCGAAGAAATGATCGTGGCCGCTGACGCCGGTGGAGGGCACGAAACTGCGCATGGAGAAAGCGTCGATGAGCGCGTCGTAGAGATGCTGGTCTGACATGGCGTGAGCGGCGGGGATATTGCCGTCGCCGCAGACGGGTTGCGGAGGGAGGCTATCGGTCATGGCACGCGATTGAAAAAACGAGTGGGTGGCGAGGTCCACGCAGAGGTTGTCTTCCGCGGCGTAGCGAATCCAGGATTCGGCGTAGACCGCGCCAGTGAGGTGGTTGTGCAAGTCCGCGCCCTTGGGCATGCGGACGAGAAACGCGTAGAGATTCAGCGGATCGGTGCGTGCCAGATCGAGCGCGCGGGCGGTGCGCGTTTCCGGCGCCGGCCCGGACGGCACATTCGTCGAGGTTTTCTGCGCGACGGCGTACCTTTGAGCAAGCAGCGCGACAGCGACGATGAGGAAAGCACATACACGAAGGGCAGGCGATGGACGCTTTTCCATTTTTGCAGATCCTCGGACTGGATTTCTTATGGCGAAGAATGTATCACAGGCGGTTTGTTACGGCGCACAGCTCGGCCGTCGGCACAAAGGCAAGCTGAAAAGCGGCAGGAGAGTTTCTTGGGCTCGCGCAAATTCTAAAGAGTAACAGCCGTCTCCACAATCAGCGAGCGGTTGGTGACAACGGCGGACGTTGGGCTGCCCATACCCCAGAGAATTTCGACCGTGTGGGAGCCGGCAGAGACGTTTTGCGCCACCCAGTGAAACGAACGTGTGTCGCAACAGAACTGCGGGTAGAGGAATTCGACGGTGTTGGTATCCGGCTGGCAAGGTTGACCGTCAATGTGACACTCGATAAACACAATCGGGATGATCTGACTGCCCGAAGGCTCAACTGAGCCGCGGGCGCTAAACGAAATGGTGACAAGGCCCGGAGCCGGAGCCTGAAAAGTCAAGCACGTCGACGGCATCGGTTGCAGGGCGCCGCTGGGCGTGGAATAGGTCGCGGCGGTGGAGGTTGCCAGAGTAAAAACTTGCGCTAGTTGCGCAGCTTGAGCCTGCTGCGGCGTTTGCGTCGGATCGGTTATTTGCGTCGATTTCGCCGCAATATTCCCACAGCCAGAGCTGCAGGCTATTACCATTGCGAGAAGAAACGATCGACCAAAAAGCTGCCTGCTCATGGCGGTCCTCCCGAACAAACGCCGACTTGTTAAGTGTGGCTTGCTACGGTGCGAGCCTACGTTGCAGTTATCTTTTTGTTAAAGCAATGTTCGATACAAATTTCGTTCGCAGTATCGCTTTGATCTCCGAGCTTTCGGCAGCGCGCGCCGATGCGCGGTTCCACAACCCGGGCGGCGCGGGCTCGGGAGCGGTGCGCGCCGCTGGGGTGGAGGCGGCTCGCTCTGCGCCGTCGTTTGCAATGCGAAAAGCGCTATGTCCGACAGGAGGAGCGGGGCACTGGAATTATGTGGCGCGCGATTTGCGAGGTGATTGGAATCTGTGGAGGGCCGATTAGGAGAATCGAGAATTCCGGTAGGTCGGGCGCTCGTGCTTAGCCGAGACTGGCGGGTGGTGTCGAATTGATACATGGTCTAGTGCCGGCGTGGGACCAAAAAGCCTGTAACTGGCGGATGCGACGGTAGTAATGGGTAACATTGGTACTTCCCGGCTATTGCGGAGGACGGCGGCGAACGGCACCATTTGGACATAGCCGGGCCGAAGCGGGGCCGCCGGACATGGGACTGGCGCGCGCACATCGCGGGGCAACGGCTGCGATCCAACGCCGGGGGGCACAGCGGCAATGCAACGAATTCCAATCAATGGTGTGAAGAATCATGGCTGATTCAGCAGGACACGATCAAGCGACCGTGCTGGAAGTCTCGGTAACGGTACAAGGGGCGAAGCACGTCGAGGGGTCGGAACAGCGCCAGATTTTTACGGAGCCGACCAAGACGACGATCGTCTTTGGAAACGGCGCGGTGGTAAATCTGAGTTCGAAAGTGACGCAGGGGCAATGCGTTTTTCTGCGCAACGAGCAGACGGGGCGAGAAATCCTGTGCAAGGTGCTGGAGTGGCGGCAAGTAGCCGATGCCGGCTACGCGGACCTGGAATTCACCATGCGCGACCCAAAATTCTGGGAAGCCCCATCGTCAGAGACTGTGGCTGCTCCCGCAGTTGTGCCTGCGCCTGCTGTCGCGGTTGTGGCACCGAGGCGGACCGAAGCGCTGGATATGCTTCCGGTGTCCGCGCCTGCTCCGACCAGCGCGCCGGCAAGTGAAGAAATTCATGCTGCGGCTGCGGTGATCGAACCGCCTGCGCATCATACGACGGAAGAGTTGGATGAGGCCGAAGAGGCGCTGGCTGAGTCTGAACATGCTGCGGACAACGAGGCCGAACAGAACGACACGAAAGACGCGGAGCTGCTGGCAAAACTGATTGCCAGGGACCCCAAACGAAAACCGAAGCGCGAAGCAGCCGCTGCTGAAACGAGCGACCCTGAACTAGAGGTAATTTCAGAGGATGGGGCCGAGCACGGCGACACGAGTGCGGACGCCGAGGGGCAGGAAGAGACTCAGAGCGGGCGCAGGGCGGCACTCGTTGCAAAGTTGACGCCGTTGGCTCACAAACTGCACCGACTTACGTACGGCAAGGGCGCGATGGGGGTGGGAATCGCCGCGTCAGTTTTGCTTGTGCTCGCGCTGGGATTTGCTTGGCACTCGCACCACGTCGCGATGCGCAGCAAGAATCTAGCGGCCGCGGCTGTCGCTCGGGCGAAACAAGACGCGCAGCCTGCGACGCCGCAGTCAACGACTGTGACGGCGGGCAAGTCCGGCGCCGAGATCGAAGCGCCCGCACATGGTAATAACTCCGGAGCCACGCCAGCGCAAGCGGCGCAGAAGATCCAGCTGCAGACTGGCGCGCCCAATGCGAATATTTCGGCGGCGAATCATGCCACAGCGTCCAGTGTGCCCTCGGCCGCGCCTTCGGTCGTAACCTCGGCTGCGCCCAAGTTGGAAGCACGCGAGAGCGCGCCGGGCGCCGATCAGGAAACGCCGGAGCAGGCGAGACGTCGCCATGCGAAAGGGCCGAACGGCGGTGAAACGATTCCGGCGCGAATTGTGGCGCAACCCGCGCCGGCGATTCCACCCTGGGCGAAGGGCCTCGACACAGACGGCGTGGTGAAAGTCGACGCCCTGATTGATGAGAAGGGAAACTTGCGCTATACGAAAGCGCTATCTGGTCCGCGGCTGTTGCAGCACGAGGCTGAGCGAGCCGTGGCGCTGTGGATATTTGAACCTGCGCTCCTGGACGGGAAGCCCACCGCTACGCATATGGTCCTCACCGTTCAATTCCAAAGATAACCTCGCGGCTTTTGCCAGACTCGGTCGAATTATCACGCGGTGGCGCCGAGTTCACGGCGATAGACGATTTGCCCCCTGACAATTGTGGCTACTGGCGCGCCGCGGAAGCTGCGGCGGTCGAAGGGTGTGTTGCGGGATTTGCTGGGGGATTCGGAGGCGCGGTAGGTCCAGGCGAGATCGGTAGAGAAAATCGTGAGATCGGCGGGGCCGCCCACGGCGATTTTTCGTTCGACGCCGAGGACACGCGCGGGGCCGGTGGTGAAAAGTTCGACGAGGCGCGTGAGTGGAATTTTTCCGGTGTGAACGAGTTCGCCGAGCGTGAGCGCGAGCGCGGTTTCGAAGCCGATGATGCCGAAGGGCGCGCGATCGAATTCCACGTCTTTGCTGGCGGGATGATGCGGGGCGTGGTCGGTGGCGATGGCGTCCACGGTGCCATCGGCGATTCCGGCGATGAGCGCAGTGCGATCTGCGCGCAAAGCGAGCGGCGGATTCATTTTGTAATTCGTATCGTAGCGGACGTCTTCGTCGCAGAGCGTGAAATGGTGCGGCGTAACTTCGCAGGTGACGCGCATCCCGAGTTTTTTGGCGTGGCGAACGTATTCGAGCGCGCCGGTGGTGGACATGTGCGCGATGTGCAACGGAGCGCGGGTGAGAATCGCAAGCTCAACGTCGCGTCCGGCGCAGATCGATTCCGATTCCGCGGGAATGCCCTTCAAGCCGAGGCGAACGGAGCGCGGGCCTTCGCGCATCACGCCGCCGGCGAAGAGCGAGGGATCTTCGCAGTGGTCGATCACCGGCAGATCGAGCGAATTGCAGTAGTCCATTACCTGGCGCATCAGGCGCGCGGTGGCGACGGGCTTGCCGTCGTCGCTGACTGCGACGATTCCGGCATCTTTCATCGCGGCGATCTCCGCGAGAGCTTCACCTTTGCTGCCGACAGAGGCCGCGCCGATCGGCCAGACGTGCACGGCGCCAGCAGCGGCGGCGCGCTCGACGATGGAGCGCGTGACCGAGGCGTTGTCGTTTACGGGTTGCGTGTTCGGCATGCAACAGACGGCTGTGAATCCGCCGCGAGCCGCGGAGCGCGTGCCGGTTGCGATGGTTTCAGACATTTCCTGGCCCGGCTCGCGCAGATGGCAGTGCAGATCAATGAAGCCGGGCGCGACGATCATGCCTGTGGCGTCGAAAATTTCGGCATCTGAGGCGGATAGATTGGTGCCGATTTTGGCGACGCGAACGCCCTCGAGCAGCACATCATTTGTTGCGTCGGTTTTCGTCGCGGGATCGATCACGCGACCATTCTTGATTAGCAGCAAGCGGTCGTTAGTGGTTGGCATGGTTGGGACTCATTGCGCCTTTTCCGGAGGTTTGGCTGGTGGTGGTTCCACAGCAGCGCCGCCGACAAGATGGTAGAGCAGGGCCATGCGGATGGCGAGGCCGTTGGTGACTTGTTCGAGGACGCAGGACTGCGGGCCGTCGGCAACTGCGCCGTCGATTTCCAGGCCGCGAATCATGGGGCCGGGATGCAGCACCAGCGCGCCGGGACGCGCGAGTTGCAGGCGCTGCGGCGTGAGTTGATAGCGCAAGATATATTCCTCGGCTGCGAGCGCGGGCTCGTGCAGGCGTTCGGTTTGCACGCGCAGGGCGATGATTACGTCCGTGCCATCGAGCGCTTCTTCGATGCGCGTGACGCGGCGCACGTTGGGCGCGAGAGTTTCCAGTTCGCGCGGCACCCACATCGCTGGGCCGCACAGCGTGATGCGCACGCCAAATTTGCTGAGCAGGTGAATATTGGAGCGGGCCACGCGGCTGTGCAGCACATCGCCGAGGATGGTGAGGGTCCAGCCATCGAGTTGGCCTTTTCGGTCGCGAATGGTGAGCGCATCGAGCAACGCTTGCGTGGGATGCTCGTGCGTACCGTCCCCGGCATTTATGACGGGGACGCCGAGGCGCTCGGCGATAAATTCCGGCGCGCCGGAGGAACTGTGGCGGATGACGAGGCCGTCGGGGCGCATGGCCTCGAGCGTGCGCACGGTGTCCAGCAGAGATTCGCCTTTCTTCAGGCTGGACGCTTCGGCCTGTAGGTTCATGGTGTCCGCGCCGAGGCGAGCGGCGGCAGTAGAGAAGCTGATGCGCGTGCGCGTGGAATTTTCGAAGAAGGCAATCGCGACGGTCTTGCCGCGCAGGGTGGCTAACTTCTTTAGAGGATGACGCTGAAATTCCTGGAAGGGTTTGGCCTGGTCGAGAATAAAAGAAATTTGCTCGCGGGTGAGGTCTTCAATTCCGAGCAGGTGTTCCAGGCGCTGCAGCACTTTTTCCCTTTAGATACGGTTGTTTCCGGGCCTCCGCGAGGATTGCCAGGGTTCAGGGAACGCGGTCAACGAGCACGACGCGTTCGTCGCCATCAATTTCCTTCAAATGCACTTCCACGATTTCGGTGTCGCTCGTTTGCACGGAATTGCCGATGAACGTCGCTTCGATGGGCATTTCGCGATGGCCGCGGTCAATCAGCACGCACAGGCGGATGCGTTTGGGGCGGCCCAGATCGAAGAGACCGTTCATGGCGGCGCGAATGGTGCGGCCGGTGTAGAGCACGTCGTCCACGATCACCAGGTCGCGATCATCCACACTGAAATTGATTTCGTTCGAGTGGACAACCGGCTGCGGGCCGACAGTGGAAAGATCGTCGCGATACAGAGTGATGTCAATCGTGCCGACGGGAATGTCCACGCCGGAGAAATCTTTGACGGTTTTCGCCAGCCGCTCGGATAAAGGTACGCCGCGTCGGCGCACGCCGATCAGCGCGAGGTTTTTGGTGCCGCCGCTTTTTTCCACGATTTCATGGGCTAAACGCTGGAGCGTGCGGCTGATTTCTTCCGCGGAGAGGAGCTGTCTTTTTTCTACGACGCGCATCTGGCGCATCATCCTAGCATAGACGGCGGGAAGTTCGCATGGGCGGAATCCCATCAGAATTCGGATGCGACCGATTCGAGCTCTTAGCTAGTCGCAGAACGAATGTTCAAAACCTTCTCCTCAGGGGCTGAAGCCCCTTGCAAGCGAAGCGATGATTGTCGGCGCTGAGGCTCCGATCCTCTAAACGAGCAGGTTCCGCGCAGACCGCCAAGCGCGTTCTTTCGCGCAGGCCGACCAGTCGACGCTGGCGCGGTAGTGGGTCGGTTTCCGATTACGCGTTAATCAGATGGGATGAGAAGGCCGGTCTCCGGCGGGATGCGATACGCTCCCAATGAACGACGCGCTCAAGGCGCAAAAAGGAGACCGGCAATGAAGAAGATTAGCACTGTGGCGATAGAGATGATCGAGATTTTCAAAGGGCACCAGCTAACCATCGGATTGGATCTGGGAGACCGAAGCAGCCATTACTGCATTTTGAATGAGGCGGGCGAAGTGATTCTGGAACAGAAACTAGCGACGACACCGGAAGCGATGAAGCAGACGTTTGCGAAGATACCGCGAAGTCTCATCGCGATGGAGACCGGAACACACTCCCCTTGGGTCAGCCGGCTGTTAACTGAGCTGGGACACGAAGTGCTCGTGGCGCACGCACAAAAGGTGCAATTGATCACCAAGAGCAAGCGCAAAGATGATCGCCACGATGCGCGGACACTGGCGCGGCTGGCCAGAATCGATCCCCAGTTGTTGGGACCTGTACGGCATCGCAGCGCGAAAGCACAAATTCATCTGACCGTGATTCGGGCGCGGGCGGAATTGGTGAGTGCACGAACCGCCTTGGTGAATGCGGCGCGAGGGTTGGCGAAGTCTTACGGCGAACGGCTGCCCCAGTGTGGCACGCAACAGGTGAGCCGGGAGCTGGCCGCGGGATTGCACGCGGAGTTGCGGGAGGTGCTGGAGCCGCTGCTCCAAGAAATCGAATCGTTGCACGAGCGCATCCAGGAATACGAGGTGCGGATGGAGAAAATCGCCAAGCAGAGCTACCCGCAAGTCGAACTGCTCAAACAAGTGAAGGGGGTAGGAACGCAGATCGCGCTGACGTATGTGCTGACCCTGGAAGATCCGCATCGGTTCGCAAAGAGTCGCGAAGTCGGTTGTTTTCTGGGGTTGCGCCCCGGGCGCAGGAACTCCGGAGAGAGCCAGCCGCAGATGCATATCAGTAAAGAAGGAGACCGGTATTTGCGGACCATGCTGGTGCAGGGGGCGCACTACATCCTGGGACCCTTTGGAGAAGACAGTGATCTACGGCGTTGGGGGCAAAAACTTGCGGCGCGAGGGGGGAAAAGTGCAAAGAAGCGAGCCGTGGTTGCGGTGGCGAGAAAGCTAGCGGTACTGCTGCATCGGTTGTGGGTGAGTGGAGAGGTGTACGAACCACTGCGCAATAGCCAGCCAGCGATGCGCGCGGTGGCCTAGAGGGAAGAGCTGCCCACAAAACCGGGGAGGTTAGGGGTCGAGGGAGTTGGTAATCGTCGTTCCTAGGCGATCCTGGCGCGAAATTTCTCTGTGCAAAACTGAGAAAGTCAGGAAGAAGGAAAAAAAGGAGCAAGGAAAGAAGGAAGAGAATGGTATCCAAACAGCCGAGCTCGACCGCCGAGATCAGGTGACTGCGACTCAGTCCTGGCCCAACCTTCCCTGGAAAGAGGGAGGTAGAGGTCGATAATCAGGTAGCAGCACCTACTGAATCGAGTACACCCAACTGGCACCGAGCGACCATCGCTCAACAAAGAGTGCGGATGGAAGGGTGGCGACAGAGGCGGCTTGACTCAATGGGAACAATCTGGAAAAAGAAGAAATGAAGACGAAAAAAGAAAAAGAGAGAAAAATGAAAGAAATGAATGAAATGGCTTGACACTCACCGGCCTTCTCATGGAAGGACTTGTTAAGGCGTTCTTGCAGCCATCGGCAAGATAACTCGGCTTATTCTCATAAATCTCATCGCCGTACGTCTCGTATCGTAGCTTCCAAATGGAACAGCCCAACCTCCCTAGCGCATCTGGATACGGCGTATTCGTTTCCCACGCTGAGCCGGGAGAAAAGTTCAACACTCGAATTCTCTCAGTACCGCTATTGTGTGGGACCGCTATGTCCCATTCCATCCAAGAATCGATGACAGGGTTGACCAACTCATATCTCTTCTTGACGTCCAGCAATTCCTGGTTCTCTAAGATGGCTCTTACTGTGGAAAGCTCGTCCGGGGTCAGCGTATTTCTTTTGACAATATCAGCTTCGTGCCCCGTGTACCTCACTGTATGGCATTCGACTGTGCCATCTGAAAACGCACGCAGGTATACGGATGGAATTTTGAGTCCGATTGTGAAGTGCTTGTTAATGACTTCGAGAATTATTCGCGGAGGAGCCTCAGATTTCGTACTGTGCAGCAAGAAAAATTGAGAGAACAGAATACACCCGCATATGACTGAGACTGCGGAAAACCGGGGTCCGCTTTTCATCCGAGCGACTCCTTCCTCGCATCATACGGTAGCATTTTTACGCTATCGCTCGCTAAGTCCCGCTTAGTCGTAATCGGAGACTGACCCGCTGCCCGGTGTGCTGGAATCTTGACCGGCGTGTTAGACTGGGCGGATCGTGAGTTCGCCGGCGCCGGCACGTAGTCCTCAACGGCCCGCTTCAATTGACCTTCGAGTCAGTATTGGTAGCCTTACCCTAAAGAACCCCATTATCGCCGCCAGCGGCACTTTTGCGTATGGAGTGGAGTTTGCGCATTTAGTGGACTTGAACCGGCTGGGCGGAATCGTGGTGAAGGGGCTTTCCGCGCAACCGATGGAAGGCGCACGGGCACCGAGGATCTGCGAGACGGCCAGCGGGATGGTAAACGCCATCGGGCTGCAGAATATCGGGGTGCGGGCGTTCGTCGCCGATAAGCTTCCTCTGTTGCGTCGTTACAACACTGCGGTGATTGCCAACGTCTTCGGACATACGATCGCGGATTACGTGGAGGTAATACGGGTTCTGGAGGATGCCGAGGGGCTGGCCGGCTATGAGCTGAACATCTCGTGCCCCAACGTGGAACGCGGGGGCATCGAATATAGTACTGACCCCTCCCTTACGAGCGCTGTTGTGGCGGCTGCGAGGGCTGCGGCGAAACGGCCGCTGTGGGTCAAGCTCTCACCGAACGTTAGTATGATTGGAGTTAGCGCAAAGGTATCTGAAACCGAAGGAGCTGATGCTGTAGTAATAGCGAACACCTACCCTGCACTGTGTATTGATGCCCACAATCGGAGGTCCCGTCTCGGTAGTACGACCGGAGGGTTGTCGGGCGCGGCCATAAAACCTATAACCATGAGGCTGGTTTACGAGGCTTGCCGAGTTGTAAAGATCCCGGTAATCGGACTCGGAGGCATTGAAAAACCGGCAGATATCGCTGAGTACGTGCTGGCAGGCGCCTCAGCGGTGGAAGTAGGTACGGCCCACTTTGTAGACCCACGGGCTTCTGAACGGCTCGTAAGCGGTCTGGAAATGTGGTGCCGGGACGAAAATACATTTGAAATCAGCGAGTTACGGGGAGCCCTACAGCGTTAAACTGATTGCCACTGTACCCCCGAACAGGTAGAATTTAGGCTGGTTTCAAACAAGGTTAGGTGAACATGAAGGGCAAGATATTCGTGATACTGCAGTCGGTGTTTTTAGGATTGGGTCTGCTCGCGGTTACGACGCCCGTGAATCCCGCGGACGCCGGAAAACCGGGCAACCCTTCTCCTGCAGAGATCGCGCTTGGTATCGCTCCAGTTGTCCCCAGCCCCCAAACCCAGGCCAACCATCAGGAGAAGCCGCTAGCCGTGTGGGAATGCACCACCAGCTGGTACGGCGATGATTTCGACGGCTTGCCGACCGCTAACGGCGAGACCTACGATATGTACGCGGATACAGCCGCCCACCCCACGCTTCCGCTAGGGTCCATCGTGCGCGTTGTAAACATGCGGAACCACCGCAGCCAGGTGGTCCGGATCAACGACCGGGGACCGTACGTGGAAGGACGCGAATTAGATGTTTCCTACGAAGTGGCACGTAAGTTAGGATTCGATCAGCACGGGCTCGCCAAAGTCCGGCTGGAACTCCTGAAGGTGCCAGCACGCCCAGCAACAGCGCATCCCGGAAACTGATTGTCGCATTAGACCTGGACCGGCTTGGTCCAGCGACTGCTTTGGCGCGGAAACTGCGCGGAGCGGCCGGGATGTTCAAAGTCGGAAGCCAGCTATTTACTGCGGAGGGTCCGCGAGCCGTTACGAAACTCGCGGACTTGGGCTTCGACATCTTCCTCGACCTGAAATTCCACGACATTCCCAATACTGTGGCACATGCCGTTGCTGCGGCGGCGCGGCTGCCGCGTGTGCGTTTGATGACTTTGCACGCCTCTGGCGGGTTAGCGATGATGCGGGCGGCCCGGGAGGCTGCTGGGGCTGGGGCGAAGAAGAACCGTCCGGCACTGCTGGCGGTGACGGTGCTGACCAGTTTCGACGAAGCGACGCTGCGAGAGATCGGGATGGAGGGGTCGCTAGGGTCGCGGGTGGTAGCGCTGGCGCGGTTGGCGAGGACGGCAGGGATGGATGGAGTGGTTTGTTCGGCGCTGGAAGCTCCGGCTGTGCGGCGGGAGCTGGGGGCTGACTTCAAGATCCTGGTGCCAGGGGTGCGACCGGCTTCGACTGCGACGAACGATCAGTCGCGTATAGCGACTCCGGGAGACGCTGTTCGGGCAGGGGCTGATTACTTGGTGGTGGGGCGGCCGATTACGGCGGTGGCGGATCCGCGGGCGGCAGCGCGGGCGATCGTGGCGGAGATTGCTGGGGCCGAGCGGCAAAAGGCCGTGGCGTAGCTCGGGTACAAGCGCATCAAAAACGCCGGAAGCTCTGGTTCAATTTTCGACTGCTTCGCTGATCCTGTTCAAGCTGCGTACCCTCGAGTACCGTCGCCAGCGTCTAAGGCTGGGATTGGCATGGACTGAGGCGGCTCGGGCCCCCGGTGCTTGAGTGAAGGGATGTTTCCATGATCCGACGTGATTTTCTGCGCAGCGTACTTTTCGGCGGCACGGCTCTTGCCGCTACACGCGCCGGCAAAGCGATTGGATTGCCTTCGGGCGACGGTGGTGCGGCACCCGCGCATGGCCTGCGGAATCTGACCGGCACGGATTTACCAGGCAAGGCCGCGCTTCCTACACCTACCGCCACTCCGTTTCCCCTTCAAGATGTAAAAATTCTCGATCCGGACTTGCTGCGGATGCGCGAGCAAACGCTTGCGTACATGCTTGCGCTGGATTCCGACCGTCTGCTGCATAACTTTCGCGTGAACGCGAATCTGCCGTCGTCTGCCGAGCCGCTGTATAACCGCGAGTCCCCTGCTAACGGGTGGCGCGGGCATTATGTGGGCCATTTTCTTTCCGCCAGCGGGCCAGATGTACGCCTCGACGGGCGATGCCCGCATCAAGGCCAAGGCCGACGCCATGGTGGCGGAACTCGCAAAATGCCAGGCAGCGCTCGGCGACAAGGGCTATCTTTCCGCGTTCCCGGAATCGAGCTTCGACGACCTCGAAGCGGGCCGTCCGGCAGCGGTGGTCTGGTATGCGCTGCATAAAATCATGGCTGGCTTGCTCGACGTTCACGAGAGTTGGCGGAATGCTGCAGGCGCTGCAGGTGCTCGAGGGCATGGCGGCGTGGACGGATTGGCGCACCGGGCGGCTTCCGGAAGAACAGATGCAGCGCACGCTGCAAACCGAATTTGGCGGGATGAATGAAGTTCTGGCGAACCTCTCCGCCGTCACCGGAAATCCCCGTTATCTGGTGGTCGCGAAACGCTTCGATCATCACGTGGTGATGGATCCCGCCGCGCAGGGGCGCGATACGCTCACGGGCCTCCACGCCAATACACAGATACCGAAGTTCATCGGCGCCGCACGCGAATATGAGCTGACCGGCGAGCCGCACTACCGCGACGCCGCGCTATTTTTCTGGCAGCAGGTCGCGCTGCATCGCAGCTACGTCACCGGCGGCAACAGCGTCAGCGAACATTTCCGCACGCCGCCGGACGTGCTCGCCTCCGCACTCACGGACCTCACGCAGGAAACCTGCAACACCTACAACATGCTCAAGCTGACCAGCCAGCTGTTCACGCTGGCAGGCCGAGCCGCAATACGCCGACTATTACGAACGCGCTTTCCTGAACCACATTCTCGCCACGCCGCAATCCGGCGGAAGGCTCGCCGCTTTACTACCTCGGAATGCAATCCGGCCAGTGGAAAGTTCACTTCGTGCCGCACGAGGGATTCTTCTGTTGTTGCGGCACGGGCCTGGAAAATTTCTCGAAGCTCGGCGAGGGCTTTTATTTTCACAATGCGCGAGTCGCTGTGGGTGAACCTGTTCTTCGCTTCCGAAGTGAATTGGCGGGAAAAAGGCGTCGTCATCCGGCAGGAAACGCGCTTCCCCGAGGAAGCCGAGCACTCGCCTGGTCATTCAGACGAAATCGCCCGCGCGAATTTGGTTTGAACGTGCGCATTCCATATTGGGCTGAGAACGCCAGCGTGACGATCAATGGCAAGCCGTTCCGGCCGAGCGAAAAGCTGACGCCTTCGAGTTACGCGAAAATCGAGCGCACGTGGAAAAATGGCGACCTCGTGGAAGTGAAGCTGCCCATGCGCCTACATTTGCAGCCGCATTCCCGACGACGCGAATTTGGCGGCGATTATGTACGGCCCGCTGGTGCTCGCCGGCGAACTTGGCACCGAAAATCTCGATCCCAAGCGCATTTATTCCGACGACAAAATTCTACATGGCGGTTTTCCCGCGATTGCCGTGCCGGAACTCGCCGGCGACCGGAATGCCTTGGACAAATGGATTCAACCGGTCGGCGCGAATAACAAGACTGTGAATGACAGGCCGCTCACTTTTCGGACCGTGAGCGCAGGCCGGCCTGAAGACGTCACTCTCAGTCCCTTCTACCGTCTGTTCGACCAGCGCTACTGCGTTTACTGGCGGTTCCGCACGGACGTTGACGGATAACTGGTCGAGGCCGCAAACGCTGCAAACACTGTAAAAACTGCAGCTTCGCGGGTTGAGTTGGCTCGCCGGCGCGCCGCCCCCATAGGCCTAAGAATCCCGAAAACAAGCGCGCGCCTATCTCCAGAGAAATCTCCGTCACTCCATGTTCGGATATTCCCAGTGGGGACCCCCCGTACCGGTACCTGAAAAAATTGCAAAATGTTGACATATTTTAATTAAAAGTTTGATATGAATCGCCCACCGCGCGGACCGTAAGCACAGGCTAGCCCTATCGGCGGACCTTGCCCGGCTGAAGGGGCGCTGCACATGAACGCATCCGGCACTTACACATCCGGAAAACGAGGACTGGAAATCCGACGGTGCAACACGTTTGAACTCTGCTGGTAAATGAGCAGAGCAGGCCCCGGACATGCTTGGATCAAATTAACTCTCAATCACGATGGAGGTTCACCAGTGAATCGGAAAATACTTTTGGCAGTAGCTTTTTGTACCGTGGCCGGCCTGAGCGTTGCGGCTTCCGCAACATTTGGGCAGGAGCAACAACAGGAAAAACCGAAGCTGCAGGTTCGTCATGCAATTAAGCCCGCCAAGACCGCCGACGCCGAGCAAGTGAAAAGCGCAGTGGCGTCAGGGACTGCGAGCAAGACTCCAATGCTGCCTTTGTTTACATTCAACGTGGAATCGGACCGAGACGACAACGACTACACCGGCGTGATGGTTGGCGCGAATCCCTTCACAGGTGGGGGAAACAAAGACACGCATGTGAAGACGTTCATCGTCCCGTTGGTCATAATCACCAATACAGTGGGCACCGCCTTTGACCCCACCACCGGGATTATCACCACCGCGCCGGGCGTCACCGTTTTCGACCCGACGCAAAACGACAACGGATGTCTGGCCGCGCCAAACAACAACCCGCTGAAACTCTTCCAACACTCACCTATTTTTGATTCGTACGACATCTCCATCGGCGGCACGGATATGGGCCACACCCAATACGAGGATGCGCACCAACGCGGCGAATTCTGGAACGTGATCGAAGACAAGGACGATTATCACGTCCTATTCGATCCGGTCGTGAATCTATCCGCGATCGTGATCAACGTTCCGGCGGCTTTCAGCACCACTCTTCCTCCGGCGGATTTTCCGGCGTGCGGGCCGTTCGGAATCGTGGACGTGAACTGGCTCGATACCTACCTCAATACGAATGTGCTGCCGGCGCTGCAACCGCAGGTGAATGCGGGCAACATTCCGTTCTTTATGATGTACAACACCGTGATGGCCGGCCCGGTCACGAATCTCAACACCTGCTGCATCCTCGGCTACCACGGCACCACCAACTTCTTGCCACTGCAGGCGTATTCACCCACGGATTTCGACACCACGGGCCTATTCGGGCCTACGGCGGGAGATTCGAATACGCTGTCGCATGAGGCGGGAGAATTCATCAACGATCCCTTTGGCAACAATCCCACGCCTGCTTGGGGCGGAGTAGGGCAAGTGCCGCCGGGGTTCTGCCAGAACAACCTGGAGGTCGGTGATCCGTTGACCGGAATCAATTTCTCGCCGATTGGCGGGCGCAACGGTTTCACCTATCACTTGCAGGAGTTGACGTTCTTCTCGTGGTTCTTCGACTCGAAATCTATCGGAATCCACGGGTGGTTCTCGAATAACGACACATTCACGACAGATGCAGGCCCAGCCTGCGTGCCTTCAGGTGGGTCGGGCGGTTCGACCAGCCCGATTCGCGTGATCGGCAGTAAGTAAACTTACGGTATGAATGGACTGGGGGCAGCGTGCAACATGCGCTGCCCCCTATTTCCTGTGTGGCCGAACGAGATTTCCTGCGCGTCATTTTCACCTCCCACTATTGACAAAGCTTCGCCTTCGGTACAACTTCTCACACGGCAATTTCCGACATTTTCTGACGGTAGAGGGGAGTTCTGAATGCGAACTGCGTCGAGGTGCTTAGCGGGTTGGATGTTTGCGGCGACACTGGTGTGTGCGCCGGTAATTTGCGGGCAGGAAGTTGGCGCGCCAGCCACGCCGCCGAAGCCGAAGACGGTGGAAATCACGCCGACCAACATTCAGGCGCACGTAGGAGACAAGATCAAGTTCACCGCAGTGGCCAAGGACGACGCCGGGAAGACGATAGATGTGAAGCCGACGCTCTGGATCGCGCTGCCGCCGGACATCGCCGGCGCGGATGACGATGGCACCGTTGTGTTTCGTGCTGCGGGACAAGTGACAGTGGGAGCAGTGGTGGCGGGCAAGCCGGGATTTGCGACCGTGACGGTAGGAACACCTCCGCCGGCAGCGGTGGAGGTGACGCCGCTGACGCAGGCGCTGGTGGTGGGCGGTTCCACCGTCTTGACGGCGAGCGCGCGCTCGGCGAATGGCGACCCGCGGACGGATGTGGCGATTCACTGGAGTTCGAAGGAGCTGGAGATCGCGAGGGTGGATGATTCCGGGTTGGTAAAAGCGCTGGCGCCGGGCACCGCGACGCTGATGGCGACGGCCGGTTCGGTAAGCGGCGAAGTTTCTGTGCAAGTGGTGGCCGATACCTTGCAAAGAATTGCGCTGGAGCCTGCGGTGACGACGGCGAGAACTGGCGATGTGGTGCACTTCACGGCGAGAGCGCTGGGCGCGAAAGGCGCGGTGCCGGCGAAGGATCTGGTGACGAGTTGGAGCGTGAGCGGGCCGCAGGGGACGATTTATGCTGATGGCGCTTTCGTCGCGAATTTGCCGGGTGTGTATGAGGTGACGGCTGCGATCGGCGGGCACAACGCTAGGGCTTCGATCGTGGTTGCGCCGCGCAACGTGCGGCGCGGGCTGGAGGTAGTGGCGCACATACCGACGAAAGATGCCGAGGGCAAGGTAGTCCAAACTTCCGAAGAGTGGGTTGTGGGCAACCATTTGTACGTGGCGACGATGGGAGACCGGCTTTACGCCTACGACGTTTCGGATCCGGCGCATCCCAAGGCGCTGGACAGTTTGAAGGCGGATGCGCGGCTTTACAACGATGTGAGCACCACGCCGGACGAGAAGGTGGGCGTGTTCACGCGCGAGGGCGCTTCGAACCGCAAGAATGGAATCGTGCTGTTTGATGCTTCGGATCCGGCGCACCTGAAAGTAATTTCGGAATACACCGAGACGGTGACGGGCGGAGTGCATAGCGCGTTCATCAACAGCCACTATGCGTACATCACGGACGACGCGACCGGATCACTGCGCGTGATTGATTTTGCGGACGCGGCGCATCCGAAAGAAGTGGCGCGCTGGCAGACGGAGAAATCGCAGGAGCAAATGATCGCTTCGCCGTTGGGCGAGGGAATGATCAGCACTGGGCGCTACCTGCATGATTTGTACGTGAAGGACGGGCTCGCCTACTTGGCTTACTGGCGCGATGGTTTGGTGATTCTGGACGTTGGGAGCGGCATCAAGGGCGGAAGCCCGGAAAATCCGAAGCTGGTCGCGCAGTACAAATTCAATCACTACGAATTGTATGGAGACGGCTGGCTGGCGGGGTCGCACACGGCGTTCCGCTACAAGAATTATGTTTTTGTGGGCGACGAAGTGTTTCCAGGATATTTCGAGATCAGCAGCAAGGAACGCATTCCGGTGCGTGGGATTCTGCACGTGATGGATGTGAGCGATATCGAGCATCCGCGCGAGGTGGCTAACTACGAAGTGCCCGAAGGCGGGATGCACAACGTGTGGCCGGAGAACGATATTCTGTACCTGGGCGATTACGCGGGCGGAGGGCGCGCGGTGGATATTTCCGGCGAACTTCGCGGCAATCTTTACGAGCAGGGCCGCGAGATCGCGAGCTTTTTCCCGGGCGACCCGAATGGATATCGCGCGAATCTACCCTTCACATGGGGCGCGCAGCCTGCGAATGGATTGATTTTTTTCAACGACATCAACAGCGGGATCTGGATTGTGAAATTGGGCAAGCCGAAATTCCAGGGGTCAACGACCGCGCCGCCATTGCGGGACGCGGGACCGACGGCGGCGAGCCCGTTCTAAGCGTTCGATCCGGAGTGGCCGTCGCCGATGAAACGCGAGCGAATATTGCTTTTGAGCTTCGCGGTTATAGCGACGCTTATGATCTGCGCATTGTTATTTCTCGTGCTCCGCGGCTTGCACGCCGTATACAACGGGCGGCGCGTGACGCGACAGACGCAATGGTATGTCTACAGCCTGACAATCCCAATTCCTAGACGCCTTGCGGCCGTTTGTTATGCCTATCAGGACGCGACAGCTGCGTGGATCCGTGAAGGACCTTGCGTTGAGTATTATCCCAACGGAAAACTTCGGCTGGACAGTTACTATCTCCACGGTGAGCTCGATGCGAGGCAGTCAGTCTTCAATGAATATGGAATTGAAACGCTGCGATTTTACTGGGCGCAGGGAAAAATGGTGCGCGAGATCCACTGCCCGTGCGTAGATCCCTAATCACTCCCGTCCGTCGATTTGCCGCTGGCTATTTCGCTCCTGTGGAGCTCGGCGCGTAGCCTTTGACACCCAATTGCCAGAACAGGAACGCTATGTCGTCGGCGTATTCGGTGTCGCGCTGGGATTTTGTGGAGCCGATGCCGTGGCCAGCGTCGTAGTCCACGCGCAGCAGGATGGGCTTGCCGCTGCTGGTTGAGGCTTGAAGGCGCGCGGTCATTTTTGCGGCTTGCCAGGGCGCGACGCGCGGGTCGTTCACGCCGGTGGTTAACAGAACCGCGGGATAGGGCGTGTTGGCTTTGACGTGCTGATACGCGTCCATCGCGAAGAGCGCTTTGAATCCATCCGCTTCCGTCACCGTGCCAAATTCCGGAATATTTGCGGGGCCGCTCGCCATGGTTTCGGAGCGCAGGGAATCCGAATCGCCGACGCGAATGAGCGCGGCGCCGAACATTTCAGGTCGTTGCGTGATTGCGCCGCCGATGGTGATGCCTCCTGCGCTGGTTCCCTCGCCAGCCAAGTGAGCCGCGGAAGTGTATTTGTGTTCGATCAGGTATTCGCCGCTGGCGAGAAAATCGTCAATCGTGTGCTGCTTGGTGAGTTTTTGTCCCGCCCTGTGCCAGTCTTCGCCGTACTCGCCGCCGCCGCGCACGTGCGCCACGGCATAGACGCCGCCACGCTCTAGGAACGCCAGCATGATCGGATTGAAAGATGGATCGTAGGTGATGCCGTAGGCGCCGTAGCCCGTGAGCCATGTGGGATGCGAACCGTCGAGCGCAAGGCCGCGCTGATGAACGATGGAAAGCGGAACCATGGTGCCGTCGGCGCTCTTGGCTTTTACTTCTTCGGATTCGATTTGGGAGTAATCAACCGGAGATGGCGGCACAAGCGCGGTGTCGGTGAGCTTGTCGGTTTTCGCATCCAGCGAATACCACAGTGGTGATTTGGTCCAGGACACGAGTTCGAGCCAGGCGCCTGCTTGCGTGGGATTGGTGACGAGAGCTTGGATCGCGCCGTCGAACGGCAGGTTTACGGACTGAATGTTGCCGCCGCTGTATGGCAGGCGGCGCAAACGGCCGATGCCGCCATCGAGATCCCGGACGTAGAGCGCATCTTCGGCAGCGGAAATGCCGGTGATGACCACTTCACTGGTCGGCACGGCAACGGCGGCGTGAGCCAGATCTGGTGACTTCAAGCTGGTGCGTAGAACCTTGAAGCGGGAAGCGTTCTTGTGCGAGAGCAGATAGATTTCGCCGCCGCGCACATCCAGACCAGTGACGTCATCGGATTGATCCACGACTTTCTTCCAGGCCGTCTTCGCGCCGGGATTGGCGTCGAAAGGTATGGCATAAATATCGAACTCGTTCTTCACGCCGTGGATGACCAGGCCGACTATAAAATCCGGCGCGCCCGGCGAAAAGGCCAACACTGTGAAATCGTTCTCGTCCACGTTCACGTTGGTATTTGCGCCGAAGCCGAAGACGAGAGGTTCGGTCTCCGGATCGCCACCCAGCGTGTGACGGTAGACTTTCAGTTTTTGATATTTTGCGGTGGGAGGCGCGTCGGGAGCGAGTTTTTGTGCGCGCGTGTAGAAGAAAGATTTACCGTCGGGCAGCCAGCTGGGAGAAGCAAACTGGGCGCGATCAATGCTATCGGGCAGGACTTTGCCCGTGGCGCTCTGCAGGACGTGCAGGACGCTTTCTTCCGAGCCGCCGATGGAAATTCCGTATGCAACGTACACGCCGTCGAGGGAAGGCTGGAAATAATCTATGGAGTAGTGCTTGCCGTCGGCGGTGGTCATTTTTTCGGGATCGACCAGCAGGCGTTCGGGCGAACTGAGAGTGTCGCGCATGAAGAGTTTGCGATTGTCGGAGCCGGGCTCGGTCTTGTAATAAAAATAATGGCCGCCCCAGACTTGCAGTGCGGAAACGACGTTGCCTGCGTTGTCGAGCGATTTGATGCGGGCGAGTAATTCGTCGCGGCCGGGAATGCGGGCGAGCACGGCGCGGGTGTAATCGTTCTGCGCTTTCATCCAGGCGATGACTTCGGGATCTGAAGTGTTCTCCAGCCAGCGATATGGATCGACAACGTTGGTGCCAAAGTACTTGTCTATCACGGCGCGCACGGGAGTTTTCGGCAATTCCGATTGCGCGGAGGCCTCAGAGGGGATGAGCAGCAGTAGCGGAAGCACGACGGCAATCAGTTGGCGCACGAGAGTGTCCTTGGCAGTGAGTAGATAAATGGCAGCGTAAGACCATAGCGTGAAATTGCGAATGCGCTCAAGTTGTTTGTTGCGGGCGCGGCCCGATGCGCAGATTCGAGGTACGGCTTCCAATGCAGCGCGTGCTTACTCGTAGCGCAGCGCGACCATGGGGTCGAGTTGCATGGCGCGGCGGGCGGGGGCGTAGCAGGCCCAGAAGCCGACCGCCGCTAGCAGCAGCGTGGCCGTTCCGTAGGTGAGCGCATCGGTGGGGCTAACGCCCACCAATATGGTGGCCATGGAGCGCGTAAGCGCCCATGCGAGCACCATGCCGGATAGCACGCCTACGATCACGAGCGCTAATCCCTGCTGCAGCACCAGACGCAGGATATCGGGGCGACCGGCGCCCAAGGCCATACGGATGCCGATTTCACGTGTGCGCTGGCTGGCGGCGAACGAGACGACTCCGTACACGCCGACCACGGCGAGCGTCAGACCGAGAAGGCCCATGCTTGCAGCGAGGATCGCACCGACCTGGAAAATGAAAAATCCATTTCCGCCTGCGAGCGATTGGCGCATCGTTTGCACGTCTGAGACCGGCATGTTGGGATCGAGCGCGCGAACTTCGTTCTGCATTTGCGCGATCATGCTCTCGGGCGGCACCGACGAACGCACCTGCAACGTGCGGTACGGGGTGAAATTCTGCGCCAGCGGGACGAAGAAATACGGTTTCTTGTCCCAACCGATGAAAATGTATTTCCCATCGGCCGCCAAACCGACGACTTCGACAAAGGGTCCCGTGGCACTCTTCAGACTGAAGCGCTTCCCGATGGGGTCCTGGTCGGGCCAGAATTGCTGCGCCATCGTCTGATTTATGACGGCGACGAGCGGGGCTTTGTCATTGTCGTTTTCGCGGAATACTCGCCCGCGCAGCAGCGGAACTCGCATGGTATCGAAATAAGGTTCGTCTACGTGGTTATAAATCACGATGGGAGGAGGCTGGCCGGGAGTGGACGGTTGTCCTTCGACATAAATCGAGCTGCCGTCTTGCACGGCACCCATAGGCACACTGAATGCGAGGCTCGCCGATTGCACACCGGGCAAAGTGCGGACCCTGGCTTCGAGGTCGTGGTAAAAGGTCTTGGTGCGGGCATCATCGTAGCCGACTTCGCGTGGGTCGAGAGTCAGATTCAGCACGTGATCGGCGTCGAATCCCATGTAGGCGTGCTGCGCGCGGATGAGGCTGCGGACGAAAAGTCCAGCAACGATCAAAAGCACGAGCGACCCGGCTACTTGCGCCACCACCAGCACGCTGCGCAGTCGGTGGCGACCTGCTCCTGTTGTGTCGCTTCTGCCGCCGCTCTGCAGCACGCTGTTCACGTCCGTGCGGCCCGCGCGCACTGCCGGCCACAAGCCGACGACGGCGCCGGTGCAGAGCGCGGCTGCCATCGCGTACGCAAAAACCCGCCAATCAAAACCAAAATCCACGCGGATGGGGATTCTGCCAGCCGGAAGGATCGAGACGACCGCGCTGCTGGCCCACACGCCGAGCGTCAGCCCGCCAACGCCGCCGAAAAGCGCCAGCAGGACACTCTCGGTGAGCATCTGGCGGATCAACCGCCAGCGATTCGCGCCCATGGCGGCGCGGATGGCCATTTCGCGTTGGCGCATGGTGGCGCGCACCAGCAGAATATTCGCAACGTTCATGCAGGCCAGCAGCAGGACCAAGCCCGCCAGCGCCAGAAATACGCCGGCAATGAACGGAACGATATTGTTTGGAAACGGCTGCGGCCGCGCCAACCTTTCCGGAACGATGTGAAGCGATATTCCCTTATCTGTTGCAGGATATTGCTCCGCTAGCCGCGTCATCACCACGTTCATGGAGCTTTGCGCTTGCTGCAGGGTCACGCCCGGTTTCAGCCGCCCCAGCACGATCAACGTGCGGTCGGTGCGGTCGCTCCAGAGCGTGGCCGCATCCTGCGCGGGGACCATGTTCAGCGGGACGTAGCCGTCCAAATTCAGGGCGAATTGCGTGCCTTGAAATCCCTTCGGCGTCACTCCAATAATCGTGGCCTCTTTTCCGTCAAGCAGCGCTTGCTTGCCCACGACACCTGGATCGCCGCCAAACTTTTTTTGCCAGAAGTCATAGCCCAGCACGACGTAGGGATCTCTGCCACCTGCTTCTCCCTCCGCCGGCAGGAACAGCCGACCCAGCGCCGGCTGCAGGCCGAGACCAGAAAAATAATTTCCGGTCACATAGCCATAGACGAATTGATTTGCTTTGCCGCTGTAGCTGAGGCCGCCGAGATTGACTTGCGAGGCAAACACATCGGAAAACGCATCTGCCTGCTTGCGAAGATCGACGAGTTCGGAATAGGAAAACGTGAAGATTCCCAGTGTGTCGCCCTGCACCTGTGCGGCTAGCACCATGATCTGCTCGGGCGATTTTACCGGCAGGGGCCGCAGCAGCAGGCCGTTCACCAGGCCGAAGATCGCGGTGTTGGCGCCGATGCCCAGGCCGAGCGTGAGGATCACGATGATCGTCAGCATCGGCGACTTTCCGAGCATCCTGAAGGCGTAACGGACGTCTTGCCAGAGCGTGGCCATAAAGGTGTCCTCCGGTTGCGATGTAGCTAGGTATGCACGTGTCTGTCCCTCGAGCGGCGACTGGTATCCCTATGTTGGTAAATGACTTACAGCAGGTCATGGGAGCCTTTCGGAAGGCGTGATGGGCGATTCCGAAACGGGGCGTCGCGAAAACGGACACTTGCGAGGCCGTGTGCGCCGTGATTGCTTGAACGCGAGAGCGGGAGGCTCGGAAACAACTGCCAAGTTGTGCGAAGCGACCGTGTGTGCGGCCTTGCCGAATTCTTGGGGCGCGATAAGATCACTTAAAGGAGAACGCCGACCGCCGCCATGACTAAAGATGAAATTCAGTTGCTCTACGAATACGACCGCTGGGCGAACAACAGGGTTCTGCAAGCGGCCTCGACTCTTAGCGCTGAGGAATTTACGCGTGACCTGGGCGGCAGCTTTGGTTCGGTGCGAGATACGCTCGCGCACATCGTCGGCAGCGAGTGGGGTTGGCTCACGTGTTGGAAGGAACCGTCCCCCAGCTCAGCGTTCGTCACAGAATTGGTGTGGACGCAACGCGACGCGCTATTTAATGCCAATGCGTTTCCTGACCTCACTGCGGTGCAGTTGAAGTGGGCGGAAATCGAGAGCGAACAAGTGGAGTTTGTGAATCGCGTGACGAACGAATCCTTGGCAAGGACGCTTCCTGTGCGCACGACACAAATCAGTCTGGCGCACCTGATGCAACATTTGGCGAACCATTCCACTCACCATCGGGGGCAGGTCGCGCTCATGATGCGGCAGCTTGGCGCTGCGCCGCTCGCGACGGACTTCGCTATGTTTTTGATAGAGGGCCGCGGCGAGAGAGCCGCTGCACGGTAGTCTACTCACGGAAGATTGGATACAACCGAAAAACTGGCTGGGTATCTCCGACGATGCGAATAGCCGCGCCGGATATTTCGATTCGGGGCGTCGAACCGAGCTGGCAGTTGATTTGACCGCGCGTCGTTTCCTCCGCTAGCATGACTGCGTCTGTACGCACGCCATGGAAGCTAT
Organism: uncultured Acidobacteriota bacterium; assembly: GCA_963786205.1. Classification (GTDB taxonomy): domain Bacteria; phylum Acidobacteriota; class Terriglobia; order Acidiferrales; family UBA7541; genus Palsa-295. Next base: position 807,497 of record CAWAYG010000002.1, read on the forward strand.
CAAACACGTCATCGTTGGGACTGCCGGGCACATTGATCACGGCAAATCTTCGCTTGTGGAAGCTTTGACCGGAACGAATCCGGACCGGCTGGAGGAAGAGAAGCGGCGGGGGATCACGCTGGATTTGGGTTTTGCGTTTCTTGATTTAGAGGGCGTGCGGCTGGGGCTAGTGGATGTGCCGGGGCACGAGCGATTCGTGCGCAACATGCTGGCGGGGGCGGGCGGGATCGACCTGGTGCTGCTGGTGATCGCGGCGGACGAGGGGATCAAGCCGCAGACGCGCGAGCATTTTGAGATTTGCCGGTTGCTGGGAATTCCGCGGGGAATTATCGCCATTATGAAATCCGATCTCGCCGATTCTGATTCGCTGGGACTGGTGCGCCTGGAGATCGAAGAGTTTGTGCGCGGATCGTTCCTGGAGAGTGCGCCGATCGTGGCGGTGAGCGCGCGCAGTGGTGCGGGGCTTGATGAGTTGAAGGATGTGCTGCGGCGCGCGGCGCAAGCGGTGGCGGCGAAAGATGCGACGCAGAATTTTCGTTTGCCGATCGACCGCTCGTTCGCGATGAAGGGATTTGGGACGGTGGTCACTGGGACGCTGATTTCCGGCGCGGTGAAAGTGGAAGACGAAGTGGAGCTTTACCCTGCGCAGAAACGACTGCGTGTTCGCGGGTTGCACTCTGGCGGAAAACAGATCGAGCGTGCGGTGGCGGGGCAGCGCACGGCTGTGAACCTGGCGGGGATCGAGCATGAGGAAATCACGCGCGGGATGGTGCTGGCGCCGGCGGGGCTTTTCGAAGCGACGCAGCGCGTGGATGCGCGCGTCACGTTGCTGGGCTCCACGCCGCCGCTGAAAAATCGGACGCGCGTGCATTTTCATCAGGGTACGGCGGAAGCGATTGCGGAAGTGATTTTGCTGAATGACGGCGGCGGTGAAGTTGTGGCGGGCGGCTCGGTGTTCGCGCAATTGCGGCTCGATAAGCCTTTGCTGCTGCTTCCGGGAGATCGCTTCATCCTGCGACGGTTTTCGCCGGTAGTGACGATTGGTGGCGGCACCGTGTTGGACGTGCGCGCGCCGCGGCACAAACGCAAAGATGCCGCGGTGGCGCCGTTTCTGGGGGTGCTGGAGCACGGAAAACGCGAGGAAATTCTCGGCGCGCTGGTGGACGCGGCGCCGCGCGGGCTGACGCTGGCGGAGATTGTCGCTCGCACTGGATGGATCGAATCGGAAACACGCGCAGCAGCCGAAAAACTCGCGGCCGCGAAACGCGTGAGGATACTGGGAAGCGCACCGATTGTGCTGGCGCCAGCGCGGGCTGTTGCCGATTGCGCCGTGGCGATTCGCAAAGCGGTTGAGGCTTTCCATCGCGCGAATCCACTGCTGCCGGGAATTCCGAAACAAGAATTGCGCGCGCGCGCGGGGCGTCTGCGGTTGGAAATTTTCGAAGCGGCGCTGGGTGATTTGGTGGCGGCGCGAGCAGTGGTGACAGCTGGAGATCTGGTGAGCCAGGCCGGGCGCGAGATCACTCTTTCGACGGAGGAGACGCGCGCGAAAGAATTGATCGAGCGCGAGTTCGAGAGCGCGGGCCTGACCGTGCCGGGATTTGCCAGCGTGCTGGCGAAGTTGCCGGTGGACGCGGCGCGCGCGCAGAAAATTCTGCAGATTCTGCTGCGCGAAAAAGTGCTGGTGAAGATTTCCAGCGACCTGGTGTTTCATCGCAGCACGCTGCAACGCCTGCGCGAAATGCTCGCGAAATATCGCAAGGAGCGCGGCGCGCGGCTGCCAATCACTGTATTTAAGGAACTTACGGGCATCACACGGAAATACGCGATTCCGCTGCTGGAGCATCTGGACCGCGAGCAGGTTACACGGCGGGCGGGGGACGAGCGTGTTATACTTTGAAAGTTTGGGGTCCGAAGGGCGAATCGGAAACAGCCGCGGGGTCGTGAGCTGCGATTTGGTATCCAGAGAAGTCTGGAAGGCAGGTGAGTTATGGAAGCATTAAGCCCGTTTCATTTGATAATTATTCTCGCGGTGATCGTGCTGCTGTTTGGCGGGAAGAAAATTCCCGAAGTGATGCGCGGACTTGGCGAGGGCATCCGCAACTTTAAGGATGGCATGAACGCGCCGCATCCGAGTTCGCCGAGCGCGAACCCACCGGCAAATCCTCCGGCCGCGGCGCCCACTGTGCCGCCGACGCCTGCAGCGACGGAAGAGAAGAAGTAGCGGCTTAGTTTTTACCGCGCGAAATTTGGATCTTGAGGCTATGTGACGGCGGTCCTGCTTTGCGGGACCGCCGTTTTCTTTTTTGTGGCGCGCCCCGCGGCTAAGTTTTGTCGGACTCTTTCCACCCGAGCGCTTGCAGGGTGGTCCAGAGGCGCGAGAGCGGCAAGCCGAGCACGTTGAAATAGCAGCCTTCGATGCGTGTGGCAAATCTTCCGGCGATGCCTTGAATGCCGTAGGCTCCAGCTTTATCGAATGGTTCGCCTGTCTGAATGTAGTCTGCGATTTCCTGGTCCGACATTTTCAGGAATTCGACGCGCGTTTTTTCCACGTGCAGAGCTTCTTTGGCGGCGGAAATATTTATCACGCAGAGTGCGGTGAGCACTTCGTGAGTTTTGCCGTTGAACAGGTCGAGCATGCGGCGAGCGTCCACGGCATCTTCGGGCTTGGCGAGAATTTGGCCCTCGGCTACGACGGTCGTGTCCGCGGCGATCACGATGGCGCGTTCACCTGCGGCGCGCGCTGGTTCGGCGACGGCGTGCGCTTTGGCTTGCGCGACGCGGCGGACGTAATCCTCGGCGGATTCGTGCGGCAAGAGAGTTTCGTCAACATCCGCGGGGCGAACTTCAAACACGAACCCGGCGTTGCGCAGGACTTCCGCGCGGCGCGGCGATGACGACGCAAGGATCAGATGCACGAGAAAAACGTAACACAGAACACCTGTACTTCTGTACAGGTTGCAACTGTGCGATAGGGACGTGGCGGATTGTACGCAGGCAAACGTGTCCGGCGTGGCGGCGGGTAGCGAGATAGTCTAGGCTGATAAGGCTGATGATGTGCCGCAGGATTGTGTCGTAACGAGCCGGCTTCGCGATTCTAGATTTTGGCAGCAGTCCACCTGCAGGTAAGTGAGAGAAGCGAAAATGGGTTTCCTGTTCTATGCGAGCTTCGTGAGATTTGTGCTGGAAGGCGGCTATGGCCACGTACTGGCGGAGCGCGCGCGGGTGTGGATGAAGGCCGCCGGCTTGGTGCTACCGGAGCAGTAGGAACACTTTCGGATCGCCCACGAACACAGGTAGGTTGTAAGAAACCGAGGACCAAATCGATGCCGATGACCAGGGAAGCGCGCGGGGGACGGGGCGTGGATGTGCGTACGCCGGAAATGCTCGGCACGCTGGCGACGCACGCGCCGCGGATCGAAGAATTTCAGTTTGTGAAATTCCGCGTGGAGGGCGAAGTGGCCCATATGCGGCTGGATCGCCCCGACCAGAATCTGCTGAACGAGCGGATGCTGATGGAAATCGCGGCGGGGATTAATTCCGTCAGCGAAAAGCGGCAAGTGAAACTGGTGTTGCTGGACTCGGCGGGCAAGGCTTTTTCCGGCGGAATTGAGCTGGGCGAATATACGCAGCGGCGCGTGTTCCAGCTGCTGGACGCTTTTCACAGCGCGTTTGCGGCAATGATGGATACATCGAAACCCGTGGTCGTGGTGGTGAACGGCCCCGCGTTCGGTGGTGGCGCGGAATTGGCGGCACTGGGCGACCTGGTGATCGCGACGCCCAATGCGCGGTTTGCGCAGCCGGAAATCAAATTGGGAGCATTTCCGCCGCTCGCCGCAGCCGTGCTGCCGTATATTCTGGGGCCGAAGATGGCGATGGAGCTGGTGCTCACGGGCGAAGCGATGACCGCGGAACGCGCGCGCGAAGTGGGGCTGGTGAATTTTCTGGTCCCGGAAGACAAATTGGTGGACAAGGTGGACGAGATTATCGGGCGCGTGACGGCCCAGTCTGGTCCGGTCCTGACCATGGCGAAGAAAGCGATTCTGGGCAGTTTGGGATTGCCACTGCGCGACGGCGTGCGCAATTCGATGAAAGTTTTCTTGAATGAGCTGGCCGATTTGGAAGATTCGCAGGAAGGTTTGCGCGCGCTGGTGGAGAAACGCGCGCCGAAGTGGAAGAACCGCTAGCCGCAGTTTTGGAACTCCGACATCGAGCAAGTCCATATCTAGAGCGGACGGGGTGAATTGTGGGCTCCTTTTTCGCGGCTGTTGTCTGCCTGGGCCTCCTGTTCTTTCTGGGCGCCATGATTCGCTTCTCGTTTGTCGGTGGAGCGCGCGCGAAGGGATCGCAAAAGCGCTTACGGCAGCCTGCGCTTTCTGAGATTGAAGCGAAGTGGGGCGTAAAACTTCCGCTGTCGCTTGAAACGTACTTCCGGAGCGAAATTGTTGGGCGCTCGGACTTCTATCTAGCGCCTCCCGGTTCGGATCAATCGAAATGGTGGTATATCGAAGGTTTCTTGCCGCTGACTCGCCGTGATGTTTCCGAATGGATCAAAATCACCAACGTGCCTGGGATTCCGATTGCGCTGGACTCGTCCAAGGGTACTTACTACCTGCCATTTGAATCTCTCCGGCAGGATTCGCAGTCTCCAGTCTTATTGCGATTGCCGGGGCGCGCGCGAAAGGACGTTGAGGTGGCGTCCAGTGTTGAGGAACTCTCGCGATTTGAACCGAGGAACGTGCCGGCCGAAGCGGAGTAAGACAGATGAAGTGGCGCTGTAGGATTATGCCGTTTCGCGAGGGTCAGCCGATACGACATTTCCCATTTCATTGACAGCAAAAGCGCGGGCGCATACACTCGCCGAGGACAACTTAGCTGGCTCGGGGTAGCCTTGCGGGCGCGACAAGCGCTCGCAGGTAAAAATTGAAGTCGGGCTCGATGGATTTCAATTTTTAGGAAAGGCCGTGAAAATCGGCCACGGTCCCGCCACTGTAATCGGCTGTCGCTGGGATGCGCGCTTGATTTTTGCGGCGTGCTTGGCGAATCGGTCGAAAGTCAGGGAACCTACCCGAACTAGTCGAAGCTGACACTCTCCGCGCGAGAGAGTGTGGCGAGATGCCTCGCTCTATTCGCGAGGCTTTTTTATTGCGTGGGGAATATTTTGACGGCACGGGGAACGAGACAACGGTTTTTTGCGATCGCGTTGACGATAGCTTGTGGTGCACTCGGGTACGGTGTGCGCAATGCCGGTGCCGCCGTCGTGCGCCCGCAACAAAGTGCGACGACGCCCGCAGATCCGGCGGCGCAAACGGCGGCAAATAAACGCGCGGTGAAGCAGGTGACGGATGAAACCGGGCGGCACATGGCGATTCCGCTGAATGTGCAGCGGGTGGTGAGTCTGGCGCCGAACCTGACGGAAACAATTTACGCGCTGGGGCTGGACGCGAAACTCGTGGGTGACACGACGTTCTGCGACATTCCGCCCGCGGCGAAGGATAAACCGCACGTCGGCTCTACGCAGGAGCCGAGTCTGGAAGCGATCGTGGCGCTGCATCCTGACCTCGTGCTGGCGACCACGTCCATCAACCGAGCTCAGACCGCGGACGCGCTGCTGAAGATCGGCGTGCCGGTCTACACCAGCGATCCGCACACGGTGACGGGAATCCTGAATTCGATTGCGATGATGGCGGATTTGATGGGCGCGAGCGAGCAGGGCGCGAAGCTGGTGGCGGAATTGCAGCAGCGTCTGGATGCGCTGCACGCGGCGTTGCAAGAACGGCCCTTGGCGCACGTGCTTTTTGTGGTGTGGGAAGATCCGCTGATCTCGATCGGACAAAATACTTTCATTGCGGATGCGTTGCGCTGGGCTGGAGCGGAATCGATAGTCGTGATCAGTCAAAATTGGCCGCAGGTGAGCATGGAGGAAGTGGTGCGCTTGCAGCCAGATTACATCGTGCTGACGCCGGACCATCTGGAAGCGGAGACGCACGAGCATGTAGACAATCTGCGCCAGCGGCCGATGTGGAGCGAGCTGCGCGCGGTGAAACTGGGGCACGTAGTGATGGGCAGCGACGAATTCACGCGGCCTGCACCTGGACTGGTGGACGCGATCGAATCTCTCGCGCACCAATTGCATCCGGAGGTTTTCCCGTCGAAAGTGGAAAATAGAAAAGTGAATATGGACAATCGTGCGCGATTTTACGCGGTGGCGCTGGCGGAATCGCCCAGGGGGTGCGCTACGTGCGCCCGCTGACGCCGAAACGGATTCTTGCGATCTGCGGACTGTTGGCGGGGATTCTTTTCGCGGCCGTGGTGATTTCGCTGCGCGTGGGGGCTTATCCCATCAGCATGCGGGATATCGTGATTACCTTATTTAACGGCGCGATTGGACGCGGGGACACTTCGGAATTCAACCAGGTGATTTTTGGATTGCGTTTGCCGCGCATTGCTTTGGGAATTCTAGTGGGTGCGTCGCTTTCCACTTCCGGGGCTGGATTTCAGGCGCTGCTGCGCAATCCGCTTGCCGATCCTTACGTGCTGGGAGTTTCAAGCGGCGCGGCGCTGGGCGCGATGCTGAGCTTGATTATTGCGCCGCACACCTGGGGGCGATTCAACTGGCGGCGTTCATCGGGGCGACAGCGACTATCGCGGCGGTTTATTTTCTAGGAAGGCGAGACGGGCAGCTGGACAGCACGACACTGCTGCTGGCGGGGATTGTGTCGGCTTCGTTTCTTTCAGCGATCATTATTTTTCTGCTGACACTGGTTAATGGCCCGGGACTGCGCAGCATGACGTTCTGGCTGATGGGCGATCTGACGGCGCCGCCGCCGACGCAGAATGTGCTGGGGTGGTTTGGTTTTCTGGATTTTGTTTTTGCGGTGGCGGCGGGGGCGATGTACACCACTTCTTCCGATCTGAATCTGATTCTTACCGGCGAACAGGAAGCGGGGCACCTGGGCGTGAACGTGACGCGCGTAAAGCTGGTCGTGTACGTGGCAGCTTCGGTGCTGACGGGCTTGGCGGTTTCGGTGAGCGGGGCGATTGGATATGTGGGGCTGCTGGTGCCGCATGTGATGCGCATGCTTTTCGGCACGGATTACCGACTGCTGATTCCGACGTCGGCGATTGGCGGCGCGATTGTGATCGTGCTGGCGGATACGCTGGGGCGCACGATCGTTGCGCCAACGGAATTGCCGGTGGGCGCGATGACGGCGCTGGCCGGCGCGCCAGTATTCATTTATCTGATGCGCAGGAGAATACGGTGAACACCGGCGCGGAAAACGGGACTACGGTGGCGCGACAGCCGGTGCCGTTCGAGCCTCCGAAGAGCGTGCGCCTGAAAGTGGAGCAGGCCAGTTACGCTTATTCCGCGACGGACCGCTCGGCGCCGAAATTCACGCTGGGGCCGGTGAGTTTTGAAGCGCAGCAGCGCGAGTTGGTCGCGATCCTGGGGCCGAACGCCAGCGGAAAATCCACGCTGCTGAAATTGCTGGCGGGACTGATCAAACCGTTGTCCGGGCGCGTGGAAGTGGATGGCACGGAAGTGAGTGAACTGGAATTGCGCACGCGCGCGCAGCAGATCGCGCTGGTGTCGCAGGAGAGCGAGCTGCTTTTTCCGTTGCGCGTGTGGGAATACGTGCTACAGGGGCGCTATCCGTACGGCAAAAGATTGCGGTTTGAATCGGATGAAGACTGCCTGATGGCGGGAAACGCGCTGGCGCAGGTGGGCGCGGACACTTTGCGCGATCGCTGGATGGAGCAGCTTTCCGGCGGCGAGAAGCAGCGCGTGATTCTGGCGCGAGCGCTGGCGCAGCAGCCTTCCCTGTTGCTGCTGGATGAGCCTACGCAACATTTGGATATCGGCGGCAAAGTGGAATTGCTGCGGCGGCTGCGCCGGCTGGCCGATGAAAATCGTTATACCGTGGTGGTGGTAACGCACGAATTGAATTTGGCCGCGGAATTTTCCGACCGCATCGCGTTATTGCACAAGGGCAAGTGCTTGCGCATTGGAGAACCCGCGGAAGTGTATCAGCAGGATGTGCTGGAAGAAGTGTTCGAGGCGCCTCTGGAAGTGGAGATGCGCTCGAGCGGGCGTCCCCGCGTGATTTTGCGCGGGAGCCACTAGTTTTTTAGCTGTAAGCGGCGCGCGTGGAAATATTACGGCGCCGTCCACAATCACCAGAGACTCCGCGCACGGGAAGACGGTGAAAAACCGTCGCCGCCGCGCGACTGTAAGGCGGAATTTTTCAGCGCGCACCACTGTCTGAAGCGAAGAATCGCGGAAGGCCGGCGACTCCGAGTGGAAGATGGGAAGGCCGCGCTGATGCCGGGATTTCAGCTTTCTGCTGTGCGCTGAAATCGGGGCAAGCCGCCAAGCCAGGAGACCGGCGGAGTCTCAATCCGGATACGCAGACGCCTGAGGAGGCGCGTGCGTTATTTGGACAACCTTCAACTCCCGCGCGAGAGGGAGAGGAGGAAAAATGAGACTGCACGCATTGGTGGTTGTTTTGGTTGGAAGTTTTTTTGCTGCAAACTGGTCGCAACCTGCCGCGCTTTTCGCACAAACAATCACGAGAACAAATGGCACGCTGGCGGGAGCCGTGACGGACCCCAGCGGCGCAGGAATTCCCGGAGCGCATGTGACGGCGAACGCCGCCAACACGGCTGTGGCGGTCCCTGGGGCGAGAGTCGCGCTCGAAGCAGTAACAGACAGCGAGGGGCGATTTTCGTTGGAATTGCCGCCGGGTGAATACCGCGCGAATGTGGAGCACGAGTCGTTCGAGAGCGCGGAACAGCAAGTGACGGTGACGGCGGGCCAGACGGAGACGTGGAACGTGCGGCTGGCGCTGCAGCCGATGTCGGGCGACGTGGTGGTGAGCGCTTCGGCTGAGCCGGCAACCCTGGAAAACACAGCTGCGCTCGTGAACATCTTGACGCGGGAACAGATTGACGAGCGTGGGTATGTTTGGTTGACGCCGCTGACGCAGGGGATCCCGGGCGTCAGTTTTTCGCAGTTGGGGCCGATGGGCGGGACAACTACGTATTTTCTGGACGGCGGAAATTCGAATTACACAAAGGTATTGATTGATGGCGTGCCGGTGAATCAGCCAGGCGGATCGGTGGATTTCTCAAATTTCGCGCTGGACGGAATCGACAAGATCGAAGTGGTGCATGGCGCGGCGAGCGTGCTCTACGGATCGGACGCGATGACGGGCGTAATGCAGGTTTTTACGCATCGCGGCTCGACGAGCCATCCAGTGCTGGAGCTGGAGGGCGATGGCGGAACATTCGGCACAGGGCACGGCTCTGGCCAGTTGAGCGGCCTTGCCGGCAGGTTCGACTATTCCTCGGGCGCGGCATATTTCAGCAGCGACGGCCAGGGACCGGACAATTTTTTCCGCGACACGACCTTGTGGGGCAATTTCGGCTGGAAGTTTTCGGACACCGACACGCTGCGGCTGACTGTGCGAAATAGTTCGAGCGACGCGGGGCAACCGGGGCAGACGGCGCTCGACCCACCGATTTTCGTCGCCGGACAGAGTACGGGCTTGCACGATTTTGCGGCGGGACTCACGTGGGATTTTCAGACGGGTCCGAACTGGGAGCATCGTCTGAGTGGATTCGAAGCGCGCGAAAACTCAATTGACGTGGTGCCGCCGTTTGGCGCGTTTGACTCAACATTCAATCGCGCCGGGCTGAACGAGCAATCTACGTATCTTTTTCACAATGGCGGCGTCTCCGTGGGCTATTCGTTTGAAGTGGAAAATGGCGGCGCGACGGCGCGGCACAATCAAGCGGGCTACGTCGAAGCACACTACCGGTTTGGGCAACGGTTGACGGTGATTGCGGGCGGGCGCGTGGACGGCAACGGATTCTATGGCGTGCGCTCGGTGCCTCGAGTGGGTGCTGCGTATGCGCTGCGCTATGGCGCGGGATTCTGGGGAGCGACGCGGCTGCGCGCTTCTTATGGACTGGGAATCAAGGAGCCGGATCTGTTGCCGCCGGACTGCAGTCCGCTGCTGGATCCGGAACGCAGCCGCACGGTAAACTTTGGAATCGATCAGGCGTTCGCGTCGGACCGCATTCATTTTTCGGCGACGGCATTTTTCAACCGGTTTCAGGATATCGTGAGCTTCGCAAACGTCACCACCAACCCGAACTGCCCGGCGTTCGGCGGCAGCTATTTTAATACGGACCTGGCGCGAGCCAATGGCGTGAACTCGACGGTGGAGATGAAGCCATCGCGCTGGCTGAACATCGTCGGTAACTACACTTACGATGATTCGAAAGTGCTGCTGACGACGAATCCGCTGCAAGATCCAGCGCTCGCGCAGGGTAATCGCTTGTTCAAACGCCCGCTGCATTCGGGCAGCCTCATTGCCAACGCGCATTTCCGCTGGGCCAATTTGAATCTCGGCGGATATTATGTGGGGCGGCGCGCCGACAGCGATTTCGACAGCATTATCAACAGCAGCGGGGTGTGCACGGGACCTTACTGCATCACAAGCGACCCGAGCTATGTGCGCTGGGACGCGGCGGCGAGCGTGCCAGTGGCGAAAGGGCTTTCGGCGATCGCGCAGGTGCAAAATTTGTTCGACCGGCAATATCAGGACGCGGTGGGATATCCGGCACTGGGGCGGAATTTCCGCGTCGGAATCAAGTACGTGTGGGGCGTGGAATGAGGACTGCTTGAAGGTTTCGGAAACGGATTTTCTGAAGCAGCATGGCGGGAGCTGGGCGGCGCGGCGAATGCGGGAATTTTCTGTCGTGAATATTCATGCGACGGAAATTCCCGCGCCGCCGGAGCGGATTTTTCCGGAGTTGGGCGCGCGCGAACTTCTTATGCCCTCGCGGCGGTGGAAGGTCTTGTTCGGCGTCCGTATTTTAATGGGGAAGATCTTCCGCTGGGATCGGGGCCTGGCGTCGCATGCTCCGGAACCTCTGGAAGCCGGAAAACATTATGGCTTTTTTGCGATCGAGTGGGTGGACCCGCCGCACGAAGCAGGAATGGGGATGACGAATCAGTTGACGTCAGGGCTGCTGTGCTGGCTGCTGGAAGAGACTCCTCGCGGGACGAAGGTGTTTAACGTCACGCTGGCTAATTTTGTGGGTTGGCAGGGGCGGAATTATTGGCGTGTCATACGGCCATTTCACGACGGGCTTACTGAGGACTCGTTGAAGGAACTGGCGCGACGGGTGGCGTCTCGCGCGGCTGCTCGGCCGGAATGAAATCAGGTTTTTCCCCAGAAGGACCCCAACGATTGTGACGGATGCTATAATTCTGGGTTCGCGGCGGCTTAGCGCTGCGCTATGCGCCTTACAACATGACCCGAGACACTCAGGAAGCAAATCGCGTGACGCCCGAGATCATGGCCAAGTATGAAGCTGTGATCGGCCTGGAAGTGCACGCGCAACTGAAGACGCGGACGAAAGCGTTCTGCGGCTGCTCGACGCGCTTTGGCGATGCGCCGAATTCCAATACTTGTCCGGTGTGCCTGGGTTTGCCGGGGGCGTTGCCGGTGCTGAACCGCCGGGCGCGCGAGCTGGCAATCCGCGCGGCGCTGGCGCTGGAATGCAAGATTCAGGAGCGGTCCGTCTTCGCGCGCAAGAATTATTTCTATCCTGACTTGCCGAAGGGCTACCAGATTTCACAGTACGAGCTGCCACTGGCACTGGCGGGATCGCTGGAAATTAAGGCGGAGGACGCGGCCAAGCGCATTGGAATTACGCGCGTGCACATGGAGGAAGACGCGGCCAAGAATCTGCACGAAGGTTTCGCGGATTCCGACCGCTGGAGTTACATTGATTACAACCGCTGCGGCACCCCGCTGATAGAAATTGTTTCCGAGCCTGATATACGGACGCCCGCTGAAGCGTATTCATATTTGACAACCTTGAAGCAGGTGTTGGAGTACACGGAAGTGAGCGATTGCAACATGGAAGAAGGGTCGCTACGCTGCGATGCCAACGTGAGCGTGCGATTGCGCGGGGCGCCGAAATTCGGTACGAAAGTGGAAGCGAAGAACCTGAATTCGTTCCGCTATCTGGCGCATGCGCTGGAATATGAAATCGAGCGGCAAATCGGCGTGATCGAGGCCGGCGGCACGGTGACGCAAGAAACGCGGCTGTGGAACGTAGCCGGCGGACGCACCGAGGCGATGCGTTCGAAGGAATTCGCACATGACTATCGTTATTTTCCGGATCCGGATTTGCTGCCGCTGACGGCTTCGGCGGCATTGGTGGCGGAGGTGCGGGCTGCCATGCCGGAATTGCCGGATGCCAAGCGGGCGCGATTCGTGAGTGAATACGGAATTGCGGAGTACGATGCGGGGGTGCTGACGGCTACGCGAGCGCTGGCCGATTATTTCGAAGCTGTGGCGCGCGCGGGTGCTCCGGCGCGTGCGGCGGCGAGCTGGATTTCGGTGGAATTGCTGCGGCGATTGAAGGATGCCGGCAAGGAGATCGCGGATTGCCCGGTGGCGCCGGCGGCGCTGGCGGAATTGCTGGCGATTGTGGAGCGCGGCGAAATTACCGCGGCCAGCGGCAAGAAAGTGTTCGCCACCATGTTTGATACCGGGAAGAAGGCCGCGGAGATCACCGCCTCCGAAGGCATGGCGCAAATTTCTGATTCTGGCGCGATCGAAAAGATTGCGCGCGCCGTAATTGCCAAGAATCCTGAAAACCTCGCGAAGTACCGCGGGGGAAGCGAAGGCGTATTTAAGTACTTCGTGGGCCAGGTTATTAAGGAAACGCGCGGGCAGGCCAACCCGCAGATCGTAAACGAAATTCTGAAACGGGTGCTGGCGGAGGCGTAAGCATCGCGGCGCACTGGCGTGGCGAAGCGGCGTGTGGAAGTAGCGCAAGCAGGGGCGAAGGAGAAACACCGTGCTGAAGGAAGGCGATCAGGCACCACATTTTGAAGTGCTGGCGGACGACGGGCGCACAGTGACGCTCGCCGACTATCGCGGCAAGCATCTCATTTTGTATTTTTATCCGAAGGCGAATACGCCGGGATGCATTCACGAAGCGAACGGCTTCCGCAACATGATCGCGGATTTTCAGGCGCAAAACGCGGAGATCGCCGGGGTGAGCGCCGACGACGTCGAAGCGCAATCGAAATTCAGCAAGAAGCTGAACCTGAATTTCCCGTTGCTGGCGGACACGGAATTCGAAATGATCGAAGCGTACGGCGCGCGGCGCATGAAAAGCTTTTTGGGCAAGACGTTCATGGGCATCGTGCGGACCACTTATTGGATCGGGCCGGACGGCAAGATCGTGAAGATCTGGAACAGTGTGGTCCCCAGAGGGCACGCAGCTGAAGTGCTGACGGCGTTGCGCGGCGACGAGCCGGCGGGCGAGCCCGACGACGCTACCTCGGCCGCTGCGCCATCGAGTAAATCGTAAACGAAATTCTGCAGCGCGTGCTGATTTAGCCTTAGCTCGCTCTCTGCGCGGAGAATTCAGATGCTCAAGGTAGGCGACAAGGCTCCGGACTTTCAAGTGACCGACGACAGCGGCGCGAAGGTGTCGTTGCGGGATTATCGCGACAAAAATGTCATCCTCTATTTCTATCCCAAAGCGAATACCCCAGGTTGAATCAACGAAGCGTCCGAGTTTCGCGACGCCCTCAAACAATTCGATGAACTGAATACCGTCATTGTGGGCTGCAGCGGCGATTCCGTGGAATCACAGAAAAAATTCAAGGTGAAGCACAAGCTTACTTTCCCGCTGCTCGCCGACACGGAATTCGACGTGATCGAGCCGTATGGCGCGCGGCGAATGAAGAGCTTCCTGGGGAAATCATTTCTGGGAATCGTGCGGATGACGTACTGGATCGGTCCAGACGGAAAAATCCGTGCCATCTGGGATAAAGTCACACCGAAGGGCCACGCTGCCGAAGTGCTCGCAGCCATGAATGGCCTATCGTAAAGCATTTATCCCGCGTTCGTAGTTGGGCGTTAGACGGACACCTTGAAGTTCGCACCTTCCGGCTCGATCAGCGCGTTGTCAATCAGGCGCGTGTCTCCTACTTTGGCCGCGAGCAATACGTAGGACGTGCCGCGCAGGATCGCGCTTGGCTCGAGCGTTTCGTTATCTACAATTTCGGCGTAGTCGAGCGCGACGCGCGGTTCGGCTGCTAGCACTTGGCGCAGAGCGGCCAGCAAGCGGTCGGTATCGCGCTCACCTTTGGCGATTTCGTCGCGCACTGCCACGAGAGAGCGCGAAAGCGCCGCCGCGGCGCGGCGGTCTTCGCCTTTCAGATATACATTGCGCGAAGAAAGCGCCAGGCCATCTGGTTCGCGCACGATGGGGCAGACTACCACGCCGGTGTCGAGATTCAGGTCCGCGGACATCTGGCGAATCAGGCGCGCTTGCTGCGCGTCTTTGCGCCCGAAATAGGCGAAGCGCGGCTGCACGATTTCGAAAAGCTTCAACACCACGGTGGTGACGCCGCGAAAATGTCCGGGACGCGAACGGCCTTCCAGCCGGTCGCTCAATCCTTCCACTACTACCGACGTGCGAAAACCCGGCGGATACATTTCCTGGGGCGACGGGGCAAAAAGATAATCCACGCCCAGAGCTTCCAGCGCGGCGCGGTCTGCTTCCAGCGTGCGGGGATATTTATTCAGATCTTCGGACGGGCCGAATTGCTTGGGATTGACGAAGAGGGATACGACCACTGGCGCGCATTCGCGTTGCGCGGCGCGAATCAGCGAAAAATGGCCCTCGTGCAGCGCACCCATCGTCGGGACGAGGCCGAGAATACGATCGTGCGTGCGGGCTTCGTGCGCGATTTGCTTCATCCATTCGACGGTGTGGATGGTTTCCATGGGGGTAAGTGGACGCGGGCGCTCAGGTGAAATGCGGGCGAGATTTTTGCGAGGAACAGCTCGCGCGCTTCATGCTTTGGCGCTCGCCTGCGCAGCTCGCTCGCGATAGAACGTAATCAAATCCGTGCCAGTGGCTTTCGCGCCCAATTGACGGAGCAGCGTGGTTATCTGGCCGCGATGGTAGGTGCCGTGATTCGCGAGGTGCTGCAACATTTGCCAGAGCGGTGCCGCTTGCGGCACTCCGGTCGTGGTTTTGTGGTGCACGACGCGCTGCACATCCTCCGGCGTCAAAGAGGCGATGTAATCAAGCAAGTCGCGATCAATTTCCGCCCAGCGGGCGCGCACGGATCCCGCGTTCGGAAATTCCGACGTCGGGGCGTAGGAATTCGGCGAGCGGCCGTGCCAGCGCTCGAGCCAGAGCCATTCCACGAGCATCAGGTGCACCAGGGTATCGCGCACAGAGCGAAAGCTCGAGCCCAGGTCGCGCGTGAATTGCGCGTCGGTTAGTTGCGCGCACGCATCGAGCGTGTGATGGTTGGCCCAGGAGTTGTAATCGTACAGCAGGCGAAAATCTTCCGCGTTCATGGGAAGCCCTCCGATGAATTGATTTCGCGCCGAGCGGCGCACGGCATGCGTCAGGTCCGCTGGCGCGTCAGCAGCTGCTCACGCAATTGCGCGGGCGAGTGAAACGATTCGGCATCCGACGGAAAATCGCCGCGGCGGACATCGTCGCAATAGCTTGTGACCGCGCTGGAAATCTCCGCGGCCAGATTCACATACTGCCGCGCGAATTTCGGCTTGTGGCCGGGCGTGAGGCCAACGAGATCGTGGAACACCAGCACCTGGCCGTCGCACTCAGGGCCGGCGCCGATGCCGATCGTGGGGATGTGCATCTTTTCGGTAATGCGCGCGGCGAGGTCGCGCGGCACAGATTCCAGCACCACCGAAAACGCTCCGGCGGCTTCGACGGCGCGCGCATCGCGTTCGAGCTGGCGCACCGCGTCGGGTGTTTTGCCCTGTACGTGAAATCCGCCGAGCGCGTGAATGGATTGCGGCGTGAGGCCCACGTGGCCCATCACCGGAATCTCGGATTCGACGAGGCGCGCGATCAATTCAATGCGCCGCTCGCCGCCTTCGACCTTCACTGCTTCGGCGCCGCCTTCCTTCACCAGGCGCACGGCATTGCGCACGGATTCGTCGAGAGTGACGTGAAAGCTGCCGTAGGACATATCAGCGACGAGCAACGCGCGCCGGGTGCCACGCCGTACGGCGCGCGTGTGATGCACCATTTCGTCGAGCGTCACCGGCAGCGTGTTCTCGTAGCCGAGCACAACCATGCCGAGTGAATCGCCAACGAGAATGATATCCACGCCGGCTTCATCGAGAAGCAGCGCGGTGGAATAGTCATACGCGGTCAGGCAAGTAATTTTCTGCTTCGTTTCGAAATGGCCTGCGAGGGAACGCGTCTTGCGGGAAAGTATGTCAGGCACGGTGACTTTACCGTTGCCCGCACGCGGTGCAACACTCATTTGGTCCTCCGGTGCCGCTCCTGGAAATCGGGATGCAGCCCATCAACATGTTGGATGCTAGCAGAACGCGGGCGGTTTCCGCAAAAGGATTGTGCTGAAGGGCGCGAAACTGCCGTGTACGAACTGGTTACGATGTACGGCTTCAGGGGCTAAAGCCCTTCCCCTGGCTGGGCCTGACGGCGGGGCTGAAGCCCCGCCCTTCCGAGTCGACCATTTATTCAGATGACATCCAGTCACCTCCGGTACGCACGCGACGGACGAAACGCTCAATTGAAACGGGCGCTGCGCCACTCTCCGCAGAAAGCGGCGCAGCCCAAGAACGACCTGTCACGGCGGCAAATTAGTGATCGTGGTCGTGTTCGTCCCAATCGCGATCGGTGCGCCAGCGATGCGCGTCTTCGTCCCACCAGCGGTGCTCGGCATTCCAGCAGCGCTCGCGTTGCTCGGCTAGTTCATTGCGCCAGTGCGCGGCTTCCTTGCTGTCCGGGCCGTGGTGCGCGATGGCATCGTGCAAGTTGTGGTCAATTTTCGCAATTTTACTCTGGCAATCGTCCGCACGTAGCGGCGCGGAAAACGCCAGCGCACCGGCCAGTGCAGCCATCCCCATCGCCACCTTAGCGGTGCTCCAGATATTCGAACGATTTTGCATGGATGCTAGTTCCTCCTATCCGATTGTGTCTTCTCGTTCCGATTACGATTTAGTTTGCGGGCATCGGGCGCCTTGCTCAATGCCGACACGGATGCTCAGCAAAAAGGCTACACAACGAAAGGAATTCTTCCAATCAGGTATTCGCCTTAGGGGATTCGTGCTGAGGCTGTAGGGAAAAATGAAACGGCGGCCGAGCGGCTTTCGCGCTTCCTGCTTCAGGCCTCGCGTTTCACGCTGGACGCCGCAGGAACGGGCACGGGAGGATGCTGTTCGACGCCGCGCCATCCCACGGGCCGGCCCTGCACGGCTTCTTTCAGCGCGCGGAACAAAACCACGTACATCATCTGCCGGTAATAAAAACGCTGGAGGATGAGCGGCGCGAGCAGAGTCCAATCCTCGTGCCGTTCCAGTGCGAAGGCAACCACGCAGGTGAAGAGGTCAATTAGCATGAAGAGCGCGAAGAAAATCAGGGAGCGCTCGACGTCTTGCAGCGTCCACAATTGCGGTAGTTGGGCGATGCGCAATTGCGCGAGGCCCCACAGCGCGATCGAGAGCAGGAAGAGCAAATCGATCAGCGGCGAGACGAGCGGCAGAATAATCTGGAACATCACGATATTGGGGATGGCGATCCATCCCAGTGTGCCGTAGCGCGGCTTGCCGACCGCGTCGCGATGCTTCCAGACGGCCTGCATCGTGCCGAAAGTCCAGCGAAAGCGCTGGCGAATGAGCGCCTCGACGGTTTCAGGGACTTCGGTGCGGCCGATGGCGTCTTCGTCGTAGACAATTTTCCAGCCGTTGCGGCGGATGGTGAGCGTGAGGTCGGTATCCTCGGCAACCGTGTCGCCGGAAAATCCGTTGTTCGTGCGCAGCAGCGTGGTGCGCCACGCGCCCACGGCGCCCGGCACCACCGGAATGCAATTCAGCAGATCGAAGGCGCGCTTTTCCAGGTTTTGGCTGGTGATGTATTCCAGAGCCTGCCAGCGCGTGAGCCAGCGATTGCGGTTCATTACTTTCACGTTGCCGGCGACGGCGCCGACCTTGGGGTCGGCGAAATGACGGACGAGGCGCGGTATCGCCTCGGGGTCAACGATGGTGTCGCCATCAATGGAAACAATAATTTCACCGGTGGCTTCGGCGAGGCCGTGATTCAGCGCCGCCGGCTTGCCGCGATTGGGCTGGCTGATGAGGCGTACGCGGGGTTCACGCGAGAAATTTGCGTTCACCAGCTCGGCGGTGCGATCCGTGGAGCCATCGTTCACAACGAGAACTTCGAGCTTGGGATAATCGCAAGCGAGCGCCGCCTGCACGGTTTGGACGATGGCGGCTTCCTCGTTGTACGCGGGGACAAGGACGGTGACGTTAGGTTTGTACTCAGGATGATCGGCGGGCGCGGGCCGCAATTTTTCAATGAGCGCCAGCAAACCAATAATCAGCGCGCGGCCGCTGACCAGCAGAATCCCGGCTATGAAAATGAATGCAATTCCGGCGCGGAACCAGCGGAACACTTCAAAGATGAAGGCATCGGCGCGAACCATCAGCCATTCCTGGTGCGAAAGCGGCGGCATTACTTGTGCGCGTGATTGCCCCAGCAGGTCCGAGACGGAAACGAATTCGTAGCCTTTGGCGCGCAGCCCGTCAATGATTTGCGGCAGCGCCGCGACGGTGTTCGCGCGATTTCCGCCGCCATCGTGCATCAGGATAATGTTGCCGCGGCCGAGTGTGGCGTCGTGCAGCACACGTTGCACGATCAGGTCGGTGGTCGGTGGAGCGCCGCCATTCGGCTCGCCCCAATCGTGCGGGTCAATTTGCGCGCCGACGATGATGTAGCCCATCGCCTGCGGAATCGGCAGCATCTGAATTTCGCTGGCGGTTTCAGGCTGATGATCGATTCCGTACGGGGGGCGGAATAGCAGCGTCTTGACGCCCAGATTACTTTCGATCAATAGCTCCGTCAGATTTAGTTCAATCTGCAGCTGCGATTTCGAGATGGTCTCGAAGTCCGGATGCGTGAAGGTGTGATTGCCGATTTCATTGCCGAGCTGGTAGGCCCGCCTTACCAACTGCGGATCCTGATTGGCGGATTCGCCTATGGCGAAAAATGCCGCCGGCGCGTGTTTCTGCTCGAGGATATCGAGAATCTTCGGCGTCCACGTCTCGTCGGGACCGTCGTCGAACGTCAGCGCCACTTTGTGAGGCGCGGCGCCCATCTGTTCGATGCGCCACGAAAGCGGATAACTCTGGTAGGACTCGTCATCGAAGACGTCGCTGGTGGCATCGTAATCGAACGTGCGGCGGCCGCTCTGCGGCGTCGCGGTGATGCGCCAGATATCGCCCGCGCCTTCCAGAATTAAATCGTAGCCCGGCGGAACTTCCTCAATTTTTGCGCGAATCGCGTCGGTGGAATGCGTGGCGTCCCAGATGAACCAGATGGAGGGATCCTCCATGCCCAGGCGCCACAGAGCCGTGCCGCGCACGCCGGCGCGCTCGGCGGCGCGCAGCTCGTTGTACGCGGTGACGCTATCGAGCATCCAGACGTTGTGGATCTGATTTTGCTCGTCTTCGTAGGAATAGTGTGGGTTAAGCGAATCAGGATCGAAAGTGACGTCTGATCCCGATTCGACGGCGGTGATAATTCCCTGCTGGAAGGTAAGAGGCTGCGCGATGGGGTGCGGAACCTTTTTGGATTTCGCCGACCAGTCGTAGCCGTAGTTCGCGATGCCCATGACAATCTTTTCGGGCGGAACAATCTTGACGATGTTTTCGATATTGCGTTCAAAGAAATCCTGCGGCGCGATGGGTCCGGCGTCGGATGTCGGATAGTGCAGATCGTAATTCATCAGGATGACGGCATCGGCCTGTGTCGCCAGATACTTGTAGTCGTAGCTCCAATCCGCGGCAGGAACCGCGACCATGATTTTGAGGTTTGCGGCGTGCATCGTGACCGCCAGATCGTGAATGAAGCGCGCGAAATCCGGCTGGCTGCTTTGCGGCACCCCTTCGAAATCAATAACGATTCCGGACTGGCGCTGCGCACTGGCAAAATCCGAAAGCGATTTCGATACACGTTCGCGCGCCACGGGATTCGCGAGCATTTCCGCCATTTCCTTGGTGACCCAGGTTTTCCCGTCGTAGTTGTTGACCATGGACATGACCGGCAGCTCGATCGTGTTGGCCTGCATCCACGACGAAAGTTTCGGGTCCTGTTCGATATCCAGGCGGCCGTCCGCGGAAGATGCGTGCAGCGCTTCGGGAATCAGCAAGTCAATATCGTGGTAATGCAGCTTCAGCGAAGCGAGGCTGGTGGGATCGTCGGCCACATAAAATGCTGCGCGCAGCGGATCGTAATTCTGCGGCACCTTGCCGAGAGCGGCCACTTTGCGTTTGCGGCCTCGCGGCGCGGTTTTGGATTTCAGCTTGGCGGGAACCGCGTGAATATTCCAGTGGGTGGCCGCGGAAAGAATGTCTGGCAGTTCGGGCTTGCGAAAAACGTTGACTACGAATACGACCAGGATGAGCGTGAAAAGTCCACCCGTAATTTCCAGCACGCGTCGTGTGCGACGCCAGCGGCGACGTTCCTGATCGTAGAAAATTGGCTTGCGTTCAGGCATTCAGACAATCCAAGCTAGCTGTCCCTTGAGACGGTGTCAATGACTCCCATCAATAAGATGCGCGCAAACGTCGCCGCCGCGGTGTGTGCTGGAATGGCACTGCGGGTGTATCTGGTGCTGAAATTTCCGGTCACGGATACGGGCGACGCTCCATTCTACATCGAGCTGGCCTGGAACTGGCTGAAGAACGGCGTCTACGGGTTTGCGGTGCACGGGCAGCTTACGGCCGTGGATATGCGCGTGCCGGGGTATCCGGCGTTTCTGGCGGCGGTGTTTGCTGTGGCCGGGCAGTCAACGCGCGCGGCGATGCTGGCGCAGGTGGTGGTGGATCTGGCGACGTGTTTCGTGATCGCGCTGATTGCGGCTCGCATCGCGCCAGAAAGTTCGCGGCGGCGCGTCGAGCTGGCGGGATTGTGGTTGGCGGCGCTGTGCCCGTTCACGGCGAACTACACGGCCGTGGTGCTTACCGAAACGCTGGTGATATTTCTGACGGCCCTGGCGATTCTGCTGCTGCTGCAGACGGATGTTGGCGGCGTCCAGATTGTGCGTGTTGGATCGTTCCTCGTGAATCCGTGGTTGCTCGCTGGAATCGTGGTCGGATTTGGCACGCTGGTGCGGCCGGAAACTCCGCTGGTGTTGTTTGCGGCGGGATTGGTGCTTTTGGCTAAATGGTGGCGGCCGGCGGATTGGATGAAGTTGATTCGCGCGGGGCTGCTGATGGGACTAGGACTGCTGCTGCCGTTGGTGCCATGGGCCGCGCGCAATTGGAACACTTTGCACGATGTGCAGTTCCTCGCGCCCCGGTACAGCGAATTGCCGGGCGAATACACGCCGCTAGGATTTACGGCGTGGACGAACACATGGATGTGGCGCTTTCGCGACGTTTACCTGACGCAGTGGAAAGTGAACGAGGAAGAGATTGCGATTGACGAGCTTCCGGCATACGCCTTCGATTCGCAGGACGAGAAAGAGCGCATGGCGGACTTGCTCGATGAATACAACGAAGCGCTGACGATTGATCCGCCGCTGGACCAGGAATTCCGCGAGATTGCGCGCGAACGCACCGCGCGGCACCCTTTGCGGACGTACGTGAAGGTTCCGCTGCTGCGCACTTTGACGTTGTGGTTTACGCCGCGCGTGGAGTTGCTGCCTTCGTCCGGGCATCTATGGCCTTGGCACGAGGAGTGGCAGGACGACCGGCCGGATTTTCTGGTTACGCTGGGGCTTAGCGTTGTGGACATCATCTATATCGCGCTGGCGCTGGCTGGTGCGTGGCTGGCGCGGCGACGTCCTGGTTGGGCGTTGCTGATTTTGGTCTGCGTGGTGCGGACGCTATTTTTCGTGAAGTTCGTGGAAACGCCGGAACCGCGCTACGTGCTGGAATGTTTTCCCGCGGTCATCGCGCTCGCCGCGCAGGTTTTCGCTTCGCGAGGGTAATTCGCACATCAACTCTCCTCCACCGGTTCGGGGTGAATTGTCAGGCGGAAAATTTGAGGGAAGCGCTCTTTGACGCGGTCTTCCAGCGCGGCGGTGATGTCGTGGACTTCGGTAATGGGCAGGTTGCCGTCCATGGCGCAGTGGCAGGAGACCAGGATTTTGTGATCCACGCTGCGGACGTGGACTTCGTGGCAGTCTGTTAGCTCGTGGTATTCGGACTGCAGCGAATTCAGAAATTCCTGCACGGTGCGCGAAAGTTCCTTCATCTCCTCGCCGCCGCCGATTTTCACGCCGAGCGGCTCGATGTGAATATTCACGAGCGCACGCGGATCGGTTTCCTTCAGGATGTCTTCCTCCAGTTCGGAGGCGCGGCGGTGCGCATCGCGCAGGCTCGAGCCTTCGTCCACTTCCAGATGCAGCTCGATGAAGAGGCGATGATCGAACTGGTGCGCGGAAAGTTCATGGACAGCGAGGCCGCGCCTTTGCGCGATGGCGCGAATGGTCTCGAACAGATTTTCGTCGGTCTTGGCGCGGGGCTCGACGTGCACCACCACGTCCGCGGGGACAATCTGTGCAATGCGGGTTTCCACGGCGTTGCTGGCGGCGTGGGCTTGCTCCAGGCTCGCGGTGCGTGGGACGCTGATGGTCACATCCACAAAATAACGCTGGCCGGCGCGGCGCACGCGCACACGTTCGGACTGCAGCACGCCTTCGGTCTTGTCCACTGCGGTTTCGATGCGTTCGCGCAGCCCGTGCGGGGCGACGTCCAGCAGCGCGTCGGCGGTGCGTTTGCCCAGCCGCGAGCCGATCCAAATGATCACGCCCGCCACGCCCAGCGCCGCGACGGCATCCAGCATGTCCAGCCAGGCGATGCCGTAGCGAGCGCCAAGCCAGGCACCGGTGATGCCGAGAATGACGACGAAAGTGCTCCACACATCGGTGGAGAAATGCAGCGCGTCTGCTTCGAGCGCTTCGCTGGGATATTTTGCGGCCACGCGTTTCAAAGCGCGCGAGCGAACGAAATCGATGCCCATGCACAGCGCCAAAATCAAGATGGCCTGCAAGCTAGGGCGCATGTGCGCGGTGTGGAAGAGCAGGCGTTGAAAAGCTTCCCAGATGATGTACACGGCGGTGAACAGCAACAACGCGGTTTCGACGAATGCGGAGAAACTTTCCACTTTGCCGTGACCGTAGAGATGGTCGGCATCCGCGGGCTTGTCTGCGACGCGCACGGAAAGATAAGTGATGACTGCGGCCACCAAATCCAGGATGGAATGCAGCGTTTCGGACAAAATGCCCAGGCTGCCAGTGCGCACCGCAATGAATATTTTCAGCGAAACCAGCAATATCGCCGAGCCTACGGAGGCCAGAGCCGCCCAGCGCTTTTCACTGGTTGCGCGTTCAAGTGCGTCCAAAGCCATCGGGGGATTATACGCTGTGGGGCTGCTTTGGCCGCGCACCGAACCATGCCTTAATTGATGACATGGAATGCCAGGCGCGGAACGAGAATGGACTCCACTGTTTACGTTTGCGGTTTCTTCGCGCTGTGAATTATGTGCGGGCTATCTCGTCTGGGCGAGGGAGTGCATGGTTCCGGAGTAGCGAAATGCTACGACGACGATTGCCGCGGAATCGGAATCTGCGCCTGCGCGCCTTCCGGGCACGAAATGCCACTGGCGCACGGCGGTCAAGGCCGCGGTGGTAAACGGTTCTGAGTCCCGCAGAACTTGCACGGAAGTGAGCTGGCCCTGCGTTCCGACGAGATCGTAGAGGATGACACTGCCATCTCCCGGGCTGGCGGCTGGGTATTGAGGCGCGACGGCTACAATCGGCAGCGCTGCTCTGTCTGCCGCGCTCGGCGAGGATTCGTCAAACGCCTGTGGGGGAGTGGACCGCGGAGGCTCGTGCGATTGTGAAAATTGGAAAGTGATGCCGATTCTAGCCGCGACCGCTTGGCCATCCAGGCGCGCCGGAAAAAAACTCCAGGTTCGCACCGTGCTGAGGGCGTTCTCGAGAAACGGCGACGCACCGCGAACAACTTTTGTCTCGACCATCCTGCCTCGATTGTCTATCAGCGCATCGAGGACAACTTCTCCGCCGAAAAGCGATTGCGATGGGTATGGAGACGTAACCACCGAAATCGGCACGGGTGGCGAAAAGCCCTGGGCGTTTCCGGAGAAGGTGTCATACGGCCCAACAGTGCCCAAAGGGGTGTACCAGCGTATGCCGCGTTGCTGCAAAAGTGCGATCGCGTAATGGATGGGCACGCCCGCTCCGATTCCGGGCGTGTCCTGCTCCGCAGCTGTGGCAAGCCGGACCAGGTTCGAGCGAAGCCACAGGCCTTCGACAAGGCCGACGACTCCTTGGGAATCGGCAGAAACGATGGGAGCTCCGCTTTGGCCTCGCCGCACCTGATTGTTGAACAGGAATAATTCGGTGTCGTTCCGCCCTTTGTCCAATTGGGAAAATTTGAAATCGAACACCTCGCTGGATGGGCGTTCGTCCACTAAAGCATCTAGGGTATAAGCATCCAGCGGCTTGGAAGGACGCAGCGCAGCGGTAAGCACAGCGCGGCTGTGCACCAACCAGTCGTAAGCCAACGGTAGAAACGCGACTTTATATTTGCCCTCGAATGGATTGGGCGTCGCGCGCAGTATGGCTACGTCGTGATCCCGATCCACAACGATCAACGTGGCCAGAACAAACCGGGGCGGGCCCGAACGTTGGTGAAGCATCACGTAGGGCTGGCCTCCGTGAAGTTGACTGAGCACGTGCGCGGCGGTCATCAGGTAGCCCTGCTCGTTAATGAAGAAGCCGTCGCCGTAGAAAAGGTAACGATAGCCCCGATCGGAAGGAGATTGATCCACCGGGTAGACGATCGGACAAATCGCTGCCGAGAGCGCACCGTCATCTGTAGATGTGCCGGACGCGGCACGCGACGTGGAGAACCACGTGACGCAACCCGCGGCGGCAAGCGCTAGCGCGTGCAATTTGTGAAATCGTTTAGTTGGCACAGAGTCTTCGCCGAAGTGATTTCTCCGGGAGTAACCAGCATAGCTCCGCCGCTCCGCGAAACAACTGGCCTCAGGACCAGTTCCACCGCACTAGAAACCCGTTCCAGCCGCGAGGTATGACTATCACGTCTTGCGATCGGAGTCCGCAGCCGGCGCGGGGTCATCGGCGATAGCGCTTCAGCAAATGTATTTCGTGAAAACTCACCCTGGCGCTCGCGGATTCAGAAGGAGCAAAGCCAGTCCTGAGCGGCTGTGCCACGGAAAGTGCGTCAGTTGACTTCGATGGTGGTTACGCTCAATGCGGGCAACGTGATCGTGAGGGACGAGCCGCTTACCGGCATCGTTCCAATGGACACTGGCTGGACAGGGTTTTGCCCTTGCGCCGATACCGCCGTCATCTGATAGAGATTGGCGGTGCCGGAAAGCGATTGGCCGTTGATGGCGGTCACTTGCGAGCTGGTGGAGCGATTGATGGCCACGAACACATATCTGCCGGGCGTCGTGCTGTCCATGCTGGCGTAGACCACGACATTTTGCACGTTGCTGGATGTTGTCTGCAGCGAGGTGTCGCCGAAATTTGCGCCGGCGCCGTCGAAATCACGGAAGGCGCGGAAACCAGCCAGCGCGTAGGAATAGGTTCCGTTCGGAGGCCAGAAATTTGCCGCGAACACTCCCTGGCTGCCGAAGATGCCCAGGTTATCCGCTTGCGCGATGGTTCCGGCGATGTGGTTCCAGCCGCCATTTTCGTATTCGGTGAGGGAAATTTTCATGCCGGGAAATTCCGCGTTGATCTTCGCCTGGAGCCTCCCCAGGAGGTTGATCGGGGTATTGCCCAATTCCTGATAGATCCAGGGATTGCTGTTGGTGGAATCGGTAAACGTGGGATCCCAAAGGTTGCGCGGGCTCTGCACGATCAGTTGCACTTGCGCGTCCGTCAGAGTTGTGCCGGTCATATCAATGCTGCGTGTTCCGTTCGCGTCGTATTCCTCCGCGTACCAGTGGAAGTCATAAACGTCGACGAGCGGCTTGCCGTAGGAAGCCGAGGCCGTATTTAGCGCAGTGAGGTACTTGTCGGGGAACCAATTCGCGCCGCTGGGTGTGGCGCTGAGTTCACCCTGCCAATTGTATATGCCCTGAAATCCGTAGTGCACGGGCCCGAAGATCACCATGTCTGGAAACTGGTTCTTCAGGGCTTCCGTCATGGTGATGGTCTTGGCGATGTAATCGTCCGAGGTGACTGGATTCGGCCCCTGCACTTCCAGGTGCGTCGAGTTCCACAGCTCCGGCTCGTTGTCCAGGCTGACGAAAGTGGGATGCGTGGGATTCGCGCCAAAAATTTCCATGCCGGAAAACTTCTGATCCAGAGCCCAGACGAATTCATCCATGAACACGTTGGCGTCGGTGGTGGGCGGATTCAATGTAAAGGGCATGCTGGAGACTGTGCTCTTTTGATCGACGACTTGCTTGAAGCGGCTCAAGTCCGGCGGATTCGCGACGCTTACCGGACCGCTCTCGTCGCCGGCCACCAATCCTTGCAACTGCACAGTGACCAAGCTGGCCAAACCTATCGATTGATCTCCAGAGATGAAGCTGCGTACTGCTTCGGCTGGAACCGTGCTGCTGCTTAGATAGTCGTCGTTCTCGTAGAGATAATCGCTGCCCGCGTTCGAAGCGTTCGTCTCCCAATTGTAGGCGGTCCAGCGGTTGCCTCCGTCGCGATCAAAAGTGAGCTGCGGCGGAGCGCCGGTCTCACCGCCATAAAAATTGAGACCGTAGATCCACGGAGAAATGGGTTTGGTTTGTGCCGGATTGATGGTGATGGTCACGTTCGCGGTGGGGCTCGCGGGAGTGGCGCTGGCCTGCGCGGAGTTGGCGCTTTGGCCCGCGGTGTTCACAGCGGAGACGACGTAGTAGTAGGTCGTGCCGTTGGTCACCGTGGTATCGGTGTAATTCGTTGCGCTGGGCGAAGCAACTGCTGTGCCGTACGGTCCGTCGTTCGTTGTCGAACGCTTGACGTTATAACTGGCCGCGCCTGCGCTGGCATTCCAGCTCAGGCTCACTTGCGCATTGCCGCCGGTTGCCTGCAAGCCTGCCGGCGTGGCGGGAGGGTTTACCGGAGCGACCGGGGTGGCGGAAACCTCCGTGGAATTGGCGCTCTCGCCGCCGGAGTTCACGGCTGAAACCACGTAGAAATATTTTGTGCCGTTGGTAAGGCCGGTGTCGCTGTAGCCGGTGGATGCGGGCGCCGCGATTTGCGTTTCCGCGCCGCTGGTGGTGGAGCGCTTCACGTGATAGCTGGTCGCCGTGGGACTCGTGGTCCAGCTCAAGGTCACTTGCGCATTGCCTGCAACAGCTGCGAGGCCTGTGGGAGTTGCCGGTGGAGGAAGGACAGGCGTCGCGTTGACTTCGGCTGAATTCGCGCTTTGTCCTACGGAGTTATAGGCGGAAACAACGTAAAAGTATTTCGTGCCGTTGGTCAGGCCCGTGTCGGTATCGTTCGTTCCGGCCTGGGTAGCAATCTGCGTATAGGGGCCGCCCGTGGTCGTGGAGCGTTTGACGTAGTAGCCGGTCGCGCCCGAGCTGCCATTCCAATGCAGCGCCACCTGCGCGTTTCCCGCTACAGCTGCGAGCCCGGTCGGAGCCGCCGGGAGGGTCGTTTGTCCGCCTCCACCGCCGCCTCCCTTGTAACCGGTACTGGCACACCCCGCATGCAGCAGCAGAACACCGGTCAACAGAACCAGCACAAGAATCGGGAACAGACGGTTGGCAAACTTCATCCGCTTCGCCTCCCAATTGGCGCGACTGCGGGGCACGATTCTTTGTGCTCCCGGGGAGTATCCGGTGCATGAGCTGGGAATAAATGGTTCGGTGGAAATAGGTTAAGGAAGTGGCAAGTTCTCGACAAGCTGTCCGGTAGGCCAGAAAAGGTTCCAGTCCGCGCGGGTGATGGGCGCGCGTCGTATTCAAGTGCGTGGCGAGCTGGGGCGCAGCCCTACGACTCAGGCTGTCGGCGCTTAGGGTGAGTCGCGCTGTAGCGCGATTCACTTCAGTGGCGGGGCCGGGACTAGCGGTAGACGGCGGGGTTCGCCGTGGAAGCCGCGGAATTCGATTTCGTCTAGCAGCAGCGACGGGGTGACTACCGCGCTCGGGATGCCGCCTTGGGCGGAGCCGAAGGCGCCTAGCGCGGTGCCGGCGAAGCCTCCGGCGGTATTTTGCATGTACTGGAACACAGTTTCATCGTTGCCGATGGCGGCAATATTGCGGATGGCGCGCAGCTGGAGGCCTTCGATGTGGCCGCCGCGGACCATTTCTTCGCGGCCGTCGGAAACGTACACGCGATAGACCACGAGCGGAATGCGTTCGCCGCTGGCCACGCCGCCGGCGATGCCGCCGAGAAAATCGCTGAAGTCTTCCTGACGGATGGAGGAGAGCGCGGGATTATCCATGCGCTTCACTTCCAGGCACCATTCGTGGCCGTCGTCGCGACAGGCATCGAGAAATTTCTTTTTCAGGGCCGCGGAGTCTAAGCCACCATTGGCCTGCAGGAACAGATTGCTGGCGAGCGGGCGCATGTCTGAAAGCAGTGCCGAGCGCGAGTGGCCGTTGGACGCGGAAAAATCGGGGCCGGGACGCCGGGACATCAGCAAATTTTTCAGCGAGCCATTTTCGACGACCTGCACGCGCTGAGCTTTCACGCCTTCGTCATCAATTTCGTAATTTCCCAGCAGCGGCTGGCCGTTGAATTCCTTCAGCGTGGGATCGTCCACGAGCGAGACGTTCGCGGGAAGCACGCGCGTGTTCACGCGGCCAGACCATTCGCTGCGGCCGCCCATGCGTTCCATGATTTCATCAAAAGCCGGCATGGTGGAAAGCGGTGGACGCGCTCCGGAAAGCGAGGGCGCGAGAGCCTGCGCGAGCAAAGAGCCGGCGGCGGGCGGGTCGAACAGAACCGGGCCCGTGAAGTCCTGCATCAGCGGGCTTTGGCGCATGGTCATCAATTCAGTCCCGGTCTGCGCGAGCGAACTGCCGACGGCGGCAGGATCGGGAAGATCCGCGGGCTTCGTGACGTACGTGGCGTAATAATCGTGCAGAGCCATGCCGTCGTCGGCTGTGGTATCGAGTGCGGCTTCGATGGCAGCGAGGCTGCGCGAGGTGCGAACGGTAGTGCCTTCGCTGTTCATCAGATAGTAGGTGACGTAAATCATGTAGTAATTCACGCGCGTGCCGCTGAGGTGCGGGAAATTGGCGAGCGCCGCGGACGCTGCGCGCGATTCATCTTCCCAATTGCGGCTGGTCCAGTCGGGTTCGGCGTGCGCGTCAATCTTCACCAGCGGCGCGGCCTGGGAGAAGTCGTCAATTTCCGGCGGCTTGGTGAGGCTGCGCAGGAAAGATTGCTTCAGCGACATTTGCGTCACGGCCTGCTTGTAGGCTTGGTCTGTCGCGAGCCACAAATCCTGGCGCAGCGAATTGTAGTCGCGGTCAATGCCCACTTCGCCCGTGGAACCCAGGAAACCCTGGAAGCCGTCTTCGCTGATGAAGTTCGAGCTGTCCAAATGATAATCGCCGACGCGCACCTCGACGCTCATGAAGCGATTGCGCGTGGTGGACGTGGAAACCAGCGCGCCAAAAGAGGAGGTGACGGCGCGCACGTCGAGATCCATCAGGCGGTATTCCAGGTAGAAGGGTTTTTCGACGCCCGGGAGCTGTAGGCGAGTGCGGGCGCGTTCCATTTCATCGTGCATGGCGTGCAGGGTCTTGTCGCTTTCCGATTCAGGGACGGCTGCTTGCGGAGCAGCGCCAGCTGAAGACACGGTCGCGGGTCCGGGCAAGGCGGGCACGAGATTTTTCGTGGGCGTGGCGGTGGCGGCGGAAAGCGGAAGCGCGCACGCGGCGAGCAATGCAATCGTTGCGAAAGTCCTCACTGAGCTTGCCCCTTTGCTTGCGGATCGTGCGCCGGTGGCGGCAGGATCGGCGGCTTGTCGGTGGAAGTTTCTTTCTTCTGCACTTCCATTTCGGAAATTAAAATCGCGGGCGCGACGGCGGAAACCGGCACCGAGCCGGATTCGGCGCCGCAGTAACCATTGAAAATATCGGGCGTGTCGCCCGTGGCGACAATTTTAGTCAGTGAGACGAGCGGCGTGCCGACGATGTCCACCCCGCGCACGAGCTGATCGGGCCGGCCATCCGGAAACACTTTGTAAACCACCAGCGGCAAAACTTGAAACGCCTGGGGCTGTTGGCGGCCGGTGAAGGTGAAGCCGCCGGCGATGTCGTCAATCAGCAGGCCGAAGGGCTTGTTCTGCTGCTTCACCATCGCGATGAGCTGCTGGCGAAGCTGATCGTTCGTTACGGTATGCGAGCTGGAAACGATCAGGTTTCCCTGGCGCGCCACCGGAACAAAACCAAGTTGGCGGCGGCCGTGTCCGTTCGATTGCGGAATCGTGACGAGCGGCGAGCGCGACATCAGAAACGTTTTCAGCACGCCATGATCCACCAGCTGCACGTCCGCGGCCGGAACGCCTTCGTCATCGAACGCATAATTTCCCAGCAGCATTTGGCCGCCAAGCGATGCTGCGGTGGGATCGTCCTTGATCGAAATGAATGAAGGCAAAATCTGTTCGCCGACTTTGCTGGTGAAGGTTTGGCCCTCGTTGATGTCCTTCTGGCGGAATCCCTCCGCGCGGTGACCGAAAACTTCGTGGAAGAAGACGGCGGCGGCGCGTCCGGTAAGCAGCGCGGGACCGGCATAAGGATCTACGAGCGGAGCTTTATCGAGAGCTTCCGTCTCCTGGATCATCACTTGAATGCGATCGAAGACGATCTTGTCGGACGGAGCGTCCTTGGGATCCAGCCAATCGAAATTGGCGTAGCGGTTGATGTCCATGCCGTCGGGCGCTTTGCTTTGCACATACAGCTCGAGCCGGTAATGAACCTGGCCGAAAGCGAGCTTGGTGCCTTCGGTGTTCACCTGATACTGATTCATGCCCAGCGCGGTGAAGGTGGCGATGGAATTTAAAACTTCAGGCGACTTGCTGAACGCGGCGGTGTATTTGCGCACACGCTCTTCCCAAGGCTTGCGGTCTACTTTAATTTCGACGCGCGGGCCGATGGAAGTGTGCGGATCCTCGCGCGAAAAATCCGGCGCGCTGCCTTCGGCGGTTTGCACCTGGACTTCCTGGCTGGTCTTCACTTTGATGAGCGCTTGAGTGGCGGCGCGGTATTGGCGATCGGTCTCGCGCCAAATTTCGCGGCGCAGTACCGGAATGGCATCATCCACGGTGGCGGACGTGCCGGGGCTGGTCCAGCTGGGCTGGCGGTCGGCGAGCTTGTGCGTGTCGTCCAGTTGGTAGGTGCCGACGCGCGTCTGTACCTCCAGCCAACGCGCGCGAGTGTCGCCGCTGGTCAGCAGCGCGCCATTAGAGCCGGACACTTCGGAATATTGGCGGTCCGCCACGGTGTAGCTGATGAAGTAGTCCGCTGGGTCTCCCTTGGACATGGCGGCCATCGAGCGGTCGAGTTCGTCCTGCATGGCCGTGAGCACCGCGGGCATGGGAGCTTGCGTGGGTTTCGCGGCTGCCAGCGTGGCAAAAGCCGCGGCTAAAATCGTGCTGCCGGTAATGAGGACTCTTGGTCTATGTGTGGTTTTCATCGTTGCGCAAAGTCTAACAGTTTAAGGTACGATGCCTTCGAATCCAAAGTGAAAAGCCTGGTGCGGATCAAGCCCGGGGCAGCAGTGCAGCATCGAAAAGCGAGCGTGTGATAGATTCATCGGATAGTGAGATGCATTCGGCAGAAGGAGATTTAGATGCGCGCGATGGTAGTAAAGAGGTACGGAGCTCCGGAAGTTTTTGAGGTGCGCGAAGTCCCCGACCCGCAACCGAAGCCCGGCGAAGTCGTGATCCGCGTGAAGGCTGTGGGTGTTAATTTTGCCGACCTGCTGCAACGCATGGGAATCTACCCCGGCACGCCGAAGCCGCCGTTCGTACCGGGATTCGAAGTGGCTGGAGTAGTGGAAAAAGTTGCCGAAGGGGGCAAGGCGAGCGACGGTGAGCCTTTGCACGTGGGCGATGCCGTGTCCGCGCTTACCCAGTTCAATGCTTACGCGGAATGGGTGGCGGTGCCGGCGGGGCGCGTCTATCGTCTGCCGGCGGGCATGCCCTTCGATGACGCTGCCGCGATTCCGGTGAACTACCTCACCGCGTACCACTCGATGTTCGCCATGGGCAATCTGCAGTCCGGGGACCGGATTCTGATTCATGGCGCGGCGGGCGGCGTGGGAATTGCCGCAGTGCAGCTGGCGCGGGCGCGCGGGCTGGAAATCTACGGCACGGCTGGGCCCACGAAACAGGAATCCTTGCGCAAGATCGGCGTGGATCATGCGATTGACTACGAGAAAAACAAATTCGTGGATGTGGTGCACAAATTCGCGCCCGACGGAATCGAAATGGTGATGGACGCGATCGGCGGGAAATCCTTCGCCGATAGCTACAAATGCCTGGGACCCACCGGACGGCTGGTGGTGTACGGCTTCTCCGCCGCAGCCGGGGCGGACGGAAAGAAAAACGCGATTCGCGGGATGCGCGCGTTGATGCAGACGCCGCGATTCCATCCGTTGAAACTGATGGAGCGGAATATTTCGATCATCGGCGTGAATCTGGGACGCATGCCTGCGCGCGGCGCGCTGTTGCGCGGAGAGCTCGATGAGATTTTCAAGATGTACACGGCCGGCAAGGTGAAACCGATTATCGGCAAATCGTTTCCGCTGGCTGATGCCGCCTCTGCGCACAAATATATTCATGCGCGGAAGAACATCGGCAAGGTGATCTTGACGGTGAAGTGAGCGGCGCCGGATCATTTTGGCGCGGGAGCGGGCGCTGGAGGTGCAGCCGGAGCAGGCGGCGCGCCGGGAGCCGGGGCTGCCGGCTTCGCGAACAGCGCGTCGTCGAATTTGGGATTGATCCGCACCGTCTGCACCGTGGATTCGAATAGTTTCGCGCCGTCTCGATACGTCTCAGTTGAGAACGCGAATTGGCGGCCTTCGACGTTGCGATAGTCGCTCCAATGTTGCTCGTTGTCGCTCGGGCCATGGTCCGTGGAGGACTGATAGCGCGCCGCCGCCAGTAAGTGCGTAGCGGGATCGAAATACAGCTTCACCGCACCAAACGCGCCATTGATCGCGATGCCCAGCGTTTTCTTCCCGGCGATTTCCTCTTCGCCGATGGCTTGCCCGGTAATTTTTCCGGCGAGCGCCTGCTGATACAGGCCCCAGCCTCCGCCAAAGAGAGTGATTCCGCGCTTGAATTCGCCGATCATGTCCGTGGTATCGCGAACGCCGTCCGGAAATTTCAGCCAGGAAGATGTCCCATCGCAAACTTGCACGATCATTGTGGGGCCCAGGCTTACTTCGCCATACGAACGGTCCGGGTAGGAAACTTGCCACGTCACGCCGAGCTGCCGGTCGCCGCGCGGATTGTGTAGGATTCCGTTCTCGCTGAATCCCAGGGTCGTGACGGATTGCAGCGCATCGCCACCGGCAGCCTGCGAGGCGGCCAGCAGGATTTGCTTGCCCTGCTCGAGCGACTCCGGCGTAGCGGTGGGGGCGGCAGCAGGGGAAGCGGCCTGCTTCGACGCTCGCAGCGCTGGGGAAAGCACGTCCACTTCACCAAAAGGAATCTCGGTGATTTCCGCGCCGGCAAATTGCTTCTTCACCGCGTCGCGAAACGCGCCAACATTTCCGACGAGCACTATATCGAGGTCACTCGTGGTGAAATATTTTCGGGCCGTAGCCTGCACTTGTTCGAGTGACGTGGCGCGGATTCTTACCGGGTAAGTCTGATTGTAATCGGCGGGTAGATCGAACGCCGCAACGGTGAGCACACGATCGGCAACCTGCTCCGCGGTTTCCGATTCGATGGGATACACACCCGCGAGATAATCGCGCGCGAAATCCAATTCCTTCTGCGAAATTTTCCCTTGCGACATTCCCGTCAGCAGATCCATCACTAGCTTCGTTGCGTCCACGGTGGCTTCAGTGCGCGTGTAGGTCTCCACCGCGAGGGAGCCGGTGTAACGATGCGGCGTAAAAGCGGATGAAGCTCCGTAGGTGAGGCCCTTCTTGATGCGCACTTCGGTATTCAAGCGGCTGTTGTAGCTGCCGCCGAAGATATGATTGGTCACATCGAGCGGCAGAAAATCCGGATCAGCGCGGCGAATCGCGATTCTGCCGATGCGAATCTGCGTTTGCACGGCGTCGGGCTTATCGATCAGCCAGACGTGAGTGGCCGTCGCGGTCGCAGGCGCTTGCGGCGCGGCGGCGCCGGCCACATCAAGCTTCGGCCAGTCGCCGAAATATTTTTCAGCGATCGCGAACGCGTCTTCCGGCGTGACGTCTCCCGCGAAACCAAGCACGGCCTGATTCGGCGCGTAGTTCGCATCGTGAAATTTCACGAAATCTTCGCGCTGCAGTTTCTTCACCGTGGCCGGCGTGCCTGCTTCCGGCATGCCGTAGGGCGAATCGCCGTACAACGTGCGCGCGAATGCCAACGTCGCCAGATAATTCGGGTCGGAGTACTGCACTTCCAGGTCGGAGAGAAGTTGCTGGCGCTGGCGGTCGAGTTCTTCTGTGCGAAATGCTGGATGCAGCACCACGTCGGACAGCAAATCCATTCCCACGCCTAAATCTTTTTTCACGACGTCGAGCGTCACGGTGGTCGCGTCGCGCCCGGCCCTGGCTTCCAGGGAGCCGCCCACAAAATCAATCGCTTCGGCAATTTCCTTGGCGGAGCGCTTCGCCGTTCCCTGCGTCAATAGACCAGCCGTCATTCCCGCCACCCCTGGCATTCCCGCGGGATCCTGAATGCTGCCGGCGGAAAGAATCACCAGGCGCGCGGCGACGGCTGGTTCGCGATGATCGCTGACGACAAAAACGCGCAAGCCATTGGGCAGGCTCTTCGTGGCCGCTTGGGGAAATTCAAATGTCCGCGGCGCGCCCGGGGCAGGCATTTGCGGCGAAAGTTTCACGCCCGGCGGCACGATCCCGGACGCTTTCTGCGGTGCCTGTGACGAGGCGGGTTCGGTTTCGCTGCGCGATACCGGCGCGGATGCTTGTGGCCGCGCATGCGCAATTGGCGGGAGTGTGGCAATTGTGGCGGAAAACATCGTTACTGCAATCAGAAAAAGTGACCGGCTCGTAACCCGCTTCATTGTTGCTCCTGATAATGTTTTTCGCATGGTGCGTGGCGTCAGTGTTGCGCGGGAGCTCCGGGCGCTCCAGGCGCCGCCGGCGTTACGATCAGCACCGTCGCGTGCGCGGATTGAAAGTAATCCTTCGCCACGCGCTGGATGTCCGCCGCAGAGGCGGTGAGGTAATGATCCAGCTCGGTATTCGCGAGGCCAGGATCCTTTCCGATGACCGCAGCAGACGCCAGCGCCACCGCCTTTTCTTCATCCGTATCGCGGCCCAGAACGTAACCGGCGATCTCCTGATTCTTGGCTTTTTCCAGCTCTTTCGCTTCCGGCGGCTGCGCCTTCAATCCATCCAGCACGCCTAGCAGCGATTTTTCGCCTTCTTCCGCCGTGTGGCCCTGGTTCATGATCGCGTACGCCCAGAAAAGATTGGGATCCTCGGAGAACGCACCGAACCCCGCCGCCTGAACCGCAATCTGTTCCTTATAAACAAGCGTCTGGTACAAACGGCTGCTCTCGCCTCCCGCCAGAATATTCGAAGCCAGGTCCAGCGGATAGGCATCCGGCGCGTAACGCGCGGGAATTTTGTAACCAATCACCACGGCAGGAAGCGGCGTATTCGAATACGATTTCTTCGCGACACGCTCCGCAGTCTGCGGTGGCTCGGGATTATTCAATCGCGGAATCGGTTTCGCCGAAGCGGGGATGCCATCGAAGTATTTGTTGGTCCAGGTCAGAGCCTGGGCGGAATCGAAATCACCAACAATCACCAGCGTCGCGTTATTCGGTTTGTAAAACGTGCTGAAAAAATCGCGCACGTCCTGGATCGTAGCCTTGTCCAGATCTTCCATGCTGCCAATCGGCGTGTGATGGTAACCGTGCACGGTGAACGCGGCGGCGCGCAAATCTTCTTGCAGATAACCGTAGGGCTGATTCTCGATGCGCACCCGGCGCTCTTCTTTCACCACTTCGCGCTCGGATTTGAAATTCTCCTCGCTGACGTTCAGGCTGCCCATGCGGTCGGCCTCGAGCCACAAAACGCGCTCGAGATAATTGCTGGGGAAAGTCTCGAAGAAATTCGTGGTGTCGTCCGTGGTTTCGGCGTTGTCGAACCCGCCCACGGCTTCAATGGTCCGGGAATGTTCCTCGGCCGGCACGTGCGCGGATCCTTTGAACATCAAGTGTTCGAAGAGGTGCGCGAAGCCGGTGCGCCCAGGCCGCTCGTCCTTCCCGCCCACGTGATACCAGACTTGCAGATTGATTATGGGCACCTCGTGGTCTTCGAGAAGAATCACCTGCAAACCGTTCGGGAGGGTGTGCGTCGTGTAGTTCAGCTTGGGAGGGCGGACTTGCTCGGTATTTTCCTGCGCGGCATTACCCTGCGCAAAGACCGGCGTGCTGAATAACATGGCGCTGAGTGCGCCGCAAATCGGCAGCGCTGCGAACGCCCGTAGATTCACGCCGAAACCATGCCGTATCGTCATTCTCGATTGCTCCCGTCGAGGGAATTTACCGCGCGAAGCCTGGCGGACCGGCAGCGAAGGCTTAGTATCAACGACCCCGCGCACAGGAGTCAAACCCGCGGCCCGGCGATTTCGCGTTAAATCGTTTCGCGATTACCGTGATTCAGGCGGTCCAAAAATTCGGGGCGTGCAGAGGCTTCCGCTCGCACTTCTTCGCGCACCTCCCTTAGACGTACGAAGTGGCGAAAGGACGTTATCCCTGAGGCGGAAGTTACGGGCGACACCAGACGCGCGCCGGGGCGAAAGAACGCTATCCGTAAGCCATAAGTTACGAGTGATATCAGACACACACCGTAGCAAAATGATTATATACGATTGCGAGAAACTTGACGCCAATGTAAGCTGATTTTCGGCGTAGCAAATCCAAGTTCCACGGGGTGAATGATGAGAAGCTTGGCCGGCCTTCTGATAGTCGCGCTCTTCGCGGGAGTCGTTTATAAATATTATTGGTCGAGCCTGCAATCGACGGGAGCTGCGACGCCTGCGGACGTCATAGACATCGTAGGCGTGAAAAATGATTTGGTGGGCATCGCGACGGCCGAGCGCGCATATTCGGCCGAACACGGTACGTATGCATCGCTGGATGAGCTGATTTCCAGCGACCAACTGATCATGAAGAGCACCACCCACAACGGATACACCTATTCAGTGGGCACCGGGGACCAGACATTTCGCGCCATCGCGCATTGCCCCGAGGAGACGAATCCGGGCTGCACCAACCTTATGATAGATGAATCCATGGAAGTGCAAGCCGCACAGTAAACGGTCACCGACTCCTGTCGGCGGGCTTCCGCTGGCAGTGCTCCGCGCACATCCGTTCGACGCACGCAGTAGCAAAAAGATCACACGCGGTTGCGAGAGCGCCTGCACGAATGTAAGCTGATTTTCAGCGTGTAAAATCGGGGTGTCGCATGAAAAGCCTGGCCGGTCTGCTCGTCGTTGCGCTCCTCGCGGGGGTGGTGTACAAATATTATTTTGCGAACCTGCAATCTGCGGGAACTGGAACTGCGACGCCGGCGCAAACCATTGACATCGTCGGCGTAAAAAATGATTTGCTGGGCATCGCGCAGGCCGAGCGCGCGCATCTGGCCCTGCACGGTTCCTACGCTTCACTGGATGAACTGACTTCCGGCGGCGAACTGACCATGAACAGATCCGGCCGCAACGGCTACACCTATTCCGTGGAAACTGGGGACCAGACGTTCCGCGCCGTCGCACACTGCCCTACTGCGACTTATCCGGGTTGCAGCAATTTTGCGGTAGATCAGTCCATGGAAGTGCTGGCCACGCAGTAAAGCGCTAATTAAGGCGTGCGTTTTTGGTCCGCGACCGTCACACCCGCTTCGGCGTAGTCCGTCGGTGGCAAATCCACAAACGTGACCTGAATATTTTCGCGCTTGGCGCGGCCGTCTTCGATCAGCGCCAGTGTGATGCGTTCGGCCAGCTTGCGTTTCTGCTCAGGCGTGCGCCCCGCCACCCACGTTACCTGTACATAAGGCATCGCAATCCTCCTCAGAACTCGCAGACATTCTACCGGGATATGGCGGAGACGAAAAATGTGAAAGCTGCTGTTACGTTGTGCGCGGAGCGGGCGATGGCAACTTCGTGCCGCACTGCGGGCAATTCGCCCAGCCCGGTTCCACGCCACGGCCGCAATTCGGGCAGGTGGGCAGCAGCGATGTGCCGCAGTGCGGGCAGAACGTGTAGCCGGATTTCAGAACCTGCGCACATCCGGGGCAAGGCCTCATCAGCGGATCGCGCAGGATGAAATAGAGCATGACCCCGATCATGTACGGAATAAAAATCGCCAGCAGCGTCCACATGCCGTAGCGCATGCCGCGGCGCTTCGCATCGGCATACACGTAGCCAATCATCAGCACATAGACCAACACGAGAAATCCCGGCACCACCATGATAAAAATCTTTGCCGCTTCCGGCGTGCGGGCCATATCCTTGTCGGGCGAAAACTGCACGAACAAGCTGAACATCGCCGTGACGAGGACGTAACCAAGCGCCGCAATAGAACGCGCCGTGCGCGGAATCACCTTCAATTCCTCTCTGAATCGGCTCATGCCAATCTCCTTTCGCGCCGCTGCTGCATGGAGAGCAGCACTGCCGCGGCGCCTCCTGCCAGCCATACCGTCGTCGTAAACACGCCGAATACGATCCAGGCGTGATTGAATCGGGGGTCCAGCATTCCCAGCAAGCCGCCCGTGAACAAGCGCACCAGCGGCCAGCTGAGCAACGTCAAAATCCATGCGAACACCAGCAGACCGATGATTACGGTGCGATTCCAGCGGTGCTCGATTTCCTCTGCCAGGCGAATTTGCGCTTGTGCGCGGGCGCGCTCTACTACGATCGAGCGCGGCTGCGGCGTGGGCAAGCGGCGCAGGCCGCTCGCCAGCAGCTTCCATTTTTCCAGCTCTGCGCCGCATGAATCGCACGTGCGCAGATGATCCATCAATTGTTTTTCTTCGCCGGGCTCGAGCACGTCCGCCGCGGCTAGAGACAGCAACGCCCGGATTTTGTCGTGTTCGTTCATAGCCAGTTTTCTCCGGGATAGCTGGTTTCCATCGTCACGCGCAAGCGTTCCAGTGCGCGGCGCAAACGAGTTTTCACCGTGGAGAGCGGCGCGCCCAGCACTTCGGCGATTTCCTCAATCTTCATTTCTTCCTCGAAGCGCAGGGTCAGGACTTCGCGCTGCACAACCGGCAGCATTTCCAGCACCACACCCAGGCGCTGCGCGCGTTCCCGCTGGAGAATTCCTTCGATCGGCGGCCGCTCCTGCGATTGCAAACGTGTCGCTGCGGTTTCTCCCGCAGCGGAGTCGCCTATCGGCTCGTCCAAGCTTTCAGGACGGGCGCGGCGCAGATGGTCAATCGCCAGATTGCGCGCCAGCGTGAACAGCCACGCTTCAAAACTGCGGCGCGGATCGTAGTGCTGAATTTTTTCCGCCACACGCAACCAGGTTTGCTGGAACAAGTCTTCGGCCTCGGCCGGTTGGCGCACCATGCGCAGCAGATAACGATAGAGGCGGTTCTGATAGCGCGTCAGAAGAGTGGACAGCGCGTCAAGATCGCCGCGCCGAAGTTGCGCTACGTCGCTATCCAGAGCCACCCGCCCCTCCCAGTACATTGCTGCTGCGTCGTCGCGGCCCGCAATGCCGCGTATCATCGCACCGTAAACTGTCGCGCTGCCCGTCATATTCATACTACGGATGAGCATGCGCAAAAGACTCAGCGTCATATGATGCTGTGCCGATTGAGCTTAGGGGGAGTGAACGCCCGCCAAACCGTGCGTTACCAGAAATTCACACTACTGCTCACGCAAGTGTGAGCGTCTAACCGGGCGCATGAATTTTGAAATTGCCTGCCAGGAGGCTGACTGCTCATGATCCGCCGTTGCGAAGACCTCGACTTCGACATGATTTGGACAATCGTTAATGATGGCGCGAAAGCCTACAAAGGGATCATCCCCGCAGATCGCTGGACCGAACCGTACATGTCTCGCGAGAAACTGCAGCATGAGATTGATGACGGCATTGTGTTTTGGGGCTACGAGGAGGCTGGCGTACTGGCAGGCGTAATGGGCATTCAAACGGTGCAAGACGTAACCCTGATTCGACACGCTTACGTTCGCACCGCTAGCCAGAAGCGCGGAATTGGAGCGCGCTTGCTGGCTCATTTACGCGCGATGGCAGACCGGCCGGTCTTGATCGGCACCTGGGCGGACGCCGCCTGGGCGATCCACTTCTACGAAAGAAACGGCTTTCAGCTGGTGAGCCGCGAAGAGAAAAATCGGCTGCTCAAGAAATATTGGACGATTCCGGAAAGGCAGATTGAAACTTCCGTGGTGCTGGCGGACGCGAAATGGCGAGCACCCAACGGTAAGGCATAGCTCTTTTCGCGAATTGCAGCACGACTGCTGGGCCAGGCCCGAGCGGACGTTGTGCTATAAATAACTCATGACGGTCTACGGAGGGTGTTCCGCGCGTTGACTACTTCCCCGGCCAGTGCTCCCCGATTTGAAATTTCACCCAATCCTGCATTTGCTGATGAAGATGTGCGCGTTAGCTTGCGCGGGCTGCCTGCTGCAGCGCTGATTTCCGTTCGCGCTGCGATCGATGATGACCAGGGCCGCCGTTGGAGTTCGCTAGCCAGATTTCGCGCCGATTCAGCGGGAGTGATTGATGCTTCCGTGCAGGAATCCTTGGGCGGCAGTTATCGCGGCGTTGCGCCGATGGGGCTTTTTTGGTCCATGGAATCTGCCGCCGCGAGCGCGGATGGCAATTCGAATTTCGCGAAGAATACTACTTCGCCCGATTGCGTGGATTTCGAAGCTCGGCTCGATGGTCAAGTAATCGCACGCGCCAGCCTCACTCGAAATTTTGTTGCGCCCGGAACCGTGACCCGCGATCTGAAGATACCGAACCAAGCGGACGGCGGCACGGGCGAAATAACGGTGGGACGACTCTTTATTCCGCCAGGCCACGGACCGCATCCCGTGGTGATCGTTCTGAGCGGTTCCGGCGGAGGATTCGATGTCGACAAAGCCGCGGTGCTTTCGCGCCACGGCTTTGCCACTCTGGCGCTGGCATATTTCGGCATAGCGCCGCTGCCCACGTGGCTGCATCGCATCCCGCTCGAATATTTCGAGGCCGCGCTCACCTGGCTGCACGCGCAACCAGAACTTGATTCACAGCACACCGGGATTCTAGGCGTATCGCGCGGCGCGGAACTGGCGCTGTTGTTGGGCGCAACCCACCCGCAACAGATTCGCGCAATCGTTGCATACGCTCCCAGCAGCGTGGCATGGGCCGCGAGCGGCCGCGACAAAGCCACAGGCGGGCTAATTCCCTGTTGGACGCGGCGCGGAAAACCCATGCCATTCGCGCCTCTGCCGCTACGCGGATTTATGTGGCGCTCGGCGTTTCCGGTGATGACGCTGAAGCGTCCGGTGATGTTCCGTAATCTATTTCGCGCCGGGTTGCGCAATCGCGAGGCTGTGGAGCACGCCGCAATCCCCGTGGAGAATATTCGCGGACCGATCCTGCTGATTTCCGGCGGCGATGACCACCTGTGGCCCGCCGCGGAAATGAGTGAAGCGATCATCGCGCGCCTCAAGCGCAACGGCAGCGCTCACGCCGCCGAGCATCTGCACTTCGCGCATGCCGGCCACATGTTGCGCTACCCTCACCTTCCGGTCACCGCACGCGTCTCCGGCAATAAGCATCTCCGCGGCGCGCGCTTCTCCTTCGGTGGGACGCCCGAGGCCGACGCCGAAGCTCAATCGCAAGCCTGGCGCCGCGCCATCACCTTCCTCCGCGCCAATCTTTAATCCGTTAGCAGGGACTGTGGCCAATCGCTTCGTCCGCCATGCTCTGCGCTTCCCGTGCGCGCCAAGCCCCACACGGCATTGTGTTAGAATGGGATTCCAGTGCTGAAGGTCCTACAGAATCTGCTCGACCTGCAGAGCGTGGACACGCGCCTGCAAATGGTCCGGGCGCGCCTCGCGGCGCTGCCCAAAAAAGCAGCGGAGGTGGACGGCCGCGTCGCCACCGCTAAAGCGGAGCTGGACAAGAGCAAGGCCGCACAGCTCGCCACCGTAAAAGACCGCAAGAAATACGAACTGGACGTCGAACAGTGGAAAGACCGCGTTCGCAAATACAAAGATCAAACCTCCCAGGTCAAAACCAACGAAGCGTACAAAGCCCTGCAGCACGAAGTGCAAAACGCCGAAGACGAAATCGCCAAAGCGGAAGACCGCCTGCTCGAACAAATGGTCGCCGGCGAGGAATATGACCGCCGCATCAAAGCCGCGGAAAAATCCCTGAAAGAAGTGGAAGAAGTGGCCCGCGGCGAGCGCGCCGAAATCGAAAAAGAAAAAGCCGCGGCAGAAAAGGAATTAGCCGAAGGTAACACCGAACGCGCCCGCGCCACCGCCGAAATTCCCGAAGACATGATGGACCACTACGATCGCATCATGAAGAAGCACGACAACGTGGCGCTCGCCGAAGTGCGCGACGAAAAATGCAGCGCCTGCGGCATGCGCATTCGCCCCCATGTGTTTCAGGAGATGCGCCGCTCGACCAGCCACGAAATGTTTCACTGCGAGACCTGCACGCGCATCCTCTATTACCTCGAACCGGCGGCTTCGGCGGCTGCAGCCGGACCTGCTGGCGAGGCATCCGGCTCCACGCCCTCTCACAGTGAAAATTAAAACGAAACTGACCCAGCACCACCACGCCGTGCGCGAACTGCCCGCGGCAAACTTTCAGCAGCAACACATGGCGCGTCAGTGAGTCCAACCAGAAAAGTTCCTCCGCCAGGCAGCGCGCGCCTTTTCGCCGATTCTCATCCGTCAGCGCCGCCCGCCGGTGTACACGTCGCAAATATTGACGGCGCCTCGCGCGGCAATCCCGGCCCCGCTTCTTACGCCGTGGTGCTGCGCAACCCCGAAGGAAAAATCGCGCTGGAGCTCGCGAAAAATATCGGCCGCGAGACCAACAACGTCGCCGAATATTTCGCGCTGCTCGCTGCGCTCGATTACGCCACCAGCCACAACATCGTCGCGCTGCGCGTGCGCAGCGATTCCGAATTGCTGGTGCGCCAAATGCAAGGCCGCTACAAAGTAAAAAGCGCGGACCTGAAGCCGCTGCACGAACGTGCCACAATACTCAGCCGCCAGTTGCAATATTTCGCCATCGAACACGTCCGGCGCGAACTGAATCGCGACGCCGACGCGCTCGCAAACGTGGCCCTCGATTCCGCCGGCGTTCCGAAGTTCGAAGACCGCAAATCCCGGCTCGCGGACGGAATCGCGCCCGCTAACGCGCGAGAGAATCGTTCTTCCGAAACCGCCCGCCCGACGCTGACTCCTGCAGCGACGACCCCCCGGCCGGCGCGTGCGAATCCCTCGCGCACCATCCGTGCGCGGTACGTCCGAGGAACCTTCGTGCCGGCCGATCCAGTCGACCTGCCGGAAGGTAGCGAAGTAACACTCGACCTCCGTATACCACTGAAACAGTAGGCCTTACCAACCAAAGCGCGCGAATTCCCATACTGGAACTGTACCGGTTCGTGGTACTGACGCTCTATTGTTCCACCCTGCACCAACCCGTAGCCTCGGTACTTCCAGGGGTAACCAGTGAGTTCACTGCTCGACAAACTTCCGACGATTCTCGTCCTTTTCGTTCTGGTTGGGATTTTTCTATCGCTCCGCAAACACGCGCCGTCCGCGCGAATCCGTTTATGGACGTACGCCTGGGCGCTGATTTTCCTGCACTTTTTCATTCAAGCCTTCGAAACGCACACCGGCGCGCTGGAAAACATCCTCGAATCGATTGATATCGGTGCGCTGGAACTTTCCGGCGTGGTGTTCGTGGTCTCGATGACGCACGCCGTGGAAGACCGCAAGAAACGCCTCACGATGCTCGCCGTTTTAGCCGTGCCCACCGCCTTCCACGCCGTCGCTGCAGTTTTCGACTGGCACATTTACGGACTGATGGCCCTCGCGCTGGGAACGATTTTCTTCGGCGGCGTTGCGTTCGCTCTGCGCAGCTTTCCGAACACCAAGCCTTACGCTATCGGCATCGCGGTCATTCTGGCCGTCACCGGAATCTGGTCGATTCACTCCCAACTCCACGGCAGCGCTGATCTCGGCAGCAACGCGATTCTCACGCTCACGTTCGGCCTTTGCGGCATTCTTTACTGGAAACGTTTCCCGCGGCCTTCGCCGGGCGTGATCACCGTTACCGGAGGGTTTCTGACCTGGGGCGCGGTGTTTCCAGCCGGCGCGCTGGTCGCGCATTTTGCGCCGCAACTGCAGATGAATCCCGAACTGTGGAACGTGCCGAAATTCTTCGTCGCTTTTGGCATGATTCTGGCGCTGATCGAAGATAAATCCGGCGTGATCGAGCGCGCGAACGAGCGCGAACGCGCGGCCAATAGAC
The DNA here is from genome assembly GCA_963786205.1 of uncultured Acidobacteriota bacterium. Taxonomy (GTDB): domain Bacteria; phylum Acidobacteriota; class Terriglobia; order Acidiferrales; family UBA7541; genus Palsa-295. The sequence continues at coordinate 852,224 of CAWAYG010000002.1, forward strand.
TTTTACTGCAGCTCTCGCAAATCACCTCGCGCCTGCTCGCCGGCAGCGATCCGGCCGATCTGTGCGGAGAAATTACCGCGGCGGTAACCGACGCCACCAGTTTCCCGCGCGCCGCGCTGTTCCTGGCGCGCGACGACCGTTCCTTGCGCCTGGGCGGCTGCACCGGATTTTCACCAGCCGAAAAATCGCACTTCGAAGAACGCAGCAAAGCGTGGACCATCGAGAAAGTGAAGGAACTCTGCAAGCAAGGGACGCAGCTGGGGAACAATTCCTTCCTCATCCGATCGGCGGACGGGGGCGCGGGTTTCGGCACCTTGGATGCAGAACATGAAGTGCTCGTCCCGCTGGTTTCTTGGCGCGGCTCGCACCTGGGCTGCCTGTGCCTAAGTGCTGCGCAAACCAAGGAAGAAAACGCCGCCAACGAGACTGCCGAAATCATGAAGCTCGAAGTGCTGGCGTCCGATCTTGCGGTAACCATCGAAAACTCACGCCTGCATCATCAATTGGTGCGCTCGGAAAAATTAGCGGCGCTGGGCCAACTGGTGGCCGGTGTTGCGCACGAATTGAATAACCCGCTCACCGGGATCTTGGGCTACGCGGATTTGCTGAGCGAGGAAGTGGAAGGCCAGAAGGCCGCGAAACGCGTGGAGAAACTCGGGGCGGAAGCGCGCCGCATGAAGCGCATCGTGGACGGCTTGCTGCGTTTTGCGCGCCAGAATAATCCCGCCGCGCGCGCCGCGGATTTCGAAGCCGCGCTGCACGACGTCATCCAGCTGCGCGAATTCCATATTCGCAAGCTGGGCATACAAATGGACGTGCACGTCGCGCCGGATCTGCCGCGCATTTCCATCGGCGAAGACGAGCTCAAGCAGGTGCTGCTGAATATTTTGAACAACGCGATTGACGCGGTGGAAGAAAGCGCACAGCGCTCCATCTCCATATTCGCGACGCGCCAGGGCGACCGCGTATTCCTCCGCTTCGATGATTCCGGCCCCGGCTTCAGCGACCTGAACCGCGCTTTCGACCCGTTTTTCACCACCAAGCCGGTGGGCAAAGGCACCGGCCTCGGCCTCAGCATCTGCTACGGCATCATTCAGGAAGCCGGCGGCGAAATCGTACTGAGCAACAAGCAGCCGTTCGGCGCCAGCATCAGCCTCGAGTTCCCCGCCACCGTAGTCGAACCCGCCGTCTTACTTACTGTGTAATCCTCGCAAGAAATCAGCTCGCATCAAGAAGGATCGATCCGTATTCGCGTCGGGGCACGGCATGCCGTGCCCGCCTTTCGTAGCGCCGGCGTCTCGCCGGCTCTTTTGCATTTGGCGTTACGGGGTCCGTCTATTGCTTCAGCGAATACGAACGATACAACGTGTCGCGCTGTGCGGGGATGTATCCAGCGTCGGAAATGATGCGGCGCAGTTCTGCTTCATTGGTGCGGTTGCGCACGCCGGCGGCGTAGACCACGTTTTCCTCGATCAGGATGCTGCCCACGTCGTCCGCGCCAAACTGCAAACCCACCTGGCAAATTTTAATCCCCGGCGTGAGCCAGCTGGACTGGATGTGATCAATATTGTCGAGGTACAGGCGGCTGATCGCCAGCGTCTTCAGGTAATCGAACGCGGTAGCTTCGGGAATTTTCTTTCCCAGAGGCGTATTCTCCGGTGCAAAAATCCAGGGAATAAAAGCGGTGAACCCGCCGGTATCTTCCTGAATCCGCCGGATGGATTCCAGGTGATTCACACGATGGCGATATTCCTCGCCGCAACCGAACATCATCGTGGCCGTGGTGCGCATGCCCAGCGCGTGCGCGTCGCGGTGCATGCTCACCCATTCGTCCGACCGGCATTTTAAGCGCGAAATTTTCGCGCGAATTTCATCGTCCAGAATTTCCGCGCCGCCGCCGGGAATCGAATCCAGGCCCGCGTCGCGCAGGCGCGCAATCGTGTCGCGCACCGATAGTCCGGAAACTTCCGCGATGCAGCCGATCTCCGGCGCGGAAAAGCAGTGTAAATGTATTTGCGGAAATTTCTGCTTGATCGAGCGCAACATGTTTTCGTAAAACTCGATGCGCAGGTCCGGATGCAAGCCGCCTTGCATCAGGACGCCCGTGCCGCCCAGTTCGATCATCTCTTCGATTTTTTCGTAAATGGATTCCAGCGGCAGGATGTAGCCGTCTTTGGCGCCCAGCGGGCGGTAGAAAGCGCAGAACGAGCAATATTCCGTGCAGAAATTGGTGTAATTGATGTTGCGATCGATCTGGTATGTGGCCACGCGCGGGTCCGTCTTCGCGCGGCGCACCTCGTTCGCGGCCATGCCGATGCCGATCAGGTCATCGGAATTAAAAAACTCCAGTGCTTCTGCTTGTGTTATCCCCATGAGTTTCGTAGGGGCACGGCATGCCGTGCCCGCAGCTCAATTTCCTCAAACCAAGTATACAGGATCATCCGCCCGCACGATGCCTTCGCGCAACACTGCGGCATAGACGCCGGCGCACCCCTCGTGCTCGCGCGCGACTTTCTCCAGAACGACTTGCGAACGCTCGGCCGTCTGCGAATCGAGGGTGATGATCACGCAGCGGCCATCCTTCTTCACCACGTGAACCGTCACCTTCTCGCCGACAAGCAGCGCACGGCCCACTAATTGGTTTTCGTAAAATGGTTCATCGCACTCCCAGCGGACGTAAAAGTTCGCGCGAAAGCGCCGCGGATCGAGCGCCAGGCCGGTTTCCTCCGATAGCCCGCGCACCGTGGCCAAGCCGAAAATCGAGACGGGCGCCGCATCCGTCATGGAACGCTCGGAAAAGCGCGGCCGGAGCGAATGGCCAAAGCGCCGCACCAGGTACTGCGTGAAGTTCGCCTCGCCGGCGGTGAATTTCTCGCCTTCCGGAGTGACCACTTCGACGGCGTAACGGTCGACGGTGGGAATTTCTTCCTCGACGGGCGGCGGATCCAGAAATCGCGGCCGCAGCAGCAGCCACTCGCGAGCCTTGCGCGCGGTCATCCACGGAAAAGTAGACTGATCCTGTCCGTCAACAAACGCATACACGCGATCGCCGACGATTCCAGCGAATGTGACGCGCGCGGCGGCTACATCTTCACCCGCCATGCCTTTTACAGGATAACGGCGCAGCGTGGCGAGGGTTCCGATGCGCTCCACGCCTTCACGCTCCGTGGCGAGCCGTGGACGGGGAGGCGGACGCGGATTGGGCGGCGGCAAATTCCAGCGGACGATGGCGGGCAATCAGGCCCGCGGCCGCAGCCTTCTCGTAATAGAGATTCAGGCCCGCGAGATATTCCGGCTCCAGGCCAAAATGAATGTTGTCGGCGAGGTAGCGCTCCAGCGCGCGCGGAGGCATGTCGAGTTTGATCGCCGCGGCTTCGGAAATTTCGCGCAGACGCTCAAGACCGTACGCTTTCGACGCCTGGAAATCCGCGACTACTTCCGGCGTAATCGCGTCGCGACGTCCCGCCCAAATCGCCAGGACGCAGGGCTTGCCGGTCATTTCGCTCCACTGGTAGGCCACGTCGTAAACGAAAATCGTCTCGAAACCGGGCACCGGCATATCTTCCGGATCGCCTTTGCAGCAATCGCCGCCGCCCGGAACTTTCACGGAGAGCGCTTCCATCTTCAACGCGATGCGCAGCGCCGGATCGCCGATCACCAGCGCGGCGTCGGCATTTTTCAGCATCTCGGAAGCATCCGGCGCGCTTTCCACAAATTCCGGCTGGATGTTCCAGTGTTCCGCAGCCAAAATCCGCACCAGCGCCTGAGAGCTGCGCGAGCTGGCGTCCAGCGCGATGCGCTTGGCGCGCTGGATCGGCCTCTTCGACACCACCAGGATGCTGCGCACTTCGCCTTTCGCCGCCACCGCAATTCCCGGCAGCACCACCATGTTCTCCATGCGCTGATATTCGATCGAAGGAATGATCGCCACGTCCGCAGCCCCGCTGCGCAAAGCTTCCGCGCACTGCGACGGCCACGTAAACGACAAATCGTACTTCCCCGCCAGCGGCCCGTCGGTGAATCCCCACACCAGCGGCGCCGTGTTCAAATATTCAACAATCGAAATGCGAAGTTTGCTCATTCAGCGGCTCGCAACATACGAATCGCCAATATAACATAAACACCAGCATGGCCTTGCGACACACCACGAAACCAGGGCACCACTGGCTGCCACGTCGCCTTTAAGATCCGCTACATCCTAAGGATGCGCGGAAAAACGCACAATTTCGTCTTGCGTGGGAATTTCCATTTCGTGTTTCACTGGACCGGCCGGGAACATTTTCATGCTGTCTCCCTCGCCTTTTCCCTGGACTTCGAACGAAGCAAACGCATACGGTAATCCCTCCGATCCCAATTCCGAATTGGCACTGCAAATTTGGAAATGCAGATGCGGCTCCGAGGAATTTCCGGTATTGCCGAGCAGCCCCAGCACCTGTCCGCGCGTGACCTTGTCTCCCACTTTCACGCGCAACGAGCCCGGCTGCATGTGCGCGTAAAACGCGAACAAGCCGTTGCCAATTTCCATGATCACGTGATTTCCGCCAATCGTCTCGAGCGTGATCGGCACCGCGAGCGATATCGCTCCCGGCGTATTCTGCGGAATGCCGTCTCCCACCTGCGTCACCACCCCATCCGCCACCGCGCGGATTTCCGTCCCGTACGCGCGATAATTTTTGTTGTCGCTGGGATCGCCCTTGTAGGTCTTGCCGTCCGGATACAGCTGCACCCAATCAATCGCAAAGCGCTGCGAAATATACGCGTGGCCATTGATGGGAATCAGCGCGCGGCGGTGCACTGAATTGTTCGACGGCCCGTTGCCTGCCAGCCAATCCTCTCCCACGAGCGGCGAAGAAATCACCACCACGGGATTCTTGTCCACGCTGGTCGATGGCGTCACGATGGAGAGCCCCTCCGGGTAATCGCCAATCTTCACACTGATGCGCTCGGCTATCGCCGGCGGAACATCCTCGAGCTGATCGAACGTGACCCACAGAAAAATCGTGCCAAATTCGCCGGGTGCGAGCTTGGAAACTTTTTCAGCGCCAGGGAGCCCCGGATGAATAAACATCCCATCCAACTCCGCACCCGAAAAAGTCGCCAGAGTCTTCTGCGCCGCGTCCGCGGAAACTACTTCGAGGCGCGTGAATGCGTACTCCCACTTGTCCATATTCGAAATGTGGAGCTCGTACACCAAATGCCATTTGCCGTCCGCCTTGAACGCCGTGGGCGCGATGGGAATCACCGCATTGAACAACGGCACCACCGGCTTCGGCGTGTGCTCGGCCTTGGGAACCGCCTGCGCCGGGGCTGCTGCTCCGCCGGATTCAGCGCTGCGCGTGAAATCCAGCGCCTGCGCCGGCTCGCCGGTCTGCGTCCAACTCCCGTAAATATCGCGCCCGTTTTTCTTCAGCTTGCCTTCATAGACGCCGCCGACGCGCGGCACTTCAAACCGCACCGCATCGCCCCGCAGCGTCACGTTGCTCAAGGCCAGAACGGCGTGCTGATCCACGCTGTTCATCGTGCCACCCAATTCGCCGCTGCTGGACTTCGTGATCGTCACCACCAAATGCAGCTGCCCGCCCAGCACGCCGGCCCACACGCCCTCAATGCCGTTCGCGGAACCCGCGGCCTGGCCCCGCGACACGCCTGCCAAGACCAAAGAACCAAGCGCAGCGATAAGCACTAATACGATTCTTGTCGGGATTTTCATGTGCGTCCTTCGGCCAGCAGCTAAATCGCGATCCTCCTGTCTCTGCGCACTCTGCGTCTCTGCGGTAAACGCTGCGGCGGTGCGCAAACTTAGTGCCCCTGCTCAGCAACCGCGGCGCTTCCCGGTTCCCGCTCGTCGCGAATCTGGTATTCCTTGCGATTCTCCATCTGTGCAATCGCGCCCTTCGGTCCCACGGCCCATCCGTGCCCGACGTGCAAAATGGCCAGAGCATTCAGATTCAGGGAATCCGTGCGCTTCCAATGGATGCCACCGTCTTCGCTGATGTCCTCGCCGTTCGGCCCGGCAGCGGCCAGCGTCGCTCCATCAATCCAAGCCACTGCGGAACGAAATCCGCCAGGCTGCTGCGCCGCCAGTGTCCAAGTTTTTCCGGCGTCCTGCGAATGAGCCGCCACGCGGTTCGGATTGCCGACGTCCTTGTAATCACCGCCCACCACGACCAGTGCGGCATCTCGAACGGCAATCGAAAAAATTCCCGAAGATGCATTGCCGCTGACGATCGGCGTGCTGTTCACAGTCCACGAGTAGCCGACATCGCTCGAGTGAAACACGCGCGCCGCGGGTCCGCCCGTAACGAAATAGATGTCGTGATCGTTGTAAACCGCCAGGCAAGTCCCGCTGGCGGCGAAAGCTCCTTCGTTGGGAAGAGCAGCGGGCATGCGGTCGGTGGGCAGCTGCTTCCAATTTTGGCCGTCCTGCGTGCGCAGAATCACGAACTTTCCGTCAATGGGATCGCCAACGGCGAAGCACTCGATATCCGAATCGCAAACCAGAGCATCGAGAAAAAATTGCTTGCGCTTGTCCGCGTACTGCAATTTCCAGGTGGCGCCGCCATCGGTCGTTTTGTAAATCCGCGAATTGCCCGCGTCCCCGATGGACATCACGTAAGCCTTCCGCGCATCAATCGCCTGAATGCTGCGAAAATCAAGCATCTCGGCGCCCAGGACGTGAAGCTGCTTCCACGTCTTACCCACGTCCTTCGATTGCAGAATCACGCCATTGGACCCGGAAGCCCAGACCACAGGCGCGGCAGCTTGGTGGGGATCCGCAAACTCCGCAATGCTCACACCTCGCAAATTCGTATCAATACCGCTCGTCTGCACGGTCCACCACGGACGATCCTTCACTGCGGGCGGAACGAAAATCGCCGCGGCGAGAACAACAAAAAGCGGAGAGAGCAGCTGCATCAGCTGGCGTCGCATGTCGCGCATTCTAGCAGCACTTTCATCGCAACGGCGGGACTTCAGTCCGACGACAGAGGCGTTGATCTCCGGCTGGCCTTAGCGCTGAAGTCATCCCTCGAAAGCCTAGCCGTCTTCAATTCGCCGCGATCTTTCCCCGAATCACGGTCACCGATGCCGCAGGCAGTTCGTAGGAAGTTTCCCGCGTGGTATTTTCGTCAGCGTGCTTGATCGGTCCATCCGGATCAGCGAAGCCTTTCGTGTTCACCACCACCGGACGCTCGGCCGCGTGCTCGTCGTGCGCCATGAAACGAGTCTCCGCCGGCTGCCAATGATATTGCTCGCGGCCGAAAGTGGAAATCTGCACCGGCCCAACAAACGAACTAGCGCCATGCGCCGCATCATTGCGAAAAGAAATTCGCACCGAGTGCGCATTCTGTTGGTCGCGGTTCACGACGAGCAACGACCACTGCCCATCCGGACGCTGCAGCGCGTAAGCCGTCACCAGCGCGTGACCTGCGCCGTCATCCACGTCGCCCTTCGCCGCAAACATGCGATGTTCCGCGCTCCCCGGCTGCGCCCACTCCAGATTAATCAGCTGCGCCACAAAAAATTGCGCCAACGGCTGCTGGATTTTATAATCCGCATCCACCGTGAACATTCCAAACGTTCCCGGAGAATCATTGCAGCCGTGCTCCATTTGCAGCGGCAAATAATGGAAGTAATACATGCCGCTGCCCCCCGCATTCAGAAACGAACCCACATAATCCGCCAGCCACAGCCCGGAGAAGAGGTCCATGTACGTTTCGCTGGCAGACGATGAAAGATTTCCTTCGGTGATGAACATCGGAATATTCGCCGGCACGCCGTCTTCCCGCCACACCTGCATGATGTGATTCACCAGCTCCGGCTCATCGTACAAGCTGCCCCACGGAATCCGGCACGGGTCGTAGGGATAATGTTCGAAGGAAAAAAACGCGAGGTCGTTCAGCCGCTGGTGCTGTTTCAAATAATTCACAAATCGCGCGGTCCAAGATACGTTTCCATTCGCATCAGGCCACACCTCAATGTCCCTGTTCACGCCCTGGAACGAAGGCCCGCCCAGCTTCAATTCGGGATTCACGCGATGCAGCGCCGTTGCCCACTGCACGTAAAGCGCGGCGTAATCTTCCGGCAGCATGTATTGCCCGTCCGCTTCTTCGCCCATCTCCACGTAAGAAATCGGATAACCGCGTTTCTGCAGGTAAGCCATCTCGACCGCGGCATTGTCGGGCGTGTCGTAAAGGAGCGCCACCGGAATCATCGCCGGCAGCCCGCGCGTCACGCCGCTGGTGAAAAACAAATCGAATCCCACCTGCGCTTGCTTCGTCGAACGTAAATCGGAAGGCTCGTGCCACGGGTCCACCGAAGAGCAATACGTTGTCGTCTGCTCCTGATCCGCAGTATGCCGCACCACGTCGTGAAATTTTCCATCCGCGGTGGTTGTCCCGATATACAGCTCGTAGATCGCATAGCCTACGCAATTCCGGGGATCGCCCGACCCGTGCGAGTCGCAAGTGTTGGAAGATTCCGTCATCAGGATGCGCAGGAATCGCACTGACAGAGGAGTCGAGCTCAGCGGCACGGTCGCCGAACCGCCTTGGCCATTCGTGATCACTCCGCCCGGAAAGGTTTGCCACACGCCGCGCGTCGCAGCTTTGATCGGATCGTCTCCGGTCCAATACTGAACGATGTAGTGCACCGCGTACGGCTCGGCCCACTTGATCTGGATGCTCGTAATCTGCTGCAGCTGCGCCAGGTCCACCACAATCCATTGCGGATGCAGCGAATCGCTTTCACCGGTGAATCGCTGCGTCAGGTACGGATTGCTCTTCCAGTAGCTGGCGGGGTCTCCATCCGTCAAGCGCGAAAAACCGGAGTTGTCCGTGCCATCATTGCGCGTGAATCCGCGATGTGGCAGCGAGTAGCCATACGAATAGCGCAGAAATTCCGTGGGGTTCGCCGAGCCGGTGAAATATCCTTTGCCGCTCGCATCGCTCCACGTTCCCTGCGGATTCCAGTGCCATGCTTCCACCGCAAGTTCCGTATTCTGGCGAAAACTCACCGGCTGCCATCCTGAACTCAGCGCTCGGTCCAGCGCAGGCTGCACCAAGTCCTTGTCTATGGCTTGCTGCGCGATGCGGTCCACGCCCGCGCCGAGCGCTTGATTGGGCACAAAGTGATTCGTCGCGTGCGCCGGAGTGATATCCACCTGAATCGTTTGACCCGCGCACGCAACGGCCGCTGCAAAAAATCCTAGAAAAATTGCCGACAGAGAGATTGTGGTCTTCAAGGCGCGCCTCCGCGCTGTTCGTGGATGGTTCTTGCAGCGCAGAGTCTACAAGAATCGTTCGCACTTCGCCTAATCCAGCCTGCGAACCATACGGGGCGCTCAATGCGTATAGTTCGCGCGGTTCCCATGCGCATAAGCATATAGTTGCCTTAACAGGTTTTGTACTACCCACGTACGCTGGCCGCAACTTCGATGGCCCCCGACCAATACCTGGGATGGCTGGCGCTTGCCTTGACGCCCGGCCTGGGCGCGCGCATGGCTGGAAAACTGCTCCGCGCGATGGGCAGCCCCGAAGCGATTTTCAACGCCTCGCTCACCGAACTAGAAGCGCACCGCCTGACGCCAGCCGTCGCGCAAGCAATCCATACCCGCCAATCCATGAGCGCCGCGGCGAAGGAACTGGCTCAGGCGCAAGCTACTGGGATCCGCCTGCTCACCTGGGACGAGCCGGATTACCACCAGCGCCTGCGCGAGATTTATGACCCGCCATCCCTCCTGTATGTGCGCGGAAACATTGAACTTCTGAATCGCCATCTGATTTCGATTGTAGGATCGCGTCGTCCAACCCCCTACGGGAATCAAATGGCGGAGAAGCTGGCAAGGGATTTGGCTGATCGGGGCCTGCTAATCGCCAGCGGCCTGGCGCGCGGCATTGATTCCTGTGCGCACAAAGGTGCGCTCAGTTCGCTCACGGGAGCTACGATCGGCGTACTAGGTTGCGGAATTGACGTGATTTATCCCAAGGAGAACAAGAAGATCTTCGCCGAGATTGAGAAGCGCGGTGCGATTATCTCCGAATTCGCAATGGGCACCTTCCCTGGCCCTCAGAACTTCCCGATTCGGAACCGCATCATTTCAGGAATGTCCGTCGGTGTCGTGGTCGTCGAAGGCGCTCAATATTCCGGCTCCCTGATCACGGCGCGCCGGGCTATGAAATTCGGGCGCGAGGTCTACGGACTTCTGGGCAACGCCACCCAGCCCACCAGCTTTGGCCCCAATCCGCTGATCAAACAGAGCGCCAAGCTGGCTACAAGCTGGGAAGACGTGATCGAAAAGCTGCCAACACCAATCCGCGCCGAGCTTTTGCCGGTCGAAACGGCCTCTAGCGAGGAAAGGGCCCTTCTGGTCGAGAAGGATTTGGCTCCCGCGGAGGGCACCTAGTACCATTTGCTTGGCGTGGGCGAATCCGGCCACGTGGACGATCTGGTCGAGCTTTCGGGGCTGACTTCTTCCGAAGTGCTGGCCTCACTATTTGACCTGGAGCTCAAAGGCGTGGTACGTCAGTTACCGGGGAAGCAATTCCTCAAAGTCCTGTTGTAACCAGCCGGGACAATTGCAGCTAGGATGGAACGTCGCCGCGAACTAGAGAACCGTGCCGCATAAAAACGCTTGTATATAATGATAAGAAGTCCGCAAGATAGCTAAAAGCATCCAATGCAGGCATGAGGGAATAAACGACAGCATGGCAAGATCACTGGTAATCGTCGAATCGCCTGCCAAGGCGAAAACAATCAACAAGTATCTGGGCCGAAACTACCTGGTCAAGGCTTCCTATGGCCACGTGATGGACCTGCCCAAGAAAACGATCGGTATTCTTCTGCCCGGGCAGGAAAACGGCAAAAAGAAGAAGAAGCGCAAGGCCAAGGCCGGCGCCCCCGAGAAGAAGGTGCCCAAGCCGGTGGTCGTAACGGCCCAGAACATCTTCGAGCCGACCTACGAAGTAATCCCCGGCAAGATTAAGGTCATCCACGATCTGCAGAAGGCCGCCCGTGGAGCGGACGCCATCTACCTGGCGGGCGACCCGGACCGCGAAGGTGAAGCCATTTGCGCGCACCTGGCTGAAATCCTGGGCAAGCCCAAGAAGTACGCGGATTTGGTGGTGCACGAAGAAAAGGAAGGCGAGGAGAAGGCGCCCAAGCCGGGCGCGAAGAAAGAACCGCCCAAGACCAACGGCGCGCCGCCGAAAATCTACCGCGTGATGTTCAACGAGATCACGCAAAAAGCCATCAAGGCCGCTTTCGAGCATCCTTCCGAGGTAAACGAAAACCTGGTGGACGCGCAGCAGGCCCGCCGCGTGCTCGATCGCATCGTCGGCTACAAGGTTTCGCCGCTGCTCTGGAACAAAGTGCGCCGCGGCCTTTCCGCTGGGCGCGTGCAGACCGTGGCGCTACGCCTGATCGTCGAGCGCGAGCAGGAAATCCGCGCTTTCATCCCCAAGGAATATTGGACCATCCACGCCCTGCTCGACGCCGGCGCGCCGCCGCTGTTCGAAGCCAAGCTAAGCAAGTTCAAGGGCGAGGACATCGAAGTTCTGAACCAGGAGGCTGCCGATAAAGTTGTCGCCGCCGTGCAGAAGGCCAAGTGGCAAGTCGCTTCCGTAGCGCAGAAAGAAAAGCGGCGCAACGCCCCTCCGCCGTTTACCACTTCCAAATTGCAACAGGCTGCTTACAACCGTCTGCGCTTTACCGCCAAGCGCACCATGTCCCTCGCGCAAAAGCTCTATGAAGGCATCGAGCTGGGCAACGAAGGCTCGGTCGCGCTGATCACCTACATGCGCACCGATTCCGTGCGCGTCTCCAATGACGCGCTCGATCAAGTCCGCGCCAAGATTCCGGAACGCTTCGGCGCGAGCTATCTGCCGGAGAAACCCAATTTTTACAAATCGAAGAAGGACGCGCAGGAAGCCCACGAAGCCGTGCGCCCCACTGACGTGCTGCGCGCGCCCGAAGACGTCCGCCCGTTCCTCGAAGACGACCTCTTCAAGCTTTATCAGCTGATCTGGCAACGCTTCGTCGCGTCGCAAATGCTGCCCGCGATTTTTGATCAGACCACCATTGATATTTCCGTCGGCGATTACACTTTCCGCGCCACCGGGTCAGTTCAGAAATTCGACGGCTACCTGCGCGTTTACCAGACGCCAGTGGCAGGCGCCGATCGCGAAGATGACGAAAAGGATGACGAGGGCGAGGGCCGCTCCCTGCCGCAAGTCCGCGAAGGCCAGTCCCTGCGCCTCGATCAGATTCGTCCGGACCAGCATTTCACCGAGCCGCCGCCGCGCTACAACGACGCCACGCTCGTGAAAGAACTCGAAGAAAAAGGCATCGGCCGCCCATCCACCTACGCCGCCATTATTTCCACGATCGTCGAGCGCGAATACGTCACCAAAGATCAAGGCCGTTTCTCGCCCACCATGCTTGGTGAACGCGTCAGCGTGCTGCTGGTGAAAAGCTTCGAGGATATTTTCGACGTGGGCTTCACCGCGCGCCTGGAAGAGGAGCTCGACGAAATCGAAGAGGGCAAACTTCCCTGGCGCCAGGCAGTGAAGGAATTCTGGGATCCCTTCCTGGTGGATCTCGATAAAGCCGACGAGCAGATGCTGTCCTACAAGGCCGGAATTCCCACGGGGCTGAAGTGCGAAAAATGCGGCGAGGGTGAATTGCTCGAGCGCATCTCCCGCCACGGATTTTTCCTCGGCTGCAATCGCTACCCGGATTGCGATTACATCAAGGATCTTTCGCCCGAGCTTCCCGCTGAAGCCGATGGCGTCGCGAAAATCGAATATTGCGATAACTGTGGCAAGGAAATGGTCATCAAGCGCGGACGATTCGGCGTTTTCCTCGCGTGCAAGGGCTACCCGGATTGCAAGACCACGCGCCGCTTGGTAAGCGGCACGCGCATCGCGCGTCAGCCCGACGTCCCCCTGGACGAAAAATGCCCGCTCGACGACGCGCAGCTCCTGCGTCGCCAAGGCCGCTTCGGCGATTTCGTCGGTTGCACCAATTATCCGAAGTGCAAGTACACGCGCCCCATCACGCTCGGCATCAAGTGCCCGAAGTGCAACGACGGAGAATTCGTCCGCCGCGGCATTTCGCGCGGACGCGGCGCCGGCCGCATCTTCTACGGCTGCAGCCGCTATCCCGATTGCGATTTCACCACGCCCCACGAACCGATCAACGAGCCCTGCCCGAAATGCGGCGCGCCGTTCATCGTCGAAAAGCGCACCAAGCAGGGAAATTTCCGCACCTGCATCAAAGAAGGCTGCGATTGGGAAATTGAAGCGCCGGCACCAGCCGAAGGGGCAACTACAACCGCCACGACCGCAGCAGCGCCGCCAGTCTCAACATCCGCGTCGCCCGCCGCCAATTTCGTTCACCCACAAGAACCCGCGACTGTCGGAGCCCGCGACAAATCCTAAGTAGCGCCGTGCCGCAACAGGATTTCCGTGGGAGCGCTGCTTGCTGCGCCCCAGCTTGCCACGAAATCAACCGATGCTGCGCGCGTAGGGGCGGGTCTAAGACCCGCCCGCCGCGACTCGCGCCGCCGAACTCCCGCTCGGGATCGCCCACGCCAGCGCCCCCAGCGCCACAATCACCGGGAAACATTCAATCACATAACGCGGCTCCACCGTCTGCAGCTGGGTCATCGCCACCGTACGGATCGCCACAAACAAAATAAAAAATGTTGCCGCCAATTGCGCGCGGCATCGCCACCATCCGACCGCCGCCAGCCCCAAATACGCCAAGCCCCAGACCGCAAACCCCAAAGTGACGCCAAAGTCCGCCGGATTCCCCCGCCAGTGCTCCCCAACCGGCCACAGCTTCCCCGAATAGGGCAGCAATTCGATGCGTGGTGTAAACCACATCGCAGCAATCCGTGCGGCGGGCACGAAAACATAAGTGCGCAGTGGCTGCCGCGCAGTCCGCTCCGCTGCCAGCACCGCAAACTCCCGATCCAGCACCGGCGTCATCCGCAAATCCGCGTTGTACTTTTCCAGCAATCCGGCGACCCGCGCCCGCTCCGCGTCCGAATCAAATGCCGCGCGCGGCAAAGCCTCAATTCCAATCGGCTGCTTCCCCAGCGTCCATGTCACCAGATACGCTTCGCCGAATCGCGTCATCCACGTTTGCGTCCACGCAAAATAACCCCGCGGAATAAAATCTCCATAGGTCTGCGCGTAACGCGGCCCCAGAAATTCCACGCGCCCAAATGTCCTCGCATTCCGCGCCGCCCATGGCGCCACGGGCAGCAGCAGGCCAACGCACATCCAACACGTCGCCAAAATCAACTTTGGCCAATTCGCGCGCCGGTACCAGCGCACGCACAACGCAATCCCGGCTGCGGCCAAAACCAGCGGCGTCTCCGGCCGCACCAAAGTTCCCAACCCTGCAATAATTCCCAGCAGCAAAAACCACGCAGCGAACGAAATCGCCTTCTTGCGCCCCAGAGAATCAGCCCCCGCGTCTGCCGGAACATCCAGCCCCGGCTCAGTCAATAAATAAGCAAACACCAACACCGCCAGCGTTGTAAAAAATGTAGCCAGCGTTTCGGTCAGCACCACCGCCGTGTAATCCGCGGTAAAAGGACAAAGCGCCGCCATCCACAATGCCGCGGTCCCCACAATCGCGCGCCGCGAAACCGGCGCCAGCCGCACCGCCATCAGTGCCGTCAACCCGCAGGTCGCCAGGTCCACTAGCGCCTGCACCACCATCACCACCCGCGCGCCGCGCCCCAGCACAAGATAAATCGCCGCAAGAAACGCCGGATACCCCGGCACACGCATATCCACCGCGGTCAGCGAACCGCCCACGTACAGCCCATACACCCCGTGGTCCAGCCAATTGCGCGCCAACTCCTCGTAGAATTTCGTGTCCCCGGAATAAAACGGAAAGTGCCAAATGAAGGACAAACGCAGCGCCAGCCCCGCCGCCAATGCCACGCCGAGTTGTGTGTAGGAAAACGGGCGAGCGCTCATCTAATCGAATTTCGCAAACAATCATACGTGGAATCGGCGCGCGCACCAGCGAATCAGCGGTCCACCAGGCCCCGTGCGCAGGAAATCAGCTTCGTCGCACGCCGGCGCTCGAATCGCCGCCCAAGTGTTCCACAATGAGTTTAGGCGGCGCGGTATTGCGCCAAGCCGCCTCCAGCGCCCGCATCACGCTGGCCTTCTTCGCAACTTTCAGGCGCACGTACGTGGCCCCGCGCCGTCCCCACGCTCCATTCACCGGCGCAAACACTTTCGGCTCCGCGCGCACGAAATCCTTCTGCTGGTCCGGGAACAGCTTCACCATCCCCACGCCCATCTCCGGATAACCAAGCGTCGCGAAAATTTTTCCGCGCACGCGAAAGTCCGGATGATCCATATGCGCACTCTCGGTCGCTTCCGGAAAACCAAGCGCCAACCGCCGAAAATCTGCCGCCGTCATCGCCACAGCTCCACGCGCGCCAGACCGCATCGCGTCACCAACGGTAGCTTACCCGAACCAGCCCGCCGTTGCTCGTCATCTACAAACAGGTACAAACATGCGCGCGATCTAACCCTAACGCGCACACTCCGCCCGCGTCTCTCTCACCATGCGGTGTAAACTACTCTCGGCCCAGTGAAGAATTCTGCGGCGATGCCGATACCCGCAGTGTCGCGTCGCACAAAGGAAATCCATGGGCTGGCGCAAATTATTCTTTCCGGCAAAAGTTCATTCCCGCCGCGAGCTGGTTCCACTGGCCACAGTTTCAAAGGCGAACAGACGGCGCGATCATCGCGTTTCCGCGTTCCTGCCGGTCTTCGTCTATGGTCACTCCCACGATGAACCGTTCACCGAACACGCCGTCACGCTGAACGTCAGCGCCAACGGCGGATTACTTTCACTTTCGCGCGAACTGGCGCCGTCCCAGCAATTCTTGCTGGCCAACGTGCAAACCAATGAAGAGTTGCCCTGCCGGATCGCGCGCACCATAAAAACGCAAGCCGGCACCACGCTCGTCGGTTTCGAATTCCTCCGGCCTGCCCCGCGCTTCTGGTCCATCGAATTCAGGCCCTAGCGCCACGTGCGCGCGAGCGAGCTCGATACACTGTCACGCCGAGAAAACTCAGACCCTCGCAGCTGTTCCCAAACTCCGGACCATTTCGTCCAGCGCTTTCGCAAACTCTGCAGGCCGAAGCGCCGGCAATCCCAGGCATTTTTTACAAGCATCAACGGCGGGCAACCAGAAGCAGCTCGTTTCGAGAGGGAAGCAAAGGAACGCCGTAACCGCCAGTCCGGCCAAAATCCCCAGCCGCGCACTGCCGGTGCCGTCGGAGAGATGCATATCGCTGAGCACCACATCCACTCGTATCGAGCCCAGCAGCTCGCGCGCCGTCCGGATGTTTGCGGCAAAGTGGCAGCGGAATCCCCAGCGTCGCATCCGGTTCGTCAGGCGGTTGGGCGTTTGAAAACTCTGCCCCACCAGGAGCACGTCCCTCCCGGGCAATGTCATTTCCCAGTCCTCACATCGCTGCACTTCACTCGTGGTATCGCGGATGCGAACAACGGTCATGGATGAACGGCGCTGCTAAATCGAAATTCGCGTTAGAGAGCGTTACGGGCTTGGGGAATTTAAAAAACTGTGGAAAACCGCAGCTGGCAAGCTGTCAAGCGGATTTCTGAAACGAACAACATTCCTTCAACAACGTAAGATCCCTCACGCCGCCCAATTTCTGAACCTTGATTGAATCCATGGCC
This sequence comes from uncultured Acidobacteriota bacterium, assembly GCA_963786205.1. GTDB lineage: Bacteria > Acidobacteriota > Terriglobia > Acidiferrales > UBA7541 > Palsa-295. The sequence goes on from CAWAYG010000002.1 coordinate 868,964, forward strand.
AGCGTAGCAAGCTTCATCGCGCGCACTTCGTCACGATAATCCCCGGGATTTTCCAGCTGCTGCCGCCGAAAAACAATCGCGAACTCCGCTTCGCGGATCAACCGCGCCAACGTTTCCCGATCCGGCTCGTCCACGGCTCGGATGAAAGCTTCCTGCCAAAGCACCGGCCTAAGATCACGCATGCGATCCCTCCTGCAAAGTAGGGGTTGGAGGTGGGAGCGAAACTGGGCCTTGGTATTCCGCCACAACTGACAGCAACAGCAGCAATCCCCAACACCAGCTTGGATGCCCCGCTTTTCAATCGGTTACACCAAATAATTTATATTCTTCCCGTTCGTCTTTTCCTGGACCCCGCTTTCGCACCTCTGCGCGCTTCCAATTCTCATTTTTTCCGTCCGGCATTCTCGCAACGAGAGTTCGTATTCGAGGCCAAAAGACTGTACCATCCGTTCTCGTACAAAAGTGCAGGTCGCGGAGCATTTTCGGCCAGCTTGTACTGGTTCTGTACTATTTCTGGACCATGACTGTTCCGACGAGCAGCTGTTTTCGCGCCGCCTCCGTGCTAACCTCGGACGGGAACTAAAATATGAAACTGCAATCACGGTCGCACCATTCGAGTCGGCGGCTTGCGCTGCCGCCCACTGGATCGCTCCGCTCCCCCGCCGATCGCGGATCGCAGCCTACGGGTCGCGGACTAGAGTTCCGGGATCGCGAACCGAGTTTCACAGATTGCGCGCCGCTCCTCACCAATCACGACTCACCAATTACGTATTTTCTAATCGGCTGCACCGCAATTAGAAAGGTCCGTAACTCCCGTGTAATCATCACAAAGTGCATTTCTAATCGGTCGAAAATTGCATGTTTGCGTGCGCGTTATTTGCGTGTCTTGCGCTCGACGAATCACAAATCACGAGTCACGAATCACGAGTCACGGTATAATCGTGCTGTCCAACGCGCAGCGGGCGAGTCTAATCGAAAGCCCAGCAGCGCGGCCGGCTACAGGCAGCTGGCGCGCCAGGAAACCGGCTTCGGCCTGCGATCATCTAATTTGCAGCACTGATATTGCGGCGCTAATATTGGGCACGACAAAGGACAACGCATGAGCCCGCTCGGCAAAAAAATTGTTCTGGGGATTTCAGTTCTGGTGGTCGCTTACGCCGCCACTGGATACATGCTCGGCCGTTCTTCCGACGACAAAGCGTACCGCGCGCTCACCGTCTATAGCGAAGTCCTGGAACACATCGAGCGCGATTACGTGGACGATCCCAACATGCACGCGGTCACCAATGGCTCGCTGCACGGTTTGCTCGATTCGCTCGACCCGCAATCAGCCTATCTGAGCCCGCTCGAATACAAAGACTTCAAGGAAAAGAGCGCCAGCAATCCGCCCGCGGAAACCGGCCTGGCACTCACGCGCCGCTTCGGTTACATCGGCGTGATCGGAGTGCTGCCTGATAGCCCCGGCGCAAAAATCGGCCTGCGCATCGGCGACATCCTCGAAAAAATCGCCGGATTCACCACCGGGCAGATGGCCATTGACCAGGCGCAGCTGTTGCTGAAAGGCAATCCCGGAACCACCGTGCAGCTTTCCGTGATTCGCCGCGGCAAAGCCGAACCGCAGGAAATGAACATCACCCTTGCGAAGCTCACCGCGCCCAAGCTGGTGGAAGACCGCGTGAACGGCGACGTCGCTTACCTGCGCGTTCCGGAATTCACTCCGGGAGTTTCGAAACAGATTCGCGAAAAGCTCGTGCAATTCCAGAAATCCGGCGCGAAGAAACTGATTTTGGATCTGCGCGATTCTTCCCTCGGCGACGACCAGGAAGGAATTCTTACCGCGCAGCTTTTCCTCTCTTCCGGCACCATCGCCACGCTGAAAGGCCAGACGGTCACTCCGGTCGTCTCTGCTGCCGACGCCACGAAAGTTGTGTGGACCGAGCCCGTCGCTCTGTTGATCGGCAACGGTACCGCCGGACCCGCCGAGATCCTTGCCGCTGCGATCTCCGATAACAAGCGCGGCAGCACCGTGGGCGAACGCACGTATGGCACTGCTTCCCAACAGAAGCTGATCGAAATGGACGACGGCTCCGCGCTGATCCTCACCGTCGCGAATTATTTCACGCCGGGTAACAAGGACATTCCCGCCGAGGGCGTGCCGCCCACAGCGGAAGTGCATCCTTCGATTGACGATCTTCTCGCGCAGGCCGACCTCACGCAGCCTGCCGCGCTGCCCAGCTCTTCGCCGGATGACCCTGTCGTGAAGAAAGCCATCGAATTATTGCAGGGCGCGCCCGCGGTCGAGAAGAAAGCAGCCAAGCTGCTGCACGGCTGGCAGCAACTGGCCGCTTAATTTTGCATTCGCGCGGCGCTGTGCGGATTTTCGCGGCATGCGCCGCCATCCTTCTCCTGTTTCTCGCCGGCTGCGGCGAAAAAACTCTCTCGAAATCCGAATTGCGCACCATCACCGGTGAAATTGTTGCCGCCGCACAGAAAATCAACGGCCACAAATCCGAAATCGCGATTCGTCCGGAGCTGCATCCTGCGCAACACGGCGCGTCAAGCGCGCTCGCTGCTGACAATATCTACATCTCATTAAGCGACCCGTCGCAGACCGCTGCGTTCGCGCAATCTCTGCAAGGCATCGCGCGCAAGCACGATCTATCCATCACCGAGACGGATTCCAGCGGCGTGATTCGTTTCGACTACACGTTTCACGGCACGCGCACGCACACCGTTCACGTTGTCACTCCGCTCGCCGCGCGCGCTATGCACCCATCAGCGCCAGCGCGACAATCCAGCAGTGCTAGCAATCCGAATCCGCGCCTAGCCATCATCATTGACGACCTCGGTTACGACCGCTCCGCTGCCGATGCCGTTCTAGCGCTCGGTTTTCCGCTCACCGTTTCCGTGCTGCCGCATTTGCCGCTCTCGGGCGAACTCGCCGAAGAAGCGCAGCGCCGCGGCGATCAGGTGATGCTGCATCTACCCATGGAATCCGAAGCGGACGGAGCCAAGCCGGAAGACATCGAGCTGCGTGTGGGAATGAGCGCCACACAAGTGGACGCAACTCTTGCGGGAATGCTCGAGACTGTGCCGTACGCTGCTGGCGTGAACAACCACCAAGGCTCGCGCGCCACCGCCGATCCGGCGTTGATGCAGGCTTTGATGCCCGCGCTGCGGCAGCGCGGACTTTTCTTCGTAGATAGCCGCACCGACGCGAAGACCGTAGCTTACGATATGGCTGAACGCGCCGGCGTTCCGGCCGCGTCACGCAAGGTTTTCCTCGACGACGTCGCGTCGCGGGGCGCGATCCTCAAGCAGCTCGACCTAGCCGCCCGTGACGCGCAGCGCGACGGATTCACCATCGCCATCGGCCACCCGCGCCCCGCTACCATCGCTGCTCTCGCCGAAGGTGTGCCGCCGCTCGAAGCGCGCGGCATACATTTGGCATTCGCGTCCGAATTGGCGCATTGAACTGGTGCACAAATGCGCCGAGATTCGCGGGGGGATTTTGGGTTGGAAACGCGGCAGAATTCGCGGGCGTGTGGACGAAAGTACTGTTGTGCGGCTTCTAGTAATCGCCCCCTACTTCATCAAACATCGGCGTGGTACGCACGAGCCGCGCCTTGCTGCCATCGTGCACGGCGTACTGCACCGCGCGCCCGTCCTTATGTTTGCCCCACAAGCTGCCCGCGCCGTAGTCACCGTTCTTGTTCACCGCGTAGAACTGAATGTGGAATTTCTTCAGGCGATCGGGAAACGGCTTGTAGTTGCGCGCCACGCGATGCAACGCTTCCATGCACGCGTCGGTAGGTGACGATCCTTTGCGCATCATTTCCACGATGGTGTGGCCGCCCGCGATCTTGATATTTTCCTCACCGCGGCCCGTGGAACCGGCCCCACCGACTTCGTTATCCACAAAAAGCCCGGCACCGATCACCGGCGAATCTCCCACGCGGCCGGCGATCTTCCAGGCCAGCCCGGACGTAGTGGTGGTGCCGGAAATATCGCCCTTGGCGTTCACTGCCAGGCAATTGATGGTTCCCGTCGGCGGATTCATCACCACATCTTCAATGTGAGCGCGCCACGCAAGTTTTTCCGGCGTGTCCAGAAGCTGCGCGAGCGTCTCTTTCCATTGCGGACTGTCTAGCCCGGGCCGCCAGTTTTCGGAAACGGACGCTTTCCAAACCAGCCAGGCGATTCGCGAACGCTCCGTCAGAAGGTTCATCGGAGCAAAACCTTCGTCTTCGGCAAAGTGCTGTGCGCCCGAGCCCACAATGAAAACGTGATTGGTTTTTTCCATCACTGTTTTCGCGACCAGGGAGGGATTCTTGATCTTTTGAATCGACGCGATGGCTCCGGCGCGACGCGTCGGCCCGTGCATCACGCTGGCATCCAGCTCGACGACACCGTCTTCATTGGGCAAACCACCGTAGCCGACGGAATCATCATTGGGATCGTCTTCCACTTGTGTCACTACCGCGAGCGCCGCATCCAGCGTGTCGCCACCGGATTTGAGCAGCGCCATTCCGTCATCGAGATGCTGCAAGCCATTGGCGGAAGAGATGATCAGTGGACGAACGCCCTGCGCTGCTGCAGAGTCCGCGAAATCGTCAGGAACGGCGAGGGATTTGCGTGTTGGATCCGTGGCGCCAAAGAGCCGCCGCGCGCTGGCTGCGATTCCGCCCGTTAGCGTGGCTAGGAAGAACTTTCTACGAGTCCATTTATCCATTAGGGACCCTCTCAATTGGCGTTGGCAAGCTCAACCGCGATCCATGCAGCGGCGGTTCGACTTATGCGCCATGTTACGGCTGGAAACCGACGCTGCGCCATAGCTCGGCGCAGTTGTACATGGTGCCGTTGGTGATAACGAATTCGACTTTGCGAATGTTGTGAATGGATTCGAGCGGATTGCCGTCGAGAATAATTACGTCGGCGCGTTTGCCCGCTTCTAGTGTGCCGACTTCTTTATCGAGCCCCATTACGCGGGCTGGCACAATCGTTGCGGCCTGAATCGCTTCCATCGGCGTGAATCCGGCCTGCACGTACAGCTCGATTTCGCGGTGCAGACTGTGGCCTGGAACCGTCTGATCGGTTCCGGCCACGATCGGAACGCCCGCTTTATGCAATGCGCCAATAACGGCGAGTTCTTTCGCAAATACTTTCTCGTTGATGTCGGCGTAGGGCGAGGGTGGCCCGACGTCCGCCAGTATGGCTTGCAGTTCGGGCGCGACTTTTACGACGCCGGGCTCGATGCTGGCCGCAGGTTTCGCGGTGCTGGCGGTGAAAAATTCAAACAGTGCGGTAGTGGGGTCCACCACGGTTCTGTGTTCCACCAGAAAACCAATCGCTTTTCGGGCTGCTGGCGAATTCAGATCCAAATTCGCTCGCGCTTTGGCGTGATCTTCGCGGCTGGCGTCGTCGGGAAGCGGCGGCACCATGATGTCCACGATGTAGGGAATGTGATTGATCTGGTCCTGGCCGGCTTCGATCGTTTGATATGCGTTGAGGCCGATCGGGACATGACCCGTGACCGTCATGCCGAGGCGATGCGCTTCATCGGCGACGTCCTTCAGCTCTTCCAGCTTCACAGAGCTGTAAATCTTCATCTGTTGGAAGCCGGCGTCGTGGTATTTGTCCGTCCACATTTTCGCTTGCTCGGGCGTATCAACGCGCGCCACGCCAATCGCGCTGGGGCCGGTGCCATCCACAATTCCCGCGAGGAGCAAACGCGGGCCTAGGCCGCGGCCATTGGCCACGGCATCACGCACGGCGGTGATGAATTCGAATTCGTTGCCGCAGTCGCGCACAGTGGTTGCGCCGGCTGCGAGATAAATCGGGCCCCACTCGACCTGCTCGAAATGCGCGTGCATGTCCCACAGGCCGGGGAGAATCGTTTTTCCGCGCGCATCCACGACTTGCGCGCCGCTGGGAATTTTCACGCGGGATTTCGGCCCGGCGTCCACGATTCGGCCTTTTTCGATCACAACGACGGAATCAGGGACTGGGTCGCGGCCGGTTCCGTCAATCAGCGTGCCGCCAACGAGCGCTATCCTCTCCGCGCGGCTGCCGGAAATGCCCTTGGAAATATCGGCGAGCGCGGCCATGCCATCCGAGCCGGCGAGGCCGACAAACGTCCCCAGGCCGCTCTCGTATCCTTCTCGAATGGCTTCGAAGTGGTCGAACTCCGCGTCGGTGGTGACCGCGGCTACGAGATTGCGGTTCGCGTCAAACCAGAGCGTTTCTCGGCCCCAGATTAGCCCCTCGATTGTGAAGCGATCGAACTTCTGACTTTTTCCGTCAATGCTGACGGTATCGCTACCGCGCGGTTCAACTTTCACTTCGCCCCTGGGCAGCGTGGCGAGCTGCGCCGACGAGCCATGCGTCGCCCAGTAACGGACCAGAAGCATCTGCATGGTGGTCGGCGCGTAGCCCGCGATCGTAAAAAATTGCGCGGGCCGGGCGGCCTCGGTCCATTTGTCGCGATCGCGCAGGCGGATTTTATCGGTTTGCACTTCGACGGCTTCATCAATGTCCGTGGAGCGGGAATTCTTGCCCTTGATTTCGAACGCACGGGGAGTCAGGTCGCTTGCGCAGCGGAATGCAGCCGCCAGCGGCACTGGAGTGCTGCGATCGGTGAACTTGAAGTCAATTTTCGCGCTCAGAGAATCGCCGTCGCGCGTGATCTGGTAGGTTTCCTCACCGATCGGCTGCTCGAATTTGTGCAGGATGAATTTTCCCTGCTCGACAGAGGCTGAATTTGCCCACGCGGATTGCGGCTGCGCGGAAGTTTGCGCAAAAGCGGTCCGAGGAAACGGTCGAGCGAGGACAAGCGCGAAGAGGGACGCGAAAAGCGCGCCGACGGTGAGGGGCAGGCTGGGTCGTTTCATCAGATACCTCGAAAATCAGGAGGCAGAATAACCGTGTGGCCAGTTAGTCGCAAGCGAGACCGGGGTAAGCGGTGGCGTAGTACATAAGAGAAGGAAGTCGGCGCTGCGGCGGATCGGGGCTGGGAACGCAAGGCAAAGGCAACGTCGCAGTAGGTCAGTTTCCGATTACGCGACTGACGTGTGCCACGAGCACGAAAGGAGAAAACGCTGAGTAGTGCGCAACTGCTTGACTGATGAGGGTAGGCCCCTCGGAATCGGTTTACAGGAACAGGTTCCAAACCACCTGCGGCGGCTGTAGCCAAAAGCTAGGGTCGTGAACGCGGAAGGAAAAGGCCTGGCAAGGACCAGGTCAGGTGACCGGCAAGAAGAGGACCGCAAGGGAACCACTGCTGAAGTGTCGAAACGTTAGAGACGATGTCAAAACCGCGGGGGGTTAGTTACTGCGGGAGTAGCTCCGACGAAACCTGTTTACGGGCGGAGCGGCATCCGGCATGAGAGGTGGCCTGAGCTTGCCAAAGAGGCGGTCAAGCGGAACGTGGGAACCTGAGACACCGATGCGAACGGAGAAGCCACAAGTGGACGAAACCACGAGGGCGAGAGTACGGATGCGGAGTCTCAGGGTCGGACTGCCCATAGTAGCGAAGAAGCGGGGCAATTCCCGTGGAGCGAAGGGGGCGGGTCACTCGCGTCCTAACCAATACGGTCAACTGGCAACAGGAGGAACCGAGCGGTTCGGACGGAAGGTAGCAACCTTCACTGGGTGGCACGAGCCGTGTGACGGGAGACTGTCAAGCACGGTTCTGTGAGAGGCTCGGGGTGAAATTCCCCGGGCCTACTCGGCCGTCCAAGTGAAATTCATTGAGGAAAAATGCAATTGCACGGGAGAAGAAAAACCCTCCGCCGTGTTGGGCAATACGTTCGCCGCTGCGAACGATGGGTGCTCAGTGGTGTGCGAGATATGAAAGTAAGCGATGCGTTTAACTGGTCGGTCTTAGGCCCGAGGCCCCACGTTTCCGCATCACCAGCAGGCACCCGATTCCGGCGAGCAGGAGGACTAGGGACATAGGTTCCGGGGCGGTTGTAATTGATGTGGCGAACTTCCCCTTGCATGATGATGTTGTGGGGCTGGTAGTCGTGCATGTGCTCGTGATTATGGATTCGCCCGTGTCCCCCGCGAACGTCCCAGTTCCACCAGTAATCAGCGAGTCGGTCGTAACGGTTCCGTCCACGGTCCCGCTTCCGGTATAGGTGCCGAACAGGGTTCCCCCGACCAAGACGTCCTCGAACGTCCCGCTTGATGTGAACATAGTCAAGCTGGAGAAGATGAGGGGGCCCATGTTCGTTGTGGTGAAGGGACCGGTCACGGAGTCGATTCCGGAGCCGGTGAAGCTCGATTCAAAAACACAAAGACAGGGGTTAGCAGTGGCCGTGATGGTGGAGGTTCCCGTGACTGTCCCGGTTGAGTTTATCGAATCCGCTTGAACCCGTGCGGCGAAAGCGCCCATTATGATCAGGGCAATCAAGGCTGAAACCAGTGAGCGAATCATTGGGAAGCCTCCTGGAGAGACACCCTGCCGACTTGTCATTTTCGTGGCACGATGACTGCCACGTCGCCACATTACAAGGAAACGACTTGCCGCGCCGGGCAGTTTAAGCACTGCAAGTAAATGCGCACTTTGAGCGAAGCGTTCCCCGTGTGGGTCATATAGGCAGCCTCGACCAGTGTGAACCGCGCCCTCCGAATCGGTGGGCGTTCGCTAAGTCCCGATAAACGACTGATCAGGCATGTGGGATTGGATTGGTAAACACAAGCGCGTTTGTGAGGACTCATCTCGCCTAGCTCGCGAAAAGGCGAGAGCGCGCCTATTACAGTCATCGCGCTTTCACCACCTGTGCCGTTTCATCTTGGGAAAGTAAAGAGCTCGACGAGCGTCCTCACGCGCTCTTTCTGACGGCTGGGCGGAAATCGCTTGGTTCTTAATAGCTCGGCGATACCATGGAGGCTCGCCCAAAACAGTTCTGATAGAACTTCTGCCTTCGAGCTCTGCCCCTGAAACAACTCCAGGAGTTGGGAAAACGCGAATCGCAGCTCCTGAGGAGTAGCCGCTTCACCGAATGGTACGCTCAGCCTGAGCAAAAACATCACTTCATACAGTGCGGGTGAAGACGCGGCGAACTCCAGATATGCGGCCGCGACCGATTCGACCGCATTTCCACGCCTCACCCGTTTCCGTGCCTTCTCCAAAGCCAGGCCCAACTCCTGGAATCCCTCGATAGCAACCGCGGCGAGAATCCCTTCGCGGCTTCCAAAATGAGCGTACAAGACGGGTTGGCTGTATGAAATCTCGTCGGATAGCCGCCGAACGGTTACGTTGGACCACCCTTCAAGCTCCGCGATTCGTCGTGCGGCACTGATGATCTGTGCCCGGCGCGCCTGCTTATCACGCAGTTTTCGTTCCGCAATTCGGTTCGGTGCCAGCGTCGTTGCCATTCGATAGGAAGTATAGCACCGCTAGAATCAATGCTTTGCGGATGGTGAAACTTTTCCAAATGCTTCGCATCAAATGTAGCGTTGCTAGATGTTCTAACGATGAGACATTTTATGTACAACGCTATCCAGCTTTCTATAGCTGCCCTCATCGCTGTCGCGATCATTGTGATCGGTTGTTTCTACCTTGTATCTCCTCAACGAATCTCAGGAACATTTGGTCTTAAGCCGCCTGCATCCGATGCTGACACTCGTGCCTGGCTACGTCCTAAAGGAATTCGGGACGTCGTAGCGGGATTGGTCGTGCTGACGATGATGCTGACCGCGGACGGGCGGTCCGTAGGCATAGCTCTACTCGTCTTGGCCATCATCCCTTTTGGCGATATGTCGATCATTCTGGGGTCGGGCGGGTCGAAGTCGCGAGCGTTCTCCATTCATGGCGTCACCTGCGCGGTGATGCTTGTCGTCGGCCTCTTGTTGATCCATGCCATTTGAGCGGCGACGGTTAGAAAGGAGGAGGGACAATGAACCATTGGATGTGGCCGGTATCTCTCGTTGGTATTTTGAGCACCGCCGTGGTGTGTGGTACGGACATGTTCTTTTTGACTATCGGCCGTCCCGCGCTCCGATTGGCTTCACCATCTGCCGGAACCGAGGTCATGGGATTTCTCCACATGTTCGCCGATGCGCGGATGCCGATCTGGGGCGTTTCGGCGATCTTGTCCAACTTCTTGCTGGTGGTGTTAAGCAGGAGTGGACAGCGCTGGTTCTATTTCGCATCGCTCTTAATGCTGATTCTGTTCGTCGTTATCTATGCTCGCATGTCAAAACCTATTAATCGGCTTCAGACCGAAGCGGCAAAAACGGGAAGAACAATCGTTAATGCTCGCGAACTGCAGGCGTCATGGGATCGATCGGTGATGATCCGTGTTCCGCTGGTCGTTGCGTCCCTGCTCGCCCAGTGCCTGGCATTGCTACCCACTTCGGCGTAAATTCGCACAGATCCTGATGGCGCCCCGGAGCTGGCCGCTGCGAAGTCAAACGCACCGGCACGGCGCAGTCGGGTCACAAGGTGAATTGCGCCGCGGCGCTATTCACAAGCGGCCCCCTACCAGGACTGCGCGAGTGGAGCGAACTTGGGCACGGCGTGCGGCATGACTAGCGTTCGATCCAACGTCGCGGAAATCGGGGCCAATCGGACCCCCGAAGAACCATAAACACCTGCAGAATAAGGACTTCCGCTCACCTTCGGCCTCCTGCTAGGCATTAGGCCGACACCCCTGATTTGCAAAAGTCTTTGCCTGTCATTTCGGACAGTAAAAGGGAGTAGGCCGAAAACTGTACGGACGTTCTATTTCCACGTTTCGTGCCGATAGGTACTGTGTGGTCAGTCACCCTGCTGGTGCCGGCGGGGTAAGGAAGGAGCCTATGTCCCACTGGATCGGAACCACATCCCCCTCAGATGCTGGAATGAACGATTTCAAAGAGTGTCTGAAAAACCTCCGCGACGGGCAGTCGGAAGAAGCGCTGCAACACGCCCGGCGCGCTCTGGGCATTGCCCCCAAGAACCCATTTTATCTTTCGTACACCGGCCTGTTGGCCGCGCTGGCTGAGAAGCGATTCGGCGACGCGGAATCGCTGTGCCGCGAAGCTCTGGGGATGAAACACAATCACGCCCAGCTGTATCTGAACCTGGCGGAAGTTTATTACCAGGCTGGTCGCACTTCGGACGCGATCAGCACGCTGGAAAAAGGATTGGTATCGGCGGGAAGAGATTTCCGGATCCGGCGCGCGCTGGAAAAAATCGGCGTGCGGCGGATGCCGGTGCTGACGTTCTTGCACCGCAGTCATCCGGTGAACCGCACGTTGGGAAGATTGCGCCACCGGCTGACGGGCACGCACAAGGCTGCTTAGTTTGATCGATTGATGCGGCTGAGTGGGTATTGTTCAGCGCGGTTTTTTGGATTTGAGTTCCTCTTGTGCGCAGTGCGGGGCGGGTAGCCTGGCGGGGCCGCCCGTCCCGTCCCCCTTCTAACTTCTACACGCGGTTTTCAGCCTTGACCGAGCGGCAGGAAATATTGCGTGCCTTTTACCGGTTGGCGCAGGCGGCGGAGCAGTTCCTGCAGATCCTGGTTGCGTTCCACGAAATCAATTTCCGAAGTGTCCACCACCAGCAGGTTTGCGCCCGAATAGCGGAAGAAGAAGTGTTCGTAGGCGTTGGCAACCGCTTCTACGTATTCCGGAGAGATTTGCGTTTCCGCGGGATCAGCTTTTTTCGACACACGCTTGCGCAGAACTTCGGGCTTGGCTTGCAGATAGATCACCAAATCGGGCGCGGGAACTGACGGGGCGAGCATTTCGAAAAAGCGTTCGTAGAGTTTCAGTTCTTCGTTGTCCAGATTCAGGTAGGCGAAAATTTTATCCTTCTCGAAAAGGAAATCGCTGACGATGGGCGCGGGATTGGCCTCGGCGCGGGTATCCAAGAGGCGGCGATGGCGTTCATAAAGGAAATACATTTGGGCGCGGAAGGCGGAGCCCGGCTTTTCGTCGTAGAAATCGGTGAGAAAGGGATTGTCGTCGGCGTCGAAGATGCGGCGGGCGTGCAGTTGTTCGGCCAAGACTTTGGCCAGCGTCGATTTGCCGACGCGAATGGGACCTTCAATTGCGATATGACGGGGCGGTTTGAAAGCTGGGTCGCTCACGGCGCGTGATTATAGCAAAGAGCGGGCGCGGCCCACCGATGTACGTTGGTGATTCCGAGGGCCGACGGCTCCTCGACCTTACCAGCTCCTGGCGATCACTGTAATCATCCGCGCGAGGGAATCAACGTCGCGCGTATCAATCACTTCCGCTGGGGAGTGCGAGTAGCGCAGCGGCCAGCCTAGCGCGATATCCACCGAGCCGTAGCGTACGAAGGCGGATCCATCGTTGCCGCCGCCGGTGACGCCGTATTGAATAGGAATTTGATTGGCGTGCGCGAGTTTGATGATGCGCTCGACCAGTGGCGTGGGGACGATATTGGAATTGTCCACCGCGCGAATCACGAAACCCTTTCCGATTTCCGCATCGGCGAAACGCTTTGATTCGATGGGCGAGTCCGCGCTCACGAACGTGTCCACGGCGAATACGAAATCCGGCTCGTGACCTTCATCTGCCAGACGCTTGGCGAGTTTCGCAGCGCCTACCAGGCCTTCTTCTTCGCCGGTGGACCAGACGAAGGTGACGTCGCGATCTTTCATTGGGCCGCCGAGCACCCACACGGCGGAAATGAGCGCGGCATCGCCGACACGATCGTCGAAGCTACGTCCATTGGCGCGCGTGCCGAGCAGCGGGCGATAGGCTTTGGGAATGGTGATGGTGTCGCCGAGATTGATGCCGAGCTTCGCGACTGCTTCGGGAGTGCGCGCGCCGACGTCTACGCGAACGGGATTGGTCGAGTTAGCCGCTCCCGCGTCTGTCGGCCATTTGAAATTCGCGGTGTCCCAACCGTTGGGCAGCTCGACGATCGCGTCGAGGTCGCCTTTTGCGGTGTGCACGAGCGCGGGATGGCCGGCGAAGAAACTGACGTCGCCGCCGCCGCGCCATTCGACTTCGAGCCGGCCATCCTTGGAGATGGATTTCACCGTGAAGCCGATCTCGTCCATGTGCGCGACGACCAAGAGGCTCGGCGTCTTCGTTCCGGCGGGGGCTGTGCCGAGATGGAGGATCAGGTTTCCGGCGTCGTCGGTTTCGGGCTTGGCCCAGGGCGGAAGGAGGTGCTCGACGGATTCGCGAACCGGCGCCTCGTGATAACTGACACCGTACGCTTCCACCAATTCACGAAGGATCTCGGTGTCGGGCAGGCGCACGTTCTTGGCAAAGCTTCTCTGACCTCCGTCCTTGGCATAGCCTGAACCGCCGGTCGGTGAACCCTCCATGTAAATATCGAGGAGACTCGTCAGATTCCGCAAATCGCTCGAATCGATTGTCTCGGCTGGGGTATCCGTCCACGAAGTAGCGATTGCCAAGTGCGCCCATCTCGCGGGTAACTGCGGCATAGGCAAATAGCTTTTGGGAAGAATATTTGCGGAGTAGTCGGATGCGAAGGGAATTTTGTTCGTGTCGGCGAGCTGCTTTAGTTCGGTAGCAAATCCAGGGAGCGAGCCGTCGGTTTGCTGCACGCCAACCAGCACACCGCCGCCGGGTTCACGGCGCGGCGCGCGATGCAACGTCTCCATTTCCGGAATGGGACCGCCGGGGAGCAGGCGCCCGATGTAAATCATTTCATCAGCTTGCGTCTGCGTGAGAATGCGCTGCAGACCGCGCGCGCCGGTGCGTTGCTGCACGACAAATGCGACGTTGAGGGTGCCCTTAATCTTTGTGGGGTCAACGTGACTCAATAGTTCCAGGAGCGCGGCGACGCCGAAACGATCGCCGATCGAAGCGCCTGCCATCTTTTCGCCGGCCAAGCTCACCAAGCTGCGATTGATGACGACAGGGTCAAGAATATCCACGCCTGCTTTGCGTACCTCGCCTTCAGAACTTGCGCCGATGTCCACATAGATATTTTCGATGTCTGCGGCCTTCGGCGGATTGGTCCGGCCGGGTTGCAGATGCACGGAAAGGCCGGCGACGACTCCGTCAATCCACTTACCGCCAGCCGTTTCGATTCGCACGGGCTGCGCGGAAAACATTTCATTGAAGACCGGCGGCAAGCCATTTTGCGGAAGGCGCTGCACGCGCAGGTAGCCGTCGGATGTGATTTCGCTGACGACGAAGCCGGGCTCGTCAATCGGCGCCACGATCAGGCGGTGTGGCGCACCGCTGCCAATGGTGACGATCACGTCGCCGAGATTGTCTGTCGTGGGCTGCAAGCGTTTCAGATTTGCGCGAATCTTGTCGGCCAGCTGATTTTCGTAGCCCGAGACGGCTGGCGTATTGACAAGTTCCTCAAGCTGATAGGAGAGCCCGCCGTATGAGCTGACAGCTTTCGGCGATTGCGCGGCGGCGGAATGAGAATGCAGAAGGGAACTGCTGAAGAGAAGCCAGCAGATGAAAACACAGCGACGAATCATTCCAGATTCCTCTCAGTTCGGTGACATTTCCCGCACGATTGGCGAATGTACCGCAACGGGCGGTCCTGCACAAATTCAAATGCGCGTCATGCGCGGCACAGTTCGGTGATCATCGCTTCGCGGCGTTGCGGAACGATGGCGTCGATGCGTTTGAGGACTAGGAAATAAATCACGATTGCGATGGCGGCGAGCGCTACGAAGATGATGGCTGCTAGCCAGAGATGGTGATACGCGCGGGCAACCAAGATCGCGAGGGCGCACAGGCCGAGGACTGCCGCCTGGATTCCGAGGCTCACCAGTGCGGTGACTTGCGACGCGCGCTGGCGGCCCAGGGCGGCTAGATCAACTTTTTTCGGCGTGTAGATTGACAGCAAGTTTCCCGCCGTCAGGTTCACTATCAGCGCGAAGAATACGCCGGTGAGTGTCGCGAGTACGATGTCCCAAGCAGGTGGACGGTACAGCAGGCTCGCGCCGGCCCAGACCAAAACTATTTCGATAACGAGCACGAGAGAGTGCGTGAGATTTTTGCCCATCAGGATTTCGCGGAAGCGTACGGGAGAGACAAAATAGAATTGGATACCGGCGGCATCCGCGCCGAAGCTGTTGTAAACCAGGTTCGTCAAAATCAGCAGGGTGTAAGCGGCGCCAACCGGGAATGCCAGATCGGAAGCGTGGCCGAGCAGGCCACCAGCGCTGTCTGTTTTTCCTGGCGAGAAGCGGAAAATCAAAAGCACGACCACAGGCATTAGCAGCGTAAACAGCGTGGGACCGCTGCGCGAAAGATAATGTATTTCTTTTTCGAGTACGGCGGAAACCGCGCCGCTAACGCCGGGGATTTTCCAACCCAGTCGAATCTGTTGCTTGGCCATTGGCGCGGCGGTTCGCGCCACAGCTTCGCTTAAATTTTCACCGCGATATTGCGCGCGGAGGCGCAAATTCAACAGCCACAGAACCGCCAGCGTATAGGCGCAGAACAGGGCGAACGAGCCGAGTGCAAGCGGGTATTCTCCGCGCAGAGAGTGCGCGATGATCTCGCCTGCCAATCCCGGCGGCGTCAGCCGTTCAATGGGCAGAGCCTGTACGGCGACGCGCGAGACAGCGGGCTGAGAGCGGTTGCCAAAATGACGGAGCAGCGGTGCGATGAATTGAAATCCGATGACCATGAAAAGAAAGAGCACGCCTAGTATTTCGCGAGCGCGTCGTTGCGCGAGCCAGCGCTCCATCCATGTGAAAAGCATGCGGGCCAGCAGAATATTGAAGATTGCAAACAGCAGCAGAACCGCAGCGGCTGGCACGAATAGGAGCGGCGAGGCGCAGCCGATTCCGATGGCTATGCCCAGTAGCCACAGGCTACTCATCAGTGTGGGGGGGTCGAGCGAGCCGTAGACGATGCGAATCAGAAAATAGGAAGGAAAGGTGAGCGGAAAGCGCAGCAGATTGGAGGAATCTACATTCTCGGTGAAGGCGCTGGCCATCACCGGAACGAATTGCCAGAACAGGAAGACGGGCCAAAGCAGCACGGGAAGCCAATCCACTCTTCCGCTGTAAACGAAATACCACGCGGTGAAGCCGATGCCGATGGAGCCTACAATGCCGCCCATGCCGAAGGCCAGAAAGGTAAATGCGCGCGCGACGATTTCCATGCGACCGCGAATCGTGCGCATGGAGTTTAGGAAAAGCTGCCAGCGGACGCGGGCGATGGCGGAAAACTGGCCGCGGATTTCGGGAGAGAAAGTCAGCCCAGCCACGAGAGTTCCTGATCGGCGCGGCGCGTGCCGCCGACGATGCGCAGGAAAATCTGTTCGAGCGTGAGTTTTTCGCCGGGCGCGGGAGCGTCAATCCCGTGTGGCGCACCGGCGGCGGTGAGCGCAGCGGCCGCTTGTGCCTCGACGCCGGCACGAAGTTCTTCGAGAGATCCTTGGGCGACTAACTGGCCGCGATGGATGATGGCCACGTGACTGCAGAGACGTTCGACAATTTCCAAGACGTGCGAAGTGAGGAAGATGGTGGCGCCGCGGGAGATCATATTTTGCAGCATGGATTTCAGAGTGTTGGAGGCGATCGCGTCCACGCCTTCGAACGGCTCGTCGAGAAAAAGAATTTTCGGCCCATGGATCACTGCGGCGGCCAGCGCGAGTTTCTTCTGCATTCCGTGCGAATAGTCCGTCACCAGGGCCTTGGGCTGGTCCACCAGTTGCATGAAATCGAGCAATTCCGCGGTGCGTTTCGCGGCAGTGATGCGGTCGAGGCCATACATGCGCCCAACGAAGTTCAGATATTCGGAACCGGTGAGCCGGCCGAACAGTGCCATGCCCTCGGGCACGACTCCGATCTGGCGTTTCACAGCGACGGAATCTTGCCTCAGATCGACGCCGAGAATCTGCATGTGCCCGGAGGAAGGGGCTAGCAGGCCGGTGAGCATCTTGATGGTTGTGGATTTTCCAGCGCCGTTGGGGCCGAGGAATCCGAAGAATTGGCCCGGAGCCACGCGCAGGTTTACGTCCTGCACGGCAACCAAATCGCCGAAGCGGCGGGTGAGATGTTCGGTGGAAATCGCGGGGGCGGCGATCGTGGCGGATGTGCTCATGGAATTTCAGACTCTAGCACATTCGCGCTTCGACGCTAGCGCGTGTTGACCGGAGCCGCGGGCAATGTAGATGTTTGCGGAAAAACCGCCAGAATCGCGGGCAATTCCAGGCGGAACGTGCAGCCGCCTTCGGGCCGGTTGAATCCGTTTATCCGCCCGCCATGTTCTTCCATGACTCCGTAGCAGATGCTGAGTCCGAGTCCCGTGCCCTTGCCGACTTCTTTCGTGGTGTAGAACGGGTCGAACACTTTTTCCGGTTCTTTCATGCCCGGTCCGGTGTCTGAGAATTCGATGACGACGTTGCCGCGTTCGCGCAAGGTGCGAATCAGCAGAACGCCGCCGCCGGCCGATTCCATGGCATCCACGGCGTTGCTGATCAAGTGGTAGAAAACCTGCAGCAATTGGTTCGGATCGCCACGCACGGCCGGAAGGATGCTGCGATTTTCCAGCTCGATGCGGATATTCTTCCCGCGCAAATCAAGATTGCGCAGCTGCACCGCGCCGGTAAGCACGCTATTGAGGTCTAGCAACTGTTTTTCGGCGGGAACCTGTCGCGCAAAACTGAGCAAATTGTTGACGAGGTCTTTCGTGCGCCGAGCCTGCTCGCGGATTTTGTCGCCGAGGGTATACGCGCGGGTGTTCGCGGCGTTTTCGATGGTCAACACATCGGCGTAGCCGAGAATCGCCGTGAGCGGATTATTGATTTCGTGCGCGGCGCCCGCAGCAAGTTGACCGAGCGATGCCAATTTCTCGGATTGCACGAAATGCGTTTGCAGCCGCTTCACGTTTTCCAACGACTCCCATAATTCATGCACCAGTTTGGTGCGCTCCTGATACACGAGATATTGGCGGAGGAACACCAGAGCGGCTCCGGCGAAAATCGCCACGAGCGTAACGATCAGGCGAAAGCGTCTTACGGAATCCGGAGCGATACTGGCAAACTCATTCCAGGCGGCCAGAATTGGCGCAGCAAGGACGCCCCACATCGCCAGCCGAGCCGGCCATTGCGTATCGCGGTGAACGGGCGGTTGCGGCGCTTCCGGCTCGAACGTTAAACCCTGAGCGATGATTCCCACCGTTCCCAGCCAGACGAAGGAAGCCAGCATGGGCAAGCGGAGCAGACCGCCCCTGTAAGGCAACAGGTGACGCATGGCCATGACCGACAACGTCATTCCCGTAACATATAGAGAGGCTGCGCCGAACATATGGCCGTAGACGGTGCGCCACGCTCCACGAGTGCGCAGGAACAAGAGACCAAAACCGATCGCCACGACCAAATTCTCAATCAGATAGCTGGCGAAGTCGCGCGAATGGAATAACTGAGGATTTGGCGAGATTATTTTCCACGGCATCGCCGCGAAAATATAGATGTAGAGCCACAACATCGCGAGAAGGAGCAGATCGATTAAACCAAAGCGCAGTGTTTCGCGCATCTTTCTGGCGTGAGGCATCAGGGCCAGAGAGGCAATAAACGGAACGGTGTGCAGAAAAAAGAGCAGATCGGCGACGAACGGAACTTCGGTTTCCAAGTGGAGGCTAAACTGGGTGTAAACCACGACAAGGATTCCCGCAAGCCAGAAAGTGCAACCCAGCGCGAGCAGCATCCAAAATCCGTTTTGCCGCCGGTAGGGAGATGCCGCGTTCCACAACAGGCAGGTATTGGCGAACAACGGAACCACACACGCGAGGAAATAACTGAGGCCGGCAACGGTGGAGTCGCGAGAGGCGAGCAAGGTGACTGCCGCGTAACCGCCGACAAAAAACACCCAAGCACAGGCAATTAGCAACGTCGAACGAGAAACCTTCATCGAAGGGGCACCAGAATAAATTCTAGCGCAGGCCGAGGGAATTCGGCGGCCAACTTCCAAAATCCATACTAAAACATAACGTAAGGGCTGCGACCGTTGAACCCGGCAGCGAGAGCGGACGGGCGGCAGGAACAGACGGGGCGAGCGGCTGCTCGCGGAGATAATGTGCCTTAGCTAGGGTTCTGCATTGCCGTATCTACTGGGAATCATTGATTTTGTGACCCTCGCCACCGGCGTATAACACTGGAAGCGCCAAAGCTCCACGAAGCTCCTGGACTGTTGACCGCTGGAGCGACGGAAACGAAAAGTCTGAGTCAGCACGCACTGGCCGCCTTCTATCCTCTCGAATTTCGGAGAATTGAATGTCTGAATCATCGGTGAAGGCCGAAACGGTTGCCCGGCTCCGAGGCTCTCCCCGGAAACATATCCACTTTCTTCTGCGGCTTGGTCCCGGATTGATCACCGGCGCCGCCGATGATGATCCGAGCGGCATCGCGACGTACTCGCAGGTGGGCGCGCAATTTGGCATGGGGATGCTGTGGACCATGCTGTTTTCGTTTCCGCTGATGGCCGCGATGCAGGAGATTTGCGGGCGGCTGGGTCGAATCACGGGAGCGGGCATAGCGGAGAATTTGCGCAAGAATTATCCAAAGCCGGTTCTTTACGGCCTCGTTTCGTTGTTCTGCGTGGCCAATATTTTTAATCTCGGAGCAGACGTTACGGCCATGGGAGCGGCGGCACAGCTGGTGTTCGGAGGATCGCTGAACGCTTATGTGTTGGTGTTTGGGCTGCTGTCTTTGTTTCTGGTGGTCTATGTGCCGTACAAAAAATATGTTCATTACTTGAAGTGGCTGACGCTGGCTCTCTTTGCTTATGTGGCGACGGCATTCGTAGTGCACGTTCCCTGGAAAATCGCGCTGCGTTCGACGGTGATCCCTTCAGTCACATGGACTACGGATTACTGGATGGCGCTGGTGGCCGTGCTCGGCACGACGATCAGCCCATACTTGTTCTTCTGGCAAACGTCAGAGGAGGCGGAAGACGTGCGCTTAAGCCGGAACGAATCTCCGCTCAAGCGACGCCCGGAACAAGCGCTATCAGAATTTCGCCGGATTTCGCTGGATACGTGGGCTGGCATGGGATTTTCGAACCTGGTGGCATTCTTCATTATCCTTACCGCCGCGGCGACGTTGCACGTGGCGAGTGCGGGCAAAGGCATCGAGACCGCTGCTGATGCCGCCAAGGCTTTGCAGCCGCTGGCGGGACATTTCGCGTTTCTGCTATTTGCGCTGGGAATCATCGGCACGGGCCTGTTGGCCGTACCGGTGCTGGCCGGGTCCGCCGCGTATAGCGTGGCAGAGGCATTCCGATGGCGCGCCAGTCTGGAATGCAGACCACGCCAGGCGCCGAAATTTTATGTGGTGCTGGCGGCAGCGACGATCATCGGAATCGCTTTGAATTTTTTGGGGATGAACCCGATACGCGCTCTGTACTGGTCCGCGGTGATCAATGGCGTGGTGGCGGTTCCGCTGATGGTGATGCTGATGATCATGTCCGCGAACGCCGCCATTGTGAAGCAGTTTTCGCTCCCCGTTTATCTGCGCGTTGTCGGCTGGGCCGCGACGGTGGTGATGCTGCTGGCTTCGCTTGCATTTATCGCGAGCAGCATCCGCGGATTGTTTTGACGCCAGCTCAGCCGTGCGTCGAGTTGTTCCCCCCGCGGAATTGCTCGACGAGGCGGTCGTGCTTGTGCGCGCGCTCGCGATATACGGCGCCCATGAGTTGCCATCCTTCCTTCTCGCCTGTGGGTAAACAAGTGGCGGTGTGTTCGCACGTGTCCGCCGCTTGTTCCCACCATTTGACATTCTCTGCGAGGAGTTCAAGGATTTCCTGGATTGAACTGTCCATGCGTTTCTCCCAAGTTACATTCACCCGCGATTGTTCGCTCTGAGCTTTTCCGGTCATTGATACATGCATCGTCGGCTCCCTGTTCTTGCGCAAGTCCTGCCGCCCAATTGCGGCTGGATTTCCTGCTGGCGCCATTCAATGCTTGGGGTTGCGGATCGTAGTCTTGCTGGCGGCCTTGATTGCAGTCTTGCTCGCGTCCCACTTCTTGACGGATTCATCGCAGCCGACTTCGACTTCATCCGGCGGGCCTTGCTGTGCGAGTATTTTTTCGATGACCGTTTTAGGAACTTGTTCGAAGTACGTTCCGGTTGCTTTCATGATCGAGCCTCCTTCCCTGCACAGCACCGTAACAACGTGGCAAGCATACGGGGAGAATCTTTTGGTTGATTCACGTGAGAAGAGGGCATCGTTTAGCGGGATTGGTACGGCGGATAGCGTGAGTGTTGCGAGAGCCGGCAACGTGGGGTTAATTGTACGGTAGCGTACTTTAAAAAATCTCTCTTGACACGTAAAGCTGCGCCTGTTTAGGATAGCGATGCGTTAGTTATACGTTAGCTTTAGAAGGAGGCCTATGAGCGCAACCCGACCAGTGGCTCATTTCAAGACCGTGGCGCAGTTGGATGTTCCGAATTCGCGTAATGGGAAGCACAAGAAGATCGTTACGCTGATACTTCGCGACCTGGACCAATTGAAAGAAGGCGCAGCAATCAAGATTCCGTTGGCGGACATGGGCGACTCAAAAGAGAACGTCCGTTCCGCGCTAAATCGCGCGACACGCAAGAGCAAACGAAACGTGGCGACAGCGACGGATGACACATTTTTGTACGTTTGGAACTCGCACAAGGCTTAAGCGGCTGAAGTAGACTCCGGATTCTTTCTGAACAGTGGGCGCGTAGTGCATTCGTTCGGAAGCAGGCTGCGGATTGCGGTCGTCAAGTCGCCGGTTTGAGGAGGGCCTTGATGGTGTTCAACAGAAACTGCGGGCCCTCATCCTTGAGAATCCAACGGTCAACGACGCCCATGGTTTCGTCCGGCAGTTGTGAGAGGCCCGACAAAATGACCGTCGGAACGGCTGGGTTTATTCGCTTGAGTTCCCGGGCGGTGGCGATTCCGTTCATGCCGGGCATCCAATAGTCCAAGAGCACCAGGTCGAAAGGCTCGGAGCGAAACAATTGGATGCCCTCTTCGCCGGAGCGCGCGGTCAACACCTGATGATCCGCGGTTTCCAGGACGCGCTTGCGAATGTTGAGCGCGGCCGATTCGTCGTCAATGCAGAGTATCTTCGCCATTCGTGCCGAGACCAGGAATTGCACGCTTACTTTTGGGCTCGCGTCGTTGGATTATGAGACGGAAAAGCCCAGTCCGTCCGTCGGAATGAAAACGGCGAAAGAAGTCAGTGTGCGGCCTCGCCATTTTGTGCAGCGAAAGCGTATGGTGCCGTCGAGTTTCTGAACGATTCCGCGGCTAACCCACAGCCCGAGCCCCGTCCCTTTTTCAGCTTTCGTCGTGAAAAACGGCTCAAAGATCTTGTGCCGATGCTTGACGGGAATCCCCGTGCCGGTGTCCGTGATACTTACGCGAAGGCCCGGACGCGCGCCACTCGCGGACCGTTCCGAACTGTGGCGCAGACTGACCCGAAGCGTGCCGCCCTCGGGCATGGCCTGCAGGGCGTTCGCGATCAGATTAATGAAAACTTGCCGCAACTCTACTGGGAACGCCACTACCAAGCCATCGGCATCGATATTCCGCTCGACCGTGACGCGATTTGTCTGTATCTGCCGGCGAAATGCTTCCAGCACGTCATCCAGGATGAGGGGTAGCGAAATGGAAACGGGACTTTCGGTGTCGCGGCAGAACGCCAGAGTCTGGCGCGCGATGTGGCGTACACGCTCCATTTCCTCATAGGCGATGCGCGCCAGCTCGCGTGCATCCGCATCCAGCGAGGGATGATCGCGCAGAAGATAAAAAACGTTCGTGACGGTCTCCAGCGGATTGTTAATCTCGTGCGCGATGCCTGCAGCCACGCGGCCCATTGCTGCTTGCTTCTCCCCGGTGCGCAGAACTTGTTCCAGGCGCTTTTGCTCGGTGACGTCGCGAACGAAACAGCGTGTGTGAACAAACTTTCCATTTTCCCAAAGGCCGTTCGAGTGGATAACGACCTGCTTGACAGAACCGTCCTTGCAGCGTAGTTCCGCAGGAAAATCGTAGATGTCCTCCCGGCGCATCAACTTCGCCCAGAATTCTTCGAAGATATGTTGGTGCACGTGGAAAGCACCGAGTGGATGCCCGATATACTCCTCAGCGGTATAACCCAGAAGATTCAATAACGCTTTGTTCGTCCACAAAATGGTCTGATCCGGGCCCACCTGCTGCACGCCTTCTACGGCATTTTCCAGAATATCGGCCAGCTCGGATTCGCGAAGCTGCAAGGTGCGTTGGACGTCTTTGCGCGCCGCTTTTTCGGTCTCGAGCGCGCCGGCTTTCTGCTGCAGTTGGGAAATATTGCGCAGGCGTTCGGCTTCAGAGGAAAGTTCCGTGTAGCTCTCGCTGGGAATCACGGCGGAGTGTTCCGCGCAGATTTTCTGGAATGCCTCGCTGTCTTCCGCGCGCGCGAAACTTCCGATGGGGTAAGCGCAGCGCAGAGAAAAACTGTGCGTTATGGCCAAACCGTTCCAGAGTTGCTCCAGCCGCAGGGCAGCATCGGGTTTTCCTTGCGACCACAGCAAGCTGACCATTTCGCCGAATGCGGCCACACCCGAATTCCCGCCTTGCGATGCGGCTTGCGCTTGCGCTACGCAGCCGCCAATCAATTCAGTGAAGAGCGCGGCGTCTGGCCAGCCATCCACGGTGAATTTCGCCAAGGTCTCGGCGGCGTCCAGGAGGATGAAGCGGCCTTGCCAGATCGCCGCCATCGTATCCAGGCCGCTAGCCTGCAATTCCAGCGTTAGCGCTTCGCGGTGAGGCTTGGTCGCGATCACGATCGCGGAGCCGCCGGTTCCGAGGGCGGTCGAAATTAACCTGGCCAGCGCGGCGACTAGCGATTGATCTTCCGCGTAGAACTGAACGGTATGTCCGCAAGGTTCGTGTTCATGCGCATGCGCACCTGGCACGGGATGCGACGGTTTGGAGGCGAATGCGTCCACCGTGCTCATCTCGATGCTCCTAGAGAACAGGACCGTCGCAGCCGGCAACGGTGGTTCATGGCAGCCGCCTTCCGGTGAGAACGAAAGATGGAACATGTTGATTATTTCAAGTGACGGGCGGCCGAAGAATACCGTGAATCCTGTATGTGCCGGATGCGAGAGGCTGAGACTAGTAGCGTAAGCGCTTCCACTAAGAGGCTTGAATCAGGCAGGTGGAATTGCGCCCGATCTGAAAACGATTTCGCCCGTCGAGGCGTCGCGGATGAAGTACTCCCCGGGCGTAGCGCTGATCAATTCGTCGAGATGTTTCTTGCCGTCATCAAGCGTGGCGACCTGCTTGATCCATAGCGGAGTGCCACCGTCGAGCGTCCGGAAAATGTCGAAACCTAAATCCATGTGCACCTCTGGCCTATGATGTCGGAGCAAAACTTCGCTCCCTCTGTGGCAAGGGGCTGGACGCACGACTCACCGACGGCTAATGTACACGGCCGCGCAGAAGTTGTATGTTCAACCTTAGACAGAGCTAACCTTGTCTTGTAATTGAAAATAGCAGCTGCACAATCCGGTGAAGCAAGACCCGGCATCATACTCCGAATGACGAGATAAGCCGCACTAAATCGAACCGCATGACAAGAACAAGGACCAAATGACACCGAAGCAACGCGCGGACAAAGCACAAGTTCTTTTCCCAGCCGGGCTGCCAGTATCGAAGCCGGTGCACTATGACGCGGGCGAGACAATTTTTTCGCAAGGCGATGAGTGCACGGATGTCCGCTACATCGAAGAAGGCGTGGTGAAGCTGACGCTGGTATCGAATCGAGGGAGGGGCGGAATACTGGGATTTCTGGGCCGTGGCGATTTTTTCGGCGAGAACTGCCTGAACGGCCAGGCGTTTTATTCCACATCGGCAGTGGCGTTGGTGCCCGGCACGGTGATGGTCATCAACCGAAAAAAGATGGCGAAGATCGTCAACGAAGAGCCTGCGGTTTGTTCTCGTTTCATCAATTATCTCCTGGCTCGGAATCACCGGATTGAAGAGGATTTGATCGATCACCTGTTCAATTCCAGCGAGAAGCGGCTGGCGCGCACGCTTTTGCTGCTGGCCGACTACGACGCGGGAAATGCAGACGTGACGATCATGTCCAGAATTAATCAGGACACGCTGGCAGAGATGATCGGGACGACGCGTCCGCGCGTGAATTTCTTCATGAATAAATTCCGCAAGCTCGGCTACATCCATTACGACAAGAATGGCCGACTGGAAGTGTACAAGACGCTGGCAAAGGCGCTCCACGACTAGGGACGCGACATATTAAATGGTTCGTGGCGATCCGGCCGCGGGGTCTTGGTGATGCCACCGAGAACCGGGCGATGCAGTTCTCGCTCGCGGCATACGCAGCTTCGAGCGCTAGTTTGTCGAGCTAGCCTTCTGGTCCTTGACCTGCAGCTCGTTCACTACCTGCTGAACGTTCGGGACCGCGGCCGCGACTTTTTCCGCATAGGCGCGTCTCGCCTGGGAGTTTACTTCGCCTGTCAGGGTTACGACGCCGCTTTTAACGTCGTACTTCACGTGCTTGTTCAACCGGTTCTGAATCAGCGCTGCGTCCAGATTCTTTTCGATGCCCTTGTCCACATCCGAATTTACGGCCTTGGCGTCGCTTTCGGCGGCGGGAGGAAGTATGGCGATTTGGTCCGCCACTACTTGTCCAGCTGCTATCGACTTTGCGATCGTCTCCGCCTGCGACTTGTCCATATCGGACGGCACATCCCCATCGAGAGTCACCACGCCTTTTACTCTGTCCTGGCTTACTTTAACTTCTTTCAAGCCGGCCTGATCGAGCGATTTGCGAATGCTGTCAGCAACGTCCGGAGATTTGGCGGGGTCGGCCGAGCATCCTGCGAGGGTGCCTAGCGCGAGCAACGTGAATAACGAAACGTAGGGCGTGAGCTGTCGCATGTGAATTCTCCTTTGATATGAAATGGCTACTTGGCAGACTTCTTTCGATTTTTTCGGGTGAGGCGCGCCGTGGCATTGCTCCGCTTCGAAGCCGAGGCGGAAGCGCGCCGGCCGGTGCGGGAAACAGAAGCGTGCTTGCGTGCGCGCTTACGGCCGGCGGTGCGGCGTCGCGCCGAGTGGCTCACTTCGTCGACCTTCGCGGCGACAGTGCCGAGGGTGGAGCCGATCGAGCGAGCCACGGTGGTGAGGAAATCGCCATCTTTTGCAGCGGGCTTGCGTTCAGTAGTTTTCATGTGTTCTCCCTATAGGACGGGTCTAGCGATCTGTGTTTCGATTTGCTGATCGAATCGAACGATTGGATAAGAATTCCTATGCTTTCTTCTGCGCGGCGGCCGGAGGATCTTTCACTACCGGCACGTCTTCGCCCAGAGCAGTTGCTAAAGCGATCTGGTGGTCTTGTTCATCCATCAAGATTTCGCGGATATGTTCGGCCATGGCGTACTCGCCCAATTGCTCGCACTGGCGAACCCTGAGGCGATAATTCCGGATCGTCTCGCCTTCATTGATCAGATCGAAACGCAACATTTCCCGAGCCTTCTCCGAGGTGCGGACGGGTTTCGGCTGGACCGCGGGCATCCCTCCGAGATAATCAATCTGATTCGAGATCATCAGAGCGTGGTTGAGCTCTTCCGCTGCGTGCTTTTCCAACTCGTCCGCGATATTCATGTATTCGGCGCCCTTCAGCACCTGCGAGTACACGACGTAGGCAATAATCGCCTGATACTCACGGGCCAAATCTTCGTTCAACAGCTCGATCAGTTCGTTGCGAGTTATTTTCGGAACTTCCTGCGGCACTGCTTCAGCCTTCATCATAAGCTCCTGTTTGAGTTTTCGGCGTCAACGCCAGAATGAACGGAGACGAACTGGCTTGGACGCGAATTGAAATTGATTCGCTCCGAGCCGGGTGCGTTTTGGTTTATGCCGACGTGTTTTTCGCTTCGCGATAGGCGCGTTCGCCGACATCGGCGGCTTGACGCACCTGGCCTTTGATCTGGTCGATACCTTCCTGCGCGCGCTGCGTGATTTTGTGGCCGGCGGCGATTGCGCCGTCGAGTTGCTCTTGCGCAGTTTCCGCAATTAAGTCGCGGGTGTCGTTGCCGGAGCGGGGAGCAAAGAGCACTCCCAGCGCAGCGCCTACGCCCACACCTACTGCGAATATAGAAATCGATTCCGTCCATTTGGTTGCTGCCTTCATGGTGTCCCCCGTTTTCTTAGCCTTCTCGCACTTCCAGTCCGCACTTCGTATGTCGTTCCGTAGCGCCCGAAGGGAAGCGGAAAGGAAGCCACATGTCCGGCTTCCTTCCCGGAAAACTATTCGCGGCCGCCGGAAGTAGTGTGGCGCGCGCGCTGATCATCTGCCTTGACGTCAGCGGAAGACTCGCCCGTGGAGGAAATGTCTTCCGCACTGGTGATCTTCATGATTTCCTTTGCGCGTTTGATCGCTTCGGAGCTATCGCAATGCACGGAGAGCAGGATGCCGCCCTTCTGCACGCGTCCTTCGTAGCGCTTTGCTTCATATTCAGGAATGCCGAGGCCGATCAATGCGCCCGTGAAGCCACCGACGGCGCCGCCAACACCGACTCCAGCCAATGCGGCCATGATCGGTCCAGCAGCGATGAGGGGACCCACGCCCGGTATGGCCAGTGCGCCGATTCCGGCTAGCAAGCCGAGCGCGCCGCCGAGAACCGCGCCGGAACCTGCTCCGGTCGCCGCGCCTTCCGGCGCTTTGGTGGCTTTTTCAGTGCCGATCTGCCGTGATCCGAGATTTTCCGGAAGGAGCGCGGAAATATCGCTCGGGGGAAATCCGGAGCGAACCAGCGTGTCGGTCGCGTGATCGGCGCTCGACAAAGTGGAGTAAATGCCGAAGACTGCGGTCTTTTTTCCTGACATGTGTAATTCTCCTTTTGGACGAGAGTTTGAACTTGTTACGGACGACGGCTGTCACTGATTCGCCGGCGCCACTTGGAGCTGGTTCGTCACATTCTCGGCGCCGACGACGGCTGCGGCCTTCGCCTCAATGCCAGCCTTTTCGTCCTCGGTGCGGACTGGACCTTTCAGCGTCACCTTGCCGTCCTGCGTGATGACTTTGATGTTGTGGGCGTAGGTGGAGAGCGAGTGGTCCCTATAGATCGCGCTGCGAATTTGTTTGGTGATGTTGCGGTCTGCCGAATTCATTTTCTGCTGCTCGGCTGTGACTGCGCCCTTGCTGGCGTCGCCCTGATTGGTCTTGGAGTTGTCTGGAGCGGGTTGCTGGTCCTGTTGGACAGTGCTGGCAAGCAGCGAAGCGCTCAAGAACAGACTGGCGCCCAGCAGCGACAGGCATTTGCCGATTTTCGATGCGGGATTCATTTCGCGATCTCCTTTTCGATTCGCTTACGGTACTGGGTCGCAGCGCCTATCGAGAGTCCGTGAATGCTTTGCCACTCCGTGATGAGCAGACTATTGCGAATCAAACGGTGGAGCTATACCGCGATGCGCGTAGATTTGGGGGGAGCTTGCGGTACAGCCGCGGGCGCACGCAGGGAGATATTCGTTCGCGGGCGCTGAGAAATGTGCGACGGCCGAAGTCGCATAATGCTAATACTGACGGAGCGAGCAAACTTTCGGGGGGCTACAGTGAACTCTTCACAACTCTAGTTGGATGACTGTATCGTCTATTAGGGCCGAAAATTGTAAAAGCTATGAGTTCGTAGAACGTCCGTGCACTTTTCAGCGGAGCGCTTCGATCAATTCCAACTGGCCCATGCGTTCAGAGGAGGTTTTATGCTGCGTTCGACATTATGGTTCTTCGTCGCGGCATTGATTGCGGCGGTGTTTGGATTCCTGGGAATTGCCATCGCGGCCGTATGGATCGCCAAAGTGTTATTTTTTGTTTTTCTGGTTCTCTTTTTGGGGTCGCTGCTCGGCGGATTGCTGCGGCGAGAGGGAACATCTATCATTCATTCTGACACGCGAAGTAAGGAGATCTCATGAAGATAGCATCGCTGCTAGGGTTCGTGCTCATTATCCTGGGAGTGCTCGCACTCGCCTACCAGGGGATCACCTACACCACGCACAAGAAAGTCCTGGACGTTGGGCCCATTCAAGCAACCAAAGAGGAACACAACACAATTCCGCTGCCCCCGATTGTGGGAGGCCTCGCGCTGATCGGCGGGATCGTATTGGTCGTGGCTGGCGGGAAAGAAGCTTAGGGAATTGATATGTTTTGCGGCTGGCCCAGAGATGTGAGCGGTCTCTGGGCCATAATCATTTTGGGGCTCTACCAGGCGTCTGATCCGTCGTCTAACGTCTAACGCAAGCCTGACTGCCTCTCCACACCGTTCGCCGTGTCCACCATCCGACCGCGCACCCGCGCCGACAGAGCACGCTCCGAAAGCGTGGCTCGCAGGATCCGTTCCAAGTCGGTTTTGCGGTACGGATGACAGATAAAATCAAATGCGCGAATATTCAGCGAGGCGAGATAATCCCTGTATTCGTTCGGGCACGCCGGTTCGCAAACGATGATCGCGGGAATTTCGACCGGCCGGCTCTTGAGCAACCGAATGACGTCGCGATAAGTGCCGTCAACCAACCAGAAGCCGCAGAAGCACGCGGCGACATTTTCTTTGGCGAGCAGCGCGCGCACGTCGCCAACGCTTCTGGCCCACAGCGTGCGCAACGGATACATCTGCAGCAAATTGCGCATGCTGTCGCTGATGACGAGGTCAGTGCTGGCCACCAACACGGTCGGTTGAGCAGGGACCGACCGGAATTGTTCGGCTGATTCGCAATGCAAAACGCTGGAGGCATTCTTGCTTACGGGCGTAGCTTGGTCCATGGCTGGATTCCTTTCTGGTCTGGCGCGAGAGGAGAACAAAGAGCCGGCCAGCCCTCAAGATCTGGCGCGAAATTTACAGCTTTTCGTTCTCCTCCGCACCGGCATAATCGCGGACTGACGCCAATTCAACAATACGGGCAAGGTGTTAAGCGTTTAGGTGAAGTTACTGTAGACAATGGGGTTTCGAGCGTGAGCACACGTGAAACGATGCGGCGCAATTTCGCGCGGACATGCAATCAAACGCGCGCCCAATTGCCGCGCGAATGGGGTCAGAACTGCGAAGGTTTGGGGCGCAAACACCGATCGCGCACGCGGCGGAATTAACGCGAGGATGGGCTAGGCTTCGACGATTTGATTTCTGACTGCGTAACGAACCAATTCACTCACCGTGTGCAGCTGCAGCTTGCGCATGATGTTGGCGCGGTGCGTTTCGGCGGTCTTAACGCTGATGTTGAGCGACGACGCAACTTCCTTGCTGCTCTTCCCTTCCGCAAGCAGCTGGACGATTTCCCGTTCGCGAGTGGTGAGCCGGTCGCGCAGCGCCGTGGGCAGCTCGGTGCGCATTCTGCCTTCTTTGAAGCTGGAGAGCATCACTTCCGTCGCGCGCGGCGTGAGAAACGGTTTGTGGTTCGCGAGAGTTTCGACGGCCACGATCAAGTCGCGGTCGGAATCGGATTTTACGATATAGCCGCGCACGCCGGCTTCCAGAATGTCCCGAATCAGTTGATCCGAATAATGCACCGAAAGAATGAGGATTTCCGTGTTCGGAGATTCCTTGCGGATTCTGCGAGCCGCGTCCACGCCATTGAGGTCCGGCATGCTGATGTCCAGGATTGCGATATCCGGTTTCAGTTCCTGGGCTTTCGAGACGGCCTCGCGGCCGGTATGCGCTTCTCCACAGATTTCCCATCCTGCGTGCGATTGCAGCATCCCTTTGATGCCACGCCGCATAAGATCGTGATCGTCGGCAACCAGGATACGAAGCACTTTCATTTTTCTCTCCCGCAAGAAGGGGTTAGTGTCGGGCTGCCGGGAGGCACCGTCCTGAACGGACCTCCCAGAATGGGACGAGGCCGCCTGCCAATGCGTTTCAACAAGATCGACGTTGCTTCTCTTTGCCATTCAATCACCAGACTGCTGATGGCGCCAGTGCTCCGCCTCGTTTATGAGAGTTACATTCCGGGGCCCACACGTCTCGAGACGGAGCAACCGGCCGATGAATTCGGCTATGAAATGGGATAAATCCCTCAGCGCCTAAACTGGCACAAGCCGGGGCCAAATTACGGTATCTCTACGGATTCGTCCATCGGAAGCATCCTGTAGTCTTCGTAGGTAGATCCCTGTAGACGCGGAACGCGATGTGGTAGAAAAGCCACGACTTAGCAGATCTGGAGCGGGGATTTTACCTTAGGGCGGCTCGATTAACCGCAGGTTCGCCGGTGGGATGCGATTCTTTCAGCTGATTGACGTTTCGGACGACCTTGGCCCATTCCTTCTTGTCCTTCTTCGTTGCGAAAGGCGCGTTCAGATCACCGTAATAGGCCAGCAGCATCTTTCTCACTTCTGGTGAAACCGAAGCAAAGTCGTTCTTCTGCAGCCGGTCCAGCAGGTCGGCATACGTCTTGTCTGCCAGTGGATATTGGCCGGGCCCGGTCACCGTGCCGGTGTCAATATTGTCGTTGACGAGATCTAGACGGCCTGAACTCCTCTGCTGCTTCGCCAGTTGGACATAATCCTGGAGCGCATTGCTAAAACTGGCGACGAATAACTTTTCGGCGTCGGGAGTGGGGATCTTGAATGCGAGATCGCGAAACGGCCCAACCTTGGGTACCAGCTCGAGCAAGAAACCGAGAAGCTTGGTGCCGAAGCCGGGCTGTTCATATTTGCCGGGCCACTGCTTTTCATAATTGGAGCGGGAGACGCGATAAAGAAATGCGGTGCGCGTGATTCCCGGAGTGCCCTGCTGAATTTCGTCCTTCTTGGTCTGCCAGGCGATCTTTGTGGCCTCCGGTATCAGCTGGCTGACGCCTCTGCGGTAGGAAGCGATCGCCAGGTCGTAATTGGAAAGCACCGAATCGAGATCGAGCGAATAGGTTTCTTGAAACGCGCGCGCGAGCAGCTCTTTCGACACTTGAAAACCGATGCGGTCGCGATACGCGTCGGAGGCATATCTTCCTTTGGCGACTTGCAGCACGTCAAACCCGAATTCGGTTTTCAGATGCGCGAGGGGATCCTCGTCGTAGGTGACGATATTCCCGTACTTGCGGCGAAGCTTCGGATAAAGGAGTGGCACAGCGAGGTTTGTGCCGGTGCGGTGCCCCTCATTGTCCGCGGCATAGTGCGCCAGGGCCCCGAGCGCGAAAGCATATTCGTTCAGATTCTGCCAATCCCGCAGCAGCGCCTCGACGAAATCTCCGCTGCGCACGTAATGGACCAGATCGCTGAAGAACTTGTTGCCGAAAGGGTAGTAACCCATGTCCTGGATTACGCAGCCACCGTAGGCATAGGCGTGCGCGGTCTTCAGTTCCTCGGGAGTCGCTTGAGGAAAGCGCTCCAAGAGCAGCGGCTTGATTGCTTCGTCCCAGGCGGAATCCACAATCGCTTCATGAGCGAGAACCGCATAGGCTGCGGAAGGTGGCGGGGCAGCAAGCAGGAAGATAATGCAAAAGACAATCGCTCGGGTCCTGCAGAGCTCGCTACACCTCATGTGATTTCCGGGCATTTGCGAGGTTTCGTGTACGACGCGCAATCACGGGCAAAGAAGAAGGGCGAAAATTCTCGACCCATCAGCGTAGACCTGCCATAGATCCAAATCCATACAGAAGTGCCCTTAGTTCGCGGACCAATGAACTTTAAGATTTTCGTGTTATTAGCCTAAACCTGACGCTTGGGACTTGCCCTCATCTTTGGCGGATTCATTTACGGATAAGCTCACGATGATCGTGGTTCCCGTTGGCCGAGACCTGATTTGCAGCCAGCCCCCGAGCTGCCGTACGCGCTCTCGCATTCCGCGGATGCCGACGCCCAGTTGCCCGCCGCTGCTGTTCAATGTTGTCATGATCTCTTCCGGTATTCCTTTTCCGTTATCCGCCACTTCCAAGCGCACGACTCCGGAACGCGCTTCAATCTGAACACTTGCGGTGTCACTGCCGGCGTGGCGGAAAATGTTGGTCAGGCTTTCCTGCACAATTCGGAAGAGCGTTCGTTCCACAATTTCGGGAAGGCGATTCGGGCCGAGCGACATTTTCAGCTCCACCTTCAGCTTGCTGCGTTGCGTAAAACCTTCTATGTACCATTCCAACGCCGAGCGTAATCCCGCGTAGTCCAAGGTCGGAGGATATAGAAGGTAGGAGAGCGTGCGAGTTTCGTCGGAGGCTTTCTGAGAGAGCAGGATCGCTTCGCGAAGCAAGTCGGCAGCAGCCGGATCAATATCAGCAATTTTCGCACTCACCGCGGAAAGGTGAATCACCAACGCGGCGAGACTTTGACCGGTGCTGTCGTGCAGTTCGCGAGCGATGCGACGGCGCTCTTCATCCTGCAGTTGCAACAAGCGTGCCGAGAGATTCCGGAGAGCTTCTTCGGCTTCTTTACGAGGGGTAACGTCGCGATTGATTTCCAAGATACCAATCGTGCGGCCCTGCGAATCGCGCTGCAAGACCTGACGGCTGGTGACCATGAGGCGCTTCCCTTCCCGAGTCCAGTGGACGAGTTCGCCTTCCCATGAACCAACGCTGTAAAGCTTTTCATAGATTTGGTCGAGCGGCTCGGGAAACTCCGTTTTCAGGAACGTGTGTGTTACGTGTCCACAGGCTTCGGCGGCGGACCAGCCATACGTTTCCTGCGCGCCACGATTCCAGAACAAGATCGTACTGTCGACATCGCGCACGATGATCGCGTCGTGAGCGAGTTCCAACAATTCGGAATGAAGCTTCCCGCTGGAAGTGCGGGGGACGCGAGTCTCTCGTGCTTTCTTCTTCTTCCGACCGGATTTATCGGGCATTCATCAGGTTACCTTTCGCTGGGCACAAATGGTGACGGAAATCGCTCGAACCTGGACTGCAGACGCGTATCGTCACCGGGGCGCCAGGGAATCGCCGGTGGGCGAAGCTCGCTGCGATCAAAAATAGGAACGTGCGCATCGCAAAGCCTACTCGCGCTGCGGCAGATTCCTTCCCCGAAAAAATGGCTTGTGCTGGCCCATCGCCTCCACAGCCGTCACCAGCCAATGGGCCTGAGATTTCAGCAAATAGCCGCTCGCGCCGGCGCTCTGGGCTTGCTGAACCATTTGCGTCGAATCGTGCTGCGTGAATATCAGCACCTCGGCAGCCGGGAGGGCCCGCTTGATCTCTGGCGTAGCGTCCAGCCCGTTCATTTCGGGCATGGTGATGTCCATGATTACTATGTCAGGCTGAAGCTCTCGCGCCAGTCCAATGGCTTCCACGCCATCGGCAGCCTCACCGACTACCTGCCACTCCTTGCGTGTCGCCAGCAACCTTCCCAGGGCCGCGCGCACGGCTTTTTCGTCGTCCACGATCAAGATTCGAAGGCCCACTAAGGCTACTCCTCGCACATTTTATCCAATGACCGCCAAACCGCAATCAGGTTTCGCGTAATCCACTCAGGCGATGCACATCTTCGCTTGCGAATTGCCACCTTACCACCATACCTAGGACAAACCTCAAGCGCCTGCCCGCAATTGCGAAATATATACAACACGTCGTCACTATTTACATATCCTCCGATCGAGAACCTAGCCGCCGCAAAGCCGACCCCGTAAGGGCCTGTTTTCACAATAATTTGTGCGCCTCTATCGCAGCACCGTTGGTAGCCGAATTGCACTTCAAACCGCAACTTTCGTTTCCTGTGGGGCCGTGTGCCTTGAATCGGTGGGGGAGGATTATGAACGAGACCTACGATATTTTTAGGGATCTTGCTGATACCGGGCCGATTTGGATTGAAGCTGTTCAAGGTTTGGGCGCCGCTAAGGCGCGTCTCACGGAATTGTTGGAAGCGCGTCCTGGAAATTATTTCATATACGATCCGCTTGCCGCCAAGGTGATCGCGTCGGCTGTGAAATCGGCGCAGATGCAAGCGCCGGTGACGCTCGTCGACCGCTCCCGTCAATACTAGAGCCGGGCCGCTACAAACGGCCCATCAAAAACAGTATCAGCAGGATGACTAGCACCAAGCCGATGCCGCCGCTTGGGTAATAGCCCCATTCCCGGCTATGAGGCCACGCCGGCAGACTGCCAAAGAGTGCAAGAATTAGAACGATCGTGAGAATGAGCAGCAGCATGTTCTTCTTCCTTTAACGTGTTATCGAAGGGCGCGGCGACCGTCCGCGCCCTTCGGAGCCGGCTGGCGCAATTAATTCGCGCTGCCAGCCTTGGCTGTCTTGTGCCGTGGTCTTGTGCCTTGGTCGCCCGTCTCTGCACCTGCTTGAAAAGCCTCGGAATTGATTTCCTCCGAGAGATCCGTAAGCTTTTGATTGGTTTCCTTTTCTTCATCGAGCGTCTGTTGCAGCAGCGATGCTGCTTCAGTTTCGCCCATCAATTCGGCGTAGGCGTGCACCGCGCCGTAAGCGGCGATTTCATAATGCTCCACGCGTTGCGCCGCCGAAATCAGGGCCGCATCCATCAGCGCTCCCTCGAAATCCTCGGACATCATTTCTCCGCCTTCCGAGACGATGCCGGCCATCCCTTTGCATTTCTTGCCCTTCACCGGCTCGCCGAGGCCGGTCAAGATTTGTTCGAGCCGCGTGGCGTGAACCCGGGTTTGTTCCAAGTGTTCCTGGAACCCCTTGCGGAGTTCATCGGAATTTGCGGCTTTCGCCATTTTCGGTATTGCCTTGATTAATTGTTGCTCGGAGCTGTAGAGATCTCGCAATTCGTCCACGTAAAGGCTTTTTAGATTATTTTGAGTCATTTGAATCCCCCTACTTCTGGTGTGGACCGTATCACCGACCGGATTTTCGCGATTGCATGGCTAGACTAGGCTTCCTTCATGGTCTTAGCCATAAAGCAAACGCTGTAGGCTTCATTCGTGGTTCCGGTAGGGGACACGTAGCGAAGATGCTGAAGCGGCGCGTCCGGGCGGGGGCGTTCCGACGGGCGCAGTCCGTCGCCGGTTGGTCAAAATCGAACCATTGGTCAAGTCGGCGGTACTTGGCGCGGCCTAGTGCGAAACGTCAGGCGAAATGGCCGGTGCAGTTAGGTATTGCGCTGTATTCCGAAAGCGAGACTTTGTCTCCACTATGTCTGAGCAGTCGCATATTCACTTCAGGAGGATCAAAATGAACTGGGATCAAATCGAAGGCAAGTGGAAGCAGTCGGTCGGAAAAGTGAAGGAGAAGTGGGGCAAACTGACCGACGACGATCTGACCGCCATCAACGGCAAGCGCGACCAACTGATCGGAAAAATTCAGGAACGCTACGGAATCGCCAAGGACGCGGCACAGAAACAGGTGGATGAATTTACGCGTGCTTACAAAACGGACGTCGTCGTGCAAGACACCGCGAAGAAAGCTAGAGCCTGAGTGGTTCGTTGTAATAAATCGGCGAACTGAAACAGAGGAGGAACGTGATGGCAAGATACGGAAAAGTCGCTGGCAAGAGCGTGGAGAGCGCCATGCGTCGGGAGAAGCGTGGCACGCTGCGTTCGGGCAAAGGCGGCAAGGGCGGCAAAGTGACCAGCCGCAAACAAGCGATTGCGATTGGACTTTCCGAGGCGCGCAAGAAAGGCGCCAAGGTTCCGCGGAAAAAGTCCTAGCACAATTCGTGGGCTGAACTTGCAAAGTGCGCGTTAAACATCGGTGACCGTCGTTGACCATCAAGGCCGCGTATGCGGCGGCTTTGGTGGCCAGCGACCACAAGTGGCATTCAAGAACTCCCAGTCACCCACTCCCCTGGTTCGCGCTGCAGAAAATCCCATTTGAAAATTATTCCAGGAAAACACCAACGGAGGCATAGCTTCGACTGCGTGGCCTGAAAAATGAGACGAGGGCATGAGCCTTGTGGCTCATGCCCTCGCCGTCAAAACATCAGGGATAATTTACTTGGGCTTCGCCGGTGCGGCTGCATGCGAAGCCGGCGGCGCTTGCCTCTGCTGCAATTGTTGCTGCTGCTGGGTGTGCTTTTGAACCAATTGCTGTGTCTGTTGCTGATGCTTCTGCTCCACTTGTTGAGTCCTCTGATCATTGGCTTTCTGCTTCGCCAATTGCTGGTGTTCTTTGTCTTGCTGCGCCTGCAGGTTCTGGCGTTCCTTGTCCTGCTGCGCGGCCAGCTTGTCTTGCTGTTGCTGGTACTTCTGGTCCAACTTGGCGTTCCCGGTATTGGGAGCAGCAGCGCGTGTGGCAGGCGGAAGCTCTTTCGGGTGCACGGCAGGGTTGGCGTGACCGGCGTTCTCCGCGCCGCGATCGTTAAATTCTCCCGGTCTGGCAGTGGCAGTGATCGGGGGCTTGCCATGGTTGGCGGAAGCGCGTAGCGCGGGGTTATCACGCGCGGCGTTTACGTGTTGCGTTTGCGCGGCGACGGGAGGGATGTGCCGCTCGTGCGCGGCGGCCTCTTCCTGAGCTGTCGGACGATCGTTGATCCCGCCATGGCCGTTGTAGCTGACGTGTACATCGTTTCTCACGTCTACTCTCGTTTCGTACACGTTGTGAATCACGGTGACGTTTATGTTGGTCACAGCGCGGTTGTAGAAGAAATGGCCGTTGTCCCAGCGCCCGCCTTCAAAACCGTGGCCGAAGTAACCGAAGCCATAGTTGATGCCGCCGTAGAAACCTACGGTCGGACCCCAATAGCCGTCATACCAAACAAAGCTGCTGCCGCCCCAGCCCCAGTAGCCAGGGGTCCAGAAGAAACCCACTTCCGGGGCTTCGATCCACGTGCCAGGCACCCAGTAATAACCGTCGTCGCCCCAGGCCCAATAGCCGGGCGTCCAGATGTAGCCGTCGCCGGGGCAAACCGGCTGCTCGTAAACGGGAAGCGCCGGAGGCGCGATGGTGATCGCTACACCGATTTGCGCGAAAGAGGCGGAAGAAAGAAATAACATTGCGATTGCGAGTAGAAAAGGACGAATGAATCGGCTACGCATTAGAGATCATCTCCTCTTAAGTATTCCGCCGGTTGCGCGAGAGCGCTTTTTCCGGTCGGTGATCAGCATCACTTTGCGAATAAATAAAAACGGGCCGATGTAAGATACCAAACTTGCTGCACTGGCAAGGAATGTATTCTTGCGCGCGATTTCTGCCTATAGGGTTATGTCTGTAAAAGCGTGGAAAGTATTTCGTAGGCACTACTCTCCGATCAGAGAGCATATTTTGACTGCAGCGGGTCGTTGGTGAGCATTTAGTCGTTGCATGAATACAAGCTCTGCGGGCAGGTTCGGACTCGCGAGCAAAAACTAGGGCGCGGCCGGAAATCTCAATAGGTGCTCACTGGAACAGGATCGGCAGTTGGCGCCGCCTTTAGCTCTTCGATAAATTCGCCGAGCGTGCGGAACGTTTGCGAGCCGCCAGTCAGGCCGAGACGCCGGCTGATCTTCAACGGATCTTCTGAAAAATGCCACAAGCCCACGAGGATCCTTAAATTTGGCTCCTGGGCGCGCAATTTTGCGTAGAGCGAGCGCACATGCGGCACGGCAAATGGAGGGAGCGCGGAGATGCAAACCACGTCCGGGTGCGCCGCTCTTATTTGCGCGAGCATCTCGCCGGGAGTGTCCAAGGGGATACACTGCGCCCGATGGCCTGCTCGTTCGAGCACTTGAGCCAGCATGGTCGCGACGAGTTCGTCGGCTTCGTCTCGCGCTGGCAGGCACAGAATGTTCAGCGAGGGCGCGGTGCGCGCGTGCGCTGGTTGAGTTAGATAAGTGGCCGATGACTCCGCTGCCTCACCGGATTCGCTTACCGAACCAGCCTCCTCGGCGCGAGGTTCCCACAATTCTTCGATCAACTCCCTGGTGCTCTGGCAGATGAATTTCTGACTGGCATCGTCGAGGCGATCCTGATGATGGTCGTGCTCCGCCAAACTCAGCGCCGGAATCAATACAGAGTCGTAGAGATCTTCCAGTGTCTGCCCTTCCAGATGATTCTCCAGCACCAGGCGCGCATCGTCGTGATCCATTGCCAGCAGGCGTTGATAGAAGCGAGAGGAAGGCGTCAAGACAGGCTCGTCGCCCAGAAGAATGTGCAGGAACCTGAGCCGCGGAACGTGGCGGCCGGCAACCAACAGACATACGGTTAGTGGAGTCGAGAGAACCAGTCCGATGGGTCCCCAGATGGCCGTCCAGAAAATTGCGGCGACCAGAATCGCCAGCGAGGAAATGCCGGTGTGAATTCCGTAAAGCATCGGCTCGATGAAATTGGACACAATCAATTCAGTGACGATGAAAAGCGCGAGAGTGAGCAGCGGCTGCGTCCAGCCATGAAAGACAGCGAGGGAAAGCAGCAGCGGGATAATTCCGCCGAGCGGCGGACCGATGTAAGGCAGAAATCGCAGCACGCCTGCGAGAACGCCCCACAGCAGAGCGCCGGGCACGCCGATGAAATGAAGGCACACTCCAATGAAAATTCCGTAGCAGGTATTCACGACGAACTGTAAGAGCAGATACTTGCTGACGCGCGCGCTGGCGTCGTCCAGAGTTTGCGTCACGAGGTGCAGATGACCCTCACCCGCGAGCGAAATCAGGCGATTCCGTAAATCCTCGCGGCGAATGAGCATGAAAATCGTGAACACCAGCACGATCATGGCGCTGCCCAGCAATCCCAGAACGCTCTGCACTGATTCCAAGGGCAGCGCAGGGGCCTTGACGACTTCCACGGGAACGGGCCGGGCTGGCGAAGCGGACCGTGCAACGGTGGACGGCGCTGCTGCCGTACTGGCGGGACGGGATGCGATTGGACTGGCAGCGAGATCCTTGCTGATTTCGGTGATTGTCTCCGAAGCACTGTCCAGCGATTGGTTCGCGGGCCAATGCAGAGCACCCAACCGCGCTTTGATGTTGGATTTATAGGCTGGCAATTGATTCGCAACTTCGCTGAGTTGCTTTGCGACCATCCAACCGACGGCGCCACAAGCGGCAACGGAGAGCAGAACCACCAGAAGCGTGGATGGAATTCGCCGAAGATGGGCGCGCTCCAGGATCCTGACCACCGGGGTCAAGATGAAGGTGAAGAGCAGCGCCAGCGCAAACGGAATCAGGACGATGCGAGCGAAATACAGCGCGGCGATTGCCGCGACTGCGACAACCACCGCGAGCAAATGGAATAGATCTCGCGACGGGTAAGACCTTGTCGCGCTGCCGTTGGCTGGGTCTGGAAATTTCACGTTCGGCTGACGAGCCCCATAAGCAAAGAAACCAGGAACAACACCAGGAATAGATAGAACAGCAGCTTCGCGATTCCTGCAGCGGCGATCATGATGCCGGCGAAGCCAAATATTCCCGCGACGATTGCAACCACTAGGAAGATTAAGGCCCATCGTAACATGGCGTTCTCCTGTTCGCGGATTTCACCCGCGAGCTTGCGGGGAGAAAGTACTGCCCGCGCCTGCGGATGACCATCAACGGAACTCCCTAGATGCCTAACGGAATCGCGGTATTCAAAAGCAGGCACGAGCCAGAAATCCACAGGCTTTTCGACGCTCGGTAATCGCCCACCCCTGCCTAGGTATTCCACTGTATTGAACAAAATCCGCCAAAACGTAAAGTGGGAACGGCGCGGATGCGCTCACCGGCGAACCGGGCGGATGCCTGGATTT
Source organism: uncultured Acidobacteriota bacterium (assembly GCA_963786205.1). Classification (GTDB taxonomy): domain Bacteria; phylum Acidobacteriota; class Terriglobia; order Acidiferrales; family UBA7541; genus Palsa-295. The sequence goes on from CAWAYG010000002.1 coordinate 909,433, forward strand.
CTTTATAGCAGTGAGAGCGCAGCCGCCGATTGTTGCTGGAAGCCGAGGGAGGTTTGCGATGTACACGTATCTTTGCTGCAGATGCACGAAATGCGCCGCGCGGATTGTATTGGAAGAGTGGGCGGAGTCCATGTATCTGCTGCATAGACCCGTGCGTGCGCGCCCACGGCACCAGATTTGCCCATTTTGCGAGTCGGCGTTTGCGCCGGAACGATATTACGTAACGGAGAGCGGCGCGCCGCTCGCGGTATCCGGACGCACCGTGGAAATGCGGGACTCTTTGCGCTCATTGAGCAAGACTGCGTGAGGCCGTCGACAAGTTCGCGAACCATTCCTCTGCTGAGATAAATCCGCCCGTCTGTCTCCCCCAGAAAGGGGTTGCCGCCGAGAATCGGCAGCCCCTCCCGCCCGCAACTCAGCCATGGCCGACTAAGATTATTCACTCCGATTTTGCGTTACGACGGAACGCGATTCACTGGCAGGTACAGCAAATTCCCCTGCGCCTTACGAAGTAATCCGTATTCAACCGCGAGGCATAGCCCGGCAGAATGGGTGGCGAGGGGGAGGAATGGAAGTCGGGTGCTTGCGAGAGCAAGGTTATGAGGGCTGTGCCGGTTCCCATCCTCGTCCTCGCCAAATCTCTTCAGAACGGGCCACGGTGTCAGTGAAGGAGCAATCGTGATGCCGACCTCGGATGATCCGGAAGCCCTGGAACGCGCGCGGGAGGATGCGCGCGAGGGGAAATCTCCCTCGACGCAGGCAGGCGAATTCGTGCGCGAAGAAATCGATCACGTACGAGAAGGCGAGCATGGCGCCGCCCGTGTGAAGCAGGCGATCGCCATCGGCCTATCGAAAGCGCGCCGCGCCGGCGTGAATTTGCCGCCGCCATCGCAGGGGCCGGCGTGAATTTGCCGCCGCCATCGCAGGGGCCTGCGTCAATCCGCGCGCAAGCGCAGCGCGATTTGCGCAAAGGCAAATCGCCGCAGCGAAAAGTCTCAAGCAAGCGGTCGCGCGCGACATGGCGAGCTTTGCAGCAGCAAAGCACTCGATCGGTGTCGCCTAAGGCGCTCTCCGAACCGGCGCGCAAAAGCGCCCGTCGCCGCGGAAGGACGACCAGACATAATTCGGCAGTAATAGCGGTGCATACGAAAGGAAAGACGGGCCTGCGCGCAGCCGTGCGTAAGGCAGCGCGCACGCGGCGGCGCCGACGGGCTGCCTAATCCATCACTTCCATGCCCCCAGTCCACAAGAAAGGCAAAAGCCGCGACGCGCTAATGGACGCTCTGCTCTTTCTGAATTCCTTGATTCTACTTTTTAGCCATTGGGCCGGGCCTCGCAAATGAATTGCAACTACGTGCGTTGCGAGAAACAGCTCGAGGACAAACCACCAAGCGCAGGAGGTTGCGAATGTACGTTCCCTGGCAAGTTGTGATTGCTTCATGCGATGTGGAAGAGCGGCGCGCGATGTGCAATATTTTGGCGAAGCAGGGGCTGGACCCGATTGCCACCCCGACCGTCCGCGAATGCGAAGAAATCGTGGTCCAGGAAAATGCGGGATTGATCTTCTGTTCTCGCTGGCTGGCCGACGGGGACTACCGTGACTTGTTGGTTGCCGCGCGACGCTGGAGCCGAAAAATCAGAATCGTCCTGGCGGCTCGTGTTACCGATTGGGATGAATACCTGGAAGCGATGCGGCTGGGCGCCTTTGACGTGATTTCGGCTCCCTGCCGCCCGACCGACGTGGAATGGATGGTCATTCAGGCGCTGCGCGAGGAACACGCTCAGGCCAGGCAGATCACCCTTACGCAGCAGGTTGCCAGAAGCTTGCAGGGCGCGAGCATATCCAAGTCAGCGTGACGTTTTACGGTGGAATGCCTGGCGATTGGAGTTCTGCTTCGAGCCGCAGGAGAAAACGAATCACTTCGCCCGGATCGCGCACGTAGTATTTCGCATGGCTCTTTTGCACCTTTCCCACGCGGATAGTGATCTGATCGCCTAACGCGCAAAACGCAGCTTCATCCGTGCCATCATCGCCGATATAAATCGCCGGCGTGCCCGGTGGAAAGCCGCTGAGCAGGTCTCGCACAGCGCCGCCTTTTCCGCGGATCTCGTTGGGCAGAACCTCCCACACCATCGCGCCTTCCAGAATTCGAAGGGTATCTTGCAACGGCGCGACCACCTCCATCAGGCAGAATTTTGCGGCGCGCGCGATGGGTGCGCTGGCCTGCCGATAGTGGACGGCAAAGCTCATGCCTTTGTCTTCGACGCGCATACCGTCCATTGCAGCCATACGTGTACGCGCGTGCTGTTGCGCGCCAGCGAGAATCCTGGCCGACGCGCTGCTGATCTTCGTGGGTTTTCCCTGTTCTTCGGCTCCATGAAGCCCGATGAAATGCAGGGTATCAACCCCGATACGCGTTTGCAGGTCCTGGCAGCGCCTTCCGCTGACGATCGCGACGAACAATCTAGGATTTCGCGCCAGGCGTTCCAGGAGGCGCTTCGTGCGCTGAGGCACACGAACCTCCCATGGGTTTCGCTGCAGCTTTACCAACGTACCGTCGAAATCCAGCAGCAGCGCGCAAACCTCGGCGTTGCGAATTCGAGCAGCAATTTCGCGCCACGCGCGAAACAAATAGCGCGGCGCATGCGCGGCAAGATCACCATGCGACGGGCCCGAAACGGCGTGGGTGCGCGAATGCCCGATCGCGCGCTTCTCTTCTGGTCTGAGCGGCAGGACGTCTGTGGCCGTCGCGTGAGGTCCATTCATAGGGCTTGCCGGAGTTCGGGTTGTGCTTCCTCGATCCGGATTTCAGAAAGTTCCGTGATCAGACTGCCTGCCCATGCAAATACATTATGACGCATCACAGTGCTTCGCATCAGCCTCATCCGCGTTTGCCGTTCCACCGTATCCATTTCCAGCGCCACGCGTATGGCTTCCGCCAGCTGTTCCACGTCGTACGGATTCACGATGATGGCGTCGCGCAATTCACGGGCCGCCCCGGTGAACTGGCTCAGAATCAGCGCCCCTTCTTCATCATCGCGCGACGCAATGAATTCCTTGGCCACCAGGTTCATTCCATCGTGCAGAGACGTGACCATGCAGAAATCCGCCGCCCGGTAATACGGGAGAATTTCCTCGTGGCTGTGGTGGCGCGTCAGCAGCGCGATGGGTTTCCAATCCGCCGTCTGCCAGCGTGCATTGATTCGCGCGGCTTCGGCTTCGAGCTCTGCCAGGAAATCGTGATAGCGCTCGATTTCCGTACGGCTGGGAGCGCCAATCTGCACGAAGGTGAGTTTTTCGCGATAGGCCGGCCACTTCTCGAGAAAGCGCTCGACGCCGCGCAACCGTTCGAGCAATCCCTTGGTGTAGTCCACGCGGTCAACACCCACTCCGATGAAATTTGCCTTAATGCCCAGCTTACTCAGCAGCTCGCTGCGCAGAACGTAAGGCGACACTGCCGGATCCAGACCCCGTTGTGACTCGCGAAAATCCACGCTGATGGGAAACGGCTTGACAAAGGTGAGGTGTCCGCCGCGCTTCACGGCAAATCGTTCCCATTCAATCTGCGACTCCAAAGAGGCGTCCACTGTCTCCAGAAAATTATCGCAATGCGCTTGTATCTGGAATCCGATCAAGTCCGCACCGAGCAAGCCGCTGACGAGTTCGCGTTGCCACGGACATATGCCGAACGCTTCGGGATTGGGCCAGGGGATGTGCCAGAAAATGGCCACGCGTGCGTCGGGGCGCGCTTCCTTCACCATGCGCGGAAGTAATGCGAAATGGTAATCCTGCACCAGAACGAGCGGGTGCTCGACGCCCTCGATCTCCTGCAGCACAGCTTCGGCGAATTCACGGTTCGCCTCCTGATAGTTTTGCCAGTCCGAGGCGCGAAAAATTGGCCGGGTATGCGCGATGTGGCACAGCGGCCATAACCCTTCGTTAGAGAATCCGTAGTAATGGCCTTTTTCCACTTCCTTGGAAAGCCACACGCGCCGCAAGGTGTAGTCTGGCTTATCAGGCGGAACGCGGATGTGGTCGTGATCGTCCACTGTTTCACGGTCGGCGTCGCCGGAGCCCGAGGCAATCCAGATTCCGTCGCAGGCGCGCAAAATCGGTTCGAGCGCTGTGACCAATCCGCTTGCCGGTACAAGCAGCTCGATGCCCTTCCCTTTGTGCACGTGCATGTAAGGCTCGCGATTGGACACCACCACGAGCGAGCCCTGTGAAGCCTTGCCCTGAATGCTTACGCGCAGACGCTCGGCGGTCCACACGGACTCGCCGGATTCACGCAGGCGCGCCTCTTCCTCCGCGGCCGAGCGCGCGTCGGCCAAACTACGCGTGAGATTCATCACTTCGTTGGTAAACGGGGCGAGAAAACTTTCCTTGGGGCCCGGCGGAGTGGGCATCACGCGGCCGCGGCGTATATCTTTCATCCACTGAGCGGTCCGCGAAATCGGCAGAACGATGGTCCAGCGGATGATGAGCACGGTGATCAGCACGATCAGCAGCACCTCGACGACTACATGCCAAAAAGTTGCCCGCCACATGCGCGCGCTCTGCGTTTCGATGTAGCCTACATCATTAAAAATCGCCAGTACGCCGATGACGGACGTCTTGTCGTGCAGCGGCATGTAGTACACATGCATGGGCTCGGAGCCGATCGTTACAAATTGGCTAAGGCCGTTTTCGTTTGCAGTGACACGAGCCAGAGGAACGGCAGGAGGAACGAAGCGGCTCTGCAGATTGGAACTCTCCGCAAGCAGTGCTCCATGGCTATCGTAAACCGCCACGCCGGCGAGCTGCTCACGATTGCCGAAACGTTCCACGATGCGGCGCAGTTGATCGCGCGAGCCTTTCTCCAGAGCGGGTTCGACGATCTCCTGAAGGCTCTCTGCCAAAATCTCGGCGCGGTGCACCAGGTCCGTGCGCAAGCCGCGCTTCTCCGCGCGAACTTCGTTCTTGGACACGACGAAAGTAACGATGGTGACGCCCGCAACCAGGAATAAAATCAGGCGTAAGCTTAGCTTCACGTTAACCCCTAGCTGGATTTAAGAGTGTCCAGGCAAGCCTCGCTGCTCTCTTGGCAGCACGAAGATTGCCAGACCGCCGCGGCTATTGTTGTTCACAATAGGACACTTAGCAAGACCTCAAAAACCACGCCGTGGAGATTATCCGAGCACTGAGTAGAATCTCCTGAGAGGCAACTTCGATGGTCGCGCAGGTGGATGCCTGAGAGGAATCCAGCATTCACCTGATATTGCCTTTTGGCTAAGTCGCATTAATCTTGCGCTGCACGGCGACCTGCACACCGGTGGGTGCTGAAAGGGAAGGATGTCTCGCGCGCTGAAATCGCGTCGTGTGATTGCGGAAGGATTCGCGATCTGCAGGCGGTTCTTCCTGGCGCTCGCGTTTTTCCTGCTTCCTGCGTCCTGGCTCGATGCAACGTATACTGATTCTGTTTTTCACATCCATCCTATGAACCATGAGTTTAAGCACTTCGACGACGTCCAGAAATACATCTCGGTAAGCTGGGACCATCTCGCTCGATCTCTCGACAAATGCAAGACCTATGAGGACCAGAAAATCGGCGACGAGCAATATCTGTATTTCCCGGCAGACTTCCAGAGCTTGCCGGCCTTTCAGGAACTGGTGAAGGACTGCAGAGTCCGCGTCGAGCGCTTGCCGGAGATCATCAGCGGCCCAGACGATGTGCACTTGCACAAAATATCCAAGGCCGGGCTGTTGTATCTTCCCCATGCCTACATTGTGCCCGGCGGCCAATTCAATGAGATGTATGGCTGGGACAGTTACTTCATCATTCTCGGGTTGCTGAGGGCCAATCGCCTGGAACTCGCCAAGGGCATGGTGGAGAACTTCTTTTACGAGATTCAACACTACGGCTCGATCTTAAACGCGAACCGCACTTACTATCTGACGCGCGCGCAGCCTCCCTTCCTCAGTTCCATGATTCTGGCGGTATATGACGCGGAGGACCCTGCTTCACAACAGAAAGATAGTGCGTGGCTGCAGCAGGCTTACGATTTCGCAGTGATTGACTACCAGCAATGGACCCACCCACCTCATTTGGCAGGCGACACCGGCCTATCTCGTTACTTCGATCACGGCGAAGGCCCCGTGCCCGAAATCATCGGCGATCCGAGCGATTATTACCGCGGCGCGGCGCAATACTTCCTGCTTCTGAACGGGACGAAGGATCCTCATCTCGTTCTGGTGGACAAGGATCATCCCGTGGAATCGCTCGTGGGGCCGCTTTTCCCGGTGTTCACTCACGATGGACAGGCGGGCCAGAACTCGAAGGACTCACGCGAGACCTCGGAATCGCCGATCGATCAGGTGACGTTATCAGCGGATTTCTACAAGGGCGATCGCAGCATGCGCGAATCAGGATTTGATGTTTCGTTTCGCTTCGGCCCTTTCAGCGCGGATACCCACCATTACGCTGCGGTGTGCCTGAATAGCCTGCTGTACAAAACCGAGAAGGATCTCGAGCGCATGAGTATTTTGCTCGGGCGGCCGCAGGAAGCGGAAAGCTGGAAGGCCCGCGCGATCGAGCGCCGAAAGCTGATAGACAAATATATGTGGGACTCGAAGCAAGGACTCTATTTCGACTACGACTTCATGACCCACGCACGTTCCAACTACGAGTACGCCACCACGTACTATCCGCTTTGGGCAGGATTGGCGACGCCAGAGCAGGCGCAGGCGGTGGTGAAAAATCTTTCGCTGTTTGAACAGCCTGGCGGGCTGGCCATGAGCCGCGTGGAATCGCAGGCGCAGTGGGATTATCCGTATGGTTGGGCACCCATTCAATTGCTGGCGGTGGACGGAATGCGCCGCTATGGCTTCGCCGCGGACGCGGACCGCGTCTCCTACAATTTCCTGAGCATGGTAATAGAAGATTTTGTGACAGACAGATACATTCGCGAAAAGTACAACGTCGTGAAACGCACCTCTATCACTCGCATCGTGAAAGGTTACAGCCAGAATGTGATTGGATTTGGCTGGACGAACGGCGTCTTCCTGGAATTACTGCATGAATTGCCGCCCCCGCTTCTCGATCGTCTAAAAAGAGAATAAGACGAAAATCCTCGACGCCTGAATTATGCCGGCAACTGACGGGCTGTCGTCGACGGTCGGCACGCCAGTTGTGGCTCGCTGAATCGCTCGCGGGGCACGTTAGAAGGGGGGAGGGAGGATGGGGGAACATCCTCCCGGCGTGATGTTGACGTATTTCCTGAGGAGCCTGTGTGCAATATGGACCTCTTCGCGCACGCACTCCATACATGAACTAACGTATTTTTTCGCCCTAACGGCCCTGAGAGCGCCCTGGTGCGCCACCCGTGGCGCAATCCTATTCAGCCAGGTCCTTTGCAGAACCGGCTGAACCTTCCGCGCCCCGCTCGGGATTCGTTGGACCCAGCAGCGCCTCAATCATGCCCACCATCGGAAACGCATTCGTTTTGGACACCACGGACCGGATACCGGCTTCCCGCGCGTGTCTTTCCAAGTCGGAACTGGCATGCTGCGTAAACAGAACGATCGGCACAGCCGGAGCGATCTGAGACATGCGGCTGGCGGTTTCGATTCCATTGATGCCAGGCATTTGAAAATCCAGGATCACGATGTTGGGATGCAGTTCTTTGAACAGCTCCACGGCACTCTCGCCGTCCGCCGCCTCACCGCATATTTCCCAGTCGGGGTTGGCTTGCAAGACCGTGCGCAGCGATTTCCGCACGAGTTCGCTATCGTCGACGATCAGAAATCGAGTGCGCATCAGAGAGCTCCCGCGCCTTGGCGCACAGGGTGCAATTTCATAGGCGCGAATATTTTCGCACGCACGGCGACGGTCGCGAAAATCATACGCTCTTCACCATCGGTTTATTGACGGGAACGGACGCAATCACCGTCGTGCCTTTGTCACTCGATTTAATTTCGAGCGTGCCGCCGAGCTCGCGCAGACGCTCGCGCATCCCACTCAAACCCACGCCGTGGTTTGATGCCGGGGATGCGGGTGCGCCATTTGTGCGGGGCATGCCCTTACCTTCGTCGCAGACTTGAACAGTGAGCAGCTTTTCCTGGGCAGGTGCGATCTTGATGTACGCCGTCTTGCTTCCGGAATGGCGGTAGACGTTGGTCAGACACTCCTGCACGACTCGAAAGACCGATATTTCCACATTCGGAGGCAACCGGCCGATTTCCGGCGACAGCTCGACGTCGACCTTCACGCTGCTACGCTCCGCAAAGCCTTCCGCGAACATTTTGATTGCGGGCAAGAGGCCGATCTCATCCAGCAGAGGCGGATGAAGCAAGTGCGAAATCGTCCGCGTCTGCTTTGAAAGCTGTTCCACGAGTTGATTGTTCTGCTGCAAAACTTCCGCGACCTCAGTTCCAAGTTTTTTCGTCTGCTGCGCGAGCATGCCATTATTCATCGAGAGCGCCGCGATCAATGGCCCGATGCTATCGTGCAGGTCGCGAGCGATGCGGCGGCGTTCCTCATCTTGCGTCGCTAGCAGCCGGGCAGAAAGCGTGCGCAGGTCACGATTGAGCATCTCCAGTTGGTGTGTCTTGCGGTGTAGGTCCGCGAAGACCCGCACTTTCGCGCGCAACAACTCGGGAACCACGGGCACGGAAATATAATCCACGGCGCCGCGTTGGTAAGCGTTCAGGCGATCCAGGTCCGTGAGGTGCACGGCGGAAATGAAAATAATCGCGATCTTCTGAAAACGCGGATGCTGCCGGATCATATCAGCCAGCTCGAATCCATCGAGTTCCGGCATGCTTACGTCCATTAGCACAACCGCGATATCCGTCTTCAGCAGGTGATCCAGCGCCTCTTTGCCGGAGCGCGCTTTGATCAGATTTTCTCCCAGCTCATTCAGGATGGCTTCGTAGGTCATCAGCTTGCCGGGCTGATCGTCCACCATCAGAATGTTTACTTTTTCCTGCTCGCCCATTTTCTTCCTCTCGCTTCAGACGATGTTGAGCCGTCCTCTACGATCGAATGTCAACCGCCAGAAACCGCAATCGTCCTACCGATGGAACCACATCCGCAATGCAGAAAGCAGTTGCTCGGTATTGACGGGTTTTGCCAGATATTCAGAGGCACCTGCCTCCAAACACTTTTCGCGGTCCCCCTTCATCGCTTTGGCTGTCAGAGCAATAATCGGTAAACGCCGGAACGAAGGATTGCGGCGAATAATCTGCATCGTCTCGTATCCGTCCATGTCCGGCATCATGATGTCCATCAACACGATCGCCACATCCGGGGTGGACTCCAGCGTATTGATCGCTTCGCGGCCGGTGCCGGCGGTGAGCACCGTCATTCCGCGGCGCTCCAACACGCTACTGAGCGCAAAAATATTTCGCACATCGTCGTCCACCACCAGCACTTTTTTCCCGACGAGAGCTTCGTCCGAATGATGCAGCAGGTCGAGCATCTTCTGCTTCTCGGGCGGAAGGTCGGTGACGACGCGATGCACGAACAACGCGGTCTCATCCAGCAGCCGCTCCGGAGATTCTACGCCCTTCACCACCACGCTGCGCGCCAGCAAATGCAGACGCGCATCTTCCTCGGGTGATAGGTCTTTTCCCGTGAACACCACAACCGGCAAATCACTCAACGAAGGTGTGTCGCGGAAGCGCTCCAGTATTTCGAATCCAGACATGTCTGGAAGACGCAGGTCGAGCACCACGCAATCGAACGCTTGCTCGTCAATAGCGGCGAGCGCCTGCGTGCCGGTCGAGGCAATTTCCACGTCAATGTCGTCGTAGCCGAGCAATTCGCGGATGCTGAGCTGCTCGGCCGGATTGTCTTCCACCACCAATAGGCGCTTGCGCCGCGGCGTTGTGTATTCCTTCATGCGCGCAAGCGCGGTCTTCAGTTGCTCGGACGTCGCCGGCTTGATCAGGTACGAGAATGCCCCGCGCGCCAAACCGTGCTGCCGGTCTTCATCCAGCGTCAACATTTGAACGGGAATGTGGCGCGTGCGTGGATCCTGCTTGAAGTGATTAAGCACCGTCCACCCCAGCATATCCGGCAAGAAAACATCCAGGGAAATGGCTGTCGGCTGGAACTCATGCGCCAGCGCCAGTGCCTCCGAACCGCGCGTCGCGACGAGAACCTTGAATCCATTGTCGTGCGCCAGATCGCACAGCATCGTGGCAAAGTATGGATCATCTTCCACAATCAGCAGAATGGCGTCTTCCGGCTGCAAGTTTTCGCGGTCGTCCGCGATGGTGATCTGTTCAATCGCGCGCTTGGACGCGGCTCCAGGTATCGGCTGACCAGCCGCGGGCAGCGCCGAGGAGTTGGATTCGGTCCCACTGACGCCCGTCAAAGGCCCCACGTACGTTTGCGGCAGATACAACGTGAACGTGCTGCCCTCATCCGGCGTGCTGCGCAACTGAATTTCGCCTCCCAAAAGGCCGGCGAGTTCGCGGCTGATCGCCAGGCCCAATCCGGTGCCGCCATATTTGCGGCTGGTGCCGGCGTCGGCCTGCTGGAACGCCTCAAAAATGATTCGCTGCTTCTCGGGTGGAATGCCGATGCCCGTGTCGGTGACCTCGAAGGCCACTACCGATGCTGATCTGCCGAGCAGTGGGTGGCCTTCAGTCCAACCGCTTTCGGCAGCGAAGACGGACAGGCGCACACCGCCCTTCTCCGTGAATTTAAATGCATTGGAAAGCAAATTCTTCAGCACTTGTTGCAGGCGTTTGGAATCGGTGACCAGGCTGCGCGTCAATTGAGGATCGGAGTGGACCTCAAAATTAAGGTGCCGGTTCTCCGCCTCGTGGCGGAACGGTCGAGCGATCATCTCCAGCAAACTGGCGAAGAACACTTCCTCCGCCTGCACGGAGACCGTGCCGGATTCGATCTTTGAGAGATCCAGAATGTCCGTGATCAGGTTCAGCAGGTCCGTACCGGCGCCGTGAATGGTGCGCGCGAATTCGACTTGCTTGTTCGTCAAATTACTGTCGGGGTTGTCCGCGAGCTGCTGGCCCAGAACAAGAATGCTATTGAGCGGCGTGCGCAGCTCGTGAGACATGTTGGCCAAGAACTCCGACTTGTACTTCGAGGTAAGCGCCAGCTCCTTGGCTTTTTCTTCCACGGCACGGCGTGCCTGCTCGATTTCCTGATTCTTGCGCTCCACTTCCACGTTCTGCTCGGCCAGCTGCTGCGCTTTCTGCGCCAGTTGCTCGTTGGTCTGCTGCAATTCGGTCTGCTGCGTTTGCAGTTCGGTGGCTAATTGCTGCGATTGCTTCAGCAGGCCTTCCGTTTGCATCGTGGCCTCAATACTGTTGAGCACGATGCCGATGCTGGAAGTCAGTTGGTCCAAAAACGCCAGATGCGAGGCGGTGAATACGCTTAGTGATGCCAGCTCGATTACCGCTTTCACGCGGTCCTCGAAAAGAATAGGCAGCACGATCACGCTGCGCGGAACGGCTTGGAATAATCCGGAGCGGATCGGCACGGCATTCGCCGGAATTTCGGTGATCAGCATGCGCTGCTTCTCCGCGGCGCACTGTCCAACGAGGCCGGTGCCCACGTGCAGACGGCTTGGATGCCCCTCCTGATCGCTATCCGCAAAGGCCGATAGCAGCACCATGGTTCCGGATTCTTCCGACTCCATTTGATAGATCACGCCTTGCTGCGCGCTGACGAGCGGAGCCAGCTCGGACAACAGGCTGCGTCCTACCGTCGTCAAATCGCGCTGCCCTTGCAGCATGCCGGTGAACCGCGCGAGGTTTGTTTTCAACCAGTCCTGCTCGTTGTTGCGGTCGGTGGTGAGCCGAAGATTGTTGATCATGGTGTTGATGTAATCTTTCAACTCGGCGACTTCTCCGCTCGCTTCCACTTGGATCGAGCGAGTCAGGTCGCCCTTGGTGACGGCGGTGGTCACTTCCGCAATGGCGCGCACCTGGTTGGTGAGGTTGTCCGCAAGCAGGTTCACGTTTCCGGTCAAGTCCTTCCACGTGCCGGCGGCGCCGGGCACGTTTGCTTGACCGCCCAAGCGACCCTCTACTCCCACTTCGCGTGCTACGGTCGTTACCTGATCCGCGAACGTCGCGAGTGTGTCCGTCATGTTGTTGATGGTGTCGGCCAGCGCGGCGACTTCACCTTTGGCGTTTACCGTCAGTTTTTTCGTCAACTCACCGTTCGCAACGGCGGTCACGACCTTCACGATTCCGCGCACCTGTTCGGTGAGGTTGGCGGCCATTACGTTTACGTTGTCCGTCAAATCTTTCCACGTGCCGGCGACGCCGGGCACTTGCGCTTGACCGCCCAACTTGCCGTCGGTGCCGACTTCGCGCGCGACGCGCGTCACTTCCGCGGCGAACGCGTTGAGTTGGTCCACCATCGTGTTGATCGTATTCTTGAGCTCGAGGATTTCGCCCTTCACGTCCACGGTGATCTTGCGCGACAGGTCACCGCGCGCCACGGCCGTCGTCACTTCGGCGATGTTGCGCACCTGGCCGGTCAGGTTGCCGGCCATGGCGTTCACCGAATCGGTGAGGTCCTTCCACGTTCCGGCCACGCCGGTGACGTTCGCTTGGCCGCCCAGCCGGCCTTCGCTGCCTACTTCGCGCGCCACGCGCGTCACTTCGGCGGCGAAAGAACGCAGCTGCTCGACCATCGTGTTCAGCGTTTCTTTGAGCTGCAGAATTTCGCCGCGCACGTCCACGGTGATTTTGCGTGAGAGGTCGCCGCTCGCGATCGCGGTCGCGACTTCCGCGATGTTGCGCACCTGACCAGTCAAGTTGCTGGCCATAAAGTTCACGTTGTCCGTCAGGTCTTTCCACGTGCCACCGACTCCGGGTACTTCTGCCTGGCCGCCCAACTTTCCTTCGGTACCGACTTCGCGCGCCACGCGCGTCACCTCGCCGGCGAACGCGTTCAGCTGGTCCACCATCGTGTTGATCGTGTTTTTTAGTTCGAGGATTTCGCCCTTCACGTCCACGGTGATCTTGCGCGACAAGTCGCCACGCGCCACGGCCGTCGTCACTTCGGCGATGTTGCGCACCTGGCCGGTGAGGTTGCCGGCCATCGAGTTCACCGAGTCCGTCAGGTCTTTCCATGTTCCGGCCACGCCGGGCACGTTCGCCTGTCCACCCAGCCGCCCTTCGCTGCCCACTTCGCGTGCCACGCGCGTCACCTCGCCCGCAAACGCGTTGAGCTGGTCCACCATCGTGTTGATCGTTTCTTTCAGCAGCAGGATTTCGCCGCTAACGTTCACGGTTATTTTCTTGGAAAGGTCGCCGCTGGCGATGGCCGTCGCCACCTCGGCGATATTGCGCACCTGGCCCGTCAAGTTGCTGGCCATCGAGTTCACCGAGTCCGTGAGGTCCTTCCACGTGCCCGCGACGCCGGGCACCTGCGCCTGGCCGCCCAGTTTTCCGTCGGTGCCGACTTCGCGCGCCACGCGCGTAACTTCGGAAGCGAACGATCGCAGCTGATCCACCATCGTGTTCAGCGTATCTTTGAGCTCCAGGATTTCGCCCTTCACGTCTACCGTGATCTTGCGCGACAAGTCGCCGCGCGCCACGGCCGTGGCCACCTCGGCGATGTTGCGCACCTGGCCCGTCAAGTTGCTGGCCATGAAATTCACGTTGTCGGTGAGGTCCTTCCAGGTTCCCGCTCCGGGCACCTGCGCCTGGCCGCCCAATTTGCCTTCCGTACCGACTTCTCTCGCCACGCGCGTCACTTCGCCGGCGAACGCGTTCAGCTGGTCTACCATCGTGTTGATGGTGTTCTTTAGTTCGAGGATTTCACCCTTCACGTCCACCGTGATTTTGCGCGACAAGTCGCCGCGCGCGACGGCCGTCGTCACCTCAGCGATGTTCCGCACCTGCGCCGTCAGGTTCCCAGCCATCGAATTCACCGAATCCGTCAAGTCTTTCCAAGTACCCGCGACGCCCGGCACGTTGGCTTGACCGCCCAGCCTTCCTTCGCTACCCACTTCGCGCGCCACGCGCGTCACTTCGCCGGCGAACCGGTTCAGCTGGTCCACCATGGTGTTCAGCGTTTCTTTGAGCTGCAGAATTTCGCCGCGCACGTCCACGGTGATCTTGCGTGAGAGGTCGCCGCTCGCGATCGCCGTCGCCACTTCCGCGATGTTGCGCACCTGGCCAGTCAGGTTGCTGGCCATGAAATTCACGTTGTCCGTCAAGTCCTTCCACGTACCGCCGACCCCGGGCACTTGCGCTTGGCCGCCCAATTTTCCTTCGGTGCCGACTTCGCGCGCCACGCGCGTTACTTCGCCCGCGAACGCGTTCAGCTGGTCCACCATGGTATTGATCGTGTCTTTCAGCTCGAGAATTTCGCCCTTCACGTCCACGGTGATTTTGCGCGACAAGTCGCCGCGCGCCACAGCCGTCGTCACTTCCGCGATGTTGCGCACTTGCGCCGTGAGGTTTCCAGCCATCGCGTTCACAGAGTCAGTTAGGTCCTTCCACGTTCCCGCGACGCCCGGCACAATCGCTTGTCCGCCGAGTTTGCCGTCCGTGCCGACTTCACGCGCCACGCGCGTTACTTCCGATGCGAACGAGCGCAGTTGGTCCACCATCGTATTGATGGCTTCCTTCAGCTGCAGAATTTCGCCGCGCACGTCCACAGTGATTTTGCGCGAGAGGTCGCCGCTCGCTACCGCCGTGGCCACCTCGGCAATGTTGCGCACCTGGCCGGTCAGGTTGCTGGCCATCGAGTTGACGGAGTCCGTGAGGTCTTTCCACGTTCCGGCAACGCCAGGCACCTGCGCTTGGCCGCCCAGTTTTCCGTCCGTGCCGACTTCACGCGCGACGCGCGTTACTTCAGCCGTGAACACGCCAAGTTGCTGAATCATCGTGTTTACGATGGTAGCTGAACGTAGGAATTCGCCTTCGAGTGGCCGCCCATCAACGTCCAGTTGCACCGTCTGCGTCAGATTGCCTTTCGCCACGGCCGCGATGGCGCGCGTCACTTCCGTCGTCGGCCGCAGCAAATCGTCCACTAGCGTGTTGACCGATACTTCCATCTCGCCCCACGCCGCCTTGGGCAGGTGAAACCGCATGCGCTCTCGGGTGCGACCCTCTTTACCCACTACCTGCCCGACGCGTTTCAGTTCTTTTGCCATTTGCTGGTTGGCGGTCACGATGTCGTTGAAGGTGTCGGCGATTTTTCCGGCCAGCCCGGTCCAGTTACCCGGCAAGCGCACCGAGAAGTCGCCGTCGCGCATGGTCTGGAGGCTGGCGAGGATTACGCTCAAATCGGCTGACGCTGACTCGGTTTCCACGGCGGTGCGTCCATTGCTCTTAGCACTGGGTCTAGGGTCGGGAATTGTGGCCGCAGTTGTTTTGCCGGGCTCGGTTCTTTTCATCCTATTCTCCAAAATCGCAGGTCAGCTGGCGCGAACTGCTTCCGGCCCTGTTCCCTTTAAGGCCGGGAACCGCACGCACACAAGAAACGATCAGAGGATCATGTAACTTGGGAGCTCTAAGCGTTTGCAACGAAATACCTTATACCGAACCATGCCATTGAAAACGCGCGAGATCGCGTTTCATTCCCATTCAGCGCCGCCTTCATCGAAAAATTCATACCATAGTTCCGGATGCGAACTATCTACAGTAAACAATGTATATGGGCCAAAACGAGGTGTCGTTTCAGGCACTCCTAGCGTCTAACTCAGCGGATGGGGGGCTTGTCAGAGGAGCCATCGGAACCGGAAGTCGTAGGTTTACAAGAGGAAGGAATCGGTCTACTGCTCAGGGCCGGGTTGCCAGGCGCACCGGTACCGCACTACCGCGATACTTCCTACAACTTTTCGGGTATTGAGGGTTTACACAGTCCGAGGCGACCATGCGTCCGACGCTGGCGGCCGCGTCCTCCGGGAGTGACTGCACACGGTAGCCCGAGCGGGCGTTTGTAGTATGACCGTATTGGAAGCTTCCCCCGGCCACCAGTTGTGCCGCGCGAACGAGGCTCGGCGAGACGTGTAGTGGAAGTTATAGTTCTGTCGCCAAATGCAGTTGCAACGGCGCTCTGCAAGCTTGGTTCCTCCCCAGTTTGGACCCGAGCGGCGCCCGATCGCAAAAACTAACGCGAATCTATGAGGGCCTGCCGTGGAAAAGCCTACAAGCGTGCTCATCCTTTGTTGTAATCGCATACTTAAAGAATCGATTACGCGCATCCTGAACAAGCGAAGTGATTTCCAGGTAATTGCCTGCGATGCGCCGCCTCCCGAGTTCAAGCACGGATTCGCGGACGTTTCAGCGGACGTAGTCGTTCTGGATTCCTTGCAACTGCTCGGCGAAGAATCGGTATTCCTACCCGGTCACCACCACGATCGCTCGACGAAATGCTTGCTGGTCGCCATGGAAGACGACCCAAAGCGCTTCCTTACGGCCATCCGCGCCGGCGCGCTAGGTTACGTTCTTCAGGAAGCGTCTGCGGTCGAAGTAGTAGCCTCCATCCGTGCGGTTGCGCAGGGCGAAGCCGTCTGCCCGGCGCGCTACGCTCGCGTCTTGTTCGACTATTTCGCGTCGCAGACTGCCGCTTTACCCGATAGCTGCGCTCGATCACCACTCGGACTGACTCGACGTGAACAACAACTCGTGCCTCTGATCCAACGTGGCATGACCAACAAGGAAATCGCGAACGAACTGAATCTCTCCGAACAGACCGTGAAGAATCACATCCATCGAATCCTTCGCAAAGTCGGAGTGGAAGATCGCTTGAGCATTTCCGACGCGTTTCAGGCCCAGATTCTCGGTTTGTAGCCGCCAGTGGATTCTGTCAAAGTAACGATTACGCGAAGCTTTCACCGCAGACCGCTTCTCCCGTTTCCGGGGCTCTCCCGCCGGATTCGCTCACAGTCTATTGAACGAGCTGGTCGGATCCGCTCCGCTGCGTCGTCGCACTCTCAATGGTGCCGACTAGATCCCAGGCGTGTTCTTTCGATACCAGGGCGCAAACCCCCGCATCGCGCGCGGCTTCGTATAGTTCCTTGGTGTCGGAAAGTGTAAACAGAATGAGTGGAACAAGTGGATCAATCTTGGACATTACTCTTGCAGTTTCGATGCCGCTCATGCCCGGCATGCTGACGTCGATAACTACGACGTCGGGCCGGAGTTTCTTGAACTGCGCAATTCCGGCCCGACCGTTTTTCGCTTCAGCACAGATCTTCCATTCGCTCGTTTCCAGAATCGCGCGCATGATCCGTCGTGTTGTTTCTGAGTCTTCTACGACCAGTATGCGGAGATTCATGATCGTCTCTCCGTGCCTCCATAAACGCGCGTCCTGCTCCCTGGAACCGTATCGGTTATGAGGCATTACGACTGTTCGGCGGCGCCTACTGCCCCCGCTGCACTACATGTTTCGGCGTCCTCGCGTTCAGCGTCGCAATCAGAGCATGGGCTGACGGAGGCACCGTCGTATCGTGAGCCAGTACGATGTCTTTCGCCGAGATTTTCTCACCGTAAATTCTCACGTTGGCGTCGTTGTCCGGCCGGATCGTCGAACCCTCCAGCGAAACGCCGGCGAATACGCCGCGGGCGCGGGAATAGCTTAATATCTCGGCGCGCAGCGAAACGTCGGTTTCCGCCGATGCGTCCCGGCCTACTGGTCCAGCCGCCACCGACGCATCGCCTCCGAGTTTCACTTTGCTGCTCAAGATTCCGTTGGCGCCGCGGTCATTCATCACCAGCAGGACGAAGTCTGTCGCTTGTCCGCCGATCTGAAAGCCCACGCTGCCACCTTCCAAGGCCATCATCGAAGGCGCACCCCAGGGGCCGTTGAAGTTTTCGCCCATGCGGCAGGTCATCGCGCCGCGGCCGTAGCTTGCGCCGACGATGAATGCGGCCTTCAGCACCGTGGGAAAAACCACCACACAATCGGCCTTATCGAGCAGGTCCTGCGGTATATCATCTGGAACATTCAGAATCTCATGCAACACCGTGCCGGAAGTTTGCAGCCGATCCTGGTCCTTCTCGGTGTCATCGGCCCAGCCGGTCACTGCCAGCAACAACAACGCGCTCATCGCGCATGCGAACATCATCTTTTTCATTTCTCTCTCCTAGGACGAATAAAATTGTGCGGAAATACCGGCCGCACTTTCCGAACTACCATTGGGGCCTAGTTCCCGGCGGTGTCACCGCGCAAGAGATGCATCAGAAGCGTGACGAGGAACACAGCCAGGAATATAAAGAACAGAATCTTGGCAATGCCCGCCGCGGCGAAGGCAATGCCTCCGAATCCCAAAAATCCCGCGACCAGCGCCACAACCAGGAATAGCAGTGCGTAATACAGCATGTTTCCCTCCTCGCGCTTTGTAATGACAGCGCCCGCGCATTCTCTTTCAATATTCACTGGGCTACGGAAGGTGAACGCGCACGTAAAGATTAGGCTAGACCCGCTTACCTGGCCATACGTCGAAAACTGTACCGTAGGTGGGATTCTTCCCTACGTAGGAGTTGCGGCTAAATTGGAATCCTAAGCGAAGCCAAACGTTGCTGTGTCAGTCCTTTGCAAACGGTTTGGGCGGAAGCAGGAACTGCATGCCGAAATATCCCACGAAGTGAGGTTGCTCGTTGCTCGAGGCTTGTACGCTGCGTCCCGCGATCCGCAGCAAAATAAACGGAGGATGTATCTTGTAGCGCGCGCCCAACTCAAGGGTTTCCTGTCCGCTGGAAGGGTGGAAAGTTCCGAGGCCATAAAACTCGCCATCCACTTCGAGATTTTCCGTCAGCTGGTGCCCCGCCACGACGCCGGCCAGCCATCCACTCGAACCGGTATGAACGTAGTTGTAGCCGGCTTCCCAGTGCAAATCGATCGGCCCGAGCTTTTTGGAAAACTCCATGGGAAGAATCAAACTGGCGCTGCGAGGAGTAATTCCGCGCGCGACGGAGTTGTTCGGACTGTTAACAGAAAGCTGCGGAAAAACGGAGATGGCGAATCCAGATTCTTCATTGTCATAAAATCGCCATTTCACACCCAGCGGATCCTGCCCGAGCCCGTATTTCGGAGTGCCTGAAGGAGCTTGCACTCGCAACCAGGCATTTTCAAAAGTGAGCTGGATGCGATCGCCGAGCCCGAAGTTGATATCCACCTCAGGCGTGTGCGTGATGGACGGATTGGTGTAGAGGAAGGGTATGTAACCCAGATTTATTTCCCAATTGTGATTGCCGGGGGTGCCGGGATCGTTGGTGTAGTACGGCGGCCCTCCTTGAGCAAACGCCGCCGGGCAACCAAGCACGATTACCAGAAGAAACAAACGCTTCCATGGCCCGAATCCACTAAAAAGAGCTGGCTTTCTCACGCCGCTCCGTTTAGATTACGATTCACTTCACAAAACTCTGCAACCGGCATCACCCGCTCGCCCGAGCCGGCGGCGAGCACCACACATCTCTTTCGCGAGCGCACAAAATTGCAATGACTTGCCGCGGATCGCCAAGATTCAGATTGGAGATTTACCGATAAATACAAGATTAACGCGAAGTACCCAACGAAGGCGAACGCACGCTAGACGCCGGTATCCGCACAGTGAACTTGCTGCCCGTGGCATCGGAGCGCACCAGTTCGATCCGGCCCAGGTGAGCTTCGGCGATCCAACGTGCAATCGAAAGACCCAGGCCTGCCCCGCCGTCTACCCCGCTTCGCGAGCGCACGCGATCGGCGCGAAAGAATCGCTCAAATACCCGGGATTGCATCTCCACAGGAATGCCCGGCCCGCTGTCCGTTACGCTCAGCTCGTAGCCCTCCGGCACGGAGGTGCATGTAACCGAAACATTTCCGCCCGCAGGCGTGTACTTGATCGCGTTGTCCAGAAGATTCAGAATCATCCGCCGCAGCAGATCCTCATCTGCGCGCAGCGGCATTTCTTCCGGCGTCACCGCCGCCAACGTAATGCTCTTGGCTTGCGCCAGAGCGCGCGTAGAGCGCACGCAGTCCGCCGCGAGTTCGTCCAGATAAAAATCGCTCTGCGCCAGTTGGTACTCGCCGGCGTCCGCGCGCGTCAGCGTGAAAAGATCCTCCACGATGCGCGCCAGGCGTTGCGCCTCCTCATGCAGTACGGTGAGCGATTCGCGATACTCCTCGGGCGAGCGCGAAAGTTGTGACAACGCCACTTCCGCTTCGCCGCGAAGAATCGATACCGGTGTGCGCAGCTCATGCGAGGCGTCTGAAATAAATCGCCGTTGGCGCTCGAACGATCGATCGAGACGATCCAGAAGTTCGTTGAAGGTCCGCGCCAGCCGGCCGAGCTCGTCGTTCGCATTGCGCACTTCGAGGCGTTCGTGCAGATTTGCCGCGCCGATGAGTTGCGCCTGCTGGCCCATGGCGGCAACGGGCGTCAGACTTCTGCGCGCCAGAAAATAGCCACCGCAGCCCGCGAGCAGCACACCCAGCGGGATTAGCCACGCGAACGCCACACGAATTTGCTCCAACATTTCCTGCTGCGCATGCAGAGAGCGAAGAATAACGAGCGACCAGGATCGACCGTCCGCGGAAAAACGTGTGGCATGGGCGCGAAAGCCGCCTTTTTCTCCCGAGATGTTGCGATCGCTGCGGTCCGATTGCGACGCTTCCGCCACGAAGCTCTGGAAGCCACTAGAAGCGACGGCGCGTGAGGCTGCGGAATTCGCCTGCGCGCTGGAAGGCATCAGGTCCGCTGAACTCGCCGCTATTTTGCCGGCGGCATCCACTATCAGAACCACATCGCCTCGAACAAGATGCTCGATCATTGCTTGTCGCGCCGCAGCCTGCAGTCCGCCAGGCTCGTCCGGATCCTTGAGTTCGTCCTGGAAGGTCACCAGAAAAGAATTGGCGAGTTCCGAAAGGTCGGCGTCGGTGCGGTGATTCTCGGCTCGGGAAAAAAGAAAATAGCTGGTCAAGCTGAAGAGCAGCAGGAGCAACGCCAAAACGACGGAGTACCACAGCGTCAGACGCGCACGCAATGTATCAAACATGGTTCTTCTTACTCGCCGGACTCAATCTCTTCTTCGCTGGTCGCTGCTCGTCCCGGTCCGACGTCTCATGGGAGCGAGTATTTTCTGCTTGCGGCCCGAACAGATAGCCCGCGCCACGGCGGGTGTGCAAGAGCGGCACTTTCGAGTCCGTGTCGATCTTGCGCCGCAAGCGATTCACGTAGACTTCAATCAAATTCGAAAATGGATCGAAGGATTCGTCCCACACATGCTGGGCAATCGCCGCACGCCCCACCACGCGCCCCGCATTGCGCGCCAGAAATTCCACCAGTGCATATTCCTTGGTGGTAAGCGAGATGCGTCGGTTGCCGCGCGTGACCGTCTGCCCCGCGGTATCCACGACTAGATCGGCCACGCTAATATCCGGAGGGCGAAGCTCGCCGGAACGTCTCAACAAGGCGCGCAGGCGTGCGAGCAGTTCGCGGAAGGCAAAGGGCTTGGTCAGGTAATCGTCCGCGCCCACGTCCAGCCCCGCGATGCGATCCTCCACGCCGTCGAGCGCGGTTAGCATCAAGATCGGCACGCGATTACCGGAGCTGCGAATTTGTTTGCAGACTGCAAACCCGTCGCGGCCGGGAATCATTACGTCCAGGATTATCAAGTCGTAGGTATTGATTTCCGCCTGATACAGCGCGTCGTCACCGGTGATTGCAGTGTCCACGGCATAGGCCTGTTCGCGCAGCCCTTTCAGGACGAAACGCAGCACCCCAGGATCGTCTTCCACCAGCAGCAGACGCATGGCGACATCATACTGCACTCCGCCAATTCTGTTTCAAGACCCGCGCTGCACTGAGCGTTCTGGCATAATCTTCCAACGTCGGCCATTTATCCTGCGTTTAGCTTCGGTATGACATCGTCCTCGCGCGAGGCTGGGCGGCTCGCTTCTAGATTCTTGGAGGCATTCATGTCGAAGAAATTCGCTTGTGCGTGTTTTGCGCTATTCCTGATTTGCCTGCTGGCAAGCGCCTAGGTCCGCGCGGCTGCCCCGTCTGGCGGGGGATCCGGCTATCATCTGATCAAAAAAGTGAAGCTCGGCGGATCCGGCGGCTGGGATTATCTCGAAGTGGATCCGGCAACGCATCACTTGTTCATAACTCGGGCCACTCACGTCATTGTGGTTGATCCGGATCAGGGCAAAATCATCGGCGACATTCCGGATACGCAGGGCGTGCACGGTATCGCCTTCGCCAATGAATTCAACAAAGGTTTCACCACCAATGGCCGCTCCTCCACTTCCACGATCTTCGACCTCACATCGCTCAAAGCAGTCGGTGACGCGCAGACCGACAAGGATCCCGACGGCCTGATTTACGACCCATTCAGCAAACGCGCCTTTTCATTCAATGGCGACGCGAACTCCAGCACCGCCATCGACGCCGCGTCCGGCAAGGTCGCCGGTACCGCAGCTTTGGGTGGCGGCCCGGAATTCGCCGCATCCGACAATAAGGGCAATATCTTCGTTAACCTCGAAGACAAAAGCGCGCTCGTAAAATTCGACGCCAAGACTCTCCAAGTCGAAAACACCTGGCCGCTCGCGCCCTGCGAGTCGCCCTCCGGCCTCGCGATTGACGCCGCACACGAAATTCTCGTGGTCGGCTGCCGCAACAAGCTGATGACCTTCGTTGACGGCAATACCGGCAAAATCCTCGGTACCGTTCCCATCGGCCAGGGAGTGGACGCCAATCGCTTCGACCCCGCCACTGGTTACGCGTTCGCTTCCTGCGGTGACGGCACCCTCGCCATCGCGCACGAAGACTCGCCCACAAAATTTTCACTCGTGGAAACAATCCAGACGCAGCGTGGCGCCCGCACTATGGCTCTCGATTACGCTACCCACACCGTTTATCTAGTAACGGCGGACTTAGGTGCCGCCCCGGTCTCCACGCCCGAAAATCCGCACCCGCGTCCAACAATTGTTCCGGACACATTTACGCTGCTCGTCTACGGTAAGCGAACGCGGATTGATTTCGAATCGGCTTTGCACGGCTAGAAGGTGGGCCACAGCTCGAAGAACTCCTCGGCCCCGCGAGCGTTCTTCGTAGCTGTTGCTTGCGGTTCGCCGGGCGACGTTCGTCCCGGCGAGCGTCTGCGCGCTTTAGTGAGTCTGCGGCGCAATATCCAAAGCGTGCACGATCCACGGCACGATCACTTCCTTGAACATCACCGGATCAGGCCACACGCCTTTTTGTCGCCCTAGGTGCCCGCCATGCGGATTGATCCACCCGGTCTTGGGAACGTCGCCGGCGCTTAACAGCCGATACGTATCGGATATCGGGACTTGCGTATCGAGTACGCCGGCCATGATCAGCATCGGAGCGGTGGGTTTGCCTATAAGCTCCTGCGTCACGAGCGACATTTTCGGGAAGATTTCCAGCAGTTCGTCGAGATTGTTCACGTTGTCGAAGATGGACATCATTGCCGGCAGCTGATCGAACAAATACTCGCGATTGCCCTGCAGGCCATTCAGCACGAAATCCCTCTGAAACATGTCGTGAATAGGCGGCGATTGCACGCTCACGGCTTTCAGGCGGTCTTTTTCGAGGATCGCCATCTTGGTGCCCCAGTACGCGCCCCAACTGACGCCGTGGAATTCCACTCTGGATTTATCCACTTCCGGGCGGCTGTACACGTAATCAATCACGCGCGACAACATGCGATCCGCGGTAGGGCTGGCCTTGATGGGAGCTTGCCCCGTGCCGGGACCATCGACGGCAATATATCCGATACCGAAAGGCAAAACCGCGGAGAAACTTTCAGAAAGATCCTCTTTGCGGCTGTCGAGACCATTAATCGCAATCACCATCGGGACCGGGCCGGTCGCGTTCTTCGGAAAGCGCAGATAGCCGATGATTTCCTTGCCTTCGAAGGGGATGTGCACCACTTCCATCGGCGGATCCCAGAATTTCGTGTGCGCGCGAAATGCTTCCAGCGCTTTCTCGTAAGCGCGTTGCTTGCCGGGGGAAGAGGGCACGGGCCAGCGCCCGAACGAGTAAACGCGCCACGCGCGAATGTAGTCCGCATTGGCCTTGGTGGGATCGCTTTTTTCGAGCGACTTTGCCTCGGTCATCCACTTGTCGCCGACGGCGATGAATGCCGCGGCCCATTCGTCGCGGTCCCGCGTCTTGATCGAGGCAAACGCCTCTCGCAAGTCGTCAGGGTTTTGTCCGATGCACGGATACTGCCCGTTTTCGGCGCGCGTGATCGCCTCGGCCTTAATTTCTTCGATGGTGCGCTCAGGTCGTACCTGTTGAGCGTTTGTTGCGGGCATCACAGAGCCAAACAAGGTGGTGAGTGCTACCGCACAAACTATTGCCTTGAGGAAAGAATTCGTCCGTCGCATGAAACAGGGCCCCCTTCCGGATTCACGGCTCGCCGTTTCACAATTCGAAACGCGCGTGTCGTTCGTACACTTGCACCACCTACCAGGACTTCACTGCAGTGATCCACAAATTGACTGGGAGCCGGGAACTCCGCTGGCTCCCGTTTATCGCCCACCGCGCGACTTAAAAGAGAAGCTTCAAACCCAACTGGACGGCCCTGCTGCCACCGGAACCAATCACCGGATTGGACGCCGCTACGTCAGGCGTGGCGCATCCGCAGCCGAATATTCCTCCGGCTCCCGTGGATGGATCGTTGTGGGCCCAACCGTTCTGGCCGCCAAAGGGATTGGCAAAATTGGGATGGTTAAGAATGTTGAAAAATTCCGCACGGAATTGCGCGCTGAATCTTTCCGTAAATTTCCAGGTCTTGCCGACCGAGAAGTCCCAGTTGCGAAATCCGGAATCGCGGAATTCGTTGCGTCCCACGGTGCCAAAAGTCCCTAGTGCGGGTGGCAGCAATATCGAATTGCCCTTGGTGAAGCAGCCGAAAGCGCCCAGCGCTGTGCTATTCAAACCAGTGGGATTGCCGCCATCGAGGGTAAGGGCTTGCGCGGCGCATGCCGGATTCGATTGACCCGGCGAGTACGGGATTGGTCCCGCACCCGAAGTGAAATTCGAAGGACTCCCGAAGAAGTTCCAGCGATCATTGAGTGCGCCGGTGCCGCTGACATCAGTCCCCGCGTCCATCACGCCCCAAGGCTGAGGACTGGAGAGGACTACGATGGAGTTGAGCTCCCAACCCTTCAACATTTGCGCAAAGCCGTCACGGCCCGGGACTGCATAGGTGATGGTCAGCGTACCACGATGCCGGATATCAAAATCGCTGCTGGCGTATTCGCGTTGTGGGTGCGTGCTGTCGGACGGCAGGCCCAATCCTGCGCCAAAATCCCAGTTCGCGCCAACATCGTCAAGAGAGTGCGAGTAGGTATAGCCGGCAACGAAAGTGAAATGGTGATATTCGCGGCCGGTGAGCGTTGCTTGCAGGCCGTTGTAATTCGATTTGTAGTTGTTGCTCATCTGATAGATGTTCTGCAGGAATGGGAATGCTGTATTGAACGGTCGAGCCGCCTGCTCCGCGTTGGGATCCGATGCGCAATTATTGAACGCGGGAGCAGAAGCCTGGCAGGCTGAAATTGCCGCGGGCGTCCATCCCGAACCTTCGGCCGCCTGGTTCAGGTCGCGAATACCAACTAAGTTCGAGCCGTGGTTCCCGACGTAGCCGACCTCCAGTGAAAGATTATTCGTGATCGCATGTTGGACGTTTAGATTCCAGCTGAGGACGTAAGGTGTCGTGAGATTCGGATCAATGCCCAAGATAGAGCAAGGGCTGCCCGCGTTACAGGTCAACGAAGTGGTCGGAAAAACCGTTCCTGGTCCATTCCAGTTCAAGCCACCCCCGCCCGGGCTAAGGTTTACGGTACCCACGTCAATGGTTCCGGTTCCTTGCGTTCCCCCGGGACCTACTCCCATCGCGCCCGTGGGAATCGTGCTGATACCCAAGGAATTGTTCAGCGCCAGGAAGGATTCCCAATTGATCGTCTCGTAGATCATGCCGAAGGCGGAACGGATCACGGTCTTTCCCGTTCCAAACGGATCCCATGCGACGCCCAAACGAGGCGCGAAATTGGTGTGGTCGCCGTGATAGGGTGCGCCAATCTGCTGGCCCACTTGCTCCAGCCCGACCGTTGGACTGAAATTGCCCAGCAAGTCGTGGTCTTCTTTTACGACCGTGTTGATCTCGTAACGCAGACCCAAATTGAACGTGAGATTCTTGGTGGCGCGCCAGTCGTCCTGGATGAATCCGGCATAGCCCCAATTGTGGATGTGTCGAGTAGGATCGCCCACGAGCAAGGTGGCAGAGTCCGGGAAGCCGGCGAAGTATGCTTCGAGCGATGTGGCTGTCGGAAACGGAAAGTCAGCAGAGTTAAATCCGAATTTGATTCTACCGCGCGCGCCGCCGTACGCGCCGCCGCTGAATGCATCGCGGTGAATTTCACCGCCGAACTTGATGGCGTGTTTGCCAATCACGCGCGAGATGTGATCAACGAATTGCACACGCGTATCTGGGCCTTGCACTTTGGGCCAGTTAAATCCACCCAATTCCTGCGGAAAAATATAGAACGGAGCGATATTAATGCGGGGCAATCCGCCGTAGAGCGGATTGGTTACGCCGGTGTCCAGGCCGTAATCACTGGCGGGAACATTGTGATCGTTGGTAAACGTTGGCTGGTAAAGGCGGTTGTAACCGAAGCGGGCTTCGTTGACCCACTGTGAATTCGGGACGTAGGTCCAGTTGACTCCAGCCACTTGCGCTCTGGTATGGATTTGCGTCAGCCATGCAGTCTGGAGTTCGCTCGCGTCGCTTACCGTTCCGTTGTTGTCACCGTAAAAATACCGGCCACTGACGGTGTTCCGATCGTTGATGTGGTAGTCCACTTTGCCGATTGCGTTGTCCGAGCTGACGCTGTTGGGAAGCCCAAAGTTGATCGTAGTGGTTCCGGCCGGATTGGTGCCAAGATTCGTGGGAAATCCCGTGCCGTTGCAGGTAACCGGAGGTCCTAAAGTGCAGCCTCCGATTTGCAGGCTGGCCGGACTGACGGGGACTCCGCCTGCCTGTAAGTCTTGAATCGCGTTCACCAGACTGTTGGCACAATCTCCCGATCCGATAAACGTGCAGCCAGATCCTCCCGCAGGTGTCGCCAATCCAACAGTTGCGGGCGTCGAGATCGTGCCCACGTTGCCGACCACGTAGCGCTGGCCTTCATATCCGCCAAAGAAGAATATTTTGTCTCTCTTGATGGGGCCGCCGACCGTGCCGCCGAACTGTTCGAGATTCCTGGGCTGCTTGATCTGATTATCGGTGTTGAAGTAGTTCCGGGCGTCCAGCGGCGTATCGCGGCCGAAAGCGTAGGCTGTTCCGTGCAGGGTGTTGGTGCCGGACTTCAGGCCGACGTTCACGATTGCACCGGGTTTCCAGCCATATTCGGCAGGGGGATTTTCGATCAAGTTGAATTCCTGAATCGCGTCAATCGGTAAAATCGTTGCGGAATCCCCCGCGATCCCCGCGCCGTTGATGATGCTCTGCCCTGAAAAAGGCTCGCTGTTGAAGAGCCCATCGACAAAATAGCCGTTGTCTTCCGCACGCAGACCGTCGGTACTCGTCGTGGAAAATCCGCCGCCGGGATAGCGCATTACGCCCGGGCGCAATTGCAGGAGGTTTTCGTAATTGCGCCCATTGAGCGGCAGATCGGTGATTTCCTCATTGCTCAAAGTTCCTCCCAGCGTGGATGAGGTGGTATTGAGCAGCGGCACTTCCTCGTTAACAATCACGGTCTGAGTGGCATCGCCGGGCTGCAGGACAACATCAATGCGAGCGTCGCTGGCGACTTCCAATTGAATATTAGTGCGCTCGAAGCGCTTGAAGCCGGGTTTGGTGACGGCAACCCTATAGATCCCGGGATCCAGGTTGGGCGCCACGTATTCGCCCGCACTGTCCGTCTGGAGCGTGCGCGTCACTCCGCGCTGCACATCCGTAATCTCAACAGTGGCGCCGGTGATCACCGCACCGCTCGAGTCGCGCACATCGCCCAGGATTCGACCTGTAGAAGATTGCGAGAGGAGCGGACTGGACAGTACGAGTACGCCCAAACCGATAACCGACCAGCGAGCGATTCTTTGCCAAAACGGGCGCACACGCGAACCTCGCCGTAACGTTTGCATTTCCATGTTTCTCCCCCACCCCTATGCCAAAAGGCGCTAAAGCGCCAAATGTGGTATGACAGCCCTACCACCCAATGATTTCGCGTGTCAAGGTAATTTTTATCGAAACAATTTGCAATTCTGTGGTATGATGGCTATACCAAATGTCGCTCGACGCTCAAACCTTGCTTATTTGCCCCTTTCCCACGGCTTTTTTCGCATTTTCGTGCAATTGTTCTCTTGGCGCCGCAATCTGCGCTTGTGTCCTATCAGTGACTTGGAGGAGCTCGTCATGAGCATCGCAACCACGAATCCGGCGACCGGTGAAGTGCTGAGAAGCTTCGAGCCCATCACCGACGCGCAGCTCGAGGACAAGCTGCAGCGCGCCGTCGAAGCCTTCAATTCGTTCCGCAAGACATCATTCGCCAGCCGCGCAACTCTGATGGTAAAAGCCGCGGACATCCTGGAAGCGGACAAAGCGAAATTTGGCCGGATGATGACTATCGAAATGGGCAAGACCTATCGTTCCGCGGTGGACGAGGCGGTCAAGTGCGCTTGGGTGTGCCGTTATTACGCGGAGCATGCCGAAAAATTCCTGGCGGACGAAGCGGCCGACGTTCCGGGAAGCAAGAGCTTCGTGCGTTACCTGCCGCTGGGCCCGATTCTGGCGGTAATGCCATGGAATTATCCTTTCTGGCAGGTTTTTCGGTTCATCGCGCCGTCGCTGATGGCCGGAAACGTCGGGCTGTTGAAGCATGCGTCGAACGTACCGCAATCGGCGCTGATGATAGAAGAAGTTCTCCTGCGGGCTGGATTTCCCGAAGGTGTTTTCCAAACGCTGCTCATCGGCTCAAGTAAAGTCGCCAAGATCCTCGCCGATCCCCGGATCAAAGCCGCGACCCTCACCGGCAGCGAGGGCGCAGGCGTACAGGTCGGCATCGCCGCGGCGACGGACATCAAGAAAGTGGTACTCGAGCTTGGCGGCAGCGATCCATTCATCGTGATGAAGAGCGCCAATCTGGAGCAGGCGGTTGCGGTAGGCGTAAAGGCGCGCGTGCTCAATAACGGCCAGTCCTGCATCGCGGCCAAGCGATTTATCGTCGCGGAAGAAATTGCGGACGAATTCGAGCGGCTCTTCGTGAAAAAAATGGAATCGCTGAAGGTCGGCGATCCCTTCGATGAACATACCGACGTTGGTCCATTATCCTCCGCGGAAGCGCTAAAGGAACTCGACGCCGATGTGCAAAAAACCGTGCAAGCGGGAGCGCGGTTGCTGACCGGCGGGAAACGTCTGAATCAGCCCGGAAACTATTACCTCCCTACGGTGCTCGCCGATATTCCCAAGGACTCTCCGGCGGCGTGCGGCGAACTATTCGGACCCGTCGCGTCCCTCTTCCGCGCTAAGAATGCGGAAGACGCGATTCGGATAGCGAACAGCAGCCCGTTTGGCCTGGGCGCCAGCGCCTGGACCAACGACCCCGCGGAGCGTGAGAAGTTCATCAACGGGCTGGAATCCGGAATGGTCTTTATCAACCGGATGGTGGCCTCGGATCCTCGCCTGCCCATTCGGCGGAGTCAAGCGATCAGGCCACGGTCGAGAGCTCGCTATGTTCGGAATTCGCGAGTTCATGAACATAAAGACAGTTTCGATCGAAGGTGCGTAAGGCTCGGCCAGACTCAGCAAGGTCCCACAGGTCAGACGCGGGACTGACGGCGTCGATACTGGACGCCTTTGATTTGAACGAACTGCACGTGGTATGTCGGTCTGACCACCGGACGCCTGGTGGTCATAGGGTAGGAGGCTTTATGTACAAGGTAGTTCGAACTTCGCGCCTGTACGAACAGATCGTGCAGCAAATCGAGGATTCGATCACAAAAGGCACGCTGAAGGCCGGCGACCAACTTCCCTCCGAACGCGAGCTGGCTTTGAAATTTGGCGTCAGCCGCACTGCGGTCCGCGAAGCCGTTAAAGCTCTCCATGAGAAGGGCCTGGTGGAAGCGTATTCGGGGCGCGGTACATTCATCACCAACGGAACTTCGCAGGCAGTGCGGCAATCCATCGACTTGATGATGCGGATCGACCAGGCGGACGGCTCGGCATACCTGGCTGAAGTACGCCAGATTCTGGAGCCCGAAATTGCCGCGCTCGCCGCGACTCGCATCCAGGAGCCGCAACTCGCGCTGATGCGCGAGGCATTTGCGGTGATGAACGACGCGGTGAAAGATCCCGACGCCTACATCGAAGCGGATCTGGATTTTCATTTGGCGCTCGCCGAGGCCGCGGAAAATCCGCTGATTCTGTCGCTGCTCGATTCAATTGTGGGATTGCTACGCGAACAGCGCATGCGGATATTTTTTGAAGATGGCGGTCCGCAGCGCGGCCAGTACCATCACGCGCGAATTCTGGCGGCCATCGAACGGCGCGACGCGGAAGCCTCGCGCGCGGCGATGCGCGACCATCTGCAGCAAGTCCGGGACGATTCCCGCCCGCACGAGCACCGCGGCGCAGTTCCCGATTCAAATATCTAACCACGGCGAGGACGAGAATGGCCAATTTAGGTTTCGTCGGACTGGGCATGATGGGCAGCGAGATGGTCAGCCGCCTTCTGAGCAAGGGCCACACCGTCACCGGGTACAACCGCACGCGCGCCAAAGCGCAGCGCTTGATTGATCGCGGAATGAAGTGGGCTGATTCGCCCCGCGCGGTTTGTGCCGCCGTCGACGTCACCTTCTCGATGGTCACCAACGAAAAAGCGCTAGCCGCCGTCATGGAAGGACCCGAAGGAATCCTCAGTGCCGTTGCGCCCGGTAAATTTTTGATAGACATGAGCACGGTCAGCCCCAGCTACGCCCGTACCGTCGCCGTAAAGGTCCGTGACAAGGGCGCCGACATAATTGACGCCCCGGTTTCCGGAAGTGTGATTACACTCCAGGAAGGCAAGCTGTCCGTGATGGTTGGGGGACGCCGCGAGACTTTTGATCGCCTGAAACCGATCCTGGACGATATCGGACCGAAAGTGACTTACGTCGGCGACAACGGCCTGGCGCTTTCAATGAAAATCGCGACGAACCTGAGCCTCGCCGTGCAAATGATGGCGTTCTGCGAAGGTGTCTTGCTCGCGGAAAAAAGCGGCATCGCGCGCGAAGTCGCCGTCGATGTTCTGACCAACAGCGCCATCGCTTCTCCGATGATCAAATATCGCGGCCCATTTGTCCTGACCATGCCGGAAGAAGCCTGGTTCGACGTGAACATGATGCAGAAAGACATGATGCTAGCCCTCGACATGGGCCGCGCGCTGGACATTCCCTTGCCGACGACGGCCGTCTCGAACGAGTTCCTCACCGCCGCGCGTGGCATGGGATTCGCGAAGCAGGATTTTGCCGTGGTTTTCGAAGTTCTGGCACGAATGTCCGGAGTGGCGAAATGACAACGGTTTCTGACCCGACAAAAACAAGCACAGGCGTTGGCGTGGAAAAGTGGTTGCGCATGTACCGCCAGATGATGGCCATCCGCTTGTTTGAAGAAAATGTGAATGAATTGTACACGCGCGCGCTGATGCCTGGTTTGGCGCACCTCTACATCGGCGAAGAAGCGATCGCCGTGGGCGTTTGCGAAGCGCTCCGCCCTGATGACTACGTGACCAGCACGCATCGCGGCCATGGCCACTGCCTCGCCAAAGGCGCTTCTCCGAAATTGATGTTTGCGGAATTGCTGGGAAAAGAAGCCGGGTACTGCCGCGGGAAAGGCGGTTCGATGCATATCGCTGATCCCGCCACCGGAAATCTCGGAGCGAATGCAATTGTTGCGGGAAGCGTGGGTATCGCTACCGGCGCAGCGCTCTCCGCCAAGACTCTGAAAACGGGACAAGTTGCCGTTTGCTTTTTCGGCGAAGGCGCGCTCGGCCAAGGCGTGCTGTACGAATGCATGAACCTCGCGCAACTCTGGAAGTTGCCCGTGATTTACGTCTGCGAAAATAATATGTACAACGAATACACGCATTTTTCGGAAACGACCGCCGGAGATATTCCTGCGCGCGCCGCTGCTTTCGGAGTGCGCGCAGAAACTGTGGACGGCCAAGACGTTCGCGCAGTGCACGCCGTCGCCACAGACATCGCCGATCGCGCGCGTCGCGGCGAAGGCCCGGCATTTCTTCTCTGCAATACCTACCGCTACCGCGGGCATCACGTCGGCGATATCAACCGGGAATATTACCGTTCGAAAAAAGAAGAGCAGCAATGGCTGGCTGAGAGCGATCCGATCAAGAATTTCGCCGAGTGGCTGAAAGGCCAAAAGCACGCCGACGCCAGCACGCTCAGCACGATCGACTCCGAACTGCGAGTTGAAATGGATAAGGCCGTCAAATTTGCCGTCGCCGCGCCATATCCCGGCGCGGACGAAGTTGACCAGGACGTGTATGCCTGAACCCGGAATTCGTGAAATAACTTTCGCCGAAGCGATCCGCGAAGCGCTTGCGGAGGAAATGCGGCGCGATTCGCGCGTTTTCATTATGGGTGAAGACGTAGCCGAAGCCGGCACGCCTTTCAAAGTACTTTCCGGCCTCGTTGAAGAGTTCGGCACCTCGCGAGTAGTGGACACGCCAATTTCAGAAGCGGGATTCACCGGCGTGGGAGTAGGCGCGGCGATGACCGGCCTGCGTCCCGTCGTGGACATCATGTTCGGCGATTTCATCACGCTGACCATGGATCAAATGGCCAATCAAGCCGCGAAAGTTCATTACATGTCGGGCGGAAAATGGAAAGTCCCCATGGTGATGCGCACCACGCTCGGCGCCGCGCGGCGCTCCGCAGCACAGCATTCCCAATCACTGCACGCCTGGTTCAGCCACATCCCGGGATTAAAAGTCGTGCTGCCTTCTACGCCCTATGACGCCAAGGGCCTGCTGAAAAGCGCGATTCGCGACGATAACCCGGTGATTTTTTTCGAAGACAAGATGAGCTTCAAGCTGAAGGGTCCGGTGCCTGAAGCGGAATACACCATTCCGCTCGGCGTCGCAGACGTGAAGCGCGTCGGCACCGATATCACACTGGTCGGCACCAGCAGCATGGTGCAGGTCGCGCTCGAGGCCGCCGTAATGCTTGAGCAAGCCGGAATCAGCGCCGAAGTCGTGGATCCGCGAACCACCTGGCCGCTCGATGAACACACGCTGATCGAGTCCGTAAAGAAAACATCGCGCGCCATCGTGATTGATGAAGGCTATGGCCGCTACGGCGTTGCCGCCGAAATCGCAGCCACGATTGCCGAGGGCGCGTTTCATTACCTCGATGGCCCGGTAAAGCGCATGGGCGCGATGCACGTGCCTATCCCGTTCTCGCCGCCGCTGGAAGATCTCACGGTCCCCACCGGGAAAACAGTTTTCGACACAGCCATGAAACTTTGCGGCCGGACTTGATTTCATAGTTTCAGGAGGGATGCCATGGCGTTGCCAACGCATGGAACGATGGCGGTTGATTGGGAACAGCGCATTGACTTCGATCGTCTGCGCACGGAACGTCTCCAGCGTGTGAAGGATCTTCTCGCCAAATCCGAAATGGGCGCGATTTTGTGCTTTGACATGAACAACGTGCGTTACATCACCTCCACGCACATCGGTTCATGGGCGCAAGACAAAATGAGCCGCTTCACGCTGCTCACACGGAAGAGCGAGCCAATCCTCTGGGATTTTGGCTCCGCCGCCAAGCACCACCAGTTGCATTGTCCTTGGCTCGGTGAACGCTCGCGCGCCGGCATCCCGCTGCTGCGCGGCGCGATGTCGCCCGAAATGGGCCGCGCCGAAGATGTCGCGAAAAAAATACGGATCGAACTCGAAGAACTCGGTTTGCTTCACGAGCCACTCGGCGTTGACATCATCGAGCCACCCATTCTTTTTGCGCTGCAGCTCGAAGGGATCAAGATTGTCGACGGCCAGCAGCTCATGTCCGACGCGCGCGTCATCAAAACCCGCGACGAAATCGCACTGCTCAATACTTCCGCGATGATGGTGGATGCGGCCTACGACGAGCTCTATCGCGCGATGAAGCCAGGTATGCGCGAAAACGAGGCCGTGGGCCTCGTCAGCAAAGTCCTGTACGACCTGGGCTCCGAATACGTCGAAGCGGTCAACGCGATATCCGGCGAACGTTGCAATCCACACCCGCACGTATTTTCAGACCGCGTGCTGCGCCCCGGCGACCCCGTGTATTACGACATTCTGCATTCGTACATGGGCTATCGCACCTGCTATTACCGCTGCTTCACCATCGGCTACGCGTCGCACGCCATGATTGACGCCTACAAACGCTGCCGCGAATATCTGGATGCAGCAATTTCATTGGTTCGTCCTGGCCGCACCACCGGTGAAATTGCGGCGCTGTGGCCGAAGGCGCAGGAATTCGGATTCCCCAACGAAGAAGCGGCGTTCGCTTTGCAATACGGACACGGCATCGGCCTTGCGATATGGGAAAAGCCGGTCATCAGCCGCTTGGTTTCGCTCGATCATCCCTACGAAATCAAGCCCGGCATGGTTTTCGCTTTGGAAACTTTCTGGCCTTCCACCGATGGCTGGGCTGCGGCGCGCATCGAGGAAGAAATCGTGGTCACCGAAACCGGCCACGAAGTCATCACCCGCTTCCCGGCGGAGCAATTGATGGTCGCGGGCGCGCATTATTTCACCGTCAACGGGCCTTTGTCCGCGACGCGCGAGTCCGAGGCAGCGCCCAGCAAGCGCGTCAAGGAAATGGTCGAAGCCAGCGCGAAAATCGAGCGGGTCGGCGCTACCGACTAGAAATTCATTTCTTTCGCCAGAGGAATTATGGCCATCAGTGTTGTTATGCCCGCTCTCGAATTGACGCAGGAAACCGGCAAGCTGGTTTCTTGGCGCAAGAAGGAAGGCGAAGCCGTCGCCAAGGGCGAGACTTTGCTTGAAGTCGAAACGGACAAAGCGGTCGTCGAAGTGGAAGCGCTCGCCGATGGATATTTGGCCGGCGTGAAAGCGAAGGAAGGCGACGTAATCGCCGTCGGCCGCACGATTGCATGGATCGTGGACAAGGGCGAGCCCGCTCCCGCAGATGAAGCGCCTGCTGCGGCGTCCACCACCACCGCCGTCACAGCACCGCGCGTCGCCGAATCCGCAGCTCCATCAGGCGATGCTGCGATTTCCAGCGCGAGGATGAAGATTTCACCGAAAGCTCGCCGCCTTGCGACCGAGCTTCACGTCAATCTCGAAAACGTGCGAGGTTCGGGCGCCGGCGGAGAAATCCTCGCGTCCGACATCGAGGCCGCCGCAAAATCGCCGGCGCCAAGAGCTGCCGCACCTTCCGCTGGCGCTGAACTCGAAACGCTCACTGCTATCGGCCGGTTGATGGCGGAGCGCAGCACGCAAAGTTGGACCACCGTCCCGCATTTCTTCCTGGTTCGCGAAGTGGACGCCAGTGCGCTCCATCAAACGCGCGAAAAACTTGCCTCTTCCGCCGCCACAAATTCCGGCGTCAAGATCACTCACACGGATTTGCTCACCGCGCTCGTCGCTCGCGTCTTGCTCCAGCACCCGCGCATGAATGCGAGCTGGACGCCCGATGGAATCCAGCTTCATCGCGCAGTGAACATGGCCCTCGCGATCGCCGTAAGCGACGGCGTGATCGCGGCAGTGATTCCCAACGCGCACGTCGCGACCATCGCCGAAATCGCCGCGCAACGCCGCGACCTCGCGGAGCGCGCCAAATCCGGAAAATCGCGCCCGCAGGATTTCGCTGGCGCTACATTTACAATCAGCAACCTCGGCATGTTCCAGATCGATTCCTTCACTGCGATTATCCCGCCGCCGCAGGCCGCAATCCTGGCGGTCGGCGCAATTACCGATCGTGTCGTTGCCTTCAACGGCCAGCCTGCCGTCCGCAGCATGATGACGCTCACGCTTTCCTGCGATCATCGCGTCGTGGATGGCGCGCGCGGCGCGCAGTTCCTGAACGATCTAGCGAAGGCAATCGCCGAACCTCAGCGGCACTTATGCTGATCGCCGCGCGCCATCACGCGCACGCCGCTCCCCCGC
Organism: uncultured Acidobacteriota bacterium; assembly: GCA_963786205.1. Classification (GTDB taxonomy): domain Bacteria; phylum Acidobacteriota; class Terriglobia; order Acidiferrales; family UBA7541; genus Palsa-295. The sequence goes on from CAWAYG010000002.1 coordinate 945,534, forward strand.
GTTCCGGTTCATTGCCGCGTGCCTCCGGGATCGCGCCCTTGCGAATTTACCGCGCCGCAACGAATCGGACGCAAACCGGTGACGGCACATGGAACGCCTGGCCGCTTTGCGTAAGGTGCCCGCTGCTGGGATCGACACGGAAGACCACAATGTCGTCGGAATCCTGGTTGGCGGCCAACAGCCAGGCTCCCGTGGGATCGAGGACAAAATTGCGCGGTGTTTTTCCGCCGGTCGAATCGATTTCAACCGGCGCCAGCGTGCCGTCCTTCGGATTGACGGCGAACACCGCGATGCTGTCATCTCCCCGATTCGAAGCGTAAAGAAACTTGCCGGAAAAATGCATCTCAATTTCGGCCGCCTCGCTGGTTCTCGCAAATCCCTTGGGGAGTGCGGAAACAACCTGTGATTCACTGAGCGTGCCATTCGCCGCGTCGTAGGCATACGTCACCACGGTGGATCGCATCTCGTTGATCAAATATAAATGTCGGCCCGCGCCATCAAACACCACATGCCGTGGCCCGGCGCCCGGCACGGCTCCCACGATTTGTGGATCGTTGCCCAAAGTTCCCCGCGCCGCATCGAAACGGTACACCAGCAACTGATCGAGCCCCAGGTCCGCAACGATTACAAATCGATTGTCAGAGGAGAAGACCGCGGCGTGGGCGTGCGGTCCTTCCTGGCGCTCCCGATTCACACCCGAACCTTTGTGCTGCACAAACGCCGTCGCCTCACCGAGCCGCCCATCCTCGAGCAAACGAAATACGGCGATGCTTCCGCGATCGTAATTGGAAACCAGCGCGTATTTGCCGCTGCGATCCAGCGCGATGTGCGCGGGCCCTTCACCGCGCGACGAAACTTGATTCAGTAGCACAAGCTTTCCGGTCTTCCTCTCGATGGCGAAAGCGCTCACGGCCCCGGTCGGTTCCCCGTTGAATTTCGAAATCTCGTTAACCGCGTAAAGGTATCGTCCGCTCGGCGCAATCGCCAGAAACGAGGGCTCGGGGCTCTCAGCCGCCAGTCCCAGCGAAGTGGACTTGCCGGTCGCAGAATCGAAGCGGTACACGTATATTCCCTTGCTGCCGTGGTCGGTATACGTACCCACATAAAAAATGTATTTTTGGCGCGCCGCATCTGCTGCGTTTCCAGCGACGAAAAGCGCGCAGAGCGCCAGAGCCAGCAGGATCAGGGTTGTCGAACGGCGAAGAGATCGAATTAGTGGCATTCGTGGCACCTGACGGACGTTCGTCGGAGAACTGTGGGGCGACTACAGCCAATCAACCGCAGCCTGGACCTAGCCTTGCGGTGTGTCGGACACAAACCGAAACCGAGAGAAAGCCCAGGACTGGCTGGCGGAGGGGGTGGGATTCGAACCCACGAGACCCTTTCGGGCCTAACGGTTTTCAAGACCGCCGGAGTCAACCGCTTTCCTACCCCTCCGAATTAACCTCTTGAAGCATTGTAACTTGCGACCCGGTTTAGTGACAGTACTGCCCTAGATTGGTGTACTTTCGGGCTGACTGTCACCAAATTGTCACTAAAACCGTCAAGTTTTTCAACCGCCGCTCGCTTGCTCTCAATATTTGTGTGCGCGTAGCGCATCGTGACGCTGATGCTGGAGTGTCCCAGCAGTTCTTTCACTGTCACGATGTCAACGCCGCTGTTTACGAGACGAGAAGCAAAAGTGTGGCGTAGCGTGTGCCACGTCACATCTGAGATTCCCGCTTTTTCACAAGCAAGAGCGAATCCAGTTTTCAAATCAACAAAGGGTCTGCCGGTCTGAGGGTTGTAGAAAACATTTTCATTCTTTTTGTTTAGCTTCCAAGCTTCCAAAACTTTCCGCGTTTCCGAATTTATCGGAATTTCTCGAATTGTTTGGGTCTTGGACGCGAAAACAGCGAGAATTCCCCTCTGTAAATCAATGTGAGACCAGCGCAAAGAGAAAATCTCTCCAGTTCGCAACCCCGTATTCAACGCGAAACGAATTAAATCTTGGAGATACGGGATCGCATTTTCGAGAAGCTTTTTCTCTTCTTCGGGACTTAGGACGCGGAGTCGGTTTGAAATTTCTCGAAAGAATTTAACCTTTCGAACCGGATTCAATCCGAAGTACAAGTCCCATGTGATTGCGAGATTAAACATGCGCTTGAGCAATGCCAACTCTCGGTTAACCGTAGAGTCCGCAATTTTGCCTTGCCGCTGAATTTTGTAACTCTCGATTTGCACGGGAGTTACATCCGTCAGTAGCCTGTCTTTGCCGAAAAACTCGCAAAGGTGATTAAGCATTTGTTCATCTCGCAACCAAGACCGCTTGTTTGCCTTCGCATGTTCCATATAGCGGTCGCCGAATTCCCCGAGCGAAATCTTCACGGGTTGCTTATAGATCCCGCGCAAGGCTTCGGATTTTCGGAGCGTATCAAGGGATTCAGCGTCTCGACGATGCGGACTTTGCGAAGATTCCTGGATTCGCTTTCGGTTTTGGTCGTAAAAGTCGATCCAGTAAATCTTACCTCTCTTGTCGATACCCATTTGCGGCTCGCTTTCTTCCCTTTGCCAGCCGCGCGCGTATTCTAGCAAGGCTTGGCGCAATTACTGGACATTTTCCAGACTATCTGGCCTGGGTCCGATTTTTCTGAATAAAACCGTCCAGATCGACCACTTCAAATCGAAGGGCGCGTCCCACTTTCACGAAAGGAATCCTGCGCTGATAAACCCATCCGTAAAGCGTTGAGACTGAAACGGCGAGATATCGGGCTGCGTCACTGACAGCCATGAGCCGCGGTGCCGCATTTGCTTCAGTTCGCATAAAATCGCGCTCCTATTAAGCGTTTGTCTCAACAGCTCGAATTGCTCAGCGTCGAGGACGGGCGTGAGCAGTCTTTTTGGGTCGGGTTGGCGCTGGCTCCTGCAATAGCCCTTTCTTGGGCGGAGCCAAGCCCCCTTCATCAAATTCGCAGTCGCTGAGGCGCGCGAGTGGTGTCCGACCGCAAATTTCAGAAATCGCTGATTGAGCTCGGTATGCTAAAGGAAATAAGCCTCACTGCCAGCTATTCCTTCGAAACCACTCGGTATCACTTTGGTCCTTTTTCCGACTACGAACTCGCACTATCCCTGAAGCCATCTGCGACGCGATGAGTGGTGGGCAAAGGCATTCGAACGATTTGGAAGAACGAAAATTTCCCCGTTCGACCCCGCGCTCGGCGGAGCTTTCTATGCAGCAAAATACGCAGCGAAGCAACTTGGTGCACTTCACTTCGGAGGACCCGCTCCTGGCAAGGAGTTCGCGGCAGAGTTGCGTCCCGGTCCAATCGTCGGATGTGCAGATGTGGTGCAATCGGCGGAATTGCAGCGCGATGAGATTAGAAGATGGAATTTGTTCCCGCCTGGCTGCCCGGGGCGGAGGTCAGAACCATGAAGGCAAAAAGCACAAGGAAACCCATTCGGATTTTCGCAGATGGTGCGGGGAAGAGACCGGACGGCAAAGGATCCGGCTTTGCATGGATACGCGAGGGTACTGGCGTACCGCACATTGAGCGGGTCGATGGGTTGAGCAACAACGAAGCCGAGTATAGGGCCGTGATTTCGGCTCTCAAACCGATAAAACCCAATAGCAGTGTGGAGATCCTTACAGATTCCTTGTTAGTTGTTTCTCAACTGCGCGGCGAATATCGAATTCTCGATTCGAAACTCACGAAGCTCGCTGCTGAAGCGAAAACGATTGCTGAGCAGAAGCACCTCGATCTCAAGCTGACTTGGATTCCCCGCAAGCAGAATCTGGCCGGCAAGCTGTTATAGGAATGTAATTGAGAAATGCATATCGGAGGAGACACGAAAATGAGCCGCGATAGCATTTGGTTTTGCCCGAATTTGTATAGCGGTTGTTGGGACGAGTATTACCACTTGAAAAGCCACGGTCGGCATGTGGAAGCTAAACGCAATCTGGACCGTTACGGAAATCGGTTCGTGGTCAGGTTGTCTACCTACGAAAATCTTTCGACCGAGAGACTGTATATGTTCTTAAACAAGGATGATGCTCGCCGTTTCTTTACGGGCGAGCGGCTGAAGGAGGGCGAGCGATGGTCCGGAGACGAAACGGTGGTTACGTTCCAATCTCAGAGTCCGATGATAGGCTTCGACGATCGATCACTTCGCATCAACGACAAATTGACCGCAGCATTCTTGGGGCGCAAATATGAGACGCGGAGGAATTCCTCAGCGATTGGGGAAATGTGTGTTCAGCGCGGAGCTGAACGATCAAAGATATTATTTCTGCGGGCGAGAAGACGTGTTTGTTCGAGTTCCTGAGGCCGTGCATAAATTGCTCAACAAGGACGGACAGGCGTTCTTCGATCATGAATGCTACACAGGTATATATACCTGTGTAGCAATGATTGGAAGCACCTCTCATGCGCGCCCTAACAGTGATTGACGGTCTAGCAAGGAGGAAGGTATGTATACCTTCCTCCTTGGTGTCTTTCATGGAGCTGGCGACCCTAGGATTAAATAATTAGCTTTCGTTAAAGCATTCAAATACAGGCTTTATATAAACTTTTAGTGTTACAGCCTGTATTTACAGGCTTTAATGACACTCTTAGTGAATTCTACAAAGCCTCGAAATAAAGGCCTTATTGCAGCTATCAATTATAAAGCCTATAATTAGAGGCTATGAATGATATGCAATTTAAGTCTCCACAGGAATTGCAAATCGAGCTGGGCCGCCGAATGCGACAACTGCGTTTGTCCCGCAATATCGACCAGCGAGCTGTTGCGGAGAAAGCGGGAATCACGCGAGCGGCGTTGCAGAATCTCGAAGCAGGCCGTGGCTCGTCGCTGCAGACGTTGCTTCGCACATTGAAGGCATTGGACTACCTCGAAGGCATCGAGATGCTGGCGCCGCAACCAACTGTGAATCCGCTCGCGCTTCTGAAAACGAAGAGTCCGCCCCAGCGAGTGCGCCATCCGCGCTCGGCTCGACACAGGGAGACGAATCCTTGAACGTCCCGGTCATCGAAGTTCGCGCTTGGGAAAAACTGGTCGGAGCTTTGGCACCGGACCCGCAGCTCGGCTACTACGTATTTGCCTATGATCCGTCGTGGCGTCGATTGGGAATTGAACTCGCTCCCCTGACGATGGCTGTGACGGATGCGCGAGAAACATTCGTCTTCCCGAGCCTACCGGAGGCCACGTTTCGGCGGCTGCCCGCAATGTTTGCGGACGCGTTGCCCGACGATTTCGGCAACGCGTTAATCGATGCCTGGATGGCGGAGCACGGAACCACAAAATCGGAAATAACGACGCTCGATCGTTTGGCCTACATGGGAAAGCGCGGCATGGGAGCTCTCGAATTCAAGCCAGCGTTAGGCTCGCACCGCGAAAGTACCGCGCCACTGAAGATGAAGTCCCTTGTCGAAGCGGCCAGGAAGGCCGTGGAAGGCGATCTGTCCGAAGACGCACACGCCAAGGCGGCATTGGCCAACATTATTCGAGTCGGCACATCGGCGGGCGGCGCACGCGCTAAAGCAGTTGTCGCTTGGAATCCCGCGACGAATCAAATTCGAAGTGGCCAGTTCGATATCGCTTCCGAGTTCGAACCCTGGATTATAAAGTTTGATGGAATTGGAAAAGATTTCGAGCTGGGAACGGGCGGAGATTATGGCAGGACGGAATTTGCGTACTACAAGATGGCGACGCAGGCTGGAATCGTGATGTCTCCGTGCCGATTGCTCGAAGAGAATGGTCGCGCCCACTTCATGACGCGGCGCTTCGATCGGGACATAGTGCATGGCAAGACGATCAAGCACCACTTGCAGACGCTTTGCGCGATGGACAATCTGGATTACAAGCAGCGCGGTACGCATGCCTATGCCCAGCTATTTATGATCGTGTCGCAGCTGGGGCTCGGCGACGACGCGATACAGCAGACGTTTCTGCGTATGGCTTTCAATGTCATGTCCCGAAACTACGACGATCACACGAAAAATTTTAGCTTCTTGCTCAAACAGGGCCAGAATTGGGAGCTGGCTCCGGCATATGATGTAACACACGCACACAATCCAAGAGAGGAGTGGACGTATCAGCACTTGATGAGCGTAAACGGGAAGTTCGATGGAATTACGAAAGCGGACTTACTTGCGGAAGCAGATCGTTTCGGGGTACCGCGAAAGAAAGCATTGCTTGTAGATGTTCGTTCGGCGCTGGATAACTGGACGGAACACGCAAAGGCAGCGGGTTTAAGCCACGGAAAAACCGACGAACTTGCTCGAGACTTTCTACTGCTAGCCGCCTGAGCTTCGCCTGTTACACTCACGCTAGCGCGAGCCCAGAAAAATAGCGACTGTCACCAAATGAATCGTTTCCGACACTGAGATCGAAGAATGTCTTCACAAGGACTCCTAAACGCTCGTTTGATTATCCTCCGCAAAATGCTATCGGCATTCTTTCCGCCAAGTGGAGATGCTGCTAGCGCCGGCGTGGTTCGCAAACGGCCCTCCAATCTTCTTTACGATGTGGATGAAACACCTCCGTTGTTGGTAAGGCTCGGTGTTTCGTTCCAACACGTATTCCTCCTGTCTGTGGGATGGCTTTACGTTGTGGTAATCGTAAATTCGATCGGGGGGACAGAAGCGCAGGCGGCGTCGATCATTCGAATCTCCATGATCGCGGGCGGACTCGCTACCATTTTGCAGTCCACTCGCGGCGCCCTTGGCAGCGGCTATTTTGCCCCGCTTACCAGCAGTTTGATCTTCTTGCCAACTTCTATCCTTGCGGTGCAAGCAGGTGGATTTCCGGTGCTGTTCGGCATGGTCGCTGTGGCAGGAGTTTTGTTGAGTTTATTGTCCCGGGTTTTGGACCGGGCCAGGGTTTTGTTTCCTCCCGAAGTAACCGGGCTAATGGTGGCCATGGCGGGGCTGCAGTTAATCCGCTTGGGATGTCCGAGGTTCGTCGGCTATACCGGGCAGGGAAGTGTTCCGGAGTTGCGCGCATTTCTGGTTGGAGCGGTAACTCTGCTTGTGATGGTGGGCGCGACGGTCTGGAATAAAGGAAAGCTGCATGCTTTGCCCATGTTGTTGGGTCTGTCGGCTGGATACATTCTGGCGCTTGGTTCGGGTGTTCTGCCGTGGGCGCAATTTGTGCGTGAGCTGAACGAGCCGTGGATTAATTTTCCTCATCGAGTAGTTTCCGGATTGAGTTTCCGATTTTCTCTTCTCGCCCCATTCTTGATCGCTTCTCTCACCGCCGGATTGAAGATGGTCGGAGATTTAACGCTTTGTCAAAAAATTAACGACGCGGATTGGAAGCGAACGAACATGAAGTCGGCCAGTGGTGGGCTACTCGCGAGTGGTCTAGGGACGTTTATCTCAGGTCTCTCCGGTGGGGTAGCTCAGACCACAGTCTCCAGCTGCATCGGACTTTCTCTGGCAACCGGAACGACCAGCCGCAGCCTTGCGATTCCGACAGGAATCATGATTGCCGCTCTAGCGTTTTTCCCCAAGCTCGCGGCCGTTTTGGCGGTAATGCCAGCTCCTGTTGTTGGGGCCATTCTGATTTACTCGGCATGTTTCATCGTTCTGGGAGGCATGCAACTTTTGACCTCGCGCATGTTGGACTCCCGGCGCATCTTTGCAGTGGGCATTTCCCTACTCTTTGGTTTGAGCGTGGACATGGCGCCGGAACTTTACCGCACTATACCGGAAGTGTTGCACCCGCTCTTTAGCTCATCTACCGCGCTTGCGACGGTCTTGGTGGTCTCTCTCAGCTTGCTGTTCCGTTTGGGAATAGCAAGACGAGTTAGCTTAGAGGTGGTGCCTGGCGACGACATGGAGAAAATCGATTCCATGATGGAAGAACAAGGCGCTGCTTGGGGAATGCGCCGGGAAGTCGTCATATCCGCGGTGCAGGCCGTCCATGAGACAGTAAACAGCGCGTTAGCGTTCAATCCCGGACTCGAACGAGTGCAAGTCAGCATAGAGTTCGACGAATTCAAGCTGGCTGCGGATTTGGAATATGAAGGAGTCCCAATACAGCTTGCGGAATCGGTTCCTTCACTGGAAAGCCTGGGCACCCCTGAGGGTGTCGCACTTCTATCGACCTTTATGATTCGGAAGTTTGCCGATCGTGTACGCATCAAAACTCACAAGGGAGCCTGCCGTATAGAGCTAACTTTCGACCACTAAGGTAAACTGCTTTGATTTCAGAATTTGCTCTGACCAGTCGACTTTGTCACGTCGCGTCTCCCTTTGAATTGTCGTCTTGAACCGAAATCTCATGGCTCCTTTTCGAAGACTTGAATGGGTCGTCGGAGATCATTCCCGACTTAAGCGTGTGACACTCAAGTGCGTGTCGGGCTTGGAGAGAAAAGTGTCACCAAATTGTCACTAAAAGTGGCACAAAACAGGCAAAAACGAAGTGAGTCCAGAAAGCAGAAAGTGGCGCTATCTTGCGGCTGGCAAAGGGATTTAGTTGAATTTTCTGCAAGATAGCGAATCGGCGATTTTATTTTTCAAGACCGCCGCGTTCAACCAACTCTGCCACCCCTCCGAAATTCATTTGGTTATTGTAACTTACAGTCCGGTCTGACTGCGCTCGATTTAGCTCGGGTGGCATTTGCGAACTGCTCGCCGTTGCCATTCAACCCAAGGGGAGAGCGCGGCACCGGCGGATGAATAGGCCGCGGCCATCGAGGATTGGGGCAAGAAGTCTGGGGCATGATGTCATTTCTAAATGTCTATGACATATGCTAGAATACTGTCAGAGGGAGTCCTGCGATGAAGTCAAAAACTCGCATGCGCGTCAACGAGAACGGCCGCGTCGTCATTCCAGCTTCTTTTCGCAAGGCGCTTGGCATCAGCATAGGAGACGAAGTGATCCTGCGAATTGTAGACGACGAATTGCGTATCACAACATTGAGGCGGCGCTTGCAGCGGGCTCAACGCCTGGTCCGCAAGCACGTAAAGGTAAGTACCTCTCTGGTTGACGAATTGATCGCCGAACGGCACGAGGCCGCACGAAATGAATAGGATCGTGGTGGATGCTTCCGCTCTGCTCGCAGTATTGAATCAGGAAGCTGGGGCCGAAAGACTGACGCCAGAACTCTTGAACGCAGCGGCCAGTAGCACAGTCAACCTGGCCGAAGTGCAAGACAAGCTTGTTGACCGCGGCCTAAGCACCGACGACGCGTGGGAAGCCACGCTCAGTCCGATCCGGGAAGCTGTCAGTTTTACTCCTGAGCATGCCCGGCTCGCCGGCGACTTGGTGAAACAAACTCGTCCATATGGCTTGTCGTTAGGGGATCGAGCGTGTCTGGCCCTGGGGATCGCCTTGAAGGCTCCGGTATATACCGCGGACCGATCCTGGAAAGACCTCAAGATTGGAATTCGAATTCACGTCATCCGATAATCGCGATTGCAGATTGCGACGCTGGGGGGCGAGAAAATCTAGCTGTCACCAAAGTGTCACTAAAACTGGCGCAAAACGGGCAAAACCCAGCAAAATTCAGAACATTGAAAGTGGCGCTAGCTGACGGCTGGCAAAGGGATTTAGTTGGATTTTGTGTCAGATAGCAATACGGCGATTTAATTTTTCAAGACCGCCGGAGTCAACCGCTTTCCTACGCCTCCGTTTTCGATTGCTTGCTCCATCCTAACTTACGCCGCATTTGATGACCATCAATGCCAGGCAACGAGTGCCGCGATGCTGAATCAACACTCGCGACATCATCCGCTACGGCTCCAGCTCGAATCCGCCATTCGCGCGTGCTTCAAGAATGATAAGATTCGAGTGTAGAAAGTCGCCGCCTGCTCCGCGCTTGATCGGGCAGCCAGCGAGGGAGAACCCGCGATGTTCCGAAGAGCCTTGATCCTGGCCGCTGTTTTCAGCGTCGCCGTGGCTGGTTTTGGTGCCAGTTCGCTACGTGCCCAGAATTCTTCCGCTCAGGAATCCCAGCCGACTTCGGCTCCCGCAGTCGCCGCAAAAATCCCGAAGCCCGATGTGCCGGCCTATCACGCCGAGGCGCCCAAAGGTCCGCTTCCAGACACGCTGGATCCCGCGCAATTCTCGGACGCCGAAACTCAAAACATCTACGCGCTCGCGGCGAAAATCAAACCAATCCTCTACCAACAGCCCTGCTACTGCCGTTGCGACAAGGAAGTCGGTCACAAAAGCCTGCTCGATTGTTTCAGCGATTACCACGGCGCCCATTGCGTGCTCTGCAAAAAGGAAGCGGCCTTCACCTACACCGAATCGCAGCAAGGTAAAACCGCCGCGCAGATTCGCAAAGAAATCATGGACGGAAAATGGAAAGATGTGGACCTTTCCTCCTACGACACGCTTCCCGCTGCGAAATAATTGCGTTTGGATTCGACTCTGAGCGAACATGACCGTCGGTCATATTCGGTTCTCGTTAATCTCGCCGCAACGAGCCACTCTCGCTCCAACGTGCCTCTTTGCGTGATAGAACACTCCTGCGAGTTAGCGACAGCCCGGTGCCGAAGCGCATGTCTGCTCTGAGGGATGGAACTTGCTAGTGTGATGGCTGGGCAGACGGACGCGCGGGCCAATCTTGCGGAGCGAAATCGACACCCCAGAAATGAGGGCTCGGTGAAAGGAATTCCACGCCGACACGTGTGCCTTTTTCGGACGTATCGCCGAGATAGACTACCCGGCATTCTTGCTCTTCTTCGGTGACGGGATTGATCAGCACGATTTCGGCGCCGAGCGCGAGCGTTTCTTGCAGATAGAGCAAGCCGCCATGCGCGTTGATGACGATGGTCTGGCTGTTCTCGCGGAATTTCTTGCCGTCGCTGTTTTTGGCCGTCGCGCGCACCGGGATGCGCGTGAAGACGCGCGAACTGCGCCGGGCCGTGCTGTTTTGTGGCTCACTCATGGTTATCTGGTATCCTGCATCGAGCCAGGAACCGAGTCAATCGTGCGCAACTGGAAAGTTTCCAAAAACGCAGCCCGTAAAAAGCTTGCTGAAATTGCACAAGGTTCCGTAGAATCGCAAATCTTGTTTGCTGGCACAGTACTGATGCGCATTCATGCCGCGCCGCGGAATTCGCCGGCGCGGGAGTTACCATCTTATGATTTGGGGGCCCCCTGGAAATGAACCTGATTGAGTACATCGAATCCAAACGTGATGAACATCTGAACGAGCTGAAAGAGTTTCTGCGCATTCCTAGCGTCAGCACCAAGAGCGAACATAAGCCCGATATCGAGCGCGCCGCCCACTGGGTCGCAGAAAAATTGCGTGCCGCCGGCCTGGAAAACGTGGAAATCACGCCGACCAAAATGCATCCCCTGGTTTACGGCGAATCCCTCCACGCACCCGGGAAGCCCACCATCCTTTTTTACGGTCATTACGACGTGCAACCCGCCGAGCCACTGGATCTTTGGACTTCGCCGGCTTTCGAACCCACCGTCCGTGACGGCAAGCTTTTCGGCCGTGGCACCGCCGACGATAAGGGCCAAGTGCACATCCACATAAAGGCGCTCGAAGCGCTGAAAAATCAAACGGGCAAATTGCCTCTGAACGTCAAGGTCATGATCGAGGGCGAAGAAGAAGTCGGCAGCGTCAGCCTATGGGATTTTGTGCAGCGCAATCGCGAGCGGCTGAAGGCCGACGCACTGGTCGTTTCCGACACCTCCATGCTGGCGAAAGGCGTGCCCTCCATCACCTATGGATTGCGCGGCCTGAATTATTACCAGGTGGAAATCGCGGGCCCAATGCAGGATCTGCACTCCGGAGTTTTCGGCGGCGCGGTGCCCAACCCCATTACGATTCTTGCCGAAATGATCGCCCAGCTTCACGACAAAAATTTTCGCGTCGCGATTCCGGGCTTTTACGACGATGTCACGCCTCTGTCTCGCCAGGAACGCAAAGCGCTCAATTCCCTGCCGTGGAAAGAAAAAGAATTTCGCAAGACGGTGGGAGCGCCCACGCTCGACGGCGAAAAAGGATTTACGATCGTCGAGCGGCTGTGGACGCGTCCCACGCTCGAACTCAATGGCATTTGGGGCGGCTATCTCGGCGAGGGCGCAAAGACTGTGATTCCCGCGAAGGCGTATGCGAAATTTTCCACGCGCCTGGTTCCCCATCAAGATCCCGCGAAAATCGCGAAGCTCGTCGAGCGCCACATCCGCAAATTGCTGCCGAAGTCCGTCACTTGCAATTTCCAGGTTCTGAGCACTGGCAAACCCTGGGTCGCTCCATACACGCATCCTATTTTTCAGACGGCGATTCACGCGCTCGAATCCGGGTTCGGCAAGAAAGCCGTTTTCATCCGCGAGGGTGGTTCCATTCCTTTCGTCACTCAGATGCACGACACGTTCAAAGTTCCCTGCGTGCTGCTGGGCTTCGGATTGCCCGACGAAAACGCGCACGCCCCCGACGAACACATCGCTCTCGAAAATTATTTCGGCGGAATCAAAGCCGTCGCGCTCTTCTACCAGCAGCTCGCCGCACAGTAGATTTTTCGCTCAAAAATGGCGCGCGAAGGAAAGGCCCGTTTTATCGGGCTTTTTTGAAGGTTTGACTTGCGTTCGGTAGCTACTGTCGCTATAGTCCCCAAGGCGTCCTGCAGCGCAGGCTCGCCAGGCAATTTAAACTGAGGAGGAAAACGCAACTCGATGGCAAATCCGCTGAGCAAGTCCAAGATTATTGCGCACATCACTGAAAAGGTAAGCACGCCGGAAAAGCCCATTTCCAAGAAGCAGACCGTGGCTTTCTTCGACGAATTGTTCAAGCTGGCTGTAAAAGAGGCCAAGAGCGCGGGAAAGTTCGTCATCCCCGGCATCGGCCGCGCCGTCAAGGCGCATCGCAAGGCGCGTCTGGGCCGCAATCCAGCCACAGGCGAGACCATCAAGATTAAGGCCAAGACCGTTGTGCGTTTGCGCGCAGCGAAAGCTTTCAAAGACGCCGTCCTGAAGTAGTCCTTCCGGCGCAGGGATTGACGACGAACCCCCAGGCATGCCCGCTCCGGACAACGGAACGGAGGCTTGGGGGTTTTGTCTTTTCATCCCGTCGCGCTACCAAATAAACTGTTTTGCTCTTTAGACATGCGTTAGATCATCATATTGATGGCGGTTGCTCTGTGGCGTTGCAGAGCCTGCGCACAAATCGGGGCAACGTCGTACTACGGGTATTGGTACCTCTTTCCCATAACGGAACTTAATCGAAGTACCGCCGCCTCTGGCGCACTTAGCTTCCGCGCTGATCTCGCCTAGGTGCTGCGCCCTGGAACAGGAAAATGCCGGAACACTCAGGCCTCTTAACCGATCTGTACGAGCTGACTATGGCGGCGGGTTACTTGCAGACACGCTTCGAGGCTCGCGCTACTTTTGAACTGTTCGTCCGTCATCTTCCGCTGCATCGTAATTACCTGGTTGCCGCCGGGCTGGAACAGGCCCTCGAGTTCCTAGAAAACGTACGCTTCTCTGCCGAAGAAATCGACTACCTGCGCCAGCATCCCGTCTTCCGTAATATCCGCGGCGAATTTTTCGACTACCTCGCGAAATTTCGTTTTACCGGCGACGTCTGGGCCATGCCCGAAGGCTCGTTGGTATTTCCAGGTGAGCCAATGCTCCGCATCGTCGCGCCCATCATCGAAGGGCAGATCATGGAAACGTATTTTCTCTCGACGCTCAGCTACCAAACCATGATCGCCAGCAAAGCGGCGCGCGTCGTTACTGCCGCGAAAGGACGTCAGGTCGTTGAATTTGGCGCGCGCCGCGCGCATGGCAGCCAGGCGAGTCTGCTCGCCGCGCGTGCTGCGGCCATCGGCGGCTGCCAGGGCACGTCCAACGTGCTGGCGGGCCAGCAATACGGGATGGAAACGTACGGCACGCAGGCGCACTCCTGGGTGATGGCTCACGAAGACGAGACCGAAGCGTTCTCCCAATTCCTCGACGCATTCCCCGAACACGCCGTCCTGCTGCTCGATACCTACGACGTTCATACCGCTGTGAAACGAATCATCGCGATGAAGCGCAAGCCCGCCGGCGTGCGGCTCGATAGCGGCGACCTCGCAAAAGATAGCCAGTGGGTGCGGCGCGAGCTGAACCGCGTCGGCTGGAACGACGTTAAAATTTTCGCATCCGGCGATCTCGATGAGACGCGCATCGCTGCGCTGCTCGCGAAACACGCTGCGATTGACGCGTTCGGCGTCGGCACCGCGCTCGCGACGCCCGGTGATGCTCCGCACCTGAACTTGATCTACAAGCTGGTCGAAGTCGAGCGCGGCGGAAAAGTTCGCGAAGCCGCGAAACTCAGCGCCGCGAAAGTCACCTACCCCGGACGCAAGCAGGTATTCCGTTACTCCTCAGCCTCCGGCGAATATCGCCACGACCGAATCGCTCTCGAGGGCGAGCCTGCCGATGGTGGTGAGCCGATGCTCACGGAGGTAATGCGTGATGGCCGCCGCGTCGCCCCAGCGCAGCCGGTCGCCGACTTGCGCGCGCGCTGCCTTGCGGGCCTGGCGCGGCTTCCTAAAACTTATCGCCAGATTAATCGCACCGCGGTGTACCCAGTGCGCTACACGAAGCGTCTTGAAGCACTGCTCGAAAAACTTCGCCGCCGCATCCGCCGCTCCGCGCTAAAATAGCGGCGAGACACACGCACTCACGCGCGGGTCTCGTTGCATCCGCGCGATGCGTTTACAATTCAGAACTTCACTCGGTGAACAATGCCATCGGATCGCCAAGAACAAGCGTGGGCGCTGCTGCAAGAAGCCTATCGCGCGCAGATGGAAGGCGACTACGACCATGCCGTCGAACTATACAAAAACTCTCTCGAGCTTTTCCCAACGGCCGAAGCGCACACATTTCTAGGATGGACCTACCATTTTCAAGGGAAGATCGAAGCGGCGATAGCCGAATGTAAGCTGGCCATTGCAGTAGATCCCGAATTCGGCAATCCCTACAACGATATCGGCTCGTACCTGATCCAACTCGAAAAATACGACGAAGCCATCCCCTGGCTCGAACGCGCCGTCGCCGCTCCGCGCTACGACCCGCGCCACTTCCCGCACTTTAATCTTGGCCGCGCCTACGCCGCCAAAGGCATGCTCGCCCGCGCGCGTGAATGCTTCAACGAATCGCTGCGCATCGAGCCGCGCTACACCCTCGCGCGTCAAGCCGTAGAAAATCTCCGCCGCATGGTCAACTAGGAATTCTCCGCGACCTCCGCACGCCCGCCTGGCTTCAACGTCCGATCGTAAATCCACAGCAGCAGCGCGGTGGTCACGCCGACTCCCGTCACGGCCCACCAGATGCGTTCCGGCCGCTGCTGCACCTCGCCGAAGTGGTGGATCAGCATCCCACCGAACCAGCCGCCGAAGAGCGAGCCGATTCCGATCGGCAGAAATGCAAAACCCATATAGGTTCCCTGCTGCCCTGGCGGAGCCAGCCGCGAAATATATTCGTAGTAGCGCGGCGATTGCACGATCTCGCCGATGGAAACGGCGAACAGCGTGACGATCACCATTGGCACCGTGGGATGAACGATCAGAATCACCCACGCCAGCGCTGAAATCAGCGTGCCGATGGTGATGGCACGAAACGCCGGTATCTTTCGGGTGAGCAGGCTCACGATCATCTGCAGCGCGATCACCGTCAGAGGGCCGGTGACCAGCATCAGCTCCGTATCCGTCTTGGGATTGATGTAATTGTGCACGTATAGCGGCAGAATGATGAATTCCTGCCAGTACACGATCCAGTAGCCGGAAAAAATCAGCAGGAACAGCATGAACTTCGGATTGCGCAGCACAGTCGCGAAATTTCGCGCCGCTTCTCCCAGGCTCGCCGCTTGCGCTTCATTCGATCTGCGCGGCTCCTTGAAAAATAGCACCACGGCGATGAACATCAGAAACACGCTCAGCGCCGCCACGCGAAACACATTCTCAACGCTCAGATGATGGTGCACATAGGACGCCACGTAAGGCCCCGCCGCTCCGCCGATATTCACCAGCGTGTAATAAATCGAATAACCGATGGACCGTACGTTTTCCTTCGACGCGCGCGCCGTGGTTCCCACCACGCACGGCTTCACCAGCGCGATTCCCAGCGCCGGAAGCATCAGCACCACCGTAACCAGCACGACCAGCGGCACCGCGGCGCGCAACGGCGCAATCCAGCTCGACCCCAGCGATCCCAAAATAAAGTACGCGCAGCTCAAAATGAAGTAAGCGAGTGACAGCGATCTTCGGAATCCAAGCCGGTCCGCAAGCGTTCCCCCAAACGCCGCAAGAAACCACACCAAACCGCCGAACAACCCGGTCAGGCTCCCCGCCTGCTCCACAGGAAAATTCAATGTCTCGTGCAGATACCGTGCCAGCGAAGCGAACGCCGCATAATAAGAAAGCCGCTCGAACAACTCGCTGATGTTCGCGACCCAAAACGGCCGCTCAAATCCCGTACGAATTTCCTCAAACCGCTGTGAAAAGCTCAAGGTGTCTCCCTCAGCTTCGCGCACCCCTGCAACCGCCGCGATTGTAACGGAACCAACCTTCGCGCGCCCCCGATTTTTGCTTCCCCAAAGCGTATGCTAAACTTACAGGTTTGGCGGCGTGCTGCACCTCCGCCTGTACACGATGCCGATATCCACAATGAAAGCTTTGCGCAAGATGCGTCCCCAGCGCGGAGCGCATCTCGAATCCGTCCCCATTCCAACGCCGGGCCCCATCGAAGTCCTCGTTCGCGTGCGTGCCGCTTCCATCTGCGGCACCGATCTGCACATTTACGGCTGGGACCGCTGGTCCGCCTCCCGCATTCATCCTCCGATGACTTTCGGCCACGAATTCTGCGGCTACGTCGAAAAAGTCGGCTCCGAGGTCACCTCCGTGAAGCCGGATGATTTCGTGAGCGCCGAAATGCACGTCAATTGCGGACATTGCCGCCCCTGCCGCATGGGCCAGCCGCACGTCTGCCAGAATGTGAAAATCATCGGCATTGACGCCGATGGCTGCTTCGCCGAATTCGTAGTCGTTCCCGTCCGCAATATCTGGAAAATTGATCCCGCAATCCCCGAACACTACGCCGCCATTCTCGATCCGCTCGGCAACGCCGTGCACACCGTGCTGGCCGGTGAGATCGCAGCGCAAAATGTAGTAATCACCGGCGCCGGCCCCATCGGTCTGATGGCGATTAACGTCGCCCGAGCCTGCGGCGCCGCCATGATCTTCGCCACCGAAGTAAATCCGCATCGCCGTGAGCTAGCCATTAAAATGGGTGCCGACGAAGCCCTCGATCCCGCTCAAGGCGATATCGTCGCGCGCGTCCGCGAAGCTACCGAAGGAGCGGGCGCCGACGTGCTCCTGGAAATGAGCGGGCACCCGGCCGCAATTCACCAGGGCTTCGAAATGCTGCGCCAGGGTGGTCGCGCGTCGTTGCTAGGGATTCCCAAGGATCCCGTCACTTTCGATCTCGTCAACGACGTAATTTTCAAAGGCGCCACCGTGCAAGGCATCTACGGCCGCAAGATGTTCGAGACCTGGGTGCAAATGACCGAGCTGTTGAAACACCATCGCCTTGATCTCGAGCCGCTGTTCAAAGAACGCGTCCCCCTCGACAAATTCGAACAAGCCTTTTCACTTCTTGAATCCGGCCTCGCTGGTAAGATTCTGTTTTATCCTAACGGCGCAAATAACTAACGCGCCACGAATCCGCCGGAGGAATCATGAGCACCGCTACACGTCCCCAACTTCAGTACTTGCACGATGCGATCGAAGACCTGAAGGCCAAGCATCTCTACTTCAATCTGAAAATTCTCGAAGGCGAGCAGAAGCCCGTCGCGAATTTCGACGGCAAGGAAGTCATCAATCTCAGCTCGAATAATTATCTCGGCCTCACCACGCATCCCAAGCTCCGCCGCGCCGCCATTGACGCCACCCGCAAATTCGGCGTCGGCTCCGGCGCCGTGCGCACCATCGCCGGCACCATGAAAATGCATATGGACCTGGAAGCGCAAATCGCCACCTTCAAGAAAGTGGAAGCCTGCGTCGTGTTCCAATCAGGCTTCGCGGCGAACGCCGGAACCGTCTCCGCCATTCTCGGCAAAGACGACCTTGTCATTTCCGACGAGCTGAATCACGCCTCCATCATTGACGGTTGCCGTCTCTCGCGTGCCACCATCAAAGTGTTCAAGCACAAGGACGCCGCCGATTGCGAGCGCGTCCTGCAAGAAACCAAAGACTGGAGCGGCAAGAAGCTCCTCATCACCGATGGCGTCTTCTCCATGGATGGCGACATCGCGAATCTCCCCCGGCTCTGCGATCTCGCCGAAAAATATAATTGCATCATGATGGTGGACGACGCGCACTCCTCCGGCGTTCTCGGCAGCCGTGGCCGCGGCACCATCGACCATCTCAATTGCCACGGCCGCGTGGATATTCAGGTGGGCACGCTCAGCAAAGCCATCGGCTCCATCGGCGGTTACGTTTGCGGCTCGCGCGATCTGATCGACTTCCTCCACCAGCGCGCAAGGCCCTTTCTTTTTTCCACTTCGCATCCGCCGTCGGTCACCGCCACCTGCCAGGCCGCGTTCGAGCTGCTCGATTCCGAAGCAGGCGAAAAGCTGATCAAAAAGCTCTGGGCCAATACAAAATTCTTCAAACGCAAGCTCAAGAAGCTGGGATTCAACACAGGCAAGAGCGAGACGCCGATCACGCCCATCATGGTGGGCGAAGCAGCCAAAGCATTTCAATTTTCGCGGGAACTATTCGCTGAAGGAGTTTTCGCCGGCGCCATCGGCTTTCCCACCGTCCCCGAAGGGAAAGCGCGCCTGCGCACCATTGTCACCGCCACTCACAAACGCGCCGACCTGGAGCGCGCCGCAGAAATCATCGGTCGCGTAGGAAAAAAACTGGACGTCGTTCCCTAGCGTCAACGAAAAACCGTCAACACATCGGCATTGCCTACCGGCGCCGCGCAAACTTCACACCGCCACCGCAGCAGCCGCCAACTGCGGCCGCATGTTCTTGTAAATCGCCAGCGCCACCGCTCCCACTCCCCATATCACCACAACAAACGAAATCCACCCGCCTAGAAACGGCAGCATCCCCAACGCGCGCAAGATCGCCAAGCCCAGCGCCAGACGTCCCAGCGCCGCTCCTGCGCCCGCGCCTTCGCCCAGAATTTTTTCTCCCAGCCACCCGCCCACCAGCACTTGCGCCGCATAAATGGCTATCAACCAGAACATCATTGCGGAAATTCCCACTCCCAATCCCACCACCGTGATGCACACGATGACTGCGGCAATCGGTATCGCGAATAAGAACAACACGCCAAATCCAATCGCCGGAGCGGTCTTGCCGCATGCCTTCACCGCGTCAAAAAAGAAACCGGGCACCACGAACAGCAGCACCAGCCCAAACAAAAAGCTCGCGCCCCACTTCAAAACCTGGTGCACGTAGTAACGCCCCGACGAGTAACGCGTTTCCGGTCCGCTCTTGGTGATCGTCCAATCCAGCGGGCTGCCCAGTTTCGCGCTTGTTGAAACGTCCGGGGGCTGTCGCAGCTGGGCCGTCGACTGCCCGGAAATCTCAGCCTTCGACCCAATCCTCAGATGTCCCGCGCGAATACTCGCGTTGCGCCCCAACTGACCATTGATATCCGCATCTCCCGTAAACGCGAGCAAATCCCCCACAAGCTTCCCGTTCACTTCCAAGTGCCCGGATCCAGCTGTCAACGTGCCATTCACTTTTGCATCCTGATCCAGATTCACATCGCCGGCCCACGCCAGCACATTTCGCGCAACCGTGCCATACAGCTGCAAGTTCTGCACCATCGCGCGCACGTTTCCATCCACCGGACCATTCACGCGCAATTCCTGGCTGAACGCAATTATGTCGCCCTTGATGTGCCCGTTCACCGTCACGCTGTGCGAAAATATGATCAGGTCGCCTTCCACGTCGCCATCAATCCTCGTGGAATCCGCGTATACAATCAAATCCGTATGCACCACTTCTCCCGCCGCGAGCGTGTAATTCGGATCGCCGCTCCTCCGTTCCGCGGCTCCAGCCGAAGGAGGCAGCGCCACCATCAGAGCCAGCGCGCCCATCACTACCGCCAGCGCCGTCGTGCGACGCAGGTGACGCCGCAGCAGCCACATCACCACCAACCCCAGTGTCCCCATCGCCAGAAATTCGATCAGGCTTCGCATCGCGTCCCATCCTTTCCAGAATGCACCGCTGAAAAAAAGCATGGTCAGTAAATTTCCCTGCGTGAAACCGGCCTGCGCCGCCTGCGCTTGCCACGGCTCGATGAATCCGCTCCACAGCGTGTACGCTCCGCCCGCGCTCAAACCCAACGCTGAAATCCAGCCCCACGGCGCGCCGCCGTGTTCCGGTGCTTGCACCAGCCGCGCGGGAACCGATTCGTCGTCCGCTTCCAGCGATTCGCGCAGCCACACGCTTTCCGTTTGCAGCGCGCGCAGCAGCCCGCGGCATTCCGCGCACCCCGCCACGTGCGTACGAATTCCCTCCGCGTGGTCCGCATCGAGCTGCCCTTCCAGATACAACAGGCAAGTCATTTCATCGAAGTGGCTCATGACCTTCCCCCGGCAGCCGCGCCCTGCAATCCGCCGCCGCTTTCCGCCAGCACATCGCGCAGTTGATGGCGCGCGCGCAGCAACAGCACTCCCACGAACGCTCGACGCACTCCCAGCGTGTCCGCGATTTCGTCGTAGCTCATCTCCGAGTAATACCGCAGCACCAGCGCCATGCGCGCGCGGTCTGGCAATTTCGCCAGGCCAGCGCGAACGTGTTTGCTGTCGTGATCCATCTGCAATTGTTCCAGCTGGCTCGGATCAGGATGTTCCAGCGGCAGCGTCTCCAAATCGCCAGTCTCCAGATCCTGGCGAATTCGCCTGCGCCGCAACGTGTCCCAACAATGATTGCTAGCCACTTTATAAAGCCATGCCGTAAACGGCCGGGACGAATCGTACATCCCGAGTTTTTGCCGTACCTTCATGAATATTTCCGTTGTGGCGTCTTCCGCATCTTCGCGCGTGGGCAAAGCCCGCCGGCAGAACCGGAATATCGCCGGAGCATACTGGCCATACAGGTCGCCCCAGGCGTCCGAATCGCCCGCCCGGACCTGCGCTAGCAAATCCGCTAATTCCGCGGTGCTCATCTCGCCGATGCTCTTCCGTCGCTCCATAGATGAATACGCACAATCCTACCCAAATATTTCAAATCCGTGACATATCAGTCGCTTACACCGTGGCATAGGCAAACTTGCCTATGCGCGTTGTCTTGCTCGCTGTATCAAACTCAAGTGGCAGCCGTAGGGGCACGGCATGCCGTGCCCGCCAGCGCCGCAGCTGCTCCCCACAGGCCACACATTGCACATTCTAATGCACTTACGGCCGGAACGACCGCAAAACAAAAGCGGCCCGGCAGCCTTCAGACTCATGGCCGCCGAGCCGCCAGCATTCCAAGTCTCAAATTGCCAACTGAGCACGCGCGCGCTCAGTTGGCGTCTAGAACGTGAACTTAGCCGCCAGCTGTATCCCGCGCGGCGCGCCTCCGCCCAAGAACGGATTGCCAATTCCAACGTCTCCAGTCGCACTCAGACCGTAAAATCCCTGACTTACTCCGTTCGTTCCGATACCCCCAGCAGCGGCATCCGCGATAAAATTCGGCAGCAGTGGGTTTGAAAAGTTTGGATGGTTCAATATGTTGAAGAATTCCGCCCGCAGCTGCATGCCCAGCCGCTCAGTAATCTGCGTGTTTTTGTAAACTGCGAAATCCCACTGCTTAAAGGTCGGCCCCTTAAGTGAGTTGCGGCCTAGATTCCCGAAATGTCGCGTACCCGGCACGCAATTCTGGTCCGGACCGTTGACAGCCGCCGTAAAAGTCGGAGTTGCTACAGCCGCCTCGTAGGCAGTGAGAGCAGGTCCGGTGAGGGAAGTGCAGGGAGTCTCGAACGCACCAAGATTCAAGAACTGAGACGGGTTGTTGAAGTGATATTGAATCGGTCCGACTACATCCGGCCGGTCAAAACTCTCGCCGCTGCCGCTGAAGTCCCCCTCAAAATTGTAGTTCAAGTTGAAGGGCTGCCCGTTCTGCAGCGTGGTCGCACTGTTCAAGCCCCAGCCATTTTTCAATTTTTGCCAGTTACCACCCATGTGCGGCAGGTCATACGCAAAAATCCACGTAAAGCGGTTGCGAATGTCGAAGTTCGAATCGCCGTATTCGAGGTTGGGCCTGGTGCTGTCATTAGGCTGCGCCGCGTTGGGAACAAAATCAAAGCTATCGCTCGCGTTATCCAATGAATGCGACCATACATAGTTCACGATCGACGTGATGCCGTGCCAGTCGTTCACCCGGAAGCTGGTCTGCAGCGAATTGTAGTTTGATTTGGCGGTCGTTTGGAGCTGGTTGATGAAGAAGGCTCCGTATGGATTGTTCGCGTAGACGCGCGTGACGCCCGCATTATTCAGGCCGGAATTGATGCATCCAGGTCCTCCATCGGGAAAACACGGCGCGCCAAAAACGCTCGTATTCGCCTGAGCATACGCGATATCAAACGCATTGATTGTCGCCTGATTCGGCTGGTTCAGGTCGAGATAGTGGAACAGCCGATGCCCCTGATCGCCGACGTAGCCCACCTGCAGCACGACCTTATTCGAAATCTGCTGCTGCACGTTGAGGTTGTAATTCGCCATGTACGGCGTCGGAAGGTTGCGGTCGATTGCGAAAATGCTTCCACTCGGCGTGCTGGAAGGTGGCGTGAATACGGGCACGTTCTGGGTGATCGTTCCAACCGGACCGACCGAGAAAATCGGCGCTGGCCCGGCCGGATTGTACGCAACCCCGGGACAGAAGCTGCAGTTGTAAGGCAGCTCGCCGAGAAACACGTCTTGAGAAACCGCGTCATAAAAGAGGCCCCAGCCGGCGCGAATTACGGTGTGGCCTTTGCCAAACGGATCCCAGGCGAGGCTTACACGGGGTCCGAAATTCTTGTAGTCGGGATTATAGACACGGCTCAACCCCGGTTGTCCCAGCTGCGTCAGCGTAACAGTCTGTCCCACTGGATCGAACGAGGTTACGTTCGTAAATAAGTCATTTTTTTCACCGACCACGCCGTAATAATCCCAGCGCAGTCCGAAATCGAGCGTCAATCGTGAGTTCAGCTGGTAGGTATCCTGAACATACAACCCATCATTGTTCTGGTAGGTATGTCGAATCGAGTTGCCTAGAGACTGTCCGCCACCATCGATAGTCCCCGTCAAAAAGTCGTCTAAACTATTGAAGCTTAGCTTTCCCCGGTAGTTCAAACCAAAGAACTGCTGAATCGTCGTCCGCCGGTATTCATAACCAAATTTCACGTCGTGCTTTCCAATCTTCCATGAAAAATTATCCAGCGCCTGCCAGTTGGAATCCACGCGATGCCGGGGATCCGAATGGTTCGCGCCAAGCTGCGAAAAAGGGCTCACAACAATCACGGGCAAGCCCTGATTGGAGCTGGTTGCGCCGCTGCAACCCGCGGTGGTGGTCGCCGCGCAAAGCCCCACGCTGCTCGGCTCGAAACTCTGGTCCTGCGGGAAGAAGCCCTCCGCGAAACGGTTCCAGCCAAGCCGTGCTTCATTGACCTTGGTCGGTGAAAGCACGCTCACATACGAAATTGAAACCAGCTGCACCCGTGTTGGCGTGTACGTGTTGAATCCCGGCAGTACGCCGCCGCCCGTCAGCGCCAGCGGAAAGCTCTGCACGCTGTCTCCGAAATAATAACGCCCGGTCAAAATATTGTTCTGGTTGATGTTGTGATCCACTTTTGCGATCAGGCTGGTCAATTTATTGTATGAGGGAGCAACCACCGATGCTGCTAGCGCCGGGCTCGCGCAATTCGTGTTCCCTGGGAGGTTTGGCAGCGGCCACGGATCGCCGTTCGGGTAGTGTGCCAACAGGGACGTAATGACGGAATTGGAAGATACCAGCGAAGCCGGATCCGGCACGCAAGCCACGCTTACCGTGCCCACCCTCTCCTGCTGCCCCTCATAGTCCACATAGAAAAATGTTTTGTCCCTTATAATTGGACCGCCCAGTGACGCGCCGAATTGATTGTTGTGAAAGGGCGCCTGCGTCGTTCCCACCGGATTAAAGTAATTGCGAGCGTCCAGCGCATTGTTCCGGAAGTAGTCGAAGAAATCTCCGTGGAACTGGTTCTGTCCGCTCTTGGTCACGATGTTGATCACTGCGCCCGCGTTCCGCCCGTATTCAGCCTGGTAATTGGACAGCACTTTCAATTCACTCACGGCGTCAATCGGCAAAATCGTCGCCGGCGTGCCGAACACTCCCGCTTCATTGATCGCGGGATCGTTCCGGTAGCCGTCATTCATGTCCGTGCCATCCAACAGGAAATTATTCGCTCGTCCACGCGCCCCGTTCATTGAAAACGTCCCATACGACCCCGGAGAATCGGAAATCTGGTCAGGCGAGCCCGCGACGCCAGGCGTCAAATAAATCAATTTCGTATAGTCCCGGCCATTCACGGGCAAATCTTTGACGGTGTCCTGTGTGAGCGTTCCACCCAGCGTATCGTTGGTCGAATCCACCTGCGGCAAATCCTCTCCCGCAACCACGATCTGCTGGTTCACCTGGCCCGGCTTCAGCACCGCGTCAATCCGCTTCTCGGACGCCACGTCCACCACCACGCCCGTGGTCACCGCCTTCTGGAACCCGCTCATAGAAACCGAGACGGTGTACGCCCCGATCTGCAGCTCCGGCACCAGGTAACTGCCATCCGTGTTCGTCTGCGTGATCCGGTCAATTCCGGTGTCCACGTTGTGGATCGTCACCGTCGCACCCACTAGCGCCGCGCCGCTGCTGTCCGTCACGGTCCCTAGAATCGTTCCGCGAAACGTCTGCGCCCATCCCGGCGCTGCCGCCAGCATCATCAATAAAATCGCGCACACGATCGCTACGACTACACCCCAGCGGCTCGAAATCTTCATGGTTTTCTCCTGTGCAGGCTTATACGGCGTGCGAGGCAGGCTTGTCCCATCAAAAATGCAAATCAGCGCGATAAATCCTGCGGACGACTCCCCGGGCCCCACCGATCCACCCCTCAAAATTGCTGCTATAGCTATAAGCCTCAGAGGGATAGGGAGTCAAGCAAGTTATCCGGTAGGAAACGCTTTTTTTCTGGAACGCATCGGTTCACGCGGCCGATCCATGCCACGCGCTCGCCGTGCATCTAGTATCGCGGAGTGTTTTGGGACGTTACCCGGTCGCCCTGCGGCCCACGTGCCAACGCCTCAGTTCTGCGCCACCGGCGCGATGCCGTTCACCGTGTCCAGGTGAAATTGCACCAGCACGGTATTGGCGATTTTGTCGAACGGTAAGTTATGCGTCATTCCAAAATCCCGGCGGTTAAACGAAAAGCTTCCGTCAATCCATTCATGCCCATCATCCTGTCGCAGCAGCGTAATGGAAACCGGAACCGACTGGGTGATCCCCCGAATCGTCAGTTCTCCGTCCATGTGAAATTTCGAGAGGCCGCTGTCCGCGGTAATAGCCTTGGATGTGAATCGAATCCGCGGATGCTCCTGAACCGCGAAGAAGTTCTTCCCCTTCACTTCTTTGTCCCGCAACCCGCTCCCGGTGGATACGCTCGCCGCCTCGATATCCAGCACCAAAGAAGCATCTGCAAACTTGTCCGCGGGCATCTTCATATTCGCATCCCACGAATGAAACACTCCCACCACCTTCGCAAACGTCGAACTGGCGTGAAATTCAATCTTGCTCCCCGTTTTCACCACGTAACGGCTCTGGTCATCCTGCAATGGCGAAGCCATAGAAACAGTCGCGCAAACCAAGAGTACGCACATCCCGAGTGCGCGGATCATGAAAGCTCCTCGAAAAAACACTCTCCATTCGACGTCCTTCCAATATATGCGAACGCTCCGCGAATCACCAATAAACCTGGAGCTACGCGAGCTGTGGCCGGCCGCCCTTCACTACACCTCCTCTCGGCGTCTGCTATACTTTTCTTCCCGCGCCCGGGCGCCGGAAAGCCAGCATGCCTCTCACAAACCGCAAACGCCTCTTCTTGGTTGACGCGATGGGCTACATCTTCCGCGCCTATTTCGCTCCCATGGACCGCCTGCAAACTTCCTCCGGCATCCCCACCAAAGTCCCCTACCTCTTCGCCACCATGATGCGCCGCCTGCTTTCAAATAAAGACCGTCTCCCCGATTACGTAGCCGTGGCCTTCGATGTCAGCGCGCCCACTTTTCGCGACAAACTTTTCGCCGCCTACAAAGCCCAGCGCCCTCCCATGCCCGACGATCTTTCCATCCAGATTCCCTTCGTGCGCCGCTACTGCGAAGCCATGCGCCTGCCCATCCTGGAATATCCCGGCTACGAGGCTGACGACGTAATCGGCACCCTCGCACGCCTCGCCACCAAAAAAAATCTCGACGTCTTTATCGTCACCAGTGACAAGGATATGCTGCAACTCGTCACCGAAAATGTCCTGGTCCTGAATCCCGCCAAAGCGGACCTGCTCATTGACGAAAAGAAAGTCGAAGAACTCATGGGCGTGCCGCCCTCCAAAGTTGCGGATGTCATGGCCCTGATGGGCGATTCCATTGACAATATTCCCGGCGCGCGCGACCCGAACGAAAAAGTCGCTCCCGGCGAACGCCGCAAGCCCGGTATCGGCGAGGTAGGTGCCCGGCAGCTAATTCAACAATTCGGCAGCGCTGAAGAAACCTTGCAACGCGCGAGTGAGGTAAAACGCTCCAGCTACCGCGAAGCCCTGGAAAAATGCGGTGAGTTTGTCATCCTCAGCAAAAAACTCGCCACCATTCCCACCGACGCGCCCGTAGCGCTCGATCTGGACGCGATGAAAGTCAGCGAGCCAGATACCGCCGCGCTCCGCGAACTTTACTCTGAGCTGGGATTCACCTCGCTCCTGCGCGAACTCGCGCCACTCTCCGACGCCCAGCAGACCGACTACGCGCCCATCGAGCAACCCTCGGCGTTTAAAAAATATCTCGACGCTATTCCGCCCAAGCATGAGACATCTACATGGTTAGCCCTCGACGCGCAGGACCCGGACGAAGAAGGCTTCGGCACGCGCGTCCTCTCCGTCGAAGTTTCCACCAAACCAGGCCAAGCTCGCATCGCCGCGAATGGCGTCGAAGACAAAACCCTCGCCGTCATACAGGACTGGCTAGCCGATGCGAAACGCCCGGAGGTCGTCCACGATCCGAAATTATTCCAATTGCTCACGGCCCGCGCGGACCTTCATGAAGGCGCAGCTAAATACGCCAAAAAATCAGCGCCTTCGGTTCCAGCGAACACTGTCGCCGGCATTCGCCACGCCACCATGCTCTATTCCTACCTGTTGCGCCCCACGACGGCCAATCACGAATTTGCCGAAGTTGTTCTGCGCCATCTGAATCGCACGCTCTCCGGCGCCCCCGGCGAACGCGCCGATTTTCTTCTCCGCGTCGCGCCGGTCCTCCGGGCTCAGGTCGAAGAGCAAGGCCTGCTGGAACTCTACGAAAAAATTGACTTGCCGCTCGCCGCCGTTCTCGCCCGCATGGAATCCGCCGGCGTGCGCGTGGACCCCATCGAGCTCGACCGTATCTCCAAGGTCACGCTCGAGGAAATCGGCAAACTGGAGAAATCGATCTACGGTCACGCTGGAGTCGAATTCAACATCAATTCGCCGCAGCAACTCGCAGAGATCCTATTCGACAAGCTGAAACTGCAGCCTCCGCGCCGCAGCCGTGCCAAAGCGCGCTCCACTGCCGCCGATATTCTCGAAGAACTCGCAGCCGTCCATGAGCTGCCCAAAAAAATCATCGAATACCGCGAGCTAGCGAAACTCAAGTCCACTTATTCAGACGTGCTGCCGCGCCTCATCCATCCCGTCTCCGGGCGCCTGCACACACGCTTCTCCCAAACCGGCACCGCGACCGGCCGCCTAAGCTCGTCGAATCCGAATTTGCAAAATATTCCCATCCGCACGGAACTTGGCCGCGAAATTCGCGCCGCCTTCGTCGCCGCCCCCGGATGCCAGCTTCTTTCCGCGGATTATTCGCAGATCGAGCTGCGCATCCTAGCCCATCTCTCCGGCGACCCAGTCCTCGTCGAAGCATTTCGTCGCGGGGAAGACATCCACTCGCGCACCGCGCAGGAAGTTTTCGATGTCGCGCCCTTCGCGCAAACGCGCGAGCATCGCCGCGTCGCCAAAGTCATCAATTTCGGTGTAATTTACGGTCTTTCGGCGTTCGGCCTGGCCCAGCAGCTCGGCATTGACCAAAAAGAAGCCGCGCAATTCATCGCCAAATATTTCGAACGCTATCGCGGCGTCAAAGATTTCCTCGACCGCCAGATCGCCGAAACGCGCCAAACCGGCGTCACCAAGACTCTCTTCGGCCGTATCCGCCAGATCCCCGAAATCAATTCGCCGCAACCCAACATGCGCAATTTCGCCGAGCGCACCGCCATGAACACGCCCATGCAAGGCGCCGCCGCCGATCTCATCAAGTTAGCCATGATCGAACTCGACCGCCGACTTCCCGCAGAAGGCTTCCAGTCGCAAATGATCCTGCAGGTCCACGACGAGCTACTCTTCGAAGGCCCCGAAAAGGAAATTCCCAGCCTCACCAGGCTGGCCAAAGAAGTAATGGAAGGCATCCACAAGTTAAGCGTCCCGCTAGTAGCCGACACCAAAGTAGGCCCCAACTGGCGCGACATGAAGTGACGATGCGACAAGCATCGTGTTATGTTTTTGCTTTGGAATTTAAACTAAGGAAGAGGTGAAACAATGAGCCATCCCAACCACCCGGAAGGTTTCCTCCGCCTGGTAGCCGACGCCAAAAAACGCATCAAAGAAGAAGACGTCCAAACCACAAAAAAGAAACTCGACGCCGGCGAAAAAATGATCCTGGTAGACACCCGCGAAGAAAGCGAATGGGCCCGCGGCCACATTCCCAACGCCGTTCACCTCGGCAAAGGCATCATCGAGCGCGACATCGAAAAAACCATCCCCGACAAATCCGCCACCATCGTTCTCTACTGCGGCGGCGGCTTCCGGTCCGCGCTGGCAGCAGACAACCTGCAAAAAATGGGCTACACAAATGTAATTTCCATGGACGGCGGCTGGCGCGGCTGGACCGAAGCCGGCTTCCCCGTAATCAAGGATTGAAATTATCGCGGCAAGTGAATCGGCGGGAAAAATCTGGCTGGGGCGGTTGGACTCGAACTAACAGCGACATTGAACTTCCACAAGTTATTGATTCTTCGAACAGGCAAAAGTGACTAACCCGGTAAATTTGGCCAAGCGAGGTACACGCCGCGTACACGGGCACCTAGCCCCATGGGACGTCTAGGAAGCGGCTTCCCAGAGCCCGTTTCTGGCCGGTGACGCGATTTATACGATCTCCGACGTTCATTTCCGAAAGAAGTTGAAACCTTTGTCGATATCTTTCCTGCGGATCAGCTTAGGCAGAGTTTTTGTTATGAGGCACGCGGCAAGAGACGTCCTCGTTCAGAGGCGACAGGGTACTTACTCTTGTGACTTGAGCGAAGATGGCCGCGCCGATGCTCACGCTAGAATTATTTGTGGCAGAACTGCATAAGGGCCGAGCGTCAGAAAAGCTGCCTAACCCAATCTGGGCTTTTCCATCCGGCGTAGGTTAGGAGCGCCAGCCCCACGATACCGAAGAGTTTACGTCGTCGAACCACGCCCGCCTGAGCGATTGCATAAAGAGGCCGATTCACAGTGGGCCATATCAACCGATGTGCGAGCATTGACGCTCCTAGGACCACGAACAGGAGGGAGAAGACGACGCCGACTACAGCTACTCCCTGAAAGAATATTGTTGGACTAAAGTCGCCGGCGGTCGATGATTCTGAGAAGAGAAGCGAGGGCACAAGCAAGGTCGCAGCTAATAGCAAGTTGCCGCCAATCACCTTAGCGATCCCTAGCGGTCGCTCAATGGAGGTACACCACAGCAGCAGACGTCGACTCAGTGCTAGGAAAAAAATGCAAAGTGCGAAACTCGTTACAATGCCGACTAGCAGTAATACGTCATGGTCCTCCCAGGAATCGACGATCGCCTCTAACGTGATGAGAGCGACTACCAGAATCTGGGCGACAACCCAAAACCTGACCAAACGTGGCTCACGGGCTAGAGCTGGCGCAGTTCCGAGCAAAATGAAGCCCAAGCATATAAACGCCATGATCATCGTGGAGGGCTGATCGCCAAACCCCCAAGCGACGTACGCCGCTATCGAGGATGCGCCAGCAAGGGAATAGCAGGTCGTCACCGAAAAAGCGCGTGCGGAGAAAAGCCTGTTGCCAAAGAGACGATCTAGAGCCCCGGTGCAGAGTCTTGCTATTTGGCGCAAAAAAGCCGCGTGCAGCGACAGTGCAATGCTTTGTTGATCTGATAACCGGACCCACCACCGTTCTAGCTTATTCTGGATTCGACCCTGCTCATCTTCATACAGCAGCCAAGCGATATACTCCAAAGTCGCACCGGCAACGCCGCAAAGAATCTTTAGCGCAGAATAAAGATAGGTTATGTGAGAATTCGACATTTGCATCGCCGTTGACGCCGCGCCAAGTGCCTCAATTAGCTAATGAGTAGTTGGTCGATCAGCCGAAGCCGCACAAAGGATCAGGACGTCGTGAAAAACTTAACAATGGCTAGCCATTCATCCTGAAAAATAACTGCGTGACTAGCTCTCCCAAACCATGGCCCAGTTCGTCGTGAGAAACTGCTGAATGCCAGCACCGGGTTGGTACCCTGCACAAAGAGATGCGAACACTTCTTTAGCATCTGAAAATGAACCATCGGGTATCACTCTAAGATGCTTTGCAAGAAAAAGGAGCGCCAGCGTCGGTGCTCGGGATTCACCCTGATTGCAGTGAATTAGTATTGAGGCGCTACGGTCGTGGTGTTCACCGGCAAATAGCAGGAACTGCACGAAGGTTTCGATTTTGAAGAGAGGCACGGGCGGATCGATGATGTTCAGGTACAGGTCGTACGGCTCCCGGAGAACAAGATAGTTGGGATGCAAGGGCGAGAGGCTTCCCGTGTATCCAACGGATCGCTGGTGGCAGGGAGATTTGCACGCATGCACAACTGCCAGAGAAGCTGAGCCTCGTCGGCAGGTCCCTAGGTCGCCAACGTAAAGCCTGTCATGCACTGTGACCATATATTTGTCCTCTGTAGATTCTAACTCTCGATCGGACTACCGAGCCTGTCGAGATTCTTCCGTACTGGCGCCGAGACCGGAAAAACGCTATAAACTGTCAAGGCCCCCAAAACATTTTAGATTGAGAGAACTGGCTTTTGAGTTAGTTCCTTTTACAACAGTTAATGGAAAGAATGAATCCTTAATCTTCAGTTGTCGGTTCACGGCAGGACCTTCATGCGCAAGACCATTGTTGTCCATAATCGCCATGCTTTGCGAACCTACCGAACCCGAGCTGCACTAGATGCGGAACAGGGGCTTCAGATTTTCACGATCGAACAGCTGGCCGCGCGTTTAGCGGGAGGATTTCTACGGCCGGTCGATCCGGATAACTTCAATGCGGCAGTCGCGGCTGCGCTTGCAGTGCCGATGGGTGAGCTTGACGCGATCAAAACGCTCCCCGGTTTCCAGCGCGCCGCCGTGGCGTCCTTGAGCAAGGCGTGGACGGCAGGTGTGAACCTCGGAGAGGAGTCTGAATCCGTCATCGACCCCACCGCAAAAGCGCGGCTTTCTTCCCTCGCTATCCTGGAGAGGGAGGTGCTTGCTCGTCTGCCTAAGAACCAACTTCGGCCCCGCGATCTCGTCACAGAGGCGTCGAAGCACGCCCGCCATGCGGTCGCGATTTTTGGCCGAATCGAAATTCATGGACGTACCGAGATGTCGCCGATATGGCGTCCCCTGTTGTCCCTGATGGTCCAAAGCACCCAGGTCGTCTGGATTGCCGAGGCAAGACGCGTGCCGGACTGGCTTTCATCGACCGGAATCGACGTGGAAAGGAGCACGCCACAACATCCGGTCGTCAGCGCGTTCTCCTGCGCGAGCCCTCGACACGAGATATTGGAAGCTCTGCGTTGGGCACGTCGGCATCTTGTCCAGGGCGCATCGGCTCAGCAAATTGCGATCACGACCGCCTCGCCCGAGGCCTGGGACGACCACATGCTCGCGTTGGCAACGGCTGCTAATCTGCCGATTCATTTTGTCCATGGGCGTGGGGCGCTTACAACCGCCGAAGGTCAGCTTGCCGCCGCACTTGCCGAGGTATTGTTGCGCGGCTTCTCGCGCACTCGTCTCACCCGTCTCGTAGCGCTGCTACGCTCGCAAAATCCACGCTTCGCGGCTCTCCCAAGTGGCTGGTGGCGTTTGCTTCCGGAGGAGGCGCCGTTGCTTGACGCTCCGCGCTGGCTGCGCACAATCGCGGCACTGGCGCCCGAGAGTTTCTCGGACGGTATCGACCATCGACCCCTCCTCCGCGAAATCGTCGAGACTGTTAGCAGGGGACTCGACTCGGCGGCAGCGATTGGTGAACTCCTACTTTCATCCCAGGCGCTCGCGATCTGGCGGCAAGCGCTCGCTGAAGGTCCTCCAGCCGCCCTCGACGTGATACTTACTGGCCTCCGAGTTGATGACCATCTGGAACCGGAGGCAGCAATACTTTGGGCACCGGCGTCGGCAGTTGCCGCTGTCCCACGACCCTTGACGTGGCTCGTTGGACTGACATCTCGATCTTGGCCGCGGCGAGCCGGCGAAGACCCGCTATTGCCGGATCACGTCATAACCGCTGCACGCCTGGATCCACTGCCGGTGCATCAGGCCGATCGACGAGACTTCCGCACGATTTGGGATATGACGACCCACGAACTTGTCTGCTCGCGGGCACGCCGCGACAGCGAGGGGCGTCTCAACGGCGTCTCGCCGCTATACCCGCGCACTTTTCCCGAGGCCTATCTAGCCCAAAGCCGCGAACCAGAGCACGCCGCGAGTGCGACTGATCGTCTTCTGGCACGACCGACGGAGTTCGCAGCGCTACCGCTCGCCCGCGGAGCGCAGCTCACCTGGATCGACTGGCATCGTGCGGCAATCACAGGCCACGACGGATTGATCCGAGCGAATCATCCGCTTCTGCTTCGCGCGCTTGATCGACGCCAGTCGGCCTCGTCTCTGGTGAAGTTGCTGCGCGATCCGCTGGGGTATCTATGGACGTATGGGTTCGGTTGGTCGGAGCCCGAAGAGACCGATGAACCGCTCACCCTGGATGCGCTAGCATTCGGCAATCTATTACACGAGATCCTCGAAGATGTGGTGTCCCAACTCGAGCTTGCTGGACCGGGCGGCTTCGCCAGGGCTTCGACCACGGAAGTGGCTCGCGCGACAGAAGCGGCCAGCATCAGAGTATCTGCCCGCTGGCAGGAGACACGGCCTGTGCCGCCACCAGTTGTGTGGCAACGCAAGCGCGACGAGGCGGTGCAGTTGGCCCGGACCGCTCTTTCATACCGCGAAGACCCGCTCACGAATCAACTGAGTTGGGCAGAGATTCCTTTTGGCGGCGACCGCAGAGCTGATTCCCTTAGCGACGATGCCCGCAACGCGCTCCCCTGGGACCCCAGAGCGCCTGTCAATATTCCGGGCACTGGAATTCGTATTGGCGGTTCGATCGATCGCCTTGATCTAGCTGGTGATCGAACCCGCGCACGCGTCACTGACTATAAGTCAGGGAGACTCAGAGGTAGACCTCCGCAGCTCAAGGGAGGCGCGGAACTCCAGCGCTGTCTCTACGCCTACGCGGTCACGGTGCTCCTCGCCGAGCGACCGCAGGTCGAGGCACAGCTGCTTTACGCTCGCAAGGATGGTCGAGCTCTACAGTTGGAAAACCCAGAAGCCACACTTGAAAAACTCACGGGTTATCTCGCGGCCGCTGCTGTCTCATTTGCTAGCGGCAAAGCGCTCCCTGGCCCTGCTGCCGATGAGCCTTGGTATGATTTGGCGTTCGCGTTACCGGGCAGTGCGAAGGAAATATATCTCGCCACGATAATGCCTCTCGTCGCGCAAGAACTCAATGCGCTTGCACCACTTTGGGGAGAACCCTGAGATGGCTGACACCTCCGCACCAGCTCGTCTTCCCGACGCTCCGGCGCGCCTCGCTGCGCTCACCGACCACGATCGCACGTTCCTCGTGGAGGCGGGTGCAGGGAGCGGCAAGACCGCTCTCATGGCTGGCCGCGTTTCGCTGCTTGTCGGCGCGGGCGTTCATCCCAAAGAAATCGTTGCGATAACCTTTACGGAAGCCGCGGCGTCGGAACTGCTTGAGCGGATCGAGCGATTCGTACAATTGCTCCTTGGAGGTGAGGTTCCGGTTGAGTTACGCGAAGCTCTACCGCAGGGACTCACAGCCGCGCAGCGTGAGAATCTTGAAAGCGGCGCGCGCGCACTTGACGAGATCACCTGCACGACAATTCACGGTTTCTGCCAGCAATTGGTTAAGCCCTATCCCGTGGAGACGGGTATCGATCCGGGAGCAGCGATTATCGATCCGGCTGCCGCTCAGATCGTCTATCAGGATCTGATGGAGGCTTGGCTCTCGGCTCGCTTCGGGCGCGACCGAGGTGCCGAAGGATTGGGGCGCATTCCGCCCATAGCCAACGCGGGCGGTGAGGACGATTTTTTCACCGAGCTACTTATGAAGGTGCCGGATGAAACCCTTGAACTGATCAGCAAGACCGCTCAATTTCTCAAACTTCACCGCACGGCACATGCGCCTCCCGCAACCGTCGATGCATCGGCGTTTACGCGGCTAGCTGACGTGCTCACTGAATGGGCTGCCTGGTACAACGGCTGCGGTGTCGCGGAACCGACTACCGGCGACCTCATTGAAGACCTCGCGCGGGTCGCGACTTTGGCGCGAGAAGCGGCCGCCGGACGGCTTACCGGACGCCACATCGCCGAACTCCTCTTTCACTCACCTCCGATAGCGTGCAAGAGGGACGAAACCGCGTTCAAGATATGGGGCCGCAAGGGAAAGTGGAAAGAAGCGGCTAAGAGCGCAGGCCGTGGCGCTGCCTACGGAGACCAACTGAGCGCCGCGGGCGAGACCTTTTATCAGGCCTGCGGTGCTGCCTACCAAGATTTCTGCGCCGATCTGGGCGCGTTGGCGTTTCAGCGCTTCGTCGTCGAGTTCGATGCCCTTAAAAATCTCTATCGTGATTACAAGCGCAAAGCCGCTCTCCTTGATTTCGACGATCTGCTCCATCACGCGCGCGATCTTCTCAAGTGCAACGAGCCTGTGCGTCAGGCTCTCGCACGCCGCTTTCCGCGCGTCTTGATCGATGAGTTCCAGGATACCGACCCATTGCAGGCCGAGATCATGTGGCGGCTTGCGGGCGATGGAGATGCGGCGTTGTCTTGGCTGGAACGCGCAATCCGCCCCGGAGCCCTCTTTCTCGTCGGCGATCCGAAACAAGCAATCTACCGCTTTCGTGGTGCCGACGTGGACACCTACATCGCCGCCAAGCAGGTTCTCGCAGCCCGCGATCCCAGCGCTATCCTCGAAATCACAGCCAACTTCCGCTCGCAGGCCCCTATCCTGGATTTCATCAACTCCAATTTCCGCAGCATGCTTGATGTATCTCAGGGTCAGCCGGGGTTTACGGCGCTGACTCCCGTGCGCGGTCGCGGCGCCGAGCCGAGCGTCGCCGCCTTTGAGATTGTGCTCGATGGCCAACAACGGGACGCTAGGGGCGATTTGGTAGTCGATTTAGTGCGTCATCGGGAAGCAGGAATTGTCGCGGCTATCCTGCGGCGTCTCATCGGTGCCTACCCGGTTTGGGACAACGACTTGCACAGATTCCGTCCCGCGCGTGCAGGCGACATCGCGCTGCTCGCTCCGACCGGTACCAGCCTCTGGATTTATGAACGCGCCCTCGAAGCGAGCGAGATTCCTATCGCTACTCAAGCGGGCAAAGGCTTCTTCCGCCGGCAGGAGGTCCATGATCTGATCGCTGTAGCGAGAACGATTGCCGATCGTCGCGACACGTTCGCGCTCGGTGCGTTATTGCGTGGGCCGCTGGTTGGACTTACGGAGGAAGAGATAGCCGATGAAATCGCCGCGCTGCAAAACGCGGCTGGAACCGAACAACGGCTCCACCTTTGGACAGATCCAACACGCATCAATAATCCGATTCTAAAGAAAACGATGCTGGTCTTGCAAAATCTAGCCCGCAAGGCCCGCCGCACAACCCCTTACCAGCTTCTTGCCGAAGCGGTGGAGGAACTTCAAGTTCGACCAATTCTCAGTGCGCGCCATCCCCGTGGAGCCGAGCGGGCGCTGGCGAACGTCGAACTGGTACTGGAAATGGCACGGGCATACGCGGCGCGTGGTATCGCTGATTTTGCCCGCGCATTATGGGAGCGTTGGGCAGATCAGGATGCTCAGACCGAGGGACGCCCAGATGCTGAAGCGAATGCAGTGTCCCTTATCACGATCCACTCGGCGAAGGGGCTAGAATGGCCGATCGTCATCCCGATCAATTTAACGACCTCGCTCTGGTCAGACACTCATTTTCTGTACAGGCGTCTTGACGATACCGTGCACTTCAGGGTTTTTGATTTTCCGAGCCTTGATTATGACACCGTTGCTCAGACAGAGAAGGAAGCCCAGCGCCGCGAGCGCGTGCGGCTTTGGTACGTTGCGCTTACCCGTGCGCGTGATCTCCTGGTCTTGCCCCGGCAGACTGAACGAATTCCCAACGACTGGTTTAGCCTGGTCACACTCGACATCAATGCGCTTCCTCTCATTGATCTGACGAACTTTAACGGGTCGCTGGCCCGTTCTGCCGAAAGCGCTGTCAATGTCCAGGATCTCGCAACCTGGGAACGCGAAGCGGTGATAATCGCAGCGTCGGAGCGTCGTATCGTATGGCACCGACCCAGCCGCCACGAAGGGCCAGAGAATCCCGCAGAAATCACCGAGGAGATATTCGTGGGGCCAGAGGCCCCTCTGGAGCGCTTGCCAAGGGCGGACGACGAAATAAAAGCGATCCAGGGTGGGCGCGAGCGTGGGGCAATTTTGCATAAGCTACTCGAGGAAGTGCTCACGAGGGAGACGGATGAGAATGTGGCCGCTCTCCAAGCACGAGCCGCCGAACTCCTCGCACAACTGGGGCTTATGGATACGGAAGATGCCATCAGGGGATTCTCAAGCAGTGAGATGGCATCCACTGTCCATCGTGCGCTCCAGCTTCCGGACGTTGCCGCACTTCGTCCACGCCTTCAGCCCGAATTCCGGATTTACGCTGGCCTCCAGGCCGGTCAAAAAATGTCCCTCACCGCTGGCATCGCCGACGCCGTCGCTTCCGACGACGAGGGACGCGTCGAAGCGGTCATCGACTGGAAGAGCGATGTCGATCCCACGCCTGGCCAGATCGAAATCTATCGTGCGCAAGTCCGCGATTACCTAGCGGCGACTGGAGCGCAGCTCGGGCCTGTCGTGTTTTTAACCTCTAACCTAGTTGAGCGGATTTCGATTTGACCCCGAGCACCGGAAAGCCCGTCCACTTTGTCCGAGTAGCTTCATTAATTGCTGATGTTGCCGCTCGGCGCGAATGCTTATATCCTATGCTCTAAAGATTGCCTATTGGGCAATTTTCTTGACATACAGTATAACACTTCTTATACTTCATGCATAAGCGTTTGCCTTATAGGCTATCCATTGAGCATACAGTATAACTCGAATCTGAGAACGTCCCGGAGCCAGATGGCCAAGCTCTTGATGGCTCTGTACGATTGTGGCCAAACGACATTTACGAGCGCTGACGCTTCTCGAATCACGGGCTTGAAACCGCCGCTCGCGAGCAGCCTTCTTCATAAGGCCGCCAAGCGGGGGCTCGTGTCCCGGCTGAAACGCGGTCTCTTCGCCATCGTTCCCCCTGAGCTCGGTACCTCGGTCGAGTATTCCGGAAATCCCTATTTGGTCTCGCGCTATCTGGCTGGCTCCGCTCCCTACTATCTCTCTCATGCATCCGCCATGGAACTCCATCGCATGGTGACTCAACCGCAATTTACTGTCTTCGTTTCCAGTACCAAACGCATACCGAACCAGACGCTGAATGGAACCAAATTCCGCTTTGTTCTGCTGAAACGCGCGCATTTCTTTGGCACGATGAATCACTGGGTCACAAAACAGGAATCGATCGAAATCAGCGACCTGGAACGAACTGTCATCGACGGACTGCGCCAGCCAGAATACTCCGGCGGCGTGACTGACGTCGCGAAAGGCCTCTGGATGCGTCGCGCCGACATGAACGTCCAGAAACTGCTCGACTATACGACTCGCCTCAACATCGGTTCCGTCAAACGCCGTGTAGGCTATTTGCTCGAATTGTTCGGCATGGCCCCCGAACAGCAACTGCTAGCTTTTCGGAAATCCTTGACGGCGACCTACGTTCCGCTCGATCCTCTCCTTCCGCGCGAAGGACCCCACCTCGCTAAGTGGCGACTGCAGATCAATGTTTCGCCCGAAGAAATACAAGCGGCCAGGAGCAGCTAGGTGATCCCGCAAAGAAACATTTCACTCCTTTCCAACCGCCTCGCCGCGGGCGGCGGCATGCGCATTCGGGAAGATGTACTCGAACGGGATTATTGCCTCGCCTGGTTTTTGTGCGGCCTCGCTGAATCCGACTTGAAGCCGGTCCTGACTTTCAAGGGAGGAACGGCGTTAAAGCGCTGCTACTTTGGCGATTATCGCTTTTCCGAAGATCTCGACTTTACGTTGCGAGAGCCGCTACCTTTCCAGGAAATTCGCGCGCGCCTTGAACGCGTGTATGCTGCTGTTCAAGAACAGTCCGGTATCGCCTTCGCCTTCGACCGCGAGGATCCTCGGGCGCACGCCAACAGCCATACCTTCTATCAGAGATACACCGGACCGTTACCCAGGGGCAGTGACGTCAAAGTGGACATCACCATAAACGAACTCCTGGTATTCCCAGTGGCGGAGCACCCCATCCTTCGGGGCTACGAAGAGTTCAGCGATCTTCCCGAAAACCAGTCTCTTCTTGTGTATTCACTCGAAGAAATTGCGACCGAGAAGACTGTCGCTCTCGCCGACCCCGCGAGAAATGAACCGCGCGATCTATATGACCTTTGGCATCTAACGACGAATGAAGGAATGGATATTGACCCCCTGGTTCCCGCGATTTGCCGGAAACTGGAATTCCGTCGCAGGGAGTGCGAAGGACTGCAAGCTGCGATTGCGCGAAAGGAAGCGCGGCTAGCGGCGCTTTGGGAGGCGAGATTGTCACATCAAATGACGGCTCTGCCGCCATTTGAGCAAGTTTTCAGAGCCGTGCGTAGAACGCTTAGGCAAACTCATTTGCCATAGCAGCGGCCGCGACTCGTGTCGGTTTTCGAGTACGCACGACTCCGCTTAACCCCCTGCAGTCTCCCGTTGTGTCAACGGAACGAGCGCGCGGCTTCCTGCTTGGCGACAAAATCCCAGAGTGCTCCAAGCGGCATGTCCTGTAGGGACCGCCGGATATCGACCTTCAGCTTTTGAAACGACATAAAAATTGGATCGCCAAGCGATGACTTTGGCCTTAAAGATCCCGATTGCTCGATTCGTTTTCATCGGAAATGAGTTACTCTTCCGGCTGACCCGGACCTGCGCAACTGGGCCTGTCCGGGTTTGTTTTTTTGCTTGACAAATCGAATAGGGTATTCGATTCTATACATGAAAACTTACTCCACTGCCAAGGTCGTGAAGATTCTCGGTATTGGCAATGAGACGCTCTATCGCTGGATGCACGAAGGAAAAATCCCTACTCCTGCGCTGCAATCTCTTGCGGGTATGAAGGTCCGTCTTTGGTCTGAGGATGATCTGGATGCAGCGAAGAAGTACAAAGCTGAGCATTACTGGGGCAAAGGCGGTCGAAAGAAGCCAAAGAAAGTGAGTACGTAAATTAACGGGACGCGCTGGTGCGCTAACACCAGCGCGTCCCTAACCAAAGTCGCACGCAGAGGTGCAACGATGGCTGTAAGAGACGTTATCCATTTCCTATTTTGGGCGCAACTCGGCCCTCATTCCTTGTTTCCGACGCAACCCCGCTTCCGTTCCGTCGGCTTACGCATTCCCTATCCGCTCCCTCAATGCAGTGCTTCGCCCAAATGTGCCCGACGACCTCGTGACCCGTGGGCGGCAAACACGGGAATCCAATGAAACTAAGACTCTTTCAACAGATCGTTGAACTTAACCAATCGTTTGAGCGGGTCATTGCGGGCTTAGACGGACTCAAGCACGTTCCGTTTTTCCAAACCGATCTCATCCAGCACGCCCGCTCCGACGTTGAAATTGCGCGTGTTTACGCTAACCGGGAATTCTTCGACAACTTTGAAGTCATCGTCGAAAACGACGCCAAGTGGGCCTACAAATTTCAGCGCGCATTCAGCAAGAAGCTAGAGGATCCTGACGATATCTATCTCGAAGTCCGGGACTCAGAACAACGACGAAAGCGAAAAGGGCTTCCGCCTCGTGTCGTCATCCTGCCCAATTGGGACATGTCTGACGAAGACCGGCACGATCAGGAGCAATCCACGAGGAGAAAAAGTGCTGCCGCTAGACGGCGCCGCATGAACCGAAAGCCCTCCAAAAAGGTGAGATCGACGGCGCGAGACTTTGCACGTTCCGCAGTGCCGGAAGAGAAAGGGACGCCGCCGATGAGAAAGCAGAAGCCGACCAGCCCGGACTCCCGCAGTTTAACTCCCGGTCGTCGCTATCCCGGCTTACACGGGAAGGGCTAACCAGGAGTTGGCCGTCGCCTCCAGAAAGTGATTTCGCGAGGCCCCCAATGGGCCCCCACACTCAAGGTGGTCACGAAGGTGGAAACCACAGAACTACTCGAATAGCTGGACATCGACGTCCGGGCGTTAGAGCAGCCTTGCGGCAGCGGGCGCGACGATCTGAGCCGCACACCGCAATTCAGTTCTCCTGGTCAAAACACGAAGTTCACGGTTTTTCGTTGCCCGGCACATTCGTTGTTACGCGCTTCGAGAATTCACGGAGTATATTTCCGCCGAGTCGTCCGGCGAGACCCACCGCGGCAATCGTAAAGACGAGGCTCGGTCCTCGGTTCGCCTTGGGATAGTACAGATTGGAAAGTGCTGCTGAGCCCAGGTCGCCAAGCAAATAGGAATAGTTCGGGACGGTAAGCCCAGTATCGCTGCGTGCCAAGAATGCGGAGCTCACGGCGTGCGCGAGGCGAGATTTAGCAGAGCCGGAGCCCTGGTAGTAGTAGCGCGGATCCTGGTGCAGGAGAGAGGGGAAGACCGCGTGGGTCAGGAAGTCACTGCTGCGTCCGTCGGCAAACTTCGCAGCAAAACGTTTGGCGTATCCCGCGGCGCCCTGTCCGTACCCAGCATAGGCGTCTGTCGCCTGCTCGATGCCGGCACCGAAGCCGACGCCAAGCATGGAAACCGGATCGAATGTGCCCCGTACAGCAAACCGAAATTTCTGTTTCGCAGTGAGCGGAGCTGCGTCAATAACGTAGCTTGTATAGAAGTTCGGGATGACGCCCAGCAGCCGCTGCTTCTCTGCGGCTCTTATTTGCTCCGCGGCGATGAATTCAGTGGGATGGACCGTGACCTCCATGTTTGCGGTCGCAACGGATAGTGAAACGTCAGGAACCTCATAGACCTGCTGGTCCGCAACGACGAAGTCCTCCGATGTAAAGATCGCAAAATCCTTCGCGTTGACGATCACCAGATAGGAACCGGAGGGTATTTTCGTAAAGTTAAAATCGCCGTTCGCTCCAGAGATCGTCGTGTGCAATTCCGTTCCGTCCTCATGCATTACACTCACTTCTGCCCCGGGAACCGAAGCCCCGCTTGTGTCGAGCACGATGCCTGTGACGCTCCCAGTCCGCGCAACAGACGTTCCAGAATCAGAAGGAATGCTCTCGGGCTGCGTGGCAACCGCAGCGCCGGATAGCGCGGTGGCCGTCGGAGGAGCCGGTTGTGGATCGGAGACGGGGACAACAGTGGAGGTCAGGACAGGTTGTCTCTGGGCTACAGCTGAATTCGCTACGTTCTTGCAGGCTAGATTTCCCACCGATTGCGCATCTGGATACAGGGAATTGTTGGCGGCGGTGAGCGGTCGGCAACTCAGAGTCGGAGTTTGGGCAAGCAGAGTCGCCGATGAACAGACGACAGCGAGAGCTGAGACGGCGATTTTAGGAGAAAACTTAATGGTCATGCACCTATCGAAATTAAAGTGTGATTTTCAGAGCTGGTCGGTCGAACGTATAAAGTGTAAGGAGGAGCGCTCTCATCTGAATAGATGTACCGACGTACAGGTTATACGAAAGAGGTACTATAGAGTGCACTACTAGACTGCTGACGCGCAAATTGCTGAGAACACAATCCGTCATGGCCTCGCCTTCACAACGGCTGGATTCGTTCGCGTGCAAGCGACCGAGCCAATTCGGAAATAAGAAGTCGGAAGAGAAACCCGGATAGTACATGATTAACGCATTTACGGGCGAAGTGAAATCGGGGCAAAACCACTTGTCCGGTAACGCTAATCAGGAGTTACGCGGCTGCCACGAGCGACTACTTGTGGCAATCGGGTTTCCTTGGACGGATTAGCTAACAGGCGGTCATTCTGAAGAAGCGAGCTGGAATCCAGGAGGCATGGAGAGATGATTCTATCCGACGCCCAACTAAGGCTTGGGATTTTCGTCGCAGTGCTCGTCCCAATTTGTTCGGAAG
Organism: uncultured Acidobacteriota bacterium; assembly: GCA_963786205.1. Classification (GTDB taxonomy): domain Bacteria; phylum Acidobacteriota; class Terriglobia; order Acidiferrales; family UBA7541; genus Palsa-295. Next base: position 988,277 of record CAWAYG010000002.1, read on the forward strand.
TAGTCGTGCACCACCCCAGAATGAGCCGTTTCGCCTACTTCGGAGCCGAAGAACAGAATGCCGGAACAGTAACCTTCGCTGGCAAACCTGCCCCGAAGTAGGCTGCGCTCGATTCCGCAAAGCCTATGCTGATTTGGCAACCCTGTCTCGACGTCTTCTCCGCTTTGGCTAAATCATTGAGACCGCGGTACATTGAAGACGCAGAGAAACAGCTTGACGCGACACCGCGTTCGCAACCCTTGTCGAAATTCTCGATCGCCAGGGCATTATCAACTGCCGTGCCTGTTCCGGTGCGGTAACACTCCGCCAAGCCGCTGCACCCGCGCCACCAACCCGAGGAGCAAGCCTGCTGGAGCAACGCAAAGGCGCGGGCGGAGTCCTTGGGGACACCTTCGCCGGCGTAATACAGCGATCCTAGGAGGAAGCAACTCTCGCCGTCGCCCCTTTCGCAGGCGCTCTGGAAGGAGGTTCCTTTGTTTTCCCCTAAGATCCGGAGGAGACTGGCACAGCCATTTGACAATCGAAGCTCGCAGGCGTGCGCAAAATTCTTGCCCGCCTCTGCCTCGTCGCGCGGGATCATTCGACCGTTATCTAGCTCGATACCCAATGCCATGCATGCAGGTCCCGAACCGTGGGAGCACGAAATTTTCATCCCGCGGGTCCAAGTCTGGCACGCGGTGCCGCGACCTTGCACGCATGCCTTGCGCCAGAACTCAGGGTCAGAACCGGGAATGTGACCCCCTAGAAAACCGGTCGTAAGCATGACACCGAAAAGGCAAATCCATACTCCCATGTGGGCAAGGTTCGCGCGTTTCGGATCCCAAGTCGGAATCCGGAAGCGCGCGGCCAGCGCCACGCTGGCCCTGTCGAGCGCCCGGACGGTTAAATTGAGCGGCGGAACGCAGAGCAACTTATCATAGAAAGTCGGCACTCCGAGCCAGCCCAAGAACGAATAGAGACCGAATACTCCCACGCCATACATCGAGCCGAACACGATCTTGCCAAAATTCTTCCGCGGCGAAGTGGCGGGGTCGGTGACGAGAAGATGCATGCCAAGAAATACCGCTGCTGGAATATTGGTATCGATAAAATAGTAGAGACCGGTGGAGTGGGTGAACAAAACGTTCATCACATAAAGTGTGGCCACTCCCGAAAGCGTGACCAGCGTCACCGAAAATAGCCACTGCACAACGAGTCCCAGCAAAAAGATTTCGAGATAAATATGTGGCGGGCGGTTGAAGCTTACCGCGATTTCCTCGCCCCATGAGATATTCGTGTTGTGGGTGACGATTAGCCCCACGGAAAAAATGAAGAGCGCAACCGCTGAGGGATTGAAAATGTGCGTGCGGCGTCCGTCCCGCGTCCAGGTGATGAACTCCTTGCAGAACACGCCCGTAGCTAACATCAGGAACTGCAGGAAGTACCAATCCGGCTTGAACCACAAAAACAAGTTCGCGCTCAGGACGATGGGAAACGGGCCGAATCCCAGCACCCACTTATCACGCCGCGACCAACAGACCAACATGTCGAGGACGTATACGAAAACGATTTGAGAGATGATCAGTGGGAGCTGGTAGTACACCTCGCGCCAGTACCATCCCCAATAGGCATAAATGCACGTATGCATCGTGAGTTGCACATAGTGTACGGGCCTAGGGAGGAATTCATATTTCAAGCAGCGTCCGGCTCTAACAACCTGCTGGCGCAGGAAGAATAGGAAGAGGAGCAATGTCCCGGCAGCACCTAGGACAGACCACTCGAGTCGCACATTAGCATTCACCGTCGGGAGAAGAGCAAAGCATCCGAACAGCACGTTCAGCACGAATGCCAGCCGCAGCGGCGGGATTCGATTCCCTGAAAAATGGGTGTCGTTGTGTTGTGTCGCCATTCGTTCTTCCGGCCTCACCAACCGAGCGGCCTAGCTAGCGATCCACTTCGGAAAAACTGAGGCGGAGTATACACGAGTCTGCAGGCGCATTGGGTGTACGGGTCCGCAAACTAAGGATTTTGACAGGGCTTCGGGTGACGGCGCGCTTGGAAATTATCCACATGCCCGCAGCCCTTACCGGACAAGTCAATGTACGGGAGAGAGCGAGGAATCGATTTCCTACATTCAAATCGCCTACATGTGAGGTACACGCCGGGGACACGGAAGCGTCGAGCGAGGCAACTACTTTTTATTCAAGGGGAAGGATTGGCTGGGGCGGTTGGACTCGAACCAACACCGTCCTCATTAACAGTGAGGTGTCCTACCAATTGGACCACGCCCCAGCCGTCCCTAGATTGTAAACGGGAATGGAATTTTTCTTCCCACGCATTTTTATATCGAATGGATTACGCAGGTAAGCCAAAGCGCGGCAGGCAAGCAACACCAGCAGAATGAAGACGCCCCCGCCGTTTTAGGCCCGGATGAAGAATATGAATATGACGGGAGAGGCCGAGGGAAGGAAGCCGGCCCAGCCCTCAATCCCCTAAAGGGATCCTCGGCTTTCCTTCCCTCTGACGTATATACGCATCGCACGCCGGGAACCAAACTCATCCCATTGAAAACACAGCCTTTCCGACTTTCGCCCCCAAGTAAAAAATCCAAGCTCCAGGGCAAAATTTCCCCCCTAGACCCCGTCATCTAAAATGAGTTCGATTTATTTTCGTACGCGCGCTGCTCCTTGACCGCACCTTTGCCACCTTGCTATGTTAGTAGATTACACTGGGCGCATTTTACCCAGTGTGTGACGTTGCATCCTGTAGGGAGCATTTCATCCCAACATGGGCCTGAAAAAAATCGTAATCCGGGGCGCCCGGCAGCACAACCTGAAGAATATTCATCTGGAAATTCCCCGCAACACGCTCACGGTCATTACAGGGCTTTCCGGTTCCGGCAAATCCTCGCTCGCTTTTGACACTCTCTACGCCGAAGGTCAGCGCCGCTACGTCGAATCTCTCTCCGCCTACGCGCGTCAATTTCTCGATCAGATGGAACGCCCTGACGTGGATTCCGTCGAAGGCCTTTCGCCTTCCATCGCCATCGAACAAAAAACAACCACACGCTCGCCGCGCTCCACCGTCGGCACCATCACCGAAATCTACGATTACCTGCGCGTGGTTTACAGCGCCATCGGCTCACCGCACTGCCCCAACTGCGGCAAGCCCATCACGCGGCAGTCCACCGAACAAATTGTGCAGTCGGTGCTCGCATTGAAACCCGACGACCGCATCATGGTTCTCGCCCCAGTAGTTCGCGGCCGCAAAGGCGAATACAAAAAGGAACTCGAGAAATACGCCAAGGAAGGCTACGTCCGTGCGCGCGTGGATGGCGACCTCGTCAATCTCGACGAGCCGATCCCGCTCGACCGCCGCAAAAATCACACGATCGAAATCGTAGTGGATCGGCTGCTGCTGAAAAACGGCATCGCGCAACGCCTCGAGCAATCCATCGCAACCGCCCTGAAGCTCACTGGAGGTCTCGTCACCATCGTCGTCGTAGGCGGCGAAGAGCACGTCTACTCCGAGAAACTCGCTTGCCCCGATTGCGGCATTTCCGTTCCTCAACTCGAGCCGCGCTCCTTCAGTTTCAATTCGCCCTACGGCGCGTGCTCCGAATGTCACGGCCTAGGCTCGAAATACGATTTCGATCCTTCCAAAGTAATTGTGGATTGGACCAAACCTCTATTCGAAGGGGGCCTCGGCCCAGGTTCGGGCTCGACATACCTGCAGCGCACCATGCGCCTGGCCGCCGCGGCCTACAAATTCGATCTCGACACTCCCTTCGAACAACTTTCGCGCAAAACGCAGAACCTGATTCTCCACGGCAATCCGGCCGACGGCAAAAACGCCAAGGAATTCAATTTCCCGGGCCTCCTGGCCCATCTGGAATCCAATCTCGAAGAATCGAAATCCGACAACTACCGCGAATGGCTGACGCAATACATGTCGCCCGCTCCCTGCACCGCGTGCAACGAGCGTCGTCTGCGTCCCGAAAGCCTCGCCGTGAAAATCGCCGGCCTCTCCATTGCCGATTTCACCGAGCAGCCGCTCACCGCCGCCCGCGCCGCGGTAGATAAAATCCGCGCCAAGCTCACTCTGCGCCAACACAAAATCGCCGGACGTCCGCTCACTGAAATCGCCGAGCGCCTCGAATTTCTCCTCAACGTCGGCCTCGGCTACCTTACCCTCGACCGTTCCGCCGCCACACTCTCCGGCGGCGAAGCCCAACGCATCCGCCTCGCCACTCAAATCGGCTCCCGCCTTCGCGGCGTGCTTTACGTGCTCGATGAGCCTTCTATCGGCCTGCACGCTCGCGACAATGGCCGCTTGCTTAATACGCTTGAAACCTTGCGCGATCTTGGCAACACCGTTCTCGTCGTCGAGCACGACGAAGAAACCATCCGCCGCGCCAATTTCGTCGTGGATCTCGGCCCCGGCGCCGGAAAAGCGGGCGGATACCTAGTCGCCGCAGGCGCGCCCGCCGAAATCGCCGCCAATCCCGCGTCTCTCACCGGCCAATACCTCTCGGGCAAAGTGAAAATCGCCGTCCCCGAAACCCGCCGCAGCCCCAACGGAAAATCGATCGCGATTCTGGGCGCTCACGGCCACAACCTGAAAAATATTGACGTCACACTGCCCCTTGGCCTCATGACCGTCGTCACGGGTGTATCCGGCTCCGGAAAATCCACGCTCATCAACGACATTCTCTACCGCGCCCTCGCCGCGAAACTTTATCGTTCCATGGAAAAACCCGGCGCGCACCGCGCCATCACCGGCATCGAGCACATTGATAAAGTCGTGCAAATTGACCAGGCGCCCATCGGCCGCACGCCGCGCTCTAATCCAGCCACCTATACCGGCGTTTTCGCGCCCATCCGCGAGCTTTACGCCATGCTTCCGGAATCTCGCGAGCGTGGATATCGTCCCGGCCGTTTCAGCTTCAATGTAAAAGGCGGCCGCTGCGAAGCCTGCCAGGGCGACGGCCAGCGCCGCATCGAAATGAATTTCCTGCCCGACGTCTACGTCACCTGCGAAGTCTGCCGCGGCAAACGCTACAACGCCGAAACTCTTGCCGTGCGTTACAAAGGCCTTTCCATTTCCGATCTTCTCGATCTCCCCATCGAAGAAGCTCTCAAAGTTCTGGAAAATATCCCGGCCATTCAGGTCAAACTCCAAACTCTTGTGGACGTTGGACTCGGCTACGTGCAACTCGGACAATCCGCCACCACAATCTCCGGCGGCGAAGCCCAACGCACCAAACTCGCGCGCGAACTCTCCAAGCGCCAGACCGGCCGCACGCTTTACATTCTCGACGAGCCCACCACCGGCCTGCATTTTGACGACGTCAAAAAACTTCTCGACGTCCTCAATCGCCTCGTCACGCTCGGCAACACCGTCCTGATCATCGAACACAATCTCGACGTCATCAAACAAGCCGACTGGATCATCGATCTCGGCCCCGAAGGCGGCGAAGAAGGTGGCCGCATCGTCGCGCAAGGCTCGCCCGAACAAGTCGCCCGCGTGAAAAAATCCTACACCGGACAAATTTTAGCCCGCGCCCTGAACGGCAATGGCACCAACGCAAACGGCGCAAACAAAAAACACCCAACTGAAACGTCGTAGGGGCATGGCATGCCAGGCCAACGCCGCATCCCCCCGCGCGGGTCTTCCGTGGGGGCGGGGCTCAGACCCGCCCGCCGCAGTCACGCAGCAACCATGGCGCGCGATCCGTAGAGCGAGTGTCGGCAATTTTTCAGCCAGCGACGAATGAAGTATATTGAAAGAGGACGAACAACATCGCTCTCGAATGACCTTCGACGATAACAATCCCCCGCACTCAGGCCCCGCGCGCTCCCCAGAGCCCGCTCCGGAACCTCCCACTCCCCGTGTTGAGGCCTCCATCACGCCCGGCTATCTCGGCCCTGACCTTCTGCACCTTCCCGACGATCTGCGTGTCCCATGGGGCTGGTTGGATTTGCTTTTGCTCGTGGTAATCGGTTTCGCCGGACTTCTATTGTCGAGTTTACTGGTGCTCACTGCTTTCATGGCTGTGGGCATCACCATGAACCAGATCAAAACTTCCATCGTGGATCAAAGCCTGTTTTCCGTCATCGCCACGGCTTTGATCTCCATCGCTCTGCTGGCTTATCTCCTCGCGCAAATGCGCTTGCGTTTCAACTTGCCTGCATGGCACGCCCTCGGCTGGCGGAATCTGGGTGCTGGCCAGGTGCCTCACCGAGCCGCGTATCTCGGACTGATTCTCTCGGGTTTTTCGCTTTCGCTGATCGTGGCCGCTGCGTCCTCATTCTTCACAACCAAGACCAAGATGCCCATCGAACAGTTCCTGCAAGATCGCCGCAGCGCGCTCCTGCTTCTTATTTTGAGCGTCACCCTCGCGCCACTGTTCGAAGAAACAATTTTTCGCGGATACATTTATCCCGTCGCTGCGCGGACCTTCGGCGTGCCCATCGGCATTCTTTTCACCGGCACGATATTCGGCCTGTTGCACTCCGCGCAATTGGGCAACAGTTGGCCACAGGTCGGCTTGCTGATTTTTGTCGGCATCGTATTCACCTATGCCCGGGCCAGATCCGGCACTGTTCTCGCCAGCTACCTGCTCCACGTCAGCTACAATTCATTCCTGTTTCTGAGCTTTCTGGTATCTTCCGAAGGCTTCCGCCATTTCCCCGCCGCGCGGTAGTGAAGGCCACTCGAGTAGGCCGCGCTTGTGCGCAGAGATTCTAGCCGCTCGCCACCAATCACCAGTCACTGCATTTTTCAGCAACATCCTCTCTGTTTCCGCAGCACGAAGAGACTCCGCAATAAAGGCGCAAAGCCGATCCGGAATCAGCCCGCGAAGAACACCGCAAAATCAGCTACAATAGAAATTTGTGCGCAGCACCCAGCGCGCCCCAGTAACGGAGATGAAAGCGTTGCACACGGTCGAACCCATTCAGTGGACATCCGCAGGCGTCGTGATTCTCGATCAGCTCAAGCTGCCATCAGAAATCGTCCATCACACCTACACGGATTACCGCGACGTCGCGAAAGCCATTAAGACGATGATTATCCGCGGCGCCCCGGCCATCGGAGTCGCTGCGGCCATGGGCATCGCACTGGGCGTGCAACATTCCAAAGCCAAAACGCTCGAAGACCTGCGCGCCGAATTTCCCATCATCTGCGAGACGCTCGCGCATACCCGCCCCACAGCCGTGGATCTCTTTTGGGCAATCGCCCGCTTGAAGCGTCGCTTCGAGGAACTCGCGCTAGCCGCATCGCGCAATGGCGCAGCCAGCTTGGACGGAATTCGCGCCGCCATGGTGCAGGAAGCGCTGCTGGTACACGAAGAGCGCCGCGCAGGCGATCGCTGCATCGGAAAATTTGGCGCCGCGCTGATGCCGAAGTCCGGCCGCGTAATGACTCAATGCAACGCTGGCGCGCTAGCCACGGGAGGAATCGGCACCGCGCTGGGCGTCATCCGCATGGCCATCGAAGCAGGCCATCAGATCGAAGTTCTCGTCCCCGAAACGCGCCCGTACCTTCAAGGATCGCGCTTAACCGCGTGGGAACTCCACGAGGATGGCATCCCGCTCACACTAATTACCGACAACATGGTCGGCCATTTCCTCCACACCGGCGGAGTCGGGGCCGTAGTAGTCGGCGCCGACCGCATCGCCGCCAACGGCGACACCGCCAACAAAATCGGCACCTATGGCATCGCCGTCCTGGCCAAAGAAAATAACATCCCGTTCTACGTCGCCGCCCCCATCTCCACCATCGATCTCTCGCTCCCCACCGGCGACCAAATCCCCATCGAAGAGCGCTCCCCCGCGGAAGTCACCCACGCAGCCGGCATCCGCACCGCCCCAGACGTCCGCGCCGCCCACATAGCCTTCGACGTAACCCCCCACCGCTACATCACCGCCATCATCACCGAAAACGGCATTGCGCACACGCCCTTCGCCCGCGCCCTGAAAAACCTCGTCCAGCGGTAACACGACCAGCGAGAAATCGCAGCTCGCGCATCCCCCCAATCCGCGCGAGTCGCCCGCTGCATCTTCGCCATGCTGCAAAAACATCTGCCGGCCCTGCATCGAAGTGGTATGATTCGCCTCAATCAGCTGGGTGAAGAGTCCTATGACGCGACTCGCTCCATTTGCTCTCAGTGTTTGCTGCCTTGTGCTCGTCCCTCACCAGGCCTTGGCGCAACGCGGGATGACGGGTGCCACCAACAAGGTCAGTGTGACCGGAACTGTTTTTTCCGAATCCCACAATCAACGAGTTTCGCAGGCCGTTATTCGCTTGTGCGACAGCGGCGGCAATCAGTTGGCGGAAACGATTGCAAATGACGAAGGAGATTTTTCTTTCCCGGGTCTTGTAGTCAACAATTATATCCTCTCGATCAGCGCTAACGGCTTCCAATCACAGGACGTCCATCTGGACCTGAACTTTGGGTCTGACCGCGGGATGTCGGTGTACTTGAAGCCTCTCCCAGACAAGTCTCCCGCCCCCACCTCCGCGTCGAGCGTCTCTACCCACGAGATGTCGATGCCGCAGAAGGCTCGCGACCTGATGGCATCGGGCGAGAAAAAGATCTACCAAGGCAAAAATCCTCAGAGTGGCCTGCAAGACCTGCAGCAGGCGATTGCGATCGCTCCCGGCTACTACGAAGCGTACTACCAGACTGGGATGGCGTACGTGTCTCTGGGCAAGTCTGCTGACGCGGAAAAGGCATTTCGCCAGTCGATTGATATTAGCGGGGACAAATATGGCGAGGCGGTGGTGGGCCTGGGCGCTCTGCTGGTAAATTCGGGAAATTCCGCTGAGGGCGAAAAAGACATTCGCCACGGGATCGAATTGAATCCGAACTTCTGGCTGGGATACTACGAACTGGGCCGGGTTTTGCTCAATCAGAAAAATTTCGCCGACGCAGGGAAAGCCGGCGAGCAGGCCCGCTCGCTGGCTCCGGCTTCCCCCCTTGTTTACCGGCTGCTTTCGAACGTGCATCTAAACGAGAAGAATTACTCGGCGCTTTTGCAGGATCTGGACGCTTATATCAAGCTTGATCCTGACAGCCCGGCTGGGTTGCGGGCCAAGGAACTCCGTACGCAGGTCGCGCAGAAGGTTGGAGATGGAAAGCCACCTGCTGCGGGTGATTCGGCGGCGAAGTAGCATAAGTTTCGAATAGCCGCAGCCGCAGCGGGTTACCGCGGTCTCCCTTCCGTTCAATCAACGAGGCTCTGGCATCGCCCGCAATCGCATCCTACGCACGATGTCGCGAAGTCGCAGCGCGGCAGCGAAGCTTGTTGCCCGTCAATCGGCATAGGGGGAGCGGTCACCCGCTCTCCCCTGCCACACCACCGTACATGCGGGTCCGCATCCGGCGGTTCAGCAAGTTGAGCCCGGACGGGCCGGAGGTTCGAGTCGTCGTTCGCCACAAGGGCTTCGCCGCTCGGCAGGTTTCCGTTTCGGCTTCACCGTCTTCTGAACCTGTAAAGCTCAGCCGCAGCTGATTGGCTGGCGCAGTGCCACGCATGAGTTCGACGTTCTACTATTCACTCTTACTGTTTGGGCCTTCCTCACTGGCGTGAGTGTCGGGTCGGAGGAGGCGCGCTCGCGCGCTGGCCTCCGTCCGCCGCTCAAACTGCACGTACGGTTTTCCCGTATGCAGCTTTCACGAAGACTCAGCCAGGCCGAGAGACAAGAGAAGGAATTAGTCCAACCAGGTTCACAAGCCCATACTCGACGTAAAGCGTGGCCGTGCGGCAGCTGTTTCCAGCCGCCATTCCGCCAACGCTTGAACCGATGCGACCAGATGCGTCGAACGATCCATCGGTCGAGCGGTGTGAAGAGTTTTCGGACATGGGCGCGCTTGTAGTACTCGCCCCAACCACGCAAGAGTGGATTGAACTCGTTTCAATCAGCTCATCGGTCGGCATGGGCACGCGACGCTTGGTCCGCTGCCGCACTTGATCCTGAAAGCGGCGAATCGATTTCTCTCGCGGATACGCATACAGCGCACCCGAACGCACGTTGCTACGGATCTTACCCGTCGGGAAGTCGAAGTCGCTTCCCGCGCTTGATCTTGTAGCCGAGGAACTCGAAGCCATGCTGAACGTGGACGATCCGCGTCTTCTTCGGATGCAGCTCCACTCCCAGTTGCTCTCAGGATTCGCAGGGCGACGGCCACTGCCGCTCGCGCCTCTGCCCCAGACTTGCAGGTAATCACCCAATCGTCTGCGTACCTCGTCAGCTGATATTCCTTGCGTCTCATCTCCCGATCAAACGGCGTCAGAAGTATGTTACTGAGCAAAGGTGAAACCACTCCACCTTGCGGAGTTCCGCGCTCACTTGGAAAGAGTCGCCCTTTACCGTAGCTTCCCGCTTTGAGCATGGCCTGAATTAGGCGTAGCACTCGGCTGTCCGCTACTCGCTGGGCCACCAGCGTTAGAAGTTTCTCGTGATCCACCGACCCGAAAAAGTCTTTCAGGTCGGCGTCTACGATCCACTCGCTCCCGCTTTGTATTTCCTTCCACACCTTGCGCAGGGCGTCCTTCGTCGATCGCCCTCGCCGATATCCGTAGTTCGCTTCGTCGAATACCGGTTCGAAGATCGGTTCCAACCGGTTGAGCAACGCCTGCTGACAGACCCGGTCATAAATGGTGGGAATGCCAAGCATCCGATACTCTCCCGGCTTTACCTGCCTTCAGGATTTGCACCTGCCGCACCGGTTGAGGCTGATAGCTGTCCCCCTGCAGTTCGCTTTGCAAGCGATTCAACTGCTGATCGAGTCGCTCTGCGAATCCACTAAGGGTCTGTCCATCTACACCTCCACTACCCCGGTTGGCATGTACACTCTCCCAGGCCATCTCCAAGTTCTTCCGCTTGTAAACCTTGTCGATCAATGAATGGACCTTCTTCGTCACCGTCGGGTTGATCCAGTCCACCAGTCTCCTCGGACGAGAATGTACGGGTATTTCACTCATGGAACTGTTCCACCTTCCCGCCCTTACTCATCTGGTTTTCTTTCTCTCCCCAACCGTCTTCGCCGGCTGCCTTCCCCAATCCATTTCGATTGCCGATAGCTCGGTCACGTGGCTTTCGCCGCGCTTCAGGTACTACACAGCCGTCCGTCTACTGACAGAGCTTCACTCACCCCTTCGCTTTCGCTTATAGGCCCGTTTACTCCGAGTGTCTCCGGAGACTCTGTCAGTCCTCCTGAGCTCACGTGTTGTTCTTCCCTACCGTGCCGTCCGCAAACACCTTGGTACGGTGGGTGAATGAGAACGCCTTCGTCTCCATAGTGCAGACTCGACCTTGCCCCACCTTCGGCCGACCGGTTCATCTTCGGGGTAGCCCCCATCGATTACGGCCCGGTAGTTCTCCTCATGCCTTTCGGATTCCATCTCACGATGGACACCCTGCCCTCCGAAAAACTAACTTCATTCTTCGGCCAGCGAGGCATTACCCCCGCTTTTGGATATGGCCCTCCTCATCCGAGTGCCAGAAGGACTTCAACCTTCCTGAACAACGCGCTGCTCAGCACACACTACGCCCGCTGCTGACTTCTGTTGCGCGGTCAGAGTGAATCTCTCCACCCTCAGTCCCCAGTTCGAGACGGGCAACAGATCTCGCGAGATAAGTTCGATCGCCTTCCACGCGCAACCGTCGGATTTACCACCAGTGTCTTTGATGGATGTGGGCTTCGCGATCAATTGCCCGCTCGCCCGACACCGTAGGCCTCCTATCCGCTTCTTGTTCATCGGCTCGCGTGTTTGCTCCACGCTTCCTTCAGACCCCATCTCACGATGACGCCCTTGCGCTTCGCTATCACTTCACCTCCATTAGGTTGTGAAGAGGACTTGCACCTCCAAGCGATCGAACATGCTCGGCGTACATCGGCATAGGGGGAGTGGTCGCCCACTCTCCCCTGCCACACCACCGGACATGCGGGTCCGCATCCGGCGGTTCGGCGGGTTAAGCTAGCCGTGAACCGTGAACTCGGGAAGTCCGAGGGATGCAAAGTAAGCGTTCGATAGAGCGATTTTCAGCGCTGGAGTGTTCGCAAGGTGCCACGGGCCGTCGGAACTGCCCGCCGTTTTCGCGGCGTCCTGCGCAGCGATGCCGCGTTGGCAGAGTTCGCGATATCTCGTGGTTCCTCGTTTCCACTGTTTCCAGACCATCGACCGAAGTCGGCGGCGGACCCATTTCTCCAGCTTGTCGAGCACTTCCGGGGTTTCGCATCGCCCAAAGTAGCCGATCCATCCGCGGAGGTACTCCGCTAAATCATGGACCATCTGGGCGAGACTTATCCCCCGTGTCCGACGCGTAAGTTCCCGAACTCGCTCCTTGAATCGCACGACCGCTTTCGGCGCCAAGCGCCTCTTCGGCTGTTTATGATTCGTGAAGCTGAATCCCAGGAATTTCCGTTCCCATGGTCGTGCCACCGCACTCTTCTCCCGGTTCACCCGTAGCTTGAGCTTCGTCGTGAGGAGTCGCGTCACGCTGCTCATCACTCGTTCACCGGCTCGCCGACTGCGCACGTAAATGTTGCAGTCGTCCGCGTATCGTGTGAACCGATGCCCGCGCCGCTCCAGCTCCTGATCCAGTTCGTCGAGTACGATGTTCGACAGCACGGGCGAGAGAGGTCCGCCTTGCGGCGTCCCTTCCTCGGCCGGACTCACCAGTCCGTTCTCCATCACTCCTGCTTGCAAGAACGCACGAATCAGTTTCAGCAGACGCTTATCGCTGATCCTTGCGGCGATCTTCGCTAGCAGTCGGTCGTGGTTGACCCGGTCGAAAAATTTCTCCAGGTCCAGATCCACCACCCAACGGTAGCCTGCGGCTTGATACTGCTGCGCCTTCTCCACCGCCTGATGTGCCGAACGCTTGGGCCGAAACCCATAGCTGTGTTCGGAGAACGTTCCGTCCCAACTCCTCTGCAACACCTGCATCATCGTTTGCTGGATGAACCGATCCAGCACCGTCGGAATGCCCAGCTTGCGCACCCCGCCGTCCGGCTTCGGGATTTCCACCCGTTTCACCGGTCGGGGTCGGTAGGTTCCGCTGAGGAGTTGTTCCCGGATGACTGGCCAGTGCTCTTTCAGGTGTCCAAGCAATTCCTCGACGGTCATCCCGTCGATGCCTGGGCTCCCTTTGTTGGCCTTCACTCGTCGTAACGCCTGCTTGCAGTTTTCCCGCTCGCAGACTTCTTCCATCCACTGCTCGGTAGCCGGACTTTCTGCTTTGCGCTTCGCCAACTCCGATTCGGTCCCTCCCTCGAAGGCCCTCGGGGCTGCACCCCTACTCTCCTCCGGGAAGGCCAGACCGTACTGGCTTTTCTGCCGCTTGTCGGTGGTTGAGTCGCGCCGCGTACTCATCGCTCCCTTTATCCCCTTGCGGGGACCGTTCGGGCCTTCGTCCCGGCTTGACGGGACTACTACGCCCTCTGCTGACTCCTGTCACCGGATCAGAAGCGATCTCTCGCTCCTCAGTCTTGATTCCAAGACCGATGGCAGGTCTCCCGAGGTAAGTTCGACCGCCTTCGACACGCAACCGCTGGATCTACATTCAGTGCTCTTGATGGATGTGGGCTTCGCTGCCATTGGCCAGCTCGCCCGAACACTGCCTGCCTCCTATCCAGTTCTTGTTCATCGGCACGCGCCTTTGCTCCGCGCTTCTTTCAGACCTCCCCTCGCGGCTCGGCCCTTGCGCTTCGCTATCACTTCACCTCCATCCGGTCGTGAAGAGGACTTGCACCTCCAAGCTGTCGATCATGCTCGGCACACCAATAAAAAAGGGCGACCCCGAAGGGTCGCCCTTTTTGCTGCCAACTCCCGGATGGGAGGTTAGAAGATTAGCTTGCCCTGGATCTGGCAAATCCTCTGGTCCGTGGCTGCCGCTGCGAACGCTCCGTACGGAGACGTCGGCATGGTAGCCGTGAAGACGGTGTTTCCAAACGGACCAATCGCGCCGCTGGTATTCGCCGACGCCGTGCCATAGTTAAGGTGGTTCAGCACGTTATAGGCGTTGAACCCGATTTGGAACTTGAAGCGCTCGGTCAGATCGAACGTCTTGCGGAGGCTGAAATCCATTCCGAAGAAGCCCGGTCCGATGAACGCGTTCCGGCCCAAAGCGCCCGTGAAATTGGTCGAAGGGTTAAGGACGTTGTTACCGGCACCGAAGCACTGAAATCCGGTCAACAAGCCAACCGCACAGGGGTTGCTATTCGAGAAATTCCGCTGTGTGAATGTAGAGGCCGGCTGGCCGATGATTGTTGCACCCTGCAGGTTGTCGGCGGCTTGGAATCCCCCCAACGTGGCCCCATCGAGAATGCTGAACGGGAAGCCCGTGTGGAAGAAGACGTTGCCCGAAATCTGCCAACCGGCAATCGCGAGATTCGTAATACGATTTTCCGACTTGAACGGCAGCGCATAAATGTAATTTGCGCTGATGTTGTGGCGGATGTCGTTATCCGAGGAAGCGTATCCGGCATTGGGGTTGAACGGATTGACCTGGTTGAGAACGCTGTTAATGACGCTGAACGGGTTGATGCCACCATTCGAATTCGCATCGAGCGAGTGGGAGTATGAATAATTGAAGCGTCCCGAAAGCCCGTGCCAATCGTTCTCCATGATCGACACAGTGATTCCGTTGTAATTGGAGTGGCCGGCGTTCGTCAGCTGCGTCACGGTCCCAACACGTGGATCGGGCGCAGTCGTCGGCAGACCAGAGTTGGTGAAACCCGCCGCGCCGATGCAGTTAACCGGGTCGCAGAAGGAATTCAGGAAGGGGTCCTCCATCAACTCGTCATAACCGTGATTGCCCACGTAATTGAGGGACACCGAGGTCGTGCGAGTAAGAGCGCGCTGAATTTCGAAATTCCATTCAACGTACTTGGGATTCAGAATCCTGCCCGCGGTATCAGCCACGTTGGGAACGATCAGATTGCCCGTATTCGGGTTAACGCAGCCGCCGGGGACTCCCGCAGCCGCAGTCGCGTAGGTATTCAGGTTTCCACCGCTAGTGAAGTTCGAAGCGAAAACGCTGTTGCACTCTTGCGCGACGTTGACGCCGCTAGTGGGGAAGGCCGTTGACGAGCCGGGCTGCAGGTCAAACGCCAAGGTGCCCGCCCCGACGTTCCACGGATTCACCACTGGGAAGTTCGTGGTGTAGTTGCCCAGAATTTCACCGGGATACAGGTCAGTGAACAGGCCAACGCCGCCGCGGATTACAGTCTTGTCACCGATGGGGCTCCACGCAAAACCAAACCGGGGTTCGAATACTACAGTCTCGACGTCCGGCAGAATCTTCTTCAATCCCGTCTGGAAAGTACCACCCGGGAATGCCGCATTGTACGGGACATCGGCGCCATGCGGGGTGTTGTTAAACGGCGAAATCGGCAGCGTGGCGCAATTATGCTGGCAAATACCGCCAGAATTGCGATCCGCCCGGAGGGTCATGGTGAGTTTCAGCTTCGAATTGACGCGATATTCATCCTGGAAGTACAAGCCAAAGCTGTAGAAGGCCAGTGGTTGGCGCGGGGTGGCGGTGAAGTTGTACAGCACATTGCCGCCACCCGGGAAGCCGGTGGCTGAATTGGCCGGCAGGAAAACCTGGTCGTTGGCGAAGCCAAGGAGCGTGGTGTTGATTCCAGGATACTGCGTCTGGGTTTCAGAGGCATAGTCGCTGACGTCGTCTCGGCGGAAGTTCACTCCCATCTTGAAAGAATGATCTCCTTTCGTGACGGAGAGGTCGTCGATTATCTGCCATTGCGTTACGTGCCGGCCTTGAGGATATTGGAAGCCGGCCGCAAAGCCCCCGGGGTTTCCCGAACCAGTGCCGAGCGCAGTCATTGACGAACCATCAACGAAGGCGATGTTGCCAGGAAACAAGGCCAGAGCCGCAGTCGGATCCGGATTGCCGAAGATCGCCGCGTAGTACAGCACCGACCCGATGAAGTTGTTCACCACATTCGGGCTGAACAGGTGCGTATAGTTCAGCTGACCTTCGTCTTGCGGCTGATTGCTGCTGTCGTTGAATGCTGGATTCACGGAGTCCGTGTAAGTCGGCTGCAAACCGCGGTCGAACTTTACGCGACCAAAGATTTTGTCGCGATCGCTGAAGGAGTAGTCCACGCGACCGCTCAGCAACCATTCCTTGTTGCCGTTCGACACGGATTGCGTATAGCTCTCCGTGCAAGCGCCGCCTCCGGAGCCATCCGCCGCCGTCGGCTGAAGCGCCGCTGGAAGCACGGCGCCAGAAATTGGATCGGAGAGCAAATTCGTTAGGGGATTGTAAGCCATACCTATGCAGCTGCCAGCTGGCGCGTTGGGAGCCCCTGGGCTGCCTGGGTTACCTGGGCTAGGGGGGACAGGGGCGATGTACTTTGTCCCGGTGTTAGGAACAGCCTTGGAAATGCCCAGCGAGTTGTTGTAGAGCGAGAACGCGTTCGTATAGAAAGCTTGCGTCGCGGCGTCGTGAGGAACGTTGCCCGAGACATAGCTCTGAAACGCCGGCGTCATCAACGTCACATCGTGCACGGAACCGAAAATGTAACGGATGCCCTCGGTGTTTACGTAGAAAAAAGCCTTGTCTTTCTTGATCGGACCACCGAAAGCTGCGGCCCACTGGTTGTTGTTCTCAAAAGGACGCGTGCCACCGAACAGCTTGTTGATCGGGTCGTTCGCGGTCAATTCGCGGCCGGTCCAGTAATAAACCAGGTCGCCGTGATAAGCGTTGCCGCCGGACTTCGTTGAATAGTCAACCTGGGCGCCCGCCTGACGACCGTACTGGCCGGTATATCCGTTGGCGACGATGGCGACTTCTTGCATCTCGTTGCCGCCGAGCAGCAGGTTGCTGGCGCCGGTGTTGTTCAGGTTCAAGAAGGGATCGTTGTAGTCATTCCCGTTTACGGTAAAGAGGTTCGCATCGGCTGGCAATCCGAAAGCGCTGAAGTTGCCGTAGCCGCCGACCGTGGAGTTGTTCGCCACGATGCCAGGCGCGGAGTTCGCGATGTAAGTGACGTCGCCGCCGGGGTTCGGTGTTTCCTGCATCTGCCGAGCGTCGAAGGTCGTCGTGATGTTCGCGTCTTCGGTCTGCAGCTGCGCGGCTTGAGTCGTCACTTCCACCGTCGTGCTCACGCTTCCTGTTTCCAACTTGATGTTCACCGCAACGATCTGCCCCAAGACCACATCGACGCCAGTGGCTGAGGTCTTAAACCCTTGCTGCGTCACTGACAGGGTGTAGCGGCCGGGCTTCAACAGCGAGAAACCGTAAACGCCGCTGGAGGACGACGTAACGGTCTGCGCTTCCCCACTCGAAGCTTCCGTCAGCGTTATCTTCGCGCCGACGATGACTGCGCCAGTTTGGTCCGTGATCGACCCGCTGATTCCGCCGGTCACCACGCTTTGCGCGGCGGCCATGAACGGCAGCAACAACGCGAGCAGTGCAACGATGCAAAGCGGCTGCTTGAATCGCATTTTTCTCTCCTCGTTTCGTCTAACTTTAAATGGTTGGGACGGAAATCCTTACCGCGACACGTACCAAATACGCCAAATCCGTAATGATCCCCACCCTCCTAACGCAAGGGAATTGCCATCCTTGGATTAATATTAAGTGCTTTATGTAGAATAATATAGGAAGGTTACACGTTCTCGGAGGCACTGACGATATACGTGTTTTGGAATATTGGTACGATATTCCATTTCTCGGATGGCAGGCTCGTGTTTTGCGTTCTAGCGGACAGAATCGGCCGGCGTGTCGAATGGCACCGCGACGGGGCACCTGATGGTTTTCCGATAATTGATCGGGATAACCAGGAAATTCTGAAGACAGACGTAATCAGACGAGGTCAGGCTATCTGAGGGTCTTAGAGGTAAGTTGAGTTCAGACTAACGCAAGCTAGTCGCTCTCTATTGCTCTGGAGCCTGAAACACTAACTGCGTGCCCTTCTTCAACTTAACGTCGCTCACCCCGGATTTTACGACCGAATACTGCTTCCGGTTTTCCACCGTCGACGCCAAGCTCATTCCTCGTATTCCATACACACCGGCGCTGGTGGCCATCAGCTCTCCTCCGTTGCCTAGGTTCCTGTTCTCACCCGCGACTGCTGAGTTGATGTTGGTCGCCGCCATGCCTCGCCCATCCTGCAACGAATCGGTAGAAACGGTGGCCGCCGGGGCCAGGGCTTGAATTTTCACGTTAAGTGTCGCCGGCGATCCACCTTTCGGCGCCACTTGATCGAAAACGATGACGATCATCGAAGCCGAACTGTTGCTGAACGTCTGCACTTGGGTTATATGGCCGGTCAGGACCGACCCTTTCTTCAGCAATACGTCATGTCCCGGTTTGACGTCCCGGGTAGTTTCGGCCTGCACCATATCGCCCGGCTTATTCCTGCTCGCGTCCAAATCCGTGTCGAGCTTCGCGACAATTCCCACACTGCTCGGAATATTCAAAGACGGCAAAGCTGCACTCGATGGCGCGCCGGTCTGCGCAATGCTCGGCAACGCCACCACCAAGGCCGCCATCACCAAGATTCCTGTGCGTATCATTTCAATTTCTCCTGAGGCGTTTGCGCGAACAACTGTGGACGCTCGCCACTATTAGGTATGACGCGCGAGCGTACCAAAAGGCTACAGAGACGGCAAGCAGAGGAATCGATTAATTATGTGGCTCTTACGCGTCAGTAACATTACCTTCCACGAATGTTATCTTAGGGTTCTTATATACACAAACCTGCTTGGTGCCCAAGTTGAGGATCGTGTTCGGCTAGCCGATCAATGGAGGCTACGTGGTCCGGCCTTTAACGAATCTCCACCGCAGCGCGCCGAGCAGCCTGGACTGCTGGTGCCGCGGGTGCACCGTCCGGAGCGTCCGCCTTCACGGGGTGCCGATTCGCGTCGCGATACCACATTTGCGCAATGCTCCTATGCAAGACGCCATATATACGCTTCCGTTTACATTTTAGAACTCGGATGCGCACTCTACTTTTTCAAGTAAAATAGTAGCTTAACCTCCTTATTTTCAGCCGCATAAAAACAATTCAACATGGCAGTTTCGTTGCATTCCTATCTACGGGGAGTGGGCGAATTTTCATTCCTCGAAGAGTCACGTGACCTTCAGCCAGGGCAAGCCCGCTACCTCAAATCGCGTGGAAACAGGAGATCGAGATATGAGATACAAGCAGCCTTTTGGGCTCGCCGCCTTGCTCGCGGCCCTGATGCTATTGCTCCCAGGGATGGCAGCAGCGCAAAGCACCGTCACGGGCGCTATCAGTGGCACGGTAACCGATTCGTCCGGCGCCGTCATCGCAGGCGCCACGATCAGTTTGAAGTCCAACGACACAGGAACTGTTCTGGCCGCTACTTCGAGCACCACGGGCACTTACCAGTTCACACTACTTAAGCCGGGAAGCTACACTCTCGCGGTGTCGCAGGCCGGATTTAAGCAACTGGCGCAGCCCACCGAAGTGCTCCTCGGTCAGATCACGCTCGCGAATATTAAGTTAGAAGTCGGCGCGACCAGTGACACCGTGACCGTCACCGAACAGGGTGCGCTGCTACAGACCGAAGACGCTAACATTTCTTCGAACTTTGACACCAATCAAATCCAAAACATCCCTAACCCCGGCGGCGACATCACCTACGTGGCACAAACCGCGCCGGGCATCACCATGAACAATGCGACGGGCGGCGGCTACGGCAACTTCAGCGCCTTCGGCTTGCCCGGTACCGCGAACCTCTTTACCGTCAATGGCAACGATTACAACGATGCCTTCTTGAACATAAATAACACCGGATCGAGCAACTTGCTGCTCGGCGGCAATGAACTCCAGGAAGTCGCGGTGGTAAGTAACGCTTACACCGGCCAGTACGGCCGCCAGGCTGGAGCCCAGATTGACTACTCGACCAAGTCGGGCACCAACGCATTCCATGGAAACGCGGTGTATAACTGGACGGGACGGGAACTCACCGCGAACGATCCAGTCAACAAATTCTTCGGCGGCACGCGGCCGTTTGAGAACAACAACCAGTGGGCGGCTTCTTTGGGTGGCCCCATTCTGAAGGATAAATTGTACTTCTTTGTGAACACCGAGGGAATTCGCTACATTTTCGGTTCGATCCACACGCCCAGTGCGCCAACGTCAGCATTTGAAAGCTTCGTACAAGGGAATGTTCCCACTGATGCGGCAACGCAGGCGTTCTACAGCAACGCGTTCAGTTTGTACAACGCCGCGCCGGGAATTGCGAATGCCACTCCCAGCGGATTCTCTACAACGTTCAGCCCAACCAGCCCGCAGGGACCCGGAAGCTGCATCGGATTTCCGTTTACAACCAATCCCGCTACCGGGGCAACGACTGCAATTATTGGGCTACCCGCCAGTTTCCAGCCGGGCGGAGCCAATGCGGGCGAGTGCACCCAGTCTTGGACGCAATCCGTATCCAGCGGTAATAAGGAGTGGCTGCTGAGCGGTCGCGTGGACTACAATCTCGGTCCGAACGACAAGATTTTTGGTCGAGTTAAGTTCGATCGCGGAACACAGCCCACCTACACCGACTCAATTAACCCTGCATTCAACGATTTCAGCATTCAGCCTCAGGACGAAGGGCAGTTGAATTACACCCACGTGTTCAGTCCGACCGTGGTGAACAACTTCATCTTTTCCGACCTGTGGTATTCGGCGATTTTCGGAACTTTGGCCCCGGGGCCTTCTCTCGCGCTCTTCCCAGGGAACCTGGTGTTTTCCGACGGCTCGCTCACCGCTCTGGGAACCGGCTCGGGCAACCCCGGTGGGTTGGCGCAGGGCTTCGAGTACCCCAGTGGACGCAATGTGGAGCAGTACCAATTAGTGGATGACTTGTCAGTAGCGCGGGGCAATCACGGCTTCAAGATGGGCTTTAACTTCCGTCGTGATGACATCAGCGACTATACCGCGGCGTCGCAAACGCTTTACCCTGGGGTCTTCACGAGCTTGTACGGCTTTGCCACCGACCAGGTTGCTCCATCGGTTTGCGGCTTGACGTCAACTTCACCTGTATGCGGCAGCGTCTTGTACAATTTTGCCGCACACAATCACCAGCCCGTTGCGTATTACAGCGTCGGCTTCTACTTCCAGGACGAGTATCGCGTCAATTCCAAGCTAAAGCTGACGTTGACGGGAAGGTTCGACCGGAACTCTGGTGGCGTATGCCAGAGCAACTGCGCCAGCCTGCCGGTTACTTCGTTTATCAACATGTCGCACGATTCGACGATTCCCTACAACGTCTCGTTCCCGACCGGAAGCCACGACATTATTCCGGGAATCGAGAAGGTCGTGTTTGAGCCAAGGTTTGGCATGGCCTGGACTCCAGTTGGGCAGAATACGGTAATCCGAGCCGGCGTAGGTCTATTTTCCGACCTCTATCCCGGCAGCATTCTGAGTAACTATGACACAAACTTCCCGCAGGTGAATCTCTTCAACGTGCCGATCGGCTCGGTGGCTTTCGACACACTCCCACCAGGAAGCACCGCATTTCCAGGCAGCGGTGTAAACCTGGTGACGGAGTGCAACGGCGCATTTTCCTCGAACTATGCGAGCGGTGGCAACCTGGCCGGGTATGCCGCGGCTGCAGCTCCGTTAGGGGGCTGCCTCAACGGGCTCGGACAGCTTTCGGTTCCGGCGCTCAACGACGTCAGCCGTAACCTGCAGAATCCGAAGTATGTGGAATGGAACTTCGAAATTCAGCACACTTTCGGAGCACACACCGTGGTCTCGGCGAATTACGTTGGCAACCACGGGTACGACGAACTGATCAGCAACCCTGATGTGAACGGCTTCGGCTTTGGCAGCCTTCCGGCTGCGGCTCCAGATCCACGTGTCTCCCGCGTCAATTATCTCTATAGCGGGGCAGTATCGAACTACAACGGCGTCACCTTCTCAATCCAGGAAAACCAATGGCACGGATTGAGCGGCCGCTTCAACTACACGTTCTCGCACGCGCTAGATGAAATCTCGAATGTTCCCGGCGAACCCTTCAGCGTGATCACCAGCATCGGTGCGAGCGGTACGGGGCAGATCGATCCCTACAACTTGAGACTGAATTACGCTTCGGGAGATAACGACGCGCGGCACCAACTCTCGGCCAGCTACCTGTATCAGCTGCCGTTCAAGAGTGAAAACCGGCTCGCAAATGCGGCTATCGGCGGCTGGATGGTCTCCGGCACGTGGTTCTGGCGGAGTGGATTCCCGTTCAGCATGTTTGACGGCGCAACAAGTGGTGGTTTGGCCGGAAACAATCTCACCGGAGCTATAATCTTGCTGCAACCGACGGCGGCCTTCACACAGCGAAACTTCTCGCACCCAGGAAGCTGCCCGGACTTGGTATGCTGGACGGCGGCAGATTTCACTACCAGCACGAACTTCGACGGTCCCGTAGGCCGCAATGCGTTCCGCGGACCAGGCTTCCTGGGCGGCGACTTGAGCATCCGGAAGAACTTTGCGATCACGGAACGGATGACGTTCCAACTCGGACTCAGTGCGTACAACTGGCTCAACCACGCCAATTTTGGCACGCCCTATCCGAACACGAACGCGAGCATCTTTGGGCAAGCCGTGCTGACGCAGACACCACCAACATCGCCGTATGGGGCGTTTGCGCAAGCTGCGACCGACCAGAGGATCGCGCAGATCACAGGTAAGTTTATCTTCTAAGTAAAACCCAAAAACAGACAGCAAAAAGGGCGGCCCTTCGCAGACTGTTACGAAACTCTGTTGACCGCCCGAAAATAAATGAGAAGATGCCCTCGTGAAAGCGAGGGCATTTTTTTTATGGGCTTTGTGCAGGGTGAAGGCCGTACGCAGGGAACGCTGTTTCCAGTCACCTTGGAAGAGTTGATTCCGGACGATCACGTGTGCCGGGTCATCGATGCATTTGTCGCTCGGCTGGACATGGCGGGTTTGGGATTTGAGCGCGCCGAGGCGGCCGAGACGGGGCGGCCTGGCTATGATCCGCGCGATCTGCTGAAACTCTATCTGTACGGCTATTTGCAGCAGATCCGTTCCTCGCGGCGGCTGGAGTCGGAGTGCCGACGGAACATCGAGTTGATGTGGTTGCTGGGACGGCTAGCGCCAGACCACAAGACGATTGCCGAGTTCCGGCGCATGCATCGCGAAGGCGTAACCGCTGCGGGAGCCGAGTTGGTGCGGCTGGCGCGCTCGGTGGGCTTGGTGAAGGGCGAGTGGGTCGCCATCGATGGCTCGAAGTTCCAGGCGGTCAGCAGCGTGAAAAGTGTGCGCGAGCGTGAGGCGCTGGAACGCTACCTGGAACAGTTGGAGCAGAGCGATGAGCAAGACGAGGTGGTCATCGACCCCAGTGCAGTGGCCAGTGCGCTGGAAAAGTTGCGCCGGCACCGGGAGCCGGAAGTTGGCTTCATGCGCACCACTCAAGGCTTCATTCCTGCCTACAACGTGCAAGCCGCCGTCGATGCCGAACACGCGTTGATCGTGGCGCAGCAAGTGACCGTTCAGGCCGGCGACAACGGCAGCCTGCAACCGATGGCGGAAGCCGCGCAGGCAGCGGCGGGCGGGCCTACGCAGCCGATCAACGTGGTTGCCGATGCGGGCTACTCGAATGGAGAGCAGGCCGAAGCCTGCGAGGCGAAGGGCATCTTGCCGCATGTGCCTGCCAACCGTGGCGTGAACAGTCGCGGAGATGGCACGCTGTTCGACCGCACGGAATTTACTTACCAACCTGAGAGCGACACGTTCCTGTGCCCGGCCGGGCAGACTCTCGCTCGCAAACAACTAATGCGGAAAGATCGTGCCGTGCTCTATGCAGCACAACCCGAAGTCTGCGGAGCCTGCCCTCTGAAATCGCGATGCACCGTGTCGTCGCGACGGATCGTTACCCGTCACCTGCACGAAGAGGCGCTACAGCGCATGCAACAACGGGCCACGCCGGAGGCCATGCGGCTGCGACGATCCACCGTGGAACATCCATTCGCCAATTTGAAATACCGCATCTTCGGACATCCACGCTTCCTGCTGCGTGGACTGCGCGGAGCGCAAACGGAAATCAGCCTGGCCGTAGCCGCCTACAATCTGAAACGCATGCTGAACATTCTCGGCGGACGCAAGCTGCGTGTAGCCCTGCAGGCCACCTGATCCCGCTTCCACCGACGTTGACGTGAATTCGCCTCCCCAAAACAAAAAAGCGATGCTCCGGTACTTGGAACATCGCTCTCGTCTCTTTTATCGCCCTCGTTTCGTAACGGTCTGCTTCGGGTCGCCCTTTTTTTATCCGCGCATAACTTTTCGTTTCGGCACTGAGGTGCTGCTGGCGGTGACGAATTGAAGCGCGCCCCCCGCAGTAACAGGATTCTACAGAGCTATGCGCACGGATCGCGCTGGCAGCGATCGGGTGCGAAGTCGTTTTGCGGGTTACTGCTGCGGCTCTTTGCGTCTTATTCGCGCGCACTTCTCGTGCGTCATGCGCAGCCACGTTGCCACGGGATTCATTTACAATGTGGCACGATACTGAAGGAGACCTGCGACAGCATAACGCAGCCGAGGCGGCTCACTGCTGCCTCACCGTTGTAAGAGCAAGAACCCTGACTAACGCGCGTGCTTGGCGGGAACCGCGCGATCAGTCGCCACTGATTCAGCTATTGCGAAAAGGGCTTCTGTAAGGCTTACTGCGCGTCCGTGACCTTACCTTTCATAAATGTGACCTTAAGATCTTTATACACATAAATCTGCTTGGTACCCAGGTTGAGGATCTTGTCCGGCTGGCCGAGTATCGCTGTGACTTGGTCTGGCGTCTGGCCGATCTCCACCGTAGCGGGAGGGGCGGGAGGAGCCGCTGGAGCCGCAGCTTCCGCAGGTGCAGCTGCTGGAGCATCCGCCGCTGCGGGCTGTTGAGCCGCATCGCCGCCCGCCGCAGCTTGCTGCTGGTTCCCGCTGTCGTCCGACTTCTTTGAATCGTCCGCGTCAACTTTCAAAACTTCCGCGACCATGCTCAGCACCTGATCCGAGCTGGGATTCGTGCCCTTGGGGTAAATAAACTTGAGCGTCGAGTAATAGCGAACGTCTTGATACGGATCGCTGAACAAGGTGAAAACCACACCATCGACCTGCAGCGTGATAGCCGTCACCCAAAATTTTTCTCCGGTAACAAATTGCCGTCCCTGCACGGTTTGCGGCGGCGGATGTCCGATCATGCTGCCAAAACCCTGCAGCTTCTGATGCACACCATAGGCGCCCTCGGAGAGCCTGCCACCGCTGTAAGTGTTCTGCGGCGGTATCTGCGTCGAAGTTGGGTACATCAGCAGTTTATCTTTCTGCAGCACCAATACAGAGCCTGCGGTGACGATGTCGCTCTTGTCGTCCGTCGGTTTCGTGATCTGGTACTTCGCTTCCAGTTGGCTCTGCAACGAACCCTGCGCTCGCGCCGCGAACCATGGAAAAATTCCCGCAACCGCCAGGACGGCAATTTGCATCCGAATCGGAAGTCTGGCCTTCATTGATAACTTCTCCTTGGGCGTAGCATGCCCTGCGGTGTTTTTTTCGGAAATTGTGAAACCGGTGTTTGCCTTTTTTTACTTCTCAAGAAGCTGAATCGCGAGCGTCAGCGGCTTCCACCACTGACGCTCCGATCCTGTTCGCCGCTTCACGGTGTTTCTATTCCCCCACCGTGACCGTCAACTTCACTCTTTTAGTCGTTGCCCTGACCAGTGGTCCCGGCCTGCGCTTGCACGTCAGCTTCGGCCTTGTCCGCGTCCGCTTGCTGCGCATCCAAGTCGGCCTTTACCGACGTATCCGGCTTCACTTGGCCATCAGGGTTGGCACGAGTCTTGGTGTCGGGTGCTGCCGGCAGTCCGTTCTTCCCTTGGTTGTCCGCCAGCGTCTTGAGTCCGGAATCCAACTGCTCGCGGAAGTGGTTGTGCATTTCCTGCAGATCGTCCACCGCCACCGACACTTGCGATCCCGAAGCGCAATCTGATTTCTGGCTTGCGCTGACCAGCACCTTCACACTCTTGTTCGCGTCCGGAGTGTCTTCAATTCGCGTCACCACGTCTCCGGCGGATAGAGAGCAGTCCTGCCCATCCGGCCCCGTCTCGTTCAGCACGTCGCTGACGATAAACGTCCGGTGATTGGGATCCAGCGCCGCCGGTGTCTCTTCCGGCGGGTTTGCGTCAGCCGACGTATCCGCCGCAGGTGCTGCCGCTGCCGCGGGTTGTGGTGCCGCTGCGGCGGCCTGCTCGGAGGCCAATTGAGCCTTTACCTCATCCGCAATCGCCTGTTTCACCTCAGGCGTAAGTACGACTCCGCCTCCGCTTCCGCCTGACTGCCCGGCGTCTTGCGTTCCAGAATCAGCCGCCGCCGCTGCGTTCGCATTCGCCTCAGCTTGAGCTGCGTACTGAGCTTGCAAGTTCTGGCTGATCACGTAGTCCGTCATCCACAATGCCGCGCTGGCATACACGGGGTAGGGATTGAAGTAGTAACCGTAGTATCCGAACCACGGCGCTCCCCCCCAGCCCCATCCGTACGCGACCGGCGCGGCCCAGGGATTGTAGGCCCAGCCGTAGAAGCCCGGACCATAGTAGTAGGGCGACACGTAGCCGTAGTAGTAGCCGCCATGGTAGTAGCCACCGCGGTACCCATAGGCGTAGTATCGGCCGCCACGATAGTAGGTTCGTCCCATGTAGCGGTGCCCGTCACGTCCCCGGTACCCACGCTCGCCATAGCCTCCGTGCCGCCCAGTGTTGACCAGCCGGCCGCCGCCGGGACGCGTTGACGAGACTCTCGAGGTTCCGTGCGCTCCGTGAGTAATCGTGGCACCCTTGGACGTATGGATGGAAGTAACGTGGCCGTTCGAGCTGACGTGCGCGGTATTGCCGCTCTTGGTGGTCACGGTTTTCGTAGTTGCGTGAGTGCTGCTCGCTGCGTTTGTCTTACCAGTAGTCGTCCCTTTGGCGGCAGTTGTGCTCGCGCCCTTACCAGCAGTTGTCGTCGTGCCTTTCCCTGCGGTCGTCGTCGTGCCCTTTCCCGCAGTGGTCGTCGTCGCGCCCTTGGTAGCGGTTGTGGTCGTTGTCTTGCCAGCAGTAGTCGTTGTCGTCTTGTTAGCCGTCGTAGTGCCCTTGTTGGCAGTGGTCGTCGTTCCCTTGTTCGCCGTGGTATTTGTACCCTTGTTGGCTGTGGTAGTCGTTGTACCGTGGTTGGCGGTGGTTGTTGTTCCCTTATTCGCCGTGGTAGTTGTGCCGTGGTTGGCAGTGGTGGTCGTCGTGCCGTGGTTAGCTGTGGTTGTGCCGTGGTTGGCGGTGCTCGCGCCACCGGAACCGCCGCTAGGATGTGAGGCAGGCGCTGAATGCGCTGCTGGAGCAGGGGCGGAGTGTGCCGCGGGCGCTGGGGCACTCTTGTTCTTCTGCCCCCAAGCCAGGCTGGGGACCGTGACCAGGCTCAGGATCAAGAGCCATTTTGCTACGATGCTGAAGCTGGGCCGAGTTAATTTCATCGTAACTCTCCTCTTAGTGTGAAATTCTGAATGTCACCCTACTGCCGAGAACGCATGTTCTCTGTGAGAATTCCCTGACTTCTTCCCCGTTTAGGCTTCCCCAATCTGTTGCCCCACGATATCAACCGAACTGGACAGCACGTACTCCAACACGTAACTTTGTCAGCAGTTGTGCCACCACGAGCCTGAAGGATTCCATACTGCTAAGAGAATAATGGGTTTGCTGCACAGGACCCCCGCGTCGCCTCGTTCCGAAATGGTCCTCCACCTCGCATTGCGCAAAAGCACCCGAAAAACCGTCATTCCCGGGGAGGAATTCCGGCTCACCCGCTGATTCCGGTTCGGGCGTTCCGTGAAAAGTTTGGCACCACGTCGCAGGCATTGGCCGCACTCTTGATGATATAGCCGAGGAAATCGGCGATTCACCGCAGCCGCATTACCAACCTTATGAGGTTGAACTCAGTCTTCCGGAGCCGCCGAGAACACCCTGCCGAGCGGTGAGAGAAGACCACAACAACCGGCGCACTTTTAACAGCCCCACGCACAATCGTTGCAGACATAGTTTGCCCGCTACTTCCGGCGCGAATGATAGGCTGTTGTGCAAGAACATAGGCCCGGCGCGCGCCTCTGTCAAGCTCGGAAAATCACGCAGCCATTCATAACTTTTCGCCGTTCGCCAGCTTCGCCGATCCTGCGGCGCTGCGGCACGATCCTGTTCAGCATGCCCTTTCACTCTGGCGCAAATGTCGTAGAATGTCGGCAGCTTTCGGGCTTTCTCCACCAATCGCTCTCGGACCGGCAGAGGCCAAATGACCGACGACGTCACTGGCGCACGTAAAGGCGACTATCTCATCCTTGGCACTCTTGGTGCCGGAGGAATGGGCAAGGTTTACAAAGTCCGCAACACGCTCTCCGATCGCGTCGAGGCCATGAAAGTTCTGTTGCCCGATCTTTCCGAACAGCAGGAACTCGCGGATCGTTTCCTGCGCGAGATAAAAGTTCTCGCCAGCCTGCATCATCCCAACATTGCCGAGCTGCGCACCGCGCTTACCATCGGCAATCAACTGGTAATGATCATGGAGTACGTCGAAGGCACCACGCTCGCCTCCCGCCTGCAACAAGGTGACATGCGCTACGCGGACGCGCTCGCGTGCTTCGACCAAGTGCTCGCCGCGCTCTCCTGCGCGCACTCACAACGCATCGTGCATCGCGACATCAAGCCCGCCAACATCATGCTCGCGCCTTACGGGATCGTTAAGTTGATGGACTTCGGCATCGCGCGCTCCGGCAACGATATGGGCCTCACGATGACCGGCACGACGCTCGGCTCCGTCGCCTACATGTCTCCCGAGCAAGTTCGCTGCGAACCTCTCGACGGACGCTCCGACCTTTATTCCGTGGGCGTCTCGTTGTACGAGACGATCACCGGACAGCGCCCCTACGTGAGCGACAACAACTTCGAAGTGATGCAAGCGCATCTGCAAGTGCCGCCGACGCCGCCGATTGACTTGAAGCCGGATGTTCCGCCCGGGCTGAACCAGCTGATCCTCATGGCTATGGCCAAGAATCCAGCGCAGCGTTTCCAGACCGCCGACGCGATGCGCGGCGCGTTGCGCAGCGTCGCGCCAGTTCTCGGTGAACCAACTCCGTTCGCGCCGGAGATTCCGGAGTCAACGCTCGACATGTCGGCGCAGCAGACACCTTATCCCGTGAGGCCGAGCACTCCGCGTTCGCTGACCGCGCGGCCCGTCGCGCAGCAGCCGATCACGGCGCGTCCGGTGACAGCGCGTCCGGTTACCGCTCGACCCATTACAGCGCAGCCCGCTTCGGCGCCGCCGTTCTCGCCTACTCCATCGTCAGTGCCGCTTGCGCCGACGATTCCGCTGTCCGGCTCGGCAAATCAATACCCGCCAGCGCAGGTTTCGATGGCGGCGGCAGCACCAGCAGTTTCACCGGCGGTGGCGCAAGCGAGCGCTGGCAATCGTCGCGGGCTGTACATCGCTCTCAGCGCAGTAGCCGTGATCGTGGTGTTGGCTGCTGCTGGATTCGGCGCGAAGCGCTGGATGGATTCGCGCTCGCCGGATAACTCCGCGACTGCGCCTGCGGACAATCCGGCTCCTGTTGCGACAACGCCCGCTGCCGCGACGCCTTCAGCGGATGCGACGCCTGTGCCGGTGATGCCTGCAACGCCGACTCTCCCCGCGGCAGATTCAGCCCCCAGCAAACCGGCGATTGATGCGAGCGCGAAACGGCGCTCGCCTGCGCCACCGGTCGCGAAGAATCCCTCGCCGCCGCAACAGGACACACCGCAGCAGGCTGTGACGCAGCCAGTCGCGCTGCAACCGAGCACGCAACAATCGAGCACGCCGCAGCCCAGCGTGGTTCAGCAGCCAGCTCCCGTGGCGCAGCCTACGACTCCCGCGCAACCGGACCGTCACGCGGCGGAGCAGTCCGTGCGGAAGTCCGTGGCTTCCCTCGCGCAGATCGCGGCCTTGGAGCACGAGGAGTTCGACGAGCTTGAAGCGCGCGATAACAAGGCGAACGCACGCATCGCGGCGTTGCCGCAGCAGGCTGGCGCGGACGTCGCTGCATCGCAGCAGAACGCGAGCAACCAGCTGGGGCTGGCGCGACGCGCGCTGCAACGTGGCGATGTGCAGAATGCGCAGAAATACATGGAGCAAGCGGACGCGGAGTTAAACAAGCTGGAAAAGTTTCTCGGACACTAATTTTGGTTTTTGTCGGACGCGTGACGCGACGGTAACGGCGAAGGATTACCGCAGAGGCGTGGAGAACGCAGAGAAACCAAAGGCAACGGCTGCCCGGTTCGATGAAACTGAACCGGCCGCTACCCTTCGATTCGGCACCGCCGAATCTCAGGATGAATCGCGCGGTGGCGCGATTCACAAAATCAAACGCTCGGCCCGCGAGCAGTTTGCGACCAATCTGTGAAGCTACTCCTTTGAGACGTTGACGAAATATAGATCCGTGGCCACATCGAATTCGTTTTTCTTCAGCGGGGTCTTCATTGTTTGCCAGTAAGTTGTGGGCTGAATAACTTGCCAGTCGGTTTTCTTTCCCACGCGAATGGGCATGGCGAAATCCGGTTCGTCGGCTTGCCAGCGATAGTCCACCGTGCCGTCCGCTTCGTTGAATTTCAGCTCGAGGGTGGGAATCGCGGTGTGGCGCAGGTACTGATCGAAGAGCGGCGTGAGATTCATTCCGGTCTGCTGATTGAAATACGCCACTACGTCTTCGGTCATGATGTTCTGATATTTAAAATGTTGGTAAAAATCGTGGATTAGAGCGAACCAGCGCGCGTCCTCGTTCACCACGCTGCGCAGGGTATTTAAGAAAAGCGCGCCCTTGAAATACATATCCTGCGGTGGGGTGGCGGCGATGCCGCGCTCGGCAATGATGGGCTCGCGATTCTGCACCTTTGACCTGTAACCGTTGATGTACTTGATCGCGTCTTCGTGCCCGAAAGTGTATTCGACGTAGAGAACTTCCAGATACGTGGTCCAGCCTTCGTGGATCCACATGTCCGAGCGGTCCGCGGCGGAGACGCTGTTGCCGAACCATTCGTGCCCGCTCTCGTGAATGATGATGAAATCGAATTTCGGGCTGACGCCTACGCCGGTCCAGTCGCGCCCCAGGTATCCGTTAGTGAAGTGATTGCCGTAGGTGACCGCGCTTTGATGCTCCATGCCAGAATAGGGCACTTCGACCAGCTTGTAGCCATCCTTCTGAAAGGGATACTCGCCGAAATAATGTTGATAGGCCTCGATCATAGCTTTGGCCTGCACGAATTGTTTTTTGGCTTTGTCCAGATCTTCGGGCAGCACGTAGAAATCCAGCGGCAGGTCGCCGAGCCGATCGGAAAAGTGCACGTAGTTGCCGATGTTGAGCGATACGTCGTAATTGTTGATGGGATATTGCACCAGCCAGTCCCAGCGCGTGTAGCCGTCGCCCAGATCGGTCTTGCCCACGAATTTTCCGTTGGAAACATCCACGAGGCCGTTGGGAATCGTGACGCTGATCTGCATATTCGCGACTTCGTCGCGCCACTGATCCTTGTTCGGCCACCAGACGCTTGCGCCGATATCCTCGCACGCGGTGTAAATCCACGGACGGCCGGCGGGATCTTTGCCGAACGTGAATCCGCCGAAGCGGGCGGTCTGCAGCGGATGTCCGGAGTAATAAAAATCAATCGTGTATTCCTGCCCGGCGTGCAACGTTTCCGGGAAGTCCACGAACACGGCGCCAGAATCGCGCACGTATTGGAGCGGAGTCGCACCGAGCAGAATTTTGTCTATGTCGAGAGCGGGATGCAGGTCGAGTTGGATGCGCGTGCCGTCCTGAAGCATTTTGAAGCGAATGGAGTTCTTGCCGCTGATCGTTTGCTTCTCCGGATCCACGCGAATATCCAGATGGTAGGAAAGCAGATCGTTGTTGACGCGGTAGGGACCATAGGCGCCGCGCAGAATGTTCGCGCGCGTCGGAACGGCTGGCGCCGGCGGCGGCGCGGATGCCGCCGCGGGTTGCGAAGTTGACCGAGCAGCAGCTTGTGGGCTCGCCTGAGCCGAGACTCCTGCGGCTGCAAGCATCAGAAATACAGTGAGTTGCGCCGAACGATTGCAGAAACTCGAGCCAGTCATACCTTGGACTCTCCCGTGGGCGTGAGCGCCAGGTGCCGTCGAAAAAATAACACGGGGAGAATAGCAACGCTAGCGCGCTGGGATTTCGGGACTTGTGGTTGGTGACATGCGAATCGTGACGCGCAAATCGGCGGCAGGAGGTGCCGCGGAGGGGCCAAAACGCGACAAAAACCAGCGATTGATTTGGATCGCTGCTGATTGTTTTCAATGACTTGCGGTGGCTTTCGATTTTGTTTCGCTAGCGATTGATTAGAGGTTGAAAGGAGGCGCGCGGGGAGGGCGGAACTCTGAACTCGGGCCAGCTCAAACATGTGGCGTCCTTTGGGGGCGTCAGTAGTGCCCCGACTGACGTTAACACATCCGGGTTCGCGGCGATATTCGTAGAAATACGGAGACGGAAAAGGACAAGAGAGGCACGTGGAGCTGTAAGTGGAGACGGGAGCAGGGCGGAACACGAGTAAACCTGTCAGAAATCTCTGCAGGACATGTACTTTGCGGACGCGGGGGGTACGAAGGATGGCGTTCAGGCATATGCTGCTTATGACCATGGTGTAATGACCATAGTTGTTGCAGGAGTACAACATGAAGACGATGGCGGCAGGATTCTTCAAGGCTAAATGTTTGGCGGTGATGGACGAGGTGCAGGCCACGCAGGAAACGGTGGTGATTACCAAGCGTGGCAAACCGGTGGCGAAGCTCGTGCCGGTGAACGCCGAGACAGATGAAATCTATAATTTCATGAAAGGCAAAGGCACCATCACAGGAGATGTGATTTCTCCGGCGATTTACCGCTGACGGCGCTATCCGCCGCGCGCGAACGGTGCAGACGATCTGGTGAGCGCGATGCTGCCGAGTGAATTTGGGAAACCAAAAAATTACGTGGGAAAAGGGCGGGTGGGGGGCCCGCCCTTCTTTGTGGCTTCGATGCTCCGGCTAAAACAGCAGCTTCAAGGCGAATTGAATCTGCCGTGCGGAGCCGAAGTCGCCCACGGGGAACCGCGTGTTGAGAATTTTGCCGAACGCGGCGCTGGTTACGGTGTTGACGGGGTCGCCGAAGTTGGGATGGTTGAAAATGTCGAACATCTCGGTGCGAAATTGCAGGTTGAACCGCTCCGTGATTTTCGTGTTCTTTACGATGGAGAAGTCGGTGTTGACGAAGTCCGGGCCAGGGAGAGAATCGCGTCCGGCGCTTCCGGGATGGCAACTTCCGGGAACGATGGGATAAGTGCTGCCGCCCGGCGCGGTGGGCACATCGCTGAATGTGCAAGGCACAGCATATGTGGGATTCGTCGCCGCGGCGCAATCGGGAATCGCAGGCGCGCCGCCGGTGGGTGTTCCGTTGAACGGTTCGCACAGCAGCGTGTTGCTATAGAACTGGGCGGGTCGGCCAGTGCCGGAAACGGCCCGGAGTTGATCCGGCCGCACGGTGAGTGACGAGCCGGGCGCCGGACCAATGATCAGCAGCGGCGTAATCGGATTGCCGTTCTGGGCCATGGTCACCACGCCGAATTGCCAACCGGCGACGAGGCGATTGCCTTTGAACGGCAACTGATAGAAGCCGCTGACCACGATCCGGTTGCGCGTGTCGAATTCGGAGGAAGCGTACTCGCCGCGCGGATTGTAAACGTTCTGAACTGGAACGGCATCGCCGGAACTGACCGAGCTGTAATCGAGGGAATGCGAGTAGGTGTAGGCGGCCAGAAACTCGAAGCCGTGGGAAAGATGTTTATTGAGCGTGACCCACAGGGCGTTGTAATTGGAATTTCCCGGACTGAAAATTCGGGTGATATTGCCGACGGCGCACGGTGGATTGGGAGCCGCGCACTGTGTGGGGAGAACCGCGCTGGTGAGCGGAAGAGTGGTATAGGGGCGCGTGTCGTTGTAGAAACCATCCGTCACGAACGGTTGATTGAAATTTCCGGTCATTTGCAGGTGCGTGGCCTTCAGACCTACATACGCGACCTCCAGCCCCAGTGAAGAGGTGAGCTCGCGTTCGACGGTGAGATTCCAATCCTGCGCGTACATATTGTCGAAATTCGGATCGATCGCGCTGGGACCGAGGCTGAGGCCGACGATGGAGGCGGAAGGATTCTCCAGGGTGATGGCGTTCGTCGCGGAGTTGACGCTGACGGGCACAGCGAAGGGCGGATTGCCGCTGAGGGGGCTGACGACGTTGGTGGTGGGATCCTGGCTCAAGATGGCATAGGCGGCGCGGATGGAAGTCTTGCCATTCTTGAAGGGATCCCAGGCGAAGCCGATGCGCGGTTCGAAATTCTTGTTGTTGGTGTGAAACGGATGGGGCGCGGGAATGAGCGTGCCGGTGGGGAGATCGAAATTGGTGAAGCGGGCCAGGGCTTCGGATGGAGTGGAATCCCATTCGTAGCGCAGGCCGAAATTGATGGTGAAGTTGGGCCGCCATTTGAAGCTATCTTGCGCGAACACGCCGTAGGACGGCTGCAGGATGCGGTCATTTCCGGCGCCGAGCAAGACGGTGAAGGCGGAGGCCTCATCGGCGAGGAAATCCGTCATCGTGGGGTAGGTGAAGCTGCCGACATTTTCGGCGATGTTGTTGTTGTAGGCGCGACGGATTTCGCCGCCGAAGGCCAAGGAGTGACGATCCTTCAGCCAGCTAAGCGTGTCGTTGAGCACGACGGTGGTGTCGCCGCGGCCTTGGGGTTCGTTCACGGGACCGCCGAAATCCATGTCGCCCGAGACGTTGATGTTCGGTATGCCAACGCCCACGGGCGCGCCGGGGGGCAACCCGATATCGAAATCCGCTGGATTCAACGCGGTGGGCGTAAAGATCAGGTGAATGCGGTTGTAGCCAAGCCGCACGGTATTGGCGAGCGACGGACTGAAAACGTGGTCTTCGCCAATGGTCATGAGCTGTCGGAAGCCGTTACGCGTATCGCCGAAGCCCGGGATATTGGCTGCTGCGGCCCCGCCCTGTGTGGGTTCCTCGCGGAGGTCCTTCTGCATGACGTAATAGAAATGCAGCTGGTCACTTTGGCGCAGTTGGACGTCGATATCTCCAGAGCCCTGGTTCAGACTGACGTTGGCGAGAGCCGCACCGCTAAAGCCGTTAAAGTTCGCGGGAATTCCGGTCTTGTCCGAGCCCTGGTTGTTCGCCGCGGGGATGAGTTTAAAGAGGCTCAAAACCGCCGGCGAGGTAACCGTGGCGATCTGGTTCTGGCTGGGAACGATGGCGCCGAGGGTAAGACCTTGATGCTGACGGATGCCCTCGTAGGCCAGAAAGAAGAAGACTTTATTTCTCTTTATGGGGCCTCCGAAGTCCCCGCCGAATTCATTGTGTTTGAAAGGAGCCTGCGGCGTACCCACCGCATTGAAATAGTTGCGGGCATCGAGCGCGTTGTTGCGGAAAAACTCGAAGCCTTCACCATGGTATTCGTTCGTGCCGGAGCGGGTGGCGATATTGACGATGGCGCCGGCGTTGCGGCCATACTGCGCGGGGAATGTGGAGTTATCTACTTTGAATTCTTCCAGCGTGTCGATAGGTGGCTGGAAGGTGACCTGGTTCTGCACGGGATCGTTCAAGTTGATACCGTTCACGAGCCAGTTGGTGGTGTCTTCCCGCTGCCCGGCCGTATTAATGGCGAACGAGCCTTGGCCGCGCAACGGAGCGGTGAGGAAACCATTGGCCGGGGGAGTGACCGTGCCGGGCGTGAGCAGGTTCAAATCCACGAAGTGGCGTCCATTCAAAGGGATTTCCTGCACGGTTTTGGAATTGATGACCTGCCCGACGCCGGTCGTCGAAGTCTCAATCAAGGGAGCTTCGGTGGTCACTTGCACCTGCTGGGAAACCGAGCCAACGGCTAACTGAAGATCTTCGGTCACCGAGGTCGCGACATCCAGCCTTAGACCTGTGACGACGAGCGTCTGAAAACCGGCCTGCGTAACCGTGATTTGATAACTGCCTGGTGGCACCGAGGGGAAGACATACAGCCCCGCGCCATTGGTTTGCGTGTTCCATTCCTCGGAGGTTGCGGTGTTTCTCAAGATAACTTTTGCCGACGGGACGGCGGCGCCCGAGACGTCCGACACCGTACCATTGAGCAGCGCGGTGGACTGCGCGCGGATGACCGGGCAGAGAGACACTGACAAGATAAATAGCAGGATAATCAAAGCGATTAAGGTATTTGGAAAGACACTGCGCACTTTCTGAACGTTCATTACTCCTCCTGGTCTGAGAGACGAGGTAGGGTCGAGCTGGCATTCGGGAATCAGCGATACCTGTGACACCGATGCCGATGAGCCTTGCCGCAGCTGGTCACACTGGGAAACCCGCCCAACATCATCTTCGAGACAACTAGACGTACACACCCATCTGGGCGCATTTGGGATGCGCCTAACTCGCTGGAATTTCGCAGGCAATTT
The DNA here is from genome assembly GCA_963786205.1 of uncultured Acidobacteriota bacterium. GTDB lineage: Bacteria > Acidobacteriota > Terriglobia > Acidiferrales > UBA7541 > Palsa-295. Next base: position 1,024,806 of record CAWAYG010000002.1, read on the forward strand.
CGTCGCCATGGTTGCAGGGACATGGCGCTATGGGTAAGTAACTGTCCTGATACCATCTACGGAAACCAGATCTGAGGTGGGAATATTCGCAGGCGGAAGTGCATACAAATATTAGTATGCGCATTCCAATTTTTGGAGCGGGCGAAGATTTCCACAGGCCCATAGGGCTGCGCAAGACGAGCTACGGCTCAGAAACCAGCGGTTCGCGTGGCGCTGGACGGCGAATAACACTACGGCAATGCTTGTAACGGCATACCGTGTTCTCCTGATGGTCGCCCCATTTGGAATCGGCAATACTGCGCCCGCTTTAGAAGTTCGCGACGAGAAGATTGGCGTTTTGCGAGAGCTGGAATCTTTGTCGCGCGGGCTATGCGCCCAACAGAGAAACACGATGCGAACGATCCTGTTGATAGTTCTGATCCTGCTGATTCTGGGCGCGTTGCCGACGTGGCCTTATAGCGCGGGGTGGGGCTATTACCCGAGCGGCGGATTTGGGCTGCTGTTGGTGGTTTTATTGATTTTGGCGATGCTGGGCAAATTGTGAGGTGGGAGGATGAATCGTCCATCGGGTGAGAGGGTCGCGGCGGTGCTGACGTTTTCCGGAGCTATGATTCTGGCGCTGGGATCGTTCGGGTTTTTTGTGGTTAGTGTGATGGTGGCGACCGGAGACGAGCGCGGAGAGCCGGTGTCCGTGGCGATCGCGGGAATGGCAATCGGCGGTGGTTGCCTGTTGCTGATTCTGTCGGGAGTGGCCGGGTGGGTGGCGATGAACGTCGGCGAAATGCGCGAATGGGCGCGGACCGTGTCGCTGGCGGCGATCGTTGCGAGTGTAGAGGGAAAATTGCACGGTGCGTTGGTTGCGGCGCGCCACGCTGAAGAATTTCTGCGACGGCGAGCGCAAGCATCGACATGGGCGTTGCGCCGGTAAGCTGAATAACAAGCCGCGTTCGTGCGAACGATTCAATCCCAAGTTGTGATACCGCCAACTAATCTGCTTCGCTGGGCGTTGGGCTGATTCCATGGTCAATGGCGTCGCGCTGCTTTCCTTGCAAGCGTAGGCGCAGGCGGTCGAACTCCAGATACACGACCGGTGTGGTGTAGAGCGTGAGCATCTGGCTGAGGATGAGTCCTCCGACAATCGTGATGCCGAGCGGCCGGCGCAGCTCGTAGCCCGTACCGGTTCCCAGCGCGAGCGGTAGAGCGCCCAGCAGTGCGGCCATGGTGGTCATCAGAATCGGGCGAAAGCGCAGCATGCACGCTTCGAAAATCGCATCGCGCGTGCTCTTGCCTTCCTCGCGCTCCGCCTGCAGAGCAAAATCAATCATCATGATGGCGTTCTTCTTCACGATTCCGATCAGCAGCACAATGCCGATGATGGAGATGATGTTCAGGTCCTGTTTGAAAAGCATTAGTGCGAGCATCGCGCCTACGCTGGCGGACGGCAGAGTGGAGATGATCGTCAGCGGATGGACGAGGCTTTCATACAGGATGCCGAGAACGATGTAAACGGCGAACAGGGCCGTCACGATCAGCCAAGGCTCGGTGCCGAGCGATTGCTGATAGGCCTCAAGCGTGCCGGCATAAAAACCTTGCAGGGTGGACGGCGCGCCGAGCCGCTTCTGCATCTGGCTGATGGCCTGTGTGGCGTCGCTCATCGAGACGTTGGGCGCGAGGTTGAAGGATACGGTGACGGAAGGAAACAGGCCGGTGTGATTGATGGAAAGTGGCGTGGTATTCGCTTGGCCTTTGGCCACGGTCAGCAGCGGGATGTTGCGGCCGCTAGAGCTTTGTAAGTAGATGTCCTTCAGGCCTTCGGGGCTTTGCCAATACTGCGGGGCGACTTCCAGCACCACGTAGTACTGATTCAGCTGTGTGTAGATGATGGAGACTTCCGACTGCCCGAACGCGCTGTACAACGTTGAATCGAGCGACTGCGCGGTAAATCCCAGCTTCGCGGCGGTGATGCGATCGTAGTTCAGCAGCTCGTCCAAGCCGCCATTTTGCTGGTCGGAGCTGACGTCTTGAAGACCGGGCAGTTTCTGCATCGCGGCCAAGAGAATGGGCGCCCACTTAGAAAGCTCCTGCACGTTGTCCGATTGAATCGTGTACTGATAGAGCGCGTTGCTGGAGCGGCCGCCGATGCGCAGGTCCTGCACCGCCTGCAAGAACGCGGAAGCGACGGGCAAGGCATTTAATTTAGGGCGTAGGCGGTTAATGATGTCGGCGGCACTGACTTTGCGCTCCGCCAGAGGCTTCAGCGCGATGAAGGCGGAGCCGGTATTGGTGGCGCCACCACCGCCCGTGAACGCAATTACGTTCGCCACGGCGGGATCATCTTTGATCACGGCGCCGATTTTCTGAATGGAAGTGTTCATCGCTGCAAAGGACGAATCTTGCGGCCCTCGCACTGATCCGGAGAGAGCGCCGGTATCCTGCTGCGGGAAAAAGCCCTTGGGGATTTTGATGATCAGGACGACGTTCAGCGCGATGGTGATGAACAGGACGATGAGAGTGAGCGCCGGATTGTCCAACACCCAGGTCAGGGTCCGGCGATACAGGGAAAGCATTCCGTCGAAGAACTTCTCGCTGGCGTTGTAGATGCGGCCGTGTTTTGCATGGCGTTCGTCACGCAGCAGGTAGGCGCACATCATTGGCGTGGTGCTGAGCGAAATGATCATGGATACGACGATCGCCGTGGAAAGCGTGATCGCGAACTCGCGGAACAGGCGGCCAACGATTCCGCCCATCATCAGCAGCGGAATAAAAACGGCGATGAGCGAAATGCTGATGGAGAGAACCGTAAAGCCGATCTCCTCCGCGCCTTTGAGCGCCGCGGCGAAAGGCTGCAGGCCGTTTTCCAGATGACGCGCGACGTTTTCCATCACCACGATGGCGTCATCCACCACGAATCCCGTGGAAATGGTCAGAGCCATCAGCGAAAGATTGTCAATGCTGAAGCTGAAGAGATACATCACCGCGCAGGTGCCGATAAGCGAGACCGGGACAGCCACGGCCGGAATCAATATGGCGCGGACGTTGCGCAGAAAGACGAAGACAACGAGGATCACGAGGACGACGGAAATCAGCAGGGTTCTTTCGACGTCACTGACCGAGGCGCGAATCGTGGTGGTGCGGTCGAGAACCATGGTGATATCAATGCCCAGCGGAATGGACGCCTTGATGAAAGGAAGCTGCGTGACCACGCGGTCCACGGTGGCGATGATGTTGGCGCCGGGCTGGCGAAAGATGATGACGGTGATGGCGCGCTTGCCGTTCAAGTAGCCGGCCGCGCGGACGTTTTGCACTGAGTCAAGCACTTCCGCGACATCGGAAAGCCGCACAGCGGCGCCATTCTTATAACCGACGATGATCGGCTTGTAGTCTGCGGCTTTGGAGATCTGGTCGTTGGCGAGAATGTCCGCCGTGACAATGCCGTCGGAAATTTGGCCTTTGGCCAGGTCGGAATTCTGCAGGCTCAGCGCGGATTGCAAATTCGCGAGCGTCAGCCCGTAGCTGGCCAATTGCGTGGGATCTGCCTCCACGCGCACGGAGGGCAGGGCGCCGCCTCCGACGCTGACCTGGCCTACGCCCTGTATCTGCGAAAGCTTCTGCTCGATGACGGTGGAGGCGGTGTCGTACACACTCTCAGGACCGTATTTATCCGAAGTGAGGCCGAGGATCATGATGGGCGCGTCGGCGGGATTCACTTTGCGATAGGTGGGATTGGACGGCAGGTTCGCGGGCAAATACGTTCGCGCGGCGTTGATGGCGGCTTCCACGTCACGCGCCGCGCCATCGATATCGCGACTGAGATCAAATTGAATGGTGATGGAGGTGCTGCCGAGCGTGCTGGTGGAGGTCATCTCCGTCACGCCCGCGATGTGGCCGAATTGGCGCTCGAGCGGAGTGGCGACGGAGGAGGCCATGATTTCGGCGCTGCCTCCGGGCAATCCTCCACTCACTGAAATAGTGGGAAAATCAACTTCAGGCAGCGGCGAAACCGGGAGCACCTCGAATGCGACCGCCCCTGCAAGAGCGATCGCGAGGGTGAGCAGCGTTGTGGCAACCGGCCGGTGAATGAACGGCGCGGAGATGTTCATGCAGGGCCTGGGGCTTCTGCGTCTGGCGCGCCTGCGCCGGCGGCTTCCTGCTTTTGCGATTTGCTGGAGAAACGCTGCGCCAGATTGTCAAAGAAAATGTAGATGACGGGCGTGGTGTACAGCGTGAGGGCTTGGCTTAGCAGCAGCCCGCCGACCATCGCGATGCCCAAAGGCCGACGCAACTCGGAGCCGAAACCCGTTCCGAGCGCGAGTGGCAGGCCAGCGAGCAGCGCGGCCATGGTGGTCATCATAATGGGGCGGAAACGCAGCAGGCAGGCTTCGTAAATCGCGTCCGTGGAACTCTTTCCACCCTTGCGCTCCGCTTCGAGCGCGAAATCCACCATCATGATGCCATTCTTTTTTACAATGCCGATCAGCAGCACGATGCCGATGATCGCGACCACGCTTAAATCCTGGTGAAAGAGAATCAACGCGAGGAAAGCGCCGACGCCGGCTGAAGGCAGCGTGGACAAAATCGTGATGGGATGCACGAAACTTTCGTAGAGAACGCCCAGCACGATGTAGACCGTAACGAGCGCGGCGAGAATCAACAGCGGTTCATTGGCCAGCGAATTCGTGAAGGAAGCTGCGGTGCCTTCAAAGCCTGCTTGCAGGCTGGGCGGCATGTGCATGTCTTTTTGTGCTTTGTTGATTGCGGTGATGGCGTTGCCCAGCGCGGCATTTGGCGCGAGATTGAACGACGCGGTGATGGCCGGGAACTGGCCCTGATGCGTAATCACCAGCGGCTCCATGGTGTTCTCAAAATGGGAGAAGGCGCTGAGTGGCACTGCGTTGCTCATGGCCGAGCTGGTGGCGCCTGCGGAGTTTGCGCCGCTGTTGGACGAAGAAGAGGAAGTAGGAGTGAGCGCGTTTGCAGGAGGAGTGAGCGTATTCGCCGAGGGAGTGTAAAGCGCCGAGCCGGTTAGCGCGTTCGAGCCAGCGGAGGACGAACCCGACGCCGCGAATGACGTGGAAGCTCCCGCGCCGCTGGCGCCATTCGACGCGCTGGACTGGATATACATGTGGTTCAGCTTGTTGGGGTCCTTCTGAAATTGCGGCTGGCTTTCCAGGACCACGTGATATTGATTCACTTGGGTGTACATCGTGCTGATCTGGCGCTGGCCGAACGCGTCGTACAAGGTGTTATCAATCGTCGTAGGCGCAATGCCCAATCGCCCGGCGGTGATGCGGTCAATCACCAGAGTTACGGCGAGCCCACCCGGTTGCTGATCGGTCGCGAGGTCTTCCAGTTCCGGCAACTGTTTCAGCTTGTCCATGAAGCGCCTGGTCCAGAGGTTCAGTTCGTTGGCGTCGGAATCTTCCAGCGTGTATTGGTATTGCGTGCGGCTCACGCGGTCATCAACCGTGATGTTCTGCACCGGCTCCATGAACAGTTCGATTCCCTGCACTTTGTCCAAACGCGTCTTCAACCTGCGGATCAGGTTCGATGCGCTAATTTTGCGCTGCTGCAGCGGTTTCAGATTGATGGACATACGGCCGCTGTTGGTGGTGACGTTCGTGCCGTCCGCGCCGATAAACGAAGAAATGCTTTCAACTGCCGGGTCTTCCATCACGACCTTGGCCAGTTCCTGCTGCTTTTCGGCCATGGCTTGCGAGCTGATGGAAGCGGGCGCTTGCGAGATGCCTTGAATTACGCCCGTGTCCTGCACCGGGAAAAAACCCTTGGGAATGATGATGTAGAGAAAGATCGTGAGCAGGAGCGTACCGACCGCGACGAGCAGTGTAATTGTCTGGTAGCGCAGAACGAACTTCAGAGTCCGCCCATAAAACGCGATCATGCTTTCAAAAACGTGTTCGGAAGCTTTGTAAAAGCGTCCTTGCTGATCTTTCGGCGTGTGGCGCAGGATTCGCGCGCTCATCATCGGTGTGAGCGTGAGGGAAACGACCGCCGAAAGCACGATGGTGACGGCGAGCGTCACCGCAAATTCGCGGAACAGACGGCCAACGACGTCGCCCATGAATAACAGGGGAATCAGCACGGCGATCAGCGAGACGGTGAGCGAGAGAATGGTGAATCCAATTTGCTCCGCGCCTTTGAGCGCCGCTTCCATTGGCGCATCGCCCGCTTCGATGTAGCGCGAGATGTTTTCGATCATCACGATGGCATCGTCCACCACGAACCCGGTGGAAATGGTCAGCGCCATCAGCGACAAGTTATCCAGGCTGTAGCCCAACAGGTACATCGCCGCCAGGGTGCCGACGAGTGAGAGCGGCACAGCCACCGCGGGAATAATGGTGGCGTAGAGACTGCGCAAGAAAAGAAAGATGACCAGCACCACGAGGCCGATGGTCAGGAGCAATTCGAACTCGACGTCGGAGACAGATGCTTCGATCGCGGTCGTCAGGTCGGTGAGCGTCGTCACCTGGATTCCGGTGGGCAGGTTGACTTCCAGCTGCGGAATCAGGGCCTTGATGCTTTTAACCACGCTGATCGTGTTCGCGCCGGGTTGGCGTTGCACATTTAGAATCACAGCAGGCGTCTGGTTCATCCAAGCGGCCTGAGCATTGTTCTCGACGCCGTTCACGATGCCGGCAACGTCGGTGAGCATCACTGGCGCGCCGTTGCGGTAGGCAACGACAACATTTCTGTAATCGGTGTTGGTGACCAACTGATCGTTGGCGTCAATCTGGTAGTCCTGCCTGGGACCGTCGAAGTTTCCTTTCGCGGCATTTACGCTGGCGGTCGTCAGCGCGGTACGCAGGTCCTCCAGGTTGATGCCGTAGGACGAAAGCGCCGTGGGGTTCGCTTGAATGCGAACTGCGGGCTTTTGTCCGCCACTGATGGTTACCAGGCCGACGCCATTGAGCTGCGAAATCTTCGGCGCCAGGCGCGTGTCGACCAGGTCTTCCACTTGCGGCAACGGCATCGAGCTGGAAGTGATCGCGAGCGTCAGCACCGGAGCGTCGGCTGGATTCGTCTTACTGTAGGTCGGTGGCGCGGGCAGGATGGACGGCAGCAGACTTTGTGCAGCGTTGATCGCGGACTGCACTTCTTGTTCGGCGATATCAATACTCAACGTGAGATTAAATTGCAGGACGATGACTGAAGTGCCGCCTGAGCTGGAGGAGGTCATCTGGCTCAAGCCTTGCAGCTCGCCGAATTGGCGTTCGAGCGGCGCAGTTACTGTGGTTGCGACCACCGTCGGGCTGGCGCCGGGATAAAACGTGAGGATCTGAATGGTGGGATAGTCCACTTGCGGCAGCGCTGAAATGGGCAGTTGTGTATAGCCGACGATGCCAACCAGGAGGATTGCGGCCATCAACAAAGAAGTGGCCACCGGCCGCAAAATAAACGGACGAGAGGGACTCACGGAGCGCTGCTCCCGCTCGCGCCGTTCGTGCTGGCGCCTTGCGTACTGGCGGTGGGCGGCGGGTTCGAAACCACCACCGCAATTTTGTCCTGTAACTTGTCGAAGCTGCTGTTCGCTAACACATCTCCGGGGTTGATGCCGTCAACTTGCGTTTGGCCGCCGTTGGTCACTCCCACCTTCACGCTGCGCATGTGCGCGACATTGTCTTGAATCACGTACACGAACGATGCTTGGCCATTTTGTTGAATCGCGGACGACGGAACCAGCGTGACGCCCTGCAACGTATTCACCAGCAGGCGCGTGTTTACAAACTGGTTGGGGAAGAGCGCATCGTTCGTGTTGGCGAACACGGCGCGCCCTTTCACCGTGCCGGTGGTGGTGTCTATCTGGTTGTCGAGCGTCAGCAGTTGGCCGCTGGCAACTTTCGTCTGCGCGGTGCGATCGAAGGCGTCCACGCTGAGCTTGGCCTTCGCGCGCAGGCGATCTTGCACGGGGCCCAGACTGTCTTCCGGTATCGTGAAGATTACGGTGATGGGCTCGAGCTGCGTGATGACCGCGAGCGTGGTCGTGCCGGCGGTTTGCACCACGTTGCCGGGATCCACCAGCCGCAAGCCTACGCGGCCAGCGATGGGCGCGGTGATGTGGCAGTAATCCACCTGCACCTGATTGAAATTAACTGTTCCTTGGTCGTTCTTCACCGTGCCTTCGTCCTGGAGCACCAGTTTTTCCTGGTCGTCCAGAATTTGTTTAGCGATGGCGTTGTGCGCCCACGCTTCCTGGTAGCGCGCCAGATCCATCTGCGCTTGCGCCAGCAGATTCTGGTCGCGCTCGAGCGCACCTTGCGATTGCATCAGCATTGCGCGGTAGGTGCGCGAGTCAATGTCAATCAGCGAGTCGCCATTCGCGACGCGCTGGCCTTCGGTAAAGTGGACGCCAATAATTATTCCGGTGACCTGGGCGGTGATCGAAGAGGTGTATACCGGCGTGACTGTGCCGATAGAGTCCAGGTAAACGCCGATATCGCCTTTCTGCGCCACGGTGGTGGTGATGGTGATGCCGGCGGGGCGAACCTTCGCGGCCGCGGCTTTTTTGGCGTCTTCGTGGTGGCGATAGATCAGGACGAACACAATCACCAGTACGAGAAGTGCCAGGACCCACCAAACGAACTGCGGTACCTTACCCCGAGGTTGTGACGAAACGGGAGCGGCTGGGACCGAAGACCTTTGATATTCAGGGATGGATGAGGAGGTGTTTTTTATCTCGGCAATAAGGAGCTCCTGTCTGCTGTTGGGACGGCCTCCATGGTACTGCCGAGGGGCGAGTCTCCAAATACAATAAATCTTGTAGCGGTGAGGCTAAGTAGATTTACGGCCGTGGATCACTAGAGCATTTTCACGGCCACACGGTGAGATTTTGGCGCGCGATAGGCGAGGTCGAAATCAGACGCGTTGGCGGCTCTAATCTACTCTGTTGCTCACTTGCCGACCGGCACGTGCAACTTATCGCCCGCGAACGCGACTGGTCCTGCGTAGGACGCGCGAATAGATTTGCGCACGGCATCTTCCTGGCTTAACACGTCGGGCGCGAGATGGCTGAGCAGCAAACTCTTTACTCCGCTGTCGCGCGCGGCTTCGCCGATTTTTTTCGGCGGCGTGTGCAGATCGTACAATTGCGAGGGCGAATTCGGAGGGTCGAGCACGGCGCAATTAAAAATCAGCAGGTCTGCGTTCTTCGCCAACTGCACTAGATTCGGCAGGGCTGACGCGTCCATATCTCCGGAGAAAACCACCACTGTGTTTTTGTACGAAATCCGGTACGCCACTGAAGGGCAATCGCCGTGATGCGTGGCAATCTCTTCCACCACTAAGCCATGTTCATCCACAATTTTGCTACGTGAGGAATCCAGCGTGATTGCCAGATCCCGAACAGTGAATGATTCGTCCGCGCCGAACGTCTTTTGATATTCAAATGCGCCGCCTTTACCCACCAGCAAATCCACAAATCGCGAAGTCTTGGGAAATTGTCCGGCCCCGTCCGGACCAAAGATGCGATAGACGATTGGTCCGTCGGCGCTAAGAGCGCGCGCGTTGAAGAAAGCAGCCAGATCCCCGCTGTGATCAATATGCAGATGCGTCAGCAAGACCGTATCTACGTTGTCCAGGTCTAGGCCCAATTCTCCAATACGCAGAAACGCTCCCGGCCCGGCATCCACCAAAATCCGCGGCGTGCCATCGAGCAACACGATAAAACTGGAACCTCCCCGGCCGAATGGTCGCGGCCCGCCCGAACCGAGCACCACGACTTCCAGCTCAGGCTTTGCCGCAGCGCACCGCGCGCACATGGGGAATAAAGTTGAAACGAAGAGGGTGATTCCCAGCAGCAGCGTCTTCATCGCTTTTTATTTCCTTCCAGCGAGCAGTCCGCTCGCGTCTCGGTCGCGTCTCACCGGGTAAGATTAACAGTCGCTGAAGCTCGATGCCTCGACGATATTGTCCGCCGCTCTAGGCGATGGATCGGCGAGACCTTGTTCCGGGCTTTCTTCTTGAGCATGCGTTTCCACCTTTGTTCGACTTTGGCTAGACGTACTTCTCGACAGGACACACGGCAATCCCTGACGAATGAACCATCGAGGACGCTACAGGCCGGTTGCGAAAAGGTCGATACAGAGAATCGGTAATTGGCTGCCAGGGATCGGAGTAAGCACGGCGACTGGACTGGCCGAGCGCGCAGGGATCGGTCGGTCTTTATTAGCGCGGTAATCAGACAACTGGGATCTTCTGAATCTCAATGTTGGGTAACGCGATTTAATCAGATGGGATGAGAAGGCCGGTCTCCAGCGGGATGCGATACGCTCCCAATGATCGACGCGCTCGAAGCGCACGAGAAAAGGAGACCGGCTATGAAAAAGACTAGCACTGTTCGGGTAGATGGAAACATGATTTTCAAAGGACACAAGCTCACGATTGGTCTGGACCTCGGCGATCGCTGGTCGTTGTACTGCATTTTGGATGAAGCGGGCGAAGTGATTCTGGAACAGAAACTAGCGACGACAGCGGAAGCGATGCAGCAGACCTTTGCGAAGTTCCCGCGAAGTCTCATCGCGCTGGAGACCGGAACCCATTCCCCTTGGGTCAGCCGGCGGTTAGGGGAGTTAGGACACCAGGTGCTGGTGGCACACGCGCAAAAGGTGCAATTGATTACCAAGAGCACTCGCAAAGATGATCGACATGATGCGCGAACCCTGGCACGGCTGGCGCGGATCGATCCCGAGCTGTTGGGGCCGGTGCGGCATCGCAGCGCCAAAGCACAAATTCATCTGACGGTGATTCGCGCCCGGGCGGCACTGGTCAGCACGCGCACGGCACTGGTGAATGCCGCACGCGGGTTAACGAAATCCTATGGCCAGCGACTGCGGAAATGCGGCACCGAGCAGATGAATCGGGAGATCGCCCAAGGACTGAGCCCAGAGTTGCGCGAGGTTCTGGAGCCGTTGCTCCAAGAAGTCGAATCGTTGAACGAGCGCATCCAGGAATATGACGCACGGATGGAGAAAATCGCCAGAGAGAGCTATCCGCACGTCGCGTTGCTCAAACAGGTGAAGGGAGTAGGAACGCAGATCGCGCTGACGTATGTGCTGACCCTGGAAGATCCGCAGCGCTTCCGGAAGAGTCGGGATGTCGGCTGTTTTCTGGGGTTGCGACCTGGCCGTCGCAACTCGGGGCAGAGCGAACCACAGAAGCACATCAGTAAAGAAGGAGACCGCTATTTGCGGACCATGCTGGTGCAAGGCGCACATTATATTCTGGGGCCCTTTGGAGAAGACAGTGATCTACGGCGGTGGGGACGGAAGCTGGCGGAGCGTGGAGGAAAAAATGCCAAGAAACGAGCGGTGGTGGCGGTGGCCAGAAAGCTCGCGGTCCTGCTGCATCGGTTGTGGGTGAGTGGAGAGGTATACGAACCGCTGCGCAATAGCCAGCAAGCGATGCGTGCGGTGGCCTAGAGAGAAGAGCTTCCCATAAAACAGGGGATGCTAGGGGTCGAGGGAGTTGGCAATCGTTGTTCCTAGGCGATCCTGGCGCGAAATTTCTCGGGGGAAAACTGGGAAAGGCAGGAAGAAAGAGAAAAGGAGCAAAAAAGAGAGCAGGGAGATTCGATCCAAGAGCCGAGCTGGACCGCCGAGATCAGGTGACTGCGACCAAGTCCTGGCCCAGTTTCCTTCGCAAGGGGGAAACAGAGGTCGATAATCAGGTAGCAGCACCTACTGAATCGAGTACACCCAACTTGCACCGAGCGACAATCGCTCAAAAAAAGAGTGCGGATGGAAGGGTGGCAACAGAGGCGGCTTGGCTCAAGGGAACAATCTGGAAAAAGAAGAAATGAAGAAGAAAGAAGAAAAAGAAAGAAAAATGAAAGAAATGGCTTGACACTCACCGGCCTTCTCATGGAAGGACTTGGCCGTGTGGTTCGACTATAGGTTCCGAGGAGCCCGACCAACCGCCCAGTGACCACCGATTCCGGGGCGCGAATACTATTGCGATTCTTCGCCAGCTGCCCCACGAGGCGGGTCCAAACGGAACGGAGGCGTGGCACTCGGCGGCCTCGCCTCCGTTCTTAGGGAAAAAGAACGGGCCGTTAGTTTCGACCGATGCTGGCGCTAATTATGCCCTTGTTCACCAGCAGCTTGACCTCGACCCTGCGATTTTCGCTCCGCCCGGAAGTCGTCTCGTTGGAGGCTGCGGGGTTGGTCTCACCCATTGCGCCAGGCGCGACAATGCGACCAACTGGAATGCTGCACTCCTGAAGCAGGTAGGCAACCACTGCCTGAGCGCGTTCCTTGCTTAGCACTTGATTGCTGGAAGCGGTACCCACCGAGTCGGCAAAGCCGGCCACCTGGATCACGTAGCCCTTTGGGTAGGCGAGGGCTTTCTGTGCTAAATCCGCAAGTGCATTACGGTCCTGCCCCGAAATGCTGTAATTCCCGGTGGCGAAGTACACGGTACGTTCGCCCTTCACGACAAAGTCACCCAACTCCGAAAAGCGTTTCTGGGTGGATTGCGCAACTTCGTCAATGCTCGCTTGGTTGGCTGCGATATCTTGCTTAGCCGCTGCGATGGCCGCCTGATTGGCCGCCTGGTTGGCCGCAATTTCTGCATCGGTCGCTTCCTTATTGGCTTGGTAGGCCTGCATGTTCTGGGCCTGTTGCTGTGCTACAGGGTTCAAGCCGGCCTGGATCACTTTGGCTATGCTGAGATCATCCTGATCGAAGGTTATCGTTTCCGCCGTCACTTGGTTTTGATCACCCGTTCCCTCGAACTTCAGCTTGAGTCCCGGTATCAGGACCTCTTGACCTACTTCCTTTTTCCGGGCACCGAGCCCTATCGGGTGTTGCACTTTCGTATCCGGCGAGACAATCACGGTGGTAGTTCCTTCGTCAGTTTCCACGGTCAGGGTGTTTCCCGAGCGTAGGGTGATCACTCCTTTGCCTTTTACCTTGTCGCCGGCAAGCGCCGATCCCACGCTCAAAAGGCACAATGCTAAGAGACTTACCGCAATAACGATTCTTTTACTGATCATAAATCCTCCGTCCATTGTCACGTGCAAAGAAATAGTAGCCCTAGGCTTCGCGATGCGTAATTGTCAGAAGTAACAGTAGATCCTGATTAACATTTACCGGACATAGCCCGGCATCCTCTTTTTATTTGGTAGTATGACGACAAATGAAACTGGCTACGCGGCAAGAAACCAAGTCGGCGATTCGCTTAAGCGCCAAGTTGTTCCGGGGTAAGGCGAGCGAAAAGATTGGATCGTTGACTTTTCTGACCCTGCCCAAGAGCGCGAGTGCACAGCTTCCGTCACGAGGCATGACGATGGTTGAGGGAACCATCAATAGCTTCCCTTTTCGAGTCGCTCTCAAACCAGACGGCAAAGGGAGTCACCGGCTCACGGTTAGCAAAGCCATGCAGGATGCTGCAGGTGCAGTCGCTGACGACACGGTAACGGTGGAGATTACGCGGGCCGGAGAAGAACCCGAGATCCGGGTGCCAGTGGATCTCCGCAAAGCTCTCGCAGCCGCGCCGCTGGCACAGGCAGGGTGGGAGGACATTACCCCGATGGCGCGCCGGGACTGGATTTTCTCGATATGCTCAGCCAAGCAACCGGAAACGCGCAGGCGCCGGATCGAGAAAGCTTGCGACATGCTTGCCTCTGGAAATCGACGACTATGCTGTTTTCCCGGTATAAAGTGGCTTATGGAAAAAAACGCAAAATCATGCGGAATGTGGGTTCCGTTGCCGAACGCAAAGAATCGTACTGAGGATGCCCCACCTTTAGTTGAAACCTGAGAAAAGGAAGCAGCGGCTCTCGCCCGAACTCGGATAGAGTTCGGGTTGCGAATCCCTTTTAAAGGAGAGAGCCGCCGTGAGAAAGAAATACCAGAGGAAAGAGCGCAAGTCCAATCACAAGTTCGAGATCGTCCGAGGGCAAGAGTTAATGGTGCAGGTGCCGTTGCCGATCGCCGAGGTGTGGAGCGAACTGCAAACGCAGGTGGAAGAGCTGACCGGGCAAGCCGGGCTGCAGATTCTGCGCGCCATCCTGGAAAACGAAGTGACGCGCCGAGTAGGACCTCCGCATCGGCCGAATCCCGCCGCCGGCTGTGTGCGCTGGGGAAAGCAGCCGGGTTATGTGGTTTTTGCTGGACAGAAAATTCCGCTGGAACGGCCGCGCGTACGAACCCGCGAAGGCCAGGAAGTGGAACTGGAGAGCTACGGTCAGTTGCAGCAAGACGGAAAACTGCAACGAGCGGTGCGGGAGCGCATGGTGGCCGGGTTGTCCACGCGGAACTATCGGCGAGCGGTGGAGAGTGTTGTGGAAGGCTACGGGATCGAGAAGAGCAGCGTGAGCCGGCAGTTCGTCGCAGGCCAGTAGCAATCAGTTGCGGGTGCTGTGCGAACGACGATTGGAAGATCTGAATCTGGTGGTGCTGATGATCGATGGCATTCACTTTGGCGGCCAGGTGCTGGTGGTGGCCCTGGGGATCGCGGAAAGTGGAGAAAAGCACGTTTTGGGAGTGTGGCAAGGAGCCACGGAGAACACCGCGGTGGTCAAAGGGCTGTTGGAAGACTTGGTGGAGCGCGGACTGGATGTGCAGCGGCGGTATCTGGTGGTGATCGACGGATCGAAAGCACTGCGCGCCGGTGTGGAACGTGTTTTCGGTGAACAAGTGGAAGTGCAGCGTTGCCAGATTCACAAGCGGCGGAACGTGAAGGAGTATCTGCCCGAGAACTGCCAGAAAGACTACGATCGGCGGATGCGCAATGCGTACGCGATGAACAACTACGCGGAAGCCAAAGAAGCGTTGCAGAAAATCTTCCGCCAACTGGAACGGATCAATCCGAGCGCAGCCCGGAGCCTGGAGGAAGGGCTGGAAGAAACACTGACGGTGCATCGCTTGGGTGTAGGAGCGGTGTTGCGTCGGAAACTGGCCACCACCAACCCGATCGAATCGTGCTTGTCGACGGTGCAGCGGGTGGCGCGCAACGTAAAACGTTGGCGCGAAGGAAATCAGCCGCTGCGCTGGACAGCCACAGGACTCTTGGAAGCAGAGAAAAAGTTCCGACGCATCAAAGGCTATCAAGAAATTCTGTTGCTGAAGGAACGCCTGAATCCGTCGCGCATTCAGCAGAAGGAGGTCCGAACCGTAGAAGTGGCTTGAACTTGGTTCGAGGTAGGTTTACAGTGCCGAACAACAAGAGTCGCTGCAATCAACTAAAATTCGGACATCCTCTCGTACTTCGCCGAGAGCGACAAGTTCTGACTAAGGTGCCGCTGTACCTGACTCAGATTTTCGTCGAGCGATGTTACGTCTCGTTACTCTGGTTTCTTGGCTGGTTGAGAATCATCGGGAGCGACAAAGTTAATCACAAACGGCGCGATCCCGTGAACCTGCAGAATCGTATCGCCCTTGCATTCCGCGAAGTGCCTCATGCGCGGGCCGGCCCAGAAAAACCCGCCCGCGGGCACGTCTTTGAGCGCCGCGTCGTCCCATTTCGATCCCATCCCTACGGCGGCCGCGCCACTGATCACCGTCACGTTCTCCGTCGTCGGATGCCAGTGCGGCGCGATCTTGGCTCCGTCGGAACATGAAATGCGCAGAGTATATGTGCGCCCCGCCGTCATTGGATCGCCCTGCAGGACCGCAACGCGCAGTGTACCGCCGACCGCAACCGATGGTGTGCCTACCATCGCAGCCGCCGGGACGTCGCCCCACTTTTCCGAACCTGGCTGCACAATCATCGAGTCGCTTGATGGCCGTGCAGGAGTTTCTTTTGCAGGCGGCTTTGACTGTGCGCCCGCGACTACAGGAAGCAACGCGAAGCTGATCAATAAACCTGCTCGAACGATGGACATGCTTCCTCCTCGTTGAATTGATTTGCTGGGGAACCTACAACCTGGGAGCCTATGTCGCGAATCCTATGACTGTCCCGCACTCCAGTCAACGAATTTGCCAACAGAATAAGCCCCAACGATGTCAGTGGAGGATGTCCGAGTTTTAGTTGATTGCAGCGACTCTCGATGTTCGGCACTGTAAGCCTACCTGCAACCAAGTTCAATCGACTTCTACGGTCAAGAACTCTTTAGAAATGTCTCCTTTTTCTTTTCTGGTCCCGATTTCTGTTTTCCTTGAAAAAAGTTCGCGCCAGGATGCCCTAGGAGCGACGATTCCCATCTCGCTCGACCTATAGCATCCCCGGTTTCAAGCGACTTCTACTGTCCGGACCTCCTTCTGCTGAATGCCTGACGGATTCAGGCGTTCCTTCAGCAACAGGATTTCTTGATAGCCTTTGATGCATCGGAACTTCTTCTCCGCTTCCAACAGCCCCGTGGCCGTCCAGCGTAGCGGCTGATTTCCTTCCCGCCAACGTTTTACGTTCCTAGCCACCCGCTGCACCGTAGACAAGCACGATTCGATCGGGTTGGTGGTGGCTAGCTTCCGACGCAACACCGCTCCTACACCCAAGCGATGCACCGTCAGCGTTTCTTCCAGCCCTTCCTCCAGGCTCCGGGCCGCACTCGGATTGATCCGCTCCAGTTGCCGGAAGATCTTCTGCAACGCTTCCTTCGCTTCCGTGTAGTGGTTCATCGCGTAGGCATTGCGCATCCGCCGGTCGTAGTCTTGCTGGCAGTTCTCGGGCAGATACTCCTTCACGTTCCGCCGCTTGTGAATTTGGCAACGCTGCACTTCCACTTGTGCACCGAAAACACGCTCCACACCGGCGCGCAGCGCTTTGGACCCGTCGATCACCACCAGATACCGCCGCTGCAGATCCAGTCCGCGATCCACTAAATCTTCCAACAGTCCTTTGACCACCGCGGTGTTCTCCGTGGCTCCTTGCCACACTCCCAAGACGTGTTTTTCTCCGCTTTCCGCGATCCCCAGAGCCACCACCAGCACCTGGCCGCCCAAGTGAATGCCATCGATCATCAGCACCACCAGATTCAGATCTTCCAGGCGTCGTTCGCACAGCACCCGCAACTGATTGCTACTGGCCGCCACGAACTGCCGGCTCACGCTGCTCTTCTCGATCCCGTAGCCTTCCACAACACTCTCCACCGCTCGCCGATAGTTCCGCGTGGACAACCCGGCCACCATACGCTCCCGCACCGCTCTTTGCAGTTTCCCGTCTTGCTGCAACTGACCGTAGCTCTCCAGTTCCACTTCCTGGCCCTCGCGGGTTCGTACCCGCGGTCGTTGCAGCGGAATCTTCTGCCCAGCAAAAACCACATAACCCGGCTGCTTCCCCCAGCGCACGCAGCCAGCGGCGGGATTCGGTCGATGCGGAGGACCCACGCGACGCGTGACTTCGTTTTCCAGGATGGCGCGCAGAATCTGCAGCCCGGCTTGCCCGGTCAGCTCTTCCACCTGCGTTTGCAGTTCTCGCCACACCTCGGCGATCGGCAACGGCACCTGCACCATCAACTCCTGCCCGCGGACGAACTCGAACTTCTGATTGGACTTGCGCTCTTTCCTCTGGTATTTGTTTCTCACGGCGGCTCTCTCCTTTAAAAGGGATTCGCAACCCGAACTCTATCCGAGTTCGGGCGAGAGCCGCTGCTTCCTTTTCTCAGGTTTCAACTAAAGGCGGGGCATCCTCTGTCAGTGCGGTTCCAAACGCTAACTCGTGCTTAACACCGTTACCAAATATTTGAAGTAACCCTGTATTTGTCCAGTTGTTAGTTCAAAACGAGCCAACGGAACAGGCGGAAGTGCCTGAAGGCAAACCAGTGAGGAAGCTGGCGCGCCCCGAGACCCGCCGCGGCGGGGAACTCCCGACCCTCTGGTTCGAAGCGTCGCCGCGGCGACCTCTATCCAGCTGAGCTACGGCAATCGGTTCTCATCAAGAATTCGCCTGAGTTCCTCGCGACCCTTGCCGGTCTTTAGATAACGTTCGCGCCGCATCGCCTCGGCAAGGTTTGCGAAATCCTCTCGATGTGCCAATTCCCAAGGACCGCGGTGTTTCGTCGAGGTGCTCACATCCGCGTTGTGTTGTTCAAGCCGACAGAGGAGATCCGAAGTGGATCCCGTGTAGAAACGGCCCGTCGCTCTACTTCGCAAGACGTAGGTTGTGAACATAAAAGTGAATGGCGCGCCCAAGGGGACGATTTTAGAACTTTCCTGAACGAGTTTGTGGGAGATTTGACACACCGTGAGCTTGCGGCGAACTTAGGCTTCACAATCGAAGTTATCTCAGATCTAGGAGGCTCGGCCTAGCTCTTCACGTATTACACGCCGGATGATCTTCTCAAGAGGTTCACGAGCTTGCTGTACATGTTGTCGCAGCACCTCGTTGATGACGCTTTGGTAGTTGCCGCCTCCTGCGCGTTCGACCTGATCCCGGAACCAAGCTAGGATTTCATCATCGAGACGGATGGTGATGCGCGTCTTGCCCTTCGGAACGGCCACAACAGGGCCACGTTTGGCTTTGCTGAAATCGTATTCACGCTTCATGTTGTTCCTCATATTGACTCTTTTCTCGGGGTGTAGCTGGACGTGCTGAAATCAAGCGGGCATGGTCCCCTCGCCACGTGTAAACCACAACGAGTAGACGGCCAGCAGCATCCTTGCCAAGGGTGATCCAACGCTCTTCGTCCTCTGAGAAGGGATCACGCACTGTTAACGCGAAATCGTCTTCTAGTGCTGTAGCGGCGTCGGCGAAATGAATTCCGTGCTTCTCGAAGTTTGCCCCAGCCTTCGCCGGATCCCATTCATAGCTCACAGGCAAGTATATGCACATTTGTGCATACATGTCCACGTTTATCGCCGGGCTGGACCGATGAGAACTGGCGCGCCCAAGGGGACGATTTTAGAACTTTTCTCGGGGAATTCGTGGCAAGCTTGCCACAGGTCGAATTCCCTGCCGGAATGAGCCTGTAGCCGGTTTTGGAGCACCGGGGCGGCTGTCATTGCGATTCGCATGCTAACTCTAGAAAAATACCGCAGGAGAAACGTGAAAGCGGGAGCTGAGCTTTTCCATCTGCCGCCGGTTGAGTTGTCTTTTCTCTTGCAGGATCAGGGACACAATACTCTCGCCGCCCAAGTCGTCTGCCAAGTCTTTCTGCCTGAGGCCGTTGGCCGCCATTAATTCTCGCAACACCTCGACGCCTGAGGCCTTTTCGACCACGAAATGCTTCGCTTCGTAGTCGGCGATCACCACCACGAGTAGTTTGGCAGTTTCTGTTTCTTCTGTACTGCGATGCGCTTTGCGCTGCAGCTCGAGAAGGCGGGAAATGTAGGCCTGGTGTTGCTCGGGCGAAGAAATGGTCCGAGGAGCCTCTTCTTTGACAAGATATTTAGCTGGCAGCCGTTCAGCAGTTGCAGGCACTTTTCCACCCTCCTTTGTCGTACTCCTTGTGGGTCAACACGGCCAATACCGTAACCGTTCCCATTTTGTAGTCTATGTAGGATATCAACCTGGCTTCATTGTTCTTGATATCGAACACTACGCAGTCTCCAACCGGGTCCGCATCTTTGCGCGTCCGCCTAACTGCGGGCAAGTTGCTCCAGGGCGGCTCCACTCCCTCCACGATCCTGACCCAAGATCCAAGAGAGCCTTTCCAGTTCGAATGCTTCTTTTGCGCAGCTTCTATCAAATGTTTGCCGATAATCTGCACATCAAAATCTTAGCAAATTGCTAATAAACGTGTCAAGAAGATCTCTCCAGGAACGATAGGCGGCGGACTGGCGGTGATGGTGATTGAGATTACGCGAGTGCTGAAACCGGTGGAAAATCCATTGGGTCCAACAGTGTTACCCATGTAGCCGGTACATTCTGTCACCCCTGTCTCCGGGCTGGACCAACGAGGGGTGGCGCGCCCGGAGAGATTCGAACTCCCGACCCTCTGGTTCGAAGCCAGATGCTCTATCCAGCTGAGCTACGGGCGCGTGCCGCCATCTTACCAAAATTCACGGGCGGCGAGACGCGCCGTGGTGCGGGTTTCTGCCCGCGGCGAAGGGGACGAACCGTGACGGTGACGCCTCGGGATTGGCGGGGATGACGAGAATCACTGCGCGGCGCTCAACAAGGCCGGCGTGGCTGCAAGCACAGGCTGCGAAGCGGCGCGACAATGCAACGGAGAAATCGCGGAAGGCACGGGGGAAAAATGGTGGGCCTGGGTAGACTTGAACTACCGACCTCACCCTTATCAGGGGTGCGCTCTAGCCACCTGAGCTACAGGCCCAATTTACGGCAGGGAATATCTTACGCGATTTGGCGCTTACGTCAAACAGCGGCGCGACGGGCGTTTCGCGTCCGGTGGGGACTATTCGGTCGGCGGACGCACGGGACGACATGCACACGCGCGCGGAATCGCGAGCGTCAGCGGCACGGCAATCATAAGAAAACTGCAATCGGTTGCTCGCAATTCGGGTTGTGAATTGGTCGTTCCAGCTTGGCTTGGATGCCCACTATCCTGCGGAGATAACATGACCGCGAGCCGAGGGAGCGCCGCGGACATTGCAAGGTGCCACGGCGATCTTCGAAGCGCGCCTACGAGGATGGTTTGTCGGGCACGGGCGCCGTGGCAAGAAAGTCGTCGCGGAAGCGTTTGGAGTAGGAATCGAGCAATTCCGCAATCCGTTGCGGCTTGGGGGCCCGCAGAATAAATCCCGCGTGATGTTTCTTCGTGACGCGCTGCACGATTTCGGGATCGGCGTAGGCGGAAGTGTCCGGGGTTTCCTGGCGCGCCAGCGAAAGCACCACGCCGGCGTAATCGCGGCGGCGCTTGGGCAGCGCGTACGCCGCCTTGCCGGATTTCGTCTCGATGCGCGCCCATTCGCGCCACAGATTCACGCCAGTGGCGGCTTCGACGACATCTGAAATGTAGGCACCGCCGACGCGCGAAGCGATTTCGATGAAGTAGAATCCTCCATCCGCATGCGCGCGCAGAAACTCGGCGTGCGTGACGCCGCGCACCAGGCGCAGCGCCTCGATCAAATCGCGATTCATCTGCTTCAGCAACTTCACTTCAGGCGCGGTCCGCAACAGCGTGCGCGTGGTGAACACGCCTCCCTGGTGAGACGTATCGAGCGGCGGCGAGCCGTAGGCATGGACCTCGGCGAACACGGCTTTGCTTTCGGAAACGATGCTATCCACGTGGAACACGTCGCCGGGGACGAATTGCTCGAGAAGATAATGCGATTGCTCGTCGCCCAATTGCTCGAGCAGCGGCCAAAGATCGGCGGCGGCGTGAATTTTCTTCATGCCGATGCCGGAAGCCTGCGAACGGGGTTTCAGAAGCCACGGCGGATTCACACGAAACATGAATTCATTCAAGCTGGCGTGGTTGAGCACGTGGATAAATTCCGGAACGTTGATGCCCTCCTCTTTCGCGCGGCCGCGCATGGCCAGCTTGTCGCGAAAATGGCGCACGGTGGTGAGGCCCATGCCGGGGATGCGCAGGTGCTCGCGCAACGCGGCGGCGTTTTCCATATCGAATTCGTCGAGCGCGACGATGCGGTCAATCGGTTGCCAGCGCGCCATGTAACTTACGGTGTTGATGATCGCCCAGGTGGGCAGGTCGGGCGGCATGTAGAACATTTCGTCGATGGATTCGCGCGGCCAGTCGCCGTCGCGGAATTTTTCGACGGTGAGCAGCAGCACGCGGCAGCCTTGTTCTTTGCAGGCGCGCAGGAATTCCTGGCCTTTTTCGTAGGAGGTGATGCAGAGAATCGTCAACGGGCGCGCTTCGGGCAACGATTGCCTCCGAGATTTGCGGCGAGTTGCAGACCGCGATCGGCGATTGCGACGCTACAGGTGGCGCACTAAGGTGCGCCGCTACAAAATTAGCTGCTTCCGTTCCCAGCAAGTAAGCGCGGATTATACTGCGGACTACCCGGGGGGAAATAAGAATTGCAGGAAAGGGCCGACGCGCTCGGCCCACGCGGCTTCGTTGTGCTGCGCGCCATCGATCACTTCGAAGCGCAGGTCGCGGCCGTCTTGCCAACCGCGTTTCGCCAGCGTATCGCGAAGAGCGGTGACGTTTGCGACGGTGTGCGTGTCTTCCTTCGTGCCCACGTCGAGCCATATGCGCGGGCGCGCGGCGATTGGCGCGCTGGCGGCAAAATCCAGAATGGCGCGGCGATTCCACCACACCGACGGAGAAAGCACGGCGAGCTTGCCGAACACTTCCGGATACTTCAGGCCGAGATAAATCGTCAGCAGGCCGCCGAGCGATGAGCCGCCGAGGCCGGTGTTCGCAGATCCCCCTATCACGCGGTATTTCGATTCGATGAATGGTTTCAATTCCTCCACCAACAGACGGCCATATTTATCAGCTTTCCCGCCGCCCAGTCTTTGGTCGCGCGTGGGCGTGTATTCGTTGATGCGCTGTTTGCCAGTGTTGTATATGCCCACGATGATCAGCGGCTGAATCGCGCCTTGGGCGATCAGCGCGTCGGCCGTTTCGCCCACGCGCCAGTACATGCCGGGAATAAAGGACGTGGCGGGATCGAAGAGATTTTGGCCGTCTTCGAGGTACAGCACGGGAAATCGCAGGTCGGGACGTTTTTGATAAATGCCCGGCAGGTAAACGATCACGTCGCGTTTCTTGCGCAGAAAACGCGAGGAGAAATTTTCGTGTTTCCGCAATTGCCCCGGGCCAGCGGCGGCGAGTTCGGCGGTCAGATCTGGGGTGAAAGGCAAATGCACACTCCTCCGGATGCTGTGTCAACAATGGCACAAAAAGCGTCGTCGCCCGCTGCGTGGACTGGGAAGCACATTTCAATTGTAGTTTGGCAGCAAACATTTAGGATAGCAGAGTCGAAATTCCCGCAAGGATTCTTTCCATTCCACGCGCACGCAAACGCCGTATAATATCGCGCGCTCCAGGCACTCGCCCGCGTTCCCGGCGGCCGCCTGCGCGCAGGAGCAACATGAAAAGGGAATATCACCGCTGGTATTCGCACCGCCTGGGAATGGAATTGGGCGTGGTTGTGTACGGGCACTGGGGTCCGCCGCTGCTGGGATTTCCCACGAGCGCGGGAGATGAATGGGAGCTCGAGGGGCAAAGCCTGATCGGAGGCCTCGCGCCGCTGATTGACGCGGGCCGCGTGAAATTCTTCAGCGTGAATTCGGTGAACTGGGCGGGGTTTTACAATAAGGGCGCGCATCCTTTCCATCGCAGCTACGTGCAATCGCAATTCGACGCATACGTGCGCGAGGAAGTGGTTCCCTTCATCTGGGACAATTGCCAGTCCCCCGGCATCGCGATTTCCACGATGGGCGCTTCGTTCGGCGCGTACCATGCGGCGAATACATTGTTCAAGCATCCGGACGTAATCCGGCGCTGCTTCGCACTTTCCGGCGTTTACGATATTCGCGGATTCATGAGCGGGTTGTACGACGACAACACGTATTTCAACAATCCCGTGGATTATCTGGCGAATCTTTCGGACCCGTGGATTTTCGGGCAGCTGGCGCAGTGCGACATCCATATCGCGACCGGCAACGGGCCTTGGGAGAACAGCGGGCCGTCTTACCGGCTGTCGAAGATTTTGGCGGATCAGGGGATTCGGCATTCGCTCGACGATTGGGGGCCGCAGGGCGGGCACGATTGGCCGTTCTGGAAGCATCAGATGTGGGAATACGTTTCGAGATTGTTCTGAATTGGCGCGCGCGGCCCGCTCAGGAAAATCTATTGTGCCACACAGGCACAGAGACACAGAGGAAGAAATAATCTACCGCAGAGGCGCCCCGACGGGATCGAGGTAAACGTCGGGCGCAGAGAAAACCTTCGAGAATTATCCCGCGCTACGCCAAGCCCAGACGGGCTAGCATGTAGCGGCCTTTTTCGATTACTTGTTCTTCGTCAATCCAGACGTCGCAGCGGCGGGCCAGCACGTCCACATGGGTGCGCGAACTCCACGCGGCGTGGGTTTGGCTGCCATAGGGATCGCCGAACGCGAGATGCACGCCGGGTAATTTTTCATCCTGCAGCAGCACGCCGATCATATCTGAAAGGCTGAGGTTGGTGCCGAAAGCCAGCTCGCCGACGCGGTCGCTATTTTCATCGGTGTGGCAGTAACTCCAGAATTCCTCTTCCAAATCCTTGCGGTCGCAGGTGGCTTTCTGCAAGCGGCCTGACTGAATTTCCAGCACCAGCGGCGTGCGCTGCAGGTCGCCATATTTTCCGCAAAAATGGTCACCAGCGGTGCCGTCGCAAACGAAGGTGCCGTCCACTTTCGCGGGCGTGGTGAAAACTTCTCCGGCGGGAAGATTCGACCAGTAACGACGGCTGATCAGGCCGCTGGTCTTCACCCAATCGAGAGCGGAATCGAAAGTAGCGACGAGCGAAGTGCCGGCTTCGGTGCGTACGGTGAGCGAGCGCGCGGAATGCATGCGCTGCAGAAGTTTTTCGCTCAACCGATCCACCATGTTGTAATCGGCGCGCATGCCCTGCTGCATAATTTTGGGCGTGACGCCGATCATGTGCGCGTAGCGAATGTGCCGGCGCTCGACGACTCCCACGATGTCTTTGCGCGCGCCGAGCTCGCCTTCTTGCGGCTGCATGCAGAGAATTCCGGCGTCGGCGCGGCCGAGCGCGTCCAGGACTTGCTGCGGAGCTCGTCTCAGCGGGCGCGGCGCCAGATCTTCGAGCAGAAAGCCTTCGCAGATCGCGTCGCGTTCTTTCAGCGCGGCGGCCAGACTCGCAGCCACGGCCTTGCTGGGAAGATCGGCAATCAACGCGACGCGTTCGCCCGGCTGAATCGCGAGGCAAGTTTCGATCGCGTTGCGCGCGCCGGGTAACAGCTCTGGTTGTGCGGGTCCAAAGTCCATCAAGATATTGTAAATAGTGTCAGCGAGTTTTGCTATTGGATTGAGCTATGGCCAATCAGGCAGTTTTTAAATGGCAGTTTACGAGTATTTAGTCGGTGCCGGCTAGCGCGGCGTTCTTAATGGTCAACCTAGCTGCAAGAAAGGCCCCATTCCACTACTTGCCTAACCGCAGCCGGTTTTCCATCAGGTCCAATCGCTGGTTTTAATCTCCATTCCTTTACCGTATCAACTGCCTGCTGCGTCAATCCGAAAGGCAGACCCACTTTCACTCGGATGTCCTTGGTGTGTCCGTCCGGCTCGACCGTCACTTCCAGCACCACGGTGCCGCTAAACTTATTTCTCAAAACTTCCTCGCTGAATTGAAGCACCGGACAATAGATACACTCCGGATAGGAATAGCCGCTTGGACTTGGCCTAGGCAAAGCTGAAAATTCATCCGTCTCTCTTTCTGCAATAAGCGCCTTTAAGTCATCAGTAAGAGGTATGGAACTCTCAAACTCGAAATATCTTTCAGCGAAAGGGCTCAACGGATATGCGTCCACGGTGAGCTTGAGGCCCCCAACGCTGTTCGAGAACTTGCCGTAGATCCAAGCGTCCACCTCAGTTTGGCCCACAAGCCAGCTTGCAGAGGCTACGTTGTGAAGGTTGGCAAGTACGAGCCCGTTTTTCTTTAGCATTCCGAGCAGTTCCGAGTAATCCTGGACTCGAACGTCTTGTCCTGATCTAGCCATGGACGCACGAAAATCCGCAGCAAGCTTTTGGCCTACAGCGTCCATTCCATCTGGACCAACGAAATCAAAAACTATCACGGTCTTCAGCTTTGCACGCGCGAGCCAAGCCGTCATCTCGTCAGCGACAGCGTCGATTTGCGGTGCTTGCGCCCGGAGAGGCGAGGCCCCAAACAGAAGAAGAAGCGCTGCCAGCGAAGCTCGAATGCAATTGTAGCCAACAGATTGCATAGGACGGTCCTTGCCCGACATTATAACTCTTCAAGCCGAACGGGCCCCGCAGATCAATGCGGTCATGGGATCGCTATGGTTTTAGTTCAACTACGAAGCTGGGGACTTGGCCGCCGCCGGACGTTACGTTGGCTAGGCCTGTGGAGCTTAGGCGCGTAAGGCAGCCGGCCATTTTGCCGCGGAAGATGTAGGGGGCGAAGTCTACCAGCATGTCGCGCATCTCGACGCCGTTTTCCGTTTGCATGGGGAAAACTTCGCGGCGGATGGCGATGCGTTCCTGCACCACCCAGGCGCTATTGCGATCGGCGAGCGCGCGATCGAGCGCGGCGTCCCACTGGCGTTCGTCGTTTTCCCAACCGAGGTGCACGCCTGTGCCGCCGTACTCGTCGTTGGGCTTCAGCACGAAATTCTCGCGGCGGCGGCGCACGTATCCCAGCAGGCCGAAAGATTCCCCGTCGCGCGTGGTCTTGCTGTCGGCGAGCAGGCGCGTCCACGGGATGTGGCGGCGAATCAGTTCACGCTCGGACGCGCTGAAGAGTGCGGAGTTTTGCTCGTCGGTAAGCACAGCGAAAAACGCTTTCTTGTGCGGGATTTTGCAGGTAAACGCGTTGGCCACGCACACCGCGCCGGAAGTGTAAGCGTTCACCAGGGCCGCGCACTCGGTGCTGTGCGCGACGATGTCGTTGATCAAGACGCGGCGATAGACGAGATCAATACGGCGGCCGAACGCTGTGAGGCGGCCTTCGGCGAAGACGAGAGCGCGGGGGTCCGCGAGAATGGTGGTGACACCTTCCTTCTGAAAATGCGCCTGAATGATTTCGAATTCGCTCCAGGTGGGAACTTCGCGCCAATCCACGATGGCAACCACCGGCGGCGAGGCGGATCCACCCCATTCGCGATAGCTTTCCAGCAGCGCGGCCAGCATCGATTGCATCAGCGGAAATTTGTGGACGCTGAAATGTTCCGCGAATCGCTGCATCACCGGAAGCTCGAGAAACACATTCGCAAGGGTCTCCGCGTAGCCGAGGCCCGCGGGAGATTCCGCGTTGTACTCGGCGAATTGCAGCGAATCGGGAAGCAGGAAAGCATCGAGGCGCGAAGCCGTGCTGGATGTGCCATAGCGCGGATTGATGCGCGCGAGTCGCTCTTCTTCGGAGCTCAGCGCCGATTGCGCCAGCAGGCGCGGATCGGCGAGCGACTGCTTCACGACGCGTTCGCCCAGTGCCGCGATGGCTTCAGCCACAGTACGGACGCGCCGTTCGTCTTCAGCACTAAGAAAAAACGGGCGCAGGAACGGGCAATGAATGCGCTCGCCGAAAGTTAGCCGCTCGGCGCGCATCCGTGCGTTCAGTTCGCCAAGGAATGCGGGAGCCAGCTCGACGTCCGGCCGCAGCAGTCGGTGCCACATTTCCGCAGGGGTTTGGGCGGAACCAGGCTGCGAATGGGAAGCAGGGGCCGAACCGCTCATGCAGTCTTCGCTCCCGCTGTTTTTTTCGCCGGCGTGCCGATGAAGCCTGCAGTCGCGCCAATCCCCAGCATTTCTTCCCAGCGCGGCCATGGGTAGGTTGGATCACCGGTCAAGGCGCGATCAATCACCAGGCGCGCCATGCGATCCACGACGTGCGTGAAATAAAATTCGGTGATGCGATCGTGTTCGAAATCGGGCGCGGGATTCAGGAAGTCAATCGCATAGGGAACACCATCCTTGATGGCGAATTCGATGGTATTCATTTCGTAGCCCAGCGCCTGATTGATCGTTTGCGCGTCGCGCACCACGCGCGCGCCCACTTCCGCCGAAAGATAATTGTGCTCAACGAGGTAGCGCCGCTCCCCAGGATCGTACGCCACCGGAAGAATATCGATTTTGCCAAACGTGAAGCAGCGCACGTAGTGGCTGAAATCAATATTTTCCTGCAATGTCATGCAAGTCGGGCCGGTACCGTCGTACGCCGCGATAAGCTCTTCGCGATTGTGAACCTTGTAGACTTGCTTCCATCCGCCGCCGGAGTAAGGCTTCAGATACGCGGGCCGGCCAACGTGATCGAGTAGCGCGTCCCAATCAATCGGATAGGTGAGGTTGCGCAGGGATTCGGAATTGATGTCCACAGTGGGAGGATAGGATTTTTGCGGCAGCACCACCGTCTTTGGAATCGCCAGGCCCAATTTTGCAGCGACGGCATAGTTGAAGAATTTATCGTCGGCGGTCCACCAGAAAGGATTATTGATGACGTAGGTGCCTTGCAGCACGGCGTGCTTCAGATACGCGCGGTAATATTCCACTTCGTGGGAAATGCGGTCCACGATTACTTTGTATTGCGCCAGCTCGCCCATCACCGTGCCGCCGAGCTTCACGAATTCAGCGGTGATGCCGTCTTTCTTGCCCAGCTCGTTCACTTTGTCAATGAACGCCGGAGGGAAACTGTATTCGCGGCCGCAGAGTATTCCGATTTTCATGGTTTGCCATTCCTTTCATATGGATGCGTGAACATTTCGTTCGTCGCTGCGTCAGTCGCGTTATGTGCTAAGGGAAAACAAAGTCAACTGCGCCCACCTGACGGTGGCCGCTACAAAGGCAAAGACAAAAACCAAAGAGCCGGCGAGACGCCGGCGCTACAGAATCGCGCTATGTACCTTGAGGCGCGCCGGCGGCGGAGCTTGTCGGCAGCGACACGCTTTCGTGAGTTTCGGCGACAATGTGGCGCACGACGGCCTGCAGGTCGCCGGTTTCCTTGTACACGCGCAATTGGCGCTCGGCGCTGGTGCCGTGGCGGAAGATTCCGCGGATAGGCTCAAGCGCGGCGCGGCTGCCGAGTTCGTCCAGCACATCGTCTACAAATTCGAATAATTCTTCAATTAAGACGGCCATCGGCACTTCCGCTTGCTTGCCGAAATCAATCAGCTTGCCCTCGATGCCCCAACGCGCGGCGCGCCATTTATTTTCTTCAATCAGCGCGCGGTGGTACATGCGGAAGCCCATGTTTCGCGTGTACAGGCGATGCAACTTCACGACGATGGCCTGCGTGAGCGCCGCGATGGCAATCGCTTCGTCCACGCGCGTCACCACGTCGAAGATGCGAAATTCCAGCGTGCCAAACGTAGGATGCGGGCGCACGTCCCACCAGATTTTTTTGGCGTCGTCGATGCAATGCAGACGCACCAGCAGCTCGACATAATCCTCATACTGATTCCAGGAATTCAAATGATCCGGGATGCCGGTACGCGGGAAGCGGCGAAAAACCGTGGTGCGGAAGGATTTCAGCCCCGTGTCGCGCCCCATCCAGAAAGGCGAACTGGTGGAAAGTGCCAGCAGGTGCGGCAGAAAGTAGCGCGCCATGTTCATCAGGTCAATCATGGTGGTGCGATCGGGCACGGCCACGTGCACGTGCATGCCGAAAATCAGCAGCGAGCGCGCCAGCTGGCCCATTTCCTCGACGATATTCTGGTAACGTTCGCCGGGAGAAATCACCTGATCGATCCAGGAGGAAAACGGATGCGTTCCGGCGGCCGCGACTTGCAGGCCGCGGCTTTCGGCGGCGCGCACCAGTTCACCGCGCGTGCGGCGCATATCGGTGTCCAGTTCGTGCACATCCGCGCAAATTTTTGTGCCGATCTCGATGATCGATTGATGCATCTCACGCTTAACTTGCTCGCCGAGGCCAGGCGAGGATGCTTCCATCAATTCGCTGACGTGCGAACGCAGTTCACCCGAGGCGGGATCTACGATCTGGAATTCTTCTTCGACACCAATCGTGAACCGGTGACTCATGAAAAGCCTCTTCCGGCCGGGGATGCGAGGACGTCGCGGGGGGTATCATACTCCAGTTGGGGCCGGATTGCGGTGGGTTCGCGAAAGGCCAAAAGGTTTAACGCAGAGAACACCGAGCAAGGCTTGGAGAACGCGGAGAAGAGAAAGCAAAACGAAATCAACAGATTTATCGTAGAGGACGCAGAGGTCCGCGCGCAGAGAACGCAGAGAAAAGTCACGGCGAGGCCTATTGCGGGCAGGCGGCGCCGTTATCCACCCAAGCCTTCATCGCGGCTACAAATTCCGGACGGTCGAGCGGCGGCAGCGTGCGGCCATCTCCCGGATTCCAGCCCCAGCCGACGAGATCGTCCGAGGAAACGTGCTCGATGATCTGCGCGAGAGAGCGATGGCCGTTCTTCGCCGGATCTTTCAACTGACGGCAAAACTCGCCGGCGGTTTCGCCCTGAATCACCATCTTCATATTGGCAGGCGGCAGCGACCATTTCGGATTGCCCGGCGGCATATTTGGACCCGGAAGGTTCGCGACTTGGTGGCAGGTGCTGCATTTCATCCCGTAAACTCCCTTGCCGTCGGCGCCGCGCTTCACGTCCTGAATGTGCACGTGGCCATCATCGCCCTGCAACGGCGCATCGCCGGACGGATGGCAATTGCGGCAGCGCGGAGAATTGAAAACGGTCCAGGCGCGATTGAAAGCAGCTTGTGCGGCAGCAGCGTCCGAATTAGCGGCGCTGTTTGTTGCGGTGGACGCGGCCAAGACGGCATGCACTGAACTCGACGAAGTGGCGAGCGCGGCCTGTTGCTGTGCGAGCGCTGGCAGACACACGGCCAGGATCGCCAAAACGATAAGCGCAATTTGGATTGGCCATTTCTTAGCGAAGCTTTCGTTCATGTTCGCACCCTCGGCATAAAACGCTCACGCAGAACGCAAATCTTCTGGCTTGATCGGCAACCGCCGAACGCGTTTGCCCGTAGCGGCAAAAATCGCGTTGGTCACCGCGGGCGCCACCGGCGGCACGCCCGGCTCGCCGACGCCAGTAGGATGCTCGGTGCTCGGAACGATGAACACCTCAATCGTGGGCGATTCGAACATGCGCACCATCGGGTAATCATTAAAATTGCGCTGCTGCACGCGGCCCTTGTCGAGCGTGATTTCGGTCTTCAGCGCGGCGGTGAGGCCAAAAATGATCCCGCCCTCCAGCTGGGCTTTCACCGTGTCGGGGTTCACCGTGCGGCCGCAATCCACGGCAGCGACGACGCGATGCACACGCACCGTGCCGTCTTTTTCCACCGAGACCTCGGCAACCTGCGCCACATAACTATCGAACGAAAAGTGCGTGGCGATTCCGCGCGCGCGCCCGGCCGGAAGCGCGTCGCCCCAATTTGCTTTTTGCGCGGCGAGATCGAGCACTGCCAGCATGCGAGGCTCGCCCGCGAGCAAGGTGCGGCGCAGCTGGTAGGGATCCTTGCCTCCCGCATGAGCCACTTCGTCGAGAAACGCTTCAACGGAAAATCCCGTGTGCGAATGCCCCACTGACCGCCACCACTGCACGGGCACTTCGTTCTTGGGAGTGTGCAAATCCACTTGCAGGTTCGGAATCCCGTAAAGAATGTCCGCGGCGCCCTCGACGGATGCCGAGTCGATTCCGTTCTTGATGCCGAATGATTCGAACATCGTGCCCGCCATGATGGATTGGCCGACGATGGTGTGCGTCCACGCGACGGGATTGCCGCTCGCGTCCAACCCCGCTGCGAAATGGTCGTACCACATCGGGCGATACCAACCGCCGCGAATATCGTCTTCGCGCGTCCAAACAACTTTCACCGGCACCTTCGCGGCCTTGGCAACTTCGGTAGCTTCCGTGACGAAATCACACCAAGGATTGGCGCGTCGCCCGAATCCGCCGCCCAGAAGCGTGGTGTGCAGCGTCACCTGCTCGGGCTTCAGTCCAGCCACTTTTGCGGCAGCCGCGCGATCGCCGGTCTGAAATTGCGTGCCGGTCCAAATCTCGCAGCGATCTTCGTGCAGATCCACCACGGTGTTGAGCGGTTCCATCATGCAGTGCGCGAGATAAGGAACTTCGTACTCGGCACTGATGGTTTTTGCAGCACCCGCGAGAGCGCCCGCGGGATCGCCGACCTTTCGCGCGACCAAGCCGGGAGTTTTCGACAGCGCGGAAAAGTTCGCGCGCATTTCGACGGTGGATATCGCACCTCCCGGCCCGTCGTCCCACGTGATGTCCAATTTTTCGCGACCAAGCTTCGCGGGCCAAAAGCCTTTGGCGATCACCGCGACGCCGGAAGGAACCTGCACCACGTTCACGACGCCGGGAATTGCCCTGGCTTGGTCCGCATTGAAGCTCACAACTTTTCCACCAAAAACCGGTGCGCGCGCGACCACCGCCGTCAGCATTCCGGGAATGTACACATCCAATCCAAATTGCGCCGTGCCATTTGTCTTCGAAGGAGTATCCAGGCGATGCACCGGCTTTCCTACCAGCGTGAAATCCTTGGGATCCTTCAGCGGAACATCTGTCGGCGGCGCGATCGTCGAAGCTGCTTCGGCAAGGCTGCCGTAAGAAGCGCGGCGCCCGGTGCGCGTGTGGATCACGAAACCCTTTTCAGCGCGGCAAGATTGCGGATCAACGCTCCAGGATTGCGCCGCGGCGGCGATCAGCATGATGCGCGCCATCGCGCCCATTTTGCGGAAGCGATCGTATTCGGAATTTGTGGTGGTGCTGCCTCCGGTCATCATCAAACCGAAAACAGTGTGGTTGTAAACCGCGTCCACGGGCGAGGACTCCACGCGCACCTGCGCCCAATCCGCTTCGAGTTCTTCGTTCAGCA
Organism: uncultured Acidobacteriota bacterium; assembly: GCA_963786205.1. Taxonomy (GTDB): domain Bacteria; phylum Acidobacteriota; class Terriglobia; order Acidiferrales; family UBA7541; genus Palsa-295. The sequence continues at coordinate 1,057,137 of CAWAYG010000002.1, forward strand.
GCATGGGAAGCGACGTGTAAATCCCCTGGCCCATCTCCGAGTGATTGGAAATCACGGTGACGGAATCATCGGTGCCGATGCGCACGAAGGCATTCAGCGCGACAGGTTTCGCGGCGGAATCGGCGGCGCCGGCAGCAGGCACGAACTCCGGAACATAGAGGCTGATCAGCAACCCGCCACCCAGCGCGGCGCCCGCCTTCAGAAATTCGCGGCGTTTCATTTCCGTGGCGACGCTCACTTGGCACCTCGCTGCTTGCTGATTTCAGCGGCGCGATGAATGGCGCGCCGGATGCGCGGGTAGGTGCCACAGCGGCAGATGTTGCCGGACATCGCTTCGTCAATATCTTCGTCGCTGGGCGTGGCATTTTCGGCGAGCAGCACCGCGGCGCTCATGATCTGCCCGGACTGGCAGTAACCGCACTGCGGCACATCAATTTCAATCCAGGCCTGCTGCAGAGGATGCGTAAGGTCAGGCGAGATTCCTTCGATGGTCGTGATTTTCTTTCCTTCCGCACGCGAAACCGGCGCAACGCAGGAGCGCACGGCCTGGCCATCAATATGAACCGTGCAGGCGCCGCACAGTGCCATGCCGCAGCCGTACTTCGTTCCCGTAAGATTCAGCGAATCGCGAATTACCCAGAGCAAAGGGGTGGACGGAGGATCTTCCACGGTGACAGGCTTGCCGTTGACGGTGAATGAGATCAAAGAGCGCCTCCTTGCATTCGAATATGACGTGAGTGTTTGGATGTATCGAAATCACGGTACGATGCAAATGAATGCAATTGGGCTGGGGATTTTCTGGCGCAAAGGCGTGCATGCCTGCGCCAATGATTATGTGACAAGTACAGATTCTGGGCAACCGAGACGAAAACTTCGCCTGGAGCATTCCTGATGCCATGAAAATCCGGATGACTAAAGTTTGTTAAGCCCGTCGAGCGCGGCCACTTTGTATGCTTCCGCGAGCGTGGGATAGTTGAACACCGTGTCGCGGAAATATTCGATGGAGCCGCCGTAATACATCACGGCCTGCCCGATGTGAATAATTTCGGTGGAGCGCTGCCCGATCACGTGTACGCCGAGCAGCTTGCGCGTATTGCGGTCGAAAAGCAGCTTCAACATGCCGCTTTCATCGCCCAGCATCATGCTTTTGGCCAGCTCGTTGTATTTCGCGATCCCTACTTCGTAGGGAACTTTTTTGGCCGTAAGCGTTTCCTCCGTCTGCCCGACCATGGAAATTTCCGGAATGGTGTAGATGCCGTAAGGAAAAAGCTCGGGCATGTGCTCCGAAGGCGCGCCAAACATGTGGCAGCTCGCCAGGCGCCCCTGCTCCATGGAAGTACTGGCCAGCGCGGGAAAACCGATGATGTCGCCGGCCGCGTAAATGTGCGGCACATTCGTCTGATAGTGTTCATTCACTTTAATTTTGCCGCGCTCGCCGGAGTCCAGGCCCGCGGCTTCAATGCGCAGTTGATCGCCGTTCGCCTGGCGGCCCACGGCATAGAGCAAAGCGTCCGCCTGAACTTTCTTGCCGCTTTCGAGTTCCGCGAACACGCGATCGCGCTGCGGGTCAATGCCCACGCGTGTGACCTTCTCGCCGAGGCGAAACGTAGTGCCCATCTGCCGCAGATGGTAGGCGAGCGATTCAATAATTTCGCGATCCACGAAATCCAGCAGCGTGGGGCGCTGGTCAATCAAAGTGATCTCGGTGCCTAGCGCGGCAAGGAACGATGCGTATTCCAGTCCGACCACGCCGGCGCCGACCACGATCAGTTCGCGCGGCAGGCCTTCGAGAACCGTCAGACGGTCGGTATCCACGATGCGTTTGTCATCAAATGGAATGTCCGGATTGCGCGCCGGGCGGGTGCCGCAGGCAATCAGAATGTGCTCACCGTGAAGCACGTGTTTGTCGGTGTCGCCCTGAACCTCAATGGTGTTCGGGTCTGTGAATTGCGCAGTGCCTTGAAAAATCTGTACGCCGTTGCGCTTCAGCTGCGCGCGAATCACTTCAGTTTCGCGCGAGATGATGGTGCGCACGCGGAAGGAGAGGTCTTGCACCGAAATATCGTTCTTGCCGCGATAGTTGTCGCCGTAGAAAGCCTTCACGGCGTTGCCGGTTAATTGAAAAATAGCTTCGCGGACGCTCTTGCTTGGAATCGTACCGGTGTGCACGCAGACGCCGCCAATCATCAATGTGCGATCAACCACCGCGACCCGCTTGCGCAGTTTCGCGGCGCAAATGGCGCCCTTCTGGCCCGCGGGGCCGCTGCCGATCACGATCAGGTCAAAATTATTCTCAGGCATTCGCTCACCGCTAATTATTCCCGAAGAGTCATGAAAATGGAATCCGGCGCAGCATCACGACTGCAGTTTAGTGACAGGCGTATTGGCTGCGCATGCAGGGCGCCGATCAAATGTCCAGCTTCTATCGCACGGAGGGGGCCGAAGTGCGTTCCAGAATGATTTTGCCGCCAAATCCTTACGGAAATATGAACGAGACTAGGATACTGAAAAATTGCGTCGCGCGCCATGCCGGGTGCGCGAAGAGGTATACAGTCCGGACCGCCGGTGGGCGTGTGGACGAACCTGGGAATTAGGCGCGGGACGGTGCTGCGTCCGACGAGTCCCGATATTTTTGTGTCGCGTAGCCGACGATGAGCCCCACTAGCCCGCCAGGCAGCATGATTTCAAGGTAATACTTCCCCTGCATGTACGCGATGAAGAACGCAAACAACAACCCAACGCCCAAGCCGAACAGGACGCCGAGCGCGAGCGAGTGGACTTTGCGCGCGAAGATGCCAATCAAAACGCCGGCCAGCAATCCTTTGCACGTCGATCCGAGCACGATGCCCATCAATTGCGGGCGCACCTCGGGCGTGAACCACGCGGTGAGCCCATCGAAAATGCCTAGAATGCCGCCCAAGATCAGTCCATACGTGATTTTGTTCATTGCATGCCTCCGGGGCGCGTGCGCTATCCGGACGCCGCCATGTGCTACGGCACGCTATGCTAACGCAATCAGGTCAATTTCTACGCGAAAGTCGCGCGGCAGGCGCGCCACTTCCACCGTGGTGCGCGCCGGTGGATCCTCGGGGAAGTAGCGTGCGTATACTTCGTTCACCGCGGCAAAGTCGTTCATGTCCTTCAGGAACACACCCAGCCGCACGGCGCGATCGAGCGAAGAACCGGCCGCTTGCACGATGGCCTTTAAATTTTCCATGATGCATTCGGCTTGTTGCGCCGCATCACCGGCGAGCGCGTTGCCGGTGGTAGGGTCAAACGCCGTCTGGCCGGAAACGAAAACGAATCCGTTGGCTTTGATGGCTTGCGAATACGGGCCAATGGCTTTGGGCCCTTTTTCAGTAAAAATCACTTCCCTCACAAACCCTCCTTAAGGCGGAAGATGGAAAATAGAAAAGCGAAAATGGAAAGACCAAACCCCATTTCGCCGGCTGGCATTCACGTGCTTGATGGGCGCCCTATTTTCCAATTTCGCTTTTCCATTTTCACTTTTCTACTTTTCCGCTGCGTAACGATCGCGAAAATCCTGCGGCATTCCCGTGCTGTAAAGCCACACGCGAAACGGCTCGGCCAGGTTCTTGCCCGTGGTTTGCTCCAGCGCCGCGCGTAGGTCACTGAAGCCTAGTTCCTTGCCGCGGAGCAATGCGACCACCTGCGCCAGGCCGCTGCGCACCGGCGCTTCGCCATATGCATCTTCGAGCGCGATAAAAAACAGCGCAGCCTTGGCTGCGGCGATGCGCCGCCGCGGGAAGGGATCGTAGAGCATGGTTGTAATCACTGATTGCTCGGAATTTGGCGTTCCGGCAGATTGCTTCACTCCTGTTTCGTAGGCATCCAGAAATTGCCGGATGCGGCGTCGCCGCGCAGGCTCGCCGCCGCTCGCTTCGTCCACCACGATCGTGGCGTAATTCGGCAGCCCCTCCCCGATTCCCACCGCGGCGTTCGGCGCGGGATACATCTCCACGCCGAACCAGCTGTGCGCCAGAGCCTGATTGATTTCCAGCGTCAGCTCATCGCTATGGAAACCCAGCGCGAGCGCCGTGGAATTCACCAGCGCTCCGCCAGGAAAAGCAGCCGCCGCGCTCTGGTTTTCTTCTCCGGAGCGCGCGTGCAGTTCCGGGGATTCCACAATGTGGGGCCCGGGGATATTTTTGTCGAGCGGGCCGAAATCCTTCTGCAGCGCGGACCACGCGGCGGCGATGCGCTGTGCCGCGGCAGCGGGATCCGCAGCCAGTGGCTGCAGCGTCCAGAAGGACACATCGGACGTGTCCGCTGATCTTCCCCGCGCGGAGGAATCTGTGTAACGGCCCGCCACGATGTAGGCCGGCAAATCATCCTTGCGCAACTCGAAGCGGTATTCGGTTTCGCCTCCCGCTTTTTTTCGGCCCATTGCGGTGCCGCCCGCAAGCACAACAAAATTGTCCGGCACACGCACGGTGTAGAACGTTTTTGGCGGCCGCTCCGGATACGGAGCAAGTACGCGGTCCGGCGGCTGCGGCACGGGAACCCATCCTCGCGTACCAAGGTGAAAATTGGCGGCTGCCAGCGTAATGCGCGCTCCCTGCTCGACCGGCGCCACAAAGCTATAGTCAATCTGCAGGCTGCGTTGATCCCTCCGCGCCCACGGCGGATCGCACGGCAGCCGCAGCGTGTCCGGGTGCTCCTGCTGCAATTCCGGCGAAAGCTTTTCCGGCGTTACTTCATGGCCATTCCATTCGACGCGCAGGTTGGTTCGCCCGTAGATCTTCTCGTTTGGAAAAATGACGTCAATGAATGCCAAATCACTCAGCCCGGTATTCTGCAGGTTGTAACTCATGCGAACCTGCAGTTCCGGCGGCGGGCCAGCTTTGAATCGCACTTCGCGCGATTCTTTCAGAATTTTGTAACCGGGAGCCAGCGGCACGGTGCAGCTGCTGGTGCAAAGCAAAAGGACCACAACCGGGAGCAGTGCACAACGCGAGCGCGGCGCGACGCGAATCAAGATGCAAGGATTCTAGCCGCCAGCGCGGAAAATAGAAAAGAGAAAATGGAAAAGCGCATCGGTTTTTGCTCGTGCGATGAGAATTCGGGCGCGGTAAGGCAGAACCCTAGGACGCCGTAAAGCGCCGCAAAATTTCAGAGTCGGTGGAACCATGGCGACGCATCGCGATTATTTCGCGCGCATCGGAATCGGGAATGCCGCGGCGCACCAGCTCCAGCAAAGTGGCGTTATCAATCCGCATATTCCGCAGCGTGCCTAGTGAAGCGCCTGAAAGCGCCGGCGTTCCCGATGCGTGATGCCGCGCCACTTCCAGCACAATGGGGTCAGAAAGCCCCGCCAGGTGCATCGCTTGCAGCTCGCCGTACCCCAGGCCCACCTGGTCCATGCCCGCCAGCGCCAGGACGCTGCCTTCGCTCAGGCCCGACTGATGCAGAGACGCGATCGCATCTCCCGCCGTAAACGCCTCGCCGCGGCCATGAAAAATCTGCAGCAGCGTAACGCAATCCGCGTCCGTAAGGCCGGACTGGCGGACTTTGGCGATTTCGCCGACCTCCGCGGCCGTGATGTGCAGCGTTCTCAATTCCTTGATGGTGCTGTAATTCATTCCGGCGTTGTCGAGCGGTTTAGTATCGAGCGGAGTCAGGCTTTCACACGCGATCTGCGAAAACAGAGCGGCAAATACTAGAATCGCGGTGAACGAACTTCTGCCGCGCACAACGCGGCCCAATCCGCGGGTGGAACCGATTGCCTGGACGGTTCCCATTACCTTCATTGTACAGAGTGAACGGTCGCGCCGAGAGCCGTGACGCGGAATGATTACTGGTTTTCGATGATTGGGGATTGCGGGAATACGACGAACCCACAGCGAACACGATTCGTGAGGTAGAAGTTAGACGTTGTAAACGCGCTCGATATCAAATACGCCGGGAATCCGCTTCACTCCGGAGAGAATGCGCTCCAGCTGCTTGCGATCCTGCACGTCGAGCGCGACTTCGATGCGCGCGCGCAAATCCTGCCCGCCGCTTTCAAACGTCCGAATGTTCGCGCCGTTGTCGCTGATCACGGTAGTAATGCTGGCCAGCATCCCGGGACGATCCTCGGTAAGTATGCGCAGGCGCACCGGAAAAGTCGCTTGCGTCTGCCCCGCCCATTCGACGGCGATGCGGCGCTCCGCGTCGTAAAGCAAATTCTGCACGTTCGGACAATTTTTCCCGTGCACGGCGATGCCGCGGCCGCGCGTCACGTAGCCGATCACATCGTCCCCCGGAATCGGGTTGCAGCATTTCGAGCGATAGACCATCAGATCGTCGTGGCCGCGCACCAGAATCGCACCGTCGTTCATACCCAGCATGCGCTTCACGGTGTCCACGATCTTCGGCTGCTTCTCTTCGGCGGGATCGGTGAGCGGTTGCCCACTGGCTTTCGCGAGCACTTGCCGTGCGGACCATTTTCCATAGCCCAGGTCGGCGTACAGATCGTCAATTCTTCCGCAGCCGTACTCGGAGGCAACGCGCTGCCAGGTTTCCGGCGTAATTTTCTTCAGCGTGATGTCCGCCTGCCGCGCTTCCTTTTCCAGCAGGCGCTTGCCGACGTCCTTGGCCTGCTCGCGCTCGTGCAGATTGATCCACTGGCGGATTTTGCTGCGCGCACGCGAAGTGTGCACGAAGGAAAGCCAATCGCGCGAAGGCTCGTGGCCTTTCTGCGTGATGATTTCGATTACGTCGCCATTCGCAACCGAATGGCGCAGCGGCACGATCGCTCCGTTCACTTTTGCGCCCGTACACTGATGGCCCACTTCGGTGTGCACGGCGTAAGCGAAATCAATCAACGTCGCGCCGCGCGGCAGCACCACCACGCGGCCCATCGGCGTGAAGGTGTAAACCTCTTCGGGATACAGATCCACGCGCAAAGTGGAAAGAAATTCGCTGGGCTCCTGCATTTCCTGCACCCACTCGATCAGCTGGCGCATCCACACGATGCGCTGGTCATCGGCGCTGGAAGTTTCCGTGCGCCCGTCTTTATATTTCCAGTGCGCCGCGACGCCTTGTTCGGCGATGCGGTGCATGTCCTGCGTGCGGATTTGCACTTCGAATGCCTGGCCGCCGTGAATCACCGTGGTATGCAGCGATTGATACAGGTTCGGACGCGGCATCGCGATGTAGTCTTTGAAGCGGCCCGGTACCGGCGGCCAAATCTGGTGGATCACGCCGAGCGTTGCGTAGCAGTTCTTGACGGTATCGGTGATCACGCGAATCGCGAGCAAGTCGAAGACTTGATCGAGCGTGCGTTGCTGCTTCTGGCTCTTCAGATGCAAAGAATAGAAGCGCTTCACGCGCGCCTGGACTTCGGCGGGTATGCCGGTCTCCACCATTTTGTCGCGGATGGAATCCTGCACTTCCGACAGAAATTTATCGAACACCTTCTGCTTGTTGGCGAGTTTCTTCTGCAGCTCGAAAAACGCTTCAGGTTCCAGATAACGGAAGGAAAGATCCTCGAGCTCTCCGCGAATCAAGCCCATCCCAAGGCGGTTCGCGACGGGCGCGTAAATATCAATCGTCTCGCGCGCGATGCGCTGCTGTTTTTCCGTATCTAGATATTCGAGGGTGCGCATGTTGTGCAAGCGGTCGGCGAGCTTGATCACCACCACGCGCACGTCGTTCACCATCGCCAGCAGCATCTTGCGAACGTTTTCTGCCTGGCGCGCTTCGGGCGCGAGCAAATCCAGGCGGCTGATCTTGGTTGCGCCTTCCACGAGCCGCGCCACGTCGGCGCCAAAGTGTTCGGAGATAGTTTCCAGCGGGATTTTCGTATCTTCCACAACGTCGTGCAGCAGCGCCGCGCAGAGCGAAGTTACATCGAGCTTCATGTCCGCAAGAATGTGCGCCACTTCCACAGGGTGGGAAAGGAAAGGCTCGCCGGAGAGCCGCGTCTGCGTCTTGTGCTGCTCCGCAGCGAAATCGTAAGCGCGGCGCAGCAGATCGAGGTCGTCGCCGGGACGATTGCGGCGCACCTTGTCCGTTAGTTCGACAAAGCGCAGATCCACAGTGCGGCGGGCAGCTTGCGTAATGGCAGGTTTACTAGCCGGCTCCATATACCATTATATTCTCAGCGGCCGCCCCACTGCGAGCCATTCCTGCGGTCGTTAGCGTGTCAATCTTGCGGGGACGGCTCGGGGATAGCCTCGCCATCTTTTCGCGGATCGGAGGCTCCGTAATTTACTCCCGTGGAAATATCGCGTTGCACAGCCTGTCCGCCGCCGACGATGGCGGAGTAGGCACCGTGAAGAATAATTTGATGGCCGCGCTGGCTAAGGCCGTCACGAACAGAAAGCGGAATGCGATCCTCTAGATCCACATCGCAGCCTGCAAAAGTTCGCTTGCTGAACCGCGCGGCCTCCAAAGCTTCTTGAACATTCATGCCGAAGTCCACGACATTGGAAACGAATTGCGCGTGAGCTTGCGCCTGGTTGAAGCCGCCCATGATTCCGAACGCAATCCGTTCCTGCCCGTTGGTCATGAATCCCGGAATGATCGTATGCAAAGGCCGCTTGTGACCCGCGAGCTTATTGGGGGAATTGAGGTCAACGCTGAAAAGCCCTCCGCGATTCTGCAGAGCAAAACCGGTTCCATCCGCCACCAGGCCCGACCCGAACTCAGAATAGTTACTCTGAATGAGGGACACCATGTTGCCGTCGCTGTCCGTGACGGTGAGATAAGTCGTATCGCCGCCCGTGGGAAGCTGCGGCTCGCCGGGCAGCACATTGCAATTCGCCTTAGCCATATCCACTAACTTCGCGCGCTGCGCGGCGTATTCCTTGGAGAGCATGCCTTGAACGGGAACCTGGCTGAACTTGGGATCCGCGACATAGCGGTACATATCGGCGTAAGCCAGCTTTTTCGCTTCGATCATCGCGTGCAGTGCGTCAGCGGAGTTGTGTCCGAATTGCGCGAGAGAGAACCTTTCCATGATGTTCAGCATCTCCAGCGCGGCGATTCCCTGCCCGTTCGGCGGAATCTCGTAGACGGTCCATCCGTGATACGTCGTCGAAATCGGCTCGACCCATTCGCTGGAATAATCGGCCAAGTCCTCCGCCGTCATCGTGCCGCCGAGCTTGGCGGATAGCGCCACGATACCTTTCGCAATTGCACCCTTGTAATAGGTGTCTCTGCCGCCTGAGGCGAGCGACTCAAGCGAATGCGCGAGATCAGGATTGCGGAAAGTCTCGCCCACTCGCGGCGAGTGACCATCGAGCAGATAGGTTGCCGCGGCATTCTTGTCTTGCTTCAGAACATCCACCGCGTCGGCCCAATACGCCGCATCCCATTCGGGCACAGGAAAACCTTCGCGCGCGTAGTAAATCGCTGGGCCAAGAACTTCGGAGAATTTCTTCGTGCCGAAACGCGCGAGCAGTTTTGACCAGCCATCAACGGCGCCCGGAACTGTGACCGACTGGATTCCTGCTTGCGGCATTTTCGCGACGCCCTTGGATTTCAGAAATTCGATCGAAAGTCCCGCGGGAGCCCAACCACTTGCATTCAACCCATAAAGCTTTCCGGACTTCGCGTCGTAAACGATCGCAAAAAGATCACCGCCGATTCCATTCATCATCGGCTCAACCACGCCCATCACGGCATTGGTTGCGACAGCCGCGTCCACGGCGTTGCCACCGTCGGCCAGCACAGTCGCTCCAGCCTGCGCAGCCAACGGGTTTTCCGCGGACACCACGCCCCTGCGTGAAAGAACCATGGAGCGGCCCTGCGTGCGGTCCTGCGCACCGGCCTTCGAAGCAGATACCATCATCGCCAGCGGAAAGAAGATTATGCAAAACGCCACGCCCATGAAATCTCTCATGTGTCTCCTAGGTGAAACAGCCACCGCTGTGGAAGCTCCGGGCTGAGCTTCGAGCGACAGACTCCACGCAAATTCAACGAAAGCCTAGTGTGAGCGGGGAACGATGTCAAACTCGGAAAAAATAGATGAGGATCTCAAGCCAAAATGGATTTGCCGATTCGCTTCAACGTCCGCCTGATCGACTTGGTAATCAAAGAACCGATCCACCGCTCTGCACACGCAACATTGACACACCGCCGCCGCGGAAGTACCGTGACTGCCGGAACGCGGGGCGGGAAAATTGAATCCACCAGAATTTAAAATTGACGCGACGCCGCAGCCGGAAGGAATTTTCGCGCGCATCCGCTTGCTGGATCAAAGCCTGACTTTTTTTCTGACGATTCTGATCCTGATCATCTTCGTGGTCTTCCCGCTGGCCGGTCTGGGATGGCTGGGGAAATTCATAGTTGACCTGGTGATCTCGATCTTGCTGCTTTCCGGCGCTGTAGCCACCAAGCGCAGCCGCACGCTGACGATTCTGGTGGTATTGCTGACGATTGCGGGCCTCGCGGTGCACTGGACTGGCGCTTACGTGCCAAAGTTCGGGCATCCCATACTTGAAGCGGTCCTGCTGCTCTCCTGCCTGCTGGCGTTTGCCGTAATTACCTTGATTCAGGTGTTCAGCCCCGGCGCGATCAACTTGCATCGCGTGCTGGGAGCGATTGCAGCCTACCTGCTGATCGGCCTGGTGTGGTCGTACGCCTATTTTCTGGCGGACATGATTATTCCCGGCTCGATCCATCCCACGGCGAATACGCAGGAAGTGGTGGCGCCCATGGCGCGCTACGTCTATTTCAGTTTTACCACGTTGACCACGTTGGGATATGGCGACATCGTTCCCGTCCATCCCATTGCGCGTACGCTGGCGGTTTGCGAAGGGCTGATCGGCCAACTGTATCCCGCCGTGCTGATCGCCGGCCTGCTGGGCATGGCGCTGCGGCCGCAAAAGCTGCCGCCGAGCAAGCCGTGATCGATCGCAAAAACTCGTAGCGGTATAAATCGGCGCCGCGGGCGCTCTCGTCACTTTCCCTTCTCGACGGGATAGCCCTTCTGAATCCAATCCGTATTGAAATCGTTCGGCAGAATCAGCACGCGCAGATTCGTAAAACCCATATCGCGCATGGCCACAAACGCAGGCCGCAGATTGGGGCAATGCGCCAGCGGGCAGCAGCCGCAATACAAGACTACGTTCGTCGCCTTGGGAATCGTCTGCGCCCACTTCTTCAGTTCGGCAAGACCCTGGTCGGTGGAAGCAGCTCCGTGAAACACGGCATGAGGAACGTGCGCGCCCTGATAAAGCGGACGAAACCCCACGCACACCACGGCAGGCTCGTCAGGATGGGCCGGCGCGGCGAGTTCCTTTGCGAGATCAGTAGGCTGCACCGTTTGCGACGCGGACCAAGGGTCGTCGCCGTCTTCGGCATGGGACGAGCCCGCAAGACGCGTCGCGCGAGAGTTCGACACGAATAGCGCCAGGAAAAGAAGGGAAAGCAACGCCGTCACCATGCCACGAATCATTTTCATTTGAGATGTTCCCCCAGCCGCTCGCGACACAGACTCACTCATACTAGGCATTACATGCAAAAAAAACAAAAACCGGCGGGTGAGAAAACCCGCCGGCTGTAAATACCGTGACTCGAAAAACGTCGCGCCTAAGACGTCGGCTGCGGCGCCTCCATTTTCCTCTGCTTGATGGCCTTGACCTTGTCCACCAGGTCGTCGGCGAGCTTCACGTCGGCATCGCGCGCTTCAGCGGAAGTTTCCATATCCGCCTTTTGCCGATAGAGCAGATTCAGGTAAGCCATGGCGTCGTCGTAATCCGTGCGCAACTGCATGGCTTTCTGCAGGCTGGCTATGCCTTCATCGACGATGCTGCCGTATTTCTGCTGGAACGCGGTGGCCAGCGCGGGAGGCGCTGGATCTGTGTCCCTGATGGATTTCTTGGCGGTCTTGTTGTACTCCTCACGCATGTCCCGGTTGCCGCGGAAAGCGAGCGACCAGTCAATTACGCCCACCCAGTAATACGGCTCCGGATCGTCGGGCTTCAATTGGATGTGCTTCTGGTGGTAGCTCTTCGATTCCTCCATCATTTTGGGATCGAACGGCGGCCCACCGGCCATGTTGTACAGAATCGAACCGAGCCCATCGATTGCGGAAAGATTAGCGGGATCGTCGGCCAAGATGTCTTTAAATTCCTGCGCCGCCTGTTGGCCATTGCGAATATTCTCAGGTGACGGCGCGCCCGGAATGTACTGCGCGGAGTATGCCGTGGCGAGATAAAGCCGCGCGTTGGTCAGCTTCGGATCCAGATCCTTCGCGGTTTTGAAGTCTTCAATGGCCAGATCGGTCTGCCCGGCCTTATACGCTTGCACGCCCTTGTTGAGCTTGTCGCGGGCGCGCAGTTTGTCGCAACCACCGCCTGCGACGACCGCGGCCACTACCACGGCGAATAGAAAAACTGTGTGAGGCTTCCGCTGCATCCCTTGCTCTCCTTGATGAAGGCTGCGCCGGTTTCGAGAGAAACCGCGAGTCCGCGAAGTTTTCGGCGCTGGCGGCCGCCGGTAGTGGGCTACTGCCCGGCTTCGATCTTCGCGGTAATCAGGCCGACGTTATCAATCCCTGCGCCGCGCATGATATCAATCGCGCGAGCCACCTGTGCGAATTCCACCGCGTCGTCGCCCTTCACGAAAGCCACTTTCTCGGCGCGCTGTTTGAAGATGTCTTCCAGGCGCGGACCCAGAGCGTCCCAGGTCGTATCGTCCTGGTTGATCATCACTTTTCCGTTGGAGGTGACTTGCACGACGATCGTCTTAGCCAGCAGCGCGTCATCCTGCTTCTGGTTCGGAGGAGTCGGCTGCGGCACCAAGGCATCGAGCCCCTGGGGAATCGTGGGCGTGATCACCATGAAGATGATGATCAGCACCAAGAGTACGTCAATCAGAGGCACGATGTTCGGTTCGGACATCGACCCTTTACTGCCACCAACTGCCATTCCCATGGGAAAACTCCTTATATTCCAAGCGCTAAATCTCGCGCCCCAGCCTAAGTGCCGGGCGGTGGCGCCGGAGGAGCCGCGCCACCCTTCGGGCGGATCTTTTCCGTGAGCAAGCCGAGATGATCCACGCCGGCAGCACGGACTTCGTCAACAGCCTTGACCACATCGCCGTACTTCGCGCGCGAATCGGAGCGCACGAAGACGGTCTTGTCCAGGCGGTTGGCGATCAGGTCCTTGATCCTCGTGGTGATATCGTCCAGGCCCACCGACGTGCTGCCCAAATACATCTTGCCGTCACGCGTGACGGCAAGAATGATGGCGTCGTCTTTGTCGGCGTCCTGCAGATCCCGGGCGTTATTCACCTTGGCCATATCCACGGAGACGCCCTTCTGCAACATGGGCGTGACCACCATGAAAATAATCAGCAGCACCAGCATGATGTCCGCCATCGGGATCACGTTCGGCGCGGCCATCACCGGCGGTGCTTTGGGCTTGTAGGCCATGGCTTACTTCTTCCCGCCGCGGCGTGTGATGAAGTAGTTGATCAGCTCCATCGAGGAGTTGTCCATCTCCACGTCGAAGGCTTCCACTTTATTTGTGAAATAGTTGAACGCCCACACGGCCGGAACCGCAACGACCAAGCCCAGCGCGGTGGTGACCAACGCTTCAGCAATACCGCCGGCGACCGCCGATAGACCGGTGGCCTTCGATGCGGAAATGCCTTTGAACGCGTTGATGATGCCCATCACCGTGCCGAACAGTCCGACGAACGGAGCCGTCGAGCCGATGGTCGCGAGACCGGAAAGGCCGCGCTTCATTTCGGCGTGTACGATCGCGACCGAGCGTTCCAGACCGCGGTTCGCCGCTTCGATTACTTCTTCATCGCCCACCTGCGCCGAAGCTGCCTGGAATTCGGACAAGCCGGTCGCGACTACCTTGGCGATGTGGCTCTTCTTGTTGCGCTCGGCGATAGAGATCGCTTCGTCGAGCTTGTTGTCTTTCAGCGCTCCCGCCACCTGCTGCACGAAAATCCGCGACTGCTTGCGTGCGGCGCTGTACATCAACGCGCGGTCAATCATGATGCCGATCGACCAGGCGGACATAATGAATAGAATTGCTACGACGGTTTTGGCAGGGATACCCATGTTGTGCCACATGCTGACCAGGTCCCAGCCTACTTCACCCGTTGGCTGCTGAAACATCACCACACCGGCAAAAAGTAAATTCGCAAGCATTATCTGTTCCTCCGTTCCTGTGAAACGACCAAGGCAGCAAGTTTCTGCCGGTCGGATTTTATTTCCGCTCCACCCCAGCCCCGCGAAGGACTAGTAGCAAGCCTAGCTTTAACCGCCCAAAGTAAATACGACCGAAATTGTTGTGTCCACTTCCACCGGTTCACCGTTCAGCAAGGTGGGGCTGTAGCGCCATTGATGCACGGCGTCCATCGCATTTTTCATAAGCAGCGGAGGACCGGAAATGTATGTCAATTCCTGAATCGAGCCATCCTTCGCGATAACAGCATGCAAAATCACCGTGCCGGAAATATGCGCCGTCTTGGCAATCGGCGGATACAACGGCGTGACCTGGCGCACCAGCTTCGCCGCCGCGACGTTGCCGCCTACACGGATACGCGAAGGAGTAGCCTTCGGCGGGGGAGGCATGCCGCCGCCCGAACCACCGATGATGCCGCCGAGCACGCCGCCGGCCTGACCACCCGGCACGCCGCCCGGGACGCCGCCAACCACGCCAACCGCGCCAACATCCGGCGGCATTTCTTCTTCTTTAATCATTTCCACTTTCTTCGGGACCACCGTCGGCGCCATCATCTGGCCGTTGTGAATCAGGCGCACCACGGGCTTCACGATTCTTTGTATCGCCGCGGCAGGCGGCGGAGGTGGCGGCGGGGGCGGCGGAGGCACCAGGAAAGTGGTGAGCAATTGTTTGGGTAAAGCTTCCGTATAGATGAGCGGAATCAAAATCAAGATGCCCAGCAAACAAGCCTGAATGATGGCCGAAAGAGCCACCGTCCAAGAGTTGTTCGTCCGTTTCGGATTGGCACTGGATACAACTAAATCGTCAAACATGGCGCCTACCTCCTAGCAGCTGCCACCACGCGCTTATCGGCTGCGGATCCGGCGCGAACGGCAGTTCCTTGACCACGATATTTGTTCCAAAGCACCACGATGGGCGCTGCAATACCGAAACTGGAGTATGTTCCTACCACAACTCCTACCACCATGGCAAAAGAGAAAGCACGAAGCACCTGGCCGCCCATGAGGAAAAGTACCAGGACGGTTAGGAACGTTAATCCACTGGTCAATATCGTACGTGAAAGAGTCTGATTGATGGCCTTATTCACGACGTCTGGAAACGCCTCGCGCCGCATCAAACGCTGGTCCTCGCGCACGCGATCGAAGATCACGATCGTATCGTTCATCGAGTAGCCCACGAGCGTCAGCAATGCCGCGATCACCGTCAGCGAAATTTCGTAATGGAAGAGCGAGAAGAAACCCAGGGTAATGAGCACGTCGTGGAACACGGCGATCACCGCCGCGGCCCCGTAAACCCACTCAAACCTGAAGGCAATATATATCAACATGCCGCCCAGCGCATACATCGTCGCCCAGAAAGCCTGATGGCGAAGCTGCGCGCCAACTTTCGGGCCAACGATCTCGACGTTGCGAATTGTAAAGTTGCCGAGTACGAAGCCGTTGTTCAAAGTGTTGAGCACCGCCGGCGTTGCGCCATCCACATTTTTCAACTGGTCGAAGCTGGTGACGATGCCGCTGTGGTCGGCGTCGCGCGCAGCCAGCAGTCGCTGCGCCAGCTGATTGTAACGATCACCGGCAACCGCGCCGAGCGCCAGCGGATCTTTCTCAGTCAGTAGTGCGGCCAACGCTTCCTTAGTGATGGAATTGAAATCCGGCTTCCCGGCCGCATCCGTCGTGCCGAACGCCTTGTGCAGCACATTCAGGATCGCTTCCCGGCCGGCATCCAGCGTCGATTCATCGCTCTGACCTTTTTGCTCCAGGCCAATTACCACATCGTTCTGCGAACCGCCGCCCAGCACGTTGTCGCTGATCGTCTGGATCGTGCTGTCGTTCAGCCCGGCCGACGATAGGCCCTTGCGAATCTGATCCAGCGGCGCCGGGCCCGCAAACCGCACATACACCAGCGTGCCTCCGCGGAAATCAATGCCGTAGCGCATGCCGCCGTACTTCAAAATCGAAGCCCAGCCCACCACCAACAAGATCAATGACAGGGCGGCGAAGTACTTCGCCTTCCCCATCCAGTCAACGTTAACGCCCTTGAATAATTCCATTCCGATACCTATCCACCTTTGTTTGACACCGGACTCGCCAGGTTAGTTCCCGGTGGCCGCTTTCGCTAATCCCGTTCTGGTACGACAGACCTAAGTCTCATCCCTACAACGAGCATAGCGCCCTTTGAATGCTCGCCTTCGGCTACTTCGGCCGGCCGCCGACACCCAAAAACCGCACAGGCAAGATTGCCAAAGCGCTCGTCAGATACTGAGTTCCGCCTGACGGTCCTTGCGCGACAAGTGCCAGTCGAAAATCGCCCGGGAAACAAAAATCGAAGTAAATACGTTCGCCAGCAACCCGATAATCAACGTAATCGCGAACCCTTGCACGGGCCCCGTGCCAAAAAGCAGCAGGAACGCCGCCGAAACCAGGGTCGTGACGTGCGTGTCAATGATCGTCCTGAAAGCATTGTGGAAGCCCGAATCCACTGCCGTGGCCGGAGCCTTGCCGTTGCGCAATTCTTCGCGTATGCGCTCGAATACCAGCACGTTGGAATCAACGCCCATGCCGATCGTCAGCACCACGCCCGCAATCCCGGGCAGCGTCAGCACCGCCCCGGCAATCGCCATGAACGCCACCAGAATGATCAAGTTCAGAACGAGGGCCACAACTGCATTGACACCACTCATCCGATAATAGATCACCAAAAATATCATCACCACGATCAGGCTGCCGATGGACGCCCGCACGCCCGCACGTATCGAATCGGCCCCCAGCGAAGGACCAACAGTGCGCTCTTCTAGATACTTGATGGAAGCGGGCAACGCACCGGCGCGCAGTACCAGGGCAAGATCCTGCGCGGACTCCTCCGTGAAATTGCCTTCGATCACGCCGGAATCGTCAATGCGGCCGTTAACCACTGGCGCGCTGTAAACCGAATGATCCAGCACGATCGCCATGCGGCCCTTCGGCGATAGCTGCGACTGCGCTTCCGTGAAAGGACCAAAGCGCGTCGCGGCCGATGTCGAAAGCTGGAAGCGCACTTCAAATTGTCCGGGATTATTTCCGTTCGGAGCCGGACTCGCCCCGCGCAAATCCTGCCCAGTGACGATGGGCGCGCGATCCAGAATGTAATAAACCGTCTGCGTCGGGTAACCGCTCTGCGCTTCCGATTTGCCGGGCACGATCACGGTACCTGGAGGCAGCACACCGCCCTTCGCCGCCAGCGCCGCAGCTTCCGAAGGATACGGTTGATCGTCCGCCACGCGGTTCAGCGTCAGCTGTCCGCCCGCCTGAATTACGGCCTTCGCACGGCTCGGATCGCCTTCGCCAGGAAGCTGCACGAGAATTTCGTTGTCACCGCGGCCGGTAGTCGCGATGGTTGGCTCGGTCAGCCCAAGTGCGTTGATGCGGCGCGTGATGGTTTCGAGCGCCTGCACCATGGTTTCGCGGCGCAGATCAGCCACGACGGTAGGCCGCATCGTCAAAAGGTAACCGTTCACCACGCCAGCGGCGGGCGCCGAGGTCCAGTCGGTAAATTGCGTGGAGATCAAGTCGCGGAATGCGCCGGAGGTGTTTGAATCAACGTTATCCACCTGAATGTGCGTGTCGTCCACGCGGCGGATATCTCCCACGATGATGTTTTTCTCGTGGACCTGCCTGGTGAGCTGATCCACGGCCTGATCGCAGCGCTGGCCGATGGCTTCATCCACCTGTACCTGCAGGACGAGGTGGCTGCCGCCTTTCAAATCCAGTCCCAGCTTGATGCGATCCGCCAGGTTAGCCTTCACCTGCGTCAACGAAGTTGGAAACGTGGGTAATCCCAAAAGACCATACAAGCAAATCACAATGACGATCAGTATAAGAACGAACTTCCATCTTAGCTGAGGATTCATGCGGGCTGCCTAACTCTCCTTCGGTGGTTCTGCTTGCATTCCGGCAATCGCGTTGCGGGCTACCTTCATCTTCACTTGCTCGGCGATGCGCAGCTGCACCGTGTCGCCTTCGAGGCCGACAATCGTGCCATAGATTCCGCCGTTGGTGATGACTTTATCTCCGTTCTTCAGATTCGCCAGCATTTCGTTCACTTTCTTCTGGCGCCGCTGCGCCGGCAGGATCATCAGAAAATAAAAAATTACCATGATCAGGATCAGCGGCAGGAACAGCGCTATCCCGCCCGGCTGCGCTTGCGCCCACAGGCCAAGTGCCAGGTTCGCTGAAGCCAAACTAGAAATTGTCACGATCATTAAGCCTTTCCCTCGTGCGCCGCGAGTCCAGCGACCGAGGGCAATTCCGCCAGGACGGACAAGCTCGCCGGGGGCCGGCAAGCCGGAAAACTCGTTCACCGAAGACGTTGCTCCGCCCCGCGACCGCGCCCAACACCTGCTTGGGTTTGTCTTATTTCAGACGAGCCTGAAGGTCAGAGCGGAACTTTTCGAGCTTCCCAAAACGGATAGCCTCGCGAATTTTGCGCATTATGTCAAGGTAAAAGTGGGTGTTGTGATGGGTGTTCAGAATTATCGCAAGAAATTCACCGCTCGTTGACAGGTGCCTCAAATACGCTCGCGAGTAGCGCCGGCACACCGCGCACTCGCAAGTTTCGTCAATCGGACGTGGATCGTTCGCGTACTGCGCGTTCTTGATCAGCATCCGCCCCCGCGAAGTGTAAAGGCAGCCGTGCCGCGCGCTGCGCGTCGGCAGCACGCAATCCATCATGTCCACACCCAGCGCCACGTAATCCGGAATTTGCTCGGGTTTGCCCACTCCCATCAAGTAACGCGGACGGTCCGCAGGCAGGCGCGACGCCGCCACCTGCGCCATTTCGCAAGTGCTCGCGTGCGGCTCGCCGACGGCCAAGCCACCGATCGCATAGCCCGGAAAATCCAGCTCCACCAGTGCATCGGCGCTCTCGCGACGCAGCTCCGCATGCGTCCCGCCCTGCACGATGCCGAAAAGCATTTGCCCCCCGGCGTCTCCGTGCTGCGCAAAATATTCGCGCGAACGCCGCGCCCAATCGAGCGTCCGCTTCGCGGCTTCACGGGCGCGTTGTTCAGGTGCCGGCGCTTCGATGCATTCATCGAGCACCATCACGATGTCCGCGCCCAGCGCGATTTCGATCTCCAGCGCTTTTTCCGGCGAAAGAAAATGTTCGGAGCCGTCCAGATGCGAACGAAACGTGACGCCTTCGTCCGTGACCTTGCGCAATTCGCTCAGGCTGAAAACCTGGAACCCGCCCGAATCGGTGAGAATCGCCCGCGGCCAAGCCATGAATTTGTGGAGCCCGCCCATCTGGCGGATCAATTCGTGCCCGGGACGCAAATACAAATGGTACGTGTTCGAAAGCAGAATTTGTACGCCGAGGTCTTCCAGATCCCGCTGCGTCTGGCCCTTCACGGTAGCGGCCGTGCCCACCGGCATGAACGCCGGCGTATCAATCACTCCGTGCGGAGTAGTCAGTCGCCCGAGGCGCGCGCCGGTAGGATCCGTCGCGAGCACCTCGAACTTGAATCCCGCGTGCTGCGTCTCCATCCAAACGAGTGTATCAGGAGACAGCTGCGACCAACCCCACCTTCACGATCACATAAATAAGCCAAACGCCCACCACCGTCCCCAGCGCCTTCCCGAAGGAAATCTTTTTGGGATCCGCGGCGCTGAACCCAAACGCCATCAGGATCATGTTCCAGAAAACAAAAAGATCAAACGCGGTCAGCAGCGTCACTAACCACTTCGCGGAATCATCCGCAAGAAATGCTCCGGCGTTGGCCGCCACAAGATGATCCAGATCCACGGTGGACGGATCCTTTAGGAAAAGTATCAGAATCCCCAGCAGCGCGCCGATGATCCCCGGAACCCAGGAATATGAAACGACCGCCATCGACGGCAGAAAACCGATTTTTGTCCCGTAGACAAGGTTGAACGCGAGCATCAGCACTGCTCCCACCACTACCGCAGCGATAAACGGCCCCACGACTACTACCACGTAAGCGAAAATCGGCGCCACCTTGGTCTGCGTATCAATCATTTTTTCGCGCTGCTCGTCCGTCATGGATTCCATCTGCTTTTGTGTGCGCGAGTTCTGTTGGTCTTGGCGGATGATGAACTCGCGCCAGCCCACGCGCTGGCTGAAAGTGAAGGTGACTCCAACGGAAACCAAGGCAATCAAGATCAGCGGCAATATCCACGTGGGCCGGCGCACGATGGATTCAAATGTCGGCTTCGGGCTGAACAGCACGCCGAAAATTCGGCCCAACGAACGATCAGAACTAGTCGTCGCCGGAGAGGTTGCGGGAGAGGGAGTTTCTGCGCTGGCCATGCTGGTTTCCTCCTGACCCAATCAAAATGATCGGCGGTACGGCGCTCTTGCCAACTACGGCTGGCTCAAGCAAAAGTTTCAGTCTGGAGCCAGTGTGTCACACAGCGCAGAGAAGATTGTCATCAACAGGAGAGACGCAACAAGGAAGCAAGCTGACGATGCGAGCAAAGCTGCAAGCACACCGAACCCAACATGGAGTGCGGGATCCTGTGAATCGCGCTACAGCGCGATTCATCCTGAGATCCGGCGGCGCCGGATCGAAGGGCCTCCGCCTTTTCGTAAGCGAGGCTTGTCTCGCGTGAACTAGGCGCAACCTAAACTAGCCGACGACCACGCGCCTGATCTCATCATACGAAACTCACTCAGGAATCTCCGGCACAGCCGCGAGTAAAGCCTGCGTATAAGCATGCTGCGGCGCCTGCAACACCTGCTCCGCGGAACCAATCTCCACAATCCGCCCCGTCTGCATCACCGCCACGCGCGAAGCCAATTGCGCCACCACCGGCAAACTATGCGAAATCAGCATCAAAGTAAGCGAAAATTCACGCTGCAAACGCGCCAGCAATTCCAGAATCTGCGCGCCCACGGAAACATCCAAAGCCGAAACCGGTTCGTCCGCAATCACCAGCTCCGGCCGCAAAATCAACGCCCGCGCAATTCCAATGCGCTGCCGCTGCCCGCCGGAGAATTCGTGCGGATAGCGCATCACAGCGTCGCCGCCCAATCCCACAGCCTCAAGTATTTCCGCCGTCCGCGCCCCGCGCTGATCGCCCGAAAGCTGTGGCTCATGAATCGCCAGCGGCTCGCCCACAATGCTCCCCACGCACATCCGCGGATTCAGCGAAGCGATCGGATCCTGAAACACCATCTGCATCCGCCGCCGCAGCGAACGCAATTTCGCGCCGCGCGCGCCCAGCCAATCCTCGCCACGAAAAACAATTTCACCGGAGTCGGGCTCGATCAGCCGCATCAGCATCCGTGCCAGCGTCGTCTTGCCGCAGCCGGATTCCCCAACAATCCCCAGCGTCTCGCCGCGCTCCAACGTGAAGCTCACGCCATCCACCGCCAGCGCCCGCCGCGCCGACTGCGTAAACGCACCTGTCGAAACGGAATAAGCTTTGCTCAGTGCGCGCGCCTCAAGAAGAATTTCGCCCGGCATGCCTACATTTTCTCGGCGGCGATTTGGATTCCGGTGTTGATCATATATAGGGCGGGCACGGCGCCGGGCTGGCACACGTCTGGGGGCTCAAACCGCGGATGAAAATTCGCTCCGTCGTCCGCCATGGACGAAACCATTAGCTCGCGCGCCTCGATAAATTCCGGATCGCTTACGGTCCAGCCCGCCACGTGCATCCAGTGCTCGAACACCCGCGGATGCTCCCGAGTTTCCGTAGCGGTGATCCGCAGACCCGCGGCATCCATCATCGCCCGAAATTCGGCGAGCGTCAGTGAGCGGCAGTGCGAATGATCGCGTATCCATTCGATGCGGTGATTCAGCGCGCGCACCTTCGAATCTTCCGGCACGATGATGTCGATCAATCCCACGCGCCCGCCGCGCTTCACGACCCGCGCCATTTCGCGAATCACTCGCGCAGGATCGGAAATGTGGTGCAGGCTGTAACTCGTCACCGCCAGATCCAGCGAGCCATCCGAGAACGGCAGCGTCTGCGCGTCGCCAATTACAAAACCCAGCTTACGCAGCAATCCTTCCTGTGCGGCCTTCTGTCGCGCGCGCTGCAGAATCGCCGGCGTCAGGTCGTAAGCGCACATCCAACGGACGTGCTTCGCAAATCGCAAAGCGAGCGTGCCGGGGCCGCTCGCGAGATCCACAGCCATGTCCTCAGAACCAGCCGCGACCAGACGCGCCAGCAATTCGGCTTCAGCGACGCGTTCCGCGACGGCGTAATCGCCGAAAACTTCGGCGGTCTTCGTGAACCGTTCGCGCACCAGCGCTTTCAACTGGTGATCATTCTCGCTGGCAGCGTTCGCCGGTTCTTTCGTCGCGCTCATGGAACGAGAATACACCTCGCCTCGTGATTTTTGTTTACCGCGCGCAATTCCGGCACCGCCCCGTCGCACTCCGCCACGCGATGCGGACAACGCGGCGCGAACGCACAGCCGGGCGGCAATGCGTCCAGCGAGGGAACCGTCCCCGGAATCGGTGCTAATTTTTCGCGCGTCAATCGCGGTGCCGCGCGCAGCAGTCCCTCCGTATAAGGATGCCGCGGCGCGCGCAGTACTTCTTCCACCGGCCCTTCCTCCACGATGCGTCCCGCGTACATCACCGCGATGCGCCCCGCAACTTGGGCCACGACTCCCAGATCGTGCGTGATGAAAAGCATCGAGAGCTGTAGCTCGCGCCGCAATTTCGCCAGCAATTCCAGAATTTGTTTCTGCACGGTGACGTCGAGCGCGGTAGTCGGCTCGTCCGCGATCAACACACCGGGCCCAGCCGCCAGCGCCATGGCGATCATCACGCGCTGGCGCAGCCCGCCCGAAAGCTGGTGCGGATACTGTCGCGCGCGCCGCGCCGGATCGGACAAAGCCGCACGCTCCAGTGCCTCCAGCGCGCGCCGGTGTATGTCACTTTCGCCCGCGCGCGGCTCGTGCACGCGAATGGCTTCTTCCACCTGCGCGCCAATGCGCAGCACGGGATTCAAAGCCGTCATCGGCTCCTGAAAAATCATGGCAATCTCGCGCCCGCGCAACGCCCGCATTTCGTTCTGCGAAATTGCCAACAAATTCTCGCGCGTGGCATGCGCGCCGTTCTGCGCGCCACCATTCGTGCCATCGCCGCTGCTGCTGTCACTGTTGCCTCCGCGCAAATTCAACCACGCTTCGCCCGTATGCCGCGCCCCATGCGGTTCCAACCCCATCAGCGCGAGCGAAAGCATCGTCTTGCCCGATCCAGATTCCCCCACGATCCCCAGGGTCTCGCCCTCGCCCAACGTGAACGAGACATCATTCACCGGCCGCACCCACCCGCCCGGCGTCGGCAACTCCAACGTCAGTCCGCGCACCTCAAGGCTTGTCGCCATGGAAACATGATAGCCGTACGCGCTTGCCGCGGCGAAAAATTACGCTACCATCTTATATGGTTGCACCGCCCTGCCCTCTCTGCCATGGCGCCACGCGGTTTGGTGGAAATAAGCCGTATTGCCCCAATTGCGGCTGGAATCGCGATGCCGCCATCGTCAGCGTCCGATCGACCGCCGCTGCCGCGCCCATCGGCGTCCTCATGATGGCCGCCTTCATTTTTTTCATCATTCGTATCGGGCATTTCCGCAACCCGTATCAAATCGCGATTTTCGTCGTTTTCCCCGCTGTCGGGATTCTCATCAACTACTTCGTCTCGCGGCGAAGCCTCGCGAGGTTGCTGGCGCTTTCCGAGCCGGCGATGCGCGCCGCCACCGTGCCAACCAATTCATTCGCGCCGTCAGCTGCTGTCGCCGCAAAATCCAGCGCGGCCATCGCACCGAGCGCGCAACAACAGGCTCTGCTCAGGACTTCGCGCCCGCGCGAAATCCGCATGTCCACGCGCGGACGTGTCAGTTTGTCGGTGGCGTTTCTGGCGGTTCTCGGTTTTGCAGCAATGTTCGGCGCGCATCTCTACACGGAGTGGGCGCGCAGGCTTTCCTTCGCCTCCTTTACACCCGGAGACTGGGTTATAGCCGGCATCGTCGCGCTTCTGCTGCTGCTTCCTTTCGGGATGTGGCGCCAGCAAGTGCGCGAATGCGATTTGCTGGAGAATGGTGAAGTCGCTCTGGCGACCGTGGTGAGCGAGTGGAGAGGCGACAAGGACCAATCGTCCATCGAATACGAATTCAAGGACTTTCAAGGCCAAACCCGCAGGGCTAGCGGCTTCGACTACACCCAAAAACTCTTTGAAGGCATGCTCGTTGCCGTTTTCTACGACCGCGATAATCCCAAGCGCCAAATTCCAGCCTGCGCCACATACCACGAAATCGTTACTTAATCTGACTGCTCCCCGCCGCTGAACGAAATCTCAACGCTTCCCAACCGGAATGCAAAAACGCAAAGCAGTGTGAGTGACAGAGAAGCTGCACACCTTATTGTCGGTAAGCCCGGCGGCTTTTCCCGCAGTGATCACATCAATTTCGCGGATGTGTTTTTGGCCTTTGGGGTACACCACCCAAATCGCGCCGTCTTTCTGAATTGAGCGCCCGAGCGAACTCAACTGCGCGAGGTCGGCAACCGCCTCCGCCGAAAAGAAAATCAGGTCGGCGCCGTTCAGGCGCTTCCCGCGCGAATATTCGAGAACGCGCGCCTCGAGGTCGGTCAGAAATTCCGCGCTCTCCACGCCCAGCACCGCAATCTTCTGCCCCGCCTTCACTCCCAGCTTGTCAATCAGCAGCCGATGCGAATAATCGCGCTCCGGCTCGCGCGGCTTCGTTGAACTTCTCCGCGGCATGGTCATTTTTCGCATCGTCATTTTTCGATCGTCACCGGCTGGCCGAATTTTGCGCCCAACGCCTGAAGATATTGTTCCTGCGTGCGCGAATAACCGAGCACGTATCGCGCTGCAACACGAAAAATAGGATTATAAATTTCGCCGGCCTCGGTAATACGCACCAGCGAGCTGCCGTCCTTCATGGACGAGATCTCGTACGTCCATGTGCCGCCGAATGGCAGCTTGGGATCCGCGATGCGCACCACCAAAGCTCGCGGCGGCACCATCACCATCGCTTCATAAGGAATCGATCCCCCGTGATTGTCGTATTCGCGCCACGACGGTTTCCCGTTCACCGGCGGAAGCATCTCCACGCGCGTCACGTCCTTGCGCCAGGCAGGAAATCTTGAGTACTCCGTGATCACCTGCCAAATCGCGTCCGGCGGCTGATGAAACCGCGCGGCGCAAGTGGAAATGTGTTGCTGCGGCAGGAATGCGCCGATCGTCACCACCACCAGTATCATCAGCACCAGCAACGCGACGACCACAAAAATTGCCGCACGGATCGTGCGCATCACAACTGTACCTCTCGTCGCGCCTTCGGATTCCACAAATCCCCGCCTCCAAGCGCGCGCATTATACTTCGGTTTACCCCGGCCAACGATTGGCAGATAATGCGCTGCTACCACGCGCGATCCACGCAAGGAGGGACTCAGCCATGCTCCCCGGGCTCAAAGCGGCGCTGAATTACCATCCGCTGTTCGTGCATTTTCCCATCGTGCTGTGGCTCGCGGCACTGCTGTTTGAAATCTTCGCCGTCTGGCGTGCGAACGACGAATTGCAGCAGACGGCTTCGCGCTTGCTCTATCTGGGCACGCTCGCCGCGGTCATCACCGTGATAACGGGCCTCGCCGCGCAAAATTCCGTGGCGCCAGGCGAAGCGCAGCGCGCGGTAGGAATACATGAGACGCTCATGCTCACCGCCACCAGCCTTGCCATCGTCTTGTGCAGCTTCGCATTTTTCATGCGCAACAATTTCCCGCCGCATCTGCGCAAGGTGCTGCTGCTGGGCTTGGTGGTCCTCGGCGTGCTGCTCACCATCGGCGCCGACCGCGGCGCGCAACTCGTCTACGAATACGGCTCCGCGGTAAATTGGTCCACCGCGCAGCAGCAAAATTAGTTACGGGAGCCAGCAAAATGAAGAAGCCACGTGAATCAAAACGCATGAGCGATGAAGCAGTGAAGGAAAGTACCGGAAAGACGTGGCCGGAGTGGTTCAAAATCCTGGACAAAGCCGGCGCCAAGAAAATGCGCCACCAGGATATCTCCGCCTACCTGAAAGGGGAGCACAAAGTAGGCCCGTGGTGGTGCCAGATGATCGCCGTCCCGTACGAGCACGAGCGCGGCCTGCGCGAGAAATTTCAGAAATGCGACGGCGAGTTTGCCGCGTCCGGCAGCCGCACACTAAGCGTCCCGCTGAGCAACACCTACCACGCCTGGACCGACGAAAAGCTTCGCCAGCGCTGGCTACCCGATGCAGAAATCGAAATCACCACCGCTACAAAGAATAAATCCCTACGCGCGAAATGGAACGGCGGCCAGAGCCGCGTCAGCGTAAATTTCTACGCCAAAGGCGCCGGAAAAAGCCAGGTGGCCGTGGACCACATGAAGCTCCCAAACTCGAAAGAATGCGCCAAGATGAAAACGTATTGGTTCGACGCGCTGAATCGCCTGCAGGAAATTCTCGACAAGTAGATGTGCGGCTGTAGGGCGGGTCTCGGACCCGCCCTACGATCGCAACGATCAATAATCGTTCGCGGAGCCTTCCAGGAACGCGCGCAGCTTGCGCGAGCGCGAAGGATGCCGCAGCTTCCGCAAAGCCTTCGCCTCAATTTGCCGGATGCGTTCGCGCGTCACAGCAAACGACTGCCCCACTTCCTCCAGCGTATGCTCGCTGCCGTCATCCAGACCAAACCGCATCTTGATCACTTTCTCTTCGCGCGGCGTCAACGTCTTCAATACGGATGAGGTCTGCTCTTTCAGGCTGAGGTTGATCACCGCGTCCGAAGGCGAAACTACCGCCTTGTCCTCGATGAAATCCCCCAGATGCGAATCCTCTTCCTCGCCGATCGGAGTCTCCAGCGAAATCGGCTCCTGCGCGATCTTCAAAATCTTGCGCACCTTCGCGACGGGAATATCCATGCGCTTGGCGATTTCTTCCGAAGTCGGCTCGCGCCCCAGTTCCTGCACCAGCTGGCGCTGCGTGCGCACCAGCTTGTTGATCGTCTCGATCATGTGCACCGGAATGCGGATGGTGCGAGCCTGGTCAGCGATCGCGCGTGTGATGGCCTGGCGAATCCACCAAGTCGCGTATGTGGAAAACTTGTAACCGCGGCGCCATTCGAATTTATCCACGGCTTTCATCAAGCCGATATTGCCTTCCTGAATCAGGTCGAGGAACTGCAATCCGCGATTGGTATATTTCTTCGCAATCGAAACCACCAAGCGCAAGTTCGCTTCGATTAATTCCTTCTTCGCCTGTTCCGCTTCCGCCTCGCCGCGAAGAATCACCTGTAGCCCGCGCTTCAACTCCGTGGGGCTTACTTCGCTGGCCAATTCAATTTCTGCCAGTTCCTGCTTGCGCGAACGCAAGTCCTTGCGCGCTTCGGCCTGCACGTCCGCCTTGGAAGCATCCACGCGCCGCTCGAGTTTCACAATTTCGCGCTCGAGGAAATGCACGCGCTCCACAGTCTGCCGGATTTTTTCGATCAGCCGCTTCTTCTCGAGCGGGTTGAACTCCAGCTCGCGCATGCGATTCGACATTTCCACGCGCGTGCGAGCCAGTGCGTAGCGCGCGCGCAGGTACGGGCGTTTCTTGGACTTCGCCATGCCGCCGAGTTTCGACGCCTGCTTCAGCGCCAGCAGATAAAGCTTCGCCACGCGGTCGATCTGCTTCAGTGTTTCCTTGGTCTTCGCTTCGATTTTCTCTTCGGTGAGTTCTTCGTCGTCGAACTGAACGATTTCCTTGATGGAGCGCGAGCCGTTGCGCAGATCTTCGCCCACCTGCAAAAGTTCTTTCAGGATCAACGGAGCCCGCGTGATCGTCTTCAGCACCAGCAACTGTCCGCGTTCAATGCGCTTGGCAATCGCTACTTCGCCTTCGCGCGTTAGCAACGGCACCGTGCCCATCTCGCGCAAATACATGCGCACCGGATCGTTCGTCTTTTCGAGCGACCCCGGAGTCAGATCCAATTCGCCATCTTCCGAAGCAACCGCTTCGGTATCTTTCGCCGGCTCGGGGGAATCCGAAGCATCCGCGGCAGCCAGCGCCACTTTCGCGCTCGCCAGGTCTTCATACACATCAATCCCGTAGCGCTCAAACGTCGAGAGCAAATCGTCAATTTCTTCCGAGGAGTGCACCTCGGGCGGCAAAATATCGTTCACCTCATCGTAGAGCAAGTAACCGCGTTCCTTGCCCATGGCGATGAGTTGCCGTACCTGATCGTATTTTTCTTCCAGAGCTACCGTCACACTTCCTCCCTCGCAGAGGTCAGGCGATGCGCGCAAACAGGTCCGCAAAATGCAAAGCCGCCGTGGTGAGACACCCCGGCGCACTGCAAATTAGCTGCATTTAAGCGGTTTTTTAGAACGAACTTTCGAACCCGTCGCCGATTCCGCGCCCGTGCCGCCACGCCCGCGCCTGCCCTTGCACATCTATTATGATGCGCGAAACGTGCCGCCCGTTTCCTCCAAAACCCTACGAATATACAATATCACCCATGCCAACGTCAACGAGGCGCCGTAAGTCATTGGTCAGGCAGGATTTTATCTGGCTCCGGCTCCCGCTCGCGGGATAGTAGCCGCAGCAGCTCCATCCTCCGAATTACCAATCTTTTCAGCTCTTCCGCTGCCGGGTTCGCTTCGATCTGCCTCTGCAAATCCGTCAGTTCCTGCGCCACCGGCCTATGACGTAGAAATCCCAGACAGCTCTCCGCGTCTTCCCAGGCGCCCTCCGGCAGCGTTTCAAAAAGAATCTCAAAGAACAGCCGGCGGTCCTTGTCGTCAAGCGTCGCGGCCACCGCAGCAGCGTCCAGTTTTTGGCCCGACGCAATTGCCACGATCAACGACTCGAAAATGTTTCGCGTCTCGAGGCCACGATGCAGGTCAGCCGAAGCGATTTCGTGCGCCAGCTTCTCCCGAAACTCCACAGCTTCAAACAGCATGCGAATTAACTGGCGCTCCGCGCGTTTCACTGCCGGCGTCAGCAGCTCGGTCTTAGGTTTCACTTCGCTCCGTCGCTCGTCCGCCGCGCGACGCAACGCCGCGCGCAACACCGGCTCGTCGACGCGCAATTCCGAAGCAATGCGCGTGGCCCATTCCGAACGCAGCAGACGGTTCGGCAGCCGCTGCACGTAAGGCATCAGAAAATTCAGCGCCGCCACTTTTCCCGCCGCGGTCGTCCGGTCCATCAGTCGCGCGCGACCAATCAAATAATCCA
The DNA here is from genome assembly GCA_963786205.1 of uncultured Acidobacteriota bacterium. Taxonomy (GTDB): domain Bacteria; phylum Acidobacteriota; class Terriglobia; order Acidiferrales; family UBA7541; genus Palsa-295. The sequence goes on from CAWAYG010000002.1 coordinate 1,086,505, forward strand.
GGTACGGCGGCGCCTGCGTCAGCAACTTCTTGTAAGCCTCGACGCCCTGTTCCTTGATGAACTTGTCGGGATCCGCCCCGCCGGGCAGCGCCAGCACGCGCACATCGAATTCCCTTTCCAGCAGCAGCACCAGCGAACGCTCCGTTGCGGCTTGTCCCGCAGTGTCCGGATCGTAATTCACCACGATGCGCCGCGTGAATCGCGCAAGCAGTTTCGTCTGCGGTTCCGCAAGACTCGTGCCGCAACTCGCCACTACGTTGCCCACGCCCGCGCGCGCCACCGCAATCGCATCCATGTATCCTTCGACCAAAACCGCAAAATCGCTCTGCCGCAGCGCTTCCTTCGCGCGATCCAGGTGATACAGCACGCCGCTCTTGGAATAAATCGGCGTCTCCGGCGAGTTCATGTATTTCGGCATGTCGTCGCCCATCGCCCGCCCGCCGAAAGCAATCACCTTCCCCGCTTCGTTCGAAATGGGGAACATGATGCGGCGGCGAAACCGATCGTAGAATCGTCCGCTCTGGTCGCGCCCCACCAGCCCGCAAGCTTCCAGAATATTGTCCGGATATTTTTGTTTCAGAAATCGCGCCAAAGCATCGCCCGCCGAAGGTGCGAAACCCAAGCCGAACCGCGTCACCGCTTCGCGATTCAGCCCGCGGTCTTCCAGATACGCGTACGCTACTTTGCCTTCCGGCGTCTGCAACAAGTGTCGCGCAAAGTACGCCGCCGCTTCCCGGTGCATATCCACCAACGCGGAACGCTGCTGATTTTCCTTGCGCTCCTCGGGCGAACGCTCGCGCGGCTTGGGAATCGCAATCCCACATTTTTCCGCGACGGTGCGTACCGCCTCCGGAAACGGCGCCTTCTCCAGCTCCATCACAAATTGAAAAACGTCGCCGCCCTTGCCGCAGCCAAAGCAGTAATACATCTGCTTCACCGCGCTAACGCTGAACGACGGCGTTTTCTCCTGATGAAACGGACACAACCCGCTGAAATTCTGCCCGCTCTTCTTCAAACGCACATATTCGCCAATCACGCGAACAATGTCCGCCTGCTGCTTCACCCGGTCCGCAAATGATCCCGCTTCCGCCATTTGTTCTGGAGACTTATTACTCTACACCTGTTCGTTTTCGCTAGCTCATGCCCGCAGTTCTGCAATCGTGATCGCTTCTCCGCCACGATCCGCGGCCTCGTGGTGGATGCTCTCTACCAGCGGATGCGCTGATAAGAATGTGGCGAGGCCGCGTCGCAGTGCGCCCATGCCGTGACCATGAATAATCCGCACCGACGGCTTGCCTGCCAGCGCGGCTTCATCAATAAACTTGTCAACGCGGTTCGTCGCTTCTTCCACCGTGCAACCAATCACATTGATTTCATCGCCAGCCGGTTCATCACTCGGTTGCGCGTGAACCGTGACTCCGGAAACGCGCCCCGCTCCACCCGAAGCGGGCTTTGCCGCCTGCGCATCGTCCGCAATCGCCAGCACATCACTCAGTGGAATGCGCATCCGCAGCGGCCCTGCTTCGATTTCCGCATTGCGCCCATCATGTCGCCGAAAAATCACCGGCTGCTTGAAATTTTTGACCACAATGCGCTGTCCAGACGAAAGCAGCTCCGGCACGACCGGTTTCCCTGCCACCGGAGCCGAAACGCCCAGATCCGCTTGCGAGCCAGCCAAAGTTTCCACCACCGCCGCATTTGTATCCAACCGTGCATCAGCGCCAATTTTTCCCAGTCGCTTGCCGGACTGCTTCTCAATCTGCGCGCGCAAAGCGCGGTCGTGAATATCGCTAGTGAGCCGCGCCACCTCCGCTTCCAGGCGCTTCTGCGTCTCTTGAAAATTTCGCTCCAACTCGGCAATCCGTTTTTTCTGCCGCTCGACCCACTCGGTCTGCAGCAATCTCCTTTCGCCTTCCAGCTGCGCCAATTCCTCGCGCGACTGCCGCTTGATCTGCTCCATCTCATCGCGGCTGCGATGCAGATATGCAATAAGGTCGCGCGCCTCCCGAGACTCAGGCGTCAGGCTCGCGCGCGCGTGCTCGACAACCCGCGCGGGCAAACCAAGTCGTCGGGCAATCTCAATCCCGCTGGAAGTTCCCGGAACGCCCACTAGTAACCGATAAGTCGGCCGCAGATTTTCTTCGTCGAATTCCATCGCCGCGTTCACGATTCCGGGCGTCGTGGAGGCGTAAGACTTCAGCCGGTCATGATGGGTGGTTGCAATCGTCAGCGAATGCCGGGCGCGAAATTCTTCCAGCAGCGCCACGGCCAGCGCCGCGCCTTCTTCCGGCGCTGTGCCGGTGCCCATCTCGTCCACCAGAATCAGCGAACGCTCGGTCGCCACGTCCAGCATCGCTTTCAAATTCACGATATGCGCTGAAAACGTCGAAAGATCTGCGGCGATGGACTGTTCATCCCCAATATCCGCCAGCACGTGATCGAAAATCGGCATCTCTGCGCGTTCCGCGGTCACCGGAATGCCGGATTGCGCCGACAGCGCTGCCAGGCCGACGGATTTCAGCGCCACCGTCTTGCCCCCGGTGTTCGGCCCGCTGATCACCATCACCGTTTCACCGCCACCCAGCGCCAGAGAAAGTGGCACAGCCTTCCGCCCCAGCGGCCTCAGCTTGGCTTCCAGCACAGGATTCCGCGCGGAATCGAGGCGCAGCGCGTTGCCCGCCTGAAACACCGGCATCACGCAATCAATCTCACGAGCAAATCGCGCGCGCGCAACAACAGAATCCAGATGCGCAATCTGCTCCGCCGCCGCAGCCAGCGGACCACGGTCCGCGCGCAACCGCTCGGTAAGCTCCGTCAGAATCCGCGCAATTTCCACCAGCTCTTCTTCAGAGAGCTGCACCAGGCGGTTATTCAGATCAATCGTTTCCAGTGGTTCGACGAACACCGTCTGCCCCGTAGCGCTCGCGCCGTGCACCACGCCCGGTACGCCGCGGCGATCCGAAGCACGCACCGGAATCACGAAGCGGTCGTTGCGCAGGGTGACGTAATCTTCCCCGCTCGCCGAGCCGCCAGTTTCGCCGCGCGTGCGCAAAATGCTTTCCAGCGATCGCCGAATCGTCGCGCGCCCCTGCGCAACGGCCGTGCGGACACGTCGCAGCTGCGGCGAAGCATCGTCGCTGATTTCACCGTTCGGCAGAATCGCGCGGCGAATCGCCGTCGCCAGATGCCGAAAATCGCCGAGAGCCGCCGCGCGCGCCGCCAGCTGCGGATACTTTGCCGCGTCGGCCTTAAACACTTGGCGCAACGAGCCCGCGATCTCCGTCAACGAACTCGCCTCCAGAAATTCAGCAACAGACAACACAGCGGCAGGAACCACAAGTCGCGCGAGCCACTGCTCTGGATCCGCGAACGAGCCGAAACCTAGCTCCGACCCGGCGCGCAAATAACCAACCGCCTCGTTCACCAACACGAATTCCGCGTCAAGCGTCGCGACATCATGTTGCAGCACCAAATCCTCAATCGCGCGGCGTCCAGGCGCACAAGTGGTATAGCCGCCGACAATCTCTTTCAGTTGGTCGAATTCCAGAACCCGAGCTGCTGAGCGCGACACAAATCCCTCAACGCGACGAAGTTAGATCACATTATTGTAGCCCCGTTGCCTGTGGGAATCAGCCTGTCACAGTGCGCATAAGAACTCGCGAATCTTCGTGGGCTGTGGCTCTAAAGCGTGTGCAAGGGCGCGGGAGTCTTTCTAGGTCGTGGCTTTAGCCACGACATAATCGAAGTGAAGCAAAGGCGGCTGCAGCCGCTGAAGTACAGATTTCGTTGTCGCGACATAAAATCATCAATGCTGACCGCTTCGCGCTCGTTCGCGCACCATTTCATTTCTTTTTCTTATGTTGGGCCAGCGGAGGAGTACCCAGCAGCTCAACCATCGCCACGGCGATCGCATCCGCCGCGACGGTAGCGTCGCGCCCTCGCTGCGGATTGTTATTTCCAAATATTGCAAAAATCAATCGCTCGCCGCGCAGGGTAGTGGCAAATCCCGATATCGCCCGTACGTGATCAAGAGCCCCTGTCTTAGCTTCGATCCGGCTAGCCGCAACCGTTTCCTTCAGTCGCGTTTCCAGCGTCCCATCCACCCCGGCAATCGGAAATGTCGCAATGTAATCCGCGCCCCACGGCTGCGCCGCATCGTAACGCAGCAGTTGCACGATCGCTCGCGGCGTAATCAGATCATCGCGCGAAAGCCCGGAGCCATCCGTGAAGACGACGTCGCCATCCGCGACGCCCACCGTCTTCAGAAAATCCTGCTCCGCCCAGATCCCCGCATCCGTAACTCCAAATCCTTTTTTCTCGTGCGCCACCGCCCGCAACAGCAATTCCGCGTGCAAATTCTGGCTCACTTTATTCGTCACGCGCACGATCTCCGAAAGCGGCGGAGAAATATGCACCGCGAAGACAATCGTGTCCGCTGCACGCGGCACCGGCGCGGGACCAAGCACCACATCCGCATCCGGATAAATTTCCGCCGGCGCCGCGTGACGCACGCGAGCCGCGCCAGTGACCGGCACTCCGCGCGATTCGAAAATTTGTTTTAACGCGAGCGCCGCAGTTTCCGCCGGATCCGGCATCGCAAGATCCAGCTTCATCGGCGCGTGTCCCAACGGTATCAAGCCGCGCAGCAAAAGAAATTGCGGCCCCGGCTGGCTCACTACGCCAAATTCCGGCTTGCCGTCGGCCACACCGGTCGTAAGTTCGTGCCCAAACGTGCCGATTGCCGCAGCCGGTTCGACAGTAACGCTGGCGGGATCGCCGACGCGAAGGCCGGGGCTAACTTCCACGGAAATGGAATTATCATTAAAGGCGATGGCGCTCACCGGCGCGCCAAACGTGAAGTAAAGATCGCCCACGCTCCATCCCGGCGGATAAGGATCGTAGGGATAATAGCTGTCGTCCGCGACGATATCGCCGTCAATCTCCTTCAGGCCCTTGGCGATCGCGTCATCCGCCATCTGCGCCAGAACCTTTTCGGCCGGCCCGTCGTGCTCCACTTTTCCAGCGAAAGGAAATTTTCGATTGGAGAGATCCGGATCCCCGCGCCCCACGAAAACCAGATCGCCCAGCAGCCGCCCATCGTCTCCGAACCGCCCCGCGGACTCCAGCGTCGTGCGAAATTGATACGTTGGGCCCAGTGTCGCGAGCGCCAGCGACGTGGTGACAATTTTCGCGTTCGACGCAGGAGTAAAAAACCGATCCGCGTTAAGCTCATACAACGTCTCGCCGGTGTCGCGATCCGTCACCAGGATGCCCCACAGCGCCTTCTGCGCGTGCGCTTCACTCAGCGTGGCATCCACACGCGCACGAAATCGCGCCACATCAGCAGGCGGCTTCGCAACGCGCCCTGCACTCGATCCTTTCTTCGTGGAAGCAGGTGTGGGCGCTGCCGGCGGCGCGTGTTGACCCGCAACGCCAACAGCGCCAACGTTGAATATGAACACGGAAATCCCCAGCCAGGCCACCGTGGAAGAACGCAAACACCGCGCGCGCTGGAAAAAATCCCACCGACTTTTCCAACCAAGTCTGTTCCTCATTCGCACACTCGCATCGCGCCAAAATTATATGTCATCCCTCGCACTCGTGCGGGGAGCTCCGCAGAAAGGTTGCGAATCCCTAACAATATCCATATGATTGTGAGCCACCCTTAGGAGGGTACATCGTATGAAACGCAAAGTTCTCTCGGCCCTACTGGTTGCTGCATTGATTGGCCTTCCCGCCATTTTCAGCCCCGCGCTCTCGCACGCGGACGATACCACTACCGATCAAGACCGGATCAACAGCGCCGGAAGAGTTCTGAAAGAAATCATGGACATCCCCGACGACATTCCCCAAAGCCTCATCGACAAGGCGGACTGCGTCATCGTTTATCCCACCGTGCTCAAGGCCGCGTTTATCGTCGGCGCAAGCTACGGCCGCGGTGTGATGACCTGCCGCAGCGGTGAACATTTCCGCGGGCCTTGGAGCGCGCCGTCCATGATGGCTCTGGAAGGCGCCAGCTTCGGATTTCAAGCTGGCGGCCAAGCGACGGACTTCGTCATCCTGGTGATGAACGACGGCGGCGCCAACGCCATACTCGCCAGCAAGGTCAAGCTCGGCGGTGACGCTTCGGTTGCGGCTGGTCCCGTTGGCCGAAATGCCGCCGCGGATACGGACGTGACTCTGCGTGCGGAAATGCTCACCTACTCTCGCGCGCGCGGCCTCTTCGCCGGAATTTCCCTCGCCGGCTCCACCGTGCGTCCGGACAACGACGCCAACAGACGCATCTACGGCAAGGACGTCTCCGCGCGTGCAATCGTGCTGCACGGCGCCGTCCGCCCCACGGCAGACGCGAAACTATTGCTGGACACCTTGCGCGCCCACAGCCCCAAGAATTTGTCGAAGTAAGCAGCCCCGCTTCGACATTCTTCCCGCGCCGGAAGCCCGTGCCTCCGGCGCTTTTTTTCTGCGCTCTGTGACCACTCGTTCTACCAGCCCCTCGCCGGCACACACGTGATTCCCATATGACCGCGGTCCAATGTTGACTATTGGTCGGAAATGCCCTAAAGTCAGTTATGGTGTGTTCGTGAAGGCCGCTCTCGCATCCACTCCGCCGCGACCCGGCAAAATCGCCCCGCTCGGGGGCCGCCGCGAACGCCATCGTACGGAAACCCGCGATCGCCTCTACCGCGCCGCTCTCGCCCTGTTTGCCGAACGTGGTTTCCTGGAAACCACGGTGGAGGACATCACCGAAGCGGCCGATGTAGGAAAAGGGACCTTTTTCAATTATTTCCCCACCAAGGAGCATATCTTGGCCGAATTCGGCGGCCAACGCACAGCTGCGGTGGAGCGCGCACTCCAGCAAGCACGTGCGACAAAAGGCCCCGTGCTAGACGTGTTCCGGGAACTGGTAGGCGACGCCGTCGGCCAAGCCGATAAAAGCCCCGCGCTGCTGCGCGCGATTTTCGCGGCGCACACTTCTTGCACTTCCGTCCGCGAGGAACTAGTGAAGCGTCTCCACATCGGCCGCCGAATTCTGGCGCAGATTTTCCTGCTGGCCCAGGAACGCGGCGAAATCAGGCGCGACGTCGCGGCAATTGACTTGGCGCGCATGACGCAACGAATCTTCATGGGCGTGACCTTGAGCTGGGCCATCAAGCCGGAATCTACGCTGCGCAAGACTTCCGAGGAGATTTGGGACTTGATCCAGCCGAGCCTGGTGGCCGCAGAAGCGCGAACCGTACGAAAACGACCACGGAGGCCCCGGGCATGACCGGGCTGGTGCCACTTTCGACGTCTTATCGCAACTTCGCAGAGTCTTGGAAACGCTCCACTTCATCCAATTCACCACGTTCCCGGCAGGAGGAATCTGTGATCGTTCGACCGGTGCATTTCGTCATTCTTGCTATCTTGCTTTGCTTGGTCGCCGTGCACACGCCCGCGCAGGCGACTGCCGGCCCGGCGCCCGCGCCTACGTCGCCTTCTTCGAATGGCAGCACTGCCAGCAGCACTCCCGCCGCTCCCCAATCGCAAAGTTCGTTTCAAGGCAGCGTGCCCGGAAAATTGGAACCCGGCGTGATCCCGATTTCCATGCAAGATGCGATTGACCGCGGCCTGAAAACCAATCTCGGCCTGCTGCTTTCGGAACAGGACATCGGTTCGGCACGCGGCGAACGCTGGAAAAAATTGAGCTCGCTGCTTCCAAACATCACCACCTCCAGTTACGTAGACGCTTCGCAGGTAGACCTAGCGGAATTCGGGTTCAACGCGATTCCAGGGGTGACCATTCCCACCATCATCGGGCCTTTCGCCTATTTCGATTCGCGCGCGTACCTGACTCAATCCATGCTCGATCTGAACGCCCTGAATAACACCCACGCGGCAACGCAAAACTTGAAAGCCGCGCAATACACCGCCAAGGACGCGCGCGACCTCGTGGTCCTTGCCGTCGGCTACAATTATTTGCAAGCCATCGCAGACGCCTCGCGCATCGAATCCGTCTCGGCGCAGGTGAACACTGCGCAGGCTCTTTACAATCAGGCAGCCGATCAAGTAAATGCCGGCACTTCCCCAGCCATTGACGGGTTGCGCGCTCAAGTGGAACTGAAAACGCGCCAGCAGCAGCTCATCCAGGCCAAAAATGATTTTGCGATCCAGAAACTCACGCTGGCGCGCGTCATCGGCCTCGCCGCCGGACAGCAATACAATCTCACCGATAAATCGCCCTACGAACCATTCACGGCAATGTCGCTCGATGAAGCGCTGCAGCGCGCTTACGCCTCGCGCTCCGATTTTATGGCTGCCAGCGCCACTTTGCGCGCTGCCGAATACTCGAAAAAGGGAGCCCGTGCCGAAAACTACCCCACGCTGTCCTTCAGCGCCGATTACGGTCTCGCCGGCACCACTTCCACCCTGACCACGCACAGCGTCTTCGACGTGCGTGGCACGCTGAACTTCCCCATTTTTCAGGGCGGCAAAGTGCAGGGCGACACGCTGCAAGCCAACGCGCAACTCGAGCAGGCACGCCAGCGCCTGGAAAATATTCGCGGACAGATTGACTCGGACGTGCGCACCGCGTTCCTGAATTTGCAGTCTTCCGCCGAGCAGGTGGAAGTCGCGAAAAGCAATATCGACCTGGCGCAGCAGACTCTGGACCAGTCGCGCGATCGCTTCGCAGCCGGCGTCGCGGACACGGTGGAAGTAGTGCAGGCGCAAGAACAGGTAGCCAGCGCGAACGACAGTTATATTTTTAGTCTCTATAGTTACAACTACGCGAAAATTTCCCTGGCGCGCGCCCTGGGCCTCGCCGAAGCAAGCGTAAGAGAATATTTCAAAGGAAAATAAGCCATGCCCCAGCAAACGGAAATTCCGGCAAATCCTCCCGCGGCGGAACGGCAGCGTCCCGATGAAACTCATTCGGCCTCGCCGCCGCCCGCTCGCAACGAAAGCTATTTCAAACTGCATCCGCGCGCGCCCATGTTTCTGGCGATCACCGCGTTGGTGCTGCTGGTCGGCGGCTATTTCACCTTCCGCTATTTTTCCATGTACGAATCCACCGACGACGCCGAAGTGGACGGCCATCTAATGCCGCTCAGCGCGCGCATCACCGGCTACGTCATAAAAGTAAACGTGGACGACAATCAGTACGTCGACGCCGGCACCGTCCTCGCCGAAATTGATCCCCGCGATTATCAAGTCGCGCTCGACCAGGCCAACGCCCAACTCGCCGACGCCCAAGCCACCGCGCAAGCTCTGAATATCAACGTCCCGATCACCTCCGTGAATTCCGATAGCCAGATTTCATCGACGGAAGCGGACGTCGATAATGCGCGCGCCGGAATTTCCGTCGCCCAGGATCAATTCACTGCCGCCAAAGCCCAGCTCGATCAAGCTCAAGCCAACGACGTGAAAGCGCAAAACGACCTCATTCGTTACAAGCAGCTTGTGGACAAGCAGGAAATTTCGCAGCAGCTGTACGACCAGGCTGTCGCCGCGGCCAAAGCAAACAGCGCAGCAGTCGCTTCAGCGCACGCTTCGGCCACTGCCGCGGAGCAGCAAGTAACCCAAGCCCGCAGCAGGCTCGCGCAAGCCGATGCGAATTATCGCAACGCGCAAACTGGTCCCCGCCAGGTAGCTTCCACGCGTGCTCGCGCGCTTTCCGCCGACGCCACCGTGCAACAGAAACAAGCCGCGGTCGAGCAGGCGCAGCTGAATCTTCAGTACACGAAAATCATCGCGCCGGTGAATGGCGTAGTCAGCAAAAACGCCGAAGTGGGCATGAACGTTCAACCAGGCCAGCAGCTTTTCGCCATCGTCCCGCTCGACGAAGTCTGGATCACCGCCAATTACAAAGAAACTCAATTAAAATACATGCGCCCCAACCAGCCCGTGGAAATTACGGTGGACGCCAACGGCCGCGGATACAGAGGTCACGTGGACAGCATCGCCGGCTCCAGTGGCGCGCGCACCAGCCTATTGCCACCGGAAAATGCCACGGGAAATTACGTGAAAGTCGTGCAGCGCATCCCGGTAAAGATCGTTCTCGACCCGGGACAGAACAGCGATCACCAGCTTCGCCTCGGCATGTCCGTCGAACCCAAAGTCAAAGTGAAATAAATTGAGCGCTGCCGCAATTCCGATGGATTCCGCCTGGCGTCCGCGCCCGGTCATCAATCCGTGGATCATCGCGCTCACCGTCACGCTCGCGACGTTCATGGAAGTTCTCGACACCAGCGTCGCCAACGTCGCGCTGCCGCACATCGCCGGCAGCCTTTCCGCCGGCCAGGACGAAAGCACCTGGGTGCTCACTTCCTACCTGGTTTCGAACGCCATCATCCTTCCGATGAGCGGCTGGTTTTCGCAGCTGATCGGCCGCAAGCGCTTTTACATGTCCTGCGTCGCGCTCTTCACCATCAGCTCGTTTCTCTGCGGCCTCGCGCCCAATCTCAGCATGCTCATTGTTTTTCGCGTGCTGCAAGGCCTCGGCGGCGGCGGCTTGCAGCCCAGCGAACAGGCAATTCTCGCCGACACTTTCGAGCCGCGAAAACGCGGCATGGCTTTCGCCGTCTACGGCATGGCAGTGGTGTTGGCCCCGGCCATCGGCCCCACGCTCGGCGGATGGATCACCGATAATTTCAACTGGCGCTGGATTTTCTTCATCAACATTCCCGTCGGCATCATTTCGCTGCTGCTTACCAACGTGCTCATCAGCGATCCTCCCTACATGAAGAAAGGACAACGCACGGGATTCACGGTGGATTACATCGGCCTCGGCTTGCTCGCGCTCGGCCTAGGTGCCATGCAGGTCGTCCTCGACAAGGGCCAGCGCGACGACTGGTTCGGCTCAAACTTCATCATCGTCATGACTGCCATCTGCGTTGTCTCCCTCATCGCAGTCGTTATCTGGGAGTGGCGCCACGAACATCCCATAATTGACTTACATTTATTCAAAATCCGTTCCTTCGGCATTGGCAACATGCTGATGTTCATGGTCGGCTTCGCGCTCCTTTCCAGCACAGTGCTCCTGCCACAATTCTCGCAGGACTTATTAGGCTACACGGCGCAAAGGGCGGGCCTCGCCTTGATGCCCGGAGGAATCGCGATTATTTTGTGCATGCCATTCGTCGGCTACTTGCTCGGCCACACGGACGCGCGTCGTCTGCTTTTATTCGGCCTCACCATGGTTTCTTTTTCCCTGATTCACATGACCAATTTTGACACCGCGATTGATTTCCGCACTTTAGCGACCGCGCGCGTATTTCAGGCGATGGGCCTCGCATTTCTTTTCGTGCCCATCAACACGGCCGCTTACGCCTTCATCCCGCCCGGAAAAAATAATGCAGCTTCCGGACTCATCAACCTTGCGCGCAATATCGGCGGCAGCGTCGGCATTTCGTTCGTCACCACCATGCTCGCGCGCCGCGCGCAAGTGCATCAGTCTAATCTCACCGCCCGGCTCAATTCTGGAAACGGCCAATTCCAAGCTGCTATCGCGAATACCACGCACTTGCTCATCACGCACGGCTCCAGCCCCGCCGAAGCAGCCCGCCAGGCCTACGGCATAATCGCTTTCAATTTGAACCGGCAAGCCACTATGCTCGCCTACGTTGACAACTTCTGGATTCTCGGCTGTTGCGTCGCCGCCATGATTCCCTTCGTCTTCCTCATGAAGAAAGTAAAACCCGGTGGCCCGATGGCGGCACACTAGCCGGCCAGCTTTACCTGGGCGTCTTTGACTTCGACGCTGTTGTTGACTTTGTAGCGGCCGCCTGCTTTTTCTTTTTAGGTGGGCGTCTTCGACGTTGCCGTTGAACTGACGATGCGCCCGACTCCTGGTCAGCTCTCACTCGGATCCGATTCGATCTTTGTAGGTCGTAGCCTTAGCCATGACATAAACCAAGCAACCGTCGAGCGGCTTCAGCCGCTGGAGCACAGGTTTTGTAGCTCCCGAGAGACTCCCTAACGTCCGAAGCCGCCCTTTCGGTCGCGCTTGCATACTCCTGAGATGAGTTGTAGGCTCCCTGCGGCGCTAGCAATGTCCGTGAAAATCATCACCCTCGAACGCGAATATGGCAGCGGCGGCACGCTCATCGCCAGATCCCTCGCCGAACGCCTCGGCTGGAAACTCTGGGACCAGGAAATCACCGCCGAAATCGCCCGCGCCGCCAATGTGGACCAGCGCGACGCCCAGCGCTGCGACGAGCGCGTCGATCCCTTCCTCTATCGCCTCTTCAAAGTTTATGCGCGCGGCAGTTACGAACGAGCGCTCGGAATCGGCGGCTCCCGGGTATTCGACACCGATTGCATGGTCGAAATGCTGCACCGAGTGATTGACGACATCGCCTCGCGCGGCAATTGCGTCATCGTCGGCCGCGGCGCACCCTATTTTCTGCGCAACCGCCTCGACGCCTTCCACGTTTTCATCTACGCATCCGACGAAGAAAAAATCCGCCGCATCAAATCCATCGGCAAAACGGAAAAAGAAGCGCAGCAACTAGTCGCTGAAGTGGATCGCGACCGCGCCGAATTCATCCGCCACTATTTCGGCAAGCAATGGCCGCACCGCCCGCTCTACAACATCATGATCAATTCACAATTCGGCGACGAATTCGTAATCGAATCCATACTGCAAAATGTAGAAGCCCTCGAAAAGCATCAAGCCCTGCACAGCGCCACCGCCTAGCGAATCTCAAACCACTGCGATCCATTGCGGTCCTGCTCTAAATCGTCAAACGACCGGAATCACCTGCGCCTTTCGCTGCCAATCGAAGCTATTTCATCATCGTGCCCGAGAAAGCGCGAATTACCCACCGGCCGTTCCGCTTCACCCACACCTCTCCCACGGCCATTCGAAACTCAGCAATCTCGCCGGGGGTTTTGACGTTTGCGAAATAGGTGACCAGAGCCGAATCCGCCCCCACCGTCACGACGCGGAACTCGGACAACTTGTAATCCGTAATGGGTTGCTCGGCCATCTGCTGTGCCGTCGGCTTCCCTGTGCGCAGCAAACCATCGGCAGAGATAGCCTGAAAGTCGTCCGCCATGACAGCGTTATTGGACGCCGCATCCCGGTTCTTCCAGGCGTCCCACTGGGTGAGGAGTCGCGCGTAGATCGCTTCCGTCACTTCCGGAACCGAATCGTTCTGCACCATCTCCACCTCTGTTCCCTTCGCTCCCAGTTTCTGACCCATCACGACGCTGGCAAGCACTAGGACCGCTACCGTTCGTCGCCGCATGCGCCGGCCGCTACTTGGTCTCGCCCGGCTTGAATAGCGGGTTGTAGATGATGCCCAGGATATTGCCGAACGGATCGCGCACTTCACCCACCAGCATTCCGCCGCCCACGTCCTGCACCTCTTCCACCGGCGTCGCTCCCAGTTCAATCAGTCGCTTGTAAGACGCATGTGCGTCTTCGACGCCCCAGTACGCAACGCCCGCCGCGGCCCGTTTTGTTTCCGCTTTCGGCGCGGGCACTAACCCGAGATCGTACCCGCCGACGTTGTACCCCACGTAAAACGCGGGCTGATCAAAATAAGGCTCGATGCCCAGGGCTTTGCTGTACCACTCCTTGGCCTTAGCCATGTCCTGCACTTCGTATTTCGCCGTCCGCAATCCCAAGAACATCGCGTGCTCCTTACCAGCGCTTTGCGCATATCCACCCGTAGACGTCGCGGCCGACACATCCACGCGCCCGGCAAGATACGCGAACAAGCATAGGAATGCCACGATCATCGTAATCGTGGAAACATGCTTCAATTTCACACCGCGCACCGGCGTAATTTCGACCGGCGCGACGGTCGCGGCCATAGTCTCCATCGGCGCTGCAGAGGATTTCCTGCGCCTCCGATTCGCCGGCCTCGCGGTGGATCTTATGCGGGGCATGGTTCTCCTCCCTGATTGAGTCCCAGCTGCAACTGTGGCGATTTCCACGACCGGTTCGCGCCCCGATCCGGACGCGAGCCTAGACCGTACTTCTGACGCAAATGCTCCACGCGCGCCGTGATTTCCTTGCGATAACCGTCCGGCGCGTTCCCGTGCTGCCCATACCAAGCGCGATACTGCCGCGAAAGTTTCGGAAATTTCGCATCCAGGAAAGGCAGAAAATGTTTCAGCGACGCCGGCATCAAAAACAACACATTCCCCGCGAACCATTGAGCCTGCGCATCCCGCGCCCCGCGCGCCAGAGCGTCTAAATCCTCTGCGCGATCCGTAATTCCCGGCACAATCGGCATCGCCAATACACCCGCAGCAATTCCGGCCTCACGCAACGCACGAACCGCCTCCAAGCGCAGATCCGGTCGCGGCGCACGCGGCTCCAACAATCGTGCCAGGCGTGTGCGGAGCGTCGTAATGCTCAGGTTCACAGCTAGCGTCGAACGCTGCGCGATGCGTTTCAGCAAATCAATATCCCGCAGCACCTGATTCGATTTCGTAGTGATCGAAACGTTCAGCCCTTCGCGCTCCGTCATCTGCTCCAGAATCGCCCGCGTCGCTCCGAACTCACGCTCTGCAGGCTGGTAAGGGTCCGTAGCAGTTCCAATCGCAATGTGCTCACCCCAAATCTTCTCGTTCGCCAAATCACGCCCGGCCAAAGGCCCTGCATCCTGCTTCACGTAAATCTTCGACTCGAATTCGTTGCCATCCAGCTCCATATATTCGTGGGTGTAACGCGCATAACAGTAGTGGCACCCAAATTCGCAACCGCGATAGGGATTTACAGTCCAGCGAAAGGGCACCCGCTCCGAATCGCAATGATTCAGTATCGAGCGAACCGGCAGCAGGAAATACTCCGTCCCGCGCTTGGCATCTGCGCAGGGGGAGGAAGCGGCGAGGCGTGCAATGCCGACCAGTTCCGTAGCGGGCTTCGTTCTCTGGCTAGGTGCCAGAGGGGGCGCGGAAGCCTCGCACGGGGACTCACAGTTGCCGTGGCGAGCGGCTGTGGGGAATAGGGTGAGACTGGTCTGCTTCGCACGCTTCCGAGGACGTTGGAGCGTCGCTGGTGTCGCACGAAGAGTGGGAAAAGTGGCCATTGATTGCCTCGCCGCACGGCAGATAATATATTCGCCTTTTGTTCGCTTTGTCAAGCACTATTCTTCGCTTTCTTTTCGCCTGTACGTCCAGGCAGGCTTCGCGCTGGAAACCCGGCCTTCGGACAGATGCCTCCACGGGCTATGGTCGATATACTGCTAAAGACACCCCTATTCCGCTGGCAGGAACTGCTTTGGCAGAAGTCGGCATCCTGATCATAGACGACGATATCGTCAGTCAGCGCGCGCTCAAAAACGTCCTCGATTCAGAGGGTTGGCGCGTGCGCATCGTCCCGCTCGCCTCGGCAGCGATGCTGGAGCTCGCGAGCGGCCAGTGGAGTCTGGTGATCGTCAATATCGCGATGACCGACGTCCGCGGCCCGCTCTTTAACATTCTGAAAGACCTCGCGCAAGGCGACGCCGACGCGCTCGAAGGCGCTGATATAGACGCGGCCCGCCCAAAACGCATACGTGTCCTGTTCCTCGTCCCGCTGTTGGCAGCTCGTGATGCTCAGCCGATCCTCGAAAAAGAAGGCCTACCCTACCTTCTCAAGCCCTACCATCTGCATGACTTCCTCGAAAAAGTCGGCGAACTGCTGGTAGAAGCAGGAGCCATCGCCGACCCCATTCGCAGCATGAGCGATTTTTCCGTAGCCAGCAGGAAGCGTCGCGGCCTGCGTTCCGCCCAACGCGGCCGCCGCAGCTCCATGTTCGCCTCCCGTGACGATTACCAAATGTCCGAAGAAGAGCTGCTCGAGTGGGAGCGCACCGAAGAGGAGGACCGCAAGAAGCGCGAAAAAGAACTCAAAGACCGCGAACATCTGTAGCTTTCGCGGCAACTCCCCGGTGTCGGCAAACGTATCCGTAAGCATACGCCTTGCCGGTGCCGGATTCCGGCGCAGCACTACCTCAGAAATCCTGCAAGGAATCATCCGATGCCCGTTCTCACAGTGAAGACTCGCGCGCGAAGCATCATTCGCACGAGCCACGAAGGAGAACGCCATGCATCCCAGCCACAAGCTTATCTGGATTCCCGGCATCGTCATTCTCGCGGCGCTGGTCGCCGTGATTCTCTGGACTTTTGACTCTTCGCCACGTGTCCTGGCCGAACACGAACTCGCATCCGGCCCCGATTCGTCCACGGGCTGGCGCGTCGGCGAACCCATAGCTTACGAAACGCTGACGGTCTTTCCAGTGCTGTCATCGCAAGACGCATACACCTCTGACTTCGAAACCCTCGATGCAGCGCTCGCCTCCGGTGAAGCCATCGTCGCCGAACAAGGCGATTCCATACGCCGCTCGCGAAATGGTGTCGAGACCACTCCGACAATTTCCAGCGGCCCACAAGTGAACCAACTCGTCCTGGTCAATCGCGGCAAAAAACCGTTGCTGCTCCTCGCCGGCGAAGTAGTTTCCGGCGGCAAGCAGGATCGCATCATCGGTAAGGACCGCATCATTCCAGTGGGCGCGAAACCGCTGCCTCTAGACGTGTTTTGCGTCGAGCACAGCCGCTGGACCGGCGGCGGCGATACCTTCGCAGCGGCAAAAACCATGGTTCATCCCACCGTGCGCGAACAGGCCGCCGTTGATCAGGACCAGAGCAAAGTCTGGGCCGCTGTTCGCGGTGACACCGCGGCAGCTCGCGCGCAGTCGAGTATGTCGTCCGATCTCGCAGTAGCTGCGCCGCAGATTTCCTCGCAACAGCTTTCACGCGTGATGGCCTCGGCCGCGCCCACCGAGGGCTATCGCAATATTTATCAGTCGGCAGCCGTGGGACCGTCCGTGGAAAATTTCGCGCTGGAAGTCGAAAGGCGTTTCAATCGCGCCACGTCCGGCCTGAAAGGCGAGCACGTAGTCGGCGTGATCATCGCATTCGGCGGCGAAGTCGCCTGGAGCGACATTTTCGCCTCCTCCCAACTTTTCGACGCCTACTGGTCGAAGCTGCTGCGCAGTTACGCGGTCGAAGCACTCACACGCCCCGCCGCCCGCGAAAAAGTATCGTTCGAAGACGCGCGCGATTTCCTGCGCCCCGCCAGCGGCCATGTCCGCGAAGAAACCGAACCCGGCGTCTATCGCTGGCAAGAACGGAGCCAAGGCCGCGAAACCGAAATCCTATTAGAAGCGCTAGGGCCGAAGCCCCCGCTAACGCTCCACTGGCTGAAAGTTTTGCGCACAAGCTAAGAGCCGCAGCCTTGATCGATCGCGAATTTCCTGTGGAGGGAGTTAGACCGTAGGGGCAGGTCCCGCAGCATGGAGCGGGACCCGCCCCTGTCGCGCTACGAAAACAATCGTACCTCGCTGTGATCCGCCGTCTCCGCCAGCAACTCTGCAACCGTCATCTTCAGCACCGGATGCACCACACCAGCCGCAATCTCCGTCAAAGGCACCAGCACAAATCTCCGCGCCGCCATCCGCGGATGCGGAATCTGCAAATCCGCCTCGCGCACCACACGCGACCCAAAAAGCAAAATATCCAGATCAATAACTCGCGGCCCCTTGGGCACAGAACGCCGCCGCCCCATCGCCCGCTCGATATTAAGCAGCACCTGCATCAATTCGACAGGCGCCAAATCCGTCTCCACCTCCAGCACACAATTCAAAAACCACGCTTGCGCCAAAAACTCCACAGGCTCCGTCTCATACAACGAAGACCTCCCAACCACGCGCACGCCATGCTCCGGCAGCAATGCAATCGCCCGCGCAATATTCCCCGCGCTCTCCCCAATATTCGATCCCAGCGATAAATAGATTCCCTTCATATACGCCGGAACATTCTAGCCCGAAGCGAGGAATGTTTATCGCAGAGGCGCAGAGTACGCAGAGAAAAAACTGTGCCGTACGATTTCCGGGATTTTCCAGGAAGATTTGGCGTTAGCTAAACAGCCCAGGCTGCCGTCGAGGCTCATCCAATCCAAAATGTTTGTAAGCCAATGCCGTAGCCACGCGTCCGCGCTGCGTGCGGTCTAACAACCCAAGCTGCATCAAGTAAGGCTCGTAGATTTCCTCGATCGCATCCTCTTCCTCGCTCAAGGACGCAGCAATCGTGCTCAGTCCCACCGGCCCGCCGGAATATTTCTGAATGATAGTAAGCAGTAAGTTGCGGTCCACTTCGTCCAGTCCGTGATCGTCTACACCCAGCATCGCCAGCGCATCGCGCGCCACGCTAATATCAATATGTCCCTTCGCGCGCACTTCCGCAAAATCCCGTACGCGACGCAGCAATCGGTTCGCCACACGCGGCGTCCCCCGGCTACGTCGCGCAATTTCCGCAGCGCCAAATTCGTCCATCGTAATTCCCAGAATCCTCGCGGAGCGCTGCACGATCAGCAGCAAATCCTGCGGTGAATAAAATTCCAGCCGGTGCACAATCCCAAAACGCGAGCGCAGCGGCGCCATGATCAGCCCCGCGCGCGTCGTCGCGCCAATCAGCGTGAACTGATTCAATTGATACGGATGCACGCGCGCCCCGGGCCCCTGCCCGATAATCAAATCCACGCGAAAATCCTCCATCGCCGGATACAAAATTTCCTCCAGCGACGGCTGCAAGCGGTGAATTTCATCCAGAAAGAAAAAATCCTGCGCCTCGAGCGACGTAAGCACCGCGGTCAAATCGCCCTTTTTCTCCAGCAGCGGCCCGGAGCTGACCTTGATCGCCGAACCCATCTCATTCGCCAGAATCTGCGCGAGCGTCGTCTTACCCAAGCCCGGCGGCCCATACAACAACACGTGATCCAGCGCTTCTCCGCGCGAACGCGCCGCTTCCACCGCAATCTGCAGATTTTCCTTCACGCGATTCTGCCCGATGTAATCCGCAAGCTGCTTCGGGCGAATGCTGGCCTCCACCCGCGCATCTTCATCGAACGCTTTCCCCGAAATAATTCGTTCCCGGCCGTCGCTCATTTTTCCAGCCACGTGATTTTCTCCACCACTCGCCGACGCCACCGATGCGGCCGCGCGTACCCGAGCAGCAGCCGCGGCAGCAACGTCGCGCTCACTCTTCATCATTCACCCTGCCCCGCGCGCTGCGATTTTTTCATCACCGCGCCGCCCAACACCTGCAACGAAGCGCGCAGCAACGTCTCAAAATCATTTCCCACCGTCGCCCGCGATTGCGCGATCGCTTTCTCCACTTCTCTCTCATCGTACCCGAGATTCACGAGCGCCGACGCCACATCCGATTCCAACTGCGAACGAGTCGCCGGCTTCCCCACTTCCGGCACATCCACCGCCGCAAGTTTATCGCGCAATTCCACCACCATGCGCTCGGCCGTCTTGCGTCCCACGCCGGGAATGCGCACCAGCTGCGCCAGATCGCCCTTGCGAATCGCTGGAACCAGCTCGTCCAGACTCATGCCCGAAAGTATTTTCAACGCGAGCGAAGGTCCTACACCGGAAGCGGAAATCAACAGCTCGAAGCAATGCTTTTCGCGCGCCGTAAAAAATCCGTACAGCGCCAGCTGGTCTTCGCGCACGTGCGTATGAATCAGCAACGTGGTTTCCGCGTGCATCGCGCCCAAGCTCGTAAAGGTCGAAAGCGGAATGATCACCTGATATCCCACTCCGCCGACGTCAAGCAGTACCAGGTTGGGGCGCTTATCAATCAGCTTGCCGCGGAGTGATCCAATCATGTCCAGCGATTATTGATTAGGGACGCAGGTGTGTCAACGCGGCAGCAGCCAAATGGTCGGAGCCCGGGTGAAACATTTTGATACGCTCCTGCGTACCAATATTCGGAGGCGGGGATTTTTCCGCTCATTCGCGCGCTCCGCACACTGTCCGCTTTCGCACGAACAGTGTTCGCTTCCGGTTTTTCTCTTCGCAATATTTCTCTTCTGTGATTTTTTCCAAAAACATTTTGTAATTTGCTCTCGCCGCGCTCACCTCCGCGTCTAAGCACGTGCGAGGGGCAAACACATTTCCGGGAGGAACAAAATATGTCGCATCGTTCAATGAACCGAGTAATGACAGTGTTCGCAGCGCTGGTAATGCTGATGGCTATCGCCGCTCAAACAACGCCAGCGAAAGACACCAAAGCAGGCGTCACCACGACCATGAGCCTGTTGAATCCCGCCACCTTCGCCGGCAAACCGTTGAAGCCGGGAGATTACGCGGTGTCTGCCGATGAAACCCACGTGCGGATTTCGATGAATGGAAAAGTCGTCGCCGAAGCGCCCGTGCAGTGGAAGGACGAAACCAGCAAGGCGAAGTATTCGGCATTCGTCAGCGAGGGCAACAAAATCACCGAAATCCACTTCGGAGGCAAAACACGATTCGTAACCATCGCAGAGTAGCAGTTCGCCGCAACAACCCGGCGGGGAGCGATCGCAGATGCGTTCGTTGCCCGCCGGTTTCTGTTCTTGGCCGGACGCCATCGCACAAAATATCGGAGAACTCCTGCCGCACCGCGACAACTGTCATTCCGAGGGCGTCTTCGGCCCGAGGAATCTTCTTTTCTTGCGCGTTTGAGTAAACCACAGCTACCTAATCATGCGTGCATATGATGCTGCATTGAGGCGCCCACCGAAGTTTTCGTTTGCCACTTTCGCAGCAGCCATGATATCCGTAGTTCTGTCAAAGTACTGCCAATGAACTCTCAACCACAGCTTCGGCCCGCGTTCCTCCGCGCACAGCCCAGCACGCGCTCACTCGCGATGCCGTCGCTTTCCTATCCCGCATTCCATCGCAACCACGCGCCTTTCATGCCCGTCGCTGCCATTGCGCGAATTATTCCTATTATTAGGAGCGGATAACGGCCGGCGCACAGCTTCCAGTTTCACGCGCCACAGGCCGTTACCCACAAAGGGCAACGGCCTTTACGTTTTTTAGGGGACAACAAAATGAATTCCAGCGCCAAGAAAGCAAAAGGGCAAACCAAAAGGCCCGCCGCGGCGGTCACGCTGAAAACAATTCAGCAAGCCGCCAAACGCATTCGCAATTCCATCTACGTCTCGCCCTTCATGCGCTCGGAAACTTTTTCGCAGCTCACCGGAAACTCGCTCTTTCTGAAACTAGAAAATTTGCAGATGACCGGCTCGTTCAAAGAACGCGGGGCGCTGAATCGCATTCTGCTGCTAACGCGGGACGAGCGCCGTGGCGGCGTCATCGCCGCCTCCGCGGGCAATCACGCGCAGGCCGTCGCCTATCACGCCACGAAACGCGGGATCGTCTCGCAAATCGTCATGCCGCTTACCACTCCGCTAGTGAAAGTCTCATCCACGCGCGGCCATGGCGCCGAAGTAATCCTCTTCGGTGCGAATTACGACGAAGCCTGCCAGGAAGCTCTGCGCCGCTGCAGCGAGCAATCTCTCACCTTCATCCACCCTTTCGACGATGAAGCAGTAATCTCCGGCCAAGGCACCCTCGGCATTGAAATGCTCGAGCAAGTGCCCGATTTGCACGCAGTCGTCATTCCAATCGGCGGCGGCGGACTGATCGCTGGCGTGGCGTGCGCGGTAAAGGAAATGAATCCGAAGATCAAAGTAATCGGCGTGCAAACTTCAAAGCTGCCCTCCATGAAAGCAGCGGTCGAACAAAACGCAATCGTCACGCTGCCAGCGGAAAAAACCATCGCCGACGGCATCGCCGTCCGCTCCGCTGGAGTCCTCACCCTGCCGTTAGTCCGCAAATACGTGGACGAAATCGTCACAGTAGACGAAGAAGAAATCGCCAACGCCATCCTGCTGCTGCTCGAAAAAGAAAAGACACTCACCGAAGGCGCAGGCGCGGTAGCCGCCGCCGCGGTCCTGAATCGCAAAACCACGCTAGCCGGAAAAAAAGTCGGCGTCCTGATCTCCGCCGGAAATATTGACGTCACCCTGCTAGCCCGCATCATCGAACGCGGCCTGGTAAAAGACGGCCGCCTGGTGCGCCTGCGCATCCATCTCCCCGATCATCCCGGCGCGCTAGTGCGCCTCTCCACAGTAATCGCCGAACACAAAGTAAATATCGTCGAGACGAGCTTCAATCGTTCCTACTACGGGGTAGTTTTAGGGGATACTGCGATAGACATAACAATGGAAACTCGCGGCCCAGAACACATCGCGGAACTAAAAGCCGCCCTAGACGCCGCAGGCTACTCCCACGAACGCGTCCAATGAGTCTCTGCGAGGAGGAATTTCATGAAGGAATGTCAGGAAGGCCAAATCCGGAAGGGCGGGGTTTCAGCCCCTGAAGCCCGATCGTCACTGGAAATTCGCGCAACCTCTCTTACTGCCGCGCGCGGTCGTTCTTCACAGCCTCTTCCACCAAAGCCTCAAGCTCCCGCCGCGTCAAAGTAATCCGCTCAGTATTCGCGGCATTCTCCGAAGTAACCGGAAACTCCGGTCCCGCATTAGGCGCAGTCTGCAAACCATAACGCGCCCGCGCCGCCACCAATTTCTGCACATCGTTGCTGGAAAGCAGCACCTGCTTGCCAAGCATCTCCGTCACCAAAGCCACGCGCGCGAAATGTTCGGTAGTCTCCATGCGGAAAAAAGCTGTCATCAAATCCTGCCCGTAACTCACCACTCCATGATTCGCCAGCAAAATCGCGTCGTAGCCATCCACGAACGGCGCAATGCTGTCCGCCAATTCCGGAGTTCCCGGTGTGCCATAGGGCGCCACCGGCACGCACCCCAGCGAAAGAATCAATTCGCACAGCAGCGCTTTATTCAGCGGTACTCCCGCGGCTGCGTACCCAGTCGCCGCCGGCGGATGCGCGTGGCACACCGCATTCACATCCGTGCGGTGCTGATAAATCATCAAATGCATTGGCAGTTCAGAGGAGGGATTGCGCCGGCCCGAGACCTTCTTCCCATCCAGGTCCGTAATAACCATATCTTCCGGCGTCATCATGCCCTTGCAAATTCCCGTTGGCGACGCAAGGATGTGCCGCGGATCCAGCCGCACCGACAAATTCCCATCCATCGACGCTACGTACCCGCGGTCATAAATCCAGCGCCCCACGGCGCACATGTCGCGGCGATGCTCGTCTTCGCTCTTCAGTGCTCCGGGCAAAATCGATTCAGGAAACACGTTTCCTCCTCGACGAACTCCGGGCCGCCAACCGCCCAACCTGGCCTGCTAGCCGGGCTAGGCGTAAATCCCGCGTAGCTTCAACGCTCGGGCCACCCGGTCAATCGCAACAATATATGCCGCGATGCGGTTGTTCACCCCATGCGTTTCGGCGTACCTTACCACCTGTTCGAAGCTTTGGTCCATCACATCTTGCAATCTTTCGTTCACTTCACTTTCCCGCCAGAAGAACCCCTGCCGGTCCTGCACCCATTCAAAATAGCTGACCGTCACCCCTCCGGCGTTCCCCAGGATATCCGGAACAATGAAAATCCCCTTGTCCTCAATGATTTTGTCGGCGTGCGAAGTAGTGGGACCATTCGCCCCCTCGCACAAAATCTTGCATTCCACGCGGTTGGCATTCCCCGAAGTGATCTGATTCTCAGTCGCCGCGGGTACCAGAATATCCGTGGGATGGAACAACACTTCCTGCGCCGTCTGTTTGTCTCCGCCCCCCGGAAATTCCGGCAAAGGTTTCCGCTGCCCGTACACCCAATCTACAACTTTCCGTACGTCGAACCCCTTGTCGTTGTACAGCCCGCCGTGAATATCCGCTATGCCGATAATTTTGTACCCCGCTTCCTGCATCAGAATCGCCGCCTGCGAACCGACGTTTCCGAATCCCTGAATGATCACGCGGCAACCGTCGCGCTTCATGCCTAGTTTTCGCAGCGCGTTGTTGCAGCACATCATCAACCCGCGCCCCGTGGCTTCCTTGCGGCCTTGCGACCCGCCTAGCTCCAGCGGCTTGCCCGTCACCACGGCCGTAGTCGCCTGCCGCACGTGCATCGAGTACGTGTCCATCACCCACGCCATCGTCTGCTCGTTCGTGCCGATGTCCGGCGCCGGCACGTCGCGCTCCGGGCCAAACCACTCGCTCAATTCCGCCGTGTAACGTCGCGTGATGCGCTCCAGTTCCGTCTTGGAGAGCTTGGTCGGATCGCAAATCACGCCGCCCTTCGCGCCGCCAAACGGAATGTTCACCACAGCGCATTTCCACGTCATCCAAGCAGCCAGCGCGCGCACTTCATCGATCGAAACGTCCGGCGCAAATCGAATCCCGCCCTTGCCTGGACCGCGAATCGAAGAGTGCAGCACCCGGTACCCGGTGAAAACCTCCACTTTCCCGTTGTCACGCGCGATCGGAATGTAAACCGTGATTTCCTTACTGGGATATTTCAGGTAACTGTAAATTCCCTCTTCCAGACTCAATTTCTGCGCCGCAATCTCAAAACGCGCTTCCGCGGACTTGTACACATTCAATTCTTCGGATGTAACCGCAGACATGAATTCCTCCAAAAATTGCGCCACGATTCGCCGGGCCCCCAGCGAAGCAATATGTATGATTGACGATTACGATCCGCGCCTCTCGCCGCCACGCGCCACCATCCCCCTGCGCGCCCAACGTCCAGACAGCGTCGGCCAGTATACGAACCTCCCGTGAGCGGTGCAAGAAAAGCATTTTGCTGGGAACCGTTCAATTGCGAATTATACCAATGACGCCGAAGTCGATTACCTGCAAGCAGCTAAATAAGCTCCAGCGGCGTGCGTCCGACCAAGTTGCCCCGATAACCTAACGATCTCTCCAATAGTATTTTTTTATTGACAAACTGTAATGTATACATTACTTTTAGTTATGCCTGAGCGACCTATTACGACCACAACCATTCGAACCTCCAGCCATACCGCCAGCGCCTTCTGGGCAGTGCTCGCCGTCGGTACCGCAATCGATATTGCCGCCGGTTGGCTCCTGAGACAGCCGGGCTACGGCCCACAAGTTCGCATCCTCTTCGCGCTGATGCCAATACCCCTGAATCTTGTTCTGGTAGCTCTGATCGTACGCAGGATTCGCCAGCTCGATGAATTCCTGCGGCATGTGCATTTGGAGGCGGTCGCGATCGCCTTCCTGCTGACCGGGGTGGCAGTCTTCGTCTACGGCTACTTGCAACAGGCGCACGTCGTGCATCCGCTCAATTTCGGCATCGTCTGGATTTTCATGGTCGTGTTTTACGGTATCGGGTACGTGATCGCAGTAAGGCACTACCGATGAAAACCCGCCTGCGCGTGCTGCGCGCGGAAAAGGAGTGGACTCAAGCGCTGCTGGCCGAGGTCGTCGGAGTTTCACGGCAAGCAATCATTGCCATCGAGAACGGTAAGTATGACCCCGCCCTCCCGCTCGCTTTCAAACTCGCGCGCGCGTTTGGCAAGAATGTCGAAGAAGTGTTCGTCTGGGAAGATGACTCGCTTCAAGAAAAATAAGTAGTGCTTAAAAAGGAGGAGCAACATGAATCGCATCTTCGTAGCAGCAACACTAGCGGCACTTGCAGTCACGGCAACTTTCGGCAAGCCCGACCGCGCCGAGCAGAACAAGGAAATTGTCCGCAAGGTATTCACCGACATCCTCTCGCAAGGAAAGTTCGAACTGACGCCGGAAATCTACGCCAAAGATTTCGTCAATCATGGCGCAACCAAAGACATCGGCTTGGACGAAGCGCAGGCCAACGATCGCAGCTGGCGCGCCGCATTTCCAGACCTGGAAATGACCATCGAACAAGAAATCGCGCAAGGCGACTTCGTAACAGTCCTGTGGCGGGGCCGCGGCACCAACACCGGCACGGGCAACGGACTAAACGCCACAGGCAAAAAAGCCGACGGTCGCGGAATCAGCATCTTCCGCATAGCAGACGGCAAAATAAAAGAAGAATGGACCGAATACAGCGGCGTGCTAATCCTTCAGCAGCTAGGTCTGATGCCTGCGCACCAGTAGCACATCCCAGCGCGTAATTTTCGACACGGCGCTGGCTATCGTTGCTGCAGTCGCGCGCTGCAATTTCGCTTCTGCGAAAAAAGCCGGGCATGCCGACAGAGCCAGATAGCCTCTCGCAGAGGCTCACGGCTTGCCAGCGCGTTCGATGAGACTCCGCAGCACAGTCTCCAGCGCCACATTTCCCTTTCGCGATGCGGCTTCGCCCCGCTCGAATTCGATCCAACCTTGATTGAAGCCGTCGAGCATCTGAATGCGCGGTGTAGGGTTTTTCATCCCCTGCGATAGGAACAGCGCCTCCCAAGTTTCTCGCGGCACCGCTTCCATTTTCACCGGACGGCCAAGCAGACGAGCAAATGTCGCTGCGATCCCATCGGGTGTCACGCGATGGGGTCCTTCGAGTTCGACAACTCTGCGTCCGTTCCACGTTTCGCACAACAGCGTGGCGGCAAGGTGCCCGATATCGGCCGTCGCGACCATTGGCACAGGCTTATCGAGCGGCTGCAGAAAGCTCGGAATCGCACCGCTACTGGTCGCCAGCGTTACGTCCCAGCTGGAATTCTCCATGAACCATCCGGGCCGCAGGAAAGTAATGGGCACCGGCAAATCGCCAAGCACGCGCTCGATGATGGTGTGTTGCGTCAACAGATTCGGTTGCGTTGCCTGCGCGCCGATCGTCGAAAGATAAACGATTCTGCTCGGACGCGCCGCATCAAGCGCCGTTCGCAACGTTTCAGCAATCGTCCGCGCTTCGCGAAAATCCGGCGAGGGATCGAAGTTCGGCGGCACCAGGACGAAAACACCTTGGGCGCCTCGAAACGCCGCAGTGAGCGCCGCCGCATCATGAATGTCCGCGCCCGCAACTTCGCAGCCGCGCTGCACCCAACCTCCGCACTTGGCGACGTCGCGCGCCACCCCGCGCACAGGCTGCCTAGCAGCCAATAGGTTGCGCGCCACCTCCCCACCAACGTTCCCCGTAATTCCAGTAATCGCAAACATGTGCTAATTCCCTCCACAACTGCTCATGGCAATTTCGCTTGCCGGGCTCTGACCGTAGGCGCAGCGCGAGTTTTCCAGCTTACGGCGACTTTGCAAGCTCCGGCACCACGAATTCATTCAAGTACTGCACCAACTTCTCGCGATCCTTGGCACGATACGCCAGGTAATCCAGCGCGATTTCCTGGTCCGCGCCGTTCAGCAGCACGTAGGGTTCGATCATTTGTTCATGATAGAGCCGCAGCAACAGCTGTATGTTTGCGTCTTTTGCGATCGCGCCGTTCGGCGATTTCTCTGCCGTCTCCTCAGCCACTTTTGCCGCCGCCGTCAACGCGTCAGCTTCTTCCGCCAGGGTGTGGCGATATTGCGCCGCCTGCGGGAACTCCTTTTTGAATCGTTCCTGGTGCCACAAGGCCCTTGTCCCGCTATAGCCCAGCCAGACCGCCGCGATGTCCGCCGGCTGATCCGGATTAATCGTGATGTTGATCTTGTTTTCGCCGTTCGGCGTCGCACTGCCTCCCGTTTCAATGTGCACGCGCTGCAGTTTCACGTGACACGCGTTGGCCCATGCAGCCAGCCCTCGCCACGGGATCGCGTTGTACGGCTCCGCGACAATCGCTTCGATGTTCAGCGACCGTGCGGCGCCAAACTCGCCCTGCTTGGTCAACATGTCCGCGTGATAGCGGTATGCCGTCTCGCGATTCGGATCAATCTGCGCGGCGCGGTCGTACCATTCGCCCGCTTGCAGAAATTTCTTCGCCGCGAAGTAGGAATCGCCCACAAACAGCGCCGCCCAGTAGGATTTGGGATCAAGATCCAGCGCGTGCGAGTAATTCTTGATCGCTTCGTCAAAATCCTGCTTGGCGAACGCCGCTTCGCCCGCTTTCATCGCCGCGTTCACCTCGCCGTTTTCCGCGAATTTCACTTCGCCGTTGCTCGGCAGGTTCTTCAGCGTGTCTAGCAGATTCTCGGCCAGCTGGCTGTGGTCTCCCAGCTGCCGCGCCGTCTCGAGCAAAGTCTTCGCCCGGATTCGTTCTTTCCCAGCCGCATCCGGATCCTGCACCGTTACGGAGTGGGCGAGCAGGGATCCCGCCAAGCCTTCAAGAACAGACGCATCTTTGGGGTTCTTCGCCGCGAGGTCTTCAAAGAGGGGCAGCGCATCGAGCCATTTTTGCTGTTTCGCCAGCGCCACAGCCTTCGCGCGCTCGGTCGCGTAATCGTCGCCGCTCGTTGCTTGCGCGCTGGCGCTTCCGACCGCCGCAACCATCGTCATCAGCGCTACCAACCTGGCCCGTTTCCAACGACTCGCTCGCATAATTCCCTCCGGCCATGGCACGTCAAAACGACTGCGCGGGAGTTTTTTGGGTCCGACAACTGCGACTTCGCTTTCGCATCCAGCAATTCACAGGCGTTGGAGGCAATACCCGTATCACATAGCTTCTAGCGAACGCTCACGACGTGCTGCCGCATTCGCCTGCGAGCGGTCTATTCCACCGGCACGAAGCGCGACCCAGAGTAGGCCGACAATAAGGTGAAAACGCACGGTTGATCGGTGGCCGCGCAGGCCAGAGTGCTAAGCCGCGGTAACTTTTTGAGTGTCGTGTCGGGGAAGGACTGCGGCATCGCCGCCGCTCGGATTGCGTCATTCAGGGTCGCCAGCCGATCGTCAGAGTTCATGGCCGCGAGATCCACGATTTTTGAATTCGCATCAACAATTACCGTGTACTGAGCGATACCCTGCGCGCCGCCAGGGTTCGCTATGCTCACCGTCCGTATCGGTGACTTCTTGCTGTGTGCCTGCGCCAACCGATCGTCCAATTGCGTATAACCTCCCAGAATATCCGCAAGCCTCTTCCGAGTTTCCTTGGCGTCGTCGCTCAATCCCTGGTTCGCAGGAACCGCTTGCAGCGAAGCCAGGTACATCTCAATCGCGTCGTCCTTGCGACCTTGCGCTTCGTAGAGGCGGCCGAGATGCATGCCGATGGTCTGGTCGTCTGCGACTTGCCAAGCTGCGAAAAGGTATTTTTCGGCATCCTCCATGTGACCTCTCTGAAATTTGATCCAGCCCATCGTGTCCCAATAGTGGGTGAGCTTCAGAACTGACGTCCACGTCTGAGATCCCACGTTGGACAACGACGTTTCATCGAGCTCTTTCTCAACAACGCCGATAGACAGTTGCGACCAGTTTTCAGCGACGTCCAAGTTAGACGCATGCTCAGCGAGGTCGTACGCGACGCTGTTCAACATGTTTTCGCTGTCGTCCAGCTTAAGCACCTTGCGAAAAGTCTCCACCGCCCGGTCGTCTTGGTGGGTTTCCAGGTACGCTCGACCCAGCGAATAGTGCGCCGGCACGTACTTTGGGGACTGGGCCACGGATCGTTCCAAGACCGGCACTGCTTGCTCCGGCAGATGCAGCGCGAGATAAGCCGTCCCCAGCCGGAAAAGAGCATCCCCATCTTTGGGTGCTACCGCGATACGCTTAACAAGCAAATCTTCTTCCAATTCGTATTTCTTTTCGGTATACAAAGCCCAGGCCATATTCAGATAAGCGAGATGATCGTCAGGAGCAAGCTCCAGATATTTTCGAAATGCAGCCTCCGCGTCCGGATACTGGCGCGCATACATGTGAGCGCGGCCCAACTCTCGCCAAGCTTCGGGATATTGTGGGTCCGCCTTCACTGCTGATCCAAACGCTTCGATCGCGTTCGCCCAGTTCTTCCGCTTCGCTTCTTCTTGCCCACGCTTGTACAGGTCCAGTGTCTCGGTTGTGGGAACGTGCACAGCATCAACCGCAGGCGCGTGCGTAGAGTCCGTCGGCTGGGATTTTGGCGGCTCGGCTGCGGGAACAGAGGAGCTGGAAGACGTTACAGAGTCCGCCTTGGGTATACGACTGCCGGCTACGTTGCTGCCGCTATCGTTTTTCGGCTCGGCTGGGACGGCCATGGCTTCGACTATTTTTTCCACGAACGTCGCGTATTCCTCGGAATCGGCGGCCGCGATGGTCGGAACGCGCAAGTCCAGCGAGGTGAATGCATGAAAGGTGTTGCCCTTCCATGAATTGCTGGATTTGAATTCCCCGAAGTCCTGCGTGATCCGAAAGTCCTTCGCAGGTGGCGTGCCGGAGGTCGGCAAATCGGCGAAGCCGAGATCTACACTGAGCGAATAAGACTTTGGGCCCTCAAGATTCGTCGGCAATTGCTGAGGCTTCCCATTGGAATCTAGCTTCGAATTTACCGCAGGCAGCAGCATCAGAAGATGCCACTGATCAATTGGCCGAGAGGTGAGGATGTCCGCCAGTTGCTCCAGAGTCGAGTGTTTGGGATCTACGAACATCATTTTGCCGGTAACGCGGAACTGGGCTCTAACCGCTTGAGATGTGTCCGCGGGGTTAATCACCTTGAAGTCCGAGTAATGCACCGAGTCATAGAGAAACTTGTTGGTTCTGGCGAGCACGCTGTCAGCCGACTTGGCAAGCTGCTCCTGCGAGAGATGGTTGTTGAGCAGCCGAATCAAAACTTCCAAATCGCCTCGCGTCTGAAGTTCAACCGTGGAATCGAGCGTTCCGTTTGCATCAACCGTTCCGCTAACGCCAATCCGATATTCCACGGTGAATGGGACGTCCTGCGGGGTTTCACGAAGGCCGACTGGATGCGCTTCCGTAACGACGAGTGCTTCCTTGCCGCGCAACTGCGGTCCCAAATAACCAAAAGGCCCAACGCCAAGAGTGGTGTCGAGCCAAGTATCCTTGCCTGCAACTTGCAAAAATGTGTATGCATGATTGAATTGCAGCGGATTGGGCACATCGGGATCTACATCCAGAGTGACTTCTCCGCCGGCTGAAGACCGGCGGCTTCTCAAGACACGCATGAGCTAACAGCCTCTACGTTCTGTCTTGAAGGGCTTATCCTAGCCCTTTGCAAAATTACTTGAGCCGATACGAAGTCTCGTGGAGCTACCAATCCGCATTCGATGCAAACATGCTCTCGGTCTGAGAGAAGTTTGCGGACCGTTGCACCGCACAGACAGGTTTGACTCGTGCTTGATGGGTTGACCTTAATCAGAGTGCGACCGGCGCTCTCAGCCTTGTACGCTATCTTGGAGAAGAAGGAAGCCCATCCGACATCATGCACAGACTTTGACAAGATTCCGCCAGCGAGCCCTTTCACATTCAGGTCTTCGATGACGATGGTTCCGAAGTCTTGAATCAACTTGAAAGATTGTTTGTGTTGAAATTCGTTGCGCAACCGCTGTATCCGACTGTGAATACTTCGGAGTGCTAGGATTGCTTTACGCCTTCTGTGCGAACGCTTGTTGACTCTTCGCGCGACTTGGCGCTGGGCTCTGCGAAGACGCTTTTGCGCTTGCTGATACCAGCGCGGATTCGGGATGGAATCTCCGTTGGACAGAACCGCGAATGATTCCAAGCCAACATCTATTCCAACGGTGTTGTCCAGCGCCGGGAGGGGTTTCTTTGCGCACTCCACGGAGCAGCAGGCGTACCACTCTTTGCCTTCACGCTTCACGGAGACGGTCTTGATCTCACCGGTGATGGGGCGGTGCAATAGAATCTTGATCGCGCCGACACCCTGGACACGAAGACCTGTTTTTCGCTGCTCTGGTTTGAGTAGCTTATTGCCGTCACCGTGACTCGGGAATGTGATGCTGTCATACCGTCGCGACGACTTGAATCTCGGGAACCCCGGCTTCTCGCCGTGTTTTATTCGTCGAAAGAAAGCCTGAAATGCTTTGTCTAGACGCTTTAGAACGTCTTGGGCACAGTGATAGTTCGGAAGTGATAGGTCACCCGCGTCTCGAATCTCTTTCAATTGGTTCGCCTGCGTGTAGTAGTTGAGAGATTTCCCATGCGTGCGATACGCCTCTCGACGTTCCTGTAGCGCGGCGTTATACAACCGACACGCTTCGGATAACTGCATCCTCAGCAACTCTTGTTGGTTTGGTGTGGGATACAGTCGATATTTGAACGTCTTTCGCATCAGCGTCCTTTTTGATTCTCGAGGTACTTCTTCACCGTTGATTCTGACACGTGGCCGACTGTGCCCGCGTAATATGAGCGCGACCACAACGTAGGCAACCTTGATTTCAAGTGCGGAAACTCTTCTCTGAGAATCCGAGACGACGCACCTTTGAGCCTATTCACTATCTCAGCTACACACCGCGTTGGATCTGATGACACGAAGAGATGCACATGATCTGGCATCACTTCCATCACTTCGATGAGCACGCCGTATTGTGCCGCGGTCGCGAGCAACACGTTCTTGAGCCTTGCCTCAACATCACCGACAAGAACCTTGCGTCTGTATTTCGGACACCAGACGATGTGATACTGGAGGCTGAATACTGCTCCCGCGTTCTTACTGTATCTGCTGTCTGCTGCTCCGGTTAGCATGTTATGAGTCTGCCATATAACTATGCTCGTGTCACGTACACGGGCTTACCTGTCGCCTGCAGGCGACAGTCCGCGCCCGGTTTCTTATCGAATTCGCCAACACTGCGTGCGCGTGCAGCCCTTCGGCTTCCAGCATGGCTTCCAGAAGCGTCGTCTTGTCCTTGCAATCTCCGTAGCGATTTGAAAGCACTTCGGCCGCCGGATGGGGTTGGTAGCGGCCGACTCCGAAAGACAAACTCACGTAGCGGACATTTTGCGATACCCAGTAGTAGAGAGCTTGTGCTTTAGCTTCTTCGGTCTTCTGGCCACGCACTATTTCATCGGCCTTGGCGCGGACTTCCGGCGCAGGAATGCGTCGGTCGCGTTCAAGTTCTGCGTACCACTCGGCCACCTCGGTCCAACTCTGGAAAGTGGAGAACATCACGCGCGGAGCCGCGGGTGGACGCTCGCCTTCCAGCAACTTGATTACATCGAATTTGAAATCCTTGAAAATGTCTACGGGCGGCGGCGTTTTCAGATTCGCAGTTGCCCAGTGGTACAGCCGGCGGTCTCCCTCGACGTGCGTGCAGGGCTCAATCCCTTCGGAGCTTTTGATTTTGATTGTTCGGGCACTCGGCACGTTCAAATCGAGCTGTTCGTCAAGCGTGATCGTTCTTTGATCGAAATTCCAGATTTGCCAGAACTGGCCTTGCAGCAGAGGCTTCGCACTTGTCAGCACGTCGTACTCGACCACATCGCCCACCGCCAAACCCGGAATGGTGACGTGTTTTTGCCGCGCGTCGGTGTACATCGGCGCCTCTCGCGTCACCGGGGCGCTCAAATCCTGCACGGCTTCAGGCCCCGCAGCGACAACATCACCGTCCGGTTTGAGAACTCGCACACTTCGTATTTCTACCTGCTCGTCGATCGCGTTGTACTGGAAAATGAGCTGACCCGCAGAGTTCAGACCGGCGGGTGTTTGAACGCGGATGCGTGCGCGGACTTCGCGCGTGCCGGAACCGTCGTTCTCATAGCGCATCAAGGCGTGTATGTATTCGTAGACGACAGCTTGCTGAGAGAAATCCTTCTTCTCGTTCGAGTCGGCTTGATTGCTTCCGGAGGTGGCCGGGGAAGATTGAGCTGGCAAATGAGAAGGAACGGCCAGGATGAATAGCAATGCCGCTACCGAGCGCTGAGGTCGACATAGGTTCCGATGCACGGTACCGGAGAATAACCTAGAGTTCTTCCTTACGCCACATGGCCAGCGAGGTTGTGTGCCGCTTGCTTCACTTGCGCGTCTGGCGCTTCACGAACTCTTCCAGCAGGAGGCGCGTTAGACGGGCTTGGTCGTGGCGCACCACTCGATTGTGATGTAACAGATCGCCCGTGATGTACCTCAAGCCCATGCGCCGCAATTCCCCAAGCGAGTTTTGCACGGGTTCGGCGCCCTGCGCGCTATAACGGCGCAGCAGCCGCGGCGGCACCGGCTTGCGATTCACCACCGCGTAATCGAACAGGCCCTTGCGGCTATGTTCGTAGATCGCGCGGACGTGGTCGGCCACCGAATAATGCTGCGTTTCGCCCGGCTGCGTCATCAAGTTCGCGATGTACACGCACACTGCGCGTGAATGCGCAATCGTCTCGCTCACCTGCTCCACCAGCAGATTCGGGATGATGCTGGTGTAAAGCGAGCCAGGTCCCACCAGCACCAAATCAGCTTCGCGAATCGCTTCCAGCACTTCCGGCAGAGGACGCACACGCCGCGGCACCAAGTGAACGCGGCGAATTCGTCTGCGCGAACGCGAAATGTTGGTCTCGCCGCGCACGATGGTTCCGTCTTCGAGTTCGGCCTCCAGCGTCACATTCTGCGCCGTGGAAGGAAAAATTCGGCCGCGAATCGCCAGCACCTGTGAGGAAACGCGCACCGCTCGCGGAAAATCGCCCGTAACATTCGTCAGCGCCGTCAGAAACAAATTGCCGAAGCTGTGCCCGGCGAGCCCGCGCCCAGCGGGAAAGCGATACTGAAACAATTTCCCCAGCAGATGCTCGTCCTTCGAAAGCGCCACCATGCAATTGCGTATGTCGCCAGGAGGCAGCACGCGATATTCGCGGCGCAGTCGCCCGGAACTGCCGCCATCGTCCGTGACCGTGACGACCGCGGCAAGATCGGCAATCGGCAGCGGCGTGCGTTCTTTCTTGCGCGTCGCGACATATTCCTTCAGCCCGCGCAGCACCGTGGAAAGCCCTGTGCCGCCGCCCAGCGCCACAATCCGCACCGGAAGAGTTCGCAATTGCGACGCATTTTTCACCGAACGATTTTCACCAAGCGAGTTTCACCCGCAATCAACACAAAATTTTCACAAAGATTTTCAACGGAAAGTTTCACGCCGTGAAGTTCCAGACGAATTTCCGGACGACGAATTTCCCAACGAAATCGCGAACGAACACGCGCAACTCAGCCCGCCGAACCGTCTCGCTCCGGGTACAACAACTCCGTGAAGCGCGGATCTTCCTGCAGAAATGCGAAATCTTCATCGTTGCGTGCGTGATAGCGATTTTCCGGCCGCAGCTGTATCGCAACTTTCAGATTCTGCATCGCGGATTCCGCTTCCCCGGTGAGGCAATCGAGCGCAGCCATCGCGTAAACGATGTGATCCGCTTTCGGCGCCGATTTGCGCGCGCGATCGAGGTGCTCGCGGGCTTCGTCCCAGCGCCCCAGGTTCATCAGAGCGACGCCCTGGGTGTAATGCTCTTCTGCGGACTTCAGCGCCGGCACCGGAGGCCGCGTAATGCGCTGTTCGCAGATGCGTATGTGCATCTGGGCGCGGTCGCCGAGCTCCTTGCTGGGGCCTTCCAGCACGCGCTCCAGCGACTGCTTCGCGCGCTGGAACTTCTGCTGTTGGAAGTACTTAAGCGCTTCTTCGTAGAATTTCAGCTGTGCTTGCTTGGCGGGAGCGTCCGGGTCCGGAGGCAGCGCGACGGCTTTTGGCTTCGCGCTAGCCTTTATCGTCTTCTTTTTCAGCAGTTTGTGGCTCTTGTGGGCGGCTTGGGTAGCCCGGATCGTGCGACGTTTCACGGTCACTCTCCGCGAAAAACTATAGGGAACATAGCAAAGTCGCGCAGGCACGTCAATGCAGGGTTGGCCTGTGAAATTTGGAAGGAACATCCAAACCGCGTTCTGGGAGCACTAAAAGGGTCACGGGGCGGCCTGCGGAAGACCAACTCCATGGCCGCACGCGCTTTACTGGGTTTGCCATCCGCAAGCTTCCTAGACTTGATTGCGATTTTCCGGAACCAGTGCGATTATCGGCGCTTGGTCTTCGCGGCTTGGGAGGTCGTTTCCGTGCCCTATTATTTCGAATTCGACCCGGAGAACCGAATAATTCGAGGTCGCTTTGAAGGCCGGCTTACCGACGAACTACTTAAAGAATACTATGGCCTCGCCGGGGAGTATTTCGCGCGAACTGGCGCACGTGCGGGTATTACGGACCTTGCGGCCGTGACTTCCCTCGATGTGTCTCCCCAAACAATTCGGGAATTGGCAAGCTTGCCGCCAGCGATTCTCGATCGGGAGTTTCCGCGCTTCGTCGTTGCGGAGTCACCTCCGATCTTCGGGATGGCGCGCATGTTCGAGTTGGGAGGACAGGATACGCGGCCCAATCTGCATGTGGTTCGCACGATGAAAGAGGTCTGCGTGATTCTTGGCATCCGAGATCCCAAGTTCGAGCCGATTCCGGACTGAACGTTCCACGTGAAATCAGGAGGCGCGCTTCGCGGCGCGGTGCCGTATCTTGCCCAGGCTCTTGTTCAGTACATGGTCCCGTTTCAGGAATGGCAGCACCGGCGCCTGGCGCTTCTCGATTCTGCTGCGCGCTTTCGTCAGACGGGCGGTCGGCCCGAAATTCTCGATGGCGCGCTCCAGGGTGGCAATCGCGCTGGCGCGTCGGCCGGCCGCCACATAGACCTCCGCCAGATTCAGGTGAAATTGCGGCTCTTTGCCCTTGAGTTGCAGGGCCGTCTCGCAGAGGTGGGTCGCTTCATTCCACTTCTTTTCCGCGCGCGCCATGGCTAGCCCAAAAAAGGAAAGGTAGTAGGGATTCTGGGTTTCGATCTCGACGGCATTGCGCAGATGGGGGAGAGCGTCCTTCGGGTACCCGTTCTTCAGTAATTCGACTCCGTCCTTGAACTGGATCAGCGCATCACTTT
Organism: uncultured Acidobacteriota bacterium; assembly: GCA_963786205.1. Taxonomy (GTDB): domain Bacteria; phylum Acidobacteriota; class Terriglobia; order Acidiferrales; family UBA7541; genus Palsa-295. The sequence continues at coordinate 1,122,932 of CAWAYG010000002.1, forward strand.
CTTTCATGCTTGCACCTCCGATGGTTCCCGGTCGGCTGGGGGGCCGGGAGGTTTCGATCGCGGCCTCGCAAATCGGCTGGCATTCATGGATAGGTTAGAGAAAACCAACGATAAAAACTACTGGCCAGACGGACAGGTGCGAGGCCTGGTACGATTTAGAACCCCGGCGGGCGCTCGCCCACCACATCGAAGCTGCGCTCTAGCGCGAGGCCGGCACGGCCCACCGTGCCCTCGGCGAAGAGACGTCCGATGAGGGTGACGCCGTGGGGGACGCGGCGCGGCGGCGAAAACTGTGGCAGCGGGTTCTGCGGATCCGGCGCCCAGTCACTGCGCGCCTTCGAAACCTGCACGAATCCGGCGCGCAGCGTGAGCGAAGGATGTCCGGTGAAATTGGTAATCGTCAGCATCTCGTCGCGCAACGACGGCACGAGCAGTAAATCCACTTCGGTGAAAACGCGCGCCATTTCCAGGGCCACTTTGCGCCGCAGGCGGTCGGCCTGCACGAAATCCACCGCGGAAAGGAAGCGCGCCTGGCGGAACGAATTGGGCCACGCGTCGGGGACCTGCATTTTCAGCTGATCTAGTTCGTGATCGAGCGTGATTTCTTCGAACGCGGCGCCCGCTTCCGCGAACAAAATCAGTGCCAGCGAATCGTACGGCCAGTCCGGAATGGACACTTCCACCGGAACCATGCCCACTTTTTTCACGGTCTCGAGCGCGGCGCGATCCACGTCCGTCGAGCCTTTGCCGTTCATCCACGCGGGAAAATAGCCGATACGCAGGCCTTGCACGTTCGCGCTGGAATCGAAATCAAGCTTACTGGGAACGCTGTCCAAATCTCCATCGTCGGGACCGGTGATCGCGTGCAGCACGAGCATCGCGTCTTCGACGCTGCGCGTCATCGGGCCGAGTTTATCGAGCGACCAGCACAGCGTCATCGCTCCGGTGCGCGCTACGCGGCCGTAGGTGGGACGCAACCCTGTGACGCCGCAACGCATGCTGGGGCTGACGATGCTGCCGCCGGTCTCGCTGCCGATCGAAAAACCCACGAGTCCCGCGGCCGTCGCAGCGCCCGGACCGGCGCTCGAGCCTGATGCGCCCTCCTCTAGCAGCCACGGATTCATGGTTTGGCCGCCGAACCAAACATCGTTGAGCGCCAGCGCGCCCAGGCTGAGCTTGGCGATCAGCACCGCGCCGGCTTCGTGCAGACGCTGCACCACCGCTGAATTTCTCGTCGGGATGCGATTGCGAAAAGGCTCGGCGCCGTAGGTCGTCGCAATTCCGGCGGTGTCCAGCAGATCTTTGCCGCCCCAAGGGATGCCGTGCAGCGGCCCGCGATATCTCCCGCCGGCGATTTCGATGTCGGCTTGCTTTGCTTGCGTCAGCGCGAGGTCGCGCGTCAGCGTGATCACGCAGCGCAGCTTGGGGTCGAAGCGTGCGATGCGGTCGAGATAGATATTTGTGAGCCGCTCCGAGGTGATTTGGCGCGATTCGATCCAGCGCGAGAGCTGGGCAACTGGCGCGAACGCGATGTCTTCGTCGCGCTTGGGCAATGGACCCGCATCGTTCTTGCTGCGAATGAATAAATCGCGCTCCGGACCTGCTTTCATTCCTGGCAGCACCGGGTCCCAGCGCGACGCGGGCGAAAGCGTTGCTTCGAGCGTGACTTTTTTCGGTCCGGTGCGCCGTTGGTACAGCGCTGCCATGGAATTGCGCCAGTTGCCGGCAGCTTGCGCGCGCTCCGCGTCGGTCATTTCCACACGCACCAATTTTTCGGCTTCGGCGAAAGTTTCGGGCGATACCACGGGTCCCACTGGCGGAGCGGTGCCGAACGCGGAGGGCGTGCCGGGCGGCGGATTCACAGCTTGCTGGCCTGGTGATGACGTTGCGGCCTGCGGCGTTGCGGGCTGCGAAGCTGCGGGCTGCGCCGTCACAGATTTTTGATTTTGCGTGTTTAATACCACCGCCGCTCCGAACAACCCAGCCGATGCATCCGCCAAAAATTCCCTGCGCGACTTCGCCATGCTTCCTCCACTGCGACTCTGTGTGCTTGCGCGTGTGCCCCACAGTTCTAACATCACCCGCGTGCGGATAGCAAAAGCGCGAGCGGCGGCGCAACGCAGTCGGGGCGCCGATTTCTGCAAACATGGCTTTTTTGTTGCGGTTAGAAATTCGCCATGACCACGACTGAGGTGCGGCGCAGGCGCCGAAATGGCAGAAAAAGTAGCGATTAGAAAATGTTTTCTCGTTTGTTGTGAGGGGTTAGCTCGATTTCTAATCCTGGGCGACTAGCGATTAGAAATGCGTGATTGGTGAGTAGTGATTGGTGATTCGTGAACCGTGATACGTGCCTCGGGAATCGCGATTCTTGGAGCGCAAAACGTGTGCAAGAGATGCAGCCAAACATGCAATTTTCGACCGATTAGAAAAATTCAACGTGTTGTTTTCAGGGGAGTTACGTGCGTTTCTAATTGCGGTACTGTCGATTAGAAATTGGCGAGGGGAGGGAGGGGTGGCCGCGCGGGGTGCTGAAACGCGAGCAGCGTGGACCATGTATCCCCGTTGAGGTGATGAGACTAGCGCACGACTGATGATAGCACAGTAGTTACGGTGACGCGAGTGCAAACTGATGGGTGGGACCTCGCGGGGCCGGATCGGGCCAGGCGAGGGGCGTCTTTACCAGGACGCGGTATTGATACTCAATCGCGTCGCCAATCTCCAGGCCCTTGACCGCCACTTGCTTTTCTTTCAGGTCGCTGTAGAAAGGAGCTTCGCGGGTGATTTCCGTCGGCATGTCCAAAATGTTTTCGGAAGGCGTCTCCACCACCCGGCCATCCGGCTTGATCACCCGGACGTATGCAATTTCCACAGTGGAAGTCGCCGACGCGTACGAAATGTTCAGTATGCCGAAGGCCTGCAGCGCGGCTTGCGATTGGATTTTTATGCGCGCGGCCTCCTCCTTGGAATAGGTGCCGTCGTTCTCAAATACCGCTTTGTTCACAAGCCGTTCGATGACAAACGACTCTTTGGAGTAGTCGGGGGCTTTATCGTCTGCTGCGTGAGGCTCGCTCGCCGCACCAATTGCGTGGCCTGTGCCCAGCAGACAGAGGCAAATTAGAATGACAACGCTGAATCGCGTGCTGCGCAAGGTTCCTCCGCGTAACTAGTCCGCCATTTACCTTTCTGCTTGATTCTAGCGAAAATAAGAAACGGGTTCGCAGAGCATCCGGCAAATGCACACAAAATGCAACATCCTCGTTCGGTTGTGTGCTTGTGTCGCTCGCGCGGGTGATTAGTGGACGTAATTGATTGCAACGGCGGGGGTGATGGTGGTGGGGGTGTTGTGGCCTAGGGCGATGATGCGGGCGCCGACAAGGACGCCGATCGTGGGCTTCCAATTGTATTCGAGGGCTGGGGCGAAGCCGACGGCATCGCTGGAGCCGGCGTTTAGCTGGATGTTGGGCGGGGTTTGCGATGCGTCGTAGCCTGTGATTCTTGTGTTTGCGGTGTGGCGATAGGTGGCGTCGAGGGCGAGGACCCAGTTGCGGGTGAGGCTGTACTCCCAGGCTGCGTCTACAAAGGTGGAGGGGCCGGGCTTGGCGTGGCCTTGGAATCCTGTTGGGGTGCCGTAGACGCTGACACCTTCTACGTTGGCGTAGGTGGAAAGCGACTGCGTGCCATTCAGGCGCATGCGCAGGATCCTGCCATTGGGCATCCAAAAATAAGTTTGAGAGTTGAGCCCGAGAATGGTGGTGTAGGCGCCTGCGCCCAGGCCGTTACTGGAGCGTTGGCCGAGCTGATCGTATTTTCCGCTGGGGAATGTTTCCTGGACCATGAAAGAGATGGTGGGGAGCGCGTGGTGTTCGTGGAACTGCGTCAGGCGGTATTGCGCCAGCACGGTGACGTCGCCGAGGCCGACGCCGGAGCTGCTGAGGCCGTCGCTGACTTGGTTGTAGCCGAAGGTGGGGATGAGGCCGATGGTGAATCTGTTAGCCAAGCCGTATTCGATGTAGGTGAGCGAGCCGAGGCCGTTGGTGTGTGGGCTGATTTCATCGTAGAGGTAAGGCTCGACGAGGAAATGCCCGCGGGGGAGCGTGGAGGCGTTGTTCGCGAGCATCGGGCCGGTCCACCAGGCGTCGCCGAGTTGTTGGCGATCGGTGAAAGATGGCGGCGAAGTTTGTGGCGTGCCGGTGGATGCGGCCGCTGCGCCTGATTCGTGTTTTTCTTCTTGCTGGGCGCTTTGATTCGGTATTCGCGTGTCGACGGCGATCCAGTTTATCTCCCAGGTGTTGCCGCCATCGTCGGAGAAGGCTTGCTCGAAGCGGTAGGAGTTTGCGGTGATGTCCGAGAAGACATTGCGGACCAGAATCATGCGGCCCTTGAACGGCTCCTGATCGTAAAATTCGCCGCGTCCATTTTTGAATTCGCCTACCGTGGGGATGCTCATCGTGCCTTGCGTGCAGTTGGCGAAATTCAGGCTCCACTGGCGGGATTCCGGATTGTAGAGACGCAGCGAGAGGCCTTCGATGTGGCTGGTGGGGCCGTCAACTTCCAGTGCGACGAGATTGGCGCGGCCATCCCAGATTTTGCGGATGTAGGATTTGCCATCGTATTCGATCCACGTGGTTGAGCTGGTAAATGGATGTTGCAGGCGCTTTAGGTGCGTGTGCCAGGTGCCGATTTCGAAATCGAAATCGTGTTGGCCATCGCGCGCGGCGGAAGATTGTTGAAGGTTTGTCTGCGATGCATCGGGGTTTTGCTGCGCTTGTAGATGCAGGGGCTGCGCGATTAGTGCAACGGCGCAGAGCAGGAGATAAGGCCGAATATATTCTTGCGCGTTCATGTTGTTTCTTTCGCACCTCCAGATTAATGATGCTCTTGCACCGTCGCTATCCGGTTTTTGCGCGCGAACTTCAACGGAACCGGCCATATTGATCTGCTCAGTGGAAGCTGTGTCGCACCTACGGCGCTGGTGTGGCAGTTGTCATCGGGCATCGAGTTGGCTAGATGTGGGCACTGCTAACCACAAAAGCTGCCCGGTTCGATGAAACTGAACCGGCCTCTACACGTTCAAAGGCGACTGCAACTGCAATGCTCTTGTGGTGACAAACGCACCGCACAGCCTGAAGGTTGTGCCACGAAAACGGGGCCGAGCGCTTCAAATTCAAAAGCAAATTCAACGGCGCCCGCCTGAAGGCGGCCGCTACCCTTCGATCCCGCACTGCGGGATCTCAGGATGAATCGCGCTGCAGAGCGATTCACAAATTCAAAACCAACTGTAGCTGCAGCGGCTGGCACCGTGGTTTGGCGCACTTCGTCATTGCGCTTTGGCGGCGGCGCTTGCGCGCGTTTGGTCGGTGATCCAGTTCACTTCCCAGGTTTGACCGCCATCTTCGGAGAAGGATTGCTCGAAGTGGGGCGTGTCGGTGTTGATTTTCGTCCAATCATATCGAACGAAGATGGTTTTGCCGTTGATCGTGTCCTGGGTGTAAAAGTCGCCGTGGCCATTTTTGAATTTGCCGATCTGCGGTGGGTCCGGAGTGCCGGTTTTGCTGGTGGCCCAATTCAGGCTCCACTGATGGTTCTCGGGATTGTAGAGGCGCACGACCAGGCCCTCGATGTGGCCGGTGGGATCATCGGCCTCGAAGGTGTCCAGTTGACCGCGGCCGCCCCAAACCTTGTAGCAAATGCCGGTGGCTGGAAATTCGTGCCAGGTGGTGGAGCCCGTCAGCGGATGCATGAGGCGCTTCACGCGATAATTCCACGAGCCGACCAGCCCGTCAAAACCGTGTGGTCCATCCTGGTCCGCGGCGGTTGCTTGCGCGGCTGCGGAATCCGTTTGGGCGATCGCGGACGCCGCGGATGCCTTGGCGGATCCATCGCTCGTGCGCGTTTGATCGCTGATCCAGTTCAGTTCCCAGGTTTTGCCGCCGTCGTCGGAGAAGGATTGTTCGAAGTGGGCGGAATCCGCGGTGATGCCCGACCACACATAGCGAATCAGGATCATTCGGCCGTTGAACGTGTCCTGGCAGTAAAACTCGCCGACGCCATTCTTGAATTCGCCCACTTGCGGTGGGCCGGAGAACATTCCAGCCTTGCTGTTGGCCCAATAGAGATTCCACTGATGGGCCTGCGGATTGTAGAGACGCAGAGTCAGGCCTTCGACATGCCCGGAGGGTCTGGCCGCTTCGAATTCATCCATATTAGCTCGGCCATCCCAGAGCGCGCGGGCGACGACGGTGCCGTCAAATTCCTCCCACGTGGTGGAGCCGGTCAAGGGATGCACCAAGCGCTTCAGGTGGATTTTCCAGGTGCCGATCTCGAAGTCGAAATCGTGTTGGCCGTCGCGCAGCGTGGCGGCTTGCAGCGCTGCTGGTGCGGCGGCTGTTGCGGCTTGGGCGAGCGCTGGAGCGGGTGTCAACAGGCAGGCCAGCGCGCGGAGCGTGCACAGCAGAAAATAAATTGCGATTCGGCGCGGTGCGATCATTATTTCCTCCACATCACAAGTCTTTTTCACAGAACTTTTTCAGAGATCCTTGCGATAAATGATGAAGCCGGATTTTTCGGCAACCTTATCGTATAGCTTCATTGCGGTTGCGTTGGTTTCGTGCGTTTGCCAGTAGACTCGGCCGGAGCCGGCTTGCGCGGCGCGGCGATAGACTTCCTCGATAAGCGCGCGGCCGACGCCCTGGCCTCTGGCTGATTCGACGGTGAACAAGTCCTGAAGGTAGCAATTGGAGCGCAGGCCGGTGGAACTGCGATGAAAGAGGTAGTGCACCAGGCCGACTAATTTATTGGCGCGCTCCGCCACCATGGCGCGGATTGGCTCGTAACCATCGAAAAAGCGCGACCAGGTGAGATTCGTGATTTCTTCGGGCAGCGCGGTAATGCCTTCGCGGCCGTAAAAGGCGTTGTAACCGTCCCAGAGCGGTTTCCATTCGTCGAAATCGCGTCGCTGGACGTCTCTCACTACGATCTTGCCGGTCATGATTTGATTCGCGTCAGTGTGGCGACGAAGTTGGGCTCCCAGGTTTTGCCGCCGTCATCGGAAAACGATTGCTCGAAGCGATGCGAGTCCGGCGTGATGTCCGACCAGACGACGCGCACGAGGATGGTTCGGCCATTGTACGGTTCCTGATCGTAGAATTCGCCGCGGCCATTCTTGAATTCGCCGATGGCGGGCTGGGATACGGTGCCGTCTTTGCTATTGGAAAAAGTCTGGCTCCACTGATGCGCTTCGGGATTGTAGAGAAACAAGGTGAGGCCTTCGAAGTGGCCGGCGGCGCCGTCGGCTTCGATTTCTTCCAGCTGGGCGCGGCCGTCCCAGACTTTGCGGATGACGACTCTGCCTTCCATTTCTGTCCAGGTGGTCGAGCCGCTGAGCGGATGCTGCAGGCGCTTGATGTGCGTGTGCCAGGTGCCGAGGTTGAAGTCAAAATCGTGTTGGCCGTCGTGCGGCGAGGCGGCTTGCTGCGCCGCAGGGGCTAGTGGCACGGCGTGCAAGATTGGTGGAACGGTTTGCAACAGGCAGCCGAGCGCGCAGAGTGCGAAATAACTTCCTATACTCCAGAGCAGTTTCATTTTCTTCTCCCGATGTTTGATCGTCGAGCGACGGCTTGCGCGCGTCGCGCGGGCGGCGGCTGCGAACTGCGCGCTGTGCCGCTATAAGATTGACGTGGCTTGTGGTATTTTGCTACGGCCGCTTTTTATGCAATTGGTGATACCACTTTCGAGGCGGGGCGAGCCGCTGTTCCGGCAGGTTTACGCCGGACTGCGCCAGGCTATCCTTGCCGGCACTTTCCGGGCTGCGGACCGGCTGCCTTCCACGCGCGAGTTGGCTGATGAGCTGGGGATTTCGCGAACCGTGGTGTTGCTCGCTTACGATCAGCTGATCGCGGAAGGATTTGCGGCCGGGCGCGGCGGTTCCGGGACGTATGTATCAGCGGGATTGAGCGGCGGTGGCAGCGGGCCGAAAATAAATGTGCGCGTAGCGAAGCTGCAGCTTTCGCGCTACGGATCCACAGCCGACGCTCTCGGCTCGAGTGTGGATTTTCCCGGCCGGCGCTCGGTTCCGCTGCGCTACGATTTTGCGTATGGCGGACGCGGCGACGTGGAAACTTTTCCGTATCAGATGTGGCGACGGATTTTGCTGCGGCACGCGCGGAAGGCTCCCGCGCGGCAGCTGGACTACGGCGTGGCGGGAGGAAGCTTGACGTTGCGCGAGGCGATTGCGCTACATTTGCGGCGGTCGCGCGCGGTGATTTGCGATGCGTCGCAAGTAATTGTGGTGAACGGTTCGCAGCAGGCGCTGGACTTGATTGCGCGCGTGTTGATCGAGCGCGGCGATCCGGTGGCCGTCGAGGACCCGCAGTATCAGGGCACGCGGGAAGTGCTGCGCGCGGCGGGCGCGCGGCTGCAACCGGTGCCGGTGGATCGCGACGGATTGCAACCTGACGCGCTGCCGAAAAATGCGCGCTTGGCATTCGTCACACCTTCGCACCAGTTTCCCACGGGCGCGATTCTGCCTCTGGCACGGCGCCTCTCGCTGCTGGATTGGGCGCGGCGCAAGGCCGCGATCGTGGTAGAGGACGATTACGACGGCGAATTCCATTACCAAGGACAGCCACTCGAGTCTTTGCAGGGGCTGGACTGCGAGGGGCGTGTGATTTATGTTGGGACATTTTCGCGTACGATTTTTTCCGCGCTGCGCATTGGGTATTTGGTGGCGCCGAAGTCGCTGGTGGCGGCTTTCACTGCGGCGAAATGGTTGTGCGACCGGCACACCGCGACGCTGGAACAGGAAACGCTGGCGGAATTTATATCCACGGGAATGTATGAGCGGCATTTGCGCCGGGTGCGGCGCAGAAACACGGCACATCGCGCGGCGCTGCTGGAGGCCATTCGCGAACATTTGGGAGAGCGTGTGGAAGTGGCTGGCGACGGTGCCGGTACCCACCTGGTGTTGTGGCCTGCCAGCAAACGCATTGCGGAAGATGCGGTGATTCAGAGCGCCGCAGCGCGCGGCGTGGGCGTCTACGGAATTTCCGGATATTTTTTGGCGCGGGCTTCGAGGGCCGGGTTGATGCTCGGCTACTCGCGCATGAACGAGCAGAGTATTCGCGAAGGCATTCGGCTGCTGGGTGAAACGTTCAGCGGTTTGGGACAGAACGAGCGCTCGGTTGCTGTGCTCGATACGCCGAGCTAAAACGATATGCTGAGGTCAGGAATATGGAAATTACGTTCAACATTCCCGATGAGCTTGCGCGGCAGGTGACTCCCGAAGGGCAGGACCCGGCGCGGGTGGCTCTGGAAGCGCTAGCCCTGGAGGGCTACCGCAGCGGGTTGCTGTCGGAGTCCGCGGTGCGTCGGATGCTGGGCTTTGAGACCCGAATGGAAGTGCACGCCTTTCTGAAGAAGCACCACGTTTACCTGCATTACGATCTCGCCGATCTGGAGCAAGATCAAGCCGCCGCACAGAAAGCCCGGGCGCAACGCTAACGCACGGCCTTTGCCCGGGGAGTTGTACCTGCTGGTCTTGTTGACTCTCTGTATCATGGTGCTGCTGTGTTATTGCCTGCTGCAGATTGCACCTTTCTAATCGAGTTTCGCGGCACGACTCGTCGGATTTTGGTGTCTAAAGGCCTGAGGATCATGAAACGATACTCTCTTCTCTTCGCTCTTTTCTGTGCGCTTACGCTTACGTTTGTTTCACCCTGCGCGTTCGGGCAAACGGCGCCTCTCGACCGTAGCGAAATACTGGGACGGTTGGCGTTATCGTATTCGCCGAGCTACGTCGCTTACCTCGTCAAGAAGGGCGGCATCTCGTTTGGTGCTTCGCCAGACTTCCTATCGCAGGTCAAGTCCGCCGGCGGGGATGGAATTCTGATCGAACGGCTCTCTGGGGCCGACGCATCATCGTCATCAGCCACTTCCGGCGAAGCCGACAAACCGATCGATCATCTTGCAAAGTGCGCCGAACTGCCTCATACGGGCGCTACTGAGCCCGCAGAGTCCGCATGCTTCGCCGCAATCGACGAAATTCCACGAAGTCCGTGGCCTTTGTTGATCTCGGCAAAATTGGTGCCGATCAACCCATTCGTCCAAGACCCTTCTGAATCCGAGAAAGCGAACATCGCGAGGCACGCCGCCTTGCTTGCTCAAGCGGCTGCTCTGGCGCCGGATTTGCAAGTCGTTCATTTTTATCGGTCCGATCCGATCCAAGTCACTAATGGATCGGCCGCGCTCGATATGGAACAGTTGCAGAGCGCCGAGGTCCTAGACAGTCTTTACTCGGCTTTGGACTACTTGTAATTGACGAAAGTCTATCGCAACCGTCCACTCCTGCGGTCGAGGCCGCGCCCTTCACCGTGAATCCGGCATTTCTTCGCCAGGTTGAGCTTGAACCGGAACTAGCGAGCAACCGCATGAATCTCGCTCAACCATATTCCGCGGCGCGCGATATCGAACGAGCGAAAAGCGAATTCCTGGAAGCCATTCGTCTTGAGCCGGACAATCCGGCTCCACATGTTCAGCTGGCCCTACTCTATTTTCGCGCGCACGAAAGTGACGCCGGTGTTGCTGAAATGCGCTCAGCTGCCCGCAGCATTCCCTTTGGCGTAGGTCTGCACGTTGCTCTCGCGCATGGGCTGGAATTTTCGGGCCACACCTCCTAGGCCATTGCCGAGCTGCAGAGTCTGCTTTCCGTTCACGCCGCCGATGTCGGTGCGAGCGACGCGCTCGTTCAGCTCGATCTGAAACACAATGAACGAAAATCCGCGATTGAGGAAATCCGGCGTTCGCTGCAGGCGTCGTCTGCGGCCTTCACAGATGAGCTTGAATTCGTGAATGCCCGATACCAGGACGAGCAGCAGCTGGCGTACCTCTTGCAAGACGACCGGCAATTCGAAGCTGCCGTCGAGCAGTACCGGTTCTTGCTTCACCTGAAACCCGATGACGCAGGACTGCACAACGATTTTGGCAACGTACTCGCCGAGCAGCATGACGCGGAGGCCGCAGTCGACGCATATTACGCGGCGGTCCGGCTTGATCCGGAAATATCTGCCGCGCACAACAACATCGGTTTGCATTTCGCGCAGAAAGGCAATCTCGACGGTGCGATTACCGAATTTCGGAGGGCTCTGGAGATCAAGCCTAGGGAACCGCACACTCAGGTTTACCTAGGCGCTGCGCTGGGGCAGAAAGGCGATCTCAAGGGAGCGATGGAGCAGTTTCAGGATGCCATCCAAAAAAATCCGAAGGACGCCGACGCGCAAGTGGGGGTAGCATTTGCCCTGGCGCAATTGAAAGATGAGGCCGGCGCGATCACGCACCTGAAGGCTGCTCTGCAACCTCAGCCCGACTCTCCGGGCGCAGAAAATAATCTCGCCTGGATCTACTGCACCGCCGTTGACATCAAACTTCGGAATCCAAGCGAGGCTTTGGTTCTAGCGCGCCACGCCGTAGCAACGTCTCCCTCGCCGAATCCCGCGTTCCGCGACACCCTTGCCGAGGCTCAACTCTTGCACGGTCTTCGCTCAGAGGCACTTGCCACGGAGACGCAGGCAGCTAAACTCGATCCCACCAATCCCGAATACCAGACACGTCTCGCGCGTTGCCGCGAAGCTGCCAGCACAGCAAAATCGTCACAGTCTTAGCCGCCCTGTGCTCTCCTAGCATTCTTCACAAATTAATCTGGCCTTGACTGTCGAAATCGTGGGGCCTCCTTCGACGTGTAGGTAGAGGCGAAGTGGGCGCGCCTCGGGAGGCGGGTATGGCGCGGCGGTACAGGCTCTTACGGGATCTGAAATCAATCGTTGGCGCAGCACTTATTGGGCTGGGGCTTTTTGTTCTTTGCGGGAATTTGGCGGACGCCGCCGCGCGGTTGAGCCGCCTCGCCGGTGTTAGTGCTGACGCGTCCCGGACGTTCGGAGAGATGATCGCTGTTGTTTTAGCCGCTTCGCACGTGGTTCAGTCTTATCTCTTTGATCGCGGGGAGTTTTTGCGGGGCCTCTGCAGGATATTGATATCATTCTGGCCGTTGTTGCTGGTAATCGCCGGAATGTTCCTGACGGGGACGAGTTCGCGAGCGGAGTCCAAGAATTTCCCCAAAAAATATACGGGCGATGTCGATCTAACCGGTGTTCGTTCGACGCGTCAGTAGCGTGAGGGTCCAGCGGGTCAGGATCATCCGGGATCCGGTGCTAATCCAGATAGAGGGGAGAGTGCGATGCGAGTTATGGTGATGGTGAAGGCCAGCAAGGATTCGGAGGCGGGGGTTATGCCCAGTCCGAAGCTGCTTGCGGAGATGGGAAAATTCAATCAGGAATTGATTCAGGCGGGCATGTTGCTCGCGGCTGACGGGTTGCATCCGAGCTCGAAAGGCAAGCGGGTGAGGTTTTCCGGGCAGCAACGCACGGTGCTAGATGGGCCGTTCACCGAGGCGAAGGAACTTGTGGGCGGCTTCTGGATATGGCAGGTGAAATCCATGGACGAGGCGGTGGAATGGCTGAAGCGCGCGCCGTTTGACCGGGAGACTGAGGTGGAAATTCGTCCGGTGATGGAAGCGGCGGATTTTCCCAAGTGAGTGCGCGGGACGCTTGCGCGGCACAGTTGCTGGAATAAAAGGTGTGGCCCCCAAAAAGTCATTTCGACCTGTCGATTTCATGAGGGCTGGTTCGACGCATAGGTAGAGGCCAGATTGAGCCGGCCGAAGCGGGCCGGGGAAATGGTCCGGAATCCGAAACCAACAAGGAGAAATAATGATGCAATTCTTGATGCTAGTGAAGCACGGCGAAAACCCGGGTCCTCCGCCCCAGGCGTTCCTGGATGCGATGGCGAAGCTGGGCGAAGACGCGGCTAAATCGGGCACGATGATCGCAAGCGGCGGCCTGGTTCCCATTTCGAAGAGCACGCGGGTACGAGTTTCTCGAGGCCAGCTCACTGCGGTTGACGGGCCTTACACCGAAGCCAAGGAAGTTGTCGGCGGGTTCGCGATCTTTGAACTGAAATCGAAGGAAGAGGCGATTGAAGGGGCCCAGCGGTTTATGGAGCTGCACAAAAAGTATTGGCCGGGCTGGGAGGGCGAGACAGAAGTCCGCCAGGTGTTAGGGCCGGAAGCCTTCGAAGCCAAGGCGTAAGAGTGCTGGCTGGTTCCGCCGGCCGCGGATGCGCGGCCAGCGGATCCCGCGTGAAGCCGGATCAAACCAAATCTTAAGGAGAAATCACGATGAAATTCTTGAGCATCTACAAGACGGCCGAGCGCGGCGTTCCTCCCACAGAGGCGGAAATGACAGCGATGGGCAAGTTGATCGAGAGCGGGATGAAAGCCGGCTGGCTGGTCGCGACCGAAGGCTGCCTGCCGAGCGCCCTGGGCGCGCGCGTGCGGCTCGCCGCCGGGAAATTGACGGTTACCGATGGCCCTTTCACCGAAGCCAAGGAGTTGGTGGGAGGTTTTGCCATCCTCCGGACCAACTCGAAACAGGAGGCGATCGAATTGGCCAAGCAATTCCTTCCTGTGGCTGGCGAAGGTGAGTGCGAACTACGGCAATTGTACGAGGTGGGAGAGGAAACCTGCAGCCGAAGCGCAGTTGGTTCCTAGGCGCGGCGCCCGCGAACTTGCAAGAGTGGATTGAAGATGATGTGATTGGTGGCTGTGACGGCTACCGACCCACATCTTGCTATTGCTGCAGTTTGGCGGATTGAAGCGCCCAGGCTGATCGCCGGTCTTGTGCGCATGGTGCGCGATGTGGGCGTTGCCGAGGATCTGGCGCAGGATGCGCTGGTCGCCGCCCTGGAACAGTGGCCGCAGGCTGGTGTTCCGGATAATCCGGGCGCTTGGTTGATGGCCACCGCCAAACATCGGGCCATTGATCATTTCCGTCGCAGCGCGCGGCTGGAGCGCAAGCACGCAGAGCTAGGCCGCGAGATGGAAGAGAAAGAGATGACCGTGCCAAATTTTGATGCGGCTCTCGATGACGATGTCGGCGACGATCTTCTGCGGCTGGTCTTCATCTCTTGCCATCCGGTTCTGCCGAGCGAGGGGCGTGTGGCGCTAACGCTCCGTTTGCTGGGAGGGCTAACTACAGACGAGATCGCGCGCGCGTTTCTGGTGCCGGAGCCGACCGTTGCGCAGCGGATTGTGCGGGCCAAGCGCACGCTGGCGGAAAAGCGCGTGCCGTTTGCGGTGCCGCGAGGCGAAGAGCTTGCGGCGCGGCTTTCGTCGGTGCTCGCCGTGATTTATCTCATTTTTAATGAGGGGTACTCGGCGACCGCGGGTGACGATTGGCTGCGGCCTGCGCTTTGCGAAGATGCGCTGCGGCTGGGACGCGTGCTGGCGGAGCTGGCACCACAAGAGCCGGAAGTTCGCGGCCTGGTGGCGCTGATGGAAATACAGGCTTCGCGTTTCGGAGCGCGCGTGGACGAAGCGGGCGCGCCGATTTTGCTCTTGGAGCAGAACCGCGCGGCGTGGGACCAGCTGCTGATTCGCAGGGGGCTTGCGGCGCTGGAACAGGCCCGGGCGCTGGCACCTGTTGCGCAAGGGCCATACGTGTTGCAGGCGGAGATTGCAGCGTGCCACGCACGAGCGCGCACAGCGGAAGAAACAGATTGGCGGCGGATTGTGAAGCTGTATGAGGCGCTCGCGCGGATCGCGCCATCTCCTGTGATTGATTTGAATCGCGCCGTGGCGGTTTCGATGGCGTTTGGTCCGGCGGCGGGGTTGGAAGTGGTGGACGCGCTGACGGCGGAGGGGGCGCTGGAGAATTACCATCTGCTGCCCAGCGTGCGCGGGGATTTGCTGAAGAAACTTGGGCAACTGGGGGAAGCGCGCGCCGAATTCGAACGCGCCGCAGCGCTGACGCGCAACGCCCGCGAGCGGCAGTTGCTGCTGGCGCGGGCGAAAGCGTGCGTTGCGGGCTCAGCGTGATCTGAGTTCGACTGACGGCGCCTGCAACAAATGTCTGCATCGGCATGCCGCTTGATTCGATGGTTCATTTGGCATTTGCAGTGAGGAGGGCGCAAGACGCGGGGCTGCAGAAGTGGCCAGCCTGGGTAAAGGTCTCGCTGGTTCTCAGGAGGCCAGCATCTCGCTAAGTGTTTTTTGAGGTTTCCAGCCCTGGCTGTTGTGGCGGAAGGATGTCGCGTCCGCATCAATCAGTCCAACAAGTACTTCGGCCACGATTCGGCCACCAACGGGACCGAGGCGATTGCCTCCTGCACATGCGTCGGCTTCGCGGAGAATGTAGTACCAGAGAGGCGTCTCGCCACGCCAACCCGTGCCGGCGATGCCAACCTGCTCCGCCGTGAGCGGGGCGATTCCCATGTGACGCGCGACTGACTCGCCAGACGGTAGCCCGACGCCCTGTCCGCGCTGCAGGTCACGCACGGCGAGCGAGTGATAGTCTTCGATCTCGCACTCACCCGTCACAGCTACCGGCAATTGGATAAGTGCGCGCACCAGCTTTCCGTCTATTTTCTTGCACCGTTGCGCGGTTTTAGCTCCGGGTGCGTCGAAGAACAGCGCCCAGTCGATCGCGTGTTCACGCGATACGGGGCGGAATCCCAGAAGATCTGGAAACAGGGGCACGGGGTCGGTCTGTAGGTTCAGCCGGTAGCGGTGGCGAATTTGCGAGTGGCCGTAGCGATAGGCCGCGTCGGCAAATTCGAGTGGTATATAGACGTCGCGTCCCGGGCGAAACCAGCGCGGGCCTTCTTGCAGCACTTGATCTGCTGGCGTCGGACCTACCAGGGCGGGCAGAAACTCGTTGAGAATGATCCGTTGATGGTGCCACCGCAACTGCCGCGCCGCAGCCTCGAATACGGCGTCAGACGGCGTTCCATTGCGCCGCGCTTCATCCACGAAGGCGTTGTGAGCCTTGAGCATCGCCAGATGCAATTGCGAGATCAGCATGTGCGAATCGTTCCGCGGATCGCCGATAATCGCGATGCCATCGGCGTTGCGTTGCACGTCGGCCCCGTCGAAGCCAAGCAGGAACTTCGCTGCATCGTCGCGTTGGTAGAGGAAAGGATGACCGGTGGGTCCGTCGCCGTATAGGCATTCCAGGTTGAGTTGCGGGCTGCGCGCGTTGCGCAATTCCGCCGTATGGGCATGGCTGCGCAAAATAGATCGGTCGGCCGTAATATCGTGAGCCACGAATTGACCGAAGATCGGCCATCCGGCTGCGGCATCTCCCTGCGAGTCGGGAGTGTCATTGCTATCTCCGCAGTCGCAAATCCCGCCTGCGCGGCCGAGCGCGTGCAAGAACTGCTCATCTGCTTGAAATGACGGTAACTCGGGAAACATCCGGCCGTATGACGTGGGGCCAAGGGGCGCGTCGATTGCTACGTTGGCTGCCACTTTGGCTCGCGCCGGCGACAAGCAATGAGTTCGCACTGATACGTTACGAAGGTCCATGGCTGTCCATTTTAACGCCGTCGTGGGCCGGTGGCGCATCCTTTGGTTTTTGCAGGGTGGGGGTTTTGACGCGGTGTCGCTCCGTCCACTGATTTCTCGCGCGCACGTGAAGTCTATCTGGGCGACCTCCGGGCGCCGGCCTTCATGTTGCGTCGGCCAATATTGGGATTCGATTGAAGAGCCCAGCGCGGCCGGTTATGAATGTTGCACACTATCCGCCGAGGAATATTGACGGCAGCGTTCGCGGATCCAACCATTGAAGAGACATGAGGGCGAGTAGACGGTTTCGCTTCTATTCCGCAGCGGCGGTATTCGTGTTCGTTTGGACATTTCCCGCGTTCGGTCAACGCCCCTCATACGTTGTCATTTCTCCCGCGAAAGTCACGCTCGTAGTCGGTGAGACGCGATCGTTCCGGCTCGTCAATCAGGATGGCCAAATGCAGCGCTACGTATCCTGGAACGTTTCCGATACCGACGCCCTCCAGGAGACGGAGGGTGATGAAGTCACGATCACAGCGAAAAGGCCTGGCGACTACCATCTGAGCGCGAGAGCAAAATCCGGTGCTGCCGAGGCTTCCATCACGGTAGTTGCAGGTGCTCTCGCTACCGGCGACGTGATTTGGTCAGAAGGCAAAATCCCCGACTGCAAGGCGACGAAGATCATTCAGGCGGTCCCGACAGCAAACGGTCCGGCTTTATACGAACAGAGCAACTGCGAGGACGGCCAGTACGTCGCGGCATATACCGCGGACGGCATCCAGATGTGGCGCCGGAAGGTGAGCGACATGTTCGCGAAGGGCGCTTCCAAAAACAAAAACAGCAGCAGCTTAGAACTGCCTGCAATCAGACTAGACGTGCACTCGACATCCATTTGCGATTCGATCCCGACCGGGAGTGAGCAGCAAAAAGTTCGGGAGCTGGTCAGTCAGCGCGGGCTGTCTATAAGTGAAGCGCGCGGGGATCAGACCATGTGGACGATCGACGAATCGAATACCCAATGCGTCCTTTGGTTTGACGATAAGCTCGCAGTCAGCAAGAAACGCAAGGCGTTCGTGGCTCAATAGCGTCATACCGTAGCTAGTGGCTACCGTTCGAGGGGTGGCTGTACCACTGCGCGTCGGTCACGCTTCACCAATCACTACTCACGAATCACCGTTCACTCGCTACGACCCGCGTACCGCCGTTGACATGGGGACTGGTGGCACCTAGAATCGCGGCCACGCGGGATGGCGGTTTGGTTTGGGTTCGGTTGGGTGAGAGCTGAACCTGCTGGTCCCGCTGGAGACTGCTTATCACGCCTGCGGCTTTGAAACCAAAAATTGCTGTGGTGGATGATGACGCGCGGATGCGCGGGAGCATTGTGGTGGCTTTGCGTTCCACTTTTGAAGTGGTGGAGGGCGCGGATTACGAGGCCGCTTACAAGCTGCTGCAGGAAGCGGGGCTCGACGTGTTGCTGTTGGCCCTGCCGATGGAATCGGGCGGCCTGCGCGAGTGCACCGAATTGCTGAGCCGCCTCGCGATCGGAGACATTGACACTTTGGTGATCGTGCTGAGCACGGACCAGACCAAGGCTACGGCGCTGAAAGTGATTGACGCGGGCTGCCACGATTATTTTATTCAGCCGATTGATACCGACGTGCTGCGCTTGCTACTGGAACGGTCGATCGAGAAGCTGCACATCCAGCGCGAAAACCGCATTCTGCGCGAGGAAATCAGCCGCAAGAATTCGCTGGGAGATTTGATTGGCGCGACGGACGCGATGCGGCATGTGTTTGATTCGATCAAGCGTATGGCGCGCGCGACGACCAACGTGATCATCCGCGGCGAAAGCGGCGTGGGTAAGGAACTGGTGGCCAAGGCGCTGCACGAGCAAAGCCCGCGGCGCAGTCGCGCTTTTGTGAGCGTGAACTGTGCGGCGCTCCCGGAAGGATTGATGGAGGCGGAGCTTTTTGGGTACGAGCGCGGCGCGTTTACCGGCGCGGTGGCAACGAAGGAAGGACGCATCGAGCTGGCGCATCAGGGAACGCTTTTTCTGGACGAGATTGCGACGCTGACGCCGCTGCTGCAGAGCAAATTGCTGCGCGTGCTGGAAGATCGTTCGCTGACGCGGCTGGGCGGGAAGAAATCCATGAAGGTGGATTTTCGGCTGGTGAGCGCGACCAATGAAGATTTGGAAGAGATGGTGCGACAGGGGCGCTTCCGCGAGGACCTTTATTACCGCATTCACGTGGTGCCGATTTTCGTGCCGGCGCTGCGCGAACGCGTGGAGGACATCCAGGTGCTGGCGGAATATTTTGTGAGCGTTTATTCCGCGGCGAACGGATTTCCGGCGAAGCGCATCGCGGACGATGCTGTCGCGGCGCTGAAGCGCTATGCCTGGCCGGGAAACGTGCGCGAACTGGAGAACGCCATACAGCGCCTGGTGATCATGACGGACGGCGACACCATCACGGCGAAGGATCTGCCGGCGGAAATGACGCAGGCGGTTGGACGCGACTATCGCAACCGGTTCCAACTGCCGGCCGCGGGGATCAAGTTGGACAAGGAAATGGAAGCGTTCGAAAAGCGCTGGGTGCAGGAGGCGCTGCAACAAGCCAAGCAAGTGAAAGCGGATGCCTCGAAACTGCTGGGAGTGGATCGCAACCGGCTGAACTATTTGTGCCGGAAGTACGATCTGTGATGGAGCATGGTCGATGAAAGCGCTTGCGGCGCCGAAGAGGCGGATCAATCCCGAAGCGGCGCGATATCGCATGCAGATCGGGCGCTCCGGGCTGCATCGCTACGGGGTGTTCGCACTGGAGCACATTCCCGCGGGCCGGCGCGTGATCGAGTATACCGGCAAATGCCTGACACTCGAGCAGGCGGTCAAGATCCGGCCTCCCAAAGACATTTATATCGCGTGGATTACTGCCGCTAAGTATGTGGACGGCGCGCGGGGTGGTAGCGGCGCCGAGTTCATGAACCACTCGTGCGCGCCCAATCTGGTGGCGCGGCGCATCGGACCCCACCTGTACTTGTATAGCCGACGGAGGATCCACGCCGGGGAAGAACTGACGTGGAATTACAATTATCCAATCAAGGTGAAACGCATTCCATGCCATTGTGGCGCACGGCGGTGCCGGGGGACGCTGCGTTACATTTTCAAGTGACGCTGTCAGGCTCCACGGCGCCGTCACGATCCGGGATGCACACGCGGGTGGCCGCGGAATTCAGTGCGCATGAAGCGTGCTGTGGTTTGTGAAGCGTTCGGGCGGGCTGGACGTGATCGGAGGGCAAAATGAAAGGTCCAAACCCGAAGCAGCGCCTGATCAATCCGAAGGCAGCGCGGTTTCGTCTGCGAATCGGGCGCTCAACGCTACATCGTTATGGAGTGTTTGCGCTGGAGGAGATTCCCGCCAGCCGGCGGGTGATCGAATACACGGGCAAACGGATCACCCGGCTGCAGTCATGGAAGATACCGGCTCCCAGGGATATTTATATCGCGGGCATGAATTCCCGTTGGAGCATAGACGGCAGAACAGGAGGAAGCGGCGCTCAGTTCATTAACCACTCGTGCCGACCCAATTTGGAGTGGCGGTGTTCGCGCAGCCGTTTGTACTTTTACAGCTGCCGGAAGATACGCGCCGGTGAAGAGCTGACCGTGAAATACCGTTATCAGGTGAAGGTTAAACGCGTTCCCTGCCACTGTGGCGCGCGCCGGTGCCGAGGGACGCTCCGGCTGATTTTCAGCTGATGATCGCAGGCACAGGGGTGCTGCGAGCACTCCGAAAAAACACGCGCGGCGTGGCGGAAAATGCGGCTGCGAGGATGTACTCGCCTGGCTCGCGTTGAAATTCTCAACAGCGAGTGAAGAAATTCAACGGGCGGAGAGGCGACGGAGGCGGACCGAAGCAGCGGAATCGCTGAAAAGCCCACGAAAATGGGTTTCGTGGAGCGGAAAAATGAATGTGGACATTGGCGAGTGCTTTGCATATAAGGACAGCGGTGCCCAGCTGGGCAAATCTAGCTAGGGAGAAAACAATGGCCAAGAAAGCGAAGAAGGCGTTGAAGAAGTCCAAGAAGCTGCAACCGACCAAGCCGCTGTTTAGTTTCAAAGACAAGTAGGCCCGGTATCGTTGGCAGCAGCGCGGCTTTGCACACGGCGCGCTGTGATGAAAGCATCTTGCACTGCAAGCGGGGCTGCTGCCGTCAGGCTGGCAGCCCTTTCTTGTTTATGCTTCGGTTTAGTCTCCGCAGTACTGCCGCACTCCTGCCTGCCCCGATGAATGCCACGTGAGGTTGAAGATGGAGTGCGCGTTTGCGTTGAAATTTTCAACAAGCGATGATTAATTCAACGCTACGAAGACGCAGCGCGGGATGGGTCCGGATTGGGCGTGGCGCGAAGTCTCACAAATTGAGTAGGTTGCGGTTGAGCGAAGCGGCGGCGGAGTTTGGCGACCGCCTTGCATATACACAAGACGATGCCCAGCAGGGCAAATCAAATGAGGGGGAACAAAATGGCCAAGAAAACCTTGAAGAAGGCAAAGAAGATCGAAGCAACGAAGCCGTTGACGGTTCATGCTTTCTCGGCGGTGGGAAAGAAGTAAGTCCAGATTTTCATTGTCAGGAGCGCGTTGAAACGCACAACGCGGCCTGAGAGAGGCTTCTCGAATGGCAAGCGGGCCGCTGCCGGCGTGGCAACGGCCCCTTTCGAGACATGGCAAGCGCGGTGGGCAGAGTCTGCGGGAATGTTCAATTCGCAAGGGGAGATTGGGTCATGGAAAAGAAATCGAAGCCGGTGAAGGGTAAGAAGACAGCGCCCGTGAAGCCGCTGATGAAGCGCGCGGATTTGCCGGCCGTGAAGCCCTTAATCAAGTTCTAGGACCATTCCAGAGATTCTTCGGTTAGGCCCCTAGCCTTATCGGAGATTGACGTAGCAACACCCCCAAGGGCCGCCGTCCCAGGAACGGCGGCCCTTTCTTCTTTTCTGGGCTGCGCGGCGACGTGCCGGTGTCGCGACGATCTCACAGCGGCAGCAGCCATTGCCGTGCCAGCACCGACGTATTAGAGTGCGCCGCTACTGAGGCAACATCAGAACCAACGACAATTGCTGCCCGGTCCCACAAAACGGGACCGGCCGCTACAAATTCAAAGGCAAAGGCTACCAAGCTTGACTGCGCGCCCAACGCCACGTGGCGCGGCAAGCTTGCCAGGCCAGCGAACCACGCTTGCCGGAGACCTTCGCGGTGCCGGTCATACCTTCACGCAGCGAGCCATCCGGGTTCGCGAATTCCACATCCACGGCAAAATAGTTGGTGAGTTGCTGGCCTAAGCGTTCGAGGTTTTCTGTTTGTGTTACGGGGCGATCTAAGGCAGAAGCTGGGTAGATACGGTCAACTTTGCCGGAGTAAGTGCGAAAGGGGAACGGAATGACCTTCACTTTAACTGCCGCACCCTGTTGAACATCTTGCAAGTCCCAATCGCGGACCAGGATGCGCGCCTTCATGGTGGTGCGGTCGACTAACTGGGTGAATTCGTCTCCTGCGGCTAGAAATGATCCGGTCTTTTGAGCAAGGCCGCCGGTGGCCACGACGCCGTCAATGGGGGCGCGAATTTCCAGGGCGGCAGCACGTTTTTCGGCGACTGCCAGTTCCTGCTGGAGGCGGGCGCGGTCGCGGACGGCGTTTGCGGCGGAGTCGAAATCGGAGCGATCCTGGCCGTTGCGGAGTTGGCTGCTGGCGAGAGCCAATTGGTGGCGGAGCGAATCGGCATCGGCCGCGATTTCGGGATTCTGCAGGATGGCGAGCAGCTGGCCGGTCTTTACGGTATCGCCGGGTTTGACGTACACAGTCTGGACTTGGCCGGAGACTTCCGCGCGGACACGGGCGGACGCTCCGGGCTCGAGAACCAGAGCGGTGGAGACGGATGAGGACACCGGAGGAATCAGAAGCAGCAGCGCCAAGGCCAGCGCTCCGGCTTGTTGGGTACGGGTCATTTTCCAGGCCATATAATCCTCTCTCTTCTGGCGCAGCCAGGCGCGCACGGTGGGTAGAGCCTGCTGAATTCCCTTCCTTGCAAAAAAATAAATGACGAGGAGAGTGGCGAGGTAGCCCCATCCGTCGCCGAGTTTGGTGACCAGGACGTTTTTCGCGAACACGATCACAATGACGAGCAACGCATTGCTGTAAACGATCGCAGAGACTCCGAAGAGAAAGAAAATGCGGCGCTGTCGCTTGCTGGTGGGGGGCAAGTCAATATCGTGGCGGAGCAAATATTTCTGCGCCCAGGCGCGCAGAAAAGCGAAGGATTCCTCGCGGAGGTTGTCAACATTGAGGAATTGGGAAAGCGCGTAGTAGCCGTCGGCTTTGATGAGGGGATTGAGGTTGAGGAGCGCGCCCTGAATGCCGCTGAGGAGCATCATTTTATAGGCGATGTCGTTGAGCACCGAGCCAACCGGCGAGAAATACCAGACCACGCCGGACAAGCCGCACAGGACCAGTTCAATCCAGATACCCGCGAAGATCACCCACTGGCGCTGCGAACCGCGTTTGAAGAGGAGGATGTCCGTGGTGTCCGTATAGAAGGCCGGAGTGAAATAGATCAGCAGGAATCCCATCTGGTGAACGTCGCCGCCGAAATGCTTGCAGGTGAGGCCGTGACCCAACTCGTGGATGCCTCCGAGGACCATGAGAAGAATCCAGAACATCCAGATGTCGTAGGCGCTTTTGCCGGCAAAAGTATAGAGGGCGGCGGTGTCGTGTTGCACACGAGTCCAATCCGAGGCGAGCAGATAGGCGGCCACGATAAAAACGCCGATGGAGAAAGCGACAAAGCCGGTTGTGAACATCCAGCTAAGATAGGGATCCATCTTGGCGAGGGTTTTGTCCGGGTCCCAGGCTTTGAAGGACATATAGAGGACGCTGGATTGGTCGAGGCGGCCTTTGCGCTCGTCGCGGATGCGTTCGAGAACGGCTAGATTTTTTTCGCCGACGGAGCGTTCCCACATGGCGGGCTCGATGCTGTCGAGGAATTCCAGGACTTCGGCTTCGCTGAGGGGGGAATCGGGATGGGGTTCGGTGAGGGCGTCGGAAATTTCGAGGGCGGTGCGGGTGCCATCGCAGAGTTCGAGGACGCCGTATTCGGTGGCGCCGTAACGATTGTAGGAATTGGTTTCGAAATTTTTTACAACGTAACTGGTTTCGCCGGCGATGACTTGTTCGCTGATGCGGAGGTCGGTGCGGAGTTTGGGGCGGCGCAGGCCTTTGGCGAGGACGCTGGAGACTTGCAGGCTGGTGGGGCCAAAGCGCATTCAGTTCTCTCCGAGATGGTAATCAAAAACCACTAGGGCAAAGCAAAAGCGATGGCAAAATCAAAACCCACGTCAACGGCTGCCCGGTCCCACACAGCGGGACCGGCCTCTACAACGGCAACGTCAACCGCAAAAGCAAAAGAGCCAGCGGGACGCCGGCGCTTCGAAATCAACGGCAGGTGCAAAGACCAGCGGCATCATGGGTGCGCGGCGGGAGCTGGCGCGGAGCTCGTTCGCGCTGCTGGGCCGGGCCAAAGGACTTTTACTGCCATGCCGGGGCGGAGATCGGAAATGCCCGAGCCTGTTAGTTGGGCCAGGACGTCGTAACTGTCACTGGCGGCGTCGATGGTGGGGCTGACTTTTGTTACTCGAGCGGTTAGGGCGCGGGTGGAGTCTTCGACCAGAGAAAGCTCGACGGGAGTTCCTAGGGCGGGGCGACGTCCTGAGGATTCAGGAACCTGAAACTGGACTTGGAGAGGAGAGAGCTGGCTGACGCGAAAACATTTGTCGCCTTTGGAGATGGCCTGGCCTTCGCGAATGTAGCGGCGGACGACTACGCCGGAGAAGGGAGCGTGGATGCGGGTCTGATCTTCTTCCAATTTCAGGCGATTGATTTCGGCGTGACCGCTTTCGACGAGGGCTTCGTAGCCGTGCAGGTCGTATTCGGCGGCCTTGGCTTCGAATTCGGCGGCTTCCAGGTCCGCGTCGCTGGAAAGACCGAGTGCGCGAAGCTGCTGCTGACGGCGATAGGCGGCAGTTTTGGCTTTGAGTTCGGCTTCTTTGTATTTTTTGTTGTTTTCCTCGACCTGCAGATCGGAATTGGCTTTGATGAGTTCCATTTGCAGGCTGCGGTCGTCAATCTGGCCGAGGACATCGCCGGATTTCACGGTGCTGCCTTCGTCGTGGTTCAGCGACATGACGAGTCCATCGCGCTGGGAAGTGATGTCCACTTGATGTTCGACGGTGAGGACGCTGAGGATGTCGCCGGCGTTTGCGGGTTTCGCGGGAGCACTCGAGGGAGCCGTGACTGCGGGTGGCTGAGCGGGACCTGGGCTGGAGGCGACGGAAGAATTATCGCAACCAGCTGTTGCTAGCGCCAGCGCGGCGACGAAAAACAGGTTTGCACTTCTGGTCATATTGAATCCTTTGGGCGTGCTGTGTTCTGGACGCGGCATGGGAGCGGCGCTCATGGCAGATAGCTCCATACTTTTTCCCAGAGCCAGCGAATCGGAGAGCGCAACAGCGTGTAACCGACCGGATACCATCCGCTTTGAAACCAGCCGCCGACAGTGTGAATTCTGGCGCGGCCGACCATGCCATCGCGAGCCATGCCGCCGGGATTATTGAAGACGGCGCGCACGACGAAGTATTGTTCGCCGGCGACGGCTTGGGTTTGCGCACCCATGCGTTCGACCGAGCCTTCGAAGGTAGCGGTGGGGAAAGCGTTGAGCTTGAGGGCGACTTGGTTGCCGGGGTGGACGAGTTCGAGTTCGGCTTCGGGGACGCTCATCTCGGCGGCGATGCGATCCTGGCTGACAATTTCCGCGAAGCTGTCTCCGGGTTTGACCATGCTGCCGGTTTTTTCTTCGATTTTCGGAGTGACGACGATTCCGGCGTTGGGCGCGCGCAATTGCGATGCGGCGACGCGTTGCTGTTCGAGTTGTACTTCGGCATCGTGCAGGTCGGCGCGGATTTTGGCCTGGCCCGCGGCGGAGGGATCGTTGCGAAATTCGGATTCGGCAAGTTCGCGGCGGGATTGCGCGAGGGCCGCTTCGGCTTGGGCTAGTTTTACGCGATCTTCGCCGTCATCGAGTTGGGCGAGAACTTGGCCTGCCTGCACTGTATCGCCTTCGTGAACGAAAACGTGCTGGACTACGCCGCCATCGATCGCACTGACCATGCGGCGTTCGGCGGGGACGACTGTGGCGTCGGTGCCGACACGCAGAGGCCAGGGAACCACGATGAGAAAGGCAACGACGATTGCGGCGCGTTGCGCGTAGAGCGCCCACCGACTGCGCGGCATCGCGGCGAGAAATTTCTTTTTTCGCTGCGAGAAAGGCTGGAGGAGATTGGCGAGCGGGACCTGTTGATAGAGTTGCGCGTTGCGAATGGCGACGGTGGTTTGGTTGGCGAGGATGGCGACGGTTTCTTTATTGTTGTCGGTGAGGAAGTCGGCATCGCTGCTGAGCAGCGCGAGAACGCCGAGGGTGCCTTGATCATCGCGGAGTGGCAGCGCGTAAAATCCATTTTCTTTGCGTTCTTCGAGAAACGAGACGATCTGGGCATGGGCTTCTTGCGGTTCGACGTGCCAGCCGTCGTCGTACAAATCCGCCGAGACGGCTGCTTCCTGATCCGCGACCCATTCGAGGCGAGTGCGGAGGTCGCTCATTTCGCGCGTCTTGGGAACTTCGGTTTCACCGGAGAGCGCGCCGAGGACGAAGCGGCCGCGATCGAAGAATCCGATGATGCAGCGATCGAAGGGAATTACGGAAGCGGCCTGCTGCACCACGGTAGAGAGCACGTGGTCGAGGTCGAGGGTGGATGTGATTTCCCGCGAAATTTTCAGGAGAGCGTCGAGGGCGTGGACTTTGCGTTCGGCGTCGAGGAGATTGGCGTTGTGCAGCGCTACGGCTGCTTGTTCGCTGATGGAGGAAAGGAAAAACAGGTCGTCTTCGTTGAAGGGAGTGCCATCGGCTTTGTTGACTAGCTCCACGAGGCCCAGGACGTCATTTTCTTTGCGGAGCGGCGCGCACATCCACGACACGATTTCGAATTCTTCAGAAGCGCTGATGCGTTCAGCGAGACCGGGCTCTTCGGAGGGGTTTTCGACT
The DNA here is from genome assembly GCA_963786205.1 of uncultured Acidobacteriota bacterium. Lineage (GTDB taxonomy): Bacteria > Acidobacteriota > Terriglobia > Acidiferrales > UBA7541 > Palsa-295. The sequence goes on from CAWAYG010000002.1 coordinate 1,149,462, forward strand.
AATTTTGGATTGGCGGACTGGGCGATTTCGCCGAGCAGGCCTTCGGTGAGGGAAACGCGTGCGTCGTCTTCGACGGTGGGATCTTCGCCGATTTTTTTTGCGAGGTAGAGGTCCTGGGAGCCGGGGTCGGCCAGCCACACGAGGCAGGCTCCGGCGCCCATGATGTCGCGAATTTTTCCGGCAACGACGGGGAGGAGGACGCCGAGTTCGAGAGTGGAAGTGAAGGTGCGGCCGAGGTCGTAGAGCGCGGTGAGACGTTCCAGGGTGAAGAGCTGGGCTTGGCGCTCGCCTTCGATGGCTTCCAGGTTGGTGAGTGCGGAGCCGGCGAGGCGGCTGGCCTCTTCGAGAAAGTGTGCGTCTTCGGCGGTGAATTCTCCGGCGCGCTTGTTGAGAACTTCGACGACGCCTTCGGTGCGCTGGGCGCCGGGCAACGAGACTACGATGGCGGATTTGACGCGGGCGCGGCTGGGTTCGTCGAGGTGCTCGAAATCGTCGGCGGCGATTTCCTTGCTGCTGACGCGGCGGGTTTCGGCGGATTCGTAAACTTCGCTGAGCAAGCCTTTGCTGACGGATTCATCGAGCGGAGCGAAACGCTCACCGGGCTCGTTCCAGCGCGTGCGGCAGACGAGGCCTTCGGCGGCCTTGGAGGAAGCGCCGTTGGTCCAGACGAATACGGCGCGAGCGCCAAGGGTGGCGCCGACACGCGCAGCAAAAGTCTTCAGGAGGGTATCCTGATCACGGCAGGCTAAAGACACGCTCGCAAGTTCAAAGAGCGCGGAAAATGTTTCCATGGTTCTCCCAGGGGAAGGGGGACATTCGCTTGCTGGCGGCTGGCGTCACCCACGCCGGCGGCAGAAGTGAATGGGCGCAGCCTAGCAAATCGGGAGAGTGGACGTCAAGGAACGGAGAGCGTGCAGGGCGCAGGCCGAGACAATGCCGACGGATTACCGCAGAGATGCTGAGGACGCAGAGAACGGCAACGGCTGTGCGGTTGGATGATAAAGGCAGTGGCTAGTGATGAGTGGCTAGTGGCCAGAAGGGTTGGGTTGAGGGCGCGGAGTTACGTGACGATATATGAGCGATAAAACTGGAAACATTTCTTTGGTTGGCATCGTACCAAGGAGTGCATGGTGATATCGCGCGGGATTTCGGTGCGGAGTTGTCCCAATTGCGAACGGTGTGCGCGGATGGGGAGGTTTTCGAGATGGGAATGTTCGGCGATCAACTGAGGCAAGTTTTAAGACGGTTGGGGCGGGCGCCGCTGTTTACGATTATTACGCTGGTCACTTTGGCGGTGGGCGTGGGCGCGAACACGGTGATTTTCAGCGTGCTGGAAGGCGTGCTGCTGAAGCCTTTGCCATACCCGCATCCGGAGCAGTTGATTGGAGTGTGGCATACGGCGCCGGGGGTGGGGATACCGAACCTTAATATGGCGCCGTCGATTTATTTTATTGATCGCGAGCAGAACACTACGTTGCAGGACATTGGAGTGTATGACGGCGATTCGCTGAGCGTGACGGGAGCGGGAGAACCGGAGCAGGTGCGCGGACTCGATGTGAGCGATGGAACGTTGCCGATGCTGGGAGTGAAGCCGGCGCTGGGGCGATTGTTCACGCGGGAAGACGATTCGCCAGGGACGCCGGAAACCGTGCTGCTTTCGTACGGATACTGGCGGCAGAGATTTGGCGGAGCTACTTCGGTGATTGGGAAATCGATTACGCTGGACGGAAAACCGCGGGAAATCATTGGAGTGTTGCCGCAGGGATTTCACTTTTTGGATTACGACGAGATGTCGCTAGTGGTGCCCTTCAAGTGGGATCGCAGCAAGACGAAACTGGGGAACTTCAGCTACGAAGCGATGGCGCGGCTGAAACCCGGAGTTACGATGGCGCAGGCGAGCGCGGACGTGGCGCGCATGTTGCCAATCGTGAACCGGAGTTTTCCGGCGCCGGAAGGTTTCAGCGCGAAGCTGTTTGAACAGGCGCACATCGCGCCAAATTTGCGGCCGTTGAAGCAGGATGTGGTGGGCGACGTGGGGAAGGTTTTGTGGGTCTTGATGGGATCGATCGCGATGGTGCTGCTGATTGCTTGCGCGAACGTGGCGAATTTGCTGCTGGTGCGCGTGGACGGACGGCGGCAGGAACTGGCGATACGCGCGGCACTGGGAGCGGGGTGGGGACGCATCGCGATGGAATTAATGTTTGAGAGCGTGATATTGGGATTGCTCGGAAGTTTGCTGGGATTGGCGCTGGCTTATGGCGCGTTGCAGGTGCTGGTGGCGCTGGCGCCGACGGGGTTGCCGCGGATTCATGAGATCGGGATTGATTTGCCGGTGCTGCTGTTTACGTTTGTGATTGCACTCTTTTCCAGCGTGCTGTTTGGTTCGATTCCGATTTTCAAATATGCGGGGGCGCATTTGAACACGGGCTTGCGCGAGGGTGGACGGGCGCTGAGCCAGAGCCGGCAGCAGCATCGCGCGCGCAATGTGCTGGTGGTGGTGCAGGTGGCGCTGGCGCTGGTGCTGCTGATTTGTTCGGGGCTGATGATTCGGACTTTTCGCGCGTTGATGCACGTGCCGCCGGGATTTACGGGGCCGGACTCGGTGCAGACGTTCCGGTTCTACGTGCCGGAGACGGAAATTGCGGATAGCGATCGCGAACGGCTGGTGCGCATGGACCAGGAAATCCTGGTGAAGCTCGGGGCAATTCCAGGTGTTTCGTCGGTGAGTTTTTCGAGCTCCATTCCGATGGACGGGCATAACTCGAACGATGTGTTATTTGCGCAAGACCGCGCGTATGCGGAAGGAGAGCTTCCACCGATCCGCCGCTTCAAGTACGTTTCGCCGGGATTTTTGGCGACGATGGGGACGCCACTGGTTGCGGGACGCGATATCACTTGGGAGGACACTTATCAGAGGATTCCGGTGGCGATGATTTCTGAAAACTTCGCGAAGGAATATTGGCACGACGCGCGGAATGCGCTGGGCAAGCGAATTCGCGTGGCCAACACGGATGATTGGCGCGAGATCGTCGGAGTGGTGGGGGACGTGTACGACAACGGAGTGGACAAGCCGGTAGGCAGTTCGGTTTATTGGCCGGTGATGCTGGACCGGTTCGAAGGACAAAAAGAGGACGTTCGGCGCGGGATCGCGTTTGCGATACGCAGCCCGCGAGCCGGTTCGCAAGCGTTTCTGAACGAGGTGCGGGAGACGGTGTGGTCGGTGGATCCGAATATCCCGCTAGCGGACTTGCACACCGTCGGTTATTTCTATACGAAGTCCATGGCGCGGACTTCGTTTACCTTGGTGATGTTGGGAGTGGCTGGGGGCATGGCTTTGTTGCTTGGGATTGTGGGGATTTATGGAGTGATTGCGTATTCGGTTTCGCAGCGCACGCGGGAGATTGGGATTCGCATGGCGCTGGGGGCGCAGCGGAAAATGCTGGTGGGGATGTTTGTGCGGCAGGGATTGTGGCTGACGGGTGTGGGAATTTTGTGCGGGTTGGTGACGGCGTTTGGAGTGATGCGGTTGATGTCGTCTTTGCTGTTTAACGTCAGCCCGGTGGATCCGCTTACCTATGGGGCGGTGACTTTGGGCGTGGTGGTTACGGCTTGCTTGGCTTGTTATTTACCTTCGCGGCGGGCGGCTACTGTGGATCCGGTGGATGCATTGCGGGCGGAGTAGTTTGTGGTGTCCCCTTGATTGGTGGGCGTAATTCGGTTAGCTTTGCTGGGCTGAACGAGGGGCATCGTGAACATTGGTATTCGGAAGGCGGGGCGCGCCACGATCCTGGACCTGGATGGACCGCTGAAACTAGGGGACGCTGAGGAAGCGTTTCGCAATCAGGTGCAGCAGTTGATTGATGCCGGCTCGTTGCATGTGGCGGTGAATCTGGCCGGGGTTACGGAGTTGGATAGCTCGGGGATTGGGGCTTTGGTGCGGGCGTTTACGACTTTGAAGAGGGCTGGGGGGAAGGCTACTTATTTTGCGGCGAATAAGCGGGTGATGATGTTGTTGAAGATGGTGAGATTGGATTCGATTTTGGATTTGGCTGAGGATGAGGCTACGGCTTTGACGCGGATTTAGATTGTTTGTTTTTTTGAAAACCTTCCTGTTGTGAATTCCGATTCTATTGGGCTTTCGGGAGACGACTGCTTTCTTGCGGTGAGCGCAGACGTGTGTGCGGAGGGGAAGGCAAAAGATTTAACACAGAGCGCACAGAGGAAAGGCGGAGGAAAATCTGAGAAAGACGAAGGCGTTTACCGCAGAGGAACAGAGGACGCAGAGAAAGGCAACAGCCAATCGGCGATGCGCGGTGTTGCGGAGTCGGTGGCGCTGCGTCTAAACCCCCACCCTTCCCATGAAACAAAGGCGGGAAGGATTGGGCACCCGTAAAGTCAAAAGCAAATTCAAAACCAAGTTCAGAAGAAAGAACACAGGCAAGATTGCTTATGCTACCTCAGCGGCGGTCTAGGGCTGGGTGGCGGACGTCACGGCCGGCTACGAAATAGATTACGTCTTCGGCTATGTTGGTGGCGTGGTCGCCGATGCGTTCTAGATTCTTGGCGACGAGGATTAGCTCGAAGGCGGCGAAGACTTGGGCAGAGTCTTCCATCATGTAGGTCAGGAGTTCGCGGAAGAGCTGGTCGCGGAGGCGGTCAACCTGATCGTCGCGGCGGAGGACGCTTTGGGCTAGTTCCTGATCGCCGCGGACCAGGGCATTCAGGCTGTCGCGGACCATGGCCTCTGCTAGTTCGCTCATGCGAGGCAGGTCCACGTAGGGCTTCACTTGCGGGTGGCGGAGGATGCGCGTGGCGGATTGCGCGATGTTTACGGCCTGATCGCCGATGCGTTCGAGGTCGCCATTGATGCGGGAGACGGCGAGGAGGAAGCGCAGATCGGCGGCCATCGGTTGCTGGGTGGCGAGGAGGCGCTGGACGCGCTCGTCAATTTCGATTTGCATTTCGTTGATGGCGTCTTCTTCGGAGAGGACGACTTCGGCGAGATGTTCTTCGGCGTCGAGGACGGCGTGGACGGCTTGATGGACGGCGCGCTCGGCGAGACTGCCCATCCAGAGGAGGCGCTGTTTTAGTTCTTCTAGATCGTGATCGAAGTGGCGTTCCATGGTTCCTCAGTTCTTTTGCTGCACCCCAAATCAAAAGTTGTTTCGCGATTGCAACATCGGCGCTGCCACCGCTGTACTGGTTGCCGAGTCTACAGCGGGCACGGCATGCCGTGCCCCTACGGCTGCAACGTCAAAGGCGCCCAGCTGACGCTGGCCGCTACAAAGTCAAAGGCAACTTCAAGTATGCCCGCCTAAAAAGCAAAAGCAGGCGGCCGCTACAAATTCAACAGCGTAGTACAAAGTCAAAAGCGGGCGCGCGGAAACTCGCGGCTTCTTACCCGAACCGGCCGGTGATGTAGGCTTCTGTGCGCGGATCCGTCGGCGTCGTAAACAATTTCGAGGTTTCGCTGTGCTCGATCAGGTGGCCGTCGAGCATGAAGGCGGTGAAGTCGCTGGCGCGGGCGGCTTGCTGCATGTTGTGGGTGACGATGGCCATGGTGCAGCTGTCTTTCAGATGGAACATCAGCTCTTCGATTTTGGCGGTGGTGACGGGATCGAGAGCGGAGCAGGGTTCATCGAGCAGGAGCACCTCGGGGTCCACTGCTAGCGCGCGGGCGATGCAGAGGCGTTGCTGTTGGCCGCCGGATAGAGCGAAGGCGGATTTTTTCAGGTAGTCCTTTACTTCGTCCCAGAGGGCGGCGCGGCGCAAGCTTTGTTCGACCAGATCGTCGAGGCGACCTTTGTAGCCGTTGATGCGCAGGCCGTAGGCTACGTTGTCATAAATTGATTTGGGAAATGGGTTGGGGCGTTGGAAGACCATGCCGACGCGGCGGCGCAGGCCGACGACATCGAGCGCGTGAATGTCCTGGCCATCGAGGAGGACTTCGCCTTCGACGCGCGTGTTGCGGATGGTTTCGTTCATGCGGTTCAGAGTGCGTAGGAATGTGGATTTGCCGCAGCCGGAAGGGCCGATGAGCGCGGTGACGCGGTTGGTGGGAATCTTCAGGTTGAGGCCGAAGACGGCCTGCTTCGGACCGTAATAAAAATTCAAATTCGCGATCGTCAAGCGTTGTTTATGCTCGATCGTTGGTGACGTTGTTTTTTCCATAGGCACCGGATCTCTAAAGGCTTTCGCTGTTAGCGCGGGTTGAGGTGATCCACTCACAAAATTATCCTTCGTTGCTGTTGCCGCTAAACGGCTTTGCTGCGCGCCAAGATGAAACGGGCGCCGAGATTCGACAACAAAACCAAAGCTAACAGAACCAGGCCAGCAGCCCACGCCTGCCTATGCCAATCATCGTACGGTGCAACGGCGTAGGTGTAAATCATAACCGGGAGAGAGGCGATGGGTTGTCCCCAGCCTTGACTCCAAAAGCGATTGCCGAAAGCGGTGAAGAGCAACGGGGCGGTTTCGCCGGCGACGCGCGCGAGGGCTAGCAGCATACCGGTGAGGATTCCGCCGCTGGCAGCGGGTAGGACGACCGTCGCGATCGTTTTCCATCTGCTGGCGCCCAGGGCCATGGCGGCTTCGCGCATAGTGCCGGGGACGGCGCGCAAGAATTCTTCCGTGCTGCGGACGGTGATTGGGATCACCATGATACCGAGCGCGACGCCGCCCGCGAGCGCGGAGAAATGTTTTACGGGTAGGACCACGAGCGAGTAGGCGAAGATGCCGATCACGATGGAGGGGACGCCGTTGAGCAAGTCGGTGGTGTAGCGGACGATGAAGGAAAATGTCTTGCCGCCGAACTCGGCGAGATAGACGCCGGCTAGCAAGCCTACGGGCAAGCCCATCACTGCGGCAAGAAATAGGAGTTTGAGGCTGCCGACGATGGCGTTGGCCATGCCGCCGCCTGTTTCTCCGACGGGCTTGGGGAGCTGCGTGAAGAAATTCCAGCTTAATGAAGTGCCGCCATTCCAGAGCAGGTAGCCGAGAATCAGAAACAAAACCGAGACGACCGCGAAGGCGGCCACACCGGTTAGTGTGAGCATTACGTAGTTCAGCGACTTGCGCCAGATGATGCGCAGCGAGCTCATGCGGGACGACCTCCGCCGCGTTCGGTGGCGACGATCAGGATGCGCGCGAGGCCGTTCAGGATGAAAGTGATCAGGAAGAGTACGAGGCCTAGTTCGATGAGCGAGCTTAAGTACAAATCTCCGGTGGCTTCGGTGAATTGATTGGCAATGGTCGAGGCAATCGTGTCGCCGGGAGCAAGCAACGACGCTTTGATGGCGGCGGCGTTTCCAATCACCATGGTGACGGCCATCGTCTCGCCGAGCGCGCGAGCGAGAGCGAGGAATATGGAGCCCATGATGCCGGTGCGCGCCCAGGGGACGACTACTTGCCAGGTCGATTCCCAGCGCGTGGCGCCGAGGGCCATGGCGGCTTCGCGTTGTTCGCGCGGGACGGTGAGGAGAACTTCGCGCGAGACGGAAATGATGAAGGGCACGACCATGATGGCCAGCACGATTCCGGCGGTGAGAAAGCCGACGCCGTAATTTGGCCCGCGGAAGAGAACGCCGATATAGGGAAGGTTGCCGACGGTATTGATCAGCAGCGGACCGAGAGTGGTGCGCATTAGCGGCACGACGATGAAGATACCGAGCAAGCCATAGATGACGCTCGGAACGGCGGCGAGAAGGTCAATCAAGAACGAAATGATGTCGCTGACATTTCGCGGAGCGAGCTCCGAGAGAAAAATTGCGCTGGCCAAACCCAAGGGCACCGCCAGCACCAACGCGACGGCAGAGGTGACCAGGGTGCCGTAGATGAAGGGCGCGGCGCCGAAATTATCGAAGTTGGGATCCCAGACTTTGGTCCAGAAAAAATTCCAGCCGAATGCCGTGCGAGAGAGATGCGAATTCACCCACAGCTCATACACGAGCATGGACGTGAGCAGGAGAATGAGGGCGGCGAAGGTGAGGGTGAGGAGGTGCGCAATCTCGTCGCCTTGACGGAGGCGATGAAGAAACGCACGAGGTCCCGCCTGTGGGGGAACCTCGTGCGCGAGAGTCGTGGTGGCAGCGGACATTTTGGTTACCGGTTACTGGATCAGGGAGATTGCTTTCGTCTCCTTGGCGATTACTGCTTTGGGGAGCTGTGCGTAGGACAATCCTTCGTTGTACTTTTGGCCGTCGGTGAGCATCCACTTCAGGAAGTCTTTGATGGCGTCGCGCTTGGCGGCGTCCTGAATCTGCGCGGGAATCAGCAGCCAGGTGAAGCTGGAGATGGGATAGACGGTTGGGCCGGGCGCATTGGTGATGGAAACGCGGAAGTCGTCGGGGATGCTCTTGGCATCGGCGGCGGCTGCGGCGGTGACGCCGGCGAGATCAGCCTTCACAAATTTTCCGGCGGCGTTCTGAACTTTGCCGAAGGGAATGTTATTTTGCACAGCGTAGATCAATTCGATGTAACCGATGGCGTTCGGGGTTTGCTTGACGAGGCCGGTGACGCCTTCGTTGCCTTTGCCGCCCAGACCAACAGGCCAATTCACGGACGTGGCGGCCTTGCCGACTTTGTTCTTCCAGTCCTCACTGATTTTCGCGAGGAAATCGGTCCAGATGTAGGTTGTGCCGCTCCCGTCGGAGCGATGCACTACCACGATATCGGCGTTCGGAAGATTCACGCCAGGGTTGGCTTTGGCGATTTCCGGATCATTCCATTTCGTGATGGTGCCGAGGTAGATTCCCGCCAGAGCTTTTTGGGTGAAATTCAATTCTCCGGTCACTCCCGCAACGTTGTAGCTGGGCACATCGGCGCCTAGAACGGTGGGAAAATGCAGGATTTTGAATTTTGATTGCGCGAGTTGATCGTCGCTCATGGGGCCATCGGATGCGCCAAAATCAACCGTGCCGGCCTGCAACTGGCGGATGCCGCCGCCGGAGCCGATGGATTGGTAATTGATCTGCACATTGGGATGCGCGGTGTGGTAAACGTCGAACCACTTGGAGTAGATGGGATACGGAAAGGTGGCGCCGGCGGCGTTGAGAAGCACCGTTCCACCTTGCGCTGCGACGCCGGCCGCAGTGAGCGCCGCTGCGAGTGCCATGAGCCACACAACCAGTAAGGCCTTTTTCATGTTCAGGGATTCTCCTGCGTACCATTTTTTGACTGCAATGTTACAGGGGTGTTACATCGGCGCGAATTGGGAATGAAATAAGTGCGAGGCCTGCAGGAAAGAGGAGGCGCGGCCCCGGGGGTGTGGTCGGGCCGCGCCTCGCGGGTGGTTGGGACGTGGTGTGCTGCTTCCGGCGCTAGATGATGCAGCGCAGGAACTTGTGACGCTAAACTCGAAGGCCGCCGGCACTTCGCAGGTGCAAGCGAACTGCTGGTGCGACGGCGCCACGATATGCCTTCCAACCCGTTGTGATCCTAAATGGAACACTTGAATCGCAGATGACCGGGCTGTGAAATATCAATTACTCCGCCGGTGACGAAGCCGGGTCGCCGGCATTGAGTTCCATCTGCTTGGCGCGACCGTGCCGGACTTCCAAGCCGCGCACCCAGAACAAAATATCCTCGGCGATGTTGGTGGCGTGGTCGGCGATGCGTTCGAGATGCCGCGAGGCGAGGACGTAGTGGAGATTGGGAGCGGCGAGCGCGGGATTAGCGGTCATGCCAGCGAGCAGCGCTTCAAACACTTGATCGCGATATCGGTCGACGACATCGTCACTTTCGAGGACCTGGGTGGCTAGATCCACGTTTTGGTAGATGAGCGCGCCCAGGCATTTGGAAACCATGGCGCGGACCGCGGTGGTCATCGGCTCAAGCTCGACGGGGATATGGACGTCGCCCATTTGGGAGAGGGAGATGGCGCGTTCGCTGAGGTTGACGGCGAGATCGCCCATGCGCTCGAGGTCGTTATTGATTTTCAGGGTGGCCACGATCAGGCGGACATCGGTATCGAGCATTTCGCCCTGGCGGAGCATGCGGATCGCGTGCTCGTCGATCAAGATTTCCATTTCATTGATACGGGGCTCGGTGAGGAAGACTTCGCTGGCCAAGCGTTCGTTGCGTTCGAGCAGGGCCCAGAGAGCTCGATTGACCGAGGCTTCTACTGTGCGGGCTTGGGAGACCAGATAATTCACCAGCACGCTTTGGAATACACCTTCCGCACTTGTCTTGGTGGACGCCACTTCTGAGAACCTCCTGCAGGTTGCCACCCTGCACTTGTTTTAGTATCGGCGTGTACATCGTGGGTGGGGGAGATTGCAAGGGTGTAAATCATAGGTAAATATCTGAAGACAAGCTAGAACGCGCGTCGCGAGCGATTCTCACGCGGAAAGTGGACGGTACACGGGGGGCATCAACGTGTGGCACTGTGTCAGGCGGCGTGATCGTGGCAAGCTGGGGCGCAGCCCTTCGTTCCCGCACCGCGGGATCTCAGGATGAATCGCACTGTAGCGCGATTCACAAGCAGCGCCCTACCCCGGAAATTTGTGTGGGGCGTATGCGGATGAATTTCTGAGTACTGACTAGGAATCGAGTGGGAGGGAGAAGGAAAATCTGGAGCCTTGGCCTACCGTGCTTTCTACCCAGAGTTTGCCGCCGTGGGCTTCGACGATGTGCTTGGCGATGGAGAGGCCGAGGCCGGTGCCGCCGGCTTCGCGGGAGCGTGCGGCGTCTACGCGGTAGAAGCGTTCGAAGATGCGTTCGGAATCGGCTAGGGGGATGCCGATGCCGGTGTCGGCTACGGTGATGATGGCTTCGCGCGGGCCGGCGGTGGCGATAACGGAGATGTGGCCGCCCGCGGGTGTGTACTGGATGGCGTTGTCCAGGAGATTTTGGAGAACGTCATGGAGCAAGGCGGCATCGCCGCGCACGGCGGGAAGTTGCGGCGGGACTGTGATTTCGAGCGTGATTTCCTTGCGGTTGGCCTTGAGCAGAGTGGTTTCGGTGCAGCCTTCGATGAGTTCGAGCAGGCCCACGGAAGAAAATTCCACTTCCATTTTACCGGCCTCGATGCGGGCGAGTTTGAGCAAATCGTTGGTGAGGCGGGCGAGACGAATGGCGTGATTACGGATGATTTCCAGGAAGCGGCGATTGTTTTCGGGATCGTCCAGAGCTCCTGCGAGCAAGGTTTCGGCAAATCCCTGAATGGCGGTGAGCGGCGTTTTGAATTCGTGCGAAACGTTGGCGACGAAATCCTGACGCACGCGCTCGAGGCGGCGCAGTTCGGTAACGTCGTGAAGAACGACAACAGCTCCAGAAGGTTTTACCCGCGGCTCGCGGCCGGATACCGGAGCGTCCAAAGCCTTTACGGGGGCAGCGGTGATGGAAAAACTCCGCGTTTGGGTGATGCCCATGGTGATGTCGCTTTGCAGGCCTTCATCGCCGCGCAAGGCGCGACGAATCAAACCTACCAGGTCGGAATTGCGCACCACTTCGATGAGCGGGCGCCCGTCGGCGTTGGCGGAATCCACGATCAGGATTTCCGAGAACGCGCGGTTGTAGAAAACGAGGCGCTCTTCGGCGTCAATCACGGCGACGCCTTCGACCATGCTGCGCAAGATGGCGCTGGAGCGGTTGCGTTCGCCGCTGAGCAGGCGGATTTCGCGGTCGAGGCGCGCGGCGGTCTGGTTGAGCGAGTCGGCAAGATCGGAAAGCTCGTCGCGCGGGCCTTCGCGCAGCAAGGGACGGAAGTCACCTTCGGCAATGCGCTGCGAAAATCGTTGCAAGCGCTGCACGCGCGCGGCGAACATGCGCGCGAAGGCGAAGGAGACCAGACCACCGCTGAGCAGCACGACGAGGGTGGCGATGAGCAGCCGCTGGCGAAGTTCGACGAGCGAGAGGTCAATTTGCGAAAGGGGCACCGCCAGGCGGATTACGATCGGATCGCTCCCGGCGCGGTCATAGCGCTGGGCGCGGTAAACCAATTCGCGACCGAAGGTGATGCTGCGATGCACCGACTGTCCTGTTCCGTGCGCGAAGGCGTCCTGAACCTCGGGGCGATTCGCGTGGTTTTCCATTTTGTCCGCGTCGGCTTCGGAATCAACGAGCACGCGGCCGGTATGGTCAATGATGGTTACACGCGCGCCGCTGCGGGCGGCCCTGCCGGTCCAGTCGCGCAGTTCGGCGGGGTCGTCTGACTGAGGAGGATTTGCGAGGGTGAGGCTGAGAAGCGAAGCGAGTTGATCGTTGGCGGAGCGGATGGCCTGGCTACGTATGACGCGAGCGGTATAAAGTTGCACGGCGAGTAGAACTACGAGAAGCAGGGCGCCATAGGTAAGCCCGAGCTTCCAGAACAGTCTAGCTCGCACGGGTTTCGAAGAGGTATCCAGCGCCGCGAATCGTTTTCATGAACACGGGGTGCTGCGGGTCCAGCTCGATTTTTTCGCGCAGGCGGCGAACGTACACATCCACGCTGCGCGGAGTGACGAAGCGCTCGGTGCCCCAGACGGCATCGAGCAATTGATCGCGAGTGAAAACGCGATTGGGACGGGCCGCGAGAAAATAGAGTAGGCGAAATTCCAGCGTGCTCATGGGAACGGGCTTGCCGGTGCGCGTGACACGGTAAGCGGCGGGGTCAATGCGCAGAGCGCCAATTTCGACCGGCTTTTCCGAAGGAGTTCCGGGCTCGGCGCGACGCAGCAAAGCTTTGACACGCGCGACGAGTTCGCGAGGGCTGAATGGTTTGGTGACGTAATCGTCGGCGCCGAGTTCCAGACCCACGACGCGATCAGCTTCTTCGCCCTTGGCAGTGAGGATGAGGATTGGAATCCTGTTGAGCGTGACTTCCTTGCGGACTTCCTTGCAGATTTCCAGACCGGAAAGTTTCGGCAACATCAGATCGAGGACCAGGAGATCGGGCGCAGCTTTGCGGATCTGAGCCAGGCCCGTGGAACCGTCGCCGCTGGAGGTGACCTGGTAGCCGTCTTTTTCCAGGTTGTAGCGCACCAACTCTACGATGTCTTTGTCGTCTTCAATTACCAGAACACGTTTCATTTGGGTTGTTTCTCGGTGGTCGGACACAAGATACGGGAAAGCGACCCTCGGAAGCAAGGAGTAGAGGAGGGCACGTGGATTTTTTAACACAGTATTAACAACGTGTCACTTCGGTACGCCGCGTCCCACTTGAAACATCTATTCCGCTTTCGGTTCGCCAGGCCCTGCTCGACACGCGTGCCATTCCGCTGATTACAGGTGTGTTGGTGTGGAATCCAGGCATGCACTTTGGCCACGCGTCTGCAGGTCTATTAGCGGCGCGGTGCGAGTTCGTGAATGCGCCATCGAGTAGTGGCGGAAGGCCGGCTGGAGGTACGGCAAATGGACGCCTCTGTGGAACGTCAATTGGATCCGGCACGCCGGAGTACTGAGTCGCGGGATTTTGAGGCAGGGTTGCGGCGGAAGATTGTGGGGCAGGACGAAGCGGTGCAAGCGGTGGTTGACCTGTACCAGGTGTTTCGCGCTGCACTGAATTCGCCGGGACGGCCGGTGGGAAATTTGCTGTTCTTGGGGCCGACGGGCGCGGGCAAGACGCGCGTCGTCGAGGCTACGGCCGAAGTGCTGTTTGGAGATCCGCGCGCGGTGATCAAGGTGGACTGCGCGGAATTTCAGCACTCGCATGAGATAGCGAAATTGATTGGCTCGCCTCCGGGATATTTGGGGCACCGCGAGACGCATCCTTTGATTACGCAGGAAGCGCTGGCGCAGTATCACACCGAGAAGCTGAAGATCAGCTTTTTGCTGTTCGACGAGATCGAGAAGGCGTCCGACGCGTTGTCATGGACACGCTGCGTCGCGAACGCGCGCGCCAGACGCGCGAAGGCGGCGCGTTCGGACTGGTGCTGGTGGATCTGGACCACTTCAAGTACGTGAACGACACCTACGGCCACGTGGCAGGCGACGAAGTGCTGCGGGAAGCGGCGCAGCGCATGATGGCTTGCGTGCGTCCGTACGATTCCGTGGGGCGCTATGGCGGCGAGGAATTCCTGATCGTGGTGCCTTCTCCGGACGCGATGGGCACGATGGGCCTGGCGGAAAGAATGCGGCGCGCGATTGAAGCCAAGCCGATCATGGCGAATGCGATTCCGATTGCAGTGACCGCCAGTTTTGGCGTTACCGCGAGCGTGGACAAATCGCCACTGGATCCGCAGGGGATTTTGCGGCTTGCGGATGCTGCGCTGTATCGTGCGAAAGAACGTGGACGGAACCGCGTGGAGCTGGCGCGGGCGGAGGATCTGGAGGCGAGGGTTCTTGATTCTCCGGACAGCGTGGTGGAGAAGGCGGCTCGGCGATAAGGCGCGAGCAGGAACTCTTAGTCCAAAAACTTGCAGTCGCGAAGCCGGTGCGCGCCCGCGGCTTTCGGTGTGGCACAGAGCGCCCGGCCTGTGCGACGATTCGCTTCCCGAGTCCTGAACAAGCGGTGTGCAAGGTCCGCGGGAAGGATTGTTTGAGGAATATGGCGCGGCCGAATCTCTTTGTCGCCGCTTCGAGAATTGAGGCATCCGCGGAGAAGGTGTTTCGTTGGCATGCGGAGCCTGGCGCGCTGGAACGTCTGACGCCGCCGTGGGAAAGGATCGAGATCATCGAGCGCGCACGCGGAATTCGCAATGGCGACCGCGGCGCAATGTGGGTTTACATGGGCCCGTTCCGCACGCGCTGGAGTTTCGAACATCGCGACTACATCGAAGGGCGGCAGTTCCGTGATGCGCAGACATCGGGTCCGTTTCGCCGCTGGGAGCATTCGCATTTGATTACGCCTGACGGACCGGAGGCTTGTCGGCTGGAGGATCGCATCGAGTACGAACTGCCGTTTGGCGCGTTAGGTAACTTTTTTGGGGGCTGGCTCGTGCGGCGAAAGCTGGCACGCGTGTTTGAATACCGGCACCGAGTAACCGCGGAGGCCATGCGCGCGAGCACGGTGAGCCATTCGCGGGATTCAGGTGGCGTTTCGGATGTGTGAAGCTCGGAACTAGCACCGTACGGTGGCGTATGGCGTCGCTCGTTGCATACTTGCATGCGTGCTGCGAAAGCGATTCCGCGCGCGGGGGAATCTGGTGTACATTCTAAGGTGTAGGCGAACTGCGCCGAGAAACATCATGCGCCTCGAAAGGGTCCGGTCATGAATCCGACCAAACCAGGATCGGTCATCAGCAACGAAAGTGCCGCTGAAACGCGCCGCGAGACGCTGAGCGTCACCGACAACCGCACGGGCCGGCAGTTTGAACTTCCCATTACGCACGAGACGATCAAGGCGCTCGATCTGCGCCCGATGAGAGTGCACGACGGCGATTTCGGGATAATGGGATACGACCCGGCGTTCACGAACACGGCTTCGTGCTCGAGCAAAATCACATTTATTGACGGCGACAAGGGAATCCTGCGCTACCGCGGCTATTCGATCGAAGAGCTGGCGGAAAAAAGCACATACATCGAGACGGCTTACCTGATTCTGTACGGCGAACTTCCCACGAAATCGCAACTGGCGAATTGGGCATACAACATCACGCATCACACCTTTATTCACGAGAGCATCAAGAAATTCATTGATGGCTTTCACTACGACGCGCATCCGATGGGGATGCTGATTTCGACGGTGGCGGCGCTTTCGACTTTTTATCCGGATGCGAAGGACATTTTCAATCCGGATTCGCGGCGCAAGCAGACTTACCGGCTGATCGGGAAGATGCCGACTCTGGCGGCGTTCGCCTACCGGCATACGCTGGGGATGCCGTTTGCGTATCCGGACAACGATCTGAGTTACTGCGGGAATTTTTTGAACATGCTGTTTCGCACGACGGAGTTGAAGTACCGTCCGAACCCCACGCTGGAACGCGCGCTGGATGTTCTTTTCATTTTGCACGCGGACCACGAACAGAATTGTTCTTCGACGGCGATGCGCGTGGTGGGCAGCTCGCACGTGGATCCATATTCGGCCACGGCGGCGGCGACCGCGGCGCTTTACGGGCCGCTACACGGCGGAGCGAACGAAGCGGTGCTGCGCATGCTGGTGGAAATCGGGTCGATCAACAACATCCCTGCTTACATCAAGAGTGTAAAGGCGGGAGAAAAGTTGCTGATGGGATTTGGGCATCGCGTTTACAAGAATTACGATCCGCGGGCGCGCATCGTGAAGCACATTGCGTATGAAGTTTTTGATGTGATGGGAAAAAACCCGCTGATTGAAATTGCGCTGGAATGCGAGCGGATTGCGCTGGAAGACGAATACTTCGTGAAGCGCAAGCTTTATCCGAATGTGGACTTCTATACCGGGCTGATTTATCAATCCATGGGTTTTCCGACTACGATGTTTCCGGTGCTGTTTGCGATCCCGCGCACGTCGGGCTGGATCGCGCAGTGGGAAGAAATGCTGTTGGATCCGGAACAGAAGATATCGCGGCCGCGGCAGGTTTATTTGGGTGCGGATCTGCGCGGGTATGTGCCGCTGGATAATCGCAAGTAGCGCGATTACGGCGTTGGCATTGTTTGGTTTGGGAAAAAGGCAGTGGTTGGTGGCTAGAAAGACTTCGGGTTATGCCATCCCGGCTCGAGTCCGAACCTCCGAACTCCCGAAAGACCAGGCCGTTTCGCGGAAAGCAGATCCCTCTCTGCGTCCCGCGCCCGTCCCGCAGCCGCGGGACGGGAAAGAAAAAGCGCGGGACTCCGTCCGGGATGACACGCGATTTTCGTTTTCGGCCAACGTTGAAACTGCGACTGACAAAAATTAGCGGGGCGTTGAGCGAATTCTAAGGGCCGAGCGGTTTCGCTTGATATTCTCCGTAGACTACCCCTAGACCGGCTGAACAGCGGAAAAGTGATTGCATCTGACGGCATTCTCTGGCAAAACACTCTATCGCCCACGGGGGGCAATCCTGATGGACATTTCAACGCGCCAATCTGGCGCTGCCACGATTGTGGACGTGGTGGGCGACATCACGCTTTATAATTCGCCGCAGGTACGGAAAGTGCTATTGGAATTGCTGAAGGATAAGAAAGCGCCGCGCGTGATCGTGAACCTGGAGCAGGTGCGGTATATAGATAGCGCGGGAGTGGCCTCGCTGGTGGAGGGATTGAAGCTTTCGCGGGACCTGAAGAGCACGTTCGCGTTGTACGGGTTGAGCCGGACGGCAAGGGAAGTGCTGGAGCTGACTCGCCTGATCAAGGTTTTTGAGGTATATAACAACGAAGAGGAAGCATTGCGCGGCGGCAGCACCAACGTCGCTCCCGCCAGGTAGGAATTCGGGCGGTATTTGCGCGGATTCGATTAGAGAGTTTCACCCGTCTCGACTCACTGATGCCACTCACAGAAACTATTGGCGCGGCCACTTTAGATAGCTTGGCGTATGTAGGCGGCTTGGCGCGATTGACCGGCGGCGCGCTACGCGCCATATTCATCCTTCCTTTTCAAGGCAAGAAATTCCACATTGGTCGGGCGATACATCAGGCAATGTCCGTGGGCGTGGAGGCATTGCCCATTACTTCGCTGATTTCGTTCTTTGTGGGGACGATCTTGGCGGTAAACGCTGCATATGAACTGCGCAAATTGGGGGCGCTGCACTTTGTGGCGAGCGGCGTGGCGATCGCGATCACGCGCGAGCTGGGGCCGTTGATGACAGCGATTGTGGTGATCGGCCGGTCGGGATCGGCGTTCGCCGCGGAAATCGGGACGATGAAGGTGAACGAAGAAATTGATGCGATGGAGACAATGGCGCTGGAGCCCGTGCAATTTCTGGTGGCGCCGAAGTTTCTGGCGATGCTGCTGATGGTGCCTTGCCTGACGTGCTGGGCGGATTTCATGGGAGTGCTGGGCGGGGGCGTGTTTGGCGTTACGAGCGCGGGGTTCACGTGGGGCACTTACATTCAGGCGACGCTAGACGCGCTGCTGGAGCGCGACATTATGACTGGGCTGATCAAAGCCGCGATGTTCGGACTGGTGATTACGGCGGTGGGCTGCCAGGAAGGTTTTTTGACCGGACTGGGATCCGAACAAGTGGGGCGTTCGACGACATCGGCGGTGGTGAAGTCGATTTTTCTGGTGGTAATGGTGGATCTGATTTTCACGACCATATTCTACGTGACGTCGCCACGGTAGATTTTTATGAGCCCTGCTCCCACATCTAAGCCGAGCGTGACGCCTTCGGCGATATCGGTGCGCAATCTGCGCGTGAAATATGGCGAGCGAGAGATTCTGCATGGTATCAGCTTCGAAGTGCCCGCAGGAGAGACGCTGGTGATTTTGGGTGGGTCGGGTTCGGGCAAGAGCACGTTGTTGCGCACACTGGTAGGCCTGGAGCAGCCCAGTTCCGGCGAAATCTGGATTCAGAACGAGGATTTCGCGTCCATATCGGATGACGAGCGGGATGAGTTGTTGAAAAAGATGGGAATGTCCTTTCAGGGCGGGGCGCTTTTTGGGTCCATGACGGTGGGGGAAAATGTGGCGCTGCCCTTGCAGGAACATACCAACCTGGACGAGTCCACGATAGAAATCATGGTGCGATTGAAGCTGGACCAGGTGGGGCTTTCGGGTTTTGAGAGTTACATGCCGGCGCAATTGAGCGGCGGAATGAAAAAGCGCGCGGCGATCGCGCGGGCGCTGGCGATGGACCCAGAGATTTTGTTTTTCGACGAGCCTTCGGCGGGGCTGGACCCCATCATCGCGGCGGGAATTGACGAGCTGATATTGAAGCTGAAGAAAGCGTTTCGCATCACGATCGTGGTGGTGACGCACGAGCTGGCCAGCGCTTTTTTGATCGCCGACCGGATGATTCTGCTGGATAAGGGCGTGATCGTGGCCAACGATACGGTGGCGGAAATGCAGAAGAGCCTGCAGCCGCGCGTGCGGCAGTTTCTGGACCGGGTGCCAGAGCCGGAATTGACCGGCGAAATTGACTACCTGCAAATGCTGACTGGGGACGTACCGCCGCAGCGTCAATAGGATAGGGCCGAATCGGGCTTGGCGGGACTGGCGAAGTAAAGGGCTCGTGATATACTCCCCCGCAATCAAGGGGCAGCTGCGCGGTTCACCGCGCAGAAATGGTCGAGGATACGGATGGAATCGAAGCGCGAGCAGGCATACGTCGGACTTTTTGTGCTGGTAGTGGCGGCGTTGCTGATTGCCACCGTGTTTGCGCTCTCTGGCACGCTCGACAAAGCGGACACGCCCTACCACGCTTATTTCAAGAATGCCGGCGGATTGGGACCAGGCTCGGAAGTACGTTATCTGAATGGCCCTCCGGTGGGACGCGTTGGCAAAGTGCAATTTGATGATAAAGACCCCACGCGGATGAAAGTGGATTTCACGGCGAAGCCGAATATCCCGGTGAAGACGGACAGCACGGTGGTAGTGACCAGCACCAGCCCGCTGGGCGAAAATTTCCTGGAAATTCTGGCTGGTTCACCTGCGGCGCCGCGGGCGCAGCGCGATGCGGTGCTGAAATCGAAAGAGCCGACCAGTTTTTCGGACATCGCGGACAAGATCAACGAGCTGACCCCGCAGGCGAGCGAGTTGATCACGAACCTGAATTCGCGGGTGGTGGAGTTGAAAGTGACCCTGGCGCGGGTGAACGACCTGCTGAACGACCAGAACCGCGAAAATGTTTCCGCGAGCCTGAGCAACCTGCGGGGCATGCTACAAGAGGACCGCCCGCTAGTGCACTCGACGCTGAATCACATTAATGACGCGACGGCGAACTTGAAGCCGGTGATCGCGAGTTTCCAGAAGACCTCGGACCAGGCGGATCAAACGCTGCAGCATCTGGACGGGATGCTGACGGAAAATCGCGCGGACATCCGGCAGGCGATCATTGACCTGCGCAAGGCGCTGGTGAACGTGAATTCGATCGTGGCCTCGTTGAATGATACGGTGACGGACAATCAGGAAAATCTGGATGAGATTATTGATAACCTGCGTCACGTTACGGAGAATCTGAATTCCTTTACCGAGTCCATCAAGACGCGGCCGTATTCGATCCTGCGCGCGGCAGACCCGAAGCCGCATAAACCCGGGTCGGCGCCGCCGAAATAGCGGCACGGAAGCGACAGGAGAATTCGTTTGCAGCAACAGCCAGGCAACGACGCGAAGAAGCAACGCGAGAAGGAGCGAAGAGTGTTGAGCCGTCGCATGCAAATTAGCGCACTTTTGATGCTGGCGATGCTGGCGGCCGGGTGCGGCGCGGCGCGTCCCGTGAAGTATTACGTGCTGGACGTGAACCCGGCACCCGCCAATTCCCCATCGGCGCAGATTCCCGTGTCGCTGCTGGTCGCGCGCCTTGTGGCGTCGCATCTCTATCACGACGACCGGCTGGTGTATGGGTCGGGTCCCGTGCAGCTGGGGACGTATGAATACGATCGCTGGGCGGAACCGGCGGCAGACATGGTACAGGACATGTTGGTGACGATCCTGCGGTCATCGCGGCAATATCGCGCAGTGTCGAAAGTAACCAGCAACGTGCGCGGCCAGTACGTGGTGCGCGGGCACTTGTTTGCAATGTACGGCGTGGACCAGCCGGAGTTGGTGGCTCGTTTCACGATTCAACTGGACCTGTACGACCCGGCAGCGCATATGACGGTATGGAGCCAGATCTACACGCACGATGAACCGGTGCAAGGCAAGACTGTGCCGGATATTGTTATAGCAATGGATAAGAACGTGACGGCGGGATTGCAGCAGCTTTCCGCGGGGATCACGGAATACTTTGTTAGCCACCCACCGGAGCAGGCGGAACCGGGAAAGTGATTTCGCCACCGGCCGCACGGCTGGAAGGCGGGAGCTTCAGCGGCTAAACAGGTCGCGGAAAAAATCGAGTTTGTAGGCGAAATGAGTGCAGCATTTGTTGAGCAGTTCTGCTATGTAAGCAGCATGCGCGGACACGACGAAGAACAAGGCGAAGTTTTTAGCTACATTCCACTGGAACAGCGGATTCCTCGGGATCATCCGCTGCGGCGGATTCGGCAGCTGGTCGACGTTGGGCTGAAAGAGATGGGAGCGCACTTCGAAGCGCTGTACGCGCGACGCGGGCGACCGTCGATACCGCCCGAGCGGCTGCTGCGCGCGCTGCTGTTGCAGGCGCTGTACTCCATCCGCAGCGAGACGCAGTTGATGGAGCAGCTGGATTACAACCTGCTGTACCGCTGGTTTGTGGGCTTGAGTGCCAGCGATGAGGTGTGGGACGTGACGGTGTTCACAAAAAATCGCGAGCGGCTGATGGAGGGCGAGGTGTCGCAGCGGCTGATGGAGGCCGTGCTGCGGCAAGCCGAGGAAAAGAAGCTGCTGAGCGCAGAACACTTCACCGTGGACGGAACGCTCATCCAGGCGTGGGCCAGCCGTAAAAGTTTCGTCCCCAAGGAGAAGCCGCCGGAGAAAGGGAGTGGGGCGGGCGGGAAGAGGTTGTTGCGCGACACGCACGAATCGAGGAGCGATCCGGAGGCGCGATTATTCAAGAAAAGCGCCGGCGGGGAATCGCGGCCGAGTTACTTGGGGCACGTGATGATCGAGAACCGTAACGGACTAGTGGTGGCGGCCTGCGCGACGCAGTCGAGCACGAAGGCGGAGCGGGAAGCGGCGCTGGCGATGTTGAAAGAGCGTGGCCGGAGGCCCTGCGAGGTAAAGAAGAAACGCCTGCCGGCCATCACACTGGGAGCCGATAAGCTGTATCAAGAGGAAAAGTTCATCGCCGCGCTGCGACGGCGCAATGTGATTCCGCACGTGGCCGAGTACGAGGCCAACGCCCACTGGCCGAATTGGTTGACCAAGAAGGAGCGGCAGGACGCGGGCATGGCCATCAGTCAACGGAAACGCAAGTTGGTGGAGAAAGTGTTTGGCTGGGCCAAGCTGGACAGCATCGTGCGGCAAGTGAAAGTGCGCGGGAAGAAAAAGGTGGACTGGTTATTTCGGTTGGTGGCCACGGCCGGCAACTTGATACGCATGGCGAAGCTAATTCCAGCAGTGTAGGCCGAGGGAGTAGTGTCTCAGCAGGAGAACAAAAGCACCGAAACGGTCGGCCAAAGAACAAGAAGGGCGGCGGCAAAGGCGGAAAAACGAGCACTCCGAAAAAGGAATCGCGCGCAAAACCGATTTTTTCCGCAACCTCTAAAGCCGCTCGGGTTCTGCACGGTTCATGCCGTGGCTAAAGCCACGACCCACAAAGATTTTTTTCCCTCACACACGCAGTTCTCGCTCTCTCAGCAAGGCCAATCGCAAATTATCGGTCGCGGCGCGGACGCAGGTTGGGCGGGGTGTTTCGTTTTGGAGCAGCGTTCAGCTTTTTTGCGATTCTTCCGATAACCCCTTCGTAGGACTTCGCGGTCCGTTGGTGCGCTCTCACCAAAAAAAGCGTCCGATTCTGATCTTGCGCACGAACGACGCCGTGAGGCGGTGTGGCGCCCAGCGAAAGGATGGCGATGGATTTTCTGCGACAGCTGTTCGGACCTGGTGAATTCATGCCGCACAGGTACTGCTATCTGTGGAATCCCGGATTAGTGTGGCTGCACGTGATTTCCGACACGCTGATTGCGGCTTCCTATTTCACTATTCCGTTCACGCTGCTGTGGCTCGTGCGCAAACGCCGTGATTTGCCATTCGGCTGGATGTTCGGGTTGTTTGGGACGTTCATCATGGCGTGCGGGGCGACGCACGTGATGGAAGTGTGGAATCTATGGCACGCGGAATACTGGCTGGCGGGAGTGCTGAAGGCGGTCACGGCGGTAGCGTCGGTGGCGACGGCCATTCTACTGGCGCGGCTAATGCCACAGGCTCTGGAGTATCCCAGCGTAGGCCAATGGATGGAGGCAAACGCGGCGCTGGAAAGTGAAGTCCGCGAGCGGCGCGAACTGGAAATTGACCTGCGCATCAGTGAGAATCGCTACCGCGAACAGGCGGAGTTGCTGGACCTCACTTTCGACGCGGTGATCGTGCGAAATATCAGAGATGAAATCACGTATTGGAATCGCGGAGCGGAGGAACTGTACGGCTGGGGCGTGGAGGAGGTTCTAGGCAAGGTGACGCACGATCTTTTCCAAGCGGTTTACCCCAAGGCGCTGGCTGAAATCCAAACGGAAATTCTGGAGACGGGATATTGGGAAGCCGAGTTGATGTACCGCCGGCGTGACGGCTCGGTTCCCACGGTCTCCAGCCCGCGGGTGCCGCGTCGAGACGCTGAAGGCAACCCCAGCGGAATTCTGGAGAGTAATCGAGACATCGGACGAAGCAAGCAGGAAGAGCAGAAATTCCGCAATCTGCTGGAATCCGCGCCGGATGCGATGGTCATCGTGGATCAGAAGGGACTGATTCAGCTGATCAACGCGCAAACGGAAAAACTTTTTGGCTACACTCGCGCCGAACTGATTGGAGCGCCTGTAGAAACACTGGTGCCGCAGCGCTTTCGTGGCCAGCACTCCACTCACCGGGAAGCTTATGCGCAAGCGCCGCGGCCGCGCTCGATGGGAGCCGGGCTGGACCCCTATGGCCGACGCAAGGACGGAACAGAGTTCCAAGTGGAGATCAGCCTCAGCCCGCTGGAGACGCCCGAAGGCACGCTGGTTTCCAGTGCGATCCGGGATGTCACGCAGCGCAAACAACTGGCAGAACGGCACCGCGAAAACGAGCTCCGGTTCCGGCTGTTGATTGACGCGGTGAAGGATTACGCGATCGTAAGCTTCGATCCGGAAGGTTTAGTCACTAGCTAGAACAGTGGAGCTGAGCGCCTGAAGGGTTGCTCGGCGGAAGAAATTCTAGGCCAACACGTGTCGCGGCTGTACGTGAAGGAAGATATCGAGCAAGACAAGCTGGCTGAGGAGTTGCGGCAGGCCGCTGCGACGGGGCACGTGGAGGATCGGGGCTGGCGCGTACGCAAGGACGGATCGAAGTTCTGGGCAGAGACCGTTACGACCGCGCTCCGCAATAGCGGCGGGGATCTGATCGGTTACGTGAAAATCGACAAGGACATTACGGCCCGGCGTGATGGCGAGGAGCACATCCAAAAACTCAATTCGGAGCTGACGCAGCGGGTGGAAGAATTAGGCACCGTCAATCGCGAACTGGAATCCTTCAGCTATTCGGTGTCGCACGACTTGCGCGCGCCGCTGCGGCATGTGGACGGCTTCGCGCGTATCCTGAAAGAAGAGTATTCGCTGAATATGCCGGAGGACGCGATTCGTTATCTGGACCGCGTCCTGGAGGCCGCGACGCACATGGGGCAACTGATCGATGACTTGCTGAACCTGGCGCGGAAAGGCCAGAAAGAAATGAAGCGCGAGGGAGTACAAATCGCCAGCGTGGTGAAGCAGGCAATCGCCGAGCTGCCGTTGGAGGCGCAGGAACGACACATCGAATGGCGGATCGAGCCACTGCCCGAAATGAATTGCGACGCAGGGCTGCTGAAATTAGTTTTCATTAATCTGCTATCGAATGCCGTGAAATTCACGCGCCAACAGCCAATTGCGGTAATCGAAATCGGCGCCCGCATGACCGGTGGCCTGGCCACGATTTTTGTGCGCGACAACGGAGTAGGCTTCGACCCGCGCTATGCCGATAAGCTCTTTGGGGTGTTTCAGCGCCTGCATCGGCAAGAGGATTTCGAAGGAACCGGGGTGGGGCTGGCCACCGTGCAGCGGATCATTCGCCGCCATGGAGGTGAAATCACTGTGGAATCGCGCATGATCTCAACAACATGATGGGAGCGGTATTGGGCTGGGCGGAGATTGGCCTGGACGAGACGGAACCAGAGGCTCGTTTGCATCGGCATTTCGACAAGATCCGGCATCAAGCGATTCGTGCTGCGGCGTTGACTGGCCAATTGCTGGCATTCGCGCGCAGGCAGATTCTCGAGCCGCGCAACCTGGACCTGAACCAGAACGTGGCGGAGACGCTGAGTCTGTTGGAGAAAGTGATCGGCAGCGATATCGAGATAAAAACCAAGTTGGCCCCGGACCTGACTCTGGTGCGTGCCGATCCTACGCAGGTGGACCAGGTGCTGATGAATCTGTGCATCAATGCGCGGGACGCGATGCCGGAGGGCGGACGCCTGATCATCGAAACTGGCGACGCAACCTTCGATGAAAAATATTGCGCCGCGCAGACATTCGCTCGCCCTGGGAACTACGCGATGCTGGCGGTGACGGATACCGGCACTGGCATGGATGCTGCTACGCTGGACCGCATTTTTGAGCCTTTTTTCACGACGAAGGAACTGGGCAAGGGAACGGGCCTGGGGCTGGCTACCGTGTACGGAATCGTGAGGCAGCATGGCGGATTTCTGCATGTGTACAGCGAGGTAGGAATCGGCACGACGTTCCGGATCTATCTGCCAGTTACGCCAGGCACGGAAAAAGCCGTTGCAATCGTCGAGGACTCGCGAGCCGTGCGCGGCGGTTCGGAAACGATTCTCATCCCGAAGATCACGAAGGGCTGCGCGAGCTGGCCCGGGAAACTCTGGCGAACCTGGGCTACGAAATATTGATCGCCTGCGACGGCGAAGAAGCTGTTCGCCTGTTCCAGGCTAACCGCGACCGCGTTGACCTACTGCTGCTGGATGTGGTGATGCCGAAGATCAACGGCCCCGAAGGATACGCTCGGATCAGCGCTGAGAAAGCAGGCGTCGCGGTAGTTTTTGCCACGCGGGATACAGTCCCGAAATGGCACTGCTGCAGAACGCGCAGGAGCGCGGCTTGACTATTCTGCAGAAGCCTTATGTGCCGCGGGATCTCGCCCGCCGCGTCCGCGAAACTTTGGATCGCCAACCTGCGAACGTCCACTCTGGTTAGCCCATGTGATCCTGCCGTGAAGCGCTGTGTTTGCGCGGACACACGACCGCGGCAGAGCTTCTGTGGATCGCTCGCCGGAACGCTAAAATAGCGAGCGAGCGGCTGCGGGACGCCA
Source organism: uncultured Acidobacteriota bacterium (assembly GCA_963786205.1). Taxonomy (GTDB): domain Bacteria; phylum Acidobacteriota; class Terriglobia; order Acidiferrales; family UBA7541; genus Palsa-295. The sequence continues at coordinate 1,175,341 of CAWAYG010000002.1, forward strand.
AATGGAGTTGACACCGTTTCTCTCTGCATGATAAGGATTCGTACAACAGTGGATTCCGGCGGAAACGCTGGATTGCCAGGGCGTCAGGCTCTCCACACGCAAGCCAGTTCTGCGACGCTCTCGCAACAACCCCACCCACCCCGGGAGGTGGATGCTACCTGGCATCTGCCTCCCGTTTTTATTTTCCGGTGCCGTTCCGTAATGAGTGCGGATTCATGGAGATACGGGCGATGACGCATGGGCGGAAAAACACCCCGGCTGTCGCGTCGAGATTACGTTTTGCCAGAGGAATTGGTTTTCTCCCGGGCAAAGGCGCGAAAAGCAGATCCCTCGCTACGTCCCGCGCCCGCCAAACTGCGGCGGGAATGAAAAAGCGCGGACTCCGTTCGGGATGAGACGCAATTTTCTTTTTCGGTGGACGGAGAAGGCTCGCGCTGGCGCAGATCGGTGGTTCTCCCGCACGCTCGAACCCCAGGCGCTGCGAGGATTATCGAGTTGCGAGGCAGGGTCTTTTTGTGCCCAACACAGTGCGCAGAACTTGCTTTAGTAACTGCCGAAAGGGTTATAATGCGGCCACTTAGCTGCGCCTGAGAATCAGCGCGGCTGCTTGGCGCTGGCGCTCGACGACGGGCGGATCCTCCGCCCGGTGGATGCCACAAAACAGCAGGGTCGCGACCGCGGCCTGGGAGGCGAACATGGGCCTGCAAATTTCGACGCGAAAAACCGGCAACGTAGTTATTGTGGATTTGGTGGGGCGGATCATTATTGGCACCAGCAATGATTCGTTGAGCGCTGAATTGCGCAAGTTTGCTGAAGCGGGGCCGTCGGAAGTGATTGTAAATTTGGTGGCCGTCTCGCAGATGGATAGCTCGGGGATCAGCACGCTGGTGCGTTCTTTTGTGACGCTGGAGCGACAGGGCGGCGGTTTGAAATTGTTGAATCCAACTGGTCACGTGCGCGAAGTTCTCGAACTCACGCGGTTGATACAGTCCATTCCTACGTTTACGGATGAAGGCAAGTGTGTCGCTGCGTTTCGCGGCGGCGTGGCGCACGCGTAAGAACTGGGGATGAAACTTTCGCGCTTGCTTGTAGTTTCTTTTTTGATCGTCGCCGCAATCTCCACCGCTCGCGCTCAACTCCCGGCAATGGATCCTCTGGCCGATCGCATGGCCGAGGCCATCGTAAAGTCCAAACGGAAATCTGTGACTGTTCTGGATTTTTCGGGACCTGACGAAAAATATACCGCTTTGGGTCAGGCATTCGCCGACAAATTCAGCATGGCTCTGAGCAAATCGAGCGACAAGTTTTCTGTTGCTGCGCGCGGACAAATCGGCGAGGCGCTCGCGAAAAACAACGTGCCCCAATCAAGTTTCAGCGACGCTCTCATCGCGTTGTGGGTTGCGCGCGAGTCGAACATACAGGCTGTGATTACCGGAAAAATTACGATGCAGGGAGACGTTCTAGGAATTTCGGTGGAATGCCACCGAACAGATTCTGGGAAGGGAGTTGGCAGTCTGAAGACGACTTCGACGATCTCCGCAGAGATGCGGGATCTGATGAACAAAGTCGTGGAATATCCGGATCCCAAGATTGACTCGAGCGTGCCGGCGTCGGGACAGGCCGGGTACAGCTATCCGGCGTGTGCGAACTGCCCTGCAGCTCCGTACGATCAGCGCGCTGTGGACCATCGCTATCAGGGCACGGTGTTGCTTTCCGTGATCGTAGGCGCGGATGGGCGGGCGAGCAACATTGTGGTGCTTAAGGCGCTGCCATATGGTCTGACCGCCAAGGCTGTTGAAGCCGTTTCATCCTGGAAGTTCAAGCCCGCACTAGGTCCGCACGGAACTCCCGCACCCGTCCGTCAGACAATCGAAGTAACCTTTCACCTGTACTAGAGGGCCAATGAACTCGTCCGAACATTTCGCTGCTCATTTGTTGAGACGGCTTCCCTTGCTTGGAATGTCCGCGTGCATTTGTGTGTGCGTGATGGCTCGCAGCGCGTGTGCTCAGGATCTCTACGACTTCAACTCCGTTGCTTCTGAGGTCGCTGGAGCAATTGATAAGGCTGCGGCGGGCTCGGCGCACACCACTGTTCTTGTTACTGATTTTACGGAGATGCACGATCCGGATAGTCAGCTTGCCGTGGTTCTGGCGCAGAATTTCGCTCAGTCGTTGCGAAGCCACGCGCGCAATTTCACAGTCTTAGACCACTGTGACGTCGAGGCTGCGATCTCGAATCACAAACTGCCGATCGGAGCGCTTTCGAGCCGCTCAGTAGTCGCTTGCTATGCGCCAGAATTGGGTGTGAAGCTAATCATCGCCGGGTGGATTGAGTACACTCCCGAGAATATGATTCTTGATATAGGTGTCGAATCTCTCGCCGAAGACCATGGAATTTCTGACAAGAAAATCATCACGCCCCTGACCCCTGCAATGGAAACGCTGAAATCTAAACCTGCGGTTGGTACCGAGGCTATTTTTGGAGAGGACAAGACGGTGTGGGTGCGGGACGAAAGTTCGAAGACGACAATCCCCGCAGCCAAGTCTGGAGCAGGCGGGTACTCTTATCCCGCTTGCATCTACTGTCCGCAAGCTCGATATACTGATGAGGCCGTGAAAGCCAAAGCCTCGGGAACGGTGGCGCTTTCTGCGGTGATCGGTGCGGATGGGAAAGCGCAGAGAATATCGGTACAGCGCGCCCTTCCCTGCGGGTTGGATCAGCGAGCGATCGACGCAATCAAAGACTGGAAATTCGAACCTGCAGCAGGCCCGGACGGCAAACCAGCGGCAGTGGTCCAAACGATAGAGGTTACGTTCCACCTATACTAAGTTTGTTACGCGTTTTTCTTCAGTTCGGCGAGGACTAGTTTGGCTACTTCTTTGAGGGTGTCGAAGACACCTTGGCCTGTAACGGCTACGGCTTCGAGGGTGGGCTCGTTTTTTACGAGCAGATGTTTTTGCAAATCGGCGACGGGGAGAATATTCGGCAGGTCGCGCTTGTTGAGTTGCAGGACGTAGGGGATCGTCGTGAAATCCAGATTATGATCCTTCAGATGTTCGCGCAGGTTGTCGAGCGTTTCGAGATTCGCGTCGAGGCGCTCTTCCTGCGAATCCGCGACGAACACTACTCCATCTGCGCCTTTCAAGATCAGGCGGCGGCTGGCTTCGTAGAAAACCTGCCCAGGAACGGTGTACAAGTGAAAGCGCGTGCGAAAGCCGCGCACGGTGCCCAGATCGAGCGGAAGAAAATCGAAGAAAAGAGTGCGATCGGTTTCGGTGGCGAGCGAAACCATCTTTCCCTTTTGATTCGCTCCGGTGTGCTCGTAGATCCACTGCAAGTTGGCGGTCTTCCCCCCAAGGCCAGGACCGTAGTAAACAAGCTTGCAGTTAATTTCGCGAGCGGGAAAATTTATAAACGGCACAATTTCCTCAGAATAAGCGGACTCGTACTTATAGCATAGCCCCCCACCTGCGGCCAACGCGCGCCCGCAAATGATGCTTCGCAACTGATAACCCGACGAAGGCGACCCGGCCGGAGCCGAGGCCGGGCGGGGGCACCGAATTGGGGAGCCAACGGGTGCGCGCCAGTGATCCAGGATGGCAGGTCTGCCGGCCGGAGTCGGACGGGAGGCTGCGAGAGCGCGGGATTCGTGATAGTTTGGCCAGGAATTTTCAGGATGTGCAAGCGGGCGCGGGAGTGATGAGTAGAGACAACAACAGGCTGCTTTTCGCGGTGGATATGGCCGGGACGCTGCTGTTTGGCATTGAGGGCGCGACGGCGGCGATCGCCGGCAACCTGGACCTGCTGGGTGTGATGGTGCTGGCGTTTGCGACGGCGCTGGCCGGCGGAATCATTCGCGATTTGTTGATTGGCGCGACGCCGCCCGCTTCGCTGCGCGACTGGCGTTATTCGGCGATGGCATTTACCGGCGGCACGATTGTGTTTTTTCTGCATCGTTACGTACTGGCGATTCCAGGGCCAGCGATGGTGGTGCTGGACGCGGCCGCACTTGCGCTGTTTGCAGTGGCGGGCACGGAAAAGGCACTGGATTTCAACGTACATCCGTTCATCGCAATTTTGCTGGGCGGAATGACGGCAGTGGGCGGAGGAACGTTGCGCGACATTTTGCTGGCGCGGGTGCCATTGGTCCTGCGCGCGGAAGTGTATGCGACGGCAGCGTTGGCCGGGTCCGCATTGCTGATCATCTGCAGAAAACTGCGGCTTTCCCCGACGCTCGCGGCGGTGGTAGGCGGGACGTTTTGTTTTTTGCTGCGCATTGTCAGCGTGCGGCAACACTGGAATCTGCCGAAGGCCGGAGGCAGCTGAGAACTGCCGGCCTCGCTCCTGTTTAGAAGTGGTTGCATTGCTCCTCGGGTAAACCTGTGCTACAAGGCAGGCAAGATTTGCGGTTCGAGGAGGTGCGCAATGACATTGGGAAAACGAGCGGCGGCAGAATTCTTCGGAACATTTTGGCTGGTTTTCGGCGGGTGCGGGAGCGCGGTGATTTCGGCGGCGTATCCGGGACTGGGTATCGGATTTCTGGGAGTGGCGCTGGCTTTCGGCCTGACGGTGGTGGTGATGGTTTTTGCGCTCGGTCATATTTCAGGTGGCCACCTGAATCCAGCAATTTCGCTGGGCTTGGTTGTGGGCAAACGCTTTCCGGCTTCGGATTTGATCCCCTACATTGTGGCGCAAGTGGTGGGAGCGATTGCCGCGGCTGGAGTGCTTTACGTGATCGCGTCCGGGAAAGAGGGGTTTTCGCTTTCAGGCGGATTTGCTTGCAATGGATACGGAGAGCATTCGCCGGGCGGCTACTCGCTGATCGCTTGCCTGGTTGCGGAGATTGTGCTGACGTTTGTTTTTTTGCTGGTGGTGATGGGATCGACGGATCGCAGGGCGCCACAGGGATTCGCGGCGCTGGCGATTGGTTTGTGTTTGACGGGAATCCACCTGGTGGGAATTCCGGTGACGAATCTTTCGGTGAATCCGGCACGAAGCACGGGACCGGCTCTCTTCGTCGGCGGCTGGGCGGTGAAGCAGCTGTGGCTGTTCTGGCTGGCGCCATTGATTGGAGGGGCGCTGGGCGGCGGGGTTTACCGAGCAATACTGGAAGAATAGATTGGGATTGGCCTCAGATTTTTCGGGCTGCGGAAATGAGCTTGGAATCAAGGATCTGAAAAATAGAGAGCTGCTCCGGATTGGTTCCGGAGCGGCTCTTTTGGTTTAGGTGGCCCGCGCCATTGGTCGGGCTTCTTCGCGAGACATCGAATGTTTTGCGCGATCAGTGCGTGAAGCTGACATTGATGCCGGTGGAGAAGATCACGTCGTTCGACTTTGTGCCGGCGATCGGCGGATTGGTGACGTAGCGGTCGGTGAGCGACGACTGCCAACCGAGCCATTTGTTGATTTTGGTGACGGCAGCTGCGTCGAGCGAGAACCTGTATTCGCCCGTATCGCTGAGGTCGGGATAGAAATAGAAGACCTCGGTGAACGTGGTGGACTTGCCAAACTTGTGCATGAAGTTCTCGCCGAGCGTGATGCCGGCCAAGTTGCGGTCCACAGCGATGCCGACGCCATTGCCGTAGTTTTCACGGGTGTAGTTCGCGCCCGCAAGAAAATCGAAGGTGGTGTTGGGATTGTTGATGATGTGCACACCCAAACCGCCGCTGTAGATTTGGCGCAGGTTTAGGTCTTGCAGCGCGTCGTGGGCGTAATCGGCACTGACGAACACGAACATGCGCTTGGTGAAGTTGCGGTCGTACTTGGCGCCGCCCAGAACGGAACTGGCGATCACGCCGCCGGCGGGAAGGTCGTTGCTGGTGTACAGCGAAGATTCGTAGAGCGTGATCTCGTCGTTCAAAGTTTTGCGGTCGGCGGCGAATCCGGTGGTCAGGTTGGTGGTTTCGCTATTGCCGCGGGCGATCGCGAAGCCGAGGTTCACGCCGCCTTTCCATGCTTCGAGCAGGCCGGGGTGCAGGCTCTTCTCGTACGCGGTTTCGAAGTCGGCGGAGCGGACGACCGATACTTGCGTCAGCGGGACTTGTACGGTTCCGTTATTCGCGGTGTGGACGACGAGATTTGAGCCGTCGGTCGAGACCGTGCCACTGACGGTTTTCTTGTCTGGGGTCACGACGTAAATCGGTTTGTCGGTCTTGAGTTCCAGTACGGCGGACCACTGGATTTTGATTTCACCGGCGAAGTCGGTTTTCAGGGTGACGTCTTTGCCGTCGGAGACTTCGACAGTTCCGGTGAGATGGTCTCCGTTTTTCAGTACGACGGTATCGGCGCTGGCTGCGGACGCGATCGCTAGAGCGCCGACGAAAATTGCTAGAAATTGCCTACACTTCATGATTTCCCCCACCAAGATTGGGATTGGGATGTACCTGGGAACTGCAGGTGAACTGGGCGGACATATAATACGACAGACCGGTGCAGTTATGGCGAGGTTTTGGCGGCTCGGCGAAACCGGTGAGCGCTCGGAGCTTGTTCGCTTCAGCGACATAACGGTCCCAGAAGCGGGCAGCTCCGGGGACGGGCTAGCGGCATGCTGCCACCTAACTTATTGCATCGCATGAATTTCCTTCGGTGTGACGTAGGCCCAAGAATTGCAGAATCGTGAATAACATTTCCCGGGGAGGGTGTCTGTGTGGCGACAAGGTGACGGGAGTAAACCCAAGTGCTGAGATCCGAAATCGCATAGCTCAGGAGGCAGCATGGCCGACGGCGAACGCATTCGAGAATCGTTGCAGGGACCGCTGGACGCGACGTACGTGAAGCAGCGCGAGCAGGCCGGGTGGAAACTGGTCGCGGTGGAGTGGGAACGTGCCGCCGCAGCTCCTGCGGTTGCTCCGCCGCCGGCTGAACCGGCGCCGAGTCTGGAAGACGCACCCTTTGGGCTGCGCGTCGCCGGGGATTGCGAGCACCTGGAGCAGAATCCCGCCGAAATGCAATTCCTGCTGTCAATGATGGAACTGATTATTCAGGATATTTCGCTCGTGAAGGTAGCCGAGGAACTGAACCGCAAGGGATTTCGCACGCGCAAGGGCGCGGAGTGGGGTCCGGTGGCGGTGTTCAATATGTTGCCCCGGCTGATTGAACTGACGCCGCAAATCTTCAACAACGAAGAATGGCTCGAGCGCCGCAAGCATCTTAGCCTCGTTTACTGAGCACCGCACCTTTGAGGGACAATTCTGCCAGGCCTTGACAGATTCTGGCAGGCTCAATAGAGTTGCGCCATCTGGCGGAACTTCTGCGGTCCTGTTGATCCCACGCAAGTGCGAAGCAGGGCGGACACCCCTCCAGCTAGGAGATCGTAATGCGCAAATCGGTTTACATCGTGGCATATGTTCTGGTGGTCGCTGCATTTTTGGCAGTGGCAGGAGCGCCGCAGGCTCAAGCTCCCGCAACCGCGTCTGTAACAACGGTCGTCACTGTTCTGGGCCCGAAATTTACGGCGCCGCCGGCGATCAGCAAAGACGACATCAGCGTCTATGAAGGCAAGGAAAAGAGAGAGGTGACGGGCTGGACGCCGGCACAAGGCGAGAAGGCCGTGCTGCAACTGGCGATTGTGATTGACGAGGCGAGCTCGACCGACTTGGGCAATCAGCTCAGCGATATTAAGTCGTTCATTGTGGCTCAACCCAAGACCACGGGCGTCGGATTGTTTTATGCAAGCAACGGCGGGGTGCAGCCTGCATCGCAGTTCAGCAACAACCACGAAGCCGTGGCCAAGACTCTACGGCTGCCGCTGGGAAATTTCGGCGCTTATTCCAGCATTTATCTTTCGACCATGAGCCTGATCAAGAGTTGGCCGCAGACCCCGGGCGTGCGCCGCGAAATTCTGCTGATTGCTGATGGCATCGATCGCTTCCGCGGCGATCCATTCAGCCCGGACATCCAGAGCACGTACGTGGCGGCGGAAAAGGCCGGAGTGATTCTTCACACGCTGTACTGCTCCGGAGTTGGGCGCGCAGGCCATAACATGTTCCGCGTGAATTACGGACAGAGCAACCTGGCGCAGATCACGGACAAGACTGGCGGTTATTCCTTCTTCCAGGGGCTACAGACGCCGATTGCATTTGCGCCGTTCCTGGAACAATTGGACACTATCCTGAAGAACCAGTATTTCCTCAGCTGGAATACCAAGCGGCCAACGAAAGGGAAAGGCGAGCTGCGCTCGTACCGCATCAAGACTGAGCTGCGCGACATTGATATTTCGAGCGCGGACCAGGTATGGGTCCCGGGACCTGCTCAGTAGAGGGCGTCGTAGCGAGATTTTCGCGGGCGGATATCGCATGGGGCGGGCTGCAAACCCGCCCCGTTTTTTTTAGCGCGACGCCGTAAGTGGCGAGAGGGCGTGACGTCGCGCGGCGTGACGTGACGGAAAATCCTTCTTCACTTTTTGGGCGATTGTCGCGTAAGGTGAGCCCAAGCAGCAGTTCTTTCTGCGCGAGGGTCACATGACACGGATCCGGTTTCTTCTTGCGATCGTGTGCGCTGCGTGTTCTTTGGCGGTGGCGCAGGAGCCCGCGAAGCCGGCGTCGCATCCTGTGACGCGCGTGAGCGCCGCGGCGGTCTGGAACCCACCTGTCGACACGCTTGCAGCGATTCGCCAGAAATGCGGCGAAGCGGATCCCACACACATTGAGCGATGTTTCTTGAACGAAATGAAATCGGCGGGCGCCTCGCCCGAGGCGCTGGCATTCGCGGAAAGCTTCGCGGCGTCGCTGGGAGTCGTTTACCTGCGAGCGTTTCGGCGATTGGAGAAAGTGGACGTTGCTTACATCGAGTATGCGTTTCGCGCCAACGAGCTGGAAGGCGTGCTGCTGGTAAACGGAAATCCATCGCCGATTGACGTGGACGACGATCGCTTTACGAATGATGCGGAGATGAGGAAGAACGCTGGTTACGCGGCGCTCGCCGAGCAATATCCGCACATCAGCGTATGGCCGGGCGACCGCTTCGATAGCAAGTTGCCGACGACGACATCCACCGGTTGGGGAACGCAATCATTTTTGGTGCAGTACATGTTGCGCGACGGCTGCCACGCTTGCGCCGAAATAGGGACTGCTACGCTGGCATTTAATTTCGACACGCAAGGAAATTTCCAGAGCGCGCGAGTCTCAAGCGTTGCAGCAGCTGCCGCTCCACGGGCGGCCGAGATTGCACCGAGTTCAGGTGGATTTGACGTCGCCGGCGGAGTGGAGGAGATACGCGTGCTGGCGGGGAAGCAGTTTTCCATCACGCTCGCCGCCAACCGCACCACTGGCTACGCCTGGCGATTGGCTACGCCGCTTGACCCTGCGATGTTGAAGCAAATCAGCAACGACTATCACGCGGCCGATTCCGGCGCTCTGGGCGCGCCCGGTGAAGAAGTATGGACGTTTGAATCGGTAGCCCAAGGCACCGTGCAGCTCAACTTTGAATACGCGCGTCCCTTTGAAAAGGATGCGAAGCCGGTTAAGACAGCAAAGTATTCGGTAGTCATCGAGTAGATTGCAAACGCCGGGCCTTCCTTTGCAAGCCAGCGCGTAAGCCGTTTCCCGCCTCGGCGCGAATCAATGATCATCTTGGGACCGCGTTGCACTTGCCCGGACGGAATAACTTGCCGCGTGGATTTGCCGCGGGTGGTCGCAGCTTCCTAGTTGTCTGTCGGTGGCAGGGTTCCTCAAAAAACGCCTCGCTCTAGCCCGTCCATTCTCAGCGCCCGAATGAATGCTTCGACAGGGCCTTCTCTGGCGGACGCCGTGCACATGTGTGTCTAACAGGAGCCAGCACCGAGGATCGAGTTCAAGTCTCGCGGCGGGATGCCGATGAGATAGTTGGGCGCGCTGCACGGGTGAATTGTCTTGAGACCCATCCTCGTCACCTTCGGCGGCAGCGGATCTGTGTGACTTCTTCGCCGGCTGAAGACCGGCGGCTTCTCAAGACACGCATGAGCTAACAGCCTCTACGTTCTGTCTTGAAGGGCTTATCCTAGCCCTTTGCAAAATTACTTGAGCCGATACGAAGTCTCGTGGAGCTACCAATCCGCATTCGATGCAAACATGCTCTCGGTCTGAGAGAAGTTTGCGGACCGTTGCACCGCACAGACAGGTTTGACTCGTGCTTGATGGGTTGACCTTAATCAGAGTGCGACCGGCGCTCTCAGCCTTGTACGCTATCTTGGAGAAGAAGGAAGCCCATCCGACATCATGCACAGACTTTGACAAGATTCCGCCAGCGAGCCCTTTCACATTCAGGTCTTCGATGACGATGGTTCCGAAGTCTTGAATCAACTTGAAAGATTGTTTGTGTTGAAATTCGTTGCGCAACCGCTGTATCCGACTGTGAATACTTCGGAGTGCTAGGATTGCTTTACGCCTTCTGTGCGAACGCTTGTTGACTCTTCGCGCGACTTGGCGCTGGGCTCTGCGAAGACGCTTTTGCGCTTGCTGATACCAGCGCGGATTCGGGATGGAATCTCCGTTGGACAGAACCGCGAATGGATTCCAAGCCAACATCTATTCCAACGGTGTTGTCCAGCGCCGGGAGGGGTTTCTTTGCGCACTCCACGGAGCAGCAGGCGTACCACTCTTTGCCTTCACGCTTCACGGAGACGGTCTTGATCTCACCGGTGATGGGGCGGTGCAATAGAATCTTGATCGCGCCGACACCCTGGACACGAAGACCTGTTTTTCGCTGCTCTGGTTTGAGTAGCTTATTGCCGTCACCGTGACTCGGGAATGTGATGCTGTCATACCGTCGCGACGACTTGAATCTCGGGAACCCCGGCTTCTCGCCGTGTTTTATTCGTCGAAAGAAAGCCTGAAATGCTTTGTCTAGACGCTTTAGAACGTCTTGGGCACAGTGATAGTTCGGAAGTGATAGGTCACCCGCGTCTCGAATCTCTTTCAATTGGTTCGCCTGCGTGTAGTAGTTGAGAGATTTCCCATGCGTGCGATACGCCTCTCGACGTTCCTGTAGCGCGGCGTTATACAACCGACACGCTTCGGATAACTGCATCCTCAGCAACTCTTGTTGGTTTGGTGTGGGATACAGTCGATATTTGAACGTCTTTCGCATCAGCGTCCTTTTTGATTCTCGAGGTACTTCTTCACCGTTGATTCTGACACGTGGCCGACTGTGCCCGCGTAATATGAGCGCGACCACAACGTAGGCAACCTTGATTTCAAGTGCGGAAACTCTTCTCTGAGAATCCGAGACGACGCACCTTTGAGCCTATTCACTATCTCAGCTACACACCGCGTTGGATCTGATGACACGAAGAGATGCACATGATCTGGCATCACTTCCATCACTTCGATGAGCACGCCGTATTGTGCCGCGGTCGCGAGCAACACGTTCTTGAGCCTTGCCTCAACATCACCGACAAGAACCTTGCGTCTGTATTTCGGACACCAGACGATGTGATACTGGAGGCTGAATACTGCTCCCGCGTTCTTACTGTATCTGCTGTCTGCTGCTCCGGTTAGCATGTTATGAGTCTGCCATATAACTATGCTCGTGTCACGTACACGGGCTTACCTGTCGCCTGCAGGCGACAGTCCGCGCCCCGTTTCTTATCGATACGGCGCATACAGGTCGCGTCACATAATCGTTATCTGAGGTGAAGCATGTCAATATCAGGCATCGCGGGCACAGCGCTGGGTTCATTGTTGAGCGCCGCGCAGGACACACAAAGTACACAGAGCGGCCAGGGGAATTTTCAGCAGATACAGAGTGAGTTTCAGCAACTCGGGCAGGATCTGCAGACCGGGAACCTAGCTCAAGCGCAGCAGGATTACGCGACGCTGTCGCAAAACTTCGCGCCTGCGCAATCTGGCACGGCCGCTGCAACGACGACGGCCGCGGCCACGACCACCGCCGCGGCTACCGCGACCAATTCGAACCCGATCGCACAGGCGTTCGCTGCTCTTTCGACGGACCTGTAGAACGGGAACATCACGGCTGCGCAGCAGGATTTCGCAACGATTCAACAGGATTCTCAGCAGCAGCAAGGATCCAGCTAGGTCCACCATCATCATCATCATGGCGGTGGTGGCGGACAAAAAGGCAGCTAGGTTTCGCAGGCACTCAGTTCGCTTTCGTCGGCGCTACAATCAGGAAATCTTTCGAGCGCGCAGACTGCGTTTGCGACACTTCAGCAGGATTTGCAGCAATTCACCGCGGGCGGCAGCTCAGGTTCGACGTCCGGGTCGCCTGCTTCTTCTACTTCTTCGCAAACTAACGGCAGCACCTTGAACGTTACGGCCTGAGACTGATCCCACGCACGGCACGCAAGAAGTCCGCCTGAAAAAAACAAAAAGCCCCGGCTCGATTTACATCGAACCGGGGCTTGCGTTTGTCTGCAGCAAACTCGTTTGACTGAATCGGATGGTACTTGTCAGAACCCGTCGGGCTTTGAGAGCCGAACCCGGTTCACTAAGGAACCGGTGGAGAGCCGTACCTGCTACCGAAGCAGGTCGTACTCCCTTTTCTTTTAGAAAGGAGGTGATCCAGCCGCAGGTTCTCCTACGGCTACCTTGTTACGACTTCACCCCAATCATGAGTCATACCTTGAGCGCCTGCCTCCTTGCGGTTGGCTCGGCGATTTCTAGTACAGCCCACTTTCGTGATGTGACGGGCGGTGTGTACAAGGCCCGGGAACGTATTCACGGCGCCGTTCTGATGCGCCATTACTAGCGATTCCGGCTTCATGCAGTCGAGTTGCAGACTGCAATCCGAACTGAGCGCGCTTTTGTGCGATTAGCTCCCCCTCGCGGGTTTGCAACGCTCTGTAGCGCGCATTGTAACACGTGTGTAGCCCTGGACATAAAGGCCATGCTGACTTGACCTCATCCCCACCTTCCTCTCCGTTATCCGGAGCAGTCCTCATAGAGTTCTCCCTTGCGGGTAGCAACTATGAGTAAGGGTTGCGCTCGTTGCGGGACTTAACCCAACACCTCACGGCACGAGCTGACGACAGCCATGCAGCACCTCTACACAGGTCCCTTGCGGGAAGTCTCTGTTTCCAAAGATGGTCCTGTGCGGTTCAAGCCCAGGTAAGGTTCTTCGCGTTGCGTCGAATTGAACCACATGTTCCACCGCTTGTGCGGGCCCCCGTCAATTCCTTTGAGTTTCAGCCTTGCGACCGTACTCCCCAGGCGCAGGACTTAACGCGTTAGCTACGGGACGTGCCCCGTACAGGGCACACCCCAAGTCCTGATGGTTTAGGGCTAGGACTACCAGGGTATCTAATCCTGTTTGCTCCCCTAGCTTTCGTCCCTCAGCGTCAGTTGTGATCCAGCGAGCCGCCTTCGCCTCGGATGTTCCTACGGATATCTACGCATTTCACCGCTACACCCGTAATTCCACTCGCCTCTCTCACACTCTAGCATGGCAGTTTCGGAAGCAGCCTCTGGGTTAAGCCCAGAGATTTCACTCCCGACTTGCCACACCGCCTACGGACCCTTTACGCCCAGTAATTCCGAGCAACGCTGGCCCCCTACGTATTACCGCGGCTGCTGGCACGTAGTTAGCCGGGGCTTCTTATACCCGTACCGTCAAACCCTTGCGGGCATTCTTCCGGGTCGAAAGGGGTTTACACTCCGAAAAGCTTCATCCCCCACGCGGCGTTGCTGCATCAGACTTTCGTCCATTGTGCAAGATTCCCCACTGCTGCCTCCCGTAGGAGTCTGGACCGTGTCTCAGTTCCAGTGTGGCCGGCCAACCTCTCAGTCCGGCTACCGATCAAAGCCTTGGTGAGCCATTACCTCGCCAACAAGCTAATCGGCCGCGGATCCCTCTTCTGGCGCCTTGCGGCTTTGAAGACAACACCATGTGGCATCGTCATGTTATGCGGTATTAGCCCAATTTTCACTGGGTTATTCCCCACCTGAAGGAAGGTTATCCACGTGTTACGCACCCGTTCGCCACGCGCCCACACCCTGTATTGCTACAGAATGCTGCGCGTTCGACTTGCATGTGTTAAGCACGCCGCCAGCGTTCGCTCTGAGCCAGGATCAAACTCTCGTTTGAAATCTGGTGTTTCCACTCGTGTGCATTGTCGATTCGCATCGAAATGCCACGGATGGGAACGAACTGTTTAAATCGCTCGGTTATCTCAAATGTGGTACGTACACCGGTACACCCGGCGCACGAACCGTAACCAAACGGGTTCTGGCATGTATCATCCGATTGTCAAAGAGCAGGTCAATCCAGGCCAGCTGGAAGGACTACAGACGAACCCCGATACTACCGAACAGCATTAAAAGTGTCAAGCGTTAATCTGCTGTGAATAATTCGTTGCCTGTGGATTTCTTAGTCTGCTCACGTACTGGTGCGATGCGTACTTATTGGGGCAGCGAGTCCGTATTGGTCGCAGTTTGCTTACGTAGTTAGCGCGCCTTTATTTTCAAGACGCTTCGCGGAAAGTTCACTGAGTTGGGGGAAAGATACGGGCTGGGTCAAGGCGAGTTCAGCGGGACGCGCGCCGCCTTCCTGCAACGCTTTGAACGTCATTTCAACCGCGAGAATTGTGTTGGGCGGAATCACCACGGTTGCGGCGAGTGCTCCGCTGCCGACCTGCTTCTTCCCGGAGTTGGCGAGTCCATCGCAACCCATAAATGGCAGGCTCAAAACTTTATCGCGCACAGCTGCGTGCGATTGTTCCATGAGCGCTTTTCTTGCGCCGAGGGCCATCGCGTCGTTCTGCGCGACCACCGCATCAATTGGCAATTTATCGGAAGTGGACAAGCGCAGCCAGGAACACACGGCGTTGAAGGCGCTTTCCTGAGTCCACTGGCCTTTCATCGCGATGAGCTTGATGTTGCGCGGCATCGTTTCCTGCATGCCGATTCTGCGTTGCACGGCGGCGGCCGTGTCCGAGGGACCTTGAATAAATAACGCGGCGCCACCTTGTGGAACCAGAGCCGCGAGTTGACGGCCCTGTATGCGGCCGACTTCCAAATGATCGGAGCTCACGCAAAATACGGGCGCGCGGCTGGTGCGGCGAAGTTCGGAGAGATATTCAGCCTGGCGGTTGAGCACGACCCAGGCGATCTGCGCGGCTGCGGCGGCGCGGCCCACGTGAGGCAGAGCGGTGCCGCTAACGGGCTCGAAGATGATGGCGTCGGGATGCTTCGCGTTATCACCTTGAATAACGTTCAATAATTGCTGACTTTGATTGATGGAGTCGTTGCCGGCAAAGACGATGTCTACGTCGATACCGAGGCGCTGAGCTGCCGCTTCCGCAGCGCGCGCTTGTTCGAGTTGGTAATCATTGTCATTGGTAATCAGCGATACCAGAAAACTGAGCCTTTTCATGGCCGGCACGCCCCAAGGGAGAAGGAAACTAACTCAAAGATACAGTGAATCACGCAGGTGCAAGAAAAAGAAATACGCATAGTGTTCATTTAGGAAATCCGGGTTGGCTGCAAGAGATGGAAAGCGGACCGACGCCGCTCACGAACTGCCGATCAGAATTCCAACGGCGAAGACCAGGCCGCCTCCAACGATCACCTGCACCGCCGAGGAAACAATTGGCATATCCATATAACGATGACGCACAAAGCTGATGATGCCCAGCTCGACGATTACCACAGCAACCGCGGCGGTAAAGGCAATGTGAAAATCTGGGATGAGAAAGGGCAGGGTGTGGCCTAAACCACCTAGGGTGGTCATGGAACCTGTGACAACTCCTCGCAGCAACGGTTTGCCGCGGCCGGTGAGGGAGCCGTCGTCGGAAAGCGCCTCGGCAAACGCCATGGAGATTCCGGCGCCGAGCGAGGCGGCGAGGCCGACCAGAAAAGCTTCTCGGGTTTTGTGCGTAGCGAGCGCCGCAGCAAAAATGGGGGCCAGAGTTGAGACGGAACCATCCATCAGGCCCGCGAGGCCGGGTTGCACGATCTGCAACATGAAAAGGCGCTTCTGCGAAGTGTCTTCTTCCTTGCGCGCACCCGATGCGGCTTGTTTTTCTTCGATGGATTCGGCGGCAACGTAATGCTGGCGTTCGATTTCCGCCAGGTCGCCGAGCAGTTTGCGAGTGGATGCATCGGAAACTTGTTGGAGAGCGCGCTCGTAAAAGCGTTCTGTTTCCAGTTCCATGATCTCGGCTTGCTTCCGCACCTTGTCGATACCGAGCGGGCGGACGAGCCATTCTGGGCGGCGCTCGACGAAACCTTTTACGTCCTGGCGGCGAATCAGCGGAATGTGATTGCCGAAGCGCTGTTGATAGAGGTCAATCAGGCTCTGGCGATGCCGGGACTCTTCGGCCTGCATGTCCTCGAACATTTTCGCGGTGGAGGCGTAGGTGTCGCGCAGACCGTCGGCGAAGTCGCTGTATACGCGGGCGTCCTCTTCTTCGAGCTGGATAGCGAGCGCGAGGATTTCTTTCTCGCTGAGATCTTTGAAGCGCTTCTTGGCCATGATGGCTGCTCCTCAAAACGGGAGTAGACAAGGAGATTATATCCAAAGAAGAAGGGGAATCTGTGACAGTGCGTGCGGCGGCTCGTGGCTTTCTATTGCCAGCACGAAGCGGGCGCAGGCCGACGGGCATACAAAAAGCGCGTGTACAGAATGAGTTTCTAAGCGTGACTGATACACTGTAACCTGTGTGCCCCATAGGGAACGAGTACGCAGCGTCGAGCTTGCTGCTGCGTTGGAAAACATGCGGAGCGAACAAATGAAAGTGTTATCGGTAAATGTCGCCCTGCCGCGGTTGGTGGCATGGAAGGGCCAGACGTTTAATACCGGCATTTTTAAGAAGCCCGTTGATCGTCCCGTGATAATGCGGCAGCTTGATCTGGATGGCGATCGGCAGGCGGATTTGACTGTGCATGGTGGTCCGTACAAGGCCGTTTATGCGTATCCTTCGGAGCACTATGAGTTCTGGAAGAAGGAATTGCCGGAGGTCGATTTGCCCTGGGGGCAGTTCGGCGAGAATCTAACGACCGAAGGATTGAAGGAGACGGATACGCACATTGGCGACGTCCTGCGGATCGGACAGGCTACCGTGCAAGTGACGCAGCCGCGCGTGCCATGTTTCAAACTGGCTGCGAAATTTCAGCGGGATGATATTTTGAAGCGTTTTCTACAGAGCGGGCGCTCCGGATTTTATTTTTCAGTGATCGAGGAAGGGCTGGTGGCAGCAGGCGACGCGATCGAGCGAGTTCAGGAGGACGCGAACGGCATTGCAGTGCGCGACATCAACCAGCTCTTCAACAACGGGACAGATCGTGCTTTGTTACAGCGAGTGACGCAGCTGGAAGCGTTGCCGCTCGATTGGCGCGAACATTTTGCCGAGCAGCTGGCGATGCTGGAGCGCCATTCTTCATAGCAACCAACAAACCATGCAGCGCAAATCGATCCTCCACCAGTCATTTGAGGTAGGCATATCGCTGAAGGGCGTGGGCGCGTTGTTCGAAATTGCCAGCGGCCTGCTGTTGTGGTTCGTAAAACCATCGCAGATGAACGAGATTGTGCGCAGGCTGGGCGAGAACCTGCTGGCAGACGCGCCGCATCACCCGTTTGCCGTGCAAGTGCTGAATGCTTCGCATCGGTTCGCAGATAACGGCGCCGAGTTCGCGTCCATGTATTTGTTGGCGCACGGAGTGGTTAAGCTGGTGCTGGTGATTTGCCTCATGCTCAATAAGATCTGGGCGTACCCGCTGACGATTGCGGTTTTCACTGCGTTCATGGTCTACCAGGTGCATCGCTTCACGCACACACATTCCTGGGCGCTGATCTGGCTGACGGTTTTTGACGCGGTGATCGTTTATCTTACGTGGCAGGAATATCAGGCACAGAGGGCTGCGCGGGCAAAAAAGAGCGCCACGCAATGATTGTGGCGGCTAGTCGAGCGGTTCCGCGTCAATACCGATGTTCTTCTCTCCGGCGGCTTTCTTCTCGTTGTACTTCTTCACCCACGCGGCGAAACTTTTCCCGGCAGCCGTGTCGCGCCCGGTGAACGCCAGGGCGGCGATATCGCTATAGGGGACGGAGAGTTTTCCCGGCTGGTCCTTGGGCATCACGCGGATGAAGCAGTCGGAGAGCGCAGGGCCTTTGATTTTGCGATCGAAGATGTAGCCTTCTACTTTCTGGCCGTTTTTCAGGGTGATGGTGAGATCGCCGCGATAGTCGAAGGCCTTTTCGAGCGCCTCGTGAATTTCAGAGACCGACGCAAGCGCGGGAACCCATCCTTCCAGATTTTCGTGCACGATGCCGAGACGTTCTTCTCCGCCCGATTCAGGCGATGTAGATGTTTGAGGATCTGACATGGTGATTGAGGACAGCTATGCCTTCGGCGAAACGGCGATCTGCACGAGCTGGCCGGAATTATTTCCGGAGTTCTTCGGGGCGCCGCCCATGGCATCGGGGTCTTTGTACTTGTTGAAAATCGTCGCGCGCACCGTGCTGAGGAATCCGCCGAGCGAGCCGAACATATCGTCCACCGCGCTGGCTTCATAGCCGCTGTGGACCATGCAGTTCGCGCACTTGGGATTGCCGCTTTCGGTGCCGTAACGGTCCCAATCGGTTTCGCGGACCAATTCCTCGAAGGTGTCGGCGTAGCCGTCTTGCAGCAGGTAGCAGGGCTTCTGCCAGCCGAAAATATTGTAGGTGGGCATGCCCCAAGGCGTGCACTTGTAATTGCGCTTGCCCATGAGAAATTCCATGAACAGCGGGCTGAGGTTGAAGCGCCACCGTTCGCTGCGGTTGCTCAAAATCTGGCGGAAAAGCTCGCGCGTCTTTTTCCGGCTGAGAAAATGTTCCTGGTCGGGAGCTTTGTCGTAGGTGTATCCGGGGGAGAGCATCATGCCCTCGACGCCCAGATCCATCATATCGTCGAAGAAGTGGCGAACACTTTGCGCATCGGCGCCGTCGAAAAGCGTGGTGTTGGTGGTTACGCGGAAGCCGCGCTGCAGGGCGAGTTGGATCGCTTCGACGGCTTTGTCGTAGGTGCCTTCGCGGCAGACGGCGAAATCGTGTTCCTCGCGCTGGCCATCCATGTGAACGGAAAAGGACAAATATTTGCTGGGCGTGAAGAGGTGCAGCTTTTCTTTCAGGAGCAACGCGTTGGTGCAGAGGTAGATATATTTCTTGCGCGCCACCAGGCCGTCCACAATTTCGGCGATCTGGGGGTGCATCAGAGGTTCGCCGCCGGGGATGCTGACCATGGGCGCGCCGCATTCCTCGACCGCGCGGAAACATTCCTCTGGCGTCAGCTGCTTCTTCAAAACATGCGCGGGATATTGGATTTTGCCACAGCCGGCGCAGGCCAGATTGCAGCGGAGAAGCGGCTCCAACATCAGGACGAACGGGTAGTGCTTGCGCCCCTTCAGCCTTTGGCCGATGACGTAGGAAGCCGTCGTCCACATCTGTGAAACTGGAACTCCCATCTGATCCTTTTGCAGCTTGTCTGGCGCAGGCACCGCTCTGCTCTGCGCATATTACTTAGACTCTAATGGTACCGGATTCGATGCCTGCTGGGAACCCCTGGACTCATCAAGGGGTTATCGATAGGCAAGGGCTTCGCGGGCCGGTAACCCCGGGCGTCGGGCGTCACGCGCAATGGCCGGCGAGAACTGTGCGAGGCGTGATGATTCAACAATCCTGAGACTCGCAGCGCGCGCGGATTTGCGCCTTTTGCATGTGGCTCTGCATCGAATATTCGTGTAGATTTTCTTACCGTGACAACGCAAACAAAATTTGGAGTCGGCCTAGTGCAGATGGCCGTAAGTCGCAATCCGCAGGAGAATCTCGCGCGGGCCACCGCGAAAATCGATGAGGCGGGGCGCAACGGCGCGCAGGTAGTGTGCCTGCCGGAATTATTTCAATCGCAATATTTTTGTCAGCGGGAAGATACCGCCAATTTCGATCTGGCCGAAGCTGTTCCGGGCCCGACGACCGAAGCGCTGGGCCGCGTGGCGCAGAAGGCGCGCGTCGTCGTGGTGGCGCCTCTGTTTGAACGGCGGGCGGCGGGGGTCTATCACAATACAGCGGCGATCATTGATGCGGATGGCAAGATCGCGGGAGTTTACCGGAAGATGCATATCCCAGATGACCCTGCATATTACGAGAAATTTTATTTCACGCCGGGGGATTTGGGGTTCCGCGCATTTGAGACACAAGCGGGGAAAATCGCCACGCTGATCTGCTGGGATCAGTGGTACCCGGAGGGAGCGCGCCTGGCGGCATTGAACGGTGCGTGCATTCTTTTTTATCCGACGGCGATCGGGTGGCATCCCAGCGAAAAGGAATCGAATGGAGCGGCACAACGCGACTCCTGGCGGACGGTGCAACGCGGACACGCTATTGCCAACGGGATTTACGTGGCGGCCGTGAATCGCGTGGGCCACGAAATTCCCGCCGCGGGCGGCGACGGCCTGGAATTCTGGGGCGGATCGTTTTTGTGCGACCCGCAGGGAGTGGTGATTGCGGAGGCTTCCACCGATCGCGAAGAACTTTTGTATGGCACGGTGGACCTGGCGCACCTGGAAGATGTGCGCCGCAATTGGCCGTTCCTGCGCGACCGCCGCATTGACGCTTACCACGGCATCGAGCAACGATTCCTCGACGACAAACCTTGAAACGGCCGATCAGTACAAACCTCATGAATAAACAGACCACGCCTGCTGCTCTTGGTTTTTCCATGCCTGCCGAATGGGAGAAGCACGAAACCACATGGATCGGCTGGCCGCACAATCCCACGGATTGGCCGGACAAGCTGGAACCGATTCAATGGGTGTACGGCGAAATCGTGCGCAAGATTGCGCCGGGTGAGATCGTACGAATCCTGGTGAATTCGCTGGCGCATGAAAAGCAAGTTCGCGGCGTTCTGAAGCGAACCGGCGTCGATCTGAAGCGTGTGCAATTTTTTCGTTTCCCGACCAATCGCGGATGGACGCGGGATTTCGGACCGATTTTTGTGAAGCGCGCGAAACCCCGCCGCGAAGTGGCTATCGCGCGATTCCGGTTCAACGCTTGGGCGCGGTATCCCGACTGGCAGAAAGACGATGCGATTCCGGAGCAGGTGGCGCGCCGATTGAAGTATCCAATTCTGCCGGTGCGCTACGACGGACGCGACGTGGTGCTGGAGGGCGGAAGCATTGACGTGAATGGTCGCGGCACCGTGCTCACCACCGAAGAATGTTTGCTGGATCAAAAACGGCAGGTGCGCAATCCGGGATTCAGCCGGGCGGACAGCGAAGCTGTTTTACGCGAAAGCCTCGGCGTGCAAAATATTGTGTGGCTGGGCAAGGGCATCGCGGGTGACGACACGCATGGGCACGTGGACGATCTTTGCCGGTTTGTGAACGCGCGCACGGTGGTGCTGGTGCGCGAGAAAAATCGGCGTGACGCGAATTACAGGCCGCTCCAGGACAACTGGGAACGTTTGCGCAGCACGCGGCTCGAGGACGGAAGCAAGATCGAGGTGGTGGAGCTGCCCATGCCCGCGCCGCTGCATTTCGAAGGCGTGCGGTTGCCCGCAAGCTACGCGAATTTTTATATCGCGAATTCGGCGGTGTTGGTCCCAACCTTTAACGACCCGAACGATCGCGCAGCGCTGGGGATTCTCGGTGAATTATTTCCAGGGCGCGCCGTGGTTGGGATCCATGCCGTGGACCTCGTGTGGGGATTTGGCACGCTTCATTGTTTGACGCAGCAGCAGCCCTCGCGGTAATTTCTGCGGCATTTGCGATTCGGATTGCGTGATGAACGAGACGCGGTCCGTGCCAAAACGAAACGGCGCGGATGCGCGGCGAAATCGTGCACCGGCTGGTTGATTAGCGAATGCTAATGCTTGCGCGGAGCTACAGAAATGGCGCTCGCGCAATTCCCTCCCCACCCACTACCGTGCATCTTCCTCACACGCTTTGAAGCCCGCAACAACAACGTTTCGCAAAATTCGCTACTTGTAAGGATTTTTGACCAATCGGCAGCGCGATTGCCTGATTGCCTGCGGATATTCACGCGCACAAGTGTGCGTCGCGGTTCTACAACTCGCTCCCGGAGAATACAGAACCATGGCGGTCGAGATGCACGAACGGGTTCCAATAGAAAAGGACGGCGACGCCGCCGAGCGTCCGCTGAACATTCTGGTGATACACGAAATGTTGCCGCACCCGGATCGTCACGGGGCAGACGTGCAGTGGATGCAGATGTTGCGCGAGCTGCGCGCGCAGGGGCACAAAGTGGTCCACGTTGCGCGCAGCGGCGTGAATCGCGAGCGCTATGCCGCGGGAGTGGAGGCGCTGGGGATACCGGTTTACGCACCGGATGCCGAAAGGATGCGATTCCTAGGATTTGATTTTCCGGTCGAATGGACATTTGAGCAACTTCTTCGTGAAAACCAATTCGACCTGGCGATTCTTTTTCATTGGTTCTGGAATGGCACTTCGATTCCGGAGCACTACAGGGAAGAAATACGGCGATGCTCTCGCAAGACCTTTATCGCCGCATTGACAGACGATCAACAAGGGGTGCGCGAAAAACAAATGGCCGGCCTTACCGGACAGTGGTCGGATTATGAGCGCTCCTACGACTTCACGAGCCGCGAGTTCCAGGTGTACAGGCGAGCGGATGTGGTTCTGACGATTTCAGAAGACGACAGAAACGCATTTCTGCGCGCGGCTCCGGGGCTTGTTACGGGACGTATGCCGATGATTGCGAGCGTGGGGCCGCAAGGAGGCACGTTTTCGGAGCATTCCGGTTTTCTATTTCTCGCACATTTTGACAATCCGGCGAACCGCGATGCCCGTGATTGGATGCTTGCGGAGATCTGGCCACGCATCCGCGCGCGACTTCCGGGTGCGGAGCTGTCACTGGTGGGAAACAATTTGCCCCCTGAACTGGGCGTCGGGGAAAAGGGAGTCTTGCGCGTCGGGTACGTTGAGGATCTGGGCCAGGTTTTCGCGAAATGCCGTGTCGCGCTTTCGCCGGTGCGATTCGGCACCGGCATCAAGACAAAGAACCTCTCCGCGCTGGCACATGCGGTGCCGCTGGTGACCACCACCGTGGGCGCGGGTGGCATGGCGCTGCGGCACAACGAAACCGCGTTGATTGCAGACACACCGCAGGAATTCGCCGATGCCGCAGTTCGTGTTTACCAAGACGAGATCCTCTGGAGCCGGCTCGCGCGACAAGGACGCGAACACATTCTCGAGGACTGCAGCGAGAAACGAATGCAGGAGGCGGTGCGCGTCCTGATCCAACATGCGAGGCTCACAAAACCAAAAGCGTACGAGCCCGATTTCGTGTGGCCGTATCTGCTTCTGCTGGTCGAAAAATGTTTTCCCGACGTAGTGAGCGGCGAGCCGGCGGAGCGACGACTCCTTCTCCGGATGGCGCGCTACACCAATTTGGCGGGCGAGTTTCTCGAGCAACGCCAGCCCGCGCAAGCGTTGGAGCAGCTGCGGTACATTTTCAGCCATATTCGAGGGCGTGTGCCGGCAAGCGGTCTGTACTTGCGCGCGGTGCAAACCATGTCGCGCTGCGATCGCGAACTGGGCGAGAACGAAATGGCGGGACAGTATGCCGCGAGAGTCGAGCGGGCACTGGCGAACGGACACTTCGGCTTGCCTCCGGCGGCAGAATCGAAAAATAGAAAAACAGCACACGCGCAGTTGCACGAACCGGAATTTTCCGTGATCGTCCCGACCTACAATCGCCATCCGCTGCTGGCGGAGTGCTTGGATGCGCTCGCACGGCAGACGGCGCGGCCGGAAACGTTTGAAGTGATCGTGGTGAACGACGGTTCCAGCGATGAGACCGAGCAATTCTGCCGCAGCTTTCAGCCGAACTATTCTTTCCAATATTTGCGCCAATTAAATGCAGGCGCCGGCGCGGCGCGGCGTGCAACACGCCCGCGGTGAGTATCTGGTACTCATCAATGACGACACAATTTCCGCGCCTGACCTGCTCGCCCCGCATTGGAAAGCGCATCAGAATCGCGGGGACTTACGGCAATGCCTACTGGGAGATTTTCGTTTTCCGCCGGCGGCGCAACAGCGAGCGCTGACACGATTCCTGACGCAAAGCCCTTTCTTTTTCCCACAGGTGACGCTGCGGGCCGGCGAGTATTGGGAGTGCACCTACGTGGTGACCTGCAATTTAAGCGTGAAGCGCGACGCGGTGCTAGCAGTCGGCTCGTTCGATGCGCGCTTCCGCATCGCGGAGGATTCGGATCTCGGAGTGCGATGAACCGCAAGGGATTTTCCGTCCGCTATGTCCCCGAGGCGCAGGCCATTCACCAGCATCTTCCGTTTACGGTTGCGGACCTGATACGGCGCGCAACAGCTTATGGCGCGAATCAACTGGCGTTCCTGCGGAAACATCCCACGCTGCTGGCGGGAGGCAGAACGATTTTCGGAATGCTGGACAATGAGGCTGCGGACAAATGGCGGGCGCTGGTAAACGAGAGAAAGCAGGAGATTGAATCGCTCGCGGCGACGCTTACACGAATTGATGCGGTGGATTTTGCGCCGTTTTTCACGATGAAGAAAGGTGATGGAACGGTGGCGGACGAGATCACCAAGTTGTTCCAGCGCGCGGTGCCCGATGTCTACTGGTATCATTATTTTTCCGGGTTGGTGCGCGCCTGGGAAGCTGGGTCCGTTCATCCGTCCGCGGATTCGCTGCGGGCGGCTATCGTGCGAGACGAAGCCTACATCTGACGGGCGCGCGTTTTCTCCTTCGCAACCTTAAATAGCGAGCTTTCTGCACCGATACATTGAGCTGCGCACCGTTTGCACCTTTGTTGCAAACTGGAGCGCGATTCCCCAGCAGCGCGGCCGTCTTGTAGTATTGTTTCCCACGAAACAGAGTGGCCGGATCGTACTCCACATGACAAGCGACTCCTCAAACTGGCGCAATTGGCCGCTGGCCGAACGCGAGCGGCAGTATTCGCCGAGCAGCTGTGTGGCTGCGATCGCACCCTACCTGGACGCTTACGCCGCCCGGAGCCGCGAAGCGCAGCAACGATTTCGCTGCCGGAAGAATTTGCCCTGGGGTGAGCGGCCCGATGAGACGTTCGATTATTTCCCGGCGGCATCCGCGGATGCGCCCTTGCTGGTTTATTTTCATGGAGGTTATTGGCAGGAGCTATCGAAGAACGAATCGCTTTTTGCGGCGCCGGATTGTGTGACGAATGGAATTGCGTTTGCGGCGATTGATTACATTTTGGCGCCGCGGGCCACGCTTGGAACGATTGTCGAGCAATGCCGCCGGGCGATTGCCTCGCTGCACGGGCAGGCTGCGACGCTGGGATTCGATGCGCGCCGCATTTATGTTTCGGGCAATTCCGCCGGTGCGCATCTTGCCGCGATGCTCTTGATGGAAGGCGGGCAGGCAGCGCGTGATGTTCCTGACGATGTCGTTGCTGGTGGCGTGCTGCTCAGCGGGATTTACGATCTCGAGCCACTAGTGGGCACTTATATTGATGCGGCTTTGCACCTCACGGCCGAGGACGTCGCGACGCTGAGTCCGGCGCGCCTGAAGGCGGGGCGACCGGTGAAAACAATCGTGGCCTGGGGTGAAAATGAGACGGCGGAATTCAAGCGGCAGAGCCGGGCGTTCGCCAAGGCACTGGTGCGTTCTGGATTTCCCGTTTCCGCGTTTGAGATTGGCGGAACGAACCACTTCGATATTGTGTTCGCGCTTGCTGATCGCGAAAGCGCTTTAGGTCAAGCCACCATCGAACTAATTCACGCGACGAAGGGCAAAGACCCGTAATCACGCGAAGGCCACGCTGCGCGGGTGCGTGATTCATACCGCGAATCTTAAGCTTTCATATCCGGTAGGAATTTGTCCGCGAACGTATGGGCGTCCAGGAACGAGTTGTACAGCGGAACCGGCGCGACGCGCAGGGTGTCCGGCTCGCGCCAGTCGCAGATTATTCCCCGTTGGGCCAAGCGATCGCACAAGGCGCGGCCACCTTTTCTGATTTGCAACGACAACTGGGCGCCACGTTGCGAGGGATCACGTGGCGTCAAGATGGAAAAGTTTTCGCACGCCTCTCGAGCGAGAAGAAATTCGAGGTAGCTTGTCAGAGTTTCGCTCTTGGCGCGCAGGCGCGCGATCGTAACTTCGTCGAAGATCTCCATTGAGGCGCGCAGCGCGGCCAGGCTCAGAATCGAAGGATTGCTCAGTTGCCAGCCTTCAGCGCCAGCGATAGGCTGAAAACGCGACGGCATCTGGAAGCGGCTGCTCTTATCGTGGCCCCACCAGCCCGCGAACCGCGGCAATTCCTGATTCCGCGCGTGACGTTCGTGGACGAAGCATCCCGCAACGCAACCGGGGCCGCCATTCAGAAATTTGTAGCTACACCACACCGCGAAATCCACACCCCAATCGTGAAGCTGGAGTTGCAGATTTCCGGCGGCGTGCGCCATGTCGAAACCGACGACGCAACCTTGGGCGCGCGCGGCTTCAGTGATACGTGGACAATCGAATGCCTGCCCCGTGTAGTAATTCACTCCTCCCAATAGAATCAGCGCGATCTGTTGGCCTTGTTCAGCGATTAGCGTTTCGATGTCTTCGGTGCGAATCGTCGTCTCGCCGGGACGCGGGGCAATTTCGACCAGCGATTCCGCTGGGTCATGGCCATGAAAAGCGATCTGCGATTGAACAGCGTACTGATCGGAGGGAAAGGCGCTCGATTCGATGACAATTTTGTTGCGCGCTAACGTGGGACGATAGAAAGAAGCCATCATCAAGTGCAGATTCACGGTGAGCGAATTCATCACGACTACTTCGCCGGGCAAGGCTCCTACAAGGCGTGCGGTTGATGCGCTCAGTAGTTCGTGATATGGCATCCAGGGATTCTTGGCGCGAAAGTGGCCCTCGACTCCGAGACGTTCCCAGTCTTGCAGCTCCTGTTCGACATAGGCGCGCGCGGATTTTGGTTGTAGGCCCAGGGAATGACCGCAGAGATATACGCAGTCGGAACCCGCGGACGTCTTGGGAATGTGGAAACGATCTCGATAGCCCGCGAGCGGGTCCGCCGCTGTCATCGCTTGCGCGAAATCACGGCCGGTCTCGAACTTGACGCTGGGCACTTAGAGAGTCTCCAACGGCGTCAGGTCTCGATGAATCAAGTGGTCCGCCTTTTTCCAGTCGAGATCTTCGATGCGAGAGATGGGATCGCACAATTCCGCCAGGAGGCGATCCTGAATCTTTCCGCGGGAGAGCGCGACCGAGTACGGGACGCGATGAAACGTCACCATCGCATATTTGGGCACGAAGTGGTGCGGATATTTGGCTTCCAGGGCGAGCTCGACTTTCTTTCGGAAAAGAAACCGGGGATCCGCGACGCGATCGCGCATTTCGATGAAGTTTTCCAGAGCCATGTCCGCGATGGAATCTGTGTTGGGCTTGCGGGCCTGCTCGAATTCCTGAAATAGCTTCTTCCAGTCGGGGCCGTGACGATCGAGCAGCTCGAGAAATACGGTGCAATCTTCGAACGCGCAATTCATGCCCTGCCCGAAGAATGGCACGATGGCGTGGGCAGCATCGCCGAGCAGCAGAACCTTCCCATCGAGTTGCCAGGGCGCGCATTTAATGGTGACCATCGTGCCAACCGGATTCCCTCTGTAATTTTCCCGGAGCTGCGGCATCAGCGGAACCGCATCAGCAAATCGCTCCCGGAAAAAGTGCAGTGCTTTTTCAATGGTATTGAGGCTCGCAAAACTCTCGGAACCTTCGAACGGCAGGAACAAGATACAGGCGAAGGTGCCGTCAATATTCGGCAACGCGATCAGCATATAGGCGCCGCGGGGCCAGATATGCAAAGCGTTTGGTTCGAGAATATGCTTTCCGCCTGGACCCGCCGCGATCGTCAATTCCTTATAGCCGTAATCGAGAACTTCCTGCGAGGAATTCGGCCGGCCCAGTTTCTGCATATCTTGACGGATGGCGGAGGCGGAGCCGTCCGTGCCGATCACGACTTCGGAATCTACAGTGATTTCGCGGCCGGACTCTTCGTCGCGGAAACGCACGGCCCCGGTGTTCGAATCAGTTCCAGTGCAGCGTTCGCCAAAATGAATCGTCACGCCCTGAGCTTCGGCCGCATTCATCAGCGCGACGTTCAGATCCGCGCGCGAGATGGAATTGATGACTTCGCTGTCATTCTTGCCGTACGGCTGGAACGTGAGTTCGCCCGCAAGCGAATGCATCATGCGGCCTTTCATCGGGATGATAATTCGGCTCATCTGGTCCCACAGGCCGGCTTCGCGCAGGGCGTGGATTCCGCGCGTGGATACGGCGAGGTTGATCGAGCGGCCGGCGCTGGCACGCGTCAAGCGCATGTCCGGGCGGCGCTCGAAAATCTGCACTGGGAATCCGCGCTGCGCCAGGGAAATTGCAAGCAGAGGACCCGTGAGGCCGGCGCCAACGAGCGTAATCGTGTGAGAGTTCTTCGGCACGTTATGCAAAGGCTTATGGCTTGCGGCAGGACCCCGGCTCAAGCGATCATCCTTCCAGATACGTGCGCGCTTCCCACAATTCCGGGAAGAATTTCTTTTCCAGCGTGAGTTTTAAATAGGATGAGCCGGCGCTGCCGCCCGTACCCATGCGAATGCCAATCGTGCGCTCGACCATTTGGATGTGGCGCAGGCGCCAGCTCACGACGAGTTCATCGAATTCGGTGAGGCGTTCGCAAACGTCAATCCAGTCGCGGTGATTGCGTTCGTCGCGGTAGAGCGCGTGGATCGCTTTGGCGCGAGCTTGAAATTTTTCTTCTTCGGTCGCGGCGGGGCTGGGCGCTCGCAAAGTGCCCAGAGCTTCCAGGGCCTTGAAAAATACGTCGCGCAAGGAATCCTCGCGCAGGCGGCGGAAGAGGATGGCGTGCGTTTCAGGCGTCAACTCGTGATAACGCAGCATTTTTTCGTCTTTCAGACCGCAAAGAAATTCCAGCTCGCGGAATTGCTCCGACTGAAAACCGCTTGCGGGAGCCAGCTTTTCGCGAAAGGCGAGGAAGTGAGTCGGCAACATCGTTTCAAGGATGGTGAATTGCTCGACCAGGACGCGCATGATTTCGGTGCAGCGGCGCAGCAGGCGGGCCGCTTCGTACACGCCGTCGTGTGAGGTTGGATTCTCGCAGGTGGCGCGCAGGTTCGCGACGACGGCATCGAGGTCGTGGAGCAATTCCTTGAACCAGAGCTCGTAAGTCTGGTGCACGATGATGAAAAGCAATTCGTCGTGGTGCTCGGGAGAGGATTCGGGATGCTGCAGGCGCAATAGCTCCGGAACCTGGAGATAGGAGCTGTAGGTTAATTTCTTCCCGGATTGTGTGGCGTCATTCTTGCTCGTCGGGTTGGAGCTGTCCGCGTTGCCGCGGGCTGGACAGCCGAAGGAAGTGTTTGTTTGCGCTAACTTATTCGTAGTCGGCCCTGCTGCTTCCTGCGGCAGGCCGAGCCACGTCTGCGCATTTGCGCCGAGCAATTTCGTTTTCGTCTCCGGCGACAATTGACTCTCGCGAATGAGCGACCCTACGCGTTCTTCACCGAGTGGGAACGGATAGTCGGAGCCAAGCAGCACGCGGTCCGCGCCCATGATCTCCACCAAAAATTGCAGCGTGCACTGGTCGAAGACCGCGGAATCGACATAGAACCTGTCGAGATAGTGGTTCGGAGGAAATTGTGCGGCGCCGCGGCAGAGTTCCTGCTGTTCCCACGCATTCTGCAAGCGGCCGAGAAGAAATGCAAAACTTCCGCCGCCGTGCGCGAAGCAAATGCGCAAGCTCACGGGCAAGCGGTCGAGCGCCCCGCTGACGATCAGCGCCACGAGCGACAGCTGCGTTTCTGCCGGCATGCCCACGGTCCACGACATCATGTATTTCGGCATGCGCTGCACAGCCATCATGTCCCAGGGATGAACGAAGACGGCGGCGCCTTCGTCCGCGCAATGGTGCAGAAAGGTGACGATTCCCGGATCGTCGAGATTTTTGTCGCCGACATGATTGCCGATCTGCACGCCAATATGCCCGGCGCGCATGCAGCGAGTGAGTTCGGCGCAGGAAGCGTCAATATCCTGCAGGGGCACCTGGCAGAGCGCGCGTAATCGGCCTTTGCCGCAAGCACAGAGCTCCAACGCCGCGTCATTAAATATTCGAGCGCAACCCAGGGCATGTTCCGGTTCACGATTGTAGCCAAACAGCACCGGCGTGACGGAAACGACTTGGTGAGTTACGCCGTCGCGATCCATTTCTTCCAGGCGCGCATTCGCATCCCAGCACGCCGACGTGACATGACGGAACACCCGATTGCCGATCATGATCACAGCTTTACCCGGCTCGGTGTGCTTGATCGACGGCCAATCCGGCGTGCCGAATCGCGCCGCAAGATCGGGCCACGTTTCCGGGAAGAAGTGTGTGTGAATGTCGGTGACTGGCATTTCGTTTCCGCCTTGCGAAATACGCGCTACTTCTTTACCGGCTTTCCCGGGTGAACTTCGCCGCAGTTGGGGCACACCCGCAACTTTTCGTTCTGATAAAACTTTTCGAACAGTGGCGGCAAGTCCGTGACGATGCTTTTCAAGAGCACTTCGGCGCGATAAATCAGGTGATGGCATTTGCCGCAGTACCATTCGAAGCCGTCTTTCACGCCTTCGGGACGGGGGATTTCGACGACCAGGCCGATTGTTCCGGGCGTAAGACGCTGCGGGGAGTGGCGCGCGTGTTTCGGGAGCAGGAAAATTTCTCCCTCTTTAATTGGAATTTCGATGGGTGGTTTTCCGGATTGTTCGATCACGCGAATAAAAATGTCGCCCTTTAGCTGATAGAAAAATTCCTCGGTCGGATCGTCGTGATAATCTACCCGCTGGTTCGGCCCGCCGACCACCGTGACGATGATGTCGCCGTCATCCCAAACCTGGGCATTGCCAACGGGCGGCTTTAATTTGTCGCGATTGGCGTCAATCCAGCCCTGAAAATTGAAGGCCTTCATGGTTTTGATGGATGGCATTATTTTTTCCTTTCCGCTTCGGCGATTGGCTTGTAGGCGATCGCTTTCATCTCAATCAACAGATGCGGGTGAGGCAATTGATGGACGGCGACGGTGGTGCGCGCCGGACCGTTCTCGTTGAAGTATTCGTTGTAGACTTCGTTGTAGCCGGCAAAATCATTCATGTTCACCAGGTAGCTGGAAATCTCGACGACGTCGCTCAATTTTGCGCCGACGCTGGCGAGAATGTCGCTGATATTGTCGATTACGGCGCGCGTTTGCGCGCGAATATCGAGTTGCGTCGCGCCCAGGGCATCGGCCTCCGCGCCCGCAATCGTATTATCCGCCCGGCGAGAACTGGTGCCCGAAACGAAAAGATAATCGCCGGCGCGTTTGACGTGCGGGAATTTGCCGCGCGGCTGCGCCTTCCCCGGAACGACTTTGCTTTCCATTACCATCAATCACTCAACTTAACGCAGATATTGTTCAGTTCCGAATAAAAGTTCAGGGAATGTACCCCGCCCTCGCGGCCGATGCCGGAAAGGCCCATTCCGCCAAAGGGCGTGCGCAGATCGCGCAAGAACCAGCAATTCACCCAGGTGATTCCGACGCGCAGTCTTTCTGCGACGCGGTGGCCGCGCTTCAGATTTGTGGTCCAGACCGATCCTGCCAGGCCGTACTGCGTGTCGTTCGCCTGGGCGATGGCCTCTTCTTCGGTGTCGAACGGTGCGATATGGCACACGGGACCGAAGATTTCTTCCTTCACGCAGCGCGCGGATTCCGGCAGCCCAGTGAAAATCGTGGGCTCGACGTAAAAGCCTCCGTCGCGGCGATCGTTAAATTTTGGAATGCCGCCGCCGGTGACGATCGTCGCACCCTCTTCGCGCGCCAGCTGATAGTAAGCCAGAACCTTGTCACGGTGATTTGTGGAAATTAGCGGGCCGGTGGTGGTGGCCTGATCCATCGGCCATCCGACGCGCAAAGATTCGGCCTTTTGTTTGAGAGCCGCGACGAAGCGATCCATGAGCTTGCGCTCGACGTACACGCGTTCAGCGCAGAGACAGACCTGGCCGGTATTGAGGAAGACGGCATCGGCGATGCCATTCAGAGTTTCGTCAAAATCGCAATCGGCAAAAACGATTGCCGCGTTTTTGCCGCCCAGTTCAAAGGAAACCGGCTTCACAGTGGGAGCCACCGCGCGCAAGATCACCGCGCCTGTGCGCGATTCGCCGGTGAAGGTGATCGCGTCCACTCCCGGGTGCGCGGTGAGAAATTCTCCGGCAGAATCGGGACCGAACCCGTGAACCACATTGAAGACGCCGGCGGGTAGTCCGGCGGCTTGTATCACCTCCGCCAGCAGCGTAGCGGTGGCGGGAGTTTCTTCGGAAGGTTTGACGACCACACAATTGCCGCAGGCCAGCGCGGGAGCCACTTTCCAGGTGAGCAGCAGGAGCGGAAGATTCCACGGCGTGATGATTCCGACGACGCCGAGCGGCTTGCGGACGGCGTAATTCAGTGCGATGACGCCGTCGGCAGTTTCCGTGCGAAATGATTCGAGGCCGGCGGTCTTGATCACGTCTGCAAAAGCGCGGAAATTCGCGGCACCTCGCGGTATATCAATGCGCGACGCTAGCACGATGGGTTTTCCGGTGTCCGCGACTTCGGCGTGCAGAAAATCCTGAAAGCGAGCTTCGATTCCGTCGGCAATCTTGTGCAGCAGCGCGGCGCGAGCGGGAACCGGGATTCGGCGCCATTCTCCGCACAGGGCTTGGCGGGCGGCGGCTACGGCTTCGTCCACCTGTTCGCGACTGGCTTCGGATACCTCCGCGATCACGGAACCATCGGCGGGATTCACATCGGCGAACTCGCGCGCGCCGCGCACAAATTGCCCGTTGATGTAATTTTGCAGGAGTTTCACGGAACCATCGGCGCTTCGGCCGCAACGTGTGGCAGCGGCTGAGGCGCTGCTAGCACGATACCAAAATCACGAGCCCTTGGAACGCGGAAAAGCTTCTAGAACGCAGTGGGCGAGGCGGCCGCGCCACGTTGTGAAAATCCCTACTGAGTTCCTTGCGGACCCGGGGGCTGGGGCGGCGAATCCTGATGCAGCACCTGGCTGGGCGTGGGAATTTGCGAAGCATCCCAGCCGCCGCCCAGGGCTTCGACGAGTTGGACGCTCGAGGTCATTTGCTGAATCCGCAGATTCACGTCGGTTTGTTTGTTGCTGAGGAGCGTGGTCTGCGCAGTGATGACGTTGAGATAGGGATCGATGCCCAGCTTGTAGCGGTCCGTGGCGATCTTCAAATTGCGTTCCGCGGAAGTCACCGCAGTATCCTGCTGCTGAATTTCGACAGAGAGAATTCGCAGCGCGGCGAGATTGTCTTCCACCTGCTGAAAAGCGGTCAGGACCGTCTCACGATAATTCGCGACGGTTGCGTCATATTGCGCGCGGAATTGCAGGACGGTGGCGTGGCGCAACCCGCCGTCGTAAATGGTTTCGGACATGCTGGGCCCCGCCGAGAAAAACCGGCTCGGCCACGTAAACCATGAAGTGAATGACTTTGATTCAAGGCCGACGGATGCGCTGAGAGTGAGCGTCGGATAGTAGGCCGCGTACGCTACGCCAATCTGCGCGTTAGCCTGCTCCATGAGCCGTTCGTTTGCGGCGACATCGGGGCGCCGCTCGAGCAGTTGCGACGGCACGCCGAACGGAATCGCCGGCGGATTTGATTTCAGCGGTTCAGCCGGAATTGCAAACGTAGACGCAGGCTGGCCAACCAGCATCGCGATGGCATGTTCGAACTGCGAACGCAGAATGCCGAGGTTGGTATCCGCCGCTTGCGTGGTTTCGAGCTGCGTTTCGGCCTGGGCGACAGCTTCGTCGGAGTCAATGCCCGTCTCGTAGAGAACCTTGGTGAGGTCGAGCGACTCCTGATAAGCAATCACGGTGGAATCCAGCAATTGCTTCAGATCGTCCTGCCCGCGAAGCGAGTAGTAATCCACGGCAACTTCGGCCTGGGCCGTCAAACGCGCGTTTTCGAGATCCGCCGCGCTGGCTTGCGCTGAAGCGGTGTTCGCGCGAACCTGATTGCGCACGCGGCCCCAGAGATCGGGAACCCACGTCGCGTCGAAAGGCAAACTGTAAAACAGCGAAGTTCCGGGTGTCGTGGCCAGGGAAGCTGCAGCGCCCTCACGCGATCCGGTGATCGCCGGCCCGACGGAGACCGTCGGGTAATATTGCGCCCGGGCTTCCTTCACTAGCGCACGCGCGGCCATGTAGCTGGCCATGGCTGATTGAATGTTCTGGTTGGAAATGTTCACCTGCTGTTCCAGCGCATCCAGTTGCGGATCGTTGAATATCGCCCACCAATTTCCGTGCAGGACGTTGTCCTGCGGTTGAGCCACTTTCCAGCCGTCGGTCTTGCTGAAGTCGGCGGGCGTGAGTTCCTTGAAAGCCGCGGGAGCCTGCGCGGTGGGCCGCTGATATTTTGGGCCGACCGTGCATCCGCCGAACATAAGCGCGGCAACGAAGATGGAGACGATTAGAGCTTGTGAATTTGCGTGAGTTCTTTCCATGGTCGAAGTCTTATGATTCCATTGTGCTACTGATTTGCGTGCCGTTCTAAGCAATTGCAAAACATTGTTCATCAGTCCGCCGGCTCCTCTGCCGCAGGACCCAGCGCGAGATGGTGTCTGCGATCCCAACGAACCCGCATGCGATCGAGATAAAGATAAACGACAGGCGTGGTGTAGAGAGTCAGTATCTGGCTGACGATCAAGCCGCCGATTATCGTGATGCCGAGCGGCTTGCGCAGTTCCGAGCCGGTGCCCGTTCCGAAGGCCAACGGCACAGCACCGCAAATCGCGGCCATGGTGGTCATTAGAATTGGACGAAAACGCAGCAGGCAGGCCTGGTAGATCGCTTGTTCGGATGTTTTGTTCTCCTGGCGTTCCGCCGCCAAGGCGAAGTCAATCATCATGATGGCGTTTTTCTTGACGATTCCGATGAGCAGAATGACGCCGATGAGCGCGATCACGTTGAGGTCCATGTGAAAAAGCAAAAGCGCCAATACCGCGCCCAAGCCCGCGGAAGGCAGCGTGGACAAGATGGTGATGGGATGAATATAGCTCTCATAAAGAATGCCGAGCACGATGTACACGGCCATCAGCGCCGTGATGATCAGAAACGGCTGGGTGGAGAGCGACGACTGAAAAGCCTGCAACGTTCCGGAGAACATTCCATGGATGGTGGAAGGCACGCCCATTTTCTGCTGCATTTGAGTGATGGCTGTGGCGGCGTCGCTGAGGGCTACGCCGGGGGCGAGATTGAAGGATACGGTAACCGACGGAAACTGGCCCTGGTGATTGACCGAGAGTGGGGCCGTGGTCGGCACGAAATGCGTGACAGCGCCAAGCGGGACTTCCTTACCCATAGTCGGCCGGATATAAATGTCGTTTAACGACGCGGGATCCTGCCAGAATTGCGGAGCAACCTCCATCACCACGTGGTACTGATTCAGTGGCGTGTACATCGTGGAGACTTGCGCCTGCCCAAACGCTTCGTACAGAGTGTTGTCGATCATTTGCGGCGTGATGCCCAAACGCGACGCGGTGTCCCGATCGTAAACCAGCGAAGCTTGCAAGCCGCTGTTCTGCTGGTCGGTATTGACGTCCGTAAGGATGCGCAGCTTGCGCATTTCCGTGAGGAGGCGCGGGCCCCAGTCCACCAGTTCCTCAATGTTGTCGCTCTGAATCGTGTACTGATACTGCGCGCTGCTCTGCCGACCGCCGATGCGCAAGTCCTGCCCAGCCTGCAGGAAGACGGTGGCCCCGGGAATGGAAACCAGTTGGGGACGAAGGCGGTCAATCACCTGGCTGGCGCTGATCTTGCGGTCCTCCAATGGCTTCAGCGCCAGATAAATGAAGCCGGTATTGACGGCGCCGCCGCCACCCGTGAATGCTCCGACATTCTGCACCGCTGGGTCCCTCTTGATAATGTCCACGAACCGCAGCGTCAGAGATTGCATCGCCTGAAAGGAAATATCTTGCGCGCCCTGGATGCCGCCAAATACGGTGCCATTGTCCTGTTGCGGGAAAAATCCCTTGGGCACGATATAGAAGAGAAATACATTCAACGAAATCGTGACAAACAGGACGAAAAGAGTGAGAGCGGAATGGCGCAGAACCCATCCCAAGGTACGTTCATAGAATCCGAGCATACCACTGAAGATTTTTTCACTCGCCTGATAGGCTCGCCCGTGCTTTCCCGCATCGTGACTTTTCAAGAGCCGGGAGCACATCATGGGAGTGGTGGTCAAGGAAATGGCCAGCGACACTAGGATGGCCACCGACAAAGTCACCGCGAACTCGCGGAAGAGGCGTCCGACGATGCCGCCCATCAACAGGATGGGGATGAAGACGGCAACCAGGGAAAGGCTGATGGAGAGCACGGTGAACCCAATTTCACTAGCGCCCTTCAGCGCGGATTCCATCGAACTCATTCCCTGCTCGAGATAGCGCGAAATGTTCTCGATCACCACGATGGCATCGTCCACCACAAAGCCGGTGGCGATGGTGAGCGCCATCAGTGACAGGTTATCTATGCTGTAACTGCACAGGTACATCACGCCAAAGGTGGCGATCAGAGAGACCGGGACCGCGACGCTGGGGATGAAGGTGGCGCGCACATTGCGGAGAAACAGAAACACGACCAAAATCACCAAACCTACCGAAATTATCAGGGTCCGTTCGACGTCTTTCACCGACGCCCTGATCATGGTGGTGCGGTCCAGCACCACGGTGAAGTCCATCGCCGCGGGGATGGAGGCCTTCAGCGAAGGCATGGCGTCGCGGATGCGGTCCACCGTGTCAATGATGTTGGCCCCCGGCTGGCGAAAAATAATCAACAATACGCAGGGTTTGCCGTTCATGAACCCGGCCGCGCGGATGTTTTCGACGGCGTCCACGACATCCGCCACGTCGGAAAGTATTATGGCAGCACCGTTGTGATACCCGACCACCAGATTTTTGTAGTAGTCGGCCTTAAGGAGCTGATCGTTCGCGACGATATCGGCGGTGGTCTGCCCGTCGGTGATCTGCCCTTTGGCGACATTCGCATTTTGGGTGCTCAGCATTGCGTTGACGTCTTGCAAGCCGAGGCCGTAACTGTTCAGTTGCGTGGGATTGAGTTCCACACGAACCGAGGGCAGCGAACTGCCGCCCACGGTGACTTGACCGACGCCCTGAATCTGCGAAAGCCTTTGCTGGATGATGGTGGAAGCGGCGTCATACATCGGTCCGCGATCGTAAACATTCGAGGTCAATGCCAGCAGCATGATCGGTGAGTCCGCTGGATTCACCTTGCGATACGTGGGATTGCTGGGGAGGTTCACCGGCAGATAGCTGCGCGCGGCATTGATCGCGGCTTGCACGTCGCGCGCGGCGCCATCAATATTGCGATTCAAATCGAATTGCATGGTGATGCTGGTGGTGCCGAGAAAACTGGAAGAGGTCATCTCCGTAACGCCGGCGATGCGGCCGAACTGGCGCTCGAGAGGCGTGGCTACGGACGACGCCATGATCTCCGGACTAGCTCCCGGCAAGGTGGCAGCCACAGAAATTGTGGGGAAATCAATCTGCGGAAGAGCGGAAACCGGCAGCACCTGGAAAGCCACGGCGCCGGCGAGCGCAATAGCGATCGTCAGAAGAGTCGTGGCTACGGGCCGATGAATGAATGGCGAGGAGATGCTCATGGCTAATCCGCTGGGACCGACTCCGTGCTTCCGTGGCCGGCGCGCGAGGCTGCGACTTTCTTGGCCAGGTCATCGAAGAAGATGTAAATCACCGGCGTGGTATACAGCGTGAGGACCTGGCTCAGCAACAGGCCGCCTACCATCGCGATGCCCAGCGGTCGCCGCAGTTCTGAGCCGATGCCGGTGCCCAAGGCCAGCGGTAAGCCGCCGAGGAGCGCGGCCATGGTCGTCATCATGATGGGACGAAAACGCAGTAGGCAGGCCTCGTAGATGGCATCCTCGGAATTCATGCCGTGCTTTCGTTCCGCTTCCAGGGCGAAGTCAATCATCATGATGCCGTTCTTTTTCACGATGCCGATCAGCAGAATGATACCGATCAGCGCGACGACGCTGAGTTCCTGGCCGCAGATCAGCAAAGCCAGGATCGCGCCCACACCCGCCGAAGGCAGCGTGGAAAGAATCGTCACGGGATGGATGTAACTTTCGTAGAGCACGCCCAGCACGATGTAAACGGTGACGAGCGCCGCCAGAATCAGCAGCGGCTCGTTGCTCAGCGAAGCCTGGAACGAAGCTGCCGTGCCTTGAAAGGCGGCCTGCACGCTGAGCGGCATGCCGATTTCCTGTTGCACCTTGTCAATTGCTTTGGTGGCTTCGCCCAGCGACGCATCTGGCGCGAGATTGAACGAGATGGTGACGACCGGGAATTGTCCCTGATGATTCACCGATAATGGCGCGGTTCGGGATTCGAAATGGGTGAATGCGCTCAGCGGTACCGCGGCTCCATTGGACGAAGAGACCGCCGTCGGATTGGCGGAGCCGGAACTCGGCCCAGATTTGGTGGCCGCGGGACTTGGAGTCGAATTAGCGTTGCCGGATGCGGTGGTGGCAGTGACGACGGTGCTGGCAGGAGTCGAACCGGTGGTCAATGAATTGGAAGCCAGCGCCGATCGAACGTAGATGTCGTTCAACTTTGTGGGATTCTTCTGGAAGTCCGGCATCGTTTCCAGAATCACGTGATATTGATTCAGCTGCGTGTAAAGCGTAGTCACCTGCCGCTGGCCAAATCCGTCGTAGAGCGTTTGATCGATTGCCGAGGGCGTGATGCCCATGCGCGAAGCGGTCACGCGATCGATCACCAGCGCGGCGGCAAGTCCGCCTGTCTGTTGATCCGTCGCCACGTCGCGCAGTTCAGGAAGTTGTTTCAGTTTGGCGACGAGCTTGGCGGTCCAATCATTCAACTCATTCAAATCAGGATCCTCCAGCGTGTATTGATACTGCGTGCGGCTGACGCGATCTTCTACCGTCAAATCCTGCACCGGCTGCATGTAGAGCGTGATGCCGTCTACCTTTTCGAGTTCCGGCTGCAGCCTGCGAATCACGTCGGAGGCATTGATGTGCCGTTCCTCGAGAGGTCTCAGGTTAATCAAAATGCGTCCGCTGTTCAGTGTGGTATTGGTGCCGTCAATTCCGATGAAGGATGAAAGGCTTTCGACGGCGGGATCTTTCAGGATGATGGCGCTGAGTTGTTGCTGTTTCTGGGCCATCAGCGGGAATGAAATCGATTCGGTGGCTTCGGAAATACCCTGAATGATGCCGGTGTCCTGCACCGGAAAGAAGCCCTTGGGCACGAAGACGTAAAGAACGATGGTGAGAACGAGCGTAGCAACCGCTACGACCAGCGTGGCTACCTGGTGTTTCAAAACCCATTTCAATGTGCGGCCGTAAAAATCAATGACGCTCTGAAAACCGCGCTCGGACAGCTTGTAGAAACGACTGTTCTGAGCTTCGGGATCGTGTTTCAACAGGCGCGAGCACATCATGGGCGTCAGCGTGAGCGAGACTACGGCGGAAACAAGAATCGTGACGCTGAGCGTGATAGCAAATTCGCGGAAAAGGCGCCCGACGATGTCTCCCATGAAAAGCAACGGAATCAACACTGCGATCAGGGAAATCGTCAGCGACACGATCGTGAATCCGATCTGTTCCGAACCCAGCAGGGAGGCGCGCAGCGGATCATCGCCCTCTTCGATGTAGCGCACGATGTTTTCGATCATGACGATGGCGTCATCCACCACGAACCCGGTGGAAATCGTCAGAGCCATAAGCGTCAGGTTGTTCAGGCTGTAGCCCGCCAGGTACATCACACCAAACGTGCCCACCAGCGAAAGCGGAACCGCGACGCTGGGAATGATGGTGGCGCGCACGTTGCGCAAGAATAGGAAGATGACCATGACCACCAGCGCCACGGTGAGCAACAATTCAAATTCCACATCCCGCACCGAGGCGCGAATGGTTACGGTGCGGTCCGTCAGCACGGTCACGTGCACGGCAGCAGGCAAATTGCTTTGCAGCAACGGCAACAGAGCTTTGACGCGGTCCACCACCTGAATAATGTTGGCGCCGGGTTGCCGCTGGATGTTGACGATCACTGCGGGCGTTTCGTTCATCCACGCGGCTTGCCGGACGTTCTCGACATCGTCCACCACGCGCGCAACGTCTGAGAGGCGCACCGGCGAACCGTTGTGATATGCGACCACCACGTTCGCGAATTCCTGGCTGGTCAGCAGCTGGTCGTTCGCGTTGATTTGATAATCCTGGTGCGGACCGTCGAAATTTCCCAGCGCGGAATTCAAGCTGGTGGATTGCAGGGCGGTGCGCACGTCTTCCAGGTTGATTCCGTAAGAAGATAGCGCGGTGGGATTCACCTGCACGCGCACCGCGGGCTTTTGGCCGCCGCTGATGCTCACCAGGCCCACACCCGGCAGCTGAGCAATTTTTTGCGCGAGGCGCGTGTCCGCGAGGTCTTCCACTTGCGAGAGCGGAATCGTCTTGGATGTGAGCGCCAGCGTCAGAATCGGCGTGTCGGCGGGATTGGTCTTGCTGTAAATCGGCGGTGTGGGTAAGTCCGCGGGCAGATAAGTCTGTGCGGCATTGATGGCCGCCTGCACTTCCTGCTCGGCGACGTCAATATTGAGCTCGAGCGAAAACTGCAGGACGATCACGGAGCTCCCGTCGGAACTGGTGGACGTCATCTGGCTGAGTCCGGGGACCTGGCCGAACTGCCGTTCGAGTGGGGCGGTCACCGCGGAAGCCACTACGTCAGGGTTCGCGCCCGGATAGAACGTGACCACCTGAATCGTGGGGTAATCCACTTCAGGCAACGCCGAGACGGGCAGCTGCGTGAACCCCACAAATCCAGCGAGAAGAATCGCGGCCATCAAAAGTGAAGTCGCGACCGGCCGGACGATAAATGGACGAGACGGGTTCACGGACGATTTCCCCCGCTGCCCGATGCCTGCCCGCCTGAGCCATGGCTGCCTGGGTTCGCGCTGGTTCCGTTGCCGGAGGAGGCATTCGCGGAACCGTTGCCCTCGCCTACGGGCTTTTGCACTGACACTTTCACGCCATCCTGGAGTTTGTCGAATCCGGTGATGGCAATCACATCGCCAGACTTCACGCCTTGCACGGCAGCGTTACCGCCATCGGTGGTGCCGATCGTCACGGACTGAATTGCCGCAGTCTGATTGGACTTCACCACATACACAAACGCGCCTTGTGCATTGCGTTGAATCGCCGCCGCGGGAACCAGCGTGGCGTTCTGCTGCGTATCCACGAGCAGCCGCGCGTTCACAAACTGATTCGGGAACAGTGAGATATCGGAGTTCTCAAAGATTGCTTTCAGTTTTACGGTGCCGGTGGTGGTGTCAATTTGATTGTCCAGGGTCAAGAGCTTGCCCGAAGCCAGCTTGACTTGCTGGTTGCGATCGAAGGCATCCACCGACATTTTGTTTCCCTGGCGCAGCTGCTTTTGAATCTGCGGCAGATAATCCTCGGCCACGCTGAAAATCACAGTGATCGGCTGCAACTGCGTGATCACCACCAGAGGCGTGCCGCTGGCAGCCGTGACAATATTTCCGGGATCCACCAGGCGCAGCCCAACGCGCCCGTCAATGGGCGCTTTAATCGTGGCGTAGTCGAGATTCGTGGTGGCGCTGGCAACCGTGCCCTGGTCGTTCTTCACCGAACCTTCATACTGCTTCACGATCTGGATCTGATCGTCGAGTTGCTGCTTGGCGATTGCATTTCGATTGAAGGCCAGCTGATATCGGTCCAGGTCAATGCGAGCTTCGCCAAGCAGGGCGTCGTCATGCGCCAGCGTTCCTTCGGCCTGGGTCAACGCCGCTTGATAAGGGCGCGGATCGATCTGCACCAGCAGGTCGCCCTTGTGCACCATCTGACCTTCCACGTAATTGACGCTGACGATCTGCCCATCCACGCGAGTGGTGATCGTCGCGGTATAAACGGAGGTGACGGTTCCGAGCGCATTGATGTAAATGCCGATGGGCCCCGTGGTGGCGGTCGCGGTGGTAATCGGGACGCTGCGATTGGCAAGAGCCGCTTTGGTTTTTGCGGCGGCCTCGGCTGCTTGCTGCTTGCGGTAATAAACCAGCCCGCCGATTCCCAGGATCACGATCGCGACGATCCAGATCCAAGCATAACTGCCGCTATTTCCCACGTCTTCCTGCGCAGCCTCTCGCCGTTTCGAAGCGGAACCGGTTGAGGGCGCAGCTGTTGTGGTCGTAGTTTCGCTATGAGTGCTTCCGATCTTCGGACTATTATCTGGCACTTTGCTCCCTCATTCGATGATTCAACCTTCAGCGCGCGGGACGTCTGTGTATTTCTTTATGCTGACGACATCGGCAAAAAGGATGTCAATTGTTACCCAGCGGTTAAGTCAGCGACGCGCGGATAGCTTCCACGGGCAACCACCTAGGGGTAAATTTAACACGCATTATATTCCGACGAGAGAGGGGTCAGTTTGGTTTCAACGCGTTTCGCAAAGAGTGCAGCAGGTGCTATCTCCGGGCGACTCTTGCGGTTCGCGAATCCTTTGACAAATCAGGCAC
This sequence comes from uncultured Acidobacteriota bacterium, assembly GCA_963786205.1. Lineage (GTDB taxonomy): Bacteria > Acidobacteriota > Terriglobia > Acidiferrales > UBA7541 > Palsa-295. The sequence goes on from CAWAYG010000002.1 coordinate 1,217,918, forward strand.
TTAGGATGTTTTCTGCCTCGCGATTAGCCGGGCCGCAGTGCTCGGTCAATCGTTCCGCCGTCGCGGGGGTGCAAGCCACTGCGCAGCAGCGCCCGTCAGCGCTGATTGGGTGCCGTAACTGGCATTCAAAATGGGCACGCGATGCGCCCCCGGGTTGATCGCCCAGGTTTCTAGCCTTCGCTTCATGCGCGTGCGATAAGACGTCATTACCCGGCCGATGCCGCCTCCCACGATGATCACTTCCGGCTCCAACAAGTCAATTATGTTTCCAAGCCAGATGGCCAGATGGTCAGCGGCTTCTTGCAGGATTTGCATGGCTAGCCGATCGCCGCTTCGTGCGGCTTTGTTTACGGTCTCCGCCGTGACGTTCGAAATATTTCCGCCGGCCAGTTTCAGGATTTGCGACGTACTGTAACGCATCTGGCGCAGCAGCCTGCGCGCACGAGTGGAAATCGCGCTGCCCGAAGCGTACGCCTCGACGCATCCGCGCTTGCCGCAGCCGCACAGCGGACCGTTCAAGTTGATGGTCATGTGGCCGCCTTCACAGCCGCCACCGGATCGTCCGTGGTAAATCTCTCCTTCCCGAACCATCGCCGTGCCGATGCCGGTTCCCAAGCTCACGTAAAAGATGCTTTCATATTTGGCGCCCGCTCCCCATTTTGCTTCGGCGAGCGCCGCGGCACTGGCGTCGTTAGTGAGCCGTGTGAGCAAACCGTAATGTTTTTCGATCTTTTGCGCCAACGGAAAGTTTCGCCAGCACGGCAGATTCGTGGCGCTCAGCAACACTCCACGCTCGCTCTCCACCCATCCCGGCGCGCACACGCCAATGGCGCGCACTCGCGCCGCGCGCGCGTGTGGCATCACGCCGTCCATCGCAGTCAGCACCGCGCGCAATCCCTCCTCGGCGCTGCCGCGCGCCATCATCGGCGCGCGCGCGGCGTGCACAATTTCGCCTCGTGAGTTCACCAGGCCGACGGCCACTTTCGTGCCGCCGATATCCACACCTAGGACGACTTTGTGTGCACTTGCGGTCCGGCTGCGATTCTTCAAAGACTCATATCCTCTTGGCGACCTACGTACTCTGGATCATACAAAAGCGTCCGATTGAAAGGCAGGGCTAAATGTTAGATCGGCGGCGGGCGACCTGCGTGTGACGAAGGCATTTTCAGTGGCGTGTGCGTCCTTGATGTGAGATATTGCGCAGGTATCGTTATGTTACGAAATATAGCTTTTTACTTCTTTTTGTAACGAGGGAACTATGACCCTGGCGCTCTTCGACACGCGAACACGGCTGCGGTTCATTCCGACTATCGCGGGTATGTCACTGGCAATGGCAGGTCTCCTGCTATTCGCGAACGGATGCGGAAAAGAGCCAACCGTGAGCGCTCCACCAGCCAAAGCCCCGGAATCGCAGGTGCAAGTGACCGCGAGCGCGACTGGCGTGCTTGTGGATTCGCCCGCGGTCGAATTCGCAATCGCTCCGAACGGGTACGTCGCTGCAAGTCTGGTGAGCGGCGGCCGAAAGCTTTCGCTCGATGACGCTGCGGGAGGTTCCGGCGTCGCGCTGACGACTGGCGCAAAAGCGCTGCCAGATGCGGTTTTTGACGTTGCGCATCCGCAGATCTCCGCGCCTCACGGACGGCTGGGAACGAGAGGAAAACGCATTGAATTAACCGGCAAGAATCCCGCGGCTGAGCTGAAAGAAACGCTGGTGGTGGAAGTGTACGACGAATTTCCGAGCGTCGCGCTGGTGTCGGTCTCGATTCGCAATTCCGGCAAGAATGAAGTGAAGCTCGATGCGATTGACCTGGATCGTCATCGCTTCAATGCTTCGCTGGCCGATCCGGCGGTCGCGCCCAACGATATGTGGTCCTTCCACGGAGCGAGCATCGAATGGGGCCGAGAGAACGTATTTGAAATCCCACGGAAATTTTCCCAACAGAACCAGATGGGCTCCGTGGTGGACGTCAAGGGAGACCTCGGTCGCGTCGGCGGCGGAATACCGGTGGTCGCATTTTGGACGAAGACCGTCGGCGAAGCGATCGGCCACGTGGAAACGCTGCCCCTGGTGCTTTCCGTCCCGGTGAAAACGGAATCCGATGGCCACGTGGATGCCAGCGTCCACCTCACACTCGACAACGCGTTGCAGCCGGGCGAAAGTTACTCCAGCCCTGAGACATTTATCGCGGTCTATGCGGGCGATTATTACGAGCCGCTGCGAATTTATTCCGACGTAATTGACGGCGAAGGCCTGAAGAGGCCGGCAACCAACAGCGAAGACTACGCGGTGAGCTGGTGCGGCTGGGGCTATCTCGCCAATGTGACGCCAGCGCAAATGCTGGGCACAATTCCGAAACTCAAGGAATTCGGAATTCACTGGGCCACTCTCGATGACCGCTGGTTCAACAACTATGGCGACTGGCAGCCGCGCAGCGACACTTTCCCCGACGGTGAAATTCAAAAAATGGTGCAGCAATTTCACCAACAGGGAATCAAGGTGCAACTGTGGTGGCTGCCGCTCGCCGTCGAAGACGGCGGACCGGGATATGAATCGCATTCTTACAGCGTCTCGGACGTGGTGAAAGAGCATCCGGATTGGCTGATTCTGGATAAGAACGGCAAGCCGGCCCGCATGACGCGGAATTTGGCGACGCTCTGTCCCGCCGTTCCTGAGGTGCGCGCGTACTACAAGCAACTCACCGAAAAATTCATACGCGAATGGGATTTCGACGGGCACAAGCTCGACAACATTTACAGCGTGCCGGCCTGTTACAACCCGAAGCACCATCACAAAACGCCTTATGATTCCGTTTATGCGATGGGCGACATATATAAAACGATTTTCGAAACCACCCGCGCGCTGAAGCCCGATAGCGTCACGCAAAGCTGCCCCTGCGGCACGCCGCCCAGTATCGCGTGGCTGCGCTATCTCGATCAGGCCGTGACGGCCGATCCAGTCGGTTCCGTGCAGGTGCGGCAGCGCGTGAAGATGTACAAAGCGCTGCTCGGTCCGAACTCTGCCGTCTACGGCGATCACGTGGAATTGACCCGCATCGCGAACCCGAACGGGAACGAGAAGGATCTCGGATCTGACTTTGCTTCGACGATCGGCACGGGCGGCGTGGTGGGCACGAAATTCGCGTGGCCGAACTACGGGCCGAAACTGGCGGACGTATATCTCACGCCGCAAAAAGAGGAATACTGGAAAAAGTGGATCGGCCTCTATAACGACAACATGCTTTCACGCGGCACATTCCGCGACCTTTACGTTTATGGCTACGATGTGCCGGAGGGTTACGCGATCGAAAAGGATGGCGCGATGTACTACGCGTTCTTTGCGCCGACGGCGACAGCGGGCGCCCCTAAGACCGCGCAAACACCGTGGTCCGGAGAAATCGAGCTGCGCGGGCTTGCCGCGGGAAAATATCGCGTGGTGGATTATGTCAACGGCAAGGATCTGGGAGAAGTGACCGCACCGGACGCGAAACTCAAGGCCAGCTTTACCGACCATTTGCTGATCAAAACCACGAAGGAGTGAGGGCGTATTGCGAGTTGCAACCGAATTATGATCGACCCGCGGGTAAGTGCTCACGCAAAAACTGTACGACGTTTCCGAGGTCCTTAAAAGCTTCGGTCCCGCCTTCGCAAGTGGTCGAAAATGCGCCAACGACATCGGCATAGTCGAGACATTGCTGTGGAGTGCCGCCCTGCAAATAGCGATGAATGAATCCAGCGTCAAAGCTGTCGCCCGCGCCGACCGGATCCACCGATGCAACGCGCAGGCCGCTGCGCCGCCATTCTTCGGCGCCTTTCCGCGCAACAGCGCCGTGTAAGCCCAGTTTTACGACCACAAACTGGCAGAGTTGCGCGAGTTTTTCGATCGCTTGCTGCACATCATCGGTGCCCGCAACTTTTTTCGCTTCGCGCTCGTTCGGGAAAAAAATATCAACGAACGGCAGCACCTCCAGCAAATCGTTCCCCCACTTGCCCTCCGGGTCGTCGTTGCTGTCGAGCGAAGTGGAAAGTCCCCTGGCCTTGGCTTCGCGAAATAGGTCAATTATGCGAGGCCGCAGGGCACGGTGCAGGAAATAGGACGAGAGGTGCAGGTGCCGTGCGGAAAAAATATAGTCGAGATCCAGATCGGCGTAGCTGAATTCAAACATGGTGCCTGGATACGTGAGGATAAAGCGATGCTCGGGCTGCGCGAGAATCACCGTGAGGCCTGTGGCCGGGCCGCTAGCGGCGACGCGCACACGAGTCAGATCCACGCCGGCTTTCGCCAGCCAATCGAATGCCATTTTGCCCAGCGAATCTGCGCCGATTTTTGACACCATGCCGACGCGCGTGCCCAGGACGGAAAGATTGTGCGCGAAAATGGCGGACGAACTTCCCAGCGTCAGCCGGAATCCGCTGACCAGCGACTCCTCTTCCGGCTTCAGTTGCGCCGGCACGCCGTAAAGAATCAAGTCCGGGTTGATCTCGCCGACCACGCAAACATCAAGCGGCATTCTTGCGGCCCCTGTTATTTCGTTTCCAGCATTACCACGCGGGACAAGTTGCGAGGCTCATCAGGATTCAAACCTTTTTTGATTCCAGTGTAGAAGCCGAGCAGTTGGCCAGGAATCACGCTGGCAGCCACGCGAGCCGTTTCCGGCACATCGAGAGACAATTCGACAAAGTAATCTGCCGCGCGGCGAATCATGGAATCGCCGGCATTGGAAATCGCGAGCGTTGTTCCGCCCAGCTTTTTGATTTCTTCCAGAACCGCTACTTCCGCGGCAAAACCCGTTTCGCTGATGATGAACGTAATGAGCGTCTCCGGACTGACGATCGCTTTCGGGCCGTGCCGGAACTCGAGCGTATGAAAGCACTGCGCGTAGGAGCAGGACATCTCTTTCACTTTCAGCATGGATTCCTGTGCGATTCCGAAAAACGGGCCCTGCCCGAGAAACACATAGTCCGCAAAGGCGCGCGAGTCCGCGAGCGACTTGATCGTGCTCTGAATTGCGTTCAACCGGCCCGTGACCTGATCGGGGAGTTTGCGTAGCGCGTCCAGGAAGTCGCGCCGCCCTCCGCGAATGGCGGCAAGCGATTGCAGCGTGATCAGCATCGAGGTGAAGGACCGCGTCATCACCGTACTTTTTTCGTCCGCGCCAGGCAGCTTGATGCAGTGCGATGCGATCTTTTCAATAGGAGTGTCCGTGCCGCAGGTGATCGCCAGAGTTTGCAGGTGAAGGCGTTCTTCCAAATATGCGGCGGCCTGCAACACCTCTGACGTGTAGCCGGAGCGCGTTATCAGCACGGGCTGGCTCGTCGCTGGAAATAATTTCGGAAAAAGCGTGATTTCGGATGCAGGAAGCGCACGGGATTTCTCGCCCGTCAAAATCGTCCAACTGGCCGACGCAGCTTGGGCCAGATAAAAACTCGATCCGCAACCGACGAACACCCACTCGACATTTCTGGGAAGTTTTTCATTCAATGATTGCAGCTCGGACGTATGCTCCAGCGCGTTGCGGCAAGATTTCCATGTGGCAGGCTCCGAGAGAATCTCCGCGATGGTGTGAGCGCCAACTCCTGCTTTCAAATCTACCAACTGTTCCTCCGCAATGATTTCGAAATGTACATTCACACTACGACGACTTTGACGTGCGCTGCGCGCAGCCCGCGAAGGTGCCGCGCGGAAATTTTGCTGTCTGTAATAGTGTGATGGACCGCCGAAGTGGGCGCGATAAACGAAAGGCTGCGCCGCCCAAATTTGCTGGAGTCGCAAACGATGATCGTAGTCTTGGCATTTTCCATCATCACGCGATTGGCGCGCGCTTCCAGCAGGTTGGGAGTGGTAAGGCCATACTCAATATCGAATCCATCCACCGCAAGGAACAGGAGATCGGCGGTGACGTGCCGCAAGGAATCTTCGGTGAGAGGACCCACGAGCGAAAACGAATTCCTTCGCAGCACGCCGCCCGTTAGAATGACCTCTACATCCGTGCCGGCGAGTTCGGCGGCGATGTTCACGGCGTTGGTAATCACCGTAAGTTCGCGGATATGCTTGATGGCGCGCGCGATGGCCGTCGTGGTGGTTCCCGAATCCAAAATCACCACGTGGCCGGGGCGAACCAGCCGCGCCGCCGCTGCGGCGATTTTGAGTTTTTCGCGCCGGTGCAATTGCTCTTTTTCGTGCAGCGTAGGATCGCGCAGCGCGGTCGCGTCTATGGGGAGCGCGCCGCCATGCGCGCGTTGCAGGCGTCCCATCTGATGGAGCGATTCCAAATCCTTGCGAATAGTGATCAGCGAAGTGGAAAAGCGGCGCGCCAGGTCCTTGACGACGACCCGGCCGTCGCGCTGCGTCAATTCCAGGATTTTTCGCCGCCGCTCTTCCGCGAGCATGAATAAAAGCCTGCTTTCGATTTATTACTTTTTGTTACTATTTCGTACCAGAGGGTGATAGCTTGGCACAAATGTCAGCCAGGAGCAAGGGTTTATGCCCGGTCCAACGATCGTTTGCGTGAGCGCCAATCCCGCCATGGACCGCCGCTTGCGCATGGAATCCCTGGCGGTCGGCGAAATCAATCGCGCTAAAAGCGCGCAGGGTCTGGCGGGCGGCAAGGCTGCTCACGTTGCGATGGCCACACTCGCTCTCGAAGCCAAGCCCGCGTGGGTGGGATTTCTCGGCGGAGCGATCGGACAGGAATGCGCGCGCCAGATGGAATCTCTGGGCATTGAAGTGATTGCGATTCCCACGCATTCCGGCACGCGCGTGAATCTGGAAATTATCGACGCTGCGGCACGCGTGACGGAAATTCTGGAGCCGGGCGTGAACCCGACCGCTCACGAGCGCGAAGAATTTCTACAGCGGTGTGCGCAGGGGCTTCGCGACGACTGGAACAATGCGGTGCTAGTGATTTCCGGCAGTTTGCCCGCGGGTCTTGGACCGGATTTTTATGTTTCGCTGATTGAAGCTGCGCGAACTGCGGGCGCGACAGTTTTTGTGGACACCGGCGGCGAGGCTTTGCGCGCGAGCGCGAACGCGCATCCGGATTTTGTGAAAGTAAACCGCGCCGAAGCAGAAACGCTGGTGGCACAGCCGCTCGCAACGATGCAGGAAATTGCCGGCGCGGCCAAAGAGATCGTAAAGCGCGGAGTGGGCAGCGCCGCGATCACGTCGGGACGCGAAGGATTGATCTGGGTAGAGCGCGAGAACGGGCCGATGTGGAAAGCCCGGCCACCGCACATGAATGTGATCTCGGCGGTCGGCTCCGGCGATGCGACGCTGGCGGGATTTGCGTACTCTGCCGTGCACGGAATCTCCGGCGAAGAGGCTCTGCGTCTGGCTACGGCTTGTGGCGCTGCCAATTGTGTCGCGGCTGCGCCCGGCAGGATCGAACTCGCGACGGTGCGCGCGCTGATGCCACGGATCGAAATCCAGCGACTATCTTTCTGAGGGCTTTCTAGAAGAAGCGCCGCGGTGCGCGCTCGCCAGCGGATTATTTCAAGGGGCTGCAATCCCAGGAATCCAGTGCACGGCATCATCGTGATAGATGCGGCGCAGAACCGGCTCCGGCAAATGCAGTCCCTGAATCTGGCGGCCCCTCAGTTGCAGGGTCTGATCCGTGGCCAAGAACTTCCAGTCTCTCGCGTAGGTATCTTGCCAATCCTTGAAAGCGTCGGGCGTGCTTTCGTTCGCGAGAAACTCGAGATCTGTGCCGTACATCACGCGGTCCTGATACTTGATGAGGAAGCTCCGCACCTTTTCGCGCGGCGCCAGCATTAAGTACTCCATGCGCGCCGCCGTATCCACCGCGAAATTCGGATAACGGTCAAAGCGTTTGGCGATTTCGTCCACATCGGTTTCCATGCTACCCAGGTGCGCGCCGACGACGCGCAGCTTAGGATTCTCCGCGAGCAGATGGTCGCGTGCGGCCAGGATGACTTCCTTACGCGGATGGTCGGGATGCAGATACATGTACCACTCGGGATTTTCCTTGTAGTAATCGTAATCGGGACTGTCTGGGTTGGGCGGTTCCCAGCAGGAGGAAGGCTCGGCCACGTGCGCGACGAGCGTTTTATTTTCGGCCGCGATTTCCCGATAGATCGGTGTAAAGGCCGGGTCGTCAGGCATCACGTATCTGCCATCTGGCGCCTTTAATTCCATACCGATATTTTTCCAGATCTTCACCGCGACAGCGCCGTCGGAAAATTCCTGATGGAGCTGTTTGACGGTATTCTGCGCGAATTCCTTTTGCCGAAATTTGAATGGATTAAACGTAACGCACAGCCTGGCGTGGCCTGGGCTCGCGCCGATGAAAGCCTTGGCGCGCGCGAGTTGCGCGGCCAATTCTCCATAGATACCTTGGGTATCGGCAACGCAAATGTCCAGCACGTGCAATCGCAGGCGCGCCATCAGGTCCGTGAATGCAGGATCGCTCTTGAACGCGTGAACGTGGGTATCCACCGGTTGCATTGCCGCGAATGCCTGGAGCGCATCATCATCATTAGAACCAGAGGCGAGCGATGGCTGGGCTGCCGCGGCCACAAACAAGGGGCGCGCTACAATCCGAATCGCGAGGAATGCCGTCGCAGCCGGAGCGGCCGCGATCAACGATAGCAAGACAACCCTTTTCAGGTGTGCGAGCATATTCTCAATCAATGCTTACCGCCCCCCGAACGCGCACGGCTTTTGGGCGGTTCATGCCCATCCGTCTCGACGGTCGGCTCCCGCACATCGGCAATGATTAATTCCACGCCGGCCTCGCGCAGCGGCCGCAGATATTGCGGGTCGGTGCCGGAATCCGTCACCAGGATGTCAATGTCAGTAGTGGGCCCCACGTAGGCAAATCCTTGATTGCCAAATTTACTGTGGTCCACAAGGGCAATGCTCACGCGCGCGGACTTCAGAATCATTTTCTTGATTTGCGCTTCGGCCTGGCTGGCGGTGGAAATGCCATAGCTGGGATCGATCGCGCTAACGCCCAGCACGGCTTTGTCCACGCGTATCTCAGAGAGCGCGCGCTGCGCCCAAACTCCGGAAAGATAAAACACATCCTTTTGAAGTTCGCCTCCCGTGGAAATTACGGAGACGTGCTGGCTGTGCTGAAATTCAGCGACGATCGGCGGGGAATTGGTGATCACGGTTAGCCGGTTGCGATGCAGCAGGCGCCGCGCGAGTTCGTAAACCGTGGTGCTGCCTTCCAGGAATACCGTTTCGCCATCCAGGATTAATCGCTCCGCCTCGCGGGCAATCGCCTGTTTCTCGGCGCGATTGCTGCGGCCCAGTGATTCGTAGGAAGGTTGAATATTCGTGCTTGAGGTGCGCGAAACCGCGCCGCCGTGCGAGCGGACTAACACGCCTTCCTTTTCCAGGGCTTCCAGGTCGCGCCGGATGGTGGCTGCGGTGACGCCAAGTGTGCGAATGAGTTCGGAAGCGGTGACCGTTCGCTCGCGCGATAACACCTCGCGAATGCGAAATCTGCGTTCCTCGGCCAGCAGGCTCATCAAACTTCTCCATCCCGTTTCAGGATCCAAAAGCAGCCGATTGTGCCACAACTCGCTGAAAAATGATCGCAAAAATACAAAATACATCATATTCGATAAAAAAAGTTGACAAATGTGCACAATAGGACTAATTACGTGAGCGATTAAGGTCTGTTTCTCGTCGTCCTGCGGCGTGGGGTGCTCCGCAGCCAACTCCAATTCGGGAAACAGGGGCCCAACTATGCAGGGGAGGGTTATCGGTGAACATACTCGTGCGCTTTTTTCTATCCGGTCGAGCAAGTGCCAAGAGCCTACTCGAACATTCTGGCGGCGGAATTACCACGAGTTTGCAGGTCGCTGGCCTCGTCTTGGCGATAGCCCTTTCCTGTGGAACCTCCTGGGCGCAGAAGGACACCGGCGTAATCGCCGGAACAGTAAAGGATGCGTCCGGAGGAGTGGTCGCTGGAGCGACGGTCAGAGTGACTGATGTGGACCGCGGAACGGAGTTCGATACCACTACGGAAGCAAATGGCGAGTATGTCGCCGGTCCGCTGAAGGTCGGCCGTTACACGATCACCGTCGCGAGGGCTGGCTTTAAGACCGCGGTGGCGGGTCCAGTGCAGCTCGATGTGCAGGGCCGCATCGAAGCCAACGTCAAGCTGGAGATTGGCCAGGTTACGCAGAAGGTGGAGGTAACCGTCCAGAACCCATTACTGGAGACCGAGACCAGCACGATGGGCGAAGTGATGGATAAGACGCGCATCGAAACGCTGCCGCTGAACGGGCGAAATTTTGCGCAGCTTGCGCAACTAGGCGCCGGCGTGGTGCCCAGCGAACCGGGATCGCGCGTGAGTGGAAATTATGGATTCAGCGTGGACGGCGCGCGTTCGCTGCAAAACAATTTCCTGCTGGATGGAATTGACAACAATTCGAACCTGGGCGACGTGCTGAACGAATCGTCGTACGTGATTCAACCGCCCATTGACGCCATCGAGGAATTTAAAGTTCAAACCAACGATTACAGCGCGGAATTCGGCAGAGGCAATGGCGCGATTCTAAACGCGGTGATCAAATCCGGAACCAACGCTTTCCACGGGGACGTTTTCGAATATTTTCGCAACGCCGCGCTCGACGCTTCTCCCGCCATCATAACCATCCCGCAAAAGCCGGAATACAATCAGAATCAGTTCGGCGCCACATTCGGCGGCCCGATTAAAAAGGATAAGACCTTTTTCTTCGGTGATTACGAGGGATTTCGTTTGCGCCAGGGAATTCTGCAGACGGCGACCGTCCCTGATCAGAGCATGGTGAACGGCGACTTTTCAGAACTACTCACCAATACTCCCGCCATGGCGATTGACCCGAACACCGGCAATCCCACCGGCGCAGTGGCGCTGGATTGCAGCGGTAACCAGACTTTCAACGGAGAAATCTTCAACGCCCGGCAGACACAGGTTGTGCCTGTCACACTCGCCAATCCCAGCGGTTTGTGTGGAGTGCCGATCGGCGTGGGTGTTGGAGGCGTTCCCACCAACGTGTTTCCGGCAGGCTCAACTGACCCGCTGGCTTCGCGGCTGGCAGCGCTGATTCCCGCTCCGAACTCGACCAACCCGGGGTTCAACTACCAGGCCGTACCCGTACGCAGCGAAACGCGCAACAACTTCGACGTGCGCATTGATCACACGATTTCGAATAAGGATTCTCTCTTTGGCAGGTTCAGCTACGAGAATCAGCCCAGTTATATTCCCTCGCCTTTCGATAACGTGCTGGATGGCGGCGGTTTCTTCGATGGCATCGAAGATTTTTCCTACCGCAGCATCGCGTTGAGCGAAACACACGTTTTCGATTCCACTCACGTGAACGAATTCCGTTTTGGCTACAACCGGATCAACGCGCACCGCTACCAAAATAATTACAACGAGAATGTCTCGGCGAACCTTGATTTTCCCGGCGTTCCTTTCGAGCCGGGCACGTTCAACGGTGGCCTTCCCGCTTTGACGTTCAGCGACGGCTCGGCGCCGGAACTTGGTAGCTCCACCTATTTGCCCTCGATCGAGAAACAGAACAGCTTCGTCGTCACCGACAATTTCACCTGGGTAAAAGGGCGCCATTCGCTCAAAGTCGGCACCGAACTTCGTTTCGAACAATTCACGATCTTTCAGCCGTCAGCCTCGCGCGGCACCGCCGATTTCAGCGCGGCATTCACGGACAATCCCGCGGCGCCAGGCACCGGTGGCTACGGCTTCGCCAGCTTTCTTCTGGGCATCTCCGACGGCGGCTCCATCGTAAACCTGCACAACGTTGACTATCACCGGCAAATCTACGCGGGATTTATTCAGGATGATTTCAAGGCAACAGCGAACCTGACGCTGAATCTTGGCCTGCGTTACGAATATTATTCACCGGTGAAGGCTGCTGGCAACGAGCAAGCCAATTTTAATTTCACTTGCGGATGCCTGATTGTGCCTACGGGGCAAACCGCCGAGCTGACTCCCACGTTGGCCACGCAAATTACCATTGACCGGACGGGCTCGACGGGGCTGGTCAATCCGGATTATCACAACTTTGCGCCGCGCATCGGCCTGGCCTACAAAATCAACGAGAAACTCGTGCTGCGTGCTTCCTACGGGATTTTCTATGGCGGCCAGGAAAATGGGCCGTACTCCAATCCAAGTCCGGGATTCAATCCGCCCTTTTTCGTGACGCAGTCGTTCAACCAGCCCTGCTTGAGCAATTCCGCGAACCCCAATCCCGGCCAAATAGACTGTTCGATTCCCGGATTCAACTCGCTGCAGCAAGGATTCCCTGCGAGTTCCCTGGTTGATCCGAATACTCCGCTGCTTTTCTCCATCAGCCCAAATATCACCACGCCTTTCATGCAGCAATGGTTCGTCGGTTTCCAGTACGCATTGCCGGCGAACATGGTGGCTCAGATTTCCTACGTCGGCTCGCACGGCGCCGATCTCTTCGGAATGTTTAATGGAAACCAGGCGGTCCCTACCGCCGATCCTACGATTCCTACCGCCCCACGCCGTCCCGATCCCAATATTGATGCGGGCATTGAAACGCTGCGCTCGAATTTATTTTCGAACTACAACGGATTGCAACTTCGCCTTGAAAAGCGTTTTTCTAATGGCTTGCAATTTCAGGCCGCCTACACCTATAGCCACGCGCTCGATGACGCGTCTTCGGCCAGCCTGGGCTCGCAGAATCAGGGAGACTTCCGGCTGCAAACGGAGCCCTACCTGGAATACGGCAACGCCGATTTCGACGTGCGCCACAGGTTCGTCGTCAACTTTGTGTATAACCTGCCGTTCGGCAACGGCCAGCATTTTGGCTCTAATCTCACGGGAGTCGCCAACCAGCTCGTCGGCAATTGGCAAGTCACTGGAATCGTCTCGGCGCAAACCGGCAATTGGTTCACGCCGACCGACGACCTGGTGAACATCTCCAATTCCGATTGCGGAGGCGAGGTCTTCAATTGCGCGCGTCCCAATGTGGTGGGAAATCCGAACGGCGCGCGTTGCCTGCCGGGAACGCTGTTTAATACCTGCGCGTTTGTCCCTAACACGGTGGCGGGCACCTTCGGAGACGCCGGACGAAACATCATTCGCGGCCCGGGACTGCAGAACTGGGATCTCTCGTTCATCAAGCAATTTCCAGTCAAAGAACAAATGCATTTCGAATTCCGCGCTGAGTTCTTCAATATCTGGAATCACCCGAACCTGCAATTCGCCGATCCGACGACGACCAATGAAAACTTTTCCACCGAGCGCGGCGCGACGCAATTCGGCTTTCCCACAGCGTCGCTCGCTCCCCGGCTGGTGCAGTTCGCGCTGAAATTTTACTTCTGAGTTCAACGCCCGCCGGTTCCGAGGTCGTCGGAATGCCCTGCCTTCAGGCGCGACCATTGCGCGGTGGGACGTCCATCAGTGCGGAAATTCCCCGCGCCCTCAAACCGCTGTGGCCAGCCGGCCGGCGAGTCCTCCCATTTTTCCTGCCGGCCGTAGACGGTCAAATCGAGCAACCGAAAACTGTTATCAATCACATCGACGCCGCGACTTGTCGTCCAGTAAGTCTCGAACACTTTCGATCCTTGGCGCAGGTAACAAACGATGTGCATCCTGCCCATGCGGCGCCCGGCCAAGAGCGTGTCCAGTGAGCCCAGGGCCGAGTACCACGGCATCTCCCAACCCATGAAGTCGCGGTACCGGGCGCCCTCTTCGTACGGACCCTGGCAAAACGTGGCATACGTGACGTCGCGCGAATGAATGTAGGAAAGCTCACGGACGTGCGACGTAACCCACGTGCAGCCCTCGCACTGCTCCGGCGCAGAATGGCCGGCGTGCCACATGAAGTAGTAGACGATGAGCATACGGCGTCCCTCAAACACATCTAGTAATGTCGCCGCCCCACGTTCGCCGATGAGCGGTGTGGCACCATCCACCTCCACCATTGGGAGCCGCCGGCGCGCGGCCGCAATAGCGTCGCCTTCCCTCGTGTGAGCCTTCTCTCGAACGCGCAACGCATCGAGCTCTGCGTGGAAAGTGCTGCGGTCAACTATTTTGGGCGCTCCAAGTTCATCTCTCATGCTGTCTGTCATCATTCGCTCCTTGGCTAAGCTCGCTTAGCTTTCGCGTCTGCTTCGCGTCTGCGGATGGCGGCTGCTGCAGGGTCGGTGATGATGTCAACCCACTGCGGGTCTGGCGAGGATACGGCGTCGTAGTTGTCGTGCCAGTTCCACCATTTGTACGGCGCGGTCTGCGGGTAGCCCTCCGGCGAATCCTCCCAGGTTTCCTGACGGCCCAGCGGCGTCATATCCAGATAGCTCCAGGTGCTCCCCATCGCTTCGTCACCACGGTTGTTGATGAAGTATGTGCGGAAGACGCGCTCGCCGTCGCGGAAGAATACGTTGTGGCCGTGCCATTGATCGACGCCGAAGTCCACGTCGAAACTGTCGGTGATGGTGTACCACGGCATCTCCCAGCCCATCCGCGTCTTCAGCCGTGCGATGTCCAGCTGTGGCGCGCGCGAGGCCCAAGCGAGCGTGGTGTCGCGGGCGTTCAGATGCGAGAGGTGCGCGACTTGATCGGCGCCCAGCGAGCAGCCGCGGCAAGCGTGGTCCGGCCAGCCGAACACTCCGGGCTCGAAGAACGCGCGATATAGAATCAACTGCGGGCGACCCTCGAACAAATCGAGCAGGCTTACTTTGCCCTTGGATCCGTCGAACTCGTACTTCTTCTCGACAGCCACCCACGGCATCCGCCGGCGTTCGGCGGCCAGCGCGTCACGCGAACGCGTGAAGGCTTTCTCCTTCACCAGCAGCTGCTTGTGCGCCGCCTCCCACTCCTGCTGCGACACGATCGGCGGTGTCTTCATCGCCAGCCGCCCTTTTCCGTGTTCCTTGTCTCCCTCTTTGCTCGTGGCCATATTATTCCTCCTTTCCTTCTTTCTGACTCAGGCCGAGGCGATTCGTTTTGACGAAATTTCTGAACTTGCCGACCCGCAACCCCCGCCATAATACCTCCCATGGATCCGGTTCCGGTGTCGCCGTAGCATAGGCACAGGATTGCCTGTGCCACCAAGTCAACGGCAAATGCGAAGAGCCGGCGGGACGCCGGCGCTACGAAAGTCAAAGGCAACAGCGGCGGCGGGCACTTGCCTAGCGGCAGGCGGGTACACGCGAGTCATGCGGGGCGAGAATCTGCATGGTGACTACGACTGCTGGCACGAGGAGGATGACGGTTACCGAGACCCACATCAGGGCGGCGGCACATTGCTGGTCTTCGAGCGCTGACCATGCGAAGACGCGCGGCGCGGAAAGATAGGAGGAGTAGACGACGCGATCGCAGAAGACCAGGAACGCGGAGAGCGCGTCACACGGCAACGTGGCGCAGAAAAGGTACAAGGGAATGGACCAGCGCGGCCAGCGCGCGACGCTGGGCCAAGGTTGAATCACCGGCCACCAGAATAAAAGGCCCGCGCCGAGAAAACTGGCGTGTTCCAGTTCGTGCAACCAGTTCCAGCGCAACGCCAGCTGAAAAATTGCAGGGGTGTGCCAGCCGATCAGCACAGCGGCCGCGGCGAGCCAGCCAAATGCGGGATTCGCGATCAGGTCGCCGAGCCGCTTCACTGGACCCCAGCGGAGAATTGGGCTGACGACGCGAGCGAGCGGTTGTGGCAGGCCGTGCAGCAGCGGCAGCTGCGGCGCGCCCAGTAGAATCAACGGCGGCGCGAGGGACATCAGCAGGAGATGCTGGAGCATGTGAATGGTGAGCGAAACATCGTCAAACGCGTTCAGCGGAGAGCCGATGGCGATCCAGATGGAAATGATGCCGGCGAAAAAAGCCGCGAGACGCCAGGGCGAAAGCAGATTCAGGAATGCGGAGCGCAGGCGAAACCAGCCTCTCGCGTAAACGAGGGCGGTGAGGCAGAGAGCCAAATCAAGCGCGAGGGGATTGGACCACGATTGCAAGATGGCGTGAGCGTCAGCGTTCATAGCGGGACTAGCATAGCTGGACTAGGGGTTACCGGAGCCAGGCGTCGCGGTGTTTGGGGCCAGCACGACGGCCCGCGCGGCGTCTCGAGCCGGCGATTGTCCGGCGGGATGCAGCGATTCCAGAAACGCGACCAGCGCCGTCGTCTCGGCGGGACTTAAATTCTTGCCGTAGGCGGGCATGTTGCCGCCGCCTTGAATCACCTGGCGAATCAATTGATCCTGCGTCAAGCGCACCGCCACAGCATCCAGAGCCGGACCACGTTTCCCGCCTTGGTCATCAAGCGAGTGGCAGTTGTGGCATTGCTTCACCTGAAATACTAGCGCGCCTTGCCGCTCGAGCGCCGTGCGGTTGTGCAAAAACTCGGACGGAATCGGGATTCCGCTCCACGCATCCATAATCGGGCTCCACGGAGTATGCACCGCAAGGCGCGTGAACGTTGCCAACGCCACCGCGACCAACAAAATGGTCAGCACGGCCACGGGCCGTCGTCGCCAACTCTTTTCGCCTTCGCCAAAAATGAACGGCAAAACGAGCAGCCAGAGAATTGCCACAACAGGTCCAATCAGCAAAGCAGGAGTTTCCATCGAGGGCGGCAAGAACGAAAGCACCGCATAGAGCCAGAGAAAGAAGAAATCCGGCCGCGGAACGGTTTGGATAATCGTGGGGTTCGGCGGGCCAGACGGACCGAACGGGCCGTAATAGATGGCGCACGCCGCGATCGATAACAGGATGAAGCCATCGAAAAGTAGATCTTTCCCCATGCCGTCCGGGAAGAACCGTATGCCGTCCTTCTTGACCAGCTCGTGGTATTCCTTGATATAGGTCGCCTTGCGCACCAAACGTCCCGGCATCGGCCAGTCATTAATCCCCAGCTTGATCACCATCAATAGGTGCACCGAAACAAAGGCGATCAGTAGGCCGGGGATAATAAACACATGCAGCGCAAAGAACCGCGACAGGGTAGCTCCAGCGATAATGGGGCCGCCCAGCATCAGGTTGACGATGGAAGGTCCCATCAGAGGGACGCGACTGGCAATGGAAGCCCCAATTCCCAAGCCCCAGTACGCGTCTTGGTCGAATCGCAACACCTGTCCGGTGAACGCCATGCCCAGTGTCACGAGCAAGAGAAATACGCCAACGATCCAGGTCAGTTCACGCGGATATTTGTACGCCCCGAATAGAAATACCTGGACCATATGGATCAACACAATCGCCACCATAAAGTCCGAACCCCAGCCGTGCAGCGCGCGAATGAACCACCCCAGCGAGACCTGATGATTCAAAGTCTGCAGGCTGTTCCAGGCTTCGCCGGCGGACGGGACGTAAATAAACGCGAGCAGTATGCCGGTAACGATTTGCAGCATGAACACCACAAACGCGGCGCTGCCAAAAACATAAAACCAACTGGCGGTTTCGCGCGGAATGCGATGTTCGGCGGTCTCCGTGATGGTTGCGCCAATTTGCAAACGCGCATCCAACCACTCGCCGATTGTTTGGATCAGGCGCATGGTCGTATCTCGCGAACGATATTTGACGCTTGGCCCGGCGTGGGCATCTCGCCGGATTTGATCAACAGGTTTCCGTTTTCAACCTTGTAGTGGTATTCGAATAATCCGCGTTCCGGAGGTCCGGAGGCGCGAGCGCCGTCTTGGTAGTAAACACCGCCATGGCAAGGACACATGAACAGGCTGGATTGCGGGAACCAGCGCACCGGGCACCCCAGATGTGCGCAATTGATCGCGAAAACCTGAAAATTTTGCCCGTCAACATTTCGTACCCAGCACGCTATATCTGCCGTGTCTCCATCGGTCGGAGAGACAGTAGGGTTTCGATAGGTGGCGAGGCGCGTCTGACCGGAAGGAAACTGCCCAAGGTTGCCCAGCGAAACCCAGCTGTCATAGCTCCCTTTCCGCTCGTGCGCAACGGGGGAAAGCAGGTAGCGCACGATCGGCACAGCCAGAATCACACCCACGATGCTGTTCAAGAAGATTCCGATCTTCATGAAGAGATCGCGCCTGCCAAGGTCCGTCGGTAACGTCATCGAACTTCTCCCGTCGATTTGCCACTAGTCGAGTAAGGTTGGCCGGGGAATTTCGCCCGCTGGGAAGCCAGCCAGGCCACAACGTCGGACACATCCTGCGGCGACATCGGTTTATCGGGAACATTGCCGCGCCAGTCCGGTGCGCCGAGGTCGGGGCGTCCGACAATTACGATGGTGCGGAGTTCCTGATCATTGAGCAGGGCAAGGAACGATCCATCCACGATGGAGCCAGCCTTTTGTCCGCCGCGACCTCCCGCGCCGTGGCAGGAAGAGCAAAATTGCGCGTACGCGACCGACCCACGCGACGCGTCGCCCGGCTCCGAAGAAGAATACGACGGTGGATTCGCGCCACGCAAAACATCCGGCTGGGCCCAGCGACTACGAATTCCTTGGACGATCAGGTCAATCTGTTTATCCGTGAGCATGCCGCCGGCGCTTTGCGCGAATGCCGGCATGGACGTTCCGGAGATTCCATCAGCCGTAGCGTGACGCAGGACCTTGTCGTCGGCAATCGCCAGATACACAGGATCGGCGAGAGCGATTGCAGCTCCGCCCTTCCCGTCATTACCATGGCATCCCGCGCAGTTCTCGCCGTAGAGTACTTTGAAGTCCGTGACTTCGCTCGGCACCATCGGCTCGTCGCCCGGCGCCGGGCGCCCGGGCGCACTGGCGCATCCGCACAAAAGCGCGGAAAGTCCCACGGCAGCGAAAATCGGCACGCGGAACTTCATCGCGATCCGTCCTTCTCGTCGCGTTCTTTCATCATGCCTGGCGCTTCAACACCGGCACGCACCAAAAATGGCACGAGCTGCCGCGTGCGTACCTGCTCCTGCTGTACCACGACCAATCCAGCGACAATGCCGAACGCGAACTGCGAAGCGACGAACCATGGCCAGCTGATTAGTTGGTTCAGCAGGGGATTCAAAAGTTCCAGGATGCTGTGGAGCAATCCCGTCCAGAGAATCGGCCCCACGACCCCGCCGAGAAGAATGGGATGACGCGGAATCATGGGCAGCATGGCTCCGTAGAGCAGTCCTACTAACAGTGAAGTGAACAGATGAATGCCCGTCGCCAATAAGAAGGCCTCCAGATGGAATGCTCTTAGCGAGGCCGTGCTGAAGTGCACAGATTGAGTGTAGGCGGTGGCGGCTAGCAGATTGATCGGATACCAGATGCTCCCTTGCTTGAGAAGACCGTAGAGACAAGCCAGCGCCGCCATGGCCACGCTGCCAGCGAGGCCACCTTTGATACCTGCGGAGACTGGGTATGTTTCCAGTGGCAGCAGCGCGCGCGGCAGATCCGGCGCAACCGGAAGCCTGGCGACTTCGCGACGAGAGGTGGAAACCACGGCCGCTTCGACGGTTACTTCAATCGTCTCTTCCTGTTCTTGCGGGAGCACGTCCCGGAACCAGCCGACGAATCCAGCGACAGCGAGAATTGCTCCGAGTAGGCTCACCGCGGTGGTGGTGACCAATCCCGCCAAGAGCAGAGTGATACCAAAAGCCAAGACGATGGGCCAAGCCGTCGGCGCGGGCAGATGGATGGTGCTCCGCGTGGCTTCCGGTGTTTGCGATCGCGAATCAGCAGGACTCATGTGACGCCATTTTTCCTTAGCGGCCGATTACGTAAACCACGGTGAACACAATTACCCACACCACATCCACGAAATGCCAGTACAGCGAGAAAACTTCCGCACGCTCGCTGTGCTCCGGTTCGACTTTGCCAAAAAGCGTCAAAATCATGGCCAGAGCGATCATGAGCAGCCCCACCGTGACGTGAAACGCGTGCAAGCCGACGAGCGAGTAGTAGGTGGTGCCGAAAAGATTTGTGCTGACCGTCAGACCTTTGTCGTAAATCAAGTGATGCCATTCACGGCCTGTGCTGACCAGAAAAATCGTACCGAGCGCCATGGTCACGAACCACCACAATCCAAACGCGCGCATGCTAGCCCGCTGGAGGGCGCGCACGGCCAGATGAATAGTGAGGCTGCTGGAGAGCAGGCAGATCGTGCTGAAAATCGGAAGCTCCAGGACGTCCTGGGGAGTAGGGCCCGCAACACTCTTCCCGATGTAAAAAATGTAGGCGACCACAAAAATTGTGAAGACCGCGGATTCTGCGCCGATCAGGGAGAACATCCCCACGCGTCCGCGCGACGGTAGAACCCATTCGGGCTCCGCCGTAGTTCGTGTGTACGCCGCGCTACTCAATGAAGTTCTCCTGTCTATTCATATTTCCAATCCGGATCTTCAGGGTGCTTCAGGTCCCAGAGCGGGCGCCGGCTGCGCACCACGGGTGTCGCGGCAAAGTTGTAATCGGGAGGCGGCGAACTGGTGGACCACTCGAGCGTCCACGCATCCCAGGGATCATTTCCGACAGGTTCACCCTTTCGAAGCGACCAGAGAAGATTGACGACGAACACAAGAATACCTGCGGCTTGCAAGAATGCCCCGATGGTGACGATCAAGTTCCAGGTTTCCCAACCGCGGCCCGGCTCGTAGGTGTAAATCCGGCGCGGCATTCCCAAGATCCCGGGGATATGCATGAAATCAAACGTGAGATGGAACCCGATTATAAATAGCCAGAAGTGCCATTTTCCGAGCGTCTCGTTGTACATCCTTCCGGTCATTTTCGGATACCAGTAGTAGAACGCTCCGAAGAGTGCAAAAACGATTCCCCCAACGATGACGTAATGAAAATGCGCAACCACAAAATAGGAGCCGCTGAGCTGCCAGTTGAACGGCGTCGCCCCCAACATGATTCCCGTCAAGCCCGCGATCAGGAATTGGAACAGGAAGCCAATACAGAAGAGCATTGGAACCCGGAGCTGAATTTTCCCGCCCCACATCGTCCCCAGCCAATTGAATATCTTGATCCCCGTGGGAACAGCGATGGCCATCGTCGTGAAGACGAAGAAAGTGTTCCCGTAAGAGCTCATCCCCACCGTGTACATGTGATGAGCCCAGACGCTAAAGCTGATAAACCCGATGGCGATTGTCGCCGCCACCATGATGGGATACCCGAAGATCGGTTTGCGAGAGAACACTGGGACAATTTCGGATACGAAAGCGAAGGCCGGAACTACCAGGATGTAAACTTCCGGGTGGCCGAAAATCCAGAAGAAGTGCATCCAAAGAACTGCGGAACCCCCTGCCTGGGTATCAAAAAAGTGTCCGCCAAGATAGCGATCGATGCAGAGCATGATCTGTGCCGCGGTGAGAGGCGATATGCCAAAGATAACCATCCCGCCCACCACGAGATTTAGCCATGCCAGCAAGGGCATTTTTCCGAGAGTCATGCCGGGGCAGCGCATGCAGAGGATTGTTGCAATGAAGTTGACTCCTGCTCCGATACTGCCGACACCCGTCGCCAGCACGGCAAGAGTCCAGAAATCGGTGCTGTGCCCGACTGAGAATGCGCGCGAACTAAGTGGTGCATAGGCCCACCATCCAACTTCGGGAGCAGTCCCCGCGCCGTAAAGCCCATTGCCGCCGACGAAGCTGAAATAGAGCAGCAAGCCTCCGAACGAGGTCATCCAAAAACTGAAGGCGTTCAGTCGTGGAAAGGCCATGTCCCTGGCGCCAATCATCAGCGGAATCAGATAGGTGCCGAAGCCAAAGAGGACGGGCATGACCATGAAAAAAATCATCGTGGTGCCATGCATCGTCATCATGCGGTTGAAAACTTGAGGAGAAACGAAATGATTGTGAGGAACGATCAGCTGTATGCGCATGATGATGGCTTCGATACCGCCGATGACCAGGAAGACGAGCGCGTAGACGATGTAGAGAATTCCGAGCTTCTTGTGGTCAACGGTGACAACCCAGTCGTGCAGGCGTTCGCCGACTGGCCGGGCATCGGGGCCGACTGTGCTGAGGGCGATGGTTTCTGACGACATCGCTATCTCCTCGTGCTCATCGCAGCGTCACCAGGTATGCCGTGAGCGCGTCGATATCGTGATCAGTCAGTTGCATTGCGGGCATTAAGGAACCCGGCTTGATCGAGTCGGGACTTTGGATCCACGCTCGCAGATTCTCGCGATTATTCGATGCTACGCCTGACGCGATGGTGTCCCGGCTCATCAGATGGGTGAGGTCCGGCCCGAAACGCCCGTTGGCCACGGTTCCCGCGATGGCGTGGCAGTTCACGCACGCGGTGGTTTCGAAGATGCGGCGGCCTTCCGCAACGGCATCATTATTAACTGCGGGATTCCGCTGCTCTTGAACCCACCGGCTAAACTCTTCCCGCGAATCCACATAAACCCGCAAGAGCATCTTGGCATGCTGGGTGCCGCAATACTGAGCGCACTGGCCAAGATAGAGTCCTGTCTCCTGAGGGTCGATCCAGGTGTGATTCGGGTGGTTAGGAATCAGGTCCGTCTTTCCGGCCAGCCGCGGCACCCAAAAACTGTGATCGGTATCGGCAGAAAGCAAAGTGAGAAACGTGGGTGTCGAGTTTGCAGGGTTGCTGACTGGCACATGCAGTTCGTTCGCGGTGACCACACCTAGAGCAGGGTAACGAAATTCCCACCAGAATTGATGGCCGACGGCGATCACTTCGATCGCCCCCGGCGGCTGGGGCGCATCTTCGATGGACCGGATCACCCGCGCCGTCGCCAGGAACAGCACCAGTACGATGAGGATGGGAATCACCGTCCACGCGAGCTCTATTTGATTGCTGCCGTAAACTTGCGCGGGCTCGCGGCCATCATCATTAGCGCGCTTGCGGAACTTCGCGACCGAGTACGCCAGCAAGCTGAAAACAACCGCAAAAATAGAGCCGGTGATCGCCAGGATCAGCATCGACAAATGAAAGATGGAGTGCGCCGGCGTTGACAGCGGTTTGAAGATGTTCGTACTCTGCGAGGGGTCCGTCGGAGCGCCGAAACACAATGACGCTGCCAGCAAGCCGCCTGCGAGCAACACAGCGATTCCCGCTATCTTTCGCCCCAAGCTACGAGTTTGCGCACTGCGATTCATTTCCCTTTGACCTATGTTTCGTGGCAGCTCACTGTCGCCGTCTGCGCCGCCTTTTTGTTGCTCGGGCGCGTGGCGACGCAGTTCTATTACTATGCTGCCGGGCTCCAGCTCAAGTCCTAGTATTGATGCGCAGGGGCGAACTTTTGTGGCATTTTTTTTTGCCACAAGCCTGGGTCGGAGCCCTTTTGCCGCAAGGGCTCGCAGGGTGGATTTCGCGGGAAATACCGAGCGACGAGGCACGTATTCTTAAGCGGAACGGCAGACGCACCCATGCTTATTCAGGTTGGAGCGAGAGAGGTAAAACAATTCGCTGGCTCGCGGTGCGCTGGCCCGCACCGCGGCGGTAAACCAATACCAAAGTACAATGGACACTCCGCAGAGGAACAGCGACCCTAAAGTCGTAGAGTCTGGCCAAGAAAAACGCCGCAATGGAGAGGAATTGTTTCCGTGGTGCGGAATGCCTTCGTCAAACAAGTGTGATGACGCGATTCAAACGTCTGCCACGAAGGATGATCAACATCTCACGAGGAATCCATGGCGCCCCCAGGTGCATTAGTATCGGTAGTTGATGACGACGAATCGGTGCGCGAGTCACTACCCGACTTGTTGCGGGAGTTCGGCTTCGCAGCGCAGGTATTCCCGTCAGCGGAAAAATTCCTGGCGTCCGAATACGTTGACCGGACCAACTGCCTGATCCTGGACATCACCATGCCGGGCATGACCGGACCCGAACTGCAGCAGGAATTGAAGCTGCGCCGGAAAGAGATTCCGATCGTCTTCATCACTGGTAATAAGGATGAGACCGTCCGCCCACGACTGCTCGAGCGAGGTGCGGTAGAGTGCCTGTTCAAGCCGTTCAGCGATACGGCCCTGCTCGAGGCGGTGAAGACCGCGCTACGCGTGAGCTGAAGGATCCGTAACGACGCCTTTTTCCCCTGGGTGTACAGTGGATATAGCGAACGCACCAAGTGGTGAAGTGAGGCCATCGCCTGTGTTGAATGCGGCCATGCCAATCGTATTCGTCGTCGACGATGACATCTCCGTGCGCGAATCGCTGGAGCTGCTGATCCGTAACGAGGGATGGCAGCCCGAGACATTCGCTTCAGCACAGGAATTCCTGGACCACCCCCGAATCTTTGCTCCCAGCTGCCTGGTGCTTGACGTTTCGCTTCCCGGGCTTAACGGCCTCGAGCTGCAGAAGCGCGTTGCCGTCGAGCGGAGCGACATGCCGATCATCTTCATCACCGGGCACGGTGATGTGCCGATGACGGTGCAAGCGATGAAGGCAGGCGCCGTCGAGTTCCTGACCAAGCCGTTTGGTGACACCGCGTTGCTTTGCGCGATCCGGCAATCCCTGGAGCGCAGCCGCGCCGCACTGGAGCATGAGGCGGAGATGCAGGTGCTGCGGGCGTGTTATGCGTCATTGACCCAACGTGAACAGGAGGTCATGGCGCTGGTGGCCTGCGGCCTGTTAAACAAGCAGGTGGGTGGGGAACTCGGCATCAGCGAGATTACCGTGAAAGCACACCGAGGGCAGGTGATGCGAAAAATGAAGGCCGACTCTCTGGTGGACTTGGTGAAAATAGCCGAGAGACTGCACCTGACACCTTCGGCGAAAGCTTAACGCGCCGTTCACGCAGTCGTGCGCAGCTTGTGTTTGTAAACCACAATCTCCCAGCCCGGGCGAAACCAAAGTATACGAGCGACCGTCCATAAGCCAGGGTGTATCCTGCATTAACACGGGCCGCGATGCAGAGCGAGCTCAACTATCCTTCTTACAACCGATAAACTTCGCACATGTCATCGAGGCTTGCGGTAAGACGATCAACCGATTGAATCGGAGACTTAATGACGTTTCCCGGAAGACGTGCTATGCAGGACATCCATGCGGGAGGTATTCACCATGAAGAAGACTGCGGCACTTATTCGCTTTGCCGGCTCCCAGCTCGGCGAAACACGTCATGTCTGTGCGTTCTTCAGTAGCGACGACGAAGCGTACCAGCAGAATCCGTTCTTTTTGCCACCGCGGGAGTTTCTGGGTGAGCTGCAGGACCGGCGGGCCAGGCAGGCTACGAAGCGCTCGGCGGCGATCTAACGTGGAAGCGCCACTCGAAAATTCCACCGAGGAGATCAAGCGCCTACAGCGCTGTATAACTGATTTGGTCAGCGTCCTCGCTCTTCCCGCCATGTGGACTGGCGCCGAGCCGACTGAGATTGTCAGTTCCTTGCTCGACACGCTCCTCGGTATGCTGCGCCTCGATGTGGTCTATGTGCGATTGAAAGGTTCAGTCGTCGAAGCGCCCATCGCGATGGTCCGGATCGCTGAATCGCGAAAATTGGCCGGGCCGCAAGAGATCGGCGAGGCCATGAACAACTGGCTGGGAGACGACCCACAAAGATGGCCGTCTCGGGCGCGGGACGTTATTGGCGGCACAGAGCTTTCGATCGCGGCCTGGCGGCTTGGTCTGCAAGGCGAAATCGGCGTAATCGTAGCTGGGTCTGAACGAGCGGATTTCCCACGACAGACCGAGGGACTTCTTCTGAGCGTCGCGGCGAATCAGGCGTCCATCGCGCTAAAGGAGGCACGGCTCCTGAGCGAGCAGAAGCGGATCGCCAGTGAACTCGATCGACGAGTCGCGCAGCGAACCGCCGAACTTGCTGCGGCCAATGACGAGCTACAGCTTCGGGTCAGCATGCTGCAACAGATTCCCGTAGCGGCCTGGTCGGTGGGGCCGGATGGGACGCCGGATATCGTGAATCACCGTTGGCTAGAGTACACAGGCCAGACGCTCGATTACGTTCGGTCAACTCCCGAGGCCTGGATGGCTACGCTCCACCCTGAGGATCGAGAAAGAGCCGCCACGGTCTACTGGGACGGGATACGCTCCGGGCAGGGATTTACAATGGAAGCTCGGTTTCGTCGCGCGCAGGACGGAACCTATCGTTGGCACCTCAATCGAGCCGTAGCGTTGCGTGATGCGACCGGAAAAATCACCCGGTTTGTCGCCACATCCACCGATATCGAGGATCAGAAGCAAAGCCAGCGCAATCTTGCTTCGATCATTAATGCGATGCCCACGCTATTGGCTTCCGCTAGTCCAGACGGCCGGGGCGACTTTTTCAGTCAACGCTGGCTCGACTACACGGGTCTAAATGCAGAACAGTTGCAGGGCTGGGGCTGGGCAACTCCGCTTCACCCTGACGACGTGGGACTTCTCAAGATTTGGCGATCGTCACTGGTTTCTGGCGCGCCGCTGGAGGCGGAAGCGCGCATGCGTCGTTTCGACGGGGTATATCGATGGTTCGTGTTTCGCGGTAACCCTTTGCGCGACGAATCGGGCAGGATCGTCAAGTGGTATGGGACCAGCATCGATATCGACGACCGGAAATGCGCGGAGCGCGAGCTGCAGCGCAAGGAGGCATTCCTCACGGAAGCCCAGCGCCTGAGCATGACCGGCAGCTTTACCTGGTGCTTGGACACCGACGAAATCGCTTTCTCAGAACAGCTTTATCACATCTTCGAGTTTGAGCAGAATTCACCCGTGACGGTCGCGCAGGTCGGTACTCGAGTTCATCCGGACGACATTCCGTTGTTAACCGAAAAGCTGGAACTGGCGCGAAACGGCGTCAACGAGCTCAACTATGAGATCCGGCTGCGAATGCCAGACGGCAGGATCAAGTACGTGCGCACGGACGCTTACGGAAGCCGCGACCCGGACGGCCGGCTGGAATATCTCGGCGCAGTTCAGGACGTGACGGAGCGCCGGCTTTCGGAAGAGGCGCTGGGCAGGCTTCGATCGGAGCTCGCGCATATGACGCGCGTGATGACGATGGGGCAACTTACCGCCTCGATTGCGCATGAAGTGAATCAGCCGCTGTCGGGGATCATCACCAACGCCAGCACCTGTCTGCGGATGCTGGCCGCCAATCCTCCCAATATCGATGGGGCGCTGGAAACCACGCGGCGCACGATTCGCGATGGCAACCGTGCGTCGGAAGTGATCACGCGATTACGCGCACTTTACAGCAAGAAGGAAGGATCGCCGGAGTCGATGGACTTGAATGAGGCTACGCAAGAGGTGATTATCCTGTCGTTGAGTGAACTTCAGAAAAACCGAATTATTCTGAGGCCGGAATTTACCGAGGAACTCCCGCGGGTCACAGGTGATCGAGTGCAGCTGCAGCAGGTGATCATGAACCTGTTGCGGAACGCATCGGACGCGATGAGCGGCGTCGACGATCGTCCCAGGGAGTTGACGATCCGAACCGAACGGGAGGAAGGGGATCGTGTGCGACTCACCGTGCGGGATGCGGGAGCCGGTTTCGATCCTCGGGCAATGGACAGACTTTTCGAAGCATTCTACACGACGAAAAATAACGGCATGGGAATGGGGCTATCCGTGAGCCGCTCGATTATCGAGAGTCATCAGGGCCGAATGTGGGCCACGCTGAATGATGGTCCGGGAGCGACATTTTCATTCTCCATTCCTTGCGCATCCAAGGGTGCGACGGGCGAACGCAGTCTTGGCGCCAACTGAATGCCTGCCGCGAAGCATGCTCAGCGCGTCATAAGGAATCCGTGATGGTTATTGCACCTCTCAAAGTCCGGCGGCCAGAGCGGCGCCAGCGGGCCGCTCTCGCGGCGACATTGCCTTGATCACCCGAGCGAACTCCCCGGGTCGCAGAGCCGGCGATCCCAAACAGATTCTTCCGCGATCGATCGCCGGCAACCAGAAGCAGCTGTACTCGACTGGCACGCAAAGAAACGCGGTGATGGCAAGACCTGACAAAGACTTGATCAGACCGAAACCGCTGTCATCGGGCAAGCGTGTTGTGGCCAGCACCACATCAATCTGCTGGGAGCAAATCAGCTGGTAAGCCGTTCGAGCGGTAGCAGTGAATTGGCAGCGGAATCCCCACTGCTGCAGGCGGTCGGGTAAGCTCTGGCCAAACTTCGCATGGGGTCCAACCAGGAGCACGTCCATACTTGGGGTTCTCATGAATTTCTTCTCAAGTCTTCCAGCAAGTCTGCGAGCGGGTCTAGTGAGCGCAGAGAAACTGTACGCAGCGCTTGCCTCACAATTTGCTGCATCTCCTGTCGCGGCCAAAGGCAATCAATGTAATCGAACGCGCCGGACTTCAACACGTTCAGAAACTGATGACAGCCTCCCATTCGATTGGAGACAATCACTGGAACGCTGGGCGCATGGCGTTTCACTTCTTGGAGAACATCGCGAAAGTCGCCATCGGGCAGGTGGTAATCGCAGAAAACCAGGCAGATCGGCTCGCGGACTAAAATGCTTTGCGCTTCGCTGAGGCTGGAGCAAAGCACCGGACTCAGCCCGTTTTCGGCAAGCAGATCCGTGAGCGAGCGACGAACATCGGCATCAGCAGTCGCGATCAGAACTTCCAGCGGCCAGGGCATGGCGCACGAATTCTCGAGGATTGTGCTGGAAGCTCCTCGGGTGTGCCACCCGGAGGTCGCGCGGCTTGTTGTTTTCTCGTCTGACATATGTACCTGCTTCGTTTGAACTGCAGTATGCCTCGCCGCGTTTATGTGACTGCCCGTCTCTGCGTGCGGTTGGCATTAAGACAGACGCGTGCGCGCGAAACAATTGGACGATGGTATCGGCGATACTTTGGTATCGGCCAGGGGACGAGCCGCCGTCTCATTTCGGACCTACATAAAAGGACAATGACACTTTCCCGTCGCATGTCGCATCTCATCTTGGTGGGAATGCAGTCACGGCTGAAAAGGAGAGACGCAATGCCATTCGTTAAAGTCGGAAAGGAAAATTCAGGCAATATCGAGCTTTACTACGAAGATCACGGATCGGGCCAACCGATTGTTCTGATTCACGGATATCCGCTAAACGGCGCATCTTGGGAGAAGCAAGTTCCCGTGCTCCTCGATGCAGGCTGCCGGGTCATCACCTATGACCGCAGAGGGTTCGGCAAATCCAGCCAGCCGACCACCGGCTACAACTACGACACTTTCGCAGAGGACCTGCATAAGGTCATCACGCACCTTAAGTTGCATGATTTCACATTGGTGGGCTTCTCGATGGGAGGAGGCGAGGTGGCTCGCTACCTGGGGAAATATGGTTCCAAGGGCGTCAGCAAAGCCGTGATCATTTCTGGTGTGCCGCCATACTTGCTTAAGACCGCCGACAATCCGGAGGGCGTGGATGCCAGCGTTTTTGACGGGATCCAAAAAGCGGTGGCTGCCGACCGCTATGCGTTCTTCACGGAATTCTTCAAGAATTTCTACAACGCCGATGTGCTGCTGGGTAAACGCGTCAGCGAACAAACCATCCAGGCGAGCTGGAACGTTGCCGCCGGAGCTTCCGCCACCGCGAGCCTGGCATGTGTCCCGACGTGGCACGAAGACTTCCGCGCTGATCTAGCGCGCATTGATGTGCCGACACTGGTGATGCACGGGGATGCCGACCGCATTCTACCGATCACAGCTGCGGGACTGCGCACCGCCAAGCTCATCAAAGGAGCGCGCCAGTTGATTGTGAAGGATGGTCCTCACTGCATCACGTGGACACACGCGGAGGAAGTAAACGCCGCATTGGTGAGCTTCGTGAGCGAGGGTGCCGGCAAGGCGCAGAAAGCGTCGGCCTAGAGAAGCGGGCTGTAGCGGAACAGCATTTTTTCTCGCATTTGTGCCTGGAAAATAGTTGAGGTCGGCGAATCCAGGCGCGGACCGAGGAACTGCGCTTGAACGAGCGGCAGCGTGCTGCCGGGGCACGATCACACTCTTGTCACAGAATCAGACGGCGACAACACCTTGGCACGCGCCATCCTGCGTGCGCGTGCCAAGGCACCGCTCATTCCGCCGGATTCGATCGCACGTCGGCGACGGGACCCACAGACGGATCGAGTATCGGTCTAGATCGCCTCCAATGACTCGCCGACATGTCGAATGTTGCCCTCGATTGTGGCCACCACTTCTTCGATGTTGCCCGAGAGCACCATCTTTCCCATCGCCAGCGCGAAGCCTACGGCTTGTGACCGGTCAGCATGAGAAGGTATCGAGAGAGCATTGGCATCTGTCACTACATCAATGAGCGCGGGCCCCTTGTGTTCCAGCGCCTTCTTGAGGCCCGAGGTCACATCCGCGGGGTTTTCGATTCTCACACCCATCATGCCGACGGCTTCGGCAAGCTTGGCGAAGTTTGGATTCTTCAGGTCGGTTTGATAGTCGGGAAATCCCGCAGTTTCCATCTCGAGTTTCACCATCCCTAGAGCGCCGTTGTCGAACACGAGTACCTTAATAGGGAGGTCGTACTGTGTGATCGTCAACAAGTCACCCATGAGCATCGCGAAACCGCCGTCTCCGGACAGGGAGATCACCTGTCGATCGGGATAGGCGCATTGCGCGCCAATGGACATGGGGAGCGCGTTGGCCATGGAGCCGTGGTTGAAGGAACCGATGATGCGCCGGCCCTTGGCCGGCTTAACGTGCCGGGCGGACCAGACGTTGCACATGCCAGTGTCCACACTAAAGATGGCGTCGGGCGCGGCAACTTCACTGAGCGCGGCGGCGACAGGCTCGGGATGCATGGGCGTGCGTTTTCCCACGTGGTCAACGTAAACATTCATTTTTCGAAGCTTCTCTTTGTGTTTGGCGATCGTGCTAGTCAGGAATTCTCCGTTCTGCTTTCCATCCAACATCGGCAGCAGGGCTTTTAGTGTCTCGCGCACATCGCCCCAAATTCCAAGATCGATTTTGCTTCGCCGACCCAAACTCTCAGCCCGGATGTCGACTTGCGCGATCTTCGTCTTTGTCGGCAGGAATTTGTCATACGGAAAATCAGTGCCCAGGAGCAGCAGAAGGTCGCATTCGTGGATCGCCTCGTAGCACATCCCGAAACCAATCATGCCGGTCATCCCCATCTCATAAGGATTGTCGTATGCGACGTACGGCTTCCCTCGGTAGGTATATCCAACCGGAGCTTTCACTTTCTCCGCGAGAGCGACTACGTCATCGTGGGCGTTCTCGCATCCGATGCCGCAGAAGAGCGCAACTTTCCTGCTGGAGTTGATCAGGTCCGCCAGCTTTGCCAGATCCTTTTCGCCAGGACGGATGCTCGGGCGTTGTTTTACCAGGGAACGCGAGCCGGCTTGTGCCGGTACTTCCAATGCAACCACGTCGCCGGGCAGTACGACCACGCCTACTCCACCTTTTCCAATGGCACTCTGCATGGCGATGTGCAGAACGCGCTCAAACTGAGCCGGATTCGTGATCATTTCGCAATAGTGGCTGCATTCCTGAAACAGATTTTGTGGGTGCGTTTCCTGAAAATATCCAGTGCCGATTTCACTGCTGGGAATGTGCGATGCGATCGCAAGCACTGGAGCATTGCT
Source organism: uncultured Acidobacteriota bacterium (assembly GCA_963786205.1). Taxonomy (GTDB): domain Bacteria; phylum Acidobacteriota; class Terriglobia; order Acidiferrales; family UBA7541; genus Palsa-295. The sequence goes on from CAWAYG010000002.1 coordinate 1,249,282, forward strand.
GCGATGAGCGTCGAAAAGGCCATTGATGAGGTGGAGGTTGCCGGGTCCGCAGCTCCCCGCGCAGCAGGCTAGCTTCCCGGTGAGCTGCGCCTCGGCGCCGGCCGCGAAAGCGCCAACTTCTTCGTGGCGGACATGGATCCATTTAACTTTGTTGTTCAGCCGTAGTGCATCGGTGACAGGGTTCAAGCTGTCGCCGACGACGCCGTAAATCCGTTCGATACCGGCTTCAGCAAGCCTCGCTACCAATTGATCCGCCATTCGATTTGCCATTGCCTAAATCCTCCTTTGAGATTTCATTATTTTTGCGCTGTCGCAGGTTGCGGATGCGCCGCGCGTCCGGTTTCACGAAGAAAGAAGCTCACGACAATTGCAATCGCACAGCAGGCAATCCAGAACATTGCACCCCTCTGAAAGTGCACGGCCAGGTTTGGCGTGTTCCCGGTGCCCCTGCCGATACGGTGCGCGTAAACTGGGCCCAGCAACGCTGTAATCGCGAACACGAGGAAATTGATCCCGCCGGTGGCGCTGCCCTTGACATTGTCCGGATTGACTTCCTTGATGATGCTGTAGGGAATCATCGCGGCGCCGGATGCCACCCCGAAGATGAACATCCCCAGCTTCGCTGAAATGGGCAATGGGTGGAACGCGATCTGCGCGCCCGCCAGCATCATCACTGCCGAGCTCCCCACGATTACGGGCTTGCGCCGTCCGATACGGTCGGAGAGCCAGCCGAGCAGCGGACATCCGAATACCCAGCCGAGCGGAACCATGGAAGCGATCACCACTGCGTTGTGGTAGGAAAATTGAAGATCCCTTTGAAATGCTGCGACTCCCCAGATCATGTCTCCGATTGTGGTGGGTGCGAAAAGCAAGCCGGCAACAATTCCGCAGAGATACGACTGAGGATTTGAAAATACAACTTCGTACGGCTTCAGCAGCGAGCCGAAGCCGCCTTCTTGGAGGTGCGTTCCGAGCTGTTCTTTGGGGGTGGAGACATAGAGTAGAACTGCAACCACCAAGATTATTATTCCTATTCCGATCCAAAACACTTGAACACCGAGACCATGCTCGATCATCGGCCCGACGACATTCTGTCCAGCCGAGCCACCGAGCATTCCGACGCATTGCGTGGCGCCGATCGCGGTAGCGAGGTAGCGCGGAGGGAATCCGCGCGCAGCAAGATAAACAGCGCCCGTGAACGCGAATGCTGAGCCGGCGCCCTGGAGCAAGCGGCCGGTATCTCCTGCGAGTACTGCCGGCACGCTGAACAGGAGACAGCCTAAGCCCAGAATCGCCATTCCGACGGGCACAGAACGCTTGGCTCCGAGGTGGTCAAGGGCCGCGCCCGCAACCAGGCTCATCGAGGAATAGGTGTAGTAATACACGCCCAGTATCGTGGCGATGCCGAGTGCCGTCGTGCTGAAGTGGTCTTCCAACCCCGAAATCATTACGGACGGCGATGACCTCACCGCATATTCCAGGAAATAGAAAATAACGGTGAAAAACCAGGCGACGATGAATGCGCGTGTTTGAGCCGCGTTCTGCTGTGGCTGCGCGACGGGTGTGGCTGTGGATGAAGTTGCCGGAACTTGCGATCGAGCGGCGCTGGCGGTTATTGGAAGGGGTTTATCAGCCATGGTTATCTCCTCCATCGACTCGAAAACGTGTATTGCATTTGGCCAAGATTCGTTCTATCCGAGACCGCAGGTTCCGGCCTGTCAGCGTTTGTTTGTGCCGGTGTGTCACACAGTCGTGTCATTTGGATTCGGGATAAGGAATGCGGAGTATGAAGCCTGACGTCGAAGGCAAGACGTAGCGAACACCTGCGTACACCATGCTGAGGTGTGCGTCTTTAGGGGCTCCCGGATCCACAAACCACGGGGCGCGCAAGATGTAAGAATATTGCGTGTAATACTGCAGCGACCCGTGCATATCGCTTTTCCAAAACGTCTGCAGCCAGTCGAATGTAATTTCCTGAAGGGCTCGGTTGTTGGTGTTCGGTGAGCCGGGGCCGCCGTACCCTATGATCGTCCCAGGCGCGGTGGTGTTCGTGGTGTCGGGGAAAAAATTCCGCCCGAAATAGTCCGCCCCGTAATACACAGCGAAAGCAGACTGTGCATTCGCGATCCATTCGAAGCCGACGGAACCTGCTCCAGCGTGCACCAGGGAAGGAAAAATGTTGGTTCCCGCGGCATTCGGGCGAATAACCAATTGCGGTCCGTCGGCCACCAGGTAGCGCCCGCCGCCGTCGCTCCAAAACGCGTTGCCAAGGAACAGGAAATTTTTAAATAGCTCAAAGTTCGTGGCGATCGAACCACCGCCGCCCACGGCTGAATGCTTTGCAAAAGCCGTGTCACCGACAGGTTTGGCCGCGGATCTCACTCCCGTAACTAGCCCGACGCCTTCCAGATGGAAATGCCGGCCTGCAATTTTTGTGTCGTACGTAATTTTGGGAAGGATGTCTGGGAATAGATTGGGAGTTCCTACTTGGGATCCGTTGTCAAACTGCGGGCCAACTGTCGAAGCAAAAGCCGATGGAAGAGCAACAAAAGTGCCGATGTATTGGTTGGGGTCCTCGACGCCTAACCCAAGCGCCCAGTGATCGTTCAGGTGATAGGCAACGCGGAACTCGGCAGCACGGGTGTAAGGCAAGCCGACGCCGATGTTCTGATCCTCGTTATAAGTGATCGCCAATTCGGCGGGATTCGGACCAATTCCGATGCGGTTTGGGGTCAGCCAACTCCAGGTTTGTCCGCCCAGAATTTCCCACTTACTGTGCTGGACACGCATAAAGCAAAGGCGCAGCCGAAGAGTGTGGCCGTTCACGGTCTGATAAACATTGGTTGCATCATTGCCGCTAAAGTCCGCTTCGCAGTAGCCGGCGACATCCGTGTCGCCAATTTTGTCTGTGACCCTTATGTTGAAGCGGGAAAACTGTCCGGTGAGACGATACTCGCTAAGGGCGCCCTGTGGCGTGTTGCTGAATGGTATGGCGGCGTAGTTCGTAGCGATGTTGTTCTGGGTGTTGGTAGTGCGGAATATATTTTCTATGTCTACGAAGCCACCAAGTCTAATATCCGCTGAGCCAAGTCTGAAGGTCGGGGTCCCTTCGTTTGCTTGTGTTATTCCCCCGGGTGCTTGCTGCTGGCCGGCATTCGCGCCAACGAGGTTGCCCGCCGGCGTCGCGCTGGCAGGAATCGCAGTATTCATTGCCGCGTCGAGCACTCTGGGCGCTTGCTCGCCGCCGGCCTGCGACGCTTGCTCGGTTCTCACCTGATCCCTCAGCGCCTCAATCTCGTGCTGCTGTGCCGCCATCTGCTTCTGGGTTTGCAGAAGAGCTTCGCGGAGAGCCTTCAACTCGGCGGCCACGTCAGGATTGTTCTGCGAAGAATCCGTCACCTGAGCGCTGGACTGCGCCCACATAAGACCTGGAGTGACCAGCAAAAAGAATAGAGAACGTAGGAGTTTCATGCGTAAGCCTCCTTGCCTCCAACCTGCGACGTTCGACTAGCACCGCCGGGCGTTGGAGGCTCTTTATGAAATATGATCTACAACGCCGCCGAACGCCTGCGACTGGCGCCAGGCTCGAAGTGCATTTCATGGCCCAAAACCCCATCGCGCGAGCGCGCTGAAATAAAATGCCTTATTCCCCAGAGGCAGATTACGGCTTATGATTTGGGTGGTGAAATGTTGGCAATTGCGAAGGGCTTGACGGCTGCTCGTGAACTCAGAATGCGAATTCTGAGCGGCGGCCTGTGTCAAGGTCAGGCTTGGTGCAAGCAACAATAGCCAAAGAGCGTTTAACAGTTTCATAGTCAGCTCCTTGCCCCTATCAATCCTCAACTGGCGAACTGAAATTTGCGCTTTCCCTGTGCGGCCTGCAAGAGTCCGTTTCCTTTACTCTGTGTGGTTGCCGTGTCACCCCTTTGCTTGAGCTTCTCGCGCAGTACCTTTCGTCCGCGGTTCACTCGCGATTTCACAGCAGCGACCGAAACTCCCAGGATTCCAGCTGTCTCTCGTATCGAGAGCTCGTTGAGGTCGCAATTTTGGAGCGCGACCCGTATTGCCGGCCTTAGCTCATCAATGGCCGAGAACAGAAGCCGCCGCCGTTCCTGTTGAAAGTAACTATGTTCCGGATTCGGCCTTGCATCAGCGATTTCCAGTGGCAATGCGCTGTCGTCTGTGGTGCTCACGTGGTCGATCGATACGCCGCGGAACCTGCGGGCGGTTCGTGCCAACATGAGCGCTTCATTGAGCACGATTCGCGTCAGCCAGGTGGAAAACGACGATCGGCCTTCGAATCTGTGCAGATGCACGAAGGCTTTCTGGAAGCTTTGCTGAATCACATCTTCGGCATCCTCGTGGCTGCGAGCAATTCTTTGGGCCAGACGGAAAACCCGCACCTCGTAGCGCTGCACGAGTTTTTCAAAGGCAGCGTGGGATCCACCTTTTGCCTCGGCGACCAGTTCTTCTTCGTTGCACGCATGCGTACCATTATTAATGCCAAGCGATAGCGTCACGTTATCGGGCTGCTTTATTAGTTCCACTTGCATCGCGTCCTCCTGTGGTTCCCGGTGTCGCATCCGGGGTTGCCTATGGAATTTGCTTGTGCGACGCAGGGATAAGACCAGAAGCACCGAAACGAAACAATTAGACGATGGTATCGGCAATACTTTCGTATTGGTCGGCGCTGGTTTCTCGCTCGACGCCGGATTTCCGGTCTTGGAGTCCAGGCAGGATTGATGGGGACGGTTCGGCCGCTTGGCTCAGCCGCTCGAACTCGCGAACGATTGCAAATGCTCCAGAATCAACGAAAGTTGACGCCGTCGGCGTGAGGCGGTCGCCGTTCAGTTCCCGTCAGGCGTGCATCACTTCGTTTTGGGTGCGATTGAATTTTGCAGTATGAGACAGAGCAAAACCAGCGCGGCGCCGAGCATTCCCAGAGCTTTAAAGTGGAGGACCATCGCTGCCCCCGTGCCTGCGCCCAAGACAAAAGCGATCCAGATTCCACTGAGAAGGCCAATTTGAGGATCGGGATGTGTCACAGGCGCAGGGGCCACTTCCGAAGTGAATTTTTCGGCTTCTTTAGATAACAGTCTTGTAATCATCCCTGTGAGATATGTGGTGTGAACGCCGATGCCACCGGCGTGTCGAAACGCTCCATTTTGCAGCCCGAGCGCCAGAGACACGAAGATTACAAATACTGCGACTCCGTGAGCCACGGCTGACGCCACCGCGACCGAAGCCCCCACGATCAGAATCACCTCTATTCCCATGATGGTAGGAAGTAACGGCCACGATGGCCACGCCTTCAGGGGCCGCGCGATAAGCGTGCTTAGCAGAACCCCGATCAAGAAAGTAACAATGGCCGCGAGAGGCCCAAGCATAGCCCGCCAATCATGAGTGGCTACCGCGATTGCACCTAGCACCAAATTGCCGGTCACGTGTCCGGTGAAAGTCTTCGCGAGCACGAAACTGGCCGCGTCCCCATATCCGCCAACAAAGGCGAGCCCAAACGAGAGCCACGCATCGGTCTGGTGAATATTTTTGGACACAGCATTCGCGCCTCTACGTTGTGAAAGCCCGTCCCACCTGGTTCAGATCAGCCTGACATTTTTTTCGATAGTTTTGATCACTTCGTCCATCCGCCCGTTCAATACTTGTTTCGCCATGCTCAGGGTGTAGTTTGCCGCAGTGTGCAAAGGAACGTGCGACGGCAGCGACAGCGCGTAAGGTTCCACTACTGCGTCCACGACGACCGGGCCGCTCTTATGCGCGAGCGCCGCAGCAAGTCCCTCGCGGACGTCTCCGGGCTCTTCGATGCGGATGCCCTTCGCACCCATCGCCTCGGCCACTTTGGCGAAATTTGGGTTCTGGAATTTCACGCCATAAGGGACAAAGCCGGCCTCCTGCTGTTCGATATTAACGAAGTCGAGCGAACCATTATTAAGGATGATCTGGACGACGGGAGACTTTCGTTCCACCTGCGTCAAGAGATCGCCGAGACCGAGCATCGTGAAGCCGCCGTCGCCGCACATGGCGATGGTCTGCCGGCCAGGATATGCCAATTGTGCGCCGAAGGCGTTGGCCGCGGCATTGGCCATGGATGCCCAGGAAAACGACCCGAAAATCCTGCGATTTCTGGCGCCAGTGACGTGCCGCGCCATCCAGATGCACGCGGTGCCAGTGTCCACGAAAAACATGGCATCGTCGGCGGCGACTTCACTGAGCGTCGCGGCCAAGAATTCGGGGCGTATGGGCTTGATCCCGGGCCCTTTCACGACGTAGTGCTGCAAAAGTTCGTGAAACGATTTCGTACCCGCGAGGTGCTTTTCCAGCAAGCGGGCGTCGGTCTTCGGCCGCACGTTCGGGAGCAACGCGGTGACGGTGGCCTTGACGTCGCCCACCAGCCCAAGGTCCACGGCGGTGCGGCGGCCGATGTGTTTGGGATTTTTGTCGATCTGGACTTTCTTCACGCTGGAGCCGGGGAGGAATTCGGAGAATGGAAAGTCGGTGCCGAGCAGCAGCAGAAGATCGGCGTCGTGGATCGCGCCATAGGCTCCGCCGTAACCGAGAAGGCCGGTCATGCCAACGGCATTGGGATTGTCGTGCTCCAACCATTGCTTGCCGCGGAGCGAGTAGCCGACCGGCGCTCTCAGCTTTTCCGCCAGCTGGACTACTTCGTCGCGGCCGTCTCTGCAGCCAGCGCCGCCAAAGATCGCCACGGACTTCGCATCGTTGATCATCTTTACGAGTTGATTGAGATCGGCATCCGAGGGGCGCAGGACGGGCGCGGAGGGGATTCTGATCTCGGAAGATTGGTCGCCGGCGTCAGCGGCGGCGACGTTGCCGGGAATCGAGATTACCGTGGGGCCCTTTTCCGTGATCGCGGTGAGAATCGCGGTATTAATGACGGCGCGCGCCTGCTCCGGATTAATGAGGCGGCCAGTGTAGAGGGATGCGGCGTCGAAGAACTTGTACGGATTGAGTTCTTCTAGGGCGCTGGTGTCGATGATCGACGATTCGACGTCGCCGGCGATGGCGATAACCGCGGCTCCCTCCTTGCGCGCATCCATGAGCCCATTGAATAGGTGAGACACGCCGGGACCGGCAGTTCCACAGACCGTCACCGGATTGCCGGTGAGGTAGGCCTCGGCGACAGCGGCGAAGACACCGTACTCTTCGTGGCGGACGTGAATGAACTCGATCTTGCCGTTGCGGCGCAACGCGTCAATGACGGGATTCAGAGCATCCCCCACAATTCCGTAACAGCGTTTGACTCCGGCATTCGCGAGCATCTCCCACAAAATATCCGCAACATTTTTCGACATAAAATACCTCCTTCGAAATTAGCACTCCGATTTCATAAGCATGGCGGCGGTATCTGGCTGAGCCGCCTTAAGGTTGATGCAAAAACCACCACGACGGTGGCAAGAGATGCACAACGTGGCACAGGCAATCCTGCCTGTGCTCTTTCTTTTTGAATTTGTAGTGGTCGCCTTCAGACGGGCGTAGGTGACTCTGACGTTGACTCCGCGAACCGCGCTGCAGCGCGGTTCATCCTGAGATCCCGCGGTGCGGGATCGAAGGGCGTTCGCGTCAAACCAACGCTTCAATACCACACCAGCGCCGTAGGTGCGACACTCCCCCGTCGAAGCAGGGACCGCCCACCGGCCCAGCTCGAGCCAGACCGGGAATTGAGGCAAGCGTTCAGCGGATCGACTCGTGCAACGCCACGTCTAATCCCGCACCCTTCAAAAACCGAAGGCTGCGCCACCCGTCGATATAGTTTTCGACGGTGGGGCGGTTGTGCGAAACTCGCGCAATGACCGCTTCACGACCATACGCGCTCGAAGAGATGCTTCCATTCGCCCGCGCCGCTCTCAGGAATTACGAAAGACTCCGTTCTGATTTCAGCACCGAAGACTTTGCCGAGGGGCTGTTTTTCGAACTAGAAAAGGTCGGCGTTGAAGGTGTGGTGCGAGGTGGATTTCCCGCCAGCACTCGAACGAGGTTTAATTACGGCGGTCCTCATTTCCCGGATGCCTTGCGGCGAGCCGTTAGCGAGGTGCTCTGGTATTTGATTCATCACGGATTCATCTTGCCCCAGTGGCGAGATTTCCCCTCGATTGCTGTCGGAACTCAGTACTGGATGACCGAGCGCGGTAGACGGTGGGCAAACGGCGCGGACCCAATGCCAGAGGATGTCGCCGGATATGTTGGTCAACTTGACGCGCTCGCACCAAGACTCGATCCAATCATCAGACAGTATATTGCTGAAGGACTGGGCTCGTTTCGCCGCGAACAGTATTTCTCCGCCGCCGTCATGCTCGGTGCGGCGTCCGAGAAAGAAATTTACTTGCTCGGTGATTCGATGGTGCCGGCGCTGCAAAGCGCGCAACACGAGAAAGACCTCGCGGCGCTGCTCGGGAACCGGAGTTTGTATAAACTGCTGACATTCATCGGAGAGCGGCTGCGTAGCGTCAGTTCGCCGCTGAGAAAATCATCCGACGGATTATTCGATGGCGCAGAAACCCATCTCGCGTCGCTGTTCGAATCTATTCGAGTTCAACGTAATGATGCGGTCCATCCGAATACTGGAACAGTCAACGAGCGCACCGTTAGGATGGCATACGATTCTTTTCCGGCGGCACTTCGGAAAACGGAAGAACTGCGAGAATGGTGCGGTAAGAACCCGAACACGCTGTGACGGGACTCGTGGGTTGGCCGATGAGCCACCCACCCGATTTCAGATCAAACGACGGGAACCGCCCGAAAATGATGCCAATCGGCGGTTGGCATACCCTTCCACGCCACCCAAACGAACGCCGTTGAATTTCCGGGTGCCGCATCCCTTCGGTTTTTGAAGGGTGCGGGTTTAGACGCTCCACCACGGTGAACTACACCCCGCAAATCATTTCGGCCAGCGAGCACCAGCACTTTCCCTCGCCGCCGCGCTACCCAGTCCCGGATCGCCGGACAGAATCCGCAAATCGCGCGCCATTTCCTGCTGACGATGCAAGAACTCCGGGCTTTATGATCCTGCGTTTAACGACTCGCAAGGCTTCGGATGCTACACACATCGTGCTCAGTTCTTCGCTATTCTGAGGACTGCCACACAGTTCTAGTTCCCGCTTAAACATGGCTAACTCAGCTTCCGGCACAAGCCGAGCCAACTTTTCAGGGTCTGTTTCATCCAGAGTTTTTAGCAATATCTCTTCCCAGGATACGAATTTGATATCGCTCAACGAATCCCCCCGCTCTTACACAGCGCGTACGAGCCAAACGACCAGACAGATGATTAGCAGCGTGCCCAAAAGTCCGTATCCAAACATTGCAGCCTCCTCCGAGAGCAAGGTCCTCGGTTTTTCTTTACCCGATATTGACTTGGAACATCAGAGAGGGATTGCCGTATGCCACTGCATACCATAGCCCATCCGCTCCCATGATGAAGTACACGTCCTGCTGGTAGAACCACGCTGGATATGATCCTGCATAGAACCAATAGCCGCCGTAGGAGTATTCGCGGCGTCCGTTGTAATCGCGCCCACCATTTGCCTCAAAGCGAGCATGATGGTTGGGACCAAAGTGACTTTCGTTATATACGTGTCCGGAGCTGTCTTTCTGACCGTTCCGTGCGAACTGGCCCTGTGATTGTTGCGCTTGACCTTTGGCTTGTTGTTGATGCTGATCTTTCTCTTCGTTCTGCTGAGTCTTGGCCTGCTGTTGCTGTTCCTGCTTCTGAGGTTTGGCTTCTTCCTGCTTTGCTGTCTTTGCTTGCTCTTCTTGTTTCTGTGGTTTGGCTGCTTCCTGCTTTGCAGGCTTGGCCTGCTCTTCTTGTTTCTGTGGCTTGGTTTGTTCCTGCTTCGGAGCAGGTTTAGCTTGTTCCTCGTGCTGTGCCGGCTTAGCGCCCTCTTCCTGGTGCTCTTCCTGCGCGAACGCAGGAACAGTCGCTCCGAGAAGCAAAAACATAGCCGCTGTGCTGATAACTCCGAGTACTTTCATGCGTGTTGCCTCCATTACCAGAATTCTGGGTGGAGGCCAGATTAGCGAGAGGCGCGGTCGAAATCTGTACCGTAGTGAACACGTTTGGGGGGCGGGTGGCCCAGCCTTCCCCAGCATCCAAACGAACGCCGTTGAATTCCCGGGTGCCGAAGCTCTTCGATTTTCGAAGCGTGAGGGTTTAGAGGCTCCGCCATCAACCACCACGGCGAACTACAGCTTTGGCAGCCTGGCAACGCAGCCAACCTTCGATAGCTCTACTCGAATTCCAGCATGACGATTTCCGGATTCGATCCCAGCCGCAGCGGTGGTCCCCAGGTTCCCGCTCCGCTCGAAGTGAAGACCTGCATCTTCCCGATTCGGCTTAAGCCATATACAAACTGCCGGTAAATCCGACGCGCAAACCAGCTCCAGGGTACGAACTGCCCAAGGTGCGTGTGCCCGGAGAGCTGCAGGGAAACTCCGGCAGCCTCCGCGATCTCTGGATGGTCGGGCGCGTGCGTCAGCAGAATGCTCGCGCGATCGTGATCCAATCCGATGCCTCGCAGCACCGAAGCAAAATGGGCGCCGTGCGTCGCGCTCCGGTACGGGACGCCGGCAATCTGCAGACCGTCCGCTTCCACCTTCTCATTGCGTAGCACGCGGACCCCGGCCGCCGTAATGGCATCCAGGTATTTACTGTCGTCCCCAAATTGCTCGTGATTTCCCGCGACGAAATACACACCTTGTGGCGCCACAAGTGCGCTTAATGGCTCCGCTGCTCGCCGCGCGTCGATGGCGGTTCCGTCATACAGGTCTCCAGTGATGAAAATCGCGTCCGGCTCTTCCTTCAGAATCTTCGCGACCATGCGCCGCAAGAAACTTCCATTGCGAACATGCCCAAGGTGCACATCACTGATCAGGGCCGCCCTTCTCCCCAGCCATGCCGTCGGCAGATTCGCAAGCCGCACCGTCGTTCGCGTGACCCTCGTCCAGCTGGCGTTGAGCACACCGCAAAGTCCGGTCACTGCTGCGGCGCCGAACAGTAATTCCACAAGCCGATGGAAGTTCACGTCCAGTCCCAGCGATCGCGTGACCCCAAAAACAATCCACGAGAAAACAGCGGCGAAAAACAGGAAAGTCAGCATGCCCATCCAAACCGCGGCTGCCCGGTAAAACGCCCGCAAAGGAGCGTTTGTATAGCGATATGCAAGTAGCGAGGCGGCCACGAAGCTCACCGACAAAAAGCCCAGCACCAGTTTGATCCAGAACGCTCCGGGCGTATTGCCCCCTGCGGGCGAAAATGTCCACGTCTCATAGAGAAAAAGGTGTATCAGGCATAGCAGGGACTGAATCACTGCAATGAATCTAATCAATCGTTTTAGTCTCATTCGATTCCTTAATTCGCGATTTTTGCTATCCCATGCAGTCGATCGCTTGCGCCTAAACCGTCCTGACGATCTCTGGTTCTTCGCGTCGCTGGTTGGCGATATTAGCGAGGAGTTCATAGGAGCGTAGCCGGTCCTCGAAATTGTAAGTGTTCGACACCACGATCAACTCATCCGCCTGCGTCTGCTCGAGGAACACATTCAGCCGCGCGGCGACCTGATCGGGCGCGCCGAAAATCGCGGCTCCAAATTTTGCGGCCACCATCTGTCGCTCTTGCGGCGTCCACTCCAGGCTCCTTGTGGGCGGTGGCAACGGACCGGGAACACCGCGGATCAAGTTCAGAAACATTTGGATTGGCGTTGTCGCCAGAAACTGAGCATGCTCGTCTGAGTCTGCCACCAGGATCGGGATTCCCACCATCACGTAGGGCCGGTCGAGAACGGAGGACGGACGAAACGACGAACGATAGATGTGCAGGGCCGGCATCAGAGGGCCCGGTTGAAAATGAGCGGCGAACGCAAACGGCAAACCGAGTTTACCTGCCAGTCGCGCGCTAAAGTCACTCGAGCCCAATAGCCATATGGGCACGTTCGTACCTTCCCCGGGATAGGCATGCACGCGTTGCGGAGGTTGTGGTTCACCAAGATATCGCCGCAACTCCTCGAGCAACGCTGGGAAATTCTCGCCCGTTTCGGCCACGGAACCGCGGAGAGCCCGCGCCGCTTCCGAATCACCTCCGGGTGCGCGACCGAGGCCCAGATCGATCCGACCGGGAAAGAGCGATTCCAGCGTGCCGAACTGTTCTGCAATGGCCAGCGGCGCATGATTCGGCAGCATGATGCCCCCGGAGCCGACGCGGATTGTTGAGGTTGCATTCGCAATGTAACTGATCAAAACCGAGGTCGCCGAGCATGCGACTCCCGAAATATTGTGGTGTTCCGCCAGCCAGAATCGCTTGTAGCCGAGGGACTCTGCGCGCTGGGCCAGTGCGCGAGCGTTATGGAAAGCTTCTTCAGCCGTTCCTCCCTGTCGTAAGTGCGCTAAGTCCAGAATCGAAAGCGGAGTATCGGCGAGACGCGAACGATCTGGCATAGATTCCTCATTCCCGGCACGGAATTGAAACGGGCAGCAAACGGCTACAATGATTGGATGCTTGAATTCTCTTACCGATGCGGCCATACGGGTGCATGCGAGGAAATGTTGCCGGCTGGTTGGATCATGCCGACAACTGTTTACGCAGACGGAACCACTCGCTTTGACACACTAGCTTAGTGACAACAGGCTGCCGTTCCGGTCGTTCCCTTCGACAGCGTCGTTCCCGTCGCAGAAGAAGTTTGTTGTGGCTGTGGTCAAATTCTGAGTGAAAACCTTCGGAATTCCCCTCCCCCTCCCACTTCCGGTAAGCATACAGTGCAGGAAGAAAGAGTCGGTGGAGCGAGCACGTTGGCTACTGAGGCGGCTGAGCGCTCCGCAATTCCAGATAAAACTTCTGTAGTGTGAAGAAGGCTTCCTTCTTCTCGCCATGATCGGAGACAAGTCCCTTGCGGTTGAAATAACCCTCAAAACGAGGGAGCGTTCGCCGTGGACTACGAAAGTCCTTGAGAACCCACGGTGCCATTCCGCAAAGAAAGGGAATGCGTCTTAACATGGAGATCTGGTGCTGGTAAAGATTTTCCTGGTACTCCTCGGTCCACCGAGTGGAGGTACCGCCATGGAAGCCAAACAGTGCATCGCCACCGAATTCACTCATGATCAGGGGCTTGTGGTACTGTGAGATCCAATCCATCGAATCCGCATCCTCGGGGCGACCGGTATACCAGCCAATGTATTCGTTGTTGCCGAGCACATCCAGATCGCTCGCGATCGGATCATTAATGTGAACGATCGTGCGATTCCCCTTCGCCTCCTCGGTAGATTGAAGAGCAGCAGACACCAGGCGCGTGGGGTCGGCGGAGTGCGCATGCTGAATGAGTTGCCGCAGGAAATGATTCCGCGCATCGCTGATGGGGGTCTCGTTTCCAACGGAGTAGATGATAAGAGCAGCGCGATTTTGGTCTCGTGCGATCATCTCACTCAGCTGATTTTCTGCGTTGCGCAGCGTCTCAGGATTTTCCCACTGGATGGTCCAGTAGACAGGCACCTCGGCCCAGACCAGCAATCCCATTTGCTCGGCCACGCGCAACATGGCTTCATTGTGCGGATAGTGGGCGAGGCGAACAAAATTGCAGCCCAGTTCTTTTGCCCAACTAAGGAGCGTTCGCGCGTCGTCCTCGCTCCAGGCGCGCCCGGCGCGCGTGGGAGCTTCTTCATGCATGCTTATACCTCGCAAGAAAACCGCCTTGCCGTTGAGCAAAAGGTCTGTTCCACGAACCTCGATGGAACGGAAGCCTATTCGATCCGTGACTTGATCGGCTTCAGTTGCGATCTCGACCGTGTAGAGTTTCGGATTCTCGGGAGTCCACAGGGTTAATCCGGCGCTAAAAGAGAACTCGGCGCGCCCCATAGAATTTGTCGCGAACGTCTTGCTAAGCCCCGCCTCTGGAATCCGGATTGTGACGTTTTGCTGAAGTTTCGGCCCATTCAGTTGAACCCAACCAGCGATTTGGGCAGTTGATCCTTTTTCGAGCTGCACGAAGTAGTTCTGAACAAATGTCTCCGGTACTTCCACCAGCGCCACGGGACGCGTGATTCCCCCATAATTCCACCAGTCTGTATTGGTGGTTGGAACTTGATCCTTTCCGCGAGTGTTGTTGACCCTGACAACTAGGAAATTTTCGTGTGGCTTTACCCGATCCGTGATTTCGAAGTCAAAGGGTGTGAAGCCACCCTCGTGCTCGCCAAGTTCCTCCCCATTCAGGTATACGGCGGCGAGGTAATTGCACGCTCCGAAATATAGAAACAACCTGTTCTTCGGTGATTTTGCGTAAGCGAAAGTCCGCTCGTACCAAACACTTCCTTCATAAAACAGCAGCGACTCGCGCTGCGTGTTCCAGTCACCGGGTACATGAAGCTGGCCGGAAGTATCGAAATCGTATTCGACCAACTCCGATTCGGAGTCGGGTTTGTGGTTCTTGTAGAACCCGTGCTTATTTTTCAGGGGCTGACTGCGGTAATCCAACGATCCTACATCATACGGATCAACAATCGCCTGCCACGAGCCGTCCAAGCTGGTGGTCTGACGCGCATTGATATTCGCGACCAGTGGGGCAACTTGTGCCGCCCCTGGGACGGAAAGGAGCAACGCACCAACAGCAAGTGTCAGGCAACGAATCGAATTATTCATGATTGACCTTCATTCGTAGATTTGAAGGTATTCAAGTGAACACGAGAATTTTGGTGGTCCCGGGCGAGAGAAAGGGACGGCGTTGGGGCGCCGTCCCATCTCCCCGATCGGCGCCTCTGACAGAACGACGAGCGCGGGCTGAGCCAACCGCTTCGTGGGCCAATGCGGCACTGTTGCCCCGGATTGGTCCGTTTAGTTCTTTGAACTAGCCACTCGCTTCAGAATCACATTGCTCCAATGGGACGCGCTCCCGAATCGCAAGGGCCTAAAAAGTGAACTTTGCGCCAAATTGAAGAATGCGTGCCGGGAAGGACTGGGTCACCTGGCCAAAACTGGCGCTTCCAACGTTATTTACGCTAAATCCATTGAGACCGCTCCAGTTCGTCTGGTTGAAGGCGTTGTATGCATCCACCCGAAACTGCAGGCCCATGCCTTCCCGGGGCAAATTGAATAACTTGCCCAACGATAGGTCCCATTGGTAGAAGGCCGGCCCGGTGATGTTGTTAGTGGGAGCATCGCCCGCGCCGAGCGCAGATTCAGGCGCAAATGCTGCTGGATTGACCCAGCATATCGCATGCGCGTTGGAGCATGTGCCGCTAAACCCAGTCGCCTCACCCGCAACAGCATCCGCCCGCCGGTTAATCGTGATACCCACGTTGGAAGCGCCGCCAACGGCTACCGTGTCCGTTGCAGTGAAGGGCGACCCGCTCTGGTAGTGCATGATCACACTCAGCGTCCATCCCTTTGCCAAGGCCCCTTCCACGCCCCTCAAGCTCTTGCCCCAAGGCGACTCGACCACGAAACTGGCGGACACGATGTTCCGCGCGTCGAAGCTCAGCAGGCCGTAGTCAAATCTCTTCCAGGATTCCACTACGCCGCCCGATTGCGTTCCCCCCACTCCGCCAACTCCGCCCGTAACAACCACGGGGCTGGCGGCTGTGCTGACAAGGCACGTGAAAGGACATTCCGGCTCGGGATTTTCGTTATAGGCGTCTGCCCGCGCCGCCGCCATCTCCCAACGTCTTCGAATATGTATAGGCAACCATGCCCGTGGCGAATCCGAAGCGCTTCTTCAGGCTAATCTGCAGAGAATTATAGTTGGAATCGACGTCGCTCAGCGCCATGCCAAGGTTCGAGTATCCCAGGAACGGACGAATTTGGTCCTTCCCCAGAGCGGCGGGTGCGAAGCCCCCCGCGCATCCATATGCGGCAGTATTGATTCCAGCAGGACACGCATAGGTGTTCGGGTTCGGCGAGACCGGTACGAATTCCTGCGGCGTCCAGGTGGGCTGATTGATATTGCTGGTGGTGTTGCCCCCGCGCAGGATGTGCCGCCCCAGATCGCCGACGTAGGCTACTTGAAGCAGCATGCCCTGCGGCAATTCGTGCTGCACTGCGAGGCTATACTGGTAACTGCGGGCGACCACCAGGTTGGGATTGACTCCGCTCAAGGAAAGAGTGCTGGGACCTGGTAACGCAGCGGCGCCAGGAGCGGAATCGAATGACGACAACGCATCGTTCACTCCTGAGATCGAAACTGACTGCGCCCATGGTACATAGCCTTGGGAGTTGATGCCGTTTCCCAAGAGGTTTCCTTCCGGGTGGTCGTAGAATATGCCAAAACCGCCGCGAACCACGGTCTTATCGTCAAAGGGCGCGTAGGAGAAGCCAAATCTTGGCGACAACAGGTTTTCCTGATTGTAGAAACCGCGTGCTGCCGTCGGAGGTACAGAATCCACAAGCTGCGGATTCTCAAAGGTAGCAGGAACGCTGCCAACCTGGTTGAAAGGCACACCGCCAGGCCGCTGTAATCCATTGCATTCGATTGTAAGTACGGGCGTATTGATAACGTTTAGCTGCGGGCCGCTGCAAAGACCGGGTGAAGCGAGACTGATGGCGCTACCCGTCCCTGCCGTCGCAAAGGTCGGGACGAGGGCATCGCTAAATGAGAACGGGTTGAAGTTCGTCATGTTATTGCCCTTGGCATAGGTCGGCGTGGTACGTATGTAGCGAAGTCCCAGCACCAGACTCAACTTGGGAGTAACTTTCCAAGTATCCTGTAGATAAAACTCAAGATCATTGAACCGGAATTGGCCCACAGTTAACGCCGAGTTCTGCGCGAGGCTGCTAAAGTTCCCAAGGAGCGCGTCGGCGAAAGGGTCTCCCGTCGAGTTCGAGCCGGAGCTGACACCTGCGGTATTGGCGAAGGTTACTACGCCGTCGTAGTTTGTGCGCGAGTTCTGCGTCTTGCGGTTTCGCGCGAAAGACCCTCCGAACTTTATCGCGTGGTTGCTCTTAATTACCGAAACGTTATCCCCGAAACTTATATCGGCCGTGGGAGACTCGAGAAAGTTCGGCGCCGGACCGGTCACGACGGTCGGTGCGGCGGTCGGGAAACCCGAAACCGCCGTGAAGCTCAGTTGTGGAAGCCCGTCGGGGAACACCGCCGGGCTGCCCAGCGGCGGAATGAACTGGAAACCATAATTGGACTTCAGATAGGCAGTGCCTACGGTCGGAGTACGCTGCTTGTGCCAGTCGGCGTTGAATTTGAACTCGTTGATCAGACTTTGGCTGAGCACAGAGGTCCATCCGATTTGAATGTTGTACCCCGGACGATCGCGCTGGTCCGGGTCCACCGGAACCTGCGGCGTAGTCCCGAATGTCGAATAAGGATTGGTAATCAGAACGTTGTCGTGCAGGTATCGGAAATAGATACTCTGCTTTTCATTCAGGTGTTCATCCACGCGTATGATGTCCTCGCGAAGGTTTGCCGGGTTCGGAAGGTTGAAAGCCAAGTTGTTGGCAGCGGCCACCGTCGGTAACCCACCGAGGGTGGACATTTTCGCCGCTGTCGCATAGACGTTTGCAATGGCTGCGCCGTCGCCGCTGATACATGCGGGGTTTATGACGTTGGGTGCAGTAAATAGAGTGCCGCCGCAACTCGCAGGGATAACCGCCGGAGTTTTGAGCGTCAGTGGCGTCGTGCCGGTAAGAACGTCGGTGAAGTTGCCCGCCGCCTCCGCCGCTGTGGGGAACGTCTGCGTTTCCGTCGAGCTCTGCAAACCTGGGGCGGACCCTCTGAACCTCTTCCACTCCTGGCCGGCAAAGAAGAACAGCTTGCCTTTCTGCAGATACGGGATGGGGCCGCCCAAATCCCATCCAAAGTCGTTCAAGTGAAATGGGGGCACCGCATTGTACCCGGTCAAGGCCGGCACCGTCGCACTGGGCACAAACGTCAGCTTGGTGCCCGCGTTTGCCGCGTTGAAAATATTGTTCTGCACGAATTCAAAAAGTCCGCCGTGATAGTGATTTCCTCCGCTCTTGGTCACCACGTTGACAGTGGCCGAAGCGGAGCGGCCAAACTCAGCGTCATAGTTCGAACTCTGCACATCCACTTCCTGAATGAAATCAATGCCTACCTCATTGAACACGCTGTTGTTCGAACCGGCGTCGAGGTTCCACCCGCCGTCCACGCTCCAGTTCTGCCCGTCCAGCCGCAGGCCGTTGATGTCCGCAATCGTATTATTGTAGCCACTCGTTATGCTCGCGGCGCTTAGGCCGGAGCTCTGGAGAGCCGCTCCGGGAATCAAGCCCACGAGCGACTCATAGTGGCGCTGATTCAGCGGTACGTTTTCCACCTCTTGGGTCGTGATGGTGGTCGAGATTTCGCCGGAAGTTGTATTGGTTGTGATGGTCGTCGCCTGCACGCTCACCGTCTCCGAAACGGTGCCAACGTCCAACTTTGCATCCACAGTTAAGCGACCGCCAGCTGTGACGGAGTTGCCTGTCAAGGTGGTTCTCTTAAATCCGGTCTTCTCGATCGTCACCGAATAGGTGCCAACCGGCAGAGCATCCGCCACATAGAAGCCTGCGCCGTTCGTGGAAACGGGGGGACGCGAAACCCCTGTCGCCTCATTCGTGATCGTGACGTGCGCATCGGGGACCACTCCACCCTGCGCGTCAGTGACCGTCCCCGATAAGCGCCCGACGATGTCCTGCGCCATGACGAAATCCCCGGTCCCTATAAGTACGAACAGTAACGCCATGACAACAGCCATCGGCAGACGAAGCAGCGCCGAATCAAGTCGGCGCATCGGGCAACGCATAGAAATATAGCGGTTTTTCGAAGGGGCCAGAATCATCTTAGTGTCTCCTCGATAAGCGTGAATGGTTCTCTTCCTGATTTGGATCTCCTGTCCGACAGACCGCGACGCCTCTACAGGAAACGGCGCTGCAATGGAATGGTCTTGCTGGCTCGGTGGTGCAGTAAAGCAGTACTCCGATGGGCAAAGGAAGTTAGGTAACCGTGAATTAACAGTTAGAATTCTGTAGTTATGATATCCCAGGGGGAGCACCCGTTCTCCCGGAGTGTCCAACCTAATGCAACGGAAATTCAGGCGTTTAGCGCAGTGTCATGACACGTGATTTCGGTTATACTTCCGTCCAAACAGTCGGCTGCTCAGCCGACGGAACGGTTTCTAAGGAGTCATGCGCTTGGAATCGGCAATCAGCAAGCTGGAGGCCGAGCGGGCGGAAGTAGAAGACGTGTTGTCCTCCGGTGTCTTAGGACGGACGAACAACCTTGTTCGGCTCATGACCTATGTATGCGAGAGGTATTTCGAAGGAGCGATTGACGACATCAAAGAATACAACATCGCGGTGCATGCCCTTGGGCGCCGGGAAGCTTTTGACCCACAGGTGGATACCATTGTCCGCGTCACTGCCCATGCATTACGAAAGCGACTCGACGATTATTATAGAAGTGCCGGGGCAGAACACGCCGTTCATATTTGCCTGCCCGCCGGCCACTATATTCCCAAATTCATTCATTCGAATGGCTTAGAAAGCACAACGGACGAATCCAACCTCTATGAGAGTCAGAACCATCAATCCCTCGATACGCTTTCCTCCCTAGAGAAGGACCGAACACTAGATCTGCAGGATAATCCTGCCCCCGTACTACCGGAGGCAAAGCCGGACAGGGTCCCAGAATTACAACCGAGCAGCGAATCCAAGAAAAAGTTCACAATACGGGGTGGAACCCTGGCTGCGATCGCTGTTCTTGCGATTTCTGTATCTCTGCTATCGGTTTTTCTCTGGAGAACATGGAATCGGGCGGGTGGGCGTGAAAGCTCCCAACCGTTCCACGCCGCTGCCGTTCCGGGCAATTCTTCCGGCAGAATTCTTCGCGTTGCGATGGGCAATGCCTCCTCCCCCTACACAGATCGCGACGGTTCCACTTGGGACAGCGACCATTACTGCTCGGGAGGGAACTCGTTCTCTCTTCCGGGCCACGCTATCCAAGGAACTGAAGAGCCCGCGCTCTTTTCCAGTGGGCGACGCGGCATCTTTCATTGCAGCTATCCCGTCCGGCCGGGGACTTACGAGGCTCATCTCCTATTCGCCGAGACGGAGGGGCTCCAAGAGAATAGCCGCAATGTGGTGTTTTCGATCAATGGCGGACCGCCTACCAGCTTGGATGTCGTGGACGACGCGGGCGGGGATGACATTGCAACAACGAAGGTATTTACAGATATCGCACCCGGGAGCGACGGAACGATCCATCTGGATTTCGCCACCCCTGAGTCATTTGTAAACGCGGTCGAAATTCTGCCGAGCACTCCGCATCACATGCTTCCGGTCAGGATCGTAGTTGGACATTCTCCTTACCACGACTCCAACAGCAATGATTGGGTGTCGGACCGGTACTTCATCGGCGGGCGTGTTAACGGTTTCGCGGGTGATTTATCCAAAGTCGCCGATGGCCGACTTTACGAATGGCATCGTTTTGGGCATTTCCATTATGTAGTGCCAGTTGCGGCGGGCGATAGCTACGCTCTGCGACTGTACTTTATGGAGCATTGGTTTGGTGTCCAGAATGGCGGCATTGGAGGGGTGGGCAGCCGTGTGTTTGATGTCTCTTGTAACGGAGCGATTCTTTTAAAAGGATTTGATATTTTCCGGGAAGCAGGCACCAAGCCCTTGGTCAAATCCTTCCAGCATATTGAACCTACGCCGCAGGGCAAAATCGAGATCTACTTTACTCCTAACGTGAATTATCCGTCTGTAAGCGCGATCGAAGTCACCTCCGAATAGAAAAGTCCCTCGAATTCTGTTTGTTGTGCGACTTTGGACCAGCATCGCGGGACGATCGCAAAGGATTCGGCTGATTATTATTGATTTACGCCGCTCGCCAGAAATCCGCCGTCTACAACAATAATCTGTCCGGTCACGAACGATGCCGAATCGGACGCAAGAAATACGGCTGCTCCCACCAGTTCGTCCAGCCTCCCGAATCGTCCCATCGGGGTGCGCATCAACAGTTCGTTGCCGCGCGGTGTATTGTCCAGCAGGTCCGCATTCAGCGACGTGCGAAAAACTCCTGGAGCGATGGCATTCGTCAAGACGCCGTCTCTGGACCATTCCACCGCCAGCGCTCGCGTCAGCGCCGCCACGCCCGCCTTACTCGCGGCGTATGCCGCCACTTCGTGCAGGGCCACAAAGCTGTTCAGCGAAGCGATATTAATGATCCTTCCGCTCTTACGGCTCAGCATGTGCTGTCCGAACACCTGGCAGGCGCGGAGCGTCCCCGTCAGGTTGGTGTCGAGAATGTCGTTCCAATCACTCTCCAGGAAGTCCAACGTCGGCGCACGCTTGATCTTGCCCGCGCAATTCAGCAGGATTTCGACTCCTTCAAAACGCTGCAAGCAGGCCGCCAGCAACCGTTGCAATGATCCTTTGTCGCGCGTGTCGGTTGTTACTCTCAGTGTGTGCCGCCCCCGTGCTTCAATCTCCTGTGCAACTGCTTCCACATTCGCCCTATTCCGTCCCGTGGCAACTACGTTTGCGCCGGCATCCGCCAGCCCTAGGCTCAGTGTTTTGCCGATTCCGGAAGTTCCGCCGATCACCACCGCTACCTTGCCCGACAAGTCCAGAGCCGGATACATTTTGTTTGCTTCCTCCATGACCCGCATACTGCTATGTCGTTGCAGAATGTTCGTTTGGCGGCGGTTTTGACGCTCGCATCTTCGTGCGGGCCCGTCGCATCCCTAAAAGCGATCTCGAGACGCCCACAAGCCCAAGCCGGGATTCTCGATAAAATAAATCTCTTCACCCGCTACTCGGCTCGGGCCTTGCGGCAGCTTGGCAGGATCGTACAGTTGCATCATCTGGCTCAATTCAGCGTATTCGAAGCCCGCCCCTTCTACCTCTTTGCGAGTCAAATGGCCCGGACACCAGGTGACCCGAAACCGCCCCTCGGACGATCCATGAATCAAGTGCGCCGCCGCGCTCAAGTCCGCCGCCAAGTCCGCGTTCTCTTTCACCATCGTTATGGTGGCGTCGGTGCCGTGATATCCATACTTGCGGATCAGCTTATCGATTCGCACATCTTCGCCGAAGTCGCGCACACCCGGTGCCAGTATGATCAGTTCGCCGCCGTCGGCCATCGCCATGCGCGTTCGATAAATCGCTTTGTTTCCCAGCCAGGTGCTGTGAAATTCGTGCGGGTCGAGGTAAACCACGGCTTTGCGATCGGTTTCGGCATCAGGGTGAAGTTCACACGGAAGCTCAACTCCGCAGCAGCCTGAAAGCACTCCGAGTCGTCCCCGATGAACATCCCCCGCACCACAGTTGCTCCGGAAGTATTCCGGCTCACGACCGTCAGGACATATACGATTGGCAGGTTCAATTAGAAAATGAGAAGCCGCGTAGTTCAGCACGCGCCGAACGGGATTGTCCGCTCGTCCCATGATCCGCTCCATGCCGTAGACGGCTCCGAGATAGTGGCTGCGATTGATGCTGTCCGGCCCGCCCGTTCCCACCAGGATATTTTTGTTGTAGTTCGCCATCCCAATCACTTCGTGCGGCACCACTTGCCCGATCGATAAAATCAGATCAAATTCGCCTCGAGAAATCAGTCGGTTCACCTGCGCGGGCCATTCATAGTCCAGCTTTCCTTCCGACTGCTCGTGAATAAATTCGCGCGGAACCACTCCAATCGTTTCCACGTCGTCTCGCCATTTGTGCACATGAAAGAGGCCGGGCGGAACATTGCCGAACATTCCGGCGATCTGCTCTGCCGACATGGCCTTGTGCGTTCCCAACGCTGGCAGGACCGCGCTCAGCCCTTCTCCGTAATATTCCCAGGCATAACGCGTCAGCTCGCCGGCTCGCGAGGCCGTACGCGTTTGATCGGGAGGAACTGCCAGGACTTTCCTGCGCCTGCCAAGCTTTGCAAGCGCGGCAGACAAGAAATCCCTTAGCTCGCTCGAAGAGAGCTCGCGATCGGGGCCGCCCTGTGCGCAGTAGAGACTCATTGTCTATGCTCGAATCCTAATCATCGCCGATGCCACGTCTCTCGACACCGGTCCCGATACTCCGAAACGACGATTATCCATTGCTCCCCGGAGCAGTCATATCCCTGCCCATCGTTCCCAACGCTAGCCGAGCTTCAGCTTCCGCAGCACGTCCCCGACGATTTCTTCTGGCGTTCGCTGACGCGTAGCGACCAACGCATCGCGCGGCTCCTCCAGATCCGCAAATTGCCCAGCCAAAATGCCCTCGCCGGCGAAATGTCCCGTGCGGCTCTGCAGGCGTACAGCTATTTCACGATACGTTCCCTTCAGGTAACAGATCCGCAGATCCACTGCCGAGGCGAGGCTCTCGCGGTAACTCTGCTTCAGCGCCGAGCAGGCCAGCACCGCATCCTGTATTTTTCGCCGCACACTCTCAGCAGTTCCGCGTGAATCGCAGCCAGCCACGGCTTGCGATCTTCGTCGCGTCAGCGGAACCCCGTGCTTCATCTTTTCAATATTCTCCGCAGGGTGAAAATCGTCGGCATCCAGAAATAGCCAGCCCAATCTCTGGGCGAGAAGCTTTCCCACGGTCGTCTTTCCTGAACCGGTTACTCCCATCACCAGAAGAATCATCTGCCAGCATTATCCCCCAATCGCGGTCCTTGTGCGCGGGTCGCACTCAACACGCCGTTGGCACACCGGCTTTTCTGAGGCCTGGCGCCAGAATCACCAGAAACAAGAGCCCAACAAGATACGAAGCAGCAGCAATCGAGAACAAAGGAGCATAGCTGTGGTGAGATTGCAGCACCCACCCTGTGCTCAATGAAAATAGGACGGAGCCCACCGATCCTGCCATTCCACCGATCCCGACGACTGCGCCAACCGAACTGCGCGGGAACATATCCGATGCGGTCGTAAACAAATTCGCGGACCATCCCTGATGCGCCGCTGTTGCGAGACCTAAAATGCCCACCGCGGACCACAGGGAGTTGACCCGGCTCGCAAGGAAGATCGGCAAAATGAGGCACGCGCAGATGAGCATCGCGGACAGGCGCGCTTTGGCCATCGACATTCCCGCTTTGTTGAAAGCTGTCGGCAGCCATCCGCCGCCAATACTTCCCACGGCGGACATAGTTGTAAACGACGATAAGCGGCAGGCCGATGCTGCTAAGCCCAAGATGATAACGGGAATCAAAAAACTTCGGCAGCCAGTAGAGATAAAAATACCAGATGGGATCAGTAAGAAACTTTGCCGCGGAGTACGCCCAGGTCTGCCGGTAAGTCAGGAGCTTCGTCCAGGGAATCTGCAGCCAGGGGCTCAGCCGGGTCGTCGCGAATGTATTGAAGTTCAGAGGCGCTGACGCGCGGGTGATCCTCGGGGCTGTAATATCGCGTGATCCACCACACGATCCACAATGCGCCGAAGAGCCCCGTGGTCAAGAACGCGGCGTGCCAGCCGAATTTCAGGGTGATCCACGGAATGAAGGCCGGCGCAAGAATTGCGCCCACGTTCGTGCCGGAATTGAAGATGCCGGTGACGAGCGCGCGCTCTCGTTGCGGAAACCATTCCGCCGTCGTCTTGATGGCCGCGGGAAAGCTGCCCGATTCGCCAAGTCCCAGGAAGAAGCGAGCGATTCCAAAACCAAGCGCGGAAGCAGCCAGCGCATGTCCCATCGAGGCGAGACTCCAGAACGCCATGATGATGACGTAGCCGATGCGGCATCCCAGCTTGTCAACCAGACGCCCCGCAAGGACAAGTCCGATTGCGTAGGCGAATTGGAAACCGCCGACGATGTACCCATATTGTGCTTCAGTCCAGCCGATGGAGTGCTGCAGAGTGGGAGCCAGTAGGCCGAGGACCTGGCGATCCAAATAATTAATCGAGGCGGCGACGAACAGCATCGCGCAGACCGTCCATCGCACTCTGGTTAGGGGAGAACCCATGTTGTGTGGCCGGGCGCTCAAAGCCGGTACGCTTTTCGCGCCAGCCCGTACGCGAGTTCCGCCGCGATTTCGTATGCTTCGTCCTCATCGATTCGATGTTCTGCGACCAGGCGCGCGAGAAAGGAGCAATCGATTCTGCGCGCCACATCATGCCGTGCGGGTATCGAAAGAAACGCCCGGGAGTCGTCATTGAAACCGACCGTATTGTAGAAGCCCGCGGTCTCCGTGGTATATTCGCGAAACCGCATCATCCCTTCCGGACTGTCATGGAACCACCACGCAGGACCGAGCCGGAGGCAGGGATAGTGTCCAGCAAGCGGAGCTAATTCGCGGCTGTAAGTCGATTCGTCCAGAGTGAACAAAATGATAGTGAGGCGTGGCTCGTTTCCGAAGCGATCCAGCAAGGGTCGCAGCGCCTGCACGTAGTTGGTGGGCGTGGGGATGTCCGCGCCGACATCTGGTCCGAAGCGCTGGAATAACCGCGTATTGTGGTTGCGCAGGCTTCCCGGGTGAATTTGCATCACCAGGCCGTCGTCGAGGCTCATCGCGGCCATTTCAGTGAGCATTTGAGCGCGAAATAGTTCGTGCTCGTCCGCGCCGCCACTGCCTGAAGCTACTTTGTGAAAGAGACGGGCGGCGGAATCAGAGCCGAGGTCGGCTGTTGCTGCCGTCGGGTGGCCGTGGTCCGTCGCGGTGCAACCAAGCGCCTTGAACTCCAGCCTCCTCTGTCGCAATGCGGAAACATAACCTTCCCAATTGCTTGTGTCCACGCCAGTCATCTGCGCGAGACGCCCAAGATTTTTTTTGAACTCACGAAAATCAGGGTCAACGACCGGGTCAGGACGAAATGTCGGGATGATTCGTCCTTTGAGGGCCGCAGCACGGATCGTTTCATGATGCGCGAGCGAATCCAGGGGTGAATCCGTGGTCGCCAGCACTTCAAGGCGAAACCTTTCGAAAAGTGACCGAGGTAGAAACGCCGGGGTGCTGAGTTTCTCCACGATGCAGTCGTAATACTCATCGGCATTCGCCGGAGTCAGCCGCGCATCTAGACCGAAGAGCTCCTGGAAGGCGAAATCCAGCCAGAGTCTCGTCGGTGTCCCACGAAAAAGATAATAATGCCGCGCGAAAATGCGCCATAGACGTTTGGAATCCTCCAGAGGCGTTGCTTCGATTCGCGAGCTGCTCAAGCGGGATACCTTGACTGTAAAGCATGCGCAACACGTAATGATCAGGAACGACGAACAATTGGGCGGGGTCCGGAAAGGGCTCGTTTTCAGCAAACCAGCGTGGATTCGTGTGCCCATGCGGGCTGATGATCGGCAGGCCGCGTATGCTCAAATAGAGCCGTCTAGCGATGGAACGGGTGGTGGGCTCCGCCGGAAAAAGCCGGTCCTCGTTGAGGATCATTACTGACGCACCTCGAAAATATTCTGTCGGCTACCCCAAGCCCGCCAGGACGCCTCGCATATAAGCGAAGCTGCTGATAACGCCGGGCATCGGATCGTCAGGATGCACCTCGTACTCCAGATCAACGAAGCCCTGGTACCTCATTGCGATAAGTGCTTGAAACATCGCGCGCACCGGCATGATGCCGTCTCCCACTGCTACCTGGCTCTGCTTGCTTTGGAAGTTGGTGAGATCCTTCATGTGCAAGTTGAATAGCCTCGGGCCCGCTTCGTGTATCGCCTGAACCACGTCAGTCCCCGCGCGAACCGCATGTCCGACGTCAATGCAGCACCCGATGCGCGGATCCATACTCTTGACCGCCTTCAATACGTCGAGCGGCGAACGCCATATCCGATCTTCCGGCCCGTGATTGTGAATCGCGACGCGGATGTCGAACTCCTTCACGAACTTCTCAATTCGCGGCAGCGTCTCCGGTGCGGGGTCGCCGGCGACAATCACCGCGACACCTGCTCGCTTGCAGTATTCGAACTTAGACCGGATGTCCGCATCTTCGTCCTTCGCGAAATAGATGGCTCCAGCAGCGTGAAGCCTGATACTCGCCGCGGCATAGTCTGCCAGCGCAGTCGCCTCCTCTTGCGGATCTAGCGGGAGATGATCTTTGACATCCTTCGCGTTCAGCGCGAGCACATTCAGCTGCTTCATGAAGCCGATCAACTGCGCACGACTGAAGTTACGGAACGTGTAGCTAGCCAGGCCCAAACGAAGCGGCGATGCTTCCACAGCTGTCGGGCGTTCTTGAGCCGGTGCGAAGACGTCGCTCGATGCAGCGAACGCTGCGGCAGCGAAGGCGCCGGAGCAAATGAAATTGCGACGGGAGAAGGTGTTTTTCATACAGGGTGAGTCACTCCCTCTCTGCCGAGAATGCTTTCATAACTGGCCGCCACACTGCGCTTGGTTCGACTTGATATTCGCCCAGACGCCACCAGCACGCGCTAGACACGTGGTTCCCAACCACTCTCATATTCGCGCCCCCACATCTTCATCGCCTCCGGGTCGCCCTGGATCCGCCCGTCTTTCGTGTCGAGATGCAGCTCCCGGTTCACTTCCCACGCGATGTTGGAAATCTGCAGCATCGTAACGGAGATATTGCCGACCGAGACAGGAGCGTTGAGCTTCTCGCCATTGCGGATTCCCGCGATGAAGTTGGCGAAGTGAGCGTCCGTCATGGAATCGCGGCCGACGAGGTCTGACGATGAGGTTGTACCGCCGCGCCTGAACTCGCTCGTCTTCTTCCCTTCGAGGTCGTATATCTCGTAGCCATCGCGATCGAGGAGTACCGTCCCAGTCGTTCCCATGATTGTCGAACCACGATCACGGCGGTAATACTTCATTCCCTGGCAACTCTTGCCCTCCCACGAGATCATTTTGTCTTGGTACGCGAAGCTTGTCACCAGCGTGTCATAAAATTGCCAGTCGTCTTTGAACTGGTATCTGCCGCCTGACGAGCTGACCCGGTCCGGATAGTCGACACCCAGCGCCCAGCGGCAGACATCAACCTCGTGCGTGCCATTATTGAGTGTTTCGCCTGTTCCGTAGATTCTGAACCAGTGCCAGTTATATGGCTGCACATTGTCACGATACGGACGGCGTGGCGCCGGGCCCTGCCACAAGTCCCAATCAAGCTGCGGCGGCACGGGTGCATCTTTTCCCGTGCCAATAGACTTCCTCACATTGCTGTACCAGGCCTTCGCGAAGTACGGCCTGCCTATGATGCCTGTGTGGATCTTTGCGACGATCTCAATGGTGTGGGGCGAAGACCGCTGCTGCGTCCCCATCTGCACGAGTTTTTGATACTTCTGCTGCGCGCGCACCAGCATCTCTCCCTCAGCCGCGTTGTGGCTGCACGGCTTTTCCACATAGACGTGCTTGCCCGCTTGAAGTGCCGCGATGGCCATAGGCGCATGCCAATGGTCTGGGGTAGCGATTGTGATGGCGTCTACATCCTTCTGCTCGAGAATCCTGCGAAAGTCTTTGCCCGTCGCAGCGGTTTCACCCATCTCCTGCTGGACTCTGTCGGCGAATTTCCTGAGGATATTCTCGTCCACATCGCAAACATGCGAGATGCGGGCAGCGCTCTGGTTCGCCTTGAGTGCCGAGAGATGCGCGTAGGCGCGCCCATTAAGGCCGATCACGGCAAAATTGAGACGATCATTGGAACCGAGGATTTGGCGATAGCTCTGCGCCGTAGTTCCCACGGCCAGCGTCGCCGCACCTACCGCAAGTGCATCCAGAAACTCGCGTCGTGTGGCCATAATTTTCCTTTTGCCGGGCGGCCCTTGATTCTCCGCCGCGAGCTGACAGGTTAACTTGTGATTAGCAGGAGATTCCGGCCTTCGTCAGCGTCTTCCGGAATCCGTCCATGCTGATACGGGTGGATGCTTCAGGCGTACCTGCACCGCGCCAATGAGTTTCGAGGCTCACTGCGTTATGGTAGCCGTCGCGCTGCAAAGCCTGAAGTTGCCCGACCCAATCCACGATGCCACCACCCACGGGAGCCCAATCGTATTTGTGGTCCGGCTCGCGCACCACATCCTTGCAGTGGCAGTGCCCAATCCGATTTTTGGGCAGCAACTCATAGCCGGTCGGATACGGCGTACTTCCGATAGCTGCGGCATTGCCGGGGTCCCAGTTCAACATGAAGTTTCTGTCTGGGATCGCCTTCAGCACGGCAGCCGCCTCTTCGCCCGTTGCCGTGTTGCAGGACATCTCGTTTTCGAGCAGCAGGATGATATTGTCTTTGGCGCAGCGCTCCGCAGCCTGCTGCAGCTTGGCATTGATCGCTTCCCTATAGGGCCGTTGATCGTCGAGCCGCCAGAAGTCGAAGCAACGAATCCTATCCGTATCGAAAAATTTCGCAAGCGAAATACACCGGTCCAAGAGCTTATCCTGTGCGCCTGCATCGAAGCTCGCATGGAACTGGTCGCGGCTTTTGCTCTGAGACGACCGAGGAGCCCCAGGCCAGTCGGTCTTGAACAACGGGCTCGCGATATCGGTCACTTGCAGTTTGTGTTCCCCGAGGAGTTTCCGCGCATCCTCCAACTCCTTCGTGTCGAGTTCGGTCACGTTCTTGTTCCACATCGTGCGCAGCTCAATCCAATGCAGACCGAAATCGCCAGATACGATCTGGCAGGCCTTGTCGAAGTCCTGCGTGATCTCGTCATTGATCACCGCCAGCCTGAACGGGCACGTGCCTGTATCCGATTCCGCTGCGAGCGGTGCCATTTCTGAGAATGCTCCGGCTTTCTTCACTAGCGGGGGCATCGCCCCCTTAAGTGCCGCCATGCCTAAGCCCGCGAGCACGCTGCGTCGTGTGTACTCCATGGGTTCGTCCTCAGCACCTTTGAGAGTGATTGAGACTGTCTGAGAAGCAACGGTTTTGCGCCTCGGCTTCGCCGATCATCCGCTTGGCTTTCCGGCCGGAATTGTACCGAAACCGTTCGCAGCGTGTCTGCCTTTTTGCTCCTCCCTCCGTCTCAGTATTTCCGCTCATCAGCCGTCGTACACTTCGGCGAGCGCAACGTTCTCGACCCCTTCGTGATACCACGGGTGATTGCAAAACTCGAAGCTCGATCAGGACCAACAGGAAATCGCGAACCAGCGCGAGCTGCTGCAGAAGGATCGCGACATCCGTGAATGGATGCGGCTGTGCGACGTGCATATCGCCGACATGTGCACCCCATGGGACGGAACGGACACGTGGACAAAACTTACGGTCGCGTTTTCTACACCTGGGGGTGCACTGCTTTCCAGGGGACTCGCCAGAAGAGGTGGGTTCAGCCAAGGCAAGTTTTGTCGCCAAGGTGCTAGCTGGTCAAGTCAGATGAAGAACCGCCGGGAAGGTAGATCGTCGCTGAAGCATGGATCTATTGTGATTCTTGATCGTGCATGATAATTTCTTGTTTATGCATGGTTCATCAGGGGCAATAAGAAAAAACGAGATTGAAAGTCGACTGCTGCGTGGCCTTCCCGTCAATGCCACTGCCCTCGCGAAGGAGTTCCTGGTCTCCGAGGACGCCATCCGTCGGGATCTGCGGGCGTTAGCCGCCGAGGGCAAGTGCAAACGGGTTTATGGTGGCGGGCTTCCGATATCGCCGGAAGGAGTCCCGTTTGCACACAGACTCTTGAACGACTCGAAAGAAAAACGCGCTTTAGCCTTGGCCGCCCTGACCTTAGTTTCTGAAGTTTCGACAGTCTTCCTCGACAGCGGCAGTACCAACTTGGCCTTGGCCAGAGAGCTGCGACCCGATCGCTCTCTCACAATCGCCACGAATTCGATCTCAATCGCAAGCGCCCTCCTCGATCGAAAGAACTTCAAAGTCATTGTTCTGGGAGGAGAGATCGATCGTGAAACCGGCGCGGCCATCGGGCTGTCTGCGATCCGCGAAGCCGAACGCTTGAGCTTTGATCTGTGTTTCCTCGGAGCTTGCGCCGTTTCCGTATCTCTTGGAATTGGCGCGTTCCACATGGCAGATGCCGAATTCAAACGCACACTCATTGCGAGAAGTGATCGCACCGCAGCGCTGGTCACTGTGGACAAAGTTGAGACTCGAGCGCCGTTTCAGGTGGCCCCACTGGCAGTCCTTGACCATGTCGTTCTTGAGTCCGGTACATCGGAGGAGATTGTCTCGACCTTTTCCAATGCCGGCCCCGAAGTCATCATTGGGCAACCGTAGGTTGCGTCTCGTTCGACACAACCGAGAGCGGGAATTTTCATGACAGAGGGTTCGTATCTATCGCGCGCGAAGCTATCGACCAGGCTGGCGTTCATTGCCGCAGGTTTCGGCGCAGCTTGCTGGGCTCCCTTAGTGCCTTTCGCAAAGACTCGCTGCCATCTCGGCGACGACACCATGGGGTTGGTTCTTCTGCTCATGGGCGCCGGTTCCGTCGTTGCGATGCCGCTTGCTGCGAACCTAAGTGCGCGTTTCAGTAGTAAGCCGGTCGTACTCTCAGGTGGAGTAGGACTGGCACTCACGTTGCCGCTCTTGAGCATCGTATCGTCGCCGATCGCCCTTGGAGTCGCGCTGTTCGCCTTCGGGGCTTCTCTGGGATCGTTAGATGTTGCGATGAACCTGCATGCTGTCGATGTTGAGCGTGTCTCTGAGAAGCCGTTGATGTCTGGATTTCACGCACTCTTCAGTGTTGGTGGATTTCTGGGGTCGGGAATCGTGACAGCTCTTCTCTCTCGAGGCATCGCACTCAGTTCAAGCACAATTCTCAGCTCCATTATTCTTGTTTCACTGATTGTTGTGGCTCTTCCGCGCATGCTCTCGAATCGAGAGGGAACTAAGCAGCCCCTCTTTGCAATCCCGAGAGGTGTCGTGCTCGTCATCGCTATCTTCGCGGCAATCTCATTCTTGGTTGAGGGGGCTCTGCTCGACTGGAGTGCGCTTTTGCTTGTCGGCGAACACCTCGTCTCTGCTGCGCACGGAGGGCTGGGATACATGCTCTTCTCCATCGCGATGACGTTCAGCCGTTTCCTCGGCGATGGCATCGTAGCGCGATTCGGGAACCGCTTTGTGCTGACACTTGGTGGGATGATAGCGCGTTCTAGGGTTGTGCGGCCTCCTTCTCGCACCGGTCGCATGGATCGGGCTTGTCAGTTTTGTCTTTGTGGGCCTTGGAGCCGCAAACATCGTGCCTATCTTGTTCAGACTCGCGGGTACGCAACACAAAATGCCAAAGGGATTGGCCGTTGCCGCCCTCACTACGGCGGGTTACGCGGGCATGCTGACGGGACCAGCCGTCATTGGCTTCTTGTCCAAGGGAATCGGCTTGCACAACGCGTTCTGGTTTCTGGCAGCCCTTCTGGCGTGCGTGCCGATTTTCTGCAAACATGTGACGGCAGAAATTTCTCACTGAACGAGCGGGCATGAGTCCCGTCGGGAGACAAATGCAGAATCGCAAGTTTGGTTTTTACCTCCTTTGCGCCGTCATCGCAGCCTTGGGAACGATCATCGCAACCTCCGCAGCCGCCGCTCAGGTCGCAGACCGGCCGTGGATGAATCCCAAACTCTCCCCGGAAGAACGTGCCGATATGGTTCTCAAGCAGCTCACTCTCGACGAGAAGCTGGCTTTATTGCACGGGAACGGGATGGCTCACGCGCCCCAGTGGCAGATGCCCCTGTCACACCTTACCAACGGCGGTGCGGGATACGTTGAGGGCGTCAAGCGCTTGGGAATTCCTCCCCTGGTAATTTCCGATGCGGGCTATGGAGTGAGAGACAGCGGGGCGAACGGAAGGTATTCGACAGCTATGCCTTCGAGCTTGGGCGCTGCGGCAAGTTGGGATCAAGACTCCGCTTGCGACTTCGGCACTGTGATTGGCCAGGAACTCCGAGCGCAAGGGTTCAACATGACGTTGGGAGGCGGGGTAGATTTAGCCCGCGAGCCACGGAATGGACGCAGCTTCGAGTATGCGGGTGAAGATCCACTCCTCGCGGGCACCGTCGTCGGCAACCTTATGAAGTGTGAACAGGCGCAACATGTGGTCGGCGACATCAAGCACTATGTGATGAATGATCAGGAGACGGGGCGTTTCTTTGTGAACGCCGTCATCTCGAAGCGGGCGATGCAGGAATCTGATTTGCTCGCATTTCATATCGCCATTTCCATCGCGAATCCCGGTGCAGTGATGTGTTCCTACAACCGGATCAATGGCGACTTCGGTTGTGAGAACTCCTACACGCTGCGCGATGTGCTCGAGAATGAATGGGGCTTCAAGGGATTTGTCATTTCCGACTGGGGTGGAACACACAGTACGGAAAAGGCATCCGCAGCAGGTCTTGATCAGGAACAGCCTATGGCCGACTTCTTTGGTCCAAAGCTGAAAGAAGCAGTTGAAGCCGGCAAAGTTCCGCTGTCGGAAATTGACGACCATGTACGCCGAGTTCTGTATGCCGAGTTTCTATCGGGAATAGTAGACGATCCGCCGCAGCCGGGCGTGGTGGATGTCGAGAAAGGATTTGAAGTCTCCCAGCGAGTAGAGGAAAAGAGCATCGTTCTGCTGAAGAACAGCCCGACGGTGCTTCCGATCGATCCATCCAAGGTCCACACCATTGCGATTATTGGCGGGCATGCCGACGTCGGGATGATCTCCGGTGGAGGATCGGCGCAAGTCGATCCTCCCGGCGGCAATGCCATCATGCCTCCTGGCAAAGGCGCGACGATCTGGCAGAAGCCCGTTTGGTTCCCAACCTCTCCCTTAAAGGCGCTTCAGACGAAGCTGCCGAACGCAAAGATTGATTTCGATCCGGGAACAGATCCGAAGTCGGCTGCGAACCTCGCCAAGTCTGCTGATCTTGCGATTGTCTTTGCATATCAGTGGCTGGCAGAAGACATGGACGTGCCGAGCCTTTCGCTTCCGAATAACCAGGATGCATTGATCGAGCAGGTGGCGGCAGCGAATCCTCACACCATCGTCGTGCTCGAAACCGGCACCGCCGTCACGATGCCCTGGATCGACAAAGTAGCGGGCGTAGTCGAGGCTTGGTACGCCGGAAGTTCAGGACACAAGGCGCTGGCAAACGTGCTCGTTGGAGACGTCAATCCGGCGGGCAAGCTCCCGCTGTCTTTCCCGAAAAGCGAAGCGGATCTTCCGCATCCTGATGCGCCTAAGATTCCAT
This sequence comes from uncultured Acidobacteriota bacterium, assembly GCA_963786205.1. GTDB lineage: Bacteria > Acidobacteriota > Terriglobia > Acidiferrales > UBA7541 > Palsa-295. The sequence continues at coordinate 1,283,268 of CAWAYG010000002.1, forward strand.
CCGAGAGCCAGGTACGCGCTGGAGATGTTGCCGACAACGGTGCGCCTACAGCGAATGCTTCGGCTCACGCTGGTTACGCTGTCCACTACGATGAGGGGCCTGAGGTTGGCTACAAGTGGTATGAAGCACAGAATAAGAAGCCACTGTTTCCCTTCGGCTTCGGTTTGTCTTACACCACCTACGCATACTCCGGCCTGTCTGTCGATTCAACCGCCAAGACTGCGCGCTTCACCGTCAAGAACACCGGCAAGCGAACCGGCACCGAGATTGCTCAGGTCTATGGGCGGCTTCCGAAAGGTTCAGACGAATCCTTCAAACGGCTTGTCGGGTGGAAGCGAATCACGCTTGCTCCTGGCGAATCTCAGACCGTTACGGTTGCGATCGATGACCGGGTGTTGAAGACCTTTGATGAAGAGAAGAACGCTTGGAACCTGCCCCCGGGCGAATATCAAGTGCTGGCCGGGAGTTCTTCGGACAACACGCCTCTGACCGCAAGTCTTGTGGTTCGCTGAAACATCCGTCGCTGCAAAACGCGCATAGAGAAAGGCGCGGAGCCTGAATTGTGGAGAACTGTCCGATGAATGTTGCCATTACTGTCGACCGTACGAGTAGTGGAAAAGAACACTTTGAAGTGCTGGATGGCTTGAGAGGATCCGCGGCCTTTCTGATCGTGCTCTTTCACGCATTCAACTACCCATTTGACTTTAGGCCTCCTCTTCACTTAATGCACCACGCCTATTTGGCGGTCGACTTTTTCTTCGGGCTGTCCGGCTTTGTGGTCGCGTATGCATACGACGATCGCTGGACACGGATGACGATGCTTCAATTCTTCCGTATCCGTCTCATCCGGCTTCACCCTCTGGTTCTGATCGGAGCCACTCTGGGCCTGCTGGGTTACATCTTCGATCCCTTCAGCAAGGCGATGAATCATACGGCCGCTCCGATGCTGCTGCTCGCATATATCACCTCATTGCTCCTGCTGCCGTCACCTCCGGTTGGGGGGAGATTACACGAGACTCAGGCACTCAATGGGCCGGCCTGGTCACTGATGCAGGAGTACCTCGGGAACATCGCATATGCTCTGATTCTTCGCAGGCTGCGCACAATCACTCTGGCGATCATCTTTGGATTGTCGGGGCTGCTTCTCATTTGGACCGCGAATACGAAAGGATCGCTTGACGGAGGTTGGGATTATCCGGAGATCTGGATGGCGCCGCTACGCCTCACGGTCTCCTTCGTGATGGGTCTCTGGCTTTATCGAATTCATGACCGCATTCGGTTCCCCAAGATGGGACTGCTCCTGCTTTCGATTGTTCTTGTGGTGTGCTTTCAGATGCCACCGTTCTCGAAAGTGAGTGGTCTCTCGTTAAACGGTCTTTATGACGCGGCATGCGTGCTCTTTTTGTTCCCGCTCGTCATCCTTTGTGGGGCGCACTCGAATGCAGGCACAGGCATGATCAGGCTCTGCAAGTTCAGCGGCCGACTTTCCTATCCCCTCTATATCACTCACATTCCGTTCGTATATGTCCTTGAAGGCTACTCGTCGACGAGGCATCCGAGCATGGATGTGAAGCTGATATGGATTTTCTTGCTTATTCCATTTGTGATCTTTGTGGCTTGGATTGCTCTAAAGTACTTCGACGAGCCCGTTCGCGCTTGGCTGACGCGTCGTTACGGCATCAAGCGGAGTTCCAGCATCAAGCCAGTGACCGCTTAATTACAGGGCAGAGAGGCCATTGGAAAACACGATGGGTCGGCCTTTTAAGAGCACTCGATGCTCTGCCGGGCCGATCCTGATGCTTGTAATGACGTTAACCGGACCCCACGTGGTCCGTCGAGCAGGCGGAGGTGGCGCTCTTCCAGCGACTGGACTCCAATCACGCCAGTCATCCCGCCGCGCAGGGCACAGTCGAAGCCCTCGCGCAGCTGAACCGCTGAGCCAACGAAATGACGGTTGGCGAGGCGCAAACAGATCCTGTTTACAGGGGTTTTGGTACAGTGATGACCGAAAAGCGAAGGAATGGATTTCGGCGCGCGCGGAAATGCTTTAGAATGAACGTTACTCCTACTGTGGGCGTGTAGCTCAGCTGGGAGAGCACCTGCTTTGCAATCACGCCTTCATTTCACCTAAGTCGTTGAATCGGCGTCTCTGTACAGTGCAGAACCCACTGCTTGTTGGGCTACCAATTGGGCTGCAAAAAGCAAATGTACTTTGTGCACGTTTGGGCAAGCCCTCCGAAAAATGCATTCGATTCGAGTCGAGCAAGCACTCTACCGGAAGAACGATCTCGGCTTGTCTTTCTCGTGGCGCGATTCCTTGGCTAAACTCTTTGGTCCGTGGAGTGACGAGCGGATCAAGGAATGATTGAGGGACGGATCCGACCATGAATCCTGTAGACTGCGAAGTCTCTCTTGTCCACTGTGAATATTTTGCGGATACCTTCTCGCTCGGCAATCCGGATAAGCGCTGCGTCAGCAAGATCCATCGGGCGGTCGGCGTATTTCCGCCGAAGTTCACGGATGCGAGGCAAATCGACCAAGCCAAGCGGAAGCAGCTGCAGCGCCTTCCTCACCAACATCTCCCATAAAGCTTCCTGGGCCGCCGGCAGATCGTTTAACAGGTACATCGCTTCCGTCAGCGGCGGCCACACCGTTGCCAAAGGTTCTTGCAAAGCCTTCAGAGTCGACACACATTGCTCATGGTATTGGTCATCGGCGTCCAGTAGGGCCACGAGGGGTCCCGCATCCACCAAGATCACCGGGAGCCCCTTCGGCTCTTTAGCAGGGCGGCGAACTGACGGCCCGCTCCCACCGAGCGTTTTCGGTTTCCGCCGTGCACAATTCCAATCAAATCGGAAACCATTTCATAAGGCGATCCGGCTGGTTCTTGCTCTTCGATCCATGTCTCGATCGCCTGGCGAATCACCTCCGACGCGGACACTTGCTTGCGGCGCGCAATGCGGGCAATACGCTGCCTGGTTTCCTTATCCACCCTCAAAGTCACTGGAGATGGCATAACATTACCTCGAATGTTAGCTTAATGTATTACGCGCTGTAATACAAGAAGCTTCAACGGAAGCACTACCATCCATTCTCGTTTATTGACTTGTGGTACGTGTCCTGCTCAGACTGCGAGGGCGAGCTCACCGAGCCGCGACGGAATCTGCGACTGCACCACGATCAAGCCAACACTTGTGGCGACTTACTGCAACTGGGACGATGTCATCTGGATCCGCGGTCAAAATTGTCATTTCAACCACCGCCGGATGGTTGAAGCGGGAAGTGATTACCAGACCTTCTGCAAGTTCTGAAGCCCCTGCAGATAGTCTTCCTTCTCCAGTCTGCTTTCGACCCCGAATTCCACCAGGATCGACATCATTTGTCCGACCGGCACTCCCGCCAACTCAGCAGCCCTGCCGAGCGAGGCCTCTCCCTTCTTGTATCTCTCGACAGCGAGCAGAATTCTTCCGCGAGTCACCATGTCCCGAACAGCCTTGGACAAATCACTCCCCTCTTCCTTTGTGATCTCCTGAAGGAAATCGTAGTTCTCACGATCCATGCGAGGGCTCATCGTCTTGGTCACGACTTTGCCTCCAATTTTAGTCTCGCGTCCTCGATAAGAAACCGGGCGCGGACTGTCGCCTGCAGGCGACAGGTAAGCCCGTGTACGTGACACGAGCATAGTTATATGGCAGACTCATAACATGCTAACCGGAGCAGCAGACAGCAGATACAGTAAGAACGCGGGAGCAGTATTCAGCCTCCAGTATCACATCGTCTGGTGTCCGAAATACAGACGCAAGGTTCTTGTCGGTGATGTTGAGGCAAGGCTCAAGAACGTGTTGCTCGCGACCGCGGCACAATACGGCGTGCTCATCGAAGTGATGGAAGTGATGCCAGATCATGTGCATCTCTTCGTGTCATCAGATCCAACGCGGTGTGTAGCTGAGATAGTGAATAGGCTCAAAGGTGCGTCGTCTCGGATTCTCAGAGAAGAGTTTCCGCACTTGAAATCAAGGTTGCCTACGTTGTGGTCGCGCTCATATTACGCGGGCACAGTCGGCCACGTGTCAGAATCAACGGTGAAGAAGTACCTCGAGAATCAAAAAGGACGCTGATGCGAAAGACGTTCAAATATCGACTGTATCCCACACCAAACCAACAAGAGTTGCTGAGGATGCAGTTATCCGAAGCGTGTCGGTTGTATAACGCCGCGCTACAGGAACGTCGAGAGGCGTATCGCACGCATGGGAAATCTCTCAACTACTACACGCAGGCGAACCAATTGAAAGAGATTCGAGACGCGGGTGACCTATCACTTCCGAACTATCACTGTGCCCAAGACGTTCTAAAGCGTCTAGACAAAGCATTTCAGGCTTTCTTTCGACGAATAAAACACGGCGAGAAGCCGGGGTTCCCGAGATTCAAGTCGTCGCGACGGTATGACAGCATCACATTCCCGAGTCACGGTGACGGCAATAAGCTACTCAAACCAGAGCAGCGAAAAACAGGTCTTCGTGTCCAGGGTGTCGGCGCGATCAAGATTCTATTGCACCGCCCCATCACCGGTGAGATCAAGACCGTCTCCGTGAAGCGTGAAGGCAAAGAGTGGTACGCCTGCTGCTCCGTGGAGTGCGCAAAGAAACCCCTCCCGGCGCTGGACAACACCGTTGGAATAGATGTTGGCTTGGAATCCATTCGCGGTTCTGTCCAACGGAGATTCCATCCCGAATCCGCGCTGGTATCAGCAAGCGCAAAAGCGTCTTCGCAGAGCCCAGCGCCAAGTCGCGCGAAGAGTCAACAAGCGTTCGCACAGAAGGCGTAAAGCAATCCTAGCACTCCGAAGTATTCACAGTCGGATACAGCGGTTGCGCAACGAATTTCAACACAAACAATCTTTCAAGTTGATTCAAGACTTCGGAACCATCGTCATCGAAGACCTGAATGTGAAAGGGCTCGCTGGCGGAATCTTGTCAAAGTCTGTGCATGATGTCGGATGGGCTTCCTTCTTCTCCAAGATAGCGTACAAGGCTGAGAGCGCCGGTCGCACTCTGATTAAGGTCAACCCATCAAGCACGAGTCAAACCTGTCTGTGCGGTGCAACGGTCCGCAAACTTCTCTCAGACCGAGAGCATGTTTGCATCGAATGCGGATTGGTAGCTCCACGAGACTTCGTATCGGCTCAAGTAATCTTGCAAAGGGCTAGGATAAGCCCTTCAAGACAGAACGTAGAGGCTGTTAGCTCATGCGTGTCTTGAGAAGCCGCCGGTCTTCAGCCGGCGGAGAAGTCACAATCGAATCCTTGTACCGCCCATGTTTCGCCAGCAACGCAAGCTTCGCAAGGGCCTCCGGTTTCTCCAGCAAGCCCTTTCCCCGACTTCGAATCAGGCCCGAAATTCGTAGCTTTTCATCGCGGCCCTGAATCCTAGGGATTCGGAATTTCACGGACCTCCTATCGCCCCGGAGCAAGCACCTCGACCAACTTATTCACAAGGAAATCGGCGTCGCCAGACTTTTTTATATGTTCGATTAGGGGCAAAATGTGGGCCCATTGTTCCCCACGCGTAAGGCCGCCTTCTCGCACCACGATGAGTCCGGGGTGTATCTCCACGTCGAGAAGGCGTATGAAATCTCGAGCATTGATCGTTACGACAGCAAAGTCGTGTTCTAAGGCGTAGTTCCAAATTTCGTAATCTGGTTGTCCGGCTAAACCAACATGGGGCACTGCCACCGCATAAACATCTTGCTCACCCAATTTACCGATGAGAGCTGGGGAAATATTCTCGTCCAGCAATAGACGAATCACCGGCGAGCCCCAGACACACGCTCGATTCTAAGCCGCTTTTTCGGTCGTCCGGGGGCTTCTCCAAGTCGTGCCACGAGTCGAGCGTAGGCCAAGTCTCTAGGATCGAGAGATGGAAAATCCTCGGCGATCTCTTTTTCATGGACGTTCTTGCGGAAAAGAGCCGCAACGTGCTCCAAGGGGATTCGCGTTCCCCGGAAGACCGGCTCCCCGCCCAGGATGTCTGGGGCGGAAACGATTCTTTCTTTCCCCCACCGGAAGGTGGCAACATTTCTGTCCACAGTTTCACGAAACGGTTTGCACTGAACCCAAATCTTCATTTCCCCAGAGTGAAACACAATGTCCGGTCCGTCGGCCATCCAGTGCTTCGCCGTCTTGTTTCCATGAGCAAGCACCTTGGCAAGGGAAACTTTGTCCTCTTTTGTGAGTGGGAACGGAAATTCTGTAAGGACTAGAAGGAAGAGGACGTCACCCACGGAAAAGTGGTAACGCACAACTTTGCCTCTCTTCTCCTTGCGTGAAGGGGTCACCGCTCTTTTCTCGAGGGCAGTCCGGAAAGTGTCGAGCTTAACCTCTGCGATCGCGGCAGCTTCGTCGAGTGTAAAGACTTCGGGCATGGGTTCCTCCTTGAATAAATATACCACAGGTTGTGGCATAATTTAAAGACAGAGGATTATAGAGGATGTGTGGTGATAAGTTCGCTTCGCGCTTGCCCGATCGGAATCGGCGGCTTGGACCGAATCGACTGAGCATGGAAGACCGAGTATTGGAAGACAGCACCGTAAGCCCCTAACCATCCAATCGCCTACAATGCATGCGCGGATAAGCCTCCGCTTGAGAGCACCTGCTCCAAGAGCTGGTAGTCAATCCCACGAAATTCGATTAGACTCACTATTAGAATCAGATAGTTGCAGGGGGCGTGTAGCTCAGCTGGGAGAGCACCTGCTTTGCAACCACGCCTTCATTTCACCTAAGTCATTGAATCGGCGTCTCTTTACAGTGCAGAACCCTCTGCTTGTTGGGCTACCAATTGGGCTACAAAAGTAATTGTACTTTGTGCAAGTTTGGACAAACCCTCCGGAAAATGCTTTCGAGCCGAGCGGGCCCTCCACCGGAAGAACAGTCTCGGCTTGTCTTTCTCGTGGCGTGATTCCTTGCAAACACCGCCGGTGGGAGCATCCGGACCGTTTCACTTCATGCCTGTGTCTCGCCAAAATTCTATCCCCGCCGAAATTGGCGCGTTTCTCCCTGCGCCACAGCGGGAAGAGTCTGAACTCGACCAAGTATCGCGTTGAGGAGCGCGAAAGCTCTCTTGGGCGGGAACGTGCGCATGCAACGTATATATAAGGATGGGTCAAATGATAGTCCGGATCAGGCAGCCCGGTCGTAACGATGATGCAAGCCGCCGAGTCGCTCCTGAGAAAGCACCCGACCCATTGAGACCGCCGCGTTTATCAGACGTTAGAGCGTCGCACGACCGCTTGCGTTCGCCGTGCTTGCGCTACCATTTCCACAAGGACTTGTCGGGCTTCCGCCGGGCCAGTTACCTCCCGTAAGAATGCGATACGGGCACCACGCGTGCCATCTTGGGTTTTCAAGCGTACGTGAAAGCCGAGACGGTCGACCGAACTCATCGTCACTTCCTGAGATTCGATTCCAGCAAATGCCCGGGCAAGCAGGACGAGCGAATCCCCGTGATCGGTATTCATGTGCTGGATGATGTCGGTTGCAGAGTCAGCCAGCGGATCGCGTCGCCCGCGGTAATATTCCGAGGCAGGGACCCAGCCCATCACCCCGAAGCCACCCACGTAATAAACGTCCACCACGTCCATCCGGTAAAACGAAAAGTCCTCAAAGTCCACCCAGTATTTGCTGTTGGCATAACGCGCCAAGTAGAGTTTACGTGCTTCAGCCACGTCCGGCACAGGTATCGGCAGAGTATTTCCTAGCAACGTGACCCGTGACGCTCCCAAGGGATCGCCGATGGTATCGGGCTGGGTCACTAACAAGCTGGAACGCGGGTCCGCGTGCACATTCTGAGTGTGCATAGCCATCGTGCTGACGAGAAAGACAGGATTCGCGTGTTCGTCCAATCCATAAGGCATCACGGATCCGAAGGGAAACCCTTGCTGCTTACGTGAAAGTGTCGAGAGACTCCCAACCCGTCCCAGATACACTAAAGTGCGCGCTCGTTCGGCAAATGTCGGCTCAGCGACCGCAGGTTGGTTACTCGCCGCACCCGAGCCAGCGTGTTTCCCTGCAGCCAGTGACGACATTCCTGTTCTCCTCAATGGATTCGGCACGCGAGCCGGAATTGTGTGGTGTTCCGAGTCCTTGGAACAAACTAACACGTCGCGGCCTGAGCTGTCTGTGTAAGACGAATGCACCGAGAATGTTAGCTTCCGATGAACGCGTTTATCAGCCACAAAGCTCGTGGCGTGATGATGCTCACAGAGATCTTCGCAGACCAAGGGGAGTAAGCGGGGCAGCGTTCAGATTCGCTTGAAAGATGCCCAGCTATTAGGCGGCAGCTTTCTTCGCTTGCGCTTTGACCTTTGCCCAGCGTTCTTTCATAGCTTTTGAAATCTTTGCTCTGCCTTTGGCCGATAGCACGCGCTTCTTCGCACGTGTGATGTCCCGGCTAGCTGTCTTACCCAGAGCCTTAGCTGCCGATTGCAAACCGACCAAATCATTCTGCAACTTGGCCAACTGCTTTTTTACCTTCTTCTCTTCACGTCTGATTGGTGCCAATATGCAGCATGGATCCCCCGAGAACAATCTACATGAGAGATCGCCTTAAACCAATCCCGTGCCCTTGGGATGTCTTATTCAGTTTGCAAGTAGTATGTGGAAATCGGACGTCCGATTGACGTTAATCCTCAAGATGGCTTGACAGTCTGCTCCCAAACTCCCTCGAACCGCGTTTGTGGTACAGGTCTCTCGGCGCTCTCGAGCGAGCGACGCAGCTCTCCTCGCTGCGCGTCACCAGCAGCCAGTACGCAATCTCCGGATGGTCACGCCGCGAGCAGAAAGCTCTCCAAGCAATTGCGTCACTCCCGGAGAAGCTTCACGGTCGCCCGGCACGATTACCGCCCATTCCAGGTTCTCTCGAAACTCTTTTGACCTAATCTGCCACTGTCCGAAGGACGAGGATTTTGCCGTACCGATTTGGATGACGGACCAGTGCCACACCAATGCCAATGCGGTTGCTTCGTCAGGTGCCGGCCCGGACAGAATGAAGTGGTTGTTTCCGTGGACCAGGATGCCGACCATTAGTTTTCAAGCCTCCAGGCGCGGATCGGGAACCGGGTAGCCAATTGCGAAATGGTAGACGACTTGTCCTAGCTCCGGAGACAGGTCCAGATAGCGGTTCACTTTGTCATCAAAAAACGCTCCGATGCCCGTCGCTCGCAGGCCAAGCGCCTCGGAAGCGAGATACATTCGTTGACCAATTGCACCCGCCTCGAAATGCACGTATCGATATCCACGATCGCCGTAAATGCGGGCTGCACTCTCAAAATCGCCGATCATGGAGAATGCCACACAAGCGTTACCCGCCAGTTCTTGTCCCAAACTGAGAGCTGCCGCTACCAGGCGTTGGTCCCCTTCCTTGATTTTCTCTAGCTCTGCTTGCTCCGACCAGTAGCGGTAAACGCCCGGCGTCAAGCCTTCGACGCGGTGGACGTAAAGATAGAGGTGGACGAAACGAGCTGTGGCGAAATCGGCGAAGAGGCGCTCTTGTACGGTGGAGAGAACAGTCGCAAGTTGCGAGAAGGAGATCGACTCGCCCCCACCCCTGAAGTCAAGAGCGGAACGCCGGGCACGAACGACGTCGCCGAAGCTACGGCTTGTGGAGACAAGAGGCGGCAGGCTGATTTCCCCTCGCCCGAGCGTCTTCGACTCGCCAAGAGAGGGGACGGCGGCCTCCGTGCTGAGCTTCGTAGCAGCGTGAATTCGTTCAATCAGTGGATAAGGTTCTTGCTTCTCTGACAACCGGTTGGGCTGACCTCTAAACAAAATCGTCTCGACCGGATCGAGCATCCTCACGGGAATGGATGGGCCGTGAAGCCCGACGATTAGCATGGGCCACTCATCCTCATGCAAGAGACACCGTTCCGCAACTCGGTCATCTGAAAAATGGCCAAACGCAAAGCTTTGGCAGCCGATCGATCGAGCGGCAAGCGTGAGCGCCTGCCAGGCATGTCCGACGTCGTGCAAGCAATACCGATAGGCACGGTCCCGGTACTTCCAGGCTTCGCGCCAGGCAATGCTGGTCAGAACGAAAATGAGCGGGGCGGAGGTGTCGACAAGTTTCCTGCCAAACTCTCCGATGGCGCGTTGTTCTGCCATGTGGGATGAGGGACGGTAATGATAGAGGCCATCGGGCCAACCGGCCAATCCTTGCGAGCAGAAGTGAAATTCGGTCGGATGGAGATTACCGGAAGAAGGATTGACGCGCAGAGCGTAGACAGCTCCGGTGGAGGGGACTCGTTTGGACGCGCTAATTGAGGCGGAATAGAACATCAACTGCGAAAGAAATTCCGCACCATCCCGGGCCAGAGTATTTCCTGTTTTGCCCTCGAGTACTTCGAGAGCTGAAATCTGTGGAGCTGGCGGATCGGCCGGCAAATCCAGGACGGGGACGCCTTCATAATGCCGAAATGGATTGGGCATATTGGCCCAATCAAGATAGTGCTGAGTTCGCCGCAGCGATTCGACACTATGCTTCGTCAATTCATGGTACTCGCGCCAGCCCATGCAATGTAGGTCCTCAGGACACTGTACTGGCAAAGCAGGCATTCGGGTAGGGGCGCGAAAGAGAGAGACTTTGGCTCTACTGCGATCTGAGGGGCGCAAAAGAGTACAATCGAGTGGGCCAATACCGGTTTTGACATCTATAGGATCAGTAGCGATATTCGCAAATCGAAAGAGGAGCAATCTGAACATGGCATACGGTAACCGCGACAAACCAGAACGCAATTCTGCCCGAGCTGGATTCGTGGATGCCCGACTCGAAGAGCTTCGACGTCGCTGGGAAAATGCGACAGACGAGCGTAAGAAAAATGAGGTGTCCGAACAAATCCGCGAGTGGCAATCATTTAAGCCAGAACGATCCGCACCCTCCGGCGGTAGACGATAGGACTCCCTGTCGCAAGTTCACGTGGGTAGGCAAGATGTTGCCAATCGAAACCAACCGCAGAAGGATTTTCCCTTTCTCAATTGTGGCTCGCACTGACCTCCGTCTCGACAGCGCCTATCACCGCGTTGGGAGCGTCCAATTGGATGTGGTGTCCGCTGTTAGGCACCATGTCCATCGTTGACGTCGAGGAGAAGTAGCCGTGAGACTAGCGCCCGACGGACCCGACAGATCGCCGTGGGCGATTTGTTTTGTCGTGCTGCCCATGGTTCTTTGTTTCTTAATCGTCTCGGACGAGTTCAAAGCACGACGCTACCGAAACTTTCCGTGGACAAGACCACCGACTTTATTGTCCACCGTCGCCGAATGGAGGCGCCTGCGCAAGAGTGGGCAGCTGAGACAATGATTATCGTCGTGAAAAGCGGCAGTGCGAGACGGTGAGACTGTTAAGCAGAAAGGCGTTTATGGAGTCGAGCAGCCGCGGATGAAGGAATTCGAAGAGTGCAATATCGGCGGCGACCTGTGAGGCCCGAAGCGCTTGGGATCTTTACCACGCGTGGATCAGCGGCAAAGAGTTTCCGAATCGTTTCGACGCTAAGGCCCCACGTAGCCGCCAATTCGGAAAGGTTAAAATGCTTTTCGTTCTCGACACCGGTGCTGCTGGTGTCGTCCGTCGTCGGAATGTAAACGCTGGTGGCGGCATACCACGTGCGGAACTTTAGAGAACGCCGAGCCAGCGCGATGGCTTGACGCTGTGTCAACGGAGCTTTTCGTTTTCGGTGCATACTCCTAGTCTGCGTCGAGAAAAGACAAGAGCCAGCAAGTGGATCGGCGGGTCAGCAATGTCGCGCAGTCGGTCAACCCTGCGATTTGCAAATTCCGGCGATCACTTCCCAACCTCTATCACGCCATCGGTGCATCTCAGTGGCGCCCACGAACACCTTAACCGGATTGGCACAGACTTTTAGCAGCGAGTTGCAAACCAAATAAGCCTGACCTGCTTTTGCGATTTCTTCTTCAAGCACCCCGTCGCAATTCGGGCATCGAATTTCACCCCGCGTGAACTCGCCATTGGTGCAGTCGCCTACAAACAATGCACCGTTGTGTTGGGTTCTAGTGACCATTACGTTCTCCATTTAGGCCGAGCCTTTGAGACGATAGGACTGGTATCGATGATTGAGAGGCTTCATCAAGGCGTCACACGCAATATGACAACGCGCGCTGTATAGCCAAGGGCGCATTCTATGGTACGCGTAGCTAAACCTTTTTCGTCCGCTTCTGCAATCGCTTCAGCTCCTGGCGAGTCGCTGCCGAGGCATGTCCCAAAGAAGACGTGCACTTCCGTTTTGCTCCATTCAAATTCGTCGGGAGTACCGCGCCGGTACAGCAGCACTCGATACTTCGGTTCGTCTTCCAATCTCAGCACCGCACTTTCCACAAAGCTCGGTCTGCGCTTCACGCATTTCGACCTTCAAGCAACAGGATGGTTCTTGGTTTCATCAACCATGCATCGCTCCCGCTCTCTCTTCAACACCCATAGAGCGGATAGCGCGTTTCCCATCGCTACTCGCTCTTCCCACGGGATATTGCCATTAAGAGCCACAGCACGCCCGTTGATCGCGTCTTCCGCAGCTTTCACGCAAGTCTGAAGTTTTTCTCTGTCGGACTCAAGAACCGTAGTCCGGTAAAGGATCTGCCAGCGTTTATCGTCCATGTTGGACTCCTGAGGCGTCGCATCTTGGTTCGAGGACTACGAGGGACGAGCAACGTCGTCTGATTTCGCAAGGAGCCGTAGGTCGTGGATTGTGCGGCAGGATGCTAGTGAGACACTTCGACCGTACTCGTTTCTAGGCCAGATAGCTACCAAAGAATGTTCAAAACGGAACGGCTTTTCGGCTGGTTGCTGTTGCACTCTGTCCGAATGAAAAAGAAAGAACTCGAACTCACACGCAAACAACTGGCCGCGGTCCCATGTCCTACTTGTGGATCCCTTGTCGGGCGGCGCTGTGTGCAGAATTCGGGCGGTTTGCGCTCGGAGCCACATTTAGAACGAAAGTTCCTAGCCGCTGAGGCCATCGAAGAGAAGTGATCCGTCGGGTCGCTACTCCTCTTTGCTCAGAAGATGGAATCGCGACAGTCGGCAAGCGCGCCACAGTGGTCATTAATAGCATCGACGTTTGCCCCGCTGCATGATCGGGCGCATCATGGTGACGCGAAGACCGTTTAGCAGTTGAGAATGGTAGTCGGAGTAGGGATCATGATTGCTCACAACCCCCTCCACGGATCCGGACGAGCGGATTTCCCGCATCCGGCTCTTGCCTTAGGTAACAACGCCCATGCGGCGCAAGGGATAGGGATGACAGACAGAAGGCGGAGGCAACCAGCGGGTGATGAGACGCCGCATGCGATCCCAAAGGACGCGGCCGTTCTGGCTGCGCCGCGACAGCGCGCGATGCCAGAGCCGCCCCACTTGGAACCGAAATATGTACAGCGCGTTTTGGTTCAGGGGCACACCGTAATACCGGATGTGCCCGCGCACCACCGCTTGCAGCCATTTGCCCACTGCGGGGATGGGTTCGTGCATGCGTCGCTGAAGCTCGGCTTTCACCTCGTTCAGCTTCGTCTGCAACCTCTTGCGGATCGTCTGCCGCAGCACCGTGAACCGCCCATTACTTTTCTTCTTCACACAGATATGTGTAAAGCCCAGAAAGTTGAACGTCTCCGGTTTCCCTTCTCCACGCCACCGCCGTTGGTCGATCGCCTGCGGACCAAATTCCAGCAGCCTCGTTTTCTCGGGATGCAGTTCCAGGTTGAACTTCTTCATTCGTTCTGTGAGTTCCGCCCGAAACTGATCGGCATCCGCTTTTTCCTGGAAGCCCAGCACGATATCGTCAGCAAAACGCACGATGATCACGTGCCCGTGCGCCCGCTTTCGACGCCACGCTTGAACCCACAGGTCGAACACGTAGTGAAGATAGACGTTCGCCAAAAGAGGCGAAGCACTGCCGCCTTGGGGCGTCCCTTCTTCCACTCGTATTCGTTTCCCATCCTCCAGCACCCCGGCGTTGAGCCATTTCTGGATCAAGCGCACGACGCGCCGATCTGCAACCCGATGCTCGACGAATTTCACCAGCCATTCGTGGGAAAGCCCATCGAAAAAGTTGCGAATATCCAAATCGAGCACCCAGTTCACCTTTTTCGTCAGCAGTCCCGTGTAGAGCGCATCCAGTGCCTGATGCTGACTGCGCCCAGGGCGGAACCCGTACGAGAAGCCGAGAAAATCCGTTTCGTAGATGGCGTTCAACACCTCGACCGCGGCACGCTGGACGATTTTGTCTTCCAGCGCCGTTACTCCGAGCGGTCTCTGCCGCCCGTCGGTCTTCGGTATATACACCCTACGCACCGGCTTCGCTCGGTACGCTCCACGCTTCAGCCTTTCGGAAAGGTCTTGGAGATTCGCCTCCAGTTCCTCACCGTAGTGCTGCCACGTCTCTCCGTCCACGCCCGGAGCGGCTTCCTTCTTCAGCGAGAAGTAAGCCATCCGCAGCGTGTCCCGGTTGTAGATGTGGTGCAGGAGCGCCGTGAACCGCAACTTCTTATCCTTGGCTGCTGCTTGACGTACCCGCCCGAGCGCGCTGAGCGCGTTGCTCCGGCTCTGCATCCGGGACGCGTTTTGCTGAGGCAGGTTCCCTTTGGCCAGCCCTCTTCCCTCCATCCCCTCCGCCACCGGTGGCCCGGCGTTGTTCGGGGACTTCGCAGGTACTGCAGGGCTGTCCGACTTCCCAGGTTCGTTCGTCATCGGCGTGCGTCCTTAGACTTCCCGATGCGTCCCAAGGCCACTGCGGCCCTGGGCAAACCTGGGACCTCCCGGTTCCCGCGCGAGGTGTCTGCGTACGTGCACGGGGTCTCTGACCGCGCGGGACTCTGGCACACCTCGCGATATCGGTGCACCCGATGGGGCCTTCCGCTTCTCCTGACAGCGTCGGCGTCCCGGAGGAAGGTTCTTACGCGGCTGAATACCCGGCCCGCACGTTCCCCTGTCAACGCTTCGACGCCGCCCTTGCGAGCGGCTCCGCATGACTCGGGGCCGATGTGGGTCGCTAGTTCACATTCGTATGACTTTTGCATTCACTACACCTCGCCGGTTTAACCGGCGCACCAGGAGAAACCGATGACTCCCTCACAGAGCTGCAAGAAATGCCACGGAACTGGAAAAGTTAAGGATCGATCGTCCGGTAAGAGGGTTCGATGTACGAGCTGCGCCGGAACAGGGATGGTCGTGACGGCGTCTGCTAAGGCATAAGCCACCCCACATGATCGGGCGCGCCGTGACGAAGCGGCCAGATACGAATCGTTTTCGGAGGGCTGATGGCAAATGAAGGAAAGGTCCAATGCCCTACCATGGTGAATTTCAACCGTCGGTGCATCCGGGCGGAAGGACACGCTGGTCCCTGTGCGGGTGGGCTCAAGTCGCCTAGAGTTGGAGTCTATGAATGCGGATTTTGCCACGCAACATTCCCGTCGTTAGAGGAATTCGACTCCCACGCCCCGTGCCCTGCCGCGACATGAGCGGTAGGTGTTCATGGGCTCTGTAGGATTCCAAGCATTGCAACTCGAAGAATTGCGAGCCCGGCTCCGTCTGATGGACAAAGCTAATTAAAGCCGTCTGTCGCATCTGCAAATGCACCGACGACAAGGCGTGCCGGATGCTTTTGACGACTCAGAAGCGTCAGCGATCTGGGGACGGCGGGTGAGGGTGGAAAACTTGAGCAGAGTTGTCTTACTGGCAATCGCATATTGCGGGCTGTCCATCAGCGTCTCGTTCCAAGTCCCGCAAAGCGCCCCGTTCACTATCCATGTCACGAAGATTCAGCGTATCAACGGGGGCTGCGCTGTTGACGCCGAGTCTACTAGCATCCGGTTCAAGCTACGCTCATCAGTTCCCGCAGCATGTGCGATGCTCAAGGCAGGGGAAAGCTACGAGGCTTTCAGAGCCATCACAACGACTGACCCGAAAGATGAAACCAAAGACTCGTCCAGCCTTGTCATCGCCAACAACGTGAAAAACAGCCGCAGGCCGAACGCGGTTTTCGCCATTGATTCTGAGGAATCAATCCCGCAGAAGTTAGAAACCGCGACGCACACGGGCGGAGTCTATCGCGACAACGGCTCGTCTTGGAGTGCTTTCATTCCGCGTGATAGTGTCGCCGCACGCGGCGTATGATTTCGCTCGGAGGATTCGAATGGTCATCGACGAAAAATTGAAGGCTCTTCGTGCGCAGAAAAAGCTGTCCCAAGGCGACATCGAACACCGCACTGGATTGCTGCGCTGTTATATTTCCCGCGTGGAGAACGGCCACACGGTGCCAGCCATCGAGACTCTGGAAAAGATGGCGCATGCAGTGGGCGTGCCTCTGTATCAAATTGCTCGCTGAATAGGGGGTTACGGAAACGACCGCGCACGGGCGGACTAAAGCGAGTCTATCCTTAATATGTGGGGCTAAATGTAACGGCACTCGGACGAACGGATAGCTATCATAATGCTCTCGGAATCGTTGTTGTTCACAAATTTCGAGTATTGCCCAAGTAGCAAGAACGGCTCTCTTAAGCGATTGATTTTGGAGTGGTTGGCGGATGTGACCGGGATCGAACCGGTGACCCCCTGTTAACAGGGCAGGTGCTCATTTGTGGCAATCTGTGAGAGCAATCTATTACAATCATGGAGTTACGGTGGGCGTGTAGCTCAGCTGGGAGAGCATCTGCTTTGCAAGCACGCCTTCATCTCACCTAAGTCGTTGAATCGGCGTCTCTTTAAAGTGCAGAACCCTCTGCTTGTTGGGCTACCAATTGGGCTACAAAAAGTAAATGTCCTTTGTGCAAGTCTGGACAAACCCTCCGAAAAATGCATTCGAGTCGAGCAAGCACTCTACCGGATGAACAGTCTCGGCTTGTCTTTCTGGTGGCGTGATTCCTTACCGACTATTCGGTTACAGTCACCATCTGCATGGCTGGCACGTGGTCCATGGTGTGGGTAATGCCGCTCGGGAATGTGACCGTTAGGTGCGTCACTTCTTTCTCGCGATTCAAGCCAAAGTGCGCGCGCTGGAAGTTTTGCGAAAGATAAGAGGTTTGCCCGCCGATCTCCTGGCTTTGGGTTGTCCCTCCCGCTTCGATCTGAATCTTTGTGCCGAAACCGGTGCGATTCGATTTCGTACACTTCACTCCTATTTCGATCCAATTGTTCTTGTTGCCGCCGTCGTTACGCAGCAACTGTGCGCGCCCTTCTTGATTGACGATAAAAACGTCCATATCGCCGTCGTTGTCATAATCAGCGAAGGCTGCGCCGCGGCCGACGTGGGCTTGCTGAAAGGGCGGGCCGCTCACCGCGCCTACTTCGTAAAATCCTGCATCGAAGTCTTTCTGCCAAAAGAGGAAATTCTTCATGGGAACCAGGTGGGTGGGATCTTTGTCATCTTGAAAGGTGCTGCCGTTCACGACAAAAAGATCCAGCTTGCCGTCATTGTCATAATCGAAGAACGAGGTTCCCCAGCCAATGACGTTGCGCGATATTGGACCCAACCCGACGGTGTCGGCGATGTCGCCAAAAAATAGCGGCGCTTTGCGATCCGATTCGCCTCGCGCGAAACGCAGGTTTTGAAATAGCGCATCCTCCTGATAGATCCAATGAGTCACGAAAATGTCCGGGTCGCCGTGGTTGCTCCAATCACCTATAGCGATCCCCATCTCACCGCGAAAATCGGACACTCCCGCCTGCTGGGTGATATCCTTGAATTTTCCATTGTGGAGGTTGAGGTAGAGCTTGCTGCCCCAGAGGTCGTTGGCCACATAGAGGTCCGGCCAGCCGTCACCGTCGAAGTCGTACCACGCGGCGGAAAGGCTGCGGCCCACGGGGTCGTCCACGCCCGCTTGCGCGGCGACATCAGTGAACGTTCCGTCGCCGTTGTTGTGCAGGAGGAGCTTGCGCTCGGGCGCATAAACCGCTGGATTGAGAGTGTAGGGAACGAGCGAACTATATTGAAAGGACTTCTTGTGTAGGTCGTCCGCACGGAAATTGTATTTCACATAGCCGCAAATGAAGAGATCGACGTTACCGTCGCGATCGTAGTCGCCCCACGCCGCGCCCGTCCAGAAACCGCGAAACTTATCCAGACCAGCCTTGTGGGTTACATCCGTGAAGGTTCCGTCGCCATTATTGTGATAGAGGACGAGACGATCGTAACTGGTGACGACGAGGTCGAGATATCCGTCGTTATCGAAATCGGCCCAAGCCGCGGCCATGCCAATGCCCTTAAAACCGACGCCCGCTTTCTCGGTTACATCGGTAAAGGTGCCGTCACGATTGTTATGGTACAGACGATTGCCGCCCGGGGAATGGGCGAGTTGATCGGTCGTGCCCGTCAGCGGACCTGCGACGTCGACGACGTAGAGGTCTGCGTAGCCGTCGTTGTCGTAGTCGCCCCAGGCGGCGCCAGAACCCATGTCCTCTGGTAATTGCGTCGAGCGGACGCCTGGAAAATGACGAAAATGGATTCCCGCTTGGTCCGAGACATCCGTGAAGGTGACGCGAGGGTAATCCGGAGGTAGCGGGCGTTCGCGGGGATCATTCGTACGCTGTTGGGCGTGCAGCAATGCGCCGGCACAGACAATGGAGATGACCAAGCCCGGAAGGACGCACTTTGATAACGGATTCGCGCACGTCCGCACCTGCCTATTGGATCCTTCCCGTAGCGGTCACCGAGAGGGGGACGGTTCCAGCCGGGAATGGCGAGCCAACCGCTGGCGTCAGTATTCCCAATACAGGATCGATCGAGAATGCGGATACGGTGTTGTCGCCTTGATTTACGACATATAGGAATTTGCCTGAAACATCCACTGTGACTGACACAGGATTCGTGCCGGCAGCGAAAGGCGATCCCTGCATTTGTGTTAGTGAGCCGGAGCCAGCAGGATCAATCGTGTAAGCAGAAATATTGTTGGAAACACTATTCGCGACGTACAGAAATCGTCCCGAAGGATCGACGGCGATCGCAGAGGGAGCCGAACCCGCCGCAAAGGGCGAATTGTAAAGCGCGTATAGACCGTACGTGACATCAACGAGAGAAACACCTATGACCTCGCCCGCTGCACTATCGGTCACGTAGAGGAACTCTCCACCGGGTTCGACCACGGCGGATGACGGAGATAGACCGAACGACTGAGGTGCAAACTGAAGCGTCAACGAACCTGTTGCAGGTGATATCACGAATGTGGAGATCGTTCCCGCATCGCAGGTGCTATTTGGGCACCCCGTAACTGCATACAAGAATTGGCCCGTGGGATCGGTAGCCAACGCTAACGAAGCGCCCGATGTTGCCCCGGTTGCGAACGGCGAACCCGAGATTGGAGTAAGCGCTCCACTGACGGGATCGATCGAGTAGCCAGAGATTGTCTCGTCCTGACCGTTGGCAACGTATGCGAATCTACCTGAGGGATCGACGATCGCAGCAAGAGTCCCAGCACCGGTGATCGAAGGAGAACCGGAAACGGTCCCCAGCGCGCCGGTTGTCGAGTTGATAAGGAACGCGGAGACGCTGCCCGCGGTACCGGGGCACGTGGGGTTCGAACAATTGTTCGCGACGTAAAGGAATCGCGCGAACGGATCGGTAACAGCGAATTCGGGGAAGAGCCCTTCCGCGAAGGGCGAGCTCGATAGCGAAGTAAGTCCGCCCGCCGTTGGATCAATCGAGAATCCGATCACGTTGTTGGATCCGGTCGTGTTGCTGGAAGCAGCGGGACTACCGCTATCGGCTACGTAAGCGAACTGGGGCACGTACTTAATTGGCGCTGAACCAGCGCTAATCGCCAGCGCCGCAGGCCCGCCGCGCGTGGGAATCGAGCGCAGCGAAACCAATTCTCCCGTGTCCGGAGTAATTCCGAACACATTGATTTCGTTGGCCCCGCTGTCGGTGACACAGACAAACAAGCCGGAGGGATCGACAACAACCGACGACGGACTAAACGATGTGGCATAGGGCGAACCAGGGAGCAAACTGGCAACCCCACTTGCCGGATCAATCGTCAGTGCCGATACGCCTCCACTGCCGGTCGTGACATAGGCAAACTTCCCCGTCGAGTCCGTGACGACGGAAATCGCGGCTTGAGAGATGCCCGTTGAAAAAGGCGAACCCGACACCACGGTTAAGGCTCCGCTGGACGGGTCCATCGCGAAGACGGAAACGCCGGGAGTGTTCGCCAGCTGATTTCCAGACTGCGGTGGTGCGTACCCGACAGACCTCAAAGAAGGAATTCCAGGCAATTGCGACGCGGCGATAGAGAACGCTACGTTTTCAGATCCAAAGAAGTTGGAGTCGAGCCCGCGGTTGAATTGTGCCCTGCTCTGGGTTGCGAAGAGAGCGTCACGGAATGCAACGCCCGGCGCTGCCGCAAACTCGGAAGAATCTCCCTTCCAATTGTATCCGCGCCAGTTCGTCGTCAAGAATGAACCGGGTTCCGCGATGCGCGGTGGGATCTGTTTGCTCGACGGCGGCGGTGGTGGTGCGCCGGCATCGGCAACGATAACGAAACCGCCGGCGGAATCTACAGTGATGCCTTCCGGTTGAGTTCCGGCTGGGAAAGGCGAACCGGCAACCGTGGCCAAGGCACCACTCGAGGCACTGATCATAAATGCCGAGACGGTGCCGTCTACGGTATTCGTTACGTAGAGGAACTGGCCGGCGGGATCCACCGCCACGGAACTTGGCCCGTTGCCCACGGGGAATGGAGACCCGGGGACCGGCGTGAGCGATCCAGTCGTCGAGTCGAAGGCGAATGCCGAAACGTCGCCAGGAACATCGTTTGAATTTACGACGTATACGTAGTTCGCTTTTGGATCCACAGCGACCGAGCTCGGGGTTGAGCCTACCGCGTAGGGCGAACCCGAGATCTGCGACAGAGTTCCATTGGCGGCATTGACCGAGTAGGCTGCCACATTGTTAAGACCCGAGTTGGCTACGAAGAGGAACTGACTTGTCGGATCGAGGGCGACGGCTTTAGGTTTCGATCCGGCTTGCTCGGCTGTGTAGCCATTCGAACGGAATTGGCCAGAGGTAGCATCCACTGTATAAAACGAAATCGTGTCGTCGTTCGCGTTCGCTACGAACGCGAACCGCGGGAAAACCGAACCAGAGGTGCTGCTGACGTACAAACTTGCCGAGCCGCTGACGGAACCGGAGACAGCCGTAATCGTCACCGCGCCGCCTCCTACACCCGTGGCCAGACCCTGGCTCGGCGCGGAATTGCTCACAGTTGCGACGGTGATGTCAGCGGAGTTCCAGGAAACCGCCGACGTAACATTCTGAGTGGTGCCGTCGCTCATTTGGCCGGTAGCCATGAACTGAACTGAGTTCCCGACGCTTACAGAGGTTGTCGCCGGACTGACTGTTAGTCCAAGCGGCACTGCGGGAGTCACGGTCACGACGGCGGAGCCGCCGACGTTAAAGTACGAAGCGGAGATGTTGGTCGTACCCACCGCGGAGGCAGTCACGCGACCGATGAAGCCCTGCAGGTTACTGACGGTAGCGACGCCGCCCGCAGATGACGTCCAAGACGCGACGGGGGTCAAATCCTGGGTTGCTCCGTTGTTGAGCGTACCGGTCGCGACGAATTGCTGCGCTTCTCCTTTTGGAAGCGACAAAGTGGCGGGTGTCACCGCGAGAGAGACCAGGACCGGCTGCGTGACGGTGAGACTTGTGGAGCTGCTGACTGAGCCAGAGGTGGCGGTGATCGTGGTTACCCCGACGTTCACGGCGGTCGCGATTCCTTGGCTGCCGGCCGAATTGCTAATCGTGGCAACGGACAAAGCCGAGGAACTCCAAGTTACCGATGTGGTCAGGTCTCGCGTACTGGCGTCATTGTACGTACCTAACGCCACGATCTGCCGTTGCACGCCGGTGGGAATGGAGGAACCCGCGGGCGTCAGGGCAATGGAAGATAAAACCGGAGAGATCACGACGAAGTTGGTATCAGAAACCGCGGTTGTGGAGCCTACGGTGACCGAAATCGGGCCGGTTGTGCCGCCGGAAGGCACGCTGACTGCGAGCGAATTCGTAGTGGCCGATGTGACGACCGCGGCCGTGCCGTTGAATTGGACCACGCTACTGCTGCTGAATCCCTGACCCTGTATGGTGACTGTGGCGCCGGCTGAACCGCGCTGTGGGGTGAAATTCAAGATTGCGAGGCCATTGTTTGCCGGCAGCGTGGAACGAGTAATCGAAAGCAGATTGCCTACCGCGTCGTAACGGTAGGCGGCGATTTTGCCGGTTTGGTCGACGACCTTCGTAAGTCTTCCGAGATCATCATAGAAATATTGGACAGGGCCAGTGGTCTGGGCACAGATCGATGGCGCAAAGAAGAGCACCACCAACATTACTAAGACGCCCAAGACCTTCGGTTTCATCTCATCCTCGATATGCCGACGATCGCTCGGAGCAGGGATCGTTTGCTAGTCGGCAACACCGCCCGTCTTCCATTGCCTCACGCATAACTCACCTGCGCTTTCGTATACCGTTATTACCAGCGCCAGCCACCAACAAAAAATCCTGGCATCTACTAATCAGGCGCGTGAACCCGGCTACGACTGTTGCCTACCAATCGCCGACACGCGCTTCCTAACCCCAGCAGCACTACGCCCACAAACACCCATTTCACCGAGTTGTTGATGAACCAGGCCGTGACTGCAACGAGCGTTCCCACCAAGCACAGCGAATCCAGCCAGTTTGGACTTGAATCTACAAAGCGATAGCTCAAGATCGCCATCAATACGAATATTCCAGTCACAAGCGCAAAGTAACTCCTGGGAGCGGCGATACTCGGAACCGACACGGTTCGTCCCACAACGAACATTGCGAGGCCTCTCAGCACCATCAGACAGCAAACTCCAAAAAACCATTTGGCCCAGTGTGACGTCGTTACGAACGCAAGAACGCATACCAGACTGATGATCGCTACTCCTCCCAGCGTCCGATTCAGATCGTCGCTGCGCAATAGTAGGAGACCTTTGATCAACAGGCCGAGAACCAGCAACACGCCAACGACAGTCAGAGCGAGACGCAACCCTGAAGCCAACTGTTTATTCCAGCTCAAATTCTCCGTCATAAAAACTCACTCGCCTAAATCGCTCCGATGGCACAGTCCAACGCCAGTGCACCAGTAAAACCCAAATCGATTGCTTTCTTGAGTTCGATGATCTCTTTCCCGATCTTCAGAGCATTCGTCAGACTGGGATCTCGTGGGAGGGCTTGCGGCGGCCTGCCCACTTGTGGGAACAGAGTCTGAACATGATTAGGGCTGTTTCCCCCGACGAAGAGCTGATTCCCGATTCCAGCGGGAATTCCTTCGTCGACGCTTACGGCGACGGCGGCTCCCAGGCTTTCCGGTGCGTTCTCCGGTTCTCCTGCAACCAACAGCGCAAGGCCCGTGACATCGTTTCCACCGATGATGTTGCCGGCAACGGTTTCGCTGGTGTTGGTATCGAACACAAGGTCCACTACACCAGCCAAGCTGTAGAAATGCGCATTTTGCTGTATGCACTGGCCAAAGTCACGTTTTCGGCTGGTACCCAGCACGTCTGTGAAATCGACGGGATCATTGCCGGCATAAGCGTAGAAGTTCGCACCGCCAGCGAATTGAATTGGATCCTCGCTCACGAATCGCTGGAGGAGCGGACTGTAATACCGGGAGCGATTGAAGTAGAGCCCGTCTCCATCGTTTTCCCGGCCCGTAAATTGATAGGGATTGCTGGAAGCGCCGCCAGGAGTGGTGTTGCCGAAAGGATCGTAGGTGAACTGCGCCAGACTGCTGCCAGCATTGTTACTCAGCTCGATGGTGCTGCCTAAAACGTCCGTCAAGAAATTCGCGCCGCCTGAGTTGTCTGTGCGCTGAAAGAACTCATCCACCGAGAGGCCGGTGAGAAGATTCGCAGAAGTCGTGCCACCAGAGAGTTCCTCTACCGGATTCAACCCGTCATAGAGGAACTCCGTCGTGCCGCTAATCGTCTTGCTGACGCGCCGGCCAAAAGAATCATATTGGAAATTCGCGGAGACTGCGCCGGTGATGGATACCAGATGGTTGCGCGCATCCCATGTGTAGGTGTTGATGCCATCGCTAGTCATGTTTCCATTCGCGTCGTACGTTAGACTGGAAGTCCCAAACTGAGTCAGTTGGTTACCCGCGTTATAATTCGCAGTCGTGAGCGCCGTGGGCAAACCTGTCTGCGCAAAGGAGCCACTGGAACTGGTGCGGCGCCCAGCGAGATCGTAGCTATAGGCGAAATTGCCGAGCGTGCTGGAGCCGAGCACGTAATTGCTGCTGGTGAGTTCAGAGGCAGCGTCGTATCCGTAGGTTATGGTCACGCCGTTCGGGAGTGTGAGGTTCGTGCGTCTGCTGGCACTGTCGTAGGAGGCGTGCACGTTCGAGGCTCCCTGCGTAACCTGAATCAGGCGACTGGCGTTGTCGTAAGAATACGCGACCGCTGCCTGGCCGCTCACAGTCATCCCCGTCCGGCGGCTGTCGGTATCATAGGTGTAACCGACGGAGCCTTGCGGGGTCACTTCCGACGTGAGCCGGTCTAACCCATCGTAGAATCGCTGGATTGCGCCGCTAATGGAATCTGTCGCTTGCGTCAGCCGGCCGGCGACGTCGTAGGCGTAAACGATCGAACTCTGACCTCCGAAGTTTGTCCCGATTTTGCGATTCAACGCGTCATAGCTGAACGATGTTGCGATACCACGACGATCGGTGAATTGCTTGAGATTGCCATTTAGATCGTATAGATAATTTTCCGCCCGACCCAGTGGATCGGTGCGAGTCAGAACTCGATCCATACTGTCATAGGCATAGAGCGTTGTGTGGGAGTTGCCGTCGGTGACGCTCGAGAGGTTTCCGTTGGCGTCGTAGGAGAATGACATCGAGTTTCCGGTGGGATCGGTAACACGAGTTTCCTGATTCAGCGGATTATATTGATATTGAGTGCTTTGCCCCAGGGCGTTTGCGAGGCCTATCAGCCGGTCCGCCGAGTCAAACGTGCGGATCTCGGAGCGGCCCAGAGCGTCGGTCGCCCGAGTGAGGTCACCATTGGTGTATGCGAATTGCGCGGTGTTGCCCAGAGGGTCCGTTGCCGAGGTCAACTCGCCCGTGGTGTCATAGGCGAATTTGGTCTGTTCGTTCGCGGGGTCCGTCAGGGAGACGAGATTCCCTTTGTTGTCATACTTGAACGTCATGGTAAGACCCAGCGGGTCGGTAATGCTGGTCACCTTGTTGAACGTGGGATCGTAGGCGAATGAGGTGGTTACCGAGGGTGAGGCGCCGCCTACAAGCGTAGATCCCGGCGGCAGAGCCAGTTGGGTAATGCTGGTGGTATTTCCCGACGCATCATAAGTGTAAGCGGTGGTGCGGCCCAGAGGATCCGTAACGCTTTGCGTTTGATTCGTACCGGACTGTACATTGTAAACAGTCGTCTCGCCGAGCGGGTCCGTACTGTCGAGCAGGAATCCGGACGGGTTGAAATGATAGGTTGTGGAATTGCCGTTGGGGTCCGTCAGCACAGCGGTGTCCACCGGACTGGTGCAAGCGCTCGGATTTAGCAATGTGTAGGAGAAGGTCGTGACCCCGCCGTCCGCAGACGTCTGCTGAGTCACGCGCCCGCATGCGTCGTAGGAGTTCGTGAGATAGGTTATATTTCGCGGGTCCGTGATGCTGATCAGGTTATTTTGACCGTCGTAGGTGTAAGAGGTGACTCCGCCCGCCACGTCGTGGACGGTGGCAAGCGTTCCCTGGGCATTGTAGGTGTACGAAACGGATCTCCCGAGGGGATCGGTGATGGAAGTGATTCGAGACGAGCCGTCGTACGTCAGACTCGTCGAACGGCCCACTGAGTCAACAATTTGAGTAATTTGGTTAGGCACTGATGAGGTATGCGCGAGAGTGACGACATTCCCGTTTGTATCCGTGATCGAAACCAGGACGGCCACGGGCTGACCCGTCTCGAAATACGTGAACCGGAATGCGGTTCCGTTTTTGTAAGTCAGAAGATAATTGTCAAACGCCGGGGCGGTGATGATCGCGCCCGCAAGCGAGGGAATCGTAGTGTTGATCCACTTCCCGGTGGATTGCTGCACAAACGGCAACTGCGAGCCGTCAGGCATAATGAGATTAAGTTCGGTTCCAGTTCCGTTGATAAGACTTGAGAAGTCGAGCAGCAGGCCATAGTTATGATTTGTGCCTATTCCAAAAGGACCAGGGTTGGTTGATTGACTCCTGAAGGTTCGCGTAATGGCGACCTGACCGCGCGCGCCGCCGAATGCGAGGTCGGTTTTCGTGACGACTAGAAGCCCGCTCGCAATGTCAACGGGATCGCCGCCTCGTGGTCCCGGGCCAGGGCCGCCATTCGGTCCGCCGCCAGGGGGAGGCGGGGGCGTTGGAAATTCCCAATCGAAATGGGTGATACCGAAGTTGTGGCCCGGATATGCGGGATCGAGGTTGGGAACGATTTGAGAACCGTCGGGCGAGACGGCTGCAGTACCGTAGTTAACCATCATGCCCAATACCGGGCTGAGCGTTGCAAGCGGCATCGCGGTTCCCGGCGCCAGATTCGACCTATTCGGGTAACTGACCGAGATTGGCTGACTCGCGGTGGTGTTGAACGGTTCGATCGACATTGCGAATACCGGAACTCGAGTGGGATCGGGCTGCACTTGCTCGGGCAGACGGTCATAGGGAATCTCGACAACTCGCAGCGGGAATGGGTTCGGTTGCGTGCCATCCGGCAGGGTCAGCGTCGTTCCCGCATAAACAGTGATCGTTACACCAGGAACGGTGTTGAATGTGAAGACCTGGTCGGCCGAGCCATTTTGCATTACTTGGACGGTCTCGGCGTTGTCTACGCGCGGTAGATGGACGACGACGCCGGGGGTTGTGACCTGGCCGGAAGTCAGGACATAGCTAACGGCCAAACCTGTATACGTACCGGATGGAGCCATGACGGTCGAGGGATCGTATTGGACTAGCTGCGGTCCGGCGCAGGCCGGGGGCAAGCTTGCGAACACGAAGTTGCCACCGGAATCGGTAGTTACTGAACCTGTGCAGCCGGTCGAATTGCCGGTGTAGTTTAGTCCCGTAAAGCGGACGGTGACGCCGACCAGCGGCACGTCAACCGAAGGATTCGTAACTGCGACGCGACCTTGAAACGCGACGCCGCCCTCGGCTTGGATTACGAGGGTTGCATTTGCCGTTGCGCTGAGCGGACTGCCTTGCGCGGTGGCGTTCGCGGTGATCGTAAGCTGCGACGAACCGAGCGCCTGCGAGGCCGGCGCCGTGACAGTTAGTGTCGAGAACCCTCCGGCGGTAATTTGCGACGGCTGGAAACTGGAGGAAACACCTGGTGGCAAACCCGAAACGCTCAGCATTGCCAATTGCGTGAATCCATTACTGCTCGTTAACGAGACTTGATAAGTGGTTGACTGTCCTGGCAAAAGCGTCGCGGAACTCGGACTGACTGTCAGTGCGAACGTGGAAGCGGACTGGACCGTAAGCGCGTTCGGCGAAGTCGCGCTTTGACCATTCACGCTCACGGTGACGGGACCGGTCGCGGCTCCGGTCGGAACTACGAACGAAAGACTGGTGGAGGTTACGCCCGAAACCGGGGCTGGAAGTGTTCCACCACCTGCCAGGGCAAGCGTTACTTGCGGCGTCGCTCCGTTCGCGGTGAAGTTCGTGCCAGTTACGGCAATCAGTGCGCCGACTGACGCGGAGGTCGGGCTGAAACTGGCGATCGTAGGACCTGCGCTGAAGGTGACGCTCTCCGATTGCGTGACCGTGTTTCCGGCGAGGTCGGTCGCCTGTACGGTGATGGTGTTTGCGCCCGGCGTCAGGGTCAGCGAGCAAGCAAACGATCCGCTTTGCAAGCTGCCGGCCGATCCGTTGCACGTCACCGCAGCAACACCGGACAGCGCGTCCGAAACGCTGCCGGTGACGGTGAGAGCTGAAGACGTGAGAGTCGCGCCGTTGGTCGGCGACGTGACGCTCAACGCCGGCGGAGTTTTGTCGAGATTAAACGTAGTGGACACAGTGGATGCGTTTCCAGCTATGTCTGTAGCGACTCCTGTGACGACCTGATTCGCGCCTTCGGTGCTGACCATCACAGGGCCCGAGCAGGCGGCTACGCCCGACAGTGTGTCACCGCAACTGAAATTCACCGTCACTGTGGAATTGTTCCAGCCATTTGCGTTCGGAGAAGGCGAGGCGACCGCAATGATGGTTGGCCGCGTTTTATCGAGGTTCACGGTGACGCTGGTTGTTGCGGAATTGCCCGAAGTGTCGGTGGTAGTGCCAGAGATTACTTGGTTGGCCGCTTCGGTGCTGACCACTACTTGCGGAGGGCACGTCTGGATCGGATAACTGCCTGCGGTGCAAGTAAACGTGACTGTGACATTCGAATTGTTCCAGCCCCCAGCGTTGGGCGACGGCGATAAACTCGCGGTAATTGTCGGCGGTGTGCTGTTGGCGGGCAAGACTTCTACAACGCTTAGATTGTAACGGTCGGTCGTTGGCGCCGTGTCGCTGATCGTAACGGTGGTGCCGCTCTGCGGCGTGGGTAGGTTTTCCGACTGTACCCAGTACGTGTCATTCACAGTTGCTAGATACTGGTGAACCAGCGACTGTCCCGCCGCCGGCGTCCGGCTGACCGCGTTGTCCCAATCGTTGCCCACTGCAAAGACCCAGGAATTGCTTCGCGTCGTTACCACCGATGCGCTCGGCGCGCCAGGGTGCGCATTGCCAGTGCCGCTTGCGCCAATCGCTCCCGAACCATTGGTTCCGGATGGATCTGCTCCGATAAAGCTGATGACCGTGACCGAGTTTGCCACAGACTGCGACAGCGAAACCTTCACGGTTACGTTTGCGAGCAGATTCACTGCGAATGCTCGCCAAATTTCAGCAGTCCCAAGCTGGACGTTGGTGCGCTTGACGAGTTGCCAAGTCAAGCCCCCGCCGGTGATTCCCGTTACGGTGGTGTTTGGCGTTGTTGTGCTGTCCGAGGACACGAATGCAAGCAACAATTCGTTACCCGCGGTCGTGGAGAACGTGGGAGTTGTGTTTGATGAGCTGGGAGTCTTATCGCTCGAAACCTGAACGTCAACGTTCAGAGGTCCGCTATTCAGCGGAGGAGTCTGGGCCGGCAAGACTTCGACAATGCTCAAATTGTAACGATCGGTCGTGGGCGCGGTGTCATTGATTGTCACCGTCGTACCGCTTTGCGGTGTTGGGCTATTCTGCTCCTGCACCCAGTAGGTGTCGTTTACAGTCGCTAGGTACTGGTGCACCAGAGTTTGATTCGCTCCGGGGGTTCGGTCGATCGCGTTGTCCCAATCGTTTCCGACGCCGAAGACCCAGGAATTGTTGCGCGTGGTCACCAAAGAAGCGGCCGGCGCCCCGGGATCGGAGTTTCCGCTGCCCACCGCCCCGATTGCACCCGAGCCATTGAAACCGGATGGATCCGCTCCCTTAAAGGTCAGCACGGTCACGGAGCTTGCTACGCTTTGCGTCAGCGTTACTTTGACAGTTACGTTTGACAGTTCTGTCTTCGCGAACGCGCGCCAGATCTCCGCAGTCCCTAGCTGCACATTGGTGCGTTCGACGAGTTCCCAGGTGAGGCCGGCGCCAGTAACTCCGCTAACCGTCGTATTCGGACTGCTGGTGCTGTCCGAAGAAACGAACGCCAGCAATAGTTCGTTGGTAGCGGTGGTCGAAAAGGCCGGGGTCGTGCTGGTCGAACTTGGAGTCGATTGATCCTTGGAGACTTTGACGTCTATGCTGAGCGATTGTGCCCTAGCAGACGATGACACTAACACACAAATCGTAGCGATCAGTAACGCCGCGAGTAGCGGCTTCCTATGGGCGTGCGTACTGATCCTCCGTAATATACCTCGTCGAGTCCTAACCGAATATGTAAACACGCTAAGGATTTTGCACCGCGCCTGGAGCTGTCGCAGAACACTACCTCACCCACGTAAGCGAGACGGAACAAGGCCGCAATGCCAAAACGAACCTAAGCTCACAGAAAATTACCATTCGATGGGATTCCCATTAGCTCTGCCCGCGAGAGAAATGAATTCTCGACGAGCCGACGATGCCTTCTAACGAACAGGGCACTGAAAACTTTTTCACACCGTCAATAAAATGGGCTGATGCTATCAGCGTTCTGACACTTGTCAAGTAGAAAAATAGGCAAAAAAGTAGTTGCTTCAAAAAGACAAGCGGGATTAGATTCCGGTATTCTTGGAACTGCGAATTCCGACTGCGGGGAATGGCCCCTATGAATTCGACGCGACCCCTGATAATGGTCCTAGCTTCCTGCGCTTTATTTGCTCAGGCGAGTCCAGAACGGACTCGAATCCTGGGCATCGCGCACGTCGCGATCCATGCCAGCGATTTCGGCAAAGCCCGCGTCTTCTATGAGGACTTCTTGGGCTTTGCGGAGGCTTTCGCGCTGAAGCGAGCTGATGGTGCGGATTGGATCGCCTATATAAAGGTTAACGATCGACAATACGTGGAGCTTTCCTCCGACCCGCGAGCGGCAAACCAGCTGAATCATTTCGCCTTGTACACGGACAACGCTGCCGGTATGAGAGATTATCTCGTAAGGCGAGGGATAAAAGTCCTGGGGCCTGTGCACAAGGGAAATATTGGAAATGATTTCTTTACTGTGCGCGACCCGGATGGCCATTTACTCGAGATTGTCCAATATCAGCGCGATAGCTGGACCGGACAAGACCAAGGCGCCCATATGCCCGCTGGGCGCATTTCCGATCACATCGCGCAAATCGGGATTCGCGTCGGCGCGGAAAAGCCCATGCGGCAGTTCTACCAGGAAATATTTGGGCTCGTCGAGCTGTCGTCGGGTAAGGCGTCCGGAACACGGAATGGTTGGGTCAATCTGCGGGTTCCCGACGGCACCGACACCGTTAATTTTTTACTTTATCGAGATCTCCCGCCTGTCCTCCAGCCGACTGTGCACGAGTACGTTCGTTTCGCGCGATCCGATGTACCCAAGGCGATATCGGAACTGCAGCTTCGCGGCGCTCTCCATCCTACATGGTACCAAGGCAGTATCCCTTTCCCGACAAACCAAACGCAACTCGGTCTGTTCGATCCCGACGGGACGCTCATCGAGATCACGCAGCCCGATGTCGCCGGAGTCGCGTTCCTATCTCCCTCTGCTATCTCGCCACGATAATGACCGGAGAGTTGATCTGGTCGGGCCAAGACATGGGATCAATGGGGGATCCATGAGCGAGCCAGGGGAGATCAGCCGCAGAGACTTTTTACGGGAGGTCACAGCGATCACGGGACTCGCAGCGGCCGCTGCCAGGCCGCAGTTCGCGACAACGTTCGCTGACGAAAAGATTGCCGCTGCACGCAGAATAATTGACGGCTGGCAGTTCCACAAAGGAGAACTCGGAGGAGCTTGGGATGTTTGGCGGGCCGATGAAGGTAACGATATCGTCTGGAAGACAGTCCAACTTCCACACTGTTTCAACGCTCGCGACGCGGTGGATCCTGATACTCCGTACTACGAGGGCCCCGGGTGGTACCGCACGCGGCTGGACGTCTCGAATCCTTTTCCCGGCGGGCGCACGCTTCTACATTTTGAGGGCGCAGGTCAGAAGAGCAGCGCATTCGTTTATCTGGATCAGGTTGGTGAGCATGTGGGAGGTTACGACGAGTTCGTAATTGACATTACCGATGCTGCCGCGCGTGTTGCAAAAGAGCCGAGAAACAAGGGCACGGTGCCACTGGCCGTCGTCTGTGACAATTCACGTGACTCGGAGATGATTCCCTCTAGCCTTAACGATTTCTGCCGTTACGGCGGCCTTTACCGGTATGTGAACCTCGTTTACGCCCCGGCAATTTCGCTCGAGCGCGTTCACATTGATGCCCACGTAGGGTCGGAAGGTCCGGCAACGGTAGCGGTCAAAGCTCGCCTGTACAATCCCACTCTTCTCGATGACGAGTTGCAGCTGACGATGCGCGTGTTCGATCCGCATGGATCCATTGTTCACACCGCTTCACCGCGGTTGAAGGCTTGGAGTAGCGAGCGCCAAATCGCCACGTTCGAAGTGAAGATGCCGGAGCGTTGGTCACCTTCCAGTCCGTTGCTATACCAATGTGAGATTGGGTTGACGAGCGCTCATGGCGCGATGGAGGTTCGCGAGCGATTCGGATTCCGCCAATTCGATTTTCTTGATCACGGCCCGTTCACACTGAATGGCGAGCGGCTCCTCCTCAGAGGCACGCAGCGCGAAGAGGACCACGCGTTGTTGGGCGCGGCTGTGAACGACGACCTTACTCGGCGAGAACTCGAGTTGCTCAAGGCGATGGGCGCGAACTTCCTGGGACTCGCGCACTATCAGCAATCACGCACGGTATTGAGTATTTGCGACGAACTCGGCTTGCTAGTCCTGGAAGAGATTCCATGGTCCCGCGGCGGGCTGGGAGGCGAGCGTTATAAGCAGCAAGCTCGAGACATGCTTCGCAATATGATCGATCAGCACTACAACCATCCGTCAATTATTCTGTGGGGCGTGGGCAATGAAAATGACTGGCCGGGCGATTTCCCGGTTTTCGACAAAGATCAGATCCGCGCTTTCGTGAAAGAGTTGAACGACGAGGCCCATGCACTCGATCCCGCGCGCAAAACGCTGCTTCGCCGCTGCGATTTTGCGAGGGAGTTAGTGGACGTTTATTCGCCATCGATCTGGGCCGGCTGGTATCACGGCCCATATAACAACTACAAGAAGACGTCCCAGACGCAAATGGAACAGGTCAGTCACTTCCTGCATCTCGAGTGGGGCGGCGACAGCCATGCGCGGCGCCACTCCGAAGACACTGACAAACTGCTTGCAAAGTTTCTTTCAGGCGAGCAAGTTGACGCGCGCACGCACGAATACCTGCTGACAGGCGGACAGGATCACGCCGACCAGTATGGAGACTGGTCCGAGACCTACGCATGCAATCTTTTTGATTGGCATCTCAAGGAACAGGACACGATGCCGTGGCTGACCGGTGCGGCGCAGTGGATATTCAAGGACTTCGCAAGCCCGTTGCGCCGCGGAAATCCTGTCCCGTTCGTCAACCAAAAGGGAGTGGTCGAAAGAGACCTGACGCCGAAGGAGGGCTACTTCGTTTTTCAGTCGTACTGGTCTGAGAAGCCAATGATCCACGTTTACGGCCACTCTTGGCCGATTCGATGGGGTGAACAAAGCGAACGAAAACTGGTCAAGGTCTATTCCAATTGCGAGACGGTGGAACTTTTCCTGAACGGGAAGTCTTGTGGAGTGAGGACGCGGAATAGCCAAGACTTTCCCGCGGCGGGATTGCATTGGCTCGTGAAGTTTGAACCCGGAGATAATCAGCTGCGAGCGCAGGGACGTAAGGGAAGTGCCGGTATCGCCGACGAGCTCAGCTTCCGCTACCACACCGAACGATGGGAAACACCGGCGCGGCTTGAGCTGCGGGAGACGGCAAGGGTTGAGCAAACATCCACAATCGAAGCACGAGTGTTCGACAGAAAGAACGTAGCGTGTCTGGATGCCCGAAATCGAATACGGTTCGAGCTTGCCGGCGACGGAACGTTGCTCGATAACTTGGGCACATCCACTGGAGCGCGAAGCGTCGAACTCTATAACGGCCGCGCTGAAATCCGTTTGTTGATCAACGGCGGCAAATCGGCGGTCAGCGTTTCTTGCGCAGGCGTGCCGACTGCTTTTTTGGATGTAAGGTAGCCGATGGAGAGCGTACCGGCCCACGGGCACCTGCTCAACGGTGTAGAAATAGGCGCTGGACGAGTGCGCCGTCCGATTTCACCACGAGCTTGTACTCATTCATGCGTTCCCCAACGTAAACGACAGGCATGCTCGGCTGATTGCGGACTGTGGTGCGCAAAAACCTCATCGGGATTACGCCACCATCCTCTCGAGTCGATATTCGTGATGAAGCCCACTCAAGATCGACTTCTTCTTGATTGAGAATCCATCCGAAACTGCATGTCTACGAATTTGCTCCGTGACGTGAGACCCCGGCGGAGGGTCGGGAATGCCGGGTCCCAAACTCCTGTGTGGCCGTCCCTGATTGTAGTGAACTGCCCATTCTCGGGCCAGCATGCGCACGTGTCGCTCGTTCAATGGAATGAACCAATCCAGACACTCGCGCCGCAGGCTACCGATGAGCCTCTCGCAATAGGCATTAGCTTTTGGCGCCCGAATCGGAGTTTTCAGCACGGCGACACCGAAAGTTTTCACATCGCGGTCCAAGTCGTCCGAGAAAATGCCGGACCGATCGTGGATAAGCCAGCGATACGCGTGGTTGCTGGGAATCGCTTCACGGAGTTGCTGCAAGGTCCACGATGACGTGGGGTGAGGTGTCACATTCACATGCAAGATTCTGCGGCTTCCGACCTCCATCACCGCGAATATGTAGAGAATGCGGAAGCGGAGTGTCACAGCGACGACGAAATCGCAGGCCACAATGGCCTTGCCATGGTTCCGTACGAAGGTCGTCCAGCGCTCGGAGGAATGACCTCGATTGGGACTGAGATCTTGCGGCCAATAGGCCCGCACGGTCCGTGGCGATACGCGGATGCCGAGCTTGAGAGCCAATTCCGAGGCAACCCGGGCCTCGCCCCAAGTGGGATTCTGCCGCACCATCTCCGCGATCAGTGCACAGAGGGTTCTCGGTATTTGAGGCCTACCGCCCCGAGATTTCCAACGCCAGAGGATCTGCAATGCCCGCTTATGCCAACCGATGAGTGTTTCAGGCTTAACGACCACCAGAGCGTTCCGCCAATCGAACCATGGTGACGAGAGGAGCAGAGAGAGTCTGGCAGAATCATTGAGACGACGAGGCTTGATAGTGCGCTCTTGGTAGAAGGCCAATTGTTTTCTGAGAAAAAGATTCTCTGCGGCCAGTGCAGTGCGTGAGCGCAACAAACCTCGACCGAGCCGAAGGAATTCCTGAAGGAGACCAAATGCGATCGAGAAGAGTCGACGAAGGATGAATAAAGATGTTCTCCTGGTCATGAGCGCCACATTTTACAGTCGAATCGGTCGCGGAGCACCGTTGATCAGAAGGAAATCAGTGCGGGGAGATTGAGAACTCTGAAGGGCATCAAGGGTTGATTCTCAAGAGACTTACGAGGCCGGTGAGGTTTTTGCGCACCACAGTCGTGGAATTAAAAGTTCACGACTGCGACGAGCGGAAGTTAGAAGGCTTTCCGTCAAAGGATGACAACGACTCGGCCGCGACGGGCGGGATGATCCACTAGTTCGTGGGCACGGGCGATTTCCGCAAGCGGGAGTCGTTCGCCGATTTCGAATCCTGTCCAACCGGCTTCGAGCGCGGAGTTGATATCCCGCGCTGCCTGCATTTTTGCCTCGCGGGGGAAATCGTCGCTCCCAAGAAAGTACACGCGTATATTCTTGAAGACCATTTGCCAGAAAGGAATCGTCGGAGTCGCTTTGTCGGTAGCATAGGTGGCGACGGAGCCGTCATTTTTCAGCAGCTCGACGTCGGCATCGATGTTGGCGCCGAAAGCCACTTCGACGATGTGATCGACGCCATCGGGCGCGAGTGCTTTCACGCGCGAAACCAGATCGCTGCTGCTGACGATCACTTCTTGTGCGCCGGCGTTGCGTGCCGTTGGCTCGTCCGACCTAGACCGCACGGTGCCGATCACCCGCGCTCCGGCATGCCGCGCTAGAGCCACCGCGCAAAGTCCCACGGATCCCGCCGCGCCTTGAACCAAAACCGTGCGCCCGCGAATGTCACCGCCAACATGAACCGCGCGATGCCCCGTGATGCCCGGAATGCCGAGACACGCGCCTTGCTCCATCGAAACGTTTTCGGGCAGCGACGCAACGTGATCGACAGGTACGACCGTAAATTCCGCCGCCGTGCCGAAGGCGCGATACGACTGTGCTCCATAGCACCACACATTTAGGCCGATCCATTCAGGGCTGACGCTGGGGCCGATCTGGTCGATTCGACCCGCGCCGTCACTGTGAGGAATCACGCGGGGATACGGCATGCCGACGCCGAATGCGTCTCCACGTTTCTTGGTGTCGCCGGGATTGATGCCCGAGGCAGCGATGCGAATGCGGACTTCACCGGCCGAGGGCGTCGGGCCGGGCATTTCGCCGACGTGCAAGACCTCGCGAGCGGGACCCTGCTTTTCGTACCAGGCGGCTTTCATCGACGTTCCGCGAAAAACATTAGCACGTTCGGAGGCTTCACCCGTACAAGTCCAAAGGACCCGCGGTCATGGTCGTTTGTCCGACCTCTATGAGATATCCATCCGGGTCGCGCATGTAGCATCGCAACTCTGTCGCGTGGACTTTCGGTTCGGTGATGAATTTGGCGCCGCGCGACCGCCAAACGTCATGGCAACCCCGGATGTCTGCGACGCGAAGGTTCAGAAATATGCTTAAAACGTTTGGATCGCGCGGCGGCGACGCGACGACTTCCGGTTTGTCGTCGGTTGGGCCGCCTCCCGCATTGATCGTGAGCCAAATATTCCCGAGTCGAAGAAATGTCGGCTCGCCCTCGCGCAGCACGGTAGCGCCGAGCACGTCGCGATAGAACTCGACGGATCGGTGTATGTCTCGAACGATGAGGGTATTTGTCACCACAAACTTCAGTTCAGCACGCTGATCCGGTCGAGTCGACATGCTCCCTCCCTTCGACCCCTCCTCGATTAGTATTTGTCGTCCCAGCGCACGTAGAGAAGTGCGGTGCGTACCTGGCTTTCCATCCAAACGTCGACTCCGGCTAGCCTGTTGATCCAGCGTGGCTCCAATTCTTTGACGGAGTCGCTCATGACTCGGTCCAGAACGACTTTGAAAAGCAGGAATTCATTGTCGGTCCCGACGATTTGCGCCGCGTGAGCCGCGACCGCGTTCTGATCCAAATTGTTGTGGATTCGCTTTACGGTTTGGTAGACGTCCATCGTGAACTCTTTGGTGATCTCGACGTCTTTCTTAGAGCCGGTGGCTGTGAGGTGCCCCCCAGAGAACGTATCAAAATCGTAGGCCATCAGCTCGTCGAAGACTTTCATGTATTGCCCGAAATTGGCGGTGATGTCAAATCCCTGGAACGGCGCATAGCCGGGCGTCACGCAATCGACGGCCATCATGAATTTGGCCGACG
Organism: uncultured Acidobacteriota bacterium; assembly: GCA_963786205.1. GTDB lineage: Bacteria > Acidobacteriota > Terriglobia > Acidiferrales > UBA7541 > Palsa-295. The sequence continues at coordinate 1,320,461 of CAWAYG010000002.1, forward strand.
GCACGTAGATGAAAAGATCGCCTTCGACGGAGTGGTAGAAGTGGCGCGTCAGCTCGACGGTTTTCCCGCCGAGTGTGATTGTCTTCCTGTCGGCAAAAACCACATTGGGAATCAGGCGGTTCGGATCGTTTTGCTCTTTCAAAAACGCCGCCACGCCCTCGACAGCGACAATCTTCAGGTCCTTGATATCTTTGAACGCCTTCGAGCCGCCGATGTGGTCTTTGTGGGCGTGAGAATAGACGAGATATTTGATCGGCTTGTCGGTGACTTTTGCGATGGCTGCAGGAATGCCTTTACCGAAACTCTCCGGTGTGTCGAATACGACGACGCCGTCGTCCGTCACGAAGAATGCGGATTGCCACATGTTGTCGGAAATGACGTACATGCCGCGGCCCATATTCTTAACGGCGTATCCGAGACGCGGATCGACGTCAAAAAACTGCGCTTTTACCGACGGCAGAATGGGCACGTAGCGCTTTAGATCTTCGTCCGAAGATTGCGCCAAAGCAGAGCTGCACAAAGCCGCCGAAACAGCCAAAATGAATATCAGCCTTTTCATGATTTCCTCACGCCGGTAGCTTTTCGCGCCGGGCGACATTTCGCCGGATCCAGCTACCACGAAATATAGGTCGGACGGCTTTACCCGAATATCGATAGAATCACAAATCTATTTTCCATATTTGGGATAATCATGCGATCGTCGCTTGACATCCGAGTGGGCGAAAATCAGAATCCATCGAGCTTCAGATCGGGAAGGTGCGACCGCGATCCCGGATGCGGACGAATCACAATCGTCGGAAGCGTGGCTCCCGCAGGAAAGATCCGGGCTGGGTTTCGGCCCTCTCGCGGACGAGGTCGCTTTTCCGCGCCTCACGGAGGCCGAGCTTGCCGAAGCGGCGCGCCCAAAAGAGTGGCGTTTGCCATCGGAGACGGCGCAGCGGCGGTGACATCGGTTCACAACTTTCTGGGCCGTGCGCGCGGCCAACATTCGATCGAGACGCGTGACGAGTATCTGACAATCATCGATCCATGAGCATGCCCGATCTGAGCTCGCTCGTTATCTTCGCGAGAGTGGTTGACGCGAACAGCTTCTCCGAGGCTGCGCGCCGTCTGATGATGCCGCTTTCGACGGTGAGCCGCCGCGTCTCCGAGCTCGAGGCCGATTTGGGTGTGCGCCTACTGGAACGTTCCACTCGCAGTTTGCGGCTTACCGATGTGGGATCCCGCGTGCTGCAGTTCGCGCTGCGTGGCGCAGAGTTGAGCGAAGCTGTCTACAACATCGCTTCGGACCATTCGTCGAAAGTCTCGGGTACCTTGCGGTTGGCCGCGCCGCCCAGCATCTCCGATTCGCTGCTGGCGCCGCTGGTCAACTCGTTCCAGAAATCGTATCCCGACGTCCGCGTCCAAATTATGATCACCGAACGGATCGTCGATCATATCGGGGAGGGTGTCGATCTGCTCTTTCGGGTCGGCGCGCTGAGGGATTCGAGTCTCGTTGCGCGTAAGATTTTGACCTATCGGCATCAACTGCTCGCGAGTCCTGCCTATCTGAAGAGCCACAAGCGACCCACGACGCCGGAGGACTTGCTCGGGCATCGCCTAATCGCATTCTCGCGATGGCAGCCAGAAAACCGCTGGCATTTCGTTCACGCCAGTGGCAAGGAAACGACAAAACTGCGGTTCGAGCCGTATCTTTCGATAAACGATTACGCCGGAATTGTTCCGGCGCTACTGGCGGGAGCTGGCATCGGAGAGCTTCCGCCGCTCGTGCGTCCGGAATTGGTGCAGAAGGGCCGGCTCGTCGAGATAATGCACAACTGGCGCTTGCGCACTTTCGATCTTTGGCTGCTCCACGTCGGAAACAGGCACCTCCCTCGCGCGGTACAGTTGTTCAAGGAATTTGCTGCGAAAAAGACGCCGAAAATGTTTCCCAACCTTCCTGTCTGATTCACCGAAGGGCATTCGGGCTCCGCTCAAGAGAAGCCCTCAGTGTGAATGTGTGACCCAACTAAGGGAGCACCTGCTCACCGGGCAGTTGCTCTCACGGTGCTGCGGACGCTCGACAGGCGCTCCCTTCAATCGGACCACCTGCTCGCTGAGTAGGGGGTCACCGAAGCGACGGCGCGCGGGCGGAGTTAAAGCGGGTTCTATCCTTATATATAGGAATGAAAACGACGTATCTCGGACGAAGATTGTAATGCGCTCTGAATCGTTATTGTTCCCAAACTCCAAACATTGCCAGAGCGGCGAAATGGGACCTTCCTAAGTGATTGACTTTCAGGAGGTTGGTGGACGTGACCGGGATCGAACCGGTGACCCCCTGCTTGCAAAGCAGTCGACTCGATTCCATCCGCTCCATCCATTACTGACAACTACTAACGTTTCCAATAAATCGGGGAACCTGCTTTTCGCTCAACGGTAACTCGAATCTCTTGAAAACGATGCATTTTTGCACAGTCGGTGTACAGCCGACGCCTGTTTTTGACCGACTCCGCGTTGGCGAAATAGCGCAAAGTATATGCAGCTAGGCGCATTGTTGTACAGATTAGGACATGCGGCGAAGAGCACGAGTGAAGAGTCCGATAACCGCTCCCAATAGTACGAGCCACGCTGAATTCAAGCGCAGACTCATTAGGGCCACCAGCGACGCGCCGCCCAAGACTATTGTCACCACGTCAATAAGCGACGCTCAACCAAGTTGCCACGTGACGACGCCCATCAGCGCGAGCGATCCGACATTTACACCGTCAAGGAAAGCGCCTGCAAGTGTGGATTTTCGAATGCGCGGCACCAGTGGGCCGCTGGCCGCGACCAGCAGAAACGCGGGGAGGAAAATGCCGACTGTGGCGACCACGGCGCCGCGAATGCCTCCCAGGAGATACCCAATAAAGGTGGCGGTCGTGAATACGTGTCCTGGAATTGCTGAAAGTGAACCCCTGATTGCGACAGAGTGTGCTATCACACCTTTCTTGGGGACGCACCAACCCTTGGCCATTCGCGCTGGACGTCCGCGAAAATGCTAAATCATGGTTCCTACATGCCGAAAAATCTGATCAGCGGACCCTGTACGCTCCCTTCACCCCCTAGCGTTTGTGCCTCCTTTTCAAACCCCTCGGGCGAACGATAGTTCAGCGCAGAATGCAAGCGAGTTCGGTTGTAATACTGCTCAATGAACAGCTCCAGACATTGCGAAAGATGTTCAAAATCGCGGTATGTGTTGGCGCGAATCTCTTCTCGTTTCAGCGTTTTCAAGAAACTCTCGCAAGTCGCGTTGTCGTACGGGTTGCCCGGTCTGCTCATGCTTGGCAGCATACCGTGCTCTCGAAGTGCCTGCATGTAATGGCGACTACCGTACTGCACACCTTGGTTAGAGTGGTGCACAACCCCCGCAGGCGGCTGCCGACTTGCGATTGCTTGTTTCAAGGCGCGAAGCGGGAGCTTAGTTTGCAAAGTGCGTCCCAACGACCATCCGATCACCTTGCGAGAAAATGCGTCCAGTATCACTGCTAGATAGACAAATTCTCTGGCGAGCCGGACATATGTAATTTCGCCGATCCACAATTGATTCGGCCCCGACAGTTTCATCCGGCTCGCCAAATTGAGATAAATTCCTAGGGCGCGAAGGGGGCCCTGTTCAGGTAAGGACCGCTCTTGTCGAAGAGCAAGCAGGTTATCCTCCAACATGATTCGTGCTATCCGTTTGCGATTCACCATAATTCCCCGCAGGCGCAATTCGGCCGTGACCCTTCTATAGCCGTAGCGCCACCGATGCTCCAAAACAATCTCCTGAACGGCCGATTTCACGGCCAGATCCTCCTCAGCAGGCGAGCTTCCCCGCAAATAGCGATAGAATCCAGCTCTGCTTACTTGTGCCAGATGGCACATTCGCTCGATGCTCAACCCGCCTTGCAACAGCATCCTTGCCCTTATTTCGTCGTGGATGCCATCGCGCCAGAGACGCTGCTCTGACGACGTCGAGCCCCTACTTTTTGCAAGGCACGTCTGAAAAAATCCACTTCCATCGTCTTGTGCGCGACCATTCCCTTGAGTTTGCTGATTTGCTTGCGGAGGATGAATTCGCGGGAATGCACCTGAGCGGGATTGCTTTTGTCCAATCGATCTCGCCAGTTATAGAGCAGTCTGCGGTGTATGCCGAGTTCCCTCGAAAGCCTGAGAATGTTGTCGCACGACTTCATTCGTTCGACTGCTTTGTTCTGAAATTCCTCACTGAACCGTTCTCCCTTTTTCCGTTCCACTTTGCCGCTCCTTTACAGCAAAATGTGCACTACGAAACTGTCTCACTCCAGAGGGTTACTCCACAAGTCAACACAATTCGTATAGACGGCGCGACTCATCTCGATCCCGTTTCAGTTCTTTACTGGCAATTCTGATGCTTTCACATCTCCGAAAACCTTGATATAAAGCCGAGACGGGTGGCTTCAAACACTCATATTGGGGAGACGGAAATTACACCCTGGAGGTAGATGTGCACAAGCGATGCGCTTCGAGGGCAGTGCTTACTAAGGATCAACGTGTCCGACCTCAGTCGTAGTCTTGCCGGGCGATGTCACTTTGGAAACTGACTTCTCTTGGCGTGCTAACGATATGCGCTCTTCTTATCGGCATCACGCTACGAGCGCAGGACTCGGGAAAAAAGGAAGCAGCAGGCTCGAGACCGGTATCGGGATTCTTGGGCGATTACTCCTCGCTCGCTCCCGATCCCAAGAATGGCGACCTGCTCCTCTACGAGAAAGATCGGTCGGCTATGAAGAAGTATGACAAGTTCATCATCGACCCGATTACGATTTATTTGCTCCCTGAAGCGCAAGGCCGTGGTATCGACCCCGACGACCTGGAACGATTGGCGAAATACTTTCACGATGCGGTGGCCGATGAACTCACAAAATCCGGCCGCTATCAAATCGTGACCGCTCCCGGGCCCGATGTACTTGAGTTGAATGTAGCCATTACCAACGTGGAACCCACCGGAGGCAAGAAGAATGCTGCGGTGATGGGAGCCACAACCGCTGCCTCCGTTGCCACGGTACCCGGCGTCGGCTTGGCGGTTCTCAGGCTCAGTGTGGGGAGAGTCAGTATCGAGGGAGAGATGCTCGATTCAACTTCCGGCGAGAGGTTGGTAGCGTTCGTGACTGGTAAGGCAGGCCGGAGATGGTTCAGCGGCCTCAGAGGATTCAAGAAGTGGGCGGATATTGAAGCCGCATTCCGAGCTTGGGCGAAGAACTTTCGCGAGCGAATAGACGAAGTGCACGGTGCGTAGTGGTTCGCAGTTCCACGTCTCAGAGCGTCTAGTGAAGGAGCTTGCCTCCCTACAGTCCGGGCGATTTGCTTTGTCGCGAGGTGAAGCTAGGTATGTGACACACCTGGGCGCGACACAGTCACCCAGAGTGCAAAAAACTGCAGCGCGCCGAACAGCAGGACTACGGCACCTGCCAAGAACGGACGAACCCCCGTACGCCAGTGAACGGCCACGGCGAACCCGACTGCGGAAGCCGCCCCAACGACAATCGAAATGGCTATCTCCGTTGGCGAGAAGCGTCCCGACATGAAATGTACAAACCTGAGTAAGAACAGCCAGATGAGTATCATGCTTGCCAGCCAGATACTGAGACAGGGCAACGCCGACCATTTCGCGAATTCACTTCCGCGAAACCCGAGCACTATTGAAACCCAGAGCGGTAACGTCTGCACTATCATGCGCTGCATTCCGTGACTCACCGCTCCTACGACGCAGAGCGCCAACAAAATGGCAAGGCAGCAAGACGCCACCCACTTTGATTCCTTCGGCATCCGCCTATCATGCCAGAGGAGTAACAACCTTGCGACTGATTTGGCGTCAAAAAAGACTCACGACCCATAAGCGGAACAATCCTGCACTGCGATCGTCGCAAATCGGTTGCAGCACGACTGACCGAGGTGTAATTTCGTCTCGCGCAAGACCTGAACCATCCGCAGATACAGCGCTGGAATCAATGCAAGGAGCGCAATTTGGCGAAAGGAGTCAACAAGATGCTGGATTATTTTAACTTGCGGAACGGCACAATGAGATCTGCACACTCAATCTTGCAACTGTTAATCTTTTTCGCTTTTGCCATGCCGGTCTGGGCGCAGGATGCATTAGACCGTACGGTACTTCCGATCCCCGAGCCACAGCCTCCGGTGATCACTGAGCTTGATGCCCGCAACGCCAAGGCGCCACCGCCTTTCAAAGTCGCAGCGCCGAATGGCGCTCCGAATGTTGTTATCGTACTGTTAGACGATATGGGTTTTGGGCAGTCCAGTGCGTTTGGTGGTCCCATCCATATGCCTACACTGGATATGCTTGCGGCGGGGGGATTGCGCTACAACAACTTTCACACCACAGCGCTCTGTTCGCCCACACGAAACGCATTGCTTACCGGGCGCAATCACCACGTCGCCAACGCGGGCGCCATCACAGAGCTCGCCACCTCCTTCCCAGGTAATACGGGCGTTCGTCCGCTGAACGTAGCGCCGTTGGCGGAAATGCTGCGCCTCAACGGCTACAGCACCGCGGCATTTGGCAAGTATCACGAGACACCGGCTTGGGAGGTCTCCGTCTCCGGGCCGTTCGACCGGTGGCCGACTCACTCCGGCTTCGACAAGTTCTACGGTTTCATCGGAGGGGAAACCAATATGTGGGCTCCCGCGATTTTTGACGGCACGGTTCGCGTGGAACCGCCGCACGACCCCCACTATCACTTCACGGTTGACATGACCAATCAGGCGATCAACTGGATGCAGGCGCAACATGCTTTGACGCCGGACAAGCCGTTCTTCGTCTACTTCGCACCAGGAGCGGTTCACGGACCGCACCATGTGTTTAAGGAATACATCGAGCGTTACAAAGGCAAGTTCGATCAAGGATGGGACAAGCTGAACCAGGAGACTTACGCCCGCCAGAAGCAGATGGGCGTTATTCCAGCAAATGCGGATTTGACCCCCCGTCCCAAACAGATTCCCTCCTGGGACTCGCAAACATCGGACGAGAAAAAGCTCGAAGAGCGGCAGATGGAGACTTACGCCGGATTTGGCGAGCACACCGATGAACAGATCGGGCGACTGGTAGACGCACTGAATGAGATGGGAGTGATGGACAACACTCTATTCATCTACGTTGTCGGCGATAACGGCGCCAGCGCGGAAGGTGGTCCGCTGGGCGCCTATAACGAGATGATGGCGCTTAACGGAATCATCCAGGATGCGGCGATCAACATGCCGCACCTGGAAGATTGGGGCGGCCCGAGTACGTTCCCCCATTATGCGATTGGTTGGGCATGGGCCGGAGACACTCCGTTCCAGTGGACCAAGCAGATCGCTTCGCACTACGGCGGGACTACAAACGGCGCCGTGTTCTATTGGCCCAAACGCATCAAGGCCAAAGGGGAATTTCGCTCGCAATTCACGTATGTCACTGACGTTGCGCCCACAGTCCTGGAAGCTGCCGGTTTGCCTTTTCCAAGAATCGTGAGTGGCACAGTGCAACGGCCGTTCGACGGAACCTCAATGTTCTATACATTCGATAATGCCAAGGCCAAAGAAACGCACACCACGCAGTACTTCGAGATGTTCGGCAACCGGGGCATTTATCACGACGGATGGATCGCAGCAACGCGCCACTCGATCCCATGGATAGTGGTGCAAAATCCGCCACTCACTCAGGATGTGTGGGAGCTCTACCATATCACTGAAGATTTTAGCGAAGCCCACGATCTCGCAGCGAAAGACCCTGCCAAGCTGAAAGAGATGCAAGACCTCTTTATGAAGGAGGCGATCCGAAATCACGTGTTGCCTATCGACGACCGTCGGTCGGAGCGGTTCAATCCCGCAATCGCGGGACGGCCGGATCTGATGGGGAACCGCACTTCGCTGACCGTCTATCCCGGCATGGTGGGCATGACGGAGAACGCCTTCATCAACACGAAGAACCGTCATTACACGATAACTGCGCCGGTGGATCTACCCGACAGCAACACCAACGGCGTGATTATCTCGCTAGGTGGCAGATTCGCCGGATGGACGCTCTACATGAAAGAAGGGAAGGTCCATCACGAATACAACTACTTTGGAGTTGAGAGAACGAACATCGCCGATGCCTCTGCACTGTCCGCAGGCAAACACGAGATCAAGTACGAGTTTATTCCCGATGCACCAAAGCCAGGAACGGGCGGCAAGTGCATGCTCTTCGTGGACGGAAAGCAGGTGGCACAAGGATACATTCCGAAAACTGTGCCGTTTGCCTTTTCTGCAGATGAGGGAGCGGACGTGGGAGTAGACGCCGAAACCGCGGTATCCGACGACTACAAGGAAGGGGACAACAAGTTCACTGGGACGATCGCAAAGGTGACGATTGACATCTCGCCGACTGGATTGAGCGCGGCTGATCAAAAGGCTCTTGCTGACGCCGAAGATGCAGCTTTCTTTGATGAAGATTAACCCGGGCGCCTTTCGATACCAAGAGATAATTATAGGTGTTGATAACATCTCTAACGAAGCCGGCTCCGTCAAGACCGTTTCGGGAAATGACCTGTGGTTGGCAGCACTGGATCGTCGCCGAGAAACAAGCCGCCGTTGCTGGGAACCAGGCATTCCCAGCAATGTACGAGTAGCTTAAAGGGAGAGGGCCCCCATGCGCCGGAGGCCCTGTTCCTTAGCTGCTCAGATGCAGTGTGGTGCTCGACGCCGCTGAGTCGTCCTCGTAGCCCTGGACCTTGATGTAGACTCTCCCATTCGCCACAGTTCAGAAACTCGGCACCATCGGTCTCCGCTCGTCCAAGAGATGCAGTCTACGTATCCTAGGCAGTGAGAGGGTTTGGTATGAACACAAAAATACTCGTTTTGTGGATCTCCCTTTTCCTTGCCGCGCCACTATTTGCGCGCGAAAAAAGTGATGTCATCATCATGAAGAATGGCGATCGTGTCACTTGCGAGATCAAGGGCCTCGACGCGAATACCCTTTTCATTAGTGTTGACTACATCCTGAATACCCTCTCCGTGGATTGGTCGAAGGTCGATCACGTCGAGAGCAAGCAAATGTTCATCGTCAAGACTCAAGACGGCCTGGTTTACTCCGGCGCGCTCTCCACTCCGGCTACTCCCGGTGGACGCCCCGCAAAGATCCAAATCTTGGAAGTTTCCGACACAAAGGTCGATCTCGACAAAACTCAGATCATCAAAGTGGACCAAACGTCCAGCAATCTCTGGGAGCGCTTCAATGGGAACGTCGGTTTGGGGGTTACCTACAACAAAGGCAACCAGTCCACCCAATACAATTTGAACTCTGCAGTGGACTACCCTCGCGAGCGCTGGGCGGCCAGCGCCAGCTATGATTCGGTCCTTTCCTCGAATACGGGCGCCTCAACCTCCACGCGCAATGAGGTCAACCTGGAATTGCAACGCCTACTGCGCTGGAACAATTGGTACTATGCAGGCATCGCTGATTTCTTACAGAGTTCCGTACAGGGTATTCAACTTCAGTCCAGCCTGGGAGGTGGCGTCGGGCGATACTTGAAGAACAACGATCATGTCGTGATCTCAGTGATTGGCGGGTTGGCATGGCAGCGCATAAATTACCAGCAGAAAACTTTGCCCTCGCCGATTCAGAATGTGGCTTCGGGCCTAGTCGGCAGCGAAGTGAAGCTTTTTTATTTCAACAAAACCAATCTTACGATTAACACCTATCTACTCCCAGCCCTTTCGGAACCCGGCCGAGTACATTTCAACCTCAACACGACGTACTATGTCAAATTGTGGAGCAAACTCACCTGGAACATTTCCTTTTACGGAAACTGGGACAATCGTCCGCCACCCGGTTTCTCTGGCAGCGACTACGGCACCAGCTCCGGCGTCAGCTGGAGGTTTGGAAATCAATGAAGGCGTTTTTTCCGGGCTTAGGGGCGCAAGCGACCATGGGCTTGAGGCGCTTGCGCGCCAGCTGGACGTTACGCGACTACCGAAAAACTGTTGGCAAGTTCCATTGAACATGATCGTCTACCCACCTCATCGAGAAATCGGAAACTTGCTCTTGGGGGGAAATGCAGTTTTTCGAGTACGGCGTTTATCGGGACTTAGCTTGTCATAGACTGCGCACACTGCCGTCCTTTTTCGATGCGTTGCCCCGAGTCACGGATCGTGGTCTTGCGGCTGCAGATTTTCTGAAAGCTGCAATTGACACGGAAATGGGAAAGCGTCAGACTTCGCGCCATGCGACTAACTATCCTTTGCCTGTTAGCGTCTGCTTTGTTTCCCTCACCGAGTCGAGCGCAAGCTCCGGTTTTCGAGATCACCACCGGAGAAAGCTCCGTTAAGTTCGATGTAGAGGCGTCCGTAGCTATAAAGGGTACTTTCGACAAGTGGGACGCCACCTTAACATTTACATCCCCTGAGGTGTCGACAGGAGTTTTGGACATCAAGATTCAGGCAGCCAGTGTGCATACCGGAAGCGGCATGAAGGACGGAAAGCTAAAGAGCAAAGACTTCTTCGACGTCGACCACAGTCCCGTGATCACATTTCACTCGACGAAGATCGTACAGGCCGGTCCCAACACCTTTGAGGTGGATGGCGACTTTACGGTACGCGGAGTCACCAAACCCGAGAAGCTGACGCTAACGCTTTCCCGGAGTGGGGACAGGTCAGGTGAGATTAAAGGAATAATGGCTTTCGACCGCAAGGACTACGGGATGAATAAAGGTATCCCCTTCGTCACGATCGCCAACCGCGTCGAAGTGAATGTCGCTCTCAAAGGAAAGCGAGTCAGCGGGCCACCGTTGGCCCTCAAAAAGTAGCCAGCCCGTTGAGCGGCACGTTAGCTTGTCCATGTTTGGCCGCTAGACCAAGGCTCGCGCGATTTCATCAATGCAACGGTCGGGTTTGCAAAATTGAGCGATGTTACTCATCGGTTGGCGAAGAGTTTGATGCGAATGCTGGGGCTGCGTGACAATCCCCAGACGAGCAAACTATTTGAGATCGTTAAGTACTTGCAGAAAGCGGAGGGCGTGCGATTCTAAGTCCGACCAAGGCGCGCCGCATTGCACCCAAAACGGCGCCGATCGTTCCGGGCAGTTGAACCTGCGAGTGTAAGCGTCGGACGATAGTTCGTCATGGAACGATCCCCTACTAAGCTATGACACTCGTTGATGTCGTTCTGGAAGTACACGGGTTGCGCCAGCTCAGGTGACACCAAGGACAGGTCCAATGAAGTGGAACACGAAACGCACGATGATCATTGGTGCGGTAGCGCTTCTGGCTACTGCCCCGGCATTTCCACAGAATGCTGAACTTCAGCAGAAGCTTGCAGCCGCGAAGCAGTCTGTTGCGGAAAACAAGCAAAAACTACTGCAGTATCAATGGACCGAGACACAGCAGTTGACACTTAAGGGAGATGCGAAGCCTCCATCCAAAAATTTGTGCCAGTACGGTCCCGACGGAAGGGTCCAAAAGACCGCGATTGGTCCTCCTCCGCAAGAACCGAGCGGCGGCAGGATAAAACAAAAGGTCATCGCGAAGAAAAAAGCGGAGATGAAAGATTACATGCAGGACGTGAAAGCCGTCCTCAGCATGTACGTGCCACCCGATCCTCAGAAAATGCAGGCAGCCTACCAGGCAGGCAAAGTCTCCTTGAACCCTGTCCCCGGTGCGGTGAACCTGGTCTTCTCGAATTATGCGCAACCCGGAGATAGGATGACCCTCACGTTTAACACTGCCACTAAGAAAATCACCAGCTTGAACATCAATACTTACATGGGTCAGGAGAAAGATGCGGTGACGCTGCAGGTGCAAATGGCCACCCTGCCGGATGGCACCAGCTATGAGCAGCAAACAGTTCTCAACGCAACTGCTAAGCAGCTGGTGGTAACAACGACAAATTCGAATTACCAAAAGCTGGGCGTGAACTAGGATTCGAGACGGTGGGTGCATTGGGATGCGTATCGCCCGGCCCGTCCACCACGCTTACAAGTTGACTTAGAAGGAGATCCCCATGAAGAGCATGACGGTTCTCGCCGGGTTTGTCGTACTCCTTCTGATGGGCGCCGCGCCTGGCTTTGCGCAGGATCCTGGCTGGCCGCGCAAACTTGAGAAGCCTGGCGGTACGGTCATCGCGTATCAACCACAGGTCGACGAGTGGAAAGATTTCACCAATATCACCTGGCGCGAAGCGTTTCAAATGACCCCCACGGGTGGCAAGCAGGTGATTGGCGCTGCGACTTTTGCTGGAACGACAAACGTCGACAGCGACAAGCACACAGTCGTTATCTACGGGATCAAGGTCATTCACACTTACTTTCCGTCACTCGATGACGCCACATCCGCAAAGATGGATCAGCTCTTCCAGACCTTTGTTCCGGAGGTAGTCAACATCTCACTCGAACGGGTCGTGGCCTATATACCCAAGCCCCAATCCGTCCAGGAGGTGAACTTGAAAAACGATCCGCCTTTCATCTTCGTGAATTACAGCCCTGCAATCCTTCTGGCCGTGGACGGCGAACCAATTTTCGCGGCAATTCCGAACACGAAACTGAAATTCGTCGTCAATACGCAGTGGGCAGTGTTTTGGGATACCAGCAAGTCACAATATTACCTGCTGGTTGGACCGCGCTGGCTGACGGCACCCGACTTACATGGCCCATGGTCCGCTGCGACAACGCTGCCGAAGGACATGGAGAAGCTCCCCAAGGATCCTCAATGGACGGATTTGAAGACAGTGATTCCGCTGCCTACGCAGTCCAGCGGTCCAATTCCAAAAGTTTTCTACAGCACTGTCCCGGCCGAAGTCATTCTCTTCAACGGAAAACCGGTTTACGCAAAGATTCCGCAGACGCAGCTTCTGTCCGCCACCAACACGGACAGTCCGTTCTTTCTATATACAGTCACGAATGATTATTACTACCTGGCTGCCGGACGCTGGTTCCGGTCCAAGGACATGCAGGGCAAATGGACATTCGCATCCACGGATTTGCCGGGGGACTTCGCCAGGATCCCGCTCTCCAGCCCTGCTGGCGCCGTGTTGTCCTCGGTGCCAGGAACTGAAGAAGCTAAAGACGCGGTATTGATCGCACAGATCCCCACGGTCATGGAAATTGATCCCAAGTCTGCCGCAGCGCAGGCCAAGGTGAGCTACAGCGGTGATCCGCAGTTCGCGCCCATCGAAGGAACCTCACTCTCCTACGCAACAAACACCCCCGACAAAGTGATCAAGGTTGGCGACGTGTACTATTTGTGCCTGCAGGGCGTCTGGTTCATGTCTCCGAAGGCCGAAGGACCTTGGACGACAGCCGGTTCTGTTCCACAAGTGATCTACACAATCCCGCCAAGTTCTCCGGTTTACAACGTGACTTACGTGACGCAAACAACGACCTCCAGTGGAACCGTACAATGCAGTCACACGGCTGGGTATCTCGGCGCCTTTGTTATAGGAGTTACCGTTGGTGCAGTCGTTGCCAACGGAACTGGATATTACTATCCGCCGTACATATATCGCCCACCTTATGGATATCCCGTTTATCGGCCGTATCCAATGCCGTACGGATACGGCTCTTTTTATAATACGGCGAACGGTTCGTACGGTCGTTATCAGACTGCTTACGGTCCCTATGGCTCGGCAACCAGGGCGGCTTCCTACAACCCATATACTGGCACGTACAAACAGGGCGCTTCCGTCGCAACCCCTTACGGGAGGCAAAGCGTTGGGCAGGCCTACAACCCTTATACCGGAACCTACGCGGCAACGCGTCAGGGATCCAGCCCGACCGCGCAGTGGGGTCAATCCTACGTTTCGAACGGAAATAAATCCGCCTACGCTCAGCACTATTCCACCGCGCAAGGAACCGTTGGTTCCGTGCAGGGCTCGCAGGGCGGAAAGGCAGTCGGGGCTTCCACCGCCTACGGCAATGCGGCGGTCGGAAAAACTTCGAGCGGGGACATGTATGCTGGGAAGGACGGGAACGTCTACAAGAACACCGGTTCCGGCTGGCAAAAATATGACAATAGTTCTGGTTCCTGGAACACCGTAAACAAGCCTCAAAACCAGCAACAGGCACAACAACAAAAGCAGTCCTATCAGCAACAGAATCCGAATAGCCAGGCCAATGCACAACAGGCCCAGCAGCAAAAACGGTCTTCTCAGCAGCCTCCCACAAGTCCACAACCTTCTTCGACAACCACACAGCAGCGTTCGCAAGGTACGACTCAGGCGCGCGCATCGAGTACCATGTCCACCGAAAGTCTCAATTCGGAGATGCAGAACCGGCAGAGAGGATCTGCACAGACCCAAAACAACCAGCGCACGGCCGGGAGCAGCGGCGCGCGGAGTACGAGTGGAGGTGGCTCTCGGCGCCGTTGAGTCCAAGTTAAATCAATGAGGACCTGAAATCTTGTGGACCACCCTGGTCAACTCCCGATAAGTCGTTAATCAGACATGTGGATTGCTTCCGAGTGCCCGCCTGGCTTTTCGAGTTCACCGCCTGCCTGAACAGCGATTTACATCTCTGGGTAACTGATTCGTCCGAGTGCAGCCGTACAAACTGGATTGCCAGTTTGCTCTGACCTATCATGACCAAGATGAGTGGAGCGGTGAAGCATCCATGAGTTCCGTTGCAATCAGTTCGGTTGTATTCGTGCTCGTTTTCGGAGGCGCGTTACTCGGTATCTTACTACGCGCCGCTTTGCCCGAGCATTATCTGAGTGCTGATTCGAAAGAAGTAGTGAAGCTGGGCATGGCACTGGTTTCCACGATGGCTGCCCTTGTACTCGGGCTTCTGATCGCTTCGGCAAAAAGTTCGCTTGACGCGCAGAATGCAGGACTGATGGATAGCTCGGCAAAAGTCGTCCTTCTCGACCGCGTCTTGGCTCATTATGGTTCGGAAACGAAGGAAACGCGGGAAGTGCTGCGCGACTCGGTCGTTCGAGTTCTGGATCAGACCTGGCCGAAAAACACTGCGAATCCTCCGAAGCTGAGTGAGCCATCTACCGGATCGGAAGTCCTTCCCGACAAAATACTGGATCTTTCGCCGAAAGATGAGAGTCAACGTTTACTTAAGGCCCAGGCATTGAGTATCGTGTGGGGTCTCGGACAAACACGCTGGTCGCAGTACGCCCAGCAGACCAATTCAGTATCTATGCCGTTACTCATAACTCTGGTATTTTGGCTCATAGTAATTTTTGTTAGCTTCGGCTTGTATGCCCCTCGAAATCCGGCTGTGGTCGCCTGTATGTTCGTTTGCGCGGCGTCAGTTTCCGGCGCAATCCTCATGATCCTTGAAATGTATAGGCCCTACGCGGGACTCATGCCACTTTCAAGTGCCCCCTTGCGCGCAGCTCTCATGCAGCTCGGCAAGTAGAGTGGTGCTCAAAAAGTCTTTTTCCTATTCAAGATCGCGGCGAGTGGTCCCCGTGTGTATCCGTGCTGCCTACATCCGCCCCGGCAGAGCCGGATCAACACTCTCCGAGTAGAGGAGAACCTCGCGTGCTGTAGGTCTTCCTTGGCTGTATCCGCCGTTTCCAGCTTCGTGCCCGTTTAGGTCGACCATAGCAACGCCGACGTTCTCCCCCCTCACAGATCCCACCGTGCAGATTTCCACGCAGCGGGTTCCTCAGGCGCTACTCCCCGCCCAGTTCCAAGAATGGGCTATCCGAGGAAGCAACAACGGATGGCGACGGAGGAGTGCTTTATACTTCTCCCACGTCATTCTCTTCCCACGAGTTCGGCGACTGAGCCACTTCCGCCAGATACGGCAGACCCCCCGATAGAACTTCCCGATGCTCCGGGAGTTCGTCGGTAGTCCGTAGTATTGGTAGTGGCCCCGGAGCTTAGCGTTGAGGGTTTGATGCTGTTCTTCCACAGGTTCGTGGCGGTTCTCCTGACACCATTCGGCAATCGCCGTTAGGCCCCGTCGTAACCGCTTCTTCATCGTCCGCACGTGCACTGTGAATTTCCCTTTCCGGCTGCGGGCGCAGATGTGCGTGAAGCCGAGGAAATCGAATGTGGCTGGTTTCTTCCCCTGCCGCTTCGCGTGTTCCTCCGCGTATCGCCCAAAGTCCACCAGCCGGGTCTTCTCCGGGTGGAGCGTCAAACCGTATTTGGCGAATCGTTTCGGTAAGACCTCCATCACTTTCTCAGCGTCCTCCCGATACTGGAAGCACAGCACGGCATCATCGGCAAAACGGATCTCCTGTGCGACCCCCTTCAAGCGGGGTTTCACTTCGTGCTCGAACCATTCGTCGAGCACGTAGTGCAGGTAAATATTGGCCAGGAGCGGACTGATCGTCTGCCCTTGCCCTGTTCCTGCTTCGCTCACGAGCAATCTTCCTTCGTCGATGACTCCGACTTGAATCCACTTCCGTATCAGCTGGAGAACACTGCCATCGCTGATTCGCTTTTCGATCATCTCCATGAGTTGCCCTCTCACGATCGAATCGAAGTAGGCGGTGATATCTAATTCCAGGATCCAGCTCGTGGGTTTTGTACAGATGACTCGTCCCACCTCGTCCAGCGCCTGGTGCGGCCCTCGTCCGGGTCGAAACCCGTACGAGCCTTCGAGGAAATCCTGCTCATAGATGGCGTTCAGCACTTCGCCCGTCGCCTTCTGCACGATCTTGTCCTCCAAGGACGGTATGGAGATAGGTCTCTCCTTCCCGTTTTCCTTGGGGATGTAGATCCTGCGCAGCGGTTGGGCTCGGTACTCGCCCTCTTGGAGCCGCTCATGAAGCTGTCGGATATTCCTCGCGGCGTCCTTTTCATACATCTGGTATGTGACGCCATCCACTCCTGCGCTGGCTTTCTTTCTGAGTCCTCGGAAAGCCGCATACAACGCCTCCGGCGTGATCAGATGAGCGAGCGAAAAGAATTGTCGCTTCGGATCCTCCTTGGCTAGTTCGGATATTCTGTCGATTTGTGTGGACATAGTTTGTCGAGTTCTGAGTCTCGTCTATGTTTCCTTTCGTCAGATACGTGCACCTGTTTCCCCCTTCCCTCCAGTGGGTCCCGTGGCCGCTCCTTGCGGAAGCCCTGCGGTTCCCCACCTTCATCGGTACTACGGGTTCGTAAGACTGCTCCTCCATCCGTGGGCGGTCTCCTCTGGTCTCCCTTGGCTACCGCGTTTCCGCTCTCGCGAGCAGAGATGGTGAGCTCTCCTGGGTTCCTGGGGAATCCCTTTGGAAGCATGCCCCGAGCTAGGGACTCCGGCGATCCCGGCGCGACCTCGCAGTAGCGGTCGTCCGGATGCTGCCTTCCGCCTTGTTAACAGCGTCGGCATCGCAATGAACCGGTTTTCGGAGCTGAATCTTCGCGGCCTGCTTCCTTGCTGTGTACGCTTCGCACCCACCAGTCGCCCGGTGAATGGCAACACTCGCTACCGGCCTGCCTGCTCGCTTTGGCCGTGCGGGACTTGCACCCGCTGGATTCCATCAAAGGGTTTCACCGTCTCATCTTCGGTTCCTCCCCTTCCAAGCTTTCCCCAGCGCGATAACAATGTCGGCCCTGTCAAACATTTTTTGAGCAGACATCTCCAATCAAGTGTCTGTCACTTTTGACAATTGTGCCGCTTAACTAATATAGGCAGTGTTGCCGACTGTTTAAGGCCTCTTGCAATCCGAGGAGTGGTTTCGCAGGTGCGGGTTGGGCATGTCTTCAATTTTTCTGGGGTACAAGCGTTAATTTTGACAATGCTCTATTGATAGCTGATGGTAGGATTGGCCCCTCAGAACCAGATATTCGTGAGTCATGAGGAGCAATCGCGTGAGAATCAAGATAAGGGTAACGGCCCTCATATGCGTCCTCGTCTTCAGCGTAGCGCCCGCGAAGGCGCAACAAAAAGGCCAGTACATTCCAGGGCAGCAGGGCTTAAACGCGGGTGTCCTCCCGGATCCTGGATTCACTTATGCCAATCTGACGATCAACTATTCTGCAGATACTCTCAAGAACGGGAACGGAAACTCAGTTCCCTTAACGGGTTCCTACGACATATGGGCAGTGGAAAACATCTTTTTTTATGTTCCGAAGTTCAAATTTTTGGGCGCGAAGCTCGCATTTATGGTCGCGGCACCAGTCCTCGCAAACGGCTCGCTGACATTGGGTTCGCTTAGATTCCCGAATGTGGCGCTCAATGCTGGCGGTGAAGGCATCGCTGACACGTGGGTGCAACCCGTCACGCTAGGTTGGACGCTCAAGCGTGTCGATGTATACGCTGGATATGCATTTATGGCGCCGACAGGCCGTTACTCGGCCGGGGCGCCCGATAATGTCGGGTCCGGATATTGGGGAAATCACTTCGTGACGGGGACCACCTTCTACATAACGAAGAACAAAGGCACCAGCGCCAGTCTGTTCACCGATTGGGAGTTTCACGGGAGCAAAACGACTGCCACGGGGACAAATGCGACGCCCGGCCAGGCGTTCACAACAGAATGGGGAATCGGCCAGGTTCTGCCGCTGAAAAAGGATTTCACCAGACTATTGCAGCTCGGCGTAATTGGCTACGATCAATGGCAGGTGACCAACAATCAGGGCTTGGCTGCGCCCAACATACCAGCGAACGTATTGCCGTACTACTCGGTACATGCCATCGGATTTCAGACCAACTTCATCCTTCCCGTGAAGGCACTGAATTTCTTTTTCAAGTTCGAAGACGAGTACCGGGCATTCGCGCGGCCGGAAGGCCGCACGATTGCATTTGGTGGCTCGTATAGCTTCCGCATTCCCAAACTGCAGGCGCCGCCCTCGGGACCGGAGGCGCCGGCGACGCCGTAGTCGGTCGCTTCTGGCTTCGTCACTTGCGATAAGAAACCGGGCGCGGACTGTCGCCTGCAGGCGACAGGTAAGCCCGTGTACGTGACACGAGCATAGTTATATGGCAGACTCATAACATGCTAACCGGAGCAGCAGACAGCAGATACAGTAAGAACGCGGGAGCAGTATTCAGCCTCCAGTATCACATCGTCTGGTGTCCGAAATACAGACGCAAGGTTCTTGTCGGTGATGTTGAGGCAAGGCTCAAGAACGTGTTGCTCGCGACCGCGGCACAATACGGCGTGCTCATCGAAGTGATGGAAGTGATGCCAGATCATGTGCATCTCTTCGTGTCATCAGATCCAACGCGGTGTGTAGCTGAGATAGTGAATAGGCTCAAAGGTGCGTCGTCTCGGATTCTCAGAGAAGAGTTTCCGCACTTGAAATCAAGGTTGCCTACGTTGTGGTCGCGCTCATATTACGCGGGCACAGTCGGCCACGTGTCAGAATCAACGGTGAAGAAGTACCTCGAGAATCAAAAAGGACGCTGATGCGAAAGACGTTCAAATATCGACTGTATCCCACACCAAACCAACAAGAGTTGCTGAGGATGCAGTTATCCGAAGCGTGTCGGTTGTATAACGCCGCGCTACAGGAACGTCGAGAGGCGTATCGCACGCATGGGAAATCTCTCAACTACTACACGCAGGCGAACCAATTGAAAGAGATTCGAGACGCGGGTGACCTATCACTTCCGAACTATCACTGTGCCCAAGACGTTCTAAAGCGTCTAGACAAAGCATTTCAGGCTTTCTTTCGACGAATAAAACACGGCGAGAAGCCAGGGTTCCCGAGATTCAAGTCGTCGCGACGGTATGACAGCATCACATTCCCGAGTCACGGTGACGGCAATAAGCTACTCAAACCAGAGCAGCGAAAAACAGGTCTTCGTGTCCAGGGTGTCGGCGCGATCAAGATTCTATTGCACCGCCCCATCACCGGTGAGATCAAGACCGTCTCCGTGAAGCGTGAAGGCAAAGAGTGGTACGCCTGCTGCTCCGTGGAGTGCGCAAAGAAACCCCTCCCGGCGCTGGACAACACCGTTGGAATAGATGTTGGCTTGGAATCATTCGCGGTTCTGTCCAACGGAGATTCCATCCCGAATCCGCGCTGGTATCAGCAAGCGCAAAAGCGTCTTCGCAGAGCCCAGCGCCAAGTCGCGCGAAGAGTCAACAAGCGTTCGCACAGAAGGCGTAAAGCAATCCTAGCACTCCGAAGTATTCACAGTCGGATACAGCGGTTGCGCAACGAATTTCAACACAAACAATCTTTCAAGTTGATTCAAGACTTCGGAACCATCGTCATCGAAGACCTGAATGTGAAAGGGCTCGCTGGCGGAATCTTGTCAAAGTCTGTGCATGATGTCGGATGGGCTTCCTTCTTCTCCAAGATAGCGTACAAGGCTGAGAGCGCCGGTCGCACTCTGATTAAGGTCAACCCATCAAGCACGAGTCAAACCTGTCTGTGCGGTGCAACGGTCCGCAAACTTCTCTCAGACCGAGAGCATGTTTGCATCGAATGCGGATTGGTAGCTCCACGAGACTTCGTATCGGCTCAAGTAATCTTGCAAAGGGCTAGGATAAGCCCTTCAAGACAGAACGTAGAGGCTGTTAGCTCATGCGTGTCTTGAGAAGCCGCCGGTCTTCAGCCGGCGGAGAAGTCACTGCGGTTGAGATTCACCGATAGGAGAGGACCATGAAAAGTTTCTTTGCTCTGGTATTGGCTGTACTGCTGGCGGCGACCTATGCTGGCAACAAGGCGGAGGCCCAAAACAGCGCGGCCGACTCCGTGGACCGTACTGTGCTGCCAGTCCCCGAGCCGAAGTATCCGCCAATTACCGAGCTTGATGCGCGCAATGCAAAAGCCCCACCGCGGTTCCAGGTGAAGGCACCGAAAGGCGCGCCCAATGTGGTGGTCATCCTGCTCGACAACTTCGGCTTCGGCGACGCGGCGACGTTCGGAGGGCCGATCCAGATGCCGACGCTGGAACGGCTCGCCAAAAGTGGGCTGCGCTATAACAATTTCAAAGTGCCCCCGTTGTGTTCGCCCAGCCGCATGGCCCTGCTTACCGGCCGCAACAGCCACAGCGCCAACTTCGGTGTGATCTCTGAAATTGCCACCGCCTTCCCGGGGTACACCGCGATGCGTCCCGCCAGCGTCACGATGCTGCCCGAGATCTTGCGGCTCAATGGCTATAGCACGGCCATGTTCGGCAAGAATCACGAGCTGGGGCCCTGGGAATCCAGCGTTGTAGGGCCGTTCGACCGCTGGCCGATGAATAGCGGGTTTGAGCGGTTCTACGGATTCATGGCCGGCGAGGCCGACCTCTTTCATCCGGTGATTTATGACAACATGAACCGGATAGATATGCACCCCGGCCCCAATTACTATGCCAGCGCTGACATCACCGACAAGGCCATCGACTGGGTACATTCCCAGCGTTCACTCGCGCCCGACAAGCCTTTTTTCGTCTACTACTCCGCCATTGGCACCCACGGCCCGTTCCAAGTGCCAGACAACTGGCGCGACAGATACAAGGGAAAGTTCGACCAGGGCTGGGATCAGGTGCGGAAGGAAACGCTGGCCCGACAAATCAAGCTGGGGATTGTGCCGCCGGACACCCAGCTCGCACCTAAGCCGCCAGGGATCCAGGAATGGGATCAGTTGACGGCCGACGAGAAAAAGGTATTTGCCAGGTACATGGAAATCTATGCCGCCTTTGCCGAGGTGACCGACTACGAAATTGGACGCTTCCTGGACTCGATCGAGGCCATGGGTGAAATGGACAATACGCTGGTCTTCTACATCACCGGCGACAACGGCTCGGTTTTTCAAGGCGGCCCCAACGGAGCTTTCAATGAACTGTCCGTGTTCAACGGACTGCCAGAACCCCTCGACATTGCTTTAAAGCACTATGACGAAATCGGCGGGCCGAAATCTCACATTTTGTACAACAACGGCTGGGCATTCGCCGGTGCAACGCCGTTTGCTTGGGGCCACCAGGTCGCTTCCTACGGTGGCATCTGCCAGCCCATTGTGGTTCATTGGCCGAAGGGCATTAAAGAGCAAGGCGGTCTGCGTACGCAGTGGTACCACATGATTGACATCGCCCCGACGGTGTTGGAGGCAGTTGGGGTGCCTCAGCCGGGGGTCGTCTATGGCGTCAAACAGAAACCCATCGAAGGCGTGAGTATGCTCGACACCTTTAATAACGCCGAGGCGAAGTCGCGCCACACCACGCAATACTTCGAGATGGCAGGCAATCGGGGCATCTACCGAGACGGCTGGTTCGCCACGACGGTGCATCGCCCGCCGTGGGAGGCTAAGCCGCGCGCCACATTTGCCAACGACAAGTGGGAGCTTTACGACGTAGAGAAAGATTTCAGTTGCGCGCATGACCTTGCCGCGAAGTACCCCGAAAAGCTCGAAGAGATGAAAGGACTCTTCTTGGAGGAGGCGGTCAAGTACAACGTGTTGCCGCTCGACGATCGCTCCTGGGAGCGCTTCAACCCTGCCCTGGCCGGGCGTCCGGATCTGATGGAAGGTCGCACAGAGATGACGGTCTATCAGGGAATGATCGGAATACCCGAAAATGGCTTCATCAACATCAAGAACCGTTCCTTCGTGATCACAGCCGACATCGAGGTCCCGCAAGCCGGCACCGAGGGAGTGGTGCTCGCCCAGGGCGGGGAAATGGGCGGCTGGAGTCTATACGTCAAGGACGACAAGCCCAAGTTCGCCTACAACTTTCTTGGTCGCGAGACTTACACAATAGCTGGTCCCGCCCGCCTGCCGGCCGGTCATGTAACACTACGCTTCGAGTTTGCTTACGACGGAGGTAGGCCCGGCGCGGGCGGTAATGGTTCGATCTTCGTTAACGGTGAAAGAGTCGCCGCAGGGCGGATCGAGCACACCCACCCGAACGCATTTGGCGCGGAAACAACCGACGTGGGCGAGAACCTCTATACGGTTGTCACCGACGACTACAAGCAGGGCGATAACAAGTTTACCGGCAAGATTGACAAAGTGACCATCCGGCTCGGCGAATCTAATCTCAGCCAGCAGGCCCTGAAGGCTAACGAAGATTTGAGCGTGGACGAATTGCTAGACGTGGACTACTAATCGCGCCGTTGAGCGCGAGTTCCGAGATCGTTCGTATCGCTGCTGCCTTCGACTAAGCCCCACGGGCCGACGATGTAGCGGGAGCGGTGGGCACCCGAAGAAGTCATTGAAAGAGAAGCAACTTTGGTTGCAGAGGCTTGATTTGATCTGACGATCGCTGGTGGCAGAGCCCGAGCTCACCAGGCAGGAGGTTCCCTTCGTCCATTCGGAAGGACGACAACCGGAAGTAGCACACACGTAGGGAAACTTGGCTTAACCGAAAATGGTAGAAAGTGAACCCCAAGTTGAGACAAATGTGTGCATCACACTCTGGTTTTGAAGCCCACAAAGGCCTGGAACTTAGCATTCGAGTCCCGGATCGCGCCTTCGATATCCGGATAAACTGCGGTCTGGGATGTACGCCGTGGTGCTGTGAAACGCCGCCGCGCACTTTTCCGGCCTGTTTTGCGATCTCGCAAAGTGTGCATCACGAGACGTTCTCACTTTAGGGGTTCACTCCAGTGCACGAATAACGGAGCCTTCGGGCCGAGGTGATTTTTCTAAGTCTTTTGCAATCAGGAAGAAGTTGGTGGACGTGGCCGGGATCGAACCGGCGACCCCCTGCTTGCAAAGTAAATGCGGAAACACGATGTGGCTGTATCGTCTAGCCTTTACCTATGTCATGTAGCGCGGTCTTGTATGGTGTTAGACAGCTAATGTTCCCATTTTGTTCCCATCTTTTGAGGCAAGCCCCTAAGCCGGCAGAACTTTGTTTGATTGGATGAGGTCGTCGGCGCGGGGATATTGGGCAAGCCACTCTGCCTGTGCTGCCGGATGGTTGGCAATCTGCTCTTCTCTTGACTAGAACACCTCGAATCACAATAATTTCTTCGGCATGATCAGGAGATTTGAAGGTGACAACAGATCTGGGAGGTACTCTGGGCCTCTTTGCATGCTTGTGGAGCGGCTTTCGTGGTAGCGAGTTCCACCTCAACCTGCCGCAGCGGCGTCACGATCCGCTCTGAGTTGTATTTCTTCATCAGCATACCAACGTCACGCCGGAGTGAACTCTCTCTCGCTCGAGCTGGCATAAAAACGTCCGGCCGGGTCAATCGGCGCCCATGCCAGTCTCCGCGCGCAGCTAACGCCCAAGCCGAGCCACAACCACAGGAATGCTTGCAACAACTGGTTGTAAAAGGTTGATTCACCGATGTTCATCACGAGCGCGGTTACGGCCAGCACAAAAGCCAGGCGCAACGTCAGAAATGTCGCCGGAAGGCGCTCCTCCCAGACGGGGCCTGCGCGCTTTGCCGCGCGCAAACCTCTCCACAGGAGAAACATGGGGAAGAAATAGTAAGCCAGGTAGGGTAGGAAGCCGATGATTCCAAATTCTTTCAGCACATCCAGATATTCGGAATCCGTGAACACTCCGGTGTAGAAGCTCTTGGCAGGACCGAACCCGACAAATGGCGAACGAACGAAATCATTTGCGGCGTCGAGCCAGAGGTCATCGAGCCGCGCGCGCAGCGAATCCACTTCGAGAGGATGCCGCAAGGACGCGAGGCGCTGAGCGTTGCCCTGGTTTGTTTTCACCGTTGCATCGAAGGCCCACACGAAAGCTGGGAGCAGCAAGACCAGCAACCCAAGTTGAGTGAGGCGGCGACGGTTTAACGAAGCTGGCAAAGCAAAAATCATCGCGACGCCAATTGCGGTGGTGAGTAAACCGTAACGCGATCCAGTCATGGCGAGAGTGACGAGGCAGGCAAACGCCACCAAGATGTTCCGAGCGCGGTTGCCCACCCGGACGAGGAACGACATCGTGAAGGCAACGATGGCCCAGGTCATCAGCTGGCCGAGGACGTTGGCATTCCCCATTGTTGAGTACACGCGACCGTGGTTCCGAAGACCGATATCAATATGCGAACCCGCTGAATAGAGATTATTCAGCTTGTAAGTGAATCCCAGATTGGCGAATTGCGCCCAGGCGTAGAGACAAACAAGTGAAATGGCGGCGGCGAAATAACTCAGAAGGCGCCGCAGCGAAGGTTCCGACAAGTCCGCTTCGAGCGCAAGCGTAAAAAAGATGACCGGCAACCAAACTTTCGGAAGCTCGTAGTAATCACGGAAAATGACGGGGTGATGAAGAACCTCCGCGCCATACCAGATGGAGAGAAGAATGGAAAAGCAGAAGAGTGCGCCAACGATGAACATTCCGTTGAGGCGAATGAGCCGCGCGGAACCGGAGAGCAGCATCCATCCATAGAGCAAGAAAACCAGGGGCAACAAGAGTTGTTCGGCCTTCACCCAAGGCAGGGTTGGGTTGAGGATGATCGCGGGAGCAATAATCGAGAGACTCACCAGCGTGAATATCAAAAGGCGCGCAGTGGCCTGAGCCAGACTCAGGTGGGGCTGGCAAGCTTCGTAGTCGACTTTTGATATTGTGCCGACGCTCATTGCATTCAACCAGTACGACGCTCAAACGGCTAACTCAGTCCGCACTTCCGGCACTTGTCGAAACTGTCGCAGGGCGAAGCCACGCCCTGCAGCGCAGAAAAGCCTGTTGGTAGGCGGCGAATTCCGCCCAAGTGGGCACGAGCAAGGATCTCCACGTCACTTTCAGAAGATGCTTCAGAGCAATCGCAAGCAGAGCAGAGTCCACGAAGTAGGCGATGGAGGAGGCCAGGGCAGCCCCCTTGATTCCCATGCGCGGAATCAGCGCGAAGTCCAAAATTATTGTTACCACGAGAGAGATGAACGCGAAAATCGAGCTGTATTCCGGCTTTCCCCGCGCAGCCAGGTCGGCGCTCATTACTTTTCCTAACGACAATGCGATTGTGCCCGGCAGAATCCACCAGATGACCGCGATGGCGGGACTAAATCGCGCACCGAAAAGCATCGGAATCAGGATGGGGCTGGAAACAGCCATGGCGATACCTAACAGCAGAGCCAGCAAGAGCACTTGGCGCGAAACCAGGCAGGTGAATTCCGCGGCTCCCCGATCAAGCGTACGAGCCGTTCGCGGAAACAGGGCAACCGCGGCAGCCTGAGGAATTTGCCAAATGGATTCCGAGACAACGACGCCGAGCGTGTAAAGACCTACCTGGGCCGGGCCCAGAAATGAGTTCACGATGAAGACATCGAGGCGATAGTTGAAAAAGGTGGCGAGGTCTCCCAGCTGACCCCGCAGTCCCAGACTTAAGGCGGAGCCAAGTCTTTTTCGGGCGCGCCCGAATTTCCACATGCCGCGCAGCGGCTCCTTGAGGAACGCCACCGCGATCGCCGTACCAATTATCAGTCCGGATAGAACCCCGAGGACGGCAACCTCGGCAGACCTTCCGAACAGTGCAACGAGAACAACGATAGCAATAAACTCAGCGATTTGACTGACAAGCGAAAGGCCAGCGCGCAGGCGGAAGCGTTCAAGGCCTGTAAGAATGGCCACGAAGTAAGCGAAAAAAATGCTAACCGGGATGGCGCCGATCACCAGGCCCGAAAGAGAACTCGTGATGCCCTGTAAGAAAGCGGGGTGCCAGTGCCAATATACCTGGGCCCAGAGTGCAGCCGCTGTCGCGGAACCGATGGCACCCCAAAAAAATACTGCAGGGAGCCATTCGCCGGATGTTTGTCTTGAGCCCGCGGTCCACACGACTATGGGAATCTCGCCGCCGAGTCCGCCGATCAACGTTCCCATAGCAATGGCCATCATACACAGACTGATTTGGCCGCGACCAGCAGGACCGAGGAGACGCGCATAACAGATTTCAATTCCGAGGGCGACCACGGCGCACGCGATTTGGCCGCCGAGCACAGTCGCGATGTTCGACATGAAACTCGGTCGAATCGCCGGTGTCCGTGCGTGGAGTTCTGGCGATGCGGGAGCCTCGGCGTTTGCTGTATTCGAGCTCATGAATTCGATATTTTGGAGGTTGCGTGTGGATCCAAGCTCCGGTTTCGCAGCTGGCCCTTCGCTGAGTAGCGCATACCGTCAATACGTGAGATTTGTTAGTGATAGATGACAATCTGGTGAAAGCTGCTGCGTCAAAGATGTGGGCCGATCAAAATCGAATCCCCGCGGATACGGGTTGAGATCATGCAATTGTTACAGCGAAAGCGGTCGAGAGGGACAGAGCACGAGAATTGGATTGGTATATGAAGACTTACGGCTGCCCATCTGCAGCGAGAAACATCGCAAACCGTAATGTTCTTATTCCCGCTCCCAAAAAATGGAGAAACTCCGCCTCCGCGTGTCAGTTTTCATCACTCTTTCATACAACGCTAACAAGCGACGAGTATCCACGTTCGTGAGCATCCTGGGGAAGTGGCAAATTCACCGGCGGCCGAGGATATTTCAATTCGGGCAGTGTGCTTCCCGGCGTCGGGTCGTTCTCTTAGTTGGATGAGCCACTTCCGATCACTTCGGGACTGACCCCGCCCCTCGGAGATGCGCTGCGGTTGATCATCGCGGCCGTAATGCAGCATCGAAGCCGAACACAACAGGTAAAGACAGGGCGACGATCCTGAACGTGCATCAGTGATGCCGGCCAGGAATAGCTTACGCGAAAGCCGCTGTAAGCCAGAGGGCGGAGCTACATGCAATCAGGAACTGTGAGCCCGTGGCCAATTGACAGTGACGACCGCGAAGACTGGTACGCCGTCTATACGAAGCATCAGCATGAGAAATCGGCGACGAACCTGCTGACGAGGAAAGGATTCAACGTACTCCTGCCGCTGTACCACACCGCGCACCGGTGGAAGGATCGGATGCAGATCGTCGCGTTGCCGGTATTTCCGTGCTACTTATTCTTGCGCACCAGCCTTCTGCGCAAACTCGAAATCCTGCAGACCCCCGGGGTGTTCTGGCTGGTGGGACACGGGGGGCATGCGAGTCCTGTCCCAGATAGCGACATCGAATCGATCCGTAAGATGACGCAGGGTGGCGCGCATGTGGAACCACACCCATATCTGAAATCTGGGGATCGGGTTCGCGTCCTGGCGGGACCGATGGCCGGAGTTGAAGGAATATTGACGCGGGTAAAAAACCGCTATCGCGTTGTCCTGTCGGTGGACCTGCTGCAAAAGGCAGTTGCCGTGGAAGTGGACGTCTCAAGTGTGGAACGGTTAGGGGTTTTGCGCCCAGTAGGACATCCCGTGAATGACTCTGAACGGATGATGGGCACCTAATTTCGCCCGAAGCAATCCTGCCAGCAACAAGTGCAAACGGATTATGGAACCGAACAACACAAGTACCGGGCCGCGGTACAGCTTGCCGGAGTGGATACGGTCGAGCTCGATAACTCCGGCCGCGCCCACCTCGATGGAGCGACTGTTCACCTGGGAACAGGCGCAGCGCGTGTTGCGAAAAAACCGCCGTTTCGCCGCGTTCTTCGCGGTAATTATGACGATGGTGGTAGCGGTTGCGGCATTTCTGATCAAGGACATTTACCAGCCGACGGCGCGGCTGGAGATTGATCCCACCAGCACGGGAATCAAGACGCTGCATGAAATCGAATACGCAAGCGAGACGGACAATCAGGATTATCTGGAAACGCAGGCACAGATTCTGCAAAGTGACGCGCTGGCGATCGGCGTAATTCGCGCGCTGCACTTGGATCATAATCCTGAATTGGTTTCACGAAAGGACCTCGCGAAATTCGGAGCGCCGCCGTCCGCCGAAAAACCCCCGGTGAAGAATCCGGCGAATGACGATTCCTTCCTGCAAGAACAGTTTGAACTGGCCGACCGCACACCGCTTGAATCCGCCGCACTGGAAGTTTTTCAGCGGAAGCTGTCGGTGAACCCGGTTCGGAACAGCAGGCTGATTGAAGTGAGCTACGCGAGCCATGATGCGCGCCTCGCTCAACTGGTCACAAACAGCCTGGTCACGCAGTTCATCGATCAAAATTACCGGAATCGCTACACCACGACGATGGAAGCATCCGCGTGGCTCTCGACACAGCTGAATGATTTGCGCGAGAAGGTCCAGGAATCGAATCATGCCGTAGCGGACTATCAAAAGAAGTTCGGATTTGTAGAGGCGGATGACCGGGACGTGCCGCTGGCGCAATTGATGGCGGAGGTTAACCATCAGTTCAGCGACGCGTCGGCAAACCGCATCGAAACCGAAGCGTATGTTCGGATGATTGATCTGGGAGAAGCGGACGCGATACCGTCGGTGCGCGACGACCAGCTCTACCAGAACTTGATGACTCAATTCGCGGATGCGCGCGCGCAACTGGCCCAAGCGCGCGCGATCTATGGCGATGCGAACTCCAACGTCAAGAAATTGGAGAACGAATCGGATGAACTGGGGGCGCAAGTGGAAGCCGAACGGGGGCGCATGGTAAACCGGGTGCGGACTGCGTACGCGGCTGCCCTGGCGCGCGAGCAGCTGATGCAGCAGTCCAGAGAGAAGTTGCGCGCGCAGATGGGAGATGCGGGCTCGCACATGGTGGCATACAAGGTGCTGAAAAATGAAGCTCTGGCAACGGGAGAGCTTTACAACACTTTGCAGGCACGGCTGAAAGAGGCGGGAATCTATGCAGGGCTGCGATCGAGCAACATCCACATCGTGGATCTGGCCCCCAAACTGCGAAGAGCCACAGCGCCAAACCGCGCGTTCATTATTGCGATCGGCGCGATGGTGAGTTGTTTGCTGGGACTGATTCTATCGTTCGTCCGCGAGAGCGTGGACAATACTCTGCGATCCCCCGACGACGTGAAGGAATGGACTGGATTGACGTCGCTCGCCATGCTTCCCAAGGTCAATCGAAACGGCGGAGCTGGAAGCTTGGTCTCGCGGCCGCCCGTACCACTTTCTATCGCAGGGGACGGGTCCGCAGCGAAGAATGGCGCGCTGAAGATTTTCCTGGCTCGGTCCCATACACCCGAGGCGGAAGCGATGCGCGATCTTCGCGCGGCCCTGTTGATGTCACGGCCCGGCGCACCCCCGCGAGTTGTGCTGGTCTCATCGCCGGGCTCGGGCGAAGGCAAGAGCACGGTGGCTATCAACCTTGCGATCGTTCTTTCCAACCGCGGCAACACGTGTTTGGTTGATGGTGATTTGCGCCGCCCGATGGTTGCTAGCGCATTCGGCTTGCACGCGAAGGTTGGGCTGAGTGACGTGCTCGCGGGCAGGGCTTCTCTGGAAGAGGCGCTCCTGAAAATTCCAGATGTTCCGAACCTGTCGGTTTTATGCGGCGGGCATTATCCGCCGAACCCCGCGGACCTGGTCGCATCAGAACAGATGGAAGCAGTGTTGATCGCGCTGCGAGCTGAATTCGATCATGTGGTAATTGATTCACCCCCGGTGATTCCATTTTCAGATGCACGAGTGCTGTCACCGCTATCCGACGTGGTGGTATTGGTGGGGCGTTATGGCGTGACAACGCGACGCGCTTTGATGCGATCGGTGGAACTGGTCAGCGACGTTCGAGCCTCTATCGTTGGAGTCGTACTGAACGACATTGATCTGGCGTCGGCAGACTACCGTTATTTCAACTACGGATCCGCGCGAACCGATGACGAAGAGTTGTACGACGACGCAAATAATAAATTCAAGACCGAGAGCCGTAGCGGGACTCCTGCGGCATCCAAGTCGAAAGGCGCACACGCATAAGGCGCGCTGATACGGCGAAAACAGTTAGGCGCAGTCAGATGCCTGTGAAGCCGAAGGCAACTATGATGACCCAAGTACGATCGAACGCGACTGGTCGCGTCCGCGCGTTTTCCACGGCTATCATCGCGCTTGTGTTTATGTGCGGTTACGCATCGGCACAAACGAATGCCACGGCTGTGCAGGCCGGGCAGGCAGTGTCCGGGGCTCCGGCCGGAGAGTACACAATTGGGCCGGGTGATGTGCTGTCCGTCTCAATTCCCGAAGCGCCGGAATTCGGCGGCAAGTTTCGCGTGAGTGATTCTGGATTGGTTGAAATCGCCGGTTTGCCTTCCCCGATTCAAGCCGAAGGGGAATCGCCGATGCAACTTGCACATACGATTCGCCAAGCGCTTGTTGACGCGAACCAGTTGCGAGACCCCAGGGTTACGGTTTTTGTTGAAGAGTTTCACGGACGCAGAGTCACAGTGTTGGGAGCCGTCGTGAAACCTGCAGCGTACCCATTGCAGGGGCGTACCACTGTGCTTGATGCGCTCTCGATGGCGGGCGGTGTGCTTCCCGGATCCGGCAGCACGGTCACGATTGTCCGAGGCGCCGCCAGCGCCGAGGCGTCGGGCACATCAGTCGGCTCGGTGCAGATCATAGAGATGAGCCGCTTGATCAAGGGTGAAGATTCGAGCGTGAACGTGGAAGTCCAGAATGGCGATGTGATCAACGTCTCTGCGGCTCAGCTCGTGTACGTTGTGGGCGCGGTGATCAAGCCGGGAGGATTCGTGATGTCCAATCCCAGCGCGGGGGTTTCTGTAGTGCAAGCCGTGGCGATGGCGGAAGGCTTCAACTATGCCGCGGCGACGAGCCGCGCATTCATCATCCGGAACTCAACAAGTGACGCCGCAAGGCAAGAAATTCCGGTGGACATCTCGCACATGCTATCCGGAAAACTCGCTGACGTGCTGCTCGTTCCGAACGATATTTTGTATGTGCCGGAAAGTGGGGCGAAGAAAACGCTGAAAGCGCTGACTGAGATTGCAATGTCAGCCGCAAATGGCGTCGCGATTTACGGAGTTGGATATCGCGCCGCGGGGATAGCTCCCTGATCGCCGGATGGATTCTTACCCGCACCTTTGTAGACCTTTTTTAACCCAGGCCAAATCTGGAGGGACTTAATGTCGCCGTCAGTAACATCGCGTCAGGACACGTATCGCCCGTCTAACATTTCAGGGCTGGCCAGTTCCGCGCCGGAAGCCGCACCTCCGCTCTTTGACTTCCTGGACCTGAAGACTCAATTCGCTGGAATTCGAGGTGAGGTAATGGCGGCCATCGCTCGCGTAATGGAGAGTCAACAGTTCATCCTTGGCAGCGAAGTCCGTCAACTGGAAGAGGAAATCGCGACGATGGTGGGCGCGCGACACGCGATCGCGTGCGCGTCTGGATCCGATGCATTAATGCTGGCCTTGATCGCCGCAGAGATCGGACCCGGAGACGAGGTCATTACGACCCCATTCACGTTCGTCGCGACCGCCGGATCGGTTGCGCGCGTGGGAGCAAGACCGGTATTCGTCGACATTGATCCAAAAACCTTTAATATCGACCCGCACGAAATTGAGGCAGCTATCACGCCGCGAACCCGGGCGATCCTTCCCGTCCATCTCTTTGGCCTGCCGGCAGAAATGGATCCAATTCTGCAATTGGCCGCGCCACGTCAAATCACGGTAATAGAGGATGCGGCGCAGGCCATCAATGCGCGCTACGGCGGCCGCGATGCAGGGACGCTAGGCACTTTCGGATGCTTCAGCTTCTTCCCATCAAAGAACTTGGGTGGCGCCGGAGACGGGGGCTTGATCACAACGGAAGATGCAGGGCTTGCGGAGCGACTGCGGCTCGTTCGCGTCCACGGCAGCAAGAAGAAGTATCACCACGAAATACTGGGTACCAACAGCCGTCTCGATGCGCTGCAAGCCGCAATTCTTCGCGTGAAACTGAAGTACCTAGAAAGTTGGACGGTTGCGCGGGAACTTCGCGCCGATGGGTACCGGACTCTTTTTGCGGAACGTGGCCTCAATGAGGTTTTGACCGTGCCAGCGGCGCCGCCGCCGTGTTCACGGCACGCATACAACCAGTTTTCAATTCGCTGCCGGGAACGCGACGCGTTGCGCGAGTTCACCCGCCAGGCTGGAATCCCAACCGAAATTTACTATCCTGTGCCCCTGCATGTTCAGCCCGCGTTTGCGTACCTCGGTTACAAATTGGGGGATTTTCCACAAGCTGAAGCAGCGAGCCAGCAAGTCTTGGCTCTGCCGCTGTACCCGGAGCTAAGCGAATCGCGACAGCAGGCGGTAGTGGGTGCGATCGCGGATTTCTACGGGCACGAGCACTGACCGAAGCACTGGTGGGTTCTCGCGCAAGGTCACTTGTCATTCTGGGCCAGGGCTCGTCTGTGTAATGTTTCCGTAAATTCATCCGATTGTTACTCATGTTCAACTGCCCGCTGTCAGGAATGTGCAAACGCGTGTTGGAACGTGGGATTTGTGTCGAACATGCGTTTGCACCAGCAATGTTGCCAGCGTCGTCTGCGACTTTATTGTTTGTGAGAACTGGCCGGGAAAAAGGGGACAGACATGAGTGAGCAGCGGCTACCGGGCGTAGGCGTTGTAGGGTGTGGTTACTGGGGGCGAAATTTAGTCCGTAATTTTCACGCGTTGGGTAGCCTGCGCGCCGTGTGTGATATCGAAAAGCCACGACTGGAGGAGATTCGCCTAACGTATTCAGTAGGCGTGACCCAGCGGTTCGACGAGATGCTAGGAATGCCCGATGTTCAGGCCGTGGTCATAGCGGCTCCGGCTGCGCAGCATTTCAAATTGGCCAAGAGCGCGATGCTCGCAGGAAAGGATGTGTTCGTCGAAAAGCCGCTGGCGTTGCGAACGGATCAAGGCGAAGAACTTGTGCGTCTCGCGCGAAAGCACTCGCGGATTCTGATGGTGGGCCACCTATTGCATTATCACCCCGCGGTGGTGGAGCTGCGCCGTCTGCTGCACGCGGGCGAATTAGGAAAGATCGAATATATCAGCTCGTCGCGATTGAATCTTGGCAAACTTCGAACCGAAGAAGATATCTTGTGGAGTTTCGCGCCGCACGATATTTCCGCGATTCTGTACTTGCTGGACGAGGCGCCGACGCAGGTGGCGGCGCAGGGCGCCAGCTACCTCAACCATCCAATTTCCGATGTCACGCTGACGGTTCTAGGTTTTGAAAGCGGCGTCAAAGCGCACATTTTTGTCA
Organism: uncultured Acidobacteriota bacterium; assembly: GCA_963786205.1. Taxonomy (GTDB): domain Bacteria; phylum Acidobacteriota; class Terriglobia; order Acidiferrales; family UBA7541; genus Palsa-295. The sequence goes on from CAWAYG010000002.1 coordinate 1,354,271, forward strand.
GCTGGTTGCACCCATTCAAGGAACAGAAGCTGGTGGTGGTGGGCGATCGCAAGATGGCGGTGTTTGACGACACGCAAACGGAACGAAAGCTGGTGTTGTATCCCCACCGGATTGAGTGGGTCAACCGCATCCCGGTGGCGCGTCGAGCGGAAGGCGAGGTTGTGCAGCTCGACAAACAGGAGCCGCTGCAACTTGAATGCCGGCATTTTCTCGAGAGTGTCCGAGACCGCACGAATCCACGAACAGACGGAGAGAATGGACTACGGGTGCTGAAAATTCTACACGCGGCGGGACAGTCGATCCGCGACCACGGACAGCCTGTGGCAAGCGAAACCAAGCCAGAGCGGCGGTTTTTCGCGCATTCGACCGCAGTCGTGGACGAGCCTTGCGAAGTGGGCGACGGCACCAAGATCTGGCATTTCTCGCACGTAATGGCGAACAGCCGCATTGGCCGCAGCTGCATTCTCGGGCAAAACGTGCATGTCGCAAATGGCGTGAGCATCGGCGACAACGTCAAGATTCAGAACAACGTGTCGCTCTACAGCGGAGTCGAGCTGGAAGACGACGTCTTCTGTGGTCCGTCGATGGTCTTCACGAATGTGATGACACCACGCAGCCATGTGAACCGAAAGTCCGAATATCAACGCACCCTGATTGAACGAGGGGCGTCACTCGGCGCGAACTCAACAATCGTCTGCGGAGTGACAGTAGGCCGGTACGCATTTGTGGGAGCGGGGGCGGTGGTTACCCATGACGTGCCCGCTCATGCGCTCGTGATTGGAGTCCCAGCCCGCCAGGTTGGATGGGTGTGCCGATGTGGCGTGCGCCTGGATGTTTCAGCGGGCGTGGGACCGTGTTCTGCGTGTGGAGCCACATATTCCGTGGATGCGGGTAGCTTAAGCGAAGTACGAACCTCCATCGCACGCTCGCGGGTAACAGAGTCACGAGCTTTGGCCGCGACAGCGGGAGAAGATTAGGCCCGGCGGCAACTCCGCATCGTTTCTCGATCATCTCGTGGCAGTTTGAAAAACGATCAAAAAAGGATCCGAGCGGATCTTTCCTTCTTGTGGTCGCCTGCGTGTTCATGCCAGACGTTCAGCGTTGCCCGAAATCATGAAGGGCCTGTGGAGTAGGAGGACTATGAGCCGAGAAGACTTGCTGCCGGTTTATCTGTCGAGGCTTGAAGAGGCCAAGCACGAGTTAGCCAGAGCTGAAAAATCCTCCAGCAGCAGCACCGACCCGCTGGAAAAAGTCCGCTGGTCGCTGGACGCGGAAGTACGGCGCGCTCTGGTCCGGGTCTATGATGTGCTCATCGTGTTCGTGCAACAACAATAGGCCCGCCGCAGACGCGATTGCTGAAACGTGAAAGCCGATTCGCGGAGGCTTAGCTTGCGGAGAAAACAATTACGGCAGCCATATCGGGTGGTGGTGCACGGACTTCCGCATTTTTGCCGGAAGCTTTCCGGATTGCTGCAGTGCGAAGGTTGGGACGTGCGTTATCATTCGCCCCGAACGGCTGCAGGGCTCGTCGCATTGGCCAACGACCTGCGCCGGTGCGACTTGGCCTATAGCTGGGGCGGGCGCATCAGCATGGGGAAATTCTTGTGGGCTGCGCGTTGTCTTGGCAGGACGAAATTGGTGATGCTGTGGTCTGGCAGTGATATTTTCTTCGCGCAGGAAGAGCTATCGGCCGGAAAGATGGAGCCGTGGATCGCCGAGAAGATTCATTGGGCGGTATCACCGTGGCTCGCTGAGGAAGTGCAGTCGCTGGGCCTGCGCTGTGAATATGTGCAAGCATCATTTGTGGAACCTGCTCGAATCATCGCTCCGTTGCCGGAAACTTTCTCCGTGGTCGCGTACATGCCCGGCAAAGAAAAAGCCCAACTGTACGGCTGGGATCAGATCGTCGAGGTTGCCCAAGCCCTTAGAAGCGTAGAGTTCAACGTGGTTGGCTTGCGGCACGGAGAATCGCTGCAGGGGCCGCCAAACGTAAGGGTGCACGGGTGGGCCAACGACTTGAAACCCTATCTGCAGAACGCGACGGTGCTTTGGCGGCCGGTTCAACACGACGGATTGTCTTTCATGGTTCTCGAGGCGCTGGCCCAGGGGCGCCACGTTCTATATAGCTATCCCTTCGCGGGGTGTATTGAAGCGACGACGGCCGCGACGGCCCAACGTGAATTGCGGCGCCTGGTGGCTCTCCACGATGCCAAGACTCTGAAACTGAACGAACCCGGCATGCGCTCCGTTGCCGATAATTTCAGTCCGCAAAAAGTCCGCGCCGACTTACTGCGCCGCTGGGAAGAAATCATCCTGAAGCGCGGCGACGTATCCACCGGCAGTCTGACGGCGCGCAGGCCGAGAGATGCTGTTCGGCAGCTCACGCTCTGATCCAGCGCAAAGCAATGCTACTACGCACTTCCCGAAGTCGCGTGAAACGCCGCGTGCTGGTTCACGGTTTGGTTTATTTCGGGCGAATGTTCGCGGACCTGATGAACGACGACCACTGGGAGTTTGACTATTACCCGGATACCGGCGTAGGCAATCTAGCAGCAATGGCTCGCGCTTTGCACCGTTGCGACGTGGCATATCAGATAGGTGGACGTGTCACATTGGGCCCGTTCCTCCGGGCTGCGAAGCTCCTGGGGGAAAAAAAGCTGATTATGCATTGGGTGGGCAGTGACACGGTGGATCAACAGCAAGAGGTCGCGGAGGGCAAGGCGCATCCGTGGGTGATGCGGGGAGTTCGCCACTGGGCCGAGTCGGACTGGATGGTTCGCGAAGTAGAAGTTCTGGGACTAACGTGCGAACTGATGCCATTACCCTCCGCGCGGGTGCCGGGCCAACCCACCGTCCTTCCCGCGGAATTCGCAGTGCTGGTTTATATGCCGGTGGTGAGCCGGGGCGAGTTATACGGCTTGGATCTAATATTGCAGGTCGCGCGTGATTTGCCTCATGTCCCTTTCGAGTTGGTGGGTTTGTACAAAGGAACAATTCCGGACCCACCCGCGAATTTGACTATTCACGGGCGCGTTCCTGACCTAGCCGAATTCTACCGGCGAGCGACAGTGTTGTGGAGGCCCGTGCGGCATGACGGGCTCTCGTTCATGGTGATGGAAGCGATGGGGCACGGCCGGCATGTGCTGTGGACCTATCCGTTCCCCGGGTGCATTTGCGTGACGGACGCGGTGCAAGCGCGGAATGAAATCGCGAAGCTCTACGTAATGCATCAAGAACACCGGCTGAAAATAAACTGCGCAGGGGTGCGGGCGATTGCAGAAGGCGGCTATTTGCCGCAGCACCTGAAAAAACAAATTCATGGGCGGCTGGAAGAGTTTCTTGAGTCGTAATTGTGATGCTCTCGGTCATTCTCTGGAGTTCGATTTGCGGGTTGACTTGATGGGTTGGCGGCTGCCTATTGCTGCGTTCTTCGCAATTGCCGCTCTAACGGGGAATACCGACGGACCTCCAATTCAATCCGCAAGGGCTCCGCTCGGCGATAGTTATTTGCTTCTTGTCAACACCGCCGTCGCTTCGATGATGACGCCCGACAAAATCGCGCAATTCGACAAGTCGCCCTATGATGGCCTGGCCATCGCCTTCCTGCACGCTTATGACACATCACCGGTGCCTTCACCCGAAGACATGGACGCGAAAATCGCAGGATGGAAAAAAAATACGACAAAAGACATCTGGCCCTGGGTGTACATCAACCGAATGCTCGCAATAGATCCGGCGGACAAGAACCCGTACTCGAAGGATCCTTACTTCCGGCGTTTTTCCGGCGCCGATCTGGACGGGCACGCCGGCACTCGGAGCGATTTTCTGCAGAATTGGAGCAACGCTGCGCGCGCGGCGCGGGATTCGCGCGCTCCTGGCATTGTATGCGATCTGGAATTTTACAATTACCAGAAGGCGTACGAAATTCCTGAATTGGCGGCGCAAATCGGCAAAACGCCAGAACAAACGGTTGAATTACTTCGCCAACTCGGAGCGCGAATGGCTGATTCGGCCGCGGCGCAATATCCGGACGCCACCTTGTGGTTCCTTTTTACTGGCCTGACGCACCCGGATTACAAGATCGTCGGACAAGAGTCCTACTATCCGTCGCCTGCGTACATTGCGATGGGACTGCTCGACGAAATTCAAGCGAAGCATTTGCCCCTGAAAGTCCTGACGGGCGGAGAGGGCAGCCTCGGTTATTGCCATTTATCCATTGCGGAATTTCGCGAAAAGATCCGCGATCGCAGCGAGCGCGTTGTGGCGCAGCTGAGAAGATACGAAGGAATACTGGAACTTGCCGGAACCATGACTCTCTGGAGCGAGCCCGCAGCAAAAAAGGCCTGGCTCAAGGAATACCCGTGCGGATCAGCTTCGGCGGCCACCGTCGAGGATCTGCAGCCCTACCTGGAACTGCTCTTGCGGTCCTACCGTTATAACTGGATTTATGGATCAGCTGACGGCGGCTACTATGCGTTTCTGCCCGAGAGCGCCCGCAGGTTTGACGCGGTAATCAGCAAATCGAAGGTCCCAGCCACGGGAACGCCGGCGCGTTAGACTTCGCTGCCAAACTGTAAGTCTGCAAGAATCGCAAAGCAACATGGCACACACCGCTCCATCTCTGAGCAGACGCGATCGGTCCGCGGCATTTCCACGCGAGGCCATCGTTTACGCAATCAAAGAGCTCGCGAGACGAGCGGGTGTGACCGCGGAGTTTTTCCGAACTTGGCGGATTGAATTCGAAAATGCTGGTTTCGTGAGTGTGCTCGTGAAACCGGGCACGAACAAACGGTTACGCTTTGCACAGGCCGGCGCTGAATACTTCGAGAAACTCCACGCCGGTGTATTTCAAACGTCCACCGCACGATGGCTAGATTCGCCACCTGGACAAATCGCAGAGTTGGTGCCGGATTTCAGGATTCCATTCTCGTCATCGAGTCGACAGGATGTAGGTCCGATTTTCAAGGCTGTGCGACCGGACACTCTGGAATGCCCAGTGGATTTGCCAATTTCCACGATGTTGACGTTGTCGCGTTTTGAAGAGACCCTTCCGACTCCGCGCGATGAGCACGGACGATTTCAAGCGTTTTCGAGCGTCGCTTGGCGCGGCGGCTTCCTGCGTCGCCCGGTCGTGGATGAGTACGGCCTCGCGTTCGGGGATGCGCTTTCCCGCCTGCTGCCTGGATGGACGCCGACCGCGCGGGCACTGCGTGTAAAACTGGGGCACGATGTTGACGAGATTGGTTTGCCGTTCAACTTTCACAGCGCCGTCGCGCACGCATTCAGGCGCGGCCGCCCTACAGCCGCGATTCGGGATCTCTTGGCTCCGCTGACCGGGATCGACACTACTTACCAAATGCTTTTGCGCAAGATTGTGCTGCTTTCCACCCAACGAGGACTGGATTCCACCGTTTACTGGAAGTGCAGCACAAAGGGCCCGCACGATACCGGCTACGATCCGCGGCATCCACGCATTCGCGCGCACATCGCGCAGTTGCGGGAATGTGGTGTGGCCCTGGGGATCCACCCGGGTTATCAGACTTTCGATTCTCCAGAGAAGTTTTCAGCGGAAGTGTGCGCCGTGACGGAGTTGCTCGGCACCCGCCATGTGGGAGGCCGGCAAGATTTCCTGCGATGGCGTCCGAGCACGTGGGTTGAGTGGGATGCCGCGGGACTTGCTTATGACGCATCCGTCGCCTTTGCTGATCACATAGGATTTCGCGCAGGCACTGCATATGCTTATCACCCGTGGCTGCTTTCAGAAAATCGCGAGGCGCGCTTGCTGGAGCTACCCGTCGTTGCCATGGATTCAATTCTGCAAAGCTATATGACGCTTAAGCCCGCGGAAGCTCTGGCGGAGTTGCGCGCCTGTGTGAAGCGCTGTCGCATGGTGGGAGGGATATTCCACCTGGTGTGGCACAACACCAAGATGATGGACGCCGGCTACGCCCGAATTTATGAAACCCTCCTGAACGAATTGGCTGGGAGCGATGCGTACGATTGGAGGGCGCCCGAAGATGCAGCCAATTGAAGGAATTTCGGGTGAAGCTGCTTGCAAGTGGGTGAGCATCGTGGGCGCCCGGCCGCAGTTCGTGAAGCTCGCCCCCGTATGCCGCGCCGTCGAAGCGCACAACAATGCGGCCGCGTTACCCCGCATCGAGCATCGCATTGTCCACACCGGACAACATTACGATCATGCAATTGCCGAACTGTTGTTCGTGCAATTGAAGATTCCCGAACCAAAGTACAACTTGGGCATTGGTTCAGGCACGCACGGCGCACAACTCGCGCGCATGCTCGAAAAGCTGGAGACGATTCTCGTCTCCGAACGCCCGGATTGGGTGGTCGCGTACGGCGACACGAATTCGACTCTAGCGGGTGCGTTGATTGCAGCGCGACTGCACATTCCGCTCGCGCACGTGGAAGCGGGTTGCAGAAGCTCGGATATGGGCATGCCCGAAGAACAGAACCGCATCGTTGCCGACCACCTCAGCCAGCTGCTCCTGGCGCCTTCGCAAAGCGCGGTTGAAAATCTACACCGGGAAGGAGTCGGATCGGAAGATGATCCGCGGAGCCGCCGAGTAGCAATGGTTGGCGATGTGATGTACGACGCCTTGCTTCAGAACCGGATTCTGGCGGAGAGGGGCGCAATCGAAAGGCTGCGACAGCTGAACTTGGAAAGCAAAGCCTACTATTTATTAACGCTACATCGCGCCGAGAACACGAATGACCGCAACCGATTGCGCGAAATCCTGAATGCCATGAGTCCGCTTGATCTTCCCGTATTGTTTCCAATTCATCCGCGTACGAAACATGTGCTTGCTGACGCAGGTATCTCGTTGAACGGCAACCTGCGGCCGGTCCCGCCGTTTGGATATCTGGAGATGCTGGGATTCGAAAAGCATGCGCGCGTGATTCTGACGGATTCGGGAGGAGTTCAGAAGGAAGCGTTTTATCTTGAAGTTCCCTGCGTAACGCTTCGAGACCGAACGGAGTGGCCGGAAACCGTGGCGCTCGGCGCGAATCGAATTGCCGGGACCACAGCCCAATCAATACTGGACGCCATTCAAGCGAATAACCGACAGGATTGGTCGTCGGCCAGCCCTTATGGCGATGGAAAGGCCGCGCAGAGAATTGTGAGCGAACTGCTGGCGTCTGCAAGTCACAAAGATTCTCAGTCGTTGACTGCAACTGCTGCGATGTAGACGCTCCATCGGAATCCCGAATTGGCGAAATAAATTCCGCGGAAATGATCACAATGAACGCAGCCAAAGTCGTGCACATGACGTCGGTTCATTCCGCGCTCGATCCTCGCATTTTTCATAAGGAATGCAGATCGCTGGAGCGCGCGGGATTCCAGGTGACGATCATCGGACCCAATCCCGCCGATATGGTTTCCGATCGAGTGACAATTAAAGCGATTTCCAGAGGGGAATCCCGAGCCACGCGAATGACTCACACCGTCTGGCGCATTTATCAAGAAGCTTGGCGGCAACGCGCCGATGTGTACCACTTCCACGATCCGGAATTGATTCCCGTCGGACTTCTGCTGCGCGCGCGCGGAAAGAAAGTAATTTACGATATCCACGAAGACCTGCCGAAGGATATCCTCTCCAAATTTTATCTGCCTCTGTGGAGCAGGCGGCTCATCGCGTGGATGGCGGAGAAGGTCGAGGGCGTCGCGTGTGGGCATTTTTCCGCACTCGTCGTCGTCACTCCTTCGATCGCCGATCGCTTTCGCCCGCTAAACAGTCACACCGTGATCGTGCACAATTATCCGTATCCAAAGGAGATTGTTTTTGCGCGGGAATCTGCTCCCTGGGAGACCCGCCGCCAGTCCGTCGCCTACGTGGGCGGAATTACTGCGCAGCGCGCCATTCGCGAAATGGTTCACGCTATGGCGCTATTGCCGGAATCTCTGGGCGCGAAGCTAGAGCTCGCCGGAAATGAGATACCCGATGACGCCCATCCCGAGCAGATTTATGGTCATCGAGGGTGGGCGCGAATAATTCATCACGGCTTTCTGGACCAGCCAAGCACATTTCGCTTGCTGCACAACGTGCGGGCTGGTCTCGTGTTGTTTCATCCCGAGCCCAATCATCTGGAAGCAATGCCGCAGAAAATCTTTGAGTACATGGGCGCCGCACTCCCATTGATCGCTTCCGATTTTCCGCTGTGGCGCCGGATCCTGGGAAACACGGGCTGTGGAATTTTTGTCGATCCACTTGATCCCCAGGCGATCGCGGATGCGATTGAGTATGTGCTGACGCACCCCATCGAAGCCGAAGAGATGGGCCGCCGGGGACAAGCCGCCGTACTCAACCAATACAACTGGGACACAGAGGCGGAGAAGTTGATAAATCTTTATTCCGGATTGGTGCCACCGACATGTGCGGCATAGCTGGCATCATTGCGCTCGACGGATTCGATCCGCAAACCCTCATCGCGATGACACAGCTTGTAAGCTATCGCGGTCCGAGCGGTTTCGGTTTTGCATATGCGCGGCAGGGGGACAACGGGCGACCGGCAGTGATTCACAACGAGGAACGACGGCCCGCCATGGCGAGGCCGGTTATCGGGCTTGGCAACCGGCGCTTGGCGATTCTGGATACTTCGTCGCTCGGCGATCAGCCGATGGAAATTGAGGAGGGCGCCTATTGTGTTACGTTCAACGGGGAAATTTATAATTACAAGGAAGTTCGCGAAGAACTTAAACAGACCGGACATCGATTCCACACGGGCACGGACACGGAAGTCATTCTGCACGCATATCAGGAATGGGGCGAGGAATGCCTGCATCGGTTCAACGGCATGTGGAGTTTCGCGCTCTGGGATCGCGCGAACCAGAAACTTTTTTGCGCACGCGACCGGTTCGGCGTGAAGCCGTTTTACTATGCGCTGGCGGGCGGCAGGTTTTATTTTGGGTCCGAGATCAAGCAAATTCTACAGGCTTCCGGGCTCCCGCGAGTTGCAAGCCCAAACTCCGTCTTCAGCTTCCTGGAGTTTGGCTTGGTGGATCATTCGGCGGATACATTCTTTCGGGGCGTTCGCCAATTGCCCGGGGGACATTGTCTCACGCTCAAAGTAAGCGATCCTCTGGCGATGGTGGTCCGTCGTTACTGGGAGCTGCAGATCGAACCAGAGCACGAAATGAGCAAGGAGCGAGCTGTTGATGAGTTTCGTTCGCGGTTCAACGATGCAGTACGACTCCGCTTGCGCAGCGACGTCCCGGTCGGCTTCAGTTTGAGCGGAGGGCTCGATTCTTCAGCGATCGTTTGCCAGGCCAAGAAAATCACACCAACGACCCAGTTCCAGGCCTTCTCGGCATGTTTCGAAGATGCTGCGCTCGACGAACGCGATTACATAGCGGTCGTGCTTGCGGCAACCCAATACAACGGCCACCGAACGTTCCCACAATCCATTTCGTTCTGGGACACGATCAAGAAAATCCTTTTTCATCAGGACGAACCTCTGGGAAGCAGCGGAGCGTTCGCGCAGTGGTGCGTAATGGCAGAGGCGAGGGCGCACGGAATTCCGGTGGTTCTGGGCGGTCAAGGAGGCGACGAAATTCTGTGTGGCTATCAGAAGTACAGGTATTTTTATCTGTGGCACCTGCTACGTCACGCCAACCCGAGATTTCTGCGAGAGACAATGCTGTGGGCGCGTAACGGCACGCGGTCGCATTGGACCTTCGGGTCTGCAACCCGCTACTTCCCGTCTGCGATCCGCCGCCAATTTTCGTTAACCGAGCGACTTTGTACGACTGAATTCCGCGACGAGTGCCGAGCTTTGCAATCGGGGTTGGGAGCTACTGTGAGCGTCGCAGAACGGCAAAAGGCGGACCTGACATACGTAAGCATTCCGGCGATGTTGCATTCCGAGGATCGCAATTCGATGGCGCACTCGGTTGAATCGCGCCTTCCTTTCCTGGATTACAAATTGGCGGAGTTCGCGGTCAACTGCCCGGTTTCGATGAAAATGCACGACGGCTGGAGCAAATGGATTCTGCGGATCGCAATGGAAGGAACCTTGCCGGAAAAGATTCGATTGCGAAAGACAAAACTGGGGTTCAGCACCCCAGAACCGGAGTGGGTGCGGCAAGGATTGCAGAACGGCCATCGAAAAGAATGGGACACACCGAAGTTGCGAATGGAACGGTTCGTATCAGCTCCGATGATGGATGAGGAATGCAAAAAGTTCCTTCGAGGCGCTGCGGGCGCCCTTCCAGCGAATTGGCTTTTCCGTGCAATCGAGCTTGAACTGTGGGCCAGGGTTCACGCGGTTTCTTGAATGGGACGGCGAGTTATCGCCGGGCGTCTGTGCAGCGCTCGCGAACGATCGCCGGAGTTGTGCTGCAATCCGGGGTCGAATTCGATCGATTTGGCTGGGGAGAATGAATGCAGCTAGCGGATCTATCTCGGTTTGCCTCGGCACAGGGAATGCGAATTCTCGAAGGTGAATCCTGTCTGTGGGTGGAAAAGAGGAAGTTTTTCCTGGAGAGCCTCCCGCAGCATCGTCCCGTGCGTTTGCAGCCGGGCGAGGCCGCTCGCATGTTTCTGCGTGGAACCGGAGTCATCCGTTACACCTGCGACGAGTCGGAGGGTTCCCAGAGCTTTGAATACGTCTGGGACGACAAAGGCTACAATTTGGATTCACTGCACAAAGACGCGAAGAGAAATGTGCGAAAGAACTTGGAATTGTGCGTTGTGCGGCGGATTGACTACAAACTCTTGGGCGAACAGGGTTGTGCGATCAACCGCAGTGTTTTCGCGCGGCAGGGGCGCCACACACAGCCCGCCTTCCTGACCGATCAACATCTGTGGAAGAGGTACATGGCGGTGTGCGAGAGCTTGCCTTTCGTGGAGGCTTATGGAGCCTTCGTACAAGACCGCCTGTGCGCGTTCTCCTTGGTGCTGCTCATGGACGACTACTGCTACACGTATCATCCCTACGCGTCCACCGAGTACTTGAAGCATTACCCCATGAACGTACTCATCTATTCGATTGTAAGAACAATGCTCGATCGACCGAACGTAAACTGCGTTTCCTATGGTCTGGAATCGTTCGCATCTCGCCCCACTCTTGAAAGATTTAAGCTGGCAATGGGCTGCCGGAAACGTCCGATCGGCCGGCGAGTGCTTATTCATCCATTGGCGCGTCCGATTTTTTCCCGCCCGGGGAATTGGCTGGCCCGGCGCTTGCTTGGCCGGTGGAAGCCTGCACTCGCAGCGGACTTTGCAACCTTCAGCAATGCCGTGCGACACCCGGCATCGGTGGAAATCTCAGCGGAAGCGTAAGGCCGCCGAACCCATAGCGAGTGACCGCGGCCACAAAACTTAAACGAACCATCTTTTCCAAGCGACGACACCTGCTCTTGACCATATTTTGAACTTCAGGGACCTCGCACCATGGCTAGCAGCGAAATCGAGTCCGCTACGGCTGCATCTCCATCGCGACTATTACGCGACAGTTGCCGGCTGTGCGGGACATCTGGTCAAACCACGATTGCATTGTCGAACGGAGAAACGAAGCTGGTGAAATGCAAAGCGTGTGGTGTTGGATTCGTGGATCCGCCGCCGGACCCGGCATTCGTTGCCAGGCATTTCCAGGACGATTACATAACGGACGATTTCAGGCTTGAAAAAGTTTATGGAGATTTGCGCAAAGCGGCGCTCACTCGGATTGCCAGCCGGGTTCATCGAAGAAAGCGCGGAGGGCGGATTCTCGACATTGGCTGCGCGGGTGGATATTTCCTGGATCGCTACTTCCAATCAGCGCAGTGGGAGAAATTCGGCGTCGAGCCCTCACGCTATGCTCTACGGCGGGCACTGCAACGGGGAATCAAGACTTACGAAGGGGAAATGCTGTCGGTAGAACTGCCGCCGCGTTTTTTTGACGTGATCATCGCCGCTGGCGTTCTCCCGTATTTCCGCGAGCCGCGAAAGGAGCTGCGCGTAATCCGCCGTTCGCTGAAACCGGATGGGCTCCTCGTGATCGAGCTTCCTCTCGGCGCGCCGCAAGTGTGGCGCCACGCAACAAGGCTGGGGCGCATGACCGGCGGGGGCTCGCGATCCATTTTCGACAGTCCCCACTTGTTCTTTTATGATCTAGGCTCGCTGCGCTTGTTGCTGCGCGAAACCGGCTTCCGGTTGGACGAATTCTGCCCATCGCCCGGAAATCAGCAAACAAGCAGATTTCACAATATGCTGTTCCAATGCTACTACGGGGCTTCCCGACTGCTCTCGTGGTCTTCCGGCGGCGGGACAATGTTGGGTCCCGGTCTCCTGATTTGCGCAAATCCAGGTGTCTAATTGAACTCAAACACCGTGCAGACCCGACCGCGGCCAGCGACGCCTTCCGCTGGCGCTCAACGGGATGCATTCGCCACGGCAAGAAACGCCGCCGCTTGGCCTTTTTGGAAAACGATTCCCCGATTTGGCCGTGAATACGACGCTCGCGATCTCGTAAATGCGCTGCGAGCTGTGGCAGTTTCGCCCCACGACGAAGCGACTGGGTTGGAAACATATTATCCGACGGCAAACAGTTTTCATTTCGCACGGAGCGGCAAGGAATGTTTGTACCTGATTTTACGCTGTCTCGGACTACGCGACAGCGCGCGCGTCGGTGTGCCTCTTTATTGCTGCGAAGCCGTATTCGCGGCGATCTCAGAAGCCGGTCACGTTCCCGTTTTCCTTGATATTGACCTGAACTCGTATGGCTTCGACGAAGAATCTCTTTGGTCGCATAGAAACGAACTTGACGCGCTGATCGTGGTGCACACGTTCGGATATCCAGCGAACCTTACGCGAATCCAGGAGTGTCTGGGCGGCCGCGATATTCCGGTCGTCGAGGACTGCGCTCACTCGCTCTTCAGCGAGTACATGGGCGCTCCCACAGGATCGTGGACGCAAGCTTCTTTTCTAACGTTTGGAGTACACAAACCCGCGTCTGCCGGCGGTGGGGGCATGCTCGTCATGAACAATCCCGCGCTGGCCAACGCCGCGGCGGAGCACACCCGGCATCTGGAGGCCGAAAGCAAATCGCAAGAGGTTCGGCACTGTTTCGTTTCCTGGGCACGCAGCCTCTCTTACCGCCGTGGCGTCTATGGAGCTCTGCTTGCTTCGGTGTTGGCCAAATCGCGCGATGTCGAAGCAGGCGAAGGGCAGAAGCGCGGGTTGCGCGAACATCACAACAGAGCGCCGGCTTCGCGAATCCGGCTTGTGGACCGCATTCTGATCGGCGAACGCGTCCGAAATTTTCAATCGTCGCAAGCCGTGCTTGCGCGCAACACAGCATGGATACGAAAATCTCTTTTGAACACTTCTCTCGCGATTCCCAAGGAGCCTTCCTATGGAACATGGAATCACTTCATGCTTCCGGTTCGATACGAAAATAGCGCGCGGTGCCGGAGCGGACGTACATTTCTTTTAAAAAAGCGCATAGACACTTCGCCGTTGTATCGCAACTGCGTGCACAATGCGCGAAGATATGGCTATCACGGCGGATGTCCGCAGGCCGAAGTCGCCGCCGAAACCGCCTGCACCGTGCCGAATCATGCGTGGTTGTCCGAAGAAGAACTCCAACACATCTGCACCGCTTTGCGGCTGAGCACGGAAACAACCTAAGAATTTCGCTTCCCCATGCGTTTCGCCGGCCGTTGCCAAGCGATTCGGACTGCCGGCCATCTACAGAATAAATTAACAGATACCATGTGCACGCCGAGGAATCCCGGCTTTGCGAATGTTAATCCTAACGCAATATTTTCCACCCGAAATCGGAGGGCCGCAGACGCGCTTGGCTTCAATGACACTGGAATTGAGGCGGCTGGGGCACGACGTGGAAGTTGTAACCGGGCTTCCGAACTACCCTGGTGGGAAGTTTTTCCCAGGTTATGGCCGCTGTTTCTATCGTCGCGAGCTTCTTTCTGGTGTTGTCGTTCACCGGCTCTGGCTCTATCCGGCGATGGGCAGTGGAATTGGGCGGATGCTCAACTACGCGTCGTTCGCTGTGACCTCACTCTTCGGGCTTATGCGGGCGAAGAAGCCGGATTTCATATTCGTCGAATCGCCGCCGCTGTTGCTGGCGTTATCTGGTTACGTCGCCGGTCGCCTTCGTGGAGTGCCTTTCATCCTGAACGTTGCTGATTTATGGCCCGATGCAATTGTGGAAGGCAGATTTCTGCAGGATGGATTATTGGTGCGATGCATGGAAGCGATTGAGAAGTGGAGCTATCGGAACGCCGCTTATGTCAACGCAGTGACGGAGGGAATTCGCGATCGGCTTGTTCAGCAAAAGGCCGTTCCGCGCGAAAAGGTACTGTTCCTGCCAAACGGAGTGGATGCAACTCGCTATCAGCCCCGGTCCGCGGATCTTGTCCTGAAAAGAGACCTGGGCCTGACCGGAAAAAAAGTTGTGCTATGGGCCGGGACGTTGGGATACGCGCACGGCCTCGATCACGTCCTTCGAGCGGCCAAGTTGCTTAACGACTGTGCGGAGGTACATTTTCTATTCGTTGGCGATGGTTCGGCAAGGTCGACGCTGCAAAATCTTGCTCAAGAGCTGCAACTTTCCAACATCACGTTTCGCGATCCGGTACCGCCCGAACAATTGTCCCCTTACTTTTCGATCGCCGAGTGTGGTCTTGCTTCACTACTTGACCTCCCCATACACAATGGAGCGCGCCCATCAAAAATTTTCCCAGTGCTTGCGTCGGGAAAGCCTTTGATTTTCGCCGGGAAGGGCGAGACGGCCGAGTTGATAAGGCAAGCGAGGGCCGGGATCGTAGTTCCGCCGGGAGATTCCAAAGCGTTAGCTGACGCGGTTCTCCAAATCGTGGAAGATCCCGAGGCTGCGCGCTTGCAAGGAATGCGGGGCCGCGAGTTTGTGGAAGAGAACCTGCACTGGCCAAAATTGATTAGCAGCTGGGTGAACAATCTCTCACCTACTTCGCCGCCGCGAATCGCTGCAGATCTGACCAAGGCTTAGAAGCATTCCGAGAAGATACCCAAGGGAGTCTTGAAAATGGCGCTGGCTACCACGAATTTTCTGCCGTTCCACAGGGCGCTCATCGACGAAGCGGAGATCAACGCCGTGCTCGATGTGCTGAATAGCGGATGGCTAACGACCGGACCGCGGGTGAAGGAATTCGAAGAGTCGTTCGCGCGCTACACTGGCGCTACGCACGCGCTGGCAGTGACTTCGTGCACCGCTGCTTTGCACCTCGCACTCGCCGCGATCGGCATCCAGGCGGGAGACGAAGTGATTCTCCCTACCATGACGTTTGCCGCTTCGGGCGAAGTTGTACTGTATTTTAAAGCGCGACCGGTGCTCGTGGACTGTTTGGATGGTTCTTTCCACATGGATCCCGACCAGGTCGAGCGAGCGATCACAAATCGTACCCGGGCGATTCTTGCCGTCCACTATGGGGGCTACCCTTGCGACATGGATCGAGTACTCGAAATTGCCCGCAGACACGGCCTGAAAGTGATCGATGACGCCGCCCACGCACTACCCGCGAGCTACAAGGGCAGGCCGGTGGGCACACTTGGTGACGTGACCTGCTTTTCGTTCTATGCAACGAAGACCTTGACGACCGGCGAAGGTGGGATGGCCACTACTGATAATCCCGAGTATGCCGAGCGTATGCGACTGCTGAGCTTGCACGGAATCAGCAGAGACGCATGGAAGCGCTACACGGCAGAAGGTTCGTGGCGCTACGACATCATGGAAGCGGGGTTCAAATACAATTTCACTGACCTGCAGGCGGCGATCGGCCTGGCGCAACTCGCGAAATGCGATTCAATGAGGGCCAGCCGGGCGGCAATTGCGAGCCGCTACAACCGGGAATTGAATTCTTTGGAGGCGTTTCAGACGCCCACTGCTCCCAGCGACGTAGAACATGCCTGGCACCTATACGTTCTTCTCGTCAATCCGTGGGCTCTAAGAATCGATCGAGATCGCGTGATCGAGGAGCTCAAAGCGCGCGGCATTGGGACTTCGGTGCATTTCATCCCGCTGCATTTGCATTCGCTCTATCGAAATCAGCTGGGATATACAGTCGGACAATTTCCAAACGCGGAGGAGCGCTTTGGGCGCGCCATTTCGCTCCCGATCTTTCCAGGAATGGATCCGGCAGATATCGACCGCGTGATCGAAGCGCTTCATGACATCGCGCGAGAGTACGGGCGATGACCGCAGCCCTTGCTGGCCGACCCATTCGATGAAAAAAAAGGACCCTGGCCGCGCGAGAGAATCATCGCCGCGTGGATTTCTATTGCGTTGCGCCGAGTCTCTCCTGTGACGCCTACGCTCTACTCCCTGGTCGGAAAAAGGTGTCTGGACGCCACCTGCGCGTTCCTGGGCCTAGTTGTACTGTCGCCCGTGCTTTGCCTCGCGGCTCTTGCGGTACGCATCACGAGTCCCGGTCCCGTTTTCTTTCGCCAGGCACGACTCGGGCAATTTGGGGAGCCGTTCCGCATTTTCAAATTTCGGACGATGCTGGTGAACAGCGCTACGGACGGCTCGCTACTGACCGCCTCTGGAGATCCAAGAATCACCGCGGTCGGACGCTGGCTGCGCGCTACAAAACTAGATGAGCTCGCTCAACTCTTGAATGTCGTCAGGGGCGAGATGAGCCTGGTAGGTCCTCGTCCCGAAGTTCCGGATTATGTTGCGTTCTACACTGAAAGACAGCGGCAGGTTCTTCTAGTCAAGCCGGGGGTTACGGGTCCAGCAGCAAGTATGTATGAAGAGGAGCTCCTTGCGGGTCAGCCTGACAAGGAGCACTTCTATCTGACAACGGTTCTCCCAGCGAAGCTTGAGACGGACATCGCTTATTGTCAAAACGTGCGTTGCTTAAGCGATCTGAAATTGATCTTCCAAACGATTGCGAAAGTCGCCGTAAGAATTAGCGAGATGTGCAGGCCGCCTCTCTCGGTGTCGCAGAAGGAAATGTAGAACCGCAAGAGTAAATGCCGTGAACCATATCTTTATCAGAACCGGGGTCGAGCACAAACATGAACAAATCGTTTGATGTGTATTCGCGCACGAACCAAGTGATCCTGGACGGCTGTGCATTTGTGTTCTCATTTACAGCCGCGTACATCATTCGTTTCGAGGGCTGGCCCGCGGGCGCCGACCTTCGTCAATTTTTTGGCTGGTTACCCATTCTGGTTGCCGCCCGCCTCATTGTGTACGTCAGCTTGAGGATTTACCGGCGCATCTGGAAATTCGTTTCATTCTCGGATGCAATCGAAATCGTCAAATCCATCGCAATCGTTTCGGGACTGCTTGCAATGCTGCGGCTTTCCATTCACGGTCAGGGAAGCTTCGTCGAATGGGCACGCATTCCCTTCAGCGTCATTGCGCTCGAGGGTCTGCTTTCGCTGTTGGGCTCCCTTGGAATTCGCGGTCTGCGCCGGGCTTGGTATGCGAGACAGCGCCGGAGCGCAGCCGTTTCGGGCGGAATACCGCAACGCGTTCTTCTGTATGGGGCAGGGCGTGCCGGCATTATGTTGCTGAAGGAGCTCGAAACCAACCGCCTGTTTGACGTGATCGGCTTCGTGGACGATGAGCCGCAGAAAGTTGGATCCGTGATCAGTGGTGTTCGCGTCGTCGGAAACGGAGAAAATCTCGCGACGGTGGCCGATAAGCTGCGTGCAGATGAGGTGATCATCAGCATGGCAACGGCAAGTCCCGCGACTCTCGCTCGAGCTCTGGCAAAGTGCCGGCGCGCGAACATACCGGCCAAAATCATTCCCGGCCTTCAGGAAATCCTGACGGGCCGTGTGCGAATTAGTCAACTTCGGGAAACGCGCATGGAAGAAATACTGGGACGAGAAAGTGTCGAGATGCTGGAGTTCAAGGAGGTCGCCGGCGCAACGTATCAAAACAAACGGATTCTAGTTACCGGTGCGGGAGGTTCAATCGGCAGCGAACTGGTGCGGCAGCTATTGCGACTTAACCCGTCGAGGGTTGCTATTTTAGATAAAGACGAAAACTCCATTTACGAGCTCGAGCAGGAGTTGCGCATGGCGAAAGTTCTGTCCGTCGTCGAACCGCAGATCGTGGACGTCCGGGATGCGGGCCGGTTACGGACCATTTTCGGTGATTTTCGGCCCCAGTTGGTTTTTCACGCCGCAGCGCACAAACACGTTCCGTTGATGGAAGCCCATTCGTGCGAAGCGGTTCTGAATAATGTGCTCGGCACGAAAAACATGCTCGAAATGGCAGAAGAATTTGGCGCGGAGCGGTTCGTATTCATTTCTTCCGACAAGGCCGTCAATCCAATGAACGTGATGGGTGCTACGAAGCGGATCGGAGAAATGCTGGTACAGGCCGCGACCGGTTCGCGAGGAACGCGATTTGCCTGCGTCCGTTTTGGCAACGTACTGGGAAGCCGCGGCAGTGTGATTCCTCTGTTCCAGAAACAGATCGCAGCCGGCGGTCCTGTCACGGTGACGCATCCAGAGGTTGTTCGGTACTTCATGACCATCCGGGAGGCCGTACAGCTGATTCTGTGCGCTGGCACTCTGGCGATGGGCGGCGAGATTTTCGTGCTGGACATGGGCAAGCCCCTTAACATTCTGGAGCTCGCACGCGAAATGATTCTGCTTTCGGGTATGGAGCCGAACGTAGACGTTGAAATAAAAATCGTTGGGCTAAGGCCTGGTGAAAAATTGAGCGAAGAGCTGGCCGCGCCGTCGGAACAACTGATCCGGACCCGCTTCGACAAATTGTCGGTAATTGAACCACGGCCGTGCGACGAGCGCGCTCTGGCAGAAGATATGCGGAGGCTCGTACAATCCGCGAAGAACAACGACAGCGCTCAAATATATGACATTTTACATGCCATGGACCTCGGGTTTTGTTCCCAAGTCCTCAAAACAAGGGCCGCGGCAGCTTCGGACGTGGATCGTATTGTCGTAAGAGATCCGTTTGCAGCGACGCCGACGATCCCACCCGCGCGTTTGATGCTCGGGCCTGATCCATTTGCAGCGGAGTAACAGAATGCGCGTTACTTATTATGGCCAAGCCTGCATTCTGGTTGAGGCAGGCGGCAAGAAAATTCTGACGGACCCCTGGCTGACAGAAGGAGCCTATCAGGGCACATGGTTCCACACGCATCTGTTGGCGGACGCCGGAGTTACACCGGAAACTTTTCCGAAGGATATCGATTACCTGTTCCTTTCGCACGAGCACCGCGACCATGTCGATCCGGCCACGCTGCGACACTTTTCTCGTAAGATTCCTGTGCTGATTTGCCGGTTTGCCACGTCAAAGTTTCGCGGCTACCTGGGACAACTCGGTTTCACGAATATCCGCGAGGTTGCATCCGGCGAACAAATTGATCTCGGCGAAGGCGTCGCAGCAACGATTTTTGCAACCGCCGAATATACAAATGATTCCGCGATTCTGCTCGAACACGATGGCGTGCGAGTTTTCAACGAAACCGATTGCAAGCTGGGTTATGCAGATCTGGAACGTATTGGACAGCACGGCGTCGATATTGGCTTTTACATGTTTTCGGGGGCCAATTGGTTTCCCATGATGTACGACTACCCCGAAGAGACGATGCTTGATCTGGTGCGTCGGCGCCGCCGGGCGCTGCTGCGCAGCCTGGTCCAGCGCGTGAAGCTCACCAGGCCCCGGGTGGCCGTGCCCGCGGCCGGGCCCTGTACGGTGCTCGATCCCGAGATGCGGTGGCTTAACTCCGAGCAGCGCGGAATTTTTATTGATCCGGAGGTCGCCATTGGGGAACTCCGCGCGGCAAACCTGCCTTCTGAGCCGCTATACATGGCGGCCACGGACGCATGGGATAGCCATGCGGGTTTTGAGCCTCGCGCTCCCGCTTCGTTTCGCTGGCCGAGGGCGGATTACATACGATCCGCAGCGGAACGGATGGCGCCGTCCATTGCGGCCGCAAGAGCGGCTGAGGCTACCGCTCATGACAACCTGCCCAAGCTTCTGATCGAACATTTCAACACGCTCGTCGGCGAACAGACTCCGGAGGTCCGCAAACGGATCAGCGCAAAACTAGCGCTCGTCGTTCGTGGCTCCCGCGGTGGCGCCTGGACTGTAGATTTTACCGCGGAGAGCGCGGAATACGTCCGCGAAGGACTGTCGCCGGACTGGACTTATAAAATCGAAGTCGAGGACAAACTCATTTCGCCGTTCGTAACAGGCGAAGAGCCGTTCTTTGAAGATCTCTTGCTGTCGCTACGCTTTTGCTCATCGCGCCGCCCGGATCAGTACAACGAACCGTTGTATCATTTCTTGTACGAACCCGATCCGGAGAAACTCCACAACTGGTATGCCACGCGTTGAAATCGAACTCGCTGCAGTACCGCTGAACATTCCTACGCGTGTGGAACATGCGGGAATGAAGCTCGTCATTCTTCGCACGGAATCGCGGACGGTGGCCTACGAGGACGCCTGCCCGCACGCATCCTGGCCTCTGTCGGAAGGTACTCTGCACAACGGCGTGCTGGAATGTCCCGGACACGGTTGGGAATTCAACGCGGACACGGGCCGATGTCTGAATGCGCCGGCGTATTGTTTGACGCCTGTCTCGCTGGAAGTTCGAGGAGACTTGGTCCGATTGGACTGGGAAATCAACACCGAGTCGCCCGCCAACAAGTAGTGGATCTTTCGGCTCTCACCCACTTTTTCGCTACAGCGTCCCACCGTACTTTGCAGGTCAATCGAATCGCCTAAAACAAGAATTTCAAGCCCAACTGAATGGTCCTGGGCCGGTGTGCCTCGATCGGATGGAGGAAGGAGCTGCCGTTCAGGCAGGATAGATCGCCTGCAGAGTTATCCGCACCACCATAGCAATTGATAAAGTTGTTCCCAGGCGTGCCCGCGCGGCTGGAATCGTAGACCTCAAACTGTGTGTGATTGAAAACATTGAATCCTTCCGCGCGGAACTGCAGAGTGTATTTTTCCTTAAAGCTCACATTCTTGATTATCGCCATATCGAAATTCAAACGGCTCGGATTATTCACGGAATTGCGCCCCGCATCTCCAAACGTTAGTCCCTGGGGAGCGACGAAGTCCTTTGGGTTGCCGATAATCGGACCGATCGTGGAACCTCCGTTGGCGCTCGGGGGTGGAGAATACGCTGGACCGGGATTTGAGGCGCGATCGGGGTACGACCCCGCTCCCGTTCCGTTTGCTACCCCGGCGTTGTCGAGCGACGATATGCCGCTGGAACTTCCGGCGTTGATTACGCTGAACGGTGTCCCTGATGCGTAAAGCGTCACCCCGGAAATTTGCCATCCCTTGAGCAGATCGGGATGAGAGGAAAGAAATTCCCCATGTGAGTCCTTAGGGCAGTCGCATTTCTTCGCTTTCATCGGCGGCTGTTTTTCAATATCCTGCCAACCGTTTTTCCAAAACGCGAGAAATCGAATAACCGGCAGATCATAGACGTAGTCAACGTTCAAAAGATGTCTCTCGTCGAATCCCGAGCTAGCGCGATTTTGCGCGAAATCATAGGAGTTCGCGAGCGTTGAATCGCTGCGGTCGGAAGAATCATCAATCGAGTGGCTGTAAGTGTAGGACATCCCGAGCGTCAGCGGCCCCTTCGTGTGACGCAGCGTCATCTGCATGGCGTTATAGCTGGAGTTGGCGATGTTCTGCAGCGAATAAATCTGACCAATCCCGGAGGCGATGGCAGATGGCGGCTGGCGTAACGAGTTGGGATTTGGCAGCTCGGCAGATACACCGTTGCAAGCAGCCTCGAGATTGACGAAACCTGGTTGCCCGGCGGCTATCGATTGGCCGTTGACCATGAAAACCCCCGCCCCGAAACCCTGGCAGATGTTGGAAGTTAAAGGTTGACCCGGCAGGAAGGGATTCTGCGAAGCATTAACTGGCACCAGTTGGTTAAGCTGCAACTCTGCTGTTAAGTGCGTTCCTTTACTTCCTACGTAAGCAATCGTGCCGAGCATGTCGAAAGGCAACTGTCGTTGCACGCTGAAGCTCCATTGCTGCGCGTACGGCCAGATAGCCTTCGTTGGAATGGCCGTGACGTTGATCGGATAAGCGCCCGACGCAGCTGCACAACCCAATCCCGCGCCTCCAATGCAATTCCAGCCCGTTGGGAAATACTGGGTCATGTCCAGCACGCCACCCGCGTTCTGATTGGCGGGGCTTCCTTCCAGCGAACCGGTGTTTGCTTCATTGCCGGTGCCGTGCTCGAAGAAAATTCCGTAGCCGCCGCGAATAGAAGTCTTGCCGTTACCGAAGGGGTCCCAAGCGAATCCAATGCGCGGCGCCGGATTCAGCAAATGGCCGCTCATGCAACTCTTGGGGACCCCGTTAAATCCGCAGTGAACCAGTCCGTTTAAAATGTGTGGATCCAGATTATTAACGTCGAGCGGGATCGGAGTGCTGGAGGAGGTGGATGTCAAATTCCCGAAGAATGGGTTCACCGTAACTTCCGATGCAAGCGCGGAATTGAATTCCGACGGCACCCAGTTATAGGAATTCAAATTCTTCTCATGATACGTGCCAAAAAGACTGAGGCGTAATCCCAGGTTGAGGGTCAGGCGGGAGGTGACGTGAAAATCGTCTTGCAGGTACGGCTCCACGATCGTGTAGCTGTTGTGGTACTTGTTCTGCGCGCTGTCCTGCTGAAAGGTGCGCAGGCTTCCTTGCAGAAAATCGGCGAACGCATTTCCAGTGGTATTGATGTTGTTCTGGTTGGTAAAGGTAGCGAGACCCTGTAGATCGCCGGTATTGGCGCCGACCGGAGGGTTGATTTCATTTCTCTGGGCGATGATCATGAGCGCGCCAAACTCCAGCGTGTGCTTGCCGAGAATGAGCGTTGCGTCGTCGCGAGGGCTGTAGGTTGGATTGGAGTGCTTCCATGGCATGTAGGCGGAGTCCACCGCAAAACCGGTTCCGCCATATGCGGCATTCGTTCCGGCGATCACCAGTCCGGGAACTTTTCCGCCAAAACCGTTGTTGAAGATCGTTCCGATGCAGCCGGAAAAGGTCGTGGAGGTGCAGGCGGTCAGAGGCGTAGGCAATTGTCCTGGTCCTGCACCAAGCACACCCGGCCCGGGAATGTCCGTCAGGGTGATGTGGTCAGTCGTGAAGCTCATTGATAAATCGTTGATGAAGGAACTCGAAATCGTGTCCGACAAATGGGCTACTGCGCTGGTGCCGGGTCCAACAAAGTTATTCTGGACCGTAGGAAAGCTATTCTGGACGTACGCCCACTCCGGCGTTGGCACTACCGTGCTCCAGGAATCATGAATATAGCGGAACATTAATTTCACTTTCGGAGTGAAATTGTGATCAATTCGGAACAGCTCCTCGCGCCAGGTAGTGAGCGGGGAGACGGTGACGTCGTAACAGGACGCTATCGATGAGTTGCAGCCTGACGTCGCGTTGGGAGCCGGTATCAAATTAGTGTTTAGAAGGGTGTTCGAGACCTGATTTTTCGGAACAAGATTGCCCTGAAATGTCAGTAACGACGTATTGGAAAAGGTCGTCGTGGGAGTGCCAGGGCAATCGGGAAAGAAAGGCAGTGCCGTTCCCGGGACGCGCGAGAACAGTGCACTGGCGCCGTCTGCTGCTGCGGGACACACATCGCTGAAATCTCCGAAAATCTGTCCAGCCGGAAACGGATTCGTGCACGTGGCCTTGGGTGTGGCGGCGTTCATGCAGTTCCGTTCCTCCATGGAGGGAACGCCCTGGTTGAATTCGTAGGGCTCGCGATCGTGGCGGTACTCCTCGGAAAAGAAGAAGAAAGTCTTATCTTTCTTTTCATTGTAATGCCCGGGAATGTAAAGAGGTCCGCCGATCGTGCCGCCGGGGCTGTACTTTTCGTAGGTCGGGGCGTGCTTCGTCTCATCAAAATAGTTGCGATCATTAAATATGTTATTGCGTAGGAAGAAATATCCGTCGCCGTGGAATTGGTTCGTTCCTGATTTCGTGGTTGCCAGGATCGTACCGGAGGCGCTGCGGCCATACATGGCCCCGTAGTTCGATGTCAGCACTTGCAGCTCGCTTATCGCATCCAGGCTGGGAAAGACAATCAATGAGCTGCTGCTCCCGTTGATGCTGGCGTTCAGCACGTCTCCACCGTCAACATCAAAGGTGTTGTACTCGACCCGGCCACCATTAACGCTGTATTTGACGCTGCCACGGACACCGACCAGAGCTTCGTCCTGGCCG
Organism: uncultured Acidobacteriota bacterium; assembly: GCA_963786205.1. Classification (GTDB taxonomy): domain Bacteria; phylum Acidobacteriota; class Terriglobia; order Acidiferrales; family UBA7541; genus Palsa-295. The sequence continues at coordinate 1,378,460 of CAWAYG010000002.1, forward strand.
GTCTGATTGCTGACGCCCGGCGCAAGCGCGATCAATTGCGTGAAATTCCTGCCGTTCAAACCGAGGGTCGTAATTTCCTCTTTGGTAAGCGTTCCGGCAATCTGCGAGGACTCTGTTTCAATCTGGGTTGTGGTTTGGCCTTCGACGTTGACCGAAGTGCTCACCCCAGCGGGAAGCAGAGTCGCTTGGACGCGCGTGATTTGGCCGGGGGCAACAGCGAGAGATTCGGCCTGAAAGTCCTTGAACCCGTTCGCCGCGATCTTAAGGACGTACGTTCCGGGCGTTAAGTCGCCGACGAGGAATTCACCTTTTTCGTCCGTAGTCCCGGTCCGCGTTACTCCCGCCCCATTCGTCACGGTCACGGTCGCCGCCGGCACCACGGCCCCTGAATTGTCCTGAACAGTGCCCGCGATCGAGCCGGTATCGCCCGTCTGAGCGTGCATGCTCGATGCTGGACGAAGAAACAACACCACAACCCAAAGCGCGATCCCGACAAATTTCACTCGATTCACCCGTTTTCGGAATTGGGCGTCATGGTTGCAGCGGTACTGTTACGCCACGATGAGTTTGCGGTTGAATTCATGTCAATAAAATTCAAGAGGTGCTTCGACTCCGCACGGGCAAAGTTACGCCCGGTCTTTGCAGAGTTTTGCGGACCGCCGCAGGACGTAAACGTGGGTTTGGCGGCCAGAGGTCGGTGCCTCAGGCTCAGCGCCTACGCATCGAAAGGGTTGCAAACAGGCCTTGGCAGGCTTAATTCTCCACAAACCCTCGAATCCATACGTTCGCTATGCTCTGCTAGCGGTGGCGCTGCTTGCCCGGTTCTCACCCCCGCTCCCGAGTGCGCGGAAACTCACGGCAGAGAGCAAACGAGCGAATCTAAAAGCGCAAATTCATGCATCCAGGGCCGGCCAAAAGCCCGCTTTGCGCCGCAAAACGCCATTTTTTCGAAAAAGCTGCCTTCACAACGTATTGGCCAGAGTTTCATCCGAGTTTACTTCGTGTGTCATTCTGCCTTAACACACCGCATGGATACTGCGCTGCGGCTAAGGGACTTCCCATCGGTAATTCCCAGCCTTGTGCTTCGGGAAGTCTCTGCCTAGTGCCCTTTCTGTGAATTCAAACCAGCGTCCGGTCGCACAGATGTCTTGAGCCGGAATGGACTGGCTGATTCACGCAAGTCCACCTTCCACTGTTTTTGTGCAGCTTGTTGACGGACCCGTGCAACCCGGTTGTGAACCAGTAGTGTGTTTGCGCGAAAAACGAGAGTCTATTTTCCTATAGGAGAATGAACGATGAAGAATTTTAAGCTGTTTGCAACACCCCTGACCTTGGCCGGGGCGCTGCTGTTCGCGTCCACCTGTTTTGGCCAGATTACTCCGCAGATCGTAGCCGTCGGCTCTTCGGGAGCATTCGGAGCTGCCGGAGTCGCGGCAGTCGTCGCCGATCCCATCACGTCAGTGGCTGCACCGTGCGGCACGAATTTTTGGACCGGCAACACCAACGTCGCTTCGGGCTTGGACGACCGTTCAGCCGGCATTCCTGCCGAGCCCGGCAAGATTTGGGTCGCGTGGAACGGCAACGGCACCAGCGGCAGCACCACGATCATCTGCGCCTACCTGAGCGTGGATTCGATCGTTGGTCAGCGTTTGTTTTTCTCCCAGCACCAGAGCCCAATCACAGGCGGCCAAGTCAACGGTATCTTGCAGCTCAGTTCCAGCGCAGTCGGAGCTGCAGGCGCCGGCCTCATATCCTACGTCTCCGACAACGCCACGATGACTTCGTTCGTGCAACAGAGCCTGAACGGACAACAGTTCAACGTCGCATTTACGGATATTCGACCAGAAGACGCCCAGTACTTCAATATCCGCGCGCAGTGCAGCCCCGCCGACGCAAACGCGCAGTGCTTGGGATACGGGCCCTTTCCGGTGGGCACGGCCGTCCAGAGCGCATACAGCATCAACACGGCGACTGGCCTGCAGAACTCCGCCCAAGTGGTCCAGTACAACATCAACGGCGATGACCCGATATCCCAATATCCGATTCCGGCGTTCACGACGTTGCAAGTGGGTGCACAAGCGATGATGCATGTTGTCAACATGAGCGACACGGGCACCGGCGGTTTTGGAAGCTTGCTCCCAGCGAACATCAATTCCCATGTCCTCGCGACCATCTATGCTGGTTTTCTGGGGCTGACCACCGACGTCACTGGAACAAAGGGTGTGACTGGGAAACCTCTCCACGTGATGTTGCGTGAACCAACCTCGGGAACCATGAACACCTTTGAGTGGCAAATCGTCCGCGCCAAGGGCGTGGACCTTTCGCAGGAATGGAACGTGCGTTTCGGGACGAACCCGAATTGCACGACTTTCACGGCCTCGCCCAATCCTGCGACGTTCGCCACCCCGGTGACCTCTGGGCCTTGCACCAACCCGCTGTATCTTCCGGGGCCGGATGGTTCTTTCCGGGCCCGCACAATCGGGTCGGGCGAAGAGGTGAATGCGGTTAACTCCGCCAATAACCTCAACGCGATCGGCTACGCTTTCTGGAGCTTCGCCAATTTCGGCGGCAAAGCAAACCTCCGGTACTTGAAATTGGACGGTGTTGACCCGTTGAGCCTGGCAACGTACACCGGCGCTTTCCCAACATGCACGGGTACCGCCAACGTGAGCCCCGGCTTGGTCTGCCAAGCTACGCCGCTCACAAACATTCAGCAGGGCAACTACCGGAATTGGAATGTCCTGCGTGCCACCATCTACAACACCTACACAGCACCAACAACGGGCCCGAGTGTCCAAGCCTTCATCCAGTCGGCTCAAGACTCGGCCCAAAAGACCGTATTTGATTTCGTTCCGACCACGTATTGCGCAAATGCGGCTTGTTCGTCCACGGTTGACAACCTTCCTGTGTTCAAGTCTCACTACGTTCTGCCCAATCAAGGCATCAGCGCAGCGAACGGAAACCATGGGGCGGAAAGTGGCGGTGATGTCCTGGGTGCGGTATTTACCGACGAGTCCGACTTCGACTACTTCAACGCCACCGGCACGGAGTTGGTCGAATATCTCCAGTAACCGATGCCAACACGATTCTGAGCGAACGAGGCGGGTGCCCATTCGGGCGTCCGCCTCTTCGTGTTGGCGCGCGCGACCTCAACCTAATTCATTCTCAAACGGGGACAACGATGGAAATGTTGCAGACAAAGTATCTCGCTGGCCGGTCACTTTTATTTTGTTTTCTCTTGATTTGTGTGGGCTCACGTTGCCTGTTCGCGCAGCAGGCGCCGTCCTCCGCGCCGGCTTCAGTCTCCGCGGATAAAGCGCCGGTGGCGCCAGGAGTCCCGCTCGTGGATTTTAACGAAGATTGGACTTCGATAACGCTCAAAGGCACTGATCTGCACGCGCTACACCCCATCCTTGGCGAGACAGACGACGTCCCCGGAACTTCTTTCATACGCGAGCGCTATCAGATGCTGTGGCGTCCAGGTGATCCCTTGGATGTCTTTGTCGTTCGTCCCAGGGGCGTGGCTAAGCCGCCGGCCATCTTATATCTCTACAGCTTTCCCCAAGATACCGACCGATTCAAAAATGACCGTTGGTGCGAGACGGTCACCAGCAACGGCTATGCCGCGGTCGGATTCGTATCCGAGCTTACCGGGCATCGGATTCATGATCGGCCCGCGAAGGAATGGTTTATCAGCGAATTGCAGGAATCACTGGCAACTTCCACTCACGATGTGCAGATGATTCTCGATTACCTGGCCACGCGCTCCGATATTGAAATGGATCATGTGGGGATGTTCGGCGTTGGGTCGGGAGGTGCCATCGCGATTCTTGCGGCAGCTGCCGACTCGCGGATTAAGGCACTGGAATTGCTGTCGCCGTGGGGTGACTGGGCTGAATGGCTGGCCAAATCCAGCATCGTTCCGCAAGCTGAGCGTGCAACTTATCTGAAGCCGGAATTCTTGGCGCGTGTCGCGCCGCTTGATCCGGTGGTTTGGCTTCCAACGTTGAAGACTCAAGCAATTCGCATCCAGAATGTGCGGGAAAGTCCAACTATTCCTGATGAGTGCCAGAGGCGAATCGAAGCTGCAGCGCCTGCTACATCTATCGTTGATCAATACGCGGATGCTCGCACTTTCTATCCTGCGTCAGCGGGAGGCAAGATATTCGATTGGCTAAAGGATCAGCTCCGGCCGGATGGCAAAGCTACCACCGTCGCAGCCAATTCGCCGGGAGTGCATTATTATCCGCCTCTAGAACAGCCAACGCTTCCGGCCCTTCCGGTGCCAAAATAACCGGGGCCCGGCTATCGCCGGGCAAATCCGGATTCGGGCGCGGCGTGGGTAAGGTCAGCGTTTTTTGTTTGGTTAGTCGCGGAATATTTGCTCGATTGTATCGTCCCATTCACACGAGTTCAATAGCCTCAGGCCCTCGACTTGGGATTCCTGCAGCTAAAAGCCTGGAAAATCTCGAGCGACGCATGGAGAGTCATATGCGGCGCTTTTGCAAACTAGCCATCGTAGTCGCGCTAATTGCAGCGCTGTCCGACTGCGCCGGAAACCCATTTTCGAGCCCGATCTCAGTGACGGTTACCAACTCGTTTTCGAGTATCCAGACCGGTGCGGCACCCGTGACGTTGACCGCGACGGTATCGAACGACAAGCACAACGCCGGTCTGAAGTGGACGCTCACGCTTGGCAACGTGACCTGCTCTCCAGCTTGTGGATCGTTGACTCCTGCGCCTTCCCCAAGCCTTACCGCTGTTTATACTCCGCCCATGAACGTACCCACGAACCAATCGGCGACGATCACGGTCGCATCTGCTGCGGATCCGACGAAAGTCTTCATTTTCAACTTTACGATTGTCGCTCCGCCTCCGGTGATCGAGGTGACGATCACCAACAAGTTCACCACGCAGGCTGTGGGCGGTTCGCAGGTCAGCGTGAATGCCACTGTAACGAATGACAGCATGAATGCTGGCGTCACCTGGACTCTCACGGCTGGCGGTTCGAATTGTTCTCCTGCATGTGGAACGCTCACGCCGAGTTCTGTTCCGCCGGTTGCGAGCTTCAGTGCTGATTATGTTCCACCGACCACGCAGCCGACCGGCGCAAGCGCTTCACCGACGATCACCGCGACGTCAGTGACCGACACGACGATCAACGATAGTTTCAATTTCTCGATCGTCTCTGGCGCGGGACTCTTCAACGGCCAGTATGCGTTTCTCGTCCGCGGGTACGATATCGCCGGCTCGCCGATGGCCATGGCAGGCAGTTTTACGACTGATGGAAATGGGAATATCACCGGCGGGGAACTCGATTTCAATGATGGCGGCGGAGTTACCAGCATTCCCTCCCCCATTGAGGGCACTTATACAACGGATACCACTTTCAACAACGTTGTCCGCGGTACACTAACGATCTCTAGCTATACCTTCCCCAATAGCGGCAACCACATCGTCCTTAAGTTCGTTCTTTCGGCCGACGCCACGCGCGGCCGAATCCTCGAATTAGATGGCAGCGGTTTCATTAACTCCGGCACTTTGTTGCGGCAGGATCCCGCAGCCCTCACCGCTGCGAGCGTGGCCGGCTCGTACGCCTTCGGCGTGGATTCCGACGCCCCTGTCGGCGGGCGCACCGTCGAAGACGGTCAGCTGGTGATCGCTCAGGGCGGCGCTGTTACCGGAATTGTGGACCAAAGCAAGGCCGGTGATGCGACTCCGACATACTCGGCAACACCCATTGCGGCCGGATCCACCGCGACCGGTCCGGACGCCTCTGGCCGCGGCACCTTGTCAATTACTGCCGGTAACACAACCTCACTCTACGCGTACTACCTGGTGAACGCCGGACACCTCGATCTGATTCAGATCGACCCGGGTCACACTTTTGGCACGGTTCAAGCCGGGATGGCGCTTGCTCAGGCTCAGCTGACCGCCAGCAGCGTCAATACGATCGGGCCGAGCGTCCTGCAGATGACCGGAATGGATTCTCCCACGGGCACGCAGAACATTGGGCCAGATGTGATCATCGGCGACATGTCGATTTTGAGCGGAACAACCTTCAACGTCACGTTCGACTCAAATGACCTCGGAAACATTTTGACTAATCACCCGGCGCCCGGAACCATCGCTTCCTTTGATCCCACAACGGGCCGAGGGGTCATCACGGTTATTGGAGGTTTCAACACGGGCTTTATGAACTCAGCGGTTTTTTATCTATATGACGCCGGCAAAGGGTTCATCATTGACGCGGACCCCTCGACAAATACTGGCATTACCAACAACGCTTTCTCCGGAACGTTCACTACCCAAACCCAGAACTTCGTACTTTCGGGCAATCTTATCGGAGGCTCGGTCGGGTCGGCAATTCCAGATATTCCGAACTTCGAGGCGGCGTTGAACGTAAATGGCCAGACCGGCGCAGCGACAGCGATGGGAGATTTGACTTCGCTTCCGTCCGAGCTCGGAAATGTTCCGAACGTGTCCTTCGCCGGAACATTCCTGATTACGAACTTCCCACTTGGTTACGGAACCGCCACGCTGCCAGCAGGCCTATTTACACCCACGGCATCCAGCCAGCCGGGGCCTGCTTCGTTCTACATGCTCGGCCCCAATCAATTCGTGCTGATTGGAACGCAGAACGGTATCTACTCTGGCATCTCGTTTTTCGATCCTGAATAACCTTCGCGACAATCCTCCGCTGAGATTTCAGAACGAAAAATAGGCCAGTCATTTTTCCTTTTGCTTTCTTGCGGACTTCCTAAAGAATACGCCGAGGGATAGGGCTAGGGATCGAAGCTGAAGAGCGAATCATTCATGTTCCAGACCTCAGGCGGCAGAAATTCCGGATCTTTCTTGTGAACCATCACTGTCCGCACCCGGCGGGCGCATAAAAACCCCATTCTTCGCATGTGCTTGACGATTTCCGCAGACATCGGTTCGTTATCGTACACTGCCCAGCGCACTCCTAGCGCGTCTTCCTTTGCGGCTTGGCGGATCAAAGCAAGAATGAGAGAGCGGAGTGCCGTCGGCGAACTGAGCCGCCACTGGCAAACCCGCAAGTACCGTTCCTCCGTACCCTTTTTCGCAATCAGATAATTGCCGGGCGCCGCCGCAAACGAGAATCGTATGTATTGTCCTTCGATGTACCGCCATTGCAGCGAATCCAGATCCTCGAAGAACGATAGCCGATTCCGTTCCGGCTCCAGCGGGCTTGCTCCCATGGGCACCTGCCGGACGCCATTCGCGCCGGGCAATACCACCTGCGCCAAGGACCACATTGTTCGCTGAGAGATACCGCCGCCGAACAACAGCATCCGCTGTCGCGGCGTTAAATTTGGCGTGTGTCGAGCGGCGTTCACCGGACGGAGAATAAAAAGGCATTCCCAAGCTTGAAATTCGGCCGGTTGCAAACCTATCCGCCTCGTGAATGCCTGATTTTTTTCGTTTGTCGAGGCAAAGATGGGTCCCCAGCCTTCGCGCTGACAATGCTGGAATAATTGGTCCAGAAGCACGACGAACGCTGCCCGCGAGGCATTTTCAAATCCTCGAATCTTCTGCTTTCGAAAATCCTCGTGCAGGAACGAATACTCGGATTTAGCTGGAATTGGGCGACGTGCATCATAGTGTGTACCGAGCGGAAACAACGAGGTATGGCCCACGATTTGTCCTTCGTCCGTCTCGAGCATCGCATGCCAAGCCGGGCCTGCCGGGCTTTTTTGCACCCAGTTTATGAACTCATTCATCGGAATGCGCGATGATGTAAGCCGATTGTACTCACGCAGAATTGCATCATTCTCCGCGTTCTTCAACGGCCCCCTTGCTAGGCGTAAATTAAGCATCCAGGCACACGCTCTTGAGCAGACCGGCGTTTTGATATCGGCTCAGGCAATGGAACATGAATTGATCCGCGCTCATCCACTTCTCTCGAAATTGATTCTGTGCCTTCACGCATTCCCAGAAGACCTTGTTGATCTCGTTCGGAACGGAAATGGGCTCAATGGGGTTGTGCCACAAGGTTGAAATGCCTCCCCACCCATATCTGCGGCTCTCGCGCAGCACTTCATTGGCGATTTCTTGGGGGCGTTCGCCAGACACTCTGGACGCAGCCTCGATGTTCCCATCCATAAGCGCGAGCGGGATTTCCAGAAAGTTGTGCGGTCTCTCCCTTTTGAAATCGTAAGGAGGAAACGCGAAACTTGCTCCGTTTCGAAAACCTGCGACTTCCGAAAATCCAAGCGTTGAATCGAATGCCAAGCCCGCGCTTTCGACGGACTCAAAAAGTCTTTCATGGCGATCGAAGCGAAGCCAATGCTGCCTGTTTCCGCGCGGCTTCCTTCCCATCGCTTTCTGTAGCGCGACGACCTCTGTCGCCAGCGTGGTCGCTTCAACGATGCTCGAATAGGAGCCGTGTACATCAACCGCAAACCCGCGGCGCGAGGCATTTTCAAGTTCCGCCGCCAAATCTTTCACACGGTAATTCGGGTCCCGACGGTTGCCGTGCCGCGAAACTACGAACAAGGTGGACTGAAACCCATACTTTTGGCTCGCCCCAAGTAGCGATGGCAGATAATGACCCACCTTTCTGCCCGTGACCAAATCGAGCAGCAGCCTCGCATTCGAAGCAAAATACGACCAGCTTCGATACGGGCGATAGGAAATAGCCAGGTTCTTAAGCAATCTCGTCACCGTCGAACTCGTATTCACGTAATAGAAGTCGATATCGTGCGAACAGACTACGAGATGATCGATACCGGGGACGGGCGATGGCGCCCTCGGGAGTGCCTCCGTCGAGTTCCCGTTGTAAATTGAATTCTGCATCCAAGCCATCAGCAAATGGGCGTGCGGTTTTCTCGGAGACAGTTTCTGTTGGCTGAAAATTGATTCAGAGTAAGGAATGCGGCCGGCGGAATCTCGGTCAGTCGCCCGCATCTCATGGCTCGACGAAAGCCACTCGAAGAGCTCCCCCAGCCAGTCGGGATTCCCGGTGGCTTCGTCCACGTCGTGGAACAGATAGACGTCTTCGCCGCCGTAACGATGCTTCAGGTTTTTTGCCGAAAGCCGCCCGGGTTTCCCGGTACGGTAGCGCGCGGGAATTTGAAAGATTCGGCTGCCACGCTGCCGCATGCCGCAATCGCCGTACACGCAACACAACGCGTCCACGCTCGAATCCGCTTCGACGACCCGGTAGTCGTAAATCGCGGCGAAAACCTGAAACGCGTAGAAAATCCGCGACCGTACCGGCTCCTGTGTTTCGCTCGCGAAAATCAAACTCAGGCAGTCACGTCGCATTAGGAAATTCCGTCTCGCATGGGGAACCCGAGGCGGCAGGCCACCTGACTGAGTTCCTGCGGGCCCGCGCCGCGCGGCGAATCAATATGTCGGACGCTCATTACGGGCGAGTGACGCATCCATGAACATTTGCGTGCCGGCGGCGCCGTGGGGGTCGTGTCTCGGCGCCCAATCCCTAGCGGCCTGACAGTTCCGCATTGATGCACAGCCTCAGTCGGTCGCCGACCGTCTTCGCAAATCGCGCCTCTATCGGATCCGTATCGCTTTCGGAGACGTTCACGAGCTCAATTCCGTCGCATGCCAACGGATTCCATCCGGCTTCTGGTGAAACCGAGTACAGGTAGGGTACTTCCGCGGTGAGAAAAAATATGATGCGGCCTGGGAAAACACCGGACGGCCGATAATTCTTTGCGGCGGCGATATTGATGTGATCCACGTCCAGCATCTGCGCCCCCAGTTGCTCCGCCGTTTTCCGTTTAAGTACCCGCGCCGACAATCGCCACGCGTCCGCTCGCACACTCCGCGTGACCATCCGGCTGAAATTCCACGCATTTTGGAACAGGTGCAGTGATCTTTCCTTCGTGCCGAGCACCCCCAGTTTTTGCAGTTCGTTCCTGATTCGCTTTTTCAGGTAAGAGGATTGCCCCAGGGGCCATCCTCGTAACGATCCTGGCGCGGGCGTGTTGAACATTCCCAGGAAGCCAACGCAATTGCCTTGCGCGATCAATTGTTGTGCAATTTCAAACGCTACCAACCCGCCGAACGAATATCCAAAAAGATGATAGGGTCCCTCGACCTGCACGCTCTTGAGCTCCTGGAGGTATGCGCTCGCCATCTCGTGAACGGAAAAATGCGGGCGATCCCCGCGGGCAGCACGGGATTGCAGCCCATAAACGGGTTGATCCGGACCCGCATATTTCGGAAAATCTCTGCAGAAAAGCACGTTGCCCGTGTGCGTGTGGATGCAAAAAAGCGGTGGACCGGATCCGGCCGGTTGAACGAGCACAAGGGGCGATCTGTTACGCAGTGCGGTGCCTCCTCGAATGATTTTTGCTTGCGCTTCGATGGTGCGCGCTTCCAGGAGCGTAGACACTGGAAGCTTCATGTGGAACTGGTTGTCGATCGCTTCAAAGAGTTGCATGGCCTTCAAAGAGTTTCCCCCAAGATCGAAATAGTCCTGCCGAATTCCAATCCCGTCATAGGGCGTTCCTAGATTTTGCTGCCACATTTTCAGCAATTGCTTCTCGATTTCATCACGCGGTGGGACCACGGTAAGATTGGGAAGTTCCGCCACAGTGCTGATGCCGGCGACGGATTGCCGCTGATCCGGAAAGTCGCGGATGTGTTCTTCCGGATTGTTTTCCATCTGTGCCAGAACATCGCGATACATCTCCAGAATCCGCCGGATCGTGGCAGCTTCGAACAAGCTCGCGTTGTATTGAAGGCTGACATCCAGCCCGCGAGACTCGTCAAATTTCAGCCAGACGTTCAGGTCATAGCGTGTGCTGGTAGCGTCGAAAGGGACATCCTGCACCTCCAAGCCGCGAGACTGGACAACAGTGTGTCCACGCTCTTGCAGGATCATCAGCACCTGAAATAGAGGATTGCGATGGGATTCCGCAACCGTAACCACTCGCTCCACCACTTCCCCGAAAGGAATGTCTTGATTCGCATACGCCTCCAGCGCGGTATCGCGAACGCGAGTCAGGAGTTCCCGAAAAGTGGGATTCCCGGCCAGATTCGTGCGCAAAATGATGCGGTTGCTGAAGGGGCCGATCAAGAGTTCTGTCTCGGTGGAATTGCGATTCGCTACACAGACTGCGATTCCCACGTCGTCTTGCTCGGAGATTCGGGCCAGCACACATTGGAATGCGGCCGCTAGAACCATGAACGGGCTGACCCTCTCCCGTTGGCTGAGCCGCTGGATGCTCTGCGCCACCTCACGTGAAAAGGATGACTTCTCATAAGCTGCGCGGCAAATTCGGCGAGTTGTTCGCAGGCGATCGGTCTTCAGATGATGAAAATTCCGGCCGCCCCCAAGTTGTTCTTTCCAGAAGGAGATTCGCACTTCAAATTCCCGATTCCGCATCCTCGCCGCAAGTTGCCGTGCGAACTCTTGGTAAGAGCTACGCAGGGGCGGCAGCGCCGGAGTTTCATTCAGCGAATACGCGTCATACAGACTAAATAATTCGTTGACCAGAATGCCCACCGACCAGTCGTCGCAAACAATATGATGAGTCGTTAGCAGGAGCATGTGATCCTCTGGCGCTAGCCGCACTAGAGTTGCTCGCAGTAGCAGATCAGACCTCAGATCAAACGGCCGGCTGGCATCCTCCATCACCAGATTGAAAGACCGTGAGTGCCGCGCGGCCGGCGGCAGCTCGCTCAAATCGAACAGTCGAATCGTAAAATCTTTCGGGGGCACGACGATCCGAATTTGCTCGCCGTCTTCTATCTGGAAGATGGCTCGAAACACTTCATGCCTTCGCACGATCTCGCCTAAGGCGAGTTCCAGCGCCCGTGAATCGAGCGGTCCGCGAACTTGTAGCAGAACCGGATAGTTGTAGGCAACAGAGTCCGAGGCTTCCGGCTCGAGAATCCACTCTTGCTGCTGCGGATACCAACGGGGAGCAGGAAAACTCTGCGACGCCCCGGAGGGTTCCTTTCGAAGGAATCGTTCCACGTGTGCTGAGCTGGGTTGACTCATGATCTTGGAAGATTTCAATACCGGCGCGTTTCTCGCGTTGCGTGATTGCACCCGATCTTACTTCGCGCTCTTGCGTTTCCTTATTTCCGCGCCGGCTACTGGCATAGGTCTCGAATAAGCGCCCCCGGATTGCGCGACATCTCATGTACAACCCAAAATAGCTCTTCGATCGTGGCGACAATGGCTTTCTTGTCGAATATTGATCGGTTGTATTCCACTCTACCTTCGAACTCATCATCGCGCTGGATGACCGCCAGGTAGAAATCCCACCTGGTGCCGGTCCGGCCCGCATCCATGGTAGTGACCTGCCAGTTATTTCCGAGTGCCGCGCTCTTCGGCTGCAAGGAGATGGCAACTCGCAAAAGGGAGCCGGAATCCTGCCGTAGCCCGAGCTCTTCCTCGAGCGACTCGAAAGGCATGTCATCGTTTGAGATCGCTTCGGAAACAACCTGACGCGCTTGCAACAGTAACTCGCGAAACGTAATTTCTTGGGGCAATTTGAGTCGAAGCGCGACTGGATTCAGGAAATAACCGAGCAGTTTCTCGCATTCTGGCCGCTTGCGGCCCGCTGCCGAATGGGTCCCGACGATGAGATCCTCTTGTCGCGTATAGCGATGCAGCAGCGTGGCGAAGCTTGCGAGCAGAACGATGAATAGAGTCATTCCTTCACTTCGAGCCAAACGCCGTACGGACTCGAAGACCTCATGTGGCACTGCGAATGGAAGGACCTCACCCGCAGACGTCTCCGGCATCTGTCTCGAGGTCCGTTTCGGCCATCGCTGTTCGGGCAAAGGCGCTGCGAGCCGCTTGCGCCAGTATTCCAGCTGCTGCGTTCGCCGGTCACCGCTCAGCCAGGTGCGTTGCCAGATGCTGAAATCTCCGAATTGGATCGGCAACTCGGAAAACGGCGACGGCTCGCCCGCCAGAAACGCATCGTATAAAGCAGAGAGCTCTGCAGGAAAAATCTGATAAGCGGAAAGACCGTCCACAATGGTTTGATGAGCAATAACCGCAATACGGAAGTTTTGTGCATCCATTCTTATCAGCGTCGCCTTCAGCAGCGGACCGCCTCGCAGATCGAAGGGCGCCTGAACCTGTTCGGAAATCATGCGAGTCGCGCACGCCTCGCGGCTTCGCGCCGGAATGCCCTGAAGATCCAGAACCGGTATCTCAAAAGTACTCGGGGCGGGATGCACGGTTTGCATTGGAACCCCGTACTTATCGTTAAAAGAAGTTCGCCAAGCTTCGTGGCGCCGCAGAATCTCCGTGAAGGACCGCTCCAGGGTCGCCACGTCAACCGGCCCATTTCGATGAATTGTGATCGTCTCGCTGTAGAGAGATGGGTTTTCTACCGCTCGCAGTGAGCGCAGCCAAATCTGTTCTTGAGCGAGGCTCAGCGGGACAGCTGCATTCGGCGAACGTTTGGGGATCGCCTGCAGCTCCGCCAGGCCCAAATCATTCCGTCCCTCCCGATAACCATCGAGCAGCCTCTGTTTTGGAGTTGATAAGCGCATTGGCTAAGCTCCCGGCTCTCGAATCCGGCGCGTGAGTTCCTCAAATGTCAGTCTCGGGCAGTTGCCGCAACTCATTAACTTCCAAATCGAATCGGCAACGATGTTAGGCCTCTAAGGCCGAGGTTCTCTCTCCAAGTCAAGGCTGAGGATTCGAGCGACCAATTAGAGCAATGCCCGAGCAATTCTTCGAATGCCACTTGCGCCTCGATGCGTGCCAGCGTCGCCCCAAAACAAAAATGGGCCGCCCAGCCAAACGAGAGATGACGATTATCGATCCTCGCGATGTCGAAGCGATCCGGTTGCGGAAAGCGATCCGGATCCCGATTTGCCGACGCGAGAAGCACGATCACCGCTTGGCGTTTGCGAATCAGTTTCCCCCCCAATTGAACGTCGTCTGGCGCCAGTCTGGCGGTGTGCTGGCTCGGAGGCTCGTATCGGAGCATTTCCTCCACTGCTCCGGGGATCAGCGAAGGATCGCACCGAAGCCGCTCGTAGTCCGCAGGGTGCCGCAAAAGCGTGAGGACTCCGTTACCGATCAGATTTGTCGTCGTTTCTTGTCCGCCCACCATCGTCACGATTGCGTTGGCCACAATCTCATCGTCCGTAAAGCGGTCGCCGTCCAGCGACGCCGTGATGAATGAATGGATCAATCCCTCGCGAGGTCGTTTTCTGGTTGCGCCAATCGCCGCGCGAAAATACTTCGTCATTTCTTCCACACTTCTGCCAATCGTCCGTGCTTCTTCGGCGTCGTGCTGAAAATTTCCCAGCAACCGCGCAAAGTCCTGCGACCACTCCTTCAACTGCGGCGCATCTTGGACTGGCACACCAATCAATTCCGCCGTGATCGTGTACGGCATGGGTTCGGCGAGGTCGCTGATGATATCCATGCGTCCTTTCGGTGCGGCAGCGTCCAACAGATTGCGTACGACGTCGCGAACGTGCTCGCGCAGCGCTGCCACCCTGTGTGGAGCGAATGCCAGGGATGCTAGCCCGCGTACCCGCGTGTGTGCCGGCGGATCCATGAACAGCATCTGCTGCACCATCACCTTTGCAATGGGAGAGAGATTTTCTAATCCCATCGAGCTGAGCGATTCGGGACTGGGTACGCGCGCCGCGGAACAATCACGCAGGACCCTGACAACATCTTCGTATCGCGTGACGACCCAGGCGTGCAGGTATGGATCCCAATGCACCGGGTCTTTCTCGCGCAACTCTCGATACATCGGATAGGGGTTTGCCAGTATTTCCGGATCGAGTAACTGCGTCATGCTCCCGTACGTGGGAGCCTTTTGCGCCGTTCTCGCCCTGGGATGCGCTATCAATTACGCGCCTTCCCGAGCCTCGGACAAATCATTATCCAGAAAACATTGCGCTTCTTCGTCTGTCATCGCTTGAACTCTTAGGCACAAGATGCGCTCAATTTCTTTCGCGACTGGGGAGATGGTGGGAAATTCAAAGAGGAAGCGCAAACCAATTTCTACTCCAAATGCGTCGCGCACGCGTGCCATCAACTGAGCTGCCAACAAGGAATGGCCCCCGAGCATGAAGAAATTGTCTTCAATCCCGACACGATCCACCTTCAGCACCAGGGAGACGATCTCCTGCAAGCGCCGTTCTGTGACCGTGCGCGCAGCCCTTTGCGAGCATTCCGGCAGAGCATTGTGAGGACCAGGCGACTCAAGCCCACCGCGGTCGATTTTTCCGCTTTGCAAAAGTGGCATTCGCGCCAGCCGCACGAACGCCGAAGGAATCATGTGCTCCGGGAGCCGCTCGCCCACGAACTTCTGCAATTCGCTGGAACTGATTGCTGAAGCGGCCTGAACAACGACGTGTGCGACGAGCCGCTTTTCACCCGACACCGTTTCCAGGCAGGTGACAGCGCTTTGCTGGACAGTCGGGTGTTCGTTTAAGGCGGCCTCGATCTCACCTGGCTCGATACGGAATCCCCTAATCTTGATTTGATTGTCCACGCGGCCCAGAAAAGAAATTTGCCCATCCGCCAATACTCGCCCACGGTCGCCCGTGCGATAAATGCGGTTCCCGTCTTTGGAACTAAAGGGATTGGTTCCAAACCGCTCGGAAGTGAGCCCGCTCCGGTTCCGATAGCCTCGACCCACGCCGGCGCCGCTTATCCATATTTCTCCAGCTTCGCCGGTCGCCACTGGCCTCATTTCTTCGTCGAGTATATGGAGTTGGGTATTCGCGATCGGCCTGCCGATGGGAGGCAGCGGCGGCCTGGAACCATGTGTCGCCACGGCGGCTGAAGTCGCAACGACGGTGCATTCCGTCGGTCCATAATTGTTTACAACTTCAAAAGGAAGTTCGGGCGATGGATAACTGTGGAGAATATCTCCTCCAGTCAGCAGAACCCTCAACGACGCGTTCGACGGCCACCGCAACTCCATTAATCGCTCCGCCATCGGCGTCGGTACGAAACTGATCGTGATCTTCTCCGCGACTAGCCAATCTCTGAGCGCCTCAGGGTCCTTCACGACTGGATCTTCTGCGACTTGGACACTAGCTCCGGCCACCAGATAGGGCCAGAGCTCCCACACAGCGGCGTCAACTCCAACGCTCGAAATTTGGCTCGCGCGATCGGCCGCGGTCACAGCAAACTCACGACAGTGCCACTGAACCAGATTAAGGAGGTTGCGGTGCGTAATTTCCACACTCTTAGGCTTTCCCGTAGAACCGGACGTGTAGATTACGTAGGCTAAGTCGTCGACTTTAACGTCGGCGACGAACTCCGGGTGCTTTTGTCCTGTCTCGATCAGCGACCCATCCGGCGCCAGGGATACAATCCTGCTCGAAGCGTCGCCTATCGAGCCTGCCCAGCTTTCTGCCGTCACTACTAATTCGGCCCCGGTATCATCAAGCTGAAAATCTACCCGTCTTGCAGGATCGCCAGGTTGAAGCGAAAGATACGCAGCGCCGGCTTTCATGATTCCTGCTGCGCCGACCGCATGCGCAATGGATCGGCCCGTCAAAAGACCGACGATCGAGCCACGAGTCGCGCCCATACTACGCAAATAACGAGCCAGAGCGGTTGATCGGGCCTCGAACTCCGCGTACGCGATTGAGTGCTGTCCACAGACGACGGCAGGAGCCGCTGGATTCCTTTGCGCGTGAGGTGCTATCAAAGAAAGCACGCAGAGACATAGGTCGCGTGAGCCGTCGCCGGTTTGCATAGGCGCTCGGCTGGGATCGCTGTTTGCTTCCGCGATTCCAGTGGATTCCGCGGGTTTGTGAGTTGTTGGGAGTCGGTGATCGACCACGGAATCGCTCCATTGGGGCTGTGTTGACGTCTTCCCAACATTAGCCTTTCAAATAACTCAATCAGAAGAACACATTGTTTCAGCTTGATTAACAGTTCTTGATTCCAAACCGGTCACGCGAATCCTAACAACCGTATAGGAGTGGTGTAACTCATTGTGTTTAGAACAGTTAGTTCCTGCGACCAGGTGTGGAAGATCTGAATTGAGGAGCTGTTAATTCGAGGATTCTCAGTGCATGCGCGTGTGGTATACCTCTGACTAAGGAATGCGAAAACAGTGATGGCCAACGCGCGCCGCTTCCCGTCGCGCAATCAGCGGCAAGAGGGGCGTCGAAGCATGCCCCCAAGAATGGCGAACGACGGTCCAATGCTGCGCTCGTTTCAATCCACGGAATGCAGATAATGCGGTGTTTATATCCCGTAGCTCGTCATGAGGCATTCTCGCCACTTTTGCGGCGCACACATTAAACGCGTCCTCAGCCGTTGTCACGCGGACCGAAAGTAGCGCAGGGTTAGGTCCAAGATCTGCAACTCGATAATATTCTGACCAATGATTTCCCGGCTCTTAGGCTCCTGAAGAAGCGCTCGGCGTAAGCTTTTGGTTAGGCGATTGGGCGATATTAATGGTGCGCCCATCCAGGGCCGCTCGACGACTGGACTGCATTTCGAAGCGGAGCTATGCTCTGCATTCCCCAGTTACACCTCAGATCTAACGAGGATTTATGATTCAGGAAAAACCGCGTAGCCGCTACTTGGGCGTCTTGTGCTTTCGTTGCAAAGAACGAATTCCCGTTCCAATAAGGGCCGCCGTCCTGTATGAAGAACTAAGGCACGGCGAGGTAAGCGATGGTAAACAGGAAAGGTCATATGCGTTCACGCTTCGATGTAAGGCGTGCGACGAAGAAAGTGTGTACGTTGTTGAGGAGATAGGCGAATTCGAGGGCATACCAAGGTTCCGCACACAGAAGGGCAAATCTGCTCGGGCGTAGCATCCAAGCGGAAAGGAATTGCTATTCGCCTGCCTACGTGTCAATCTGAATGATCCGTAGCGGTTGCCTCCTCGAAGTTTTCTTCTTCACTTGTGGCCAATCGCCTTGATCCGGCCGAACCTGTTCGAGCTTATTCAACGTGGATGATCCGGTACCGAGATGTGCCGTCCACTTGATAGTTGGCGTTACGAGTCAAGCTGTCGTCCCCCTCTCGGCCCGTCCAAAGCACTCCCAGGCTAGCGACAATGACGGGGTTACGCATCGGTGAGATTCTCGCGCTTCGATGGGGTCGGATTAACTTGACGACTGGCGCTTTGCGTGTTGAAGAGACTTGCTATCACGGGCATTTTGGCACGCCTAAAACCAAAGCAAGCCGTCGAGAACTTCCGTTACCACCGATTGTCGTTCAGGCATTGCTGCCCGTACTCAAAAGGATGCTGTCACTGATAGTGGATTTGGAGGGCCCGGTTCACAAAAATGTTGCAGCGACGAGACTGGCGAAGGCTTGGGAGCTCGACCGTGTCGGGGAGCGAATGATGCACGCCATCGAATCCACATGGCGATCCCTCAGCCGTGAGGGACTTCTGAAGATTCAAGGCTCGTTTCTCTGGCCATCTGTCCCCACATTCCAGCTCGCCGACAGACAGCCAAGCCCAAGCGAGAATGAGTCACGACGCTCGATAGAGGAAATCCCGTCCGAAGAAACTGCGCTGGCAATGAAAAATCTCGTGCGTGGCAGCTTGAGTATCGAACGCGATAGCCTTCTCTTGTACGTTGCGAGAATCTTCGGGTTCGAGAGAGCCGGTAACCAAATCCAAAAAGCCTTGGAAGATACATTAAACGAATTAGTGGAGACCCGCCAGCTTGTACTTCCAGATGGACATGTGTCTCTCCCGAATTGACCGAGATGTCCGCATCGGGTTGACCAGACACTTCCTGCATATTAGGACCGTTTCGTTGTTGTTGTCAATTATTACCACATTTGTGGTAGAGTAGAACCATATGCTCGACCTGCGTTCCAAAGCGCGCCAGCGTCTCCTGGCCTATTACTTTACGAACCCCACAGCCCGGGTCCATCTGCGGGACTTGGCGGAGCGGCTAAGCATCGATCCTTCCAACCTATCGAGAGAGCTGCGGCATTTGGAGCGAGAAGGATTGTTTCAGTCGGAAGTGAGTGGCCGCCAGAAGTATTTTCAGCTCAACCGTGAATATCCTCTGTTTGGTGAGGTGCGTAGCATCGTCTCAAAAACCATCGGGGCGGCACCCCTGATTGCACAATCCCTTAAAAAAATTGAAGGAATTGAGGAAGCTTATCTGTATGGGTCATTCGCACGTAACCAGCAGGATGCTGCCAGCGACATAGATGTGCTCGTGATCGGCACCCCTCCTGGCGAAGCCGTGGCGGAAGCCGTGCGGAAACTCGAGCGGCAACTCGGGCGCGAAATCAGTTACACGGTTTTGACGCGGAAGGAATTTGGCACGCGCCGCACTCGGAAAGATGCTTTCCTAGAAAACGTCTGGCACAATAAGCGCGTTTCGCTCATAGGTCCACATGAAAAAGCTCAAACCGCACACCGTTGACTGGGTGCAAATTGATCGCTTCCTCGCGAGCGCCGATAAGAAGCTCGCCTCGGCCCGCAAAATCATCTCAGAACGTTGTTGAGCAAGGTGATGGGTACGGCGGTGAGTTGGAACTATCTCTCGGACAATCCTGTGCATGGCGTAAGAATGCCGGAACGCACGCTCAAACGACCACATCGCTTTCTCACTATGGAAGAGGTGAGACGTTTGATCGCGGCGTCAGAGGAACCAGTGCGCACGATCGTCTTGCTAGCGGCAATGACGGGGTTACGCATCGGTGAGATTCTCGCGCTTCGATGGGGTCGGATTGGCTTGACGACTGGCGCTTTGCGTGTCGAGGAGACGTGCTATCACGGGCATTTTGGCACTCCCAAAACCAAAGCCAGCCGCCGAGAACTTCCGTTACCACCGGTTGTCGTTCAGGCATTGCTAGCGCGTCGTTCGCGTTCGAGTGACACGTCAGCCGAGGCACTGGTATTCTCCACCTGTCGGGGAACACCACTCGCTTCAAACAATCTGCGTAAGCGGCAATTGCATCCTGCATGTGCACGCGCCGAACTTGCGCCGATCAACTGGCATACCCTCAGGCATACGCACGGAACACTTCTTCACGAGCAAGGGACACCACTGCGCGTGGCGCAAGCTCAACTCGGCCACTCGCACATGACCACCACGCTCGAAGTGTATACGCATGCCAGCGCGACCTCGCAACGGCAGGCCGTCAATCAGCTTGAGAATCAATTGTTCCCAAATGTTCCCAATTTTGCCGAACTTGGGCAAAGGCCAAATTAGTAACTGATTGAATTTGCAGGCAGATGGTTGGTGGACGTGACCGGGATCGAACCGGTGACCCCCTGCTTGCAAAGCTAGGGTAATTTCAATCTAAGTCGTCGCTTTGGTTGCGCTTATCACCTTCGGGCATACTTAGATTGCTCCAACGTTGCTCCGAACCAAAACGAGCAGTTCACCTTAAGCTTGGCCGCGCTCGCTCGTGCTCTTTAGACTCAAATTGCAAACGGCAGGACGTTCCGCGCTTACTTGGCGAGAGAGCTCTTGCTTTGCAAACGCGTTCCGTCACTCCAACCGCTCCATTCTTTGCTTTTGGTTTTCAATGTTTTCAATAATTTCAGGGAACCTGCTTCTCGCTCGAAGTGTAACCCCCGAGACCGCAATTACATAGGGTTCTGGAACAGTAAAAAACCAGATTTTTCATGAATTCTTTCGTCTAGCGGCAAATCTAAATAGGGGTTCACTCCATCAATCCCAATCGTATCGCCACGTAACGGATCGCTTCCGAGTGCCGTAATCCGTTTAGGATCGATGCCCAGCACGGAGATCACTTCCTACTAGCCGACTTCCCGTTACCGATCTGGCGCGTTTCCAAGAAGCGGGTTCGTCCATACCATTATGATACCGTCATCCCATGACTGCAGCGACAATCATAGGCTCGGGACCTAATGGACTCTCCGCTGCTATTGTTCTCGCCGCCGCAGGGATCGATATAAAGGTCTTGGAGCGGAACAGCCGCATCGGCGGAGCATGCTCGACAGCCGAGACTACGCTGCCTGGATTTCGTCAAGACTTGGGTTCATCCGCCTATCCGATGGGATTTGCGAGTCCTTTCTTTCGGTCGTTGCCTGTTTCGATCCCTTGGATAATCCCTCCCGCTCAATGCGCACATCCTCTTGACGATGGCACAGCCGTCCTGCTCGAACACTCGATTGAGGAAACCGTCGCAACGCTCGATTCATGCGACCGTCGGACATACCGTTCTCTGCTAAGACCTCTGACCGGACAATTCGACCAGCTGATTGAAGAAGTTCTGAGTCCGATGTGGCATTTTCCCCGGCATCCGTTACTCCTTGCCCGCTTCGGGCCTCTGGCACTGCTGTCCGGAATGCGTCTTGCGAAGTTCTTCTTCCGCGGTAAGCGAGCCCGGGCATTCTTTGCAAGCATGAGCACTCACTCGATCCTCCCGCTAGAACAACCAACATCGGCCGCGGTCGCTCTTGTCCTTATGGCTGCCGGGCACGCGCGTGGATGGCCTATTCTGCGGGGGGGAGCCCAAACCCTGTCTGACATCCTCGCTCGCCATCTCCAAAGCCTAGGTGGCGATATCGAAACGGAATATGAAGTCACTAGCCTTCCAGAGACTGACCTCGTACTTGCGGACCTAACTCCGCGCCAACTGGTTCGGATTGCTGGCTCTAGTCTTCCGGCCAGATTCCAGAAGCGACTAGAGCGATTTCAATATGGCGCCGGCGCTTTCAAGATCGACTACGCTCTCAACGCTCCTATTCCTTGGAGAGCTCGAGAATGCTCACGGGCCGCAACCGTTCACCTTGGAGGAACCTTCGAAGAGATCGTTGCCTCCGAACGCACGTTCTCGTCTGATACGCCATTTGTCCTTTTGGGTCAGCCTTCGCTTTTTGATTCCAGCAGGGCTCCTAGCGGTC
Source organism: uncultured Acidobacteriota bacterium (assembly GCA_963786205.1). Taxonomy (GTDB): domain Bacteria; phylum Acidobacteriota; class Terriglobia; order Acidiferrales; family UBA7541; genus Palsa-295. Next base: position 1,400,272 of record CAWAYG010000002.1, read on the forward strand.
GTCACACTGCTTGGGCCTATTGTCACGTACCAAACGGGAGCACAAAAGATGTCACGAAATTGATCGAACGACAAATCACCCGATTTGCTCCAGAATTTCGAGACTGCATTCTGTCGAAATCTGTCTCATCACCTGCAAGCCTCGAACGATGGAATCCAAACCTGGTGGGCGGTGATATTTTAGGTGGCGCGATGAATATTGGCCAGCTGCTTTTTAGGCCAACTGCATTGCTGTACCGAACTCCCAAACAGGGTCTCTATCTTTGCGGAGCATCGACGCCACCAGGCGGTGGAGTCCACGGAATGTCTGGATATCACGCTGCCCGTACAGCTCTCAGAGATCTTCGGCATCTCTAGGATCAACAAACTAAACTGCTCACCGTGAGCGTCTTTCCCGGCGAGAACTATCAAGCCCCGCGGAATTGGACAGAGCGGGCGTATCACAAACTCATCTACTACAACCAAGTTGACGGCACCTGAATATCATCTTCCCTCAAGTCTGGATATAGTGTTCTTGCTATCTCAGGTAATCGCTGTTGCGCTTCGTGCACCCAATCCACTATCGACTCGTCCGGGTTTGCCTTCGCGAGAGCTTGGAGTGTATCCACAAGCAGACTTCGCGACGGCATCTGGTCCCATCATGGACAGCAAACGGCTCTCCTGGAGATCGAGCTCTCGCTCCTTGAATTCGCTGTGCCTATTACGTGGAGCGTTCACGCTATCGAAGTTAGTGTTGTTCGTGATCGGATCTCCCGCTCAGTTTCGTAATCGATTTAGAAGCTTATCCAACGTGAATCGGTCAGGCTCCCAGAACGCCAGTAAGAATGCTGCAGCGGCTGCCGAGAAGACCGAATAGTCCAATGGCGTCTTGATCCCAAGACCTGTGGCCATGCCTATAGCAAATGACAAAAGGAGAAGACCGGAGAGGACGGAGGCCATTCGTATTTTGAAGCCTGCGATGAGCAATATCCCTAAGAGTGTCTCCGCGACGGTAGCTGCCCACGCAAACGACACTGTCGATGAACTGGGGAAAAGAGACGTCACTGCGCCCGTGTACTCCACGAAATGAGCGAAATTCCCCCAGGATACGTTCTTTGCCCCGTATGGCCCCCATAAGCCAAAACGATCAGCCACAGCGGATAGAAAGGAAGCTCCTAGCGCAAACCGTGCGAACAGACGGACAACCTCTGTCCCATTCTCGGTGAGTTGCGAGGTTTTTAAATTCATACGTGCCTCCACGTAGGGAATATTGCTTTAGGCAAAATGGTTTCATCGGGGAAATGCAATGCTCGCGTCCGAAGCTAGTGAACGGGAGTGAGAATCGGTGCTCCTTCATTTTTGATGAAAAATACGACGAACTTCGCTGGTTTCGTCTTACTCGCGTTACGGCTTACGGTATGAACGTCTTCAGGCGATTCGTAAAATACCTGCCCGGGACCAAGGCGCTGAAGCGTGCCTCCGCGAACCTGCATCTCAACTTCCCCTTCGAGAACATAGACAACCGCATGCGCATCATGCCGGTGGATCGCGTCGACGGCTCCCGGGGAGTAATTGACAGTAATGACTTCAATCTCTTTACCCGGTGCTTCCGGAAGCAGTTTCGTAAGGAGCGTATTCACTTGCTGGGCATGCGTTGCCGTGGCAAATCCGAAGGTAAAGATAAATACAGAGAGGATGAGCTTCTTCATGTTATGCATCGCTTCTGTCCTTTCGCTGATGTGCTGCGATAACCATAAGGTCCGACTTCGTCAAACGGTTAACGGTCGCGCGAATTGTCGCTTCCGGGGAATCTTCGTAGAACAGTTCAATTCGATCGCCAGATTCAAGATTTCGCATTGCACCCCACTTTCGCTTCGTTCGTCCACTGCAAAGACTCGCGACGTTAAGCTGACCTTTGTCCAAGAAATGCAACACGCAGAGTTTCCCAGCTGTCTGCGATTCTCCTTCACCAGGAACAAGCTGGAGAAATCGCGAAAACCCAGCTCCTCTGCGTGCGCATGTCTCAGCCACGATTGGAACAGAAACCGTAGCAACCCTTGTCAAAGTTAGGCAGCTTTGCGCGTTTTCTGAATTCGGTCGAGAAACTCATGCGTCAACGACCCAATCCGATCCACTTCTTCTTCCAACGCGAAATGGCCCGTGTCGAGAAGATGGAGCTCTGCACTGGGAATATCTCTTTTAAAGAGTTCAGCACCCTCCAGCGTAAAGATTCCATCGTTTTTGCCCCAAGTGATCAGCGTGGGGGGCTGTTGATTACGGAAATACTCCTGCCAGTCGGCAAAGACATCCAGATCCCTTTTTGCGTTGTAGAGGATTGAAAGTTGGATTTCCTTGTTCCCCGGTCGGTCCTGATATGCCTGGTCAATCACCCAGTTGTCAGGGCTGATCTTCGACGGATCGCTGACACCATGCAGATAATGCCACTTGGTTCCTTCAATCGTCAGAAGCCAGTCGAGTAGAACTTGTGCATTCTTTTCGCTCCGATCTTCCCAATAGGCAAATAATCCCTTTGAGAGAAACTCCTTGTCTATGGCTTCAGCATGGGCGCCCCCGTTTTGGACGATCATAGCGGTCACTCGTTCGGGATGCATGACAGCCAACCGGAAGCCAACCGATGCACCTATGTCCGAGAGGAATAGCGCATAGGAAGAAAGATTCAGCTTTTCGGTGAACTTTTCGGTCACAGTCGCTAACCGTTCGAAGGAATAGTCGAAATCGTTGACCGACGGTGCTGAGCTTTCGCCATATCCAGGGAAGTCTGGGGCAACGACATGATATTTATCCGCAAGCATGGGAATCAGATTGCGGAACATATGAGAAGACGACGGAAAACCGTGCAAGAGCAGAACGGTGGGAGCATTCCGGGGACCGGCTTCGCGATAGAAGATTTCCAGCCCCTCCACGTTAAGCGTGCGATAGAAAACGGTCGGCATACTAGAATCTGCCGCGTTTTCCCAATCCATTACAGACTTTCCTTTTTTAGTTGCCATGCTCTTTTATCCTTATTTTTCAGATTTGTAATCGTGTTCGACATCTAAACTCTTCTTGGGCGCGTGAATTGCACCTTCGTGGGCGCAAGGCAATCCCCGCGTCCTCACGGACGAACGCGAATGATCGTCTTTCCCTTGATCCGCTCGGTCCGGTTGAAGGCGGCAACCGCATCGTCGAGGGCAGCGACGTTGCCGATGTTTGTCCGCAGCCGACCAGCCCGGACCCGCTGGACGAGCTCACTCAATCGGGCGCAATCTGGTATGACGACGAAGTCGACAGTCAGGCCGCCAGAGGGCCGCGCCTCGGTCGGGCCGGTGACGGTCACCAGCGTTCCTCCGGCGCGAATCAAGCCCGCAGACCGCTTCGCGATGTCGCCGCCGAGGACATCGAAAACCAGATCGACTTCGCCGACGTCTTTCAGGGCGTCGTTATCGAGGTCGACGAACTCCTGTGCGCCGAAGTCGAGAGCCGTCTGACGGGCGGCAGCGCGCCCCGTGCCGATGACGTACGCGCCGGCCTCACGTGCGAGCTGGCTCGCCATCGAACCGACTACGCCTGCCGCACCGTGCACGAGGACGCTCTGCCCCGCGTGAAGGCGGCCGTGCTCGAACAGCCCCTGCCACGCGGTCAGGCCCGGCATCACGAGGGCCGCGCCCACCGTGAAGTCAACGTCGCCCGGCAGCGGTGTGAGGTCGCGTGCCTCAACGGCCACATACTCCGCCAGCGTGCCGTCGCGATACCAGTCTGTGAGGCCGAACACCCGCTGTCCAATCGACAGCCCCGTCGTGCCATAGCCGAGAGCGGTGACCACTCCGGCCAGTTCGCGTCCGGGGATTGAAGGCGTCCGGTCACGGCCGACGCGATCGGTCCAGGTCGAGGGCCATGTCAGCTCATCCCCGGTGAATCCCGACGCATGAATCTGGACAACGACGTCGTTTATCGCCGCCTGCGGCTCGGGCCGCTCCACCAGCTTTACCCCGGCCGTTCCCGCAGCCTGCTCCGTCACCACAATCGCCTTCATCGCTCGCCTCCCTGTGTCGAGTTCTTGCCTGTAAGGTAGCCGCTTCGTCCGTTGTCCCTGGACAAGTTATCGAACAGAAACGGATCGATCAAAATCTTGAGCACATGTTTGCTTGACGTTCGTGTGTGTAGGAAAAGACTCAGTTCAGCAGGCGCCCGTTGCTAGGCTCGATAACTCTCGGGCGCCATGCCTGTGTAACGCGTCTGGCCTTCGTGTTCGCTGCGACAATCCGACAATTTCAACTGCGCTTTGCCGCCTCGGCAAGAACGAAGTCGTTCGGATCGGCCTCGCCCGTGTTCGCTGTATACAAGGCTAGAAGTGAACAGCCCTTTTTTGTGGTGTGGGGACCATGGACGGTGCCTGGTTTAGAATGCAAAAAATCCCCTGAACCATACGCCTTGTTTTCGTTAATGAAGTCACCATCCAAAACGCAGAGCACCTCGGCGGCTTTCTTGTGCAAGTGCGCCGGGATGAATGCACCGGGTTCCATCCGGATATGTATCATCGACGGACCAAGCGCGTAGTCTCCATTCAAGGGTTTTATCTTGATGTCTCCGGTGTAGCCTGGAAACGGCAAGTTCACTGATCCGACGTCCGCAGATTTCAAAACTTTATCAATCATGGTTGTTCTCCTTGTGCATCTTAATTTAACGACTACCCATGCTTCTCAAATTGGCTCCGAGGCTCATTTGCGCCCACCATCGAAGAAGTGTCACCGCAGCACCGCAACGGGGTGTCGCAGTCTTAGTGAATTGCATTTTCGGATCGTGCAAAAGTGGTTGGCCTTGCATGGCGATCACGAATAGGGCATCTGCTCTGTCAAACGAGCAGTGCATGCCTAAATCGTAGAACACACATTCCAGGCGCTTAGTGACATTCTTTCCAATTTCCGCTGTTGCTTTGTCCAAATCTTCCTGACGTCGGCCAGTGACGAACACGTACGCACCTTCTCGCACAAACCGTTTCGCCGCGGCCAAGCCGATACCACTGCTGCCCCCCGTGATTGCGGCGACCTTTCCTTGAAGTCTTCCGGAAATAGGCTCCTTTTCTTAGAAAGACTGGCGCCGGCCTAAGCCGGCGCTCGAGTCGAAAGCTGGTTGCCCGAAGGTTCGTAACCGTAAAGTCCGCGCAGCTTTTGCGACCTGCGCAGCAGCTGCCGGGCATGAAAAAGGCGCGCTTTGGCAGCAGAGAGAGTGACGCCCAATAGGTCGGCGGTCTCTTTCAAAGACCGATCTTCTAGTTGCCCAAATTCGACTACCTTCCTAAGCGAGGGCCGAAGTGTCCTTACCGCATCTTGCAGACTTGTTTTTAGTTCTTTCTTTAAGTACCGCTGTTCCGCGTCCGGCCTTTCGTCTCTAATCCCTTGAACGACTTTCGACTGGTCAAAATCGGCTGCTTCCTCGAGCGATACCGCCCTCGCATGTCTTCGCTTGCGCAGGATCATGAGGGACGAATTGATTGCGATTCGTGTGAGCCACGTCGCGAAAGTCGAACGACCCTCAAAATGCTCCAAGTGAACGAATGCCTGTAACAACGCGTCTTGCACCGCATCTTCGGCATCCTGGCGATTTCTCGTGATCCGATATGCTGCGCGAAAGATCCTTTTCGCATGCGTCGCCGCTAGTTCGTCGAATGTTTGAGGAAGTGTAGTTCGGCTACCCTCTGCACGTGGGCATAGCGCTTTTCCAGCCCTCCGTAGAAAGAGATTTGAACTGCAACTATCCGAGACACTGTTTGTGGCGACGGTCATGACTGTCCCCTTGAAGCAGTGCAACCACCAGTCTCTGCAACAACGTGTCGTGCAGCTCTCGCGCGATCCGCGTCCGCTTGCGCAACCGTTCCTCACGGCGAAGGTTCTGCTGGAGTTCACTAACTTCCTCTTGATTCATCTTCGAGCCTCGTGCTGGGCGGGCAATCATTCCTTTGCAACATATCTGCCAATCGGGAAGCTCATATCTGCACGTGTCATTAGTCGTTTTGAATGAGGCATTGCCTAAGTTGAGTAAGAACAGTTCGAAAGAAAAACTGGAAGCTTAGTCGATCTTTGATTTTAGGAGAGGGTAATACTGAACCCAAACCATATCTGTTTTTGCGACGTGTGCAATATGGCAATAAGCGCACTGCGAACTTTCTTTGGCGGTGGCGGTGGGCTCGTAAGGTTCGGCATGGTGGCCGAAAGTAAAGAATCCCCAATCGTTCGTTTCGGAATAACGCTTACTATCCTTGACCATCACGTCCAGACCGCTCAGAGTGCTCGGGAAGTAGCCCCGTCCCGAGGCTGAATCAAGCGATCCGTCTGGGTGCTCACCAACTTGCGTGAGGACGAGTTCTTTAACCATGACAGTCCCTTCCGGAAATTTGCCGTTCTTTTGGTAGTAACGAAGGTTCTCCCTCTCGATGTAGACGTTGTGAAATTCAGGGAACTGAGCAGCGCCGTCATTTAGTTTGTTCGGAGTGATCGGGCCGCCGATAAAAACCCAGGATCGGAAGCCTGCCGGTAAAACCAGGCTTCCGTCTTTTGTGAACACCGGCCCCTTGCCACCAGACTGTGGACTCCCCGCTGTTGCCGCCATCAACAGTATACCGATTGTTAATCTTAATAGGTAATTCATAAGCGACTCGCTTTCTAACCTGGCGTTCCTAACTGGCGAAAAACTCTTTGTGCGCCATCTACCAGCTAGTTCGACATTATCAATCGTGAGAAATGCAACACGCAGAGTTTCCCATTTGTCTGCGATTCTCCTTCACCAGGGACAAGCTGGAGAAATCGCGAAAACCCAGCTTCTCTGCGTGTGCATGTCTCTAGCCCTAGTCCAACCGTAGCGCGCACATGGTCTAGCTAAACTAGGTAATTCCTATTCGAGCTATATGGTCTTATTGTGGTCTCTGAGAATTGGGTAGAACTGGATCCAAGTCATGTCGGTCTTGGCGACATTAGCGATATGGCACCCCGCGCATTCGGCCACTGACGATTCTGCCGCGGTCTCCGCGTACGGCAAAGCGTGATGCCCGAACGTAAAAAAGCCCCAGTTGTTCGTTTTGGCGAAGCGCTTACTGTCTTTGACCGTTACATCGATCCCGTTGAACCTGCCGGGGAAATACCCACGCCCGGAAGGTTCTGTGCGAGAGCTGTCTGGAAAAGTAGGGTCAAGAACCCGGTTGAGTTCTTTTACAATGACCGTTCCCTCTGGAAAGTCGCCTGTCTTCAGATAGGCATCAACGTTTTTCTCCTCTATGTACACGTTATGGTATTCGGGGAAGTTCGTCTTCGTACAGTTTGCTCCGTTCGCGTCGCAGTTGTACTTTCCATTGTTGAGACCCTCGGGAGTCAAGGGGGCACCCACAAACACCCACTTGCGAAACACCGCTGGGTCCGGCTGCTTCAACTTGCCATCAGGCTCGAATACCGCAGCTGATCGTTGAGTCTGAGCAGCAAGAGGTCTCGTCTCCAGTTGTAAAAATGTCGCTGCTATCGAGCCAACCACCAGAACAATCACCACCAGATATTTGCGCATTGCCGAAATCTCCTTTGAGAAGATTGGCGAAACTAGATATTCGTTCGCCCCACCGATTCACTTTGCTGAAAGCACGGGATAACCTTGGACGTAGATCCAATCCGTCGATCGCGCGGGAATGTGGCATCCGAGGCAGTCTTTCTTATAGTCGGTTGCCACTTGCTTATCGGGCGCATCGGATTTAAACAGCGCCCATCCCCATCCGTCTCCCCAGAGTGGATTGTCGGTGAAGCGGCCCTTTTCGTCCTTGATCAGTACGAACCAGACTTTCGTCCCCGAGGCCCAATGCGCGTCACCTGTGGTCATTTGCGCGTGTTCCGTGCCGAAGACTTCCTTGACCAAGACTGTTCCGTCCGGGAACTTCCCAGTTTTCCGGTACGACTCCGCCGAACCGGGCGACGCGTACGTCATGTGCATCTGATTTCCCTTGGGGTCGAGAACCGTATAGGCGCCCAAGGACTGGTAGGTATCGCGAACGTCCGCTGGCTTGCTAATGTTTCCGCTTTTGTCGACCAGAGCAAATCCATTGGGGCCGCTCTTGCTTTGTGACCGGACTTCCGCATATCCAGCCAACATGCAGAGCGAAAAAACGATCAGGGGTATGCCCAAACGCATAACGATTCCTCCGGGCGGCCGGTTTGAATTTACGAGGCCAAAATTAGCGACTGCGACCATCAGTATTGGCAGGCCGACCGCACTTTTGGCCGTATCGCTCTTCAATTTCGAAGTCATTCATGCAAATGCCGGGCCAAAGAGAGGTCCGGCGTATCTATCGCGAATCTTGGCTCTTACGGAAAAGTTGGAGATCCACACTGTCAAGCGGCGTCAGACAGCGGTCGGCGAGGTCAGCAACTTGACAGCATGATGTCAGCGAAGAACAGAGAGATGAGGCAAGCAAGATAGGAAACGGCGGCTCGCACGCCAACGCGTCGTGAAGCGAGAAGTAGATGGAATAACGGAAACGCCAACCGCGGATGGGTTTCGAGCAGTCGCGTCCACTCCGATGGAAATTGATTTGCCAGTGAAACAGACGCAACGAGAATGGTGGGGTCGGGAAGGGCAAGCACCGTGAAGGGTTCCGGTGAAGCATCAAGCAGACGAGCAGTAGAGTTGCTACTGGCTTTCTACATAGACGTGATGGGACTTCTGATCCTGGGCGTGTTTTCCAGAAACATCGTTTCCAAGGCGCTTGGTGACTTGATCGAACTTCGGCTGCGCTAGACTTCTGGATTTCGAAGAAACCACTCCGCTACTGGGCAACATGAATGAAATCGATGGCGGACTACACATCTCTGCCTAATGCGACTGCCCCAGTTCCCCTTCGATTTCTTCTCTTGAATCATGGAGAAATCCGCCTTCGTGCATAGGACGGCGTATTCCGAACTTTTTCATTTTGAAGAGCAGTGTGGTGCGTTTTAGGCCGAACCGGGCAGCCGCGCCGCGGGTTCCGCCGATGCCTTTCTGCTTTGTTTGGCATCAGAACCTTTGCAAGGTGAGGTAGGTCAATATTGGGTATGTGCCGGTTCGCATTACATCATGGGCGGGAACGTTCCAGGCACGACAAACTCATCGGCGTATCGTTGGCGTTTGTTTTCGGAACGGTCGCAGCAACAGCGCAAACTCGGCCGGACATCGTGCAGCAATCACCGACGAAGATCGATGAACGACTAGTGACGTCAGGTGAGCCGACAAGTCAATCGGCGGACTCCATTATCGAGAAAATGATTGAGCGCAACCGTTTCCGAAACGAACAGGTGCAGCGGCATTCAGCGGTACGGACATACGAAATCCGAAACTTTGATGGAAAGCTTTCGGCCCAAGAGGTGGTGCGGGTTGACTACGAGGCACCGGACAAGAAGACATTCACCAAGACATCTGAGAAAGGGTCCGGGATTGTGCGGCACCTAGTGTTCGATCGCTTGATCCAGAGCGAGGGTGAGGCATCTTCCGGCCAGGAGCATCACGATAGCGCAATCAGCTCGGCGAACAACATGTTCAAGTTAGCTGGGGAGGAGGAGGTTGGCTCGTATCATTGCTTCGTTCTAGAGGCAATTCCGAAGCGCAACGACAAATATTTGTTCGAGGGAAGAGTTTGGATCGATATGGCGGACTTTGCGATAGTGAAAATCGCCGGTCATCCTGCCAAGAAACTTTCCTTCTGGATCAACCGCGCTGACTTTGTCAGAGAGTATCAGCGGATGGGTGGCTTTTGGGTACCGGCTCGGGATGAAACGACGGTAGAGCTGAAGTTGCACGGGCACAGGCGCTTTGCCATAAATCACGAACAGTACGTGTTTCACGCTGTCGCTTCTGTTCCGGCGAATAACGAGAGCGAACGGCGATAGCTATCGGTCGGAGCAAGCGAACGAGTGTCGCTTCAGATTAGCGGTGCTGAAAGGCTCCTTTGGCCGCGCACGCTGGGGGTTCAGGAACACGTCGCACAATTCCAAGTTTTTTCATTTTGTAAAGCAACGTGGTGCGTTTCAGGCCCAATCTGTCGGCAGCTCCTCCAGGGCCGCCTACGAGCCAGCCTGTCGCCTCTAAGGTTTCCAGAATCAAAGCCCGGTTAACATCTTTCAATGTACGCGAACGATTGATGAGGGTCGGCCCTTCGGTACCGGCCGTCGGCAGCGGATTGGGAAGGACACCATTGTCGGCGAGGATTACAGCGCGCTCGATGAGATTCTGAAGCTCGCGGATATTACCCGGCCATGGATATGAAACCAGTGCTGACATTATTGCTTCGGGAACCCGCTCAATCTGTTTCCCGATCCGGCGGCTGCAGATTTCCACAAAATGATTGACCAGAACAGGAATGTCTTCTCGGCGCGCCCGCAGTGGTGGCAGCGCGACGGGAAAAACATTTAGACGGTAGTAGAGGTCACTGCGGAACTCGTTCCGCTTGACCATCTCCGCAAGATCGCGATGGGTCGCCGCAACTAGGCGAACGTTGATACGGTGGGTCCGACCGCTGCCCAAACGCTCAAACTCCTGTTCTTGAAGGACCCGCAGGAGCTTAGGCTGCAAGGCAAGGGGAATATCCCCTATTTCATCCAGGAACAATGTCCCTGTGTCAGCGATTTCGAAACGGCCCGCTTTCTGAGCCACAGCTCCGGTGAAGGCGCCCTTCTCGTGCCCGAAGAGTTCGCTTTCCAACAGGTCAAAGGGGATGGCCGCGCAATTGAGTTTTATGAAGGGGCGCCCGCATCGTGAGCTGATATTGTGAATCGCGCGGGCGATCAACTCCTTCCCTGTGCCCGTCTCTCCGAGTACCAGCACGGTGGAATCGGTCGGTGCCACTCGTTCCACCTCCGCGAGGACGGATTCCATCTCAGGGCTGTCGCCTATGATTTCTTCAAATCTATCCTCAACGCAATTCTGTTCACTTGACGCAACTCTGTTGACATTTTCCATAAGTAACTCCACAGAAGCTCTCTGTACATCACGAACGGGAGCATCTTGCAGGCGAAATACTTGACATATTCATTTCTACGACTCCGGGATCACATTGTTTTCGTACCGCCTTTGTCGGGCCGCAACGTTGAACGAATGGTTTGGAGCAACAGCTCGTCGCTAAAAGGCTTGCCCAGGAACGCGACAGCACCGGCTTGCATTGCTCGCCGGCGGGATTCTTTGTCGTCGTAAGCGGTGATGAAAATGATAGGAACGCCGCAGCCTGCGGCAGCAAGGTGACTTTGGAGTTGCAATCCATTCATACCCGCGACCTCCGCTTTTCCGTCCGTCCATAGCATGGCCACCATCTCTGTGAATACAGCCACCCAAGAAACGCGATCTGGCTGGGCGAAACAAACCAGCAACGGCGGTACCCACGGTCACGTGGAGTTTGTGTTGTCCCTTGCCTGGGCCACAAATTCGCGATACCAGCCGAGGCTTCTTGAGGAGGGCGCGGGATAGAAGAGCTGTTACCAACGGATTCGCCTGGGCTTGGTTCAGGACGATTAACGTCGCTAGTGCACTAACATACACTATAGTGCACTTAGCGACGGAGAGCGTACAGTATTTCACAAGCTCAATGTGAAGTAAAGGGGAGGTAAGCGAGCGGGTACTAGAGACGGCTCCAAGGCACACGGAGGCTTCTGAGAAGTCACTAGCTTGTTCTTTCGACAAAAAACTCAGCCGCGGCGCGCTCTCGGCCGGCGCTTCCTTCTTTTTCGCAAATATTCGTTTACTGCCTGGCGCACTAGCGCCGAGACCGGCGCAAGCGACTTTTTCGACATTTCTGCAAGTGCTTTGCACTGCGAGGCGGTAAGCCAAATCACAGTTCTCTTCATACACCGATGGTGTCCTAGAGTGCCTTCGATGGTCGATAGTTCCTCGGTACTGCTGGAATAGCTTTAGGTACTAAGGGGGCCGCCGGGAGCACGAACTCACATGCTTCAAAACGCTGGAACAATTCTCGTGGATTGTCATTCAGTTCGGCGTCGCGTCCAGGCCGAATTCGCGCTGGGCGGCCATCCGCGCCCACTGTCTAAGGCATCTGCGGGGAGCCGCTGCTCAGTATCTTGGCAATCCAATCGGAGTGCGGCAGACCGCAAGTGGAAAGAGCTGCGAGTTCCTTTTCTAGGTCGTATTCCACACGCCGGATTGTCGGCTTGTACTCGTCGAGCAGAAGGTACGGGGCACGGCGGTCGCCGTCGTAAGAAAGACTTACGCTGCCCGTATTGACGACGAGCACCTCTGCAACCTGCGTAGTCAAAATACTCCGAATAAATGAACGATGGATATGCCCAAAGACTGCAATCGGCTGACCGAGCGGCCTGTACGTTGACTCCAACTCGGCGTCGCTCGCTTCCGACCCTGGTGAGTGCCAGGGACTCTCAGGGCTGGCGTGGACCAATGCAATCGGATCCTGAATCTGAACACGCGGCAGTCCGCGCATCCATGCGATCCTGTCTTCTCCCAGCACTGCTCGCGTCGCCACCGCCGTTCGGCTTCGCGGTTCCACACGCAGAGATTAGGTTTTTCTGGATAAGATAGCTTAACGAAGCAATGGCAAGAGCGTGGTGCGAATAACCGTTGAAAACACGTTTCGCGAAAAGTCCACCAGGATCACAAGCGCCAACGCGTGCATGTCCGATTACGACCAATCAGGACTTGGGAATTGCTTCGTTTCCATTCCAAACTTGAAAAATCTTCCGATGAGGTTGAGGATGTCAAGGGCGGTCGCCCCATCGGCCCCGCATACGAGCGATCGACCTTTTGGCCTCGCGTCTAACCCTTTAGGAGAAGATTCGCCATGTCGCATCATTTCGATACGCCTACCGCAAAAGAAGACCCCCGCATCAACGTCTGCGACTTCTACTTGTTTCGCGGTCGCCCGGGCGCAACGGTCATGGCTTTGACCGTGAATCCGAATGCCGGCGTCGGCGCGCCAGACACCTTCCGCGACGAAGGTCTCTACGCCTTTCGCTTCGACACGGATCGCGATCTTCGCGAAGACGTCACCTTCAAGGTCCAGTTCGGCGCGCCAGCCCACGCCGATGGCAGCGAGCAGCGGCACGTTCAGACCTTCGCGGTCCGGCGCGCCACAGGAGCGGACGCTCTGAAGGGTGCCGCGGGCGAACTCATCATTTCCGGGAATACGGGACGCGTGGTGAAAGCGGGTCAGAGCTGCCTGGCGTACGCAGGCCTCGCGCCCGATCTGTTCGCCACCAATGGCGTCGGTTTCGGCGCCTTCAGAAAAGCTCTGTGGTCTGAAAACCGGTTCGCGCCGGAGTCGTTCCAGAATGGCCAGAGCTTCTTCGGCGGCAACAATGTCAGCGCCATCGTCCTCGAAGTCCCCAGCAGCCTGATCGGACGAGGTGTGGTGCATGCCTGGACCACCGCATCGCTCTACGGGCACGCGCCGGAGGTGCAGGTGTCACGTTGGGGCCTGCCGATGATCACCCACATGCTGCTCTCCGATCCTTCGCTGCACGACGCATCGGAAAACTACAACCGCGCAGTCCCGGCGGACGAAGTGGCGCTGTTCTCCAAACCGATGCGCGACTTCGTGGAAAAAGTCACCACGCTCGCCCATTCAGCGGCCGACCCATCCGCCTACGCTACGCAGCTCCTCGCGCGCCTCTGCCCATCGGTCCTGCCGTATGAACTGGACACACCCGCCTCATTCAGCTTTGCCGCCTTCAACGGCCGCGGCCTCTGCGATGACGTGATGGACGTGATTCTCACGCTGGTCACGAACACGGCCCTCGGCGATGGGGTGGCGCCCGATATGCGGCTGATGCGCCCGGATTTTCCCTATTTCGGCGAGCCACACCCTACGGCGGCGAGTTCCGCTAAGCAGTGAGGGCGAAGGAGTGAGCGCGCGGACGACACAGCGGCGATCTGCGATCGGGAAGTCTCACCAGATAGGTAACGAGAAACGCGCATGTGTTTATCGACGCAGTTTCACTTGGACGAAAAGTCCTAGTGCTGTATCGGAAGCGCGACGCGGCAAGAGGGATGCACGAGCAGGGTGTGCTTGCGCGCTTTCGATAGAGCGACTTGAAGGAAACCGCCCGCGTTTGCGACGGACGCGGACCTTATGGGGATTGAATGGAATCGAGGGGTGCTGTCCCGGTGCGTTGAGGTGGTGTGGCTGAGCCGAAAAGACAACAGGGGATGCTCCAGGGTTGCGGGAAGTGCCAGGCGACCGGGGAACGAAGGCCCGAGAAGCTGGCAAGACGAGAATGGTAGAACGGCCAGGCACAGAGAGAGTGCGCGAGCCGAGACCCGCAAAGATTTGGTGCTGTCGATCGTTGTCTCATGCGGCTACCGTGACCGCCAGAGGTGGAGAACGGAGCTGGATCTGGACAGCTGTGAATCGTTCTAGAGTCACCATGGGCCCACCGCACTGCGGACAAAACCAAAGAGCGCGCGGACTGGCGCTGGAGACTTCCTGCTGAGCTTGTGGTTCTGGTGCTGAACCAAGCAACCGAAAACAAAGTGGCAAGGCCGTGGCACGCCGGCGATGAGCCAGGAAGCCGAAGTGCCGGATGCGCACGAATCCTTTGGGAAGTAGGTGCAACAAGAATCGGCGCAGGAACTCATGGAGCGCTAGAGTCATCTCTCGCTGTTGGTTTTTGTGAGCGGAGTCGCGCCAGCGAAAGGTGACCCTTTGGTCAGCTAACGAGACCAGTCGATGGTTGGAGATGGCCACGCGATGGGTGTAACGGCCCAGATAGTGGAGCACATGTTCTGGTCCCCCAAAGGGAGGTTTCGAGTAAACCACCCAGTCCTTTCGGAACAGTGGTCTGAGCCACGAGGAGAAAGCCTTTTTCTGAGCCAAGGAGGTCAGATCTCCATGGAATTCCAGTTGGCCTTCGCGAAAGGCGCGCTTGAGCGTCGCAACAAACTTGCCACGAAAGACGCGACTAAGCACCTGGACGGGAAGAAAGAAAGCGTAACGAGTTTTGATCCAGCGGGTGTGATCGGCGGAGAGTCCGCCGGCGGGCACGACGCAGTGCACGTGCGGGTGATGTTGGAGTTTTTGGTTCCAGGTGTGCAGGACGCTGAAGAAGCCGATCTCCGCACCGAGATGTTTGGGATCGCGAGCCACTTCCAGAAGAGTTTCCGCACTGCTTCGAAACAATAGGTCGTAGACTACGTTTTTATTTTGCAGAGCCAGTGGTGCCAGCTCACGAGGAAGCGTGAAGACCACATGCACGTAGCGCGCGGGGAGAAGCTCCCGGCGACGTGCTTGGAGCCAACGGTCACGGGCGCTCGTCTGACACTTCGGACAGTGCCGGTTCCGGCAGGAGTTGTAAGAGATGGCGCGATGCCCGCAGCGGGCGCACTGATCGAGATGCCCGCCGAGTGCGGCGGTGCGACAGCGCTGAATGGCCAGCAGGACTTTGACATGCTTCCCGCTGATCCACTGGCAGCTTTGTTCGATGAATGCGGGTCCCGCTGCGCGGATGAGGTCGGCCACCTCCAGCGGTGGCCGGCCCATCTAGCCATCCTGTGGTGATTCGTCTTTCAGCTGCAGCACGTCCAGAGGGCTCGCGGTCGCGCTGAGGTGACGTTCGGAGAGATGGAGGTAGATGGTGGTTTCTTCCAGATCGCGATGGCCTAACAGCATCTGGATGGTGCGCAGATCCGCGCCTGCTTCCAGTAGATGAGTGGCGAAGCAGTGCCTCAGCGTATGTGGGTGCACCTCTTTCTGAATGCCCGCTCGCTGGGCGGCTTGCTGGCAAGCGTACCAAACCACCTTGGTGTCGATCGGCCTATCACCGCTATGCCAGCGGTTGCCAGGAAACAGCCAGGCGCTGGGCTTGCGCTTGAGTCTGCGCCAGTGCTCACGCAACGTCTCGAGCAGTTTGGGACTGAGCATAACATCCCGGTCTTTGCGCCCCTTACCGCCCTGGATGTGAATCACCATACGCTGGCTATCGATGTCGCTGACTTTCAGATGGGTCAATTCAGCGCGTCGTACTCCGGTGGCGTAAAGCGTCATCAACAGAGCGCGATGATAGGGAGTCCGAGCTGCGTCGATCAGTCGCGCGACTTCTTCCTGGCTGAGGATCGTGGGTAGGTGCAATACCCGCTTCGGATAGGGAGTTTCGGCGATGCTCCAGGCTTTCTTGAGAGTCTTGACGTAGAAGAACCGCAGGGCTGCCAAACGTTGCGTTACCGTGCTCGGCGACAACCTACGCTTCTGGAACAGCTCGGCCTGATATTCGCGAATGTGTTCAGGACCCAAACGATCGGGAGAACACTTGAATCGCCGCGAGAAGTCTTCCATGGTGCGGATGTAACAACGTGTGGTAGCCTCGGCGTAATTACGACGCTGGAGTTCCTCCAGCATCATTTTTCTGAGATGGGTCACAGGGATACCTCCTTGTGACCCAAACTTATCTCATCCGTTAGGCAATCACCGCTCGGTTCACCTCACGCGCAGCGTCCGCCGCGCGGGCGGCTTCGTTCAAGTCGGCTTTTCGTGCATCCGTCTCACATATTTGCAAGACTGTAGACGCATGCTTTCCAGCAAATAATGTGCGGTCTCCACAGACCGCTGCAACGGCACCAAATCCAGAACACCTTCTCACCAGGCACGTTCTCTCCGTCATGGACAACGCTTCCGGGACACTTTCCGGCCCGAACGCTCCAAGGCGTATCCCCTGTTCCAGTAGCAGGTGGTAGTCGCATCTCGAGGAGGCGCGTCCCGCTGACACACATCGATCCGCAGAGATAGCAGAAAATCACAACAGCAATTCTCGTTAGCCGATGTTCTTGAAACCCAATGACTTCCACTAAACAACGGCTTCAGCACCGATTCGCCGAGTCCGAATGGACTCAAGCAATTCCTAGACGGATAAGCGGGATTCGGCGACACTCTAAGCGTGGAAAGAGCGTTGTTGCTCCAAACTGCTCCGAGCAAATTCATTCAAAATCGGAGGTCGCAATCGAAACCTAAGTTGCAGAAAGGAGAGAAGTAAAGGTTTGGTGGACGTGACCGGGATCGAACCGGTGACCCCCTGCTTGCAAAGCAGGTGCTCTCCCAGCTGAGCTACACGCCCCCTGCAACTATATGATTCTAATAGTCAGTCTAATCGAATTTCGTGAGAATGACTACCTTCTCGCTTAACAGGGGGTCGCCATTCGATCCCGGTCAGGTCCACCAACCACCCCAAACTCAATCGCTTAAGAGAGCTTTTTTGCTACTTGGGCAATTCTCGAAATTTGTGAACAATAACGATTCCGAGAGCGTTACAAAAGCCATCCGGTCTTCCGAGTGTCGTTACATTTATTCCCACATATTAAGGATAGACTTGCTTTAGTCCGCCCGCGCCCGGTCGTTTCCGTGACCCCCTACTCAGCGAGCAAGTGGTCCGATTGAAAGGAGCGCGTGTCGAACGTTTGCAGCACGCGTAGAGCACCTGCCTGGTGAGCAGGGCTCCCCCCCACGTCCGTTGGTTCAAATCAGGTCGCCGCAACCAAAATGATTTCTCTTCGACCACGTTCGCAAACCCTGCAACCATCCGAATATGTATCGCAGCGAGCTGCGCGACGAATATATCTGCAGCTGGTGTGAAATCCGGGAGGATCATCTGCTTGTGGTTCCGTATCCCAACTCGATATGTGAAATTCGCAGGTTCCCATAGGCGAATAACAATTCCTTAGCGCTCGGATGATGGCTTACGATGCGGGCTTCGCAAACGCGAGGGGATGCGAGGAGACAATACCCGAACCCTCTTGGATGGTAATGAATTGATTGGGACTGACTTTGGAGAGAGATTCCTTTGCTCCGCTGGGCCACTGGATTTCGACGGAATCCACCTGAGAGTGCGTCCCCAGACCGAAGGTCAACACCAGTTCGCTGGAGGAAAGATAGCTCGACCCGCTGCGCAGCATCTTGGTTTGCGCGTCGCTGCCTGCGGTTACGTGCACGGTCGCGCCAACTCCGTCGCGGTTTGATTTCGTACCGATCAGCTTTATGCGGAGCCTGTTGTTCGTCGCGCCCGTGTTGCGGAACAGCACGGCGGGGCCGCTATTGACCGCGATCAGCAGGTCCGGCGCGCCGTCATTATTGATGTCGCCGTAAGCGGCGCCGCGAGCCACGCGTGGCGTTGCAAAGGCGGCGCCGGCCGATTGCGTGGCTTCCGCGAATTTCCCATTGCCCAGATTGTGGAACAAGTGCGGCGGTTCCGCGTAGCGCACACGCGGCTGCACGCGCTCGATGGCATCTTCGATGTGTCCGTTGGCGACAAACAGGTCGAGCCACCCATCCAGATCGTAATCAAAGAAAAAACACCCGAAGCCGAGTGTAAGCAGCGAAGCGTGGCCCACTTCCGATTGTGGCGCCTCATCCACGAACAGTCCGTTGCGCTCGTTGTGATACAGCGAAAGCATTTGATTCGAGAAATTCGTGATGACCACGCTGGGATATCCCGAACGATCGTAATCGGCGGCGTCCACTCCCATCCCCGCGCGCGCGATGCCGTCTTCACTGTAGCCAATTCCGGCGGATACGCCCTTCTCGGAGAATGTTCCGTTGCCGTTATTTACGTAAAGCTTATTCGGCTGCGTGTCGTTGCTCACCAGAATGTCCGGCCAGCCGTCTTGATTGGCGTCCATAATGGCGATTCCGAGGCTCTTCGACGTGGGATCGTATAGCCCGGCCTTTTGCGTTACGTCCTCGAAAGTCCCGTCGCCGCGATTGTGCCAGAGGCGCACCGAAGCACCTTTGTAGGCTTCTGGCGTGCAATAGGATTTCGTTTTGCCATCCAACGCGCAATACAAGTCCGTCTCGGGCGACCACTGCACGTAATTCGCTACCACCAAATCGAGTTTCCCGTCGCGGTCGTAATCCACCCAAGCGGCGCTGGTGCTGAAATCGCTGGGGCCTTGCAGGCCTGCGCGCTTGGTGACATCGGAAAATGTCCCGTTGCCGTTGTTGCGAAACAGATGATTCTGGCCCAGCGCTGTGACGAAAATATCGTCGAAGCCGTCGTTGTCGTAATCTCCGATGGCCACGCCCATGCCGTACATCTCGACGGCCAGGCCGGCTTTTTGTGTAACGTCGGTGAATGTTCCGTCGTGATTGTTGTGATACAGCGCCAGCGTCGAGCGTTTGTGCGCGTGTCCCGGCCAATCCATGCCGTTCGCCAGCAGAATGTCCTGCCAGCCGTCGTTGTCGTAATCAAGGAAGGCGACGCCCGGCCCCATCGCCTCCGGCAGCCATTTTTTGCCGAATGCGCCGTTGTTGTGCACGAAGTGAATCCCGGCTGCGCGCGTCACGTCTTCGAAACGGACTCCCGTGGCTGCGGCCGCCTGCTGCGGCGCGGCATGGTGCGCAGTCCCCCGCGCGTCCATCGAGCCGATGCTGATCACCGCCAACGCGACGCAGACCGAAGTGAACAGAACTGCAGTCTTGTGACTGTGCATTAGTCGGATTCCTTGGTCTTGTGCGGGAGAACTGCATATTTCGGCGCCACGGACTTTGCCGTGGCCAGCGGCGCTGAAAGATGCTCGTGGATCGGTTGCCGCTCATTATTGTCTTCCGGATGTGTGAGCACATAGGGTCCCACAAGAGTTTGCGCGGATTCATCGGCTTTGAAACGCAAATAGCGCTTCTGAAATTGAGAAGCAACGTCGGGTTTACCCAATCCCGTATAGGTGAGCATCAAATTATAGTTGGCCTCGAGATCCTCGGGATCGATGGCAATCGTCGCGTTGAATTCCTTCAAGGCGTCCTGGTAGCGACGCTGCAGAAAATAAATCCGGCCTAAATCGTCGTGAACCACGCGGTCGCGCGGATACTGCGCCAGGGCCGTTTGGAGATACGGAATCGCGTCGTCATAGCGGCCCTGCTGCCGCAGCACTTTCGCGTAAAAGAAATTAGCACGAGCCAGATCGGGCTTCAGCGCCAGCGCTTTCTCGAGCACTTGTTGCGCTGCGGCCAAGTTTCCTTCTTGCAGGCGCACGCGCCCGACGTTCGTCCAACCGTCGAAATTCGTGGGAGCCATTTGCGTGATTCGCCCGAAAGCAAAGGCTGCGCCGGAAAGGTCGCCCTGCAGGAACAGTCCGATGCCGTAGTCATTCCAGCGCGTCCAATCGTCCCCGTTGAGCGCGACATTCGGCGCCGGTTGCGGCGCGCTGGCCGGCAGCACGTTTAGATCCACCGCGTTTTCCGCCATCACCACAATCGGCAGATTCGGAATGCCCTGGCTCCCGCCGGGCAATTTGGAAGGATCGCCGCTGAAGACGTAATGCGAGTCATCGTAGCCGGGCGCGACCAAGCCGTCCTTCTGATGAGGGGCGCGCTCGCCCGCGAACGAAAACTGCGTATCGAACCACGCGAACTTGCGATAGTTCACCTTGGCGTGCAGATGGATTTTGTCGCCGGCGCTGGGCGGAATCTGCACGCGGTAGTGAATCGTATCGGCCGCGCCCGGCGGAATCAGGCGCACATAGACGACGGAGCGCGTGGCCCAGGCATTGCGTTTGTTGATGGGGTTTCCGTGGGCATCAATCTGCAGCGAGCGGTAAAAATGCGCGCCGGGATCCACGGGACCTTTGCCGTCGTCCGCCGCGCGGCCGCTCCAGAAAATATTCTGGCCATTGTCGTCGGTCGCCGTTAGCTCCACCCAGCAATCGAACGCATCCACCGTGCCACCGGGAAAGAAGTGCCCCAGTTTGCGCGTGCGCACCACCACATCCACGCGGTACGTGCCGCCTCGGCGCACAGCGGCGCTCGTGCGATTCAGCGGCGCAGTGAGCACGGTGATCGGCGTCGCGGACCCGGGCGATGAATTCGCGGGAATCGAGGATTCCGCTTCCTCGCCAACGGCAAAAGTCGTTTGCAGTCCTGGCATTGAAGGAGCGGCAACCGGCGCGGCTTCCTCTTCGCCGGCACCTTTCGCTGCGCTTTTCTCCGGCGAAATCGCGAAGATGTCCACGCTCACCGCGCCCTTGGTGAGGAAGTCCTCCGTTGCGGCGAGCTGCGAAGCGTCGTGATTGGCCGTGGGCAGCGCGGTATTCGCAGCCGGAAATTGGTGCGAATGGACCGAACCTGCGACGTTTCCGGCATCCCCGGATTTTGTGAGCGGCATGTGGCAATCGGCGCACATCTGTCCCTTGGCCGGATAATAAAACGAACGCGCGCCCTGAAATGAAACGCCGCTGGCTTGCCAGTTGTCATAGTCATCGAAGCCGCGCACCCAGCGATAGTTATTCACCGGCACATCCAGGTGGACTTTGTGGCATGTCGAGCAGAACTCCGCCGTCTGCGTGCGCATGAAAGGCTTCAAGAACACCCGGCGGTGCGGCTCCGGATTCAGCTCGGTAAGAAAATCATGCAGCCGCACGACGATGGGATTCTTGCTGGCGGCCATCTTGTGCAGCGCCGGGTATTCCAGAAAAAAGTCCGCCTGCCCCATCGTGCTCTTCACTTGCGAGATCGAATGGCACATCATGCAGCCCAGCCCGGCTTGTCCCGCGGGCGTATCTTCCACTTCGCGGACGGGATGATCGAACATTCCACTGTATAGCAGCGCGGGGTCGTGGCAGCCGGCGCACCATTTCGAGGATTTCACGCCGATGGTGTCTTGCATGTACTCAATGCTCTTGCGATACCACGCATTGTTGAACGACGAAAAATGATGCGCAGAACCTTGCCATTGCTTATAGATGGCCTGATGGCAGCGCTGGCAGGAATCGGACTCCATGAAGTAATTCGCGGGGATGTGCTGGCCGTCCGAGGTTTGCGCGGAACTGGGAAAGAAGGGGCCTTGCGGGCCGTCACCTTCGCTATCCATATTCGCGGGGGCAATCGCTGGATTTTGAATTTGGTGCGCGTGCTGCCACGGAACCGTGCGCAACCACCAGGCCGCAGCCGCGATCAGCGCCGCGACGGCCAGGCACAACGCGCCGCGCAGCAGCCCAGAACCGACGCCGCCCGCAAGGAAGCCGCGCTTCGACGCCCAGCCGGAGATAAAAAGCGCGCAACCGGCCAGGCACGCGCCAATGTGCGTATAGAGCAGCGGCCATTCCGCGCGCCGCGTGCCGGTGTAGATCAATACCGCCCCGAGAATTCCTCCCACCGCAAGAAGCAGCCAGCCCAGCCGCGCCGCCGTGGGTCCGCTCCGCAGAATGGGGCGGACCGTGAAGATCAAAACCACAAGAAACGCGATCCCCGCCAGCAAATGCACAACGATTGCCGCAAAGTACGGCACATTCGCCGAAGGCCACGCGAAGAGATAGAGCGCGCTGGCCGCCAGCGCGATCGTCAGGTATTCGAGAGTTCGTTTCAACGAAGGTCCCCAGTCCGCAACGGCGCCATAGCAGCACACACCCCATCCGGACGATTGGTAGGCGCAGTTTCCTTTAGACCCAAAGGTGGGTCAATAGTAGCTTTGGACTAGTGAATCTGCGTAGCTTGGTATCCACCGCTCGGAAAACATTAATGACGCGCCGCTATACCCAAGAGAAGATGCCAAACACAGCTCGGGCCGGGCCGGTTCCTTTCCGCAGCGCTGGTAACAGCAGCTGCGTGCATAGGCGCGATCAGCTATTTGTCGGCTGCGGGCGCGACAACGTAAACATATTCCAGCGTTTCGATTCCGGTGTCCGTGACATTGTGTCGCGTGGCAGGCGAAATGTAGGCGATCATGCGCTCCGAAATCGGCATATTCGCAGCTCCATCCACTTGTGCCTCACCCTTATCAACGCATGTAGCGACATTCTAAAGTAGCGGCCATACATCGATCGCTGTATTTCCGCGTCGCAGCCACGAGCGCATACGCGCACGACTTGGGCAGGCTGGAGCTAATGGCGAGCTGGATGCTAGTTTGTAAACGCTGTGGCTCGGAATTCGAGCATTGCAAAATAGGCGATACCCTGGCTGTTATTTCTTTCCCGCTAAGCCCGTGATTCCATCAGATCGTCTGAAACGTGAATGCCCTCATCGCAAGGCCGAATCTGATTATCAGCAAGGCGAACTCAAGTTTCGAGGCTCCAAAGATCAAAGGGGCTGAATAGCGGGATTCACCCATTTGATCGAGACATCTTGACAGATCTGGATAAACTAAGATCGAGCTACGCGCGCCACGTCGTTAGACGTACTTCGCGAGCGCAGGAGTGTTGGTGCCCATGCTCTTCGCCGTTTTGTCGTGTAGGATTATGACGGTCGAATAAGGCAGAGGAGGGCCGATCTAAAAATGAATCACTGGAAAATAGCTACAATTATTCTCGGAGGCATTTTGCTTTGGCTGGTTCATGTGGGTCATGCGGCTGCAGCTCAATATACTTCGACCGAACAGACTTACCATATTACGAGGATGGCGGCCGCTTCGGGGCAGATCAAAGTTTCAGGTGCGGTCGTGGCGTTCTCGTGCGTTTCGGATGTTCGCGGAAACTTCGATCAGGGCAACGGCTTAATTGAGAGCGGTTCAGAATGCTACGTTTTGAGCAAATAATGTGGCGCTCAGCAAACGCACGCGGGTTTGGTCGCGCGCCTATCGGCACGCGACCCCACAAGAGGGCACCGAACTGCTAGCACTTCAGGGCCTGATCCACCACGTCGATGCCGCTAGCGGTGCGTTCTCAGTTTTTGTCCAAACTCACTGAGCTCACGGTGTCTGGCCTCAAGAGAACTCCATTCTGCAAGCACGAGGCCACACTTCGGGCAAATCATCAGGTACACCAGTTCGCCGTTAGCCTGGGCTCCGAACGTGAAATTGGGTGGTTCTTTGCAAGTCGAACAAACGAAAATTAGCGTCCCGTTTCGAGCCTTCATGCCGGACAGATGATTTTCAATCATGTGAATACCTCACGCAACGTCAGCACACTGCCTGCAAGGTCAAGTTTAGCTACCAGCCCGCCGAACTCAAGTATTTGTACGAACCTGTCTGGATCGAGGTCGTTTGACGCGTCCTACTCGTGAGTGAAAATGGCAGCAGCATTTGTCATGGTGCAATGGTTAGTTCTGTGTCCAATTTCGATTCCTGTTGTTCATTGCTGGTTATGGCTCGTATTCTTACGAACGTAACGAGCAGCGCTGCATCCCGTCCACAGCTCAGGTTGCCCGAAGAACTTCTCGTTCCTGCTGAATCGAAGGGACCAGGGAGTCCATACTTGTTAATGAAAAAAAATGTTTGGAGGGCGGTGATCGAGGTAGGCTTTATCATCTTCCTGTTTTATTCGAACCTTTTAATGGGAGAATTTGAACGCTCAGGCATGGGGCAGAAGAGGGGTGTAGCTTGGGCAATCGGAGATGTCTTTACCGCTGCCAATTTTGAAATTGCCACGATGGCCGCGCTCATCGGCTATATCCTTTTTGAATTTCTCCGAAAGAGATTCTAGGCAAACGCGGCTCTGACTTTTGACTGCAAAAGAAACAGCAATAATGTACCGGCGATGATGACGCCAGTTCCGCCGCGCAGGAAGTCGCCTCTGATGCAGTTGACGACATCCCCCAGAACCTGGGTGGCGATGATTACGACGGCCAGTCTCCATCCCCAAAGACGGCGTCGGAACCAACCGAGTCCTGTCGCGGCGAGGGCCGCGCCCAGCGGCAGGAAGAGAATACCAACCGCACCGCCTAACGGCGCGAGCTGCTTGTACGCTATTGGATTGAGATTCCAGATACGATCGAGAGCCGTACCTCGCCAAAGCAAAGTAATTGCGGCGAGACTCGCCATAATGGCACCAAAGAAAAAGAAAATGCCAACCGCAGTGAATCCTGGCGTCTTAGGCGCGACAGTGCAATCGAGACCTGTATGATCGTTGTCCCCCATCCATTGAATATAAGCCAACACCGCAACCAATCATCGGATGGTTGACGAAAGATCGCGATGACATTGATAGCTACAGAATCGGCCGGTCGGTTGGCGAGCCGTCGGCCACGCGGAGGTTTGCCAGAAAAGGGGGTCCTAGGCGGTGGGCGAGCCCTGTGTCTCGCCAAAATCTCATCCGCGTTGAAAATGGCGCGCGATTCGCCTTGTGCCTCGGATTGAAAAGAGAGCCTGGACTCGGTCAAGAGTTGCTTTAAGGAGCGCGAAGCTTCTCTTTAGGTGAGGACCTGACTACATCGGACGTACTTATAGAAGGATGGGCAAAAGTTGGTCCGGATCAGGCGGCTCGATCGTAACGCTGGTGCAACCCGCCGAGCCGCTCTTGCGAAATAACTGGACCCGAAGCTACGGAACGAATCCTGCCGTCAGGTGTCCCCTTCTCAAGGCCGAGATGCGTTCGGTCTTGATGGTGGTAAAGAACATACGCTGTGAGCAATCGCTGCAGATGGCGTTCATTCACAGCGATCATGTGGTCCAGCAGATCTCGTCGGCAGCTTCCCACCCACCGCTCCGCGATGCCATTCTGCCAGGGACTCTGGAAGGAAGTTCGCTTGGGAATGATCCTCATCGCTTTTACCGCTGCGATCACGTCGAGCCCGAACTTGTGATCGTGATCAAAGATCAGGTATTTGTGAGAGGCTTCAAAGGGAAACGCCTCCCGCAACTGCTGGATGATCCAAGCGCTCGTCGGATGCTTCGTGACGTTAACGTGCAGGATGCGCCGACGATCGTGGCTGATGATGAAGAAACAATAGAGCACGCCGAAGGTAATCGTTAGCACAGCGAAGAAATCCATGGCTGCAATCCCTTCCCGATGGTTTCGAAGGAAGACCAGCCAGCGCTTGGCCCGGTCAGGATCTCTCGGCGCCCGTTTCATCCAACGAGAAACGGTTCTCTCGGAAAGGTCAAAGCCGAGCATGAGGAGTTCCCCATGGATCCTCGGTGCTCCCCAGGTTGGGTTGTCAGCGACCATCCGAAAGATCAACTCCCGAACCTCCTTCGGCGTCGGGTTTCTTCCAACCTGCGTCCGGACGCTGGAGATCAACCTCCAATACATACGAAAACCTCTCCGGTGCCAGCGAACGACGGTTTCCGGCATGACGATGATGAGGGACTCGTTCCAAGCCGACCAGACCCGCCGAGCGATTACCCAGAAGAGCTTATCGAAGAGGCGGAGGCTCGGGCGAGGATGTCGACGCTTCAGCGCGACGAGTTGTTGACGCAACGCGAGATTCTCGAGGAGGAGAGTTTGCCGCCCGCGAAAGAGGTCTACCAGCATTCCGAAGCAGAGCGCAAGGATGCGAAACATGATCAGGATTTATGACAAAACGGTGCTGAGCTGGCAGTAGCTATGTTATTGATTTCACGGTGGGCTGGAGTTTTGCCGAATCACAAGGGATTGGTTGTCCCTACTGAAAACTCGATCCGCGGCTGGATCGGTTATGAAAAAAGCTTCGCGAGACTCACTACAGTTGGACTTGTGCGAAAACTTGTCAGCGTGGTCACAATGTTGCGAGGCGAGCTTGGGGACGGCTCACAAGAGTTGGCCGCGGAGAATATTGCCACTGATTGGTCAGGCGGCGATTCGCTCGTAGCGATGATGTAAGCCGCCAACCTGTGGAACTTTCGCGATTCGGCCCTGGTCTGCAGTTTGAATGGGTCGGCTGACCGGAGCGTCCTTACTCAGCGACAAATGGGTTCTGGTTCGCTCGTAGTATTCGAAATACGACTTCAAGATGCGCCTCAGATCGGTTTCATTGAGAACGATCACATGGTCCACGCATTCCCGCCGAATCGACCCTATCAACCGCTCGACGTAAGCATTCTGCCAGGGCGATTGCGGTGCAGTCAGAACTTCCTGAATACCAAGCCAATTTGCGGCTCCACAAAATCTCTCGCCGTAGCTCCCATCCCGATCCCGCAACAGGTAACGCGGGGCACTGTCCCATGGGAAGGCTTCGAGCAACTGGTGAGTTACC
Organism: uncultured Acidobacteriota bacterium; assembly: GCA_963786205.1. Classification (GTDB taxonomy): domain Bacteria; phylum Acidobacteriota; class Terriglobia; order Acidiferrales; family UBA7541; genus Palsa-295. The sequence continues at coordinate 1,427,074 of CAWAYG010000002.1, forward strand.
GATTCGGCCGTGGGATATTCCGTGACCGCAACGTGGACGGGCCGACGGCGATCATGCGACAGAATCACGAAGACAAACAACACCCGAAAGAAGACTGTTGGAACCACGAAGAAGTCAGACGAAACCAGATCCTGCGCATGGTTTGCGAGAAACCCACAGCGTCTCAAGAGACGTGCAGTGCGGCCCCAGCGCTTCGCCCTCGGTGGGGTGTCACCACGATCTCGACATCTTGATTAAGCGCGACCAAAAAGCGCAGCAGCCGTTCGACTGAAAACTGCTTGAAATCACCCCGCAGCATTTTAGACACGTCGGGCTGTTTGACACCCAGGAGGTCGGCGGCATCGGCCTGCTTGAGACCACGATCCTTCATGATCGTGTCAATTTTAAAGACGAGTTGGGCTTTGACCAAATGCTCTTCGGCGTTCGGAATTCCGAGATCTTTGAATACGTTTCCGCTTCCAACTTCGTAAGATTTCTTGGTCATGACTGTCTCCCTTTGGCTATTCTCTCGGCCTCATGCAGCCGCTGCTCGATAAGTTCCATGTCTCGGCGTGGCGTCTCCCGCCCGCTTTTCGATTTCTTTTGAAACGCATGCAGCACGTAAACGCTGTCCGCGAATTTCAGGGTATACACGGCGCGGAAGGTGTCGCCACGAAAATCCTTCACCACTTCCAGCACCCCTGCCCCACCAAAACCGCTCAGCACCTTCGTGTCGCGGTGCTTGCCCCCTCTCTGCGCAACGTAAATCGCGTAGCCCATGTGACTCTGGACAGGATCAGGAAATGTGCGCAAATCTTTGCGGCTCGACCCTACCCAGACAACCGGCCTGAGAGACGGCTCCTCTGTCATCGGCGGATTATAGTGATTTCACCATATCTTGTCAACGGCACTGCTAGCCCTTTGAAAATCCGCGCAACTTCTGTAGTCCTGACGAGTGACAACTGTTACCTTACGTTGAACATTAAAAATTGGGAGCATGGAACTATGCCTATGAAAAAACGACCACATCCCGCCTTCGTCATCCGGCATGATTGCCTCGAGCCTTTGGGGCTCGGAAACATCTTTGGACAGCGAAAGCCTCGCAGCACGTGCGTGGCGCAACAAAACGCTTGTGAATTCATCGAATGGCAAATCTTCAAAGTCTTTACTCCGCTCTTGTAGTCCAAGCTTCTTCTCAGCCTCGGCAAGCGCATCCACGTCAGCTCCCAAGGCAACAGGGCTAATGCTCGCTTTCGCGAGGTATGCTCTGATCGCCTCGGGAAGCTTCTCACGGACGTCGGCGCCCCGGTCGGTAACTGTCGCGATCGCAGAACACAGCCCATCATCATCGTCCGCATAGACCGCACGGATCGCGTCTTTCACGCGCGATTCGATGCGTTCGATCAGCATCAAATCCTCCGCATACTCGCAGAAGAATGAGGTCATATCTGCGGTAGAAGTGCCTCCGTAAAATCGCAGCTTCGGTCCTAGTGTAAACTGATGCTAGTGGAGTGACACAAATGGCAGGAACAATTTCACTCGAACCACCCCCGGCAGCTCGGACCGCCGAGCGAGCCTACGCCGAAGCAGCGTCAATTCCCTGGTACATATGGTGTTGCGCGGTGTCGGTGCTGTCGGCGGTCATTGGAAGCGCGTGGGATATTTCTTGGCACGAAAGCGTCGGGCGCGACACGTTCTGGACTGCGGCGCACATGCTGATTTATTTGTCCGGAGTGCTGGCCGGGATTTCCTGCGGGTACCTGATTCTTTCCACGACGTTCGAGAAAAAATCAGCGCTACGTGATGTCTCCATTTCGATGTGGGGTTTCCGAGGTCCGCTCGGTGCGTTCATCTGCGCCTGGGGCGGGGTGGCCATGATCGCTTCGGCGCCGTTCGACAATTGGTGGCACAACTCCTACGGGCTGGATGTAAAAATTCTGAGTCCGCCGCACGTACTTCTGGCGCTGGGAATGAGCGGAATCCGATTTGGCACGCTGGTGATGGTTCTCGCAGAGATGAACCGCGCGCACGGAATATATCGCCAGCGGCTGGAACGCATTCTATTTCTCACCGTGGTTTTTCTGATGGGAATGACGGTAGGGATCGTGCAGGAACTGACTAACCGCGTGTTCATGCACGGGGCGAAGTTTTATCTGGTAATGATGATCGCGGCACCGATCTGGATGGCAACCGTATCATGGATTTCAGGACACCGCTGGGCGGCGACAATCATGACGGCCATGTACACGGCGATGCATCTCTGTTTTACCTGGATCTTTCCGATGTTCCCGGCTGAGCCGAAGCTGGGACCGGTGTATCAGCACGTGACGCATCTGATTCCGCCGGATTTCCCGATGTTGTTGATCGTTCCGGCAATTGTTTTCGATCTGTTGCGGCGGCGCACGGCGGGGTGGAGCCGGTGGAGGCAGGCTGCCACTCTGGGAGCTGCGTTTCTGGTTAGTTTCATCGCCGTGCAGTGGCCCCTCGCGAACTTTCTCATGGCTCCCGAGTCACGGAATAGAATCTTCGAAACCACGAATTATCCCTATTTTGTGCCGTCCACATCTCCCTGGGTGCGCAACGTTTTCATTCACACCGAACACACGGCCGGCGAATTCTGGCTGCGCATGGCCATTGCGCTAGGCGTCGGGATCTTGATGATCCGCATCGGGATGGCCTGGGGTGAATGGATGCGGCGGCTCCGTCGATGAAAAAGGAATTCAGGAAACGGCTACTCCTATTGGTGGTTTTGCCGCTCAGCGCCGCGATTCCTACTGTGGCGCACGTGGGCAGCGCGGATGTTTATTACGAGGGTGATGCGGGCCCATATCACCTCTTTGTCACGGTACGGATGCCGCAGGTGGTGCCGGGTGTGGCCGAGATCGAGGTGCGATGCGAAAGCGGCGACGTGAATGCGGTCGAAATCGTTCCTTTGCGGCTGAGCGGGCCGGGCTCGAATCTCCCACCCACACCTGATCGAGCCGTGGCTTCCAAGGACGATCCGCAATTCTTTACCGGCAGTCTTTGGATGATGGAGTCCGGCGCGCTACAGGTCCGCGTCATTGCGGATGGGACGAAAGGCCCAGGGGAGCTTTCAGTGCCCGTGGCTTCGTTTGCGCAGCGCACGTTCCCGATGGGAAAACCGCTCGCGGGACTGCTGGTGGTAATGATGCTGTTGCTCGGAATTGGAGTCGTTTCAATTGCACGCGCGGGGGCGCGCGAAGCTAGCCTGGAGCGTGGTGCGGTTCCTGGTCCCTCCAACGCGCGCGGGGCCAAGATCGTGACGGTGGTGACGATCATTTTAGTGGCTGGCCTTGCTTATCTTGGGAAATCCTGGTGGAAGCTAGAGGACGATAGCTACCAGAGCCGCGTAGCTTTCTACAAGCCGCCGACAGCGGTAACCACACTGGAAAACGGGAGCCGCCTCATTCTTCGGGCGAAAGGGCAAGATCCCAAGTGGTCAGACAGAATCAATATGGGCGACGTAGTTCCCGATCACAATCACCTGATGCATTTGTTTCTGATCGAACTCCCTGGGTTGAACCGGATGTGGCATCTTCATCCAACTCTTCCCGAGGGCGGCGCGTTTGTGGACGATTTGCCGACAATGCCGGCCGGCCATTATCAAGTCTTCGCGGACGTGGTGGATGCGCGGGGATTTCCCTGGACGCTGGTCGGGACCCTCGATCTGCCGCAAATACATGGCAACGCTCTAAGCGGTGACGACTCGGCCTGGTCGGGTGAAGGGATCGCGCCGGGGCAAGACAACAGTATTTCGCAGCTATCAGACGGCGGGCGGATGATCTGGGAGCGCGGGCCGCGTCCGCTGAAGGCTAATGCAGCCATGGATTTCAAGTTTATCGTCGCAGACAAGGACGGAGGTCCAGCGCGCGACCTCGAACCCTACATGGGCATGGCAGGCCATGCAGAATTTGTGCGATCAGACTTGAGCGTATTCGCGCACGTGCACCCGGCCGGTTCGGTATCGATGGCTTCTCTGGAGATGGCTCAGGCCGGCCTTATGGGCGATACGTCCTCGATGCAGGGTGCGATGGCGATGGCACCGGCGTCTGGCACATTGCCTGCGGAGGTGAGTTTCCCGTACGGTTTCCCGAAGCCAGGAAACTATCGGGTTTTCGTGCAACTGAAGCGCGCTGGAAAAGTAGAGACAGGAGTATTTGACGCACTTGTGCAGTGATTGGCGGGATCCTTCGCCGCGAACGATCGTCGCGCCGTTCCCCAATCTGGCCATGCGCAACGGACAAACACGCAGCTAGCGACGCACGAGAGTGGGCGGCGTCGCTGTGCACCGACCGTGCGCGAATCCATCGTTTTCGACACATGGGAGTGAGCTTCGAGCGAGATACAGATTCCCCGATTTGTTGGAAACGTTGGTAGCTGGCGGTAATGGATGGAGTCGAGTCTCGTGCCTTGCAAACAGGAAGTCACTGGCTCGGTTCCGGTTGCGCCGAACAAGCCTTGCCCGTTGCAAAACTCGTCACCAATTCGTCACCAAAACCACGCCATTTACGGGCATTTTTGAGCCGGTCGGAACCGGGAAAGCAAGACAGGCAAAGGGATTTAGCTTTCTGACCACAGAATTGACACGATGGAGGTCTGCGGTTCGAGCCCGCACGAGCCTACCATCTATCCCCTTGATTCTATTGAATAGTGGTAGGAAGTCCCTCCGCAATTTGCCCAAACTCGTCACCATTCGTCACCAATCGCGAAAGGTTTTCGACTGCTTCCCGCAAGCGCGCGGGATTCGGCACCGTGTAAGGCTCTAGCCTCGAAGCAAATCGATGGAAGAATCTAAAGCCTATCAGGAGGTGTTAAAACTTTCGGATTTGAATGACGCAGAATCGGCGACAATTTCGTTCGAAAAGCGTTTCCCGAAAAGCTCTTATCTTGAAATGCTTTATCTAACTTTGATGCGTCGTTTTGTCTTGAGAGCTTGTACGGACCCCGAGCATTGGTTTTTCATAGATGATAATGATTTAAGGTCCCTTTTCTTATGCGTGCACAGCAAGGTTGTATTCGTCAGAGTATGTACATCTTAATTCAGCATACAGCGCTAGCCGGTGATCCGGGCGACCGAAGGAATCACGCCACGAGAAAGAAAAGCCGAGACTGTTCTTCCGGTAGAGTGCTTGCTCGACTCGAATCGAGAGCATTTTTCGGAGGGTTTGTCCAGACTTGCACAAAGTACATTTACTTTTTGTAGCCCAATTGGTAGCCCAACAAGCAGAGGATTCTGCACTGTAAAGAGATGCCGATTCAACGACTTAGGTGAGATGAAGGCGTGCTTGCAAAGCAGGTGCTCTCCCAGCTGAGCTACACGCCCACAGTAGGAGTGACCTTCATTCTAAAGCATTTCCGCGCGCACCGAAATCCATTCCTTCGCTTTTCGGTCATCTGGAGTGAACCCCTATTTTGAGACAGTTGTTGGTGGCCACACTCCCGACCGGTCGTGGGATCAGAAATTCTGTCGCTTCGGGTAAAGTCGATGATCGTGTGCGAGAACATCATCGTTCCGGTGCACAGTCGAGAGACAAACTACGAGCCAAGCTGAATGATTTGCTCCCACTCGATCCCAAATCGGTTCAGATACTTTCGCAGGCGGTCTGCATCGTTGCTGCTCGACTTGCGAATTCGCGAAGCCTGGAATAGTTGCCGCCCGGCTTCGGACAGCGACCGGGACTCGCGGCTCACTTGCACCACCCGAGCCAGTTGCACCCGGTCGAACAGGTCAATCGCATCCAGCGACTTCTCGCTGAGCAGCCGGGAAAGCATCGCGTCGGACTCCTGCGGTGGCCGCGCCCAGGCTGCACTCAGCCGCGCGATTTCCTCCCGCACGATCTCAACCGAAATTCGCCCGCCATGCGCCAGCGTAGCCATCCGCACCACCGCGGCGTTCAGATCACGAAAATTTCCCGTCCACTGTGCCGGCGATGAAAGCGCAAATTCCAAGAAATGCTGCCGCGCCTCTTTGCTGAAAGTCACCTGATTGCCGCTGCGCTGCGCGAACTGCTCCAGCTCGAATTGCAGGTTAGGATCGATGTCTTCCGGGCGTGCCCGCAATCCCGGCAGAGTAAAAGTCCACAAATTAATGCGCGCCAGCAAGTCCTCGCGAAAGCGGCCCTCGCTAACGGCCGCCAGCAAATCACGATTTGTTCCCACGATCAGCTGGAAATCGCTCCGCGCCTCGCGATCGGATCCCAGCGGCAAAAATGTTTTTTCCTCCAACGCGCGCAGCAACATAGCCTGCTCGTCGCGCCCCAGCTCGCCGATTTCATCCAGAAACAGCACGCCCTTGTCCGCGCCGCGCAGCACTCCGGCACGGTCCCGCAACGCCCCGGTAAACGCGCCCTTCACATGGCCGAATAAAGTGGACATCGCCCCGTCGCCGCGCAGCGTCGCACAATTTACGTCGATGAATTCCCCGCTGATCGTGTGGCGCATCTTTTTCAATTCGAAAATCCGCCGCGCCAGCTTGGATTTTCCCGCGCCCGTCGGTCCCATCAATAGCAATGGATCCCGCGTGGCAATCGCCACCTGTTCGATTCGGTCAATCAGTTCGTTGAACGCCCCGTTCCGCGTCTCAATTCCGCCCTTCAAATACGAAGCCGCATCCCGCGCTTCTTGACGAAACCGCGAAGCGATTCGATCGTAGCGTGACAGATCCAGGTCGATAATCTTCACGTTTCCCGGCGCGCTTCGGTCGCGATCGGGCGACGCTTGCAGCAGCCTTCCCGGCAGGTATCTCGATTCGGTCAGCAGGAACAGGCAGATCTGCGCCACGTGGGTGCCCGTCGTGATGTGAATGAAATAGTCCTCCTGCTCCGTCTCGAACGCGTAACCGCGCGCAAATTTGAAAAGCGTCTCGTACACCCGCTCGAAATCCCACGGGTCGCCGAATTCGATCTCGTGCAGCCGCACGGTCGTTTCCGGAGACACCGCCGCAATGTCGTCCGCCACACGCCCCGCCAGCGCTTTGTCGCGCAGCCCGTGCAAGAGCTCCAGCCGTTTCACCACGAAGTCCGGTTGCCGGCAAACCGATACCGTAGGCCGCCAGCTCTGCCAGCGGTCCTGGCCTCGTCCGGCGTCCAGAGTGGTCCCGAGCAGCCCAAAGACGACCTGTGCCTTCTCAGACATATCTTTGATTATAGAATATTATCCTGTAGGATTCTACAATCAGCATCAGAATATCATTGCCCGACCTTATGCTCCTTGTTAACAGCAACTTACCATCCCAAACCAATCGGCACACTGCGTGCTATCCATACTGCAGACACAACGACCATAGCGGGCGGCACGTTCGCGAGCGAACTAGGTGTCGCGAACAATCGGAGGCGCGGGACATAATGCAGCCCGCGCCTCTGAGCGTCAGGATTCCCGAACGGAGGAATACAAAATGTCCGAATCTGCCTACAACGTCATCGTCCCGGAAAAGGGCGCGCCCATCAAAGCTTGGACCAAGGGTGTTGCTCTCGAAGACCAGGCGCGCAAGCAGCTCTTGAACGTCGCGCAGCTCCCTTTCATTTTCAAATGGGTTGCGGCCATGCCGGACGTCCACTGGGGCATCGGCGCCACCGTCGGCAGCGTGATCCCTACGCGCGGCGCGATCATTCCCGCCGCCGTAGGCGTGGACATCGGTTGCGGCATGATGGCCGTGCAAACCGATCTCAACGCTCGCAACCTACCGGAAAATCTGAAAGGCATTCGTACCGCCATTGAAAACGCCGTGCCACACGGCCGCACCCAGCACGGCGGCCGCGGTGACCGCGGCGCCTGGCACGATATTCCGGCGCGCAACCTGGAAATCTGGCAAACGCTGAAACCGCGTTACGACGCGATTCTTAGCAAACATCCCAAGCTCGATCGCGGAAACCACTCGAATCACTTGGGCACGCTGGGAACCGGAAATCACTTCATCGAGGTCTGCCTGGACGAAGCCGACGCGGTCTGGTTCATGCTGCACAGCGGTTCACGCGGAGTCGGTAATCGTATGGGCAGCTATTTCATCGACCTCGCTCGCAAGGATATGGAGCGCCTTTTCATCACTCTGCCCGATCGCGATCTGGCGTACTTTCCGGAGCGCTCGAAACATTTTGACGACTACGTCGAAGCCGTCGAATGGGCGCAGGATTTCGCCCGCTGGAATCGTCACCTGATGATGGAGCAGATTGTTGCGGCCGTCCGCGCTTCCGGTGAAGTTCCGCCCTTCGTGGCCGAGCTGAAAGCGATCAACTGCCACCACAACTACGTGGCTCGCGAGTCGCACTACGGCGAAAACATTCTCGTCACTCGCAAGGGTGCCGTTCGCGCCCGCGAAGGCGACATGGGAATCATTCCCGGCAGCATGGGTGCCCGTTCCTACATCGTCCGCGGCAAAGGCAGCCCGGAAAGTTTTCAAAGCTGCAGCCACGGCGCCGGCCGCGCCATGTCGCGCACCGAAGCCAAGCGGCGTTTCACCATCGCCGATCACGAACGCATGACCGTCGGCATCGAATGCCGCAAAGATGCCGACGTGATCGACGAAACGCCCGCGGCCTACAAATCAATCGAGGCGGTCATGGCCGCGCAGGCCGACTTGGTGGATATCGTTCACACCCTGCATCAGGTTGTTTGCGTGAAAGGTTGATCGAACACAAACGGAGCGAAAGCATGATTCGCATTGACGGATCCTCGGGAGAAGGCGGCGGGCAAATCTTGCGCTCGTCGCTCAGCCTTTCGCTCGCCACCGGCAAGGCTTTCCGCATCGAAAATATTCGCGCCAAGCGCGAACGGCCCGGTCTGCTTCGGCAGCACCTCACGGCGGTTCTCGCCGCCGCGGAAATCAGCGGAGCGGAAGTCGAAGGCGCAAGCTTGAGTTCGCGCAATCTCTCGTTTGTTCCCGGAACCGTGCGGCCCGGCCAGCATCGCTTCGAGGTCGGTACGGCGGGCAGCGCCACTTTGGTATTGCAGACGATTTTGCCGGCCCTGATGACGGCGTCAGGTCCGAGCCATATCACCATCGAAGGCGGCACTCACAATCTGGCGGCGCCGCCCTTCGATTTTCTGCAAAAGTGTTTTTTGCCGGTCATTAATAAGATGGGCCCGAAAGTCACCGTGACACTGGAGCGTTACGGTTTCTATCCCGCGGGTGGCGGCTCTTTCACCGCGACCATCGAACCCTGCGCCCGTTTGTCACCGGTCGATGTCACCGAGCGCGGCCAAGTCACGCGGCGCAGGGCCGCGGCCATCGTCGCGAATCTGTCTCGCGCCATCGCGCAACGCGAACTGGACACCATCGCGCACCTGCTGAATTGGGAAAAGGAGGAAATGGAAATTATCGAAACCAAAAGTTCCGTCGGACCCGGCAATATCGTCCTGATCGAAATGGTCACGTCCACCGGCCTAACTGAACTGTTTTGCGGTTTTGGCCGCCTCGCTGCCAGCGCCGAAAGCGTTGCCACAGAGGCCGCCAAGGAAGCGCGGGCGTACATCGTCTCGGACGCCGCGGTCGCCGAGCATCTCGCCGACCAGCTCCTGTTGCCCTTCGCCTTGGCCGCCGGCGGCGCCTTCAGCGCGACCAGGCTGAATCGCCACGCGCGCACGAACATGGATGTCATCTCCGCGTTCTTGCCCGTGACGTTCCAGACCTCGCAGCAACCGGCAAGCACCAAGGTCGAAGTAATCTCTCGCGCGTAAAAACCGCGACGCCGAGGATTTCCCGGCGATTTTACTCTTGCGTTAGATATGAGTTTGCATTACAACCCGCGAGCTGGAGAAACGTTCGTAATGCGAAAAATGAACCACAATTCGATGCATAGGCAAGCAAGCTTAGCGCTGAGCCTGGATTGTGGCCGAACGTGGTCCGGTCCACGCGGTAACTAACTTCTTCCGCATCAGCTCTTTGCCGGCTTTCCATTACTGAACCTGGGTGGCGCAGTCTGCGGTTTCATCGACTGTCACTCGAAAAAAAGACCGCGGACGATTTTTCCCCCGGGTTCCCATGGCCAGTGGTGCAAGTCACGGATACTTCTCCGGTGAAGCTTCGGTTCACGCAAGTGAACTGAGGCGGGGTTCGAATCCCCATTTACGCCGTGCCTGATTTTCCCTGGCTTGAAGTTCATCGCGGCGCCCCACTTATTCGAACGGGCGCCGTCAACCGGGGCCTGAGCCTCTAGATCGGAGCTTGAAAATGGATTTTCTTGCGCGTGCCTTCACAAAGATGGGGGCGCGAGTCAAATTTGCGGAAATCGTCCCGGCTCGCGGACCATTCCGTCCGCAGCTGATGGAAGACTTTTCGCTGGACGTTCAGCGCGACGCGCGCGGTGAGTACTTTCTCGTCTCTCGCGCGCCCGCATCCACCACCGAGCTTGTGGTCTTGGATGTTCAGCCGCGAGTCCGTCATCTGCTCTTGCTCAGCCGCAAGCAGCAGGAGAAGCATCGCTTCCTGCTGGGCCACGACGAGCGCCACTGGTTCGTCGCCGGCGTTCCCGAAGCCGCGCCAGTCAGTCGCGTCAAGGATGCGCTGGAAGCGTTGAAGCCTGAAGCGGTGTTGCATAGCGAACGCCTCATCCGCACGAAAGAGCGCGATCGGCGCAGCAATCGCGCCCGCATTCGGCAGGGAGAGTGGTTCTTTGTTCGCGCGCCGAATCTGCGAGTGCCAGCAATGCTGGTGCTCGCGAACGAACCGCTCGTTCGCAGTCGCGGCGGCAAACCCCATGTCTGCGAACAGCTCTTTCGCATGGGAGGAGAAACGGTGTACGTCAGCCCCGGCGCTCCAACCGGATGCACTGAGGCTGAATATTCCGCGCTCTCCGACGCCGATAGAAAGCGATGTAACTGGCAGGTGATGCGCCGCAATCCGAAAGTTTACGTCAGCGGGCGCGTGCGTCACCCGGACCATCACACCGTAACGCTCGTCGGCTGGCACGAGGTTCTCAGCAACACGGAGGATCAGTCGTACGCCATGCGCAACATCGTTTTTCTGGATTAGCATTCGAAAATTTCACGGCTTTCGCCGGTGGCGTAGTCGACGGTTACTTCCTCCGCTAACGTCGCGCAGGTTCGGAAAAACCTGCCAAGAAACGGAACGGCGGGGACCGGGGCGTTGCCCCGAACCACAAAGTACCCGCTGGATACCGCCTTGAGACATACCCTGGGCGCTTGATCCCCGGCGAAAATTTTCGAGGCTCGCCTGTACCAGCGGCCGCGTCGCCCGACCTGTCGCTTGCGGCGCGTCGGGCAAGCATTGCAGTCAGCAAAGAGTTTCGCCGGTGGCGAAGGATACGGTTACTTCCATGACGTAGAGCATTCGCTGCACAAGCAGCGAAAGGTCGCAGGTTCAATTCCTGCTCCCGAGTTTCGGGATAGCTCAGGCGGGAAACCGCACAGAAAAGCACCGTGGCCGGTTTTCCCCGGCGAATCGTTTACGTAAGTGCAGTTAGCAGTCTTCGCCGGTGGCGATGGCGATGGTTACTTCGAAACGGAATGTCGCAGGTTCGAATCCTGCCTTGGAGCCGCCCAAATGCAGCTCCTTGTAGCTCAGTGGATAGAGAATCCGCCAGCGCAAGCTGCTGGGTCCGTTGCCGCCAATTCCCCGGCGAATTAATTTTTGCAATCGAAGGAGGGCACGATGGTAAAGCTGAACATGTTGAAGATCCCCAGTCCCCGGGGCGCTCGCACCCATGAAGGCGCCCCGGCGCGAAATATTTCGCCGGAACTCGCTCTGCGGCGTTCCGTGCTGGCGTGCCTTCTTTGGGAGGACCAATTCTACGAAGACGGTGTCGAAATCGCCGGCCGCATCCAGTCGCTCGTCTCGAAAGTCGGTGCCGAAGCGGTAGCGGCTCTGGCGGTCGAGGCGCGTGCCAAGATGAAGCTTCGTCACGTTCCGCTTCTGCTGGTACGGGAAATGGCGCGCTTGAAAACTCACCGCGCGCTCGTCTCGCAGACGCTCGCCCAGGTGATTCAGCGAGCGGACGAGCTTGCTGAATTCGTCGCCATCTATTGGAAAGAAGGCAAAGTCCCGCTCTCGGCTCAAGCGAAAAAGGGGCTCGCCAAGGCTTTCCGGAAGTTCGACGAGTACCAGCTCGCAAAGTACGATCGCAACGGCCCGATTCGCCTGCGCGACGTGCTCTTCCTCTGCCACGCGAAGCCGCGTGATGCCGAGCAGGCCGCGCTTTGGAAGCGCCTCATCGAAGGAGAGCTGCGATCCCCCGACACCTGGGAAGTAGCGCTTTCTTCCGGTGCCGATAAGCGCGATGCCTGGGAGCGGCTGCTCCGCGAACGTAAACTCGGCGCGCTCGCTCTGCTTCGCAATTTGCGCAACATGAAGCAGGTGGGCGTGGACGAATCGCTCGTGCTCGGCGGAATCGATTCCATGGACACGGCGCGCGTGCTGCCGTTTCGTTTTCTGGCGGCGGCTCGCTACGTGCCTCAGTGGGAAGAATCGCTAGAACGCGCCATGCTTTCCTCGCTCACCGCGCAGGAAAAGCTCGCCGGTCGCACGGTGCTTCTCGTGGATATTTCGGGCAGCATGACGGCTGCTTTGTCGCGCCGGTCGGAGATGCTCCGCACCGATGCGGCTTACGGCCTGGCCATTCTGCTGCGGGAAATCTGCGCGCACGCTGCCGTGTTCACGTTCTCGAACGATCTCGTGGAGGTTCCTCCGCGGCGCGGCTTCGCCTTGCGCGATGCGCTCGACGGAAGTCAGTCGCACGGCGGCACCTATCTCGGTCGTGCGCTCGAAAAGCTCCGCGAGCAATACGACCGGATCATCGTCATCACCGACGAGCAGGCGCACGATCGCGTGCCCGGCCCGCGCGGCCGCGGCTACGTTATCAACGTTGCCAGCAACAAAAACGGCGTAGGCTACGGTGCCTGGACGCACATCGACGGCTGGAGCGAAGCGGTCGTTGAGTACATCCGTTCGCTGGAGCAAATGCCACAGGCGTAAGCCTAAAGGATAGGGCGGCGCCCGATCGTGTGACGCCGTCTTCCGAATTCCCTACCCCCATCTGACCGAACCCTTCAGCGTTAACTCCGATTGTCACCATGAGAAGTTCATCTCACCGGTATGCACATAGGCACATGCCGACCCCAACTTGAGACCCTTTCAGAAGGCACAGTCTGTAGAAAAGGAGCCGCAAAGTCGAAAGAAAATGGAGAGAAAGGTACAGCCAGAAGTTCCGTCGCCGAGCGGTCGCGCGGATGAACGCTTGTCAACCCGCTTGGCTCACCATCATCTACTTCCGCGAGGACCAGGCGTTCAAATGAGGCAGGAACCGGCAGATGGCGAATCAGCCTATCGCCGTTTCGCGGCAGGCTGACGTATCGTCGCCAGGTAATGTTGATCAAGCGCTTGGCGGATCAGCGTTTTGATCACGGCCTGACGGCTGATGTTCAGTTCTTTAGCCGCTTTGTCCAGTTCCTGCAGCATCGGCGAAGCGAAATCCACATTGACCCGCTGGATCGGCTCCATCATGCGGCCCGTATTCGTAAAAAAACGCGAGACATCTTTTCCCGCATCCGCAAGACGCGCGATACTTTCCGCCGCTTCAGGTTTCTTCTGTTTACGAATGTTCTTCATAAAGTTGTTGCTCCTGACTCGTTGCTCTCCACAACGTCACGAGGTGGTAATACTCTCCTTCCTGGTCTTCCCGCACTGCAAAAATCAGCGCGTACAATCTCTCTCCCACCCAGCCGATGGCGCGGTACTGTTCCGGCAAATCGTTGCGCTGGTCAAGGTAGTAGGGATGCGAGAAGATCTCCTGCGCCTCCTCAAAACCTATCCCGCGCTTGGGGTTCGCCCTTAACCGTTTGCTTTTCCGCTGATCGAAGTGGAAGCGCATTTCAGTATAACTGTTATACCATAATCCTAAGAGCGGTGGATTCCTCCATCTTTGGCCTGCTTTTGCGCAGCCCGGTCTTTTCCTCCCGCCAACTATTTCGCCGACCATCCGACTAGTCAAGTCTCGACTCAGAAAACCGACAGGACTTGCATGTTGCTGATTCTCCGACTCGCGAGCATTTTGGCCAGGAACACCTAGCGTGCAGGACAAAGTATCCCTCGGCCGTCTGCCGAAGCGAATACGACTCGATACGGCGCAGGCCGCCGTCATACCTGAGATCGACACATAGATGATTCGCCGCGGCGAAGCGGATGATTTCCAGAATCGAACGGGAGGGGAGCGGAACCCCCATTGGCAGGACGCGCGAGCGGATGGCGATTTCGCCTGCGCCGTGCTGTATTGAGCGCGCGCTGCGGAATTGGAGCGCCGCTCGTAATCCAGGTAAAGATCTCGGGCAGCGCATCCCAGAAGTCACTGAGCGGCGGAAGCACGGGGAGCTGATGTGAGAGCATGTCCGCCCACATCGCCTCAAGCGCCTGGCGATTAGGAATAAGCGACTGGAAAGTAGGCACCGGGATTGCCTTATATTCGCATTTCTGCCGGAGCACGCCCAGAAGTACCGTGGCCGTTGGCCGGCTGTCCGTGTGCCGGTAGAGGTTCACGACGTCGTAAAGATCGCGGGGCCGCGTGCGTTCTCCGAGCGCCCGCAGTTTTTCTCCGAAGGCTTCCTCATAGGCGTAGCAATTGGCCCAGATTCCGCGCTGCGGACGGTCGCTGTAAGGATGAAATACCTCGCGGCGCACAGAGGGAAGCACGAGCCTTTCATCCGCGGTGAGGTCGAGCTTGATCTTGGGCCAGCCGCCAGACGTTGGCGACACCGGTCCATGGTATGCAGTTTTGCCCTGGCAGTTGGGGCGCCCGCGGGGGTTGTCGTAGATATCGAATTCGAGTTGGTCGGCGGGAATATTGAGACCAGATTGTTCCGTCACCCAGGAGATGACTACTTCGAAAGCCGCCCGCAAGAATTCCTCGTCGAGATGTTCTTCATTGCGGAGAGTAAAATCCAGATCTTCTGAAAACCGATAAGTCTCGAAATAGCACTTTTTGACACAGGTTCCGCCCTTGAATACCCAGCTTTCACGCAAGTTCGTCATGCGCATTTATCCCCGCGAGCATCCAACCAAGGACGTAGTCCTTCTCGACAATGCTAGGCAACAGCGAAAACGACGACGCGGCTTCGAGGATTTCGCGGCTGTCGATCATGAGGCCGACTGTTTCCTGGCTGACGGCAACCACAGACGCCAGGCCGTAACGAGTTTTTTCGGAGGAAGCGAGGGATCAAGCTGGGCATACCCCTGTGTCAACCGTGACCGGCACTCGGCAGAAAGCTTGTTGTCGTGCAAGTGCGCTTCTGCAAGATATCCGAGGCGCTTGAAGATGACGCCGTTATCAAATTCCTCTGCGTATCGGATTAACAAGCCGCGATCAGCAGTCTTAGTTTTGAGATACGCGCTCAGGCTATCAGCTACGTGGTCGATGCCACCGCCCACCTCGGGCGCGGCAATCATGTCAACCAGCGTACGTGCGGGGTCCGATATAGACACTTTGACAGAACCGCGCCATAGCGTTTTCAATCCGAACAAACGTCTCGGTTTCACGTTGTGCAACACGAAAACCGCACCTTGAGCGATCACGCGTTTCTCTGTAAAACGCCGTGCGGTGAAGACCAGGGTTTCATTGAAAAGCTGCTCGGTAAGTTCCCAATGATGGGCGGCTGTCCAGCCGCCGATGTAGCATTGATTGAAGAGCGTTGGTACGAGAACCCAGGGATCTGCGATCACCTGTTCGCTGCCAGCCAGGTCCAACGGCACAGGAACATAAAGCCCATGTCCTATCCGCCTTAGCCAGCCCTGCTGTTTCCATCGTGACAGGAGCTTGGCCGCGTCACGCCTCTCGATCCCGAGTGTCTGCGACGTGACATCAACCGACACGACTTCCTTTGCGGCTCGGAGTACTGTACCGAGGCGTGCGCGGTGAGCTGGCAATGAATCTTTCCGCGGTTCCATCGCTATACCATAATACAATGAGTTCGCATTTTATGGGAACTTAGTGCATGTACATATAGTCAGATTGCCCCCCGGAGGCCTAAAATCTTTCGCGGAATGAAGAGCGGGTCAGTTAAGCCGTTGGCTTTGCATGACTTCCTAAGTTTGGGTCCATTTGGGTCCTGTAAGAAGTTTCGCGACTGTCCCATCGCACGGTGAGAGCACCTGCCTGGTGAGCAGGTGCTCTCCTCCAGATACTCGGTTTTAGGTGGCAGTGGCCCGGGTGATTTGGAAGCTAGAGCTTTCGCCCTTGCTCGGTGAGTGTTTTGGCCTCACGGCGAACGTCTGCCCACTTGATCGGGAGATCCAATATCGTACCCGGTTGTTCACTGGACTCAAGCAAACCCAGTGCGGCGAGCACTACGCGGAGCTGTAGATCGCGACGAAAGGGCACGCCAAAGTGATGACCCATCGGCCAGGGAAGAAACAATGCGCGCGGAACATTGATTGCCTCCGTGACGTCGCGCGCTACAGTGACCGAAACCGTGGGCACACCGCGCGCTTCGATGGCTCTCTGGATCAGTCCGACGGACTGATGACAGATCGGTCAAGCCGGCGCCAATAACGCACAATCGGCACGCTCCTCTTGTACGACCGCTTCGGCAATTCCCTCAGCAACGGTTCGCTCAAACTTCTCGGGGTCCATGTTGTAGCCGATAAAACTGAAGAAATTCGGAGTCAACCCGCCCAGGCGCCCTTCTTCCGAGAGTTCCTGAAGACGTTCGATCGGAAAGATCACGTTAATGTCGAGGTCTGCATCGTCGTGAGGGTATTTCAACTGATGAATGATCAGGTCATCGTGCTTCGCCCCGGAGGGCACGCGCAGAAAACGGAAGTCGCCGAAGGGATGGCAGACATCCAGAGGCTGGTCGGTCTTCAGATGCACGCCGCAGGAGCTGACCAGCGTCAAGCGGGATGCGCCCAGCGGCTTGCCCAAGCGCGCCTGAGGCACGAAGCTCTCTTTGTGAATCATCGAACCAGGGTAGCGCTCGTTGATGGTGTGCCAGAGGCCCGGCCGGAGCTGCGTCCCAACCTCGCGGGGATCGGCTGCGGATGAAGTGCGCTTATCGGCTGCCGTCATGGATCCACCTCCCGGACCTGCGGATGAAATAAAAATGCAGATGAAAGAAAAGGAGGGCCAGAGTGGATTCGTTCGTCTCGAGAATCCCGGCGATGAATTCGCGGTCTGCCGCTTCGTCGCGAAGCAGGATTTTTACGGCTTCAGCCCACGACCGGTCGATCTCTTCCTTGCCCGCGGCTTCGTTGCCGTCGCCAAGGTGCAAACGAACGAATCGAACGAGCTTTCCGAGATCGTCCCGGGCAGCAGCCTCTCGCAGATAAGGAACCGACATGGATCTCTCCCTCTAATTCACGCAGAATATTGAGCAGTGGAAACCAGTGGAGATACGCACGCGAAGAAAGCTTCGTTCACAGTTCTGCCTCTATTCCCCCCGGTCGCGGGAGCAGAAAACAGCAAGCATCGGCTAAGAAGCTTTCGCGAATCTCATCGCCACAGAATTCATGCAGTAACGCAAACCCGTCGGGGGAGGGCCATCATCGAACACGTGCCCTAGATGGGCGTCACAGCGCCGGCAAGAAACTGCCGTTCGCACCATACCGAAACTGTTGTCGGTGGTTTCCAAAATATTCTCTTTCGCGATCGGCGCCCAAAAACTTGGCCAGCCTGTACCAGACTCGAACTTGGTGCTGGAATCGAACAAGGCCGTGTCACAGCAAATGCAGCGAAACACGCCTTTCGCGTGTTCGTTTGGATTTTCATTCGTGTAGGGGCTCTCGGTAGCAGCACCTCGCGTGACTTCAAACGAATCGGGGGAGAGCTGCTTTCGCCATTCGTCTTCCGTTATTATGACGGTGGGAAGGGACACCACTGTGTTGCGCTGGCCTGAATCTGAAAACTCGACGATCGAGACCTTCTTCGGAAGATCTGAGGTCGCTTCCGCCGCGCGTGCGGGCTCACTTCTCTGAAGGTACCCGCAAGCAAGCGCGGCGGCCGCTGCGCCGGCACCAATCAGGAATGAGCGACGGCCCATCGCTCTTGGAAGCTGATCCTCTTTTCGATTCAATGAAAACATATTCACCTCTAGGGATTCGACTTTATCCGGCCGCGATGGCAATCGCAGCAGGCTTCGCGCAAAGTCGGGAAGATTCAGCAACATGCTACGGTCACTCGCCATCTTAGAGTCGCGATCTGAGAATTCGTTACACAGTTTCCGAGTTGAACCCAAAGGCTCTCATTTCTAGTACGCTTTAACCCCTCTGTTTGGATGGGGGCGACCTGTCCCGCTGCATTCAATGGGACCGATTGCATCGTAGGTCAGCCCTCGAGTTGCCGCAGAATGAAAAAGCTTTGATCGTCATCTCTCAGAGCGCTCGTTCGAAAATCCTGAAGTGCCGCGAGCAAACCGTCTGCCATGGAAGCCGGAGAATCGACAGGCACATTTCGAACGATCTCCATAAGCCCATCTGCTCCGAGCATGTTACCTTGCGTATTACTCGCTTCCGTGATCCCGTCCGTGTAGACGACCAAGACATCATTCCGATCGAGTTGCACGGCTACCTGAACGTAATTGGTGCCCGGAATCAGTCCGAGCGGGACCCCCTCGACGGACCGCGCGAATGGAGTCGCGGATTCGAGCCAATCCCAGGTCTCGGTCTTTGCGTGGTACCAGAGTGCTGCCGGGTGCCCGGCGTTGGTGAAAACAAGCTCGCGGGTCGGACGGCAATACGCAAAGAGGGTCGCCGTCGCGTACTGTTCTCCCTTCTTTTTTGTATTTCGCAACGACTCGTTCAACTCGCGCATGAGTTCGGACTGGTCCCACGTATTGATGTGCTTGCGGATCAGTTTGCGGAGCAATTGAGCCATAACGCTGCTCGATCGGCCGTGGCCTGAAACATCGGCAAGAGCGAACCGCGAGATAATTCCCTTCGAACAGACAGAAATGTAATGAACGTCGCCGCCGAGCTCAGCAGTTGCGACGGGATCGGAGTAAATCCAGCCGGCCAACCCGGGAAGTTCGACGGAGTGATTCACGCGCCGATTTCCACCCCACACCTCCAGGCACGCCAATTGGACGATGTCTTTGAACTCCTGGGGAGCGCCATTGGGCAAGTCGTTGGTCATGACCATCTTTGTGTTGTGCGCCAAGTCCGATTCGCCGAACTGAAAAAAGTTTCGGCGGATGAGGCCGGGGAATATTTTGCGTCCCGTGAAATTTCGGGGGAGATCTCGAATCACACCGCAGGACAAGAGGAGCTCGAGTTCGCTCGTACCATGTCCGGAGCTCGAGTGCGAGCGGATGGCTGCGTCACGATCACAAGGCAAGTCTCATCGAACTTAGAACGCAAGCGACGGGCGACTTGGCGATTCCCTTGCCGAGCTCGCGCTGAGAGGAGAATCATGGGACGGAGGTCTAATGGCGAGGGGTTATCTCGGGAACGAAAAGAACCCCGCGTTCATCACTCGAAGCTAGGCACAGGCTCCCGCTTCGGACAGAAATCAGAAAGGCCCCCTAAGATCGGCGGCCCTCCCGGATTGATGTTCCAAGCTTTGTAAAGTTCTGGATCGCAGCCCGCTCCAGTGGAGCGTAGAGCGAAGACAAGAACTGAGGCAACGGGATCAGGCATAGTTCTCCGGACATAGAGAAACTGCGATCCAGCTGCTTTGCTAAACGCTTCTGGACCTACTTTTCGCTTCCCATTGTATTTTCGTCGGTGGCCGTCGAGCCTTGCCCAATCGCAAGCTCATATTTCTTGCCGTAGAATCCGATGCTGCTCAGCGATGTAGTTCCATCTTCTAGTTTTCCCGTCCCGTACCGATCCGACCTCGCCGGAAGCGGCAAAACAACCAGCCGCGCTGGCACTGTCGCGACGACTTTGTGGAATTGAATGATATTCAATTCGACGTCGGCACCTGTTCCCTGCCACGTGACCTTATAGTTGCCCACCGCCAATCGTGTGCCATTAACCGTAACGGGTTCTTGAATGTTCAGTGAGCCTTTATTTTTCGAACTATTGGTAGCGGCCGACGCACTTGTTGCCAGCAGCAGCGTTAGTCCCAACAACAGACCGCTGGAAATCTTCGAGACTTTCATGTGAATTACCTTCCTTTTTTTCGATTTTCGTCATCATGGTCTTGCAGCAAGTTGCGCTTCCACGTTGATTGACGATGGTGATTTGGCTTCTCCAGTTCGATGCGGGGAAATCGGGAATGTTACATTGTCTCGGATGTCTGGCTTGCAGCAGACGGTACCGCATGTTCCGAGGAGAGCGGGCCGATTTTCGCGGCCGTAGCTGCTCCCGCGCAGTCGCTGAAGCCAATAGGCTCTGAGCACTTCTTAGTGCCATCGACCCGTGCCCGAACAAAATGCAGTTGCCGCAGTTCTTCACGTTGTGTTTTTAGTCCGCGGCGAGAGCTGAGGACATGACCGTTGGCGCCTGCAAACTAGAGCCAAAATGATGCGCTCAGAATTGGACGAACTGGATGGAGGTCAACACGGTGCGCGGCCCAAACGCTCCTTCCCCAGGACCGGATTGGTGTCGAAGGCTACGCTGGACAAACAAGCCGGGTGGGCTGCGCTCGCGGCCTCGAGGACGCCCGGTGCGCTTCCAGCGTGAAGGAATCGGCGAGCAGGAAAGTCGAACGACGGTCGAAATGATTTCGGCGAAGTAACTAGTTCCTCCACGACCTAAGAAGCCACCTCTAAGGCCTGTTCGCCATCTTCGACGCCAGGTGAAGCAATAGCGCACGGTCCTTATCGTTCATCCGCGCGAGTAATTTTGCGAACGCCCGAAGCTCGCGTCCCTGTTTCGAGCGGACGGCCGGACTCCGAATGATCTCCGCCGGCATGTTCGGCTTCTTTATATGATCTTCATCCGTGAAAAGGCGGTACATCGGGACCGCCAGCGCTTGAGCCATCTTTTCCAGAGTATCCACGGACGGGACTGTGTGCCCGTTCTCTACGCGCGATATGTAACACCGGAGGAGGCCGGTGCGTTTTTCGACGTCGCCCTGCGACATATTCTTCTGCGCTCTCAAAGCCTTCAATTTTTCGCCAATGACCATCATTCCTCCATCAGGAAAAATACACTGAGCCTGGGCCCGCGGCTCCCACGCGTGAGATTTCATTTTATCGTTGGAGAGAAATCGAATCGGCGCTTTCTCAAGGTTCGCTCACGGGATTGGTTGAAGGAGTGAATTTTCTCGACAACCGCTCGGACTACGATGCCGAGGCTCTGGTTAAAATGTCTCGATGACAGGACTACCGGGCTGCACGGATTTGAATCGTCGAGATTTGCGCATGGGGCGGCTCTGAAAAGGGAAGGCCGCTTTCTCTTTTCGTCCGTCGTCTAACTCTCACTCTTGAGAGCCGGTGAAATGAAGATTCGCCCCGCAGCGGCCTCCCGAATGGCAGACTCCAGATCTGTGGCAAGCCGAGCTTTTATGACGTACCCCAACGCTCCGGTGGCCATGCAGGTGACAATAGAGTCGGGATCCGAAAGAACCGTCAAGAATACGATTTTCGACGCACTTCCAGCTTCATGCAATCGCTTTGCAGCCTCGATACCGTTGAGAATCGGCATGCTGATATCTGTAACGATCACGTCAGGCTTTAGCTTGAGGGCGGCCTCGACAAGAGCTTGGCCATTTTGCGCTTCGCCGACAATCTCGAACTCAGGCCCAAGCTGTGTTAACACGCTTTCCAGGAGAGGACGATAATCGTCTGCCAGCAGTACTCGTGTTTTGCTCAATGAGCCCACCTATGGGACGCAAGACCGCCAATTGATCTTTCGAATTGCAGTTCGAGCACTTCGTACGAAAGCTGAAGAACCTGTGGGAGATCTTCCGCTGCGGCTGGGGCTCCAGCTATGTGAAGGCATAGTCTGTGGACCTTTCGGCTATGCAACCGAAATTTCCTTCAAACGCGACGGCATCGCCCTGTTGAGCGAGTCGCACGGCGTCCGCGTTGGTCAAATTTGGTAGTTCGTTTTGTAGGGGTGCGGTCACAATATGGTGTCTCAGATCATTGCCTGCTTGGCCCGGAATGCCGGTCAAAAGTGAATGGCTCGATAGAAACGATCCCTGTGCTCTGAAGCCTTTTGCGCCAACTCGGCCGGCGGCGTTTGAATCTCACCGCCGACCAGTTGATGTCTTCCTTAGCCTCAAGGCTAGTTTCCGGTCGTGATGGTGTCGTGCTTGGCTTTCGCGAGTTCCTTCTGCAGTTGCTTCGGGTATAGAAATTCGTGGCCCGTCGTATCACCCGGATAAAACCAGGTAACGATCGCCTGAGGCTGCGCGGACCCACGCTCCGCGAAAGTGAATGCCAGGTGGTCAGCTGGCCTTGGACGCTCGGCACTAATCGTGGACAGAGTCGCATACAGGGTTGTTCGATCCGAGCCGAAGATACGGACCAAGAAGTGTTGGCTCGCGTCCTGAGGCAGAATGAACCAGTAGGTTCCCGCAGGCAGTACGCGTCCGGGAACCTGAACCGGCTGATCAAATCTGACTTTGGTGGCCTGATTCGTCTCATCCGCTCGTGCCGCGGGCAGTACAATCAAAAATGCAAGTAACAACGCAATGGTGGCAAGACTCCTTACGACACCGACTTTATTCATAATAGCTCCTTCTTCATGACGACTTTCTTTGCTTCGTCTCTTCCGTACGATTATCGAATGAGAAGAAAGTTACAAACTTCGTTGGGCTGAGCAGTCCCGCGCCAAAAGGTTTTGTGGAATTGTATCTTTTTGATTGTTGGGGAATCCCATAGGCCGAGTGCTTCTTGGGCCGCAATACGGCAATGCGGACTTTGAGGCGTCACGTGTGGAGCGATCTGGCGGGAAAATAAAATAGCATTGTTGTAAATCTCACCGAGAACAGGAGCACGGAATGGCAAACGTGAAACTTGTTGTGATGTATCCACGTCCCAAAGACATTGATGCCTTCGAGAAGGTTTATCAAAACGAGCACGTACCTTTGGCCGCAGCAAAACTGGAGGGCAAGACCAAAATAGTTGGGACGAAGGTACTGGCTTCACCGCAAGGTACCCCTCCTTTCTATCGCATCGCAGAGATCCATTTCCGGTCAATGGCGGATCTGGAGGCATGCGCCGCGTCAGATGGTGGGAAGCAGGCGCTTGCCCATGCCGTGACGATTTCTTCTGGTGGGCCGCCCATTTTCTTAGTAGCTGAAGAAGAAAGCTTCACGTTCGCCGAAGCGCAAGGCGCGTAGTCCTTGCGATGCAAGGGGTCCGATCATTGGCAGACGGTTCCTCTTAGCGAAGGCCGACGCGCAACAGGTCAAGAGTCCAGGAGTCGCGCTTCCGGTCGGCCCTAAGATCAGTTGCACGCTAACCTTCGCACGCCTCCGTCTGGCAAAGGGAGCCTCCCCAGCGGTCCCGGTGCACGAGAGAGGATTCTCTATACACATGAAGATTTATTTCGGGTTCACCGTAGCGGGGGATCGGTCCTCATTGACGACAGCCGCGAGGATTGTTGAGTTGCTGCAGGAATTGGGTCACGAAGTGCTCACTCATCATTTGATCCGCGAGGACGCTTGGCAGGCGGACCGGTCGGTTTCACCACAAGAAGTATACCGGCGGGATCTGAATTGGCTTCAGCAGTGCGATCTGTTTGTTGCGGAAGTTTCCGGATCCTCCTTTGGTTTGGGCTTTGAGACCGGCTACGTTCTGGGCGCGACAACCAAGAAAGTGTCCTTATTCTATCGGCGGGACGTCGAAAAGAAGATCTCCCTTCTGATCACGGGTATCACACACCCGAATTGCACGTTGGTACCGTATTCGGATCTTGACGAGGTAGAGAACTGGATTCGGTCGAACCTGGCTTAGAAGCATTTTTACGGTTAGGCGCCGCATTTCACCTAAGGGATGAAATCTTCGTCAAGCGGTGTATCGATTGTGCCCAGCCCTAACGCCGCCGTCGACGTCCCAAATGGTGCCGGTCACCCAGGGCGATTTGGCCGACAGGAGAAATGTGCGCGTTTCGGCTAGATCTGCGGGACGCCCACACGGGAGATGAGGTGCCGACAGCGGTTCGTTCAGGGCTTCCCTAGTTTCCATCGGCAGATTCGCCATCGTGAAAGCCCTTTCCCTCTTCCCGGTTGCACTTTACGGGACTCAGGTCTGATTCCCGAGAGTGAAAAAAGCTTCGGCGCAAAGCAAGTTACCAGGCGCGTAGCGAAAGAACGATTCCAAGGAGTCGCACTCGAGGGTTGGGCTGGTCCATCATAGCCGGCGCCCTCCCGAGCAAACGAGATGACCAGAAGAGATTCTGGGTTTCGATCGAAAATACGTAATGCCAAGCCTGATCTCCGAAGGAAATAGGCTGCAGCGGGCTGGGGCCCCCTAGAAGTTCGAAGGCAAAAAGTCGCTGTAACTTTAGTTCGAACACCGAATCATACGAATGGTTCACTGGGCTTCAACCTCGTTAAGGAGGGAATTGACATGGCTCGCGTCAGGCTTGCGTTGATTGGCATGGTCTCGATTGCTCTTCTCGGGGTATTGCTGCCTCTCCGCTGGGGGGCCGCCCATGGGGCCGCGCACGCTCGGAATGGCGATGGGCAACGTGTTCCTGTGCTTGTGGAACTGTTCACCTCGGAGGGATGTTCGGACTGCCCACCCGCTGACACCCTGCTCGAAAGATTAGACCGATCCCAGCCCGTAAGCGACGCCGAGCTGATTGTACTGAGTGAACATGTGGACTACTGGGACGGCATCGGCTGGCGGGACCCATACTCCTCGCGCGAATACACCGAGCGCCAGGGGGCGTATGCAGTGCAGTTCGGTCTTGGAAGCGTTTATACGCCGCAGATGGTTGTTGATGGCCGGTTTCAACTCGTGGGCAGCGATGAGGGAGGGGCAATCACGGCCATCGAAAACGCAACGAAGGCCGAAAAGATTCCGGTCACCGTCACTTTGATTCGTTGGGAATCGGACGGCATGGCCACGCTGCACGTTAGCACCGGCCAGCTGCCTCACTTCATTTTAGCGACGTCTTCGGAAGTTTTGATAGCGGCGGCGGATGAAAGCGATGAGTCACACGTGGAACACGGAGAGAATGAAGGTAGGACGCTCAAGCATGTTGCCGTCTTGCGAAGCCTCACGCGAGTCGGGACCATCGATGGCTCCGGCGAATTTTCGCAAGAGGTGAAGGTCAAACTCCATCGCGGAGGCAAGGGCGGCAATTTACGGATCGTGGCCATCGTGCAAGAGGCACCTGCGGGGAGGGTGTTGGGTGTGGGATCAGTGCGGCTTTCGAATTAGCCGTATCTGCGCGTCGTACCGAGCGTCTGGTCCGTCATGTTGCCGGCTGGGACTGGACCCTGGGGGAGCATGATGAAGTACGGAATTGGAATATCCGTCATCCTTTTTGCGCTCGCATATATGCAAGCAAACTCGGCAAGCAATCAAACAGGCTCACCCGCGATCGGATTGCAGGTGGGACAGAAGGCGCCAGCCTTTGCTGCGCGGGACCAATTTGACCATGACCAATCCATCGAGACCTTGAAGGGGGCAAGAGGGACGGTTCTGCTTTTCTTCCGTTCGGCCGATTGGTGACCCTTCTGCAAAGCGCAGCTGGTCGAGCTGCAAAACGCGAAACAAAGGTTCGAAACAAGTGGCATCAAGGTCGCAGCCATCAGCTATGACAGTCAGGCGATCCTCAAGGACTTCGCCGAGCGGCACCATATCGAGTTCCCGCTACTCGCCGATCCCGATTCCAAGCTCATTGCCAGCTTCGGCGTCCTGAACATGGAAGCGACGGGGAAGAACAAGGGGATGGCGCAGCCGGGATTTTTCTTTATCGACACGGGCGGCGTTGTTCGTGAAAAGTATTTCGAAGCGAAGTACACCGATCGGTTTACGCCGAACAATGTAATGGGAAAGCTTTTCCCCGAATTGACCGAGGAAGTGAGCCAGAGGGTCGAGGCACCCCATCTCGGGCTGACGCTGGAACAATCGGATCGTGAAGCGGTGCCCGGCAGCCGAGTGAGCCTGATTGCCGATATTCAGCTTCCCCCAGACACCCATGTGTATTCTCCTGGAGTAAAAGGCTATAGGCCGATTCAGCTCGTGGTGCGCGAGCATT
The DNA here is from genome assembly GCA_963786205.1 of uncultured Acidobacteriota bacterium. Lineage (GTDB taxonomy): Bacteria > Acidobacteriota > Terriglobia > Acidiferrales > UBA7541 > Palsa-295. The sequence continues at coordinate 1,453,118 of CAWAYG010000002.1, forward strand.
CGGGAATTGAGCTCGGACCTGTAACTTACCCTGCCTCCGAGGATCTCTATTTGGAGGCCATAAAGGAACATGTCCCGGTCTATGCGGGGCGGTTCCGCATCGTTCAGGATGCCACGATCAAGTTTTCACCCACCTCCGACATCGTCCGCTCGCTCGTGTCCGCGGGGAAAACGGTGTCAATCAGTGGAGAGCTGACCTATCAGGCATGCGATAAGACGGTTTGCTATCCGCCCTCTTCCGTGCCTGTGATGTGGACTGTGAAAGTATTCCCCCTGGACGTTGAGCGGTCTCCAGACAGCATTCGGCACAAGTAGGTTGGGTCAAGAGATCGCTTCGGACGGGAGGTCTATACGAGAGATCGAAACACGATAGCTCTGGCGCTGCTACGAATTTCCGTAGGAGCGCTCTTTCTGATTTTTGGCGAGTACAAGGTCTTTGGCGCCGTATTCACGCGAGGCGGCGGCTTTCAATTCTGGATCAACCGGTTTCTTGCCGAAGGCGCTTATCCGTTTATGGTCCCCGTGCTGAAAAAATTCGTGTTGCCTCACGCCACGTCCATTGCTTTTTTCGTGGCCTACGGAGAACTGGCGATCGGCCTCGCGCTGGTCCTCGGTGTTGTTGTGCGACTCGCGAGCATCTGTGGAGCGGTTTACATGCTCACTTTGCTAATTTCTTCCAACTACCCTGGAGCCCGGGCTCCGGTCTGGGAGTATCTTGGAGCCGCTCTCGACCACTCGGTTCTCGCTCTTTGCTTTGGCGCATTTGTTTTCGGGGAAGCAGATCGCGCGCTATCGGTCCGCTACTATTGGCGGTCGATCGCCAGGGAACGGAAAGTTTCAGCCGCTCGCTCCTCACTGGGGAGCGGTCTTTCAGAACGAAAAGATGTAGCTGCTGCAAGATTTGAAGGAGGAGATCATGAGTGAAGTCGTTTACACGTCACAATCGCGCATTGAGCGGAAGCGGGGACCTTTGCGTATCGCGCATCTGCCGGGCGAGTCCGAGCCGGTGATTTATAGTGTCCACGGAGCCATCGCTGAACACTACAAGATGAATCCTGCGATGCTGACGGAGTCGCACTCATCGACGATCGACTATGTCATTTCCGCAACCGCTGGCTGAATGATGGGTACATTCGGAGGTGCGCTGGAAGCGCGCCACATCGACGCAAGTGATGGAAAACTGACGGCAGACGTGAAGGGAGAGGTGGAAACGGAAGAAGGCGTACTGGTGATACGCCGGATTCATGTGGCGATGCGACTGGTAGCGCCCGAAGATGTAAGAGAAACAGTGGAGCGCGTGCACGCCATTTACGCGATGCGCTGCCCTCTGTATCGCACGCTTCACGAAGCGATCCAGCTGACAAGCTCTTTCGAAATTGTGGCACCCGGGGCCACTTTCTAAGGGCTCTGGCAGCATACGATCGAACGAGGAATTCACCGCTGGGCGGCGGCAACGTGATGTGCTGCAAGACATCGCCTTCTAGCCGGGATCTGGCAAGCGCGGCTCTGCACTTTGAGTGGCGATCTTCGCATCCTTAGCCACTAAACCGTCTGCAGTAAGGCCGAGGGAGGCGAATAAATATTTCGAGTCCGACGAAACTTTGCGATGGGTGCGGAATCATACGACACGAGGCCGCAAGTCGGTCCGTGATTTCAAGTACCTTCTGGATTACCTGAGCGACGAATTAGCTTCGGGCTCGGAACGAGAAGGGCCATTTGAATCTTGCAGAACGTTCACGCTTGCACTTCCGTGTGAAGGGGATGTTGCGGATCATATTCTTTCAAATAGGAGGAAATTTAGCAAAATGACAAAGTCAAAGAAGGCCCTCATTGCCGGCGCTGCTCTTGCAGGTTTGCTGGCCGGCACCACCTCAACAATTCAGGCGTCCAATCTCCTCTCTGGCATGCATTCCGTGTCCCAGTCGGACCAGTCAGACAATAAGGTGAAGGAAAAGCACGCTTGCAAGGGTCAGAACTCCTGCAAGGGCAAAGGTGGCTGTAAGGCGAGCGACAACGGTTGCAAAGGCAAGAACTCTTGCAAGGGCAAGGGCGGCTGCGCAACCGATGGCTCGAAACCTCCTGCCGACGATCCCAAGTAGTCGTCGCTTCATATATAGCGCTTTCTGGTGGGGAGGGCTGGACTGCACTACCGGCCCTCAACACTTTTCCGCATCATCTTTTCGCTTCATCCAACGGAGTGGGGAATGCCTGCCAATCGCTTTAACGGCCACACAGATTACGGAATCGGGATCGGTCTGCGCTCGCCGCATTACCACCACATTCTTACGCGCAAGCCGGTGGTGGATTGGTTCGAAATCATATCCGAAAACTTCATGATTGATGGCGGACGCCCGCTGCGCATTCTCGATCAAATTCTGGAACAGTACAAAGTGGTGCAGCACGGCGTCTCCATGTACTTCGGTTCGGCCGAACGCCCTAATCGCGAGCATCTGCGGCGCCTGAAAACTTTAGTCCAGCGCACCAGGACTCCCTGGCTTTCCGACCACCTCTGCTGGGGCAGCGTGGATGGCCGCTACACGCACGACTTGCTGCCCATGCCCTACACTTTTGAAGCGGCGCGCATCACCGCACAGAAAATCCGCGAGGTGCGCGACTTCATCGAAATTCCCGTGGCCGTCGAGAACGTCAGCAGCTATGCCGAATTTCACCTTTCCGAAATGACCGAGTGGGAATTCCTGAACGAAGTCGCCGAGCGCGCCGACTGCGGCATCCTGCTGGACGTAAACAATATTTACGTTTCGTCGCAGAATCACAGCTTTGATCCGTTCACTTACGTCAATAGCGTCCCGGCGGAACGCGTCGCACAAATCCATATCGCCGGCCACTCGAAATATCGTAAGTACATTCTCGATACCCACGATCATCCTGTGATTGATCCGGTGTGGAAACTTTACGCGCGCGCCATTGAACGTGTGGGCCACACCGCCACGCTGCTCGAGTGGGACGACAGCATCCCTTCCTTCGACGAAGTGCACGATGAAGCACTGAAGGCCAATCGCTTCCTCGCCAGCGCCTCGCTCGCGGCCGCCGTATGAAACTCCTCAACCTGCAACGCCGCATGGCACGCGCCGTCATGACTCCGCTGACGAATTCCGAACGCATGCGTCCCGTAGCGCCCGATGGCCGCTCCATGCGCGCCGTCGCGTCGCAAATCATCAAACCCAACGACCGGCTCACATCGTTTGAACGCCTGGAAATTTACAATCGCCAGTACTGGTTCCGCGTGCTTGCCGCTTTCGCCGAAGATTTTCCGGGCGTGCGCGCCGTGTTGGGCGGCCGCCGCTTCGATGCCATGGCCAAAGCGTATCTGATCGATTGCCCGTCGCAATCCTTCACGTTGCGCAATCTCGGTTCGCGGCTGGTGAACTGGCTGCAAAAACATCCAGCCTGGGCTGGCGAGCGCCAAAATCTCGCCCTGGATATGGCTCGCCTCGAATGGGCCGATATCGAAGCGTTCGATGGCCTCAGGGAACCGTCGCTGAAGCCCGAAGATCTCGCGGGTGTGAATCCCGCCAAGCTGCGTCTGCGCTTGCAGCCGTATATCAGCCTGCTCGCGCTGCGCTATCCCGTGGATGAATTGCTGCTCGAAGTTCGCAAAGATTCGGACGATCTCGATGTCGCGAGCAATACTTTCAGCGAACGCCACAAACGCAAACGCGTCAGCGCCGTCGCGAAGTTGAAACCCAACCCCATATTTTTGGCCGTGCACCGCCTGGACGAGGACGTTTATTTCCGTCGCTTGGACCGCGAAGAATTCGCAATCCTGTTCGCCCTGCACGCTGGCAAATCCTTGAACGCTGCTATGGGCTCCGCTCTGCGCGAGTCGTCGATCGCGTTGGCAGACCGCGCAGCTCACGTTGAAAAATGGTTCCACACCTGGTCCGCGCTCGGCTGGTTCTGCCGGCCACAGAAGTATGTTGTTACATTCCACACCCAAACTGAATCATTCAGGAAAGCGAAAATTTATGAATAGCATATTGGCTCCAACGCAAAAAGTGTACGGTCTGCTCGTTCGAGTTGCTTCCGGACTGCAGTCCCCTTTTCTTGCGATCGTCCGCCTCTACTGGGGCTGGCAAATCGCTCAGAACGGCTGGGGGAAACTTCACAATCTCGCGCACGTGACCGAGTTCTTCGCAAGCCTCGGGTTGCCTGCGCCCGGGCCGACTGCCACATTCGTCGCTACCTTCGAATTCGTGGGCGGTGTCCTGCTTGCTGTGGGATTGCTCTCACGCGTCGCTGCGCTGGGTCTGGTGATCGACATGACGATGGCCTACATCACGGCTGACCGGGAAGCGTTCTTTTCGTTCTTCACAGACCCGGGCAAGTTCTATAACGCCGATCCCTTTATCTTTCTTTTCGTGGGAATGGTGATTCTGATTTTTGGACCGGGAAAGTTGTCTCTCGACGCACTGGTGCAGGGATTCGTCGGTCATCCGAAAGTGAGAGAGGCGACGATGTCCGGGACCTGAACGGCTCGTACTTGTTCACGCGGCCTGTCGCAACGATGAAGGGTAACGGCTCAGGCGGGACGGAACTTTGTTGGTGGGCGATCAAATCTCGGGGTCCCTTGTGGTTCCTCTATTTGGAGTGCCGCCGATCGAAATCGTTTCGAATATTATCGGAGAAGCACCGCGCAGCCGTATGGGCTTTCCGCGATCAAGTGCAGATTCGCTTGCGGCGGAGTAACACAGAGGCATCACCGAACGCTGACGGAAAACCGCGGCATCAGAGGCGCGCGTATATAAATATAGATGCACCCAATATTTAGAAGAAGCTTAATTGGGATGCTGGCGGGCGCAACGGCCAGTTCAGCGTTGGCGCCTGTCCTCGGCCGTCCGCTATTGAGTGTTGTCTTGGGCATCGCTGTGGGCGCGGTCTATTCGGCAAGCTTGCGCCCTACGTCTCACGCCTATGTAGATTATCTTTTGACCGGCGCCGCGCTGGGAATCCCGCTGTGGGGATTGTTGAGTATACTCGCAGTTCCACTACTTTCCGGACAGATGCCGGAATGGAGCGCCGAACAGATGCGCTCGCATTTTCCCGCGCTGGTTGCGTGGGTGCTGTATGGCGCTGTGCTGGGCCTGATGACCCAGGGATTGAGCGATACTGCCGAGAGAGTGCTCGGTTCCGAGATTGCGAACATATCGCCCGCGCCTCGAGAAAAGAAACAGATCGTGATACTGGGCGGCGGCTTCGCCGGCATGCGGACGGCAGAATGCCTGGAGCAGCAGCTCCGGCGTGACCCAGCGGTTTCGATTGCTTTGGTGAGCGACACGAACGCGCTTCTATTTACACCCATGCTCGCCGAAGTCGCTGGTGGCAGCCTGGAACCGAGTCATATCAGCACACCGTTGCGCAGCAGCCTACACCGGACAGAGTTCATCCGTGGACGCGTCGCCACGGTTGATCTGGAAGCCCGTCGGGTGATTTTGGACACCGATCACACTCCTAGCGGGAGCGCCTCGCGGCGTGAAATCCCTTACGACCAGTTGGTTCTGGCCCTGGGTTCGGTTTCCAATTACTTGGGCATGGCGAACATCGAGAAGCTAGCGTTTAACTTCAAGAGTCTCCTGGACGCCATCCGAATCCGCAATCACGTCATCGAGATGTTCGAACGGGCCGATCGCGAGCCCGATCCCACTCTCCGACACAATCTTCTTACCTTCGTAATCGCGGGCGGAGGTTTCGCTGGTGTTGAACTTGCGGGAGCCTTGAACGACTTTGCGCACGGAATTCTGGCCGATTATCCGAACTTGCAGCGAGAGGACTTGAGCGTGGTGCTGGTTCATGCGGGCGGCCGCATCCTGCCGGAACTTAGCGAGTCGTTGGCCAGTTATGCACAGGGCAGGATGGAGGCGCGCGGAGTTACTTTTCGCCTGAATACGCGTCTGACCGATGCGAATCCCGGTGTCGTGTCCCTAAGCGAGGGTGAAATCTGTACTCACACTCTGGTGTGGACGGCGGGAACGGCTCCGAATTCCTTGCTGAAATCGCTTCCCGTCGAAAAAGACAAGCGCGGCGCCCTTGTTGTTGGGAACACGCTCGCGCTGCGCAGTCGTCCAGGGGTATGGGCCTTGGGTGATTGTGCCGCGGTGACCGATGCGAGATCAGGAAAGCCCTGTCCGCCTACCGCTCAATTCGCCGTGCGAGAGGCAGAGGTGCTCGCGAAGAACATTTGCGCGGAACTGCGGGGTGGACCCCGAGAAAGCTTTCATTTCGACTCACTCGGAGCGCTTTGCGTTGTGGGGCACCAGACGGCTTGTGCGGAATTGGCAATTCCGTTTGTGAAGAACAAGTCCGTGCGCTTTTCCGGACTGTTCGCATGGCTGCTGTGGAGAGGAATATACCTTTCGAAATTGCCAGGTCTGGAAAGAAAGATTCGGGTGCTAGTTGACTGGACGATCGAACTTTTCTTCCCTCGAGATATCGTTCAAACAATCGACTTGCAGTGAGGAGAAACCGATGTCTTCGGTTTCAAAAGCAGCCACGCAGGGGGACCAGGGCGCCGGGTCCTTCGATTGGGTTGACCCCCTTTTGGGTCTCGTAGTCGGCAGCGCGGGTGGCGCACTCGGAAGCGCGCTGCTTGCTACATCACCCGCTCTTGGGATTGCGTTTGGGGCGCTTTGCGGGCTGGCGTTTGGCCTTTTCTTCGCGTACCGGGCTACAAGCTCCGGTGCGGGCTTGATCTGGGGACTGGGGGTTGCCTTTCTCCTGTGGTTGATTCTTCCGGCGGGGATCTTGCCCTTATTGGCTGGTTCTGGCCGCTCCATGGCCAAGCTCGCGGATGCCCGGGAACAATTTCCCGAGCTGGTCGCATCTTTGATCTGCCTGGGAATGCCAGTGGGTGTGACGCTAGGAGTTCGTGGTGGCCTGCGCGGGAGGTTGAAGAACCCGCCGTTCCACTTGTGGCGCGCGATCGCCGTCGGTGGATTTGCAGGAGTGCTCGGCGCGATGATTTTTGCACGCTGGTCCTCTGCAGGTGACTTTTTCCCTTTGGTCGCCGGGCTCGGGGAGCTTCACTCTCGAATCGCGACCGTGGGCCTCCAGTTTGGCGTGGCCACGATCATTGGCTCCAGCTTTGGGCTGCTCTTCCAGCGTGACGTGCGGGGCTACGGATCGTCCATGGGCTGGGGGCTGGGCTTTGGAATTTTCTGGTGGTTCTTGGGGCCGCTCACTGTTTTCCCGCTCGTCTCCCGAACGCCTCTGGACTGGTCGGCAGATCATGGAGGGGAGTTATTCGGTTCACTGGTGGGACATATCCTCTACGGATTGATTCTGGGCATTGCGTACGCCGCGATCGACCGCTCCTGGGTAAAGCTGTTCATCGAATCCGATCCGCTGAATCGGGAAGCCGAAGGCCCCGGCGTTCTCGTCTTGCGTTCACTCAGCTGGGGAGCTCTTGGCGGTCTCGCCGGGGGAATTGTTTCGAGCCCCGTGATGATCGCGACAGGTGTATTGCCCAAGATCGCCGGCCTGGACACACCTCTGTCTATTTTTCGCGGGCTGGTTCTTCATCTCTTGGTGAGTGCACTGATCGGCATGACATTCGGTTTGTTGTTTCGACGCGAATCCTCGAGCATCGGGCTTGGCGTGATGTGGGGATGGTTGTTCGGAGTGATCTGGTGGTATCTCGGGCCGATGACGTTCCTGCCGCTGCTGCTGAGCGGAGAGATTGACTGGCGGGTGAGCGCAGCTTCTGCGTTGCTTCCCTCTTTGATGGCGCACATGATTTATGGTGCCACGACGGCGCTTGTATTTCTCCTCCTGGAGCGCCGCTACACTGAAGAACTGCTCCTCGATCCGCGCTCCGCCGCGTTCGAACTTCGCCACGTCCGCCCTGTGGGAACTCCAGCGCCTGCGCTGTGGTTTTTCGCGCTGGGGATGAGTGTGTTGCTGCCCATTCTCCTGGGATAGTGGGACAGACCCAGTGCGCGCCACTGCCGCGCGTACCGAGCCCGCATGGTTGAGAGGCTTCTGACGCACTTGAGACAGAAAAAGCACGATCTGTATTCTTGCAAGCCGGTTCAAAACAATTCCAGAAATTCCTGACCTTCATGGAACCTTGCTCTTCTTTCGTCATCACACCTGCAGCTAGATTGCGGTTTTCGAGTACGCGGAGTGCCGAGCAGGCCGTTCAAAAGCGAGCCTTGAATGCCGTACGCAGTGATACGGGGCGGGATGGCGACATTCGAGGAGATGGAACTCGGGAATCTAGCCCAGAGGAGGGCACCTATGAGCACGCGGGCAAAAAGCAAGACGAATAATCAACCTGCTCCGGAGGGAATCGAAAAACAGTCTGGATCTGTCAATTCATCCGCAGGCGACGCGCCGGCGCAAGACGAGATTCAGCTACGCGCCTACTGCATTCATGTGGAACGCGGGGGGCGGCACGGCTGCGACCTTGACGATTGGCTCCAGGCAGAACGGGAGCTAACGGAAGAGCACCCTGCAGGTCCGAGCGGCAATGATGGAGCTCGATGAGGTTGGATTACCAGTTTGGATGGCGATGATTGGCTGGGAAGAACCACGGTGTTGCCCAGGACGAGCGGCTTCGGCGACAACAAGGATTGCCTCCTAACTCGGTAGGCGACCTGGTTGCGGCGAGGTCCAAGAGCGGTATGAATTGTTTTCCGAGGAACTTATGAGAGCGTCACAGTACAGCGTACCGGCCTCCGCCAAATCGCCGGCCGACCTTCTAAGTACATTCGTGACCAGGATTCGATCTGTTTCTTGCGCGGAAGTGATGCAGGCCGGACTCATTATCCTTAATCAAACGGTCATTCTCGCGTCGAGTATCTTCGGTCGCTAGAGTTTCTTCCTGCGTGCCGTCTTCCGGCATGTACTCGAGTTGAAATGTCTTATAACGGAGGATGCGATGGGTCCGATGGATTCGGTCAAGGTCCTTGTGGTGGATGAAAAACTTCAGGAGCCTTGCGCCTATCGTCGAATTCTGGAGCGAAACGACTGCCAATGCTTCTTCGCGAGTTCTCAAAAGGACGTCGCGGTAATGCCGGAGCTTCGCACCGTCGACATCGTCCTCAGTTCGCTCAAGGTCCCCGGCAAGAGCATCCATTGGTTAATCGCTCTGTTATCGGGTTCACGCGCCAGCGCGTTTTACTCATTACGCCTCGAAGAGCGTTACTGGTGGGTGCCTGTTCTCAAACTCGGAAAGGAGTGCCTTGGAACACCGGCCTTCCCGCCAAGCGGCTTCGCAGGTGTCTTGGACCAACTGGTGAAGGAGATCCGAAGCAAAACGATGGCGCTGTCGCAAGTCAACTATGAAACCTTTGACTTCCTTCCGAATCCGACAAACGTGAAGTTGCTGTTCGATAGGGAGGGGTTGCATGATTTCAAGCGTAAATCCGTTGATTGTGGCGACGCAGCGATCCGCGAATGTGCAGTGGAGATTAGAGACGCTGGGCGTTTGGATAACAAGGTACGGATTGGTTGTGGTTCTCCTGCTCATCGGGTTCTTAAAGTTCACAGCAGCGGAGGCCGCGGGGATACAGCCACTGGTCGCACACAGCCCGCTCCTGTCCTGGATTTATCTGTTCTTGAGCGTGCAAGGCGTGTCGAATCTTATCGGGGCGATTGAGATTGCGGTTGCCGTGATGCTGGCGCTCCGGCCGATTTCTGCGAAAGCGTCCTTCGTGGGCAGCTTGGGGAGCATCGTGACGTTTCTGGTGACAACCAGCTTTGTCTTCTCAACCCCAGGCGCCGTGCAGCTGAGTCACGGGTTGCCGGTATTGAGTGGCGTGGGGCAGTTCTTGATTAAGGATGTCGTGCTACTCGGGGCGTCGTTCTGGACTGCCGCAGAGGCGCTCGGGGCCGTGTAGAAATGGGAGATCTGGCGGTTTCAGCAGCGAAATCATCCCCAGTAGCAATCCGGTACATCGGTTCGCGAATTTCACCCAATTACCCTTCGTTTTTATGGCTCGTCCCGGCGACCGCCGCACTCTTTGTAACTTTCTCTGCGTGTCGGCATCACACAGCCCGGAACATTATTCTTTTTTCGTGTCGGGATGAACATGGCGCAGCCGCAATTAGAATCCACCGAGGCAGAGCTAATCAGGCGTGTTTGCGGAGGAGAACCGCAGGCGTTTGAAGAATTGCTTCGCCCCTATGAGCGCTTGGTCTATGCGATTGCGATTTCGATATTGCGAAACCCAGCCGATGCTGAGGAAGTCGCCCAGGAGGCGGTGCTGAAGGCATTCTCGAAACTCTCAAGCTTCCGCGGAGAATCTAGGTTCAGTACTTGGCTCGTGCAAATCACCTATAACGAGGCCAGAATGAAGTTGCGAAAGGAACGTCAGCATCTTTACGAGTCGATTGACCGCGAGCAGCAAGACCAAGAAGGGGAGTATTGGCCGAGGGACTTTGCGGATTGGCGCCCTATTCCTTCCGAGCTGCTCGAAAGAGAAGAGCTTCGCGAGGCCTTGCAGAATGGGATCAATTCTCTCAGCCCAATGTATCGGGAGATCGTAATCTTGAGGGATGTCCATAGTTTGAGTCTCAAGGACACGGCGGCAGTTCTTGGAATTCCTGAAGGAAGCGTGAAAACGCGGCTTCATCGCGCGAGGTTGCAATTGAGAGACTTTCTGGCGCCTGGCATCGATGGTAGCTGGAGCTCGGGGCAGAATTACCGGAAAGTGAGGGCCTGGTAAAAAGGGAAGGTTGCTATGAGCACCATTGAAATCAGTTGCGTCGAAGTCTGGCGGGAAATTTCCAATTATCTTGACGGGGAAATTTCGGTCGAACTGCGCGAAAGGATGCGGGCGCACTTTGGGGTCTGCGAGCACTGCACGGCGGTGCTCGATGGGACGCGGAACATCGTACAACTGGTCGGAGATGGGAGGATCTTTCGAATGCCGGATGGCTTCAGTGAACGCTTGTACAAGAAGATTCACGAGCGCCTATCGCCGTAAGCTGATTCGACCGAACCCGGTCGGGCTGGAACGGATCACGGACATCCTGGTTATCCATGTACATCCATAATTTCCAGTTCCCCGCTGGATTCTTCCGCCAGATATCCACGTAGCGGTCCCGGCGATGAATGGGCGCGCCTCCGTTCTTGGGCGTCAGCGTCAAATCATGCCATCCAAAGTCATGGGCGACATCTCCGTGAATGCGGATCTCGACCACAATCACCGCCAGCTTCACTGCAAATTGTTCGAAAAGAGTTTGCAAGCGAATTGCGAGATCATGCAACCCGCTTCTGCCAAATCCGCTCGGCTGCTCGCTCGAGAAGTTAACCAGGTCCGGATCCACAGTCGCCAGGATCCGCGCCGCGTCGCCATGATTGAAACCCTCCCGAAATTCGGTCTTGGCGACATTGATCGCATATAAATTGTCCATGTCAACTCCATCTGAATTGGAAGCCGTATTGCATCTCTCGAGGCCTAGGAGTCGTCAGATCAAACCGGCGGCAGGTAGCCTCGGATCAGACTCGATTTCTAGATTAGTCGCCACCCGTGCGGCATTTCAGCTTCGCACTTTTTATCGGATGATTGCGCGCACGATGTGAAAGTCAACATCCGTACGTGTGATGTGATTGAAATAGTTGGTCCCTTTCAGATTTCAGATGAACAGACCAGCATTCCTACCCGCTGAACGTTTCAGATGCCGACCGCTTTCGATACGGACTTCGCGAGATGAGACGGTGGGGAAACGAAAAAGATGCGAAAAATCTGCTTGGCCGGCGGGGAGGCGCCCTAAGGTTGCGCGCAGGCAAACCAGAGACGTAAACTTGGTGATCGTGGATCAGCGCCATCCGACGGTGAGCGAATGAGCTTTCTCCGCGAAGTTCGACTCAAAGACAAATTCGGGCCCTTTGTTGCGTTTCAAGCGGGGCTGGGATTCGTCCCGAATCTTGTTCTAGCACAAACCTTGCTGCCTCGGCTCATCGAGGCCCAGGCGGTGCTTGAAAGTGCCGTGCGCTTGCGGGAAGGAGCGATTCCCCGAGTCCAGAAGGAACGAATCCTTCTAATTGTTGCAGCGGAGCGACAAGACACGTATTGCGTAGCCTTGGATAGCAAGATCTTGTCTTCGCTTGGTCTTCTGGAAGTTCAAATCGATAGTCTCTTGGCCGACTACCGGAACGTGGATCTCTCGGGATCTGAGTTAGCCTGTCTGCAATTTTGTCTCAAACTAAGCCACCATGCCCCCTCCGTGTGTTCGGAAGACATTGATGCGTTGCGGGCGTGCGGATTCGGGGACGAATCAATATTCGAAGCCGTCGTCGTGACGGCCTTAGCCGTTTACCGCTGCACGCTGTCGCTGGGGTTGGGACCGGAGCCGGATTTCGGAGCGCGAAAGCTCCCGTCGATGAGAATCGTTCAGCAACATGGCCCAGCGTCCCACGGCTTGTTGTCCGGCTCTCATGAGGCGGGACAACGAAACGGGCCCTATGTGCGCGCTCCCTACCTGAGCCCCAAGACATTTTCACCTTTTGCTATCGTTCAGAAGAGTCATGGATTCATACCGAACTTTTTCCGCGCTCAGAGTTTACGACCCGACTTGCTCGAAGCGGAGCTAGAAGCAGTGGGCAGGATCCTGCTTCCCGAGGAAGCTCTGACCCGGGTGCAAAAGGAATCCATTTTGCTCGCGGTGTCGGCAGCGAATCTCAACTCCTATTGTGTTGCCATGCATTGCAACCTGTTACGCGGCTTGGGTAAGCCCTCGGAGGAGGGCGACCAGATCGCGGTGGACTATCATGAGGCGAACCTGTCGGTCGCCGACAAGGCGCTGCTGGACTTCGCTGTCAAATTGGGAACGCGCGGTCCGGAGTTTTCTGGTCGGGACGTTGTCAAGCTCCAAGCGCTTGGTTTCACTGAAGAACAGATTTTGGAATGCGTGGTGGTAACCGCTCTCAATAATTTCGCAAACACACTGCAAATGGGGCTCGGAATCGAACCGGATTTTGCGCCCCCTCCGGCCTTTGAAGAAAATAAAGTGCATCTTGCGGACGCAGTCGCCACTCCTATTGGTCGCGAGGGCGGAGTGTATCGCGGCGACGTAATCCAGGACCTAGACGCTGAACTAGTCGCCCAGGCGCAGGATGGGAAGCTGGAGGCCTTTGAAGAGTTGGTTCGCCGTCATACCCAGTTGATTTATCGCACCCTGATGGCGATGTTGGGAAAGCCTCCCGATGCGCAGGACGCCCTGCAGGATACGCTCTTGAACGCGTTCAAGCACATCGGCGGATTTCAGGGGCGGTCGAAGTTTTCCACTTGGCTGGTCAGTATTGCCAGGAATACAGCGCTGCAGCGGTTACGGGCCAGAAAAGACGTAGAGAGCCTGGATGAGCCTGAGCGCGGGGAAGAGGGCGACTTTCGCCCTCGTCAAGTGCGGTCTTGGGCGGACAACCCCGAACAGTTGCATTCTAAATCGGAAATCCAGCAACTAGTTGAGGCGGGCGTCTTGGGGCTTCCCGCCAAGTACCGGGTTGTAGTGGTCCTCCGCGATATCGAGCAGCTTTCAGCGGATGAAGTTGCCCGGGAGTTGGGGCTGGGTGTACCAGCCGTGAAGACGCGTCTGCTCAGGGGACGGCTCATGCTGCGAGAGTGGCTTTCACCTCACTTCACAGCCAGTACCAAGGGAGCAGTAAAATGATCACATGTGAGGAATTCTTCGCGGAGTTCGCCGACTACATGGAGAACCAGGTGTCACCGGAGATCCGCAAGGAACTCAATCTGCACCTGTCCCAGTGCCGCGCTTGCCGAGTACTCTACGATACCAGCCTCAAGACCGTCAAAATCGTAACTGAAAGTGGTTCGTTCGAATTACCTCACAGTGTCTCCGACCCAATCATCGACTGTGTCATGGCGAAGCTGCGAAAAGACCGCAGTTAACACGAGAGCTGGAACCGCTCCAGCAGGCTGCGCTTTGCACCACCTGTCGCAGGCTGAATCGATCGTTGACGAGTGCGACTCCTTCAGCGTCGCAGGGTTCACTTTGTAGTGTTCGGCGATGGCCCCGTGGACACTGAAAATCACTGGCTGAGACTCACCCGGCAAATGCGCAATGCGGATGGGCCCCTCCTTCCGTTCAACACGCGACTTGGAGATGTACACGACATCGCTCATGCTCTTCTCCTTTATGGCTTGGTTCAGCTACTTCATCTCTCCATTCCGGGGACTCTCCGGCCAAGAGACGGGAGTGACGGAACGCGCTTGCAAAGCAGGAGCGCTCGCCAAGTAAGCGCGGAACGCCCGCCGTTTGCAATTTGAGTCTAAAGGGTAAGAGCCGAACTGCTCGTTGTGGTTCGGAGCAACGTTGGAGCAATCTAAGTATGCCCGAAGGTGATAAACGCAACCAAAGCGACGACTTAGATTGAAATTACCCTAACTTTGCAAGCAGGGGGTCACCGGTTCGATCCCGGTCACGTCCACCAACTTTTTCTCTGATTGCAAAACACTTACTGAATTCATCTCTTCTCCAACCCCTCGTTTTTCGGTAAGCGTCTGGTTTGAACCGTCTGGACGAATTAAGGGTGGATAAGTGATGGTGATCGTGGGCACTAAAGAAGTGCCCACGAGGGATAAGTGGACACTACTGGTAAGAGACGGCGGCGTTGGGCTGCTGAAGAGAAGCGAAGGATTGCGGAAGAGAGCTTCGAAGGAAACTTCTCGGTAGCGCAGTTGGGGCAGAAGTACGCGGTGAACGCCAATCAGATTTTCCTGTGGCGGAGGCAGTATCGCGAACGGCGGCGGGAAAACAACACCTCGATCGACCTGCTTCCGGTGACAGTCTCGAACGAACTGGTCGTAAAAGCAGCAAACCCCCGCAACATGTCTGGCCACGCGCCGGCAGGAACTCTGCAGATCGAACTACCCAAAGGAAATTTACGGATTGCGGGGAGCGTAGACCTGGCGGTGTTGCGAACTGCGCTGGAGTGTCTGCGGGGATGATCGGGATGCCGGCAGGAACGCGCATCTGGCTGGTGGCTGGGGTGACGGATCTCAGGCGCGGGTTCACGGGCTTGAGCGGGATGGTGCAGACGGCGCTTGCGGAGAATCCGTTTTCTGGTCACCTGTTCGTGTTTCGGGGCAAGCGCGGGGACTTGGTCAAGGTTCTGTGGTGGAGTGGAGATGGGTTGTGCTTGTTCGCGAAAAGACTGGAGCGCGGAAGATTCATCTGGCCGCAAGCGGCGAATGGAGCAGTATCACTGACCGAGGCGCAGCTGTCGATGTTGCTGGAGGGAATTGATTGGCGGCGCCCGGTGCGCAGCTACGATCCGCAAATTGCGGTGTGAATGAAAATAATTTAGTTTTTTTTCCGTACGATTTTAATCAAACTGTAAAACAACTGCAGTATATTTTCCGGCAATGAATAACGCGGCTGGCGTTCTCCCCAACCTCGAAGCGCTCAATCCCAGCGAACTGAAGGCGCTGATCTTCGCGCAGCACCGCCAGCTGCTTTCGAAAGATGAACAGCTGCAATCCCGCGACAGCGAGATCGAACATCTCAAGTTGCTGCTGGCCAAGCTTCGTCGCGCGCAGTTCGGACGATCTTCAGAAAAGGTGAATCGGCAGATCGAGCAGCTGGAGTTGCGGCTGGGAGAACTGGAACAGAGCCGATCGATCGAAGCGGAGTCGCCGAAGGTGGTCGCAGCCGAACCCGTTGCGGCACGGCCGGCGCGGCGGCCACTACCTGCGCATCTGCGGCGGGAAGTCGAAACGTACCTGCCGCAACAGAAAGCTTGCCCGGACTGTGGGGGAGAGCTGAAACATCTGGGCGAGGATGTTTCGGAAATCCTGGAGTATGTGCCGGAGCGAGTCAAAGTGATCCGTCAGGTTCGCCCGAAGCTGGCTTGCGCGGGCTGCGACCGCATCGTACAAGCCCCAGCGCCCAGCCGGCCGATCGAGAGGAGTATCGCCGGCCCCGGACTTCTGGCCCATGTGCTGGTCTCGAAGTATAGCGATCATCTTCCGCTGTACCGTCAATCGGAGATCTACGCGCGGGAAGGCGTGGAAATCGATCGCTCGACACTGGCGGAATGGGTGGGCGGAACGAGTCGGCTACTAGCTCCCCTGGTGGAGGCGCTGCGAGGTCACGTTCTAGCGGGACAGAAGCTTCATGCCGATGACACGCCGGTTCCGGTGCTGGCGCCGGGGTTGGGAAAGACCAAGACGGGACGACTGTGGACCTATGTGCGCGACGACCGGCCGGCAGCAGATCCCACACCACCGGGGGTATGGTTCTGCTACTCGGCCGATCGCAAGGGCGAGCATCCGAAGCAGCACTTGAGTTCGTTTACCGGGACCCTGCAGGCCGATGGATATGCCGGGTTCGATCAAATTTACGAAGCGGGACGGATCCAGGAAGCGGCGTGCTGGGCGCATGTGCGCAGAAAGTTTTACGATCTGGTGGAGGCGCACAAGTCGAAGACGGCGGAGATGGCACTGGAAAGAATCGCTGAACTGTATGCCGTCGAGAAGGGAATCCGGGGACGTAGCTCGGAAGAGCGACGCGAGATCCGCAACCTGCGCAGCCGT
This sequence comes from uncultured Acidobacteriota bacterium, assembly GCA_963786205.1. Classification (GTDB taxonomy): domain Bacteria; phylum Acidobacteriota; class Terriglobia; order Acidiferrales; family UBA7541; genus Palsa-295. The sequence continues at coordinate 1,469,634 of CAWAYG010000002.1, forward strand.
CCATTGCTCGAATCCTTCAAGCAATGGCTGGAAGAGACGTTGGGGAAGCTGTCCAGAAAATCGGACACAGCGATAGCGGTTCGCTACGCGCTGGGACGCTGGGAAGCGCTGATGCGTTACTGCGATGATGGCGTACTGGAGATTGACAACAACGCGGCAGAACGAGCGTTGCGGGTGGTGGCTCTGGGTAGAAAGAACTTCTTGTTCGCAGGTTCGGACCGAGGTGGCAACAGCGCGGCTGCTATTTACAGCTTGATCGGAACAGCAAAACTAAACGGATTAAATCCAGAAAGCTATCTGCGTGACGTTCTGTCCCGCATCGCCGACCACCCCATCAATCGTATCGAAGAACTCTTGCCTTGGAATCTCTCGGCAGAATCCGCCGATATCCAAGTCCTCTCCGCTTAATCCATCTTCGCCTTCGTCAACACGGTTCGCACCAGACGCTTACGTTTTTCGTGCACTGGAGTGAACCCCTAAAGTGAGACAGTTTTGTGATGCACACTTTGCGAAATCGCAAAAACAGGCCGGAAAAGTGGGCGGTGGCGTTCCACAGCATCACAACGCACATCCCAGACCGCCGTTTCTCCGCATCTCGCAGGCGCGATCCCGCACTCTAATTCAAATTTCCAGGCCTTTGTGGGCTTCAAAACCCGAGTGTGATGCACACATTTGTCTCAACCTGGGGTTCACTTCCCGGAATTTTCGGTTGGGCCAAGTTTCCCTACGTGTGTGCTACTTCTGGTTGTCGTCCTTCCGAAGCAATGCTTGTGGAACTCAGTGAGGAGTTCACGAAGACGAAGAACCTTTTCGAGATTGTCTGGTGGGAAGCCAGTTGTATTGGCTATGGTTTGTAGACGTGCGGAATCGACTTTCATGTTTGTATGCGACCTGCGGCGGATGGTGCGAGTGTTTCCGGCACCATAACCTTCCAAGTTGGCACCCAGCGATTTCCGGGACGCTTGTCCCCGAGGTAGGCGACGCCGGATGGAAGGTGGCGGAGAAACCGGTCTCGCGCAGCATCACGAAAGAACATTTTGTCCGCATGTCGATCCAAGAGAAATCCCAGTCGAGAGTATAGCCACGGTTTGCGGAGCAGCTTCAGGTATTCCAGCGCCGCGTGAAAATCAAAAGACGGAAACATGGCAAGTGATTTATCGAGTTCTTCGACCCCTCCGCTGTAATCGAGAAACAGCAAACAGTCTATGAAGGATCGTTCGCGTTTCGTGACGAGAAAGCCTTCTGATGTTTCCTGCGTTTGGAAACGCTCCTCGCGCGCGCGAGAGAGAGCGACGGGTGGTGCAGCCCGGTGGTACGTGACATTCTCGAAGACGACGTCTTTGCGGGCCCGCGAGGAGAAGTAGTAGACGGTCTGAAAGACTTGGTTGGCCACACCGTGCCATTCCAGCGCAGAGTGAAGCGCCAATGTGGCGTCGCTGCGAAGAGCGGCGGGGACGCGATAGCGGTTGAGTGGAACCGCTGCCAGAGTTCCCGTGTAGACGCCCTTGGTAAGTTGTCGAACGCGACCTTGTCGCTTGAGCCGATGCACCATATTAAGGATGGAGCGGCGGTGGGACTTCTTTCCGTATCGCTGGTGGAGTTCGGCGAGCGTGAAAAGAGGCGTGGATTGCACGAGCTGAGATAAGGGTATGTTGTACGGCATCGTATTCTCATCTACATATGCATAGACACACTAAAGGTGTGTCTGTGTAATCTTGATTGAAAATGCGCTGAAAGTCGAATTCTCAGTTACGATGTCACAGTAACACCAAAAGTGTTCACATGACGCTTTATATGAGAAAAACGAGTGTCTTGCGGTTTTGAGGGCTAATTCGCTCGTCCAATGAGCCGACAGGTATCATGAGGTTCGTTTGTGAGTAGACGGTTTCAACCGTTGCCAATCAATGCGTCGAACAGTCGTTCGATGCTCAGATGCGGAGGACGGCGCGACGACCACTGGCCTCAGGAAGGCTCGATCCCGCGGCGGCCCTTTGTTTCGGAATCCTCCTGTCGGCGGCCGGCCCTCTCTATTTGGCTGCAGCCGTGAACGAACTGGCGAGCCTGCTTGCCATCCTCACATTAGCGAGCTACCTATTCTTGTACACGCCCCTGAAACGTAAAACGCCGCTGTGCACATTGATTGGAGCTTTTCCGGGGGCCGTACCTCCCTTAATTGGTTGGGCCGCGGCGCGCGGGTGGTTGGACCCGGAGCCCTTCACGCTTTATGCGATGGTCTTCCTCTGGCAGTTCCCTCACTTCATGGCCATCGCCTGGATGTATCGTCGAGACTACTCGCGCGCTGGATATCTGGTCTTACCTACGGGCAAGGCGAGAGATGGTTTTGTAAATCTGCAGAGCTTCGCCGTTTCGTTAGGCCTCATCCCGGTTAGCTTGATCCCGACGATCAGCGGCGAATCGGGCTTGGTCTACTCTATCGGTGCTCTTTCGCTTGGTTCGATCTTTCTTTATTACTGCGCGCGTTTTGCATTTCATAGGTCCAATGTCACGGCGCGACAACTCCTCACCGCCTCGATCATTTATCTTCCATTAGTTTTCTTTCTGCGGGTGCTCGAAAAGAAATGACGCCAGTGAGCCAAAAATGGCAGCCAGAGCGGTGGCGGTTCTCGGAGCCATCGACAGAACTTAGCGGGTGACTCAGACAGCGAAACGCCGGACATCTGTTGTGCTCGTTGGATCTCGAGTGAACTCCTGGTAAAAACGCATTTACCGGAGTGAAGTTCCACTTCATACGGACGGTTACGCGACTTACGTGTGCCACGAGCACGAAAGGAGAAAACGCTGAGTAGTGCGCAACTGCTTGACTGATGAGGGTAGGCCCCTCGGAATCGGTTTACAGGAACAGGTTCCAAACCACCTTCGGCGGCTGTAGCCAAAAGCTAGGGTCGTGAACGCGGAAGGAAAAGGCCTGGCAACGACCAGGTCAGGTGACCGGCAAGAAGAGGACCGCAAGGGAACCACTGCTGAAGTGTCGAAACGTTAAAGACGATGTCAAAACCGCGGGGGGTAAGTTACTGCGGGAGGAGCTCCGACGAAACCTGTTTACGGGCGGAGCGGCATCCGGCATGAGAGGTGGCCTGAGCTTGCCAAAGAGGCGGTCGAGCGGAACGTGGGAACCTGAGGCACCGATGCCAACGGAGAAGCCACAAGTGGACGAAACCACGAGGGCGAGAGTACGGATGCGGAGTCTCAGGGTCGGACTGCCCCAAAGTAGTGAAGAAGCGGAGTAATTCCCGTGGAGCGAAGGGGGCAGGTCACCCGCGTCCTAACCAATACGGTCAACTGGAAACAGGAGGAACCGAGCGGTTCGGACGGAAGGTAGCAACCTTCAATGGGTGGCACGAGCCGTGTGACGGGAGACTGTCAAGCACGGTTCTGTGAGAGGCTCGGGGTGAAATTCCCCGGGCCTACTCGGCCAGGCAAGTGAAATTCAATCGATAAACACCAGCGCGCTTTTCAGGACCAATCTTGCTGATTCGGTCTAAATCGTCCTCAATGACTTAATGAGCGCTAAGGCCTGTTTGCGACAGTCGAGCAATTTGAAAAGCTGTGGAGCGCCGTGACAGATGCGCAGTAGTTCAATCTAGGGCTAAGAGATTCACTTTTCATCGTCCTGCCAGCGAGACTAAGCGGTGCCGGCTGCGCTTCGCTGGACGAACGCGGTGTCGGCGGCGATGCCGGATGCTTCGAATAGGCGACGTTGCACGCGTTCGCATAGGGCGTTGATTTCATCTACACCGGGGTCTCTACGACTGACGCGATATCGCAACTTCCTCTGCCCGACGGGGGTTTCCACGATACTCAGTACGGCGTCCGCGACTTCCTGAGGATTTCCCGCCGTGGTCGTGAGGAAGTCGTTGATTTTGGCCGGGATCTGCTTGGCGGCTCCGTACGTGTCTGTGCGGTCTTCATCGGCAGCCTTTACGGTGTGGACGAAAATCGGCGTCATATAGCCACCGGGCTCAACGATCGACGATTCGATTCCCTGCGCCGCCAATTCGTAATGATAGGCTTCCGCTAGTGCTTCTAATGCGAATTTGGTCGCACAGTAGAGGCCAAAGGCCGGAAAAATTACGCGTCCCGCGCCACTGCTCATGTGCAAAAGCAAGCCGCTTCGCTGGCGTCGCATATGAGGGAGTACGGCGCGGTTTACGCGAACAGAGCCGAAGAGATTCGTGTCCATAATCTGTTGAACTTGTTCCGTGGTGACGGCTTCTGCCAATCCCATCAGGGCGTTGCCTGCGTTGTTTATGGCAATGTCAATGCGACCCGCGTGCTCCACACAGATGTTTACGGCCCGCTGCACGGAAACGTCATTGGTGACATCCAGCTCCAAAACATTCAGAGCAAGCGATTCCCGTTTGGCGAGGGATCGAATTTGCGAGGCGTTAGTGGCATCGCGTCCTCCGGGATCTCGCATGGTTGCGAAGACGGAGTGCCCGCGACGGGCTAGGTTTTCGGCGATCAGCCTACCGAAGCCAGTGCTCGAACCCGTAATGAGAACCACCTGTTTCGAATCCATGACGCCTCCTCGATATATCGCCGGGTGAAACCGCCACTCCTCCACGGTCGACGTGCCGCACAGTGCTCCTGACGCATCAGCGCTGCTTCCGCTATCCCCTTGCCGGAAGCGAAGCAATCCATTGCTCGACGCTAAGAACCGTCGCCGAACAAGGGAACAGGTTCGTCATCAGCTCCTCATGCAGGCTCGCCTTAGGATCAGCACACGCATTGGAGAGAATTGTTATCCGGTAGTCTTGATCCCCGGACAGCGCAAATGTCGACAGGATGACGCCGCTGGTTGCCACTCCCGCCATCACCAGATGGTTGATGCCTCCCGAGCGGCAACCGGAGCATGGGGGCAGCCGGCCTGTCTCTTGCTGCCTGTCAGGTAGTACTCGACGTCGCGGCCGACGCCGCTGCCTTGACGCTGCCGAGCAGTTTCATCAGGTCCCTGACTTGGATATTTTCAACTGAGCGCACCGCATCCTTAATCTCCCGGCTGAGCGCGTCGTCAGCGCGACCAGCCACGAGCCTATCGAATTTTTCGACGGAGTCCTCCCATGTGAAAGGACGGGAAGCGAGGCCCGGATAGTCCTGAACCTCGTGCTCGATCACTTTTCCGTCTTGAAGGCGGACGGTGATCTTGGCCGGCATCTTCCCGGGATATTCTGCGGTGTATTCATGGTTCGGCCGGACGGAAACCTTTTTAAGTAGTGCCTGTACGTCCGGCTTCACGATGCGGTCCGGCTTGAATTGCGCTGGTTGTACGTCGCCATCAAGGAGGGACACCGCAAGCAGATACGGCAGGCTGTGATCCGCCTGTTCCTTGGTCCGGATGACTTTGTCCGTGCCATAAAGGCCGCCGCCGGCGAAATCGTAGGCGAGTTGGAACACTTCTGCCTCAATCGAGACCACCTTGGCGGGGTCGATTTTGTTCTGCTTGACCAGTTCGACCATGCAATAAACAGCCGACTGGGTGTGGATCATGGAGTTGTACTTTTTGATGGTGCTCTCTACAACACCCTCGTATCCCTGCTTATCCCAGTCAATATTGATCTTCATTCTCAGGAGATGGTCGATGCCCATCGGGCCCTCGATTACTTGCAACGGTCCCTCGACGCCGCGTCGAGCCAGGAACAACGTGTTCATAGCGCCGAGCGCAGATTGTGCCGAGGCGAGGCCCTTCCACTGGGACAGAGGCTTGGCCCGAACCACCGCGAAGGACGCATCACTAACCGCTGCCATCGCGATGGCATGCGCAATCTGCTGCTCGCTTAGCCCCATCAGGCGGCCGGCAGCAGCGTTGTGCGAAAAGGCCAGTTGCGAGGTGTGGTCGAAGCCACTGGTCATGAAATCGGCGTGATCGACGAACCGTGACTGAACCGTGTAGCCCAGCGCCACCCCGAGCATCAGGTCTTTTCCGCTGCCGCCCACATACGCGGCGATGGTCAACGCCACGCCGAAGTTATCTGCCGTATGGCACGTCTCGGTCTGCGCAAGGAAGTTGTCCATGAAATCGACATAGCGCACGAGTACTGTGTGCCAGAACGCAGCGTAGATCGGGTTAGCCTGCCCGCCACCAATTAGCGGGGACGGGCCTGTGCCACCGAACTCCGTGACCTGCTCGCGGCAGGCTTGGATCGGACCGGCTCCCAGGGCGGCGATGCAGCAGCCCAGCGAGTCAAGAATATGGATTGGCAATTGCTTGCGCGATTCGGCCGAGAGGTCGGCAAAAGTGGCGCGGGCTGCATACTTCGCGAGACTTTCGACTTGAGTCATCATTGGAATCCTCCATTTTTATTTTCCGAATTGATTTGTTTAGGATGTCAGGGCGATGAAAATCCCCATCGTGAGCACCGAGCCGATCACGCTAAGGAACACAGCAGAGGCAGCTTCCGCCTGAGCGACGCGATATTGGAGGGCTAACATGACGACAATCGGCATGGCTGGGATGGCCGTCGTCAGCACCGCGTCGCTTACAGTAGGATTGCCATAGCCGAGCCATCGCAAGCCAACCAGAACCAACGCGGGCTGCACGATGTTTTTCAGAAATACCAAGAACAAGACACGCCAGTTGAACATGATTCTGCCGGACGCAAGCACGATCCCGCAGGCGAATATGGCGACACCGCCGGATGCGTGCCCCAGCATGTAAAGCGAATGGACGAGGAGTTCAGGAACGCGGAAGCCGATCAGCACGATAACGAAAGCGAGAACAGGAGCCCAGACCATCGGTTCCCTCACTGTCTCCTTGATTTTGGCCGAGAGAAACGCGAGAGGCGATGTGCGGGGCGGTGCCGAACGCGCCCCGTCTTGTAGTTTTGAGCTACTTCCGTTCGATTCTCTCCCTGTTGTATCTAATCCGAGAAAAAGAATCGTGACTGGCACGACCGTGAGGTTGATGATGAGACTGTCTACAGCTATCGGAATGGCGGCATTGGGGCGTCCCAACAGATCGCCGAGAACCGCTGGACCTACGAAAGGCACTGCCGGCGCGGAAGCCGTGAGCGCGCACAACGCGCTGATGCCCGTCGGCATACGGAAAGCGATACGGGCTAGCAGAAAAATCGCGCCGTAAAATCCAATCGTGCCAACGCACAACGCGATGACCAGCGGGAGGTCCTGGCTTAGTTCCGCGCGCGAGGACGTAACTGTACCGGCAAAGAGCGCCAATGGCACCGCGTAAAGCAGCACCATCCGATTCAGGATTGAGGCTTCCTTCTGACCAAAATCGTGGTGCCAAGCGGCCATGAGGCCGAGCAGAAACGTCACGACCATCGGAAGAAGCGCGCCTAAAATAGTGTTTAGCATAGGGGCAGTTCAGTGGCCGCTATTCGGTACAACGCGACCCAACCTGCTTACTGCCTGGTAATGCAGCCCCAGCGGGTTGTGCGAGCCTTGTCCGGAGTTTGTCGCAGAAATTTTGTTCCTGCTAAATCGGATTTTCCTCGAAAAGGCGAGCGACGAGGACGGAATCGAGATACGCTCGAACTTCAACGATCGTGCCCTTCACAAAGCGACATACCCAACAGTAACGATTGTCGAACTTGAACCCATTCTTGGCTATGGCTTTAGAATGCAATTCGACTATGGCCCAGTCACCACTGACGAGTACATGTTCCAAATACAATTCAGCGCCTTTCGGCAGGACCTTGTTGAGCTTTTCAAATGTATGTGCGAGAAACTCAGCCTTGCTGTGATAATGCCCGGCAAGAGGATGCGTTCCCTCGACGGTCCAGTCGACGTCATCCGCGACATGAGCGAAGAAACCCTTACCATCGCCGGATTCGAGGTGTTTGAAGGTTTCGCGAACGTAAGCTGGGGTCAACTCTTCAGTTGAGCCGGGCCGTGCTGCGCTAGACATTTTTGGTGACCTCCTTCAAATATTCTGATTACCTCCACAAACACGAACGTCGACCTGATGTGCAAAAGATGCAATACAGTGAATCGTGTAGGGTAGCACCTTCGGTCCGCTCCTCGCGGGCTGCGAGGAAATGGGTCCAACTTGGGTCCATTTGCTGCCAAATTAGGTACAAAACCGAGGACCACGACACAGAATAAACTTAAGCGAACCAACTAGATAGATTTTCTTTCTCGTCTTTGCAAGCAAGGGGTCACCGGCTAGGCCCAAGTCGCTGCTGCGAACTATCTGCTCGCAAATCAGTCTATTGCGGATTATTGACTTTGCCTGACTTCCTAAGTTTGAGTCCATCTAGGTCCCGTAAGAAATCTCTCAACTGCTTTCACCGCTCTGAGCAAGCAACGCCTGGCGAGCAGGTGTACTGAACCTTGTACGACTGCAGGGCTTGTGCATAACAATGTATGCAAAGCCGACTAGAATGTGAAGTGCCAGGGAACGATAGCTTCCGAGAGGTCGACGATCCGCTCGCAACCGAGTGAGCGAGGCCGAATATGAGTAGCCCTTCTACGCACATCCTCACTGTTGGCGACTTGCAAGCAACATTCTGGCCCGCGGCTGGAATGCTAGGCGCTTCTCTTCGCGTCGCTGGAGTTGAGCTTCTGCGCCGCGTCGACGATCTCGATGCCGCCCGCATCAAAGGAAGCACTGCCGGCATTCCACTCCTGTATCCTTGGGCAAATCGGCTCGGCAGCTTGCAATATCGCGCGGCTGGACGTCAGGTTTCGCTGGATTCCTCCTCGCCGCGTTTGCATTTCGATGATCAGAAACTCCCGATGCACGGTGTTCCCTGGTCTCAACTGCAGTGGAACGTGGTTTCGAGCCACGCGGATGCACTAAGCGCACGTTTGAATTGGTTGAGCCCGGAACTGCTCGCGATTTTTCCATTCCCGCATCATGTCGAGCTGGCGGTGCGGCTGCGGCCTGTTGATTTGGAGATTCAAACTACAGTCTTTGCAGACTCAGGTTCACCGGTTCCGATCAGTTTCGGTTTCCATCCGTATTTCGGCCTCCCGGAAATCCCGCGGGCAGAGTGGACGCTGAACGCTCCTGCCCTGCGCAAGCTGGTTCTCGATGTGCAAGGGATTCCCACCGGCCAGGAAACTCCGCAGACGCCCATCGCTGCGCGGCTTGGAAACACGGGCTACGACGATGGCTTTGCCCTCTCAGGTGAGCCGGCCACGTTCTCGATCGACGGTAACGGCTATTCTATCGCCATCGAATTCAAAAGTGGTTTCCCCTTCGCCCAGATCTTTGCTCCGAAGGATAAGGAGTTCATCGCCATTGAACCGATGACTGCGGCCACAAACGCACTTTGCTCGGGTGAGGGTCTGCGCGTGATAGCGCCAGGTGAGCAGTTTACCGCCTCATTCCGAATCCAGGTCAACCACCACGCATGATCGCCTTGCGACTAGAGCCGATCAATCGAATTGCGGAAACCGTGGCGGAATCCAAAGACTTGCAGGATTCAGAATAGAGTGTGTCGAACGTTCGCAGCACGGTGAGAGCGCCTGCCTAGTGAGCAGGGGCTCTCGGACCCGCGGAGGTCTAGAGTCTGAGTGCCATATCTGGTGTTGCTTACACAAACCTTGAATCTGTTGTTACCACTCAAGACCTTCGGTCTGTGACCGAAGGGTTGACACACAATGGAGATGCACCTGACGCATCCTGCCCGCTCTTCGGTAAAAGGTTCAGGCAACGAATCCGCGACGGCTCGAAAGCGCTCTTCTCCTGCGCGCGCAGCTTCTCTGCGCCCGCGCGCTTGACTTGTTCACTTCGCAGACGTTCTCTCGCGACCGAAAGCAGCGCTTCCTCGGCCCGTTTCCGGTCTTCGATGTCGGTACGTGTGCCGTACCACCGAAGAACCAGTCCCTGCTCATCGCGGAGCGGATTGTCCCGGATCAAGAACCAGCGATACCCCCCGTCTTTTCGCCGTATTCGTGCCTCCATCGCAAAAGGAGCGCCATCGGAACGCGCCCGTTCACGAGCGGCCTCCAACTTCTTCAAATCCTCGGGACGAAAGACTCGGGCAACTGCGTCTTTTGACTTCATCTCTTGAGAAGTAAGACCGGTGTATTCCAGTTCTCGTCGGTTCGCAAAAACAGGGCCCCAGTCCACGTCGAAAACAAAGACCTGCTGGGGAATCGCATCGATGAGCTGTCGGAGCTCCCTTTCGCTCTTCCTTAGTTCCGCTGTCCCCTCTGCAACTTTGAGTTCGAGTTCATTCTTCGCTTGATGTAGTGCTTGCTCAATGCATTTGCGTTCGGCAATTTCGACTCTCATAGCTTCCGAGCTGGGAGGGCTAGGCCGGCGGGAACTAATTGAACAAGCAGTATCGCTGTAGGGACAGAGGCGATAGCAGTGACAACTTTGATCGCCCCAGAGAGCCAGTAAGTGCCATGCCAAAGAGTCCAAACCTCCATGGCGTGTGTGGCACCACAGGCCAGGATAAACATCCCGAAACTGACGAACATCCAGTGGAAGGGTAGGTCTCGCCTCTTTCGGATGAAATAAACTAAAGTCAGGGGGATAGAAAAGTAGGCAAGGGCGATGAGGGCATCCAAGACTACGTGAAGCCAGACCAGACCCGGCTTCCATAAATAGCAGTACCCGTGAGGCATGAAATCCGACGAGAACAACTTTTCTAGAAATTCTCTCATTTGTCCTCTTCCTTCTTCTCTACCTCAACCCTTTTCCCGCCGTACTCGTGCTGACCAGTGTCAGTTTGTTGTGTTGTTTCAGGTCCTTTGCATGCCGTTAGAACTGAATCCTCCCTACGCGCTTCTCTTCAGAAGCATTCCGGCTAACGCGAAAAAAATTAGACTGTCGATCGTTTCCATTGCGCTGACCATGAAGTCAATCTGGAATCCGTCGCCGTCTTTGCGTCTGCCGCGAAGTCCTAACCCCGCCCCACCGGGCGGATTCTTGGGTGGGCGCCACAAGGCTCTCGCTGATCGGGATGTGTGGCTCGGAATCGTTCTGGCATGGGGGTCTCCACCCGAACTCCCACTCAGTTGGCCCGCATCTATCCGAAAACGCTTTCAACTTGCGCAATCGCGCTCGTGATTGCTCCGTTTCCCTCAGTTACAACGAACGCGTCCGGCGAAAATTCAAAGAAGTCTTCGAGGAAAGTCTGCGCGGGTTTTGTATTCTGCGGTGATAGCTCATTCATCTTGATTCACCGGGAATTTGGGACTTCCAACTCTCTCGATGGAAGTAACGCTCCCAGTGGACCTCGGATGCCTGCCTTGGCGATCAAATCGGCAACCGCACCGAATGCGGGAATAGTACCTCATAACGGTTAGCGAGAGGGAAAGTCGATCTCAAACCTCGGGAAGAGGCCCGTGGCGATGACCGCGAGAAGCGGAATGATCTAGGAAGTCCGTGGCGGCTGTTTTACCCAGGGCATAGGAGTCAGCAAGTCGCTAAGCGTGGTTTGCAGGTGCCGATGTTCGGAGCAATGCTAATCGCGACTCCTCTGCTGCTTAGGTGCGCACAACGTTTTTTTGAGGAATCCGGCATGAGGGACTGCCAGTGGCAACTGCCTGCATTCGGGCACTCGAACCCCGCAAAGTGCAGGAAACCCCTGTTTTCTCGTTGTTTGCGAATGGCACACCGCTTGCGTAGTTACTACTGAGCAAAGATCGGCAAGGCCTATATTCGAAACCGACTTTTACAAGTGCTGAGGGTGCTCTCGCGAGGAATGGAAGACGTGAGCGTCATCACCTGGTGATGTGACGTCGCTCACAGAAGTGAAAAGTGTTTCTGTCTTAGATGGCGAGTTCGATGAGCCTAAGACTCAAGGAGTGTCAATGAGCACAAAAACTGTGATAGCTCCCCTGCCGCTGAGCGCGTATGGGAAGGCGCGATCCACGGTCCAAGCTTCGCCGTTGAGTTCGGAGGAATTGAGAAAGACTCACGCATACTGGCGCGCCTGCAATTATCTCGCGCTCGGGATGATCTATCTCGAATCGAATCCGTTGTTAAGAGAGCCGTTGAGACCCGACCATATCAAGAACCGTCTGCTCGGACACTGGGGTTCCAGCCCGGGTCTGGCTTTCACGTATATCCACCTGAGTCGCCTGATCAAAAAATTCGATCTCAACATGATTTTCATGGCCGGCCCTGGACACGGTGCGCCGGGGGTCCTAGGGCCGGGGTATCTGGAGGGTACGTACTCTGAAATATATCCCGAAAAGAGTGAGGACGAAGTCGGTCTGCTCGGATTCTTTAAGCAGTTTTCCTTCCCCGGCGGCATCGGCAGTCACTGCACGCCCGAGACTCCCGGTTCGATCCACGAAGGAGGCGAGCTGGGCTACGTGCTTTCCCACGCCTGCGGCGCAGCGTTCGACAATCCAGAGTTGATCGTCGCGGCGGTGGTTGGCGATGGCGAAGCTGAAACCGGCCCCCTCGCAACCTCTTGGCACATCAGCAAGTTTCTGAATCCTATTCGCGATGGAGCAGTACTGCCCATCCTGCATTTAAACGGCTACAAGATTAACAATCCGACTCTGCTGGCGCGCATATCGCACGAAGAACTGGAAGACTTACTACGGGGCTACGGGTGGACGCCCTACTTCGTCGAAGGATCCGATCCTGACACGATGCATCAGGCGATGGCTGCGACCATCGAACACTGCGTTCTCGAAATCCAGAAGCACCAGCGGGAATGCCGGGAGACCGGCGTAGCCAAGCGCCCGCGCTGGCCCATGATCGTGTTGCGCTCTCCGAAAGGCTGGGGCGCACCGCAGGAGGTAGGCGGTCACCGCCTCGAAGCCTTTTGGCGCGCGCACCAGGTGCCGTTGACCGAGGTGAAGAAGAACCCCGAACAGTTGCGCATCCTGGAGAAGTGGATGCGCGACCAGAGGCCTGAAGAGTTATTTGACGAGAACGGCAGGTTGATTCCGGAACTGAAAGAGCTTGCGCCGAAGGGAAACCGCCGAATGAGTGCGAACCCGCATGCCAATGGCGGAGTCCTCAAAAAGGCGCTGCGCTTGCCTGACTTTTGCGATTACGCGCTTAAGGTGGATCAGCCGGGAAGCATCGAAGCCGAGAATGTCCCACCCTTGGGAAACTTCCTGCGCGAAGTGATGAAGTCGAACATGAACAACTTCCGCGTGTTCGGCCCGGACGAAACAACCTCCAACAAACTACAGGCAGTGTACGAGGCTTCCAAGAAATTTTGGATTGCTGAATATTTTCCTGAGGATGAGGATGGCGGCGAACTGGCCACGGACGGACGCGTTATCGAAATGCTCAGCGAGCACACCATGGAAGGTATGCTCGAGGGGTATCTGCTCACTGGCCGCAACGGCTTTTTCTCTTCCTACGAGGCCTTTGTCCACGTCATCGATTCCATGTTCAACCAGCACGCCAAGTGGCTGTCTATCTGCAACCATCTGTCCTGGCGTCAGAAGATCGCGTCCCTGAACCTGCTGATCACTTCGACAGTTTGGCGGCAGGACCACAACGGTTTCACGCACCAGGATCCGGGGTTCCTGGACGTGGTACTGAACAAGAGCGCCGCGGTCACGCGCATTTACCTCCCGCCGGACGTCAACTGCCTGTTGTCGGTGGCCAATCACTGTCTGCGGAGCGAGAACTACATCAACGTGATCGTTTCCGACAAGCAGCTGCATCTTCAGTACCTGAACATGAATGCTGCGATCGAGCACTGCACGAAGGGCATCGGCATCTGGGGCTGGGCCAGTAACGACCAGGGAAGCGAACCCGACCTGGTAATGGCTTCCGCTGGAGATATCCCGACGCAGGAAGCCTTGGCTGCAACGGTGCTGCTGCGCCAGGAATTTCCTGATATCAAGATCCGCTTCATTAACGTTGTCGATCTTTTCAAGTTGCAACCGAGCACGGAACATCCGCACGGTTTGACCGACGCGGACTTCAACTCCCTTTTCACCTGCGATAAACCGATCATTTTCAACTTTCACGGTTATCCATGGCTGATCCATCGCCTGACTTACGGACGAAAGAACAAGGCTATACACGTGCGCGGGTACAAGGAGAAGGGCAACATCAACACACCAATGGAGCTCGCCATTAACAACGAAACCGATCGCTTTAGCTTGGCCATCGACGCCATCGACCGCGTCCCGAGGTTGCAGAACATCGGAGGCCATGCCAAGGAGAGATTTCGCAACGCCCAGATCGCTTGCCGAGCCTATGCCTACAAGCATGGCATCGACAGCCCCGAGATCACTGGATGGAGATGGCCGCACTAGCAGCCGGTCATCTCCGTCGCTGGAAGAGCAAGCGCATCCGCGCCAGCAAAACGCCACTGGACTAGCACCTATGAAAATTCTCGTACTCAACTCGGGTTCCAGCAGTCAGAAAGCCTGCCTGTACGAAATTGGCAAGACTCTGCCGGACCATCCGCCGACTTGCCGGTGGGAAGGCAGGATCGAGTGGGGCGGCGACAGCGCCGCGATTACGGTAAAGAGCTCGGAAGGAATCGTCCAAAAGGAACAACTCTCGGTCACCTCGCGCGAGCAAGCTATACGGCATTTACTGCTGACGTTGGTGACCGGGAGCGCGCGTGCGATAAATTCCCCCTCCGACATTGACGCGGTGGGGCACCGCGTAGTCCATGGTGGCCCAAATTTCGCGGATCCAATAGTGGTCACACCCCGGGTGTACTCCGCCATTGCGGACGCCTCGGAATTTGCGCCCTTGCACATTCGGGCCGAGTTGGAGGGCATGAAGATTGTGAAGAACATTCGTGGCGATGTTCCGCAGATCGCGGTCTTTGATACGGGTTTTCATCGCCAAATGCCGCTATCGGCGGCAATCTACCCTGGCCCCTATGAGTGGTTCGAGACCGGCATCCGCCGCTACGGATTTCACGGCATCAATCATCAGTACTGTGCCGAGCGGGCGGCGCAGATGCTGGGAGCGGATGTGAAAGCTTTGAGAATTGTGAGTTGCCACCTTGGGAACGGTTGTTCAGTCACCGCAATCCGCGATGGCCAGAGCGTTGACACAACAATGGGCTTCACACCGTTGGAGGGTCTGATGATGGGGACACGCTCCGGGTCGGTGGATCCAGGAATTTTGACTTATCTTATGCGCCAGGGCCATCTGGACTCGCAGGGCATCGACAAGGTGTTGAACGAAAAATCAGGGCTGCTGGGAGTTTCGGGTCTCTCCAGCGACATGCGCGACATCCTGATCGGTATTCAGAAAGGTCATCAGCGAGCGAAGCTCGCATTCGACATCTATGTGCATCGTCTGCGAGCGGCGATCGGTGGGATGGCCGCTGTTCTGGGCGGAATGGACGTTCTTGTGTTCACCGCCGGAGTGGGCGAGAACTCCCACGAGGTGCGAGGCGCGGCTTGCAGTGGATTGGAATTTTTCGGACTCGAACTCGATCGTAAAACGAACGCACGGCCTTCTCTCGATCAGGAAATCTCTACGGCAGATTCAAGCGTGCGCGTCCTGGTGATTCGGGCTGAGGAAGATTGGGCTATCGCTAAAGAATGTTGGAAGCTCGCGCAGGCAAGCACACCAGCGGCGACGACACCCCAATCGTTCGGCGAGAAATTGAGGGTTTGAATGTTGCGTAGTACCGATTTCAGATAACACAGATCAAAAGGACCTCCCATGAGCACAAAAGCTGTTAAAACCGCGGAAAGCGCTCGGGTCACCCCTAGAACGCCAGAAGAATGGCGCGTTTCGGAGCTTCTCAAACAGTACGGATGCGGCCCTATCCCATTTGTTGGCTCGGAAAATGCACTATACGAACGGCATCTGGTCTTCGACCGCGTAATCGACCCCAAGGTCGCCACAGCGCGAGAGCGTTTCGAGGCGGTTGCGCATTCGATTCGAGACGTCCTCGCGCAACGTTGGATGTTGACCAGGAGTACGTATAACAAAGCCAATCCCAAACGCGTTTATTACCTGTCCATGGAATTTCTTCTTGGTCGTACTCTTACCAATAACATAAGTAACCTTCTGCTTAGCCAGTTGCTTCAGTATGCGATGAAGGAGAAAGAACTCGATTGGCTCAAGCTAATTGAAGAGGAACCCGACGCAGGCCTTGGCAACGGAGGTTTGGGGCGGCTCGCGGCTTGTTTTCTGGACTCGATGGCCACAATGGAATTGCCAGCCACAGGCTACGGTCTTCGGTACGAGTACGGCATGTTCAAGCAATCCATTGTGGATGGATGGCAAAAGGAACATCCGGACAATTGGATCCGCATGGGAGACCCCTGGGAGGTCGTGCGGGCCCCTGAAATGGTGGAAGTGAAACTAGGATGCTCGTTCAAATTGATCGGGGGCAGCATTCAGGTTCTACGCGGACGGCCATCAACCCTGATCGGCATTCCGTTTGACCGACCTGTCGTAGGCTACGGAGGAAAAACGATCAACACACTCCGGCTGTGGGCCGCAGCTGCGCCGAACTACTTCGATTTCCAGGAATTTGGCACCGGTGATTTTGTGGGAGCCCTGGGGGACACGCTGGAGGCGGAGTCGCTCACGCGCGTGCTGTACCCCGACGACTCAACGACGATTGGGCAGGGACTACGATTCATTCAGGAATACTTCCTGGTGGCTTGTTCGCTCGCTGATATCGTTCGGCGGTTCCGACGGTTCAATCAAGATTGGGCGCAGCTTCCCGAAAAGGCGGCCATCCAGCTCAATGACACACATCCGTCATTGGCTGTCGCCGAGCTGATGCGAATTTTGCTGGACGACGCCCAGCTGGGATGGGACCACGCGTGGGATTTGACGAAAAAGACACTCGCTTACACAAATCACACGCTATTGCCGGAAGCGCTTGAGAAGTGGCCTGTCGAGTTGTTCGAGATGCTTATCCCCCGAAACTTAGAGATCATTTATGAGATCAATCGGCGTGTCCTCGATGAGGTTCGACTTCGCTTCCCCGGCGATGACGGTCGCACGGCTCGCATCAGCGTTGTCGAAGAGGGCACCCAACGCAAAATCCGCATGGCGCACCTGGCAATTGTTGGCTCGCACAGCACGAATGGCGTCGCCGCGATCCATTCCGAGCTGCTGCGGACGACCACGGTCAAGGATCTGGCGGAGATGTATCCAGAGCGCTTCAGCAACAAGACCAACGGGGTTACGCCGCGGCGATGGTTGCTGCAAGCCAATCCCAAACTGGCCAGCGCGATTTCGGGTGCCATCGGCGAAGGATGGATTACCAACCTAAAGGAGCTCAGCAAGTTGAAAGCACTTGCCGATGACAGCGGCTTTCGCGGCACATTTCTCGCGTCAAAGCGAGATGCCAAAGGTCGATTCGCGGATTGGCTGAAGTCGACGGCTGGACAAGAGGTGGACCCGGATACGATCTTCGACTGCCACGTCAAACGCATCCACGAATACAAACGTCAACTGCTGAACGCGTTGCGGATCACAGTCGTCTATAACACGCTACGCGCGAATCCCAATCTCGAATTTGTACCGCGCACGTTTTTCTTTGCGGGCAAGGCCGCCCCCGCGTACCGGCTAGCCAAACTGATCATCAAGTTCATCAATAATCTCGCCGAGACGATCGATGGCGACCCTGCGATGCGCGGCAAAATCAAAGTTGTATTCCTCCCCGAGTACAACGTCTCGCTCGCAGAACGCTTGATTCCCGCGAGCGATGTTTCGAACCAAATCTCTACCGCGGGATATGAAGCCAGCGGAACGAGCAACATGAAGTTCATGATGAATGGAGCGCTGACGGTGGGGACCCGCGATGGCGCGACGATCGAGATGGCCGAGGAAGCCGGGGAAGAGAATTTCTTCCTGTTCGGCCTCACCGCAGAGCAAGTGGAGAACAGCCGCGGGTGGTACAACCCGCATTGGCACTACGACAATGAGCCGGAGACGCGAGCGGCGCTGGATCTCATCTTCTCCGACTATTTCAGCCGTAACGAACCTGGCATCTTCGCTCCGCTACGCGACACCCTGCTGACGAACGGCGATCACTACATGCACCTGGCGGACCTCACTTCGTATTGCCGAGCGCAAGAAGCAGTAGGCGAGTTATATGCAAGTCCGCGTGAATGGGCGCGGAAAGCGATCCTGAACGTGGCAAGCTGCGGGAAATTCTCCAGTGATCGCACCATTGCTGAATACAATCGCGACATCTGGAGGGCAGAACCATGCCCAATCCCATAGAAGCACGTTCAGCAGAACGTGAGCAGGAGCAAAACTCGGTTTCGCCACTGGCTGGTAAACCCGCACCGAAGAGACTGCTGGTGGATGTCGCTCGGCTGGAGAGGGAGTATTTCGACCGACGCCCGGATCTGCAAGACCCCAACCAGCTTGTCAACTTTGGCACGAGCGGCCACCGTGGCTCGCCCTTTCAGGGCACTTTCACCGAAGCGCACATCGTTGCTATCACGCAGGCAATTTGCGACTACCGGCGATTGCAAGGAACGGACGGTCCGCTTTATATGGGTAAAGACACCCACGCGCTGTCGGGTCCCGCACAGCGAACCGCTCTTGAGGTGCTGGCCGCGAATAACGTGGAGACCATCATTCAGCAAGACGACGGTGTGACACCCACGCCCGTCATCTCACGAGCCATTCTTGTGTACAACCGCGATCGCAAAGAACATTTGGCTGATGGCATTGTCATTACGCCTTCGCACAATCCGCCGGAAGACGGAGGGGTTAAGTACAACCCGCCGAATGGAGGGCCTGCCGATACTGATTCGACGCATTGGGTGGAAACGAGGGCAAACGAATTCTTGCGCGCCGAGAACACGGGCGTAAAGCCATTGGCCTTCAACAAAGCGTTGGCGGCATCCACTACGCACGAAGAAGATCTGATGTTGCCATACGTTCGTGATCTCAAGAACGTTGTGGATGTGGAGGCCATTCGCAACGCAAAGTTAAAGCTGGCCGTGGATCCTCTTGGCGGCGCCGCCCGGCCGTATTGGGAGCCAATCAATGCGATTTACGGGCTGGAGATTGCGGTCGTTAATCCCGTGATTGACCCCACCTTCTCGTTTATGACCGTAGATCATGACGGCAAAATCCGCATGGATTGTTCCAGTCCTTACGCGATGGCTAGACTCGTCGCCTTGAAAAACCAATACCAAGTTGCTTTTGCGAACGATCCAGATTCGGACCGGCACGGAATTGTCACCCCGTCAGCCGGTCTGATGAACCCGAACCATTACCTCGCTGTCGCGATACGGTACTTGCTCACGCATCGGCCAGAATGGCGTAAGGATGCTGCCATAGGCAAGACACTGGTGAGTAGCAGCATGATCGACAACGTCGTCAGAAAGCTCGGTCGAGATTTGCGCGAAATGCCCGTGGGGTTCAAGTGGTTTGTACCGGGCCTATTAGGAGGCTCGTGCTGTTTCGGTGGAGAAGAGAGTGCTGGCGCGAGTTTTCTTCGCCTCGACGGAACCGTTTGGACGACGGACAAGGACGGCCCGATTATGGATCTTCTGGCCGCAGAGATTACGGCCCGCACTGGCAAGGATCCAGGCGAGCACTACAATGAGCTAGTAGGGGAGTTTGGCACTGCTTACTACACGCGCATCGACGCGCCGGCCTCTCCTGAGCAGAAAAGCAAATTGCAAAAGCTCTCGCCAGAAGCAGTTAAGGAATCGGGTCTCGCAGGGGAGCCGATTCTGGCCAAGTTGACGCAGGCGGCTGGCAACAATGCCCCGATTGGAGGGCTGAAGGTCGTGGCGAAAAGCGGCTGGTTCGCAGCCCGGCCCTCTGGGACAGAGAACATCTACAAAATTTATGCAGAGAGCTTCAAGAGCGAGCAGCATCTGGACTCGATTGTGGCTGAGGCCCAGGGGATAGTGAACAATGCATTGCGTTCATCCGCGGCGATCCGGCAATGAGCTCCCGAGGCGAGGTGCCTATGCTTCCGCCGTTTCCGTCCGAATACCGCGGTTCTGGCATTCTGCTGCACGTTACCTCCTTGCCTGCGCCTTACGGTGTCGGCGATCTGGGACCATCAGCGTTTTCGTGGGTCGACCGCCTCCACAACAGTGGGCAGGGGTGGTGGCAGGTATTGCCGCTTGGGCCCACCGGTTATGGAAATTCGCCATATCAATCACTATCTTCCTTCGCGGGCAATGGCCTGCTCATCAGCCCCGACTACCTCATCGCGGACGGACTTCTAAAGGCGACTGACTGCACATCCGAGTTTCCTTCCGATCTGGTCGACTACGATTCCGTTATTCCTTTCAAAGAGAAGCTGGTCGAAACCGCATGGGCGAGATTCCTTTCCGGCGAGCGCAGAGACCTCCGCCCCGCTTATGAGGATTTCTGCGCAACACAGGACACTTGGCTGGAGGACTATGCACTATTTCGGGCGCTAAAGAACAACTTCGGCGGCTCCTATTATCTTGAGTGGCCCGACGATTTAGTCCAGCGCAAACCTGCCGCTTTAGCCAAGGCGCGCTGTGAGTTTGCTAATGAAATTGGTCGGTATCGTTTCGAACAATTTCTGCTGCTGCGCCAAGCAGAGCAGCTGAAGGAATACGCCCATGCCAAGGGCATTCGTCTGATTGGTGACCTGCCATTCTTTGCTTCACCGGATTCCAGCGATGTGTGGGCGAGTCCCGAGTTGTTCCTGCTGGACGAGCAGCGGCGGCCCCGTTTCATCGCTGGAGTACCGCCCGATTATTTCAGCGCGGTCGGGCAGCTGTGGGGTAATCCTGTCTATAACTGGGATGCGCTTCGTTCAACGGGGTACCGATGGTGCCTTGATAGGATTCGCACCTTGCTGAGCCACGTAGACGTCATTCGACTGGACCACTTCCGTGGTTGCGCGGCTGCATGGCACGTGCCAGCCGGCGCCAACAACGCGCAGTCCGGCGAATGGATGCCAGGGCCAGGAGCCACTCTCTTTCAGGCGATCCGACAAGAACTAGGACATTTGCCATTTATCGCGGAGGATCTGGGCATCATCACCGCGGACGTAGCATCACTAAGGGATCAATTTCAAATACCTGGCACGCGAGTCCTGCAGTTCGCGTTCGATGGTCACCCTGACAATCCGTATCTTCCGCACAATTTTGTCAGCAACACGGTCGCGTACACCGGCACGCATGACAACCCGCCAACTAGCGAGTGGTATGAACAGTCGCCCGATTCCCAGAAACAAACTTTGTCGAGCTATCTCAAGCGCCGTCTGGTGAATCGTGCGGAGGCTGCACCAGCGCTGATCGAACTAGCCTGGTCATCCGCAGCAGGTTTGACCATTGCGCCGTTACAGGACATTTTTGACCTCGGCACCGGGGCTCGGATGAACGTACCCGGTCGGGCGAACGGCAATTGGCGCTGGCGCTTCACCGACAAGATGCTATCGACAACCGCGTTCGAATGGCTGCGCGATTTGACCAAGAGCTCGAAGCGCTGCGCGAGCATCAAGCGCCCCTCTGGGCAAATCGCAAGGCGATACATTTATGCGAACGAATTGTTCATAAGCGTCCCAACAGTGGCAAGGCGCGTTCCTCGCAGATGCGGGTAAAAGGTAGCTCCCGGCACGAATGGGTAATCCAAGCCGAGAATACAGATTCACAAAAATGTGAATAAGGTGAGCCATGAAGCAGTCGCTGCCAGACAAACGCACATCGGATGCAACGCCGGCGAAAAATTCATCCCCGAAGCGCCCGCGATGGGGACAAACAGAAGGGACGCCATTACCGCTGGGCGCCACGTGGATCGAAGAGGAGCGGGCCTTCAACTTTGCAGTTTATGCGGAACATGCGGAAAACGTAACGCTGTCGCTCTATTCCGCTGACGAGCTGGCAAACCCGATCCTGACCTTCCGATTCGATTTTCTCCGTAACAAGTCCGGACGAATCTGGCACTGCAGGCTCCCGCTCAATGAAATGCGCGGTGCTCGATATTATGCGTACTCGATCTCTGGACAGGCGGTTTCTGAGCTTCAGAGGTTTTATGCGGAAAAGGTGTTGCTGGATCCCTATGCTAAATCTGTGCTCTTTCCGCCCGGCTTTGACCGGAATCGCGCCATTGGGCCCGGTCCCAATGCCGGGAAAGCACCGCTGGGGGTCCTCACTGGCCATGATATCGCCTTCGATTGGACCGGAGACGTTTCACCTCGCCACGAGTCGGACGCGATCATCTACGAACTACATGTAAAGGGCTTTACGAAAAACCCAAATTCTGGAGTGCATCGTTCGCACGCCGGCACTTACTCCGGTCTGGTAGAAAAGATTCCGTATCTTCAGGAACTCGGGATAACGGTCGTCGAATTGATGCCCATATTTCAACGCGACCCTCAAGAGCCTGATTATTGGGGCTATATGCCATTGAACTTCTTCGCGCCGCACGCGCAGTATGCCTCCACTCGTGATGACGACGGGCAGCATATTGAATTCAAGAAAATGGTCATGGCCCTCCATAAAGCAGGCATCCGCGTCGTGCTCGATGTCGTCTATAACCATACGTGCGAGGGCGACCATCGTGGCCCGACCTATAGCCTTAAGGGCTTTCGACCCTGGTTATTACATGCCGTCTTTCGATCCGCGAAACCCGTACGCCAATTACTCGGGCACTGGCAACACCTTGAACTTCAGCCAGGCGCACGTGCGCAAAATGGTGCTGGATAGTCTGCGGTATTGGAAAGACGAAATGCACGTTGATGGATTCCGCTTCGATCTGGCGTCCGTGTTCAGCCGGAATGCCGACGGGAGTCTCAATTGGGGAGATGCTCCGATTTTCAGCGAAATTGCTGATGATCCGGAGTTGGGCCAACTCTGGCGAGTGACATTAATCGCAGAACCGTGGGACGTCGGCGGCTATCAGCTCGGACGCGG
The DNA here is from genome assembly GCA_963786205.1 of uncultured Acidobacteriota bacterium. Taxonomy (GTDB): domain Bacteria; phylum Acidobacteriota; class Terriglobia; order Acidiferrales; family UBA7541; genus Palsa-295. The sequence goes on from CAWAYG010000002.1 coordinate 1,492,362, forward strand.
ATTCCCGGGAGTAACTTGGCTCCAATGGAACGCGCGGTTTCGTGACGATATCCGCCGTTTTGTCAAAGGCGACGCCGCCATGGTGCCAGACCTTATGCGACGCATCTACGGCAGCGATGACTTATTTCCTGACAGTCGCGACTACGCCTACCACCCCTTTCAAAGCGTGAACTATATCAACTCCCACGACGGCTTCACGCTGTACGATCTCGTTTCTTACAACCAGAAAAATAACTGGAAGAACGGTCATAACAACCAGGATGGTACGGACGAAAACTACAGTTGGAACTGCTGGCCACGAAGGAGACGAAGGTGCGCCAGCAGCGGTCTTGGACCTTCGCCGGAAACAGGTCAAAAACTTCTGCTGCCTGCTTCTGCTATCGAACGGCATCCCGATGTTCCGTGCTGGCGATGAGTTCCTGAACACGCAATTTGGGAACAACAATCCGTATAACCAGGACAATGAAATCAGTTGGCTGGACTGGAGCCAACTCCAGACGAATCAGGACATTTTTCGTTTCTTCAAGCGCATGATTGCCTTTCGGAAATCGCATCCTTCTCTGTGCCGCAGCAGATTCTGGCGCGAGGACGTCTCTTGGTACGGCACTGGTCCTGCGGTCGATTTGTCTCCGGATTCACGGAGCTTAGCGTTCTGTCTCCATGGCGCGTCGCAAGGCGGATGACGACATCTATGTAATGATCAATGCATACTGGGAAGAGCTGCAGTTCCGGATCCAGGAAGGTACGCCGCAAGATTGGGTAAGAATCGTGGACACGTCGTTACCAAGCTCCGGACGACTTCGCGGAACTCGGTGTGCCGCTAAAGCATGCGACATACCAAGTGGCCCCGCGATCCATTGTTGTATTGGTTCGAGCTAGAGCGAACGGCTAGAATCGGTGCGATTCCTGTTCAAACTGATATCGGTTATCCGGTTCGGCGGTTCCAAGACCAATTCAAGTACAGTACGAGTCGAGCAATACCTCACCGCCGCCGTACACCCAGGCCCTGAAGCTGCCTTTCCAGTTCTTCAAGCGCGTGTTGTTCCGGCAGGCCGACAGGCTGATCAATGCCCTGATGTGAAATTCGGATTCGGATCAGTGCTTGCGACCGAAAATTCCCACCGGCTCCGGAAAAGTAGCTTGAATCGAACGGAATAACCTCGATGAAGCATTCGCTGGCATGCTGCGCTACAGTATCTGCGATTCTCTTTAACCGTGCGTAACCCAACGCGTAGTCGTCGGGGGGCGGTAGCTCCAGTTCGTCTTTGTTGCTTATGCCTTGAACGTCAACGTCGAAGCCAGCCTGAATGATACGGCGAGTCGCCGCAGGCGAGCCATGCGCTTCCTCGACGAGTACGTGGTAAGGCGAGACCTCGTAGAATACGCGATACTTTTTGACCAACAGCTCAAAAGTCTCAGTCATGGGGACACCGTTACTGGCGGCGCGCGATGTGCCGACGTCCCGCTCTTGGCATGGCAGGTCGCGTGCCATTTCCTTGGAACCGCGGTACGAAGTGCAACCAGAGTGCCAAAGGAAATAGACGAGAAACACGAGCTTTCGAGACGCTGCCGCGATTTCGGTGCCCGAATGCGGGCAGCGCTTAACTCGAAAATCGTCTATCGTGACCGGTACAACCTGTAGCCATATTTCAAACCAATAATTTAGAAGCAACCCTTTCGCCTCCAAGTTTGGCCGCCTCGATGCAAGGTAGGAAATGTGAAGGGTCTAGTTCGTGATTATCGTTCGGCGTTTTTGTGATCGCGATTCTACTCTTACTCCGCACTACTGGCGGAGCGGGACGGACAAGCGCGGGCCATGGGTAAGGAGTCCGAGCCGCGATGAGCGGGCGCAACTCCGGTCGACGCACATCAGGCCAAGGAGCTCTTGGCGGGGGGGATCGTGTCCAAATTCAGGTTCATAATTCGGATCTCGCTTCGATTCTTTGCAGCCTTGGTGGGCCTTGGGCTACTAGGCTACTTGGTTTTTCGAAGCGGCCCGGGGGTCGTCTGGAAACAACTCCAGGCAGTCGGCTGGGGCCTAGCTCTGATCATCATCCTGGGAGGGTTCTCTCAGTTCATCAAGACGTGCGCCTGGAGACAGGCGTTTACATGCGACATTAGTCAATTTTCGTGGCCCCGCAGCTTTGTTGCGCAGTTGATCTCTGACGGCATCGGACAATTTGGTGTTGCTGGAAAGGTACTCGGGGAGGGGATGCGCATATCGCTGTTGCGTTCCACAGTCCCGGTATCTAGTGGACTATCAGCCGGCGCCATTGACGGAGCACTGCATAGCTTCGCCGCCGTAGTAATAACGGTCTTGGCGATCTCGGCCACTCTACTGCTTGGGCCGCTTTCTCCTAGCTGGCGCGTGTATGCAGTACTGCTCATTGCTGTGCTGGTCTCAGTGGTGATCTTGGCGGCTGTGGCGGTTACAAACCGCTGGCAGTTGATGGGGAACGCAACCCGAGTGATTGGGCGATTGCCTCGCCTTCAGAACTGGGTCAGCGGCAAACAGTCGATCATTGATTCAGCCGAACACAACCTCCTCACCTTTTATCGTGAAGCGCCGGCCGCGTTCTGGGCAAATCTCATGCTCAATGTCATGTGGCACGCGCTGGCGGTCCTGGAGGTCTACGTCATCCTGCGGTTTATGGGAGCAAGGGTCGCCGTAGGCGGCGCGTTCGTCGTGGAAGGCCTGACGAAGGTGATCAACCTCGTGGGCGTGCTTAATCCGGGCAACTTCGGGACCTACGAAGGTGGGAATATGCTCATTGCCAAGATGTTCGGTGTGACGAGCACCGCAGGACTGACGTTGGCATTGTGCCGACGTGCGCGCACCGTTTTCTGGGCAGGAGTTGGGGCCATGTGTGTGCTGGTGATGAAGTGGGGCGACAGGACAACAGAAAATAGCGACAAAGCTGGATCTGACACCAAGCAGTCGTTCACGCCCCCGTCCGCGCGCTCTTTAAAAATTGAAATAAAGGGAGACGTCTGCGATGTTGATTTCGGCGGCTAATGCAATTCTCCCGCTGGAATCGACCCAAGACAATCGGGCGATTCATCGAACATTTTCTTGACGGTAACACTCAGAATTAGATCGCGTTTCGGATTGCGTTGGGTGCGTTTGCGATTTGTCTTTATGGCCCGTCTTCCCTTGCCTTTGTGTGAAATTAACGGCGAACTTCGGTTTCAACGGATTGGCGCGACTTCAATCCCGCCAAAGCAAGTTCATGCTGTTCGTCACCCAATCAAATAACCAGCGCTCGTACGACTCTTTCGTTGCGCCGCATGGGAACGTCAAACGGATGGGTTCTGGAAGGAGGTCTCCAAGCATGGGGGAGCTCGACCTGCCCGTGACGAAGTGGGCATTCATTGCATCCTGGCTTGGTGTTCTCGCCAAACACTACTTGCTCTCGAGGGTATTCTTGATCGTCGTGAGCACGTTTCGGAGACTTGAAACCGAACGACCCACCGCAGCTTCTCGAACGATTGACCCCTTGAGACCAGTCAGACCCGCCTGCTCGGAACCCATGGTCATGATCAGGTAGAAGCCCGGGTTCGTCACGTCTTCGCTCCCACGGATGCACAAGGATAGGTCCAGCGCGGTCTCGAAGTAGTGGCTCGAATAGAGCTGTTTCTCGGCAATGGCATAGGCTACTTCATCGGTAGGTTTCCCCCGCATGGACACCACGTGCACGATCCGCAGCGTTGGCTTTAAACCGAATTTCACCTTGGCCCAATAGAATGTGTCCTCAACGTTTGCGGGCCTCGCGTTCGGATACGAGAGAAGGTATTGGTAAAATTCCGGCAACTCCTCGGGTAGGGCCTTGTAGTAGCTGACCATGTAGGCGAATTGTTGCGCCACATCGACCGGCTCGTGCTTGTCATTGTACGCGCCGAAGACCTGATTGCCATCACGCTGGTAGGCAAGCAGAAACCGCAACGCAGTTCGCCGCAAGAGTTCATTCACCTGTACGTTCACGTTGGAGGCGGACCAGTCGATGGACTGCTGAAACTCTTCCATGGAACTGGCGGGCCCCTGAATGAGGCAGTTGCCGGGCCTGCAACGCTCCAAGGCTTGGATGTCATCACTGTAAAACGAAAAATCTTTCAAGTCTGAAAGCTGTGGAGGATTACTGAACAGGCCGAGGGCCAGATAGCTGGGAAGCTTGCGAAGTCGGTCGAAATCGTTGGCAAACAAAACGTAGGCTTCAGGAGCAGCATGGATGTAGACCGCACCAAACAAGAATATCTCGGCCGGGATGCGGGAGGGCGTGGCCTTCGCGACGGCCTGTCCATTCCGGATGGCGGCGATCTGATCCTCATTCAGTCCGATGCTCTGCCGGAAAAACGCCTGCAGGTGGGGATTTGATTGTGAAAAGCCGTGGCCGGGCATCACAGCGGTCATGATAAGCACCGCCACCATACGTCTAATGGTTCGCATCATGGCAATTGGCTGCCGGCAATGTATGCCGCTGTGGCAAGACTTGGCGGTCTTAGTAGCGTGGGAAGCGTAGCACGCGCATATCCGAAGTCCAATCTGGAAATTCCAAGGCTAAGACGTGACGCACCCGACTTGAGGGTGGAAAGATGGACGTGACACGCCGTTGCACAGGCGCATGATGCGGTCGCGGAGAATGCCGTCATTGCGCGGGCGAGTTCAGCGCGCGCCTTTCGAAGACCTGCGAATGCATATGAGCGTGATTGGTACAGGTTTCAGAGCTCGCTATGAGTTTCGGATGGCTGGCTGCTGTTGGGCTTTGCAACCTTTCGCCTGATGAAATACTCGCCCGACGGGAAATCCCCGCCCAGGGACTTTTCTTTGTGACGTCGTTTGTTGGGTTCGAAACCGGCCCACAGTGATTCAAGGTCACGGCGACAAACGTTGCTAAACTCGCGCAGTGGGTCGTCGCCCTTGCCCGCCTTGGAGCGGAATTCCTCGGGCGTAAGATTGGGCTCTAAATATGCGTTGAGGACGAGCTTAACGAGCCGTTCTGCGCTTTCGACTACGGATGGCGAGGAGCTCAAACGAATATGACCGAGCACCGCATACATTGGTATCAGCCTGCTCGGATCCTGAAATGTGTGTTGAGCAGCGTCGACTATCACCTTGGCACTCTCGCTGATGAACTCCGAGTACAACTGTTCGCGGTGAAAGATCTTCTTGGCGAGGAGATCTCGTTGGTCCTGATGCCTCTGGCCAATCCAAGTGGTAACAGCTGAACCAAATGCGCCGACAAGCGAGCCGAATATGGCCGCCAGTGCTGAAATAGAAGCCGGGTTCAAAGCGCCACTGACCGATTCCATTGTTGTGCACCTCCAACGAGCATGCATGTACAATCGCCGGTTGTGCAGCTCCCATTTGCCAGCCGGAACATTTCGTCAACAGGCTACGGACGCGTTCTTTCGAATAATGGAGTTCCTGTCGCTCGACTGATCGGTGCAGTTGCATTGCCAAAGCCCTATTTCGGCAAACTCGTTAGTTCGCGTCACATTAGAGTTTGCGCGACTACGCCTGCTGCCCTAATGAGGGCACTGCCGCTGAAACGGCACTGGGCTATTTTGAGCCATCGCAAAAAACCAACCAGAACCACACATTTACCGACGACCGGATTGGCAAGAGACCTGCACATCCACAGTGAGTGCGATTTCGTCATGTCCGTGCTCGGCGCTTCGCGGAATGTACTCAGCGAGACAAGCGACCGAAATGAGCAGCGACCTAGGTAAAGGGAGTTCGAGATGAGCATTACGAGAAGTGAGTTCACCAGGCTGTTTGAGAAGTTCACCTCCCAACGTCGCGCTGATTTACATGGCATCCAACGGCGAAAGCGGCCCGCTGCCATAACTCGACCGCGGGTTCGCATCATCAGCGACAGCGGATCCGGCGGTCGCAAAGGCGCGTGCTGCAGGTGGGTTCTTAGGAACGAATGCAACCGACCACGGTTGGTTGCTCTCTGGAGTTGATTCGAACGATTGCGAGGCCAAGACAACGTTGGTCGCTAGGGGAGGATCCGAAACAGACATGTCGTTCGCAGCGATACGTGTGCGGTTTTCTCTGAAGTCAGTGTTGGTAGCAACCGATTTTTCGGATGCATCCCGACAACCTTTGGCGCACGGACTTGCAGTTGCTCGACACCATGGAGCCAAGTTTTACCTGGCTCACGTCGTCTCGGGCTTTGGCTATACCCTTACGGGCCCGGACGCCCTGGAAGCCGCGTCCGGAGCAGCCAAAAGGGACCTGCTACAACTCGAGCAGCAATTGGTCGAGAGCGGCTCACTCGAGGGCATCGAACACGAATCGATTGTGAGCAAGGGTGTCGTGTGGGAAGAATTGCAATCGATCATCTCGCAGAACCACATTGATCTTGTAGTCCTGGGGACACATGGCCGGCATGGCCTCGGAAGGATTGTCTTAGGATCGGTAGCGGAAGATGTTTTTCGGCACGCCGACTGCCTCGTGCTCACAGTTGGGCCGAACTCTTGTACGTTTGATTTCGGCAAGGCAAATCTGAAATTTCTCTTCGCAACCGACTTCGGCGAAGGTTCTCTACGCGCTTTGCCCCATGCCATCTCATTCGCAAATCAGTTACGCGCAAAACTGATTTTCTTGCACGTGGTTCCAATCGCACCCGTCCCAGAACATCCGTCGCGCGATGTTCTTCGCATGCGGGATGCTGCTCGAATGGCCTACTTGCGGCAACTTGAACAATTGCTCACAAATCGAGGAGGAATTGGCGCTACCGCCTGAGTACCTCGTCCACTTCGGACGACCATCCGAGACAATCTTGCAGTTAGCCTTGAAACTCGAGGCCGACCTCATCTTCATGGGCCTGCGTCGTTCGACGCACGTCGCCGCCGCGCCTCAAACGCATTGGGCAACGGCCTATGAAGTGGTGTGCGCTGCGAGCTGTCCCGTGCTGACTGTCAGGACCCAATGACCGCGACGTGGACGGAGACGGAAGCACCCGAAGTGATGTAAAACGCACTTCATTGGGACCCTACGAGAAGGCGAATACTTCAAGGTGGAACTTCAGGTGTGGCGGTGCTATGCTCACGGGCATCCCGGGAAAAATGGTGGGCGGCTGCGAGTGGCCGACCGCAGCGAGTAGGTATAGACCCTCCGCCGAGCGGCGCGATCGCAACGATTGCGCTGGTCGTGACACTAATCCCAGAAGTACGTGCGGTGGTTTATAATAATGCGTACATCACCTGAGCGCAGTAGGTACCCGCATTATGAGGAGCACCGAAGATCGATATCGAACTTTGCTGGATGCGTCCAGCACCCTGGCCGATCAGCCCACGATCAAGGCTGTCCTGCACAGCTTGCGCGACGTTCTGTCCAGCATTTCTAGGCTGCACGGAACCGAACTCTACGTTCTGGACGATGACGAACAGAGTCTGCACGTGCTCGAGTTCGATCGAGATCCGGACGCACCTGCGTTCAAGATCGGAACCAAAGTGTCACGAATTGGCGCGGTGGCGCGGGTGCTTGAGGAACAGAAACCAGTTTTTATCCCCGACACATCACAGGAAATGTTGAAGCATCCTGAGTTGGCTCCGTTTGCGGTCGAAGTTGTCGGACGAACCTCCTATTTGTTTCCAGTCTCTGCAGCCCAGAAACGATACGGGTTTCTCGCCGTGACAAAGTTGCAGGGCCAGGAATTTGCCCCTGAAGACGTCGAGATGCTCCGTTCTCTGGCGTCGCACGTTGCGGTTGCACTCGAGTGCGCGCTGGCGAGGGACAACGCAGAGCTTTACCAGCGACAAGTGGTGAAAGAGCGGGATCGGCTCAGGCTGTTGCTGGAGATCAACAATCACATCGTTTCCAAGCTCGACATTAACGAATTGTTCCGGTCGGCATCGGCATCCCTCCGGATTTATTTTCGAAACGACTTCACCGGATTTTGGTTGATCGATAAACAATCGAACCAGCTTGAATGCGTCGTATTGGATTTCCCCAGCGGCAAAGGTTCGTTGACCGCTGTCCTTAAGTCTGAACTGAGCGACACCGATCACGAAAAACTGCGGGCCCACGTCCCTGAACTGCTGTCGATCGAAGAAATTGAGAGGCTTCCCGCGCAATCGTTGAAAAGCTCAAAGCTGAGTCCATCACCTCGATGGCGATCGCCCCGATGGTAACCGCAGGCGGTCCTCTGGGTGTGATGACTATGGGCAGCCGACAGCCGCAACAACTTCGGACAAGAGGACCTGAACCTCTTGTCACAAATCAGCAATCAGATTGCGCTCGCGGTTGACAACGCGATTGCTTATGGACGCGTCACGGAGGCCAGGGATCGCCTTGAGGAAGAGCGGTTGTACCTCGAATCGGAGATCCGCTCCGAATACAACTTCGAGGATATCGTCGGTAAAAGTGCCGCTCTTCGCAAAGTGCTGGATCAGGTTGCGATTGTCGCCCCCACCGGCTCGACTGTGCTCCTGCACGGCGAGACCGGCACTGGCAAGGAACTCTTCGCCCGGGCGATTCATAACCTCAGCCCGCGTCGCGAGCGCACTTTCGTCCGACTGAACTGTGCCGCCATACCTTCCGGGCTGGTGGAAAGCGAACTGTTTGGGCATGAAAAGGGCGCTTTCACCGGAGCCCTGATGCAAAAGAAAGGCCGGTTCGAGCTGGCGGATCACGGCACTCTCTTTCTAGATGAAATTGGCGATATCAGTCTCGAGCTGCAGCCAAAGCTGTTGCGCGCTCTGCAGGAACATGAATTTGAGCGACTGGGGAGTACGAAGACGATTCGCGTGAACGTTCGCCTGATTGCCGCAACCCATCGCGATCTGCAGGCAATGATACGTAACAACCAGTTCCGCGAAGACCTTTTTTACAGACTGAATGTTTGCCCGATTGAGATTCCTCCGCTTCGCGAAAGGCGCGAGGACATTCCGCTCTTGGTGCACTATTTTGTTTTGCGCCACTCCCGGCAAATGCAAAAGCGCGTCAAATCCGTTCCGAAGCAGGCCATGGAGGCGCTGGTGAACGCCGATTGGCCGGGCAATATTCGGCAGCTGGAGAACTTCATCGAGCGTTGCGTGATCTTCACGCAAGGGGACGAATTGAATGTCCTACGTGCAGAGCTGAAGAAACCATCCGTGCGCTCCGTTGCTTCAGCCGCGCCAAGTTTCGAACAGGCCGAGCGGCAAGCCATTATCGATGCTTTGATAGCCGCGTCCGGGAGAATCGCCGGCAAGGGCGGAGCGGCAGAGCGCCTAGGACTGAAGCGAACAACACTCCAAAACAAGATGAACAAGCTGAATATCAGTCGTGCTGAGTATTCCGGGTGAGAATCCGGCCGCTTTGGAAACCAGACCTTAACTCTCATCTCAAAGCGGCCATTGAGCTGCATGGCTTTTCAAGGAACAGGCAATCGTGCCCACATCACGGCACTGCCCGTCGGCCGGGCACGGGCGACACCAAACACCCCTCGATAGTTGCTTGTAATTTCAATAACTTACGTAAACCAATGCCTGGCATAAGACCTGCAACAGCTTGACAGGATTCTCTTCAGCCGGCTGCCGTTGGCTGCTTAGATTCTCACGGAGGTGCGATGCTGCGCGTTGACATACGCGATTCCGCGAACGCTCTGAGCCTCAAGCTTGAAGGTCGATTCACCGGTAATGACGCAGAGAACACTCGTACGCTCATGGCGCGCTGCCACGACGGAATAACACTGGTCGTCGATCTAACGGAAGTCACGTTCATCGACTCTGTGGGGGAAGAAGTACTATCGTTTTTTGGCCGGTTCGGGGCGGAATTTGTTGCCCAAACATCCTATACAATCGATATATGTGAGCGCCTGCATCTGCGCCTTGCTCGAGATGGGGTATCGGATACGAACACGTCAGGCGCTTCCCGCACAAACGGTCGCCGACGCAGGACCCATGCACGTCAGTCGGGAAACGAAAAGGTCTGAAAACGCTTGTGAGTGCATCACTGCCAGAGTCACTATGTGAGTTTCCATGACGATTTCGTCCGTCCCGCTGTTTCCTGCCCCACGAGCATTTCCGCCCGCTGCAGAGTGGCTTCCACCGACTCCTATCTCATCGACCTGCCGAGATGACAAAAGGCCTCTGACATCGCGATGTTTGCTAGCACTGTGCGCTTGCCTTGCGACGCTGCCCGCATACCGGCAGCGCAGTACGGCTTAAACCTGTACTGCCCAAGTAAATCAACCACTTGCAATGCGCGTGAATTGGCATGTGATCTGCACTACTCACAGTCGAAACGAGCAGACATGTGGATATCGACAACATCCCGAAAGTCGGAATTGCAAACCGCGGTTCTCCTCACGTGGGCCGTAGTTCACGGCCTAACCATGCTTGCGCTCGACGGTCTCGCGAACGTCGAGCGCCTGTCCATAGAGCGCATCGCGCAAAAAGTGATCACGACGACTCTTCGAGGGCTCGCCCGGACGGGAGCCTCAACAAACGGATCAACAATATGAAATACACATCTCTCTCAGTGGTCTTCATTCTGTGTGCTCTTGCTTGGCCGTTGCCTTCAACGGCGCAAGATCAACCCTCGAACGCCGAGACTCAGGCGCCCGTGCTTACCCTCGATGAGGCGGTCTCTCTGGCCCTAGAAAACAACCGAGTTGTAAAGATCTCGAAGCTGGAGGCTCAGAAGCATGACTTCCAGGTAAACAACAGTCATATCAAGCGGCTACCACAATTTCAGTTTACGATGCTGGGCGGTGAGTTATTGCAGCCGTTCAATTTTACTTTCCCGGCAGGTGTGTGGGGTACATATCCAGGCATTGGGCCCATCCCAGCGAAAGAGTCCAACATTCACACGCCAGCGGTGTTTACGACATACATCACCGCAAGTATCGATCAACCGCTTACCCAGCAATATAAGATCGGCTTGGCAATTCGCGCGACGGAACTGGGGCGTGATATCGCTCGTGAAGATGTGCGCGTTGAACGCCAGAAGATCGCTGCCGAAGTCCGCGATGCATACTTCAATCTCGTCGCGGTCCAAGCGAGTGTGGATGCCGCGCGGGAGGCGGTGAAAACACTCGAAGAAGCGCAGCGGGTCACGGCCCAATACGTGGCGGAAAAGACGGTGCTGCGCGGTGACGCGTTGGAAGTTGATGCCCGCTTAGCGAACGCACGCTATGAGTTATCCGTCACAGAGGATAAGCTCGCGACCGAGCGCGAGAACTTGAATCAACTGCTCGACCGCGATCTTGAGACGCGATTTCGCGTTGACGCCGTGCCTGAGGAGGACACCACCGATCTGACGCTCGAAGCAGCCCGACAGCAAGCTGTGGCGAACCGCCCCGAGAATCGGCAAGCGCGTCTAAAAGAAAAGCAGGCCGAATACGATCGGCGTCTCGCGAAAGCCGAATATATACCTGACCTCAGTCTCGACGTACGGTATCAGGGGCTCTTCAATGTGCAGGTTCTTCCGCCAAACGTTGAAACGGCGGGCTTTCTCCTGACCTGGGAGCCATTCGATTGGGGACGCCGCCACAACAACATTGCCGAGAAAACCAAAACTGTCGAACAGGCGCGCAACGGGATACAAGAGACGGAATCGCAGATCGCCGTAGAGGTTGGCGCGAAGTACCGCAAGTGGCGAGAGGCTTCGTTGCTGCTTAGGGCTTCTCGTATCGCTCACCAAGCGGCTGCGGAGCAGTTTCGAGTCACCGGCAACAAATACGGGCAGCAGGCGGCCCTCTTAAAAGACCTTCTCGAGGGTCAGGCTCGCACTTCCGAAACGACTTTCCAATATCAGCAAGCGCTTTCCTCGTATTGGAGCGCTTTTGCCGAGCTGCGCAAGGCGATGGGAGAAGAGTGACCGATGAGAACAAGAATTATTTTGGGATTAACAGCCAGCAAGGCAGAGTGCGAGAAAGCGATTGGAGAGGAGTAGACGTTATGGGGAGCAAATTCAGAAAAAGGTTCGGACCAGCAATAACGGCTGTGCTTTTGGTCATGACGGCAGCCACAAATGGCTGTCATCAACCCACGCAAGTAGCCGCCAAGTCGCCCACGCCTGTTCATCTGGTGGATGTGACTTTGTATTCGTCTTCAGATGATTTGCGCTACTCGGCTTCCGTTCTGCCGTTCGCACAAGCGAGCTTGTCATTCAAGTCCGCAGGATATGTGACGGAAATTAAGCAGGTCATGGGCGCAGACGGACGGCGTCGAGACATAGGTCCAGGAGACTATGTTCCCCGGGGCACGGTTCTCGCGCAGATTCGGCATCAGGATTTGAAGAATCAGCTTGACCAAGCGACCGCAACACTGAGTCGACGCCCAAGCTCAGAATGTCGAGGCGACGAAGGATTACGAGCGCGCGAAGACGCTTTACGCCTCAGAGAGCTTGACCAAGCCCGATTTCGATCGAGCGCAGGCCAAATTCGATTCGACTCTCGCGGAGGTGGATCAGGCCAAGGCTAGTCTGCACCAAACGCAGTTGGCTCTCGAGGATGCCGATTTGACGGCGCCGTTTTCGGGGTACATCATTTCGCGGAACATCGAATTAGGGAACCTCGCAGCACCAGGGACTTCGGCCTTTAGCATTGCCGACACAAGTGCAGTCAAAATCGGTTTTGGCGTTCCCGACTATGCCGTAAGGCGTCTGCGCCTGGGGCAACAATTCAGCATTTATCTCCAGGGTGATCCGAAAGAATACAGCGGGCGGGTCACGAGTATTGCCGCAAGCGCCGACGAGAAAAATCGTGTCTTTGCCATCGAGGTGACTGTACCCAACCCCAAAGCGCTATTGAAGCCCGGGATGATTGCTTCACTCAGTTTGACAGGCGTTCACAAAGCCCCGGTCCCCTCCGTGCCTCTTAGCGCCGTTGTCGCTGACCCCGCCTCACCTGGACGCTACGCGGTTTTCGTCGCCCAAGAACAGGGCGGCAAATGGGTAGCGCATTTGCGCGAGGTCACGCTCGGTGAAACCCACGAAAGTGATGTGGCAGTTGAAGGTGTAAATCCAGCCGAGAAAGTTGTCGTCGTTGGAGCCGCTGGTCTGAAGGACGGCGATTTCATCCAGGTTATCCCATAGAGGTACAGAACAAATGGCACTCGAACACGAGCAAGAGATCAGTAATCGCCGCAATATCCCGAGGTTTTTCGTCGAGCACCCGCATATATCCTGGATCCTTCTGGCCGGAGTGCTCATTTGGGGCTGGTTCGGATATACATCCATGCCGCAGCGAAAGGACCCGGACATTCCGGTGCGCCTCGGTGTGGCGGCTTGTCCATGGCCCGGAGCCACAGCGCAACAGGTCGAACAGTTTATTACCCGTCGAATTGAGGACGCGGCGGCTGAGAATAAGACCATTCATCCGGGAACCGATGCGGACTACGGTATTAAGTCCATATCTCTTCCAGGCTATTCGTTTGTGACCATTCAATTGGATGAGGGCATCACCGATACCAAGCGGCAATTCAGCGATATCAACCTCAAGCTGGATGCTCTAAATTCTCAGTTGCCGCAGGGCGCCGGTCCCATCACTTTCCAGAGCGATTTTGGAGACACCGCCGCGCTCATGCTGACGGTCGCGAGCCCGAAGGCGGACGACATCGAAATCACAGCCCGCGCCAACTCCGTCGAATCGGCAATTCGCAAAGCTCGTGATGCAAAACAGCAGAATCGAGTGGGTCAGCAGATCACGGTGGTAGATTCCTTTCCTCAATCGATTTCGGCTCGGGAGGTTCTTGACACCGTATACTTGTTTCAAGAGCAAGCGCAGAGTGCCGGAATCCTTCGAGATTCGGAAATAATACAGGGAAGCGGATTCATCGGCGTGGATGGCCTTTCCGACGCGGATGACAGCACCATTCAAACGTTCATCCGGCGATTTATCTCCGAGCGGCTTAAACGATCCGAGTTGCATCCCGACGCGTGGGCCCCAGCAATCATCCGCGATCCGAGGGAAACACGAACGAAACTGGCCAAGGTTGCTGGCGACAAATACAGCTATGCCGAACTCGACAATTTTTCTGACTTGATTGGGCGAACGGTCCAGGGTGCTCCCGAAGTTTCCAAGGTGGAGCGGCGGGGCGTTTTGTCGCAGACCGTCTATCTGGACTATTCGCAGGATCGTCTCGCGGCCTACGGACTGCGTCCTGCTGATCTCTCCAAGGTTATTTCGGCTCGGAACATCATCGCGCCGGGAGGAACTGTTGAAACCGGCGAACGCAGGGTCACGCTCATTCCCTCCGGACAATTCGATACCGCTAGAAGCATAGGTGATGTGGCCGTATCGACTACATCGGAGGGTACCCCCGTATATTTACGGGATCTCGTCCAAATCAGCCGAGGCTATCAGGCTCCTGCCCAGTATCTCAATTACTACACTTGGCGGGACACAAGTGGGCACTGGCAGCGCAGCCGCGCGATCACCTTGGCGATCTACATGCGCGATAGAAAGCAAATCGCGCGCTTCGGAGAGTCCGTGAATTTGAAGCTTTCGGAGCTTCGCCAAATACTTCCCGCCGACCTGATTCTGGCGCACACCTCCGATCAACCGCTACAAGTCTACGAGAACATTCACCTGTTCATGCGGGCGCTTCTCGAAGCCATCATACTCGTGGTCATCGTTTCGCTGATCGGATTTTGGGAGTGGCGCCTGGCGCTGATTATGGCTCTGGCCATACCCATCACACTGGCGATGACCTTCGGCATCGTGTATATGTTGGGAATCGATCTTCAACAAGTCTCCATCGCATCGCTGATCATCGCGCTGGGCCTTCTCGTGGACGTGCCGGTGGTCTCCGGGGACGGCATAAAACGCCACTTGGCGGAAGGGTTTCCGCGCAGCGTTGCCTGCTGGCTCGGCCCTACAAAGCTGGCAACCGCGATTTTCTACGCGACCATCACGAATGTTATCGCCTACCTGCCATTTTTGATGCTGACCGGCAATACCGGCGAGTTCTTGAAGAGCCTCCCTGTCGTGATGACAACCTGTCTGCTGTGCGCGTACTTTGTTGCGATGACGTTTGTTCCGTTCCTGGGCTACTACATTTTGCGCCCTCCGGCAAAGCGAGAACCGACGATCGAGGAGAGACGGCAGCGAGGATTTTACGGCTTCTATAATCGACTTGTGGGCAAAGCCATAAAACACCGTTGGGCTGTCCTCGCCGGGTCCTTGCTTTTCCTGATTCCGGGCGCGATGTTAGGTTCTCGCCTTAAGACCCAATTCTTTCCCGAAGATGTCCAGTATTGGTTTTATTTGGATATTTGGCTGCCGAACGATACCCCGTTGAGCGTCACCAACGATGCTGCAATGCAGGCCGAAAAAGTCGTCCGGCATGTGATTGAAAACTCGCCTGACGTCACCGGCCCAGAACATCGTGGGCATCTGCTGAAGTCGCTAACGACCTTCGACGGCGGTGGCGGCCCTCGCTTCTGGTTCTCCGTCTCGCCGGAAATGCCGCAGACCAACTACGCGCAAATGATCGTTGAGATCACGGATAAAGAGGCTTCGCCAAAGTTAGCTCGTCCGATCCAGGACGCACTGGAGAAGGAAGTTCCAGGCGCGTGGGTTACGGTTCGCCAGCTTCAAACCAATCCTGTGGACAACCCTGTCGAGTTGTTGATCTCTGGGCAGGCGGACGTTGACGCGAGAAATGAAGCCAGCGATATTCGCACCCTTCGGCAGATTGCCGGGCAAGCTCAGGACATCGTCAGGCAAGCTCGCGGCATTGCCGTTCTTCGCGATGATTGGTTCCCTAACAATGTTCAGCAGAGGATTCAGATCGATCCAGACCGCGCCAACGTGGCAGCCATTACCAACGCCGATGTGGCAGAGGCGTCAACTGCGGCCATGAGCGGCGCAACAGTGGGCGTCTTCAAGGAAGGCGACAAGAACATCCCCATTGTGGCGCGCCTTCGCATGGAGGAACGTGCTCAGCTTGCCGACATCAAGAACCTGTATGTTTACTCTTCGCAGACGAACAACCGCGTGCCTCTCCTGTCGATCGCGACGGTCGGAAATTCTTTGGAAACGGGTCGCGTCAGGCGCCGCGAGCATTTTCGCACCATTTCCATACTGTGTTATCCGCAGCCTGGAGTTCTCGCCTCCGAGGTGCTTAACCAGATCCTTCCAAAAATACAGGAATTTCAGAAAAATCTCCCGCCGGGTTATCAGCTCCGGATTGGTGGCGAACGGGCCAAACAAATCGAAGGGTTCGACAACCTCAAAATCGTTCTGTTGATCTCTTTACTCGGGATTTACCTCGCGCTATTGATTCAATTCAATAACGCCGTAAAACCTCTTCTGGTATTCGCCGCTGCTCCCTACGGAGTGATTGGCTCTCTGATCGCCCTCTCGATTCTGCATACGCCGTTTGGATTTATGGCCTTTCTGGGCATCGCCAGCTTAATCGGAGTGATCGTAAGCCACGTCATCGTACTCTTCGATTTCATCGAGGAAATGCATGCGAAAGGGGAGCCTCTGGAGCAGGCCCTTCCGGACGCAGGCATCCAGCGTATCCGGCCCGTAATGATCACTGTACTAGCGACCATCTTGGCCCTCTTCCCACTGGCGCTTGAAGGAGGGCCCCTATGGCAGCCTCTTTGTTATGCACAGATAGGCGGGCTTGCCGTGGCAACCTTTATCACGTTGCTTCTGGTGCCGGTCCTTTACAGCATCTTCGTACTTGATCTGAAAATCATCCGCTGGGAAACGAAACAACCTCCGGCAGAGACTGAAGCTCGCCCGGCCCCTGAAATGGCGCCACGCACCAGCTGATGACAAAGGTCAGTTGGTAGGTCACGGCTTTGCTCGCTTGACCGGGGCATAGCGGCGATGGGAAAGACGCTCGAATGAAACAGTGAGCATGTTTAGTTCGTTGAAGGCTTTTTCGATGATTCTTTTTTATCAAGTTGCCGCGGCTGTTCTTCTGCTGAGCCTTACACTCTGCTTGCAGTGCGCCGGCGTAGCTACGCTCATCGAGTGGCTAAAGCGTGTTCTGACCAGGGACATTCACAAGCATGGGCCAGTTTACTCGGCCACCCTGGTAGTGAAATCGACGGTCGCAATTGTAATTCTGCACGGGCTCGCGATTCTTCTGTGGGCCAGTTTCTACCGGACGCGTTGCTTCCCGTTATGGGAGCTCGCCTTTCACTACTCCGCGAGCAGCTACTCCACTCTGGGATATGGTGATCTGATTCTGCCATCCGAGCGGCGACTCTTAGGGCCTCTGGAGGCGATCATCGGTGTGTTGATGTGTGGAATATCGGTCCGTGTCCTGCTTGCCCTCGTCACCCGGTTGCTCGATCGCGACACACAATCTTTACGAACGAATTCAACTGAACAAAGCCATGCCTAACGTCAATATCGAAACTCCGGATTGGCTTCGCCAGATGGAGAGCATCCTCGAAGAGCTCAATGAGGGAGTAGCGATTCTTGATGATCAACTTCGCATCATTTTTGCCAATGAAGCGTTGGCACGATTATGGCACTACGACCTCGACGAATTGCGGGGCAGTACACTCGACACAATTTTCCCTCCGGAGGACATTCCCCATATTATCCGCGATCACAAATTGGGGCATCGCCACGGCCGGCACCGCAGCGAGTTCCACCTTCCACGTAAGGACGGCAAGAAAATCCCGATAATTGTCAGTGGGCGGGTGATTCAAGGACCAGACAGTCAGGACTACGTTGTGGTGACCGTGACTGACATCAGCGAACTGAAGAGAGTCGAGGAACAGCTCCGCAATCGTCAAAAGGAAATTGACGCCGACCTCTCGGTCGCGGCACGAATCCAGCAGTCACTGGCGCCACAAAATTTGGAATGGAAGGACCTCGCTGTCGAGGCCTACTACAGCCCTGCCCATACGATTGGCGGCGATTTCGGTATCGTCCTCCCCCAAGGCGACGAATATCTAAACCTCATCCTGTGCGACGTCTCGGGCCATGGTATAGCTTCGGCCCTGATGGCCAATCGCATCTACTCTGAAACACTTCATGCGCTGGAACGTAAGACTGAGCCCGGCCGTTTGTTGAAGTGCCTCCACGACTTCGTACATGATCGCATCCCACAGGAGGGTTTTTACTTCACCATGGCCGCAGTCCGTTTTAGTCAGGGCGGCCACCGCATGACTTTTGCGGCCGCGGCCCAACCGCCAGCAATACTTGTCTCGAAGGGCACGTTGCGTCTTCTCGATTCACAAAACGGTATCCTCGGTTATCTTTCCATATGTGCGCCATCGGAGTCGGCGGCGGAAATCGAGCTGGCGCCCGGCGACCGTCTGGTGCTCTACACCGATGGGCTCGTCGAAGTGTTCAACAGGTCCGAAGACATGCTTGGCGTCGAGGGCCTTCAAGAGTTGGTCCGCCAGTCGGCCACGCGGGCACTTCCCGAAATGAAACAGGCCATTCTCGAGGGCGCGGTCGCCTGGAGCCACGGCGCCCTGGCCGACGACGTGTCCCTCGTCATCGTTGAAGTTCGCTAGTTCCCTGGTTCGGCTCCGGGCATTATGAATGGTGGGTTGATTCATCGTGGTCTGTGGTCCAAAAACTATCCAGAAACCGGCTCGTAGGACATTCTCGACCAGCTTGCAAATACTTTCTTGGGTGCAGGATTGGGTGCAACTAAAGAGGAAAGAATGGACCTGATTTTTGGTAAGCGACACCAGATAGGGCACTTAGATTTTTGACCTCCTCGGCTGTTAACCGAATCGTTGCAGATTGGAATGCCACGCCGACATCCCGGCGAAGCGCGTGCGATTGCGCAGGCCCGCAGGGGTGAGGATGATTTTCGGTGCAGCTTCAGTCCAATTCAAGAGGTTGATTGCACCGCGTGTTTCCGCGTAAGCGACACCAGATGCGGCACTTGTGTGATTTTGCCTGCTTTGTTGCAAAGCAGGTGCTCTCCCAGCTGAGCTACACGCCCACAGTTGGCTACTGCAATCATTTTCCATCACTCACGCAGCCACCGCAACCGCCAGCGACTTCCTTCAAACGCTAGTGCTCTATCGGAGGCGCGTTTTCACAAAAGCGCGAAGTCGGGCGAGGTGCTCTGCGCGCGTTCGATAGAGCCGTTTGAAGGTGGGCGCTGGCGGTTGCGGCGGATGCGGGCTAGTGGCTTCAGCCGATCTAACGGCTATGGGAATTGAATCTTTTTTCCTCTGTAGTCTATTGATTTTGCTTGGCTTAGGAAAAACAGAGAAAAGCGAAAATCGCTGTTAAAGGCGCTACGTTGCAGCATGACGCAAGGAGCATAGCACGCGAAGCGTCCGTCGCGCCAGCGACTACGTTCAAACGGAACTATCGAACGCGCGCCGTGCACCTCGCCACACTTCACGCTTTCCTGAAAACGTGCCTCCGCTGGATCACTAGCGTGGATCTCATTGGGAATAATACGTTCGACGCGAACTTGCTCTTCGGATTCACGTGCCGACCAAGCCG
>CAWAYG010000003.1:0-763218 GCA_963786205.1 uncultured Acidobacteriota bacterium
GCTCCTGCCGCGCCTGCCGCATAGCCAGCGTGCAAGGTCATAGGTTGGCGACGAAGAAGGCGGATTAAGGCCTTCGTACGTAGAACGGTTGGGTCAGGTGTGCCGCAACTCGCCTTCCGAAGTCTTGTCCGAATGGGCAAACCGGAAGTTATCAATCACGTTCTGCCCATCGTGAGATATAGGAAGAGCCTTTAGACGCAACTTTCGCGAATCACCACTGGGGCATTACAAATTCGGAGAGTTGCAGGGTTTGCGGAAGTTACTGAAAGAGAAGAAGCATGATTGCAGAGGGCAGATTTGAACTGACGACCTTCGGGTTAGGAGCACGTGCAAAAACACCCGGCCCGTTGATTCTGCGCGACTTAAGTGGTGTTTCAAAGTTTTGAGTTCTTTCCCAAATCTTTCCCGCCGACTGCACAAGTGCGGGACACAGACGACCAGATTTGCGTGAAGGAGGACGCTCGCTAGTTACACGAAGATCGTGTACACTGTTGTCGTATGAAAAACATTACCCTCAGTGCAGATGAGCAACTGATTGAGCAAGCGCGCCTGCTGGCCAAATCTCAGCATAAGACGCTTAATGCTATGTTCCGCGAATGGCTGGAACAATTTACCGCACGAAGCGGCGGCACGCAGGAGTTCGACGCTCTGATGAAGCGACTGAAGCATGTACAGGCGGGGCGGCGCTTCAGTCGGGACGAGATGAATGAACGATAGGTTCTTTCTCGATACAAACATCTTCGTATATTCCTTTGACACAAGTTCGCCGAAGAAGGCTGCGCAAGCCAGGAAGCTGATCAGAAGTGCAATCGAGACGCGCGGCGGCATTGTCAGCTATCAAGTGGTGCAAGAGTTCTTTAACGTTGCACTGCGCCGTTTTTCAAAACCCATGACTGGCGTAGATGCGGAACAATATTTATCGACCACGTTTCGTCCACTCCTGTCAGTGCACTCGTCGCAAGCTCTGTATGGAGAAGCGCTGAGGATTGGAGCCAGGTTCCAGTTGCGTTGGTACGATTCGTTGATCGTCGCTGCTGCAATCGAAGGTAAGTGTGGAGTTCTTTACAGTGAAGACTTTCAGGATGGACAGCACATGGGAAGCGTCACGATCTCTAACCCTTTTGCCTGACCGAAGGAATCCTTGAAGCTCGAATTGCTGGCAAAGAAAACGACGGCTCAGAGCGAGCATCCTCCAAGCCGTTTTCAAAATTGGTTGCGGGGGTCAGATTTGAACTGACGACCTTCGGGTTATGAGCCGGATAAAATACTAGCCCGTCTTTGCCTCTCAACGACTTACCTATGTGTTGATCTACCTGATTGACTGCTGTTCTTCGATCGTTTGTTCCCGATTTGTTCGCGATTTGTTCCACTGCACCCCTCCGGTGAGAGGGATTCTCTTGCTCAGTTGCATCATTACTTCCCTGTTGCCCGTGATTCGCTCAGAATCGCCGGAAAGCTAATTGGACTGTAGGAATCGCCGAGCAGTGATTGTTAACGTCTCGCTGTCCAGCTACGGACAACATTATGTGCAAAAACGACAAAGATCGGGGGAACGCTCAGAGTCGGTCGGCTTGGTCTAGGAGCCTTCGACCTTGGGCGTCGACTGAGCTCCTAGCGGTTCGCGGAAAGGATCCATCGGAATCGGCGCGTACTCGACGTCGATGATCTCGAGATGCTCCGTCTTCGCTGGCGCGCGCAGGTCCACGCGGTCGCCGGGGCTCGCCTTCATCAGCGCATTGGCGAGAGGCGAGCGCCAGCTGATGTAGCCGCGGTCGAGGTCCACCTCGTCGATGCCGACGATCGAGACGACGTGTTCGAGGCCGGCGGCGTCCTTGTAGGTCACGGTTGCGCCGAAGAAGACGCGCGTAGCGGCTGATGCCGGCCGCGGAGCGGCGGGATCGACGACCACGGCCGCGTCAATGCGTTTCGTGAGAAAGCGAATCCGCGAATCGATCTGGCCTAACCGTCGTTTGCCGTAGAGGTAGTCGGCGTTTTCACTGCGGTCCCCGTTACTGGCAGCCCACGCTACGACCTCCACCACCGCGGGCCGCTCGCGACTCAGTAGGAACCGATGCTCGTCTTTCAGCCGCTGCAACCCGGCGGGCGTGATGTAGTTTTTGAGCGTCGGCCCCGCTTCCTCGCGCACCGGTTCTCGGAGCGGCCGCTTTTTTCGCATTTGCCAATCTGCCATGGGATTTCGTGTACTTGTGGGTGACCCAATCTCGGAAGGTCCGGCCATCGGTCCGGATCACGGTTGCTTTGCTGGTCGGGATCGCGTGGCTCATTCGGCGGGTCTGGGGGCGTCTTGTAGAGCGCAAATCGTCGGAGGGTCGGTGAATACAATCCACGCGACTTGTCCGGTTACTTATCGGGCACTGACACAACCCATTTTACTTCGAGACGATGCGCGGGATCATCGAGCGCTTGTTCGGCTGGGACGAAGTGCGCGAGGACAAAAACTTCGCTCAGTTCTTCAAACTCGACGAAGCCAGGATTATGGCTTCAAACCTTCCACTGCCTGATAAACACTTTTCCCCTAGGAGTGAATCGTTGCTTCAAATGTAGTTTAGTAAGAATTTGAATCGCAGGAAGCGCGCCTGCGCACGAACGAATGAACCCAAGACTGTCGCCCGAGCATCAGTATGGCAAAGGCCGCCCACCAGGCGACCATCGTTCAAACATTAAGGAGACACGCAGATGATTTCTGCAACTTCTCGGTACAAGAAGCAACGGAAGCAAGTGCTCGGCCGCGAAATGGCATATGTCGAGGCAGGACAGGGCGACCCGATCGTGCTGTTGCACGGAAATCCCACTTCGTCGTATCTGTGGCGCAACGTGATGCCCCACCTGGAGCACCTGGGCCGCTGCATTGCTCCCGATTTGATCGGTATGGGCGATTCCGAAAAGCTTCCGAACAGTGGCCCGGGCTCGTATCGCTTCGTCGAGCACCGCCGCTACCTTGACGCCTTGCTCGACGCGCTGAATGTGCGCGAACGCGTGACGCTGGTCATTCATGACTGGGGTTCGGGCCTCGGCTTCGACTGGGCCAACCGCCATCGCGAGGCCGTCAAAGGAATCGCGTTCATGGAAGCGATCGTGGCGCCGCAGGGCAAAGACCATTGGGACAAAATGGGAATGCGCGAAGCCTTGGAGGCGGTGCGTTCGGAGGCCGGTGACAAGATGGTTCTGCAGGACAATTATTTCATCGAAGAGATCCTGCCGAACGCAATTCTGCGCAAGCTTACCGCCGAAGAAATGGCGGAGTATCGACGGCCGTACACCGAGCCTGGCGAATCACGACGACCCACGCTGACATGGCCGCGAGAGATTCCAATCGAAGGCGAACCGGCTGACGTGCATGCGATCGCGACTGCATACGCGGACTGGCTGGGGCAGAGCAATGTGCCCAAGCTTTTCCTCAAAGCTGAACCGGGCGCAATTCTCGCGAGCGAGAAGCTGGTGAATCTGGTGCGGAGCTGGCCAGCGCTTACTGAGAGGAGTGTAAAGGGAGTCCATTTTGTTCAAGAAGATTCGCCGGACGAAATCGGGAGGGCCATCGCCGAGTGGATGGCGCAAGGCAAGGCTACTCGCGCGGCGTCGTAGAGTACAACGAAATCGAATGTTGCTAGGGCCGGATAGTTGGCTTATCGGACACGATTCGGGGCGGCCTGCGGACGGTCGGGCCGCCCTACCGTTCTTCCCCACAAATGCCACAGGAGAGAGCCATGAAGAGCGAATTTCCCGCAAACTCAGCGGTCATCTTAGTACACGCGGCATGGGCAGACGGCTCATGTTGGAGCAACATTATTGTGCCGTTGCAACAGCGCGGCCTTCGAGTGATTTGCGCGCCCATACCGATGACGACTTTAGGCGACGATGCTGCGGCGGTGAGCCGAGTATTGGAACGGACCAGCGGGCCTTTAGTGCTGGTGGGGCATGCCTACTCCGGTGCGGTGATCGCCGCGATACGGGAAGAGCGAATCAAGTCTTTGGTGTATATTGCGGCCCTCGCTCCCGATGAAGGCGAGCCCGTTGGGAAAGTTTTTTACCGGGACGAACCGCATCCAGATCAGCCGAAGATGGTTCCCGACTCCCATAACCTTGTCTGGATGCCGGAAGATGCATTTGGCCGAGCGCTCGCCCAGAAAGCGTCCGCGGAGCAGGCGAGTATTGCCGCCGCTGTGCAACGGCCCATCGCCGTTCAATGTGTTCAGGACCCGTCCCCAAAGCCGCTGTGGAAGTCAAAACCGACGTGGTATCTCGTAGCTGAAGAAGACCGCATGATTAATCCGAAGACACAGCATTTCATGGCCGAACGCATGGGAGCGAAGATACATTCCCATCGCGTAGACCACACTCCGATGTACGCCGACCCGAACGTTGTGGTCGACGTAATCCTCGAGGCGGCGCGGGAAAGCTTGCCCTCCTGACAATGCCGTTCTCTGGCGATAAACAATTGTGGAGTCGGGATTATCGGAAACCTATCGCGGTCAGATGATGGACTGAGTTATTAGAATTTGCTCGTGGCGCTCGCGCATGCGGCCGATACACAATATGGCGATTCGATTAAAATCACTTCCCACTATATGGGATTTCGACAGTCCCATCTGATTAACGCCTTACCGGACATTTGAAGTAATGCTTTATGTCCGGTTACGACTTATCGGGCAAGTGAAATTCAATCAGTAAACACAAGCGCGTTTGGACCAATGCGAAGGAACAAGACAGCGAAGCTGAACGAGTACAAGACACAACAGTCCGCCTCATGGACAACACCAGTACCGAACGCCGCATTCAGGTTTCTGAGTTTGCATAATTCAAGATCGCACGAACGCCTCTCGCCGGAAGTGCTTATCCTGTGTCCGCAAATGTGCGATGATCGATGACCGTTAAGGAATAAACGTGCCGGGATTTCGCATGCCTGCCGTGACTCCACGTTTAAGATGCCGCGCGCTAAAGAGCCTTCTCTTCTGCCTGAGCTGCGCGTTGCTTCCCGCCACTACCTCCGCGCAGGATTCGGCTGCCAAGGACGAAATTCCCATCGAGCGCTGCGATCGCCTGCCGGTGGTCGAGGTCGAGGTTGCAGGAAAGCATTTGCAATTCCTCCTGGACACCGGCGCGACGTCCTTGTTGAATTTGAAATCGTTTGCGGGCGGCCATTCCAGGCAGGTCCACATCGCCTCCTGGACCGGCACTGCGGCTACCAGCGCCCGCGAAGTTTCGCTCGCCGAACTCACAATCGGTAAGCACGTCCTGCGCAATTTGAAGCTGCCGGCGATTGACCTCAGTCCTATCGGCGCGGCCTGTGGCGGGCCGATTGACGGCATTCTCGGCGTGGATCTCCTCGATCGAATGGGCGTGACGATTGACCTGCAGCACCGCGTCGCGACGATGGGCGGCGGGACGGTGGACGCGCGCGTCGCGTACGATGCCATGCAAGCCGCCATGGAACCCTGCATGGGCGCTTTCACGCAAGGAAACGCGGCGGTGTTCGAGAAATGCCTCGATCCGGATGTGGTGATGTACACGCCGCACGGAGAATTCGTCGGGCCGCAGAAGGTAATCGGCTATTTGCAAGATCGTTTTTTTCAGTACGCGCCCAACATTCATCACACGTCCAAAGTCAACGAAGTGCAACTGCTCGGCGACGCCCTATGGTATTCCTACGAATACACCATCGATACGCCCGTCGAACATCGCACCGGCCATGGCACCACGATCTGCCGCAAAAGCGATGGCCGCTGGCGTATTCTCAGCGTACACAATTCCTAGTCCAATACCACGGCGAAGGCGGCGTTGGCACATCCGCAAGCAATTGAGACTAATAAACGCTTACCGGGCAACTGGCCTAACGGCGGCCTACGTCCGCGACGAATTGAGCGAGCGCCTTTGGGTTGCGAAAAACGTAGAGCACCGCATCGGGTGCGTGTTTGGCTATCTCTGACCTAAGATTCGGACGGCTCTGATACCGGTATGCTAAAAGCCAACGCCAGAAATCAGCACGTTCGCGGGACCGCCGAATTGCTCGCCACGCACAGCGGACTAACGAGAAGTCCAAAAAGATGATTGTATCCGCTGCACGAAGCCGGACCTCGACGGCGTCGTAGGGTCCGAGGTCACCCTCCATGATCCATCGGTCCCCAACGGCAAGCGCCTCCTGCATCTCGATCCACTGTTGGCGAGGAGTTGCGATAAGTCCCGGTTGCCAGAAAATTTTATCAACTTCGGTCACCGGCAGCCCCGTAATATCGCCTAAGCGCCTCGCGAGAGTCGATTTGCCTGATGCCCCACGCCCAACAATGACGACGCGTTTCATGCGCTTCATTTTACGCGGAGATGGATTTGGTGCGAACGCGGCCCGGAGCTCGATGCAGCAGCTGACGGGCAAGTGATTAACGCCATTACTGTCCATATGGAAATTTCAAGTTTCCGATTATGCGGCTTACCCGGCAGTTGGGCGGCTAACGGGGATGCTCTGCGGGAGTCTCCGCCCGGTTCACTTGTTGTCTCTGGGAAAGTAAAGCCAGAGGATCAATCCGGCGCCGTTTTTCTGCTGATTTGGACGCGGTCCTGTATTGTTCTCGTGCTGATAGTACGGATCGAGTTCGACGTGCCTGCCTAGTGGCAACAGGCAGCCCGCATACAAGCGGGTGACAGCCCACTTCGAGTATGGACTTTCGTAGAAGACTTCCGCGCTGGCGTAAGGGCCGGGATGGTAGGAGCGAATCGTGAGGCGGCGCTCGGCGGTCAAGCGATTGCGGTAGCGCCACTTGGAATGCAAGACGCAAGCTTCGTTCGCGGCGGAACCGCATGTAGGACACGGGACGGCGGAAATCCGTTTGGCGGTGAGTTTTCTTTTCGTCACCTACACAAAATCTGATAATTCCCACCCGCAAGTCTGTTTAATATTGCACACCTCGACAAAAAGAGGTCAATTGCGCTTTGTACGGTCGCGGACTGACAGCAACGAGATCGCGTAGCAGCATCCGGTTTCCATTACGGGGCCAGAAATGGTTGAAAGAATTTGGGACAGTTCCGGATTCTACGCACGTATCGGCAGCTCGCTGCCTTCGGACGATTCCGCTGTGGATGGTAGTCAGTGGCGCGAGCTATACCGGGCTGCACTTCTTGAGCTCGACCTGGATAAATTGCAAGAGCGCGTGAAGGCAGCCGAAGAGGCTATTCGTGCCCGAGCTTCGCTTAATGGCGGCATCCTGAACGACGAGCGAATCGCCATACTGGACGCTACGTCCGCATTGAATGTCTTGAAGGGCTGCGTCAAACGGAGTAACTCGGCGTTTAAGGATTCGGGACTCTGACCCACCATCGAATCGAGAGCGCACTGGACACACACTGAGCGCGCGCGTTCTCGGTTCACCTGCCAAACAAGCCGCCCGTTTTCTCAATGTCCGGTAACGCTTATCAGATGGGAGCGACAACAACACCCAGTTCCACAACCTCTCCGGCCTCCTAGGGGTTCCCCTAGTTGTGCAGAAATGGAGTTACCCCTAGTGTGCTTGCGGCAATTGTGCAGACGAACCGTATCGTTCTTTGGTTGGTCTGCATTTGAGTTGAGTCGCTCGCACTCGCCAGCCTATAACAACGCGCCGAAGGCTTGAAAAGGAGCTGAAGACGTGAACCCAAAGGCAAGACCCTTGGAGCCTCAGATTCAGAAAAGTTCTCCGTTCTCCTCCGCTGAGGTTGTAGAACAGAAGCGATTGAAGAGTGCGCGTGAGGAAGGTGTGCCTTGGAAGAAGTGGGGGCCGTATCTCAGTGAGCGACAGTGGGGCACAGTCCGAGAGGACTACAGCGAAGGGGGTGACGCCTGGAATTTTTTCACCCATGATCATGCCCGCTCGCGCGCCTACCGCTGGGGCGAGGACGGCATTGCCGGCATTTCCGATGACAAACAGCGCCTTTGCTTCGCGCTGGCTTTGTGGAACGGCAAAGACCCGATTCTCAAGGAACGGCTCTTCGGTTTGACTAACAACGAAGGCAACCACGGGGAGGACGTGAAGGAGTACTACTTCTACCTCGACAGCACGCCGACGCACTCCTACATGAAGTATCTCTACAAGTACCCGCAGGCAGGCTATCCCTATGCCGATTTGGTCGAGACGAACCGCCGTCGTTCCAGGAACGAAATGGAGTATGAACTCCTGGACACCGGCGTCTTCAACGACGACCGCTACTTCGATGTCTTCGTGGAGTATGCCAAGGACGGCCCGGAGGACATCCTGGTGCGGATAACTGCAGTCAATCGGGGACCAGACGCATGCGAACTACATTTGTTGCCGACACTATGGTTCCGGAACGACTGGTCGTCGTGGATTGCCGAATCTAACAGAGCTGCGCAGAAACCGAACCTCAAGCAGATCGCGGCTTTAGTGGGCACGAGCGCGATCGAGGTTGCTCACCCGCTGCTGGGTACCTATACCCTTCGCTGCGAGGGCGAAGCGCCGCTGCTCTTCACTGAGAACGAAACAAACCACGAGCGGCTTTTCCCGGGGCATAAGAACGAGAGCCCCTACGTCAAGGACGGCATCAACAACTGCGTGGTACAAGGCGACCAAGGCGCAGTGAACCCTGAAAAGCAAGGCACCAAGGTTGCGGCGCACTATCGGCGGGTGGTGGCTCCCGGCCAATCGTCAACCGTGCGGCTGCGCCTGACTGGCCCAGTCCAGGCGGAAAAGAGCGGAAAAAGCAAAACCACCGCATCCAGCTTCGGCGCCGAGTTTGACAAGATCCTGACCAACCGACTCCAAGAGGCGGACGAGTTCTACCGCTCGGTGACGCCGCCTTCGATTTCCCAGGATGCGGCTAAAGTGATGCGCCAAGGCCTCGCCGGCATGCTCTGGAGCAAGCAGTTCTTCTTCTTTGACGGTGACAACTGGCTCGACGAACACCACTCTAATCCGCTCCATACCGGATACCGAAATTCTCGGAACTCCGAGTGGTACCACATGTTGAACGAGGACATTATCTCCATGCCCGACAAGTGGGAGTATCCCTGGTACGCGGCCTGGGACTTGGCCTTTCACACGCTCCCGCTGTCAATCGTGGATCCTGACTTCGCCAAGGAGCAGATAGAACTGATGCTGCGCGCTACCTACCTGCACCCCAACGGTCAGATGCCTGCCTACGAGTGGAACTTCAGCGACGTGAACCCCCCGGTCCACGCCTTTGCGACTCTGTTTATACACAGAACCGAGCAGGCCCTGCGCGGCCAGACGGACGTGGATTTCCTGAAGCAATCGTTCAACAAACTGCTGCTGAACTTCACCTGGTGGGTTAACCGCAAGGACCGCTTCGGCAAAAACGTTTTCGAGGGAGGCTTTCTCGGCCTCGACAACATCGGCGTGTTCGACCGCAGCGCGCCACTCCCCACCGGCGGCCACTTAGAGCAGGCGGACGGCACGGCCTGGATGGCCCTGTTCAGCCAGAACATGCTGGACCTCGCGTTCGAGATCACCGCCCATGACCCCATCTACGAAGCCAATGATCATGAAGTTCGCCGAGCATTTCTGCTACATCGGATCGGCCATGAACCGGCCCGGTCAGGATGGCATGTGGGACGAGGAGGACGGCTTCTATTACGACCTGCTGCGGCTGCCCGACGGAAGCTCTCAAAGGCTTAAGGTGCGCTCGATGGTAGGGCTTCTCCCGTTGTGCGCTACGACGATCATGGAAAAGTCGATGCGGGAGCGCATCCCGCGGACGATGGCTGGGTTGAATGAACGCCTGCGCCGCATTCCCGAACTCCAGGCGACCATCCATCCAACTGGCCCGGGACATTTCGGAGTAGCCGAGCGCGGGGTCTTGGCCCTAGTCAACCCGGAGCGGCTGCGCCGGATTCTGACGAAGATGCTCGATGAAGACGAGTTTCTGAGCCCCTACGGCATCCGCTCGCTCTCCAAATTCCACGAGCAGCATCCGTTCGTCTTAAACACAGGCGGCCAGGAGCACCGCGTAGACTACCTACCGGCCGAGTCCAATACTGGAATGTTCGGAGGCAATTCCAACTGGCGCGGACCGATCTGGATGCCGATCAACGCGCTAATCATCCGGGCACTGCTGAACTTCTACTTGTACTACGGCGAAAACTTCAAAATCGAATGCCCCACGGGATCTGGCAAGCTCATGAACCTCTTCGAGGTGAGCAAGGAGATCGCGGATCGGCTCAGCCGGATATTTACACTAGACGAACACGGCCGACGGCCTGTCTATGGAGGCACCGAGAAATTCCAGAGCGATCCCTACTGGCGCGACTACATTCTCTTCTACGAATACTTCCATGGCGACAATGGCGCCGGGTTGGGCGCCAGCCACCAGACCGGATGGACCGGACTCGTGGCTAAGATCATCGAACTTTACGGTTTCCTAGACCCGAAGCAGGCCCTGCAGGTGGGCAGGCAGGCCGCATTCACTCAGGCTTCGCGCGCCGCTGGGTAGCGAAGGCCCAGGGATAGGACTCAACTAAACATTCTGTATCCCGCGACGGACCTTGCCCTCGCAATCTTAAACACGTGGCGAGGCTTTCATTCCCGAGCTAGCGGAATTGCGGAGGCGCACATGCGTCGAATCAACAGAATGACGCTCGCTGTCCTCATCGTAAGCGTGATCACGCTCTATGGCTGCAGGGAGCTAGTACACGACTCACAGAGCCTACTCATCCCCAAGTTTAAGCGGTCAGAGATCTTTGGCGCCGGCGGCGAGTATGTAGCTGAAGGGGATTGGAACCTGCTCGGAACTTACCCAGAAAAAGATCGAGCGCGCCACCTTCTCGGTGTACGCGCTCGGTTGGTTGCGGGGGCCTGCAACCATCCGAATTGTTTAGTACTGCGTTTTAGCGTGGAACTGATCCGGCTCGCAGCGTAGGCGACACTGCGAAGGTCAACGGTCATAAGCGTGCGATTCGCGCAACCGACCAGTCCGAACTTGGCCACGCCAGTCAATACAAGCGCGTTAGAACGTAGTCGCTGGCGCGACGGACGCTTCGCGTGCTATGCTCCTTGCGTCATGCTGCAACGTAGCGCCTTTAACAGCGATTTTCGCTTTTCTCTGTTTTTCCTAAGCCAAGCAAAATCAATAGACTACAGAGGAAAAAAGATTCAATTCCCATAGCCGTTAGATCGGCTGAAGCCACTAGCCCGCATCCGCCGCAACCGCCAGCGCCCACCTTCAAACGGCTCTATCGAACGCGCGCAGAGCACCTCGCCCGACTTCGCGCTTTTGTGAAAACGCGCCTCCGATAGAGCACTAGCGTTAATCGGGAGGCCAAGAATATAAGGATCGTTTTCATATGCGTAAGCGGAGTGAGAAAGTCATTTCGCCCGTAGCGCTTGAATGGGATCGGTTCGCGTTGCGCGCCATGCCGGCAAGAAACACGCTGCAACCGACGCGAGGGTCATCACCGCAAATGCCGCGGCGAAAGCCAGCGGGTCCCGCGGGCTTACCTGATACAGGAGGTCGCCGAGCAGGCGGGTTAGAAGGAGCGCCAGGGCGATCCCGATAATTATGCCAGTTGTTGTCAGTAGCAGACCGCGCGACAGCACGAGACGCAGCACATGCGATGTGCTGGCGCCAAGTGCCATACGCAGCCCCAACTCTTGGGTGCTCTGCGAGACAGTGTACGACATCACGCCATAAAGGCCGATGCTGGCAAGCAGCAGCGCCAAGCCTCCGAACAGGGCGACCAAAGCTACGGCCACAAGTTCGTGGGAAGTGGAACGGTCCACTTGCTCCTGTAGCGTAGTCATTTCGTATACAGCGAGGTCAGGATCGAGCGCGCGCACTTCGCGAATCAGAGCTGTTTCGATGGTTTGCAGAGGTTGGGTGGTTCGAATGTGGATACCTGGTTCTATAAAGAAATACTGGCGGAGCGGAACATAGAAAAACGGCCGGGGCGCTTCATCCATGCTGTAGTATTTCGAATCTTTGACGACGCCGACGACTTGCACCCAATTGCCTTTCACTTGCAGCCGCTGGCCGATGGGATTCTGCCCCCGCCAATACCGCGCGATCATGGTTTGATTTACGATGGCGACACGCGCCGCGTTTTCATCGTCCGCGCCAGTGAATTCGCGCCCGGAGATGAGCGGAATGCCCAAAGTGGCGAAGTAGTCGGGGCTGACTTCGTTGTATTCCGCCGTGGGCTGCTCGTTCGGCGGTGGTTCGTAGCCGTCGACGGCAATGGGCGTCGAAGAGAATGATCCATAGCCGAGCGGAACAGCGCGGGCGTAAGCGGCCGCTTCGACACCCGGCAGCGCCCGGACACGCTCGATCAATTCATCCTGAAAGGCTTTGGCGCGCGGCGCGTCATAGCCGGCGGCGACCAAAGGCATCCACGTATCGAACACGCGCGTCGTAGAGAACCCCGGGTCGGTGGCTCGAATTTTGCGCAGGCTTTGCAGCAGCAAGGTCCCGCCCACCAATAAGATGAAACTTAGCGTGACTTGGAGGATCACGAGGCTCGAGCGGAACCATGCCCGGCCCTGTGCGACCAGAACTGTGGACACTCCGGTTTTGAGCGTGTCGGCGAGGGCAAGGTGGCGCGTCTGGAACGCGGGGACCAAGCCAACAGCAAGCGTAACGACGAGGCAAATGGCCGCGCTCAACCCAAGCACACGGCCGTCGATTTGTCCGGGCAGATACATCACGTCTCCGGGAAACAGCAGCACAAGCGCGTGACGGCACCAGTACGCGACTAGCATGCCCCCCGCTGCACCGGAGGCCGACAGCAGCAATCCTTCCGTAATGAGTTGCCTCAACAAGCGGCCAGGGCTGGCACCCAAAGCGAGGCGAACCGTCATCTCGTGCCGGCGCCCGAATGACCGGACGAGAAGCAAGTTGCCAACGTTGGCGCAGACGATGAGCAGAACAAACATCGTGACCACAACCATGATTTCGAAGGTCGGAAGCAGATGACCGGCGTGATTGAAAGGCGTTTGCCACAGCGGCCAGACCTTGATGCCGCGGCCGCGGTTGGTGGCGGGATATTCAGCTTCGAGCCGCGTGGCAATGGCGGAAATTTCTTGCTGAACTTGATTGCGGGTCACGCCGGGCTTGAGTCGCACGTACGCTTCCGCCCATCGCGCGCCGCGATCTTCCAGTTTGTAGCTGCCGCCGTCGAAAACTTCCAGCATCGAGGCCGGCACCCAATACTCCATGCTCCGGCCGACGAAAGTCCCGTAGAACCCCTCGGGCGCGACTCCGATGATGGTGTGCACGACGTTATCGAAGCGCTGCGTCTTGCCGATGATTTCGGAATCGCCCTTGAAGCGCGTCTGCCAGAGATGGTAGCTGATGACCACGAGCGGATGCGCGTTGCGGCTGGTGTCTTCGCCTCGTTCAAAGCCGCGGCCCAAAATGGGATGGACTCCAATCGCATCAAAATAGTTTGCGGAGACGATGCTTCCGCTCATGACCTGGGCGCGTTCGCCACTGCTCAGAGTCGCGCCGGTGATCTTGCTGACAAAGAGGGTCTCACACAGCGTGCAGCATCTCTGCACGTCGAGGAGATCGGGCCACGACGTTTCATCTCTTTCGTCACGCACAGTTCCGGTCAAGGTGACCAGGCGCTCCTGCTGAGAAACGAGCGGATAAGGACGCAAAAGAATGCCTTCGACCCAGCTGAACACGGCGGCGTTGGCGCCGATGCCGAGCGTAAGGCACAGAATCGTTAGAACGGTGAAGCCCGGGCTGCGGCGCAGCATGCGAAAACCGAAACGAACGTCTTGCAGGAAATTTTCGATCAGGTTTGTGCGGCGCATGTCACGGCACTCCTCCTTAACCTGTTCAACGCCGCCCAAGGATTGCCGGGCGGCGCGGCGAGCTTGCTGGGGGTTCATGCCCTGGGCCACGAATTCGTCAATTTGATTTTGCAGATGAAACTGAAGCTCGTCGCTGAGGTCCAGCTCCGCTCTGTCCTTGCGGAAAAGCGAGCGCAAGCGAAGCGGCAATTTGAAATACCAACGCATCGTTCCGCCTCCCTAAGACGACATCTCCAGGACCAGCCCGATGGCCGATGAAAGGCGCTTCCATTGTGCTTGCTCCTGGCGCAGGTACTTTGCGCCGTCCGGAGTCAGCGAATAATACTTGGCGCGGCGATTGTTTTCCGATTGGCCCCATTTGGCACGAATCCAGCCCTGTTGCTCGAGGCGATGCAGCGCGGGATAAAGCGCACCTTGATGGATTTGCAAGACTTCGTTCGAGACCTGACGAATGCGTTGCGCTATGCCCCAGCCGTGCATGGGCTGCAGCGCGAGCGTCCTCAGAATCAAGAGGTCGAGGGTGCCTTGGACCAGGTCGGTTGGCTTAGCCATCTCCGCTCTCCTGTCGATAAATGACAGGGCAACAGTTTAGACTCCGCGCAACGAATTAGGGCAGCAGAAAATTCAAAAATCTCCCCTGAACGGACGAAGTGATTCAGCGTTACTGCATTCTGTTTTCCGGTGCCAACTCCTGGAAAGTCGGCTAACCGTGAGGAACCTAGATTGTGACCTGTGGATCGGTACCGAGAAGTCGGCATCTCGCCAGCGATACAACGGTCACTACTAGCGCGTTTATCGATACGAATCCGACCTCACTCTTATCTGGTTCTCACCACCGGCCGATGGCAGCTGCGCACCTGTGACGATGACTTAGATCTGGGCCGTGCCGCCGTCGACGAAGAGTTCGATGCCGTTGACGAAACTTGAATCGCTTGAGGCGAGGAAGAGCGCGACGGTTGCGATCTCTTCGGGGCGTCCCATTTCGCCGCGAGGGATCTGAGATTTGAAGAACTCCTTCGCGTCTGGTCCGAGCGGGTCTAGGATTGGCGTGTCGATGGTGCCGGGGCTGAGGATGTTGACTCGAATTCTGCGTTCCTTGAGCTCTACCAGCCAAGTACGAGCGAAGGAGCGCACCGCAGCCTTGCTGGCGCTGTAGACGCCGAAGGCCGGGAATCCCTTGATGCTGGCGATGGATCCGTTCAAGAAGATGGAACCGTTGTCGTTGAACAGAGGCAGCGCCTTCTGCACCGTGAAGAGCGTGCCGCGCACGTTCAGGCCGAAGGTTTTGTCGAAGTGTTCTTCGGTTACTTCTTCGAGCTTGGCAAACTCGCCCTGTCCGGCGCTGGCGAAAAGAATATCGATCTTGCCCTTCTCGCGCTTCACCGTATCGTAGAGGCGGTCGAGGTCGGCCAGGTTACCGGCGTCGCCCTGCACACCGGTGACGTTTCTGCCGATGAGCTTGACGGCCTCATCGAGCTTGTCCTTGCGGCGTCCTGTGATGAAGACGTACGCGCCCTCTTTGACGAAGAGCTTGGCGGTGGCGAGCGCCATGCCGGACGTCGCTGCTGTGATGACAGCTACTTTTCCTTCCAGCTTTCCCATGACTGTTCTCCCTTCGTGCGTGCGATAGATTAATGCGAGAGCCCGCTGCCGTGTCATTATCAGCGGCGTCTCGGGGCTGTTGCGCTGGGCGCCCCGCACTCGCTTCCAGTCAGTAGATGAAACTGGACCCTGAGACGATTCACTAGTTCAGGAGATTAGAACTATTGAACCTTCTCCCTCGAATGACTACTCTTATTAGCATGCGGCCTCTGTTCCACCCATCGATTGAGGAGATTACGGTTGAAGGAATTCTCCACGCCTTGTCCGACCCGGTGCGAGTGGCAATTTATGCGGACATCGTGTCGCAGCAGTGCTCGCAGAACTGCTCGACGTTTCTGACAGTCAGCGACAAGACGATCCCGAAGTCCACACTCTCTCAGCACTTTAGGGAACTGAGGGAGGCGGGGCTGATCCGCGGTGAGCGTCGCGGTGTGGAAGTCCACAACACCTCGCGTTGCACGGAACTCGAGCAACGCTTTCCGGGACTAATTCGGGCAATCGTCAACGCGCATGCCATCCAGTCGAGGGACGAAGCGCAAGGAAAGAAACGTGCTGCGCAGAGAACGGCCAGACGAACACAGAGGAATAAGTAAAGAAACCAACCGGTGCCCATCACATCGGAGAGGGCCAACAGACTTGGAATCATGTCGCCCGTCGGAACATCCGGCGTAGCGACAAGGGTCCCATCGGCAAGCGGCACTCGCAGCAGCGGCGCCTGCGCGGTGCCGACGAACTCGGCGTGCTGGCAAGAAGACTGATAACTGATCTGGCAGTTGGGGCAGGTGTTGTCGGAGGCGAAGAACGATCCGATGACAAACTGGCCACGCTTGACGGAAGTGACTGCGCTGCCGACCTCCTCGACGATGCCGCAGTACTCGTGCCCCATTGGGGTCGGCTGGGCGATCGGTTGGATGCCACGGTACGGCCATAGGTCCGACCCACACACGCACGTGGCCGCGATCCTGATAACGGCAGCTGTTGGATTGATGATGGTCGGCGTTTCGCGCTCTTCGAAACGCACATCTCGCGGCCCGTAAAGAACTGCTCCTCGCACGGTCTATGTCCTTTCCTTCAACGCATGATGAAGCCGCCGTCCACCGAAATAGACTGGCCAGTCACGTAGCTTGCGGCGTTACTGCAAAGCCACAGAACAGCATCAGCAATCTCTTCGGGGCGGCCAACCCGTCCCATCGGAATGCTCTTTTCCATCGCCTTGAGGGCTTCACCTTGACCCGCTGCGACCATCTGGTCAGACATCGGGGTGTGGATCAGACCAGGACATACGGCATTGATGCGAATGCCCCGTGCAGCGTATTCGAGAGCCGCGCTCTTGGTGAACCCAATGACTCCGTGCTTGGCGGCGTGGTAGATTCCACGCTCGGCACCTCCTACAAGTCCCCCAAGCGAAGAGCAATTGACGATGGTTCCACTTCCTTGTTTGCGCATCTGTTGCAGTTCGAACTTCATGCAACTCCATACACCGCGCAGGTTGATCCCCATCACCCGGTCGTAGTCTTCTCGGGTAGTATTAGCAGTCTCCGCGAGGACATTTTGGACGCCAGCATTGTTGTACGCCGCATCAAGCCGTCCGAAGGTGGCGACAGTCTGTTTCACCATCGCTTCCACATGCGCGTCATCCGATACGTCACAGCGGACGGCCAGTGTCTTATGACCTTTATCGGCAAGCTCCTTAGCCGCAGACTGCGCGGCTTGCTCATTCCAATCCGCCAACACCACGGAGGCACCTGATTCAGCAAAAGCCCTGGCTGTCGCAAGACCCAACCCAGATGCCGCGCCTGTAACGAGTGCAACTTGGTTTTTGAAAGATATGTCCATAACGTTTCCTCACTTTTCAAACGGGGTTGTAGCCCGGTTTCTATTAGACCTCATCCCACTTGCCTTGAATCTCGGGCTTATAAAAGTCTCTCTGCCTTTAACTTCTTCGAATCGCTACCGACACTGCAACCAGTCCGCTTCTGCCTACTTGGCCCGCTTTTCAAAAACCTCTTTGGCAACCGGAAGCACGGAAAAAACGTTGGGCCAACCCGCGTAGAAAGCTAGATGCGTGAGCACTTCAGACGCTTGGCGTTGCGTCAAACCGTTATCCATCGCTCGGTTAAGGTGATAAGAAACTTGCGCCACCTGGCCTGAGCCAATGAGAGCGCTGACCGTGACCAGGCTCCGGTCCCGAGGCGTCAGCTCCGGGCGCAGCCAAAGATCACGGAAGAGTAGATCGGTGGTGTACTGCACAACGCCCGGCGCAACTGTGCCGAAATTCTGCTCGACACTGGCTGCGCGTTGCTTCTCAGCAGCCTCATTGAGAGGCAGAAACTCGACCGACGCTGGCGGAAGCTGATCAGGTCCAATTCCGCGTTTATGGAATACCTCCTTGGCGATGACAACCGCTGACATCGCATTCTCCCAGCCGGAGTAGAACGCAAGATGCGTGATAATCTCTGAAATCTCGCTGGGTTTGACTCCATTGTCGAGCGCAAGATTGAGGTGGTAGGCCATCTGCACTGTTTGATTGCGCGCGATCAAAGCCGCTAGAGTCACGATGCTACGGTCGCGCGGAGACAGATCGGGTCGCTTCCATAGATCGCCGAGAAGGCGACTCTGCGTGTATTGGTCAAGGGCCGGTGAAACCGCACGAACATGCTCGGGCGTGGGTATTGTTGGAATTTCATTTGACATTTGCTTAGCTCCTGCTTTTCGCGCTTGGGCATAAGCCGAAACCATCGAAGAGAATTAGATCAATGTCGTAGCAAGGTGCTTTCTCACGTGTACGCCTCCGCGTGAATCCTGGCATTGTGAGCTGCCGCAACGCCTCTCGTCCGGCACGATCACTTTCATGTGTAGAACGACTGATCACTCCCTTAAGGGGAAGCTTTCGCTGGACTCCCGAACTGTTCGCCACTAACCTTTTCCATCCACTCAACCACCTTGCCATTGAGAGCTTCCTGAATCGCAATATGTGTCATCGCAGTCGGGGGTGACGCGCCGTGCCAGTGTTTTACGCCTGGCGGAATTCGCACCACATCGCCTGCCCGGATCTCTTGAATTGGACCTCCCCACGCCTGAACTCTTCCGACCCCTGCGGTCACAATGAGAATCTGACCAAGCGGATGCGTGTGCCATGCAGAGCGTGCTCCGGGCTCAAAGGTAACTACGCCACCAGATACACGGGACGGATCTCTTGCGGGAAATAGTTGATCGACTTGTACGGAACCAGTGAAGTTCTGTGCCGGTCCCTTCGTGGCGGAATGTGATCCGTTTCGTATGATCTCGATTGTCTGCGATTCATTTTTGGATGCACCCGAAGGAAAGTCTGTCTTCATCTGGGCAGATGCCAAAGCGAGCAAGCAAAGTGAAAGCAGTTTTTTCATTTTTGACTCTTCGTAACTTAGACACTTCCAAACGTACCGAAAGTCCCGCCTGGACGCTTTCCCGATCCTGTCAATTCTTTGCCTAATCCTGTTTAGAGATCGGATTTTGTGCACATTGGGGTAGTTCTGCAGTACCCTAAAAAAGGGGGGATGAAAAGCAAGTGGTGAAACAGACAGAGAGACAGACTGACCTCAATCCAGCCGTGATTGAGATGCGGAAGGAGTTGGCCCGTAAGATTGCGGCGCACGCTCAATCACCGGGAGAAAATCCTACACCTATCCGAGGTCTTGCACTTTTCCGCCGAACGGAGCCAACCGCATGCTTTCTGGCCGCCTACGAACCCAGCCTTTCAGTTTTCGTACAGGGGCGAAAGCGCATCAACCTTGGAGGCGTCGAGTACCTCTGTGATGCATCGTCCTTTCTCCTTTCGTCGATCGATGTTCCTGCAAAGAGTCAAATCGTCGAAGCCTCAGAAAAGGTCCCGCTCCTCGTAATGTTTCTCCGGCTCGATATGCCCACAGTGCGGGAGGTCCTCAGCCGGGACGACCTTCCTGAACCTGAAACCTCCGCTCAAGGGAGTGGACTTGCTGTTGGTGAGACGACGGTCGGACTGTTGAGCGCGTGCTCTCGACTGATCGAGCTTCTCAAGACTCCCGAGGATATTCCTTTTCTCAGCCACTTGATCCAGCGTGAAATCGTCTACCGTATACTCCGAACCCAGCAGGGAGAACGCCTGCGCGCCATCGCAACGACAGGCGACCTCAGTTACAAGACGGCAAGAGCGATTGCTTGGCTCCGAGCAAACTACCCCAAGCCGTTGCACATGGAGGAACTTGCTGCCGTTGCGCGAATGGGAGTGTCAACGCTCCACCATCAGTTCCGCGCCTTGACGGCAATGAGCCCTCTGCAATATCAGAAGCAGCTCAGGCTACAGACAGCACGACAGCGCATGCTCATGGACGGGATTGATGCTTCGACCGCAGCCTTCGAAGTCGGCTATGAGAGCGTGAGCCAGTTCACCCGCGAATACAGCCGTGTCTTCGGCCAACCCCCAATGCGGGACATCAAGGCGCTTCGCAAGGTCAGCATCGTCAGTACCAGCGCGGCCTGACGCAGAGCACACTGCGATTCCAAAAAATTGGGGGAACGAACAGAGGAAGCCGCGCCTCCCGCCTGAAGGTGCAGTGTGCATTTTTGTCAATTCGGATGGTTGCGGGGTGCAGGGAAATAATTGAGCGGCAATCAGTTGTAGTTGCGGAGGCTCGATTTGAACCAAGGACCTCTCGGTTATGAGAGAGTGAGGTGCCCCCTGTGGTTACAGCGGAACTTCGATCAGGGTCGGTCCGTCGCTTTCAAATCCTTCTCTCAGTGCTTTTGCAAATGCGTCGAGTGAGGTGACACGGCTGCCGGGTACACCCATTCCTTTCGCCAAATGTACCCAGTCGAGCGTGGGCCGGCCGATGTCGAACAAACTTGCGGCGCGGGGACCGGGTGCGCCGACGCCAAGACCCGCAAATTCACGTTGCAGCACCGCATAAGTGCGGTTTGCAAAAAGCACGGTCGTGACATTGAGGCCTTCGCGCGCCTTCGTCCACAGCGCTTGCATGGTATACATTCCGCTGCCATCCGCCGTGAGGCACAAAACGCGTCGCGTGGGACAGGCTACTGCTGCGCCGACAGCCAGTGGCATGGCTATGCCGATCGAACCGCCGGTATTGCCGAGCCAATCGTGGGGTGGAGCTCCAGTGGTGGCGGCCATGAAGCCTCGACCAGAGGTCATGGCCTCGTCGACGACGATGGCATTCTCTGGCAGTAACGCTCCCAATACCGTCGCAAGACCGGATAACGTGATTTCGCCGCTGGGCCTGGGAGGCCGCTCGGCCTTGTCCGTCAGAAGCGGCTTGCGATTCTGCAATGCCAAGCTTTCTACGAGCGCGTCGAGCGCGCCGACATAGTCTTCTCCGGGGCGCGCCAGCGCATGGATTTCACACTCCGCGGAGGTCAAGACGCTACTCTTGCCGGGGTAAGCGAAGTAGGAAACCGGGGCAGCGGCTCCCACTAGTATCAGCTGGCGGATATTTTTCAGAAATTCCACCGCCTGCTCCGGCATGTAGGGAATTCGTTGCACCGGAGGAACACCCGCACCACGCTCGACGCGCGTGATGGGATGGGGCGCAAGCAGTTTCGCGCTCGTGGCCGCAGCGATGCGGCCGGCCGCTTTGAGTCCTTCGCCATACAGCGCGGTTCCGGTGAGCAGGAGCGCCGTTGACAAGTCCGACCGCAGCATCGCCGCAGTTCGATTGATAGATTCGGTGGAGGGCAGCGGCGCAGTCGGAACCGCGGGGATTGCGGCAACGGAGCCACCGTCGGTCCAAGCCACATCGGCGGGGACAATCAGCGTGGCAATTTGTCCCGGTGGGGTACGCGCGGCAATGATGGCTTCCGCGGTGTCGCGTCCCAGCTCGGACGCAGCGGACGATGTGCGCAACCATTTGGAATAGGGCCGCGCGATCGCTTCGATGTCGGAAGTGAGCGGCGCATCATAGAGTAGATGCTGGGTCGCGTGCTGGCCAACGATGCTGACGATCGGAACTTGCGCACGACTTGCGTTGTGCAGGTTCGCTGTGCCATTCGCTAGCCCGGGGCCGAGATGCAGCAGCGTGCATGCCGGCTTCTCCGCCATGCGTGCATAGCCGTCTGCAGCTCCCGTCACCACACCTTCAAAAAGGCCGAGCACGCAGCGCATCTCCGTCACGTGATCGAGCGCGGCAACGATATGCATTTCGGAGGTGCCGGGATTCGTGAAACAGGCGTCAACGCCTCCAGCGACCAGCGTGCGGATTAGACTTTCTGCACCATTCATATCTAGTTGAGGTAGATCCTTGACTGACGCTGCTCGAACACCGTTTTCGCCGTCAGGCCGAAACTTCGCGGAGGAAACGGGAAATCACCGAGGCGAGGCTCTCGAAGTGCGTGCCAAGGATTCCCAAATGATCGCCTGGTACGGTCTCAACCTGAATCTTAGCGGCCAAGTGAGACCATACCGCAGTGGGATCATCAGGGAAATCCGAGACGGTCTCAGCCCTCACGAACTTTATTTCACCGGGGTAGTAATGGGGCCGGTAGCGCATCAAGGATTTGTAGGCGCTCTCACGGGCGCGCTGCATCGCCGGGGTATGCGATGCCCCGACCGGCAATTGACTTGGCGCGTTCCCATTTCCATCGCGAGAAACATACAGCCGCCGCTCCGAGGGACGAACGATGTAGGAAAGCGCATCGCGTATCGGCAAGCGCCCGACCGTGGTTGCTCGATGAGTGGCTAATCGGGTGCCGAGGCGCACGCGCTGTCCTAGTGAAAGAAACCGCGAGTGGGGGTAGCTTTCGAGCAACGCGAGCAATGCAACCTTCTCTCCTTGATCGGTGAGGCGCTTGGCCATTTCGAGCGTGGCGAGCCCCCCGAGAGAGTAGCCGATGAGGTAGTAAGGGCCGTGAGGCTGCAATCGCTTGATTGCTTCGAGATAGAATTGAGCCAAATCCTCGATGCGGTCAAAAGGCTCGTCAACGCCATCCGTACCCTTTGCTTGCAGGCCATACATGGGACGCTGTGTCTGAATGTGTTTCACAAGCTGGAAAAAGTCCATCGCCGTGCCACCGAGACCATGCGCAAGGAAAAGTGGCGGCGCTTCCGTGCCATCCTTTAATTGCAAGAGTGGCGGGAACCGCGGCGCGGTGGGCTCATCCAGTATGGCGGCTAGAGAAGCGATCGTCGGGGCACAATAAATCGTTACCGGAGCTAGTTCTCGGCCGCAGACTCGTTCGATTTCCGAAAATAGCTCGACGGCCAGCAACGAATCGCCGCCGAGATCAAAAAAACTATCCTCGATGCCGATGGATGGGCGTTGCAGCACACGCTCCCAAATCGGAGTCAGTACATCGGTCATTGCGGATGTGGACTTGTGGATCATGCGGCGGCCGGCAGGGTGAAACGGCAGAGTTTTGTTTTCG
Source organism: uncultured Acidobacteriota bacterium (assembly GCA_963786205.1). Classification (GTDB taxonomy): domain Bacteria; phylum Acidobacteriota; class Terriglobia; order Acidiferrales; family UBA7541; genus Palsa-295. The sequence continues at coordinate 22,767 of CAWAYG010000003.1, forward strand.
GCGGAGGACAATTTATCCCCGATCCGGCAGTGTTCCGAGCCAGCACCCAAATGCCATCGCAATCATGAATGCGCGAAAGACCAATAGAGTTCACGTGCTTTGGCATATAAAGGTCCAAATGGAAGTGTACGATCATCGATGCGGGTTACTGGAACAACTTTGGAATAGTTTCCGGTAGAGAATATCTCATCGGCGGTCTGAAAGTTCTGATAGGTCAGAGTTTTTTCAACCACCGTCACGCCGCTATCGCGCAGTAGTCCGATCACGCGTTGGCGGGTGATGCCGGCGAGAAAAGTGCCATTCGGGATTGGTGTATACACCACGCCGTCCTTGGCCATGAAAATGTTGGACGTGGCCAGCTCGGCGACATTTCCGAGCACGTCGCAGACAACGGCGTTGTCGAAGCCTCGGGCGTGCACCTCGAATAGCGCGCGAGCGTTGGTCGGATACAAACAACCGGCCTTGGCATCTACCGGCATCGTTTCTACGGTTGGCCGGCGAAAAGGAGACAGCGTGACCGAGAAACCTTTGGGAGGGCGCATCGGTGCTTCATAAATCGAGAGGCACCATCGCGTCGATTCTGGATCGTGCGCTTGAACCCAGGGGCCCTCTTTCTCGGCCCAATACATGGGGCGGATGTAGAGCGCAGCGTCTTTGTCGAATCGTGTAAATCCCTCGCGCGCGAGTTTGACCCACGATTCGGTGGAAACTGTAGGTTTCAGGAAGAGTTTTGTTGCAGATTCGTTGACGCGCGCGCAATGGAGATCGAGATCCGGCGCGACACCTTCAAAATAACGCGCACCATCGAAGACGACTGAGCAAAGCCACGCGGCGTGCGTGCGCGGCCCCATGATCGGCACGTTGCCTTCGTGCCATGCACCTTCAAAGAATGTCCACGTCTTGGACCAACCATCCGGGGGCGGCAAACGGCTCCTCCAAATCTCTTCGCGTTAGCGAGTTAGCGACAGGCTAACCGTTTCCATTCCGTTGAATTGCGGCGCTGATGGCCTTCTCGAGGGCAGCCGCCAGGTGTTGGACGAAGGGCTCGACAAGCATCCCGGCGGGATAGGAGGGGACTACAACGACCTGTTGTCCTCCCTGCGCCAAGCGATCCCATTTGGCGTTGGGCCTGTTGAATATCCGATACTGCTTCAACGGACGGAAGTCCGTAACCGTTCCGGCATAGGGCTTCGGAACGTAGGCCGCACACGCGCGGTCATTCGTTTGCCAGATCTTTGCGAGCAGCACCGATTCCGATGATTCAGCACGCGGCGCCTTGGAGAATTTTGCCAGCACCATTCCGCGCCACACGGGAATGCGAGTGCGAAGAATCTCTACCTTTTCCCTGACGAACTGGGCCTTGCCCTGGCGATCCAGGCGAGAAAAATTGGCCGCGTGAAATACGAGCCGCTCGACGGCATGGTAGCTCTTGTCCAAGATGGATGCCGGCGGGACGCTGGACCAGTCCATCGTGTCGAACAATGCCAGCAGAGCGACCTGCTCACCCTGTGCCCGAATCTGTTGGGCTACTTCGAATGCGACCGTTCCTCCCATGCAATAGCCGCCCAGGTAATACGGCCCGTGCGGCTGTTTCCTACGGATCTCTTTCGTATACAGAGCCGCCATGTCTTCGATGCGTGTTAGCGGATCGCAGCTCGCGTCGAGCCCGATCGCTTGCAATCCGTAGAACGGCTGGTCGGGACCCAGCCGTTGCGCGAGCTCGCGATAGATGAGAACGGTTCCTCCAGCTCCATGGATGCAGAAAAACGGAGGACGCGAACCGGATGGCTGAATCGCTACGAGGGAAGACCAACCTGCCGGTGACTCGTCACGTCGCAGGATCCGGGCAAGCTCGTCGATGGTGGGAGCTTCAAAGAGCGTAGCGAGCGGCAGCTTGACTCCGAATATCTTTTCAATTTGCGCGAACATGTGTACGGCCAAGGACGAGTCCCCGCCCAGGTCAAAATAATTTTGATCGGGAGCGATGGAGTCGATACCCAAAATCTCTTGCCAAATCTGTGTCAGTTGCTTGGTCGTACCGTCACTGACTGGAATATGATCGATCTCAGGCATCGATTCCGCTCTCATAAGGGCCTGGCCTCACGTCTACCCTCACACTCACCGCCTTCATCGCGCCTTCCTACACGGATCTCAGTTCGATATCAAGCTCATTTAATGCAATCCATGGACCGTTTTGGTCTTTTCGTAAAGTACTGCAAATACGGTAGTTATAGTAGCGTAATCGTCTATGTCGCCATTTGCCCACCATTCGATGGAAACGATTTTCCTTCGCCCGCCGGGACGCCCCAGGAGCGCGTACCAACAGTCCTAGCCGCAGAAAAGCGATGCCGCTACGACGGCGAAGCTTCTACGCGAAAATGCCGGCTCCAGGGCTCGCTTAGGAAGTTAGACGCACTGCCCTGAAACAACGGTACACGTAGGAGGCGAGCAGCCGCAGCCCCTGTCTGCCTGTAACGACAAACCACGGCCGCCGTCCGAATGAGCGCCTGCCGGAAGCCTGCCACATCGACCAGACCATGGCGAAACGCTCACCGTAGCCCACCCGAAATCGAACGCCCTTCGAGGCGATGAGGTCGTACGTTTTTGCCTCCAGGTAAATGGACCGAAGATCCTTGCGCAGGCACTCCAGCACAGACAGCGGGATCGAGTGCTCGACGGTAGCGTTCGCGACAAAGAAAGGAAGTTCGCCGCGTTGCATCAGGCTGGCCATCAAGAAAGTGTCCTCGGCGCGGAGGGCCACAGGATCAAAAACGCCTCGTGCAACGTCCACGGCTGCTTTGCGTACCGCGAATCCCGCCGTATTCAGGTATCGAATGCGTCCGTCCGGTTGCAGCATGTGTTCCTGAAGCATTGCGAGCCGCAATTCCTCGGCTTTGCCAACCGTCCCCACACAATCTCCCACCAGATGGAGCTGGAAATAATTGTGTTGCGGGAAATCGGCAATCGTTGAAGCCAGTGCCGCAAGGCAGTTTGACTGCAGGCGGCAATCGGCGTCTACAAACACCAGAATCCTACCTTTGGACGCCTGCACTCCTCGGTTCCGCGCGGTTGAAATCCCTGCATGAGAGAGCCTAATAATTGTCAACGGGTAGCACTCGCTCCACCTGCGAATAAATTCAGGAGCAGCTTCACTGCTGCCATCGTCTGCAACGATCACTTCAAAGCTCGTGCCATTTTTTTGCTGAGCCAAGGAGCGCAGCGACTGATCGAGTGGCGCCCAATCGTTATAGACGGCTATGATGATGCTGAATAGCGTGGGGGTTGTTGAATTGGCCTGGTGCTCAATCATGCGTCGTGGCGGCGGATCGATGACGTGCTTCCGTCGTGCGTTCGGCCCTCATAGGAGGGCACGTTGTGAACGCGCGCGCGATCTTTGCGACAGCCATACGTGAATGATACACACAAACAAAGCGCTCACGCAGGTGCAGTCGTACAACGTACTTGCTCCAAACGCTAATAGCAGCAGCGCAGAAAGTGCTTAACAGCAACCAATAACAATCGCCTGAGACCTTCGAAATGAAATCGACAACCGAGTGGTCATCTCCGCCGGCAACTCCGGATCTAGCGCGTCGGGAAATCCACGTATGGTGCGCTTCCCTGGCCACGGACGAAGCGACATCGCAGCGGCTCGAATCCACCCTCGCGGACCAGGAAAGGGAGCGTGCGGGGCGATTCATTTTCGAACGGGATCGCGATCGCTACATCGCGGCGCGCGGAATACTGCGCGACCTACTTGGTAAATATCTGCGATGTGCACCTCAATCGATTGAATTCGCATATGGTCCGCTACGGCAAGCCCGCCGTTGCGAACGCCGCTCTGCGCCCGGCGATCTGTTTCAATCTTTCGCACTCGCACGGACTTGCAGTGATCGCGATCGGACACGAGCGCGAGGTCGGGATTGATGTTGAGCGGATCCGCGCCGAGTTCGCTAGCGAGGCGATAGCGAAGCGCTATTTTTCTGCGAAGGAAATCGATGAACTGAGCAGGCTGCCGGCGGAATTACGAACCGAAGGATTTTTTCTTTGCTGGACGCGAAAAGAGGCTTATATCAAGGCTAAAGGCGACGGACTGCAGATTCCGTTGGACAGTTTTGATGTTTCCCTTTCACCCGGCATGCCTGCGACGCTTTCCAGTGTTGACGAACCGCGCTGGGGCATCGAGTCTTTCGTTCCGGAGCTCGTCTCCGAGCGCCGGTTTGCCGCAGCCGTCGTGGCGGAAGGAAAGGATTGGAGGACGCGTTACTTCGAATGGAAACAACCGAACGGGGAAGAGCAACTCGAAGAATGAGACTGATTGTCGTAGGGAGATGCTGCGGCCAATCGGAATCAGTAGAGGACGGAAGTTGGATGCGAAGTATTCACGGACGTGACTTTGGATCCGAGTCGAACCGCAAACGCTGTTGATATTTTCGTTTCGTGCAAAGTCATTGGAACTCACGATCAGATCGTTGATGAATTCCAACGATCAGTAGCCTCGTTTGATAGCCAGATAAGGAAGCAGCGCGAGCTCCGCTAGGGTTGGAATGATATCTTCCGAGCTGAAGACCGATTCGATCTTAAAGTCCATCAGAGAGCCCAAGTATGCCTTAGGCGTAAGGCGCCCGGCCCAAATATCTCCCATGCTGGTGGGCAGGTCCGTGACCATGCGTATCCACCCTACTCCTGAACGACCGCGGCACGTCACGACCGGATCTCCGATTTGATCCGCATACAAGAGGTAGGAAAAGTCCACTCCCGCAGGTGAACCTAGCGCATGGAAACCCCAAGTCCTGGCATTTACATCCAGCAACTTGTATTTCCCGTCCCTCGGATCAAGTTTATATTCGACTTCCGCCAAGCCATAGTAGTTAATCGCTCGGAGAAACTTTAAGGTTAGCTCCTCCACAACCGGGAGGTCGATGCTCTCGACGAACGTGGCCGCCCGGCCAAACTCGGGAGGATGTTGGCGCCAGCGCTGGGCCTCCATACTTCCGAGCACGATGCCATCCTTCATGAAGACGCAAGACGAGAACTGGCGCGTTCCGTCTCCGGGGATAATCTCCTGAACCAGGACCTCGTTTGATCCGACATGGCCCGAGGCCCGCTCGAACATTCGCTTGAGCTGATCCCTGTTTTCCGCCCGCCACGCTTTGGCCTTCGTGGCATAAAAGAAGTCCTCCTTCACGGACGGCTTGATGGCAAGAGGGAATTCCGCGTCGATTTGGTCAATCTCCTCAACCGTGTGCGGGCACCAAGTGCGAGGAATGGGAATACCCAACTTTTGTGCCAAGCCGTAAGTATTCCATTTGTTCCAAGCCCACTTCGTTATTTCCCAGTCAGGCGTAGGAACGCGGAAAACTTGCGATAGCGCCTGTTTGTGGCGAGAGAACGCGGCGACATGTTCGTCACGAGTAGGGAACAGGACCCAGCCCTGTAGTTTCTTCCTGTGTCCCATCGCAATCAAGAAATCGACCGTATCCTTTTCGTTGCGAAGGTTCGGAGCCCGTACTGTAGAGGTCGTATATTTTGAAAACCTTCCGATGGAGTACTCATCGTCGACAACGCAGAGTGGAACGCCGTGGCGTCCGAGACTCCGAATGATGCCTAGTCCGTGGAAGTCCCCACCGACGATCACGGCACCGGCGCGATTCGCGGCCGCTTGTCCAAGCCCTTCTGTGTTATTCAAGACGAAGCCTTTGACAGTGGAGCCACAGAGGTTCGCTCCGACCCATTGCGCGACGCACCAGCGGCGATGTGGCGAGCCAGCCTTCGCGCAGCATAGTCCGTACCGCATACAAAAAACATTAAAGGACCGAAATCCCAGGAAGAAGGAGCACCAAGAAAATGAAGGCCCGGAATCGATGATTCGAATCCTGGCGTGAGTGTGGGGAACCCGTTGACCTGTGCCAGACCCTGGCTCAGCTCGGACGGTAAGAACGGATAACGCGTAACATCGACTCGATAACCGGTGCCGAGTAGAGCGTGGTCTACATCTCGAGAGCTCCCGTCATTCAAACGCAAATGCAACCTGCTGCCTGACGGCACTGCGGACTCCACAAAGCAGCCCTTGGAAATGGGAATCGCCTTAAACCGATCCACAAGCCAACGGGCGCCGGCTGGCCGGAGGGCTCGTCTGCGGAAAGCATCTTGGATACTTCGCGGGAAATATTTCACCGCGTCCGGAACTGCGACAATGCGGCTGACGCCAGCGGGGCCGATGTCAAAGGGCGAATACAGGAGCTTGGCAATGGGGCCAAGTTTTTGCAACCGTGCGCGCCAGCCGAGCCAGTGCACATCCGGAGCTCTGACGATCACTTCAACCTCTCCGCCAGCTTCGTGTATCAGCGCGGCTGACTCGAGGGCACTCTGACCGGCTCCGATAATTGCAACGCGTTTTCCGACGAAACGGCGTACGTCTCTTTGATCGGAGACGTGTGTGACGAGTTCTGGTGGCAGGCCTTCGAACGGCTGTGGCCGGCGGGCAAACGACCCAATCCCTGCGGCGACCACGACTCGCTGTGACTGCAATTGCTCGCCGTCAGCGAGCGTCACGCGGAAGCCTTGGGACGCTCTCTCGATACGAGTGATTCTGCGGCGATCGATTTCCGGGACCGCCTGGCGCTGAAACCAAAGCCCGTACTCAACAAATCGATCGAGCGGAATCGGCGTCGGGATTCGAACACCGAGCTCATGGTCAAACGCATCCATCGTGAGCGCTGTTGCAGGATCTGAGATATGCGATGCCGCCCACGGTGAACGAAGGAGCATACCTTCGGGCATGTGCGACTTCCAAAATTCCATCGGCTCGCCGAACACGCGAACGTCAAGACCTTGAATGGCCCGCAAGTGGGCCCCGGCTGCCAGTCCGTACGGCCCTGCGCCTAGGATCAGCACGTCGCAAACCGTCATCCCAACCTCGCAGTACCGGCCAGTTGTGCTTGAGCCGCTCTGACCTCGTGCATAGTTCTTTTCCGTCTACGATTCATAATTCGCCCGCGAACCGACTTTCCGTCTTTTGCGGAATCAAGCCAGTGGGTTTAGTGTGAGCTTCTGATTTTTGCAGGAGCAACAAAACGGGGAAAAGAATTGCGAGCGCCAACAGAAAGAAAACGAATCCTCCTTCATGGTGGAGACGCCCGGTCAAAAAACCGGGGTCCACATAAACGCTGAGCAACGTCAGCGTCGCTATGCGGATGCCATTCTTGACGATTGCCAAAGGAAAAGCGAGCAGCACGAAAACGAGCATCCGCCACTTTGTTCGCAGAAACAGATGCGCTGCGAGCAGGCACGTAATGAACAGTGCGACGCTCGAACGGATGCCGCTACATTCTTGCGCTACTTCAATGGTTACGCCGGGTACGGTCAAGAGGAATCCCTGGCGCAGCACCGGAACACCGAGGGCCTTGAAAAGCAAATAGGCGATTTCGGTCGACCCTTGCTGCAGCAAATAAATACTGCGGTCTAGAAGCGCTAGGGGCAGCGGCACCATGAGCAATAGAAATAACAGCGAAAAAGAGGCCCGGCGCCAAGCTGTGACGCCGTAGCACAACAAGAATCCGCCGAGCCACAGCAGAACAATGGCGAGCGTTGCGCCGGGCAGAAATTGTTCCGGATCCTGAGCGGACCAGTGGCTGGCCGTGAATAGATACAGAGCGATTGCTGCCAGAACGAGCGTCGTGCCTGAAACGGGAGAAGGTCGAACAACCTGGAAGATGCGCGATCGCTCGGTCCACAGCAGATAGATACTCACCACGGGAATCAGCAGAATGTGTGAAGAAGATTCATGGTCTAAGGAAAAGAGCACCAAGGCGTGAAACGTTCGCCAGAAAATGATGACGGACAGGATCACCAGGCCGACGAACGCAGTGTGCGCACGCGCATGCCGATTCAAAGTGACTTGCAATGTCTCCGTGGTCACAACGGGTCTCTCAAGATTGCTCGAATCTCACGCGGATCGATCATGCCAGGACCTTAAGCATTTCGCCTCTAAGTGCTTATTGATCGGTCGTGAATGGATGCAGCGATCCTTACAAGCCATTCTCTACCGAATATTTGATCCCATCTCCATCCAGGGTCGCGTAAGCGATACGCGCTCGATCACAGTCGGGTCCCTCAATCTTCCAACCGTCGCCAGCCGGGACCAGTTTCATCTGGCTTCGAGCCCTCCACCATTGGTCGACTTCTCCCGGCAATGCCATCCATAGCTTGTCGTGTTCAACAATTTGTCGCAGATAGGCAAGCAGCGACTCGTAAACTTTCCTCGCCTGAGAGTTCATCAGGTAATCGGGGTGCGCAATGAAGCTGATAAGTCCGTTTCTTTTCCGAATTAGAGCTATCTGCTGTTTCCAGAGATCAATCGAATAGTCATTCAATATCTGGAACAGCGAATAGTCCTGGCAGGTGGTCAGAGGAATCTCCAGTATCTTGCCGACAAAGTACGGGAAAACCGTACAGCAGCCGCCGCGCTGCGGTTCCAGATGCGCTACGTTCGGCATGGACATATCGTAGGAAAACTCATACGCGTCGTACCAATCGAGATTGCGATACATGACTCCTGCACGAAATCCCTTCGCGCCGAATTTCTTGATGTAGTCATTAATCTTCCGGGCGCGCTCGAGGAACAATCCGCGCTCTTGGTATAGTTGCCCGTCATGATTTAGATCGTGCACGTTGAACTCGAAGCCGCGGCTGCGCATGTGCTGCACATATTCATCTGGAACTTCGTATCGTTTTTCGGGGATCACCTGGAAAGAGGACTTGATTCCGTACGAATGATCCAGATTGATTAAGTCGGGTGTGAAGTCCCGTCCTGCCGCGGTTTCCACATCATGCGTCATGATCAAGCAACTCGGCGCACCCTGCGGCCAGAACCAGATGAACGGAACGCGTCGCACGCCACCAGCCTTCATCGCCAGGCGAAGTACCTCCTCGTGGATGGTGTCTACCGTGAAGTCCACCGGCCAATTTGGGAATTGCAGTTTTCGCCAGCCGCCAAGGTAGACTTTCTGCAGGTGCTTGCGAATGGACACGGGTAGCAGATCACGAACGGCGTAGTAGGCCTTGCGAACCAGGGGGTGATCGATAATCCGATCTTGTTTCGCGCCCGTGTGATTTACATAGCGTTCTCGGCGAAGGTTATCGACGATCTGGCCGGGATCAAACGGTAGATGAACCTCGGAATCCTTCAGGCGTGCGGTTTTTAAGGCGTCGTGGAGCGAGGGATTCTCGACGCTGGTCGAGACGCCTGACGCAGATTGTCCGTAGCAAGTCGTTGTCGGACCGAAGCGAAAGAATCCCACCTGTCCCGATGGCTCCTCCGCGCAGATGCGGCCAAGCCCATCTTCGTGGACGCGATAATAGTCAGCCAGCATGTGATTCAAGGTTCGGGTTAGGTCCATTGTTCTGCCGCGAGAAAACTACCTTTGCAACTGTTCCCTTCCAGTCCCCGTTATGCTCTCGAAATAATCGCGGCGCGGTTCTCTACCCGATGTGGCGGTAAACGAGCCTTCCCGTCGCGACGAGCAGTCTTTGCGGCATGTGGGAGAAGACGCGTTTCGCCATTTGCAGCATCCGGCCGTCGGCCATGTCACGAGATGGGATACCGGGAAACTTCCAATAGGTCAATTCTTTGTGGCGCGACACCCAGTGGCTCTTGAACGCCAGCAGTCCCGCGTTATCCATCTGCGTTCGTCCCAGGTCAAATTCGAGAGCGCCGTTCGATTTCGCAGCGACGATGGCTCTCCACAGCAGCCACGGCGTTGCTGCAAACTTGTGGAATCGCGCGTCGGAACATCCATATTTGAAGTAGCGGGTCTTTCTGAACCCCAAAGTAAGAATCGCAGCGATCGGGACTTCATCGAGATATGCCACGCGGATCTCGAGCGCCTTGCCTTGGCAATGAAGCAGGTTCTGAAACCAGGTATAGGGGGGTGGAGGAAGGTGATGCCGATTGCGAGTCAGCGCAAACAAACCGTAGAAATGTCGCAAGAGCTCGCCTGAGGACCCGCATCTTTCAACCAGGCCGGCCCGCTCCGCCCGCTTGATCCGGCGCTGAACAGAATCTTTATCGAGACCTCGAAATAGATCATCGACCTCCGGGCGCAGATCAATCAGGTGCAGAAAGTATCGCGTCGCCGGATGGAAACCCATCCCGGCACCCGACCGGCCAAAATCTTCGCTGGTGGGACGAACCTCTAGGTATTCGCCGTGCTTGAAGTCAAAGGCTGCTTGCGAGCCACAAATCAGTGCATTCATCTCTTCCGCTGAGTCGCAAATCGGCTCGCAGTGATCTGAAAAAGGCAGCGATACCAGGCGGCTTCCAGTGAGCCAGCTTTTGATGCGGCAGAACACCAGCCCATTCTCGAGCTCGGCGGTCGGGGATGATGTTGTGAAGACCACCGGCTCATATCCGTATGTGCGCGCCAGTGCCTCTAGCCAGCTCCGTTGATGAAATGCCGATGCTTTTGGGTGCCGAGCTACGAGTTCGTCCCAGCGTTCATCCGAGAGTGGATTGACAATGCTGATATCCACACCCTTTACCCGAGATTGCAACGTGAGTATGCCTTTCGAGCCGGAACCGAAGAAAACACCCGAGCGGGAGTCTCGGACTGACGGGATGGGACGCACTTCGTCAGCTGAATTTGCCCCGCCCGCCGGACAGGTTATAGCGTTTTGACGTACTCGCACATCCACCTTACGTGCAATCCTTTTGCCAGTGCCCTGATTGCAGTCCAAAGATTCCCGAGCTACTTCATGTGCTAACTATTGATAATAAAGGGGTTAGGAGCGGCTGAATCACGGCTATTCCGGTAGCCGATAATCTGCCTCGCGCAGGCCGCATCCACGGGAAAACAGTTGTCGCAATCGGTCACCACAATTGCCAAATTCAGACGAGACCGAATCGCCACAAAACGCCCAAATCTGGTGTCCTGCCGATGCCCGAACGATTCGCCGGCTTCCGCGCGCGAACACAGAAGGCCGCAAATCGGTGCGCGAGTCGCAGCACGATTAACGCGCCAATTTGCTGAAAGCCCGCTCATAGGCGGCCAGCAAACCCTGGACCGAATATTTCCAAGCGAGGGCTTCCTCAACTCTTCTTCGGCCGAATTCGCCCATCCTCTTCCGTTCATCGGATCGATCGATCAACCAGAGTATATTCTTCGCGAAATCAGCAACCCGATTTCCGGTGTCACTATAAAGAGATGCGTCGCCGGCGCTGAATCTGCCCTCCTTCAGATCGAATTGCACGATGGGCTTTGCCAGAGCCATGTATTCCATGATTTTGATCATGGTGGAAATATTGTTCATCTCGCACGGCTTGTCGGGATTCACGCAAATGTCAGCGGTTGATAAAACGTCAAGCAGATATTGAAAGGGAACTCTTCCTGTGAAATTGACGATGTCCTCGAGATTCTTGTCCTTGACCATCTGCTGGAGGCTCGGCAATCCAGGGCCTCCGCCTACACACGTGAAATGGATGTCGCGTCGTCCCACGCTCTTGATGTGCTGCGCAACATCCAGAAGGATATCCAATCCCTCCTGGTCACTCATGTTTCCCACGTAACCGACCAGATAGGGCTTGCCGTATTTCAGAGCGGGGATTGGGGAAACAGCTTTGAAAGTCTCAAGATCCGGCCCATTGCGGACAATGAACACATCTTCTGGAGCTTTGCCACCTCGAGTGGTGGCGAGATCTTTATAGCTGCTATTCGTGGCCATGACGACGTCGCTGAACCGATACGTCATCTTTTCAAGCCACACCTGTATTTTATAAAGCGCTCCTTTGTTTTCGTATTTCGAAAGGTACAGCTCGGGGCTGGCATCGTGATGGTCGAAAATGTACTTAACCCCAAGGAGTTTAAACGGTAGGGCAACCAGAAAAATGTCATCAGGAGGATTGCAGCCCTGTATGACCTGAAATCCGCGACGCAGATAGATCCACAACGTGTACAGAAACTCCCAACACAGCGCGGAGCTGTATTCATACACGTACCCGACGGGACCATTTCCTTCTCTGGGCATGGGGTGCCGGAAGATGTGGACCCCCTCCAGCACCTCATATGTCCGCTCGGCGCCCTTGCCCTTCGGACACAGCACGGAAACTTCGTAACCGTTCTTCTGCAGGGACGTAGCTTCCATCCACACACGAGTATCGAACGGAACAGGAATGTTCTCTACGATGATGAGGATTTTTCTCTTCACGATGACGGTGGCTCTGCCTTAGAGCAGCTTGTACAGGCCAGCAAGTGCGCAGAACATGGTGGCCTGCCCCCAGTGCAGCGTCGGGGTCTTGTTGACGAGTCGCGGCGAATAGCGACGATAGTAGAAATAACCGGTGCGGTCCTGCATGTTATCGATGGTCCATTTCGCGACATTTAGCGCGAGTGACAGGTTTCCCGGATCTCGATCATGGAAGAAAACAAGCGTGTCGATCGCCTGAGACGAGCACTGAATGTCGATCGGTAGTGTCTTGCGGTCATAATAGCGCGGAGTCCCGTCCGGCAGAAAAAAAGTGCTTTTCCAATACTGGTATCCCTTGTCGAGCTTTTCTTGAAACCGATCATCGCCGGTCGCTGAGATGTAGTACTTGAAGCAATCCAGCACGTAGGCGGTGTGGAAATTGTCAACCCACTGAACGTTAGGCGCCTCGCCATAATACCAGGACCCATTTGCTCGTTGATGATTCGCTGTGTATTGGATCGCTTTGTGCGCCAGGGATAGATAGGATTCGTTCCGCGCATAAGAAGAAGTGCGGGCCAGCAGGCTCGCACCTAACGTATTGGCATTGTGGATGTAGTTGCTTCCGGTAGGTATGTAACTAATGCAAACGGAATCGCCTTCGGAGTATGTATCCAGATCACGCGAAATATGTTCGCAGGCGCTGACCGCCACTTGCAGGTAGTTCTCCCGCTTAAAATGATCGTAAGCGTCCAGAAACGCGTGGCCGATGAGCGAAGTCCACACGATCGTGGGCACGCCTTTGGGAAGATAAAACCCCCTCGATTGATAGTCGAAATGGTTGCCCCAGCAAGCTCCTGAGTAGCCCGTAGATTCGTTCTTAACCAGCCATTGCAACGCAGATTCGGCTTTGGCCCCCCACGATTTATCACCCGTAGCCTGCTCGAGACGCATGAAGCCTTTGGCGAGATAGCCCATTCCCTTGGTCGAACGACTCTTGGGAATCCCTAGCAACGGCCGAACGTTCAAGGGAAACCGGCGAACCCCCTGTTGCAGCACAGTGCGCAAAAACTTCGTTTCAAAGGTTAGGGGCCGAAGAAATTTTGAACTTAGACCGTCGAACGTATCGTAGCCGCGATAGTCATTGTTCTCCAGCCAGCCCGAGAGCCGGCCAATCGATTCCATAATCTTGTCTTTCGAAATGCTATCTCCTTCCCCCACGCCAGGTTTCTTACCAGCAGATACCGTCATACTTGCCATTATCACTCCTGCGATTTGTAATTCGAACGAAATCCACTAGATGTTGGCCGTCGTGCAATCTGCCGAGGACGGTCTCAAACTCCGGATCTTTGTTCCCGATGACGACCGTTTCGGCGTGATCCAAAATCGCATCAATACTGCTGACCATTAGGCGGGATATGTGTGGGATTCGGTTGAGGATGAAATCCCGATTGGCGCCAACCAGGCTCGCCATATTCACGTTCCTATCAAAAATTCGCAGGTCATAGCCTTTACCGATTAGCCGTTCGATGACCTCGATCATGGGACTCTCTCGCAGATCGTCCGTTCCCGCCTTGAAACTGAAGCCCAAGACTCCGATCCGCCTTTGTTTCTTCTCGGTTATCAGCTGCAGACCTTTCGCGACCTGCATTTCGTTGCTGGGCAAAATCGCATTCATGATCGGCAACGCCAGATCGTGCGTTTTCGCCTTGTACGCCAAAGCTCGCAAATCCTTGGGCAGGCACGAACCACCAAACGCAAAGCCGGGAGTGAGATATGCGGGGGAGATGTTGAGTTTCTTGTCTTGACAAAAAATCTTCATGACTTCGTGCGCATCAATGGAAAATGCCTTGCAAAGATTCCCAATCTCATTCGCGAAGCCGATTTTAAGCGCGTGCCAGCTGTTATCGACATACTTCACCATTTCGGCGGTTTCCAAATCGGTTCGAATAAAGGGCGCATCGAGTTTCGAATACAGTGCGGCGAGCGTATCGCCGCTGGCGCGATCCACCTCTCCAATCACCGTCTTGGGCGGAGCGTTGAAGTCTTTTACCGCCGAGCCTTCACGCAGAAACTCAGGATTATTGCAGACACCGAAGTCGACTCCTGCTTTCTTTCCAGAGTATTCCTCTAGCGTGGGAATCACGATCTGATGCATTGTGCCGGGCAGGATTGTGCTGCGGATAACGATGGTGTGACGGGCTGATTTATTCTTGAGCGCCTTGCCGATCAATTCACAGACTCGCCGGATGTAGGTCAGGTCCAGGTTGCCGTTGGCTTGGCTGGGGGTTCCGACGCAGACGAACGACAGTTCTGTTTGCAAGATCGCTTCGTCTTGATTGTCCGTAGCGCGGAGTCGGCCGGATTTGACCGCAGCAGCGATGATTTCGCTGATATCGGCCTCGATGATGGGAGACTGGCCGGCGTTTATCAGGTCGACCTTCGTGCGGACGGGATCCACACCAATGACCTCGTGACCGTCCTGGGCGAGGCACCCCGCAGACACCGTACCGACGTAGCCCATTCCGAAGATACTGATCTTCACCTTGAGTTCCTTTTGCCTGCGGTCCAACAGTACATTATCGGTCCTGAAGAAGTGTGCACTTTTGAGCGATTTTTATGAAATGCGTTGAAGCTCGGTGGACTTGAAACCAAACGGCGGTCTTGGCAAGCGATCGCATCAATCACTTCCCGCCTCGAGGACGAAAGACCAACACAGTTGGTAGAGCCGGGGTGTCATATTCACGCGATTCCACGATGTCGAATTCGCGTTTGATCAGGTCCAGTTTCCGTATCACGCGATGTTTGATTTTCCCAGGGCGATGATCTCCGGCAAAGAGTCTTACGACAAAGACCCCGCCTTTCTTGAGAGATTTCGAATATTTTTCGAGTATCTCCAGAACTTGACCGTACGGAATATGGTACATGGACTCGCGAAACAAGATTATGTCAAATTCCTTGGTGGGCTTATAGCCGAGGAAATCCGAACAGACAAAACTGTTCTTTTCCGAGCGGCCGTTTTCCGCTGTTCGCTTCATGGCCTTGGCCAGGGCTGCCTCGGAAATGTCCACCCCAATGTAGGTGCGGTATGCGTCGGCGGACAGCTCATTCGCGGTGTTGCCCGGGCCGCAACCGAGGTCCAGGAGATCGCCACCTTGGGCGTACTTCTCGAGGTGAGCATAGACACAGTCGCCAGAAGTGTTGTCGATGAAATCCCATTTGCCGCTGGAAAAATCCTTGTCCCACAACCGCTTCTTGATGCCCGAGGGGCCGTAGCTCATAAGAAAGCCGCGAACAAACGTCAATGTCCGATCCACGATGTACATGTGATTATCTCCGAGTAAAGTTTACGTGTTGATGGGCTGAGGGATCGTCTTTTTATCGCTAGCGATTTCGCACTGGTCAACCAATACCTTCATAGGTTGAGGGCAAGCGTAGGGTCTGTGCTAAAAACGATTCGCACCCGCTTACTTGCTGTCGGTCGGCGCGTAAGCGGTTGCGACTAAATTATCGCGCCAGCGGGGAACGATATGTAGCGGATAGCCCAACCAAGCGAGCGGTCGAAAGAGCGGGTTCGTCGGTAAATGGTGCATCTGAGAATACTCCACGCGGCACTGCGTGAATCCGACCTTCCTAAACTGCCAATCTAGATGATCTCGACTGTATTCAAGCACATGACCGAGAGCGGTTTCGTCATCTGGGTATCGAAAATAATCAAAGATCGGCCGCCCCAGCGCCATATAGATCACGTTTCGGAGGCGGTAGAGATTTGGTGTAGTACAGATGATAACGCCTCCAGGCCGCAAAACCTTGAGAAGACGTTCCAGTACGATATAGCCCGGAATCGGTAGGTGCTCGATGACTTCGGAAAAAAAGACGAAGTCGAATTTGGCGTCAAATGGCGGATCGGATTTGCATAAATTCCAGTGAATTGCCTCCACACCATGCTCCGCCATGTATGACAGATGCGGTCCAGGAAGGTCCGCCACAACGCCGTGGTCCTTCCACAATTTGGTGCACATAAGCGCCAGCTGCCCTCCACCTACATCTAGGACATCAATAGGATGAGGTGGAGCCAGCGAAGCAAATCGCTGAATGCATTCTTTGTAGCGTGAGCGGTATCGTAGATAGAAACGCGCGCCCGCCAAATTCCATTTCATCCCGGCAGACGAAGCGCTCATACAATGAGTCGAAATCACGAGGATGCCATGGGCGTGCCATCAGATAAAGCCTCTCGTCAAACAACGAATCCATTCAAGCATTCTGGATTCACACCGTTTCTGGCGCGTCATCAGACATACTACTATTCAAATTGTGACCCTCGGAACAATTGAACCCGGTTCGTTTTCGTCGCAAGAATATAGCACATGACTATGAAAATGCGGTTCTTGTTCGGGCGAACGACGTCCGCGTTAGACCAACTCTTACGTGGACACACCAGGTACAGGTACGGGTCCTGCTCACAATCTGGCCTCTAGGCCAGTAGGATCTACGCCACCCAAGGGCTACACTCAAGCGTGGTGAAGGGAAGTGGGGACATCACCTTGAAATTGCATACGGATAGACTACTTAAGCACGGTTTCCTGTGCCGGCACGAATGTCGAGATTCTCTAGAGGATCCGGAAGGTCGTGCCGATGCTAGTAGGTTGTAGGTCTCGATTGCACTATTGACTGGAGTCTTGGTTCTTGGAACCCTAAGGAGTTGTCTTGACAATGAAACGAGCTCGATCACTTCCCATATGGATTTCGTCGCCCTTGCTGATGCCGTCTGCGGCCCATGCGCAAACCGGCCGCCCGGTGATCAAAAAGTGGTTCGGTGTGATGTGCTCGCCTCAGCGTGGAGCCTATACAGTGACAAGATTCTTACTCGTTTTCTTTTTGCTCTCCTCCCCCTGTTTCGGACAAGCATGGTCTAACGTCCTCTCGCCCAGCCGTGCAATCGACTGGACTCATGCCGGACTTCCGGCAACCCTGCCGGACGGAGAAACGACACCAAATCCGTGGACCCCGCCAACTCGCACGCAATCCGGTTCAACTGTCAATCCATCGGGGAATGCCGCAACAGACCTGAACAACATCAACACGGCAATCAGCAATTGCACTAACGGGCACTATGTATTGCTTGGTCCGGGAACATTTCTCATCCAAGGAACAGTCATCGCCTACGGGCAGGAATGCACTCTTCGCGGCAGTGGGCCGCAGTCTACAACGCTTTCAATGTCGGGTTCGGGAATCATCTGGATGGGTGCGGCGAGCAATGGCGGGTCATGCACGCTTACTTCTGGGTCAAATTATGCGGCCGGGTCGACATCGGTCACGTGCAGCGGCTCTGCTCCTGCCGTAGGCGACATCGTTAGGCTGATCCAGTGCGACACTGGATTCAGCGGGAGTCCTTGCACCGGCACTTCCGCGGACAATGGCGGACTGTTCGTGTGCAGCTTCCAAACCACCTGCATGACCGAGCCTTCGGGCGGTGGTAACAACGCTTCGCAACAACAGAATTTTGTTGTGACTTCAGTTAGCGGCAGCGGTCCTTACACGATCGGGCTGAATCATGGTCTCTACATGCCAAACTGGGCCTATGCGCGGACTCCAGTCCTGTCATGGAACAGCCCCAACTACGATGGAGTTGGTGTCGGCATCGAAGACATGACGATCCACAATGTCCCTACCAATTCTCAAAACTGGAGCGTCCAGATGCAGAACACCTATGCGTCATGGATAAAGGGCGTCCGGTTCCTCGGTAGTCCGGTAACGACTGCAATTGGTGTAAACGGTGGCAATGAAAACGGCTTGTTGCTGAATAATTACGTCGTCGCCGATGCTGCGATCGACGGGAATTATCCTCCGGCCTTCCACACGGATACGAGTTCGGACCTCCTGATTCTAAACAACATTCTCACTTACGGGCCGAACTGGGAATCGGACGGCGGGGATACAGGAGTTGTCTTCGGTTACAACTACATGCGCGATGGATTCACGCTCTACACCCTCAACGGCCCTTACGATCACCACGGCTACAACAGTTTCAATCTGATAGAGGGCGGAGACATGTCGGAGTCATCGGAGGATGATACTTGGGGAACACATGACCTGGACACCTATTTCCGCAATTTCAATCCATGCTCCGATGGGCCCTATACGACATGGACTGGCACCACCAACCCAAGAGCAATGATTATTGGTGGGTACCAGCGGTTTATGAACATCGTTGGCAACGCTTTTGGAACTTCCGGCCTGTGTACTTCCTATCTGGGTACTCAGGTTGGCACCAACATTATCTTCGGACTGGATTCGTCAGACCCTCTTGTGTCGAGTACTCTCATGCGCTGGGGAAACGTGAGCGTCGTCCAGCAATCATCGGATACGCCGGCCAATTCCGGCGTACGCTTCGTGTCGAGCGAAGTGCCATCGATCTTGTCCGGCCTAATTAATTCCCTTCAGAATCCTTTGCCTTCAAATAATAGTCTACCATGTTCGTTTTTCTTGGCTGGCTATACATCAACCAGCTGCTCGGCACATCCGAGCGGCGGCACGGGGCTGAGCTGGTGGAAGGTCTGCACCACATGGACCGCGTTTCCGACAAGCTGCTCGGCAACCCAAACGCAGCCATTTCCGACGGCAGGACCTGATGTGAGCGGCGGGCCTTACGTGAATGGCTATGCCTACAGCGTTCCAGCGTCCGTAGCATGGCAGAATCTGCCCGTGGATACGACCTACCAGAATTCCTACACAATCACCAGTTCAAGCTATTCGAATGGCACTGAGACGCTGACGATCAGCGGACTGCCGAACATGACGCACTTAATGGGTGCTTTCCAGTTGAGCGGTGTGAATTCAGCCTGCATAAGCGGGGCTGCATTCAATGCGAATAGTGAAATCCTGATGACTGGCTCAAGTTCCACGACTGTCAAGTATGCTCTCGCATCGAATCCCGGGGTATCCTGCACCGGCACGATGAAATTTCCCGATGTGCGCCAATTTGACGAGCGCGTGTACATGGCTGATGGTAGTGGCGTTGGTGATCCGCCACCGCCCAATCCGCCAACGAACGTAACGGCGACCGTTGAGTAGCGGGAGCTGGTATCCTGTTTACCGGGGGCTGGGCACTGTCTGACTACGCATGTTCTGTGGCTTGTACGTACTTTGCGACCACGGGGTAAAGGTCCGTAGCCCTCCGCGCGACGGGAAGGTCTGACGGAGACGTCGGGTGTAGAGTAACATCTGAGCCGTACAGCACCGAGGCACATTGTGCGGCCCGAGCGGCTTGGACGTCCGTGTCAGAGTCTCCAATAAAAATAGAGCGGCTCAGATCAATATTGAAATCAGCGGCGGCGCTGAGTAGAAGCGCTGGCTTCGGCTTTCTGCATGGGCAATGGTCTTCAATCCTGTGCGTGCAGTAGTAGGTAGCCGCGAGAGACGTGCCATCCGCAAGCAGTGCTTCATTCATCCGTGCGGTGAGCTGTTCCAGGCCGGCCGGATCGAGTAGACCCTTCCCCACTGCAGCTTGATTCGAAATGACAATCATAGGCAGCCCGAGTGTGGACAGCTGCTGCAACGCTTCACGGATGCCGGGCGTAAAAACGAACTGTGACCAGTCCAAAACGTAGTCGCCGGGACGCCTGGAATTGATTACGCCGTCGCGGTCGATGAAGATCGCGGGTCCTTTGGCGGCGTCATTTATTTCACGAAAGAGAATTCGCAACAAGTTAGAGTCTGGCTCCCATCCAGCCGCTCGAACCTACAATTACGATGCTCGGGTGAAATCGCTGAAGAGGATCTAACTCTCAGACGGATCCAGCAACATTTCCTCTGCGATCTCGCAGATGATATGGCCCGTCAGGATATGACACTCTTGGATTCGCGGCGTTTCTTCGGAAGGAATGCAAATGGCGCAGTCCGCCAAGTCTTTCATTTTGCCGCCGGAGCCGGTAAGAGCGATTGTGTAGATCGATTTCGCTCTTGCGACTTCCATGGCCCGCAGCACATTGCGCGAATTTCCGCTGGTGGAAATACCGAGCAGGACATCTCCTTCTTTTCCCAGCGCTTCCAGTTGACGGGCAAAGACAAGATCAAAGCCATAATCGTTCCCGATGGCGGTGAGGGAAGAAGTGTTCGCGTGGAGCGCGAGTGCGGGCAGAGCCCGGCGTTCTTTCAGGTAGCGTCCTGTGAATTCGGCGGCGAGGTGCTGAGCATCGGCCGCGCTGCCGCCATTGCCGCAGAAAATGACTTTTCCGCCGGCGCGCAGCGATTTCACGATTTGCATCGCGGCCTGAACCACAGTGACGTGAAAAGCGGCATCAGAAAGCAAAGCTTGTTTTACTTTGATACTTCCTTGGATCCGATCTCGTACCAGATCGGTGAGAACCTTCACATTCACTTGTGTGGTCATTGTTGTTCTGGACTTATGCGCTTCTCGTGATTGTGGTGATGCCTTTGCTTAACTACCAAGATGGTGAATGCGCGCCACTTCTTGCCGCGATCCGGGCGACACGGCGCCTACCAGCTGAATTCTCCACCAATCCAGCATGTCTCGTAAGGTAATCGCCAGGCGAATCTGAGGTTCCCACGAGCAGCAAGTCCGGAACTTCGTGTTGTCGCCAGCGGTGACTGGCTCATCGCAGGAGCGCATTAACTCGGGCCGTTGCTCGACCTTGAAAGGAACGGTCACTTGGACCCGAATCGCTTCAATCACTTCCTGCACTGAGTAGACGTCATCGCCACCGAGGTTGTACACCTCGCCAACTCGCAGTGTTCCACTGAGACCAGAGTGCCTGAACCAGATCTCGGACATCAACAATCGAACGGCGGTTCGTAAGATTGCCAACTGGCATCGACGGGGGTCGAATTCCCAGTTCGATCTCGACTGCTCGCTTGGTGAGATCGGAGCACACCTCATCCAGTTTTCCAGGTCCTGTCGTTTTGAAAATCCGAATTCTTATTGTTGGGATCGCATAGTTCGCAAAATACTGCGCGGCCAGCAAATCCTGGGCGACTTTGCTGACTCCATAAGGATGCAGAGGGTTTAGCGGGTGGTCCTCTTGAACGGGTGAATCGCAGTCAGCGACGAGGACCGTATTCAGCGCTCGAGCAAGCCACGAGGACCACCGGCATGACTCTCGTGGTGCGAAGCGATTCGAAGAGGCTGACGGTCCCACCCACGTTCGTGTCGATTGTCTCCAGCGGCCGCTTTAATGAAACGACTGGCTGGCTCTGCGCCGCCAAATGAAAGATGCGCTGCGGCCGGAACTTCGATATTAAGTCGGACAGGCGCGCGGAATTCCGGACATCGCAAAGTTCGAATTCTCCCGTGGCCAGCCCATCCGGTGGTTCGACAATATCGATCCCTAACACCTGCGAACCAGTGGCTGTGCAATGCTTAGCGAGAAATCCGCCGATAAAACCCGCGGCCCCCGTAATCATTATCTTCATGCCTGCTGACCTTTATGCGCCGATAGAACTCCACCCGGCTCGACATTCGCGAGAGTCTTTTGTGCTTGAAGATACCGCTCGGGAGTTCCGATGTCGATGCAGTCGCCCGAATGATGGAATGCCCGGATATTCTTTCCTTCGGCCAGCAATCGCGGAAATAGCTCTTCTTCAAGCGAGACGCGTTGGTTGGGCGGCATCTCGTACAGGAGTTTCTTGGCCAGCACATAGATTCCGGCGTTCACGTACTGCATTCCAGTTGCGGACTGCTTTTCCTTGAATCCCAACACTTTGCCGTCCGGATTTACGGAGACGAGGCCGCAGTCCACGCGACCATCGTTTGGGACCACGAGCACTGAGAGGTCGGCCCGCAATTCACGGTGGCTAGCGACAAATCGCGATAAGTCGGCGTCGGTATAGCTGTCGCCGTTCATTATCAGCACAGCTTCTGACTTGACGAAATCTACGGCGTTGCGCAATGCACCACCAGTTCCCAGTGGTGTTGACTCAACCGAATATTCCAAAGATATATCGTGCGCACGATTATCAAAGTGAGATCGAATCAAATCCCTCTGGTAGCCAACGGCCAAGATGACATGTTCGAATCCGTGGCGACGCAACTGGTTGATCAGTATGTCGAGAAATGGCCGGTCGCCGATAGTCGCCAGTGACTTCGGAGCATCCCCCGTCACGCTTCTCAGGCGAGTCCCCGCTCCTCCACAGAGGACGATCGCATCAGCCACGCTGGGCATAGATCTCGCTCCGGTCGCTGGCCAGCGATTTGTCGTAAGCCATTTCCGGCTCGTACACGGCGACGTCGCTGCCTCTACTGGAAAATGCGAAGGGAATGCATAGAAGATTCTTCAAGCGCATCCTTACTGCCTGTTTGCGCTCGGGCGGCACGTAAAAGAGCATAAAACCACCGCCGCCGGCACCCAGGAGTTTTCCTCCCAGCGCGCCGGCGCTGCGCCCAGCTTCGTAGATTTCGTCAATACTGGAGTTCGAGATCTGTTCCGTCAGCGATCTCTTCAGCTGCCATCCTTGATGTAATAGCTTGCCAAATTCGTCCAGCGAGCGGTTCGGGTTTGTGACGATGTCTTCGGCCTCGCCAACCATTTGAAGCATTTCCCCCAGTTCTTTCTGTCGATTCGGGCGTTGCTTTGAGCTGCGCATTGGCAATTTCGGAGGCCGTCCGCGCAAATCCGGTGAAATAAAGCGCTAAGTGCTGCTCGAGGTGCGCCAACCTGCTTGGTGCGGCGAGAATCCGATTCACTTCGATCGCGTCGTTGGTATGAAAATTGATGCGATTGAATCCCCCGTATGCGCAGCTCGCCTGATCTTGCGCACCCACTGCCTCCTGCAGCAAATCGCGCTCCACGTGTATCGCTTCGGTTGTAAGCGCTTGCTTGTCTCTCATCTGGTTCTTCAGAGCATAGAGACCCAGAAGAAAGCCTACGGTAAAAGCCGAGCTGGTACCTAAACCCGTTCGCGCGGGCAGGTCGGCCACGTGATGAACTTCCACCCCATCGGTGATGCCCATGTGTTCCAGGCAAGCGCGCACCGACGGATGCTCAATCTGGCTATTGCTGCTGACATTCTCAACTTTCGAATACGAAATGCGGCTGTGGTACTCGAAAAAAGGAGGCAGCCACCGAGTGGTGATGTAACAAGATTTGTCGATTGTCGTGGCCAGCACCGCGCCGCCATGCTCGCGATACCAGACTGGATAGTCGGTCCCGCCGCCAAAAAACG
The DNA here is from genome assembly GCA_963786205.1 of uncultured Acidobacteriota bacterium. GTDB lineage: Bacteria > Acidobacteriota > Terriglobia > Acidiferrales > UBA7541 > Palsa-295. The sequence continues at coordinate 46,125 of CAWAYG010000003.1, forward strand.
ATATGCGAAGTGGAGTGCGCGTGACGATCATGAGGTTTCTCCAAAAACTCGACGAACCAATATCAACAGGCCCTGCGTCCGTTCCCGGCCGCGGTTCTCATCTTCCGAGGCTATCCGCAAGATTCCGATTCTCGAGACGAAGCAGCGTTTTATCCCAGGCCCGCACCACGGTCCACTTCAATCGCGGCAGCATTACCTGTGCGCGTTTCGCTCGTCAGCCATTCGGCGGGAAGAAGATCTTCCCACAACGGGCTCGGACGGAATTTCGCACGGTAGGGACGGTGCATGAAGCGAGCCCACGCACCCGAAATCAGCGTCCGTCTGCTGCCGCTTTGCTCGGCGGCCTTCATCTGTGAAGCAGTCTTTTCCGGACCCATTAGGTCATCTGCGGCCAACCACTGAACGTAATCTCCCTTGCTCATTGCGAACGCATTGTTCCGAGTCGCCGATGCGCCCTGATTTTTCTGCATCACAACCTTGACCTGCTCCGATTCAAACTGACGCGCGACCGGCAGCGTTTGATCCTTCGAGCCGTCGCCCACGACGATGATTTCTTTGCGCTCCCACGTTTGCCCGATGGCTGAACGAAGCGTGTCCGAGATCCAGGCCTGGCGTGGTACGCAGGAATCAGAATCGACACCAGCGGCTTCATGATGAAGCCCTCCCCAACATTTCAGCATAGGCGTTCCGGGTCAAGTCGGCTACCGCATTCCACGAATGGTTGGCGTCAGCGTAATCCTTTAGCTCTTGCCGGCGGACCTTCAGATTCTTGTATAAATCGCTCGCAAAATACGTTTCGATGGCTTTGGCTAATTCCGCTGGATCACCAGGCTGGCAGAGAAACCCTGTCCCGCCTTCCACGATTTCCTCGCGGAAAGATCCCACGTCCGTTGCAACCACGGGCAAGCCAAAGCTGTAGGCCAGGAAAAGCACGCCGCTCTGAAAGATTTCCTTGTAGGGGAGTACCAGAACATCCGCCGCTTTGAGGTAGACTTCCATTTCCTCATCAGGAATGAATTGGATCTTCATGATGATCTGGCCTGGCGTGAAGTCCGTCTTCACAGTTTGCTCAATCTGGTTCCGATACTCTTCCGAGCCTTTTTTTGGCTCGCCGGCAATAATTAACCGGTAGTCTGAGTGATTGGCCGCGAGCAATTGAAACGCGGCGAGGAGATGTTCGATGCCCTTGTAGGGCCTGATTCTGCCAAAAAAAAGAACCGCCTTTTCGTTTTCCTGGAGGCCGAGTTGTCGTTTGGCTTCGGACGGAGTCAGGTCAGTGTCCGGGAAAGCGTCATTGATCGGATGGCGGATCACGGTGACCGCTTTTTCGGCGACGCCAAATTCTTGGCAAAGTTCGTCCTTCATTTTCTTGGTGTGAACGAATATGTGATCACAGAGTTGATACTGAATTCTGAGTGTGATGCGATTGAGCAGCGAATCTTTGGCGTCTCGCCGCGCTTGATTGACGTTGTGAGCGGTGAACGCAATTTTCTTACCGCACAGCTTGTAGTAAGCCATTAATAACGTGCGGTCAAACAGCTCGATCTTGTTGTTCCATAGAATATGCAAGATCCGCGGCTTGGAACGCGCCGCATAGCGCATCAGGCATGCGTAGTAAACCGCCAACTTCCACAATTTCTCGGCAAAGTTGTTGCTTTCATGCTGATTGCCCCGGAAATTCAAGAATCGCAAATTAGGAGTGATGTGCAGCTCAGGGCTGTCAATATCATCGCTACCAATCACATCCACGCCGACGCCTTTCGAGACCAGCGCCATCGCCAACCCGAACGCATAAGGCCGATCCTGACATCCAGTGAGCAAGCCAATCTCGATCGCCAACGACGAGTTGCGTATGAGCTGCTTCTGAACCTCAGCCTCCTGAGCAGCTGACTTCTCGGCAACGATACTCGTTTGCATGATCATTCACACACAACTTCTATTTTAGGCCTCGTGCTTCGAAATGCACACTAACGCGATCCGACTGTTCTTTTGCCGGATTGCTCGACTACCTGGCTACCGCATCCCCGACGTGCGAGGCGGCCGGTTGGCGGGAGGGTTCAATGTTGCCAGCCAACGCCTTCGGCGGTGGAAGATCTGGCTTCGGACCTCGCGCCAAAACCCACTCCAAGATCCGTGTAACGATCTGAGCCTTAGCCTCCCAGGTTAGGCATTCCCGTGCATAGGCCATGCCTTGCTCTCGCAACCGATCAAGCAGGCTCCGGTTATTTACCAGCTCTCCCAATGCCCGCTCCAGCTGCGCCACGACATCGCTTTCATTGGTAAGAGCCACCTTGCGCCCAACTCGTGGATGAACAATATCACCTGGTCCGCCGAAGTCTGCGACAAGAGGTACTGCACCGACCGCCAGAGCTTCGAAGACCACACCCCCACCAAATTCGCGCACCGATGGAAACACGAGCACGTCCGCCGACCTTAACCGCTGCATGGCTTCGGTATGACTGAGCATTCCGCAGAATGAAACAGCCTCTTCGATGCCAAGGGACTTAGTGAGCTGCTCAAAGCGGTTCCGCTCCGGGCCATCGCCGACCACCGTAAAATGAGCCAAATTGCTTCGCAAAAAAGGAGCAGCAGCACGCAATGCGAGATCACATGCCTTATAGGGAACCAGACCACCGACAAAAATCAACTCGAGTTTGCTGTCTGGCTCACGACGGCGCGGGGCGCCGGAACAAAGGGAAGAGCTGAGGCCGTTCTCCGGGACAAAAAAAAGCTTCTCGCGATGAGCGGAAAACTCGGCATAAGTTTGCGACGAACCTGCAATGATCGCGGCCGCCCTGCGATAGGTAGAGCGAGCAAAAGGCAGAATCCGGTACAGATTCCTCAGGTTGTCTATAAATGCCTTTTGGTTATCAGCCTGGCTGAAACCCCGAGGCCAGGGTAGCCCGCCATTGATCGGCCCGATTATGAAGGGTACGGAACAGTTCCGCAAAAAAAACGGGAAGGCACTTGGTAGGACCGAGATTACTGGCGAGAGACGCAAAACAATGTCGAACTCCCCTGCGAGTATCCGAGTCCGCATGCGTCGCCAAGCGTACCACTCAAAAGCAATTGCAAATGGGTACCAAAAAGCCGTCAGGGCGCGGCTGTGAAAATTATTACTGAAGATCCAGCGTAAGCTCCAGGCGAAGATGCGATCCAGCCAGGGCATGCTGATCGCCTCAATAGCATGGAAAGGTGCCTGCGCGCGACGCAGGGCCTCTTCGTTGCACGAACGACCGAGCAACGTTACAGTATGGAGCTTAGCGAGGGCTTCAGCGTGGCGATAGCAAACCAGAGCAACACTGATAGACTCTGGGTTGGCATCGGGCGCTAACACCAAGATCCGCAATCGACTCACGAATGTTCCCCTTGTGACGACACTGCCACCGTATCGACAGCTGCTGGGAATATACGCCTAACCATGCTTTCCGGCAGGAGGTCGCGGAGCAGGTTAGCGGTTTCTTTTAAGGGCTTGAGCCCCTGGTGAAGCACAATTACTCCGCCGAAATACATCGCGAAAAATACCAAAGAGACAGATGCCATCCGGAGGAAAGCGTCCCGGGTTCCGACTGCCGTCGCAAAATGCGGAATAGCTCTGATGATGAAGACAGTGCCAAAGCCCGCGACAACCGATGCTGCAAAAAATTTCCAGATGACGGCGAATACCGGCCCAATACCAAGTCCGATCGGCTTTCCGGCGTACCAGAAGCCAGGAAACATCAGAAGGAAATAAGAGGTCGTCCAAGCTAATGCAATTCCGGAAGGGCCCCAGTGTAAAGCGAGCAAGAACAGGCTTGCGGTACACACAAACTCCATCAAGCCCCAGCGGAACCATCTCTCGGGGCGGCCGATCGAAAGATGAACCCACCCGTGCGTGTTGTAAAGCAACATTACTCCGATTCCCGGCCCGAATAAGGCGAAAATTCGACCCGCTTCCTCCCAACCAGGTCCCAGGAGAAAACGAATGAGATCCTTTCCGACCAGTGCGAAATCCGCGCCGATTCCCATCCCGACGAGCGCCAATACCGATATGGCACGCAAAAAGTAACGTTGGAATTGCTCGCGGTTCCCACTGACGCGGCTGAGTGTACTCACGACCACGGCGGACATCGGAGCCAGCAATTGCGTTTCTGGCAGAACGAACAAGTCGTACGCCTTCTTATAAAACCCAAGCGACTGAGCGCCAAACTGCCAGCCAACAAGCAGGTTGTCCGTGTTGCGCGTCGAGTAACTGAAAGCAAAATGCGAATAGACGCTCATCGCGAACTTCAAACCTGAACCGGTGCCCGCGGTGCGGCTCGGTCGGCTTGGTATCCATCGGCACATCAACCAGGCACCCGCTGCCACGACTATCGTCTGCGTCACGCCGCCCCAAACCAGCGCCCAATAGTGCCAGCCCGCCAGCGCCAAAACGATCGAGACAATCACTAAGAGTAGTTGCCCAACGAAATTGATGATTGCCGTGGTCCTGAAAAGCATGGCACGTTGCAACAGGCCCATGTGGATCCAACCCAGGCAGCCAATCCCAATCGTCAACGACATGCCCGCGGTTACTTGAGCCACAGCCGAGTTGTGATAGAAAACCGCCAACACATGACCCGAGGCGGCAAACCCGAGCGTAAGAACCGTTCCTATGCCCAGTTCAATCCAGAAGAGGTTGCTTGCGAGAGAGTGCGTGAGTTCCTCGCGCTGCATGATGAGTTCCGTGAATCCGTTCAGACCGAAGCTGCGAAACAAAAGGCTAAAAGTCGTGACCATGGTCACGATGCCGAAATCAGCCGGGGTAAGCAGCCGCGCCAGGATGACCACAGACCCGACCATCACAACGAAGCTACCCGCCTGGCCAACAATGCTCACCCCGACGCCTCGAACTGCGGAGCGCCGCAGTCCTTGGCCTGTTGCCACAGGATGGAAACAACCGTCGGGCTGAAAAGGTTTCAACTGTTATTCCTTTGGAAATGTTCGTCTGACACTCGCTCTCAACTTGTCGACTCAGCGCACGTCTAGTCGTGAATCAATATAACAACATCCGGAATTTCCAATCTGTGGTGTCGACCCGACTCTGGAACCAGATCATTTCCAGTGGAGCGGAGGCGATCAGCAGAATGTTTCAAGATTCCATACGTTAGTTATGCGACGGACCTGGTTTCAACGGGCGCATGGCAGTCTCGCTGGAACCGGGCAAACCAGCGAGTGTCCGAGCGAGTCGATGCGCCAATTCGATGCAGGCCTTTGGTCTGAGGTGTACTGAATCATAGAAATCCTCATCAGTCGCGCTCCCCTCCATGTCCAGATAGTAGATGCCTGGCAGGCGAAGCGCTGGCGCAAAATACGCCTGCTTTCGACGCGAATAGTCGCTGGCGGCAGGAACCGCGTCCGTGTGCCACCGAGGAAGCGGAAGGTCTACCAGCACAAGTCGATCCCCTGCGTCGGAAATGCGTTTGGCAACAGGCATCAATCTAGCCAGTACATTATCGCTAACTTGAGTCCCTTCTGCAGAGCGCCGCTCGACAAGCGCCCGCTGTTCTGCCGCGCCAGGACTTGGTGCCTGATCCAGTGCGGCCAAATCAATCGCGGGCGCCTGGGATTGGCCAAGAATCTCATCCGCTACTGAAGTGTTAACGGTAGTTACCGTTTCCCATGCGCGTTGCGTAATTATCAACGGTCGTAAAGCGGCAGTCGCAACGGGCAGTGTTGATCTGGGAATCTTGAGTATTGCGCGATCATGCTCGGCTTTCTGGTACAGCCCGTAACGGGTTAGTTCGCTTTTGAGGGCTTTGTGCCCGACTCCGTCTTCTGAAAAAAAATCTCCATACCAGAGGCCCACGACGAATGTGTGCTTATCGGATGGTGGGAGGACTTCGTAGGCTAGGTTCACCACGAGTTCAAAATCCCCAAAGTTGCTGCCCTCGACCGCCATATTGCTGGCGGATATTCCCGGCATTTCGGAGGCGATCGCATTCGGGGAATAATGCTGGAAGTTGGAGGACCCGACCAGAATCACCTGCGGGCCGTTTCGAATCAGCGGACGTCGATTGTAAACCACTGCGCTTGCGCCAAGTCCGCCGAACACAAGGTCGGAGGCGCGTGATCCGGTGTCCAGCTGTTTGTTGAGGCCGAGCCCGCGGTACGCGGCTGTACCCACGATGACGCCCAGCCCATACAGGATCAGCATTGAAAGTGCGGAAATAGAAACGAAGCGCGGAAGAGCCATAATCAAAAGGCCTGGTAGATGAACGCTGGTGCTGAGTTCAAGACTACCGCCAGACTGACAACGATGAATCCGCGGACTCCCAGCCAGAGCGCCGCCGCGTCCGCCCGCCTCTGAGGCGCAAGCGAGGAGAAGCAGCGCGAGATGGAGGGATCGAGCACGCCAGCAGCAACGCACGTCACGGCCAATGTCACCGTAACTAGCGCCAGCGTCACCACTCGATAGGGCAATGAACGACCCGCCAAAACTGGGGTAGCAAACAGTGCCACCGCTGCGGCACTCGCCAGTGTTAGCGCCAAGATCGGAACAGCGATCGTCCGAAGCATGCCTGATTTTACGGGTACTGTTGTCGTTTGGTTGACCACTTCGGATTCACTCCAACCCAAGATGTCGCGCACGAAGGGAGAGGTAAGATCCCACAGGCGCCCCAGCGTAGCTCCGACGACCGTCATCAGCACAAGACTTCCGAAGAGAATCGCGAGGCCACTCGGCCGCGCCAGTTTACGGGCCTGCTCCCCGTTGATCCAGAAGGAAGTGAGTGCGACTGCAAGATAGCCGATTGTCGCGGCGCGTGAGAGTTGGAAGTACCAACGCTGGCCCGAGAGCACCTTGTAGTTATTCTTACCAAAGACCCTCGCTATCAGAATTTGCCATAGCCGATTGACTGCAGCGCCCGACCCGAGGAACAGGCCGTAGATCACGAAGATCGACGTAGTACCGTGCCATACCGCCATCACAAAGAAAGTGACATATAACGCTATCGCCCCTAGGTAAGGTGTCGAATGCTTTGTGCCCCATCGTGCGCTCAACATTCTCAGCAAGGGATTAAAAAGGTAGGACTTGAACCAATTGGACAAAGTGATGTGCCAACGACTCCAAAGGTCCAGAAAGCTTTCTGACATGAACGGGTGGTCGAAGTTTTCTGGCAATACGATCCCCGCCAGGCCCCCGATGCCGATCACGATGTTCATATAGCCGGCAAAGTTCACGAACAAATTGATTAGATACGTGAACGTAAGCATCGCAAATAGGTACATTCCGAAAAACATTTTGCCTTGGCCGAGCGCATCGAAAAACGGCGGCTTAGCCATCTCCACAAAGTTGGTGGCGGCATTCCCGATGACCACAACCATCAGGTAGCCGAGCACCACCCGCTTGGCGGAGCTGTTCACTGTCTCCCAGCCGAGCGGTGGCGGCGTCATTTCCGCTTGAGGTGCAAAATCCTCGTACCGCTGGATTGGGCCAGACAGAAGGTTCAGGAAGAAAAATACGTAATTGAGGTAGCCGATGAAGGACGGCCGGCGCAGGCTACCCTGGGCTACATCGATTAAGATATGGAGGATTCTGAAGAGTATGTAAGACAGTCCCACTACGGTGAAGGCGAAGCTGAACGTGGGGACTGCTGACACAATTGGATATCGCTTTAGCCAGATGAAGATCACGACCAGACCCGCTACCAGTGTGCCCAGCGAAAGCGATGATCGTGCGCGCCCGGCGATTAAAATCGCGCCGTAGCCGAGCAATACGAATCCAACCAGCGGTACCAGTTGGAGTGGCGCTTTGACCATGCTGACAAGGAATGCGGCGTTCAGCACGAAGATGGTCGCACGGCGCAGAACTCCTGATGGTGCCAAACGCAGCAAGAGTACGGCCACGAACGCAAATGCGAAAAAAAGTAGGGATGTCAGGGTCATGGCTAAGGTAAGCGATCCTTCCCGGAACGGCCACGCACGCTTGGTGCAGCGCAACGACCGGCGGGAAGAACGATATTTACGAGAATGAGCTAAAAGGCATCTGGGAGGCCAACCGTTCTGTCACTGCGCCTGCTGCGATAATGTCTTTTTGACGATGAGGTCGGCCATTTCTCCTACGTTGTTGAGACCCCGCAATTCGGCCAGTGCGAATTTGATGTTGTAACGCTTCTCAATCGCAACCACTAGGTTGATGTGTGCGAGCGAGTCCCATCCTTCCACGTTGCTGGCGTTGCTTTCCGCCGTCAAGCACAGATCGGGCAAATCGAGAACATCGGAAAAAATGATCTGTAGATCCTGAATGATTTCGGAGCTACGCATATATGGAGGCCTTTATTCGGATGTGCTTGGTGCCGGGCGTATAGGACATAACGGGCAGGGTCCAGCAAGACTTGCTGCCGTCTTCTGCCTTCGATTCGAGCGCAAAACCCAGCGCCTTGTAATGCTCTTCCACCATAGCGTTCTTTGCGGTTCGGAGGTAGGTCCCGGCCAGTCGTTCCGCACCCATTGCCCGGGCGCGTTCTACCAGCACATCGAGCATGGCCACTTCCATGTCCCGTTTTAGAACCCGACAGCTCATAATCCATAGATCCAAGTGCAGCACTTTGTCCTCGAGACGGCCGATGATCACCGAAATCAGGCCATTATCTCCAAAAGCATCGGTCAACTTCCCGTAAAGCGCCAAGTGGTTGCCGCGGAGGGAGATTTCCTCGATCTCGGCGAGCGTGTAGCGCCGAGTGGTGAGGTTGAATTGATTGGTCTTGTTGATGAGTTGGGTGATTCGCTCGATATAAACCGGTTTGAATACCTCAATCTCAGCCACCATCTGTAAAGAATCAAGGTACTCGCCGTAGCTGGCGAATTTGGACTGCATCACAGCCCGTTCGGCGTTGGCGGTATAAGTGTCTGCCCTCGCCAGATCTTCGGCGGAAAGCCCCACAGTTTCAAAGTAGTGGCCGGCCTGGAGAATCGAGGGATACAGCGCCACCTCGTTTCCCACGTCCGGAACCGTGACAGAGGGCAGTTGAGCCGAAACAAGATTGCGTTCGGCTGGGTTATCATCCACAAAAACAAAGCTGTCGAGCCCCAGATTCAGCTCTTGGGCAATCGTTAGGATGTTTTCATGTTTGGGCTCCCAGTTTGCCTTAAAGGAAGCGAAGTCCTCCAGCTTGAGAACGCTGTCCGGATGCGTGAACCCTGACCGTGCGATGTCCAGATTGTTCTTGGAACACACCGCCAGCAGCACTCCGCGGTGGCGCAGTGACAGGCAGTATTTCTGAAAAGCAGTGTACGCCTCGGCCACCGCGGTCTCGTTGCCGATCTGAATTCTATCCAGGCCGTCGTCGCCGATCACTCCTCCCCATAACGTGTTATCCAGATCAAGGACCAGGCATTTCTTCACCCGGCCGAGCATCGACCCGATCATGGCGCCCACTGATCGGGCAATCGCGAGACTCCCTTCCGGGGTAGTCAGGATTTTGTAGCTGTACCAGCGGGGCCAGTCAAACCAGTGCGCATGCCCGGTTCTGGCAGCAAGAGCGTTCAGATCCTGCAAAAGAAGTTTACGGTTCCGACTGGCTGCTCTTGCGAATTCCAGATTGAGTTCGTTAACAAATCGCGTCTGTCCGCCATAGGCTACCGCATCCAGATTCCCGAGAACGCCCAGTGTCGGATGTTCAAAGTTGTTTTGGATCACCTGGCAGCCAACGGTCTCATTGAGAGAGTGCCAAACGGTCTGGAACCGAGTCGTCTCGCTGCGAACCAGAATCTGAAAATCGATTTCGGTGCAGCCCGCTGTTGGAAACTGCCGAATATTCAGCCAGTGAGTGTGTATGTAGGCGATATCGGGCCGGAACTCGCGCAGCTTCTCCGGTTCATGGACAGCATCTTCGTAGTACTTATTGTATTCGGACTGATAGAACGTCGGCTTGAAGCCGTCCGCAAGCAACAGTAGTTCCAGAAGGTCGACCACCTCATTGGTGGTGGTCCCACCTAGGACGGCGATTCGAACGGGTTGAAGGTCCCCAGTTGAGTTAAGTTCACGGCAGAATCGCTTGCGCTTTTGGAGAATTTCTTCAACGGGTAGGCGCAAGATCGTCGTTTTGTTCATGTTCGCATTCATAATCGCATTTGTAGATGCTGGCGCGTGGTCTGCTCGAGATCCATACCGGCCGGCGATCCTGGGATCGTTCCAGCCTGCTTTGCGCCGATCGTTAACCTCAGCGAGAACTAGCGTTGCCACCACTAGCAGGGAGTCGATGGACGTGACCGGGATTCCATATCAGTCGGATGGAGAGACCAGAGCCCAGAGACGAACCCAACGCCATCCCGGGATCCCGAGGGACGTCAGTACGAAGACGGCGCTCTGCTCGTAGAAGATTCCACCTGTGGAAGTGGGTATGGTGGTAGCCGATGCGAGCTGTATGTTCCGGCCGTGTGCCAAGACCGGATTTGCAGCTCTGCCTTTTGAGCAAGTACGTTCCTCAGTTCCACCTCAGCGTCCCAACATCTGCGAGGTTCGAATGCAAATCTCAAGACTCTCGGTTTCAGGGTGTTACTTCGCATTTTCTGGCCAAATGCTGGACGGCTTAGAGCACTGCAGCTAGATACGCAGGTCGTAGGAACTTCCGACGGCTCTCTGACACTCCCGGCTAAAGCCGGCGTGAGGCGTAAACGGTCTCATTCTCTGAGATGCGGTCATCGACAGCAGGAGTTCTGGTGAGCGTTCCGTCGCGCGGGGCGGGAGTTTTGGGCTTTATATTCGCCAGGCGATCCGTGAGAACACCATTCGCCGTTACTACGGCTAGCAGTAAGAAGAACCAGGAATACCCCAATTCCCTGAATCCTGCCTCGGTCATGCTAAAAAACGTCAATGTGGCTATATAAGCAAGCATCAGGCTTGCAACCTCGGGATCGTATTGAAATGACGTGATGGTGGACCGATAGCCGCCAATTAGGATAAGCGCGATGAGGAATAAGCCGATGCAGCCCAGATTCAAGTAAACTTCTAGATAGCCGTTGTGCGCTTCGTTGATACCAACATCCCACCAGCCTGCGAGTAAAAGGGTATGCCACACTTTCTGCGCATTGGGGCTGATCCAGAAACTTTCGAAGCCTGTGCCAACTACCGGGTTGCCGGCTGCACTAATCACGGCTGCCCATATCTCTGTACGTCCACTCATACCGGTACCCCTGCCCAGCGCATTCGAGACGACCGACCCGCCCCCGAAGAGCATGGCTAGCCCGCCCGCGAGAATGATCACCAAACAGAGCGCGTACACCCGCGCCGGGCGGTTCCTAATAGCACGTCGAGTGGTTAGGAGCATGAGGCCGCCGCCGAGAATGAAGCAGGCTACAGCGGTGGCACAGTGGGCCATCTGCAGAAGGACGATGCCAAAGGTAAGGAGGATAAACTGAGCGGCTAGGCGCCTAGCACGATTGGGAGCTTCCTTATCGATGAGTAGCGCGCGCACGTTCCATAGCGCACCAAGCGAAACAATGTACAGAACGATGCCAAGGCTATTCTTGTTGGTAGTTACGCCGGTGTTCATAGGTTCGCCGCCCGGCCCGTATCCTCGACCGAGATCGCCGTAATACTTGATAAGGAGAACCGAAGCGGGCAGTAAGAGGAAGCCAACGCGTGAGATCAGACGCCTAAGAGCGGCGACTGGCTGTCCATCTGTAGCAATGATCAGGACCATTGCTAGGTCGCCTATGGCTTTAATCCAGCGCTTGAACGAAATATCTGGGTGGTATGACCAAGCAACGCTTATGACGCAGTAGCAGAAGTAAATTAGGATTGCCCAGTTTGCAGTGAGGAAAGTTCGTGTACGCTTGCCCCGCCAGATAAGGACAGCTACGGCCGCGGCCGTGAGAACTCCGAACGCAAACGCGTCAACGGGGCTACCATCAAGCTGTATATTGGCTCCATCAGGTGGGGCAACTCCTAGCCAAACTGACACAGGCCGCGATCCGATCAACCAGAGATAAATAACCGGCAGCCAGAGAGCCTTAGAGGTGTGGGCAGAATTGTCCCGACCCAGATAGAAAAGGCCCGCTATGCCGCACGCGAAGATTAGGCTGGCGAGTGAAGGGTTCATTTTGCGTTAATTGGAGCGCGACTCGAAGTCACGGCGCTAACGTCTCGGGGCATCGACAAAGAGTCGGTGAAGTAATTCCAATGAAAGCAGTCGATGGATTTCGGTGGTGTAGTTACGATCTCCGTTCAGATGGTCGCGGACGATTGTCTCGACGCCGCGTCGATCCACATAAGGACGCACCAACGCCCGCGGGTCCAGCAGGATCTCCTGCACATATTTTGCAAGAACGGTGCGATACCACCACCGAAAGTGAAAGAGCTTGTGACGACCCATCCACAGGCGCTCCATATGGAGCGGCGCAAACGCGCGATCCACTTTTGCGACCCACTGGGGCATACCGTAATCGTACGCGTATTCGGCCTTGAAGGTGAAATCCAAATAAGCGCGATTCAGAGCTTTTGCGACCGGGTTGTAGTGGCCCAAGCCTCGGTCCGTGCGCAAGCGGGCTAACGCCGGACTGCCTTCGCGAATGAGGCGCATACGCACATCTTCTTGCTCAACTTTGGGCGCGCGAAAGACGGTGCGGACGATTTCATTGTCAAGATACGGCGAGCGCAGGGTCAGTTGGGTCTGTTCGAGCATCACGACGCCGAAATGATATGCGGCCGTCTGCGTGAATGCTACGAGACTCGTGCGATTGCCGCGCAGCAGGCTGCGGTAAGTGTCAACGCCGTGCGATATTTCAGCAAACATTTCAGCACTGAAGGGCACCGGGGAAGGCAACACGGCTTTGAACATCACTGACTTCCGGATAATTTCGCTGCCGAAAGTACCGACCATGCGCACCGGCGCGATTTGTCGAGCCATTTCGTTGTTCCACAGGTCGACGGAGCGGCCGATATCCACGCTGCCGTCGGTCAGGTACAGCGTGCGCTCAGCGTAGTGCGGAAATCGCGAGAGAACTCGCTCGTCGTCGGTAACGACTTGGTAGGGCTGGCCGCAGATTTCGGCGACGCGACGCGCCAGGTACACGTCTTGGTTCTCGCGATACATGCTGCCGAAGGTGTAACACGGCAGATCACCGGATGGAGCCTTGTGCCAGGCCATAATGATGCGCGTATCGAGGCCACCCGTTAGCGAGACGCCGATACGTTCCCGGCCATTGAAATAACGAGGCAGGCGCGTGGTGAAAGCTTCGCGCAGTTGCTGATAGTAGCTTTCCTCATCAAGAGGTTCCTGCTGCTCCCAGTCGCGTCGTTCGAAGTAGGCGCCCTTCTTCTCTAGCGCGCCCCCGCGAAAACTCCAGGCTGATGCTGCGGGCAATGCGTTAATTCCAGCGAATAGCGTACGATTTTCCAATACACAGCCGGAAGTTATGAATTCGCCGATCCCGCGCGGATCCATGCTGCGCAGTTCCGGACGAATCGCGAGAATCGCTTTGGCTTCTGCGGCAAAGTAAAATGCGTCCTTAGCTTCGTGGAAGCATAATCGCTGCAGGCCAAAACGATCGTTGAAGAGTGTCGCCGTGCCGCGGGTGAGGTCAGCAACGACACCGTGGAAGCGGCCATTCAGATTTTTGAAAAAGTCGGGATCCTCTTCGTATCGGTGGACCAGATAAGAAGGCCCATGGAGTTCGCAGTCGTGGCCTCGCTTCTTGAGATCACGAGCGATGTCGGGTTCAGGATAGTCTTCTCCCGCAAAAACAATGACAACATCACCGCGCTCATTCCGGATGGGCATTGCATCGGAAAAAGTATCCTTTCGTGCCGCCCACCCGACGTATAGTCCCAGCGACTCGTCGATATAGCTTCCAGTGACATAGAAAGACTCGTGGCGAAGAGTTTCGAGCATCCGCATAAGCTGCGGTTCTGCCCAAGCCCGGGGCATTTTAGTTATCAGTCCAGCGATTCCTGGCATGTCAGCTCAGCCCCGGAGAGCTCGAGTTATTGATGTGTTTGTCGTGGAGGTTCAATTCTGTGTCAATTAGAGTTTGGAGCCGGCGGGAGGAATTGAACGCTCCATCTGCCGAGTACGATTCGGCCGCTCTGACGTTGAGCTACACCGGCTTTGGGTAAAATTGTTTACTTCTGTGCGCAATCTCACTAAAAGAGTGATTGCTCTGTGGGGAAGGATTCCTAGGAGACCCCGGTGCAGCCTCAATTTTAGGCTAACCGACCCCTTCGCTGTCAATGGGACATAAAAGCGCGGTACCAAAATCTCGCCGAATCCATTGCGAATCTTGAATTCGCGCAGTGGCGTGTGCTGCTTGTTGCCATAATTAAACATCCCATAAGTCAGGTAGGAAATTTTCTTTTCTTCGCACAGAGCTACCGCTTTGGCAATGAGCGCGTTGGCAGGCCTCTTGTCGTTGTGACTGGTTTTGGGGAGGAACGTCAAGATTGACGCTATATCTCCGCGATAAACGAGCTTCAGCACGCCGATCAATTCTTTTCCAAAATACGTGCAGATGTAATCGCTGCGATCTAGATAATCGACCTGGTCTCGCGCCACCTGCTCGAGAGTCTTGCCATAGTGCGTGAAAGCTTTGCCTTGCCGAAGGCTAGATTCGTTATTCAGTTCGAAGAGGTCCTGCACCAGGGCCGAATCAAGCTTTTTCACCTCGACAACGACACCCCGTTTTTCCGATCTGCGGACATTCTTGCGAGTTTCTTGAGGCAAGCTGTCCCACCAATCTTTGAAACTTACGACACGCGCTGCCGCGATGCTGTCCCACTCGAACGCATAGGGATATTTAGGCTCGATGGCGGGCAACTTTTGCGAAAATGTGAAAAGATCAGCCCGTAGGCCGTCCCTTTCTTGGGCTTTCAGCGTTTTGACACAGAGGGCGGGATCCTCGACTTCAGTTTCCAGCCACTGTTCATTATTGACGTAAGCGACCCGCAGCCATTTTCCCCTGGCGACAATGTGTTTGCCGCCCACATTCACAGCCGGTGCGCTGAACCATTTGCCTTTGTAGGCGATCTCGATAATCTCAGTCGGCATTCTTGGCCTCGCCAGCGATGCCGCTTTCGTTCCGGAAACTAACAGCATAGACAGCGAGTCCTCTATGATATTGAATTTACTGGACGAAATCGACGTTGCATCACAAGCTTCAAACGCTTCATTTGATCGCTTCGGCGGATGGCCATTAGTTCTGGCGGAATCGTTCTCTCGACACCGCGAATTGAATTCCACGTATAGGAAGCGAGAACCAGAAGGCCGCCGATCAAGTAAGGTTTGTGCGCCATCTGATAGACGCTTCGGAAGATCTCCCACAGGGGATGATTGCCCAGGAGATAGTCTTTCCGGCCCATGTATATTCTTTCGCGCAGCCCGGTGTGCAAGGCACCACCCTGGCTGCGATGATGGATGAAACTCTTTTCGACAAACGTTCGGGTTTCCCAGCCTTTCGCGCGTGCGCTCAAAACCGCGATCAGGTCGATCCCGCCCGACCGTATGGCTGCGTAGCCGCCGATGTCTTCAAAGCACTCGCGCCGGAACATTTGACACATTCCCGACACATGCTCGATGCCGACGAACTCATAGTTATAACTCAAATCCCCTTCACGAAACGCTGTGCCACCCACTCCGAGCTTGGGGTTCTCTGCGAATCGATTCGTGAGGAACGCAAAATAGTCCGGATCAAAGGAAACATCGGCGTCGAGATTGCCGATGACGTCGTACTGCAATTCGCCCAATTGCTTTTGGCCGGCGCTAACGGCTATGGCCTTCCCAGCAAAATTCCGCTCCCGGCGCTCGGGCATCTGTACCAGTTCAATCCACGGGTTATTCGCGGTGTACTTTCTTACGATGTCCTCGGTGCCGTCTGTTGAACCGTCGTTGACAATTACCCATTTTAGGGGCCGCACGGTCTGAGATACAACGGACTTGAGGGTCAGCTCAATATAGGCAGCCTCATTTCGCGCCGGAGTAATGAGAACGTAGTTGGGCAAGGTTTGCACGATGGAACGAATGATCTCAAATCGCCCGGTTCAAAACGCTTCAGCGCCCTGACCGATTTGGCCAGACGCGCGGCCATTCGCCGGTTCTTCCGTCGTCACGGAACGGACTCAATCGACGAAGCGTTAATTTAGCCGGCGTGAGGGTTGGACTGAGACGCGCAATCGAAGCGTATTACTGGCCGTGCGGTCGACCTGGTAATAGTACTAGTCGCTATTACGTAGGCTCCCGCCCAAAACTTCGCTTCCGCGAAGCCTCTAAATCTGGAAACGCCCCTTAGATTTGGAAAGACATTCCTAGCGAAGGGCACCGACGGCGGCAAACTCTTGAATCTTCTGAACGACTCGTGCCTGCGCCGCGGCTTGAAGTTGCGGATACATCGGAAGCGAGAGGATTTCCAAAGCGACTTTTTCGGTGACTGGGAAGTCACCATTCTTGAAACCAAACCCTTCATACGCCTTCTGCAAATGAAGAGGAATCGGATAGTGAATGCCGGTATCGATCTTGGCGTCGGCGAGATGCTTCTGCAAACCATCGCGATCCGCTACACGGACGACGTAGAGGTGATGCACTGGACGCGACCATGAGGGGCGGTGAGGAGCGACGACACCTTCAAGGGACGACAGCAGCTGATCGTAACGGTCCGCCGCTTCCTGGCGCTTCTGGTTCCAATCCGCCAGGTGACGAAGCTTCACGCTCAGCAATCCGGCTTGCAATGAATCCAGCCGGCCGTTGTAACCTTCGATACTGTGATAGTACTTTTTTGATTGGCCATGATCGCGCAACATACGCATCTTGCGCGCCATCTCTTCGCTGTTGGTCGTGACGGCGCCGGCTTCTCCGCAGGCGCCAAGGTTCTTGCCGGGATAAAAACTAAAAGCCGCAGCGTGGCCCATCGAGCCGGCTTTTCTCCAGCGATTTTCTTTCTGCGAAAAATATTCGGCGCCATGGGCCTGGCAGGCGTCTTCAACGACGATCAGATTGTAGCGTCGCGCCAGTTCCAGGATGGGATCCATGTCCGCGCATTGCCCGTAGATGTGCACCGGCACAATCGCGGTGACCGGCGCGCGAAATTTCCTGTGGTACGGCTTTCCCGTCTCGCGGTCGACGTAGCATTCCCGTTCGAGATATTCCCGCAGGTTCGCAACGTCCATCGAATACGTCTGCTCGTCTATATCAACAAAATCAGGTCGCCCGCCCGCCTGGCTGATCGCTTCGGTCGTCGCGATGAAGGTGTGCGGGACCGTAACGACGATGTCGCCAGCCTGCACTCCTGCGGCCATCAAGGCAAAGCGGACAGCGTCAGTGCCGTTAGCCACGCCAACGCAGTACTTGGCGTCACAAAATGCGGCGAACTCAGTTTCGAAACTCTCGACCATCGGGCCGCCCACAAAACCGGCGGTGCGCAGAACTTTCTGAAATACAGCAGTGAGCTCTGGCTCAAGCTCCTGGTGCGGTGTGATCAAATCCAAGAACGGAATTTTTTCGGTAAGGGACATTATGCGATCCTCGACTCTTCGGTAATGTAGCGCAACAGCTTCGCGGGATTTCCTGCGACCACGGCGTTCGCCGGCACATCCTTGGTTACAACGCTTCCTGCACCGACGATCGCGTTCTCGCCGATCGTGACATTTGCGAGAATCGTTGAGCCTGATCCAATGGAAGCGCCTTTTCTTACGACTGTCTTTTCGACCTTCCAGTCTGCCTCTGTCTGCAATCGACCGTCCGCGGCGGTCGCGCGCGGATAGGAATCGTTGATGAAAGTCACGTTATGGCCGAGGAAGACGCCGTCTTCGATCGTGACGCCTTCACAGATAAACGTGTGACTGGAAACTTTGCAATTGTTGCCGACCGTGGCGTTCTTTTGAATCTCGACAAACGCACCAATCTTGGTGTCGTCACCCACGGTGCATCCGTACATGTTGATGAATTTTGACAGGCGTACGTTTTTCCCGAGTTTTACATCGGGTGCGATCGAAACGAATTCGTTCATAGCTGTACGACTTTGCCCTTTTGCTGAAGCGACAGATCCGCCGCCTCGAGCATGCGCACGACGTGCAGGCCGGCCACTCCGTCGTTGAACGGAGTCTTGTCGTTCATGATGCAGTCAACGAAGTACGCCGCTTCGACCTTCAGCGCTTCGACCTGCTCGACGCGCGGGGCCCACATATCTCCAGTACGGTAGCTGACCAGCGTTTGATAGACGGCTTCTCCGCTCGTCATCTGCACGCCCTTGTCGTACACCTTCAACTTTTCGTCAGCCTCCAGGTCGTTCCAAACCAGCATTTTCTTTTCGCCGCCGATCAATGTGGTGCGCACTTTCACAGGCGAAAGCCAGTTGACGTTGATGTGACCGATCATGTTGCCCGGATAATAAAGCGTCATGAACGCGATGTCCGCGACGCCGTTGAGATGGCGTTCACCGGTCGCTACAACCGCTTCCGGCTCTTCCTTGATCAAATAATCCATGATGGAAAGATCGTGCGGTGCCAAGTCCCACAGCACATTTACGTCATGTTGGAAAAGCCCCAGATTCACGCGCGTCGAATCGTAGTAGTACAAATCACCGAGCGTGCCGTCGTCGATCATTTCCTTCATGCGCTTCACCGCGCCAGTGAACAGGAAGGTATGGTCGACCATGATCTTCAGATGCTTGCGCTCCGCCAGCTCGATCAATTCTTCGCCTTGCGCCGTGGTGCAGGTAAAGGGTTTCTCGACAAACACATGCTTGCCGTTTTCGAGGGCGATTTTGGCAAGTTCGAAGTGTGTCCACACCGGCGTGACTACGGCCACCGCATCAATATCCGGCGAGGTCAATAATTCCTGGCAGTCTTTCGTCGTGTGCATACCAGGGAAGGCGTGCCGCACGCGGTCGAGCGATTTTGGGCTCTGGTCACACACAGCGACCACGCGCGAACGTTCCTGTCCATGAAAGTTCCGCACGATGTTCGGGCCCCAGTAGCCGTAACCGATCACGCCGATCCTGAGCACGCTGTCGGAAGAGGTGTTGGAGATGGGAACCTTCGATTGAGAGTCGATGCTTAGGCTAATCGCCATTTTTCTCCACCTTGAGAGGTAATGCTTGAAAAATACGCAGCTGCAACGCTTGGGGAGCCGGTCCAGCCCGCGACCTAACGCTTACTTGGCTCTAGTTGCTGGCCATGACGCCTGACATCGGCGCCGCGACGCACGCCAGAACCACTACGGGCTTGACTGGTTTAGTAGGCGCCATCGCCAGAAAGAACAGCGCGGGGCGTTTGTAGCAGGATCTTCACGTCCAGCATCGGGGACCACATTCTCGAATACTGCAGATCCAGACGAACCATCTCGTCAAACGTCGTCTTGCTTCGGCCGTGCACTTGCCAGAGGCCGGTGATCCCCGGCCGCGACTCGAGCAGGCGCCGACGATGCCAAATGTCGTAGGTCTCAATCTCGTACGGAATCGGAGGACGAGGTCCAACCAGGGACATCTGGCCCTCCAGAACGTTCCAGAACTGGGGAATTTCATCCAGACTGGTACGGCGCATGATTTTGCCGATCCACGTGACGCGCGGATCGTTGGTGATTTTGTAGGTTACCTTTGTGTCTGGATTGCATCCCGACGGAGTGGCTTTGCCGGCGATGAACTTCTTAACGTATTCCTTGTGGATCGCAGCGTCGGTCGAAACGTGCATCGAACGAAACTTCAGAAACTCGAAAGGAACCCCGTACCTGCCAACGCGCTGCTGGCGGAAAAATACTGGACCCTTGGAGGTCAGTTTCACCACAGCAGCCAGCAGCAAAAACACAGGCGACAAGAGAACCAGAGCAACGGCCGCCCCTAGAACGTCCATCACCCGCTTCAGCAGCAGAGATAGCTTCTTCTTTTTCTCCACTTCAAAGAGATCCGGGTAGAATTCGGCGTCCACAGGTTTTGCCGTGCCGTCGCCGTTCCATCCGTCCGGAAACGAGTAAAAGGAAATTTGAAAGCTGCCGAGCTGGCTCGCTCGAAACGCCCGCTGCAGTTCCGCAGTCATCTTGGCTTCGATGATCTTCACGGCTGTGCTGACTTCGCATTCGCCAAACTCGGTGAAAATTACACCGAAAACCGCTCCGGTTTCAAGCCATCCAGCCAAGTCTGTCTCGCGGACGCTCGCTCCGAGCACGACGGCAATTTGTTCGAGTAGCGCATCGGTCTTCTTGTTCTTCGGGCCTTTGCCGTCAATAAGCATCAGCACGAAGTGCTTGCGCGAGCGCTCGGAACGCTTGCGTTCCCGGCTCAGCATTCTGCGGAAATGTTCTTCGGAAAGGAAGGCTCCCAGCGCCGTCGAGCCATTCGCAAAGGCAACGCTTGGTTTCTTCGCTTCCGGTCCGATTCTGGATCGTACATTTGATGCATCACTCACGAGAGGTCCTCTTTGGCCAATGGTTACGGCAGCCGTGCGTTTCGTGCTGTATCGTTTCGTTCAACTCAAACAGAGACAAGCACGTGTTGGTCTTGGGAATTCGACTTCTCTGGCTGACGGGGCCGGGTCGGGCTAATGGCTGTGATGAGGGCTGAATCGATTTCCACCGCCACGGAGCGCTGTAGTAACGTGACGGATAGAACGAGGCGATGACTGCGCTTTACGTCGATCAAGATTCCTTCCAGCCCAAGTAAAGGACCGGATTCAATTCTGACGCGGTCGCCCGCCGCCAAAAATGGCCACGGTTGATGCGGCACACCTGCTGTGACTAGTGTTTGTATCGATCGGATTTCAGCTTCATCGACAGCGGCAGGTCCATTATTGAATCCAACAATCTGGATGACACCCGGCGTCTTCAATATCGGAAGCCGGTCCTGCGGATTGAAACGGCAGAACAGATATCCTGGGAATAGCGGCGCATTGACTTCTTTGATTCGGTCAGACCAACGCTTTCTCAACTTGTAAATGGGAAGAAACCGCTCGTAACCCTGTCCGTTGAGCTGCTGGGCCACGCTGGCTTCCTGCCTAGTGCGCACTTGTAGTGCAAACCAAGGAAAAACATCGCAACTCTGGTGCTTGGCGTCGGAAGCTTCAGACTCGAGTTTTATGTGTTCGGTCATGGTTCAGATACGCTACCGCCACGAGAGTCACATCCGGACTCTCGCACTCATGAGACGGTTTTGCACGACTGTTGCCACTGCGCCGAAGTGTCTCTAAAATCCTAAATCTATGAACCAAAACGCCTTAATTGTGGTAATCCGCTGGGACCTGCAAGTACCGGGAGGCTTGAGTCGTAATTCTATGAACATTGCTATCCCAGAGTTGCAATTATTTTCCTTGCTGTAAGTTGCTCAAAACAAGAGCATTAAAAAATCCAATTACAACCTCGGCGGCTTTCGCTAATTTTCGACTCATTCTCGCCTGCGTCTTTTCCCGACAAATGAATTCACGACTGAGCGGGGTTTGGGTCAGCAGAGTGCCCATAGCCGTATCCGTAACTCGATGAATAATAAGCCCCATAAGCATGCTGCGGTCCCACCGCGTTGAGCACCACACCTACGATGTTTCGTCCCTGCAGCTCCTGGCAGGCCCTTTGTGCCGTCTCGACAGGAGTCTGCCCGGCGCGTACAACCAGTAATGCGCCATCGACCAGATCCGCGAGCAGGCTCGAATCTGCCACCGGAAGAAGCGGGGCAGAATCCAAGATTACCCAATCGAAAACAGGCATTACACGATCCAGTAACACCTTCATGCGGCCATTTGAAAGCAGTTCACTTGGATTCGTTACAGCGTTCCCGCCGGGAATGAAACACAGGTTTCCCTCGAGTCCGTGTTGAATGATCGCCAGCTCATCAACCTCGCCCCTCAGATAATCGGTCAAACCAGGCGACGCAGGAGCCCCCAGCGGTACATGCAAACGAGAGCAGCGCAAGTCCGCATCGATAATCAGCGCTCGACGATCCGGTTGCCGCACGATCGCCTGAGCAAGATTGTTAGTTACAAACGTCTTTCCCTCTGCCGGTACGGAACTGGTCACTAGCAGCGTGCGCAGTTGCTGTGAACTCCGCATTTGGTACAAGCGCGACCGCAGAGTGCGAAATTGCTCCGAACCGTGTGCCGTCAGAGCCGAATTGATAAAAACGTTCACGTTTGGATCCAAATGCCATTGTGGGTGCGCGCAATGTTTTCGCAGGTCATCGAATCGCAAATAGCCGGCGGAATGCGCCATCAACTCTTCGGCTGGAAGAGATCGCCCTCCTTCGCTATCCGGCGCGGCGATGGTCGGCATCGCTAGGCTCGCGGTCGGCGCGGCCGTCAACACACCGGCGCTCGTTGCTTGCACGGCGGACCTTTCTTGTTCGGCTTTTTTCAAAGCTTCGTGAATGCGACTCATGGTTTCCTTTCGCGCAGAGAAGAAGAAGGCACGATATTGGCCTCGCGTAACCGGCAGAGCAATTCATCGAGATTTTGCAGTAAGGCTTGTGTATCGAGAGTTTGGTTGGGAGCGTTGGGGTTATGAGCGGCTAAGATCGGCTCAATTTCGTCGAGCTGGAATTCGCGCGCCACTTCTTCCACCAAGTGAGCCGGAACGGGACGCAGGTGGTCCACATAGGCGTTAATTAGCGCATGCTCGCATAGCAAGTTCACAACACGGGGAATGCCACGTGAATATAGATTGACGGTTTCAATGGCTTCCTTGGAGAAAATGGGCTCACTATTGGCCCCCGCGATGCGCAATCTCTCGGCGATATACCCGTAGGTCTCTTCCAAAGTGAGCGGTGCGGTGCGGCACCGCAACGTAATTCGCTGCCGGAGCTGGCGGAGCTGGGGAAGCTTCAGCTTCTCTTCGAGTTCCGGCTGGCCCGTCAGAACGATCTGCAATAGCTTTTCTGTCGATGTCTCCAAGTTGGTCAGCAGACGAATTTCTTCCAGTACTTGCAGGGAGAGATTCTGCGCTTCATCAACAATCAAGACCGCCGTCTCGCCTGCGCGATATCTCTCTAGCAGCCAGTGATTTAGCTTCAGAAGGACCTGGCTCTTATGACGCGATTCGACCGGAATCTCGAAGTCGGCCATCATGAAATCGAACAGCTGACTCACGTTGACTTGAGAATTGAAGACAAACGCCGTCTTGACGCGCTGCCCGTGCAGCCAATCCAGTAACCGGTTCAGCAGCGTTGTCTTCCCGGTGCCCACTTCGCCCGTCAACAAAATGAATCCTTTACGATTCTGAATGCCGTACGTGAGGCCGGCCAGTGCTTCCTGAATCTGCTTGGTCAGGAACAAATAGCGCGGATCCGGATTGACGTTAAACGGGCTTTCCCGTAATCCAAAGAATTTCTGGTACATGATTGCTTAGGCCCTCGCTCCGACTTCTACACCCGTATTCGCAGGCGTCTTTCCCTTCTTCTCGGACGCAGGCTCGATCTCGGGCACCATCGCCAGCACTGGCAGATGCAAAGCAAACTCAACGTCCCGCTCCGTCTTGACCGACGTGTCCTTCATCTCCAAAAGGAAGGCCAGGCCCAGGCCGAGCCCTAGTCCTCCGCCCAGTCCGCCCAAGACAAAAAGCGGGCGATTCGGGAAGGATGGTTTGTCCGGAAAATTGGCAGGATCGAGGACGCTGAATTGTTCGCCTTCTTGTTTGCGCTCCAGATTCACGGCCATTTCCGAGTTGTCGCGTTTTTTCTGCAATTCGTTGAAGGAATCCGACGCGGTTTGGTATCCACGAGTCAGTTCCTTGTACTGCTCTTCCACCGCGGGACTGGCCTGCACGCGCTCCTGATACAGATTGATCTGCTTGCGGATTTGCTCCTGTTCTTTTGTTTTTGCCACGATCATTACGTCATCGCTGTGGACTTGGGCTCGGAGCAGTTGGATCTGAGACGGCTCGATCGACGTCTTTGGGCCCTTGCTGCCTCCCGCTGCGTTGTTCGGTCCTTCGCTGTCTGCGATTTTCTTTTGCAGGACAGCGATGTCATGTTTTGCCCTGATCACGTCGGGGTGATCTTCCGTATAGACGGACTGCAGGTTGGCCAGACGCGTCTCCAAAGCAATGAGCTGCTGTTCGAGTGTCTCGGGATTCTGTCCGGTTTGTGATGCCTGCCAGGAGGCGAGCTGCTGAGAAAGCTGTGACTCAGCGAACGTCTTGTCTTGTTGCGCGCGTGCCAGAGCCTGCGTCGACGCATCCAGTTGCGACGCCAGCCCGGTCAGCATATTCAGGTTGGTCGGTTTGTCTTCCGGCAGTTCACCGAGGTGACTGCGCTTGAAATCGGCGAGTTTCCCGTCCTGCTCGTCCAAACTCGCCTTGGCGCTTGCCAGCTCTTGGGCCAGGAATCGCGTTGTTACTTCGGAGTGCTCTTGTCGCAGGCGAAGATTCTGCTCGATGAATAAGGATGTGACGGCCGTGCAAACTTCCTGAGCGTTACGGGCATTATCGAGCGTCACCGCGATGTAGAATCCAGGTAATTGTTGGGTGCGCGTCTCGGTCATCGGCGCAATCGGTGTCACTTCGATTGCTTTCTGTAGGCGCGCGACCAATTCATCCATGGACCTGCGGTTCACGTCCTGCGGATACAAATTGAACTGTCGGATGATGGGTTCCAGCCGCGACCTGCTCAGGATCTGCTGTTGCATGCTGGAAAGCCGCTGGTTGATGTCGGAAGTATCCAAGGAATCTACGATCTTGTTAGAGACCGTCGGCTGTTCAATCAAGACCAGAGTCTGCGATCGGAACCTTTCGGGAAGCACGCGCGAAACAGCATAGGCGAGCGGCGGTCCCACGAGTGCCAGCACAACGATCAAAACCCAACGGCGGCGAAGCATCGCCATGTAGTCCGCAGCTGTTAATTCACGCTCAGTCATTCCATCCTCATTCGCCCGATTCCGGCGAGGTAGCCATCTCTTAAAATGGTATCGGCTGCTTATGCAGGTTCATGCCAAACGCGATTTGATTGCGAATCACGTCGGCGGAACAGCCGCTACCAACACAGCCGTTTGTATTGTTCGTCTGATATTGCAACTGATAATTCGCGAACAAATCCAGGGAGCGGCCAACGGGATGCGTCACACTCACGCCTGTGAACCAATAACTAAAGGTTTGTCCCGTTGCAGCAGTAGTCCCTACCGCGAATCCGCTGTTGCGCGAATATCCCGCATTCCATGCCAGGTTAAACGTTCGCGTGACCTGCTCGCTGACGGACCCGGTAACAATATCGGTCTCCGCACCTGCCAATAGGCCCGAGCCTCCGGTGACGCCGTGGTTGTAACTGGCGCTGATCAAGGCGCGACGGAGCTGATACTGCAAGGAAGAATTTAGCGCCCAGTACAAGCTCGACGTAGAAGTGGTTGCAGGGCCCGATGTTGGCGCGGAACCGGTGATCGGGCTAGTCGACGACACAAACTGCGGTCCAACCGCGATTTGGAACGCCAGATGCCCGGTGACGCGCCGGCCGTAGACGCCTTGGATCGTGTTCGCGTTGATGGATTGATTTTCATTGCTGTAGCGAATCCCATTGAACAGGTAGGAAACCGCGATCGTGTCCTTCCGCGTCAGTTGATAGTTGCAACCAGCCTGAAAACTTGCGTCGCCGTAATCCGCTAGTCCGTCCTCGGAATAGTGCAGCAGTGCGTAACTTCCTAAGACAGTAAACGAGGTTCTCGCCGTCAGCCGGTAGTCGTACTCGAGGGCCGTTGAGCTGGACAGACTTTGACCTCGTGGCGTCAGCAGCGACTGACCGGGAGTGAAGCCGGGTCCGAGATTGACGCCGCCGCTGCCAGGCAAGGTAGCACCCGCGGTCCCGCTGAACCCGAACGAGGATTCCGGGAGATAGGCAAGCTGCTCGAACACCGAAAATGTCGAGCGGCGAAACGACAATTTTTCTTTCAGCCCTAATTGCTGAATGATTCCATTTTCCACATCGCCGCCATTTGAAAACATCCCGCCGCCGGTATAGCTCAACATTAAGTCCGAAAGCCCGGAGACGCGGTGTATATCCACTCCGGCGGTCAAGGTGGTCCACGTCGACCAATCGCTGCTTCCCGTGGAATAGTCTGGATTCGAATCCACGTTTGCAAGTAAGGACGCTCGGGGCTGCCAGTAGCTATGCGTCAGCGGAATCGTCCCGAGCGAAAGGTCCTCGACGCCGGTAAGAGAGCGAGTGTCGGGAGTCAATTGTTGCGAATTGCCTGTTTCATCCGCGTCCCCATTTTCAGTGGCGCCAGCGAGCGGCGAACGGATGGCCGGGATCGGAGTCGTTGGTTGCTCTTGCTGGGTGCTGGATGGCTGCTGCTGCGCGAGCGTAGGTATCCCGCCGAGCGCAACCGCGCCGATCACCGCCAGCGAAATGGATGTGATTTTGCGAATCATTTTGACTATGGCACCACAATCGTGTCGCCAGCCTTCAGCTGGATGTCCTGTTCGGAATTCTTGCCGTTGATCGCGTCTTTGTAGTTGAAGGGATATTTCACTTTCTTGCCGTTCTCGGTGCGCAGCACATAAATACTCTTCATTTTCGCGAAGGCGGTAAAGCCGCCGGCGCTGGAGAGCGCTTGCATCACCGTCATACCGGGCAACATCGGAAACGCGCCTGGCCGCGTGACTTCTCCAAGAATGTAGACCCGCTGGCTGTTGATGGTGGTGACGATCACCGTTACCTGTGGGCTCGTCACATATTTCTTCAGACTTTCCGTGATCTCCGCCGCGAGTTGCGACGGTGTCAGCCCGGCCGCCTGCACGTCATTCAGCAGCGGTAGCGAAATCTTGCCGTCCGGTCTTACCGGCACGACGCGAGAGACTTCCGGTTCCTTCCATACGCTTACATCGAGCACGTCCTGGTCGCCAATTACATAATTCGGATCCGCCGTCGCAGGCTTCTTGGCGTTGGCGTCGTCGGTCGATATCGCCGGGACCGCCGGCTGCGCAGGCTTCTTCGGGCTCGCATCCTGCTGCGCGCGTGCCGGTATCGCAGAAACTGCGAGCCAGAGAACCGTCAATACTTGCAATCGTCTGAACATCTACTCTCCTGCGCTGCTATCCGAGTTCGGAATCCAGCACGCCGATCTGTTTCAATTTATAAAGCAGCGATTTGTAGCTGATCTGCAATTCCTGCGCGGCGCGCTTGCGATTCCAGCGCGTATGCGCAAGCGCCTTCAAGATCATCTCCCGCTCCGCTTCACGTGACGCCGCTCGGGAGGCCGCCTTCAGCGAATAACCGCGAGACACCGGAACTTCTAAACGAGGCTCGGCGGGCGCCAAGGTCAGCTCCGACACCGCAATTTGCTCATCGCCGAGCGCGATAATTTTTTTGACTACATTTTCCAGCTCGCGAATATTTCCTGGCCAGGAATGTTCCATCAACATGCGCACCGTCCGCGGGCTCAGCGACGGACGCGGGCGTCCAAATTGCGCTGCATACTTGCTCAAAAAAGATTCAACGAGAATCGGGATATCTTCCCGGCGATCTCGCAATGCGGGCAGGCGCAGGCAGACTCCATTTATCCGGTAGTACAGTTCAGCGCGAAAACGGCCCGCGCGCATTTCATCGTCAAGATTCCGGCTGGTCGTCGAAATCACCCGCGCCTCCAGCGTCCCCCGTCTCGAGTCGCCATGACCGTCGGGAAGCGCATATAGCAGGTTGCGCTGGCACGCGGAATCAAGTTCGCTGATCTCATCGAAAATTACGCTGCCCGCGGATCTCAGCCCGAGATCCTCATCGAGGCCCGCATTCACGCGAGGCTCGCTCGAAAGTTGCGCCGGATTCATTGCGGCGCAGGAGACTGCCACGATCGGTTCTTCAGAGCGCGCGGACAGGCTGTGAACCCTTCGCGCGAACATCGCTTTGCCCGTGCCGCTTTCCCCCACGAAGAGAACCGGGATGTTGGTCGGTGCAATCTCCGCGACGACGTTTTCCAAGGTTTGCATCGCAGGGCAGATTCCGGTGACGAATCCCCAATCCTCGCTCAGCAATACGCCTTCGGACCCGTTGGTAGTCATCGATTCATAGCCTTCGCCTGTTCAGTTTTCGTTAGTGCGCCGCCCGAGCCGATAGTACTACCGGGCGTTGAGCAGAGAGTGCAAGGCGCATGCCACGCAAGCGTCTCGTGTTGGCATTGGCGGATGCACAGCTAAGTTATTTATTTACACTAGCTAAAGGAGGTTCGGCGCGATTCCGCCTCCTTGCTGAGCAGCTTCTCTGTTGTGGAAATCCCAGCAATATTCCATGAATGGGCAAAATACTTTCCCTTTACTCCCTTCTCCTGAGAGTTCTCGCTGCAACGGGGATCAAGGTGATCGGCTGATGGCGTAAAGTCATATAAGTCACTTATTATCAATATATTATATACTTACCTCGCGCCGACAGACCTCTCGGCTGGTCTCGATTTCCGGCCGTTCGGGCCTGGCAATCTGCGAAAGCACTCTTGTTCCGTTTGATGGGAAGCTAAGATGCTTATCTATAGTTACTTAGAATGGTTCCGTATCTGACAACCCCGAGTCTCTGACGCCTCTGGATTGCTCCAGCTCAAAGGTGTAGGATTTCATGATCTCAGGGAACCGTTTCCAGCGTGCGAGCGTGCGATGAACCTCACTACACAACAACGTTGTATTTGGTTTGCGGCACTGATTGCGGCAACGATCATAGCCGGGTGTACGAGGGACCCCAACGTCGTAAAGCAAAAGCACTTCACTAAAGGTGAATCCTATTTTCAGCGCGGTCAATACCGCGAAGCCGCGATCGAATTCCAGAATGCGATCCAGATTGATTCCAGATTCTCTCAAGCTCATTACGAACTCGCGCAGACTTACTTAAAGCAGGCCGACTGGTTGCACGCATATCAGGAGCTAACGAAGACCGTCGAAATTAGCGCCGACAATCTGAAAGCCCAGCTGGATTTGGCTGACTTATTACTAGCGGCCGGCAAGATTCCGGAAGCCCGAAACCACGCCGAAATCGTGCTGCAGAGCGAACCGCAAAACGCTCAAGCGCAGACCATCGTATCCCGCGCGGATGCCGCGCAAGGGGATCTCGCGAGCGCCTTAAGTGAAGCGCAAAAAGCGGTCCAGATGGATCCGAGTCGCCCGGAAACTTTTTTGAATCTTGCTGTCATTCAGGAAAAGTCCAAGGATGAGAATGGCGCCGAGCAAAGCTATCTGAAAGCCGTTTCCCTGAACCCGAAGTCCTTACCCGCTCTGCTCTCCCTGGGAACTTTCTATCAACGCCAGAAGCGCTGGTCGGATGCGGAAAAACAGTTTCAAGCCGCGCTCGCTGTGGATCCCACAAGCCCCTCGCCTCGTGCGTCAATGGCTGGGCTTTACATGAGCGAAGGAAGAATGGACGCCGCGGAGAAGGTTCTGCAAGATGCCAAGAGCGCTCTCGCGGACAATCCCGCGGGTTACCGAATGCTCGCCGAATTCTATTTGGGTGAGAGGCAGTGGGACAAGGCGCTAACGGAACTTGACTCACTTTTCTCCGCGCATCCCAAAGACCCAGTCGTCGGCAAAATGTACGCTCAACTCCTGTTCCAGCAAAATCGCCTGGATGAGGCGACAAAGGTCAGCGACGCGCTGCTGAAGAATTCGCCATCCGATCCGGGAGCGATGACGCTGCGCGGCCAGATTTTGATCCGTCAGGGAAAAGCCACGGACGCCGTTCACGTTCTGGAGCAAGTCGTGAAGAATTCTCCGGACAACGCAATGGCTCATTTTCAACTAGGCCTGGCGTACGCCGCGACCCAAAATGTCGGCCAAGCCGAATCCGAGTGGCGACAGGCTTCCAAGCTTCAACCTGGGATGGCGGAACCTCTACGTGCGTTGGCTTCCGTCGCCTTGCGTCGCGGAGACGGATCGCTCCTCGAAGAGACCGGCGGAAAGCTCATGATGCTTGAGCCGCGCTCTCCGGAGGGCTACGTCCTGCATGGTGAGGCTCTCTTGATGAAGAAAGATCAGGCGGGCGCCGAAGCCGACCTGAAAAGAGCGATCAGTGTGGCTCCTGACAATGCCACCGGCTACGCCCGGATGGGCGATCTGCGCGCAGGTCAAAAGAAATTCGATGAAGCCCAGAAATACTATTCCGAAGCGTTGCAGCGAAACCCATCCGCCCTCGACGCGCTCACCGGCCTGGTAAATATTGATATCGTACAGAAACAGCTGCCGAATGCCTTGCGAGTCGTGCAGGATCAGATTGCGAAAGTCCCCGATAGCAGCGGCTTTTATGTTCTGCTCGGTCAAATTGAGCTGCGTAGCCAGGATTCTGCCAAAGCCGAGCAGGCCTTCCAGAAAGCTACAGATCTTGACAAGAACAACGTCAACGCATTCCTGCTGCTTTCCAGCGTGCAGATTTCTCGTGGCTCCGTGGACCAGGCGATCGCCGGTTACAACAGTGCTTTACAATCCAATCCGCGTGACATTCGAATTTACGTCGCGCTGGGCAGCTTGCTGGAAACACGCAATCAATGGCAGGAGGCGGAAGATCTCTATAAGAAGGCGCTGGAGATTCAGCCCGATTATGCTCTGGCCGCGAACAATCTCGCTTACCTGATGCTCGAACATGGCGGCAACGTCAACGTCGCGCTCTCTTATGCGCAGATCGGACGCAAAGGAATGCCCGATTCACCGAATTCCGCCGACACGCTCGGCTGGGCTTACTACCAGCAGGGCATTTACAATGCCGCGATTGATCTATTCCAGGAGGCCATCAAATCCCAGGAAACGGTAAAGGGCAATCCGGAAAACGCGACCTATCACTATCACCTCGGAATGGCCTATCTGAAGTCCAATAATCTCGATATGGCCAAGAAACAGTTGCAGTACGCCTTGCAAATCAATCCAAATTACAGCCAGGCCGGAGAAATCAGGAAGATCCTCGCGCAATAATCCGGGCGGACGCTGCTACGCGTCGGCAATGCTTGCGATCGACTTGGCAACTATCTCATAGCATCTTTCCTGTTTATCTTCATTCCGGATTCAAGCGGCGGCCACACCGCATCCCGCTACAAAGTTTCACCGGCAGATCAAATAATGACTCCCCCGATTCACGCGCTGAAGTAAAATGCGCCCGCAATCTATGGATCCCAAGACCAAGCAGAAAGTTCTGCGCCTTCTGACCAATGGCATGTATATCCTCACGTCGCGTAGCGCTAAAAGCTTTGGCGCCGCAACCGTCACCTGGGTTTCACAGGCATCCTTCAAACCGCCGCTGTTGATGATCGCGTTGCGGAAAGATGGCAGCGTGTTTCAGTGTGTCGTCGAAAGCCGCACCGCGGTTCTGCATGTGCTGGACCGCGGACAACGCGACATCGCGCAGAAATTTTTTGCGGCGACTACCGAATCGCGGGGGCTGTTGAACGGCGAGCCTTATGTCGCAGGGTCCAATGGCGCTCCGGTCTTGGAAAACCTGGGCGCCTACTTGGAATGCAAGGCGCTGGAAATTCTCGAAAAGCCAGGCGACCATGCCATCGTCGTTTTCGAGGTTCTAAACGCAGTGCTGCGCAGAGATATCGATCCGCTGACAGTTACCGGTTCTCCATGGCAATACGGGGGCTAGTCGACCTCGGGGGTTGCAAACAAGGCGATCAAGCGCTGTCCGACTCAAGCTAATTCCCCCATTGACGATTCGGGATCTGCAACGTCTCCGCGAGAGCCGTTCTTGCCCCCGCTTTCGACATGGCCGCCGCGCAACTTGCTTTTTACACGCCATCTTTGTATAGTGGCCCACCAATCGCAACCGTCCCCGATTTACCCAAACCGGTTCCTTCCTGGTGAAGGCCCGGAATTTTTCGAATGGAGTGCCCCTCATGGCCGAACTATCTCAACCTGTCCCCATACAAGTCGAATACAACCCGAAAAAGCGCCGCATCTCGCTCAACCGCATCTTCCAGATTCCGCAAATGTTTCGCCCGGCGGCGTCCATTTTCTTTGCCAATACGCTCGGCCTCGTGAATCTCGATCGGCCCGCCGTGGGCCTTACCTCCATCGCCGGCTGGTTCCGTTTCTCGCGCTGGCGTCGCATGCATCCCACTGCGCGCCCGGCCGACGGCAAACGCCGCGACCGCTCCTGGCTGTATGAACATGTCATCGCCAAAGAGCATCTGAATTCCGCGCCCATCGACTTCTGGGAATTCGGCGTATTCAAGGGCGATTCGCTTTTCTGGTGGCTCGATCACCTATCCAATCCGGAATCGCATTTCGTCGGATTTGACACCTTTACCGGACTTCCCGAACACTGGCGCGCCACCGAATCCAAAGGCGCCTTCAACGTCTACGGCCGGATTCCGGAAACCAGCGATGCGCGCTGCTCGTTCCAGGCGGGCCTGTTTCAAGATACGCTGCTGCCGTTCATCAACCGGCACGATTTCTCCCGCCGCTTGGTGATCCATCTCGACGCGGACTTGTTCAGCTCCACGCTCTACGTACTCACAACACTCGCGCGCCATTTCAAGCCCGGCGACATCATCTTTTTCGACAACTTCATCTGTTCGCTCGATGAATTTCGCGCCTTCGAAGACTGGGTGAAATCCTTCCGCGTGAACTACGAAGTTTTAGGAGAAGTCCAGGAGTGCATCCGTGTCTGTGTGAAGATCGTGTAGAAGTTCTCGGGATCGCCGATCTCCGGATCGGCGCAGTTCCTGGAGAGCTGCCTCTGCTACTCCGTGAGTGAGTCTTGCGCGGCCTCCGACACCTAGATGGTCACCTGGGTTTCGCAGGCTTCCTTCAAACCGCCGCTGTTGATGGTCGCGTTGCGGAAAGATGGCAGCGCGTTTCACTCCGTCATCGAACGCCGATCTGCGGTTTTGCAAGTGCTGGACGTCGAACACCGGGACATAGCCCAGAAAGTTTTTGCGGCGACCACGGAGTCACAACGGCTGTCGAACGGCGAGCCTTACGCCCAAGGAACTACTGGCGCTCCGGTCTTGGAAAACCTAGGCGCCTATTTGGAATGCAAGGCTCTGAAAATTCTCGAAAAGCCAGGCGACCATGCCATCGTCGTTTTCGAGGTTCTGAACGCAGTGCTGCGTCGAGATATCGAGCCGCTCGCAGTTACAGGTTCTCCGTGGCAATACGGAGGTTAGTTGACCTTGGAAGTTACAAACCGAGCAATTGAGCCTGTCGGACCGTGTCAAAACCGCTCACTGATCATTCGCGTTCTGCAACGTATCGGCGCGAACCGTTCTCGCCTGCCACTTTCGACGCGTCAGCCATGCTAGGGTCTGTGTGAAACGAAACGCCTGCTAGTTTCACTACTGGGCGAGACTAGCAAGGTAGGACACTTGGTGGTCCGGCCTGGCTGAGAACGTAATTGCACATAACTGGCAATGTATTTCGATCTGAGATTGCAACTTGGGAATGCTAATCCCGGGCTTTTCAGCGGCTTCCGGATTCATCGGAATTGGGTACACGAATGCAGGTACTAGCCATACCGGCCTGAGGAGCACGTCCTATGAGGGTTAAACTAGCACTCGCTTTTGTAGTTCTGTTGTTCGCAAGCGGAGTTCATGCGGATGAAGTCCCTACGAATTTAGGTGTGCTATATATCCCTGACGGAAGTGTGGTCACATCGATAGGGGAAGTAATTTTTGAAGGCATCCCGTGCCCGGTCGTGTCGTTTACCTTCGCAGACGGGACCGGGGTAGCAGAAGACCAAGGGCCAATGGGAGCAATCGGCTCGATAGAGTTCACAACTCCAGTCGTGGGGCTGTCATATGCCTGGTACGCGCCCGGCTTCTGGAGTTCGAGCGACAATTTGGGTGATGTGTATTTTACTCCCAACGATTACAACGCTAGCACGGGAACAGTGGCTTTCGCTGGACCGGGAATCACTTCCATCGAATGGGATGCTCCCGACAATTTCGGACTCGTGGGAATCGAGTCAATGGCCTACACGCTTGATGGTCCAGCAGGCCCGCCGAGTGTGCCGGAACCTTCCTCGCTGCTGCTCTCAGGAATGGGACTGGCTGTGTTGATTGGTCTGGCGCGCCGGAATCGCACGAAGGGCCAGAAGGTGATCGTCTAAGCCCTGATTCATCCCGCCAGCCTCAGCACGCTGACCGACCAGGAGCTTATTCGATTCGATCCCCGCGGCGAGGCTCTGCCAGCCCGAAGGTCAATTAGGGTAACCGCTGCGCCAGCCGTTCGTATACCAATTCCACGAGGCGAGCGCAACGACGTGCGCACCTGTTCGCGGTTTTACATGCTGCTTTTGACGCTTAGCGCTGTGTTTGCTTTCAGGATCACTTCGAGCGAATCAAAGACGGGTAGGCATGCCAGAAGTCGCCGCCGCTGCTTGTAAATTCGACGCCTATTTTTCTCTTACCCCACAGTCTTGATTCGACATACACAACATGGCACTCGCGCTCTTCTTCCGTTATCCCGTTGACGAGCAGCACGGTCTGGCCCCGCTTAAGCTTCGCATGCAATGCTAGCAATCCGCCGTGAACGCTCACCGCATTTGTCTCGGTCACGTACCGGAAGGGTCGGTTATTTTCGGTGCGTCCATAAACGCGTACCGGAATGGACAAAGGTAGTCGTTTACTCCGCCGTTGCCTCCCAAGATTTTGCACGCTCGGCTCCTTGGCCAGCAAATGGATTTGCCCGACGCAACGTTAGTTCCGGGCTTTGATCCCGGCCATGGTACTCGGGTCCAGCCCGCATGGATTCCCGACGAGGAACGCTACGCTAAGCGAACTTTCGGTTTTCGGATCCCCATAGTAGTAAAATCGCGATACTCTTGGCTGTCCATGGAGCGTAACGCGGACCGTCTGCGATCATTTTGTTCTTGACAAATGCCGCACCGCGGCATATTAAACATGAAGACTTATACGGTTTCTGAGGCGGCTAGGGCCGCCGGAGTTGATCGGCGAACGTTGCAGCGCTGGATTCGGAACAAACACATACCGAGTCCGAAGGCCGAAATCATTGACGGCCGGCTTCGAAAATCCTGGACGGTCGGGGACATAGAAGGAATCAGAGAGTACAAGAAAAGGTCGTATTGGGGTCGAGGCATAGACAGAAGAACAGGCAAAAAGGCCAAGAGAAAGTAACGGAGTAACGGGACGCGCCGGTGCTTGAACACGGGCGCGCCCCTGACCAAAGTCGCACGGTTGAGGTGCAACGGTGGCTACAAGAGAACTTATCCATTTCCCGCTTAGGGCGCAACTTACCCGGCGCATTCCGTTTCCGTTTCGCACTCCTTCCGAACCAGTCGCTGAATCTATACCTAGCCAAAAATCTCTGATTGAGCTTCTCCCTTTCGGTTGGCCTTCCTACCGTCGCGTTTTCGGTGTGCTTCGACGGATGGAACGGCAGAGGCTACGCTCCTGGGCGAAACGTTTCGAAACTGCGAGCGGCCTCCAATCTCGAAAAGGAAAGGAATGCAGTCCGATGGATGCTCGTGTTTACGAAGTCTTGCCTCAATTCAATCTGGGAGTCGACCAACCTAGTACATCCCTCGACAACCTCGAAAAGTTGGTTTTGGGGTCTCCTAATTGCATAGCCAAAATCCGCAGCAAACTGAGTGAGCTAGGCTCGTCCGCCCACAACGATTTTGCTTCCAAGATCGCGCAGAAGGAGCACGAGGAAGGGACCAACTTCTACCGCGTTAGCCGGAATCGCGAGAAAGTCGAGGAAGGTCCCAACGAGGTTTACTGCGAATTGAAATCCCGTGAAGAGCTTAAGCCACGGCACGGTTTGCCGCCGCGGATCGTGATCCCGCCTTGGACCCAGTCCGATGACAATCGCATCCTGGCCATGCAAAACGCCGCGTCCTCCTCGCTCCCGAGCCACCCCGAACAGCCTCGGATGACAGGTGACAGCGAACAGAAAAACCAGAAAGGAGGTACGCCGACGTGAAACAAACTGCTTACGAACTGCTTGCCCTACTCGACCGCAATCTTCGCGAATCCGTCAACCTTTTCAAGCAGCTTGCTGAGTGTCCGGGTCAGAGGTCCGATGTGCTGACGCCCCTCTCGAACGAGGTTCAATACGTGAGGGCACAAGCGGGCTTCGAAGTGACCGCCGAAGCCAGCGATTTCGAGCAAGAGCAGGCAACCCGTTGGTCCCGCATCCATCACAAGTACGAAATGTGGCTCAAAGATCCGGACGATGTATTTTTGGATGCCGAGGAACGCGACGAGCAGCGTAAGAAGCAAGGGCTTCCCCCGCGGATCGTCATCCTGCCTTGGTCCGCTGACGAGGACGAGAAACTTCTTGCCGCGAAGAGAGCGCAGGCTGCAAAAAAATGTAAAGCAAAGCGCAGGCAAGCCTCCTCACCGAAGGCAATTGTGGAGAGGAGGAAAAAATGAAAATCCATCGCTTCCAGGAATTGCTGGCCCTAAACGAAGAGTTCGATCACGTCCGTCGTGGCCTTGAGCGCAGGGATAGGGAACCCACTTATCTGAAGGAGATGGTTTGCTGGGCGAAGGCCCCGTAGAGTGCGCACGGTGTGCGGACGATAAGGCATGACAAACCGCGACGGACGCCGTAATTTTAGTGAATGGAAACCGTGGACGTAAAACTGCCCTTCGAACTTCTGAGGGCCGCAAATTTGGAGCAGAGCACCCTCTCTGAGGAAGCAGCTCGACTGCTGGCCCTGGAACTTTATCCCGAAGATAAGGTTTCCCTGGGACGCGCGGCGGAACTGAGTCAGACGCCCGTGGCAGCTTTCATGGATTTTGCGGCGAAACATGGCGTTCCCCCACTGCGGTACAGCTTTGAAGACCTGGAAGAGGAACGCCAGACTGCTGACCGTCTCAAAGCGTGATCGCTGTAGCAGACTCATCGCCGCTCGTTATTCTGAGCAAGCTTGGCTGCCTGGACTTCCTCAACCGAGTTTTCCCGCGTGTTTATATCTCCAATGAAGTTCACTTCGAAGTTGTAGTCGCTGGTGCCGGCTTTCCGGGGCCGCCGTCGATGAGCGAAATTCGTATCGCTTATGTCCAAGTACCTTCTCAGCCTGCATAGACCTGCCAGCCGCACTAAATTGCTAGGACCGCACAGTGGTGAAAAAGGCGGCAATTTTTTTCACGCAGACGTCTCCTGCGCCACGGGACGGAAATCCATCCGGTTAGATAGAATTCACATAGCGGGGCGAAGCATGAAGGAAAGAATATCCGTTCTAAAAATTGCAAAAACCCGAAGATATCAGAGGGCGACCGCGGACGCTTCATCTAAACTTCCAAGAATTCTCGCCGGCAGGCGCGGACCATGCCAGAACTTCCGGAACTAGCACGTAGCTCCCCAACCGTGTTTTAACACGAACACTAAATGTTCGACGCAGAAAAACCGCTGAGGCGCACGCGACGTCTTGAGCCCCTCTTAGGGGCTTTAGACTCTGTTTTTGACGCTTCGAACTGTATTTGTTTCCAGGATCACTTCGAGCGAATCAAGCAGCCGATTCGCTCAACGAGTAAGTTCCGCAAGCCCGTGAATCTGCCCGAGACAATCGTGTCCCCTGCCGCGTGATCGCGACTGCAGCTCTCTGCACGGCTACTGCGTCTGGAAGAACGACGTAAAGGGCGTATACACCGGGTTCAGGGCAACATCCGAGACCTGATTCGGTTGAAGGTACCCGGGAGAAGGAATTGTC
The DNA here is from genome assembly GCA_963786205.1 of uncultured Acidobacteriota bacterium. GTDB lineage: Bacteria > Acidobacteriota > Terriglobia > Acidiferrales > UBA7541 > Palsa-295. Next base: position 83,610 of record CAWAYG010000003.1, read on the forward strand.
AATGTGTACTGCACGCTGCCGCTAGCCAAACTAGTCGTCGGCGTGAAAGTTACTGTCTTCGCGTCGGACGAAAGAGTGAACGTCCCGGGCACAGCAGCGCTGCTGCCGGTTACCGTAAGTATGAACGAGCTGGTGTTTAGTGACACCGGGTTCATCGGATTTGTGAACTGCACGACGATCGACGAATTCGTCGCAACCATGGTCGCGCCATTCGCGGGTGTGACGCTTACCACCGTCGGATTCGGCAATATCGCGGCCGCGCCGGTGGTAAAGGTATCGCTGACAGCGGTACTCATCGTGTTTCCCGCCAAATCAGCCACGCTATTGATCGTTATGGTGTACGTGGTTCCCGGAGTCAGAAGATCAGGAGTGTTCAACGTCAGCACTTGGCCTGCGCTCGAGAGCACGGGCGAAGTAACCACTGTCGATCCGTTCGCTTTCAGAGTCACCCCGCTGAGGCTATTCGCGGCAACGGGGCGATCGAATAACACTTGAACGACTGCGTTGACGGGTACGTTCGTGAGATTGTTGAGGGGATTGACGGAGAGAACTTGCGGCGGCGTCGTATCCGCGACCGATCCCACTGTGAAGGTATTATCAAAGGTCGTCTCAACGTTTCCAGCCAAATCCGTCGCGCCGTAGGAATCAACCTCCACTGTATCCCCGGAAGTCAACGGGCTCTTCGGTGTGAAGATCGCGGTCATGCCATCAGCACTGACCGAGACGTTGGCGGGTATGGCGATTGCCAGCGTGGTGTCGAACAAGCAGTTAGAGAAATAGTAATCAAAACCCGGGTTCGCACAGTAGTATTGAATGATTGACGCTGCGTTCATCGGCTCGCTGAACTGCAGCACTACGGACGCGTTTGTCGGCACGTTCGTTGCCACGTACGCGGGCGAATAGGAAACTACAGTGGGTGCCGTTGTATCCGCTGCCGCCCCGGTCACAAACGTGGTGGACTGCGTCGTCACTGAATTCCCCGCCACGTCCTGCACTCCACTGATCGTTACCTTTATCGTGGTGCTCGCAGGCAGCGGTTCCACCGGCGTGAATGTGACGTAGGCGTTCGTCGAGTCGAACGTCACCGTTGTTGGGATCTGCGTTGGCGTGGAACCGTAGCTGAGCGAAACGGTTGTCGAATTCACGGTCAGCGGGTTGATCGGCTTGCTAAAAGTCACTTCCACCAGTCCGTTCAACCCCACGTTCTGTTGATTGTTCGGCGGCGCCACTCCGAGGACCGTAGGAGCGGTCGTATCAGCTGCCGTGCCGGTATAGAAGTAGAAGTCGTAGCCGGCGAAGGGGACTGCACTAGAATTCTGCAGACCTGTCGTGACATACACGAAGTAGTACGTCGAGGTTGGGGATGTGCCGGCTGCAAGCGGCGAGGTCGGCTTGATCTGGATGGTGTTTCCGGACGCTGACAAGGTCACAGTGCTCGGAACGAGATTGCTATTCTGATCCATCATATAGACAGTGGACGAATTCACCGTGGAAGGCTTGAGCGCCTGGCTGAATTGAACGAACGGAGACGCATTCAGCGGCACTCCCGTCGCTCCGAGGGTGGGGCTGACCGCTTCCACCACTGGCGCGGTTGTCGCCGGATTGCCCACCAGGGTAAATGATCCGTAGAACGCCGTCAGCGGGTTCCCGTACTGGTCCGTGACGGTGCTATCCAGATGAATTTCGACCAGCGCTCCATACGTCAACGCGCTCGGAACGAACTCGATGGCTGTACCGCCCCCAGTAATGTTCGTGGTTCCAGCCAGGGTGACTCCGTTTTGCACGACATGGAGCCCTCCAGTGACTGTGGATTGATTCAAAGGTGCGTTTGCGAAGAGCGTGATTACCGCATTCGTCGGCACGCCAGTGGCGCCATTACCTGGCAGCATCGTTACGATGCTCGGGCCGGAACTCGGCGGCGTGGCCGCTGTGGTGAACTGGCTGTCGAGATTAGTCGTCAGAGCGTTTCCACTTAGATCCGTGATTCCGGGCGACGAGACGACCGTAATTGTAGAAGATGTCGGCAAGACCACCGTGAATGTGGCCGTGCGATTGTCCGCGGACATGGAAGGCGAGGCATTAAGATAGGTATCGCCCACATACAAGCCCAATGTAATGACCGAAACTGTCGCGGGGTTTACGGAATGCGAGAACACTACAGATACGACTGCGTTTTGTCCGACTCCCGTGGCGCCATTCGCCGGCGTTACGGAGGTCACCGTCAGCGGAGTCACCACGGCCGATGTTACAGGCGTATAGAAAACGGTATTCGTATTGATCGCTGCGTCCCCCTCAGGATCTTGCACGCCGCTGAGGTACACGTAAACATATGCGTTGCCTGCCACAGTACTTGGGGCCCAAGGCGAAAGCGGCGTGAACGTCACGACCGTGTTCCCACCCGATACCGCCAGCGTCCCCGCTATCTCCGCATTACCGCCATTCGCTCCGTACTGCACTGCGTATATGGTGCTGCTATTTACAGTCTGCGGATTAATCGGCCCACTGAAAGTGAACACTACCGGCGTCGTCAATGTTGCGATCGTCGCACCGGACGCCGGATTCGCCGTAAAGGTTGGCGCTGTTGACGTCGTAGTTGCGTTCGTTTTGAACGTGCTGGTGAACGGCGTCACCGTGTTTCCGTTCACATCCTTAAAACCACTCACGTTGACGGTATATGTTGTGGAAGCCGCCAAAATGGTGTTCGGCGAGAACACCACCGTCACGCCATCGCTCGCCAAAGTCACTGTTCCCGCGACGGACGGCGTCAGGGTAATCGAGCTGGCGGTCACCGTCAGCGGATCCAGCTGCGTACTGATCACCGCCGCGACGTATACGTCCTGCGGCACGGTCGTCGTAGTGGTGTTGGGCGGATTGATGCTAACCACCGTCGGCGCCGTGGTGACACTGGTCGTGCTTGTTGTGAAGAGAGTGTAGCCGCCGGCGCCGGCGTTCCCGGCCACATCGGTGTAGCCTGAGGAAGCGCCACAGTAGAGATAGTTGAAGCACCCGGCCACTTCAAAAATGTAGTAGGTGTTCGGCAGCAGTGGCTCTGCTGGCGTGAACGTGGCGCTCATGGCGTTCGGCGCGACCGCTACCGTCCCCGAAATTTTATATTCCGTATTGAAGTCGTACAGCCCGAATTGCGCAGCCGTCAACGACAGCGGATTGATCGGCTTGCTGAACATCACCATCAAAGGTGCGTTGAGCCCTACTCCGGTTAAACCAGACACCGGGTTGAATCCAGTCACCGTCGGACCAACCAGATCGATCGTCAATCCGGTGGTAAAGGCGCTCGTAAAGGTCCCCGCCAGTTGATTACCGGCCGTGTCCTTAACTCCGATCGCGGTGATGGTGTAGCTCGCGCTCGGCAGCAGCGGCGTTGCCGGGGTGAGAGACAAAGCCTGATTTCCGTTCGAAAGCGTCTGAGTGGTGGGCACAGTCGAGCCGCCTTCGCTCAATGTGACCTGGCCGAGAGTCGCGGGATTCACTGGCTCGTTGAAATACAAAACCACCACCGTGTTCGTCGGAACCGCGGTCGCGCCATTCGCGGGATTCGTCCCGATCACTTGAGGTACGGTTGTGTCGGCGTTGTACGAAGTAGTGAAACTCGCTGCAGGGTTATAGTACGGATTCGTTTGCACGTTACCGGATAAGTCCTGCGCCCCAGACGAATACACGTCAATCAGAGTCCCCACAGGCAAGGGCCCGGCGGGAGCAAGCGTCGTGGTGAGGCCGTCGGCACTGACCGTCAGACTCGCCGCGATAATTTGGCCGCTGGGCGTGTCATACAGGTAGTAATAGCTCGGACTGACGGTCTGTGCATTGATCGGCTCACTGTATTGAATTACTACCACCGAGTTGGTCGGAACATTCGTCGCGCCGGTCAATGGTGTAACCGTAATCGTCGGAACAACCGTGTCCGCCGTTGCCGCAGTCTTGAACGTGGTTGACTGCGCCGTCGCGGCGTTGCCCGCCACGTCCTGCACGCCAGCGGTAATCGCAACCGTCACTGTGCTGCTGGGCGGCAGAGGTGTCGTCGGCGTAAATGTCACTTGGCCATTCGTCGAGTTGAAGGATACGGATGTGGGAATGGCTGTGGCGGGGGAGCCGTAGCTAAGTGAGACTGTGCTCGAGTTCGCCGTTATCGGGTTGATCGGCTCGCTGAACGTCACCACCACCAATCCGTTCAATCCCACATTCTGTTGATTGTTCGGCGGCGCCACTCCCAGGACCGTAGGAGCGGTCGTGTCGGCCGCCGTGCCGGTGTAAAAGTATCCGGAATACAGACTCGCGAGAGCAACTCCGCTGGTGTTTTGCACGGCGGTGGTCACGTTCACGTTGTAGTAAGTGGACGTGGGTGAGGTTGCGGCGGTCAGGTTCGAGCTTGGCTTGATCTCGATGGTATTACCCGACGCCAGCAAGGTCACGGTGGCCGGCACGATGCTGTTGTTCTGGTCGGTCAAATAAGCTGTTGACGAATTCACCGACGACGGATTCAACATTTGGCTGAACTGCACGAATACAGCGGCATTCAAAGGCACGCCCTGTGCGCCGTTCATGGGGCTCGCGGCGATCACGGCCGACGCAGTCGTCGTGGGATTACCAACGACGGTGAAGGATCCATAGAACGCATTCAGTGGATTACCGTATTGATCGGTCACCGTCTGATCCACGTTGACTTCGATCAGAGCGCCGTAGGTGAACGAGCCAGTGGGCACGAACTCAATTGACGTGCCGTCTCCAATTGTGCTAGCGGCGCCACTCACCAGCACGCCGTTCTGCGATACATGCACGCCGCCATTGACCGTGGAGGTGTTAAGAGGTGCGTTGGCGAAGAGTGTGATTACGCTGCTCGTCGGCACTCCTGTAGCGCCATAGCCGGGCCTCATCGTTACAATGCTTGGGGCGGAGGTTGGCGGCGTGGCTGCTGTCGTAAACTGGCTCGTCAGATTTGCAGTCAGCGCATTTCCGGATAGATCCGTAATTGCGGTTGTCGCAATCACAGTGATTGGAGAGGACACGGGCAACGTCGCGCTCAGCATCGCCGTGCGGTTGTCCGCAGACATCACAATGCTCGCGCCGAGATTGGAATCTCCAGCGAAGAGCGCCAGCGTTGTTCCGGTTACCGTCGCGGGATTCACCGAGTGTGAGAATGTTACGGATACCGCCGCGTTTTGGCCCACACCGGTGGCGCCGTTTGCCGGCGTCACCGAAGTAATCGTCAGCGGCGTCACCGTCGGCGTTGAAACAGGGGTGTAGAATGCTGAGTCTGTACTTACGGAATTTCCCTCTGGGTCTTGGACTCCGGATACGTACACGACAACGTACGTGTTATTGGCCACCGTGCCTGGTGCCCAAGGCGCAACCGGTGTAAGCGTTATGACGGTGTTCCCACCCGACACCGCCAGCGTACTGGCAACTTCCACGTATGCACTACCCGTGTACTGCGACGCGTACACCGTTCCACTATTCACCGTTTGCGGGTTAATCGGCGCACTGAAAGTGATCACCACCGGCGTCGTCAGCGTCGCGATCGTCGCCCCGGACGCCGGATTCACCGTCACGGTTGGCGCCGTGGTCTCGGTGGTTCCGTTCGTCAGGAACGTGCTGGTGAACGGCGTCACCGTGTTTCCATTCACGTCCTTAATTCCACTCACGTGTACCGTGTAGGTCGTCGCAGCCGCTAGATTGGCGCTTGGAGTGAACTGCAGCGTCACTCCATCGCTCGCCAAAGTTACCGTGCCCGCCACCGATGGCGTCAGCGTAATCGAACTGGCGGTCACCGTCAGCGGGTTCACCTGCGTGCTGATCACTGCGGCGATTTGCACGTTTACCGGGACCGACGGACTGGTGCCGTTCGGCGGATTGATACTGACCACCGTTGGCGCCGTGGTCACACTGCCTGTGCCCGTGGTGAACAGCGTGTAGCCGCCGGAACCGGCGTTCCCGGCTACGTCGGTGTAGCCGTTTATAACCACACAGCAGAAAATGGCATTCTCCGCGACTTCGAAGACGTACGAGGTATTCGACAGCAGCGGTTCCGCTGGCGTAAACGTCGCGCTCATCGTATTTGCTGCGATCGTTATCGTTCCCGAAATTCTATAGCCCGTGTCGTAGTCGAATAGCCCGAATTGCGCAGCGGTCAGCGATAGCGGATCAATCGGCTTGCTGAACATCACGATGAAGGGCGCGTTCAGCCCTACTCCGGTTGAGCCAGTTACCGGATTAAATCCGGTAACCGTCGGGCCGGTCGTGTCGCTTACTGAACCCGCGGTGAACGTGGCTGTCCCGGGGTTGGTGAGCGCGTTGCTCGCGAAGTCAGTGAGTTGGGAATTGTAATTAATCGCGTAGGTGGCTCCAGCGGTAAACGGGTTCGTGGGGACAAACGAGATCTGCTGGGCGTTCGTCGAGAAGGTGAACGTCCCAGGAACTGCAGTCCCTCCCTGCGTAACTGTTAAGCCGGTCGGTTGCGTCAGCGGGCTGATCGGCGCGCTGAAGTCGACGACGATTGTTGTATTGATGGGAACGCCCGTCGCGCCATTGGCAGGATTTGTGCCGATTACGGACGGACCCGTCGTAACTGTCGAATACGCAGTCGTGAAATAGAGTGCTTCGGCTGTGGCGAAGCTGTTCCCATAAACATCCTGAATACCACTTTGAATAATTAGCGCCTGAGTTCGGGCGACGGCCAGCACCTGGCTCGGCGTAATCGTAAGGATTCGACCCGAGGCATCCAGAGAGACAGACACGGGAACAATCAAACCGTCGCTGTCACTCAGCTGAACATTGCTCGCGATTGCGGTGGCCCGGTTGAGTGGCTCCGTGAATTCCACTTCTATCAGCGTGTTGACGGGCACGCCCGTGGCGCCGCTAACGGGGGTCGTCAGTAATACCGTCGGCGGAGTGGTGCTGGTGTTCTGTACGGTGAAGCCGTTCGCGACCGAAAGCGCTTGCGTGCCTGTTTTTACCTGCACGGTCTGCGTGCCCAAGCTTGCGCCGGCCGCAATTGCAAGCGTAGCGGTAAACGACGTAGGCGAGGTCACCGTAACTGTGCCAAAGCCTCCACTCGGGCCGCCCGACACTTGAATATTGGGGCCGAAGCTAGCCTGTGTGGTGCCCTCGACGAAGTTGGTGAACTGCGACGTCACGGTCACGGTTGTGGTGGAATTCGGCGGGCCAACATTGGGGCTGATAATTGTGATCGCTGGAATGCCCGCCGCGATATTAAAGGTTGCCGAGGCGACTTCCGTTCCGGTGGTTGCAGAAACAGTCGTAGTGCCGACCGGGGCCGCCGTCGATAGAGTTACCGGAACCGAGAGCAGCGTGGGACCGCTGACGGAAACGGTTCCGACGGTCGCATCGCCGCCCGCAAAAGTGATTGTAGTGGTTCCCGCGACGAAATGAGTGAACGAACCGGTCACCATCAGTGTGAACGACTGGCCTTGCATTGCGGTTGTCGGATTCGTGATGATCGTCGCGACGCCAGACTGAACAGTGAATCCTCCCGTGATGCTCGCGACCTCCGCGCCGGTAGTGATCGTAACGTTGCGAGGACCAAGCGAAGCGTTTGCGGCAACCGTGATGTTGAGCACAGCATCGGTGGCATCCGTAGCGGTTGTGGAATTTACGGTAATGCCCGTGCCGCTGAAACTTCCCACCGACGTCGGCCCAAAGTGTGTGTACAGCCCCGTCACAGCGACGCTCAGGGTTGTTCCCTGGTTGGCAGTAGACGGGTTTAGCAATGTGAGTTGTGGAGCGCCGGCGGTAACCGTGAAGGTTCCCGTTACCACTTCGCCGCCGGTAGTCAGCGTCACGGTTTGTGCTCCGACTGTCGCAGCTGAGGGCACGGAGACGTTTACGGTGGCGCTGGTCAAACTGCTCACGACTACCGAGTTCACTGTGACGCCACCAGTAATACTCGCGGTGGTGGTGCCATTTGCAAAATGGGTACTGCTGCCAGTGACGACTAACGCGACGGCACCGAAACCTTGGGGCTCGGAGGAAGGCGCAATGGACGCGATCGCCGCACTGCTCGCGCTCACACTGAAACTGGCCTGAACCACCTGCGTCCCCGTGGTTATACCCGCGGTGTACGTAGCGACGGCCGCAGTCGGCGATATGGTGACGTTCAAGCTCGCAGCAGTCGAACTCGTAACCGCAACTGAATTAACCGTAATGGTCCCGGTCCCAAATGTCGCTGTTGTAGTCCCACTCACAAACAGGGTATTCACTCCAGTTACGCCAATCGTGAGCGTTTGGCCCTGGACGCCACTCGTGGGGCTGAGTGTGATTGACGCGGGTCCGGAAGCAGTCACCGTCAGCGTGTGCGTGCTGTCGCTGCTGGCTGCAAAACTTCCCGCCGCGTTGTAGGCCGCCGTGATCGTGTAACTGCCCGAAGCGCTGCTGCCCGGCAACGTGTAGGTCGCGCTGGCCGCTCCCGCTATCACCGTTCCCGAGGTCACTGCCGTACCGATGGTCGTGGCACCTTGCTTCACTGTGAACGTCACCGTGCCCACGTTCACCGCGCCGGCCAGGCTTGTGACCGTCGCCGTGAGCGTCACACTCTGGTTGCTGGTGCTGAAGCTGGCCGAAGCGTTCGCTGCCGTCGTCGCCGTTCCCGCCACGCTTACCGTCAGCGTGTGCGTGTTATCCGTGCTGGTGGCAAAGCCACCGGCCGGGTTGTACAGCGCAGTGATGGTGTAACTGCCCGAAGCCGCGCTGGCCGGCAGCGTGTAGCTGGCGCTCGCTGCTCCCGCCGTCACCGTTCCTGACGTCACCGCCGTTCCCACCGTCGTGCCACTCTGCGAAACGGTGAACGTCACCGTGCCCGCATTCACCGTCCCGGATGTGCTGGTCACTGTCGCCGCCAGCGTCACACTTTGGCTGCTCTCACTGAAGGTCGCCGTCGCATTCGCCGCCGTCGTCGTTGTTGCTCCGCTGCCCACCGTCAACGTGTGCGTGCTGTCGCTGCTGGCCGCAAAACTTCCCGCCGCGTTGTAGGCCGCCGTGATCGTGTAACTGCCCGAAGCGCTGCTGCCCGGCAGCGTGTAGGTCGCGCTGGCTGCTCCCGCTGTCACCGTTCCCGAGGTCACTGCCGTACCGATGGTCGTGGCACCTTGCTTCACTGTGAACGTCACCGTGCCCACGTTCACTGCTCCGGCCGCACTCGTCACCGTGGCCGTGAGCGGCACACTCTGGTTGCTGGTGCTGAAGCTGGCCGAAGCGTTGGCCGCCGTCGTCGTCGTTCCCGCCACGCTCACCGTCAGCGTGTGCGTGTTATCCGTGCTGGTGGCGAAGCCTCCGGCCGCGTTGTACACCGCCGTGATCGTGTAACTGCCCGAAGCTGCGCTGGCCGGCAAGGTGTACGGCGCGCTGGCTGCTCCTGCCGTCACGGTTCCCGACGTCACCGCCGTTCCAACAGTCGTGCCACTCTGCGAAACGGTGAACGTCACCGTGCCCGCGTTCACCGTCGCGGATGTGCTAGTCACTGTCGCTGCCAGCGTCACACTCTGGCTGCTCTCACTGAACGTCGCCGTTGCGTTCGCCGCCGCCGTCGTCGTTGCTCCGCTGCCCACCGTCAACGTGTGCGTGCTGTCGCTGCTGGCCGCAAAACTTCCCGCTGCGTTGTAGGCCGCCGTGATCGTGTAACTGCCCGAAGCGCTGCTGCCCGGCAACGTGTAGGTCGCGCTGGCCGCTCCCGCCGTCACCGTTCCCGAGGTCACGGCTGTGCCGATGGTCGTCCCGCCTTGCTTCACCGTGAACGTCACCGTGCCCACGTTCACCGCTCCGGCCGCACTCGTCACCGTGGCCGTGAGCGGCACACTCTGGTTGCTGGTGCTGAAGCTGGCCGAAGCGTTGGCCGCCGTCGTCGTCGTTCCCGCCACGCTTACCGTCAGCGTGTGCGTGTTATCCGTGCTGGTGGCGAAGCCTCCGGCCGCGTTGTACACCGCCGTGATCGTGTAACTGCCCGAAGCTGCGCTGGCCGGCAAGGTGTACGGCGCGCTGGCTGCTCCTGCCGTCACGGTTCCCGACGTCACCGCCGTTCCAACAGTCGTGCCACTCTGCGAAACGGTGAACGTCACCGTGCCCGCGTTCACCGTCGCGGATGTGCTAGTCACTGTCGCTGCCAGCGTCACACTCTGGCTGCTCTCACTGAACGTCGCCGTTGCGTTCGCCGCCGCCGTCGTCGTTGCTCCGCTGCCCACCGTCAACGTGTGCGTGCTGTCGCTGCTGGCCGCAAAACTTCCCGCTGCGTTGTAGGCCGCCGTGATCGTGTAACTGCCCGAAGCGCTGCTGCCCGGCAACGTGTAGGTCGCGCTGGCCGCTCCCGCCGTCACCGTTCCCGAGGTCACGGCTGTGCCGATGGTCGTCCCGCCTTGCTTCACCGTGAACGTCACCGTGCCCACGTTCACCGCTCCGGCCGCACTCGTCACCGTGGCCGTGAGCGTTACACTCTGGTTGCTGGTGCTGAAGCTGGCCGAAGCGTTGGCCGCCGTCGTCGTCGTTCCCGCCACGCTTACCGTCAGCGTGTGCGTGTTATCCGTGCTGGTGGCAAAGCCACCGGCCGCGTTGTACACCGCCGTGATCGTGTAACTGCCAGAGGCGCTGCTGCCCGGCAAGGTGTAGCTGGCGCTGGTCGCTCCCGCTGTCACAGTTCCTGAGGTCACCGCCGTTCCAACAGTCGTGCCACTCTGCGAAACGGTGAACGTCACCGTGCCCGCATTGACCGTCCCGGATGTGCTAGTCACTGTCGCTGCCAGCGTCACACTCTGGCTGCTCTCACTGAACGTCGCCGTTGCGTTCGCCGCCGCCGTCGTCGTTGCTCCGCTGCCCACCGTCAACGTGTGCGTGCTGTCGCTGCTGGCCGCAAAACTTCCCGCCGCGTTGTAGGCCGCGGTGATCGTGTAACTGCCCGAAGCGCTGCTGCCCGGCAGCGTGTAGGTCGCGCTGGCTGCTCCCGCCGTCACCGTTCCCGAGGTCACCGCTGTGCCGATGGTCGTAGCACCTTGCTTCACCGTGAACGTCACCGTGCCCACGTTCACCGCGCCGGCCGCACTCGTCACCGTGGCCGTGAGCGTTACACTCTGGTTGCTGGTGCTGAAGCTGGCCGAAGCGTTCGCTGCCGTCGTCGTCGTTCCCGCCACGCTCACCGTCAGCGTGTGCGTGTTATCCGTGCTGGTGGCAAAGCCGCCGGCCGGGTTGTAGAGCGCGGTGATGGTGTAACTGCCCGAAGCTGCGCTGGCCGGCAGCGTGTAGCTGGCGCTGGCTGCTCCGGCCGTCACAGTTCCTGAGGTCACGGCGGTGCCGATGGTCGTGCCACTTTGCGAAACGGTGAACGTCACCGTGCCCGCATTGACCGTTCCAGAGGTGCTGGTCACCGTCGCTGCCAGCGTCACACTCTGGCTGCTCTCACTGAACGTCGCCGTTGCGTTCGCCGCCGTTGTCGTCGTTGCTCCGCTGCCCACCGTCAACGTGTGCGTGCTGTCGCTGCTGGCCGCAAAACTTCCCGCCGCGTTGTAGACCGCCGTGATCGTGTAACTGCCCGAAGCGCTGCTGCCTGGCAGCGTGTAGGTCGCGCTGGCTGCTCCCGCTGTCACCGTTCCCGAGGTCACCGCTGTGCCGATGGTCGTGGCACCTTGCTTCACCGTGAACGTCACCGTGCCCACGTTCACCGCGCCGCCCGCACTTGTCACCGTGGCCGTGAGCGGCACACTCTGGTTGCTGGTGCTGAAGCTGGCCGAAGCGTTCGCCGCCGTCGTCGTCGTTCCCGCCACGCTCACCGTCAACGTGTGCGTGTTATCCGTGCTGGTGGCAAAGCCGCCGGCCGGGTTGTAGAGCGCGGTGATGGTGTAACTGCCCGAAGCTGCACTGGCCGGCAAGGTGTAGCTGGCGCTGGCCGCTCCGGCCGTCACCGTTCCTGAGGTCACTGCTGCGCCGATGGTCGTGCCACTCTGCGAAACCGTGAACGTCACCGTTCCTGCGTTCACCGTTCCAGAGGTGCTGGTCACCGTCGCTGCCAGCGTCACACTCTGGCTGCTCTCACTGAACGTCGCCGTTGCGTTCGCCGCCGCCGTCGTCGTTGCTCCGCTGCCCACCGTCAACGTGTGCGTGCTGTCGCTGCTGGCCGCAAAACTTCCCGCCGCGTTGTAGACCGCCGTGATCGTGTAACTGCCCGAAGCGCTGCTGCCTGGCAGCGTGTAGGTCGCGCTGGCTGCTCCCGCTGTCACCGTTCCCGAGGTCACCGCTGTGCCGATGGTCGTGGCACCTTGCTTCACCGTGAACGTCACCGTGCCCACGTTCACCGCGCCGCCCGCACTTGTCACCGTGGCCGTGAGCGGCACACTCTGGTTGCTGGTGCTGAAGCTGGCCGAAGCGTTCGCCGCCGTCGTCGTCGTTCCCGCCACGCTCACCGTCAACGTGTGCGTGTTATCCGTGCTGGTGGCAAAGCCGCCGGCTGGGTTGTACAGCGCGGTGATGGTGTAACTGCCCGCAGCCGCACTGGCCGGCAAGGTGTAGCTGGCGCTGGCTGCTCCCGCCGTCACGGTTCCTGACGTCACCGCCGTTCCCACCGTCGTGCCACTTTGCGAAACGGTGAACGTCACCGTGCCCGCATTGACCGTTCCAGAGGTGCTGGTCACCGTCGCTGCCAGCGTCACACTCTGGCTGCTCTCACTGAACGTCGCCGTTGCGTTCGCCGCCGTTGTCGTTGTGCCCGTGGGTAACGCAGCAGTGACTGTCAGGGTGTGAGCGTTATCGCTACTCGTCTCAAACCCGCTGCCCTCGTTATAGACCGCCGTGATCGTGTAACTGCCCGCAGCCGTGCCCCCTGGCAGCACATACGTCGCGCTGGCTGCTCCTGCCACCACTGCTCCCGACGTCACCGGAGTTCCGATAGTCGTCGCGCCCTGCGAAACAGTGAACGTTACCGAGCCGCCGTTTACCGTTCCCGCCGTGCTGGCCACTGTCGCCGTGAGCGTCACACTCTGATTGCTGGTGCTGAAGCTGGCTGAGGCGTTCGCCGCCGTCGTCGTCGTAGGCGCCTGCACCGTGGTCGTGGCGATGGTAAGGTACTGCTGATTGTTCGAACTTGCTGTCGCCGCATTGACGTCTACGCCCACGCCTGGTGACGCACCGCTCACGTGTAAGGTGGCGGTAGAGCCCGATGCGAGAGTGCCGAACGAACAACCTAATACCTGACTTCCGATCGGACCGCTGATCGAACACGTCCCGGGTCCGCTATATGCTGGACTGATGGACCACGTGACACCCGATCCGCTCGGCAGTGGATCGTTGAGGGCGACGTTGCTTTCAGGTCCGGGTCCGGCGTTGCTCACATTGATCGTGAAACCGATCGCGCTTCCCAGGTCCACCGTAGCTGCGTCCGCCGCGCTGCTAATGACTAACTGGCCGGTGAGAATGGGCGGGAAAGCCACCACAACGTCGTTGAAGTTCTTGGTATTGCCGCCGATTCCCGAGTCCACCACTTCAGTCGGGTTGAAGAACGTGGTGATGTCGAATTCAAACTGACAAGAATAGGATTGCTGAGCGCCATTGATGGTCATCGGCTGCGTGCAGATCGTGCCGATGGCTGACGTCGGTGTCGGTGCAGCGTCCGGGTCGTCATACAGTTGCGGAGTGCTGCCGGCCCAAGGGGCGGGCGGCGTGAATGTGTCATTGTTCCAGGTGATCGTCCAGTTGACGCCGCCGCTGTAAAGGCTCGGGTCGGGTTCGTTCCCCGGCGTTCCGGAATAAACCGCATAGTGGATGCAATTGCCGTTCGCGTAGGGGTAGCAGAGCGGCACGATCGTATTCCCGTGCGCGTCGGTGCCGTAATTAAAGAACGTAGCAAACCGGCAATCGAAGTCGTTCAGAACGGTGTTGCCAACTTCACACAGGCCGTCCGCGAGTGTAGGGGGAACTTCCGTCGCGGTCACCGTGACCATTAAACCGCCCGTGATCTGAGGGATGGCGAGTTGGAACGTGTGCGCGTTGGGATCGGTGCACGGGTTGGAATTCGATGGGCAATTGAACACTGCCACTTGGGGCGGGGTATTGGTCCCCACCGGGAACATCAAGCTTTGAGATACCGGCGGCGGGACGAAATTCGCCTTAACCGAAAGCGGCGAATTCATCGTCAATGTGCAGGCGGCCGCCGTGCCGAAGCTCGCGCACGCTCCACCCCAACCAGCGAAGGTGGAAGGTGATGTTGCGGTCTCCGTTAAGGTCACCGTTGTTCCGCTCGCATAGGTCGCTGAACAAGTTCCTGATTGCTTGCCGCCCGCGGTGCTGCAACTAATCGCGGAGGTGTTGTCCACCACCATGCCGGTCCCGGTTCCCACACTGATGACAGTGAGCGATTCAAGGGTCGTTGTAACTGTCAGGGAGTGGGTGCTGTCACTGCTGCTCGCAAAACCTCCCGCTGCGTTGTAAACGGCGGTAACCATGTAGGTCCCGGCAACCGTGCTCGCCGGCAGCGCAAACGTCGCGGTCGCAGATCCGCCGGTGACCATCGCCGATGTCACAGAAGACCCTATCTGCGTCCCACCGCTGGAGACCGCGAACGTCACCGTCCCCGCGTTCACCGTTCCCGCCGTGCTGGTCACCGTCGCGGAAAGAGTTACGTTCTGGGAGCTCGCACTGAACCCTATTGCGGCGTTCGCTGCCGTGGTGGTAGTTGGCGATAGCGGCGCCGCCGTGAGCGTAATTGCAGTCGAAGCAGATTCCGCACCAGTAGTCACCGTCACATTCCGGCTACCGGTTGTCGCGTTCGAAGCAACTGTGATGTTGGCAGTCGCACTCGTCAGACTGCTCACGGTCAGCGAATTCACCGTAACACCTGAACCAAAACTTACCGTCGTCAGACCCTGGTAAAAATGAGTAAACGCACCCGTCAGAGCGATGCTTAAGGTTTGTGATTGTTGCGCGGACGCAGGGCTGATGGTTGCGCTTGCGGGTGGATCTACAGTCAAGAGTGCGGAATTGGAACTCGCGAAGGCGGTTCCTGTCGAAGTGGTTCCGGCAATGGAGACTTTGAAAGAAGTTGGAGAACTGACCGAAAGTCCAGGAGGAATAGAGAATAAGACTCGCTCCGTCGTCCCCGCTACAACTGACACACTCGTCGCCGTAGTGATCCCACTCGGTGTAGTTCCCCCTGAAGCAGTAAAAGAAACGGTCACGTTAGATCCGGGGATCGTACCGGCGGGAAAATTCGAACCAATAACAGTGATTGACGACACGCCGGGTTGGCCGGAAGAGGGAGTGGCCAGCGGCGTCAGGCTGACCTGCGTCACTTGCGCCACCGCGGCGCTAGACGCAAGCAGCGTCCACGCGGAAAGGATCGCACAGCGAATCAGGGATTGCGTTCGAAAACCCAACTTGAGGCGCGTTTTAGCGCTGGGACGCATTTGGCCTCCGAATCTAGATAAAAGCCGAGAGATACCAAGGCCACCAACGCACTAGCCGAACAAGTCTGGCGTTGCGGCGGCTCTCACTACAATCTTTGTCTGAAGTCCAGATCCAACAAGGAATGGAAACTATCCGTTTTAATCGCGACGATCACCCATCCGTCAAGTGGTCAGCGCGTCCTGTAACTGCGTACTGCCCCATTGCGACGTGGTCCGATTGCTCCAGGGTCGATAACGAAACTGCCGCGCAAGAGCGTCCCAGCTGCACTTAGCGAGAAGGGCTAAGCTCTGCCGTTCCGCCGACGCAACCAACCGAGCAAAGGAAGAGCGCTCGAAATCAACAGAAGCGTTCCCGGTTCGGGCGTCGCGGTGCTCGGTATAATCTCTGCGTCAATCGCTGCTAGGTCACAGTCAGGGATTAAAACGTTGGCACAAGAGGGAAGAATTGTTGCGGTGAAAGTTGGATCTATGAAGACTTGAGTCCCGTCCGACAGAGTCACGTAGGTCACATCGAACGACCCCGTTACGGTCCCGGATACCAGGTCCGTCGCTACGGTATCAAATACGTCTGCGGAATTGCCCGCTGACGGGATATCCGCAATCGGCGAACCGGGTTCGCTGGAGTTTCCCATCGAGTCCGTCACCGAAAAAGCCAGGTTCGTAAAATTAACGTCCGTTGAAATTCCCGGATCCTGATAGGCGTCAGTCAGATTGGTTACGTAGAAACTGTTGATCGGGCCGTTGGAGTCGTATTCGATGAGACCTACCAAGACGCTTCCGCTGTCGGCGCGAGCCATCAGCGGAAAACATCCAATGAGACCAACCAACAGAGATCCGATCAGCAAACGCCGCATGCGCTTAGCTCCTGAGTGGCCATGCTCCAACCGATCCGCCAGAAAAACCAACCTCTGGCTGAGCCGGTCCGGAGCCCCAACCACTGGTCCGGCAGATAGCTCAGCAACTCTTCGACCACTCGATTGCCGTTGATATGTATTGATATGTCTGGAGTTACTCTGACTTCAATTCCCAACAAGTGCAAACGGTTGGGTTTTCTGGCGACGAAGGTACCTTTTAAAGACATCGCTCGTTGGATCTCTGCTGGCGGCACAGCGCTGGCTTTGACATCCCCGTCCGTTGTTTACGTATATACGCTTCAGCGTATTGGCAAATTAACGTTGCATTAATTTACCAACGCCCGCGTTCACAAACTCAATTCCGCCATCTCGTAACGTAGCCGATCATGTAATCGCGGCGAGACCCTACCACTGGTGGCGCGGAGAATAAAAAAAACTTGTTAACCTGTCAAGCAATTAATCACAACACTCGCAATTATCTTGATGAAGAGTGGATGCAGTACGTGCAGTACCATCAAATATCTGATTGCGTCACCCTCGCCAGAACATGCGAAATGATTGGCGCCTGGCCCGTGATCAGTGGGCCGTCGCTGCGTAGATCGGAGCCAAGTCGCTGCGTTTTGCGACGCTGTCGTTTCCTGCTTCCTTCTTAATGTCATCTAGTATTCTGCGCGCCTCGGTAAAGTGACTGGTGGCATCGCTGGATTTTCCCATGAGTTGCAAGTCGCGCGCGAGCAGGTAGTTGCTCTCGGCGAGCAGTGGACGTAGGCCGAGCTGACTGCTGCGGTTCAGCGCACTTTGCAGCTGTTGCTGTGCCTTCGCATACCCCTTCGTTTCGATAAGCGCTTCGCCGAGAAATATGTAGCATCGAACAGAAAGATACTTCGATCCGAGCCCGTCCGCCTGATCGCAAAGGTCGCGCAGCGTATTCACCACGGATTGCGAATTGCCCAGCCTGACCGCGAGCTTCCCCACATTGAGCTTCGTAAGCAAAATTAGCTCACGATCCGTGGTGTGCGCTGCCGCCTGCGCCCCCTGCGCGTAGAGGGGTGCGGCGGATTTGTAATCCCCCTGATAATAGAAACTGTCTCCTTGATCGACCAGAGCCCGGGCAATTTGTGCGTCGTTCTTCAGCGCGCGCGCATCGCCAAGTGCTTCTTCCAGACTCTTCCGTGCTTCCTCGCTCCGGCCGATTTCAGCCAGCGCTCTGCCGTTGTTGGTAAGTATCTCGATGAGCCAAAAGCCGGTTTGTTGCAATTCGCGCATGGTCTTGACCGCGTCCTGCTGGGAAGACAGCGCGGCGGAGTAACGTCCCTGAAAACCGAATAGAATTCCCATCGCGGAGGATTCGATTGCAGCCCCTGACTTATCGCCCGCGCCACGCCGCAAGTCGAGCGCCTTCAGATATTGGTCCAGCGCTTGATCGTACTGGCCGAGCTTCATTGATGTTTCGGCTAGATTGTGAAGTGTGTTAGCGATGTCCGTCGGGACGTTTAGCTTTTCGCGTAGAGTGAGAGCCTGCGAAAAGTAGCTTCGCGCGTCATCGAAATCGCCTTTGGACAGATATGTATTGCCAATGTTGTTTAATGCCAAACCCTGATTGGTCTCGTTGCCGGCATCGATTTGGATTTGCAGCGCTTCTTTGAATAGCTTCAAGGCCTTATCGTACTGCCCGTGGTCGTCGTAAAATTGCGCAGAATCATTTAGGATGTTGCCGGTCCCCGGCTTGTCGCCGACTGCCCGACTCACTCGCAAAGCCTCGTTGAAATCCCTTTGGGCTGCGTCGCTCTGTCCGAGGGCGCTTTCTGTAACGGCGATGGTGTCGAGGCTGTCCGCAATGCCCTTCTTCAGTCCGAGACGGCGTTTGATCGCAAGTGATCCTTGGTAGTTGCTGAGGGCGTCCTCCTGCTTGTTCAGCTCCCCGTACGCCACGCCAATTGCTTGCAGAATTTGCGCTTTTGCTTCTTCATTCCCAAGTTCGATCGCTAAGCTTTGCGCGCGGTTCAAATATTCAATTCCCGCCTGCGCGTTGCCGGCCTCGATGTCTACACGCCCCATCGCCAGCAGCGCATCCACGCGCTTGGGGTCGAGCGTGAGTACTCTAGAAAACAATTCTTGCGCTTTGTCGAACGCGCCAGAGCTTTCCTGCAGCCGCCCCAAATCGAATAGAACGTCCGCATCCTCCGGAGAAGTGCTGACGAAACTGGTGTAGGCTTCAATCGCTTTCGGATAATTCTTCAGAATTTCGTTGCGGCGCGCGACGATCAGGTATTTTTCCTGGTTGGGTAGGTTGTCGCTCAGCTCCACGGCTTTCCGCGAATATTCCTCGGCTTCGTTGTCCTGGCCGAGGTTCACATAGGTCTGTGCCAATTGGGAGAAAGCGAGCGCAAAATTCGGATCCTCCGTTGTGGAGGCATGGAATTGCTTGACGGCTTCAAGGTTCTTGCCCTGGCGCACGAGTTGGAGTCCCGCATCGTAAGCACGCAACGCCGGAAGAGAACTGGACGAGGGTTTGAACGACTGCGTCTGCAGTTCTTTAACGACGCTGCCCGAAAGGTCGAGGTTTTGACGGACGTCCGCGGCCAAATGATCGACTGCGCTCAGAATATCCTTCTGGTTGACGACTTCCGTCTTCAGCGCGGTCGCCCGTCCCCGCTTCAGATCCCTTACCGTCGCATCAATCCGAATCTGATCCCCGAACTTGGCGTACTGCCCTGTCACCAGCGTGTCGGCGTTACTGAAATCCGCGAGTCGCTTTATGGTCGGATCATCCAGCGCCGTATCGGCCGGGACACGCAGGTCCCGCACGATCTGCTCGACGCGTTCGGAAGAAACGGTCCGGAGATGAGCCGACTGTCCAACATCCGTGCTCAGCATCTCGGCGACGCTTGATCCGAGCCAATCCAGAGTTGAATCGCCGGAGGCATTTCGGAACGGCAGAATCGCAAGTGACAGCGCCGGCGGAGACATTGCGGGCGGCTCGCTGGACTTGGAAAATATCCTGCCACGGAAAATGATAGCGGCGAGCGCCAGAAGCACGACGGCCGCACCCGCGCCCATGGACAGCCGTGACACGAGCCGTGACTTGGATGACGTGACGACCGGCTGCGAAGGGCGGTCAATCGGAATGCTTGGTTTCGACGTGCCGCCGCGCCATGCTTCCAATTCCTCGCGCAGCTCGCGCGCGCTCTGATACCGTAACGATACGTCGAGCTGCAGACATTTTTCCACCACAGCGCTGAGATATTTCGGAACGCTCGGATCAATCTCGATCGCAGGTTTGGGCTTCTCGCGCGTACGCTTGAACATCGCCTTTTGCGCGGTCTCAGCCTTGTAGGGCATGTCGCCCGTCAGCAGCTCGTAGAAAATGACACCCAGCGTGAAAAGATCGGAGCGCGCGTCGACATGCTCGCCCATCACTTGTTCCGGCGACATGTACTCGGGTGTCCCGAGCACCGTACCCGTCTGCGTCATCCCGGACATTGCGGTGGAACGAGCGATTCCAAAATCCATCACGAAAACGCGGCCCGAGTTGTCGAGCATCAAGTTCTGTGGTTTTAAGTCCCGATGCACGACGCCTTCGCCGTGTGCCGCCTCCAGCGCTTGGCACACCTGTTCTATAATTCGGACGCTTTCTTCCCTGCTCAATTTGCCCTGTTTGATGAGCAGGCTCTTGAGGTCTTGTCCCTCGATAAACTCCATGGTGATGAACCTGATTCCGTCGGCTTCTCCGAGGTCGAAAATCCGAATCGCGTTTTTGTGGGTCACTTGCCGCGCCAAGATGAGTTCCTGTTTGAACCGATGCAGGATCTCCGGCTGAACCGCGAGCTCGGGACGAATTACCTTCAAGGCGACGAATCGCTCCAATTCGCGATCTTGCGCCTTATACACTGCGCCCATGCCTCCCTGGCCGAGCAGCTGCAAGATTTCGTACCGCTTCCCGAGGATGCTGCCTACTGCGAGCGTTATTCCGTGGGAAGAATGACTGCCGGATGCCGAAGTTGGCGCTCCTGACCAGCCGCCACTTTTTACATCGCTCGGAGGGGTTAACTCGGCAGTTCTTTCACCTAGAGTGTCGCGATCGAAGCTAAATGGCGTGTCGCACTTGGAACAGCGAACTGCAGAGGGTAGATTGGCGGTATGGCAGTGGGAACATTCCATCATTTGCGCGACATTTTTGAGGGGTCTAAATCAGGTGAACACTAGCGCTTCCGTCTTGCGAAATCAAGGGTGCACAAGGCACCCTCTTGCGTTTGCTGCGCTGAAATCGCGATATTTCAGCGTCGGCCAGCCAACGGCGGCGTGGTAAATCCGACTATGACAGGGCTGAACGTTCAGCCTCAGGGAGCGCATGTGCACAAGGTGGCCGGGAGGTTTGTTCAAAGCACGATAGGTCCCGACCAACGCCGCAATCGGAGACTGACCTCAATGATTTCCGGCGAGGCGGCTAACCGCGACTTGGACCGTCGCCTCCGCGACGCTTGGACCAGCATTTCTACACCAGGTGCTTCGGTTTCTCCGCGGCCGCGTGAACCAGCGACACTTGGCGCTGCGCCTTGTAGTAACACAATTGCAACGTAACTTTATTTAGGTAGAAAGCCTGACTGCACCGTATCCTTGCCCGCATACGCTTGGCGCGAGGGTCACATGGCCCGTGATGAAATTTGCGTCTGCGGTCATCCGCAGTCGCTGCACAGAACTTATGGCTGCAACGGCTCGCACCCCAATCCAGACCCCAAAAAAACCGACCGTGTCTTCTGTCGGTGCAAAGCATTCCAAAAACCCAAAGCTGCTCACGGTTAGCGTGGTGCTTCCGAGAGGCTAAGTCCTGATCAACGCTGCGAGCTCAAGCGGTCGATGCAACACCTTCGAGTCAGTTGATATGACCGTACTTCTGCCAGAGAATATTGCCCGCATGTGTTCGGCACGGTAAACTGGGCTTGTCCGGTTTGGCGCCTACCCCAAGTGGCGGGAGCAACAGTATGGCATTTTCACAGTTTGATAATCCGATCGACGCGTCTTGGACCAAGTTTCTGATCAAGCCGTTGATTTCTATGATTTTTTGCGTCGGCGCGTCTGTCTGCGCGCTGGCACAAAATGCTCGGCCGAACAGCACCAACGAATCTTGGACAGCCACTACGCAAACTTCCCTAGAAAACACCAGCCCATCGCGCACGACGGAAAGCCACGTCAGGTCCGGCAACAAGAGTGTGGATAAACAAACTGTGGAAGCGCTCGGGCCCAATGGCCGGTACCAGCCCAGTTCGGAAACCGAGAAGGAAACGATTCATGTAAATGCCACCACGACCCGTACGGTCGTGCGCAGCTACAGCTGGGACGTGAATGGACAAAGGAATCTGCAGAAGGTAACGGAAGAAGAAGCACGAAGCTCGACAAGCGGCGATGTCCATGTGATACGCACATCCTCGGAATCTGATGGGAACGGAAATCTTCAGGTTGTGCAACGGGAAGTCGCGGATACAAGAGCGATAAGCCCGGACGTCCAGGAGAAGAAAACCACGACTTACCTGCCCAACGGCAATGGCGATTTGACCCCGTCCCTGCAGACGCGAGAGTTGCAAGAGCACAGCGCTGACCATAGGGTCGAGGTGAAGAAAACATTGCTTCAGCCAAATTCCAGCGGCAACTGGGAGGTGGCCGAGGTAAAAGAAAGCACAATCAAGGAAGACAACAAGGCTCGAACCAGCGAAGAGCGTATTTCGCGCCCCGATTCAGACGGAGGACTTTCAGAAGTCTCACGTACCGTAGGTAAGGAGACAGAAAGCGCTGACGGAGAAAAAACCGCTACGGTCGAGACATATTTTACGAATGCCCCTGGAGTAGGTTCCGACGGCGGCCTGCGTCTGAACTGGCAAGTAACCACCGTCCAGAAAACAGATTCCGGTGGAAAAACAATCGAGCAACAGCGCAAGCAGCCTAATCCGAATGATACGAACGGCGGCCTGCAGGTCAGTACAAGAACCAAATATGTAGTGCGGTATGCTGCCTCCGGTACGGACGAAACCAAAACCATTCAAGAGCGCGACATCAACGGCGCTCTCCATGTGGTTTCCGTCGAGTCACGAAAATCAGACCAGGCTCCCGCGCCGCAGGTACAGGCGGCACCCTCAGAACAACCCAAATAGGCTCAGACGCGCGATATGGGGGTGCTGGGCGATTCCAAACACTCCGTGCCCGGTCCCGATGGATCCCTCAAGCGACGCTAGTTTACGACGACGAGACAAGCGCGACCGCCATAGACGTTATTCAACGATATTTTCTGAGCGCCCACCATCAGCTGAACAGTCCTTCGGAGAGAAATTGTTTGGCTTCCTCGGGCACGGTCCGCGGTACCTGAACGATCGGCTTAGCGATGCAGGATGTGCATCACAACCACCAGAACGCCGAGAAGCAAAAGGACCGCCAGCAACAACCATTCCCCCAGTCCTTGCTTCGGTGTGCCGCCATTCATGAGGTGAGTACTCCCGCGGTCACAATTCTATAGTTGGGGAAAAACAGGGCAGGTTCTTTAAACCTACGCTCGGGCCAATGGTAAGTCAACCCGTGAACTTGTGCGGTGGAGAGAGGCTGGTGCGGCGCGGGTTCGCGGCGATTGGCGCGCTTGCGGCCGCGATGGAGTGGGTGGAGGACTTGCTGCCTTACGATGCAGCAGAACGAAATTAGATTGCTATTGCGAGATGACCATCTGAGAAGTGCTTTGCATCGTAAAACCCGAGGGCAAAAGCGGAAACAAGAATTGGAATGAGTATTGCACTTGCACTTTAACCACGCAGCCCGGACTCTTCGGTTGGGCATTGCAGATCGTCAGGTTATTCGGGGGAGTCACCCAAGTAGTCGTGGTGGTGACTTTAGTTGGATCGAGTCCGATGCCGGTGGAAAGACTTTGCACGTACGTGTTTACGTCCGAATTGCTCGCGGGACACCCCCCAGGCGAGCCATCTCCCGTGCACGATAATCCTGTGCCGGGCGAGGCGGTTCCTCTCACGCTGGCCCAGCGAGTGGCTTCGCGAGCGGTACTGGAAACGAAGTGATACGTGTAGAGAGCATTGCCGAAGCCAATTACGCCGAACAACATCACGAGCAGGACCGAAATCATCACGGCGCTCTCTAGCATGGTGCTGCCACGCTCGCGTGCTCGACCTGGCTGGAGACGCTTGCGCGATTCACGCTGGAACGGTGTGAAACGCGAAGAATCGCTTGCCGAGGCGAAGAAGGATGGTAAGCGACTGCTGTGGCTCATTGAGCGACCCTCACGAGTTCCGTGCTATCGCAATCGATTGACTGGGGTATTCCTGGATATTTGAACAGCGAATTAAATTTTCCGGTAACGGTGACTTTCACATAGACCAGGGCGTGATTGGGAGAGGCGCAAGCCGTTGCGGGGCACGTGTCGCCGATGGCGGATCCGGTGCACCCGCACTGGGGCGTAGAGGTTACCGTCAACTCGGAGAGATTCTGGCCATCGTTTTCGGCGGCGGTTTGGATCCCGGCGGTGTCCGCGGCGGTAGCCAAATTTTGCGCGCCATACTGGGCACCGGCGCGTGCAGCGTCTGCGACGAGGATGCTGTAGTACGCGTAACGTCCGATCTCGATGATTCCAAGCGTAAGGAGCAGGAGCAACGGAGTCACCAACGCAACTTCCAGCAGAGCTTGGCCTGCCTGTGTGGCGCGCCGGACCGTTTTGCGCTGCAAAAATCCGCGCGTGGCAATTTTCTCGACAGAAACGATCCGTGATTTCATGGAGACGCTCATCTTCATTCCACCAGGACCGCGTTCTTGATGGGAGAGCCGTTCGGCAGCGAGGAAAAGTCCGACGGAAAGCTCAGCGCAGATGGGCCCAACGTGAAGGACTTCGCCACCGCAATTGTGTACGCGGCCTTGTCGCCTGTCGCAGTAATCGTCAAGGCTGCCGACGGGAAGTAAAACGCGCCTTCGAATTGGGAGTTTGCGGTGCCGCTGATCGCCGCCGCCGCGGTGTTGCCGGGATCTTGATAAAACAAGATACCCGCATCGGCTCCGCTTGTTGGGGCGCTCAAGTTAACGGTTTGGGTGATTGTGGTGCCGTTCAGGCTTACAGTTCCTCCAGTAGCTCCGATATAAAACGTAACGCCTGTCCCGCTGACGGTGCCGGTCCCGGTGAAGGTGAGACCGCCGCCCGTAATCGTGTAAATCCCAGGATTCAAGGTTACGTTCTGCGCGCCTGCGATTGAGATACCGCCGCAATAATTGCCCGGGTTCAGCGTCACCGGTATCGTTCCGTTTACGTCACCCGCACCACCAGCGAGACAACCTCCAGTCGCCGGAGGCTGAAGATAGGACAGCGGGTCAGCGGCCGGGACGATGCCGGTTTTCGGGGCGGGGACGTTATTTCCAGTCGCGGCGCCTGCAACGCCAATTTCGCGTGCCGTGACGCTCCCAGCGCCGGAGGTATTCAAATTGTAATTGGACATAATCCCGCAGTTTGCAGCGCTGACGTCGCCGCTGTTGGTGATTCCTCCGCTACCGGTGCCGAGCGCGTACATGCAGTTCTGCAAATTGCCGCTGAGAAAAGCGACGGCGCGCGCGGTTACGGTGGCGGAATTCACGCCGGCAATTTTTACGAAGAATGTGGGCTGGATTTTCGTAACCAGCACCTCGACGTAGCCGGAAATGCCTGTATGTGGTCCGTCGTTCGGCGGGCTATAAACTGTTACGGTCACGTTATCGACACCGTCGGTGAAACCGTTCGAGGCGGAATCGGTAGTTGCGCCGGGGCAGCTTCCCGTCGAACAGCCGCTGAAGGGAATCTCGGCCGCGCCGGCGATGGCAGCGCTGTCCGCGGCGGATTGTTGCAGGCGCTTTTGATAGCGCAAGAAACCCATGTCAATTCCAAGGCCTGCGGCCAGGATGAAGATGGTGAGGCCCAACGCGGCCAGCACGAGCGCTTGGCCGGCCTGCTTACCTCGCCTCGCCGACGTATGCTGCGGTTTCATGACTTCTCCCCCTGTAGAAAATAGCGAATCACCAGTTTCGGTAATGCGCTCTCTAATGCGAAAGGTCGCGCTGAATGTGCGCCGGCAATAACAGCGAAAGTTTTGCCATTTGTGTTACCGCCATTGTTACTTTCAGGTAAAACTTTAAATCGCATTGGTATATGAAAACCTTCGACGCGTCCAAGGTTTCTTCCAGAAGTCTCGCGCCTACAAGTTTTTCCGGTCGTAACTGCAAATCCGGTCATGGATCGGCTTGCGAAATCGTGGCAAGACGCCACTTCCTGGTCCGTTCTTCGGAGCTGTCGCACGCCGCGTTCCAAAGTGTTTTCTAGCGCGACAGTTGGAATTCGACACTGACATCTTTTTCCGTATCAATGGGTTGGCCATTAAGCAAGGCCGGTATATAACGCCATTCGCGAACCGCCGCTAGCGCCGCCGGAACGAGCGGGGCCGGCCCACTCAATTCTCGCGAACTGCGCACGTGACCATCCGTTCCAATCTGCAAATGAACCACGACTGTGCCCTCGATGTGCTGCTCGCGCGCTTCACGGGGATAGAGCGGCTCGACGCGGTACAGCAGGTAGCAATCGCTGCGCCGCTCGGGAACGCGCGGGAGTGCGGTATTTGTCGCGGGAGTGCCGGCGACCAGATTGTGATTGCCGGCAGCCTGCACGGACCAGACCGGCAAGGAGGGAACAGCAACGTTTTGCGAGCCGCTCTTGCCGGTTCCTGGCGATGGAACAATCGCGGGCGGCAGTGCCGCGGCGATGGGATCGGCCTCGTCGTTCGTCGCGCGAGGCTTAGGATGTTCGCGGTTATTCTTATCGCGGATTTCCTTTTGCGGCGGGAGCGAGAGATTTGCCTGCTCTCTCTGCCGAGTTTTGGAAACAGAGGCCTCAGTTGGGAAGGCCGCAGAACCACTCGGCGCGTCAATCTTTCCCGGTGTTCCCAGCGTTACGGGTGTTGCGATCGTTACGGGCGGCGTGGCCGAAGCAGCGGCATCGCGCGCGTGTTCTTCGGCGTTCAGTCTGGTGGCGCGATCACTCAAGAATGTTCGCGAGATCGCCATGCCCAGAAACAAGAAAACCAACGCGATGCAGGTGCAGACAACTGCGATCGTGCCCCGCTTGCGGAATTGTTCCGAGAGGAGCAGTTTCGATACCGCGGCGGGAGGTGCCGGTGAGTCCAGGGGCGGACGCTTGACGTGCGAATCCGAGGCAGAGGATATTGGCCGAGCAGCGGGCAGGATCTTTTCATCGACGGCCAGCTGGTGGAGCGCCTGCGGAGAAGAGTCCGGATGGTTCGCAGGATGGGCCGAAAACTTTTCCGAACGAGCGGAGCCGGGCTGCAAGGCAAAAGGCCCGGAGTGGGTCGGGGAATGCAGAGAATCGTTGAAGCCATTCTGATCCGCGCTTGATTCGCCCGGATTTAAATCGTTCAAGAGACGGGACCACTCTTCCCAGTTGCGATCCTGCCCTCCGTAGACCGGTGCGGAGGAAACTTGGGCCGAGGGAACCTCAGTAGTTTTTTGGGAGGCGGATTCGTCGAGGAGCGGAGGTTCGGGAGCAGCTGTTTCCGCCGAAACCCAGTCCGCGATTTCCATGCGCGCGTCTTCGGAGAGGTCGAGAAATCGCAGGCCTGCTTCGGTCTGCGACTCACTGAGCCAGGTTATCTCCGCCGTGGCTACAATTTTTTTTCTGGATTTTGGCGGCTGGATGCGCAGGTTCACGCGCGTAAGGTCGATGAGGGGATTGAATGCCTGGAGCGCGAGGCCATATTCGCTCAGGTCGAGTACCATGCCGCCGTTGTCGGAACCGACTTCCAGATAAGCCAGTGCATAGATTCGCCGCCGGGGGAGGCGACGCCGCTCGCCCGAGCGCGGGAATTTTTCGGAGCTCGATGAAATGAAAGTTTTGGGAGTTTGATCGCGCCTGGCAATGAGCTCGGCGGATGGGGCGGGCGGAGGTGGAATACTCTGCGCCGTAACCCGTAGTGGCGGGGTCGGAGCCGACTGCGCCGGAGGCGGTGCTGGTTCAATGGAGGAGAATTGCGCCGCGTCGGATACGTTCTGCGAAAGAATGATCGCGCTGTCCGGCTGAACATTGGCGCTGCCGGTGCGTGTGAGAATCTTCTCGTTCGTTGCGATCGGATTCCTCGGAGTAACGTCGACGGACTGCCTGCGGAGAATGGCGTCGGTGAGACGCTCGAGATAAGTGCCGCGCATGGATGGGCTGGGAATTTCGCTGGGTGGTTTCTGAAGTGGCGGAGCGTCCGGGGCAGGAGAATTCTTAAGCAAGAACGACCATTTTTGGCGACGAGGCCGCACTACTTCAGGATGCGGTAGTTCCTCTGATGGAGATGGCGCTGCGGGTGAGGCTTGTTCCGAGAATACGATGGGCTCGACAGGCCACTCGATTGGGCTGCTGGTGGACGCGAGAATATTCTCGTTACTCGGCGCGAGATTGTGCGCGGGATCGTCCACGGATTGTTCACGACGAATGGGTGTGGCGCGCAGCTCAAGATTTGCGCTGGCGATTGACGGGCTGGGCAATTCGGCCGGTATTTTCTGATTTGGCGGCGCGTCTAGCGAAGACGAATCCTCAAGCCGGCGAGACCATTTTCTGCGCGGGACGGGAGCTTCCTCAGGGAAATGCGCCGACGAAACTTGCGCTGGTAGGGGAGCGGCGGAATCGCCGGTGACGCTCGGTTCCCGAGCGCATCCTTCGGCGGAAATCCAATTCGCGATTTCAATCCGGGTGTCGTCCTCGAGTTCAAGGAACTGAAAGCCAGCCTCTTTCTTCGATTCACTGAGCCAAGTGATTTCGGCGTTGAGGTCGAGTCTCTTGCGGGGTTTGGGCGGCTGGATGCGCAGCGCGACGCGCGTGAGGCCTGCGAACGGAGCGACGGCCTGCAGTGCGAGCCCAGTTTCGCTCAGGTTGAGGAGGATGCCGCCATTGTCGGCATCAACGTCCACATAGGCGAGCGAAGGGAGACGCACCCGTGGGACGCGACGCCGCTCGTGTGCGCGCCGAAATTCCTCAGAATCGAAGGGTGTCGATGACATGGTGTTCAAGACGCTGCAGCGAGAGAGCCGCGACAGAACAATTTTCCGCGGAGATTACTTCAAATGGCTCCGCGGATCGCATACGAGCGTGTCGTGCTCTCAAGCCGCCCAAAAAATGCCAACCCCTGGTGCGAAGGCTAGGACAGCGAAATGGTGAAACCGTCAGCGCATGCCCGGCGGGACACGGCCTAGATTTTCGGCGGTCTCCCCCGACTCATGCATAGCAAGAACAGGCCCAGTAGTTCTGGGCACTGAATTTCGTGTGAGTGCTTGTGAACAAATGAGCTAGCGAACCCGGCGAGGATTTTTTGGCCGGGCGGCGATTCGCAGCGTCTCCGAATGAGGACGCATCGCGAGGTTGGCAATATCCACAAATGGACAAAATTCGGCAGCGAACCTTTTCTTCGGCCTTGCGCGGGGCTGAAGCGCCGCTACAGCTGTTAGAAATTGTCCGGGCCATTGGTGAAACGAGTGGCGGAACGCGCGGCTACGCTGAAGACTTCGAGATGGCAGGAGAGTTGCACCACTGTTGCCAAGGCGGGGCCTGCCCAAAATGCGGGGGTAGTGCTGCAAAGTCGCAGCGGAGACGATTGAAAATGCAAGAGATGGAACTTGGGACGCCTCAAGAAATCGAACAAACGGGAATTGACAGAGGGCTTCTGGAAGACCTGGCGCTGAAGATTCTCTATCTGAATGGCGAGGTTTCGCTGGTCGGCTTGAGCGAACGGATATGCTTGGGACTGGGTGTAATCGAGGAGATTTTCAGCTTCTTCCGGAAGGAACAGCTCTGTGAAGTCAAGGGCATGGTGGGAGGAAGCCACCGGATCGTGGCTACGGCGCAAGGAAAGCTACGCGCTAGCGAGCTGCTCTCGCGGAACCAGTACGCGGGGCCGGCGCCGGTATCGCTGATGGATTATGGGACGCGCGTGCGCATGCAGAGCGTGCAGCAAACGCAGGTGCAGAGAGCGGACCTGGTTCGAGCATTTCACCCACTGATTTTGGATGAGGATCTGATCTATCGTTTGGGCACGGCCGTGGTGTCCGGCACTTCGATTTTTTTGCACGGGCCTGCCGGGACCGGGAAAACAAGCATCGCGAACAGTCTTCCGGCGATCTACAAGGATCAAGTGTGGATTCCGTATGCCGTCGAAGTTGACGGTCAGATCATTACGGTTTATGACCCTGGCGTGCACCGGCAGAGCGAAGAGGCCGCGCCGGAAGATTCCGACCGGAGATGGGTTTCCTGCCGTCGTCCGCGGGTGATTGCCGGCGGTGAGCTCTCCGCGGAAATGCTGGACTTGCAGTACAACCACGTCGGGCGGTATTACACCGGTCCATTGCAGATGAAAGCGAACAACGGCGTGCTGATCATGGATGATTTCGGGCGGCAAAGAATGCGGCCGGTTGAACTTTTTAGTCGCTGGATGACCCCGCTGGATCGTCGCGTGGATTTTTTGACTCTTCCGGGAGGGAAGAAGTTCGAAGTGCCATTTGATTTATTTGTGGTTTTCGCGACGAATCTTGATCCCAGCGAGCTGGCAGACGAAGCCTTCCTGCGGCGCATTCCCAACAAGATCAGGACGGACTACGCGACTCCTGAACAGTTCATTGAGATCTTCCGGGTGGAATGCGCGACGCGGCTATTGGACAGCGAAGAGGGCGTGGCGGAGCACCTGGTCAAGCTGATCACGCAGGGAATGAAGCAACCGCTCTCACATTGCTATGCGCGGGACCTGATCAACCAAATTTACTGGGCGGCGGCGTATCTGGGAGTGGAGCCGCGGCTCACGCGCAACACGCTGGAGCAAGCCTGTCGCAATTATTTCCTACCCGCCGGAAAAAGCTAACGCCCCAGTTTTTCGCTCGGAACTTCCAGATAGCCCACGATCTCGTCGCGGCTAATTCTCGTTGCCACCAGCTCCAGCGGCGTGGTGCCGCGCGCCAGAACGAAAACAACAACCTCGTCCAGCACGCGATTCTTCAGCTCGATACATTTGCTGTCCACGTACACGCAAACAGTGTAACGCTCCGCTTTCGGATCGGTGCTTTTCAATTGCAGTTCAACGGGGCCGACGGATTGATGGTTTGGCCCGCGACTGAGCTCAAATTGCAATGCGGTGCGGCGGGTCTGCGCGAGCAGCTGATTCAGTTGGTCGCGGGTCTGGGCAATTTCACCTTGCTGCGAACCGACGGCTCCGACGACGTCCGCCAGACGGTCGGATGTGGCTTTCCAGGCGTCGCGGTTGGCATTGTCACTTTCAGTAGAAGCAGGAACGGTGCGTGGCGCGAGCGGCTGGGCGCTAGGGCTGGGGGGAACGCGTTGCGGATTCAATGCACTAGCGGCGGAGATTTGATACGCGGGCTTAGCGCGGTTGGCCGCTGCCGTAACTGCGGGTTCCGCTCTGGATGGAGCGACGGCGGAATCAGGCGCGGCAGTTTTATGGCGTTTCTCCAGCTGATCCATGCGCTCTTTTATATCCGCGAGCTGTTGTTGAATTTGTTGGAGGCTGTTGGATTCAGCGGATACGCCGCTCTCCCCGGCATAGGAGAGAAGTTTGTAACCGATGAAGGCGATGCCGATGACGGCGATCGCAAGGATTACCAGGCCCAGAGCGCGGGGCTGCTGCGGCACCGGCTGTTCGGTCGGGGCGACGAATACTTGCCGGTCAAAATCGATGCCTGCCATGCGTGACTCCTTCAATTCCGTGGGAATTGGAAATGATTTCTATTGAGCTGTGACGTGCGTGGGATATCGCGCCGTCAGCGGCAAAGCCACTTCACGCGTTTCGCGCGGAAGCAAATCCACCACGCGCCTTGCGGAATCCAGGCGCTGCCCCTTCATTTCGATTTGATATTTTCCCGGAGCCACCACGAGCTCGAGCGGACTATTGCCAACGAAAGCGCCATCCACAAACACCTGAGCTGTAGAGGGCGTAGAGCGCAGCAGCAGCTTGCAAGCGTTCTTGCCCGCATGTTGCTCGAGCGCTTGGCGATTTACCAGGTCCGAAGGAGGTCCCAGCGGAGCCGCGAGGTGCTGCGGCTTGGCCGAATCCTGCGCGGTGGTTGGTGGCGTTGCCGGCGCGTCTGACTTCGTTTGGACCGGGGCCGCGGCGGAGGCCGCGGAAGATTGCTGCGGGTTTTCCGCCGATGATTGGGCGCTCGCCGCAGCGGAGACTAGGAGGATCAGCATACAAATCCGCAGCACTGACAGCCGAGACGCTGCGAGACCGCGCCGAAATGGAAGAAACGCTCTCATGGGTATAGGCAGCGAGACGCGGGCCTGAATACAAGGGCGGTCCATGCAGAAGTGATACCAAACCAGTTTCGAATTTACTTCGTCACGATTGCAAGTCTCATGGGTTCAGAGATCGGCGCCTTGCTGCAGCGAGCGTGGTCCATATGTATCGCAGGCACAAGGGTTTGGTTACCAAAAGCTGGCGCGACGGGCCGGGGACCGTACACGAATGGTGACGGTCAGCCGGGAGTTCGCCCCGGAATTTCCGGGCAATGCGCATTCGGATGGACGCTAGGCCATTGGTTCCAGAGTTGCTTTAAGTTACGGTGGCCTCGCAGTATCGTAGATCATTCGCCCAAGCCGAAGTCCGAAACCAAGCGGCAGCGCGTCAACGCGAGAAAACGAACGGTGGACCACTCAACATTTGCTTGGGCACAGAACTCTATCTTGAGGATCCCTCCCTCGTCGGCCGCGCCGCGTGCGGCCGCGGGAGCTGCGGCCCTAATGATCCCCAGCGCAAGCGGCAAGCCGCTGCGATTGCTTATACCTCCGGCGAGCGCGTTTGCGGGATTATGGGAATCGCTTTTGCTGATTTTTTCGCGCGAGGCAGCCGCGTCTTCGCGCCGAACGGTTTACCTGTTCCGGCACGACAACGTAGGGCGCGCGCGAATGCGCGGAAAGACGGTGGGCGCTTCCTTTGCGTTGCATTGTGGTGCCCTGCTGCTGGTGATTTACGCTAGTCACGCGATTCCTTCCGATGCTTCAAGTCTGGTGAACGAAGCGCCGATCTACGAGAAGATTTACTTTCCATTGCCGCCAACGAATTCCGCCAATCCGCTGCCGCGAATCACGCCTGCCGGTCCGGGAGCGCGTCCGGGAGACGGCGCATTCCAGGCATCGCCGCCGACGTTGGGAAGCACCACGCACCAAAACGAGTTGACGGCGGTCTCGAACCCGGCGCATCCGGACAATTTCCGCCAAACGATTTATCAGCGTTCGTCGCCGCCTGATCTGCTCATTGAGACTGAGGTCAAATTGCCGAACGTGGTATTGAGCGCGCCGTCGAACGTTCCAAAGCCGTCGTTGAGCGCAAACGATGCAAGCCCCACTCGCGCGACGCACAAGGTGACCTCCGATGCCGCGCCAGCGCCTAGCGCTCAAGGCTCCGATTCACCGCTCGCGACGTTTGTGAAGCCGTCCGTGACACAACCGCGCCTGCCAATTCCGACCTCCGGAGCAGCGAAGCCGACCTTGAATGGCGCGGCCAGCGGGTCTAGAGATTCAGGTAATGGGAAAGGAGCGAACATTCCCGACGGCACTGACCTGCTGGTGCTCGGCGTGGATCCTGCCGGACCAGCGACGGCGGTTAGTATTCCTGCGGGAAACCGCTGGGGCAATTTTTCAATTTCTCCGGCGGGAACGGAACCGGGCTCCGTCGGAGGCGTCGGCGCCGGCGTGGAAGGTGGCGGGAAGGGAGGAATCGGCGCGGGCGGCGACGGCAGCACCGGAGTGGGGCCTGGTGGAGAAGGCGGCGGAGGCGGGAACTCGGGGCCATCCGGCGTGGTAAGCGTCAAAGGGGCGGAAGGCGGAAGTGGATCGGGCGGGCAGCTGGAAAACGAGTTCGCCTTAAGTCTGGTGTATCCAGTTCCGCCTTCGTTCAACGTGCGAAAAAATTCTCTGGTAGTTTCGGTGGGACCGATGGGTGGAGGTGGGCTGAACGCCTATGGCGCTCTGCATTGCGGAAAGATTTACTCGATTTTCCTCGCGATGCCTGGGCAGAGTTGGGCAATGCAGTACTGTCTAAAGACAAGTACCGGAGCAAAATCCACGACGGACTCCCGCGGCACAGTTGTTCATCTGGAGCAAGGACTGGTGCCACCCGATGCGGAGGCCCGATTTGATTTCCACCGGCTGCCGGTTCCGCCCGAGAAGGCTTACAAGATGATCGTGCTAAAGGGCACGCTCAGAGATGACGGGGTTGTGGAAAACCTGGAGGTATTCCAAAGCGTTGTGCCGGAAATGGATGCAGCGGCCCGCGCGGCGTTTGCGCAATGGAAGTTCAAGCCGGCGATGCGGGATGGCAAGCCGGTGTCTGTGGAAATCTTAGTAGGAATTCCAATAGAAAATTCGAGCAAAGCTTTAAATCAGTAGCGGGCGGCGCAGCGGAGCAGAGCCGGACGATGTGCACGTCTGATTACAGGAGATTGCGCGGGCGGGATCTTGCGGCGATTATAGAGTTTCGGTGAGACCTGGACGGGTGTTTGAGTAACAGGAGTAGGTACAAGCAAACGATTAGATACGTACTTGTGCCGAGCAATCGGGAAGTAACATAGCAAAAGTATGCATTCGATTTGCCTCCGAGCGGCGACACCAAGTTTCGCTTCGCTTGCGCCCTTGACTTCGCGTTCGTGATCTGGTTGACTACGCCTAGCTTAGCTGGGCGAATTGATTTTCGTCCAATAATCGCTCCGTTGGCACACCGCTTGCGGTCCGTAAAGCCCTTGCAAAATTGTTCTCTCAAGGTGGCAGGGGAGAGAGAACGATCTTGCAGCCCAACCAATCGAATTTCTGACGGCTCTTCCTGGATGCCGCGGCAATGACGCCGGAGTTTGCTCACTCTACCCGGAGGGGCGCAATCCGGCGCCTGGGGGCACGAACATTGATTCCTGAAACGGTACACGTGTGTTTTGTAAGCCAGGATTCGGGCTTAACGGGCGCGATCGCGCGGGCACTGGGAAGCGCGTTCGAATATAACGTCGGCAGCGAATTCGAGTTCAGCAATCTGAACGAATTGCGCGAATGGTGCGACGTCGTACTGCTGGATCTGCGGGCCTCGAGCACGCAGGGAGATTGCGAACCCGGTTTGCGTCTGATTGATACCTGGTGCAGGATTCCCTCGCATCCTCCTGTGGTGGTGTTGTATGACGCCGAGAACCGGCAGCTAGCGCTGCGCGTCACCGAGCACGGCGCGTACGACAGCGCAACAAATCCTCCCAATATCGTTGAACTGCGGCTGATTCTGCAACGCGCATACCGATTTCACGCGGCGGAGAAGGAATTGACACGGCTGCGCGTCAGCGAGCGAAATGATGGAAGACTGCACGAGCTGCTGGGCACCGCGAACGTCATGCAGGATCTTTTCGCGCTGGCGAAGAAAATCGCTCCGTGTGATGTGAACGTTCTGATTACCGGAGAAACGGGAACGGGTAAGGAGTTGCTGGCGCGAGCGATCCACAAGATGAGCGCGCGCAGTAGCCGCCCACTCGTGGCATTTTCATGCGCTAACCTGCCCGAGTCCCTGATCGAGGACGAGCTATTTGGGCACGAGAAAGGTTCGTTTACGGGGGCGTTCGCGACGCGTCGCGGCAGAGTGGAGGCCGCGGATTCTGGAACGATGTTCCTGGATGAGATCGGCGATCTGAGTTTGGGGTTGCAACCCAAGCTATTGCGGGTGCTGCAGGAAAGAAGCTTCGAACGTCTGGGAAGCAACGTGAAGATTGACGTAAATATCCGGCTGGTTTGTGCGACGAATCGGAATCTTGCGGCGATGGTGCAACAGGGGAAGTTCCGCGATGATTTGTACTACCGGCTAAACGTCGTGCAGTTGCATCTGCCCCCGTTGCGAGAGCGCCACGACGATATTCCCTTGCTGGCGCAACATTTTCTGCAGAGTTTTGCGGAACGATTCAAGAAGAAAGCCAAGCGTTTTTCGCAGCCAGCCTTGCGCGCACTGGAAGAGTACAGCTGGCCCGGAAACGTGCGCGAGCTGGAGAATGCGGTGCAGCGCGCCGTGGTGCTCTGCGAAGGGCCGACGGTGGATATTTGGCAATTACCGGCTACGATTCGCGGCGGCGGGTGCGAAGCTCCGCAATTCAACCAGTCCTACGAGGAAGAAGTACGCCAATTCAAGCGCAGGCTGGTGCTGCGCACGCTGCGTGAGTGCGGCTGGCGGAAGGCGGAAAGCGCGCGCACGTTGCGCGTAGCGCGCGGGTATTTGCACCGGTTGATCAGCCAATTGGGGATTCAGCAGGTGGGGGAAGATTTGCCGATCGAGAAGAGCGAAGAAGCGCCGTCGTCGCGTCAGATTATGTGATGGTGGCCGGACGACGCCGAGCAAAATGACTCCTGCCGGAGAAAACCTCCCTGCCGCGAATCGTTCGAGTGAGTCCGAGTTTGCGGCGAAGATCTGTTTGCCGTTCATTCGCGACGCGCAAAATGTGGATGGCGGTTGGGGATTTCAGCCGGGGTTAGAGAGCCGGGTGGAACCAACCTGTTGGGCGATCCTGGCGTTGCGGGCGCTCGAGAACAGCGTACCTTCAGCCGAAATTTCTGCGAGAGGTTTGCAATTTTTACGGAAAGCGCAGCTGGCAAATGGTTCGTGGCCGGCGTCAGCGCAAGTGAGCAGCGGATCTTGGGTGACTACGCTAGCGTGCTGGGTGCTCAGCGCGGATGCGCAGGCGCGTGGGGCAGTGGCGGCCGGAGTGACGTGGATTTGTAATGACTGGCCGCGTGACGGTTCAGTGTGGCGACGTTGGCGGGGCCGTTTATTCTCTCCACGGAAAATTACCCAACAAAATGATTCGTACCGTGGCTGGGGATGGACTCCGCAGACGAGCAGCTGGGTGGAACCCACTTCGTTTGCGCTGATCCTGCTTGCAATCAGCCCGATAAAATCTTTGCGGAAGGCCGCGGCGCGGCGGCGCGAGCTGGCGCGACGGATGTTGTATGACCGCATGTGTCCTGGGGGCGGCTGGAATTGCGGGAACCCGATGGTGTATGGAGTTGCGGGCGAGCCGCTGATCGTTCCCACCGTGTGGGCGCTGCTTGCGCTGCGTGATGAGCCGCACAGGCCTGAATTCGTCATGAGTCTGGATTGGCTGGAGAAGAACATTCGAAACGCGCGTGGTGCAGGTTCCTTGGCGCTCGCCCGGATCGGCATGGAAGTGGGCGGGCGAAAATGGCCCGAGCCGGGCCCTGCGATTGCGGATCTCTACGGCCGGAACGAATTTCTGCAAAACATTCCCGTAGCTGCATGGGCCTGCCTGGCGTCGTGCAAGGGACATGAGTGGCTCACCTGGGGGGAATCAGGAATTCCGCTGAGCCATGCGAAGAGCTGATATTGCACTGGTGCCGTCGTTTCAACGCGCACCATCGCGCGTCGCGATTCGCCGCACCGCTAACTACGAGCAGGACTTGGCTGCGGTTATTTGCGAAACGCTCCGTGTGTTCGACCTTCCGGTAAAAGACAAAACGGTGCTGTTGAAGCCCAATCTTGTGGGCTTCGATCCTCTGTGCGAAATGAACACCCACCCCTACGTGATCGCCGCCACACGGGAGAGTTTTTTGCGACTGGGCGCCGCGCAGGTTCTGATTGGTGACGGACCGGCGATGGATCGCGACACTGAGGCAATCATTGAATCGGTGCGGCTACGTGAATTCGCTGGACCGCTCGGACGGACATTTGTGGATTTGAATCTGGACGATGTGCAGCGAGTGGCGCTGAGCACGCACGCCTCACGATTGAAAGAGCTGTACCTGCCGAAGACGGTGCTGGGCGTGGACTTCCTGGTTTCGATGCCTAAATTGAAGACGCATCATTGGGCGGGCGTTACTTTGTCGCTAAAAAACATGTTTGGCATCGTGCCGGGGAGCTGCTACGGCTGGCCCAAGAACGTGCTGCACTGGGCGGGAATTGACAATTCGATATTGGATATAAACGCTGCGTCGCGGCCTGATTTTGCGATCGTGGACGGCATCGTGGGCATGGAGGGCAACGGACCGATACAGGGAACACCCAAACCGTGCGGCGTGTTAGTGCTTGGTGACGATCCAGTGGCGGTGGATGCGACTTGCTGCCGGGTAATGGGACTGCGGCCCGAAAAGCTAAAGTACCTGAATGCCGCCGGGACTTTGCTGGGACATCTGAATGCCGCGAAGATTCAGCAGCTTGGCGAGACGGTGGCGTCGGTGCGGACGCCGTTTGCGGTGCTGAATGCGTTTAAAGAGCTGCGGGAACCAGAGGGCGGAGTTTGGAATTAGAAGTGCGATATCCCCATTGACAGGCCGCGCTGAACGCCTCAGCTGTATCCAAAAGATGACACCTGGGGTCTGCAGTAGTGTCCTCGGGGGAAGGATCGCATCCCGGCCGGTTGTCGCATCCACGGTAGCTGCTAATTTCGAGCGTAAATATGAGCGAAGCAGACCTAGCGATACGCAGTGGGCTCTCGGGCAGGCCGGCGCAAACTAGCGCGGTCGTTGCCGGGACGCGCGGCGCCGGTTCGGATCTGAGTGTTGCGGCGGACGCGGGCGTCGCCCACGCCGGCGGGATTGCCGAGTGGTTGCGCTGGCTGTGTTCCTTCCCGGCGATGCTGGGGGCGCTGCTGGTCGGCGCGACTTTTGCGCTGGTGCGGTCGTTCAGCGTGGACCCGGATATGTGGTGGCACATCAGGACCGGCGAGCTGATTCTTTCGACGCACCGCTGGGCGGCAACGGATCCGTATTCCTACACGGCGGCGGGGGCTCCGTGGATGTCCTGCGAATGGCTGGGAGACGTCGTTTTCGCGGTGGTTTACCGGGTTGGCGGGCTGCGCGGACTGGAAGTGCTGCTGGCGGTGCTGGCCAGCGCTGTGATTCTGGCGCTTTACGCATTCGCGACGTTGCGTTCGGGGAATTGCAAGGCGGCGTTTCTGGTTTCAGCCGTGTTGCTGGCGCTGGCGAATGCGTCGTTCAATTTGCGGCCGCAGATGCTTGGATATCTCTTCTTGATTTTGACGCTGATCGCGCTGGAACTTTTTCGGCAGGGGAAGCAACGCGCGCTGTGGCTGCTGCCGGTCTTGTTTTTGTTTTGGGTCAATACGCACGGCTCGTGGATCGTTGGTTTGGCGACAGTTGCGCTGTACTTCCTTGCGGGCTTGGTGAGTTTTCAAATTGGCAGCCTGGAAACGCGCCGCTGGACGAATGCGGAGCGGCTGCGGCTGGAAATTGTGTTCCTGCTTTCGCTGCTGGCGATTCCAATCACGCCGTACGGGGTGCGACTGGCCGGCTATCCGTTTACCGTCGCTTCGTCGCTGCCCGTCAGCGTGGCAAGCATTTTGGAGTGGCAGGTGATGCCGTTTAATCTGGCTGGCGGCAAGATATTTCTGGCGCTGCTGCTGGGATTTTTCCTGGCGCAAGTGGTGTTTCGGTTTTCGTGGCATCTTGCGGAATTCGTGCTGTTTCTTTTCGGCACGGCGATGGCTTGCTTGCACGTCCGTTTCCTGCTGCTCTTTGTGCCATTTTTCGCGCCACTGGCCGCGACGATGCTGGCCAGATGGGCGCCCGCTTACCACAAGGCCAAGGACCAATATCTGCTTAATTTCGCGGCGATGGCGGGCATCGTCATCGCGATGGTGCATTACTCGCCTACCCAGGCAGACATGGAGAAGAAAGTCGCCGACCAATTTCCAGTGCAAGCTCTGGAATATATGCGCGCGCACTCCGTGCCCGGCCCGCTTTTCAATAGCTACGGCTTTGGCGGATACATGATCGAGGCTGGCTATAAAACTTTTATTGATGGACGCAGCGAACTGTTCGAACAAACCGGCGTGCTGGGCGACTACATGCACATGACGCTGCTGAAGCCGGGCGCGCTGCAGGTGCTCCGCGGGTACGGGATCCAGTCATGCCTGCTGCAGCGCGATGAGCCATTCGCGACACTCTTGGCGTCGTCCGCCGATTGGAACAAGGTTTATTCGGATCCAGTGAGCGCGCTGTATGTGAAGCGAAACGTGAGCGACGTTGCGACGCAGGCGTTGATGCCGGCGGAAAGCGCGGCGTCAACGATGTCTTGGGACGCGAGGTAGCCATGGCGGAAATGATTTCCATCGTCGTGCCGTGCTTGAACGAACAGGAAGTATTGCGCGAGACCAACCGCCGGCTGCTGGCAGTGCTCGAGCAGTTGCCGCTGCAGTTCGAGATTCTGTACGTGGACGACGGCAGCACCGACGCGACGCCCGACATCCTGCGGGAATTCCAAGCGCTGGACGAGCGGATCCGCGTGGTGCGCTTTTCGCGGAACTTCGGACACCAACTGGCGATCACCGCGGGATTGGAGCACGCCGCGGGTGATGCGGTGGCGATCATTGACGCCGATCTGCAGGATCCGCCGGAGGTGCTGGCGGATTTCGTGGCGAAATGGATGGACGGATTTGACGTGGTGTACGGAGTGCGCGCGGAAAGGGAAGGCGAGACGGCGTTCAAGCGCGGGACGGCAAAACTTTTCTACCGCGTGATGGGCAAGTTGTCCGACACGGAAATTCCGGTGGACACGGGCGATTTCCGGCTGATGAGCAGACAGGTGGTGGATGCTCTGCTGGCGATGCCGGAGCGCGACCGGTTCGTGCGCGGCATGGTGAGCTGGCTGGGATTTTCGCAGGCGGCGATACCGTATCGCAGAGAAGCGCGGGCCGCGGGAGTGACGAAATATTCGCTCTTCAAGATGATGCGGTTTGCGATGGACGGAGTCGTCTCATTCTCAACTCTGCCGTTGCGCTTGGCTACCTGGGTGGGATTCGCCGCTTCGGGGATTGCGATATTGGGCATCCTGATCACGGTGATCGAAAGGCTGCTGGGCGTCGAGGGGCTGGTGAAAGGTTGGGCCAGCTTGCTGGTGGCGATTCTTTTCTTGGGCGGCGTGCAACTGATCTGTATGGGAATTATTGGCGAGTACGTGGGACGGATTTACGGAGAATCGAAACGGCGTCCGCTGTATGTGGTGAGAGAACGCATGGGATTTCAGGTGCGCAGCGCGGCGACCGAGATGGCCGCGCGGACGCGCGCCGCAGCTGCCGGCAAGCGCTAGCGTCAGGCAATATTTGGCTGAAAATATGGCATCGGACACGATCACACACGAGCGCGAGGCCGCGTTTCACGACGCATGGGCCGGCAGCACGAAGATCGACGACGTGCTGGTGCGCGAATGTTTCCAGGCGCCCACGGCGCTGGAGAATCGCTTCATACTGAGCCGGATGGGCGATGTGCGGGGCAAGCGGCTGCTCGATATTGGCGCGGGCCTCGGCGAATCTTCGGTGTATTTTGCGCTGCAGGGCGCGCAAGTGACGATGGCGGACATCTCGCCCGGTATGGTCGAGACCGGGCGGGAACTGGCGCGAAGATACGGCGTCGAGGTCGAAGGCATCGTAACGGGGGCGGAGGATCTGGGCGTCGCTGCGGAGCCGTTTGACTACGTTTACATCGCCAACACGATTCACCACGTGCGCGACCGCGATGCGCTGTTTCAGAAAATCCATCGGGCGCTGAAACCGGGCGGTTTTTTCTTTTCGTGGGATCCGCTGGCCTACAACCCCGCGATCAACGTTTACCGCCGGATCGCGACGGAAGTGCGGACGGAAGACGAAACGCCGCTGACGATTGCGGATTTACGGCTGGCGCGGAAATACTTCCCTAATGTACAGCATCGCGAATTCTGGATTTCCAC
Organism: uncultured Acidobacteriota bacterium; assembly: GCA_963786205.1. GTDB lineage: Bacteria > Acidobacteriota > Terriglobia > Acidiferrales > UBA7541 > Palsa-295. The sequence continues at coordinate 124,635 of CAWAYG010000003.1, forward strand.
TCTACTGCTCTTCGTGAAGTACTACGCACTGGATCGCGTGCATCCGAACCAGGACCGCTATTGGAAACGGATCCTGCGCGAAACGCCGCAGAGCCTGCGTTGGTGGACACCTTTGCGAGCCATGGATGCGGCGCTTACGCGGCTGCCGCTGCTACGCTGGATGGCGTGGAATATGGTGATGTGGGGCCAAAAGGGCGCCTCGCACCCCGCGGCGCCGCCTCGATAGCCGCCGTGCGCAAGCAAATGCAGCTGGACCGCCGAGTTGTTTACAGTTTCATGTTCCTGATGCTGGCCGTGAATGCGGCGGTATTTTTCGCTGCATGGAAACCCATAATGGCCGGGAAGAACGATTTTCCGGTTTTTTATTCCAATGCGCAGATCGTGCGGGAAGGACAGGCGGCGCACCTGTACGATTTCGATGCGGAGAACAGTTTCGTGCATCGCGTCAGCGACGTGAGGCGCGCACCCAATAACCACTTGCCCTACGAGCTGCTGATTTTCATTCCGTTCACGTATTTGCATTACGGCGCGGCCCACCTGCTATGGACTCTAGCCACTCTGGGAATGCTGGTGGGTGCGGCGGTATTGATGCGGAGCACTGTGTCCAGCGGATCGAGTTTTCGCGGCACTTTGCTGACGACGCTCGCGTTCTTTCCGGTCTGGTATTGTCTGCTGCAAGGGCAGGATTCGATCCTGCTGCTGTTTTTGTTTGCGCTGTCGTTCTGGCTGTGGAAACGCGGGCGGGATGATGCGGCGGGATTCGCGCTGGCGATGGGTTTATTCCGGCCGCAGTTGGTGCTGCCTTTCGTGCTGGTGGGATTGCTCGCGGGAAAGTGGAAATTTGTCCGCGGGTTTATTCCCGGCGCTCTTTTCGTTCTGCTCGTGTCTATCTGGGTCGTCGGAGTACACGGGATGGCTGAATACGGACGCATCTTGCTGTCGCAGGGAACCCTGGGATCCGCGAGCGCCCTCAGCCAACAATGGCAGGTTCGTCTGGGCCTGATGCCGACGCTGCGAGGCTTGTTAGCGATCGTCGTACCTGCGTCTGTGCCAGCCAATATCCGCAATTTTCTCCTGCTTTGCGGCACGTCGGTTGGCTTGCTGTGGGCAGCGCGAGCGCTCCGCGGCGCCAAAGAAGGAGCAGCATTTGACATGGCTTTCGCGACCGCAGTCGGGGCAGTTGCGGTGGTCAGCTTCCATTCTCTGCCCCACGACTTCAGTTTGATGATTCTTCCGCTGCTGATTGCAGGGGGCGCGCTGGCATCCGGAGACCCGACTGCAAACTGTGGCAACCCGTACACGTGCGTGACGGTCGGGTTCTTGCTATTTTTCAGCGGCCTTTATTTTGTGCTGATATACGCAGAAAAGGTTGGTCTGTTGGTTCTGCCTACCGTCGTGCTCCTTTGGCTGCTCAGCAGTTGGGGGAAGAGCAGCTTGCCCGCTCGCGCAGCCCAGCATCGCCGCGTCGAACCCATATCAATTCCCACATCGTAAAGAATTGTCGTATTGCGCCTAGGCTTGTGGGCCATCTCTGGGTTGGGGTGTTCGCCGTCCGTAATAATCCCAATGAGATGGAGCGGAGAAGAACGTCAACAAAGCGGATGTGACCGAGGTAACAGGTGTTCACAAGCGGTGACGCTTTTGACGGCGAGCGTACGAGTGAAAGGAAGGTTTCCGCGTCAACTGCCGGAAGTATCGCTTTTTTAGGAGGTTACGTGTTGTTGGCAACGCTTGTCGATTGGTGCCGTAGATGCATTAACGGTCAGAGCAGTAAACCGGGACCCGTGTGGTTTAGCTTACATCAGGAGAGGCAAAGAAAAATGAAGACCGTGTTAGCACGTCTTTGGAAAGAAGAAGAAGGGCAGGACCTGACGGAATACGCACTGCTATTGGTTCTGATCGCGTTGGCTTCAATGGCCGCGCTTACACCGCTTGCGAAAGCGATCAACAGTGTGTTTTCGAATGCTGCGGTAAATTTGAACGCCAGCACGTAATTAACGCTAGCTGCAGAGCGCGCACCAAACCAAATCGTGCGCGAGGCTGCTCGAGAGTCGTCAAACTCTGAAAGGAATGAACATGAGAACGATCCTGGCAAGGTTGTGGAACGAAGAAGAAGGGCAGGACCTGACCGAATACGCGCTGCTATTAGTTATGATCGCGTTGGCTTCGATGGCCGCTCTTACACCGCTTGCGACCGCGATCAACAGTGTGTTTTCGAATGCTGCGGTAAATTTGAACGCTAGCACGTAATCAGCTCTAGCCGTAGAGTGCGCACCAAGCCAAGTAGTGCGCGAGGCCACTCGATAGTCGTCGAAGGTGCCGTGCATTCTCGCGCTACTGACGAGGTTGGGGGCGATCCGAGCACGTTTAGGCCCATGGTGGCGAAGTGCGCGTGGAAGCGGCGCGAGCCATATCGCACTGGACCTTGAATCAATGATGAGTGGAACACAGACCATCTGGATGCTTGCCCTCGCGCTGGCGCTTTCCGCAGCGTGGACGGACTGGCGTACGCGCAAGATTCCCAACTGGCTCACGGTTCCGGCACTTCTGCTAGGTCTTACCGTACATAGCGTGATCGCGGGCTCGACCGGCGCCAAGACTTCGCTCGAAGGAGCGGGCCTGGCTCTGGTTCTGCTGTTACCTCTGGTGCTGCTGCGCGGGTTGGGAGCGGGCGACTGGAAATTGATGGGCGCGCTGGGAGCTTTTCTGGGGCCGGTTTTGCTTTTGTACGTGTTGCTGGGAAGCGTTCTGGTGTCGGGAATGATGGCGCTTGTGGAAGTGATGAGGACGCGTCGAGTGAAAGAGACGATGCGGAATCTTTGTGTGCTGCTTCGGGGATTTTTATCCTTCGGGCTGCGCAAGAATCCTGAAATCTCGCTGGATAATCCGGGGCTGCTGAAACTGCCGTTCGGAGTGGCAGTGGCGGCGGCCACGGTGATTTGCTACTGCGCGGCCCGCTGGGCAATTTGAAGTCGGGGCAAGGGGGAATTTTCTATGAATCGTGACCGGATGCTCATCGGACTGGGGATTGCGATCGTGGTCGCATTGTTCCTCAGCAACTTTGTGTACCGTGCTTTCAAGAGCGCGAGCGCCATCAAGCCCATCACGACAGAGCATATTGTGGTCGCAGCCCAGCCGTTGCAAGTGGGTACGCGAGTGGATGCCAGCAACCTGCGGCTGATTCCGTGGCCCTCGGGCGAGCCCGTGGCGGGAATGTTTACGCGCATCGCGGATTGCGCGAACCGGGCGGTAATCACGCCTCTGGCGGAGAACGAGCCGATCCTGGAAAGCAAACTGGCTGCAACGCAATCCGGCGCGGGTTTGCCTGCGACGATCCCGGAAGGGATGCGGGCGCTTTCCGTCGCGGTGAACGATGTAGTGGGGGTTGCGGGGTTCGTGATTCCGGGAACGATGGTGGATGTGCTGGTAACGGGAAGAGTGGCCGACTCCGGCCACGGCGAACAGAACATCACGCGAACGATTCTGGAAAACGTAAAGGTCCTTGCCGCCGGACAAAAGATCGAGCAGGACCGCGAAGGAAAGCCGCAGAACGTGCCGGTGATTACGCTGCTGGTCACTCCCGATGACGCGGCGAGGCTGACCATGGCCAGCACCGAAGGGAAAATCCAGCTGGCGCTGCGCAATACGGTTGATACCAGACTGCTGGCGCCGGGCGCGGTGTTGCAGGATTCATTGTTCACCGGAGGAGCGCCGCCGAAGCGCGCGACGGTGGCGAAGTTTGTTCCACCTCCGCCGTCACCTTACGTGGTCGAAGTGATTACTGGAAACAAGCGTGAGAACAAGAGCTTTCCGAATCCGTAAGCGGTTTCTGCAGCAACGTGGCTGAAAGCTTACAGGGGAAACCATTGCCTGAGTTCAACCGCACCACAAATCGCAACCGCGGCATCCGGAGCGCTCTGGCCGCTGTATTGATCGATGCTGCTCTGCTGGTTGGAGTGCAGAGCGCGATGGCGCAACAGGTACCGCAAAACGCGCCGGGAATGATAACGATGGCGCAGACCGTTCCTACTGCAACGCTCGGGGCGGTGGCCAGCGTTGCGCAGACACCTACGGCGGCTACCGAGACCGAGGGACCGCAAACGCTGCACCTGCTGGTGGGGCGTTCGCTGGTGATTTCATCGCCCTCGAAGATCAAGAGAGTCTCGCTGGCCGACCCGACGATTGCGGAAGCGATCGTAGTGAGCCCATTTCAGGTATTGCTCAATGGGAAAGCTCCCGGGGGTGTTTCGCTGCTGCTGTGGGATGAAGCGGATCAAAGCCAGGCGTTTGAGGTCTCGGTGGACATTGACATTCTGGGATTGAGCCAGAAGATCCACGAGGTGTTTCCGTCGGAGCCGGTGCAGGTGGAGACTTCGCGAGACATCGTGATTCTATCGGGGCGCGTATCTTCCGCGGCAGTGGCTGACAAAATTCTGGAAGTCGTCAAGGCCGCTGCGCCGAAGGTGACCAGCCTGATGGAAGTACCGGCGACGCCGACTGGTGAAATTTTGCTCGAGGTGAAATTCGCGGACGTGAACCGGACGCTGGAAACCCAGCTCGGTATCAATATTTTGAGCCTGCCGGGGGCAAAGAATATCGGCGTAATCTCGACCCAGCAGTTCTCGCCTCCGCAGCTCGTTAGCCCCTCGACGGGAACCGGCTCGAGCGGCGCCACTTCGCAATTAGGTTTGAGCAACCTGCTCAATATATTCATCTTCCGGCCGGATATTAATTTTGCAGCGACGATCCAGGCGCTGGAGCAGAACAACGTACTGCAAATCCTGGCCGAGCCGAATTTGATGACGGAGTCCGGAAAGGAAGCGAGTTTCCTGGCTGGCGGCGAGTTTCCCTTTCCCATATTGCAGGGAACAACCGGTTCGGGATTTGCTGGCATCACGATTCAGTTCAAAGAATTCGGGGTGCGCTTGAATTTCACGCCAACGTTGACTGCCGATGGGATGATTCATCTGAAGGTGAAGCCTGAGGTCAGTTCGCTGGATTTCACGAATGCGCTGACGATCCAGGGCTTCCTGATCCCTGCTCTAACCACCAATCGGGCGGAGTCCGAGGTGCAGTTGCGGGATGGGCAAAGTTTTGCGATCGCAGGCTTGCTGGATAACCGCGTGACGGAGCAATTCAACAAGATTCCATGGATCGGAGACGTGCCGATTTTGGGCAAACTTTTTCAAAGCCGTTCGTCGACGAAGACCAAGAACGAACTGCTCATCGTGGTGACGCCGCGCATTGTGCACCCTTCGGATGTGGAGCCGCCAACGCCCAACATGCCGAAGCCGTTTCTGGGCGCGACGAAGCCGGCGCCGGCCTCGTCCCAGTCGCCGAAGTGAGCGAGCGCCCGGTGGTGCGAGCGACGTCGCAGAAAAAGACTCAGGGGACCAGGGAAATCGTTCCATGTTAACGGTTGCAATCGCTAGCGGAGAGACGACCAGTTCAGCGCAGTTAGTGGCTGCGCTGCAACAGACTGGGATCGTCAAATCAATCAAACAGTGGACGATTCCTTCGGACCGTTTTCCGGATTCCGCGGATGCGTTGCCGGACATCGTTTTTCTGGACTTGTCGCGCGACCCCGAAGCGTACTTCACGTTCGGAGCGCAGTTGCGGCGCATTCGCCCCTCGATCAAGCTGGTGGCTGTTTCTGCCATTGTGCCGCCGGGACATCAACTGATGCTGGAAGCAATGCGCAGCGGAGTTCAGGATTTCCTGCCGAAGCCGGCCAGCCCCGAGGTGTTGAATGAAATGCTGACGCGGTTGGCGCAGGACTCCTCCGAAGCGAAAGAGCGCCCGTCGCTGGACAAATTGATCGTGATCATGGGATCGAAAGGCGGCGTGGGTGCGACGACGGTGGGCGTCAATCTCGGCGTCCAGCTTGCGACGTACGCGCGAAAGCACGTGGCGTTGCTGGATTTTGCGCGTCCGCTTGGCAATGTGCACTTGCTACTGGATCTCCATCCCCGATTCACGGTTCGCGATGCCGTGGACAATTTGGATCGTCTGGACAGCCACTTTTTTGCAGGGCTGATGACGCAACACAAGACGAAACTGGAGATTTTGGGGGGCGCTCTGCAGCCTGAGGAATGGCAGACCATTCCGGTGCCGCCGCTGGAGCGCGTGGTTAACGTAGCGCAGAACCTTTTCGACATGGTGCTGCTCGACATGGGTTCGCAATTCTCTTCTGAGTGGAGCCCGATTCTGCGCATGGCGCGCATGATTCTGATCGTGGCTGAGGCGAATGTTCCGGCGTTGTGGACGCTGGAGCGCCGTCTGGTGGCATTGAAGGGGTTCGGAATCGAGCCCGATCGCGCGCGCATTATCATCAATCGCTGGCATAAAGGCGATGACGAGGTTTTGCGGAGCATTCAGAAGGATATAAATCGGCCGGTTTTTGCGTGTCTGCCGAACGATTTTCGCAAGGCTTCGGAATCGATCAACCTGGGAACTCCGTTGATGGAGAACCATAACAACGTGCTGAGCGGCCGCTACCGGCAGATCGCTTCGCAATTGACCGGCATGGAATCGTCTCCGGCTGCGAAAAAGAGCGCGCTCGGCGGTTTCTTTTCATTTCCGACGAAAAGGTAAAAGACGATGTCACCTGTTGCTCCGCCTATCACACGAACGGATTTCGGCGCGGTAAAGACCGCGATCCACCGAAAACTGATTCAAAAATTGAACCTCGATCGCCTGACGGAGATTAATCGCGAAGAGGTTCGGCGGGAAGTGGGTCACATCCTGGAGGCGTTGGTCGTCGGTGAATCCACACCGATGAATTTGCAAGAACGGGAACGCCTGGCGCAGGAAGTTCTGGATGAAGTCTTTGGACTCGGCCCGCTGGAGCCGCTGCTGGCTGATCCCACGGTCTCCGACATCCTCGTCAATACCTACAAGCGCGTATACGTCGAAAGAAAAGGAATGCTGGAACAAACGGCGATTCAGTTTCGCGACGATGCCCATCTGATGAGCATCATTGACCGCATCGTTTCCTCGATCGGCCGGCGCATTGACGAATCGTCTCCGATGGTGGACGCGCGGCTGGCCGATGGATCGCGCGTTAACGCGATCATCCCGCCGCTGGCGGTGGATGGTCCCTGCCTTTCGATCCGGCGATTTGGCCACGAACGATTGACTGCGAACGACATGGTCAACAATCATACGCTGACTCCCAGCATGCTGGATTTGCTGCGTGGGTGCGTAAAGGCCCGGCTGAATATCCTGGTATCGGGCGGCACCGGCGCCGGGAAAACGACATTGCTGAACGTGTTGTCTTCGAATATTTCCAGTCGCGAAAGAATTGTCACGATCGAAGACGCCGCTGAGTTGCAGCTCAATCAAGAGCATATCGTGCGGTTGGAAACCCGTCCGCCCAATATCGAAGGAAAGGGAGCCGTCCATCAGCGTCAACTTCTGATCAATTCTCTGCGCATGCGTCCCGATCGAATCATCGTCGGTGAGGTCCGGGGTGAAGAAGCGCTGGATATGTTGCAGGCGATGAACACCGGACACGACGGCTCACTTACTACCATTCACGCAAATTCACCGCGTGATGCGTTGAGCCGGCTGGAAACCATGGTGGCGATGGCGAATTTGAACATCCCTGACTCCGCGATTCGGCGGCAGATCTCCTCCGCCGTGGACCTGGTGGTACAGGTGAGCCGCCTCAGCGATGGAACCCGAAAAGTTATCTGCATCTCTGAAATCACGGGCATGGAAGGCGACGTCGTCACCATGCAAGACATTTTTGTATTTCGGAAACGTGGCATTCGCGAGAACGGCGAGGTGATCGGCGAATTCCTGCCCACCGGGATTCGTCCGCGGTTCGCGGAACGCTTGGTGGTAACCGGGATCCAGTTGCCGATCGGCATGTTCGAAATGCCGCGGATTCATTAGGGAGCCGAAGATGGCGCTGCTACTTTCGGTGTTGACGTTCTTGACCGCGGTCGCGGTCATCGTGCTGCTGTGGATGTTCGTAGGAACTGACGCCAACCAGGAAGTTGTGAAGCGCCGCATGGAGTCGGTGCGCAAGGCCGAGCGGCGCGGCGACGTCTCCATCAATTTGAAGCTGGTCAGGGACGAAATGCTCAGCAGCGTGCCGACGCTGCACCGGTGGATGCAGCCGTGGGGATGGTCATTGCGCCTGCGGGATTTCGTGGCGCAGGCAGGGATGAAGACGAAGCCGGCGAAAATTCTGCTGATGAGCGGGGTAATCGCGTTGGCATCGTATCTGATCGTCGGGTTGTACTACCCACGATTCCCGATTCCTTGGATGGCGGGGATGCTTGCGGGAATCGTGCCGTTTTCGATTGTGGCATTGAAGCGGCGGCGGCGATTGCGCGCGTTTGAAGAGGGCTTCCCCGAGGCCTTGGATTTGCTGGGTCGCGCGGTGCGCGCGGGGCATGCGTTCACCACCGGACTGGAAATGATCGCCACGGAATCGGCCGAACCCGTGGCCGGGGAATTCCGCACCGCGTTCGAGGAACAGAATTTTGGGCTCCCCTTGCGTGACGCGCTGCTGAATATGACGGAGCGCGTGCCGCTGGTGGACGTGCGCTTCTTTGTTACGGCGCTGCTGATTCAAAAAGAGACTGGCGGCAATCTGGCGGAAATTCTGGATGGGCTCTCGCGGGTAATCCGTGACCGCTTCCGAATTTATCGCGAGGTGAAAACGCGCACGGCGCAGGGGCGATTGACGGCGGCCATTCTGATCTCTCTGCCCCTGGCGGTGATGGTCGCACTGGAGCTGATCAATCCGGCCTATCTGCGCGTGCTGTTCGAAGACCCGGCTGGCCCGACGGTTCTGGCGATCGCCGCGACCATGCAGGTGATCGGGTCGCTGCTGCTGTGGAAAATTATTCACTTTGAGGTCTGATCGGCTGTAAGGAGCGAAGTCCATGCTGTGGATGGTTACGACGATTACTTTCGTAGCGACCGTTGCCGTTCTGACGGCGCTGTTCTACGCGCTGGTTCCCGGCGAAATCGGGATCGCGGAGCGACTTTCGCGCTTGATTCAGCCGCCGCGGCAGCAGCAGGTGCGTGATACAAGCTTTTCCGACAAGCAGAAGGAGCGAGTGCGCGACACCCTTGCTGCCGTCGGGGGATTAGTCACGTCCGGCACGGCGGCGGTAAGTTCGAAGGATCAGCTTCCAATGGTACGAGCAGGTTACCGAACGGCGAGTGCCATGTCTGCAATGCGGGGGCTGAAAATCCTGATGCCCATCATTTTTGTGGCGCTGGCATTTGCTACCGGGATATACCGCGTGCAGGTGGTGTTCGTTCCGTTGTTGTGCGCGATGGCGGGCTATCTGCTTCCGGATCTGTGGCTGATGTGGCGGGTGCAAGCGCGTCAGCATCGCTTGCAGCTGGCATTGCCAGACGCTTTGGACATGATGGTGATTTGCGTCGAGGCCGGGCTGGGACTGGATCAGGCGCTGCTCCGCGTGGCGCAGGAACTGCGCATCACTCACCCGGAACTGAGCGAGGAATTGCAGCTGGTCAATATGGAAATGCGCGTCGGCAAGACCAGGCTGGAGGCGATGCGAGAACTTGGCCGACGCACCGGCGTGGAAGACATCAAGGCGCTGGTGGCGATGTTGATCCAGACCGAAAGGTTTGGAACGAGCATTGCTCAATCACTGCGAGTTCACTCCGACGACTTGCGGATCAAGCGGCGTCAACGCGCCGAAGAAATGAGCGCCAAGACGTCCGTGAAGATGGTGCCGGCGCTGGTGCTATTTATCTTCCCGGCTTTGATGGTAGTGATTCTGGGGCCCGCCGTGATCACGTTGATGAGGCAGTTCTTGCCCACGCTCACGAGGTGATTACGGTCAAATGATCTTACGAAGTTCGTGGGATCGAATATCTCAAATAAAAGGAGCAACAAGATGGACAACGTTACACTGATTCGATTGGTGGCAGGAGCTTTGGCAGTGGTAGTGCTCTTCGTGATCATTTGGCGCCGTAAACGGAAGATCGTGGAGTAGGTGCCAGCACATCGAACGGACCCCGGAGATTCATCCATGAACAACGCGCGTGCGGGCGGCAACGGTAGAGCTACGACTGACGACGGCCAAAATGGCCACGTGTACATTTACAACAAGACCAGAGAGACGTTTGTGGCCACTGAGGCTACCGTCGCGGACAGCTATCTTCGCCGCCTCATCGGGCTGTTAGGTAAGACGAAGCGCTGGGCGCAGCTCGGTCGTGGCCTTTGGATCGTTCCCTCGCGCGGGGTTCACACCATTGGGATGATGTTCCCGATCGACCTGATTTTCCTGAGTAAGGAAAAGGAAGTCGTTCATGTGGAGGAACACTTGCGGCCGTTTCGGATCTCGGCCGTATCCCTGAAGGCGACAAGCGTGCTGGAACTCCCGGCGCATACGGTATTTCGTACTGGGACGCAAGTAGGTGATCGGATGGAGATCGCGCGACTGAACAAGTAGTGCGGAAGGGCAAAATCATGAAACTTTCTGGTTTGGTGGGAAGGGCGTTCTTGTTTCTGGCACTATGTCAGCCGGCAGTGGGCCAGCTGTTTGCGGCAAATAGCCCGCCCAAATGGTTTCATAGCCGGCACCCGGAAAAATCGAACCCGCATTACAAGGATACGTCGCACAGGCGTGGGCACAGCAATCATCGCGCACGCCGGCACAGCAAGCCTTAAATTGCGGCGCGATCGATTTCCGGGATTGCTTTTACACTGGCGCCGTTACGAGGCAGCGCGATTTTCGGTAGCTTACTATTCCCCGAGAGGGGGCGACGCGGAACGCAGCGATTTCTGGCAGTGTCCCGTTGCGCTTTCAGCGAAAAAGCAGTATAAAACCTAGCAAGATCTTTGCCGTATGAAAGACATAGCCTCAGTTCGCAACTGAAGGTCCTGCCATGATGACGATACTAAAGGGTCTTTGGCGCAAGCAATCCGGGGACGACGTTGCGGAGTATGCGCTCCTGGTCGCCATGCTCGCCCTGGTAGTGCTTGTGGCTCTGTTCTCCTTCGGAACATCCAACGGAAAACTGATCAGCGACGCCGCGAATAGCATTTCCTCCAGCGCCTCGCGCGCCGGTGGGAGCTCGAGCGGTGGCGGCAGTCCACCAGGCGGTTCCGGCCAAGGCGGCGGCGAGCCTGGGGGCAGCGGCCAAGGCGGCAGCGGTCACGGCGGTGGAAGCGGCGGCGGAAGTGGCGGCGGGAGTGGCGGTTCGGGGGGAACCATCCCGACCAGTCCTACGCCCGTCAAGTAGGATTGGCAGTCTCAGTCGCCCGAATCACTGCGCGTAGCATTTCCCTTAACGCGTATCGACACTATCCTCAAACTGCCAGCCCGCGCGCAGGATTAGCGATTTCGCCCCGACGGTTGCAGCCGCAAAGTTGGCCCTCGCTAACCTCCCTTCACTTCAATTTTCAGCGTGGACACATCCATATACTAGGTGGCCGTGCCGCCGTCCTCATTTGTGAACTGTTTTGCGGCGGTCACCGTGCGGTATCTCTCTAAGGTGCGGTGAGTCAGTAATTTAGCTTCGCTGTTTGGAAGGACATCCAGATGCAATGCAATCTCCGACTGTGCAGCAGCAGCGCGCGCACCAGTGACGTCCGCCTTTACGGGATCCCAATTCAACCTGATCACGAGCGAGTGATGGGGTGGGGAGTAGCCTTTAGCCAATGCCGTCGAAGATCGTGGTGCCGTGGAAAATCATTGATCGGTTGTTGTTGCCGAGCGTTTTCTTTTTGACCTCCTTGGTGGCTGTGCTGACGTTCTGGCAGCTTCTGCTCGGCCATCGGCGCGCGGAGATACACGCTGTTACAGACGAACAGGCGTCGTTTGTGAAGTCCAAAGTGGAAGCAGAGCTGCGCGAGCGAATCATGCCGTTGCAGGGGCTCGCCGCGCAGTGGACCACGTTGGGCAGCGACCGCGACAAGAAATCCGCTGCCGAATTGATGATGAGCGGCTACCCGGATTATCAGGCCGTCGAGTGGGTGGATCCCACCTTTCGTGTGCGCTGGACCGCGTCCAGCGACGGAAATGAGGGCGATCGAGGCGTCAACCCAAGCGAAGACGCCGTGCAGCAGGTCGCGATTCAAGCTGCGGGGCAGTCGCGGGATGCGATCATTACGCGCCCCGTGAACTTACTACAGGGGGGCAGAGACCTTCTGGCCTGTGTGGCGGTGCACACCGCAGGAAAACTTAGCGGTTTCGTGGTAGGGGTATTCCGATCTCGAGAGCTGATTTCCTCGATCCTGCGCGATGTGGCGCAGGGTTACTGGGTAACTTTGTACGACGGAAGCGAGCAGATTTATGGAGAAGGGGCCAATCTCGCGCCGCGAGATGCGCTTTGGGCCAGCACCGTTGACATACAATTTCGAGATCTTGCCTGGCGCGCGCAAGTTTGGCCGAAACCCGGGACGATCACATATGCACTGTCAACCCTGCCAAAGGTAGCCTTTGTCGGCGGCATCCTGTTGTCCGCACTCCTGGGATTCACGGTCTATGCGGCCGAAACGGCGACGCTGCGCGCCAAGCAAGCGCTCGCTGCCAACAAGGAACTTAAATTAGAAATTGCGGGACGCGAACACGCGGAGGCAGCGTTACTCCAGGCACAAAAAATGGAGGCGGTGGGCCGCCTAGCCGGCGGCATTTCTCACGACTTCAATAATCTGCTGACGGTTATCCGTGGCCATGCTGCGCTTTCGCTCGCGAGTGTCGGTTCCGACGGCGCATTGCGCCGCGAACTGAACGGCATTCTGAAGTCCGCGGACAAAGCCGCCGCGCTGACCAGACGGCTGCTGGCATTCAGCCGTAAGCAAGTGCTGCAACTACGCGTACTGGATCTCAACGCGCTCGTGGCCCAGGTGAACGAGTTGTTACCGCCCGTGATGGGTGATGACATCGAATTGATCGTGGACCTAGCGCCCGACTTGGGGCACGTCAAGGCCGATGCGGCGCAGATGGAACAGGCCATCATGAATCTCGCATTTAACGCGCGAGACGCCATGCCTCGCGGCGGCAAGTTGAAGATCCAAACCAGGAACGCTGATTGGCACGAAGAGCTGATACTCCGCCACCAGGGTGCTGAAGCAGGTCCACACGTGATGTTGGTCGTATCTGACACAGGGCACGGCATGACCGACGAGACGCTCTCACATGTCTTCGAACCGTTTTTTACCACCAAGGAGACAGACAAAGGAACCGGGCTGGGGCTCGCGACAGTCTACGGAACGTTGCGGCAGAGCGGAGGATTCGTTCGCGTTTCCAGCACGGTCGGTGAGGGTACGACGTTCCGGATTTATCTGCCGCGCGTTGAAGAAGCGATTGACACCGTCGAGGCGCCCCCCGTCATGCCGCACCAAGTGCACGGCGCCGAAACAATTCTCGTGGTTGAAGACAACGATGCGGTGCGTCGCATCGCTCGGGAGTTCTTGAAGCTGAAGGGATACGCGATCATTGAGGCCCGCGAAGCGAGCGAAGCCATTCAGATCATGGAGAATCGCGCAGAGCGAATCGATTTAGTGATTACCGATGTGCTGATGCCCGGCATGAAAGGACGGGAACTTGTGGAACGATTGACCGAGTTGCGCTCCGATTTTAAAGTTCTGTTCATGTCGGCCTACACGGAGGATGCCGCAATCAATATCGGGGTTCTGAGTCCCGGAACGGAGTTCATCGAGAAACCGTTCAGCCCAGACGATCTGACGGCTAAAGTGCGTCAAGTGCTGGGGCGCGCGCCGCTCGGCCAACATGCCAGCGCCGCACAACTCTAGAGTTGGGACGGATGGAGAGCAGCGGGAGCGCTGCCCGATAAGCTTGGATAGCGCTGGTAGAGAGCGACCGCAAGACGATTCATTCCGCGCTGAGGCGTGGCACGTCTGGCACGCCGCAACTAGAGGTGATCCATGAATAATCGCACCATATGGCTGGGCGTTGGCTTCGTGCTTCTCTCATCTTGGGCAATCGTGCACCTTCACGATGGCTACCAGCTGGTGCTATTTTGCTGCGCGATGGGGCTGCTGGTGTATCTGCTGGAAAAGTTTGTCAAGGCGTGACGTCTTGTGGGCTCAACTGATTCTGCTGCAGGGAACGCTCGCGTCTGCCGCGCGAGCGCGAGGAGCGTTTCGGCTTAAATGATTGCCACCCGCGGATTTGTGCGGAGACCTCACTCTTGTCGCTGGTTTGGCAAGCTCATTGTGTCCAGTGCGAGAGCGGTATAGGATGCGCAAAAGCTAGCTTTACATTCGGGAATAAACTGAGAATTGCGCGCTGTCAGGGGAGTATCTCATGTCCAAGGATCGTCGCATTGCCCCCCGGAAGGTCTATGCGATGCCGGTTCAAGTTCGAGTGCGCACCGAAGTGTTTGCGCCCGCGCGCGGCGAGCAAATAGCGGCGACTGTGCCCGACCTGCGGTACGGTGAAACGATCAATATCTCCGAGCTGGGGATTTATTTCAGGTCGAACGAGCGTGTCGCCTTCGGTGAGGAACTCGAAATGTCCTTTAGACTACCCGGCGAACTGACGGGACGCGGCGCGGAGAAAGTCCGGTGCAGCGCGCGCGTAGTGCACGTAAATGCCAGCATCGACGGCAAAGGTACTTCAGGGATTGGCGTAGCGATTGGTCGCTTCGCGAGCGATTGAGAAAGTTCACCCGTCGTTCAATCCGGGTCACGAAACGTTTTTAGATGGAAAGGTTGACGAGCCGACGCAATTTGCGCGCGAGCATACCGGGAACGAGTCTGCTACTCCGTTTTCCGTGTTTGCGGCACATGGGCAGGACGATGTTCTGATACACAAAACGGCGTCAACTGCTGCTACGGTGCGAGGCCACATTAACAACTTGCCCATCCCAGCTTTTGCGAAGGTGCCGATGGGCGATCTTGATTCAGAATGTGTCCAAATGTTTCTGAACGGTCTAACGGGTCACTCAAGCCCTACGACGGTTAAGAATGTCTGGACAACGATTCGAATTATGCGGAATTCGGCGTTGGCTTGGAAATACGCGGTCGGCGAATTGCACGTTGACCTTCCTAGATCTCGACGGCTTCGCATGCGTTGCTACACCGGCGAAGAAGTGAAGCGCATGCTCGCCAATGCGCGTGCTGCAGATCAGGCGTTCTTCTGGCTCGCAGCAGAAACCGGGCTACGTGCGGGGGAACTCATTGCGCTTCGCGTCGCCGAGGTTGACCTTAAGAGCCACAGTAATAGGGTAAAAACGAAGTTAGAAACTAGAACCCGTTGACGGCGCGCCGCTTACAGCGGGGAAGCACCAGCAATCACCTCGACAAACAGCCGTATTTCGGGCGCGCAACGGGCGCGGATTTTTGGAACGGCGAGCCGGGCGAAACGTGACGCTGCGACGGTGCGGCAAACGCGCCAGGGGACGGCAGGCGGAACGCTGCTTAAGCGTCCGGGCTTAGGTACGTGATAAAGAGCGCTCCAAAATTCATCTGGATGAAAAACACAGGAAATTCCTGGGAAAATGTCCTGAAATTCCGCGAATAACAGGCCAACCGGACGACCACCATCAGCAGGGAGTCCACGAACGAGCCAAGAAAAACCACGACAAGCGAACAACGAGCCGTCTCGTGCAAGATCTTCACGAAAAGTTGCGAAATTTTCAACACCGTTTAGAAGACGGAGGGGGCCCCATCTCCGGCAACGAAACCGGTGCTCCCGAAGTCGGCCGCTGCGGGACTTATTAGAAGTTGTGCGCGGAGTTGAGCCAGATGAAGACGCAATAGCGGATTAGGATTTAAAGTCCGGCAGGATTCTCAAGATCCTAGGAGAAATGCGACGGAATTCCACGTCACCAGGCGAGGACTATTTCATCCCTAACATTCTCTTCACGACTTCCGCTGCGGATTGAAGTTCGTTTTGGGTGAAGTTGACGCCCAGCGCCACAAAATTCTTGATCCCAGCATCGATTAATTGCTTTGCAATTTCGGTCGCTTTGACATCAGAAGGCAGCACGCCAAAGAATTTCACAAACTTGGGCGAGAATCTAACACGAACCTCTTCGCCGCCGATCAGAATAGAGGCAAGGACGTCGGTGTCGTCATTTGGGTTGTTGCTCAAGCTTGGAGAAAGCCTTTCGATGTCCCGGCGAATTTGTCCGCCGCGTTCCGGCGCAATTTCCCTCTCGATGTCATCAAGACTCACAGCAACGGGCTGACCTGTGCGTCTTGCTCGTTCTTGAAGAAATTGCAGAGTCTCCTCGGCCTCCGCAGTGAGCATCGCACGGTCCGCCGTGCTCAACTTTGAAATGTCAGCGGACGCGAGGGAGAGACCTCTGGCGGCGAAGTCGCCCGCTTTGGCTTCGCAGACGGCGGCAATTCGATAAGTTCCGTCATTCAGTTTCCGCACAATCATTCCGTCGGTAAGCTGACGCCCCTTGAGGTCGCGGATGAGGTGGCCGGGCATAAATTCAAGGCGCCCACGATAGGTCTCGAGATCGAGTGCTGCTTTTCCGGCTGGATCGTTCAGCCAGACTGCCATGCGATTTCCAAGCAATTCCTCCAGAAGCTGGCCCTGCACATGTGATCCAACCTTCATTCGAGAGATACGCTCGATGGCGTTGGCGTCCAGCTCGGCCCATCGCCCGCTGTGCTGCACCAGAGTGTCGAACGCCAGCACGGATCGCCTGGAGAGCACCGTCGGAACGCCCTTCCCGGCTTTGGCAATATCAATGGCCAGCAACATGTCGGCAAATTCTCCAGCAGCCTTGGGTGTCAGCCTCTCACCGGCAGCCACCGCCTTCTCCGCGGCTCGCAAACGGGCGAAAGCATTCGGTTCGGCCGAAACGCGCTCGCTCAACGCTAGAGTGTGCGACCACGATTCGGCTTCGCCTCCGTAGAGTCTGGCCATTCGTTCCGCGGAGTAGAGGGCGCGATCCGCCTCGACAAACTTCCCCATCAGAGGAAGCAGCACGGATGCACCCAATATGCCGCGCTCGACGTTGGAGAGTTTGTAACCGAAGAGGTCTTTACCCGCGACAGCTTCATAGGTCATCACCGCATTTCCGACCAAAGGCACGAAGCTGATGGCAGTTTCGATGAGCGTGACGTAGGCGGGCCGCTGTTCGGGCCTGGGCAGATCCGTAACAGATATGTCGCCGGGGACGCTCGATGAAATCCGCAGCGCTACGCTGAGATCGGGGCGCTCTTCGCGGAGCATACGCTGCAGCGCGTCTTTGGCGGAGACGTCGAGAAAATCGTAATCGTATCGGTGGTATTGCGCGGATTGTTGCAGAGCAAGCGCGATTGCCATCACCACGTCGCCCGTTTGCCTACTTTCGCGAATGGTATAAATCTCGTCGGTGCTGCGGACCTGCCTGCCCCAAGCGATCAAATCGGCGACATGGCTAACCAACTCCTGTCCAAAGTTGAAGTACTCGTCCATCTTGATGCGATAGCCTGCCGGGTCGCGCGAGCTGGCATCGCGCGTAGCCATCGCTCGCTCCAGCATGTATTTGTACCAGAGCTGCGCGGGTGTGCGACCCGCGACCTTCTGACGATTGAAGCTCAGGGCGTTGTCGGGAAAGCTCACGAGCTGGCGTTCCATGACTGCAATTGCATCGCGCTGCGCGGCAATGAAGAGAGGCTGGAAATCGCCATGGGCCAAATCACGCGCCAGAAATTTCTTGGCGTCGCTTAGGATCGCGCGGAAGGGAGTGAGATCGCGGTCGTCTTCAGCCGCTGAGAGAAATTCCGCGCCGGGAACGGGGGCTACAGCGGCAGGCACCAGGTCCGCAAGCGCCTTTAACTTTGCGGCGTAGTTCATGGTGTTGCCGATATTTTCGAGCATCCATCCGGGCAACACGCTGGACACGGAAGCCCAAGTAATCGGGGTAGAGGCTTTTTCTAGTTTACCGAGGACCGACTTTAAAATGCCGGAGGCGGCGTGCCGGCCTTTCGTGAGACGCCACAACAGGTCCGAACCATCGGTAATCGAGGGATACGTTTTCAGTATGTATTGCCGGTAGATTTCGGCCAGGGCGACTCCCTTCTCGATGGAAAATTCGGGATCGGTCTTGAACTTCTGAAACTCCTCCTGGGTGATGCGCAGCTGGTCTTTTGCCTCGCCCTGCCACATGATCTGAAAATACCCGAGTTCGCCGAGCGGAGTAGCGGGCGATGCGAGGTAGCCATCAGATTCCCACGCCATCCATCCGAGGAGGAACTCGCGCGGAATCGTTCCGCGATATTTATCGAGCAGCGTGATTAGAGCGCGCAACCAGAGGATCGGTTTAACGCGGCGGCGAAAAATCACAGACCATTCCGCGCGCAGCATCTGCTGCGAACGATCGTTCGCAGCGAGGGCTTTGCCGGCCAGTTCAGGGTGTAGCTGCCAGAACACCTCATTCGTCAACCGATTGGCGTCGCTCTCACCGCGAGTCAAAATGTTCGCCAGAACATCCGCAGGAAGGTTGCCCAATTTGCCGTCCGCGATGTCTTGCAACGACATTTCGCGCGTCGCCGTTGCGAGTACCGATGGGTCATCCTCAGTGAGTCCAGGTGCGACAGCGCGAGTGAACTCCGGGGAAGCCGGCGCGTGCGTGTCCAAGCTTTGGGCCATGAAGTTGGCCTGGTCATCTTTCATTTTCTTCAGGCCTGCCTCGGGCAGATAAACCATGTGACCCGCTTCATAAGTAGCGAAGGAAATATTGCTGCGATAGCGCTGCGGCAGGTCGAGGTGGTCAATGGTGTAATTGGCCGCTGCATAGGGCGTGGCTAAATCGAAGTGACCCTCCATCACCAGAACCTTCAGGTAGGGGTTCTTCACGATCGCCTGGCGGATTGCCGTGGCGGTGTCCGGGAATCCTTCGATTGCCGAACCCCAGTTCCACGGGAGGCTCATGGCCTCTTGTCCGTGGGTGTAATAGGGCATGTCAGTCTTATAGCCGAGCTCGCTGCGCACGTAATTGTTGAAGACGGAAGTGAACGGAGGATGGGTGGACGAAGCAGTCGGGTCATAAGACTGCGTATCCAAGAGCCCCTCGGGATCGGTACCCGTGAAACGTCCGTCAAATCGCCCGACGCGCAGTTTGCGATCGAGTAACAAGTAATGCGTGAATTTAGCAACGTCTATCCGCAGGTTCGCGTCATCGAGTACTCGCTTGTCCAACCCGGTGAAGCATGACATTTGCTCGATCACTCTGCGTCGCTCTGCCGAAGTTAGCGCGTCACCCTTTGCCAGCGCTTGCGCATATGCGCCGGCCGCCCACTTTTCCGCTTGCTGCCTGGCGCGGTTCACGTCCTGCGCCAGAGCCGGCGGCAGTTTGTGATGGTATCCGGCGATCATGGTGAAAGTCGGGATCAGAAAAACGTAAGGCAGGTCATTTGTCTTAGTCGCTTCCAGCGTTTCGTAATTCAGAACCGTGGAAAGCAGAGTGATGCCGTTAAACGAAATGCCTTTTTCGCTGAGATATCCCGCGATGCCCGCGGCGCGCATGGTGCCGTAGCTTTCGCCGAGCAGAAATAGCGGAGAACCCCAGCGTTCGTTGCGCGTGATGTACAGACGAATGAATTCGCTGAACGCCTCGATGTCGCCCTTCACTCCCCAGAATTTCGCGAAGGTTTCCGAGTCGCTGGCGCGACTGAACCCGGTGCCAATCGCGTCAATCAGCACCAGGTCGCTTTTGTCGAGCAGCGTGTAAGGGTTGTTCTCGATGCGATAAGGCGCAGGAGGCAAAAACCCTTCGGGCTGCAACACCACTTTGCGCGGCCCCAGAGCGCCAACGTGCAGCCAGAGCGAAGCCGATCCGGGGCCGCCATTGAACGCGAAGGTAACAGGCCGTTTGGCGGAATCCTGACCATCCATCGTATAAGCGACAAAAAACATTTGGGCTTCTGTTTGGCCATCCCCACGCTTGATTGGGAGACGACCAGCGGTCGCTGTGTATTTCAGCGCGTTGCCGCTGAGCGTAATTTGATGATGGCTAACGACGGGAGGAACTTCGGCCATGTCGAAGTGATCGTCGTTGTCGCTTAGGGCTGCGCGATCGGTCTCGTCGTATGATTCGTCCCACGAAGAAACCGAAAAACTTTCCTTCGACGACCCTGACGCAGTGCCCGGACTTGCAGACGGCTGCAGCACGTCAGGATTCGACCAGCAGAGGAATGCGAACGTGCGGTGATCGATCACGCCGTCCGCGAGCAAACCCTTTCCGTTTTGAAATGCCTTTAGCACCGTTTCCATTGCGGAATCAAACGCGCCGCTCTGTGCGATCCCTAAGCGACGCTGCGCCCACTTAACGCGTTCTCCCGTTGCACCCTTAAGCATCGGATTGAAGCGGTTCATGTCCACCTGGCGGAAACCAGGCAGCGCGCGAGCGTCTCCCTGGTACTGGTGGATCCACCAATTTCCCGCGCCCCAAGGCTTCGGTACGTTAGGAGGGATCAACGCACCGCCGGAAGCAAGAGCTGCTGCGTCACGTACGGCGACTTGCTTTTCGCGAAACGGGTAGCGTGTCAGCCAGAGCGGCGACTCCAACAGATCCGGCGCATCGGGGTCTAAGAGATCCTCGTGCCAGACACGGGCACTGGTATAGATGAAGGGGGCCACGCGGTAACGCCCCTTGAGCACTCGCCATGCTGCTCGCACTCCATCGAGCAACTGCTGCGGCGTCATGTGGGTCAGAATTGCGCCACCTGGAAACTCAACATCCAGTGTGGGCGGGAAATCACTTTCTTCCAGGTCGCCGACCACATCGATGAAGCCCTGCGCCTGCAGCGCAGGATCAGGAACGTGCGGATACCTGGGCGTCGGGAACGTCAGAAACAAGTAGGCACCGCGCACGATACCTGCTTGCTTAATCTTCGACCAGTCGCGCGCGAACCTAGCGTCCCGCTGCCAGCCTGTGTGTGCGCGGATGATGGCGAAACTGATCGGGCCTTCCGCCTTGGCCTTGGCCCAGTCGGCATCTCCGTTCTCGTCAACGCTGGCCGTGTCCAGGCCGAGAATCAGCGGTGCGTTTGAACCTTGGATCGGCTGGCCGGCTTGTGCGCCTGTTGTTCCCGCCGCCGCTGTACCGCCGCGGGTAACGCCGGATACGATTTGGAGCAGGGGCCTGACCACCTGGTCTCGGATTTGCAGCCACTCCTGGGCGGATCGCTGATCTTGCGGTTGAATCTTGTGTCCCACGGCGAATTCGGGATGTCGGGAATAGAAAACGGCGTTTGTCAGCTGGTCAACGTCGCGTTGTCCCGACATAATCGCCACTGCGATCTCTAGATTGATCACTCCACCGCGTATAGCGTCGGCAAGTCGCGCAGGAAAAGAGGGGAGAAGGTCACCGCCCGATTCTTGCTCCCCAATGTGTAAGGACTCGGTGCCGCCGGGGTCGCTCCCAGGCTCCGCTGGCTGCCCTGACGATTGCTGCAGGTTTATTACCGTTGGAGGAGGCGGAGGCGTCGCCATGCGGAGCAAGAGGACGTCATTCAGCAAGCGTCCCGCGGAATCAGCCACTTGCCGGGCGTACTTGTCTTCGCTCTCGTGCGGAAATGCACCGCCGTCAACCACGTGCACGTATTTACCGGGAACGGGGCTCTCGGGCGTCAGGCCTTCTGCAGCAAGGCCTTCCAACGTCTTCACTCCCGGCGAGGCAATAATCGAAACGTGGGCCGAATTTCCGTCCGAGCGGCGCACCATCACATCACCCGCGCATACTTCATCCAGGGATTCGCGAGGTAGCGCCACAACTTCAAAATTTCCCGAAAGGCGCTCGCCGAGCCGGGAGCTGTCAGCGTAAACGAAGGTATCAAAAATTTGCGCCGCTGTAGGTGGGACGCTGCCATCAACGGTTGGCAACGCCTCCAGGTTTTCGCTGCGCGCGAACATTTCGTGCAGCACGTAAACCGGCGCCTCTCCACCCTCCAGATCGTTTACGATCTCATCTGCCAATTCGACGAGTCTCACGCGTCCTGTTTCTGCAGCTTCCCGCACTTCCGATTCGCTCTGCGAGGGCGGGCTAACGGAAGCGTCGCACTCGCACGAGCCAACAACCAGATCGCCCCCGGTAACCGCGAACAGCTCCATCCCATGACCTGCTCCAACCACAACCTGTATTCCGGAGGCGGTGCAATCACTGCAATTGGTAATCGTGGGACGCTCTTGCGGATCGGGCCGAGTCCATGGCGCTGAGCTGAATTGGACATTAACCTTTCCCGGCATCCAGAATCCTTCGCCGATCTGCGCGCTTCCTTCGAAGACCTTGATCGAGCGAGAATGTAACAAGTCAAAGGGAACGAACGGTCCTGTGGTCTTGCTCTCGATGGGTTGAATCAGAGTTTTCAGGCTGTCGGGAATTGCCTCCTTGATTCCCGCTTTGATCAATTTCTTAAGGGCGTCGGGCAGCCGGCTCAGCCCCGGCACTTGATCGATCAAATCTTCGACGTTCCCGCGCGGGAATGTGATTTTCAGACCCCAGCCGGAATAACACAGAATTATGCTGCGAGGATTGTCTTTGGCGCGCTCGCGAATCTCGAAAGCGCCCTTTTCACGAATCACCTCTCCCGGGAACAACTCCATGAACTCGCCCAGATCCTGTACCAAACTATCCAGTTTCGGTAGCTTTTTCAGCAGCCGCTTAACCAGCTCATTGATTTGATTTCGAATAAGTTCTTGGACTTTGCCTCTTGCCCACTCAGGAATTTGCGGTAACCCTTTTTTCAGCAGGTCTCCCAGGATCGCAGAAGGGAAACTTTCGCTTCCAAAGGAGCAGCAGCGTATCAAATATTTGTCCCATCCGGGATCGACGGGGATCGGCGGCGGTGGATTGTTAGGCGCGTGCACCTGAATCAGCACCGAGCGCCATACATCCAGTTCGCAATCCTTGCCGTCGCATGTTGCGCGAGTGAAGCCCTCGCCGGAGGGATTGATCTCAACACGCTCGAGCACCCCTTTAAAGCGGTCGAGTTGATAGCGCAGAAATTGCGCGACGCAATTTGCGCGTTTGCAGGAGAGCGCGTCGTTGTAGTCTTTTCCCCCCGTTCGGCTGGCCGAACCCGTGATGGTCACAGCGATTCGTTCGTCCGATTGCAGCGTGCGCTTTACAATGAAATCCCGTACCTGTAGCACGGCTGCGTTGTGTTTCGCTTTAAATGGCTGATACGCATTGATATCGTAGTCGGTCAACTGCAGCGCTAAATTGACGGAGCGATCACCTTCCGTCCTGTCCTTGCAAGACCCTTCCGGGCTGCCTTTGGGACGAATCAATTTCAAATCGGCTCGCGATGGCGTGATGCAATCCACAACGACGGCGGAGCAGCCTTGGCCCTGCGAAATATCCTCTGCCATCGATTCCAGGGGGATCGCCTCGCTTTCTTCGCCAGCCATCTGGCGAACGTCCGAGCCTGCCGCAAGGCTTGACAACACCTCCTCCCGCACCACCGCCTCCCGCGACGTCTGCTCAGACCTGCAACTGCACTCTCTGGGGCGCAATTCCTCCTGCAGTGCGATGCTTTCCGTTTCTGCGGCAGTTGTCGCGTCAATCGTCGCGCCCTGCTTCAGACTTTCGATTGCCACGCCGGGCTTGCCCTTGAGGTAAATCTTCGCCGCGGTACCGTCGAGCAAATCCAGGTCGCCCGATTCCACCAACGCGGCAAAAGATGGTCCGCGCGTTTTTGTGGACGAGACCTCCAGAGCTGCGGCATTGGCGGCGTATTGCTTGGCCTTCTTCCGCTTCTCCGCCGCCTGCTTTTTCAAATCGTCGGAGCGCGCCGAGTCGTCAGCGGTAGCGGCGGCCGCTTCCAGATCTTGCGCGGCCTGATTCAGTGTTGCCGCTTGTTTTTTCTGATTCGCGCTGATGCGCAGATTTCTTTGCATCCGCTCTTCGACAAAAGCACGCAGCGAGTCTTGTTCGGAAATTTCCTTGCCGTTGACGCTCTGCCCGATCGTGCCGCCCAGCTTTGTTTCCGTAGTCTTCGCAACCTGGTCCAAGCCGCCCTGGATTTTCGTATCGTAGAAAATCGCGTGACCCAGCGCCGTTTTGACTTTGGCCTTGGCCGCTTTGCTCTTGGCCGGCTCCCAATACTGTCTGCCGAACTCTTCATCCTGCGCTTGGTCCATCTGCGGCTCGGTTGCCGCGTCCTTCAGAAGGCGAATGAACTCGGTGTCTTCCCGAAGACTCTCGTCGCGCTGCTTCACGCGATCCAGGTACGCCGCCATCTTCGTCGCTATCGGCGAGCTGGAAAGCTCCGTAAAACGCTGCAAGATCCCGAACAGCGTGCCGGAGTGCAAGGTAGCCTGATGCTTGCCGTAGCTGATGATTCCCAGGTCGTATAAATTCAGCGTTCCCGTTTTTCCGCCTTCGAACGCGCCGGTGATGTCACTGGCGACTCGATGAAATGTGTTCTGGTACGCGGCGGTCTCGGACGACTCATACTCCTCTTCGGCGCGCCCCTCGAACAGTTCGCGCTCTGCCTGGCCTTCAGAAGCCGCGACGTTTTCACTGTCCGCTGGGCGTCCGTTCGGCTTGGGCGTCGCCGCGGGCGACTGCACCGTGGTTTGCTTGAACGAAGAGGAGGTCGCGTGAATTTTCCGGGCGCCATCCACAGCCGCTGCAATATCCAGGAACCCAATTCCGATCCGCTCCGGGATATCCTCCGGCACCGAAACTTTTTGGGCGCTCTGCAGGAGCAAGTTGTGTGTCTCTTCGATTCGCAGCCGGCGCGGCGCGGCCTGAAACATCAACGCAATCGTCCCGGTACAGTGCGGCGAGGCCATGCTCGTGCCGGACATCCGCGTGAGCAGCTGCACCGGTTCGCGTTTTTCTCGCGGGGCGGAGCGCGCTGCCAGCACCGACACTCCCGGTGCGCACAAATCAGGTTTCAGCCGGCCGTCACGCGTCGGTCCCACACTGCTGAAATGGCCCAGGCGCATTTCCGGGTCGTGTTTGTTGTAAGCGCCCACCGCGAGCGTTCGTCGCCCATTGCAGATCGTTCCGGTCGTGCACCTGGGGTCAGCATCGTCGGGGCGCAATCGCGATTGGCAGCTGCCGCAAGACACATCGCGCTCGATCCACGCATGGTAGCGGCCATCAATCACATCGCTGCCGATGAGCGTGACTTCCCATTCGCCGGCCGGCGCCTCTTTGTACAGATAGATGGTGATGTGATTGTCTAAATTGTTTGGTTCCTGGCCGCGGTGATAGAGGTTGCCAACTTCCTTGCCGCCCACCACGAATTTGGACCGTTCGCCGATCGCGGCTCGCGCGGCGATCGAGCCGTCCGGTGAACGCACCGTCACTTCGAATTTGTCCTGCCACGAGTACCAGAATTCCAGCTGATTATTCGTCGGTTTGTTTTCCAGGATTTCCCACACGATGGTTCGTTCCTGCGTCGGCCGCAATTGTCCGGAAGCATGAATGCGCTTATCGAAATAATTTCCCGCGCTCATGGAGACCGCGCGTCCCGGCGCGGAGCGGATCGCCGCGTCCAGCCCTTGCTCGATCAACGTGGAACCGTCGTGCTGCTCTCCGTGCCGTCCCATGCTGAGGTTGATCACCCACGGACGGTCGCCCGCGATGCGCGCGATGAAATCAATCCCTTCCAGAAGCGTGACAGAATCACCCAGTCTTCCCGTGTCAACTTCATCCCACGGCGCGTTGTGCACCAGCACCAGATCGGCTTCGGGCGCAATCCCCGTTGGACGACCGTCTCCGCCGCCACCAGCCGCTATGCTCAGCACGTGCGTGCCGTGACATCCGATTCCGGTGTCCGCGTCGGCCGGGTGATAGCCTAGCGCGGCATATGGATCTTTCTGTTTCAGCGCTCGATTGATTTCATCCCGGCCGTGCACCACGCCGTATCCAAACGGTTGCGGAGAATTTGGCAGCCTGCTTCCCCGTTGATCCCAAAGCGCCAGAATTCGGGTGGTTCCATCCTCGTTGAGGAAATCGGGATGCGCGAAATCGAAACCCCAGTCAACAGATCCAACTACGACTCCGCGTCCGGTAGCTTTTTCCTCACTCGGCCGGCGTTCATCGCTTGGCAAGACGGTGTCGGAAGAAATCTCGGCAAAATCCGCGGCTTCGATTTCGACATCCGGTCCAAGGTAGGTGTCGCCGGCCGCGATGTCGGCAACTTCCGCGGAGCCGCTCAGGGTGGGAATATTCGAGCGCGAGGTGCGGATGGTGATAATTTCGCCGAACTGCGTGACGACGCGCACTCCCTTGGGCAAGACGGTCGCCCGCCCCAACCGGATGATCGCTGCTACTTCATCATCCCCGTTGCCGTCTTCAAAGAGCTCCCAAAGATCTGCGATCATGGTCGAATCTGGAACTTCGAGAATTGCGCTGCACTTCCGTCAGCGAACGAACAAAGGAACACACCCGTAAGGCAGTGGATGACGACTTGAATCGTCCGGACGAAAGAGAACGCAGGCGGAGCTCGATCGTTGGACTCTCGGCGCGTCGAAATTACTATTTTATCGCGCTGTGCTGCCCATCATTCGCCCTGCGCTCAGCGGCTCTTGAAGAACGACGGCCGTGGGTTATGCCGCGGACCCGGGCTCGGCTGACCCCCGCGGGCCACGGCCAACGCCAGAACCAAACCAATCATGGGAGGGCGCATCATCGAGCCCAGGAGCGCGACCGGAACCGCTTTCCGGCTGGATTCGCCCCCCTTTTCACCAAAGACTGTGGCAAGGAGAAAAATCATTGGATTCATGGTGCCCATGTTTGTTTACCCCTTTTGATTAGTGAAGTGAATTTCCGCCCAAGGCGAGTACCAACGCCAACATCATCATCGTGTTCGTGTCAGAACCGCTCGAGCTGTCGCCGCCGAACCCCATGCCTCCCCCCGCTACTGCGAGAAGTGGAAGGAGCGTGTTCAGCGTGTTGGAATCTGCTGGGACATCGATCGAAGACCCCGCGTTGGGTTGGCTTTGACCCGCTGGCGCAACGTACTGCAAGTTAACGGGCGTTGTGCCAATACTGGTAGCAGTAGCGCCCGTCAAAACCGCATTTGCCGGGATCTGGACCGGGGGTACGGTGAACGTCGGCTGTACCAACGCGGGCAAAATCGCCAGCATCATTAGCTTCGAGTTCAAATCCTTGTTGGTGTTGTCGAGGTTCTTCTTTCGTTCGTCCACCTCTTTCTTGGTTGCGCTGGCGATCGAAGCAAGACGGGAATTGATGGTCGCAACTCCGTCCGCCACGGTCTTGATCTTGCCGTCCACGCGAGTCAATGCCGCCTCGAGCTGGGCCTGCGTCACGCCAGCCGGTGTTCCAGGTGAAGGACGCGGCTTAAACGAGGGCTGGCTCGACGGCCTCTTCGGTGCCTTCTCTGAAAAGTCACCTTCGGAATCCAACTCTGATAGATCAAATTCATAATCGGCCATATGTCATCCTCTCTTGGTTATTGATTTTTGCTGCTGCTCACTCGGGTCTATGCACTTGGGGCGAAGAATTTTTGCTCCTCGCCTTCTGTGCCCGCAGCGTTTGAATTGCTGGGAGCACAAACTCTTCGAATAGCGCTTCATCCGGAATGCAGAATCCCGGCCCGCCTCTGCCACGGCAACTGCGGCATTCCAGGTTTTGTCCCCAGCACAAACAACATGCTCCCACCGCCGCAGCCAGCGCGTCATTACGTTCGCGCAACAGTTTTATTTCGGCGAACATGCCTTTCATGTACTGGCGAAGTTCACTGAGTGCCGCAGCGGAGTCTTCGCCTTGCTCCTGGCTCTCTTCCACCTGCGACTCCTCGACTACCTCGGAAGCTTCTACGTCGATCACCGGAAGGTTTTCCCGTGCGGAGGCGATCGCCTTTTGTTCGGCCATATGTTTGGCGAACATCGCGACCATCGGATTCGTTTTGGCCTGTTGCGCCAGCATTTCCTCGATGTTCAGTCGTGAATTCGGGTCCGACGAATTCATACGGGCGAGCATGTCGGCCAGCGCGGGATTGCTGCCCGCGCGCGCCGTGATCATCTGTATGAGCAATTCGTTCATGATTTGCTCCTAGGCTTCCTCGGAGTCGTAAACTTCCGCGAGTTCCATTTCGTCATACTCGGCCTGTAAAGCGTCCATTTCCTGGTCAGCAGCTTCCGCATCCGCCTCATCATCCGCTTCCGCTGCATCCGCCTCGCTCTGTCTGCTCGCAGTCTGCAGCAGTTGGTAGAGCGCGACCGCGCGGTTCAGCGGAACCGCAGGATCCGCGACCGCCTGTCCGGAATAATCCTTCATGTACCCGGGAGTTCCATCACCTTCGGCACTAGCCATGGCTTCCGCATATTCGGACTGCGCTTTCCCGAGCAACGTGGTCAGCAAATTCCCGAATGCGCTAACCGGCACCTGGGTTCCACCAACCGATACGTTCGGCTTTCCCATTGCCCCCATCGCCATCGAGCTCAGCGCTTGCACGGTTTCAGGCTTCGTAATGGTCTGCAGCAGTTGCCCCGCGGCCGGCGAGCCTCCCAGCAGACTGCCTAGGCCTCCGCTCACCAGGCTTCCGAGGCCTCCGCTCACCAGGCCTCCGAGGCCGCCGCCACCTCCGCCTGGCGAAGGTTGGCCCGTCGCAGCGCCAACGGCCTTACCCGCCAACGATCCGAGCGATCCGCCCAATTGCGCCCCGATCGGTCCTCCGAAAGCCGTACCTACGATTGTCCCGGCTACCGGCAGAATCGAGGGTGCCGCCTTCAGTACCGCCTTACCTGCGCTGGAGGCAAACTTGCCCAGATCGTCAAAAAATCCCTCCATCATTTCCGCGTTGGCGCCAGCCCTTTCCATCACGCTTTCGAGCTGTTCGTCGCTCAACTCGGCGAATTGAGGATTGATGTTGTTCCTGAGGTTTTGGTACGTATCCGAAGTAGTCGGCATACTCATGCTCCTGATCAATTCCGCTGCGCGATCGCCCGCATCGAACCGGGCCCATTCCCAAAAAATTGGTGAAACGAACTTGCCGGATGATTCACTATTTCTGCAACGCACGATGCCACCACCGTGCGACGCTGTCTGTGCGATTGCGCACAGACGCGAAACCAAAATGGAATGAAAGTGACCGTAGCGAGTTGCTACAACGGTGCTTTATGTCGGACGGCTTTCATAACGGCAATCATTCCCCGAATCTTCTTCTCTCGAGTCTGTCCGGGGAGGACTATGCGCGGCTTGCCCCTCATCTTCACACCGTCAAACTTTCGTTGGGTGAAGTAGTTGGCCGCACACCCGGAGAATCCAGCTTCGCCTATTTCCCGACAACCTGCGTTGTCTCGCTCATCTGCGACATGGAAGACGGCGGCACCGCCGAAGTCGCCCTGACTGGAAATGACGGAGTGTTGGGCACTTCCCTCTTCTTGGGCGGGAACACGACAACCAATCGAGCGGTTGTCGGAATCGCAGGTGAAGCCCAGCGCATGGACGCCCGGGTTCTAAGGGACCAATTCACGCGCGGTGGCGCGTTCCAACGCGCCCTGCTGCGTTACACCGAAGCACTCATCACCCAGATATCGCTGACCGCGGCATGCAATCGCATGCACAAGCTTGAGAAACGCCTGTGCCGATGGTTGCTGCTGATCCATGACCGGGCAACCTCCAATGAATTTGTGATGACGCAGGAATTCATCGCCAATATGCTCGGCGGTCGTCGCGAGACAGTGACCGTTGCAGCCGGACACCTTCAAGATGCGGGATTGATCCACTACACGCGGGGTCGTCTGAGAATCGTTGACAGGAAGGGTTTAGAGAATTCGGTCTGCGAGTGCTATCGGGCCGTGCCTAGCGATGCCCCGCGAGTATTGGCGCCAAGAAAAATGGAGACCGTCACTGCTTGCGAGTGTCACCGTCTAAAATTAGTTTGAGGAATCTCCTGAGCTGATTGAAGTTATCAGGTGCTGTGACATAAATATTTCCTCCCAGATCCACTTCGGCGCCCTCCGGAATGGTCAATATGGAGAAGATTACAATCGGAGTGTTTTCCAGCAGGCCGCTCCTTTCCCGTATCCCGCGCGCCGTACTCAACACATGCTCTGTTGTTCCGCCCAGCGAGATTAGGATCACGTCGGGGCTGTTCAATCGAATTTTTTCCACGGCGTCATGTTCGTTTCTGGCTGGATCGACCCAGTAGCCATCGCGTTTCAGCAGCGCTTCGATCGCGTCGCGAGTCTCCTGTACGTCCTCGACGACCAGGATCCTCGTCATGGGCGCAGGCTTCGGAATCATGACTTTGGCTGTTGTACCCTCTCCCCACACCGAGCAATACCAGCATTGAAATTCGATTTCAGTGCGCCAGACCACACTTCTCATCCTTGCAGGGCATATCGCTCGACGTGAAACTCGAAAAGAGGAGGCTTGCTCGATACTTCTCAATCGCCAATGGCGCGGAAGATTGCGCCGGCCGAAAGGTAACCTTGCAAACGTCCGGCAAACGGGCCAGGGAGCCCGTGGCGGAACGCTGCTAAAGCGTGTGGTTAGCTAACCATGGTCTGCGCCAAGCGAACAAAACGTGCCGTTATGTCAGTTTTGACAATGGTCCTTCGCCCGGCTCTGGGGTTAATAGCTAACTCTGGGAGTGATGCTGCGGATGCACGACGCGACCTGGTTTTGATGAACAAAAGTACTGAGGTGCGAAAAATGAAGAATGCGATGCCAAGGATTCACATGCTGGTTCTGGCCACATTGTTGACAGCCGGTCTGCTCACGATCGGAAGTTCGCCTGCATTGTGCCAAAAGGCGGAGACGATTGAGGCCACTGCGATGGGGACTGGTACTCAACTGGGTCAGAATGTTGAGATACGCCTGATCATTAACGATTACTCCACCATGGAGGAGAGACAGGTTTTGGTGGACGCATTCGCCAAAGGCCAGAACCAGGGGTTGGTCACCGCGCTGCAAAAGATGAGAGCCGTGGGTCGCATTTCGCTCACTGGCACGGTGGGCTATGACGTTAGCTTTATCCGCATGATTCCCACCCCAACAGGCAGGAAGCTTCGCTTTATCACCAATCGCCCCATCCGATTCGGCGAGGCTTGGACGGATTCCCAATCCATGTCCTTTGACTTGAGCGGGGGCGAGATTGATATCAACGACTCAGACAAGAGCAAAAGTACCGGCGTCTTGTTTCCTCGAGCCCAGCTGGTCATTGACAAGCAAGGGCAGCTGCAAATTGATCTGGCTCAAAACTCATGGAAGTTAGTGGACGTACTCGACTGGAAAGGAACGCCTGGCGTCAATTAGCCGGAGATCGGATCGGGCACTCGCGCTCCAAGCCACGTTGACAAGTGTGATTTCTTTCTGGGAGGTGCGTCATGAAGCTACAAGGATTTCTGGTAATTTGCTGCATTTTAATGATGTTGCCGGCGCTGATGATGGCCACGCACATGTCGGCCAAGGGATTAAACGGTGACAGCAAAAACAGCAACAAGTATGTTTGCTCGGAGTCAAATCCGGGCAGCATGTGTAATGCGAGCACCACATGCGGATCGACTACCAGCGCATGCAATGTGGGTGTGAAACGCAGCGGCGGTAATTCCGCATCCGCTACGCCGAGCATTCCGAACGCCAAGGGAAACGCATCGTTCTGCGTGAAGGTCGGAACTACCGTAACCTGGCAAAGCGCATCCAAAAACACCGGCTTCGTCCTGGACTTCGGCCCATCCTCTCCGTTCGATACACCTGATGGAGCGATCATTGGCGGTGCGGACCGACCCATATCGGTCGTCGCCAAGCGGCCAGGATGCTTCAAGTACTCCGTGGGCGCCTGTGTTTCGGGAACCATCTACGGCATGTGCGGTTCGGCAAACGCGGAACTTGTCGTCACTAATTGAGCTGGTTTTGACAATCGGAGG
Source organism: uncultured Acidobacteriota bacterium (assembly GCA_963786205.1). Lineage (GTDB taxonomy): Bacteria > Acidobacteriota > Terriglobia > Acidiferrales > UBA7541 > Palsa-295. The sequence goes on from CAWAYG010000003.1 coordinate 156,401, forward strand.
CGGGCCCAATGTCTTGCCGGTGGTCCGTGGGCTACGCCCGCAACTGAGACAAGCCCTGGACCGCGCCCCTGTGTCGCACTTCGGGTAACGATGTAGAGAATTCCCGGTCCCGGCGCGACCGCCAGCACGAGACTAGCTAAAAGAAACGCCGCCACGGAGGGCGAAATTGAGCAAAGCCCTGATTTGTCGCTTATTCGGACATCTTCGCGGCTAGTTCTCCACATTCACGTAAGGGCGTTATGAACCCGCTAACCGATTCGCGTGATGGGTTACAACCGCCGCCGCACTTGCCACAGCCAACCAAGTCGGATTTCACTTCTCGTTAATCGGAAGTTACGGCGGCCTTGGTGGATTCGATGAGTCTACGGTTGATTCTAATCTGCCTGAGTACTTGCTTTCGAAAGTGTGCAATTCGGAACATGTAGATATTTCCCGCTCGTTTAGACTCAGCGGCCGGGCGAGTTCGACGGGCACCAGTTCGACGAGCAAAGGGCAAGAAAATCGTTTCCTAGGAAAGGACAACTCGATGACAAGGTCCAAGCAATTCCACGTTACTATTCGCAAATTCGGTTATGGCGCTTGGTTTCTGGTGGTGCTGCTGTTGACGACGGTCAGCCTCGTTAGGTCCCAAGAGGACAGGGGAATCGAGACGATAGACTCGACTGCTTCGGGCACCAGCACGCAGTTGGGTACGATGGTGAATATCAAGATAACCATCAGGCAGTACTCCACCGAGGAAGACCGGCAGGTGCTGGTGGATGCCTTCAAGAAGGGCCAGAATCAGGGCTTGGTAGACGCGCTATCCAAGATGCCGTCCGTCGGCCGCATTGCCGTCAACGGCACGCTGGGCTACGACCTGGCTTACATCCGACTGATCCCAACCCAGGGAGGACGCAGGATTCGCTTCGCCACAAACCGCCTGATCAATTTCGGTGAGGCCTATCACAACACCCAGAGCAGGGCCTATGACTTGACCGCCGGCGAATTCAACCTGAGCAATTCCGACCCGAAGAAGAACACCGGCGTGCTCTATCCGGCCGCCCAGCTGATCATCAACAAAGAGGGCCAGCTGGAGTTTCAACTGCGCAAGAACCACTGGAACCTGGTCAACATCATTGATTGGAACAAGGCCGGTGCCCCTAAGTAACAGAAAACTGCCGTTTTCGCGACCAATTGGGTGGTAACTCCTGGTTAGCTGTTGGCGGGCACGGGAGAGTGTGGACATGACCGTGCCAATGGGTATCGAAGTAATGATGGCGATCTCCTTATAAGAACAACCTTCCAGCTCGCGGAGCACGATGACCTCTCGGAAGCGTGACGGCAAAGACTCCAGAGCCTGGGTAAGGCGCCCGCGACTATCCGCGACAATGGCCAGCGCCTCGGGCGTAGGGCCCGGGGGCCCGTGCGACTCTTCATCGAACTCGGTCGTGTCTTTCCCGTGGCGATTCTTCTCCATCCAGGTGAGACAGGTGTTCCGCACGATCTGCAGCAACCAGGCGCGCACATCGCCGCCACGAAAACCGTGGAAGAAACGATACGCGCGTAGCATCGCCTCTTGTGCGACGTCTTCGGCATCGGCTCCTCCGTGCAGGAGCCAACGGGCGAGGTTATAGGCGGCGTCGAGATGTGGTAGGACGAGTGTCTCGAACCGCGCCTGCTCCTGCGAGTCCAGCACGTTGCAACCTTCCTCTGCGACAGGGCTATTCATCTGTAGTGACTGCCGGAAGCGTGAATTGATTCCTGTGCCTTGCCGGCCTCTTTGATTGGGGAAAAGTGGAAGCGGCGTTGATTGGCCGGGAATAAAAAGCGCGGGACTGCGGTATAGCAAGACGGAGCAAGGCCAAGAGCGGCGCGGTTATCCGCGGTGGAGGAGACGTAACACGCGAGGCTAAATTTAGAAACTGTGTTGATTCGGCCTGAAAAGGAGAGAGGCGCTCGGCAACCTCACAAGCGCCTCCTCTAATGCAGCAACGTAAACCGTACCTCACTGGATCACCTCCTTCTCGGCAGGAACACCGATGTCGACAAGAATGTCGAGTGATCCGAGTATAGCGCGGGATCGAGGAGATCTCAGAACAAGCGTTTCCTTAACCTTTGGGTTTGGGCACGCGAAAGTCAGTTACCGGAAACCGCGCTATCGGACATTTGACGTATCGGCACTGCCATCGCACTTGTTGCTGGATTTCTGGATTTCCAGAAGCGGTGCCCGTCGCATCTCGTCACCTTCGCGCTTGCGCGCACCATGCGTGGCTTGAATCGTGTTGCCCCAAGTCTTTTTGTTGAAAATGAAAAGGCCGGCTGATGGGCCGGCTCTGAACCGCGATTTGAATTTGAACTGTAGTCTTCTACGTCTTGAATGGAATCACCCGAATCGACGGACGCAAGCCATCGTCATCCAAGATCGCGAAGTGATAATTGCGGCCCAGTTGTAATATGCTCAATTTGGGACTTGAGTCATGCACAACCTGGAGAAGCGACTTTCCTTTGCAACGATCGTTTCGATAGTCGTCGTCTTCGCGTTTCTGCCTTGCTGCTCCCGCGCCTTCGCACAGAGTGCCTTCCGACCTTTTTCCGCCAATGCGACCCGCACTGCGGACACGAAGACGACTACGAGGAAGATCTACGTAACGGATCACGCAGTCCGCATCGAGACGAATCGCAATGAAACCGGCCAAGGATCGATCGCTATCGTGCGCCTAGACCTAAATCAGATCGACATCTTTTCGCCCGCTCGCAACACGAATATCGAGATGCCATACGCGGGAGAAGCCGGCGCGGCCGATGCGGAGTTCGCTTCGTATCTTAACGGGGCCGAAGTGCAACGCGAATCACTCGGAATCGATCAAGTCGGACAGTATCGCTGCGAGAAGTCTCGCGTCCATGTCACCTACAAAGGACGCGTCTACGTGAGCATGGAGTGGGCTGCCACGGAAATGAAGGGCTTCGTGGTAAAGCGAAAAGGCATCGACGGAGAGTGGTCAACCGAACTCTCGAACATCCAATTCGGGCCGCAGGAACCGTCGTTGTTTGAAGTGCCTTCGGGTTTCATCACCCGTAGATACAGTAAGAATTGGACCACGGTGGTTCAACAGATGACGGCGGCTCACGGCACCCAAAACCAGATATCAATCGCTCGCGCCGCGGGACTCGCCGTGAGCGGCGATGATCCAAACGTTTCCAACAACGGCACCTCCAATCCCCCAACCGATCATTATTCCTTCGAAGCCGCCGATCCGGTAACGCACGACATTGTCTTCCAAGCGACGACGAGCGTAGATTTCTTTCCGCCGTCGAAATCGCAATCTCCTTCGAATCCTCCACAGGAATCGGCTTCGAATCCCTTTGAACCCAAGGTCTTGAATGTCGAGAAAAGCGAATCCGGAAATGAGTACGTATTGAAAGTCACCTTTGTGGTTCCAAACGACCCCAAAATCAGCTATGACCTGATAACCGTCTACGGCACGCAATTCGTCGGAGCTAATCGCTCCCACGACCACAGTTATCCTTCGATACGCGGACATTGGGTGCCGAAGGATCAAGTGACGTTCGCGGTGCAGGTACCCAAGGAATTCACTGATCCCGCCATGGGTTGGGATTTGACATTTTGCGTGGGTTCAGACGCGGGTTGTTATCCGAGCGTGAATTTGCTCACCTTGATTTCCGGGAAGAGCAGATAGCGATCAAGGCGGTCTCACTTAAAGATTGCCCAATTGGGCCGGCTCCGAACTGCGATCGGATTTTGACTAACGGTGAGACGGTCGGCGAAGATTCAAGAGGAAGTTGAAAGGGCCCGGTAACGCTTTAATCGTCGAAGTGGATTATTTTCGGGTGCGCGATGCGACGCTGTCCTGCAAAAGGCGGCGCGCCTCGTCGGGTTTCAAATGGTGGAAGGAGGAAAAGAGCGTCCTAAATCCCTGAAGGTGTCCCGGGATTTGCGTTGCGTCGATCGAGTGTCTAAGGAAATGGATGCGGTTGGCGGTCAAAGACTCCAAGTCGAGAAGTCTTGTCATGTTCGGGTACTCGTCAGTTAGTAAAACTTCGGGTGACTTCCCTCCGTGTATCTCGAAATAGCGCACGAGTGATGGCCACGGTCCGCCCGCTCCCGAACACAAGTCCACCACTCGCTCGGAACCACATTCTTCCAGGCGTTTTCGCAACAGTGGCGCGATCGGCTCGTAGGTGTTCGTAACTTCCAAGATCATTTGCAGCCCGTCGACGAATTCATCCCGGAGAAATTGCGGAAACCATGGTTGCTCGTGAATCTCGAAGAGTCACAAAGGGGTTGACGCCCTCTCCCAAGTTTATAGGGAATCCTATCAGCTACAGTTCCAACCGCGAGTCGTCCTGCGTGACACCTCTGGTACCAATTCCATGCGTGTCTACTCGGGCGCCCGGATGGTGCCGGCTGTTTCCATTTCGACGCTCACGACAGGCTTCACCTTGAGAAGAAAATTGCTTGGATTTTTAATTCCCCATGCGATGTAGGGCACGTCGAACGTGCAGTTCCCTTTCCATCGGTCCGGCGACATTTCCACGTGAACCATCGCGGCGAGTGCATGGTCAGAACCATGAATCGAGAAAATACCGTGAAGCTTCACGTCCGAAGCTCCAGTGAGCGCAATGGGGCCTTCGATTTGTGTTGGGCGGAAAATCACCTCGGGATATTTTGTGCTCTCCAGGATTTCCTTGTGCATGCGCGCGTCGCGCGAGCGGTCGCCGCTCTCGCCGCTTTGGGCCGAAACGACGATCTCGCCGCTCGCCTTGCCGGTTTTCGGATCGAACTGCACCGTGCCGCGAGTGAGTCCGAATGTTCCGTGGACGGTGTGCAAAGTGCTGTCCACGGTCCAGTGCGCGCTAGATTGTGCCGGATCCAGCGTCAGCACGATCTCTGGCGAAGCGATTTGTTTAGCGCCCTGGAGCGAGCTCGCCATCACAAACGAAAAACCAACGAGCAATCCGACCGCAGCTACGATTGACGTGCCGAACCAACTTGTCTGAAGTGTGCGCAAAGTTCTCCTTAAGCAGCGAGCAAGCGCCAGCCGAGCCGCGCCCCTGTGAGCAGTATGTCGCGCGCCGAGCCATAACCGACATGCAACGCGAGGGTTCGCGCAAACAGCTCCGGCTTGCCCTGCAGAGCCCGTATCACGCGCGTTCGCAGTCTTGGATTGCGGTCGAGCCACAACATCAGGTGTGCCATGCGCGACGGACGCTTGGCGAGCGCGCAGTGCTCGCGTTCGTATTGCCGGAGGTTTCCCGCTACGAGCGCGTCCGCCAGTACTGAAGCCTGCCGCAAACCCAGCCGGATGCCTTCGCCGGTGATTGCGTCCACGCCGCCGGAAGCATCTCCGACGAGAGCGACGTTTCCGCGCTGAACGTTTCGAAGCGTGTGCATCGACGTGACCGCGCCCCTTTCACGGCTGGTGGTTTTCGCGAAGGCAATTTTTTCTCGTATCGCAGGGAACTCGCTGAGCGATTGGTCGAACGATGCGTGTCGCGCACGGCCCGAAATGATCACGATGCAAACCTCATCCGGCGCCACGGGAGTCACGTAAGCTTGCGCGTGTGTGCTCCAGTGAATTTCGACGTAGCTCGACCATGGCTGAACACGATAGTGGCGCCTGGCCGCGTAGCGTCGCCGAATCTGTTTCGTTGCGATTCCGCTCCAGCGCCGCACTCGCGAGCCTTGTCCGTCCGCGCCGATGATCCAACGAGTGGGGATTCTGCCCGAAGCCAACTGCACATGGCCGGCGCCGATCGCCACCACGGGCCTCCGCCACAGAAGTTTCACCCCGCAATCCTGGGCACGCACGACGAGGCGCTCGTGCAAGGCAGTTCGCCGCATTCCCACGCCGGCGCCGGACGGAAAGTCACCCGCTACGCGTGCGTCCCTTTGCGCGAAACAGATGCCCCGAAAACTCACGCCATCCGACGGGCCGATCGTAATTCCCAGATCGTGAAGCGCCGCCATCGTTTCCGGCATCATCCCTTCGCCGCATGGTTTTTCAATCGGAGGCGCCGCGCCGTCGGCAACGGTCACATCGAAACCCTTTTGGCGGGCCGCAATCGCCGCAGCGAGACCGGATGGGCCTCCGCCAACAACAAATACGTCGGTCATGCACTGTAGATTCAGCACTGGCCTCCTGCGTGGCATTGCCTATCCCGCTCTTTGCTGGGTCCGCTTGGTTCTGCCGCTCAAGCGCGGCTTGCTGCGTGCGGGATCAAATATTGACGGCCCGGCGCGCCATATTGAGCGCTTCGGTCCAGAATCCGGCGGACGTCTCCGCTAATTCCACGACGTCGCGAATCGCCGCTACGAACCGGTTGAGTTGGTCTTCGTTCACGACGAGCGGCGGCGCGGCCTTCAGAACCATGAAGTTGTTGCCGCAAATTTGCGTAAGGAATCCCTTTTCGCGATACATCCGCATCACAACCACCTGCCCGAACATCGCCGGGTGGATCGCGTGAAACGCCTCGTACATCGCCCGAGTCGAGAGTTTTTTTGGCGGCGCGAACTCGATGCCGCTCAAGAGGCCCATGCCACGCACATCTTTGACCATGTCGAAGCCCGCGAGTTCGTGGCGAAGTTTCTCGCGAAAAGCCTCGCCAAGGCGCAGAGCGCGCGGCCCGAGTTCTTTGCGTTCGAGGACATCAAGCGTCGCGAGGCCCGCGCGCATTGAGAGGCTATTCTCGCTGAACGTGGAGGTGTGCACGATTGAGCGCTTCAGCGACGAATAAACAGCGCGGTAGACCCTGTCTTTCATCAGCACAGCACTCACGGGCATGAGCCCGCCGCTGAGAGCTTTCGCGAGCACCACGATGTCCGGGTGCACTTCGAATTGGTGGGCGGCAAGGAACGTGCCCGTCCGGAACATTCCCGTCTGGACTTCATCCAACACGAAAAGCGTGCCGGTCCGGCGGCACAGTTCCTGAGCCTCTTGCAAGTAGGAGCGCGACGGCACATTGATTCCGCCCTCGGCTTGCAATGGTTCAACGACAAACGCCGCGTGTTTCTTGGTCACGAGAGCGATTTCGAGCGCGGAAATATCGCCGTAGGGCACTCCGTGCGCGTCATCCAGCAGCGGTCCGAATCCTTGGCGCCAAAAGGGGTCGTTCATCAGCGAAAGGGCGCCCGCTGTCAGTCCATGAAAACTGCTCTTGGTGTAGGCAATCCCGGCGCGGCCCGTGGTGGCACGCGAAAACTTGATCGCAGCCTCCACACCTTCGCTGCCGCTGCTGCCGAAATAGACTTTTTCCAATCCCCCGCCGGCCAACTGGCACAGGCGCCGCGCGAGGTCGCCGGCGATCTCGGGCACGTGGCTCTGCAGCATTCCCGGCCCGCGCTTGTCCATCTCGTCTTTGAGCGCTTGAATGATGTCGGGGTGATTGTGGCCGGCATTATGGACACAGTAGCCGGACAGAAAATCCAGAATCGTTCGTCCGTCGCTGGTGAAAAGTTCACAGCCCTCACAGCGTTCATACGTCGCGTTCATGCCGAGAAGGTTCAGCAGGGAAACCCACTGAGGGTTGACGAACCGTTCGTAATTCGAGCCCTCTGCGAGATCAACCAACGAAACGGATGGTGCGGTTTTAGTGGCCATATTCGTCGCTTACGATGCGCTCCTTGTGAATTCAAGCCGACTTCTGTTCGCGACTACGAAACGAAAAACAAGACGCTGACTACGCGGCCATCGCGACGCTGCCGGAACACGCTTTAGCTTCGTTACGCCGAGGCGCACGCGGCCAGCGAATGTGATTCGTCGCCGACAGCGCGCGTTACGGTTCGACAATCAGCTTGCCTTGCATATGACCGTGCCCCGTGCCGCAGAGTTTCGCGCACTTAAAATCGTAGCTGCCCGGCTCGGCGGCGACGAAATCGAGCACCTGATCCACATTCTTCTCGACTTTTCCGTTCGTTTCCGGATGGTCGAAAACGAGGCCCGGCGTGGCCTTATCCTTGGCGCCTTCAGGGTAAACGTTGATCTTGATACCATGCGTATCGTCCACCGAGCGGACCTTCAATTCCACACGTTCCCCTTTCTTGACGCGGATTTCCGCGGGACTGAACTCGTACTTCTTCGCCGACACTTCGATGACCCGCGGGGTGGCCGTTTGCGGGGCAGCGGTTTGCGCGGGAACCGTTCCGCGCGCCGCCAGCGCGAACAGCACGAATGTGAAGGTCAATCCGATCGTTCTGCGCATGATGTCTCCCCCTTCCGGGCTCGATCCAAACGTCTAAATTTTCCTTGTTTCTCACTCGTGCGTTCGTCATCCCGATCTATTTCCGATTTTCACAGCGCTTGCGGCGCAAGCGAGTTTCATGAACGAGTGTGTTGGAGTGTTCGTAAGGAAGTCCGGGTTGTCTGTGTGCGGTTCCGAATCCGGCGGGGAGAAGCCGGGAATAGCCCCACGCCCGACGCCATGCACAGACTGGCGTAGAATCCCGCGCGCTCGCCGAAAACCCACTGGCCAACGGCGCCGTGATCCCGGCCAAGGCGATTGCGGCGACTACAATCGGGATGCGCGCCGCATCGTCCATCCGCGATAGCGGTGAGCCCATGCAGCGGACGTAAATCGCCGCCGCGCAGAGCACCGCTGCTAGGACAGCGTAGCGGCTGGCTGCGCGAACGCGCGATCGATTCTCGGTTCGGTCGTTAATCGGATTAGGCATTCTCGGAAGGATTCAGCCAGGTGAATACGAAGATGCGATTCTTGGTGTACCAGAGAGTTGTGCGTATGTACGCTCGCGCCAGATTGCAGACTAATTCCTCAAAGGTGCGCTCTTCGTCGGGGCGTGGATACGGAAAGCTCTGACAGATGCATTTGTATTGCTCATAGGGCGTCATGCTTTCCTGTCCGCCACGTAAGCGTGTGAGTCTGATACCCGCCTAAATCTTAAGTTTTTAAGACTTCAAGTCAGCCGAAGTCTTAAGGCGTTAAGACCTATGGGAATATGGACGCACAGAACCACGAAAGGGTTGCAAGCGGTAGCCAGATCATGCGGGCTTAAAACCGTCTCGAGGTCCGATCGTCCGCATCGTCGTCGTGGTCTCTTTTGCCGGCGGCGACACGGCTCAACGCTCCGATCGCTGCGTCGGCCGCAGCCTTCTGCCAGGACGGCGAGGTGCGGCCGGGCGTTGACGCCGTTGGATCGTTCCCACCCGTGCGGGGAGTCTTCCGAGCCAGCGCGTTCACCGCATCGGATCCGGCATCGTCGCTTGCACCGCCGTCGAGCGAAGGATCAATCGGCGAATAGCGCAGCATGACGGGTTGGGCCGCGGCTCCATCCATCTCGGGCACTAGCGCAGACGCCTGCGGCAGATTCGCCTCAGTCTGTTGGGGCGCTCTCCGCCGCGGCACGCCAATTCGTCGGGCGACGGGTCGAACTACAGAGCGTGCCGTGGCCACGACTCGAGGCGCAGCATCCGCAAGCTCAATGGCAACTCTCAGCGAGGACCAGCCGACAGCAAACAGAAGCAGAGCTCCGATGCCGGTTAGGGTCGCTATGGCTCGAATCATGGGCCCGCGGTGCCGCCGTTCGGCCAGCAGCGTTTTCACTCGGAACGTCAGGAACGAATTCAATAGCGCGAGATCATTCGGCGGTTCGACCTCGAAACCGAGCACCTGTCGCCGCGCCATCCGGGTCAGGCAAAGCGCATAATCGTGCCGCCGTCCGTCCCGCAATTTCATTACCGCCATGTCGCAGGCGAGTTCGCGATCACGGCCCAGATTCCGCAGTGCAAGCCAGACGGCAGGATGGAAGAAGACCAGGCACGCGGCGAACTCCGCGAACGTGCTCCACAGAAAGTCGAGCCGCTTCACATGCATGAGTTCGTGGTAGAGCACGTCGACCATTTGCTCATAGTCCAGATAAGCATCGAGGCCTTCGGGCATGATCACCACCGGATTCCACACGTATGCCGTTCCCGGCGAACTCAGTCCCGGCAACTCCAGCAGAATCCGGCACCGCGAAATCTCCAGCAGGCGGCACTGTTCTAGAAAGATCGCCTCAAGCTCGGGAGCCGCAAGCCGCGCTTGGGACACGGCTTCGCGCAGCCGTAGGCGGCGCCGCGCAATTCGAACGAGCATCGCCGCCGCGCCCGCGGCGTAGATCCAGAAAAGAACAGCCAGGGCGGGTGCAATGCTCCTGTTCCACGTATGTGGAATCGTTAGTGTCGGTACGGTTCTAGAACGAATCGCAGCCGACGAAGCCAATGCGGCCGTTGAGGACGCCAAACTCGTGACCGGCTGCACCTTCATCATGCCTTTCACGGCAGTTAGCCAATAGCAGGACGAGGCAGCAAGGAAAAGCAGCCACAGAATGTGCCGCACGGCCGCGCGTGAGGCAAGGCGCGTCAGTGCATAAAACAGCAGATAACCGGCCAAGATGCGGATCACCGCACTGCCGAGAAGTTCGATGGCCGGGATGTGAATCGAGCTCATTTTATTCGGATGCCCGGTCCTTCGTTTTCCGTTCGCGATAATCCTGAATCAAGGCTTCGAGTTCGTCCAGCTCCTGGTCGTTGACCGAATTGCAATCGAGTAGGTTCATCATCAGCGCGGACGCCGATCCCCGAAAGCTGCGATCGAGAAGACGCTTCGCCAAACGTCCTCCAACTTCATCGCGCGTTACGCATGGACTGAAAACAAACGCCCGGCCGCGGAGGGTGTGCCGGACAAAACCCTTACTTTCCATGATGCGGAGCAGACTTTGCACGGTCTTGTAATTCGCCGGAGGGCTCGGGTCCAATCGGTCGACGATGTTCTCGACGGTGCCGTCCCGCAAATCCCAGAGAGCATTCAAGATCAGGAGCTCCGCATTGGTGGGCAGATCCGTTCTAGATCTCGAAATTGATCGCCGCGTCATACTCGTCTTAGGAGTCTAAGACCGCAGAATCCTGGCGTCAATCGCCGTGATCATTCCGCGCTCAACTGGACTCGCGGCGCTCCGGAGTCTCGGCCAGGCGGTGCCCTACTAATAGTCGGCCAATCGGGAGGATCCGCTCCAAGGACTGGTCCGTCCTCGCTGCTGGAAAGGCGCCATTCCCGAAGAACTCTTTCCGCGGGCGACAGAGGGGTCCACCCGCTTCTTCATGTGTCGCGCCGTTATCTTAGCGGAAAATGCTCTCTTCATTTCCAGCTGAAGTAGGGCACAACGCGCGAGGCTAAAACTTCTAATCGGATAGGCCCCTAGTTAGACCCACCAACTCGATTGGCCTAGGGCATTTCGAGCCCCGGTGGGTCTTTCTGCGTTTAGACCCAATGAAAGGAGGGTAGTACAAATCCACCACAAAAGGAGAACTCTATGCTGTTAACACCCACGTTCGTGGGTTTGTTGCTCGCCGGCGCAGCATTCTGGACGCTGATCTGGGCGGCAATCCACAAGCTGGATGAGATTCCTTACATAAAGGAATACACGTCCACGCAGCAAGTCCTCGATTGGATTGAGGACAACAAAGGTCTGGCTCTTGTGATCACGGAAGGCATCAACTTCGTGCTTCACGGATTAGGACCGCATGGCGTGATGTTCACTTTGGGAGGAACGGTTGTCAACTTCCTGATGGTGTTCGGTTGCGTTTCAGGAAGGCAAGTCCTGGCAGTTATCTCCGAGAAGATCCGGAGAAACAGCCCAGTCCTACCTCAGTAGCAAATCCCAACACAAATAAGGGAGAAACAACGATGCGCATCTCTATTGGTGTGCCTGGATTGGCTCTCTATTTCGAACACGACCAGGTGAAGCCCTTTATCAAAGGCCAGGCCGTGAAGGTGAAAAGGACGATCGACAAGAAGGTCGTCCCTTCGGTGCTGAAAGCCACCTGCAAAGTGTTGCAAGTCGTAGCGAACAACACGGCAGATGCGCATGACTACCTGATCCGGAGGGTTTCATGAGGATCAGAGCCGACAAGCGAGCCGTCAGCTGCTACGCACTGCACAGAGATATCTGCTGTAACGCACCACACTGCAGATCTCTGGGTTGTGCCGCTGGCTTCTGGGCTGATGACTACGTCTTGGTTGCGCGGTTCGCCTACCTCCAGGAAGCGATCGACTACTGCTTGGAGGGATCCTCGCGTGGAGTTCACAGGAAGCTGATCTCTCGCCTGGTTCCTAGCAAACCGTTCATCTCGGATTATCCCAAGAAGGCGTCAACTGAGGTGCAGGTTCGACGACGGGGGTACATTGGGACGGGAATCGAGCCTACCATCCGAAAGACGTAAAATCCTCCGTGCTGCTACGGGCCTAAACCCGCAAAAACCTAGTGCTGATTCGCCGCAAGATAACCAACCAAACGCGCAGATGCCAGATGGTCCCTGGGTGTCGTCCGTTGAAAGCGAGGGTTGGATTTGAACCAACGACCTCCGGGTTTTGTCAGCCCGAAGGTCAGGCCCGGCGACCGCCACGCCAGATGTTCGTCGACTAATTCCAAGAGGCGCGCGCAGCGCCTTGAGCCGCTCTTAGCGGCTTTAAGATGCTGTTTTTGACGCTTAACGCCGTGTTTGTTTCTAGCATCACTTCGAGCGAATCAAAGAAGGGTAGACATGCCAGAAGTCGCCGCCGCTACTCGTAAATTCGAGGCCTATTTTCCTCTTACCCCACAGTTTTGATTCGACGTACACAACATGGCACTTACGCTCTTCTTCCGTTATTGCATTGACGAGCAGCACGGTCTGGCCCCGCTTCAGCTTCGCGTGCAACGCCAACAATCCGCCGTGAACGCTCACCGCATTTGTCTCGGTCACGCAGCGGAAGGGCCGGTTATTTGCGGTGCGTCCGTAAACGCGTACTGGAATGGACAAAGGCAGTCGTTTACTGCGTCGTTGCCTCCCAAGTTTCTGCACCGCTCGGCTCCTTGGCGTGTAATTGATCTTCCGACGAAGGTTACTTCCGGGCTTTGATTCCGGCAATGGTACTTGCGTCCAGACCGCGCTGATTACCCAATCCAATCGCGACGTCTTGCCCAGGGGTTCAGATCGATCGGGCGTCGGCTCGGAGATGGATTCGCCTGTGGCACTAACTGCAAAGGGTGATGAGATTTTCTTCCACATCCCCTCTCAGCAGGCTTCGCGGCTGCATGTGATGGACCTGGAGATGCTTGGAGCTCCCGCATCGTTGGCAGCGCCAGCCGTCGCATTGCAGCACCTGCATCCGGAGACCCCGGTAAGCATTGTGGTCCAAGCGAACCCTAGGATGTATTGAGGCCGCTGATTTCGTGATGTGGCAGCAAGGGCATCGTCGCAGCCGGGTTGCTCTGCAAGACATCCCGCGATGCTCTGCACTAAGCTGACACTGGCGATATCAAGCCCCTGATGATAGTTTTGCGTCCGTCGTGGACATTTGCGCGAGAAATAATTCCCGCATGTAGCAATTGATACTCCCACTCCGACCGACCGTTTTCAATTCTGCATTGAGACATCTCCCCGTTAGATCGAGTGCGATTGTTCGGCAGCACGTTCCTGGAGGCCGCGAAAACCAATTAGAACGATCTGGAGTCGCTTTCGGCGGGCAGCTTGTTTCACACATTCTTCCCAGGTCGCAAGGGCGATGCATACGGAATGCCTACTGCATTGGCGACTGACAGCATTGGCGACTGCCTCTCGCCCGTGACTGCTTCTTGTGCGATAGTACGTAATATAACTGCATATGGAGCACTGCATGGAAAAGGCAGTTTCAGCAGCCGATGCCAATCGACGATTCTCTAAACTTCTCCGTGCCGTGCGAGAAGGGCAGAGTTATGTGGTTACCTCGCATGGCCGGGCGGTTGCGAAAATTGTACCTGTGGAGAAGAATGGCGCCGTAACGCAAAGGGCCAGAACGCTGCTCTGGAAGCGGTTGCGATCAGAGCCTGTTGTCGGAATAGGTCGTTGGAGTCGAGACGAACTCTACAGGGATGAACCGTGAGAGTCGCGCTGGAAACGAACATTCTAGCCTACGCCGAAGGGGTTAGTGGGACCCCGATGAAAAAGGCGGCGCTCGAATTGGTGCAGAAATTGCCGGATGGTGCGACGCTATTGCCGCTGCAAACATTGGGAGAACTGTTCCACTTGCTTGTGCGGAAGGCTCGACGATCTCCAGCAAAAGCGCGGAAGGCGATTATGAGCGGGCGAGATGCCTTCCCTCTAATCGAGACATCGGTCGAGGTGCTGCTTTCGGCCGCAGACCTCGCGACGGATCATCAGTTAAGCATCTGGGATTCCGTGATTCTCTCCGCCGCCGCGGAAGCCGGTTGCCGGCTTCTTTTGTCGGAGGACCTACAACACGGCTTTACTTGGAAGGGAGTCACCGTTACAAATCCATTTGCACCTGCCAAGCACGAGTTGCTCGCAGCAATGCTGGATGCCAGTCCCGAATCTTGAGATCAGCTGGCTCTGTTGACATGCTCTTCACAGCCATGAGAATTCCAGGCAAGCAAATCCAGGAGCGGTACTCTTCCAAGAACCGGCGCACCGTGGTCTGGCGGGAAGCAAACTCTCTGAGCAACGTGGCTCTAATTCCATTCCTCACTCCGGCCGCGAAGCTGCCTCGAATGGCGTCTATCCTTCTTTTAAGCGCAAGCCCTTGTTAGTTCGATTGCCGTGAAAAGGTTCTTCTTCGCGTCGCTCGAACCGCGCGGGAGGTTCGGCTCACCGACTTCGGAACTCTCAGAAATCACTTCCGCGATCCGCGTTCGGAAAACGCCTCGCTAGCGAGTGCTAGCCCTCAGATCGAGAAACGCATGTCCCCGACCGTTTGAGCCTCGAAAAAAAAGCCGGTTTCCCGACGAGGACCGCTTCGCTAAGCGAACTTTCGGCTTTCGGATCCTGCAAAGTAGTAAAATCGCGATACTCTTGGCTGGGTCCGGAGCGTAACGCGCACCATCTGGGAACAGTTTGCTCTTGACAAATACTAAACCCTATAGGATTCTTCGATGAAGACGTACTCAACCGTTGAGGTTGCGAAATTGCTGGGCGTCGGGAACGACACGTTGCACCGGTGGATTCATAGCAACGTCATTCCAGCCCCTCCCATTCAACGGCTCGGCAAGGTCAGCGTGCGTCTTTGGACCGAGAAAGACGTGGAGAAGGTCAAGAAATACAAGACGAGCCACTATTGGGGCAAAGGCGGTCGTAAGAAAAGAATCAATCGGGCTAAGTGACATAGCGGGACGCGCCGGTGTAGCAAGCACCGAACGCGCCCCTGACCACCATCACCTCACAGGGAGGCAACGATGGCTGCAAGCGAAGTTATCTTTTTCCTATTTTGGGCGCAACTCTCACTGGGCTTGGCGTTTCCGGCCCTGCCCCCACCCGAGCCGGTTGCTGAATCTCCTCCTCACTGAAAACTGTTGATCGCGCCTTTTTTGTTGTCGGATTTTCGATGACCGCGCTACTTGTGTGCTTCGACGGATGGAACGGCACAGTTGACGCTCCTCACTTAGCGAAACGATTCGATTCCAGGAGTCGCGCCCTGCGCGCGGAAAGGGAATTAACCCGATGGACCTACGTGTTTATGAAGCTTTGTTTCAATTCAATCAGGGAATTGACCAAGCTCTTACATCCCTCGACATCCTAGAAAAACTAATCTTGGAATCCCCTAGTCGCGTCGGCAGAATCCGCACCACCTTGAACGAATTACGCTCGTCCGGCAATAGCTATTTTGCTTCCAAGATTGCCCAGAAGGAACAGGAGGAAGAGAACAATTTCTACCGCGTTCGGCGGGACCGCGAGAAAGCCGAGAAAGGTCCCAACGAGATCTACCTCGAATCGAAATCCCGTGACGAGCTAAGGCAACGGCACGGTTTGCCACCGCGGATCGCGATCCCGCCTTGGACCCAGTCCGATGACGATCGCATCCTGGCCATGCGAAACGCCGCGTCCTCCTCGCTCTCGATCCAACCCGAACAGCCTCGGATCACAAGTGACAGCGAACGGGAAAACCAAAAGGGAGGTACGCCGACATGAAACAAACTGCTTACGAACTGCTTGCCCTACTCGACCGCAATCTTCGCGAATCCGTCAACCTTTTCAAGCAGCTTGCTGAGTGTCCGGGTCAGAGGTCCGATGTGCTGGCGCCCCTCTCGAACGAGGTTCAATACGTGAGGGCACAAGCGGGCTTCGAGGTGACCGCCGAAGCCAGCGATTTCGAGCAAGAGCAGGCAACCCATTGGTCCCGCATCCATCACAAGTACGAAATGTGGCTCAAAGATCCGGACGATGTATTTTTGGATGCCGAGGAACGCGACGAGCAGCGTAAGAAGCAGGGCCTTCCCCCGCGGATCGTCGTCCTGCCTTGGTCTGCGGAGGAGGAAGAGAAGCTTCTGGCCGCGAAGAGAGCGCAGGCTGCAAAGAAACGAAAGGCAAAACGCAAGCGATCTTCTTCACCGAAGGCAATCATATCGAGGAAGAATAAATAAAGGTCCATCTCTTCCAGGAATTGCTTTCGCTAAAACAAGAGTTCGATCCCGTCATTCGTTGCCTTGAGCGCAGGGATAGGGAACCCACTTATCTGAAGGAGATGGTTTGCTGGGCGAAGGCCCCGTAGAGTGCGCACGGTGTGCGGACGATAAGGCATGACAAACCGCGACGGACGCCGTAATTTTAGTGAATGGAAACCGTGGACGTAAAACTGCGCTTCGAACTTCTGAAGGCCGCAAATTTGGAGCAGAGCACCCTCTCTGAGGAAGCAGCTCGGCTGCTGGCCCTGGAACTTTATCCCGAAGATAAGGTTTCCCTGGGACGCGCGGCGGGACTGAGTCAGACGCCCGTGGCAGCTTTCATGGATTTTGCGGCGAAACACGGCCTTCCCCACTGCGGTACAGCTTTGAAGACCTGGAAGAGGAACGCCAGACTGCTGACCGTCTCAAAGCGTGATCGCTGTAGCAGACTCATCGCCGCTCGTTATTCTGAGCAAGCTTGGCTGCCTGGACTTCCTCAACCGAGTTTTCCCGCGTGTTTGTATCCCCAATGAAGTTTACTTCGAAGTTGTAATCGCTGGTGCTGGCCTGCCGGGAGCGTAGGAGGTGTCGCAAGCTGAACGCATCGAGTTCAAGTCGATAAGAAACCGGGCGCGGACTGTCGCCTGCAGGCGACAGGTAAGCCCGTGTACGTGACACGAGCATAGTTATATGGCAGACTCATAACATGCTAACCGGAGCAGCAGACAGCAGATACAGTAAGAACGCGGGAGCAGTATTCAGCCTCCAGTATCACATCGTCTGGTGTCCGAAATACAGACGCAAGGTTCTTGTCGGTGATGTTGAGGCAAGGCTCAAGAACGTGTTGCTCGCGACCGCGGCACAATACGGCGTGCTCATCGAAGTGATGGAAGTGATGCCAGATCATGTGCATCTCTTCGTGTCATCAGATCCAACGCGGTGTGTAGCTGAGATAGTGAATAGGCTCAAAGGTGCGTCGTCTCGGATTCTCAGAGAAGAGTTTCCGCACTTGAAATCAAGGTTGCCTACGTTGTGGTCGCGCTCATATTACGCGGGCACAGTCGGCCACGTGTCAGAATCAACGGTGAAGAAGTACCTCGAGAATCAAAAAGGACGCTGATGCGAAAGACGTTCAAATATCGACTGTATCCCACACCAAACCAACAAGAGTTGCTGAGGATGCAGTTATCCGAAGCGTGTCGGTTGTATAACGCCGCGCTACAGGAACGTCGAGAGGCGTATCGCACGCATGGGAAATCTCTCAACTACTACACGCAGGCGAACCAATTGAAAGAGATTCGAGACGCGGGTGACCTATCACTTCCGAACTATCACTGTGCCCAAGACGTTCTAAAGCGTCTAGACAAAGCATTTCAGGCTTTCTTTCGACGAATAAAACACGGCGAGAAGCCAGGGTTCCCGAGATTCAAGTCGTCGCGACGGTATGACAGCATCACATTCCCGAGTCACGGTGACGGCAATAAGCTACTCAAACCAGAGCAGCGAAAAACAGGTCTTCGTGTCCAGGGTGTCGGCGCGATCAAGATTCTATTGCACCGCCCCATCACCGGTGAGATCAAGACCGTCTCCGTGAAGCGTGAAGGCAAAGAGTGGTACGCCTGCTGCTCCGTGGAGTGCGCAAAGAAACCCCTCCCGGCGCTGGACAACACCGTTGGAATAGATGTTGGCTTGGAATCATTCGCGGTTCTGTCCAACGGAGATTCCATCCCGAATCCGCGCTGGTATCAGCAAGCGCAAAAGCGTCTTCGCAGAGCCCAGCGCCAAGTCGCGCGAAGAGTCAACAAGCGTTCGCACAGAAGGCGTAAAGCAATCCTAGCACTCCGAAGTATTCACAGTCGGATACAGCGGTTGCGCAACGAATTTCAACACAAACAATCTTTCAAGTTGATTCAAGACTTCGGAACCATCGTCATCGAAGACCTGAATGTGAAAGGGCTCGCTGGCGGAATCTTGTCAAAGTCTGTGCATGATGTCGGATGGGCTTCCTTCTTCTCCAAGATAGCGTACAAGGCTGAGAGCGCCGGTCGCACTCTGATTAAGGTCAACCCATCAAGCACGAGTCAAACCTGTCTGTGCGGTGCAACGGTCCGCAAACTTCTCTCAGACCGAGAGCATGTTTGCATCGAATGCGGATTGGTAGCTCCACGAGACTTCGTATCGGCTCAAGTAATTTTGCAAAGGGCTAGGATAAGCCCTTCAAGACAGAACGTAGAGGCTGTTAGCTCATGCGTGTCTTGAGAAGCCGCCGGTCTTCAGCCGGCGGAGAAGTCACCCAGAGGTATCTAACTGAGATTGCACGCCTGAGGGCGGCAGAAGTTTGGGCGTGTGAACGAACCAGACCCAAACGGTGCATACATGCAGGTCTCATTCCTCGCCATTCGTCATCTGCGCCGTCTCTGCAGGCACATAGGTCCCCAATTTGAGCAGGAGCGATTGGCTATTTGCGGCAGTTGCTGTTGCGAGGAGCCCAGTGCCACCGGCAGGCGCAGGAATCTCATTGAGCGGCGCAGGCGAACTCCATTATAATTGCATGATTTGCCAAGATAGAGGGAGCCACAGACAGTCATGTTGAAAAGCATTCAGCAACGGGACCTGGAACGAAACCGCTGGGTCAAGATCGGGATGAGCGTCCTGCTAGGGGTGATCTGCTTGAGCATGCTGACCTACCTGATCCCGGGGATGGGCAGCGCCGCGTTCACCAATAGTCCCGATGCCGTCGCTACCGTCGGCGGACAGAACATCACCGCCACGGACGTGCAACGTCAGCTGAACACCGCGCTCCACGGGCAGTCGATTCCGGATGTTCTGAAGGGCCTCTACGCGAAACAAGTTTTGGACCAAATGATTCTGAAGCAGGCGCTCATTCTGGAAGGGCAGCGCCTCGGGATACGCGTTACCGACCAAGAACTCTCGGATCGGATTAAGCAGATTCTTCCGGCTGCATGGAACGGCGACACTTGGCTCAAAGACCGGTACACCACCGAGGTCCAGACGCGCACCGGCATGACCATTCCGGAATTTGAGGATTTTCTGCGCGACCAGATGCTGGAAGAGAAGTTTCGGCAGCTGGTCACCGATGCAATCACTGTTAGTCCCGCGGAAATACAGGCAGAGTATCGCCGGCGCAACGAAAAAGTTCAGATCGAATACGTGCTCGTGAAGCCTGCAGAACTCGCGCCCACGATCCAGCCGACGGATGCGGATTTGTCGGCCTATTACACCAAGCACGCGGGCCTATATCAGGTCCCGGAAAAGCGTTCCGCGCGTTATGCGCTGTTGGACCTCGCTAAGTTGCGCGCTACCACGACCGTCGGTGACGATGCGCTGCGTGCCTACTACAATTCCCATATTGACGAGTACAAAGTCGAGAATCGCGTCCACGTCGAGCACATTTTGTTCAAGACGGTCGGCAAGACGGACGCCGAGATCGCGGAAATCCGTCAGAAGGCCGAAGACGTTCTGAAGAAAGCTAAGAGCGGCGCGAATTTTGAAGACCTCGCCAAGAAATTCTCCGAGGATGATGGCACGAAGCCCAAAGGCGGCGATCTGGGCTGGATCGTTGAAGGCCAGACGGTACCCGAATTCCAGCAGGCTGCCTTCACGCTTCCCAAGGGGTCCATCTCGGACTTGGTTAAGACGCAATACGGTTTTCACATCATCAAGGTTCTGGATCACGAACAGGCCCACACCAAATCGTTCGACGAAGTCCGCAGCACGATTGAGCCGACCGTCCTCGATGAAAAAGTCAGCGCCGAGGCGAACGACATCTCCGAGAAGATGGCTTCCGCCATTCGCCAGTCGAATCACCAGCCGCTCGACGATCTGGCGAAGAAGTTCAATCTAACCGTGGGCGAACTGCCTCTCGCTTCCGCCGCGGATCCGCTAACGGCTTTCGCCAATTCTCAGGATGTGCGCACCGCGGTATTTCAGCTTCGCCCCGGCGAATTAAGCCAGCCGATCCAGACCCCGCAGGGTTTTGCGATTGTTACACCCAAGGACATTCAAGCGGCGCACCAGGGCACCTTCGCAGAATCTCGCAGCCGCGTTCTCGCCGACTATCAACAGGAGAAATCGGTCGAGCTGGCTAAATCCAAGGCGGAAGAACTCGCCAAACTTGCGAAAGGCGGAGAACCCTTCGACAAGGCAGCTAAGTCCCTCAATCTGGACGTCAAGACCTCTGAATCGCTGTCACGCACCGGATCCATTCCAGACGTTGGCTCCGGCCAGCTGCTCGATGCGGCTTTCACCATGCCTGTAGGCCAGGTGAGTGACGCCAGCAACGTAACCGGTAACTGGCTCGTCTATCGTGTCGCTGCTCACGAGCCCGTCAACGACGCCGCAGTGGTGTTGCAGGCCGACCAAATCCGGCAGCAATTGCTCCAATCCAAGCAGAAAGCAGCATTCGAAGCGTTCCGCGTGGCTCTCGAGGACCGGCTAAAGAAGGAAGGGAAGCTGGTAATCAACGCCGACGCGATGAAGCGCTTGACCGGCTCAAGATCCTCTTAAGATGATGAAAATAAAGTAGTTAAATAATTACGACTCTCCTCTTGCTGTCTGTTATCCACTTCGCTAGACTATTTGTATCCGCAGAGCCTGCCCCGTAGCCAGCGGGGTCCTCTTCCCCGAGATAGCTCGGGGATCTAGGGTAGATGCCTCCCAGCCCTATGTCGCTTGGTGTTCAACAATCAGACTTTTCTAAGGAGCGATGCTATGGCGCTGAAGAACTCAAGGGCAGGCAGGCTTGCAGCGGGTGTTTCGGAAGCAAAGCGAGGCCGTATCCGTACGGGATCAGCCGAGTCCGCCGGTAACGGGAAGTTGAGGAACATGATGTCCACCAAGAGTAGTGCGTCCGGAAATCTATATCACTGTGCCATGGAGAAGAATCAGAACGGCAAGTACAACATCCGCATCCGTGTGCAATTCGAAC
Organism: uncultured Acidobacteriota bacterium; assembly: GCA_963786205.1. Lineage (GTDB taxonomy): Bacteria > Acidobacteriota > Terriglobia > Acidiferrales > UBA7541 > Palsa-295. Next base: position 177,754 of record CAWAYG010000003.1, read on the forward strand.
GAGGCGGCTGGGACCTGTCGGTCTATTTTCTCGCGTCATCCTTTAACGCCGCGATGAAAAAGCTTGAAGAATCCCTACAACTCCTGCAGAAAAGTGAAGACCGCTTGCGTTTCTGGGGTGTGGAACGCACCGACGATCCGAATCTAGCCGGAGACCTGCTGCAGGAATCCGGTTTGTGGCTCGACCGTCGTCGCGAATTCCCGCGCAAAGTTGCGGAAATGAACGTGGCAAGCGAGCGCCCCGTCCCCGCTTCGCTACTTGCGCCGGTCCGGCGCGTTCTCGCCGATTCGGTCTCCCAGGAGCGCGAACGGGCATATTCGGCTGCCGTCGGCGACTAAGAGCTCACGAAAGGCTCGCCGGGGTGATGCTGGATGGTCTATTTTTCGCGGACCAAGACTTCGCCCTGCGCCAAAACCACGTCATTAAGCGATAGCCGGTACTTATAAGAGCCTGGATTTAGGCCCGGGCGTATCGGCCCACTGACCAGCCGTACCCCAGGCGGCGCCTGGAACACGTTGGACGAGAACGGGCAACGCTGCGAGTCAAATTCAATCTTGATGTTCCCCGCATTCGAAATCCATTCCGCCTGATCGCCTGGATCGAGCACTACCACTTCTGGCAAAACACCAACTAGAACACGCTTCTCCGTCAATTTATCCTCGATTCAGTTTCTCGTGGAACACCAATGCCTTCACAAATCGGAACGGAGTGACCAAAATTGTCATTACGGTGGTGTCGATACCTCGCGGCAGCCACTCACTCCCCAGAGTGCGGACAAAAAACAGGTCCTCGCCGCGGAGCTGGCTCATCCCTCAAAACACGCGGCACGCAATTGTGCTTACAACAAGCCCTTTACAGCTTCGACGATGTGTCGCGCCGAAATTCCAAACGCATCGACAAGTTCGTCCGGCTTGCCCGAATGAGGCATGCCATTCACGGCTATCAACTTGAACTTTGCAGGGGACGCACCTGCCGCGGCCAAAGCGTGCAACACACCTTCGCCCAAACCGCCTTCTGGCCAGTGATCCTCGGCTGTCACAAGCCGTCCGCCGGTAGCAGCGACCTCGGCAGCCAGCGCCTTGCCATCCAAGGGCTTCACGCAGTACAGGTCAATCACGCGAGCAGCAATTCCCGCCGCTTTCAACTGATCCGCCGCCTTCAGCGCTTCGTGCAGAGTCACGCCGGCTCCGATCAATGTCACCTTGTCGTCTGCGCTCTTCCGCAGCACTTTGAATCCAGGAACAGGGAACTTCTCGTCTTTCGAGTACAGAATGGGCATCTTCGGCCGCGAAGTCCGCAGATAGTTGATTCCCGGACGGCGCGCCATGGTCTCCGTGAGCCGCTCGGTTGAAACAGCGTCGCTGGGATAAAAAACGGCCGAACCATGAATCGCGCGGAACATCGCGATGTCCTCCAGCGCCATCTGCGAAGGGCCATCTTCCCCGATGGAGACCCCGCAATGCGAACCGCACAAATTGATGTTCGCACGGCTGATCGCCGCCATGCGCACGTTGTCATAAGCGCGCGAAAGGAAGCAGGCAAACGTGTCGGCAAAGGGAACCTTGCCGCGCGCCTGCAGTCCCACGGCCACGCTCACCAGGTTCTGCTCCGCGATGTAGCCCTGCCAGAAATGATCCGGGTACGCGTCGCCAAATGTTTCCGAAAACGTCGAGTTCTTCACGTCACCCGATATGGCCACGACATGCGGGTTCGCAGCACCCAGCCGCTTCAGCGCGAAGCCGTACGCCTCACGCGTGGCGATCTTGGCATCCGCCGCATAGTCCGGTGCCGGGGGCTCGGGGAAATCCGGCGGCGTCGGCAGAGGAGTGCGCACGTACGATTTTCCCGGATCGGGCGGAACCGTTGGTCCACCGCCCAATTCCTGAATCGCCGCCGCAAGTTGTTCCTTCGAGAACGGCTTCCCGTGCCAATTCAGCTTGTCAGCAACCTGGCTGAATCCGTGGCCCTTAATGGTACGCGCCACAATCGCCTGCGGCTTGCCCTTGACTGTCTTTGCGTGATCGAGCGCCGCCAGCACGGCCGCCACATCATGGCCGTCAATCACCTGCGTATCGAAACCTTCCGACTCGAACTTCAGCCGGTAGCGCTCCATGTCGTGCTGGTACATCGTAGGTTCACTCTGGCCCAGCCGGTTGATATCCGCGATCACGGTCAAATTGTCGAGGTTATAGTGCGCCGCGAACGCAGCCGCTTCCCAGACCTGCCCTTCGGCCAATTCGCCGTCGCCGGTCAGTACATAGACGCGCGTCGGACTCTTATCCATCCGCGCACCGATCGCCAGTCCCGCGCCCACCGAGAGTCCTTGGCCGAGCGATCCAGTCGCGGCGTCCACACCATGAATCTTGGGTGTTGGATGTCCTTCCAGCTCGCTGGAAAACTCCCGCAACGTCATCAGGCGCGAGACCGGGAACACTCCCGTTTCCGCCAGCGCGGCATAGAGCAGCGGCGCGGCGTGGCCCTTCGATAGCACGAAGCGATCGGCGTCATTCGAGTTCGCATTTTTCGGATCGAACTTCATCGCATGGAAAAATACGCCCGCGACCAGCTGGGCAGCCGACATACACGAAGTCGGGTGTCCCGAGCCGGCAGCCGTCGTGGCCATCATTGAATAAATGCTCAGTAGCTTCGCTCTTTCCTTTACTGCACTTACCGTGGCGGCGGAGGGTACTGCGGGAGAAGGTGCGCTCATAACAGCTCCTTTAAGATTACAACGATCCACATGATTTTACCCTTTTCGGCTGTATCTGGTGAAACTGTAATTTTTGATGCTCGCGCTCGCCCAATCGCCGCACACGATTTGCATTTCGCTCGGTCTAAACGTAAAGTTTCGTTTCACGTCACGCACGCCGGGGGAAAACCGCATGGATGCGATTTCGCTCACCGTAAATGGTCAAGAACATTCCGTCGAGGTTTCGCCGGATACGCCCTTGCTTTGGGTACTGCGCGATACGCTAGGACTCACCGGAACAAAATTCGGTTGCGGCCAGGCGCTGTGCGGTGCCTGTACCGTCCACGTAGATGGGGAGGCCACGCGCTCCTGCACTGCGCGCATTTCCACGATCGCTGGGCGCCGCATCACCACCATCGAAGGACTTTCGGCCGACGGCCAGCATCCCGTGCAGCAAGCATGGCTCGCGGACCAAGTCTCGCAATGTGGCTACTGTCAAGCCGGCATGATCATGACCACCGCCGCGCTGCTCGCGAAAAATCCCGCGCCCACCGACTCGGATATTGATGAAGCCCTCGGGGGCCACATCTGCCGCTGCGGCACCTACCTGCGCATCCGTCGTGCGGTGCATCAGGCCGCCGCAAAGCATTCCGCTTCGGAAGTCGCCGCGCCGGCCACAGCAGGAGCAGGAGGCGCCCGGTGAACACGATGCACACTGCAACAAACACTTCGCGCCGCGAGTTTCTGAAATCCACCGCCGCTGGCAGCGCGGGCCTGCTGCTCGCGTTCTATCTACCCGCGAGCGCTGCGACGCCGCAAGCACCCGAACAAGACTTCAAACCAAATGCGTACATCGCGATCGATCCGCAAGGCGACATTCGCCTCGTCGTGACTCGCTCGGAGATGGGCCAGGGCGTGCGCACGGCGCTCGCCATGATCCTCGCCGAAGAACTGGACGCGGACTGGTCGCGCGTAAGAATTGAACAGGGCGATTGCGATCCCCAGTACGGCGACATGACCACCGGTGGCAGCATGAGTATTCGCAGCACCTGGGACCCGTTGCGCAAGGCAGGTGCTTCCGCGCGCGACATGTTGCTTGCAGCCGCCGCCGAGACGTGGGGCGTAGCGAAAAACGAATGTGGCGCCACCGGCGACAGCGTGATTGAACACAAAAAAACTGGCCGAAAGCTAACTTATGGCCAGCTGGCAGTCAAAGCCGCCTCGGTTCCGGTGCCCAAAGACGTCCCTCTGAAGGACCCCAAGGATTACCGCATCGTCGGCACCAAGCGCGCCCGCGTGGACGGCCAGCACATCGTCATTGGTGAAGCGCATTACGGCATCGACACAAAAGTTCCCGGTATGCTCTGCGCCGTCGTCGCGCGCCCTCCGGTCTTCGGCGGCAAAGTGAAAAAATTCGACGCCATTCGCGCGCTCGCTGTCCCAGGCGTCAGAAAAGTCTTCGAAGTGCCGGCCGTGGAAATGCCGCCGCTTTTTGGCGAAGAGCGCAAGCCCGATTCCGGCCACCAGCATTATCTGTGGGGCGGCGTGGCCGTCGTGGCCGATTCCACCTGGCAAGCCATCGCGGGACGTCGCGCACTCACCATTGATTGGGACAACGGTCCCGGCGCGGAAGAATCCACGGAAAAGCAACGTGCCACACTGACTGAGCTGTTGATAACACCCGGAAAGGAACTGAAGAAAATCGGTGACCCCGATGCGGCGATTACGTCAGCCGCGAAAACCGTCGAAGCCGATTACGAAACTCCGTTTCTCGCGCACATGACCATGGAGCCGGTGAACTGCACCGCCTCCGTCCGCGACGGCAAATGCGAAATCTGGGCCCCCACGCAAAATCCAAACGGTATGGCGACAGCGTTAGCCAGCGTGCTGAATCTGCCGCAGTCGGCTCTCACCATTCACATCACTCTAATCGGCGGCGGATTTGGCCGTCGCCTCTGCATTGATTACGGAGTCGAAGCAGCCCTGATCTCGCGCTCGGCAGCCGCTCCCGTGAAAGTCATCTGGACTCGCGACGATGACATTCGCCACGATTACTATCGCCCCATCTCCCACCATCGTCTGCGCGCGGGCCTGGATGCGCAGGGTCAAGTTAATTCTTGGCTGCACCACATCGCCGCGCCCTCTACCGACAGCACGTTCCTCGGCGGCGAAGTTCCCGATACCGGCGGCACCGAAATTGCCGGCACCGGGCTTCCCAACGGCACAGTCGCGAACTATTTGCTGCAGCAAAGTTTTCTGCACACCGCCGTTCCGCGTGGTTACTGGCGCGCGGTGGATACGAATTGGAATCACTTCGCAGTGCAATGCTTCATCGACGAAATCGCCGCAGCCGCTGGCATGGATCCGCTCGCGCTGCGCCGGCAATTGATCGCGACCAAACAGAAACCCGCCGGCGAAGGTGACAACGAGGGCGAAACTCCCGTAAACGTTGATCGGCTGCTCGGCGTACTGAATCTCGTCGCGGAAAAATCAGATTGGGGCAAGCCGCTACCGGCAGGGCGCGGCCGCGGCATCGCCGGACTCTACGGTTTCGGCAGTTACGTCGCCCACGTCGCGGAAGTAACAGTCGCAAAAGACGGCACCTTGCGCGTGGACCGCGTCGTTGTCGCGGTGGATTGCGGCCAGGTCATCAATCCGGATCTGGTAGCTGCGCAAATCGAAGGCGGCGTGGTCTTCGGCCTCACGTCCGCGCTCTACGACGAAATTACCATCCAGAACGGCCAGGTGCAGCAAACCAATTTCGATAATTATCCGATGCTGCGCATCGCTGACATGCCGAAGGTCGAAATCCACCTCGTACCCAGCCACGAACCACCCGGAGGAATTGGCGAGCCCGGCGTGCCCTCCACCGCCCCCGCGGTAGCGAATGCAATTTTCGCCGCCACGGGCAAGCGCCTGCGGCGGCTCCCGTTCCAAACGCAGGAACTCGCAAAGTCCTAGCTTGGACTCTCGAATCCCAGTTGGGGCTGGGATAACCGCGATCCAAGAAGCGCCCGCGTGTCTCTTGCTAACTCGTGTCCGAAAGGTCTGCGCCCTTCGCCTCCCGCCCGCTGATCGTCACGATCACCACCAGCACAGCGACGAGCAGCGCTGTCCACGCCAACACCGGGGCATAATTGCCGCCAAAATAATGTTCCGCGAACTTGGCCTGAATCACAGAATTTCGCGAAGCGAGCAGATTGCCCACCTGATACGCAAGCCCAGGAAACGTCCCACGCACTGCCGGCGGCGAGAGCTCATTCAAGTGCGCCGGAATCACTCCCCATGCGCCCTGCACCATAAACTGCATCAAAAAGCTTCCGCACGCGAGCATCGTAGCGCTGTGAGAGAAGACCCACAGCGGGATCATTGGAATCGTCAACACCGCAGCGATCACGATGGCCTTCCGCCGGCCGACTCGCTCTGACCACGAGCCGAAAAAGATCCCGCCCATCAACGCGCCGAGGTTGTACACAATCGCAACCAGTGCCACCGTCTTCGGCGAAAAGTCCCGGTTCTTCTGCAGAAATGTGGGATACAGGTCTTGTGTCCCGTGACTGTAAACATTGAATGCGAACATCAGTACCGTCAGAAAGACAAAAGTTCCCAGATACTTCGCTATGTCTTTCCCCAAGCTTCGCCACACCCCGAGCGCGCTTCCGCGGCCTTGCCGCCAGGCAGGCGACTCCTCCACTTTCGTTCGAATGTAAATCACCACAAACGCCGGCAGCGCGCCGATCACAAACATCCCACGCCAACCAATAAAATGAAACAGGGTGCCGTACACCAACCCCGCCAGCAGGTAGCCCACGACATAACCTTCCTGCAGCAGCCCAGAGAAAAATCCGCGATTTTCTTTCGGCAGGGTCTCGAACGCCAGTGCGGCGCCGACACCCCACTCGCCGCCCATAGCAATTCCAAACAGCGCCCGCGTGATCAGAAAAACGTGCAGCGAAGGAGCGAACGCGGAAGCCAGCTCGAACACCGAATACGCGACGATATCGATCATCAGCGCCGGACGCCGGCCATAACGGTCGGCAATCATCCCGAACAGAAACGCGCCGATCGGGCGCATCGCCAGCGTCAGAAAAATAGCCTCGGCGATTGCGGAAACCTGCGCGTGAAATTCTGTGGCAATAGCGCTGACGCAAAAAACCAGAATGAAGAAATCGAAGGCATCCAGCGACCATCCAAGAAAACAAGCAATGAACGTGTTGCGCTGGACCGAAGTAAGGCGCCGAAAATGTCCGAGAAAGTCGATCGTTCGCTCCGAATAAAACGCTTAAGCCGCCTTGCGCAGCTGCAGGCAATCTTGCTTCGACGAAATCACCGGCTTTTACCGTCGGCGCATCAACCGTGGAAAAGCCACCGCGTCCGCAACTCGCGCCACTTGCATCATCTCTGCCACATCGTGAACACGAACGATGTGCGCCCCCTGCAGAATGCTCGCTGCAACGGTAGCCGCTGTGCCCCAGATCCTGTCCACCTCAGAGGCGTCCCGCAACTTGCTGTCAGTCAAAACTCCGCCGATGAAACTTTTTCGCGACGTGCCCACGAGCAGCGGATAACCCAACCGCGCGAGTTCCGGCAAACGAGCCAGCAATTTGCAATTCTGCTCGTAGCTCTTGCCGAATCCAATCCCCGGATCCAGCACGATCTGCGATTTTGCGATTCCCGCCCGCCGCGCCACCGCGGCCGCATGCCGCAATCCTGCCGCAACGTCGCGCAGCACATCGCGGGCAAACGGAGTTTTCTGCATCGTGCGCGGCTTCCCGCGCATATGCATCAGCACAAGCGCCAACTTCCGTCGTCGCGCCACTTCCGCAATTCGGGGATCGTTTCGTAGCGCCGTCACATCATTCACAATCTCGGCGCCCGCCGCCGCCGCCGCTTCCGCCACTTCCGATTTACTGGTGTCCACCGAAATTGGAATCCGAATCTTGCCGCGCAGCTTTTCGATCACCGGTAGAACCCGTCCCGATTCGGTCTCCGTCGAAACGCGCAGCGAGCCCGGCCGCGTGGATTCGCCTCCCACGTCTATGATGTCGGCGCCCGCGCGCTCCATGGCCACGGCCTGCGCCACGGCTGCGTCGGCATTCAAAAATAATCCGCCGTCGGAAAAACTATCGGGCGTCACATTCAGCACACCCATCACCAACGTGCGTTCGCCAAGCACCAGTGTGCGCGCGGGCAACCGCCAGCGAAAGCTTCGACGATGAAACATTGCCCGCTATTGAATCACGGTTTTCACAAAAGCCTAAGCGTAAGCGCACGCATCACGATGGGTCGGGGTTGTCCACGCGCAGGGAGGCTTAGAATTACGGCGTCGCGACTACGTTGTACGACGAACGATGAACCACGGTGGGATCTCCGTGATCAATCACTTCCACGCGCAGCTGGTGCCAACCGGCGTGAGGCATCGCAGTTGCGTCATTCGCGGGAGAGAACCCCAAGGTGTATTCCGCACGAATCTTCAGCGCGATTTGCCGGAACGTGTCCGCGAGCGTTTCCGCCTCGCGCAGAAAGTACAACTGGCCCCCGGAGCGTCGCGTCAATTCCGCAAGGTATAACGTGTATGCCGGGATGCCCCACCCTTGCGCTGCATACGTCAGCAGCGTTTGGCTCGCATGCAGTTGCACCCACGTCGGCGTCATGATCTTCGGACGGCTTTCGGTGGACACTGCAAAAACTTCAATGTCGTCCGCAGCCAGCGCCCGCGCCACATCGTCAAATGTCAGCTGATCGCGCGGCCACCCCGCGCGAGGCCCCGCCGTCTTTGGGTCGAGCGTGAGGCCCAGACCGCTGTCCTGTCCATCGGTTAGTAAAACGATAGCTTTCCGCCCGGTGCGCCCCGCAAACAGCTCTCGCGCCGTCAGGAAGACCGCCTCGTAGATATTCGAACCGCCGGTATCCTCCAGCAACGAGCGCGCATCCACACGCGCGACGGCTTTGCGGATCAATCCCCAATCGCTGGAAAAGGGAAGCTGCAGGTAGGTGTGCGCCGAGAAATCCACGATCGCGGTGTGATCCGAAGCGGAAAGCGCATCCACCAGCGCGCGCGCCGCATTTTTCATTTCGTCGGACTCGCGGAGAACACTGGGGCTCGCATCGATCACCACTGCTACGCTGGCTGATTCCGTAGAAGCGTCGAAATAAGTGAGCGGCTGTTGCACGCCCTCATCGAAGACCCGAAAATCCCCAAGCTGCAATCCCCGGACCGCCACACCATCCGCGCCGATCACGCTGCACGTCACCGGAACAATCTGCGTGACCACCGAGATCGCGTGAGCGTCCGCAGACGCCTCGGTTTCGCTCGATCCCTTCGTGCTGCCACCCTTCGTGGCGCTGCCCGCCGGAATCGCGGTTAGTTCTCCGGTTACCGGATCGCGCTTCCAGGTGAAGTCCTCGTCCAGACGCCGCGGTCGCGGCAGTTTCGTTTTTTGCTGGGCTTGCAGCAAAACTTCCGCTCGTACGAAAAGCAAACATGTGAACGTTATGCCCAGCAAAACGGCAAGTGTCACAACCTGGGGTCGCGGCCAATGCACACCGGGCTTCTTGGAGATCCGCCGCAGTCGCATCGCGCGTTTAATCGAGATCGAAATCCCGCAGAGGCTTTTCGATAGGCCCGTCTTTCGCCTTCTTCAATCCTTCCGCGAATTTTCGCGCCAACACGTCTTCCTTCGATTTCTCCGCTTCCACCGACGCGCGGAATTTCGCTTCCACCGCGTCGACCTGTTTGCGCAGCAGCGCCGCCGTGTCGTCCAGGTCCACCGAGGGTGGCGGCTTCGGCGGAGGAACGTGCGACAGCACTACGCCAATCTCGCGATCCACCGTGAGCTTCGCCTGGCAGCACGGGCAACTAACCGTAAACGTATCCACCGGTTTCTGAGCCATAAGCGCATTTTACGCCAATTTCGGCATATCAGATATCGTCTCGCAAAAAGCCTTCCCGTGCTGCGATGGCCTCTTCGGTGCTAAAGACTCCCGCGATCCAGCCGATATCTACATCAGGTACGGCTAGGGCACGGCGCAAAGCGTTGTGGCTTCAATGGCGGGCAAGTTCAGGTGTGATCGTTCGCAAATGGTACGGCAGCAATTGCCCAGCATTTTGCTAGACCAGCTTCGATGCTATCCAGGCCTCGGGCGGGTGAACTTACATGGAGCGCGCAAATCAAGATCGTTCCGACTCTCCGCATGGCCCAGGAAGAGCCTGTCAAAACCGGGTCCGACCGCCGCAAGCGCAAGCGAGGCATGTTTACCGTTCCGGTCCGGATTCGCGGGGGAGTGGGGACCTTGGAGGTCTTTGAGGACCTCGTCACTAGGTCTTGACGTCTCCCGGGATGGCCTGTTGTTATCCACTTCGCGAGGCGGATATTCACTCGGTCAAAAGCTTCAGGTCGCCTGTCCCTACTGGAGCGCTCCGACTGCGATCAACGTGCCGCGCCACGCACTAGTAATCCGCAACGTGCTGTTGCCGAACTACACCTACGCCCTCGCTCTGCAATTTCTATCGGGACCTTGCGAGGAGGAAGCTTGGGCGGTTCCCTCGTCACCGTTCCCGAATCAAGTTCGTGTCCTCTGTGTGGTGTCGGATCCTTGTGTCGCAGGTGCGCTGCGCGCAATCCTTGAAAAGGATGGTTACCATGTCGTGGCTGTCTCCACCGCGCAAGACGCGCTCGACATTCTTCACAACGAGACGCCTGAAGTCATCCTTGCCGAGGCCGAAGGCGACGAAATCTCCGGCAAGGATCTCTGCGCCATCGTGAAGACCTGCCCGCGCTTGCAGCACATCCCCGTGATTCTCCTCACGACTTCAGCACTGCCATCCGACTATGCCACCAGCCACCAGATCGGCGCTGTGGTCTGCATGATGATTCCCTGCAAGCCCGAACGCCTCCGCTGTGCCATCCATCTGGTTGCAACGCCACCAGCGCTCTGCTCCGTCTATAGCGCGCGCTTCAACGTGGCATCCTTCGTACGCACCTCGTAGGCGAGCTTCCCAACGGATCGCTTCGATCTCGGAAAATCGCTCGCCACCAAAAAAAGGAACCTCGCCTCTTTCGAGGCGAGGTCCCAAAAATTCCATCGTCGCTGATTCGACTTTAAGCCGGAGCCGGTTTCTCTCCCTTGGCGAGACCCGGAATCGGCCGCGGTTCAGGCCGGAGCGAAAGCTGCGGCTCCTTGGTCGGCACCGGCGGCGCCGCGGGCGGAGGAGGCGGTATCTTCTCCGGAAGCGGCTTGCCTTCCATCAAAAGTTTTAATTCCACAGCATCCAAAACCTCGCGGTCCAGTAAGGCCTGCGCGATGCGCTCCAGCTTATCGGGTTGAGTTTCCAGAATATTGCGCGCCCTGCTGTACCCGTTGGTGACGATGCTGCGGACCTCGCCATCAATCTTGATCGCAGTGTCTTCCGAATAGTCCCGGTGCTGCGCGATTTCACGCCCGAGGAAAATCGCTTCTTCCTTCTTGCCGAACGTAAGCGGTCCTAGAACGCTCATGCCCCATTCGCACACCATCTGCCGCGCGATTTCGGTGGCGCGTTCGATGTCGTTGCCGGCGCCCGTGGTGATGTGGTGCAGGAATATTTCCTCGGCAGCGCGTCCGCCCATCAGTACGGCAAGCTGCGCCTCCAGGAACTCCTTGGTGTAAGTGTGTTTGTCATCAATCGGCAACTGCATCGTGACGCCCAGTGCCATGCCGCGCGGAATGATTGTCACCTTGTGCAGCGGATCGGCGCCCGGCGTCATCGCCGCCACCAGCGCGTGCCCGGCCTCGTGGTACGCCGTGTTGCGTTTTTCCTCGTCGGACAGAATCATGGATCTTCGCTCGACGCCCATCAGGACTTTGTCCTTGGACATCTCGAAGTCCACCATCGCCACAAACTTGCGGTTCTGCCGTGCGGCCCAGAGCGCGGATTCGTTCACCAGATTCGCCAAATCGGCGCCCGAAAATCCCGGCGTGCCGCGCGCAATCACCGAAAGATCCACGTCCTCGGAAAGCGGTACCTTCCGTGTGTGTACGCGAAGAATTTCCTCGCGGCCCTTCACGTCCGGACGCGGCACCACAACTCGGCGATCGAAACGGCCGGGCCGCAGTAGCGCCGGATCCAGCACATCAGGACGGTTCGTAGCGGCAATCAAGATCACGCCTTCATTGGATTCAAAGCCGTCCATTTCCACTAGCAACGCGTTTAAAGTCTGTTCGCGTTCGTCGTGACCGCCGCCTAGCCCTGCGCCGCGATGCCGCCCGACCGCGTCAATTTCATCAATAAAAATGATGCACGGCGCGTTCTTCTTGCCCTGTTCGAATAAATCGCGCACGCGGCTCGCGCCCACGCCCACGAACATCTCCACGAAGTCCGAACCCGAAATCGAAAAGAACGGGACATTCGCTTCGCCCGCAATCGCGCGCGCCAGCAAAGTCTTGCCCGTCCCCGGAGGCCCTACCAGCAGCACGCCTTTCGGAATGCGTCCGCCGAGCTTTTGAAATTTCTGCGGATCCTTCAGGAAATCAATAATCTCGTACAGCTCTTCCTTCGGTTCATCGATACCAGCCACGTCCTTGAATGTGGCCTTCTTCTGTTGCGCCGTCAGCAACCGTGCGCGCGACTTCCCGAAACTTAATGCCTTGTTTCCGCCCGCCTGCATCTGCTTCATCATGAAAACCCAGAAAAGAACCAGCAGCAGCAGCGGTCCGAAATTCACCAGGAATGTCAGCCAGTCGGCGTTCTTCACTTCCTTGTAGTTATAAATAACGTTGTGGTCCTGCAGAACCTTGGTGACATCCGGAATGGCGGTGTTGGCGATCGTCACGCCGCGGAACTTCCCGCCTTCGCGGTACTCGCCCTGCAGCTCAGCACTGTTCGGCGAAAGGTAGATCTGCACGTCCTTGACGCCGTTGTTCTGCACCTTCGCCAGAAAATTCGTGTAGTTAGGCTCGTCGTCGTGTGCGGACTGTCCCCCCGTCGAGGCCATTCTCCACAGCACAACCGCCAGCAGGATCATTAGGAGCCAAAATAGAATGGTTCGGACTGTTGAGTTCACCTGATTACCTCACCTGTTCCAACCTACTGATATATTGCCGAACACCGTTCCCGCTTTCCCATCAACAGTTAGATGCAAAAAATCGCAACAGATATTCAACTTACCCGGTCGCTCTCAAGACCTTCTTCCTCGATCACTACTCCCGTCCGTGTGTTCTCTCTCGCGCGGAAGTCTTCGGCGGCAGGCATCCCCTGAGCCCAAATCACTCGGCCACCACTTTCCAGCACCGGCCACGTTTTGCGGTCCCCGCTCGGAACGCGCCCAGCCAGGAACATGCTCTTCAACTTCGATTCGCGGCGTCGGCCTCGTGGTCTATAGGCGTCGCCAGGCCTCCAATTCCGCAGGATCAAAGGAGAGCGCAGGAGGTCGGCATCGAGGGCGTTGGCGTCCCTCTTAGTGTCGCTCTCCGTCACAGGCCAGTCAATCACTTTCAGCCGGAAGCATTTTCCGAGTTCCGGAATGGAAACAGTCGCCGTTCCATACCGCGGCAGGTTTAAAACGTACTGATACGCGCTCGCTTGTTTCGCGGTTCCATTGCCGTTGGATTGCCGGATCGTCTCGCTCCGCGAAAAAATCAGTTCGCCGAAATCTCGCCGCACGATAATCCCGCCGGGAAGTTCCACGTGGTGGCCGCTGCTGGATCCGCTCGCGAGTTGAACCACTTGTTCTACCTGGTCCGCGCCTAACTCTCGCCGGTTCCCCCGCACTACTTCATAAAGACGGCGGATGAAGCGTTCCGTAAGCACGCGCAAAGGCCCGAATTCGTTGCACTTCGCGGGTGCCGGATTTTCCATGCCACACGTCCCCAGCGTCAAAGGCGTCAACAGGGCGGGCACCGCGATGCGGATACCCTCGTCGTCTGTCTGTGCGAAAGCTCGCACCCGGTCTTCCACCAGCGCGTCCCAGAAGTTTCCTTCTTCCCGCGCAAGACGCGCCAACTCGCTCAAGTGCTCCACGATCGCGCCGGAGAAATCGCGTTCAAGCACGGGCAATAGCTGCTCGCGAATGCGTGCGCGTGTACGTCGTAGGTCTCGATTGGTCGAATCTTCCCGCCAGGTCTGGCCGTTCGCGCGCAAATATTCTCGCAGAATCTCCCGCCGCGTTCCCAGCACTGGGCGCACAATTGCGCCGACAACGGGATGAATACCGCCCAGACCGGTCGGGCCAGTTCCGCGGATCAGATGCGCCAGCAGAGTTTCGGCTTGATCGTCCGCCGTGTGCGCCACTGCGATGTGTGTTACGCGTCCCTCGACGATGACGCGCTCGAAAAATGCATAGCGCATCCGTCGGGCCGCGTCTTCCAGATTCCACCCCTGGCGCGCCGCTTCAGCTCCCACGTCCTCGCGCCCAGCCAGAAATTCCACCTTAAGTACGCCAGCCAGCTCCGCAACGAAAGCGGCATCGGCTTCGGATTCATCTCCGCGCAGAGCGTGATTGAAGTGTACGACCGCGAGCGTGATGCCGAGATCGTCGCGCAAACGATGGAGCAGCCTCAAAAGCGCGACCGAGTCGGCGCCCCCTGAAACGGCCGCTCCCACACGATTTCCAGCGGTCAGCATTCGGGATGTTTGCATGGACGCCAATACGGATTGTTCGAGCGGAGTTCGCACAGGCCGATTCTCTCACGGCTGCAGGATCAGGATCTGCGTATGGTAACAGTGCGATTGTTCAGGGTCGAGGGCGGCGCGCCCGCAAGAACATCAATTGAACGCGGAGATCCTGCAGACTCACATCCGGTCGCTGATTTGTTGAGTAAACAGATCCCGGCTATACGATATGCGTCGATCCAGCGCCACGGCAGCGAAGTAAGAACAACTCTTACGCTCCTGTTCCAACCAAACCGACAAGCTGGGCGCCACGGGGCGCGAAATGCGATTCAGCACTGCAAGCAATCCGTAATACGTTCCCACGGCACGAATTTCTGACTGGTCGTCGCCCCGTTCGGGGCACAATCGCACCAACTGCAGTAGCCGGTTGAAATCATCGGCGCCAACTTCCTGGTCGGCAATGCCGGTCACTTCGCGGACGCGGTCCGACAGCGCAATATTTTTGCTGGAAGCCAGGATCGAACGGCAATACGACACGAAGAACTGCAGGAAAATCGCAGCCGAGACTACGCAGATGACTGCCGCAATCATCGCGCCCTCACCATCAGCCGGGCCGGCTCAAGACGCGAGTCCTCCTGCACGTGTGCGAATGTATAAGCCCATGCCAGCGGCAGCCACAGTCCCACCAAAGGTGGAAACCAGCGGAGAAAGTTTGGTTCCAGGCCTGGAAATAAATTGCGCAGCGCATAAGTGCAAGCGTCCGCACTGAAATAAATCCCGAGCGCGAGAACCAATTGGATCAGCCGGGTGCGTGTTTCGCGCAACTTCAAAATGGCACCCCACAGCAGATAGGTGAGTACGACTCCCACGAAGTAGAAGTTCTGGCCGATTTCGACGACGAAATGAGTCGTTAAGTGCGTCCGATTTTGATGTACCACAGCGTACGAGAAAACGGCCGTCAGAAGTATCAGCATCACCGCAGCCCCGCGGATATACCGGCTCACGCCCATTTCCGCGAAGGTTTCCTGGTAGAACTTGATGATCACCCAAAACATCAAAACGTTAAGCAAGCTGTCGGTGTAATAGTAAAAGTAGACGTAGGTGGCCGAATCGAACCCAAAATGCCGCACGCAGTAATACAAGCCGCAGGTTACGAAGGCGTCGCATAACATATAGAAAGCAATGGGGAAATGACGAAATGCTTGCTTACGAGAGAGTAGATACACCACCACGCCGATTTCCGCTAGGAAACCTACAAGCCATAGCAAGTAATCAAGTGGTCCAAGCATTCCAGTTTCACTTCCGGTGCTTGGCCACTCAACTCCCTGCTACTGGGAGTTCCCTGAAGCTAGTTCCAGGGTGTGGGTGGCACCGGGGCCGTTGTACTCGTCCAAGGAGTCGGCGGCACAGGAGCCGTCGTACTCGCCCAGGGAGTCGGCGGCACAGGAGCCGTCGTGCTTGCCCAGGGAGTCGGCGGTACAGGAGCCGTAGTACTCGCAACCGTAATGGCCTTCAGACCGACGGCGCTGGCCAATACTGCCATGACCAAAACCGCTACAATTAACCACTTACTCATTGACCCCTCCGAGTAGGGATACTACGCGGCGGAGTCTATAAGTGTTTAATTGCCGTCAAGAGGTAAATCTTCAGGGCGTGTGCCTAAACGGTACACACCCCACCCCTTGGCTGGTTTCGAGCCTTTCCGGATCGTCCCCGTCAATCTAGCCGTTCCGATTGCGTCGGGTCAATGGGCCGAAAGTACCAACGCACCGGAACTTTTCTAGGAAGGTGTAACCGCGGAATTCACCTGATTAAACCGACACGGGCGGGCGTCGTTTGTAATCTTCTACTTCGGTGCGCCAGCCAAATCTCTTTCCGCTACGGGCAGACTCTGCTAACATACTTTTGCAAGCAATCCGACAATTAATGATGTGTGGAGCAACGCAACAATGGCACTAGCATGTGAAATGTGCGGTAAGAAACCGCTGTACGGCAATGCAATCAGCCACGCCCATAACGTTACGCGGCGCCGCTGGAATCCCAATCTACGGCGCGTCAAAGCCGTGGTCAAAGGCGCTCGCAAGCACATCCGCGTTTGCACCTCCTGCATCCGCTCCGGCCGCGTACAAAAGGCCGCGTGAAGTCGGCCCTCCTCTGGAAGGAGTCCAGTTTGTCACGACGAATCTTGGCTCTCGCTCTCGTGGTGGGGAGTGTGTGCGTGGTTGGCTGCAAGAAGGAAGCCACGCCTGGCCCGGACGTTTGGGCAGTCGTCAACGGCAAAGAGATTCAGCGCGCCGAGGTGGAGAAGTACTTTCGTACACGCGTTAACGCGGAGGGTCCCGCGCCCTCTCAAGAAGAGGCGCTCTCCCTCAAGCTGAACATCCTCGATGAACTGGTGAACAACGAGATTCTGCTGGAGCGTGCCAACAAACTAAATCTGGTCGCCAGCGACGCGGAAGTAGAAGATAAATTCACCGAGTCCAAGAGCCCTTATACCGAGGAAGAATTCCAGAAGAAGCTGAAGGATTCCGAACTGACGGTGGACGATTTAAAAGCGGACATCCGGCGGCAACTTTCCGTGCAAAAGCTCCTGAATCGCGAAGTGGTCGCGAAAATTTCGATCACCGATCAGGACGTCCTCGACTTCTACAACAAGAATCGCGCGCAATTCAATGTGGCTGAATTGCAGTTTCACATCGCGCAGATCGTGGTCACGCCGCACCCTGACCCCGCTGTGCACAACCGCAAGAACGATAAAGCCACGTCGGAACCCGAAGCCAAACGAAAAATTGGCCTAATCGAGCAAAAATTGGAGGGCGGCGCCGATTTCTCCCAACTCGCCATGGATTATTCGGAGGATTCCACGGCAGCGACCGGCGGCGATCTCGGCTTCGTTCCGGAGTCCGCATTGAATCAATCTGACCCGCTCTTGAAAAAGACGGTGCTGGCGATGAGGCCAGGTGACGTCACCCCAGCCATTGGCGTGAAAAACGGCGGTTATCGTATTCTCAAGCTCGTCGCCAAAGAGCCGGCAGGCCAGCGCGAACTTTCCGATCCCCAAGTGCAACAGTCCATCCGCGACATGCTGCGTAACCGCAAGGAGCAACTTTTGCGTTCCGCATACATGATCGAAGCGCGTAACGATTCGCATGTCACGAACTATCTGGCCATGCAAATTCTGGAATCGGCAGGAAAACTTCCCGCTTCAAAATAATTCGGAAATCGCAGCAAGAATTAGCTAAGACTGGATTGAGGTAATGCGGTGCTGGGTTAAATTCATCCGCGGCTGACGGTATGCGCAAGACGTCGACCCGGACGAACGACCCGGGCGATGAATATCATGATCAGTCCCGCCACTGGGCTCAGTAGCAGGCTAGTGAAGAATCCCTTCCAGAACCCAATCCCTTCCTTTTCCATCTTCGTCGCCGTGAGCCCACAAGCCATGACCCAGAGAAGACCGGCGATTGCGACCAGGAGCCATGCGGCGATCGCCGCAAAACGCACGTGTAAATACATTCCGATTCCCCCAAGTTTTCCACGCCGCCAGGTGCCCAAATCCCCGCCCGGATTGAGACCATTGTGACCAAAGCAACGTGGTCGGGAAAGGCGCGAGAACAAAAAGGGAACTTAAAGGTTACTAGTAACGAACCCGCAACGCCTGCTCAACTGACGATGACGACTACATCTCCTGCATTCACGGTCTGGCCTTCGACCACTCGCACCCGGTCAATCGTTCCCGATTTCGGCGCGCGAACCTCATTCTGCATCTTCATCGCTTCCACCACCAGCAAGCCCTGGCCCGCCCGAACCGAATCACCAGCGCTTACTAGGACCCGCACGATTTTCCCAGGCATCGGCGCCAATACTTGCTGACGGCCCTCCGCTTCGACGCTGCCAGCACGATTGCGTCGCCATTCGCGTTCATCCTGAATCACGGCCGTAAATTCCCGGCCGCACGTAATCGCGCGCAGCTCCGCACCCCGGCGCTCGACGCGCACCTCGAACGATTTTCCGTTTATCAGAATCGAATAGATCCCGCCTGAAACCTCGGCCGCATCTGCTTGCAATCGCTTTCCATCAATCGTCCAGATTGGGCGCTCGCCTGCCTCTGCAAGCTCGACCTGGCGCTTTTTTCCTGCCATCTCAATCTGCAATTTCACAATGTCCCTGTTCGTCCTTCGGCGACTTTGTCACGGTTGCGGTTCGCGATTCACTTGTTCCCGCCGGCTCTCTGTTTTCCACCGTGACTCTGGAATCGGGTTCGCTTCGGAAGCACTTGCGCCGCCAGCGTGCGTCGTGTGCCACAGGAATGCCGCGATTGCTGCAGCTTGCTCGGCCTGGGACTCTTCCTCGTCCTTAAGACCTTCCGGGGCGGGTCCAGTGCTCAGAAAATCATCCAGCCAGCGTGTATAAATCGCGCCCTTCTGGAAATCGCCGCTCGCCAGGATGCGACGAAAAAGCGAGACGTTGGTCTTAATCCCACTCGCATAATATTCCTGCAAAGCCCGCCCCATTCGGGCCAGGGCTTCCTCGCGATTTCCGCCCCATGCAATGAGCTTTCCCAGCATCGGGTCATACTCGTTCGGCACCGTCCAGCCTGCGTAAATGCCCGCATCCAGTCGGATCCCAGGACCGGTCGGAACCCCGCAGTCCACAATTTTCCCAGGCGACGGGAAAAAATTATTGTCCGGGTCTTCGGCGTAGATGCGGCACTCGATAGCATGGCCGCGCAGTTCGATATCCTCCTGGCGAATCGGCAATGGCTCGCCTGCCGCGACGCGCATTTGCAGCTTCACCAGATCGAGCGAAGTCACCATTTCCGTCACGGGATGCTCCACTTGCAGCCGCGTGTTCATCTCCAGGAAATAGAAATTCCGCTGCGCGTCCACCAGGAATTCCACGGTGCCGGCATTCGTATACTTTCCGGCGCGCGCCAGTTTCACCGCGGCCTCGCCCATCGCTTTTCGCAATTCCGCCGTCATGATCGGTGAGGGCGCCTCCTCAATCACTTTCTGGTGCCGTCGTTGCACGGAGCATTCGCGCTCCCCCAGATTGACAAAATGTCCGTGGTGATCCGCCAGCACCTGTATCTCGATATGCCGCGGGCGCTCCAGATATTTTTCCAGGTACAGTCGCGCGTCACCGAATGCATTCAGCGCCTCGGACGTCGCGTCCCGCCATGCCGGGGCGAGTTCGTTCTCGCTCGCGACGCTGCGCATCCCTTTACCTCCGCCGCCTGCGACGGCCTTTAAAATCACCGGAAAACCAATCTCCCGTGCGATCTCCGTCGCTTCGTCCACGGTGTTGATGGCGCTCAGCGTACCGGGCACGGTGGGCGCTCCCACGTCTCGCGCAATCTGTCTTGCGGCGGTTTTCGAGCCCAGCTGTTCCATTGCCGCGGCCGACGGCCCGATGAAAGTGATCCCAGCATCGATGCACGCGCGCGCGAGCGCGGGATTTTCCGCGAGAAAACCGTAACCCGGATGAATCGCGTCGCAGCCCGCATAACGCGCAACACCGAGAATCTTCTCAATCACTAAATAGCTTTCGCGCGACGGAGCCGGTCCAATCGGGTACGCCTCGTCTGCCAGACGAACGTGCAGCGATGCGCGATCCACGTCGCTATACACGGCGACGGCGTGCACACCCAGTTCCCGGCACGCCCGCGCGATGCGCACAGCAATCTCGCCTCGATTGGCAATCAGGACCTTCTTGAACATTGCGACTCCCCAGGGCAAACCCGGAATTCTAGCATCTTGGCCGTTTGCCCGCCTGCACACGAGCCCGTCGGCCAAGCCGGTAGTGGGTCAGTTTCCGGTTACGCGGACTTACGTGTGCCACGAGCACGAAAGGAGAAAACGCTGAGTAGTGCGCAACTGCTTGACTGATGAGGGTAGGCCCCTCGGAATCGGTTTACAGGAACAGGTTCCAAACCACCTGCGGCGGCTGTAGCCAAAAGCTAGGGTCGTGAACGCGGAAGGAAAAGGCCTGGCAAGGACCAGGTCAGGTGACCGGCAAGAAGAGGACCGCAAGGGAACCACTGCTGAAGTGTCGAAACGTAATGGATGATGTCAAAACCGCGGGGGGTTAGTTACTGCGGGAGTAGCTCCGACGAAACCTGTTTACGGGCGGAGCGGCATCCGGCATGAGAGGTGGCCTGAGCTTGCCAAAGAGGCGGTCAAGCGGAACGTGGGAACCTGAGACACCGATGCGAACGGAGAAGCCACAAGTGGACGAAACCACGAGGGCGAGAGTACGGATGCGGAGTCTCAGGGTCGGACTGCCCTATAGTAGCGAAGAAGCGGGGCAATTCCCGTGGAGCGAAGGGGGCGGGTCACTCGCGTCCTAACCAATACGGTCAACTGGAAACAGGAGGAACCGAGCGGTTCGGACGGAAGGTAGCAACCTTCACTGGGTGGCACGAGCCGTGTGACAGGAGACTGTCAAGCACGGATCTGTGAGAGGCTCGGGGTGAAATTCCCCGGGCCTACTCGGCCAGGGGTTAGAGAATTGCTTGGTCATCCAAAGATTAGTTGTGGTCAAGTTTCACGCGTCCGAGCGATGGGCGTTTCTAGCAGCCTGCGTGCTGGCCTGGCATACCCTGTTTACGGTATTAATCAATATTAATCAGCGACCGTATATTTATACTGTTGGGTTCTGCTTATGTCTGTGAAGCGTGTGATCGAAGGCATTCACCTCATCACGATGGGGATGGCTAACGCGTACTTGATCGAGGGCGACGACGGGCTGACGCTGATTGACGCCGGTTACCCACGTAAGGAGGCAACCGTCTTCGGAGCGATCCGCGGGCTTGGCCGTTCGCCGGATCAACTCAAGCACCTCATTTTCACTCACGGCCACCCTGATCATATCGGGAGCGCCGCTGCGATCGTGCAGCAAACCGGCGCGAGGACCTAAATGCACCCGCTCGATATCCGCATGGCGGAGAGCGGCGGCCCTTTTCGGCCTCTGCGAGCGGCACCGGGTCCGCTGCGGCACGTGCTGTGCAAGCTGCTCTACCATCCCGACGAGCGAGTAGAGCCGGTAGTCATCAACCAGCCTTTGACCGTTGGGGAAATACTGCCCATCGCAGGCGGCATCGAAGTGATTCATACTCCCGGGCATTGCGCGGGACAGGTAGCGCTACTGTGGCGTCCGGGACGAATGCTGTTCACGGGCGACGTGTGCATGAATATCATGGGCCTCGGTGATCCCGTTGGGTTCGAGAGTTTGCAGGAGGGTCGCGCGAGCCAGCGCAAAGTTGCCAGTCTCTCTTTCGATGCTGCCGGGTTCGGTCACGGCGAGCCCATCGCCCGCGATGCCTCAACGCGTTTCTGCAATAAGTGGGGTAAGAAAAACCAGATGGATCACCGGGCAGCGGCTTGAGGGCGGTTTCCACCCTCTTCGTGTTTTCGTATCTTGCCAGTGACCTATCGACTCGATCGCTCCCGGATGACGGCCGAACCGGAAGTAACCCACCTGGACGATTAACGCTGTAACCGTCCATCTCTAACAATGCTGACCCTGTCAATCTCTTTTTAAGCGCACTTCTCCGCTCGCTCCGGAGAGTGCCTTCTTTCGTCGTGTTCTTTGGCCCCAGCATCGACGACCGCGGCTCGTTTGTAATCTATCGGGCTGCTTCAGTTCGACCCAACCATCTCTCCGATCAAAACTTCGACCATGATTACTACTTCAAACTCCCTTTTCAGGGAGCGGGATGCCCAATCAAGTGGACGACGTTCTACTTCACGCCATGGACGGTTCCGAGCTTTCCCGCGTTCGAACCGAATGCAACCAACTGCGAATATTGCCAATTGTTTCGCCACATCCAGTACAACCGAACCGCGAGTTTCCTGGCCATGGCCACTTTGGCAATTCTTTTCTGGCGGCGCATCATCAGGTGCACATACCGACGTCGCCAGTCCGGGTTACACCGTGCCGCTGCTTGCGCTGCCTCTCCCAGCAAGAAGCGCAACAATGTGTTGCCCTGCTTGCTAACGTGCCCCAGCCGTTGATGGCCGGCACTGGAGTCCTCGCACGGAATGAGCCCGGTGTAGCTGCCAAGCTGCTTGCCGCAAGGAAACCGATCCGGCGTCCCAATGACGAGAGCATAGACCAGCCCGGTGATGGGTCCCACCCCAGGATGCGTCATTAATAGCAGCACCTCGGGTCGTTGCTGGGCTTCTTGCTCGACCGCTGCCGTTAACTCCGCGATCTTGGGATCTAGCTGGTCCAGCAGCTCCAATAATTCTTTCCGACGCCGACTGGCCCAGGGAGCGAGCGGAAGCTTCTCCAGCAGTGCTCGTCCCTTTTCGCTGAACAGCTTTTTCTTCCAGCGATAGCCTTCGTTCATCGCCACGGCCTGGAGCTGATTCATGATCCGTGTCCGCATCTGCACCAGCCGATGCCGGTGCCAGAGCAGTTGCCGCAGATCACGATTCTCTGGACTCGGTACCCATATTTTCGGAAAGCGATTTTCCAGCAGCAGCTTCAGCAAGAGTCGAGCATCCTCACGATCCGTTTTCTGCTTCCGGACCCGCTTGGTCTTAATCTCCGCCGGATCTCCAATCCACAACTCGAAACCCAGCTCCGCCAGTAGCCGCTCGAACCAGCGCGCATGCCCGGTGGCCTCCATCCCCACGCGTACGTTCGCTCCTCGCTGCTTTAACTCCCTGTAGAACCGCTCGGCTTCGCCCTCGCTGTGATTTAATTCCCGATCTCCACACTCACCAGTTTCCTGATCCAGAAAAGAGATTTGCTGAAAGCTCGGGTGATAATCTACGCCTATAATCAACATGTCTGGCTCCTTTCTCCCGAGCCTTGGTCGTCGAACAACCACAGTCTACTCGGGTCCGAGGAGCCAGCATTGTTATGGAATCAAGTGGATTTTCGTACTTTCCGGTTACGCGACAAATCAGGAGTTGACCCAGAATTCTGGGATAATAGCGCGCATGCGTGGCACTCTTCTACTCGCTCTACTCAGCGTAAAAAGCAGTTATTTGCGAGAAGTCGAAACTGCTCTGGAAAACGCTGACGAAGTTCCCGATACACTTCAATGGTGGTTCGGTGACGGTGGCTGCTGGCGAATACGCACGTATGCGCTGGACCATGACATTCACGCATATCAAGTCGCAAATTCCCCGCAAACAACTTTGGAGCTTGCCAAGAAAAACAACGGCGACAATTACGGCGATATCATCCAGAGTCAGCATCTGATTCATTTTGTGGATTGCGCCAATGCGGCGGAGTTGGAGGCCGAGTTTGGACGAATTGGCTTAGTTCCACGGGTCGAAGTTGTTACCGCTCAGTTCGCATTTTGGAAGCCAGACGAAGCGGAGTATTCAACCAAATCCAATCCCAAATAGCCCAGTCCTTGTCGCCTTGGCTTGTAGGTCCTGGTAAACGCTAGTGCTCTATCGGAGGCGCGTTTTCACAAAAGCGCGAAGTCGGGCGAGGTGCTCTGCGCGCGTTCGATAGAGCCGTTTGAAGGTGGGCGCTGGCGGTTGCGGCGGATGCGGGCTAGTGGCTTCAGCCGATCTAACGGCTATGGGAATTGAATCTTTTTTCCTCTGTAGTCTATTGATTTTGCTTGGCTTAGGAAAAACAGAGAAAAGCGAAAATCGCTGTTAAAGGCGCTACGTTGCAGCATGACGCAAGGAGCATAGCACGCGAAGCGTCCGTCGCGCCAGCGACTACGTTCAAACGCTCTTACCGTCCAAATGAAGTGTTACTTCACGTCTCCGGTAACGCGACCAGGACTTAGCCAACCGGTCTCGAATGCGACAAGTCGTGTGCACTTGTGTCGATTCGCGGGAAAGACCCGGAGCGGTATTCGAGAGTTCGTCTTAGCTTGATTGTGCTCAGCTAGTTCGATGCCAGTGTTGGGCTGACCCACGCCACCCCAAGCTGGTCGTACATGAATTCGTATTGATACATGTCCATGGCGGCCTGCTGGTCTTCTGAGGAACCGATTCCTCCATGCCCGGCATTGGAAAAGTTGATCAGCAGAACGGGATGACCGGAAACGTTGGCCGCCTGAAGCCGAGCGGTCATTTTGCGTGAATTCCACGGAGCAACCGCCGGGTCGTTCTCTCCGGTGAGGAACAGAATGGCGGGATACTTCACGCCATCTCTAACGTGATGGTACGGCGAATAGGCGTAGAGGTTCTTGAACTGTTCGGGATCCTTCACGGAGCCAAACTCTGCGGTCAGGAACTGTCCGTTTTCCGTCGACTCCAATCGCAGCATGTCGTGGACGCCGGCAATAGAGACCACTGCCCGAAACAGCTCCGGGCGCTGGATCGTCACCGCGCTCATCAACAGGCCGCCGTTGCTTCCGCCCACGATGCCCAGCTTGGAGGAGTTGGTGTAGCCCGTTTTGATCAGGTATTCCGCGCTCGCAACGAAATCGTCAAAAACATTTTGTTTATGCATTACGCTGCCATTTGTATGCCATTCTTCGCCGAACTCACCGCCGCCTCGCAGGTTGGCGATTGCGTATACGCCCCCCGCGTCGAGCCAGGGGCGAATTTCAGGATCAAAAGATGGCGTAAGACTGAGACCAAAGCCTCCATATCCCGTGAGTATGGCCGGGTTTTGTCCATTCAACTTGATGCCCTTACGCCGGAGGATGTTCAGCGGGACTTTTGTGCCGTCTTTCGAGAGACAAAACTCGCGTACCACTTCAACATTTGCGAAGCTTACAGGGGAAGTTTCGCGTAGAGACGTGACGCTGGCTTTTTTGGTGAAGGGATCAAAATAAAACCATGCTTGCGGGTCCATGTAGCTCTGGTTGCCGAATAGGATTTTGTCATCGCCCATGGACACGATTTGCGTGATTGCCGAAACCGGCTCCGACGGAACTTTTCCCAACTCTCTTCCGTCGTGGTCGAAGATATGGATTTCGGTCGGTCCCCCGGCCAGTTCGATCACGTACAGAAAATTTGCCGTGGCGACAAAAGCCGGTTGCAGCCCAGCAAGCGTAAATAGGAAATCCTGAAGCACGGCCGCGCTTTGTGGGACGATGGTTCTTGCATTCTTTACCTCGGGAGTAGCCAACGGCACGCTCAGGATCTTTCCGCGCGGCGCATTTTGATGGGAAAGCATGTAAAGAGAGCCGTCGTCGCCGAATACCATCATCTTGACCTCATCAGAGAATTGGCTTAGTTGCTTCCATTCCCCGGAAGGCTCCCGGAGGAAGTGCTCATATCGGCTTCCATCCCCATTTCCGACGGCCGCAAGGACATACCTACCGTCCTTGCTTTCGCTGAGTCGGATCTCAACGATCCTCGGAAAATCCTTGCCCATGACGTAAGTGTCCTGACTCTGCGGCGTGCCCAGCTTGTGAAAATACACTTGCTCGTAGAAATTCAAGTCTTCCGGCGGGCGCTCGCCTTCATGCGGATAGTGCGTGTAATAAAACCCCGCACTGTCGGTGTTCCACGCCACGCTGGCGCCGGTAAGGCCGCCCACATGGGTAAGAACGTCGGGCAAGGCATGGCCGCTTGCGACATCGTAAACGGAAATCGGTCCCACCAGTTGGCCGCCGGTTGCCAAGGACACGGCGACCTTGCTGCCGTCAAGCGACGGCTCAAAAAATTGAATGGCGGTGGAGTTTGTGGGATCCACCTGGCTGGGATCCAGAACGACGTGTTTCGAACTAGGATCATCGGCCGATCTCAAAGTCACCAGCATGTCTTGCTGCTTGCCGGGCTGCGAATTCATGGCAAATAAAACTCCGCCTCGGGCGTTCAGGTTGTAGTAGCTCGGTGAACGCGAGTCCGCGAGTTTCCTCATGAATTGGTACATGGCGGCGTGCAGAGAAAGACGATCCAGAATCCCGCGCGCGTGTGCGTCCTGCGCAGAAGTCCAGGCGATCACTAGCGAATTCTTGTCATCCTCAAGCCAGCGGTAGTCATCGGTGACCTTCACGTCATGATATTCATCCACGACCGGCTGTTTTGGAGTCGCTGGCAATGGAGGATCTTCATTTTCTTGTGACGCAATCGCCACGCACGAAAAAAGTACAACACTCGCCAATGCTCGGAAGATGCGCATAGCAATCCCTCCGTTCCACACCTAGGCTCGAAGAATTGCACGATGATCAACCAAAGCGTTCGCAGAGGCCGCAGTGGCCGTCACGCAGGTTTGGTTCTCCCTATTGACCGATCCGATCGAAGGGCGATGCCACCCGCAATTATCAATAACATGGCCAGGTCTGTTCATGCCATCGTAAAGAACCTCCTCGCTCAAAGGCTCAGTGCCTAAACGCATTTACCGTCCGAATGAAGTGTTACTTAGAGATCTCCGGTAACTCTCCAGGAAATTGGCTCATAACTCCTGTCGAATCAATAAACGAATCTCGCCAAGTTTCTGGCACTAGCGACGCGTCGAAGACGCAGTCCGGGCTAATCGGGACTTAGCGCAAGACCTCCCAACATAACGACGAGTCTCTCCGGAAAAGTCGTTGCTTTACAATTCGCTTTGCCGGATAAGGGCAGTCATAGGACGGACCCATCAAGACAATTCAAAGGAGTCGCTCATCAGAACTGTCCGGTTGAGCATTTTCAGAATTTGGCCAAGGTGTTAGCACACATGAATTTAGGAACGGAAAGCCGCTTTTTCGATTTGAATTGGGAGGGCCCGTTTCTCCATTCTTCTGCACGGGGAGGGATGGGAAATGAACTCTGGGAAGACCGTGTTCGCGCAGTTGATGGATTTCATTCCCGCTCACGAATTCCGGGGCTGCGTGGCGCGCTATCGAGGCCACTACCGGGTCCGCAGTTTCTCTTGCTGGGACCAGTTTCTCTGCATGGCTTTTGCGCAGCTCACTTATCGCGAGAGTTTGCGCGACATCGAAACCTGCCTGCGCGCTCTCGGTGGGAAGTTGTATCACCTGGGAATTCGCGGTCACATCTCTCGCAGCACGCTGGCCGACGCCAACGAGACTCGCGACTGGCATATCTTTGCCGATCTTGCTCGGGCGCTGATCACCACAGCGCGCCCGTTGTACGCGGGCGATCCGCTGGGTGTCGAGTTGGAAGAAACAGCCTATGCCCTGGACTGCACGACCATCGATCTGTGTCTCTCGCTCTTTCCCTGGGCGCGCTACCGCCGGCTGAATGCGGCTGTCCGCATGCATACGCTGCTCGATCTGCGCGGCAATATTCCTGTCGGGATCGATATAAAACCAGCCAAAATCCACGAAATTCGTGTCTTCGATCAACTGCGGCCGGAGCCCGGTGCTTGCTATCTTCTCGATCGCGGATACTTGGATTTCGCGCGTCTCTACACCCTGACGCAATGCTTGGCGTTCTTCATCATTCGCGCGCGAAAAGATTTTCGCTTTCGCTGCGTAGCTTCTCAGGCCGTCGACAAAACCACCGGCTTGCGCTGCGATCAAACTATCCGCTTGGTGAGTTTCTACCCCCTGCACGGCTATCCCGAACACTTGCGCCGCATCCGCTACTGCGACCGAGAAACCGAGCGCCATTTGATTTTTCTCACCAACAACTTTTCCTTGCCCACCCTCACCATTCCGCAACTCTACCAGTGCCGCTGGCAGGTCGAGCTGTTCTTCAAATGGATCAAGCAGCATCTGCGCATCAAGGCTTTCTACGGAGTGTCGGAGAACGCGGTCAAGACGCAAATTTGGACCGCCATCGCCGTTTATGTGCTGGTGGCCATCGTACGCAAGCGTCTGGGGCTCGACTTGGAACTCTACGCGATGCTGCAAATCCTGAGCGTCTCCTTGTTCGAGAAAGTCCCCTTGAGTCAAATACTTACGCAAAATGCTACGCACCCCGAACCACGGGACATCCGCAACCAATTGCAGATGTTCACCTTTTAACCGGACACTCATGGTCGCTCATGTGTGCCAAATTCCGTCATCACTTGACTCTCCGCTGGCAGTCGGAGGCCAACCTCTCCTTGTTCCTGGTCCTTCTCGTTATGGTGGCGTTCGTGCTCCCTTCGCTAGGCGTCGAGAAGAATAATCTACCACTGTACGCAGACCTCGCGTTTTCAGTCGTTTTGGCTGTTGGGGCCGCGATTGCTTGGGAGAACAGAAGAATGTTCGTGCTGACATTACTTGTGTGTATCGCGGCACTTGTCGTGCGGTGGGCGACGTGGTGGTGGCCAACTCACACTCTCGTGCTCTGGCGCGTATCGACAGGGCTGGCGGCTATTCTTACGATTACGGCTGTATTGCTTTGGCAGGTGTTCCGCTCAGGGCCAGTCACGATGATGCGTGTCCAAGGAGCGATTGCGGCTTATTTGTGCCTTGGTTTTGGCTGGGCACATGCCTACCACCTCGCAGCATTATCGGATCCCGGCGCTTTCAACCCCGCGGGGAGCGATATTTCGGCCGTGAGCAGTTGGGTCAACTATAGTTTCGGGATGTTGACGACAGTCGGCTATGAGGGAATCGTACCGGTCCATCCGGTTGCGCATACTCTGGGCTCCGGAGAGGCAGTGACGGGGCAGCTCTATTTGGCGGTGCTCGTGGCCCGCTTAGTCTCGATGCAGATAAGTTCCGCCCAGACTGGGCACCGTTAACTCCGGATCGGCTTCGGATTCCGGCCACATCGTAACTGTTCATGTGGATTTTCAAGTTTCCGATAACGCGACAAATCAGGAGTTATCAGGCGACCTGTAACCTCTGATACTGGATTGACATCAAAGAGTCAGGAGGTGCCCATGCACATTGAGGGCAGCGTTGCTCTTGTAACTGGGGCTAACCGTGGACTTGGAAAGGCCTATGCCGATGCCTTGCTTGCCGCAGGGGCCAAGAAAATATACGCAGGAGCTCGACAACCGCCGGGTGCGGCCGACTCTCGTGTGATACCTCTGAAACTCGATGTCACGTTGTCCGCAGATATCGAAGCAGCGAGGCAAAGGTGTGGCGACGTCAACATCCTCATCAATAATGCCGGCATCATGTTGCAAACAACGATGCTCTCCGAACCATCGGCCGAATCCATGCGCCGTGAAATGAACGTCAACGTATTCGGAACGCTTGCAATGATCCAGGCGTTTGCTCCCATCCTTGCAAAAAACGGAGGAGGCGCGATTGCAAATATGCTCTCAGTCGTAAGTTGGTTCACATACCCATTCAACGCAACTTACTGTGCCTCTAAACACGCCGCCCTGGCGGTTACCGATGCTGCCCGCATTCAACTCAAGGCGCAAGGCACACAAGTTCTGGCCGTGTATGCAGGCTTCATCGATACGGATATGGCCTCCGAACTGGCAGATGGGGATGAACCGAAGACGCCCCCCCGCCAGGTTGCTGAGCGAACGCTACAGGGAATCAGAGAGGGCGTCCACCACGTGCGCGCGGACAAGCGATCCGAAGAAACCTGGGATTCTGTTCGCAAGGATCCTGAGGGCTTAGAGAAATCAATGCAACAAGCTTGGGATAATCGTCAGCAGTAAATTTCTAGGTCCTGGTAAACGCTTATCGGAACTGACCCACTACCGCCAAGCCTGCTGCGTTGACACCCATGTGAGCCGCTGTTAGATTGCATACTTTGTGCTCATAGGGCGGCTCAAATTCAGCGTTCGGCGCGTCATCTGGGTGGCATCTTCGGCAGCTGTGCTCGCGTCTGCCTTCGGCTGCGCCGTCAGCCACAAGACCGTCGTGAAGTCGTCGCAAGCGCCAACTCCGCTGCAGACGGCGACGAAAGAGCAGCTCATCGATGGCTACAATCGCCAGGCGCAAGCCATCCAGTCTCTCAACGCCGGCGTGAGCATGAAACTGGCGGCGGGTTCCGCGTACTCCGGCGTCATCGAGCAATACCATGAAGTGAGCGGTTTTATCCTGGCAGCCAGACCGGCCAGCATTCGAGTGATCGGCCAGGCCCCTGTAGTTGGCAAGAATATTTTCGACATGGTGAGCGACGGCTCGACTTTCAGCATTTACATACCGTCGAAAAATAAATTTATCGTCGGCCCGGCCAACCTGGAACGCCGCGCCGAGAAACCGATCGAAAATCTCAGGCCGCAGCACCTGGTGGAAGCGCTTTTCTGGCCGGTGATCACGGATCAAGCGCCCGTACTGTTTGAACAAGCTAGCGAAGGCGCGGCACGCTATTACATATTAACGGTCGTCAGGCTGCGGACACCGCAATCCTCAGCCGTGTCCAGTGACTTCGGCAGCGCCGCTTCGGCCGGGCAAGCCAGTTCACAACGTTCACCGTCCGAGTGGGAAATCGCGCGGAAAGTATGGTTCGATCGCAGCGACTTGCGCGTTTCAAGAATTGAGAATTTTGGCTCCGGTGGTGATGTGGCTTCGGACGTCGCCTACGGAAACTGGCAAGCCACGGGAGCCACGAGCTATCCGTGGCAAGTCAACGTCACCCGGCCAGGTGATGACTATCAATTGCAGATCACGATCAAGAAGCTTACTGTGAACGAGCCTATTGCCGCGGACCGCTTCCTACTGCCGCAACCGCCCGGCACGGATTTGGTCAATGTCGGGGAAAACGCCGCCGATGGTGTTCACAAAGATTCGGGCCAGAATAACAAGGAGCCGCATCCTTAGCGCTTTTGAAATTCCGTAAGCGCCACAAAAATTTATGATCCGTTACATGATCGTACAAAACGTGTTGCATCGCCCGCTCCGCACCTTCATAACCGTGCTGGCCGTAGCCGTCGAGGTCACGCTCGTCATCATCGTCGTCGGCCTGACTAGCGGCCTACTCGCGGAATCCGCCAAACGCATCGAAGGTGTCGGCGCGGACATTATGGTCCAGCCCCCTTCGGCGTCCGTGTTCATGGCCTTCAGCGGCGCCCCCATGCCCATCGCCATCGCAGATAAATTGTCGCAGCTCGAATACGTGCAGGCTGTCGCGCCAGTCCTGCTGCAATTCAATTCCAACGGCCTGGAAATCATTTATGGAATTGACCAGGAAAGCTTCCTTGCCGTCACCGGCGGGTTCGTTTTCCACGAAGGCCATGATTTGCAAGGGCCGAACGATATCCTGGTGGACGACGTCTATGCCAGATCTAAAAAAATAAAGCTCGGCCAGACCCTGCGTCTTTTCGATCACGATTTTCATGTGGTGGGCATCGTCGAGCACGGCAAAGGCGCCCGCCTCTTCGTTTTTCTCTCCACACTTCAGGAGATGGCCGGCGCGCACGACAAAGCTTCCGTCTTTTTCATCAAATGTGATCGTACCGACCACACCCCAGCGGTGATCGACGCAATCAAGCAGCTTCTCCCTCGCTACGAGGTTCGCCCGCTCAAGGATTTCATTTCGCTGATGACCTCCTCGAACCTCCCCGGTTTGGGCGCCTTCATCAACGTTATGATCGGCATCGCCGTGGTCATCGGCTTCCTGGTGATTTTTCTCTCGATGTACACCACTATCATCGAACGCACTCGCGAAATCGGCGTCCTGAAGTCGCTGGGCGCGTCCAAGGGCTACATCGTTCGCATCGTTCTCAGCGAAACGACTCTGCTCTGCATCGGCGGAGCAGTGGCCGGCGTCGGACTCAGCTACCTGATGAGCGCAATCTTCATCAAACTGTTCCCGACGCTCACGATCCTGATTACTCCATTATGGGTACTGCGCGCTGGCCTCATCGCAATTGTCGGCGGCCTGCTCGGCGCGGCTTACCCCGCGTGGATGGCCAGCCGCAAAGATCCCGTCGAGGCGCTGGCTTACGAGTAGCTCAATCTCACTCTTTCGCTGCGTTTCAGGCGTCCGGAGCAATTCGCGCCCGCCTGTCCGCGCTAGGCAGAAATGCTAAAGCCGACTAGAATATTTCCGTCCTCGAATTCGCCGACGCTTGCAGGGGAGCGGCTGTTGGAGCCCATACTTCAGACTGAAAATCTGTGGAAGGTGTATCGCCAGGGTAAAGTCGAAGTTCCCGCCCTGCGCGGCGTCAGCATCGAAATCTTTCCCGGCGAATTCGTCTCGATCATGGGCCCTTCCGGGTGCGGTAAATCAACCATGCTGCACGTGATTGGCGGCCTGGCTCAGGCTACCTCCGGGCGCGTGCTCCTCGATGGCAACGACCTCACTACCATGAGCGATTCGGCGCGTACTCTGCTGCGCCGTCACAAAGTTGGATTTGTCTTTCAGCGTTTTAATCTGCTCCCCACTCTCGACGCGTATCACAACATCACTCTTGCCCAACATATCCACGGAAACGGGTTTGATCCCCACCGCTTCCAGGTTGTCGCCGACCTCCTCGGCTTGAGCGGTCGCCTAAAGCACAAGCCCTCGGAGCTTTCCGGCGGCGAACAACAGCGCGTCGCGCTCGCACGCGCCATCGTCAGCGAACCGAAAATCGTCTTGGCCGACGAACCTACCGGCAACCTCGATACTAAAAGTTCCGAAGCAGTCCTGGGCCTTCTCCGCCAGCTCAATCAGGATCTCGGGCAGACGATTGTCATGATCACCCACAATCCCGAGGCAGCCGCCTACGGGCATCGAGTGTTGCACATGCGTGATGGCGAGGTTGTGGACGGCTCCTCGGTTCACTGATATGCGCACCTTATGGCGAGCAATTGTTCGCACCATATTCTGGTCCTTCGAACGCGGCAGCTGGCCCTACGATCTGGCCGTGATTTTAATCATTCTGTTCGTACTGGTCACTCCGACACGCTGGTTCCACGATCAGCCCCAATTGAGCGCCGCGTTTGCCTCCAAAGTGCAGCTTGAATCTGAGGATCCTGCCAGACAAACGCATACGTATCGCCTGGATGCCACCGTGCTTCCGGCGGAAAAGCGCGCCGCCCGCGCCACTCCCGAACTCGAGCGCGAAACCCACGACATCCTCGCGCGCACCGTCGCTGAATTAAAAGACCAGACTTTCCAGGTTATCCATATCGAACCCGTTTCGGCCCAGGATGGCTCGATCCTTTATTACGATGTCACCGTGCACCCGTCTCCGCTGATGTAACGTTTGCTCCCCACCCAGAAACTCCACTGGAACCTGGCGACGCGCCCATCACGTCTAATCAATGTAGTATTATGAACGCTCCGTTAAAGGGCCGACCACTCAGTGAGGGACATGATTTGAAGGTAAGACGCTTCGTATCGGCAATAGCACTAGTCACCATTATATCGGCTGCGTGTCTCAGGGCGTTCCCTGCGGCCAGCCAAAATCACAGCCCGGCTACACTGGACAGCACGCTCCGAGAACTCGATCGCGCCGCAAAGGGTTTCCACAGCCTTTCCGCCGATGTCGAACGCACCAAGGTCACCGTCGTCGTTAATGATCGCTCCACCGAAGCCGGTTCCATCCTGGTACGCGACGATAAAATGCTTCTAGAAATGAAGCCTCCCGATGCGCGCACGATTCTGCGCACGGGCGACAACCTCTACATTTACACACCAGGTCTGAAACGTGTTGAGGAATACAACCTCGCGCAACATCGCGCCCAGGTGGATCAATACCTTCTGCTCGGATTCGGAACGCAGGGGAAGGAACTTCAGAAATCCTATCTGGTGACCCTGCTAGGCGAGCCAACGCTGGACGAGAAAAAGACAGTCGAGTTGGAATTAACTCCGAAGTCTCAGGAAGCCCGCAACCAGATCTCCAAGATTCAGATCTGGTTCGATGAATCTTCCTGGCTTCCAGTGCAACAGCAATTCAACGAAACCGGTTCCGGAGATTACTTCGTCATTCGCTATTCAAGAATCGTGCGTAATCCCGATCTCGGCGACGCCCACTTCAAACCCCACTGGCCCAAGGGCACCGAGAAAGTCAAACCTCAGGGCTAGCGCCTATTTCACGCCCGCTCGTTGCTTCTTTTCACCACGCCCCGCCGATTCGTGTTGCAATAATGCGAGTTTGCGCTCAAGTCCCCAGCGATAACCAGCCAGGTTGCCGTCTTCGCGCACCACGCGATGGCACGGCACTACCACCGAAACCGGATTCGTCGCGCATGCCCGCGCTACAGCTCGAATCGCCCTTGGCTTGCCAATCGCTCGCGCCACCTGGCTGTACGTCCGTGTCGTTCCGTAAGGAATCTTGCGCAGCTCTTCCCAAACGCGCCGTTGAAACGCCGTCGCCTGCACGTCGGTCGGCAGATCCAGATTCGGCTCTCGTCCGCGCAAGTGCTCCAGTATTTTTCCTATCCAGCCTTCCAGTCCGTTCTTGTCGCGCTGGATCTCCGCGCGCGGATATTCTTTCCGCAGCGCACTTTCCAGCGGCCCGTCGTCTTTCCCCAGATACAGCGCGCTGATCCCGCGGTTCGTCGCTCCCACCAGCAATCGCCCCAGCGGCGAACTTGCGATCGTGTAGTGAATCTTCATTCCCGCGCCGCCCTGCCTATAAGTGGCAGGCGTCATCCCCAATTGCGCCGGAGCGCGCTCGTACAATCGGCTGCTCGATCCAAATCCCGCGTCATAAAGTGCTGTAGTCACGTCATCTCCTTTTCGCAATCTGGATTTCAGTCGGCGCATCCGCCGCGCATCGGCATACTGTCGCGGCGAGATTCCCATCACGCTGCGAAACGCGCGTTCCAGCTGATGCGCGCTCATTTCCGCAGTTGCACTCAACGTGCTCAACGTCAGACGTGCGTTGCTCGCATCTCCGTTCGCAGACGTACCGCCATCCGCGTCAATCTCCGCCTCGATTTCCCGGCATATCCTCGCGACCGTCGCCGTGCGTGGATCGCGCACACGTGCCAGACGCGGTCGGCAGCGCAGACACGCACGGAATCCCTTCTGCTCTGCCGCTTGCGGCAACGGAAAGAATTCCACCTGTTCGCGCCGCGGCTTCCGCGAAGGGCACGACGGCCTGCAGTAGATTCCGGTGGACCGCACGGCATACACAAACGCACCATCCGCACCGCGATCGCGCTTCTGCACCGCCTGCCATTGTTTCTCGTGCGGAGCGAATCCGCGCATGCCGCCAAAGTTCGCATTAGAAGTTCTGGTCATCAGTTCAATCATTGTATGAGCCTCGCTCTCCCGTCGAAACTAGCGAAACTTAATCAAACTCGCTATCCGTTTCTAGCGCGCGAACTCAGCCCGAAATTTCTCCTATCCGCATCATCAATCACCAATGTACCGAAGGCGAACACCCCTTCGCTTTCGGTTGTGTTTCGCGCCCAGCGAACATACAACAAACCCCAAATCCCACCCATCAATCCGCTCAGAGGCCGCAACTCCCGCCTAATCATAGCTATGTGTCCCACCCCTTACTGTTGTATGATAGGGCACCTGCCCATCACTTCCCTTGACGCGGTTTCAGACTCCGCGCATATTCGCTCTACCGGCTTGGGGGAAGTTTAGGCTGTTCTTGGGGGATAGTACATGGGGGCTGCTCCGGACTGGAAGGGGCCGCGGTCGGTCGTGTCGCCGCTGCGTGAAGTTGAAAGCCACACAATAAGCGTTGCATCTCCAAAAGGGAAGCCTGGGCCACAGCGTTTCGCGCGAGTTCCCACGCACGCCATCGGCGTTGCGCGCGAACGCCGCAACAATCCGCGCGCATCGCTCTCGCTGCCGCTCCGTCTCACGCGCGTCGGCGATCATCTCGAGCCCATTCCGGTCACGCTCGTAACCCGCAACATCAGCTCCAGTGGCGTTTACTTCCTCGCGCCTCGCGATTTTCAGCCCGGCACCGCCATCGAACTGGAAGTCGCGCTCATCGAGCGGCCCCTGGGTCAAGGCAGCGTTCAGATGTGCACCGCCGCCCACATCGTGCGTGCCGAGGAAGTGGACATGCCCGGCTGGCGCGGTTACGCCGCCACCTTCGATGACTTCGCGCTGCGCCGCGACGACATCGTCCCGCTGCGCTATCGCAGTCACTAGCTTCGGCTAAGGCGTTCGCATCCTTCGCAAGGGTCGCACGGAATTCGCCGCTGACGACGTGATCCGCTTACGTGTCGCACGGCTTAGGCTTTGCAAACATCTTCCGCGCGTAAGCCATTCTCTCCGTAGGTTTTCTCCATCATCGCGGTCTGATACGATTCCCTCGCCGTGAAAATCGCACAGTTCTCGACGCGCGCAGTCCTGTTCGACTGGGACGGCACGCTCCTGAATTCCTACCAAGCCGACCTGCGCGCCTATCTCTCGATGTTTCACACTCTGGGCATTAACTGGACCGAGCGCGAACTCGCGCAACACTACTCCCCGAATTGGCTGCGCGTTTACCGTGCCGCTCGGCTCCCGCGCTCGAAATGGATGGAAGCCGACCGCCTCTGGACCCGCGCCTACCAACTCGAAAACCCTCCGCTGCTGGCAGGCGCACGCCGCGTCGTGCGGCTCCTCGCTCAGAAATTTGCTCTCGGCATCGTCACCAGCGGGAACCGCCCGCGCGTTCGCCGTCAGCTCCGCCAGCTGGAACTCGCGAGCTATTTTTCCGCATGTGTTTGCAGTGAGGATGCCGCAAAACGGAAGCCGCATCCCGCGCCGCTCCAGCTCGCGCTCAAACGCCTGCGCCGCGCTCCGGAGCAGTGCGTGTACGTCGGCGATACGGCTGAAGACATCGCAATGGCCCGCAGCGCCGGCGTGCGCGCTATCGGCGTTCTCGGCCCGTTTCCCACAGCCGCACGCTTGCGCGCCGCCAAACCCGAGCTCCTCCTGAACTCCGTTCAAGAACTCCCGCGGTATTTGCGCACCCCGTCGTAAAGCGTACCAGCCGCACCGTCCATGGCGTGCTGCCGGCACTCCGTTGTCAGATTGCGGGTCTTTGATAACGCTGAAATTATTGCCGAGGAGAAGTAAGCGGAACACGAGACGACGAGCCCGAATCTGCAGCAGGCGGAGCCGCCGCCGCACGCACCTTGAAATCCGTCGAACGAATCACCAACCGCAGCGGCATGTCTTCGTTTCCGTCGCTTTTGTAATAATCATCGGACCGCGTGTATGTCGGCAGCCAATACTTGCTCTGGAAATTCTCGCGGTAAGTTTCGAACATGGTGAACGGCAGCGCCGTGCCGTTCCCCTCCAGCTCACTCACGAATTTTCCGTAGCTCTTCACGATCGCGAAATCGTGATCGTCAATCCAGATCACACCTTCGAAATATCGTTTCTTGCGGCTGAGTATCTTCGGCTTTACTTGAAAAATGTAAGTATTCAGCTGGTCCAGCTTTTCCTGCCCGGCGTATTTGAAATTGTAATTCGCGATCTCTTCCGCCGTCAGCGGAAATTCCGGCAGGCTGGCGATCACGCGCACGTCTTCCAGCGAAAAATGCATCAATTTCAAGCTGGATTCTGCCGGCTTTGTCACCCGCATGTACCGTAGTCCGTCCGGCTTCGTATACACTTCGCCGGTCACGCTGAACTTGCCGCCTGGATCGGTCAACTCGTCCAACCGGATCGATTGCGTGAAGTCGTATGTGTCGTACACCTTCTTCATCACGTTCTCATTCGCCGCGAATTTCTGAATGATCTCTTCCACCGGCAGTGGCGGCGGACCCGGATGCGGCTCCGCCGGAATCCGCTCCACCTTGAATGTCGGCGGCGGAGCCTGTGGCCCGGGATCTTGCGCGGGAAGGCCCGTCGCAGTGAATAGCAGCGCTGCCAGGCCGATGAACGCCAAGCGGCTCGCCCAGCATCGCGCCAGCAAACGAAAAGTTCGCGGCATCTTGAGATATTCCAGCATCAATGTTTGGATGCGAAGTTCACTCGTCGCGTTTAACCTCGGCCGTTCCCAGCCCGGCCCGATCGTCATGCTCCTCATGGGCACGAGGCATTTTATCTCGGTCCCGGGAAATACATCAGCTGCATCTAACGCTAAGCAACCCGCGCAAAAATCGCGACCTGTGCCCGCCGCGCCTCTGTTAAAATCACCCGTTTGCGGATTACGGTTCCGCACGGTCCATGGTAGACACGCCGCAAACCCGCGAGTCCAGACGTTTTTTCGTCAGTGGTATGGTGCAGGGGGTCGGCTACCGGTACTTCGCTATGCGTGCGGCGCAGCGCCTCGGTCTGGGCGGCTTTGCAAGAAACCTGGCGGACGGGCGCGTCGAGGTTTACGCCGTCGGCGGCGCCTCCAAACTCAGCGAATTTCGCAAAGAGCTTGAGCGCGGTCCGCAGGGCGCCTCGGTTGCGAGCGTCGCCGAAGAAGTAGCATCGCTGAACCCACAATTCGAGCGAGGATTTTCGATCGAGCACTGAAGCATGCAGGTCAGGTCTGGTTTTCGGCCAAATGTTTTAGCGTGTTCGCACGCAGTCGCATCACTGAACGAAGGAGAGGAATGTCCGACCTGAAAGCCCTGATCCGCGAAATCCCCGATTATCCCAAGCCGGGGATCCTATTCTACGACCTCACGACCTTGCTGAAGGACCCAACCGGTTTCCATTCGCTGGTTGATCAGCTTTGCGAACAATACAACGGCACGAAAGTGGACATTGTCGCCGGCATCGAAGCCCGCGGATTTATTTTCGCCCCCGCGCTCGCCTATCGCCTCGGCGCCGGTTTCGTTCCAGTCCGCAAACCAAAAAAGCTCCCCGGCAAAACGACCTCCGTTACGTACCAACTCGAATACGGCACCGACCAGCTCGAACTCCACCAAGACGCCATCAAGCCCGGCCAAACCGTCCTGATTTGCGATGACCTGCTAGCCACCGGCGGCACCGCCGCAGCCACCGTCAAGCTAATCGAGCAGCTCGGCGGCAAAGTGGCCGGCGCAGCCTTCGCCGTCGAACTTACTTTCCTCAACGGCCGCGCCAAGCTCCCAGGCATCCACGTGTTTTCCTTGCTGAAATACGACAAATAAAATGCCTGCGTCGAATGAATAGCGGATTGCGATCCGAACACGGAGGAGGTCAAAGGGTCTAAGCAGCTATCTCTTTCAGGATTTATCGGTGTTCATCTGCGTTCATCAGTGGTGCTTTTGACTTGCTCTCGCGCGCCAATCCACGATCTCCCCCGCGCTGCCGCACCACCTCAAACAGCATCACCCCAGCCGCCACTGAAACGTTCAACGACCGCACCGGCCCAGCCGTAGGCAGCGAAACCAGAAAATCGCAGCGCTTGCGCGTCAATTCGTGCAATCCTTCGCCTTCGCTCCCCAGCACGATTCCAATCGATCCCTTCAGATCCACTTCCGTGTAACTTTGGTCCGCGCGTTCATCCAGCCCCACCAGCCAATAACCAGCCTCCTTCATCTCTTCCATCGCGCGCACCAGATTCTTCACCCGCGCAATCGGCAAATGCGCCAGCGCTCCCGCCGACGCGCGCTCCACCGTATCAGTCAGACCCGCCGCCCGTCGCTCTGGAATCACCACGCCGTTCGCCCCCGCCGCGAGCGCCGTGCGTACAATCGCGCCCAGATTATGCGGGTCCTCGATGCCATCAAGGAGCACCAGCAATCCCTGCGGCGTTTTCGCTGCAAGCAAATCCTCCAGCCCCATCGCCGGTTTCGCCGCGCCCAGCGCCGCCACTCCTTGATGCTCGCGCGTCCCGACCAAGCGATCCATCTGCACGCGCTCCTCAAACCGCACCGGCACGCCCTTGGCCTTCGCCAGCTGTACCACCGCTTCCACGCGTTCTCCGTGCCGCCCGCGCGCGATCACGATGCGGTCCAGCGCACGCCCCGCCGCCAGCGCCTCTTCCACCGCATGAAATCCCGTAAGCCAGTTCATCGCCATCTCATTCGTCTCTGCGGTGACCTCAACCTTCCAACGTGGCTATGGTGTGTGCAGCAATCGCCTCGCCACGCCCGATCTCGCCCGTACCTTCATTCGTCTTAGCTTTCAGATTGATCTGCTCTTCCGCAATCCCCAACGACTTCGCCAGCGCCGCCCGCATGGCAGGGAAGTGCGGCCCCAATTTCGGCCGCTCGCAGATCACCACCGCATCCAGATGGCTGATGCGCAGCTTGCGTTCATCGAGCAGCTTTCGCGTATGCTCCAGAAACAAAAGACTCGACGCGCCCTTCCACTGCGGGTCGGTGTCTGGGAAGTGTGTCCCAATGTCTCCGAGGCTCGCCGCACCCAGCAACGCATCACACAGAGCGTGCGCCAGCACGTCGCCGTCGGAATGTCCCACCGAGCCTTTGTCGAACGGCACCTCGATCCCGCCAATCATCAGCTTTCGCCCCGCCGCCAGACGGTGCAAATCGTATCCAATTCCCGAACGTATCATTCAGCTTCCTTGGTTCTAAGTTTGGAAATCCCCAGGCAAGAATTCATCACCGCGGCGCTTTGCGTTCCTGCTCCAGATAAAACCGCGCCAAATCCATATCCGCCGGTCGCGTAATTTTGAAATTGCGCTCCGAACCCAGCACCACAAATACTTCGTGCCCGAAGCGCTCCACCAACGCCGATTCATCCGAGGCCAGCACTCCATCGGTCTGCGCCTTGCGAAACGCGTCTCGCAGCAATGCATACGAAAATGCCTGCGGCGTCTGCGCCAGCACGATCCGCTCGCGCGGGATGGTTGTCGTGATCAGCGCCATATCTTCCGGTAAAGTCGCGCGCTTCACTTCTTTCACCGTATCAATCGCCGGAATGCCCAGAATCGCTGCGCCGCGCTTGCGGGTTTCTGCAATCACCCGATCGAGCTGTTCCAACGTCACAAACGGCCGCACCGCATCGTGCACCAGCACCACTTCCGTCGCGGGGTCCACCTGCGCCAGCGCGTTCGCAACCGATTGCTGCCGTGTATCGCCGCCATGCACCACCCGCGCCGGCCGGCCCAATCCGGCCTTCGCAACTTTGTCCTGCAGGGACATCACGTCGTCCGCCCGCGTAGAAAGAAAAAAATCTGTGATCGCGCTGCAAGCGGCCAGCCGGCGCAATGTGAAAATCACCAGCGGCTCCCCGCCCAGCTCAAGGAACTGCTTCGGCATTTCGGCGCCCATGCGGGTGCCCAGACCTGCGGCAGGAATAATGGCAGCAACTCGGCTCATAAGAGGGAGGACAGTCTATCGCAATCCATCGGCCCAGCACACGCACTCTTGTTTACACCAGCGGAACGATCGGAGGCGCTACACGCGGCGGCACAGGAGGGTAAGCAGTTGAAGCGGCGCACTTCAGTGCGCCATTGCAGACGCTCCGCGGATCGCAATAAAGAGGACCGCCGCCGCTAACTCCTGCCGGTATCAGGATAAAGCGGCCGCGCAGGACGTTCGCCCCCAGGCGTAGCGCCTTCGCTGGCCCGCGGAGCCGACAAAGGTTCAGCGTGTGGCGTACCCTGCGCCGCGGCCCGAGGAATCTGCTGCTCGCCGCGCTCGTCATATCGTCCAAAGATCATTTTCCCCGCGGTCGTCTGATGCACCGAAGTCACAGTGATATCGATCGTCTTGTTGATCATTTTGCGCGCTCCATCCACCACCACCATCGTCCCATCGTCCAAATACGCCACGCCCTGGTTGTACTCTTTTCCTTCGCGCAAAATGAATACCCGCATCGTCTCGCCGGGCAGCACCACGGGCTTCAGCGCATTGGCCAGTTGGTTCACGTTCAGAATCTCGATGCCCTGCAGCGCCGCAACCTTATTCAAATTGAAATCGTTCGTCACGATCTTCGCGTCATATCGCTTGGCCAGCTCGATCAGCTTCAGGTCCACTTCCGGTATCTGCAGAAAATCGTCGTCGGCGATCTGCACTTCCAGGTGCGCCATCTTCTGGATTCGCTGCAACACTTCCAGCCCGCGGCGTCCGCGTTGTCGCTTCAACGGGTCGGCGGAATCCGCCACCAGCTGTAGTTCGTGCAGCACGAATTGCGGAATAATCACCGTCCCATCCAAAAACTGCGCATCCGCGATGTCCGCCACGCGCCCATCAATGATCACGCTGGTATCCAGCACCTTAAAAGAATGCTTCAAGCTGCGCTCGCTGCCGAACAACCCGCCCAGCGCCTGCAGGTTCAGCATGTCGCCCTTATTCGCGCCCAGTATCAGACCGATGTAAGCCATCACCAAAAATGCCGCCAGGCTGAAAAACGACCGGGTACTCTCCGGCATGATGGTATGCGTCAAGATTAGCGACGTCAGGTACGCCCCCAGCAGTCCCAGGATCGACCCAACCGCCGCGCCAATCAGCCGGCGCAAGCTCGCGTGCCGCAGCCGCAGTTCGAATAAGATGACCGCCAGCCCAAATAGAAATCCCGTAGCCGCCCCTGATTCAGGTGACACACTGAACGGACGGAAGTGAAATCCCGCTGCGATGCACACGGCCATGAACACGATCCGTATCCCCAACATGTCCCAAAAGGTTCCAACATGTTCGTGCACCGCGCGCGAGGGTGATGCCGGTTTGTTTGGGGAGTTTTCAGGAGCCGCGATGCTAGGAGGGCGATTCTGAGACCCAGGGTTCCTCTGCATGGTTCCACCTTATCAGTATAAAGAAGGCGAATTCCGCTCCCTTACTTCGCCTCGAGTTCCTTTTTCCGGCCTATTATATATTGGAGCGCCCCGCCGGGATGATCAGCCTTGCCTTATGAAATCCTTATGAATTCCACAGTATAGCACCGCGCACGAACGCCCAGTCAACGAGCTCTGTTCTCTCCGTATACCGATCCACCATGCCCGAACACTTCAGGACTGGGTCATTGCAGAGCCGCCGAGCCCTCTGCCCGGGGATTAACTAATACATTTAGACTATCGCACGGTCGAATGGTTAGGGACCCAGCCCACGAGATCGAGAGCGGGTAGCTGTGAGGAGCGCAAGCGGCGTTCGGGGACCGGCGCGCAGGAAAGCAGACGCTCAACGCGCCACGTCTCCCAAACCCACGTCTCCGCTGGCGACTTACTTGATTTTGGCCACGCGCCCTTCGGTAGGGAACTTCTGGAATTGCAGCGCGTCATGCCCGGGCACCACACGGTCCGGCGACCCGGCTAGCTCGATCATCCGCGACTGTGCGGCGATGTTGGCCGCATGATCCGCATCACTGAAGGTGGCGCTGGCCAGGTGCGACGAAAGGTTGAGATAGAAATAACAATTGTCCGACGCCAGCACGAAGCTCGGATTGCCTTCGACTCTGAGATATTGCGAAGCATAGGTGTGTCGCGCGCCGGTGTAAGCGCGCATGCCCGGAAAGATTTCGACGTTATCGCCATCCACCAGATGCATGCGACCCTCGGTATTCACTTGTAAAAGTTCCTTGACGTCTTCCGGATCGATTCCGCCGTGGTTTCCGCCCGGCTGCCAAGCATCCATGGTGTAGTAGCGATACTCCTCTTTCTGAATCCAGATATTCGCCTTCGGAAACAGGTCAATCCCGCCCATGTGATCCCAGTGCGCATGGCTGATGACGACGTCCGTCACTTCCTCTGGCTTCACTCCTGCAGTTTCCACCGCCTTGTCCGGCCGCAGATAATTCTTCATCGGAAAATCCTTCACAAAAGTTTCGCGATGAAAACCGCTGTCGAACAGAATCGTACGTCCCCCGCCCCGAATCAGCCAAACCACCATGGCGATCTCGACTTTCTCATCCTGCGGCCCGCCCACCACCAGCTCGGACACCGGCACGTCCGGCGAACTGGCATAACGTATCGCTTGAATCGAATACTCCGGCGTCGCAGAGGTTCCCAACAGCGAAGCGCACAGCGCCACGATCAGAAATGGTTTCATGTCGGCTTGATGATACGGCGAACCGCGCGGAGTTCAAGAGAGAAATCAGAAGTTAAACGTAGAACTTTGGCACGCGCCGACCCAGCGCGCACAGCAAATCGGACGTCACAGTCCCAATCTCGTGCGCCACTTCAGAAACTTCGATCGCAGCGTCGCCATCTTTGCCGTAAATCGTCACCACGTCGCCCAGCACAGCG
Source organism: uncultured Acidobacteriota bacterium (assembly GCA_963786205.1). Classification (GTDB taxonomy): domain Bacteria; phylum Acidobacteriota; class Terriglobia; order Acidiferrales; family UBA7541; genus Palsa-295. The sequence continues at coordinate 221,715 of CAWAYG010000003.1, forward strand.
TCCGGCACGTCGGTCAAATCCAGCGTGGTTAAATCCATCGAGATCGTTCCCACTAGCGGCACGCGCCGGCCGCGCACCAGCGCCCATCCGCGATTTGTCAGTGCCCGCACCACGCCGTCGGCATATCCCGCGTTGATCACCGCGATGCGCGACGGCCTCTTGGTCACGAACCGGGCCGCGTAGCCCACTCCTTCTCCCACCGGCACATCACGCAATGAAATGATCCGCGCTCGCAGCGAAAGGCACGGCTGCAACGCCACCTGGCCCATCACTTCCTGCTTTTTTTGCGGCGGGTCAAACGACTGGTAATAACCGTAGAGAATTGCTCCGGGACGAACCATGTCTGCCCAGGTGCTCGGCCGTGCGCAAATCGCGCCGCTATTCGCCATGTGCACGACCCCGGGCGAAATGCCCAGCGCGCGCAAACGCTCCAGACACGCCAGGAACACCTTCTCCTGGTCATTCGTTTGTTGTGCCGTGAAATCCTCCGCGGAGGCGAAGTGCGTGAACGTCCCTTCCAGTTCAATGTGCTTGCACCCGGCCAGCGTTCGCGCGAAGCATTCCACTTCATTCGCGGAAATTCCCAGCCGGTTCATCCCCGTATTAATCTTCAAATGAAATCGCAGCCGCGATTTTCCGCCTGCGGCCTTAGCGCTTCGTTCCAGATGACGAAGATCATCCACGCGCGTCACCGTGGGCGTAAGATTATTTTGGATCAGCCGTTTTTCTTCCCCCGGCCAGAACCCCGTCAAGATCAGAATCCGTTTGCGGATGCCCGCCTCGCGCAGTTCCACGCCTTCGTTTGCGCAGGTGACGCCGAACCACTCCGTCCCGGCCTTCTGTAGCGCCTGCGCCACCGGCACGGCGCCCAGTCCGTAGGCGTTCGACTTCACCACTGCCAGAATTTTCCGTTGCGCTCCGACCTGTTTGCGAATCACCCGCAGGTTATGCAGGATGGCCTTCAGCGAAATCTCCGCCCACACCGGGCGTCCCGCAAATCGAATTGTTTTTGCCATCGTCATTTAGAATGCCAGACTCCTCGCCGCGCACGCGAACGAAATTGCCATGCGCAATTCGCTTCGCGCCGTTTAGGTAAACATCCACATTCGGACCTTGCAGGACCGCTGCCATTGCCGCGCACGCGTTTGTTGCGGGCACAGGTTCACCGTAAGGAACAGATAAACATAGGGTTACGGGAAGGTTCGGGCAGAGGTGATACCTTTAAAAGGAATCTCACAGCTTAGGATCCGCGGTCATTCCAACACAAGCGTGGCTCCGCGCGGACAATTCGGGCAGCCGCTACTCCATCGGTTCGCCAGCAGCGCTCCAAGCATCCGGCGCCGCTTCTTCGAACCGCGTATGCCGTGCCAGAAAAACAAAATTCAAATTCCCGGTCGGGCCATTGCGCTGCTTGGCGATGATCAACTCCGCCTTCGCGCGATCTTCATCCGGCAAATCCGTCTTGTAGAAATTCGGCCGGTTAATGAATAGCACCACGTCCGCATCCTGTTCGATCGCGCCTGATTCGCGCAAGTCCGCCAATTGTGGCTTGCGCTCTTCGCGTTCCGGCGCGCGGGTCAACTGGCTCAGCACCACGATCGGCACTTTCAATTCCTTCGCCAGGCCTTTCAGCGCCCGCGACATTCCCGAAACTTCTTCCTGCCGGTTGCTCTGCCGCCCCATATTCGTCGGCACCACCAGTTGCAAATAATCCACGATGATTAGCGACAGCCCGCGGTCGCGCTTCAGCCGCCGCGCCTTCGCGCCCATCTCCATCACCGTCGAAGATGCGGAATCATCAATCCACAGCGGCGCTTCCGCCAGATTCGTCAACGCTCCCGTCACTTTGCCCCAGTCGTCGCGATTCATGTGCCCGGTGCGGAATTTGTGCGCGTCCACGCGCGCCTCCGAGGCCAGCAAGCGCAGCAGCAACGATTCCTTCGACATTTCCAGGCTGAAAATCGCCACTGGCTCGCGATGCCGCACCGCCACATTTTCCGCGATGTTCAGCGCCAGCGCCGTTTTTCCCATCGAAGGCCGCGCCGCCAGAATGATCAGCTCCGAAGGCTGCAGGCCGGCGGTCTCGTTGTCCAGATTGGCGTAGCCAGTAGCGAGGCCGGTGATCCGCCGTCCCTCGCTGAATATTTTTTCCAGCCGCTCGAAATTATCGCGAACCAGTTCCTTGACGCCGATCAGCCCCGCCTTTACCCGGTCTTCCGCCAGCTGAAAAATCACGGACTCGGCGCGATCCAGAATCACGTCCGCATCGTCGCCCGCCGCGAGCGCCTGCTCCTGAATCGCCGACGCCGAAAAAATCAGGTTGCGCAGCACCGATTTCTCTTTCACGATCCGCGCGTAATGCTCCACATTCGTGATTCGCGGCAGCCCGTCCGCCAATTGCGAAAGATAGGCAATCCCGCCCGCCGCTTCCAGCTCGCCGCGCCGCGACAAATCCTCCATCAGCGTCACAATATCGATTGCCTGCTGCTTTTCTCCCAGCTGCACCATGCGTTCGAAAATCTGCCGGTGCTGCGGCAAAAAGAAATCGTCCGCACGCACCTTCTCGATCGCCGCGTTCAGCGCATGGTTATCCAGCAGGATCGCGCCCAGTATGCTGCGCTCCGCCTCCAGATTGTGTGGTAAAGGTCGTTCGAGTGTGACGTCGCCTGGCATGGTCTGTGTTTGCGCTCGGATGTTACTTTTAGAATCTTACGCCCGCTTGCACTTCGCGACAACTCGCGCGGTCTCACCCAGCGCTCAAGAATTTTAGTTCAAGTAGCAGGCAGGATTGTGGGCGTTCAACACGGGCGCGTCAACCGTACCACCCTGTGCAAGATCTCGGAAAAGTGGAAAAGCCGCGGCGCAAAAAAAGAGGGCGTCTCGAATTTCGAGACGCCCGACGATCTTCCAACTCCTAAAACCCCTGCACGAACGAAAGCGATCGGTCCAAAGGTATGGTCGACCTACTCTTCCTTCTTTACCGCGACCTTCACATTCACGATCACTGCGCGGTGCAGCTTCACCGGAACCTCATAATCGCCCATCACCTTGATCGGCTCGGCTAGCACAATCTTCTTCCGGTCAATCTCGAATCCTTTGCCCGCCAGCGCTTCGGCAACATCCAGCGAGGTCACCGACCCGAACAGCTGGTCGTTCTCTCCAGCCTTGCGCGTGAATTCGAGCGACACAGCCGCGAGCTGTTCGCCCTGCTTCTGCGCCGCATCCTTCTCGGTGGCTTCCTTCTTCGCGAAGTGCGCCCGCATCCGCTCCAGCCGCTTCAAGTTTCCGGCCGTAGCTTCCAGGCCCAGCTTGCGCGGCAGCAGAAAATTGCGCGCGTATCCCTCCGCAACTTCCACCAGCTCGCCGCGGTTTCCCAGCTTTTCCACGTCTTCCTGCAGAATGATTTGCATTGTATGCGGACCTCGAATCCTTTTCGTCGTTTCGCTGCTACTGCCACAGCTTGTGCAATGATCGCGGTGCGGTAGGGGCGGGTCTCAGACCCGCCCTCTTTAACTCTTCGCGAACTACAATTCCGCTGCGAACGGCAGCAACGCAATATTCTGCGCCCGCTTGATCGCCACGGTCAGCCACCGCTGGTGCCGCGAACAAGTCCCAGTCATGCGCCGCGGCAGAATCTTCCCGCGCTCTTGAATGAACGGCGCCAGAATCTCGGCCTTCTTGTAATCAATGAAATCGGCCTTGTCCACGCAGAACCGGCAAACCTTCTTCTTGCGCACGAAATTCCGCTTACCGCGCTTTGCTGGTCCTCCAGGCCGACCCCCGCCCGGACCACCAGGCCCGCCGCCCGGCCCTGAAGAGCGCATCCCCCCCGACGAGGGACCGTGCGATTGCTGCATTGGTGCGTTTTCTTCTGCCATTCGAGTCTCCTGACTTAATTCCGTTCGATCGTACGCCCGTGGGCGTCGTAGGGGCGGGCCTCAGACCCGCCCCCATAACCAGAAACCGCTTGCCGTTTACGCCGTCGGCGCGGACTGCTCGCTTGGTGGCGCGATCGGCGCAACAGGCGCCGCCGGTGCAGCCACCGTCTTCCGTGGACGCCGCGCCGCACGACGTTCGCGATGCCGCTTCAATTTTTCCTGCCGCTTCAGTTCTTCATCGAGCCGCACGGTCAGGTATTTGATCACCGGATCCGCCACCTTCAACCGGCGCTCCAGCTCCTTCACCACTTCACCGTGCGTGGTCTTTATGATCATGTACACAAAGTATCCCTCGTGCAATTTCTGCACGCGGTACGCCATGCGCTTCCGGCCCCACTTGGCGACCGACTCGATCTTCGCGCCCTTTTCCGTCGCCGTGCTTTCCAGGGTCGCGATCACCTTATCAATGTCCGCTTCCGGCGTATCCGGCCGGCAAATAAAAATCAAATCGTACTGACGCTCTTCCATATGTCCTCGATTCCTCGTCTTCTCGTTCCCGACTTCAGAGCCCTACAACCAAAAGCTTTTCACTCCGAATCTTCTTCGCCGGTTTCGACCCGCCGGTTAAATTTCGCCATCGCCGTGCCCGCGCCCTCAGCCACAATCAACTCCACGGCTTCAGCCGCATCCGCAGTCATCTGCGCCGCGATCTCGCGTTCCGGCTTCCGCATCGTGCCTAGAACGTATTCCGCCATGTCCTCCAGCGGATATTCAGGCTTCACTCCCAACCGCACCCGAATAAATTCGTTCGACCCAACGGAAGCAATGATCGACTTCAAACCGTTGTGCCCGCCGGCGCTGCCTCGTTCCCGAATCCGCAGCATGCCCCATGGCAACGCTGCCTCATCGCTCAGCACGATCATTTCAGCAGCCTTGCACTCGTACCGTTCCAGCAACATCCGCACCGCTGTGCCGCTTAGATTCATCATCGTCTGCGGCTTGGCCAGCACCACGTTATTTCCCGCGATCCTACCCAAGCCCACGTACGATTTCGACTCGGGCCGCGTCACCCGAATCCCCGCGCGCCCGCCCAACACATCCACCGCCAGAAAGCCCATGTTATGCGGCGTGAACTCGTATTCCGGGCCAGGGTTTCCGAGGCCAACAATAAGTCTCATTTTTACCCTGAGCCTTCGCCGCTAGCGCCGCGATCGAAACGCTATTTCTTCTTCTCGGACTTCTCGGCTTTCGCCGCGGGAGCTTCCGCAGCTTCGCCTTCTTCCCCTTCCACTTCCTTCTTGCCCTTCTTCATCACTTCCGGTTCCGCTGGGGCCGCATCCGCTGTCACCGCCGCATCCGGAGCCGGTTCCTCTTCCTTCTTCAGCACAACGACGTGCGCGATAACGCGAACCGGGTCCGTCAGCAATTTGATCTTCGTCGGGTCAAACGGCAGATCGGCCGCCCGCAGCTGTTTGCCGATCAGCATCTCCGTCACATCCACCCTGAATTCTTCGGGAATATCCGCAGGCAAGCATTCGATTTCGACTTCGCGCGTAACCGTCTCGAACACGCCGCCCTGCATCTTCACGCCCTGCGGCTCGCCAAAAGTGTGCACCGGCACCATCACGCGCATGCGCACGTCCATCGCGATGCGGTACAGATCCACGTGCAGCAATTTGCCGCTCACCGGATCCACCTGCCAGTCCTTCACCATCGCCTTTTCGGCAGCGCCAGAAGCCACTTGCACGGTAAAGATTGTGTTGTGCCCGGTTTCCGATCGCAGAATGCGCGCTACCTGCTTCGCATTCACCGAAATGGAGATCGAGTCCTTCTTCCCGCCGTACAGAATCGCCGGCACCATCCCGCTCAACCGCGTGCGCCGCGCCGGACCCTTCCCGCGCCCTTCGCGTACCTGCCCTTCGATTGTAAATGTCTCCATAACTCCCTCGTTGCGCCGGCTGCTCTTCGCTGCCTCACGCCGGCAATCTTAATTTCACCGAAATCCGCCGGCGCGAAGCCGGCCCATCCGCCAAATAAATAATTTAGACAAATAAATTAGATAAACAGTTCGCTGATCGAGGTCTCTTCGTGAATCGACTGAATTCCGCGCGCCAGCAACGGCGCCACGCTCAACGCCTTGATCTTGCCCAACTTCTGCGCCGCTTCGCTCAGCGGAACCGAATCCGATACCACCACAGCCTCGATCTTCGACTTCGCGATCCGCTCCACCGCCGGTCCCGAAAGCACCGCATGCGTGCACGCTGCGAATACTCTTGTCGCTCCATGCTCCAGCAGCGCCTCAGCTGTTTTCACCAGCGTTCCCGCGGTGTCAATAATGTCGTCAATCACCAGCGCCGGCCGCCCGGCCACGTCGCCGATCAGATGCATCACTTCGCTCACGTTCACATCAATGCGCCGCTTGTCGACGATCGCCAGCGGCGCGCCAATTCTCTTCGCAAAGAATCGCGCGCGCTCCACTCCGCCCGCATCAGGCGAAACCACCGTGATCGGACCCAGCTGCATCTTCTGAAAATATTCCACCAGCACGGGCGAAGCAAAAAGGTGATCCACGGGAATATTGAAATATCCCTGAATCTGCGGCGCATGCAGATCCAATGTCAGCACGCGGCTCGCTCCCGCCGTCTCCAGCAGGTCCGCCACCAGCTTCGCCGAAATCGCCACCCGCGGCCGGTCCTTGCGATCCTGTCGCGCGTACGGGTAATACGGCACCACCGCCGTAATGCGCCACGCCGAAGCCCGCTTGAACGCATCAATCATCAGCAGCAACTGCATCAGATTGAAATTCACCGGCGTGCTGCAGGGCTGCACCACGAATACATCCGCGCCGCGCACATTCTCCAGAATCTGATAGCGCGTCTCGCCGTCGCTGAACTGCCCGTGCTCCGCTTCGCCCAGCGGCACGCCCACGTACTTGCAAATCGCTTTCGCCAGCGCCGGATTCGCAGTGCCGCAGAAAATTTTGAATTTATCGTCTGTCAAAAATGTTCCCTCAGCCGCGCACACTCAGGCGCGGGTGCGCATCCGCACGCCAGCCCAAAGCACGGCCATAGTCTTCCCTGGATAGGGTTTCAACGACGAAAACCGAATCTTCCGGGAACGCACGAGCGGCTCGGCGCGCACGCGCTGGGTTTCGGAATATTCCGAACACCGCCGACCCGCTACCCGCCAGCGCGGCATCTGCGGCTCCTCGCTTGAGCAATCCGTCCCGGATTTCTCCAAGGCGCGGATGACGGTCGAAGACCGGCCCCTCGAAATCATTCGCAAGGCCCGCCCCCTGCCGACTCCAGCACAGAGCGCAGAACCCCCAAATTTTAGGGGGTTCCGGCCGTTTTGTCAATTCGGCAGAAATCCACTGGAACGCGTCCTTCGTGCTCACGCCAATATCGCGCGGCGACACCACCAAAACCGTCTGCTTCGGCGCGTTCGGCAGCGGATAGATTTCGTCCCCTCGATTTACCGCGAGCGCCCGTCCGCCCAACAAAAAGAACGGCACATCCGCGCCCAGCCCGGCCGCAATTTCCATCAGCCGCGCCAGCGGCACCTTCTTTCCAGTCAGTCGCAGCATACCGATCATCGTCGTAGCCGCGTCGCTCGACCCTCCGCCCATTCCGCGCGCCACAGGAATTCTCTTTTCCAGCCGCGCATGCACGGCGCCGCGAAATCCAATTTCTCCGCGCATCGCTTCCACTGCTCGCGATACAAGATTCTCCGGACCCAGCGGCAACCCCGGATCGGTCGATTCCAACGTGAAAGAGTTGCTCGCCGCAGAGGGTGGAATGGAAAGTTCGAGCGTATCGCGCAGCGAAATAGCCTGAAAAATCGTGCGCAGCTCGTGATAACCGTCCGGCCGCTTACCGACAACATGCAAGCACAAATTAATCTTCGCAAACGCGGGCAGGCGCACCGATTTTTTCTTAAGTGTCGCGCGGGTCATGCGGGGGAGCTTACTGCGGTTTCGCCGAATCCGGCGTGGTTTTTTGCGCCGTGCGCCGTTTCAGATTCTTCAGCTGTGCATCCAGTTCGTTCACTTTGTCCGTTTCGTAGTCCGCCGGCACGGCCTTCTGCCATTCCGCCAGCGCGCGCTCCCAATAGATCGCCGCCTGATCGCTCTGGCCCAGCTTGGCATACACATCGCCCAGGTGCCCCAGAATCGTCGGATCGTGTTTCTGCCGCTCGCTCGCCTTGCGCAGGCTCTCTTCGGCTTCGGTCAACTTATTCTGCTTGTAATACGCCCAACCCAGGCTATCGAGATAAGCCCCGTTGCTAGGCTCCTGCGTCACCGCCTGCTTGATCATCGCCGTCGCTTCTTCCAGGCGCACTCCGCGGTCGGCCAGCATGTAGCCGTAATAATTCAGCACCGAAGCATTCCCGGGACTCACTGCCAGCGCCTTGCGGAATTCCTGCTCCGCCTGATCAAATTTCTTCTGGCGCTCGTAAATCGCGCCCAGCATGAACCACGCGGTCTCTTTATCGTCATTCCCCCGCGCCAGTTGCTCGGCTTTCTGCGCGGATTGCTCCGCTTCGGCATACTTCTTGCCGCGCTCCTGCACCTGCGCGAGGTTCAAATAAATTTCCTGGTCGCTGTCGTTTCCTCGCAACAGGCCATCCAGCAACTTCGTCGCTGCATCCGCATCGGACTTCTCGCCATACAACATCGCCAGCGTCACCGTCAGGCTCGGATCGTTTGGCGAAGCTTCCAGCGTTCTCTTGGTCTCGGCGATCGCGTGGTCCAGGTCGCGACTTTCCCTGTAAGTGTCAATCAGCAGCATTTCCGCGCGCTTTTGAGCATCCGCACCCAGCTTGCCCATTTCCTGGTACGTCTGAATTGCCGCGGAATAATTTTCTTCTTCCCGGTACGCGTGCCCCAGCTGCTCATAAAGAATCGCCAGCGCATTCGGACTTGTCTCGCCGCTCGCCGATCCCGGCGCGCCAGAGCCCGTGGCAGCGCCTCCGGAATTCCGCGCACTGCTCGATTGGCTCTTCATCCCGGCGATCGCGTCGCTCAGCACTTTCACCGCGTCGTCGTAACGCCCCTGATCCTCGTACAGCAGCGCTTCGTTGTAGAGTACTTCCAGGCTGCCCGGCGCCAATTGTTTCGCCCGCAGCAGACTCGTCTCTGCCTTGTCGAATTTCCCCAGGCGGCGATAAAGCTGCGCCATCCGCAAATAATTTTCCGACGTGCTCGGTTCGATTTCCGTAAGCCGCTTGAACTGTTCCAGCGCGTCCGCGTATTTGTCCTGCGCCATCAGCGCTTGCGCCAGGCCGTGCAAATGGCCGGGATCGTCCGGATCTTCCTCCACCGCCTTGCGATACGCATCTTCCGCCTTCGCATAATCCTTCGCTTGCGAATAAGCGTCGCCCAGCAGATCGTAAACTTCCGGTGAAGAGGATTCGCCGGCCGCATCGGAAAGCAATTTCACGGCTTCTTGCGACCGCCCTTCATCCATCAGCAGCTGGCTCAATTGTTCCAGGGCTGGACCATTCGCCGCGTCGCGCGCCAGCAATCCGCGCAGCACGGTTTCCGCTTCGCTGTGTTTGTTCTCAAAACGATAAAGCCGCGCCAGCCACAATCCGGAATAGACGTCATCCGGCTGTATTTTCAGAATTTCCTGGAATTGCGCGATCGCCTTTTCCAGCGTTTCTTTCTGTACTTCGCCGGCGCTCAGATCCCCAAGCTCGCGCACGTAAATACGCGCTAGCAGCCGGTGCGCATCCACATTGTTCGGATCGGTCTGCAGCGTTTCTTGCGCCTGCTCTACGGCTTCGCGCAGCCGCTGCGATTTGGCGTAAATCTCCGCCAGCCGTTCGCGGATCACCGGCGAACCCGGCGCCAGGTCCAGCGCTTTCTTGTAAAACTCGATCGCTTGCGTCGCCAGTTCCGCGCGTCCGGTCAATTCATATTGCTGCTCGTCCAGATGCCCCATCGTGACGTAGTAATACACGTCGCCACGCGCCCCCTGCTCTCCAGGGTTCGCTGGCGTGGACGTGGCACTCTTGGTCTCCGCGGTTTTAGGAACGGCCGGCGTGGAAGATGCAGGCGAGGCGCTCTGCGCGCGCGCGGCTGGCGCCGCCGCGACAACCCCGACAAACGATAAAAATGCGATGCCTATTATTGTTTTCATGAGTCCGTCGCAAAACTCCATTATCGTACAGCGGCCCAAAGCGGTCAAAGCAATACCGTGTGTCCGTGCTTTCCGGTCGCGCACACTGTTTGGACGCAAATAAGCTGCGTTAGGATACCTCCGTGATAGAGTTTTCAGTGAAAATGCTTCGCGTTGGCCCAAAACGATTTAACACCCATATGAACCCTGTGGGAAAATCTCAGCGTTGCATCTCGCGGAGGCTCAGTTTGTTGCGTACCAGAATCGGCGTCCACTTGTTGTTCGCTATGGGCGTTGCGCTCGCATTGTTCACCTCCTCACCCGCGGGCTCCGCGCAACAATCCGCCGGAGCAGGTTCTCAATCGAAGGCTGGCGCGACTGTCACTTCTGACGCATCGGCGTCGCCAGCACCGCCACAATCGGTTCCGGCTTCCAAGCTCTCGGACTTCGCGTGGCTCGAAGGCCGCTGGCGCGGCGACTGGGGCCCGCGCGTCGCCGAGCAGGTCTGGATGGCGCCCAAGGCAGGGATGGTGCTGGGCGATTTCCGGCTTATCGAAAACGACAAAGTGTTGGTAGTCGAGTTTTTCACGCTGGTGGAAAAACCCGGCGACATCAATTTCTATTTCCGCCACTTCACCCCAGAACTGGTGCCCTGGGAAAAATCAGACGCAACGCTTCTGAAACTCGCCACTGCCGATCCGAAAAAATCTGAATTCGAAAATCCGGTGAACGGTAAGCCCAAGCGGGTCGTCTTCAGCAGGCTTGACGCTGACACCTATACCTGGCGCTCCGAAATAATCCCCGAAAACGGTGATCCGCAAATCGTCGAAATCACTTATCATCGCCAGCCGCTCGCCGCCATAACGCCCAATTCCAGTGCCAGCTCCCACCCCAAGAAAAAATAGCGCTTCGTTTTCGGCTGAATATTTCCGGAGGGCGCTCTAGTGCCGAAAGTGCCGCACTCCCGAAAAAACCATCGCCATCCCCAATGTGTTAGCCGCCGCGATCACATCCCCATCGCGCATCGATCCTCCCGGCTGTATCACGGCGACAGCTCCCGCTTTCCCCGCTTCCTCCACACCATCAGGAAACGGGAAGAACGCATCCGATGCCACCACGCTGCCCGCCAGCTCCAGCCCATTCGTCGCCGCCTTGATCACCGCAATCTTCACGGAATCCACTCGGCTCATCTGCCCTGCGCCCACGCCCACCGTCCGCCCCTCGCGCGCAAACACAATCGCATTCGATTTCACATGCTTGCAAACTTTCCACCCGAAAAGCAGCGCGCGCGTTTCCGCCGGAGTCGGCGCGCGCTCCGTCACCACCTTCAATTCCGTTTCCGTCAATTCGTGCCGATCCGGTTCCTGCGCCAGCATGCCGCCCGAAATGCGCTTCAGATCAAGCTCCTCCACCACTTCGCCACTCGGCATTTCCAGCAGCCTTAGATTTTTCTTGGCGCCCAGTTTTTCCAGCGCCGCCGCCGCGTATCCCGGCGCCACGATGCACTCCACAAATAATTTCGCCACTTCTTCCGCCGTCACCGCATCCAGCGCGCGATTGAACGCCAGCACCCCGCCAAAGGCTGACACCGGATCGCATGCCAGCGCTTTCAAGTACGCATCGCTCAACGACTCCTGCTCCGCCGCTCCGCAGGGATTGTTGTGCTTGATGATCGCCACTGCCGGCCGGTGAAATTCTTGCGCCAGCGCCCACGCCGAATCCAGATCCACCAGGTTGTTGTATGAAAGTTCCTTGCCCTGCAGTTGCTTTGCACCTGCCAGTCCCGCTGCCGGATATCCCGCCGGAATGTAGAGCGCCGCGGCCTGGTGCGGATTTTCTCCATAACGCATGGACTGCCTCCGCTGCAGCGCGATGTGCATTCGCTGCGGCAGTTTTTCCAGCGCGCCAATGGAAATTCCGCCAGCCGGGCCGTCGCTAACGCTCAACCGCTCGAGCTCCGTCGCAATTTCTCCGTCGTAACGCGCCGTCCGGGCATAAGCTTTCCGCGCGAGGTTCAGCCGCGTAGCCAAGCTCAACTCGCGTTTCTCGCGCAACTCCACCGCAATCGCCGCGTAATCTCCCGGATCAGTCACCACTCCCACGCTCTGAAAGTTTTTCGCGGCCGAACGCACCATCGCCGGCCCGCCGATATCAATATTCTCGATCAACTCCTCCGCGGTCACGCTCGGTTTCGCCGCCGTCGCGGAAAACGGATACAGATTCACCACCACCAGATCAATCGGCACAATTCCATGCTCGCCCACCTGCCTGCGATCCTCCGACTTCCCACGCTGAAATAAAATCCCGCCATGCACTTTCGGATGCAGCGTCTTCACTCTCCCGCCCAGCATTTCCGGCCACCCAGTCAGCTCCGCCACGTCGCGCACCGCCACGCCACCCTCGCGCAGCAATCGCGCCGTCCCGCCCGTAGACACAATCTCGACTCCCAGCGACGCCAGCTCCCGCGCAAATTCCACCACTCCCGTCTTGTCGAACACGCTAATCAGCGCCCGCGCGATCCCACTTTCCGCCCCACGTTCTCCTGCCACCATAATTCCTCCAGTCCAGAAAGCCCCGCCAGTGTATGCGTTTGCGGAAAAATTCGGAAGTGCACGGTCAGGCGAAGAAGGATTCATGCGAAGCGAAATTGGCAACCGGAAACGTAGGCACGCGAACTTTCTGTGGGATCCGCTGCCTGGCGGATTATTTAGGTGTGATCTACGGAGTTTCCCGCATCGGTCGTGGTGCCAAGAAAACTCTCAGCTCGAAACTCTCGCCTTCAATTTCACGTGCCCGCCCTCAATGCTGACGGTGTACTCAATCTCCCGCCCGCCCTTTTCCTTCAAGTCTTTCGTCTTCTGCCGCACGAACCGCTCGAAATCCTTTAGGCTGGGCACCCCAGCCTTTTCGCCGGTTTCCGTGCGCGCTTCCACGAGGCGTTGGTAAAGCTTCTCCACTTTTTCAGTCTCGTGTTCAGGATCAGACAGCGCCAGCGCAAAATCGGCTGCGTGCCGTACCTCCGCAGCTCGCGTCGCGGCATCGGCAGCCGCGTGCGCAATCGCCGTCGCCGAAGACACTCCCATGTCTTCCGTCGCCGTCTTCACGGCAGTCTCCGCCGCTATCCGCGTCCGCATCGCGTCTTCCGCGGCTTTGCGCTGACGTTCGCCTTCGATGGCCTTCGCCGCCGCGCCGTAATGATGTTGCGTGGTGCCGGATTCCTTCTGGATCAGCTTCTTCCGCCACATGTCCTGGTACTTCGCGTACGTGGACGCCAGATTGCTATAGCGAAATCGTTGCCCCGACGACAGCTCTCCCGTCCGGTCTGAGTAGCGCTTCAAATTCGTCTCCAGCCGCCACTGCGTATCCGTCGGAGGCCGCGAACGCCCGCCGCCGAAATACTGCTCGAACTCAATTTTCAGCGTGCGGATGTCCCGCTCGATTTGTCCTAGCTCTTCGTCGATGGTCGCCATAATTTTTGAGTCGCGCTGTGCCCTCGCCGCAGCACAAGCCTACCCGCGGCCTGTGCTTGTGGCCAGTCCGCAGTCGACCGCAGCTCCAGCGTAGAGTGCGCAATCGGCGGCGTCAATGTGACCATCCGCCGATATGTCGCAAAGAGAAATGCCTGTCCGTAAGCCTGCGATTGCCAGCCCTTATCACATTGTGCTCAAATGCCTTAGCGATGAACCCGGTTCCAGAGTCCGCCGCCCGATTGCAGAAGGATTCAGGCGCTCGCCTCCGCGCCATCCCTTCGGTGGACGAATTGCTTCTGCAGCCGCGCCTCGCCGCCTTGGCCGAAGAATCCGGTCGCAGTCTCGTCACCCAAACCGTTCGCCGCGTTCTCGCGGATTACCGCGCGCGCCTGAAGAGCGAGCCGGCGCAATCCGCTGCCCCTAATCCGGAAGTATTCGACTCGGCTCAATGGCAAGCGCGCGTCGTCGCGGAGGTCGTTGCCGAAGTCATTGTCAAGGTCGAGGCCGCTCTCGCACCATCGCTCCGCCGCGTCATCAACGCTACCGGCGTAGTCCTGCACACGAATCTAGGCCGCGCGCCGCTGTCGCACGCCGCGCTCGCGCAGATCAACGCGACCGCCGCCAGCTACTCGAATCTCGAATACGATATCGCGCGCGGTGAACGTGGTAAACGCGACGTCCACACCGGACGCCTGCTCGCCGAATCGGTCGGCGCCGAAGCCGCCATCGTCGTGAACAATAACGCCGCCGCCGTATTTCTCGTCCTCAACGCGCTCGCGAAAGGCGCCGAAGTGATCGTCTCCCGCGGCGAGCTGATCGAAATCGGCGATGGCTTCCGCATTCCGGACATCATGAACGAAAGCGGCGCGCTGCTCCGCGAAGTCGGCACCACCAATCGCACGCGCTTGCGCGACTACGAACGCGCCATCACCGATCGCACCCGCCTGCTCCTGCGGGTGCATCCTTCGAACTTCCGTATCACCGGATTTACCGAGCGCCCGTCCCTCGCGGAATTGGTCGCGCTCGGCGAACGCTTCCATCTCCCGGTTTATGAAGACCTCGGCTCCGGCTGCATCGCTGATCTCTCAGCCAACGGAATCGCGGAACCTGTCGCGCGCGCCAGTTGCGATGCCGGCGCAGCGATCATTACTTTCAGCGGCGATAAATTGCTCGGCGGTCCTCAGGCGGGAATCATCGCGGGCAAGAAAGAAATCGTGGAGCGCATCCGGAGCAATCCGCTTTTTCGCGCGCTCCGCGTGGACAAGCTCACCATCGCGGCTCTGCAAGCCACACTGCAATCGTACGTGCGCGGCGCGCTCGATGAAATTCCCGCGCTGCGCATGATTCGACTGTCTCAAGAAGAAATTGCCAAACGCGCGCAAAAATTCTGCGAGAAGTTGCGGCCCGCACTAGCGTCCGATGTAAAAGTAGAAACCCATCCAGGGTTTTCCGTAATCGGCGGCGGCTCCACGCCCGATCAGCAGCTGCCTACGACGCTGATCGCCATCTCCACTCCGCGCCACTCCGCCGCCCAACTCGAAGAGCGTCTCCGGAAGCCAAGAGTCGCCAGCGAAGATGGCGGAATTCCGTCCACCGCAACGCCAGTCATCGCCCGCATCGAAGATCAGCGTCTGATCCTCGACCTCCGCACCGTTCACCCCAGCGAAGAAAGCGAAGTCGCCGGCGCGCTGGTAGCCGCGCTCGCCTAAAGAACTCCCGATTTTCTGTGGTCGCTTTTCCATTTTCGTTTCGCGGTGTCTCTGTGCCTCTGTGGCCAATCAAAGTCTGTTAATCACGCTGGCCACGCACCCCGCCCCAAACCCATTATCAATATTGACGACGCTCACGTTCGAAGCGCAGCTATTCAGCATCGCCAGTAGCGCGGTCAATCCTCCAAAACTTGATCCGTAACCAGTGCTGGTCGGCACCGCGATCACCGGAGCCGCCACGAGCCCCGCCACCACGCTCGGCAGCGCGCCCTCCATACCCGCCACGCAAATAATCACACGCGCCGCCGCCAATTTCTTCCGGTGCTCGAGCAAGCGGTGCAGCCCGGCGACGCCCACGTCATAAATGGCCTCGGCCCGGTTTCCCATGATTTGCGCCGTGACCAGCGCTTCTTCCGCCACGGGAATATCGCTGGTTCCGGCGGTCACCACCAAAATCAAGCCCTTCCCGTGATTCGCCTTGCTGCGCGAGATCGTGATCGCGCCCGAAAGTTCGTGAAATTGCGCCGCGCGCGCCAGCTTCTTCACCGCTGCAAAAATCGTCTTGTCCGCGCGCGTGATCAGAATATTGTGCGACGCCTTCGCGCGCAGCATCCCCCGCGCGATCTCCGTCACCTGCTTCGCCGTTTTCTTCCGCGCGAAAATTACTTCCGGAAATCCCTGCCGCAACGCGCGATGGTGGTCAATCTTCGCGAAACCCAGATCCTCGTAAGGCCACTGGCGCAGCTGTTCGATGGCACTTTCCACCGGCAGACTGCCGCGCTTCACCGCCTGCAGAAATTTTCGTACGTCCCGTTCATCCACGATTTTTCCTCAAGAAGCCCCGCACGCTGGCGGCGTGCCCTTGCGGGCCGTGCTGCCGCGCCGGTTGAGCGTTGCCACGAACCAGATTCGTGCTAGAGTGGCGCCCAGTCAATCGCCCGGGCAACAGTCTCTGCGGCGCGCGGCTTTCACGCAAATCCTGCGGAGGTGCACACATGGGATTCCTTTGGGAAATCATCATCGGTATTCTCGCTGGTTTTTTGGCGGGAAAAATCGTGAAGGGTTCCGGCATGGGGATTTTGGTGGACCTCATCGTCGGCATTGTGGGATCGATTCTGGGCGGCTGGATATTCGGCCTGCTGGGGCTGGCGGCGTACGGGCTGATCGGACAGCTGGTGATGGCAACGGTAGGCGCCATCGTTTTGTTGCTCATTGTCCGCGCGATCAAAAGAACCTGACTGTCGTAGGATCGGTCTTTGTCGGGGCGGGCCCCGCGCCTGCGGGGCCCGCCCCTACTGTCAACGGCCGCGTGAGTCATAAACCTAGTTTTCTGCCTTTCCCGTCACGTCCACCACATTCACCGCACCGTATTTCTTCAGCACGCTTTCGATTCCCTTGCGGCTCCCGACGCAAATCCACTGCAAGTGATCGAGGTCCACGAATTTTTTCGCCGCGGCCTGCGCTGCCGCCGCGTCAATTGCGCCGATGTGATCCGGATACTTGTCCCAATAATCCACTGGCAACCCGTAATACTGCACGGTGAGCCAGTCGTTCAAAATTTGGCTCGGCTGCTCCAGTGAAAGCGCGAAATTCGCGACGATCGCCCGGTGTGCGTCGTCCATTTCGCTTTGTGGCACCGGCTCGTGGTTGATTTTCTTGAACTCATATAGGAACCGGTCGAACGCATCGGCTGTGACCGCGGTGCGTACTGGCGCAGACGCCGCCCAGTCACCCGGATATATCTCTGCGTTGAACCGGCTGTAGGACCCATACGTCAGGCTGTGCTCTTCGCGCAGGTCCAGAAACAGCCGCGCTTGCGGCCCGCCTCCCAGCACCTGGTTCATCACCGCCAGTCCATAATATTCCGGATCGGTGCGGCGAATCGCGCGGTCGCCGACGATAATAAATGTCTGCACCGACGCCGGCCGGTCCACCAGCGTGATTTTCGTTGGTTGTGGCGCAACGGCCGCAGCAAATTTTTCTGGCGCTTCTGCCGCGCCCGTCCATGCTCCGAAATATTTTTCGATCGTCGCGCGCATTTCGCTGGCTGTGAAGTCGCCGGTCACGCCCAAGATCGTGTTTCCCGGGACATAATGCTTCTCGTGGAAGCGCTTCAGATCCTCGACGCTGATTTTCTCGATCGATTCTTTCGTTGCGGACGCCAGTGCCATCGGAGTATCGCCGTAAATCACCCGCTTGAACCCCTGTTGAGCGAGAAATCCGGGATTCGAGAGCCGCTGTTCCAGGCTCGCTCCCTCGCTCTGCTTGAACTTGGCCAGTTCGCTCGCCGGGAAACTTGGGTGCAGCACTACATCGCTCATCAAGTCCAGAATTTTCGCGGTGTCCGTGATCAGTCCCGACGCATTCACCGACGTATAGCTCACGCCAAACCGCGAACTCGCGTCCAGTGATGCGCCCAAAGAATCCACTTCGCTCGCGATCTGCTCGCTCGAGCGTTTTTCGGTTCCTTCGCGCAGCATTCCGGCTGTAAACGAAGCCAACCCCGGCAGGTCGCTCGGATCCGCCAGTTGTCCCGGGCGAATCCACATGGTGAACGCGACCGTCGGCAGCTTGTGATCTTCTTCCAGCACAATCGTCAAGCCATTCTTCAGTTTCACCACCATCGGCCGCGGCAGCTGGACGCGAAGAGCTTCCTTGTTCACCGGCGCGCGGTTCAACCGTTGTACCTGGCTCAGCGGCGCGCTCTTGTCCTGGCTTTGCGCCAGCGCCGCGCTTGGCAGCAGCAATCCCGCGAGAGCAGCAAATCCTGCGAGTGCGGCCGATCCAACGACTGCTGTTCGTGACGTCCGCGAGACCCCGGCGAACTTCTCCATCGCGCTCCCTCTCATTGCGCCCCCTTCGACGACGCTTTTTCATCTGCCGCCGGATAAGTGATCACCACGGTGCGCTGGTCGCGCACCAGATATTTCTTCGCCACCGCATTCACGTCCTCCAGCGTCACCGCACGTTCCTTGTCGACGAGCGTGTTAATCAGATTCGGGTCGTTGAAATACACCGTGTAATTGCCGATCAGAACCGCCGTGGACAATGCCGAGCGCCGCCGCTCGATGAATTGCCGCAGCAACTGCGATTTCGCTTTCGCCAGCTCTTCGGGCGTGACGCCGCTTTTCACCGCCGCGGCAATTTCCTCGTCAATCGCTTTTTCCAGGTCTTCCACTTTCACGCCCGGCCGGGGATTCGCCGAAATGTAAAGCTGGCTGACACCGATGCGTGCGTTCGACTGCACGCTGACCTCCGAAGCGAGTTGCTTCTCCTTCACCAGGCGCTGGTAGAAACGCGAGCTCTCTCCCTGCCCAAGCACGTAGGTGAGCTGTTGCGCGGCGTAGTTTTCCGCCGTGTTGCCCGGGGGGATGTGATACGCCATATCAATTTCCGGCAGACGCGCCAGCGGATCGTAAATGATTTCGCGGCGCTCACCGTAATGCGGCTCCTCTGCCAAGTCGACTTTCGGCGGCGCGGGCTGCGTCGGAATCGCGCCAAAATATTTCTTAACCTTGGCCAGCGCTTCATCCGGATCGAAATCGCCCACCAGCGTCAGCACCGCGTTGTTCGGCGCGTAGTAAATCCGGAAGAAATCCTTCACGTCATCAATGCTCGCCGCGTTCAAATCCGTCATGGAGCCGATCGTGGAATGTTTGTACGCGAAATTGTCGTAGGAAAGATTGTCCACATCGAGCTGCGCCCGCCCGTAGGGCTGATTGTCAATTCCTTGGCGCCGCTCTTCCTGCACCGCGTTGCGCTGATTGTCCAGGTTCGCTTGCGTCACGTTCAGCGCGCGCATGCGGTCCGATTCCAGGAACAATGCCAAGTCCAACTGGTTTTTCGGCAGCTCTTCGAAATACGTGGTGCGGTCTTCATTGGTCGTTCCGTTCATATTGCCGCCGTTGTTGAATATCAGGACAAAATGCTCGCCCTTGGCCACGTTTTCCGAGCCTTCGAACATCATGTGCTCGAACAAGTGCGCGAACCCGGTGCGACCCGGACGCTCGTTGCGGCTGCCCACGTTGTAGCAAACATCAATCCCGAAAACCGGCGCCGAATGGTCCGGGACCAGGATCACGCGCAAGCCGTTGTCCAGCTTCACGTCGCGAAATTCCAGCTTCGGCACCTTCACGCTCGCTGCCTGCTCTTGTGCGGGCGCGGCGCTCAACACGCCGCCCAGCCCCAGCGCGAGACCCAGCCCCGCGAGCGCGGTTGCGCGCATCTTTCCCATAACATTCATTTCCAAGCCTCCCAACGGCGGCAGGTATTCTCCACCTTTACGACTTATGACGCAAACAGACCAGTTTAGATAGCTGTAGCCTCGGCCGCTGTTCCCGCACGCTGTTTTTCCGCAAAGAGCCGATTCATCCGCGGCTGGATAAACCACACGCCAATGATGCCAAAGACGAGGAGAAGAAACGGTCCGAGACAGTCCAAGAAAGAAGCGTGCTCCCCGGTCTCCGCGGTTACCAGGCCCTCCGCCACGAAATACAGGTTGCAGAACATAGAGAACACGCCAAACAAATGCAGTGGGATCGTGACGATAAACAACATTCGGTCCATGCTCTGAAATACCGCGATGGACAACGGCATATAGACTGCTGAACAGACGATGGTAAACAAGAAAAATCTCTTCTTGAGCGTTCGTGCAGGCGGCACAATCGATGCCAGAAACGAGCCTAGAGCCCACAACCAAATCAGAAAACACCACACGACCATCTCTCCGGCAACTTGCGCCAAAACCAGAATTACTCCCTGACCTTCCTGCGATTTCGCGGCTGCCGTGAAATTGCCGATGAGGGGGAGCTGCCCAACGGCAAAGACCGCCACAAACAGCAGAAAAATCTGCCAATGCTTCGCTCGCACAAAAATTCGCTCAATCCAATTCATATTTCCCCGCCATCGCCAGCACAGGCGTCCACCGGCTCGACAGCGACTTTCAAAGATACCCGCGCTCCTGTCAACGTTGAATCCTGCCGGCCCGCCCCCGAAACCCGCCGCTCCTCGCCTTGACTTTGCCGAAAGCCGCCACCTAAACTCGTTGGTTCAGCAACCACCCATGGCGAAATCCAGCGGTATCATTATCACAGTCGGCATCACGGGTGCGAGCGGGGCGGGCTACGCGCAATCCGTTCTTCGATTGCTTGATGCAGATCCTCGCGTGCAGCGCGTATTTCTCGTCGCGAGCGAAGCGGGGATGCGCTTGCTCGCGACGGAACTCGGCATGGTCCCGGCTGATGCGAAAAAACTGCCCTCGCTGCTGACTGGCACCGCCGTAAAAAAAATCGAATATTTGCCGAACAAAGACATCGGTGCCAGCATCGCTTCCGGCAGCGCCATCGTGGATGGCATGGTGATTGTTCCGTGTTCCGCCGGCGCGCTCGGGTCGATCGCCGCCGGAACCGCTGGCGATCTGCTTACCCGCGCTGCGGACGTATGCTTGAAGGAGCGACGTCCGCTCGTACTTTGCCTGCGCGAAACGCCGCTGAACCGCATCCATCTGGAAAATATGTTGCGCGTTCACGATGCCGGCGCCACGGTAATGCCGGCGATGCCCGCTTTCTACTACGCGCCAAAAAAGATTGATGATCTGATCGAGCAGTTCGCATTCCGCGTGTTGGCGCAGCTTGGCCTGCCCCAGGAGAAGCAGTATCGTTGGAAGGGTGGGAAGGAATAGTTTTTTGCCACAGAGGCACAGAGACACAGCGGGAAGCGAGAAAAGAGGAAAGAGGAAAGAGAAAAAGTGAGAAGCATGCATCCGACGGTTTCACCTGTACGCAGTAGGATTCGTGCGACCGGCGATTTGCGCTTAACGCTTTGCTATCCTATCTCCATGTCTCTGTGACTCTGTGGACAAGAAAATCGTGACGAAGAACCGCATCCGCATCGTGCTTGAAATGATCAAGTTCGAGCACTCCGTTTTTGCTCTGCCGTTCGCGCTGGTCGGCGCGTTGCTTGCCGCCCGCGCCGGCGATGCTTTCCCCAGTTGGCGGCAACTCCTCTGGATTGTGGTAGCCATGGTCGGTGCCCGTTCTGCCGCGATGACCATGAACCGCGTCGTCGATCTCGAATTCGATCGCCGCAATCCGCGCACTGCCAATCGCGCGCTGCCCAAAGGGGAACTCTCCGTGGGCTTCGCGGCCGCGTTCACCGTGATCGCGTCTGCGGTGCTGGTCTTCGCCGCGTGGCAATTGAATCCGTTGGCGCTGAAGCTTTCTCCGATCGCGCTTGCCGTGCTTTTCTTTTATTCCTTCACAAAACGATTCACTGCCTGGTCTCACTTTGTGCTTGGCTTTTCTCTCGGCATTTCGCCGGCCGCCGCGTGGATCGCCATTCGCGGCTCGCTTGATCCACGCATGTTGATCCTCTGCGCCGCTGTTACCTTATGGGTCGGCGGATTCGATGTTCTTTACGCTTGCCAGGACGTTGAATTCGACAAAGCCGCCGGGCTCCATTCCATCCCGAAAAAATTTGGCGTCGCGCGGGCTTTGCTCATCGCGCGAGCGATGCACATAATAATGGTTGCGCTGCTCGTATGGCTGGCGCTCCGTTTTCAGCTTGCGTGGCCTGCTTGGGTGGGAATTGCCGTGGTGGCCGCGCTGCTGGCCTACGAACATTCTTTGGTCCATCCCCACGACCTGAGCAAAATGAATGCTGCGTTTTTCACCGTGAATGGCTATATTAGTTTGTTGTTCCTGCTCTTCTGGGGCGCCGCCACGTTTGTGGGTCGGCCCTGAAAGCGCGGCGAAGGAATCGTGACACGTAAATGGATCTGCAACTACATGCTCTGCAAGTAAACGACGCGCGCCTGGAGCCGGTGGCGGCAAAAGTGCTGGCCGGCGAACGTCTGAACGCCGAAAACGGCCTCGCGCTTTATCAATCGCACGATCTGCTGGCGGTGGGCTGGCTCGCGAATTTTGTGCGCGAAAAAAAGCATGGCAACGTCACTTACTTCAACGTTAATCGGCACATCAATCCCACCAACGTGTGCGTCGCGCACTGCAAGCTGTGCGCTTTCGGGCGCTCGCCCGATTCCCCGGGCGCGTACAATTTCGCGCTTGATGAAATTTACAAGCGCGCGGGAGATGGCGTGGCGGAAGGCGCCACGGAATTTCACATCGTCGGCGGCTTGCATCCTGATTTGCCGTTCGAGTATTACCTGACGCTGATTCGCGGCTTGAAGGAGCGCTTCCCGCAGGTGCACTTGAAGGCCTTCACGATGGTGGAGGTCGGCTACTACGCGCGGATTTCGAAGCTCTCGATTCGCGATACGCTGCTCGCGATGAAAAATGCCGGGGTGGATTCGCTGCCCGGTGGTGGCGCTGAGATTTTTCACCCGCGCGTGCGCAAAATTATCTGCGATCACAAAGTCAGTGGCCAGCGCTGGCTGGAAATCGCGCGCACCGCCCATGAACTCGGGCTGCGCTCGAACGCCACCATGCTCTATGGACACATTGAAACGGCTGAGGAGCGCGTCGATCACCTGCTGCAGCTGCGCGCGACGCAGGACATCACGCACGGCTTCGTCACGTTCATTCCGCTGGCGTTCCATCCTGCGAATACCGGCTTGGCGCATCTTCCCGGGCCCACCGGCATGGACGATTTGAAAGCTATCGCCGTCTCGCGGCTGCTGCTCGATAATTTCGATCACATCAAGGCTTACTGGATCATGCTGACGCCACGCATCGCGCAGGTGGCGCTGCGCTTCGGCGCAAATGATCTGGATGGAACTGTGGTTGAGGAAAAAATTTATCACGATGCCGGCGCCACTACGCCGGAATTCATGACGCGCACTGAACTCGAGCGCTTGATTCGCGCAGCTGGGCGCGTGCCCGTGGAGCGCGACACGCTTTACAATCCGGTGGACCGCGTCAAGAATCCGATGCCGCCTCCGCGCGTTTCGCCGAGCCGCACCGACGGTTTCGTGCCCGAAACGTCGCTGACCCTCAACGTCTAGGATTTTCCATCAAAGTGCGGGGCTTGCGGAGCGCTGCTGAAGCAATTCCTGAAGCGGAAACCCCTGGCCGCACGAACTAGAAGTCCCGTCGTCAAGCGTCTGCGTCGGCAGCAGATCCTCACGATCGGTGGTGCGCGATCAGAAATTGAATCGGTAACCGATGATTGCTTTCACGATCAGGTGATCGGTCGTGCCAGTCAGTCCGACGCCCAGGCCGAAATTGATTTCCCATTGCGGTGCCAGGTTCAGATCGATTGCGGGAAAGATTTGCTGCTGTTGCTGATGGATCGGCAGGAAGTTGGTGGCCGGCCCGAGGGAACCGTAATATTCCAATCCGCCGGCGATTTTTGGCGTGAAGTCGTAGCTGAATTTGAAATTCGGCGAAAACACGAAACCTTGATTTTGGCTCAGGCCGTGGATCGAATAGTCAAAGGTGGGGTTGAAGGTCCAGTACCAGCGGCCGACTTTCTGGTCCACGATCGGGCGCATTTCCCACGTCCACGTGTCAGTGGAATATTGCCGGCGTTGATAGCCCACTTCGTTCGAAAGGCTTACGCCCACCGGCCAATGCCATTTTTCCGGAACCCGAAAGCGCGGCCGTATATGATCGCCTACCCATTGCCATCCCTGGCCGGAATTCACCGACGTAAAAATGTAAAATCCCACCTCGAACCAATCGTTGAAGCCGTGCGTGATTTCCACGGTTTCGTGTTCGGCGTGATTGGTCGGGTAGACGCCATCGGTGATTTGCTTGGTGCCTTCAATGGTGAAATTGCTGTGTAGCTCCACCATGGTGTGGCCCGGCTCAACAGTCTCCGAGCCGTACACTTGAATTTCGTAATTGTCTTGCGCGATGGTGGGCGCCGGACAGAGCAGCAGGCCTGCCAACACCGCAAGGGCTAAAACGCCACTGAAGCGATTCAACAGAAGATATTCCTGCTTCCTGGTTTGCACATCCGCAGACTAACCCAAGAATCCTTAAAATTTGACAACAGCCGCAACAATTCTCAGGCGTGGGGGTGGGATTTATCGTACACAGCCATCAATTGCCGGATGCTCGTCTGCGTATAGCGCTGGGTAGTGGAAAGAGAAGCGTGGCCCAAAAGCTCCTGAATGGCACGCAGGTCGGCGCCGTCGTTCAGCAGATGCGTGGCAAAGGCATGCCGCAAGGAGTGCGGATGCAGATCCAAACTGCTCCCCGCGAGCAGGCAATATTTCTTCAGGATGTAACGAACCGCGCGGTCTGTCAGGCGCCCGCCCCAGGGGTTCAAAAATACGGCTTCGGCATTCGGCGTTCCGCGCGCTTGTGCCAGAATCCGGTCGCGCACGGGCCAGTAAGCTTCCAGCGCTTCCTGCGCTTTCGCGCCGTAGGGTACCACGCGCTCTTTGCGGCCCTTGCCGAGCACGCGCAGCATTTGCCCGGCCTTGTCGAAACTTCCCAGATTCAAGCCCACCAACTCGCTGACGCGCAACCCGCAGGCATAGAGCAATTCAATCATCGCGCGGTCGCGCCGGGGCATCAGCTGCGCTTTGGTATTAGGCTTAGGAGCTTTGTTCTTTCCACTTTTGGGCGCAGGCGCAGGCCTGGCAGCTGCGCCGCCGGGTAAACCATCGAGAAAATTACCGATCTCCTCCGCGGTTTGCACGCGCGGCACTAGTTTGGGAAGTTTCGGAGTGCTCACCAGCGCCGCCGGATTTGTCCGCGTGTATTTTTCGCGCACGCAAAACTTGAAAAAAGTCCGCAGGGCGGAAAGTTTGCGCGCCACCGTCACCTTCTGCAGTTTCCGGTCGTACAGCCAGCTCACGAATTCGCGAATCACGAGGTGGTCCACCTCCGCCAACGGCAATGTGGGCGCGCCCGGCGGAGTGAGGAATTGCTGGAATAGCCGCACGTCGGCGCCGTAATCGTCCACGGTTTCCGGGGAGGCGTTGCGCTCGTAGCGCAGATAATTGATGAATCTTTCGATGGTTTCTTTCATGGGAACAGCACCTGACCACGGCAATCATAGTTCGTCGGCCGTGGTGCGCTGCGAAAGAATTGGCGCAAGGGCGCTTGAGCGATAACCGGTAGCTTGCGATGTGCAATTCTCGCAACAGGCACGATCTTGTTACCACGTTTTTACATTCACGCTTAGCCACCTTAGGCTATACCCGTTCAGGTGGTCCATCGAAACGAGCTACCTATTTTTACCGAAGCCGCGGCCGTCTGGCTTCGCGAGCCGTAATCGCCGCTGCACACGCTTTGGCGGCAGCGCGGCAGCGGCAAGCAGCAAGACTTAGATCGGCAAAGGGAGGCATTTGGCGCGATGAAAGTGAACCTCGTTTTAGGCTTCGTAGGTCTCCTGCTGGTTTCGCAGGCGGGTTCCGGGCCAAGCACGCTGAATTCGGCGACCTATCGCTTCGATGACCTCGTTGCGCAGAAGGAAGCGAACGCCACATTTCGCCCCATTCTCGATGGCCTCACGCACAGCGGCTATCACATTGACGTCCACGAAGTGTTTCTGCTGCCCGGAAGCACGCCGCACCACGGCCATCGCCATCAGCAGGAGGTGTTGTTCCTGGTCAGCGAAGGCGAGTTGCAGGTGAGTATTGCGGGCAAGTCCGCAAAACTCGGCCCAGGATCGGCCGCGTTCGTTGCCTCGGGCGACGAGCACGACATTCAAAACTCCAGCAACAGGCCCGCGCAATATTTCGAAGTGATTCTGGACGCGGGCGCAAAGTCGCCGCATTAGCGCGGCGTTTCTAGCGCATGCCAAACCCTGGCCGCCGATCGAGCGGCGGTTGCCGCACCAACGCTGGGGCACTGCAGTGCGGCGCTGCCCTTCGATTCGGCCCTGCCGAATCTCAGGATGAATCGCCCTGTAGGGCGATTCACAAAGGCAACACCGAGGCGACCGCTGCCCGGTTCGATGAACCCGAACCGGCCGCTCCAGAGACAAAATCAAAGACGAAAGAGCCGGCGGGACGCCGGCGCTACAACTTCAACGGCAACGGCAAAGGCGCCCAGCTAAAGCTGGCCGCGACAACGTCAAAAACGTGGCGTGGGTGCATTCTTTCGCAAATTGCGGCGCTGAGTTACTTATGCGCGAAGCGGTGGCGCGGCGTGGAGTTCCCTTGGAACTCGCTCGGTTCCATTACCGGAGTTGCTGCGGTTATATAGGTCTGTGAGATGCGGTCCTGCCACGTGAAGCGATCTTCATCCCACAGCGACCATAGGAATCCCAGCATCATCGTTGCTCCGGAAAGCAGGTAGCCAAAGCTGCGCCATAGCAGCTGGCGCGTGTCTGGCAGACTGCCGTCCAGTCGCACAATCGTGAGTCCGCAAAGTTGCATTCCCGGCGTAGCTCCCGCAAAAGTAGTGAAGAGGAAAAAGTATTGCGCGTAGAAAAGGTAAAAAGTAGACACATATACGATGGCGTCCACTTTTTCCAATATCAATTGGCCGCCGAGTGATCGAAACAGCCCCAGAAAGCCCGCATAGGTCAAAGCAAGGAACAGAAGATCCAGCGCGCCCGCATGCCGCCGTTCGGCCAGGCTGGCGACCGGCACCAATGCCGTTTGCGGATGCGCGCGGTCGTCCGGAAAACTCGTGAAGTCGAGCTCGGGCTGAATATTGATCTCGACGCGTTCGTTTTGCAGCTTCTTTTGCAGCGGGCGCTGTACCACGCGCGCGCGCTGCCGCTCGAATGCTTCGATCGCTTCGATTTCAGCGTAGTCTTCCGCCAGTGCGGTGGATGCGCGCGAGAAGGGCAATCCTGATTGCGAATCGTGCGGACGATTACGCCCGCGGCGCACACGATAGGCTTCCAGACGGCGCGAAACTTCTCGGCGCCATTCGGGTTCCGCGGAGCTGGATGGGTCGGGATCGTCGTCCGTGTCGGACGCGCCGTGGAAAGTTCCCGGTGTGGACACACGTACAGGGACGGGCTCGGATTTGTCACCAGATTCGGCGAGCGGTGCGTCACAGAAAGAGCAATTCTCGACGTCCTCGAGCAAGAGGGCGCCGCAGTGCGAGCAAATTTGTATCACTGGTCCGTTTTGCGCTGCGGTATTCCAGTGACGGAACACCGCTATGGTAGCACGCGTCCGGAGGAGCAGGCCTTTCGGGGAGGCCCGAACGTGGTCCGTGTTGCGTATCAGGCAACCCGCGAGCGCTCGCCCCGTTCTGAATGAATCGGGGATGATGGGGCCAGCGCCTCTGCGCGTCCACCCCGTTAGGCTGAACGACGCGAAGTAACGGCCGATTTTCAGAACGCTGCTGCATGTTCGTGCAACGGGCAACGTCGCGCATGGCTGATTGCGAGCCTGCAGCACGCGTGTTAGGCTCGAATTTCTTTTTTCATGGCAGGAATGCAATTTTCACGAGGCATGCCGAAAGCAACGGTCTTGCAACCTCTTCGCAGATACGTTCTTCTCCCATTGCTGCTGCCGATTCTGCTCGCGAACCCGTGCCTCGGGCGCCCGCAAAACGCCGCAAGCGCACCGCCGCAGACGCCACAAAAGAAACAGGCCAGGCCCGTCGCTAAAAATGCGCCTGGCACCCTCGGCGCGGAAGCAACTCTGGAAGCAAAACAACAGCGCCAGGTGGGCCAAATCTATTACGCCGATGGCGACGTGGACGTCCGTTACGAGAACACCCGCCTGCGCGCGGATCACGTCGAGTACAACGAAGACACACGCGTGGTCATCGCGCGCGGGCACGTGCAGCTCGATTACTTGACGCAACATCTCGAAGCGACCGACGCTCGCTATGAACTCGCCACCGGACGCGGCACTTTTCACAACGTGCGCGCCACTTTTGCAGTGCAGCGGCGCCCCCCTGCGCCGCAGCGCGAAGTCAACGCCATGGAGCGGCAACCCGCGCAGACCTTGCTCATCAGTCCGAATCCAATTTATTTCGAAGCGCAGGAAGCGGAGCGCATTGATGAGAACACCTACATCGTGCGCCGCTCCTGGATGACTGTCTGCGATCCGGACCACCCAACCTGGAAATTTTATGCGCCCAAGGCCACCGTTTACCTCAAGACGTCGCTCCACCTGGAAAACGGCAACTTCCGGTTATTTTCGGTCCCCGTCATGTATTTGCCGTACGCCACATTCCCGGCGGAAAAGCAGCGGGCCTCGGGCTTCTTGCTTCCTGATTCCGGCGAGAGTTCCAGCAAAGGGTATATTTTTGGCGATGCCGTATACTGGGCTCCCACGGATTGGGCGGACTTCACGCTCGGTGCCTACTACTACAGCCGACGCGGCTGGGCCCAGCGCGGACTGCTGCGCATGCGTCCCTGGGAAAACGCGTCGCTGGAGGTAAGCTATAACGGCGTGGAAGACCGCGGACTTCCGCAGCCCACAGGTCCGCCGATCAATCAGGGCGGACACGAAGCTCGGCTGCTTTTTACCGCGCTGCTGCCCGATGGCTGGCGCGCCGTCGCCGATCTGGATAATTTGTCCTCGCTCACCTACCGCCTGGCCTGGAGCGAAACGTACGTGCAGGCGGTCAACTCCGAGGTGCGTAATAGCGCTTTTCTTACCAAGAATTTCCGCGGATTCAGCCTGAATTTCGCGGCCCTCAGCTATCAGAACTATGTGAGCGCCACGCCCGAGGAGTACGTATCGCTGCGCACCGCGCCCGAGGTGCGGTTTGGCTCGGTGGATCAGGCGCCGTGGCGGAACTTGCCGTTTTATTTTTCGTTCGAGGCATTTTCAGATGCGGCGCATAGTTCGAATACCGTCACCAATTTTAGTACGGGGAATTTTGTCGAGCGCAGCGAGATTGCGCCGACCGTGACCATGCCTTTTCATTGGGGCTCGTGGCTGGACGTTACGCCCACGTTTACGCTGCGTTCTACTTACTACGGCGGACAAATTCAGAATGGCTCGTTCGTTAATCAGGGATTCTTCCGCAACACCGAAGAGCTTTCCGTGGATATTCGCCCGCCGACTTTGGACCGCGTTTGGGGGTCTTCGGATTCCGGGACGAAATGGAAACACGTGATTGAGCCGGACATTGTCTATAGCTACGTCAATGGAGTCACGGATTTTAGCCGTTTTGTGCGGTTTGATGAGGACGAAACGCTCACCAACACCAACGAGCTCGAATACGGGGTGACGCAGCGCCTCTACCGCCGCAAGAAAGATGGCACTTCCGAGGAAATCCTCAGTTGGAAGATTGCGCAAAAATATTTCTTCGATCGCACGTTCGGCGGCGCGCTGGTAACCGGGCAGCGCAACGTGTTTCAAACTACCGACGCGCTCACGCCGTTTGCTTTTGCCAGCCAGCCTTACCAGTTTTCGCCGATCGTCAGCGACCTGCGGTTTGAGCCGGGAAAACATTTCGATACGCAGTTCATTGTTAACTTCGATCCGCGGCACGGGCAATTGACTGCGGTCGGCACCTTGCTGAAGCTGAAGCCTTACAAGGAATCGTTTCTAACTTTGGCGCATTTTTCCGCCGTGAATCTGCCGACGCCTCCGCAGTTCAATCCCCCCGATTTTATTTTCGAGCCGCGCTCCAATCAGGTTCGCGCGCTGATCGGTTACGGGGATCTTACGCGCCGCGGTTGGAACGCCACCTTCGGCGCCAGCTACGACCTGATGCAGCATCAATTTCAGAACCAGGTGGCGGAGGTCATCTACAACGGCTCCTGCTGCGGAGTGGGCGTCGGCTATCGCAAATTTTCGTTCGGCAACATTCGCAGTGAAAACCAGTATCTCTGGGTCTTCCGCATCTCCAATCTCGGCTCCGTAGGCACCCTTCTCCGGCCAGAAAAAATATTCTGAACCGGGAGAACCGGTCTAAACAGCAATGCTGTGACGGGAAACTGTCAACTTCCACGTGCAGGTACCAAGAAGCAAGCGTGCGAGATCAGCGGCATTCAGCGTTGGGCTACCTCTAGTACCAGAAATTGTACATTCTCTGGAATAGGTTCAGGCGTCGGGCATAGCTCACTACCTCCCCTGGCTTAGGATTCCCTAGGAACTTCACCGTGCCGTTACTGTTTTCTCCGGCTATACCGTGGTCGAAGACTTGATCAATCGAATCCTTCGAGCTGGAACGAATATCGATGAACGGAGAACTGAGCCGAGGATGACCGTCAGGGAGCGGGTCGGGAAGATGGAAGACCGCAATGCCAGCATCATTCGTCTGCACATTTGGCAACTCCGGGCCATTCTCCCACGCGAGCCACAGCCGCATGTGCTTCAATGGTTTTCCGTTCCTCGCGTCTAAAACCTTGACCGTGAGAATGTGTTCCGTTTGACAAAAAGCCGCCGACGAAACAGCCGCAATGAACAAGCAGGCCACGATGAGGTTCTTCAAGATTTTCGACATATTAGAATCCCCGTGGAGCGGGATCAGAAGGACCAAACCCTGGACGCTACACGATTTCGGGTACCGCGCCCTCGTGTGCCATAATCCACTGTCCCGCCGCCCAGCCGATCGCGCCCACAACAATCCCCGCCAGCACGTCGGCGATGTAGTGGTAGCGTCCGTACACCGTCGCCACGCACATGCTGAAGAAGAATGGCAAGCAGATCCAAAAGAGCCACGGCTTGTACCGTTGCGCCGCTAGCAACGCGACCATTGATCCGGCTACGTGCGCCGAAGGAAACGCCGCGCCGTGCACTCGGCCGAAGCGCTCAATGAATTCGATGGTTGTTGTGAACGCGCCGCCGCGGAGCTGCGGAAGATTCAACGATGCCAGCGCAAAGTATGGGCTCTCCACCGGAAACAGGACAGCGATTACATATACGGAATAATGCGCGATGGCTGTCGAGACCATCACGGTCCAGAATGCCGCGCGCTGCTTTTGGATATCGAGGATCGCGGGGAGGATCACCAGGTACAGAAAATAGGTCATGTAGGAAAACTGCATGAAATCGTTTAACGCAGGAGTCACGAATCCCGCCATCCACGCAGCCGGATGCGTGCCGGCGAAGTTGTAGTCGAATTGGATGAGCCGGCGATCGAGCCACCCGGGATAAATCGCGTGCACCAGGCCTTGCAATTCCTCGAAGAAGAAAATGTAGAGCGCCAGGGGATACCAGTGCCTGGTGAATTGCACCGCGCGGTTCTCAGAGTGCGCGCCCATCCACGCAAGGCACACGATTCCCGCCGCGATCGTGACGTGAATCGTAAAATAACGCGCGGCGTGCGGGATGTTGCGATGGAATGCGCACAACAGCGCAAGCACCCAGCTGAGATAACCAATCGTCACCCACTCGAACGCCCCGCAAGCGCGCCAAACCTCAGCCAGCCTGCGCGATAGCGCCTCCGATTCCGCGCTCTCCGTCGCCCGGGCCAGTGTTTCTGCAGCGCTTGTCATTGATCCGTAGGGGCGGGTCTCAGACCCGCCCCTACAAGGCAGCACGCTGCGCGCCGCTGTCATCGCGCCGCCTTCGATGCGAACTGCCGCGCCGCCACGTTTGGAGCCTCACCAAGCGTTTTTTCCCACACGCACGTCTGCCATCTCCGCTTCCGCGCTGCACGCGCTAGGGCGCGCGTCGGATTCACCGCGACAGCATTTCCAACACCTTCGAGCATCTGCAGATCGCTGCTGCTGTCGCCGTAGGCATAACTGCGCATGACATCAATGTCGTAACGCGCCGCGAGCATCTTTACCGCGCGCAATTTCGCGGCGCCGCTCATGTGCTGGCCGACGATGCGCCCGGTCCAGACTCGCGGAGAACGCGGCGCGACCTCGAGTTCAGTCGCGCACACTCCGATGTCCGCGGAAGCAGTTGCCGCAAGCGCGCGCACCAGCACTCGACCCAACGGCGCCAGAGTTCCCGAGACGAGAAACACGCGATGACCCTGCGCACGATGCCAAGCAATTCGTAGCAGCGCTTCCTCGAAGAACGGCAGCGAACCCGCGCGCAAAACTCCAGACGAGAGCGATTTTTCCCAGTCATTCACCAGCGCTTCGCTGATTCCGCTCAGATAACGCTTGTTCCCCTCGATAGCTCCGTGCAGATTGCGCCAGAAAGTCCCGGCGAAGTGCGCGAGCCAGCGTCCCACTTGCTGGCTGGAAATTTCGTTGCGCTCGCGCAAGTAGCCGCTGAAACGCCATTCCAGCGACGGGGCCGCCAGCAGCGTGCCGTCGATATCAAAGAACGCGCCGACTGTTTGCGAAGGCGCAGCCACGCGCGTCATCGCACGCCCTCGATCGCCGCGGTGCCCCTCGCCGGAAGTTTCCGTTTAACGGCAACAAGGTAGCGGCGCCCTTCCCACACTACCGGCACAGCGCGCACAACGCAGAAAACCGCCGCCGCCGCAGCAAGCATCTGCCCCGTCAACAAAAGTGAATGACGAACGCCGGCGTCCAGCCAATCCGCCTGCCAGCGCGCGACCGGCAGCAGCAATCCGAGGTAGCAGAAACACACGCACTTCAGAATCGCGTAGGCCGCGCGGCTGGCGCGCGACGCTACCAGAGCCAGCCCCCACCATGATTGCAACATCGAACGGTCTGCGGATCCGCTGCGTCCCGCGTGGCTTGCGAGGCCGCGTAGAAAATCAGTCACGATGCCGCGCACGAAAAATAAAATCGGAAACCACAGCGAAACCAGCCCGGCCACCGCGAAAAATGTGAAGAACAGATTTTCCACCACGCGATCACCTAGAATATCCAGCTGCGCGCCGAGCGGAGTCGCCAAGCCGCGCGTCCGCGCGAGGTAACCATCCACGCCGTCCAAAGCGATCGCCGCGACGGTGAGCAGCACGGCCGCAATGTTCGCGGCGAGCGCGTCGCCGAAAAACGTAAAAAGAGCCACGGCGGCGAATGCCGCGCCGACTCGCGTGGCGGTCACGTGATTGGGTGTCATCGCGCATCTCCCAGCGCAATTGCGCGCAAAAATTTATGGGCCCGCCACCGCGAGCGGCAAAATATCTGTCGCCCCCGGCTCCAGCGGTCGGGCCCTTGCCATGTGCAATTGCATTTGCCGCGCCATGCCCGCGATGGTGTTTAGTCGTTTTTTGTCAGATACTTAGCGCGCGCGGTGGAGGGCCTGGCCGGCCGCGAATCGCTGGAATTGAGCGACACCTGGAGGGTTTTCCCGGTGCGTGCGCGAAAGCGCGAAAAACGGCGCGCACGCGTCCAAAGGATGTGGGAAAATTGAGCGTTGCACCGTAGGAGTCGAGGTCTTTGAGACATTCATCGAATTCAGTCAAATCGGACAATCTCCAATGGAACTGACCTTATTCGCGCTAGCTGCATTTCTCGCTGGTCTGGTGTCGTTCCTGTCGCCTTGCGTGCTACCACTTGTGCCCGGATATGTTTCGATGCTATCGGGCGTGGGAGTCGAACAACTCAAGGAAGGCAACGCGCCACGCGGTGGATTGCTCAAATCCGCGCTAGCCTTCATTACTGGGTTCTCGATCGTATTCATTACCTTGGGTGCTTCGGCGAGCGCTGTCGGGTCGTTCTTGTTGCGCAATCGCGGGTTACTCGCTCCCATCGCCGGGGCTTTGATCATACTTTTCGGACTGCACTTGATCGGATGGCTCGCGAAGATTTCGATCCGCTTGGGCCTCGCGA
This sequence comes from uncultured Acidobacteriota bacterium, assembly GCA_963786205.1. Classification (GTDB taxonomy): domain Bacteria; phylum Acidobacteriota; class Terriglobia; order Acidiferrales; family UBA7541; genus Palsa-295. The sequence continues at coordinate 255,383 of CAWAYG010000003.1, forward strand.
TCGGAGTATTGCTTCTCGTCGTGGCCGGAACACTCGGCTTGCGCACGGGGAATGCTGTAGCGTGGCTGAAACCGATCCATCTGATTGCACTCGCTTTGGTTTTTCTGCTGGGACCTTCGCTGACGAGGTGGCTGAATCGCGACGTCCATTTTCGCCACCTTGGCGGACAGCCGGGTGCGGTAAGCGGATTTCTGATGGGGTTCGCGTTTGCATTTGGCTGGACTCCCTGCATCGGGCCCATATTGACGAGCGTGCTAGCGGTGGCAGCGATCCGCAAAACGATCGGACAGGGAATTTTTCTGCTTGCGTGTTATTCGGCGGGGCTGGCGATTCCGTTTCTGGTGACGGCGCTCGGCATCGGCAGATTTCTCAAGTTTTACCAGCGATTCCGGCGGCACCTCCATAGCGTAGAAGTTTGCAGTGGGATTCTGCTGCTTGCCATTGGAAGTTTGGTTTTTTTCAACCAGCTGACGCGGCTTTCGGGCAAATTATCCTTTTTTCAACCGGAAGACTTTATTTCGGCATTGAGAGCCAAAGCGGCGAGTACTACCGTGTTTGCAACCTCGCAGTCGCATGAGGCCAGCACGCAAAAGTCTCTGCCGAACGCGCCGGAGGCCACCTTCAAGGATCTGCAAGGCAAGGACGTATCCCTCGCGAGCCTCAAGGGAAAAGTGGTCATCGTGAATTTCTGGGCCACCTGGTGCGAGCCCTGCCAGGCCGAAATCCCCTGGATGATCAATTTCCAGAAAAAATACGCGGACAAGGGATTCACTCTATTGGGCGTGGCGATGGACGACGAAGGGAAGAGCGTGGTCGAACCGTACGTACAGACAACCCAGTTCGACGTCGAAGGCCATCCCATGACCATGAATTATCCCATCGTGCTGGGAAGCGATGATCTGGCGGACAAATTCGGCGGGCTGCTCGGCCTGCCAACAACGTTCGTCATCACTCGGGAAGGCAAAATTGCCAAGCGTTATATCGGCCTCGCCAGCGAAAGCGATCTCGACAAATTAATCCAGTCGTTGCTCTAACATCTCGCCGCGCGCATTCCTTGCTCCTGCTCGCGCAACTGCGGTAACCTGCCATTGCCATGTTGAGTGAACAGGAGTTCCAAAAAAAATGTGACGCCACCTTCGAAGCTTTGCGCGATCGCCTGCTGGAACTCGGCGATGCGAACGATTTCGAAGTGGAAGGCGGCAGCGGCAAGCTCGAAATCGAATTTGAGGATGAGGACGAAACGCGTTTCGTCATCAGCCCGAACGCGCCCGTGCGGCAGATTTGGATTTCCGCGCTGACCACCAGCTTCAAACTGGGCTGGTCGGATTCCGCGCAAGCTTTCGTGCAGGAAAAAACCGGCGAGACGCTGAATCAAGTCATGAGCCGCATTCTGACCGAAAAACTTGGCACGCGGATTGAGGTTTAACGAAACGATGCGAATCAGAGGGACGGCTGTTTATGGCGCGTTGTTCGTAATACTTGCGGTCGGCAATTTTGCGCCGCGCGGAAACTCAGCTGCCGCCGCCCAGAGCTCAACAGATGTCCCCAATCCCACGGCCATCGTAAAGCCGCGGGCTTTCGTTTCGCTCGCGCCTGTTCCGCGCGGAAAAGAATTTCAAGTCGCCGTCGCGGTGGAAATCGCGCATGGCTATCATATGAATTCGCACCACCCCACCGACCAGTATCTGATCGCTACAACCCTCACGCCGAAACTTCCCACTGGGTTCGAGCTTCTCGATACGCTCTACCCCGCAGGGCGCGTGGAAAAATTCTCATTTTCTCCAGACAAAGGTCTCGACGTATATTCCGGCAGCGTAACTCTGAGACTCCGCATGGTCGCGCATAACGATGCGCCTATCGGCGCCGTAACTTTTCCCGTGACGCTCCGCTACCAGGCGTGCAACGACACCACGTGCCTGCCCCCTGTGAAAGTGCCGGTAGATGTCCGCGTGGACGTAGCTGCGGCAGGCACGGCGACGCACGCAGCTCATCCCGAAATTTTCTCAACTCCCGCCACGAAGTAAGCGCCGCGAACCCGCTGCGGGCTTTTGCGGTAGCGTGCTATCGAAGGGATTTTCTTTAGATGACTTCCCAAAGCGAGCGTGAAGCGAGGATCGTTAAAGCACGCCGGAGGCGCGCGATCACACGTTCTTTGCCCAGCACAACCATGGTGTCGAAAAGCGGGGGCGCGACCGCACGACCTACAATTGCCACGCGGGTTGCATTGATCAGCAGCCCAGCCTTCACACCTTGGGCCGCTGCAACCGCGCGCAGCGCCGCATCGCAGGCGTCATGATTCCAATCGGGCAGCGCCGCGAGCGCTTCGGTCAGCTTCGCTAGCAGCGCCGGAACCTTTTCGTCTTTCCAGAACTTATCGCGCGCTTCCTGTTCGAATTCGAATTCATCGCTGAAAAATGCGCGCGCCCAGCCGGTGAAATCCGTCAGCAGGCGCGTGCGCGGGCGAATCAGATCTACAGCGCGTGCGAACCAGGCGCGCTCCGTCGTTGCCCATTCGTCCTTCCACAGTCCCGCGCGCCGCAATTCCGCTTCCACAAAAGGCAGCAGCTCCTCGACCGGGGGCTTCTGCAGGTATTGCGTGTTGTACCACTCCAGTTTTGCGCGATCGAAAATCGCGTTCGTGCGGCTGACGCCTGAAAGCTGAAAGCGCTCGATCAGTTCGGTGGTGCGCATGAATTCGCTGTCGTCGCCTGTGGACCATCCCAGTAGCGCCAAAAAATTCCGGAACGCCTCCGGCAAGAATCCTTCGTCCGCATAGGAACCGACGCTGGTCGCCCCATGGCGCTTCGAAAGCCGCGTGCGATCGGGCCCCAGAATCAGCGGCACATGCGCGAAAATCGGCGGCGTTGCGCCGAGCGCGTGATAAATCAGCACCTGCTTCGGCGTATTCGACAAATGATCGGCGCCGCGAATGATGTGCGTGATGCGCATGTCAATGTCGTCCACCACCACGCTCAGCTGATAGGTCGGCACGCCGCTGGAACGCAGCAGCACAAAATCCTCGATGTCCGCGTTCTGGATTTCGCGCGACCCGAACACGGCGTCCTCGAATTTCGTGACGCCCGTGCGCGGAGTCTTGAAACGGATCGCCCGCGAGATGCCTTCCTTTTCTTTCGTGGCGCGCTCTGCATCCGAAAAATCGCGGCACGGGCACGCTACAGCCTTCAAGGTCTTTGGCCCTTCGTCGTCTCCTTCGCCTTCGTGATCTTCGTTTTCCGCCGTGGAGTAATCCCCACCGGCATAGGCCGTGGCCTTGCAGTAGCATGCGTAACCTGCGCCGCTCGCCAGAATGCGCTCCGCGGCCGCGCGATACATTTCGCCGCGCTGGGACTGGAAGAAAGGGCCTTCGTCCCACTCAATTCCCAGCCACTTCAGCGCCACCAGTATTCCGTCCACCAGCTCGGGCTTGTTGCGCTCGACGTCGGTATCTTCCACGCGCAGCAGCAGCCTTCCGCCTTCGTGTTTCGCGAAGAGCCAGTTGAACAAAGCGGTGCGCGCTCCGCCCACGTGCAAGTAGCCTGTCGGAGAGGGCGCAAAACGCACGCGCGGTTTTTGTGCGGCTGACATTTTGTCGGATTCCTTCCTCTTATGAGAGCTATCCATCTTATCGGAAGCCCGCGGCAAAATCGAGCCAGCCCCGAAACGTACGCTTTGGGGAGCCTGAAAAATGTTCGGAACCTTTTTCGCGCACGTGCGTATCTAAGGATGAGAATCATGCGTACACCTCTGCAAAGACTGCTCTTGCTGGTTGCTTTGTTCGTGCTTGGTCTGGCGGCTCCTGCACACGCGCAGGATGCAGCTAATATCTTGAATCAATACGTGAAAGCTTCCGGGGGCGCGCGAGCACTTTCGCGGATCCAGACAATCTCACTGGAAGGCACGGTCGCGGCGCAGAACGGCGGCAAGCCCGGCGCCTACACCTTCGACGTGAAGTTGCCCAACCGCTACTACTCGGAACTGGTGGTCGGTGACCAGACTTTGATCGAATCGTTCAACGGAAAATCGGCCTGGCATCAGAACGCCGCCGGAGAAATCTCGACGCTAGTGGGGCCTGAGGGACTGCAACTGGAAGCCGCCGCGCGCTATTACAATTCGCATCTGCTGAATCCGAAGAAGAACAAGCTGTTGATAACGTACCTCGGCGCCGCGCAAGTGCGTGGAAAGGATGCTTTCCAGCTCGAGGTCGCGACGCCCTCGGGCGTGCAGTGGCAAGTTTTCTTCGACACACAGTCGCACCTGATCGTAAAGGAATCCGGGCTAGTGGGCGGGATAAACCAGGAAATTCTCTACGACGAATATCGCCCGGAGAATGGCGTTCAACTGCCGCATAAAATCGAGCTCCACCGCGGCGCGGATGTCTACGCGATTGATATGACCCGCGCGGCCGTGAACGAGCCGGTCGGCGAACGCGTCTTCGATTTTCCGAGAAAATCGCAGGTACAGCTTCCAGACTTGAAAGCCTTGTTCAAGCAAATTGACGCCAACCAGCAAGCCGTGGACAAAATCAAAGAGAACTACGCCGGCACCAAGGTCGAAGAAGAGACTGATTACGAAGGGAGCGGCAAACCGAAAAAGCCAGACGTCCGCGAGTCCACGTTCTTTTACCTGGACGGAACCGAAGTCTCCACGCTGGTGAAAATTAACGGCCAACCTCTGAGCGCCGAAGCACAGAAAAAGGAAAACGCCCGCGTGCTGAAACAGATTGACGAACTGGAAAAAGCCGCGAGCAAGAGAGAAAATCCGGACCAGAAGGCCAAACAAGAACAGAAGGACGAGGAGGAGGAAGAAGTCTCGATTGACGCATTCCTCCGTGCCTGCCAATTCGTCAATCCGCGCCGCGAACGCTTCCGCGGCCAGGATGTTCTCGTTTTCGACTTTGAGCCCAACCCTGAGTTCAAAGCGCGCACTCTGGTAGAGAAGGTCATCCAGAAGCTCGGCGGCGTCATTTGGATTGACGAAAAAGCCCTGGACGTTGTGCGTATCGACGCTTTCTTCGTCAACAACGTGAAAATTGCAGGGGGCTTGGTCGCCGATTTGCAGAAGGGCACGCGCGTCATTCTGGAACAAACTTACGTCAACAATGAGGTGTGGCTCCCGACTTACGAGGAGGTGCACATTGACGTGCGCGTCCTGCTGGTGAAGGGAATTAAAGTGGACGGCACCACGCGCTATTCCGATTACAAAAAATTTAATGTCGAAACTCTCTCCACCATCGGCAAGCCCAAGGGCGCCGCCGATCCCGCTGCTGGAAATCCATCCGCAAAACCGCAGTAAAAAAGGCCTTGTGCCCAGGACGCACGCGCAGAAACCCGCCGCCGTTCGCACTCCGAAGTGTTGCGCAAATTGCTGATCCAACAAGGGTTGGTACGGGGGTACTGTTGACCCAGGCATCCGCGAATCGCATAGTGTTCACAGGCCGCAAGCTGAAGGGCCCAGGCCATGCGATGAGCATTCTTAGCCGGTATTCGAACATTTCTCGGTTGGCTTCAGTCATTTCTCGGGCACGTATTAGTACAGGTGACCCGCACGAAACTTGGCTGGACACTCGGCCGAATGCCCGGCATTTTTCTGCTATTCTCAGGAGAAATCTGCTGGGCCCTGATCACGGAGTTTTGAGTTGTTAAGTCATCTCAATACGAGTGCGGTCGTGCTCTTCGCGGGCGCGTTTCTGCTGGGCATGTTTTTTGCCTATGTGTATCAGCAGAAGCGCCAGGCGTACCTGATGGTTTGGGCTTCGGCTTGGCTGCTGGTTTCGCTCTACTTCGTGCGCTCTGCATTTGCCGGCGCCGTACCCCTTTCTGGATGGATTGGCGTCTTCAGCGAATGGGTGATGGCGCTTGCCGCGCTCGCATTTTATTGTTCGGCGCGCTTGTACACTCGCCTGACGCTTTCCGCGCGTCGCGTGGCTTTGGCGGCCGCGGTGGCCGCGGTCTGGTCGTTCGCCTACCCGCGCGAGTGGATTGCGATTCCGCTGGCTTTCGGAGTGGTTGTCCTTTTCTTTCTCACCGCGCAAATATTCTGGCAGGAGGGCCGCAAACAGGAATCACGCGCCGATAAGCTGCTGGCCGCTACGTTCGTCGCTACCGGAGCATTGCGGCTGCTCTTCATCTTCCAGGCGCGCCTCGGTCCTCTGGCCGGTGTCAACCTCCAGCCGTTTGCTTTGCTCGCGGAAATCATCGGCGGCGTCCTGATGCTGATGGCGGTGTACGACGAAGAGCGTCGCCGCGTCGAGCGCAACATGCTGGCGCTCTCCAATCTGAATCTGGCCACTTCCAGCTTTGCCGGCGGCGAAATCCAGAAAATGCTCGCGCAGGCTTTGGATCGCGTGCTCAATGTTGTGCGCATCCCGGCGGGTGCTCTCATCTTGCATTATGGCGATGAAAACGGTCCTGCATCCGTCGTCGTCACCGGCCTGGACGATTCGTTCTGCACGTCCGTGCAAGAGAGCAATCTGGACGATTACGCCGTCAGGCTTGTCGCACGCCTCGGCGGACTCGTCGTGCTGCGCGATCTGGCGCGCGATTCCAACTGGGTGGCGCTGGAAAAAGAAGAACCGTTCCGCCACATTCGCAAGATGCTGCTCGCGCAAGGTCTGCGCACCATGGTGGGCATCAGCCTGCAGGCTAAAGATCGCGTCTTCGGAATGTTGCTGCTGGGCACGCCGGACAATCGCAATTTCGCGCCGCCGGAATTGCGTCTGCTGCTCGCATTGGGCCACCAGATCGGCATGGCCGTCGAAAATAGCTATCTGATCCAGCAGACCGCGCGGCGTAGCGAAGAGCTGCATATTTTGAACGAAATCGGCCGCGCGTTGAGCTCCACGCTCGAGCCCGACGCGCTCTTCGAGCGCATCTATTCCGAAATGCAGCGGCTTCTGGACGTCAACAGCCTCTTCATCGCGTACTACGATCGCAAGAAGGAGCAGATTCGCTTTGAAATCGAAGTTATCGAGGGCGCGCGCCAGCACAAACGAACGCGGCCGACGGGCAATCATCTTGCGGAATTCGTCATTCGGACGGCTCAGCCGCTGTTGATCCGTGAGCAGTTCGCTGAAGAAACCGCGCGCATGGGATTTGAGCCGAACCAACAGACCGGCTCGATGTGCGCCGTGCCGCTCATCTTATATGACCAGGCTGTCGGCGTGATGGCCGTGCACAGCGCGCAGGAACGCGCTTTCGACGAAGGCCACGTCGAGTTGCTGCGCGTACTCGCCAGCGAAGCTGCGGTGGCCATCGAAAACGCCCGCCTCTTCTCCGAAGAGCAGAAAAAATCGAAGCAGTTGATGCTGATCAACAATGTCTCCAGCCACGCCATCACCACGCTGAATCCGGAGGAAATGCTCGCCAAGATCGCTGCGGAGATCGAAAACGCGCTCACCTACGATCACATCGGCATCGCCATTCTCGATTACTCTTCGAAAGAGCTGGAGATTCAGGCGGAAGCCGGCGCGCGGCGTGACGCATTGGGTCGCCGCATTCTTCTGGGAGAAGGTCTGGTAGGCCAGGTAGCGCGCTCCGGCCAGATCGCCGCGGTCACCACCGTCACCCCGGAATCGCCGAGCCCGATCCTCTCCGGAACCGCATCGGCGATCGCTCTGCCCGTGACCTACGCGGAAAGTTTACTTGGCGTGTTGTACGTCGAATCCTCCAAGCCTTGCGAATTCGCGGATGAAGAGATTCGTTTGCTGCGCACCCTCGCCGATTTATTTGCCGGCGCTCTGCACAATGCCGTGACCTTCCAGAAGGCGCAGGAACAGGCCATTACCGACGGGCTCACGGGTGTTAAAACGCACCGTTTCCTGATGGAGGCGCTTTCTTCCGAATGGAAGCGCTCCACGCGCGCGAATCGCCCCTTCGCTCTCGTCCTGATGGATCTCGATCGCTTCAAATTCGTGAACGATTTCTACGGCCACCTTGAAGGCGACGTCGTGTTGCAACGCGTCGGCCACATCCTCGAACAGAATTGCCGCCGCTCCGATGTCGTTGCGCGTTATGGCGGAGACGAATTCGTCATCCTCATGCCGGAAACCAGCGTCGAGCAGGCCATTCAACTCGCCAGCAAGCTGCGCGGCTGGGTTGCCGCCGATCCGCTGCTGCGCGATAAGAATATTACGGCGAGTTTCGGCATCGCCGGTTTCCCGCTGCATGGCTCTACTCCGCAAGAACTGATTCAGGTCGCGGATTCGTCCATGTACCTATCAAAACATCAGGGCGGAAATTCCGTCTCCAGCGCGGAGCAAGGCGACCCCAACGACACCAAGCGCTGGAAGAAAGACGTCCTGGAAGCCTATCTGGGCGTGACGCTCAAGCGCCAGTTCTCCACCGGTCCCGACGCCTTCGACGAAATTTACCGCCGCCTGGAGCAGTTCACGCGTTCGCTGATTGAACATGGCGACGGCGATGCGGACGATCCCGTTCCGTCAGCCGTAGTAGACACCGTCACATCGCTAGCGCTTGCGATTGACGCGAAAGACCGCTACACACAAGGCCATTCGCAAAAAGTTTCCGCGTATTCCGTGATGATCGCGCAGGCGCTGCGCATGAATCAAGCCGAAGTCGAGGAAATACGCCTGGCGGGCTTGCTGCACGACATCGGCAAAGTCGGCATTCCCGAAACCATTCTGAATAAGTCCGGGCCGCTCGACGCGACCGAATGGACCACGATGAAGACCCATACCGAGCTGGGCGCGAAAATTCTTGAGCCCCTCGCCGCCATGAATCGCATCCGCGAAATGGTGCGCCACCATCACGAATTTTATGACGGCACGGGCTACCCAGATCGCCTCAGCGCCGATCAGATTCCCCTCGGCGCGCGCGTCATCGCTATTGCCGACGCCTACGACACGATTACTTCCGAGCGCACCTACAAGAAGGCCCGCAACCCGGAAGAAGCCTTCTCCGAACTTGAGCGCTGCGCCGCAAACCAATTCGATCCCAAAATCGTGCGCGGTTTCGTCGAAGCCATGCGCCGCGCCCCCCAACAGCACATAGCCGCTTCCGTAGGCACGTCGGAGCCCGAAAACCTAAGTTCCTAGTTTTAAATCCCCGCACCGCGCAGTATTCCTAGCATCACGGTACGTTTTAAGATACGCTCTCTACAACAGCACAGTAGAGGACCCCTTCCTCTGGAATTTCGCTCCCTAAGGCGTCTTGGGATGCTTTTTAAGACATTCAGCGCAGCCGTGTTCGGCATAGACGCCTATCTGGTCGAAGTTGAAGTTGATGTCGTCCCCGGCTTCGAGGGCCACTTCACCGTAGTCGGCCTGCCGGATATCGCCGTGAAGGAAAGCCGCGAACGCATCCGTGCGGCTCTGCGCAATTGCGGTTTTGATTTTCCCTCCGGCCACGTGGTTACCATTAATCTGGCCCCGGCCGATACCCTCCTGGAGCAATGGACACTGCATCAAGCGTTCGCCTCCTTGCCATGGCCCGCGCTCGGGCGCAAGGAGAAACTAGAGGAGTACAAATCCATCGTATCTCAGGCAAGAAGTCACGCATTTCATCATGGGTTGCCATTCGACTCGACAGTGGAGATCGATTTATCGACATCAGATGTCCGCGCAGAGAAGATTCGATTGTTTGTGCCGTTTGGACAAAAGGAAGGAAGGGGAGTGCACCTCAAAGATCAGAAGCTGGCGGAAGTGCTTGCAGAGTTTTCGCGCGCGAAGGAACGGCCGGTGTCACAGATATTTTGGAAAGCGAATCTTGCGGTTATGCACGCAGCGTGCCAGCTGGCCGAGGAGGTCCTTTCGGCATTGGTTCTTATCCATAATGCCAGGCGTGAGTGCGCTTAAGGCTCCAAGACAGGTGCCAAACCACGCCATTGAAGTGCTTCGTATCCCAGGCACCGTCTTTCGCTACTGCTTACCGCGTGGTGCCCATGCCCAACCGTCTAGACCTTCTGTAGAACAGATTGACTCGGAATGCATTTTTCAAGCACGGTTGGAAGGATGGTCTCGAGCACCGACCGCGGAAACTGTTTTCCGATCTCGAGCAGCTTGGGAATGTTCAGCCGCTCGAACTGAAGTTCGTCCAGGTGCGGCGGAACATCACCTTTCAGTCCAAGATAGACCCAGTCCAATAGGGCCTTTTCGGGTTCAGCGATCTTGTAATTGCCATAGCGACTTTTTCGCTCCACAAAGCCCCAGAAGAGATCTTTACTGATCGTTCTAAATTCGATCACGATCGAAGCGGTTCGGATCGTACGTCGTTTGGAGGTTGTCACGCACGTCAAGCCGATTGGGCTCTGATTGGAAACGCCCCATTCGAGCAGTGCCGAATCAAGGGAGATGTACGAATGCGCGTCGACGGCGCTGACAAAGTCTCTTGAGCTGTATCCTACGGCAAGCTTATTAAGATAAACATTCCGAAAGACGTGTTCTGTTAACCCTCTGCGGTCTTGACGCACGAGTGCCGCGATGACCGAACTGTAGGCGAGCCTGTGTTTCTTCGCGATCTCATCGGCACGGATGACGGACTGAGTCTTGGCTTCGGAAGCCAACAGAGAGGCCCAATCTACGTGAGTTTTCATAGCCACTCTCCGAATAGCTGCGACAAACCGTCTTTCCGGGATTGAAAGTTTGCCTTTTCGAGCGCGTCGTATCTGTCGTTCGGCAAAAATCCTTTTAGTTCGACCCGACAAAGGTCGTCCGTAACGCTTGCAATGCGCTCGGCAATTTGTTCTTGATCGATACTCCCTAAAAGGAGATCCGCCAGATGATCGTGTAGATGACCGTTGAGTGTCGCGCCTCGATCAAGGAGAAATCGGATGTCATATGCGTCTCTGGCTTTTACAACCCTCCTCAGCAAGAACGCTTCCGCCTTTTGGAGCAGGAGGTGGTCTCTCGATACAAATTTGACATTTGCCATGTCGGGTGTTCCCAGCCCCTCCATTACTTGCTCGTCGATTCCGGATTGAATCAGGGATCCCATGCGGTTCAGGTCGATCGTAAATAAGACTCCGCCTTGTGGAGAGGATACGCCAATTTTAAGAAGGTCCTGATCGGATCGAAACACGTGCACTACTAAAGGATGTTGTTCGAGTAGTTTCGCCAACGGTTCTAGTCCTTGGCTTAGGACGTCTGCCAATTGCTCGCCAGGAGGCAGATCCCCCCGCAAATGCAAATCCAAGTCTGCCGAATGCCGTACACTGTCTTGGAACAGCACTAGGTTCGCTCCTCCGTAGAGAATGAAGGATTCTGGTCACTGTTGGAACACGACGGTCGCGGCCTCTCTCATGAGAGCAACGACCCGGGCTTGCTCCTCAGAGAAGCCCCTTCCGCGCAAGGTGTCCAGTTGTTCAGCTAAATTCACTTATCTTTATGAACTACCTACACGTATTATACTCACAGTTTTGCTGGAAACATACATTTATGTATGTAATAGGATTCATGGTTATATTACACGCCGCTCTAAATACATATTTGTCTAGGTGGTTCGGAAGAAGCAAGACATAAGACAACATGCGTCTTCCACGCCGGGTAAATGAAACCGTTTGCGCTGGAGGTACCCAAACATGCAGGCGATGCAGTACGCGGTGCGTGCCAACGGCGATCCGGCTACCATCACGGCCGGGGTGCGGAAAGCGGTCAATGCGGTTGATCCGGACCTGCCGATCGCGAACTATGCGACGCTCGCCACGCTTGTGGATACCTCGATGACGGCCGATCGCTTCGCAATGTTGCTGCTCGGCGCGTTTGGAGCGGTGGCGGTTATTTTGGCCGCGATCGGCATGTATGGCGTCATCAGCTACTCGGTGATGCAACGCACGCCGGAGATCGGTGTTCGTATCGCACTCGGCGCGAGGCGAGAACAGATTTTTGTCATGGTCCTCAAACAGGGCAGCCGCCTTGTGTGCGCTGGGATTGCAATCGGCCTCATCGGAGCGTTCACGACGACTCGTTTGATGATGAACTTCCTCTATGGAGTACAGCCGACAGATCCATTTGCATTTGCCGGCGCATCCTTACTGCTGGTTGCCGTCGCACTCCTGGCTTGCTATGTGCCTGCGCGAAAAGCAATGAAAGTGGACCCCATGATCGCGCTGCGCTGCGATTAACCCCTCAAGTATTTTTACTAAGTACGCTTACCATAATTCGAAGGTCAACCTCGACGTTTGTCGTGAACCAGTCACGTGGCGGGAAGCCCTTTGACGAACCGGGCCAGAAGTCCGGTTCGAGGAAGCGCGGCCGCCCGCGACCCACCGGTACGCGAGATTTCCTCGAACCTGGTTTCTGGATCGTCTCCGAATTGCCGACCATCCGCCAAGAATCCACGCTTGCATATTTATTGACGTTTACTTTTGTACTTAACTATGGTTAATATCATTCTTCGCTGCCGGTGAATTCGAATGGATGCAGGAAGACCTAGAATTCTTACGGTTGCTGTGACCTCCGGAACGTGAAATTCGAGACACGAACCATGGCACGAATCACGAATTGCGGACTGACATGTGCAGCCTTTTGCCTCTTTCTGTTTCCAGCAGAGACCTTGGCACAGGGAGAGACCACCAGTGCGATTGTTGGCCAGGTGACGGATGCAAGCAGTGCGGCCATTGCGGGCGCTACGGTCGCCATCACGGATCGGGCGACCGGCATCCAGCGGAGCGCCAAGACCGACGATGAGGGCCGGTTCAATTTTCCACAGCTAAAACCCGGCACCTATGTGGTCAAGGTGGAAGCAGAAGGCTTTGATTCGCAGCAGAATGACAATGTGGTTTCGGGTCTGGGACAAAAGCAGACGGTCAATTTCACGCTGAAAGTGGCTCAATCAAATCAGACCGTTGAGGTAAGCAGTGCAGCCCCTCTCATCAACCCAGAAAATCCAAACACGTCCACGAACCTGAATGCGCCAGCGCTGGAGAACCTTCCCAATCCAGGCGGTGATTTAACTTACCCTCTTCAGTTTGCCCCAGGCGCGCTGGTCAACACGGCAGGCGGCGGCAATGACTTCGTCGGTGGAACGAACGGGTACGGCAACGTCGAGTTCAATGGACTGCCCGCTCTCTCAAACGGCTATATCGTGGACGGCTTGGAAACGAATGACCCGCTGACGAATCTGAACAGCGGACTCTCCACGAACCTCGTCCTCGGATTGAACTCGATATCGGAAGTGACTGTGAACACACTTTCCTATGCGGTGGACCAGGGACGGTACGGAGCGTCGCAAGTCAACTACGTTACAAAGTCAGGCTCGAACCAGTTTCACGGAAATCTTTACGAGCTCTGGAACGGCTCGCTATTGAACGCAGCAGACTATTTTACAGATGCGACACCGGGGAATCATAAGCCGCGGTCAACGGTCAACCACTTCGGGGGAAGCGTTGGAGGCCCGATTGTTCGCAAAAAGTTGTTCTTCTTTTTCGATAGCGAATGGGTTCGGATTGCGCTTCCGATTGTGACAGCCGCGACCGTTCCGACTTCGGCATTGCAAAATTACGTTTTGCAGCAACTCCCATTGGGTGGAACCGATGCCGTCACGGGGTCGATCTATCAGCCATCCCCGCAGTCGGTGCCGTTCTATCAAAAGATGTTTTCGCTCTACGGTCATACGAACGGAACGCCGCTCGCGGTTCTCGGCTGCCCGTTCGATGTCGGTGGAGCTTCGCCCACCGTTGCGAATGATGGAAACGGATGCGCGAATCGCCAGAGCGTCTCGCATTCGAGTGATGATCATGAACAGGTCCAGACAGCTCGCATCGATTACAACATTGACGAAAAAAACACCACGTGGTTTCGCTTTCAGGCGGACACCGGGCTCCAGGCTGCCTACACCGATCCCATCAACCCATTGTTCGATGCTCTTTCCCCCCAGCCCCTGTACTCGTTTGCGGCGGGATACACGCATGTCTTTTCGCAGAATCTCGTGAATTATTTCAATCCGGCGTTCTCGTGGTACGAGAGCCTATTCGGGCCCAGTGATTTTCAGAAAACGCTCGCCGCGTTCCCGATTGTTTTGCAGGGCAGCGGTGCGAATGCTCCTTTCACAACGGTCGGCGGATTGGACAACACCTGGGTCCAGGGTAGACGGGCATCCCGGTTTTTTATCAATGACAACCTTGCATGGAGCATTGGAACGCATGAACTACGGTTCGGAAGCAATACGCGAATCCTCCGCTTGAATGACTATGACTTTGGGGAAGGATCGGTCCCGGCCGTCACGTATACGACCCTGCCGCAATACATCTATGGAGTTGCATCCACGGCCACGCAGACTTTCCCCACGTCGGCAAATCAACCTTTTAACTTCTTGAACCTAGACCTGTATGCGCAAGACACATGGAAAGTGACGAAGAAGCTGACCTGGACTTTCGGAGCACGGGACACGCTAAACTCCAATCCGCTAAATCCGCATCGGCGTATCGCCCGTCTGGGCGGCGCTTTTGATTCCATCCCGCATGATGTGAATCAACCTTTGAACGCGGCCATACAAAGCGGTCTCGGCAACGTGTTCTCCTCGACGCCGATCGCGATCCTGCAACCCAGGACGGCAATCGCGTGGCAGTTTGAGTCCAAGTCGGTGCTGCGCGCCGGTTTCGGCGTTTTCAGTGACATTTTGCCCGGCAGCATCGCCGACACGGTTGGTTTCAATCCACCCTACGTCAAATCTTTCCAGGGTGGACTGCTCGGGACTGTCGGCGGCACCGCAATCGCGCCGGGAGTTCCTGGCAGTGCGATTGACGCAGTCGTGGCCGCCAATAAGATCTTTAGCATAGGATTTCCGCAGGGCCAGCTTTCCTGTGCGTCCGCACAAGCGAACACTGCGACTTGCCTTCCTCCGGCCGCCATGACGGCCGTGCCCAACGGGGAACTCCATGCGCCTTACTTTATGGAGTGGAGTCTTGGCCTCGAACATCAATTGGGGGCCACGGGAAGCATCCACGCGCAATACGTGGGCACGCGCGCGGTAAACCAGCCTTATCTGACGCAAGTGAACGGCGATCAAACGGTCTGCGAGGGGTGCTTTGCACCGTTTCCCTACGCGCAATCCACCGATCCGAGATTTGGCGCAGTGACACAATTTTCCACCGGTGCTAACAGCAATTATAACGGCTTGCAGATGTCCGCCATGAAGCGCATGGGTCACGGCCTCATGGGACAAATTAACTACACCTGGAGCCGTTGCATGGACACCGTCTCGAACGGCGGATTCCTACAGTTCTCCGCGGGAGGAATCCTCTCGCCCCTCCCGGGAGATCTGGCGCGCGACTACGGTCCTTGCGACTACGACGTCCGGAGCAATCTCAATGTGCAATATGTCTATCAATTGCCGGTCAAGGTCCAAAACCGGCTTCTTGGCTATGCACTAAACGGCTGGCAGGTGTCGGGAACCGTGTTTTGGCATAGCGGGATTCCGTTTTCCGTCCTAAGCACGCCTTATTCGGCAAATGGAAATGGCATCGTGAACGGCACTGGACCCCAATTCGCAAGCGTCGTTCCACGTGTACCGCTCTACGAGCACCATGCCATTCCAGGCGTCACACAACCGGGCACAGTTCAATGGCTCAATCCCGATGCCTTTGTCTCGACCGTTGATCCGAGTACGGGGGCATGCTTGGGAGGTGACAGCCCCCCGAACTGCCAATTCGGGAATCTCGAGCGTAACGCGCTACGTGGCCCCAATTTTGCGTGGAGTGACTTTTACCTTACAAAATCGTTTTCCTTGACCGAGGGTGTGAAACTGCGGTTCGACACACAGTTCTTCAACGTCTTCAATCATCCGAATTTTGCTCTTCCGAGCATGGTGCTTGCCGGCATTCCGGGAAAGCCTACCACGCAGACAGGGTTTGGAGCGCTTACGTACACGACCTCCCCGCCGACCGGCCTACTCGGCGTGGGCTTGGGCGGTGATAGCACGCCACGCATGATCGCGTTCCAACTGCGCCTAGAGTTCTGAGTTTGTGATCACGAGATGTTTGGGTGCCCTAGGCTCCAATCTCCGCGGTTCATGTCTTGTCGTACGCTAAATCCCGAACTGCTCTAGGTTCCGGCCGTGTCACGGCGCATCCGGAAACGATTCCGGGCCGGAAGTCCGCTTCGAGGGAGCGTAGCCTGGCGCATGTGTTTGTCACATGCTCAAATTATGGAAACGCACGACCTCCTTGCTGGCGGGAGTCGTGCCAAGCTGGCTTGTGCGAATGGGTAGAAAATCGCCCCTCGCCACTGAATACGGATTCGTCAGCTGCCCAACCTCTTGAGCATGTCGAGAATTTCCTTCCGATTGTGAATTGTAACCTTGGGAGACAGTTCTGCATCGAGGAAAACGACGATGTTTGCGTCGCTGCCCGTCACGGAGGGAAAGATGATCGCGTCGATTCCCTTGCCGACGAGATACGCGCCCATTTCCTGCGACGCTCTGAGATCGTCCGGATCGCTTACGGCCGCAAGAAGATCCTTCCGTACGGCGTCAGTCCCGACATTCCGAAAATCCAAGCACTTCTTCGCTTGGATTGAGATGACGTAGGTTACACGCGGATAGTCCTACAGTGAGATTATGCCGGCTCCGCCCAGACGGGCTTTCCGTGCCGTCACCTCGCGCGTGGCCGTTTCGTCATCGAGTGACCCATACACCGCTCGCGTCCCTTTTGCGGCAAAACGCCCACCCTTTAACCGACAGCCCTCACCGCTCACAACCTTGTCTGGATGGGCATACTCAAGTGCAACGGATCGAAAGCAGGAATCGTCGAAGGGCACGACAGATACAAACCGTCGGTCAAGCGCTGCTTGCCAGCCGTGCGGTAGCTTCACAAGGGTTCGCCAGTCTGAAACCGTTCAAACTCAAGAACCAAATCCCGCGTCTTGCCCTCACGAATCAACTCACGCGGTGTGCGCTTCTGGAAAGCATCGTTCGGCGTGTCCATCCATTTAGCGATCTCGTCAGTCTGAACATATCTAAGGACAAGCCCGCGCAGCTCTTTCAAGTCCCGATATTTCCGCTGTGACGCAAGTCCGTGGCTCTCCCAGTTCTGCACAGTTCGCGGAGTCACGTCGAGCGCCGCCGCAACATCCACTTGCGTAAGGTCTAGGTCTTCTCGAAGAGCAGTCAGGCTTTCGTTCGTGTCTTCCTTTTTCCGGCCGAACGTGATGCGCATTTCGACGTGGAATATCTTTTTGACTTCCTTGAAGTCAAAACAGATGTGCGTTCTACGCGGGCGAAATTCACCCACGATTTTCCCAAGCTCGGCGGTTTGGTGGTCACTGGACGGATGTGAAAACACCACCACGTGCCAAGAGCTCTGCTTAGGCACTTGTTTGAGGCAGCTCTTTAGCATCCCGAGATCGCCAGCTCCCTCAGCGACATATACGAAGACGCCCTTGACCTTTTCCTTTTCGCTCCGCTTCATGAGAAATCGTCTCGACCACACCCGCGGGCGTGCTCCCAGCTTCGAAACAAACTCAGTCGCTTCTTCGCGAGCTTCAGGCTCCGCACAGACCAGTACATCGGACATAGCTTTTGATCCTCGAAAGCCATTATATGCGAAATAGTTCGCGTTAGCAATGACACGAATATTTTCGTTATTAACCACCACACCCATGGCCGGGTGCGAGGCCGCAACGTCGGCAGCGCCACTGACGCTGCCGACGCTTCCGAGGTGACTCCGTTCTAAAGGCTCCGCGTTCGCGTTGTCCTTAGAGATTGAAGTGGCCTGGAGTGCTCTCCCACGTGTCAACGCGAAGTTCAAAATCGATCGAAACATCAAGGCAATCCTCAAAGGGCGCTACGAATTCGAGGCTTCTAAAGAGATGGAGCAGGTTCTTGCGGGTGCGGCCCATCCGGAAACCGTTCCGGGCCGCTTGTAGGAAGTCATCTCCGCGCTTGGCATCGATTCTGGACGAATGAGTCGCAACCCCGAAACGACCCACGTGCCACTCCCACCGAGACATCTAGGCCGAATCGTTAGACGCGACCTTCTCGAGCATCCCTGCGATACAAATTCGGATCGTTGCGGCGTTTGCCGAAGCTATTGAAAGAGAAGAAACTTTGGTTGCAAACGCTTGATTTGAACTGACGATCGCTGGTGGCAGAGCCCCTGCTCGCTAGGCAGGGGCCCTCATCACCAGCTTTTTTAACCATCTGGTGCGAAGCCTTGGAGGCGGGAAATCTCAAGTCTTTCGTGTGCGTCGCTTAAGGGCATCGTCACTCGATCCCACGCTCCTCAATTGTCCGTAAATTGTACGCATCGTCTAAAAGATTTCATTTCGTTGAGTGAGCCCGTCCCCGGACCGAGCTCTTGAGATGGTTGCGGGGCTTGTAACACACCAGAGGTGCTCGTGCTGCCGCTTAAGTAGAGGCCATCGCACTTGTGACTTCCCTATTGATTTGGGCCAGCTTGGGAAGCTGAGAACGGTTAAATTAACCCGTCGTGGGCGCCATCAGGGGATTGAAAAACGTAGCTACGTCTTTTTTCGGTTACAGCAAGCACGCCCAGACAGTGAAGCTGAAGTCTAAGCTTGATCTTTCTAACGACCCACTGCCGACGATCGTTCACCCCGCGCCGGCCAAACCAGTTTACAGCAAGAGGCCGTGTGCCATAGCTTATCCACGTTGGAGGAGACGCAACGCGCGAGGCTATGTGCGCGCCGCGACCGTGGCGGTGGGCAGGGTGAACTGAAAAGTTGCGCCGCGCGGAGAATTTTCAGAAGCCCACAAGCGGCCTCCGTGCGATTCGACGATCGAGCGGCTGATCCGCAGTCCCATGCCCGTGCCGTGAGGCTTGGTGGTAAAGAACGCGTTAAAGATCTGGTCCGCCTGCTGCGCTGGCAGACCAGCGCCGGTATCGCTGACCGAGATCAGCACCTGACCATTCTCACCGCTCTGTGAACGGATGGTAACCTCACGCGTCCCTTCCACATCTCTCATCGCGTCGATGCTGTTCGTCATCAGGTTCATCAGCACCTGCTGCAGTTGCACGCGATCTCCCATGACCTGAGGGAGGTCCGCAGCGAGTTCCGTCCGAACGAGAACGGCAAATCGAGTCGCCTCGCTGTGTAGGAGAAGTATCATCTCTAGTATAATCATGTTTGGATCGACCAATTCCCGCTGCGGAGTATCCTTTTGGAAGAGCAGGCGGACTCGGTTGATGATCTCACTCGCCCGCTTTCCGTCTTTTACGATTCTTGACGCAGCCGCGCGCGCTTCCTCCAAATCGGGTTGATCGCGGTTTAGCCAGCGCAAGCAAGTATTGGCGTCGGTGACGGCTGCCGCAATCGGTTGCTTGACTTCGTGCGCTAACGAGGCAGTCAGCTCTCCCAGGCTGCTCACCCGGTTGACGCGTGCGAGATCCGCCTGAGTCTGACGCAAAGCCTCTTCGGTCTGCTTGCGTTCCGTGACATCGCGGATGGCACCGGAGACCAGCGTGCCCTCTTCCGATTCCAGCGGACTGAGACTGATTTCTACAGGAAATTCCGTTCCGTCTTTCCGCAGCCCGTACAGCTGCAGACCTTCCCCCATCGGCCGCACCCGAGGCTGTGCAAAGAACTCCTTCCGGTACCGGGGGTGTAGTCCCCTAAATCGTTCCGGCACCAAAATCTCAACCTCTTGCCCCAGGAGGTCGTCTCGCTGATATCCAAACATCCTCTCGACTTGAGCATTGACCAGCACGATCTTGCCCTGCCGATTCATGACGATCACTGCATCCGGAGCGGATTCCAAAAGCCCGCGGAATTTCTGCTCAGCTAGCTTGCGCTCGGTGACGTCCATCACCGCTCCTACGAACTCTACGCCGTCCGCTTCATCGCCTAAGGCACGAGCCACAACCTGGATATGCTTGACGGAACCATCCGGCGTCGACAAGCGATATTCATGTTCAAAATCTTTCCTGTCCTGCGACGCCTGTTCGATGGTCTGCTTCACGAGCGCTACGTCCTCCGGATGAACCCGTAGGAGAATAAGTTCTACGCTCGGTTTCGTCGTTCGCTCGTATTGGAAGATTCGAAAAGTTTCCTCTGACCAGATGATCGCGGCGGCGGAAGGTGTCCAGCCGAAGCTACCCGTGTGACTTAATCGCTGCGCTTCGGCTTGGTAGGCCTCACTTCGCCGAAGGGCATCCTCGGCTTGGCGGCGTTCCTCGATGTCGATAGCGGTTCCATACCATTTAACGATGTTGCTCCCGTCATCTCGCATGGGCACGCTCCGGGTCAACGACCAGCGATATTTCCCGTCCGCCCGCCGAAGCCGCACTTCAATTTCCATCGATTGCCCACCGGCCAGGGCGGCGCGCCACTCGTCGACGAACCTGGCGAGATCATCAGGATGTACTACAGAGCCCCAATCCCAGCCCAGTACTCTGTCCATCGAACGACCCGTAAATTCCAGGACACGCTGATTGACGAAATCAACGGAGCCGTCCGGACGAGCGCTCCAGGCGTAGGCGGGAATCGTATCGATAACCAGGCGGAGGCGATCTTCGCTGCTCTGCAAAGTCGCGTAGAGATCGCGCAGGCGCCGAGCGGTGTCATTGAAGACCTGCGCGAGGTGAGCGAGTTCATCTTTCCCGGTGACAGACACTTGATGCTGAAACTCGCCTCGCGCCAATGCCTCGGAGCCTTCCACCAATCGCGCCAGCGGCTTGGTGATGCTACGGGTAATGGTTAGGCCGAGGCTAGCGGCGACCAGCAACGTGAAGAGGGCGGTCAGCGGCACAATCACAAAAACAAGATGTTGCACGCGCCTAATGTTTAGCACGGTTTGGGCCTGCTGTTCGCCGACCTCGCGGTCGACTTTCTCGACAAGCTCCGCGGTCAGCGATTCCAGCGGCCGTACTTCGTGTGCCAGGCGCAGGTGTACAGCTCGCCAGTCGCCGGACGTGGCGAGTGTGGTGATGGCCTCAAGCTCCGATGGCAGCGCGCTCTGAATGACACGAAGGGTAGGCAGGATAGTCGGATCTCGCGGGGAGTCGAAAGGCGCGAGACCGAGGGTGCTCGTTGCCCGACGGATGTCCTCTAGAACGGCGGTACGAAGGGGTCCCGCTTCTTTCACCAATCGATCGGCATCTTCGGCGTCGGCGAACTCATCGAGCTGATCATGGAACGCTAACATACTGGTGTGCACTCGTAAAACCGCAACTAGCTTCTGGTCGATATTGTTCAGGCGCCCTGCCTGAGTACGGATCTCTCGGAACTGCCAAAGGATAATGGCATCCGCGGCTGACATAGACAGGATTATGAACACGAATCCGAGCATCAAACGGGTGCCGATATGGAGCCGACCGGCATGAAGAGTTTTCGCTTCAGCGCTTTTGACCCAACGGCTTAATCGTGTTGCGGTATGAAACTCCATCGGTTGTTCCTATCGAGCTCGTGCTGGCCTCGAAGTCGCGCCATGCCTCCCACCGTTTGTGCGAAAAGCTGAGGCTGGTCGGGGAGAGGTTATTGGACCGGCTTAAAATTTTACTCAGGGTGTGCTGATTTCCCTAGGGGCGGTCCCGTCTTGAAACCGGTGACACGAACCAATTCATTCTCGAGGGCTGCGGCAGCTTCCGGCGCACTCTTGTCGCCAGTCAGCACGGAGTGCACTGCCTGGATGTAAGCGTCGGTCACGTCCTTGTATTTTTCGCCAGTGACGTTCGAAGGACGCAAAACAATGCCGGTCCGGAACGCTTGACTCAAAATGTCAAAACGGGGATTTAGTTCAAGTACCTCAGGCAGATTGTAGAGTTCTGGCAGAGTGGGTGGCTGCGAAAGCACGCGAGACCGCTTCACCTGCACGTCTCTACGTGTGAGATACCGGACCAACTCTAAGGCTTCATGGGGATGAGCCGAGAATCGTGAAACCGCCAATCCCCAGCCTCCCAAGGTACCCACTTGGCTTGCCTTACCACCGGGCAGCAGGGCCATATCGAAGTTATTTCGGATTGCCGACCCCGCCGCCTGGCTGTCGACGTAGGCTGACGGCCAATTCCGCATGAATGCCGCGTCGCCTGCGATCCAAACGTTTAGCGAATCCCACTCTCTATATCCGACTACACTTGGGGGTGAGATGGAGCCAACCCAGCGCGCCGCCCTTTGCCACGCCCTGATCGCCTGCGGATTTTTCACGCTGATCGCCTGGTCCTCCTCAACGATCCGCCCGCCGCCCTCAGATGCCTGCCATTCCAGCGCGTTGCAGGTCAATTCCTCGTCAGCTGCCCCTTGCCACACAAAGCCCCAAAATTGTTTCCTACCTTTGGCGCGTTCGCCAGCCTGTATTCGAGCCGCCATAATCTCCAGCTCATCCCATGTCCTCGGTGGCTCCCGATATCCATACTGTCGCAAAAGGTCGGTGCGATAAAACAGAAGGCCGATGTCGGCACGATATGCCATAGCCACCAGCTTGTTATCCACGGTGTAACTCTCGGCTAACCCCTGAAATTGCAGAGGGATTTCGTTGGCGAAATATGGCTTGAGATCGATGAAATATTCGCTTAGCATCCGTGGCCAGATCACGTCGATGCCGTAAACGTCAGGACCAGAGGCGCCCGTCCCGAGTAAGTCTTTCCACAAAACCAACTTTTGCCGCGAGGACTCTGGAGACGGAAGGAGACTGACTCGGATTCCTGTTTCCCGAGTGAATTCCTGCAACTCCTGTCGTCGCGCCTCGCCGAACCTCTTGTTCGACCACTCCTCCAGAAGAGTTAACGTAACTGGTTCATGAATCGACGGTCTGGTACACCCTTCTAGAAGCAAAGCCAGCAACACAATGCAAATAGGGCGCACCATCTTGCCAAAATTTGACCATCCAGCGTCAAACATCTGCCAACGGCATCTCATGCGATTCGACAGCTGCGGTTTAGGCAGAGATCTTACACCTCCTCGCGCCTGGAAGCGCACGACTTCGGCGGAAGGAAATTCGCTTTATAGCATATCGGCGGCCATGGCTTTCCTCGATTGGTATCGCAGAGAATACAGCGGCGACGCGCGTTTCGAATTCAGATCTCGGCCCCATTATTGTACCCAGACTGGCCCCCCACCGATTGCCTGGCCACCCGCACCGAGGTCATGCGTGTCTGCTTGCAGCGTCGTCACCTCGATCGTTGTGCAGATGTCCAGCCGTGTTCCAACAGGGAGCTTGTCCTGGAACTATTCGCATGAATAGCTGGTATCGCCCCGGTGCATTTGGATCGTCTCCAGCAGGTTCTTTTCGATTCCGACCGTCTGGATTTCGGTAAGTTCACTATTTGTCATTCTCAACATCGTAGGCGCGGGACAGTGTGATGTCTGCGTGCAGAGGAACTTCTTCGGAAGAGCGACCCACCTCTACGGTGTACTTGCCCGCATCCGCGTGCCAGTGCTTTGCTGTGACGTCGTAGAAAGTAAAGGCGCGCGGGTTGAGCGGAACCGAGACGTGCTTGGTTTCGCCGGGAGCAAGGTCGACGCGACAGAAGCCTTTCAGTTCTTTCGGCGGGCGCGGGACTGTTGGATCGGCCTCAGCTACGTAGACTTGCGCCACGTCTGCCCCGGCCCGATGGCCAGTGTTGGTTACATCGAAGGTTACGTTGTAGAGCGCTCCAGTGGACGAATCAGCATCCGGCTTCACTTCCAAGTGGCTGTACTGGAAAGTGGTGTAGGACAAACCATAGCCAAACGGACAGAGCGGCTTGACGTGATCGTGCTCGTAGCCGCGGTAGCCGAGGAATACACCTTCCTTCTAGACGACCCGGTTCGTGCCTGATGCGGGGTAATAGCTGTCGTGAACAGGATTGTCGGCCCAGCGCCGCTCAAAGGTGACGGGGAGATGGCCGGAGGGATTGACGGCGCCGAAGAGGATTTCAGCGAGCGCCGTGCCACCACGCTCTCCGGGATACCAGAGTTCGAGATAGGCTTGAACGCGATCGAGCCAGTCGCTGGGATCGACGCTGCCTCCGGAGGTGACCGTGACGATGGTGTTCCGGTTGACGGCAGAGAGTTCGCGGATCAATTCTTCCTGGCCGAAGGGAAGGCTGAAGGTGCGGTCCGCGCCCTCCGATTCGCTGCTCGGATCAAAGCCGGCGGCAATGACAACGGCATCAACCTTGGCAGCGACGGCTTTCGCTGCGGCGGAGACGATCTTGCGCTGGTCCATGATGCCGATGCGCAGGCGGCCGCCGATGGGGAAATCCTGGAACTCTTCGGCAACAATTTTGTGGGGTCCGGCGGAGAGATTCAAAGTCGTGTGGTTCTGCAGAGCCGTAGCGAATTTCCATTCATCGAAGACCGGTTTGTCATCCACGAAAACGCGATAGCCGTCACCCTCGCCGGAATATTCCGCAGCGACTTCATAGGAAGAAGTCTTGGGTGCGATGAAGAAACCGGTCCAGCGGCGAGACGAGGGCTTTCCCCCCGCTTTAAGCAAATCCCAGGCCTCATCCAGGTTGTCGAAGTCCTCCCATGACCTTCCCGTGAAATTGAGATCGTGGACTTTTTGGGTGGAAGCGGGAGCGCCGGAGAGGTCTCCGTTTTGAAAGGTTTCCAGTGTGACGCCGCGCTCCCCGTTTTGCGCCGCGGTAGAGAATTCCGTGGAGTTGGCGAGATCGATCATCTTGGGGAGGCCGCGCTCGTAGAAGACCTGAGCCGGCGTTCCCATGTAATTGGCGATACCTTCCAGAATACTGACCGCTGAAAACGGAATTGCTTTCCCGCTGCCTCCCGCGACCGGTTGCGCAGGCCAGGCGTCCGGACCGACGACCAGAATGCTCTTGATCTTCTGCTCGTCAAGGGGAAGAAGTGAACCTTCGTTCTTGAGAAGGACGATGCCTTCCCGCGCAGCATCGAGCGCGATAAGGTGATTTTCTTCGTTGTACTTGGAGAGCGCGAGGTCGGTCTGCTCGCGGTCGAGCCAGCCGAAGCGGGCCGCTGTGGTCAGAATGCAGCGCACTTTTTCATCGATAGCCGCCTCCTTGACGCGGCCATCGCGGATGGCAGGCAGCAGATTTTCATTATTCATGTGGTCGCCGGTCGGCATCTCGAGATCGAGGCCGCCGTTGGCCGCGCCCAGTGCGTCATAAGTCGCAGCCCAGTCCGACATCACGATGCCCTGAAATCCCCATTGCTTTTTGACAACGTCGATATTGAAGAATCCGTTCTGCGTGGAGTGCTGGCCGTTGACCTGATTGAAAGAATTCATGATCGCGCCGACGTGTGCGTTCTTTACGGCGGATTCGAAGGCAGGGAGATAAATCTCTCGCGCGGTGCGCTCGTCGATGATGGAATCGCTATCGCGCCGGAGGAACTCGGAGTTGTTGCCGAGGAAATGCTTCACGGTAGAGCTGACGCCCTGCTTCTGCATGCCGGTGATGTAGCCGACGGCGACGGCGCCTGCGAGGAAGGGATCCTCGCCGAAGTATTCAAAGTTGCGGCCATTCATGGGAGCGCGGTAGATGTTGACGCCGGGTCCGAGCATGAAGTGAATGCCGCGCGCGCGGGCATCCTTGCCGATGCCTGCACCGACACGCTCGGCCAGTTGCGGATCCCAGGAGGCGGCAAGGCCGATGCCGGCGGCGTAAGTGGTCGAGGGCAATTTCTGATTGCTGCGCACGCCGAGCGGGCCATCGGACATTTCAAGTGCGGGGATGCCGAGAGCCAGCATGGTGCGGACGGCGAACCCGATGCCTCCTATGTAATCGATTTTCTGCTCGAGCGTCATCTTCTGAAGAATCGCGTCGACGCGGCGATCGATTTCAGGATTCGAAGGAACTGGGGCCTGTGCGAATGCGATGCGGGAGGGGAAAAGTGCAAGCGTGAAGGAGAATGCGCACAGCAAGAATCGAGAAGGCTTCGACATAGAAGACCTCGGATCAGTGCCAAATACATCCTCGAATGAGGATGACGGCGTAAAGGCGTTGTTGTCCGGCCGCGCCGCGGCACGAGTGTACACCTGCTGCAGCACAGCACTCCACTCCACGCTAACCGATCTTCAGTACCAGCTTGCCGTAATTTTTCCTTCCTGCAGGAGCTTGTAGGCTTCCGCGGCGGCGAGTCTCTTGCCTGCGCTCGTAGCCTTCATTGCGCGTGTATGCATGCGCTGAAAAACGCGATCGACGCGCAAGGCGTAGAAGAGATTGTCGGATTCGCGGTGACCCGTGTTAGGCGGGATTTGTGATTTGCGGTGCCGAGCATTCCAGCAGAATTCCGTTTCGCGACCAGGATTAATTTCTGACTTAGAAGATACACGTCGGCGTGCTATCGGGTAATACAATTTCGTTTTACCACGCTCTCGTCCGAGAAGGAGCTATTCAGCCCTTTCTCTGGTCTTGCGTCTTCACGTGCTCCCACGAGAACGTCTTGTATTGTGCGAAATTTGCGCTGCGATCGTAGTCAGTCTTTACCTGCTGTGCCGACGAGCTGCCCACAAGCAAAAAACATCACTGCGATCAAACCGAATATGATTGAAAGAGAGCACGTGCTAGACAACGCCCACTTCTTTATCATCGGACCGAATCCAGCAATCTCCCTGGCTTGACTTGCAATGCACGCGCGAGAGCTACGATGTTCAATAGTGCGATATTCCTCTCGCCCCGCTCCACTCCTCCGATGTAATTTCGGTGAAGACTGGCAAGTTCTGCGAGCTTCTCCTGCGAAAGGCCACGTTCAAGCCGGAGCTTACGGACGGTCGCACCCAACATGCTTCGCGGATCGGAATCTGGCACGAATTCATAACTAATGCTTTGACTACGATGAGTCTACACACTATAAGTGTGATATAATCTACCATAGATACTGATGTCGCGGCGCAACTCGCCGCTTGCTTCGGATCCCATCACGAATTCATGAATATCGGATGAGCTCATTCTCGACAGTTCGCCTCCCGCCCCTTCCGCCAGTTTCTGAAAAAGCAACGACCCTTGACGTAAGTACGGCCAACTCCCACAACCCGGATGTTGTTTCCGATGACATTCTGCTGGTGAGAATTGCGAGCGGTGAGCGAAACGCCCTATCGGACCTGTTCCGTCGCTATGCTCGCACAGTCTTTTCCATTGGACGTAGAATCCTTCGTGACGCAGCTGAAGCAGATGACCTGGTACAAGAGGTTTTTCTCTATGTTGATAGGAAGGGAAGGCTCTATGACCCTGCAAAGGGACCTGCACGGTCGTGGCTTGTTCAAGTTGCTTACACCCAAGCCTTCTTGCGTAGAAGAGAATTGAAATCCGAAGGGTTTTACGCTCAACCAGCGCCCGACAGGTCTTCTAAATCCGATTCTCCCCTTGTCATAAGAACGCGCCACGAGTACACAGTTGAAGGATTCTTCGGTCGAAACGGATGGACGAAGGTCTGGGATAGCCTGATGGAGTTTCAGCGAGAAACCCTGCGGCTGCATTTCTACGAGGGCTGCACGTTCGCAGAGATCGCTGAAAAGTTGCACCAATCCTACGTTAACATCCGTCACCACTACTACCGAGGTTTGGAAAAGCTTCGAAAACACGCGGAAGAGAACGTGGTTCCGTCAACTTGATTTGGCCCCTTTTGATCGTTTGATTTGGCCCCGCCCTGCTGGTGAATTAAGTCCTTCTAGGGAACCGCCGCCGGGCCTTGTGGGAACTGTGGAAAGCGCTTTGTGCTTTCCAAGCCGCTGTGGGAATCCGCGTTCTTTGCGGATTTCCATCAGCGGCGTCAGTTTCCACAGGCCTCCGTTTTCTTTCTTTTTTGCTCCTTTTTTCTTTCTTTGTGCCTGTCTCCAGTTTTCCACAGAAAAATATCGCGCCAGAATCCTCCAGGAGCAACGATCGCCCACTCGATCGACCCGCCCCATCCCCGGTTTTTGTCTCTTTCCTTCATCCCTTGCCACCTTTTTTCTTTTCCAGCGTTCTGCGGAAACGATACGACTCCGTGCCCGTCTCGATAATATGGGCCTGGTCGGTCAGCCGGTCCAGCATCGCCTTGCATAATCGCGCGTTCGGAAACATGGTGGTCCACTCGGAAAACGGCAGATTCGTTGTCACGATCACTGCGGCTCTTTCCGCTCTCCCGGCGATGATCTGGAACAACAACTCGGCGGCTGCTTCGGGCATCGCCACATAGGCCATCTCGTCAATCACGATCAGTTCGTACCGCGTCCAGCGATTGGTCACGCGATTCAGTTCGCTCCTATTCTTCGCTTCGCTGAGTTCGTTGACCAGTTGCGCCGCCGTCGTGAAACGCACCGGCTTTCTCTGCCGGCAAGCCTCCACCGCCAGTCCCGTCGCCAAGTGCGTCTTGCCCGTTCCTGCTTCGCCCAGAAAAATGATGGGTTCGCTCCGACTCAAGTAGCCGCCCTCAGCCAGGTTCCGTACCAGCGATGCGGGAATGTGCGGCGCAGCGGAGAAGGCGAACTCTTCCAGCGTTTTCACCTTGGGGAAGTGCGCCTCCTTAATCCGCCGTGCGACCGCATGGCGGTCTCGCTCTTCCACTTCGGCTCCGAGTAGCGCTTCCAGATAACTGAGATGACTTTGCTTCTGGCGGATCGCCTGCTCGGCCCCCTCTGCGAACTGCCCGCCGATCGTTCGCAGCTGGAGTTGCTTGGCATACTGCCGGATGGTGGCCTGTTGTACGGGGGCGTTCATTGAATCACCCCGTTCGACGGGCAGTTCGCCAGCAACTGGTCGTAGTTCCTCGTCGTGGGTTGCGGTCGGTCATACGCTCGCAACGCGCCAATCTCGATCGCTTCACTCACTTCACGCTTCCCGGCTGGGTCGGTGGTAAGCAGCAAGCGTACGGCCTCGACATCGAAACAACTCAGATCCAGAGCTTTCTCCAGCGCTTCCTTTAGTCGCGGATATCCATGCGGGCGCCCCAGCAGCAGCACGTCGATCATGGCTCTGGTCCCATCCTGCTTGCCTCTTCGTTGCTTCAATGCCTCCCAGAAGTGATCGAAGCTGGCCGGCCAGCGTCCTTGGGCCCGCCACTGCTCGAGCGCTGTCGAACCCGCAAAAGCTCCGGGCTTCTTCGTCAGTGCATCCAGGTAATGCTCCAGGTTGAGTACTTTCTGCTGCCGCTGAAAGCAGCGTTCGTGCCGTGCCACACACTCTCCTTGATGCCAGATCTCCACGTAGGCGGAGTGCACCTTGGCCTGCACTTCCAGACCCACCGGTAGCGGAACCGAATAGAAGTTGGTCAGCACCTTCACGCAACCGCTGCTGTTCACGTGGGGGAAGTGCACCGCGGCCAGATCGAAGCTTTCCTTGAGCCCCTTTAAATGCTCCTGCTCCAGACTCATTCCCGCCCCGACGGTCTGCATCCGCTCACCAATGGTGCGTTGCTCATCTTCCTTGGAAGATCTCAGCAACAACGCATCGAGTTCTTCCCAACGGGCCGCATTCGGCACCGGCACCATATGGTTCCGGCGAAAGTATCCGCCTTCCCCTTCCACGCCGCCTTTTTCGTGGCCTTCCGCCGGCGTACAGAACTCGGACTCGAAATCCCAATGGGAGCGGAAGGCGATGAATCGCGTGGTCTCCTCTCGCTGGTGCCCGCGCAGAATCCTTTTCACCGCAGAGCGGAGGTTGTCATAGCGCAGGATCTTGAACACCCCGCCAAAATAAGCAAACGCCCGCTCATGAGCTTCCAGAAAGGCCTGCTGGCTCGCATGCGGGAAGGCGCAATGGAAAGCTCCGCCACTGGCCATGCTCCGCATGCAAAACAGGTAGGCCTTCTGCCTTTCTTCGCCAATGTCCGCATACGCTTCATACCAGTCCACCTGCGCTTCTTGACCCCAGCTGTAAGACTGCGCAATGAACACTTCCTGACTGAGCAGTCTGAGTTCTATCTTTCGCTCGCGCACGTAGCGACGAATCGTGGACTCGCCGATCTGCACCCCAGGCATCTCTGCCCGCATCCGACACCAGATTCGATGTGCGGTATGCCGTTGCTTGCGTGGCGCCTTGCGGTCCGCTTCCAGAATCGCTTCCACAAAAGTCTTCACCGGTTCCAGTTTCGGTCTCTCGCGCACAGCTATCTTTCGCTCCACGGGAACAGCACGGAGCACGGCCTCACGCACGATGCGCCGGTGAATACCTAGCTTCTTGGCGATTCCTCGGATCGTTCCCCCACCGTGTTCGTACTCGCGTCGTATCTGCTCGAATAGCTCCACCTTGGCTCTCCTGTTCACCCGGCCTCCCTTGGGGCGACTGAGCCCGAAGCGGAGTACACGGTATATGAGTTTCAGTAGGGTGGGGCCAAATCAAACGATCGAAAGGGGCCAATTCAGAGTAGCGAAATCAAACGATCTAAATTGGCCATAAGTCGGGCACTTCCGCCGAACACAGGCCGGGACGTTGGGGCTTTGTAACAAATGGATTCGCACGAGAACTATCTAGAATTGTGTGCTGCATCGACTGCGGGTGAACTGGGCGTCGACGACGAGCAGAAGCTGCAAGAGCATCTTGCCGTTTGCGCGCCTTGTCGCCGGGCAAAATACGAGTTTGAGTCGGCAGTCCAAGCTGCCATACCAGCGTTAGTGGACGATCTGTTTTCGGCCTCGGGGGAATCCGATAAGAAACCGGGCGCGGACTGTCGCCTGCAGGCGACAGGTAAGCCCGTGTACGTGACACGAGCATAGTTATATGGCAGACTCATAACATGCTAACCGGAGCAGCAGACAGCAGATACAGTAAGAACGCGGGAGCAGTATTCAGCCTCCAGTATCACATCGTCTGGTGTCCGAAATACAGACGCAAGGTTCTTGTCGGTGATGTTGAGGCAAGGCTCAAGAACGTGTTGCTCGCGACCGCGGCACAATACGGCGTGCTCATCGAAGTGATGGAAGTGATGCCAGATCATGTGCATCTCTTCGTGTCATCAGATCCAACGCGGTGTGTAGCTGAGATAGTGAATAGGCTCAAAGGTGCGTCGTCTCGGATTCTCAGAGAAGAGTTTCCGCACTTGAAATCAAGGTTGCCTACGTTGTGGTCGCGCTCATATTACGCGGGCACAGTCGGCCACGTGTCAGAATCAACGGTGAAGAAGTACCTCGAGAATCAAAAAGGACGCTGATGCGAAAGACGTTCAAATATCGACTGTATCCCACACCAAACCAACAAGAGTTGCTGAGGATGCAGTTATCCGAAGCGTGTCGGTTGTATAACGCCGCGCTACAGGAACGACGAGAGGCGTATCGCACGCATGGGAAATCTCTCAACTACTACACGCAGGCGAACCAATTGAAAGAGATTCGAGACGCGGGTGACCTATCACTTCCGAACTATCACTGTGCCCAAGACGTTCTAAAGCGTCTAGACAAAGCATTTCAGGCTTTCTTTCGACGAATAAAACACGGCGAGAAGCCAGGGTTCCCGAGATTCAAGTCGTCGCGACGGTATGACAGCATCACATTCCCGAGTCACGGTGACGGCAATAAGCTACTCAAACCAGAGCAGCGAAAAACAGGTCTTCGTGTCCAGGGTGTCGGCGCGATCAAGATTCTATTGCACCGCCCCATCACCGGTGAGATCAAGACCGTCTCCGTGAAGCGTGAAGGCAAAGAGTGGTACGCCTGCTGCTCCGTGGAGTGCGCAAAGAAACCCCTCCCGGCGCTGGACAACACCGTTGGAATAGATGTTGGCTTGGAATCATTCGCGGTTCTGTCCAACGGAGATTCCATCCCGAATCCGCGCTGGTATCAGCAAGCGCAAAAGCGTCTTCGCAGAGCCCAGCGCCAAGTCGCGCGAAGAGTCAACAAGCGTTCGCACAGAAGGCGTAAAGCAATCCTAGCACTCCGAAGTATTCACAGTCGGATACAGCGGTTGCGCAACGAATTTCAACACAAACAATCTTTCAAGTTGATTCAAGACTTCGGAACCATCGTCATCGAAGACCTGAATGTGAAAGGGCTCGCTGGCGGAATCTTGTCAAAGTCTGTGCATGATGTCGGATGGGCTTCCTTCTTCTCCAAGATAGCGTACAAGGCTGAGAGCGCCGGTCGCACTCTGATTAAGGTCAACCCATCAAGCACGAGTCAAACCTGTCTGTGCGGTGCAACGGTCCGCAAACTTCTCTCAGACCGAGAGCATGTTTGCATCGAATGCGGATTGGTAGCTCCACGAGACTTCGTATCGGCTCAAGTAATTTTGCAAAGGGCTAGGATAAGCCCTTCAAGACAGAACGTAGAGGCTGTTAGCTCATGCGTGTCTTGAGAAGCCGCCGGTCTTCAGCCGGCGGAGAAGTCACCCTGTGTCATCAGCAGCCACCGGGAGAGACGCTGCTGTATATCGTGCAGCCGATTGCACGCCGCGGTCTGTGCCACTTGCATTCCTTGCAGTCCCGTATGCCTGTTCAAAATCACCTGCAGCTGCGGAGCTGACCGCAGAATGCGTTCCAGCGCATTTCCCAACATTCGAGAACCTTCCCCGGCGATTTGGATTATTTCGCGCACGGAACTTCTGCTCAAGCCGGCAGCCAATCCTGCTCCCACGTAGCCCTCGTTGCCGACTACGCCCACTTCCACAGTTCGGCCGTCTTTGGTCACTACCACTTGAGAAACCATTCCTCGATTCGGGAAATAGACGAACTCGATGCTTTGCGTGGGCTCATGAAGGCTCAGATGACTCGGCAGTTCGACATGCGTCAAGTCCGGACGTATTTGCTCGTATTCATGGTCGGGCATAGCCAGCAGTACTTTGTTTCTGATTGGCTTTCCGTCGACATTGGTCCGCTCGTCCGCCTTTGCCGCGCGAAAGTTTTTCCCGCTCATGTCCATCCTGAAAGGCGCCAAATTGCCTGGCGCTAGCTACGTGGAAGTTCACAGCCTCTGAGAGCCGCATCAATTCAACCAGAAGCGGGGACTAATAATCTGTGCGAAACGGGACATCTCTCAACTTCAATGCGAAGCAAATTACGCGGCGGAGTGATGCGGGTTGACGGCGCCTAGGCGCCGTTGGCGCGGTTGAGCGTGCATGAATTTTGAGCCGTACCGAAATTTGTACTAAACTCCACGCGCGCACCGCGCCGCCTCTTTATGACAGCTCCCATTGTTCCCGAACCGCGTTGGCCCGCTTTTGTCGCGATGCTTGCGGCTGGCGGCGTTTATCTGGCGTTGCCGGAGCGGCTCTCGCTGGGGCCCGGCTGGGGGTTGCTCGCGATAATCCTGGTCCTGATGGTTCCCATCGCGGTATCGAATCGTCGCGGCGATTTCCACGTCACCCGACCTCTCGTCGTCATCGCCAACGGCGCTATCACCGTGGGGATGATTGCTTCACTGGCTCTGCTGATTGAAGGCATCCCTCAGCATCGCGACTCCCCGACGGCGCTGTTGCGTGGTGCGCTGGCGCTCTGGTTCACCAACATAATGGTCTTCGCGTTGTGGTACTGGAAACTGGATGCGGGCGGCCCTTCGCGGCGCGACGCGCGCAGCGGGCGTTTGAAAAGCTCGTTCCTGTTTCCGCAGATGTTGGATGAGGAAGGCAGAGATCCCAACTGGTCGCCGCAATTTATGGACTACCTGTTCCTGGCGTTTAATACCAGCACGGCATTTTCGCCGACGGACACGGCCGTTCTGTCGCGCTGGGCAAAGGCGGGAACGATGTTGCAGGCGTTGATATCGCTGGCGATCGTGGTGTTGCTTGCCGCGCGCGCCGTGAATATTTTCTGAGTTCCTCGTTTCGTCCGAAAAACGCCCGGGAGGATTGCAATGCTGGCTTCCAGCAAAATGGTCGGCTTCGTTCCCACGCGCGATTCCCAGAAAGCGCGAGAATTCTACGAAGGCAAGCTGGGTTTTCAATTTGTCAGTGATGATGCCTTCGCACTGGTGGTGCTGGCGGGGGAGAACAAGATTCGCATCGCGAAAGTCCCCAAAGATTTCACGCCCGCCGGATTCACCATCCTGGGGTGGGAAGTGCAAAATATCGAGGCAGTCGTCGCCTGGCTCACGGGCCGCGGCGTGGCCTTCGAGAAATACCCGTTCGTTCAGGATCAAGAGCGCGGCATCTGGGCTGCGCCGACGGGCGGTAAAGTCGCCTGGTTCAAAGATCCCGATGGCAACGTGCTTTCCGTCAGCCAGCATGTGTGAAGCGCGTCGCTTTGAAAGTAGTCCGTAAGGGGTAAGGAGGCGCCATGACGAAATCGTTGATCCTGGGAACCATCCTCGGCGGCCTGATGGCGTTCGTATGGAGCTCTGTTTCGTGGGAAGTCATCGGCTGGCACGAAAAGACCATGGTTGGATTTCAGAACGAAGACGCGGTTTCGGCGGTGATCACCTCGCACGCGACCCAGGACGGCACCTACATGTTGCCGAACATGCCGCCCACGGCCGGAATGACGCCAGAGCAAAAGAAAAGCGCTCTGGCCGCGCTGATGCAGAAGATGCAGACCGGCCCGATCATGGTGGCAGC
Organism: uncultured Acidobacteriota bacterium; assembly: GCA_963786205.1. Lineage (GTDB taxonomy): Bacteria > Acidobacteriota > Terriglobia > Acidiferrales > UBA7541 > Palsa-295. The sequence continues at coordinate 289,649 of CAWAYG010000003.1, forward strand.
GGTGCGCCGCGGCGGATTTGGCTCTTACGGCCGTGGCCTCATCGTTCAGCTGCTCAGCCTGATGGCCGCGGCATTCCTGCTCACTTGGCTGCTGCTGCAAACCACAGGCCTGAGCTACGCGCGCCGTGTAGTGTTTCTCGCGATCGTCGGCCTCGCTGCCAGCGTCATCGCCGATCTTCCGAATTGGAATTGGTGGGGCTTCTCCGGCGCATACACCGCCGTGAACCTCGCCGACTCGACGCTCACGTGGCTCGTCGCGGGCCTCGTCATCGCCAAAGTTGCCAATCCCATGCCCGAACTTCGACGATAGCAGTTTCGCGTCACGATTATATTCGGCTGACGATCCTCGCAGTGAACCCGGACGCTGCAGCTTCAGAGATCGATGACGACATCGCTGGTGGGCCGTGAACAGCAGACGAGAAGGTTGCCATCAGCCGGCTTGTCGAGTGGCTCCGGATCGTAGACGACCGCCCCCGAAACCAAGCCGCTCTCACAGTTGTGACAGACACCGGTTCGACATGCCCAACGGACCGGGACGTCACACGCCTCAGCCATTTCCAGGATGCTCCCGTACAGCGAGGCGTTCCAGTGTGCGGAAATGCCGCTGCGCGCGAACGATATCAGCGGGCCAGTGTTTGCGTCGTCGCTAGGCGGATGCGGAGCTCGCGACATTGCGCCGACGACGCCAGGCGTCATGGACTCGCCGCCGTTGAAGATCTCGATGTGAACGCGCTCTGGCGCCACGCCCAAGGCCGTGAGCGACTCTTTCATGTCCGCCATGAATCGGGTTGGCCCACAAAGGTAGACATCAGCGTCATGTGGCAGTCCGAGTTCATTGAAAACCGAGCGCGAGAAGCGACCCGTCGCGTTGAAATCCTCACCCGTTTTGTCGTTTGAGCCCGGTCTGCTGTAACAGATGTAGCTGCGGCCGTTCGTTAGCGCGCTCATCAGGCCGCGCACTTCGCCAGCAAACGGATGATGCTGCCCGTCACGCGCTGTGTGCAGCCACATGACCTGACGTGTAGAGCGTGCCGCCGCGAGTGCGTGCAGCATCGCTAGAACGGGCGTCGCGCCAATCCCAGCGCTGAGCAGTACAATCGGTCGCTCTCCCGGCTGGAGAATGAAATCTCCGCGCGGCGAGCTGACGTCGAGACGGTCGCCCACACGGAGATGCTCTCGCAAGTGGTTTCCAGCCGCTCCATCCGGCTCGATCTTCACGCTAATTCGATAACGATCGGTTGAGAGCGGACCCGAGAGCGAGTAGCTGCGAAAAAGCGTGGGGCCGCCGGCGGCGGGATTCAGACGAACGACGACGTACTGACCTGCCAGAGCCACGGGAAGCTGATGACTGTCAGCGCTCCGCATGACAAACGAGAGAACGTCCGCGGACTCGCGATCGATTGAGGTCACGACGAGCGACTGAAATCCTGATGCGGCTGGATGAGCTGCCGCGGCAGGCGCCAGTCCCGCGTTTCCCGCTGCGGCCGCATTTTTTTGACTCTGGAGCAGCGCTTCAAACGAGCCGCGCCATCCGGGCGAAAGCGCTTCGATCCGCAATGCGCGCTCCAGACGATCGCGTGGGTGGGGTGGCAAATAGAGGAGCGCGTTGATCTCAGCGACGGTCATGCGTTCTCCCGCCTCTCCTACTTTCACAATTTCGTCGCCGGCACCCACCTCACCTTCACGGAGAACGCGGAAATAGAAGCCGGGCCGACCGCTGGAGGTGAGCAATGACGCCATGCGGGGTTCGTTCATCCGAATGCCAACGCGAAAGCATGTGACGCGAGGTTGAGTGACTTCGAAAAGTGCGCTGCCGATCTGAAAACGATCGCCGATGCACACGACGTCGTCGGGCAACGCTTCGATTGTAAAATTCTCGCCGAACTGTCCGTAAACGAAATCGCTCCGCTTCAGTTGCTCCTGCCAATACCGGTACGATTCAATCTGATATACGAAGACGGCTCGATGTTCACCTCCGTGCCCGGCGAGGTCGCCTTGACCGTCTCCTTCGAGATTCAACCGGCCGACGCGGCAGCGACCCGTCACGGGATTTTTCCAGACGCCGGTGTGTACCGTGCGCTCTTTCCACACGATGTCGCGCGGAAGCCCGACGTTCACCGATAGCAGCCGAGCCATACCGTCAGGATTCCTCCCGCGTGAATCTTCCTGTCGCCGAGGGGACACCGTGCCAATCATTGGAGGCAGCTCCCCGAGCGATGTACCCGAGGTTGAAATGCAAACATCGGCGGACTCTGCAACGAGTGCCGGTCAGATAGCCAGTGACGTCGGGTAGTTTACAACGAAATCAGAGGGCCAAGTCCTGACTAGTCGCGTTACCGTGCAAGTGGTTTTGCCCCGATTTCCCTCCTCCGGTACGGCATTTATCAGACATCTGGATTAACTTTCGAGTTGCCCCGATCCATCCAGTCGATGTCGGGCACGGAGATCACTTCCTACAAGTCGACTTGAACGAAGCCGCCCGCGCGGCAGACGCTACGCGTGAGGCGAACCGAGCGGTGATTGCCTAATGGTTGAGATAAGTTTGGGTCACAAGGAGGTATCCCTGTGACCCATCTACGAAAAATGATGCTGGAGGAACTCCAGCGTCGTAATTATTCTGAAAGTACCACACGCTGTTACATCCGCACAGTTGAAGATTTCGCGAGGCGATTCAAGTGTTCTCCCGATCGTTTGGGTCCTGAACACATTCGCGAATATCAAGCCGAGCTGTTCAAGAAGCGAAGTTGTCGCCGAGCACGGTTACGCAACGTTTGGCGGCCCTGCGGTTCTTCTACATCAAGACTCTCAAGAAAGCCTGGAGCATCGCCGAGACTCCCTATCCGAAGCAAGGATTTCGCCTACCCACGATCCTCAGCCAGGAAGAAGTCGCGCGACTCATCGACGCAGCTCGGACTCCCTACCATCGCACTCTGTTGATGACGCTCTACGCCACCGGAGTACGACGCGCTGAATTGACACACCTGAAAGTCAGCGACATCGATAGCCAGCGTATGGTGATTCACGTCCGGGGCGGCAAGGGACGCAAAGACCGCGATGTGATGCTCAGTCCCAAACTGCTCGAGGAGTTGCGTGAGCACTGGCGCCGACTCAAGCGCAAGCCAAGCACCTGGTTGTTTCCAGGCAATCGCTGGCATACCGGTGATACACCGATCGACACCAAGGTGGTCTGGTACGCTTGCCAGCAAGCCGCCCAGCGAGCAGGCATCCAGAAAGACGTGCATCCCCACACGCTGAGGCACTGCTTCGCCACTCATCTACTCGAAGCCGGCGCGGATCTGCGCACCATCCAGATGCTGTTAGGCCATCGCGATCTGGAAGAAACTACCATCTACCTCCATCTCTCGGAACGTCACCTCAGCGCGACCGCGAGTCCTCTGGACTTGCTGAAGCGGAAAGACGAATTACCGCAGGACGGCTAGATGTGCCGGCCACCGCTGGAGGTGGCCGATCTGATCCGCGCTGCGGGAGCTGCATTCATCGAACGAAATCGCCACTGGCTCAGCGGGAAGCATCTCAAAGTCCTGCGGGCCATTCGGCGCTGTCGCACCGCCGCACTCGGCGGCCATCTCGATCAATGCACTCGCTGCGGGCATCGCGCCATCTCTTACAACTCCTGCCGGAACCGGCACTGTCCGAAGTGTCAGGCCAGTGCCCGCGACCGTTGGCTCCAAGCACGTCGCCGGGAGCTTCTCCCGACGCGCTACGTCCATGTTGTCTTCACCCTTCCTCGTGAGCTGGCACCGCTGGCTCTCCAAAATAAAAAAGTCGTCTACGACCTATTGTTTCGCAGCAGTGCGGAAACACTCCTGGAAGTTGCTCGCGATCCTGCGCATCTCGGTGCCGAAATCGGTTTCTTCAGCGTACTGCACACCTGGAATCAGAAACTCGGACTTCACCCGCATGTCCATTGCGTCGTTCCTGCCGGCGGACTCTCCCCCGATCACACCCGCTGGATCAAAACTCGCTACGCCTTCTTTCTTCCCGTCCAGGTGCTCAGTCGCGTCTTTCGCGGCAAGTTTGTGGCGGCTCTCAAGCGCGCCTTTCGCGACGGCCGGCTGGAATTCCATGGAGATCTGACGCTCCTTCGCTCAGCCAAAGACTTTCTCCTCGTGGCTCAGAAAACTGTTCCGAAACGACTGGGTGGTTTACTCGAAACGTCCCTTCGGGGGGCCAGAACATGTGCTCCATTATCTGGGCCGTTACACTCATCGCGTAGCCATCTCCAACCATCGGCTCGTCTCGTTCGCGGATGAAAAGGTCACCTTTCGCTGGCGCGACTCGGCTCACAACAATGAACAGAAGTTGATGACTTTATCTCTCGATGAGTTCCTGCGCCGATTCCTGTTGCACCTGCTTCCCAAAGGCTTCGTGCGCATCCGGCACTTCGGCTTCCTGGCTCATCGCCGGCGTGCCGTTTTCTTGCCGCTTTGTTTTCACTTGCTCGGCTCAGCACCGCAGGAACCACAGATCCAGCAAGAAGCTCTCCGCTGCCAATGGCTCACGCGCTCTTTGGTTCTGCCCCCAATGCGGTGGGCCCATGGTGACTCTCGAGAGGCTTACTGCCGTTCAGATCCAGCTCCGTTCTCCACCCCTCATGATCACGGCTGTCGCATGAGACAACTATCGACAGTACCAAATCTTTGCGGGTTTCGGCTCGCGCAGTCTCTCTGTGCCTGGCCGTTCTACCATTCTCGTCTTGCCAGCTTCTCGGGCCTTCGTTCCCCGGTCGCCTGGCACTTCCCGCAACCCTGGAGCTCCTCTGTTGTCTTTTCGGCTCAGCCACACCACCTCAACGCACCGGGACAGCACCCCTCGATTCCATTCAAATTCCATAAGGTCCGCGTCCGTCGCAAACGCGGGCGGTTTCCTTCAAGTCGCTCTATCGAAAGCGCGCAAGCACACCCTGCTCGTGCATCCCTCTTGCCGCGTCGCGCTTCCGATACAGCACTAGGACGTATCGTTACCAATGTAGGGAACACTTCCTGGAAGCCCGTTTCTTGATAATTTTCGTGTCGCGAACAATCCTATTGAAAGAGGAAGAGTTTGCTTTCAGGGCCAGCCGTAGGGGAGGCTAAGCAGGCATGCCGGCACACGCACCAGCTAAACTAAGTGATCACATCAGGACCATGCGGAGGACTTGCCACTTGAATGCGGGAGTGGGTGGAAGTCCCCAGCCTGAAAACGAGGATGCCAATGGTCTTTCCGACGGCTGCAGCTGTGCAAGCAGTGAGCGCGACGCGCCAGCAAACGCTGCCGACAGAGAGCGCGGAAGAGTGCCAATGCCAACCATACCAGGCTATGGAGAAGGCAAGGGCCGTCCCCAAGAACTTTGCACCCATCGCGCAGCCGCAACTGTCACCGCGGACTCCCCGTTTGCTTCTTGCGGCGGATCCAACCGGGGATAGCAAAGCGTTCATCGTTCCCTCTGTCGGACTGTGAGTCCAGTCGTCGAGTAATCCTACCCACACGAATGGGCAGTTGGGCTTACACGTCGGTTCACCACGTCAATTGTCGCCTTTCGAGACGGTTACGCTAAACGGCAGTGACGGTATGCCGTTTGCTACCACTTCCAGGGTGTACTGACCCGGTGAAAGATCGCCCGGAATCGCGGCAGTCGTGGTGATGACGGCGGCTCCGGTAGACACGCCCATGGAGGTAACCGTGTTGCCATTGGCGTCGAGCGTGGTGTGGTTCGATGTCCGGCAATACCGAACTTGGTTGTTGGCCATATTGGTGACTCTGACTAGCGGGTAGTTGGTAGCGGCCTCAGCATCGTCTCCATAGGCCACTGCTTGGGAAAGTCCATTGAACTGTGTGCCGGAAATCTGCACGGTGCTGCCCGCGACCAGGTCGGCTGGGCAAACTTGGATCACCGGACGGAATGAGTCCTGTGGCGTCGCCGCAGCGGAGTGATAGGCGTAAAACGACGAGTCGTCCTCGCGGCACCTCATGATGTCCCCATTCGGCAGAAGCAGCAGCCGGGTAGCATACGTCGTAGAGTTGCTGTTGGGAGGGTCACTGGTGCGCTGGAAGGACGCGCCGTCGAACTCAAAGTAAAAGCACGGAGGCAGATAACTACCCTGAGCGTTAATGGGGCCCGCGGCGAAAAGAATATTGCCATTGACCAACAGTGCCGCCGGACCATCCATGATGCCAATGTTCTGGTTGTTCTGCTGGGGCAGGTCGCCCCCGTTGGTCCACTGTGGGTTGGCGCTCGCCGAGTAGGCCGCAGTGTGCTGATTTGCGCCCAGGAAAAACGCGGTGCCGTCATACCTCAGTAAAGCCGGTCCGATCTCACCCGCCTGGACAATGCTCGTGGGCAGGTTGTTCCCTTGGGTCCACTGGTCCGTGGCTATGTCGTAGACCCAGGTCGCCGGGGCAGTCACACAGCTGGGGATCGCGATAGTACCGTCGGGCATCAACACCCAGGACTCCTCAGAGCCGGAATTGGGCATCTGATTCATGGCTGTCCACGTCAGAGTTTTCGGATCCAGCTTGGCGAGAAGTTGGCCATTGAAATCCCCTAACAGAAGTGTTCCGTCAGGCAGCAAGGCACAGGGCGAGTCCCCTATATTCGGCCAACCCGCTGGCGGTGATAGGGTGGACCAACTGTCCGCATTGGGATCGTAGACTTCGCAGGTATTCGTGTCGTCATTCTGGTTCGAGCCGCTAGAATCGGAATACTCCCCTCCGCAGACCACCAACCGGCCATCGGCCAGAACGGCGGAAGCGAAGTACTTTCTTGCCACATGAGCATCGCCGAGCCGGCTCCAGCTGCCATTCGCGTAGCTTCCGTTCTGGTCCGGGGTAAGCTTCCACCATCTCCGCGAACCGTAGGTAGAGCCATAAACCGTCTCGCATTCCTGCATCATTACCGTCCCATCCGTCAGCAGGAATGCGGTCCCGCCATTGGCGTTGGAAATGCAGAAGATGGCTGAGATCACGCTCCAGAACAAACAGAAGATATAGACCAGCACGGCCCATATGGCACAGAAGATGGTCACGATCACCGCAAAAATGACGCAGAAGACGGTCACGATCACCGCAAAAATGACGCAGAAGACGGTCACGATGACCTCGAATGCCACGCAGACCCAGCTGATGATGGTGTAAAGAGCCTGGCATCCCCAAGAACATGGCCACCAAGTGCAGCAATTCGATGATTGCTGGGAAGCCCAATTGGTGCACTGTTGCGTTGTCTGCGAGGCCCAGTCGACGCACGTCTGCACTGCCTGCCACGCCCATTGCACGCAGGTTTTTGTGGCATTTACAACCCAGGAGACACAGGAAACTACGGCCACCGTGCCCCACTGGGCGCACCTCTGAAACGTCAGGGTATAGTTGTGCGAACAGTTCGATGGAAGCTGATTCCATGTACCGGGTTGGAAATCGCCATTGCCCATTGTGATGTACCTCCGCGCCTGAATCGGGGCCTGGACTCGGGACTTCCCCGCCTTCGGTCGACACTCTAATGGATAGTGCAAGAACTGGGTCCAGCGTTACGGAATGGCGAGGAAAGGCAGTCGCAACTATTTTGGCTAAGAGGTGGGCACACTTGGAAACAGTCGTTGGCCAACTCTATTTACGAGTCGGTACTGAAAAACGCGCCTGTGTTTATCAATACCAATTTCACATGCCTGATTAGTGGTGCCAGCTCAACCGGTTGAGCTGGCAGCCTTAGGCAGGACTTAGCGCCAGTCCTGCGGCTGAAAGATTCTGGTAATGACCACCAAGCTCTTGTCTAACAACAAGCTGCTTCGTCGATCGATCACCTCAGCAACTTGGCGGCGAGCCAGTAATCGGTACTGAACTTTCCCGGACCAGAGCAGATCAGCCAGATAAAGAAGAGCACGTAGAGGACTTCCGGGAGGTAGAGGAAATCGTCGAGCCAGTTAAGAGGCGAAAGTCCTTTAGGCAAGGTGGAAAGCGAGTTGGTCAGGACAGCGACAATCATATCGATCAATAACACCACGGAGGCCGGGCTCGAAAGAAATCCCACGGTCACCAAGGATCCGCAAACGAACTCGACACCCGACACGAAATAAGCCATCAGGTGGGGAAACGGGACTTTGGCCTGAACGAGTGTGTCGTAAACAGGTTTCGTGCCGCCGCCGACAAACAATTTGTTTGCCCCGGAGATGGCGAAGAACAGCCCGATCGAAACGCGCACCAGCAGAATGGCATATTGTTCCAAATCGCTGCTACCCAGCAGCGCAAACTGGACCAACCGTTTCCAATCCATCTTTTGTCCCTCCACCGGAGGACGTGCTGCGACGATATCTCATATCATGCAGTTCGACTTTTCCGCCAACCGCGGTCGGCAGGACAAAAGCTGGAGCATGGCGATTGAGCGCGCCTAAGAGTCTATGGGGCAACTCGAAATACGTCGCCTCAGCGGCCTGAAGCCGCTCTGAATCTGCGGCGGTTACGGCACGGCTAAAGAGGTTGCGGAAAAAATCGGTTTTGCGCGCGATTCCTTTTTCGGAGTGCTCGTTTTTCCGCCTTTGCCGCCGCCCTTCTTGTTCTTTGGCCGACCGTTTCGGTGCTTTTGTTCTCCTGCTGAGACACTACTCCCTCGGCCTACACTGCTGGAATTAGCTTCGCCATGCGTATCAAGTTGCCGGCCGTGGCCACCAACCGAAATAACCAGTCCACCTTTTTCTTCCCGCGCACTTTCACTTGCCGCACGATGCTGTCCAGCTTGGCCCAGCCAAACACTTTCTCCACCAACTTGCGTTTCCGTTGACTGATGGCCATGCCCGCGTCCTGCCGCTCCTTCTTGGTCAACCAATTCGGCCAGTGGGCGTTGGCCTCGTACTCGGCCACGTGCGGAATCACATTGCGCCGTCGCAGCGCGGCGATGAACTTTTCCTCTTGATACAGCTTATCGGCTCCCAGTGTGATGGCCGGCAGGCGTTTCTTCTTTACCTCGCAGGGCCTCCGGCCACGCTCTTTCAACATCGCCAGCGCCGCTTCCCGCTCCGCCTTCGTGCTCGACTGCGTCGCGCAGGCCGCCACCACTAGTCCGTTACGGTTCTCGATCATCACGTGCCCCAAGTAACTCGGCCGCGATTCCCCGCCGGCGCTTTTCTTGAATAATCGCGCCTCCGGATCGCTCCTCGATTCGTGCGTGTCGCGCAACAACCTCTTCCCGCCCGCCCCACTCCCTTTCTCCGGCGGCTTCTCCTTGGGGACGAAACTTTTACGGCTGGCCCACGCCTGGATGAGCGTTCCGTCCACGGTGAAGTGTTCTGCGCTCAGCAGCTTCTTTTCCTCGGCTTGCCGCAGCACGGCCTCCATCAGCCGCTGCGACACCTCGCCCTCCATCAGCCGCTCGCGATTTTTTGTGAACACCGTCACGTCCCACACCTCATCGCTGGCACTCAAGCCCACAAACCAGCGGTACAGCAGGTTGTAATCCAGCTGCTCCATCAACTGCGTCTCGCTGCGGATGGAGTACAGCGCCTGCAACAGCAGCGCGCGCAGCAGCCGCTCGGGCGGTATCGACGGTCGCCCGCGTCGCGCGTACAGCGCTTCGAAGTGCGCTCCCATCTCTTTCAGCCCAACGTCGACCAGCTGCCGAATCCGCCGCAGCGGATGATCCCGAGGAATCCGCTGTTCCAGTGGAATGTAGCTAAAAACTTCGCCTTGTTCTTCGTCGTGTCCGCGCATGCTGCTTACATAGCAGAACTGCTCAACAAATGCTGCACTCATTTCGCCTACAAACTCGATTTTTTCCGCGACCTGTAAAGCCGTGCCCGGACGCAGAACATTTAGTTGCCACAGAGGCTCCTACGGTGGGCACCCGTCCGCCATCCATTTAGCGAACAATTCAATGCGAGATTGGGGCCAAGGACCTTCCCCTCTAGGCGGTGGTGGCGGCATTACCGCGCCGCCGATTCCCCGAATGCGCTCGTAGATGGCGGCCGCGTGGGCCTTCACCTCATCATAACTCGCGAGGTTAAAGCCCTTGATCATGCCTTGAATGTCCCGTTCGGTAAAAAGCGGGCGAATGTCCGCTTGAAAGCTCGTCGTTTTAGTCATTGCGCCTCACAGGTATTGGATTATACGGATGTCGCGGTCTCCTTCGTGAATCCGAAACTTCCTGTCTCTTGACGTCAGGCTATAGGCTGTCCGTTTCAAGTTTGAAGCGAAGGACTTTATGTAACGTCGATCTGCCCAACGCTGAGCATACGCCTTGCAAGCAAAGAACCTCAGAGACGCTGTAAAGCTGGTTTAACGCAGCGCGAATCTCGCGCGCCTCGAAATTATGTGTCCATCCGTTCGACCCATTGAGCGCGGAATGCGGGAGCCACGAATGGATCAGCAAAATACTGTGTTTCGCGCGCAACCTTGTCGCCCTTGAACTCCATGATGCTCACGGTGTAGGACGGCTTGGCGTCATATGTCAGGATGAATTCGGTGACCCAAAGCTCACCGCTGCCAATGATTCGTCGGATCGAAAACCGTTTTTTGTTCGGCTGACTGGCGCGCTGGCCCTGTATGTTGCTTCGACCGCGGGTTAGCTCGCCCGACTGCGGGTATTCCAGCACCGCGTCCTCGAGATAGATGCGATGCTCCGTTTCGAAATCGTTGGCATCGGACGCCGCCCAATGCTGATCCAGTGCCGCGCGGATTTGTTGCTCTTGCGTGGACTGCGCTCGCTGCGGTTTCGCTTCCATTTTTAGCTCCCTTGTTCAGTTCCCTTGTTCCGCTGCCTTGGCTTGCGGAATGAAGCCCGGAATGCCGGTTGTCACCACTGGATTCAGCCTCTGTCTGGTCTGAATGCGATTGATTTCGTTGAGCGCGTCTTGCGGAAGAGCCGTGATGTCGAAATTCTCTCGCGCACGGGCCGCAGACTTGGGCGTGGTGAGCACAGCCGTGCCGCGCTGCACGGCCCAAGCCAGCAGCACCTGTGCCGGCGTCTTTCCCAGGCGCGCGGCGATCGCTGAAATGACTGGATCTTCGAGCACGCCAGGCTTCATCCCGTGGCCTAATGGCGCAAAAGCCAGGAACACAATGCCCTTTTCCTTGCAGTATTCCAATAGCTCCGTTTCCGGCAGATACGGATGCGATTCTACTTGGATCACGGCGGGCTTGATTCTCGCTGATTCATAGATGGGCTTCAGTCTATCTAAACCGATGTCTGAAAGTCCGATGGCCCGGCACTTGCCATCATCCACCAGAGCTTCCAGCGCTTTCCAGGTGTCAAGCAAAGTCACGCCGTGGTCGTAAAGGACATTGCCGTTTTGATCGCGCGGGTCTTGATCGTCGCCGGGTAGAAATGCAAATGGAGTGTGAATGAGGTAGAGATCGAGATCGTTGAGCCCGAGTCTTTCGAGACTCGCTTCGAAAGCCGCTTCGACGCGCTCGGGCCGGTGATTGGAGTTCCACAGCTTTGTGGTGACGAAAATGTCTTCGCGCGCGATTGCTTCGGCGGCAAGTCCTGCCTGTAATGCGCTGCCTACCTCGCGCTCGTTCCTGTATCGTTCCGCGCAATCGAAGTGTCGGAATCCGGCTTCCAGTGCGGCTCCGGTCGCGGTTATTGTCACGGCTGGGTCGGGAATTAACGTGCCAAAGCCGAGTGCGGGCATCTGGCCGGCTCCGTGGTTGAGTGGAATTCTCGTCATGCGCAGATCAGAAGAGGCATTCATTGGTCACACCTCGGAGCTAATTTTGCGACCGGCAGGACCGCCCGGTGCACTTAGATGCGCAGTGTCGCAGACTAGACGCAACTAGTCATCAGTCGCGTTATCGGAAGCTGACCCGCTACGGGTACCCGGAGTTCATTGACTTGCACTCCGGCGCTGTGATAACCATACTCGCGTCCTTTTATTAAGCGGACCTTGCCCCGACAACGGATGGCGGCCAAAACTCAACGGATTGAAGTGATGCTGGAGACGCTTCTGGAAAGCGTGGACCTCGCGGAAAGCATTTCCATGCGCGTGGCCGAAGCCGCCGGCTTTCCCGAAGAAGAGGTGCACAAGATCGGCATGGCCGTGCGCGAAGGCGTGATCAACGCCTACAATTATGGCAACCAGCAGGATCGCCAGAAGAAGATCATGATGACCGTCGAGCTGCAGCCGGATAACATGATCGTGCGCGTGCTCGATCAGGGCAAAGGGTTCGAGCTGACCGAAATACCCGATCCGCTGGCGGAAGAAAACCTGCTGCGCACCTCGGGCCGTGGCCTCTTCCTGATGCGCGCTTTCATGGACGATTTTAGAGTCGAACGCGGGCCCGAAGGCGGCGCCCACCTGATTATGATCAAGAAACTGCCCCAGCCAGTTTCTGACAACGGCAAACACAAACCAGAGTAGAATCAACTCACGAGGATACCGTGGCTCTCCAAGGAACGCGCCGTACATTGGGCGACGTAACGATTGTTGATTTCAGCGGCAAGATTACGCTGGGCGAAGGCAGCGCCATGCTGCGCAATACCGTGCGCGAGCTGATCAATTCCGGCAACAAGAAAATCCTGCTCAGCCTCTACGACGTGGATTACATAGACAGCTCCGGCATCGGCGAGCTCGTCAGCGCCTACACCACTGTGAAGAATGCCAGCGGAGAGCTGAAGCTCCTGCATTTAACCAAACGCGTTCACGACATCCTGCAGATCACGCGCCTCTTCACCGTATTCGACGTGCAGTCCGACGAAAACACAGCCATTCGCAGCTTCAAGTCGTAACGGTCGAGCGCGCGCGCGGGTTGTTCCTCCGATTGCCGCATGGCACCCTCGGCTTTATGTTAACATTTACGTTTCCAATCTCGCTCGGGGTGCACACTTGGCGCAGCATATTTCCCGCAAGGAACTAAAAACGGACGAAATTCGCGAAACACTCGCGCACGGCGCGGATGCCGTCCTTTCCCACAAACAATTGACCGTCTATATTTTGCTCGCCGCGGTGCTGGTCGCCATCGGCATTTTCGGCTGGCAGACCTATGCCGAGCGCCAGACCGTGAAGGCTACGGCGGCCTACGACGACGCCATGAAATCGTTTCAGGCGCGCCTTCGCACCGCGGGAGAGCCTGCCCAGCCGGGCGAAACCACCTATATTGACGACAAGAATAAATATTCCGACGCCGCGCAGAAATTCGCAGCCGTCAACGCGAAATACGGTCACACCCGTCCTGGCCAACTCGCCGCCTACTACGCCGCCCTGAGCGATGAAAAGCTCGGCAAGAATGATGAAGCGAAGAAATGGCTGCAGGGTCTGTCCGAAAGCGGCGTGGAGGATTTCGCCGCGATGGCGCGCTTCGAGCTCGCGCAGTTGAACGACCGCATGGGCCAGGGCGATGAAGCCGTTCAGCTTTATAAGCAGTTGATCGCCAAGCCCGTCGTGCTGGTGCCCAAGCCGGTCGTGATGCTGGCGCTCGCGGAACACTACGGCGCCAAAAATCCCGCCGAAGCCACCAAGCTCTATACGCAGATCAAGTCCGACTATCCTGATACACCCATCGCCGACCAAGCTACACAGGAAATGAATCTCCTGCCCGGCAAATCCTGATCTGTGGCGCTTTAGCCTTTGCGCCTCTTCTTCGTTCGTGGTCGCACTTTCGCTGGCGCCACCAAATCGTAACTGCACTTCACCAGTTCGCGAATTTCGTTCCAGTTTAGCGGCGCGGCGTATGCGCGCAACGTGACCCATCCGTGCTTGCCGATATAAGGCGTGCGAAAAAAGCGCGGGTCATTCAGGAATACACCTTGCAGCAGTTTTCCCACTTTCAGGCAAATCCCGAGCTCCCCTTTGTACTCCTCCAAGACCGCGAACATTTTCTTTTCCACGCGAAACGTCGGGTGGCCAAAACTTAATCCCTCGGTCGCTGCCGGCAGTCGCAGGCAAATTTTTCGCAACCTCCGCCATATCGCGTCTTCCGAAAGCATTCGGGGATGATAGCAATTTCCGCCGGTGATTTGACACTGCCTGGCCGCGCCGTTCAATCCTCGCTGAATATTTCCACGATAGCGGCTAGAATGAACCGAAAGCATGCTCGCATCCTACGCCATGGACGTGCGCCGCACGCGCGGGCGCCGCTTCCCGGAGCCGCAACATCCCTATCGCAACGATTACGCGCGCGACCGCGACCGCGTCATCCACTCCCGCGCTTTCCGCCGCCTCGAAGCCAAGACGCAAGTCTTCACCACACGGCTCTCCGATCACTTCCGTAATCGCCTCACGCATACTCTCGAAGTCGCGCAAGTGGCGCGCAGCGTCGCGGGCGCGCTGCATTTAAATACCGATCTTGCCGAGTCGCTGGCGCTGGTCCACGACATCGGCCATCCGCCCTTCGGGCACGCCGGCGAAAAACAGCTTGATCTCCGCATGCGCGCATTCGGCGAGCGCTTCAACCATAATCTTCACGCGCTCTACATCGTCGAAGAATTCGAGCAGAGCTATCTGGATTTCAACGGCCTAAATCTCACCTTTGAAGTCCGCGAAGGCATCATTAAACATTCACGCGATTATTCCGCGGCTGAATTTCCCCAGCTTGCCGAATATCTGCTGGAACAGCGGCCCCCGCTCGAATCCCAGCTCATTGATTTCGTGGACGAGATCGCCTACAACACCGCCGATCTCGACGACGGATTCGAAGCCCACCTGGTTGATCTCGATCAACTGCGTGCCGAGGTTTCTGTATTCAATACAGCGTACGAGGATGTAGATCGCCGCTATCGCGAGGCCAAACCGAAACTGAAATTCAACGAAGCTCTCAAACGCGTTCTCGATCTTCTGGCCACGGACCTGATCGAAACCACGCAAACCCGCGTCACAGAATCCGGCGTCGAGACCTTCGAAGACATCCGCCACCAGCCTCGGCGCCTTGCCGCTTTCTCACCAGCGATGACCAAGCTGAACGGCGACTTGAAGCGCTTCCTCTTCGCCCGCCTCTATTCGCAACCGACCATCGTCGAAGACCGCGACCGCTCCGTAGCCGCTCTCGACGCCCTTTTCTCATTTTTCCTCGACGACCCTAAACGGATGCCTCTCCAGTACTCCGAGCTAGCGCTGCACCAGCCGCCCCACCGGGTCATCTGCGATTACATCGCCGGCATGACCGATCATTTCCTCCTGCGCCAGTGCCACGAGTTCCTCGGCATTCCAGCCACTCCCACAACCTGAGTCACGCATCATCCTTCGAAGCGCCAATCTCTTCGATTTTTCGCCGCTCCTTCCAGCGTAAAATGGTCATTGCTCGTTTGGTGTCAGCGAAACTATCTCCACAGGGGGCTTCCTTGACAACGCAGTCACTGGACTTATAATTGAAACTGCTCTATAAAGACGGGGAAAACCAATGTTTCTGGATGTCAACGAACTCGCGTTACGCAAGATCCGCATCCGGAAGAGCTACACCCCCGGCACGCTCGATTTCCATTCCGGTGAATTCCACCAGGTTGAACCGCTGGAAATCCGCGCCACGGCCGAGTTGGTCGAAGGCCAGATCCGCATCTACGGCAATCTGCACACTCGCGTCGAGCTGATCTGCGCCCGCTGCCTGGATACCGTCGTCGAGGAAATCAGCCGCGATTTCGACCTCTTTTATCGCCCCATGACCTCCATGGCGGTGGACGAAGAATTCCACCTGAATCTGGACGACACCGAGGTCGCCTTCTTCGAAGGCGACGGCCTGTTCCTCGCCGACATTCTGGCCGAACAGGTGAATCTGGCGCTTCCCATGAAAGTCATCTGCCGCAGCGATTGCCGCGGCCTCTGTCCGCACTGCGGCGCCAATCTAAACAACGAAGAATGCCGCTGCGAAAAGCATGCCTCTGACCCCCGGCTCGCCCCGCTGGCCCGTCTGAAGCAGGACTGGTTCAAAAAGCAATAAGACGCTACAATACCTTTTCCATTTCGGTCGCTCTAGTAGCGGCCTGTCAATTGAGGAGCTGGAATGCCTAATCCAAAACGCCGTCACTCGCATGCGCGCAAGAACAAGCGGCGTGCTCATGATTTTCTTACGCCCTTGTCCCTGGCCGAATGCCCCAACTGCCACGAGAAAAAGCTGCCTCACAATGCGTGTCCCCATTGCGGCTTCTACAAGGGCCGGGAAGTGATTGACACCGCGGCCAAGACAGCCTAAGTTTTCATCGCCTACCTTTCCAGTTTGGTGCTCTCTGGGTGCCCATGGGTGTATAGATGACCACCATTGCCGTTGACGCTATGGGAGGCGACCATGCCCCACGCGCCGAAGTCGAAGGCGCGATTCTGGCTGCACGTGAGCTAGGCGTCCGCATTCTGCTGGTGGGCATCGAAGCCACGGTCCGCCAGGAGCTCGGCCGGCATGGGCATCGCGGGCTGCCTATTGAGATCGTCAACGCCACCGACGTGATCACCATGAGCGATTCGCCTTCGCAGGCGTTTCGCCGCAAGAAGGAAAGCTCGGTGCACGTTGCCGCGCGGCTGGTACGTGACGGCAAAGCCGAAGCGCTGGTGAGCGCTGGCAATACGGGCGCGGTGATGACCGTCGCCCGCTTCGTGCTGGGCACGCTCGCTGCTGTGGACCGTCCTGCGCTCGCGGCTGCCTTCCCCAACATGAAGGAAAAAGTCACCGTCATTCTGGACGTTGGCGCGAACGTAGATTCTAAGGCCGAGCAGATCGAGCAGTTCGCGGTGATGGGCGAAATTTATTACCGCACCATTTGGGGCGCGAAACGTCCGCGCGTCGCGCTGCTTTCTATCGGTGAAGAGGAAATGAAAGGCAACGAGCTGACCCGCGAAGCTGCGGCGCGCCTGAAGCAGCTTTCGCTCAACTTCGTCGGCAACGTCGAAGGGCGCGATGTTTTCCGCGGCGACGTGGACGTGATCGTCTGCGACGGCTTCATCGGCAATATCGCGCTGAAAATCAGCGAAGGGTTGGTCGAGCATATCGGCGCCATGTTGAAAAAAGCCATTAAGAGCAGCCTGAAATCGCAGGTCGGCTACGTGCTCTCGAAAGACGCGTTCGACAGCTTTCGCAAACGCACCGATTCCTCCGAATACGGTGGCGCGCCGCTGCTCGGCGTCCGCGGCATCACCATCATCGGGCACGGCCGCTCGAACGCCCTCGCCGTCAAGAACGCCATTCGCGTTGCCAGCGAGCTTTGCCGCTCGCGCTTCAACGAAAAAATCGAACAGGAGCTTTCCGCTGCCGCGGTTGCTGCGCGCGGCTGATCTGCGCGGAGCCGCCAATCCCTCATGGGCAAACTAGCATTCCTTTTTCCCGGCCAGGCCTCGCAGTATTGCGGCATGGGCCGAGACCTCGCCGCAAATTTTCCGGAATCGAAGGCGGTTTTCGACGAGGCCGATTCCGCGCTGGGATTTTCTATCACGCAAACTTGCTTTGAAGGTTCCGAAGAAGCGCTGAAGCTCACCGAAAATACGCAGCCCGCGATTCTGACGGTTTCGACAGCAGCTTATCGTGCGCTGGGAAAGCAGGGAATCGTTCCCGATTTCGTTGCCGGACACAGCCTTGGTGAATATTCCGCGCTGGTAGCGGCCGGCGGGGTGGATTTTTCTGCCGCGGTGAAATTAGTGCGCGCGCGCGGAAAATACATGCAGGAAGCCGTGCCCGCGGGGCAAGGCGCCATGGCCGCGATCCTGGGTCTTTCGCCCACGGAAGTGGGGGACATCTGCAAAAAAGCCGCGGAAAATGACGTCGTCTCGCCCGCCAATCTGAATTCGCCGGAACAAACCGTCATTTCCGGCTCGGCCGCAGCTGTGAAGCGCGCTGTCGAAATCGCCTCGCAGAGCGGTGCGAAGCGCGCTGTTATTCTGCCGGTTTCCGCGCCCTTTCATTGCGCGCTGATGATGTCCGCGCAGCAGCGCCTCGAGCCCGATCTGCGCGCCACTCAATTCAGCGCGCTGAAGATTCCACTGATCACCAACGTGGACGCCCAAGCCATCACCACCGGCGCAGAAGCCCGTGACGCGCTCATCCGCCAAGTCACCGCGCCCGTCCGCTGGCTCGATTCCGTGCGTGAAATGATCGAATCCGGCGTCACCGTCTTCGTCGAGGTCGGCCCCGGCAAAGTCCTAACTGGCCTCCTCCGCCAAATCGATCGCTCCGTCCGCGTCTTCAACGTGGAAGATTCCGCCAGCCTGCAATCCACCATGGAAAAACTAGCCCAAGCTCGCGCCGAAGTCCGCGAACCATAGCGCCACCGCCCAGTTGCCTTACCTATTCCTCATAAGGTAGCTTCAATCCCTATGTTCTCACTCCAAGACAAAGTCGCTCTCGTCACCGGCGCATCGCAAGGCATCGGCCGCTCCACCGCGCTGGCACTTGTAGCCGCAGGCGCAAAAGTAGCAGTCGCCGCGCGCAACGCCGAAAAACTCGTAGCTCTCGTAAGTGAAATCGAAGCCGCAGGCGGCACAGCGCTAGCCGTCCCCATGGACGTAGCCGATCCTGCGCAAGTGAAAACAGGCTTCCAGCAACTCCTCGCGAAATTCGGCAAGCTCGACATTCTGGTGAACAACGCCGCCATCACGCGCGACACGCTCGCCTTGCGCATGAAGCTCGAAGACTGGGACGCCGTGCTGCGCACCAACCTCACCGGCGCGCACCTCTGCATCCAGCAAGCTCTCGGCGCGATGCTCAAACGACGCTCCGGCCGCATCATCAATCTCACCTCGGTCGTCGCGCAAACCGGCAACGCAGGCCAGGCTAATTACGTCGCTTCGAAAGCCGGCCTGATCGGTCTCACGCGCGCCATCGCCGTCGAAGTCGCCTCGCGCAACATCACCGTGAACGCCGTCGCCCCCGGCTTCATCGACACGCCCATGACCGCCCCGCTCCCGCAGGAACTCAAAGACAAAATGAAATCCATGATCCCGCTAGGTCGCTTTGGCTCAGATGCCGATGTAGCCGCTGCCATCGTCTTCCTCGCAAGCGACGAAGCCGCCTACATCACCGGCCAGGTCCTCGACGTCAACGGCGGCCTCTACATGGGTTAGTTTGAAGGCATCACTGCGCCGCGCATCCAAACGTCACAACTCGAATCCGCCACACGCGCGGCCCCGTCGTCGGCTGGTATTCCTGCTTCCATTTCGCCCCGGCGTCACGCACCAGGTCTTGTTCGCCGACGGTCTTGCAACGAGCACTCAACGCATTGCGAATCTCCTCCATTGAAGGCACCGGGACTCCGAAGCTCAGTCCATCGAAAACCACAACAACAGGCTTCGTGGGAGTGCCTGCTTCCATCCACTCCTGCGGCGAATAGATGTTGGGCGCGCGCACCGACGATGGCAAAATCCCCGCAAAATGTCCGTTGGCCGCAGGGCTGGTAGCTGGCGTGAAATATGTCAAGTAAAAAAAGAACGATGGGTTATTACCAATGACGATCCCGCCATTGCCGGCAACTTCCGCAGCCTGTCGCGCCACTTGATCCCAGGGCTCGACCCAATGCGGCGCGGCGTAAAGTTTGCGCGAAAAAATGCCATACCAGCCAATCGCGCCCACCAAAACGAGCGAGCCTGCGAGCAAGCGTCGCGCAGATGGCAGTGTCATCGTTCCGAGCGTTGTCCCGACAGGAAGGATCAGCCACGGGCTGATCATCAGCGTGCGCCGCGTAGTTACAATCTGGAGGAAGGTCATCACTGTCATCAGTGCCGCGAAGTACAATAAGAATCGCCGAGCTTCCGGCTTCGCGTAAACAAATACCAGCAGTGACACGACGGCAATCGCCAAACCCGCCGCAATCCCCGGCGCCCAGATCCACGGCGCAACCGACTCGCTCACAAACAGGCAGTAGAGATTGTAGATGCCTGTCGCAAGCGGTGAACTGGCGCGACCGGTTACAGCTCCAGTCCGCAATTCCGTAAAGAATGCACGCAAGATCGGAATGGACGCCACCAGCAGAAAGATTCCAGTTTCCAACAGCAGCAGCCACGTCCGGCTCTCCCGCCCAAAGCGCAGCATCCGATCAAGGCCCAAGAGTCCCAGCACGGCCCAACCGAAATAATTTGTATAGACCAATGCCAACGCACACAGCACTACCGGCATCCAAGTTCCTGGCGACGGGCGCTCGAGATACTTCAAATAGGCGAAGGTGAGCAACGAGACCAGCAAGAACGTGAATGAATACCAGCCCGCCAGGCGCCCGAGGTGAAATCCGTAGGGCCACAGCAGCAGCAGGATCAACGCATAGTTTCGCGCGCGGTCCCCGCCCATCCGCCGCGCTGCTTGTACCAGAAACCATGCGCCCAGCAGATAGAAAATGACCGAGGGGAGCCGAATCAAATGAATATTCCCGTTGGTAAGCCAAAGCCATCCGTGCAGGATCAGGTCGGACAACGGCGGATGCTCGTGCTGACCGCCGCCCCTGACAAACAGCTTGATCGTCGCGAACGCAGGCTTGGCCGCCACATCGATGATGGCGATTTCGTCATCTACGGGCGTGAACCAGGGATTGCTGGCCATCATAATCGCGCCGAGCACCGCCAGCGCGACGGCTATCCAAGCCTCGCTGGCGAAGCGCTGCTGGAAAGAGGCCTTGGGTGGAGTTAACGCAGAGTGATTTGGCTGAGGAATTAAGTGAATGCGGACGCTACCGGGGAAAAAGAATCGGGTCAAGCCCGGCAGTTAGCGCTCAATACTTGTCCGCTCGTACTATCACGAGATTCGACGTGCAACTGGTATCATCTTTGTGGAACTAACTTGAGCTTTTAGTGGAAGAAAAAGGGAAAGCCTAAAGAATAATCGTGAATTCCCGCAACACAAATTCGCGCAGCAAATTCCTGGACCGAACAGCCAGAAGCTCAGCGATTCGCATTGCAGGCTTCGCCGGCCTGGGCCTGAGCCTCCTGGTTTGCGCCTTCCCAGCCGTGGCTCAGTCTCCGCAAACCCCTTCCGCGCCGGAGGTGGCCAGTC
The DNA here is from genome assembly GCA_963786205.1 of uncultured Acidobacteriota bacterium. Lineage (GTDB taxonomy): Bacteria > Acidobacteriota > Terriglobia > Acidiferrales > UBA7541 > Palsa-295. The sequence goes on from CAWAYG010000003.1 coordinate 310,517, forward strand.
CTTTGCCGGATCCGCCGACTGCCACTGCGCCTCTCGATCAGCAACCCGACCAGCATTTACCCGGAAACATCAGCGGCACGATCGTTGATCCTTCTGGCGCCGCGGTAGCCGGTGCGCACGTAATTCTCACGCGCGATGACAAATCGCCAAAACAAGAATTTATCTCCGGCGACGACGGCCAATTCTCCTTCGCGAGCCTCGCCCCCGGCCCCTTTCAGATAACCGTTACCTCGGAACTCTTCACGACCCAGAAAGTTTCGGGCATCCTGCGTCCCGGCGAGAATCTCACGGTGCAGCAAATCGTCTTCGGTCTTGCCCCCGCGGTCACGCAGGTCCAAGTGAGCGTCCCACGCATCGAAATCGCCGAAGAGGAACTAAAAATCGAGGAAAAGCAGCGCATATTCGGCGTAATTCCGAATTTTTATGTCAGCTACGTTCCCAACGCCGCCCCTCTCGCCTCCAAACAAAAATTTCAGCTTGCCTGGCGCACCACCATTGATCCGGTCAACTTCGCAATCACCGGAGCGATCGCAGGAGTGCAGCAAGCCACCAACACTTTCAGCGGCTACGGCCAAGGCGCGCAAGGCTACGCGAAGCGCTACGGCGCCTCCTACGCCGACTTCGCCATCGGCACCTTTATCGGCAGCGCCATACTTCCATCACTCCTCAAACAGGATCCGCGTTATTTCTACAAAGGTACCGGCAGCGTGCGCTCGCGGGTTCTCTATGCCATCGCCAATTCCGTAATCTGCAAGGGCGACAACGGACACTGGCAGCCTAACTACTCCAGCATCCTCGGCAGCCTCGCCGCCGGCGGCATCTCCAACCTCTACTACCCACCCCAGAATCGCGACGGCGCGGAATTGACGTTTCAAAACACGTTTATCGGCATCGGCGAAACCGCCGCCACCAACCTTCTGCAGGAATTCGTAATCCGCAAACTAACCCCCAACGCCCCTAACCCGCAAACAACCACGCCGTAGCGCGCGAGTCCGTGATTTGCTTTACGCGGATGCAAGGACGTTACAACCGCGTGTCAAAGGTTGACCCAGCATTAAGCCCCGCATAGAATGGCAAGGTTGTGTTGAAGGCGCTACCCCAGCCTGTCGTGCGAGCGGGGATTTCCAGACAGCCGAACCGGAGGAACAATCAGAATGGCCAGCGTCGAAGAACGCGTGAAGACTATTATCGTCGAGCAGCTCGGTGTGGATGAAGGCGAGGTCACTCCCACCGCCTCCTTTGTGGACGACTTGGGCGCCGATTCGCTCGACACCGTCGAGCTGGTAATGGCTTTTGAAGAGAATTTCGGCATTGAAATTCCAGACGAAGACGCCGAAAAAATCGCCACGGTAAAAGACGCCGTGGATTACATCGAGAAACACGCCAAGGGCAAGTAACGCGCTCGCCCGTTGTCCCATTCCGTACAGGAGAAGTTCCCTTTGAATCGCCGAGTTGTGGTTACGGGCGTTGGACTGGTTTGCGGCTGCGGCATTGGCACCGAAGAAGTCTGGCGCAATCTGCTGGCCGGCAAGAGCGGTATTCGCCCCATCTCTCATTTTGACGCCACGGCCTTCGATTGCCGCATCGCGGGAGAAGTCCGCGATTTCGATCCGCTGCATTGGCTCGAGAAAAAAGAGCTGAAGAAAACCGGGCGCTTCATCCAGCTAGCTCTCGCCGCCGCCGATTTCGCTATGCAAATGTCTGGCCTGAAAGTCACTCCGGAAATCGCGGATTCCACCGGCGTGTACATTGGTTCCGGCATCGGTGGATTCGACGTCATCGAGCGCGAGCATTCCAAGTATCTCGCGGGCGGTCCCGGCAAAATCTCTCCATTTTTTATTCCCGCCACCATCGTCAATCTCGCCGCCGGACACGTTTCCATTCGTCACGGCGCGAAAGGTCCGAACTCCGCCACCGCCACGGCCTGCTCCGCTTCCGCGCATGCCATCGGTGATGCCTTCAAAATTATTCAGCGCGGCGCGGCTGACGTGATGATCACTGGCGGTACTGAAGCCGCCATCACGCCTATGAGCGTCGGCGGATTCGCCGCCATGCGCGCGCTTTCCACTCGTAATGACGATCCCGAACACGCCAGCCGCCCCTTCGACGCCGATCGCGACGGCTTCATCGTGGGCGAAGGTTCCGGCATGGTGATTCTGGAATCGCTGGAATACGCGCAGCGCCGTGGCGCGAAGATTCTTGCGGAGATTGTTGGTTATGGAATGTCCGGCGATGCCTATCACATCACGCAGCCCGCTGAGCACGGCGACGGCGGCTATCGTGTCTCACTCGCCGCGCTGAAAGACGGCAACATTTCTCCCGACGACGTCAGCTACGTCAACGCGCACGGTACCTCCACGCCGATCGGCGACGCCATCGAAACCGAAGCGCTAAAGCGCGTTTTCGGCGCGCGCGCCAAGAAAGTTCCCATCAGCTCGACGAAATCCATGACCGGCCATTTGCTCGGGGGCGCCGGCGGCCTGGAAGCCGGAATCAGCGTGCTAGCTCTGCGCGACCAGATCATGCCGCCCACAGCGAATTACGAAAAGCCCGATCCCGAGTGCGACCTCGATTACATTCCCAATCACGCGCGCAAAGGGGAAGTCACCTACGCGCTCTCTAATTCCTTCGGCTTCGGCGGCACCAACGCCTCGCTGCTCTTCAAGCGCTGGGTCGAGTAACGGTGTTGGTAGCATAGGCAATCTTGCCTGTGCGCCTTTGAATTTGCTTTTGACTTTGTAGCGGCCGCCTGCTTTTTAGGCGGGCGTCCTTGACTTTGCCGTTGCTGTTGACTTTGTAGCGGCCAGCTTCAGCTGGGCGCAGTCGCTTTGGAGTTTAGAAGCGCGCCCTCCGTGCGATTTGCCCCGTTGCTCCAAATATGAAATTCTGATAGAAACTATCAGATTGTTCGCATCACCCATTTTTCGGAGGCATTCTTGAAAATCGCAGTGTGCGTCAAACAAGTTCCCGCGAAAGACGCTCCGCTCGCCATCCTCGAAGGAGGCGCCTGGATTCGCGAGTCCGACATCGGCTTTGAAACCAACGAGCCAGACAGTTTCGCGCTCGAAGAAGCCCTCCGCCTGAAAGAAAAACACGGCGGCGAAGTCGTGGCCATCTCCATGGGCCCCGAACGCGCCAAGCAAACCATCAAGGAAGCGCTGGCGAAAGGCGCGGACCGTGGCATCCACGTCTCCGACGCCAATTTCTTCAAACTCGATCCGCTCGCGTCCGCGCGTTCCCTCGCCGCCGCGATCCAGTCCGAAAATTTCGATCTGATCCTCACCGGCCTGCAAAGTGACGACCAGGGCTTCGGCCAAACCGGGGTGCTGCTCGCCGAACTGCTTGGCCGTCCGCACGCCACCATCATCATGGCCATCGAAGTCGTCGAAAATCACATGAAGCTCAAGCGTGAACTCGAAGCCGGATGGTTCCAACACGTGGAGCTGCCGCTGCCCGCCGTGCTCTCGATCCAGTCCGGCATCAACAAACCGCGCTACGCCACGCTGAAAGGCATCATGGCCGCCAAAAAAAAAGAAATCGCCACAGTAGATCGCGCGACGCTGGGCGTGCCCGATGCGCCTACGCAGAAAGTCGAGCGCGTCTACATGCCGCAAAAAACCAAGAAAACCGAATTCATCACCGGCCAGCCCAAGGAAATCGCAGCCAAGCTGGTAGAAAAACTGCGCCACGAAGCGCGCGTTTTATAGGGTCAAAATGAAAATTCTCCTGATCACCGAACAACGCGACGCGCAATGGAACAAAGTCAGCTTCGAAACCCTGGCCGCCGCCCAGCAAATCGTGCAACAAACGAAGGGCACGCTAACCGGCGTCGTAATCGGCAAAGGCATCTCCGCGCTGGCCAACGACCTCTCCGCCTATCAACTCGACGAAGTCCTCGCCGTCGAACACGACCTCCTGGAAAAATACACGCCGGACGGCTTCGCGCTAGCACTCCGCCAGATAATCGAATCCACCAAGCCCGACCTGGTCCTTTTCCCCCACACCTATCAAGTCCGCGATTTCGCACCTATGCTCGCCGCCTCGCTGCAAAAAGGCATGATCGGCGATTGCATCGCCTACCGCTACGAAAACGGAAAACTCATCTTCGTGCGCCAAATGTTTCAAGGCCGCACCTCCGCAGACGTCGTCTTCACCGGCGAAGCCCCGTGGATCGCCTCCTTCCAAGCCAGCGCCTTCCGCGCCGACCTCGCCGCCAAACATTCCAGCGGCACAGCGCCCATAAAATCCGTAAGCGTGGAACTGAAACCGGAACAAATCCGCACCAAGCCGCTCGACCTGTTCCGTGAAGCCAAGCAAGCTGTGGACCTCACACAAGCGCCCATTCTCGTTTCGGTGGGCCGCGGCATCAAAGCTCCCGAAAATATTCCCCTCGCCGAAAAACTCGCGAAACTGATGGGGGGCGAAATCTGCGCCTCGCGCCCCATCTGCGACGAAGGCTGGCTCCCCATGGACCGCCAAATCGGCAGCTCCGGCCAAACGGTCGCGCCCAAGCTTTACCTCGCGCTAGGAATCAGCGGCGCCATCCAACACGTGGTAGGCATGAAAGGCGCCCGCACCATCGCCGCCATCAACAAAGATCAAAACGCCCCCATCTTCGAAGTAGCCGATTACGGCGTAGTAGGCGACCTGTTCGAAATCGTCCCCGCCCTGATCGAAGAACTCGAAAAGCCGCACTAACTCGGTAGCGGAGGCCTGACCTCCCGCGGTGGGTGCGCCTGTGCCACTGTCGATTTCTGTGTTGCGGTTAGAAAGTCGTTTCTCGTTTCGTTTCATGTGGTTGGCAATTTTCTCAGTTTGGTCCGTCGCGATTAGAAATTCGCGGCGACCATTGTTGAAGTGCGGCGCAGCTGCCGAAACGGCAGAAAAACTAGCGATTAGAAAATGTTTTCTCGTTTGTTGTGAAGGGGTTAGCTCGATTTCTAATCCTGGGCGACTAGTGATTAGAAATGCGTGATTGGTGAGAAGTGATTGGTGATTCGTGAACCGCGAGCCGTGATGCGTGCCTGGGGAATCGTGATTGTTGGAGCGCAAAACGCGTGCAAAAGATGCAGGCAAACATGCAATTTTCGACCGATTAGAAAAATTCAACGTGTTGATTTCAGGGGGAGTTGCGAGCGTTTCTAATTGCGGTACTGTCGATTAGAAAATGACGAGGGGAGAGTGGGTGGCCGCGCGGGGTGCTGAAGCGCGAGCAGCGTGGACCATGTATCCCTCTTGTGGTGATGAAATTAGCGCACGACCGATGATAACACAGGCGTTAAGGTGACGCAAGTGCAAACTGCGGGCTGCGACCTCGCGGGGACGGATCGGGCCAGGTGGGCAGCGAGCAACTCGAAAACACGCGGGAAAGGCACCGCGAAAGGCAGGGCGCTTCGCGCCGTCTTCATTATTATGATGTCGTGTAGGGTTGGTCGCCCGCCAAGCAACTACAGGCGAGAATCGACCGGCTCGCTCTCGAGCGCGAGCACGCCGAACACGCATTCGTGAACCCGGCGCAGCGGCTCCTGTCGCACGAACCGTTCCAGCGCCTCAATTCCCAATGCGAATTCGCGAAGTGCCAGCGAGCGCTTGGCACCAACCCCGCGATTGCGCAGCCGCTCCAAGTTTTCAGGCAGCAAGTACTCGGGACCGTAGATAATTCTCAAATACTCGCGCCCGCGGCACTTCACAGCAGGCTGCACAAGACCCCGACGCCCGCGTACAATAAAGTCGAAAGGTTTCAGCACCATCCCTTCACCGCCGCCACCGGTCAACTCCTCCCACCACCGCGTAGCTTCATCAACGCTGCCTGGGTCAGTTACGTCCACCTGCCTGTGAGTCGTCGCCATCAGCAATCCGTCACTAGCTCTGCAGATCTCCGCAAGCTTCCCCATGTGCCACACGTGATCACGCTGGCTGTGAACTTGGCCCTCGGTCGCCAGTAGATGAAACGGCGCGAGCTTCAAATCCTTCACGGAGTGCACAGGCCAGCAGTAGCGGCGGTACGAATCCACATAGAGATTCACAGCTTCAAGCCGCTGTTCGTACCGCTCGATCAGCGGTACTGCGTCGCCATTTTTCGATGCGGCGCGCTCCAACGCCCCGACCGTCGCTGTGAGCGAGGCTTGCGCTGCCGCGCCCACTGCCGCGTACTGTTGGCGGAGCAATTCCTGTGCCTTGGCTGACCACGGCATCAATTCCGCATCAAGGCAAACCCAGTCTGTTTGGAATTGGTTCCAAAAATCAGTCGCGCCCAAAGCCGCGTACATAATCTCCAGGAATTCCTTTTCGAGCTTCGCGTCTTCAAAGAACCGCCGTCCTGTGCGCGTATAGCAGATTCCGATGCCCTCTTCTACGACGCCGAAACGCCGTCGCGCCGTATCTTCGCTCCGGCACACAATCACGACGGCCCGCGAACCCATATGTTTTTCTTCGCAAACGACGCGCGGCACACCTTCCCGTCGAAAGTAAGCGAACGCCTCGCCCGGGTGCTCCAGGAGCCCTTGTTGGGTTGTCGTCTCCGTGGGGGCCATCGTCGGCGGCAAGTAAATCAGCCATTTCGGATTCGCTGCGAATCGGCTCATAACTTCTAGAGCGGCCAGTCCGTTCTCTTCGCGAACCGTCACGTTGTGATGCAACCGGGTTGTGATAATTCGTTTTCCGATTACGTCATCAATGTCCAAAAGATCGTCGTGCACCTGTTGCGATGTCAGCGATGGACTCGACGCTATCGCCGCGACAAGCGGCCTGACCGGCTGTGCATAGGTCGCGCGCGCGGCGACCGACACAAGCTCCTTTTCCGGATAGCGCAACGCCGTCAGGCTTCCGCCGAATACGCAACCGGTATCAATGTTGATTGTTCGGTTCAGCCAATCCGCCTGGGGCACCGGCGTGTGGCCGTACACCACCATCGCTTGGCCCCGGTATTCAGCCGCCCAGTTGTAGCGCACCGGCAGCCCGAATTGGTCTGTCTCGCCCGTGGTCTCCCCAAAGAGCGCAAAATCGCGAACCTTCCCCGAACCGCGCCCCTGCATCTCCTCTTTCATCCCCGCGTGAGCGACTACCAGTTTCCCGTCGTCCAAAACATAGTGGCTAATCCGCGCGTCGATGAATTCGGAGACTTGGGAACGAAATTCAAGAGAGTGTTTCTCAAGTTGCTCCAGGGAATCCGCGAGCCCGTGCGTGATCTGCACGTCTTTTCCCCGGAGTTTGCGCATCAGTTTGATGTCGTGATTTCCCGGAACGCAAAGCGCCGTTTCCGCGTCAATCATGCCCATTACCAGCGCCAGCACTTCTGGAATCTTCGGCCCACGATCCACCAGGTCTCCCAGAAATACGGCCTTGCGCCCTTCCGGCGGTTTCACCTCGTAGCTGGGAACTCCCTGACCGTTCGAGCGCTTTTCGACTGAGTACCCAAGCTGCATCAGCAGATCGACCAGTTCATCAAAGCAGCCGTGAACATCGCCTATAACGTCGAAAGGACCGTGCTCGGCCTTCAGGTTGTTCCACAGCGGTTGACGCTCGATTTCTGCGGCATCAACCTCCTCGGGCGAATGCAGCACGTGCACTCGGCGAAAACCCTCACGCTCTAAGTTCCGCAGACAGCGTCTCAATTGCTGAGATTGCTGGCGCACTACATGTGGCCCGAAAGTTCGATCCGGCCGATCGCGGTTTCGCTCGTGGCAAAGTTTTTCCGGCAGATCAAATACAATCGCCACAGGAATGCAGTGATACTGCCGAGCCAGCGCGATGATCGGCTTGCGTGCTTCGGTCTGCACGTTCGTAGCGTCGATGACGACCAACTTGCCTGCCGCCAGTCGTTTCGACGCGATGAAATACAGCACATCGAATGCATCGTTCGTGGCCGCCTGGCTGTTTTCGGCATCGGATACCAAGCCACGGCAGAAATCGGACGAAAGCGTTTCCGTCGGCCGAAAATGCTTCCGCGCAAAACTCGACTTGCCAGATCCAGAGGGTCCGACCAGGGCGACCACCGCGAGCTCAGGAATCGTCAGCTTCATTGGCGAGTGAAAATGCTCATCTGCGTCGGGCTGCCGGCAAGCGGGTCTTCAGGGCCAATCGGCAAGAAGCGCGCCGCATAGCCGAATCGCGGGGCAATGGCGTCCGCCCACGACTGAAATTCCGCGCGTGTCCATTCGAAGCGGTGATCCTTATGCCGCATCTTTCCGGCGGGCAGCGTTTCGAATTTTACGTTGTACTCCACGTTGGGTGTCGTCACCACCACGGTCTGCGGGCGCGCGAATTCGAAAAGTACTCGTTCAAACGCGGCGAGGCGCGGCGGGTCCAGGTGCTCAATCACTTCCACCACCGCCGCGGCGTCGTAACCGGCCAGGCGCCTGTCCCGGTAAGTTAGCGAACCATGAATCAGGCGGATTCGCTCCTTCTGCATCGTTGGCAAGTCCTCCAGACGCAGTCTACGTGCCGCAATCTCCAGCGCGCGATGGGACACATCCATGCCAACGACTTCCGCAAAGGCCTTATCGTTCAGAAGTTCCCGCAGCAGTCGGCCCTCGCCGCACCCAAGGTCCAGCACGCGTTTCGCGTCGCTGCCGCGAAGTGCTGCCATTACTGCTCCAGTACGTTGTTCGGCCAGGCTGATTGGCTTCTCAATGGCTTCCTCTTCGCGCGCGTGAATTTCGGCCACTTCATCCGCCGCCGGCTCTTCCTCGTCCATCAGGCGACTCAGGGCCTCACGAGCAAGATGCTTCCGATGCTTCAAGTAGCGATTTGCAATCAGTTCGCGCTCGGGATGCTCGCGCAACCAGCCCTCGCCGTGGCGCAGCAGTTTTTCTACTTCCGCGTCGCCAACCCAGTAGTGCTTGTCGTCATCCAGCACCGGAATCAGCACATAAAGATGCGTGAGCAAATCGCTCAATCGAATGGTGCTCTTGAGCGTCACCGTGAAATACGGGCTTTCCCCCCACTCCGGAAATTTTTCGTCGAGCGGATGCTGCTTGGCGGTGACTTCATAGCCTAACGGTTCGAACAGGCGGCGCAACAAGCCCTCACCACCGCGGCAAGGCAGTACGGTCATACCTGCCTCAAGCGCCAGCCGCGTGTCGGCCAGTTCTTGCCGCTCCTTGCTCTTGCCCGTTAGCGCAGTGCCGAACGTCCGCGCGATCGCAACGCTCAAGAACGATGACGCGGCGTACGGCCGGTCATTTACGTATTGTTCCAGCGCGTGCGCTTCGCCGCTCGGTCCACGTCGATTCCGAACAGGCCCGATGGAATCGATATCCAGTACGAGTGCGACCGTGCAGCGTTCGGGCGCGGTCTCGGGGTAGAAGACATAGGCTTTTCCGAAGGCCTGTTCGAACGAATGGAAACGATAAGGGCTCTTATAAAGCAGGTAGCCCAAGTCCGTTGCGGGCTCGTGCGTTGTTGTGATCGTAAGTAACATGTGATTTCGACAAACCTATTCTCTCAGCTGAACCCACTTTAATCCAACACGCTCGGGCAGATCGCGCGTTTGGGTATACTCGAAGGGGCGTTTCGCGAGCAGCTTCCCCAGTAGTTCGTTGGTTTTCTCCGCGGGGTCGGCGATGGCTGGGGGGTTTCCGCGGCGTTTAGCTTCCAGACGATTTGGCGCATTATGGCGGTCCACATGTCGGCGTCGCGGTGGGGGAGATTTACGCGGCGGACCAGGCGGCGGACGCGGTCATGGGCGTCGGCTACGGTGCGGCGATCGAGGAAGCCGCTGGAGCTGAGGGCTTCGGTTAGGACGGCAGTGAAGCGTTCGAGTTCGCCGGCGGTGGCGGGCGGGGCTTTTTCTAGCGGCGGGTGGCCGCCCCTTCCGCACTACAAAACGAATGCGGTTGAATTTTCGGGTGCCGGACCCTTCGGTTCTTGAAGGGTCCGGGTTTAGACAGGGCGTCGTGCGAGGCGCCTCATCGAAGCCTGCCTCGCGCACTGAGCCGGGCAGATAATCGTGCGCCCATGCACCAATGCGGCATGTGTCGCACCTACGGCGCTCGCGGTTATTTTTGGCACAGGCGCTTGCGATAAGTCTATACTTATGGTATATATCATTGGAGAGGACAACGATGGCTAAAAGAGGCGTCGCCAAGCTTTTCCGGAATGGCCGCAGCCAGGCGGTTCGCCTACCTCGGGAGTTCCGCTTCGAGGGCCGCGAAGTGCGCATACGTGTGGTTCCCGAAGGCATTTTGCTCGAGCCGCTCATTTCCGACACGCGGGAATGGTTCGCGGAGCTCGACCGTTTAAACACCGAACCGTTTATGACTCCGGCCAAAAAGGCGCGCAATCAACCGGCCACGCCGCGTCGCAAAATTTTCTAGTGGACTGCCTGCTCGACACCAATGTCTGCATCGCTCTCATTAACGGCGCGTTGCCAATCGTCCGCGCGCGTTTTGACAAGGCGCTTGACCGAGGCGCACGGATACACGTTTCAAGCATTGTCGCCTTTGAGCTTTGGTACGGCGTCGCCAACAGTAGCCGTCCCGAATGGAATGCGAAGCGCGTCGAGAAATTGTTCGCTGGCCCGGTCAGCGTGCTGCCTTTTGGAGAGGAGGACGCGCGGGTTGCTGGACGCGTTCGCGCGGCCTTGGAAATGTCGGGAAAGCTGATCGGCCCTTACGATATCCTGATTGCCGGACAGGCGTTGCGTCGGGAGCTAACCCTTATCACCGCAAACGTCAAGGAATTCCGCCGCGTAAAGGCTCTTCATTGGGAGGATTGGGCCGCGTGAGAGCAGCAGGTCTAACCAGCGGTGCAATTGTCGTCTGCCATGACTCCGCAGCAACACCCGCCGCCATTTTCCATTTTCTCTTTTCTATTTTCTATTTTCCCCTCTGATATCATGGCTTGATGCCCGACACGTCCAATGTGACCCGTGAACAACTAGAAGCGGATGTCCTGATCATCGGCGCCGGGCCCGGCGGCCTCTCCTGCGCACTGCACCTGGCCAATCTGATCGAAAAACATAACGAAGCAAAAAAGTCTCCGGCCCTCTCCGCCGAAAATATTTACGTGCTCGAAAAAGGGCGCGAAATCGGGGCGCACCAGCTTTCTGGAGCGATAATGGACCCGCGCGGATTGCGCGAACTCGTCCCGGACTTCGAAAAAACCGCTCCTCTCGACACGCCCGTAACTGGCGACGCCGCCTACTACTTCACTGAATCCAGCAGCTACAAACTTCCCATGACGCCGCCACCGCTGCAAAATCACGGCAACTACGTTGTCTCGCTCAACAAGCTGGTGAAATGGCTCGGCGGGCTGGTGGAAAAAAAAGGCGTGAATCTGTTCACGCAATTTGCCGGCAGGGAACTGCTCTACGACAAAAATGGTATCGCCGGCGTCCTCACCGAAGACAAAGGCGTGGACAAAAACGGGAAACCCAAAGACAACTTCACGCCCGGATACGAATTGCGCGCGAAAGTTACGGTCCTTGCCGAAGGCCCGCGCGGCTCGCTCACCAAGGAACTCGTCAGCAAGCTGAAGCTCGACGGCCTGAATCCGCAAGTCTACGGCCTAGGAATTAAGGAACTTTGGGATGTGCAGCCAGGAAAAATCGCCACCGGCTACGTAGCGCACACGCTCGGCTGGCCGCTTAGCTCAGATCTATACGGCGGCGGCTGGGTGTACGGCCTGCAGAACAATCGCGTCTCGCTGGGCATGGTCGTCGCGCTGGAATATCACGACCCGCTTTTCGATCCCCACGAAGCTTTCCAGAAATACAAAACGCATCCCTTCGTGAAAAATATTCTCGAAGGCGGCAAGCTTATCCGCTACGGCGCGAAGACGGTCCCCTACGGCGGTTGGTATTCCATGCCGCGCAGTTATGTGGACGGCGGCTTGATCATCGGCGATTCCGCGAGCCTGCTGAATTCGCAGCGCCTGAAGGGAATTCACACCGCCGTCAAAAGCGGCATGCTCGCCGCCGAAACAATTTACGATGCGCTATGCGCCGGCGACACGTCCGCAAAAACTCTCTCCGCCTATCCGCAGAAAATCGAAGCCAGCTGGATCCAGAAGGAACTCTGGGAAGTCCGCAATTTCCACCAGGCCTTTCACGGCGGCTTGTATTCAGGTCTGGTGCAGGCAGGATTGCAATTCGTAACCGGCGGCCGCGGCCTCAGCGATCCCATGCTCAGCGAACCGGGCTATCAGGAATATTCGAAACTGCATCGCAGCCGCACACTGGTGGATCAATCCACGCGATTCAAAGGCGACGGCAAGCTCACCTTCGATCGCCTCACCGACGTCTATCATTCCGGCACGCGCCATGAAGAAGACCAACCGTGCCATCTCGTCGTGCTCGAGCCGAATATCTGCGGCGATCGTTGCGTTCGCGAGTACGGCAACCCCTGCCAATATTTTTGTCCTGCGGCGGTCTACGAGATGGTCACGGAAAAAGGTGAGCCAAAACTGAAGATTAACGCTTCCAACTGCGTCCACTGCAAAACCTGCGACATCGCCGACCCGTACCAGATCATCAACTGGGTCCCGCCGGAAGGTGGCGGCGGCCCAAACTACGAAGGAATGTGAATCGCGCTACACCGCGATTTGGTCTTACGTCTTTGCGTCAAAACGATTCTAGCTACTCCCGCCAAACGCCCGCTTCAACCGCGCCCAAAATCCTTCCTTCTTCCCCCCGGAAGAATTCGCATCCCCCGCGCCTTGCTTTCCCGGCGACGAGCTGGTCTTCTGCGCCACCGCCTCCAAATGCGGCGCCTCCACGTGTCCCGTGAATTGATAATCCGGCTCCACGTGCACGGTCCGCACCAGCAAGACCGCCTCAATCGCGGGATCTTCCGGCGGCGCAGGCGACGACGAAGCCGAATAAACCAGCGGCGGCAGAATAATCTTGTACTCCGGCACATAGACAACCGGCGGAGGCGGAGCCGCGGCTTTCGGCGCCGGCAAAATCGGATGCGTCTCGTTCGCGCCCGCCAGAATCCTCAGCTGCACGTTCGGTTCCGGCGCAGGCTGCTTCTCCGCAACAGCATTCGGTGGCGCAGGCGTCGGCGCAGGCGCAGGTGCTGCCTCCGAAGGATACTGCTGCACGTTCAGTTGGTCCCGCGACGTAACGCCCATCACCGGAATCTGCGGCGGCGGCAACGACTGCACATGCATCGGCGTGCACTCACAACTTCCCGGCGTACCCGCCACCGGCACCAGGTTTCCCGCGGACAGGAAAAATTCGCCGCTCTGCGGAACGATCAGCCCCGCCCCGGTAAATTGCTGCTCCAAGCGAATCGCGCCGCTGCTCGCCACCACGCACAACGAATCGTTCATGTCCAAGCCCGCGGTGATCTCCCGGCTCGCTCCGCCAATATCCAGCGGCGTTGCAATCATCGTCGGCGTAAATATCCGCAGCGGAGTGCTCACCGGAAGCTGCAAGTGAATGCGCCCGAAGTTCAGCGCCAGCGTGATCGAAGCCCCAGACTGCAGCAGCGTGAACTTCGCCGGCCCGCAAATATCGACCTGCCCACCCGCAACCAATGTCAATCGCGCCTTCCCGTCGTGCACCGTCAGCACGCTGCCGTTGAATACGAAGCTTGGCGATCCGTGCGTCGCGGCAGCAGGCGCGCTGTCCGCCGTTGTGCCGTTGTCCACCGACACAGCATTTCCTTCGACGCGCCCGATCGCACCTGGCGGCGCTTGTTGCCCGCGCGATAGTAGCGGACATATCAGAAAAGCGGCCAGCGCCAGAATAATCGGCGCGAGACGACGCAGCCGCAAACGGGCGGCATTACACGGCGCGGATTGTGGTCGGGAGCACATCGAGACCAGCGCGAGATTCTCCTATACTATACCGCAGTGGATACCGACGCGAAATCAACCGCCGCCGCAAGCGCTCCCGCCGCCAATTCGCCATTCGATCTGCGCGGTCCGCAGCTCTCACGCTGGCGCCGCATACAAATCCCCGTGATCGCCTGGTTCGTGTACGGCGCGATTCGCCTGATCGGCCCCACGCTTCGCCTCGACGTCGTCGGCGCGCACAACGCCGTGCTAATCCAACACCACGGCGAGACCGCCATCGGAGCCTTCTGGCATCGCTGTATCTTTTCCGCCGCATGGGTCTGGCGCAATCGCGGCTTGGTCATCATGAACACGGTGAATTTCGACGGCCAATGGACGCGCCGCGTAATCGAGCGCCTCGGTTTCGGCACCGCGCAAGGCAGCTCCAGCCGCGGAGCCATCGAAGGCCTCAGCGTGATGGCCCAGCGCATCAAGGAAGGGAAGCACGTCGCATTTACGATTGACGGTCCGCGCGGCCCGCGCTACGTCGCGAAACCCGGACCGATTATTCTGGCGCGTCGCACCGGCAGCCCCATTACCGTCTTTCACATCGGCTTGCAGCGCGCCTACACGTTCAAAAATTCCTGGGATCTGTTCCAGATCCCGTACCCGTTTACGCGCGCGGTCATGTTCCTCGCGCCTGCCGTTCGCGTTCCCACCGACGCCGGCAGCGAAGTCATGCATCAGAAACAAGCAGAAATGCAAGACGCGCTCGAAAAAGTGCGCGATGCCGCGGAATCATGGTTTCGATTGAGTGATCAGCAACGGAAAGAAGTGCGCGCTACGTGGAATCGCCGCGATTAATTATTCGCCAGCGGAAAAAATCTACGGAAGTTCTTACCCTTCGCCCAGCTTAATGGGAATGTTCATCTGCTTGCCGTCGCGCACGATCGTCAACGTAACCGTATTCCCAGGCTGCGAACGGTTCAACATCAAATTCAGATCCATCTGATTCGTGATCGCCTTGCCGTCCACCGCAATCAGCACATCGCCACCAATGCGCAGTTCCTGCAAGCCCGCCACCATGGATTTGTTGCCGCCGCGAATTCCCGCCTGCGCCGCCGCCCCGCCTGGATCCACGCGCTCGATCAATATTCCCTGCTGGACGTTCAATTTCAGCGCTTCGGCCAGCCCTGGCCACAACGCGCGTCCCTCCGCTCCCAGCGTCGCGCGTCGCACGCGCCCGTACTTGATTAAATCCTCGGCCACGCGGCGCGCGGTATTGATCGGAATCGCGAATCCAATTCCCGCGGTGGTTCCGGTCGGCGCATAAATGGCGCTGTTGATTCCGATCACTTGCCCGTGCGAATCCAGCAGCGGCCCGCCGGAATTCCCGCGATTGATCGAAGCATCCGTCTGAATCGCTTCATCAATAAAAGTGTTCTCGCTGGTTTGCACCGTGCGCCCGAGCGCGCTCACGATCCCGGTGGTAAGCGTGCTGGAAAATCCAAACGGATTGCCGATCGCCAGCGCTCGCTGCCCCACCAGCAGATTGCGCGAATCGCCCAGCGTCAAAGGCGTGAGCTTGTGCCCCTGCGTGTCGATCTGAATCAGCGCGATATCGTTGCGCGTGTCTTCTCCGATTAATTTAGCTTTGTAACGCGTCAGGTCGCCCAGCGTCACCTCAATCGTCTGCGCGCCCTGCACCACGTGATAATTCGTCAGGATGTGGCCGTCCACATCAATCAGGAATCCCGAGCCTGCGCCTTCCACCGGCACGGGATTGTAAAAAAAATCGTACTCCACCGTGCGCGTCACGATGTTCGCCACCGCCGGCGACGCCAGGCGATAGATGCGCACGTTTTCCGCTTCGGTAGGATCTAGCGCAGCCGGCCCGCTCGAATCCGGCGCGCGCAAAGCATTCACAGCCGCGGGATTTCGTTCGCCGTAACGCGACCCGGCCCAATACGCACCGAGCCCGATGATCAGCCCGATCGCCAACAGCCGTATCGCGCGCCCTTCGCTTCCCGTGGTTCTCATGATGCTCATGAAGAAAGGTCTCGCACCCCGCCGCTCCGGCATTCTCGCACGAATCCGCTCTGCCAGTTAGTACGCTGCAACGTCACGAAATGTTTCCACTCGCGGGAGCCGCCGGGCGCGACAATCGTCTTACCACTTCCATCACCTGCCGTTCCGTTTCTTCGATCGATCCCGAACAGTCGATCGTTTCATCGCCCAAGCGGCGTTTTTCTTCCATGGGCATTTGCGCCGCGATGCGCAGCTTCGCCTGTTCCGCCGTCAGTCCGCGCTCCACCAGCCGCTGCAACTGCTGTTCCGCGGGGCACCAGCACACAATCACCTGGTCGAGCTCCTTGTTGTAGCCCGCTTCGATAATCAGCGCTGCTTCCACCACGGCCAGGTCCGGGCCGTCCGGATGGCCCTGCGCCGCGAACCACTTGCGCACCACATCCAGAATCCGCGGATGCAGAATCTGATTCAAGCGCGCGCGCTTCTGCGCATCCGCAAAAATAATTTGGCCGAGCTTGCCGCGGTCCACGTTGCCGTAGGCGTCCAGGATTTCCTCGCCGTATTCGCGGACGACTTCGTCGTAAGCGTCTTGCCCCTGCTCCAGCAGCTCGTGGCCCAGCGTGTCCGCATCCAGCACCGGGCAATCCAGTTCGCGCAGCATTCCCCGCCACAGTGGATTTACCGGATGCGATGCCGCCGGTGAGGCCGACGCGCAACATCAGCGTGGCGAGGCCGCAGCCGCCGGAACACTCGCGGATGCCCTGGATCCGCGCCGCAGTCGCGCGGCCTTCACCGTGTTGCTCATCAGCATGGCGATCGTGAGCGGACCAACTCCGCCCGGCACCGGAGTGATCGCTCCGGCAACGCTTGCGACCTCCGGATGCACGTCGCCGACGAGCGCGGTGCCTTTTTCGCGGAACGCCGCCAGTCGCTCCGGAAAATTCGCGAAGAAATTCTCCGCCTGCGCCGCGATCGCTGATGCGATTGATGCCCACGTCAATCACCGTCGCCCCTGGACGCACAAAATCCGGTGTCACCATCGCCGCGCGGCCCATCGCGGCCACCACGATGTCCGCACGCCGCATCACTTCCGGCAAATTGCGCGTCTTCGAATGGCAAATCGTCACCGTCGCGTTCGCGTGCATCAGCAGCAGCGCCATCGGCTTGCCCACGATATCGCTGCGCCCCATCACCACGGCGTTCGCGCCTTCCAGCGGAATCGCGCTGCGCCGGAAAATTTCCATCACTCCGGCGGGCGTGCAAGCTACTAATGTCGGGCGTCCGGCCACCAGGTGTCCCACGTTGATCGGATGGAAGCCGTCCACATCTTTCGCCGGATCCACCGCGTCGAGAATTTTCTTCGCGTCCACCTGCGGCGGCAGCGGCATCTGCACCAGAATGCCATCCACGTCATCGCGGCGATTGAAATCTTCCACAATCGCCAGCAATTCCGCGGTCGAAATCGTGGCCGGCGGCGTGATCTGAACGCTCGCCAATCCCAGCTTCTCGCACGCCGCGATTTTGCTGCTTTACGTACAGTTTCGACGCGGGATTGTCGCCCACCAGCACCGCCGCAAGCCCAGGCCGAATTCCCGCAGCCGCCAGCGAAGCAATCTCGCCCGCCAGCTCGCCATAGATCTGATCGCGAATTTCGTTGCCGTTCAGTATGCGCGCAGCCAAAAAAACTCCCACTTGCGATTTCGTTTTATTGATTGCTGAACCGCCATAATAACACAGCGAATTCCGTCGCGAACGAACCGGGTAACGCCGCCTCTACAGGAGCGACCGCGAACGGATATAGAATGTGTGTAGCAATTGATATGAAGGAAATCGCGCAATGGTATTCGGACAAGACACCGAAAGAAAACGCCAGGAACGCGCCATGCGCGAAGCCGGCCGGTTGCCGCCAGGCCAATCGCTCACTCTGAAGTGGCCCGTGCTGCACGAAGGCACCGTGCCACGATTCGATCCGAGCACCTGGGATTTCCGCGTGACGGGATTGGTCGAGCGCCCGCTGCGCCTCACCTGGGACGAATTCTCGCACCTCCCCATGACCGCAGTCACCGCCGACATGCACTGCGTCACGCGCTGGAGCCGTTTCGATGTGCGCTGGGAAGGCGTGGCCTTCAGCGAAGTAATGAAACTGATCTCACCGAAGCCCACGGCGAAATACGTGATGGTCCGGGCCGAGCAAGGCTACACCTCGAACGTCCCGCTCGCCGATCTGCTGCGGCCGACAACCCTATTCGCGCTGAGACACAACGGCGAACCGCTCCCCGCAGAGCATGGCTACCCCGTCCGCCTCGTGGTGCCGCACCTCTACGCATGGAAAAGCGTGAAGTGGGTGCGCGGCCTGGAATTCATGGCAGAGGACGCCCCCGGTTTCTGGGAGCAGAACGGCTACAACATGTACGGCGATCCCTTCGAGGAGCAGCGCTACAGTGCCTAAGAAATTAGTGAGTCACGCGTCAGACAGTAGGGAATTGCGGCACGTGAAACGACTGCGATTCGTGCGAGGCGGAGCGTAGGGGCGGGTCTAAGACCCGCCCCTACCAGGGTACCGTTAGTTCGGCTCTAATAGATGTCGTACAAAGGGCGCGATTAGAAACACGCAACTTACGGAAAAATCTAACCAAGAAAACGGTAAAAGCGGCAGCCTGGCCGTTTGGTAGGCCATTTTTAGGCCACGGGGATCACAGATTCCCAAAGATTCTTCCGAAGCCGACGGTCCACGATGTGGCGGCTGGGAAATCCCCCGAGCGACCAGATCGGATGAGGACTTCGCTTTTGACGAACCTATGCGTGGACTTCAAGAGGACGAACCTGATTCTTGACCTTAGCTTCCTTTAGATTGCGCACGACTCGCAAATCAAACTCCGATTGAAGATTAAGCCAAAAATCGGGAGTCGTTCCGAACGCATATCCAAGCCGAAGAGCCATCTCGGGCGAGACACCGCGCTCCTCCTTGACGATATCGTAGATGCTTGGAGCAGGAACGTGCAGAGCCAATGCCAGCTTATTAGCGTTCAGGTGAAGCGGCACCATAAACTCTTCTCGAAGAATCTCGCCCGGATGAATTGGTTTCAGTCGAGCCATGTTTCCTCCCTCAGTGATAATCTGTAATCTCCACGTGGTAGGCGTCTCCGTCGCGCCACACAAAACAGATACGCCACTGGTCGTTGATGCTTATGCTGTGCTGCCCCGCACGGTCACGTTCCAGTTGATGAAGTCTGTTACCCGGAGGCACTCTCAAATCCGTCAAACGTTCGGCCGCGTGCAGCATCAAAAGCTTTCGTCGTGCCGGCTGTCGAATGTTCACAAACTTACGAACATTCTCATCGTGGAAAAGCCTCTCCGTGTCGGGGCACTTGAAGGACCTTATCACATGCAGAGGATATAATGCGCCGCATTAAACGTCAAGGATTATCTTATTTAGATGAGATGCAGTCATGCCGTTCAGTAGATGTCGTACTGCTCCCAATGCAACGTTGGATCCGCCTGAATGATGATGCTCTTCTTCGTCCAGCGCTCGAGTTCTTCGATCAGCGAAGACTCCCGAGTCTTGAGCGCCTTGGAAATTTCCGGATGGACGCGCAATGTGATGCTCCCCGCCCCCATCTCCGGCGCCATCTTCCGGGCTTCGGTCTGGATTTCGTAGCACAGCGTCGGAATGGATTTCACCATGCCGGAGCCGGTACAGTACGGGCAGGGCTGGCACAAAGTGCGTTCCAAAGCCTGCTTCGTGCGCTTGCGGGTGATCGCCACCAATCCAAATTCATTGAAGCGCAGCACTTTCGAAGGCGCGCGGTCGGCACGCAATGCGTCTTCCAGCACCGCCATCACCTTCTCGCGATTGCGCCGCTCTTCCATGTCAATGAAATCAATAATGATGATCCCGCCCAAATCGCGCAGCCGCATCTGCCGCACGATTTCCTTGCAGGCTTCCAGATTGGTCCGGACGATGGTGTCTTCCAACCGGTTCGAGCCCTTGCCGACGAATTTTCCGGTGTTCACGTCAATCGCCACCAGCGCTTCGGTGTGATTGATCACGATGTACCCGCCGGATTTCAGCCAAACCTTCGGCCGCAACCCCTTGTCAATTTCCTGCTGGATGCCGAACTCTTCGAATACCGGCGTTTCTTTCGTATACAGTTTCACGCGCCCTACCAGCTGCGGCTGGAAGCGGCTCATGAAATCCACCACCTTGGTGTATTCCTCTTCGGTATCCACCCAGATCGCGCCGAAATCCGGCGTGATGTAATCGCGCAGAATCCGTTCCACCAGATTCAAATCGCGGTGCAGCAGGGAAGGCGCCTTGCGCTGTTCGGAACGCGCTTTGATTTCCGCCCACGTGCGCGTCAGGAATTCCACGTCCGCGCGAACTTCTTCCGGCGCTGCGCTGGCCGCCGCCGTGCGCACGATGAACCCGCCTCCCGAAGTACCTTTCGCGTCAGTCACCAGGTGCCGCAACCGCGCGCGCTCTTCCGCCGAAGCGATTTTGCGCGATACGCCGGTGTGATCCAGCGTCGGCATATAAACCAAAAAGCGCCCCGGCAATGCGACGTGGCTGGTAATCCGCGCGCCCTTCTTGCCCAGAGGTTCTTTGGCGATCTGTACGATAATTTCCTGGCCCTGCTTCAGCATGTCCGCGATCAACTGTGTGCGGCGCGGATGTTGCGGACGGCCGTGACTATGTCCACCGCTGTGCCCGTGCTGCGGACGTCGTCCGCGCTCATCGCGCCGGCCACCACGATCGCGGCCGCCACGACGCGCCGGATTCTGCATGCGCGAGCGGAAATCGCCGCGCACGCGCGCCTGGAACGGCTGCTGCGCCGGTGCTTGCGCGCCTTCCGCGGAAATCGCACCGCCATCTTCGCCCTGCGCCGCGATGGAATCGGGTCCGTCCGCGTGCTCGCTGTCCGGAGGAGCAATCATGCCTTCTTCTTCGGCTGCGGCTTCCTCCTGCTCGAGTTCCGCGTCCTCGGAATCTTCCGCGCGCTCTTCGCCTTCGTGCGCTTCCGCGTCGTGGTCGCGTTGATCGCCATGATCCACATGGTCATCGTGCACGCCGGCATCCGCGGCTGCATCAGCCGCGGCAAACACGCGATTCTGCGCATCGCGCGCCGCATCATCGTCCTGAGCGTCGGCAATATGTTCGGCCAGCGCTGCGGCTTCTTCTTCCGTCAGATCCACGTGAGGATGCTCTTCGTGATGCCCAGCTTCCTGATGTCCCGCTTCGTGGTGCAGCAAAACCTCCGGAGCATCACTCAATTCGAAATTCTGGCTGACCTCTTCCGTCCGACTCCAGTCGCGCGAATTCTCTGCGCCACCCGTCTCCTGAATCGTCGGCTCTCCTGCATGTCCGTCAGGTGTACGCACGGAATCCACTTCCGGCCCGGGAGGCATCAGCGGAGAAAGCGGCGCAAATCGCACCGCGTCAGGAACCGGCGCGTTGTCCTGCGGCTCGTGTGTCTGCGGTTCAGAAGCCAAGGGTTCGGGAGGAAGATGCGTATGCGCCTTCCACTTTGATAGTGTCTCGCCCGGAAGCGGTTCCAAACCACCGGACGATGGTGCTCGGAATCCCTCATTACGCCGCGGGAAACTCTCCCGCGCCGGGAAAGATCCACGAGATGAAGACTCGCGCGGAGCTGGACGTCGTTCCACCGCCTGGTCCGCAGAATGCGAGCGCGCTACCGAATCATGCGGTCCTTCGTGCGCATCTTCATGCAAATCTTCCTGCACATCTTCCTGTACGTTTCCAGGCGCTTCCGATTCATGCGCGGAAGATTCATGCTGATCGAAAGCAGGCGTATAGATCGGCGCCGCTTCAACATCATCCGAGTGCGTGTGCGCAGCCGCTGCCGAAACATCCGCCGGCCCTCGCTCTCTGAACTTCGCGAGAGATTCCCCCGGCAAAAGTGTTGAGATGTGTCCTTCCGGCGCTCCCGGCTCGCTCGAATGCTCCTCGGAAGGCCGCGACGAAGCGTACTTCGAAGAGGGAAGTTCGCGCCCAAAACGCCCACCGCTATCTCCGCCCGGTCTGCCTCCGCCACCGCTGCGCCCGCGTCCACCACCGCTACCCCCGCCGCGCCGGCCAAAACGCCCACCGCGATCTCCGCCCGGCCTGCCGCCACGCGAACGATTATCAAATCGCCCGCGATCGTGGCCGCCAGATGGGCGAGTCACCGCAGGCGAAAACGTCGGCGACGATGCCCCGCGCACAGCCGAAATCGATTCACCAGGAAGCGGTTCGAGCGCAGCGCCCGAACCGGCAAACGCAG
Organism: uncultured Acidobacteriota bacterium; assembly: GCA_963786205.1. Lineage (GTDB taxonomy): Bacteria > Acidobacteriota > Terriglobia > Acidiferrales > UBA7541 > Palsa-295. Next base: position 332,548 of record CAWAYG010000003.1, read on the forward strand.
GTGGAGCCGCCGACGTGGCGGCATGAGGTGTTTCTACATCCACCGGCTCAATGATTGGAGAAGTCCCGGTATTCGCGGGGAAAACCTGCCCACCCTGCTCTTCCATCTTCTGAGCTTTGTCCTCAACAGTCGCGACGACGTGATCCAGCTCTTCGATCTCCTCCATGAAGTCGCTGACGTACAGGAAGGCGTCGCTATCGAGGCCAATCTCCACAAAGGCAGACTGCATGCCTGGCAGCACGCGTGTAACTTTGCCTTTGTAGATGCTTCCGACTAACGCAAACTCTTTTTCCCGCTCGACGTAGTACTCACACAGCTGGCCTTCTTCCAGAATGGCGACCCGTGTCTCGTGGGGGTTCGCCGATATAACCATTTCCTTCGACATGGATACTCCTAGTGGAGCACCGGACCGCGGCGGCGCGCGCGCTCGCGCGCGCTCGACCGGAGTGGGGCAAGGTCGTGCCTTGCGCTCGCCACTGCGGGCCGCTCAGGAAAGACTGCTGTTGTTGCATGAATGCTTTCCTCACCCGATGCTTACCTTACTCAAAATTTGGATTACCGGCCGGCGGATTTTCCGCGGCTCGGTTACAAACACCGCTGATTTCTTTGCACTTCATTGTGGCGAGGGCTCAATTGACGAACCGCCGCATGCGGACGTTCATCACCAGACCCAATGCCAGAAAAACAAACGCGGTCGAAGAACCGCCGTAGCTCATCAACGGCAATGGTATGCCGGTCACTGGCATGTAGCCTATCACCATTGAGGCGTTAACGAGAACGTGGAAGCCCAGAATTGCCGTGACTCCCATCACGACGTACATCCCCGCACGATCTTTGGCCTTCTGCGCGTTATCTACCAGCCGCAGAATCAGACCCAAATACAGCAGTAATACGACGCAAACTCCGATGAAGCCCTGTTCCTCGGCCAGCGCCGCCAGTATGAAATCCGAATAGCGGACGGGCACAAAGCCCAACTGATTCTGGCTGCCTTTGCCGAATCCCTTGCCCCAAAATCCACCCGAGCCCACTGCAATTTCCGACTGCAAAATCTGATATCCGGCCCCGCGTTGATCTTCTTCCGGATGCAAAAACGTTTCGATGCGCTGCTGCTGGTACGGCTTTAAATGATGCCGCATGTTCCAGCCCACCGGAATCAGCAACGCCACCAGAATCACTCCGATGGCCATATGCCGCCATTCAATCCCGGCGATGAAGGCTCCCACAATCGCCACTGGAACCAACACCATCGCCGTTCCCAGGTCAGGTTGTTTCAATATCAACGCGGCCGGAACGATCGTTAATGCCCCGACTTTCAGCAGATCCGACAGCGTCAGCCGGTCGGTGCGCACTTCGCTGAAGAAGCGAGCCAGCACAATGATTATAATCAACTTCATGATCTCTGACACTTGCAAATTGAAAATACCGCCCATCGAGATCCAACGCTTCGCGCCCAAGTGCGTGGAACCGATGACCATCACCACCAGCAACCCGGCCACACCGCAAATGTAAAGCACAGGCGCCTGGTCCAGCAAAGTGTGGTAATCAATCCGCGAAATCAGGAACATCCCCACGACGCCAATGCCCAGCCAGGTCAGTTGTTTCCACTGCATTCCCGCCATCGCGCTGGCGTGCGTGGACGAATATATTTCCATCACGCCCAGGCCGCAAATCGCCGCGACGATCGCCAGCAAACTCCAATCGAAATCCTGCACGTGTGGACGGTCTTTCACGGGTGCTGGCCTCCTACCGTCGCCACCAGCGGGTGGCTCGCATTCGGTTGCGCGGGAGCCTCCGTGCCTGCCTGCTGTTGTTGATGCGCCGCTTTCTTGTCGTAGTATAGCTTCACAACGTCGCGCACCACCGGTCCGGCGGCCTCGCCGCCGTGTTCCATCGTGTCTTGCACGATCGCCGCAACCACAATCTCCGGATTGCGCCGCGGCGCGAATCCCACGAACCAACCATCCATCTTCTTTGTACCCAGCCGATTCGCCGCGTCGTAGCTCATCAATTGCGCGGTGCCGGATTTGCCGCAGAGGTCGATGTTCTGCAAGCGCAGGTGATAGGCTGTTCCGCCGCCTTCGTTCACCACGCCGAACAGCCCTTGCGTGACTTTCTCAACCGCTTCATCCGACAGAGGGAAATGTTCGATCTTCGCGTTGGCGTAACCCTTTAAGAAGTGAGGCTGGACCAGCGTGCCGCCGCTCGCCACCGCAGCCGCCATGCGCGCCAGTTGAATCGGCGTCACGGTGACCGCGCCCTGGCCGATAGCGACCGAGATCGTCTCGCCCGCGTACCATTTGTGGTGATAGACGCGCTCCACCCATTCTTCCGACGGCATCAGGCCGGGTTCTTCGCTCGGCAGGTCAACGCCCGTGCGCCGACCAAGGCCGAGGCCGGAGCCGTAGTAAGCGATCTTGTCGATGCCCAGCATCTTCCCGACGTTGTAGAAGAAAACGTCGCAGGAATCGACGATGGCCCTGTGCAGTTCCACCTCGCCGTGACCCTGCGGGCGCCAGCAGTGAAATTCGCGGCCATAGAAGTTCGCGTGCCCGGGACAAAAGACGCTGTAGGATTCGGGAATGAGTTTCGAATCCACCATCGCCGTAGCCATCACAATCTTGAAAACCGAGCCCGGAGCAAGCTGCGCCTGAATCGCGCGATTCAGCAACGGCGTGTGCTTATCGGTGTTCAACTTCGCCCATTCGTCCTGCGGAATGCGCACCGCAAAATCATTCGGATTAAAAGTCGGTTTGCTCACCATCGCCAGGATTTCGCCGGTGCGCGCGTCCATGGCCACCACCGCGCCCTCTTTGTCGGCCATATCGGCTTCCGCCACAGCTTGCAAATCGTAATCAATCGTAAGTTGTACCGGCTTGCCGGGAATGGATTCGACGTCTTCGAGCGTGCGCACTACTTTGCCGACGCTATTCACCACGACGCGCCGCATTCCATCGGTACCTTCCAACTGGTCGTTGTATTCGCGCTCCAGGCCGGCTTTCCCGACGATGTCGCCGGGGCGGTAGTGCCCATCGCTATCCTCTAATTGTTGCGCGGAAACTTCGCCGACGTACCCGACGGCATTCGCCAGCATTTCGTCGTGCTGATAACGCCGTCGCTGCACCATCATCAGTTCCAGCAGCGGCAGATCCGCGCGGTGCGATTCCACGAAGGCGATGTCCGCCTGCGATGCCGCGGGTTTGATCACCACCGGCTGAAATTTCGGCTCGTTCTTGGCGATGTCCAGTTCCTGCTGCAAATCTTCGTGGCTGATCCCCAACCCCTCTTCGATCTGCGGCAGGCTTTTGCCCAGCGACTTCGGATCATCGCGCAGCAGCAAAATGCTGAACGACGGATAGCTGTCCACCAGCACGCGGCCCTCGCGATCCAGCATCGGTCCGCGCGGCGCAATAATCGGAATCGAGCGCGTGCGATTGCGGTCCGCCAAATCCGCAAAATGCCCGGACTGCACCACCTGCAGCTTCCAGAATCCGATCATCAAGAGCACGACGAAAATCACTGAAAGGTAGGAAACGAGCGCAAGCCGGCCTTGGGGGATTTTCTGGTCGTTAACGTTCCACGATGGCAAGGAAATTCCTGCTCCCGCGCGGGGTCCTGCTCGGCCCAGATGCGCTTACATGCTTCGAACCCGCAATCAATTCGAAGTGATAACTACGCTATCACCCACGCCGCAGCGCCCGCAAGTTGCGCATGTCCATTCGGTCAACTGGCCATGCGTCTGGGTTTCGCCTTTGCGTTCCATTCGTACCGCGTGATTCGTAAATCCGCTGATGCCAGCGTGATCTGTCGCGCAATTTTACTGCTCTTAATTCGGGGCATCCACACGTCGCTTTACGGTAGAATTCACGCCGATGAAGACCAGACTCTCCTTCGCGACGGCGATTCTACTGGTGATTTCAGCGACCACATTATTTTTGCCGGGACAATTGCGCACCGTGCGCGCCGCCTCCGATTACATGGTCCTCACCGTAAAGGATTTTGAATCCGGAATTTCCTATCGCGAGGTGCAATCCCACGCCCCCATCGGCCTGCTCACGAATCCCTGCTCCCAAGCCGATAATTTCGTCCCCACGATCGATTGGAACGACGGTACCGGCGAACACAAACCAGACACCAACGCCGAAACGAAAATGTTCTACAGCAAGGTTCCCGTCGTACCGAGCGGCGATTATCTTTTCTGGGACGACACGCACGTCGCCGCCGATCCCGGCCCGCAAATCGTCGTCACCAAGCTCGCCGTGCATTGCCTCGGCGACCCGCCGGGAGATCGCACATACGTGACGCGGAATTTCGTCAACATTTACGCGCGCATTCCCCTGAATCAGGCGGAGTTCACCAAGAATGGCAAGGCTGTGGATACGGTGAAAGGCCACGACACGGTGGACCTGACGCTTACGCTCAATGCTCCAGCACCGGCATCGGGCACCTGGGTGAAACTCGAAACCACTCCCCCGGGCGTACTGAACAGCCTGCCCCCGTACTTTCGCATTCCGGCGCGCCAGACGCAGGCCACCATCCCCGACATGGAAGTGCGCAGACCCACCGCGAGCGCCACGCTAATCGTGACAGCTTCCACGGTAGGCCGCCCGCAACAAACGCAGCAACTCACAATCCTTCCTTGAACGATAGCAATACGAGTGATCAGCGAAATAAATCAGGAAGGCCTGCGCAAGCGATCCAGTAACGCAAAGAGCGGCACAGCGAATGCCGCGGTGACCAGCGAATCCAGGAACAGGCGCAGCGTAAAGAGCGGCGCCGAGTGATTCAACAGCACGCGCTGCGTGATCGCCAGCACGATCTGGTGAAAATGGAAGAAACAGAAAACCAGTCCGAAGCGGCTGAGCGGGTGCTCGGTGTCGATGCGCCCGCCAATCGAAGACGCCAGATACCCGACCATGGTTTTGGCGATTCCATACATACCGATCGGATTGTCGTGGCTCAGCGCGTCCTGCAGAATCCCGATCGTTCCGCCCAGGAATAATCCCGTCACCGGATTTCTGCGGCTCACGCCGAAATAAATCGTCACCAATAGCGGCAGGTCAATCAGCTCAGACCAACGCCCGTACTTGTGCAGGAACGCCTGAAATACCAGCGCCAACAGGCACACGGCCAGCACCGCCCCGCCGTAGAATTTGTGCACTTCCACGTTGGGGTCCGAACGCTCGCCGAGATTTAGCATGTACGCCATCTCATTGCGGAGTTGCAGAAGGATTCGCCGCTGCCGTTTTCGCCGGCGTCGCACCGTGCGTTGCTTCTGCCGCGCTTGCGGCTGCGGGAGCTTCCGGCTTCTTGAACACTACTTCCTGCTGCGACAAAAGCACGAGCACCTCTTCCAGCCGGTCCAGCCGCGCGCTCGGTTGCACGCGAATAGTTTGAAACGGGTTGTTGGGCTTGCAGCTCTCCACCGTCCCGATCGGAAAATCCTTCGGGAAAATGCGATCTTCGCCCGAGGTTACGATCGCGTCGCCCGGCTGCACTTTTTCGTCGTTCACCACGTAGTCCATGCGCGGCTCGGGATCTCCGCTTCCTCTCACCACTCCGTGCGTGCGCGTCGCGCTGAATAGCGCGCCCACACCGCTGTCCTTATCATTAATCAGCAGCACCTGCGCCGTGTCGGGCAGCACTTCCACGATCTTGCCGACGATCCCATCCGGCGTCACCACGCCCATATTCATCCGCAAACGATCGTGTTCCCCGCGGTTGATAAAAAGCGTGTGCGAAGTGGGGTCCGCGCTAGACCCGATCACCTGCGCCGCCAGCATCGACGCTTCGGGATGCACGTTACGGAAACTCAGCAGAGCGCCGAGGCGCGCGACTTCGGCAGCCTGGCTTTCCAGCTCGCGATTGCGCAAGCGCAGCTGGTCGAGCTCGATGCGCATGTGCTCATTCTCCGCGCGCGCGTTGCGCAGTCCCACGTAGCCGCCCCACGCCCCGCCCACTTTGGAGAAGCTCCAGGTGCCGGCCCGCTCCAGCGGCGTCACCAGCGCCACAGCCCAGTAACGTATCAGCCGCACGTCGTGGTCGCCCTTGATCTGAAACGCCAGCAGCAGCACCTGCGCCACCACGACGATGGCGAGCAACGCAAGCGGGCGATGTCGGGAATAGGTGTCGATCATGTTCTCTGCGCCGTTATCCAGCGGCCACACACTGTGCGGAAAAACTTCCAGCCTTTGTTTTTGACTTTGTAGCGGCCAGCTTCAGCTGGGCGCCTTTGACTCTGTGAATCGCCCGACTGGCGATTCATCCTGAGATCCCGCGGTGCGGGATCGAAGGGCAGCGGCCGCCTGCTTTTTAGGCGGGCGTCTCTGACGCTGCTTGCCTTTCCAAATGCACTCCGCGCCCCACTTCAATCAATCGAAACCAGCCGCAACAACCTGAAATCGCTGAGCATCTTCCCGGTGCCCAATACGACCGACGCCAGCGGATCGTCCGCAATCGAAACCGGCAACCCGGTTTCCTCGCGAATACGCTTATCCAAATTCTTGATCAACGCCCCGCCGCCAGTCAGCACAATCCCGCGATCGCTGATGTCCGCGGAAAGTTCCGGCGGCGTGCGTTCCAGCGCCACGCGAATGGCGTTCAAAATCGTGGAAATGCACTCAGAAAGCGCCTCGCGAATTTCGCTGTCATCAATCGTCACGGTGCGCGGCACGCCTTCAATCAGATTGCGCCCTTTCACTTCCAGCGTCAGCGGTTTTTCCAGCGGATAAGCTGAGCCAATCTCGATTTTGATTTGTTCCGCCGTGCGTTCACCCACCAGCAAATTGTATTTCCGCTTTAAATAGTGCATCACCGCTTCGTCCATTTCATTTCCGGCCACGCGTACGGACCGCGAATAGACGATCCCGCTCATCGAAATCACCGCGATGTCCGTGGTCCCGCCGCCGATGTCCACCACCATGTTGCCCGAAGGCTCTTCGATCGGCAGCCCCGCGCCGATGGCCGCGGCCATGGCCTGCTCCACCAGATAAACTTCGCTGGCGCGCGCGCGATACGCCGAATCCTGCACCGCGCGTTTTTCCACCGGCGTGATTTCGCTAGGCACGCCGATCACGATGCGCGGATGCACCAGCACGCGCCGGTTGTGCGCTTTCTGAATGAAGTAGGTGAGCATCTTTTCCGTCACCTTGAAGTCCGCGATCACGCCGTCCTTCATCGGTTTGATAGCCACCACATTGCCAGGGGTGCGCCCCAGCATTTCCTTGGCTTCGCGGCCCACCGCCACCACTTCGCCGCTGGTTTTGTTAATGGCCACGATCGAAGGTTCGTTCACCACGATGCCCTTGCCGCGCGCGAACACCAGTGTATTGGCCGTACCCAGATCGATAGCGAGATCGGATGAGAACAGACTGAAGACAGACCGCATGTTATAGCTGCTTTTCGTCACGTCTTGCTTCCCCCAGAATCTACTTGAGCGCCATTGCGGCGACGAGTTATTTTGTCGGTCTTCGATTCGTGCTGCGCATGTCCCCGGAACACGCCGTATGTTTAAGGAATCACTACTTCGACGCGCTTCGTGGCAGTCCCGCCGCGCCGGTTCTGCCCGGTGAGAATAATTTCATGGCTGCCTTTGGTCATCGCCGGCAAAAAATGCCGGAAATGTCCGTCCGCCTGAATACTTGCGACTTGCTCACCATTAATAATCAGCGCGGCCCCCGGTTCGGTTCTGCCAATTACTTCCACCACGTTGCCATTCAGCTCGGTGGAATCCACTTCCAGCAGCATCTCCTGCTCTTTGCCATGCACCACCAGAATGAACTTGAACGGATCGCTCACGTCGCTGGTCTTGCCATCGACGTCAATCGCGCGCACGCGCCAGAAATAATCCCCGGGATCCAGCCCTGTGATCTCGACGCTTTCACTCGAAATCTTCTTGTCCATCACCACGTGATTGAATGCCGCCGTCGTGCTGATTTGAAATTCATACGTCTTCGCCGTCGCCACCGCATTCCAGGCGAAATGCACCGGATCGTGCTTCGGATCATTCACCGTGATGGGCTGCAAGTTCAGCGGCTGAACCAATTCCGGCGGCGCCAGCACCTGTGACTTCGTCATCTGACCGCCGGTAGGAAACGTCACTTTCTCGAACTGGCCGATGTCCATGTGTTCGCTGCCGCGATTCAGTTCCGCGCTACCGGAAGCAACCGTGATCTCCTGCTGCTTGGTTTCCGGATCGCTGCGCACCGCCGCGCGCGTATTCGCCTGCAACGAAGCCACCGCGTTCTCGAACGAGACTTCCGCCTTCGATCCAGGTACTTCCCACGTTCCCGTCGCCAAATCCACTTGTCCGGAAGAGATGTGCACGCCCACCGAAGACGCGCGGTCATGCTCGACGAGATTTTCTTCCACGGTTACGAGCGTGTCGCCCTTCACCGTGTACTGCGTTCCATCGGCGAACGCGATACGCGCCACTCCCTCCGGCCCGGTTTGCACCAGGTCACCTTTATCCAGCGTCAATTGGTAGTCAGCGCTCGCCCATGTCACCGAGTTTACTTTCTTTACCTGCACCTTGCCGTCGAGGTTGACGAACCGCGCCTGTCTCGCGCTGATCGTCGCTACCCCCGTCTCAGGTCGCGCAATTGTGTCCGATATGTGCCGTGCCAGGCTGGCGGTGGCTTCCGGGAAAACCAGGTAGGTCGCTGAGCCGATGATGGCGACGATCACGATCACGTATAGCGCCACGGTCTTATAAGTGACCGTGTGCCAATACACTTCGACGCGCGATATTTTCGGCTTTGCTGGCGTCGTTAGTTTGCTGTCAGGCATGTTATTTTTGGGGCTAATTTAGAAATCTAGCACACGGGTATAGGCCATACAACTCGACGAGGAAACAGTTGCGAAACTGCTACCCCCTATGATTCCAATCGGTTAACGGCGGATGGGGGTTAGCCAAAGCCCTACAGTCCTGGTACCCGCTCCGCGCCATTTTGGAGGTTGACCCCGGCACGACAATTTAGCGAGACTAAGACGTTCAGGGCGGCTTCTTCCTTGTCCTTGCACTCCGCCGCGAACCGATTTCATGGCGCCCTCTCCTTGACTGAGAAGATCACTGCCATGCGAGGAAATATATTATGAATGAAATCATCGGCGAGCTTCTGCCACCCACGCGTTTGATGTTGACGCCAGGCCCTTCCAACATGGACGCGCGCGTGTACCGCGCGCTCAGCACTCCCCTCGTCGGCCACATGGATCCCTGGTTTATCGAAATGATGGGTGACGTGCAGTCTTTATTGCGCCGCGTTTTCCAAACGCAGAATCGCATCACCTTTCCGATTTCCGCCTCCGGCTCGGGCGGCATCGAAGCCGCGGTGCTGAATCCGCTCGAAGAGGGCGACGAGTGCATCGTCTGCAGCAACGGATGGTTTTCCGAGCGCATGGCCGTGATCGCCGAACGCAGCCCAGCGGTGAAAGTGATTCGCGTCGAGGCGCCCTACGGCAGCACCGTGGATCCGGAAGCGGTGCGGCGCGCGGGCAAAGGCAAGAAAATCAAATTCGTCGGTTTAGCCCATGGCGAGACTTCCAGCGGCGTGGTCCACCGCCTCGCCGATTTCCGCAAAGTGGCGGACGAGCTCGGCGCTCTGCTCGTCGTGGATGCTGTAGCCACGCTCGCGGGCATGCCACTCGATATTGACCGCGAAAAAATTGACATCTGCTTCAGCGGTTCGCAAAAAGCGATCAGCGCGCCCCCAGGCATGTCGCCCATCACGGTAAACACTCGCGTGGAAGAATTAATGCGCGCGCGCCAATCTCCTGTGCCGAGCTGGTATTTCGATTTCACGCCGATCATGACCATGTGGGGCGGCGAACGCACGTATCATCACACTCCGCCGATCTCCTTGATTTACGGCATGCGCGAAGCATTGCGCTTGGTGCTCGAAGAGGGCCTGGAAGCGCGCTGGGAACGCCATCGCAATAATCAACAGGCGCTGGTGGCCGGCCTCGAAGCCATGGGTCTGGAAATGTTCGTTCCCGATCAAGCCGATCGCTTGATCACCGTGACAGGCGTGAATATTCCCGCGGGAATTGACGATCGTAAAGTGCGCCTGCAATTACTCGACGAATTCAATATCGAAATCGCCGGTGGCTTCGGTCCAGTGAAAGGAAAAATCTGGCGCGTGGGCTTGATGGGCTATTCCAGCCAGAACACCAACGTGCTGTTGTTCCTGGCCGCGTTTGAAAAAGTTTTGCTCGACCAGGGATTGCGCGTCCCGGCTGGCGCGGGTGTAGCCGCCGCCATTCGCAGCTATCAACAGGCAGGACAGACTGCGGTAGCAGGCGCAAGAAAGTAATCTCGGCGCGCTCATGCGCGCATACAAGCAAAAAACATCAGGGGAGAAAGTTTATGGCCGTCTCTGAAGCAGCGTGGATTCCGAACGTCGGCGCGATGAGCGATTTCATCGGCGCTTTCGACGTGCCGTCGAAAGTGACGGACTACGTCTACCGCTGCCGCTTTTCGCATTGTTGGAACGGCATTGCCACCCGCCACGCCGATACCATGGATTGCAAATTCTTCGTGGATGGTAGAGGTGTCGTGCTAGGCCTGGCGCATCCCGGCTTCGTCGAATTTCAAGGCCGCACCGGACGCGACCTCAGCGATCGCGAAGCCAGTTACGTCGGCGCCGAATATCTCCGCGAACACCTCGAACAGGAAGACGAACACTCTCTCTACGACGTTTCCACCGCCGACGTCACTCGCATCATCCAGAAGCTCGGCATCCGCTGAGCCGTCGATCAGCCGCGGCTACTGTTTCGCCGGCGCCGTGAAATTCTTCTGCGCCAGCGACCGCATGTAGTTCACCAAATTCCAGATTTCGTCGGGCTTGCTGCGATCTCCTTCACCGGTCATGTCGCCCTTTCCATTCTTGATGATGTAGAACAAATCCCCATCCGTCATGTCCTTTAACGACGCCGGGTCGCGGTAATCCAGCAACTTCAATTTCATATCCGCCGCCAGATCCCCTTTGCCGTCGCCATCTTTCCCGTGGCACATCGCGCAATCAAATCCGTACGTTTTTTTGCCCGCCGCGATGGATGCCGGCGTGGCCTTCACGGGATTGGGTAGTTTCGATGCCTCAGGTGGGATCTTGTACTCAGCAGCGGCTCCCGCCGCCGGAGCCTTCTGCTCTTGTCGAGCGGAAACTGCGCAGCACAACAGCACCAGGGCCGCGACAACGCGAACGCCTATCCGCATGGGGCCTCCACAATCCGCCCACATGAAATGGGTGAAGGCGCATTCTACTCCCGAGCCGGGAATCCAGCGCAAATTTTCTTCACGCGGTTCCAATCGTGCGGTCAGGCGTCCGAGAGCGACTCCCCGAAACCCGGCTCATCCCCCATCAATTCGCCGGCTTCCAGAATCTCTCCGCAATCCAAACACTCGACGTACTGCGCATCTTCATCCTTGGCAATCAGTTGCGTTCGTTTGTGCTGGCAGGCGGGATCGGGTGTTAACATAATTGTTTCACGAATCTGCGCGCATTATATCACTTGCGACTGGCCCCAGTGGGCCCCTGCAGAAGTTGACAAACGCGCCGATTGAAACTATCGGTCTCCTGGCGGGCCGGTGAAAAGAGCGATCCATTGAGCACAGAACAAACCACGCAGAAACGCCTGGGCACGGCGCTTTTTTACGGCATCGTCGTGATCCTGGCGTACTTCGTGTTCCTGGTCTTCGAACCCTTTCTGCCGGCGCTAGCCTGGGCCATCGTCATCGTCGTCGTTTCCTACCCAATCTATCAGCGGATTGCGCGCCGCTTCCAACCCACACTGGCCGCCTTGATCTGCACAGTCGGAATCACGCTGATCCTCATCGTCCCCGCGCTGCTGGGCATGGCGGCGTTCGTGCACCAGGGCGTGCAAGCCGTGCAGACCCTGCAGCTGCAAATCCAAAACGGTCATTTCAGTTGGATAAACCGCGCGTGGCTCGAATTGCAAGCGCGCTTTCCCGATAACGACTCCACTAGCCTGGCAACTCTTCTCAGCCGCTACGCCGATCAGGCCGCCGCCTACATCGCCGCGCGCCTGGGCACGCTCTTGAAAAATACCGCGCTGTTTCTCTTTCATCTCAGCGTCACCATGCTCGCCATGTTTTATCTCTACCGCGACGGCCCGTCCTTCATGGCTAGGGTGCGCGAAATCTTGCCGTTCGAATCAGATCACAGCGATCGCATGATTCGCGAAGCCAACGATCTGATTTTTGCCAGCGTGGTCTCCAGCGTGGTCGCCGCCGCCGCTCACGGCATTTTGGGAGGCCTTGCTTTCGGCCTCGCCGGAATCACCGCCCCCATATTTTGGGGCGTGATGATGGGATTTTTCTCGCTGGTTCCGGTAGTGGGCTCCGCCTTGATTTGGGCCCCGGCTGCGATCAGTTTGATTGCCGATGGCCACATCGGCGCAGGGATTCTGGTGGCGCTGTTCTGCAGCGTCGTTGTGGGGCTGGTGGACAATGTCCTTCGTCCCTGGGTAATCAGCGGGCGCGCAGAAATGGGAGGCCTCGTGGTTTTCATCAGCGTGCTCGGCGGCATCAGCGTTTTCGGATTGCTGGGCGTCGTGGTAGGACCGATCGTAGTTGCAACCGGGGCGAGCGTGTTGGACCTCTACGCGCCCAGCTCACCATCTGGAAACATCGGAGCGCAACCACGTGGGAAGAAAAAGCGCGCCGTGCTAGAGTAGCGCCCTTCGGGCGTACGCATGAGCAAGAACTCCAAACCAAAAGTCGCGGCAACAAAACCCGCGGGGCCAAAGCACGCCACCCTGCCGCCGGAAAAACTTTGCTGGCGCTGCGATCCCGCCACCATTCCGTTTCAGACCACCGCCGAGGTGCCTCCTTCTTCCGGTGATCCCGGACAGGAACGCGCCCTGCGCGCGCTGCGCATGGGCGTCGAATTGACGGCCCCCGGTTACAATCTTTTCGTTTGCGGACTTTCCGGCACCAGCCGCGGCGGCATGATCGTCCGCATGATCGAAGGCCTCCACCCGCAGAGCGAGCCCGCTCCCGATCGCGCCTACGTCAATAATTTCAAGAATGCCGACCGCCCGCGCCTCCTCACTCTCCCGCGCGGCCAAGCCAACGCTTTCAAGAAAGAAGTCGAATCCGGCATAGACTTTCTCCGCCGCCGCATTCCCCAGGTATTCGAAGGAGAACCCTTCCAGCGCCAGAAAACCCGAATCGTCGAACGCTTCACCGTTCGCGAAAAAGAATTGATGGACGATTTCACCCGCCGCATCGCGCGCGAACAATTCGCCCTGGGCCGCATGCAAGTCGGCGCCGTTGCCCTGCCGGAAATTTTTCCGGTGCTCGATGGCGCGATGGTCCCCATCGAGGAAATCCCCAAGCTGGTGCAGGAAGGCAAACTCGAAAGCGTCGCCGCCGAAGAACTCGAACGCAAGTACGATCAGTTTCGTCAGGAATTTACAGTCGTCTACCGCAAGACTCTTTCTCTTTCCCGCGAGCTCGCCAGCGAAATGAGCTATCTGGAACAGGAAGCCGCCTCCGTCCTGGTGGATGGCGTCATCGAAGAACTAAAAGAAAAATATCCCAGCACGCAAATCGCGGAATACCTGGAAGAAGTCCGCCACCACATTCTCGATAATCTCGAACCCTTCAAGGAACGCGAGGGCGAAGAAGATCAGCCGCCCTCCGAAGGCGGCGGTGGCCCGCGCGTCGAGCGCCAGGAACGTGATCCCTTCCGCGTCTACGGCGTAAACGTGATTCTCGCCCACGGCGAGCGCGAGCAGTGCCCGGTAATTTTCGAAACCATACCCACCTACGCGAATATGTTCGGCACCATTCATCGCAGCTACGATACCCGCGGTGGATGGAACTCCGATTTCATGGACCTGCGCGGCGGCTCGCTGCTGCGCGCCGATGGTGGATTTCTGGTCATGTACGCGCTCGATACGCTCACCGAAGCGGGCGTCTGGCGCACTCTGAAGCGCACTCTGAACCACGGCAAACTCGAAATTCAACCGGTGGATGTCTTTTTCCCGTTCAGCCCTGCGGCGCTAAAGCCCGAACCGATTGACGTTCACGTGAAAATCATCCTCATCGGCGACCGCGACATGTACGAGATGCTCTACGATTTCGAGGAAGACTTCAAAAAGATTTTCAAAGTCCGCGTGGAATTCGACGAAGAAATGAAGTGGAGTGACGAGGTCATCAGCCAGTACGCCGGCCGTCTGCGCAAAATCTCCGACGACGAGCGCCTCTATCCCTTCGATCGCACCGCGTTCGCTGCGATTCTCGAACACGGCGTGCGCCTCGCCGGCCGACGCGGAAAAATCACCACGCGCTTTTTCGATCTGGCCGACCTGGCCCGCGAATCCTCCTACGTCGCGCGCAACGAAAATCAATCGGTGGTCACCGCCGCGCATGTGCGCCGCGCCCTCGATTCCAAAATCGAGCGCCACAATCTAACCGAATCGAAAATTCGCGAGATGATCGAGCAGAATTTGCTCTTCATTGACACCACCGGAACCCGCGTCGGCCAGGTCAACGGCCTCAGCGTAATGGAAATCGGCGGCTACGCCTTCGGCAAGCCCGTGCGCATCACCGCCTCCGCCTCGCCCGGAAAGGTCGGCATCATCAATATCGAGCGCGAATCCAACCTCAGCGGCCGCTTCCACGACAAGGGCGTGCACATCATTTCCGGTTACATGCGCCGCACCTTTGCGCAGGATAAGCCTCTCGCGCTTTCCGCCAGCCTCTGCTTCGAGCAATCCTACTCCGGCGTGGATGGCGATAGCGCCAGCTCCACCGAAATTTACGCGCTGCTCTCCGCGCTCTCCGGCATCCCCATTCGCCAGGAACTAGCCGTCACCGGCTCCGTAAATCAACAAGGAGACATCCAACCAATCGGCGGCGTAAACCAAAAAATCGAAGGCTTCTACGACATCTGCAAAATGAAAGGCCTAACCGGAAATCAAGGCGTCCTGATCCCCTCGGAAAATGTTGATGACTTGATGCTCCGCGAAGAAGTAATCGAAGCGGTCGCCAAAGGTCAATTCCATCTGTATCCCGTAGCGACGGTAGAACAAGGCATCGAAATCCTAACCGGCCGCCACGCCGGCAAGCGCCTACCCACCGGCAAGCACGAGCCAGACACCGTCTTCTGCAAAGTAGACGCCCGCCTCCACGAAATGGCCCTAACCCTGAGAAAGTTCGACTAACAGCGTTGTGACTTAGCTGTTGTGCTAGCCCCCTGTATCAGCCACCTCCAGCTGCGCGCCTCTGCCTTGAGTAGCGCCGACGTCCCACCGGCTCTCTTGCAGTTGAAGTTGTTTCTGAATCTGCAGCGGCCGCCTGTTTTTTAGGCGGGCGTCTTTGACTTTGCAGTTGCTTCCGTGGCCTCCAGTCTTAGCCGGGCAACTCTGTTTTTCTCTCCGTAATCAGCTGAAAGTGTGCCACTTAGTTGTTAAGACATAGCTCTTGACAGATGGAATCAATATGATATCATTAAGATATTGTGTTCAGGAGGAGTTCATGCGAGAAAAACCAGCCTTTTCTCTCTCCGGCGGCGCCATGTTGTTGTTACTGCTCGTCGCAATCGCCGGCACCCTATTTGTACTGATGAGTTCGGCTCAAATGCAGGTCCCAGCCGGAGTCATCCTGGCGATGTTCGCTCTCGGCGTCGAGGTGCTTTGCCTCAAAGGCCTGCTGATCGTGAACCCCAACGAAGGCCAGGTGCTGCAGCTTTTCGGAACCTACGTGGGCACGCTGCGGGACCAAGGTCTCCGCTGGGTGAATCCATTCACCAGCAAGCGGCGCATCTCGCTTCGCGTGCGAAATTTCGAAACCTCAAAACTGAAGGTCAATGATCTCGACGGCAATCCGATTGAAATCGCAGCCGTAGTAGTCTGGCAAGTAGTGGACACAGCCGAAGCGGTCTTCCAAGTGGATAGCTATGAAAACTTCGTGCAGGTGCAAAGCGAATCCGCGCTGCGCACCATGGCTACTTCCTACGCCTACGATTCCCACGTAGCCGGTCAAATGAGCCTGCGCAGCCACATCGCGGAAACCGCCGCGGAACTGCGCAAAGAAATCCAGGACCGCCTCGCGAAAGCCGGTGTGCAAGTGGTGGAAGCCCGCATCAGCCACCTCGCCTATGCCGCCGAAATTGCCGGAGCGATGCTGCAGCGGCAACAGGCTTCCGCGATCATCGCCGCGCGGCAAACGATCGTCGAAGGAGCAGTGAGCATCGTGCAAATGGCCCTCGATCAGCTTTCCGAAAGAAAGGTTGTAGAGCTGGATCCCGAGCGTCGCGCCGCGATGGTCAGCAATCTGTTAGTGGTCCTCTGTGGTGAACGCAGCCCGCAGCCGGTGGTCAACGCAGGCTCGCTGTACAGCTAGAGGCGAGATGGCGGAGCGCAAACCATTCCTTCTGCGACTCGATCCCGCGACGCACGTCGCGCTCGAGCGTTGGTCCGCGGATGAATTGCGCAGCCTGAACTCGCAGATCGAATATTTGCTGCGTCGCGCGCTGCAGGAGGCTGGCCGTTTACCACGCCCAGCCTCCGACGCGCCGCCGCAATCCCCAGCCGAGCCCGCCGCGGAAACTTCGAAGTCCTAGCAGAATTTCCATAGGAAGAAAAAATGCGCAGCCGGCGCCAGCTGCTAAATCCGCCGCCGCATCTGCAACGACGCCGTGATGGTCTGTCCCTTGCGGTCAATCAGCACCTTATATTCATACCCAACCTGTCGAAACAGATCGCGCACCGCTGAAAGCGTCAAATCCGCCGCCGCCTCGTCCCCGATTCCCGCGATCACATCCCCCGGCACAATTCCCGCCTTGGCCGCTGGCGTTCCCGGCTGCACCGCCACCACCTCAAACACTTTCAGATTTGGCCCCTTCGCGATGATCGAAAGCCCGCTCATATCTTCGTCGGTGTCGTGATTCAACTGAACGTTCGGCTCCAGAATCACCCGCTGGTGCGGAAAATCAAAAATCACCGTAAACCGCCGCAGGAAATTGCTGCCAATCGCGCCCGCGATATTCTTACCCGCTCCGGCTTTCGTTTGTTCCTGTGTGAAGTCCCCGACAATATCCTCCAGCTCATACGGACCAATCTGAAAGCTCTTCAGCCGCCCCAGAAATATCTTCGCCCCGCCATCCACTTCCGGATAAGACGCTGGCTCGCTCTTGAAATGCGCCGCGGATATCTTCGCCGAGTCCGTGAATCCCCGGTAGAAAATCACTCCGGCATCAAGCGCCGTGTCCAGCGCAAAATCCTCCGTGCGCGAGCGGTGCCCGGAAACCTCAAATTTCGCGTGAAGCAGCGGCACCGGCCCGGCAAAAGTCAGCGGAAAGCTTTTCCCCTGCCCGGAATAAGTGAAAACATTGGGGTCGTACAATTGCACCGTCTGCCGGTTGTAATCAATTTGCACCACCACGCGATCGAAGAAATCCCGGCCCAGCGTGCCCTGATAAGCCTGCCCCACCTGCTGCGCAAAATCGTCGCGCGTAGTGACGGGCAGCGTAACGAACGGAAGCTGCACCCCGGGCAGCGCCAGCACCGCGTACTGCAACGCAGTGCTCGCAGTGTCCCCGGCCACTTTGCGATCCACAGCACATTTCTCCGCCGCTGAATCCAATTCAAAAAGTACCGGCTTGCCGCCGTTCAGCCGCACCGGCACGAAAATCAGATCGCGCAGAAATACCGCGGGAATCTGCGACGCATTCCCTCCGTAGGAAAAGCGCGGCGAAGTCACGTCCTGCGGCCCCGGCGTAGGCGCCGTCGCTGCCGGTGGCGCGGGCGTAGTGCTCTGCTGTGCCGGCAGCGCCGGGCGCGCGGCCCAGCCGCACAGCAGGATGCAGCAAGCAACCAGGAATTTTGCGCGGCGCCGACTCATTATTCCTCCCGTGACTGCTGCACACAATCGCGATCCTAAATCATTCCGAACGTGCGCGCCGATTATACGAGCTATGGCCCCGGCGCAAGATATCCTTCGCGCGAAAAAATCCGCTGCGTCGCTCTCTTCCCCTCGGTAGCGATAGGCTGGCCGTTGGAATCCAAAACCTGCACGCTCAACGGATGGAATTGCCCATCGTGTTCCGGTGCAATCCCCAACAGGTATTGATGTCGCAGTGCCGCGGCAATCTGCTGATACATCGGCGCGAAATCCTTCGCCGATTCCGGAAAGAATGCGCGGCCGCCCGTAATGGCCGCCAGCGAATTCAAGGCCTGGTCCGCTGCGGCAAACACCTGTGAATCCTCTTTCGGAGGCCCGGTTGCTTTCTTCTTTTTATCCGGCGCACGGCGCAGCCATCCGCCCAGCGCCACGGGAAAAATCACCACATCGCGCGCGCGAAGTTTTTGCACCAGCGCATCCCAGCGCGCCTGGGACGACGAGTCCAACCCAGTCGTCAGCAGCACCAGTGCTTTCTTGCCGCTCACCGGAGCGATCCAATCCAGAACGGCGGATACCGAGTCGTAAAAATTCAGTTCCCCCATTCCCACGGAAAATTGAATCTGCCCCAGCGCCGCCAGCAAAGCGTTCTTGTCCGGCGTGAATGCCAGCACCGCCTGCGGCGCTCGATTGTAAGTCACCAGCGCCACCTGGTCGTCGGGCCCCAGGCCATCCAGCAGTGCGTAGGCAGCCGCGATGTGCTGATTCTGGATCAGATATACGGCCGGGCTCGTCTCCACCATCACCAGAATCTGCGCGGGCGCATCGGCAGGTGCGAAAAACACCAGCGGCCGCTCGTTCCCGGCATCCACCACACGAAAATTCTTCCGCTGCAGACCGCTCACAAAATCGCCACCGTTCGCAAGCACGCTCACGCCGATCTGCACCATCTCGGTGGTCACCTGCAGCGGCTGCTGCGCACGTCCACCAGCCTGCTGTGCGATTACAGCGATAGGAATCATGACGAAACAGAAAATGGCAGCGAACGCAGCGCGGAGGAAGAGCAAACGCAGCGAATGTGGTTTCCCAAAGTTGCGAATCAAAGTAAACGCCGTGGAGTTCTGCTCCCGACCATGATCCGGGCGGGAAGGTGATCGTATGCCAAGCCTATGACTTTGCCGTTGAACTTGTGGCGGCCAGCTTTAGCTGGGCGCCTTTGACTTGGCTCACGCAACTGAACCCGCCGCTGCGAAAGCCCGGCGCCCTACTGCAGCCGAAAATCCCAGCGAACGCTCGAACTAATTCCCCGAAGGCGGTTTCGCCGCCGTCGCGGGCGGCGCCGCATTCGCGGATTTCGGCGTGCTCAAATAGCCCTTAGCGCTGTCCTTGGTGAGATCAAACACCACAATCTCGTAAGGCGCCCGCGCTCCGCGCACATAAAACTGAATCGGCTCGCCCACCGTCTTGTCTTTCTTCTCGATGCTCTTATCGTCGGCCACCACATTTAACGTGTACTTATAATGTTTCGTGTCCACTTTGCGCAGTGCCACCTGAATCGGTCCTACGTGCTCGGGCGCCTTGGACGCCTTGTTCAGGCTGAATTCGAAAATGTCGCGCTCGCCCAGCCGTTTCAATTCTTCCACTTCGTCGTGGTTGCGCGCGATCAATCCGCTCTGCACGCCCAGATCGCCAATCGTGCTCGACAGCTTTCCCTTGGTGGCATCCAGATCGGCCTTGGTCGCGTCTGCTTCGCTCTTCGTTCCAGAAAGGTCGGTCGTCACTTGTCCAAATTTCGTGGCCGTGTCCGCCTGCACCGCGCCAATCTGTTCGCGCAGTTGCTGATCGCTCTTCTGCTGATCTTTCTTGATGGATTGTGCCAGACCGCGCGCGCGCGCCAGTTCATCCTGCGTCAGCCCCAGCTTCTGCGACGTTACGTCCAGTTGGCCTTTCAAGTCCGCGATTCGCGAATTCGTTTTGTCCAGCGCCGCGGCCAGCGCCTGCGTCTTCTTGTCCGCATCGTCCAGGCCCTTGCGAGCTGCCTCGCGTTCCGCATAACCGGCGTACAGCAGATAAGCCACCAGCACGAAGGCGATTGCAAAAAGCAGCGTAACCCAGCGCGGCAAAGCTGACGATTCCACGATCGTGGTGCCTTCACCGGGCGTATTCGGGGTCGAACTCATTGAGCCTCCTTGGGCGCGGCGCCTGCCGCATACTACGGGCGAAATTATCTCCGAGGAGCGCCGCGATGTCCATCCCCGATGGTTGCGCCCCTAGCACCCGGCGAAAAACCGCAGGACCAACCGCGCCGCCCCTTAGGGATTGGACCTCTTCGCGCTCTCGGTATTTTCCCCGCCTTGCCCATGAACCGGCTTTTCGGTATTCTGCGCTACGCACTCGGAGCAAACATGATTTGTCCCCAGTGTCGCAGTGACAATTGTTTTCGTTCTCACCGCAACGGGATACTCGACTTCGTGTTCAGTGGGGCTGGACTGCGCCCGTGGCGCTGCCACAGTTGTGATCGGCGATTTCAAGCTTGGCGAGTGGCCGCGATCCTGGAACGCTTCGCGCACTGCCCCCGCTGCGGCAATTTTGATATCGAGCATATCTCCCGCGAGCGAGTGGAGAGTGGCACCTTCATTTTTCTGAAGCGCTGGCTCAGGTTTCCCGCCTACCGCTGCGATCCCTGCCGCCACCGCTTCTTCAGCGTCCGCGAATTCCGCCGCATTTTGCCTGCTATGGTCGAAAGCCAGACCCACCGCGCCGCCAACTGAAAGAACCCACACCGGTTACCATGGTCCGTCCGCAGCGCACCCAGCGTTAATGCTCCCTGTTAGTAGTAACGCACAATTAACATTGCCGTCACAGTAGGTTCAAGACGCCCGCTTAACGTGCCAGCGTCGCTCCGCGTGTAGCGACTCTGGAAGCATTCGAATTCGAAGGGTGCGGGTGTGAAAGCGCGTCGTTAGCGGTGCGGCTGCTTCCATATTGCAAGCACACGTTGTTGTAACGCGCGCCAAGACAGCTTGCTCTGCTGGCCACAGTGGGGGACAGTGACGGACTTTTCCAAACCGCGGTTACAGGTCTCGGTTTTCACCGTTAGGAAAATGTGGCAGTCAAATTTCAAGGAGGAAGTAATGCGAGCATTAGTGGCATATCTGTTAGCCGTTGGTCTCGTCGTCATGCCGGCAATGGCAGCGACGGGTTCGGCGGGTGATAAGGACAGCACCGCTGCGAAATCCAGCAGCGCAGCCGCTTCGGACAATTCTACGGCGACGGACAAGGACAAAGACGCTTCCGCAACAGCGTCCAAGTCCGAGTCTAAATCCGATCCGGCGACGCCTGGAAAGACGGCTGCCTCTTCCAGTCTGGAAAGCGAGCTGCAACAGCTCCGCGACCTTCTGGAAACTCAGTCCAAACAAATCCAGATCCAGAACGAACAAATGCGTGAACAGCAGGAGCGCATGGAGGCCATGGAAGCCGAGCTGAAAGTAGCCACCACTCCTCGCGATACTTCCTATGTTCCCGCTCCAGACAGCCGCGTTCCGAAAACCGCCGACGGTTCCGCCCCGGCTCCCAATCCGAAGTGGGGAGACTTCTCGATCGGCACCGCTGACGGCCAGGCTGCCGACGCCGAAAACAACCCCATCGCCATTCGCTACAAGGGCATCACGCTTACTCCGGGTGGCTTTCTGGCGGCCGAAACGGTATTCCGCAACAAAGCCGACGACGCCGATGTCAATACGGGTTTGAACCAAATCCCTCTTCCCGGAAATTCGGGAAGTAAAGCCACCGAATTCAACGCTAGCGCACGGCAGTCGCGCCTGAGCCTGCTCGCGGAAGGAAAACTGAACGCCGTGAAGTTGACCGGTTATGTCGAGACGGACTTCTTGGGCACCGGCATCAGCTCCAACAACAACGAGAGCAACAGCTACGTGCTCCGTTTGCGCCAGGGCTGGGGCCAAGCGAAGTTCGACAGCGGCTTCGCCATTACCGGTGGCCAGATGTGGAGCTTGGCTACCGAAACCAAAAAGGGAGTTGAGAACCGCACCGAAGCCACGCCGCTCACCATCGACCCACAGTACACCGTGGGCTTTAGCTGGGCGCGTCAGTACGGCCTTCGCGTCTCCCAGAGCATCGGCATGCTAACTCTGGCCGCCTCAGTGGAAAACGCGGCGACCACACTCACAGTTCACGGCAATCCCACATCGGTAATCCCTGCGTCCACCACCGTGACCGTGAATGGTGTCGCGGTACCGACCCTGGGCACCACCACTTTCAACAACTTCCTCGTCGGTGCTCCGGGCCTCACCCAGGGTCTTTACAACCAAACCGGAACCTACGCCTACAACAAGACACCAGACTTTTTGTTCAAGGCGACTCTGGATCCGAAGTTCGGGCACTTCGAAGCCTTCGGTATCGTCAGCGAGTTCCGCGATCGCGTGTTCCCGTGCTTCGCGGCCAACGGGGCCATTACGATCACCCTCGCGGGTGATGGCACCACTCCATTTCCGACCATCGCCATCCCCGCCAATCCTTGCGCGCTCACCGGTTCCACCAACCCTGCTTCCGGTGCGTTTAATAGCTCCAGCACCGGTGGCGGCATCGGCGCCAATGGTCGCGTACAGCTCGGGAAGCATTTGGATGTCGGCGTCCACTTCCTCGGTGGCGACGGCATCGGCCGCTATGGCACCGCTGGCTTGCCCGACTCGACAGCGCGCCCGAACGGCACCATGGCGTTGCTCCGCGGCTATCAGGCGCTCGGTACCGTGGAGTTCCACGCCACGCCGCAGTTGGATATTTACGCCTACGTCGGCGGCGAATACGCCAGCCGCTGGATGGACGGCAAGGAAGGTTACGGTAGCAATCTTCGCCGGGATGACGGTTGCGCGGTTGAAACCTTGCCGCTCGCCGCTCCTTCCGGTACTACCATCAACACCACTGCCGTGCTGGGCTCCAACGGTTTCATTCCCGGCGCGCTCTCCAATTGCGACGGCGACACCCGGAACATCCTGGAAGGCACCATCGGGTTCTGGTATCGCTTCTACAACGGACCGAAGGGTCGTTTCCAGTTCGGCAGTCAATACTCCTACGTGCAGCGCAACACCTGGTCCGGCGTGAACGCCTCCGGTGTGGGTGTTGGTCCGCACGGGTTGGACAACATGGTATTCACCTCGATGCGTTATTACCTGCCGTAGCACACGCATGCTGGCGAGAGAGGCGGCCAACCGCCTCTCTCGCTTCGCATTCGCCGCACCGCGTCGTCGCTTTTGATCTTGTAGCGGCCGCCTGCCTTTCCGGCGGGCGTCTTTGACTTTGCCGTTATCCTCTTCGTGCCCTTGGCCGGCCTCTGCCAACCAATTGACATCCCGGCCCCTCTGCGCTTAGCATCCTCACTCGCCCACTTCCCTACGGCGAATCCGTATGCCCACTGCGAAACTCTTCACGCCACGCGACGCCGCGCAAGTCCTCGGAGTCAGCTATCCCACGCTGAAACAATGGATCTACAAAAAGAAAATCCGCACGGTAAAAACCGCCGGCGGCCACCACCGCCTCCCCGAAAAAGAAATCGACCGCTTCCTCTATCGCGCGAACGAACACGCCGACGTTTCCGAACGCCGCACCAATTTTCGCCGCATCAGCGGGCGCAACCAGCTCGTCGGCCGCGTCACTGACATAAAAATTGACGGCCTGATCGCGCAAATCGCCCTCTCCATCGGAGGCCAACGCATCACCTCCATCATCACCGCCGATGCCGTCCGCGAACTGCGCCTGAAAAAAGGCCAGACCGTCGCCGCCCTCGTGAAGTCCACCGAAGTCATGATCGTCCGCCTCTAACGTCTCGCTTTACTCCGTGCCCACTCCTCCCGCCCCGATGTGCGCCGCCGTACCCGACGATAGAACCTCTTAATCGCATCAAATCGGTTTGACATATCTATTAGAATCGTATAGATTCGCGCCTCGTCGTTATCATTCGTACGCGAACTGAATCTTCGCAACCGCATACGCAAGGAGAACCTGTGAGGCCCCGCACAATTACTTTCGCCGCCCTAATTCTGTTCGCCGCCGCCGGCGTCGCCCGCGCGCAACCTTCCATTGCGGTGGAGGCGTTCCCGGCGTCAGGCCAAACGGGAGCGAGCCTTTCCGGCGTGGTGACGGACCAAACCGGCGCAGCCCTTGGCGATGTCACGCTGACCATCAAGAACCTTGACACACGCGAAACGCGCACGATTGCAACCGACGCCGGGGGGCACTATCAGACGTCCGGCCTGCCCGCGGGGCGCTTCGAGATTCGCGCGGCGAAATCAGGGTTCGCCGAGGAATCACGCGCGGGAATCAGCCTGACCGGTGACCAGGGCGCCACCGTTGACATTCAAATGCAGCGGAAGGGCCCCGATCCCTGCACGAGCGGCCACGAGTTCGCTACCACCGATTGCACGCTGACTTGGCACGGTATCACGCTCTACGGTGCGTATGACGTCGGCGTCGGCTGGGTCAGCCACGGCTTACCGGTAAACGGCTACAACTATGAAGGCGAGTCTCTGGTGAACCGCAACGGCTATCAATCCCGATTCCTCGTCGCACCGAACAACCTGCAGCAGACGGGTTTCGGCATCAGGGGCAAGGAAGAGTTCGCGCCTGGCTGGTCCATTGTGTTCAACGCTTCCACTGGCATCAATCCGCAGTCCGGCCTGCTCGCGAACGCGCCAGCCACCGACGTCGTCAACAACGGCCTCCCGAGGGCCAGCTATTCGGAAGCCATTGACGGCGCGCGCGCGGGCCAACCCTTCAATGACGAATATTATGGCGGTATATCGTCCGAGAAATTCGGCACGCTGACCTTCGGTCGGCAGCGCTCTCTCGGCACCGACGCGATGCTGCAGTACGATCCGGCCGGAGGCGCCTATGCATTTTCCTACATCGGGTACAACGGCACGATGGCCGGCGGCGGCGACACCGACGACAGCCGTTGGGACGACGCGATGAAGTATCGCCTCACAATTGGCCCCGTGCATTTCGGCGCGATGTATAAATTCGTCAATGGCTCTGGCGGCTGCTTCTCGGCCCTACCAGGCTGGTCTGCCACCACCTGCACGCCGGTAAGGCCGCACAACAACGCCTGGGGATTCGACCTCGGCGGGCAGCACGGCAAGTTATCCGCCGACGTCGTCTTCCAGCATTACAACGAGGCCATCAGCGTATTGAACCCTTTGTTGGGGCCACAGAGTCTTTCAGCGCCGTATCAATCCACCACGGACAGCATCAATACAAACCCAATCGACTTAACCAGCTCGCCCAATCTGATAGACCCGAACGGCACGGTGTATGGCATCGTGACCGACAACAACGCCATCATGGTCGCGGCCAAGTATATGTGGGACCCATTCAAGCTTTTCGCCGGCTACGAATATATCTGGCAGAACAACCCGCAGCAACCGTTGGGCGTTGGCGCCACGGACCAGGGCGGCTACATCATGAGCGGAGTCGAAGACAACAATCTTGATTCCGAGAAGTTGCTGCAGATCTGGTGGACGGGCGCGAAATACACTTGCCGGGAGAAAACCGACATCACGGTGGCCTGGTATCAACAGCGGCAGAACGACTTCCGTGTTCCGAAGACCTGCACGCCCACAAGTTTCCGCAGTTCCTGCGCGGGCACACTCGATGAGGTTTCGCTGTACGCGGATTATCATTTCAGCAAACGCCTCGACGGTTACGTCGGAGTTGCCTATTCTGTCGTGACTGGCGGCCTGGCCATCGCCATTCCTCATGGCCCCGGCGTCCCCTATCTCTACCCCACTAACGTTGCGCCGACAATCGGCGTTCGTTTCGCCTTCTGATCATCTCGGCGGAGGGCTCAGTCGGGTTTTGACTCTGTAGCGGCCTTTAGCTGGGCGCCTTGGACCGAGCCTTTGAATTTGCAGTGGTCTTCGCTTTTCGTAGCGCCGGCGTCCCGCCGGCTCTTTCGCCTTTGCTGTTGAATTTGCAGCGGCCGCCTGCTTTTTTAGGCGGGCGTCGTTGACGTTGCATTCGCCTTTGCCCGCCATCGGCCGATTCACCCACTTCCCCGCGTGCAGATGCCGATGCTACAATCGGAAAGGCAAACGAAGCCGCTGCTCTATCTCTAAACTCTCGCAGCGAACGTCAGTACCTAAAAACGGCGGTATGGTGCAGGGGTCAGCACGTCAGGTTCTCAACCTGAAAACCCGGGTTCGATTCCCGGTACCGCTACCAAACTTGTTGTTGCGCGCCTCTACTTCCGCCTGAACCCCCCCACTCGTTTTGCCGCGCACCATCTCTCGCTGAAATCCTCAGTGCGATCCCTCGGCTTCTAATCAAACTCCCGAATCCTGTTTCACGCTCGCGCCATCTGCTATCGTTACTCCCATGCCAGAAATCAGAAATCTAGAATGCTCGCGCTGCCAAGCCACCGTGTCCGCCGCGACGCCGCAAACGCTCTGCCCGAAATGCAACGGATCCCTCTACGTCCGCTACGATTTGCAGCCGCTGCACGGAATCGCCGCACGCGACGCCATCGCCCGCGAAGCCGCCAGCTCTCCCTGGGCCGGCATGTGGCGCTATCGTTCCGTCCTGCCCGATGTGCGTCCGGTTACGCTAGGCGAAGGCTGGACCCCTATGCTCCCCAGTCGCCGCCATCCCGCCGCATTTCTGAAAGACGAAGGCACCAATCCCACCGGCTCGTTCAAAGCACGCGGCCTCGCTCTCGCCGTTACCATGGCGCGCCACTACGGCCTGCGCCAACTCGCAATTCCTTCAGCGGGCAACGCCGCCGGCGCTCTCGCGGCGTACGCCGCAGTCGCCGGAATCACAGCCCACATTTTCATGCCCCGCGACGTGCCCTTCGCAAATTACGTCGAAGCCACCGCCTACGGCGCGAACGTGTCCCTGGTTGACGGCCTAATCTCCGACTGCGGCCGCCTCGTCGCCGAGCGCAGCAAATCCGAAGGCTGGTTCGACATCTCCACCCTCAAAGAACCATTCCGCGTCGAAGGAAAAAAGACGATGGGCTACGAGCTCGTCGAACAACTCGGCTGGGAATATCCCGACGCTGTTTTCTATCCCACCGGCGGCGGCGTAGGCCTGATCGGCATGTGGAAAGCATTCGCCGAACTCGAAGAACTCGGCTGGGTCAAACCAGGAAGACGCCCGCGCATGATCGCCGTGCAATCCTCCGGATGCGCCCCCGTAGCCAAAGCATTCGACGAAGGCGCAAGCTCGAGCGAAATGTGGCCCGAAGCCGCCACCTTCGCTTCCGGACTGCGCGTCCCCAAACCCTACGGCGATTCCATCATGCTGGAAATTTTGCGCGAATCGCACGGTACAGCCGTGGCCATTCCGGATGCGGAAATTCTAGCGTCCCTGCAAGACTGGGCAAAAAACGAAGGCCTCTTCCTCTCGCCAGAAGGCGCCGCAGCCACCGCCGCCTACGACCGCCTCCGAGCCTCAGGCTTCCTCACCGCCAGCGATCGCGTAGTTCTCTTCAACACCGGCTCCGGCCTCAAATACACCGACGTAATAGCCGAAGCCATGCACCTGCAACGCCCCGCTGGCGGCGAGTGACGGACGGTTCTTCGCTGTTGCAGTTGCGGTCGGTAGCGCCGGCGTCCCGCCGCCTCTTAGCAGTTGATGTTGTCGTTGAATTTGTAGCGGCCGGTTCAGTTCTATCGAACCGGGCGGCCGTTGCATCTGGTTTTGAATTTGTTTTTCAATCTGTCGTCGAATTTGTAGCGGCCACCTTGGGGCGGGCGCCTTTGACTTAGTTTCTCTGGATCGCCCGAGTGGGCCATTCATCCTGAGATCCCGCCGTGCCGGATCGAATGGCCGCGCCGCACCGCAGCACGCAATTGATTGCGTAGCAACAACCTCCACCACACCAGTTGCGCCCCCCACGTCCCGCGAGTATCCTAGTTTCGTCCCTTGAAGAACGAGCCCACCAGCCCAATGCAAAAATCCCTCTGGCGGTTTCCATTTTTCGTCGCGCTAGTGCTCTGCGCCTTCCCACGAGGCGCCTTTACGTCCGCGCCGACCACCAACATCGTCCTCACCACCATGCGGCAAGAATTGCAGCGCGCCACCACCTCTCTCGCAAAGACCGACCCCGCGCCCTACTACGTGAGCTACGCCGTCACAGACACCGACGAAACAGCCGTAGCCGCTTCCAACGGCAGCGTCATCTATTCCGCCAGCGTAGCCCGCCGCCAGGCCGACGTCATGATGCGTGTCGGCACCGTCGCGCTAGACAACACGCACGGCCAGAGCCGTTCGTCCGGCATTACCTCCGGCCTTCTCCCGCTGAACGACGATACCAACGCCATCGCCCGCGTCCTCTGGCAACTCACCGACCGTGAATACGAGCAAGCCTCCGCCGCATTTCTGAAAGTCAAAACGAACAACGCGGTTCGCTCCGAGGAAGAAGACAAGTCTCCTGATTTTTCGAGCGAAGCCGCGCAGGATCATCTGAATCTCGTTCCCTTGCATCCGCCGTCCGACCAGCAAATCTGGGAAGCCCGCACGCGAAAAATTTCCGCCGGCTTCCTGAAATATCCCGAAGTCTATACGTCCTACGTTTCCTTTAACATTTCCGCCGATCGCTCCTATCTCGCCACAAGCGAAGGCACGGCGCTCATTCGACCGGGCGCCATCGCGCGCCTGATCATTCAAGCCGAAACTCGCGCCGACGACGGTATGGAATTGATGCGCGTCGAATCGTTTCAAGCCGCAACTGCGAGCGAGCTTCCCTCTGACGCCGAGCTCGCCGCGAAAGTGGAAAAAATCGCCGCCGACCTGAAAGCCTTGCGCGCCGCTCCCTCCGCCGATCCTTACGCCGGCCCCGCGATGCTTTCCGGCCGCGCCGCCGCAGTCTTCTTTCATGAAGTTCTAGGCCATCGCCTCGAAGGCCATCGCCAGCGCGATGAGAACGAAGGCCAGACCTTCACCAAAAAAGTAAATCAATTGGTGCTGCCCGCTTTCCTCAGCGTCGCCGACGATCCCACCATGAAAGAACTCAACGGCGTGGAACTCGCCGGCCATTATGATTTCGACGATGAGGGCGTCCCCGCCGCGCGCGTAGTCGCGGTCGAGAATGGCATTCTCAAAAATTTCCTCATGTCTCGGATGCCCATCAAAAATTTCAGCACATCAAATGGCCACGGACGTCGCCAGCCGGGCCTGATGCCCACCGGCCGCCAGGGCAATCTGATCGTCACCTCTACCAACAGCGTGAAAGATTCCGAACTGCGCGAGAAGTTCGTCGCCGAAATCAAGAAGCAGGGAAAACCCTACGGCCTCTACTTCGACGACATCCAAGGCGGCTTCACGCTCACCGGCCGTGCCTCTCCGCAGGCCTTCCAGGTGATTCCCGTGATGGTCTATCGCGTCTATGCCGATGGCCGCCCGGATGAATTAGTCCGCGGCGTCGACATCGTTGGCACGCCGCTGCTCTCGCTGAACAACATCGTTCTCACCGGAGACACGCAGCAAGTATTCAACGGAATCTGCGGCGCGGAATCCGGGCAGGTCCCAGTCGCGGCCGCCGCTCCCGCGATGCTCTTCACCGAGATCGAAGTTCAAAAACGCCGCCGCGGCAGCGAACGCCCGCCGATTCTCCCGCCGCCCGGATTTGAATCCACCGCTTCCGCGCCGCCCGCGAATGCAACGAAATCCGCCGCGCTGGGAGCGAAGCCATGAACGCGCAACTCCGCGCAATCGTTCACGCCATCACCACTGCGCCGACGCGTGGCTCCTCGATCGCATTCACATTAATGTTGGCGCTTTTCGTCGTCGCTGCTGTTCCCACCGCCGTCGTAGCGCAAGCGGCGCAAAAATCATCCGCCGCTGCCACCTCCGCTTCCTCGTCCCCGGCAGTTCGATCCGACCCACTACTCAAAGCCATGCGCGAGGAGCTGGACCGCTCCCGATCCCAACTCAAAATGGATAACGTCCCCGCGCCCTATTACATCGAATATCGTCTGTCCGACGTGGACGAATACTCCGCCGAAGCCGCCTTCGGCGCCCTGCGTCAGGACCAGCGCATGCACGCGCGCAGCCTGCGCGTCGTCGTTCGCGTCGGTGATTATAAACAAGACAGCTATTACGGTCCCGGCACGGGAGTAGTCACCTTCGCCCCGCGCGACGACGACTCTATCGCCCTTCGCCGCGAATTGTGGCTCGCCACCGATCGCGCATACAAAGCTGCCAGCGAAGCCTTGGCCTCCAAGAAAGCCGTCCTCAGCCAGTACACGGCCGATCAGCCTTTCGATGATTTTGCGCGTGCACCAGCGCTGGAATCCGTTGGCCCGTTCGTCCAACTCGATTTCACGCCCGCACCTTGGAAGGAGACGCTCGAGAAAGTCACGAATCTCTATCGCTCCGACGCGAAAATCCAGTCCCTCTCCGCGTACGTGCGCTTCCGCGCCGTCAACGATTATTTCGTCAACACCGAAGGCACCAGCACCCGCCAGGGCTACACCGTTTATTCCCTGAACCTCTCCGCCGAAACGCAAGCGGAGGACGGAATGGAACTCGGCCGCTCGCCTTTTTACGTCGGCTCGAGCGCAGCCGAATTGCCCACACAGGAAAAGTTGCTGGCAGAAACCACCCAGATGCTGCAAACGCTGAAAGAACTGCGCGAAGCTCCCCTGGTGGAAGAAGATTATCGCGGCCCCATTCTTTTCTCGAACGACGCCGCCAGCGACATTCTCGACGGCATGATCGGCCAAAATATTCTCGGCATCCGTCCCAAGCCGGGAGATTCCGCGCGCACCACCGGAGAATTTTCCTCGAATTACAAGGGCCGCGTCCTCCCCACGTTTATCTCCGTGGTGGACGACCCCACCTTGAAATCTCTAGACGGCAAATCCTTGATCGGAACCTACCAGATTGACGAAGAAGGTGTACGCGTCGCCTCTCTCACGGTCATCAAAGACGGCATGCTCGTCGAATATCTCCTCGGCCGCATGCCCATTCGCGATTTCGCCGATTCCAATGGCCACGGCCGCGCCGCTCCCGGCCAGTCGCCCTCACCCAACATCGGCAACCTGATCCTGCAACCGAAAGAATCCAGCTCGCCCGAAGAGCTAAAAAAGAAATTGATCGAAATGTGCAAACAGGAAGGCAAACCCTACGGCTACTACGCGGAAACTCTCGTCGGCTACAACCCGCGCCTGCTCTATCGCGTCTACGTAAGCGACGGCCACCAAGAACTAGTCCGAGGCGCCGTCTTCAACGAACTAGACACCCGCACCCTGCGCAGCAACCTGGTGGCCGCCGGCAATGATCCGCTGGTAAGTAACCGCGAAGGCGCGGTCCCCACAACAGTAATCAGCCCCTCAATCCTCTTCGACGAACTAGAAGTAAAACGCACCGACAAGAAGAACGCCAAACTTCCCGAATATCCCCCACCCGCCATCACCGCGCACTAATCACAGGTTGCCGTTGCCTTTCTCTGCGTCTCTGCGGTTGTTCTGCCTTTCGTCTTTCTCTGTGTTCTCCGTTTTTCCTCTGTGTGCTCTGTGTTAAATCTTTTGCTGTTGCCTTTGACTACCGCTTCGGAAACTCCACCCGCACCCCAACCCGCGCCGCGATCGGCAACCCCAACTGCAACACCGGCGTCGCGGCCGTGTAATAAGTCGCATTAAACAGATTCTCCGCCGCACCGTAAATCTCGACGCCCGCCCCAACGCTCCGCGAAATCATCGCACCCAAAACAAAAAAACTCCCCAACGGAAACTGGTTCTGATCGTCGTCAAACGCATTTCCGATCGCCCGACCGGTAACCGCCGCCGTCAAAATCCTCGGATTCGAATACCGCGCCTGAAACGTAAACGAATTATGCGGCACCTGCGCCACCCACAAACCCACCAGCGCCGTGTTTGCCGGAAACGAACTCACCTTCGAATCCACAAACTGGTATCCGCACGAAATCGTAAAATCGCGCACGATGCTAGCCGTAACTCCCAGCTCCACTCCCGGCGCATTGATCCGCCCCAGATTTTGCCGCTGCCGCGTGATCAAAATCGGCGTCGTAGTCAAAGTCACATTCGCCACCGGATCCACAATCTGGTTGTAAAAAACCGTCCCGTGCGCCTGCAACCGGCCGTTGAATCCCGTCACCGCCACGCCCGCATCGCCCCCGCTCAAATGCTCCGCGATGAGCTTCGGATTGTTCTCCGTCAACGTGTTCCCCTGACGAAACGAGCGGTACAACTCATTCAAAGTCGGCGCCCGAAACGCCCGGTACACCGAAGCATTCCACGACACGTGCGCATTTACCTGGTTCCGCAGCGTCAATCGCGGGCTGAAGGCATTCTGCGAACGGTCCGGAAAAATCGTATCGGTCGGCGCGCCAGGCGGCGTCACCGGCTCACGCAAAGTCGCCGCGTTGAAATTGCTCCAATGATCCACGCGCGCGCTAGCCGAAAGAAACCACCGCGGCGCAATCTGAATCAGATCCTCCCCGAATATCCCCACGGTACGCTGCCGCCCGCCGGAAGAAAGATCCGTCGTCCCGCCCGAAAGCAAAACCTCATGGCTCGCACCAATTTCTTCGTGGTAATCGAATCCCGCCACCAAGGTCTGCCGTTTTCCTGCCTGCCGCGACCACACCGCCGACCCGCCCACTCCCTGCGACGGCACCGTCTGCAAATCCGTCAAAGTCTCGCTGTCGCGATTCGGGCCTATCGCGGAGAACGTCTGGTGATACGTCTGCGCATCCGCATAAAACCGCAAAGTCAACGCGCCAAAAGTTCCCAGCTGCAGATTCGCGCCGAGCGCCCCCTGTCCGAGCTTCGTATCGTTCCGCTGCAGAGGCGTCCCGTTTCCGCGCGTCTCGTCCAGATACCAGCCCCGCGCGAATATCTCGCTCTGCTTCCCAATTTTTCGTCCCACCATCAGGTCCGCGTTTCCGTCCCGCGACCCCGCTCGCACGTCCACCGTTCCCCGCTCCGCCTCCGGCGTCAAAATGTATCCGTCCGTATTGAATACTCCGCCGCCAAAACTGGATTCCCATTTTCCTTTCTGCCCGCCAGCCCACAACGAAAGGTCCGGCGTATTCTGATTCCCGTAGGACGTGTCCAGTGAAATCCCGCCAGGCTGCGTCGGACGCGAAACAAACTGCACCACGCCACCCAACGCATCGCTGCCGTACAAACTCGAACCCCCTTCCTGCGAAATCTCCACATCCGAAATCGCTTCCACCGGCACGCGATCCCAATACACCCACCCGCCAAACGGATCGTTCAGCGGGATGCCGTCCTCCAGCACCAAAGCGCGGCTCGCTCCATTCGCGCCCAATCCGCGTAACGAAACTCCCTGCGTAGTGGGATTCGCCGTGCGGCTGCTCGA
This sequence comes from uncultured Acidobacteriota bacterium, assembly GCA_963786205.1. Classification (GTDB taxonomy): domain Bacteria; phylum Acidobacteriota; class Terriglobia; order Acidiferrales; family UBA7541; genus Palsa-295. Next base: position 365,771 of record CAWAYG010000003.1, read on the forward strand.
CCGCCGGTACAAACTGAACCCCGGCACCTGCCGCAAATCATCATCCAGCTCCAACGCCGGCGTATCCTGCAGATCCTGGCGCGTCAACTGCACGTCGCTCACCGGCACATCGCTCACCAAAGTAGCCGCGCGATAAGCCGTCACCTGCACTTGCTGACTCACCGTCGCCGGCGCCAGAACAATCTCCAAGTGCACCACTGCTTGCCCGCCCGCGCGGTTCCACGGCTGCTGCAGGTTGCGAAATCCCTTCGCGCTCACCAACACCGTGCCAATCGCTCCCGCCACATTTTCAAAGGCAAACGCCCCGCCGCTATCGCTCACGGCAGTCGCCGAAAACGCCCCCGCACGCACCTCGACCAATGCGCCAGGCACCGAAGCACCGCTGGAATCTCGCACCATCCCCTCGATGCGCCCTACAGCACCCGGAACCTGCGCGCTACAAACGGGCGCCCCCAGCAAAATCAGCGCGCCCAAAATGGTCGCGAAGGTGCGGCACGCACGCATCGTAGTTCCCAGCGCAATCCACGCGAACAAAGGCGTTATACCTCCATGCCACTAAACGCCGCATTCAAGGCGCAATCCACGCGTATCATATCCCAGCCAAGAAACCGTGAAGCGCGGAAGACCGCCACGCGTGCCGAAGACCAACCAGCGCCGCGGGTATGCTATCGTGTTCCAAGGTTTGCCTAGCTTCATTTCAGGAGGATTTGCATGGGTACGGCGGCGCAACGTCGCAGTGATCGTGTCTCGCTGACTTTATTGCTGGAAGCTTCCGGCAAGGATCTCAACGACCAGGAATTCGCGCAGTCGTCTCGCACCATGCAAATCAATCGCACCGGCGCGGTGATCCTGCTGGATCGCGATCTGCGCGCCGATCAGCACATTCTCATCCGACGTCTGGCTCCGGCAGAAAAGCATCGCCAGAGCCAGGTCCGCGTCGTCGGCCAATTCGGTCGCCAGAAAGAAGGCTATGTGTATGGCGTCGAAATTCTCCAGCCCGAAAACGACGTCTGGGCCATCGAATTCCCGCACATCGCCGAATCTCAGGAAGCCGTCGCGCGCATGCTGCTGGAATGCACCTATTGCCGCGCCCGCGAAGTCGTCTACCTCAACGAGCTCGAGCTGCGCGGTTTCGAAGGCACCCGCGGAATCGCGCGCTATTGCAAGACGTGCAGCGTCCCCAGCATCTGGTCGCAGGCTCCACACGAAAGCGAAAAAAAACTCGCATCACGCGCCACGCGCAGCCGCGGCGCGCAAGCTCCCGCGGAAATTCCCAAGGGCGGCGACCAGCGCGAACGAGGACGCCTGCGCATGAGGACGCGCCTCACTGCCTGCGTTCGTCAGGCCAACTCAGATGATGAGCTGGCCGTCTGTGAGGACATCTCTCCGGTAGGAATGTGTTTCCGCAGCAAACGCCGCTACGAAGCGCAGGAAGCGATCGACGTAGCCGTCCCTTACACGCCCGAGGTCGCCAACATCTTCATCCCCGCTCGCGTGGTCTACTGCGAAGCATTACCCAAAGCAGGCCTCTTCCGCCACGGCGTGGAATATCGCAGACCCGAACCAGCAAAGGAGTAGTTGGTTTTGAATTTGTCGCGGCAGCGTGTTTTCTAATTGGATACGATTTGTGTCACATCAAGCTTTCACGTTTTGCCGATCGAGAAAACCACGTGTCATCCCGAACGGAGTCCCGCGCTTTTTCCCTCCCGCCGCATTTTGGCGGGCGCGGGACGGAGAGAGGGATCTGCTTTTTGCGGATCAGCTGTGTTTTCCGGGTCGCCGACTCTAATACACCGGCACCGGCGTCCGCTCCCCCGTCCGTCGCTGCAAATACTGCATCGCAATATTCAAATGCACATTCCCGCCCGGCGTCTCAAAACAAAGTATCGTCGCTTCCGAATCCTGCCCCGCCTTCTCGCACTGTTCCTGCGTCAAAACTTCCGGGGGTAGCACCTTGAAATGAAATCCCGCGTCATTCAACTGCGTCACCGCGTTCCCAATGACCATGTTCGCCAGCTCGCAAACCGTCTCGGTAACAATCGTCGCCGAAGGATCCACCTCACTACCGGCCAAAAAACTCGCCACCTGCGCCGCCGCTCCCGGTTCCATATCCAAAATCACGCGCCCTTCGATCTGCCCTTTGAAACTCACAGCCGCGGCAGTTCCGCGACGCCGGTAGCCTTCCTCTTCCATCGTCAAATCCACAATCTTTGCCGGCACCTTCATCATCTCCGCCAGCACCGCATCCAAAGAGCCGATAAACGGCTGGATCAGATCCATCCTCATCGCGAGCTCTCCTCTGCGGCGCCCACCGAAGCCGTCACGCCGTCATCATTCAGCACGTAACGAATAATCTCGTACAGCGCATCCGGCTTCACCGGCTTCTGCACGAAATGCCGCGCGCCCTTCTGCAGCGCCGCCAGAATATTGTCCTGGTAGCCCACCGAAGAAACCATGATCACCCGCGCTTCCGGATGCTCCTGCACGATGCGCTCCACGGCCTCGATGCCTTCCATCTGCGGCATGGTGATATCCATCAGCACGATATCCGGCCGCGTCCGCGCGTACTCCGTGATCGCCGTGCACCCGTCGCCGGCTTCTCCCACCACGTGTCCGCCGAACGATTCCACCATTTTCGCCAGGCTCTTGCGCGCGAAGACGGAGTCGTCCACGATCAAGTACTTCACCGCCTGATGGTCATTCTTCCGCGTCAATGCTTCGAACTGTTTCATCACGATCTCCTTCGTGCTCCCGATTCAGTGGTGAGAATGTCCGCGCCCGAATTCTGATTCGCCTGCTCGTTGAGCGGCCGCTCCGCTATGCACTTCGCCTGCAAATAACTGGAAAGACTGGAAAGCGAGACCACGCGTCCCGCGAATCCCCGTTCGATCGCCGACCGCGGCATGCTGTCCACGATGCATGTGTCCAGGCTTTGCGCGATGGTCATTCCGCCCGCTGCCTGAATTGCGCCCAGCCCTTCCGCTCCATCGTCGCCCATGCCAGTCATCAGCACGCCGATGGCGTTGCTGCCGAATTCCTGCGCCACGGAATGGAACAGCACGTTCGCCGACGGCCTGTGTCCATTCACGCGCGGCTGGTCCACCAAAATCGCCACGTTGCCATGCTCCATTCGCCTTACCTTAATATGCCGGTTGCCAGGACAAACCAAAGCGCGCCCGGCCAGCAGCAAATCGCCCGACTGCGCTTCCTTCACCTCAATCGCTGAACATTCATCCAACCGCCGCGCGAACATTTCCGTGAATCCTTCGGGCATGTGCTGCACTACCAAAATGCAACCCGGAAAATCCGCAGGCAGCTGCGAAAATAAATACTGCAGCGCGTTCGGCCCTCCCGTCGAAATTCCAATCGCCACAATCCGCGTCGGCCAATTCGGCATGGCAGTCCGCCGCGGGTCTTTCTGCTTCAACGGCGGCATCGTAATAATCATTTTCGGCGCACCAGACCCAGCCGCCACCTTGATCTTCAGCGCCAGCTCCGCCGCAATCTGGTCCATGCGCCCGGAAGCCGCTTCCGGCGGTTTGGTCACGAAATCAAAAGCCCCGAGCGACAACGCCTTCAACGTCACCGAAGCCCCGCGTTCCGTCTGTGCGCTCACCACAATCACCGGAACGCGATGTTTGCGCGTGATCTGCCGCAGCATTTCCAGCCCATCCATCCGCGGCATATCCAAGTCGAGCGTCACCACGTGCGGCCTCAGGTCTTCCAGCTTTCGCAATCCCACTTCGCCGTCCATCGCCGTGCCCACCACTTCAATCGACGGATCGCGCTGCAGCACCTGCGGGATCAGCTTGCGCATCAGCGCCGAATCATCCACTACCAGCACGCGGATTTTTTCGCTCATGCTGTGGCTCCCACTGCTGGAATCCGCGCAAGATGTGACACCACCGCAGGAATGTTCAGTATGAGCACGATTGTCCCATCGCCTAATATCGAAGCACCACTCACCAACGGAGAAGTGACCAATTGGTCCTCCAACGCCTTGATGACCAGTTCCTCTTCACCGATCAGCTTATCCACCGCTAATCCAAATCGCCGGCTACCCGCTCCGATCACCACCACGAAAACTCGCTTCGACCGCTCGAACGTTTCCGATGATTCCAGCCGCTCCAGGCGCACCAGCGTCAAAACCTGCTGCCGCAGCTGAAACACCTCGTGATCGTCCACGCGATGAACTTCCGCTTCCGTGATCCTCGTAATTTCCACCACGGACGCGATCGGCACAGCGTACAAGCGTCCCGCCACGTGAAATAGCAACGCCTGAATGCTCGCCAGCGTCAGCGGTACAATCAGCCGGAACGTCGTCCCCTTGCCGGCCTCGGTCTCAATCTCGATCGAGCCTTTCAGGTTATCCAGCGCCGACTTCACCACGTCCAGTCCCACCCCGCGCCCTGAAATCTCCGTCACGTTTTCCGCCGTGCTGAATCCCGGCGTAAATATCAAATGATTGATTTCCGCTTCGTTCAGGCGCGAAGTTTCGGTCGCGCTCATCAGCCCGCGCTCGATGGCCCGCCGGATTATTTTCTCGCGATCGATGCCTCGCCCATTGTCGGAAACTTCAATCACCACCTGGTCGCCTTCGTGGTAAGCGTCCAGCCGCACCGTGCCGCTACCCGGCTTTCCGGCCGCCGCGCGTTCGCTCACGGTTTCGATGCCGTGATCCGCCGCGTTGCGAATCAAGTGTGCCAGCGGCTCAGCCAGCGCATCCAGAATGCTCTTATCCAAATCGGTGTTCTGTCCCGCGATTTCCAGTGCGATCTCTTTATTCAGGTGCTTGGCCACGTCGCGCACAACCCGCGGAAATCTGCGAAACAGCTGCTCCACCGGCACCATGCGAATCTTCATCACCGATTTCTGCAGCTCGTTCAGAATTCGCGATTGAAACGCCAGCGCATCAGAAAACTTTCCGCGCAGCGCATCTTTCGCGAAGCGCCGCTCAAATTCCGCAATGGTGCGCTGTAGCATCGATTTCCCGATGATCAGCTCCCCCACCAAATTCATCACCGTATCAATCCGCCCGGCGTCCACACGCAGCGTGTTTTCCGCCACCGCATGCGCCAGGCCCGCCGGCGCGTTGGCCGAGTGCGTCTCGTCCTCTTCGTCCAACTCGCCCGCGCGTACAGATTCTCCCGTGACGCTTGCCGAAACCGCCGCCGCTTCCGATTCCACCAGAATGTCCAGCACGTCGCGCGGCCCCGTCTCGATCAGCGGGATGCGATTCACCGAAATCTGCGCCACCACCGACGGCACCTGGCAGCGCTTGCGGATCCAATCGGCCGGCTTGGTGGTTGCCAGAGCCGCTTCCATCAACCCGCCGCTCACCACCTCAGTGCTGTTCTCAGGACGCAGCGCCAGAATCTTTCCCGCGCGCTCCAATGCTTTCTTCGCAAGCTCATAAGCCGCCGCCGGCAACACCGCCTCGCCCGCAAGGTGCATCGCCACCTGATAAACCGTCTCGCCGCGACGGAACGATTCCGCAATCAGCAATCGCTCATATTCCGTCCAGCTGAAAGTCGCCGCTGCTTCTTCCACGGATTTGTCGCGCCGTGCGCCCGCGGATTTGTGTAGCAATCTCTGCACGTATTCGCGCAGAGCCCCGCCATCCGGCGGCTGCAGATTGTTGCGATACGCGGCCAACATGTCGCGGAATGTGTCGGCCGCCGTCAGAACAACTTCAGCAATCAATCCGGCATGTACTTTCACGAGGTCGGGAGTCAAGACGTCTTCCAATTCGTGCGCCAGCTCACTCAGCTCGCGATAGCCACACGCGGCGGAATCTCCCTTCAGCGTGTGCACAGCCCGGCGCACGCTGCGCAGGCTTTCCTTGTCGCTGGGGTGTTCCTCCAGCGCCAGCCCCGCATCGTTCATCGCCTGCAGAATTTCCTCCGCGCTCTCGAAAAAGAGATCGCGAAGCTCCGAGGCCCGGTCGTCGGGTGAAAACGTCACTGCGGCCCCTCGATTCGCTGATATACCGTCGCGTTGTTCTGATGAATCATGTGGAATCGCTTCGTCAGCCCGAACAAGCTTTCCGCGTGCCCCACAAACAGATAGCCTTCTGGATTCAAGCAGCGGTGAAATTTATCAATCAACCGCTTCTGTTCCGCCTCGTCAAAATAAATCATCACGTTGCGGCAGAAAATCGCATCATTACGCTGCGGTAGGTACTCCGTCTTCAAATTGTGAAAGTCGAACTGCACCAGGCTCTTCAACGCCGGCTTCACCGAATATTTGTCGCCCACTTTGTCGAAGTAGCGCAGCCGGCAGGTATAGTCCACCGTCTCCATCTGCGTTTCCGTATAGATCCCCTGTTGCGCCGCCAGCAAGGCCGAATAACTGATGTCCGAAGCCACAATCTCCACTTTCCACGGCGGCGGAATCAGCGGCTTCGGCGTGGGCATCTCAAAAGGCAGCGGATTCCGCAGGTAGTAATAAGCCAGCGCATCGCAAATCAAAATCGCCAGCGTGTAAGGTTCCTGGCCGGTCGAACACCCCGCGCTCCATATCCGCAAAGACCAATCGCGCCGCTCCTGCTTGCGCCGCAAAACCTCTTCCAGCACATGTTTTTGAAACAGTTCCAGCTGCGGACGAATCCGAAAAAAACTCGTCTCGTTCACCGTCAGATTTTCCAGCAGTGCCACCAGCTCCTGCTTGCCTTCGCGGCTCGTCAGCAGGCGGTAATATGTATAGAAAGAATCAATCTGGCAGGCTTTCAGGCGGCGTTGCAGTCGATCGCGCAGGAAATGCGTGCGCCGTTCATCGAAATACATGCCGCATTCCTGATACACCAGCGTTTGCAGGAGCTTCAATTCGGGTTCTGTGAGCGGAACCTGCGCTGTGAGAGTGGACATTCGCTCCTCGTCGTTTTCGTTCTCGCGCTAGGTTTTGCTGGCGCCAGCGGCCAACACGGGCGCCAGCGGCTTACACTAGACGCGTGCCATATTGTCGCTGACCAGCGCCGCGCCGGATTCAGCCGCGTCTTCCAGCCGGCGCAGCTCTCCGCGTTGCAGTATCTTGCTCAGATCGAGCATCATTACCAGCCGTCCGCGGAGTTTTCCCACGCCGGTGATGTAATTCAACTCGCCCTCCTGAAACACCGAGTGTGGCGCTTCAATATCCGAGGGCGGAATTTTTATTACTTCAGAAGCCGAATTCACGATCAATCCGATGCATCGGCTTTCCAGCTCCACCACCACAATCCTGTTTCTCTTGCTGGCCTCGATCACTTTCTCGCCAAAGCGTTTCCGCAGATCCACCACGGGGATAATTCGCCCGCGCAGATTAATCACGCCCTCGATATAATCCGGGGCGTTCGGCACCGAAGTAATCTCCGGCACGCGCACGATTTCCCGCACCATCGCGATCGGCAAGCCAAATGTTTCCCGCCCGATCCGAAATCCTACGATTTGAATGTCTTTGTCCATGTTTTTTGTGAACGCGCTCTAGGAACGCGCGACTTCCGCATATTCCGCAGGGGCATGCCGCTCATTCTCACTCGAGCCGCCGCTGAACGCGCCGCCCGGAGCCGGCCGCCGCCCGAATTGCTTGCGACCTTCCGCAAAGCCCTCGTCCAGCACGAACCGGTCCATCGATTCCAACAGCACGCGCGAAAGTTTGGACATCTGCTCGGCCGCCGCAGCCAATTCCGTCGAACTGGAAGTGGATTGCTGCACCAGCTCTCGCATCTTCTCCATCGCGCGCACCACCGCCTGTGAACCCGAAGCCTGCTCTTCGACCGACGAGTTAATCTCCTGCGTAATTTCGGTCAGTCGGTTCGTAGCCTTCGCAATCTGCGAAGACCCGCTGGATTGTTCCGTGGTAGCCGCACCAATCTCTTGCGAGAACTTGTAAACCTCGGACACCACGTCGGAAATCTTCTCCAGTGCGAAACTCAGGTCCTTATTCAGCAGCAACCCTTCCTGCACCATGGTCGTGCTCTTTTCCATGTTGTCCACGGCTTCCCGCGCTTCCTTCTGAATGCCCTGAATCAGCTCGGAAATTTCCTTGGTGGACTGCGTGGACTTTTCCGCCAGCTTGCGCACTTCCTCGGCCACAACGGCGAAACCCAATCCGTGCTCGCCCGCGCGCGCCGCTTCAATCGCCGCGTTCAAAGCCAGCAGGTTGGTCTGTTCCGCCAGATCATCAATTACCTCGATGATCTTGCCGATGTCGTCTGCGCGCCGTCCCAGCACATCAATAATTTCCGCCGAAGACTGAATCGCGTGGCTCGTGCGGTTCAATCCCTCGGTGGCCTTGTTCATCGTCACCATGCCGGTTTGAACTTCCTCGCGCGACCGGTGCGAAATATCCACCAGCAGCTTCGCCGTGTCCGCCACGCGCTCGATCGAAGTCACCATCTGATCGATCGAAGCCGAAGTCTCCGCCACGCTCGAAGCCTGCACCTGCGTGTTCTTCACCACGTTCTGCACGTTGATGCTCATCTCGTGCATCGTGCTCGTCACTTCGTCAATCGCAGAAGCCGCCTGCACGCTCACCTTCGCCGATTCGTCCGAAGCGCTGGCCATCTGTCCTGAACCGCTCGCCACCTGCGCCGCACTGTCCCGTACCTGACGCACCAGGTCCCGCAATCCGCGCGTCATCTGCGCAAAAGCCTTTGCCATCGTGTCCTGCTGCGAACGCGGCTGCACCGTGACCGAGAGCTGTCCTTCCGCAATCGCCGCGGAAACCGCAGCCAGGTCCTTCAAATGCACAATCATCTTGTTGAAGTTTGCCGCCAGCACGCCGACTTCGTCGTCGCGGTGCGTATCGATCGTTTGCTCCAGGTCGCCCGTCTCCCCAATCCGTCGCGCCACTTCGATCAAATGGTAGATAGGCTCCTTGATGGACTTCGCTGTGTAGAAAGCAATCAGCAATCCCAGCAGCACCGCAAGCAATGTGCCCGCGGTAGTAATGCCCGTGCTCCAGGTCGTAGCCGCGGTCGCCGAATTGGTCGAATCGTCGAACGATTTTTGCGCCGTGTTATCGGCCTGCTCCAGTATCGTCGTGGACTTGCTCACCCACGACGCGGGATCGTGCTGCAGGTAATAAATCTGCAAGTCGGAAACCGTGGCGTCTCCGGCGTCCACTTGGTGCCGTTTCGCGATCATGGGTTTCGCGAAATTCTCCGACCAGCTCGTCTCCGTGTCTCCCACTTGCGCCAAAGTGCTGCGCAGGCCGGCATCGGGCGACTTCGCTTCCGCGTCTTTCAGCAGCGCCAGCAAATCGCCCACGCCCTTGTTGGTCTTGTCTTCATCCCGCAGATCGCCACTGAGCAAATAATTGCTCAGATACAAGCGGTTCTGCATCATTTGCGAGCGCGCGTTGCTGATCGCCGTCTTCGTCGCCAGCGTGGCCCTCACCGCCTCCTGCGCGGCATACTCCCGCCGCACCGTGATCACGTTAATGAAGAACAGAACCAGCATGATCGCCAGTATCGCGCCGAACCCGAAATAGAGTTTCTTGCCGATAGTCATGAGAAATGCCTCCGCTCCCCGCCCGCGACAGCTGTCACAGGCCCCCAATCATGCCCGCTCAGTTGTGCCCCGAAAAATCAAACTCGATCACTTCCACCGACTCTTTCGCTGCCGGCTCAAATCGCCATTTCCTCATAGCGTCCTGTGCGGCCCCCACCAGCAACGGGCTTCCGCCGATGACTTTCGTGTTCGTCACGTGCCCATCCGCCGAAATTGTTGCTTCGATTTTCACTTTGCCGGTCGCATTCATCTGCTTTGCCAGTTCCGGATAATCCGGCAGCACCTTCGACTTCACTTTTCGTTTGGCCGTGTCCGTTGAATTCTCTTGTGCTCTTGCTCGCGGAGCGGCTGCCAACGATCCCCCGAGGATAATTGCCAATCCAAAGCCAAGCAGTCGTTTCTTGCTGTTCATACGTGCGCCTCCTCAATCGAGGGAAAGGTCCCGCATCGGAAATTGCAATGAGGCTGCCATCGGCAAAGTGTTCTTAGGGTACGTTGAAAATTCGTCAACTTGTCTCGCATAGGGCTGATTACGCGGCACTTACCGACCAGGCCGCCAACGCCCCGCGCAACCCACTGCCAGCCCATTCGTCTCAAATGCCCCGCGCCACCCCGCGCCGCGTCTCACCTTGCGACGCGCCGAGATTGCCGTATAAGGCACCTGCCGCCGCCCGTTCGCTTGACTCAAATTGAGAACCCGCCGTAACGTCTTTCTCGTATAGGCGTAGCGCGCGCAATGCCCCCTAGACCTCCATGCGTGCACTAAAAAGAAGTCGCGATGTCTCACCTCGTCTCAATGGCTCTTTCGAGAGCCTGCTCGCGCAGTTCTCCGCCACCACGCTGGAATTGAATCCTTCTCGCGGCACCGCTGAATTCTCACGGCGTCTCACCGCGCGTGCAGCCGAAATGCTCGGCGCGCGCGCGGCAGTCCTCGCGATAGCAAGCCATGCGGAATGGGAAATCGCGGCCCTCAGCGGTCCCGCGCATCGCTGGGATCCGATGACGCAGCATCAGCTGGCCGGTGTTCTCGCGGAACAAGCGGGCATTCCAGGCGAAAAATTGCGTGAAGGCTCCGCGGTGATGTTGCTGGGTCGCAGCCTCGCCGAAGCGCTGGTGTGGGAAGAGCTCGTTCTCGTCCGCCTCTCAGGCAGTGAAGGCGAATTGCTCGGTGTGCTATGCCTTGTAGATGTAGCGCGCGAACTTTCCGCCACCGAACGCCAGCTCCTCGAAGCTCTCGCAGGCCACGCCGCGATGGCGCTGGAAAACGTCCGGCTTTTCTCGCGCGTTGAACAATCACGCAAGCAATGGGTCGAAGATTTCGACGCCATCTCCGACTTCATCGTCGTCCATGACGCCGGAAATCGCGTCCTGCGCCTGAATCACGCGCTGGCGGAGTCTCTCGGACTGCGCCCCACCGAAGCCATCGGCTACGAAATCGATCGCCTCGAGATTCTGGATGCGCCACCAAAAGAAGGGCATTGCCCGTTCTGCCGCAATCCGCGCCTCGTGCACGAAGAGTTCATCCATGAAGCCGCCGAGCGCACTTTTCTCATTTCCGCGTCACGCATTCAAAACGCGCAAGGCAACGACTGGCGCACCATACACGTAATGAAAGACATCACCGATCGCCGCGTTGCCGAACGCCGCTATCGCCGCGAGCGCGATTTCAACAAGAACATTCTGAACAACACCCAAAGCATGATTCTCGTCCTCGATACCGCCGGTCTCGTCAGCTATGCGAACCGCCGATGCTTCGAGGCCGGCTACCGCGAACAGGATCTCCTCGGACGAGCGCTCGTCGAAATGGTTCCGCCCGCGCGCCGCCCTCTGCTCGCCGAAACCCTGGAGCGAACCCTGCAAGGCGCCGCGCTCGATAATCTCGAAATCCCGCTCTTCCGCGGCAGCGGCACCCCCGGACAATTTTCCATCAGCCTCAGCCCCATGCGCGATGAGCAAGGCGAAATCAACAGCGTCGTCGTGGTCATGACGGACATCACCGACGCCGCCAGCCTGCAAGCAAAATTAATGCACACGGAAAAAATGGCCGCGCTAGGTCAACTCGTCTCCGGCGTCGCCCATGAAGTAAATAATCCGCTAGCCGCGATCGTCGGCTTCACCGATCTGCTGCTCGAGAATCCCGCTGTCCCGGCCGACGCCAAAGAAGAATTGCAAGTAATCCTGCAGGAAGCCCAGCGCACGCGCGTGATCGTGCAGAACCTGCTGAGTTTCGCGCGCCAGATGCCCGCCCAACGCGAGCCCGCGCAAGTAAACACAATCCTCAGGCAAACCATGAAACTCCGCGCCTACGACTTGGAAAACCACGGCGTCGAGCTAACCGAAAAATATGCCGCCGAACTTCCCATGGTCATCGGCGATCCGCATCAGCTGCAACAAGTCTTTCTGAATATCCTGAACAACGCCTACGACGCCGTGCAGGAAACTCGCCGCACCGGCATGATCGAAGTCCAAACCGTCCATCGCTCCGACAAAATCGAAATCGTCTTCCGCGACAATGGCCCGGGAATCTCGCAGATTGACCGCATTTTCGATCCTTTTTTCACCACCAAGGAAGTCGGCAAAGGCACCGGCCTCGGCCTCAGCATCTGCTACGGAATCATCCAGGCCCATCGCGGCGAAATCATCGCCAGAAATAATCCCGATGGCGATGGTTCCACATTCGTCGTGCGCCTGCCCATCGCCGAAAAAGCCGCGGAAATGCACGCCGCAAAGGCTGCCGAATGACGGCCACTCCCGCGCCTGTCTCCGCCACGCGCTCGCACATCCTCGTCATCGAAGACGGGCCGTCGGTCGCCGCTTTCGTCCGCGCCGCGCTCGAACGTCACGGTTACGAAGTAACCTCCTCGTCCTCCGCAGTCGAGGGCCTGCGCCTCCTCGCGCTCCATGATTTCCGCGGCGTGATTTCCGATTTCCGCACTCCCGGAGGAATCACCGGCTCCGATGTGCACGATTGGCTGCAACGTCACCGGCCCGAAATGGCTACGCGCATCATCTTTATCACCGGCGATACCGCCAGCGACGAGACCATCGCGCTGCTGGCACTCGCCGGCACTCCCTGCGTCGAAAAACCCTTCCGCGTCCAGCAGTTAATAGACGCGGTCGAAAAAACAATTGGAAAACCATGACCGACGAACTGAAACTCCGCTTCTTGATCGTGGACGACGAGCAAAGCATTCGCCGCCTCTGCATCACCGTGGGACAGGGGCTCGGCTATCTCTGCGCCGAAGCCGAAACTGCCGAAGCCGCGCTCGAATCCCTGGAAACCACCGCCCCCGACCTGGTCGTCACGGATTTGAAGTTGCCCAGCCTCTCCGGCGTCGAGCTGTTGCGCAAAATCAAAGAATTATTGCCGCGCGCCGAAGTCGCCATCATGACCGGCCACGGCTCCGTCGAAACCGCCGTCGACGCCATGCGCCAGGGCGCCTACGATTACATCGAAAAACCCTTTCGCGTCGAACGCCTGCGCCAGCTCCTCCAGCGCATGGCCGAAAAGGTCCGCCTCGTCACTGAAAATCAATTCCTGCGCGAGCGGGTTAACACCGTCATCGATCTCGACGGCATCGTCGGCACCTCCGCCAAAATTCAAGACGTCCTGCGCATGATCTCGCGCCTGAAAGAAACTCGCACCCCCGTGCTGATCACCGGTGAAAGCGGCACCGGCAAGGAACTCGTCGCCCGCGCCATTCACTTCCGCGGCCCCCTCGCGGAGATGCCCTTCGTCGCCGTCGATTGCGGCTCGCTCGTCCCCACGCTCATGGAAAGCGAACTCTTCGGCCACGAGAAAGGCTCCTTCACCGGCGCGCTGAAGACCAAAGCAGGCCTCTTCCAGGCAGCCAATGGCGGCACAATTTTTCTGGACGAAATCGGCGAGCTTCCGCTGGAAATGCAAGCCAAGCTCCTGCGCGTCCTGCAAGAAAAAGAAGTGCGCCCCGTCGGCAGCAATGAAAAAGTTCCAGTGGACATCCGTGTGATTGCCGCGACGAACCGCGATCTCGAATCCGCCTACCGCGCCGGAACTTTTCGCAAGGACCTATATTTCCGTCTCAATGTAGTAACCGTCCACGTCCCAGGCCTGCGCGAACGCCGTTCCGATATCCCGCAGCTAGCGCACTATTTTCTGGATCGCTATGCCGCCGGAGAAAATATTCAAGTCACTCCCGCGGCCATGAAAAGTTTCCTGCAATATGATTGGCCGGGAAACGTCCGCGAACTGGAAAATTGCATCGCCCGCGCCGTGGCCCTCGGCGATCATCAAACGGTTGATGTAGAGGATCTCCCGCCCGCCATTCGCGCTCCACAAGATAGCAGCGCGCCGGTCGGCGATTCCGCCTCGCTCTCCACCACCGCGCTAGCCGACCTCGAGCGCATGACCATTCTCCGCGTCTTCGAAAAAGCCGGCGGCGATAAAGCTCTGGCCGGCCGAATGCTAGGCATCAGCCGCGCCACCCTCTATCGCAAATTAAAGCTCTACAACATCCCCCTGCGCGCCATGCACAAGCACGACGTCCAACTCGCGTCCTAAGCAGCAACTCGAGCGAACCGAATCCACTCCGCATTCGGCTCCGCGCCGCATCCGTGAGACGCATCTGTATCACCCTGAGACACCCACAAGACCCGGGTCGCAGCACTCAATTCATAAAGCGCAGAAAAAACGACAGTTAGCGCGGCAGACCGCCCTCAGCCTTTGGCCGCCTTCGTGCAAACATCTCCCCGGAAGTCTTTCTGCGTCCGCTACCACTGCGCGCAGCTGTTGCTTTTGACTTTGTAGCGGCCGCCTGCTTTTTTTAGGCGGGCGTTCTTGAATTTGCGGTTGAATTTGTAGCGGCGCACTTGAGTGCGCCATTTTTTGCACCTCGACCAACGCCCAGGGGGTTCTGTGATCACCGAAGCCGCAATCGACACGGCTGAAGCTACACAAACGTGCGTCGAAAAATTGTCGCAACTCTTCCCCAGCGCCTCGCCCATGCGAATTCCCGTGCGCGTCGTCACGCTCGCGACAGCCCGCCGCCCTTTGCAGGAACAAACGGTAATCGAATTCGGAACCGCCCAGGAAGTCCTGTTCGCATCTACGCTCCCGCTGGAATTTGAAGATGGCGTGCGCGTGCTGAACTCCGATGGTTCGCTCGACGCGCGCGCCACAGTTGTCGCCGTGCGCTATCACGACGGACGAAAGGCCGTCGCTGCCCGGTTCGTCGGAGAAGTGGGCAACTGGATCATAAAACAATGACCCCCAAATCAGACGTCACCACGTTGAAACCGCCCACATCCGCGCAAGCAGGCTCCGCGGATTTTGTCGCGCAATGGTCCGAAGCGCGCAACGCCTATCCTTTGTACGCCGCGCTCGCCACCCAATTTAATTTCGGTCCGCTGCCGTATCCGGCCGGCGAATTGCCGCCGCAGCGCCCCACGCGAGAGGTTTTCGACACCGTTTTGAAATGGCACGATGGCATTGACGCACGCGTCCGTGCGTTTCAAATCCGCCAGCTTCCTTCGGAAACTCTGAACGCCAGCGAACAAAATCTGCGCGCCTTTCTCCAGCGCCAGCTGCGCAAGCAGGAAAAAACCACCGCCGACCGCGACAAAATTGATTTGCTCCTCGTGCAATATTTCGCTCTCTGCGCCCCCGAAGAGCTGTATCGCAAGGAAATTCACCTCGAAGATGTCGCCGAAGTCCTGCAACCAGTTCTCGCCGGGGCCGACGCCACCCGCCTCGAATGGTGCGAACCGCTCGACAAAATTCTCGACAAAGTCGCGAACTGCGAAAGCCTGCGCGACATGATGGAACTCGGCCTCCTCGAGCAAGGCCGCCTGGTAAAAGAATCCGCCGGCGCGATGTTTTACGACCCAGCCGCGCTGGTGGCCTTCTGCCGCTTCAATTTTCTCCTCCGCCGCGCCTTCATCCGCATGTTGCACGCGGACCTCAGCGCCGTGCGCCAGGCCGCCGAAACTCTCGACGCCAATGGCGTAAAAACGGTCGACTGCCGCCGCGCCGGTTTCTCCGCGGCCGAAACCACCACCCAGCTGCGCTACTACTGCGAAAATTGGAAACAGCCTTTCCACAAGGACTACACCGAAACTTCCGTCACTCACGCTTTCGAACAGCTCCTGGCCTTGCGCGCCGACTTGGAAGAAGCCCTCGCGCGTGGCCAATCCGGCGCGCCCGCAGCAGCAAGCCCGGAAAAGCGTCAACCAGACAAGCGTTCAACCGTGGATCAATCATCCAAGCCTGCAGCTCCGGCCAAACCAGCTCCTGCTATGCCCCCAGCGTCCGCAACGAACGCGCCGGCGCCAAAACCATCCGCCGCAGCTCCGGCGGAAAAAACCGCACCGGCAAAAGCAGCAAAGGCCTCGGCCGCAGCCGACCAATCAGAAAAATCAGCCACCGACGCTCCGGCACCGCCAGCCGGCGCGCTCGATAAAGAAAAATGTCTGGAAGCAATCTGGGAGCAACTAATCGCCGAACCTCCCTCTCGCGGACGCTCCATGTCCACGATCGTCTTGCAAAACACAAAAGTCCTGCTCTCCTCCTGGGAAGTAGCAGCCTTCGTCGCCGAAGGCGATCAAGAAGCCGAAGATCTGCGCCGCGCCGTAGTCGCTCGCGCGCTCCTCGCAGTCGCCACCGAAGAGCGCAAACGTTCCGGCGACCTGAGCCAGCTCGGAGCCGCGCTCACGCTAGCCAAAGCCGAAGTTTCCTACTTCCAGGGCCGCGTCGAACAAGCCAAGCGCGCCAAGAACACCGAAGCTGCGGTAAATCTCGGCATTAGCACCAAGCGCCTTCTGTCCTTCATAGAGGAAGCGGAAAAATTGCAACCCTGATTCGCTTTTGCCGTCGACTCCGCCTTTGTAGCGGCCGGTTCAGGTTCATCGAATCGGGCAGCGGTTGGTTTTGACTTTGTGGTTGCCGTTGCAGTTGTTTTTGACCTTGTAGCGGCCGCCTGCTTTTTAGGCGGGCGTCTTTGACTTTGCAGTTGCCGTTACCGTTCGTAGCGCCGGCGTCTCGCCGGCACTTCTGATTTTGCTTTTGCAGTCGACTTTGCTTGGGGGGAAGCCGTTGACTCACTCCAGCGTCCTGATCGTCTCGGACGACACCGAATTCGCGCGCACCGTAGCCGCTCGCTGGCAAGCCGAACGCCGTGTCCCCGAGATCACCCTTACGACGAGTGACGTCTGGCAATCATCCGCAGCCGAAGGCTACAACCTCGTAATCGTCGGCCCCGTACGCAACAACAAAATCAGCGCGATCCTTTCCGCGCTCAACGCAAGCTCAACCACCGCTGCCACCATCTATGTCTCGACCGGAGCAGAAGCCCGCGATGTCCCGCAACTGGCCGCCGAACACCCGCACGTGCTAATCATCCCGCGCGAGGACGGCTGGATCGGCACCCTAATCCTAGTCGCCGGAGAAGCCCTTCGTCGCGCCGCCGCCACCGCCCGCGCCCAACGCGCCGAACGCGTCGCCTCCGAAGCACAACGCCACGCGACCCTCGGCCGCTACATGCTGGAAATGCGCCCCAGCGTAAACAACGCGTTAACCTCGGTCCTCGGCAACGCCGACCTCTTACTCCTCGACGCCGGACCCATGCACCCGGACGCGCGCGAACAAATCCGCACCATTCACACCATGGCCCTGCGCCTCCATGAAATCATGCAGCGTTTCTCATCGGTCGCCGCCGAAATGTGCGCCGGTGAGAAAGAATCTCAAGCTGAGACAAACAGCGTGTCGCAAATTTCCCCAGCTGGCCTTGCGCGCTAGCCCACCGCGCGTAACCCGCTGAAAAGCAAAGCTGTTGCAATCTAGTCGCAGAACAAGAAAAACGCTCCGCACATGGTCTTGCACTTGCATTTCTATCTGCGGGTATTTCTGTGGAGGTCCGTCGATGTCGAAAAAGGTTCTGATTGTGGATGATTCCCAGGCGGAACTCCACCTCATGCAGTCCATGCTGCAGCAAGGCGGTTTTCATTCCGTGGGAATTTCCGATCCCACCAGAATCGAAGAAGCCATCGAAGAAGAGCGCCCCAACGTCATTCTCCTCGACGTGGTCATGCCGCGCCGCAATGGCTTCCAGGCCTGCCGCGACTTGAAGAGCCAGCAGACCTACTCAAATATTCCGGTGATCTTGGTCACTTCGAAATCCGCGCCCAGCGACCGCTACTGGGGCGAGCAGCAAGGCGCGAATGGCTACGTGACTAAGCCCTTCACGCCGGACGAATTGCTCAATGCGGTGAAAAGGTTTGCCTGATGTCCCTGGAACGCGAAAACGCGGCGCTTTCCGCTGAACTGGATGGCGGCACATTCCTCGAAAGCGAAGTTTTTTCCGAGGAGCGCCTCCCCGAACGCCAGTACTGCGTCTTCCGCGCCGGCCGCGAACGTTTTTGCTTTTCAGTGCTCGAAGTGGAAGAGGTGGTGGACTGGCCCATCGTCACGCGCATTCCGCTCACGCCCGCGTTCCTCATGGGCGTGTTCAATCTGCGTGGCACCATCGTCCCGCTCATAGACATCGCCTTCACCGAAGGCCGCCGCCCCGGCCTTCTGCCGAAGCACGTAGTCGTCGCAATCCTGAAAGGCGACGCGCACCGCGAAGACATGCGGCTGGGAATTGCCGCCGACGAAGTAATCGGCACATTCTCCGCTACCGAAGAGGCGCTGCTCGACCAAGCGCCCGCCGACGTCCCGCACTGCCGCGGCATGTTACGCCACGACGATCGCCTGGCGCTGGTAGTCGACCTGCGCCGCCTCGTCGACGTTTTTCCAGTGCCGGTGATTTAAATCCGGCCCGCGTCGCATTGCAGTTGCGGTTGACGTTGCTTTTGACTTTGTAGCGGCCGGTTCAGGCTCATCGAACCGGGCAGTCGTTGCCGTCGGTTTTGATTTTGTAGCGGCCGCCTGCTTTTTCTTTTTAGGCGGGCGTCTTTGGCTTAGCTTGGCCTTTATACCGGGCACCTGTTTTCGATCGGGGCGATCGAATTTGCATTAGGCATGGGTTCTGGGGGGCAGAAAGTTTCTAGGCCGCGCGCACGAACCGTTACGCATCACGGAGCGGCGGGGCAAACGTAAATGGCGCACAAATTCTTGGGAGGAAGTCATGAAAGCTCGTTTGAGTTCCACAGTCTGGCTGCTCGTCTTCTGGGTCACACTGTTGCTGTTCGCCTCGGTCGGCTTTTCCTACTACGCAGGCGCCCACTCCGCCGGTCCGGCAGCCGCTGATGCCGCCGCCGTTCCCGGCGGCGCCAGTGGCGCGCTGCTCGGCGCAGTCGTGCTGGGCCTCATCGCCGTGATCTCCATCGTCTACGTGCTAAGCAAGCGCGTCCTCACTCCCGTGGACGAACTCGCGAAATTTTCCGAACGCGTAGTCTCCGGCGACGTTCGCGCCCGCGTCGAAATCAATTCCAACGACGAGTTCGGCTTCATAGCCGAAAATTTCAACCGCAGCGCCGCCAAGGTCGCCCACGCCGTCACCAATCAACAGGCGCAAGACTCCCTGCAGCGCAGCATCACCGACCTGCTCAACACCATCAACCAGGTCGCCCGCGGTGACTTGACCATCCGCGGCAAAGTCACCAACGACGCTCTCGGCAACGTGGTTGACTCCGTGAACTTCATGCTCGACAACTTCACCAAAGTTCTCGAACGCGTCCGCAAAGCCGCCGTGGACGTCAGCGGCAGCGCCAATCAGATTCTCGACGCCGCCGATGACATGACCGCCGGAGCCACGCAGCAAGACCAGGAAATCACCAACACCTCTTCCGCCGTCGAAGAGCTCACCGTCTCCATGAAACAGGTGTCCAACAACGCCGAAGCCAGCGCCGAAGCCGCCCGCCGCGCTCTCGACGCCGCCGAACAAGGCAACCGCGCCGTGCGCGATACGCTCGAAGGCATGCAGCGCATCCGCGCATCCGTGCAAGCTACCGCCAAGAAAATTAAATCTCTCGGCGATCGCTCTCTCGAAATTTCCGAAATCATCAACGTGATTAACGACATCACCGAGCAAACCAATTTGCTTGCTCTGAACGCCGCCATCGAAGCTGCCCGCGCCGGAGATGCTGGCCGCGGTTTCGCCGTCGTCGCGGACGAAGTCCGCAAACTCGCCGAGCACTCCCGCAGCGCCACCAAAGACATCGCCGCGCTGATCAAAGCGATTCAAGCCGAAACAAACGAAGCCGTCGTCGTCATGGAAGACGGCACCCGCGAAGTGGAAGTTGGTGCAGGCCTCGCCGATCAAGCCGGTAAAGCGCTCGAAGCAATTTCCAGCGTCGTGCGTCAATCGGCCGAACTCGTCCAGGAAATTTCCCTGGCCTCGAAGCAGCAGGTGCGCGGCACGGAAGGTGTGGCCAACGCAATGCAAATCATCTCCGGCATCACGCGCCAGACGACTCAGGGCGCACGCCAAACCGCTTCCACGGTCGGCAACATGGTCAAGCTCTCGGAACAATTAAATGAAGCGCTCGCGCAATTCCGTTCTGGTCGCGCGGGTGAAGCGGCCGAAGAACCGCGTCCGACCGCGCCGGTAGGTGCGCATCGTTAGGTCGCAGTGATTCCCGGCGTCGGCGAAACCCTCCGGCCCCGAACGTGCGCCGAACATGAAATCACATCCAGCAACGACGACGAAGCTCAGCGAGTCCGAACTCGATGATATCCGCACGCTGATCGAGCAGCGCTCGGCCATTCTTTTCGATGCGTCGCGCGAGCGCTTCTTCTCCACCCGCATCCGCGAATACATCGAGGAAAAAGACTTCGCCGACGGCGCCGCATTATTCGAGCTGGTAAAAAGTTCCAGCACGGAATACGAAGCCCTGCTGGAGCGCCTGCTGACGCAGGAAACATCTTTCTTTCGCTATCCGGCGATCTACGACGCGCTGGAAAAACGCATTTTGCCGGAGATGCAGGAACGCAAGTTCTGGCAGAACCCGCGCGCCCTGCGCATCTGGAGCGCCGGCTGTTCCACGGGTGAAGAGGCCTATTCCATCGCCATCACCCTGTGCGACGCGCTGAAATTTGTGGAAGCCTGGGAAATCGAAATTCTCGCGACGGACATCAGCCGCCGTGCGCTGCGCCACGCTGAACGCGGGCTCTACAGCAAGCGCAGCTTGCAGGATGTCTCGCTGGGCCAGGTGGATGCCCATTTTACGAACACCAAGCACGGCTTTCAGGTGAGGCCGCGGATTCGCAAAATGATTTCGTTCGCGCAAATGAATCTGGTCGAGCCGGTGTACGTCGGCAAGATGGACTGCATCTTCTGCATGAACGTGCTCATGTATTTTTCCGAAGAGCGCCGTCTCGCGATTCTGCGACGCTTTTACGACGCCCTCGAACCGGGCGGATATTTTCTTTTGGGTCACTCGGAAACGCTTTCCAACGTGCCCATGAAATTGGAGTCCCTGGTGATCGGCGATTGCCGTATTTATCGCAAACCGGTCGCCGCGGAACCGCGCACCGCATCCGTGCTGGTGGAGGAAAGCCTGTGAACGGGCCCAATCAGGAATCCGTCGAGCTCTTCCTCCAGGAGGCTTCTGAAAATCTCCAGTACCTGCGGGAATATTCCGGCATGTTGCAGGAGCCGCAGACCAGGCCCGAAGATCTCGAAAAACTTTACATTGCCGCGCACACTCTTGCTGGCACTTCCGCCAGCTACGGTTTCCCGCAATTTTCCGAAGTCGCCGCGAAAATGGCGCACATCTTTCACTACGCCATGAACGCCACGCTCACCGCGGACATGCACGGCCCGCTCACCGAATTTATTTCCGATGCCATCTCCGTTCTCGAATTCGACTTGCTCCAGATCAGTTCCGGCGGCACCGAAACCGAAGGCGACATCCTCGCCTTCAAACAGCGCTATTCCTTCGCGTTTCCCGCCCCGCCCGCCTCGCGTGCCGCTCGCGAAGCCGCCGAACAAGTCGCGGCCGAAGAACCCATCGCCGACGCGTCGCCCGCGTACTCCTATGTCGACAATCTGCCGCAGGATAGTGAAGTCCCGGCGGAAGTCCTGGAATTTTTCGTTCCCGAAGCCGAAGAGCATCTCCAGGCCGTCACCGAATGCCTGCTCGCACTAGAAGCCAATCCCAATGCGGAAGATATCAATCGCCTCTTCCGCTCCATGCACACGGTAAAAGGCTCCGCCGCGCAAGTGGGACTGCATCGCCTCTCCGCCGTCGCCCATCGCGTCGAGGATTTGATCGGCCGCCTGCGCGATGGCGAACTAAAACCCAGCGCCAATATCGTGGACATCTGCCTGGAATCCGTAGACGTCCTGAAAAAATTCCTGCACCGCCAATGGACCAGCGACGAAGAAATGCGCGCCGCGGTAGATCCGCTCCTGGCGCAGATCGCCGAGCTCGCGCCCGAAGAAACCGAGGAATCGGCTCCAGGTCAATACGTGCCCGCGAGTGGCAGCGACGCAGCAACCACAGAAACCGGAATCGCAGCACCAGAAAAGCGCCGCGCCGCTCCCGAAGCTCTGCCGCAAGCCAAATCCGTGCGCATCTCGCTCGAGCGCCTCGACCGCATGATGAACGCCGTCGGCGAACTCGTCATCAACCGCACGCGCATGGTCGGCCGCCTGGCCGAATTAGCCAAGCTCGTCGAAGTCCTGAATTTCTCGAAGAGCCGCCTCTCCGGAAAAGTTTCCGAATTCCAGGAAAAGCACGAGTTCAGCAAAATCCAGCCGCTCCTCGTTCCCGGAAGCCGAGCCCCGCAAATGGACACCTTCCGTCCGAATTTCCCGGGCATGCCTTCGGTCACCACCAACGACCTGCTCGAATTCAGCGAGCTGGAAATGGACCGCTACGACGACGTCAACATTCTTTCCCGCTCGCTCACCGAAATTTCCGCCGACGTCAACGTCGTCCTCACCCAGCTCGAGGGTTTCATGGGCCGCGTGGACTCCGACATCGACGAATTCACCAAGCTGGCGCACCACCTCCAGGACGAAATCACCGCCGCGCGCATGGTGCCCATCGGGAATCTTTACACGCGCCTCTCCCGCACCGTGCGCGATGCCGCCAACGCCACCGGCAAGCTCGTCGAGCTTTCCCTCGAAGGCGCGGACACTGAACTCGACAACAATATTATTCAGCACGTTTCCGATCCGCTGATTCACCTCGTGCGCAACGCCGTCGCGCACGGCGTCGAAGACCGCCGCACCCGTCAGCGCAATGGCAAATCCGAAAAAGGACTCGTCAGCGTTCGCGCCTATCATCGCGGCAACCACATATTCATCGAAGTGGAAGACGACGGTCGCGGCATTGATTACGATGGCGCCCGCCGCCGCGTCGTCGAAATGGGCGTCATGTCTTCCGTCGCCGCCGCCGAACTCACCGACCGCGAGCTCCGCGAATTCCTTTTCCGCCCCGGCTTCACGACTGCAGCCGCAATGACGGAGCTTGCCGGCCGCGGCGTTGGCCTCGACGTCGTCCGTGCCAACGTGCACGCCCTCAACGGCGAAATCGAAGTCCGCTCCGAACCCGGCCACGGCGCCACCTTCACAGTAAAAGTTCCGCTCACGCTGATCATCTCGCAAGCGCTCTTCGTGCGCTGCGGCACATCCGTCTTCGCTCTGCCCTTGGCCGTAGTCGAAGAAATCCGCCGCCTCAAGCCCGACGAAATCGAAGACGTCGGCGGCAAACTCCTCACCCGCGTGCGCGACGTCGTCACCGAAGTCGTCCGCCTCGACGTCCAGCTAGCCCTGCCGCCGCTTGAGCCGCTCAACGGCTACTTCCACATGGTCATCGTGAAAGTCGCCGGCAAACAAGTGGGCGTAGTCGTCGAAGAAGTCCTCGGCAAAGACGAAATCGTCATCAAGAACCTCGGCGATTATCTTCGCAGCGTGAAACTTTTCCCCGGCACCACCATCGCGCCCGATGGCAGTCTGATTCTCCTGATCGATCTGAATCGCCTGGCATCCGCGGACACCGCCGAACGCAACGCGTTGCCCGCTTCTTCACCCGCCGCCCGCGTTTTCGCGCCAGGCGCCGAAGCGGTAGCCGCGGGAAGCATCCCAGCCGGCGCCGTGGACTCCATCGAGAACGATCGCGTAGTCGTAGTCGCCGACGATTCCATCAGCGTGCGCAAATTCGTCGGACGCATGCTCGAAAAAGCCGGCTATCGCGTGAAACTCGCCTCCGATGGCCTGGAAGCCTCCGATCTCGTCGCGCAAATCGGCTGTCACCTGGTCATCACCGACCTCGAAATGCCGCGCATGAACGGCTACGAACTGATGGCCCATCTGCGCCAGAATCCGGTAACGCGAAAAATTCCCGTGCTGGTTGTCACCTCCCGCGCCGGCGCAAAACATCGCGATCGCGCGATGAAAGAAGGCGCCGCCGGATTCCTGACTAAGCCCGTGCAGGAAGATCAGCTGGTAGCCACTGTTGACGAATTGATTGGTGCGGAAAAACCTGACACACGCCGCAAGCTAACCGTGCCGGTGCGGCAGGACTGAAATGAACAAGGTACCGGAAAAGAAAATTCGCGTCCTCGTCGTCGATGATTCCGCCTTCATGTGCAAGGTGCTGAAGGAAATCATCAATTCCGACGCGCAACTGGAAGTCGCCGGCACCGCCCGCGACGGCCGCGAAGCCGTGGCCCTCGCCGAATCCCTGCGCCCAGACGTCATCACCATGGACATCAACATGCCTCATCTCGATGGCCTGCAAGCCACCGAGCTGATCATGTCGCAGCATCCGCGCCCGGTAGTGATCGTCAGCTCCGAATCCCGCGAAGGCGCCGCCAGCACCCTGCGCGCCCTCGAACTCGGCGCCATCGATTTCGTGCCCAAGCCCACGAACGGCATTGACCTCGACATGCGCAATATCCGCGAAGAACTTACGCGCAAATTGAAAATGGCCGCGAAAGTTCGCGTCGTGCGCACCGCCACCATGTCCAAGCTGGCCACTCCGCACGCGCCCGTCTCCGTCGCGTCGGCCTTGGCGCACAACGCAGAGCGCGCCGCACAGAACAACATAAGCAACGGCACAAAATTTCCTATCGTCGTGATCGCCGCGTCCACCGGCGGACCCGCCGCCGTCATGCGCGTGGTCGCAGGCTTGCCGAAAGATCTCCAGGCCGCGGTCCTGCTCGTGCTGCACATGCCCGCCGCCTTCACCAGTCAATTCACAATTCAGCTGGC
Source organism: uncultured Acidobacteriota bacterium (assembly GCA_963786205.1). Classification (GTDB taxonomy): domain Bacteria; phylum Acidobacteriota; class Terriglobia; order Acidiferrales; family UBA7541; genus Palsa-295. The sequence continues at coordinate 390,399 of CAWAYG010000003.1, forward strand.
GGAAGTCTCGCGCTTACCGGTGAAAGAAGCCGAATCGCACGAAGCGCCGCAGCCCGGCGTAATCTACCTCTGCCCCGGCGCGCATCACCTGCGGATTTCGTCCACCGGAAAAATCTCGCTCGATGGCGGCCCGCGCATCGAAGGCTATCGCCCCTGCGCCGACGTGGCCCTGGAATCCGCCGCCGCTTTCGCGCGCCCGCTCACCGTCGCCGTAGTTCTCACCGGCATGGGCAACGACGCCTCCAAAGGTGTCCAAGCCGTGAAAGCCGCCGGCGGCCACGTGATCGTCCAGGATGAAGCGACCTCCGTAATCTTCGGCATGCCCGCCGAAGCCATCAAAACCGGCTCGGTGGACGAAATTCTTCCCCTCGATCAAATCAGCGCGGCCATCGAAAAACGCGTCGCGAAAATCACCCGCCTCGCTCCCATAGGTGCGCGATGAAAATCGCCACACAAGACGCCGCGAAGTCACGCCGCTCGCGCTCCACCGAAGCCGTAATTCTTTTCTGCATCGGCGCGCAAACTTTCGCCATCGCCGCCGACGCTGTACAGGAAATTCGCAGCACAGACAGCTTGGCCACCGCCGCCATCGAAATGGAACTGGCCGAAGTTCCCAAAGTTCGCCACCTCGTCGAACGCAGCCATCGCACCTACTACGTCGTCAGCGGCTGCGCGCATTTCCGCCTGCGCGTCACGCGCCCCACTCTCGTCCTGATCCTGCGCCAAATTCGCACCGCCGTGCTCGTCGACTCCATCGAAAGAATGGCGGACGTTCCCAAAGTCCACGCGCTGCCGCAAGCCTTCCAAGGCGAAGAGCGCGAGTGGTATCGCGGCCTCATCTATCTCGAGGATCGCGTGATCCCGGTAATCAAGCCCGAAGGTTTTCTCACGCCCCAAGAATTCGCGCGCCTCGATCACGCGTCAAAAGCAATTGCAACACGCCAAGAAATGGAAGGAGCTGTGCAAGCATGAGCGCCGCCGAAAATCACGTGCGCAAATCCTGGGTGCTCCTGCACGTGGGCAACCGCCGCTTCGCGCTGCCCGCCGAATCCGTCATGGAGCTAGCGCCTCCCGTGCGTCTGCACAATTTCCCGCACACTTCAAAGCTGATCGCCGGAGTGATCGTTCGCCGCGGCCGCATCGTTCCGGTATACGACGTCGCGCCCGTTCTCTGTGGCCGCGAATCTTCCGTGCACCGCTTTTATCTAATCGCCGAACGCGCCTTCGGTTCCGCCAGCGAAGCTAGCGCCATTCCCGTAAACGGCGAATGCGAACTAGCCACAGGCGAAATGCAACCGCCGCAGGAAGACGCTCCAGCGTATTTCGCTGGCACCCTCGCTATCGAAAACGAAAATATAAATGTCCTGGATCTGCAAGAACTCGTCAGCGCCGGCAGCAATAACCCTAGCCCGGCAATGCAAGCGGAGGCGCGATCATGAACGCCCTCGCCAATCTTCCGCGCATCCTGCTCGTGGATAGCAACGTCTATTTCGCGAAACGAGTCGGCGAAGCTCTGCAGCAAGTCGGCTTCGAAGTTGTCCCCTGCACGCAAGCCGCCTATGCGCTAACCATGCTCGAATGGAACGCGCCCGCGGCTATTTTGTGCGCCACCAATCTCCGTGAAATGGGCGCGCTAGAAATGGCGCCAATTCTCCGCGCCGATCCCAACACCGCGCACATCCCGCTCATCGCCATCGGCGGAAGCGGCGCCGGTGCCGGCGAACAAGCCCTCCTCGAAGCGTATCGCGCGGGCTGCGACGATTTCGTCGATCGCCGCCGCTCGCCTTCGGACATCGCCGCGCACGTGCGCAGTTTTCTCGTCAGCCGCCAGGACGGTTTCCAGCCCACGCAAATGCTCACCAGCGCCGAAACCGATTTGAGCGGCAATCTCCAGCATCTCGATTTGCCCGGCGTAATCCAAATGCTCGGCCAAGCCCGCCAGACCGGCGCGCTGCACATCAACGCCGTAGATGCCGACGGAATTATTTTCTTTGAGGGCGGAGAAATCTGCCATGCCGAATGCGGCATGTTCTTCGGCGATGAAGCCGTCACCCAAATCGTTGCCACCTGCCAGGGCGCGGTGAAAGGCGTTTACAAATTCGTCTACGGCGCCACCGCTACGCAACGCACCGTGCTGCGCTCCGCCACCGATCTGCTCCTCGATGCCATGCGCGCGTTCGACGAATCGCAGAGAGACTCCGAGGAAGGCCCGCAAAACGAATCCGAGCAACACCTCGGACAAGACCACGAACTCGATAATGTGGAGAAAAAATCGTCATGAGCGATACGCAAGTTCTCCCCGCCGCGCGCACCCCGACGGTCTATTTTATTGACGACAGCGCCACCATGCGCGAAGTCATCAAGATCGCATTCCGCAAGGAAAATATTAACGTCATCACCTGCGCCGACGCCGCCTCCGCCCTCGCCCAATTTGGCGACTCGGCTCCCGACGCCGTCATCACCGACGTGATCATGCCCGATAAAGACGGCTACGAAGTCTGCCAATTCATAAAAGAACACGAACGCTTCGGAAAAACGCCGGTAATCCTGATGTCTGGCGTGGTGAATCGCACCGTAGCGGAAAAAGCCATGCAGGTAAAAGCCGACGAACTCGTGCGCAAGCCCTTCCAGCCGCAGGATCTGATCGCCCGCGTGAAAAGCCTGCTGAATCCCGCCGCAGCCGGCGCGGCGGTACGCGGCTCGCTGCGCGAAGAAGAAGCAAATTCATCGCAAGCCGCCAGCCGAGTTCTCAGCGGCCTCTTCTCGCCGCCCGGTGCGCTCCAAAATGGCGTGCTGCCAAACGGCGGATCGCCAAACTCCGCGCCCGCCGCCCCTGCAACATCAGCGTGGCCCGCGGAACCCGCGCCAACATTCGCCCCGCAACGCACCGCTTCGGCAGCTCCGCGCCCCGCCGCGCATGCCGCCGTGCCTCCAGCACGCGCGGCAGCAACCGCGCCCCCATCAGCTGACACCCAAAAACTGCGCCACGAAATTCGCCGCCTCGAGCTCCTGGTAAAAAAACTCCAAGCCGAGCTAGAAGCCCAAAAACAATACTGCGCCGCCCTCGAAGCCGACTTCAAATCCATGCAGGAAACCGAATAGCCTCTCCTCGCTTCCCGATTTGCCGCAGGTGTACACTCCTGCTTCATGAAGTTTCAGCGACGCTATCTCCTGATTCCCATCGCCGGCATCGTCGTGCTCGACCTGTTCTGGATGTTTCGCTCCGCTCCGTGGGATCTCATGCGCTGGACCGGCGCAATCCTGATGGTCCCCTCCTTCGTTCTGTTTTCCGTGGCGCACCTGCCACTGGGCTCTTCGTTTTCCGTCAGCGCGCAGGCCCGAAACCTCGTGACCACAGGGCTCTACTCGCGCATGCGCAACCCCATTTAACTTTTTGGCGGGCTGTTAATCGCCGGAGTGCTTTTATTTCTTGAGCATCCGACGTTTTTGCTGACTTTCCTGGTCCTCATACCACTGCAACTCGTCCGCATACGTAAGGAGGAAAGGGTTCTCGAAGCAAAATTTGGCGAGGTCTATCGCGAGTACAAGAAAAACGCCTGGTTCTAAGCGTCGGCGCGTCGGCGGCTCTTGGCAGTTGAGTTGTAGCGGCCGCCTTCAGGCGGGCGCCTTGGATCTCGATTCGCGAAATCCGATCCGCGCACCCCGTTCACCGCTCCGGTCCACAACTCAGCGCCGTAGGCGCGGCATAAGTTAGCCCAGGCCGGAAGGCCTGGGAACCGTCGCATAAAAATCCGGAGCACCGTAGGCGTGACACAAGGCCATCACCGGCACGCCGCCGCGAATTATTGCGACCAACGCGGACGCGCCCCACTCACTCCAACCCCTTCCCCCGCAAAAATTCCCGCGCCACATCCGCAATATCCCGATGCTCCCCATCCACCTCATAATTCATCCGGCGCATTTCCGCATCGTCAATCTTCCCCGCCAATTCCATCAAAGCCCCCCGCATCTCCGGAAATCGCGCCAGCGCATCCCCCCGCACTACCGGAACCGCCTCATAAGGCGGAAAATAATGCTGGTCGTCCTCCAGCATCGTCAAATCTCGCGCCGCCAGCAACCCGTCAGTCGAATTTCCCGCCACAATATCCACCTGCTTCTCTAAAAGCGCCCGATAAAGCAATCCTAAATCCAGAATCCGCGGCGTCTCTCGAAACGCAAGCCCATAAGTTCGCGCCAACCCCGCAAACCCGTCCGGCCGCTCCATGAATTCGTATCCAAACCCCGCCCGCCACTCGCGCGCAAACGGCGCTGCATCCGAAATCGTCTTCAAATGCAGCCGCCGCGCATCGTCCCCCCGCACCACAATCGCAAAAGTATTGTTGAACCCCAGCGAAGGCAGCACCTCCAACCCAAATCGCCGCTGGTATTCACTACGTACACGCTGCAAAACCGCCGCCGAATCGGACTCCAAAGGGTCATGCAAAATCGCCGTCAGCGCCGTCCCGGTGTACTCCACGTACAAATCAATCCGCCCCGCCAGCAGAGCCTGCTGGCAAATATAAGATCCCGCCAGATAAAACCGCCGCGTCACCGCACGATGCGTCCGCGCCTCCAGATGCTGCGCCACAATTTCCCCAAGCAAAGCCTGCTCCGAAAAATTCTTCGAGCCCACAACAATCTCATCGTGCCGCGCCGCGCCACACGAACTGAGCGCAACCGCCAACGCAAGTATCAAGCAAGTGAAAACACCGAGCCGCCACGCCGCGCCGCGCATCATGATCGCGCAGGCTGCAACCGTCGTTCACACACGCCCAGCAAAAAATCCGCAATCAAAGCCAGCAACGCCGCCGGAATCGCCCCAGCCAAAATCAATTGATTGTTCACCATGGCCAGCCCGCGAAAAATAAATTCCCCCAACCCTCCTGCTCCCACCGCCGCCGCAATCGTAGCGATCCCCACCGTCAGCACGGTCGCCACGCGTATCCCCGCCAGCATCGTCGAAAACGAAAGCGGCAATTCCACTTGAAACAGAATCTGCCACTCGGTCATCCCCATGCCGCGCGCCGCGTCGCGAATTGCCCTGTCCACGCCCGCAATTCCCGCCGCGGTGTTACGAATAATCGGCAGCAACGCATACAACGCCAGCGCCGCGATCGCGATCCGTTCGGCGCGATCCCCCAGCCACGGCACCGGCAGCAAAAATCCAAAAAGCGCCAGGCTCGGAATCGTCTCCGCAATATTCGCGCTGCCCAAAATCGGTTTGGATAGCCACGGCCGCCGCGCCACCAACACGCCCAGCGGCACGCCCACTGCCACGGCCAGCAGCATCGCAATCCCCACCAGCCACACATGTTCCATCGTCGCCTGCAAAATTTCCCGATGATGTCGCGCAAAATATTCCAGCAGATTCATGCCGGCCCCTCCAGCTTTTCCAGCATCCGCACATTCGCAATGTACGCGGCGGTCACTGGCTCCGTAGCTTCCATAAAATCTTTCGGCGTGTAAAGTCCCACCAAAGCCCCCGCGTCAATCACCCCGATGCGGTCGCTCAGCAGCAGCGCTTCCGCCACGTGATGCGTCACGATCACAATCGTCTTCTTCAACCGCCGCTGCAAATCTTGAAATTCCGCTTGCACCTCCGCTCGCGTCAGCGGATCCAGCGCCCCAAAAGGCTCGTCCATCAGCAATATCGGCGGATCTGCTGCCAAAGCCCGCGCCACGCCCACTCGCTGCCGCTGCCCTCCGGAAAGTTGGTGCGGATAACGATGCAAGAATTCCGCCTCGCTCAACCCCACCATCTGCAAAAGCTCCGCCACCCGCACGCGAATCCGCTCTTCCGGCCAATGCTCCAGCCGTGGCACCAAAGAAATATTCTGTTCCACGGTGAAATGCGGAAATAACCCCACTTCCTGAATCACATACCCGATCCGCCGTCGCAGCTCAATCGGATCGCTCTCCGACGTCGAGCGCCCCTCGACCAGCACCGCCCCGTCGCTAGGCTCCAGCATCCGGTTGATCAATTTCAAAGCCGTGGATTTTCCCGCCCCGCTACGACCCAGCAAAACCAAAGTCTCCCCGCGCTCGACCACCAAATTTAAGTCACGCAAAAGCGCCCGCCCATCAGGCAGCCGGTACCCAGCATGGCGAAATTCAATCACAGGATGTGCATCAGAATGGGAACCACGCCCAGAACTAAGTTCGATGTCAGCGCTCATGCAGTGGACGCCGGCCGCAACAAACGCCGCGTCCCGCGCAGGCTAACAAGCGCCACATACCCTGTCAAACCCCGCTGCGACGATTTGTCAAACCCCGTTAGAAATGTCCCCTTCCTTACCCCATTAGAAATGTCCCCTTTTTGTTTTCTGTCTCTTCGTCCTTTTTCTTTCCTTGGGGTTTTCGTGGAAAAACTTCGCGCTAGCAAGCCCCAGGAACGACGATTTCCATCTCGCTCGACCTATGGCATCCCGGTTTTGTTGGCCTGATCCGGAGCGCAGCCCTGCGGAGCCCGAAGGGCGGAGCGTTTAGGGCGAAGCGCAGGATCAGGCCAACCGCGGCTGCGTCCCCTGGCCACGGCCAGTTTCCTTTCGCGCTGCTGTTCGGCCCGGCGGGCCGCTTCCCGCCACGGATGGTTTGCCGGCGGCACCCATTTCCGTCTCTTGACTGAAATCGGCACTCGCGGACGCGCGCTGTGGGCTGCTGGATCCAGCACCGGCTTGGCGGGCGCAGGAACCTCTCGCCAGCTCAGCGGGCGACCACGATATTCAATCGCAAGGCTTCCGCGCCGTCCCTCGCACACCAACACTTTGCTCCGCGCTGACGCAGAGTTCCCCCTCTGCCGCCCCAGTTGGAAAAAGCGATTGCCGTAGCGCACCACCCAGTCCTCGCTCACCGTGCGTTCCGTCTCCAGCCTGAATATCCGCTCCAGCTCCGCCGCCCGCGGCGCGCGCCGGTGATAGTCTTCCTTCCTTGCCGCGTCCCGCGCAAAGCGCCGATTGTGTTCCGCCAGATACTCGCTCCGCAAATACACGTTTGCGGCTTCGTGGCTGACGATCCCCTTCCGTCGCAGTTTCTTCACCAAGCGATCCTGATGGGTCCCATGCACCCGCTCCACGCGCCCCTTCGCTTGCGGCGAACTGGCCGCGATCAGCTCGATCCCCAACTTCCCGCACATCCGCCCAAACTGCGTTACCGGCTCCTCTCCCCGTAGCTGCTCCTTCGGCGTCGCGCTCCGCTTGTACAGATTCTTCCAGTCCACGTACAACGCCAGCGGTACTCCGTAGCGTTCGATCCAAGCGCGTAGCCCATCGGCCACCGCCCAGATCGTCTCTTCCTCGCCCAACTCCGCCCACGTCGTGTTGGTCGCGCATCCACCATGTCGATCAAGCAGCCCTCCGGTCCGCGCTCTTCCAGCCACGCGTGAAAGCTGCCGTCCATCTGCACCAACTCGCCAAAGTGTTCCTTGCGCGTCCGCCGTTTCCGGTGCCGCCGCCTCTTCCGCTCCCGACTCCACAACCCTTCCGTCAGCATCCACTGCCGCAGCGTCTCCACACCCACCTTCACGCCATCTTCCGATTCCAAGTGTTCCGTTGTCAGCGTCGGTCCAAATCGCTCGCCCACCGCCCCGCTGTACTTCTCCCGCACCAGCCGCAGCACCTTCCGCCGAATCTTCGGCTCGTGCGCGCGATTCGACGGCCGTCCTGCACTGCGGTGCTTCAGCCCCGCAGCACCTTCCTCTCGATAGAGCTTCCACAGCCGCTTCGCCTGCCGATAGCTAACCTCCATCAATCGGCACGCATCCACGATCCGCAACTGCTTGCTTCGAACTCGTGCCAGCACCTCCACCCTTCGTAACTCCCCCTTGCTCATCTCCGTCCGCCTCAATCTGACCTCCTCTCGGAGGCCTAATTTAGGGGGACATTTCTATCGGGGACAAGAAGGGACATTATCATCGGGGCACAACAACCCCGCTGCGACGATTAGCAGTTGGTAGCGCCGGCGTCTCGCCGGCTCTTCGTCGTTGACGTTGCTTTTGAATTTGTAGCGGCCAGCTTTAGCTGGGCGCAGTTGCCTTTGTGTTTGCATTTGCTGTTGCGCTTGCGCCACACGTAGTTCCGCGGCTCCTGTGCCCAGAACTAAAGAATCCCGCGCACATCCACCCTCATCTGATAGGTTAGCAGTAGACCAACGTAAACATCATTCAAGGGAGTCACAAGTGAGCAAGCTAAAAGGTAAAGTGGCAGTCGTAACCGGCGCCTCCAAAGGCATCGGCGCAGCCATCGCCAAATCACTAGCAGCCGAAGGCGCGTCCGTCGTCGTAAATTACGCTTCCAGCAAAGCCGGCGCGGAAAAAGTTGTAGCCGCCATCACCGCAGCCGGTGGCAAAGCCGTCGCCGTAGGCGGTGACGTCTCCAAGGCCGCCGAAGCCCAAGCCATCATCGCCGCCGCCATCAAAAACTACGGCCGCCTGGACGTCCTCGTCAACAATTCCGGCGTCTACGAATTCGCGCCCCTCGAGGCCGTCACCGAGGATTCTTTCCACCGCCTGTTCAATATCAACGTGCTCGGCCTCCTCCTCACCACCCAGGCCGCCGTCAAGCATCTCGGCGAAGGCGCCAGCATCATTAATATCGGCTCCGCTGTCAGCCGGATCACTCCGCCAAATAGCTCCGTATACACCGCCACCAAAGGCGCGGTTGACGCTATCACGGGCGTTCTCGCTCGTGAACTAGGACCCAAAAAGATCCGCGTCAACAGCATCAACCCAGGTATCGTCGAAACCGAAGGCACCCACACCGGCGGCTTCATCGGCTCTGAATTCGAGAAAGCGGCCATCGCGCAGACTCCGCTAGGCCGCATCGGCCAGGTTGGCGACATCGCCTCCCTGGCCGTTTTCCTAGCCTCTAACGACTCCGGCTGGCTAACCGGCGATCAACTCTTAGCCGCCGGCGGCCTAAGCTAACCCAATCCGTCCCCGCGACCGGTGCGCATCATCCCGTTTGGTAGGGGCGGGTCTCAGACCCGCCCTCCGTCGCGCCGGCATCCTACCGGCTCTTTGCAATTGAATTTGTAGGGGCACGGCATGCCGTGCCCGCCGCTCCAGTCTCGACTCAACAGCCGCAAGGGTGCTGCTCGCCGCCCCAGCTGTTGAGTTGCATTCGCAGCAGCCTCCTGCTCACCCCTCATTCGCGGCAGCGAAAGACGGGTAGGCGCGCGAATTTCACTGAGCTCTTGAATTTAGGGTGCGGGGCCCTCCCCAGCTCTTCGAGCACCGCTCGCAGCAAGCTTGCTCGGCCTACTCCAACCGTCTCTATAACTTACCCATCTAAGTAGTTCTACGAATAGTTATCAATCCATAACTGCGCTAACCTGAGTCGGGGCACTATTGAAGCCCTCAAAGGACGCGATATGCTCGAGCCAGCCCAAAATGGGAAACCCACGCTCCGTAAGCCTCTCGTCGGCCTCCCCCAGAACCGAACTGGCCCACCCTTGTCACTCGTCACTGCCTTTCTAATCGCCAGTCGCCAATTATTAGAATTCAATGCAAACCATAGAAAACAAAGAACAGAGACCCGTTCTAATCGCTAGTTTTTCGGGCGTTCTCGCTGGCGAAAAACCTGTTGCGCCCGAGCCAACGCAAAGGTATAAGCGCCGCACTTCTTTGGAGGCGCCAAATGACCAGCGCGGCCAACCGATGACAGAACGCACAAATTCAGAGCCAGAAATCGCCACGCGCCCAGCCGCCGCATCCAGCTGGCTCTGGAATAAAGACCTGGCCCCAATCCCGCGCAATCAACGCAGCTGGGGAACCTACAACTATGCCGCGCTCTGGGTCGCCATGAGCGTCAACATCCCCACCTACATGCTAGCCAGCGCCATGATTGCCGGCGGCATGAACTGGAAGCAAGCCATCGTAACGGTTTTTCTCGGCAACATCATTGTCCTGATTCCCATGCTCCTCAACGCGCACGCCGGCGCCGCATACGGCATTCCATTTCCAGTTTTCGCGCGCGCTTCCTTCGGCGTGCTCGGCGCGAACGTCCCCGCGGTCCTGCGCGCGCTGGTAGCCTGCGGCTGGTTCGGAATTCAAACCTGGATCGGCGGCGAAGCAATCAACACGCTGCTGGCGGCCATGATCCACGGCTGGGACCACGCCTGGCTTTGCTTCTTCCTATTCTGGCTGTTGAATCTCGCCGTAATTCTGCGCGGCATCGAAGCGATCCGTTACCTGCAAGGCATCACCGCTCCAGCTCTGCTGATGCTGGGCCTCGCGATGCTCGGCTGGGCCTACGCCAAAGCGGGCGGCCTCGGCCCGATGCTTTCCACGCCCTCGAGGTTTCACACCTTCAGCGAATTTTTCGCGTTCTTCATTCCGTCACTCACCGGTGTGGTAGCTTTCTGGGCCACGGTTGCGCTGAATATCCCGGATTTCACGCGGTACGCAAGAGGCCAGCGCGAACAAATGCTCGGCCAGGCGCTCGGCCTGCCGACAACGATGACGTTTTATTCCTTCATCGGCATCGCAGTCACTTCCGCAACCGTCGTCGTATTTGGCCGCGCGATTTGGGATCCGGTAGAAGTGCTCAGCCGCCTGGGAAATCCGATTGCCGTCGTCGTGGCGATGCTCGCGCTGCTGCTCGCCACTCTCAACGTCAACGTCGCCGCAAACGTCGTCTCGCCCTCGAACGATTTCTCGAATCTCTATCCGCGCAAGATCAGTTTCAAGCTCGGCGGCGTAATCACCTGTTTCATTGGCCTGCTGATGCAGCCGTGGCGTTGGCTTTCAAGTCACGGCAGCTATGTGATGGGCTGGCTGGTCGGCTATTCCAGTTTTCTCGGCCCGATCGCCGGCGTAATGATCGCGGACTATTACGTACTGCACAAACGCGTGATTCTCGCAGACGATTTATATCAGCGCGGCGGCGCCTACGAATTCTCCAGCGGCTTCAATTGGCGCGCCATCGCCGCGCTAGTCGCCGGCGTGGCAGTGGCGTTAAGCGGCCTCGAAATCCCCGCCCTCCACGGCCTCTATCCCTACGCCTGGTTCGTAGGCTTCGCCGTCTCGTTTTTCATGTACTTGTTATTGATGGGTCGCGCTGCAGCGCCATCAAAAAGCGATAAACCAAGTGCCTCGATTTAGGGAGCCGATGGCAAATCAAGAATCTTTTTGGCTCGTGGTTTTTCTGCTCGCGGAGACGAAGGGTTGCGTCAGGGCACGGCTTCAGAGTCTGTGTCGCGACTCGTCTTTGCGCCGGAACCGATCAAGGGCTTCGGCACGCCGAAGCGTTCCGCGCTGCTCGGTCGCCCGATTTCTATTGCTTACCGTTGCTGCATTCCGTGCCTTCGAGTCAAATTGAAGGCCAGAGCCATCAACAAGAACTCGGTGTTCACGCCCGCCAGCCCGCGACGATGGAATTTCCGCATTCCACGATGCTCTTTTAGGGTTCCGAACACCGGCTCGATCAATCCTTTGCGTCGTTCGTACAACTTCCGTCCCGCCGGTGAGCGCAATCGCTGCCGCACCCGTTTCAGTCCCGGATGACAGATGCGCGCCGCTCCCAGAACTTGCTTGCCTTCTTTCATCTCTCGCGCCAGCACCGAGTCTGGAACGTATAACTCCACTCCTCGTTCCTCCATCGTTTCCACATTCTGGTTGGAATAAAATCCCGCGTCGGCCAGCACTTTCCCCGGACGCTGCCCGCAGCGTTGCTCGACCTGTTCCACCAGCGGCACCAAGCTGGCGTGATCGGTCGCTGCTTGTGTCACCCGCGCAGCCACGATCAGTCCATCGTCACTCACCACCGCCTCGGCCGTGTAACCGAGTACGAATCCGTCCCGGCTATGGAGAAACCGGCTGTCTTCGTCGCTGCGCGACATCTTTTTCTGTCCGCTCTTGCGCAGCTTCTGCAACTCGCCAGGGATCTCGGCCAGCCGCTGCCTCACTCGCTCCAACTCCGCTACCACTCCGCCCGGATTTTCGTCCGTTACCAGGGTCGCCAAGTCTCGCTCCCACCGCCGCACCTGACGCCGCTTCCGTGCCCGCTCGGCCCGCAACCCCGCTTCCGTGATCACGCGATCCCGCGAGGCGTTCGCCTTCACCCGCGTCGAGTCCAACGCGACGACTCCTAATTTCCCCAGCCCTGCGGCCTGCAACTGCTCCAGCACCGCCGTGAACAGATCGTTCACTCGCCGCCCGTGCCGCCGCAGAAACTCGCAGATCGTCTTGTGATCCGGTTCTGCTCCGCCTGCCAAGTAGCGAAATCCCAGGTCTTCCCGTACGCGCTGTTCCAGTTTTCGCGACGACCGCACTCCCAACGCAAACCCATAGCGCAGTACCTTCAGCAGCAGCGCCGGATGATAGGGCCGCTGGCCCTCCTCGCGGTACGCCGACTCCCACTGGCTCAGATCCTGCTTCTCCACCATCGCGCTGATCAGGAATACCAGATGCTTCTCACTCCGCACATCCCGCACATGCAAAGGCAGCAACGCCGCTTGTTCCGGACGGTACTCTTGAAAGGCCATCGCGCTCACCTCCGCCCTCTTTGTGCACCTTCTTTCGGCGCTTTACAATTCAAAAAGCGCACAAGTTGCGACACAGACTCTGAAGCCGTGCCGTGGTCGTCGCAAAATCAAAGCGGCTCTAGCCGCTGAGGCCACGAACTTCTGCCGCAAATCACCGCGCCAGAAATCTTCGTATATCACGCAAAACCTTAAAAAGCATCGCATCCGTAAGCTTGCCAGTGAATGTATTCTGCTGGCTCGGATGGTACGACGCAAAAAGCCGCGGCAAATCCCCCGGCAATTTGTAACTCGCGCCATGCCGAAAAGGAAACGCAGCCAGCGCCGCAATTTGCCCGCGCTCTTTCAGCAATCCCAGGTAAGCCCGCATCGCGATGCTGCCCAGCACCAGCACAGCGCGCGGCCGCAGAATTTCGAGCTCGTGCTCCAAAAAGTGACGGCAATTCGCGAGCTCCGAAGGCAGCGGTTTATTCGCAGGCGGAGCACAGCACACCGTGGCAGCCATATATACATTCTTCAGCGCGAGGCCGTCGTCGCGATTTGTGGAAGTAGGTTGGTTGGCAAAGCCCGCGCGATACAGCGCCTTGTACAGAAAATCGCCGGAGCGGTCTCCGGTGAATATTCGCCCCGTGCGGTTGCCGCCATGCGCTGCGGGCGCAAGCCCCAGAATCAAAAGCTCGGCACGCGGATCGCCGAAGCCCGGAACCGGCTTGCCCCAATATTCCCAGGCGAGGAACGAACGCCGCTTGTCCCGCGCGACCTGTTCGCGATACCGTACCAGTCGCGGGCACGCGCGGCAGTGAATAATTTCCTGATTAAGCTTTTCCAGTTCTCTCAAGGGGCTGTCCTGCTGCAAAGTTATCATGAACCCTCCCAAGCCCGCCAAGCGTCTAACGAATGCGTCGCGAAGCTTTTGGCACGACGATCGCGACGCCCTGAATCTCAAACGTTGATAGTTTGCAGACTGTCTCTCAGGAGCAGCGCGCAGAAATCTTCGGAGTCAACAGATCTCCATGGTTAACACGCCCGAAAAAATTATCATCCTCGACGCCGACCCGCACAGCCGCGAAGACACGCGCGCCGCGCTGCAGTCAGCCGGATACGATGTCGCCGTCTTTGCGACCACCCGCGAAGGACTCGACGCCATCCATCAGAGCGGCGCCGATCTTCTGCTCCTCGACGCGTCCCTGCAAGATCCCAGCGCCTCCGAACTTCTAGCGACGATTCGTGGCGCCGCGAAAACCGCTGGGATTCGCGTGCTGCTGCTGGTAGCGGCCGGAAGCGAGCAGCGCGCCTCGGCTCTGGATCTGGGGGCGGACGACGCCATTTCCCGCCCCTGCGATTCCCGCGAATTGCTGGCGCGGGTTCGCGCACGGCTGCGCATGCAACGCGCCGAAAACGAACTGCGCGAAAAGATGCGCATCGCCGAAGAAGGCCAGCAGATCGCGCACACCGCGTTCGAAGCACTCGCCGTCACCGAAAAAATGACCAGCGACGCCTTCTCGCTCGATCGCAAGCTTAAAACTGGCTTCGCGGCCGTGCTCGCCGTGGCCGTCTTGATGGCGGGAATTTATTTCTTGTTTGTGCGCACCGAACAGAAAGCAACCCAGCGTACGAATTCAATTCTTGCCAGGCTGGAAGGCGGAATCGTTCGCCAGCAGGATTTGATCGCCGAGGCGCGCAAACTTCGCGCGCAACAAGGAGCGCAGCAGGACGCGGTTGGCGCAGATCCCGCAGGCAAGGACGACCTCAAGAAACAAGCCGCGGATCTGAAGGCAAAAATGGCCAACGCGAGTTCGGACGATGCGGCCGGCTTGCAAAAGCAACTGCAAGAAACCAATTCGCGCCTGCAACGCCTCGAAGCGCAGGGCCAAGCCGCGCAAAGTATTATTCCGCTGGACGTGCAATCCGTCTGCCTGCTCCATGTTTCCGTCGCGTTCAATGATCAGCAATCGGGGCGCCGCTTGCGTTACGGCGGCCTCAACGAGCAAGGCGAGCCGATACAAGATAGCGAAGGCAATCCCGTGTTGACGCTCGATGGGAAAGGCCCGGAAGTGAAGCTCGACGTTTTTGGCACTGGCTTCATCGCGGGGCCCAGCGGCCGCGTGATCACCAACCGCCACGTAGCCGAACCGTGGTGGAAGAACGACGAAATCACTCAAATTGCCGGCCAGGGATTGCAGCCGCAAATTTCCGCGATCCGCGCCTATTTTCCCGGCGACCCGCGCGCCTTCCACGCCGAGATTCAGGATATTTCAGATGTCACGGACCTCGCTTCGGTGCGCGTAGATTTGCAGGACCTGAAGCGCCCCGTCCTCGCAATTGACACCGGCAAGAATTCAGCCCTGAGCGGCCAACCGATAATCCTGATGGGTTACGCCACGGGTCTGGCCGCGATCCTGGCGCGCACGGATGAAGATTCCGCGCAGGATATTTTGAAAAAAAGCGGCAGCGACGTTTCGCAAGTGCTCAACGAGCTTGCCAAACGCAATCTGATTCACCCGCTGATCACGCAAGGCCACATTGGCGACATATTACCCGACAAAATTGTGTTCGACGCGCAGACAACTTCCGGAGGCTCCGGCGGTCCGCTCTTCAACGGCGATGGAAAAGTCATCGGAGTCACCGTGGCAATCCTAAAAGGATTCGGTGGCTCCAATTTCGGCATTCCGATTCGTTTCTCGCAGCCTCTCCTAGCGCAATAAAAACCTGCACGCGCAGCCGCGACCGCTGCGAGCGTTGAGGCGACACGTCTGTCACAGCAGAATCCGCCCAACGTCGCGCGAAGATCGTGCAAATCCCCTCGGGGAAAATCCCTATTGCGCCAAGCCCACGCGCCGCAATAGTTCCTGAAACCGGGGATCATCTCGGAGCGGGTCATAAACAGGTTCCACCCTCAGCGCCGTCAGAAGATTCGAACGCTGCGCGAACGCTTTTTCCAGCGAGCTCAGCGCCGCGTCTTTATTCCCAACGCCAAGGTATGCCAGTGCCATCACCGCTGGGTCAGCCGGTTGCGTCCCGTTCATCGCTTCCAATTTTCTCAGCTCGGCTCGAGCCTTATCCTTCTGCCCCATTCGTCCGTAGAGATAAACCAACTTCGAACTGCTGCTGATTCCATCGCCTGACGTGCGACGCGATTCCTCCAGGTCCGCCAGCGCTTCGGCGAAGCGGCCTTGTTGCACGTAAGCATCAATCACCAGGTGAACTCGCGCGAAGCTCGGATCCATTTCCCGCACGCTCCGGAATTGCTCAATCGCGCGGTCATATTGCCGCGAGAAATAAAATATAGAGCCGCGATCTGTAGCGATAATCAAGGACAGCGGATCAAGCCTGCGCGCATTTTCACTCTCGCGCAACGCCTCATCAAAGCGCCCCTGCCACATTAGAAACTCGGCATACCATTGGTGTGCTGTCGCATAGTTGGGGTTCAATTCGATCGCGCGGCGGTACTCTTTTTCCGCGCTGCTCCAGTCCCAATCGTAGTTCTCCAGGATCAGAGCCAGCGCCACGTGCGCTTCCGGCAGATTGTCGTCAATCTCCAGCGCTCGTACTGCGGCCTCACGGGCCTTCGGCATGTATTTTGATGCGGGAGCCAGGCTGTAACCCGGCATTAGCGCGTAGCTATTCGCGAGGCCCGCATACGCAGGAGCGTAGTTTGGATCTTTGGCGATGGCCTGCTGGAAATATTGGATCGCCTGCTGAAATCCTGGCACGCTACGTTTATTCCAGAAGTAAAGTCCCTTCAGGCATAAGTCATAGGCTTGGTAAGCTTGCGGGGTCAAAGTGGGCTGACGAACGCTCTCGCTTCGTTCCGGACTCCCCAGCGTTAGTTGGATTGAATCGGAGATTTCCCGTGCGATCTCGGCCTGTACAACCAATAAATTCGTAAGTTCACGATCATACTGCTGCGCCCAGAGCTGCCGTTGGCCGGTCACTTCGATCAGCTCAGCGTTGATTCGCACTTTATCGGAATCGCGCCGGACGCTCCCTTCCAGCACGTACTGCACGCCGAGCTCGCTTCCGATCTGATCCACTTTCTCGGGACTGTGCTGGTAGTGCATCACCGAAGTTCGCGCAATTACTCCGAATTCCTTCGGATCAAGGCGTCCCAACTGCGCGATCATCTCCTCCGTCAAACCATCGCTGAAATAGTCCTGCGTGCTGTCTCCCGTCAGATTCTTGAAGGGAAGCACTGCTACCATGATCCTTCCGGCGGGTGCTGCTCGCTGCGGCGTCGGATGCGCTCGCGGCCACTTTAGGAATACGACCACGCAAACAATCCCAAGCACGCAAACCGCTGCCACCCACAGTTGCTTTCTCGAATCAGCCGCTCGCGCCGCTATCGGAGCGGCGGCTTCGCCCACCACCTTCGCGCCGCCGGATTCTTCCTCGGCGTCTGCGGCGCGTGCGCCCGGCGAGTCTGCTTCGTACTCCACCGGCGCGATCATCCGATAGCCCAGCTTGGGCAATGTTTCTATATACCGCGGCTCCGCGGCGGAATCGTTCAGGCTCGCCCGCAGTTGCTTGATCGCCGAATTCACCCCATTCTCAAAATCCACGAATGTGTTCGAAGGCCAAACGCGTCTCTGCAACTCTTCCCGCGTTACACATTCTCCGGCGTGCTCCAGCAGCAGAGCCAGAACCTGATAGCCCTGCGGCCGCAACTTTAGCTTCAGTCCGTGCTTATAGAGTTCGCGCGTCTGGACTTTTAGCTCGAACGGGCCAAAGCGGTATTTACAGCCTTGCGACATGGATTTACTCGCTCACCGTTTCGGAATTCTGCGCTCTGGGGGGTCTGCTGCGCAAGCTATTAGTCGTTAAATCATACACTTGGGTGTACAGCTCAATAGCACCGAATATTCAGCCGCCTTCCATTGACCAATCACGGCGCATCTGCGATCAACTCTGCCAAAGCAGCAATTCGGACGCTCACAGAAGAATCAGAGTTTGACTAAAAATGCATCCCCGCTCGGGGATAGGAGGCCCAATGCGGCCAAAGCGTGGTTTCTTTAATCGGGTTGTGCCAGGGCGAAAATGGCTACTGGTCGCCGGGATTCTGGCGCTCGCCACGGTCGCTTCGGCGGCCATTATTCCGAATCTTTTCCCCTTCCTGGATCCCACCGGACTGATCTCCACCTACAACGCAAATGGCCCGATTGACGAAGGCACGACGAATGTGTTCTTCCAGAGCTTGGGCACCAATGGACGTTCCTGCGGCACCTGCCACCTCGCCAGCGACGGGTTCGGTCTGGGCGTCACTAGCATTCAGGCGAAGTTTGCCGCTACGTACGGAAACGACCCGCTATTTGCGTCCATTGATGGCGCGAATTGCCCGAACGGCACATCCAACGATCGCGCCTCGCACAGTCTGCTGTTGAAGAGCGGATTGATTCGCGTATTTCTGCCCGTGCCCGCGAACGCGCAATATCAAATCCAGGCCGAGCGCGACCCCTACGGTTGCGCGGTGGTCACCGACGAATCCACAGGCGTGCAGACCGTTTCGGTTTACCGCCGGCCTTTGCCGACCACAAACTTGCGCTTTCTGAGCGCAGTTATGTTTGACGGACGCGAAACGATTCAACCGCTCACATCGGCCGCTACGTTTCAGCAGAATCTCCAGACCGATTTGCTGCACCAGGCCGTGGATGCCACGCTCACCCACGCGCAAGCAGCCGAGCCACCGACGCTTGAGCAGCAAACTGCGATCGTCAATTTCGAGTTGGGGCTTAATTCCGCGCAAGCCCTGGATTTTCGCGCAGGGTGGCTGAACTTTGCTGGCGCGCTCGGTGGGCCTGCGAACCTTTCCAATCAGTCCTACTATCCCGGCACCAACGATTCGCTTGGCGCCGATCCCGAAGGCAATGCGTTCAACTCCACGGCCTTCACGATCTTTGCGGATTGGGAAACTTCACCAGATCCCATGCGGCGAAAGATCGCTGCCGGAGAAACGCTGTTCAACACCCGCGCGCTGACGATTTCCAACGTTCGGGGATTGACTGATAATGCCGCGCTCGCCAAAGCACTGGGTACCACCGTGCCCATCGCGCCGTTCGCGGGAACCTGCACCACCTGCCACGACGCACCGAATGTGGGCAACCACTCTCTGCCCTTGGCGCTGGATATCGGCACCGGCCACGATCCTGCCGCGGAATCCGATCCCCTGATTGCCAATGGACTGGGGCAACTCAGCGTTCCGGATCTGCCGGTTTATCGCATTACCGGATGTCCGAATCCTTTCCAGGTTCCCGGGCAACCTGTTGAGCCCTACGTGATTTTCACAACGGATCCCGGCAAAGGGCTGATCAGCGGCTTGTGCAGCGACATGGTACGCACGAAAGGTCCGATCCTGCGCGGCCTCGCGTCTCGCGCTCCGTATTTCCACAATGGAGCGGCGCGCAATTTGAACGAGCTGCTCGAATTTTACAACCAGCGTTTTCAGATGAATTTGACCGATGAAGAAAAAGAGCAGTTCATCGCATTCCTGAATTCGCTCTAGCGGTGTGTGTTTGCGGGGCGCGGCCATGTTCCGGCAATGGCGCAGGGTCGCGCTCTTACTTCACGAGTTCCACAAAGGCAGTGCGTAGTGCAGCGGCCGGTATTTGCTGGTGCGCCAGAAATACGCGAGGATGATGACGCTGGCGACGGCCGCATACGCGCACCAAAGTGAGGTGAACGCGTAGCGCTTGAACGCCATCACTACCAGCAGAATCGCCAGATTTGCGAAGCCAAAAATCACCATGGGCTTGACTTCGGAGAAAAACAGCGAACCGCAGGTCGCGATCACGTACAGCACCGCTACTGCCGTATTGTTGGTCGCCTGATTGATGTACACGATGCTGTTTCCCCGCACATACACTTCTAATTGATACGCCGTCAGCGCCCACAAAATATAAAGCGTGGTTCCGGTGCCCAGCGCGAGGAACGGCAGCATGCGCCGGCGACCCTTGCCGTCAGGCTCAAACAGCAGCACGCTCAGCGGCAGCAGGAACGGCAGCAGTCCCTGCGCGTACAGCATGAACGCTGCAGCCATGTTGTGCGTCATCGTCGGCGATAGCGTTCCATCCAATCCCAGCCACACAAATCCCTCGATGAATTGATGAATCGCAAACAACAAAGGGAGCGACGCGAAAAGCAATTCGCGCCGGTGCTTCACCTTCGTCAATGTGACGACGCCCACAGCGCCCAACGCCGTGCTGCCAACAAAGTTCGCGGTCGCGGAAAAACACATATCCGATTTTTCTCCCCGCGCGAGGATTGCACCTATCATCCAAGAACGCAAAATATTTCTCACCATGCAGCGATGGGACTTACCGGTTCGCGCGCTATCGGTCGAAAGCGACGTCATTACGGTTTTTGCATTAAATCATCGTCCCTCAACAGCGTATTAATTAGGATGCAACACGCGCCAGACACTCTCTCCCGCAGCGATACCATCCAAGACCGCTCACCAAATTATCGGAGGATCGAATATGACACCTGCGTCTCATCGAAGGACGTGGCGCGAGCGCGCGATTGTGGCCCTCCTCTGCGCCACGCTCACGTCGTTTGCAACACCTGCCTCAGCGGCAACGCCCGGCAACGACGACCACGATCAAGGAAGAGCAACCGAAACCCCTATCACGCACGTCATCGTCCTGATCGGCGAAAACCGCAGCTTTGATCACCTCTTCGCCACCTACGTCTCACCCCGCGGCGAACACGTCCGCAATCTGCTTTCCGAGAAAATTATTAATTCTGATGGCGCGCCCGGCAAGCGTTTCGATCGATCCGCACAATTCCAAGCCACGCCGCCGTTCAAAACGAAATACTTCATCAGCCTGAACGAGTTCGAGAAGGCCCCCTACCAGATTCTGCCGGAGCCGACGCTCAATTCGGCGCCAAACGTCACGATTTTGCCGCCGGGCACGCCGCTTTTCCTATTGGCGGCCGTGGAGCCGTCGTTGGAAGTGAGCGATCTTGACCTGCTGACCACCGGCGCGACCGGCTTGGGCCAGAGTCTGGTGCTGCCGGATCCGGATGCGCGCGTACAGAATTACAACGTGCTACCGAACGGCCCCTTCCCGCTGGCGGGGCCGAAACTGCCCTACGATTCCTACACCGGTGATACGACGCACCGCCTGTTCGAGATGTGGCAGCAATCGGATTGCAGCATCAGGAACGCCACCCGGCGCAATCCCTCCGGCTGCTTGAGCGATTTGTATCCCTTTGTGATCACCAACTACACGAACATCCTAGATCCCTCGACCGGGGGAATTGATGACAACGGCGGCAGCAATTCGAGGTCCTTCTACAATGTGCAGAAGGGCGACGTTCCCATCCTGAAGAGCCTCGCTGATCAATATTCCATGAGTGACAATTACCATCAGGCCGTCATGGGCGGCACCGGCGCGAATCACGTGATGATGGGCACGGGCGACGCAATTTTCTGGTCCGACGGCAACGGTAATCCCACGGTCCCGCCGGCCATAGTGATTGCTAACCCCGATCCGATCGCAGGCACGGACGACGTGTACACCGTGGACGTCGGTTTCAACGGCGATTTCACGGAGTGTGCCGATCCTTCGCAACCCGGCACCGCGCCGATCCACAACTACCTGAGATCACTGCCCTACAGCCCACGGCCGAACTGCGAGCCTGAGCACTTCTACCTGATCAACAACGAAAATCCCGGTTTCTTGCCGGACGGCACGGTGGACACGGCTGGGATCACCAGCGGCGCCACCGTTCCCCCAACGAACGTCCGCACCATTGGCGAGGCGCTCAATGAAAAAGGAGTTTCCTGGGCGTATTACGGTGGCGCGTACGATGCCGCGATAGCTCTGCAGCACGATCCGACCAGCACTAGCCCATTGGGGCAGATAGGCGCGGCCTATTGCAACATCTGCAACTTCGAATCCTACGCGACCGCGATCATGGGCGACCCCGCGCAGCGCGCCGCCCACATCAAGGACGCCACGGATTTCTTTGCTGCGATCGACAACAGTACGCTGCCTTCCGTGTCGTTCGTAAAACCGGACGGCCTGCTCGATGGTCACCCGGCGTCCTCGAAGGAAGACCTGTTCGAAGGCATGGTCAAGGACATCATGGATCACCTCCAGGCAAACCCGGAGCTGTTCGCCAGCACGGCGCTGATGATCACCATGGATGAGGCCGGTGGTCTTTACGATTCCGGCTACATCCAGCCGCTCGATTTCTTCGGAGACGGGCCGCGCATCCCGATGATCGTCGTCTCGCCCTACAGCACCGGCGGTCACATCAGCCACACCTATTCCGACCACGTCTCGATCTTGAAGTTCATCGAGCGCAACTGGCACCTGAGGCCATTGACCGTCCGGAGCCGCGATAATTTTCCGAACCCGATCGCGGGCTTCGACGATCCCTATGTGCCGCTGAATAGCCCGGCCATCGGCGATCTTTTCGATTTGTTCAACTTCGGCCGAAGCGAGGGCGGCGGAGGACAATAGTAAGCTATTGCCGAGACAGTAAAGCGTCACGCCGCCCGCGTTTTTTGCGACGCGGTCGGCGTTGCGTCGGGCTCTTGCCGACCGCGTTGACAGGGGCTAAGCCCACTTCATGAGATGGGCCTTCACAGAGTTCGTCCCGCACCGGGCCGGGGCGTTTCAGTTCGTTTGCGCATTCGAAGATCCTGCTACTTATCAGTAATCGGCGGCGCGCTAACTCCCGATGTGTGGCGAAATCGGGGGCTGGGCCGTCGCTCAGCCTAAATTGACACGGTGTGCTCCCCGCAGATAGCATGGTTGCAGCGATTGTTCCTTTGGAGGCGACTCCGAAGGTGTGCCTGCCGAACCGGTAACGCCGGATCTTGCGCTATGGAAAGCAGTTCGCGTTCGAAAAATATTCTGGAGCGGATTGTCGAAGCGCGCCGCGCATCCGTCGCGCATCGCAAACGCGTGCTTCCCGATGTCGCGCTGAAGCTGGCCGTGGAAAAGAAAGTTGCGCCGCCGCGTGATTTCCCAGCGGCGCTCGCGCGGGCCGGCAAAATAAACATTATTTCAGAATTGAAGAAGGCTTCGCCTTCGCGCGGCGTGATGCGCGAGGAATATGCTCCGGCGGTGCTGGCCGCGAGCCTGGAAGAAGCGGGCGCGGCCGCGCTTTCCGTGCTGACCGAGGAAGATTTCTTTTCCGGCTCGCTCGGCGATCTGAAAGAAGCAAGCCGCGTGACCAAGATTCCCATCCTGCGCAAGGATTTCATCGTGGATCCGTGGCAAGTGTGGGAAACGCGCGCGGCCGGCGCCGATTCGTTTCTGCTGATTGCCGCAGTGCTGAACGACGCGGAGTTGCGGGAACTGCTGGAGCTGGGGCGCGCACTGAAAATGGAACCGCTCGTGGAAGTGCACTCGCGTGAAGAGCTCGATCGAGTTCTCGATGCCGGCGCGCGGATCATCGGCGTGAATAATCGCGACCTGCGCGATTTTCAGGTGCACCTGGAAACGTCGCTCGGATTGGCCGAAGCGATTCCGGAGGAGTGCATCGCGGTGAGTGAGTCTGGACTGCGCACTTATGATGATCTGGCGCGCCTGCAGCGCGCGGGTTTCGACGCGTTTCTCATCGGTGAACATGTGATGCAGAGCGCCGATCCCGCGGTGGCGTTGCGCGCTTTGCTGGCACCCACGAATGCGGGGCATACGGCGGCATGAACAGCGGAGCGTCATGGTGAAAGTGAAAATTTGCGGGATCACCAATTGGAGCGACGCGCGAGGCGCCGTCGAAGCCGGAGCGGACTTTCTCGGATTTAATTTCTACCGCGAAAGCTCGCGCTATATCGCGCCCACCGCAGCGCGGCGCATTGTGCAACGCTTGCCCGCAGGCGTGGCATCCGTAGGAGTGTTCGTGAACGAGCCAGAGCCGGAGATGCTGGCAATCGCTCGTCGAGTGGGTCTCGACTACGTGCAACTGCACGGAGACGAGACGCCGGAAATTGTGTCGCGCATGGGGCGGAGCTTTCGCGTGATCAAGGCGATTAGAGTGCGCGATTCATTCCGCGTGGCGCAGTTGGCGAACTTCACGCGAGCGTCCTCCATTCTGCTCGATGGTTTTGATGCGCGCCTGCGCGGCGGCACGGGAAAGAGTTTTAACTGGAAACTGGCGAAGAGCGCCGGACTAAAGCGCCAAATATTTCTGGCAGGCGGCTTGACGCCGGAAAATGCAGCGGAAGCGGTTTCCGCGGCGCGGCCTTTCGCGATTGATGTATGCAGCGGAGTGGAGTCGCGGCCCGGCAAAAAAGATGCGGCGCGGATGCGTGCGCTGGTCGCGGCAGTTCGCCCAGTGAGCACGGCGCGCCCAGCGAGTACGAAGCGCTCGGTAAGTCCGGCGCGGAGGAAACGCCGATCATGAGCGCAATTGCACAGTTGGTGCCTGATGCGCGCGGCAGGTACGGCCGCTTCGGCGGGCGTTACGTCCCGGAGACGCTGGTGGCGCCGCTGGAAGAACTTGAGCGCGCCTATGCCGCAGCGTGCGCGGATAGCAGCTTTCAGGCGGAGCTTGATTCGCTGCTGCACAATTTCGCGGGACGTCCGACGCCGCTGCAGTTCGCCGAACGACTGACCGCGCATCTGGGCGGCCCGCGCATTTACATCAAGCGCGAAGACCTGCTGCACACCGGAGCGCACAAGATCAATAACGCGTTGGGCCAGGGGCTGCTCGTCACGCGCATGGGCAAAAAGCGCATCATCGCGGAAACCGGCGCGGGGCAGCACGGCGTGGCAACCGCTACCGTCGCGGCTAAGCTCGGCCTGACGTGCACCGTGTACATGGGCACGGAGGACATGGAGCGCCAGCGCCTGAACGTGTTTCGCATGCGCTTGCTCGGTGCGGAAGTGGTGGGAGTGGATTCCGGCAGCCGCACGCTCAAAGACGCAATTAATGAAGCCATGCGCGATTGGGTGACCAACGTCGAAAGCTCCCATTATTTGCTGGGCTCGGTGCTTGGTGCGCATCCTTATCCGCAAATTGTGCGCGATTTTCAGAAAGTGATCGGCGAAGAAGCGCGCGCACAAATCGTGCGGGCCGCAGGACGCTTGCCGGACACTTTGATCGCCTGCGTCGGTGGCGGGTCGAATGCGATTGGATTGTTTCACGCGTTTTTGCCCGATGCGTCCGTGAAGATGATTGGCGTGGAAGCGGGCGGGCGCGGCACGACTTTGGGCGAACACGCCGCGCGGCTCGCAGCGGCCAGCGGATTCAGGGGCGCGCAGCCGGGAGTGTTGCAGGGAACTTACACATACGTTTTGCAGACTTCCGACGGGCAGATCGCGACGACACACTCGGTTTCCGCGGGATTGGATTATCCGGGCGTGGGTCCCGAACATGCGTGGCTCGCGGAACAGGGCCGCGCGGAATATTGCGCGGTGAGCGATACCGAAGCCGTGGAAGCCGCGCGCACGCTCGCGCGACTGGAAGGAATTATTCCGGCGCTGGAATCGGCGCACGCGTTGGCGGAATTGATTCGTCGCGTGCCCCGGATGAAGAAAAATGAGCTGGTGATACTGAATCTTTCCGGCCGCGGCGATAAGGATATGGATATTTTCTCCCGCTATGTCTGAGAACTTCTCAACTTCGCAAGGGGCGGTGGCTGTGCAGTCCGCGGGGCGTATCGCGCGACGTTTTCGCGCGCTCGCCGAAGCTGGCGAGATGGGCCTCGTCGCGTACATCACCGCGGGCGATCCTTCGCTTGCCGCTACCGAGAAAATCGTGCTCGCTGCCGCGAATGCCGGCGCGGATGTGATTGAGTTGGGCGTGCCCTTCAGCGATCCCGTCGCCGATGGCCCTACAATTCAACGCGCCAGCGATCGCGCGCTGCGCAGCGGGACGACTCTTGCCGGTGTGATCGAGCTTGTCCGCCGCATCCGCGCGCATTCGGAAGTTCCGCTGGTGCTTTTCAGCTATTTCAATCCGATTTTACAGATGGGCTTGGAAAAATTTGCCGTCGCGGCGGCAGCGGCTGGCGCAGATGGCGTGCTGGCCACGGACCTGACGCCCGAAGAAGCCGTGGAGTATCGCGCGACGATGCAAGCGCACGAGCTGGACACGATTTTTCTCGCGGCGCCCACTTCCACGGATGCACGGCTGGCGCGAATCGGCGCTGCGTCCAGGGGATTTCTTTACGTGATTTCGCGCGCGGGCGTTACCGGGGAGCGCGAAGCGCTACCGGCGGAGTTGCCCGCATTGATCCGGCGCGCGCGAAAATTCACAACGCTGCCCATAGCGGTAGGCTTCGGCATCTCGCTACCCACGCACGTCACGGTCCTGGGCGGAATCGCCGACGCGGCCGTCGTCGGCTCCGTGCTGATGGCTGAAGTCGAAAAAGCCGCGTCACCCGACGAAGCGGCAGCAGCCGTCGCCGAGCGCATCCGCGTGCTCAAATCCGCCGCCCGCACCGGCGTCAGTCGCCGCAGCAGTGAAGCGTCGTAGTAGTCTCGCAGCGCCGACGAGTGGCCAACCGGACCACGAACGAACGTTGCGAAAAGCTTCCGCATTTGCAGTAAACTTCGTGGGCGTCGAATAACCGGATTTGTGTATTGAGGAGAGCAGATGGATAAGCGCGTGGCCAACGCGGACGCTGCCATCGCGGGCGTGCAGGATGGCGCGACGATTTTGCTGGGCGGCTTCGGCCTTTGCGGGATTCCGGAGAATTTGATCGCAGCGTTGCGCCGGAAGGGTACCAAGAATCTAACGCTCGTTTCGAACAACGCGGGCGTGGACGATTTCGGAATTGGGTTGCTGCTGCAAAGCAAGCAGGTTAAGAAAATGATCGCCAGTTACGTGGGCGAAAATAAGACGTTCGAACAGCTGGCGCTGAAAAAAGAAATTGAAGTCGAGTTGAACCCGCAGGGGACGCTGGCCGAGCGCATTCGCTGCGGCGGCGCGGGAATTCCGGCGTTTTATACGCCCACCGGTTACGGAACCATGGCGGCGGAAGGCAAGGAAGTTCGCGAATTCAACGGACGCCCGCATGTGCTGGTGCCCGCGTTGCGCGGGAATTTCGCGTTCATCAAGGCGTGGAAAGGGGACCGTTGGGGAAATTTGATCTATCGCAAGACCGCGCGGAATTATAACGCCGTGATGGCCACTGCGGCGGATTACACCATCGCTGAAGTAGAAGAAATCGTAGAGTTGGGGAAACTGAATCCCGATTGCGTGCACACGCCGGGAATTTTCGTGGACGCGATTTTTCAGGGCGAGAAATACGAGAAGAGAATCGAGCGCCGCACGGTGCGCCAGCGTTAGAGAAAAAGCAGATTCCTCGGGCGGAGTGCGCCCTCGGAATGACAATCTCGGTTAGTTCTTGCGGGCGGTAAGGAGCAGCCAATGCCGACTGAAATTGATAAGCGAGAAGTGATCGCGCGGCGCGTGGCGCAGGAATTGCGCGATGGATACTACGTGAATTTGGGGATCGGCCTGCCGACGCTCATACCGAATTATTTGCCGCCGGGGATGGAAGTGATTCTGCAATCGGAAAATGGCATGTTGGGCATCGGGCCGTATCCTTACGCCGGCGAAGAGGATCCCGACCTGATCAACGCGGGCAAGGAGACCATCACGGAAATTCCGGGCTGCTGTTATTTTTCCAGCGCCGAATCTTTCGGGATGATACGCGGCGGACGCGTGGATTTGACGGTGCTGGGCGCGTTGCAGGTGGATGAAGCCGGAAATTTGGCGAACTGGGCCATCCCCGGAAAAATGTTGAAAGGCATGGGCGGCGCGATGGACCTGGTGGCCGGCGCGAAGCGCGTGATCATCGCGATGGAGCACTCTACGAAAGAAGGCGACCCGAAAATCGTGAAGAAATGCAGCCTTCCGCTCACCGGGGTAGGCGTTGTAAAACTGATCGTCACCGAGCTCGGCGTGATTGAGGTGACGGCGCAAGGTTTGGTGTTGCGCGAAGTGGCAGCCGGAGTAACGCCGGAAGAAGTACAGAAGGCCACGGAGCCGCTGCTGAAACGAGCGCCGGATTTGAAAACGATGTCCGTGTGATGCACGCGACAAAACTATTTATTGCGCGCCGGGACTGCGCGGGAAACGCGAAGTGCGATACCATGCAGGGAACGGGGACCGCCCAGGAGAATTGATGGAGCCGCATTCGATCGTGGTGATCAGCCTGCACACGCCGAAGGAACGGCTGTGGGGCGAGTTGATGGATATTTCCAGCTCCGGAGTGACTTTGCGCGGGATTGACCTGAGCTCGTTCGACGATTTCGTGAGCCAGGTGCTGCATCCGGAAGGCGACCGCATGGGGCTGCCCACACTTTTTTTCCCCATGCTGCGGATCGAACGCATCGCGCTGGATGAACCGCGCGGCTCGATTCCATCGATGGCGGAAATGTTCGCTAAAAAGACCGGTCGTTCGCTTGAGGATTACCTGGCGCAGTTCGCCTAGGCGGCTGTTTCTGGCGCTTTACAAAACAAATTAATGAACAGCCGAATCCTGACAGTTCCCAACCAGCTCACGTTCCTGCGTCTGGCCTTCCTACCGTTTTTTATCATGGCGATTCATTACGAGCGTTACAACTGGGGCCTGCTGATTCTGATTGTGGCGGGCTTCACCGACGCGCTGGATGGTCTTCTCGCGCGCGGGCTGAATCAGAAAACTCCGCTGGGCGCCTATCTGGATCCTATCGCCGATAAATTGTTGCTCTCTTCTTCGTACTTCGAGCTGGCGCTGCACGGAAAAGTGGCGTGGTGGCTGACGATTCTGGTATTGGGGCGCGACGTGCTGCTGCTGGTCGCGAGCGCGGTGATTTTGCTTACGGTAGGCTACATGTCTCTGCCGCCCAGCATCTACGGCAAGGCCACCACGTTTTTTGAAATTACCATGATTTTTCTGGTGCTGGTGCTGGCGCTGCGTGACAACCACGCGTTATACATGGTGAAGGAAATCTGCGGATATTGCGTCGCGGTGTTTGTGTGTATTTCGGGAGTGCATTACAGCATCGTGGTGTCGCGACGGATGCATACCGGCGGTTGACGCGTGTGGCAGCTTAGCTCATTGCGCGCTGACAACTTGAGTAGAACAGCGCGAACGCGTTGTCCTGCGCGTATTTCACCGCGAATTGCTAGTGTGCGCTGAAAACGCCGAGCGCCACCATCCCCAGGCTTGCTGCAATCGCCAGCCCGGTAGCCCAGCCAAGCACATTCGCGCGTTTCCATTCTTCCGGCGACGACGGCGCGCGATCCACCATGATTTTCCCGAGAGCAAAGCCGCTGATGAATCCGCCCAGGTGCGCGGAATTGTCAACTCCTGACATGAAGAATCCCAGGACGGCGATATAGATCAACCAGCGGATCAGTTGGCTCCGCAGCATTTGCATCGAAGCGCTGCGCCGGTTCGTGGTAATGGCCATCAGGACCCCAATCAATCCGAGCAGCGCGCCGGAACCACCAATGCTGAAATGCTGCAGTAAGCCGCTGAGCAGATAAGCGCCGATGCCAGTGACGACGTAAATAAAAAGATATCGCGCCGAGCCGTAGAGCTCTTCGATTTGCGGACCGATGTCCATCAGCACCCACATGTTGAATCCGATGTGCAGCAGGCTGCCGTGGAGAAACGTGGCCATGATCAGCCGCCACGGCTGAAAAAGATCTATGGGCCACGGCAGAGACGCGCCAAGTTGTTGCAGCACGCGGCCGCTGATGGCGCCAAGGCTCATGATGGCGGAAAATCCACCACCGGCAGGCGCCTGAAATCCGGTGGTGCGAATAGTGGCAAGCAGGCTCACGCCATAGAGCAAGCAGCTCAAAGTCAAGATGCCGTAAGTTGCGGGCGACGTGGTGGGCATTAGGCGGCCGAGCGAGCGGCTGGCCGCGGCCATTCCAAACGTTAAACTCGCGCCGCATTGATGGCATTTCGTGGCCGTGGCGCCAACGAGTGTGCCGCAGGCGGGGCAAAGCTTCGGCCGCGGGTTCTCCTTCGCGCCGCCGCCGAAAAAATCGCTCATCTGTTCCTTAAATCGGTCCAGCTTCCAGCGCAGACGCGGCGAGATATCCAATAGGGTTCCTTGCGAGAGTGTGAGTGCGTTCCTATAATACCGAAATGCGAGAAAAGCTGTGAATCGGGAAACTGCGTGAGGCCAGCGAACCGGCCGGAGAAATTTCCCACACAATTGATGCACGACTTGCGCGGCGAACGATTCGGTTTCGCTCGGTTGACGCTGACAATGCTTTTCGCGCTCGCGAGCGTTGCGGGATGCGCGAGACACAACGTGGCCACACATGCGCCGGCGAATCCTCCAGCGCCACAACCTGCGCCCGCACCACAGCCGGGCCAGCCAGGTGCGTCGCGTCCCTCCGGTCCTCCACCTGCAATCGAACGCCAACCCGCCGTGCCGGGCGCATATATCGAGGAAGGCGTTGCGTCGTGGTACGGCGTTCCGTTCAACGGGCGACGCACCTCCAACGGTGAAATTTACGATATGCACGAATTCACCGCGGCGCATCGCACGCTGCCCTTCAATTGCGTGGTGCGCGTGACCAATCTGAACAACGGCAAGCACACCGAGGTGCGCATCAACGATCGCGGCCCGTTCGTTGCGAACCGCGTGATTGACCTTTCGCTCTCAGCGGCGCAAGCAATCGAAATGGTGGGAACCGGAACGGCGAACGTGCGGCTGGAAATCTTGTCGGGACCGAATCCGAATGTAGGATTTTTCGCGGTGCAAGTGGGCGCGTTCAAAGTGCAGGAAAATGCCGAGCGACTGAAAGCGCAGATGGAAGGAACGTATCCGCCGGTGAGCATCGCCACGTACGATTCACCAAATGGAACATTTTACCGCGTGCGCATCGGGCGCTTGCCGAGCGAAGACGCCGCGCAAAAGCTCGCAGACAAGTTGCACAACGCCGAACAGCTCACCACGTTCGTCGTGCGTCTGGACGAATAATCGCTTTCGCAGCGCGCATCCAGCTTTTACTTGTGTTTCATCGCGTAAACGCCGTCCCATTCGACGGGCGGTTCCTCCGCGATGTACTCGTCGCAGCGCGCGAGGAAGGCGCGCGAAGGACCATCGTCCGGCCAGCGCCGCAGAATTTCCGCCCAGCCGGCTCTTGCGGCGCGCCAATCACGATGCTTGTACGCTTCGCGCGCCGCGCCAAATAACGCAACGAGCTCCTGGCCGCTTTGTTCTTTCGCGCGCGGCCCCAGGATTTCGTAAATGGTCACAGGCTGCAGCTTGCCTTTCACGCGTATGAAGTCAATCTCGCGAAATATGAATTGATTGTCGCGAAGCGCCCGCCGTGTAGATTCGCTGATCAATATTTGCGTGCCGTATTCCTTATTGAGCCCTTCCAGCCGCGCCGCCAGATTTACCGCGTCGCCCAAGGCCGTATATCCGTAACGCAAAGACGAGCCCATGTTTCCCACCGAAGCGATGCCAGTATTGATTCCGACGCCGATTTCCAGCACGGGGCTTCCCTGCGCGCGCCACTGCACTTGCAATTCGTTCAGGCGCGCGAGCATGCTCACCGCGCTCAGGCAGCAGCGTTCGGCGTGATTGGGCTCATCGAACGGAGCGCCCCAGATGGCCATCACCGCGTCGCCGATATATTTATCGAGCGTGCCCTGGTGGCGAAAAATGATGCGGGTCATTTCCGTCAGGTAGCTGTTGAGCAGGTCGGCGAGCGTTTGCGCGTCGAGCGTTTCGGAGATGGTGGTGAAGCCGCGAATGTCGCTGAAGAGCACGCTCACTTCCGTCTTGCGCGGCTTCACGCGCTCGGGATCGCTAAGCAAGCGGCGAATCACTTCCGGGCTGACGTACTGCTGGAACGCGCCACGCACTTTGCGTTTTTCCTGCTCTTCGATGAGCACGCGGTAGAGCGCCACCAGGCTGACGTTGGGGATCAGCACGAAGACGGCGGGAACGATGAAATTAAGCCACCAACCATGAAGAAAGGCCCAATACACAATTCCAGCGAACGGAAAAAGGAACGCGAGGCCCAGAATCATCCAGCGCGGCTGAACCATCGCCAGCCAGATTCCCAGCGGAATTCCGAACAACAGAATAAACCCCACATCGGTGAGCGCTTGCATGCCGCCCTTCACGATGAACTGCTGATTCAAAATATTGTCGATCACGTTGGCGTGAATCTCCGTACCCGGAAAATCAATTCCACCAAACGGAGTGGCGCGCAAATCGCCGATTCCCGTGGCTGATGCGCCGACCAGGACGATCTTGTCCTTAAATGTGCCAGGGGGAAATTTCTTCAGCGCCGCATTGGCGAACGAAACGTAAGGATACGTGCGCACCGGGCCGCGATAATTCACCAGCAGCCGGCTGATGTCGTCCGTGCGCGCGAAGATTTGCTTGCCGAATTCCACGCCGACGATCCCGCTGCCGCCGTAGGTGAGGGCGACTTGTTCGTCGCTGAGGCCGAGATACAAACGCACTGCCTGAACTTCCAGCGACGCATAAAAATCCCAGTTGGCGCGATCCGGGTCGCGGCCATAGGGAATCGCGAGCGGCACGTGGCGCACTACCGAGTCAGCATCCAGAAACACGTTGAAGAAGCCCACACCTTTTTTTGCCGCGACTGCTTCGGTGAAAATCGCGGCATTGGCTTCCGCGCCGCGCGGCAAATAACCCAGATCTTCGTATCTCTGGATCGTTTTAACACGGTCGGTTTCGCCGTTGGCGGAGGGCAGCGGCCGTACTTGCGGAAAAGGAAAATAAGCAATCTGGTTGGCGTATTCATCGAGCGACTGGCTGGAAACTCCGGCGAGGTCCGCCTTGGTGTAAAGAAAATAACTGCCCAGGACGACGTTACCGAATCGCTGGATGGCCTCGGCCACTTGCTGATCGTAGTTGTATTGTTTTTCCTTGTTTTCGATTGTCGAGAGCACCGCGGAGCTGACGGCGCGGCCTTTTTTTTGCTGCGCCGCCAGATCGCCGGATAGTTCCTGAAGCGGCAACACCGTTTCGTCGGGCTTGCTGAAAGTCATATCGAAAGCGACCACGCGCGCGCCATCTTCGCGCAGCGCGTCCAGCAAGTGCGCGAAATGAATACGCGGAAATGGCCAGCGGCCTAGCTGTTCCTGCGATTCCTGGTCCACGTCCACAATGATGATGTGCGGATCGGTGCGCATCCTGCCGCGGAACTCGTAGCGCGTGTCGAGGGTGGATAATTCCATGCGGTTGACGAAATCGGCGACCGGCATGGGCCGTTCGCCGATGAACGTGACGTAATAAGTCGCGAGCGCAAATAGCGTGCACAGGAGGCTGATCGCGAATGAGCCCCTGTGGGCCCACCATTCACGAAGCAATCCCGCAGTGCGGTTGATTATGGTTGTGGGTTGGGCCATATTTGCCGCGAATGCAGTGCGCCGCGCTTATCGGGATGGAAATTGAAATCCGCGCAAGGCTAACAAACGCCTGCGTCTGATTCAAGACGCGAGGCCGACGGATGTGCCGCACGCACGACACCCGCCCCTCGCGAACAAAAAGGATATAGAATCGGCTGTCTGTGCCGCTCTGGTTGCTTCCGCTATACTTCAATACGCCGGGACACGCGGGGGCGCGGGCGCGGCACGCAAGTGTTTATGAGCGAAAAGAGAGAAATTTGGTTCATGGAAGGCTCGACGGCGGAGAGACTCGTCGCACCCTTGCGGCAGAACTATGAATTGCGCAGCCTCACCGCGAACAAGCAGAGCGATACGGGAGGAAGACGCGAGCAAGATGATGCGCCAAATTACGGCGTGGTGCTCGCCGATATGCGCGATGGCGCGCCTGTGCTGCCCGCTTCATGGAACGGTTCCGGCAGCAATTACCGCGTGATCGGCGTGGTGCCTGCGACTGGCTTGGGCACCGTGAAGACCTCCGCATCACACGGTGCAAAGGCAGCGGCGTCCGTTTTCGCGTTCGTTTCTTCCACCGCTTCCGGCGAGGAATTGGAAAAGACGCTCGGCATAGCGTTCGAAAATCTCGAGCTCATCGCACGCGAACGCGCCGCGCGCGAGGAGCTGGAAAACGCCGAACGCGAGCGCGAGCAGCTCAATGAAATCGGGATGGCTCTCTCCTCGCAGCGCGACATTCGCGAGTTGCTCAATCTGATTCTCGCCAAGGCCCGGGAAATCACGCGGGCGGACGCCGGCTCACTTTACATGATTGAGGATGAAGGCGAGGGCGGCCGGCATTTGCGATTCATGCTGACGCAGAACGACAGCCTGGTGTTTCCGTTCAAGGAATTTGCGCTGCCGATTGCGGAAGATTCCATGGCGGGCTACACGGCGCTGCGCGGCGAGGTGGTAAATTTCGCGGACGCGTATCACCTCCCAGCGAAAATGCCGTTCCACTTCAACGATCATTACGATCGCGAGTCGGGTTACCGCACGAAGTCGCTGCTCACGCTGCCGATGCGCAACGCGAAGGGCGAAGTGCTGGGCGTGCTGCAGCTGATCAATGCGAAAAATGATCCGGCGGCGCGTTTGCACAACGAAACGGACGTGGCACGGCACGTGCTTCCGTTCCACGAGCGATCGGTGCGGTTGGCTTTGTCGCTGGCGTCGCAGGCGGCCGTGGCTTACGAAAATCGCAAGCTTTACAACGATATTCAAACATTGTTCGAAGGCTTCGTGAAAGCCGCGGTGACGGCGATCGAGCAGCGCGATCCCACAACGTCTGGACATTCGCTGCGCGTGGCCGCTTACACCCAGGGCCTGGCTGAAGTTGTAGACCAGGTTTCCACGGGCCCCTACCGCGACAGCCGTTTCGATCACGAACAGATGAAGGAAATTCGCTATGCCGCGCTGCTGCACGATTTCGGAAAAGTAGGCGTGCGCGAAGAAGTACTGGTGAAGGCGAAAAAGCTGTACCCACTGCAAATGGAACTCGTGAAGCAGCGCTTCGATTACATTCGCAAGGAAGTGGAAGCAAGCATGGTGCGCCGCAAGCTGCAGACGTTTCTGGAGCGCGACCGCGGAGACGCGCTGGGCGAAATCGCGCGGCTCAGCGAGGATTTCGAGCAGCGCCTGGAGCGCATTCAGGATTATTTGCGGTTCATCCTGGATGCGAACGAGCCGACGCTAATGGAGCAGGGACAGTTCCGCAAGCTGAGCGAAATCGCGCAGCAATTTTTCCTGGACAGCAGGGGTAGCGAGCTGCCTTACATCAATGCCGATGAAATGCGGCTGCTTTCCATACCCAAAGGAAGTCTGGACGCTTCCGAGCGACAGCAGATTGAATCGCATGTGGTGCACACTTTTAATTTCCTCAGCCAGATTCCGTGGACGAAAGAATTACGCGGCGTGCCGGAAATCGCGCGCGCGCACCACGAAAAACTGAATGGCCTTGGCTATCCTTACAAGCTGCACGGCGATCAGATTCCACTGCCCGCCAAGATGATGACGATCTGCGATATTTTCGACGCGCTCACGGCTTCCGACCGGCCCTACAAACGCGCGGTTCCCGCCGAGCGCGCCCTGAGCATCCTGGACGAATGCGTGCGGGCCAACGAAATTGATTCAGAGTTGTTCAGGTTGTTCCGCGAATCCAGGGTGTACGAGCGCGTCATGCCTCGACCGCCCAAATAATGCGCGACATGCGATCTTCTTCCGGATGGTTCGCCAGAGCGACGCCGCGTGCATGGACGCTTGCGTTTATTTTACGCGGCGTTTGCCCGTTCATCGCCGGCGCTTGCTTGGTATTAGCTTGCGGCCCGGCGCCGCGCGCTCAATCCACTGCCGCTACCACATGGACAGTTTCAATCGTGCTGCCTGCCCGGTTGGTCGCAGGGCAACCGGCGACGCTTGCGGTTCTCGGCGTGGATGGACGCCTGGCGGACGGAATTACGGTGGACGTTGGAACAGGTGAGCGCGTGAAAACGGACAAAACGGGGCGTGCGTTCTTCACCGCCCCGACGAATGCGACGGTGTTGATTGCGAGCGCCGCCGGCAATTCAGCAGCAGCGCTGATCGATTCGCCAAGGACAGGCATGGGCGATCGGGCCGCGAGCGTCGCGCCAGTGGTGTCACAGCTAGATCGTTTCTCCGTTTGCGGAGGAGGTTTTCGCGGCGACGTGGATGCGAATCGCGCGACGATCAATAGCGAGCGCGCATTTGTGTTGGCGTCTTCGCCGGAGTGCATCGTGCTGCTGGCGAGCCCGCGCGCGCTTCCCGGTCCCGCGAAAATATTGATTGAAACGCCAGACGCGCAGTGGACCGCGACGACGACGCTGGCCAGTTTGCATTTTGATCCTCCCTTGCCGCCGTTGGTGCCGGAAAAGCGCAGCAAGCTCGCCTTGCACGTGCAGGGAACGGACCAGGCGTTGCGCGTGTGGGTGGAAAATCAAACTCCGGGCGTGCTGCGATTCTTGCGCGGCGACCGGCAGGAAGTGCTGACGTCCGGAGGGCCCCAGAATTCCGCCGAGATTGAAGTGCAAGCCGTAGCCACGGGAGATTTTTCGTTTCACGGGCGAATTCTTGCCGCGCCCGATGCGGCAGTGGCGCGGCGCTATCTCACCGCCGCGGAAGCGATCGCCCCCAAAGAGCTGCAGCATGTGGTGAAAAATCTGACGGACCGGCTCACGCATCATCCCGGCGACACACAAAAAGTGTGGCATGACGCCGAGGAGATTCTTTCCACCACGATGACGGGAGATTTTCGCACGCTGCTGGAATGCGCGGCCGCGGCGTTGCAGTAGGAGTCGCCAAGATTTTTAGGGGTGCACGGCGAGAGTGTGCTTGAGGGGCTATAGGCCCCTTGCCGCACTTCGCGCTTGATGATGACGACTATTTTTCGTTTGTGGCGCTGAGGATTTTCGGTGGCGCTTGCGCTTCGGGCAGCGCGCCCTGCGCCATTTGTTCCAGCGCATTGCGTGCGCGGCTTAGGCGGCTGTCGGCGTCTTCGTAACTCTGCTGCGCGTGGCGAAGATGCGTGCCGAGCCGATCGTAAACTTCGGCGAAAGCTTCGAACTGTTTTTTCAAGCCACCCATTCCAACGAGCAAATGCCGCGCGTTTTCCTCGATCTTCTGTCCTTGGAGGCTGATGGCGATGGCGCTGAGGCAGGCGTAAAAAGTGTTTGGCGAAACGGGGAACACGCGTTTGGCGCGGCAATATTCGTCAATTTGGCCGTATTTTGAGTCTTCCGTCATCAGCAGCTCGTAATAGACGCCCTCGGACGGCACGAACATCAGCGCGTAATCGAAAGTGTGCTCGTCCGGCAGAATATATTTCTCCGCGATGGAATCAGCATGCTTGCGAACGGCCAGCGCAAATTCGCGCCGTGCGGATTCGCCGGCGTCGAAAAGTCTGCGGTACGCGTCCAGAGGGAATTTCGAGTCCACGGAAAGAATGCGGTCGCCGCTGCGCACGATCGCATCCACGATCGCGCCGGTGGTATCGAAGCGGTATTGCGTCTCGTAGGCGCTGCGTGGCAAGGCATCCTGCAGCAGGCGTTCCAGCACAACTTCGCCGAGCACGCCGCGCGTTTTCGCGCCGCCCAGAACATTTTGCAGCGTCTGCGCGGATTGCGACATCGCATTTCCCGCCTGCTGCACTTCCGCAATCTGCATGCTGATTTTGCGAATCGTCTCGTTCGAGGATTGCAGCTGCTGCGCCATGGCAATTTGCGCGTCGCTGGCGAGCTTGCCGGAGGATGCAACGCCGGTCTGCAGTTCCTGGCGCACCTGGCCGAGCTGCGTCGTGACCGATTGCATCAGGTGATTGATTTGCGCGTTGACGGATTGGCCCTGCGTGGCGAGCGAATTCTGCATTTCCTGACGGACTGCGGAAAGTTGCGCGTCCGAACGCCGCGCCGCGGACCACAGGATCGACGCGACGACGCCGATTGCAACCAAGCCCAGGATCAACCACACGATGGGGTTCATCAATATTCTTCCCGTTGCTGTGAACGCGCTTGCTGCGCGCTTGCAAACACTTTAGCGCGAACGCGCTTGCAGCGCAAAATTTCGGGTGAAGTAGGAATAGCGCAATCGCGCTGCGAGCGATCAAAAATCTCGCGGGACATGCTCCGCAAGCCGAGCAGAAAACCGCCGAGCGTCTAGAAGTTGAGCTTCAGCGCGAATTGGAAGGTTCGCGGATCGTAGGCCGATGTCGGCTGGCCCGCGGCGCAATTAGCCGCGCCCGCGGTGGAATCGCAGACCGGGTTCACGCCGCTGACGTTGAAGTGATTCAGCATGTTGAAACCGTCGGCGATCACCTGCAGATTTACGCGCTCCGTTATCGGGATTTCCCTGGCGATGCGCAAATCAATCTGGAAGAAACCCGGCTGATCGAAAGCGTTGCGGCCAAGATCTCCCGTGCAGCCCGTGGGCGGCACTGGAACGGTGGCGCTGGGAGGAATCACGGAACCGTCGCTGCCAAAGCAATTCGTGGGAATGATGAACTCGGCATTGTGGATGAAAGGCGAAGTGGTCGCGCCCGGGAATCCCGCCGGAACCGTGGCGCCGGCAGGAAGTACGGACGGCCGGCCGGTGGAAGAACCGAAGTCAAGGTTCGTATCGTAACCAAGCAGGACGTTGTAAGGCCGGCCCGACGCCACTTCGATCACCGGCGACACAGTAAAGTTCGCGAGTATTTTTTTCCATATCGCGGAATCACTCTGGCGGAAGGGTGTCTGATACACCGCGCTGGTGATCCAGCGATGGCGTTGATCGAAGTCAGAGTTGCCGCGCTCGCCATTCGGATTGCTGTTATCCTGCGGATTCAGCAGCGTGGAAAGATCAGTGGAATCGTCAATCGTGTGCGAATACGTCCAGCCGGAAACCATTTCGAAGCCGTGCGAAAAACGCTTCGTCACCGTCAGCGTGAAACCGTTGTAAAGAGAGTTGCCGGTGGATGTTTGCGGGTTCACATCACTCCAGGGAACCTGCACTCCCGCGAAGCCCGTGGGAAATCCGCCCGCAGCCGCCAGCGCAAGCAAATTTGAGTAACCCCCGACCAGCCCTGCGAACGATGGATTCGGACCCGAGGGGCGGAAGAAATTAAATGCGGCAGCCGTGCCGATCGCTCCGATGGGCGTGCCACATCCGGGTGCAGAAGAGCCGATGCCGAAGACGCCGGGCGCTTCGACCAGAACGCTGCCAGTGCCGGTATTCACGCAGCCCGGCACGCCTCCGTTCGCGGGAACCTGCACCGTAAGAGGATTTGTTCCTGGCGTGATCAACCCGGCCTCGATGGCATTGGTAGCGTTGGAATCGAGAATCGCTGGATTGGTGACGTTAATATTGATGGTGCGATCCAGATGGGTGCCGTGCGTGTAGTTGTAACCAGCGCTCACTTTCCAGTCGCGCGAAAGCTCGTGTTCGATCGAAAGGTTTGCTTGTTGCGCCAGCGCGTATTGAAAATTATTCTTGATCGGAATCGTGTAGGGAATCCCTACCAGCGGATAGCCCAGCGCCCCCGGCACTTCGGGGTTCGGCACCGTCAAATAATTTCGATTGATGAAAAGGGAATTGGGCTGAAACGCGTTGAAGCGTTGCTGATTGGCCTGATAGCACATGTTCGGCGTGGCCGTGGAGCAGCCCATGTCCGGCACGTTTAGTATTCCCTGAAAAATTGAAGCGGCGTTCAACGAACCATCGGGCGTACCGCCGGGGAATTGCAGCAGCGCAGAACGCGCGCCGTCTTCCGCGGTGGCAAGAAAAGTGAGCGCAAGCGCTGGATTGTCGTAGAAAAAGCCGTAGCCGGCGCGAATAACGGTCTTGCCGTCGCCAAAGGGATCCCAGGCAATTCCGATGCGAGGGGAAACGTTGTTGGAGTCGATCGGGACGCCTTCCTGGACTCCGAACGCCGCCTCCGCCGCTGCGTTCGAAGCGGTGGCCGCGGGAAAGGTGGGCTGCCAGCCGATGTCGTAGCGCACGCCGTAATTCAGCGTGAGCCGCTGGTTTATTTTCCAGCTGTCCTGCACGAAAACGCCCAGCAATTTGTTGTTGAACGGGCTGTCCGATTGGCCGATCCCCTGAAAGAAAATCGTGGGAGTGCCGAAGCCGTAGGCCTGTACAGGAGTCAAGCTGGGAGCGCCCGCTGCGATCGAAACGCTGCCGAAATCATAAACGCCGCCGTAATTCAGCGTGAAAATCTGGGAGGAAGGCGATTGCAGTTGAATGAAGTTGAAGTCCACGCCGAACTTCAGTGAATGCTTTCCTTTGATCCAGGTCAGATTGTCGGTGAGCTGATAGCGTTTTTCCAGGCGATCTTCGGTGGAGAAAGGTTCGCGCCCGATGTACGCCGCGCCGGCGATATTGACGGCGGGATCAGAGCCTCCGGGAAGATCCGAGAATCCGTAAAAGAGGCTACGGCGCGCAAACTGGAAGTGAAGTTCATTGAAGAGATTGCTGCTGATGGTAGTGGTGTGCTGCGCGATCACCGCCCAATCATGCGTCTGCTGCGACGAAGTGCGATTCCCGGAGTTCTGGCCGAACGTTTGGTTTTGCGCGTTCACCTGGATGCCGTCCACGCTGTCCGGTGAAACCATCGCGCGCACAAAGGTGCTGTTCCTCGAATTCCAGATGTGGTCAATGCGCAGAGAGTAGATGCTGCCTTTTTCCGAAGTAGGGAAGTTTCCGATGGTGGAAAGCAATCCCGTGAACGATGCCGGCACCGGCGCGCTGGTGCTGGGAAATGTTGAACCTGGATAAAACGGTGTGTTGCCAAAGATAGCCGTGAACGAACTCGCCGCCGCTGCGCAAAGATAGGGAATCCCCGCAGGTCCCGCAGCCGCAACAAAGGCTTGCTGAGTGGGCGTCACCAGATACGCGGGCAGCGGACACGGCCCCGCGTTAGGAGGCAGAATATTGGAATTAATGAATCCGAAGTTGTCCTGACCAATCGCGGTGAAGCCGGTTTCTTCGCGGCGCGTGAGTTCGTAGCTGAAGAAGAAAAAAGTTTTGTCCTTCTGGATGGGGCCGCCGAGCGTCAGGCCCGTCTGCACGCGCGTGTAGGATTGCTTCACCGGCGTGATGCCGCACTCGAACGTCGTGGGATTGCAAGACGCCGTCACTGAAAACGGATTCTGCGCCTGGATGGCGCCGTTGCGCAGGAAGCCAAACGCATTGCCGTGAACTTCGTTCGAGCCTGACTTGGTGACGATGTTGACGACGCCGCCCATCGCCCGCCCATATTCCGGCATATAGCTGCTGGTGATCACCTGAAATTCCTGCACGCCTTCCTGCGATACCGTGGCGCGCACTCCGTTCACCGAACTATCGACGGCATCGGCGCCATCCACGGAGATTTCGTTGGAACGGCCGCGCTGGCCGCCCAGGTTCAAGCCGGTGTTGGGCGCGGCGCCGATCGAAGGCGTGTTGTCGCGCGCGGCGCGCGAATCCAGCAGCGTGAAGTTGATGTAATTCCGTCCATTGATCGGCAGATTGTCGATCTGATTTTGCGAGACGGTCATGGAAACGTCCGTCTTGCTGGTTTCCACCAGGTCCGGCGCAGCTGAAACGTTTACGGAAGCCGCTGTGGTCTTCAATTGCAGCTGAGGACTGTATTCGGCGACTTGCCCGAGCGTTAGAGTGAAGGATGTGTCGGTCAAGATCGCGAAGCCGGGCGCTTCGACGGTGAGCGTGTAGGTTCCGGGCGGCAAGCCGACGAATTCGTATCTGCCATTGGCGTCGCTGGAGGCGGTGCGTTCGATACCCTTGGCCGGATTTTGCAGTGTGAGTTTCGCGTCCTTCACCGCGAGATTTTGAGGATCCAGAACCGTGCCGGAAAGATTCACGGTGTTCACCTGCGCGGAACTGCGTGTGGGAAGAGCCACGACCATAGTACAAAGCAGCAACATCCAAACCATAAATTTGCGCACGCTCATCGTCACACTCCCAAGGAACCCCGAAGTTTTTGCCTGACTTTCAGCCGCGTCTCCGCGTCTGCACGAAAAAAACGTGGATCCGCTCCGGACCCCGCGGAGCAGCAAAAGAACAGATGAGCAATTTCTACGCTCACGCGTAACTCTTTGTAATAGCAAACTCTAATCGGTTCGATAGGAATTGCCCACCCAATTAGCGGGCGGCGCTGCGAAAGAGAAACGGGGGAGCGACGGCTGGATTTTCAGGACTTGCGGACGCGCGGCAAAACTACGACGGACGATTCGATGGGCCTGTCAGCCGCACCAGGCTTTCCGCCGCGGTCACCGGAGGCGTGGCGCCGGGTTCAAAGGTTTGCGGAGCGCGCCAGAAATCCATCGCTGAGGTTTGATGCACGCAGGAGACGGTGCAACGCGGGGCGCAACCTTTCTTGGTGAGAAATTCGCGGTGACGCTGCTCGTCGGTGTACTGCGCCAGTGGAACGCCGGGATAACCGCGTTGTTGCGAGCAATAGTGCACCAGGCCGTCCTCGCAAATGTAGAGGTAGCGCGAGCCGGCGCGACAGCGCCAGTTGTTCTCCAGGCCCTTGGCGATGTTGTGCTGGAATTGATTGATGCGGGTGAAGGACTGCTTGCCGAGCGACATGATCTCTTCGAATATCTCCTGCTCGCGCGGGCCGAGCGGCTGCAGCTGGCCGTTATGATCGTGCAGAATCCCGACGGTGGAAGTGAATCCCAGCTCGACGGCGCGGTGTGCCACGGTCAAGGCATCCTCGGAATTTGCGACGCCTCCGCCGAGCACGGAATTAATGTTGATCTGAAATTCGGCGTGCTCCGCGAGCAGCTTCAGTTTTTGGTCGAGGACCTTCAGGCTCTTCATGGAAACATCGTCGGGGTTCACGTTGTCTATGCTGATCTGTAGATACTCCAGCCCTGCGCGATTCAGCGCTTTGATGCGATCGGCGACGAGCAGATAGCCGTTGGTGATCAGCCCGGCCATGATGCCGTTCTTGCGGATGCGCGCGATGATCGCGTCCAGCTCGGGATGCAGCAGTGGTTCGCCGCCGCTAATCGTAATGACGGAGGTGCCCATCTTGCCCAGGCGATCAATGCGCTGGAACATTTCTTCCAGCGGCACGGGCTTCGAGAAATCGTCAAACTCGTTGCAGTAGGTGCAGGCGAGATTGCAGCGCCGTATGGGAATGATGTGCACCAGCACGGGATGGCGCGCAGAGACGAGGCCCTTCGCTAGCATGCGCAACTCGCGCAGTTTGCGGTGCGCCGCGAGCAGTTTTTTGCGAATTTTTGTGCGTGTTGTCACTGGTGCCGGAGATCAGGCTGCCGTCAAGCTCGAGCGCCTGATTTCGCTTGAATTATTATGCCATATTCGCAGAGGCGGTCCCCGGCGGATTGGGTACGCGTGCTGAAATTGCGGTGCGCAGCGGCTGGCGTGCTCGAGGTCAGTCCGACCAGCCCTGCGGGACGCGGTCCCAGCGATGCGCTTTCAGCCTTTGCAGCAGAGCCTTATCGAGCGGCCCTGCATCGCTCACAGCGAGGTTCTCTTTCACGTGCGCGAGCTTTCGCATCCCGATGATCGTAGTGCCGACGTCAGGATTGGAGAGGATGAAACGCAGCGACATCTCGGGCAGAGTCATGCCAGCGGGCACGATTTTCTTCAATTCGTCCACGCGCGCCAGAGTTTTCGTGAGGTTTGCTGGGCCAAAATATTTCGCGCGCCAGTCGTTCGCTGGGAACTTCGTCTCGTGCGTCATTTTTCCGCCCAAGCTTCCCTCGTCCAGTGGAACGCGCGCGATCACGCCGACATTCAATTCACGACAAACTGGAAAGAGCTTGTCCTCCGGCGATTGGTCGAAAATGTTGTAGATCACTTGCACCGCGTCCACCAGGCCGGTGCGCAGCGCCGCGATTCCATTTTCGGGCTGCCAGCGATTCAGGCTCAGACCAAAAAAACGAATCAGCTTTTCGCTCTTCAACTTCTCGACGGTTTCGCGAAATTCCGGCTCGTCGGCCCAGCTGTCGTCCCACACGTGGAACTGCAGGATGTCAATCGACTCAGTTCCGAGTTTTTCCAGTATTTTCCGGGCGTAGCTCAGCACATGCGCCGCCGGGAAGACGTCGCGATATTTGTATTCCGGCGTAGCAGGCCAGCGGCCATTCAGCGGCGGAATTTTCGAGGCGGCATAGAGCCGTTTACCTTTGTTGCTTGCAAGTATTTTACCGAGCAGGCCGTCGCTCTTGCCTTCTCCGTAGGCCCATGCGGTATCGAAGAAATTGCAGCCCTGGTCAATCGCCAATTGCATGGCCTGCAGCGATTCCTGATCCTCGGAACCGCTCCAGCCGCTCATGCCCCACAGTCCATGGGCGATGTCGCTCACATCGAAACCCGTGCGCCCCAGCTTGCGATATTTCATTGGATCTCCTCGTGATGGTTATACAACGAATCGGGGCGTTGCTACGGCTTCGCTGAAGATTGGAACGATTCTGGCGGATCGAGCGAGCACTGCTTCCAGAATACGGTTTCGGATATCGCGCCGTCCGCAAGCTGCTTCAGGCTAGAGATAGTGGCCGCGATTTGCCCGCCATCGGCTGAATCGAATACGATCACCACGCCATCCAGCGCAGCCGACGAAGACTTTAGTTCGCGATACGTTTTTTCGAAGAGCGCTCTGGCAAACGTGAGTTTTTCCCTGGCGGTCGAAGTGGCCGTGGGCGAAGCCGGCTCGAGCCAGATCACGCGAACTTTCTTGCTGGCCAGCGGCGGCCACTTGCCGCCGAAGGTGGTGGTCTCGTCCTTGCTGATGTTGAAAAGCGTCGCGGCGGCTGGTGCCGGGTCGGCGGTCTCAGCGGCACTGTCCTTAAATTCCGCAGGTAAATCTAGCTGCGCGCGGCGAATCCAACCCCGCGAGGAGCCGGAGATCTGCACGTGCACCCAGGCGCCCTCCATTTCGAGGACTTGGAATTCATCTTCGGCATCCGCGGAAAATAGCACCGTAGCGCCTTCCGCGGGTTTGGAGAAGATGTGCGTACCAGCCTTCTTCACGGTTGCAAGATCCGCTGGCCGCACCTGATTGTGAAGAATGTCTTCAAAATTCTTAATATCAGCTGAAAGTTCCTGCCCCCGCTTCTCCACCGCTGCCCGCTGCAGCTTCAATGTCTCGAGGTCGGGACCCGATGGCGGAGGGGGCGCGGCAGGTTCCGCCGGGGCGCGCGGGGCACTTGAAAAATCCCCAGCTACGCCGCTCTTGTTTGACGACGATTCACCCAGATCTGAAGCAGCGGCATCGAGCCTGGTCTGCGGCCGCAAGCCTCCGCTACTGACTGGGGGCGAAGAAGGAGTGCTGGATTTAGCCGCCGGTACAGCTGTGGGCGACCCGGCTGGCTTCGGGACGGAATTGGGGCCCAAAGCCTCTTGGATCTGGTCCAGAAAATCGTTCTCGATGTGACCGTTCGAGACGAGCACGTGATAACCGGAGCGCCCGGGCGTGGGATCGTTGTACCAAGCCGTGATCTTGGCGGTGGCGCGGACGGCGGCGCCGCCTGTAGGCGTGGCGACAACCTGAAATGTGCACTCATAGTAGCCGCGTTCGAAGTGGTCGATCGGCAGGTCGCCCGCCTCCGCAAAGCCATCCACCGTGGGCAGGCGTCCGCTGGAA
Source organism: uncultured Acidobacteriota bacterium (assembly GCA_963786205.1). GTDB lineage: Bacteria > Acidobacteriota > Terriglobia > Acidiferrales > UBA7541 > Palsa-295. The sequence continues at coordinate 435,320 of CAWAYG010000003.1, forward strand.
CTAGGGCGTAGATTGCGCACGACGCGCTCAACATCTGCAGCAGGACTGATGAACGTGCGTTCGTAGGGAACTGCAGGAACCGCCTGCGCACTGATGTGCGCGGCTAGGGATGCCAATGCCAGCAACAGAGTTGCGAATTGGAACGCGGGCCGAAGGGTTTTCTTCACGGTAGGGGTTCCACCTGGTCGTGTCGCAGCCATCCGCGATGTCCGTCCACGGTTTCGACTCCGTACCAGTAGGGCGTGATGATCTCAATGAGTACGTCTGAATTCGCGGGCACGGATTGCAGTGTCGCGGCATGCTGGAAGGGAGCCGATTTCAAATTGGCCTGAGCTTTAACGCGCAATTCGGCTTGGTGCTGCAGCTCGTGCAGCCGCAATTCCAGGCTCTGTACGGAGTTTTCTGCGTCTTTGAGCTTTACTGCCTCTGCGTTGCGCTCTTTTACGTTGGATTGCGCGGCGAGTTGAAGCTGCCGGCGCTGCAGCAAGTCCGCGGTCTGCCGTTCCTCACGCTGGATGCGCACGATGTGGCTTTGAATCTCCGCGAATTCGCTGGTTTCAACCGTGGTGTCCGATGGGTGGACGCGCTTCGATCCGTCTTCTACGAAAACCGCGTCAATTTGCAAATGGGTGCGATTGGGTGCGACTCCGAGCACGATGTAGCGCACGGTGATGATTCCAACGTCCGTGCTGTTCTTGAAATGCTGCGGCGAGAGAGCCTGTTTGCGCACTTTGTAGAACGCATGACCGGGCCCCGTCCACGGCCCGTAGTACACAGAGCCGGTAGCAGCCTCTGCCTCGGTCAATTCGTCTTCCCGGGAATAGACCTGCGTGCCGTGAAGGATCGTGTCTTGCGTCACCAGTTCCACGGCCTTCAGAACGTCGGCTTCCGAGGCCTTTAGGTCAATCGCGAAGCCTTCCGGCACGTCTGATGTTTTCTGGGCAGACCTAGGCAACGCAGCAGGGAGCCCCTTTGCGGGCGCGCTGAGAACTCCCACGAGCGCAAAAAGCACGAAACCACTGCAGAATAGCGCGTAAGTTGATCGAATGCAGCCACCCAACGTCCACCGAAGGACAGGGTCTTCCCCGGATAGGTCCCAAATCCGTGCCGCTTTTACGTTGCGCTGAAGCCTACAATCCACCCTTTTCCCCCGTTACCCCACCCGTATTCGCAGCGAGCATGACACCAGCGCCGGTGCCCGATCATCAAACTGTCGACCGGGCTTCGGCTGACCAGCGTACCGGAAGGCCGAACCGGGCAGAAAGCAAAATACACTAAAAGAGAGGTGGAGAACAAATTGTTAAGTTTTGTTAATTTTTATCTTGCATTCTTAATTCGCCCGGAGTAATTTCCTGGGCGTTTGGGGTGTCTGCGGCGTTAAGGCGACCGCGACGAGGGGAATGCCAGGTTCCTGGAATGCGCGCATATAACGATCAGCTCGGCCTTCATTGCACCAGCTGGCTCAGCGCGCGAGTCGCTCCCACTGCCCTACGCAGCACAGTTGCCCGTCACATCGAAGCTATCCCGCCAACTGCAACAGGAGGGTGTATGTCAACGAAGTTTCGTGAGGGTGCGAATCTAATGAATATGAAATGGTCGCGGTGGAAGACAATCTTGACGTGCGCGTTTCTGGTGCTGGCGCTCGTGCTTTGCGATGCGCGCGCGGCCAGCGCTCTGCCAACGGGCAAGGTGATGGCGATTCCGGCGTTCGCGCGCAAGTATGGCCTGCCGTGTTCGGCTTGTCACACCGCGTGGCCGGAGCTGAATAACTTCGGGCAAGTCTTCCGCGACAACGGCTATCAATTGATGAACGACCGCGACTCTCCGATTTGGCAGAACCCCTCCTACTTCCCGATATCGTTCCGCATCACACCGGCTTGGCATCGCGAAACGGCCAACAATCAAGTATTCGACGGCCCCGGCGGAGCGGGAACCGCAATCGGCAACGTTACCCAATCCGGATTCGACCTTTCCGGAATGGATCTGTGGTCGGCCGGGACGATCTACAAGAACATTTCCTTCGTGCTGCTTCCGTCCTCAGACTCGACTGCGGTATGGCACTTCGAAAGCGCTTTCATTCGCTTCGATAACCTGTGGCACTCTCCGTGGCTGAACGTGAAGTTCGGGCGATTTGAACTCGACAACTTGATTTCGGAAAAGCGATTTCTCTTCCTTTCCGCAAACGGCGGGAGCTACCAGATTTATCACTTCACTCCTCCGGGCGACAGCAACAACTTCGGTTACGGGGACAACCAAATCGGCGTCGAACTGGCCGGCCACTCGGCGAACAGCTACACGCGCTATTCCGTCTCAGTGTTGAGCAGCAACGAAGGAGGCGTGAACTTCACTACTGACGTGGTGCCGGGGGGTACGCCCTCTAACCGGACCTATGATGTGAACTTGGCGTTCAGTCAGGCTTTTAATGCCCCCGGGCCGCCGGGAGAAAGTGGTTTTGGTCTTGAGCGTGTCGGCGCGTTCGCGTACATCGGCCAGCGGCCAACCAGCTACCAAACCCTAAATGGCGCCCCGCTGGTAGGCATCGATAACAAGCCGTTCTATCGCATCGGATTTGCCGCGGATTTGTCGTATAAGAACCTGGAACTCCTGCCCTTGTTCATGTACGGGCACGACAATCCGTACCTGGGAACTGGCTTGGCTTCGAATGTGCCGCTCCCCACGGGGGCGCAGGCTCCCACTTTTTACGGCGGATTTCTGGAAGCGCACTACTACTTAAATCCGCAGAACGTAGCCTTGGCGCGCTTCGAGCAGATCAACGTAGGACAGCAGGCGTTCAGCAACATCGGAAACGGCAGCAGCAGCAACGGCAACATCACTGCATTTTCGTTCGGGTACCGGTGGTATCCAATCATGTTCAGCCGCGGCGGCGTGGCGCTCGACGGCGAATATTCCCGCGTAAGAACGATTGGTGAGGTGCCGCTGAGCGGCGACGGCGACGGCACCGTTGCTAATCCGTTCAACGCCGTCTGGAGCAGCAGCATTTATTTCGGCATCGATTTCGACTTTTAAGGGAGAGACCAGCAATGACACTAAAAAACTTCGCGGTGACATTCGCGCTGGGCTCGATGGCTATGCTTACGGCCGGCGCAACGGTTAGCACGGGGCAATCGCATGTGAATTCACCTGATCCTTTGCTCGGCGCGCCCAGCGTGGCGACGGAGACAAGCAATATTGATGGGATTACCGGGCACGCCGAAGAAGGCAAGCATCAGTACCGGCGCTTCTGCATCGGATGCCACGGCCCCGACGGCAACGGCCAAGGAATGAACGCGCAATGGATTGATCCCAAGCCGCGAGACTTTACCGAAGCTACGTTCAAGTGCCGCTCGACGCCTACCGGCACGCTGCCTACGGACGAGGACCTCTATAACGCCATCACGCGCGGATTCGTCACTACCAACATGCCCTCGTGGCGGCCTCTGAATCCGCAGCAGCGCGCCGATTTGGTCGCCTTCATCAAGACGTGGTCGCCGCGGTGGGCCAAGGAAAAGCCAGGAGCGGTGTTAAACATCCCACCGGAGACGGCTATAACAATCGAAAGCATCCTGCACGGTCGGGAACTGTTCCAGAAGCTAGAATGCTGGAAGTGCCACGGCCCCGAAGGTCACGCGGATGGCCCATCGGCTTCTACGCTGACGGATAGTAAGGGCAATCCCATCCTGCCCTTCAATTTTTCCACGGGCGAGCGATTTATGTGCGGCGACTCGAACCGCGATCTGTACCGGATCTTCATGACCGGCCTCGATGGATTGCCCATGCCGTCCTTTGCAGACGTAATCCAGCCGAACGACGCGTGGGACCTAGTGCATTTCCTGCGAACTCTGCAAGTGGCGCTCCCGAACAACGCGGAGTTGACGCTCTGGCAAACTTACAAAGCCGCTCACGGCAAGGATCTGAAACCGATCGGTCCGGATTCCGCGGGCGGCGCACAGTAATTCTAGATAAGAAGGAGGGACTGATTCGATGCGTATGAAATTTTTTGCGGCACTAGCACTAACCGTAGCGATGGGCAGCGCATTAATGGTTTTCGCAACGCCTCCACCGGCGGGTTCCGGGTCCATCACCGGCAAGGTGACGTACACGGGAACGCCGATGAAAATGAAGCCGATTGATATGTCCAAGGAACCATCCTGCGCCAAGCAACATGCCACTCCGATTACCACAGAGAACGTAGCCACGGGGCCCGGAAACACCTTGCAATGGGTGGTGGTTTACATTTCCGCCGGCGATGAAGGCACCACGACGCCTTCCCAGGGTGTGCGCTATGACCAGAAAGGTTGCGAGTATTTGCCGCACATCCTGCCGATGCTGGCGGGCCAGCAGTTGCAGATTTATAACGACGATCAAACTTCCCACAACATTCACCCGCTCGCGAAAGTGAACCAGGAGTGGAACAAGTCGCAGCCTCCCGGCTCGCCGCCGATTGATACGAAATGGGACAAGCCCGAATTCATCCCGGTGAAGTGCAATATTCATCCGTGGATGCACGGCTACTTCGTGGTGCTGAAGACCTCTCACTACGCAGTCACCGGAGCCGATGGCACTTTCGAAATCAAGGGACTGCCCGCAGGGAAGTACACCGTAACCGCGTGGCAGGAACAGTACGGCACAAAGACGCAGGATGTTACGGTTGGGGGCGGCGCCGCGACTGCGAATTTTGTGTTCACCGCAACGCCATACTGAGAGAGAAGGTCAGTGTTTTAGGCGGCTGCACTCCTTGCGTCAACGGAGGCGTGCAGCTATGCGAAGGCTCGTTGGAATTGAGCGCAGCGCATCGAGGCGAATAAATTATGGGCAAACTGTTTGCTGTGGTCGTTACCGTGATCACGCTCCTGTCGGTGTCGTTTTTCGTGATGCACACTTGGTGGATGCCGGTGGACATCTCCACCACTGGCGCGGCGATTGATCATCAACTGGAAGAAACGATGACTGGCTCGGGGCTGCTGTTCTTGGGCGGGCAGTTGCTGCTGGGTCTTTTCGTCTGGCAGTCCAGCGATAAGAATCCAGCGCGAAAGATCAAGATATTCCCCGGTGGCGCCAACCCTCTAGTCGCGGCTGCGATCATTCTGGTGGGCATCGAAATTCTGACGCTCACCTTCGTGGGGTCCAAGGCCTGGGCCGCCGTCAACCTGGTGCCCGCCGCTGCGGATTCCTTGCATATTGACGTGCAGGCCGAGCAGTTCGCATTTTATTTTCGTTACGCGGGCCCGGACGGTCAATTTGGCGGCCTGCATCCCGATAAGATTGACGATGGCAGCGGCAACTACTTCGGTTTGGATCCGGCAAACGATGTCGCGGCCCGCGACGACGTGGTGGTGGGTTCGCTGGTGATACCTGTGAATCGCCCGATTCTGCTTACCCTGCATTCCAAGGACGTAGGGCACTCTTTCTACGTCCCGCAACTGCGGATCCAACAGGACTTTGTCCCCGGCATCGATATTCCCGTGCACTTCACCGCTACGCAAACGGGCAAATTTGAAATCGTGTGCACGCAGCTGTGCGGGCTGGGCCACTACAACATGAAGGCGTACCTGCAAGTGATGTCCGAAGCCGATTACGAACAGTGGTTGAAGGGTCAAGAAGGGCAGTAAGTAGAGCAGAAAATTCGTTCGCGCGTCCTCTTACGCGAGGGGTTAAGTTGCTCTCTTCGAGGTCCACATATGCATGAGACATCCGCATCACACGCTGCGCACCAGCACACGGCGCCGACCAGCTTTATTCGCAAGCATATCTTCAGCCTCGATCACAAGGTGATCGGAAAGCAGTACTACGACCTTGCGCTCGTCGCGGTGTTTGTCGGGATGGGCCTCTCCTGGCTGATGCGTATTCATCTAGGCTGGCCCAGCTGGCCAATTCCGCTGCTGGATAAACTCTCGGCCGTTGGCGCTCCGGCCGGGGTGATGACGCCGGAGTACTACCTTTCGCTGATGACCATGCACGGCACCATCATGGTGTTTTTCGTGCTCACTAACGCCCCCTTCTCTGCATTCGGGAATTACTTCCTGCCCATTCAAATCGGCGCGGAGGACATGGCTTTTCCACGATTCAACATGATGTCCTTCTGGACCATATTCGTGGCCTTCATCGTCATGATGGCGGCATTTTTCATTACTGACGGGCCGCCAATTGCCGGATGGACTTCCTATGCTCCGCTCAGCGCCGTGGGTGGCGACGCGGGTCCCGGTATGAAGCTGGGCCAGACCTTGTGGGCCGTCTCGATTGCAATCTTCTGCATTTCATCTCTTCTGGGCGCGCTCAACTTTATCGCCACCACCCTGGACCTGCGCACCAAGGGAATGTCGTTGGCGCGTATGCCTTTAAGTACATGGGCTTGGTTCGTAACGGCCGTGATCGCATTGCTGGCCTTTGCCGCTCTGCTTCCCGCCACGATTCTTCTGATCTTGGATCGCACCGCCGGAACCAGTTTCTTCATCCCCGCGGGATTGGTGCTCAGCGACAAGCTGCAACCACATTCCGGCGGTTCCCCGCTGTTGTGGCAGCACCTCTTCTGGTTCTTTGGCCACCCGGAGGTCTACATCGCCGTTCTGCCTTCGATCGGAATCGTCTCTCACATCATCCCGGTATTCACGCGTAAACCGCTGCTTGGCCCGCGAGCCGCTATTGGTTGCATGATGGCCACCGGCTTTTTGAGCTACATGGTGTGGGGACATCACATGTTCGTGAGCGGAATGAGCCCGTTCTCCGCTAACCTGTTTTCCGTCCCGACCCTGTTCATCACCATTCCGATGACAATCTTAACTCTCTTGCTGATCTGTTCGGTTTACGGAGCGAAGATGCGCTTCACGGCGGCTTCGCTCTTTTGCCTGGGATTTATTTCCGTGTTTATCAGCGGAGGCATCAGCGGCTTCTTCCTGGCGCAGCCCTCCATTGACATTTATCTGCACGCCACCTATTTCGTGGTGGCCCACTTTCACTTCGTGATGGCGGTAGCGTCGATATTCGGTGTGTTTGCGGGAACGTACTTCTGGTTCCCTAAGATGTTCGGCCGGATGATGAACGAAGGGCTGGGAAAATTGCACTTCTGGCTTACGTTCATCGGTGTGTACTGCATCTTTATGCCGATGCATTATCTGGGACTGGCGGGCAACGTGCGGCGGTACTCAGCGTTCACTGACGACTATCTGATACCACTCATACCAGTTCACAGATTCATCACGGTGGCAGCGCTTCTGACCGGCGCCGCGCAACTGATCTTTTTGTTTAACTTGATCTGGAGCCGCTTCAAGGGTCCCATCGCCTCCGAGAATCCCTGGGAGGCGACTTCGCTCGAATGGTCCACCACTTCACCTCCTCCGTTTGACAACTTTGGCGGTCGGCACATGGTGGTGTACAACGGCCCGGACGAATACGGAGTCGAGAGCAGCGACGGCAAAGACTACATCATGCAGACGTCGCCTGAAAAGGTTCCGACGCGTTAACGAGGGCAACCAACGATGGCTACTACAACCCTACCTCCGGGCGCCGATATTGCCCTAGACGATCACGGCTCTGGCGGACCGCCAGAAATTACTCCTCGTCCGGGACATGTGACTGGGTCGGGCTCGCACGCCCAGAAATCCGAGACTGGGATGTGGGTGGCTGTTTCGGCCATCGGGATGTCTTTTGCGGCGTTCACCAGCGCGATGATCGTGCGGCAGGATTCATCCACCGATTGGCAACACTTTCAGTTGCCGCACGTGCTGTACCTGAATACGCTGGTTCTACTCGGGAGTAGCGTGACGCTGGAACTGTCGCGCCAGCGCATCGCCGCGATTCCGGACGCCGCGCGGCACGCAACCGCGTCCGCGCAGAATTTGTTGGCCAACGCGATCTACTGGTTGTACCTCACCGCGGCCCTGGGAGTGATTTTCGTTCTCGGCCAGATCCTGGCTTGGCGGAATCTGGCGGCCCAGGGACTGTTCCTCGCGACAAATCCGAGTTCTTCCTTCTTCTACGTTTTCACGGCTTTGCACGCCGTGCATCTGCTGGGCGGAATGGGGGGCCTGTTTTACGTGCTGCGGAAGCTCGTGCGCAGCGGCGGCGCCGGGGAGACCAGTGGGCTAAGCGCATTTTCGATTTACTGGCACTTCATGGATTTGCTGTGGGTATACCTGCTATTGCTTCTCGCGATCCGCGTGTAGCTGGAAATTAGAGGAGGAGCTGTGAGCGAATCGGAAATCACATTAGATGCGGGGCACGCGGCGGCGCTGGAGCCCTCGCCTTACGCCGTTCAGTCGAAAAAACTGACAATGTGGCTGTTCATCATCTCAGACGCGGTCACCTTTGGAGCGATCCTCTTCGGTTACGCCTACTTGCGAATCGGAACGCCGAACTGGTCCACTCCGTTTCACTTTTCGCCGAACATTGTCAATGGCTTGATCATGACGTTTGTGCTGCTCAGCAGCAGCTTGACCATGCTGGCTGCTGACGCTGCTGCGAAACAAGGACGCAAATCGACCTGCCTGCAATGGCTGGGAGCCACCGTCGTGCTGGGAATCGTTTTTGCGGCCCTCCACCTTCGCGAGTGGTTCCACATGTTCGATGAGGGATGGAGCCTGTCCAAAAATCCGCTGGGTGGATCGGTGCAGTTTGGCGCTACTTTTTTCAGCATCACCGGCCTGCATCTTATGCACGTGATTTCCGGAATCATCGCGCTGATTGTGATCGCCATCGGCTATAACACTGACTGGCTGGACGCCGGACACGTCGAAACCACCGGCCTGTACTGGCACTTTGTGGACCTGGTGTGGATGTTCGTGTTTCCACTGCTGTATCTGATGAACGTGGCCCGCTGAATCGGGTCCGCTGAAAAACAGGGAGGCGCTGCCGTGACGGAAACGAATCACGAACCCGGTATGAAGGAGTACATCGCCATCTGGGTTGGCTTGCTGTGCATCGTCGGCATCGAAACTTTTCTTACGTCGATGAATTTGTCCACCCACCGACTGCTGGCGGCGTTGCTGATCCTGGCATTTATCGAAGCCGGAATCGCGCTGCTGTATTTCATGCACCTGAAATACGAAAAGCCCAATCTGTTTTGGTCGCTCGTGCCCGCGGTAATCTTCGTGCTGTTCATGCTGAATCACATCTGGCCCGATGCCTATCGCATGCTGAATTTGCGGGTGCCGATTCAGTAGTTCGCCGTTCCCGGTGCACAGCGGTGGCGCGGCGGTTCGAAGCGAAGTATGATTCGTGAGGGTGACGCGTTTGTAGGGGAGCTTTACCGCCATGGTCGGAACGAAACGTGGAATTGCCGGATTCCTGGGGCGCGTAGCGGCTGCGCTCGCCGTCATTGCAAGTCCCGCAACTCTTTATGCGCAGAGCTGCGCGATGTGCTATCAAAGCGCGGCTGCTTCCGGCCCGCGTTCGATTCACGCTCTGAAGCTCGGCATCCTTATTCTGATGTTTCCGCCGCTACTGATCACCGCCGGCGTTGTTTACCTCGCCTATCGGAAACGCGATCAGTTCAACCAGAACTCGTAGACAGTCACTCTCGCGATTTGCCCTACCGAAATTTCCTCGCGCAGGTTCATTCGTGCTTGGCAGCTATCGCGGCGAAGTGTTGCGCGGTTGGCGGAGAGTATTCAAGCGTGATACCGTCTTGCCACCGGCCGATTTCCCAGCGGCTCCCGCCGCGAAAGAGGTGGCGAAATGCGCGACTTTCCAATCGTTGATATCTCAGCTATCCAAACTGGCGCTCCAGACTCCATGAATGCGCTGGGCGCCAGGTGGATGAAATCTGCCGCGAAACGGGCTTTCTCGCCATCGTCGGGCATGCGGTACCGCGTGAAGTCATTGCCGGAGCTTGGGACGCATCGCGCGCGTTCTTTGATTTGCCGGCGGAACGTAAGCTCGAAGTGCGCATGCCGTACGTGGGTTATCCCTACGGCTATTCTCCCCTCGAGGCTGAGGCGCTCGCCAAATCGGCGGGCGAAGAAACACCGCCGGACATTAAGGAGAGCTTCAGCATCGGACCGCTCGACCACCGTCCACATACGGGCAACGAGCCCGACGCGGATTTTCGCTTTGCGGCGAATCTCTGGCCGAAAGAGCCCGCGAATTTTCGCGAGGCCTGGTCGGCATATTACGGGGCGATGGGCAAACTCGCCGCCCGCATCATGCGAGTGTTTGCGGCCGCCCTGCGCCTGTCCGAGGTTTTTTTCGCTGGCGTGATTGATAATCCCATCAGCGCGATGCGTGCCCTAAATTATCCGCAGCAACCGGTGCCGCCGCAGCCGGGCCAATTGCGCGCGGGTGCGCACAGCGATTATGGAAGTTTGACGATCCTGCTTTCCGAAACCGCTCCCGGTGGGCTGGAGATTCAGGCCCCTAACGGCCAATGGCAGCCGGTGCCCATCGTTCCGGATGCGTTCATCATCAATATCGGTGATTTAATGGCGCGCTGGACCAACGACCGCTGGATATCCACTCTGCATCGCGTGGTAAATCCTCCGTTGGACCAACGCGGTTCCACACGCCGCCAGTCCATCGCGTTTTTCCACCAGCCGAATTGGGATGCGGAGATCTCGTGCATACCCACGTGTGTCGGTCCCGGCGAATCCGCCAAGTATCCGCCAGTCAAATCCGGCGAGCACCTCATGCAGAAGTTCCGCCGCACAGTGAATGTCGGTGCCGCCGGTGCGGCTCGGTAAGCTCCCATCAGCCTCACGCAGAACGGGCCGCGCTGTAAGCTTTGGCAATTTGCGCCGCCACGCGCGCATTGTTCACCAGCAATGCAATATTCGTTTCCAGAGTCTTGCCTCCGCTCGCTTTCGCCAAATAATCCAGCAGATACGGCGTGACAGCCTTCCCGCGAATCCCCGCAACGGCGGCCGCCTGCAAAGCCTGCGCGATCCACGCGTCTACTTCCTGCTTCCCGAGCGCGCGGGCTGACGGCGGCGGATGGCAGAACACAATTCCTGACGTCAATCCCAGCTGCCAATGCAGCTGCATCAGGCGAGCGGCTTCGGAGGGCGTGTCCACGCGCGACTGCAAAGGCAGGCCGCTGTCCGCCACGTAGAAGGCGGGGAACTTATTCGTGCGATAGCCCGCGACCGGCACGCCAAGCGTTTCAAGCACCTCCAGCGTGCGCGGAAGATCGAGAATAGCCTTCGCGCCGGCGCAAACCACGGCCACGGGTGTGCGCGCGATCTCCGGCAAGTCCGCCGAAATGTCGAAGCTCAGCTCCGCTCCGCTATGGACGCCGCCGATCCCGCCGGTCGCGAACACGCGGATTCCGGCACGCGCCGCGATCAGCATGGTGGCGGCTACAGTTGTGGCTCCGCTTACGCGCGTGGCCAGCACAGCGGCGAGGTCCGCGCGACTGACCTTAGCGATTCCGTCGGTTGCGGCAAACGCTGCGAGCTGATCGGAGGAAAGCCCCGCCACCAGACGCCCGTCCAGAATCGCAATCGTTGCGGGTATGACGCCCTCTTCTCGCACAGCCGCTTCCATTGCGCGCGCCGTCTCCAGGTTCTGCGGCCGCGGCAGGCCATGTGCGATCACCGTGGATTCCAGCGCTACGACCGGCTGGCCAGCCTGCAAAGCGGCAGCGACGTCTTCGCGAATCACAAGCGCGTTATCCAAGAAAGCCTCCGAGTCCTTTTGGTCTTATCACAAAACGCGGTGCGGAGCGAAGTTGGCGCGAAGAACTTTCTCCGCCGTGCTAGCATTTCGATTCCATGCGCCGCAAATCAATCCGCCAGCCCAGCATCTTCGTGCTCGGAGACATCAACGTGGACATCATGGGCCGGGTGAAAGGCTGGCCCGAACCCGGAGAAGATTGCCTCGCGCAAAAATTGGAGATTCGCTGCGGAGGAGTCGGCGCCAATTGCGCGCTGGGACTGGCGCGCTGGGGTGCGGCGGCGCAACTGGTGGGCTGCGTCGGGCAGGATATTTTCAGTGACTATGTCCTCAAAGTGCTCGAAGAAAATAAGGTCGACGTTGGCTGCGTGCAACGAATCGGCGCCGCGATGACCGGAATGTTTTACATCAACGTTACGCCCGACGGCGAGCGCACGTTTTTCGGCGGCCGTGGCGCGAACGCCCACCTGCGAGTGCCGCCCCGCAAAGCCGGACGGACCACTGCCGCCGCCGCGGCGCATATTGCGGGCCATAGCTTTCTCGATCGCGGCCCGGCACAAGTCGCCAAACATTTGATCAAAGCCATCCAGGCGCGCCGAGGCTGGGTTTCGCTCGACGTCGGTATGGAGCCAAGCAAATCCATTCCGCAGAAAATTTTGCAAATGGCCCGCCGCGTGGATATTCTGCTGGTTAGCCTCGACGAAGCCGCTGCGCTCACTGGCACGCGCGATCCTTTTCGAGCGTTCGCAAGCCTGCGCCAGACGGGCGCGCGCGAGGTCGTGCTGAAAGTTGGCCGCCGCGGCTGCCTGATCAGCGAAAGCGGCCGCCCGCTGCTGGTCCCGTCTTTCACCGTGCGCGCGCTAGACTCTACCGGTGCTGGAGACGCGTTCGTCGCCGCTTTTTTGCAAGCGCGTCTGCGCGGATGGCCGACGATCGAAGGCGCGATCGCCGCCAATGCCGCGGGCGCGCTGGCAACCACGGTCATCGGTGCCGGCCAGAATCTGCCGGGCCAGCGCGAAGTAGCGGCGCTGCTGAGCGCGCAACGCCTAAAAGGAAAATGGGACGAGACGCGCAAGCAGGTTCTGGCGCGCCTGCAACACAGCCGCTCGCTTCGAAGAAGGAGCACCAAATGACGCGAATACCCGAGAACACGCCGCTGCCGGAATGGAAAAAAGAAATGGATCGCCAGAGAATGCGCTCACTCGCAGATCTTTTTCCCGCACCGAAACCAGTGATCGGCATGGTCCATCTGTGGCCGCTTCCGGGAGCGCCCGGCTACAACGGATACGGGATGCAAGTCATCATTGATCACGCGCTGCGCGACGCCCAAGCGCTGCTGCAGGGCGGCGTGGACGGATTGATGGTCGAAAATATGTGGGACCTGCCGTACTACGTTGGTAACGAAGTGAAGCCGGAAGCGATAACCGCGCACGCCGTCGCCGCCGCGGAAGTCGTGAAAAATTCCCCCGTACCCGTCGGCATCAACGTGATTCACAACGGTGGCGTCGTATGCCTGTCGATCGCTCTCGCCGCCGGAGCGCGCTTCCTACGCGTCTGTATTCTCACCGGCGCGCGCGTGTGGGACACTGGAGAATTCGATCACGGCTGCGCCGCCGAGCTGATGCGCAAACGAAAGGAACTCGCCGCCGGCGATATTCATATTTTCGCCGACGTGGACAAGAAACATTCCGTCCCGTTTCCCGGCATCGATCTCGCCACGCACATCCAGTGGACCGAGTTCTACGGCGCGGATGCGTTGATCGTTTCTGGAAAATTCACCGGCAGCGCGCCGGACGTCGAGAAAGTTCGTGAAGCAAAGCGCCTCGCGACGCGCCCCATCTTCATCGGCAGCGGCAGCAGCGCCGAGAACGCGGCCGCCTTTTTGCAGCACGCCGACGGAATCATCGTGGGAACGAGCCTGAAGAGAGATGGCGTGATGGAAAATGCCGTGGACGTGCATCGCGTGAAGACGCTGATGGACCGCGTGCAAGCAGTGCGCGAGCGCGCTGCGGCGTCAGCATCTTGAACTTCCAGCGAAGCCCAATGGAATATTCTCTGGAAATAAAATCTGTGGATTGACGAAGCGTTGGTACCGCATCATCCCATCGCTTCCATCTTTCACGGAGCGAATGCGGTACGGCAAAAAGCCTGCTAATTCAAATTCGGAGGAAAAGTGCCAGTGCCAGGAACCAGGAGCTACAAGATTGCAGTGATCCCCGGTGACGGGATAGGAACTGAAGTCGTGCCGCAGGGGATACGCGTGCTGGAAGCTGCCGGAAAGCGTTTCGGATTTTCCTGCACGTGGCAGAATTTCGATTGGAGCTGCGAAGTATATCGACGCACGGGCCGCATGATGCCGGAAAACGGCCTCGATCAACTGCGCCCCTTCGATGCAATTTTTCTGGGCGCGGTCGGTCATCCGGATGTCCCTGACCACATTTCGCTCTGGGGCCTGCTGATTCCGATTCGCCGCCGTTTCCGCCAGTACGTGAATCTGCGTCCCGTGCTGTTGCTCGAGGGCTTGGACTCGCCGCTGAAAAATATCCGTCCGGGCCAGATCGATATGGTGATCGTCCGCGAAAATAACGAAGGCGAATATTCCGAAATCGGCGGCAGGCTGTACGCCGGCACGGACGACGAGCTGGCGATGCAGCAGTCCATCTTCACCCGGCGCGGCGTGGACCGCATCCTGCGTTACGCTTTTCGCCTGGCCAGAACGCGGAAATCGCACGTAACTTCCGCCACGAAATCGAACGGCATCATTCACACCATGCCTTACTGGGACGAACGCTTTCACGTCATCTCCCAGGAATTTCCCGATGTCCGCACCGATCAGTATCACATCGATATTTTGACCGCTCACTTCGTGCGCCATCCGGAATGGTTCGACGTGGTGGTGGGATCCAACCTTTTCGGGGATATTCTCTCCGACCTCGGCCCGGCGGTCGTGGGTTCCATCGGCATTGCGCCCTCGGCGAATCTGAATCCCGAGCGCGAATTTCCATCCATGTTCGAGCCGGTGCACGGTTCGGCACCGGACATCGCGGGGCAGGGCATCGCCAACCCGATCGGGCAAATCTGGTCCGGCGCGATGATGTTGCGGCATCTCGGCGAAGCGGAAGCTGCGAAGGCTGTCGAGCAGGCTATCGCGAAGGTGCTGGCAAGCGCGAAGGTGCGCACGCCCGATATCGGCGGCAAATCCACTACCGGCGACATGGGCGAAGCCATCGAGCACGAAGTCCTGGCAGCGCACAAACAAAACGCCTGACGATTTAGGAACGGCATGCGGCGTGTTAAAATCCGCCTGTGGGGCTGTAGCTCAGTTGGATAGAGCGACGCACTCCTAACGCGTAGGTCGTCGGTTCAATTCCGACCAGCCCCACCACGTTTTGTATCTCGCCACTCGATTTATTTACCGCAGAAGTTGTGCGCCAGGTAGGATTCGTCGTCACGAACTTCACGGCTTTCTGTTTTGCGACGCGCGCTTCAAATCTTCCACGGAAGGAAAAGATGTGGGCGCCGTCAGCGCCAATTCCGGCGGATTCTTTCCCTGCTGCATCGCGGCCACCAGCATTTCCAGCGCCAGCTTCGTGTTCGGCGGCACCACCACGGTAGCCGCAAGCAAACCGCTGCGCACATATTGTTGTCCGGTAGCGATCAAGCCATCGCAACCCGTGAACGGAACGCCCATCCACTTTCCCCGCGCAGCCTCGTCGGAACTTTCCTGCATCGCTTTGCGCGCGCCAATAGCCATCGAATCGTCCTGCGCGCCCACCAGATCCACGAACTGCTTCACGGATGTCGACAAGCGCATCCACGAACTCACCGCTTTGTAAGCGCTTTCCTCGGTCCACTGGCCCTTCAGCGTATTGATTTTGATGTTGGCAGGCTTGGTCTGTTGCATTCCGGTAGTGCGTTCTTTCGCGGCGGAATTTTCCGAGGGACCCTGAATGTAGAGAACCGATCCACCGCTGGGAAGCAGCGCCGCGAATTGCTGTCCCTGAATCCGCCCGATCTCCAGATGATCGGAGCTCACCGCGAAAGCAGGCGCACGCCCGGAGCGGCGCAGTTCGGGCAGGTATTCCGCGTTGCGATTCAGAACCACCCAGCCAATTCCTGCCGCGGCAGCCGCGCGAGCCACCTGCGGCAACGCGGTCGCTCCGAGCGGTTCGAAAAGTATGGCAGCGGGCCGCGCGCCCGCCGGCGATTGAATCGCTTTCAGGATTTGATCGCTCTGCTTGATCGCGTCATTGCCTGCGTAGACCACTTTCAATTCAAACCCCAGCCGCGTCGCTGTTTCCTTCGCCGCGGTGGCTTGTTCCTGCTGATAATCGTTGTCGTCCGTGGGCAGTGAAAGCAGGTAGGTCAGCTTGGGCATGGGTCGGTTGGTTCCCTAATTCTTCCGTCTCGGAAAGAGTACATGGAAAACACCGCAGGGTGTTCGGCGAAGTCGCGGCGGAGTGCCGTGTCGTGACATGCCCACATGCGCGCGCGAGACGGACGAATCGCGCGGACCGCGCCTGCAGCGGCCTAATTAAATCGCACGTATTCGAAATTCAATGGCTGCCGATTAATGCCGCGCATCGGCGGCGCGATCCAATTGGCAAATTTCCCGGGTTCGATCACGCGTCCCGTCATCAGCGATTGCACGAACTTCTGATCCGCCGCGCTGGGCATCCACTTGTCGCGATTGTTTCCCCACGCTTCTTTTGTCAGCACCTCGCCTTCGGGGCTGATGAAATGCCCGGCGAAATTGCCAATCGCGCGGTGGAATCCCTTGTGCGGCAGTGTCAAGCGGAACGAAAGCCCAGCCTGCTCTATGATGTTGTTCCAGCGGTCCACGCCGCCTTGGATTTCCGCGATGTAGTCGTCACGCAGCCGTTCATTCAGCGCCGTCAATGCGGAAACGTGCCGCGTGATGATTTTGCCGCCGGAAACTTCCAGCACCGGATATTCCGCGTTCTGCAGAACGTGGTCGTCCTCGATTTTCGTTTCCTCGTAACGCCCCTTCAGCCCAGTGGTGTAGTAGCTGGCGGCGTTGGAGGAAGCGTCCGAACCAAAAAGGTCAATCGTGACGCTGAAATGGAAATTCAAATATTTTTGCATCGTCGGCAGATCAATCACGCCGAGCGCGCGCACGTCGCTGGCATTTTCAACCTTGTGTTCCTTCATCACCTCGCAGGTGCGCTGCAATATGCGGCTGATGCCCGTCTCGCCGACGAACATGTGATGCGCCTCCTCGGTGAGCATGAACCGGCAGGTCCGCGCCAGGGGATCGAAGCCGGATTCGGCCAGGGCGCACAGCTGGAATTTGCCGTCGCGGTCGGTAAAAAATGTGAACATGTAAAACGCCAGCCAATCAGGCGTGGGTTCGTTGAACGCGCCCAGAATGCGCGGATTATCCGCATCGCCCGAGCGACGTTCCAGCAACGCTTCGGCTTCCTCGCGTCCATCGCGGCCGAAATAGCGGTGCAACAAATAAACCATGGCCCAGAGGTGCCGTCCCTCTTCCACATTCACTTGAAAAATATTTCGCAAATCATATAAAGACGGGCAGCACATTCCCAGCAGCCGCTGCTGTTCCACCGATGCCGGCTCCGTATCGCCCTGCGTGACGATCACCCGCCGCAAAGTGGAGCGATATTCGCCGGGAACTTCCTGCCACGCCGGCTGACCTTTGTGCACGCCGAAATTTACCTGGCGCGCGGCGTCGCGCGGCTGCAGAAAAATCCCCCAGCGATATTCGGGCATGCGCACGTAACCAAATTGCGCCCAGCCGTCAGGCTCGACGCTCGTTGCGGTGCGCAGATACACTTCGAGGGCGTGGCTTTCGCTCGGGCCCATGTCGTACCACCAGTTCATGTACGCCGGCTGCCAGTGCTCCAACGCGCGCTGCAGCACGCGGTCCCTGCCCAGGTCCACGTTATTGGGGATTTTTTCCGTGTAGTCAATCATGACGATCTCCTAAAAAAAGCGGCACAAACGCGCGCGGCCGCGAATGAGTTTCAGACTCGCTCCCAATTGAATTTCACCGGCGCGCCCGTGCCGTAAATCTTCAGCGCGCCGCTTTCACCAACGGCGTTCGGACGAATGAAAATCCAGTTTTGCCAGGCCGAGAGCCTGCCGAAAATCCGCGTCTCCGTAGTTTCCGTCGCGCCAAAGCGCAGATTCGCTTCCAGCCCCGTCAGCGCATCCGGCGATAGCGCGATTCTGGATTCGATCGCCTGCCGCACCTCGTCTTGCCAATCCAGATCGTCGGGCGCAGCGGTCACCAGCCCCAAGTCCACCGCATCCTTTACGCGAAGCTCTCGCCCGACGTGTTGGCGTAGCGTTGCCAGTCGCGTCGCGTCCTGATAAAAGCGCGCCGACAAACGCGACAAGTGATTCACCATCGGCAGCGCCCCGAAATTCATTTCTGATAGCCACATCGTCGCTCGCGCGTCGCCTTCCTGCGTGTCCAGCATGTAAACGCGATCGGCCGCGAGAGCCAGCTCCAACAAAGTCCCGGCAAAACAGGAATTGGGCTCGACCAGCGCATAGATCGAACGTGAGGAAACATCCAGCCGCGCGAAGGTGCGCCGCATCATGCCCAGAACCTCGCGCACAAGCCAGTTGTTCTGATTGTTGAGAATGAATCTGTCGAAAGCCAGAACCGCATCGGGATTTCCAGCGGTTTTCACAATCCACAGGCCGAGATCCGGTTCGCTGGTGCGCAGGCCCAGGATCGCATCATCCAGTTCGCGCGCCATTTGCAGCGGCCACCAGCGTGCTCCTTCCGCCAAAGCGCTCTCCAGCGTAGGCACCACCGGAGATTCCGGCGCGCGCACAGTCAAAGTGACGGTGCGAGATTCGCGATTCACCTGTGCGTCAACAAGTTCGTAATGCCGCCCGGTGTTGTCAATCGTTCGCCGCAGTGGCGTGAGCGTCACGCCTTGCGCGTTCGCAGGACGGTCGCTGCGTTTCGCCAGTTCCAGCGCCCGCTGCTTCACGTGCTCCGCGAATTGCTGCGTTTTCACCACGTCGTCCACCAGCCCCCATTCTTTGGCGCGCTGGCCCTTCACTCCATCGGCCGTGGTGCAGAAAATGTCCGCGTGGTCGCGGCGCACTTTTCTTTTGTCAGTAACGCGCGTGAGGCCGCCGGTGCCAGGCAGCACTCCCAGCAACGGAACTTCGGGGAGACTGACGGCGGAGGAACGATCGTCCACCAGAATAATTTCATCGCACGCCAGAGCCAGCTCGTATCCGCCTCCGGCCGTGGTTCCGTTCAGCGCGGCAAGAAATTTCAACCCCGAATGCGCGCTAGAATCCTCGATGCCGTTGCGCGTTTCATTCGTGAACTTGCAGAAATTCACTTTCCACGCGTGCGAGGAAAGCCCCAGCATATAAATGTTGGCTCCCGAGCAGAACACGCGGTTCTTCGCGCTGGTGAGCATCACCGAGTGAATCTCCGGATGCTCGAAGCGGATTCTCTGCAGCACGTCGTGCAGCTCGATATCCACGCCCAGATCGTAGGAATTCAGTTTCAGCTTGTAACCCGGACGCAAGCCGCCATCTTCGTTCACGTCCATCGTCAGAGTCGCCACCGGCCCGTCGTAGGCCACGCGCCAATGTTTGTATCTTGCCGGCTCGGTCTGATAATCCACCGGCGCGGCTTTAGTTTGCGAATCTTGCGTTGCGGTCACGTCCACGCGCGCCTCCTACCCGATTTCGGATTGCAATGCTTGCTTGAGTTTCAGAAAACTTTGCTCGGCGGATTCGCCCGAAGTGTCCAGATGCAAATCGGCCTTGCGGTAAAAAGGTTCACGCGCCTCCAGAATCCGGCGTAAGTCCTCCATCGCTTCATCGTTCTCGGCCATCGCGCGAAAATCGCCCTGCGCCATTACCCGCGCCATGTAGTCTTCCGCATTCGCTTTCACCCAAACCGTGAAACAGCTCCCCAGCAGCCGGTCGTATGTTTCTTTCTCGGAGACCACACCTCCGCCGACGGAAAGCACCGCGCGCGGGTAATCGCGCAGGACGCGCTCGAGCACGCGTTGTTCGATCCGGCGATACCCGCTTTGCCCGTAGAGCGAGAAAATTTCTGACAAATCCATCCCGGCTTCTTTGGCGATCTCGCGATCCAGTTCGATGAACGGCGCCTTCAGCGCTTGCGCCAGTTTAACGCCCAGAGTCGATTTACCCGCTCCGCGCAGGCCAATCAATGCGATGCGCGCATGCCGGTCTTTTGGTGATGCGCCGAATTCCTGCACGAGTCGCTCCACAACTACACTGAGTTGCTGAGCAGGAAGACGATCCAGCATGCTTTGAATCGAACGCTTCGCGTCGGAACCGGGGCCTTCGGCGGTAAACAAGTCCGCAAGCGAGACATGCAGAGCAGTCGCGATGCGCCGCAGCAGCACGACCGAGACGTTACCGTCGCCCAGCTCGAGCTGCGCCAAATGCCGCTCGGAGACATCCGATTCCCGCGCCACCATTTTTCGAGTCATCCCACGGCGACTGCGCAGCTCGCGGACCCTCACGCCCAGCAGGCGCAGGAAGTCCTCGTCGCTAGGATGCGCGGCAGGAGAAGGCAGAACAGCGCCCGACTGCGTTTCTGGGGTCATATGATATGCACTTGCGCGACATGCACTATAATACATGAAATGAAGGCTAAGTCAAACATTTTGCTCGGAGCAGGTTCAGAGTCCGAAAACCTCCTACAGCGATCCGAGCATCAGTAAAGCACACATAATAAACAACGTAATTCAGTATCAACCTATACTTGGGCACGGAAAACCGAGTTTCGATATGCAACATACTGCAAACCGAAATGTCGGCTCCCTCGTCGCGTAAGTGCCGTACGCGCAAGGGGAATCGGCGGAGAAATGGTACGAACGGGCCATCGCGGGCAGGTATATCGATAGTGCTAAAGTTAGTCATGCGCGTCAGATGCCTCCATTGCGCCGCCCAGGTAGAACTCGACGATCGGCGCGTTAAAGGCCGCAAAATGGCCCAAATTCGCTGCTGGATGTGTGCGCAGAGCTCCGTTGTGGACTTGCTCCCTCCGGACCTGAAATCCTCTACGATTGCCACCGACGCACTGGCGCCCCAGGATCGTCCCTCCGCCGCCACGCGCCTCGAGCAATCCGAGAGTGCCAGGGTTGCGACGCTGGACCTACCGCCGGGAAAATCAATCGCGATTTCGGTGGTTGCGGGACCTTCGCAGGGACTGGAGCGCGGGTTGACGATGCCACTGGTGACCATAGGACGATTGCGCGGGGGAGCGGATTTCGAACTAGACGACCAGATGATTTCGCGCCTGCACTGCGCCGTAGAAGTAAAGAACGACGCGGTTTACCTGCGCGACCTCCGCTCGACCAACGGCACCTACGTAGCCGACAAGCGCGTCCTGGCCACACAGATAGATGATGCCACCGAGTTCCGAATTGGAACTTCCACCTTGCGCGTCAGCATCCGCTCCCACCAATAGTTCCCAACGTCGAAAGTTTAGTCCTGCGTCCCGCTACGCACTGCGGTATGCTCTTTCCCTATAAATCTAAAGCCGGTTAGAGCCGCATCCGCTCGTTTTTCCGGTGGTCAAATCTGCGGGGGAGCAGGTGAGTGGTGCAAAGCGCGATCGCAAAATCGGCGTGGGCAGCAACATCACCAGGCGCGATTTCCTCAACGGCTTCGGCATCGCAGTAGGCGGATCCTTCATACTTCCAAACACGAAATGGTTCGAACGCTTCGGCCTTCCGCAATCGCCCCTGTCTCCTGATAAGTCCGCCGCCTACTATCCTCCCGCCCTCGCAGGGATGCGCGGCACCACAGACGCCGTGATGGAAGTCGGCCACGCCCTGCGCGATGGCAACACCTGGAACACGCCCACTCCCGATTCCGAGTCGTACGACCTGATCGTCGTCGGCGGCGGCATCAGCGGCCTTTCCGCGGCATATTTCTTCCGCAAGCTCGCCGGACCGACAGCCAAGATCCTGATCCTCGAAAATCACGACGATTTCGGCGGCCACGCACGGCGCAACGAATTTCAGACCAGCCAGCGCATGATCCTCGGCTACGGCGGCACGCAGTCGATCGCCGGCCCAAAAATTTACAGCAAGCAGTCCAAACAGCTGTTTGCGGAGCTGGGTATAGATGTCCAGCGGTTCTACAAGTATTACGACCGGAATTTCGAGAAATCGCATGACCTCGAGCGCAGCACCTTCTTCGACAAGAAAACGTTCGGCGAAGACAAGCTTGTCGCCGGCACAGGCCAGCCGAACTGGCCGGCGTTTCTCGCAAAGACGCCACTTTCGCTGCCAGTCCAGAAAGACCTGGCGCGCCTGCACACGGAGAAAGTTGACTATCTGCCCGGCATGTCTTCCTGGGACAAGAAAGTCCTCCTCGCAAAAACCAGTTACAAAGACTATCTGCTGAACTACGTGAAAATCAGCCCTGAAGCGATTCCATTTCTGCAGACTGAGACCTACGGCCTCTACGGCGTCGGAATTGACGCCGTTCCCGCCGGCGATCTCGCCGGCCTCGGCTATCCCGGATTTGCAGGCCTGGACCTTTCCGGCCCGCCAGGACCCGGCCTCGGTGCCGAAATCACCAAGCAAGATGAGAACGAGCCGTACATTTTTCATTTTCCAGATGGCAACGCTTCCATCGCGCGCCTGCTGGTGCGTTCGCTCATCCCAGCGTCCGCGCCAGGCCACACGATGGAAGACATCGTCACGGCCAAACTCGATTACGCTTCGCTCGATGATCCTACTTCTCCCGTGCGGGTGCGGCTGAACAGCACGGTGATCCTCGCGCGCAACGTCGGTGACCCCACCGCCGCAAAAGAGGTCGAAATCACTTACGTGCGAGACGGCCGCGCCCGCAGCGTGCGTGGCGCCACCTGCGTCCTGGCCTGCTGGAACATGGTGATTCCATACCTCTGCCCGGACCTCCCTGACAAGCAGAAGGACGCGCTAGCCTACGGCGTGAAAGTTCCGCTGGTTTACACCAACGTGCTGATCCGCAATTGGCAATCATTCAAAAAACTAGGAGTGAGCGCGGTACGCTGCCCCGGAAGTTATTTCGAAACTGTCACGCTGGATTTCCCGGTCAGCATGGGCGATTACAAATACACAACAAATCCTGCCGAACCCTGCGTCCTGCACTTGGAGCGAGTTCCGTGCAAGGCTGGCCTGCCCGCGCGCGAACAGCAAAAGGCCGGCCGCCGCGAACTGCTCAACACCAGCTTCGCAACTTTCGAGCGCAATATTCGCGAACAGCTCGGCGCCATGCTCAGTCCTGGAGGTTTCGATCCGGCCGCGGATATTCAGGCCATCACTGTAAATCGCTGGCCGCACGGCTACGCCTATGAATACAATTCCTTGTACGATCCCGATTGGCCGGAGGATCAGCAGCCCTGCGTCATCGGCCGCCAGCCCTTTGGGCGCATCTCAATTGCAAATTCCGATGCGGAAGCGTTCGCGTACACCAACGCAGCCATCGATCAGGCTTATCGCGCGATCAACGAGGTCGCGCGGTTCAATCGTCCCGTCGCCACGTAACGAGGGCGGCGCGTAAAACGGCCGCCCGTAAAGTGATATATTGCTGAGGAAATGAAGCGCCGCATATTCACGCGCGGGCGCTACGCCGGGATTTGAACCACTTGAGCGAAAAACAAACAGCCCGCCTGCTCGATCCCCTGTTCACCACAGATTCCATGCGTGAGATTTTCTCGGATCGTCGCAGCCTGCAGGGCATGCTCGATTTTGAAGCGGCGCTGACGCGAGCGTTGGCGCACGCGGGTGTCGCTCCGGAGGCTTCCGTCGGACCCGTCGTCGCGCAATGCACAGCGGATAAATTTGCGATGGATGTGCTGGCCCGCGAAGCAGCCCTCGCCGGAAATTTGGCGATTCCATTAGTGAAGGCGCTCACCGCGGCCGTCGCAAAATCCGATGCGAAAGCCGCTGGTTTCGTACACTGGGGCGCCACCAGTCAGGACGCGATTGACACCGGCCTCGTCCTGCAATTGCGCGAAGCCCTCGATTTGCTGCAGCGCGAAGTTGCGCAATTTTCGAGCGCACTCGCGCGCGTCGCCGAAAAGCATCAATCCACTCTGCTCGCCGGACGCACCTGGCTGCAACAAGCGAGCCCCGTGACGCTCGGTCTGAAAGCTGCCGGGTGGCTGGATGCAATTCATCGTCAGCAGGCGCGACTCGCACAGGCGCGCCAGGCGGTTTCGACCCTGCAGTTTGGCGGCGCCGTGGGCACGCTCGCCGCGCTCGGCGAAAAAGGCCCGGAGGTAGCTAAGGGTTTGGCTTCCGAACTAAAATTGGAGTTGCCCAGCATTCCCTGGCACACGCATCGCGATCGTTTCGCGGAAGTTGCCGCTACGCTTGGCCTGCTGGTGGGCACGCTCGGTAAAATTGCGCGCGATATTTCGCTGCTCGCGCAAACTGAAATCGGCGAGGTTCTCGAGCCCACGGAGTCCGGGCGAGGCGGGTCTTCCACGCTGCCGCACAAACGCAATCCGGTCGGCTCTGCGGTCGTACTCGCTGCCGCGATTCGCGTTCCCGCGCTGGTTTCCGTGATGCTCACCGCGATGGTGCAGGAACATGAACGCGGCCTGGGCGGCTGGCACGCCGAATGGGAAACGCTGCCCGAGATTTTTTTGCTCGCTGCCGGCGCGCTCGCTCATATCGCGCACGTGGTCGATGGCCTGGAAGTGTTCGAAGAACACATGACGCACAATCTTGGCGCGACGCACGGCCTGATCCTCAGCGAAGCCGTTGCGATTGCATTGGCCAAGCACATCGGCCGCTCGCCCGCGCATCAACTCGTCGAACGCGCCGCGCACCGCGCGCTCGAATCCGGCCGCCCGCTGCGCGATCTGCTGCTCGAAGATCAGGAAGTGCGCGTGCATCTTTCGTCCTCGGAAATTGATGGATTGCTGGATCCACGGAACTATACCGGCTCGGCCGCATCCATGATCCAGCGAGTACTGGCTGACGAAAAAAAGAACTGATAAATCATAGTTCAGGAAAATGTCCGATATGGCCTTTACTCAAAGCAGCGGCGCGCGCTTTCACTACCGTCTGGACGGCGTGGCGGACGCCCCAGTGGTGGTGTTTTCCAATTCGCTCGGCACCAATCTCGCGATGTGGGATGCGCAAATTCCCACGCTCGCGGAAAAGTTCCGCGTTCTTCGCTACGATTCCCGCGGACACGGTCAGTCGGACGTCACGCCCGGGCCGTACACGATCGAAGGGCTAGGCCGTGACGTGGTTGGCTTACTCGACGCGCTGCAAATTTCCGCCGCGCATTATTGCGGACTGTCGGTCGGCGGATTGATCGGCCAGTGGCTGGGCATTCACGCGTCGAAACGTTTCAAGAGTTTGACGCTTTGCAACACCGCGGCGCGCATCGGCACGACGGACGCCTGGAACACGCGCATAACAGCCGTCCGCGAAGGCGGCATGACGGCCATCGCGAATGGTGTAGTCGCCCGTTGGTTCACCGAGGATTTCGCAAAGCGCGCGCCCGCCGCGGTCGAGGCCACACTCCAAATGCTGCTGCAGACGCCGCCCGAGGGATACGCTGCGACTTGCGCCGCATTGCGGGACGAGGATTTGCGCGAAGCAGTTTCGCGCGTGACCTTACCCACGCTCGTGATCTCCGGCACGAAAGACGCAGCGACAACTCCGTCGGACGGCCGATTTATCGCGGAAAATATCGCAGGCGCGAAATACCTCGAACTAGACGCCGCGCACCTTTCGAATATTGAAGCGGCCGAGCCGTTCACAGCCGCGCTGCTGAAATTCCTCGGGCCACAGGAGGCGAAGTAATGGACGAACGTGAGCGTCATGCTACTGGAATGAAAGTGCGCCGCGCAGTTTTGGGCGACGCGCATGTGGACAGGGCCGAAGCGGCAACTAAATCTTTCAGCGAGCCGTTTCAGGATTTGATCACGCGCTACGCGTGGGGCGAAATCTGGTCACGCGCCGGTCTTTCGCGCCATACGCGCAGCCTGTTGACGCTTTCGATGCTGATCGCGCTCAATCGCCGCGAAGAATTTCGCATGCACGTGCGCGCCGCACTGAATAATAAAGTGACGCGCGAAGAAATTCAGGAAGTGCTGCTGCAGAGCGCGATTTATTGCGGCGTGCCGGCGGCGAACGAGGCGTTTCATCTGGCGCAAGAAGTCTTTGCGGAGATTGATTCCGAGCGTTGACATAGTTCCGAGTCACTGCGCGTAGTTCTGCGTCGTCGAATATCGACCAGCGCCTCCCTTTACCGCAGCGGCGCCAATTTCAGGAGGAATCATAAATGCCGATCGACAAAGTTGCAGTCGTAGGGTGCGGCCTGATGGGTTCAGGAATCGCGCAAGTAGCGGCTCAGTCAGGCTGTCAGGTCACGGTCCGCGAAGTGTCCCAACAACTCCTTGATAAAGGCTTGCAATCCATCGAGAAAAATTTGCAGCGCCTGGTGGACAAAGGCACGCTCGCTGCCGCCGACCGAGATCAAGTTCGCGCGCGCCTGCGCGGCACCACCAATCTCGAAGATCTGAAAGATTCAGATCTGGTAATTGAAGCGATCATCGAACAACTGCCCGCGAAGCGCGAACTCTGGGCCGCGCTCGACAAAATCTGTCCCAAGCAGACCATTTTCGCCAGCAACACTTCGTCGCTCTCCATCACGGAAATGGCCATGTTCACGCAGCGGCCAAACCGTTTCCTCGGACTGCATTTTTTCAATCCCGTGCCGGTGATGAAATTGGTGGAAGTAATCCGCACCATCGCTACCGACCCCAAAGTGGATGAAGCCGCGGTCGCGTTGGCTGCCCGCTTCGGCAAGACGCCCGTGCGCACCACCGATCGCACCGGCTTCATCGTCAATCGCTTGCTCGTCCCGTATCTGCTCGATGCCGTGCGCGCGCTGGAAGAAGGCGTCGGCTCCATCGAGGATATTGACAATTCCATGAAGCTCGGCTGCGGCCATCCGATGGGCCCGCTCACGCTGCTCGATTTCGTCGGCCACGACACTACCTATTACATCGCGAATATCATGTTCGATGAATTCAAGGATAAACGCTTCGCGCCTCCGCCACTGCTGAAGCGCATGGTCGCGATGGGATGGAATGGCCGCAAGGCCGGCCGCGGATTTTACGATTACAGCGATCCCGCAAAACCCAAGCCGCTGCAATTTACGTGAGAGCTGTCGCGCTCTCGACGCTTGAATCATTTAGCACTTCGCTTGGCCTTCTTTTGTTGTGCCGCCAGGCTTGGAAAGCCGCTCGATCACTTCCGCAGGCAGCGGACGCGATTTCATACGCGCCGGATTCGCGGGATCCGTGCCGGTCCACACGCGCGTTTCAAAACCTTCTACCGCCAGCACGCCGGCCTTGAAGAATTGATGCCGAAGGATGAAGCTGCTGCGGCGAAACTCCGTCACCGTGGATTCCGTCAGCAGTTCGTCGCCGAATGTCGAAGGCACCAGAAACCGCACGCGCACATCCACCAGAGGAACCCCCAAAATCGCGTGCGCCCGGAACAAAGCGCGCGTAGGCATGCCCGCATTGGTAAAAAGCGCGGTGGTGCAATCGTCAAACCACGCAAGATACTGGGGATAAAAAACGATTCCCGCCGGGTCGCAATGTCCCCATTCGACCAGCAGATGTTTCTTGCTTACAAACATTGCCTAACGCCCCCAAACGAACACCGCGGCTGCGCGCGAAAATCCAGTCCCACATAAATCGTCCGAATTCAACGTCGCATGGTAACACCCGCGTCCGCGACCCTCCAACTATTTGCCTCACTTCACGATATCGTTCCGCGACGCGCACTCCTTCTGCTATCGTTGCACCGAAACTGCTCGAGGTTAGACGATATGCGCACGCAGGTTGGCATCATCGGAGCGGGGCCCGCAGGCCTGGTTCTCTCGCACCTACTTCACCTCCACGGCATCGAATCTGTTGTTCTCGAAAATCGCAGCCGCCAGTATGTGCAAGAACGCGTGCGTGCCGGTGTTCTCGAACAAGGCACCGTAGATCTGCTGAAAGAAACCGGGGTCGGCGAACGCTTGCAGCGCGAAGGCCTGGTGCACTACGGAGTGAATCTGCGTTTCGGGCGCCGCACCCATCGCATCGATTTCGCCGATCTCACCGGCGGGAAAGCGGTCACCATCTACGCGCAGCACGAAGTGGTGAAAGATCTAACCGACGCGAGGCTCGCCGCCGGCGGCCAAGTTCACTTTGAAGTCGCGGACACCAGCATCCATAATTTCGATAACTCTAAACCCTCAGCCAAATCCACGATCCGCTTTCGCAAAGATGGCGAGCCGCGTGAACTGCTCTGCGACTTCATCGCCGGCTGCGACGGTTATCATGGCATCTGCCGCCCGTCGCTGCCCGACGGCATCCTCACCACTTTCGATCGTGTATATCCGTTTGGCTGGCTGGGGATTCTCGCCGAAGCGCCGCCGTCTTCCGAAGAGCTCATCTACGCTTACCATGAACGCGGTTTCGCGCTGCTCAGCATGCGTTCGCCGCACATCGGCCGGCTTTATCTCCAGTGCCGACCCGACGAAGACATCCTGAATTGGCCCGACGATAAAATCTGGCAGGAGCTGCAAGTCCGGCTAGCGGCCGAAGAAAACTGGAAGCTGGTGGAGGGCCCTGTGCTGCAAAAAGGCATCACCGGCATGCGCAGCTTCGTCATCGAGCCGATGCAGTACGGCAACCTCTTCCTGGCGGGCGACGCCGCCCACATCGTGCCACCCACCGGAGCCAAAGGCCTGAATCTCGCCGTCGCCGACGTGCGCATCCTCGCCCGCGCCCTAGCGGACTTTTACCGCACCGGCAGCCGCGACTTGCTCCATGCTTATTCCGAAACCTGCCTGCGCCGCGTCTGGAAAGTGCAACGTTTCTCCTGGTGGATGACTTCCATGTTGCATCGCTTCGAGAACGAAAACGCCTTCGACCAGCGCCGCCAGCTCGCCGAGCTGGATTACGTCACCAGCTCGCGCGCGGCTTCTCAATCGCTCGCCGAAAATTACGTCGGTCTGCCGCTCGAATAAACCTCATTTCGCTTTCACTACCGTGTTTCATTTCGGCACACCTCCTTCACTCTGACGTTGGTACTAACCGATTGAGAGTACCGGTCTATCGCTGCCGTCGATGCTGAAGGCTATCCTGTCTAGGTTGGAAGCAAGCAAACGCAACTCAGTCCCGCCGCAGCGGGGGTGGGTCAAACGGGGGTTTAGATGCAAGCTGGGGGATTCCGCAACATCATTCGAGGCCTGATAGTAACCGGCAGCATTCTCGTTGCCAGCCAAGCGAGTCTAGCACAGCAACCCTTTTATTTGCAGATACATATGGGTGAAAATGGGCAGGATGCTATCGCTTTCATGGGTCCTCATTACTTCATCCATCAGGCCGCGGGAGCAAGCCTCAGCACTCCGCCAACGACGGCTTTCACTCCGTCGCAAATTCGCCATGCCTACGGTTTTGAACTAATTACCAACCAGGGCGCGGGTCAGACGATCGCCCTCGTGGACGCCTACGACGACGCCAACGCGGCGAACGACCTCACCGTTTTCAGCAAACAATTCAACCTGCCGGCCTGCACGACCGTCAGCGGTTGCTTCCGCCAGCTCTATTCCAGCGGACGCAAGCCTGCCGCCAACGCGAACTGGGCCGTGGAAATTGCGCTGGATATCGAGTGGGCCCACGCCATCGCGCCGCAAGCCAAGATTATGTTGATCGAAGCGCCTTCGAATAACCTGAGCGACTTGCTCGCGGGCGTAGATTTCGCGGTGCGCAACGGCGCGTCCGTCGTTTCCATGAGCTGGGCGTCCGCGGAATTTTCCGCTGAGCGCAGTCTGGACAATCACTTTGTAGCCACGGGCGTCACCTTCCTGGCGGCTTCCGGCGATAACGGCAGCGGCGTGAACTACCCCGCGGCATCGCCGGACGTGATCGCCGTGGGCGGCACTTCGCTGACGCTCGATAAATTCGGAAATTACAGCAGCGAATCAGCGTGGAGCGGCAGTGGCGGCGGTCTCAGCAAATACGAATATGAGCCAGTCTCGCAGGCGCAGTTTCCAATCGCGGACGACATTCACGGAACCCGCGGCGTGCCGGACGTTTCCTACAACGCTAATCCCGGAACCGGTTACGCCGTTTATGATTCCATCGGCGTCAGCGGCTATAGCGGTTGGTTCCAGGTAGGCGGCACGAGCGCCGCGGCGCCGCAGTGGGCCGCGCTGATCGCCATCACCAATTCGCAACGCGTGGCAGCCCGCAAAGCAAACTTGAGCGCGACCGGCACGTCGGTGTACGCGGTTGGAAAATCGAGCCTCGCTACCAATTTCCACGCGGTCACCACTGGCACCAATGGTTCCTGCGGCACGATATGCGATGCGCTCGCCGGATACGATTACGTCACCGGTCTTGGCACGCCGCAATCCAAGGTGTTGATCCCAGCCTTAGCCGCTCGTCCGTAATCGCTCCGCCTCAGTTTCGGATGCGAGCCGCCCAGATCCCTTCGCGGCGGCTCGCTTTTCGATTTCCGCACGTTTCGTCCGCATTGTCTTGCAAATCTCCTTCCCCACTCCCAGCTCTTTTTGCTTGCGAAACACCCTCGCCTTGCGGCCCTCTCGGAATTCGCCGCAGTAGTGTATAGTTTTTTCAGGCGCGGCCATTCCAAAAGCCACATTTGCTACAGGCCACATCGTTTCGCCTCGCCACAGGTCTATCCCAAATGAAGCCACATTTGCAGGTCATGAAATTCGGCGGCACCTCGGTGGGCGACGCCTCCTGCATCGCGCGCGTCGCCGAAATTGTCGCGAAAGCTTCGCGCGTAGGCCCGCTCGTGGTGGTTGTCTCGGCCATGAGTGGCGTCACCAACCGTCTGATCGAAGCCGCTACGTGTTCGGAGACTGGAGATCGCGAGCGGGCCACCGAACTGCTGGAAGTTTTGCGCGAACAGCATTTCGAAGCGCTGAAATCCCTGATTCAGAATCCGGAAACACGAAATTTAATCGCCCTGGGCATCGAAGAACTTCTCCGCGAAGCGCACCGCCTGTGCGAAGGCACCGCGCTCATCCACGAACTCACCGTGCGCACACTCGATTCCGTTTCCAGCCTCGGCGAACGCCTCTCCGCGCCTCTGGTTGCAGGAGCGTTGAGTGAACGCGGCGTCCCCAGCGAAGCCGTCGAAGCCACGGAATTGATTGTCACCGATTCCTATCACGGTGCCTCCGAACCTTTGATGGAGCCCACGCAAATTCGCAGCGAAGCTCGCCTACGTCCGTTGCTGCAGCAAGGAATCGTCCCGGTAGTGACTGGATTTATCGGCGCGACTGCCGAAGGCGTGCTTACGACGCTCGGCCGCGGTGGCTCGGACTACTCCGCAACAATTTTAGGCGGCGCGCTCGGAGCGGATGAAGTGATTATTTGGACTGACGTGAACGGCGTACTGACCGCCGATCCGCGTCTGGTCCCCGGTGCGCGCACGATTCCGGAAATTTCCTATCGCGAGGCCGCGGAGCTCGCACATTTCGGCGCGAAGGTGCTCCATCCCAAGACGCTGCGCGCCGTCACGCAATCCGGCATCCCGGTATGGATTCGCAACACCTTCGAGCCGGAGCATCCCGGCACAAAAATCACGCCGCAGGGCCGCAAATCCAGCGCCGGAGTGAAAGCGCTCACCGCCATTCGCGATGTTTCGCTGATCGCCGTCGGAGGCCCGGGAATTGTCGGCCTGCCCGACGTGGTCGGCCGCACATTTTCCACCACGTCCAATGTGCGCGCGAACGTGCTGCTGATCTCGCAGTCTTCTTCGCAGAACGATATTTGTTTTATCGTTTTTTCTTCCGACGCCAAACGCACCGTGGACGCGCTGCGCCAGCAGTTCGCGCAGGACCTGATGCATCAGAAAGTCGAGCACATCACGCTGGATCCCAACATCGCCATCGTCGCCGTGGTCGGCGAAAATATGCGCGGCACCGTGGGCATGGCCGGGCGCACCTTCAGCGTGCTGGGCCGCGAAAACATAAATATAATCGCGATTGCGCAGGGCTCTTCGGAGACCAATATTTCGTTTGTTGTATCCAGCCAGGACATGAAGAAAGCGCTGCTGGCCGTGCATCAGGAGTTTGCGCTGGACACGCGCAATGCACAGGAAACCTCGTCCACCTCAAAATGAGCGACGCCATCGCAAAAACGGCGCAGAAGGCCGGCGCACCGGCGGTGCAGCGTTGTATTGTGCCTGCATGCGCCGCTCAGTTTGCGATACGCGAACAGATTTACGTGTGCCCTCGTTGTGGTGGGCCACTGGAAATCGCAATCCCGCTCGAACCGCTGAAAGCTGTCGCCGATCTTCGCGAGCGCTGGCTCGCGCGCGCGGCTTCGCACGATCCACGCGACCGCAGCGGCGTGTGGCGTTTCCGCGAATTGCTGCCGTTTGACGATGACGCACCCGTCGTCACGCTCTTTGAAGGCAACACGCCACTGTACGACGCTCCGCGCGCCGCGAAATACGTGGGACTCGCCGCGCTGCGCCTGAAACATCAGGGCTGCAATCCCACTGCGTCTTTCAAAGATACAGGCATGACGACGGCCGTCACGCAGGCGAAATTGCTCGGCGCGCGCACCGTGGTTTGCGCCAGTACCGGCAACACCGCCGCAAGCCTCGCCGCCTTTGCCGCACGCGCGGAACTGCAATGTGCGATTTTGCTGCCGCAAGGCCAGATCAGCCCCGCGAAACTTGCGCAAAGCATGGATTACGGCGCCGTCGTTTGCGAGATCGCCGGAAATTTCGACGATTGCATGCGCCTGATTTCAGAACTCGCGGATGTGCCCTCGATTTACATCGCGAATTCGGTCAATCCTTTTCGCATCGAAGGCCAGAAGACCGTGGCCTTCGAGCTTCTCGAGCAGTGCGGTTGGCGCGTGCCGGATCACGTGGTTGTTCCGGGCGGAAACATGGGGAATAGTTCGGCGCTCGGAAAGGGTTTCGACGAAATGCTGCGCCTGGGTTTGATCGATCGCTTGCCGAAGATCAGCGTCATTCAGGCCGAAGACTCCGCGCCTCTCGCGCGTTTGTTTGCTGGCCTGAAACCATCCGAAATCGCCGCAGACACAGCGTTTCCGGACGAAATCGCGCCGGTCGCGAATCCGCGCACGCTCGCCACCGCCATAAAAATTGGCGCTCCCGTTTCCTGGAAGAAAGCGCTGCGCGCGGTCCTGCGTACGCACGGCAGCATTATCACCGTCAGCGAACAAGAAATCGCCGACGCCAAGGCCATCATCGGCCGCGACGGCATCGGCTGCGAGCCAGCATCGGCAACGACGGTGGCGGGCATCCGCAAACTGGTCGCTGCCGGAAAAATTCACGCGGGGGAATCGGTGGTCGCGGTTTTGACCGGGCATGTCCTGAAAGATCCCGACTACGTGAGCCACTATCACCGCGGCACGTTATCGTTCGAGTCCGTTACCGCTGAAGGAACAGCGAAGACCGTGCAGATTTCCGGCGCATTTCGCAACGCTCCCGAAAAAGTTGCCGCAACCAAGGAAGCCATTTTGAAAACTCTGGAGAGCCGCCGCTAGAGTAGAGAATTCCGTCAGGAAGTAAGTACTACCGTTTGAGAAACTCCAAGCGATTGCACAAACATCGATGAAAAAGTCCAAGCCCCGTTCCTGCGAAGTGCGAGTCCCCGCATCCAGCGCCAATCTCGGCGCAGGCTTCGATTGCTTTGGCCTGGCACTGGAGCTATTTCTCACCGTGCGAGCCACAGTGCACTCCGACCCAGGCGCTCGTAGCGAAGCGCGCACCAGCGGCGTTGACGGCAGCGAAGCACTACCGAGCGCGCCGGAAGAAAATCTGATCCTGCGGGCTATGCGGCATGCGGCGGAGCGCCACGGCTTGCATTTGCCGCCTGTTCATCTGGCCGTGCAGAACCAAATCCCAATCGCCGGAGGCTTGGGCAGCAGCGCCGCAGCCATCGTTGCCGGCATCGCGCTGGGTTTTGCGGTCTGCGGGAAAAAGTTGACGCAAGAAAACGCCCTGCGGCTCGCCGCCGAAATGGAACACCACACGGACAACGTGGGAGCCGCGCTACTCGGCGGCTTGGTCGTCTCGTTCGTTGGCGCGGACGGCAACGTCGTCGCACTGCGCAAAAAATGGCCCAAGCAAATCCGCGTCGTCGCCGTCACGCCGAAAATGACTTTGCAGACAGCCGCTTCACGCGCAGCGTTGCCACAGACAGTCGAACACGCCGCCGCAGTGCACAATCTCCAGCGCTCCGCTCTGTTTCTCGCGGCCTTGGACGACAAACGCTACGACCTGCTCTGGGACGCCATGCAAGATCGCCTGCATCAATCCTATCGCCAGGCACTGATCCCCGGCCTTGCGGAGGTTCTTGCGATTCCCCGCATGCCAGGCCTTCTGGGAGTCGCTCTCAGCGGCGCCGGCCCAACAGTGGTAGCGCTCGCCAGCAAAAATTTCGCGCAAATCGGAAAAGCGGTCGCGGGTCACTTCGAACGAAAGGGCCTATCCTCGACGATCCGCAATCTGGCGGTGGCTCAAGAGGGAATTCGCCTAGCCGGAAAACCGCTCGCGAAAAAATAGCCGCACCGGTTTGAAATGCAGCCCGCCGCGGCGCCGGATCACTTCACAAACGTCAAACCGTGCGGCACAAAATGCGGGAACACATAAGCATAGAGCATCACAATCACGCCAACGATCGAACCCAGCGCAATCGAATGCCAAAACACAAATCGAAAAATAATCCCTTCGTTCCCCACTTGTTCGGTCGCTGACGTTGCGATCGTGATCGACTGCGCATCCACCATTTTCCCCATCACGCCACCCGCGCTATTCGCTGCGCACATCAAAATTGGGTCAATTCCCAATTGCTGCGAAGTGATCCGCTGCAAACTGCCGAACAGCGCGTTCGAAGAAGTATCGCTTCCGGTCAAAGCCACGCCCAGCCAACCGAGAAACGTTCCGAAAAACGGATAGAGCCATCCCGTTCGCGTGAACGCAAGGCCCAGCACCGCATCCAGCCCGGAGTAGCGCGTCACGTATCCCAATCCCAGCATGAACGAAATCGCGATCATCGCCAGTCGCATGCGCACCAGCGTGCGCCAAAATATTCTCATCAATCGCAATGGGCCCACGCCGAGCACCAACCCGGAAACAATCGCAGCCAAAAAGCAGCCGCTACCCGTCGCCGACAGCCAATTGAAATCGTAGCGCGCCGCTTCCGGAGTGGGTTTGGTCACCACCGGCGCCGCGCGCGTGATGGCGTTGTGCAGATAAGGCCAATTCCATCCGGGGGCGCCCGGCCGCACCTTGCCGTCTGCCTGCACTACAATAAACGCGGGCGTCGTGGCCTTGTTGATCGCCAGTTTCACCGAGGGCAGCCCCCACGTCAGCACGAATAGCGACAAAACCGCAAACGGCATCCACGCTTTCGCAACCGTGCCGGCGGGGTATTTGCGCGGCGCAACGTATCCATCGAATTCCTTGGCGTTCCACTCACCACCCATGTCGTCCGCAAGTTTTCCTTCCACAGCCACCGGTTTTGCGCCCTCGCGGTCATAATCGAACCGCCAGATTTTCTTCGGCTTCCAAAAATGCAGGAAAATAATGGTGCACAGAATGGACACCACGCCAGCCATGATGTCCACCAGATTGCTGTCGCGGTAGTTCGACCACACATATTGGGTCGCCGCGAATGAAATCCCCACCACCAGAATCGCGGGCAGCACTTCAAAAGTTTCGGACCAACTCACCATCGTGCGCACCAGCCAGAACGGCACGATCACCGCTGTAAACGGCAGAATGCGCCCGATCATCGCGCTCAAATCCGATTCCGGCAAACCCGAAACCGCCGCCAGCGCGTGCACCGGAGTTCCAATCGCGCCCCACGCGACTGGCGCGGTGTTCGCGATCAAATTCAACGCCGCGGCGTGAAACGGACGGAAGCCCAGCCCGATCATGAAAGCGCCCGCGATCGCCACCGGCGCTCCAAAACCCGCCGCTCCTTCGATGAACGCGCCAAAGCAAAACGCCACCAGCAAAACTTGCAGCCGGCGATCCGGCGTGATCCCCG
Source organism: uncultured Acidobacteriota bacterium (assembly GCA_963786205.1). Taxonomy (GTDB): domain Bacteria; phylum Acidobacteriota; class Terriglobia; order Acidiferrales; family UBA7541; genus Palsa-295. The sequence continues at coordinate 471,014 of CAWAYG010000003.1, forward strand.
CGATCGATTCCTTCATGATCTCGAACTGGCCGGTCTCCACCGAAATGTCGTAGAGATACACCGCCGCCAGCACGATCCAGGCAATTTTCAGAATCCCGTACGCCACGCCGTAGGCAAAGGCCGATGCCGCCAGCAGCGCCGGCATTTTGAAAACTAGAGTCGCCAGCAGCACCGCCGTAAACGCGGCGGCGATCGCGCACCAATGCGGCTTCACTTTCAGGCCGGCCAGCAACGTGAAGAGAACCAGGATTGGAAGCGCTGCGATCAGCGTCGAGACCCACCAGATCCCGGCGGGATCGTAAACTTGCGTCCAACTCATACCAGCCCCCTGGAGCAGCATGGGATTGTTACACCAGCCGACTTCGTGGACGTTGCATATCCCGCCACAGAAATTTTGTCAAGAAATGGAATTGCGCAATGGATAGCCAGAGCGTGCGAGGCAAAAAGTACGGAAAGTTAGGCTCGAGCCTTTCTGTGCAGAAGCCAAACGCATGCCCAACCTGCGATGAGCATCAGAAAATCAGAAGGTTCCGGAGTGCTGATTGGAGGAGGTGGTGGAGGAGGCGGTGGTGGCGGCGGGACGAGCGGCGGTGGCAGCGGGCCCGAAGGTATTCCCGGAGAAGATGGTGTGCCGCCAATTGGGAAAAGTGGCGGGATGATCGGGATGAAGATGGAGCCGCGAGGTTGCTGCGGCACTACAATCGCGGTCGTAGGCGGCACGACAATCGGCAATTCAGGCGAAGACTCCGAAGCAGGCAGCAATCCGCCATCCGCGGGAATTTCCATTGCCTCCGGTGAAGGCTCGTTGTTCAGAACCGGCTCCACGGGACCTTCGGAAATACGGTTTCCGCAGCGGGTTCTGGCCATGTGCTCGCCGTCGGTCACCACGGTTTCTCCCGCGGGCAGATACAGCCTGTTCTTCGTCCAAAAAATCCGGCTGCCGACGCGATAGGAGACGAACACCGCGCGCGCTTCGTTTAACCGTGCCACGCGAACTGCGCGCAGGTCAAAATCGGAATAGTGCTGCGCCACTACTTCGTCGTGCGCCACGGCGTCCCGCAATTCGGCTGAATTCCTCACGCCGCCGGGAATCACGGAGTACGGGTAAAGGATGCGGTCCGTCTTGTCTAATTCCGGATTTGGCGCGAGCCAATCGCTGTCGGCAGGAGCTCGTTTCGATGCTGCGGAGACGTTCCAATCGGTAGAAGTACGGTGCCCATGGTCGTAGTTATACGGAAGTGCGACCGATACGAGTACGCTTTCCAGAAGCAGAAACGCCAATGCTCCCAAGCGGCGGCGATCAATTTTTCCGGCGAATTCCGCCGCGTGCTTCGAGCCCTTCCCCATTTCCCCTTTTTACGGTTCGGCAATCCCCATTGCCGAAAGTCTTCCCCGCAGCGGCAGTACGCAATCGCCCTGCCAACCAGATCGCCGCTGAGCCCCGAAGCAGTCCTATTCGCGGCCTAGAACTTCATGTAAACAAAGGGCAAGTGTTCCAAATCGTGCGGAAATTCTCCACAGTGGCGGGGTCTTCGAGGAAATGAGAGAAGTAAGTTTCCTGTTAATGGTACTAATGTACTAAAGGCAGCGCGCGGTCTAAGTGCGGCTTTGTCCCCACATTTTCAGCGGTGTCGCTCCGTCTAGGTACTCGAAGCAACGAATCAGTGACGCTCAGTCGTCGGAAGATTTGGAGGTTTGTTCCCGCGAGCCTGCTGCCGACCCGAGCGCCACTTCGCCTTTGCCGTGCTTCCACGCTGCAAAACCTAATCCCAGAAAGGGTCCGATGAGCACGACCAAAAAGGCCAATAAGAACAGCACCAGAAAGATAAGAACTATCACGATCGCTGGCATTGCTTCTCCTCGCTCCCACCCCGGAGCCGAGTTCTCCGCGCCCCTGACTCAACGACTGACGCAACGAAGCGCCGACCCACTTCGTTAGATGTTCATAACAACCCCGCGGGGTACAGAAAGTTACTGTTGCCTTTGATGTTTTTTCAACCACACAACGCCCAGGTTCTGGCGCGCAGGGCCGTGCGATTCTCCGCTGTGTGGCCTGCCAATTTGGCCGTGCAATCTCGCACCGCCACCGGCAAGAAATGTCCATGGGCACGCTCGCCCGTCGCGCCGCAACATCCGTGGAATCAATTTCTTCCGTGGCCGTAACCAGATTACCAACCCAGCCGTCCAAGATGTGTCCGTCAATTCGTTTTGAATCTCTTTAGGTTCGCCGTGAATCTGTTAATGCATGCAGTAGCTCTCGGCGTTCACCTATGGTTTCGGGCGTGCGATACTGAACCTCCCCCACGCGGGTTCGTAAATCTCCGAAGGATGGAGGTGCCGTACTTGCTGGGCATTCGGGAGCCTTTTATCGATGTGGATTGTTCGACTTGCGTTACGACGGCCTTATACGTTCGTCGTCACCTCTATCCTGCTGTTGATTCTGGGGCCCGTAGCAATTCTGCGCACGCCCACAGACATTTTCCCGAATATTGATATTCCGGTCGTCAGCGTTCTGTGGAACTACACCGGACTGTCGCCCGAGGAAATGTCCAACCGCATCGTATTTCAGTACGAGCGGGTGCTGACCACCACCGTCAACAACATCGAGCACATCGAATCGCAATCCCTAAATGGAATTGCCGTCGTCAAAATCTTTTTTCATTCCGGCGTGGACATCGGCAACGCTGTAGCCCAGGTCACCGCAGTTTCCCAAACTCTCTTGCGTCAGCTCCCGCAGGGAACAACGCCTCCTCTCATCATCCAGTACAACGCCTCAAGCGTGCCCATTTTACAGTTGGCGCTCGCCGGCGAAGGACTCTCAGAGCAGCAACTCGGCGACATCGGCCTGAATTTCGTGCGCACTGGATTAGTCAGCGTACCCGGCGCAGCAATTCCGTACCCTTACGGCGGCAAGCAGCGTCAGGTTCAGGTAGACCTCGACACTACAGCGCTGCAATCCAAAGGCCTTTCGCCCAACGATGTCGTTAACGCCATCAACCTCCAGAACTTGATTCTTCCCGCCGGCACCGCGAAAATCGGCACGTTCGAGTACGAAGTGGATATGAACGGCGCGCCGGCCACCGTGCCGGAATTGAACGACCTCCCCGTCAAAACCGTAGGGACCACCACCATCTATATCCACGACGTTGCCAACGTGCGCGACGGCTTCCCTCCGCAGACGAACATCGTGCGCGTCAACGGCCAGCGCTCGGCCCTCATGACCATCTTGAAATCTGGCGACGCTTCCACGCTCGACATCATCTCCAGCGTGAAATCGCTGTTGCCTTCGATCAAAGCGACGTTGCCGCCCGCGCTGGTCATCAATCCGCTTTCCGACCAATCCATCTTCGTGAAGGCCTCCATCGTCGGCGTGGTTCGCGAAGCCATCATCGCTGCTTGCCTCACCGGCTTCATGATTCTGGTGTTCTTGGGAAGTTGGCGCAGCACGCTGATTATCGCCGTCTCGATTCCGCTCTCGATTCTCACCTCGCTGATCGTTCTGAGCGCGCTCGGCGAAACGATCAACATCATGACGCTCGGCGGTCTCGCCTTAGCCGTCGGTATCCTGGTGGACGACGCCACCGTGGAAATCGAGAACATCAACCGCAACATCGATCAGGGCAAGGAAATCGTGCAGGCGATTCTGGACGGCGCTTCGCAAATTGCCGTGCCGGCCCTGGTTTCGACGCTCGCCATTTGCATCGTGTTCGTGCCCATGTTTTTTCTTTCCGGCGTCGCACGCTATCTGTTTGTTCCGCTGGCGGAAGCGGTTTGTTTTGCCATGCTGGCTTCGTACTTGCTCTCCCGGACCCTCGTCCCCACCATGGCCAAATATTTGCTGGAGGCGCGCACGGAAGAAGATCCCAACGCGCCGGCGCAAGCCTCTTCCAATCCCTTTGTGCGCATGCAACAGAAGTTCGAGCATCATTTCGACGGGCTGCGCGATCGCTATCATCGCTTGCTCGAACGCTGCATCCACCACCGCGTGATTTTCGCCATCTGCTTCCTGGCTTTCTGCGTGCTTTCCTTTGCGTTGTTACCGCTGCTCGGCCAGGATTTTTTCCCCGCAGTGGACAGCGGTGAATTCAAGCTGCACATGCGCGCCCCGACTGGCACGCGCATCGAGGAAACCGCCGCGCTCTGCGACCGGGTGGAAGCTGTCATCCGCAAACAAATACCGCAGTCCGAATTAGTCAGCCTAATTGACAACATCGGCCTGCCCTACAGCAGCATCAATCTTTCGTACAGCAACTCCGCGCCCATCGGCACCGGCGACGCCGATATCCTCGCCGAGCTTTCCAAGGATCATCATCCCACCGCTGATTACGTCCACGATCTGCGCATCGAACTGGCCAAGGATTTTCCCGGAGTCACTTTTTATTTCTTGCCCGCGGATATCGTCAGCCAGATTCTCAATTTCGGCCTTCCCGCTCCCATTGATATTCAAATCCTCGGACGCGATCTTGCCGCCAACCGGGTGTTCGCGGACAACTTGCTGAACCGCCTGAAATTCGTGCCCGGCACCGTGGACCTGCGTATTCAGCAGGCCTTCGACCAGCCCAAATTGCACATCGAAGTGGACCGCACCAAAGCGCAGCAGATCGGCTACTCCACGCGCGACGTCGCCAACAACGTGCTGATTTCACTCAGCGGCAGTTTTCAGACGACGCCCAACTACTGGCTCGATCTGCGCACCGGAGTGAGCTACAGCATCGCCGCGCAAACGCCACAATACCAGGCAGATACTCTGCAGGATCTGGAGAATATTCCAGTCACCGGCCCCGGCACGCCGCAATCCCAAATTATGGCCAGCGTGGCCTCCTTCAGCCGTGGCGCGGAGATGGGCGTGGTCTCGCACTACAACATCATGCCGGTGATTGATATTTTCGGCGCGGTGCAGGGCCGCGACCTTGGCGGACTCTCTCGCGAAATCGCACCGATCATCGAGCGCAGCAGAAAAGATTTGCCGCGCGGCGCGCAGATAATTGTTCGCGGGCAGATTCTCACCATGGCCTCGTCCTTCTCCGGATTGCTCTGGGGTCTGGCGTTTTCCATCGTGCTTGTTTATTTGTTGATCGTCGTGAATTTTCAATCCTGGCTTGATCCCTTTATTATTCTCATGGCGCTGCCCGCCGCGCTCGCCGGGATCGTCTGGTTTCTTTTCATCACGCGCACTACCGTCAGCGTGCCCGCGCTCACCGGCGCGATCATGTGCATGGGCGTGGCCACCGCCAATAGCATTCTGGTCGTCAGCTTTTCGAAAGAACGCCTCGGAGAAGGGAAAACCGCCGCGGAAGCCGCCTCCGAATCGGGCTTCACGCGCTTCCGTCCCGTGCTCATGACGGCGCTTGCCATGATCATCGGTATGTTGCCAATGTCTCTAGGTTTGGGCGAGGGCGGCGAACAGAACGCACCGCTGGGCCGCGCTGTGATTGGCGGCCTGATGTTCGCCACCGTCGCAACGCTGTTTTTCGTGCCGGTAACTTTCAGTATCGTGCACGGTGCGCGCGAGAAGAAACCAGCCGCTGCACCGGATGAACGGCTGGCGGATTAAACGACCAAGCATGCTCAAAAGATCGCAAAGCACAAATTCAAGAGGACGCAATGACAGAGCCAGCTGAATATAAATCACCGCAGCCGAATCCACACCACACCGGCGGGGAAAAATCCGGCCACGGAGTACTGATCGCCATCTTCGCGGTGATCGTCGTGATTGCGATCGTAGTCACCGGAGTCGTGCCGCGCCTGCGTGCCAAGACCGCCCTGAAAAAAGAAACAGACACGCTCGCCGTTCCCCAGGTCGGGGTAATTCAGCCCAAGCGCGGCTCCACTGCGCAGGAAATCATCCTGCCCGGCAACATTCAGGCGTTCATTGACGCGCCCATCTACGCGCGCACGAACGGCTACCTGAAAGTCTGGTACTTCGACATCGGCGCTCACGTGAAAAAAGGCCAGCTGCTCGCCGAAATCGAAACGCCCGAAGTGGATCAACAACTTCTGCAAGCGCGCGCAGACCTGAACACCGCACAGGCGAATTTAAATTTGTCCCAAATCACCTTCAACAGATTTGAAGGCTTGAAGAATACCGACTCCGTCGCCGTTCAAGATGTGGACAATGCCGCAGGGGACTACGCCGCGAAGAAGGCCACCGTGGATTCGGCGCACTCCAATGTGAACCGACTCGAAGACCTGCAGTCTTTCGAGAAGATCTATGCGCCGTTTGATGGTGTGGTCACCGCGCGCAATACCGACGTGGGACAATTGATTGACTCCGGTTCGTCGGGTGGCGTCGCCAAGGAACTATTTCACGTTGCTGCGATCCGCACTTTGCGCGTTTACATTAACGTCCCGCAGCAATATTCGGTGGCGGCCAAGCCCGGTATCCTCGCGGACTTAACGCTCGCGCAGTTTCCGGGCCGGAAATTTCAGGGAAGATTAGTGCGCACCGCCAACGCCATTGACCTGGCTTCCCGCACCCTTCTGGTGGAAGTGGACGTTGATAATTCCACCGGAGAGCTGCTTCCCGGCGCCTTCACCGAAGTTCATCTGAAGCTGCCCACGGAAGTTCCCTCGTACATTCTTCCGGTGAACGCGCTCATCTTCCGCGCGCAAGGCCTGCAAGTTGCCACCGTCGAAAATAGCAATCGCGCCAAGCTCGTCACGATCGTATTAGGCCGCGATTTCGGTGCCACCGTAGAAGTTGTCTCCGGCCTCACCGACGCGGACAAGGTGATCGTCAGTCCGCCGGATTCGCTCGTTGACGGAGAACAAGTACAGATCGCGCAACCAAACTCGCAAGGAGGCTCCGGCAGTGCATCGCCCCAACCTCACTAACGCGCGCCACAACTTCACGCAAGCGCGCCACAATTTGCCGCGCGATTCACGTCTGGCGGCGTTGTGTGCCGCAGCCATCACAATTTTCGCGGGCTGCACCGTGGGGCCGAACTACGTTCGTCCCACCGCCGAGGTCCCCACCGATTTCAAGGAAACTCCCGCCAACTGGAAGCAAGCCCAGCCCAGCGACGCAGTCGCGAAAGGCAAGTGGTGGGAAATTTATCAGGACCCGCAACTCAACGAACTCGAAGAGAAGATCAACGTCTCCAACCAAACTCTGAAAGCCGAGCAGGAACAATTTGCGCAGGCGCGCGCCGCGTTGCACATCACTCGCTCGAACCTGTTCCCGAATGTCGGCACCACCCCGTCGGTCACGCGCACTCATCTCGCGCCCAACCAGCCGCTCTTCAATGCTCCCACGGAATCCAAGGACTACAACACCTTCACCATCCCCGTGGACGTTTCCTACGAACCGGACCTCTGGGGCCGCGTGCGTCGCAGCGTCGAAGCCAGCCGCTCCGAAGCGCAAGCCACAGGCGCGGATCTCGCGAACGTGAGCCTCAGTCTTCACGCCGAACTGGCGGGCGACTATTTTCAGTTGCGTGGCCTCGACGCGCAGGAGCAACTTCTGGATTCCACCGTGGTGTCCTTCCAAAAGGCGCTCGATTTGACTCAAAGCCGTTTTCACGGGGGCTTGGCTTCCGCCGTGGATGTCGCCCAGGCGAAGACCATTTTGGACACCACGCGCGCGGAAGCCACCGACGTGGGCGTTGAGCGCGCCGCCTTCGAACACGCCATCGCCGTGCTGATCGGCAAACCCGCTTCGCAATTCAGCCTGCCGCCCATTCCGCTCACCGCGCCGCCGCCGGTAATTCCCTCGGGCCTACCATCGGACTTGCTCGAACGCCGGCCCGATATCTCCGCTGCGGAAAGGCGGGTGCAGGAACAGAACGCGCAGATCGGCGTCGCCCGCGCAGCATATTTTCCGCAGATCACTCTTGGCGCCTCCGGCGGTTTCGAAAGCGCGGTCTTCACCACGTTGCTGCAGGGACCGAGCGGTTTCTGGATGCTCGGCGGTCAAGCCGCCGAAACTTTGTTCGATGCCGGCGCCCGTCGCGGCGCATCCGATCAAGCCAAAGCTGCATGGAATCAGTCGGTGGATAATTATCGCCAGACCGTGCTGGTCGCGTTCCAAGAAGTCGAAGATAATCTTGCCGCGCTGCGCATTCTCGAAAACGAAGCCAATCAAGAAGCCGAAGCGGTCGCTTCCGCGCAGCACTCCCTCTCGCTCTCGATAACCCGCTACCGCGGCGGAGTCACCAATTATCTGGAAGTCACCACCGCGCAAAGCGCCGCGCTCGCCGACGAAGTCACCGCGGTAAATATTCTTACTCGCCGCCTGGCCGCCAGCGTCCTGCTTGTCAAAGCCCTAGGCGGCGGCTGGAATGTTTCACAAATCCCACACGTCTAATTTCTACTGCGCCTCGATCGCCAAAGCGCAACATTAAGATAAACAGGAGAAAAACAATGTCCAAGATACTCGAAGGAAAGATTGCACTCATTACGGGTGGCTCACGCGGTATCGGCGCGGGAATCGCCAAGCGTCTGGCCGCGGACGGCGCGAGCGTGGCGATCACCTACACCAAAGGTGCCGACGCGGCCGCAACGGTCGTCAAGGAGATCGAACGCGCCGGCGGAAAGGCCATCGCGATTCAGGCGGACGCCACGGATGCTGCCGCCGTCAACGCCTCGGTAGAAAGGACGGCCGCGACGTTCGGCCGGATCGACATCCTGGTGAATAATGCCGGCACCGCCATTCCGAAGAGCTTCGAGGAGACCACGCTGGAAGAGATGGACCACATGCTTGACCTTAATGTCCGCGGCGCCTTCGTCGCGACGCAAGCGGCGCTGAAGCATATGAAGAACGGTGGCCGCATCATCATGATCGGCTCATGCGTAGGCGAGCGATTGATGACGCCGGGCCTGGTAGCCTACTCGGCCACGAAAGGAGCCATCAAGATGTTAACGCAGGGGCTCTCCAGAGAAGTGGGGCATCGCGGCATCACGGTCAATAATGTCCAGCCCGGTCCGATTGACACGGATTTGAATCCTGCGGCGGGCGATTGGGCGGTGCCTCAAAAGGCCAATACGGCGCTCGGACGCTTCGGAACTGTTGACGAAGTAGCCGCGTTGGTAGCCTTCGTGGCCGGTCCCGAAGCGTCGTACATCACTGGTGCGAATCTGACCGTTGACGGCGGCACGAACGCCTAACCCACGATGACAGCTTCATGGAAGCAACCAATAGAAGGGCGGGAGCGTGAGCGATGAGTGCTTACATATCAGGGCAAGCGCGTGCCAGTGCGGCCGCAGGTTTCGAAAACGGAAAGCACATTCGTAATGCTGAGTAGTTCGCGAATCCGCGGGCTCAAGTTCAGCAACTGCAATTCGCATTTTGCGCCCTTCGCCGAAATGTAAAGTCCCACCAGCGTCCCTAGACCGGAACTATCCATGTACGCGAGTTCGCTGAGGTCCAGAATCAACCGCCTTTTCGCCGGCAGCCGAGCCTTCACCTCCGTCTTCAGATGCGGTGAAGTCTCGGCGGTCAGGCGGCCGGTGCAACGCACCACGGTCGCATCTTCCCAAGCATATGTGTGCAGATTCAGAAGCCGCGCAGGAATCGAAACATCACTGGGCATTTGGCCTGCTTGTTTACTCCGGTTGCGCGGTGATGGCAAGCTCTTTCGCGCTCGCAGCAGAGCCGCGCAATTGACCAAGGGCCTCGGAGCAGAATTCATGTCCGGTTAGGGCGTTAGAACGTAGTCGCTGGCGCGACGGACGCTTCGCGTGCTATGCTCCTTGCGTCATGCTGCAACGTAGCGCCTTTAACAGCGATTTTCGCTTTTCTCTGTTTTTCCTAAGCCAAGCAAAATCAATAGACTACAGAGGAAAAAAGATTCAATTCCGATAGCCGTTAGATCGGCTGAAGCCACTAGCCCGCATCCGCCGCAACCGCCAGCGCCCACCTTCAAACGGCTCTATCGAACGCGCGCAGAGCACCTCGCCCGACTTCGCGCTTTTGTGAAAACGCGCCTCCGATAGAGCACTAGCGTTTATCGCGCGTGCACTTCCACTACCTCGCTCGTGGGGGTCTCATGGGACACGGTGGGTGGACGTTCTGCGTGATTCCAAGCAATGATTCTCCGCTTCGATTACACTAAATTCCTCGGATAAACAGATGACGATCGACAACTCACCTCTCGCTCATGAGGTACCTCACAGGCCGCGCGAAAACCCCCGACGCGTGCGATCGTTCATTCTGGCGGCCCTCCTTGGCGTGGTTCTTACGGTTGCCTTCGCGGGGGCAGTAGTGTGGCTATCGTCCGGGCTCGGGTTACTGCAGCTGGTTGACAGTTTGCGCGGAGGGCGCACGCTGATTAAAGTGGATCAACCGACCGTGGTTCGCCAGATTCAGCAACTTCAGCGACTGGAAACTGTGAGTTATACGATGGATAAAATTATCTCGGGCGAGCACGATAATGCGTACCTCCCGAAATTCTTAGCCGGTGACCGCCTGCTTCTGGTGGTGCACGGAGAGGTGGTTGGGGGCATCAATCTCGCGGGCTTGCAGCCGGGCGATGTCTTATTACAAGGGCAGAAAGCGCTGATTCACCTGCCTCCGGCTGAAATCCTGAGTACAAGAATCGACAATGCGAAAACGAGAGTATATTCACGCGACACCGGCCTTTTCTCTTCTCCTGACCCCAACCTCGAAAGCGAAGTTCGCGAGGAAGCTGAGCGTCAACTCCAGCAGGCCGCGCTGCAAGATGGCATCCTCAAGATCGCTGCCGAAAACGCGCGCGGTACGATCTCGGGAATGCTAAAGGGCTTCGGGTTCCGCGAAGTGGATTTCCAATAAGCCCGCCGGATGAACCTAACCGGAGCTTTAGCGTAGTAGGACTGCACGTGTCCGGTAACCGCCAGCTCAACCGGTCGATGCAACACCACATAGCACTGAAGCTCTATCGGGGCTCGCTATTGGTTCCAGCGCTGCTTTCCGTTTGCCTCTTTTGAAATGGTTACCTTCTAAACACGCACAGGTGCCGCAGTCCTATTGGCATCGGCGTTTACCCCCACGACAATTGAGTATACCGTTTGCCGCGTTTTTTGCAGTTTGGACTACCCCGGACGCCGGGACGATCAAGCAAGCGGCGAGCAACCAGTGCGCGACGGTCGAGAGGAGACCGGCCCGATGATCATTCCCATTGGCCACGAAAATTTGCGCGGCCGGCGCTGGCCCTGGGTGACCACCGCCATCATCGTGTTGTGCTCCGCCATTTTCCTCGTCACCAACAGCCCCATGCAGGGGCAACTGTTGCAGATGGGTCAGACAGAACTCCACATCATGCTGTTGAGCGCCATCTACCCCGATGCGCCACTGACCCCTGCCGCGTCCGAAATCGTGCGCGCGTACAAGTTCGCCTACGCAAACTCCTATTCCCAGATGCAAGACCCCAATCGCGAAAACTTCCTTGACTCGTGGGACCGAAAGATTCACGCCAGCGATTTTTCCGCGAGCGACGCGAATACGGAGATGAGCACGCTCTGCGCGCAGCTCGCCCAGCAGCAGGCAAGCTCCATCGCCTGGAACTACGCCTTCCACTCCGTGCATCCTTACGCGCAAAGCTACCTGACTGCAAACTTCCTCCACGGTGGCTGGCTCCATCTCATTTTCAACATGTGGTTTCTCTGGATCGCCGGCACGATCCTGGAGGACCTCTGGGGACGCGTCATCTATCCAATTTTCTATCTCGTGGCGGGCGCTCTCTCATGGGCAGTCCACGGCGCCGTCTTTCCGCACAGTTTCATGCCGGCGCTCGGGGCCTCCGGAGCAATCGCGGGCTTGATGGGGGCGTTCCTCGTGCGCTTTCCCACCACGCGCATACGCCTGGGCTGGGTTCTTTGGGTGAAAATTATAAAATTCGATGTGCCGGCATACGTAATTCTGCCGATATGGCTGCTCATGAACTTGTCTTCAGGCATGTTGGCTCGCGTGCTCGGAGTTGAGGCGGGAGTTGCCTACTGGGCGCACATCGGCGGCTTCGCCTTCGGCGCTTTGGGTGCATTTCTGCTGCGCACTTCAGGCCTCGAGCAGTCCGCTGATCAGGCGATCGAAGCAAAAGTCAGCTGGAGCGCCGACCCGCTGATCGTTCGCGCGAACAATCTGCTCGCCGAGAACAATATCGAAGGTGCGATGGCCTGCCTGCACCAACTCGTTCAGGAACAGCCGGAATTGGTGGATGGTTGGGACCTCTTGTTCAAGGTCCAGGAACGAAAAAAGGATTATGCGGGGCAAAAAGAGACTCTCGCCGTTCTTTGCCGGCTGCGCGTAATGGCTGGAGAGCTGGAAGCCGCGGCGGCCGACTACGAAATGTACAAGAATCTGGGTGGCGACAAGTTGCCACGCGGAGTCTGGCTCGAAATTTGCCGGTATCTAGAGCGCGTGCAGCGCTGGGAACAGGCGGTCGAAGAATACGAAAAACTCGCGCACGCATTTCCCACCGAGCGCGCTGGCGTCTCCGCGCTTGTGTCCGCGGGACGCATCTGCGTCACAAATCTTTTCACCCCCTTGCGCGCCGAGAGATTTTTTAGGGCCGCGGAAATGTCTCCAGTTCCCCATTCCGATCTCGACGCCGCGATTCAAGCAGGGTTGAAAAAATGCGCCCCAGTCGCCGTACAGGACGTGCGCTACTTGCGCTAGAACCTCTGCCGCGGGCGCCGCGTTACTTCACATTCGAATCATCCAGACCGCCGTGATGTCCGCGAGGATCCCGCTGCCAGGAATTTGGACGGACCAGCGATTGCGGTCCTCGTTTGCGAGCGCGCCAATCACAACACTTCGAATACGCTGTAGATCGGTCCGCTGGCTTCTCGATGTCCGATGCCAACGGCAACGATGCGATTGATCCAGTCGTATTTCGGCGCCGCAGCCTCGAACAAGCCACTGATGCGGAAGTAGTAGCTCGTCGGATCAACTAGTTCGCCCTTCGCGATCTTGTCCAGGACCTCAGGCGGTCCGTGGCGCACGCCCCGATATGTCATGCCGATTAATGCGTCATCCGCAGTCTTCAGCACAAGCCGGACGTTCAAGGTCGTGGCACCGTCGTCGCGCACCGCTTGCCAATCGCTGCCGCCGTCCAGCACTTCGCCGGACAGACGGTCTCCTTCGAACGAACCACCCGGAACCACACCAATGCGCCGGACGCCGCCGGGAGTCGCGCCGACGTTCAACATCTTTCGCACGTTCAGCCGCATTACGAACAGTGGTCTGGTGCGCACGCTTTTAAGAATCTCAGGGAGGTTGACATTCAAGCTTGTGGACATGATAGTTGCCTCTCCATTGAAACGTGCTTTGACGGCCCCACAGTTGTCCGCTTAAGGCTACCAGCTCGACTGCTCGATGCAACACCATCTGGGCGGCAGATAAATCCGTATTTCCGAATGTGTCCAATTTAGAACAGCTTTCTTCCGAGCGAATTGCCATAAGAAACAAGGAGCCTATGACCACTACAACCGTCTTGCAGGAGAATTGTGCGCAGAACGATCCATCTGGCAAGAATCGGTTGAACTGGGCGATCGTGCCGGTCATGGCGATCTTTCACGTCGGCGCGGTGGCGGCGCTCTTCTTCTTCAGTTGGACCGGCCTGTTCCTCGCGCTGTTTTTATACTGGGTGACCGGGGCCTTGGGACTCGGCATCTGTTATCACCGGCTGCTCACCCATCGCTCCTTCGCGACACCCAAGTGGTTTGAGTACTTTCTTACGATTTGTGGCGTAACGGGCATGGAAGGCGGCCCTCTTCTGTGGGTGGCCATCCATCGTAAGCATCACCAATTCGCGGACAAGGAAGGTGACCCGCACTCCCCGCGCGACGGCAAGTGGTGGTCGCATGCGGGTTGGGTCTTGTGTGGGAACGCGCTGCGCCAGGACGTTGCAACACTAAAACGCTACGTCCCCGATCTGGCCGAGGACAAAGTTCATGTCTGGCTTACGAAGTACCATCTTGCGCCGATGGCTATCCTCGCAGTTCTGTTGTACGCCGTCGGTGGTTTTCGCCTGGTGCTGTGGGGCGTTTTTTTTCGCACCGTGGTGGGACTTCATGCAACGTGGATCGTCAATTCGGCCGGGCATATCTGGGGCTCGCGCCGTTTCCAGACCCGCGACACCTCAACCAACAATTGGTGGGTGGCGCTGGTGAGTTTCGGAGACGGATGGCACAACAATCATCACGCCTACCCCGTTTCGGCCCGGCACGGCCTGAAGTGGTACGAAATCGACTTCAACTGGTACACCATTTGGATGTTCAAGCAGCTCGGACTTGCCTCCCGCATTCACGACGGCAGGCCACCCGCCCGTGGCCACGCCATCCAACGTAACTCCGACGTGCCGGATCGCGTCACCACCATGTGTAAGCATCATCAGCCACGCACCAAGCGATGGAGCAGCACCTCGTCAGTGAACGCCTGAACTCCTTTAAGTCCCGATGAGTCGTCGAACCCGGCGTCTTGGTACTGGGACCCATGTTACCGGTTACCGCGTTTGAACGTAGTCGCTGGCGCGACGGACGCTTCGCGTGCTATGCTCCTTGCGTCATGCTGCAACGTAGCGCCTTTAACAGCGATTTTCGCTTTTCTCTGTTTTTCCTAAGCCAAGCAAAATCAATAGACTACAGAGGAAAAAAGATTCAATTCCGATAGCCGTTAGATCGGCTGAAGCCACTAGCCCGCATCCGCCGCAACCGCCAGCGCCCACCTTCAAACGGCTCTATCGAACGCGCGCAGAGCACCTCGCCCGACTTCGCGCTTTTGTGAAAACGCGCCTCCGATAGAGCACTAGCGTTTATCACGTCCAAGGCAAAGTTCCAATGCGTTCCTTGCCTACAACTCTGAGCAAGTGTTACCTTTGACGCCAATGCTTCAATTCTTCCGCCGCTTATTGCAGCCCGCGCCGACCTCTCCCCTCGACCCATACAGGTGGCGGCATGACAACCGCACTGCCGGAGAGAAGGTTGTAAGCGGAATACGATTAGGCTTCGGGCTGGTTGCCGGGCTTCTTGTTCTGATGTTGACGATTGGAGGGATTTCAAGGGTGTCCGCAGGCGCTTTTGCTTACGGTCACAACGGGCTCTTGGTCTCGTGGGGCATGGTCTTTCTCTCCACCATCATTCTGTTCCTCACCGCCAACCGATGGGTGTCCGTCGGGCCTGGATTTTTCTGCTTCGGTGCTTTGTTCAGGAGTCTCGGCGTGCTTATATTCGGAACGAATCCTTCTTCTTCGATTCCCCATCACAGAATTCCCCGGACGCAAGCTGGGGAGATATTGCTTGTCTGCATAATTGTCATTGGCTTTACTTGGAGATTCGCGAGGAATCACCCGGCACCGACCACATTTATTGATAGGATTGCGTTGACTTTTTTCGTGCTCGCCACGATTAAGCAAACGGTAATTGCCTATACTTGGCCTCCGTTGCCATTGATTTCAGGCTTATCTGCACTTTTAATCGCTTGGTGTGTTTATCGGTGGCAGCACACGAGAAGCCGGAAACATCATCACGGAAGTCCTGAATATTTCAGTTACCGATCAAGTCGTTCATAGTAACTGAAGTTGGTGAGCCGAGGATTCGGTCTGCAGAAGCGATCGTGGGCTGTTCACACCACTGCGTTCACGGCATCCGCTCCTCCGGCACGTTCGTCGTCGAATGCTTCGGCAGGAATTCGCGGAGTATATTTCCACCCACACGCCCGGCCAGCCCGACGGCGGCGTTGCTGAGGACCAGATGCGCTCCCCGATTCGCTTGCGGATAGTACAGATTAGAAAGCGCTCCCGAGCACATGTCACCCAGCACATAAGAATAGTTAGGTTCGGTGCGCCCGTCATCGCCGCGCGTGAAAAATGCGGAGCCGATCGCATGCAGCAGGCGCGACTTCATCGTACCGGAGCCTTGGTAGTAATAGCGCGGATCCTGATGCAGCAGAGTGGGGAAGATCGCATGGGTCAAATAGTCGCTGCTCCGTCCGTCGGCAAGTTTTGCGGCAAAACGCTTGCCATACCCTTCGGCGCCTTGCCCGTATCCGGCAAAAGAGTTTGTTGCCTGCTCCACACCGGCGGCGAATCCCACGCCAACCATCGCAATCGGATCGAATGTACCGCGCGTAGCGAGCGCAAATTTCTGCTTCCATGTGAGCGGCGCCGCGTCAGGAACGTAGCTGGTGTAAAAGTTTGGCAGGATACCGACCAGCCGCTGCTTCTCTTCCGCTCTGATCTCTTCAGCGGCAATCACGTCCGTGGGGCGCACCGTCACCTCCATGTTCGTCGCCGCAAGCGAAAGTGAGATGTTCGGAACCTCATAAGCCTGCAGCGCCGCGACGGCGAACTCCGCAGATGTAAAAACCGCAAAACCCTTCGCGTTGACAATCACGAAGTAGGAGCCGGGAAGAATCTCTATAAAACTGAATTCGCCGCCCGCTCCAGACACCATCGTGTGCGACTCCGTTCCGTCCCTGGGCATCAAGCTGACGTCCGCGCCGGAAACGCTCGCTCCGCTTGAGTCCAGCACCGTGCCCGCGATGCTGCCTGATCCCTCCGTGGCAGATCGGGTGGCAACAGGTCCTTCCGGGAGGGAACTGCGGAGAATCCCTGGCGCGGCAATAGGTTGCTGAGCGGGTGCACTGGCAGGAACCACACACAGCGAAAGTGAAGCGCACAGGAAAACGCCACGGAAACGAGAGCAAACGGATTTTCTCAAAGCACGCTTCGAAGCCGATGACGACGGCGAAGACGAAGCCACAGCGCGAGGCTCACTCAGCCCAACGAGGCTCGTGCAGCTCGCGCGGAGGATAGTAGGAGCACACATCAAGAAGTCACAATAGGTTAGCCTGCGCAGATTCCACACTTGTCGCCCTGCGGATTCATCACTTGCCAAAATTCGGCGCCGGCTCGCGTCTACTTTTTCATCAGCTCACAGAGACAATTTTGAAACCAGAGACAACCGAGAATCTGTCCCCTATTGCACACCTCGCCGTGGCAGGAAGGCGCGGCGTACAACCCGCGGGATACCCGCCCGAATCTCAAATCCCAGCTACAATCGGGAGGTCAATCTTCGAGGCGAGGTATCCCATGAAAAATCGCAATCGTGCATCGGTTGTCGCCCTCAGCGCGCTGGCGTTCTTCGCGGCGCTTATTCCTGCTGGCGCCCGCGCACAAGCCAAGCTCGCCACCGACGCTGAAATCGTCGCGCGCGTAAACAACGACGTCATCACCCTCTCGGCTTATCAGAAAGCCGAACAGCAATTGCGCGACGAAGTAGCCCGCGATTGTCAGGGCTGCCCGCAAGACCAGATTGACGCGCAGTTCAAAGAGCAGCAAAAAGATCTGCTGCGCGGCATGATCGATCAATCGCTCATGGTGCAGCGCGCCAAAGACATGGGCGTCAGCGTCGAATCCGACCTGACCAAGCGCCTCGACGAAGTCCGCCGGCAGAATGGCCTCGCCACCCTCGAGGATCTGCAAAAAGGAGTCGAAGCTTCCGGCCTCAGCTGGGAAGATTACAAGACCACGATTCGCAACGGACTGCTACAGAAGGAAATCGTGCGCCGCGAAGTCGGTTCCCACGTGGACATTTCCGCCGACGAAGTGAAGCAATACTACGCAGCGCATCCACAGGAATTCACGCTGCCCGAGCGCGTAGTGCTGTCTGAAATTTCGCTGAGCGCGGAGGGTAAAAGTCCCGAGGAATTAGCTGCCGTACGCAACAAAGCCGAAGGCCTGCGCACCAGCGTCCTCAACGGCGACAATTTCAATCAGGTTGCCAGTCTTTATTCCGAAGGCAGCACCGCGAAAAACGGCGGCGGCCTGGGCACCTTCAAAAAAGGGGAACTGGCGCCGCAACTCGACGCAATCGTCTTCCAAATGAGCAAAGGCCAGATCAGCGATGTGATTCAGACGCGCACCGGCTTCGAAATCCTGAAAGTCGATGATCACCTGCAGGCGGGACTGCAACCCCTGGAAAAAGTGGAACCCGACATCCGCAACACTCTTCACGCCCAGAAAATGCAGCCCCTCATACGAGATTACCTAGCCGAGCTCCGCGAACAAAGCTACATCATCCTAGAGCCCGGCTACACCGACAGCGCCCTGCTCTCCGGCGCCAACGTCCCTTCGCCGGACAAGCCTCACTTGTGAACGCAACATGCATAATTCAATTCACACCGGTTTTAGCATCTATGCCGTCGCAGCTCTTGCTTTCGCAGCGGCTTCCACGGTGTAGATCAGAGTCGCCTTTTTGCCGCCCTTCGCGGCCGTAGCGCAAATCGAATTTAGATTGACGCCTTTCGCCGCAAGTTTGTCCAATTGCAGCGCCAAAGCACCGGGCTTGTTTTGCAGTTCAACTTCCTCCGCGGCAGTTTCCTGGTATGTCAGGCCAGCCGCGTCGAGCGCCTTTTTCGCGCGCCGCGCATCCTCCACCACGAGTTCAATCGTGCCGTTCGTCCCCTGCGCGGTACCCAACAAAGCCAGAATGTTCACCTTCGCGTTCCCCAATGTCTTTGCGATCTTCGCGAGCGCTCCCGGTTGATTCTCCACAGTGATTGTGAATTGCTTCGTCTTGGCCATTTCGGCACCTCCGGTAAATCTGGCAGGATTATACGCCTCGCTCGGCATCTAAAGTCGCCGAACGTGATCACGAATCGCCGCTCCGGTCGCGGATACTTCGGCCGCCGTCTTGTCGACCGCGGTGACACCCACATAGCCAGTCGCACCCACTGCTGCCAAAAACACCAGCCCCGTCGCAGTCAAATCGAACAGCTGAAATCGAATTGTGAATCGCATATGAAATTTCTCGTTCATCCGGTTTGGTCTGACTTTTCGACAGGGGATATGACTGACGCGGTGGTGTGCGTAGGCACGCGCCCCTCAAAAGGCAGCAGGCGCGACGCCATCGCGCACGAATCCGCAAGTCAAGCTGCCACTATTGTGAAGGGGTGGTTGCAGTCTACATTTGGATCGGCACGAGCATGACGATTTGTGAATGTAATGTTCGCAGGATGGACCAAATGCAAACTACTCCGGCACTATCCGTTTTAGCCCCTGTAGCGTGGTAACATGGCGCACATCCAGACAAAGAAAGCCGCGACGCCAACGGAGGCTGGGAATGGCAAGAATGGAATCCGCGCAAGTGCCTCTGCCAGCTTGCGTCCCGAGTGCTGCCTCGGCCGTCCCGGCTACGACGGCTCGTCCGCGACACTCTGCCCTCGTCCGCGTCACTCACTGGATCACCACTCTGTGCTTTCTCGCCCTGCTCGTCACCGGAGCTGAAATTGTAATCTCTCATCCACGCTTCTATTGGGGCGAAACCGGAAACGTATTAACCACACCGTTGTTTCAAATTCCGATCCCTGCCTCGAGGCACCTGGTGCAGACCGGCTACGGGTACGTGCTTCCGGACCAGAACGGCTGGAGCCGCTATCTCCACTTTCAAGCCGCCTGGATTGCGGTATTGACCGGCTTGCTCTACGTAATCTCCATGTTATTCACCGGGCATTTGCGCAAGGACTTGCTCCCGGATAAATCCGATTTTTCCTGGCGGAGTCTCTCGACCACCGTTGCAAGTCATCTGCGTTTTGCAAAGCCGAGCGAGGAAGAAGCTTGGTCGTATAACCTCCTCCAGCGCCTCAGCTACTTGTTCGTAATCTTCGTTTTGTTCCCATTCGTAATCTGGACGGGCCTGGCGATGTCCCCCGCCTTTGTTTCCGCGTTTCCGGCCACCGTGAATGTGTTAGGCGGCCAGCAATCCGCGCGCACGCTGCACTTCTTCGTCTCGCTGGCTTTATTGCTGTTCGTGATTGTCCACATCGTGATGATTTTTCTTGCCGGATTCAGCAGCCGCATGCGCGCGATGATCACTGGGAAACCCGCCACGCATAAGGAGCGCACATGACCAATCCTTCAAACCGCAAACTGTCACGCCGGAAATTGATTGTCGGCGGACTCGCAGCCACCGCGGGCGTAGCGGGCCTGGGCGTGGCCGCGCGCATCGCGCAAAAGTACGGACTCGTCCCGCCCGATCACGGCGGCATCTACGGCCTCGGCGAAACGCTGACCTACGCTTCGCAGCGTCTGCTGACTAGGCACTCGCTGGCGCGTGAGTTCTCCAAGAGCCAGATTTCGAAGCGTCCATTAGCCAACGAAATTGAGCCTCCCAGTGACGAGTTTAAGCGCCTCCAGGCCGGCCGCTTCGCTGACTGGCGGCTTTACGTGGACGGCATGGTCGCCCGCCCCACCTCGTTTTCGCTTGATCAGCTTAAGAGCTACCCCTCTCACTCCCAGATCACGATGCTGCAGTGTGAAGAGGGATGGTCGTACATCGCCGAATGGATCGGCGTGCCCTTGTCCCACGTTCTGGATGTTGTGGGGGCCCTCCCGCACGCCAGATACGTCTTCTATTTCTCGATAGAACCCGACACGTGGGAAACCATCGACATGGCCGACGCATTGCACCCGCAGACTTTACTGACCTATGGGATGAATGGTGACGAACTTCCCGTAGGCCACGGTGGCCCGCTCCGCCTGCGGGTCCCTCGCCAAATCGGCTACAAGAATGTGAAATTCATCAACCACCTGACGGTCAGCGACAATCTGAAGGGCTTCGGTAAGGGACTGGGCTCCGCGTCTGCAGACGCAGGCTATGCTTGGTACGCCGGCATCTGACAGGTTTGTTTCAGCCGAGACACGCATCCCGGTCACGAATCGCGGGGTAGCTTCTCCAGTCTCGCGTCGGCAAAGCCAATCCGCTGTGCGGTCTCATCGAAGATGCATCCCATAATCGGACAGCGTTCCATGTAACTAAGTACCTCTTTCATGCTAACCTGTGCGCTTGCAATGGTTTGCATGCAATCCGAGATGGGCGAACACCTGCTCTAAGCCGTTGCAGCATGTCTGCGGAGGCACGCCGATGACGTCGTTCTGGCAAGACATACGCTTCAGCCTGCGAATGATCAGCAAGGCGCCGGGCTACGCGGCAATCGTCATCCTCACGCTGGCCCTCGGCATCGGCGCTAACTCCACGATTTTCAGCTGGATCAATTCCGCATTGCTGAACCCAATTCCTGGCCTCGCGAACCCGAGCGAGGTCGTCTCGCTCACCGTCGGCAACCCCGGCAACAGCCCCCTCGGCTTCACCTATCCCGATTTCGCATCCATACGTGACGGGCAGCAAAGTTTCTCAGGCATGACCGCGTGCTGGTTCGCTCCCATGAGCCTGACCGGCAAAGGCAAGCCTGAACGCGTCTGGGGCATGGTGGCGTCGGCGAATTATTTCGACGTGCTGGGCGTGCGGCAGTATCTGGGCCGCGGCTTTCTTCCCGCGGAAGACCAGAAGCCGGGAGGAGCGCCTGTGGCGGTGATCAGTTACCGCCTGTGGCAAACGCATTTCGCAGCGAATCCGAATATTGTCGGCCAGGCAATCGAAATCAATCAGCATTTGTACACCATCGTCGGCGTCACGCCCGCGGTGTTTCAAGGAAGTCAGACCGGGGTACGCACGGAAATTTGGGTTCCTGTCATGATGGAAGCGCAACTGGTGCCGGGGGCCGAGCTGCTTCATGACCATAGCAATTTCACGTTTTTTGTTTTTGGGCGGTTGAAGCCGGGCGTCACGTTGGCGCACGCGCAGGACGAAATGACGCTGCGGCTGAAGCGGGAAGCCCAGAATTATCCCGAGGAACACCAGGGAAAAGACTCGGTGATGGTGTACCCGCTGTGGCGGAATCCATTCAGCTTCAATTATTTTTTCGCGCTGCTACTGCCGATGCTGATGGCCATTGCGGGCGTGGTGCTTTTGCTGGCGTGCGCGAACGTGGCAAATCTGATGCTGGTTCGCGCTGTGGGCCGGCGGCGTGAAATCGCCATTCGCATGTCACTGGGCGCGAGCCGCTGGCGGCTGGTGCGCCAACTTCTCGTCGAAAGCCTGATGCTCGCGCTGGCCGGGGGCGCCGTGGCAATGTTGATCACGCTGTGGACCGCGGGCACGCTGATGAAATTCCTGCCGCCGATCGATTTTCCGATTGGAATGGTTGTCCGGGCGGACCGCAACGTGCTGCTGGCAACCATCGTGATCTCTGTGCTTACCGGCGTGATCTTCGGAATCTTGCCTGCGTTGCGCGCTTCCAGCGAAGCCCCCGTGGCGGTGCTGAAAGAAGACACCAGCAGCGCCTCAGGCAGTCTGCGCAAGGCGCGCCTGGCGAGCGCCCTGGTGGTGGCGCAGGTTTCGCTCTCGCTCTTGCTGCTGGTCTGCGCCGGATTGTTCATTCGCAGCGTCCTGCGCGCCCAGCAAATCAATCCGGGATTCAATTCGCACAATATAACGATCGCGTCCTACGATCTTTTCTCGGCGGGATATTCCGCAGAAAAGGGAGCGGAATTCGATCGCCAGCTCGTCGTGAAACTGGACGCGCTGCCGGGCGTCCAATCGGTGGCTCTCTCAAGCCGCGTGCCGCTAGGACTTATCCCGGACTCAACGAGTGTGAAGCCCGAAGGCTACGTGCCCCAGCCAAAAGAATTGATGGAAACTCCGGACGCTATCGTCACTCCGAATTTTTTCCGCACCATGCAGATTCCGCTTGTGGAAGGGCGCGATTTCACGCTCGAAGACACCAAGAGCTCGCAACGCGCCGTGATCGTCAACGAAGCCTTTGTGAATCGCTACTGGCCGCAACAGGAAGCGCTCGGCAAGCGGCTCAACTCCGACACCACGCACGAATGGTTTACGGTGGTTGGCGTGGCGCACGACACCAAAACGGGCACCCTGACGGAAAAGCCCACTCCATTCGTTTATCTGCCGCTGTACCAGGTTTATTCCCCTGCGATGATTATTCACGCACGGGTGGCAGGAGATCCCGTGGCTTTCGGCAAGACGGTCGAGCACGCCATCCATCAACTGAATCCCGACCTCGTCGTGTTCGACGTGACCTCACTCGATCTGAACGAACAAATCAACACGTTCCCCCAGCACATCGCCGGCACGTTCGTCGGCGCCTTCGGCTTGCTCGCGCTGGTGCTCGCTGCGGTGGGAATTTACGGCGTCACGGCCTACACCACACGGCAGCGCACCCATGAAATCGGCATTCGCATGGCGCTGGGCGCCGGGAAAGAGGACATTCTTCGGCTGGTCCTCGGCCACGGGCTGCGGCTAACATTCATCGGTCTGGCGCTGGGCTTGGCAGCGTCGTTCGCGCTGACGCGCTACCTGAGCAGTTTACTTCTAGGTATCACGAGTACCGACGCGCTCACGTTTTCGACCGTCGCGCTCCTGCTCTGCGCCGTATCACTCGTAGCCTGCTTCCTACCCGCGCGCCGCGCCATGCGCCTCGACCCAATGTCCGCGCTCCACTACGAATAAAAAATGCGGTGCATCTCGGCTCGACTGAAATCGCGCTCGATTGCCGCGCTCTTTTACTCGCTGCCAACTACCGCACCAGCGCCGTAGGCGCGACATAAGCCAACCTAGACCGGAAGGTCTGGGAACAATCGCAAGTAAATCCCGAGCGCCGTAGGTGCGACACAGCTTTTGCGATTTGCCACCATTCCCGGCCCGCCCCGCTCGGAGCTACTCGTACCGCAACGCCACCATGGGATCCACGCGCGTAGCTCTCCACGCCGGAATGTAACAAGCCGCCAGCGCCACCAAACCCAGCAGCACCGCAACCGCGCTCATAGTCCACGGATCGCTCGTGCGCACATTAAATAGCATCGAGTCCAGATACCGCGTCACGCCCAACGCCACGCCAATCCCCACCACGGCGCCCACAATCGCCAGCGCAATTCCTTGCCACAGCACCAGCCTCAGCACACGTTCCGGCTGCGCTCCCAACGCGATGCGAATCCCAATTTCCCGCGTCCGCCGCGATACTTCATACGAAAGCAGTCCGTACAATCCGATGCAAGCCAGCACCAGCGCCAGCATGCCGAAAAATCCCGCCATCCGCGCCACCAACCGCTCCTGAAACAGCAGCCGGTCAATCTGCTGCGATTGCGTCGTCACGTTGAAGAGCGGCAAATCCGCATTCACTTGTCTCACCACTTCACGAATCGCCGGCAGCAAGGCCTGCGGGTCCGCCGCGGTCCGCAATTCGAACGTCGCCGCTCCCGCGTGATGCGGCTGGTACATCATCGGGTGGATTTCTCTCCGCAGATCGTTGTATTTCGCGTCGTGCACCACGCCCACGATTTGGTAGCCGGGAGACGCTGGCCCAAACGGCCCCGCCGGCGCTTCACCAAACGCTTTCCCGATCGGATTTTCCTGCCCCACATATTTCTGCACGAACGTCTGATTCACAATCACCGGCGTCGGTGCCGATGTCGGCTTCTCCCCGCCGTTCGCAGCGGCCAGCTCGAAATCCGCGGGGCTGAAGCCGCGTCCGGCCAGAAACGGAATGTACAGCGTCTCGAAAAAATTCGGCCCCACGTCCAGAGCGTCCGACTCCGCTGTTTGATCCTGCGGCGTGCCCGGCCAGTGGAACGCGGTGATCATCAGCCCATTGCTCAGCAGCGGCATCATCGAGTAGCTCGACGATTTCACGCCGGGAGTTTCGGCCAGCCGCCCCTGCAAATCCCAGTAGAAGTTGTCCGCCTGCGCGCCTTTGTAACCCGCTAGCATCGGATCGATTTCGAAGATCAAAATATTGTGCGCGTCGAATCCCAAATCAACGCTGCGCAAATTCTGCAGTGTGCGCACCAGCAGTCCCGCACCCACCAGCACCACCACGGCCAGCGCCACTTGCGTCACCACTAGCAAGTTTCCCGCGCTGAACCATCTGCCCCCGGAACGTCCCGCGCTCGCCGAGCTGCCCTCGCCCTCCTTCAGCGTCGGTGTCAAATCAATACGCGCACTGCGAAAAGCCGGCGCAACGCCGAACAGTATTCCGGTGAAAAGTGAGACCGCCACAGTAAATCCCAGCACGCGCAGGTCCACGCCCGTCGCGAAACCGAGCGGCCACGCCTGATTACTCGACAGAAATGAAATAATCGTGTGCGCGCCCCAATACGCAAATAAAATCCCCAACAAGCCGCCCAGCACCGAAAGCATCACGCTTTCAGTCAGCAGTTGCCTTACGATCCGCGCGCGCCCCGCGCCCAACGCCAACCGCACCGCCATTTCTTTTTGCCGCGCCGCTGCACGCGCCAGCATCAGGCCCGCCACGTTCGCACAAGCAATCAACAAAATAATTCCGACCGCAAGCATCAGCACGTACAACGGATCCGTATATCGGATGCGAGTTCCGCTTAGACCGCTCTGCGCCGAGACCAGCGTCACTTGCGGATTATCCTCGGCCGTTGAAAACGTCGTGGGGATGTCCGCGCTCGGTGTTTCGCCACGATTCGCGCCGCCAGGCGCAGCCGGCGCTGCTTGCGGCGCAAGCGGTATCGTCCGCTCGTTCCCGTTCCCCGCAGGCTGCGGCGGCCCACCCGCCAGTTCGTGTCGAACCTGAACGGCAGCGTTCCCGGCCCCGACTTGCACCGGCATCGGCCCAAGCGCGGGCGCCGAAGCGCGTGCGATCCCTGCAGCACTCGGCGCCTCCGGCCTCGGCCCGGGAGCGCCCACCATCTGGTCGCCGTGGAACAACGGCACGGCACCATGGAGCATCTCGTCGCGGAAAATTCCACTCACCACCGCTTGCGCCTGTGCCACCGGCATACCCCGCTTCTGCCTGCCCACAATCGTCAGCCACCAAAACCCCACATCGTCCCGGCGGTCTTGCCCGCCAAGCGGATCCAGTCCTTTCAGCGGATTAATTCTTTGCTGATTCGAAAGCGGTACCCACACATCGTAATCGCTCCCCGGAGTGATCCCCGTAAACCGCTGCTCCGCCACGCCCACAATCGTGAACGGCACGGCGTTCAATTCAATCGTGCGTCCGATCACATCGCGCGAGCCGCCAAACGCGCTTTGCCAGTAACCATAATTCAACACGGTGACAGCCGCCGCAGCAGGCGTGTCGTCGCTCGCCTCCAGTAGCCGGCCCACTGTGGGTTTCAGTCCCATCGTGTGAAAAAAATCTCCCGAAACGAGTTGGCCGTTAATCACGCTGGCCGGACCGTTGCCTGTCAAATCCAGTTTGCCGGTACCTGCAAACGCAGCCGTCCCCGAAAAAATATTGGCCTGGGCGATTTCGCGAAACATCGGCTCGGAAAACGAACAGCCCGTGGGATTTTCCGCGACACGCTGCGTCATATCCACGGGGCAATCGCCCGAGGACATCATCCCGTGCACATTCGGTGCCTTCCGCGCGCCCCACTTCAGCAACATTAATTGCGCCGGATTCTCCACCGGCAACGACCGCAGCATCACCGCATCAATCAAACTGAAAATCGCCGTGTTCGCTCCGATGCCGAACGCCAGCGTCAGCACCGCCACCGCGGTAAACGCCGGACTCTTCAGCAGCATGCGCAGCCCGAAGCGCACGTCCTGCCACAACTGCTCCAGCCACACGAAACTCCACAGCTCCCGTGCGTCTTCCTGCACCCGCGTCACGTTCCCAAATTTCCGCATCGCCGCATAGCGCGCTTCCTCCGCAGACATGCCGCGCGCGATGTTGTCCTGCGTCTCCAGCTCGATGTGCTCGCGAATCTCCTGTTCCAGCTGATCCAACATGCGTTCGCGCCTCTTCATGATTTGCCCTCCTGCTCCGACGGCCGCAAAATCCGCGCGATCGCTCCCGCTAGCTTGTCCCACTTGCTGGTCTCCAGCACCAGTTGCCGCCGTCCCTTCGCCGTCAGCCGGTAAAATTTCGCCCGCCGATTATTTTCCGACATGCCCTCTTCCGCGGCAATCCATCCCCGCTTAAGCAGCCGGTGCAGCGCCGGGTACAGCGATCCCTGTTCCACCTGCAAGACATCATCAGATTTGAATTCAATGGCCTTCGCGATGGCGTGCCCGTGCGTCGGCCCCAAAATCAAAGTGCGCAGAATCAGTAGGTCCAAAGTTCCTTGCAGTAGTTCAATGCGTTCGCGTTGTTCTTTGGTAGACATTCTAGGTAACGTACAGCCCTCCCAGTAGAATGTCAAGGGGAGCAGCACGCGCCGCCTCTCATAAGCGATGAGTTCACCAACGAGCGAAAAGCGGGCCGCGCCCGAACAACCGCGCGTATACTGGCTGGCATTTGACGGGCAAAATCGGAATTGCAGTCAGAAACTCACACGCGAATAATCCAGGAGTCGTTGGGAACAAAACACCATGAGTTGTAATCCGAATTCGGGAGCATGCCCGTGCCCTTCCTGCTGCTAGGACTCGCTGCCGTAGTCTGGGCAGGTTTTAGTTTGATCACGGGAAAGGGCCACTACAAGGGCTGTCCGCCCGGCGGCTTCGACCGTACAGATGATCCAATTAATTTCTGGGCGCCAACAATAATCATTCTGGCTATCGGCGTCTGCATGATTCTGATCTTTCTGGGAGTAATCCCATTGCCGTCGCGCTCGATTCAGCACTAACCGCGTTCGGCGCTCATCACTTGTCACTCATCACTTTTATTTCATCATTCTTCGCGCAAAGCCACCAAAGGATTCACCCGCGTCGCCCGCCGCGCCGGAATGTAACAAGCGAAAAACGCTACGGCCGCCAGCACCGCCGAAGCCGAAAGAAATGTGATCGGATCAGAAGGCGCCACATTAAAAAGCATGGTCTGGAAAAACCGCGTCATCGCCGCAGCCCCCGCCAGTCCCGCGACCAATCCGATCACCACAATCCGCATCCCTTCCAGCAACGCCATGCGCAAAATATCCAGCCTCTGCGCCCCCAGCGCCATGCGAATCCCTACTTCATGCGTCCGCTGGCTGAACGCATAAGACATCACGCCGTAAATCCCGATCGCCGCCAGCAGCAGCGCCACCGCCGCAAAAAGTCCCAGCAGCTCCAGCGCAAACCGCCGGTCCGCCACCGATCGCGCAATGATTTGATCCATCGAGCTGATGCTGTGCACCGGCACATTCGGATCAATGCTTTCCACCACTTTCCTCACCGCTTCTCCCAGATGTTCGGCGTCGCTACGGCCCCGCAGAAACAGCACCGCATTCACCGGCGCGAACTGTCCCAATGCAACATATATATGCGGCACGCTCGCAGCTTCGAATCCGTCCGATTTCACATCGCCCACCACGCCGACAATCGTCACGCCCTTGGGTCCTGGTCCAAACGCAAATTTCACCTGCTGCCCAATCGGATCCTGGGCCGGCCAATAACGCCGCGCGAGCGTCTGGTCAATCACCGCGACCGCCTGGGTCGTGCTCGTATCGCTGACGGTGAAATTACGTCCAGCCATCAAGGGAACTTCCATGCTGTGAAAATATTTCGTATCAACGATGGCAATGTCCGCCACCGGATTGCGCTCGGAATCATCAGCACGCCCTTGAATCGAAAACGGAGAATAATTTCTCCCGGAATTCATCGGCAAAGTATCGTTGCCTGCAATCGAGGACTGTTCCACGCCCGGCAGCTCCGCCACGCGCCGATAAATTTCCATCAGAAAAGCGGCGCGCTTATCCATGTCCGCGTAAGGATCTGTTTTCGGATCGTTAGGTTGCGGAATCCAGATTTGCACGGTCGTCAGATGGCTGGGATTGAATCCCGGACGCACCTCCAGCACGCGCCAGAAACTTCGCAGCAGTAATCCCGCCCCCGCCAGCAAAATAATCGAGAGCGCCACCTCGGACACCACCAGCACCCGAGAAACCCGCGTGTGCCGCCTGCTTGCACCCGACCCGCGGCCGCCTTCCCGCAGATTTTCCACTTGATTGGGATTCGAAGCCTGCAGCGCCGGCGCCAGCCCGAAGAGCACGCCCGTAAATATCGAAATCAAAAACGCGAAAAACAGCACCTTGACGCTGACGTTCACCTCGTTCAATCGCGGAATATCCGCAGGAGCCAAACTAATAATCGCATTCTTCAAAAACAAAACCGTAACCAGCGCGACCACACCGGAAATCACCGCCAAGAGCGTGCTCTCCGTCAAAAGTTGCCGCGCCAGCCGCGCGCGACTCGCTCCCATCGCCAAACGAATCGCAATCTCGCGCCGCCGCCCCGAAGACCGCGCCAGCAGCAAATTCGCAATGTTCACGCACGCGATCAGCAACAGGAATCCCACCGCGCCAGAAAGTATGAAGAGTTCCGTCCGCTGCGGCCCCACCAGATCTTCTTTCACCGAAACCAGCCGCAGCTGCCATCGCGCCGCCGCCGGATACGCAGCGGGGTACTGCCGCGCGAGCTGCGCTACATAAGCATCCAACTGCGATTGCGCCTGCGCCACCGTCAGCCCCGGCTTCAGCCGCCCAATCGCGCCCGGAACAAATCTCAGCGTCCGATCCGGCGGCACTGGAAATGGCGCGCCGTTGAATCCCGTCGCGCTCCACACCTCCACATCAGTATTGAGAGTCCGCCCCGGATGACGAAACCCCGGCGGCATGACGCCCACAATCGTGTACACGTCGCGATCGAGCGACATTTTTCGCCCGACGACATTCGGGTCCGACCCATAATTCCGCCGCCAAAAGCCGTCGCTGATTACCACCGGCACCGAAAATCCCGGCACGGTATCCTGCCGCGTGTAAACGCGCCCCAGTTCCGGTTTCGCTCCCAGCAACTCAAAATAGTCCGGGCTGGTGACCAGGCTTTCCGCGCGCACCGTCCGCTCTCCGCCGCCCACAGCCGAATTGCTCGGCGCCACAGCGGAAATTTCCTGAAACACACTCGAGCGCTCTTCCAAATCCCAAAGTTCCGGCGCGGACATACCCACATCCTGCGAGTTCGGCCCCACCAAATCATCGAAGATCCGTACCAGCTGTTCCGGATGCGGGAAGGGCAACGGCCGCAGCAGCACTCCGTAAACCACGCTGAAAATCGCGACGTTCGCGCCAATCCCCAGCGCCAAAGTCAGCACCGCCACAATCGTAAACCCGGGGCTTTTGAGCAAAGTACGCAGCGCATAGCGCACGTCTTGGACAAATGTGAACACGGCTCCCTCCTTCGCACACACCCTAAACGTGGCAGAAGCGGTTATTCCTGTTGCTGTATGGACGAAGAGAGCCGCGCGATCGTTAGCAGAAAGATGACAACAGAGGAAAACTCAGTAAAGATTCGGCAGAGGAATCGAAATCGCAGCAGCGGCGAAGTGTCCGCGCCGTCGCATATCCGGACATTCCCAGCAACATTGCCCGTCTCCGCACACCGTGCTTACTACTCGTATCTCAGCGCCTGCGTCGGCGCAATCCTGCACGCGCGTCGCGCCGGAACGTACGCCGCCAGCATGGCCACCAGGAATAACGACGGCACTACGATCAAATAAGCCACCACGTCCACCCCGCCGGAATCGAACAGCATGGAATTCATCAGCTGCTCCAAGGCAAAACCCATCACCAGTCCCAGCCCCGTTCCAATCCCCACCAACACGAAGCCCTTGCCCATCACCAGGCGCAGCACATCCGAACTCACCGCGCCCAGCGCCATGCGTATTCCGATTTCTCGGGTTCTGCGGCTCACGTTGTAAGCCACCAGCCCATACAAACCGGCGATGGCCAGCAGCAGTCCCACCAGGCCCATCGTGCCCACCAGATCAATCGCAATTTGTGGCCCGCGCACCGCCTGGTTCAGGTAGAACTCCTCGTAAGCGCGCGTCTGCAACAGCGGCAGATTCGGATCCAGACTACGAACCGCGTCCTTCACCGGCTGCAGCAGCTGCAACGGGTCGCCGCTCGAGCGCAACATCAATACCATTCGCGCCACAGGACGCTGAGCCAGCGGCATGTATAGGAAATCGGTCGGGGTTGCCGTATTTTGATATTTAATGGTCTGCGCGACGCCTACGATCTCCACCGGCATCCCAGCGCTGTTATCCAGGCGTATGTGTTTTCCCACGGCGTCGCCACCCGGCCAATAGTGCTTCGCGAAGTGTGCATTCACGATCGCCACGCGCGGCGCATCAGCGGTGTCGGTCGCTGCAAATGTGCGGCCACGCAGGACCGTAATCCCCATGGTGTCAAAATATCCTTCATCAATCGTATCCATCGTCACAGTGAAATTCTCGCGATCCGGCGGCATCGTGAAACCGTCCGGCACAAACGTCACGCCGTCAAAGTCGTCGTTTCCCAGCGGAATATTCTGCGTGAGAGCTTCGCTCTGTACTCCGGGAGTTTCCCGCATGCGTTCGGCCAGCAGTTTGTAGAATTGCTGCGTCTGAGTGCCGTTGTACTGAATCAGGCGCGGATCAAAAGTCGTCATCAGCAGATGGTCTTTCGTGAAACCGGTATCCTGCATCAAGTCGTGCTCGAAGCCGCGTGCCATCAGGAAGGCCGCGGTCAGCAGCATCAGCGACATGGAAACCTGCGCCACCACCAGCATATTGCGGCCCCACAGGCGCTTGCGTCCCGGAACCTCCACGTCGGCAGACTTCAGTGCGTTCACCAAATCCACCCGGGTTTTCTGCAGCGCCGGAGCCAAGCCGCAAAGGAACGCGCTCAACACCGACAATCCCACGCATAACAACAACACGCGCTTGTCCATTTGGAACGGCACAGCCATCGGCAACTCTGTCGCAAAAATGATCGTGTCTTTCGAGTGGAACCACTCGATCACGCCATAGCCGATGGCGATCCCCGCCGCCCCACCCAAGACCGCAAGTATCAAGCTTTCCGTCAGCAATAGCCGGATCAGCCGCAAACGCCCGGCGCCCAGCGCCAGGCGCACCGCGATTTCGCGCGCTCGCTCGCGCGCACGGCTCAGCAGCAGTCCCGCAACATTCGTGCAAGCCACCAACAGCACCGCCAGCGCGAGGATCACGAAGACTACGCCAAATTTCCAATTATCGTCTTCGATCGTCCGCGTTTGAAATTGCGTGTAAACCGCCGCGCCGCGGCTGCGCGTAACGTTCGGATAATCGCGCTCGAAGCCCTTCGCCAGCACCGCGAGTTCGTTGCGCGCATCTTGCAAACTCGTGCCCGGCTTCAATCGCGCCTTCACGGTCAATTCGCGATCGTCGCGATCCTCGAAGAAATTCTTCCCCATGTTCGTCGAAAACACCGGCGCCATCGCCAGCGGCACGTACAAATCGGGATCTTCGAATACCTGCAGCCCCGGGAAGCTGTCCGGAGCCACGCCAATCACCGTGAACACCGTGCCATTCAGGCGAATCGTCTTGCCTACGACGCCAGGGTCGCCCGCGAATTCGTGCTGCCAGAAGTCCGGTCCCAGCACCACCACCGCGTCGCGACCCGGCACCTGATCTTCATCCGCGCGAAATCCGCGCCCCAGCCGCGGCTCCACTCCCAGCGCGCGAAAGAAGTTCCCGGAAACCATCACCCCACCCTTGATTCGCGGTGTGACGCCGGGCTCAGCACTGAAGCCCACCGCCTGCATCCCCGCGTAAGCGATCACGCCGTCGTAACTTTTGGTGTTGTCGCGGATGTCCAGGTACTCACGGTAGGAAAAATTCTCGTAGCTGCTGTCGTGCGTCGTGCCGACCAGTGTGACCACATTGCTCGGATGCGGCACAGGGTAAGGTCTGAAGATCAGCGCGTCCACCATGCTGAATGTCGCGGACGTCATCCCAATCCCCAGCGCCAGCGTGATCACGACGAACACGGTAAGTCCGGAAGTCCGCCGCAAACTCCGCATCGCGAAGCGAAAATCCTGCACCAGCGAATCCAGGAACGCGCCCGTGCGCGAATCCCGCACCTGCTCCTTCACCTGCTCCACGCCGCCGAGCTCGATTCGCGCCGCCCGCCGCGCCTCCGCCGCCGGCATTCCCGCTCGCATCTTTTCCTCAATAAGCAGTTCGAGGTGCGAATGAACTTCCTGGTCCAGGTCGGCGTCCACACGGCGAGTAAAAAACAGATTGCGCAAAAAACTTCGGGCTTTCACGAGCAGCGGCATGTGCGTTACCTCTCTACGATGCTTCCAATGCCTGGCCGATCGCCAAGGAAATGCGGCTCCAGCGCTTGGTCTCAGCTTCCAGCTGTTTCTGTCCCGCTTTGGACATCCGATAGTATTTCGCGCGGCGGTTGTTCTCGGACTCTCCCCAAAATGCCGTGATCCATCCTTCCTCTTCCATCCGGTGCAGGGCAGGGAAGAGCGACCCCGGCTTCACCACAAATGTCCCCCCGGTGAGCTGCTGGATCCGGCGCGAAATCCCCAACCCATGCATCTCGCCCGCGCGCAGCGATTTCAATATCAGCAAATCCAAAGTCCCCTGCAAAAGGCTCGTCTGTTCAGGGCTCAATCGAAGTCTCCTATCGGCTTTCTATACGAATACTATCACCCACCTATAGAATGTCAATAGGAAAAGCGCAGCCCCCGCGCCGCGACCGATCCGCGCTCCACCAAATGTCGCAGGCCTGGCCTATTTTGGAGTGCGGCGGCTTGCCGCCGCTTTGCCTGACGCGAAGCTTGCCTCGCGTACATTCACGCAACACAACTCAACTCCTCGGCGTGCCGCCAAACGACGATGCTACCGACTCCTCGTATCGCTAGCCTCCCCGCACCGCCTGTGGTAAAGATGTTTACTCTACGTGCGCCACGATCCGCCACTATCTCGGAGCCATTCTTGACCCGTCGAAAACTTAAAAGCACCGCCGTCACTCTGCGCGACGTCGCGCTGGAAAGCGGCGTATCCCCCGCCACCGTCTCCATCGTCCTCAATAACGCCCCGCTCTCGCGTTACATCCCGCCCACCACCAAAGACCGCATCGAACGCGCTGCAAAAAAACTAGCCTATCGCCCAAAAGTTGTCTCGCGCTTCCTCAGCGCCAAACGCAACCGCACCGTAGGCGTCATGGTTTTCGATATCACCGACCCCTATTGCACCCTGATCCTTCGCGGCATCGAAAACGCGCTCTACCAGGCCTCCTATCTCCCCATCCTCACCGACGTGCACAATCAGCGCGGCCGCTTCGAGCGTTATCTCGAAATGCTCCTCGCGCGCCCCGTCGAAGCACTCATCGTCGTCGCCAACTGGCTCTTTGTGGATATCGATCTCCTGGCCGACGTGGAAAAACGCAACATCCCTGCCGTAATGATTGGCCGCGAACTCCGTTCCGGCGCCGTCAGCTCGGTGATGGTGGACAACGAAGCCGGCGCGCATCTCGCCATGGAACACCTGCACTCCCTCGGCCATCGCAAGATCGCATTCATCCGCGGCCCGAAAATGCTCGGGGACAGTTCCCCCCGCTGGCGCGGCGTGCGCGCCTTCGCCCGCTCCGTGAATCTGGAAATCGATCCCGCGCTGGTCCTCGATCTTCCCGATTCCTTCGATCCCAATTCCAGCTACGAAGGCGGCCTGAAGCTCACCGAGGAATTTCTGAAGCACAAAAAACGTTTCACCGCCGTGATGGCTTTCGACGACATGACCGCCTTCGGCGTAATCCGCTGCCTGGCTCGCGCCGGCATAAAAGTTCCCGAAGATTGCTCGGTGATCGGCTTCGACGACGTGATCCCCGCCGGCCTCTCCGTCCCGTCGCTCACCACCGTCCGTCAGCCGATGGAAGCGCTAGGCAACGCCGCCGTAGGCATCATTTTGGACGCCGTAAACGCCGCCATCGAGGAGCGCGAATCCCCAGCCCTGCACCGGCTGCTAGCGCCCGAACTGGTCGTGCGCGAATCGACCCGCGCCGTTTCCTGGGCCTAGAATTTTGCGTCGCGTTGCGTGGCATCGGTTTGCTTTACATTGTGTTGCTTTGCGTAGTTTTGTTTCGCGTTGCTCTGCCGTGCCTCGTTTTGCCGCGCCGCAGCGGTTTTGCGCTTGACTTGCACGCAGCGCGCGCATAATACTCGCTTTAATAAATTTTAATGAATCTCAGCGCGTGGCAAGATTTGCCTTCGACGTTGCCTTTGATTTTCTAGCGGCCGCCTGCTTTTTTTAGGCGGGCGTCTTTGAAGTTGCCGCTGGTTTTGCCGTTGCTCGAGAAT
The DNA here is from genome assembly GCA_963786205.1 of uncultured Acidobacteriota bacterium. GTDB lineage: Bacteria > Acidobacteriota > Terriglobia > Acidiferrales > UBA7541 > Palsa-295. Next base: position 505,844 of record CAWAYG010000003.1, read on the forward strand.
CTTTGTAGGTCGTGGCTTCAGCCACGACAATAAGCATACGAATTGCGCGCGGCTTTAGCCGCTGAAGTACAGGTTTGCAGCCGAAACACAGAATCCTTTACTGCCCATTAACTCTCACGGGAGGTCAAGGCACCTTGCGCAAAAATGAAACCGTCGGATCGCACCTCATCCGCGCCGCGGCCCTCGCGCTTTTCGTGCTCGCGCTCGCTCCAGCGCGCCTCGCCGCCCGCACCCCTCCGGATCCCGCAGCAAAATTGTTCCTGCACTCCGACTGGACCCTCCAATCCTCCTGCCAAATAAACGCCACGCCCGAACAAATCTCCACCGTCGGCTTCAACACCACCGGCTGGCACTCCACCGCAGTGCCGTCAACAGTAGTAGCCGCGCTAGTCGCCGACAAAACCTACCCCGATCCCTACTACGGAAAAAATCTCCGCGATATTCCCGGTACCGAATATCCCATCGGCAAGAATTTCTCGCTCCTCCCCATGCCGCAAGACAGCCCCTTCCGCTGCTCCTGGTGGTATCGCGCCGAATTCAAGCTCCCCGAAAATTTCGCTGGACGCAAAGTCTGGCTGCACTTCGGCGGCATCAACAATCGCGCCAACATTTGGCTCAACGGCAACAAAATCGCCGACGCCAAAGATGTCGCCGGAGCCTATCGCACCTACGAATACGAAATCTCCGCGCACCTCTCACAAGGCCAGCCGAATTCGCTAGCCGTAGAAACCTTCGCGCAAACCGATAAAGATCTTGGCATCAACTGGGTGGACTGGAATCCGGCGCCCCCCGATAAAGACATGGGCCTCTGGCGCGACGTCTACCTGCAATCGAGCGGCCCCGTAGCCATCCGCTACCCCCAAGTCATCACGCATTTCCCGACGACGTCGCTAGCGCAAGCCAATCTAGCCATCGAAGCGGAACTGCACAACGCCACAAACGAAGAAGTCACCGGCACCCTCGAAGCTCAGTTCGACGACGTGCAGCTCCACCAGACCTACACGCTGAAACCAAACGAAACGCGCACCGCCCGCTTTCTCTCCGACGCCTATCCCCAACTCCAAATCAAGAATCCCAAACTCTGGTGGCCCTACGGCATGGGAGCGCAAGACCTGCACGAACTTTCCCTGCGCTTCACCTCAGCCAATCAGGAGTCCGACACTCAAACCGTAAAATTCGGCATTCGCGAAGTGACAGCCGCGCTGAATTCCACCGGTGCCCTGCAATTTTTCATCAACGGAAAAAATATCCTGATCCGCGGCGGCGGCTGGTCCCCCGATATGCTCCTGCGCCAGGATATGGACCGCCTGCAAAACGAATTTCGCTACGTCCGCGACATGAACCTGAACACCATTCGCCTGGAAGGCAAACTGGAAACCGACGAGTTTTACAATCTCGCCGACGAGCGCGGCGTCCTGATCATGGCCGGCTGGTGCTGCTGCGATATTTGGGAACAGTGGAAACACTGGCAACCCGAACATCTGGAAATTGCCGCCGCCTCGCTGCATTCGCAAATCATGCGCATGCGAAGTCATCCCAGCATGCTCGTATGGCTCAACGGGAGCGATAATCCTCCCCCCGCGAATGTCGAAACCGCGTACATCAAAGTCCTGAAAGAATCCTCCTGGCCCAATCCTTATATATCTTCCGCCTCCGCGACGCCGACTACGGTTACCGGCGCCTCCGGCGTGAAAATGACCGGCCCCTACGATTACGTCCCGCCCGATTACTGGCTGATTGACAAGACCAGATACGGCGGTGCCTTCGGATTCAACACCGAAACCGGCCCGGGCCCCGCGCTTCCGCTGGCAAGCTGCCTGAAAAAATTTATTCCGGCCGACCACATCTGGCCGCAGGACTCTTTCTGGAATTTTCACGCCGGCTCTGAAGGCTTCAAGGACCTCACGCATTTCGATAGCGCGATGGACGCGATCTACGGCCCTCCGGCCGGCCTCGATGATTACCTCGTGAAATCCCAAGCCATGGCCTACGAAGGCGAACGCGCGATGTTCGAGGCCTACTCTCGCAACAAGTACACTTCCACGGGTATCATTCAGTGGATGCTCAATAACGCATGGCCTTCGACGATCTGGCATCTCTTCGATTATTACCTGCAGCCAGCTGGCGGATACTTCGGCACCAAAAAAGCCTGTGAGCCGCTGCACGTGCAATATTCCTACGACGATAACAGCATCGCTGTCGTCAACAGCCTCTACGAAAAAGCCACCGGCCTCACCGTCACAGCCAAGCTGTACGACATCGCCCTTCACGAACGATTTTCAAAGCAGGTCCAAGTTGATGTGGATGCCGACGGCGTGCAGAAAGCTCTCACGCTCCCCGCAGAATCTTTCAGCCCCGCATCGCCTGCCTATTTCGTCCAGCTACAATTGCAAACCAGCGACGGAAAAATCGTCAGCCAGAATTTCTACTGGCTCTCCGCCAAGAAGAATACCTACGATTGGGCCAAGACCACCTACCGCTTCACGCCCGTATCCTCTTACGAAGATTTAACAGCCCTGAAGTCCCTGGAAAAGGTCACGGTAGATGTCAACGCCAGCATGTTGCCCGGACCCGACGGCCCTGTCGCGCACGTCCTGCTGAAAAACCCCAGCGACCATCTCGCGTTTCAGATTCACCTCGGCATTCACAAGAGCGGCCAGGCCGACGAAATCCTCCCCGTATTCTGGGACGATAATTACATCGAATTAATGCCCGGCGAATCTCGCGAACTCACCGCACGCTATCTTCCGTCCGAATCCGTCTTCGGTGGTTCGGAGCTAAGCGTCTCCGGCTGGAATATCGCCTCCGCCACAATCCCACTGAAAGAGGGCCGCGGCCTCCCCGCGTCATCCACCGGAGCAGGGCGCTGATGTCCAGCGAGCAGGACGGGCCATTGATCATCCCTCCGGGACAATATCCGAATCACATGCTGCGCGAAATTTACGAGCAGCCGCTGGCCATTCGCGAAACCATTCGCCAGAACGTAGCGGACGACGTAATTTTCTCAAATTCGCTGCAGCCCATCGAAAAAGCTCTCTTCGCATTCAAGAAAATCATAATCGCCGCTAGCGGCTCCAGCCGCAACGCAGGCCTCGCCGGCGAAATCATGATGGAAGACCTAGCGGGCGTAGCTGTGGACGTCGAATACGCGAGCGAGTATTGCTACCGCTCCACGCATTCAGACACCGATCCGATCGTGGTCGTCATCACCCAATCCGGTGAGACCGCGGATACCACCGCCGCGCAGCGCGAAGCACTAAATCGCGGCGCGAAAACCGTCGCCATATCGAATGTCGCCGATTCCACCATCTCCCGCGAAGCCAGCGCCAACCTGCAAACCTGCGCCGGCCTGGAAAAGGCAATACCCGCGACGAAGAGTTTCACTTCGCAACTCACGATGCTCTATCTCCTCGCGCTGTTTCTCGCGCGCCAGCGCGGACGCATCACCGCCGAAGTCACCCGCACGCATCTGAATTTCCTGGCCGAGCTGCCGCGCCAAATCGAGAAGTATCTGCCGAGCTGGGACGCGCAAGCTTCTGGCGCCGCGCGCGCTTTTCAGCAAGGGCGCACTTTCATGTTCCTGGGCCGCGGCGTGCATTACGCCATAGCCCGCGAAGGCGCGCTCAAGCTCAAGGAAATTTCCTACGTTCAAGCCGAAGGTCTGCCGGCAGGCGAACTGCGTCACGGCTCAAACGCTCTGGTGGACGAAAATCTGGTGGTAGTAGTGCTCGCCACGCGCGACGCCGCCGATCCCGATTCCGTTCTGCGCTACCAAAAAACCGTGTCAGTGCTCGAATACGTCAAGAGCCGCGGCGGAAAATCCATCGCCATAGCCACCGAAGGCGATCGCGAAGTCACCGCGATAGCCGATCGCACCATTTGCGTCCCCCCAGCCACAGAACTGCTCCTGCCGGTCCTGGAAGTTGTTCCCCTGCAACTATTCGCCTATCACTACGCCGTCCTGAACGGCTGCGACGTAGACCGCCCCAGAAATCTAGTAAAATCCGTGATCACCGAATGATCCCCGCGCCTTCGGGGTTGCCCTTGCCGTCGCCTTTGAATTTGCCGTCGCTGTTGAATTTGCCGTTGTCTTTGAATTTGTAGCGGCCGCCTGCTTTTTCTTTTTAGGCGGGCGTCTTTGACGTTGTCTTTGACTTTGCTTTTGATTTGGCTCTTGTAGCGGCCGGTTCAGGTTCATCGAACCGGGCAGCAGTTACCCTTGGTTTGCCTTTGACTTTATTTTCGTAGCGGCGCACTTTAGTGCGCCATTGTTCGTGCGGTAATCACCGATGGCGCTCTGAAAAACGCGCCTTCAATAACTGTAACGAACCACGCACCAACAAAAGGACCAATGGCCACCCAACCCGCGCAATCCACCGTAAAACTCCGCCGCGTCCTAACCCTCTGGGACCTGATCATCATCGGCATCGTAATCATCCAACCGATCGCCCCCATGGGTATCTACGGCGTAATCAGCAACGACGCCCGCGGCCACGTCGTCACCACGATCCTAATCGCGATGGTCGCCATGCTATTCACCGCCATCAGCTACGGAAAAATGGCCCGCGCGTATCCTTCCGCCGGCTCCGCTTACACCTACGTCGGACAGGAACTCAATCCAGCCCTGGGCTACGTCACCGGCTGGGCCATCGTGATGGATTACATCCTGAATCCGCTAATCTGCACGATCATCTGCAGCCAACTCACCCAAAATATCCTTCCATTCCTGCCCTACTGGACCCTAGCCGTTTTCTACGCCGCCGCCTTCACGCTACTAAACATCCGCGGCGTCAAAACCTCCGCGCGCATCAACGACGTAATGGCCGCTGGAATGTCCATCGTAGTCGTGATTTTTTTCGCTTTCGTAATTCATTTTCTCTGGAGCATTCACGAATACGGCCAGGGTTTTTTCACTCACCCGTTTTACAATCCCGCCACCTTCAGCTTCAAAAATGTCTTCCATGGAACCTCCGTCGCCGTCCTCACCTACATCGGCTTCGACGCCATCTCCACCTTCTCCGAAGAAGTCGAAAATCCCCGCCGCAACATCATGCTGGCCACCGTCCTGGTCTGCCTGATCACCGGCGTCCTCGCCTCACTCGAAGTCTACGCCGCGCAACTCGTCTGGCGCGACCAGCCGTTTCCCCCAGACAAAATCACCTCCGCCTTCCCGCTCGTCGCCCAAACCGCCGGCGGCTATTTCCTCTTCCAGCTCGTAAATTTCACCATCCTCATAGCCAACATCGGCTCCGGCCTAGGCTCCCAACTCGGCGCCGCTCGCCTCCTCTACGGCATGGGCCGCAGCAACGGCATCCCCAAAAAATTCTTCGGCGCGCTCGACCCCAAAAATCACATCCCACGCAACAACGTAATCCTAGTCGGCGCCATCGCTCTGGCCGGCTCATTCATCATTACCTATGACCAAGGCGCGGACCTCCTCAACTTCGGCGCTCTCCTCGCCTTCATGGGCGTCAACGTCGCCGCGCTCGTCCGTTACTACGTGCGCGACGAAAAAAAACAAATCCTCAATCTGATCTCGCCCCTGCTCGGTTTCCTAATTTGCGCATTCATCTGGACCCACCTCAGCGCCCCGGCCCTCAAGCTAGGCGCCATCTGGATGGTCCTAGGCATGACCTACGGCGCCATAAAAACCCGTGGCTTTCAAGCCGACCTCGTCAACTTCGATATCCCCTCCGACGAATCCTAGCGCCAGCGAAAAGCCGTCGCCAGCCGTCGTCGCGCACATCCACTCACCGTGTTATCCACCACGCCTTCCCTGCGTCCCCATCTCTCCTAAAATTTTAACCCTCGCCTGACGATTGTTCCGATAGGGGTCGCCAGAACCTGCGGCGGAAAGCCTGCGATCCGCGAGCTTGTTGCAACCAGCACCACACTGAGCGGCTGTTTCAATTCAGAGCACCTAAAAACTATGGATCCCAGAGCCCTCAACGTTCTCTTGGTCATCGCGGATGCTCAAGACGAGGCCGACATCCGTCAGAAGCTTGCCGGCGCTCGCAATTCGTTGTTCGCAGCGCACGCAGTGTCCAGCCTGGCGCAGGCGTTCAAGCTGATCTCCGACAAGCCCTTCGACACTTTACTGATCGACCTCGCTGTTCCAGATTCCGACGGCATCTCCGGTTTGCAGCGCCTCGTCGCCGCCGCACGCTACGCGCCGGTCATTATCATCACCAGCGCTTATGACGAATCGCAAGCGCTCGAAGTAGCACGAGCCGGAGCGGACGACTACGTCGTCAAAAGTCGCATGAATGCAGCAGCTTTCGAGCGCGTGCTCTGCTACGCGATCGAACGCCATGGCGTGCGCCGTCAGACGGACCTGCAGCTCGCGGTATCACGTGTACTCGCGGAATCGCAAAATCTGTCCGAAGCCTGCGACGGAATCCTTCGCGTCCTCTGTGAGTCCTTGAAGTTTGACCTCGGAGAGATCTGGCGAATCGACAACTCAGCAAATCTGATGTTCCATGCGCGGTCCTGGTGCGTGCCGTCCCGCGAGCACCTGCAATTTCAAGCCTTCAGCCAAATCTCACATTTTCGCTGTAGGGAAGGCCTCCCGGGACGCGTATGGCAGACTCGCAAGCTGGGGCTGCGGCAGTTTCACGTGCGAGGCCTGCGCAAAGTGGGAACGGAACTTCTGTGGGCCTGCCTCACCTACAACCTGCAACAGTGGATCCGCTTGCGAAAACCGCTGGCCATGCCAACCACGACCTAGATTCAGAAAACCGCAGGGCCAGGAAAAGACGGAATCGAAACCAGCCGCACAGGCTAAAAAGACAAAATCTTTCTCGCGCCACAAAAACTAACCTGCGCGAGACGTTTCTTCACAGCTTCTTTTAGAAGGGTAGGGGTTTAGACGCTAATCCATCGACCGCTCAAAACCCCGCGCGCCGCTCACTCCGCGTCCTGCGTCACAATGTGCACATCCACCGCCGGCGCATCATTCAAAAATCGATTAATCGCATTCATGTACAAAAGCTTCCGCCATCCCTCCGTCGCCGACCGGCCAAAAATCACATGCGTAATATGTTTTTCCCGCACAAATTGCGCCATGGCATCCGCCACGTGATGCCCCTTCAGCCGCACCGGCTTCGCTCCCAAATTCTCCGCAAACTGCAAATTCGCCGCGAGCGATTTTGATTCCTCCTGCTCGTCCTCACTGTCTAGGTCCACGTGCACTGCGTAAAGCTCCGCGTCCATCCGCCGCGCCATGCGCGCCGCCCTCGCCACCAGATATTGCGCTTTCGGATTCTCGCTGATGCACACCGCCAGCCGCTCGCGCACCGCCCACGCTTCCTGTATATCCTTCTCCACCATGTACGATTCCAGGCTGCGGTCCACCTGTTCCGCTACCTGCCGCAGCGCCAGTTCCCGCAACGCGATCAAATTGCCGCGCCGGAAAAAATTCTTCAGCGCCTGCTCCACTTTCTCCTTCCCATACACGTCGCCGCGCCGCATGCGGTTCTGCAGCGCTTCCGGCGTCAGGTCCACCATCACCGTCTCATCCGACACTTGCAGCACCCAGTCCGGCACCGTCTCTCGAACCGCCACTCCGGTAATCGCGCGCACGGTTGGCGCGATGCTTTCGATGTGCTGGATGTTTACCGTCGAGATCACGTCAATGTTCGCATCCAATAATTCCAGCACGTCCTCGTAGCGCTTGCGATGTCTCGAACCAGGAATGTTGGTGTGCGCCAGTTCGTCCACCAGCACCACTTTCGGTTTCCGCTCCAGGATCGCGTCCAGGTCCAATTCCGCGAAGAGCGTGCCCTTGTAATCGATCATGCGGCGGGGAATGGTCTCGAGCTGCGCCGAAAGTTCCGCGATGCCTTTTCTCCCGTGCGTTTCCACCACCCCGATCACCACGTCTTCGCCGCGGCTGTGCCTTCGAATCGCCTCGCTCAACATGCTGAACGTCTTGCCCACACCGGGCGCATATCCCAGGAAGAGTTTCAGTGCGCCTTTCGTTTTTTCGGCGGGCTTCGCCGCGGCCAGCCACTGCTCGGGAGTCTTTGGCATGGGTGTATTCTCTTCTACGAACGCTGTGAAAGCTACGCTAGAATGGCAGCGTGCGCGTGCACTGGTTCGCTCATTTCCTGCGATTTCTGGCCGCTTTCGTACTGGTGCTGGGAATCTCCCTCACGTACCGCCACATTCTGCTCGTCAACCCCACCACCGTCGCGCTCACTTTTCTGCTCGCCATTCTAGCCGTTTCCACCGTGTGGGGCATCGCCGTTTCCGTGTTCATGTCCGTAGTGGCAATGCTCGCCTTCAACTATTATTTCCTGCCGCCCATCGGCAGGTTTACCGTCGCCGATCCCCAGAATTGGGTTGCGCTTTTCGCCTTTCTGGTTGTCTCGGTGCTGGCCAGTCACCTTTCCACCCGCGCCCGCCAGAAAGCCGAAGACGCCTCTGCGCGTCGCCGCGAAATCGAAAAACTCTACGCCTTCAGCCAGGGTCTTCTCGAATCCGGCAATGTGATTCAATTGCTTAACCGCATTCCTTCGCAGATCGTGGACATTTTCGAAGTCGGCGCCGCCGCCCTGCTTCTCGCCGAAAAACAAAAAATCTATCGCTCCGGCCCGGTTGTCGCGAAACTCGATCTCGAAAGCCTGAATACCGTCGTGCTTCGCGAAGAGCCGGTTATGGATATCCCCAATAGTCTCTGCTTCGTCCCAGTGCGCCTGGGCGGCCGTTCCATCGGCAGCCTGGGAATTTCCGGCTCGATGCTTTCGCGCCAGACTCTGGAAGCCATCGGCACCCTGGTCGCCGTCGCCATCGAACGCGCCCGCGCCATCGAACAGCTCGGCCTCACCGAAGCTGCCCGCGAAGGCGAGCGCTTGCGGACCGCGCTGCTCGATTCCGTCACGCACGCGCTGCGTACGCCGCTCACTTCCATCAAAGCGTCCGTGACGAATTTGCTCTCCAACTCCAGCGTCACCGACCGACAGCGCCAGGAACTTCTCACCATCATTAACGAAGAAACCGATCGCTTGAATCGCCTCGTCGGCGAAGCCGGTGAAATGGCGCGCCTCGATGCCGGTGAAGTCGAGCTCGAACTCGAACCGCGCCCCATCGAAGACGTTATTGCCGCCGCCATGAGCAAATGCCAATTCGCGCTCGGCGATCGCGTCGTGAATGTGAACGTGCAACCCGGCCTGCCGCGCGTCCGCGTGGATATTTCGCGCGCCCGCGAGGCTCTCGTCCACCTGCTGGAAAACGCCAATCAATATTCGCCTGCGGCCCAACCCATCACTATCACAGCGGAAGCGCAAGGTGATTTCGTCGTCACCAGCGTCGCCGATCGCGGTGCTGGCATCGACGACCTGGAGCAAAGCCTCATCTTCGAAAAATTCTATCGCGGTAAGGATCAGCGCTATCTGGTGCAAGGTACCGGCATGGGCCTGCCCATCGCCAAAGCCATCATCGAGGCCCACGGCGGCACCATGAGCCTCACAAGCCAACGCGGCCAGGGCTCCGTTTTTTCCTTCACGCTGCCCACGGAACGCGGCCGGACCAGAGACTGATGAACGCCGCTACCATTCTCGTTGTGGATGATGAACCGCAGATCCGCCGCGTCATGCTCACTACTCTCGCGTCGCAGGGCTACTCGGTTGTCGAAGTGCGTAGCGGCGAAGAAGCGCTCGAAAAGGTTCGCGGCATGCGCCCCGATCTAATCCTTCTCGACGTGAACTTGCCCGGAATCTCCGGCCTCGAAACTTGCCGCGAAATTCGCGCCACCTGCGATGCGCCCATCATCATGCTCACTGTGCGCAATACCGAACGCGACAAGGTCCAGGCTCTCGATGCCGGCGCTGACGATTACGTCGTCAAACCCTTCGGCGTCGAAGAACTGATGGCGCGCATCCGTGCCGCACTCCGCCGCGCCGCGCCGGGAGATGCCGCTCCGCCCTTCATCTCCGACGATCTAAATATTGATTTCGAAAAGCGCACCGTGATGGTACAGGAAAAGCCTGTCCGCCTAACGCCCAAGGAATTCGAGCTGCTGCGCCAACTCGTTTCGAATTCCGGCAAGGCGCAGGCGCATCGCCGCCTCCTGCAAGCCGTCTGGGGACCCGACTACGGGGAAGAAACCGAATACCTGCGCGTTTTCATAAATCAGCTACGGCGTAAAATCGAGCCCGACCCCCGCCATCCGCGCTACATCCACACCGAACCCTGGATCGGCTACCGCTTCGACCCACCCAAGCCAAAATCCCGCACCCACCGCCCCGAAAAATGAATAACGATCCGGTGGCGCAGGTTTTGTAGCGGCCACCTTCAGGAGCCTGTGTGGCAATTTGCGCTGACTTTGTGTTTCCGGGGCTGTGGCATGCCGACCTCAGCCCGGTGGCGGTCGATGCTGTTCGACCGGCTGCGCTCGCGCTGATATCAGGCGGCCCGCTGCTTCCACAGGCGCGTCAGATTGTAGGCGATTGCGGCTAAGCTGAACTCCACCGCCACGCGCGCCAACCCGCGCCGCCGAAACTGCCGCATTCCTCGCTGTTGCTTCAGCACTCCAAACACCGGTTCCACAATCGCTTTGCGTCGCCCATACACCGCGCGTCCCGCCGGACTGCGCAGCTTGGCGCGCAAGCGCCGATGCACCGGATCATGCGCTCGTCCATGAAAGCCTCCGCGCCCGCGCCCGTTCAGTTCGCGCGCGCTGTTGGTGTCGGGCACATAGGCATCCATCCCCGCCGCTTCCAGCTGACGCACATTCGCAATCGTGAAAAATCCGCTGTCCGCCAACACGCGCTGCGGCCGTTCCCCACACTCTCGCTCCACCGCCTGCACCAGCGGCAGCAACAACCCGTGGTCCGTCGTCTCCTGATTCACCTGCTGCGCCACAATCAGATGATCCTCGCTCACCGCCACCGTGGCCGTATATCCCAGCACGAATCCTTTTCGTTCGCGCAGAAAGCGGCTCTCCTCATCCGTCCGCGACAGCCGCTGCACTCCCGCCTTCTGCAGCCGCTCCATCCGCCGCGGAATCTCGGCCAACCGCTCTTGCAACCGCTGCATCTGCTCGGCTCCCAACTCCGTTCCCGGTGCTTCGTTCGGATCGTCGGCAGCGCATTGCTTCTGCCAACGCCGAATCTCGCGCCGAATCTTGGCCCGCTCCGCGCGCAGTCTCTGGATCGTCTCGGTCGAATCCGCCGCGGCGTTCGCCGCCACGCGCGTCGAATCAATCGCCACGTGTCCCAATCGTCCCATCCCCGCCGCGCGCGCCGTCTCCACCACTTGCGTAAACACCTGGTTGATCGCCCGCCCCTGGCGCTTGCGAAATTCGTTCAAAGCCCAGTAATCCGGCGTCGCGCCGCCGGCCAAATAACGAAAGGCCAGATCTTCCCGAATGCGTTGCTCCAGGCGCCGCGCGCTCGTCACCCCCAGCGCATAGGCGTACAGCCAGACCTTCAACATCAGCAACGGGTGGTACGCCGGATGTCCTTCCTCGCTGTAGCTGCGCTCGAGCTCGCTCAGCTCCAAGCGCTCTACGACGCCACTCACGAAAAAACACAAATGGTTCTCTCCCAATACATCCCGCACGCTCGGCGGCAGCAGATAAGCTTGCTCCGGGTTGTAATCGTAAAAGCTAGGCATCGCGCACCTCTCACCCGCAGTATACGAGACGCGTCAACCCCAGTTGCCACACAGACTCTTCAGGCGGGCGCATTTGACTTTGAATTTCCGGTCGAGGCTGAATTTCTACGCGATCGTTCCTAATGCAACGGCCGCACCGCGTCCAACTCCAAATTCAATTCCAAAACATTCACCCGCGGCTCTCCCAGGAATCCCCACTGCCGCCCTTCCGTATGTTCAGCCACCAGAGCGCGCAGATCTCCCTCACTCATCCCCCGCTCCCGCGCCACACGCGGAATCTGAAATTCCGCCGACGCCGGCGAAATATGCGGATCAAGCCCCGATCCCGAACTAGTGACCAGATCCGCAGGAATCCGCGCCCCAGGATTTTCCGCCTGCAGCCTCTGCACGTCGCCATTCACTCGCGTAATCAATGCGGAATTCGTCGGCCCCAAATTGGAAGCTCCTCCACTCGACGCATCCGGATCATATCCAGCCGCCCCCGCAGCCGAAGGCCGCGAATGAAAATATCCCGCCGAAGTAAACGGTTGCCCAATCAAGCTCGATCCCACCATCTTCCCGCCCAGGTGGATGATCTCTCCATTCGCCTGCCGCGGAAAAGCCCATTGCGCCAGCAAAGTCACCGCCAGCGGATACAAAATCCCCAGCAGCACAGTCGTCGCCAGCGTCATCCAAATCGAAATCAGCAAATTCCTCTTCATCATATAAGCGCCCCTAGGCCATTCCCATGTGCGTAATAATCACATCAATTATTTTGATCCCGATGAACGGCGCGATAATTCCCCCCAGCCCGTACACCAGCAAATTCCGCCGCAGCAAAGCCTCCGCGCCCAGCGGCCGGTACTTCACCCCGCGCAAAGCCAGCGGCACCAGCGCAATAATAATCAGCGCGTTGAAAATCACCGCCGAAAGTATCGCCGAGTGCGGATTTTTCAGCCCCATCACGTTCAAAACCTCCAGCTCCGGGAAAGCTGCCGCGAACATCGCCGGAATAATCGCGAAATATTTCGCCACGTCGTTCGCCACCGAAAAAGTCGTCAGCGCCCCGCGCGTAATCAGCAATTGCTTCCCGATCTCCACCACCTCAATCAATTTCGTCGGATTCGAATCCAGATCCACCATGTTCCCGGCTTCTTTCGCCGCCTGCGTTCCGGCATTCATCGCGAGTCCAACGTCCGCCTGCGCCAAAGCCGGCGCGTCATTCGTGCCGTCGCCCGTCATCGCCACCAGTTTGCCCTTGGCCTGCTCGCGTCGAATCAGCGCCAGCTTGTCCTCCGGCCGCGCCTCCGCCAGAAAATCATCCACTCCGGCCTCGCGCGCAATCGCCGCCGCCGTCAAAGGGTTGTCGCCCGTAATCATCACCGTGCGAATTCCCATCACGCGCAAATGTTCAAACCGCTCGCGCATCCCGCCCTTCACAATGTCCTTCAAATGAATCACGCCCAGCGCCCGCGCATCCTCCGCCACCAGTAGCGGCGTCCCCCCGGAATTCGAAATGCGGTCCACCGCCTCCATCGTCTCGTGCGGCACCGTCCCGCCTGCTTCCTTGATATATTTCACGATCGCATCCCGCGCGCCCTTGCGAATCTTCCGCCCATCCATGTCCACGCCAGACATTCGCGTCACCGCAGAAAATGGAATGAACGTCGCCGCCACCGATCCCAGCTCCCTCCCGCGCAGTCCGTGCTTATCTTTTGCCAGCACCACAATCGAGCGCCCCTCCGGCGTTTCATCCGCCAGAGAAGCCAGCTGCGCCGCATCCGCCAATTCACCCTCGCTCACGCCCGGCGCCGGAATAAATTCTGTCGCGAACCGGTTCCCCAAAGTAATCGTCCCGGTCTTGTCGAGCAGCAAAGTATCCACGTCGCCCGCCGCTTCCACCGCACGGCCAGACATCGCCAGCACATTCTTCTGCAGCACGCGATCCATTCCCGCAATCCCAATCGCCGAAAGCAATCCGCCAATCGTCGTCGGAATCAAGCACACCAGCAGCGCCACCAGCACAAACACAGACTGCCGCGCCCCCGAATAAATCGCCATCGGCTGCAAGGAAACCACCGCCAGCAGAAAAATAATCGTCAACCCCGCCAGCAAAATGTTCAACGCAATCTCGTTAGGCGTTTTCTGCCGCGAAGCTCCCTCCACCAGCTTGATCATCCGATCCAGAAAAGTTTCCCCCGGATTAGAGGTGATCCGCACCTTAATCTCATCGGAAAGCACGCGCGTCCCGCCCGTCACCGCCGACCGATCGCCGCCGCATTCCCGAATCACCGGCGCCGATTCTCCGGTAATCGCCGATTCGTCCACCGACGCGACGCCCTCGATCACTTCGCCATCACCCGGCACGAACTCGCCAGCAGTAACCATCACCAAATCGCCCGCGCGCAATTGCGATCCCGGCACCGACTCAATGCTCCCATCCTGTTTCAGCCTGCGTGCCACAGTATCCGCGCGCGATTTGCGCAACGCCTCCGCTTGCGCCTTCCCGCGCCCCTCCGCCATCGCCTCCGCAAAATTGGCAAACAGCACCGTGAACCAAAGCCACAAAGTAATCTGCAGCGAGAATCCGAATCCCTGCGAGTGCTGCGCCACGCCGCGCACCAAATCAATGGACGTGAGCAGCGCGCCCACCTCCACCACGAACATCACCGGATTGGCCGCCAGCGTCCGCGGGTTCAGCTTGACGAAAGACTCCCACACCGCCTGCACCACAATTTCCTGTCCCCAGCGCGATTTTTCCTTACTAGTCGTTTTAGTGGCCATGGGTCCTCAAAACACCTTTCCCGCATGCATCATCAAATGTTCCAGAATCGGTCCCAGGCTAAGCGCCGGGAAGAACGTCAACGCGCTCACGATTAGCACCACCGAAACCAGCAGCACCGTGAACAGCGGCGTCGTCACCGGAAACGTCCCCGCCGATTCCGGCACATATTTCTTCTTCGCCAGGCTCCCCGCAATCGCCAGAATCGGAATCACCGCAAAAAATCTCCCGAACAAAGTCGCAAATCCGATCGTCGTGTTGTACCAAAGAGTGTTTCCATTAAATCCGCCGAATGCCGAACCGTTATTTCCCGTAGCCGAAGTGTACGCATACAGAACCTGCGAAAGTCCGTGCGGCCCAGGGTTTGAAATCGAAGGCGTCCCGAACGATTTCGCCACCACGGAGATCGCCGTGAACGTCAAGATCACCAGCGGAAAAATCAGCACTGAGAGCATCGCCATCTTCACGTCGTAAGCCTCGATCTTTTTCCCCAGATATTCCGGCGTTCTACCCACCATCAGTCCCGCGATAAAAACGGAAAGAATCACGAACACGATCATTCCGTAAAGTCCCGAGCCCACGCCGCCGAACACCACTTCACCTAACATTATGTTAATCAGCGGAATCATCCCGCCCAGCGGTGTGAACGAATCGTGCATCCCGTTCACCGCGCCGCAACTCGCGTCGGTCGTCACCGTCGCATACAGCGCGGTATTCGCAATGCCGAACCGCACTTCTTTTCCTTCCATGTTGCCGCCAGACTGCGCGCCGCTCGCCCGCTGGTCCACACCATGCAACTGCGGATTTCCCCGCGCCTCCGCGCTGTACGCCGAAAACACCCCGACAAGGAAAAGCGCGGCCATCGCGCCCCACACGGCCCAACCGTGCCGCTGCGACCCCGTCATCCGCCCCAGCGTGTACGTAAGCCCCGAAGGAATCGCAAAAATCAGCACCAGCTGCAGAAAATTCGTCAGCGGCGTTGGATTTTCGTAAGGATGTGAGCTGTTCGCGTAGAAAAAGCCGCCCCCGTTGGTGCCGAAGATCTTGATCGCCTCCTGCGACGCCACCGGACCTTGCGGTATCTTCTGTTCGTTCACCACCTGCGTGGTCGGCTTACCGTCCGTGCCAGTCGTCGTCACCGTTTGCGCGTCCACCAGTTGCGTTTTGGCATAGGGCCGTAGATTTTGAATCATGCCTTGCGACACAAAAATCATCGCAACCACCAAACACACCGGCAGCAGCACCCACAAAATCGTCCGCGTCAGATCCACCCAGAAATTGCCGATGGTGTCCTGTTCACGCCGCGCGATTCCTCGAATTACCGCGATGGCCAATGCAATGCCCACCGCTGCGGACAAGAAATTGTGATAGGCCAACCCAGCCATCTGTGTGAAGTAACTCATCGTGACTTCCGGGGTATAAGCCTGCCAGTTCGTATTCGTCGTGAACGATGCTGCGGTGTTGAATGCAAGATCCGTCGGCACCGCCGCAAGTTTCTCCGGATTCCACGGCAGCCATTGCTGCACGCGCTCGATCACATACAGCAGCGTCATCGAAACGCCGCTGAACAGCAGCATGGCGATCGCGTATTCCGTCCAGCGCATTTCCCGCTTTTCGTCCACGCCAGTCACTTTGTACAGCAGTCGCTCGCACGGACGCAGCAGCGGATCCAGCCACGTCTTTTCACGCGCAAATACTCGCGTCATGAAAAGCCCTGCCGGCTTCGCCACCGCGAAGATCATCAGCAAAAACAAGAATATTTGCAGCCAGCCATTGGCCGTCATCGTTAGAACCTCTCCGGCCACAATAAGGCCACAAACAAGTAACCCAGAATCAATACGCAAACCACCAGCAGAACAATGTTGCCCACCATGTTTTTGATCCCCTTACTTCAACCGGTCGCACCCGCGCACGTATGCGAGCGCGACGGCAAAAAAACAAATTGTCAACACCACGAACACGATGTCCTGCATACACCAAGCCTCCACGAAAACAACGCCGCTGATCTCCGGCGCGCTTAGAACTTCACCAGAATGGACATATCAATAAAATTCTCATCCCGCCGCAAGTCTGGGAACCACACGCTGGAGTTCTGCGGCGCGCTGGTGCAGAAAGCCGTCGCGGGTCCCAGCGATTCCTGTCCGGAGGAAACGCCGTTGTTGCAAATGTAATCCGTCGGAGTTCCGGTATTCCCGCCCGGAGGCGTAATGCCGCCGCGGCCCGTCCAGTACGGCACATTCGCGTGCCGGTAGTCATACTCCCAGCGGAAAGTGATGTATTGCTTCGGCATGTAATCAAACGTGATGGAAGAATCCCACGCCTTGAACGGATCTCCCGGATTCTCCGTGAAGTACGGAGAATTCGTGGACGCCGTAATCGCGCTCTCTCCGTTAATCGGCGGCAGCAGCACCAGGTAGCGTCCCGGATTGTTGATTTTTCCGCCGCCCAGCGTCACGCCGAACAAATCGTGATGGAACCAGAAGCGGTTGTAAAACATATATCCCAGAAAACTCTGCTTCGGTCCGCCCGCGTGATCGCCGTAGCAACTCACGCCCCCGCCGTATTCGCAGCCCGCATCGGCGGTCAACGAAAACGCCATCCTGTCGAGCCTATTGTCCGGTCGGTCGAAATATTTCACCTCGATACTGTCGTCGGTGTGAATGCGCCGGCGGTTCGGTATGAACAGATCGTCCCGGCCCAGCGCGTAATTGTTGGAGATGACGTTGATCCACGGCTTCGGAGTCCACTTGATCTGGCCTCCCAATCCCGGGCGGTGATTGGCCGATGCGTACGATTGCCATCCGTTGATGAACCAGGGCTCAATTTTCAAATGCGGCGTGGGAAAAATCTGCACGCGCACGCCTTCGAAAAACCACGGCGTGTTCGACGAAACATACGACGGTTGATATGCCCAATTATCAAAATTGTAGTAGCTGAATAATCCGATGTACGAAAGAAAAATGCCCGCGTCGACATTCACCCCATACATCTTGTTGAAGTGATAGCCGCCGTACGCTTCCGACAGATAGCGGTACGCGGAAACCAGATCCCACTGGCCGTGGCCTGGGCTGGGGTCATTACGTGGCGTCGTCGCGGAATACATGCCGAACTGCGTCATGAATCGCGCGCGAACATTGTCGTAGTGGAAGTCGCCGCCCACGCCCAGCTGCGTCAGTTGCACCTCCTGCGACCGGAAGAGCTCGCTCGATCCGCCCATCGAATGATCCGTCGGATGGTTGAAGTCATACACGTACACGGTGTCCGCGCGAATCTCCGGTGTGAAGAACTTCGAGTCCCAGAATATTTCCTTGGTGCGTGGGTTGCCGTTCAGCCACGTCCAGTCCGCGTCCGAAAAAGGATCGATTTTCGCAGGTGCGGCGGCCTCGGCCGTGAACTTCGCCGCAGTGGTGGACTCAGCAGTAGTAGCAACGGGCGCGGCAGTTACAGTGGATCCGGGGGCCGCCGGCGACACTGGCACGGTCGCTTTCGCACTCGTCGCCGGCCGCTCCGGCGCCTTGGAGCTTTTCACTTCCGCTTCCAGTTGATCGATGCGTTTCCGCATCGCTTCCAATTCTTGGGCGATTGCCGTGGGTATCTGTTGGTCCGCGCCGCTGGCCTGCTGGGTCGGCGCGTCGCCGCTGCTTTGCGCGAAGCAAGGGAATTGCCCCAGCACAAAAACCAGCACGCCAAAAACGATCTTCGTCTTGTACTTGATCAAGATATTCAACATGGAAGTCATCTCCTGTTCTTACTTGCGCGTTGCGTTTTTTGATCTGCAGAATCGTTACGCCGCTCCTCGCGCGGCGTCTCCAACGGCATTACGATTTGGCCCGAAGAAATCACCGGAAATCCCACCGGCGAGTCATTGCTGCGCCTCGGGTGTCTCTCCTCCCGCCAGAACTGCACCAGCACATACAGAAAAAACACGCACGCTGCTGCCGCCATCACGAAAAATGCAATCACAAGCATAAAACTCATCCTTCAACGGCTCGCATCCGAAGTCGCCTCACAACCAGATTGCGTAAGAGGGAATACGACGCCGCGCCCGAACGCACACCCGCCCTGCTGGTTCGCACCCATCCCTTGGATGTCCCACAGGGTGCAAAGTTCTACGGTACTTCTCTCGCCTCAGGAATCCGTAAGCGAGGCATAAGGATTTCATAAAGAATTTCGGGCAGGGAAAGCTGTGCAAAATCGTTTCAGTTCGGCAGAGACGCCACTTCGGCGCGGCCGCGGCGGTTCTGGACCACCGCTGCAACAGCAATCGCAGTGAGCAACAGCATCATCGGATCAATCGGATGCCGGTAGCGCAGCGAAGCGTGCGTCACGTAGTAAATCACGGGATACACGATCGGCCCCGCCGCGAGTGGAAACGCATATGGGTCGCGCCTTAGAAACAGAACCACGATTCCGCACAACCCACCGATCGCCGCCAGCGTATTGGTGATCAACACCAGCCGCACCAGCGGCGACTCAGCATCGCGAAATCCTTCGATGGGCTTTTCCAGTCCCGTCCACGTCGCCACAAAGCGCCGCCCGTAAAGAATCATTTCCAGTTTCGGATGCGTCCTGATAAACGCAGTCGCTTTCTTCCACTTGTCCTGCATGAACGCCGTCTCACCCATGTGAATATAGCTTCGAATCTCCGCACGCTCTGGATCCGCCGCTGGCACAACCTGGGATTGCTCATCAAACTGTTCGTTGTTTCCTAGCCACAATTCAAAAGGGAAGTTGGAACGCAGTGGAATGAACCGGTGAAACGCAAAATAATTGCGCACCGTCCACGGCACGCAGCACAGCACCGCGATTCCACACGCCAGCAGTGGACGGCTCAAGCGCAATCGACCTTGTTGGAACGCGCGATACGCGACCCAACCGAGCAGCACCGGCAACAGGCTGCCCAACGACGGATTAGTCATCAGCGCGAATCCCCACAGCAATCCGTACCCGCACCATGCGCGCAAGCTCTCCGTATCCGCAAGCTCCAGCGTCGCCCACAAAATTGTCGCCGCCAGCAACGCCGCGAGCGATGTATCCCAAACCCATTCGTAAGGAATAATCACCGCGTTCGGAAAAATCGCCCACAACCACGCCGCGCCGCTGGCCACTCCCAATCCGCCGACACGTTTGCCCAGATAAAATAAAGGCGCGCAAGTAGCCGTAGAAAATAAAATGTTCAGAAACACGGTCGCAAAAAACGAATGCGGCGTGTGAATCCCGAATACGCGGAACACTCCAGCGACAAGCACCGGATAAACCGGCGTCAACCAAGCCGTCGGACCCGTCTCCTGCCAATAAGGCGAGCTAAATCCGTGCCCCGCCGCAAGCGAATAGGCGATGTTTCCCGTCTCATTCAAGAACGGCACCAGTCCAACGAGATCCGCCCGCATTTTGCGCTCTTGATTCCAGGCAAACGCCACCCGCGCTCCGAGCGCAATCACCAGGATCAACGCCAAAGACGTCGCGGCCTTCCACAATCGCTGTTTCATATTCTGCCGTTCCACTCCCCGCGCGCCGTTCAGTCTATCTCGGATGCACTCAGTGGGAGCAACTTCAAACCGCGCGGCAAACCTCCCACCGGCTGACTCTTTCACTCACGCTTGCGCATCTGATGGCGTAGAGGCGCGGAACGCCGTTTGCGACAAGGCGCAAACGCCGAATGGCGTGCGCGTGGTGTGAGATGCCTGCGCAGGTTTCGAATGCGCGGATTTTGTAGCGGCGGTCCTTAGACCGCCATCGATCTGCGACACGTCACAGCCAGCCCGCCGCGATCGTCATCTTGGTTTTATGCAAGGAGTTGCTCAACGAATGGCTGACCCACACAAAGTCGTCATCATCGGCGGTGGTTTCGGCGGCCTCACCGCCGCGCAAACCCTGAAAAACGCGCCAGTGCAGGTGACACTAGTTGACCGCCACAACTATCATCTGTTTCAGCCGCTGCTCTATCAAGTGGCGACCGGCTCGCTTTCCCCCGCCAACGTTGCCGGCCCGCTGCGTCAGGTTCTTCGCAAGCAAAAAAACACGCAGGTGCTACTGGGCGAAGCTACTCACATAGACGCCGCCAATCGCCGTGTAATCCTCAGCGACGGCGCGCTGGACTACGACACGCTCATCGTCGCCACCGGTGCCAAACATCAGTATTTCGGCCACGACGATTGGGAGCAGTTCGCGCCCGGCCTGAAAAATCTCGATGACGCCACCGCGATGCGCAGCCGCATTCTGCTCGCTTTCGAAGCCGCCGAGCGCGAACGCGATGCCAAAAAGTTGCGTGCCTGGATGACCTTCGTGATCGTCGGCGCCGGGCCCACCGGCGCGGAGCTTGCCGGCGCGCTCGGCGAAATCGCGCACGATACTCTGCGCCACGATTTCCGCGCGATCGATCCGTCGCAAACGCGCATCATCCTCGTCGAGGGCACGGATCGCGCGCTTCCCGCGTACCCGCCGGTCCTTTCCGAAGCCGCGCGCCGAATGCTCGTGCGCCTCGGCGTGACGGTCAGAACTGGAGCGATGGTCACCGACGTGCGCGCTGACGGCGTCACCATTCGCGTGGGCGATCACGACGAAATTATTCCCACGCGCACCGTGCTTTGGGCCGCGGGCGTGCTCGCGTCGCCACTCGGCGTCATCCTCTCGCAGGAAGCCGGCGCGAAGCTCGATCGCGCATGCCGCGTAATCGTCGAGCCAGACATGAGCATCGCAGGACATCCGGAGATTTTTGTCATCGGCAATCTCTCGAATTTCAGCCACCAGACCAGCCAGCCGCTTCCCGGAGTCGCACAGCCTGCGATTCAACAGGGCCACTACGTCGCGAAATTGATTCGCGCGCGCCTGCGCGGCCAAAAACTTCCGCCGTTTCATTATTTTGACAAAGGAAATCTCGCGTCCATCGGGCGCGGCGCGGCCGTCGCGGATCTAAATTGGCTGCGGCTTTCCGGCTGGCCTGCGTGGCTGATCTGGGTTTTCGTGCACTTGCTCTACATTGTGCAATTTCAAAATCGTTTACTGGTGATGATGCAGTGGGGCTGGCTGTATTTGACTTTCGATCGCTCTGCGCGATTGATCACCGGCAAGAAACACTTGCCCCTGGATTTGTGAATTACGACGCTGAAGTTTCCGCCGCGCGCACCTGACCCGCGCGAATCGCTTTCAGCAGCTCGGCGTGGTCGCGCTCGGTCTGGTCCGCATAGGTCACCGCGAATTCGCCGATCGCGTCGTCGAACGTAGCGTTCTTGCCCATGTAGCCGCCGATGCGCGCGGCGTCGCCGGTGCGTGCATGCGCACGCGCCAGAGTCCACCCGCAAATCTGCACGTACTCCAGCCATTCCGACTTCGTCATGCTCTCCAGATCGAATTTCATTTTCATGTCGCGCAGCTGCCGAAAATAATAATCACGTCCGTCGTCGGCGCGCGTCCATCCCAGGAACACGTCACTGGCCGCCTGCAACATGCGTTGCCCCGTTACCACTCGCTCGCCATGATTCGGGTAGCGGCTCTTGCCCGCGTGCGCTTCCAGCACCGAAGGCAGCGCTTCTTTCAACTGCAGCACCAGCGCATCATCTTTCCCAGCCATTAGCAGCGCCACATCGCAGCGCGTGCCCACGCTTCCGACGCCCACCACTTTTCGCGCGATGTCCACGATGTGATAACGATCCAGAATCACGCGCCGTTCTTCAGGCAGCGTCAGGCGGTAGCGGTGAAACAACGCTCGCACGTGCTCGTCAATGATGGCGATGTCGCGCGGATGATAAACCAGCGGAGGATGATCAATGATGCGCCGCTTGCCGCGGGACATTTCCGTGATCTTGGGCAGGATGTATTCGGCCGTCTGCATCTTCGCCGCGCGCTCCACTTTCTTCCAATACTTCTTGTCACGCGCGGTCTTTGCCCTCTCGATAAAAAGTTCCACATCAATGTGCGAATACCACGCTTGCAGGTAGGGCATGCGCGCGTATTCGCGCATGTGCGTCCGATAGGAAGCCACCACCGCGCGCGCCGCTTCGTCGCAACGTCGTTCCTTCACTCCCTTTTGCCGCCCCGCCAGCACCACGCTCGTGGCCAGCCGCTTCACGTCCCACTCCCACGGCGCGGGGAGCGTTTCGTCAAAATCGTTGATGTCGAATACCAGCCGCCGCTCCGGAGAGCCGTACCCCCCGAAATTCAGCAAGTGGCAGTCGCCGCAGGCCTGCACGCGAATCTTCGTCACCGGAGTCGCCGCCAGATCCCACGCCATCAGCGCCGCCGCGCCGCGATAGAAAGCGAACGGCGATTGCCGCATGCGCCCATAGCGGATCGGCAGCAGCTCAGCCAATCGCCCGCGATCCGATTCCTTCAGCAGCATCACCGGATCGGGACGATCAGCCGCGGCCACCCACTTCGCATGAGAAGTCCGCGGCACGCGCTCCCGCAAAGCTCTGCCCGCGGTCATGCGTTCTTCCGCAGTCGGTCCAAGCGCATCCTCGCGTGAATTGTCGCGCGCCTTAGTGATACTCACGACCGCGGCTTGGGCGTTGCCGATTTTTGCCGCTGCAGTATTTTTCATGAACATGGGGATTGTCTACCAGAAAGTACGTACGAGCAACCCCGCTGATGCGGGACTCGGTGCGCTGCGGGGCCAAAAAGCTCAAAATTAGTGTCGATTAGAACAGAGCGCTGTTGTTTGTTTTCAGTCATTTGCGTGCGTTTTTAATCGCTAGACTGTCGATTAGAATCGTCCGTAATTCTACTGACGAGTGTGCGGAAAAGTACGCTTTGTTGTGTTCGCGAGGTTGGGGGGATTTCGGCGCGGTGTCGGACCGCGGCGGAGGGATATTTTGCTGGGGATGTTGGTGCGGCGCCGGCGGTTTCGCGCGAATTATGAAGATTATTCATTTTTTTTGCCGCGTATGACCTTAGCAGGCGTGGCTCGAAAGTGCAGCTGTACCTTCGGACAGAATTGGTGCCTGACTGTTTTTTTACCGCAGAGGCGCCCCGACGTTGTCGGGGTAAACGCTGGACGGAGAGAAAGCCCAGCGCGTGGCGCAAGGGTGGGCCGCTGGCCTACTCGCGAGTTGACAGCAATCGTTTATTTTTGCGACGCCAGCGACCGGATGCGCTCAATATCAAGACGTCCCTTCGCGCCCCAGCCGGTCACGTCTTCCGCAATCGCCGGTCGGAACTGCTCGTAGAGTCGGAATGCCTGTTGCGAAAGCTCCTCCGGCCGGAAAGCTTTCGCAAGGTCACGCATTGCTTCACGCACAGGCGCTAGCGAATCACCGAACTTGCTCTCCACGTATCGCTCCACGCCCGCCGCCGCGATCGGTTTGTCCTTGATCACGGCGCGCACACCTTCCTCGGTATTGACAACCGGCACCTGCCGCCCGGCAAGTTCCACAAAAAATTCTTCCCCACGTTTTCGCGCGCGCGCTTTCTTGATCTCCTGCGCCGCGGGCTTGTAGATGCCCAAGCGCCTACCTTTCGCTTGCGCATTCAGGCCGGCTACCGCCTTGCCGAGAGACAGCGCCTCGTCACGATTAAATCCCAGCCGCTCGGCAACGGTGGCAGCCCACAGCGTCAAGACGGGAGCGCGGTTGATTAGTATATGTGGGGCGGTCATGGAGAACAGCGTAGCGAATAGTGGTGTGAAAGGCTTGGCCACCCGCCAATACCGAGTTCTAGGCGGCCAAAAGATTCTCAACGCGCTCGATCAACTTGGTTACGCCCTCCGATTTCGAGAACACAGCATCGATCCCAAAGAAGGATGTCAGCTTCCTGTTGAGTTCTTCGGCATACATGGTCACCATCATTATCCGAATCCTCGGCTGTGTGCGGCGTAGTATTCCTGCCACTTCCAGGCCAGTGAGGCGCGGCATTTTCACGTCCAGTAGAATCAAATCAGGCGTCAGTTCTTTAGCCTTCGCCACCGCTTCAACTCCATCGGTCGCTTCGCCACAAATCTCGAAGTCTGTTTCGCGCTCCAGTGCCTGACGGATTTTCGCTCGCACCATTTCGCTGTCATCGGCGATAAGGATCGTCCGGGGCTTGTTTAGTCCCGAAGGGCCAGAGGCATCGGTGGGGGGCACGTTGCTCACTCCAGTAGCCAAGCTACATTCTAGTCCCTCCGGCAATAGGGTGAATCGTGTAGAGGCAAGCGGGGAGATGCTTATTGGGAATTTAGCAAGTGCGTTGTTTCAGGTCTGGAGGCGCGCTCGCGCCAGGGCATCGTTGGCAGTCTCAACGGTGAGTCGGTTGTGGCCTGGGAATGCAAGCGGGAAAGTTGACCTTCCAGAAGTTTGCCACGGGTTCCACTAATTCAATACCCACTGTCCATTTGCCCTCTTGCAGGGAGCCCACATGCGCAACCCGGCATTCTTGCTCTTGGCCGGTACTCTTGTTCACAACCAAAATCCTCTGGCCCTCTCGTACCTTGGCGGCCAGCGCAAGTGCTCCTCCATGAGCGTTCACAGAGAGCATGTGGGCGAACTCATTGAACGATTCCAGAAAAATGTCCTGCCCAAAAACATGCACGGGGATGGACAGCACGAGCCGCTTGCTCCTTCGGATTTGCCTGCCTGCCCGAATCTGTGCATTCATACCACACCGAACGTAGAATCCCGGCCAGTATGGGCGCAATAGTACTGGAGGCCCAAGCGCGTAGGCGGGTGCGCTACCCGCCGTACGTTTCCGTGATGTGAAAGCCTTGGACACCCGCCCCAGCTATCGCATCGGCTAGTAACACATAGGGAAAGTACCATAGCGCTTCCGTATGCCCCTGGTTGATCCTTCACTTGCACGCCCTAACCCGTGTTGCCAACAGGAGAGAACGAGATGAAGGCCGCTACAGCCATTTGCTGCCTGCTGGTCTTTTCGACCGTAGCTTCCGCGCAAAACCCGGACCCGAACAAATGGATGTGCCGAAATCTCGCGGACTCTGGCGGCTTCACTTATCAGGGAGAATCCATCTTCGGGACCGTTGCTTGCCGTCCGGTTGCACAGGCCGCGCCGAAGACACAAGAAGTGGCGACCACGGCAGCGCCCGCTCCCCCAGCTCAACCCCAACCAGCAGCGGCAACATCGGAGCCAGCGGTATCCGCTCCGGCTGCTGTATCCGATCAGACTCAGGCGACGATCTACTTCTATCGCCCGCGTCGGTTCCAAGGTTCCGCGCTCAAGCCATCCGTTTTCGTTGATGATGCGCGCGTTGGAAACCTGCACAACGGCGATAGCATCAAGTTTCCTCTTGCGCCGGGGGACCACCGCATCTACTCAACCGATAAATCCACCGGCCTCGACTTGAATGCGAAACCCGGAGAAACCTACTATGTGCGAGTTGATATTCAGGTTGGCTTCTGGAAGGGGCACGGCGGCGTCACGCTTGTTGATCCACAGCAAGGCAAGTACGAAGTCGCACAGGCGGCGCACCAAGGCGCGGATAACAACCAGTAACAGGCGGGTGCCGCGCCCTTCGGTTTTTGAAGGGTGTGGGTTTAGACGCTACTCGGTCAACCACCATGGCGAATTGCGCTCGCCGATCCTTTTCGCCGATCCATGCTGGTTCCGCGATGGTTCCCTGCACGCGCACGGACGAGTTTTCCTCGCTGAGTCCTTATCCCCATCCGTATTTCTACGAATAGCGCCGAAAATCCGAATGTGTTAGCGTGAGTCGGGGCCACTTTTCAAGCCCCCGAAGGACGCGGCATGCTCGAGCCAGCCCGAACTGGGAACTCCACCATCCCCGCGCGCTTCCTCCGCACCACAAATCAATCGCTAGCGAAACAAAATCGAAAGCCGTCGCAAGTTATTGAAAACAATCACCAGCGACCCAAATCAATCGCTAGTTTTAGTCGTGTTTTTTGCGATTACCCTTCGATCCCGCACAGCGGGATCTCAGGATGAATTGCGCTGTGGCGCAATTCACAAAATCAAAAGAAAGAGCACAGGCAGGATTGCCTATGCCACCAATTCAGCGGCGAATGCAGAGAGCCGACGGGACGCCGGCGCTACGAAAGGCGAAGGCGCCCAGTCGGGCGATTCACGAAATCGAAAGTTGCATTCATTACTCGGAGCGCAGAGCGTCCATCACGTCGATGCGGGCGGCGCGCGCGGCTGGCAGCACTGACGCAACCACCGCTGCGGCCAGCAACACTGCGGCTGAGGCTACTACTGGAATTGTGTCGGGCATGCGCATATCCACGATGTAACTGTTGGCTAAGCGCGCCAGGAGATATCCGAATGCGGCGCCTGCGACAATGCCGGCTCCGGCCATGAGGGCGCCCTGCGCGATCACGCTGGTGAGTAGATTGCGCGGCTGCGCGCCTAGCGCGAGTCGTATACCGAATTCGCGCGTCCTGCCGCTGACTGAAAACACCAGCACGCCTGCCACTCCAATTACCGCAATCGCCAGAGCTACTGCTGCGAAGCCGCCGAAGACCAGCGCGTTCAGACGATCTGGAGTCAGCACTTCCGCGCGCACATCGTCGAGCGTCGCGGCCTTTTCCACCGGCTGGTCCACGGACAAATCGCGAATGATGCGCGTGATGGGAGTGACCAGCGCGTAGGGATCGGAATGAGTGTGCACGAACAAGCGGCCGCCACCGATTTCCTGATCGAGCGGGTGATACACGGTGAGAGTGGCGCCGGGGACGACGTTTTCATCATCCACGTCTGCGGCGATGCCGACGATGCGGCGCGGGCCGGTGCTGACGTCAATAAACTGCATCACCGGGTCGGTCCACATGATGTGCTGGTTGAGCGCGTCGCTGGTCGGGAACATGCGGAGCGCCACACTCTGGCTGACGATGACGACTTTCTCGCTGTCCTTGCGATCCAGGTCGTTGAAATCGCGGCCTTCGATGATGGGCACGCCGAGCGCGGCGAAGAAGCCGGGCGAGATCGTTCGGAACTGCGCGTGCGGATCTTCTTCACCGTTTGCACGCACGTGGCCTTCGGCGGAGAACTGGAAACCGGGGCCGAAGATGCCTTTGTCGCGCCACGGAACGGCGGTGCCGACGGCGACGCGATCGACTCCTGGCAGAGCGGAGACTTGACGCACGGTTTCTTTATAGAAGCCGAGGATCTGATCGGGCGTGCGTCCGTAGGACACGACGGGAACGTTGATCGCGAGAACGTTGTGCGTGTCGAAACCAGTGTGCACGGTTTGCAGCGCGAGGAGCGTCTTTAGCAACATGCCCGCACCCGCGAGCAGCATGAAGCACGCAGCGATCTGCGTGACGGCGAAGACGCGCAGACGTCGGCCAGTGCTGCCGGTGATGCGCACGCCGCCGCTGGCGACGTTCAAGCCGTTCGCCGCTTCAGCGCAAGGCAAGCGCGGCACGAATGCCAGGAGCACCGCGGCGACGACCGCGAGGATCGCTCCGACCCAGAGCATGCTGGAGTCCACGGTGAGATCAAGCGCACGGAGAGAGAAGCGCGAAGCGTAACGCGCGAGGATTGCGACCATCGGCCGCGCGATCAATATTCCGAGTGCCGCGCCGGCGCCGCAGAGCAGGAGGCTATCAATCAGAAGAGTTCGGCGCAGCGAGGCAGTGCTGGCGCCGAGCGCTGCGCGGATGGAGAGTTCGCCCTCGCGGCGCACAGTGCGCGCGAGAATCAGGTTGGCGGCGTTGGAGCAGGCGATGACGAAGACCAGGATGGAGGCAGCGAACAGCACCCACAGCACGGTCTTCGCACGCGAGGTGATTTGATCGCGTAGGAACACCGCGCTGATCTGGAAGTTCTCACCGTGCGGATAGGCTTCGGGATGTTGGGCGACCATCGAGCTGTAGACCGTGTGCAGTTCGGCGCGGGCTTGATTGATATCGGCGCCGGGCGCGAGGCGGCCGAAAAGTTCGGTCATGCGATGCACGCGACCGGTGACCATCGTCGCGGAGAGATGGTGGGGACTGGTGACGATGTTGGCGATGAGTTCGGTTTCGGCTGGATACGGGACCGACGGTTCGAGCACGCCGACGATCGTGGCAGTGCGCGCGCCGGCGGGATCGCCTGTATCGAGTTTGAGAGTCTTACCGAGGACGGAAGGATCACTGTGCAGCGAATTGGTCCAGAAGCGATAGGTGAGTACGACGGCACCTGCGGCGTTCGGGCCGTCATCGTGCGCGTCGAGCAAACGGCCGAGTACGGGATGCAAGCCCATGACTTCGAAATAGGAGCCGTCCACGACGCCCGCGCGAACTTCGCGCGGTTCGCCGAGACCGACCATGCTGAAGCCGATAGTGGAGAAGTCGCCGAACTGGCTGACGGTCTTGACCCGCGACTCTATGTCCTGGATTTCGGGAACCGAGAAGCTTTCGTTCTCGACGCCGATTCCGGGAGCGCTCTGGCGGATGTAAATCAGGCGATTCTCGTCGCGATTCACGAGTGGGCGGAGGAGCACGCCGCGGACCACGCTGAAGATGGCGGCGTTGGCGCCGATGCCGAGCGCAAGTGTGAGAATTACGGTGATCGCCAGACCCTTGGTGTGTGCCAGTGAGCGCAGCGCGACTTTCAGATCGCGGAGGATCAGGTCAGCTGTGGGCATCGTCGTTCGACCTCCTGGCTATTACGGATGCAGAGGAGCATCCTCTGCGGGCTTTTGTATCACAACGAGTGCCAGAATCTACACTACGGACGTACGAGACGAATGATTCGTGAGCGTAGAGGCACGTGCGGTTCCTCACCTCACGGAGAAAAAGCTATTATTATCAACGTGTTGGCGATAATTCGAGCAGTATGCGGCGCAGTACTGCCCGGTTCTGGGACGGGGCTGTTGCGGAGACGGACAGCAAATGTACCAGGAGGCGGCGCGTAAACCTCCAAAGCCCCGTCAGGTGGGTGTCGTGCGGGAACTACTTAGTTGTGAGTGGCAGGCTGTGCGTAATAACCCTGGCGAGTGCGGGCGATTAGGCCGGGGTTTGCGATTTTGATTTCTATCCCGTGGTATTCGTCGGGGCGCTCGGCTGGGGCTGCGGCGAAGGAGATCTCGTAATACGGGGCGGCATCCGCGATGCATTCCTGCAGCAGCGCGGCGACGTCATTATTGAAGTTGAGAGCGAGACCGCCGCTCTGGGTGGCGATTACCGGGAGACCCAGATCGCCGGCTTCGATCTGGCTGCGCTTGCTGACTCCTTTGACGAATTCCTGGTAGAACGATGCGCGGCCGACCGACTCGGTGTTGCCCAGAGGATCGACACTGTAGAGCGTGACGCGGGCTTGGCGGAGCTGGGTGGAGAGATTCACAATATGCCCGAACATCATTGTTTGTAATTTGGCATCGAGGTCCACGTTTGGGCCGGAGAGCAGAGGCCATCCGGGAGAAACCCACAGAATAAGCTTGCGCCCCGGGCGCGAAGCCAGGTTTGCGACAAGTTGGGACAGGGTCTTCAGGGAAAGCTGCCAGCGCTCGGTGGCACCGTTGAAGCCCGCGGAACGTCCGAGGTCACGTAGACCGATTTCCTGTTGATCCAGTTGGGCGGCGATCGCATTTCCCTCGGTCGAAAAGCCTCCGCCCAGAATTTGTGTGCCTTTATCCCCGAAAATTGCGATGGCGAGATGGTATGCGAGCCGGCCTCCTTCGGCGCGCAGGACCTTATCAATATTGCCGCGTTCCAGAGCGATCGTCCGCGCAGTAGCGTTGACCGCATCGATCACCAGAAGCACTTCGATCGGAGCCTCGCGGCCCGGGACGACTTTGAACGAGGTGATCGTCTGAGGCGCTTTGTTGTCCAGCAGAGTGAAGTCCTGCTGCGTGAGATCGCCAACAGGCGGCCCGGACTTCGGGGTGACGACGACGTCGAGGAGGACTTGATTTGCGGCGGGTAGGGCCGGCCGCGCTGCTTGTTGCGCGGACGCTGCGTTGGCGGAAAGCAAAGTGGCAAGAATCAGGCAGCTGAGGCGGGAGCTGTTGAGCATGCGTTAGATTCCTTTGGCTGAAGGCTTGCCGAGATTCGACTGCCAACTTCGCCGAGTATGACAGGGTCGATTGCCGGGTCACATAGAAGCGGACGGGGTTGGTGCGTTTCGGTTAAGTGTCGAGGAACGCACTGGGTGCTATCAGGCTCTGTTGACGCTTTGCGTTTTTCGCGGAAGTAAAATTGCCGAAGAGGGCGCGTTACAACGTCAGGCAAATCATGTCGCGCCTACGGCGCTAGAGATTCTCTGCGCTGAGTTTTCCGGCGCGCACTGGTTAGTTGCGGGGTGCAGGTTGTGCGTAATAGCCCTGACGAGTGCGGGCGGTCAGGCCAGGTTTTGCGATCTTGATTTCTATGCGGTGATACTCGTCTGGCCGCTCGGCCGCGGGCGCGGGAAAAGAGATCTCGTAGTAGGGCGCGACATCGGAGACGCATTTTTGCAGGAGCCCGGCGAGGTCGTTGTTATAGTCGAGCTCAAGACCGCCGCTCTGAATGGCGAGCACCTGGAGCCCTAGATTCCCCAGATTGACCTGGCTAGGTTTGCTGACACCTTTCACGAACTCCTCGTAATACGTGCCGCGGAAGACGGACTCGCCGGCGCCTAATGGATTGACGCTGTAGAGGGTGATGCGGGCCTGACGGAGTTGAGTGGAAATAGCGACAATTTGCGCGAAGATCTGATCTTGCTGCTTGGAGTCGAGCTCGATATTGGGGCCGGTAAGGAGAGGCCAGCCCGGAGAAACCCAGAGCAGGATTTTGCGTCCGGGATGCGGAGCTTCGCTGGCGGTGAGTTGATTCAGCGCCTCGAGGGAATACTGCAAGCGCTCGGTTGCGCCGTAGAAACCGGCGGAGCGTCCGATGTCACGCAGACCGATCTGATCGCGATCCATGGCGACGCTGAGGGCGTTGCCGTCGGTGGAGAAATTCTCAGCAAGCTTCACGCCTGTGTCCGTGGCGACCGCAACGGCGACGGGGTATGCGAGGTGACCTCCCTCGGCACGGAGGAACTTGTCGATCTGTATGCGTTCGTAGCCGATTTCGCGGGCATCGATATTGATTGCGTCAATTACGAGGATGACCTCAACGGGAGCTTGGCGACCGGTGACGGCAGCGAACGAGGTAATCGCCTGCGGGGAATTGTTATCCAGCACGGTGAAGTCTTGCTTCTGGAGATCGCCAACAGGCGGGCCGGATTTTGGGCCGACGACGACGTCGAGGTGGATTTTGTCGTTCCCCCCCTGGACCTGTGGATTGTTTTGTTGGGCCGAAACGGCGGCGGTGCAGAGGAGAGTCACGGCAAGAAAATAGCCAAGGTATGAGTTGCTGAACATGGGTTGCACACCTCCAGGCGAAAACCTCCGGGTCTCCGCGAGAGCGCTTCGCAAAACGCGACAGTGCTGACTGCCACCTGTATAGATGTAATTTAGGGTTGAAAGGTCTCGGCCAGATCCCACTAAACTCGTTGCGTACGAAATGGAGTTGGGCGCTGCGTGTTCGTTGGCGAATTCGTTATATCACGGGCCGGAGCTGCGTACGATGCGCGGGTTAATGCGCAAGTTGGAAAATATGGTTGAACGGGTGAGGTCGCATGCCCGTATCTACCCCACGGTACACACCAGGACTCGAGCCCAGCTGGTGAGTAACGCCGTAGCCGTACGCGGATTTTCCGGGCCGTCAGTGAGTGGTCAATGCTCGGTCTGGGACGAGGAGAAGCGATGAGCGTTTACGCGATTGCGCAATTGTGGATACATGATCCGGCGAGGTACGGGCGATACGTGGAGCGGTTCATGGATGTGTTCAAGAATTATAAGGGGCGGGTGCTGGCGGCAGATGAGAGTCCAGTGGTGTTCGAAGGACCGTGGGACGGAAGTAAGGTGGTGGTGCTTTCATTTCCGGATGAGGCGTCGTTTCGGGATTGGGCGGAGTCTGCGGAATATCAGGAGATTGCGAAGGATCGCAAAGCGGCGGCGAGGTCGGTGATTGTGATGGTGCATGGGATTGCAGGGCGGGAGAATCAGGCCAAGAAGTGACGAGTGAGGCGCGGTGACGGCGCGAAAAATCGGGCGCGGCGCGTGCTACCTCTTGTCAGGAAGCGTTTTGGGTTGAACCAAGTGCGGAATTTTGCGAGCCGTGCGGCGGGGAGGCGCCAGCGTTCGTGTCGCATGCGGTCAGAGGGTGGCGAAGATGTGGTAGCTCACGGTGCCCAGCGCGATTCCAATCGCGGAGCCGGCCAGCACGTCGCTGAGGAAATGCATTCCCAGGATGATGCGCGAGGACGCGATTAGCAGCGCTACTGCTAGCAGGACGCCTTGCAGTTGCGGGTAGAACAGGCCTAGTGAAAGGGCGATGGCGAAAGCGGTGATGGTGTGGCCCGAGGGGAACGAGTATTGGTCGGGCGGAAGAATCAGCGACCAGCAGTGGGGTTCGATTTCGCAGGGGCGCTGACGCTTGCTGGTTTTTTTCAGGGCGCGAAAAAGCAGGATTCCTGCCAGTGCGGCGGAGGCGGCGGCGCCGATGGCGAGGAAGCGCTGTTCGCCACCGTAGACGAGCAAGATCAGGCCGACGGAATACCAGAGCCAGCCGTCGCCCATGCGCGTCATTAATATCATCAGAATACGAAACCAGCGCGGGGCGCGCCAGCGGTGCACGCGGCGCATCAGGCGGTGATCGTTCGATTGAATCTGATTCCAGACAGCTTTGCCGACTGTCATACCCATTCCTCCGCCGCAGATTGCGGCACCGATATCCAGCGGGGATGTTTGCGGGTTTCAGGCGTGCCCAGAATTTCGGCGGCCCAGCGGCGGCCGAAAGCGCGTTCATCGTGGTAATTCCAATAAGTGATTGCCGGAATCAGCGCGGCCAGCGGCGAGAGCAGCGTGGTCCAGGATTTTTCGCGCATCATTTCGTAGGCGATCACGAAGACGTCGCGCGTGAGTTTGCTGAAGCTGCCGGATTCGCCGCCGACGCGGCCGATGCCGGCGCGCAGACCTTCGAAGAATTCTTCCTTGTCGCGCGCGCCGGGAACTTCAGTGTAAGCGGTGCCGGCGGAAGGCAGCGCATGCGCGTCGCTGCCACCGATAGCGATTTTGTCCCATTGTTTGGCGAGCTGTGCGGCGCGCTGGTTGGCGCTTTCGAGCATGTGGCTATTCCGCGTTTCGACGGCGGGAAAATATTCCTGGAACCAGGCGAAATCCTCGCGCTCGCGGCGGCCGGTGACGCTGGAGAAAACGTGATTGATGCTGAAGAAAAGGCGGCGCTCGGTGAGATACATCAAGAGCGCGACGAGATCGTTGCGGCGCTGCTGCAGCTGCTGGTGCTGGCGGTCGGTGATGTCGTAGACGCCGATGTGGACTTCTGTGCCGCTGGGCATTTTGCAGGTTAATTCTTCGCTGACAAAAAAATCGGGATGCTGGCGCAATTGTTCGGCGCCTTCGATGGAATCGTGGTCGGTGAGAGTGATGAGGCTCATGCCGCGACGCTGCAGCAGGGAATAAACGGCGCTGGGATCGCTATAACTTTCGCGGCAAAACTTTCGGACAAAGGGGGTCGTACAGGCACCGGAGAAGTACGAGTGAACATGCAGGTCGCATCTCACGAATACAAAAATAACGGGGTTGTGTTACCGGCAGATGACATGCGTGCTAAAGTTCTGAAAATACAGATATTTAACTCTTTCGACACAGTAACCGTCTTTTAACAGTTCCGTAGCAGATCTCGGCATTACGGATGCGAGACTCCGCCCGCATGCAACGAATAGAGTTTTGCTTTTTCGACGCCGGCGGCGGGCACCGCGCGGCAGCCACGGCCCTGCAGATGTCCATCGAGGCGCAACAACGTTCGTGGGATGTTCGCCTCCTCAACATTCAAGAGTTGCTCGATGAGCTGGATATCCTCAAGAAATACGCGGGGATACGCATCGAGGACTACTACAACTGGATGCTGCGCAGCGGATGGACTCTGGGCAGCGTCTATTTGATGAAAGTGTTGCAATTTGCGATTTGGTCGCGGCATCGCGCGACGGTGCGCATGCTGGAACGGCACTGGCGGGAGACTGCGCCGGACATGGTTGTGTCATTCATTCCGCACTTCAACCGGGCGATATGTGAAAGTTTCGCGAATGCGTATCCAGGACGGCCACTCGTTACAGTACTCACTGATATCGCCGATTATCCGCCGCATTTCTGGATCGAGCGGCAGAGGCAGTATTTGGTTTGTGGGTCGGAGCGCGCGGTGGAGCAGGCGCGCGAGCACGGGCACATGGATAACCGGATTTTTCGCGCTTCGGGGATGATTTTGCATCCGCGATTTTACGAGGCGCCGGTGGAGGAGCGCGTGGCGGGTCTGGCGCGGTTGGGATTGCGCGCGGATTTGCCTACGGCGGTGGTGCTTTTTGGCGGCTATGGGTCGCAGGCGATGCTGGAGATTGCGAAGAGGCTGGACGAATCGAAGCTGGAGCTGCAATTGATTTTTATTTGCGGGCGGAATGAGAAATTGGCTGCGGCGCTGCGTGCGGGGAAGCCGCGGTTGCCTCGGTTCGTGGAAGGATTTACCAAGGACGTCAATCGCTATATGCATCTAGCGGACTTTTTTATTGGCAAGCCGGGGCCGGGGAGCGTGAGCGAAGCATTGACGATGAAGCTGCCGGTGATTGTGGCGTGCAATGCTTGGACTTTGCCGCAGGAGCGTTATAACGCAGAGTGGGTGGTGGAGAAGGACGTGGGCGTGGTGTTGCGCAGCTTTGATGAGATTGTGTCGGCGGTGGGAAAGATGATAGAGCCGGCGAATTTGGCGCGGTTTCGCGCGAATGCAAGCGGATTGAAGAATCAGGCGGTGTTTGAGATTCCGGGGATGTTGGAGCAAATTTTGGAGAAATCGGCGAGTGCAGCGGAAGCTTTCGCTACCGCCAAAAGTTAAGCGTCCGCCCGGAGCACTTAGGATAACTCATCTACCCGCTGGGTTCAGCGCGTCAAGTATGCGCCTGGGACCACCGCTGCAGCTGCGATTACGCACAACACAATTCGCGCCCAGCGCGGGATGTATACCCAGCCGCCTCCCAAATTCCCCGTCGAGTGCGGTTCAGGATCGACGATTCCTTGAGCCATAATAAGTCTCCGAACGTCATTCTCCGCAGGTGCTATTGCAACGGAATCGCGTCGCCGTTCTCGATTCTAAAGGTCATCGAGTCGGCGCGCTGTGACTCGCCCTTTTCGTTGACGACAACTACCTTGCCGTTTGCGTGAAGCGTCCGATTCTTTTCGTCGTACGTGACATGGTCGGCTCGAAGGGTGAAAAGGTTGTAGGCTAGGAAAACTGGCGTCCCCAAAGTCGGAGGATTCCAGCCGCTTCTGTATACGTACGACGGTTCAGGTATAGCGCTGAAGTCCACAGGGGCACTGTAAGCGTAACCATTGTCAGTGGGCTTTCGAGTTCCAAATCGAATAAGGAGCTGAAATGGCACCCCGTCTTCCGATGGAAGCGGAAAGATATCCTGGCCGCCGCAAGCGTTTTTAATACGGTCCAGTTCCGAGACGTGGCTGCCCGGCGGCGGATTGGCTAGGTCGCAGCTCATCTGCACGTATGAGTCTAGGTTGACATTAAGGGCGAGACTTACTGGCGACGCTACACGAAATAAAGGACGCTCATACCCTTGCAGGTACGGGTACAAAAACTGCACGGTCATGGTATAGAGCCGGAGCGGAAGGTCGGCTTCGTAGACACCCTTCCGATCGGTAGAGACAGTCTTGCTGATGTTCTCGCTTACGAATCGTAGTTTGATCCCCGAAACCGGGGAGTCATTGTATGTGCTGTGGATTACGCCGTGGATGTGGAAGGTCTGAGCCGCCTTTACCGGCGTTGTGGTTTGTGCGGATAGGCTCGCGCGTGTGAGCAACGGAACGAGGAGGACGGATGTAAACCTGATGATGAACACCGAGTTCACGCCCTTTTCGATGATTCATTGCTTGCGCCTTTAATCCAGTGCGGTCCGCGACGCATTGTGAAAAGAGATTATACAACTGCGATAGTGCTGCGGGGAATTCAAAACCCCCGCAAGAGCGGTACTTCAGCGGCTGAAGCCGCCTGATTGTTCTGCGTTAGTGTCGTGGCTGAAGCCACGACCTACAAAGATTCTCAAGTGGCGCGCGGATTTTTTGCGGGCTGCTGCCTTCAGTCGCTTAGCTTTTGGTGCAGGACTGCGAAGTCTTTTTGGAGTTGATCCCATTGAGATTGCAAATCGTTGAGACGCTTCGAAGATTCCGCAAATGCGGCGGAGGTCGTGGCGGTGGGGGCGCTGTCGGCGCTGCCGACTGCTATCGCTAGCGTGGCCAGGGTAGCGTCTTCGCCGATCAGGCCGCCGGGAGTGGCGGGCCATTGCGCTTCGGGATTGCCTTGGATGGATTGGGCGCGTTTGTCGAGGGCATCCACTTCATCGAGGATGGATTTTGCGTCGGGCTTTTCGCTGAGGCTGGTGTGGAGCGCTTTGAGCTGTTCGCGGAGAGCGGCGATGGACTTCGCGGTGTCGGTGGTTTTGGTTAGGGCGTTGTCGATTTTTTGTTCAAGCTCAAGTTGATTGACTAAATCTTCGCGCGAGATTTTTATGCGCGGGTCGATGTCTATTGTTAGCGGGGCTTTGTAGGATTGATTGCCGCTGGTTAGCACGACTTCGTATTCACCCGGGAGCGCTAGGGGGCCTTGCGGCTCGGTGACGGTGCCGTTGCCGATTATGGCGGCCATGGAATATTCGTTGTGGAGCGCGGCGGGTGGGGCGTAGCGCAGATCCCAGACGAAGCGGTGCATTCCTGGGGCGCTGGAGAGCGGCCGGAATTTTGGCAGCCAGGATTTGGGGAATTCGGGCGTAGTGGCAGGCTCGGGCGCTTTGTCCGAGCTGGAATATTTGCGGACTACGTTGCCTTGCTGGTCGCGGATTTCGAGCGTGACGACTGCTACATTGGGACCGGCAGCGGGCGATTTCAGAAAGTAGTCGAAGATGGCGCCTGTGGGCGGATTTGTGCCCACTGGAGTTTCGGGCGGCAGCGGGGAATCACGATTTTCGCTGCGGCGGATGCGGACGGCGTGCGCGGGAGGGAAGAGGTGCGCGCTTTGCTTTTCGGCGTCTTCGTTCCATCCGCGGAGAGGGGCGATGTCGTCGAGGATCCAGAAGGCGCGGCCGTGGGTAGCGACGATGAGGTCGTCACCGTGAATCACGAGATCGCGGACGGAGCTGACGGGCAAATTATTTTGCAACGGGCGCCAAGTGGCGCCATCGTCGAAGGAAACGAAGACGCCGATTTCAGTGCCGGCAAAGAGCAGTCCTTTGCGCACGGGATCTTCGCGGACGGCGTGGACATAGGCATTTTCGGGGAGGCCTGCGACGGCCTTCTGCCACGTTTTGCCGTTATCGTGCGTGCGATAGATATAAGGATGAAGGTCGTCGACTTGGTGGCGGTCGATTGCTACATAAGCTGTGGCTGCGTTGTAGCGTGAGGCTTCGATCAGGCTGATCTGGCTCCAGTCTTCCACGCCGGCGGGTGTGACGTTTGACCAGTGCGCGCCTTCGTCGAGAGTGAGTTGGATTAGACCGTTGTCTGTGCCGGCCCAAATTTCTCCGGCGCGAGCGGGGGATGGCGCGACGGTGTAGACGACGCCGCCGACTTCGCCTGGTTTTGGCGCGGGGTTCTCGGGTGCTGGGATTCTTAGCGTG
The DNA here is from genome assembly GCA_963786205.1 of uncultured Acidobacteriota bacterium. Classification (GTDB taxonomy): domain Bacteria; phylum Acidobacteriota; class Terriglobia; order Acidiferrales; family UBA7541; genus Palsa-295. The sequence goes on from CAWAYG010000003.1 coordinate 543,801, forward strand.
AGATCGGGGCTGATGGCTTGCCAGCTTTGGCCGGCGTCCTCGGAGCGCAGCACGAATTGCGCGCCAAAATAGAGGACACGCGGATTTTGTGGCGAGTCTGCTACTGGGGACGTCCAAGTGAAGCGCAGCTTGCTGCCGTTGAAAGGAATCGCGGCGGGCGAAATATCGAAACTTTGCCCGGTGGACCAATTGAAGCGGCGCAGGACGCCGAACGGGCCGCCGCCGTAGACGATATCTGGATTGGTGCGATCCACTACGATGTAGCCGCTTTCTTCGCCACCGACGGGAGACCAATCGCGAAAAGTGATTTGGCCGTAATCGCTGCGGCTGGCGACGGCGGCGGTGCCGCTATCCTGCTGCGCGCCGTAAACGCGATAGGGGAAACGGTTGTCGGTGGCGACATGATAAAACTGCCCCGTTGGCTGATTGAACCACGAGGTCCATGTAGCGCCGCGGTCCGCGCTGATGGCGGCGCCTTGATCGCTGCCGAGAATCATGCGCGCGGGATCGTCGGGGGCAATCCAGAGAGTGTGGTAATCATCGCCGCCAGGGGCGCCTTTGAATGATTCGAAATTTTCGCCGCCGTCGGTGGAGCGATAGAGCGCGGTGTCGGCGACGTAGACGACGTTCGGATCGCGCGGGTCGGTGGTGATGCCGCCGAAATACCAGCCGCGTTGCCAGACGCGCGCGTCGGAAGAGACGCGGCGCCAATTTTGGCCGGCATCGTCGGAGCGATAAATGCCGCCTTCGTGCGCGTCAACCACGGCATAGACACGGTTGCCATCGTTTCCGGGAGCGATGGCGATTCCGATGCGGCCCAGGCCTTCGCTGGGGAAACCGTTGCCGGTGATTTGATTCCACGTGACGCCACCGTCGGTGGATTTATAGAGGCCGCTGCCGGGGCCGCTGGTGGGGGCGTAGACGTTCCACGGTGGGCGACGTGCTTGCCACAGAGAGGCGTAGATGACCTGCGAGTTGGCGGGGTCGGAGCACAGGTCAATCGCGCCGGTGTCGTCATCTTTGCCGAGAACTTTTGTCCAGGTGGCGCCGCCATCGGTGGAGCGATAGACGCCGCGTTCTGGATTGGGGCCGAAGGCGTGGCCTAGCGCGGCGACCAGGACGATGTTCGGGTCGCGCGGGTCGACCAGGATGCTGCCGATTTGGCGGGAATCGCGCAGGCCGATATTGCGCCAGGTGGCGCCGCCGTCGCTGGATTTGTACACGCCGTCGCCGAAGGAAATATCGGAGCGCATGTCTGCTTCGCCGGTGCCTACGTAGATGGTTTGCGGGTCGGAGGGAGCGATGGCGATTGCGCCGATGGAGGCGGTGGGCTCGGCGTCGAAAATGGGGCGCCAGGTGCGGCCGGCGTTTTCTGTTTTCCAGACACCGCCGCCTACCGCGCCGAAAAGATATTCGTTGGGCTTGCCGGGAACGCCCAGCGCGGGGAGCACGCGGCCGCCGCGGAAGGGGCCGATCATGCGCCATTGCATTTCGGGGAAGAGAGGTTGCGAGTCTTGTTGCTGCGAGAATGCTTGTTGCGGGCAGAAAATCGCCGCGGCCGAAGCTAATGCCACCAAAAATGACGTGCGGAATCCGATGGGAGTGTTCATAGTTTGTTTTTTCGCTCGCGGAGTATACACCATTGGGTTTGGCGCGAGGATTGGGGCGTCGATACGGCGTCAAGTTCCGAACCCGCGTTAATGAACCGGTAGCGGCTTCCCCTTAGCTGGCGGCGTGACCGATCCAACGGCCAAAACGGCGCTATAGGGAAGAGAAAGTATTGAGCGGAGTGCCCATGAATTTGAAGATATGTGAACTCACAAGCATCGTTCTCTCGGCTTTGGTGGGTGGAATGTACTGGGGGCCATGGCTGGCTTTGAGCAGGTCCATGCGCACGTTCAAGCCAGAGGTCTTTCTAGATATCGTAGACCGTATGAATCGGAACATGGAATCCGTCATGAGTGTTTTGACGCCGGTCGGCCTGATTGCAATAGCTCCGGTACTTTTCTTCTCGTACAACGAGCAACCAATGACGTTCTATCTGACCTTGGCAGGATTCACGTTGTTCGTCGTTGCCCTGGTCGTAACGATGCTGATAGAGGTGCCTATTGTGAAACAAATCGTGACGTGGAAGATCGGAACGCTTCCGAGCAATTGGCAGCAGCTGCGCGATCGCTGGGTAGCGTTCCATATCATCCGGGTAGTCGCAGGCATTGGGGGTCTTGTTTTGCTCGTGGCCGGAGCAATCTTCGGCTAAGGGAGGTGAATCAGGACTCCCTCCGGCAGGGAGTCAGTTACCTATGACGACTCTCATCAGCATGGATGCGAAATGGTTGCCGGTCGTCAATTTCGCGGGTTTGGCATATTATGTGGCCTGGTTGGACGCGGCCGGGCATGCGTTTGCTGAGGCTTTTGGCCTCTTCAGCGTCACGCTAACTAATCCTCAATTCATAATTAAACCTCAGAGAAGGAGAAACTTCATATGAGCACGCAGGTGGATGTAGCTCCCGCTTCAGCGCGTAAGGGTACGGAACCGGAAGAATATGACTTGGTGATTCTCGGCGGCGGGACAGGGTCAACCGTCGCGGCATGGACGTTCGCTGGCGAAGGGAAGCGGGTCGCGGTGATTGACCGCAAGTATATTGGCGGTTCGTGCCCGAATATCGCGTGCTTGCCGAGCAAGAACATCATTCACAGCGCGAAGGTGGCAGAGTACGTTCGCGACAGTGAAGATTTCGGGATCAGCATCGAAGATTTCAGCATTGATATGTCCGCGGTGCGGGGACGCAAGCGCAAGATGGTCTTGGGATTGAACGAAATGTACCTGCAGAATTACAAGAGGACCGGAGCGGAATTTATTTTTGCCACGGGACGGTTTGTAGCGCCCCGGATCGTGGAGGCGACGCTGCCCGACGGATCGGTGCGCCGATTGCGCGGCGCCAATGTGATCGTCAGCACTGGGACGCGCGCGGCGATCGATCCGATTCCTGGTATGGCTGAGGCGAAGCCGCTGACGCATATCGAGGCGCTGGAACTGGGCGATATTCCTGAACATCTGCTGGTGCTCGGTGGCGGCTACATCGGATTAGAACTGTCCCAAGCGATGCGCCGCTTCGGCAGCAAGGTGTCGCTGATCGAACGCAGCGAACAGCTGGTGTCTCGAGAGGATGACGATGTTTCGGAAGCGCTTAGCGGGGTGCTGAAGGATGAGGGCGTGGAGATTATTTTGAATGCGAAGGTGACGCGAGTATCAGGAGAATCAGGCGACGCTGTACAGATGGTGGTCGAGCAGAATGGCGTGGAGAAAGCGCTGAAGGGAAGTCATCTGCTGGTGGCTACGGGGCGGAAGCCGAACACGGAGGGAATCGGGCTGGAGTTGGCCGGCATCCAATTGACGGAGCGTGGATACATCAAGGTGAACGAGCGGCTGCAGACGACGGCGCCGGGGGTTTGGGCGATCGGCGAGGTGTCGGGCAGCCCGCAATTTACACACATCAGTATTGACGATTTCCGCGTGGTGCATGCCAACCTGAGCGGCGGGAACCGCGTGACGACAGGGAGGCAGGTGCCGTTCTGCCTGTTCACGGATCCGGAGTTCGCGCGGGTCGGGCTGAGCGAGAAGGAAGCCAAGGCGCAGGGGGTTGCTTATCGCTTGTTCAAAATCCCGATGGAAGCGGTGCTGCGCGCGCGGACACTTGGTGAGACGCGCGGATTTATGAAGGCGCTGGTGGAAAACGACGGCGAGCGCATCCTTGGTTTTACGGCTGTTGGGGTTGGCGCCGGGGAGACGATGGCCGTCGTGCAGATTGCGATGATTGCGGGGTTGCCGTATACGGCGCTGCGCGATGCCGTGCTGACGCATCCGACTCTGGCGGAAGGGCTTGGGGTGCTGTTTTCGTCGGATCCTGTGGCGCAAAACCAGCGGACGCGCGCGGCCATCAGGTGAGTGGGGTGCCTCGACCGATTTGCTACGATGTGGCAACATGGAGATTTGCAGTGAGGATTTGTAATTTGATGTCGAAGGAGATTTTCAATCATGGCTAAGGCAACTTTTGCGGCGGGGTGTTTTTGGGGAGTGGAGGATGCGTTCCGGCAGGTCACGGGGGTGACTTCGACCACTGTGGGCTACACCGGCGGGACGGCGAAGAATCCGAACTACAAAGAAGTGTGCACGGGGCGGACTGGGCATGCGGAGGCGGTGGAGGTGGAGTTTGATCCTGCGCAGGTTTCTTATTTGGAATTGCTGGCGGTTTTCTGGAAGAGTCATGACCCGACGACGATGAACCGGCAGGGGCCGGACGTGGGCACGCAGTACCGGTCGGCGATTTTTTATCATGCTGCGGAGCAGGAGGAAGAGGCGCGGGCTTCGAAAGCGGTTCTGGAGAAGGATCATGTGTTCAAGCGGCCGATCGTGACGGAGATTGTGCCGGCTGGGGAGTTTTATCGCGCGGAGGAATATCACCAGCAGTATTTTGAGAAGACCGGCGTGCGGGCTTGCCATAACTAGCGCGTGATTGAGACGGCTTCAGACCGATCGTTGATTGCCAGGTCGCAGGCGGCGCACGGAGTGCGCCGCTACAAATTCAATCGCGACTGCTTCGGCTGACCGGTTCGATGAGGCTGAACCGGTCAATGTACATTTGAAGGCAAATTCGAAATCGAAGGAAACAGAGCTGGCGGGACGCCGGCGCTACGAAAGACGACTGCAACGGCAAAGTCAAAGGCGCCCAGCTGAAGCTGGCCGCTACAAAGTCAAACCCTCCTCGCACTTGTACTTTTCCGCAAACTTTATTGCCGCACGATTTGGCACAGCACGAGAGACGTGGTGTATTTGCGACTCGACAAACTATTGATTTGGGTTGGAGGGGCTTTCGCTCAGGTGATACCAGAGCGCGTAGCTGGCGCCGCCGACTGCTCCGAGCACGATGAGGTCGAAGAGCAGGTGGCGGTGGCGGGGAGCTACGACTTTATTGTTGGCGCCTGCTCCTGCGGGGGCTTGCGGTTCCGCCGCAGCGTCGAGGTCCATGGTGACGCGGTAGGATTTCCCGGCGGGAATTTCGTGCACGTCGCCTTCGTTGTCTAACACCAGGGTGCCGCGATATGCCGAAACGATCACTTCGCGCGGACCGATAATGGTGACTTGGCCGTAACCGGGCTGGCCGTTCGCGGCGCGCACAATTCCTTCAGGAATTTGCAACGCCAGCTGATCCGTGCCGTTGGATGAAAAACCCACAGTGCCGCGGGCGACGGAAGCGTTCACGATGGTGGAATTTTCGGACAGAGTGGCGCTGCTGGAGGAGAGCAAATAGAACTGGCTGCTGCCGACTTTGACACGGGCCGTGCCGCCTTCGTCTGTGGCGAGTGTATCGCCGGGGTACACCGTCGTCCCGATTGCAACCGTGGCAGAACCCAAATGGGCTTCACTGGCCTGAGTGACAAGGCCGAGCGGTTTTTCGTTTGCGGCGAAGCTGGGAACGTTGATCAGGCCGACGGACAAGATTGCGACTAAGAAAGTTTTAACCAAGTAACGCACGGGGTATCGCACGGCAACCTCCTATGAACACAACAACAATCTAGGCGCAGAAGCGGTTGGTGTCAATAGACTTGAACACCTCTTCGTGGGCAGAAAACGAAGCGTCGTGAATCGAAATGGCGCTGGCCGATGGGCTTCGCTTGGTTTTTGCCGAAGCCGCGTCTGGCGGATGCGTTCTGCGCTAGAATAAAGAGCACGTTGGAGGCCGCATGATTCATAGTTTTGTTTTTCATAATGACCGCTTGCTGCCGGTGGCGGAGGTGCGGCTTTCTCCCGGGCAGGCGGGGCTATTGAATGGGTGGGGACTTTTCACCACGGTGCGGATTTACGAGGGGATTCCGTTTGCGTTTGAGCGGCATTGGAAGCGGTTGCAGCGCGACGCGGAACGAACGCACTGCCCGTTTCCGTTTGAGGAGAGCGTGGTGCGCGGGCAGTTGGGCGAAGTGCTGCGCGCGAATCATGTGCGCGAAGGCGCGGCGCGGATTTATATGATTTACAACCAGGTGGGATTCTGGCGGAGCGATGAGGATTTTCCGCGCGTGGATTTGCTGGTGTGCTCGGCGGATTTGCCTTCGTATCGCGAGCCGGCGCGGCTGGGTTTGCGCGAGCACGGACGAAATGCTGCGTCGCCGCTGGCGGGCGTGAAAGTCACTTCGTGGCTCGATAACGTCTGGAATTATTATGAAGCGCAGCAGGCGGGATTTGATGAAGTGGTGCTGCTGAACGAGCGTGGAGAAGTGGCGGAATGCACGGCCGCGAATATTTTTTGCGTGAAGGGCGGTAGGGTCGCGACGCCTCCTGTGTCGGCTGGATGTTTGCAGGGGATTACGCGCAGCGTGTTGCTGGAGATAGGGGCTGGCGTGGGTGCGCCGGTGGAAGAGCGTACGCTGCGGCCGGAGGATTTGTACGCCGCGGATGAGGTTTTTATTTCTTCGACGAATCGGAGCATGTTGGGAGTGAGCGAGGTGAATGGGCATGCGATCGCGGAGGCTCCGGGGGCGGTGACGTTGAAATTGGAGAAGGCGTTTGGGGGGTATGTGCGGCAGTATCTCGAAGCGCGGTCGGCGGCTTCGGGGAAGCGGTGAAGCCCATCAAGCGTTGCGCGAAGCGCCAATCGGGAGTTTGGCGTTCCCAGGCGCGGATGGCGCAGTGATGTGCGCCGATGCAAATTCACGGACAAAGTCAAATACGCCCACCCAAAAAAGCAGGCGGCCGCAAATTCAAGAGGAACGGCAAAGACGCCCGGCTAAAGCTGGCCGCTACAAAGTCCAATGCGTGGCGCGGCGAGTTAGTGGATCATCAGGCCGGTGACACCTAGGACGATTCCCGCGACGGCTAGCACGAGTCCGAAGAGCCAGAAGATTTTTTTGCGGGTTAGGAGGGTGATCGAGGAGATCACCAGCGCGGCTTCTAGCAGGACTTCGGAAAGATCGTAGCGATCGGCGCGGGCTTCTTCAACTTTTACTTCGGCTTCCTTACCGCGGGCTTCGGCTTCGATTTCCTTTAGTTCTTCGGAGTACCGGTCGACTTCCTTCTTGTATTTTCCCCTGACTGTTTCTACCTGTTTGGCGTCTTGCAGAGAGAAAACGGAGAGCTCGTCGAGGAAGAGTTCGTAACTGCGGCGGCGGATTTCCTTGCCCTGGTAATAGGCCCATTGATCGGCGGCGCGCGTTTGCAGCAGCACTTCTTCTGTGTGTGCGCGGTGGCCGAGCAAAGTGACGGTAGCGATAACCACGGCGAGAATGGCCATGGTCAGAGTGACGGGAGCGAGGCTGGGTTCGTGCGCGCCTTCTTCCGCGTGTTCTTTGAGTTCGCCGAGTTCATCGGGCATGTGTGTTCCTCACGGGAGCGGGTGTCGCGACGGGTCGCGTCAGCGGCTGCTGGGGATTTGCCGCGCGCAAGAGAATAGCAGAATGAGCCGACGCGATGCCATCGCGCGGTTCCTTCGGTTCATTTTTTCATGAAACAACCCTCGGGCGGGTGGTTCTTGTAGAATCAGAGCTGCGCGTGAATTCAGGAGGGGGCGATTTATGAGCGAGCTTGCGAAGAAGACTTGCGTGCCTTGCCGCGGGGGCGTGCCGCCGCTGGCTGGGAAAGAATTGGAGGCGCTGGCTAGGGAAGTGCCGGCGTGGAAGGTGGTGGACGGGCATCACATTGTGCGGACGTTTGTGTTTCCGGATTTCAAGCAGGCGCTGGCGTTTGTGAATAAGGTGGGGGCGATTGCCGAGGAGCAGGGGCATCATCCGGATATTTTGTTGGGGTGGGGCAAGGCGGAGATTACAACGTGGACGCACAAGATTAATGGATTGACGGAGAGCGATTTTATTTTGGCGGCGAAGATTGACGCGATTTAGGGTTCATCGTCGCCGGAGGTTTCCGGCTCGGGCTCAAGGATCGTCGTCAGATTGATGATAGGCAAGTTCGCGCGGCGGAGTTGATCGTCGAGCGCGGGTACGTCTCGGGCTTTCACGTCGTCCCACTGATTTTCGAGCGTTGTCAGCGCACGTTGCAAATCACCTGTGGTGTCTTGAGCTGTTTGCGTGGGGGCGGCGTCGGCGCCGTCAACTACTCCTAACAGTTGACCGAATTGACCGTTGAGTTGCGCGAAACTGTCCTGATGAGCGGCCTGGCCGAAACCCAGTGGCGCGCCTTCGAATGCGGTGATTTTTTGTTGCAGCGCGTGGATAGCGTCGGCTAGTTCGCCTTTCGGCGCCTGGTGTTCGAGGTCGCGCAATTGTGCGCGCACGGCGCGAACCTGGCCCAGTGAGGCGAAGCTGGCGTTCATCGCTTCGCAAATTCTTGAGGCCAGTCGGAATTGCTGGTCGAGCTGATCCATCGGGGCGGTGATGCGCGGATCCATTTTGATTTCGAGCGGCTGCGTGAAGATTTGGCCGGCGACGTCGAGTTTCACGGTGTACATGCCGGGCATGACGGCTGGGCCGACTGGGAGACGCGGCGTGTCGTGCACGATCGCGGAGATGGGATATTCGTGTCGGAGCGAGGCGGGCGGAGGAGTGCGCAGATCCCAGACGAAGCGGTGCGCGCCTGCGGCATCCGAAAGAATTTGTGGCGGGCGAATCCAGTAGAGCGGGACGTTTAACTCTTTGCCGAGTTGGTCCATCGTGGCTTCCGGTTTGTCCGTGCTGGAGAATGCGCGCACGATTTTTCCGTTGGCGTCCAGGATTTGCAGCTTCACCGGGGCGGGGGCTGCGGATTGCAGGTTGTAGTCAATGATGGCGCCATCGGGGGGATTTTTTCCGGCGGGTTCTTCCGGGGGCAGCGGCGTATCGGGGTTGACGTTGCGGCGGACGCGATAGGCTACGCCGGGTTTGTAGAGGAACGCGCCGGCCGCGGCCGTGTCCGCGGTGATCTGGCGGAGTGGAGTGATGTCGTCGAGGATCCAGAAGGAGCGGCCGTGAGTGCCAACTACGATGTCATCATCGTGAATCACCAGGTCGCGCATGGATGTGGCGGGCAAATCCAGCTGCAGCGATTGCCAAGAGTCGCCGTCGTTGAATGAGACGTAGATGGCGTGTTCGGTGCCGGCGAAGAGCAGGCCCTGGCGGACGGGATCTTCGCGGACTACGTTCACAGGCGCGTCGTCGGGCAGACCGTTCGTGATTTTTTCCCAAGTCTGGCCGCCGTCGTGAGTGCGATAGATGTAGGCGTGCAAATCGTCGAGGCGGAAACGATTCACTGCGGCATATACGCCGTTGGGATCGAAATGCGAAGCATCGAGTTGTGCGATTTTGCTCCAGGCGGTGAGGCCGGGCGGCGAGACTTCGCGCCAATTTTGGCCGCCGTCGCGCGTGAGCCAGATCAGACCGTCGTCGGTGCCGGCCCAGATTAAATTTGCGTCCAGAGGTGAGGGCGCGAGGGAATAGATTACGCCGCGATGTTTGCCTTGCGCAGGATCGCTCGCGATCATGTCGCCGATGTTCGCGGGGACGCCGGGATCTTCGCGCGTCAGATCGGGGCTAATGAATTGCCAGCTGTGTCCCGCGTCGGTGGTTTTGAACAGGACGTTTGAGCCGAGATAGAGCGTGTGCGGCGCGGCGGGCGAAAAAATCAGCGGGGCCGTGCGATTGAAGCGAAATTTTCCGGTGCGCAAGATTACGGGCGAAACGTCCTGGGTCTGACCGGTGATCATGTCGAAGCGCGTGGCCTTGCCGCCGTAAATCAGATTGGGATGCAGTGGATCGGGCGCGACGTATCCATATTCTTCTGTGCCCACCGGATGCCAATCGCGAAAAGTGATTTCACCCCAGTCGCTGCGGCTGGCGATTCCGGCTGAGCCGCTTTCCTGTTGTCCGCCGTAAACCCAGTAGGGAAATTGATTGTCGGTGATGACGTGGTAGAACTGCGCGCTCGGTTGGTTGTACCAGGAACTCCACGTATCGCCGCCGTTCACGGTGATGGTAGCGCCTTGGTCGGAGGCGAGCAGAATAATTTGCGGATTTTCGGGATTGATCCAGACGGTGTGATAGTCGTCGCCGCCGGGAGCGCCTTTGATGGCGGTGAAGCTTGTGCCGGCGTCGGTGGAGCGATACGTGGAAGTATTGCAGATATAAATGATGTCCGGATTGTCCGGCGAGACGCGCACCCAGGCGAAATCGAAGCCGCGGCCCCAGATGCGGTCTTCGTGATTCACGCGTTGCCAACTTTCTCCGGCGTCGTCGGAACGATAGAGGCCGCCGACTTCGGGCGCGGCGTCCACGAGCGCGTACATACGATTCGGATTGCTGGGCGAAATGCCGAAGCCGATGCGGCCTAGGCCTTGCGCATTTGTCGGCAGACCTTTGGTGAGCGGATGCCAGGTATCGCCGCCGTCGGTGGATTTGAAGAGGCCGCCGGTGTGGCCTTCGAGCGGGCCGCCGGTGGTCCAGGGTGGGCGGCGCGAGGACCACATGTCTGCGTAGACGGTTTGCGGATTTTTCGGATCGAAGGCGAGGTCAGTGGCGCCTGTGTCGTCATCTTTGTAGAGAATTTTCTGCCAGGTTTCGCCGCCATCGGTGGAACGGAAAACGCCGCGTTCGGAGTTGGGTCCGTAGGGATGGCCTAGGACGGCGACGAAAACGCGATTGGCATCTTGCGGGTCGACGATGACATTGGTGATTTGCTGGCCGTCGCGCAGGCCGAGATGTTTCCAGGTGTTGCCGCCGTCGCTGGATTTGTAAATTCCGTCGCCGGTGGAAAGGTCGGGACGGCGCAGGCCTTCGCCGCTGCCTACGTAAATAATGTCGGGATTCGATGGCGCGACGGCGAGCGCGCCGATCGAGCCGGTGGGCTGGCCGTCGAAGATGGGGACCCAGGTGCGGCCGGCATCGGTAGTCTTCCACACGCCGCCATTATTTACGCCGATGTAAAAGAGATTCCGCTTACCGGGGACACCGGTGGCGGCTACGGTGCGGCCGCCGCGAAAGGGTCCGATGCAGCGCCATTCGAGATTTGCGTAGAGGCTGGGAGAGAATTGCGGAACACTTATATTTGTATTGGCGGCGACTGATTGCGCGCGTGTGGCGCGCGAGAGCGGTCCGAGCGCCGCGAGAAAAAAGATTGCGGAAATTAGTATGCGCATTTCCTGCCGGAATTTCATGACCTGCCCCCTGTGCCCGCAAAACTATACTACCTGAGGGACGCATCGCTTGCAGCGTAAGAAGCGAATTCTGCAGCTGGCTGGAAGTGTTCGTTTTTTTTCGCGCAGAATGGGCGCGGCGTCGTGGGCTAAGCGCTTTGTTCCGCGCAGTTTCCGAGTTGATTGTTCCACTACGTGTCCACTACAGCGTTATTCGTACGCACTACTTCTCCGCATGTTCGTTGACCCCATCGCGTGCAGAGCCTACGTTGAGTCAGTACCACTCGGAGGGCTTTGTGCGATCTGTGGCGCGATTGTGTCTCGTGGTGTTGCTAGTGAGCAGCTTGCTGGATCTTCCAGCGTTTGCGGCTGCTGAGAAACCGCTGGGGATGGTGATCCAGGCGCAGGAAGCGCAGCTGGACAATGCGAAGCTGGCGGTGGGAACTTCGATTTATCGCGGCGACACGCTGGTGACGGAGACCGGCGGCGGCTTGCGCCTGAAGCTCGGCGGCAGCCAATTGTATTTGCTGGCGGAAAGCGCGACTACGCTCTCGCAAAATGCGACGGCAGTTCACGCGGTGGTGGCGCGCGGAACCGTGGGATTTTCTTCGAATGGTGCGGACAACATCGAGCTGGAAATTCCGCAGGGAGTTTTGCGCGCGGCGGATGGGCAGCCCGCTTACGGGCAGGTAACCATTTTGAGCGCGCAGGAAGTGGTGATTTCGGCGTACCGCGGCGCGTTGGTGCTGGATAATGATGGCGAGCTGCACACGATTCCCGCCGGGAAAAATTATCGCGTGGCGATGGAATTCGATCAGGCCGACCAGCAGACGCCCGCTGCGAGTCCGGGTGGAGATAATCCGATCATTCAGCCTCGAAAGCGCCGGCGCCGCAAGTTGGCTTTCTATTTAATTTTCGCGGGCGCGATGGCGGGCATAACCTACGCAATTTGGCAGGAACTTTCCGAGAGTCCTTCGACGCCGCAATAGATTTGTTTTTTTTCGCGGTCGTTAAACCTATCCCACGTTCAGGATTTCTTCCGGCGTTTTGCGCGAGAGGTCTTGCGCTTGCTGGGAGATTTTCTCTTCTTCGTTGTTGGTGCTGCAGTGCCCAGTGCGGCTAGCAACGCCGCGCCGTCAGGCGTTCCCAATCCCGTGCAGGCGTCCCACCCTGGTCCTGCGGAATAGGTACCGTTATTTCCCACGGTAATATCATGCAGTGTGGATTCGACGCCGCTCGTGTAGAGCAGCGGATTCAGGTAACCCACATTTTTTCCCAGCGACTGGTTGATACGCACCAGCAGGCCAGCCCACAGTGGCGCGACGGCGCTGGTGCCGCCGATTACTGTTTGCTGCCCATCGACTAGAACGTTGTAGCCGGATTCGGGATCGGCGTCACCGGCTACGTCGGGAACACCGCGGCCGACGAAACCGTTTGCAGCTTTCGGGACGTTCGCGCTTTGTTGATAACTCGGCAGAGCGAAGACTTCACTGACGCCGCCGCCGGTGGCGCCTTCGTTGGCGGCCAATTCGTTCCAGGCTTGTTCGCTGGAAATGGTGGTGCCGGAGAGTGTGAGCTTCGTGCCGCCGCATGCCAGGACGAATGGACTGGAGGCGGGAAAATCCACGGTGGGCGTGCCGCTGGATACTCCGTCACTGGAACCGTCGTCGCCAGACGCGACAAGGATGGTGACGCCGATGGTGGAGGCGTCTTCGCAGGCGGAATTGAAAGCGGTGAGGGCCTGCTGCGTCCAGGAACTTTCCGGTCCGCCCCAGCTGATGGAGACGACGGCGGGCTGTAGCTTCGTGTCGTGCACGGCTGTGGTCAGCGCGTCGAGAAAACCCTGGTCGGTGTTGGGCGTGAAGTACATGGCGATTTGCGCGGAGGGAGCGACGGCTCCAGCGACTTCGATATCGAGTTCGACTTCGCCGTCGGGGCCGTTCGCGTCGCCGGTGGGCGAATTTGTGGCGCCATCCACGGAGACGGCGGTGACCGTCGGCGTCGCGATACCGAGATTTTTGAAATAGGTCGCGAGATCTGTCGCTCGGTAGCCGCCCGATAGTTCCAGGATGCCGATGGTTTGTCCGCTGCCGGTGGTTCCGGCGGGGAAATCGTACGCTTGCGCCACTTGCGGGGCGTTATAGGAAACGCTGGAAGCTTGGGCGCGCACGGCGGGGTTCTGCGATTGTTTGCGGACGCGGAAATGCGGCTTGGCTTGGGGGCGGTTATCGAGGCCGAATACGCCTTCGATGATGCCGCCGAGCGACGCGGGGATTTGGATCGTGCCGCTCCGCATGCGGCTGGTGCCGGCGGGATGTTGGTAACGGTTCAGATCGACGCCAAATGCGCTGCTGAACGCGGCGATGGAGCCGCTGAGAAGCACGGAGCGGCGCGGGCGGCTGACTTCGACGACCTTTAGTCCGTGCAGCTTTGCGAACGCGCGGATTTTTGTGATGTCCGCGGGGCGCGCGCCGTGGCGCAAAGCGAATTGCGCGCGGGAAAGATGATGGCGTTGCGCGGGGGGCAGCTTGCCGAGTTTTTTTACGTCGGGAAATTGTTTGGGGGACGAGCCGCGGCGAAGAAAGACGGTCACCTGGATTCGTTCCTGAGGGTCGCATGGTCCGATTTTGCGCGAGCCGGGTAGCAGGGTGCGTTCGCTGCCGGGCAGTGCTATGCGTTTTTCCATTTTTGCCATGAGTTCCTCCAATTTGATTTGCCCAAGAGGGTGGGCGGGAGAAATTGTCGCTGGACGCAGTTCCCTTTGTAGCGCTGGTTGTTGCCGCGACACCGACGGCGCACTGAAGTGCGCTGCTACAAATCCAAAAGCAACGGCAAAGACAACTGCGACGGCAAAGACGCCCGCCTAAAATGCAAAAGCAGGCGGCCGCTACAAATTCAACGGCAAAGTCAAAAGCATAGGAGCCGGCGTTACAAAGTCGAAAACGGGGCCGGCGGGTTCGGTTCTGGGAGACGCGCGGGCCACAAGGAGTATAAACTTGAGGGCGACTTCGTTGCCACTGCGTGAGCTGACTGCTGCTGCGCCTGCCCGAAGTGCTTCTCGTTTGATTCGCCGGGAATTTTTTCATGATTAGACGCCTGTTCACACATTATATCGCCGAAGAAGCGCGCCCCATGTTGCGATTGGCGTTGCCGCTCGTCCTGGCGGAGCTGGGATGGATGACCATGGCGATCGTGGACACCATGATGGTGGGGCGGCAGGCGAATAGCGCCGTGGCGATTGGCGCGGTGAGCCTGGGCAGCATCCTTTTTAATTCGGCGGCGATTTTCGGAACTGGCTTAATGCTTGGGCTGGACACGCTGGTTTCGCATTCTTACGGCGCGGGCGACGTGGAGGATTGCCACCGCTCGCTGGTGAATGGCGTTTACCTGAGCCTGGCGATCAGCCCGATTTTGATGGGAGTAGTGTGGCTGTTCGAGCCGGTGCTGCGCTCGCTGGATATACAGCCGGCGGTTTTGAATCAGGCGCTGCCGTATTTGCGCACGTTGAATTGGGGCACACTGCCACTGCTGCTTTATTTTGTGTTCCGGCGGTATCTGCAGGGGATGAATCTCGCGAAGCCGGTGATGTTCGCGCTGTTTTCCGCGAACTTTATTAATTTGGTGGGCAACTGGGCGCTGGTTTACGGACACTTGGGATTTCGCGCGATGGGCACCGTGGGGTCGGGGTGGTCCACGTGCGTGGCGCGCGTCTACATGTCGTGTGTACTGTTAGCTTATGCAGTGTATTACGATCACCGCAACAAGACCGGGCTGCGCAATGCGACGCGATTGCCAAATTTTCCGCGCGTTTGGAGGCTGGTGTATTTGGGACTGCCCGCGGCGACGCAATTTGGGCTGGAGGTGGGAGTTTTCGCAGCGGCCACGATGCTTATCGGCCGCCTCGGAGCGGATGCACTGGCAAGTCATCAGGTGGCGCTGAATACCGTGAGTCTGACGTACATGGTGCCGCTGGGAATCAGCGCGGCGGCGGCGGTGCGCGTGGGGCAGGCGTTGGGACGAAACGATCCGCACGGAGCGAGCCGCGCGGGATGGACCGCGATGCTGCTGGGTATAACGTTCATGGGCTGCATGGCCATCGCGTTTCTGCTGGTGCCGGGAGAGATTGTGCGGGTGTACACGCCGGACCAGGCGTTGATTCCGGTGGCGAGCAAATTGCTTTTTGTCGCGGCGTTTTTTCAGTTGTTCGATGGGATGCAGACGGTTGCGACCGGGGCTTTGCGCGGAGCCGGGGATACGCGCACGCCGATGCTTTGCCATTTGTGTTTTTACTGGCTCGTGGGATTGCCGCTGGGGGCGCTGCTTTGTTTTCACTGGGGATGGGGCGCGCCGGGAATGTGGGCGGGTTTGAGCGTGGCGCTGATATTGATTGGTAGCGCGCTGCTTTATTTCTGGCGGCGCAAGGAAAGATCATTTGCGACGATGGCGTTGCGGCGGGCCAGCACGCCTAACGCGATGGTGTGATGGCGGCGGATGATGCGTGCGCATTGCGTACATTGCACCCCTTGCGCGATGACGCGACATTCTCATTCCTGCGGAAGTGACCGGCTGCGCTACAATCACGGGCAGCGAATTGGAACGCAGCACCTAGACTGATGCCCGATCGAACGGTTAATCCATTGTGTGACAGCTTTATGGCGCGCGCGCTGGCGTTGTCGCTGGAGAACGTGCGCTCGAGGCGGGGTGGGCCTTTTGGCGCGGTGATCGTGAAGGACGGCAAGATTATCGCGGAGGGCATGAATTGCGTCACGACCGCCAATGATCCTACCGCGCATGCGGAGATGGTGGCGATTCGCGAGGCCTGCCGGAAATTGCAAAGCTTTGAATTGCCGGACTGCGAAATTTATACGAGCTGCGAGCCGTGCCCGATGTGTTTGGGGGCGATTTACTGGGCGAGGCCGGCCCGGGTTTATTTTGCGAATTCGGCGGCAGATGCGGCGCAGGCGGGATTCGACGATGCATTCATCTATCAAGAGCTTCGTGTGCCGCACGCGGGGCGGAAAATTCCGATGATTCAGCTGAAGAATGATAACGCGCTCGAGGCATTCCGCGCGTGGCGGGAGAAGTCCGACAAAATTCGCTATTGAGGCCGGCTGATTTGGAAACGCGTGTGATTGGAAAATCGGTGCCGCGCAAGGAAGGGCGCGAAAAAGTCACCGGGCGCGCGCGCTATGTGGATGATTTGAGTTTTCCCGGCATGCTGCACGGCGTGACGGTGCGCAGCCCGGCGGCGCGCGGTCGAATTCGCGCGATTCATTTCGAAGGCGACATTCCCTGGCACGAATTCAGTGTTGTTACCGCAAAAGACATTCCTGGAAAAAACTGCATCGCTTTGCTGATCGAAGATCAGCCCTGCCTGGCTGCGGAATTCGTGAATCATCCGGAAGAAGCCGTGGTGCTGCTGGCGCATCACGACAAGTATTTGCTGGAAGAAGCGCGGCGCGCTGTGCGGATCGAGATCGAGCCGCTGCAGGGCGTATTTTCGATTGAGGATTCGCTGACGCGGAAGGAAATCATCTGGGGGCAGGACAATATTTTCAAATCGTTCTACGTGGAAAAGGGCGACGTGGATGGCGCGTGGGCTGGCGCTGAATTTGTGGTGGAGGGCACGTACGAAACCGGAGCACAGGAGCAACTCTACATTGAGCCGCAGGGGATGATTGCGCAGGTGAATGAGGCGGAGGGCGTGACGGTGTGGGGCTCGCTGCAGTGTCCGCATTACGTGCACAAGGCACTGATGATTTTGTTCGGGCTGCCGCGCGAGCGCATACGCGTGGTGCAGGCGGAAACGGGCGGAGGATTTGGCGGGAAGGAAGAATATCCGTCGATGATCGCGGCGCATGCGGCGCTGCTGGCGCGGAAATCCGGCCGGCCGGTGAAAATTATTTACGACCGTGCGGAAGATATGGTGGCGACGACGAAACGGCATCCTTCGCGCACGCGTCACCTGACCGCCGTGAGTCGCGACGGCAAACTGCTTGCGATGGATATTGATTTCACTGTGGACGGCGGCGCGTACGAAACGCTTTCGCCAGTGGTGCTCTCGCGCGGGACGATTCACGCGGCGGGGCCTTACGCTTGCCCGAACGTGCGGATACGCAGCCGGGCGGTTGCGACCAATGCGCCACCGCACGGGGCGTTTCGCGGATTCGGCGCGCCGCAGAGTGTTTTTGCGCTGGAGCGGCATCTAGATCGCGTGGCGGAGGCTGTGGGAATTGCGCCGGAGGAATTGCGGCGACGGAATTTCATTCGCGAGGGGCAGACTTTGGCGGTGGGGCAGGTGGTGAAAGAGAAAGTAGACATGAATGCGTTGATGGGGCGGGCGTTCGAGCTGAGCGGCTACCACGCGAAACGCAAGCAGTTTGCCGCCGCGAATTCTGACTCGAGAAGCGCGATCAAAAAGGGAATCGGCTTCGCGTCATTTCTGCATGGTGCGGGATTTACGGGATCGGGCGAAGAATATCTGGCCTCGGAAGTGGCGATGGAGGCGATGGCCGACGGTACGGTGCATATTTTGGCGGGCAGCACGGAAATGGGGCAGGGGACGAATACGATTTTTGCGCAGATTGCGGCGGAAGCGCTGCGGCTGGATTGCGAACAGATTCGGATCGTACAGCCGGATACGGCTTACGTGCCAAATAGCGGGCCAACTGTGGCTTCGCGCACCGCGATGATTGTGGGCAAGCTGGTGGAAACGGCGGCGGTCGGTTTGCTGAAGACGTTGCGCGGCAGCGGATTTCTGCGGGATGGATATCGTGCGGCGGATTTTACGCGCGCGTGCGCCAAGTACATCGCGGAACATCGCGCGCTGAAATCTTTTGTGAAGTACGAGCACCCGCGCGATTTGCGTTGGGACGATCAGAAATATTCCGGCGACGCTTATGGCGCGTATGCGTGGGCGGTTTACGTGGCAGAAGTTTCGGTGGACGCGCGCACGGCTGAGGCGCGCGTTAACGATTTCGTGGCAGTGCAGGAAGTAGGCAAGGTGATCAATCCGGTGCTTGCCGCGGGGCAGATTGAAGGCGGCGTGGCGCAGGGGATTGGATTTGCGCTGTACGAAAATGTGGTGTGGCAGGAAGGGCGGATGGTGAACGCGCAGATGACGAATTACGTGATGCCGACTTCCGTGGATCTTCCTGCGATTCGCGTTTGCTTCGAGGAAATTCCTTACGGGCGCGGGCCGGCAGGTGCGAAGGGCATTGGCGAGCTGCCGCTGGACGGGACTGCTCCGGCGATTGCGAACGCGATCGCGCACGCTACGGGCGTGGACGTGCGGCGGATTCCGGTTACGGCGGAGACTTTGCTGGAGCTGCTGGAGGCCGTGCATGCCTGAGCGCGCGCGGAAAATTCACGTGTCGTGCGTGGTGAACGGTTCGGAAGCGTCGTTCGAAGCTTATCCCATGGCGCGGCTGCTGGATGTGCTGCGCGAGGAATTGAAATTGGCCGGCACGAAGGAAGGATGCGGCGAAGGGGAATGCGGGGCTTGTTCCATTGAAATGGATGGCGCGCTGGTGAACAGCTGCCTGGTTCCAGCGTTGCAGGCGCAGGGCGCAAAGATTCGCACGATTGAGGGCGTCGCGAGCGGCGAGTCGTTGCATGCGGTGCAACAGGCGTTCATCGCGCATGGCGGAGCGCAGTGCGGAATTTGCACGCCGGGAATGATTTTAGCGGCACTGAATTTGCTGGCGCGGCATCCGGAGCCAGATGACGCACAAATTCGTGAAGGACTCTCCGGGAATTTGTGCCGTTGCACGGGGTACATCAAGATTTTCGAATCGGTTGTGGCGGCGGTGCGGCGGGCGGAGACGGGAGCGTGAGGGCGTACCTGCCGGCGTACGAAATGGAAACGCCGCAGGATCTTGCGGCGGCGCTGGAGCGACTGGCGGCTGAACCGGGCGTGTGGAAACCGTTCGCGGGCGGAACCGATTTGATGGTTTTGCTGGAAGCCGGAAAATTGCCCCACAAGAAATTTCTAAATATCTGGAATCTTGAAGAGCTGCGGGGGATTGCGGTTGGTTCGGAGCACGTGACGCTGGGCGCTTTGACTACTTACGCTGAAGTGCAGCGGAACGATACCCTGGCGCGCGAATTTCCGTTGCTGTGCCGCGCCGCTGCTGAAACCGGGAGCGTGGCGACACAAAATCGCGGGACGCTGGGCGGCAACATCGCGAATGCTTCGCCGGCCGCGGATTCGCCGCCGGCGTTGGTCGTTTACGACGCGGAAATTGAAGTTGTTTCTGCGAGCGCGGCGCGCTGGGTTCATTACGCGTCGTTTCATACTGAGTATAAGAAGATGAATCTGCACGCGGGGGAATTGATTCGGCGGATTCGTCTGGCGCGGAAGCATGCCGGGTGGAAACAGTATTTTCGCAAAGTAGGAACGCGGCGGGCGCAGGCTATTTCGAAGATTTGTTTTGCGGGGGCAGCGCGGATGGAAGCGGGCCGGATCGCGGATGTGCGCATTGCTTTGGGGAGTGTGGCGCCTATTGTGCTGCACGCGGTACGCGTCGAGCAATTATTGCGCGGGCAACGGCCTGGAGACGCGGCTTTGCAGGCTGCGCAGGACGCACTGAGCGCGGAAATCGCGCCGATGGACGATATGCGTTCGACGGCGCGCTATCGGCGGCACGTCGCGCGGAATTTGCTTGGTGAATTTCTGGAAGTTCTGGCGGGCTGAGCGCAGATGCAAAATTCTTCGGAGACTTCTCGGAGTTCGCCGGCAGCTGCGGATTTGATTGTGCGCGGGAAGCGTGTGATCACACCGGAGGGCGAGCGCGCGGCTGCGATTCACGTGCGCGGGGGTGTCGTCGCGGCTATTTCCGGGTTCGATGAGATTGTTCCGGGCGCGACGGTACATGAGGCCGGAGATTTTGTGGTGATGGCTGGTGTGGTGGACACGCATGTGCATATCAACGAGCCGGGGCGCACCGAGTGGGAAGGATTTTCGACGGCGACGCGCGCGGCTGCGGCGGGCGGCGTCACTACGTTGATCGAAATGCCGCTGAACAGTATTCCGGCGACGACAACGGCGGCAGCGCTTCGCGAAAAGTTGGCAGCAGCTGCCGGAAAACTTTGGGTGGATGCGGGATTTTGGGGCGGTGTGGTGCCGGGAAATTCCGCGGAGCTGCAGCCGCTGTGGGACGCGGGCGTTTTTGGATTTAAATGTTTTCTGGTGCCGAGCGGCGTGGATGAATTCGCGCATGTGACCGAAGCGGATTTGCGCCTAGCGCTGCCGAAGCTGGCGGCCTTGGGCGCACCTTTGCTGGCGCACGCGGAATTGCCGGAGCCGATCGAGAAGGCCGTCGAGAGCCTGCCGAAGACTGCTTCGCCGCGAAAGTATGCTACGTGGCTTGCGGCGCGGCCTCGTGAGGCGGAGAACGACGCTGTCGCGCTGCTGCTGCGGCTGGGCGGGGAGTCTGGCGCGCGGATTCACATCGTGCACGTTTCTTCTGCGGACGCTCTGGCTTTACTGCGCAGCGCAAAGGCAACGGGAGGCGCGGTTAGCGCGGAGACTTGTCCGCAGTATTTGACGTTTGCCCCGGAAGAAATTGCAGACGGTGCGACGGAATTTAAATGCGCGCCGCCGATTCGCGAACGCGAGAATCGCGAAAAATTGTGGCAGGGGCTGGGCGACGGGACGCTCGACTTCATCGCGACGGATCATTCGCCCTGTCCTCCGGCGATGAAGCTTTCGGAAGAGGGAGATTTTCTGCGCGCCTGGGGCGGGATTGCTTCCTTGCAATTGAGTTTGCCGGCCGTGTGGACGGAAGCACGTGCGCGCGGCTATGCTGTCACGCATCTCGCGCAGTGGCTGTGCGAGGGGCCTGGGCGGCTTGCTGGCCTTGCGGGAAGAAAGGGAACAATCGCGGTGGGTTGCGACGCCGATTTTGTGATCTGGGATCCCGAGGCTAAATTTCACGTGGAGCCTTCGCAGCTGCATCATCGGCACAAAGTGACGCCTTATGCGGGGCGCGAGCTTTCGGGGCGTGTGGAGACGACATTTTTGCGCGGGCGAAAGATTTTCGAGCACGGAGAATTTTCCGCAGGGCCGCTGGGACATGTGCTGCGTCGAGGCGCGCTATGAATGAGTTCACGCAATTCGTGGATCTGGCGTCCGAACGCCTGGGCGGCTGCGTCGTGGTGGCGAACGATGAATTTTTTGGGGCCAAGGAAAATTTGCTGAAGCAAGGCAAGGCGATTTTCGTCGAGGGAAAATACACCGACCGCGGACATTGGATGGACGGGTGGGAGACGCGGCGGCGGCGCACTCCGGGATGCGATTGGTGCATCGTGCGGCTGGGGCTGCCGGGAATTCTGCGCGGGGTGGTGGTGGACACGAGTTTTTTCACAGGAAATTATCCCGCGCGGTTTTCTTTGGAAGGATGTGATCTCGGCAATTCCGTGCCTTATAAGGATGAAAAGAAAAAGCTGGGAGCTGCCGCGAGGCATTGGGATGAGATTTTGCCGGAAACCACGCTGAAGGGCGATACGCAAAATTCAGCGGCGTTGTCGCACCCGGGGCGTTTTACGCACGTGCGATTCAAGATTTATCCGGATGGCGGCGTGGCGCGTTTGCGGCTGTACGGCGAGGTGGTACCGAACGCCGCAGGAATCGCGAAGCGCGAGCTGGATTTGGCGGCGGTGGAAAATGGCGGACGAGTGATTTCCACGAGCGATCAATTTTACAGCGAGCCGCTGAATCTGCTGATGCCGGGGCGCAGCAAAATTATGAGCGACGGCTGGGAAACGCGCCGCAGGCGCGGGCCGGGCCACGATTGGGCGATCGTGAAGCTGGGAATACCCGGCACGATTCATCGCATGGAAGTGGACACGGCACACTTCAAGGGAAATTTTCCCGATGGCTGTTCGATCGAGGTTTGCGATGCCGAAGGATCTGGCGCGGAAAGTTCGCGTCTCGATTCGGCGAATTGGCGCCAGCTGCTGGCGCGGGTGCCGCTCAAGGCTAATCGCAGGCATACGTTCCGTCGCCAGCTGCACGAAGTGGGCGCGGCCACGCACGTGCGGCTGAATATTTATCCCGATGGCGGCATTAGCCGCTTACGTGTGTTCGGGCGCGCGGCGCAGGCTGCGGACCGGCTGCAGGGAATCGCGCGCCTGAATTATTTGTCGCGCACGCAGGCTGCGAGCGCTCTCTACGATTGTTGCGGCTCGAAGAAATGGGTGGAGCAAGTGCTGGCGCACCGGCCATTCACCGATGAATCCGCGTTGCTGGATTCCGCGGAAGAAGCTTTTGCGGCGCTTGGACACAAAGATTGGCTCACGATATTCCGCAGCCATCCGGCGATTGGCGGGGCCAAATCGAAGGCGAAGCAAACGACAACGGCGCGGGATTGGTCGGCGGGTGAACAAGCGATGGCGCAGAAGGGTTCGGCTGAAACGCTGGCGGTGCTGGGCGCGGCGAACGAGGCTTACGAAGCGACATTCGGTCACGTGTTTTTGATCTGCGCCACGGGAAAATCCAGCGAACAGATATTGCAAAGCCTGCAGGAGCGCCTGGGGCACGACGCGGAAACCGAAATGCGCATGGCCCGCGAAGAGCAGCGCAAAATCACGCGGCTACGTTTGGAGAAATTACTGCGATCATGAGCCAGATCACCACGCACGTGCTGGATACTTCGCTCGGACGGCCCGCGGCGGGCGTGCCGATTATTTTAGAAATTCAAAAGACCGGCGGGTGGCAGGAAATCAGCAAGGGCGCGACGGACGCGGATGGACGGCTGCGTCATCTACTGGAACCGGGAGCGCTGGTGGTGGGGATTTACCGGTTGACGTTCGAGACGGGCGTTTATTTCCACGCGCGGAAAATTCACGGTTTGTATCCGCAGATTACGATTGTGTTTCAGGTGGACGACGCGCAGGAGCATTACCACATTCCGCTGCTGCTGAGCCCTTACGGATATTCGACCTATCGCGGGAGCTGACGAATGGCCATCAAGCTGGGGAAAAATAATTACGGCAAAGCGCGCGTGCGGTTGCTGCGCGTGGTGCGTCAGGATGGCCGGCACGATATACGCGAGCTGACGCTGGGGATTTCGTTCGAGGGCGATTTCGAGGCCGCGCACACCAAGGGCGACAATCGCAAGCTGTTGCCAACCGACACAATGAAAAATACGGTGTACGTGCTGGCGCGGCAGTATCCGGTGGATTCGATCGAAGATTTCTGCACGCACCTTGTGGAGCATTTTTTGACTTACAACCCGCAGGTTTCGCGCGTGCGGATTCACGCGGAGGAAAATCTGTGGGGGCGGATTGCGTTGGGTGGGAAGCCGCACGCTTCGGCTTTCTTGCGCGGCGGGCAGGACCAGCGGACGGCGGTACTCGACGCGACGCGTGAGAGCACGGCGATTCGCGTGGGGATTGCGGGGCTGCTGGTGCTGAAGACCACGAAGTCGGCGTTTGATAATTTTCTGCGCGATCCGTATACGACGTTGAAGGAGGATCGCAACCGGATACTTTCCACTTCGATTCACGCGGATTGGCTGTACGAGGGGAGCGACATCGAGTTCGGACCGCTGTGGCATGGGATCCGGCAGGCTTTGCTCGAGACGTTCGCGGAGCATGACAGCCAGTCGTTGCAGCACACTTTGTACGCGATGGGTGAGGCGGTGTTGAGCAATTTCGATCGCGTGCGGGAGATTCATCTTTCGCTGCCTAATAAGCATTTCAATTTGGTCGATCTTTCTCCGTTTGGCATGGACAACCCCGCGGAAGTGTTTCTGCCTACGGATGAGCCGCATGGATTGATTGAGGCGACGCTGCAGAGGGAGTAGGGTCGCCTGCATGCGAGAGTTCACCGCAGAGACGCAGAGTGCACAGAGATAATCTGGGCGAGATTTGGGAACGCGGTGCGCCCCTTCGTCGATCAGGAGATTGGCCCTCCCAGGCAAAGTTCCCGGATGCGGTTTCGCCAATTCTCGCGGCCATGGTTGAGGCAAGAGCGCTGGCAGCGTTATTCTGGTTCGAATCATCCAATGAATTGAGGGTTGTTGGAATTTCGGGGACGGGTTACATTGGATTAGTTGCGGAGCTCGCCAGAAACTCCGATTGCGCCGTGTTGCATGCGGCTCGTAGTGTGCGTCACAAAAAATGCTCGAAAATCTGAACTTGCTGGATTGCATGCGAATCTCTATATGCATTTATGTCTGAAAAAATACTAATCGTGGATGACGAAACGGGAGCGCGTGCGGCGCTGGAGTTCCTCTTGCGGCGCGAGGGATTCGAAGTGCGCGACGCCGCGGATGGTCCCGCGGCCATTCAGGAATGCGCGACGTTTCGTCCGGACTTGATTCTGCTGGACATCGTGATGCCCGGGATGGACGGCTTCGAAGTTTGCCGGCGCATTAAAGCCACTCCAGAAACGCGGCTTACGCCGGTGGTGCTGATCACCGGGCTGACGGGCACCGAAGACCGCATCATGGGCATCAACGCCGGCGCTGACGATTTTTTGAGCAAGCCGATTGACTTGAACGAACTGCTGGCGCGCACGCGCTCGTTGCTGCGATTGAAGCAGTACACGGATGAGTTGGAAAACGCGGAGGCGGTGCTCTTCAGCCTGGCGCACAGCATTGAGGCGCGCGATCCTTATACCCACGGGCACTGCGAACGGCTGGCGGAAATGTCCGCGCGCATGGGTGAGCGGCTGGGCGTGACGGAAGAGCAGATCAAGGCGCTGCGTCGCGCCGGAGTGGTGCACGACATCGGCAAAGTGGCGGTGGCGGATTCGATTTTGCTGAAGCCGGGGCCGTTAACCGCGGATGAAGCGAAGAAAATGCAGAAACATCCGGTGGTGGGCGAGCGCATCTGTGCGCCGCTGAAAACTTTTCGTTTGGTGTTGCCGATCATTCGCCATCATCACGAGAAGCACGATGGGACGGGCTATCCAGATGGTTTGCAAGGCGAGGAGATTCCACTCACCGCGCGGATTTTGCAGCTTTCGGATGTGTACGATGCGTTGACCACCGACCGTCCATATAAGGTCGCTTTTACCCCGGAAGTTGCGCTGGACTTGATGGAAGAAGAAGCTGAACGCGGGTGGTGGGATCGGGAATTATTCGAGGCTTTTCGCGAAATGATCCGCGTGCACCACAAAGAGCTGGCGCCGGATGTTTTCCGCAAGGCTCTGCATTAACCCCGCCGTGCCGCGCGGCGCTGCTGCGCGACTCACGACCGCGCGTCACTTTTTCGGCGCTGTAGCTTCGAGGCGTTCCTCGCCTGCATAAATTACGAAGCGCCTGCCTCGCAAGAAACCAATCAGCGTTAAACGCAGTTCGCGTGCCAGCTGCACCGCGAGGCTGGAGGGCGCGGAAACCGATGCCACTACTGGCACCCCCGCCACGATCGCTTTTTGCACGATTTCAAATCCGCCACGCCCGCTGACCAGGAGCACCGAATCCGAGAGTGGCACAAGGCCTTCCAGCAGCGCCCAGCCGATTACTTTGTCCACGGCATTGTGACGGCCGATATCCTCGCGCAACACCAGCAATTTTCCGTTCGGTTCGAAGAGGGCGGCGGCGTGGAGGCCGCCGGTGCGCTGGAAGACATCCTGCGAGGAGCGCAGCGCGTCTGGCATGCGCACGAGGATCTCTGCGTCGAGGCGAAAATCCGGGTTGGGTGCGGCTAGCAGTCGGGAGCGGATGGAATCGATGGAGGCCTTGCCGCAGATGCCGCAACTGGAGGCGGCGAAAAAGTGCCGCTTCATTTTCACGAAGTCTGGCGTGGCCTCTGGAGCGAGTTCGGCCTGAATAACATTTCCGCGATTAGTGCCGTCTTGCCCCTCGGCAATTTCCAGTTTGACGATTTGTTCGCGGCGTTGGATCAATCCCTCGGTGAAGAGGAAGCCCGCGGCCAGTTCGCGGTCGTGACCGGGCGTGCGCATCGTTACACTGAGCGGCTCATCGCCCACGCGAATTTCCAGGGGTTCTTCGGCGGCGAGGTAGTCGTCCTTGCGGCGCAGCTTGCCGTCGTCCCATTCGGAAACTTGCGTCAGGTCCACGCTGCGAGCTTTTCGCGGCACGCTGGTACTCCTCGCGCACCATTATGCCTGCGGATCGTGGTTTCGGAAAATGCAACGAGGCTTTCCTGGATCGCGCCGGAAAAAACACTGGCTCGAACCGAGGAATCGGCTCGAGCCAGAGGGCGTTACTTCCCTGAGGTGACAGCAGAGGATCTGTGTCGTCTCATCGCGTGACTACTTCAGAATCACACCGGTTGACGGGTCCAAGATCAACTTTGGCGCCTGCCGGCTATCGTCGAAGTCGAACAAGCCATCGAGTTTTCCGGCTTTCACGTCGCTGGAGTCGTTGCCGATCCGGCCGAGGTCCCAGTTGTCTTCGATGAAGCGAAGAATCGAGGACTGGTCGGTGGCACGATGATCGATGTAATTCTGCTTCGCGTAAGGAGAAATCACCAGCAGCGGCAAACGCGGACCATAGCCGCAGCGACCTTGTGTGCCGACTGCGGTGGCGGCGCCGCAATCGCCAGCGCCAGCCAAAGCATCGTCTGCAACCGCCGATTGATTGACTACCGGTCCGAGGACGTGATCGTACCAGCCGTCGGAGTCATCGTAGGCGATGATGATCGCGGTGTCCTTCCAGTATTGGCTGTTGGCGATGGCGTTGACCACGCCGACGACGAAGACTTGCTCGTCAATGGGATCGGAATAGCCGGGATGGCTATCCTGATACGCGGCCGCTTTTAGATAGGTGACAGCCGGAAGGCGGCCTTCACCGAAAGCGAGCCAGAACGCGCTGAGGTCATACTGGTGATTAGCGCCGTCGGCTGAGGTCCCGATTAACGCGGCGTTTGACGGTTGAACGTGGTGGAGGTTTTGCGTGCTGGTGTAATACTGGAACGGTTCATGGTGGGGAATGTAATCGCCGACGGTTTCGACGGCGTCATCACCCGCCAATCCAGCGTGGTGTGCGGCGCAAATGGCCTGGCCCTTCGCGTTGAAACCGGTGGGAGCAAAGCCGCCCTGGAACCAACCCCACGTAATGTTCTTGGCGTTGAGCAGGTCGCCGACGTTCGGGCCGACAAGTGAAACCATCGTGGTGGTCTGCAGGCCTGGGTTCGTCAGCACGCACTCATCTCCGGCGGGACGCGGATCACCGATCACTGGGCCAGTGTTCGAGCCATTGGCGATGTTGCCAGATGCGCTCGCGGTCGCGCCGTTGGGCTTGGTTGGGAACAACGTGGCGGTGGCGGTGGTCCCGGCGATCAGGTTGAGCGCTCCGACCGAGGAGGGCCCGAACATCGTGCCGTAGGAGTTGTCGCTCATCGCATAGTGCTGCGCGTAGTTCCACAAGGCGGTGACGGTGTTGCCGTCGAAATAGCCCATCACGACGCCAGTGCCCTTGCCGTAGTCGTTGCATCCGGGACCGCCCGAACCGGTGGACTCCGGAAACTTGTCCATCAGACCGTGGTCGATGGCTTGTTGTTCGGGGGTGTAGCTGTGGTTCTGATCGCAAGTGACGGAGAGGACGCCGGTGTCCATGCGGAACGGCTGGGTGGAATTTGGATTTTCGGTAAGCAGGCCACCGAAGAGAAGGTTGTTGGCGCGCGGCGTGTCATCCTTGGCGTGGAAAGCGGGTTCGCCTTGGGGATTGGTCGCGTGTGGATACGTGGCGAAGTAGTGGTCGAAAGAAATATTCTCATTGAAGATCACGATGACGTGCTTGATCGGCGTCGTGGTCGGCGCTGATTCGGACCCGTCTTTCGCTGGTGAGGCGAATAGGCCGCTGGGCATTGCCAGTGCCAGATTGGAGGCAAGCGCGATGGCTGCCATCCGGCGAAGATTCTTGCTAATCATGAGTTCTCCTTAGGTGTGAAAAATTCTGGTCTGATACTGCGTGGCCCGCACGTGCGCGGCAGCTTCCGAGGGCTGCTTTGGGGTTTGCGGAACCGAGCGGGCGCACGCATTGATACGCGGCGCGTGTTATTGCCAGATGAAAACGGCATTAAAAGCTGGTGGCTGGGCTTGGTGGGCTAGTACTTGCAAGTCATGTCTTATCTGCGCGTTGCGGGATGTGCGGCGTGAGTGGATTGGGTCGATTCGGCGATGGGCTTCGGCACCACTTGGATCACGCCCATCATTCCGCCGTCTTCGTGCTCAAGCAGATGGCAGTGGTAAAGAAACGTGCCGACGATGTGCGGATCGCGGAAGTCCATGCGTAATTTTACGCTGGGAAATTGGGGACTGGTGCCGTCCCAGTAGGCAACGTTGATGGTGTCGCGCAAGAAGGGCTCGTCTATCGGGACGCCGTTCCACTCCTCGAGCATGAAATGGATTTGATGGATGTGGAAGGCATGCAGTTCGCGCGTGCGATTTTGGATGATCCAGTCCTCGACGTCGCCTTGGGGGACAATGATGTTTGGAGCCACATCATTTGGGTTGAATAACTTCGGCTCTTGGCCTTCTACCGTGATGTAGAAATCGGTGCGGCTGTTCGGATTTTGTGGATCGTGCGGTTGCTCTGAGAAATAGAGTGTGCG
This sequence comes from uncultured Acidobacteriota bacterium, assembly GCA_963786205.1. GTDB lineage: Bacteria > Acidobacteriota > Terriglobia > Acidiferrales > UBA7541 > Palsa-295. Next base: position 572,438 of record CAWAYG010000003.1, read on the forward strand.
GGTTCGTGCGGGCTTCACCTCGCCCAGCCATGCGTCGTTTGTGCGGGGAAGCGGAGTGGGATTCGTTGCGAGTTGCACGCTTGGTTCGGGAGCCTCGGGTTCTGCGACGATTGCGGCTAGCGGGCGCGTCGGATCGTTTTCGCCAGCTGGGCCGGTGTCCACTGTCCGTGTGATCAGACTGGCCGCTGTTCCTGCGGCCGGGCCCTTCACGATAATTCCTACGCGGCTGGCGGGCGGCAGCAGGATGTGACTCTGCCAAATGACTTTTTTTTGAGTTGTTTGGTTGGCGTTGATTGGAATTCCGTCGAGCGAAACGACGCCCAGCATTTGCGGTTTGTTTTCGACCAACATTTGCAGGTCGAGATAGGTGATGGCGGAGGCGTTCAGGACGCACCAGAGCTGTTTTTCCTGCGGGCGGATTTTAATTTTGGCTGGTAGATAGTTGGGGTAGGGCACCGTGACAAAATTGATGGAGAGATCTTTCGCAGGTTTGCCGCCGCCGGTGCCGGTATTGAGGATGTCGCCCTCGGCGTCGCGCAGGACCAGCGGCGGAGGCATCGAATCGGTTTGCACCGCCTGCGCGTCTGGATTCAGCAGGTCCTGGTCGCGGATGACGAAGACTCGTTCTGGGAGGCCGGCGACTTCCGGATTTGCTCGCTCGATTCCTTCGATGAGCAGCGCTCCGGAAGCGCCGCCTAGAACCTGCGGATTCGTGAAACCGTGGATGTGCGGATGATACCAGTACAGGCCGGGCGGCTGATCGGCCGGAATGCGAATGCGGTATTCAAAGGGAGCGTCGGAGGGGTTGATGGTGGTTTTTAGAACTTCGTCCTGATGGCAGACGGGCGGAACTGAGAGGCCGTGGAAATGAAGATTGGTGGCGAACGCGGTCATTTCGCCGCGTTGGCAGGGATCGGTTGTTGAACTGGCTTTGCGTGCCGCGGTGTTGTGCTGGTGCGCGGGCGTCGGCGCAGCTGGTTGCGCGGTGAGTCCGTTTTTAAGATGGAGGATGAGCAGATCTCCAGGCTGTAATCGAAGAGTGGGGGACAGCGTGCCGTCGGCGGCTAGGTAGCAGTAGCGCATTTGGCCGTTCGCGGCTGGGCCGTTGCGCAGGGTTAAATCCACTTTCAGAACGCCGCCTTGGCTGTGGAGCTCCGGTGGTTCTGGGACCGTGCTGCCGATGGCAGGACGGCTGCAAGTTTCGGGCATTGCTGATTGCGCGAACGCGGGTGCGGCGGCGAAGATGCAGAGCACCAGGAGGCCGAACCGGACGCTGATTACGGTGCGCAGCAGTCTTCCGGGTTGCGGATGGAACGTTACAGACATTTTAGGTTGAGATGCCAAAGTAACAGGCAGAGGAAAGAACTCCAATAGCTTTGGCGAACATTGAATCTAACGGTGTGGTCGAAGGGCAGTATGAATTTTCTGCGAATATTCGATTACGGTTTGAAGAGTGTCCTCGTGATCGGCTCTTTCCGTCGGACCCGTGCCGCCGACCCCCGCGGATTGGAAAAGTGGGCTGCGGGGGTGTAGGATTGCAGATTCTGCTTTGGCCGCCGAGAAAGCTGGTATTGATGACCGCGCATGCAATGACGTTACCCACCGAGCCTCCCGCTAAACGTATTGGTCTGGACGTGTGGATGAACCGCGTCCTGGAGTTGGCGGAGGAGGTAGAGAACGGGTGGAAGCCGCGCGAAGTGCATGATTTGCGCGTGGCTTTGCGACGCTGCCGGACGATGGCGGATGCTTTGAGCGAAGTGAATCCGGACCACGGGTGGCGCGGGCTGAAGAAAGAGAGCCGCGATTTGTTTCGGGCGCTGGGGGTACTACGGGATACGCAGGTGGATCAAGAGTGGCTGAAGAAGCTCTCCGCGCCCGGGGACCCGGTCCGAAAACACCTGCTGAAGGTGCTGGCGCAATCGCAGAAGGAACACCGGCTGAAGGCACGGCGCGCGCTGGCGGATTTCGACCGCAAGGACTGGCGGAAATCGGTGCAGAAGCTGCGGGGGAAAGCGCAGTTCTTTCCGCTGGAGAGCGTGGTGTTTCAGCGGCTGGCGTTGACGCGCTTAAACGAAGCCGCCGAACTTTACGAGCGCGCGCGCAGAGGCCGCAGCCGGATCGCCTGGCACCGCCTGCGCATTGGGCTGAAGGGATTCCGCTACACGCTGGAGAATTTCATGCCGCAGCGTTACGCGCCGTGGAGCGTGGAATTGAAACGCATCCAAGACCTGCTGGGCGAAGTGCATGATTTGGATGTGCTGCGAGCGGAAATCCGGCGGCACCGCGCGAAATTGCAGGAAGCGGACGTGCTCCGCTGGCATGAGCGAATCGAAGAGGCGCGCAAGGCGCGGCTGGATAAATTCCGGTCAGTTGTGACGGGCAAGGAACCTCTCTGGCCGGTGTGGCGCGCGGGATTTCAGGGCATTCATATCGTGCAATCGTCGGCGTTGGCGGCGCCGCAGCGGCTTCAATCCGCCAGTTGACGCAGCATTTTCGGCGTCAGTATCCAGAGAATTTCCCACCTGCCGTGTCCGGCGGAGTGTTCCAGGCACGCGACGCCGGCTTTCTTTAGCGCTGTGAAAACTCCGTGCGCGCCGGCGACGTGCGCAATCATCAAATCCAGCTGCGGCGCGTGGCCGAAACACATCACTTCCTTCGCGCGCAACCGATTTACCTCTTTCAGGATGTCCGCGGGATTGCCGGCGGGCTTCAGGGCGTCATGCGTGCGGATTTTCTGCGGCGCAAATCCCAGGGCCTCTGCAAAGATTTCGGCGGTTTGCGCGGCGCGCACGTAGGGGCTGGTGATCAGCACGTCCGGCTTCACACCGAGCACTTGCAGACCCAGCGCGGCAGCGCGCGTTTTCTGCACGCCCTTCGCTGTGAGCGGGCGTTCGGGCTCGGGCGGAGATTTCGGGTCGTTGGGGTCTACGGCGATTCCGTGACGTACCAGATACAAAATCATGATTTATTATGCCACCTTTTCTTTTCCCTGCGCGCGGCGGAATTCCGGCTTCAATTGGAATTCCTTTTCGAAGAGGTCGGACTTGCGTTCGAGGCCGAGCAGATCGAGGCGCGTGCCGTCCATGGCGCGGATGATGAAGATCGCCTTGCGGCCGGAAATTTGCACGTCCACGCCGGAAATTCGCTGGGCATGTTCGGATTCCAGTTTTTCGGCGATGCGCAGCAGGCTGGTGAGCAGCCGGGCCTGGCGGCGACGCTCGCCATCGAGCGCGGCGTAGGAAGCGTGCTCAAGCTGCGGTTCGGATTTCGAATTATGGTAACGCACCAGCGCGGCCACCATGTCGCGCCGCCAGCCGCGCAGTTCGGGAATTTCTCCGTTGCGGATCAGATATTCGCCGTGGCGATGATGCGATTTGCGCGAGACGAAATGCCCGACGTCGTGCAGGAGCGCGGCCATTTCCAGTACCAGGCGCAGGTCCGCGCCCATCTCGTGTATGGGGCGCAGCTGATCGAAAAGCGAAAGAGCCAGACGCATCACGTGCTCGGCGTGCTGCGGATTGTAATCGAGGCGCCGCGCGAACCAGCGCGCGCTGGCCAGCAGTTCGGAGGCGCGGCCTTTTTCTTCTTCGGATGTAGTGCGGACGGAATATTGCTCCGCGACCAAGTCCAGCAGGATTCCTTCGCGGACACCGACACCGGGAACGAGCATGGTGCGGACGTCGAGCCATTTCGCGAGCGTATTGAAAATAATCGCGGCGATGCCGATTACTTCGGCGCGGTCCTTGCGAATGCGGAACACGCGCATACGGCCGGGTACATCCAGCGCCAACATGCGCCAGGTCTGGTCGCGCAGCAGGCGAGTATTGATCGAGGGGATGCGCTCCACCATGGGTCCGGCGGCCATGCGCACCAGCGCTTCGGCGTTCCCGCCGCAGGCGACTGCGATTGAGCGGCTCAGTTTAGGAGGGGAAGGAACCGCGCTGCGCAGAAGCGCGAGGATGTGGTGACGCAGGCGGTGGGCGTTGTCTTCATCAATCGCGCCTTCAATGGAGAAAGTCTCCATCAGACGAATCGTGCCGAGGGGAAGGCCGATGCGCTGTTCGAGCACGCCGCGCTGATAAAAATTTAGCTCCAGGCTGCCGCCGCCCAGATCAAAGATCAAGCGCGGCTGGATGCGGTCTCCCAGCGCCCACTGCGCGGCGGAACAAACCAGGCGCGCTTCTTCTTCGCTGCTGATTACTTCCAGTTCGATTCCGGCTTTACGTTGCACGCGATCCATCAGGCGGCGGTAATTGCGCGCTTCGCGGGCGGCGGCCGTGGCTACCGCGCGATAGGCGCCCACGTTGTATTGGTCCATGCGATCGCGGAACTGACGGAAGGCGCGCGCGGCGCGGGAAATTGTGTCGCCATTGATGACGCGGCGGGTGAAGGCGTTGTGGCCGAGGCGCACGGCGGCGCGTTCGCAGTCGAGGATTTGAATGTGCTTGGGGGACGTGGCGCGGGCGATTACCAGACGGATGGCGTTCGAGCCGGCGTCAATGGCTGCCAATTGAACCGGGGCGGCCACTCGTTCAGCGCCAGAGGTGCGACAAGGCGTGCGAAGGCCGGTAGTGCGTGCTCCGTATCCCCAGGTGTGCGGCAATGCGTTTGCGCAACAACCGGTTTAGATCGGAGACGCTGCTTTCGCCGTCCATTTCGATGAAGCCGTGGCGTTTCGAAAGGTACTCGAATTCGCGCTTGATCATGGATTGGTAGCGGATGAAGGACTGGAAGAGATCGTTGGAGAGCGACATATCGCGGCCGGATTCCCAGTAGCTGATGATCTGCGACTTTTTGAACTCGCGGTCGAAGGCTACTTCGGGGCGCACGTTGAGCCAGAATGTGAGGTCCGGGCGCAGAGCTGTTTCGTAGATACCGTGCAGATAATCGCGGCCGATGCCGCGGACGGCGGCGCGCGCGATCAGCGTGAAAATGTAGCGGTCGGCGAGCACGATCAATCCGGAACGCAGCGCAGGCAAAATGCGACGCTCGAGTTGGTCGAAGAAGTCGGTGCTGTACATCAGTGCCAGGGTCATGCGCGTGACGGAATTTTCGGCGAGCAGACCGTCAATGTCTTCGCCCACCAGGTAGGAGCGGCGCAGGCCCATGGTTTGCACGGCGAAGCCTTCGGATTCGAGCCATTCGGTGAGCAGCGAAATTTGCGTGGAGCGGCCGGAACCGTCCGTGCCTTCGATAACGACCAGCGTGCCGCTGAGTTCTTCCGGTTTTACTCCTGGCAGAGGCGAGCCGTAGAAGCGCGAAGGCAATTCGGCCGCGGCGTTCTTCTTCTTTTTGGAAGGGCGGCCATTCGAGCCGTTCGATTTCAGCGTGGTTTTGTCGGCGCGTTTCATTTTTTCTTGGGCGCGAATTGCTGCAGCGAGATGCGCTCGCCTACGATCTGGCGCATCAACTTTTGCAGCTTGTTGACGCGCACAGTGCCATCCATCAGCACAAAATTATCGGTTTCGATCATCTGGTCGTAATTCGTCAGAATGCGTTCCTGGAAGATGCGGAAGCTTTCGGCGCGGTCGAGGGAGATGCCGAGGTCCATGCCGGCTTCGTAATATTTTAGCTTGGGGCGTCCGGCGACGATGCGGTTCACGGCTACGTCCAGCGGGGCGCGGAAATAAAAAGTGATGTCCGGCGTGGGCGCGAAGCTATAGAGGTTTCGCAGCCAGTGCGGCGAGCAGCTGCGGGCGGCATCGCGCGCGAAGGCGGTGTAGATGTAACGGTCGGCGAGAACCAGGTAGCCGCCGTGGAGTAGCGGCATGATCTGGCGTTCGCAACGGTCGGCGAAATCGGCGGCGTGCAGCAGGGAAAATGTCGTGGGCGTCAGCAGCCGGCGCTGTTTGCCGCGGCGCGTGGCGGACTTCACCAGCGGCGAGGAGTTCCATTCGGTGAAGTGGATGCGGTAGCCGCCGATTTCCAGCCAGCGCTTCAACAGATACAGCTGCGTGCTTTTTCCCGAGCCGTCGATCCCTTCGACTACCACCAACGCACCGGGATATTGGCGCTTGGGCGCGGGTTCCTTCAGGAGAAGGGTTTCAGTGACGGTGAGAGTTTCTGGCGTATCGTTCCCCATTTTTGGCTAGGCCTGGCACCAATCTCACATGATATCGCGGAACGCGGGGCGCCAATGTGAAAAAAGTGTTACAACGGCGGGGGCGTCGCGCGGGCGCGGTTGCATTTGTTCGGCGGCAGAACGGGGTATGCTGGGCTTGGTTGATGCGCGGTTTGCCGTGCTGCGCCGAAAAGGGGCGTGCTATCCATGAGCACAAACTTCTCGAAGGCATTGATCGTCAAACCGGGACATGAAGTGCACCTGCGTAAGTTCGATCCTGGCGACACGCTCGGTTGGGGCAAGGGGCATGCCACGAACGCGAGTCTGGCGAAGGCGATCGAAAAGCTCGACAAGCTGCAATACCTGCTTTATGCAGACCACAAGCACGCGTTGCTGGTGGTGGTGCAGGCACTGGATGCGGCGGGGAAGGATGGGACGATTCGGCACGTGATGGCTGGCGTGAATCCGCAGGGTTGCCGCGTCACGTCGTTCAAGCCGCCTTCACCGGAGGAGGCCGCGCACGATTTTCTGTGGCGCGTGCACAAGGCGGTGCCGCCGGTCGGCGATATCGGAATCTTCAACCGCTCGCACTATGAAGATGTGCTGGTGGTGCGCGTGCACAATCTGGTGCCGAAGGAAGTGTGGTCCGAGCGCTACGAGCAGATCAACCGGTTCGAGGCGATCCTGCACGAAAACAATGTGCGCATCCTGAAATTTTTCCTGCATATCAGTAAGGACGAGCAGAAGAAGCGCTTCATGGATCGCATCGACGACCCCGACAAGCGCTGGAAGATTTCGCAGGCGGATTTCGACGAGCGGAAATTCTGGGACGACTACACGGAGGCTTACGAAGACGTGTTGACGCGCTGCAGCACAAAGCACGCGCCGTGGTTCGTGATTCCCGCGGATAAGAAATGGTTTCGCAATCTGGCGGTTTCGCACATCATCGTCGAGACGCTGGAAGAAATGCACTTGAAATTCCCGCCTCCCGCGATTGACGTGAAGAAATTGAAATGGCGGTGAGTGTCCCGCTCACCGGGACTTCTTCACGGCGCGATTTCTGCTAGAATCGCTCGTCCTTAAGCGATCGGTGTGAATCGTTCCGCGCGAATCGAGCGCGGGAATCCTGGTCACCCGGCGGCACATGACCGACGAAGCGGTTTTCCCACGAAATTTCTTGAAGGCTTATCCCGTGGCGCTGCGGGGAGAGGGATGCTTCGTCTACGCGGTCGGTGGCAAGCGTTATCTGGACGCATCGGGCGGCGCGGCGGTAGTCACCATCGGGCACGGCGTGGCGCAAGTCGGTCAGGCCATCGCCGAACAATCCTCGCGGCTCGCTTACGTGCATTCCTCGCAGTTTCACACGGCTGTCGCTGAAAAATTGGCCACCCGCATTCTGGCGTTAGCTCCACAAGGTTTGCGCAAGAATGGGCGCATCTATTTTACTTCCGGCGGCTCGGAAGCTACCGAGACAGCGCTGAAGCTGGCGCGCCAATATTGGGTCGAACGCGGCGAGACCAGGCGCTTCCGCGTGATTTCGCGGCAGCAGAGCTACCACGGCAGCACCTTGGGAGCGCTCTCGGTTTCTGGAAATGTGCGCCGGCGCGAACCGTTTGCGCCTTTGTTGAAGGAGTGGGGACATATCGCGCCGTGTTTTTGCTATCGCTGTCCTTTCGGATTGAACTATCCGGAATGCAATGTGGATTGCGCGGACGATCTGGAAAGATTGCTGGAACGCGACGGATCGAAGGACGTGGCCGCGTTTATTTTCGAGCCCGTAGTAGGCGCGACGCTGGGCGCGGTAGCGCCTCCGGACGGTTACGTGCAACGGATTGCGGAAATTTGCCAGCGCCGCGGGATTCTGCTGATTGCCGATGAAGTGATGAGCGGGATGGGCCGCACCGGAAAACCCTTCGCCGTCGAACATTGGGGCGTTTCGCCGGACATGATTTTGGTGGGCAAAGGGATCGCAAGCGGTTACGCCCCGCTGGGCGCGGTGATCACGGCGGGGCACGTGGTGGATGCGATTGCGAAGGGCTCCGGCACATTTCTGCACGGCTTCACTTACAACGCGCATCCCGTGTCGGCGGCGGCGGGGAATGCGGTGCTCGACTACATAGAACAGGAGAATCTTTTTGCGCGCGTGGAGCCCGCGGGCCGCGAACTGCGCGACGCGCTGGAGCCGCTGCGCAAATTTTCCGTGGTCGGTGATATTCGCGGCATGGGATTACTGCTGGCCATCGAATTTGTGCGCGATACCAAGACGCGCGCGCCGTTTCCGCCGGAAGCGCGCATTGCTTTTCGCGTGCAGGCGGATGCGCTGGAAGCAGGAGTGATGACGTATCCCATTCAAGGTTGCGCGGACGGCACGCGCGGCGACCATATTCTGATCGCGCCGCCCTACGTCATTACGACGCAACAGATTCAGATGCTCGTGAAGGGATTGGAACAGGCCATCGGCGATTTGGAAAAAAGCCATCTCGCGGCGACGGGAGGCTCCCCTGCGTCGCTCTAGGCGCGGTGGGCGCTGGGCTTTGTGCAGTGTCGCGGGCGTGTTGTCCGCGGCGCTTGCGCTGGCGGCGGCGCCGGATCTTGCGAAAATCTCCGGATTTTCGCCGCGAGCGGCCGCGCAGGAAATCATCACGGAAAATTCTTTCCGCGAATCCATTTCCACGCCCGAAATTATCCAGTTTCATCGCTACCTGACGGCGGAGCCGCATCAGGCCGGTTCGGCGCGAAATAATGAGCTGGCGCAGTGGGTGGCGGAGCAGTGGCGCCAGCAGGGCCTGGAAAATGTAACCGTGCATCAATACGATGTGCTGGGTTCCTCGCCGCGCAAAATCTCGCTAGAGATGGTGAAGCCCACGGAATATCGCGCCCTCTTGCTCGAAGCTCCTGACAACGTGGACCCGGACACAAGAAATCCCAAGGTGGACGGCGCGTATCTGGGTTATTCAGCTTCCGGTGAAGTGACGGCGCCGGTGGTCTATGCACACAGCGGCAACCCGGAAGATTACGAATTTTTGCGCCAGCATGGAATTGATGTGCGCGGCAAAATCGTGCTGGTCCGATATTCGAATCCCTACAGCTATCGCGGATTCAAAGCGCTCACGGCCGAACGGCTCGGCGCTGCGGCCATCCTTATATATTCCGATCCTGCGGAGGACGGGTACAGCAAGGGCGCGGTGTATCCGAGTGGGCCATGGGGTCCGGAAACGCACATCCAGCGCGGCGCGATCACTTATGATTTTCTGGAGCCGGGCGATCCGCTGACGCCTGGTTACGCTTCTGTCCCGGGCGCGAAACGGATTCCGGTGGAGCAGGCGATATCGTTGCCGAAAATTATGGGTGTGCCGCTTTCCTGGCACGATGCCGAACCGCTGCTCAGGAAAATGGATGGGCCCGTCGCGCCGGATTCTTGGCAGGGCGGCTTGCCGTTTAAATATCACGTGGGTGGAAAGCGTGTGGTGGCGCATTTGAAAGTAGATATGGATACACGCATTCAGCCTTATTACGTGACGGAGGCGCACATACGAGGCAGCGAAGCCCCGGATGAGTGGGTGATTTTGGGGAATCATCGCGACGCGTGGGTTTTTGGCGGCGTGGATCCTTCCAGCGGCACGGCGGCGATGCTGGAAATGACGCACAGCCTGGGGCAACTGCTGGCGCACGGGATTCGTCCGAAGCGCACGCTGGTGATTTGCAGCTGGGATGGCGAGGAGTACGCGCTCACCGGTTCCACGGAGTGGGGCGAGCAGTATGCGGATGAATTGAAGCGGAAGGCTGTGGCGTATTTGAATGTGGACGAAGCGACGTCCGGCAAAGATTTCGAGGGCGACGCGGTAGGCTCGCTCGCGCCTTTGCTGGTGGAAGTGAGTCGCGCCTTGCCTGCACCTTCGGGGAAAAGCTTGTACGACGATTGGAAAATTTCGCGGAAGGCTGAACTGAATTTGACGCAGGCCGTGCCGGATGCGGAGCTGCCGAACACGCGAATTGGCAGCGGCTCCGACCACACGGTGTTTTTGAATTTTCTGGGGATTCCGACGGTGGGCTTGACGTTTACCGGACCCTACGGCGTTTATCACTCAATGTACGACGATTTTTTCTGGATGAATCATTTTGGCGATCCGGGGTATCGCTATCACACATTGATGGCGCAGCTCTGGGGAGTGCTGGCGCTGCGTTTGGCGAACGCGGAGATTCTTCCCTACGATTTCGATTCGTACGGAGAAAATATCCGGCAGTTCGTGGTGGATCTGAATCTGGCGAATCACGTGAGCGGGCATATTGATCTCGCCGCGTTGCAGCAGCACATCACCGAATTTCAAGTGGCCGGGCGGGAGCTGAATTCAGCTGTGGCGCAGGCGATTTCTTCGGGGCGGCTGGATTCTGCTGCGGCGACGCGAGTAAATGAGCAATTGATACAGGTGGAACGCAACTGGTGCAATCCGCAGGGAATCCCGGGGCGTCCGTGGTTCAAACATTCTTTGTACGCCGCGCGCTATACCTACGCGCATCTGGAGTTACCGGGATTGACGGAGGCTGCCGAGGCCGGAGATTGGAAAGTGGCGGCGGAGCAGGCGAAAATTCTAGAGGACGAGCTGGCGAAGAACACGGAGCTTCTGAAACAGGCACGCGGCCTGCTGGAACATCCTGCCAGCGCGCAATGATTAGGTTTTCGTGGGCAGCGTGATTTTCAAGCAGGCGGAGAAAGAATGAAAAAGATCCGTGCGCGTGAGCTAGTTGCTTCGGTGGTCGTCTCGCTCACGGCAGCTTGTTGCATGACTCTGACGGCGGCGCCGATCGCTTCCGCGCAGGGGGCGAAATTCGAGCATGAGGCGCGGGCGCGCGACCTGGGCGTGCCGTTTGAGGGAACGCCGGGGCCGCTCGATTCCATCACGGATGTGAAAGGCGTGGAGGTTGGATACCGCACGCTCGTTTCCGGCGAAGGGAAATTGGTTGTGGGCACGGGTCCGGTTCGCACAGGTGTTACGGCTATTTTTCCGCGCGGGAAGAACTCCGTGGATCCCGTGTTTGCGGGATGGTTCACGGAAAACGGCAATGGGGAGATGACCGGGACTACCTGGGTGGAGGAATCTGGATTTCTTTATGGGCCGGTGATGATCACAAACACGCACAGCGTCGGAGTAGTGCGCGACAGCGTGATCGCCTGGCAATTGCAGCACGGACCTGGGTTGCCTCTAGAAGACTGGTGGTCGCTGCCAGTCGTGGCCGAAACGTGGGACGGCTATCTGAACGACATCAACGGATTTCACGTGAAAGCGGAAGACGCTGACGCTGCCATGCGCGATGCGCACAGCGGACCGATCGCCGAAGGCAACGTGGGCGGCGGCACCGGAATGATTTGTTTTGAATTTAAAGGCGGCACGGGCACGGCGTCGCGCCAGCTGGCGGAAAAACTGGGCGGGTACACCGTGGGCGTGCTGGTGCAATGCAATTTTGGCGTGCGGCATCTGCTGCGCATCGCGGGCACGCCGGTGGGATATGAAATTACCGGTCATCCGGTGTGGGATGAAGATACCGGTTCGATCATCGTGGTGGTCGCCACCGACGCGCCGTTGCTGCCGAGCCAGATGAAGCGCATCGCGAAGCGCGTAACTCTTGGGCTGGGGCGGCTGGGCAGCGTTTCCGGGGATGGCTCGGGGGATATTTTTATCGCGTTTTCCACGGCCAATGCCGGCGCGGGCTTGGAACAGAAAAAAACCGCGGCGCTGCAAATGTTGCCAAACGACCGCATGGACGCGCTCTTCGAAGCTACCGTGCAGGCGACGGAGGAAGCCGTGGTGAACGCGCTGGTGGCGGCGAAGACGATGACCGGCGCGGACGGGCACACGGTGGAGGCTTTACCGCATGACCGCTTGCGTGAGGTCTTGAAGAAGTATAATCGTCTAGTGGAACCGAAATAGCTCTAAGGTTGCTAGGAATGTGCAAATAACCAGGAGGCCGACGCCCGATGAAAGCCTTTTTATTCGGAATCATATTGACGGTGTTCGTTTTGGCAGCTGGTGGATATTTCCTTCTTAAGTCAGGCCGTGTGAGTTTCAACGCCGATCAGGAACCTTCCGCGACGGAGCGGCATTTGGCCATGTCAGCAGTCGATGCCTCGACCGAGCGTAACGCGCCCGAGCAGAAGAACCCGGTCCCGACCGACGAGGCCGATTTAATCGCGGGCGCCCAACTTTATTTGAATCATTGTGCGGGTTGCCACGGGCTTCCCTCGAATCCCGAAAGCCAGTTCGGACGATCCTTTAATCCGCCGGTGCCGGCATTTTTCAAAGAGGCGCCCGACATGCCGGAGTACCAGAATTTCTACATCATTCAGCACGGGATTCGCTGGTCGGGCATGCCGGCGTGGAACAAGACGCTCAACGACGGACAGATCTGGCAGCTGGTGACTTTTCTGAGCAACGTGCAAAAGCTTCCCCCGGCCGTGCTGAAGGAGCTGGCACCGCCGGCGGGTGCCGCGCTTGCGGCTGCTCCGGCCACGCCCACGGCGCCAACGATGCAAATGCACTGAAACCGCGCCGGGAAAAAACAGTCGGCACGGGTGGCGCGCAGTCCTGCTAGAATTTGATTTCGTGCTGGGCTTGGGCTACGTTTTACGGGGCGGAAAACGGGCCGGATTCCCTGCAGCTGCGGCGCGACCCGGCCGCACCTCGCCAATCACCAGATGCATCGAAGAGACGGAGGATACGCTTGATGTCTGACGTAGTCGCAGAAAAAGTAATCTCGACGCTGGCTTCGGTGAAACGCATACCGGCGGACACGATCAAGCTGGACACAAATTTACAGGATCTGGGCATTGATTCGCTGGACGTCTTCACGTTGCTCTTCGAATTGGAAAATGCGTTCAAGATCTCCATTCCCGACGACGACGTTCGCTCGCTGCGCACCGTCAACGACGTCGTGGAAGGCATCAAGAAAATTATTGCCGCCGCGCCGCCCGATACTTCCCTGGGCTCGGCCACACCGGCGGACTGACGAATGGCCCCACGCCGCGTCGCCATCACAGGACTGGGAATTATTTCTCCACTGGGTTTGAACCTCGAGGAAAACTGGAAATCCCTCAGCGAAGGCCGCCCCGCTATTGGTCCGATCAAGGGCGCCGACTGCTCCACGCTGCGATTCAAGAACGGCGCGGAAGTGACGGGCTACGATCCCGTGAAGCATTTCCCGGGCGGGAAAGACGCGTACATTGACCGCTTCGCGCAATTTTCCGTGGTGGCGGCGCGCGAGGCGCTGCAGAATTCGGGACTCGAGCTGACGCAGGAATTGCGCGAACGCTCCGCGATTGTATGCGGTTCGGCGGTGGGCGGGCAGGCGGCCATCGAAGCCGGTTTCCAGGATCTTTGGGTGGAGGGGCGCGGGCGCGTTCATCCGCTGACGATTCCGAAGACCATGGCCAACGCGGGCGCGAGTCACATCGCGATGGACCTGGGTATGAGCGGGCCGACCTATACGGTTTCCACGGCTTGCTCCTCGGCGAATCATGCGATCGGGCAGGCCTTTCGGCTGGTGCGTGACGGTGAGGCGGACGCCGCCATGACCGGCGGCAGCGAATCGATATTCAACATCGGCATGCTGAAGGCTTGGGAAGCGATGCGCGTGATCGCGCCGGACACTTGCCGGCCTTTCAGCAAGGACCGCCGCGGAATGATTCTGGGCGAAGGCGGCGCGATGATGGTGCTGGAGCCGATGGACGTGGCGCGGGCGCGCGGCGCGAAGATCTTTGCCGAAATTTGCGGATTCGGAATGACCGCTGACGCGCATCATTTGACGCAGCCTGCGGTGCACGGTCCGGTGCGCGCGATGCGAGGGGCGATGCGCGAAGCGGGACTCGCGCCGGAAGACGTCGGTTACATCAACGCGCATGGCACCGGCACGCCAGGGAATGATCCGGTGGAAAGCACCGCGATTCGTGAAGTTTTTGGCGCGCATGCGGATAAAATCGGCGTCAGCTCGACCAAATCCATGCACGGGCACGCGCTGGGAGCTGCCGGGGCGCTGGAAGCGATCGCGACGATTCTGGCGCTGCACCACGGCATTTTGCCGCCTACTGCGAACTTCAACGAACGCGATCCGGAATGCGATCTGGATTACATTCCGAATCAGCCGCGAGCGGTGCGCGTGGAAGCAGCGCTCTCGAATTCTTTTGCGTTCGGCGGGTTGAACGCCGTAGTGGCATTTCGCGCGGCGCCGCGCTAGAAGTTAGAAGAGGCTGTGAAGTAAGGGAAGAATCGTGGGAAGCGTGGCGGTCCAACCGCCCGGTGCGGGCGACCAGTTGCGGGTGAGCTCGTCGGCCAGTGTGAAAGACACCAGAATCGCGAGAAACAGAAATCCCGTCATCACTACGATTTTGGTCAGGCCGCTGCTGTACTTCACGTGCATGAAGAACAATATTACCAACAGCATTTTCACCACAGCGATAGCCAGAGCCACCACGGTGTTCAGCGGAATCACATTGATCAAGGGAATTCCTGTGTGAATATCGCCGAAATCGACGAACGCGGCGCCGGTAGTGAGCGCGGTCAGAACCAGCAGCGCGACAAATATTCCAAGATAGGTTTTCACCGGAACGACGTGCGCGGACATTAGTGCACCCCCGGTATTGCGAATCGCCCGCCGATCAAATACAGCAACGGAAACAGGAAAATCCAGACGATATCCACGAAGTGCCAGTACAGGCCGCTTACTTCGAGCGGCGCGTAATATTCGGAGTTGAAGCGGCCGCGGTGCGCCAGCCCCGTGAGCGTCCCCAGGATGCCGAAACCGATAATCATGTGCATCGCGTGCAATCCGGTCATGAAAAAGTAGAAGCAGAAGAACAGCGGAACGTGCGGACCGGCCGCACCCCATTCCGGGCGGATGATGAAGCCGAAGCCGGGAATCAGATGCTCGTGATAATCCGCGCGCCATTCAAAATTGAATTTCAAGAACAGGAAGATCGCGCCTAGGATCATCGTGAGGACCAGGTACATCACCTGTTCGGATTTCTTCTTGCCATCCTGCGCGGCATGGATCGCCAGGGCCATGGTCAAGCTGCTGCCGATCAGCACCGCGGTGTTGACGGCGCCGAATCTCACGTTGAGCAGGCGGCTGCCGGTTTCGAATGCGGGCAAGTACAGCGCGCGATAAATGATGTACGTGGCAAAAAGCCCGCCGAAAAACATGATTTCGGTGACGAGGAAAACCCACATGCCCAGGCTGCTGGCTTCGCGCTGCTGCTCCATGTCCTCGAATTGATGTTTGAAGCCCGGCGGATGCTGGGCGTGCACGGCCATATCAGACACGGGACCCTCCCACATTCGCGTAGTCGTAGGCGTCTGCGGTGACCACGGGAATCTCCTCGAAATTTTCCGTCGGCGGCGGCGAAGGAGTGTCCCACTCGAGCCCCTTCGCGCCCCAGGGATTCGGTCCGGCGATCGGCCCGTAGCGAATGGACCACAGCAGGTAGATCAGCGGGATCAGGTAGCCGATGCCGAGGATGGAAGCGCCGGCGGAGGACATCACGTTGAGCACCTGGAACTCGCCGGGATAGACGGCGTAGCGCCGCGGCATGCCCAGATAGCCCAGCACGAATTGCGGGAAGAACGTCAGGTTGAATCCCACGAAAATCACCAGGGCGGCAAAGCGCGCCCAGCCGTCTGGATACATGCGGCCCGTGATTTTCGGCCACCAGAAATGGATGCCGCCCAGGTAGGCCATCACCGCACCACCGACCATGATGTAGTGAAAGTGCGCGACGATGAAATAGGTGCCGTTCAAGTGCACGTCGGTTGCGAGTGAGGCGAGGAACAATCCGGTGAGGCCGCCCATCGTGAACAGGCCAATGAAACCCAGCGCGTAAAGCATCGGCGCGTCGTAGGAAATTGATCCCTTATAGAGCGTCGCGGTCCAATTGAAGACTTTCACCGCCGAGGGAATCGCGACGAGGAAGCTGAGCACGGAAAAGATCAAGCCGGCGTAAATGGATTGGCCGGTGACGAACATGTGATGGCCCCACACCAGGAAGCTGATGATCGCTATCGCCAGGCTGGAAAACGCGACGAAGGTGTAGCCGAAAATGCGTTTGCGCGAAAAGCAGGTGATCAGTTCGCTCATCACGCCCATGCCCGGCAGAATCATGATGTACACAGCGGGATGCGAGTAGAACCAGAACATGTGCTGGAACAAAATGGGATCGCCGCCGATGGCGGGATCGAAAATCCCGATGTGCAGCAGGCGTTCCAGGCCCAGCAGGAAAATGGTGATGGCGATTACGGGCGTGCCGAGAATGAAAATAATGCTGGTGGCATACATCGCCCAGATAAAGAGCGGCAAGCGGAACCATGTGAGGCCCGGGGCGCGCATCTTGTGAATCGTGACGACGAAATTCAGGCCGGTAAGAATCGAAGAGAACCCAGTGATGAATACGCCCAATGCAGTAGGGATCACGCTGGTATGTGAAAAGGTGCTGCTGTAGGGAGTGTAGAACGTCCAGCCGGTATCCACGCCGCCGGAAATCACGGCGTAGAGTGTGAACGCAGCGCCGATTATATAAATGTACCAGCTGAGCAGGTTCAGGCGCGGGAATGCCAGGTCGCGTGCGCCGATCATCATCGGTACCAGGAAATTGCCCAGCGTCGCGGGAATCGAAGGCACTAGGAAGAAGAACACCATGATCACGCCGTGCATGGTGAAAAGCTTGTTGTAAGTTTCCGGCGCCACCAGCGCGCCCTGCGGTTCGATCAAGTGCAGGCGCATCAGCACCGCGAAAAAGCCGCCCACGAAGAACATCAGCGTAATCGAGCCCAGGTACAGCAGCGCGATGCGTTTGTGGTCGGTGGTGAGCAGCCAGGATTTCACGCCGTAGCTCGCGTTCAAATAATTGACGCGCGATTCGGCCGGAATTTCCTGCCCGGGCAATTCTGGAATGACTGTGGTGCTCATTTCCCGTTCGTCTTCCTTTCTTCCGTCCCGAGCGACTTGACGTAAGCGATCAGTTGCAGCACCTGTTCCTCGTTGATCTGGCCCTGGAAGGAGGGCATGATCGGTGCAAAATTGGGCAGGATGATGGAATTGGGATTTACGATCGCCTGGCGAATCAGCGCTTCATCTACGAGCTTCATGTCGCCGTTGCGCAGTTTTTCCTGTTTGCCGTAGAGGCCCACGAGCGAAGGGCCCCGGCCGCTATTGTCCGCCACATGGCAGGTGATGCAGCCGAACTGTGTGAAGAGCCGCTCGCCGGTCTGGGCCATGGATTCGCTGCGCGCGCCGCCGGAAAGCCATGCCGCGTAGTCGGTGGGAGACATCACGTAGACCCAGCCGATCATTTCGGCGTGGTCCGCGCCGCAGTATTGCGCGCAGAAAATATGGTAGGTGCCGATTTTGGTGGCCTGGAACCAGATGGAGGTGTAGCGGCCGGGGACGGCGTCTTTTTTCACCCGGAACGCGGGGATGTAGAAATCGTGAATCACGTCGTCGGACGTCATGGTGATCTTGATGGGCGCGTTGACCGGAACGTGCAATTCGTTGATTTCGCGCGGACCTTCGGGGTGCTGGATGTGCCACATCCATTGCTTGCCGACCACAAAAATTTCCGTGGAGGCTTCGGGCGGGCGCGAATTTTCGAAATAGAGGCTAGAGGCCCAGACGAAAATCACGACGGTGATCAGCGTGGGCACGATGGTCCAGGTAAGTTCCAGCGCCATGTGCGTCTTGGTGTCCGCGGGCTGCTCATCGGGCGAGCGGCGGCGGAACCTCACCATGAAATAGAAAATCGTGGTGAAGATCCCGAAGGTGAAGAACAGGGTGATCGCCGTTAGGAAATAGTAGAGATGGTCCACGCTATCCGAGATGGTGGAAGCGGACGTGGGGTGAATGGGAATCGCGGCCACGGCGGCGGCCAGGTTGGTGAAGCCCGATTGCATCAGAACCGTGATCATCAGTCTCTCAGTGAACCTCTGCTGCTTCCGTCACCGCGCCGCGCACCGTCAGCGTCGCGCCCACGCGTTTCTTCAAGCTTTTCTTTGCGGCAGCGCGTAATGCTCGCCGCGGAACAGAATCAACATCGCGATTCCCAGAATCAATACCGTAAGCGCCCCGGCGGCCTGGATGACGTGCGAAATCAGCAACCCATACTTTCCCGTCGCAGGATCGTAGTGATAGCAAAACAGCAGAACCTGATCCACGGGCGTGCCGATCTTTCCTTCGGATGCCTCCACCAGTCCTAGGCGCAAATCACGTGACGGGTATTGAATGCCGTAGAAGTAGCGCGAAATTTTCCCTTCAGGCGTCAGCAGCATGATGGCGCTGGCGTGCGCGAACTGCTTGGTATCGGGATCGTAGGCGTAACGAAATCCCACCGCGTCAGCCAGCTGCTTGATTTGCGGCTCGTCGCCGGTGAGGAAATGCCAGCCCTGCGCGGCGCCCGGGCGGCCGTACATTCCCACGTACATTTCCTGTTTTACTTTCGCCAGCACGTGGGATTCCGTCGGGTCGATGCTCACCGTGACAACTTCAAATTCTTTGCCGATATCCGTGTGCAATTCTTTCAGGCCGGATTCGACGCCATTCAGAACCTGCGTGCAGAGCATCGGGCAGTTGTAATACACCAAGGTGAGAATCACGGGCTTCTGTCCGAAAAATTGTGCGAGCTGGACCGGCGCGCCGTTCTCGTCGCGGAACGTCAGGTTCAGCGGAATCGTTTGGTTCAGTTTTTGGTCAATGCCGACCTGTTTCAGAAGTTCGGGGCGCACTCCCGAACTCTGCATCGGGTCTGACGCCAATTGCGCCGCGGCGCCAGGAGCCAGCGACAGGAATGCCATAGCCGCCGCCAGCGATGCCAGCATCGCGTGACGCAGGCCGAATTTGCCGAATGCCAACACTCTAGTGCCTCACCTCTTGGCTCATTTCAAGGTCCTTATCGCGCTCCAGCACGAAACCGCATGGCCCGGTCTGGTCCTGGTCGGTAACGTCGGGTGTAAAGCGCGGCGGATTGCTGACGCCGGCGGGAATGTCCCCCGGAGCGCGCGCAGGCAGGCCTTGCTGCAGCGTCAATTCCATGGCGCGATCCACCGGGATGCGCACGACGCCGTTGTGCTCGTCCGCCCACCCATAGGTGCTCAAAAGTTTGTCCTGCTCCTCGCAATAGGCATGCAGCTCGGCGCGCGGCTGCACTTGCAGGCGCGGCGCGGGAGGCAGCACGCGCGCATCTTGAAAAGGTGAAGCGGGCTTGCCTAGGCTCTGCACCTTGCCATAAAAATCAAACAGCCACGCCATGGCAAAGGAAACGACGACCAGCACGGCGATCAGGTACGCGCCCGAGTGCAGCAATCCACGCGCGTCGGCGTCGCTGCGTTCGTAGCCTTCGTGCGAGCCGTCCGGAGTGGGAGGCTGGCCCGGCCCGTGCTTAGTCTCCATGCTCATGCTGGAGCTCTCCTTCGAATCGCGGGTCGTGCAGCGGCAGCAGCGACATTTTGCCGAGCTGCCAGAAATAGGTGGCGATCCAGATGAAGCCGATCACGACGAGCCAGAAAATGTCCCACACGAGCGAGCCGAGGCGCGGCCCATCTTTTTCGTAAGCCGGCACCATTAGCCAGTACACGTCCACCATGCTGAGGACGATCATCATGGCGGCCACGGCGGAAAGACGGTGCACGCGGCGTTTCACGTTGCGTTGCAGCAGCAGCAGGAAAGGCAGCGCGAAATGCAGGACGATCAGCACGACCGCGAGCTTTCCCCAGCTGCCGAAGGCTCGCGTCATATACCAGGGAATTTCGTCCTTGATATTGCCCGCCCAGATGATCAGGAACTGCGAGAACGACAAGTACGCCCAGAGCATGGTGAACGCCAGCATCAGGTTGCCGAGGTCGTTGAACTGCCCGGGCGTTACCTTTTCTCTCACTTCTTTGCCGCGCTCGTCGTCAGTCAGGCGGCGCAGAACGAAAATCACGAAGGACATTGCGGTGAGCGCGGCCACAATCATTAAAATCATGCCGTAGATCGTCGAGAACCACTTCGGCTCGAGCGACATCACCCAGTCAATCATCGCAAACGACACGGCCATGCCCCACAGGATCAGGCCGGGTCCGCTGATGCCTTCCAGGTATTTCGCGAGGCGCGGATCGCCGGTAGCGTCCTGTTCGCGCGACCACTTGTTCAGAAAATGGGAGAGGCCCATCAAAATCGCGAAATAAATTATGGCGCGGATGATGAAAAAGTTCGCGCTCAAGTATGCGAGCTTGAAATGATAATTCGGATCGTGGAGCATCTCTTCGGACGGATTCACCCACGGATCGTAGATGTGCTTCATTCCCAGCAAAATCGGGATGAAGAGCAGCGCCATGACGCCAAACGTGCGCGTGCCGGCTTCGAGCAGGCGGCGGATCGGGTAGCCCCACCAGCCGCCGGTGAGGTGATGCATCATCAAGATCGCCGTGCAGCCCAGCGGAATCATCAGCCAGTAAACGTAGGCGAGAAGGTAGGCGTGTAAGATTTGGCTCATTGCGCCGGCCCCGCATTCTGCTGATTTAATTGTGGACGCTCAGACGGCGGCACATCCTGTTCGGTTGCGTGTTGGCTGCGTTGCAGCACGCGAATGTAAGCCGCGATGCGCCAGCGGTCTTCCGGCTCGACGCGCGAAGCGTAGCTGTACATGGAGCCGTAGCCGTTTGTCATCACGTCGAAGAAATGCCCGACGGGAGCCTGGCGGAGGCGATCAATGTGATACGACGGCGGCGGCGGAAAACCGCGCTGCACCACGATGCCTTGGCCGCTGCCGGTGTAATCGTGGCAGGGCGTGCAATAAATGTTGTAGCGCTGGCGGCCGCGCTCCAGGTCCTCGCGCGTGATGGGGAAGGGAAACTTGTCGGACAGCGCCCCGTTTTCCTTTCCGGTGTACAGCAGTTCGTCGAGGTGCAAATGTCCGCGCGCGACGGTGCCGGGCACCACGGGGCGCTCGCTGCGGCCGTCGTCGAAGAAAGTGGTCGGCTCGTAGGGCAAATACTTGGGCTGCTGGTGCATGTCCATGCGACAGCCGATTAGCAGCATCGCCAGTGCGCCCAGGCAAATCGCCCCCGCCGCTCGCGCCATTGGTAGCGCCGGCGTCCCGCCAGCTCTTTTCCTGCTGGCACTTTCACTAACCACCACCGCACCAGCGCCGTAGGCGCGGTACAAGCTAGCCCAGCCCGGAAGGGCTGGGTACCGGCGCCACGACAATCCCCAGCGCCGTAGGTGCGGCACATGGCTGGACGTCTCGCCTTTGCGTCGCGCCTGAATATCGATTTGACGTCTAGACTTCAATCTCAAACACTCCGTGAGGATTCAATCCTTCCAGGAATTTTTTGGTTTTCGACAGCTCAAAACTCTTGTCGCGCACTTTCACCACCAGGAAGAACCGGTCGTTCGAGGCCAGCGCGAAGCGCGCGACGTTGAACACCGGGTGGTACGGCGTGGGCAGGCCGTTCATCGCCAGCATTCCAAAGACGGCGCACAATGCGGCGCCCAGCACCGTGAGTTCAAAGGTGATCGGAATGAACGAGGGCCAGCTGTTGTACGGCTTGCCGCCGACGTTCAGCGGATAACTCATCACGTTCGCGTAATACTGCATGGCGAAACCGGTGAGGCCACCGAGCAGCCCGCCGATGAACACAATCACGGGCAGAATCGTGCCGTGAAAGCCCACGGCTTCGGCCAAGCCTTCAATGGGCAGCGGCGAGAACGCGTCAATCTTCTTGTAGCCGGCGTCGTGCGTGCGCTGCGCGGCTTTCAGAAGTTCGTCGGGCGTCTCGAACTCCGCCAGCAATCCGTAAAGTGGTTTGCGCTTCATAAAGCTATCCGTGAATCTCCGGATTGGGATTCAGCACGCGCGCCAGGTACGTGGTGCGCGGGCGCGTGTTCAAATCATCCAACAAGCCGTAGTTGCGCGATTGCGTTTTCCATTTCGCGACGCGGCTGTTGGGGTCGTTGATATTGCCGAAGATGATCGCCTCCGCGGGGCATGCACCCTGGCACGCGGTGACGATCTCGCCGTCGCGCACTTCGCGGTTTTGTTCCTCGGACGTAATTTTCGCGGCGTTGATGCGCTGCACGCAGTAGGTGCACTTCTCCATCACACCGCGGCTGCGCACCGTCACGTTCGGGTTGCGCATCCCAAACAGGCTGGGCGTGGTGTAATCCGAATAGAGCAGGAAATTGAAGCGCCGCACTTTGTAAGGGCAGTTGTTCGAGCAATAGCGCGTGCCCACGCAGCGGTTATAAACCATTTCGTTCAGCCCTTCGGGGCTGTGCACGGTGGCGCCCACCGGGCAGACCACTTCGCAGGGCGCGTTTTCGCAGTGCATGCACAGCACCGGCTCGTAATAGGTTTCGGGATTATCGATGCCGCCGCGGAAGTAGGTGTCCACGCGGATCCAATGCATCGCGCGGCCCTTCATCACCTGTTCCTTGCCGACCACCGGAATATTATTTTCGGCCTGGCAGGCGACCACGCAGGCGTTGCAGCCGACGCATTTGTTCAGATCAATGGCCAGGCCCCAGGCGTAGCCTTCGTATTTGAATCCTGGGTAGAGCGTGAGGCCTTTGGTTGCTTCTTCGTGGGGGTCTTTGGCGAAGTTCGGGTCCTTCTGAAACTCTTCCAGCGTGGCGATGCGGATCAGGTCGCGGCGCGCGGCTTCGACGCCTTCTTGGTTCACTTGATGACCGTCCTGATCAATCACGTATTGATGCTGGGTCACCGCAAAATAATATTTGTCGCCGGTCTTTTCGATTTTCAGCCCGTTGGCAATCCACGGCGCGTTGGAAGTGCGAACGAAATTGGCATTGAAGCCGGGCCCCGTGCCGACGCTGCCCGCGCGGCGGCGTCCGTAGCCCAGGTGCAGCGTCACGACGTTGTCCGCGTGCCCGGGAACGATTACGACACCCGCTTTGGTTTCGTGTCCGGCAAGCTGCAGCTTCACATAATCGCCGTCCACGAGCGCGAGATGCTGCGCCGTGGCGGGACTCACCATCGCGGCGTTGTCCCACGTTAATTTCGTGTTCGGCTTGGGCAGTTCCTGCAGCCAGCCGTTGTTGGCGAAGCGGCCGTCGAAAACCGTAGGGTCGGGGCGGAAAGCGATTTGCAATTGTTCGCCAGGCGTGTTCTGCACTTGCTGGCCGATGTCTCCCCGCACCACGACGGAAACTGCGGTTAGCGCGGTTCCAGCCATCAAGCCGTCGTGCAGCGAGCGTTCCCAGTACGCATCGAAAGCTTTGTCTTTTTCCGGGCGCACGCTCTTCCAATAATCGCGCACGATGTCGTGGCCGGATTTTCCGGCGTCTCCGGCGAGCAGTTCGACGATTTCGTAGGCGGAATGTCCGTCGTACAGCGGCTGGATCAGCGGTTGAATCACGCCCACCGTTCCGTCGAACGCGCGCGCATCGCCCCAGGCTTCCAGGAAATGCGCTGCGGGGACGTGCCAGTGGCAAAGCTCAGCGGTTTCGTCGTAATACAGGCCGGAATGCACGCGCGTTTTTACTTTCAGCAGCGCGGGGCCGAAATCGAAATCCACGGGCGCGTCGTACACCGGATTATTGCCGCCGAGCATGAAGAGCAGATCCACTTTGCCGGCATTGATGTCGTTCACCAGGTCGCGCAGCGATTCCATTTCGTTTACGGGATTCGCCTCGAGCGGATCCGTGTAATACACGGTCTTGCCGACGTTTCCTAGCGCGGCGTTGATCGCATGAGCTAGGGCGTGCACGGCGGGCGGCTGTTCTTCGCCGGGAATCACGAGCGATGCGCCGCGATGCGCCGCCAAATCTTTCGCCACCGCGCGAGTCCACTCAGCCGGGATCTTGCTGCCGGCTGCGCCGCCACTTGTGCCCCCAACGCCCGTCGCAGCGGCGAGTTCGCACGCGAACGCTTCGATATCGCCAGCGCGCAACGGTTTGCGATGATCGGCCACTGCGCCCGTGCTGCTCGGCATGCTCTCGACGACGTAGAGGCGATTCAGATTCGCGTTCTTGCCATCGATCACCCGACGCAAAGCAAATTCGCGCGCGTAGCGCACGTGGCCAGGGCCCGAAGAAACGAAATCGGCATCGAGCGAGACGATCACGTCGGCCCGATCCATGTGATACACCGTGTTCACGGGTTTGCCGAAAGCTAGCCGAGCGCCTTCGCGCGCGTTGTCGCGGCCGCAGGATTCGTACTGATGCCATTTCGCGGCGGGCAATTTGTTCAGAATCGCGGCGATTTGCGCGGCGAGCGTGGGCGACGTCACCGTGTCGGTGAGAATCCGCAGACCGTGGCCGTCGGCGGACATCGCCGCTTTCTCGTTGCCCACGGCAGTGAGGAACGCGGCCCAGCTGCTAATGCGTCCTTCGAAGACCACTGTTTGCGAGCGGTCCGGATCATAAAGGCCCAGCGTCGCGGCTTGCGCGAACACATCCGTGCCGCCCAGGCTTCCGGGATGTTCGGGATTGCCCTCGATTTTCGTCGGCCGACCCATGTGGCTTTCGACGAGCAGGCCGCTGGCTACTCCCGCCAGAGGCATGGAAGTGGCATAAAAGAGCGGCTTGCCCGCAACAATCTCTTCGGGTGCCTTGACGTACGGCACAATTCTTTGTGTCGGAAGTTTCGTGCAGGCGCTCAGCCCAGCGAGAGCCGCGGAAGCAGCGGCAAGCTTCAGCACGTCGCGGCGATTCAAACCCTGCGGATCTTTTTCCGGATCGTGCGGAAATTCATTCTCCAGAAATTCGCGATATTCCTTGGTTTCGGACAATTCTTCCAGGCTCTGCCAGAGGCGCTTGCCGTTTTCCTGCGCCAGCTTCGCGCGCAGCGCTGCCAGGTCCATCGCCTGCGGAACTTTCGGATTGAGGTCGGAGCTCATCGTTTTCGTTTTTTCGCCTTCAGCGGTGACACGTCGAACAATTCGTCAGACTGTGAATTTTGTACTCTTTCACCAGCCGTGCGCCGAGTTCCATCTGGTTCGCCGGCGTCACGTATCCCGGATCGAAAACCTTGGACTTCTCGCGCACGTATTTTTCCGGCTGGCGGTGGCAATCCAGGCACCAGGACATGTAGAGCGTGTTGGCCTTCCACGTGAGCGGCATTTCTCCCACCTGTCCGTGGCACGTCGTACAGCCGATGCCTTTGCTGACGTGAATGCTGTGATCGAAATACACGAAATCAGGCAGCGCGTTCACGCGCGTCCAGGCGATTGACTTGTCGTCGCGATAGCTGGCGCGCACGGGCTCGAGCATCGGCGCATTCGTCCAAATCTGCGAATGGCAGGTCATGCAGGTCTGCGTCGGCGGAATGCCCGCGAACGAGGATTTCTCCACCGTGGTGTGGCAGTAGCGGCAGTCAATGCCCAGCTCACCGGCATGATGCTTGTGGCTGAAGGGCACAGGTTGCTCACGCGCTTCGTTCACACGCGTGTAGATCGGAGAAAGCTCGATCGCATACAGCACGCCACCCAGCAACGCCAGTATGAAGACGGCGCCGTAAATGCTCACCCGCGAGATGGTGTTCGTGCTGTGATGAAAAATTTGCATCGCTTCCCGAACCTGCCTTTATTTCTTCGGTTTCTCCTCGTCCGTTTCTTCCACCAGCGAGCGCATTTCGTAAATCGAGATCACCGGCAAGAAGCGGATGAACAGGAACAGCAACGTCAAGAACAATCCAATGGTGCCGACATAGGTAGCCCAGTCCCAGCGCGTCGGGTAGTACATGCCCCAGGAAGAGGGCAGAAAATCGCGGTGCAGGCTGATGACCACGATGACGAAGCGCTCCAGCCACATGCCCACGTTCACGACCAACGAAATCACGAACAGAATCGCCACGTTGTTGCGTACCTTGCGCGACCACATGCATTGCGGAATCACGATGTTGCAGAGAATCAGCAACCAGTAGAAATATCTATACGGCCCGGTCCACATGCGATTGATGACTACGAAGCGATCAAAGGGGTTCCCGCTGTAGAACGCCATGAACGTTTCCATCATGTAGCCGTAAGCGACGATCAACCCTGTGGCGAGCATCACCTTGGCCATATTGCCCAGGTGGCGCATGGTGATGAAATCTTCCAGGTTGTAAAACTTGCGTATGGGAATCGCCAGGGTCATCACCATCGCAAAGCCGGAATAAATCGCGCCCGCGACGAAGTAGGGCGGGAAAATCGTGGTGTGCCAGCCGGCCACCTGCGCGACGGAGAAATCGAAACTCACTACGGTGTGCACGGAAACTACCAGGGGCGTCGCCAACCCCGCCAGCAGGATTGATGCAGTCTCGTAGCGCGACCAGTGCACGGCGGAGCCACGCCAGCCCATCGCCAGCATGCCGTAAATAACTTTTGCCGCGCGGTTTCTGGCGCGGTCGCGCAGCGTGGCCAGGTCCGGAACCAACCCCACGAACCAAAACAGCAACGATACGGTGGCGTACGTTGACACCGCGAAGACGTCCCATACCAGCGGGCTGCGGAACTGCGGCCACAGCCACATCGGATTAGGGTAGGGCATCAGCCAGAAGAAAAGCCACGGCCGGCCCATGTGCAGCAGCGGAAACATTCCCGCGCAAGCCACCGCAAACAGCGTCATGGCTTCCGCGAAACGATTGATCGACGTGCGCCACTGCTGCCGCAACAACAGCAAAATCGCAGAAATCAGCGTGCCGGCATGGCCAATGCCGATCCACCACACGAAATTGACAATGGCGAAGCCCCAGCCGACAGGGATATTGATGCCCCAAATTCCCACGCCCTTGATGAGCAGGTAGCCAACCGTGAAATTCAGCAGCATCAACAGCGAGAAGGCAATCGCAAAGCCGAAAATCCAGCCCTTGGACGTGCCGCGTCCCAGCACGATGGAGCTGATCTTGTCGGTTACCGTGCCCAGCGTATAACCCGGCTCAATGATCGGATGAGCCGAGGTCGATTCGATGGGAGTTTGAGAGCCTTCCGAGTCCACGCGGTCGCCTCAGAACACAGTTATAGATGCTCGCGAGCTTAATGAAGGGGCATCACAATCACGAAATCGCCGGTTGCTCGACCCCAGGACTCCAGCGATCTACGGTTGACGGCTGCTATGAGTTGCAAAAATATAGGTAGACATATGAGGCGACGTGAAAGCACGTTCGCCCCCGAGCACACTTAAGACTCGATAGGATAAGACCGGAAGCGCATTGACGCAAGTTGAAAGAGAAACTTTCTCGGTGAATTTTGTGCGGGGCATCCGGCGGATTTTGCGTTTCGCGCGCGAAGTTGCGCCGCGTGCAGCGGGCGCTAGCGCAACGATTAGAAATTCCTGATGATGAGCGCGCCTTTCCCTCGGGTCTTCCTACTCGTTCCGTAATTTGGGGTGCCTTTGAATTTACCCCTTGGTGCACAGCAGCGTAAGATTCGGATCAATCACGATACGCATCGGGCGAATGCGCGATTCAAAATGGAATCGCGTTTCCGCGCCGGTGGTCACCACCACGCCCAGGCGTTCCGGCTTCCCGCCGATGCGCACCGCATACAGCGGCACCGCGGCCGTAAACGTATCTTCGGTTCCCACTTGCTCGAGCTTGCCGGTCACAACGAACGCGTTCCCGTGCGGCTTCACGTCGAATTTCACGGTGAAGTGCGGCAAGTCCGTGCCGCGCACCCACTGGTCGAAGAACCAATCCATGCGATGAGTGCCTTCGAGGTCCATCGCGGGAGTCATGTGCCGCTCGACGGCGTGCTGGAAATCGGCTGTGGAGAGCGGGCGAAATTGGTGCTCGGCCAGCACGGCGCGCAATAATTCGCGAAAGCGTGCGTCTGGGTCCTTCGCGTTCGCATCGCGCAGCATTTCGCGCAACATGTGCATCACCCATGTGCCCTTGCCGTAGATCAGCGTGGTGTACGCATCCGGGACTTTCAACGAGCCGAGGCGCGGGCCCAAGACCAGCGGGCCGACGTCTTCGATGGAATGCTCCGAGCCAGGAACCTTCACTATGAGCTCGCCGCGATAATGCTCCAGCCAATTTGTGAGGCGATGCTGGCCGGGCCTCTTGTTGTCCGCGTACCAAAGCGCCAGATAATTCGCCATCGCTTCTTCGATCCACACGTCGCGATAGCTGGTCGCGCCGGTGACGTTGCCCCACCACTGGTGCGCCACTTCGTGAAACGGCATCAGGTCGCGCGCTTCGCTCTGCGCCCATTCATTCAGGCCAGCGCGCTCCTGTGTTTCCGGCGGCAGGAACGCGAGCGTCGAGAGATACACCAGGCCGGGCCAGCCCTGGCCGAAGGAACCCGGAATTTGCGCGACGCTCAGATGATCGAACGGAAACGCGCCATTTATGTTTTCGAAAAAGCGGATGGAGTCCTGCACGCTCACGCCGAGTTCTTTTAACGCCGAGGTAGGACTGGGCGGGGGAGGCTGGTCCGCGGCTCCGGAGAGGTGGTCCGTATCCCTGTAATGATCGAGTATCGAAGGTGGTGGCACGGCGTTGGGAGCGGTAAATTTCAGGCGGGTCATGATCGCTTCTTCAAGTTCCTTGTTTGCGTACACCAGAATTTTCGGTTGACCAGAGGTGCTGGCCATCTGGTACTGGCTCAGGTTGAAGCCCGCGGTGGGAAACGGCCTTTCCGAACGCCAGCGGCCCGATTTTGTTTCGGCGTCCTCGCGCGCTTCGGATTCCGTGCCGGTGGCGACCAGCGTCAGGCGCTTCGGCCAGTGAAAGGTAAGGTCATACGGCGTGAAGTGCTCGCCGCCGATGTGCGCGTACCACGCGCCGCGATCGCCGACGAATTCGACACCGTTGCCGGCGTCAGTGATCACGTTGCCGTGATAAGCGATCTGCAAATGAAAATCCGCGCCAGCGGGCTTTCCCGCGGGCAGCACTACTAGAATGTAATCGTTGCCGTGGCGCGCTGCGTCGCGGCGGCTGAGTTCTTCGTTTTGAAAGTACGGCAGAGCCTGGCCGTCCTCGTTCTGAATTTCGTCCACCGTCAAGTGACGTGAAAGCTCCACCGGCACCACGCGTTCACCGGCGAGGCCGGTGCCCAGGTGCAGCGTGGTCTTGCCTTGCAGTGAGAGATCCTCGGCGATCGTTGAGTCCACGCGATAATCCAGCGGGACGAATGTTTCCGTGCGCGTGGCCGGAGAATTTTCGGCGCGGAACGAGGCCCACACGTCATAGGAGCGTACGCCATCGACATAGCGCGGCTGTCCGATGGTTACTTGTTCTTCGCGGCGGTTATCCACCGAGACTTCCACTGCGCCCGCGGTATCGGTTTGCAGCAAGATGTAAAAATAGGGAACCGGCTCGGCGGCCAGCCAATCCACCATCGTGCGCAGAGAATGCGTGGGCGCGAGCCCGGCTGACAGCGGGATCCAGTGCGCGGTGAAATCCGGATCGCTCGTCGGTTCGACGCCGTCTGCTGTGAGCTCGTGTTGCAGTTCGGCGGCGGTGTCGTCGCTGAAACGAATGTACGCATCGGAAAACGGTTGATCGAGGATGGGTACGCCGATGAATTGCGCGAGGGAACGTCGCTCCCCGCGTTCGTGCGGAGTGGCGATTACGTGGCCGCGGCCGGAGAAGACCGCGCCGGTGATGCGGCCGCCGAGCGGCTCCAGAAATGCCAGCTTCCCTTCGCTGAACGTGAAACTCACCACGTCGCGGCGTATCGTCAGGTCCTTAACCGTGTACACGTGCGCTCCGTCGGGCCGCAACGCGTTGAGCGCTTCGTAAAGAGCGCGCGGATCGGTGGGAACAACTTGCGGCGAATCCCGCGAGGTTGCAGATTGTGGCGCCGTACTTTGCGCCGCTGCGCCTGCGCTTGACTCGCCCTGCGTCGCGTCGCTCAGCGCCTGCACCGCCGCATCGCTGCCGTGGGCGATGCGGATAGAATCCGCGCCAAGGAGCAGCAGAACGCTCAGGGAGAGTCGCGTGAATCTGCGCACGTAATTCACTCTATAACTTTGGTTGCCGCGAGTAAAAGCCGGGTTTTCTCTGCGCCCTCTGCGCTCCGACCTCTGCGTTCTCTGCGTTAAATCTTTGGCGCAAGGCAAACCCCTGCCTCCGTCAGTGTGCGGCTCAGCGACCTCGGATGGTCGGGCTTGGCGCATTCCGTGTTAAATGTTTGACGCACGCCAAGGCAATTTGCCGTTGGCTCGTGCCGCCCCGCCTGTTCGCCGGGACAGGTTGTGTTACTTAGGGCATCAACAGACCACGAGCGCGCCCGCGCCCACGCAGCGCTTTGCTAAAATTTGGTGTGCGTCACGCAGCGCTCATCGCGTCGCTTGTCCTGCTGGTCGTGTCTTCGGCGACCGCCGATACCATTGTGCTCAAGAATGGGCGGCGGATTGTGGCCTCGAACGTCACCGAAGATGGCGACCACGTCCGCTACGAAACCTCCGCTGGCTCGATGTCCATCCCGAAATCCATCGTCGCGCGCATCGATCGTGACGGCTTTGGCTCCGCTTCCGCCTCCGGCGCATCCGCGGAACCGCCGGTTACCGCGCCGCATGTGGATCCGGTGCGCGGGTACGACGACATCTCGCGCCTCGTCATCCACGACAACGCGATTGATTTCGCTTACATCGCGCAGGTGGAAACCGACGCCCGTTCGCACGCGCCACTCGCCATCGAAAAAGTGGCCGCCGCGCATTACGCCGCCGCGCAATTCCTGGAAAGCAAGGGTGACACCGCCAGCGCGATTGACCATTACCGCGAGGCGCTCAGCTTCGCGCCGGATAATTTGCCGCTCTTACTAAATCTGG
Organism: uncultured Acidobacteriota bacterium; assembly: GCA_963786205.1. Taxonomy (GTDB): domain Bacteria; phylum Acidobacteriota; class Terriglobia; order Acidiferrales; family UBA7541; genus Palsa-295. Next base: position 603,228 of record CAWAYG010000003.1, read on the forward strand.
CGGTGCTCTATCTGCACCAGAGCCAGTTCACTTCAGCGCTTGAGCCGCTGGAACGCGCGCGGCACATGGCGCCGGATTCGCCGGACGTCGCCAAGCTCACCGGCTGGGCCTACTACGGCGCGAACAAGATGGATTTGGCAGTAGCCGAATGGCATCGCGCTGAAAAATTGCGTCCGGACGCCGACGTGGAACGCGCGCTGGAAAAAGCCGAGCGCGATAAAGCCGAAGAAGAAAGCTACCGCGAAGGCGAAACCGCGCATTTCAATCTGAAATATAACGGCAGCGCGACGCCGGACCTCGCGCGCGGCATCATGCGCGTCCTGGAAGACGATTTTCGCGATCTGGAATCGCAGCTCGACTTCACGCCGCCCGATTCCATCGGCGTGATTCTCTACACCGGCCAATCCTTTGCGGACATCACCCGCGCGCCGAGCTGGGTGGGCGCGCTGAACGACGGACGCATGCGCATTCCAGTGCAAGGGCTGACGGCCGTGACGCCGGAGCTGGCGCGCGTCCTGAAGCACGAACTGACGCACAGCTTCATCGGGCAGAAAACGCACAATCGCGCGCCTACATGGTTGCAGGAGGGAGTTGCCCAATATATGGAAGGCCGCCGCAGCTCGGGCGCGGCCGGCGCGCTGCTGAATGCTTCAGCCCAGGGAGACCTTCCCTCGCTCGCGAGCTTGGAAGGATCGTGGATGGGGCTGGGCGGCGGCGACGCTTCTTTCGCGTACGCGTGGTCGCTAGCCGTCGTCGAGTCCGTCATCCAGACCAGCGGCATGGGCGACATCACGCGCCTGCTCGACAACATCGCCAGCGCCCCCACCACCGAACAAGCTCTGCGCGACACGCTGCACGACGACTACGCCGACCTGCAGCAGCAGGCCATCACATATCTGCATCAGCAGGACGTCCGCTAGCCCCGTCGCCGATTCGTGCAGTTGGTAGGGTGCTGCTTGCTGCGCCCCAGCTTGCCGAGATGTCAACTGCATCGCAGACTTGCATTTGCCTTTCTCTGCGCCTCTGCGGTAAATCTTCCTGCCTTCTCAGATTTGCCTCCACCTTTCCTCTGCGCCCTCTGTGTTAAATCTTTTGCCTTGGAATCTCTCGCCTTCCGCGGCGGCTACAAAGTCGCCAGCAACCCCGCAATCAACGCCGCCCGCTCCGGCAGCCTGCGAATCACCACATGCTCCCGCGGGCTATGCGCTCCATCGCCCACCGCGCCCAGCCCATCCAGAGTCGGCACCCCCAGCGCCGCCGTAAAACTCCCATCCGATCCTCCGCCCGTGGACGCTTCACCAAGCGTCAATCCCATCTCCTGCATCAACGATTCCGCCACTCCGAACAATTTCCGTACCGCCGCGGTCCGTTCCAGCGGAGGACGGTCCGCCCCGCCCATCACCGAAACGCGCGCCCCCTCCAGGATCGGCCGCAACGCGTGCAGCTTGCGATTAATGCGCGGCACATCCGCCGCCCGCGCGTAGCGAATGTCCACCATCGCCCGCGCGTGTTCCGGCACCACGTTAGTGATCGTCCCGCCGCTCACCACGGTGGCCTGCACGGTAATGCCGCGCCGCGGATCGTTCATCTTCATCAGGCGCGCAATTTGCAGCGCCAGCTCGTGCACCGCGTTCACGCCCTTCTCCGGATCGATCCCCGCGTGCGCCGACCGCCCGGTCACAAGTATTTCCGCTCCGCCCACGCCCTTGCGCTGCGTTTTGAGACGCCCCTCGCGCCCAAACGACGGCTCCAGCACCAGCACCGCATCGCTCCGCCGCGCCTCCAGCTCGATCGCGCGCCGCGAACTTTCGCTGCCGATTTCTTCATCCGAAGTCCAGAGAAACACGAACCGTTTCGTCGGCTGAATCTTCAGCGCCCGCAAAGCGTCCACAGCGACAAGCGCCAGCACCAGCCCGCCCTTCATATCGAACGTTCCCGGCCCCCAAGCCCGCCCCGCCGCCACGCGAAACGGCATCTTCGCAAGCGTGCCGAGCGGATACACCGTGTCCGTGTGCCCCAGCACCATGATTTGCCCGCTCGCGCGCCCCGCCCCATCCCGAATTTCCGCGCGCACGTGATTGCCGCGCTCGCCCTGCCGCAAAATCCGCACCGCAGCCCCGCGCCTCTGCCATTCGCGCGCCACCAGCCCCGCGCATGCGTCCACCGCGGTCTTCACGTGGCTAGGCGATTCGCGACGCACAAATTCCCCCAGCAGTTTCACCATCTCGCCCTGCCGCCCCCGCAATTCGCGCAGGATCGCCCCCATCGGCACGTTTTCTGAATTCGTCACAGAACCCATTCGCGTTTCACCCGCGGCAATGCTAGCAGAGATGCCAGCCAGTCGCATCCCGGGCGGTGCTGTTCGACACCCGGCTTAGCGGTCAAATGACAGCAACGTGTAGTAAACTCTGCGCCCGAGTATGTTCTGCCCTTTGTGTCAATCGGAATTTCGTGACGGCATCACGGAATGCAGCGATTGTCATCTCCAGCTTGTTGCGTCACGCGAACAGGCTCTGTCATCCTCGGCGCTGCTGTGGAAGGGCAGCCGACAAACCACCCTCGACAGGATCCTGGCCGAACTGGATAGCCTCAGCATCCCGTCGTACTTCAAAGAAATTGTGAACACTACGCACCAGTTTTCTCTTTTGGGTATACGCCTGACGCCACGAAAGCCTACTCTTGAGTTCGAGGTGTGGGTCTTTCGTTCAGACCGTGAACGAGCCCATGCCGCACTAGCTAAACTTGGTTAGCTGGCTCACGAGCATTTGGAGATCGTGATGGAACACACGCCCGGCGGGGGCACGTCGCGAGGCTGACAACAATACTCTTTCGCGTTATGCTTCGCCAATGCGTTTGCAAATTTCTGCGATAGGGCTGCTGGCACTCGCGTCATTGATGCCGCACACCATTTATGTGCAGCAAACCAGCGCCACGAAGAATGTAGCGCCGTCTACCGAGCAAGACGCTGCGGGCTCGCAACAACCCGCGCAGGCGGAAGATACGCTCTTGTTGACCGCCGGCACCAATCACGCGCCGGTATCAATTTCGCTGATGGAGTTCCGCGCGCTGCCGCACGTCACCATCACGGTCCACAACGCGCACATCAATGCCGACGAAACTTATTCAGGCGTGCCGCTTGCAGCACTGCTCGCCAAGCTCGATGCGCCGCTCGGCGAGCATTTGCGCGGCAAGGCGCTGGCGAGCTACATCGTCGCGTCAGGTTCTGACGGATACTCCGTGGTGCTGTCTATCGCGGAGGTCGATCCCAGCTTTCATGACGGCCAAATCCTGGTGGCCGACACGCGCGACGGCCAGCCCCTAGCAAAATCCGGCCCCTTCCAGCTGATCGTCTCCGAAGACAAACGCCCCGCCCGCTGGGTCCACAACCTCGTTTCGATCTCGTTGGAAGCCGCGCGCTGACTCCTTGGCTGCATCTGATTCCCACCCGCCTGTGTTTCGTATAGAATTGTTCGATTGTGCGGCCGCGAAAATAGTGTCCCGCAGCAAACCGCCCGCCGCAGCCACGGGCGCGTCGATCGGCGCGGAGCGCAAGAAAATTCCAGCAGCTATGGGCTCAGCTCTAAAAATCCAATAGGCGATCGCTAAGCGCTCCATCAGCGCTTAGAACGCGATCCATACGCAACCAGAGGCCAACACACGATGCTCCTCGACAGCATAGGCATCCAGAAGATCCTGCCGCACCGCTACCCATTCCTTTTGGTCGACGCCATCGAAGAAATGGAACCAAAAAAGCGGATCGTCGGAATCAAGAACGTCACCATCAACGAATATTTCTTTCAAGGGCATTTTCCCGGCAAGCCGGTGATGCCCGGCGTGCTCATCATCGAATCCATGGCGCAAATCGGGGGGCTCCTACTGCTTTTGGACATCGCAGATCGCGACAACAAGCTGCTTTACATGGCCGGAATTGATTACGCGCGGTTTCGTCGCCCCGTGATACCCGGCGATCAACTGCGAGTAGAAGCCAACGTCCTCAGCTTCAAAGGTCCTTTCTGTAAAATCGCCGCTTGGGCGCGCGTGAACGGCGAACTCGCCGTCGAGGCCACGCTGATGTGCGCGATGGTGGACATCAAAGCCGATGGCACCCCTGAGCGCTCCACAAATTCCGTCACGCACGTTCCGGTGAAGAAGTAGATGAGTGAGATTGATCCCCGCGCCGTCGTTGCGTCCACTGCGAAAATCGGCAAGGACGCAAGAATCGGCGCCTTTGCCGTTGTAGGCGACGAAGTCGAACTGGGCGAAGGCTGCATTCTGGATCATCACGCCGTCGTGCAGGGTCCCGCCCGCCTGGGCCGCGCGAATCGCGTCTATCCATTCGCGGTGGTGGGCGGCGATCCGCAGGATCTCACCTACAAAGGCGAGCGCGTCTCCATCGAAGTGGGCGACCACAACGAATTTCGCGAATTTTCCACGGTGAATCGTGGCACCGTGAAGGGTGGCGGCGTCACGCGTGTGGGCAGCAATAATCTCATCATGTCCTACGCGCACGTCGGCCACGATAGCCTGCTCGGGGATTTCAATATTCTAGTGAATGGCGCAACGCTCGCTGGGCACGTCACCATCGAAGACCACGCGCAAGTGGGTGCTTTCTGCCCCGTGCACCAGTTCTGTCGCATCGGCAAGCATTCCTACATCGCCGCGCACACGGTGATCACGCAGGACGTGCCGCCATTTTCGAAAATTGTGGCGCCGCGCGGCACGCGTTGCTTTGGCGTGAATCGCGTGGGCCTGGAACGCCAGGGATTTTCCTCCGAGCGCATCGCGGCGATTGAAAAAGCATACCGCCTGCTGCTGCGCTCGAAGTTGAATACGTCGCAAGCGCTGGAGAAGATGCGTGGAACCCTGGCGGACTCGCAGGACGTCTTAACTTTAGTGCAATTTATCGAATCGGCATCCTCCGACCGAGGTCTGACGAAATAGCATGACGCTGCCAGCCACGAACAACAACGCGGCAGCCGCGATCTCCGCGAATTGGGGCCTGATCGCCGGCAACGGAGATTTCCCGTTTCTCGTGCTCGAAGGCGCGCGCAGCCGCGGCATCGAAATGGCCGTGATCGCGATTAAAGAAGAAGCTTCGCCGGGGCTCGAGCGCGTGGCGAAACGCCTTCACTGGGTGAGCCTGGGCGAACTGAGCCGCACCATCGAGCTCCTGCACGAAGAAGGCGTAAAGCGCGCGGTGATGGCCGGGCAAGTAAAGCACAATAAAATCTTCAGTTCGATTCGCCCCGATTGGCGCCTGGCGAAATTATTATTTTCGCTGCCGTCGAAAAATACCGATTCGCTGATTGGCGCGGTGGCGCGCGTGCTGGAAGACGAAGGCATTGAGCTGGTGGATTCCACCAAATTTCTCGGCCCGCTGCTGCCCGCGCCAGGAGTGCTCACTCGCCGCGCGCCCGATGAATCCGAAGCCGCGGACATCGCCTACGGCCGCGGCGTGGCGACGCAGATTGCCGACCTCGACCTGGGGCAAATGATCGTGGTGCGCGACCGCGCCTGCGTCGCCATCGAAGCCATGGAAGGCACTGACGAAACCATCGAACGCGCCGCGCGCATCGCGGGCGGCCAGCGTCTAGTGGTGGTGAAGGTAAGCAAGCCGCGCCAGGATATGCGTTTCGATGTTCCAGTAGTCGGCCTGAAGACCATTGAGGTAATGAAGAGGTCGAACGCCACAGCGCTGGCAATTGATGCCGGCCGAACGCTGCTCTTCGACCGCGATGCCATGATCAGCGCCGCGGACGATGCTGGGATCGCGATTGAAGCCTTCGCGCCGGAGCGCATCACCGCATAAACTGACAGCTGGCGAAAGAATGCACCCGAGCCGAGGCGTTGAATTTGATTTGGAAGTTGTAGCGGCCAGCATTAGCTGGACGCCGTTGCATTTGGTTTTGCATTTGTAGCGGCCGCCTGCTTTTTCAGGCGGGCGTCTTTGACTTTGATTTGGATTGTGTAGCGGGCATCTAATTTTCGGGCGCAAAAAATCGGCCGCCCAAAGGAAATCGTGCCAGAAAAACCCATACGCGTTGCCGTAGTCGGCGTCGGAGATTTCGGGCGCAACCACGTCCGTGTCTGGTCTGAAATGGACGGCGTCGAACTGGTGGGCATCGTGGACATCGACGCCGAACGCGCCGCGCAGGTAGCCGCCGAATTCAAAACGCGCGTAATCCGCGATTTCGAATCGCTCAAAGTCGAAAAAATTGACGCGATCAGCCTCGCCGTGCCCACCAAAGAACATTCGCGCATCGGCTGCCGTCTCCTCGATTGGGGCATGGACGTGCTCGTGGAAAAGCCCATGGCCTCCTCGCTTGACGAAGCGGACGGACTGATCGCTTCCGCCCAGCGCAACAATCGCATTCTACAGATCGGCCACCTGGAGCGCTTCAATCCCGCCGTCACCGAGGCCCTGAAGATCGTCTCCAAGCCGATGTTCTTCGAAGTACATCGCCTGGGAGTTTTCACGTCGCGCAGCCTCGATATTGACGTAGTGTATGACGTGATGATTCACGACCTCGACATTCTTCTGGCGCTGGTGGGCGCACCGGTGGTCGATCTGAAAGCTGTCGGCATCCCCGTGATCACCGACAAAGTGGATATCGCGCAGGCCCGTATCGAGTTCGCCACCGGCACTGTCGCGAACGTCACCGCCAGCCGCGTTTCCACCGAACGCGTGCGCAAGATGCGTTTTTTCCAAGCGCACGAATATTTCTCGCTGGATTTCACGCGCCAGGATTTGCTGCGCGTGCGCGTGGAGCCCGGCTCGCCGCAGCCGCAGATCAATTTCGAAAAAGTTCCGACATCTCCCGAAGAGCCGCTGCGCGCCGAACTGGACGCGTTCTCGCGCTCCGTGCGAAATCGCCGCCCGCCCCGCGTGGATGGCGCTGCCGGTCGCGCCGCGCTGGAGCTCGCCGACCGCGTAATGGTAGGCATCCAGGAACACGCGCGCCGCGTCCAACTGGATGCCGTCGTCTCCCAGGACAATAGATGATTCCGCGAACCCTCGTTCCCACCGATGTGCGTCCGTTCACCGACAACGGTGACAAGCAGCCGCCGCGCCGGCTCACAACCTATATGGACGACCGCACGGTCGTCCCCTCCGATTTGTCCGACGCGCCGCCGCTCACGGGCAAAACCAGCATTCCGGAACATCTGCCGCTGGACGTCCTGATCGAGCGCAGCCTGGTGCCGCGCGGTCTGGGCGTTAAGCCATTCCAGCAATTTCTGCCGCCATCGGAATATGCGCCGCTCGCGATCCTCGACCGCCGCGTGGTGGTTCCCGCGTATGTGGAGCCGCCGGAGCAGCGCGACATTGACAGATTCGATCAGCCGCCGCAGATGACGGCGCAGCTGCGCGAGATTGTCTCGCCTGATATTTTCAACACCGGCGAGGCCAACCTACTCGTCGAGCCGGAAGATCGCAGGGACGCGAAGTGGGACGCCATCACGCGCGTGATTTCGGTCGCGGCGCACATCGCGTTCATCATATTCCTGATTTTTCTGCCGAAAATTTTCCCCACGCACGTGCCCACGCGTGAGGAAACCGAACTCGCCAGCAAGGAACTCGGCGTGGTTTATTTGCCGCCGGACGAGGGTGCAGTTTCACGGCGTCCTTCGCCTCCTCCCGGGCCCGTCGTGAAAATCACCCCGAAAGCATTGAACAAGGCCGCGCCGCCGCGGCCTGAAGAACATCGCATCGAAGCGCCTCCGGTGGCTTCGGAGCGTCCGCCGCTGGATTTACCCGCGGCACCCACGCCGAAAGCAAACACTAGCCCGACCCCGAATACCGCGACCGCACCGCCGCCCCCGCCTGACTCTACGTCGCATCTTTTACCGGTGCTGCCGAAGGGGCCGCCGAGCCACTTGGATCTTGGGCTACATGACGCGTCACCCGGCAAAGCGCTGCAGAATGACTTGCAGGATGCGGTCAAGCATGCTCCCAGCGGAGGCACGTACACTTCGGAAGGCACGGTTTCCGGCGGCGGAGGCAGAGGTGGTGGCCGTGGCGGCCGCGGCGGCGGCGGCGCGCAGGCCGGCAACGGCGTCACGATTCTCACCCCCACCGAAGGCGTGGATTTTCAGAGCTACATTAACCGGCTGCTTGCGAAGTTGAAGCAGAATTGGGTCACCGTCATGCCGGAATCTTTTTATTTGGGCGACAAAGGAATCGTCGCGATTTCTTTCCGCATCAATCGCGATGGCAGTTTCCCCGGCGAAAGCCTCAGCCTGGATCGCACTTCCGGAAAGGAACCGCTCGATACCGCTGCGGAGTCCGCGATCCGCGCCACCAGCCCCTTCGAGCCTCTTCCGCCGCAATTCAAGGGTCCGTTCATCGACCTGCGCATCGGTTTTTACTACAACATTCTACCTGATGGCGCGACGCAGTAGCGCGCGCCACCGGGCGCCCCCTTCTCCATGCAGCCGTAGCGGCGGGTCTCAGACCCGCCCCTACTAACACCAGGTCCGCGATCCGCGTAGGGGCGCCAATTAACTGCCTGCCGCAGGTAGGCCGGGCCCGGCCATCGTCGCGACGCCCCACAATCGGCGCAGTCATCCTGCTTGTCCTGAGTGGTTTTGCGAAGGAAGCGCAGTGAAGGATCTCTCTTCGCCTCGGCCGCGCACCCGCACAAGTCATCTTCAATTGCGACGCCCCGCGGTGATAACGTATCCACAGCAACCCATGAAACTCAATCGCACCCAAATAATCGGCGCACTCCTCTTGGCCGCGCTCGTACTGCTCGCCCTCCTCCTACGCTACTGGAAATTTTCCGGATGAGCGCGCTGCCGCGGCTCGTAGTCATCCTTGGCCCCACAGCTTCCGGCAAGTCCACGCTAGGCATCCATCTCGCCGAAAAACTAGGCGGCGAAATCCTGGTCTGCGATTCCACCCAGGTCTATCGCCATTTCGATATCGGCACAGCAAAAGTTCCCGCAGCCGAGCAGCACGGCATTCCACATCACCTGGTGGATTTAGTGGAGCCTAACGAAATTTTCACAGCAGGTGATTACCGCCGCGGCGCGCTGGACGTTCTCGAAGATCTGCGCCACCGCAAAGTCTTGCCGATCCTAACCGCAGGAACCGGCCTGTATCTGCGCGCGCTCCTCGAAGGACTCGCCGTTGCCCCGCAACGCTCCGAAGAAATTCGCGCGCGCCTGCGCCGAAACGCCGAAAAGCGCGGCCCCGCGCATCTGCATCGCGCGCTCGCGCGCCTGGATCCCGAATCGGCCGCGCGGATTTCCGCCGCCGACACGCAAAAAATAATTCGCGCCATCGAATTGCGCCTGCTCACCGGAAAACCAGTAGGCGAAATCCATCGCAGCGGACGCGACGCCCTGCAAGGCTACAAAATCATCAAGCTGGGGCTGTTGCCGCCCCGCGCCGCGCTCTACGCCCGCATTCACGCACGCACAGATGCGATGCTCAAAGCCGGATGGCCAGCAGAAGTCCGCGCCCTCATCGCCAGCGGCGTTCCAGCCGACGCCAAGCCGTTCCAATTCATCGGCTATTCGCAGCTGCGCGAACATCTCGCCGACCGCCTCAGCGAAAAAGACGCCGTGCCGCAAATCCAACAAGCCACGCGCCGCTTCGCCAAACGCCAACTGACTTGGTTTCGCAAAGAATCCGGCGTGCACTGGCTCCCAGGCTTCGGCGACACCCCCGAAATCTCCGCCGCGGCTCTCGCAATCGTAAAATCGTAACAATCGCGCAACTGTTCGTAGCAAGTTAAAAGGTCCGGTTTTTGTAGTAAGTGAGTTGTCCGGTTGACTGTTAATCACCCGCCGCCGTCGCGGCTGTGGGGAAGTGGGAATCCCGCGCTTTGGGCGGGATTTCCAAGCGCGGTGGGAAAGTCGGCTTTGCGACTTTTCCACCGCGCGGCTTCTCCACAGCCTTTTGCAAATCGCTACCGATCCAAGGCAGACCCTCGGCGTTGTAGCGCCCTACGCAATGCGGCCCATAGCGCAGGCTCAGCGTTCCATCCAGGTGCTGATACACCACCACCGTGCAACCCTCCAGCGTGGCTCGCCAGCGCACCGGCTGGATCTGCAAAGACAGATTTTGAAAGCTCACCGTGTTGTCGCGGTTCACCGTGCGTTCAAACTGCAGCGAAAATACTCCTGCCAAATCTCGCTGCCGACACACCGTAAAGGCACTGCCCGCCTGCGTCGCTTGCACCCGGAACCGCGCGTTGAACGCAGCGATGTACTCTTCCTGCAGAAAAGCATTCGCCGCCTCCACCGTCGTGATCGCCCGCAAGCGCAACTCTTGCGGCAGTCGTCCCTGCCAAGTCCCAAAATTACGCTCGCTGCGTCCCCGTGCCTGAGGTGAGTAGGCCGGGATCATCCGCACTCCCAACTCGCGCAGCGCCCGTCCCACCTGCGTCACACGCGCCTGGTCTACCTTCTGGCCCGCTTTGGGCGTCAGCCAAAAATGGCTGCCCCGGTCGCTATACAAGGCGCAGAACAATCCCTGCTGCTCGATCACCTCGCGCAAAGCGGCCATCACGGTTTGCGTCGACTCCTCCTGCACCAGTTGCGCGTAGTAAATCTCGCTGGTGGCATCATCCAGAATCACGATCAGATCGTGCCAGCGCTCGTCTCCCAGCCAACGGTGCCGGCTGCCGTCGATGTGCAACAGCATCCCCGGCAAGGGTCGGCGCGGTCGTCGTTTGCGGTGCGTGCCGCGCTTGCGCCCTCGAGCCACCATCCCCGCTCCTTGCAGAATCCCTTTCACCCAGCTGTAACTGAGCCGAATCTGATGCTCGGCCCCCAGCTTCTCGTGAAAGTGCTGCACATTGAGATCGAAATAACGCTCCCGGTACAGCTGCAGCACCCGCTCCACGGTCGCTACCGCTACGCGCTTGGGCGAAGGCTTGCCTCGCCTGCGGTCGAACAAGCCGCGGAATCCGAACTCCTCATAACGCTCCCGCCAGCGCCGCATATGCCGGTCGCTGATGCCCAGGATCTCGGCCGCTTGCCACCAGCTGATCTTCTTCGCCATCGCCTGCAACATCACTTCCTGTACTTTCATCGCCCGCTCCATGGCGGCTTGTGTGTAGAAGATCATGCCTAGCATGGTCTCCTACCACCGCCCGAAAAGCGGACATATCACTTGCTATCTCAACCGGACATATCATGTGCTACTGACAGTAACAATCGCGCAACTTGACGCGCTCGTTGCACTCCGGTATCGTTCCGCGGCGCACAGAGAACACCACATGGCTACCGCAACCGCGCTTAAATCTTCTCCGCTCCAGCCCGACGATTGGATTCGCGCCGCGTTCGCGCGCCTTTCCACTGAGGGAATTGAATCCGTGCGCATCGAATTGCTCGCGCGCGACCTCGGCGTCAGCAAAGGCAGCTTCTACTGGCATTTTCAGGATCGCGAAGAGCTGCTGGCGAAGATGCTGGACCGCTGGGAGGGCGACGAAATCGCTTGGCTCGACGACACCGTCGTCACGCCGCAAGCTGCAGCGCGTTGGGCGCGCTTCGTCGAGCATTGCGCCGATCTTTCATGCGCGCGTCGGGAAGCCGCGCTGCGCGCGTGGGCTCGCCGCGATGAACGGGTAGCTGCGCGCATTTCCGGCATCGAGAAAAAACGCTCCGCGCATGTATCCAGCGTCTTGCGCGATATTGGTTTTGCGCCGGAAGCCGCGGAATCCTGGGCGGAAGTCGCGCTGCTCGTCTATCTCGGCTGGCTGGACCGTGCCACGCGCGATCTCGAGTTCCAGGTTTCCGGCCGCGGCCTCAGCCAATTCCTCTCCGATCTGATTCTCGCTGCCTCCGCCCGCTCTTCCGCCGCCCACGCTGGCTGAACTCCGCCCGCATCGGTTCGGCGCGAATCATGGCAAGCGGGTATACAATTCCCTCCACCGAGTGGCTCAGAGCAAAAAATCTCAGCAATCAGATTCGCGTAAAGGACCCGCATGCAGCTCTCCGATCGCAACAGCGCTCCTTCGGAATCCTCATCGGCGCCGGCTAACGAACCTCTCATTCGCAACGTATCAGACACCGCGCGTCTAGTGGCCATTGACCGCGCTGTCGAGACCGAGCGGCCCGACGCGCTTTTTCGCGACCCCTTTGCGCGCCGGCTTGCCGGGGAGCGCGGCGCGAGGATCGCCAAATCCAACCCGCTGGGTGGACGCAAGCGCGGCATCGGCTGGCCGATCGTTACGCGCACGTATGTGATTGACCAGATGATTCGGGCGCATATCGCGCAGGGTGGCGATGCGGTCATCAATCTAGCCGCTGGGCTGGACACCCGCCCCTATCGCATGGACCTGCCTTCCTCGCTGCAATGGATCGAAGTGGATCTCCCCGAAATACTTGCGCACAAAGAAGAAATCTTGCGCGGCGAAAAACCAGTTTGCTCGCTCGAACGCATTCGCCTCGATCTATCCGACGTTCCGGCGCGCCAGGAACTCTTCGCGCGCGTCGGCCGCCGGTCCCGCAAAGCACTGGTGATCACCGAAGGCCTGGTCGTTTATCTTAGCTCCGACGAAGTGGCCGCTCTTGCGCAAGACCTCGCCGCGCAGCCCAGTTTTCGTTCCTGGATTCTGGATTTGGTGTCGCCAAAATTACTGGCCACATTGCAAAAACGAATGACCTCGAACCTAAGGGAGGCCGCGCCATTCAAATTCGCTCCGCAAGAGGGCCCGGCCTTTTTTGCGAAATTCGGCTGGACTACCGTCGAAGCGAATTCACTTCTGCGTGCGGCAGCGCGCCTTCACCGCCTTCCGTTTTACCTGGTTCCCTTCTCCTGGTTTCCGGATTCGCACGGGACGCAGCCGCAGCGGCCGTGGGGCGGCGTGTGCCTGTTCGCCAGAACCACTTGAACGCTCTGCGCGGTCTGGCGGGATCGGTTTTTGCGCTGCTACAAATCCACCGGGTCGCGGGCTGCCATTCGCGCCTCCCGCGCAATCGGCGTATAATCGGGCTACCAATGATTGAAATTTCCCGCACTTTGCACGGGGCCAGGGCCAATCCATCCGCATGAAAACCGCCCAACCGGTAGACAATCGCGAAAGTGTGCTGCTCGTCGGCGTGAGCCTGAAGAAAGCTCCGCGTGGACGCGCCGGCGATCCTTCGGCAGCCGGCCGCGATTCGCTCGAAGAACTGCACGAGCTGGCCGAATCCGCCGGCGCGAAAATCAGCGGCAGCATTCTGCAGATGCGCGAAGCGCTCGACCCCGCGACGCTCGTCGGCCGCGGCAAGCTCGACGAAATCCGCGCCGAGGCCGAGCTGCGCCACGTCCCGCTCGTGATCGTGGACCACAATCTCACTCCCGTGCAGCTGCGCAACATGGAGAAGGGCATCGGCACGCGCGTGATTGACCGCACCCAGCTGATCCTGGATATTTTCGCGATGCACGCGCGCACGCGCGAAGGCCAGCTGCAGGTGGAGCTCGCGCAGTTGAATTATTTGTTGCCGCGGCTCACGGGGCGCGGCGAAGAACTTTCCCGTCTGGGCGGCGGCATCGGCACGCGCGGCCCTGGCGAACAAAAACTGGAAACCGACCGCCGCCGCATCCGGGATCGCGTCAGCAAAATAAAAGACGCCATCGAAACCGTGCGCCGCCAGCGCACCACACGCCGTCGCGCGCGCCAGGCCGTGCCGCTGGGCATGATCGCGCTGGTGGGTTACACCAACGCCGGAAAATCCACGCTGTTCAACGCGCTCACGCATGCCGACGTGCTCACGTCTTCCAAAATGTTCGCCACGCTCGATCCCACCGTGCGCGCCGTGCGCCTGCCCTCGCGCCGCCGCGCGTTGCTTTCGGACACAGTAGGATTTCTGCGCGACCTTCCGCCCGACCTGATCGCCGCCTTCCGCGCCACGCTCGAAGAAGTCCAGGAAGCCGCGCTCATCGTGCAAGTCAGCGACATATCGAATCCTCATCATGCGGAGCAGGATGCGGACGTCCTGAAAGTACTCACCGATCTCGGCGTGCAGGATCGCCCGCGCCTGCAAGTTTTCAATAAGACCGATCGCCTGTCACCCGAAGAGCTCGCCGCGCTCACCAAAGCCAACGGCCGCAACGAAAATAAAATTTTCACCTCCGCCGTCACCGGCGCCGGCCTGGAAGATTTGCTAGCCCGCATGGACGCCGCGCTCCCGGTAGATCCGCTGGTCCACGTGGATCTGCGCATCCCCCTCTCCGACGGCCGCAATCTTTCGCTAGTGCACGCCACGGGCCGCGTCCTCCACTCCGAAGTTTTCGACGGCTACATGCACCTGGAAGCCGAGCTACCAGAATCGCTAGCCCGCCGCCTCCAAGATTTCGCGCAGCCTGCCGCGGCGAAAATCCCGCAGTCTTGCTGACGTCTCGTCCCGATATTTCCCGACATTGGTGTTCTTGTTGCGGCTAGAAAATCGTTTCTCGTTTGTTTCCATGGGTTTGCGGATTTTCTGAATCCGGGTGTGTTGCGATTAGAAATAGCGCGACTGGTATTTCCTGGCGGGTGAGCTGTCGTCCGTCCGCGCGCCGATGACATCCGAACGGCAAAAAGTGCCAAAAAACTAGCGATTAGAAAATATTTTCTGGTTTGTTTTGTGTGAGTTAGGCGAATTTTTAATATCTGGGCACTAGCGATTAGAAAGGGGGAGGTGACCTGCCGTTGGGAAGCGATGATCTTTGGTACGTGAAGCGTGGAAATCTGACGGGCCGCGAGCAGCGCGCGACCGGCGCGCGAATTTTGAAACTCTCTCATTTTTCTGACACCTCCAGCAGCCTAGCAACCGCACGAAAGAAAACTAGCTGTACGAATGAACAGAAGAAGGACAGAACTAGTACTCACAGGCCGAAACGAGTGTTTATACTTTGCAGTACAAAGTACTTGACAGAATGAATTAAAATCGCGAGAATGAGTGTGCGGCGGGAAGGAATCCTTCAATCACGGAGTGATCAAAAATGCTGAAGCGTATCGCTGCAATCGGTTTCATTCTGGTGTGCACTGCAATAGCCTGGGCCATCCTCGGCAGCACGATCTTCTACCGCACATATTCCAGCGATGAACTGCTGAAAGGCCGCATATCGTCATCCTGGGGCACGGCTCAGGAACAAACACCGCCCACCGCGGGGTCCCAAATTGTCTCTTACAAGCAAGTCGCGTCCACCGAAAACGGAATCGCAAGTGTTCGCACCGTGGAGCAGAAGAGCTGGATCACACTGCCGCTCGAGCAAACGCGCGCGAACGCGGCGCTGCGGCTGGACTACCGCAAGAAGGGCCTTCTTTGGTACAGCACCTATCAGGTCGATTTCTCCGGAGCCTATCGCTTCAGCAATCCCAGCGATCAGCCGCAAAACGTAACGTTCCGTATGCACCTGCCCGCGAGCCATGCGGTGTACGACGATTTAAATTTTTCGGTCAACGACGTCTCCGTGGTCACAACCAGTGAAAAAAACGAAGCTGTGGCGACGCTACAGCTGCAACCCCACGAGACGGCCGCGTTGCGCGTCGCTTATCGCTCGCACGGGCTGGACAACTGGAGTTACGGATTCGGCGACGAAGTTACGCAGGTCAAGGATTTTCAGTTGCACGTCACCACCAATTTCCCCGGCTTCGACCTGCTGGAAAATACGCTTTCACCGTCGGAAGAGATCCGCCAGCCGAGCGGATGGGATCTGGTTTGGAACTACAAGAACCTGGTGTCGGGCTACCATGTAGGAATCGCACTGCCGCAGAAGCTGCAGCCAGGTCCGCTCGCGGGACGCATCAGCTATTTCGCGCCTGTTTCATTGCTATTTTTCTTTTTCGCTCTTTTCCTGCTGACGACCGTGCGGGGCATCGAGCTGCACCCCATGAATTATTTTTTTCTGGCCTGCGCATTTTTTTCCTTTCACCTCTTGATGGCTTATCTGGTCGATCACGTTTCGATTCATGTGGCATTCGTGATTTGCTCAGCCGTTTCGATAGCGCTGCTGCTGAGCTATCTCAGACGAGTTGCGGGCATGCGCGCGGCGTTGCTCGAGGCTGGGTTGGCGCAATTCGTGTACCTGGTGCTGTTCTCCTACGCATTCTTCTTCGAGGGATTCACCGGTCTGGCGATCACCATTGGCGCGATTCTGACGCTGTTCATCGCTATGCAAACCACCGCGCGCATTCAGTGGGCGGAAAAGTTCGCGACGCGTTGACGCAGCTGCCGTAGCAGCCGCGGCGCGCACGTTTCTAAACGTTGAAATGTGCGCTCGCGGGCGGCAGAATGCTTGCGGGAGCGCACTTACTCATGAAAACTTGGGCGTGGATTTTTGCGGTGGTCGTGCTGCTGACTACCTGCGTGGCTATTCCTTCCGTCGCGCAAAAGGAGAAGACTGTGGCGGAACATGCTGCTGGGGCATTTGATGTGAAGGTGGACGCGCAGGGGGATGCGGACAAGGCTGCGGGGTCCACGCTGGCGAGGTATTCGCTGGACAAGCAGTATCACGGCGATTTGGAGGCGACGGCGAAGGGAACGATGCTGACGGCGGGGACCGACGTGAAAGGCTCGGCGGGCTACGTGGCGATCGAGCGGGTTACGGGGACGCTGAAGGGACGCAGCGGAAGTTTCGTCCTGCAGCATAGTGGCACGCTGACGCGCGGCGAGCCGCAGCAGTCCATCACAGTGGTGCCGGATTCCGGGACGGGTCAGTTGGTGGGCATGGCGGGGAAGCTGACTGTGATTATTGCCGCGGGGAAACATTCGTACGAGTTTGACTACACTTTGCCGGCGGGGCAGTAGGGAGAGTCTCGGCGACGAGAGGTCGACGAGAGATCCCTGCATGCGGCAAGCGGGTTTCGCTGCGCTCAGAATGACGAGCTAATGAATGAGCACAGGCAAGATTGCCTATGTCACCAAATCCTTGTTACGGCTTCGCCGGGTAGATTTTCAGTTCGTCCCAGCCGCTGCCTTGAGTATCGGTTTCGCGTGTGAAGCGCACGCCGACCAGTTCGGCCAAAGTGATTTCCCCGGTCGTATAGATTTTGCAGCCCGTCATCAAGTGTCCGCCGATCATCGTGCCTTGTCCCGTGGCGATGGAAAGATGAACGTGTTCTCCGCCCTCTTCGACCGTCCCCGTGATAGAGACGATTTCGAAGTGGCCGGTGTGAATGTGCGCCTCAGGCTGGTTGGCGTAACGGATGGAAGCTTGCGTCAGGCTGCCAACGGCGCTCAGCAGCACCGCAGCCTGTATGTGATTGGCGTCGACGTAAGCGCGGATGCCGCCGAGCAAATCATCCCCGGGACGCAGGCGGAACACATGGATGCGCACGCGGTCGGTGGTGATCGCTTCGTGGCGATCGGCAAGCTGCTTGGTCCAGTCGCCGGGGAGGGCGGGGGCGGGCGGAGCGTTTTCGAGCGTGCTGCTTTGCGGCACAGGCTCGCCGGCGGGCGGCGTGTATTGTTTCGGCATTTGCGCGGCGCATTGCGGCGCGGCAAAGATCAGCGCAACGCAAGTCAGGGCCATCGCCGCGAAGCATTTGCCCACCACGTTCGCTCCTTCGATGATTGCTCTCATGAAGTTCTCCCCTGGGGTTCGGTCATGGCCCGTGGCGCTGCGTGGCGCGCGACAGGCGCAAATTTTTCCGCAACATTATGCACGTCTGGGTTGATTCTGAAGAGATGATTCGCGGACGCTCAGCGATTCGGAAAATCATTGGCGATTCGGCGCGGAAACCGGATGCTTCGTTTGAAGGCTCGGTGGGCTGGACGCAACTCGAAGATACGCGGGAAAGGCACCGCGAAAGGAACGCGCTTTGCGCGATCTTTTTTGTCGTGGCTGAAACGGCGACCTACAAAGATTGTTGTCGGGGGGCGTGGGTGCCGAGGAGGCTACGGGTTGGCGCGGCGCAGCACGGCGCTGGATTTTTCCGCCGCAGCCACCTGGTGGAAGAAGTCGCGCACTTCAGGCAGTTTTTCCGTGGGGACTACTACGCCTCTAACTTCGTAGACGCGTTTGTAGTGGAGGACGTTGTCCTTCACCTCGACGTTACTTTTGTAGGTGGCGTAGTCGCATTTGGCGTCCACGGGTTGGGGAAGCTCATCAACGACGTAGCCGGCGGGCAAGGTAATGTCAAACATATCGGATTGCAGAGTGGCCTCGGTGAATTCGATGGGATATTTGCGCGCTTTTCCGCTGAGGATGCTGGAGCCTTTTTCACCGATGACGCGCGGGCGAATGATCAGCAGATTGCCGGCTGTTTTCGCGTAGGCGTCCACCGCGAATTTGTAATGGACCATTAGGTTCTCGTCATATTTTTCCAGATTGCCGAGCGAAGCGCTGGTGAGCGAGAAATTCGTGAGCGAAGTTCCCAGAAAACCCTCCAGGACTTTCTGGCGGTCGGCCGGACTGGCGGTGAGATATTGCTCGCGGCTTTCCACAGCCGGGCCGCCCCAGCGCACTTCGTTCACTTCGCCAACCAGATCGCCGCCGGAACTCAGGCTGAGCGTGCCCGTGCGGAACAGTCGATTGGTGGCGGCAGCTAAGAGGGGCACCTCGATCAACTCCCCCCCTTGAGGCGTGACTACCAACGCTAAATTCGCTTGCTCGCTCGGGGGCAAGTATCCCAGCGGAGTGTATTCGCTTGTAGGATCAAAGAAAAGGAGCCGGCCCAACTTGGGATCGTTGACGACGGCGTAGAGAGACTGGGCGTTGATCGTATCAGGAAGCCGGATTGCAACAATCGAGTGACCGAACAGAAGCATCGGGAATCCGGGGCGGACCAGACCACGCCGAGGACTAATCATTACGTTGTAGGATTCGACTCCGATCTGCTGCAGCATGGTATTCAGCAGCGTCGCCTTGTCCTTACAGTCGCCGTAACGATGCGCCAGTATGTCCGCGGCAGCGTGCGGTTGGTGACCTCCAATGCCGATCTCGATGGCCGCATAGCGAATCTGGCGTTGCGTAAACGTTGTCAACGCTCTGATCTTTTCCAGCGGATCTGTAATGCCGGCGGTGAGTTCCGCGACCTTTTGTTGGATTTCCGGTGTGAGTTGCCTCCGGGGAGCAATCAACCCGTAATACCACAGCCCTATGTCATTCCATGATCCTGTGGTTTTGGCGCGCATCGCCGGGTCGCGCGGAAAGAATTTCAGGATCATGTGCCCTGCTACGGTGGTCCATGCCGGCATTTCTGGCTCAATTTCAATTGCGGGAACGTCGACCACTTCCCAGACGTATTGGTTGGCGCCTACGGACTGCGGCGCCTGGTCCGCATGGTTGGACCATAGCGTGGTGAACTCCCATCCGAGAGGAAGCTGCAGTGTGTAGCGCGATCTGTGAACGGGGATCGTGTCCTGAAAACCCCAAACGTCATCGAACACCTGGGGCCG
The DNA here is from genome assembly GCA_963786205.1 of uncultured Acidobacteriota bacterium. Lineage (GTDB taxonomy): Bacteria > Acidobacteriota > Terriglobia > Acidiferrales > UBA7541 > Palsa-295. Next base: position 622,548 of record CAWAYG010000003.1, read on the forward strand.
CTGATTTTGCACGACCTCGTAACCGACCACACTGCCGGGACGGGCCTCGAGAAATTTCAAGTATTTGCGGCGTATGTCGCTGAAGACTTCGTAACTGGTGAGACCTTGCTCCACTGCATCCTTGTCCTTCACTTCGAGCTGCGTGCCTTCCGCTGTGATGGTCCAGGCCCTAAAGAAGGACACTTTGGTTTCATTGTCGAATTCAACGGTGGCGTAGCCGTACGTCTTGAGGGCTTCGGGCCGGAGGAGTTTGCAGGCGTAGCGATGGCGGGTTTCGATAATCCCGTTGTCCTTGACGGTGGTTATTTGGTCATCGAGCAGGACGACTGCGACGGCGTCCTTTGGGTAATCGGGCAATTTTTCTTGCGCGGCGGTGCGGAGCCAATCAGGGGCGCTGTCGGCGCGGACGCAGGGCACGGAACAGAGCAGCGCGAGCGCCGCGGCGGCTGCGGCGAGGTTAATTTTTAGCGTTTTCGGCATTTTGCAGAACGATTTGGACTTCGTCATTTGATTTCACCGTGTTGAAGAACGAGCGAACTGCCGCGTAATACTCGAGGGGAAGCAGCAGGGTATTTATCACCAGGTGGCGTTGCACTTCGGCGACAGAGCCTTGTTGTGACGCCGAAATGGCATAACTTAGAACTGCGCCGGGCTTGACCGTTTTCGATTCCGGAACGGTTTCGATCTTGTAACCTGGAGGGGCCTGAAACTTGAAATCGTCAACTTCCTCGTTGGGAAAGGGAAAATAAATGGCGTTGTGACGCACCGCGCTTTGAAATGCCTTGGTTTGCGGCACGACAAAGATGGTGGCGGGGATGAGAATGCGGCGTCCCACAGGACTGCCGAACGAGGAAAGATTCAAGTTGCCTTCAACGTGCAAGGGCTGGTCGGTCTTGTCCCAATTATCGATCTTGGTGAGTTCGAAAGAGGAGCCAGCAGGCAGCCAGGACTTGATGGAGTCCTCCAGGGTTTTCTTGCGGCCGGTTTCATCCTGGAGATGGATTTTTCCGCGCCAAACTGCGGACTGCTGTCCGGTGAAATCCACCGTGAGTTTTCCGGTGGCGAGGCCGTCGGGATCCAGCGAGAGGTCGGCGTGGCGGACGATGGTCGCCTCGGAGCTGACGGTGCCGGGAACGTCCACAAAATCATTGGGCTTCTTGCCGAGGCGTATGCCGCTCGTATTGGTCTCGAACCAGGGAAGAACGTCAAAGGGAAAATAGATAGACGCGGGGTCCAGGAAATAATCTTTGGAGCCGGCGCGAGCCCAGACGATGTCCGCGCCCAGCTCGCTGGGGTCGCGCAGTTGCGGATAGAAAGCATTATTACTGCGCGGAGCCACGAAAACTTCGGCGGACTCAAAACCGGCGGCGCGAGCGAGTCCCACAAAAAGGAAATTCATTTCGCGGCCGTTGCCGTAACCGTGGTGCAGCATGTCCTCGACATTGGAATTTTTCTTCAGGCTTTCCTGCTTGGCCTCTTTTTCGGACTTGCTCAGTTCCATGCTCAGGTCGCGGATCTGCTGCACGCGGACGTAAATCTTGCGCAGCTTGACCTCTGGTGAATCTGTGGGGCTAACGATTTTGGAAACTTCCTGCTCCAGGACGCTTTTTTTGTTGATGAAGTGTTCCAGGTCGTCGTCCCACTTCTTTTCGATGCGCGCCCAGTAACGGTCCTGGGTTTCATCGGGCGGCGTGCCTTGTTCGAGGCGATAGAATTCCACACGGGCCTGGATGGTTCGCAGCGGTGGCATGTAAGGCTCATCCGCGATGCCAGGAATATCGTGAACGGTGAGCGCGTAGGTCCCGTTGGGTTGGCGCTCGGGACTGGCTTTGACGGACATCCCGAACTGGCGGAAATAGAGCGGGTAATTTTCATAGGACGAAACGTAGGGAAGAATGGAGAAACGCCCTTCGCGCGTAAATAGATCACTGGAGAGAATCCAGGACTGGTCGTACAAATAAAAAGGTTTGTACTGGCGGCGGTACTTGTATTCGATGATGCAGCCCGGCTGCACATCGGGCAGAGTGAAAGTTTTTGCGAGAAATTTTTCGCCGCTGCGCTTTTCGATGATTTTTTCGAAGGGCTTGCCTTCGAAGTTCACGATGGTGCCGTCGGGGCGGATGGTACGCGCGCGAACGCCTGCGATGTCACTGGAATCCTTGAAAAACGGAATCTCGACGTTGGCCTGGTCCGTTCCTTCCTGGGTGAAGATCTTGATGCGCACGTATTCGTTGACGGAGGCGCCGTCAGTGTTCGTGTATTTCTCGTTCACGGCGCTTTCGCGGTAGAGGATCATGGCGTGGGCGCCGGGGCTGGCGGGGTTGTCTTTCAGGGCCAGGTCGGCGGGAGGGATGGGGAGCCAATCGTCGCCGGCGGAGGACGGGCGCGGCGCGATGGCGATGGCGCAAAGCAGAAGTGACGCAATTGCAGTGATGCAAATGAATCGCTGGGTTAGATTCATGGTGAAACACGCTCCCAAGTTATGAGAAGAGAACGGGTGGCCGGGCTGCGGTGATGCGTTGAGCCGCGGGCCTGGGTGCCCAGTTCTCAAGCGGTGACGTGAGCGCCACGGTACCTCTAGTTGGAGGCGGTGTCAACGGTGCTGGGGAACAGTGTCAAAGCTCGATAGAAATGTCCCCTGTCTTACCTCAATAGAAATGTCCCCTTTTTGTGGTCTGTGTTCGCTGCTTTTTTCTTCTGCTTGGGCTTTCCTCGAAAAATCTCTCGCTAGGAAGCACCAGGAACGACGATTCCCATCTCGCTCGACCTGTGGCATCCCGGTTTTGTTGGCCCGGTCCGGAGCGCAGCCCTGCGGAGCCCGAAGGGCGGAGCGTTTAGGGCGTAGCGGAGGGCCGGGCCAACGCTGCCCGCTCCGCGATGGCCGCCGCCTTTAACTCCCGTTTTTGTTGCGCCCTCAGGATCGCTCCTCGCCAGGGATGATTCGCAGCCGGTACACATTTCCGCTTCGCATGCGGCCTGTTCGCGCGCTCCCCTACGACTTTCACGGCGTACTCGCTCGGCCGGGCCGGTGCTGCAATCTCCCGACACTGCAGCGCCTGCCCGCGATATTCGATGCTGATGCTGCCCTGTCGCCCTTCACAAACCATCACCTTGCCCGCGGCCGGCGCGTAATGCCCGCCCGCCAATTGGAAAAAGCGGTTCTCGTACCGCACCACCCAGTCCTCGCTAATCGTCCGCTCCTTCTCCAATCGGAATATCCGGTCCAGTTCAGACGCCCGCGGCGCCCGCCGGTGATAGTCCTCTGGCTTTGCCGCTACTCTGGCAAACCTCCCGTTGTGTTCCGGCAGATAGTCCCGCTCCAGATACACATTCGCTTGGGCGTGACTGCTGATCTGCTGCCGGCGCAGCTTCTTCACCAACCGGTCCTGATGTGTGCCCTGGATCCGTTCCACTCGTCCCTTCGCCTGCGGCGAACTGGCCGCGATCAGCTCGATCCCCAACTTCGCGCACATGCGCCCAAACTGCGTTACCGGTTCCTCTCCCCGCAGCCACTCTTTCGGCGTCGCTCTCCGCTTGTACAGGTTCTTCCAGTCCACGTAGAGCGCCAGCGGTACTCCGTAGCGCTCGATCCAGGCGCGTAGCCCATCGGCCACCGCCCAGATCGTCTCTTGCTCACCCAGTTGCGCCCAGGTCGTATTCGTCGCATCGTCGACCATGTCGATCAAGCACCCCTGGGTTCCACGCTCCTCCAGCCACGGGTGAAAGCTTCCGTCCATCTGCACCATCTCCCCAAAGTGCTCCTTGCGCTCGCGCCGACGACGGTGTCTCCTCCTCCTCCGCTCCCGACTCCACAATCCTTCCGCCAGCATCCAGCGTCGCAACGTCTCCGCATCGGTCTTCAGCCCGTCCTCCGAAGCTAGGTGTTCCGCAGCCAGCGTCGGCCCGAATCGCTCGCCCACCGCCCCGCCGTACTTCTCCCGCACCAACTGCAGCACCTTCTTCCGAAACTTCGACTCTCGTGCGTGGTTCGAGCGCCGTCCTGCGTTGCGGTGCTTCAGACCGGCCGCTCCTTCTTCCCGATAGCGCCTCCACAACCGCTTCGCCTGCCGGTAACTCACACCCAGCAGCTGGCTCGCATCCATGATCCGCAGTTGCTTGCTGCGAATCCGCGCAAGAACTTCCACCCGTGCCAATTCCCTCGTGCTCATCTCTGTCCGCCCCAATCGGATCTCCTTTCGGAGATCCATTTAAGGGGACATTTCTATCGAGGGCAAAAGGGGACATTATCATCGAGGTACAACACGGTGCTGGGGAACAGGTGTGTATTCGATTGAGATAATGCGGCTTGCTTGGGTTTGCTGGTGGTGCTAACTTGCCCGGCGGCGTGGGGCCAAATTGGCTGGTGGGCGCGGAATGACACCAGTGCGATGGCCACGGGGGCTTGATGGCGACGAAACAGTGGAGTTCGACGGCACCGCCGGCGGAGTTTCATCCTTATGTGGAGGCGGAGGAGAGCGTAGCGGAATTCAGTTTGCGCGCGGTGATATTGGGGTCGCTGTTTGGCGTGCTGTTCGGGGCGGTTTCGGTGTACGTGGGGCTGCGCGCCGGGTTGACGGTGTCGGCCTCGATACCGATTGCGGTGCTTTCGATCAGCATCCTGCGCGCGTTCGGGCGTTCCACAATTCTGGAAAACAATATCGTGCAGACCACCGGGTCGGCGGGCGAATCCGCCGCGGCGGGCGTGATTTTTTCCATGCCGGCGCTGATCTTCCTGGGATTTTCTCTGAACGCCGAATACTGGCGCATATTTTTTCTGGCGCTGATGGGCGGATGGCTCGGCGTGCTGTTCATGATTCCGCTGCGGCTGCAGCTGATCGTGAAAGAGCACGGCAACTTGACGTTTCCCGAAGGCACGGCTTGCGCGGACGTGCTGGTGGCGGGGGAGCGCGGCGGATCGTTTGCCGGCCGCGTGTTCTGGGGACTGGGCCTCGGCGGCATCTACACCTTTGCGATGAACACGCTACACATGTGGCCTTCGCAGCCGGACTATCAGCCGAAATGGCTGCCGGGCTCTTCGTTCCGCGCGAATATCACGTCGGAATATCTGGGAGTGGGTTACATCATCGGGCCGCGCGTTTCCGGAACGTTGTTTGCGGGCGGCGTGATTTCCTGGCTGGTGGTGATGCCGGCGATCAAATTTTTCGGGTCGCTCTCGGGTAACGTGGCGCTGTATCCCTCGACGATTCCCATCGGGCAGATGAGCCCCGATCAACTTTATAGCAGCTACATTCGTTCGATCGGCGCGGGCGCGGTGGCTGCTTCCGGGCTGATCACGTTGATCAAGACTTTACCGACAATATTTTCGGCACTGAAGGCGGGGATCAAGGATATTCGCGCGAAGCAAGCGGCGGCTTCGGTGGCGGCTGTCGACCGCACGGAACGCGATATGTCCATGCGCGTGGTGCTGATCGGATCGGCGGTGATCGTAGCCATGATGTGGGCGCTGCTGAAATTCAAGCCGATTCCGGGAGCGATGACCAGCGGGTTTTCGGACTTGCTCGCGGCGCTGTTTGTGGTGGTGTTTGGTTTTTTGTTTGTGACGGTGGCGTCGCGCATCAGCGGATTGATCGGAAATTCGTCGAATCCGATCAGCGGGATGACGATTGCGACTTTGATGGCCACTTGCGCGGTGTTTCTGGTGATTCACTGGACTTCGACGCCTTATCAGGTGCTGGCGCTTACGATTGGCGGCGTGGTGTGCATTGCTTCGGCGATTGCCGGCGCCACTTCGCAGGACTTGAAGACGGGTTACCTGGTGGGCGCCACACCTTATTGGCAGCAAGTGGCGCTCGTGATCGGCGTGATGGTTTCGTCTTTTGCGATTGGCGGCACGCTGATCCTGATGAACATCGGCCTTGCGCAATACAAACCTGTGCAAATCGCCTTGGACATCGATCATCTGCAGCCGGGCGTGGATGTGCAGGAGCGCGGCTATTCGTACAACGGGAAAACTTACACGCTGGTGAATGCGCTGGGCTCGCACGAAGTGCCGGACGGGAAATATTTGTACGATCCAGGAACGCGGCAGATTGAAGTGCAGTGGGTGCAGGGAATTGGCAGCGATCAGGCGGCGGCGCCGCAGGCTCGTCTGATGGCAACGGTGATCAGCGGGATTTTGAATCAGCGCCTCCCGTGGCGGCTGGTGTTTCTGGGCGTGTTTTTGGTGATCGCGGTGGAGCTGTTGGGTGTGCGCTCGCTGCCGTTCGCCGTGGGCTCGTATTTATCGATTGCCACGACGATGGCGATGTTCGCCGGCGGCCTGGTGCGCTGGCTGGCCGAGCAGGGCCTGGAGAAAAAGAGCGACGCGGAGAGCGAAGTAAGTCCGGGATCGCTCTATGCCAGCGGATTGATCGCGGCGGGCGGCGTGTTTGGGCTGCTGGCGATCGTCCTGAATTTGCTGCAGGACCCGGAGCTCAGCAAGCACGTGCCGCATTTGCTGGGCGTAGTGCTGCGTTTGCCCTGGCCGGAAAAAATGTTCACGCTAGGCGAAAAATTTCCGGCGCTTAGCAAAGCGCCGGGAGCAGGCGTGCTGCTCTTTGCCCTGCTGGCGATTTCGCTATTCATTTCCGCGCGGAAAAAACTAGGGCAGAGTTAGCGGGGCAAGCGTAGCGACGTCGCGCGCTCGCCCCGGTTTGTGCCGTGCGTTGTTAGTTCTTCTTTGGTTTTTCCTCGTGCGCGGGCGCCGATTCGTGCTGCGCCGGCGGTTTTGATTCGTGCGTGGCCGCTGGCTTCGGCTGCGATTGCGGCTTGGCCTCGGGTTTGGGTTCAGCCTTGGGTTCATGCGTCGCTGCTGGCTTTGATTCATGTGTTGCCGCCGGCTTTGACTCATGCGTGGCCGCTGGCTTGGGCTCCGCTTTCGGCTTGGCCTCGGCTTTCGGTTCATGCGTCACGGCCGGCTTTGATTCTGTCTTGGGCCTGGCTTCGGGCTTTGCTTCGTGAGTTGCCTCTGGTTTCGGTTCCGCTTTCGGCTTGGCCTCAGCCTTCGGTTCATGTGTCGCTGCGGGCTTTGATTCCGTCTTGGGTTTGGTCTCGGTTTTCGGCTCGCGCGTTGTCGCGGGCTTCGACTCGGTCCTAGGCTTGGCCTCGGTCTTCGGTTCATGCGTCGTCGCAGGCTTTGATTCCGTGCGCGGCGTGGCTTCCGTTTTCGGCTCGGTCCGTGGTTTGGTTTCGGTGCGTGCCGAGCTTTCCGTGCGCGGCTTCGCTTCGGATCTGGTTTCCGTGCGCGAAGTGCCAATGCGGTCGGACGCTGACGCTTTGGCCTGCACTACGCCGGGACCTTTGAACTCGCCGGGCCTTGCGGTGGCTTCGACCGCCGGGCGTCCGTGGTTTACGGAAGCGAACTGACTGCGGTCGGAGCGAGCTGCGGTGACATGCTGCTCTTGAACCGCGGTAGGCGCGGTGTGTTGCTCGTGAGCGAACCTTTCTTGCGCGGCAGTCGGGCGCGCGCTGACGCCGCCACGGCCACCGTTAAAGCTGACGTGCGAGTCGTGCACGACGACGGTCTTCTGATAGACGTTATGGACGATGTTCACATTCACGTTATTCACGCGGGAGTTGTAGAAGAAGTGGCCGTTGTCCCAGCGCCCGCCGTAGTAGCCGGTGCCGACGTAGCCGAAACCATAGTTGATACCGCCGTAGAAGCCGACTTCGGGACCCCAGTAGCCGGCGTTCCAAAGATAGGCGCCGCCTGACCAGCCCCAGTAGCCGGGCGTCCAGAGCAGACCAACTGTGGGCGGCTCAACCCACGTGCCCGGAACCCAGAAATATCCGCCGTCGTCACTGTAGCTCCAGTAGCCGGGCGTCCAGATGTAGCCGTCGCCGGGGCAAACGGGCTGTGTGTAAACGGGGAGAACGGGTGGGGCCACTGTGACAGAGAGAACCACCTGCGCTGAAGCGGTGGAAGACGTGGCCGGAATCACGACCAGGATTGTGGCTAGAGCGAACAGACTCGAAAGTCCGAGCGACTTAAGCGCGCGGCGTATATGAGAAATGTGCATCGGCTTCACCTCGTAAGAGAACTTGTCACAGGTGAAATGGTACGCGGCGCGCTGAATAGTGGCGATACCGCAAAGTCTTTAGAGGCATGCGGAACTTACCTTATGGACGCCAGGGCCGCGGGTGGAATATTTTGCTCGTGTTACCGAAGAAAATACCCGGCGGATTCATACCGCGCAAGTGTGATGTGAAGCGATCTTCGAGTCCGAAGTCATTGACTGAATGGGAGTAATCCTTTCAGGTCCCAAACGGGGATTGAAATGCGGGTTCTTGGTTCGGAATTCTCTTCGGAGAGCACGAGGAGGCGACGATGAATAACAGATTCGACATATTCAAGAGACTGCCAAACGGGAACACACTTTGGATTACCACGGTCGAGGGTCTGGTGGAAGCGAAACGTCGAATGGGCCGCCTGGCGGTGATCTCCGGTGGAGAATATTTCGTCTACTTACAGGGAGAAGGAATCGTAGCCGAGCTAGATCCGAACTACCAGCACCAGGCGGAAGTTGCTTGATCGGGAAGCAAGCCTGCGCGGCGCGACGATTTGATTGTCGTTCGCGGCGCGGCTTTGACTCCGGCGCTGGCGGCGTTTAGACTTGGGTACTGTGAGATCTATATCGCGCGGCGGCGGCGGGTACATGTTCGACATCGGGAGTTACTTCCCGCCGGCGATCAAGACGATTTGCATTGCTTGCGTTAGCGTATTTTTGGCACAGGAGCTTTCGCAACTGCTGTTTGGAATGGCCGGATGGAATTTCTGGCTGGCTTGGTTTGGTCTGGTCCCGCAAGCGGCAACCCACGGTTTTGTCTGGCAGCTCTTCACTTATATTTTCCTGCATGGCGGCATCTGGCACATCCTATTTAATCTGCTGTACCTGTGCATGTTCGGCGCGGATTTGGAGCGGGCGTGGGGCAGCCGCAAGTTTTACACGTACTTTTTTATTTGCGGCGTGGGCGCGGGGGTGATCAACGTGATCGTGAAGACGATCATGGATCCGCACGGACTGGGCAGCGCGAGGATTCCCACGATCGGAGCTTCGGGTGCGATTTATGGCGTGTTGCTGGCTGTGGCGGTGATCATGCCGCAGCGGCAGGTGTGGGTTTTTCCACTGCCGGTGACGGTGTCGATGCGCGTGTTTGTGATTGTGATGGGCGCGATCGAGTTTTTCGGGACGATTGGGTCGGGCGGCGACAACGTTAGCCATGTGTGCCATCTGGGCGGGATGTTGGTGGGGTACATTTATTTGCGGCGCGGGTCTTATGGGTATAGCGTGCGGAATTATTTTTCGGATTGGAAGCGGAGAAGGTTGAAGAAGAAGTTTGAGGTTTATGTGCGGGATCATCAGGATAAGCCGCCTTCGAATCCGGATAATTGGGTGAATTAGGATTTTCGGTGGGACTGCATCCGTCCGGATGCGGGAAATCATCGAAGTGCTTCGTGCGGGTGTGTTGGTGTGTTTGCGGACGTCAAGAGATTTAACACAGGGGGGACAGAGGAAAGGCGGGGGTAAATCGGAGAAAGGCAATGGATTCACCGCAGAGACGCAGAGGGCGCAGAGAAAAACTGCGGCAAAATCGGCTGCGTGAAGGACAGCCGGTACAAATTCAACATCGAACGTCACTCACGGAAAAGGCTGCCCGCTGCGTCCCGAAATGCGCGGGACGCAGCGGCCGCTACAAATTCAAAAACAACGGCAGAGGCAATCGTACTGTGGCACGATTCACGAAAACCGGCGGGGTTAGCCGCCGATGCGGAGTAGGCGCATTAGATTTGTCGAGCCTGTGGTGCCGATGGGGGTGCCGGCTACTACGCCGATTATATCGCCGCGCTTGACCAGTTTTTCTTCGAGGAGGCGTTTTTCGGCGGTGGCGGCTAGCTTGTCGATGTCGTGGACGCTGCCCATGCTGCGCGGGAGGACGCCCCAATAGAGCGAAAGACGGCGGCGTGTTTGCTGGACTGGCGAAAAAGCCACAATCGGTGCGCGGGGGCGATACTTCGAAACGAGCCCGGCGGACGAACCCTTTTCGGTAAACACGGCCACTACCTTCAGGTGGAGTTCTTCGGCGGCGTGGCAGATGGCTTCGGCGATGACCTCATTGATTTGCAGATTGCCGGAACGCGCGGGGCGCGGCAGTTGCGTGACGCTGGCTTCGGCTTCGCGGATGATGCGGTCCATCATCATCACGGATTCCAGCGGATAGAGGCCTGCGGCGCTCTCGCCCGAAAGCATCAGCGCGTCGCTGCCGTCGAAGATGGCGTTGGCGACGTCTGAGGCTTCGGCGCGCGTGGGGCGCGGATTTTTTTGCATGGAATCGAGCATTTGGGTGGCGGTGATCACCGGGATCAGCGCGTTGCGAGCTTTCAGGATGATTTGCTTTTGCACGACGGGAACTTTTTCGGGGCTCATTTCGACGCCCAGATCGCCACGCGCGACCATCACCCCATCGGAGATCGCCAGAATTTCGTCGAGATTGTCTATGGCTTCCGGTTTTTCGAGTTTGGAGATTACCGGCGTATCTTTTCCGGTGCGGGCGATGGCTTGCTTGGCGGCGCGCACGTCTGCGGCGGTGCGCACGAAGCTGATCGCCAAATAATCGGCGCCGATGGCCATGGCCGAGACCAGATCCTTGCGGTCTTTCGGAGTCATCGAGGGAATTTTGAGTTTGACGCCCGGAAGATTGATGCCTTTGTGTTCGCCGATGTCGCCGCCGTTTTCGACCTGGGTGATCACGTCCTGCCCGTGCACGGAAATGACGCGCAGGGCGACTTCGCCGTCGTTGAGCAGCACGCGGTCGCCCTTGTGCACGGCTTCGGGCAGCGCGCGGAAGGTGGTGCTGACGCCTTCTTCGGTTCCGAGAATATTCCGCGTGGTGATGGTGAAGCGCTGGCCGAAGCGCAGGCGCACGGGTTTGCCGCCGACGAGCTTGCCGGTGCGGATTTTTGGTCCCTGCAAATCGGCGAGAATGCCGATCGGTTTCTCGTGTAGGGCGGAAGCACGGCGCACGGCCGCGACCATGCGGGCGCGGTCTTCGTGCGTGCCGTGAGAAAAATTCAAGCGGGCGACGTCCATTCCGGCATGCACCAGTTTCTCGATCATGTTGTACGAGGAGCTGGCGGGGCCGAGGGTACAGACTATTTTTGCTCTGCGAGGATTTATCATGATTATTTGGTCACCGAGAAATCATTTACGATTGCGAAGAGAAATTCAATGCCCTTGTGAAAAGAATCGAGTGGGATACGTTCGTTGTCAGCGTGAAAACGGGACATATCATCGTCGTTGAGCGGGAAGGGAATCAAGCCGTAGGCCTGCACGTTGCGCAGGCGCAGCGGAGTGGAATCCGTGAAGTAGGTGGACATGAGCGGAACGACAGGCGCGCCGGGATAGCTTTTGGCGCTGACACTCGTGATGGTGTTGTAAAAATCGGATGTGAGTGAGGAGGACGGAGCTGTTTCGGACAGGGGCAGCTGCGGCTCGAACTGGATCGCGGGATCGCTTACTAATTGCTGCAGCTTTGCGAGGAGCGGAGCGAGCTGGTTGCCCGGGAGCAGGCGGACGTTGATGGTGGCGCGCGCCTCCGAAGGAATCACGTTGGCGCGAATGCCGGCGCGCAACATGGTCGGAGTGGCGGTGTCGTGCAGCATCGCATTCCACACGGGACTCTGATTGGAAATTACGCGGGCGGCATGCTCACCGCGATCGGACGTGTCTAGCGAGCGCATCCATTTGGCGGTTTCTTCATCCTGGAGCGGGGCGAGCGCCTGGAAATAGGCGCGGGTGACGGAATTAAATTGCACCGGGGCTTCGTAGTTTCCGATTTTGTCGATCGCGGCGGCAAGATGGAGGACGGGATTGTCTTTGCGGGGCATGGATGCATGTCCGGATACGCCTTTGGCGATGACGTCGACATTCGCGGGAATTTTTTCGCTGACTTGCACGCCGATGTATTGCGGCTTGCCGCCTTTCAGGAAAACGCCGCCGCCTTCGTTGATGGCGTAGCCGGCTGCGATTTTGTCCCAGTGTTTATCAACGGCAAATAACATGCCGGTTGTGCCATAGGCTTCTTCGTCACCTTCCGCGAGAAAGATCACGTCGCGATTCAGGTGTGCGCCGGAGCGCTTCAGTTCGATGAAGACGGCGAGATTCGCGGCGAGCATGCCTTTGTCGTCGATGGCGCCGCGGCCGTAGAGGTAGCCGTCTTTTATGGTTGCGGCGAAAGGATCTTCGGTCCATTTGGATTTATCCACGCCGACTACGTCGAGATGAGCCATCAATAGCAGTGCGCGCGAAGAATCCGGCAGGGAGCCGGAGGAGAGGCGAGCGACGATGAATCCGCGGCCGGGAGTGCTTTCGAAAATTTCAGAGGGGATGCCTTCTTTTGTGAGAATGGCAGCGATGTATTTTGCGGCTACCAGTTCGTTGCCTGGAGGGTTGGTGGTGTCTATGCGCAGCAGGCCTTGCAGCCAGCCCAGTGCGTCAATCTGAATCTGGGAAAGCGACGGATTCGCCGTGGACGGGTATTGCGGCGATGTCGGAACGGACTGTGCTTGACCAGCTGTAACGGTGAAAAGGAATGCTATAAGGACAAGAATCGGAAGCGGAACGCGCGCACGCGCCATCCTTGATTTCCCCCCAGAAAGTGAAATTCAATCGCAGAGCGATAGACCAATTCATACTATCATGCTGGCGGATGCGGTTCCGGCGGCGAGAATCGGAGCGTTTTCTGAACAGCAATCTTGGTTGAATGGGTGGAGATGGCGGTCCATCCCAAAAGGCGCACGGACGCATCTTAGTTGGCGCACGGATGCGTGTGGGCGGGTTGCGAAACGAGGGGAGCACGAAATTGAAGAAATGGATGCGAGTGGCGCTGTTGGGAATTTTAATTGTGGCGCTGGGTGTGCCGCCGGGGACGTTGACGTCTTACGCGCGACAGCAGGAAGGGCCGGTGACGCCGGCGCCGGCGCAACAGCCTGGCGCGGCGCCGAAACAGCCGAGCGGCCAGCAGCAGCCGTCGCAAGCGGGGAAACCGCAGTCGCAAGCGCCGCAGGTGGCGATCACGGTGCAATCGAACGTGGTGAATATTGACGCGGTGGTGACCGATTTCGAAGGGAACATTATCACCGGCCTGCAGAAGCAGAATTTCCGCGTGTTAGATGAAAATCAACCGCAGCAGATCAGCAATTTTGGAGCGAGTGAAGCACCGATCACGATTGTGGTGTTGATGGAATTCAGCCGGCGGATGGGAAGTTACTTTGGGTATCGCGGAAAGATGTGGGCGTATAACTTTCTGGATCATTTGAACCAGAAGGACTGGGTGGCGTTCAAGACTTTCGATTTGAAGACGACCATGGTGTCTGACTTCACACAGGATAAGAAAGCGGTGGCGCAGGAAGTGGCGCAACTTTATTTTCCGGATTTCAGCGAGGCGAATTTGTTTGATGCGACGCTGGAAACTTTGGACCAGTTGCGCGATGTGAAAGGGAAGAGATCGATTTTAATTATCGCTTCCGGTTACGACACTTTCAGCAAACACACTTTGGACCAGACTTTTAAGCCGCTGAAGGAAACGGACGTGACGATTTTCTGCGTGGGGATGGGCGGGGCTTTGGATGCTATGGGAATTCACGAGCGCAGCATGACTGGACCGGAATTCGCTAGCGTGAATTATTTGCAGGCGGAGAACCAGTTGAAGACTTTTGCGGAGATGACGGGCGGGTGGGCTTGGTTTCCCCGGTTTGAAGGGGAGATGAACGATATTTTTAATTCCGTGGCGATTTTTCTGCGCAATCAGTACACGATTGGGTTTACGCCTTCGACCCCGCCAGATGGGAGGGTGCACAAGCTGAAGGTGGAAGTATTGGATAACGACGGTAATCCGTTTATGACTTTGGACAAGAAGGGGCACAAGAAGAAGATCGTGGTGAATGCGCGGGAGTGGTATACCTCGCCGAAGCCGACGACGGGCAACTGAGCGGCATACGCCCTGCGCTGTGCTGGTTTGTGCTACAATGTACACAACAGGAGCACCCCATGAGCAGTACGACCACTGTGACGGTTCGAATTCCGACCAAGTTGAAAAATAGGCTTAATAAACTTGCTGATGCCACGGCCCGCAGCCGCTCGTGGGTTGCGGCGCAAGCTTTGGAAGTTTATGTCGAAGAGCAGGAATGGCAGGTTGCGTCGATCCGCAAGGGAATTGAGGATGCGCGTGCTGGGCGGGTTGTGTCCCATGAGAAAGTCGCACGCTGGCTGCGCTCTTGGGGCACACGACGGACGCTCCCTCCGCCATCATGCAGGTAATTTGGACTGAGAATGCGATTTCCCAACTCATTGAACTTCAGCGGTTCATCGCACTGGACAAACCCGAGGCTGCACGAAAATTAACTCGGAAAATTCTCACGTTTGTGGAACGGCTTGTGCAGCATCCCTACCTTGGCCGGCCTGGTCGCGAGCCTGAAACGCGCGAGTTGATTGTCCCCGGCACGCCGTACATCATTCCCTATCGAATCGTTCGAGAGCGGCTCGAAATCCTCGCGGTTCACCACGCTGCACGCAACAGACCTGACGTAGTGGGGTAGTAACAGACAGATCCCTCTCTGCGTCCCGCGCCCGCCAAAGTTCGGCGGGAGAGAAAAAGCGCGGGGCTTCGTTCGGGATGACACGGGGAATTTATTGATTTGATGCGTATAATGTCGAGCTGGTTCGCGAATTGCGAGACGACGTATTTTTCGCGCCGATCATTTCTGCGAGATGCGGAGGTCGCGGCCGGACATTTCTGGTGGCTCGGGGACTTCCAGGACGCCTAGGAGCGTGGGGGCGATGTCGCGCAGGGAGCCGCCGGGAGCTAATTGTGTGCGGCCGTTTTCCGTGAGCAGGATGAATGGGACGGGATTGGTGGTGTGATAGGTATGCGCGCCGCCGGTGACGGGGTCGATCATGGTTTCGGCGTTGCCGTGGTCGGCGGTGATGATCCAGGCGCCGCCGCGCGGTTTGAGGGACTGGAAGATGCGGCCTAGGCACTCGTCCACGGTTTCGACGGCTTTGATGGTGGCTTCGAGCTTACCGGAATGGCCAACCATGTCGGCGTTGGCGAAATTCATGATGATGGCGTCGAAATCTCCTTTTTCGATGGCGTGGATTACGGTGTCGGCGATGCCTGCGGCGGACATTTCGGGCTTTAGATCGTAGGTGGGCACTTTTTGCGACGGGACTACCATGCGTTCTTCCCCGGGGAACGGTTTTTCCACTCCGCCATTGAAGAAATAAGTGACGTGCGCGTATTTTTCGGTTTCGGCGACGCGCAGATTTTTGTAGTCCTGCTCGGCAAAAACATTGGCGAGGATTTGTTCGAGTTTTTCGGGGGCGATCAGGTAGCGCAGCCAGGGCCAGGCCTTGTCGTACTGCGTCATGGCGACGAAGAAAAGATTTTTCGGGCGCGCGGGGTCGGCGAATTCCTTGAAGCCGGGCTCGACGAGGGCGCGCGTCATTTGGCGGGCGCGGTCGGCGCGGAAATTGAAGAAAATCACGGCGTCGTCGTCGCGAATTACGCCGCGCGGGACTGCGAGTTTCCCCGTGGCTGGTTCGGTGGTGATCACGATGGGCACTACGAATTCGTCGGTGACGCCTGTTCGTAGCTCGCGCGAATGGCGGCGACGGGGTCGGGGAACTTTGCTTCGGCTTCGCCGTGGACCATCGCGCGATAGGCGTGCTCGATGCGCTCCCAGCGATTGTCGCGGTCCATGGCGTAGTAGCGGCCGATGACGGTGGCGATTTGGCCGACGCCGAATTCGCGCATTTTCTGTTCGAGGGCGCGCAGGAAATCGATGCCGCTGTTGGGCGGCGTGTCGCGGCCATCCATGAAGCAGTGGACGAAAACGCGCTTGACTTTATGTTCTCGGGCCATGCGCAGCAGCGCGTAGAGATGCTCGATGTGCGAGTGCACGCCGCCGTCGCTGAGGAGGCCGAGCAGGTGCAGCTGATGCGCGCGGCCGCGTTCCATGGCTTCGAGCAGCAGCGGTTGGCGCGAGAATTCGCCGCTGGCGATGAGTTGGTCGATGCGCGTGATGTCCATGTGCACGATGCGGCCGGCGCCGATATTCAGATGGCCGACTTCGCTGTTGCCCATTTGTCCTTCGGGCAAGCCGACGGCGGGGCCGGAGGTGTGGATCAGCGTGTTGGGAAATTCTTTGAGCAGGCGATCGTAATTTGGTTTGCGCGCCAGGGCGATGGCGTTGCCTTTGGTTTCGGCGCGATAGCCCCAGCCGTCGAGGACGGTCAGTACGATTGGTTTCGGGCGTTTATTGTGTTGGGTCATGGCGCGGGCCAGAATACCGTATTGTGGAACGGTATTCCATTTGGCCCGATGGTCCGTGCTCGTGCTGAAGTGCCCGG
The DNA here is from genome assembly GCA_963786205.1 of uncultured Acidobacteriota bacterium. GTDB lineage: Bacteria > Acidobacteriota > Terriglobia > Acidiferrales > UBA7541 > Palsa-295. The sequence continues at coordinate 638,954 of CAWAYG010000003.1, forward strand.
TCTGTCCCGAAAGTCGCGGGACAGACCGGCCGCTACACGTTCAACGGCAAATTCAACGGCAACCGCAGGCTCGAAGGCGGCTACGGACGCAATGCGCTACGGCCGGGGAAGCGGGCTGCTTTGCCCAGGGCTTCTTCGATGCGGAGGAGTTGGTTGTATTTGGCGATGCGGTCGGTGCGGGAGGCGGAGCCGGTTTTGATTTGGCCGGTGCCCATGGCGACGACGAAATCGGCTAGGAAGGTGTCCTCGGTTTCGCCGCTGCGATGGGAGACGATGGCGGCGTAGTTTGCTTTGCGCGCCATCTCGACGGCTTCGATGGTTTCACTCACGGTGCCGATTTGATTGAGCTTGATCAGGATGGCATTGCCGATGCCTTCGGAAATGCCGCGGGCGAAAATTTTCGGGTTGGTGACGAAAACATCGTCGCCGACTAGCTGGATTTTCTTGCCGAGGTCGCGCGTGATTATTTTCCATCCGTCCCAATCGTCTTCGGAGAGGCCGTCTTCGATGGAGACGATGGGATATTTGGCCGCCCAGGTTTCCCAAAATCTCACCATCTCCGCGGGGCTGCGCTCGGATTTGTCGGACTTCTTGAAGACGTATTTTTTTGTGGCTCGGTCGTAGAATTCGCTGGATGCGGGGTCAATCGCGATGGCGATCTGTTCGCCGGGCTTGTAGCCTGCGGCGGTGATGGCTTCTATGACGCGCTCGAGAGCTTCTTCATTGGATTGCAGGTTGGGCGCGAAGCCGCCTTCATCGCCGACGGCCGTGGAGTAGCCGTTCTTCTTTAACACTGATTTCAAGTGATGAAAAACTTCGACCCCCCAGCGCAGCGCTTCGCGGAAATTCGGCGCGCCGACGGGCATGACCATGAATTCCTGCACGTCCACGGAATTATCGGCGTGCGCGCCGCCGTTCACGATGTTCATCATGGGCACGGGGAGCGTGTTCGCGGATCTGTCGCTGGAATAGCGCGCGAGATATTGGTAGAGCGGCTCGCCGAGCTGAGCAGCGGCGGCGCGGGCGGCGGCCATGGAAACGGCGAGGATGGCGTTCGCGCCGAAATTGGATTTGTTGGGAGTGGCGTCGGCGTCGATCATTTTGCGGTCGAGCGTGTGCTGTTCGGCGGCATCGAGTCCAGTGACGGCTTTGGCGATGGCGCCATTTACGTGGTGGACGGCCTTCAGCACGCCTTTGCCGAGATAGCGCGATTTGTCGCCGTCGCGGAGTTCGTTGGCTTCGAGCTCACCGGTGGACGCGCCGGAAGGAACGGCCGCGCGGCCGACGGCGCCGCCTTCGACGTGGACGTCGGCTTCAACCGTGGGATTGCCGCGGGAATCGATAATTTCGCGGCCGTGGACTCTGACGATTTTCGTGGACATGAGGCTCCTGAGAATTGATCGTTATTTGTGCGACGAACATCGTAAACGTTTCTGGGTGGGTGGTACAAGGTGGGGGTTCCGCCGTGTCGCCGCAAAATGAGAATGTCCGGTTTGTGCAAAGTAGAAATGTCCGCTTTCATGGATGGCCGAGGCCCCCATGGAAACGGAGCGAATCACTTTGAGCCAACGAGAACGGGACCGATTGAAAGTGTTGCACGAGGTACAGCAGAAGCAGTTGACGCAGGTAGCAGCGGCCGAGCGGTTGAAAGTAAGCGACCGCCACGTGCGGCGGATGCTGCTGCGCCTGCGCGAGCGCGGAGATCGCTCCCTGGTTCACGGACTGCGAGGCCGGCCATCGAACCGCAAGCTGGCGACCCGGTTCGAGCAGAAGATTCTGGCGCGCCTGCGCCAGTGTTATGCGGATTTCGGGCCCACACTGGCCGCTGAACACCTGGCCCAGGAGGGTTTTTCGGTGAGCCGGGAAACGCTACGGAAGTGGATGACTCAGGCAGCCTTGTGGCGGCCGCGTTCCCAGCGCGTGAAAACGATCCACGTATGGCGGGAGCGCCGAGCCTGCTTCGGTGAGTTGGTGATGCAGGACAGCTCTCCGTTCCGCTGGCTGGAGGAGCGCGGTCCGGCCTGCCATCTGATCGCCCTGATCGATGATGCCACCAGTCGCATCTGGGGACGGTTCACCGCGCACGACACCACGGAAGAGAACCTACGAACGTTGGGCGGATGGGTACGGCGCTACGGACGTCCCTTGGCCCAGTACACCGATAAAAACAGCATCTTTGGCACGGCCGGTCCGCAGCCGCTTCCCGAACAACTGCGGGGAGATCCGTTGCGCACGCAGTTCGGACGAGCGTTGCACGAACTGGGGATTGAATGGATCGCGGCCCACAGTCGGCAAGCGAAAGGGCGTATCGAGAGACTGTTTGAAACTCTTCAGGATCGTCTGGTGAAGGAGATGCGGTTGGCGGGAATCGACAGCATCGAGACAGCGAATCACTTCTTGGAGATGCGCTTTTTCCCCGAATGGGAGCAGCGTTTTACCGTAGCACCGCGGAATGCACGCAATGCCCATCGACGCCTGGGGCACGACCAACGCCTGGAAGAAATCTTGAGTGTGCGCGTGGCCCGCAGAGTGGCTCAGGACCACACCGTCAGCTGGGACGGAAATCGCTGGGGGTAGTGCGGGAGGAAGTTTGTGCGGGACTGCGTGGAGCTGCGGTCGAGATCGAACGGCGGTTGGATGGAAGCCACTGGATGCGCTATCGAGGGCGCTATCTGCACCTGCGCTCCTGCCCAGAACCGGCGCGAGCGACCGCAAGTCCTTCCGGCCTACGGCCTCCAGGACTTGCGGAACAGCCACCAAGACCCAAAAACAAAATCACACCCAAATACCATGTGCCTGCAAATCACCCTTGGAGAAAACCATGGAAGCGGACATTTCTATCTGGCAAAAACCCGGACATTTCTACTTTGCGTTGACAGGTGGGGGTTCCGCCGTTGGTGCGGCGCGCTGAAAAGCGGGGCGGGTCTGAGACCCGCCTCTACGGAATATTTGGGCGGTGCCATGAGAAGCGGGCCTGTGAGCTACGGGCCGCTAATCAAGTGCGGGCGGGGCTGACAGCGTGGCAAGCTGGGGCGCAGCAAGCAGCGCCCCACCCAGCATGTTGGTCCACGCTAGTATTTATCGCGGGCACGGCATGCCGTGACTACCGCCGAGAAAAAGTCGCGGCTATTCGGGCTCTTCGATCATGGATTCGGGGCGGACTACTACTACTACGCCGTGTTCAGTTACGGAGTAACGCGCGCGGTCGGCTTCGGTGTCGTAGCCGATTACCGTGCCTTCGGGCAGGCTTACGTGGCGGTCAATAATGGCACGACGAATGCGGCAGCTGCGGCCGACAATGACGTGATTGAAGATGATGCACTGATCCACTTCGCTGTAGCTATTGACCCGCACGTCGAGGCCGAGAACGGATTTGGTGACGCGTCCGCCGGAAACGATGGAGCCTGAGCCGACGATGGAATCGAGCGCGACGCCCATGCGCGAGGGATCGGCAAAAACGAATTTGGCGGGAGGGTATTGTTGCTGCCAGGTGTGTAGCGGCCAGCTTTTGTCGTAGAGGTTAAAGACCGGCGAAACGGAAACCAGGTCCATGTTGGCTTCGTGGTAGGCCTCGACGGTGCCGACATCACGCCAGTAGGATTCCTCTTTTTTATTTTCGTCGCGAAAATTGTAGGCGAAGACGCGGTGCTTTTCGATGATGCGCGGAATGATGTCTTTGCCGAAGTCGTGTTTGGAACTGGGATCTTCGGCGTCGGCGATGAGCACGGGAACCAGAAGTTGCGTATTGAAGAGATACACGCCCATTGAGGCGTTCACTTTGTCCGGATGGATGCGGGAGCGCTTGGGCTCGGTAGGCTTTTCCTCGAAGCCGATGATGCGCCAGTCTCGGTCGGTCTCGAGCACGCCGAAACTGCCGGCGGCTTCCTGGGGATCGACTTCAAAGGTGGCGACGGTGACGTCGGCGCCAGCTTCGACGTGCTGCTCGAGCATCTTCTGATAATTCATTTTGTAAATATGGTCGCCGGAAAGAATGAAGACGAAATTGGATTGCTCGGAGCCAATGGAATAGATGTTCTGATATACGGCGTCGGCGGTGCCTTGGTACCAGTGCTGCGAGACGCGCATTTGCGGAGTGAGAACTTCGATGAAATCGCCGTGACCCATGAGGAGTGACCAGCCGCGGCGCACGTGGCGATTGAGGCTGAGAGCTTTGTACTGGGTGAGGACGAAGACGCGGCGCAGATCGCTATTCAGGCAATTCGAGAGCGTGACATCAACGATGCGGTAGATGCCGCCGAAGGGAACGGCGGGTTTGGCGCGATCGCGGGTGAGGGGCCAAAGACGTTCGCCCTGGCCACCGGCCAGCAGGACCGCAAGTGCGTTGCGCATCAGAGGCATGGAGGCGATCCTCCCGAAAGTGCAGGGCTGGCGAGGGACATTCTAACAGCAAGTGCGAGCGCGCCGAAAGGGCGCGTGGGACAGTTCAGCGGATAAGCGGCGGGCGTAAAACGGCAATTGCGTTCGCGGCTTAAGCTGGAAGTCATAACCAGCCATGATGATAACTAGAGAGTTACAGATGGCGGTTTTTGGCGCTTTGGCAATTTACCCCTTGACTTACGGGGTAGCGGGCGATAGAAGAACTTGGCAATTGCCGATTCGGGTGTGAACCGGCTACACTGGTGGTAACCCACACAGTGCAACTCAACAATTCAACGGGGAACGGGGGTGAATGCGCGTGGCAGAAGTTGTCATTCAAGAGGGAGAATCTCTGGAGAATGCACTCCGACGCTTCAAGAGAAAGGTGCAGTCGGAAGACATCATCAAAGAGATTAAAAAGCACAGCTACTACATGAAACCAGGTGAAAGGCGCCGTGCCAAAGAGGCCCTCTCGCGTAAGCGTCTCCGAAAAAAGCAACGGCGTGAGCAAGACTAGGCGACCATATAACCGGGGTCCATTCAAATGGTTCGGCCGGTGGGGTGAGGGAAGCGTGAATTTTCCGGGCACGCCCCCGCATTCTTCCGGTTAGGACCGTTCCGCTGCTACTCCTGTTCCAGCAAGGCTTTGGAGCAGCGTATGGAATACCATGACAGGGTTTTGAAGTGCGCTGAATGTTCGGCTGAGTTCGTTTTCACCGCCGGCGAGCAAATGTTTTTCGCCGACAAGGGTTTCAAGAATGAGCCCAAGCGGTGCAAGGCGTGCAAAGCCAATCGCTCGGCGGGCACCACGGCAGGTTCCGGCAGCGTGCAACGTGTCGAAACCAAGACGGTGTGCTCACAATGCGGGAAAGAAACAACCGTACCGTTCAAGCCTACACAAGGACGTCCGGTATATTGCCGCGAATGTTTCCAGCAGCGGCGATCGGTCGGGCCACAGAGTATCGCGGCGCCGTAAGAAGCGCGTCTTTTTTAGGGATGGTTTGAACTCGGCCGAGCGAAGTTCCCGGCAGTTCGAACTCCGATTGGCGAGCTTGATCGGAGGGCGAGGCGGGGAGCGAGTCCGGAAAAAAGGGATATCCATCTTCAAAGGCTCTTCCTCGCGTGAAAACGCTGGGCAGAGCCTTTTGATTTTTTGGATGCGTGTGCTGTTGATTGTATGCGGTGTTTTTGTTTGGGATTTTCTATTGGTTACGCGGCTGCGCGAGTTGCGTTGGCGGGAGCGATTTCGCGGAGAGCGGCCAGGAACGCTTCGGTTTCTGGTTGCGTGCCGATGGTGACGCGCAGGAAATCAGCCATGGAGGCGAAGCGGCGTCCGACGATAATACTGCGCGCGCGGAATTGTTCGATGATGGGTTTTACTTCTGTGCCGAGGTCGAGCATCACGAAATTGGCTTGCGAAGGGATGAAGGGGCGGGAGTCCTTGGTTAGTTCGGCGCAGAGCCATTGGCGGGTAGCGTTGAGCTGAGCGCGGCAGGTCGCGACGTGATCATTGTCCGCGAGGCTGGCGAGCGCGGCTTGCAAGACGGCGGCGTTGCCGTTGTCCTGCAGGAGCTCTGCACGGAGGCGGGCGATGGGTTCCTTGGCGCCGATAGCGTAGCCCAGGCGCATTCCGGCCATGCCGTAGATTTTTGAAAACGTGCGCGCGACGATGACGTTGGGATGCGCGGGGATGAATTCGGTGGCGCTCTTGTAGCGCGGGTCGTCGGCGAGATCGTAGTAGGCTTCATCGACTACGATCAGGGTGGTGGGCGGCACCGCTTGCACGAATGCGGCGATTGCATCGTGCGTGACGATGGTGCCGGTGGGATTATTGGGATTACAGATGTAGGCGACGCCTGTTTTCGAGGTGCAGGCCGCGGCCATTTTCGGGAGGTCGTGGAGATAGTCGGAAGTGAGCGGGATTAGTACGGCATTGGAGTGCAGCACGCGAGCGTAATCGAGTACGGCTTCGAAAGTCGGGGCGGCGGCTACGACGTTGCGGGTGGGATCGAGGAAAGCGTCGTCGGCGGCGCGGAGGATTTCCGTAGAGCCGCAGCCGAGGATGATATTTTCGGGCTGCACGTCGAATTTTTGCGCGAGCGCGGCGGTTACTTCGCGATAGGCTTCGTCGGGGTAGCGGTTGGAAAGCGCAGCGCAATCCGCCAGGGCTGCGCGGGCTTTCGGTGAGGGGCCGTAGGGATTTTCGTTAAAGTTCAGGCGGATGGCGCCTGTGGGCATCGCTTTGGTTTGCGGCGCATCCAATGGGTGCGGTTTCAGGTTGGGCAGTTTGGGAACGGCTAGGGCCGCGGCTAGCGTTTGGCTGAGCATGCGCGAGAAATCGCGGCGGCTGTGGGTGACGGCGGTCATGGAGTGCTCCTCTGGGGAAAATGCTGCGGGATGATAGCGCTCGTTGCGTCGTGAAACAACCTTCGAGTGGCGTGACACGCGAATATGGGAGGCGGCGGCCCTTCGATCCCGCACCGCGGGATCTCAGGATGAATCGCGCTGCAGCGCGATTCACAAGCCGCCGCTAGTTGCATGTGAGTGAAGCGGCATGGGTCGTGAAAGCGGGAGCAAGGTCTCGCACTCCAAAGAAGCTGGCTTTGAAATTTACTGATCGGCGGAGAGGAAAGCATGGCGACGAAACGGACGAGCAAGGCGACGACGAAGAGCAAGTCTGCGAAGCAGGCGGGCGCGAAGAAGCTGGTTGTGAAGACTGGGCGCGATGGGATCGATAAGGCTTTGCGCGAGCAATTGGGGGAAGTTCTTGACTGGCATGAGGCGCATGCGGATTGGAAACAGGCGCTGGCGGGTTTGGACCCGGCGCACCGTGGGGTGCGGCCGGCGGGATCGCCGCATTCGGTCTGGGACTTAGTGGAGCACGCGCGGCTGGCGCAGCGCGACATTTTGGAATTCACTTTGAACCCGAAACATGTATCGCCGGATTGGCCATCGGGATATTGGCCGAAAAGCCTGGCGCCGAAGGATGACACCGAGTGGGAAAAGAGCGTGCGGGAGTTCTTTCAGGATCTGCAGGAAGTGGAGAAACTGGTGAACAATCCGCGCATGGATCTTTTCGCCAAGATTCCGCACGGCACGGGGCAGACGGTGCTGCGGCAAGTGCTGCTGCTGATCGATCACAATTCGTATCATTTGGGACAGCTTGTGCTGGTGCGGCGGTTGTTGGGAGCGTGGTAGAAAACCCGGCGAAGGTTGTCTCGCGGGTTCGCAGGCCTTGTTATAATAGTGTCGTTATAATAAGGGGAGCGAAATGGTTGTGAAGATTTGGGGACATTCATGAGCGATCAGCAAACAATTGTTGACTCCGCGGCGATGCAGGATGCGCAGGAGCGCGTCTGGGACGCCTTCCGCCGCTGGGGGTATCTGCAGGCGAATCTGGATCCGCTGGGGGACATGGTGCCGGTGGTCATGCCGGAACTGGAGGTGAGCGGCGCGGACGCGGCGGCCGCGAGGCGAGTTTATTGCGGGACGATCGGCGTGGAATTCATGCACATTCCCGAACGCGAGAAGCGGGAATGGATTCAAGCACGCATGGAAGCAGATGCGCCGGAAGTAGATCGCGGACGAATTCTGGAATGGCTGGTGCGTGCGGAAATTTTCGAGCAGGTGCTGCAGACGCGTTATTTGGGAACGAAACGCTATTCGCTGGAGGGTGAGGCGGCGTTGCTGCCGCTGCTGGACGCGATTCTGGAAGCGTCGTCCGAGCAGGGAGCGGTGCAGGCGGTGCTCTCGATGAGCCATCGCGGGCGGTTGAACGTGATGGTGCACGTGGTGGGGCGCGACGCGGCGGAAGTCTTCGCGCGATTTGAGGACGTGGATCCGCGCAGCGTGCTGGGCGGCGGCGATGTGAAGTATCACATGGGAGCGACCGGCGAGTTTGCGACAGCGGGCGGAAAAAAAGTAGGCATGCACCTGGTATCGAACCCGAGTCATCTGGAAGCGGTGGACCCGGTGGCCATAGGGCGCACACGCGCGAAACAGATGCGACGCGGCGACGCGGGGTTGCGGCAAATTGTGCCGGTGATCATGCACGGTGATGCGGCGTTCGCGGGGCAGGGAGTTTGCGCGGAGACGTTGAACATGGCGGGCGTCGAGGGATTCACGGTCGGCGGGTCGGTGCACGTCATCGTGAATAATCTGATCGGGTTCACGACGATTCCGCGCGATTCGCAATCATCGCGATTTTCTTCTGACTTGGCCAGGCGGCTGCCGATTCCGATTTTTCATGTGAACTCCGAAGATCCGGACGCGGTGGCGCGCGTGGGGCGGTTGGCGGCGGAGTATCGCTATGCGTTTGGCACGCCGGTTTTGGTGGATTTGATTGGCTACCGGCGTCATGGGCACAGCGAAGTGGATGATCCAACGATCACGCAGCCACTGCGTTACCGGAAGATTGATGCGCACCCACCGCTATGGGAGATTTATTCCGAAAAAATCGGCGTGGATGCGGCACCGATTGTGCAGCGCGTGCGCGCGGAATTGGATGCGGCGCAAAAGAAGGCGCTGGAGCTGGAGAAAAATCCGCCGATGCGGAAGCTGCCGCCTTATTGGGATGCGTACCGCGGCGGGCGTTACAGCGCGGCGCTGGAAGTTGACACGGGCGTGCCGCAGGCAGAGCTCGCGGCGATCGGCGAAGCTTTGACGCGCTATCCCGAGGGATTTCACATTCATCCGAAAGTGAAAAAACTTTTGGAGCAGCGGCTCGAGATGGCGCAGGGCAAGCGGCCGCTGGATTACGGAATGGCGGAGGCGCTGGCGTTTGGTTCGCTGCTGAAACAGCGCGTGCCGGTGCGGCTAAGCGGACAAGACAGCCGCCGCGGAACATTTAATCAGCGGCACGCGGCGCTGATTGATATCGAAACGGAAGAGGAGTACGTGCCGCTGCAGCAGCTGGGGCAGGGAGAGGCGTGGTTCGAGGCCATCAATTCGACGCTGTCGGAAGCAGGGGTGCTGGGATTCGAATATGGCTTCAGCCGCGATTTTCCGGAGGCGCTGGTGTTGTGGGAAGCGCAATTCGGGGATTTCGCGAACGGCGCGCAGATTATTATTGATCAATTTATTTCGGCGGGCGAGGACAAGTGGAATTTGCTGTCGGGCGTGGTGCTGCTACTGCCGCACGGTTATGAGGGGCAGGGGCCGGAGCATTCCAGCGCGCGCATCGAGCGATTTTTGCAATTGGCGGCGCGGGACAATATGCAGATTTGCCAGCCGACTACGGCGGCGCAATATTTTCATTTGTTGCGACGGCAAGCATTGCGCGCTTGGCGCAAGCCGTTAGTCGTTTTTACGCCGAAGAGCATGTTGCGGAACCCGGCTGCGTCTTCCAGCTTGGCGGAATTGGGGACGGCGCGATTTCAGACGGTGATTCCGGATCGCGGCGACGGGTCTGCGGAACGCGTGCTGCTGTGCACGGGAAAAATCGGGCACGAATTGATGGCGGAGCGGAAGCGGCGCAAGGATACTTCGACGGCGATTATTTTCGTCGAGCAGCTATATCCGTTTCCGGAGGCGGAATTGGCGGCGGAGATGGATCGCCACACGAAGGCGCGGGAGTTTGTGTGGGTGCAGGAAGAGCCGGCGAATATGGGCGCGCTGGCGTTTTTGCTGCCGCGACTTGAACGTCTGGCCCGGGGGCGCGGAGTGCTTGCGATCAAGCGTTCGGCGAGCGCGAGCCCGGCGACGGGTTCGCACAAGGCGCATGAGATGGAGCAGCACACGCTTCTGACGCTGGCGTTTGGCGGAGCGGAAAAAAGCTAACGAAGCGCGCCGTTATTTTTTTGAAATTATGAAGCTTTGCGGGCCTGGGCCGTGGCGTAATTCGTTCAGCGTGAAACCTGCCTTGCGGAACATTTGATCGTATTCGGAATAGGGGTAGGCGTCGCCGCCGCGCGTGTTGCCGAGCATCAGCAGGCTGAACGAGGCGGGGATGGGTGGCGAGACGCGGTCTTCGTTGGGAATGAATTCCACGGTGACGGCGCAGCCATTCGGCTTCAGCGCGGCGTGAGCTTTGCGCAAAATCGTGTCAATCGTTGGCGGATCGAAATGGTGCAGAAAACCGGTTAGCAGCACGATGTCGTAATCCTTCCCGAAATCCACTTCAAATGCGCTGCCGGGGATATGGTGATGGCGCGCTGCCACGCCCGCGGCCTTGGCGTTTTCGTGAGCCACTTTCAATACTTCCGGCCAATCCAGGGCGAAAATTTCCGCGTTGGGATTTTGTTTGGCGATGGTAACGCCATACATGCCGTGGCCTGCGGCGACGTCGAGCACTTTCCATTTTTCAGCGGCGCTGGCCTGGAGCGTTTCGGCGAGGGCTGTGGCGTTGATGCGCTGCAGGCCGCTCATGGAGCGCGCAAATTCCACCCATTTGGAACTGTCCGGCTGCGTGGTGGATTGCTCGCCCTTTAACGAAGTGCCGGCGCGCACAATGGCGGTGAGATCCTGATAAAGGTTCATCATTTCCGGCAGTGCCAGAAAGTTGGCCGCCGCGCCCATGTAAGCCGGCGAGCGGCGATTGAGAAATACGGCGGAATCATCTGCGAGGGCGTATTCCTGGCCGTTCTTGATGAGGAATCCGTTGATGACCAGGTAGTCGCACAGAATGCGGATGCCGCGTTCGCTGGATTCGCAGCGTTTGGCGATGGAGGCTTGCGTCGTGGCGCCCGCGGCGATGGCTGAAAATATGTCCAGCTCGATTGCGGTTTTCAGCGCGGCGGTCTTCTGGTAGGCGTTCAGCGTTTCGAAAATGCGTTCGGGAGTAACGTTGGCAGGTCCGGGTGCGGTGGTCATGGGAGTCGCTCCTGACAATAGGATGCACTAATGAGCAGCGGAATTTTCGGCGAAGCACCAGTGAACGAATTCGGGTTGGTAGGTTTCGACGACCGAGGGCGGGACGTCGGATTCGTTCAGCTGGTGAAACGCGAAATTTATTTCGCCGCTGGGATTTACGCTGCCCAGCAGAAAGCCATAAACATTGGTTGCGGCGGCTTGCGCGTCTGCTTTTTCGGGCGGCAGCGCGTAACGAACTGCACCGGCGGTGCCGACGATCCATCCGGGGAGCACGCCGCCATGCTCGCGCCAGTATGCTGTGTTGAAAACGCCAGCCATATAGAAATGCTGGTGGCTGGCTAGGACATAGACGAGCTTGTGCGCTTCGTTCTGCGCCTTCAGCAGGTCGGCATAAACGCGGCGGCCGCTGGCAATGCCGGCGGGCGAATCGTCCATGGCGTGATTCGCGGCGATGGAGTCGGGCAGGGCTTCGTGCATACCGACGACGATGGTGCGAGTCTGCGGATTGGAAGCATCACGCGCGAGAACTTTTTCGAACCACTTGAGCTGGTCCGCGTCGAATTCGTTGTTGACGGCGTTATCGAGGGTAATGAAATCCACTCCGTTTTGAATCCAGTGGTAGTAGGTGGTGAGCTTGTGGGCATTTGGATCGTCGCTGAGACGCTGTTTTTGCAGTACGGGCGTTTCGAGCCAGTCGGCGAATTGAATCAGATACATTTCGCGCGTGTGCGGCCAAACGGTTTCGTGATTTCCAATGCCGAGGAAAACAGGCAGCGAGCCGAAGGCCGCGACTTGATTCTGGACGAAATCATCCCAGACGATTTGCTGATAGGCGCTGATGCTCAGGGGCTTGGCGAGGTGCTCGGGCTGATGCTGGATGTCCTCATCGAAGTCGGAGTTCTTGCGGAAGTCGCCGAGATGCCAGTAGAAGGCGGCGCCGCTCTTTTGCACGCCGGCGGCTATGCCGGGCATGACCACGTCGCCGCAATTGCGTGAATCGCCGGAAACGGCGAAGCGCCAGGTGGCGTCGGGCGCGGAGGATGGCGCGGACGCCAGACCGGGGAAAATGCAAAGCATCGCGAATGCCAGGAACAGCGCGGCGAAGATGATGCGGCGAGTCATCATTTAAGTTGCGCGCGGCCTCCGGCTGAAAGTGACAGACGATTGTAGTTTTTCAAGGTGACGATGGCAACGGCAGTGATAGATTTCGCGATGGACGCTGCTACAAAATCGCTTGGGGAATGCGCACGACTTCGCTACATTTCTGGCGCGCGCGTTGCGGCGCGATTTCGCGGCTGGGCCGAGGTGAAGGAAATGCAGATTGAACCGTTTGAGCTGGAACGCTGGCAATCGGTGTGGGAGAACAAAGTCGAGCTGAATATTTCCGAGAGCGGGGTGCATCCGCTGACGACGGCGGAGCTGGTGCCGGATCCCGAGCAGCTGCGGAAAATATTGGATGTGCAGCAACTGTATCCGCAGACGAACGGCAGCGAGGAATTGCGTTCGCGGATCGCCGAACTGTATCCAGGCGCGAGCACGGAAAATGTGCTGGTGACTTGCGGCGGGTCGGAGGCGAACTACGTTTCGACGTGGTCGCTGATCGAGCCGGGCGACGAAGTGGTGTTCATGATGCCAAATTACCTGCAGATCGCGGGGGTGGCGCGGGCGATGGGCGCGACGGTAAAGCCGCTGTGGCTGCGCGAAGCGCTGGACTGGGGCATCAATGTGGACGATCTGCCGCGAGTGGTGACGCCAAAAACGAAATTGATCGCGCTTTGCAATCCGAGCAATCCCACGGGAGCGGTGTTGCGCGAGGACATGCGCGCGGCGGTGGTGGCGGCCGCGGCGAAAGTGGGCGCGTGGATTATTTCGGACGAAGTGTATCGCGGCGCGGAATTCGATGGCGAGACGACGGCGACGATGTGGGGCGAGTACGAACGCATGTTGTGTACGGCGGGGCTTTCGAAAGCGTTCAGCTTGCCGGGACTGCGCGCGGGATGGGTGATCGGCGCGCCGAAGGTGATCGAGAAACTTTGGAGCTATCACGACTACACCAGCATCGGGCCTTCGATGCTGACCGACCGGCTGGCTTCGGTGGCCCTGGAGCCGGAGCGGCGCGCATGGATTTTGAATCGCACGCGGGAATTTGTGCGGCGAAATTATCCGCCGCTGCGGGCGTGGCTGGACGCACATGCGGAGACGTTTTCACACGTGGCGCCGAAGGCTGGCGCGATCGCGTGGGCAGGATTGCGCGACGGCAGAAACTCGGCGCTGATGGCGGAAGAACTGCGCGTGAACAAAAGCGTGCTGCTGGTGCCGGGCGAGCAGGTGGGAATGGAAGGGTTCGTGCGGTTTGGTTTCGGGGGCGATCCGGAACATTTGCAGAAGGCGCTCGGGCGGATTGACGAGTGGCTTGGAGAATCACGCGCGGCCAGAGCGCGCTGATGCGTGGCGGGGGAAAGCAGATCCCTCTCTGCGTCCTGCGCCCGCCAAACTGCGACGGGAAAGAAAAAGCGTGGGACTCCGTTCGGGATGAGCACCGAGGTGTTCTTTTTCGAAGGAGCGGTGAAGCTACGGTGAGACGTTAGCGATTCGGCATCGCGCGCGGGATCTGCGCGCTTGCGGAAACGCGCGGATGTTAACTTTGGAAGATAAGGTCGGATGAGGGGTCAGCCCGACATGTCTCTTCCAATGCCCGCTCCCAAGGCGGTGCTGCGCATCGTTATTAATTTCTGCCTGGTCGGTTGGGGTGCTGCGATCATCGCGCAGGCCAGCCGCATGCGGCCTGGCTATGCACGCCTACCGTGGCTGCACGATTTGGCGATTTTCTTTTTCTTCTCGCTGGTGGCCTTCGCACTTTTCTTCGCGGAATATCAGCTTGTGCAGGGACTCACGAAGCGCGACCTTAACGTGACGCTGGGGTACGTCCAGTCGTTGGGTTGCTTTCTGTTGGTCCTGAGCGGTTTGTGGGGAATTTATTACGCGAGCGGACCTGCGACGCCTTCGAACCCGGGCTTTACGGAAAACGTGCTGCTGGCGATTTACATTTTTGGGCACGTGGTCTTCTTGGGGAATGTGGTCTGGAGTTATGTCCGGGAGGGAAGCGCGCGATGACGCCACTGGCGGCTGCGGATAAATCCGCTGAAATATTCGGATGGCCGAGCTCGCCCGCGCGGCTCTTCGGAATCGCGGCGGCGTTTTTCGTGGTGATCGAAACGATTCTGCTGATGGCGGGAGTTTTGAAGTCGCGCTTGCCCGTAATGCGAGATGGACAGATCCAGCAGGTGCAGATTGCGGCTTTGTGGCTGATGGTGGCAGCGCCGTTCGCGCTGTTCGCGCTAATTTACGCGGGGCTTGAGCTCAAGGCAGGGCGCGTATTCGAACAATCGCCGACGCGGATTCATTTTGTGTGCACGCTGTTTGCCGTGCTGGAAACGGTGCGCGTGTATTTGGGTTGGGCCGCGACTACGGCCAGCCCGACCCCGGCGGAGCTTACGATGCAGGATTTTCGCGGGGTGGGTGCGTTTCTGATTTTGGCGCTGGGCGCATTTATCTGGAACCTCGTCGTGAGCAAAGCCAAGCCTCCGGTTTCGCGATAGCTCATGCCTTTCTTTTTCTTCATCGACCCGCAGACTGCTTCACGAAATGCTTCGGCTGGCGTTGCGCAACGCACGATGAAGAGGCTTCGTGGTTCGTTGCGCGTGTCTCGATTGCTCCTGCTGTGCCTGCTGACGTTCTGCGCGGCGATGCCTGTGTTGGCACAGGAAGCGCATTGGGAAACGCTCAACACGCGGGTGAAAAATCTCTACACGCGGGAGAAATACGCGGAGGCGCTGCCGATCGCCCAAGAATGTTTGCAGACCGCGCAAGAAGCTTGGGGGCCAAGTGATTATCGCGTCGCTTTCAGCCTGCAAGATCTGGCGGCCATTCGCAGCGCGCAGAATGATTTTGCCGCGGCCGAGCCGCTGGCGCAGCGCGCTCTGAAGATCCTGGAGGCCGTTACCCCGCCAGATCCGCGCTATGTTGCCAATGCTTTGAATACGCTGGGGTCGGTTTACATGAAGGCGGGAAAACTCGCTGAAGCGGAGTCCTACGCGCAGCGCGCGCTCGAGATTCAAGAGAAGGCGCTGCCGCCGGACGATCCGGACCTTGGTGAAACGCTCGCCGGGCTCGCCAGCTTGTACCAGATGCAGTTCAAATACGCGAAGTACGGTGAGATGGAGGAGTATTACAAGCGCGCGATTGCCATTCTGGAAAAAGCAAACGGGCCGAAAGATCCTCATCTGGCCACGGTGCTGGGAAATTTCGCGCGGGTGTATTCGATGTCCGGGCGAAATGCCGAGGCCGTGCCCCTTTTTGCGCGAGAGGTAGCGATCAAAGAAGTGATTTTGGGGCCCGATAATCCTCAGGTGTTTCTGGAGCGGTGCTTATTGGCCGCGGCGCAGAGTGGCGCGAAGCAGTATGCCGACGCGGAGCAAACCTACAAGCGCATCGTGATCAGCGCGCAAGTGCAGGAGCGTTCGGATCGAGACTTTCAAGTTTCCGGCCTCTACGACACTTTGAGCAGTTTGCAGCACATGCAAGGAGAAGACGCGGAGGCGGAAGCTTCCGCTTTGCGCGCGGTGCAGGTGATTCAGGATGCGCGCGGGTCGGAGGACTCGGAGATCATGGAGCCGCTCGGGCGGCTTGCGCGGTTTTACGGCGATGAGAAGAAGTATCCGCAGGCGGAGCAGACCTACATAAGGCTTTTGGCCGTCCAGGAAAAGGTCGATGGACCGAAGAGCGTGCGGATCGTGATGACGCTCGACGAGCTGATCAAGCTCTTGCAGACGCAAGGCAAATTAGCGGAATCGGAACCGTATTATCTGCGCAGCATCGAGTTCTGGGACCAGACTCCGCAGAAGGACGCGAGCATCGCCGCGCGCCAAAGATATGCGGAGCTGCTGCGCAAACTGAACCGAGAGTCAGAGGCGATCGCGGTGGATAACCAGATCAAGGAAATCCGTGCGCAGCAGCAGGTCGCCCAGATGAGAGACGACGACGTCACGGCAATGAAGTGGACGATCGTTTGGCAGGAAGGCTGGGTATTACAGCAGGGTTTTGGAGCGGACTACGATCATCTGGCGGATTCACTGACGGACTATGCAGCGATTTTGCGCCTGAAGGGGCAAAGCGCTGAAGCGAAGGACGTCGCCGCGCGGGCGCTGAGCATGTGCGAGCACACCGACTACGCGGGTCCCAATTCTTTCGCCGCATGGCTGCTTGAATCCCCGGAGATGACGACCAGCCTCAGTGCGGGCTCGGTGCAATACCTGCGGGCTATTGATAATCTGGAGACGCTAGCCCGCGAACTGCGCAAGGTGAATCGGCCGACGGATGCAGGCATTCTGGAAGCGAAAGCCAAGGCGATGAGCGCGGAAGCCCCTGCCGCGCGGCCGTAGGTCTTCACTATGCGGGATCGAGTGAGTTGATATTTCGTATCGCGCGGCGAGCCGCTTACTTTTGTTCGCTGGCGGATTGTTCATTGGGGATTTCGGCTTTGTGCCAGCTGGAATCGGGATCGAATTTCTTCATGGCTTTGACGATCGATTCGGTGTTCTTGCCCAAATCCTTCTCGTATACGACACCGTTGCTGCCGACGACGAACGTCATCACGCCGGACGATCTGTATTCCGCAGGATAAGCCACGAAAGCGAAGCCGCCCTTCATTTTGCCGGCGACGATATAGTTTTTCGAACCGCCGGGGGCGTGGTGTCCCTGGGCGTAGAGGATGTGGAAGTAGTAGCCGTGGAACGGAGTGGGTCCGCCTTCAGGTATGTTTTCGTAACCTTCGGCGACGGCGGACGCGATGAGCGGACCAATCGGGCTTTGCGGTGTGCCCGCCGCTGCTTTCCAGTAGAGGCCGTCGTGCTGTCCTTCGGCGCTAAAGAATTTCTGCGCGTAGACGTCGTGAGTCTGCGAGTAGTAATCCTTCTGCGCCGCTACCAGTTCCTGGCATACGCGGATGGTGGTGACTTCGTTGCGGCCGACGCGACGGTAGAGAATTTCTTTGGTTCCAGCCTCGGTGTCGAAATACCACACGTTACCCTTGTGCACGAGTGGAATCGGTGCAGGCCAATTCTCCGCGCCGATGTAGAGCGAAGTGGTACCGTCGGGTTCGTTCACCAGGCGATGCATTTCCTGGTACTTTTTCGCGAAGTTGGCGTGCATCTCCTTGTCCTGGACGTCGTCGCCGGAATAAACGACCTGTTTGCCATCCGGGCCGAAGATATCGAGCATGGCCTTTTCATCGTTGCTCTGCGTCGCGTTGAAGAGCGCATTGCCGGCTTCTTCGGCGGATGCGAAAGTTTTCTGACCCTGCTGCTGCGCTTGGGAAATGGCGGCCATCGAGCCGAGTAAAAGAATAGCGACTGCTGCGAATTTCGGAAGATTGCCCGACTGAAAGGCTGCAAAGTTCAGATTTGTTTGCCGCATTGGTCTGTTCTCCGTTTCTATAAGTCGCATTAATGGCCCGCTTCTTTCCTTCGCGAACTGTTACGAACGTTCTAGCAGTACGAACATTTTAGGAATTTGATTAGCGATGGCCGCCGCCGTGACCACCACCGCCACCGCCGTGAAATCCACCGCCGCCCCCGCCGAAGCTTGCGCTGCCGCGCGAGGAATAACTGCGGGCCTCGCCGCCGTGGTCATAGCCGCTGAAGCCGCTGGAGCGGGTGCCGGACTGGCCGCGGGACTGATCGAATCCCCGCGCGGCCTGATTATTTCCGTGGAAAGGAGTGTCCCGGCCGCCGGGATTGTTGTAGACATTCCCGCCACCGCGTTGCACGTTGTTCCCGCCGCCGTGTTGCACGTTGTTCGCGACACCGCGTTCGCCTCCCCCGCGGTAGTAGTTGTTGCGGTTGTAGAATGTATTGCTGCGCGAGTAGTAGCGATTATTGTTATAGATTACGCCGCGGCCGCCCCAGCCTACGCCCCAGTGGCCCCAACCCCATCCGTACCCGCCCCAGAAACCGATACCGAAGCCGATTCCTCCCCAATAAATAGATGGACCACCGAACCAGATTCCGGGATAGGGATACCAACCCGGCCAGGCTACGACGGGATATCCGTAAACCAGCCAGGGGTCATACGCAGGGACGTATACAACGTCCGGTGAAGCAGGCTGTATGACGATGTCTGAGCCTTGCGTCTGGACGGTCTGTTGCGGTGTGTCCTTCAAATTACCGGCTTGCTGCGCTTTCTGGCGCATCACCTGAATCGCGTCCATTACGTTCTGTTCCTGGTTGTAGTAGGCGTCGCCCAGAGACGAGGTCCAGGAGATATTTTTGTCCATGTTTCCCAGCACGGTGGGAAACGCGCAGAGGGCCTTCACGCTAGGGTCCCAGGATTGCTGGTCCACGGCCTTCGCGAGGGCGTCGCCCTTCAGATCGGGATTGGCTTGCACCCAGCGGTCGGCTTCGACGATCTCCGCGGGAAACGTAGACGCCGCGAGAACCTGCGCCACTAGCGAATCCGGGTAGAGCGCGATGGGTGCTACGAGTTGCTGCAGCTGCTCAGCCGTTTGCTGTGTGTAGGGCGGCGCTTGCGAGGGTTGCGCCTGAGCCTGCGCATCGTCCTGGGCGGCGGACACAGCTTGCGGCAACAGCGGAAGCAACAGAGATAACGCCAGTACGCAGGCGAGAATTTGGCGGGCTGAAAGCGAAAGAATATTAGAACTGGCTGCTATACGCTTGAAGACGTTCATGTTCGTGAGGCTCGGCAACAGCTTCATAGCTTGAGCCCTCCTAGGTAATGAGATGCTCAATGGGGAGGTTAGGTTTCGTTAAGGTCGTTGGGCTACCGGGCGGTTCCAGTCGCCATATTCTGCTGCTTACGGCGGGAATGTCAACGGTGAAGACATTTTTGCGGTGGGCGTCGCGCTGTGTAGGTTGATTTGGCGACGTCAACGCTGCGGCTCTGGGGGATCGTTGGAGCGGATGAAGTAGCGGGGCTTGTCCAGATCGGCGCGGACTGCTACGTCGAAGAAGCCGACCATCATTTCATCGTAGGTTTGATCGCCCCAGCGGACGGCGGCGTCTGGATCGGGATTGTGCGGATTATTTTTGGAGTTGTCGTACCAGGCGACGGCTTGCAGCACGGTGCCGGCGGGCACCGAGAGTGGCTCGGCCAGGCGATAGCTTAGCTGCCAGTAAAAATTGTAGTTCACGCGCAGCAGTGGCTCGGCGGATTTGTTTGGGCGCAAAATATTGTATTCGAAACGTTTTCCGCGCAGGTGCATGTGCGGGAAAAAACTGAGCAGCAGCGCGTCGTTCGGCAGCGAACCGTGGACTTCGACTCGATAATCGTCTACGCCCGGCGGGATTACGAAGCGGTCGTTGGTTAATTGCAGCGTCAGCACGCGTTGCTTCAGCGGATGATTGGCGAAGATGATGCCGATGCTGGATTGATCGCTGGTGGCGTGGCCGTGCGCCATGTAGTGCATTTGAAATACCAGGTCGGAGCCGGCCGGGACGAATTTCGCCATGCCTTCGGGCCAATGGTCCGGCGAACTTCCTGGCGCGTAGACCAGCAGGATGTCGGCTTGCGTGAAGCGTGTGTCCTGGCGGTCTTGTTCGTCGGTCATGTCCGCGCCGGTGAAGGGAACGCCCACCGGTGCGTGGCGCAGCCAATTGGAATTTGGCGGGCGGACGTAGACGACGGCGTGATGCACGTTCGCGCGGCTGGACGGTTGAATTTCGGACATCTGCACCCATTTGTCTTCGGTGAAGCCGGTGGGGACGATCTCGTAGGTGTAGTCGATATCGCCGTGGGCGGGAAGCGCGACTGGTTTGGGCATGCGCACGACAGCGTCCGGCTGCGGAATCATCCAGCCTTCGGGCCATCGGCGCGGCGGGGGCGCCGAGTGCGGATCACCGGCGGGCGCTTGCGCGTTTGCCCAGGAAATCAGCGTGTCGATTTCCGGTTGCGTGAGTGAAGGATCGTTCGAGAAATGTCCGACTGCGGGATCGGCGAACCACGGCGGCATTTCGTGTTTGGCGACGGAATCGGCGATGAGGCGCGCGAAGGGGCGCGCTTGCGCGTAGGACATCAGTTGCATGGGACCGATCTCGCCGGCGCGATGACAGCTTTGGCAATGTTGCTGCAGGATGGGCAGGACGTCGCGATAAAACGTGGGCGTCGCAACTAACGCCTGCGACGGGTCGGTTGGCGGCTGCGGCGTGGTTTGATTTTCCTGCGGTGATGCGGCCCAAGTTGTGGCGAACAAAAGAAGCAGGACCAGTGGTAGAGAGATTCTCAAGAAATTATGGATGCCGGACAAGCGGCCGGCGTTTTCATTTTGGAAATCCACAGCACGAGGATTGTACACCGAGTGCGCAGGTGGGTACGTCGTGACGGACATTCGTTGCGCGTGCGAAGTACGCTCTATTATTTCAGCGATGCGACATAGACGGCGAAGGGATCGAGCGAGAGTTGCGCGACGGAGGAATTATTTTGCAGCGACGGTTGGGTGGTGAGCAGAGTCTTCGCTGACTTTACGTTGAGGCGTTGTTTCGAAAGTTTAAAGTTCACCGTTTGCGGTGCGGCGGACGTGTTGATGACGACAATCACGGCGTCAGTGTTCAATTTCCGCAGGTACGACAATACATTTGGATCTTTTTCGTTCAAGCCGATGTACTCGCCATCGAGCAGCGCCGGGTTGGAGCGGCGCAAAGCGAGCAGCTGCTTGTACCAGTTCAGGATTGAGTTCGGATCTGCTAGCTCGTCCGCGACGTTGTAGGTCTTGTAGGTTGCCGGAATGGCGTTCCATGGCGTACCGGTTGTAAATCCGGCATTCGGTTCGCTGTTCCACTGCATCGGCGTGCGCTCGCCATCGCGGCCTTTTTCTTTCGGCCATCCCAGGCGGCCGATGGGGTCTTTCACGTCTTCGCGACGGGTGGGATCGTTGTTCTGCATGCCGATTTCTTCGCCATAGTACATGATGGGCGTGCCGCGCAGGGTCAGAAACATCGCAGCCATGTCCTTGGCGATCTGATCGTTGTGCTGGCCGTCGCCGTAACGATTCCAGGAACGCACGATGTCATGATTTCCGATGACGAAAACGGGCCACTCGCCTGTGGCCTCGACGGCATCAATGTGCTCGCGGAAAACCGGCGCGGAAAATTTCAGTTTTGTGAGCAGCAGATCCATGGGCATCTGCAACTCGTCGTTCGCGGCGCCGTAATAGGGTTTCAACTGCGCGACGTTGTCCGTCCAGGTTTCGCCGATCAGAACCGCGTTGTTTTTGTTGGCGACGGTGCGCAGGCCTTGCAGCGCGGTGTGCACTTCGGGTAGGGCCAGGGTGTACTTGTTTTCGATCTTGGGATCGCCGAAGTCGTTGGTGCCGGGCAGCACGGGATTGTCTCGTAGCGCGGGATCTTCGTAGAGCGAATCCACAGCGTCGAGCCGGAAGCCGGCGACGCCGCGTTTGTACCACCACTCCGTGGTGCCATACATGGCGTCAACGACCGCGGGATTGCGCCAGTTCAGGTCTGGCTGCTGCACGTAAAAATAATGGTAGTAATACTGCTTGGTCGTGCTGTCCCACTGCCACGCGGAGCCGCCAAAATTCGAGATCCAATTGTTGGGCGGGCCAGCGTCCTTGCCATGGCCCTTGCCGTCGCGCCAGATGTACCAGTCACGTGTCGGCGCGGTGCGCGAAGAACGGGAATCGATGAACCAGGGATGCTGGTCGGAGGTGTGGTTCACGACGAAGTCGAGGATGATTTTGATGCCGTGCTCTTCGCCCCGTTTTTGCAGACGGTCGAAATCGGCGAGCGTGCCGTACATCGGGTCGATATTTTGGTAGTCGGAAACATCGTAGCCGAAATCCACTTGCGGTGACGGGAAGCACGGCGCGATCCAGATGGCGTCCACGCCGAGGGCCTTCAAGTAATCGAGCTTTGCTGCGATGCCATTCAGATCGCCGATGCCGTCGCCATTGCTATCCATGAAGCTGCGCGGATAGATTTCGTAAAACACGGCATGCTGATACCAGGGATGTGGCGCGGTATCAGGCGATTTGCGTTGCGCTCGAGTTGCGCGCACAGCGACAAGAAGAATTATCAGGATCAAGACCGCCGCAGCAAACCTGCCGTGCATGAGCGTGCCTCCGCGGAGCGCCGAACCAATCAAAAGCGCTTGCGAGTCTAGCAAGGGCGTCGGCACGCTGCTAGTGTGGCCGCCACAGCATCTGGGTGTTTGCTGGGTGCGGTTGGGTTGCTCATGCTACTCGGGCATGATTACGGTTTCTTCGCGCGGTATCGCGTCCAGTGTGGCTTTATCAAGATTCAAGTGGGCCGCGACAAGTTCGGGCGGAGTGTGCGAGAGCCACTCGGAGAGCGAGAGATCCTGATAATAGCTGCTCTTGAACATCTCCAGGAATTTCAGGTCGGTCGAGCCAGTGTTTTCCACGTAATGCGGCAACGTTTTTTGAATGTAGCCAACGTCGCCGGTTTCGAAATCCATGGTGCGGGCGCGGCCTCCCGTGGTGAACACGGTCATGCGCCCCTTGCCGCCGAAGAAGTATTGCCATTCGTCGGCATTGGGGTGCCAGTGCAGCTCGCGCAAGCCGCCGGGCTTTACGGTGACGATGGCGGCGGCAGTGGTGGTGACTTTAAAGTTTTTCGCGTCAATGATGCGGACATCGCCGCTCTTGTTGCTCTTGGTCGGAGGCATATCCATGGTGCGGAAAGCGAAATCAATGGGTGATGGACCAAGCGTACCCGCGGCGACGCGTTTATCTTCCGCGAGCGGGCCGGGGACCGCGGTCTGAAAAATGAACTTTTCTTTCTTGGGCATGTTGGCGAGGGATTTTTCGCTGACTCCGAAATCTTTCGCGACTACGTCCGTGGGCGTGTGCGCCATCCAGTCGGTCAAGAGCACGGTTTCATATTCCGAGAAATTGCCGTCGTCGAAGACCAGCAGAAATTCGCAGCCGTCGGGCGCGAGCCCTTGTATCGAGTGCGGAATGCCCGGCGGGAAAAACCAAAGCTCGTTTTCTTTTACGTCGGTTACGAAACTTTTGCCGTCGGCATCAATGCAGGTGATGCGCGCGGTGCCGTAGAGCATATACGCCCATTCCGCTGCCGTGTGCCAATGCAACTCGCGGACGCCGCCCGCGGTGAGGCGCATGTCCACGCCGGCGAGAGTCTTGGAGACGGCGAGTTCGCGTTGCGTGACTTCGCGCGACCAGCCGCCTTCTTGCATTCGCTTGTGCGCCAGCGAGAAAGGGTACTTGAAAGTTTGCACGCCGCCCGCGTCGGTGATAGGGGGACTGTTCGAATCGGGATTGGCCGCGTCGAGCGCGGGATTGGTGGGACCTGGGTCACTCGAGCTGCGATTGCTTTTCTGTTGATAGGAGGCCTGTTCCTGTGCTGCCAGCTTTTCCCCGGCGAGCACGCCGGCGGCTGCGAGCGCTGCGGAGCCGACGCCCAGAAAGCTTCTTCGCGTCAAAGCGTCCTTCTCTGTTTCATTGCTCATGTTGATCACCTTTGCGATTCGAAATGGAATCCCACAATGGATATGAAAATCAGACCCTGTGCTGGAATGTAAGATGAAGGGAACACCGGGAAAGTAGCAAAACACAGGAAGAAAAAAGCACGATCTGCTGTAGGACAGGTTCACCCCTTGACCCCGCCTCAGTGCGAATTTTATACCCGACCGGCAAGCACAGCGGCCTTCGGGACGGCCATCGGCGGTTGGCGCGTCGGCCGTGACGCACTGATGCGAGCCGCTACGAAGTCAGGAT
The DNA here is from genome assembly GCA_963786205.1 of uncultured Acidobacteriota bacterium. Taxonomy (GTDB): domain Bacteria; phylum Acidobacteriota; class Terriglobia; order Acidiferrales; family UBA7541; genus Palsa-295. The sequence continues at coordinate 662,928 of CAWAYG010000003.1, forward strand.
CTGGGTTTGGAAGTATTTCTACGGTAGCGTGGGATGGTTGACTTTCGCGGGCAGGTCGTTACAAATGTAACTTCTTAAATCCTCTGGGATCCGCCTCCATGAACATCATTGATTTGATTGTTGGCAAGCCGCTGAGAACTTCGGACGAGCGCGCGGAGCAGATTGGGCCGAGCGCGGGCGTTTCCATTTTCGGTTTGGATGGACTGAGTTCCGCGGCGTACGGGCCGGAAGCGGCTCTGAGTTTACTCATTCCGCTGGGTCTTCTGGGCGTGCGCTACATTTTGCCGATCAGTTTGGCAATCATCACGCTGCTGATCATTGTTTACGTTTCCTACCTGCAGACAATCACAGCCTATCCATCGGGGGGCGGGTCGTACACGGTGGCGCGGTTCAATCTGGGCGCGTCCGCCAGTTTGCTCGCGGCAGCGGCGCTCTTGACCGACTACATTCTCACCGCAGCCGTGGGAATCTCCGCGGGGGTGGGCGCGCTCGTTTCCGCGGTGCCGTCGTTGCAGCCGCACACCGTGTTGCTGTGCGTGGGGATTCTTGTGCTGATCATGGTTTTGAATTTACGTGGCGTGCACGACACCGGCGTCGCGTTCATGATTCCGACGTACCTTTTTGTGGGCACGCTGTTGATCCTGATTGCCGCAGGGGCGATTCGAGTGGTGGCGAGCGGTGGGCATCCGGCGCCGGTGTCGCCCTTGCCGGTGCCGGCACCTGCGACTGAGTTGGTGAGTTTCTGGCTGTTGCTGAAAGTGTTTGCGAGCGGTTGCACGGCGCTGACGGGCGTGGAGGCTGTGAGCAACGGCGTGAAAGCTTTTCGCGAACCTGGCCAGAAGAACGCGCAGCGCACGCTGACCGTAATCATTTTTCTCCTGGCCGTTTTGCTCGCGGGAATTTCCTACCTGGTGAAGATCTACGGCATCGCCGCCACCGATCCCGGCCAACCGGGTTACCAGAGCATCCTGGCGATGTTGCTGCTGGCAGTCTTCGGCAAGGGCATCTTCTATTACGTGACGATTGCCGCCATTTTGCTCGTGCTCTCCCTTTCCGCCAATACGGCGTTCGCGGATTTTCCGCGGTTGTGCCGCGCCATCGCGCAGAACAACTACCTGCCGCACGCGTTTGCGTACCGTGGGCGGCGGTTGGTGTACACGTACGGGATTACCGTGCTGGCGGTGGCGACTGGTTTTCTTCTTATAGTTTTCGGCGGAGTGACGGACCGATTGATTCCGCTGTATGCGGTGGGGGCATTTTTGGCGTTCACGCTGTCGCAGGCCGGCATGGTGAGGCATTGGGTCAAAAAGCGCGGGCCGAATTGGCTGAGGAACGTATTCATCAACGGGCTGGGAGCGTCGGTCACTGGGATTACGGTGCTGGTAGTGCTGGTGGCGAAATTCACTAGCGGCGCGTGGATCACCGTGATTTTCATTCCTTTTTTGATTTTCTTTTTTCGCGTCGTGCGGAAGCACTATCACGCCGTCACGCTGGCCACTTGGACCTGCTCACCGGCCGAGCCGGCGAACCAAAAGTCGCCGCCGATCACGGTGGTTCCGATGGACCGCTGGAGCAGCGTTACCAAGCAGGCGCTCGAGTTTGCTTCCAGGATTTCGTCGGAAATTATCGCGGTGCATGTGGAATCGTCCGACAGCGGCGAAATGCTGCGCGATGTGTGGCCGCGTTACATCGAAGCGCCGTTCCAAGCAGCAGGCCAGCAGCCGCCCGCATTGACGCTGCTTCCTTCACCGTACCGCTTCGTGATCGTTCCGGTGGTGCAGTACGTATTGAAGCTATCGAAGGAAAATCCCCACCGGCGCATCGTAGTGGTGATTCCGCAACTCGTCGAAAATGAGTGGTTCGAGTACTTTCTGCACAACCAGCGCGGCCGTTTGCTGGAATGGGCGCTGCTCGCGCAGGGCAATAAGTACATCTTTACGCTGTCGTCGCCCACCTATCTTTCTGACCAGGCTTAACTGCGGGCCGACAGCGCTGCCATGCAGCTACGCGCTGGCGTTGACTTGAACTGGGCGCGGCCATAATATGGCGCGCAGTCGGGTTCGTTCCCGCCTGCCATGAAAGCGCCGCCACCTGAGAACGAATCGGCACGACTCGAAGCACTGCAGCGCTACGCCATCCTGGATACGTTTCCGGAGCAGGAATTCGACGATCTCTCGCGCCTTGCGGCGATGATCTGCGGCACGCCGATCGCGCTGGTCAGCCTGGTGGATTCCCACCGGCAGTGGTTCAAATCAAGAATCGGAATCGAGCAAACGGAGACGTCGCGCGACGTGGCTTTCTGCGCGCACGCGATTCTACAGCCGGACGTGATGGTGGTGCCGGACGCGCTGGAAGATGAGCGATTTCGCACGAATCCCCTGGTGACAGACGATCCAAACGTTCGCTTTTACGCCGGCGCGCCATTGATTTCGCAGGAGGGCCACGCGCTGGGGACGCTGTGCGTGATTGACCGCGTGCCGCGGGATTTATCGCCGGAGCAGAGGGACGCGCTGAGGGCGCTCAGCCGGCTGGTCGTGACGCAGATGGAGCTGCGGCGCAGCGTGGCGGATTTGTCGCGCGCCATCCGCGAGCGGCGCATGACGGAAGAAGAGCTCGACCAGCTTTTCACGGTTTCGCTGGACATGCTGTGCATCGCGGGGTTCGACGGATATTTCAAGCGCATCAATCCTTCGTGGGAAAAGACGCTGGGCATCCCAATCGAGGAGCTGCTCGCGAAACCGTTCAGCGAATTTGTCCATCCCGACGACCGCGACAGAACGGCCGTGGAAGCCGAGCGACTTGACGAAGGCGAACAGGTGATTTCGTTTGAGAACCGGTACCGTTGCAGCGACGGAACCTATCGCTGGCTGCTGTGGAACGCGACGCCGGGCCTGGACAGCAAATTAATTTTTGCAGTGGCGCGGGATGTCACACAACGGAAGGAAGCCGAACGCAGGCTTTCGACGGGCTACGCAGTGACGCGGGTGCTGGCCGAAGCGGAATCGCTGGATGCCGCGGCGCCGCTGATCCTGATGGCGATCTGCGAAGGGCTGAGTTGGGATGTGGGGGTTCTGTGGCGCGTGGACGAAGCGGCGGGAGTTTTGCGCTGCATGAATGTGTGGCATCCGCCGAGCCTGAGTTTTCCGCAATTCGTTAAAGCCACGCGAGAATCTGCCTACCAAAGGTCGGTGGGCGTTCCCGGGCATGTTTGGGAGACTTCGCAGCCCATGTGGCTGGCGGATCTGCCGCAGGTGGAGAATTTTCCGCGCGTGCCTTTCGCGATTGCCGAAGGACTGCACGCGTTCTTCGCGTTTCCGATACGCGTGGGCGAGCACGTCGCGGGCGTGATCGAATTTTCCAGCCGGCAAATCCGCAAGCTCGAGCCCGACGTGATGGAGATGTTCGATTCCATCGGCAGCCAGATCGGGCAGTTCATCGAGAGGCGCCGCGCGGAAACGGAATTGAAAATGTACGCCGATTTTCTGGAAGCAGCGCGCAACGCGCAGCAAGCGGACGCGCGGCGATTGGCGCAGCTGGTGAAAGAGCTGGAAGCGGCGAAGGAGAAAGCCGAAGAAGCGACGCGCGCGAAAAGCGAGTTCCTGGCGAACATGAGCCACGAAATACGCACGCCGATGAACGCGATTATTGGCATGACGGAGCTGGCGCTGGAAACGAAAATGTCCACCGAACAGCGGGAATTTCTGGGCACGGTGAAAAGCTCGGCGGCGTCGCTGCTGAATTTGATCAACGACATTCTGGATTTTTCGAAAGCGGAAGCGCGCAAGGAAAAGCTGGAACACGTGGAATTTCCGCTGCGCGAGACGATCGAGGACACGCTGAAATCGCTGGCGCCGCGCGCGCAGGAGAAAGAGATCGAGCTTGCCTCGCATTTTGCGCCGGACGTGCCGGACCAGTTGATTGGGGATCCGGACCGGCTGCGGCGAATCGTGGTGAACCTGGTGGGAAACGCGATCAAGTTTACCGAGCAGGGAGAAGTGGTGGTGCGGGTAGTTACGGAAGCACATGGCGAGCCGGATATTTTGCTGCATTTTTCGGTGAGCGACACGGGAATCGGAATTCCGATCGAAAAGCAGCAGCATATATTCGAGGCGTTCGCGCAGGCTGATTCGTCCACCACGCGGAAGTATGGCGGCACCGGGCTGGGCTTGGCCATTTCCGCGCAACTTTGCGAATTGATGAACGGAGTGATGTGGGTGGAAAGCGAAGAGGGCCGGGGCAGCATTTTTCACTTCACGGCGCATTTCGGACGGCAGGAAGCTTCCGCAAAGAAATCGCTCGAACCCGAGCCGGTAAAATTACGCGATTTGCCGGTGCTGGTGGTGGACGATAATTCGACGAACCGGAAAATTCTGGAGGAAATGATCGCGAATTGGCGCATGAAGCCGGTGGTGGCGCAGAACGGACCAGCGGCGCTCGATGCGCTGCGGCGGGCGCATCAGAATGGAACCCCCTTTCGCCTGATGCTGCTCGATGGGCACATGCCTAATATGGATGGGTTTGAAGTGGCGGCTCGGGTGAAGCAGGATCCGCAGTTGCATGGCGCGCAGGTGATCCTGCTCACTTCCGCGGGGCGCAGCGAGGACGTTGCGCGCGCCAAAGCTGTGGGGGTAGCGGCGGCGCTGAGCAAGCCGGTGAAGCAGTCGGAATTGTGGGATGCGATTATCACCGTGCTGCATGTGCCGGGGCGGCAGAAAGTGCGTCCGTCGGCGGCGAGGGCGCGCGCGCGTGCCGCTCGGCAGCCGTTGCGAGTGCTATTGGCTGAGGACAATCCGGTGAATCAGGAAGTGGCTGTGCAGATGCTCGAGCGGCGCGGGCACTCGGTGATCGTCGCGGAAAATGGGCGCCAGGCGCTGACGGCGATCGAGCGGCACAAATTTGATCTGGTGTTGATGGACGTGCAGATGCCGGAAATGGGCGGTCTGGAAGCCACGCAATTGATCCGTGAGAAGGAAAGATCCACGGGCGGGCATCTGCCGATCGTGGCGATGACGGCGCACGCCATGCACGGAGACCGCGAACGGTGCATCGCCGCGGGAATGGATGGATACCTGGCAAAACCGATTGATCCCAAATCGTTCCTGCAAACGGTGGAAGGAATTTCGCAACAGGTGACGCACAGCGAGACGGCCGGACACGAATCGGAGGCGCGCGAAGGGAGCGCCGATCATGCCCGTGACGGGATCGGCGCCGGCGGGCGCGCGCTGGACGTGACGGCACTGCTGGAGTGGTTCAGCGGCAACCGCAAGCTGCTGCGGAGCATCGTGAAAACTTTTCGCGACGATTGCCCGCGGATGATGGCGCGCATCCGCAGCGCGCTGGCGGCGAACGATGCCAACCTGCTCGCAGATGGCGCGCACGCGCTGAAAGGTTCGGTGGGGAACTTCGGCCCCACCGCGGCTCTGGACACCATTCGAGAGATGGAAAAAATCGCGCGACAGGGTAAACTCGACGGCGCCTGGGAGCTGTACGCAACGCTGGAAGACGAGATCGCGTTGCTGCTGCCGGCCCTGCACGCCATCGGCGCGCAAAAAAGACCTCTGCGGCGGAGGGGCCGCTCGCATCCTGCACCGGGGAGGAAACGATGACGCGCATTCTTGTCGCTGACGATGACCGCACCACCCGCTTGCTGCTGACCGAAACGCTCCGGGCCCAGAAGTACACTGTGGTTGCCGCCGCGGACGGCGCCGAAACCCTGAAAAAATTGAAGACCGGGAAATTCGACCTGGTTTTGCTGGACATCTGGATGCCCAAAATGAACGGGCTGGAAGTGCTGGCAAAATTTCGCAAGGCAAAAAAGCGGCCGAAAATCATCGTGATGACTTCGGACGACACGCCGCAAACGTTGCTCGGCGCGATTCGCGAAGAGGCGTACACCTACGTCACCAAGCCGATTGACCCGCACGCTTTGGTCAATCTGGTGAAGGAAACGCTGTCGAAGAAACCTGGCCAGGGGCGGATCGAAGTGATTTCCGCGAGTCCCAATTGGGTGGAGCTATCGGTTACGTGTTCGCTGGACGAAGCGGAGCGGATCGAAGCATTCATGGCGCATCTGAAAAGCGGACTCTCCGACGACGTGCGCCGCGCGGTGGGGCAAGCGTTTCACGAATTGCTGCTGAACGCGGTGGAGTGGGGCGGTAAGCTGGATCCTAATCGCAAAGTGCGCATTTCATATCTGCGGGCGCGGCGCATGCTGATGTATCGCATCGCGGATCCGGGGCAGGGATTTAAGTTTGCCGGCCTCGATCACGCGGCGATTTCGCACGCGCCGGACGAGCCCACAGCGCACGACCAGGTTCGCCAAAGCAAAGGATTGCGGCCGGGCGGATTCGGGCTGCTGATGACGCAGGCGAACGTGGATGAGCTGGTCTACAACGAAAAACAGAACGAAGTGGTGTTCGTGAAATACCTCTCGGAATGACGTCGCGTCGCCGGCCTCGGCGTGCGATTTACCTGCATTGCATTTTTGACACGTTTTGCGCCGAATCTGGCGCGATGTGGTAAATTCGACGCGAAGAGGCCGATGAAAAATCTGCTGATTATTGCGATGTTCGTGGCACTCATGGTGATCGTGATTGTGTTCGGTCTGCCACGATTTCCCCGGCAAGAGCGTGCGGCGCAGCCGCGGCCGCAGGCTTCGCCGTGGAATTCCGGCGCGATTCAGAGCACGTTTGCAGGCGCGCAGGTGCAGGAAGCGGACGCAACGCATGCGACGCTGATTTTTCTCTACGATCTGGACAACAACACGGATGCCGATTACCGGTTCGCCAAAGGCGCAGGGACGGTGGTGATGACCCGGTTGAAATCAAACGGCAGCCTCAGCTCGGAAGAACCGATCGAATTGAACAATTCCGTGTTTCTGCCCGCGCGAAATCGCACGCGCATCGCGGTGCAGGTGACGCGTCCTTTCAATTGGCCTACCGGTTTGCCCGCAGGGCAGATCGGTCCGGTGAATCAGCTGAAATTCCGGCAGCTGGTAGCGGACGAAGTCGCGAACCTGAGCGGATTTGTAGTGTTCGATACGGCCACGCATTTTCAGATTGAACTTCCCGGCGGCTGGCAGGAATTGCAGCCTTCCGCAACCGCGGCGGGGCTGAATTAGGAACATGAACTGAGGGTTGTTGCGGGCAGAGCTGGCGCAACAAACATGATGCATGACTGACGAACCAGAACAGAATTCAGACTCGAGTCCCGTCTCCGTTCCGGCGAGCGACCGGCGTGCGCATCCGCGCCAGCGCATTCGTTCGCTTGCTTATGTGCACTTGGGCGAATCCAACGGCGGGATCGTGCTCAATATCAGTGCAGGCGGAATCGCGGTGCAGGCGGCCGAGGCTTTGGACGCGGATGAGAGCCCGCTGACCCTGCGCATCGAGATTCCGCGTTCGCGCAAGCGCCTGGAAGTGCGCGGTGAGATCATATGGGTCGGCGAATCGCGAAAAGAAGCGGGCCTGCGCTTCGTGGATCTGTCCGAGGACGCGCTGAGGCGGATTCGCGCGTGGATGGCGCGCGAGGAATCGCCGGGAACTGCGTCAGAAGAGAGCGAGGAGAAAGTCGAGGCGCCCGTTGTTCGAGCGGCGGAAACCCACGCTGAAACAGTGGTGACAGCACAGGATTTCTCGGACCGGGGAGAGCGAGTCGCGGAGGCCGAGGAGTTTGCGGCTGCGGACGAAGAAGATCTCAGCGAAATTCAGGAACCGTTCGAAGGCGACGAAGAAGCGGTGGAATTCGATGAAGAAGCTGCGGATGAGCCTGCCGAAGCGCTTGAAGAAGAGCCTCTGGAAGTGGCCGAAGATGCCGCGGTCACGATGGAAGCGCCGTCGCGTGTGACGAAAGAACCAGTTGCTCCAGCGGTGGCGGCTCGCAAGGAAGAAGATCGCGCGCCAACAATTGCTCCGCCGGCTCTGACATACGAGAAAAAACCGCAAAGTCCGAATTCGCCGTACACCCCGATCAGCGGTACGCACGGAGCGCCGGCTTTCGCCGCGGCTGCCGCGCCGCCCGCCCCGGTGCGCTACGTCACCAGCGAAGCCGCAACGCCGCTGTTTCCGCAACCGCGCGTTTCTGCCGAACCCGCAGGCGCCGATACCGGCTGGAAGAGTTTTCGCGTGCAATTGCAGAGCGGATGGTTTCTTGCAGTGCTCGTGCTGCTGCTGGCGACAATTTCGTTCATCGCGGGTATGGCGGTTCGCCGCGGAGCGTTGAACCGGATGATGGGAGATGCGGACGATGTGGTGCAACCCAAGAGCGCGCCTGGGCCATCTTCTGGAAATCTGAGTGGAAATCTGACGGGAAATCCGGCGCCGAATCCGTCCGCTAATGGTTCGGGCGCGGCGGCCGCGACTGCGCCGGCCAAGCCGCTGCAAATTGAGATCGTGGATTTGGAAAATCATCGCTGGACGATTCCCGCGGCGAGCGGTACCAGCCATGGTGATGCGAGCGTCGCGCGGCAGACACAGGTGGACGACGCCGTGGCGCCACAGCATGCTGCGACGTCTGCGCCCTCTGCGTCGAATCCGTCGAATCAAAATCCAGCGCAAGGCTTGTCATCTAACGGCGGGGCGGCGGCTGCGAAAGCGGGCACGCCGCTGATGTTGAGTTTGCCGGAAACGCCGATCAGCGCATCGGGTTCCGTCGCGATTCGTGCGACGCGCGTGGTCGCGGTGCCGGCGGGCGACGCGCAGGCCGCGCAGAACGCGCGCAATTTGCAGATCGGCGAGCTCGTCACTTTGGTGGAACCTGTTTATCCGCCCGATGCGCGGCAGGCGCGTCTGGAAGGAACGGTGAAATTGCATGTGGTGGTCGGCACGAACGGCGAAGTGGAAGGCTTCCACCCTGTCAGCGGGCCTGATTCCTTGGCGCGTGCCGCGATGATTGCGGTTCGCGAGTGGCGCTACAAACCCACCTTGTTGAACGGAAAAGCGGTGGAGACGCAAGAAGACGTCACCTTCGTTTTTCGCTTGCCGAATTAATAGCTCACCAGCGCTGTCGCCAGTTTCCCTTTAATTGGGTTGGACAGAGCGCGCTGAGATGCTAAGTGCGTTTCCCCCGCCGCGGTTGACGTTACCAATCGCATGATTGCGGTGATCCTGTATTGACGATGACATGGGCGGCGTATACGATTGCTGCGCTTTCATCCGGAGGAAAACATGGCCAAGAGCAGACTCACCAAAGTTGCGGAAAGCATCGGCGGAGCAATCGGCAAGGCCGATCGCACGGCGCACAAAGTTGCCAAGGCGGGCGTGCTGGCAAAGAAAGAGCTGGAGGCGCTTTCCAAGGAAGTGGATTCGCTGAAGAAGCGTCTGCAGAAAACCACCAAGCGCTTGAAGAACGCGCTGTCGTAAATTTTTTCAAAGCAGGCTCGGAATGCGGTGTTACGGCCGCCCTCGTCGGTCGTGCGACTGATGCGGGCGCAGCAGCTATGAGCCGGACGGTGCGCGCGATTTGGTTTCTGCTGCTGCCGTGTGGTCGAGACGGTGTAGCGCATCGTTTGTTGTGATTGTTTCTGCACCCAGCGCCGTTAGCTCTTTCATTGTGCGGCGCGCTTCGGCCGGGTTCAGCGTTTCGATTGCATCGCTCACTACGGCCACGCGCCGGCCGCGTTCCAGCAATCCCTTGGCCGCGAGGCGCACGCAGTATTCCGTTACGACTCCAAACACAATGAATTCCGCGTCGCGTGGCAGGCGATCCAGTAGCGCCTCGGCGTGGTGGCTCTCGAAAATGTCGAGCGTTTGCTTTTCCAGCAGGATCTGCTGGAATTCCTCAAGGTCGTGCGGCAGTTTCGCCGCGGAATGGTTTGGGACCGTGACGTATTTATCGGTGAGCGCTTCCGGGACCAGCTTCGCGCCCGATGTTTCCTGGATGCAATGCGGCGGGAACTGCGCGAATTCCGGATCGTCTTCTGTGTGAATGCAGCCGTGCGAAACCAGAAGCACTCGACCTTGGCGCGCTGCGTCGGTAAGCCGCCGGATATTGTGTAGAAGCTTTTCCGCGCCGGGGACGTAGAGTTTGCCTCCCGGCATCATGAAGTCTTCCTGCGCGTCTACTTCCCAGAAAATAATTTTTTTCGAGACCATTTGGATTCCTGTGGTGGCACGAGCGAATCGCCAGCGTGCCTTGCGCGCTTCGCGAATATTTCTTGCGCCAAATTCATTTATAGCCCGGTTCGTAACAGGGTGACAAGCCCGCGGCGTCGATGCATTTGCGCGCGCGTCGGCTAGACGGGATCGCCTTCCTTTGCCTGCGGATTGATGTTAGTTTTCAGATGAAATTCGACCGATGATTTTTTAATGCGCCTCTATGCCCGAGCGATTTATCTTTTCCGATCTTCGTGAGCTTTTTGCCAAGGCGAACGAGGTAAAGTCTGGCGATCAATTGGCCGGGATCGCCGCTGCGTCAGAGCGCGAGCGTGTTGCCGCGAAACGCCAGCTCGCGGATCTGCCGCTTGACGAAATTGTGCGCAATCCGCTGATTGAGCCGGATCAGGACGACGTCAGCCGTCTGATCCTCGATTCCTTCGATCAAGAGAAGTTCCAGCCGCTGAAGAGCATGACGGTCGGCGAATTCCGCGAATGCTTGCTCGACGACGCTACCACGGAAAGCGAACTTCGCACGATTCAGCGCGCCATCATCCCTGAAATCGCCGCCGCCGTGGCGAAAATCATGAGCAACAAAGACCTGGTGCTGGCTGCCGCGCGCATTCGCAACATCACGCGTTGCCGCAACACGATGGGCGAGCGCGGCGTACTGGGAATTCGCGTGCAGCCGAATCATCCGGTGGACGATATCGGAGGCATTCTGCTCGCCGCGTTTGAAGGCTTGCTCTATGCATGCGGCGACGCGGTGATCGGCGTAAATCCCGCGGCCGATTCGGTGGAAACGGTTGGCGCGATTCTGCACGCGCTCGATCGTTTGGTAACTGCGTGCAAAGCGCCGACGCAGACTTGCTGCCTCGCGCATATTTCCACGCAACTTGCAGCGCTGGGACGCGGCGCGCCGGTGGACCTGCTGTTCCAATCCATCAGTGGTACGGAAGCGGCCAACAAAGGTTTCGGCATCACGCTTGCGATGCTGCGCGAAGGGCGCGAGCAGGTGCTCGAACATCACGGCCAGCGCAAGGACGTCGCGTGGAAAGGCTCAAACGTGATGTATTTCGAGACGGGGCAGGGCAGCGCGCTTTCGACGGAAGCACATTGCGGCGTGGACCAGCTCACTTTGGAAGCTCGCGCGTATGGCGTGGCGCGTGTATTCGATCCGTTTCTGGTGAATAGCGTCGTGGGATTCATCGGCCCCGAATATCTTTACGATGAACGGCAAATTATTCGCGCGGGGCTGGAAGATCACTTCATGGGCAAACTGCTGGGGCTGCCGATGGGTTGCGATGTTTGTTACACGAATCACGCGGAGGCCGATCAGAACTCCGCGGACAATCTATTGCTGCTGCTCGGCGCGGCGGGATGCAATTATTTCATGGGAGTTCCGTGCAGCGACGATGTGATGCTGAACTATCAATCCACCAGTTATCACGATGCCATCGGCGTGCGAAAGATTTTCGGACTGCGGCCAGCCCCGGAATTCTCGGCGTGGTTGGAAGGCGCCGGGATTTATCGCGATGGCGAACCGGTGCGGCTGGATGCGCCGGCGCGGCGGCAACTGCTGCGGGGATTGGAATCGTCGCTCGAAGGCATGGATTTGAATGGCTGAAGATCGCGACAAACTCGCTGCCGACAAATTAGTGGCGGGTGCGGACTGGCCGGAACTGGTGCGGAAGATTCGCGCGCGCACGCCGGCGCGGATTCTGGTTGGGCGCGCGGGGCCGGCCTATCGCACGGAAACGCAGCTGCAACTGCGAGAAGACCACGCCGCGGCGCGGGATGCGGTGCGCGCGGAACTCGACGTGAAAGCCGCCTTCGGCCCGGAATTTGTGGAGCGATGGAAACTCTTCGAGGTGAGAACACGCGCTTCTTCGAAGGACGAATATTTGCAGCATCCCTCGCTGGGCCGCGCGTTCGGCGACGATTCACGCGCGGAAATTGTGCGACGCTGTGCGGTGGGGCGGGATGTGCAGATTGCGATCGGCGACGGGCTCTCTGTTCCTGCGATTGGCGCGCAGGTTCCGCAATTGCTTCCGTTGCTGGTGGATGGAGTGCAAGCGCGGGGTTGGAGCGTGGGCCAGACTTTCATCATTCATCATTGCCGCGTGGGGATCGTGAATGAGATTGGCGAGTTACTCAGGCCACGAATCGTGCTGCTGCTGATTGGCGAGCGTCCAGGCTTGGCGACTGCGGAAAGTTTGTCGGCGTACATGGCGTACCGGCCCGAGCGCACGCATTCGGATGCGAATCGCAATCTCATCTCGAATATTCACAGTCGCGGGTTGAGTGCGGAGGAAGCGGCCGCGCGCATCCTGAATCTCTGTGCGCAGATGGTGCAGCTGGGCGTGAGCGGAGTGATGCTGAAGGAAAACGCCGGTCACGAACCCGAAAGCTTGCCCAAATAAAGGGCCATGCCGACAGCCGCGTGCATGCCGATTTTTTTAAGCGCGCGAACTTCACTAAGGCTGCGAATCCCGCCGGCCGCAGTGATCGGTTTTTTTGTGATGCGCCGCAGCTTGCGGAACCAGGCGAGGTCGGTGCCTTTCATCGTTCCTTCGTTGTCCACAAAAGTGCAAAGGAATCCGGAGCAATACGGTTCGAGCTGCGGAATCACGTCTACGGGGCGCAATCTTAGACGCTCGCGCCAGCCTCGCACGACGATTTGGCCGCGTTCGGTGTCCAGCGCCAGGATCACATTCTTGCTGCCCACGCGGGCGCGCAATGTGCGTAGAAAAGTGTGCGCGATTTTTCCATCGCGGAATGCCGCACTGCCCACAATGATTTTATCCGCGCCCCAGGAGAGAATTTTCTCGGCCCGTGCGACGCTGCGAATTCCGCCGCCCACGCGAATCTCCATTTTTGCACGGCGGGACAGAATCTTGATCCAGCGGCCGTTAGAGCCGGTGCCAATCGCGGCGTCCAGGTCAATCACATGCAGAATGGGATAATCGCGAAAGCGTTCGAGCAGGCCGAGGACGTTGTCAACAGAAAGCGCCAGCTTCCGGCCCCGAACCAGTTGCACGGCTTTGCCAGCTTGCAGATCGATGCAGGGAATAATCATCGGCTGAGGCGCACCGGCACGCCGCGTCCTGCCAAATATCGTTTCAGCGCGCCGATAGGATGCTCCGCGGTGTGGAAAATCGACGCGGCCAGCGCCGCATCCGCCTGACCTTCGCCGAAGACCGCCAGAAAATCCTCAAACGCTTTTGCGCCGCCGGAAGCAATCACCGGAACCGAAACCTGCGCCGCGATCGCCACCGTCAGGCCGCAATCGAATCCGCTGCATGTGCCGTCGCGATCGATCGACGTGAGGAGAATTTCGCCTGCACCGCGCGCGACGCCTTCGCGCGCCCATGTGGTGGCATCGCGCCCGCTGGACTCCGCGCCCCCGCGAATGAAAACTTCCCAGCCTGCGCCGGTTTTCTTCACATCCATCGAAAGCACCACGGCTTGTGAGCCGAATTGCGCGGCCAGCTCTGAAATCAGTTCCGGGCGCTCGACGGCGGCTGTGTTCACCGTGACTTTATCGGCGCCGGCGCGCAGCACGGCGTGTCCATCTTCGAGGCGGCGAATTCCGCCGCCGGCCGTGAACGGAATGTTCAGTTGTTGTGCGACGCGGCGAACGGTTTCAAGAAACGTGGCGCGACCATCGCGCGACGCGGCGATGTCGAGCAGGATTAACTCGTCCGCGCCTTCGCTGTTGTAGCGGGCGGCAAGCTCTTCCGGATCGCCCATATCGCGCAGGCCCACGAATTCCACGCCCTTCACCACGCGGCCGGCGTCCACGTCGAGGCACGGAATGATGCGGCGCGCGAGCGTCATTGCGCCCACTCCAGGAAATTGCGCAGCACGTGCCAGCCAGCCTCGCCGGATTTTTCGGGATGAAACTGTACCGCCATCATGTTGTCTTGTTCCAACACGGCGGCAAAAGGGAAGCCGTGATCGCACGCGGCGGCGGTGTGCGGTTCGCTGGCGGCTGCGGCGTAGGAATGCGCGAAATAAAAATAGGCGTCGTCCGGGATTTCGCGAAGCAGAATGCTTTTGCGCAGCCGCCGCAGCTGATTCCATCCGATGTGCGGAGATTTCACATTGGCCGGCAGCGCTTGCACATTTTCATGAATCAGATCGAGACCTTGGTCGCCGGGAGCTTCGGCGCTGGATGAGAACAGCGCTTGGAGGCCCAAGCAAATCCCGAGAACCGGAATTCCGCCGGCAATCGCTTGCCGCAACGCCGCAGTCAAATTGCGTTCGCGCAGGCCGGTGACGAACGCGGAAAAATGTCCGACTCCGGGGAGAACCAGCGCGCGCGCCGCCGCGATTTGTTCCGGCCTGGTGACGCATTCGGTTTCAGCACCCAGGCTGCGCAACGCGCGTTCCACTGAGGGCAGGTTACCGGCGCCGTAATCAATGATGGAAATTTTCACAGCAGCCCCTTCGTGCTCGGCAGAACGCGGCGCAGCTGGCGATCGCGCGTCACCGCGAAACGCAGTGCGCGCGCGAAGGCTTTGAACATCACTTCGATCTGATGGTGCGACGAGCGGCCGTAGACGTGGCGCAAATGCACGTTGGCCGCGGCCGCCTGCGCGAAGGCCTGAAAGAAATCTTCGAGCAACTCAGTTTGAAAATCGCCGACGCGACGAGCCAGTGGCCGCCATTTGCAGACGAAATGGGCGCGGCCGGAAAAATCGAGCGCGCAGGCCGCGAGCGATTCGTCCATGGGCATCAAGAAGTAGCCGGCGCGCAGGATTCCGCGTTTCGAACCGAGCGCTTGCTTCACCGCTTCGCCGAGAGCGATGCCGACGTCTTCGACGGTGTGATGCTGGTCCACGTCCAGATCGCCGCGCGCGACCAAATCGAGATCAAGCGCGCCATGCCGCGCGATTTGTTCGAGCATGTGATCGAAAAAGCGGATGCCGGTATCAATGCGCGCTTTTCCACGGCCATCGAGATTCAGTTTCAGCTTGACGCTGGTTTCGTTCGTGGTGCGGTGCACAGCTGCTTTTCTCATAGGATCTCTTTCAGTTGCCGCAGCGCGCGGCGGGTTTGCGAAAGTGTTCCGAAAGTGATGCGCACGTAGCCGGCGCCGCCGAAATCGCCGGAGCGATCGCGGATCAGCGTGCCCTGGCGCGCCAGAGATGCGACTACTTCTTTCGCACGCTCGCCGAGAAAGAGCAGAACGAAATTCGCGGCGCTGGGGAAGAACGCAATGCCCAGCTTCGCAAGCCCGCGCTCGAGTTCTTTGCGGCTGCTGCGAAATTCGCGAAGCGTGTTGCGCAGGAAAGGACGATCGCGGATCGAGGCGCGCGCCGCCACAAGCGCCGCGACGTTCACCGGGTAAGGCGACTGCGCTTTCCTGAAATGTTCGGTGATTGAACGATTGGCAAAGATGCAGCCCAAGCGCAGGCCGGCCAGCCCGGCGGCTTTTGAAAATGTGCGCGTGACCACCAGATTATTGTGACGGCGAATCCAGGGAAGAATCGTGATTCCCGAAAACTCGAAATAGGCTTCGTCCACAACCACCAGCGTCTTTATTGCGGCTTTCAGGATGCGTCGTAAGTCCGTGCGCAGCAGGACGCTGCCGGTGGGGTTGTTTGGATTGGCGAGGAACAGGACGCGCGGGCCTTTGCGCAGTGCGGCGAGCAAAGCGGCCATCGGAAATCGCATCGCGTCGTCGTAGCGCAGCGCCTGGATGCGCGCTCCTCCAAGCTCCGAATAAAAGCGGTACATCGCAAAAGTCGGCTCAACGAGCAAAACCTCGTCGTCCGGTTCGATAAACGTATCCGCGATCACATGCAACGCTTCATCGGTTCCGTTGGTCAGCAGCAGGTCGTCCGCGTGCACACCGAAAAACCTGGCTAGTTCGCGGCGTACGCTTTCCTGCTCCGGATACATGGAGACGGCGGCGGAGGTGAGATTCCGAATCGCTTTGCGCACCATTGGC
Organism: uncultured Acidobacteriota bacterium; assembly: GCA_963786205.1. GTDB lineage: Bacteria > Acidobacteriota > Terriglobia > Acidiferrales > UBA7541 > Palsa-295. The sequence goes on from CAWAYG010000003.1 coordinate 678,978, forward strand.
GAGCAGCCAATCGTGTTTTCGTTGAAATCCAGACGCAGCTTTCCGTCGCGGCCTTCGAGCGGCGGATGATAGGGACGCATGCGCGCAACGGCGCCGCGTACCGGGATCACGGGTTTCATTCGCGCACCTCGACTGCGCGCGCGTGCGCCAGCAAACCTTCGGCTCTTGCAAATTGCTTGACGACCGGCGCGAGGCGCGCGAGGCCGGTGCGAGTTACTTCCTGCACGCTAACGCATTTCACGAAATCGACGGTGGATAATCCGCCGCGCGCGCGAGCCACGCCGCCCGTGGGCAAGACGTGATTCGTGCCAGTGGCGTAATCGCCGAACGATTGCGCGCTCCAGTCGCTAAGGAAAATACTTCCCGCCGAATCGAAGCGGTCCGCAAGACGGCTAGCGGCGCCGGGCAGGCTCAAATGTTCGGGCGCGAAGCGGTTGACGAACTCCACGGCAGCTGCAAGATTTGGCGCGACGAGAACGGTTCCGCTTTTCGCGAGCGAGCGCCACGCTGGATTCAATTTCGAAAGGCACGCCAGCTGTTGTGCGATCTCGGCAGCGACGCCGCGGCCGAACCGTGCCGATGTAGTGACGAAAAGCGCGACGGCATCCGGATCGTGTTCTGCCTGCGCGACCAGATCGGCTGCGATAAATACAGGATTGCCGCTGGTCGCAAAGACCATAGCCTCCGTCGGTCCGGCCAGCATGATCGATCGCGCAGTCGGCGCTCACCAGCCACTTCGCGGCTGTGACGTAGCGATTGCCCGGGCCAAATATTTTGTCCACGCGCGGCACCGATTGCGTTCCATAGGCGAGACGCGGCGATCGCCTGCGCGCCGCCCGACGCGCGCAACCTCGGCGCAGCCCGAGCATCTCCGCAGCGGCCAGCAGTTCGTCGCCGGGTCGCGGGCACGCGACCACGATGTCGCCGCACGCCGGCTACCTGCGCCGGGATCGCTGTCATCAACAGCGTGGACACCAGCGAAAATCTTCCGCCTGGGAGATAGCAGCCGATCGTTTCGATGCGGCGGACACGCTGGCTCACGCGCACGCCCGGCTCCACTTCCAGCGTCCACTCTTGCGGTTGCTGCGGCGTGCGACGGCGCGAATATTGCGCGCGGCGTGCTCCAGCGGCCTCGCAGAAACTGCGGCGAGACCCTGCGCGACGCCCTGCGCCGTTCTCGCGCCGTAACCCACAGCGTTGTTTCGGCGTCAGCTTCACGTCGGTCCAGCCGTTGCGTCCAACTAAAACAGCGCCGCATCGCCGCGCCGGCGCACGTCGCGCCACGATTCGCGCGGCCACGCGCTTCCGCCGCGACGCTCGCGGCCGCGCCGCGCCGCCAAAATCTTCTCCTCGAGCCGCGCTCGTCAGCCGCAGTACGCGCATCATAGCACGATCTTGTTCAGCGGATATTCCACGATGCCCTGCGCCTGCGCGGCTTTAAGTTTGGGAATCAGGTGCCGCACCACGTCCTCGTCCACGATGGTGTTGATGGCCACCCAGTCCGGATCGCGAAAGCGTGGAGATGGTCGGATTTTGCAGCGCCGGCAACGCTCGCCAGCACGCCTTCGGCAGATCTTCGCGCCGCACGTTGAGCATCATGCCCACCTTGTTGTACGCCGCAATCGCGCCCTCGCAGCAGCAGCACGATGTTCTGGAAATTTTTTCGCGCTTCCACGCGATCCTGCCAGCCGCCGCACGATTGGCGATGAACACGGTCGCGCGATTCCAGCACCGTGTCCACGATGCGCAGACGGTTGGCACGCAGCGACGAGCCGGTCTCGCGTGACCTCCACGATGGCGTCGGCCAGTTGCGGAACTTTCACTTCCGTGGCGCCCCAGGAAAATTCCACGCGCGCGCTTCACGCCGTGCCGCTGCCAGATATTTCTCGGTCAGGTTCACCACTTCGGTGGCGATCACTTTTCCTTCCAGGTCGCGCACCGATTGTCGCCGGCGAATCTTCGGGCACCGCCAGCACCCAGCGCACCGGCCCAGGCTCTGCTTCGCGTAAAGCAGCTCGGCGATTTCTTCCACTCCGCGCCGCGGTTTCGAGCACCCAATCCGCCCGTGATGCCGGCATCCAGCGCGCCGCTTCCGACGTAGCGCGCCATTTCCTGCGCGCGCACCAGCATGCAGGTGATTTCGGGATCGTCAATCGTCGGATAATAGCTGCGCGAATTGACGGAAATGCGCCAGCCCGCGCGCGCGAAAAGCTGCGACGGTGGAATCCTGCAGACTTCCTTTGGGAATGCCCAGCTTCAGGCTGCTCATGGTTTATTTCCCCTCGCCGTAAAGTTCCGCGGGAGAAAAAACACGTTCGGCGATTACCGCGGCTTCGCCGTCTTTCTCGAGCCGGCGGAAAAAACAGCTGCGATAGCCCTCGTGGCAGACGGCAGAGCCCGAAAGTTCCACGCGCACCAGCAGCGCGTCCTGGTCGCAATCCACGCGCAATTCGCGCAGCAGCAGCTTTTGTCCGCTGCTTTCGCCTTTGGTCCATAATTTCTGGCGTGAGCGGCTGTAGAACGTGACGAATCCCGTGGCGCGTGTGCGCTCCAGCGCTTCGCGATTCATGAATCCCAGCATCAGCACTTCGTCGCTGGAATCGTCCTGGACGATGGCGGGGATCAAGCCGTTTTCCTTTTCGAAGTCGAGCTCCATTTTTTCTCCCTAAAAACAAAAAACCCGCGGGCGGGTTAGGCGCCTGCGGGTTGATGAGTCCAGCTTAAAGTTCAGGTCAGCTAGTCACACCACCGCGGGCACGGGATGGCGTGATGATGGTGGCGAAGAAGATTGTGTGCCCGAAGTTTCATGACCGCTACGAAGCTAGCGCACGCTCTGTTTAATGTCAAGAATTCTAAGCTGCTCCGAGTCCTTGGCAGCCGAGAAGGCTGGTCATTGCCGGCCGCGTGTGCGTGAACACCCCAGAGATCAGGATGCCTCGATGAGGACGTTGCAATCTGACGGTGTGCGCGGGAAATCGCAATAATCGAAAAATACTAGAGACAGATGCTGCGTAACGAGGTCTACTGCCAATGCTGCGGAAGGCTTCCGCCACTGAGGAAATTGCGATGCCCTGCCGCACATGAAATGGACACGCCAGCGTTGAACGTTCAACTGATTTCCATCGCCACGAAGCTGCTGAAAATCGTGGGCGCGCTCGTTGCTCTCTACGCCGTGATCACGGCTGTGCTCTTCGCGATCATGCTGCAATCGCCGGACAAATTCGCCGGCACGATGAGATATGTTCCGTGGCCGGCGTTCGTGGTGTTGCCCTTCAAACCGCTTTGGAACGTGGCGCGCAAAGGCCATTTGGCCGTCGGCGACATGGCGCCGGATTTTTCGCTAGAGAGCCCCGACCACAAGAGCACTTTTCAGCTGTCGTCCCTGCGCGGCCAGAAACCGGTGGTGCTGGTTTTCGGCAGCTACACGTGACCTCCTTTCCGGCGGGAGGTTCCCGCTCTCAACACGCTCTACGAACAATACAAGGATCAGGTGGCGTTCTTTGTGGTGTACATCCGCGAAGCGCATACCAGCGATGTGTGGCAGGATCCCGACAATCTGGACGATCACGTAGTTTTCGCCAGCCCGAAAAATATCGCCGAGCGCAGCGAGATGGGGCAGTTGTGCGTGGTGAAACTGGGGATCCATTTTCCGGCTGTGGTGGATGGCTTCGATAACGCAACCGAACGCAACTACACGGGCTGGCCGGATCGTCTCTACGTGATCGATCGCGAAGGGCGCGTGGCGTACAAAGCGCGGCCCGGCCCGTTTGGTTTCAAGCCGCAGGGAGTTGCGGACACGTTGCAGAGGCTGCTGCCGACCGCGGCGAATCGCTGAGACCGGCATTCACGCGGAAATCGAACGACGCTTGGCGCGCCGGCGCGCGCTAGTTCACTTCGATGGTGGTGACGCTCAACGCTGGTAGTGTGATGGTGAACGATGAGCCGCTCAGCGGCATCGTGCCGATGGACACCGGCTCGACGGTACCTTGTCCCTTCGCGGAAGCCGCCGTGATCTGATAGAGCTTGGCGGTGCCGGAAAGCCCCAAGCCGTTGACCGCCGTCACTTGCGGGCTGGTGAAGCGATTGATGGCTACGAACACATATCTGCCCGGCGTGTTGCTGTCCGAACTGGCGTAAACCACCACATTTTGCACGCTACTGGAAGTTGCCAGCAGAGAAGTATCCCCGAAATTCGCGCCCGCTCCGTCGAAATCGCGGAACGCGCGGAAACCCGCCATCGCGTAGGAATACGTTCCTACCGGAGGCCAGAAAGTCGCCGCGAATACTCCCTGGGTGCCGAAAACACCGAGGTTATCTGCCTGCGCGATGGTTCCCGCGATATGGTTAAAGCCGCCATTTTGATATTCGGTGATGGCCATCTTCATGCCTGGAAATTCGGCGTTAATCTTGCTTTGCAATCGCCCCAGAATATTGATGGGAGTATGGCCCAGCCGCTGGAAAATCCACGGTTTGCTGTTGGTGTAGTCGGTGAACGTAGGATCCCAGAGGTTGCGCGGGCTCTGCACGATTAACTGGACCTGCGCATCCGTCAGAGTTGTGCTGGTCAAATCAATACTTTGCACTCCATTCACGTCGTACTCCTGGGCGTACCAGTGGAAGTCGTACACATCCACGAGCGGTTTGCCGAAGGTAGCCGACGCGCTGCTGAGTGCAGTCAGATATTGGTCCGTGAACCAATTCGCGCCGCTGGGTGTGGGGCTGATTTCTCCTCTCCAGTACCACATGCCCAAAAATGAATAGTGTACCGGCCCGAAAATCACCATATCCGGAAACTGCTTCTTCAGAGTCTGCGTCATGGTGATGGTCTTGGCGATGAAAGCGGCCGGCGTAATGGGATTCGTTCCCTGTACTTCTGGATGAATCTGGTTCCACAGCTCGGGCTCATTATCCAGGCACACGAACGTGGGGAGCGCCGGATTGGCACCGAAGATGCCCATGCCCGGAAATTTCTGATCCAGAGCCCATACGGATTCGTCCGCGAATACGTAGGCGTCGTTGGTGGGTGGACTGAGCGTGAAGGGCACGCTGGAGACCGTGCTTTTTTGATCGACCAACACCTTGAAGCGGCTCATCTCCGGCGCGTTCACCAGACTGACAGGGCCGTTCTCATCGGCGGCCACCAAACCCTGCAGCGGGACCGTCATCAAAGTTGCCATGCCGTTCGATTGATCCCGGGCGATGAAGCTGCGCACAGCTTCATCGGGAACGGTGCTGCTGCTGAGGTTGTCGTCGTTCTCGTAGAAATAGTCGCTGCCGCCGTTGGAGGCGTTGGTCTCCCAGTTGTAGGCTGTCCAGCGACTGGCGCCGGCGCGATCGAAAGTGAACCCCCGCGGAGTGCCGGTAACCTCGGAATAGGCATTGATGCCGTAGATCCACGGAGAAATGGGTTTGGTTTGCGCCGGATTGATGGTGATAGTGACATTCGCGACAGGTGCCGCGGGTGTGGCGCTGGCCTGCGTGGAATTCGCGCTTTGACCGATGGAGTTGGCGGCGGAGATCACGTAGTAATAGATCGTGCCGTTGGTGACGCTGGTATCGGTGTAGCTGGTTGCGGTGGGCGAAGCGACCGCTGTGCTATACGGTCCGCCGTTGGTGGTCGAGCGCTTGACGTCATAACTGGCGGCGCCTGCGCTCGCATTCCAGCTCAGGCTCACTTGCGCGTTGCCTGCGGTGGCTTGTAATCCCGTTGGCGTGGCAGGAGCGGTTTCGGGCGCGGTAGGCGTCGCGGAAACCTGAGAAGAATTGGCACTATCGCCGCCGGAGTCTACCGCCGCAACCACGTAGAAATATTTCGTACCGTTGGTGACTGCGGTATCGGTGTAGCTGGTGGAAGTAGGCGCCGCGATTTGCGCTTCGGTGCCGCTGCTGGTGGAGCGCTTCACTTGATAGCTGGTCGCGCCCGAACTTCCGCTCCAGGTCAAGCTCACTACCCCGTTCCCAGCCGTTGCTGAGAGGCCTGTCGGAACCGTCGGCGCGGAGAGAGTTGGCGTCGCGGAAACCTGAGAAGAATTGGCGCTCTCGCCGCCGGAGTTTACCGCTGCAACCACGTAGAAATATTTTGTGCCGTTGGTGACTGCGGTATCGGTGTAGCCGGTAGAAGTAGGCGCGGAGATCTGCGTCTCAGCACCACTGCTGGTGGAGCGCTTCACGTAATAACTGGTCGCGCCCGAACTGCCGGTCCAGGTCAAGCTCACTACCCCGTTCCCAGCCGTTGCTGAGAGGCCTGTCGGAACCGTCGGCACAGAGAGAGTTGGCGTCGCGCTCACATCCGCGGAGTTCGCGCTTTGTCCCGCGGAGTTGTAGGCTGAAACTACGTAAAAATACTTCGATCCGTTGGTTAAGCCGGTGTCCATGTAGTTCGCCGCTGCCTGTACTGAAAGCTGGGTGTAGGGGCCTCCGGAAGCATTGGATCGTTCAACGTAATAGCCTGCGGCGCCAGAACTCGCCGTCCAGTGCAGAGCGACCTGCGCGTTACCCGCCGCGGCAGCCAGACCCGCAGGAACCGCGGGCACCGTCGTCTCTGCCGGTCCCGTTCCTGCTTTGCCGGTATAACCGGCGCATCCCGTGTGCAGCAGGAGGCTGGCGGTAATCATGCAGAGCACAAGGTTCGAGATTAGACGGTCGGCAAACTTCATCTGCTGCGCCTCCTTACCAGCGCGACATCCAGCAATCCATCGCATGTTGATGGTTCCAAAACTGAAATAAGCGCTTCCTTGAAAATAGGTTAACGCAGTGAGAGAAGCCGCGAAGCTGTCCGAAGGTACAGAAAAGGTTCTAGTCCCAATGACCAACGGAAACTAGAAATCAGGCTCTTGAGCTCGGCCGAGGCAGAGGGAAGGCTACGTCGCAACAGAAATCGTCAAGGTTGCGGCGCATTCGAGGGGCATTTTGCGATTTGCCACTTTATTTTCAGAGCCTGCTATTTACCACCTTGGCGCACTCCCCGGCCCTGCGCGTTGACACTCCCCGAGCCTCTGTCAGAATCGTTGCACTGGACGCCGAGAAATCAATCGAAGGAGTCATGGATGAATTCGTTTAGGCGCATTACTGTGATTGTGCTGAGCTCTCTGCTCGCGGCTCTGCCCGCGATGCCGGAACCCCAGACGGGCAATCAGCCGGCGGGCCAGATCAATGCCATGATCCCGGCGGCCACACGCAACTCTCAACCCGCGAAGGTCAAAGAGGATTTGAATTGGAACGATTTGCTGAAGACGGAACATAGCGGACGCGTACGCGCCGGACTTAAGGACGGTTCCATTCTCAGCCTGGGTTCGGACAGCGAACTGCGCATCGTGCAGCACGACAGTGCTTCACAGCAGACGTCTCTCGAGGTGGATTTCGGCAAACTGCGCAGCCAGGTGGTGAAGGTCACGAAACCGGGCGGAAAATTTGAAGTGAAGACGCCTAATGCGGTAATCGGCGTCATCGGCACGGATTTCTATGCCGCGTTCGAATCCAACACCACCACGGTGATCTGCTACAAGGGCAAAGTTTCGGTAACGCCGCTGAATGGAGCGCACGCTGCCAACAATTCAGGCCAGTCCGACGCGACTTCGAACTCCATCACTGTCAGCGCCGGCCAAATGGTGCAGATTACTACGGAGATTCCGCCTTCGGGTTTCCGCGCATCAGACACGCCGCCCGCGACTTTGCAAGCAAGCCTCACCGATACGGACATTCCCACGAACGCCGGAGTCGTGCACCAGAGCCATACGCTTCGTTGGGTTATCATTGGCACGGCAGTGGCGGTGGGATTGGGAGTCGGCCTCGGCGTCGGCCTAACTCGCGGCGGGGGCGGTGGCACGGTTACGAAACCGGGAGCACCGGTAACCGGAGCGCCGTGAGGCTGAGTTGCGAACACGCTGCTTCCTTAAAGCCGGGCCCGTCTTCAGCTAAGGCATAATGGGCCCGGGATTTGATCGCCCATTGCGATTTCTATGAGCTCGCCGAAACAGCGATCGCCCCGCTGGAGGGAACGCTTAAAAGAATTCGCGCTCGACCATGTTGATCTAGGTCTGGGCGTTCTGGTCACGCTGCTCGGCCTGGTGCTGTTCCGGTTCTCGGGAATCGGCGCGATTGATTCGCGCGCCGGGTTCGCTTTCCTGCAAAGCGTCGAACAAAGCTCGCTGGATTTGCGCTTCGAAATGCGCGGCGCGCGCCCGCATGATGACCGCATCGTCATCGTCGGCATTGACGAACAAACCCTCCAGAAAATTGACTCCTTTCCCCTTCCCAGAAAAAACTATGCAACGCTGATAAATAAATTGAGCGCGGGCGGCGCTCGCGTGATTGCCTTCGACGTCACGTTTCCTACGCCGGAGAGCAATTCCGGCGGCGAAGCGCTGCGGAAATTGCAGGCGGAGCTTGGCGCCTCGGCATCGCCCACGCTGCGGAAGCAGATCCAGGACCTGGAACTGGCCAGCGATCAGGACGCCGCGCTTGCTGCCGCGATGAAAAACAGCGGCAACGTTGTTCTGGGCCACATCTTTCTGGACTCCCAGCCCGACCCGAAACTGGCGGAGCAATATTTCAATATCGCCTGGGCCCACGTGTTTCCTCAGGTGTTGCCGGTGGGATTCAAAAGCGGTCAGACCGTGGACCTGGGCCAAGTGTGGAAAGAAAACGGCGGATTGGTGAAACAGGGCGTCGAAGCTAACATCCCCAAACTTGCGGACGACGCCGCATCATTTGGATTCATCAATATCGTGCCTGATTCCGACGGCACGCTGCGTCACGCCTTGCTGATGATCCGCTACCAGGATCTGGACTTTTTCCCTTCGCTCGATTTGGAAGTGGTGCGCGCGTACGAAAAAATTCCCGATCAGCAGATTGCGGCCTACATCGGGCCGAATGGGCTCGAACGCATTCAGTTTGGCCGCCACATGCTGCGACACGCGAGCGACGGCAGCGCGCTATTGAACTACACCGGCCCGTACCACACGTACGCGCAATATTCGATGTGGGATGTAATTAGCGGAAACGTGCCGCCGGAAACCTTTCGCGACAAAATTGTGCTGGTTGGCGCCACGGCCCTCGCCATCGGTGATATTCGGAACACGCCGTTCCCCGGCCAGGACGCTGACGCGATCTATATGGGAGTAGAAGTTCACGCCAACATCATAGACAACCTGCTGCATAGCGAAGAGCAGGGGCGTGGCTTCCTGAAGCGCGGGCTCAATGAAATGGCCGTGGATACGGGCTTCATTCTTTTGTTTGGGCTCGTCTTCGGATTCTTGTTCAGCCGCGTCACACCTCTCTATTCAACGATCACCGTTCTCGTGACCCTTGCGGTGTACGGTTGGTTTGTCTATTTCAGCTTCGCGCACAAAGGCCAGTGGCTCAGCTTCGTGATTCCCGCTGGCACGCTCGCGGCGAACTACGCCGCGATCACTAGTCTGCGCATGATTCGCGAGGAACGCGCCAAGCGCAATATTCGCAAGAGCTTTTCGCAGTATCTTTCTCCAGGCGTGATCGAGCTGATCGAAAAAGATCCAGAGAAGTACATTCGGCCCGGCGGCGAAGTGAAGGAACTCACGGTGCTCTTCAGCGATATCCGCGGATTCACCACCATCTCCGAAGGCCTGACGCCGGACCAGCTGGTGCAACTGCTCAACGAATATTTCGGACAAATGACTGAAATCGTTTTTGCCACCGACGGCACGCTCGATAAATATATCGGTGACGCGATCATGGCGTTCTGGGGCTCGCCGTATCCGCAGGAAGATCACGCGTCGCGCAGTTGCGCTTGCGCGTTGCGCATGGCGGGTGGCCTGGCGAAACTGAACGCCCAATGGCAAGCAGCCGGACGTCCACCGATTTCGATAGGCATCGGTTTGAATACGGGCCTCGTGAATGTGGGCAACATGGGTTCGGCGCGCCGCTTGTCTTGGACCGTGATGGGCGACAATGTGAACCTCGCGTCGCGCCTGGAAGGCATCACCAAGCAGTATCACGTGCAGATTGTGATTAGCGAGGCCACGTATCGGCAGGTCTCGAGCCAGTTCGTTTGCCGCGAGCTCGATAAAATTCGCGTCAAGGGCAAGAACCTGCCGGTGAACATTTACGAACTGATGGATGTGGCCGCCGAAAAATCCAAGTACGAAAAGCTGCTGGATCAATTCGACCGCGCCATGGCGGCTTACAGGTCGCAAAATTGGCGTGAGGCTGCCGCGCTATTTACGGAGGTTCTGTTGAAATATCCGGATGACGGGCCGAGCCAGGTTTTTCTCGAACGCGCCATCGAGTTTTCGCAAGGTGCGCCGGAAGGCGAATGGGACGGCGTGTACGTGATGAAGACGAAGTAGAACGCGCGCTCGAACTTTTGCGGACTACGACAGGCGCGCCAGATCCCGCCAATCAGTTGCTGCGCAGCGACGCCGACAACGTGAATGTTCCCTTCACGCTCTTCTCGCGTTTCCAGTCGTGGTAGGTGTGGCACTCGAAACATCGCGACTCCGCCGCTTCGCGCCCACCGCGATGGCATTTCTCGCAAGTCTGAATCCCCGGCAGCAAGACGTCGGCGGTTTCCTGGCTGGTCAGCGCGCCGGAATGGCATTCGACGCACTTCAAAAGCTTGTGCGTATCGTGATTGAACACGGCGTGCTGAAACCACCGCTGCGTAATATTGGATTTCGCGACGGCGGGCAATGGAGCATTCGCCGCGAACTTCAATGCGTGGCATTGCGTGCAGGTCTTCCGCCAAAGCAGCTCTTCCGATTCCGACACGCGCAGGGCCACCCACTGCTGCTCCGTCAACACGCGAACCGCTGGCGGTATCGGCTGATGCGGAAGATTTCGGTTCGGAGCCGTCACGCGCAGGTCCGCAGGATGTCTGGGAATATATTGCTGAAACTTTTGCACCAGAAAAGCGTGGATCACGTCGGGCGTACCGTGCGGCACGCCCTCCTGGAAACGCGGATCGAACTGCAATCCGTGGCAAGCCGCGCAATGTTTTGCGTAGGTCACCGGAGACATGTACGCGCGGCTCGGATCCATCGACGGTGGAATCGCCTGCAGATTCACCGGCTGATCGTGCGTGTCGCCGGATCCGAACCTCCAGCGCGATTCCGGTTTCGCCGTGCGATGGCAATCGTCGCAATCCAGTTGCACCAGACCGTTCGGCCCGCGCAGATTGCGTTTCAGGTGTATCGCGTGATTCAGCTTGATCGTGCCCGGATCAACGCTGCCGATTCGCAACGCTGCGAACTCGGGATGGCCTCCGACGAAGCGCGTTATGTCTGAAGTGAAGTGCGTGGCTGTTCCGGTAGTGTTCAGGTTCGCGTGGCACTGCGTGCAACTCACGTCCGCGGTTACTGCGAGGCGCGGATGTCCGCGATGTTCTGCATGGCACGCGGCGCAAGTGGGCGTGAAAAGTTGATTCGCGTGATGCAGCGGCGCGTCATGGCACGTATCGCAACCTTGATCGCTGGCCCTGGCGCTGAACGCGCCCACCTGCGCCACATGGCACGCGCTGCACCGCGCGGTAAGCACCGCATGCGACGCGGACATTCTTCCGCCGCTATAAATGCGATCGTTGCGGGCCAGTGCATGCCAGCCCAGCCACAGCAGCGCAATCACGGGAAGCGCGACGGACAAAATAAAACGCAGGCGCCGGAAAGGGTGCGGATGCTTGAAATATTCCAGGTCAATCCGTTGCGCCAGGTTTTTTGTTGTGAGCTTGGCTCGTGCCACCAGTACTCGCCTCTATGTGCCTCGGCCTGCCGCTGTCCGCCGTTTCAGTAACGCAATGCCATGATCGCGTGCGCGCATCCTAGCAAGAGCAGCGCCAGCGACAACGGAACGTGCAGCATCAGCCATCCATGCAGCCAATGGTGATAGCTTATCTGCCGCCGCAGCTGCCGTTCCTCTTCGCATATGTCTTCCAGATTTTTTACCGTGCCATGAAGTTCAGTGGGCAGCAGCGTCCTCAGCCCTTGGAAGATCTCAGCCGCCTTGGTCCGAATGGCAAGCGCGGGGTTTTGCGCGCGTTCGTGCTGCAGAAAGGGCCGCATGTCGCGGCTGTAAAAGTTGCATAGCGGAAGCGTATCAGTTGCCGCGACCGTCGCTGTTGCCACGCTCGATCGCGCCATCGCGGGATCTGTTGTGGTTTTCGGATTCAGCGGGCCGCAGACAGCCTCCACCATTTCGTCGGCCTCGGCTAACAGTTGCGCCCGCACGCGATCGATTTGCTCGAAGATTGTTTCCATCGGGATGCGCGTGGTCATCACCGGCGGCATGTAATGCTGCAGCGCTGCGCCGAATAGTCCGCTCACGACCACGATAATCAAAAGCACCATCAGAACGCTGGTCAGCGGTCCGCCGAACCGGAAGCCGCCATGAAAAAGAATCAGCGGCAGGCTCAGCAATCCCAGCCACAAATGGCCGCGCATCCATGTCTGCGCGCGGCCCAGCCGCCAGACTGGGACTTTCTTCCGCGCCGCGAGCAATCCAGCAAAAATCATGCACAGCGAGCCGGCAGCACCAAACGTCAAGCCGATCGCGCTGCCTCCGCTCGGACCCGCCGGAGAACTCGCCGCGTAAACGACATAAATAGCGGCAGCGACGCCGAAAATAATCAGCGAGGCGATCAACCACGTCCGGTGTGTGCGGTCAATGCGCAAGGTTTCGTGCGTTCCCGTGCTGCGGAATAAATTTCTTAGCTTTCAGGCGTCGTGCTCGTCCCTTGTTTCAGCAAATTCGCGAAAAATGTCCGCGGATTCACGCGATGCGCCGCGTCGTGCGGGCAAGCATAAACACAACTCGGCTCCGCGAAATCCGAGCAGAGATCGCAGGACGTGGCCTTCTGCTTCACCATCGCCTTTTTCTGCCCAGGCATTCCCGGCACGTCCGTGAAAACATTGAACGGATGCATGTTGATGTTGCCGTACGGGCAATTCTCCGCGCACAGGCCGCAGCCGATGCACCAATCCTCAATAATCACTTCCAGCGAATTGCGCCGGCGAATCGAACCCACCGGGCATCCCACCATGCACAGCGGGTCTAAGCACTGGCGACACGATGTTGCCACCAGGTAGTGCTCGAATCGCAATCCCTCGCGCACCAGGCGGGTCACTCCATCGTGCGCGTCCGCGCAAGCCGTCACGCAAGCGTCGCAGCGCGTGCAGGCGTTCAGGTCGAGCAGCAGCAAACTCTGCGCTTCCATCAGGCCCTGTTTCAAGAAACTGTCGAGCGGCGTGCTGTTGATCATAACCAGCGTTTCGCGATTCATCTGCACGCGTTCTTGGCCCACTTGCTCCAGTTTTTGGCGCACTCCGGGGAACTGCTTCGTCATGTCGGCAAAATCTTCCGCGCTGATGCGCACCACCTCCACGTGGTCCAGCGCCGTGCACGTGGCCGTGCGCACGGTATCTTCCAGCAGCGCCGTTTCACCGAAATATTCGCCGCGCGAAAGATACGCCAGCACCATTTCGCCGCCCGCGTGCGTCTGCGAAACTTTCACGAAGCCGATGCGCACCAGATAAAAACTATCCGCGGATTCGCCCTGGCGGCAAATCACCTGGCCCGGTGTGAAGCGCAGCAGCTCGACTCTTTCCCGCAATCCCTCGATGAATTCCTGTGTCAGCTCCGCAAACACCGGGACCGCGCGCAAATGAGAGTCGAGAGCGCGCTGGCGATACGCTTGGTCCAACCGCGCGCGGAAAGTTTTGTTGCGCTGCATGATGTCCAGCACGTTGCGCAGCATTTCCAGCGCCGTACAAGCGGTTTCCGCGCGAACCGTCGCGGAGCGTGGATACAAACTCATGCAGGTCATTTCGCCGAAGAGGTCGCCGGGACCCAGCTTTGCTACCGGATTGTCGTAATTCAGGTCCATCGGGGCATCAATGTGAATCCAGTGCTGCGCGGTTTCCTCCTCGCGTTGGTCGTTCTGGCGTTGCGTCAGCTTGCTGGAAAGTTTTCCCATAAATCTGCGCACTGCGCCTTTGGTTTTTACGTGCGCGATGGGGCTGGAAATCGAAACCTTCGCGTGGCCTTCCAGAATGTAAAACGCGGTGGATCCGTATTCACCCTCGCGGCAAATCACTTCGCCGGGTTTGAAATGCCGGCGCACCACGGCGTTGCGGTTCAGGCTTAAAAATGTTCCGGAAACGCCCTCGAAGAACGGCAGCTCCTGCAGCTCTTCGAGCGCCACCGGCTCCGAATCCGGCGTCCGCGCGATGGCCGTTTGCGTCACAACTTTATTTGTCAGCGCGCCCGTGGGGCACGAAACCATGCATTCGCCGCAGGAAACGCACGAAGATTCGCCCATCGGCTCATTGTTATCGAAGGCGATGCCCGTCGACGCGCCTTTGCCCATCCGTCCCAGGACAAAATTCTTTCGAATATCGCTGCAACCGCGGATGCAGCGATCGCACAAAATGCACGCATCGAAATCCACGGCGATGCTGATCGAGGAATTATCCGGGCCGCGCCGCGTCGCCCGTGGCGCATAACGTGCCGTGATGATCTGCTCCTGCTTGGCGAGGGCTTCCAGTTCGCAATCCCCGGATTGCCGCTCGCGCGCGCACGGGCTGGGATGATCGGACATCAGCAGCTCAATCAGCGTGTGCCGCGCCCGCTTCACGCCGTCGGCGGCGGTGTTGACCACCATCCCTGGTTCCACGGGACGTATGCACGACGCGCTGTACACCCGCGCGCCCACGTCCACCACGCACACACGGCAAACGCCCACGGGCTTTTCGTTTTGTTGATGGCACAGAGTTGGGATCTCGATGGCATGCATCCGCGCGGCGTCGAAAATCGTGGTTCCGGCGGGAACGCAAACTTTCCTTCCGTCAATCGTGAGCTCTACCAACCGGCTCGCGCTCATGCGCGTCCCTGTTTCGCTGCAGCGAGGTTCTGGCCGATTCTTTCGCCCGCTCGTCGACCGCAAGGGCAAACGCCCGCGGGACAACGCCGCTGCAAAATATGCGACTCCACTTCCGCGCGAAAATGTTTCAGCACCGAAGCGATCGGAGCTGGAACCACTTGCCCCAAGCCGCAGATTGAAGTCAGCCGCAGCGCCCCGGAAAGTTCGTCAATCAACGCGACGTCCGCGGCCGAACCTCTTCCTTCAGTCCAGCCGGTCAACATTTCCACCAATTTCTGCGAACCCACGCGGCAGGGCACGCACTTGCCGCACGATTCGTTGCGGAAGAATTGCGTGGAATTCAGAGCCATATCCAGCATGCAGCGATCTTCCGCGCAAACCACCAGCGCGCCCGAGCCCAGCATCGAGCCGGCGTCTGCCAGCGATTTGAAATCCAGCCGCACATCCGCCATGGACGCGGGCAAATAACCGGAAGATGGGCCAGAAGGCGCGAAGCCCTTCAGCTTTTTCCCGTCCGCGATCCCGCCGCCATATTTAAAAATCAGCTCGGACACCGGCGTCCCCATCGGCACTTCATAGACGCCGGGATGCACCACGTCGCCACTCACGCCGATAAATTTCAGCCCGGCCGCGCCATTCAGGCCCTGCGATTTGTACCAGTCCACGCCGCGGAAAAGAATTGTGGGTACGTTCGCAAACGTCTCGACGTTATTAATGACCGTCGGCTTGTTCCACAGGCCCTGCTGTACGGGGAAGGGCGGCTTATTGCGCGGCTCCGCGCGCTTGCCTTCGATCGCCTCCAGCAGCGCCGTCTCTTCGCCGCAAATATATCCGCCGGGGCTGACAAATATTTCCAGATCAAAGGTTAATTCGCTTCCCAGCACGTTCGGCCCCAGCAGCCCGGACCGCACGCAACGCCGGATTTCGTCGTCCAGTATTTTTTCCTGGTCCTCATACTCGTGGCGGATATACAGGATCCCTTTTTGCGCGCCGGTCATCACGCCCGCCAGGATCATTCCTTCGATCACCAGGTGCGGCAAATGCGTCAGAATGAAGCGGTCCTTGAACGTACCCGGCTCGCTTTCATCCGCATTGCACACGATATATTTTTCCGGCCCGGGCGCTTGCTGCACCAGTTGCCATTTCGATTCGGTCGGGAATCCCGCGCCACCCAGACCGCGCAGACCGGATGCTTTCAGCGTTTCGAAAGCCACGGCCCAATCGCGCGACTGAATCAGGCGCTCAACCGTCTGATAATGTTTCCCGTCGCTATAAGGATCGGAAGCGCACGGCACTGGCCGATGCAGCTGCGAAATTTCCGGCAGCGCGACGCCGGCAATCACTTCGCCCACCATCGCCGTAATCTGATTTTGCGAGAGCCCGGTAAAAATCTGCTCGTTGATCGCGACCGCGGGCGCTTCATTGCAGCGCCCCAGGCAGGAAACTCCGCCGATCTTCGCTTCCGTAAACGCGGAATGGCGGAATGATTCTTCGAGTTCCGTGCGCAACGCGCGAGCGCCCCGCAGATGGCAGGACATGTCCTGGCAGACGCGCACGTCCGCTTTCGGCGGGGGCGTCAGGTGAAAATGCGGATAAAAGCTGGCCACCCCGTGCAGGCGATACAGTGGCACATCAATTTTTTTGGCGAGAGCTTTCAGTTGGTCGGCGGGCAGGTAGCCGAACTGGCGTTGAATTTCCCGGAGCTCGCTAAAAATCAAGGGGAAGGAAACCTCACCGGCGAGAGTATGCATTCGCGCCCCGGAAAACAACCACCAGTCTCCGGCCGTGTTGCGTATAGGGATATATGCACGAGCTTGGCACCAGAGCGAGCTTGCGGTTATTCTTGCGCGAATCGTGGCGAATAAATCAGGCTGAGTTCATTCGATTTCGATAGTATCCGGTAGTACAAGCTGGCTGATTCGCAGGATTTTCACACTCGACCGGCGTTGCGGCCCGGTATCCTGCTCTGCCAAATCGCAAATGGATACCAAGCCCGTCACAAATCGTCGGCGCCTTGCAATTTCTCCATCTTTTTTCTCCGCTATTCTCGCGGCTACTTTCGCGCTTTGCCCAATCGCGCGTGCACAAAGCACCGCAGTGCCGTTCTTCGCGATCGATGGCCAGCCGGGCCAAGCGAGCCAAGCCGGCCAAGCAGTCCAGTCGCCCCGCTATACCGGCCCCGGTTCCTGCGCATCAACGACGTGCCACGGCAGCGTCTCGCCGCGCACGGATAATCGCGTGCTGCAGAACGAATACAGCACCTGGATCGTCAAGGACAAGCACTCCAAAGCCTACGCGTCTCTGCAGGGCAACGTGGGAGAGCGCATGGCGGCAATTCTCGGCATCGGCAAAGCCGAGTCCGCGCCCAAGTGCCTGGCGTGTCACGCGCTCGATGTTCCCGCTACGCAGCGTGCCCGCACCTTCGACCTGAGCGAAGGAGTGAGCTGCGAAAGCTGCCACGGTCCGGCCGTCGCGTGGCTCGGCCCACACACCGAGCGCGACTGGACGCATGAAAAATCCATTGCGGCGGGCATGTACGACACGCGCGACCTCACCAAGCGCAGCGAAAAATGCCTGACTTGCCATTTGGGCAGCGAGGAAAAATCTGTTGACCACGAGATGATCGCGGCCGGCCACCCGGATCTTTATTTCGAGCTCGATTCTTTTTCCGCCGTGATGCCGCGCCACTGGAAGGAACCGGGCGAGCCGGGTGAACCTGAAAATAGCGATCCCTGGTACGACGTGCGCGAGCTGACGACCGGCCAAGCCGTGCAGCTGCGGCAATCTCTGTTGCGCCTTGAATCTCGCGCGCACGGCAAGTTCTGGCCCGAATATTCCGAGCTGCAGTGCTACGCCTGCCATCACAGCCTCACCTTGCCGGAAAATAGTTGGCGGCAAGCGCGCGGATATTCCGGCCGCCGCCCCGGCGATCCGCCGTGGAATCCTTCGCGCTACACGATCTTTCACGAAGTAGTGTTTCAGGCCGACGGTGATAGCGCCGCGAAACTGGATTCCGAGCTTTCGCGCCTGGCTCAACTGATGAGCCAGCTGAATCCCGATCGCGAAGCTGTAGCTGCCTCCGCCGGCAATTGCGCGAGGCTCGTTGGAGATCTGTCTTCTAAGGTAGACGCGATGCCGAACGATCCGGCGTCTACGCTGCGCTTGCTGCGGAAAATTTCGGGCGACGCGGACAACATTTCTGCCCAGGGCGAACATGCCGCGGCACAATCCGCCATGGCGGTGCAATCGCTCTTCGTCGCGTATGAGCGCAACGAGAAATTCGAGCATTCCGTCGAGCTACGCGCGGCCATCAGCGCGCTCTTCCAGGATTTGCAGGACCCGTCCGCCTATGATCCCGCGCGCTTCTCGGGAAAATTGCGCCAGGTAAACGCCCTGCTGCCGTGAGTTGTGAGCCGAGACGCCCCGAGACGCCACGACGCGGCGCAAGATATTTCTTCGCATCCTGAAAGACGGGGTCGCACGGCGCGAAGAACGCCGGGAGGACTTGCGTGCAAAATTATGACCTTTTGGTGATCGGCTCCGGTCCCGCCGGAGAAAAGGGCGCGGCTCAAGCCGCTTACTTCGGCAAGAGCGTCGCTCTGATTGAATGTGGAGACACGCTCGGCGGCGCGTGCGTCAACACCGGCACCATACCCAGCAAAATTCTTCGCGAGTCCGCGCTGTATTATTCCGGCATACGCCAGCGCGGCTTGTACGGGGTGGACTATTCGCTGCGCGAGGGCTTGACTGTCAAGAATTTCATGCACCGGAAGGACGTGGTGGTCGAAACCGAACGCGAACAATTGTCGCAGAACCTCACGGTGCATAACATCGACCTCATTAATGGCCGGGCCTCTTTCGAGGATGCCAGCACCGTCTTCGTGAGAACGTCGCGCGGCGAAAATCTTACGCTGCACGGAGGCGCCATTCTGATCGCGACCGGCTCAGTCCCGCATCGCGCGCCGGAGATTCCGTTCGACGATGAAGTTATTTTTGATTCGGATTCCATTCTGAAAATAGGCTCGATTCCACGCAGCCTCGCGGTGGTGGGCGGCGGCGTGATCGGCTGCGAATACGCATCGATCTTCACCGCGCTGGGCGCTGAAGTTTCGCTGGTGGACGGCCGCGATCGTGTTCTGCCGTTTCTCGACGCGGAAATTTCCGCGTGCCTGCGCGAGCGCCTCACGGCACTGGGCGTGCGTTTCTTCTTCGGCGAACGCACCACGCAGATCGAACGCGCGCAAAAGAAAGTACGCATCACGCTGCAATCCGGCAAAACCATCGAAACCGAAGCGGCTCTTTTTGCCGCCGGACGACGTGGCGCCGTGGACAAGCTCGGACTGGAAAAAGCGGGCGTGGCTCTCAATAAGCGCGGCTACATCGAAGTGAATGAACACTACCGTACTGCGGCGTCGCGCGTCTACGCGGCCGGAGACGTCATCGGATTTCCCGCGCTGGCCTCCACTTCCATGGAACAAGGCCGCGTGGCCGTGTGTCACGCTTTCGAATTTAAGTACAAGCAGCGCCTCGCTTCCATGTTGCCGATGGGCATTTACACCATCCCCGAGATTTCAGCCGTGGGCGAATCCGAAGAAACCTGCAAGGAGAAGGGAATTGAATACGTGGTCGGACGCGCGCGCTACGCCAACAACACGCGCGGCCAGATTATGGGCGACTGGACCGGCCTGCTGAAATTGATTTTCGCCAAATCAAATCGCCGGCTGCTCGGCGTGCAGATCATCGGCGAAAACGCCACCGAGCTGATCCATCTGGGCATGATGGCGCTGGAATCCGGCATGACCATCAACGCCTTCATTGATTTCGTCTTCAACTACCCGACACTTTCCGAGATGTATAAGTACGCCGCGTACGACGGCCTGGGAAATCTTTCCGGCCACAAACTCCGCGAGGGCTAATCCGCTCGTCACTCATCACTAATCGCTCGTCATTTGCGGTTCAATCGGTCGGGTTGCGTGGAAACTTCAAATACGGCAGCCGCACTCCATCAATCACAATCTGGTCCGCGCGAATGTCTGTGGGCGCTTCAAATCCTGCCGCGCCTCCCGCGGTCACATAGTCATCCTGATCCACGCCATCTCCGCTGACGCCGAGCCCTCCCACCAGCACACCATTTATATAGAGGGGCTCCGAGCCGGGAAAAAATACCACGCCGCTCTGATTCGCCTTGGGCCACGCCGCGCTGGGGACTTGAAATCCCTGCGTGCACGGATTCCCGGTGTCCTGCGTGTACAAATTGAAGAATGGGCCCGGCGGTGTGCCATCGATCCCAGAAGGAAAGAGAGACTGCGCGCCGAAACCGACGGTGCGGTTCGTGACCGCGGTTCCCAGCGGCACCTGGTTCAAATCCGCAGCCTGCCGGTTCATTCCGCTGAAGTAAATCACGTTGCGCGCTTTCGTCGCGGCTACATCAATGCTGAAGACAGTTCCATCCATCATGCGATACAGGCCGATCAACGTGCCGTCGAGATCGCTGACCGCGATCGTCATTTTTGCGCGCGCGCCGATCGGCAGGCGAATCTGCGCGCGTGTTAAATTCGCCGTAGCTATCGCGGCATTGATAATCTGCGTCACTTCGGCTGCGGTGAGCCCTCCCACCGGCCCATTCGTCGCTGCAATCAGCGTGCCTTCGGGCGGGACTCCCGCGCTAGCCACCGGACCCACCGTAAAGTTGGCAGCGTTGAATGTGCCGTTGGTAACGCCGCTCGGCGGCGTAGTCTGATTCACAAACGGCAGCGTGATGCCGTTAATGGAAACAATCCCCGGAGCTGGAAAAGCGGGGAAGCCGACGCTGTCGGTTGCAGCGCTCGGGCCGCTCGTAGCGATCATGCCGGCAGCCGCGAACGCAACGTACTCCGCAGTGTCCGGATCGGCGGCAACGACGCCGATTCCACCGACTTCTTGCCCGTTCTTGAAAATCGGCACGCCGCCGGGATTCACGGCGGTCGCGTCGCTATCATTTAAATCCGCTTTGCCCGTGATGATTCCGTATCCCGGAGTTGCGCCTGCGATTGTGGTGGCCGGAGGCACGATCGCATTAATGCTAGTCGCGAGATTGCAGCCGCGATTCGTATTCTCGATTCCGTATAATGCGGCGGTCGCCGTGTTCTCGACGCCCGGCGGAAAATGTATGCCGCTGATAAATCGCACCGTGCGCGAAGATAGCGGAGCCTGATCGTTGCTGAAGAAAGCTCCGGTACGAGCCAGCGCCACCGCCAGATCCGCAGTAGGAATCATCTCGCCGAAATTTCCCGGAGATGTAGCCGGCGCGGACGGCCCCACGTACACGGCGAGAATGCGTCCCATGCGGTCAACGACCGCGATGGCCATGGCGTCGGATTCCGCCGCAGTCGCCGCGGCCTCCACCACCATTTGCACGTCCGCTTGCGATAAACTCTCGGTCGCGGGTGGAGGATTTGTTGATGCGCCGCCACCGCCGCTGCCACCACTGCCTCCGCTTGCACCGCCGCCGCAAGCCCCAAGCGCCAGACAAAATCCGATGACCAGGCAAGTCCGCACACCAGGAGGCGTCCACAGCCGGGCTCGAAGCGTTCGAATTTCCGCCGGAATCATGAGGTTCGACTATTGGTACCACAGCCGCACATCGTTCTCAATCATTCTGCAAATCAGTTGTGCAATCGTGATTGAATAGTGCGAAAAATCGGGAACCAGATTTTGCTTGCGCAGCCGTCCAAAGAAATTTACCGGCTCCGGAAAAAACTGTGATCGCGAGACGATTCCAATTGTTTCTCCCAGAAACCTACCGGACCATCGGGGCCTGACGGAATGCGCGACGCATTCCGCATATTTACTTCGAAATTGGCGTGTCTCTGCTGGCTTTTGAGTGTGCTATGCGTTACGCCTGCGTTCGTTTCCCCCGCCGGTGCGAGCTCGCCCCAACAATCCGTTGCACAACAACGCTTGCCGGGCCAAAGCGCTCCGAACAAGGCCGCGTTGCAAGGCGTGGTGCGCGATTCGAACGGGAAGCCGGTTATTGGTGCAACCATCATCCTGCGAAACCTCGCAACGGATCAAAAGCTCGAAAAAGTCAGCAGCGCGCAAGGAGTCTTCCGCTTCATTGATGTCGCGCCCGGCGAATACGAGCTAAAAATCGCCGCAACAGGCTTCCAGGAATTCACCAGTCCCGCCGTGCAGCTGAAACCCGGAGACGATCTCGTCCGCGAAGTAACACTCATCGCCAACCCTTCCACCGCGCCGATACAGCCGCAGTTCCCCCAGCTTCCAGCTGGAACCACAAATCCGTCAACCGGCACCCAGCCCGAGCCTTCGCCCACTGTTCCACCCAACGCCCTGCAAAACGCCAACGTCCAGCAATCTGGCCAACCACCCACGCCGGAACCGCTGCCTTCTCCCGATCAAGTTTTTCATCCCGAACCCGATCGCTGGTCCATCGCCATGCCCGATTGGGACCGCTACGGAATCGGCGGCGAACATCCTTACGTGAAAGGCAGCAAGTGGGATCCTTTCAACCGCAATAAATTGAAGGGCGACGTACCAATCATCGGCAAGCAAACTTTTCTGAATCTGACGGCCACCAGCGACACGTTTTTCGATGGCCGCCGCTTGCCCACGCCCACCGACGTCAGTTCCGCGCGGCCCGGCAGCAGCGATTTTTTCGGCAAAGGCGGTCAGATTTTTCTCGATCAAACTTTTGCGTTCTCTTTTGATCTTTTTCATGGCGATACTTCGTTCCGTCCGGTGGATTGGCGCATCCGCATCACGCCTGTGGTCAGTTTGAATTATCTGGATGTGCAGGAGCTGGGCGTCGTGAATGTGGACGTGACCAAAGGCACCACGCGACTGGATTCGCATCTCGGCCTGCAGGAAGCCTTCGCGGAAGTGAAGTTGCACGATCTCGGCCCGAATTACGATTTTGTTTCCGTGCGCGCCGGCATTCAGGCTTTCAACAGCGACTTTCGCGGCTTCCTGTTTGTGGAAGAGCAACCCGGCGTGCGTTTCTTCGGCAACCTGGATTCGAATCGGTGGCAATATAACGTCGCCTATTTCAATTTTCTGGAGAAAAACACCAACAGCGGGTTGAATTCCATGGCGTTGCGCAATCAACAGGTAATCATCGCGAACGCGTACCGCCAGGATTTTCTGTTTCAAGGCTACACCGCGCAGTTGAGTGTGCACTACAACAAGGACGATGCCTCGATTCACTACGACGACAATGGTTTTCTGGTGCGTCCCGCGCCCCTCGGCGCCGTTTTTTCGAGTGGCATGATCCGCCCGCACAGCGTTCACGCCGTGTATCTCGGTTGGACCGGCGACGGCCACATCGGCCCGCTGAATCTGACGCACGCTTTTTACCAGGCATTTGGCAACGACAGTTTCAACGCCATCGCCAACAAAGCCGTCACGATTAACGCGCAGATGGCCGCGCTCGAGCTTTCCTACGACAAAGATTGGTTGCGCATAAAGAGTTCCGTCTTCTACGCGTCGGGCTCGGCGAATCCTTCCAGCAGCCGCGCGCGCGGGTTTGACTCGATTGACGATTTTCCCGAATTTGCCGGCGGCATCTTTAGCTTCTGGAATCGTGAAAGCATTCGCTTGACCGGCTCGGGCGTCGCGTTGAATTCCGGCGATAGCCTGCTGCCCGATTTGCGCTCGAATAAAGACGAAGGCCAGGCTAATTTCGTAAACCCCGGAATTTTTCTTGCCAATATTGGGGCCGATTTTGATCTGACCCCGAAACTGCGCGGGTTTGCCAACGTGAATTACCTGCGCTTCGAACGCACCGAGACGCTCGAGCAAATTCTTTTCCAGTCGCCGATTCATCACTCGATAGGAGTTGATTCCAGTATTGGCGTGCGCTACCGGCCTCCGCTCACCGAAAATATTTCCATTGCGGCGGGTGCGGCTACGTTGATTCCGGGCCAGGGCCTGAAGGACATTTACACCGGTAGAGTGATGTTTTCACTTTTCACCGATTTGCGGTTTCAATTTTGAGCGAGCGAAATTGTTGACGACAATCATGCGCGGCTCGATAGGCGGCGCCACACCGGGGAAACGCGATGTGCAGCGCCGGTTCGTCGTCTTTTTCGTGCTGGCCAGCGCCATCGCCGCGGCTTTACTGCTCGAAGGCCGTTCGCACGCGCAGTCGTCATCGCAACAACAACATAGCCTGCTCGGCCAATCCCAATCCGACGTCGATCGCAAAAACACCGGGTGCGTTTCCTGCCACACCGCCACCGACGAGCCTTCCATGCATCCCACCGGCACAGTGCGCCTTGGCTGCATAGATTGCCACGGCGGGGACGCGATCGCGATTCTGCCATCCGGCACGCAGCCCGGCACGGCTGAATACGAACAACTAAAAAAACGCGCGCATCCGCAGCCCCATGATTCCGCGCTCTCCGGTGTCTCCGGGAATCCGCCGCGTCTCTACACCAAATGGCTGCGCGAGAATTACGCCTACGTCCGCTTCGTCAATCCCGGTGATTTGCGTGTCGCTGCGGAAACCTGTGGCACCGCCGGATGCCACGCGCCAGAAGTCCTGAAAGTGAAGACCAGCATGATGACGCACGGCGGCATGTTATGGGGCGCGGCGCTTTACAACAATGGCTCCTTCCCCCTGAAGAATGCGCGCTTCGGCGAAAGCTATTCCTCCGACGGCCAGCCGCAGGCGCTTCTCACCGTGCCCACGCCCACGCCCGAAGAAACGCGTACAAAAGGCGTCGTCCCGGAACTCGCGCCTCTGGAACGCTGGGAAATATCGCAGCCCGGCAACGTCCTGCGCGTATTCGAACGCGGCGGCGAGAAAAAAGGAGAAATCGGCAATCCGAATCGCGAGGACGAATCTGGCCGCCCTGACGACAAGCTCGGCGAGCGCGGCTTCGGCACGCTCCTGCGTACCGACCCTGTTTTTCTCGGCCTGCAGAAAACGCGCCTGCTCGATCCGCTGCTATCGTTGCCCGGCACGAACGATGAGCCCGGCGACTATCGCAGCAGCGGTTGCACCGCGTGTCACGTGGTTTACGCCAATGATCGCTCGCCGCAGCATTCCGGACCGTACGCTCGCTTCGGCCATCTTGGCGAGAGCGCATCCTCCGATCCCACCATCCCGAAAAATGAGTCCGGCCATCCCATTCGCCACAGCTTCACGCGCGCGATCCCGTCCAGCCAATGCATGATTTGCCATGTGCATCCCGGCACGAATATGGAAACCACTTACTTCGGCTACACCTGGTGGGACAATGAAGCCGACGGCGCAGCGATGTATCCGCGCCAGCAGCACAATCCCACGGAGGAAGAAAAATATCAGGTCGCGCTGCGCAATCCGGAGGGCGCCGCCGCACGCGGCCTGTGGTCTGATCCGAAATTCCTCGAAAATTTGGGCAGCCCGGAATTCAATGCGCAGCTCGACCAGACGCAGTTCGCTGATTTTCACAGCCATGGCTGGGTTTTTCGCGCCGTTTACAAACGCGACCGCAAGGGCGACTTGCTCGACGCGGAAAATAAAATCGTCAGCCCGAAAGATCCCGATAAATTCAAAAAAGCCGTGCACCTGGCGGACATTCATCTCGAGAAGGGCATGCACTGCGTGGATTGCCACTTCGAGCAGGATTCGCATGGCAATGGAAAGCTCTACGCCGAACCGCGCGCCGCGGTCGAACTCGACTGCGTGGATTGCCACGGCACGATTGACGCGCGCGCAACATTAATCTCTTCCGGTGCCGCGTCCCCCGCCGGCGGCACGCACTTTGACGCGCTGCGCACTCCCTGGAACACGCGCCGCTTCGAATTCCGCGACGGAAAATTGTTCCAGCGCAGCATGGTGGAGCAGGACAAAGAATGGGAAGTCGTGCAAACGCTGGACACCATCACTCCCGGCAATCCGCACTACAGCGAAAAATCGCGGTGGGCCAAAACCATTCGCACCGACGGCAAATCCTGGGGCGACGTCCCTGCCGATTCAGCGCAGCTCGCGCACGCCAATAGCCGCATGACCTGCTACGCCTGCCATACTTCGTGGACGCCAAATTGTTTTGGCTGCCATCTTTCCATGACGGCCAATCAGCGCAAGCCCATGCTGCACAATGAAGGCCTGCTCACGCGCAACTGGACCGCTTACAATTTTCAGGTCCTGCGCGACGACGGCTTCATGCTCGGCATTGACGGCACCGTCACCGGCCATCGCATCGCGCCGGTGCGCTCGTCCTGCGCAATTCTGGTCAGCTCTCAAAATCAGAATCGCGATTGGATTTACTACATGCAGCAGACCGTTTCCGCCGAGGGCCTCAGCGGCACCGCATTCAGCACGTTTGTCCCACACACGGTTCGCGCCAAGGAAACCAAGACCTGTGACGATTGCCACATTTCCGATCGTAAGGACAACAACGCCTGGATGGCGCAAGTGCTGCTACAGGGCACAAATCTGCTGAACTTTATGGGCCGCTACATTTACGTTGCCGATGGCGCGAAGGGTTTCGACGCGGTCGCCGTTGCCGAACACGATGAGCCGCCCGCCATCATCGGCAGCTATTTGCAGCGCGTTGCCTACCCGCAGGATTATCAACAGCACGTGGCACGCGGCCGCGACCTGCAGGAAGCCTACCATCACATCGGCAACGTTCTGGATCTGCAGCTGCGCGGCGAATATCTCTACGCAGCGCTCGGCAAGGGTGGTTTCCGCGTCTACGACGTGGCCAATGTTGACAATAAGAATTTCTCCGAGCGAACCATCACCGCGCCGGTTTCTCCGCTCGGCCAGCGCCTCTACGTCAGCACGAAATATGCGACGGCGGTCGCCAGCCCCTCGACGCAGGCGCTCGATCCCGCGCGCGCGCGCAATCCGGTGAACGAAGAGCAGGCCATCCACCCGCTTTACGCTTATTTATATGTTGCGGACAAATACGAAGGCCTCGTCGTGGTCGGCGATCCCGATCCCAAAAGTAAATCACCCGGAGTCAGCACGCTGCTCGATGGCGATCCGCGCAATAATTTTCTGAAACGAGCGCTAGGTTTCAACCCCGATGGAATTCTCAATGGCGCGCGCCGCATCACCATCGCTGGAACCTACGCGTACATACTCTGCGATCGCGGCCTGGTGGTTGTGGACTTGAACGATCCGCTTAAACCGCGCGTCACCGCGCAAATCGGCGCGCCAGATCTGCACGAGCCGCGCGGAATCGCGATTCAATTTCACTACGCGTTCGTAGTCGATCGCGATGGCCTGAAAGTTCTCGACGTTTCTGCGCTGGACCATCCGCGCATAGTCCCCAATGCTGCAGTGCCCCTTGCCGACGCGCGCAATATTTACGTCGCGCGCACCTACGCCTACGTTGCAGACGGCAAGGACGGCGTGGCGATCGTTGACGTCGAAAAGCCGGAACAGCCGCGCCTCGATCAAATGTTCACCGGCGATGGAAAAATCAACGACACGCGGGACATCAAAATCGGCATGGTAGACGCCAGCGCTTTCGCGTTCCTCGCCGATGGCCGCAACGGTCTGCGCGTGCTGCAAATTTTGTCGCCGGAGGATTCGCCCAACTCTTACGGCTTCAGTCCGCGCCCCACGCCTAAGCTAATCGCCACCTACCGCACCAGCGGCCCGGCGCTCGCGGTCTCGAAAGGCATCGATCGCGATCGCGCCGTAGACGAAAGCGGCAATCAGATCGCCGTCTTCGGCCGCCGTGGCGCCCGCCCCTTCACTCACGAAGAAGCCTCGCGCCTGTTTCTGCACCATGGCGCCCCATACACAGTTCCCGACAATCCTCCCGGCCCGCCACGCTAGCGCGCAACCGGTAAAGCAGCAAACGCAAAGACGCCGCCGCACTGACGCCTCACGGACGAGTCAGCATCGCAACCGTATCTTTGTGGTGCGAATTGAAAATGTTGGTGGGCCCGTGAGGATTCCAAATGTCCCCGTTGATTTCGTGGCGTGGTTGCGACTCGCGCTCTTGCTACTTTGTGTGCTGACGTTGTTTTTCTCCTTGAGCTCAATCAAGAACGATCCGCTTGCGTAGTGGCATGACGGATCGCACCGGGCACCCTCTGAGGACTGGGGGAGGAATCAACGCTTCGGGAGATACCAAGCTTCTTCATCCGGAAATACAAGGTCGAGCGGTTCAATCCCAAGCGAGATGCTGCGCCGCTTGGTCCGGAAAGAGTCCAGCGGGTTTCTTTCAGGGTCCTGAGGATATGGTTGCGCTCGACCTCTTCCAGAGTTTGATGGCGGTCTGTGTTTTGATCGGGCGTGATCCGAGATTTCAAGTCCCGGGGCGAAAGCCGCAGCACAGGACCTGGGCATAGAATCACGGCGCGTTCGATTACATTTTCCAACTCCCGGATGTTGCCAGGCCACCTGTACCGAATCAGCGCCTCCATTGTTTCCGACGGAATTGTGTCAATCGTCTTGCGCATTCGTCGTGCGGCTTGTTCTACAAAATGCTGCACCAACAGCGGAATATCGTCCGGACGTTCCCGCAAGGCGGGAACATGGATGGGAAAGACATTCAATCGATAGTAAAGATCACTGCGAAACAGCTTCTCCAGGATCATTCCTTCCAGGTCGCGGTGAGTCGCGGCCACAATGCGTATCTCGACTTTCTGCGTCCGTGTGCTTCCCAATCGTTCGAATTCCCGCTCTTGCAGGACCCGAAGGAGCTTCGGCTGCAGCTCGAGAGGGATATCGCCGATTTCGTCCAGGAAGAGCGAACCTTGATGCGCGAGCTCAAGCCGGCCAATTTTCTGCGCGATCGCGCCGGTGAAGGATCCCCGCTCATGGCCAAACAGTTCGCTTTCGAGCAGCCCAGTAGGAATGGCGGCGCAGTTGAGCTTAACGAAAGGTCGATCACCGCGAGGACTGTGTTTGTGAATGGCCCGTGCGATGAGTTCTTTGCCCGTGCCGGTCTCGCCCAGCAAGAGCACAGTCGAATCCCCGCAGGCCACGGTCTCGACCATCTGCAGCACGCGGCGCAGACCCGAACTTCTTCCAATGATCCCCTCGAAACAGGTCTCTGCATTCAGTTTTTTGTCGAATCGGTCGGTGTGAAGCGTGGTCCCGGGATCAATCCTCGTCTTATGGTCCTCGTACTGGAAAGGATAGCTGAGACTATTCAGGCCCATGATGTTCCTCCTTTTCAGTTTCTGATTCTCCTTCGGTAAGAATCGGGTGGAATACTGCCAGCCGGGTGCAAAAACCGTCTTGAACAAACCTGGTGTGTTTGGAATGTTTCCGTGATCCGGATCACGTTCAATCGTGATCCGGATCACAATCTGGCTGCACCTTAGGCGCGCCGGGATCGAAGGAGGTTCCGGAGAGGCGGTTCTGTCGCGGTCGGCGACTTTACGTCGCTAAGTGACTTTTTTGCATAAATTTACGCCGTACGGATGCGGTTTCCTTCCGACCAGCGGGCCTGGCGCGGGGACATTCCGGCCCACCGCCGGAAGTGCCGCGCGAGATGGCTTTGGTCAGCAAAACCTGTCGCTAGGGCTATTTCCGACAATGGAGTGTGTGTCTCCCGCAACATGTATTCCACCTCTTCCAAGCGCCGCCGCAACAGATACGTGTGTGGTGGCACCCCCACTGACTGATGGAATGCCCGAGCAAAATGGTCGGTGGAAAGCCCCGTCAGAGCGGCCAGTCCATCGAGGCGGATCTTTTCATCGAGATGCCCTGCGATATAGTCGCAGACGCGGCGTGTCACGGCTGGCGACAATCCACCACGGCTGGGTCCCGGCGCCGTGGCGATCCGCAAATCCCCCAAAGTACTGATTCTTGCCCGGGAATGAACCACTGCCTCCGCCGAGCTGCGCGCGACCTTAGGCCTGCTCAAAGGTGGCGTTAGCAATGCCGACCACCCGCGTCTGTCTTCAAGGGCACTCGTTAGGTGTATCGGGATGTCTCCGTCGGCTGTGCGGCGGAAGAGCGAACGGTCATACTCGAAAGCGGCAGACAAGGGAATTCCATCCGCAAGGCCTTTGTCGCTCAGAGCCAAAAGCTTTCGGGCGCCTTGGTCGCCGCCAATAATAGATTGCTGGTCGTCGATCGCAAGAAGCAGGGATGATCCTAAATCGTCTGATGGGGCAGCCGCCAGAATCCAGCAATGCTGAAAATGCTCACGAAAGATGCGTTCCTCAATGGCTCGCGCGGAGACGACCACCGTCTGGAGCAGCAGCGGAAATGGCTGATCATCAGATTGCTGGTGCACTTTGGAAACATCCAGCACCGCCAGCAAACCTCCCTGAGGATCGAAGATCGGCGCGCCCGCGCAACTCAACCGGGTGTGACGGCCGCGAAAATGCTCGGCACAATGCACG
This sequence comes from uncultured Acidobacteriota bacterium, assembly GCA_963786205.1. GTDB lineage: Bacteria > Acidobacteriota > Terriglobia > Acidiferrales > UBA7541 > Palsa-295. The sequence continues at coordinate 709,132 of CAWAYG010000003.1, forward strand.
AGGACCGGCCGTCGATCCGTAATGCAGGTGCCGATACCGTTTGTGCCTTCGACCCGCTCCGACCAGACGCCGCCCAGCCATATGCCCCATTGCTTGAACTCCTGGTCCTTGCTCTCGTCGCCACGATGGTGGATGGCGACTCCATCGCTGTTGCACAAGAGAACTACGTAGGACTGCGGGCGAACAATGGCATAAAGGCGGTTTATCTCTTCCTGGGCCTGGAGTAGAAAGCTCTGCAAGGGTTCGCGAGAGATCCTGAGCTCACGCTCTGTGAGCAAGTGGGGTACTGAGCCGCTCTTTGGGTCAACACGAAAGTCGCGCAGACACCTTCGCCAGGAATCGCCTATCGATTCGGGTTGCGAGCTTTCGCTCGCGCCATCAGCCACCAACTCAATGCGCTCGTCGTGTGACACATCAAGCATGGAAGGATCGGCACGCAGCTGAGCGGCTGTATTCATTTGCGTTTCAACTCTCCATACGTGTGAAAATTGCCGCCCCGACCCTTGCGCCCTGGCCTGAGGCCTGCTCAAATCGCGCGGGAGTAGATAAGTTACTCCAGCAGGCTGCGCCCTTCAACCATCAGCATGCCTTCCGAGACTCAAATATCGCGTTCCTGACCCCAGCGAATCTAGACGATCCACCTTCAAACATATGTCGGAGACGAATCACCGTAAGATAAACCGTTGCTCCCCGTTGCAGGTTGCTGGGACCTGCCAATATTCGCTCGAGATGTATCTCGAACCCGGGTCCAGTACAAGCACGGGATGCGAGGCCGCGAGAGACACAGATGAGTTCAATAGTCTGGACGTCCGTCAGCATGTTAGCAATTGTGAATATCTCGACAGCGATTCTTGACTTCGAAATCAACGCGAGAAGCTAACGCTCCTCGTTTGAGCAGACTAAAGCTAGAAGACACATGGCTGAAGAGATGCATTGGAGGCATTAGCCAGACACAGAAAGGCGGGTCATCCGCAGGCCGTAAACGGATGGCACCTCGACAAGTTTCCCGGCCACTCGATCTCGCGCGTCGCTTGGGTGATCGATGTGGAAATCGAAGAGGAACCGTCGTGCACACTACTCTGACCTGCCTGGTCGCCATCGCTGCCTGTGCAGCCATGGATACCAAGGTCGAGTTCAAGGTTGCTTATTGCCGTTGTTAGCGCGCGGGGAGACATCATCGTATAGAGTTTTTTCTTGGAATGACATATTTGCGCGACCAGGAGTCGAGTACCTGCAAGACAGGCTGTAACTTTCCTCCGAAACCGGTTAGCGAATATTCCACTCGGACGGGCATTTCCGCGAACAACTGTCGTTTTACGAGTTCGTCTCGCTCCAGCTCACGCAGCTGTTGCGTCAGAACCTTTTGCGAAATTTGAGGCATCCTTTGCCGGAGCACCTTGAATCGAAGTGGCTCCTTGCTGCTAAAAAGCCACCAGAGAATCACCGGTTTTCAACGGCCGCCGATGAGTGCGATCAATTCCTCGATTGGACAACGGCTGACGATTCGTTTGGCGCTCATTTCGTTACCCCATGAAACCAGATATCCATTTGGTTACTGGTATCCCTCTTATAGTACAACACGGACTGTATCTCAATCGCACACGGGAACGGAAAAACGCAAGATGCGTGGAAACGAAAGCCTCGAGCGGGTACGAACATCGCGGCGTACGACCATACGTGGGACCAGTGTTACGCGATGGAACAGAGTGTGCGCATCGACTGGTGCGCGATTATCAGTAAGAGAACAAAGGAGACTGAATGAACTAACCAAAAAAAGACTGCTTCGAGCGGCCAGCTCTTGCGTCGCGCATACAGCGCAACCGTCATCGAAGTTCAAGCGCCCAAGGCCGCAAGTAGTAAGTCGTAGGGAGTTGGGCCCGTGTCGGCTCCGCCAGCAGCCACTGGCTCGTCTGCCGTCAAATGATGTCGGCCCGCGAGAATCTCCTGCACAAATCCTGCCGCGCTCCCGCGGACAACCACTTCACTTATCTCAGCCATCGTGAGTACTCCTGTGGGGAAATGGATCTTTATGAATGAGTCTTTACTACGGATGAGAATGTAACTCTATCGGCCAACACTTGGCACCCTCATTTCTGGCAGACCGACAAAGCGCGGCTCTCAAAGGAGCAAAGGAGGTGCTGGGCGGATTGTCGACTCTACGGAAGTATCCCAAAACCGCATTCGAGGTGGTAATCGAAGCAAACCTTCGCGGCACTTGGACGATTAACGCGCAAACCTGTCAAATCAACGGTTTGCAGTATCTCCTTAGTTAGTTGGTGGGCCCGCTAGGATTCGAACCTAGGACCAACGGATTATGAGTCCGCTGCTCTAACCAGCTGAGCTACGGGCCCGGCCTGGTCGAAACATCTTATAGCGAATCGTTTTACCGAGCAGCAAGTGTTTGCGCTCGCTTCCCAGAGATACTCGCAACGCAGCACTCGCACCTCCGTACCAGCCGAAAGTTACTTCACACCGCTTTCAGATTCAGTGTCAATCGCGCCATTTTGCAACGCCCACGAAACGAATCCGTCCGGAGGGTTTTTTACGCCGTGGATGTTTGCGGATTCGACGCTGGCGATATCGCGCCATTGCATGTCGCTCAAGTTGGCATCGCGCAAGTCCGCGTTCGCCAGCATGGCGCCGGAAAGATCGGCTAAAGACAAGTCCGCGCCTACCAGGTCGGCGTTCTCAAGCTGGGCGCGCTGCAAAGAAGTCTTGTAAAAATTGCTGTAACGAAAATTGGCCGCGCGAAGATCCGCGTCGGCAAAATCCGCATAGCGAAAATCGCTGTTGCGCGCGTCGGCCGCGCTGAAATTGCAACGAATCAGTTTGCTGCCTGCGAGCCGAATCCCTTGCAGGTACGCGCCGGAAACATCCACGCCCACCAGTGGCACGCGGTCGGAATTCAGTTCCTGCAGCGCCTCCAGCCTGCCGCCGCTGCCGCCTTTGCCCTGCGCTGTGTTGATCACCTGCCACGCCTCGTAATGTTTTTGCTTGGCGCGGTCGCCCGACTCTGAAAAATAGAAAATCACCGCGACCAGGATACTCAGGCTGCTTAAGTATTCCAGCACCTCCAGAAATTTCCAGTTACTCAAAAAATAGGCAAGCCATTCCCACCACCATTCCACGGCAATAAAAGGAACAGCCCAAGCATGTCTTGTTATTGCTCTTTGGTCGCGCCACGAACGAGGGCGTTCTCGGGGAGAAAATAATCGCATAGGAAGTAGCAAGCGCCGCAAGGCGAAGCGATAGCCGGAACGATTCTATTTCGCGCCATGACGGATGTCCATCGCCAGTGCGCAAGCGGGTGGATAGTAGATGTGCGAGCTGCGTCGGCGCGTCAGCCTGGTAATCCAATAAAGCCCGCAAAATCTGCTGTGGTTAAACGCACAGGCGAGAAAGCCCGTACCGCCGGCCAGCCATCCAAAAAACGACGATCCGCGATTCGCAAAAATGATGAGAGCCTTTATCAAATCCTTATGCCTTGCCTTTATCTTCTTGATGTCCGCGCGGTAGCAAGCGCGCACCCTTCTTGCGGTGCTGTGACGACTCGAAGCGCGAGGCTTCCGCGGCCCCGAGCTGCGGTTCAATCGCGACACGGGATTCACGAAAGCCGCGCCATTTTTGAGCTGTCGGAAATACAGCTGAAAAGGAACACGCGACTCGATGAATAGACAGACGCCGTTTGCAGGGCAGGGAATCGCCGCCGGAATATGGGGAATCGTGCTGCTGTCATGCGCAGCGTCCCCGCTAGCGGCGCAGACAAGCCCTGTCGCCGCCCCGCAACAAAATGGTCCTGCGCAAACGAATCAGCAGGCCTCGCCGCAACAGAGTCCGCCGCAAAATGTCGCGCAAGGTAATTTCTTCAAACGTCTCGCCGATGCGTACAAACAAGACTGGAAAGGAACCGGCGCAAGCGGACCCGCGCCAGCCTTCCGCGGCGATCCCGCGCCCGTAAACGGGCCGCCGTTTCCGTTCTCCACTTGGCCGATCGGAGGCACGGTCACCATCGGCTATCCGTTCACGCAATCCGGCCCCTTGATGCAAGCGCTTTGGAGTGGAGACCACGGCGAGTGGTGGAAGAAAAGCGGCATCCAGATTTACGGCTGGCTGAATTTCGGCGGCAACTGGAGCACTTCGCGCAATGTCTCGAATGGCCAGGCACTGTGCGGCGCTGCGCCGCCGCTCAATTGCAAGTACGGCAACTTCCCCACATCCTACGACGAGGCGCCCAATTCAATCCAGCCCGACCAGGAAGTAATCTACATCGAGCGCCAGCCAGACACGGTGCAAACCGATCATTTCGATTGGGGCTTCCGCATCTCCAATTTGTGGGGCTTGGACTATCGCTTCACCACCGCGAACGGCATCTTCAGCCAGCAACTACTGGGCAAGAACAAAGAATATGGCGATGACCCGGTGATGGTGTATGCGGATCTCTACTTTCCGCAGGTGGTGCAAGGCATGGACGTCCGTATCGGCCGTTATGTCTCGCTGCCCGATATCGAGGCCCAACTCGCTCCGAACAACTACACCTACAGCCACTCGCTGCTTTATACTTTCGATTGCTACACGCAAACCGGCATCAACACCACCACCAAGATTAACGACCATTGGACCGTGCAAGTGGGCGTATCACCCGGCTGCGAAATCGCGCCATGGAAAGAAACCGGCCGGCTTGCGAAGCTTACCCTCAACGCTTGCGTTCAATACATGTGGCACGAGAGCAAGGACGATATCTATGTCTGCGACAACTCCCTCAACTCCGGAAAATATGCCTACAACAATTTGAATTCCGTTTACTTCACGTGGTATCACGCCATCAACAAGACCTGGCACACCGCGACGGAGAGTTGGTATCAATACGAGCGCAACACTCCGAACCTGAACAATCCCAACGTCGGGCTGATTGGCAGCACCGTGCCCGATCCCATCCTGATCTTCGGCGCGAACGGCGCGCGTTGCAACAACACGACGGAGACCACCTGCTTCGCTCCGGAGTGGGCGATGGTGAACTACCTCGAAGATCAACTCAACGCGCACAATTACATCTCGATTCGCAATGAAGTGTTCGATGATATCCGCGGCCAGCGCACTGGAACGAAGGGCTGGTATACCGAACACCTCTTCGGATGGGGACATTGGATCGGGACCACAGTTTTATTCCGTCCCGAGGTGCGCTGGGAACACATCTACAATCCCAACCTGGGATTGACCTCACCGCCTCCCGGGACAAAGAACGAACTGCCCGGCTCGTATGACAACGGCCTACGCCACAGCCAGCTCACGCTCGCCAGCGACATAATTTGGTTTTTCTAGATCCGCGAGCGCCGCAGTCGTTTACGGCGTATTGAGTTGCCTGCTGTCTTTGGGTTCGACACCGCGCCCAACTCCACGTAGCGGCCGCCTTCAGACGGGCGATTTTGCCTTCGCCTTTCTCTGCGTACTCTGCGCCCCTGCGGTAAACGCCTAACGCGACAAATAGTTTTCAAAGCTAATGCCAGGCCGCTTGGGCCACTGGCGCGAAGTGGGCTTATAATGCGCGTGGCGCGGCCGTTGCGTGCATGCCGCACGAACACAGCACACGAGGGGCGATGGCTCGACTAAATTCTCCGCGGGTGGTCAACATCGAAGATTTGCGCCGCATGGCGCGCCGGCGTCTGCCGCGCGCAGTCTTCGACTACATGGACGGCGGCGCAGGCGACGAAGTGACGCTGCGCGAAAATTGCCGCGCATTCCAGGAAGTGGTTCTGCGCCCGCGACACGCCGTGGCGCTGGAAAAGTGCGATTTGCGCACGCATGTGCTGGGGCACGACATTTCTTTTCCCGCAATTTTGGCGCCGGTGGGCTACAGCCGCCTGATGCATCCCGAAGGCGAACTTGCCGCGGCGCGCGCCGCTGGCGAATTCGGTACCGCGTTCATCCTCTCGACGGTTTCCGGCCACAAGCTGGAAAACGTGAAGACCGCATCCACCGGCCCGGTGTGGTATCAGCTCTATATGATCGGAGGGCGCGAGGTCGCGGAAGCGACGATCGAGCGCGCGCGCGCGGCGGGATATTCCGCGCTGGTGATTACGATTGATACGGCGATCGCGGGCATGCGCGAACGCGACGTCCGCAACGGCGTGAAAGAACTGCTCGGCAGTTCGTTGCTCGCAAAAATTCCCTTCGTTCCCGATGTGCTGATGCATCCGCGTTGGCTCGCCGCGTTCTTGCTCGACGGCGGCGTCCCACGCCTGGAAAATGTGGTCGCGCTGGGAGTGGGCCCGATGCCGATGATGGAAGTGGGCGCGGCGCTCGCGCGATCCGTGATCACTTGGGAAGACTTGCGCTGGCTGCGCAAACTTTGGTCCGGCGCGCTCGTGGTGAAAGGTGTGCTCACCGGCGACGACGCACGGCGCGCAATTGAGGGAGGCGCGGACGGCGTCGTGGTTTCGAATCACGGCGGGCGACAACTCGACACCGTGTCGGCGTCGTTGCGCGCGCTGCCGGAAGTCGTTGCGGCGGTGAACGGCCAGGCGGAAGTGCTAATGGATGGCGGTGTGCGTCGCGGCTCCGACATCGTGAAAGCCATTTGCATGGGAGCGAAAGGCGTGCTGGTGGGACGCGCATACGCGTACGGCCTCGGCGCGGCCGGTCACCCAGGCGTGGCGCGCGCGCTAGAAATTCTGCGCGCAGACCTGGAGCGCGTCCTCAGGCTAATGGGCTGCGCATCCATAGCGGACTTGAATCCGTCGCTGGTGGGCGCGCCGGACGCGTGGCGCGCAAAACCACGCGCGCAGTGACGCAGAGACTTTGAATTTGTGGATCGCGCCACAGCGCGATTCATCCTGAGATCCCGCAGTGCGGGATCGAAGGGTAGCGGCCATCCCGCTCTGCGGGATGGGTGCCTTTGACGTTGCCTTTGACTTCGTCCTTGTAGCGGCCGGTTCGGCCTCATCGAGCCGGGCAGCCGTTGGTTTGGTTTCGTAGCGGCGCACTTCAGGGTCTGTGCAAGGATTCCTGAATTTCGTCAGGGCACGGCTTCAGAGTCTGTGTCGCAACTTGTGCGCTTTTTGAATTGTAAAGCGCCGAAAGAAGGTGCACAAAGAGGGCGGAGGTGAGCGCGATGGCCTTTCAAGAGTACCGTCCGGAACAAGCGGCGTTGCTGCCTTTGCATGTGCGGGATGTGCGGAGTGAGAAGCATCTGGTATTCCTGATCAGCGCGATGGTGGAGAAGCAGGATCTGAGCCAGTGGGAGTCGGCGTACAGCGAGGAGGGCCAGCGGCCCTATCATCCGGCGCTGCTGCTGAAGGTACTGCGCTATGGGTTTGCGTTGGGAGTGCGGTCGTCGCGAAAACTGGAACAGCGCGTACGGGAAGACCTGGGATTTCGCTACTTGGCAGGCGGAGCAGAACCGGATCACAAGACGATCTGCGAGTTTCTGCGGCGGCACGGGCGGCGAGTGAACGATCTGTTCACGGCGGTGCTGGAGCAGTTGCAGGCCGCAGGGCTGGGGAAATTAGGAGTCGTCGCGTTGGACTCGACGCGGGTGAAGGCGAACGCCTCGCGGGATCGCGTGATCACGGAAGCGGGGTTGCGGGCCGAGCGGGCACGGAAGCGGCGTCAGGTGCGGCGGTGGGAGCGAGACTTGGCGACCCTGGTAACGGACGAAAATCCGGGCGGAGTGGTAGCGGAGTTGGAGCGAGTGAGGCAGCGGCTGGCCGAGATCCCTGGCGAGTTGCAGAAGCTGCGCAAGAGCGGACAGAAAAAGATGTCGCGCAGCGACGAAGACAGCCGGTTTCTCCATAGCCGGGACGGATTCGTACTCGGTTACACGGCCGAGGCGGTGGTGAGTGACGATGGACTGATCGTGGCTGCGCGGGTGACACAAGCAGCGACCGATCACGCCAGCTTGGTGCCGCTGGTGGAACAGGTCGAGCAACGCTGCGGGCAGCGTCCGGGGAAAGTGCTGGCCGACGCGGGATTTTATTCCAACCAGAATGTGGAAACGATGGAGGAACGAGGAGTGGAGTTATACGTTCCAGACTCGGTGCTGGCGCGAGAGATGAAAGAAGGCAAGCAAGTTCTGGGAGCGGCGCGCATCTGTCATCCGGGACTGAAACGGGTGCGGCAGCGATTGCGCTCACCGGCGGGACGGAAGTTGTACGAACGACGCAAAGGATTGATCGAGCCGGTGTTCGGAACCCTAAAAGAGCATCGTGGAATGCGGAAATTCCATCGTCGCGGGCTGGCGGGCGTGAACACCGAGTTCTTGTTGATGGCTCTGGCCTTCAATTTGACTCGAATGCACGGAATGCAGCAACGGTAAGCAATAGAAATCGGGCGACCGAGCAGCGCGGAACGCTTCGGCGTGCCGAAGCCCTTGATCGGTTCCGGCGCAAAGACGAGTCGCGACACAGACTCTGAAGCCGTGCCGTAGCTGCCGCATAATCAGGACGGCTTTACAGGTCGCGGAAAAAATCGAGTTTGTAGGCGAAATGAGTGCAGCATTTGTTGAGCAGTTCTGCTATGTAAGCAGCATGCGCGGACACGACGAAGAACAAGGCGAAGTTTTTAGCTACATTCCACTGGAACAGCGGATTCCTCGGGATCATCCGCTGCGGCGGATTCGGCAGCTGGTCGACGTTGGGCTGAAAGAGATGGGAGCGCACTTCGAAGCGCTGTACGCGCGACGCGGGCGACCGTCGATACCGCCCGAGCGGCTGCTGCGCGCGCTGCTGTTGCAGGCGCTGTACTCCATCCGCAGCGAGACGCAGTTGATGGAGCAGCTGGATTACAACCTGCTGTACCGCTGGTTTGTGGGCTTGAGTGCCAGCGATGAGGTGTGGGACGTGACGGTGTTCACAAAAAATCGCGAGCGGCTGATGGAGGGCGAGGTGTCGCAGCGGCTGATGGAGGCCGTGCTGCGGCAAGCCGAGGAAAAGAAGCTGCTGAGCGCAGAACACTTCACCGTGGACGGAACGCTCATCCAGGCGTGGGCCAGCCGTAAAAGTTTCGTCCCCAAGGAGAAGCCGCCGGAGAAAGGGAGTGGGGCGGGCGGGAAGAGGTTGTTGCGCGACACGCACGAATCGAGGAGCGATCCGGAGGCGCGATTATTCAAGAAAAGCGCCGGCGGGGAATCGCGGCCGAGTTACTTGGGGCACGTGATGATCGAGAACCGTAACGGACTAGTGGTGGCGGCCTGCGCGACGCAGTCGAGCACGAAGGCGGAGCGGGAAGCGGCGCTGGCGATGTTGAAAGAGCGTGGCCGGAGGCCCTGCGAGGTAAAGAAGAAACGCCTGCCGGCCATCACACTGGGAGCCGATAAGCTGTATCAAGAGGAAAAGTTCATCGCCGCGCTGCGACGGCGCAATGTGATTCCGCACGTGGCCGAGTACGAGGCCAACGCCCACTGGCCGAATTGGTTGACCAAGAAGGAGCGGCAGGACGCGGGCATGGCCATCAGTCAACGGAAACGCAAGTTGGTGGAGAAAGTGTTTGGCTGGGCCAAGCTGGACAGCATCGTGCGGCAAGTGAAAGTGCGCGGGAAGAAAAAGGTGGACTGGTTATTTCGGTTGGTGGCCACGGCCGGCAACTTGATACGCATGGCGAAGCTAATTCCAGCAGTGTAGGCCGAGGGAGTAGTGTCTCAGCAGGAGAACAAAAGCACCGAAACGGTCGGCCAAAGAACAAGAAGGGCGGCGGCAAAGGCGGAAAAACGAGCACTCCGAAAAAGGAATCGCGCGCAAAACCGATTTTTTCCGCAACCTCTTTAGCCGCTGACGCCACGAATTTCGAGCGCTTGCACAGACGCCAATGACCAATCCTCGAAGCCCCAGCAGCTTCTGCGTCGCGACCCAATCATCCATGCGCGCATTCCTTAGTTGACGTCGTAGCGGCCCATGTGCTAAATCCCCTCTATCCGGTAAACGTATACTTGCAACGCGGATGGTGCGGAGAATCACGGCAGTTGCGTTGCCTTATCGTGCGCGCAGGTTCCTTTTCGGAAACCGTGCGCGACCTGGCCCCAAGTAATTGTGCCGGTTAATGTTAGTCTTTCCTTTCAAGTTTCGGTTCACAGCTTTTAATTAGCCGGAGGGTGTCCGGCCAGCACGAAGACAGGCGGAAAACGAATGATGAATCTGGGCATGGCGATGATCGCCGGAGATCGCTTGGTGCGTCTGGCGCCGCTGGATCTGGTGATTGTGGTCTTTTATTTCGTGCTGGTGCTGGCCATCGGCTTCTACCTGAAAGGCCGCTCGAACACGGGCGAAGACTTCTTCCTCGCCGGCCGCGAAATGACGGCGTGGATCGCCGGCCTCAGCTTTCTTTCCGCAAACCTGGGCGCGCTGGAGCTGATGGGTTGGGCCGCAGCGTCCTATCAATACGGAATACTCGCGGCGCATTGGTACTGGATCGGCGCAATCCCGGCGATGTTGTTCCTCGGCCTGGTGATGATGCCGTTCTACTACATTTCCAAGACGCATTCGGTGCCCGGATATCTGAAGCTGCGCTTCGGCGAATCCAGCCGCGCGCTTTCCGCGATTTCTTTCGCGTTCATGACCGTGCTGATGAGCGGCATCAACATGTACGCGATGGCGCTGGTCATGAAAGTTGTCCTGGGATGGGACATCAATTTCAGCATCTGGGTTTCCTCCATCACCGTCGCGGTTTATGTGACGCTCGGCGGCTTGCGCTCCGCAATTTTCAACGAGGTGCTGCAGTTCATCCTGATCTGGGCCGGCGCGCTGTTGATTCCGATCCTCGGTTTGATCGAAGCCGGCGGCTGGAAAGCGCTGCAACTCAAAGTCGCGCAGAACGCCTCCGTTGAATACACGCATCTGTGGTCCACGCTTGGCTCTTTCAAAGACAACCCGATGGGGATTCACTGGACGGGAATCGTCTTCGGCTTGGGCTTCGTTATTTCCTTCGCGTACTGGACGACGGACTTCCTCGTAGTGCAGCGTGTCCTGGCTGCGAAAGATCTGCGCGCCGCGAAAATGGCCCCGATCATCGGCGCGGCGTTCAAAATGTTCGTGCCCTTCATCGTGATCCTCCCCGGCCTGCTGGGCCTAGCCGTGCTCCCGATGAAACTCACCGGCGAAGCCATGGCGGTCGCGACGGGCGGTCACAGTTACAACGAAGTGTTGCCGCTGATGCTCGCGCGCTATTGCGGCCCCGGCTTGCTGGGTTTGGGAATCACAGCGCTCATAGCCGGATTCATGTCCGGCATGGCAGGCAACGTCAGCGCGTTCTCCACGGTCTGGACCTATGACATCTACAAAGCGCTGATCAAGAAGACAGCCACCGACGCGCACTACGTGCTGATGGGCCGCTGGTCCACGATTCTCGGCGTGCTGATCAGCATCGGCACCGCGTACCTCGTAATGCAGTTCCTCAGCATCATGGATTACGTGCAGGCGCTGTTCAGTTTCTTCGTGGCCCCGCTTTTCGGCACGGTGATTCTGGGCATGCTCTGGAAACGCGCGACGGCTGCGGGCGGTTTCTGGGGCTTGCTGGCTGGCACAGTATCGTCCGTCGGAATGTGGGCGTGGGTCAAATTCGATCCCACGGCGTTGCGTTACGTAGCGCTTTCCAGCGACGCGAAGGACATGGCGGAAAATATGTATCGCGGTCTGTGGTCGTGGATTATCTGCGTGGTGGTAACGGTAGCAGTCAGCATGGTCACCAAGCCCAAGCCTGAAAGTGAATTGGTCGGGCTGGTCTACGGCGCGACGGAAATACCTTCGGAAGCGCAGGTTCCGCTCTACCAAAAACCGGCTTTCTGGGCAGTGATCGTCGCGATTGTTTTCATTGCACTCAACGTTATCTTCTGGTGAGGCCGATGCGATCTGACGGTACGATTTCAATCTGGTTCTTCATAGGCGTTTCGCTGCTAGTCAATGGCGTGCTGATTTTTCTCGCCGGACTCTATCAGCTTTCCCATCCGCCCGCGGTTAAAGTGGTGCTCTACGACCTGCACGCCAGCGTCTGGTGGGGCGCAATCCTGCTCATTATCGGACTGGTCTACTGCATCCGCTACAATCCCAACCGCGCCTGATTCGCCGCGCGGCCGCTCGCGGCGCGCCGCTGCGTCCAGTTGGCCGCTGCTTTTTGTAGCGCCGGCGTCCCGACGACTCTTTCGCCGTTGCGTTTCTCTGCGCCTCTGCGGTAATTTTTTGCCGTTGCCGTTGAATTTGTCAGGGCCGCGACAGGCTCATCGAACCGGGCACGTCGTTGCTCAGATTTCCTCACCACGCATTCACACGCCGCGTAGTAAAGTAATCCGCAGCCGAGTTCGCGCAATCGTTCCACAAATTCAGAGCGAAAGGATGCCGGATGGCGATTCTCGTCGCGGGAGGTGCCGGCTACATCGGCAGCGTCACGGTAGAACTATTGCGCGCCGCAGGCGAACGCGTAGTGGTTCTCGATAATCTGGTGCGCGGCCACCGACCGTCGCTGGACGCCGACATCCCGTTCTATCAAGGCAATATCGGCGACCGCACCCTACTATCCCGCATCGCCGCCGAGCACCAGCTCGAATCCTGCATCCATTTCGCCGCCGTGACCTTCGTAGGCGAATCCGTGAAGAATCCCGCCTGGTATTACGAGAACAATGTCGAGCAAGGCATCGCCCTCATGAGCGCCCTCGTCGAAGCCGGTGTCCGTCGCGTGGTCTTCTCCTCCACAGCCGCCACCTACGGAGATCCCGAGCACGTCCCCATCTCCGAAAACGAACCGCAGTGGCCGGTGAATCCCTACGGCTGGTCGAAATTATTCATGGAACGCCTGTTGCATTCCTTCGATGTCGCGTACGCCCTGAAGTTCGTCTCCCTGCGCTACTTCAACGCCGCCGGCGCCACGGAAAAGTGCGGCGAACACCACGATCCCGAATCGCATCTGATCCCATGCATTTTGCAGGCGGCGGCGAAAGAGCCGCCCGAAGTCGCGGTCTTCGGAAATAATTATCCCACTCCGGATGGCACGCCGATCCGCGATTACGTTCACGTGGTGGACTTGGCCGACGCGCACATCCGCGCCCTGGGCCATCTGCGCCGCGGCGGCGCATCCGATTATCTGAATCTCGGCACTGGCCACGGCTATTCCGTGCTGCAGGTAATCGAAACCGCCAGGCAAGTCACCGGCCGCGACATCCGCATCCGCGTGGAACCGCCGCGCCCAGGCGATCCGCCGCGCCTGGTAGCAGATCCCACAAAATCAAAATCCGTTCTAGGCTGGGTCCCCACGAAATCCGATCTCCGCTCCATCATCGATTCGGCCTGGCGCTGGCACCAACGCCATCCCCGCGGCTACGATTCGTAGCCGGCAGTCTTAGCGTGATGAACGATCGCGGCGATTCGGCTTGCGGACAAACTCGACGAAAGTTCGGTTTTGGTAGCATAGGCAATCTTGCCTGTGCTGAAATGGCGACACTGATCGGCACCATGCCGCAGACAACGGCAACGACTTCGACTTCTTGCGCAAATTATATTGCCGCTGAATAGTCAGGTAGGTTCGCAGCAGTAAAAGCGTGGCACGATGCAAGGCGCTGCGATGCAACCAAAATCAAGTCGTACAAATCCTATTCACCGATTCACAGGCCCCCTGAATTGCGCCACAGCTCAATTCATCCTGAGAATTCGCCTGTGGCGGATTCGAAGGGCACTTCAATCCACTTCGTGAGGGACTGTCATGCGCTCCCACCGCTTTCTTGCCGTCTCGCTCCTGACCAGCTGTTCCTTGCTGCTCGTCGCCGCGTCGTCCGCTAAAGCGCAGTGCGGTCACAACACCCTCGGCTACGGCGACGTCGGCATCGTCGCCAATAATCCGTTTCACGCGGAAATGGTCGTCACTCGGTCAGGCCCTCCAGAGTTGCCCAGCGTGCCGTTGCAAAGCCCGCTAGTGCAACGACCGCTCTCCGTCGCCCGCGACACTCAAGGCCGCGTGCGCATCGAAAGGGTCGGAGGGGAATTCCAGCATCATAACGGCCCCGAGGCTGGAAGCAAGGTCCAGGAACATACCATCACGATTTGTGACCCCGGAGCCGAAACCTTGACGCGCATAAACACCCTGAACTCGACTGCCACGATTATTCACTCTCGCCCCAGCGCGCCGCGTTCGTCAGATCTTCAGCCAGCCACGCCGCGATCATTCTGCTCTTCGCGATTACCGTCCGACCGTGCGCGACAGCATTTGCAGGTGGAAGACCTGGGCACCCAGACCATCGAGGGAGTCGAAGCCCGCGGAGAACGCATCACATTGCCGATGCTCGGCGCGACCTCCGGCGAAGAGTCGCCCCACGGAGAGAGCACCTCCGAGCTTTGGTGCTCGGATTCGCTTTCGGCGCTCGTGCTAAGGATCAGCGGCAACACCAAGACCGGCGTGAAATCCGCCATCGCGATGCAAAAAATCGAGCGCACCGAGCCCGACCCCGCGCTCTTCCAGATCCCGCCAGACTACGCCATAACCGAATCCGTAGCCGAACCCCGCGACCACCGCACCCCAAACCCCGCGCCAAACGAACAACCGTAGCGCGGCTTGGATTAGTTCGGTGCGGGTACAGACTTCACAGCGGGGATCGTCCAATCAGCGGAAATCCCTCGGATATCTCGCCCGAATCAATCGCGAGACGGATTTGATCGAAGATTTGTAGCGGGCTTCCACGCGCAACCGCGCTGCGCTGTCAAGCGATTGAAACTCCGTCAGGAAGCTAGTCCGAAAGCTACCGCCGGACCTATACGCCGAGCCCGGCAGAAACTCCGTCAGGTCAGACGAAGCCTCGACGAGGGAGCTGATCGGCGTGTTGCGTTGGTTCAGGCCGCTGACAAAAGCTTCGATGCCAGCGGGATCGAATGCGCTTTCGATTGCTTGGTTCAGGTCTGTTTCGCGTTCCATCGTATTTCATCCTTTTCCGAGAGTGTTGAGCTTCCGGGCTCCTTCAGGGTAGGAAAAAAACCGAGGCATTATCAAGGAGTTTGTGGCAACCGCCAGCTTTGGATTTGCGCGCGCCGGTACCCGCCTTCATTCCGGCGGGCAGTCGATACGGAAGTACGTAAGGCCCTTAATCGGAACGCCGTCCTTTTCGTATCGGCCGAAGGACCAGCTATCTTCGCGGTCCATCACGACTTGCCAGACAAGAAGCCCGAAGAACTGCGCGGCGGCTGTCTCATCCTGTCCGCACGCAGGAAAAATCGGCTCAAACACTGTATCCGACCAATCCGAACCTGGGATCCAGCTTGACGTGTCCACTTCGCGTTCGGCGAAGCGCCGATCGAGTTCATCATGTATAGCGCGGTACGCTTGGAGATCGACTCGGTCTAAGGCTTCGCACCACCATCGAAAGTCAGCCGGGTGCGGGACGTGATCCATTCTTCGCCGGTCAGGCAGCGAGTAAAGCACGTGCGTTAAGGTACCTTGGCACACCGCGACGTACAAGACGCAGGCACGGGTGCCGCAGAAATGACTCCCTGGGACGAATGCCGCAAAATACTAACGGAGGCGCGGAAATGGCTCTCGAGAATCGGCCGATCCTGATTCCCGACACGAGCGTGATCAATCGGCTCGCCGATGATGCGGACCCTGAAGCGTTGATTGCGGGGTTGACGTCCGGTTACTTCATCCGATTTCCGTTTACCGCGGTCTCCGAAGTCATCGCCACAACGTCTGGTGACCGTAGAAGGCAACTGCTTCGCGTGTGCCGGAGACTCCTATCTGCGGCAGGAGATTGCCTTGAACCTCATCATGAAATTCTGAGAATTATGGTCACACGATTTGAGAAATCGTTGCCTGTGGGACTGGAGCACGTCAACCTTAGGATGCAAGAGGCGGAAAATGAAATTCTTTCAGCAGAAGATTTTGGCGACGATCTTTCGAGAGAAGAACGCGAGAAAGGGCGCATTCTTGACAAGAATTTCAGGGACCTATACGCAAGGGCCAAGACCGCGTTCGACGAATTGGCCGCGACCGGGGCGTCGATGCCGCAGAGCGTTGCGGAGCTGGTTAGTCAGTTGCAGGCAGGCGGTGCATTTTGGACACTCGCTAGGAACACCTTCGACCACGTCGCGATCCAGCCGTCCAACGATGCGACTATCCAACGGTTCTACGCCGAATGCGAACCGTTCCGCGCAATCATGATCGCGCTGATAGCGGCTCAATATGATCGCTGCATCAGAAGTCCGCGTCAGTCTCCGTCGCTCAAGGCGGGGCGGAACGACACACTTATGGCGACTTGCCTTCCCTATTGCGACCAGTTCGTTACGAACGATGCGGGCCAAATGTGGTGCTATCGCGAGGTCGTGTCGGCTGCCGGTTTCGACGCTACAGTTCGCTCGTACGAAGAATTCCGCGACCGCTTGTTTTTAGTCGGAAGAACCGTTTCAACGGCAGCTGGATAGTGGATTCGCCGAATCGTCCGACAACCGTGCCGAACTGGGGGGTTTAAACGCTCCATCATCAACCGCCAGAGCGAACTACACCCCATCTTTTCTGCAGCTTACCCCTGTGGCGGGCGGCCGACCCTTCCACACCACCGAACGAATGCCGTTGAATTTCCAGGCGGGCGGATGGCCCACCAACCAGCGCTGCCGAAGAAAGCCACAGCTTTGCGATAGACTGCGGCGCATTCACCCGGTATTCTGCCGTTTCGTGAATTTGCAATTCAGCAGGTAACTGCGCGGCTCGCATCGCCTGTGGCGTCATCGAAAAGTATATCCTGCCGGAATCAATCGAGGTGATGGACATGGATTGGAAGGAGCACGGAGTCAAGATCGTGCATGCCAACGAACTCGACACGAACACGCCGCAAACGCCTGGCATGACACGCGCCGCGGCCATCACTCATGCACGCACCGGCGCGAACCAGCTGTGGGCCGGCACCGTTACAGTGCATCCTGAAGCCAAAACAGGGCCGCACCATCACGGCGCGCTCGAAACCGTGCTCTACATTGTCAGAGGCCGTGCGCGTATGCGCTGGGGAGACCATCTGGAACTAAGCGCAGAAGCTCAAGCGGGAGATTTCATCTACGTGCCGCCTTTCGTGCCGCACCAGGAGATTAATGCCAGCCCCGACGAGATTTGCGAAGCAGTAGTCGTCCGCAACGGGCGAGAACCGATTGTCGTGAACCTCGACGTAGAAACACCAGAGCCAGCAAGCGCCGGTCATCCCGGAATGCCGTTCCATCCGAACAGCTGAACCGGCGTCATCTAATTTACGCTGGGCAAGAACATTCTTGGGTGGGTGGCCGACCCTCCCAGGCCACCCAAATGAACGCAGTTGAATTTCCGGGTGCCGCACTCTCGCCGCAGGCGAGGGTGCGGGTTTAGATTCAACGCCGCCGCACCCCTCCCGCGGAACTCCTACCCCGGTCCCCGATCGACTGCGCACACGTGCGTGATCTGTCCGACGGCCCGAAAATCTTTGTAGGTCGTGGCTTCAGCCACGACACAATAAGAAGACGGCGCGAAGCGACTACCTTTCGTGAATCGCGCTACAGCCCGATTCATCCTGCGAAGCGGCAGCGCCGCTTCGCAGGGCAGCGCCTTTCCCGCGTGTTTTCGACTCGCTTGCACCCCTCCCTCCACTACCCAATTTCTAATCGGCTGTACCGCAATTAGAAACGCCCGCAACTCCCCTGAAATCAATGCGTTGAATTTTTCTAATCGGTCGAAAATACGATGCTTGGGCGCGCATTTCGCGCCCTTCAACTCACCGCGCACGGTTCAAAAATCAGTCACCGCCAGCTCGCACCCGTACTTCCCGCAATTTCTAATCGCTAGTCGTCCAGAATTAAAAATCGAGCTGACCCCCTCACAACAAACGAGAAAACATTTTCTAATCGCTAGTTTTTCGGCCATTTTGAGCGGAGACTCGAATTCACCAATCAGGAGTTTGGCGTCGCCAGACGTGTTCGGGTCGCGGATCGCCAGGCACGAATCACGATTCACAAGTCACGAACCACGTTTCACTGCGCCTGTGGAATCAATTGGCGGGCTTTACCGAATCCATCAGCCAAAAGAAACCCTCCGCCAGTGTGGGGTGAATGTACACCGCGCGTTTCAGCACAGTGTAAGGCGCGTCCGCCAGAATCATGGCGCCGAGGATCTGCACTGTCTCCCCGCCTTCGCTTGCCAGAATTGCCGCGCCCAGAATGCGATCGTTCTGCGCGTCGACAATGATTTTCATAAAGCCCGCGGTTTCGTCGCGTTCAATCGCGCGCGAAACGCTGGACATCGGAGCCGTGCCCATTTTGAATTTTCGCCCCGAGGTGCGCGCCTCCGTTTCGGTAATGCCCACGCGTCCCAGTTGCGGGTCGGTGAAAAGCGCGTAGGGCAGATAACGGTTTTCAATGCTGAGGTTTTTCCCCTCGATCATGTTCGCGTACACAATTTGATAATCATTGTAGGAAATGTGCGTGAAGGCCGGGCCGCCTTTCACGTCGCCCAGCGCCCAAATGCCCGGAACATTTGTTTCCAATCGACCGTTCACCTTCACATAGCCGCGCGCGTCGGCCGCGACGCCCGCCGCTTCCAGCCCCAAGTCGTCCGTGTTCGGCCTGCGTCCCGCAGCGACGAGCAGATGCGATCCTTGCAGCGTTTCTGTGCGTCCACCAGATTCGGCGGTGAGCGCAATCGCGCCGTTACGATTCTCGACGCGTTTCGTCGCGGCACTCAGTTGGAACACGATGCCTTCGTCTTCGAGCACCTTCTGGAGTGCCGACGCGATGTCCGGATCTTCGCGCGGCATGATGCGTTCGCCATGGTGCACGATCGTCACGCGGCTGCCGAAGCGGCGGAACATTTGCCCGAACTCCAGCCCGATGTATCCGCCGCCGAGCACCAGCAAATGTTCCGGCACGGCTTGTAGGTCCATGACCGTGGCGTTGGTGAGAAACGGAACCGCGTCAATCCCGGGAATTTGCGGGATCGCGGGGCGCGTCCCGGTATCAATGAATATTTTCTCGCTCTCGAAAAGTTCGGCGCCCACTTGCACCTGGTGCGGCCCGGTGAATTTCGCGTGGCCGCGGATCAATTTTATGTTCGGCCTCGCGTCAACTCGTTTCTGCACGCCCCCGCGCCCTTTTTGCACCACTTGATTCTTACGGGCCACAACGGCAGGCATGTCCACGCCGACGTCGCTCGCGCGCACGCCCCAGCGCGCCGCATCGCGCGCGTAATGCGCCACCTGCGCGGAGGCCACCATCGTTTTCGTCGGCGTGCAGCCGGTGTTGATGCAAGAGCCGCCCAATTCCGCGCGCTCGATCAGCGCTACTTTCCATCCCAGATCTGCCAGCGCAGCCGAAAGAGGATTACCAGCCTGCCCGGAGCCGATCGCAATCGCATCGAATTTCATTTTGTTCCCCCCGCGCCACGTGAATAATTACGCGCCCCAAGTGTACTCAAATTTCCGCGCCGTGGAATGGCGTGAAATGGCAAAAGCAGCGCTGCGGCCTGCCGCGCTCGCTCCCTGCCGCGCCACTTTCCAGCAAGGGAGTGAAGGAAACTCACGCAAAAATATGCGTCACGATTTTTGACTCTCCAATTTAGAATCGAACGCATGGCCAGGGGTTGGGAAAGCAAAGCAGTGGAAGGTCAGGTCCAGGAATTTCAGTCGAAAGTGGACCGCCAGAACAAAAAGCAAGTCTCGCAGGACCAGGTCGAAACGCGCCGTAAGCGAGGCGTGCTGCTGCTATCGCGCGCGCGCGTCGAAAAACAACTGCAATCCAGCCAAGGCCCGCGCTACCGCGAACAACTCGAGCAAGCACTCGCCGATCTCGATGCACAGCTCGCCCAACTTCCCACCGACACAAAATGAATCGTCGCGATCCGCGGCCGCCGAAATGTTGGCCACACGCTGCTGCATAGTGGGCGGAGGCCCTGCGGGAATGCTGTGCGGTTTCCTGCTCGCTCGCGCCGGGATCGATGTCGTGGTACTGGAAAAGCACGCCGATTTCCTGCGCGACTTTCGCGGCGACACCATTCATCCGTCCACGCTTGAGCTGATGTACGAGTTGGGCATTTTAAAGGACTTCCTGCGCCGTCCGCATCAGGAGCTGGCGCAGATCGGCGCTCAGGTTGACGACGTCACGGTTGCCGTCGCGGATTTTTCGCATCTACCGACGCACTGTAAATTTGTGGGACTGATGCCGCAGTGGGATTTCCTGAATTTCATCGCCGAAAAAGCCAAAGCCTATCCCGGATTTCATCTGCGAATGGAGACCCAAGTCACCGACTTGCTCATCGAGAACAACCGCGTAGTCGGTGTCCGCGCCAAATCTCCGCGCGGTGCTCTGGAGGTGCGCGCGGACTTGACCATCGGCGCGGACGGCCGCCATTCGATCGTGCGCGAAAAGGCGGGCTTCGAGGTGCTCGACCTGGGCGCGCCCATTGATGTCTTGTGGATGCGCGTCTCACGGCAGCCGGGTGATGCGAATCAAACGCTCGGCCGATTCAGGGCAGGGAAGATCCTGGTGGCGATTGACCGCGGCGAATACTGGCAGTGCGCCTACGTAATCGCCAAGGGCGCGTTCGACGCCATTCGCCAAAAAGGACTTGCTAGTTTTCAGGAGGAAATCGCCAGCGTCGCGCCATTTCTGCGTGAACGCCTCGGCGAATTAAAGGATTGGAACGACATCAAGCTGCTCTCCGTCGCGGTGGATCGCTTGCGGCAGTGGTCGCGCAGCGGACTTCTCTGCATCGGAGATTCCGCGCATGCCATGTCTCCAATCGGCGGAGTGGGCATCAATCTCGCGATCCAAGACGCGGTCGCGGCCGCGAATATCCTGGCCGAGCCGCTTGCGAAAGGCGCGATAAGCGATGAGCGCCTCCGCGAGGTGCAACGCCGCCGTGAATTTCCCACGCGCATGACCCAGGGCTTTCAGGTTTTCGCGCACAAGCGGTTCATCAGCCCGGCGTTGCGCAACGCTCGCTCCACAAGCCGGCTGCCATTTCTGTTCAAGCTTCTACAGACGTTCCCGATCTTGCAGCGCATTCCCGCGCGATTGATTGGATTGGGAGTTCGGCCGGAGCACGTGCGCACGCCCGACACAAAATAGCAAACATCGCGTTCAACTTAACGAACGCGGCTAATCGCGCGGCCGTCCCGGGTCGGGATCCTCGATGAACACCACGCCCACGCCATGCTGATTTTTTTCGCGCCCCAGCTCGAAGTGCACCACCGTGCCGCGCAGCGTCATCACGCTGGAAACCTTCGGATCGCTCGAAGCTTCAATCACCACGCGCACTTCGGACTGCAGGCGCGGGCGGCTGTGCAGCGCCAGGTAAGCTCCCTGCAAACTGATGTCGCGCACCGTGGCTTTTTCCTCGAATGGCCTGCCGTCTTCGGTCTGTCCGCTGACGGTCGCGGCAAAGCGCAGCCGCCGGCGAATTCCAATCCGCGTTTCCTTCATGTCCACGGCCACGCCGCGTTCGCTCAAGCTGATGGACATGCCCTCGGTCGCCGCCCAGGTCGCCGGAAATTCCTGGCGCGCTGCCGAGAGAAATCCGTCCACCACCTTGTCCGGTGAATCCGGGTCGTGGTGGAATAAGATCAGATTCCGCACTTTGGCCTCGCGCGCGATCTTCACTCCCTCCAGCCAGCTCGAATGTCCCCAACCTCTGCGGTCAGAGGCCAGCTGCTCGGGAGAATATTGCGCGTCATAAATCAGCACGTCGGCGCCGTGCGCCAACTGCCGCAGGTTCTGATCGCACTTAGGCTCCCCAGGCTCGTTGTCGGTGGCGTAGACGATGGAGCCGCCGGTCGTCTCGATCCGGTATCCCAGGCAGCCCTGCGGATGATTCAAATATCGCGCGGTAATGTGCGTGCCATCGATCTCAAATGTTTCCGCATCGGCCACTTCGCGAAAATCGCGCGCCGCGGTCATCATGGTTACATCCACCGGAAAATAGGGGCTGGCGAGCTGGGCAGCGAATACTTGCTCCAGGCTATTAGGTCCCAAATATTTCGATTGAAAGCTGTAGAAATGGAATCGATTGTGCGATTCGAAGAACGGATGGAAAAACGGGATGCCCTGGATGTGGTCCCAGTGGTAATGCGTCACCAGGATGTGCGCTTCGATGCCCATCCCACGGCGCTTTTCGGTGAGATGGTTGCCGAGCATGCGCAACCCAGTTCCGCAATCCAGGATGAATTTCGTGCCGTTCGGAGCGGTCAGTTCCAGGCAAGGCGTGTTTCCGCCATAGCGCCAAGTATCGCGCTCGAGCGTCGGCGTCGAGCCGCGCACGCCCCAGAACACAAGTTTGGCAACTTGGTGCGTCATCGCCAGGCGGCGTGCGACGCTGCGCGCCTGCGCCCCCTCTGAGAGTTGAGGTCCACGAAACTGAGCCATGGTAGGCGGGTGCGGCGAGGTAAGTCAATTGCGTTTCGGCCGGCGCGTTCGTTCCTGACGGTCATCGCGATCCGCGCCATTGATGGACACGACGCTCGGAGATTCCGCGCTGTAAGGCAAAGCAAATCGCGGTTAGAATCGAGCAGATGCATGAACCAGCCCAGAAATCCGGTGGCCATTCGCACGACGGCCATAGCCATGGGCACGACCACGCACACGATCACGATCATGGTCACAGCCGCGGCCTGGGCGGCCATTCGCACGTTTCGCTTCCCGCCGAAGGCATGACCTTGGCGCTGGGCGCCGCCGTGGTCGCCACCTTCGCGTTGGTCGCCGTCGAGTTGCTCGCCGGCTACGCCGGGCATTCCATCGCTTTGGTCAGCGACGCGGTGCACAACCTCACCGACGTGCCAACCCTCGTGCTCTCCTGGCTTGCCATGCGCTGGGCCGCGAAGCCGCCTACGCCGCAAAAGACCTACGGCTACCATCGCGCGGGGATCCTCGCGGCTTTCGTGAACGCCATGCTGCTCACGCTGGTCTCGCTCGGCCTGATTTACGAATCCGTGCTGCGCCTGCGCACTCCCGTGGAAGTGAAAACCGGGCTGATGCTGTGGGTTTCCGTGTTCGCGCTGCTGATTAACGGCGGGATCACTCTCGCGCTGTCCAGCGGCCGCCGCGACCTGAATTTGCGCAGCGTGTGGATTCACAATCTAGGCGACGCGCTATCAAATGTCGCGATCGTCGTGGGCGCGCTGGCCATCCGTTACACTGGCACCACTTGGGCTGACCCGGTGATTGGCATCGCCATCGGCGCGATGGTGCTGTGGTCCGGCGTCGGCATCCTGCGCGAAAGCACGCACATTCTGCTCGAAGGCTTGCCGCGCAGCATCGCCCTCGAAGAAGTCGCCCGCGCGCTGCTGAAAATCGAAGGCGTGCAGGAAGTGCATGACATCCATATCTGGACGCTCGGCACCGACCTCAACGCGCTCTCCTGCCACATCTGCATCCCGGACATGCACATGGAGGAAAGCGAAAAAGTCCTGGCGAAAATCCACGAAGTGCTCGACCACGATTTCCGCGTCACGCACACTACGATTCAGTTCGAGCGCGCAGGGCTGCCAGCCGACGCCGGCCTCTACATGCCGGAACCAATCCGCCGTTCGGAAGGCTAGACGAGCCGGAATTTATTGCGTAACGCTAGGGTGAGGATTCGCTTCGCAGCCACTACAGAGGAAGTTGCATCGGGGTTCCGCGCTCTTGATTCAAACGTTGCGTTGCATCCGCGTCGAAAATTTCCGCTGATATCGTGAGACGCCGACCTTCCGGCGTGATGTAGATGACTTGGCCTTGCGTCATCGTGAAGGCCACGACGTCCAGCCGGCTGCCATCGCGCAACACCAGTGTGAGCGTTCCGACATCTGGCAGCGGTTCCTGCTGCTCGACTTCCTGCTGCTCACTCGGCGGCGCGGCGGCATTTGCTTCGGACGGCCCATCATCACGGTTGTCAGCTCGTTCGCTGTCTCGTGCTTCATGCCGATCGCCGTACCGATCATTGGGGGCCCCAGCCTGTTGTTCGTCCGTCTGCTGCCCCTCGACCTCCGCCGAGTCCTGTGCCTGGTCCGCTGAAGCATCCGCAGGCGCCGCATAGTAATACCCGCCAACGCCGAGAATATAAACTACCCGAGGGTTCGTAACCGGCGGTGGATTACGACGGCCGCCCAACGGTGCACCGATCGGTGTGAACACTCGGCTGCCCACGTTTTGGCCTCGCGGTGTAGAAGATAATGCGGCATGGCGGGAAGGCACGTCTCCAGCACGCACACTGCCGCGCGCATGAACGGCCGAAGAAGAAACAGGAACGGCACTGGGAACGCTTGAAGATGTGCGCACGACGTTGGCAGCATGTGGTGCGCTGTCACTCGCTAGAGGCGCGAAATGAGCCCCGGAAGGAGCGAATCCGCCCGCCGCTCCGCGCTGTGCCGCGACCACAGACGGCATCGCCAGCAGCACGCCCATTAACTCGATCAGCAATCGCGGTTTCATGATTCTCTCCGCCGCGCCCTGTCCATAAGACGCTGCAAACCGCGCGACGGTTGCCGATACTTTACCACCATCTGCCGGCTTCTGACTCCGCGACATTTCCGGGCGGGCACTTATCGCCCGTCCGCGGTGTCTATGGCATGAGCCGCTGGGGGTGACCTGCGAGGTCTCGCGCCGGCCTGCTCAGAACTTGGGCTTGGCTTTTCCCTGCACCCCGGATGTGCTATAAACGTGCGTCCGAAGGACTACTAGAAATGGGACAGCCGGAAGCCGTAGTTTCGAAGGCGCAAGCAGCGGAGCAGGAAGTCAGCAATCGCGGGGCGCAGTCGGAGCCTTCACAGTATTGCCCGCGATGTTCGGCCCGGCTGGAGCAGCGCAGCTGCAAAATGATCTGCGCGTCTTGCGGATATTACATGTCCTGCTCGGATTTTTACTGAAGAGAAAGATCGCCGCCCCCGGGCAGTGACTTCTCGGCACTACCGATTCCAAATAAGATTTCGAATTTTCCAGGAGGCGCGAACGTGGCACTGAGAATGGTTGATAACGAAGTGAATGGCGTGACGGTGCTGGAGATCGAGGGGCGCATCGTGCTGGGCGAAGAGAGCAATGCGTTTCGTGAAAAGGTGAAGAGTCTGCTCGCCGCCGGTAAGAAGCAGATCGTGCTGAACCTCGCGCAGGTCGGTTACATTGACAGCGCCGGCCTCGGCACGCTGGTGGCCACTTTCCACAGCGCCCGCTCACAAGGCGCCGTTCTGAAACTGGCTAACCTGGGCTCGAAGTTCAAGGAAGTGCTGCAGGTCACCAAGCTGATGACCGTGTTTGACACCTACGACAACGAAGCAGCGGCAGTCGCCAGCTTCGCCAAGTAAGTCAGCAAAATTGAAAGGGCGGGTCTTAACTGCTGGCCCGCCCTTTGTTTCCTCGCCTTGAGCTCACTGACTGCTGCGTGCGTCCGCTTGCCCCGCCACGCGCCCTTCCACTTGGTAGATCGCGATGCCGCTCAATAATTTCGGGTAGAAGTCCGTGGATTTTTGCGGCAGCACGTCTCCGCCCAGCGCAATGTCAGCCACCTGTTGCACCCGCACCGGATTCAGCAGGCAGGCCAGCTGCGCTTCGCCGCGATCCACGGCCGCGAGCGCCGCATCCATTTCGCGCTCGTAGCCCACATTTTTTTCCGCGGCGACGGCTTCCGCGCTAATCCCCAGCCCTTTTTCCAGGATCAGGCGATGCAGTAGCACTACATCCAGCCCGCGCTGCGCTTCCGAAACATCTGGCAGCATCGCTTCCAGGTCGGCGTCGCGGCGCAGCAGGAAAATATAGAATGCCCCGCCGCCCGGATAAATGCCGATCGCGCGCCGCCCGTGATTCGTTCCTTCGAGGTCCTTGCGGAATTCGGCGTAAGCGCTGGCGCGTTCTTCCGGATTTTGAAACGGGTAGGAATACCAATCGAAAGCCTGGGCCACGGCATTGCGGAACTTGTCGAAATCGAAATTCGCAACGTTGCGGATCAGGCGATGCGTCGGCAGGATCGTCAAGCCCTTGGAATGGGTGTTGATGAACGTCATCATCGCGAATTCCGCCGCCGCGTAGGGATCGTTTACGCCGGCGGCGGCGCGGGATTCGTTGCGAAAGTTGAGAGCCGTCTCGTAGCGATGATGCCCGTCGGCGATGATCAGTTTCTTATCGGCCATCGCGCTTTGTATTCTGCGGATCGTCGCGACATCCGCCACCGGCCACAGCCGGTGCGTCACGCCGAATTCATCGTGCAGTTCCTGCGGCGCGGATGCGTGCGTCACTTCTTCCAGCAGGGTGTCGATGCGCCGCTGCGGATCGTCGTACAGCATGAAAAGCTGGCCGGTTTGAGCGTGCGTGTGCCGCAGCAGCTCGATGCGGTCGGCTTTCGGCGCGGAAAGCGTGCGCTCGTGGCGGAACACCACCTGCGCGTCGTAATCCTCCACTCGCCCCAGCGCGATAAAACCGATGCGCGTCTTCCGCGTGTGCGTTCCGGGCACCAGATATTCTTGCGAGTAAACGTAAATGCCTGGCGCCGCGTCTTGCACCAGAATTTTCTGCGCGATCCACTCGCGGACTTTCTGCCCCGCGCGGGTGTACACATTATTTTCCGGAGAATCGCTCGCCGCGACGCGCCCCTTCTCGACGGCAATCAAATTGTAAGGACTCGCGGCGTAATATTGCTCCTGCATCGCCGTCGTGATCTTGTCGTAAGGCTGCGTGAGGACTTTTTCGAGCGGCACGCGGTTCGTATCGTAGCGAAAGGCGCGAAAGGGTTGAATTTCAGCCATGTGGGCCTCGGGTGGCGGTTAGGGCGACTTGAGAAACGCCCATTGTAGCAGCGGAGTCGGCACCAATCAAAAGATCCTGGCCCGCCGGCACGGGTCCGACTTCCCACAAGCCAGCCTTTCAGGGCGATTCAGCCGATCCGCGCAGTGACATTTCTTGCTCCGCCGCATAAAATAAAAGCGTCGCACGAAATTCCACGCGAGGTTCTCCTGACCGATGGCCGAAAATAACGGCCGGTTCTCCGGCGTGCGCGCCGTAATCTTTGATTTGGACGGCACGCTGATTGATTCGCAGCTGGACCTGGTGCTCTCGGTGAACGCCATGCTCGAGCACATGGGCCGCGAACCGCACGTGCACGAGAAAATCTGCAGCTTCATCGGGAATGGCGCCCCCATGCTGGTGCAGCGGGCTTTGGGTGAAGACGCCACGGAAGCGGACGTCGAAAAGGGCCTCGCTTATTTTTTGGAATACTATCGCGCGCACATGCTGGCTAACACCGACGTATATCCCGGCGTGCGCGAGGCGCTCGTGCAGCTACAGCATTATCCGATGGCTGTGCTCACCAACAAGCCCGTGCATTTCAGCCGCGCGATTATCGAGGGCCTGAATCTTTCGCGCTACTTCCGCTACGTTTACGGCGGCAACAGCTTCGAAACCAAGAAGCCCGACCCGCAAGGCGCGCAAATTCTGCTGCGCGAGCTGCAAGCCGCGCCGCACGAGGCCATGATGGTGGGAGACTCCGACGTGGATATCAGAACCGCGCGCAACGCCGGCATGCATGCGTGCGGCGTAACCTATGGCTTTGGTACAGAAAGTTTGCGCGCCCATCCGCCCGACATAATGCTCGATACTCTGAGCGACTTGCCCGCGCATTTAAGATAACATCTGAAATTCGCTGCGGTTATCCCCGTTACATTCTTGCGTAGGCTTGCTTGTACCAGTTCCAAGTCCGCTTCAATCCCTCTTCGAATAGCACGCGCGGTTCGTAACCCAGAATGTTGCGTGCGAGCGAAACGTCCGCTTGCGAATCGCGTATGTCGCCGTTGCGCGGGGCATCATATTTCGGCTTGATGGATTTCCCGGTAATTTGTTCGAGCAGCTTCAACACATGGTTCAGCGTGATGCGCGCGCCCGTCCCGCCATTGAGCACCAATCCTGAAGCGCCGGGTGCTTCGCAGGCGCGCAGCGTCTCGTCCACAATATTTTCCACGTACGTGAAATCGCGCGATTGCTCGCCGTCGCCGAACACCACCGGCGCGTGCCCCTCGATCACCGCCAGCATGAAGCGCGAGAGGACGCCGGAGTATTGCGATGTGGGATCCTGGCGTGGCCCAAAAACATTGAAATACCGCAAACACACATTCTCCAGGCCGTAGACTCGCCCAAACACCTGCGCGTAGAGCTCGCCCACGTATTTCGTCACGCCGTAAGGAGAAATCGGCTGCGGCGGCATGGTCTCAACTTTTGGCAGCGTCGGCGTCTCGCCATACGCGGAAGAAGACGCCGCGAAAACGAATCGCCGCACCTGCGCGTCGCGCGCCGCCACTAGCACGTTCAAAGTCCCATCAATATTCACGTGATTGCTTTCCAGCGGATTCAGTACCGAGCGCGGCACCGACGTTCGCGCTGCAAGATGAATTACGTACTGAACGCCTTTACATGCCGACTGCACCGCGGCCAAATCGGTGACGCTCCCAATGTGCAGATCAATCTTGTCGCGTACGCTCGCCAGGTTCGCTTCCTTGCCGGCTGAAAGATCGTCGAGCACGACAACTTCCTGGCCGCGCTTAATCAGCTCATCCACAATGTTCGAGCCGATAAATCCGGCGCCGCCTGTTACAAGATAACGCATTCCGAAAATCCTCCCGCGTAGAACGAGCGCAACGTTTTGTCACTCATCAATGTCTTCCGTGACGGTTGACTATATCCCCGCGCCTTGCGAACGGGCAACCTCTGGCACCAGAATAGATGGCTCGCGCCCAGCAACGGAAGGGCGAGAACATTGCCGCGTGGCAACAAACCGATTGCCGGGCGGGTGCCTTTATGAAATCGGACTATCGCGCAGCCGTTGCAAGCCGGCTCCTCACGGCCGCTGTCATTTTCATCGGCGGCTGCATTCTCGTCGTGGTTCCAACCGCGCGGCCTCGCGCGACCACACAACAGACTCCCTCGAGCGCCCCCGGCAAGGCAGTAACCGTGAGCAAGATCACAGCCGCAGAACTGCCGATGCCATTCCGCACCGGCGAGATTTTGAATTACCGCGTCGAATGGGCGATCTTTCCGAATGCCGCAACCCTGCAAATGAGCGTGGTCGAGCGTCGTAATCTTTTCGGATGGCAGACCTGGCACTTTCGCGCTTCGGCGCACTCCGAGGCTCCGGCGCGCACGCTTTTCGAACTGGACGACCAATTTGATTCCTACACCGATTCCACAACGCTGGAGAGCCATCAGTACGAAATGTACCTAAGTGAAATGGGTTCGAAGCAGAACGAGGTGTCGCACCTCGTCACAATCGGGCAGTCCAGCCGCGGCAACGTCGCGCCGGTAATCGTGCAACCCGGCACACGCGATCCCCTGGGCGGATTCTACGCGCTGCGCGGCGTGGATTGGCAGCGCACGCCGGAATTTCACGTTCCGGTTTACGATGGCAGCGATTTATATGAGGTTCGCGCGCGCGAGGAAGCCGCCTCGGATCCGGTCACGGTGGACGCCGGAAATTTTCAAGCCACAAAAATCTCGATCCATCTCTTCGAGTATGGCAGGGAACTCCGGCACACCAGTTTCCTGGTCTGGATTGCGCACAACGCCGCACGCACGCCAGTGCTGGTCCTGGCGCAAATGCCGTTGGGAAATGTTCGGGTGGAATTAACAACAGCGCCGAAATTATGATGTCGATGCAGCGCTGAATCGGGATGGCGGATTAATCTTCGGGAACGACCCAATCGTCCGGCGGGAAATCAATTTGCCAGAAAGTGCGCGAAGGCTTCAGGAACTCGATGCCCATCTGCGCTTTTCCAGCCTGCGCTGCGCCCACGTATACGACGCGGCATTCCTGGGTGTGCTGCGTGGCTTTATTCGCCAGCGTAACTTCCTGCGCGGCGGCTACGCGCGCGGCCAGCGAGATCAGTGCTCCGTGGGCGTTCACCACCAGCGTGCGCGTCTCTTCCGAGAATTCCTGGTCGGACGCGTTCTTGCCGGTCACCGTGATGGGCACACTCAGCAGCACCCTCATGCTTCGGCGGCGTCCCGGGTCCAACAACAGCGGCTCTTTGTCCTTTTGCGGTTGAGTCCGTGCTCGCATACCCACACGATAGAGCTTCGCTTCGTACTGGGCAATGGGACTATCTTCCCATGTACGCAAACACAAACTTACCCTGTTCATCGGTACAGGCGAAAGATTTGCGGCGGTATGTCGCGTGACAAGCCGAGGAGAGCCGGCTAGCAGTGCACCACTTTTTCGCGGTCCTGCTTCACGTGGCGCGTGGCGTTGCGCGTATCCACCACCAGCTTGGAGTGGCGCACGATGGCGTCGTAGTCGTAGCTGGTATGATCGGTGGCGATCAGCACGCAATCGTAACTCGCCAGGCGTTCGGGGGAAAGCTCGACGGACTTCATGTTGGAAAAATCGTAGTGGCGCATTTTGTGGAGTGCGGGGAAATAAGGATCGTTGTAATCGAGGACAGCGCCGCGTGCGCTGAGCAGTTCCAGTAATTTCAGCGAAGGTGATTCGCGTAGGTCGTCCACGTCCTTTTTATAGGCCACGCCCAGCAGCAAAATCTTCGAGCCCTTCACGCTCTTTTCGTGGCTGTTCAGCGCGGTCACCAGCGCGTCCACCACGTTGTAGGGCATGGCGGTATTAATTTCGCCGGCCAGCTCGATAAAGCGCGTCGCGAAATCATACTCGCGAGCTTTCCAGGACAAATAATAAGGATCCACCGGAATGCAGTGCCCGCCCAGGCCCGGGCCCGGATAAAACGGCATGAAGCCGAAAGGTTTGGTCGCGGCGCTATCAATCACTTCCCAGATATCCAGGTCCATGCGCAGCGAAAGCTGTTTGAGTTCATTCACCAGCGCGATATTCACGCAGCGGAAAATATTTTCCAGCAGCTTCACCATTTCCGCCGCGCGCGTCGAACTCACCGGCACCACCTTCGACACGATCTGCGCGTAGAGCGCCACCGCCGCACGGCCGCTGGCCGGATTGATCCCGCCGACAACTTTCGGAATCTGCGCCAGGCCGAATTGTTTGTTGCCCGGATCTTCGCGTTCCGGAGAAAACGCCAGGTAGAAATCGGTGGCTACGTTTGCGCTACCTGCCCCCCGCGCGAGCGGGCACTTCAGGCCGCCCTTCTCCAGAATCGGCAGCACCAATTCTTCGGTTGTTCCGGGGTAGGTGGTGCTTTCCAGCACGATCAGCTGATCGCGATGCAGATTCGGCGCGATGGACTGCGCGGTTTTTTCCACGTAACTCAAATCCGGTTCGCGCCGTTCGTCCAGCGGCGTGGGAACGCAGATCAGCACAGCGTCCATCTCGCGCAGGCGGGTGAAATCCGTGGTGGCATCGAAGCGTTTTCCCTGCACGTGCTGTTTGATTTTGTCGGCGGAAATGTGCTGGATGTAGGATTGCCCGGCGTTCAGTGCGGTGATTTTTTTCTGGTCGGTGTCGAACCCGGTGACGCGTTGGCCCACGTCCGCAAAGCGCAACGCCAGGGGCAGGCCCACATAGCCGCACCCGATAATTCCGATCTTGATATCTTTTCCCGCAAAAAATTCCGGCTTGCGCTCCGCGGCCATCTCTCTCCCTCGGTGCTGCGAATTAAGGCAGCCGCGCCCAGACCGGGCCGAAGCCGCATTATGAAACGAAAAATTACTATAACAAGAATCCGAATCTGCTCATAGGAAGCGTGGGCGGCGCGCGTGCAAACAGAGCCTTGCCAAAAGCGTAAGACGGGGCGTAGGAATGATATACAAGAAATTAGGGAATTCAGGTTGCGGCCCTGTGAAAATTACATGGAAACCTTCCGGCTCGTCCTGCTGCAGCATTTTCCACATGCCTTCGACGAACTCCGGCGCGTAGCCCCAGTCGCGTTCGCCGTCCAGATTGCCGAGGTACAGTTTTTCCTGCATGGCGTGCAGAATGCGCGCCACGGCGCGGCGATTCGTGATTGAAAAGAATTCCGTTCACCGCATAGAGGCCGTAGCCTTCGCGCGCGTTTACCGTCATCCAGTAGCTGTAGAGCTTTGCGCAGCCGTACGGGCTACGCGGTCGGAAAGGCGTGGTTTCGGTTTGCGGACATTCCTATGCTTGGCCGAACATCTCGCTGCTAGACGCGTTGTAAAAGCGCGTGGGAATTCCTGTTTCGCGAATGGCGTCCAGCAGGCGCGTGGTTCCCAGCGCAGTAATGTCTCCGGTGTATTCCGGAATATCGAAGCTTACGCGTACGTGGCTCTGCGCGCCCAAGTGATAGATTTCGTCCGCTGCGATGCGGTACAGCAATTTTGACAAGCTGGTCGCGTCGGACAAGTCGGCAAAATGCAGGAAAATACTGATGTCGCGTTCGTGCCAATCTGAGATTAAGTGGTCGACTCGTTCCGTATTGAAACTGCTCGAGCGTCTTTTGATCCCGTGAACTTCATAGTGCTTCGATAGCAGCAGTTCGGCAAGGTAGGAGCCGTCCTGGCCGGTGATCCCGGCGATGAAAGCTCGTTTGCGGCGTGCGGGAAAAGCTACAGTCATTTGGTTTACTCTCTGGAACTGGCCGTGCGACTTGGGATCCGCGCCACACATACCAATTCGACCATCTGCGCCTGTTGCTTCAGTCATTTTCAGAAACGTGAAAGGAAACATCCGTTGCGGTACCGATATGCGTTCACGTTTCCGCAAATGAAACTGTTCGGATCGGTTCCTGTCGCCTAGAGAGCAAGATTCCTGCCAATCACTTTCTCGTTTGCCTCCCTGTCTTCGTCGCGCGTCCACTACCGTCTGCCGCTCCTGCGTTGTCATCTCTCATGTGCTGCGTTATCCTCGCCACTAATGATTGACATTCATTGCCACCTGCTTGCCGGCCTCGACGACGGTCCGGATTCCATCGAAATGTCTCTGGAAATGGCGGAAATGGCTATAACGGATGGGATTACGCACGTGATCGCGACTCCGCACGCGCATCCGCAGCATGCTTTTGTTCCCGAGTTGATTAACCTGCGGCGTGAGGAACTGCAGTCTCAGGTCGCGGGGCGCCTGACTCTTGCCACCGGCTGCGACTTTCACTTGAGTTTTGAAAACCTGCAGGAGATTCAGCACATTCCGACGCGCTTTACCCTGAACCAAAAGAACTATTTGCTGGTAGAGTTTGCCGACTACTCGATTCCGCCTTCGCTGGACCAGGCCCTACATCATCTGCAACTTGCGGGGCTGCGCCCGATCATCACTCACCCGGAACGCAATCCCTTAATCCGCGCAAAGCCTGAGCGTTTGTACCGCTGGCTGCGGCAAGGTTGTTACGCGCAGGTGACTGGACAATCCTTGCTGGGGAAATTCGGGAAGGCCGCGCAGGAAGTGGCGGAGGAATGGATCGGAATGAACGTGGTGCACTTTCTAGCGAGCGACGCGCACAACATCACCACGCGTCCGCTGCGGTTGAAGGAAGTGTTTGACCACGTGGCGAAAAAACGCGGCGAGGATGTCGCCAAGGCGCTGCTGGTGGATAATCCGCTCGCGGTGTTCGAGGGGCGGCCGCTGCCGTGGGTTCCGGAAATGGATGACGATATCGGTTTGAGCCCGGGCGCTACGCCGCGCAAGCGTAAACGATTTTGGTTTTTCTAAGGGTGTAGAGTATCAGCGCACCACGGAAAGCCGGGCACGGCATGCCGTGCCCCTACGGATCGGCGCAGGATTGGAAAAGTCCGCACCCGGATCATCTAAACAGCTCCAGGATTTCCTCGTAGCGTTTGAATGGCGCGATCAGGTACGCGCCGGCGATGCTTTCGCTGCGTGCGGTGCGGGCCCAATCGAGCATGTGCCGTGCCAGAACGAATCCGCGATCGCGTGCGGCGTCGCCGGCCCTTTCCATTTCGCGCAGCGTGGCTTCGGGGATGACGATTCCGGGTACTTCGTTGTTCAGCCGCATCGCCTGCTTGTAGCTGGTCAGCGGCCACAGGCCGACGATAATCGGCACGGGAGATTTTCCGCCCAGGCGTTTCAGGAATGCGTTCCAGTGCTCTGGATCGAAAATCGGCTGGGTCATCGCGAAATGCGCGCCGGCCTCAATTTTGGCTTCGAAACGCCGTAGCTCTTCATCAATATCTTCCGCAACGGGATTCACCGCGACGCCAATCGTGAAATTGGTCGCGCCGCCAAGACTTTTGCCGGCCCAGTCCGTGCCTTGATTCAACCGCGATAAAACTTTCACTAGTCCGATTGAATCCACTTCGTACACGCCGCTGGTTTCCGGATGATCGCCGAGCGAAGGCGGATCGCCGGTGATCGCGAGAATGTTGCGCACTCCACCGACGGCCCATGCACCGAGCAGCACGGCCTGCAGGCCAATAATATTGGCGTCGCGCGTGGTCACGTGCGGCACGGTTTCATACCCGTGCGCTTCGAGGGCGCCGGCCAGCACCAGCGCGTCCATGCCGACGCGCGCGAGGGTGCCGCTATTAATGTCAATTGAGTCCACGTGCGGCGAAGCCATCACGCGGCCGACTTGTTCCAGGATGCGGTCAATGGTGACGCCCTTGGGCGGATCAATTTCCACGGACGTGACGAATTCTCCGGCCTGAATTTTTTTCCACAGCTTACTTTCCGGTTCGCGCGCGGCAATGCGGCGGATGCGGTCGGCCGGCTCGACAACCTCGACGATGCCAGTCGCGCCATTTCCTCGGGCGATCCCTGTGCCACGCGGCGCAGCCGACTGGACTTTTCTCACGGCTTCCGCCATCGCGTGGATGTGCTCGGGAGTGGTGCCGCAGCAGCCGCCGATAATCCGCGTCCCGATTTCGGCAGCTTCCTGCGCGAACAGCGCAAAATATTCCGGCGAAGATTTCGGATACACGATGCGATCGCCGACGCGCTTGGGGAAGCCTGCGTTGGGCATGGCGCTGAGCGGCAGTCTGGCGGTGGCCGCAAGTTCGCGCAACACCGGCAACAAAAGTTGCGGACCGATGGTGCAGTTCGCGCCGAAGACCTGAATATTTTTATCCTTCAGCTGCTCCCAGGCATCCTGCGGGCGCGTGCCGCCGAAGGTGGTGCCTTCATCGGAGTAGGTCAACTGCGCGACGACGGGCAGGCGTGAAAACGAGCGGATGGCGTCTACGGCGGCGAGCAGTTCCGCGATGTCGCTGAACGTTTCGAGCAGAAACAAATCCACACCGCGCTCTTCCAACGCGCCTGCCTGTTCCTTGAAAATCGCGACGATGTCCTGGTGCGGCAGTTCGCGCACGTGCTGCAAAATTCCCAGCGGCCCGATGGAGCCGGCAATCAGGACTTCGTGCTTGGCGGCCTCGCGGGCTTCGCGGGCAATTTTTACCGCGCGATGATTCAGCTCGGCAACGCGATCGGCCATGCCGAACTGGCCGAGCTTGTGGCGATTGGCGCTGAAAGTATTGGTCTCGATGATTTGCGCGCCCGCTTCGATGTAGGTTTGATGAACGTGAAAAACGGCTTCGCCGTGCGTGACGTTGAGCTCGTCCACGCAGCGCTGCGGGCCCACGGATTCATAGAGCAGCGAGCCCATGGCGCCGTCGGCGATCAGGATCGTGTGCTTCAGTCGTTCACTGAAATCTTCGATGCGCATGGTTTTCTTTTTTGCCTTTAGCGCACATGCGAGTGAATTGAGCGCTGCTTGCGCAAGATCCGGCTGCACGCAAAAAGTTCGTAATTATACCATTCGCGCAGGCGGGAACTGCAAAGCGCAGTTCGGAGCTCGGAGGCATGGGGTTCGTGGAGTACAAGGCGCGGATGTCCGGCTGTGCCAGCGCGAACTGCGCAGGCCTTGTCTGAGCGCGCACCAGCATGGAACATTTCTGCCGTGCTGCTCGCTGAACTGTGCTATTTACTCGTCGCGATGATTGCCGGAACGATCCGAAGGAGGAAAAATTGAATTTCTTTTCACGCCGCCGCGCCAGAACGATTCTTTCAGCTGCGCTTGGCCTCATTTTGGGCGCTGCTGTTTTCACGGCCTTAAATCCTGTGGCCGTGGCGCAAGATACGCACCAATCGCAAGGCTCTGGGGTGGACAACACGAAGATGGGACCTTACCGCGCGCTTGCGCACCTCGCTTACGCGACGCATCAGAAGGGTGACGACGCGACCGCCGCACAACTGGCGCGCATTCTGGAGCGCGTCTGGGACAAAGCGGAAGACTACGGCGGCGACACGGCGCTCGCCAAGACCAACCCCGACGTCTTCAAACAGGTTGATAAAGCGATGGACGATTTCATCACGCCGCTGGAGAATTACAGCAAGGCCTCGCTGGACGCGGCGAAGCTGAAAGCCGCGTACAATACGTACCTTCAGAAATTGAGCCTGGCGGACTAAATTAGCGTTTTTGGCCGACGAGGCCGGCGATTGTGTCCATGAGGTCAAACTTGGTTAGGACCTCCAGTTTAGCGCCGGGCATTTCTACGAAGACAGCTGGGCTGTTGTGGCTGAGGATGTAGGTTATTCGTTCGATGGGGGAGTTCGCTGCGACCTGCGGCAACGGGGCGCCCATGACTTCGCGGATGACGAGCTTGCGCAGATCTTTTCCTTGCAGGGCGAGATTTAGAATTTGATCTTCGAAGACTGTGCCGATGGATTTTCCTTCTTCGAAGACCGGGAGCTGCGAAATATCCTGCTGCTGCATGGTTTGCAGCGCGTGGAATACGGTCTGGTAGGGGCCGGCGACGATCATGTCGCGGGTTTTGCCGGCCTGTTGCTTCACGCGAATTACGTCGGAGGCACAGAGCGCGACTTCAGCGTCCACATAGCCGTGCTCGCGCATCCAGCCGTCGTTGAAAACTTTGGACATGTAGCGCGAACCGGAATCTGGCATGAACGCGACGATCATGTCGCCTTGTTTTGCTTTGCGCGCGATTTTTAGCGCGGCGGAAATGCAGCCGCCGCCCGAGCCTCCGGTAAAAATGGCTTCTTGCTTGGCGAGGCGGCGGGCCCAGACGAAGCATTCTTCGTCGCTCACCTGAAAGATGTCGTCGAGAATCTTCAGATTCATGGTGCCGGGGAAAAAATCCTCGCCGATGCCTTCGACTACGTAGGTGAGGGCTTTGCCCGTCTTTCCACTTTTTACTTTTTCGTAGTAGAGCGAGCCGATGGGATCCACGCCGATAATTTTGATGTTGGGGTTTTTTTCTTTCAGGTAGCGGCCGACGCCGGAGACGGTGCCGCCGGTGCCCACCCCGCAGACGAAGTGCGTGATTTTCCCCTCGGTGTCCTGCCAGATTTCCGGGCCGGTGGTGCGGTAATGCGCTTCGGGATTCATCGGGTTCTCGTACTGATTGGGATAGAAGGAATTGGGAATTTCGCGCGCGAGTTTGGCGGCGACGGAATAGTAGCTGCGCGGATCCTCCGGCTCGACGGCGGTGGGGCAGACGATGACTTCTGCGCCGAATGCTTTGAGGAGATCGATTTTTTCGCGCGATTGCTTGTCGGTGATGGTGAAGACGACTTTGTAGCCGCGCACGCAGGCGACGAGCGCGAGTCCCATGCCGGTGTTGCCGGAAGTGCCTTCGATGATGGTGCCGCCGGGCTTCAGTTTTCCGGTGCGCTCGGCCTCGTCAATCATTGCGAGCCCGATGCGGTCTTTCACCGAGCCGCCGGGATTCATGTAATCGGCCTTGACCCAGACTTCGGCGGGCAAATCTTTGGCCAGACGATTCAGCCGGATGATGGGCGTGTTGCCGATAGCTTCCAGGATGTTGTGGCACTTCATGTGCGCGGATCAGCTCCTGCAGGGATTGGCGGACTGAACCAGCTTAGAGATTTTCGGAAACGCTGGCAAGCCCGAAGGGCGTCGCGTTTCCGCAATCGCGAATAACGAAGTGGCGTGTGGAAACTTTCGGCCGCGCGGCGTGGAGCAGCGTGATTCGGTGTGGTGCTGCGGCTAACGCAAGCGTTCGGAGCCCTCGTGCTATGCTTTTCTGGTGGAGTCGAACGCGCCTGCCGCGGAATACCTTTTTTACGATGGCCATTGCGGACTTTGCCATCGCGCGGTGAAGTTCGTTTTGCGGCACGATCGCGGCGGGCAAGCGTTCCGGTTTGCGCCGCTGCAGGGCGAGACGTTTCTCGCGCGGGTGGCGGCGGAGCGGCGGGCGGGATTGCCGGATAGCGTGGTGGTGCTGACGCGGGGCGGGGAGCTGCTGGTGCGGTCTGCAGCGTTCTTACATATTTTTCGACGATTGGGCGGCGGGTGGCGAGCGCTGGCAGCGGTGCTTAGCGTGATACCGCGGGGGATGCGCGATTTTGTGTATGACTTCGTGGCGCGGATTCGTTATCGGGTGTTCGGGAAGCGCGAGGATTTGTGTCCGATTGTGCCGGCGGAATTGCGCGCGCGTTTTGATCCGTAGAGTGGTCGGCGTGTGAGCTGCGTCGGGCCGCCCCGCGGTGCGTTGACCGGCGCTGTGCGGCGCCGGATTCGCGACACGAATGAAGAAATTGATTGGGGCGAACTTCAATTCGGAGAACCGTGATGCCACGAACAAATATTTCGAGCGGAACGTCTTGGGAGCCGGTGATTGGTTATTCGCGTGCGGTGCGAGTGGGAGCGAATGTGTGGGTCTCCGGGACGACGGCGACG
The DNA here is from genome assembly GCA_963786205.1 of uncultured Acidobacteriota bacterium. Taxonomy (GTDB): domain Bacteria; phylum Acidobacteriota; class Terriglobia; order Acidiferrales; family UBA7541; genus Palsa-295. Next base: position 747,587 of record CAWAYG010000003.1, read on the forward strand.
GACGCGCAGGGAAAAATTGTCGGCGTGGGCGATGCCTACGCGCAGGCGGTGCAGACGCTGCAGAATATCGAGCGGGCGCTGCAAAAGGCGGGGGCGAGCTTGGGCGACGTGGTGCGCACCAGAATGTACGTGACGAGCATGACCGATTCGCAGGGCGTTGGCCGCGCGCACGGTGAATTTTTCGGGAAGATCCTGCCGGCGACTTCGATGATCCAGGTGAGCGCGTTTATTTCGCCGGAAATGCTGGTGGAAATTGAGGCCGAAGCGGTTGTGGGAAACGGGTAACTGCACTCGCAACACGCTCAGGCCTTGCTCTCAAGTTCAATCCTGCCAGGGGAATGCCGCGCGGCGGTTGTAACACAATATTCACAATGGGCAGGGCGGCGATTCGCTAGAATCGCGAGCCATGGCCAGGGACATCTTGCAGATAGTCGTATCAGCGGGCAACAAGGAGGGACAGAAGATTCTGACCCTCAAAGGCTCGCTGAATATTCAGACGATTTTCGAGTTTCAGAAGGCGACGCGCGAGGAAAGCGCGCCGAAGCTGATTCTGGATTTTAGCGGCGTGCCTTACGTAGATTCGGCGGGCCTGGGCGCGCTGGTGGGTGCGTACGTGGCGGCGCAGCGCACGCAGCGGAAATTGGCAGTGGCCGGAACGAATACGCAGGTGAAGGCGCTGATTGACATGACGCACGTGGGGACGCTGATCAAGTCTTACGCCACCGTGCAGGAAGCGGAAGAAGCGCTGGGGTAGATTTGGAAAATTGAAATTGCAAAAGTGAAAAGAGAAAAGCTTCGGCTGGTATTTGGTTTATTTTGGGATGCTCACCTTCCTCGATTCATCCGTATCGAAAATCCGCTTACAAAATCTTGGCTATGCCTTTGCTGCAGCGGCGGCTTGTTCGGCGTCGAGCTTGGGCTGGATCCAATGGAAGACCGCGCGGACGATCAAAACGTTTAGGAAAATTGAAATTAGGGATGCGGCGAGGGTGGCCGCAAAAACTTCCTCGCCCACCAGCCCCGATTTTCTCGCTACTTCTACCAGAATGAACGAGAGCTCGCCGATTTGCGTCAGGCCGGCGGCGACGGCGATGGCCGTCCATATGGAATAACGAAACAGCTTCATCACCGCCAGCCATACCACAAACTTTCCGAAGACGATAAGCAAGAGCATCACGCCCAGCAGCGGAAGATTGTGCAGAACCACCGAGGGAACGACCAGCGTGCCGAGTGAAACGAAAAATAGCGCCACGAAAGCATCGCGCAGCGGGATCAACGAATTGTGCGCCTGATGCAAGTCTTCGGCGCCGCTGATCGAGAGGCCGGCGAGAAAGGCGCCGAGCGCGACGGAGAAGCCGGCGGCTTGGGCGGTGGCGGCCGAAACCAGGCAGATGGCGATTGCGACGAGCAGAAAAAGTTCCGCATCCTTGGTGCGCGCGACGAGGCGGAAGAGACGCGGAACCAGCGTCATCGCCAGAAGCGCGAGGGGGATTAGCAGCAGCATGGCTTTGCCGAGCGTCCAGGCGGCTTTTGCGAAGCGGCCTTCGGCGGGGCCGTTGAAGATGGGGATGATGATGGTCATGAAGACGACGGCGATGTCTTCGACGAGCGTGATGCCGATCATCACGCGGCCGCAGGTGGTGCCCATGGCGTTGCGGTCGGCGAGCAGGCGCGCGAGAACCATGGTGCTGGCGACGGAGATGGTGGCGCCAACGACGAAGCCCTGAATCATCGTCCATCCACCGAGCCACGCGGCACCCAGCGCGAACGACATCGAAAGCAGAATGCCGAGCGTGCCGCCGCCTAGGGCGATCCACTTCACGCGCATCAGGTCGGGGATGGAAAATTCCACGCCGATGGAAAACATCAGCAGGACCACGCCGACTTCCGCGAAAACTTCGAAAGCGTGGAGGTCGGAGATGTGCACGCCGGGAGTAAAGGGGCTGATGACGATGCCGCCGAGGACGAAGCCGAGGATGAGCGGGAGTTTCAGGCGCCAGGCGACAAGGCCACCGAGGACCGCGGCGAGAAAGATATAGGTTAGATCGCGGAAGAGAACTGGACTGGCTTCCATGGGGCCTCGTTGTGTGGCGCAGCGGCAACAATTTACTGTGGGGCGTCGCGGGCTGGCAACGGCAAATTGGGAACATCGCGCGCGCTACGCCCCGGCGAGGCGCGTGAGTATGCGATAGAATGGCAGGGCGATGGAACGATTTTACCGCGCGACGATGAAGATTACCGGCGACACGGTTTTTGGCCGGCTGGCGTTTACATTTCTGGTGCTGTGCGCGATCGGGTTTGGCGCGGCGGTGGGGCTGCTGTTCGTGTACTCGGGGGATTTGCCGGAAATTCACGCGCTGCAGGATTACCGGCCGAATGTGGTCACCGAGTTGTACGCGGATGATGGGCAATCCATTGGCACGTTCGCGCTGCAGCGACGGATTCTGATCACCTACGGGCAGATTCCGAAAGTTCTGAAGGACGCCATCCTCACGACCGAAGACCAGCACTTCGAAGAGCATTGGGGCGTGGACATTCCGCGCGTACTGCAGGCAGCCTGGCATGATATCGCCAAGCACCGCCTGGCGGAGGGCGCCAGCACGCTGACCATGCAGCTGGCCGGCGGACTTTTCCTGAATCGTTCAGACCGCAGCGCGCGCCGCAAGATCGAGGAAACGATCCTGGCGATCCAGATCGAGCGGCACTACACCAAAGAACAAATTTTCACGATGTACTGCAACCAGATTTATCTGGGTTCGGGGAATTATGGCTTCGAGGCAGCATCGGAATATTATTTCAGCAAACCGCTGGGGCAATTGACACTGGCGGAAGCCGCTACGCTCGCGGCCATCATTCGCGGGCCAATTTATGCGCCGATCAACCATCCGGACCGCGCGCTGGCGCGGCGCAATCTGGTGCTGCAATTGATGGCTCACGATCGCAAGATCACCGAAGCGCAAGCCGACGCCGCAATCAAGGAGCCGCTGGGGCTGCACCTGGAATCGCTGCGCAATGACCTCGCGCCCTATTTCGTCGAAGAAGTACGGCAGTATCTGGAGCACACCTACGGCACGGCCGCGGTACATGAGCAGGGACTGCGCGTGTACACCTCGTTGAATGTAGCGATGCAGAAGGCCGCGGACCAAGCTGTGCGCGATGGTTTGCATGCCTACGATCGCCGCCACGGCTGGCGCGGAAATCTGCCGAACATCCTGGAGCAGAATCTGGGGCCGCTGGAAAAATATCAGGATGAGGATTGGCGCAACACGCCGCGCAAGGGCGATTACGTCAACGGTTTGGTGACTGCAGTCGAGCCCACTTTCGCTTCGATCAAAATCGGGACGTACCACGCGATGCTGACGCCCGCGGATTTTGCGTGGACGGGCAGCAAATCGCCCAAGCAATTGCTGAAGGTGGGCGACCTGGTATGCGTTTCGGTGAAGGACGTATCGGGATTGACGGTGCGCGCGCAACTGGAACAAGTGCCGGCGGCGCAGGCTGCTTTGCTGGCTATCGATAACCCAACCGGCGAGATCAAGGCGATGGTGGGCGGCTACGATTTTGAGGAATCGAAATTCGATCGCGCCACGCAAGCGGTGCGGCAGACGGGCAGTTCGTTCAAGGTGTACGTGTACGCGGATGCGCTGCAAATGGGGATGAACCCGTTCGATACCGTCGTGGACGAGCCCGTCACGTTTCGCAGCGGTGGGCAAAATTATTCGCCGAAGAACTACGACGAGAAATTCGAAGGGCGCATCACGCTGCGGCGCGCGCTAGCGGATTCGCGCAACGTTCCGGCGGTGCGTTTGCTGGATCATGTGGGCGTGCAGAACGTGATCGAGCTGGCGCGCAAATTCGGGATTACGAGTCCCTTGCCGCCGTATCTGCCGCTGGCGCTGGGGGCAGCGGATTTGAGTTTGATGGAGCACACTTCCGCATTCACTGTGTTTCCGGATGACGGCATTCACATCGAGCCGCACTACATTCGACGCGTGACTTCTTACGATGGGGCGGTGCTGGAAGAGCCTCGTCCAAAAGTGAATGATGTAATTCCCCCGGACGTAGCGCGGACGATGGTCGCGATGCTCGAAGAAGTAGTGCAGTTCGGCACTGGGGTACGCGCAAAAGAATTGGGAAGGCCGTCGGCGGGGAAGACTGGCACGACGAACGATTTTACGGATGCCTGGTACATCGGATTTACGCCGCAGATCACGGCTGGTGTGTGGGTGGGAAACGACGACAAGCGCATTTCGCTGGGGAAAAAAGAGACCGGGGCGCGCGCGGCTTTGCCGATATGGCTGGAGTTCATGCAGCAGGGAACGCAGGGTACGGCGGTGGAAAATTTCTCGAATGTGGTGCCGTTGGAAAAGCTGGCGCCTGGCAGGGAAGTGCATGTGGACGTGCCGGATACAGCGCCGCCGGCGGATGCGGCGGAGCAGGGGTTGACGGAGACCTCTGCGCCGCGCGCAACGCCCACGGAGCCGAAGCCTGCGCCGGCGGTGAAACCGAGTGCGCCGGCTGCGACGCCGTCGTCCACACAGTTGAAGCCGCCCGCGGGGCCGTCCCGGCGTTAAGGAAAGCGCGTTAGAGACTGCGTGACAGCTGCAAAGTCGTACTTCAGCGAATTAATTCCCGATTGCTAAGCACATTTTGGGCGAGTTGTTGCGCTTGTGTCCTTGGAAGACTGTATTTTCGTCATATGGCGTCGGGGATATCTGTCGTTCACCTTGGCTTGCGTTGGGTGGGTCCGCCGACTTCCGCTCAGATATCACGCAGACTGGACCGCTGTCTCCCGTACCCCACGCTTGTTGACGAGATCGACGACATGCGCACAGAAGTGCGTGCGAAGACCGCCGCGCAGGAAGACGCGCCTGGGGTTGCGAACGGTCGTGATTGACGATGTCAAATTTGATGGGCCGACGCGTATGCCCGACGCTTTGCGCGAGCCAGTTGTTGCCGAACTGAAGCTACGCACCTTCAAATCCGATTCTGACTGGTTGGAAGAAATACAAAGCGTCTCGATTCTAGGCACCTGGCAAGACCTGGGATTCTTCAAGGTATTACCAACCGCGAGAGCGCAGACTGCAAGCACGGACCGTACAGTTCGACATGTTTTGCTAACCGTTCATGTTGATGAGGGGTTGCAGTATAAGCTAGGAGATGTTCAGTTTCGATCTTCTGATCCAGCGGTTCCGCTGGTTTTTTCGAGCGAGGAATTGAGGAAATTGATCCAGATGCGCGAGGGGGATCTTTTCAGCGTTGCGAAAATCAGGGAAGCGCTCGATGGAATGAAGGAATTCTACGGGTCGCACGGATATATCGACTTTGTCGTGTCAGCAATAACGTACATTGACAACGAACGCGGTCGCGTCTCGCTTATGATGGAGTTAGATCAGCAAAAGCAATTTCGGTTGGGGAAAATCGAGGTTTTTGGCCTCGACCCGCGGGCGGAAAACCTGTTGAGCTCAACCCTGAAGCTCGGCGACACCGTCAATATCCAATTGATTAGAAACTTTCGCACGGACAACAAGTCATCCCTTCCCGCGGATGTTTCACTTGAGGATACTGAATTCCAGCGCAACGTACGTGCTGGCACAGTTGATCTGCGATTCAATTTTCAAGCCTGCCCGCAGCTGCAACAGTAAGTCTCGTCCCTCAGGGTTTTGGAGGTCAGCGAAATGGATCCCAACCTTGAGGCTTCAGTGCGTTCTCGCGTCCGTCGTTGGCTACGAGGATTAGTTCACGATTGCGTGTTATTTCGCCGATTGCGGTTAGAGCTGATGCGCCCGGAGCGCGCCTAAGTTTTTTTGTTTGGTGCGATGGGATTGTGAAGAGGAGTTCGTAGTCTTCGCCCCCGTGCAGAGCTAGCTGCAGGGGATCGACCTTTCGTTTACCGAGCTTGCGAACGGCTGTCGACGGGATCGCCACGCGAGGAACTTTGCTCGCGTAGATTTTTGCGCCGACTTGGCTTGCGGCGCAGAGGCGGGCGAGGTCGGTCGAAAGGCCGTCGGAAAGATCCATCGCGGACGAGGCTATGCGCTGCCGGGCCAGCCATGAACCGAGCTCGATTTGGATCTTGGGGTATAGCTGTGGTTGCACGAGGGCGCAGAGGTGACGGCCGCGGGTGTGGCCACGTAGGACTAGCTCGAGGCCGAGTTGGGCGCGGCCTAGTTTGCCACTTACATAGACGATATCGCCAGGGCGGGCGCCGGAGCGGGTAAGCGCGCGGCCGGGGACGATTTCACCGAGTACGGTGATGCTGACGAACACGGTGCGGCTCTTTGTGGTGTCGCCGCCAACGGCGGTGATGCCGAGTTCGCTGGCGGCGCGGGCCATCCCTTTTAGGAATGCATCGAGCCAAGGGCCGGTGCGTGCGGTTGGTAGCGCGAGAGTCAGAAGGAAGTAGCGCGGGGTGGCGCCCATGGCGGCCAGGTCACTCGAAGCGCGGGCGAGGGTCTTGTAGCCGACCGCGTCCGGCGGGTGAGTCTTCGCGCGGAAATGGACATCTTCCAGAAATGTATCGCAGCTGAGCACCCATTCGGTGCGGCCGGCGGGCCAGATGACGGCGGCGTCGTCGCCGATTCCCATCTTGAGACGCGACGATGCGGCGCGAGCTGGTACCAGCGCGCGGGCGATTTTTTCGACGAGTTGACTTTCGCGTTGCATCCTGAACCTTGGTACAGTTGTATCGCGTTTCCAGAATAAGGTAAGGTTTCTGCGAGGGAAACCCCAAATGAAAGTTAGGGGTTCGCCGATAAGTCCTTTGCATAGATGGAGAAACTGTGGAAAACTTAAGTTTGAGGTTGACCACGATGGGTGCGCTGGCTACAATTCACCGGGTTTTGTATCCGGCTTCTGCGCTTGGACTTAGTCACGCACTGCAGTGCCGCGATTGGGGAATCGCGGATTCCGATCAACCGATTCAAGCTTACAGCGAGAAAAATTAACATTATGAAGGGCAAGTATTACACGTTCTTTATTGCTTCGAGCGCTTACGGCGGGATGCGGCGCCTTCGTGTGCCTTTCTACGTGTTGCATGCGCTGGCGATTTTGGCTGCTGTGGGTGGCGTTACAGTGCTGGCGGGGATGGGCTCGTACTCCCGCATGCTGTGGAAGGCCACCAATTACAATTCGCTGCGCCGCGAGCAAGACACCCTGAAGCAACAATATAAGGTCCTGCAGACCGAAGTGAAGGATACCAACCAGCGCCTGGATTCGCTGCAATCGTTGGCGAGCGAAGTGGCGATAGCTTACGGCATCACACGTTTCAAACAGACTCCTTTTGCGTTCGGAGACGATGCTAGCGGGCAGGACGTCGAGTACCAGGAATCTGTGGACGAATTCAGCTACCTGCAGAGGAATGCGTCTGCGGTGACGATGTCCGATGGCGGGTTGCGGCTGCTGCCGACTTCGCAACTTAGCAGTCTGGGGATTGTGCCGACTCTTTGGCCGGTGGTGGGAGAAATCACCGGGCATTTCGGCGAGCGGCTGGACCCGTTCAGTGGTGAGGGCGCGTTCCATGCCGGGATGGACATCGCTTCGCATTACGGCGATTCGGTGCACGCAACGGCGGACGGAATTGTGGCAGTGGTGGAACAGCGTGCGGGGTACGGCAAGCTGGTAGTGATTGACCACGGGTTTGGCGTCAGCACCTGGTACGGGCATCTCTCGGCGTTCAGCACGCATGTGGGCACGCACGTGAAGCGTGGCGACATTATTGGACTAGAAGGCGCGAGCGGGCGCTCTACCGGGCCGCATCTGCATTACGAAGTGAGAATTTACAATACGCCTGTGAATCCCTGGCGCTACCTCAGTACCGCTGCTACGGCAGCTTCCGCAGCGGATTAAGAGCGTGCTTCCACTGCTTGCGTCCTCGATACTTCTAGCAAGTTAGTTCACCTGCGTTCGTTCACTGAATCGTAGTGGCAACGGCTGTGTCGCACCTACGGCGCTCAGAGTCTTTCTACGTTTCTTTTCCCAACGCTGCCGCGCTGGGCTAGCTTATGCCGCGCCTACGGCGCTGGGCCGAGGCTTGCTGCGGACAGGGAGACGGCGAAGCGGTGAGGTCATTCTTCAAACCAGATCGCGCTTGTTCATGCCAACGACTTTTTTCTTCGAGTTGAAATGTTATTGAGAAGTGTGGGGATACGCTGCAGGCGGTGGTGCAGTGGCGTGAGGCGTGGCTGGAGCGTGGCTTGCTGCAGGCTTGGATGGCGGCGCTGGCGCAGCGCTTAGCATATCTGGGGTGATCTGCAGGGTGATGCGCACTAATTTATTCTGGTGGTTGATGGCGGCGCGGGCGAGGAGCGCTTGGAGGAACACGTATTGATCTTGGGTCATCTGACGGCGGGTGTGAGGATCAGAGAGCGCCATCGAGCCGGCCATTTTTCCGGTTTCGAGCAGGAAGGCGAGTTGTACGGCGTTCTTCATCGCGTCACATTCGGCGTCAATCGTGATTTTTAAGTTGTCGCGGTCGGGCTGGCCGGCCAGCGTGATCGCCTGCACGCTACGCGCGATCTGTTCGAGCTGCGGCGAGTTGTGTAAAGGCGCGTAGATGTTCTGTGGCAGGCGATCCGTACGCGCGACGGCAAACAACGGCGCACCTGCGACTCGTTGAATGCGCGATTGCATGGCGGCATCGCGAGTGCCATAGCGTTTGAGATATATGTCGGCAAGCTTTCGACCTAAAACGTCACTGTCGCCACTAGCAAGGGCCATCCGGGTTGGCGAGAGAAATTCATACGAGATCGTCGGATTGCCGGATATCACCCAGACGGCAGAGGACAAGTCCGACGCGGTTGTCACCTCTCCGTTCCTGGCGCCAGCGGTCTGGATTTTTTGTTGGTCGAAGCGGCCCTCGGCGATGACGAGTGCGCGGTTCGCGTTGATGTCTTTGGGCGAGTTCCCGAAACTCGCGGGCCACACGGCGACGGCGGCGTGGTCGAGATCGCGTGTGTAATCGAAGCCCGTGTCGCGGACGAAATTGGCGTAGTCACGATCGGCTTGCGGACCGGGCGATGCGAGGCCCAGCGCGGCGGCCAGCGGCGAATTCTGTAACGTGCGCAAGCTGGCTGCGTCTATATAAGCGACGACCGGCGCATCGGCCGGAAGTTGGCTGAGAATGTCCGGCGGCGGACCTGCTGCTGGCACACCTGGAACAGTGGTAACGATCGGTGGGAGCGGACGAGCTTGCCAAAAATAATACGCCACGCCCGCCCCGACGAGGCAGAGCAGCACGACGGCGATTACGATCAGGGCGCGTTTGGCGGAAGAGAGCGGCACGTTAAATGAATGTTCGGCGCTACGAACTTAGTGTAATGTTTTTATTCCCGGCTGCGTAGCATATTCAGCGCGGCGGGTGTGTGGGGTTTTGGCGCAGCGAGGTGCGGCAAATGAAATCTACATGGCAGAAAGCGCTGGGCGTAGGCATCCTCGCATCGCTTTGCGTTCTTGCCGCGCGAGCGCAGGATGCGGCAAAACCCTCGGCGGCTGCAACGACGCCATCCAAAACGCAAGCAGCTGCGGCGATGCCCACCGCCGATCAGGTTCTCGACCACTACGTGCAGGCTATCGGAGGCCGCGCCGCGTGGCTGAAGCTGAACTCGCGCGTTTCCAAGGGATCCATTGAAATTCCGGCGATGAATAATCTTACCGGCACGGTGGAGATTCACGAGAAAGCGCCGAATTTTATGCTGGCAGTAATCAATCTGGGTGGTGCGGCGTTCGAGCAGGGCTTCGATGGAAATATCGGATGGTCCAATAATCCGCAAAACGGATTGCGCGAGCTGTCCGGCGGGGAACTCGACGACGCGCGGCGCGAAGCGAATTTCTATCACGCGCTGGAACTGCGGAAGAACTACACGAAGATTACGGTGACAGGAATCGAGAGAGTAGACGAGCACGACACCTACGCGCTGGAGGCTACGCGTGCGCAAGGAGCGCCGGACAAAATGTATTTCGATATGCAGACCGGGCTGATGGTGCGCAGTGTGAATCAGCGCTACACGACGGACGGCGTCACGGAGTTTACGGCGGACGTGGACGACTACACCGAAGTGGACGGCGTGAAATTGCCTTTCACGGTGCGGCAGACGGGCGCGAGCGCGACCTTTATTATCCGCTTCACGGAAGTGCATCATAACCTGCAGCTGATGGACGCCCAATTTGCGAAGCCGCCGGCGGAACCTCCTGCGGAAACGCCCGCTGCTCCGGCGGAGAAGCAGCCGGAGTAAGGAAACTGAATTCGACGAAAAACGGGATTAGCTGTATAATAGGACACGGCTAGTACTTGGAGAGACGAGGTAAGTGGCGATCTGGCAATGGTTTTGCGGCCAACAGAAAGTTGCTTGCAATTTGATTGCCTGTATGATAATTTTGCTCGGTTTGCCAGTGCTGGCGTAGCTCAGTTGGTAGAGCATCTGATTTGTAATCAGAGGGTCGGGGGTTCAACTCCCTCCGCCAGCTGAGTTCGAAGTACCGGGAATATTTTGGCAAGGGTTGCGGACGAAACTCCTCGCGACAAAAGCGCTAGGGCTGGTGTCTTTAGACACGAGCCCTTTCTGCATTGCGGAGTGCCCCGTACAACGTTGCTGTTCAATCAGGTTGCGTGCGAGATGCGGGATGCAGTTGTGTCCCGGAGGATTTCACGGGACGCGCCGGCAGCGTTCCGAATGGTTTTGCGGGACGGGTGGGTGAGTGGCTAAAACCAGCAGACTGTAAATCTGCCGCTCCTTGCGGGCTACGGAGGTTCGAATCCTCCCCCGTCCACCAGTAACCCGCGTTACCCAGCGCATGGTCGGACAGTCTGGCGAAGATTTATTCGCGGACGAAAGAAATTCAGAAGCGCGGCGGCCCCAGCGGCGATTCTGATGGCAACGCGGAGGGATTTGGGGCGACCGGTACGAGCCTGGGTAGCTCAGTTGGTAGAGCGCGTCCTTGGTAAGGACGAGGTCACCGGTTCAATCCCGGTCCCAGGCTCCAGATCGCAGTCAGCGCAGCGCAGCGCGGCGTGGGGGAATCAGGAACACGGCGTCGCGTGGCGCTAGCGAAAAGTTTGCAGGGCATGAGCGGGGGTAACTCAGTGGTAGAGTCTCTGCCTTCCAAGCAGATGGTCGCGGGTTCGAGTCCCGTCCCCCGCTCCATGGCGCGGCCGATGGCGAAGGACTTGAGACTTTTTTGAGCTGCTAGTACCGCAGTGGCATCTTATCGCGCGCCTCTCGCCGCGAAGCTCTAATACGAGGGTGATACCAGCATGGCGAAAGAGAAATTCGAACGAAATAAGCCGCATGTGAATATTGGGACGATTGGTCACATTGACCACGGCAAGACGACTTCGACGGCGGCGATTACGAAAGTGTTGTCGAAGAACAATCCGAAGGTGGCGTTCCGCGCGTTTGATTCGATTGACAACGCGCCGGAAGAGCGCGAGCGCGGCATCACGATTGCGGTTTCGCACGTGGAGTATGAGACGGCGAACCGGCACTACGCGCACATTGATTGCCCGGGTCACGCGGATTATGTGAAGAACATGATTACGGGCGCGGCGCAGATGGACGGCGCGATTCTGGTGGTGGCGGCAACGGACGGTCCAATGCCGCAAACGCGCGAGCACATTCTGCTGGCGCGGCAGGTGGGCGTGCCGTACATCGTGGTGTTCTTGAACAAGTGCGACATGGTGGACGATCCTGAGTTGCTGGAATTGGTGGAGCTGGAAGTGCGCGAGTTGCTGAAGAGCTATCAATATCCTGGCGACACTTTGCCGGTGATTCGCGGCTCGGCTTTGAAGGCTCTTGAGGGTGATGCGAAGTGGGAGAAGTCAATTCTAGAATTGATGGAAGCGGTGGACAAGAGCATCCCGCAGCCGGTGCGGGATATTGATAAGCCGTTCGCGATGCCAATCGAAGATATTTTTTCGATTTCTGGCCGTGGCACGGTGGTGACGGGAAGAATTGAACGCGGCAAGGTGAAGGTGGGCGAGGAAGTAGAGATTGTGGGCTTCCGTCCGACGATGAAGAAGACGGTGACGGGGATTGAAATGTTCCGCAAGCTGCTGGACGAGGGCATGGCGGGAGACAACGTGGGATTGCTGCTGCGCGGCACGGAGAAAGATGAAGTGGAGCGCGGGCAGGTGCTGGCGAAGCCGGGATCGATCACGCCGCACACGAAATTTAAGGCGGAAGCGTACGTGTTGACGAAGGAAGAAGGCGGGCGGCACACGCCGTTTTTCACGGGGTACCGGCCGCAGTTTTATTTTCGCACGACGGACGTGACAGGGGATGTGAAGTTGCCGGCGGGAGTGGAGATGGTGATGCCGGGGGACAATATATCGTGTGAGATAACGCTGATAACACCGGTAGCCTTGGAGAAGGGCTTGCGCTTTGCGATTCGCGAAGGCGGGCACACCGTGGGCGCCGGAGCGGTTGCCGAGATCATCGAGTAAACGACCATGAGAGAAATCATCACGCTGCAGTGCAACGATTGCAAAAACCGGAACTACACGACGACCAAGAACCGCCGCAAACACACCGAGCGGCTGGAAACGTCTAAATTTTGCAATACGTGCAGAAAGCATACCGGACACAAAGAAGTTAAGTAAGCCGGATGCACAAGGCGTCGGCGAAGGTTTCCGGCGCCACCGCTTGCGGGCTCTAGCGCTAAATTCGAGCCGCAGGCTCGAATTTAGGGGAGTAGGTTTAACGGTAGACCATCGGTCTCCAAAACCGAGAGTGGGGGTTCGAATCCCTCCTCCCCTGCCAGTTTGTTGACGGTGAAGTGGGCAGGGAATGCAGCAGAGTTGACGGACGAAGGTACGGAGTGAAATGGCCGACGCGATACGCACTAACCGAGACGAAGAATCCCATCGCGTAAGCGGGTTTGCGCTTTTGGAGCCGGTGCAGAAGCTGGGTGGTTACCCGAAGCGCTTCCGTTCGTTTCTGCACGACGTGCGCGTGGAGATGCGGCAGGTGAACTGGCCGTCGCGCGCCGATGTGATTTCCACCACCATCGTGGTCACGGTGACCGTGGCGTTTTTCGGCGTCTATTTCTTTTTGACCGATTCGATTTTCACCAGAATCATCGGCTGGTTGATGGCTTATGCCAAGAAATTCTGAAGAAACCAACGCGAGCAACGAAGGCAATGAAGTGAGCGAATTGAACGCAGCGCCGGAAATGCCGGAAAGGCACGACGAAGCCGCAGCGGCGGGGGCAATCCCCTCGACGAAGCAGTGGTACATCGTTCACACCTACTCGGGCTTCGAGAAGAAGGTGAAGGAAAGCCTGGAAGGCCGCGTGGCGGCATTCGGGTTGACCGACAAGATCGGGCAGATCATCATCCCGACGGAATCGGTAGTGGAAGTGCGCGGCGGCAAGAAAGTGATTTCGCCCCGCATGTGTTATCCCGGCTACGTGCTGGTGGAAATGGATATGGACGATTACACCTGGCACGTCGTGCGTTCGACGCCGCGCGTCACGGGATTCGTCGGTTCGGGGCAAACGCCTTCGCCGCTGACCGAAGAAGAAGTCCAGAACATTTTGAACCGCGCCACTACTACGGCGGAGAAGCCCAAACCGAAACTGTCGTTCGATCGCGGCGAGAAGGTGCGAATCGGCGAAGGGCCGTTCGCGAACTTTACGGGCGTAGTCGAGGAAGTTAATTCCGACCGCTCAACTCTAAAAGTATCGGTCACAATTTTCGGTCGCTCGACGCCGGTGGAACTGGATTTCGCGCAGGTAGAAAAGGTCGCGTAGAGCAAAGCGCGCGCCGCTCTATTTAGCGTGCAGCGCAGCGAAGTAAACGAAGTGAAGTAAAACGGGGAAGATATGGCAAAAAAAGTACAGGCTACCGTAAAACTGCAGTTGCCAGCCATGAAGGCCACTCCGGCGCCGCCCGTGGGCACCGCGCTGGGTCCGCACGGCGTGAACATCATGGATTTCTGTAAGCAGTTCAACGCCAAGACGGCCAAAGAGCCGGACGGCATGATCATTCCGGTGCTCGTGACGATCTACAGCGATCGCACGTTCACGTTCATCATGAAGACGCCGCCGGCGTCCGAGCTGATCAAGCGCGCGGCGGGAATTGTGAAAGGCTCACCCGAGCCGAATCGCAACAAGGTGGGCAAGCTCACAGCGAAGCAGGTGGAAGATATCGCCAAGCTGAAGCTGCCGGACCTGAATACGATGAGCCTCGCGTCCGCCGTGAAATCGATCCGGGGAACGGCGCGCAACATGGGCGTGGAAGTAACCGAATAGTTTTGCAGTACGCGCAGGAGTCCGCACAGAAAACGGACGCCAGTAGTTCTTAACTGCGCAGGAGAGAAAAACGATGGGTCGTTCAGCAAAAGTCGGCGGGAAAAATATCGATCGGGCGCGCAAGCAGGTCGAGGCGCGTCCGTACAAGCTGGAAGAAGCCGCAGAGCTGCTACGCAAAGTTCATTACGTGAAGTTCGACGAGACCGTCGAGCTGGTTTTGAATTTGGGCGTGGATTCCAAGCAGTCGGACCAGATGGTGCGCGGCACCGTGGTGCTGCCGCACGGCCTGGGAAAATCCAAGCGCGTGGTGGTAATCGCCGGCGGCGAGAAAATTCGCGAGGCGCAGGAAGCGGGCGCGGATTTTGTCGGCGGCGAAGACATGGTGGAAAAGATTCAAGCTGGCTGGACGGATTATGAAGCGGTGATCGCGACGCCGGACATGATGCGCTCTGCCGGCAAGCTGGGAAAGGTTCTGGGACCGCGCGGCCTGATGCCGAATCCGAAGACCGGGACGGTCACTACCGATGTGGCGAAGGCCATCAAGGAAATCAAGGCCGGTAAGGTGGAATTTCGCCTCGATAAAACCGGGCTGATTCATTCGCCGGTGGGCAAAATCAGCTTTACCGCGAAGAATCTGGCAGACAACGCGCACGCGCTGCTCGCGGCCATTATCAAGGCCAAGCCCGCGGCGGCGAAGGGCAAGTTCATCAAGAAAATTACGCTCACCTCGACGATGGGCCCGGGAATTCTGATCGAGGAAGCGGAAGCGGATACGGCGGTAGCGGCAGCAGCGTAACCTGCACAAGCACGAGGGAGATTGGGGCATGAAGAAGAAGTCCGAAAAGGTCACGCAGGCGGAAGATCTGAAGAAGCAGCTGGCGACTGTGTCGACGGTGATTCTCTCGACGTTTCAGGGAATTACGGTGGAGCAGGATACGCAACTGCGCCGCAGCGTGGAAGCCGCCGGCGGAAAATATCAGGTGGTGAAGAACACGGTCGCGGAGCGTGCGGGAGCCGGCACTCCTCCGGAAGGTTTGCTGAAGAACCTGAAGGGCACGAACTCGATCGCCTACACCAAAACGGATCCGGTGGCGCTGGCGAAAATTCTCACCAAGGTCGCTAAGGATGTTCCGGCGTTTCAGTTCCGCGCCGGCTGGGTGGAAGGGCGCGTCATTTCCATTCAGGAAATCAAGCAGCTGGCGGACCTGCCGAGCAAGGAAGAACTCATCAGCAAGGTGATGTTCCTGCTGAATGCTCCGGCGCAGCGCGTAGCCACAGCACTCGCAGCGCTGCCGCGGAATCTGGCAGTGGTGACGAGCGAAGCAGTGAAAGCCAACAAGTTTGCGGGCGGCGGGGGTAACACGGGCAATACAGGCAGCGCAGCA
>CAWAYG010000004.1:0-929071 GCA_963786205.1 uncultured Acidobacteriota bacterium
GACCCTCGAACAATCCGCCCACACGACCCTCCCAGTGATCTCCCTGCTCCAAAAAGCCTGTCGCTAACGACATTACTGTGCCGCGCGGGCATTACGGGTACCCGCGCGGCGCGCCCTGCGTCCGCCTTGCGCGAAACGGCTACTGGCCGCCCTTTTGGACGTAGGACCTGACGAACTCCTCGGCGTTCTCCTCAACGTTCGTCGATCTCGTCGATGAGATCGACGTCCTCGGACAGCTTCTCGTGCCGCTCCGCACGCTCGGCTTCGTCGGCCTGGGTTTCCTCGGTCTCGTCGGAGCGCCGTGTGGTCTGGCGCTGTCCGCCGGTGTCCTTCGTTGCCATGACGTACCTCCGTGATCCCGGGGATCATCCCCCGTCAGGTTCCAACGTTATCGTCGCCCGCTGGAGTCCGTCCAACCCTGGCGGAACCATATTGGTATGAAATTCGCGGGTCGCGGGGCCGCGGCGAGGGGATTGATGTCCGGCGGGTGCTGCACCCGCCGAGGACTAGCCGCCCGGGCAGGCTCGCCCACCGCGACCGGTTAGTCCTGGCCGGTAGGGCGGCTACCAGCTCGGCGGTACGGCAGCGGTCCAGAAGTGCCCCTACGTGGGCCTTGGTGCCACGCAGCGGCTCCCAGGTAGACCGCTGCAGTGACTCGCGGCCGGGCACGTCGAAGATCGCCGAGACCCAGGAGGCCGCGGCGACCGAATCGGAGTACTGCCGCAGGCAGCGGCCGCGGAAGTACGCGCGGGTGTCCTCCGGAGGGTTGTCGACCGCCACAGGACGGTCCGCTCGTTAGTCAGCCGCTCGAACCTGTCCTTGGCCACCAGGTGGTTGTACAGGCCACGGTCCGGCCGGACATCGTGGTACTGCAGGTCCACCAGCTGAAGCCTGGGGTGGTCCCAGGACAGCCCGTCCCGGTTCCGGTAGCATCAAGCAGTTCCACTGCGCGGAGCTCGTGGCGGAGTTGGGGAGGTTTTTGCTCCATGAAGTTGACGAGAGACGGGTAGCCCGCCACCGCGCTTCGGCGCCGCTACTGTTTCCTTGGATTGATCTTCTTCTCGCTTCAAAAACAGGCGCCATTCTATACCGGTCTTGAAAGTTCGCAACGCCCGATCGGATTAGCGACATCCTCGACCGTTCGAAATATGGGAGCATCTTTGGAGCAACAAGGGGGTATCGTTCTGATGGATTCGTCGTGTTAAGCGCAGCCTGAACAACGACTTGGATTTAATTCCCCACTCGCTTTGCAAGCAGGGGTCACCGGTTCGATCCCGATCACGTCCACCAAATCTCCGAGGCCTGCCCGAGAGGCCCTTCTAGTCCCACGCTTGCAATCTACATTGGATCTAGATAATATCTAGAAATGCTCCGCTTCGGGTGGGATGAGAAGAAAAATTAGAGCAATCGGAGAAAGCATGGAGTGTGGTTTGAAGAAGCGCAGAGCGCCTTCCACGACCCGAATTCGCGCCTCTTCGATGATCCAGAACACTCAGAAGACGAGGATCGGTTTATCCTCATCGGAATGAGTTCTACGGGAAGACGTTGGGTCGTCGTTCACTGCTATAAGAAATCCGATTCAGTGATCCGGATAACTTCCGCGCGGAAATCAACCAAGAAGGAGTTTGCGTTTTATGAAGAAGGAATATGATTTTTCCAAGATGAAAGAACTTAAGAATCCTTATACGGGTAAGAAACAAGCCGTGGGAATCAACTTAAGCCCGGAAGTCGTGCACTATTTCAAGGGGCTGGCGGATGAGACAGGACTTCCTTACCAGAAGCTAATTGACCTTTACCTTGTCGACTGCGCGCAAAAACGCAAGAAACTGAGAATGAAATGGGTGGCGTAGGACCCTATGCCGCGACCTGGAGCTTAGCAGATTCATCTCTGCTCCAATAACCTATCTTTGGCTGTGCACGAACCAAGCGGTCTGCTGAAAAGGCAGTGCCCAGACGCTCGTGCCCGCTGAACATGAACTTCCTGATTTCATCGCGTGACGCCACATATTCGTACACAAATCGTACCTAAAGTGCTCCGAAACAGCCCGAATCGCACCGAATAACGGTAATCACACCAAACGTAAGTTGTTGATTCCAAATGACTGTGACGCAGCCACGCTGATTTGCAAGCAGGGGGTCACCGGTTCGATCCCGGTCACGTCCACCAACTTCTTCCTGATTGCAAAAGATTTATAAAAATCAACTCGGCCCGAACGCTCCGTTATTCGTGCACAGGAGTGTACCCCTAAAGTGAGACAGCTTCATGATGCACACTTCGCGGAATGCGAAGTAGCGCGCAAAAGAAAACGGTGGGGCTTCGCCCGGGGCCGGCGTAGGTCGCAGGCTGCCATTTCTCCGCATCCAGCAGGCGTCTTAGGGACTGGAATGCAAATTGCCAAGGCTTTTGGCGCTTCGAAACCACCCTGTGATGCACGCATTCGTCGCAACGTCGAGTTGAATTCGTGGATTCCGCCGCCGTGCGGCATTGGCAAAAAGACGGAGAACTTGCTCTAAGGCCGTTGCTTATCGAACTTCGTAGCATCGAAGCCAGGTCGGCAAGAATCTCCGGA
Source organism: uncultured Acidobacteriota bacterium (assembly GCA_963786205.1). Lineage (GTDB taxonomy): Bacteria > Acidobacteriota > Terriglobia > Acidiferrales > UBA7541 > Palsa-295. Next base: position 2,571 of record CAWAYG010000004.1, read on the forward strand.
TTCGTCTTGTTGCCTCCCGCGATTGGAATGTTTTGAATGTCCTTAACCGTTTGCAGCCGGTACTGTGGCGTCTGTGTGACCAGGTTGTAACTCACCCCGTTATTCCAGTTGACGAAAAACATCGGCGTAATCTGAAAGCTTCCGCTGAGCGTATTCAAGACGCTCGAGGCCACGTCGCGCTCTGTGTATCCCGCCTGAGAAGCTTTGGTGCGGTCCACGGCGACTTCAAGGGTCGGGTAGTCAAGGGCCTGCTGGATGTGCACGTCCGTGAGGCCGGGCACCTGCCGCAATTCCGTCATCAGCTTCTGAGCAATTTCATGGCTGGCCTCGACGTTGCTACCCTCGATTTGCACATCGATCGGCGCAGGAAGACCGAAGTTGAGGATCTGGGTCACGATGTCCGCGGGAAGAAAGTAAAAGGTGACACCCGGAAACTCGCGCGGGAGTTTCTCGCGGAGCTCGCGTACGTAGTTGGCGGTTGGGTGGTGGTCCGGGCGGAGCGAGACCAGCACATCAACATCGTTCGCGCCCATCACTCCAGAAGTTGAGTGCATCGTGTTTAACGGGCTGTAGGGCAGTCCAATGTTGTCGAGAATGTTGTCCAATTCCGCGGAAGCAATGTCTCTGCGGATAGAGTCCTCGACGAGATCGGAGAGGCGGGCAGTTTCCTCGATCCGCCTGCCGATATCCGCCCGTAGATGCAGAATGAATTGGCCGTTGTGAGACTGGGGAAAGAAGTCCTGGCCGAGCCACGGCACGAGGAGGAAAACGCAGCTGCAAACACCAAGAAATCCGGGAATGAAAACCTTGCGGTTCGTGACACATCGGATCAGCAGACCACGGTATCTGCGGCGCAACCCTTCGAACATTTCTTCAAATCGCTTCTGCAGGCGCGCGAATGCGCTGCGCGATTCTCCACGGCCTTCGTTGAGCTTCAGCATGTACATGACCAGGGTCGGGACGAGCGTCCTCGAAAGGATGTAGGAGGCAAGCATCGCGAAAACCACCGCCTCGGCCAAGGGCACAAAGAGGTACCGCGCCACACCGCTGAGCAAAAACAGCGGCATGAAGACGATGCAGATGCACAACGTCGAGACCAGGGCCGGCACCGCGATCTGTTGCGCACCGTCCAGGATGGCCTGCTTGATGTCTGTCTCGTGACCTTCTTCCAAGATGCGGTTGATGTTCTCGATTTCGACGGTGGCATCGTCCACCAGGATGCCCACCGCGAGGGCCAGGCCGCCCAGCGTCATGATGTTGATCGTTTCGTGAAGAGCGCTGAGCACGAGGAGCGAACTGAGAATGGATAGGGGAATGGAGACTGCGATGATCAGGGTGCTTCGCCAACTCCCGAGAAACACCAGAATCATCAGGCCAGTGAGCAGAGCGGCAATCACTGCTTCGCGGACCACGCCGCTAATAGCGCTGCGCACAAAGATCGACTGGTCGGCGATGGGGGTAATCTTCATTTCGGGCGGCAGCGTCGTTGCAGCGCGGGGAATGATGTTTCGAATACCCGACACAACATCCAGGGTGGATGCACTTCCCGCCTTGAGAATAGCCAGGAGCACTCCCCGGTGGCCGTCCTGGCGCACAAAATTGGTCTGGAGTGCAAATCCGTCGCTTACTCTGGCCACGTCTCGCAGATAAACGGTTTTGGTGTCGACTTGCTTAATCGGAATGTCATTGAGCTCGGCAATCGTGCGTGGGGTCACGTTCATGCGGACATCAAGTTCGTTTTCCGCGATCTTGGCTGTTCGCGAAGGCAGTATCAGGTTTTGTGCATTCACGGAATTCAGGACATCGGTAGGCGAGACATTCTTCGCCTGCATGAGGTTCTGGTCCATGTTGATCATCACTTGCCGCTGCTTGCCGCCATAGGGAAGCGGGACGACCGCGCCCGGCACCGTAATAAGCTGCGTCCGCAGGAAATTGAGGCCGAGGTCGTTCAACTGTTGTTCGGACATTCCCTGCCCGGAAAGTCCAAGCTGGAGGATGGGAACGCTCGACGCGCTGAAGTTGATGATTTCCGGAGGTTGCAAGGCCGGGGGAAGAGTCCGGAGGGCGAACTGCGAAGCAGAAACAACCTGTGCGTTCGCTCGGTCGAGGCTTGCACCCGGTTGCAGATAGATCTTCACGACCGAAAAGCCGTTATAGGTAGTCGATTCGATGTGCTGGATGTTGTCCACCAGGGTCGTCAGGACTTTTTCGTAGGGAGTGGTCAACCGCGTCTCGAGATCCTCCGGGTTGAGGCCGGTATACGTCCAGGCGACGGAAATGACGGGGATGTCGATGTTCGGGAAAATATCCGTGGGTGTATGAAGAATCACCTCTGGGCTCAGCAGGAGAATCAGGATCGCGAGAACAATGAACGTATAGGGGCGATTGAGCGCTAATCTAACGATCCACATAAGCCAGCCTTCGTTTCGCGGTGCCTATGGTCGGCATCCGCTTTCCCGGAGAGTGATCACGCTGCTTCTCGGAGCGCAATTTGGTAGATTCACATTGTGCATATCACGAACCATGAAACTTCTTGATACTCAGTATGCGAATACAGCATTCTACGGAATGGGGAATGATGAGCGAGGAATCTTAGCGGAACCACGAACATCAGAAAGAACTGTAGAAAGGTGATAGGAACTCGTGAACCTCATTGACCGGGAGGCTCTTGTTTCCGTTGTGGATCGCGGCTTTTTACCGACATATCCTCTCCTGCGGCATATGTGATGTTTAACAGCACAATTGGATACAGGTTTTTTCAACCGACCTGAAGTGGTCGCGGGTTCGAAACGCGGGTGATTAACTCGTCCAATCTCGAAAGCAAAAGCTTCAGGATGGGAGACTGGTTCGACTTCTTGTAGCCGAGGACCAGCTCGATCGTCGGCGTGTCTCCCTTCAGAGGACGACTCGTTACAGACGAAGGGAGAAAGTTCTGCGCGTAAGCAGGTAACAGCCCTACGCCGCGCGTCGACACTATTAAGGAAATTCCCATGGTGACGTGGTCCGCCTCGTGAGCTGGCCTGATATTCGTTTCGGAACGCTTCAGGTAATTGTCGATGACCGCACGCAGTACAGGAGCCGTGTCCGACACGATCACGAATGGTTCGCCCACTAGATCCCTCGGGCTGATCGATTTGAGAGCAGCGAGACGGTGGTTACTCGGCAAGATCACCATGAGGGGCTCCTTCACGAGAAGACGGAACGCCAACCCTGGCATCCCTTTTTCCCTGCGCAGAAAAGCTGCATCGATTTTTCCTTTCGAAAGGCCGTCCGCAAGCAGCGGCGAGTATTGACTCGATATCATCACATCGATGTTCGGCAGTTCGTCGCGCAAGATCTGTAATGGCTTCGGGCATCCAGGTCAGTTCGTGGCCAGTCAGAAAGCCCATGACGAAGCATGGCTTTGCGGGATGAGCGACCCGCGAGCAGCCTTCGGCCGGCCGCTTCGACCTGCGAAAGCACGCGAGCGCGCATGATCAAGAAAGACTCGACCCGCCGGTGTCAGTTCGATCCCGCGAGCGCGGCGCGTCAGGAGTCGGGCGCCCACCTCGTCTTCAAGATCGCGAATCTGCCTACTCAACGAAGGCTGTGACGTGTGCAGCTTTTGCTCCGCTGCCACCGTCAGACTTCCCGCTTCGGCGACCGCAACGAAATATCGAAGATGTCGTAATTCCATTCCAACTCCCATGCTTCTGAGGCATCGATGCCAGCCTAACAAAGTATGCTCCGCCCCGCTACCAACGCCCAGCATCGCAATCTAAGTAAGTGATCTGAGACGCCCCGAGAGCAGCTCTTGGCTGATCTTCAGTCATGCCTGACCTGCATGGGTTCCAGATCAAGGGGGGCGGTAGAAATGAGTTCACCAGTTGTTCTAATTACCGGAGCGCTGACAGGGATCGGTCGTGCCACGGCCATTGCGTTCGCGCGTGAAGGAGCGCGGGTTGTTGTTTCGGGTCGACATGAGGATGAGGGGCAGAAGCTGGCCGCTGAACTGCGCAACCTCGGCACTGAGGCCGAATTTGTGTGCACCGACGTGCGGCATGAAGAGGAAGTTAAAAACCTTGTGGACAAGATCATGGCGCGCTTCGGCCGGCTCGACATCGCCGTCAATAACGCCGGCACGGTCGGCAATCCCGAGTCCGCTGCGGATGCAGACATCGAGAACTATAAAGCCATCTTCGACACAAACGTGCTCGGTGTGCTGCTGAGCATGAAGTACGAAATTCGGGCAATGCTTCGGCAAGGCAAAGGCAGCATCGTTAACATCTCGTCTGCGTATGGGAAAGTCGGTGGCCCGAGTGCGGCCGCGTATGTCGGCAGCAAGCACGCCGTGGAAGGTATCACGAAGTCCGCGGCCCTCGAACTCGCGGGCACGGGCGTTCGGGTCAACATCGTCGGCCCCGGCCCGGTGGAAACCAGAATGTTTAACCACTTCGCGCAGACAAAGGAAAACAAGGCGAATTTCCTCGATTCACAAGTTCCTAACAAGCGCATCGGCACTCCCGAAGAAATCGCAAATGCCATCGTATTCATTGGCTCCGACAAGGCGTCCTACATCATCGGTGCATCCCTGGCGGTGGACGGAGGAATGACCGCGGACTAAATTCCTCGGAATTGGGAGGGTCTGTCAATGGCTTCACTGCAAGGTAAAACTGCGCTGGTGACCGGCGCGTCACGGGGAATTGGTCGTGCCACGGCATCAGCGCTCGCGGAGGCTGGGGCGCATGTTCTGGTTCACTACGGCCGTTCTGCGCAGGATGCGGAATCGTTGGTCGCCGCCATCCGCGCTAAAGGGGGACGCGCAGATGCGATCAAGGCGGACTTGAGGCCTGCAGACGGAGCAACACTGCTGGCCAGGGAAGTTCGCTCGATCGTTGGGGAGCGATTGGATGTGCTCGTCGTCCAACGCCGGAATCAGCAAGTCTGCAACGATCAAGGATCATACGGTGGAGGATTTTGACAATCTCTTTGCAACGAATGTGCGCAGCCCATTTTTCCTGGTGCAGCAACTTTTGCCCGTCCTCGGTGAAGGTTCGAACATCATTGTGATCTCTTCGCTCGGGGCGCACGCCGTGGTTGGGAAGCCCGGTTTGGACAACCCTTCGATCCTTGCCTATGCCTCGACCAAAGGAGCATTGGAGACTCTGGTCAAAAACTGGGCTGCCATTTTGGGGCCCCGGGGAGTCCGCGTAAATGCGGTGGCGCCAGGAGCGATCGACACCGATATGTCGAACTACACGAAGACCGAAGCAGGCCGAGAAGTCCCTGCTTGGAATGCAAGCATTGAAGCGGATCGGCAAACCAGAAGATGTTGCGGACGTAGTCGCGTTCCTGGCGTCAGACGCAGCCCGCTGGATCACGGGAGCGAGTATCCCGGTCGACGGTGGGTCGAAGCTTTGAGGATTCGCGTATTGCCAGGGTCAACTGGAATTATTCGAGAGAAAAAGGGGGTACGTAAAATGGCAACCGTGAAAGTGGGAACTGAAACGATTGCATCGAAAAATAAAGCTATTGTTCTAGAGGCCTTCGAGACGTTGTTCAACAAGCGGGACTATGCAGCCGCTCAGCGTTTCTGGTCGCCTCACTACATTCAGCACAGCGCACACATTGAAGCGGGTCGTGAAGGCCTGTTCAATCTCGTCAAGAGCGCCCCGCCAACCTTGCAGTACGAACCGGGAACGATTGTGGCGGAGGGAGACTTCGTCATCTTGCACGGCCGGTTTTCAGGTATCGGACGTCCGATGAATTGGATTGCGGCGGACCTCGTTCGCATGAAAGACGGAATTCTTGTCGAACATTGGGACGTGCTTCAGGACGAAGCTGCAAAGGAGCAATCAAAGAGTGGCCTGCCTATGTTTGGGGACAAATTCCCGACCTACGATTGAAAAGCAGTAAGTTTCGACGGGTAGGTTTACCGATGACTGTAGCCCGTAATCAAGACGGCCCTGGCATCGAACTGCAGCGCTCTTTGCCCAGCGAAGTGGCAGCGATTTCTCCCTTCGTGGATGAGCTCATGCTCTTGATCAGGAAATGTAACTGTGTTCCTGAGAGCGAGACCGACGTCGAGATCGCATTGCGTGAAGCCCTCGCAAACGCGGTCACTCATGGAAATCACCAGAATCCCCGAAAACACGTCTATGTTACCTGCCGCTGTGAGCCTGAAGAAGTGTCCATCGCCGTAAAGGACGAGGGTCGAGGATTTGACCTTAGTGAGGTGCCGGATCCTACGGCTCCCGAAAATATGGGCTCCATTCACGGCCGTGGCATCTTACTGATGAAAGCGTTCATGGATGAAGTGCGCTTCGAAGAAGGTGGGGTTGTCGTCCGTATGCGAAAGAGCGCCAGCCAAACCGCTAAGAAGAACTCGCTGAAGTAGGTTGGCTTCCCGTCACAACTTGAACTTTTTCTCGCTGACATACTCTGAAAGTATTGCTGCACAGCTCATAAAGTATCTCTCCACCCGCGACGGCGGGTTATCCAAGGCATTCGATGAAGTGAATGTGAGGTGAATTGGCCGAGGAAGAAAAAACTTGTATCCGAATTGTGCCATTTAACATCACATATCTCGGAAGGAGATTTGATGTCCGCGACGAGCGTCCAATTCACGGTTGCAGCGCACGTGATGGCGGCTCTTGCTGTTTTTCACGGCAAGAGAATCCCTTCGGCAACGCTCGCGAATAGCGTGAATGCCGACCCCACCTTCGTGAGGAAATCACTCTCGAAACTCGCCAAGGCAGGCCTTATCAACACAACGCGCGGCAAGCACGGCGCGAGTAGGCTCGCGCGCTCCCCTAAGCGAATAACTCTTTTGGACATCTATCGCGCCAGCGCGGCGCCTCCGGCATTCGCGATTCATAATTATCCCTTGTACAAGAGATGCCGGGTCAGTCGCAACATCAAGGGATGCATGTCGTCGGTTCTAAGGAAAGTGCAGAACAGCTTCGAGAATACTCTCAATGGAATAAGCCTCGCCGATGTAGTTGAGGAAATCGGCGGCGCGGAGGGGTGAGGTTTTTTGCCCTCAATATGTGCATATTATCATCACATCACGAGGCATTGTGCGCCGAGTCGCAATGCAGTTGATCGAATAGAAAGCGCATACAGGTGGGTTGTCCGATGCCGTGCTGATTTCAGTGCGAAGCGGTCTAGATAAGAAAAGGAGCAAGCCCATGAGCAGAGATAGGGACAAGGCGGTCGAAACAAGTGCCACGAATGTGATTTTGGGTGCGAGCGGTAACACCGGCTCGATCATCGCCGACTTCCTCTTGTCGAAGGGCAAGAAGGTGCGCGTGGTGGGGCGCGATGCGGCGCGACTGCAGCGCTTTGTGCGCAAAGGCGCGGAAGCTTTCACGGCCGAGATCAGCGATGCGGCTGCGCTCACGAAAGCCTTCATTGGGGCGCGCGCGGCATACTTGTTGTTGCCGCCGATCACCTCCCGGGAAGACCAGGAGCGAGAGAGCGATGCGATCGCGAAAGCCGTGAAGCAGTCCGGCCTGCACTACGCGGTCTACTTGAGCAGCTACGGCGCGCATGTCCCGGAAGGCACCGGGCCCGTCACGGGGCTGCATTCTTCAGAGCAAAAACTGAATGCGATCAGCGGTGTGAACGTTCTGCATCTGCGCGCGGCGTATTTCATGGAGAACAATCTGGCGGCGATCGGCATGATTCGTGGGATGGGAATATTCGGACATGCGCTGCTGCCCGACCTGAAGCTGCCGATGATCGCGACGCGCGACGTCGGCGACTACGCCGCCCAGCGCCTTCTCGACCTGGATTTTTCCGGCAAACAAACGCGCGAGCTGCTTGGCGAGCGCGACCTGTCGATGACGGAAGCTACCGCGGCGATCGCGCGCGGTATTGGCAAACCGGATCTGCGTTACCAGCAGTTTCCGTATGACCAGATGCAGCAGGCATTGACGCAAATGGGTATGCCGTCGAAGAAAGCCGCGGTGTACATCGAGATGTTCCAGGCCATCAACACAGGAGTGCTCGCCGCGCAGGAGCCGCGTTCGCCGGAGAACACCACACCGACTTCGTTTGAACAATTTGTGCAGGATGTCTTTGCTCCTGCGTATCACGGAAAGGCTTCCGCCGCTTAGGCTCAGCTCCGAGGTGGCAGCGCTGCGCCTGTTTGCAGGCGAGAGTTTCGGGAGGGAGCTTCTGAAAATGTTTGACGCGGAGATTCTAGTCATGAATGAAACCGTTTCCAAGAAAAGAGAGTTATCCAAGCGCCGCAAGAAACCGAGCACTTACCGTCGTATCGTCACGGGAAACGTAAACGGGAAGGCCGTCGTTCAAAGTGACGAACCGTTGCTGGCCTATCAGTTCAAGACTGTTCCCGGCTACGAGCACACGCTCATCTGGGTCAATCCGGCGACGCCGGATCTCAGCAAGGAGCAAAGGTTTGACCGCTACCCCGACTCCGTCGTTCCAGGGCCGGGGGGCACAAGTCTGCACTTCGTGACCTTACCCCCCGGTCGCGTCTTCGCGGCTCCCTCCTTCGATGGCGAGGCGGCACAAAAGGAATCCTTGGTTCGTTTGCCAGGATTGGCCGATCACTTCGAAAAAGAAGATCCTGCGATGCACAAAACGAACACCGTCGACTACGCGGTCGTCTACGACGGAGAGATTCGGCTCGAGCTAGACGACGCCGAGACTCTGCATTTGAAGCGCGGCGACGTGGTCGTGCAAAACGGCACGCGCCACGCCTGGCGAAACAAAGGCAGCAAGCCCGTCACGATGCTCTTTTTTCTGAATGGCGCGAGAGAAAGACAATGACCAAGAAACTCGAAGGCAAGACCGCCGTCATTACCGGCGGCACGGAAGGGATTGGATTTGCCACTGCAAAACTGTTCGTCGAAGAGGGCGCCTATGTCTTCATCACGGGGCGCCGGCAGAAGGAACTTGACGAAGCCGTGAAGGCAATCGGCGACAACGTTACTGGCGTTCAGGGTGACGTTGCCCAGATAGCTGACCTTGATCGTCTTTACGAGACCGTCTCGAAGGTGAAGGGGCGAATCGATATTGTTTTCGCGAACGCCGGAGTTGGCGAATTTGTTCCCTTCGGCGCTGTGACCGAAGAACATTTCGACAAACTGTTCAACATCAATGTGAGGGGAGCACTGTTCACAGTGCAAAAGGCCTTGCCGCTGTTGAAGGATGGTGGCTCGATCATTCTCAACGGCTCTGTCGCGAGCGTTAAGGGTACTGCCGGCTTCGGCGTTTACGCCGCGAGTAAGGCTGCCATCCGCTCTTTCGTGCGAACCTGGACTACAGATTTGAAGGGTCGCGGTATCCGCTCCAACGTTGTGAGTCCGGGTCCAATCAATACTCCGCTTGTGAATCGGCAATTTCCGGAAGTCATCGCACGGATTGTGTCCACGATCCCGATGGGACGTATGGGGAAGCCCGAAGAAGTTGCCAAGGTCGCGTTGTTTCTCGCTTCAGATGACTCCAGTTTCGTCACGGGTATCGAACTCTTCGTTGACGGTGGCAGAGCGCAGATCTAATCGAAAAAGCGGGAGAAGCGTGGCTGAGGACGTGCGATTCATGCAAATGGAAGGAAGGTGAACTATGACTACAGAAAAGTCGCTCATCGACTCCGCACTCCGCGGGTGGAAATTCAACGTGGAACGAGCAGAGAAATTTTTTGGCGGACTGTCGCCAGAACAACTTGAGCAAGAAGTTGCTCCAGGAAGAAACCGCCTGATCTATCTCTGGGGCCATCTTGCGGCGGTGAACGATCGGCTCTTGCCACTGCTCGGGATTGGAGAAAGACTTCATCCCGAATTCGACGCCATGTTCATCTCGAACCCGGACAAGTCGGTTCCGCTGACTGTCTCGGAGCAATCGCTCAAAGCGGCATGGCAAGAAATCAACCAGAAGCTCTGGGAGGGTTTCTCGAAGTTCTCGGACTCTGATTGGGCGCAGCGGCACACGGCGGTGTCGGTAGAGGAATTCGAGCGGGAACCGCATCGGAATCGGTTCGGCGTGCTGCTCGGAAGAACCGCGCACCTTACCTATCACTTGGGGCAGGCGGCGTTGGCGCGGCCGGGCGCATAGTCAGCCGCTTCAGACAGCGCAGCGACTTGGAGCAATCGCACTCAAAGAAATTCACGTCACAATATTCCGTCAGTTCCTCAAGGGGATCGACAATGACTCCGAAGGAATTTCAGAAATCAAATTTGGCTCTGGAACTAAACGCAGGAAAGAAGCGGCTCGCCGACGCGCTTTACGGTTTGAGTGACGAGCAGTGCGAGGCGGATGGGGCCACGCGGTCGGGTTCAATAGTGGATCTTCTTTCCGAGATTGTGACGAAGGAATTTGTGGCGCTGATGGAAGTTTCCGATCGCCTACCGAACTTGCCGATGAATCGCTTTTCGAATGCGAATGGCCGAACGCCGACCGCTTCTGGTGTTGAAAAATCCACGGCAAGTACGTCCGTCGACAACCTTCTGGCTGAATTCGGCTTCCTGCGTTCAGCAATCGTTCGTCGCGTGGACGACGGTGGATCAGATGCTGCGGAATTTAATGCGCAATATGCCTATATCACCGATGTCTGCGTCACAAAGTTCAACGAGCAAATTGACGAGATCGAGCGCTGGCGCCGTTCAGAAATCGTGGGATTCAGCGCCGCGCATCTCCGCGCGGAAGCGCGCGAAGCGGAGCTCAATCAAGCCATTGTGGATTTGAGTCAAGAGGACTTCCTGACCGGGATGTTCGATCTCAAGTCCCTTTTCTCCGTGCAGTTTGACCGCTTCTACAGCGAAGATATCGTCCAATGGCTCGGCGCGCTGGAGTCGAATGGAAAGGATGCCGTGTTCCAGCGCCTGGCAGCTGCGCTCGAACCCATGCATGCGCTGCTCGAGATGGGGCTGGCTTCCATCGCATCGTTTCGCGTAACTGCAAGCGCGCAAGACGCCGAGGGGAACTTCACCGCCGATTGGGAGGTCGTTTTCGGAGGAGCGTATTCGACAGGCGTAGCCGTTTGCTGGCGCACGGTTCGGGCATGGAAGAGCCGCATGGTGATCGCGGAATGCATCGAGGATCTACCATCGTCGAAGCGGTGATCAGCTCGAAGTTCGACGCGGGCTTCCATCTTTTCTTGGTAAATTTCGCCCCGGTCCTTTGGCTTCGCGAGTCACTTATCCGCCAAACAGCGGAGCGTTCATGGCGCCGCAGCGACGGAAGCGGTCAAGTCGACGATTTGACCTGTGGTCTATCAGCGTTTGGGTGTGACCTTAGCCGTAAAAGCTTGCATTCGAATGCTTCCGTTCTGAATAAAGAAGGTGTCGCTGGCCAACTCGTAGAAATTGTCTGCTGTTTCGGAGCTCCAAACGATGTACGCGTAATCGCCTTCGATTAACTGCTGCTTTTTGGCGAAGGACATGCCCGGCTTAGCAAACTCGGCGAAGAATCTTTCAAATGCAGGTCTAATTGCGTCCGGTCCACGCAGTGCTCCTTCCGGGCCAAGAAACACAGCGTCTGCTGAATAGTCTGCCATCAGCCCATTAATATCGCGATTGGCGAAGCACTTCAGATGGTGATCGAGCACCTCCGCCGTTGATTTCATGGTGGTCTCCTAATCAGCGATAACAAACTCTCGCCGGCCGTATGTGTTTTAGGCGCTTTGCCTTAGAGGAATGACAGATGAAAGGGCCTGGACGACCTCATCCGTAGTCAGAATGGCGCTAGCATAGTTCGGAAGATTGATGGCAAGAGCGACGTGCATGTGCTGGTCCGAGTAATCTGCGGTCGCATCTTTTACCAGCGTCACGTCGTAGCCAAGCTCGGCGGCAAAGCGAGCCGTTGATTCCACGCATGTGTGTGCTATGAGCCCAATTACGATGAGCGTGTGGATACCATGCTTTTTGAGAAGCAAATCCAGATCCGTGTTGGCAAAGCCGCTGGAACACCAATGCTCCTGGGCCACGACATCGCCCGGCTGAGGTTTGAACTCGCTGCGGATCTCGCCTCCCCACGTGCCCTCTTCGAAGACCTTACTATTCCATGCGGCCTTCTGGATTGGTGCGATGTACTTCCAGGTCTCGTACTCGCCCGGACCGTAGCGGTGGTGCATTGCATAGAAGATGCGAATGCCCGCCTTCCGTGCAGCAGCCACAACCTGCGACATGTGAGGGACACAATTATTGGCCTCCGCAACATTCTTGATGCGAGGCCATAATTTGCCGCCCTCGGAAATAAAATCGTTGTATGGATCGATGACCAGAAGTGCAGCGATCTCTTTGTGAAGCTCCAGATTTGCCATGTTCTTTCCTCCTCCGTCCGCATGTTAGGCTCTCAATTGCTCGATACTGCTCACACGTATCATTCAAGCTAGCTGGGGGTGAGAGCCCGAATCGTCTCGAAGCCTGCGGCCTTCGCGTATTGCACTGCCAAATGCCCAAGCCTGCCGAAATTGAGAGAGGGCCCCCGCTGAGCGGAGGCCCTACTCCTTAGCGGCTGCGACACAGTGCGCATTAGTTGCCGGTGACCCCGGCGGCTGCGCGTGCAGTGCGGGTGAGTTCAAGAGTCAACGCGATCTTCACGTTGTCCCGCACGCGAGGCGTGGCAAGGTCCGGCCCGGAGTAATCTTCAACCACTGCGTTCGAAGCCGACGGGCGAGAAGAGATGACGACTGGTGTGCCGGTGCATCCCGTTCCGTGATATTCCTCGCCGATGGTGGCTGGCTCCTGGCAGTCCTTATCCTCGAGGACCACTGGCCAATTCGCATCGGTTACTGCTTCGAAGAGCCCGGGGAAATCCTTGGTCTTGATGCCGGCGGACGCAACGAGTTTCAATTTGCGGCTGCTACCAGCTTTGGCCTCCGCGGCAGCGACGTTTCGAAATACAAAAGTCACTTCGCGAGTGGTGCTGCGCAGTTCAGGTTCCCCATACACGGGACCGCCGTACGCTTCGCTATAAGTGATGAGGAAAGGGCGCTCGAGGTGGGAAAGCGTAAGATCACCAGTAACCGCAAGATCGCCGTCGCCGGTGAGTTTCACTTCTTTAGATCGGAAGTTGATTACGGTCGAGCGAGGCACGTTCGAGAACTCGGCGGTATCGAAGCTGCCGTCTTCGTTGATCGAGGCCGGGCCCTGATCCGCGGGATAGATCGTGAAATCGAACCAGAAATGCGTCGGCGAGCCCGCATCCAAGCGGACGGATCCCTTTACGCGCGCAATGCCAGCATCAAATATCGTGTTTGGGTCGGCAGTGGGACCGACGGAAAGCCGGCCGGTGGAATGTTCGGAATTCAATTTCCAATTTGTGTTCTGCGCAAGCGCCGGTGCTCCGAATCCTGCCGCGAGCAAGGCGGCTAGCGCGAATTGAGTGACTTTACTTTTCATTTTCTCCTCCTGCTATGATCCCGCACTTCTTGGACTACAATGTGATAGATTCACATCGCGCATATGAAGAACCATGAAACTTCTTGATACTCAGTATGCGAATACAGCATCCTACGGAATGAGGAATAATGAGCGAGGAATCTTCGCGGAACCACGAGCATCAGAAAGAGCTGTAGAGAGGTGATACGAACTCATGAACCTCATTGACCTGGAAGCTTTTGTCTCGGTTGTGGATCGCGGTTCCATCGTGGCGGCAGCGGCGGGACTCCATCTCACGCAGTCGGCTGTGACGCGCAGAATTCAGAACCTGGAAGATGCGCTCGGCACGCCATTGCTTGACCGCCATACCCGGCCCCTGCAGCCCACTCGCGCTGGACAGGAGACTTACGAGTTTGCCAAGCCGGTGCTGAACTCAGTGAACGATCTGAAGACAGGCATCATGCTCGGGGGAGAGCCGTCTGGTGATTTTCGCTTTGGCATGTCGCGAGCCCTGGGCGACCTTGCGATAGGTTCGGCGATCAAGTGCCTCCGTGCCGATTTCCCAAAGGTGCGGGTCCAGGCGTTCGTGCAATGGAGCGACGTGCTCTTGGAACGTCTCGCGAATCGAGCCCTGGACTGCGCGGTGGTGCTTCTTCCTGAGGGAAACACGCCACCAGCCGCGCTGCTGTCAGAATGCCTGGGATCGGAACCATACGCCATCGTTGCAGCAAAAGCGAAACGGTTTTCGCACCCCGCGACATTGCAAGAGCTTTCTTCCAACGCATGGGTTCTGAATCCTCATGGATGCGGCGCTCGCCGGCAGCTCGAAGTGGCATTCCTTCAGCGCGGCCTTCCATTTGTCTCTGCAGTGGAGGCGGAAGGATATGAGTTGCAACTCTCACTGATTTCTGAAGGAGTGGGACTGGGGCTCGTGATGCCGCAGGTGTTTTATTCCTCTGCCTTGCGCGGGCGCATAAAACTGGTCAAAGCGAAGGACTTCTCTCCGATGCAAGATGTCTGGTTACTTCATTCCAGACACATCGGTCGGCTGGCTCCAGCTGTCCGGTGTGTGCGCGATGCCGTCAAGCAACAACTCCGCACGCGCCGATCCGCAGATTCTTAAGTCAGACATGGCTCGTTTGCTGAAGTGAACCTCTACAATGAGGCAGTTTCTTCGTGCACACTCTTATTGAATTTCTCGTTCAACGCGGAAGCGATAAAGTCGTCGGACGATCTCCCGAGCGGATCCTGAAGACAGGGATTTCGCATAGCGCCTGCATGCCGTTGGTATCTCAAGGAGTAAGGGGAAATTCGCAATAAGGGAGATTCGCATTTGCACTTCGGGGCGTATTGGGGTATAAGCTTGCAGCTATATGAAGGCAAGTGGCGAACTCCGCAAGATTTCTGACCTGGCCCTTCGCAACCGCCGGCAGGGGCTGGTTAAGCTGCTGCCCTCGGCGGAAGAGACCTTGCGCGGATCCTTAGTCGAACGCTATGTAACGTGCGGCAATCCTAACTGCAAGTGCGCTCAGGGAGAACGGCACGGCCCCATCTGGTATTTGACTGTGACCTTAGGCCCGGGCCGCACCACCGGTGGCATTATCTCTGCTGAGAAAGTGGTGGAAGTGCGCCGCTGGATCGCGAACTACCAAACCTTCAAAGAAAAGCTGGAGAAAATCTCCGAAATCAACCGCGAACTGCTGCGCCGGGAACGAGCGCGGCGGCGAGGGAGATGAATCCATAATCCCGGAGCGCGGCAGGGGAAGAAGGGCGCCCAGTGTCTTGCATTTATGAGAAGGCAAGATAGACCACAACACGAACTCCCTTCCTTGGCACGTTACCTGAATAAAGTCTTCGATTTCCGCTCGCTCTCCGACTCCCTCAGCGATGCCCGCAAGAACCCAGAAATTGCCGCTCCCACCGTTTTTCGAGCCGTCTTCCACGGCTTCCTGTTCCGCTTCTGCAGTTTTCAGGAGCTCCAGTCCGAACTCGCCCTGCCCGCTTTCCAGCGCTGCATCGGCGCCGCGCGCTCCTTCGGCGATGACGTGCTGCGTTATAGCCTTTGCGGCTTTGACCTCTCCCAGTTGGAAACCGCGTTGGTTCGCAGCAACCACACCTTGAAACGCAACAAAGCCTTCCAGCAGGGGCGCGTGCAAGGACGAATCGTAGCCGCGCTCGATGGCCTAGAAATCCTGTCCAGCTACAGTCGCTGCTGCGAAACCTGTCTGGAACGCCAGATCGCATGTCCGCAACCCGACGGGAGCGTACAGGAGCGCATCCAGTATTATCATCGCTTGGTCGGCTGCCAGATCGTCAGCAGCCCGCTCAAGCCCTGGCTGGCTTTCGAATGGGTCCAACCTGGGGAGGGGGAGGACACGGCCGCCCTGCGCCTGTTCGCACGGATCGGTGAATTCTATGGTCCGCGCTTCTTCGACATCCTGCTGCTGGATTCGCTCTACGCACAGGCTCCGGTGCTTGCTCTGCTCGACCGGCTCGGCTGGGATGCGGTCATTACCTTCAAGCAGGAACGCAGGGATCTCTATCAAGATGCCTTGGGCCTGTTTCAAACTCGCCCTGCCGACCAGGTTTTCGAGCAGCAGCAGGAAGGTGTCCGCCGCCGGGTACAGCTCTGGCACGCTGCGGATCTGCCCTTTACGAAGGATTACCCACGACCGGTCAGGGTCGTGCGTTCCCAGGAAGAAGTAAAGCGTCAGAGGATCCAAGGCGGCAAGCCTTATGAACAGATAACCCAACAGGAGTGGTGCTGGATCAGCACTCTAGAGGACAAGGTATTTCCCGCTACCCTCATCTGGCAACTCGGACATCTTCGTTGGAAAAACGAGAATAATGGTTGGAATGATCTCACCCAGAACTGGGCGCTCAAGCACGGCTTCTTGCATGCTTGTAGGCATCGCCCCAAAAACACTGGCGCGGACGGCCAACATCGTCCGGTTCCCAATCGAGGACTCGCAGCTGTCGTGCTGATCCTCAGTCTGGCTTTCAATTTGTTTTCCGCTTTCGCTCTGTTGCATTCCAAATTGTTCCGTCGTTATCAGCCCACATTGGTCGAGGTGGCTCGTCAACTCCACCGCTCCGTTGGCAAGATGCCGCCTCCCATCCGCTCTCCAGGCGACGGTTCTCCAGCTGGTTGCTAAATCGACGGCCCTCGATTCGCCTCCCTGCCTGACACCGGGCGGTTAGGAATCCTATTCTCCGCGCACCATCGTGCCATCCCTGTTCCGCCTTCCCAGACTCCGTTTTGAGACCTGCGAATTTCCTCGCGCCACTCCCGACGGCTTCCCGCCGGATAAATAACCTCGTACCTCGCCCTCTCTGCCTCGTGTGCGAAGATCTTGATCCTGAAGACGGAAAGATTGCAAATTACAAACATTTGAGATAGGCTCGCGCGCATATTTCCCCCGGTAGGACCGAGACGTGCGACTCCGAATCTTGATAACGAGTCTCGTTGTACCCCTCTTAGGTATGCTCGAAGCAGGCTGCGGCACGACCGTTCAGAGCGTTCCGAATCCGCCGCAAGTTGCTTTTCTACCGCAAACCTTCCAACCGCCGGAGAACTGCCTGCCTTGCCATCAACGCCAATACAACGAACTGCACAGCGCGGTTAAATCGGGCTACCGCAATGTGAGTCCGCTGTTCAACGGCCTGGAGTCCGCAGGCAATCTGGTGAATGGCGGTTTGCTGCGGCCGGTGTATTCGGACAGCATGATCGTCCTGCCGGATGGAACGCTACTCAACACCAATATGTTTACATCCCCGGTCCTTACGGAAACCCGGCAGGTACAGGCAGGGTTCTGCTTTACGTGCCATAACGCGAACATCGAGGTCTTGGGCAACAACCCAAATAACCGGGAGGTTCCGCAGCTCGCCGGCCTGGGCACCTGCAATCCCGCGCCGCCCGCGGGGCAGCAATGTTTTCAGCCGCAAGCGTTCCGGCCGCTGCGAGATTACGTGATGGTGGATGCTAACGGGAATCAGCTGTTGCCGCCCGTTCCTGGAGGAGATCCGCCGTCGGGCGCCCAGCCGTCGTTGGGCGCCGCCGGAATTACCTGCGATTTTTGCCACGACGAGGCCGGCCCCGATCTGAATCGCAGTTTTCAGATGGACGGTTTTGCAAACATGAGCCTACTGCTGAATCAAACGATACTGAAAACGGGTCCGTTCTCGGATCCAGTGGCCGTCAAGAACAATTTCCACGTGGCTAACCGCAATCCAAGCGACATCGCGTTTCTCACCAACGGAAGCTTTTGCAACACGTGCCACGATGTGCGCGTGCCCAATCGCAACCTGACGGCTGAAGAACACAACATGAATCCCGGCGGGCAAAGCGTCAGTTACTTCCGTCTGGAGAATTTGAGCACGGAGTGGCAGATCGGTCCTTACAACGGCACGAATAATCCGTTCGGCCACCTGGTGCGCTGCCAGGACTGCCATATGTCGCTTTTCCCCTACGCCGGCACTTCCACCTACCAGGTTGGAGACATGACGGTGACCAGCCCAACGCCGGGCATGTTTGCCACGGATTACGCAGCCGTGCCAGGAGTTGCAACGGCCGACAATGCTCCGCTACAGCAACGGCAAGTGGTGGAGCACTACTTCACGGGGGTGGATGTACCACTGATGTCACCCACCGAATTGAGCGCGCGACTCGGTCCCAACTACCCGGACCCCTATGGAATGGGAATTGACACGCACGGCGTGCCGAACGGGTTGGCGACGCGTCGGCAGGACCTGATGATGGCGGCGGCGCGAATCAGTCTGAGCAAGACGGACACAACGGCGCAGCTGGGACAGACGTTCACGGTGCGGTTGGAGGCGGTGTCATTGACCGGGCACCGGCTGCCGGCGGGGTTCTCGCAGGAGCGCACGGTGTACGTGCAATTGGCCGTCACCGATGCCAACGGATTCCTGCTTTACCAGTCCGGTTACGTCGTAGACAAACCGCATCCGAATACCGGCGAGCCATCGCCCGACGGCAATCTGGACGACGAAGACCTCGAACATCTTCACGCGGTGGTTGACCCCGGCTCGTTTACCGCAACCTATACCAGCGGAACCGGGACCAATGGCGGCAACAACGTAGTGTTTGAAGCCGGCCCGGATGATGGACCTGATGCGCGCGTCTTCGAGGGGGCGCAGGAAGGACTGGTCCTTTTCCGGAACGAGCTGACTCATATCTTCCTTCCCGGACAAGCGATAGGACGCATTGATGCAGCGACGGGCAAGCCCGTCTTAGCGCAAGGAGTACACTTCGAAGAAACGTTCCAGGCGGCGCTGGCAAACACCGTAGATAACTTCCGTTCCTTGCAGCCGTTGCATCCGCGAACCTATAACTACGAAATCCAGCTCCCCACGATGCAGCAACTGCAAGCGATCGGCGTGACGGTGCAGGGGCCGCTGCACGTTCATGCACAAATTAATTTCGAGCATTTTCCGCCGCTTTTCATGAGGTTCATTGCAGGAGTCACGGGAGCGACTGGGCCGACCGGACATAGCCTGAACCTGATGGATGAGGCGCGCATTGACACGTACTTGAAGAATGTAAAGGGTATCGCTTCGGACGATTTTACGGTGAACTTGACGCCATGAAACTACGTTACCGATTTCCAATCTTGATCGTAGTTGGCCTTGGCGTGCTGCTGGTCTCGGTCTTCGCGCAGAGTGGCGGTTACACCCCGGGAGAGTTTCAGAGCAGCAACCCCAATTATCCGAAACCGAATCCGTTTTATTTCGAAGGCAAGATTGACTGGAATTTGCTGAACATTACTACGCCGTCAAACGCCTGGGAATACCTGCAGCGCGGAATGCATTACCAGGATGACATGGACGACGTTCCCGATGCGACCACCGACTACCAAACCTCGCTTTCCATGAATAGCCTGCAGAACCAAACTTGCCAGATCGTTACGGCGGCAACTCTGGTGAACGGCAATATTCCAACCTCGCTGACTCCCGCGCCTTGCATGTTTACGGTACGCCTGCGCCTCGGATATCTACAGCGAGAAACGAACCCCAGCAGCGCGATCGAACTATTTCAGGAAGTGCTGCAAATTGATCCGCAAAGGTTAGGAGTCAACACGTTAATCGCCGAAACCTATGTGATCGAGGCGCAACAAGCCACCGATCCAACGACGCAGCAGCAGGCATATGCCAACGCCGTGGCCGCGTATCAGGCGGAACTGGCGCTTTCGCCCGTGACGGCGCAATTCACGACGCTCACGGCGGATACAGCGAACAACTCGAAAGTGCATTGGGAGCTGGCGCAGGTTTACGAAGCGACGGGGCAGAACAGTCTGGCGGCGAGCGAATTGCAAGCGTACGTGCAAGCAACGCAGTGGCACAGCGACGTCTATCCATGGCGGATCGCGCTGGCGCAAAACCAAATCCATACGCTGGCGGCGAAGAAATAAGCTTTCAACAGGCTAAACGGCAGTGAGGGGATCGAGTGTCAAGTCGGTTTCCAGCAACTTCGTGGCAGTGCGTGACCGGTCTCGCCATACTGTTCTTCCTGGCGGGAGCGAAGACGCTGTCGTGCGCCACTCCGAAGGATGAACAGGCGGAAAATCGCGCTGCTGATAACATCAGCGCGGCCTGGGATAACCTGCTGCAGAACACGATTCCACAAAGTACGCCGGACGCGGCGCTGACCGCTGAACAAATTCGTTCCGAACCCACACCGGCGGGCGACTTTCTGAATCATTTCTTCATGAATACGCGCACCGAGTACCTTCACACGCAGACTTATTTCACAGGACTCCCGACCGCTACCGGTGTGATCAATGCTCCTCCCACCACCATATTTAATCCTGCGGGAATCCCTTATCCACAGGCTTTCCAGTCCAGTACGAACCTGATGTACAGCTTCCTGAACTGGGGCACGCGCGGCTGGCTGTCCGATCGCGTCAATTCCAGCTTTTCATTTGCTTACGGACAGGATTTGACGCATGTGACGAACGCGTCGCCACAGCTCGACATTCTTAATACCACCGGCTCCAATCGCCGCCTCGAGCTATTAACCGGCTTTATTGAGATCAACGGGCGACCTACGGACGGCATATTCTCTGGAACCAGCTTGCGGCTGGGTCGCCAGGACGTGTATGGCGCAGAGCTGGCGCAGCTGGACGGCGCTTCGTTCTCGATGAACCGGCGAAAATTCTCCTGGACGCTGTTTGGAGGGCGGCGGTTTACGTTTTGGTCGGATCCGCGGGAACGGGCCATCGGCGGCGGTAACTTCCTGTTTCGATTGACTGACAATGCCAGCTTCGAATACGACACGCTGTATTACGTCCAAGGCACCAATCTTTTTCGCTATCGCCAGACAATCGGCAGCTCATGGTTGTTCGGGGCCAGCTATCGCATGGTGGGAAGTTCTCCGACGGATTTCACTGCGGATGTGATGTGGAATCCGAGCGATGGCAAAACGTCCCTGCGCGCCGGCTTTGCCGCCAAGCTTTCAGACAAGGACTACTTCTTCGATTACACGTATCCCGTGCACGACCAGGACCCCTACAATACGCTCACGCGTTTGAACCTGATGCCGCTGCAACCGTACACACAATTTACGATTGAAGCTTCGCGCGCGATCAACTCCAAGCTGCGGCTGGGGGGTAGCGTGTGGGTGCGAGCGCTGACGAGCTCGGCAAATACCGGGCCCTTTGACAGATCCTTTCAGGACTATCGCGCGAACGCGCAGATTTTTCCTTGGAACAAGATCGACCTCTTCGCCGGATATCACATTCAAAATTCCGAAATCCCGACGACACCCGTGGTCCCGACCCCTTTCGACGACTTGACCACGACCGGGGCAACGCAGACTCAGGACATTAGTGTGGAAATCGGACGCACCTTTATGGACGGCCGTCTGCACCTGAGAGCAGGCGGCTACTACCGGCAATTGAATTTCCGCGACCTCTTCACCATCATCAACGATGCTCGCGACAAGGGTGTGCTGGCAAATGCGTCCTTCGTCCTGAACCCCAAGTCGCGATGTTTTTTCGACTACGGTTTGGATTCGGACTTTCCCGTATGGCGGCCAGCCATTCAGAACAGCCAGACATTCCGCTTCGGCGTACTGTGGAGTTATTGAATGGGCGCTATGCGGAACTTTCTGGCTGGCGCGTGCCTTGCCGGCGTGTGCCTGTCGGCGTCCGTGGCCGCCAACCAGGCGGGATCGTCCGCGAAAAATCAAGCGGCATCACCAACGCAAACGCCTGCGCCAGCGAAGGCGCCAACCCAATCGGCTGACACCCCATTTTACCTGCACGATTTCCATATTAAGCAGGCGGGGCTTGATTGCGACGCCTGCCACGTGCCGGAAAAGAAGGGCTCGATGGTCTTGCAACGTCCCGGTCACGATCAATGCACGCCGTGCCACGATGACGATTTTAATAAGGACATCAAGAAAAAGATCTGCGTGCAGTGCCATTCGGTGTTTCCGCCGAGCAGCAGTGAAGACCTGCTGCCCTACCCGCGCTATAAGGACCAGCGTCCAATTGTTTTTGATTTTTCACATGCGAAGCACATTGATCCGCACGAACGAGTGGATGCGCGTACAGGATTCCGTGCGGATTGCACCTTCTGCCATCATTTTCAGGACGACGGCGCCTTCGCAACATTTGGGAATCATGCTGTCTGCGCCAGCTGCCATTCCAAAACCGGCATAAAACCGCTGTTGAGCGAGAAGTCCACGACGGCGGACTGCCGGGGATGCCATCGGCCGGAAGAGATTGAAAATCCCAGCGCCGCGACGATTCACCGCGCGCTCGCCTCCTACGCTGTTTCAGGAAAGTACCAGCACATAAAGTTTTCTCACGCTGTGCATTTCAAGGACAGGCAGGGCTATCACCTGGATTGCACCACTTGCCACTATGGAATCACATCCAGCACAAGCCTGAGCGACGCGACGCTGCCGAAAATGGTGGATTGCGTGAACTGCCATGACTTGTCGAAGAGCCTTGCGGCGAACTTTCGCATGTCCAACTGCAAGGTGTGCCATAACGACGAGCAATCCGGGCCCATGCCGGAGATTCATTCGGCCATTGTTAAGCCGGCGTCGCACACCGAGGGATTTCGGATGCATCACTCCGAGGACGCTTCCAAGCCAGGCGCTGCATGTTTCGTTTGCCATATGAATGTGGCACCATCGGCCGTCGGCCAGCAGCAGTGCCTGGGCTGCCACGAGGTTATGATGCCCGTGTCGCATACGGCGCGATGGAAGGACGATGTGCACGGGAAATACGCGGCATTGGATCGAACGACCTGTTCCACTTGCCATGTGACCGAATTTTGCAGCCGGTGCCATAATCAGACGCCGGCCAGCCACATGCCGCTGGCGCAATTCAAAGCGGGTGGTCACGCGCAGCTGGCGATGCTGAACGAACGAAGCTGCTTTACTTGTCATACTTATGCAGACACATGCGGAGAATGCCATGCGCAAACACTCAAGTAATTGGGGGATCGCAAATGGGTAGAAGTTGCGGGACCACAGAAAGAAGCAGACGATCCTCCGCAGCGGGAAGGATCGGTGCGCTGCTGTCCGTTGGTTTTGTCCTCTTTCCTTTCGCCACAGGCGCCCAGCAGGAGGCAGCGCGTTTCCAGCAGGATCCGGTGGAGCAGGTGGGAGCGCGCGTGCTGGCGACGCTAGCGATTCTCGGGGTCGCCGTTGTAACGTACAGCCTGCTGAAGTACCGGGGAGCAGCCGTGGGGCCGGTATCCTGGGGCTTGCTCATTGCGGGCGCAGTCGCCTTCCCACTGCTAATAACCGGGGTGGGAACAATTCTGGTCTTCGAAAGAGCTGAACGCGTGGAATTCTGCGCCTCGTGCCATGTCACGATGAAGGCATTCGTTGACGACATGAAGGATCCCAAAAGCGAAAGTCTGGCTGCGCTTCACTTCAAGAACCGCTACATTCCAGACGATCAATGCTATAGCTGCCATACGTCCTACGGCCTGTTCGGCACAGTAGAAGCAAAAAAAGAAGGGCTCAACGATGTGTACAAGTACTATACTCGGACGTTCCATCTGCCGATCAAACTGCGCCATCCGTATCCGAACAACGATTGCCTGAAATGCCACGCAGGGTCGGCCAAGTGGCTCGCTTCGCATGAGGATTATAAGGACGCGTTATTTTCCGGGCAGGCCACTTGTATGCAGTGCCATGCCGACTCCAACCCAGCGCACAAGCTAGCGCAAAATATCACGCCATGACCAAAGACGCCGACGTTAAGCCATTCAAACTAAACACCGTCGCCACGCGAATGCTGCTGATCGGTGCTCAGCTGTTGGCATTGATCATTTTTGTTCTGGCGCTGCAATTCCTGAGGCGCACGACTGGCGGAACACTGTTCCTGTTTTCAACGATCGGGCCGGTTCTGGCGATGCTCGCGGTGCTAGCCACCCTGGGAGTCGCGACCTATCGGTTCCTCAGACGGCACAGCCTGTTTGTGATCGAGGAAATTGAGCCGGGCGAAGTAGTTTTTCGCCAAGGGGAAGAAGGTGACTGCGCCTATTTCATTCACGAAGGAGAGTTCGCCGTCGTGCGTGAAGAAAACGGAGCCGAGAACGTGATCGCCAGACTTTCGAACGGACAATATTTCGGGGAGATGGCCCTGATCAGTGACGCGCCGCGAAACGCCACGGTTCGCGCTGTGACTCCGGCGAAAGTCGCAATTCTCGGCAAAGCGAATTTCCTGACGATGCTGAAAGTGATGCCGGTGACGCAACAAGATATCATGAAGAGAGTGGGTGAACGGGCAATGCGACATTCTGCGAAATGATTGAACTGAATCCAACCTGAGGGAGAGTGGATCTATGCAAATACATCGAATAGCAATCATGGCGATTGGTGTTGCAATGATTGGCATCGCTGTGGGTCTTCCGGCTTCGGGAGCTGGTGATGCGGCGGCTGGAAAAGACCTTTACATGAAGAAATGCAAGACCTGTCATGGTGCGGACGGCCAAGGCAACCCCGGTGTCGCAAAGTTGCTGAACGTTACATTTAAGCCGCTCGGTTCAGAGGAAATTCAGAAGAAGACAGACGCCGAGTTCAAGAAAATTATTACCGAGGGCAAGGACAAAATGAAGCCGGTGAAAGATTTGAGCGATGCGGATATGGACAATATTATTGCGTTTGTTCGCACGCTCAAACAGTAACCGGCGTGCGGCGCCGAATTTATGAGGTAGCGCGGTTCTGCCGTGACGTCAAACAAAAAAGCGATTGTTATCCTGGGTGGGGGTTTCGGCGGCGTCTATACGGCGCGGCACCTCGCGAGTATGTTGCGGCCGGACGAGGCGTCCATAACCCTTATCAACCGGGAAAATTATTGCGTCTATCAGCCGATGCTGCCCGAAGTCATATCGGGCTCGATCGGATTGACGGATGTCGTCTCACCGATCCGCGACCTATCCCCTGACACCGAACTGATCACACGGGAAGTATTGAACATTGATTTGAAAAACAAAACCGTGACGTTGAGCCCCGGCTTTCGGCCCCGTTCGCTGGAAATTCCTTACGATTATCTCGTCATTGCCTTAGGTGGCGTTACCGACCATTCCAGCAGGCCCGGCCTGCTCGAACACGCCATGCCTTTTCGCACCTTGGCCGACGCACTGGCCTTGCGTAGCCACCTGATCCACGTTCTCGAGGAAGCGGAAGTCGAGAGCGACCCTCAATTCCGCAAGAAATTGCTGACCTTTGTGGTGGCGGGTGGCGGATTTTCTGGCGTGGAGGTCATCGCCGAGTTGCGCGATTTCATCGAGCACGCCAAAAACAATTATGCGCGCCTTCGCCGCGAGCAGATCCGTTGCATCCTTGTGCATTCCGGGGACCGCATCTTACCGGAAATTTCTGCCGACCTTGCCGTCTTTGCTCACAAACTCCTCGCCAAGCGCGGCGTCGAAATCAGATTGCTGGATCGCCTCGTCGCCGCTACATCCGAGCGAGCTATCTTGAAATCAGCTGTCGAAATTCCGACGAAGACCATCGTCTCCACGGTTCCGATGGCGATCGCCCCGGTGCTGCAAAACCTGGACTGCGCCAAAGACAAGGGACGCTTGAAAGTTAATCGCAGCCTGGAGCTGGCGGGTTATGAAGCTCAGGTGTGGGCGCTGGGAGACTGCGCGGCGATCGTCACCAAGTCGGGAAGTCCCGTTCCTCTCACGGCGCAACATGCCACACGGGAAGCGAAGACAGTGGCACAGAATGTCGCGGCGAGTCTTCGCGGTACGGAGAGTTCCGAATTTGACTTTGAAGGGCTGGGCAAACTCGGATCGCTGGGCCACTATTCTGCTGTCGCGGACATACTGGGCTGGCGCGTATCAGGATTGCCTGCCTGGTTTCTATGGCGCACGGTTTATCTGCTGAAGTTGCCCGGCATGTACCGAAAGGTACGTGTCGGGCTCGACTGGATGATAGCCATTCTGTTTCGTCCGGACTTGGTGCAGGTCCGCGACGTCCGTGATTCCAACATCGTCCGGCAGCATTTTGAACCCGGGGACGTCGTCTTCTTTCAGGGCGAACTTGGCGACTGCGTCTACGTGATCGAAAAGGGAGAGTGCGAAGTATTCCGGGACCAGGATGGAACGATGGAACACCTGGCAATCTTGCGCGCTGATGATTATTTCGGCGAAATGGCGGTGCTCTCAGACTCGACCCGCAATGCGACAGTTATGGTACGCACTCCGATGGACGTCCTCCTGATTCCTAAATGCGACTTCCACTTGCTAAAATCCGCGGTGCCGACATTCGGAGAATTCTTCAGCAAACTCGCGCGAGACCGCGCAGCCCCCGGCAAGGCCAAAGGGACCGCCCTCTAAGGCCGCGCTTGATGCCGACCTGGTTGAAATAGTATTTATTTCCCAAGTGCTGCGAATCGGGTTGTTGTAATCGCGAAAAACACGACAAAAACTAGCGATTGATTTGGGGTGCGGAGGAGGTGCGCGAGGAGGGTGGAGTACCCAGCTCGGGCCGGCTCGAGCATGTCGCGTCCTTTGGGGGCTTCAACAGTCCCCCGACTTACGCAAACACAATCGGATTCTCGCCGCTATTCGTAGAAATACGGATGGGGATAAGGACTGAGCAGGTAAAACACGCTGGTACGCGCGCACGGAAGCATTGTGGAACTGTCGTTGATTGGCGAAAAGGATCGGCGCACGGAATTCGCTATGGTGTTTGACCGAGTGGCGTCTAAACCCGCACGCTCGCCTGCGGCGAGCGTCCGGCACCCGGAAATCTGTTGGTAGCGCGTGTGAAAATCACATCCTACAATCATCCCGCCGCGGCGGGCTCGGCTCCTTTGTTCCGAGCCCCGGTCGTCAGCGCTACCAAGTCTACTCGGAGGAAGGAGCCGACAACGTCATCTAATCAGCCTGTCTCACTGGCTTAGAGACGGCGTTTGGGACAGTGAGACAGGACTATTGGACTTAGCTTCCTCTCACTGAGAACAATTACGAAGATGATGCAATCTACAAAAATAGATCGATGGACTTCAGGCGCGCACTACGACCAATGGATGGGACGATGGAGCCGCCTTCTGGCCCAGGAATTTCTGAAGTGGCTGGACGTCTCCGCAGGTCTGGGGTGGATTGATGTGTGCTGCGGGAGCGGCGTGGTCACCGAGGCCATCGTCGAACGCTGCGCACCAGCCAGCGTTGTGGGAGTGGATGCTTCTCCTGACCAAATCAGCTTCGCTCGAGAGCATCGGGCATATCCCAACGTCTTGTTCGAGATCGGGGACGCGACTGCCTTGCCGTTCCCGGACTCCAGTTTCGATGTTGCGTTGTGCGGCTTGGGTTTGAACTACACTCCGAATCCGAGCCGGGCGCTGGAGGAATTCCGCCGTGTCACACGTCCGGGCGGCATGATTGCAGTTTACGTTTGGGACTACGCCCAGGGAGCGAGGTTCTTGCGGGAGTTCTGGGATGCCGCCATTGCAATCGACGGCGAAGCAGCCGGCTTCGATCAGGCGCAGCGTTTCCCGATGTGTACGCAGGAGGGGCTGCGCAGCCTATTTGAAGAAGCGGAGCTAGAAGACTTGGCCCTCCATGCCCTCGATGTGGTAACTCGTTTCGCTGACTTTGACGATTATTGGGAACCGCTTCTGACCGGGCAAGGCTCGGCGCCGAACTATCTGGCCGCGCGCGATCAACAGGTTCAAACCGCGATTCGCGAACGACTAAGAACGAAGCTGCCGACAACCGCCCAGGGGACAATTGAACTGCCCGCACGCGCGTGGGCAGTTCGCGGGCGGAAGAAACTCTAATTCTCCTCGCTCTCTTCACTTCCTTCTTCTGAGTTCCTAGCGCGTTGTGGAGCCACTGTGTTGATTAGCCGTAAAACCATGCCGGCTTAGAAAGGTGGCTCTCTCCGTGCAGGGTGTGTATCCACCAGATATCGAATAATCGCAGCGCCTACGTGCAAGCAGAATTCGGCGTCGTCGGACCTGCGCGCGAGGTGGGAGTTCGACGGGACGGTTGTCGCGAGGCGGCGTCTAAACCCGCACCCTTCAATAACCGAAGGGATACGGCACCCGGAAATTCAAAGGCATTCGTTTGGGTGGCGCGGAAGGGTGTGCGACCCGCCTCTCCAATGCGAGCGTCTGCAGGCGTAGTCATCGGCGTCGATTGTAAAAAACTATTCTTCAGTAATGAAGGCACTTCTTCCATCAGTGTGACAACACAGTGACAACTCGCGTAGCCGGATTCCTGCACGATGGTTCTGGAAACGGATTTCAACACGATCTACAAATTCTTGACCTGAGGGAGAAAGTTGCATGAAGACGAAGATTTTCCTAGCGCCAGACTTTTGCTTTAGGAGCAAAACGAATTTTATGACAAGAATGATTTCGGGTTTGCCACTCGCTATGCTGCTGGTTGCTTTTCTTGCTGGCCGGACGAGCGCACAGAGCAGCAGCTACGCGCAAACGAATCTGGTTTCCGATGGCGCCGTGGCCGCACCGCACACGGACAAGAAACTCATTAATCCCTGGGGGGTTGCATTCTCGCCCGGCGGCCCGTTTTGGATTTCGGACAATAACAGCGGCTTCTCCACGCTGTACGATAATCAGGGCGTGCCGCAATCCCTCATTGTGACCATTCCGCCTCCCGCGGGCGCTCCGGGCCCTGCAACACCGACGGGTATGGTTGCCAATGCCACCGCCAATTTTGCGGTAAATGGTAGCCCTGCATTTTTCATTTTCTCCACCGAGGATGGAACCATCTCCGCATGGACCGGCGGCAACAATGCCGTGCTTGAGGTTAACAATCCGAATTTCAATTCCGGCACCGATCCGGTTTACAAAGGTCTCGCACTCCTTACTAACGGCACGGGAAATTTTCTTCTCGCTACGAATTTTCGCAACGCGCGCATTGACGTCTTCGATTCCATGTTCAAGCCGACCGCGCTTGCCGGAAACTTCACGGATCCGACGCTGCCCGCAGGCTTCGCACCGTTCGCGGTGCACGTGCTCAACAACAACCAGGTGTACGTCACTTACGCGATGCAGGACGCTCCCAAGCATGATCCCGTCAACGCTCCGGGCAACGGCTTCGTCTCGCTATTCGACGCCAACGGCAATTTTGTCCGCCGGGTGATCTCGCAGAGCCAGCTCAACTCTCCATGGGGCGCGGTCATAGCCAGCGCCAATTTCGGTCAGTTTTCAAATGATCTTCTCATCGGGAATTTCGGCGACGGAACGATCAACGCGTTCGATCCTACAACGGGCAATTTCCTGGGCACGTTAAAGAATTCGAACGGCAACGCTATCGTCAATGGCTCTCTCTGGGAGCTTGTGTTCGATCCGACTGGTCAGACAGGTGCGAAAGATACGCTTTATTTTTCGGCCGGTCTGGTAAATGAAGGCGACGGCTTGTTTGGGGCTATTGCAGTTGCTCAATCGCAGCCCACGGGCGCGAGCTTCTCTATCTCGGCCGCCGCGCAGGCGCTCACAGTCACGCAAGGACAGTCCGCTACCACAAGTCTTACAATAACGCCGACAAACGGATTCAACAGCGCAGTGTCATTCTCATGTTCCGGTCTGCCCGGCGGCGCAACGTGCTCGTTCGCTCCGTCGACCGTCACGCCCACGGGCAGCGCGGCAACAACGCAATTGAGAATCTCCACCGTCACTACCGGTACTTACGGAGCAACCCCCGGGCTGGTTGTTGCTAGCCCGACATCGCGCATGGGCTCGCTAGGTTTGGCGTTAGCGGCGGTCCTCTTCTTGCTTCTCTTGTTGCTGAACGGGATATCTGGACGCCGTGAGAGTGTCACCACGGCGAGGTGGATTCGCATCGCGCTGACCGCCGGCTTGCTCGTTGTGGCGGCTAGCTGCGGCAGCTCGAAGAACACTACCCCTAGCATGGGTACACCCGCGGGCACGACCACGGTTATGATCAATGCCACGTCGGGCAACGTGATGCAATCAACCTCAATAGCTCTTACGGTGAAGTAGGAGACACATTGAGGAGGATGCTTACCATGAGCGTGGGCAGTTACATCCTGAAGGTGGCGGCTGCGCTCGTGGCCGCCATCGTACTGGCTCCTGCCCTCGCCGAAGCGACTGCGCTTGATACGTCAGTCGTCGAAATGTTTCCGAAAGAAGTCACTCAAATCAGTTATCTCGACCTCAAAACTGCTCGGCAACTTCCCTGGTTTCCAATTGCCGAGCAGACCCTTCTTCCACTGCGTCTCCGCAAACTCGAGATTTTTCTTTCCGGAACAGGCCTCGATGTCGAAACGCAAGTGGACACTCTCGCGTGGGGAACGGTTTCTGCGACAAAAAACCACGAGGAGGGGATGGTGGGTGTGGCGATCGGGCACTTCTCCCCCAGCGCGGTCGAGACTTATTTCAGCGACCACAATTTGCCCACCTTCGATCAAGAGGGCGTGCGTTTCCTCGATATCGGAGGTGCTCCGGGAGATTTGTTTCTCGTCTTTCTCGATTCCACCACTGCGGCTTTTGGTGAGCGCGCGGCGCTTGAACGGCTTCTCGCGGTTCGTTTCCAAGGGAACGAAAGCTTCGCGGAAAATCCGGTACTCTACCCTCTTGTCCGCGACACGCATCAAGACTCTCTAACCTGGACAATTTGGAATAAGGACTACGCCCGCACGGCCGTGCAACACTTGCTGCCACAAGTTTCACGAGTTCCGCAAGCCGCCCTTTTCCTGAACGACATTCAGTCCATGGAGTTCGAAGTCGCCAATTCAGACGATCTTTCGGCGCGATCGGAGATTCGCTGTTCCACTCCTACCGAGGCTATTACGCTTGCGGCTTTGCTGCAGGCGGGCATCGTGTATCGAGCACACGAGTCTGCGCAATCGGGATCGCAACCTTCGGGCATCTTCGACGAGATTCGCGTAACGGCATACGCCACGCGCGTCGAAATCGAAATTCCGCTCGGCCCGGATCAGCTAGATTCCGCCCTGCGCAGCGGCAACGTCCTGAATGTCCTGCAGTAACGCGGAAGTGGTAGTCATTCCATTTTGAGGGGACCCCCTGAGGTGGCACAATTTTTGTGGGCACACTTACCCTATCCTCTAAGCCCTTCCCAAAAACCAGCGTCTGGATAGTTGTCGCGGTAGGGACGACCATTGCTGATCGCCCCCCGCACAGATCCGTACTGGCGCGTTTACGCATACGGCTCTTATCGTGGATGAGTGGCGGCAAAGCGGGCATCAGGATAAGGATGCAGAATACGGGGTTGCGGAATCCACCGGTTCAAGAGAGGAATGAGACGATCCCATCGCATCTGGGCGCGTTGACTGCGACGAACTAAAACGCTCCGCCACATTCTGCCAACACGACGACTAAAGATGCGCAACTGAGTCGAATTTCCGGGAACGGCGTGGTATTGGTAGTAGCCCAGCACAACTTGCCGAAGCCATGCCCCGACCTCGGTCGTGCGTTGATGCTTCCGGTGTTGAAGCTCAGCCTTAATGGCTTTAAGCTTCGCGACCATCCGCTTCTTCGCCGTAATCCGCCAAACGATGAACGCTCGTTTGCGGTTGAGCTGCCCACAGAAGTGAGTGAAACCCAAGAACGTAAAGGTTTCGGGCTTCCCCTCCCCACGGTATTTCCGGTCTCGGGCGGCAAACCGCCCGAATTCAATCAGTCGTGTCTTGTCCGCATGTAATTCCAATCCGAACTTGGCCAGCCGCTCCCGAAACTCTTGCAGGAACCGCTCGGCATCCGTCCGGTGTTGAAAGCCCAGCACAAGATCATCGGCGTAGCGGACGACAATCACATCGCCGTTGGCAACTTTCTTGCGCCAGACCTCCACCCATAGATCGAACACGTAGTGCAGGTATACGTTGGCGAGCAGTGGTGAAACTACTCCTCGAACGCAAAGGATAACTTGGTGCCTGGGAGGCTCCGGTAGGGTAAGAGCCCTTCGGTGGCGGCCCAGTGGGAACAGGGGCGGTTTGTGGAATCGGGATCGAGTGACGGATGGTTAGGCTGTCTGCGGCAACGAGAACTTCTTTCACGAGCAGTCGCAAAATCTGCTGTCGTTCGCATACGTCTAACGTCTTAGCGCGCTCGCGAAGCTTAATTCGAAATCCGTCCAAGTTTTCGGCAAGCTGCAGGTAACGAGTCTGGTCCACGGCTGCCGTCTCGAGCGATTGTAGTTCCGATTCCACAGCCTGAGATTTCTTGTTTAACTCCGGCATTCTTTGACGTAGTTGCGCCAAGCTGACGAGCCCCTCCTGATAGGCAGTGATGAGTCGTGCGACGTTGTTCCCCAATCGCGTCTGCTCGCGCCGCAGGGTTTCGCTGCGTTGTCTTCGAGGATCGCTGTTCCGCGCGGCCTCTTTTCGGCGATCAACTTCAGCTTGAATCAGCATTCCGTTGTCCAACAAACCGATGATCTGGTCCCACACGAACTGATCCAAGTAGTCTGATCGTACGGGACGGTTGGTGCATAACGCACCCTTGAAATGACGATACGCATCGGAACCGAGGCAGCGATAGTAGTACAGCTTTCGCTGGGACGTTCGCGTGGAAGATCGATACAAGGCATAGCCACACTGCTGGCATACCAGCATCCCTTGCAGCAGTGTCGGCTCGATCGTTCGGCGGGGAGAATGATGCTTGTTTTGGGTCAACTGTTCTTGTGCCAGAGCAAATGTCTCTTCACTCACCAGCGCAGGAACGGCCACTTCGATCCAGTCCGCGCGAGGCCGATCACGATGACAGTTGCTTCGGTGAGAGGAACCGTTCCGCTGACGCAGTGGCCGCGTGATGCGCTGTCGTTCCGACTGCTCGGTTTTGCCGAAGCATGCTTTGCCTTCATAGGCCGGGTTGCGCAGCAGTCCCCACACTGTCGATCGTTCCCAGCGAGTTTTTCCCGTTCTGGTCGAAATCCCTCGCTCATTCAACAAACGGGCAATCGCGTTGATGCTGAACCGTTGTTGCGTGTAAGTTGCAAACACCATTCGGACCACGTCTGCTTCGCTTTCTATCACTTCGTAGTACGCGGCTGACGTATCCGTCTTCCGGACGTAGCGGTAGCCGTAAGGCGCTCCCGATAACACATTCACCATTCCTTGTTGGGCGCGATGCCGTTTCCCGCGCCGGTGGCGTTCCGCGATCTGGGCACGCTCGTATTCAGCAATCATTCCCTGAAACTGAACTACGAGTTGGTCCTCCGGGCTGTCTCCAGAAGGCGACTTCAAATAGATAACGTCAACACCACATCGCGAAAACTCTTCGCCCAACAAAACCTGATAGGCGTACTTACGGCTGAGCCGGTCGGGTGAGTAGATCAACGCTGCTGCAATCTGCCCTTGCGCTGCTAAATCACGAAGCGCTTCTAACCCCGGTCGCACCAAACTGGCGCCGCTATACCCTTCGTCTTGAAACACCCATTCCGACGGAACGGCGTATCCGTGAGTCTGAGCGTATTCCACCAGTGCCGACGTCTGGCTGCCAATCGTGTGGTTCTCCTTCTGTCGGTCCGAGGAGACTCGTGCATAAATGGCTGCGGGCTTGTTCATTCGTCATCTCCTGAGCGGAATTCGGCGTCATTGATGCCACCGGCCGACGTATCTCGGGCACCAGCAGTTGGTAGGCTTGCTCCAGTTTCCTGATGAACAAACGATCGAATCGAAATTCCAGCTGCACAGCGTGGCGGTCCGATGAAGCGCCGCGCTTAGCCACGCCCTCTTCTCTGCTTCAGCACCGCCAGCAACGCCCGGCTGACGATTTCGCTTAGCGATAGACCAGTGGTGTTGGCGAACGAGCGCACTCGTCGCACCAACTCTTGGGAGAGCTTCACGGTGAAAGCGACCTTGGTGTCGCCGATAGGAACTGGTTGCTTCAAACGGCGGGCCTGCTGCAAATAACGATAGGCTTGACGCGGAGAGACCCTGCGGTCCTCTACCAGCTGCGCTACCGCATCGGGCAGATGAGCGAACCGCTGCAGCAGTTCGCGAGCATGGTTGAGGCGTTCGGCTTTTACGTTCGCGCTGGCACGGTCCATATGTCACAACTGTACAACCATATGTGACACAACTCAAGTCAAGAATAGCGCTCATCTACCGATACCTCAACATTCGGTCAAAACTGAAGTTATCTTTTGCGTTCGAGGAGTAACGACTGCTCCTTGCGGCGTACCTACCTTCGCTTCCGACCACTGACCGTCTTCCGAAACTCCCGCCTTCAACCATTTCTGGATCAGGCGAAGCATCCGGCGATCAGCCACGCGGTGCTCAACAAACTTCCTCGTCCATTCGTGGTTCATGTTGTCAAAGAAACCTCGAATGTCCGCATCGAGCACCCAGTTCACTCGCTTCCATTGGATGCCCGCCGTCAGCGCGTCCAACGCTTGGTGCGGGCCGCGACCGGGCCGAAACCCGTACGAAAAGCCTTTGAAGTCGACCTCATAGATCTGGTTGAGGATCGTCACCACAGCCTGTTGAACAATTTTGTCCTCCAGGGCCGCGATGCCCAGCGGACGTTGCCGCCCATCGGCCTTCGGTATATAGACTCGTCGTGAGGGTTTCGCTCGATACGCTCCTCGGTGCACCCGTCTGTGCAGATCGACCAGTTGATCCTCCAGCCCGGTTTCATACTCCTGCCACGTCACGCCATCTATTCCGGGAGAAGCCTTACGCTGAAGTGCGTAGAAGCTGTCGCGGAGTAATCCGACGCTCAGATGGTGGAGCAGAGCGGTGAACCGTTCCTGCTTCCGTTTTCTTGCTGCTTGCCGCACACCGTGCAATCCCTGGGACATGCGTTTCCCGCTCTGTGTCGGACGCATGTGAGATGGAACAGTGTTCTCCCCAATCTGTGCCCTTTCCTCCCCGGCCTCCGCGGAAGGTTGCCCTTCGTTGTTCGGCTGGTTCACTGGTAGTACGGCACAGTCCGACTTCTCCTGAACGTTCGCGTCCGCAGTTCGGTTTATGGCCTTTGCGGACCGGTCTTGGTCTTTCGTCCAAGACGTGCAGGAGATCTCCCGGTTCTCGTGCAGGTTGTTTCGCAGCGTGCGCGGGTTCTAAGACTACGCAGGACCTGGCAATCCACTCGCGATTAGTGTGGTTGTCGTGTTGCCTTCCTCCACTCGGAATGGAGTCGGCGTCCTGTTCCATCGGCTTTTCGAAGCTCCATAGCCCGGCCCACCAATACCTCTGTCTACGCTTCAAGCGATACCTCGCGATATCGCCTGCAAGACTCGAGGCCAGGATGGATTCGCTGTCTCCTTTCCTGTAGTCGGGTAGAGCGATGGCGCGTAGCGGGCTTCGAATGATGCCGACGTTTCCATCGCCCTCCCTAAAATTCCGGAAAGCGGGTTTTCCCCGTTCCGGCTTCAAGGCCAGCGTTTCAGACAGGGCCTTCCCGTCCATCCGCGAGTTCGTCGCGGCGCTCGGTTTGCGTCCGTCCTTCGTGCTCCCCGCTTCCACCGTTGGATTCCCCGTACTGTGCCGGGGAAACGTGGCGCGCTTGAGCACCGCCGTTCAAGCAGCTACCGCTGCTCTACCCCAGGGGCCCTCGCTCCGGTCCGAGTTATTCTGTCTCGGTCCATCATCACTTACTGGCCCCATCCGCCCCACTTGCAGGCACATCTCGATTTCGCCGCATAGCGGCTTATACGTGATGCCCTCGCTGTGCGTTTCCGCCTAGGCGACCCGCGAGTGGTTCCGTGCTTTCACTGTACATTCCTTCTCCACATGCCGTCCTCTATGACCGCGGGGAGTTCATCGGTTGCGCTTGCTCAGTTCCTTCACCGATGACATTGGCCTTCGCCGAGAGTCCCAAGGCTCGGCACTCCCAAAATTCCCATCATCCGTTTCCGATGGGGGGATGGTTTCGCGGCTACACTGGTTCGCTGCTCGCTACGGCCTGTCGAGTTGCTTGCCCCCCTGACGGATCTGACCGGGAATTTCGCCCAGCCAACGGGGACTTTTACTCCCGAGCTTCCGATGAGTCGGTCGCCCTTCTCGTCGTCGGGTATAACTACGGTGGCAACTGAGCGCTTCCACCGGTGGGACTTTCACCCACTGGAACGTCAGCTAGCATCGCTGCACGGGCTCTTTCATCCCCTACAACATGCCGGTTTATCCCGGCGCTCTCCGAGTAGCTGACTATCCGGAAGCCATACTGGATGAAGCGGGCCGATAAGCTCGAACAACGGATCAAAAGCAGCAAGCCGCCAGTTCCAACCCACATCGATGTCCTGCAGGACCCGGGGTTAACTGGCACCGGACCGCGGTAGTCTCGACTCATCAACCAACCATTCGCGTAAGGCACCTCCCCATCACCGAATGGAATGTACAACGAGTGACGGGAGAGAAAGCACGCCACTGAATAAGTCGGCGCGGAGACGCGGCCCCTGAACGATCACGCTGACTTCGCCGACTACGAGCCGCTACGTTGCCGACGCGACAACTAGCGCGAGGTCTTCGCGCCGATTTTCAAAGGGCCCGAATGTGTGAGGGAGTCTTTCCAGAGGCTCTAGCAGTACCTGTTCTGGGGGGTTCAGTTCCATGACAGGTGCACGTGCTTTGCAAGCAGGGGGTCGTCGGTTCGATCCCGGTCAGGTCCACCAGTTCTCTTCATGGCTTACGCCAGGCCGAAGTCCCCTCGGAGAATCCCACGTACTATATAATTCCCGCTGAATGCAGACGCTAAAGACTGACGCTGCGCAATTCCAGCGCGCGAGCGATCAATCGCTTCTGGTTTACTTCGGCCAGCGGATCGCGCTTGGGGCTCACGAGCGGGTTCGGAAATTGCTGCGCTTGCTGGAACAGAAACCGATTGCCGGCGTGCGCAATCTCAATCCTGCATATTGCTCGATTCTGGTCAGCTTCGATGCGCTGAAGTTGAATCACGGCGAGTTGGAAGAAATTCTGCGTGGCTATCTCGACCGGCTGGATGCCATGCAAATTCCAAAGGGACGGGAGCTGCAGATCCCCACGTGTTATGGAGGAGAGTTTGGCCCAGACTTGAACGAAGTAGCTACGCTGCATGGGATCACGCCCGCACAAGTGATCGAACTGCACGCCTCGGTCAGTTACATTGTTTACTTTCTGGGATTCGTTCCGGGGTTCGCGTACCTGGGTGAATTGCCGGAAGCACTGGCGACGCCGCGGTTGGACAGCCCGCGCCGAAGCACGCCGCCGGGTAGCGTGGGGATTGCGGGGAACCAGACCGGCGTGTATCCGTTTGCGACGCCGGGAGGCTGGCGATTGATTGGACGCACTCCCATCGCCATGTTCCGGCCGGGCCGCAAGGCTATGAGCTTTCTCTCGATTGGTGATCGCGCGCGCTTTACGCCGATTTCTGCCGCGCGATTCGCCGCGATGGAAACGGCATGAGCACGATTCAGGTGCGGTCGCCGGGGCTGCAGACCACGGTGCAGGATCTGGGGCGAAACGGTTTTGGTCCTGTTGGTGTCTCGCCATCTGGGGCTGCCGATCCAATCTCGCTGCGGCTTGGAAACCGGCTCGTTGGTAATGATGAGGGTGCGGCTGGATTGGAGATGATGCTGCTTGGCGGAACATTTACTTTTCCCGAAGGCGCGATTCTGGCGCCAGCAGGCTCGGACTTCGGCGCGATGTTGGATGATGTTCACCTCGAAGTGGGAACGCCGGTGGAGGTGCGGCCGGGACAAACGGTTCGACTGGGTCCTACGAGTTCAGGAGCACGCTGCTATCTTTGCGTGCAAGGTGGAATTGCCGTGGAGCCATTTTTGGGAAGCGCGTCAACACACATCCTGAGCGGGCTCGGCGGATTTGAGGGCAGGGCTCTGCGGAAGGGCGACGTGCTGCGCATCGGGTCCGCGCGCAAGGACTTTCGCAGGAGAACAATTGCTCCGCGAGCGTTGAAGCATTTGTCGCGTCGCAAGGTATTGCACGTAACTCCCGGGCCGCAGGTTGCTTGGTTTTCGGAGTCGTCGTTGCGCTCGTTCTATGCGGGCACTTATCGCGTGGGCGAGCAATCGAATCGGATGGGGCTGCGGCTGGAAGGAGCGGCGCTGGCACAGCTTGGCACCGGCCAGATGATTACGGAAGGGGTTTCGCTCGGCGCAGTGCAGGTGCCTGCGGGTGGTGCGCCCATCATTCTTTTTGTGGAGCAACAAACAACCGGAGGCTATCCGAAGATTGCCAACGTGATTGCAGCGGATATTCATCGCGTGGGACAGCTTCGCCCGCGCGACGAGATCCGATTTGAACTTGTGGCGTTCGACGAAGCGCGGTCTTTGCTGGTCGAACAGGAAAACATGCTGGCGTCGCCGGAATTGATTCTGGAATGAGGCGCATGGATCTGAATTGCGACATGGGTGAATTGCCGGACGCTGTGAGCGACGGCACGCAGGAATCGTTGATGGCGTCGCTGACGTCGGTGAACATTGCCTGCAGTGGACACGCGGGCGACGCGTGGACCATGAAAGCGACGATCGAGCAGGCGCTGCGCTGGAACTTGGATGTGGGCGCGCATCCTGGTTATGCGGATCGCGCGAATTTTGGGCGCATCGAATTGAATGTGCCGCCGGAAGTAATCGCTGACTCCGTGTTCGAGCAAGTGCGAGCGCTTGCCGCGATTGCCGCCGAGTGCGGCGCGCGGGTGACGCACGTGAAGGCGCACGGCGCGCTTTACAACCAGGCTGCGCGGGATCGCGTGGTGGCTGGAGCGATTGCGGACGGAGTCGCGCGTTGGAACCGGGATTTAGTGCTCGTTGGCCTGGCTGGATCGCTGATGCTGGATTTGTTTCGCGAAGCGGGCTTCCGTGTGGCGGCGGAAGCGTTCGCGGACCGGCGGTACGAGGCAGATGGCAGTTTGCGTTCGCGGAAATTTGCGGATGCGCTGATACGCGACCCCGCGGAAGCAGGGCAGCAGGCATTGCGCATCGCGGAACGCGGTACTGTGATTGCGCACGACGGGAGCGAGATCGCTGCGAATGCGCAGACTATTTGCATCCATGGCGATACTCCGGGCGCTCCGGCGATTGCGGCGGCGGTGGCGAAAACGCTGCGAGAGGCTGGAGTGGAACTCGGCGCGCTCTCGCGAGGATCGCGCGACGATTTGCGCGGCTAGATTTGCGTTTCGGGATTTCTGCGCAACCTCGCGCGCTGCGATTTTCGCCAGAGCCAGTACACCGGCACTCCCGATAAAATCAGGATCAAACCTGGCCACGTGTATTGCGGCTTGTAGCGCAACAATTGCACTTCGATGAGGGAGGCGAGTAAGAGATAGAGCGCCGGCAGC
Organism: uncultured Acidobacteriota bacterium; assembly: GCA_963786205.1. Lineage (GTDB taxonomy): Bacteria > Acidobacteriota > Terriglobia > Acidiferrales > UBA7541 > Palsa-295. Next base: position 41,617 of record CAWAYG010000004.1, read on the forward strand.
ACGGGGTAGCCGAGGACTCGGTAGGGCCGCTCCATGTCGGGCCGTTGGAAACGCAACAGGAAGAGACCGAGGATCGTCAGGATGTAAAACATCACGACGGCGAAAACCAGGAAGTCGAGTAATTGTCCGTAGGTGCCGGAGAGACATAAGACGCAGGCCCAGAGACATTGAACCCAGAGGGCGACGGAAGGAGTGTTGCGCTGATTTACGCTCGCGACACTTTTGAAGAACAGGCCGTCCTTGGCCATCGCGTAGTAAACGCGCGCTCCGGCCAGGATCAGTCCATTGTTGCAGCCGAATGTGGAAATCATCACGGCGACGGCCACGAGGAACGCGCCGCCGGCGCCGACAATTACCTCAGCGACTGCTGTGCCTACACGATCTCCGGAAGCGAACTGGAGTCCACGAGCCAGAACGGTTCCGCCGTCCGGAGTTCCCGCCAGTGGCAACACGTTTAGATAGGCAAGATTGGCGAGAACGTAGAGCACCGTGACAATTCCGGTGCCAAGGGCCAGAGCGAGGGGAAGGTTGCGCCTTGGATTCCGCACTTCGGATGCGATGTAGGTGACGTTGGTCCAGGCGCTGGAGGAGAACAGAGCACCGACCATCGCGAGAGCGATGAGCGTGATTACGCTGACCCACACGGTGTTTGAGCCGACTTGATATTGGTGCAACCCGGAGAACTTCGCGTTGCACCAAAAATCATTGAAGTTGGAATGGCGCGCTGTTTGCGTCGCGAATACGAAACCCAGGAGAGTTAATCCGGCCAGCGCGGCAATTTTTGCGAATGTGAAAATATTCTGCACCACCGCGCCTACGCTCAGGCCGCGCGTGTTCATCCAGGTGAGAAAGACGATCGAGGAGATGGCCAGCAGGTTCTGCGTGTTCAGCCCGACATTGTATGGCCCTAGCGCGCCGAACCACATTTTGTAGGGGCCGAATGTTCCGAGTTTCCAGACCCACGCGGAGGATGAAACCGCTGGGAACAGCACGCCGGTGAAGTTCGCGAAGGCGATGGCCACGGCCGCGATGGTGGCGGTCTGGATGACCAGCAGAGTGGCCCATCCGTACAGAAAGCCCCACATGGGGCCGAGGGATTCGCGCAGGAAAATGTATTCGCCGCCGGCGATGGGCATCGCGGCGGCAAGTTCTCCGTAGCAGAGAGCAGCCATGGTGGTCATCAGGCCGCTGACGAGCCAGACAATCAGGAGCAGCGCAGGGCTGCCGACCTGGCGGGCGATTCCGGCGGAAACTATGAAAATTCCGGAGCCGATCATCGAGCCGACGACGATCATGCTGGCGTCGAGCAGGCCGAGGCCTTTGATCAGTTCGGATTCGGCCGCGGCTTGTGCTGTGGTGTGCGGTGGGATTTGCTCGGGCATGGGCGACGATGGGCAACATTACACCGGATGAATGAGATTCGAGAAACGGCAATCTGAGCGCGGGAGGGGCGGGACGAGTGGATGATTGCAGTGAAGAGAAATGCGGCCGGCGGGACGCCGGCGCTACGAAAGGTGGGACCTCAGGATAAATCACACGGCGGGACCAACCCTTCGAACCGGCACCGCCGATTCTCAGGGTGAATTGCGCTGCGGCGCAATTCACCACGGGAGAAAATGGTGGGGGCCGGGCTTGGGTTTAATTCGGCTGATGCCTATCGAGATCAAGGCCACCACGCCTAACATTGCCAAGCCGAAGTAGATGTCTATGTAGGAGAAAAGCCTGCTCTGGGTGATGACATTATTTTGAAAGAGCTGCAAGGCTCCCAGCGCGGGATCGCTGCTGCCGCCGCCGTTGCGGTGAATCAGATTCGCGTATTGGGCCAAAGTGGAGCGAGTGGTGGCGTCCAGACGATTGGAGACGTCCAAGAGGCGCGACGAATGCAGCGTCATGCGGCGATCGAACAAGACGGTCGCCGCGGTGACACCAAAAGTGTTGCCGAGCTGGCGCACGAAGAAGTACGTGGTGGAAATGTCATTGACCTGGGCGATCGGCGCGTTGGCGGAGACAACGTTTCCGGCAGCGAGGATAACGGGCCCGATGCAAAAGCCTTGCAGGAAAATTACGGGCGCCAAGACGATGGTAGGGGTGGTGGGGGTCCAAATATAGCAGATCGCGAGGTACGCCGCGACCAAGATCAGCAATCCGCCGGCTAGCGTGCGCACGGGACCCAAGCGGGGAATCAGCAAGTGCAAAGCGTACTGCAGCCCTAACCCAAGGCCGAGCGTGTACATCGAAATAAAACCGCCCGCCTGCAAGGCGCTGTAGTCCTGGACGAAGCGAAGGTATTGCGGTACCACATAAAGCCCGGCGCCGAAGAACGCTCCCACGATCAGTATCACCAGAAAGTAGGTGCGCAGGGTAGCGGTCCGCACGATCATACGCAAGTGCAAGACCGGCGAGGGGTTCTCGGGGCGGTAATCCCACCAGAGAAACGCGACAAAGAAAATGGCCGCCGCAACCAGAGCTAGAGTAATCCAGTTCGACTGGAACCAGAGATCGCGCTCGCCGCGGCTGATGGCAGTTTCCAGGCAGGCCAGCGAGGCAATCAGCAGCAGCGCGCCCCAGATGTCAACCTTGCTGTCTCTCCGGCGCTCGCGCAAAAATCCTGGCGGGACAAGCTTCCAGATAAAAAAAGCGCCGATGGCCAGAAAGGGAAAATCAACCAGAAAGGCGTAATTCCAGTGAAACGTATCGGTGACCCAACCCATGACGGTCGGATACGGGACTTCAAAAGCAGCAAGGACGAGGTAAAGCCGGGTGACGGCGGCCATCCTGGCTTTTCCGGGAAAAAGCAGCCCGGAGAGAATGACGACGCGCACCAGAAAAGCACCGCCGCCAAATCCCATAATCAAGCGCGAAGTCAGAAGTTGCGCGAGACTACCAGTGCTCAGCACGCAGCCCATCGCACCCGTGGCATAGATCGCGATGCTTACCAGCAAGTGACGCCTGGCACCCATGACGCGCGTCATCCACGCCGCCATTGCAATGGAGCAGAGGTAACCCACGTTATAAAGAATGATCACCCAGCTGATTTCATCGGAGCTGGCGCCTACGTTGCCCTGCATGTCCGGGAGGAAGACGTTGATGGAGAGCCGGTTGGAGATTTCGATGGCGGCAACCATGCCAACGGTCAGGAGGACGGCGATGCGGTGCCCATAAGACAGGCTCGGCACTACGCTGGTGAGGAACCGCTCCTCGTCCAGTTCCCAGGATTCTGGGGAACTACCGGCTAGATAGGACATTGCGCCTCTTCCTCGTCAGCGAGTGTAAATAGTGGCTTCCACATTCATGCCAGGCCGCAGCACGAGGTTCGGATTCTTGTTTGGCTTAACCAGGATTTTCACCGGAATTCGCTGCACGACTTTGATGAAGTTTCCGGTGGCGTTTTGCGGCGGGAGCAGGGCTTGCCGCGAACCGGCCGCTCCCGCGAGGGAATCGACCACGCCTTCGAAGTCGTCGTGGTACGTATCCACGTGAATGCGAACCCGCTGGTTGGGTGCGACCTTGGCGAGCTGGGTTTCCTTGAAATTCGCGGTGACGTACACCTGATCGAGCGGAACGATGGTGAAGAGCAATTGGCCCGGGGAAACATACTGGCCGAGGTCCACGGACTTCTGGGTGACCTGGCCGGTAATGGGGGCGGTGATGTGCGTGTAGGCGAGATTCAGTTCGGCTTGTTGCAGCACGGCTTTGGCGCGTTCGACGGCGGCGAGCGCGGATTTGTAGGTGGCTTCGGCGATGGGGACTTGTTGCTCGCGCGCCTTCGTTTCCATGAATTGAGATAGGGAGCGCGACACGCGGGCCTGCGCGGCATGCGTGTTGGCGCGGGCAATCACCACCGCTTGTTGCGCGGCAGAAAGTTGTTGCTGGGCCGCGGCGAGATCACTTTTCGCGACGCGCGCGGTAGCTTCGACGGCATCGAATTGATATTTGGATACGTCGTCGGTGGAGAGCAGTGGAGTGTAGCGGGCGAGATCGGCTTGGGCGCGTTCGTTGGTGGCTTGTTTGGCGGCGACGTTGGCCTCAGCGACTTGAAGATTGGCGGTGGCGGTTTGTTCGAGTTGCGCCTGGGAGCTGAGGTAATCAGCGGCGTCTGAATCTTTCTGCGCGGAAGCGCCGCTGGTGCTGTGGGTGGTGGTCTCGCGCGTCAAGCCGATTTGAATTTTGGCGGAATTTGCTTGGGCTTCGGCGAAATCGAGATTGGCTTTGGCCTGTTCCACTTCGGCTTCATATTCGCGGGGATCGACTTGCACCAAGAGGTCGCCTACCTTGACCGGAGTATTGTCGTTGATGAGCAAATCCACGACGTAGCCGGGAACCTGGGGAGCGACGGCGGTGATGTGGCAATCGACTTGGGCGTCGTCGGTGGTGACGCGACCGGTAAAAATGTACCACACGACTGCGAGCAGGATGAGGACGACGACGAATGCGCCCTTCACGATGGGGTGCAGATTTTGAAACCAGTGCCGCAAGGAGAAGGATTGCTGCGGGATCTGCGGCGCGCCAGCAGGCACGGCGGCGCTGGGTTGCGGCGTTGGCGTAGGAGGCGTGGAGCTCATGATCTAGTTCACCTTTTACTTCGAGTACATTGCTTCGATCTGGCCCGTGGCGCGTGCGAGCGACGCGCGAGACAGATTGAATTGATACAGGGCGCCGATTTGGTTGTCACTGGCGCGAGCCAGCTCATCCTGCGCGGTGATGACTTCGACGTTGGTGGTGACACCGGCTGCAAAGCGACGCTGTGCTTGGGCTACTTCCTCCTGGGCCAGCTGAAAGCCCAGATTGGCGACGTCCACGGAATTGCGCGCGGCCGTGAGTTCATCGAGAGCGGATTTTACTTCATTTACGATTTGCGCTTCCAGCTGGCGGCGAGTTTCCGCGACGTGCTGTTCTTCGAGCTTGGCGCGCGCTTCTTCGGCGCGGATGCGGCCACCGGTGAAAAGTGGAAATCCCAGAGAGAGCGCATAGTTGTAAGCTGGGATGCCATTGTTGAAGCGGGATCCCTGATAAAACCAGAATCCGGCGAAATCCAGTTGCGGAAGGCGCTGCTCGCCCGCCGCATCCGTCGTGAGTTTGGCGATGCGTTGCTGCGAATTCAAGGAGTGGATCTCCGGGCGGGCCGTTAATGCCTGATCGAGCAGCACTTGTTTGTCGAGCGCCGGAAGGTCGTAGAAATCGAGGCGGTCGGTGACTTCAAGATCCTGGTCGCGAGGCAGATCGAGGAGTGCGGCCAAGCCGTACCTGGTGGTGTGCGTCAGCGTTTCGGCGTCGATCAGATTTTGGCGTTCGTTCTGCAATTCGACGTTGGCGCGGACCGTGTCAATACTCAAACCGATGCCTGTTTTCTGCAGTTCCCCGGCCTGCTCGTAGAGGCGCTGGGCGAGCGCGACTCGGGCCTTCGCGGCGTCGCGCGTGGCCAGAGCGTTGAGAATCAGGAGGTATTGGTCCACGACGGCGTTTACCACAATTTCGCGCGCGGTCTTTTCATCGGCACGAGCTTGCTGCGTGCCTTCGCGGCCGATCTGGTACGCGCGAATTTTCTGAAAGTCCAGGATGGTTTGCGAAAACGCAGGGCCGGCTTGGATTATCTGATAGGGACCGAGCCCTCCGCGCTTCGGTGCACGCTCGATGCTTTGAACGTTGTATTGGTTTATGTAGCCTTGCGCCTCGATCTCTGCGTGGGGAAGCAACGCCGAGCGAGCGATCTGACTATTGCGGTCGCTTTCGGAAACGAGAAGTTGAGCGATGACGCGCTGCGGATTTTGTTTGAGCGAGAGCTGCACGGCTTGTTTCAGCGTAAGTTGTAACGGTGCAGGCGGACCCACCGGCGGCTGCTGCGCAGAAGTATCGAGCGGCAACGATACTTGCAAAATCAAGACGAGCACGACAAGCGCTTGCCGAAAATTCGCGGCCATTGATGAACCTCCAAAACATTCGAACGTAAGCAAGAGTTGGATTCTATCCTTATTGATGGGGTGTTCGCCTGCCCGGAGAAGGCAGCGGCTGCCGACAGACGGTGAGGCGGTCGTCGCTGTGCACGATGTGAAAATGGCGGGACACCTGGCTGGACCTACGAGGGTCTCTCTTGCGAACAGTCGTGAATGCGCGCTTCGGTTTTGACGGCACGAGCGTCTATTTTTCAGGGGCTTGTGCCGTCTTAGTACTTTAGTACCAGTAACTTAGAGGGTCATTCGCGACCAGTGGCCCATCGACACCTGCGCGGTGTATCCCTACCTTAATAACTGAGGTTGCGAAAGGTCTCGGCTACCGAGACTGGGGCAGGGGTCTGGCCGGATACGCTTTCGCTCCACCCGTTCAGCCTCGCGGTCACCGCCATTTTCTGCGCGCGAAAATTCGGCGAGAAGGAATCAATGCAAGTTTTGCTGCGAGTAAAAGACCTGAACGTCTCCTATCGCGGAACGGTCGCGTGCCAGCACCACGCCGTGCAGAATGTGAGCTTCGAAATCGGCGAGGGTGAAGTATTGGGGTTGATGGGAGAGTCGGGATGCGGAAAGACCAGTATTGCTCTTGCCCTGCTCGGATTGCTTTCGCTGGAAGGGGCTCACGTCTCGGGGTCGATCCAGTTTCGTGGGGAAGAGTTGCTCGCGAAGGACGTGCGTGCGCTTCGCGCAATTCGCGGAGCGGGAATCTCGCTGGCGTTCCAGGAACCTGAGCTGGCGCTGAGCCCGGTAATGAAAATAAGGGATCAGGTGGCGGAAGTGATTCACGCGCACAACGATTTTGCCTGGGAGCGCTGCCGCGCGGATGCGGAATTGGCCCTTGCGCGCGTTGGCTTTTCTGACGTGCGGCGAATCTCTTCGGCGTATCCGCACCAATTGAGCGGAGGGCAGCGGCAACGCGTGGTGCTGGCGCAGGCTCTGGCGTGTAAACCGGCTTTGCTGATTGCCGACGAGCCGGCGGCCGCGCTCGATGCGCGGAGCCAGGGCGAAATTTTGGCTCTGTTGGGGGAGTTGCAACGGGAATTGCGCATTTCGATTTTACTGATCAGCCACGCGCCGGAAGTGCAGGCGAGCCTTGCGGACCGTTTGATGGTGATGGCGAGTGGCCAGATCGTGGAGCAGGGACCGTTCGCGCAACTCTACCGGAATCCTGCGCATGCGTGTACGCAGGCGATGCTGCGAACCTCGGCGCACGTGGGCGTTGCTGGAGACGTGGATTTCGAGATGGTTACTTAGATGATATGCGTTTCGCAATGCGAGAACGACGGGGGCAGAGGATGAGCCCGCGGCCTTATTCGAACACCAGTGAATTCGAGCCGCTCTTGCGCGTCTCCGGCTTAGGCAAAGAGTACGTGCAACGGCGGTGTTTTTCGCGCAAGAAGATTACCGTCAACGCGTTTCAGGACGTTTCGCTGACGATTTTTTCGGGTAAGACGCTGGCTGTGGTGGGAGAGTCTGGCGCGGGGAAGTCAAGCCTGGCGCGGTGTATCGCGTTGCTGGAGCGTCCGAGCACGGGGACGATCGAGCTTTCAGGAAAGAATTTACTGGCGCTCAGTGGGAAAGAACTTTTTGCCATGAGGCGCGAAGTTCAGATGATTTTTCAGGATCCATCGTCCGCGCTGAATCCCCGATTGACTGCCTGCGAGATCATTGCGGAACCACTGCTGATTCAGCGTGAGGGGACGAAACCGCAGCGACGCGAGAGAGCATTGCAATTGATGGAGCAAGTGGGCCTGAACCTTGCATGGGAGCGCAAACGGCCGCTCGAGTTCAGCGGCGGTCAACGCCAGCGGCTTGGGATCGCCAGAGCGCTGGCGCTTGGCCCACGGTTGCTGATTCTGGACGAGGCGCTATCGAATCTTGATGCAGCGAACCAGGCTTTGATCTTGAAGCTGCTGGAGGAGCTGCAGGCTGCGCATTCGCTGAGCTTCCTGCACATCTCGCACGATTTGCGTTTGGTGTCTGAGTTTGCCGATGAAGTTGCGGTGATGTACCAGGGCAGGGTCGTGGACTGGCAGAGCACGCGCAATCTATTTGCTTCACCCGAGCATTCTTACACTAAGGAACTTCTCGCCAGCGTGCGCTCCGTGGAATCTATCCTGCTCGAGCGGTCGGCATAGGCCCGCGATGAGATACCTTGCGCGAAGGCTGGCGCACTCCGTGCTGCTGCTCTTCGGAATTTCGGTTTTTTCGTTTGGGATTCTGCAGCTGGCGCCGGGGGATTTCTTCACTCCGATTCGCTTGAATCCGCAAGTCTCGGCACATACTGTTGCCGCGCTGCGCTCCCAATATGGCCTCGATAAACCGTTTCCTATTCGCTATGAACACTGGCTGCAATCTGCTTTTCGCGGGGACTTCGGAATTTCTTTCGCGTACGGCACTCCGGTCGCGCCGCTTTTGGCGGTGCGCGCGCGAAATACTCTGCTCTTAACCGGGACGGCGCTGCTGGTTGCGTGGTTGCTCGCGATTCCCTTCGGGATGTGGAGCGCGGCGCGGCGTGGAAGATGGGGCGACCGTGCCGGCGGAATTGTGACCTCTTCGCTGCTGACTGTGCCGGACCTGGTTTTGTTTCTCGCGCTATTGCTAGTGGCTGTGCGCACGGGATGGTTTCCGACGGGGGGAATGATGTCCGCGGGGTTCGAAGATTTGAGCATCGGCGGCAAAATGAAGGACCTTGCGGCTCATCTTTTTCTGCCTGCTCTCGGGCTGGTGCTCGCGACGCTGCCGCCGCTGGTCCGGCACGTCCGCTCGGCGATGATCGAAGTGCTGGAAGCTCCCTTCGTGCGTGCTGCGCGCGCTCATGGGATTTCTGAACGCCGCGTGCTGCTACGTTATGCGTTACCGGTTGCCGCCAATCCACTGATCACTCTTTTCGGGTATTCGATCGCTGGGATGTTGAGCGCTTCATTGCTTGTGGAAGTCGTATTGAGCTGGCCGGGAATTGGGCCGTTCCTGGTGGATGCAATTCTTGCGAAAGATGTTTACGTGGTCGTCGGCGCCGTGATGCTCTCGTCAGTTTTCCTGGTGGCGGGAAACCTCGTCGCGGATGCATTACTTTTTGTGACGGATCCGCGGATTCGGATGGACTGACGTGCTGACGCAACGGCAAAAACTCGTGTGGGCGGCCGTCGCGCTGGCGGCGTTCTGTGGCGTCGTGCTGTTCGCCGGCTTTTTTGCTCCGTATGATTTCGCGGAGCAAGATCGCGACACACCGTTCGCGCCGCCAACTGCAATCCATTTTGTAGACGCCAGTGGGAGATTACATGCTCGTCCGTTCGTTTATGGCCCGCGCGATTCGAGCCAAATCCCTGTGGGTGCTGCCGCGGATTCGGATCAGCCTTATCCGCTACGATGGTTCGTTCGCGGCGCTCCTTACAAAATCGCCGGCCTATTTACGTCGCGAGTGCACTTGTTCGGTGTGGAGAAGCCCGCGCGAATATTCCTGATGGGCTCTGACGGTTATGGCCGCGATCAGTTTTCAAGATTTCTCTTCGGAGGCCAGATTTCCCTGCTGGCTGGATTGATTGCCGCCATTTTTTCTGTAGCCATCGGAGTACTTGCAGGCGGAATCGCCGGATATTACGGCGGGTGGATTGCTGAAATTCTGATGCGCGGAGGAGAGCTGTTTCTCGCTTTGCCCTGGCTCTACTTGTTATTCGCGGTGCGCGCTGCTCTGCCCCTGCACATTTCGCAATGGCAAGTTTTTCTGCTGCTCATTTCGGTGATGGGGCTTATCGGCTGGACGCGCCCCGCGCGGTTGATTCGCGGCGTGGTGCTCAGCGCGAAGGAACGCAATTTCGTGCTCGCGGCGCGCGGGATGGGAGCTTCCGACGCATACCTGTTGCGACGGCACGTGCTGCCGCAAACCTATGCGGTGCTGCTTACGCAGATCACGCTGCTGATTCCTCAGTATGTGCTCGCCGAGGTGACGCTGACTTTTCTGGGGCTGGGTGTTGGCGAGCCGATGCCCAGCTGGGGCGCACTGCTAACTTCTCTGCAGCAGTATTCGGTTCTTTCTTCGTACTGGTGGATGTTCTTGCCTGCGCTGCTGATCATTCCCTTCTTTGTGGTTTTCTACGCCGCCGCCGATGCTCTGCAGGAACTTCACAAGACCGTGCCGCTGTAAAAACTGGGAAATCTCTGCTAAGAGTGGATGCATGGGGAGAAATCGGCTATCGCGTGCGTGCCTTGTTCTGATCGTGGCGATTTCATGCGCCTGCTCTGTCGCGCGTGGTTTCAACTCGCAGGCAGGCGAAGAGCGGATGATTGCCGAGGGTGCTGCAGGCCATGCGGGCGGACGCCTCGTGGTTGCTTTACGATCGGAACCAAAAACGCTGAATCCAGCACTTGCGTTGGATGAGCCTTCGCGCGATGTGATTCGTTGCCTGACCGCTGATTTAATTCATATTAATCGCGCGTCGCTGAAGACTGAATCTGCGCTGGCAAAATCGTGGAGCGTCTCGCGCGACGGGCGGCAATATACGCTGCAACTGCGCCGTGGAGTGCGCTTTTCCGATGGTGAACCATTCAGCGCGGACGATGTGATATTTAGTTTTCAGGTTTACCTCGACGAAAAAGTTGATTCTTCGCAGCGAGACCTGCTGGTGGTCGGCGGAAAGCCTATTACGGTCGTGAAGGTGAATGACTTCGCCGTCCGTTTTGAACTGGCGCAGCCTTATGCCGCCGCCGAGCGATTGTTCGATAGCATCGCTATTTTACCACGGCACCTTCTGGAGAGCGGCTACCGGGCTGGCGGGCTTGCTCAGGCGTGGAGTCTTTCCATGCCGCCGGGCCAATTCGCCGGGCTCGGACCATTTCGTTTGAAGGAATATGTGGCCGGGCAACGCGTGGTGCTGGAGCGCAATCCATATTATTGGAAGGCGGACCGCGCTGGAAACCAACTGCCGTATCTGAACGAAGTTGTGTTTCTATTTGTTCCCAGCGAAGACGCACAGGTGATTCGCTTCCAGTCCGGTGACACAGATGTGCTCAGCCGATTCAGCGCGGAGAATTTCGCCGTGCTGCAAAAGCAACAATCGACGAAAGGCTACCATCTGGACGATCTGGGAGCGGGGCTCGAATACAATTTTTTGTTTTTCAATCTGAACGACCTGGCTGCGAAAGGGCTTCCGGAGATTTCCAAAAAGCAGGCTTGGTTTCAGGACGTGCGGTTCCGGCAGGCTGTTTCGGCGGCGATTGACCGCGAAGGGATCGTGCGCCTGGTTTATAGCGGGCGCGCGACGCCGATCTGGGATCAGGTGACGCCGGGAAACAAATTGTGGCTGGACGACAAGATTGCGCGTCCGGCGCGATCGCTGGAGCGCGCGCGGCAATTACTGCAGGCCGCGGGTTTTTCGTGGAAGAGCGATGGCGCACTGATGGATGCGCACAGCGATCACGTAGAATTCTCGATCTTGACGAGTTCCTCGAACGCGCAACGGACGAAGATCGCGACGATTGTGCAAGATGATTTGAGCCAATTGGGAATGACGGTACAGGTGGTTCCACTGGAATTTCGCGCGATGGTGGACAGGCTGACCAATACGTACAACTATGAGGCGACGGTGATGGGATTGGTGAGCGGCGATGCCGATCCAACTTCGGAGATGAATGTGTGGCTATCGAGCGGCGAAACTCACCTGTGGCATCCGCGCCAGGAGAAGCCGGCGACGCCATGGGAAGCCGAGATGGATCGCCTAATGCAGCAGCAGCTCGTCACTTTAGACTACGCGAAGCGCAAGAGTCTGTACGACCGTGTACAGGAAATCGTGGCTGACGACCTGCCGGTGATTTGCCTGGTGAGCCCCAATATACTCGTGGGCGCGGCCAATCGCGTGGGCAATTTTCGCCCGGCCATTTTGGTTCCTTACGCGCTGTGGAATATCGAACAGCTTTACGTACAATAAATGGCGAGCCTGAGCCGCAACGCTGCCCGAAAAACGCCGGCGCTCGATGACGCGCGCGCTGCGTGGCCGGACGCGCGGCTGGTGCGCGAATGCATCGGGGGCAGTGAAGAAGCCTGGCGCGCGCTGATCTTCAAGTACAAGAACCTCATCTTTTCGATTCCCGTAAAATATGGCTTCTCCACAGAAGACTCGACGGATATTTTTCAGGCGGTGTGCCTGGAGCTTTTGTCCGAACTGCCTAAATTGCGCAAAGTGAAGGCGCTGCCGAAATGGATCATGCAGGTCACCGCCCACAAATGCTTTCACCGGAAACAGCAACAGCAGCGGACGGAAGTTCTGGATCCGGCTGCCAAGGAATTCGAGAAGAGCACTCCCGCGCGCGCGGAGGGGATTTTGCGAGAGGCGGAAGACGAGCAGAGTTTGCGCCAGGCGATGGCTGAGCTACCGCCGCGCTGCCGGCAACTGGTGCAGATGCTTTTCTATGACGAGCCGGTGCGGCCGTATCAGGAAATCGCCGCGACGCTGGGAATTGCGGTGGGTTCGATCGGGTTCATCCGGCAACGGTGCCTGGAGCGGCTGCGCAAACGCTTGCTGGAAACGGGATTCGCGTGAAGCCGGAAAACAAGAAGGATCCGCTTTCGGAGAAGCTGCTGCGCGAGCTGGCGAATCTCGCGACGGAATCCAATCGCAGCAACTTCATTGCGGCACATCCGCGCTTGTTGAAAGACGCCGTGGTGCAGCAACTGAATGATGTGGTGCGCGGCAAATTGCGCGAAAACGCGCGCGAGGCACTTGCTCTTGCGGAAACGACCGTGGCGATCGCGCGACAATTGCGCAATGAAGAGGCGCTGGGGCGAAGTTTGCGCTCAAAAGCCAACGCTCTCTACATGCTAGGGGAAAATCAGCAGGCGCTGGATTTTCACGCCGAAGCTTTGCGCATCTTTCGCGAAATTGGAAATGCGGAGGAAGAAGCGCGCACGCTGATTCCCTCGATTCAGCCCTTTATTCTGCTGGGAAAATACGACGAAGCATTTGCAGTCGCTGAAGACGCCAAGAAAATCTTCCAGCAATTGGGCGACGACAAACGCTGGGCGCACGTGGAGATCAATCTCGGAAATATTTACCACCGCCAAGACCGTTTCGAGGAAGGGCTGGCGTGCTATGAGCGCGCCTACGAGATGCTGCTGCCATTTCGCGATTCCGAGGGGCTGGCCGTCGCGCTCTACAACATGGCAGTGTGCCTGATTACGCTGAATGATTTTCCGCGCGCGCTCGCGACTTACCAGCGCGCCAGGGAAATGTGCGTGAGCCATGGCATGACGCTACTGGTGACGCAAAGCGATTACAACATTGCCTACCTTTATTATCTCCGCGGCGAATACAGCCGGGCAATCGAGATGCTGCGCGCGACGCGCGAAGAGTGCGAGAAAAATGGGGATGCGCACGTGCTAGCGCTCTGCTACCTGGACCTTTCGGAAATTTACCTGGAATTAAATCTGAGCAGCGAAGCCAAGGAAACGGCGCACGAAGGATATTTGCGTTTCCAGAAACTGGGAATGGGGTACGAAGAAGCGAAATGCCAGGCCTATGAAGCCATGGCTTCCAGCCAGCTGGGAAAAGCGCTAGGTTCGCTGGAATTGTTTGCGCAGGCGCGCGCGAAATTTGTAAGCGAAAAAAACCTGGTGTGGCCGTGGCTGATGGATCTGTACCAAGCCGTGGTTCTTTTCAATGAAGGCCGGTTGTTTGAAGCGCGACGACTGTGTGCAGGCGCGGCGACATTTTTTGATGGCTCTTTCCTGCCCAACAAAGCCGTCCTTTGCCACTTGCTGCTCGCACGGCTTTCTGTGCGAACCGGAGAGCTGGAGGCCGCGCAAGCGGAGGCTTCTCGCGCGATCGAACGTCTGGCGCATTTGGAAGCTCCGGTGCTGCACTATCAGGCGCATTTCTTGATGGGGCAGATTCAGCAGGCTTCCGGGGACCTTTCCGGCGCATACGATTCGTACCAGAAGGCGCGCCAGTCTCTGGAGACTTTGCGCAGCAGTTTGCATGGCGAAGAACTGAAGATCGCGTTCATGAAGAATCGCCTGGAAGTTTACGAGAATCTGGTCGAACTTTGCCTGATACGCGCGGAACGGCCGAATGGAGCGGAGGAGTCGTTCGGCTATATCGAAATGGCGAAGTCGCGCAGCCTGGCGGAACTTCTGATGCGATCGGGTCCGGCGATCAGGCCCGCGGACACGGGCCAGAGCGAACTGGTGCGCCACATCCGCGAAATGCGCGAGGAACTCAACTGGTATTACCGGCGTATTGAAATTGAGCAGTTGCGCGCGGAAGAGCCGTCGCCGGAGCGCATAGCGAAGCTGCAGAAAGAGGCTCTGGCGCACGAAAACGAGCTATTGCATGCACTGCGGGAAATGCCGCAGTCAGAGGGCGCGACCCACGGACCGGCGATCAGGTCGCTGGCCACGATTCGCGCGTGCATGCCTGCGGAAGCCGTGCTCGTGGAATATTTCAGCCTGAAGGACGAGTTCATTGCTGCGATAGTGACGCACGACGGGCTGAAGATCGTGCCGCTGACGCCAATGTCGCGGGTGACCAACCTGCTGCGCATGCTGCATTTCCAGATTTCGAAATTCAAGCTGGGCGCGGAATATGCGCGGACGTTTGAAAAATCAATGTTGGGCGTGGTGCAAGCGCACTTGCGCCAGCTTTACGAAGAGGTATTGGCGCCGGTTCGCGCGCACATTTCCGCGCGACACCTGATTATCGTGCCACACGGCGTGCTGCATTATCTTCCCTTCCACGCTTTGATGGACGACACAGGATATCTGATCGATTCCTTCACGATCTCTTATGCGCCGAGCGCCAGTATTTTTGCACACTGCCAGGAAAAGCCTGCGCACGCGAGTGGCCCGTCCCTGGTGTTGGGAATTCCTGATGCGCGGGCGCCTTTGATTCTGGAAGAAGTTCGCGCCGTGGCGGAAATGGCGCCGGATGCGGAATTATTTGTTGGTGCGCAAGCAAACCAGCAGCTGTTGCGCGAGAAGGGTTCGCAAAGCCGGCTCATTCACATTGCGACGCATGGCAAATTCCGGCAGGACAATCCGATGTTCTCGGGTATTCGGTTGGGCGACGCGTATTTGAATCTTTACGATCTCTATCAGCTCAAGCTCGACGCTGAATTGGTGACCTTGAGCGGTTGCGCTACGGGAATAAACGTCGTTACTCCTGGAGACGAGTTGCTCGGCCTGATACGCGGACTCCTCTATGCCGGAGCACACTCCCTGCTGCTGACGCTGTGGGACGTTCACGACGAGAGCACCGCGGATTTTATGGCCATTTTCTACCGGCGCTTCCAGGACGGGGTAGGTAAGGCCGCCGCGCTGCGGGGAGCGATGATCGAGTTGCGCGAACGCTATCCTCACCCCTACCACTGGGCTCCCTTTACTCTAATTGGCAAGGTTTCCCCCGTCTGAATCCAGCAACTTTTTTTGATGCCCCCTATATTTTTTGAGCAGGTGCCCACCCTTATGAGTTGGTGGTGGTAGTAAGCGGTGGGGCAGTTATTTGGGCGAGGTTGGGAGATCAAATTCGGGGGGTTGAGATGCGACATTATTCATTGGAAAAGTGGGTTGATTTTGCACGGAACGTAATTGACGAGGATGAAAAGGTAAAGATGCAAAGCCACTTACAGACCGGTTGCACGGCGTGCTCGAAAGAGCTGCGCATGTGGCAGCGTTTGCAGCAAGTTGCACGACGCGAATCGGTCTATGCGCCGCCTGAGGGCACGGTGCGTACCGTGAACGCCACCTTCGCTGCCCGGTCGTCTAGCCAGCTGCGTCACGCGAAATCGGAAATTGCAACCTTGCTGTTCGATAGCTTCCGCGGCCCTCTATTGGCCGGGGTGCGTTCGGCCGAAAGTGCTTCACAACAATTGCTTTACGGCGTTGGCGACTACCGGATCGATGTTCGGATCGAGCCGCAAATGGACTCAGAAAAGGTGGTTCTGATTGGCCAAGTGCTGAACTCCGCGGACCCCGACGAACGCCTGGAAGCGGCGCCGGTTAGCTTATTCACGGGCCGAAAAATGTTGGCTGAAGCGGTGACCAGCGAGTTTGGCGAATTCCAGATTGAGTGCGAGTTGGCAGAGAGTTTTCGACTCGTTGTACAGCTGTCCGACGGAAAAGAGGTGAGCATCCCGCTCGTGGAACCTAGATTCACCACAAGGGAGATGCCCACGCATGTAGCTGAAACTAATATCGTTAGGAAGAGTTCGAGAGTCAAGAAAAAACAGTACTAGAACTAAAGATTGATGCGGTGAGTGCGGAAAGTAGCCTTTTGTACCATTGCTGGGAGTTAGTCGTCCGAACAAAATGGAACGGACACAGCTTCCGGGCAATTGGACTACTGGCCGACACTTAAAAGGAGCACGGGCAATCATGAGGCGTCTAATCGGACTTTCTATACTTCTAACGCTGGGATTCTGGGGCCAGCCAGCCAGCGCTCAAGGGCTCTTGGGCGGCCTGTTGACGACCGTCAGTGATGTGTTGACCGGTCAGAATCAGCAACAGGGCGTTATCGTCCGGACGACTTTGGGCCGTGCGGGACTGCAGAACGCTTGCTTGTCAAACGGATGCACGGTAGTCCGCAACCTCGATGGGAACGCCAACCAACTGTTCCTGGTGCGGCCAGCGCAGCAGGGTTTGCTGGCGCAACTGCTAGCGGACGTGCTGAAACTGGTGACCGGAATTCTCGATGCCGAACCCGATCAGACTCTGATGATTCCGCCGAACGAAAATAACCAGGCCACCGCATCCACAGCTCCCCAGGGTTTGTGGGACACCACTCCGGTCAACTACTACGGGACTTCGGTTACGCACGGCTATGTGAATCAGCCGGCGGCGCAAATTATTCGCGTCGCTCAGGCGCACAGCGTTTTCAATGTCAGCGGCTCGGGAATTGTTGCGGACATCGATACGGGCGTTGACCCCAACCATCCAGCGCTGCAGGGTGTGCTGCTCGCGGGTTATGACTTTACGCGGAACCAGCCGGGCGGATCGGAACTGAACGATATATCCATGTCCGCGCCGCCGCCTTGTGAGACTTGCGCCGCTGCGTACGTAAATCAACACACGGCGGCGATGCTCGATCAGCACACGGCCGCCATGCTGGACGGATCGCAGTATGCGGCGTTTGGGCACGGCACGATGGTGATGGGCGTAATTCACCTGGTGGCGCCGACGGCCAAACTGCTGCCACTGAAAGCCTTCAGCGCGAACGGAAACGGATCACTCTCGAATATCCTGGCGGCGATTTACTACGCCGTGCAGAACCATGCGAACGTCATCAACATGAGCTTCGACTTGACGACGAGTTCGACCGAATTGGGAACCGCGATCAACTATGCGAACAGCCAGAATGTGATTCTCGCGGCTTCCTCCGGTAATGACGGTGAGCAGGAAATGGTTTATCCGGCCGGATTACAAAACGTGATGGGCGTCGCCTCGACGAACAATCAAGACCAGCGCTCGACGTTTTCAAATTACGGAAACCAGATCGTATGGGTCGCAGCGCCCGGTGAAGGCGTCATCACTACGTATCCATTCGCGACTTATGCCGCGGGTTGGGGAACGTCGTTCAGTTCGCCGATGGTTGCCGGAACCGCGTCCTTGCTGGTTAACATGCAATCCAGCTCGAGTGAAAATCAGGCTGCTTGGGCAATTGCTCACGCGAAGTGGATCGGCCCGAACATGGGCAATGGACGGCTGGATGTCTACGGCTCTCTGTCCGCCTACAATCCCATCCTGGGCTTGCTCCAGTAAAATAAATGATGCAAATTGCAATGCCAGCGAACGATATGCAAGCAGCCGGCGGCTTGAATCCGATTCCTCGAATCGGTGAAGCCGCCGAGCACGCGATCTTTTCCAGAAGCGCCACCGAGAAAATCGGGGCGCCCTGGGCTTGCGCTGGCATTCGCGTGAAGCAAATGGAGGAACAGATCGGCGCGTTGCGCAGCTCTTTGATCTGCGCATTCAATCAGCTGCTGGACTTGAAGGACTTGAATACAGGAGTTCACAGCACGCGCCTGGCGGAATGGGCGTTGCATGTTGCAGGCGAGCTCGGGCTGGATCAAAGCTATTTGGGCGATATCGAAGTTGCAGCGCTACTGCACGACATCGGGAAGATCGGCATCTCCGACGCCATCTTGAACAAACCCGCAAAACTAACGGCTGAAGAATATCAGCTGATGAAGAAGCATCCCGAGTACGGCTGGGCCGTATTGCGGCAAGTGCCGGGAATGGAGCGCGCCAGCTTGATCATTCTTCATCACCACGAAAGCTACGATGGCAAAGGTTATCCGGGTGGATTGAAGGGCGAGGAAATCCCGATTGGTTCGCGCATCGTCTCCGTGATTGACGCCTTCGACGCGATGGTTTCTTCGCGGCCCTACCGCCAGGGCCTGCCGTTCGAGGAAGCCGAACGACGTTTGTTGCAAGCGAGCGGGACTCAGTTCGATGCGCGGGTTGTGGAGCGCTTCCTTCCACTCGCGCGAGCGGAGATGTCTTCAGTGTTTGCCGCAGCCGGAACCGCGGTCTCGACCGTTCTGTAGATTTTCGCCAAACAATCTAGATAAATTACCGACTTCCCCTTCTGTATTTCGCTGAAATCGCGGCTTCCTGCCGAAAAACCTTTCCAGAATCTTAGGCGTTGGGTATTATGCGCCACTCGCTCTGTGTGCCAAGTGCGGTGTTTATGAAAATGCGAAATGTTGGTTTGCTTTTGGCGCTCACGATCATCGCGGCTGTGTTGGTCGCAGCGGTTCCTCCGGATGAAACTCTGGTTTTCGTGCATGCCACCTTGATTGATGCCACGGGCTCGCCTGCCCAGCCGGACATGACCGTACTCGTCGCAGACCGGCGCATTGTCGAGATTGGAACGAGCGCCAGCGTCAGCGTTCCGAAAAACGCGCGGGTGGTGGAGGCGCGTGGCAAGTATCTGATTCCGGGTCTGTGGGACATGCACGTGCATGAGATTTTCGGCGATTGGATTCCGGAAGACGAGAAAGTGATTCCGTTGCTGTTAGTGGCAAATGGAATCACAGGAGTGCGCGACATGGGCGGGGATCTGGAACCGCTGAAGAAATGGCGCTCGCGTATTGCGTCCGGCGATTTGCTTGGGCCGCGGATGGTTATCGCAGGTCCCATGCTCGACGGTCCGGTTCCGGCGTTTCCAAGTTCGGCGCCGGTGAAGGACGCCTCGGACGGGCGAAGGATCGTGGACGAGCTGAAAGCCAATGGCGCGGACTTCATCAAGATTCAATCGCTGGTACCGCGCGATGGATATTTCGCGGCGGCGGACGAAGCAAAAAAGCAGGGCATCGTATTCGCCGGCCATGTGCCGGACGCGGTTCGCGCCGTCGAGGCTTCCAACGCCGGGCAAAAAAGCATCGAGCACCTCACTGGCGTGTTCGAGGGTTGCTCTTCGGCTGAGGCCGAATTAATGTCCAAGCCCCGCGGACCCGGCCGCGGACGGTTTTTGTCCACGTATGATCCGGCCAAAGCGAAAGCGCTCATCGCGTTGTTCTTAAAGAATCAGACGTGGCAGGTGCCTACGCTCTATTGGGAGCAAGGCGAATGGCTCATCGAGCAAACGAACTCTGGACCCGATCCGCTCGCGAAGTACGCTCCGGCTGCTTGGAGAGAGCGTACATGGCCGATGTTTACGCGCGATATTTTGAAAAGTTGGTCCACCGATCCGGTGGCGGATCGCGAAGCATTCGTGCAGGCGGAATTCAAAATGTTGGGCGAAATGCATCGCGCAGGCGTGCCGATTCTCGCAGGAACCGACACGGCGGCCGGAGTGCGCGTCTATCCTGGATTCAGCCTGCATAGTGAACTGGAGCTGATCGCGAAATCCGGTTTGTCTCCGATGGAAACGTTGCAGACAGCAACGCGCAACGCCGGCGTGTACCTGGCACTTTCGGATACCGGCACGATCGAGAAGGGCAAGCGCGCCGATCTGGTGCTGCTGGACGCGAATCCGCTCGATTCCATCAGCAACACTCGCAAGATTCGCAGCGTAGTAATCAACGGCCGTTATCTTTCACGCTCCGATCTGGATGGGCTGCTGCATACTGTGCAGCTTGAGGCCGCGAACTCAAAGTAGCGAAGAAAACTGGAGAGCACCCGCTCAGCATTTGGACAAACGCTCCCTGAAAAAATCCACCGAGCGGCATTGACAATAGCCTATCATCAGGACGATTCGTGGGCTCGGCGGCCTCGAACTATTAATTTGTCGCGAGGATTTCAGCGGCGGCTCTGAGCGCGGGAGGAATGTTACGTCTGATCGCAAGGATCCGGCCGATCTTCAGGAAGTAAGCGCGCACAGGTTCAGCCGCGGCCTGGGGTTGTTTGACAGCACTATGATCGTGGCCGGGTCCATGATCGGCTCGGCCATTTTCATTGTCTCCGCTGATATGTCGAGGCAGCTTGGAAGTTCCGGGTGGCTGCTGCTCTCGTGGGTTATCGCTGGCGTCCTCACCATTACCGCGGCGCTTTCCTACGGCGAGCTGGCATCCATGATGCCACAGGCGGGCGGCCAGTATGTGTATCTGCGTGAATCATTTTCGCCGACTCTGGGATTCCTGTACGGCTGGACGCTTTTTCTCATCATTCAGACGGGAACTGTTGCGGCCGTCGCGATTGGTTTTGCGCGGTTTCTCGGCGTGTTGTGGCCGACGATCGGAGAATCTCACTACATTATCGAACCCGTGCACGCGACATCCGGTTACGCGATTTCCCTTTCGACCGCGCAGTTGGTGGCTGTGCTCGTCATACTGTTGCTCACATGGAGCAATACGCGCGGCCTGAATTATGGCAAGGTGATTCAAAATGTCTTCACCACGAGCAAGATTGCGGCGCTTGCCGGGCTGATCGTTGCCGGCATTTTGTTTGGGCGCAACGCCGCGGCGATTCATGCGAACTTCAGCGCGATGTGGTCGCCCAGCGGATACGTTCCGATCGCCGCTGGAATCAGCGCCGCTACCGGATATGGGCTTTTTGTCGCGCTGTGCGTTTCGCAGGTGGGCTCGCTCTTTGCGGCGGACGCCTGGAACAATATTACCTTTACAGCCGGCGAAGTGAAGAATCCTCGCCGGAACATTCCGCTGTCGCTCGCGCTGGGCAGCGGAATGGTGATTGGATTGTATCTGCTGGTAAATCTCGCTTACCTTTTCACGCTTCCGCTCCATGCGATCCAGCACGCGGAATCCGATCGCGTTGCTACAGCCTCGCTGCAGGCGGTATTTCCCGGACTGGGCGTCACGTTGATGGCTCTGGCCATCATGGTTTCCACATTTGGCTGTATCAATGGAATGTTGCTGACGGGTTCTCGAGCTTATTACGCGATGGCGCGCGACGGGCTGTTCTTCAAGCGTACGGGAATTCTCAATCGCGCGGGCGTCCCTGGAGTTGCGCTGATCGTGCAAGGAGTTTGGGCCGCGTTTCTGGTTCTGCCGCGGACTTACGATCCGCTGACCCGGAAATACGGCAACCTTTATAGCAATCTGCTGGACTACGTCGTCTCCGCCGTTCTGATTTTTTACATTCTCACCATCATCGGAATCTTTCGTTTGCGTCGAACGAAACCTTTGGCGGAGCGTCCGTACAAGACGTTCGGTTATCCCGTTGTGCCGGCGCTGTACATCGTGGGCGCGAGCGTGATTCTTGTGGTCCTGCTTTGCTACCGAACTTCGACGACGCTGCCCGGGCTGGTCCTGATAGCCAGCGGGCTGCCCGTTTATATTTTGTTCCGTGCTGTTTCGCCGCGTGGTACCGAAAATGCTTCCTCGGAGAAAGAATGAAAGCGACATGGATGAAGAGGTCAGGTCTTGGGGCGGGCTGTCTTCTGCTGTGCGTGACCGCTGCCGCACAGACTCCCGCGAAGCCGAAATCTAATCCGGCGTTGGACGATGCGATGCACGCGATGTTTGGCGTCCGTGCGTTCCATCTGGCCGCGATCTCGCCCGATGGAAAACATGTGGCATGGGTCGAATCGCTCCCTGGACCAGACAATACACCGTCGTCGAACTCCGCTATCTACATCGCGGCCACGGATTCCGCCGCCGTTGCGAAGCGAATCACGGCGGGAGACGGTAAAACTCCGCGTGAAGAGCACGATTTGGCTTGGTCCGCGGACAGCAAACGCATCGCGTTTCTTTCGGATGCCGGCTCGCCGGGCCAACTGCAGCTTTTCATCGTTGATGCGAACGGCGACGCGCCAAGGCAGCTCACACACCTGAAGGGATTTCTTTCCGCGCCCGCGTGGTCGCCGGACGGTAAGGCTATCGCGATGCTCTTCACCGAAAACGCCACGCGCGCTTCCGGGCCGTTGGTCGCGGAAACACCCGACGAAGGCGTCGTGTCCGAGGATTTGCACGAGCAGCGGCTCACTTTGGTGGATGCCGCAACCGCGCGCGTGCGGCAAATCTCACCGGCAGATCTGTACGTCTATGAATTCGATTGGGCGCACGACGGCAAGCGACTGGTGGTCACGGCCGCGCACGGCAGCGGCGACGACAACTGGTACATCGCGAGTTTGATGGCAGTGGATGCGGCATCCGGCGCGATGAAGACGCTGATCGAAAAACCGGGCCGCCAGATCGCCCAGCCGCGCTGGTCTCCTGACGGACGGAAGATCGCGTTCCTTGGTGGATTGATGAGTGATGAACCGATCGCCGGCGGCGATATTTATTCCGTGGCCGCGGATGGCGGCGAAATGAGCAACCTCACTCCGGATATGAAATTTAGCGCCTTCAACCTTAACTGGTCAGCCGATTCGTCGAACATCATTTTCGCCGGGATCGTTGACGGCGGCACCGGCATCGCGCGGCTGGACGTGGCGGACAATAAGGTGGTGGAACTCTGGCGTGGCGAGGAGCGCATCGCCGACACTGACTTC
The DNA here is from genome assembly GCA_963786205.1 of uncultured Acidobacteriota bacterium. GTDB lineage: Bacteria > Acidobacteriota > Terriglobia > Acidiferrales > UBA7541 > Palsa-295. The sequence continues at coordinate 64,445 of CAWAYG010000004.1, forward strand.
GGTTGCAGCATATCGCTCTCTGCCAATGGGAAGTCCTCCGCCGTCGTCCGGCAATCATTCACGCAGCCGGCGGAGGTCTGGGTGGGTGCGATCGGCGAGTGGCGACAAATCACCCATCGCAATTCCGGACTGCGCCAGGCTTGGGGAAAATCCGTGAGCTTGCACTGGACCACGGATATCGGGACGGTGCAGGGATGGCTTACGTATCCTAAAGATTTCGATGCGTCGAAAAAATATCCGCTGGTGGTGCGCGTTCACGGCGGACCTTCCTGGGCCGTCATGCCCTACTGGCCGATGCGCTCGGATTACGCGATGGCCTTGCCTTCGCAGGCGTATTTCGTGCTGCAACCCAATCCGCGCGGCAGCTACGGGCAGGGTGAAAAATTCACGGCAGCGAACGTGAAGGATTTTGGTTATGGCGATTTCCGCGACATTCTTGCGGGCGTGGACGAAGCCATTAAGGTTGCGCCGATTGACCCTTCGCGCCTCGGCATCACGGGCTGGAGCTACGGCGGATACATGACCATGTGGGGCGTTACGCAGACGAATCGGTTCCGCGCCGCGGTGTCCGGGGCGGGCCTCGCCAACTTCCTAAGCTATTACGGCGAAAACAAAATTGACCAGTGGATGATTCCATTCATGGGCGCGACGGTTTACGACGACCCGGAACTATATGCAAAAATGTCGCCGATTACGTTTATCAAGAAAGTCGCGACGCCCACTCTGGTGATCGTCGGCGATAGAGATGGCGAATGCCCGCCGCCGCAATCTTACGAATTCTGGCACGCGTTGAAAACTCTCGGCGTGCCCACCGAGCTGGTGATCTACCCGCACGAAGGGCATCATTTCGCGAATCCCGCGCATTCGCGGGATGTGATTGAGCGCTCGGTGGAGTGGTTCAACCAGTATTTGGTTCCCACAGCAAATTAGGAAGTTTTTTGGCGGCGTATCAGTTTCGCGCCCCGAAATCCGGCGACCCGCTCAGCGTTTTCGCTTGATTTCCTTGGCCATCCTTACGATCGGCAACATTTCTCCATTGCTCAGACGAACTTCTAGGTTTTCAAGCGCGGTATAACCCTGCGCGCGATAGAAAGCTACGCCGCTCAGCGTTGCGCCCATTTCCAGGCGCGTAAAACCTGCGCCGCGAGCCGCATTCTCGCACGCATCCAGGATCAAGGTACCGATGCCGCGGCGCGCCCAATCCGGGTGAACGAAAAACGCTCGAATTTTCGCAGCGTCTCGCGCCGGATCGAGCAACGAGTCTTCGCGCCCGGCAAATTGATCGCCTCCATACAAAGTCTTGCGCTTGCTCCAGCCGCCGCAGGCGACGATCACTGGTGTCGTTGCGCCCGGCGCCGCAACCTCCACCGCAAAATACGTTCCATCCGCGATCAGCTGGCTATCCACTCCATAGACGGATTGCAGCGCGCCTTCGATCTGTGCCGGCGAATAATCTCCAGCTTGGAGGCCGCGCACGGACGCCTCAATCACTTCACGTAACCGCGGAACGTCGGCTGCTGCCGCCTTCCGTACCTGAAAGTTCATTTCCTCGCGCCTCGCGCTGAATTTCCGCAATTCTAACTGCAAATTTCTTGTTGGGCCGGCCTTTGCGTCGTTCCACTTTCGTGTGCGGGCTTCTGCTTGCGAATCGGGTAAAATCCTTCCTCGCAGGAGCCATGCCGACGCCGGAAGGGCATGCAGCGAAACATGAGCAAACCTATTCTGGTGCAGACCGAGCATTTCACCGAGGATGTGGAAGCGCGCATCGAGCGCGATTTCACGCCGCGCCGCGTTCCTCCAAATTCGCCTACCCGCTCCGAAGAGTTGCTGCGCGCGGCGGAAGGAGCGGATGCGCTTTTTATCAGCCCGGTGGACAGACTGGATGCAGAATTCTTTCGCCGCGTTCCGGCTTCCGTGAAAGTGATCGCAACCTTCTCGGTTGGCTACGATCACATTGATCTGCGCGCGGCAGCGGCGAGGAACATTCCGATCGCCAACACCCCCGGCGTGCTGACCGACGCGACGGCGGACGTGGCGATGCTGTTGCTGCTGGGCGCTTCGCGCCGTGCCTACGAGGCGGAACAACTGCTGCGGACCGGATCATGGGCGAAAACGGGTTCCGCCAAGCTGCTGGGCTGGCAGCCGACAGGCAAAGTGCTCGGCATCTTCGGGATGGGACGAATAGGCCAAGCGGTTGCGTTACGCGCGCGCGCGTTTGGCATGAAGATTCACTATTCCAACCGGAATCCGCTTCCGCAGGACCTTGCAGGAGATGCGGTGTTTCACGAAAGTCCGCTGGATTTGCTGCGCGTCAGCCAGTTCCTCAGCCTTCACGCGCCGCACACGCCGGAGACGCATCATTTTCTGAACGCGCAGACGATCGCGCTGCTGCCTGAAGGGGCGATCGTGATCAACTCCGCACGCGGAGGACTTGTGGAGGATGAAGCTCTGATCGCAGCGCTGAAAACTGGCCGCGTGGCCGCCGCGGGCCTGGACGTTTTCGATGGCGAGCCAAACATTAATCCGGAGTACGTCCAGCTGCAGAATACTTTCTTGCTGCCGCATATCGGAAGCGCCACTCTGGAAACGAACACAGCGATGGGCATGCTTGCTCTGGACAATATTGACGCAGTGCTGGCAGGCAAGCCTGCCCCGTCGCTGTTGAAACTATAAGGTGATAAATCTCTCGTGTAACCCGGGAGGACAGGAGCAGCCATGAAAGCAATTCGCGTGAAAGAATTCGGCGGCCCGGAAGTGATGCGGCTGGAAGAAGTGCCCGACCCAAAACCGACTGGCGCCCAGGTGGTGGTGCGCATTCGTGCCGCGGGAGTGAACCCCGCGGAAGACTATATTCGCTCAGGCACGTATCCCCGCAAGCCGGCGCTCCCGTATACGCCGGGGACTGACGGCGCCGGCACTGTGGAGTCGCTCGGTCCCGACGCCGCGAAGCGCTTCAAACCGGGAGACCGCGTGTATCTGGCCGGCAGCTTGTCCGGCACGTACGCCGAGCTGGCGCTGTGCGAAGAACAATTCGTGTTTCCACTGCCGGCGCACGTTTCAATTGCCCAAGGCGCCGCGATGCATGTGCCATACGCGACCGCTTTTCGCGCGTTATTTCAACGCGCGCACGCTCTCGCCGGCGAAACTCTGCTGGTGCATGGCGCGAGCGGTGGCGTGGGAATCGCGGCGGTGCAACTGGCGCGCGCCGCGGGGCTTCGCGTTATCGGGACGGTTGGTTCCGAGCGCGGGCGAAAACTCGTATTGGCCGAGGGCGCGCACGAAGTGCTCGATCATTCTGCTCCGAATCATTTTGAAGAAGCGCTGGCGGCGACGGGCGGGCGGGGTTACGACTTGATTTTGGAGATGCTCGCGAACGTGAATCTGGGCCGCGATCTCGGGATTCTTGCTCCGCACGGACGCGTTTCCGTCGTAGGCAGCCGCGGCAATGCGGAGATTACCCCGCGCGACATGATGGGACGCGACGGCGCGATCCTGGGCATGAGCCTGTGGAACACCACGCCGCAGGAGCTGATCAGCATCCATTCCGCTCTCGTCGCGGGATTGGAGAACAAAACACTTCGTCCTGTGATCGGCCAGGAAATTCCTCTCGCTGAAGCGGCGCGCGCGCACACGGCGATAATGGCCGTGGGCGCGTACGGAAAAATCGTGCTGATTCCGTAGGAGCTGCACTGTTGATGCGGAGTTGAGCGTCGCCAGACGCGGCGTGTTCGGCGGGATTTCGGATCTGTTCCCTCGAGGTCGAGGTCAATCGTGCAGTCGGTCGAAGCACCCTGCACTTCCTGCTGTGATGCCATTTTCAAATCGCAGCACCGGCTGCCCTGCCACAATAAGAATGCGGGTAGTGTGCAGTAGTGAACAGATATGCCCGTTGCGCGTCTCTAAGATGTTGCTGTGGGTGAGGTAATCCTACCAGGCCGGAACCAAGTCCAAGAGCCTTCGCCTGAACGACACCGGAGATCGCAGGTTTCCTCTCAGTCCCGCCGCCGGTAACAGGTCTTTGGATCAAGCCAGAAATTTCGTGCAACAACTTGGGAAAGGCCGAAGTGTCTGCCTGTAAAGAGAAAGGGGTGAAAAGCTTATGCCGTTACTACAAGTATTGATGGTTCTGGTTGTGGTGGGAGTGCTGCTGTGGCTGGTGAACAACTTCATTCCAATGGCGGGATCGATCAAGTCGATATTGAACGCCGTGGTGGTGATCGTGACGGTTTTGTGGCTGCTGAACATTTTTGGACTGTTTCACTCTCTGTCGCGGATGCGCGTTGGGACGTAAACGGGCCTGAATTTCCCGCAGCGAAAACAGCTGTCGCGCGCCAACCAGGCGCAGCGCAGAAGAGGAGAAAACAATGCTCGGAACGATCTTGATTATCTTTTTGATCCTGGCGCTCGTCGGCGCTTTCCCGCGCTGGGGTCACAGCCGCGAGTGGGGTTATTTCCCGACGGGTGGCTTGGGCTTGGTGCTGCTGGTAGTTGTGATTCTCGTGATTCTCGGACGAATTTAGATTTTTCGTCGCCGGGTGCGCGCGACGGATCTAGAAAAGGTCTGCTGCGCGCTGCGGAATTGCCTTTCCCAGACAGAGTGAGTCTGTCAGCCAGGAGGTGGGCGATGCACGACGCGAAACAGCAGGCCGTCAGATTTCTCGAGAAAGAAATCAAGACGTATACAGCCTTATCTCTATTTTTGTCGAAGCAGGGCGGCAGCAAGCGCCCGAGCGCCGGCACGAACAGTGCTGTGATTGGTCCCTCGTTTTACAAAGAGCGAATGAAAGAGGCGAAGAAGCTCGTCTATGACCTCAGGACATCAGACTAAGACGCGGTCCCCGCAAAGCTCTGCATTCGGAAACCGGGCCCGCTGGTCAATCCGCTTCGTGGCAGTTTTTCTCGCCGTGCTTCTATGCAACACACATTCCTACGCATACTCCGTGCTCACCCACGAGGAAATCGTGGATTTGGTGTGGGCCGATGAGCTCCGCCCTCTTCTGCTGCAGCGGTTTCCAACCCTTACCGAAGACCAGCTCACTGTGGCTCACGCCTACGCTTATGGCGGCGCTGTGATCCAGGACCTCGGCTACTATCCGTTTGGCAGCGTGGAATTCAGCAACTTGGTGCACTACGTTCGCAGCGGTGATTTCGTGCGGGAGCTGCTGGAGCAGAGTCAGGACGCCAACGAGTACGCGTTCGCTCTGGGGGCTCTGGCACACTACACGTCTGATGTTGCAGGCCATCCCGCCGTCAACGAAGCAGTTGCGATCGAGTATCCGAAGCTGCGCGCGAAGTATGGAAATTCCGTCAAGTACGCCGAGGACCATACCGCGCATCTGAAGACGGAGTTCGGATTCGACATGGTGCAAGTGGCGAAGAATCGCTACGCGTCGCAGCAGTATCACAATTTCATCGGATTTCAGGTATCCAAACCCCTGCTGGAGCGGACGTTTCCCATAGTTTACGGATTGGAGTTGAAGGATGTGTTGCCACAGGAGGATCTCGCGATTAGTTCCTATCGCTTTGCGGTCAGCCGGATGATTCCTGAGCTGACGCAGGTTGCGCTGCGGACTCATCAGAAGGACATGATGCGCGAAGAGCCTGATTTTGCGAAAAAGAAGTTCCTCTACCGCCTTTCGCGCTCCGACTATGAGAAGGAGTGGGGCAAGGATTACGCGAAAGCAGGATTCATGACTCGCGTGAGCGCCGTTCTCCTGCGCTACACGCCGAAAATTGGGCCGTTCAAGGCGATGGCCTTCAAGAATCCGACTCCGAAAACCGAGGATATGTATTTTAAGAGCATCAATACGACCGTGGACCAGTACCGCGCCCATTTGGAAGAGGTGCGCGTAGGCGCGCTGCAGCTGACAAATATGGACCTCGATAGCGGCAAGGAGACCCTGGCGGCGGAGTACACACTCACAGACGAAGCCTATGCAAAGCTGTTGGCGCAACTGACGGAGCGGAAGTTCGATCGGACGTCAGCGGAGCTGCGCGACAACATTTTGAACTTCTATGCGGATCTATCCGCTCCCATCGAGACAAAAAAGGATGGTGCTCGCTGGCAAAGCGTCTTGGCCGATCTCGATCAACTGAAGGTGGTTACTCCCGCTCCCATTCTCGCGGTGAGCGCTGCAAAGTGACCGCGCGACCAACCTTCCATTGTGTGCACAAGAGAACAGATACCTTGGGCGGTTCAGACTACTATCTTGCTGCGCGTGAGACTCAGGGTTGTTTCGCAGGCCAGTTCGCGCGGTGCACTTCAGCCGAATTTGCCTTGAACCTGCACAAAGTAAAGGGAATAAGGGGTCAACATGCTTTGGACAATTTTCGTGATCTTAGTGGTTTTGTGGCTCTTGGGGATCGTGACTTCTTACACGCTGGGTGGATTTATCCACCTTCTGTTGGTCCTGGCTGTCGTGGTCCTGCTGATTCGGGTGCTGCAAGGCCGCAGCGTAGCTTAGTGATCGCGGAGCGTAACCAAACATATGAAACCGATCTTTCTGGCCGGCATTCTGTTATTGGTTCTGGGTGTGCTGGCGCTCGCCTATCAAGGCATCAATTACACGCATCGCGAAACCGTTCTCGACGTGGGGCCGATTCATGCCACCGCGGACACTCAGAAGCACATACCACTCCCTCCTATCGTCGGAGCCCTCTCGATTCTGGGCGGAGCTATTCTGCTTTTCGCTGACGCTAAGAAAAACTCGTAAAGAAATCTCTCGGTTGGGGATAGCTGGAGACGGTGTTGCTTCGGCTGGCTCACCCAGCTCACGGCGTGGTGTCAGGCGCCCTCACAAAGGTCCCGGAGCGCGCGAATTCCGGGGCCGCAACTCTGATCATGGAGGTCAGCAATGATACGCAAGACAATTCTCGTAGGATGTTTGGGACTGCTCGCAACTGGAACTCTTTGCGCCCAGAACAAGGAACAAGAACGCCTGGAAAATTCCGGCGTCGTGATGCAGGAAATTATGAACCTGCCCGACAACATCCCTCAGGATGTAATGCAAAAGGCAGAGTGTGTCATCGTGTTTCCGTCCGTTCTCAAGGCGGCATTTGTGGTTGGCGCCAGCTATGGCCGCGGTGCGATGGTATGCCGCACCGGCAAGAACTTCAGGGGACCGTGGGGCGCGCCCGCCATGTATGCGCTCGAAGGTGGTAGCGTTGGATTCCAAATCGGCGGCCAAGCCACCGATCTCGTGCTGCTCATTATGAATGACAGAGGCGCACAGTCGATTCTCAGCAGCAAAGTCAAGCTGGGCGGAGATGCCTCGATCGCCGCGGGCCCGGTAGGCCGCGACGCTTCCGCCGACACCGATGCCTTCATGCGCTCTGAGATTCTCAGCTACTCGCGCACGCGCGGGCTTTTCGCAGGAGTTTCGCTCGAAGGCTCCACGCTTCGTCCCGACAATGACGCCACGGAGGACGTGTATGGCCGCAAACTGACCGCCAGAGAAATCGTGATTGATGGCGCAGTCGCCGTACCTCCTTCCGGCCGTCACCTGGTTGACGTGTTGCAGAAGAATTCGCCGCACAACGAATCGAAGGAATCCGCCGGGAATAAGTAGTCGTCTGAGATTTGCGGTTGTAACTCGACTACGGCTGGATTGGGACCCGGTGAGAAGTCCGTCACCGGGTTCCCAATCTCTCCGGGTGTTGTGGACTCCGCCAGATTTTGCGCAGCAGTACCTACCCACCGCGGTCGGAACGCTTATCTACTTCGGTTCGTCGCCACGCCGCAGCTTGCCGCCAGACACTAGTATGTTCGCACTATTGCCCGATTTTTCCTGCGTACTACAATCTCGCCACTTTTGATCCGTAGCGCGCTTATTTGCAGGTGTTGCGTGCGTTGTGCCGTGGAGATTTCGCGACGGCTTCGTGATTGTGTGTCCCGCGGTTCGGCGGCAGCTCAGGTCTAGCGCGCGCTGACGGTTTCGTTGCTGCGCCACGTAATTCAAATTCTTGGAGGGTTCCATTGAAAACGTTCTGGGCTTGCATCGTGTTGCTTTTTCTCGCGTCACCTGTGCTGGCGCAGTCCGACCAATCCGCGCCGCTGGAAATTGACGGGGTGACGTTCTCGGGAAGCATTCGTGAGCGCTATGAAGCATGGGATTGGTTTACACCGGCCGCCGGCCAGAACCTCTACGGCTACTCCGGCACGCTGATGCGTTTTTCCTTTTCGCAGAAAAAGCAAAATTACGACTGGAACATCGAGATGGCCGTGCCAGTCTTGTTGGGTATTCCGACTGGAGCGGTGGTTGCGGCGCCACAGGGACAACTCGGCCTGGGAGGAAACTACTACGCCGCGAACCACGACGACCAGTACACCGCGTTCATTTTTCCCAAGCAAGCCTACTTGCGCTTCAAATGGGATCATTCCAGTTTGCAAGCGGGCCGCTTTGAATTTACCGACGGCAGCGAGGTGAAACCGAAGGATCCGACGCTTGCGTCGCTGAAGAACGACCGAATCAGCCAGCGCCTCCTCGGTACGTTTGGTTTTTCCGATGTGATGCGAAGCATGGACGGCCTTCATTATGCTTATAACAACGGGGACTGGAACTTCACGGCGGTCAGCGCGATTCCCACGCGCGGAGTCTTCCAGGTGGACGGCTGGGGCTGGGTGGACACGCCAATCACTTACGTGGCGTTAACCAAGCAGGTAGAGTTCGGATCGAGCCACGCGGAATGGCGGGCATTCGGGTTGTTTTATTACGACGATCGCAATGTACTGAAGACTGACAACCGTCCTGCAGCGGTGCGTGCCAAGGATCACGACAGCATCGCCATCGGGACCTACGGCGGGCATTACATCATGGCGACGTCAACGGGCGCTGGTACCTTTGATTTGCTGGGCTGGGGCGTTTTGCAGAGCGGGCAGTGGGGAGAGCTCACGCAGAGATCGGGCGCGGGCTCGATTGAAGCCGGTTTTCAGCCCAAAGGCGTCGAGCGCGTGCGCCCCTGGTTCCGGGCGGGCTATGACTATTCGAGCGGCGATGGCAATCCGGCTGACGGGACGCACGGCACCTTCTTCGCGGTGCTGCCCACTCCAAGGCAGTACGCGCGCTTTCCATTCTTCAACTCCATGAACAATCGAGATGTCTTCGGTGAAGTGATTTTGCGCCCCACGAAATCGTTCACCGTGCGCAGCGACGTGCACGGACTCTGGCTGGCCAGTTCCAAAGACCTTTGGTATACGGGCGGCGGCGCGTTCCAGCCATGGACTTTCGGGTACAGCGGCCGGCCATCCAATGGCGCTTCAAAGCTCGCCAACTTGTACGACATCAGCGGAGACTACAACTGGCGGCATGGAATTTCCGTGGGGCTGTATTTCGGCTGGGCGCAAGGCGGGCAGGTGATCAAATCAATTTACCCAGCGAACTCCAACGGCGCGCTGGGCTTTACGGAATTCAACTACCGTTTCTAACGCGACCACGCTAGGAATTCTAGGCGTTGGCGGTTCGCGCCAGCTTAAGGTCCGGACGCAATAGTGAGCCTGACGACCGCGGGCGCGGCCTGGCTGCCCGGGGCGTGCCGAGAATATTTACGACATCCTTCGCGCCGTAGAAATTTTCCTTCTCGCAGGCCTTGCACCGCAAATTAAACACTACCGGCTGGATCTCCTCCGTCGGGTCGGAAGCTTCGACCTGATGGGCCGCCAAGGCTTTTTCCGCCCGGCTGGGCAGGGAAATTGGCTCTCCACAAGCGCGGCAATAAACTCCAGAGTATTGCTGCGTTACGGTTGCTTGGGTCACGAGACACCTCAATTCGAAGTAAGTTTCTATCGGGCAGGAAGGGACAGTATACAATGCCCGGCAACGCGAAAGTAGGCCCATCCTGTGAATTCTACGCAGTAGCTGTGAATTTTGCGGATAACCGGGTGGTTTGCACCGAATCCGAAGTAACTCAATATATATCAATGGTTTAGCTTAGGCCCAAAGTGGAACAATCGACTGTCTGCGGTGCCCATATCGCAGGAATTCCACAGAGGGTTAGCCTAACCAGCAAATTACGCCCCCGCCCCGCGCGATTGGCGGATTCACCGCTTAGCTCTGCCCGGGCCATACGCTTCAGGATTAGAACTGCGCTTCGAACCGGCTAAATTCGGTTTCCTCTATCCACTGCAGACGCGCTCGCTCGCTGCCCGTCAAGAAATTTCGGCATCCCGCAGATTGCGGTTCTGTTTCCGGACGCTCGCTCGAGCAAGCCGAAACCATCGTGAAATTCTCGGGTGCGATCCACAGACTTGCGCCCGGCGCGAACGCGTGCTCCAGGCTGTCGCGCACCATGCGCTTCAAAGTGGGGTAGTCGACGTGATATCCCTCGACCGCACGCTTGAAATACCAGGTCAACTCGGAGCGCACGATGCCTTCGTCGTCCGTCGCCAGCGCCACCGGCACGCCCGCGCGCAGGTAAATCGGCAGCACATTTTCCGAACCGGTCAGACCACGTACCACTTCGTGGCTGTAGAGGCAGTCTTCCACGAGAATATGGAGTTGCGCCATTTCCGCCAGCAGCCCCGGCACATCGGCTTCATACAGCACGTCCAGTCCGTGGCCGATGCGTTCCGCGTGGCCCACTTCGATGGATTCGCGAATGTGCGAGGCGAGCAGTTCCTCCGGTTTCACTTCGCCGGGAGTGAGGAGGATGTCCGAGTTTTAGTTGATTGCAGCGACTCTCGATGTTCGGCACTGTAAGCCTACCTGCAACCAAGTTCAATCGACTTCTACGGTCAAGAACTCTTTAGAAATGTCTCCTTTTTCTTTTCTGGTCCCGATTTCTGTTTTCCTTGAAAAAAGTTCGCGCCAGGATGCCCTAGGAGCGACGATTCCCATCTCGCTCGACCTATAGCATCCCCGGTTTCAAGCGACTTCTACTGTCCGGACCTCCTTCTGCTGAATGCCTGACGGATTCAGGCGTTCCTTCAGCAACAGGATTTCTTGATAGCCTTTGATGCGTCGGAACTTCTTCTCCGCTTCCAACAGCCCCGTGGCCGTCCAGCGTAGCGGCTGATTTCCTTCCCGCCAACGTTTTACGTTCCTAGCCACCCGCTGCACCGTAGACAAGCACGATTCGATCGGGTTGGTGGTGGCTAGCTTCCGACGCAACACCGCTCCTACACCCAAGCGATGCACCGTCAGCGTTTCTTCCAGCCCTTCCTCCAGGCTCCGGGCCGCACTCGGATTGATCCGCTCCAGTTGCCGGAAGATCTTCTGCAACGCTTCCTTCGCTTCCGTGTAGTGGTTCATCGCGTAGGCATTGCGCATCCGCCGGTCGTAGTCTTGCTGGCAGTTCTCGGGCAGATACTCCTTCACGTTCCGCCGCTTGTGAATTTGGCAACGCTGCACTTCCACTTGTGCACCGAAAACACGCTCCACACCGGCGCGCAGCGCTTTGGACCCGTCGATCACCACCAGATACCGCCGCTGCAGATCCAGTCCGCGATCCACTAAATCTTCCAACAGTCCTTTGACCACCGCGGTGTTCTCCGTGGCTCCTTGCCACACTCCCAAGACGTGTTTTTCTCCGCTTTCCGCGATCCCCAGAGCCACCACCAGCACCTGGCCGCCCAAGTGAATGCCATCGATCATCAGCACCACCAGATTCAGATCTTCCAGGCGTCGTTCGCACAGCACCCGCAACTGATTGCTACTGGCCGCCACGAACTGCCGGCTCACGCTGCTCTTCTCGATCCCGTAGCCTTCCACAACACTCTCCACCGCTCGCCGATAGTTCCGCGTGGACAACCCGGCCACCATACGCTCCCGCACCGCTCTTTGCAGTTTCCCGTCTTGCTGCAACTGACCGTAGCTCTCCAGTTCCACTTCCTGGCCCTCGCGGGTTCGTACCCGCGGTCGTTGCAGCGGAATCTTCTGCCCAGCAAAAACCACATAACCCGGCTGCTTCCCCCAGCGCACGCAGCCAGCGGCGGGATTCGGTCGATGCGGAGGACCCACGCGACGCGTGACTTCGTTTTCCAGGATGGCGCGCAGAATCTGCAGCCCGGCTTGCCCGGTCAGCTCTTCCACCTGCGTTTGCAGTTCTCGCCACACCTCGGCGATCGGCAACGGCACCTGCACCATCAACTCCTGCCCGCGGACGAACTCGAACTTCTGATTGGACTTGCGCTCTTTCCTCTGGTATTTGTTTCTCACGGCGGCTCTCTCCTTTAAAAGGGATTCGCAACCCGAACTCTATCCGAGTTCGGGCGAGAGCCGCTGCTTCCTTTTCTCAGGTTTCAACTAAAGGCGGGGCATCCTCGGAGTGAGCTCACCCGCGTGCAGCGAAATGTGCACGCCGGGATAAACTCCATGCAGATAATCGAGCATGCGCATGTGGAGATGGAAATCATGCAGAGCGCGATATTCATCCTGCGATTGGACAAGATTGACGGCTACCACTCGCGGATCCGCGCTCGCAAGCTCAAATCCTGCGAGCATCTGGGCGAACACTTCTTCCTTGGGGAACGCGCGCAACACTTGATTCTGGAAACGCAGCGTCACGGCGCAACCGATGTCGGGTTTCGCCGTCGCACATCCTAGAATTTGATGCATGCCGCTCTCGCCAACATCAAGATTTTTGCGGGCGCCGGCGACGACTTGCGCCATGCCTCCAGCGAGCAAGCGCGAACGCATCGTCGCGAAGTCGTCGTTCCAGCCGAGCGTGCGTCCCAGCTTCGTCGCTTCGCCCTGATCGGGCGTCAGCATCGTTTCCAGGTAAATTTCATGCTGCGCAGCTGCGCGGTGCACCACCTCGGCCAGCATTTCGCCCCAGTGCTTGTTGGTGACTGGATCGAACTTTCCGAAAGTGGCGAAAAAATGATGGCGCACGTCGCGGTCGTCGGGAGCCGGCACAAAATTGCGAATCGACCAGGTATCAATTACGTGGTTACGCAGCGGGAAATCCGTCAGCGCCTGAGCGGCAGGCATTTTGCCTTGTGCGGGATCGCAGGGCGGCGGCGAAAGCGTCACGACCACGCGGTCAATGCACAAGCCATCTTCCACGGCATAGTCGATGTAGCTTTCCGCATAGACCGCGCCGGTAAGATGATGGTGCAAATCGCCGCCCTTGGGCATGCGCGCCAGGAAATCCATCAGCGCGGCGGGATTGTTGCGCGCCGATTCCAGAAATTGCGCGGTGCGATCTGTAGGTGACAGCGATTGCGCGGCCAGCCCCAGGCAAAAGCAAGCCGCTGCTACGAACGCAACGGTCTTATGAACGATAGCCATTCAGACTCCGGCAAGTCGCCCTATTGAATTTGGGTTCCGCCCACGCCATGGAACGTGCAGCGTTCCTTCTACGGTTTGCTCGGCTCGGTCTTCCAGAAGTCAATCCCGGCGGCTTGGGTAGGGACATCTAGAGTTGCAACGGTTTTGAGCGAATCGAGGTCAATCACCTCCACCGTGCCCGGGTCGGAGCCGATGCCCTCCGCCGAAATGAACGCGTAGCGATTATCCGGCGTGACCACTGCGCCGTGGACTACCTTGCGCTTGGTGGGCAGGCGCACGAGTTCTTTCCCTGACTTCGGATCGAAGATGGAGACGGACTGGTCGCGCTTGTTGGTGGCGACCAGGCGGCCATCTTTGGTCATGGCAAGGTTGTAAACGCCGTTGGCGGCCGGGAAACGCTTGACCATTTTCCAGGATGCGGTGTCCACCACGACAATGTCGTTCGCTTTGTTGCATGCGACGTAAATTTCCGACCCGTCGTTCGAAGGCTGCGCCCAGGTGGGCACGCAGGTGAGGTCGCCCATCTTCATCCGGGACTGCATCTGCGACTGCGGCGCGCCTTGCATACCCATTTCTTTTCCCACGGAGAGCAGGAAGTAACGCGAGACGGCGAATTTCTGCGTGTCAATTTCCGCGAGCATGTCGTCCATCATGCAGGCGGAATAATGTTTGGTGCCGTCGGGGCTGAGGCGTGAGCCGTGTGGCATGGTGCAGGTGGTGATGCGCTTCACTTCCAGCATCGCGCCGGTGGCGACTACGGAAATCGACGACGGGACCATATCGCCGTGGAAATTCGCGTTGGCGACGTAGAGAAACTCGCCATCCTTGGAAATGTCCGCCGTCGCGGGGAACAAGCCGAGCGGCGTGTACTTCACCACCTCTTCCGTGCCGGCCTGCATTTTCCAGGCCGAGCCGTCCGGGCGGCCATGCCCGACGGACACATACACAAATTGCTTGTCCGGGGATACGGCAATGCCGTGCGGACCATTGATATCGACCGGGAACAGGCCGATGTGGGTTTCGTGTTCCTCGTGAAAACCGTGAGGTCCGAAACGCAGCAGGACGACTTTGTCCGCAGACTCGCAGACCACATAGACCAAGTAATCCTGGGAAGGGCCCGCAGACGATGCCTGCAGAGATGTTTGCGCCGATGCTAATGGCGCGATCAAGGAAAGCAGGAAAGCAGCGAGCGCTCGTCTAGAGCGGAACATCATCAAGTCACCTCGGCCTCGTGGAAGCAGTCTTCGAAAATTGGACCATTTGCCGCAGGCAAGTCTACATCCGAAAGTTTGCATTGTTGGAGAACAAATCGCCGGCATAAATCAAGCAACGACTAGCGGAAGCTTCGTGGGTATTTCGCGGGGACCGACTGGACTATGTCGATTACCGAAGGAGAAGAGCGCCAAAATCCTGGTGCGGATTGCAGAAATTCCAAGCCTGCCAGCACCTGGCCTTTTTCACTGCGAAGCAGACGCGCCACGCGGCACGTCAGGTCCTCGTCGGTCTGCAGGTTGGTCAGAATCAATTTTTGCGCGCGCACCACGCCGGCGGAAATCGGCACCAGTCCACCGCAGGCGCTCACGTTTATGGTTTCAGTATTTTCGGAAAACGGCACGCCGTCCAGCTTGCCATATACCTGCACCGGCAGGTAAATCGGCAAACGCTGCGCGCGGCGTTGATCGTCCAGGAAGCCGATCATTTTCTTTCCCGCCTTGCGAAGAAATCGGCGGACCTGCCTCCCCCCAGTCCAGGAGAAAAACCTCGCCAAACCCACACGCACCCCAAGAAAGATATGCGCCGAACGAAACTTGGCCGCAAGGAATTTCGGCGTTGCACCGTTACCCACAGGTCACATCCTTAGGCGAAGAAAGTTCGCAGGTCAAATTAGGACACGATGGGTAGCACCACGCTTGGCCCGCGTAGATAAGGATGATAGATTTGCGCCGCCTGCTTCCGGCGACCTCGGCAAACTTCGCGGGCGCGTTTCTTCTTGGCAGACAATATTCCATCACGCGAGGCGCAAATAATCGCTCGACAGCCGGAGCCGCGCTCGACTCTCGCGGCGCGCCTGGGGTTATTTGACGCGACGATGCTGGTGATGGGCGGCATCGTAGGCTCCGGTATTTTCATCAACCCTTACGTGGTCGCCGGACTGGTACACACGCCCGCGCTGATTCTTGGCGCGTGGCTCGCCGGTGGAGCGATCGCTTTGGCCGGAGCGTTCATCTACGCCGAGCTGGCCGACCGCATGCCCAAAGTCGGCGGCCAGTATGCCTACATACGCGAGGCGTACCATCCGCTGCTCGGTTTTCTGTACGGTTGGATCTGCCTGCTGGTGATTCATGCCGGTGGCAGCGCCGCAGTAGCCGTGACCTTCGCGAAATATTTCCGCGTATTTTCGCATGACGCGATTCCGGAGAAATTCATCGCCGTCGCGGTGGTGCTGGTGTTTACAGTGGTGAATTGCCTGGGCGTGCGCACGGGAGGCGGCGTGCAAAGCGTTTTCATGCTGCTGCGCATCGTGGCCGTTGCCATGATCGTCGCCTGCGGCGTGCGGCTGATTTTCTGGCCGCCCACAAACGCAGCGCAGACCGCATGGTTTCCGCTGCTCGATCGTCCGCTATCGTTCGATCTGCTGACCGTGTTCGGCGCGACGATGATTCCGGTGCTTTTTGCCTACGGCGGTTTTCAGACTTCGAACTACGTAGCCAGCGAAATTCGCGAGCCGCGCAAGAATTTGCCGCAGGCACTGCTGCTCGGCGTGATTGGCGTGATCGTGCTGTATGTTGCCGCGAACTTTATCTACGTCCAGGCGCTTTCGCCCGCCGGCCTTGCGGCCACTGCCACTCCTGCATCGGCGGTGATGGGCCGAGCACTCGGCTCGCTGGGTGGCTCGTTGATCGCGGTGGCCATCGCGATTTCCACACTCGGATTCCTAAGCCAGGCAATGCTGAGCTATCCGCGCGTAGCCTTTGCGATGGCGGAAGATGGAGTGCTGCCAAGCGTCTTTGCGCGGCTGGGTTCGCGCAGTCGCGCGCCGGTGGCGGCAATTGCGCTGCTGGGCGGGCTGATCAGCGCAACCGTACTGCTCGGTACGTACGAGCAAATCCTCAGTTACGTGGTGGTGATGGACTGGCTGTTTTTCGGTTTGTCCGCCAGCTGCCTTTTCGTTTTTCGCGCGCGCGACGCACGACGAGGCGACGCCGAACAGCAATCCGGATACCGCGTCCCCGGACATCCCTGGACCACCGGCGTTTTTGTCGCGGTCGCCTGGTTAGTCGTCCTCAACACCATCTACAAATTTCCTCGCAATGCGGGCGTCGCTCTGTGTATCCTTTTCGCCGGGGTCCCCGTCTATTTCCTGTTCCGCGGCCGCGCGCGGCGTCCGCGCAGTTCCGAATAAGAATTTCGTGAGTCCACTCGCATGAGCCCACAAAGACGAGAAATTCGCTCTGGCTACATTGAATGGGCGAAGCTGCGCTCGAAAGCCCGTTACAATCTGGCGATCAGCGACGTGGAGCATTTTCCGCTCGCGGATCTGCACGCTCAGATTACGGACCTGGAGATTTCCGGTCCCGGTGGCTACGGCTACGAGCCGCTGCTGCAAAAGCTTTCAGCGAAATCGGGCGTGCCGGTGGAATGCATCGTGCATGCGCAGGGAACTTCGATGGCCAATCATCTGGCCATGGCGGCGCTGGTGGAACCGGGCGACGAGGTTTTGATCGAAGAGCCTTCTTACGGAGCGATTGTTTCCACGGCGGAATATCTGGGCGCGAAGATTCGGCGCTTCCCGCGCAAATTCGAGTCGGGGTTCCAGCTGGATCCGCGCGAGGTGGAGCGCAGTATTTCGGCACGCACGCGCCTGATCGTCATCACCAATCTGCACAATCCCAGCGGCGTGCGTTCGGCGGACGCGAAATTGCGCATCGTGGGCGAAATTGCGCGCAGCATGGGCGCGCACGTACTGGTGGACGAGGTGTACCTGGAAGCGTGTTTTGATTCGCCGTGGCAGACGGCCTATTCGCTCGGTCCGAATTTCGTCGCCACGAGCAGTTTGACGAAAGCCTATGGCTTAACCGGATTGCGCTGCGGCTGGATTTTCGCGGCGAAGCCGCTGGCGGAGCGCATGTGGCGGCTGAACGACCTGTTCGGAGTGATGGCGCCGCACCCGGTCGAACTGCTCAGCGTGCTCGCGTTCGAGCATCTGGCGGAAATTGCCGCGTGCGCGAAACAGCTGCTCACGACGAACCGCGCTCTGCTGAAAGATTTCTTCAAGAGCCGCCGGGACCTGTTGGCGATCTGGCCCGAAGCGGGCGCGATCGCGTTCCCGCAACTCACCAGCGGCCACGCCGACGCTTTCTGCCAGCTGTTACGCGACAAGTACGAGACCAGCGTTGTGCCCGGCCGCTTTTTTGAAATGCCGGAACATTTTCGCATCGGCGTAGGAGGCAAGACCGAGGACGTGCGCGAAGGCCTGGCGCACATCGGCGCGGCGCTGGATGAGCTGGCCGCGAAGAGTTAACGTTGCGGCGAAACGCTCTTCGATTTCGCCAGCGCCTTTTTTCGCGGAAGAATTACGTCCACCAGCGCGCGCGCCGCGGCGGTCAGCGGGCGATCCTGTCTGTACACTAAATAGAGCTTCCGCTCCAGCCGCATCTGCTTAATGCGCAATTCACGTAAGTCTCCGCGCGCCAGTTCGCCTTCGACGCACATGCGCGGCACAATGGCCACGCCTTTCTTCATTTCCACGAAGCGCTTGATGCTTTCGATCGTGGGCAGCTCCACTTCCATGCGCAACGGCACTTTATGCTTTGCGAACAATTGCACCACGCGATGGCGATAGGGCGATTCCACGATGTGCGCGACGAACGTCTCTTCGCCCAGCGCGGTGATATCCACGTCCTTGCGCTTCGCCAGGTGATGGCCGGGCCACACCACCAGCACCAGAGCGTCGCGATAGAATTCCGCGGTGGTTAGCTCGCGTTCCTCGGGCAAATACGAAATCACTCCGATGTCCAACTGATGATTCAGCAATTCGCGCGGGACATCGCGCGAGAACACGCGGTGCACGCGTATGTGAATCCCCGGATGCAGGCGCCGGTAATGCTCGAGGGCGGGCAACAGCGCATGGATCGAACTTTCATTCACGCCCAGCGACAATTGCCCGCGTTCCAGCCCGCGCAATTCCTGCAAACCCTTGCGAATCTCCTCGCGCATGTTCAGCATCCGCTCGGCGTATTCCAGCAGCAGCGTGCCTGCGTCCGTAAGCGTGCGCGCGCCCGACCCGCGCACGAAGAGCGGCTGGCCCACCCAGTCCTCCAGTTTGCGCATGGCGATGCTGATCGCCGGCTGAGTGCGAAACAGTTTTACCGCGGCGCGCGAGTAGCTGCGCTCGTTCGCCACCATCTGAAACATCTGCAACGCCGCCAAGTCCATGCAATGCACCTCCCGGCCCAACCTCTTGTATAAGAGAGATTTATCTCACATGCAAGAATTATAAATTGGACTCCGCGCAGCGCACACGAAACACTGGTATGGTCCAAAGGAGTCTGCATGGAACAAGTTCACATTTTTGACACCACGCTGCGCGACGGAGAGCAGTCTCCCGGCTTCTCCATGAATTCGGAGGAGAAGCTGCAACTGGCGCGCCAGTTGGAACAGCTGGGCGTAGATGTGATCGAAGCGGGCTTCCCAATTTCTTCCCCGGGCGACTTGGAAGCGGTTCGCGCCGTTGCCGCGGAAATCAAAGATTGCCGCGTGGCGGCGCTGGCGCGCGCGCGACAGGAAGATGTGGACGCGGCACTGCGCGGGATCGAGCCCGCCGCAAAACCGCGCCTGCACATTTTTCTGGCGACTTCGGATTTGCATCTGAAACACAAGCTGCGTATTTCGCGCAGCGAAGCGCTCGCGCAGATCACGAAGGCCGTGGCCTATGGCTGCACACATTGCGACGATGTGGAATTTTCCGCGGAGGACGCGAGCCGCACCGATCTGGATTTTCTGTTCGAGGCGATCGAAGCCGCGGCCGCTGCGGGCGCCAACATCATTAATCTTCCGGACACCGTCGGCTATACGACTCCGGACGAATACGGCGACATGTTCCGCGCCGCCCGCAAACATCTCGCGGCGCATCCCAAGATCATTTTCAGCGCGCATTGCCACGACGACCTGGGCCTCGCCGTTGCCAATTCACTTGCGGCCATTGCCGCCGGCGCGCGCCAGGTGGAATGCACCATAAACGGCATCGGAGAACGCGCCGGCAACGCTTCGCTCGAAGAGATTGCGGTAGCGCTGCAGGTGCGCAAGAGCCACTACGCGGTGCGCACTAATATTTCGCTGGAGAAGATTTACGCCACGAGCCGGATGCTCTCCGCCATCACTAGCATCAACGTGCCGCCGAATAAGGCGGTGGTCGGCGCGAACGCCTTCGCGCACGAAGCGGGCATTCATCAGGACGGCATCCTGAAGAATCCGCTTACATACGAAATTATTTTGCCGGAGAAAGTGGGCGTTCCGGCGCGCCGGCTGGTGCTGGGCAAGCATTCCGGACGCAACGCTCTGCGCGCGCGACTGGAAGAGCTGGGCTATATGACCGGCGACACGGAACTCGCCGAATGCTATGGCCTGGCGACAGCGCGCGCCGACGCGGCCAAACAGGTCACCGATCGCGACCTGCTTTCGATCATTCACAAGGTACGCCGCGCACGCACGCAAGCGCCGACGCGACAAACCGCAGCGGCAGGAGTGACTCGCTGATCTGAACGATTTTCATCGTTACGGGAGATTACAGTCATGTCTGGAGTAAGGAAGACGATCGCCGTATTGCCGGGCGACGGAATCGGGCCGGAAGTAACGCATGCCGCGGTGCAAATTCTGGAAGACTGCGCGAAATCCTTCGAACACAAATTTGAGTTCCACGAATTGGCTTTTGGCGGAGCCGCCATCGAACGCTTTGGCTCGCCGCTGCCTGCTGAGACGCTGGCGGGCTGTCGTTCGGCCGATGCGATCTTGCTCGGCGCGATCGGGGGGCCGCAGTGGGACGGTCTGGCGCTCGATAAGCGCCCCGAAGCGGGGTTGCTCGGCCTGCGCAAGGCGCTCGGACTGTACATTAATTTGCGGCCGATCCGGGTGCGTCCCGCGCTGAGCGGCATTTCGCCGCTGCGCCGCGAGCGCATCGACGATTGCGATTTTGAAATTATTCGCGAGCTTGCGGGCGACATTTATTTTGGCGCGCATGAACTGATCGGAGAGGGAAGCGGAGCACGCGCGCGGGACGTCGCCGAATATACCGCCGCTGAAATCGAGCGCGTGGCGCGCTACGCCTTCGAGCGGGCCGCCGGGCGCAATCGCCGTGTAGCCAGCGTGGATAAGGCCAATGTGCTGGCAACTTCAGCGCTGTGGCGGCAAACCGTGACGCGCATCGCTCGGGAGTATCCCGAAGTTACGCTCGAGCATCTCTACGTTGATAATGCCGCGATGCAGCTGTTGCTGCGGCCTGCGCAATTCGATGTGATCCTCACGGCAAATCTTTTTGGCGATATTCTCAGCGACGAAGCGGCGGCGCTCGCCGGCTCGATCGGACTGATACCTTCGTTCAGCCGCGGGCGCGACGGCCAGCCTGCGCTGTACGAACCGATTCACGGCTCGGCGCCATCGCTCGCGGGCAAAGATGTGGCCTGCCCGCTGGGCGCGATTTTTTCCGCGGTTCTGTTGCTGCGCGAATCATTCGGCCTGGAGATTGAAGCGCAGTGGATTGAAGCGGCCGTGGATCGCGTTCTGGATCACGGTTTCCGGACCATTGATATCGCGGAGACCGGCGGGCGCGTTCTGCGCAGCTCTGAATTCACCGAGCACATTCGCGCAGAATTGCACGACGCGTTGGTGCATTCAGAACGTTACGGCTGGGGAGTGTAGCGGGAAACGCGCGAGCACTGGACAAGACCCGCGCTTGCGTCGTAGTGCTACCTGTAGCGAAATTAGTTCACGTTCTTCGCAGCACCAGGCAGCTGGCAATCATGTCGTGCAGCGCTTGCTTCTTCTCCGTGAATCCCGCCATCGCATAACCGATACCCAAGGGAATCAGTCCGGTGATGATCTTTGCGAAATACCTGCCGCTGGCGTGGCCGAAACCGATGGGCCGTCCTTGCAGGTCCGTAACGAACAAGCCCAGCGCCATTTTCCCGAGCGTCCCTTGATGCCTGGAACTTTCCATTCCGGCATAGTAAATCCATGCAAGCAGGACCGACGCAAGGCTCACGAAGATGATCGCGGAGATCATTGCGGCGGGTATCTGGGGAACTTCTCCGTTCATGCCTTGCAACATCGTACGCAGAGACCCGACGCCGACCAGCGCGACTCCGATCAAAACTAAAACCCCGATCCCAATGCCGATCAGCAGATCGTCAATCAAGTGCGCCACCACGCGGAGCCAAAATCCGGCGTAAGGCGAAGGCAAGGCTGGCGCGAGCGCCAGCGAAGCATACGGCGCGGGTAGTCCGGGAGCGGGACGTACGACCGCGGCCGGAACCGGCGTCGCGGCGGTGGCGGTGGGCTGTCCGCACGCACTGCAAAATCCCGCGCCATCCGTGACATTTGCCCCACACTTTGAGCAGAACATTACGCTCCCTTAACGAAGCGACCGCAGCGGCAAATCTTCCTACAGTTTGCGCATCACCAGAGTGCCCGCCATCATGTCGTGGATGGCCTGTTTTTTTTCGGTAAACCCAACGCACAAGCAGTCGATAAAGAAATACAGGCCACCCAGATATGGAAAAGCACTAATCAGACGCCCCCCGCAAAAGCGTCCAGTGGCTTTGCCAAACGAAATCCGGTTACCCTCCAGATCGGTCACCAACAACCCCAGCGCCTTTTTCCCCAGCGTAGCTTGCCAGGCGGAGCTTTCCATCAGTCCCCAATAGAGCCACGAGCCAACAGCACAGATAAGCAGGATTAAGACGATCTTCGGGCCGAAAATCGCGCGCATTTCGACCGGGTTCCGCACGCTCCCAAGATTTCGAAACGAGCCAAGAAACACGAGGAAAAAAATGGGCAACAAGGGGATCCAAAGCACGATTCCGTCGATAAATGCTGCCACGAAGCGCAGCCAAAAGCCCGCGTACGCCACGGCGGGACGCGCTGCCGGAGTTTGCCACCCCGCTTGCGCGGGTGGCTCGTAAACCGTTCCTCCTGCTGCCGCTGGAGCTGGAGTAGCCGCTTGCCGCCCCACAGAGAATCCCACCATCGGCTGCCCACAGGCACTACAGAAAGCAGTACCGTCCGCAACATTGGCCCCGCATTTCGAACAGTACATGGCGCCTCCACGCAGCCGCGCTGGGGCCGCGCACTTGAGAATATTGTTGCGCATCGTATCCAAGCGGGAAGCAACGGGTCAATGCAAATCGTGCTCCGTCGCGCGGCGAAGTTCCATGCACGCAACGTGTTGCTCGCTTGCCGCGACCTCGCTTAAACTCATGACGATGACTCGTCGCTGAGGAGAACCGATGCGAATCCAGTTCACGAACGCAGGAAAGATTTTTTGTGGCGTGCTGGCTGCCGCGGCCTTGTTTGCCAGTGGTTATGTGGCGGGACAGAACCGCTTTGGCCAGCCGAAAACGATTTTGCACGTTGTGGAGCTGAAATGGAGCCCTGCGGCCAGCGACGCCGACAAGCAACAAGCGATTGACGGCATCAAGGACATGGCCACGAGAATTCCTGGCATCAAAAATATCTGGATCAAAGGCGAACGCATGCAGCCGCGCGATTTCAATGCCGCGTACGCCATCGAATTTCGCGATCGCGCCGCCGCCGACGCCTATGCTGAAAGCCCCGCGCACGCAGCGTGGGAAGCGCAGTATGTTCCGCTGCGCGCCGCCAGCGTCTCGATTCAAGTCACGAATCCGTAATTGCCGACGCCATGACGGGCACACCAAACCTTTGGCAAATCGCGCAGCTGGTGACTTCCCGCTAAAACGTCAATCTGCGCGAGAGTAACGCAAAAATCGCTATCGTCCCCACCAGGGCGGTGCTAGGCTGCGCCTACCGAGTGCGCCACCACGGGCTCGGAGCATTTCCTTCTCACGAATTTTCCCAGGGCTCAAAAATCTGGCGGCAGGAGGCGATCACGGCCATGAAGAAACTGGTACTCGCGATTGTGGCGGCGTATATCGTGCTGATGCTCACGAACTATCTGGTGCATGGGGTCTGGCTGATGAGCGATTACGCGGCGATTCCCGCGAGCCATCGCTCTCCGCAGGGGATCATGCACCGCTTCTGGGCCATGGCCGTTGGCCAGTTCTTTTTTGCTGCGCTCTTTGCTTACATCTATACACGCGGGGCGGAGAAAAAGCCGTGGATCGTCCAGGGTATTCGCTATGGCATCCTGATCGCCTTCCTCACAGTGATTCCAACCGCCCTGACGGAATACGTCGTGTACATCGTGCCCTACCAACTGGCGATCAAGTGGATGGTAGCGGGCGGAATCCAGATGGTCATCCTGGGGCTGGTCGTCGCGGGCATCTGCAGCGAATCGGCGGCTTGAAATCGCCTCCGGGCGCGCATCAATTATTTTCGCGCGCCTGTTTGTGCCGTGCGGTGAAAGTCGGCAATGCCCATCGTCTTGCGAATTTGACGATCCATCGCGCGATCGGAAAGCAACCAGCGTAGCAGGATGCCGATTTTCGCTTCCCGAGTTACGGGGTAGCGCGCTCGCGGCGGATCGTCTTCGACCGCGCGCAGAATCACCCGCGCACAATCTTCCGGCGCGTACTGCGGTGACTTCGTGGTTTTACTCCACGAGTTGAGAAATCCTTGATATACCGTTTTGTACGGACTCTGCTCCGCGCCTTTGGCGTAAGCAGACGATAGTTCGCCCGCGTTGCGATTCATACTGGTGGGAATGTAGCCCGGCTCAATCAGCACCACCTGAATTCCGAACGGATACAGTTCCAGACGCATCGCGTCGCTCACCGCTTCTACTGCGTGTTTGCTCGAGCTATAGGGCCCTAAAAGCGGCGAGACCAGTTTGCCCACAATCGAGCTCATATTTATGATGCGGCCGCTGAGCTTTCCCCGCATTCCCGGCAGCACCCGCTGCGACATGCGCACCAGGCCGAAGTAATTCGTCTCGAATTGTTTGTGCAAATCCGCGAGCGTGATTTCCTCCATTACGGCAGCGATGGCGATGCCGGCGTTATTCACAAGCACATCCACCGTTCCGGCACTCTTTTCGATTTCCGCCACGGCGCGTTCCACGGACGCGTCGTCGCACACATCCAGTTCCGTCGCCGTGAGCGGCAGCTTGCGTTCTTGCGCCAATTGCTGCAGCGCCGCGATGCGTTCCGCGTTGCGCCCGCCGGCGAAAACGCGATAGCCGCGCTCGGCCAGCATCACGGCAGCAGCGCGCCCCAACCCATCTGTCCCGCCCGTAATCAGTGCTATTCGGCCATCGCTATTTTGTTTGGTCGGCGTCAATGCGTGACTCCTTGTCGAGTGAGAACATATCGCAGAAAGGTGCCGCTGGCGAGAAGCTCTACAGCAGGCACGGTATCGACTCTGCGATGTGGTGGGAGAAAATTGGCGCAGGAGGGTAGCGCATGATCAAAAAAGTGAAAGGCGGATACATAGTGGTCTCCGAGCAGAAAGGCAAAAACCTCGGCGGCCCCTACAAGACGCCGGAAGAGGCCGAAAAGCGCCTGCGCCAGGTGGAATTCTTCAAACACAACAAAGGTTAATGGCGAACCAACCGAGCCCCAATTCTTGGCGCACATTGATATCCACAGAAGTAGGTGAAATCCACAGAAGAACGCCGAAAAAATAAATCATAAATACTTGACGAAATTCCTAAACTTGCTATACTCCCCTGATGCGAGTACACACCTGAAATGGTGTGCGCTTCGCTGACGAACCGGTTTCCGCCTTCTAATCCAGAGGTGAGTTTGGATACAAACACCGGGTAGAAAGAAATCGAGCATCGAGCACGTCCGCCCTAGAGGCCAGCAGTATGCCTCGCAGGATCGGCGGATCCGCCCGGCGCTCGACGCCGGGTTTTTTATTGCAAAAAACGGTTTTCGCGGCAACGGCTCCAAACCGCTGACGCGCTCCCCCGGGAGGGGAGACAATCCAGTCGGAAGTTGTTGACAGGATTGAAGTTCTTTGACAACTGAAGGAAGCTGGCACTACGTTATGCGAGTTTCAAGTCTCGCATGGCGTAGTAAACCGCAAATATTTGCTCGAGAGTAGCGCAATGTGGAAAGGCGAATTTACTCCATGCGCGGTGTCGGACTTCTGCATGAGTGATCATCCAAGGGCCGGCGATGGCGACGTGTTGGGTAAGTTTTATGGTTAAGCTACTAAGGGCGTACGGTGGATGCCTTGGCGCCAACAGACGAAGAAGGACGTGGCAAGCTGCGATAAGCCTCGGGGAGCCGCAAGCAGGCTTTGATCCGGGGATTTCCGAATGGGGAAACCCATCCTGGTAAAACCAGGTTACGGCCGACTGAATACATAGGTCGGTGCGAGTCAACCCAGGGAAGTGAACCATCTCAGTACCTGGAGGAAAATAAATCAACGAGATTCCGAAAGTAGCGGCGAGCGAAATCGGAACAGCCCAAACCGGGGTATTTATACCCCGGGGTTGTAGGATCCCATAAGTAGAGTTACCAATCCGGAGGCTAGGTGAACTTGCTGGAAAGCAGGGTCAAAGAGGGTGAAAACCCCGTAGCCGAAAGCTTACCGGACTCGAAGGGATATCCTGAGTACCACGGGGCACGAGAAACCCAGTGGGAATCCGGGGAGACCACTCTCCAAGGCTAAATACTCGTTGGCGACCGATAGTGAACTAGTACCGTGAGGGAAAGGCGAAAAGAACCCCTGCTAGGGGAGTGAAATAGAACCTGAAACCGTATGCTTACAAGCAGTCAGAGGGCTATGCCGCATCTTCGGATGCGGAAATGCCTGATGGCGTGCCTCTTGCTTAATGAGCCGGCTAGTTATTCTCACACGCAAGGTTAAGCGAAAGCGAGCCGTAGCGAAAGCGAGTCCGAATAGGGCGTTCAGTGTGTGGGAATAGACGCGAAGCGGGATGATCTACCCTTGGCCAGGTTGAAGGTCGCTTAACCGCGACTGGAGGACCGAACCGGTGTGAGTTGAAAATCGCTCGGATGAGCTGAGGGTAGGGGTGAAAGGCTAATCAAATTCCGTGATAGCTCGTTCTCCCCGAAATGCCTTTAGGGGCAGCCTCGTATGATTTGCCACGGTGGTAGAGCACTGAATGGACTAGGGTCCCATCCAGGATACCGAATCCAATCAAACTCCGAATGCCGTGTACAACAGTACGGGAGTGAGACTACGGGGGATAAGCTCCGTGGTCGAGAGGGAAAGAACCCAGAACGCCAGCTAAGGTCCCCAACTGTAGACTAAGTGGGAAAGGACGTGTGAGCGCACAGACAGCCAGGAGGTTGGCTTAGAAGCAGCCATCCTTTAAAGAAAGCGTAACAGCTCACTGGTCAAGTGTTCACGCACCGACAATCCAACGGGGCTAAGTCTACGACCGAAGCTGCGTAATTGACGATTTCTACGGACTTCGTCATTTGGTAGGGGAGCATTCTGTTGAGTTCGACGGTAGATCGAGAGAACTACTTGACGCAACGGAAGAGACTCTGCCGGCATAAGTAGCGATAAACACGATGAGAACTCGTGTCGCCGAAAGTCTAAGGTTTCCTGAGGAAGGTTAATCCGCTCAGGGTTAGGCGGGTCCTAAGGTGAGGCCGAGAGGCGTAACTGATGGACAACAGGTCAACATTCCTGTCCCGCCATTTGAACGTTATACGATGGGGTGACGCAGAAGGATATGGGAGTCGGGTGATGGATGTCCCGATGTCTCGGTGTAAGCCGGATCTCGCAGGAAAATCCACGGGGTCATTCAACGGTCAGACCGGGTCCGAGGCCACACGGCCACAAAGTCTCTGATTTCACGCTGCCAGGAAAAACCTCTAAGGAGTTCAGATGGTGCCCGTACCTCAAACCGACACAGGTAGACAAGGTGAATATCCACAGGCGCTCGAGAGAACGCTGGCTCAGGAACTAGGCACATTAGCCCCGTAACTTCGGGAGAAGGGGTGCCCCGCTAGGGTTTATAGCCCGAGGGGGCCGCAGTGAAATGCGTTCGGCGACTGTTTAACAAAAACACAGCTCTCTGCTAAGTCGAATACGACGTATAGGGGGTGACGCCTGCCCGGTGCCGGAAGGTTAAAGGGAGGGCTTAGCTGCCGCAAGGTAGCGAAGGCCTGATCTGAAGCCCCGGTGAACGGCGGCCGTAACTATAACGGTCCTAAGGTTAGGTTCGCTAGCCTTAGTAAAATCTGGCTATATGCTGGAAAGTCTGAGAATCCCACGCTACGCGGAGCTTCAGGGCTCCTCGTTAAAATGTGTTGGGTGCAGACAATCAGCAGGAAAGGCTCGAAACTGATTCTGTTTCGAGAATCCTCAGAGACGATACGCCAGACTCTGACGGTAAATCAGAGAAGATAGAGTCCGATCTGCATGGCGACATGTAGAGGGTGGCAGAAATGCCCGCCCTGCTCCGCTCGCAACTGAGCGGAGTGATAACAGGTTGAGCGAAATTCCTTGTCGGGTAAGTTCCGACCTGCACGAATGGCGTACCGATCGAACGACTGTCTTGGCCAACGGCTCGGCGAATTTGTGGTTCCGGTGAAGACGCCGGATGCCCGCATCTAGACGGAAAGACCCCGTGCACCTTAACTGCACTCTGGTCATGATTAACGGTACTGCCTGCGTAGGATAGGTGGGAGCCTGGGATCTCCTGGTTTCGGCTGGGAGGGAGGCAACGGTGAAATACCACCCTGATAGTTCTGTCGCTCTAACTTACATCCCTAGACGGGGTGGAGGACACGGCCAGACGGGTAGTTTGACTGGGGCGGTCGCCTCCTAAATGGTAACGGAGGCGCTCAAAGCTCGGCTCAGGCGGATTGGAAACCCGCCGTGGAGTGCAAGAGCATAAGCCGGGTTGACTGCAAGACACACAGGTCGAGCAGGCACGAAAGTGGGATCTAGTGATCCGGTGGTTCTGCGTGGAAGGGCCATCGCTCAACGGATAAAAGGTACGCCGGGGATAACAGGCTGATCTAAGCCAAGAGTTCACATCGACGCTTAGGTTTGGCACCTCGATGTCGGCTCATCGCATCCTGGGGCTGTAGAAGGTCCCAAGGGTTAGGCTGTTCGCCTATTAAAGCGGTACGTGAGCTGGGTTCAGAACGTCGCGAGACAGTTCGGTCCCTATCTGGTGTGGGCGCAGGAAACTTGAGAGGAGCTGTCCCTAGTACGAGAGGACCGGGATGGACGGACCTCTTGTGATCGAGTTGTCACGCCCGTGGCATAGCTCGGTAGCGAAGTCCGGAAGAGATAATCGCTGAAAGCATCTAAGCGAGAAGCTCGCCTCGAGATAAGGTTTCCCAACCCTCCTGCGGGGGGGTAAGAAGGCCAGTCGAAGACTACGACTTTGATAGGCGGGAGGTGGAAGCGCAGTAATGCGTGTAGCTAACCCGTACTAATCGGCCGTTCGGCTTAACCATAAAACTTTCCTAAACCGTTGCCTCATTGCAAAAATGGGCGCGGAGGAAAGACGCACTTTTCGCATTGACTACGATCAAGCGAAATTGCGGTTTGTTGTTACCAACTTCCTTCAGTTGCTCATCGAAACTCTGGATTTCGATTTCGAGCCGCGGCGTTCGCGCTATGGCTCGATTACCGATCTTCAGTTTCGATGCACAAGTTTCCTGGTGGTCTTACCGCAAGGGTCACACCCGTTCCCATCCCGAACACGGAAGTTAAGCCTTGCCGGGCCGATGATACTGCGCTGGAAACGACGCGGGAACGTAGGTCACCGCCAGGATTAAACTCAAAAAAGGCTCCGAGCAATCGGAGCCTTTTTTATTTCTACTCTTGTTTCCTCTGTGCCTCGCTTTCGCCGCCTTCTCCCGTGTTATAGACTCTTGCCCGCGCGCAGCTTTGTGCGTCACACGAATTGCCGCGACTGTGGGTGAGGTGAATTGAATGAAGGAATCCTCTGGTCCTACTGAAGAGGAAAAGCCAGGCAATACATTCGAGTCCACCGGAGCCCCAGGCTCCAACCTGACGCGCCGCGATTTTATCCGCGACCTTGCCGCTATTTCCGCAATCGCCCCACTTGGTCCGGCTGCAACCGTCACGGCTCAGCAAGCGGCTGCACCATCTTCTGAGCGAAAGACACTCTCCGCCGAAACCTTCATCGGAATTCAGATGGGCCCGCACAGCCTGTTTGATGAAGGCATCGAGCGCTGCCTCGACCTCATTCAGGAAACAGCAGCCGTGAACGCAGTGATGGTCTACAGCCAGACGTATCACATGGACATGCGGCGCCCTCTGCAGACGCTCGCCCCCGACCACGGCGTACCGCTGAAGGAAATGAGCGGCCGCAAACTACCGCAAGTCTGGATGAAGACGCAGGAGCAGTATTACCAGCACACGGTCCTGCGTCACCAGCAGCCAGGCAGCACCTGTGAGTACGCAGATCGCGACCTCTTTGCCGAGCTTGTGGAGCCCACATGCAAACGCGGCATGAAGCTCTACGCGCGCATCCTGGAAGGTTCAGGCTCCATCGCCGCACAATCCATCACAAATTTTTCGCAGGTGCGCGCGCAAGACGTGTACGGGCAGCCCACGTCCTTTGCTTGCTGGAACAATCCCGACTACAGGAATTGGTGGACCGGCACTGTCGAAGACATGTTTCGCAGCTACCAGCTCGATGGGCTGCAGTGGGGCGCGGAGCGCCACGGGCCCTTGATGACCACTTTACTGAGCGGCCGTGCTCCATTTTGTTTTTGCGTGCATTGCCAGGCGCGCTGCCAGGCGCAGGGAATCAATGTCGATCGCGCGCGGCAGGGATTCACGGAGCTATGCGTCGGCGTGCGCACTCTGCAGCAGTCACCGCCAGGAACCAGCGGCGCATTCACCGGCTTGCTGCGCGTCCTGCTGCGCTATCCCGAAGTTCTCGCGTGGGAATATCAATATCGCTTGTCGCGCGAAGAAACTGCGCAGGCCATCTACAAGACCGTGAAGACAATCAAACCCGCCGCGCAAGTGGGCTGGCACGTGGACCACCAGCAATCCAGCTGGGACCAGGTCTATCGCGCGGAGATGACGTACGGCGAAATGGCCGCGTACTCCGATTTCATCAAGCCCATCGTGTATCACGATATTCTCGCGCCGCGCATCCGCTGGTGGTATCTCGACCGTCTACAAAAAACAGTGCTGAGCGAAATTCCACTCGATGAATCGCTGGATTTTTATTACGAGACGTTTGGCTATGATCGCAAGCGCGAGCCCTCCGTGGAGCAGCTCGACAAATCAGGTTTTTCTCCGGATTACGTTTATCGCGAGACCAAACGGACGGTTGTCGAGACCGCCGGAAAAGCCAAGGTCTATCCGGGAATCGGATTCGACGTCCCGTGGAACGAGCAGCATTATCTCAGCGCTCCCGAAAACGTCTACCAAGCGGTACTGAAAGGCTTCGACGCCGGCGCGGACGGCATCGTAGTCTCTCGCGAATATGACGAAATGCGCCTACCCAATTTGAAGGCGGTAGGCACCGCCGTGCGCGAAGTCACCAAGGGGCGAGCCTGACGATAGTGCAAGTCACGCGGGAGCGCTCTATTTACGCGGCTCAGCGAACCGCGCGTTTCGTATTTCTATTTGCGCTTCGAGAAGCCGCTGGTGCTTAGCCACTCCAGAAACCGGTCCGGCCAACCTGCAATCGCGCCGGTGTTTGCGCTGCGTATGCCGAATCCGTGCCCCACGCCGGAGTAAACGTGCAGTTCTGCGGGCACGCCGGCGTGTTTGAGCTGGATGAACAGTGCAGGAAGCCCTTCGGAGATTCCCGGTCGATCATTCTCGCTGCACAACAGGAACGCCGGCGGCTCATCCCTCCAAACTGGCAGATCCTGCGGCAGTCCCGGATAAATGAGCGCCTGAAACGCCGGCTTCGAGCTTTGACGATCGATTGGGTCCGGCGCATTTGGGTTGCCCGCATCGAATTGCGTGGCCGCCCGCGCAGCTACGTCTCCGCCGGCAGAAAATCCCATGACGCCGACGCGTGCCGGGTCCACGCCCCATTCCTCCGCGCGACTGCGCACCAGACGGATGGCGCGCTGCATATCGGGCACCGAATCCCCCTCGACCGTGTAACTCGATCCCGCCTCATGCGCCAGCCGATATTTCAGGACGAAGCCCGCGACGCCGTGTTCGCTGAGCCATTGCGCGACGGCGTAGCCTTCATGGTCCATCCACAATTCCACATGGCTGCCGCCCGGCGCGATCACTACAGCTGCGCCGGTCGCCGTCTCCTTCGGCGGCAAGTACACCGTGATCGAAGGCTGGTGCACGCTGGAAATCACGTGCTCGCCGTCGGGCGTTAGCCGCACCTTTTCCGGCGCGGTCTTGCCTTCCGAGCCGGGCGCGCCCTTCGGCCACAGCAGCACCACGTTCTGTTGCGCGGCTGCGGCCAGCATCGCGAACGCGCACAGTACCGACACTAGGCAAATCGTTGAGTACTTAATCTTACGGCTCCGGATTTCGTTCACGCCTGAATCCTCGGGCGACAAAAATCGCAGGTGCCATCTTACGTGAGCCGTCGGGAATACTGGACCGCAACCTTTTGACGCATAATGTCGTACGCAAGGCGAGCGCAATGCGACTTGGGGTTCTTGAGCGATGGTGTCTCAACCAAAGAAATTCCTGGCGACCATTTATAAAATTTGGATAATGCGGCACGTGGATGTGCCATCGGATATCGCCGATGCCTTGATCAAGCAATTCCAAAGCGGCGAGAACGCAGCAGCGGCCAAAAAACAGAAGCACCCGAAGCCGAAACACATCCCAGTAGTTGCCACCGTAAATCATTGCTCCACCCGTACCACGCTCGTTCCCGCGGGCGCCGGTCGCTACCGCCTGCAAATCAATACTGCGCTGCGTAAAGCAGGCGGCGCGGATGCCGGCGATGTGATCGGTGTCGCGCTCCAACTCGACAGCGCGCCGCGAGAAATTACCGTGCCCGCTGACCTCACATCCGTACTCAAGCAACATCCGAAAGCCCGCAAGGAATTCGACCAACTGCCGGCCGGCCATCGCCGCCAACTGCTGCTCTATTACCTGCGCGCCAAATCGCCGAAAGCTCGCGCGCACGTGACAGAACGATTCCTTGATCATCTGCATGAACGCGCGCTCCTGCGCCAGCCAAAACAAAAATCAAAGTCGAAGCCTCCGGCCGCTCGCGCCAAATAGCCCCGTGAATCGCGCGGACAGCGAGCCGGAAGTGCGTGCCGCCGCGTCGCATCTGCGCTATCGTATTCTCATAAAAATATGTACGGGCAAAACATTCAACACTCCGAACCGATTTTCCTGCTGCTGTTGCTGTGCGTCGCCGTGCTTGCGACGCTCGCCAAGCGCTTCAAGACTCCTTATCCCATCGTGCTGGTGATCGCCGGCCTGTTTCTCAGCTTGATTCCGCGCATGCCGCGCATTGAGTTGAACCCGGAAGTGGTTTTTCTGCTCTTCCTGCCACCTCTGCTCTTCTCCGCCGCGTTTCAGACTTCCTGGCGCGACTTTCGTTACAACATTTTCAGCATCTCGCTGCTCGCGCTCGGCCTGGTGTCGTTCACGGTGTATGGCGTGGCCTTCGCATCCCACTGGATTTTGCCCGACTTCACCTGGAAGCTCGGCCTGGTTCTCGGCGCCGTGATTTGCACCACCGACGCCATCGCCGCCACGTCCATCACTCGCCGGCTGGGATTGCCGCAGAGAGTCACCGATGTGATCGAAGGCGAGAGCCTGGTGAACGACGCGAGCGGCCTGCTCGCGCTGCAGGTCACGGTTGCGATGGTGGTCACCGGACATACGCCGCCGCTGCGCGAGCGCATGACGCTGTTGTTCTACCTGATCGCCAGCAGCATCGTGATCGGCCTGGTAATCGCCAGGCTGCTGGCATGGCTGATCAAGCAAATTACCGATGCGCCCGTGGAAATCACTCTCAGTATCATCACGCCGTACTTCGCGTATCTCGCCGCCGAAAGCGTGCACTCATCGGGCGTTCTGGCCACGGTAGTATGCGGAATGTACCTGGGCCACCAGAGTTCGCTGTATTTTTCGACGCGCGCGCGTTTGCAAGGCGCAGCCGTGTGGGAAACTCTCAGCTTCGTGCTCAACGGCATCGTGTTTATCCTCATCGGACTGCAACTTCCTTACATCCTCGGCGAGATTCGCAATCACAGCCTGTTTCACCTGATACTCATCGGGCTGCTGGTCAGCGCGGTGGTAATCGTTCTGCGGCTGCTCTGGATGTACCCCAGTGTGTGGGCATCGAACTGGCTGCGACGCCACGCACAACATCAGCAGGTCACGCTGCCGAGCGCGGGGACTATTTTTATTGTTGGCTGGACGGGCATGCGCGGCGTGGTGGCGCTGGCCGCCGCGATTTCCTTGCCCATATCGCTGCAGGACGGTTCCCCGTTTCCGCAACGAAATTTGATCATTTTTCTCACCTTCTGCGTGATTTTCGTGACGCTCGTGTTTCAAGGTTTGTCGCTGCCATATTTCATTCGCCGCTTGGGATTGGCCAGCGCTGTGGTCAACAATCCGGAAGAGGAACGGGCGCGTTACGCGATGATCGAGGCCGCGCTCGCCTATCTAGAACAAGCGCGTGAACTGGACAATGATGGTTTTGCGTCGGTATACCAGGACTTGATTCGAATCCAAAAACATCATTTGAACTTGCTGCCGGGTGAACGCTCCGTCGAGACCGGCTACACAGGCGAAGATTACGTTCGCTATCGCGAGCTCACGAAGAATATCCGCGCCCTGCAGCGCGCGGCCCTGCTGAATATGCGCAATCACAATAAAATTAATGATGAAGTGTTGCGGCGCCTCGAGCAGGAACTCGATCTCTTCGAGGTGCGCTTTGCAAGTTCGCAGTAGAACGGCGGGAGGATTGGCGAGAATGAGATTATCGTGTGCGTTGCTGATTTCGCTGGTGCTGGCGCCCGTGAGCTTTGCGCAAGCCAAGCCTGCGCAAGCGAAAGCTGCCGACGCCGACCGGCTCGGGCTTGGCTGTGCGCAAATTCTGCAGATGTCGTCGACGGCTTGGGTCGCGCAATTCGCGGAAAAAGCCGGCAAGGTGAGCGACGCGGCTGCACAGACAGCTATGCGGGCAATCAATGCCTACGGAAAATGTTACGACGCGCGCACCAGTCAATTGGCTGCGTCGCTGGGCAAGAGCGGCAGAGGCCCGCTAATGGGCGCGCTGGGAAACTTTCGTGACTTTCAAAAGGCGGTGGATGATTTCACCGCGAAGGCTCTGGCCGCGTCGAATAAACAGCCCGGAACACAGGAAGCCGCCTACGCCGCGCTTTACGAGAAGCAGTTTCGCTATGAGTTCTACCAGAGATATGAGCAGAGAATAACCGGAGGACGCCCGCTGACTGCTGAAGAATCCGCCGAATATTCCAAAGCCAAAAATCGTTTCGGCGAGTTTCTTGGATTGCTGCCGGAAGACAAAGCGCACGTCATTCACGCCGCTTTCAGCCAAATTTTCGACGGTGGCCCGGTCACCGACATCACCAAGCTCGAGGTCTATCGCTTCGCGATCTTCGTTCTCGAATCTCCGCAAGACAAGCCTTTCTCTCCGGCTCCTTTCTAAACTTGGCACCGCAGAATTGAGTTAGACTTGCTGTGCTGTGGCGCGTGTCGACAAGGTTCTTGATCAAATCCTTCGGGGAAATGCAGACGCAAACATCTCATTTGCGCGAATGCAGCGCGTCCTTCGATCACTTGGCTTTCAGGAACGAGTTCGGGGGGAGCCATCACATTTTCACGCGGGACGGCATAGAAGAGATCTTGAATCTACAGTCTAAGAGTTCGAAGTGCAAGCGCTACCAACTGAAGCAAGTTCGCCATGTTATACTCAAATATCGCTAGGCCGGAGCATTGCATGTTTAAATACGAGATCATTATTTACTGGAGCGCCGAAGATCAAGCCTTCGTCGCAGAAGTCCCTGAGCTTCCCGGCTGCGCAGCTGATGGCAAAACCTACCAAGCAGCGCTTGCGAACGTAGAGATTGTAATTCGCCAGTGGATTGACACCGCAAAGGAGTTGGGACGGCCGATTCCCGTGCCTAAGGGCCGCCTCGTATTCGCCTGAGCGAAATCTGACGTTCTCACCGTCCTGGGCTTTTCCAATCCTGTGATAGTCTCAACTGCTTGAAATTTGTTCAATCCCACTGGAGTTGTGCATGAAGCGTCGCTTCGCAGCCATATTATTTACGTACGTTCTTCTCGTATCGGGCGCACTTCGCGCTCAACTGACCGACAGCACCAAGCAGCTTTCTCGCGACATTTTCAAGCAGCTCGTTGAAATCAATACCACCGATTCCGTTGGCAGCACCACAGTTGCCGCCGACGCGATGGCCAAGCGCCTGCTCGATGCCGGCTTTCCCGCGAGCGACGTCCAGGTGCTGGGACCGAATGACCGCAAAGGCAACATGGTCGCGCGCATTCACGGCACCGGCGCCAAGAAACCGCTTCTCTTCATCTGCCATCTCGACGTCGTCGAAGCGCGCCGCGCGGACTGGTCCATGGATCCGTTCCAGTTCATCGAAAAGGACGGTTACTTTTACGGCCGCGGCACGGGAGACATCAAGGACGGCGACACTTTCCTCGTCACCACCTTCATTCGGCTGAAGCAGGAACGCTACCAGCCCGATCGTGACCTTATCCTCGCGCTTACGGCGGATGAAGAGGGGGGCGCATTCAACGGCGTCGCCTGGCTAATCAAGAATCATCGCGATCTGATCGACGCCGAATATGTGGTTAATCCGGATGCCGGCGATTTCGAACTCGACAACGGAAAACATCTGCTCGTCGGCATTCAGGCCAGCGAAAAGCTCTATCAGGATTTTGACTTGAAGGTCACCAATCCCGGCGGACACAGTTCGCTGCCCACTTCCGAAAATGCGATTTATCAGCTCGCCGAAGGCCTCACGCGCCTGGAAAAATATCAATTTCCATTCGAACTCAACGAAGTGACGCGCGAATATTTTTCGCGTGAAGCGGAAATCGTCGGCGGCCAGACCGGCGCGGACATGAAAGGAATTCTGCAGAACCCGCCCGATCCGGCTGCACTCGCGCGGCTTTCCGCTATTCCTTACTACAATGCGCGCATACGCACCACTTGCGTCGCCACGCGCCTGGATGGCGGCCATGCCAACAACGCCTTGCCCGGAATGGCACATGCCAACGTGAATTGCCGCATTCTGCCCGGCCACTCGCCCGCTGAAATCGAAGCCACGCTCGTGAAAGTTCTGGACGACTCGCGTATCGTGGTGACGCATGCGCCCGGCCTTGCATCCAGCGGCATTCCCAACCCGCCGTCGCCGCTGCGTCCCGATCTGATGGCTGCACTGCAAAAAGTGTCGAACGAAATGTGGCCTGGCATACCCATTGTTCCAGTGATGGACGCGGGCGCGAGCGACGGCGCGATTTCTCGTGCGGCTGGGCTTCCCACGTATGGGCTTCCCGGATTATTTATGGATGTGGACGACGATCGTTCGCACGGCCGTGATGAACGTGTGCGCGTAGCTTCCTTTTACGATGGCGTGGATTTCTACTACCGCTTGGTCAAAGCGCTTTCATCTCCGCGATAATTGTTAACTGAAGAGCGATCGGAACAAGGCCGCCGACAGGCCGCTCGAAGAACGAGTTAACTATGAGCCAATCATGAATCTGATGCGTCGCGGAATTCTCGCACTCTCCCAGAATCAGTGGATGCGCGAAAACGCGCCCCGCTTCGGATTCATGCGCCGCGCCGCCACTCGTTTCCTGCCGGGCGAAGACGTTCAAGATGCCATCACCGCCGCGCGCACCCTGGCTGCAAACGGAATCCAGTCCGTGCTGTCCCATCTGGGCGAAAACATCGCCGACCGTGCCGAAGCCGCGGAAGTCACGCGCGGTTTCCTGGAACTCAACGATCGCATCCTTGCGGCCGGAATTCCCGCGGAAATCACCGTAAAGCTGACGCAGCTTGGCCTCGACTTCGATCCCAACCTTTGCTATGAAAATCTCACGACGCTCATCCAAAAAACGCCAGCCGAAAAAATCCTGTGGATTGACATGGAGCAAAGCCCGTACGTGGACGTCTCCCTGGAGCTCTATCGCCGCGCGCGCAAGGCGTATTCAAACGTCGGCATCTGTCTGCAGGCCTATCTCTACCGCACGGAAAAAGATCTCGATACGCTGATTCCGGAGGGTGCGGCGATTCGTCTGGTGAAGGGCGCGTACAACGAGCCTGCGGAAATTGCGTATCCCAAGAAGAAGGATATGGATGAAAATTTTCTGCATCTCGCGCAGCGCTTGCTCAGTCCGGAAGCGCGCCGCGCCCGCGTGCGTGTCGCCGTCGCCACCCACGATCGCGCGTTGATCGCGAAAATCATCGCCTGGGCAGCGGATCAGCATGTCCCGAAAAATTTGCTCGAATTTCAAATGCTGTACGGAATCCAGCGCGCGGAACAGCTACGCCTGGTGAAGGATGGATATCGCTGCGCCGTGCTCATCTCCTATGGCACCTACTGGTTTCCATGGTTCATGCGCCGGCTGGCCGAACGCCCGGCGAATGTGTTATTCCTCGCGCGAAGCATTTTCTCGAATTAACGGCTGGAAATTCCTAGCGGGTTCGTTCGTCTCTTTCCACTTTGCCGTCGCGCAATCGGATCACGCGATGCGCGTGCGCCGCGATGTCCGATTCGTGGGTCACGAGGATGATCGTGTTGCCCTGCTCGTGCAGCCGAGCAAAGAGCGCCATGATTTCTTCGCCGGTCTGCGAATCAAGGTTTCCCGTGGGCTCGTCCGCCAGCAGTATCGAAGGATTGTTCACCAGCGCCCGCGCAATCGCCACGCGCTGGCGCTGCCCGCCCGAAAGCTCGTTCGGCTTATGCATCATGCGCTCACTCAGATCCACCTGTTTCAGAGCCTTTTTCGCACGTTCCAGGCGTTCTTCGGAAGCAGTGCCGTTATAAATCATCGGCAATTCCACATTATGCAAAGCGGTCGCACGCGGAAGCAGATTGAAGGTCTGAAATACGAAGCCGATTTCCTTGTTGCGGATGTAGGCCAGCTCGTCGTCATCCAGTTGGCTCACCAATCGGCCAGCCAGCCAGTAGCTTCCCTTCGTCGGAGTGTCCAGGCATCCGATCAAATTCATCAGCGTGGATTTTCCGGAGCCGGAAGGGCCCATGATGGCCACGTACTCGCCCTTGTGAATCTCGATGGTCACTCCGCGCAGCGCGTGCAATTGTTCCGCGCCCATCTCATAGGTCTTCCACAGTTCCTCGGTCTGAATAACGACGCCCGTGTCTACGAGGTCCTGCCGGAAGCTTTGCGACGGGGCGATTTCTTCCACTGCCATGGGCACGCGCTCCTGGATTCCTGTTACCTACGTCGCGGATTCTTCACGCTTCGGCGTGGAGTTATCCACCTTCACAGCGGCACCAGGCCGCAGCGTGCGCAGCGCTTTGTAATTGCCGATGACGATTTCGTCGCCTTCCTTCACTCCGCTGGTGATCTCGATGTCCGTAACGCCGGTGATTCCCGTTTGCACCGGCACGAACTCCGCCTTCTTGCCGCGGATCACAAAAACGCCCTGCACATCCACCTTCTGCTGCGCATCTCCTGCGGCAGCCGGCTTCGACGCCGCCAAGGTCACGTTGCCGCCGTGCTCCTTCTGCGCTTCGTCCAGATCCTTCTGTGTGCGCACCGCCAGCGCCTGAATCGGAATCGTCAGGATGCCCTTTTTCTGTTCCGTCTGAATCTTCGCGCTGGCTGAAAGCCCCGGACGCAAATCCGTCGGCGGATTGTCAATCGTCACCACGACTTTAAAATCGCGTGCTTCCTGGGTATTCGCGGTAGCCTGCGTCGTGGCGGCTTGTCCCGACGAGCGCAGAATCGCCAGTTCACCCACCTGGGTCACGTGTCCTTTGAAAATCTTCAAAGGGATCGCGTCAATCGTGACGTCCGCGGGATTCCCCTCGCGCACATTCGTGATATCGGTTTCGTCCACTTTCACTTCCGAGGTGACCACGCTCATGTCCGAGATCGTCATCAGGAAACTGCCTTCGGCGTTCTGGATTCCGGGCACCACGTTCTCGCCCACGCGCACCGCGATATAACTCACGATTCCGTCAATCGGCGCGACGTAGGTCGTCTTCCGCAGCACGTCCTTCGTATGCTTCAGTACTGCGCTGGCTTGATCGAGGTTGAAGCGCGTTTGCTCACGCCCCGCGCGGCTTTGTTCCACCTGCGCCTTCACCGCGTTCAGACCGGCAGCCGCGGCATCGTAGGCAGCCTTGCTCGCGTCGTAGTCTGATTTGGCGATCAGTTGCTCTTTGTAGAGCTGCTGCGCGCGCTCCCAGTCGAATCTCGCCTTCTCCAGGTCCGCCTGGCGTTGCGCCAGTGTGGCAACCGCGGAATCATAGCTGGCAGCCGCGGCGCGCACCGACGCTTCCGTCGAGTCAATCGCCGCCTGCTGGGCCTGCACGTCCGCTCCCGGCTGGATGTTTTCCAACCGCAGCAGAATATCGCCCTTTTTTACGTGGTCGCCCTCTTTCACGACGATCTCGGTTATCTTCCCGATTCCTTCACCCAACACGTTTGTGTAATTCTTTGGGCGAATTTCGCCAGAAGCTGTGACTACCGACGTCAGATCGGTCTTCATCACGTGTCCCGTCTGCACGGCGACCACGCCCTTATTTACCTGGTAGGCGCTGAACCAGGCGATACCCCCGAGCACCAGGACGGCACCCGCGCCAATCCCGACTTTCTGCCACGTTTTCATTGCTTTACCCTTGGACTCGCCCATCAGGGCGACAGCATTAGCATGACTTGAATACGTTCTGGGGACACAAAATGTTTCTAGGTCAAGGTTAGACGTTTGCGCCTACAGAAGGACAGGCGCGCATATGACATTTCGGAGGCCGTCGCTCTGTGCTATTGCCTTTGGGTGCGTAACTTGCCGTTGCGCACACGCAACCCGCGTCGCGAACGGACGGCACGTACCCATCTTCGCTGCTCCATTGTAGAGCCATTTAGACTCCAAGAGAATAGGACAAAGCTCACCTTGACTGGCGAGCACGTGCGCAGCTGGGTGTCGATTCCCGTTTTGGTGATGGCCCCGCAGCATGCCACCACCGCCCTTCCGCGCTCCCAGTTTCTCGTCACCTCCCCGTCTTCTGGCCTGGTCGAGGCAACCCATCGGCCACCATCCGATTCCAATGGTTCAAGGGCAGTTAGGGGATTCCGACGTTGACCTGTACCATTGGACAGGTTAAAATTTCGGACCTCGGGGCAAAGGCTTAATTATGCGTTCTACCGTCAAAGTGTTTCTTTTCGGTCTTTTAGCCTGTGGAGTGGTGTATGCACCCAGGGTTTCCGCTCAAGGTGAATCTCCAACCCAGCAGCCGGACCAAAACGACAGGAAGGCCGCGAAGCAAGCCGCCAAGCAACGCTCCAAGCGAGACAAGGATCTCTTCAACGAACTCGATTCCCAGTATAAGAAATGGCTGAATGAAGACGTCGTCTACATCATTTCACCCGAAGAGCGCAGTTCGTTCCTTCATCTTTCCACCAACGAAGAGCGCGAGCAATTCATCGAAGCGTTCTGGCAGCGCCGCAATCCTGATCCGGATTCCGCCGAAAATACTTTCAAGGAAGAGCACTACCGCCGCATCGCCTACGCCAACGAGCATTTCTCTTCCGGCATTCCCGGATGGAAAACCGATCGCGGCAGAATCTACATCATGTGGGGACCCGCGGATGAAGTTCAATCGCATCCCTCCGGCGGAAGCTACACACGCCCGTCCGCTGAAGGCGGCGGTGAAACTTCCACTTATCCATTCGAAGATTGGCGCTATCGCTATCTCGAAGGTATTGGGGAAAACGTCGAGATCGAGTTCGTAGATCCCACCATGAGCGGCGAGTACAAGCTCACCATGGACCCCAGCGAGAAAGACGCGTTGCTCTATGTCCCCGGCGCCGGCCTCACTGAAATGGAATCCATGGGAATGTCGAGCAAGACCGCTCGCTTCAACAATACCGACGGCACGCACATGGCCGCGCCAATGGGCATGACTCCGGAAACCATGCAGGAATTCTCGCGGCTGGAACTTTATTCGAAGATCCAGCAAGCTCCTCCGGTAAAGTTTAAGGATCTCGAAGCAGTAGTTTCATCGCGCCTGGTTCGCGATCAGGTGAAATTCCAATACCGCACTGACTTCTTGCGGATTACGTCGGAAACCGTCTTGGTTCCCATTACGATACAAATTCCTACGCGCCAGCTCAGCTTTCAGCAAAAGAACGGCGTCGAGTCCGCGTCCGTCAACCTATTTTGCCGTGTTACCAGCCTCAGCGGGCGCATCGTGAACACTTTTGAAGACACCGTCCGCCGCGACGTTCCGTCCACCCTGCTGCAGCAGTCGCTAGCCACAGCTTCGATTTATCAGAAGGCGATCCCGCTCAGTCCGGGACTCTACCGCCTGGACATCGTCTTGAAAGACATCAACAACGGCAACGTAGGCGTCGTCAATACTCGCCTCGCGGTTCCGCGCTTTGAAGACGACAGCCTTTCGTCCAGCACTCTGATCCTCGCCGATGAGATTAAGCGCGTCTCCGCGCACGATATCGGCTTGGGCCAGTTTGTTCTGGGCGACGTGAAAGTCCGCCCGCGCATTGATTCTTCCTTTGTCGCCAGTGATGAAATGGGCGTTTTCCTTCAGGTCTACAACCTCAAGGTGGACGACAAGACTCACAAGGCCGATGCCACCGTGCAATATCGGGTAACGATGGACAAAGAGAATGACCCGGTTCTCAAGTACGACTTGGGTCAGGACAAGCTGCCTCTGCATGGCGAGGAAATGACGCTGGAGAACATCATCACGCTCGGCTCGTTGAAGCCCGGCAAGTACAAACTGGAAGTCGCCGTCACCGACAATCTAACCAAGAAAACAATCACTCCGGCTACGGAATTTACCGTCCGGCCAACCGGTTCGCCAGCGCCACAGGCGAAGTGAGCTTTATGAATCTTCGGATGATTCGCGCCATGGGCCTCGGCATGATCCTGTGCCTCTCCGGGTGTGTGCTTCCGACGGCTGTGGCGGCCGCGCAGGGCTCGGGAAAGATCACCGGACTCGTAGTGGACTCCACGGGAACTCCTCAGATGGGCGCCACCGTGATTATTTCGTCCGGGCAGCTCCTGAATAATATGGCGTTTCAGTTTCTGACGAACGATCGTGGTCGATTTTCCAGCGCGAACCTGCCGGCCGGCATCTATTCCGTTAAAGTCACTCTCGCGGGCTTCCTCCCAGCGGTAGAGCAGGACATCCAGGTGCGCGATGAGCACACCACTCTGCTCGAAATCGTTCTCGGCTCTGTCTTCACCTCACTCGAGAAGTTGCGCCGCCAACCCGACCAGCAGGTCTCCGCCGATGATTGGAGTTGGGTGCTGCGGACGTCTGCCGCCACGCGCCCCGTCTTGCGCTGGCAGGATGGTGACGTCGTTCTCGGCGGACGCGTCAATCCGTTCGACAAACAGCAGGATCAGACCGCGCGCACGCGCCTTGAATTTACCTCTGGATCCGATCATCCCGGTTCCATTTCGAATCTCGCGGATACGCCGGGCAGCGCGTTTGCCTATGATTACGGAATTGGCGGGCTTGGCAACCTCCTGATCGCGGGCCAGTTCAGCTACGACGCGGGCTCGGAGTCCAACGGCTTCGTCGCCCAGTGGCTGCCTTCCGGGGATTCCGGCGCGGGCCCGGTAACGACCCT
Organism: uncultured Acidobacteriota bacterium; assembly: GCA_963786205.1. Lineage (GTDB taxonomy): Bacteria > Acidobacteriota > Terriglobia > Acidiferrales > UBA7541 > Palsa-295. The sequence continues at coordinate 107,584 of CAWAYG010000004.1, forward strand.
CTTAATTCGCGAATCCCAGCTCGGCGATGCCGGCCCGACGTTCCACGGCTTGCGCATGTCTCACGATTCGGCGTTCCAATTGGGCGAGCGCGTCAGCATTCGCTACGGCGCTGATTTCCTTATGGCGGGATTGCAAACCACAACCACATCCGTGCGTCCTCGCGCAGAGGTCGCGGTGCGAATTGCTCCCACCTGGCTCGCTTCCGCGCTGGTCACGACCAATACTTGGCAGGATTCCGCCGGCGTCGAAGGAAATCTGCAATCCACGATCAATCAACTCGACGCATTTCCCACTTTGCTGCTGCGACGCGGCCGCTCGGTACTGGACGATGATCTCCACGCCGAAATCGCGATTGAGCATGACCTTACCAAGAAATCCAGCGTTACCGCCGCAGTATTTGACGACCACTCGGACAATACCGCCATCTTCGGCCATGGGAAGTTCTCCGGTCCGGATTACTTGCCCGACTATTTTTCGAACGTCTTCGCCTACGACGCCGGCGCGATGAATTCCTTGGGTGCACGGCTGGTTTACCAGCAGAAGATCGCAACCAATCTGGACATGACCGTGATTTACTCCTACGCGGGAGCCCTGGCGCCGAATGAAGACCCCGCGGAAGGCGCGCTGCGCAATCAGCTGGCTGCACAATATCGCTCCAGCGCGGCCACGCGATTTTCTGCCAAGATTCCACGCACCGGCACGAAAATCATCTCCAGCTACAAATGGATCAGCGGGCCAGCTGTCTCCGCGCAGGACGCCTACGGCCAATCCACGTATCACATCGACCCGTACCTGAGTGTTCAGATTCGCCAGCGTCTGCCTGGTTTTATCCCGGGCCATGCCGAGATTCTGGCCGACTGCGGCAATCTTCTCGCTCAGGGTTACGTGACCCTTGCAACCAATGACGGCCAAATCGTCCTCGTACCAACCTATCGCTTCTTCCGCGGCGGCCTGAGCTTCCAGTTTTAGGTAGGCGCGTTGATATTGTAATCGGGAAGCTATCTTCCACAAATGGGATGAGGCTAATATCCCGCTCTGACCGTGTCTGCAAATGTCTTATAAATAACCACTTACAAAATTCGGAATCTGTGATTCGCTGGAAGTTGACGTGCTACCATATTCCTCCAAGGATATTGGTGTACTCGGATGAAAGATAGTCTGCGAATGCGGCTCGGGGCGGTGATATTAGCCCTACTCACATTGGCGGCTATTGTTTTCGCCGTTCTGAACTTTCAGCAGCGCTCCCTGTACGTTCTTCCCGACGATGGGGTCACCTGGATGGACTCTCCCCAGGGCGTCGCCGCCTGGCACATCGTGGCCGATTCGCCCGGTGCGAAAGCCGGCCTACGCCAGGGCGACATTGTCGAAACTGTCCGCGGCACTACCATCCATCGCGCCACCGATGTCACCCGCGTGCTCTTCCACGTCGGTCCCTGGACCGAAATTCGCTACCAATTGCGCCGCGATGGGCGCACCTTTGAAACGCCCCTGGTCACCGCGCCGCAGGAAAACCCATCTTCTATTGAAAACTATTTGCGCGTCCTCGGGCTGCTTTACCTGTTCATCGGCCTGTTCATTTTCGTGCGCCGGTGGAATGCGCCGCGCGCGATTCACTTTTACATTTTCTGCCTTGTCTCTTTCGTCCTCTACAGTTTTCATTACAGCGGCAAGCTGAATTCCTTCGATTGGATCATTTATTGGGCCAACGTAGTGGCGCTGCTGCTGCAACCCGCCATGCTCGTGCACTTTGCCCTGGTTTTCCCTGAACGCCGCGGCGCGCTGTGGCCCAAGCTCGCTGCCGTCTATAGCGTCCCCGTGGCGCTGTTTACGCTGCATGTGTTTATCGCAACCGGCACGCTGGATTTCCTCCCTTCATTCGGCGCGCGTTACTGGCTCGATAAGGTTGAGCAGGTCAACCTGGGAATTTATTTTGTCCTGGCCGCGTTCGTTTTCTTTTTCAGTTTTCGTCGCGCGCCCAGCGGAGTGCTGCGCCAGCAATTGAAGTGGGTCACGGCCGGGGCGTTTGCCGGCAGCTTGCCTTTCGTTTTCCTCTACATCGTGCCTTATGCCCTAGACCTGGTTCCAGCGGCGTGGATGAAGATTTCCGTCTACTCGCTGGCATTCATCCCGCTTTGCTTCGGCTACGCCATCATCCGTTACCGCCTGATGGACGTGGACATCATCTTCAAGCGCGGTTTGTCGTACACCTTCGCAACAGCCGCCGTCGTGGGCATTTATTTCGCCATAATTGCTCTGATCGGCGAGCTGTTTCACCGGCCCGGTTTGTCCACTGGCCCCGCCGGCGGCATCATCGCCATCGTCGTCGCCGCGTTTTTGATCGAGCCTTTGCGCGAATGGGTGCAAACCCGTTTGGACCGTTTCTTCTACCGCGATCGCCTCGACTACCGCCGGACACTCATCGAATTCGGCCGCGCGCTCACCAATGAAGTGCGCCTGGAACCGCTGGTCGGCTCGGTACTCGATCGTGTTTCACAAACCCTGCTGGTTGATCGCCTCGCCGTGTTTTTGGAAGATCCCGCATCGCCCGGGCTGTTCGTGCTTTCGCGCTCCATGGGCTTGCGCCCAGAAGGCCCGCTGGACCTGTCGTTCCTGGACCCCGCTCGTCCGGCGTTCGAGCGCGGCTGCCTGTTCTTCGAATCGGCGCGCGCTGCCATTCGAGAATCCGAATCCGTTCGGCGCACGCTCGAAGAGCTTGACCTGAATTATTTCATTCCTTGTCGCTTCCGTGAACGCACCGTCGCGATTCTCGGCCTCGGCAAAACCGTGGACGGTGATTACCTCTCCAGTGACGACCTCGAACTGCTCTTCACCATCGCCGGATACGTCGCCATCGCCATCGAAAACGCCGGCCTCTATCATTCCCTCGAACAAAAAGCGATGCAGATCGAGCGCCTGAAGGATTTCAGTGAGAATATCGTCGAGTCCCTTAAAATCGGCGTCGTCACCGTGGACCTCGAAGACCGCGTCGAATCCTGGAATCCTCATCTCGAAGATTTGCTCTCCATTCCGCGCGCCGAAGCCCTGCAGCGCCGCCTGCCGGAAGTGTTGCCGCAGGACCTCGTCGCGGAAATCACTTCCCGCGCGGCCAGCGATCATGTTTCCGGCATCTACAAGTTCCGCCTCAACACGCAAGGCGGCCGTCACCTGGTAATCAACGCGTCCATTGCGCCGCTGGTCGGCAAAAATGGCGCGCGCCTCGGCCGCCTGATCCTGCTCGACGACATCACCCAGCGCGTTCGCCTGGAAGACCAGATGGTGCAGACCGAAAAGCTCACTTCGCTCGGCCTGCTGGCAGCCGGCGTGGCACACGAGGTGAATACGCCGCTCGCGGTGATTTCGAATTACATTCAAATGCTCGCCAAGCAGATTCCCGCGGACGATCCGCGCCAGAAAACGATCGAGCGCATCGTCAAACAAACTTTCCGCGCGAGCGAAATCGTAAATAATCTTCTGAATTTCTCGCGCACCGGCGCCGCGGAATTCATCGAAGTGGATATCAACAACGTGCTGGAAGAAACCCTCACGCTGGTCCAGCATCCGTTCAAAACCGCGCGGGTGAATGTCGTCAAGAATTACAACGAACAATTGCCGCCGGTGCTGGGTTCCATCACCCGCTTGCAGCAAGTCTTCCTGAATCTTTTCATGAATGCACGCGACGCCATGCCGCAGGGCGGCCTGCTTGAAGTTCGTACCGGAGCGCAAAATGGCTCCGTCGAAATAGAAGTCACTGACACGGGCTCGGGGATTTCTCCCGAGCACCTCCACCGTATTTTCGATCCATTCTTTACAACCAAGGCCACCGGACGGGGCACCGGGCTGGGTCTTTCGGTGAGCTACGGCATCATTAAAGAGCACGCCGGCAAAGTCGACGTGCGCTCAACTCCGGGCAAAGGCACGTCCTTCCGTCTGGAGTTTCCCGTAGCCAGGAAACCCGTCCATGCCTAGAGGTTCGATTCTTGTGGTTGATGATGAGATAGAAATCAGGGAAGGACTCGAAGCGCTTCTCACTTCCGAAAGTTTTCAAGTCACGCTCGCCGAAACAGGCGAGGCCGGCCTGCAGAAACTCGAAGATCAACCCTTCGATCTGATGCTGCTGGACGTCAGCCTGCCCGATCGCAACGGCCTGGAACTGCTGCGCGAAATTCGCCGTCGCGATCCGCAGCTCTCCATCATCCTGATTACCGCGTTCGGCTCGATTGACATGGCCCGCGCGGCATTCAAGGGCGGCGCACAGGATTTCATCACCAAGCCCTGGTCCAACGACGAATTGATCGCGCAGATTTCTCTGGCGATCGAGGGCCGACGCCTGCGCGACGAAAACGTCCAGCTCAAGCGCGCTCTGAAGCAGCGCTACAATTTCCCGAACATCGTCGGCAAGAGCGACAAGATGCAGGCCGTGTTCGACCTCGTCACCCAGGTCGCGCCCTCCCGCTCCACCGTTCTGATCTCCGGCGAAAGCGGCACCGGAAAAGAAGTCATCGCGAAAGCCATCCATTCCGCTTCCACGCGCGCCGACAAGGCGTTCATCCCGATCAATACCGGTTCGATTCCCGTAGACTTGCTCGAATCGCAGCTTTTCGGGCACGTGAAGGGCGCTTTCACCAGCGCCGTCGCTTCGAAAAAAGGGCTCTTCGAGGTCGCGGACCAGGGCACGATTTTTTTCGATGAAATCTCGACGATCGGCCCCGAAACCCAAGCCAAGCTCCTGCGCGTAATTCAAGAGCGCGAATTCATGCGCCTGGGCGGCACCGAAACCATTAAAGTTGATGTGCGCATCCTCGCCGCCTCCAACGAAGATCTCAGCAAACTCGTGCGCGAGGGCCGCTTCCGCGAGGATTTATTCCATCGCTTGAACGTCATCTCGCTCCACCTGCCGCCGCTCCGCGATCGCAAGGAAGACATCCCGCTGCTCGTCGAGCGCTTCCTCGGCCAGTTCTGCACCGACAATGGCAAGCCGCCGCGCGTTTTTACGCACGGTGCCATGAAACTTCTCATGGACTACGATTGGCCCGGCAACGTGCGCGAACTCGAAAACGTAGTCGAGCGCGCCGTCGTTCTCTCCACCCAGGAAGCCATGGACGCCGACATCCTCCCCGAAAGCGTGCGCACGCGTGAAATCGTTCGCGGCGTGCGCTTGCAACTCGCGGAATTTTTACCGCCGCTTCCCGGACAGGTGGGCGGCCCGGGCACCGCGCCCTCGCTTTTTGAAATCCTGGAAGAAGTCGAGCGCCGCATCATCGTGGACATGCTCGAGCGCACCAACTGGAATCAGACCGAAGCCTCCGAGCGTTTCCAGGTTCCGCTCTCCACTCTGAACCAGAAAATCAAACGCCTCGGCATCGAAACCCGCCGCCGCAGCATGCCTTCGCGCGGCACAACCGCCTTCGGCGAAGACCCCGCCGAATTCGCCGCCGGCAAATAATCTTCGCTTCTAGCATGCAGCAGCGGCGAGCACGGCCTGCCATGCCCTGCAGCGCTCCCCGCATGTTGCGGTCTTTCTTTGTTGCGATCTAGAGCACGGCCCCTCGTGGCCGTGTTTGACTTGGGAGGACGCCGATTCTAAGCTGGCCAGGAAGACATCTCACCCTCACAAAATAAGAGACTCTTAGTGCCGGTATCTCAGCAGTGCACCGGGCCATTCGACTCCTCGGCGCCTTCGAGTAGCATTAATCCGGAAGGCGTCGCAGAGGAGGATGCCCCGCCTTTAGTTGAAACCTGAGAAAAGGAAGCAGCGGCTCTCGCCCGAACTCGGATAGAGTTCGGGTTGCGAATCCCTTTTAAAGGAGAGAGCCGCCGTGAGAAACAAATACCAGAGGAAAGAGCGCAAGTCCAATCAGAAGTTCGAGTTCGTCCGCGGGCAGGAGTTGATGGTGCAGGTGCCGTTGCCGATCGCCGAGGTGTGGCGAGAACTGCAAACGCAGGTGGAAGAGCTGACCGGGCAAGCCGGGCTGCAGATTCTGCGCGCCATCCTGGAAAACGAAGTCACGCGTCGCGTGGGTCCTCCGCATCGACCGAATCCCGCCGCTGGCTGCGTGCGCTGGGGGAAGCAGCCGGGTTATGTGGTTTTTGCTGGGCAGAAGATTCCGCTGCAACGACCGCGGGTACGAACCCGCGAGGGCCAGGAAGTGGAACTGGAGAGCTACGGTCAGTTGCAGCAAGACGGGAAACTGCAAAGAGCGGTGCGGGAGCGTATGGTGGCCGGGTTGTCCACGCGGAACTATCGGCGAGCGGTGGAGAGTGTTGTGGAAGGCTACGGGATCGAGAAGAGCAGCGTGAGCCGGCAGTTCGTGGCGGCCAGTAGCAATCAGTTGCGGGTGCTGTGCGAACGACGCCTGGAAGATCTGAATCTGGTGGTGCTGATGATCGATGGCATTCACTTGGGCGGCCAGGTGCTGGTGGTGGCTCTGGGGATCGCGGAAAGCGGAGAAAAACACGTCTTGGGAGTGTGGCAAGGAGCCACGGAGAACACCGCGGTGGTCAAAGGACTGTTGGAAGATTTAGTGGATCGCGGACTGGATCTGCAGCGGCGGTATCTGGTGGTGATCGACGGGTCCAAAGCGCTGCGCGCCGGTGTGGAGCGTGTTTTCGGTGCACAAGTGGAAGTGCAGCGTTGCCAAATTCACAAGCGGCGGAACGTGAAGGAGTATCTGCCCGAGAACTGCCAGCAAGACTACGACCGGCGGATGCGCAATGCCTACGCGATGAACCACTACACGGAAGCGAAGGAAGCGTTGCAGAAGATCTTCCGGCAACTGGAGCGGATCAATCCGAGTGCGGCCCGGAGCCTGGAGGAAGGGCTGGAAGAAACGCTGACGGTGCATCGCTTGGGTGTAGGAGCGGTGTTGCGTCGGAAGCTAGCCACCACCAACCCGATCGAATCGTGCTTGTCTACGGTGCAGCGGGTGGCTAGGAACGTAAAACGTTGGCGGGAAGGAAATCAGCCGCTACGCTGGACGGCCACGGGGCTGTTGGAAGCGGAGAAGAAGTTCCGACGCATCAAAGGCTATCAAGAAATCCTGTTGCTGAAGGAACGCCTGAATCCGTCAGGCATTCAGCAGAAGGAGGTCCGGACAGTAGAAGTCGCTTGAAACCGGGGATGCTATAGGTCGAGCGAGATGGGAATCGTCGCTCCTAGGGCATCCTGGCGCGAACTTTTTTCAAGGAAAACAGAAATCGGGACCAGAAAAGAAAAAGGAGACATTTCTAAAGAGTTCTTGACCGTAGAAGTCGATTGAACTTGGTTGCAGGTAGGCTTACAGTGCCGAACATCGAGAGTCGCTGCAATCAACTAAAACTCGGACATCCTCTCGCAGAGATTCGCCTCGATTCAACTCTGCCCGCGCGATCGGGCGGACTCTGGATCCAATCGCCCGAATTAAGCTTGCACGTACCCTGGCTGACGTTGCTCCTCGTTTCTCTGATCGTCGTCACCTACTTCCTGCAAGTGTTTGCGGATCATTCCATCCCTAAACATTCGATGGATCCCGTGTTGCTCGCCGTCGGCATGAAAGGCGAAGCCGTTCTCGCCGGACAGTGGTGGCGTTTGCTCACCTCGATTTTTGTGCATGTTGATCTGTATCATCTGCTCTCCAATTTGTGTTTCTTGCTGCTCTTCGGATTTATCGCTGAGATGGTTTTTCAGCGCGCGGCCTATCTGGAGCTTTGGTTCCTGGCGGGAATCGCGGGCAGCATGTCGCAATTGGTCGCTCTTTTACCCAACGCCTATGGATACGGCGCAAGCGGCGTGGCCTTCGGTCTGGTTGGTGCGCTTTGGAGCGCGTATTGCGTGGAGCGCGTGACATCTCCCACAATCGTGCGGCGCTGGTCGGTCGCCATTCTCCTGGCATTCTTTATAATCCTGGGATTTTTGCCGGACTGGATTCATTCTCATTCGTTCAACGCGGCGCACCTCGGCGGCCTGCTTGCCGGAATGATCCTTGGATTGGTTATTCCTGTTCGGACGACGCCGTCGCCCGTCCGGCGACTCTGCGCCGCCCTCGTGATCGCGGCGATTGCTTTTGTGGGTTGCGCTAAAATCGCCCGGGCCAAACACGAATCACCATTACTTGATACTGGCCACGCGTCCGCCGGCTCGCCATCAGAATCGCCCGCTGCTCCGCAGACTCCTCGATAACCTTGCGCGCTGGAATGCAGCGTAGTTACTAGCGTGCGCAGTGATATCATCTGTGGCCAGCGCGCGCGGGCGACGCGCAGCGCGCATGCCGAATGCGCGCCTAGATTCTTGCACATACAAGGAGCGGTTCTTTTCCACTGACGAATGGCATCGGTTACCGGAACCACTCCTGCAACTCACGAAGACCTCCGCCGCCAACTCGGCGTAGGCTCGGCCGCGGCAGTCGTGGCCGGTGAAGCAATCGCCGTCGGCATCTTCCTCACTCCCGCCGGCATGGCCAAATCGCTCGCCTCCCCGTTCTGGTTGCTCATCGTCTGGCTCGCCGTCGGCGCCATGACGCTCAGCGGCGCGCTCTGCTACGGCGAACTGGCTGGACGTTTTCCCAGCGCCGGCGGAGCCTACGTCTACCTGCGCGAATGTTTCGGCCCACGCACCGCTTTTCTTTACGGCTGGATGTGTCTGCTGGTGCTCGATCCCGGCCTCACTGCGGCGTTTGCCACCGGTTTCGCCGCATACGCGGCATATATTTTTCACTGGCCGCCGCTCATTATAAAATTCGCCGCCAGCGCCGCGATCTGGTCCATCTGCGTCTTAAATATTTTCAGCACAGGCATCAGCGCCGGCTTCCTCCGCTGGATCACCTGGCTGAAATTTGCCGTGCTCGCCACTCTCACCGTCTGGGCGCTCGCGTTTCGCCTGGGCTCCTGGTCAAATTTCGTTCCGTTCGTCGCGCAACATTCCGGCGCATTGCCGCTCGCGCCCGCGCTAGGCGCCGCCGTGGTCGGCGCGTTCTTCTCTTTCGGTGGCTGGTGGGACGCCACAAAAATCGCCGGCGAAGTACGCGACCCGGGTCGCACTCTCCCGCGCGCTCTCGTCGTCGGCGTTCTCGCGGTCACCTCCGTGTACGTCATCATCAGCGCCGTCTTCATTTATCTCGTGCCCATCGAAAAAGTCGCCTCCGACGGCACCTTCGTAGCGCAAGCAGGCGAAGTGCTTTTCGGTCCCACCGGAGGGATTATTTTTGCCGCGATCGTTGTCGTGTGCGTGCTGGGCAGCCTCGCCGCGTTTATGATGTCCGCGCCGCGCGTGTATTACGCCATGGCTCGCGACGGCGTGTTTCTGAAGTCCGTCGCGCTCGTTCACCCGCGCTTTGGCACCCCCGCCCGCGCCATCGCGATTCAGGGCTGCATCGCCGCGGTCCTCGCGGCGTTGGGCTCCTTCGAGCAAATCATTTCGTATTTCTTTTTCGTCACCGTGCTTTTTCTGGGACTCACCGTCACCGGTCTGTTTGTAATCCGCCGCAAACCACAGCAAACGGAAACCATTATCCTCACCGCCGGCTATCCCTTCACGCCGATTGCGTTCCTCGCGCTCGTGGGTATCATGTTAATTCTGCTCGCCACCCGCAGTCCGCGCGAAGCCGCGCTCGGCTGCGCCGTGGTTATGGCCGGCTGGCCTGTGTACGGCTGGGTTCGCCCAACCGAAAAATAATTCGCAAGATATTTAGCGCGAACGGAGCATTCGATGTCCACTGATGAAAACATCAAATCGCAGAAAGCCGGCTCGGCTCCCGAGTCTTTAGCCGAAAAGCACCCCACAAAAATCTGTATCACCGAAGACGCCGAAGCCGCCGGCGAAATAGCTGCCGCCTACGATTTCTGGCGCGCCCGCTCAGGACGTCAGCAGGTCCCCGGCATCATCAAATGTTTCGGCGCGCGTCCCGATTTTCTTCGCCAGGTAGTCGAATTCTCGAACAAAGTCCACTTTTCGGAAGGTCATCTCACCCGCCGCCACAAGGAGATGATCGCCAGCTACGTTTCCTTTCTCAATCGCTGCCCCTATTGACTCGATAGCCACGCTTACTTCCTGCGTGTTCAGGGAGCCACCGATCAATGCGTAGCTGCAATTCTGGAAGGCAAACTCGATGAGGCCGGCCTGACGCCCGCGGAACGCGCTCTAATGGTTTACGTCGAGCAGATTACCAAAGACGCCGCGCGCTCCACCCACGCGGACGTCCAGAAATTGCGCGCTTTCGGATGGAAGGAAGATCAAATCGCAGAAGCCGTATACATTACCGCGCTCTTTGCGTTTTTCAATCGGGTCGCCGACGCCTTCGGCGTCCCCTCGCAGGATTATCTAACCAAAGGAAGAATGACTCCGTAAACGAGGTACGCCGCAAACTTCACGTGGGCCTTACGAAACCAGTGGCCGCCCGGCAATTCCTTCGAGGATGCGAAACGGAGCCGCTTCCGGCGCCACCAGCGCCTTCGGCGGAATCAGAAACGTCTGCTCGACGGCGTATTGCCCGCTCAGCGCCGCGTGCGCCACGCCATCGGTAAAGACCACCCAAGTCGCCAGCGGCGGAAATTCCATTCGAATCTTCGGGCAATCCGTTTGGAACGCGCTGTTCTCCTTCAGATAATCGTGGAACCGCAGCATGAACATGTCGTACGGCGTGCGGCTCATCGTGCCAATGCCGAGTTTCGCTCCCAGGCTCTGCACCGTGCGCCCCAAAAAAGAATCGTCCTCGGCGATTTGCTGCAGCCCCGCGGCCTTTGCGTACTGTCGCGCCAGCGCGTCGAAACTCTCCGTGGTGGTCCACACCCGCGGCCGCGTAGTATTCAAATTCGTGAATACGCGCAAAATTCGCCCGCCCCTTGTCGGGCGGCTGGGAAACGCATCCACGTGCAGTAGGTCGTTGCGCTTGTGTACAGGTAGATCGCGGTTTTCTTCTTCCAGTGGACGAAAGCTCGCGAAATCCAGATTCCATTTGCCGCTGTACGGCGAAAGAAAATTCCCCACGAATTCAATGATCTGCGCGCTGTAATTCCGCATGATCGTATGCAACCGCGCGACGGTCTCTGCGTTCCCGGAAACTCCGCGCAAAATATCCTCGCTCGGCCGGTACGAAACGTTTTTGTGCAACCGCAGTTCGGTCCATTGCTGTTCGCGCAGAAATTGCTGGTCCTCGGCGGGTAAATGAAACGGCAGCTCGCGGAAGAAGAGAATCTGCCCGCGCTCGGCCAGCTCGCAATAGGCCCGCGAGCGCGCTTCCTGCTGCTCGGCGCCAATCCACCCAGCCGGATACTTATAGTCTTCCACCATGATCCACGGCAGGTTTGCCATGGACTTACTTTTTGCCGCTTCCCGCCGCCACGTACCCCGGCGGCAGCAGCGTTGTGCTCAAATCCAGTCCCGAGAGGTCCACGCCTTCCAGATTTGTTTCGCGCAAAATCGCAGTCTGCATCTCCGCGCCGCTAAAATCCGCTCCGCGAATCTCCGCGCTGCGAAAATTTGCCGCGCCAAAGTTCGCTCGTCGCAAAATCGCTTGCCGTAAATCCGTGCGGAACAATTCCGCGCCGCCCACCAGCGCTTCGGTCAAATCCGCGCCCTCCAGATTGGCTTCGGTCAGATCCGCCTTGCGCAGATCGGCACGCCGCAGCTTGGCCTTGCTCAAATTCACCGAAGAAAGCCGCGCATTGTAAAGCCGCGCCCCTTCCAGATTCGCTCCCTGAAAATTCACCAGGTCCAGATTCATGTTCTCGAGATTTACGCCTTTCAGGTCCGCGCCGGAAAGATCCGCGCGCGCCCCGGTCTCGTCGCCGCGCACGAATCGCTGGTGCGCCTCGATAATCTCCGATACCCGTTTGCCTTTGTGCCGAATACTCTTGGGGGATTTCACACGACTCCTTTCAATGCTGCCCGAATTCCCGCAATCCTCAGATCCTTCAGGATGGTCGCTGACTGTCAAATTTTACTAGAATCCCGGACCTTTGTAACACGCATCTGCCTGGTCCCTTAATTCCTCGTGCGTTCCCCGGTGGTAATAATTTTGTGGTACCGTCAGAGAATGCTGTTGTTTTTGCAACCTCGGTCGATTCACTCCGGAGTTCGTTGTTCGGCCTGCAATTCCCACACGCGAATCGTGGCACTCCTCGTTTTGACGATCGCCGTCGCGCTGTGCCCGCGCCCAATAGCCGCCCAGCAGGTTCAGGACGTGCCCACCGAGGAAGTCGTCGTAAACTTCGCGGCTGGCCGCGTCGTCATCGCCGTCGTCAAAGACGCCATCCTCATCGGCACGATTGAAGATCCAATCGAGCCGGAAACCCATCCACCGATTCCGGTGGCGATGAACCGCACCCGCGCCGGCATCCTCCTAGGCGCTGTGGATTGGTTTTCGCCCTCTTCGCAGCTCCAGCTCGCGCGCCTCGACACCGAATTGCCGCACCTGCACGGACATTTCGCCGTGTCGAGCCCACATATAAATCAAGCGCAAACGACTGCCGAAGCTACAGACCTGGAAACGCTCGGCCAGAACCTCTTCGAACGCATGAATGTCGTCGCCGGCAATCTCCACGGCAAGCTTGATTGGCCGCCGGCCGAGCCCGTCGCGCAACTCATTCTTGCCGGCTATCTTCAAGGATATGGTCCGGAGGTCTGGGAACTCAGCTTCACCCTGAATCAGGAAATGCAGCGCCTGGACTACTACGACACTCACGTTTCGCATCCCGCGTATCTGCAGAGCTGGCCCCCCGAGAAGGGTCAGCCGCACACCCTCATGGAATTTCAGTACCCGCCGGAAAACGCCACACCCACTTTGCTCGATCTGCTGCGCCGAAAAGATCCGCGCCTGGAAAAAATCTGCGCTTCGGACGCCAAAATGCGGGAAGTTGCGGATCAATTCCTGGCAGGTCAAAGCGGTAAAATCATCGCAGCCGACGCCACGCAATTTCTCCGCGCCGCGCTGATGGTCTTGGCTCCGCCAAACGCTCGCCAAACCATGGCGTCAATCGGCTTAGATGCAGGTTTCGATTGGATTCTCCGCCCGCCCCCAGAACGGAAGCGAGCCACTTCGCAGGCAGAAGAGGAAAGGCCGGCCGACGCCCCCTCACTCTTGAAAGGTTCGTCACCACAATAAATGGGCGCCGGAAAAACGTGCTGAACTGCGGATTCCGACGGAAGGGCGAGGGACATGTAGCGGCCGCTTCGTCCTGTGACTTCCAGGACGAAGCGGGCAGCCTTTCTCACAACTCCGGACGATTTGCAACCGCGCGGCCGCTACTTTCGGTCCGTAAGCTGCTGCTGCAAACGCGCGTTCTTCTCCGTCACTGACCGCGCCAGTTCTTCCTTGTGCTCCACCAATTTTCGCGCAATAGCCGGATCCGATAAGCCCAAAATCTCAGCCGCGAAGATCGCTGCATTCACAGCGCCGGCCTTATCAATCGCCATCGTCGCCACGGGAATTCCGCCCGGCATCTGTACCGTCGAAAGCAGCGCATCCAAGCCGTTCAGCGAACTCGTCCCCATCGGAACGCCGATCACCGGCAAAGTCGTGTTCGCCGCGATCACTCCCGCCAGATGCGCCGCCGCGCCCGCAGCCGCGATGAGCACTTTCAATCCACGGCTCTGCGCCGTAGTAGCGTATTCATGCGCGCGCACTGGCGTGCGGTGCGCCGACATCACTTCCATCTCATATGCAATTCCAAATTTATCGAGCACTTTTCCGGCTTCGCTCATTACTGGCAAATCCGTGTCCGAACCCATCAACACGCCTACGCGCACTTCCCGCTGCTTGTTCGCTGTCATCATCTTGCTATTCTCGCTTCCGTGTCGGTAGTCACCACGTTCTCTCCAGCGTGCGTCTGCATTTCGATCCGGTCGCCCCTTCGGATTATTCCCGACTCCTTGACGCGGCACAGCCAACCTCTCTGGCCCCTCAACTCTTCTTGCAGTCCCATGCGAATCTCGTCCATCCGTGCGCATGGGTCGCAAGGTCCGGTAATCTCCAAAACGCAATCTGCGATCCGCAGCACATTCCCCGTAGCCAGCGATTGAAAATCGATCCCTCGCGTGGTGATGTTTTCCTTCACGACCCCCGGATCCAATCCAAACTTGTGCAGTGTTTCACGGTCCATCAAACAAACCTGTCGTTCGCTCCCAGGTCGCCCATGAATGCACCCTTTAAACCCTTTGTCCTTAATCACTTCGACCTCAGACACCTCACGCATCGGAAAGCGGTGGACCAGGCACGTAAATAAATGTTGCACCTCACCCATTCGCGCGAACCTCCGCCACCTTCACCTGATTATTGAATTCGGATACGCCAATGTCCTTCCTATAGTGCATGCCGGGAATGTCAATCTTACGAGCCGCGTTGTAGGCGGCTCCGCGCGCCGCTTCCAGAGAATCACCGACTGCAGCCACGCCAAGAATTCTCCCACCACTTGTGCAGTAGTTATTCTCTTGGTGTCGAGTTCCCGCGTGGAACACCACCACTCCCGGAACCGTCTCAGCTTCCTCCAAACCTCCGATTGACTTACCCAAGACCGGTTGCGAGGGGTAGCCCTCGGACGCCATGACCACGCACACGCTAGCTCCCCGGATCCACTTCGCACTGGAACTATCGAGCCTTCCCCGCGCTGCGTCCATGCACGCTGCCGCAAAATTGAAATCAGCCCGCAGCAAAATCGCCTGCGTCTCCGGATCTCCCAGCCGGCAATTGTATTCCAGAACTTTCGGACCATCCTTCGTGAGCATGAGCCCAAAAAAAATAAATCCGCGATACTCCATTTCTTCTTTGCGCAATCCTGCCAGCGTCGGACGCACGATTTCTTCCAGGATTTGTTCCTCGAGCTCGCGCGTCAACATTCCGTCCGTCGAATATGTTCCCATGCCGCCGGTGTTCGGCCCCTCATCATTATCAAACGCGCGTTTGTGGTCGCGCGTCGGCGCGAGCGGAATGAAATTGGTCCCGTCAGTCAAAATAATGTACGAAAGTTCCTTCCCTGCGATTCCTTCCTCGAGCAGCACGCGCTTTCCCGCGTCGCCGAATTCGCCTCCTTTCATCAGCCGTTCGATAAATTCCTTAGCCTCGCTTGCGGACGAAGTCACCAACACGCCCTTGCCCGCGCAAAGCCCGTCCGCCTTCACAACGAGTGGCCATGCCACGGAATCCACCTTGGCGCAAGCCGCACGCGCCGATTCAAACGCGCCGTACACACCGGCCGTCGGAATTCCGTTGCGCGTCATGAACTCCTTCGCGAAAATCTTGCTGCCTTCCAATTGCGCCGCCATTTTCGGAGGGCCCAGAATCGCCAAGCCGCGCTGCTTGAATTCGTCCGCGATGCCCAGAACCAGCGGCAATTCCGGCCCCACAATCGTCAGATCCGCGCCCAGCTTCGTCGCCAGATCCGCGGCAGCTCTCACGTTGCCCGCGTTCAGCGGCACGCATTCCGCGTCGCGCGAAATCCCGCCATTCCCGGGCGCGCACCAGATTTTTTCCACGCTCGAACTTTGCCGCAACTTCCACGCAATCGCGTGCTCGCGTCCGCCGCCACCGATGATCAAAATTTTCATGATGTGTGTTCGCAGGAACAGGAAGAAGAACGATACGGCGGTGCGTCCGGCGGTGTCAACTCTTCTAACCTTCCATTCGCGGTTCGGCTTGCTTCCATCGTCGTAAAAGTGTTTTCATTTACCATCATGCATTGGGATTTTGCGCTCATCTTGCTTTTTCTCGGCATCGCCGTGCCGGTGCTCGGACGTCGACGCGTTCGCCAGCTGATGCAAATGCCCAGCACCACAAAAATGGATCGCATCTCTCTGTACGCTTCCACTCTGGCGTTTCAATGGATCGCCGCCGGCGTAATCTTATGGCGCACCAACGCGCACCAAATTCGCGCCAGCCAACTTGCCTTGGCCATTCCCAATGCACCGCTCGCAGTCAGCACCACGGTTGTGCTTGCGGCGCTGATTCTGCTCAATCAATTTATGGGCCTGCGGCGGCTCGTCGCGCAGCCGGAAAGAATTCACGGAATTCTCCCGCAGCTCGCGTTGAAACTTTTTCCTCAAGACGACGTGGAACGCCTCGCCTTTTTTGCCTTGGTCACAACCGTCGCATTGTGCGAGGAACTGATTTATCGCGGTTTCGTTCAGCGCGTCTTTCAGGATTGGTCACGCGGCTCCGTCGTCGCGGCCGTCATCGGCTCAGCCGTATTCTTTGCTCTCGCACATTTGTACCAAGGGCGCCGCGGGCTCGTTTCTACGCTCACAATTGGGCTTCTATTCTCCGCCATACGGGCGTGGACGGGCACTCTGCTACCTTGCGTCGTCGCACATTTTGTGGCGGACATTACCGTGGGCATGCTCGCTCCGGGCCGATTGCGTGCAGGACTCGCAAAGAAAGATCCACAAGCATATGAAAATAAGCTAGATACTGCATAGCCAAATTATCAGTAAGACTATATGTGTAGTATATAACCATGAAGCAGATACCAACTCACACGATCCAAGCGACTCTTGAGCCATATGGCGTTACTGCGAGCGATCTGCTTTGCGATCAGATCCGCACGTACATTGATCTCCTGCTACGGTGGAATCAAAGGACTTCTCTGACTACGGTCACTGATCCAGCTGAGATCTTGCGCTTTCATTTTGGTGAAAGTCTCTTCGCTGTCGGGACCATCCCCATACGGCATGGTCGGCTCGCCGACGTTGGCTCGGGTGCCGGCTTTCCTGCCGTACCAATCCGTATGGTTTCTGAGAGCCTGGAAGTAATTCTTGTCGAATCCAACCAGAAGAAGGCGACCTTCCTTGCGGAGGTCGTAAGAGAGCTGCACCTGAAGAACGTGGATGTGCGCAGAAGCCGTATGAACGATGTCCATTTGACCCGGGAAAAGGTCGACTTTGTCAGCGCTCGGGCTCTCGGAATTGACGATGACTTCTTAAAATGGTCGCACAGCACTCTGAACTCCGATGGGTCGGTAGTCCTTTGGCTGGGAGCCACCGATGCTAGTGGCATTTCGCAGAATGCAGGATGGAAGTGGTCGGATCCGATTCGTATTCCGCAATCCGATCGCAGAGTTATTCTGCGCGGCTCAAAAATATAGGCACGCGGAAGTTGTTCCACGTGGAACTACCGCGTATGGTCAACAGTGTTTCACGTGGAACGCTCACTATTTATACTGTTTCACGTGAAACATCTTGCGTCTCATTAAATCTCTCTGCTACATTTACGCCGCACTTAGGGGAACAGCCGTTGGCTCGCGTCATCGCCATAACAAATCAAAAAGGTGGAGTAGGAAAGACAACAACAGCAGTAAATCTCGGCGCCTCTCTAGCCGCGTCCGAACAACGCACTTTGGTAATTGACTGCGATCCTCAAGGCAACACCACTAGCGCCCTAGGATTCCCGAAAGATCCGGCCCGTCGCACTCTCTATCAAGCTCTAATCCTGGACGAACCCATCGATCGAATAATCCTGGACGCACAAGTCGAAGGTCTGGATCTAATTCCCTCCGATAAGAACCTAGTAGGTGCCGCGGTCGAGCTAGTTGACCTCGATAATCGCGAGTATCGCCTCAAAGCCATCGTTGCGAGCATACAGGCACGCTACAACTATGTCTTGATCGATTGCCCGCCATCGCTCGACCTCCTTACTCTCAACGCTCTCGCGGCTAGCGATTCAGTATTGGTCCCGATTCAATGCGAGTATTTAGCGCTCGAAGGCGTGTCTGAGCTTCTGGACACTCTGATGCGCCTACGCCGCACCATAAACCCATCGCTCGCGATCGAGGGCATTCTCCTCACAATGTACGACGACCGCACCACATTATCGAAGCAAGTAGCCGCCGACCTACGCAGCTTTTTCGGCGCTCAAGTATTCGAGACTATCATTCCTAGAAATGTACGCCTGGCAGAAGCACCGAGCCATGGCATGCCAGTATTGTTCTACGACATACATAGTAAAGGCGCCGAAAGCTATATTCAACTTGCTAAGGAGGTTATCGCGAATGCCCAGAAACGCGTTGGGCAGGGGATTGAGCGCGCTGATTCGGGAGCCGGAGCCGGCAGCAGTGGCACCAGCGCCTCCGCCGCCGCCGCGGGAGCCGGCTCCGTCGTCTCAGCCAGCACGTCCGACGACAGTAGCGGCAACAGCGGCGGCAGTGGCTCCGGCACCGTCTGAGGGCCTATTTCAAACAGATATTGATCTCATCGACCCGAGCCCCTACCAACCTCGTACGCGTTTCCGCGAAGAAGCGCTCGATGAGCTTGCTCGCTCCATTCATTCCAGCGGCATCGTTCAACCGCTCGTGGTCCGCAGGATTGCCGGCCGCTTCCAGCTGATCGCCGGCGAACGCCGCTGGCGCGCAGCACAGCGCGCTGGCCTGCTCCGCGTTCCTGTCGTCGTCCGAGACGTCTCGGAGGAGATGGCGCTGGAGATGACGCTGGTGGAAAACCTCCAGCGCGAAGATCTCAACCCGATCGAGCAGGCGCACGCCTTTCAGCGCCTCATCGATCAATTTCACCTGACGCAGGAGCAGGTCGCCGAGCGCACGGGCAAAGACCGCGCCACGATTGCCAATGCCGTTCGCCTGCTCAAACTCGAAGAGCCAATCCAAGAGCTACTCGAGGAAGGTCGCATCACCGCCGGTCATGCCCGTGCACTCCTAGCCGTCGACGATCCGCAAGCTCGTCTCACCATCGCTCGCCGGGTTGCGCGTGGAGGCATGACGGTTCGGCAAGTCGAACGGCTCGCCACGCGCAGTACGAAGCCGCACGTAAGCGCTGCGATTTTCTCGGTGGACGCCAACACCAAGGCCGCCCTCGAAGAACTGCAACGTGAGTACGGCACACGCGTGCGCATGCATCCGCGGCACGGTGCCAAGCCGGGACAGTTAGTGTTTGAATACTACGACGATAGTGATTTGGCCCGCCTCTACGACCAACTCATGCGAAAATAGTGCTACGCTGTTTACGTAGCCTGGGGAAACCGCATGGGTTGGTTTGATCGCAAACGACATGATTCCGGGGAGTGGACCGGCTTTCTCGACCAGGGCGTGAAGCTCGAAGGCCACCTGGAGTGCGCTGGCACCTTTCGCATCGATGCGGCGATGAAGGGCACTCTGGTCTCGCACGAAACCTTGATCCTCGGCGAACACGCCAAAGTCGAAGGCCAGATTGACGGTAACTATGTCATCATCGGCGGCCATTTCGACGGCACCATAAAAGCCTCCGGCAAAGTCGAAATTCAAACCAAAGCCATCGTGACCGGCGAAATCCATACGCCTTGCCTCATCATGGAACCTGGTGCTATCTTCGACGGCCGCTGCCACATGCTCGCCGCCAGCGAAGCCTCCAAACCGATCACCATTCCCATACGTTCGGCTGCCGCGCACGCATAGCCCGCACCCTGATTCTGGCTACTCCGTTCCTCTTGTCCTAATGTGATGTATGCGACACGCAACCGTCGCGCGCTATAATCATCCCATCTGTTCCACGGAGAAATGACATTGGCGGAACAAGTTCGGCTGACCACCATCGCAAAGGCCGCAGGCTGCGCTGCAAAATTAAGTCCCAGCATTCTCGACGCGGTGCTCAAACGCCTTCCACCGCAGGTCGATCCCAACGTGATTGTCGGCTTCGAAACCAGCGACGACGCAGCCGTCTATCGCCTCAGCGACGATCTAGCCATCGTACAAACCGTAGATTTTTTCACGCCGATCGTGGACGATCCCGAGCTTTTCGGCCAGGTGGCCGCCACCAACGCGCTCAGCGATGTCTACGCCATGGGCGGCCGTCCGATTTCCGCGCTCACCATCCTGGCATTTCCTGCCGCCGGTGCGCCCGAAGTCCTGGAGCAAATTTTGCGCGGCGGTTTGGCAAAAATGGCGGAGGCGAATTGCACCGTCGTTGGTGGCCATTCGATTCGCGACGACGAGCCGAAATTCGGCTACGCGGTCACTGGCGTGATCCATCCGCAACGAATTTGGAAAAATGTCGGCGCGCGTCCTGGCGATATTTTAATTTTCACTAAGCCAATCGGCACCGGCGTGATCTCCACAGCCTTAAAGCAGGGCCAAGCCGAAGAAGCTTGGGTCGCCGGCGCCATGGCATCTATGACCCGCCTGAATCGTGATGCCGCCGCAGCGCTCCACGAAATTGATGCAGCGCACACGCCGGAAAAGCGTCCGATTCACGCCGTCACAGACGTCACGGGCTTTGCGCTCCTCGGCCACGCACGCGAAATGGCCATCGGCAGCGGCGTCTCTATGAAACTGGACCATGCGTGCATGGACTATCTTCCCGGCGCGATCGAAGCGGCTCGCCGCGGCTTCTTCTCCGGCGGCATGAAGAACAACCGCGACTTCGTGGAAAGCTGTACTGCTTTTGCGCCCGGCGTCACCGACGAATTCCGCGCTTTGCTCTTCGACCCACAAACTTCCGGCGGTTTACTCGCCGCGGTCGCTCCGGATTCCGCCGACGCAACGCTGGCCGCACTGCAACGCCGCAATGTCCCCGGCCGCATCGTCGGCGAGGTTACCGCTAGGCGCTCTCCGCTTCTCGAAGTCGTTTGATTTCCGCGCAATCGTGTACACTCTTACTTTTTCGAATCATTCATGGACACCATAACTCACGGAATCGTCGGCGCACTCATCGGCAAAAGCTTTTTCTCGGAGCGTAACGGGCGCGTCGCAACTTTTGCCGCGACCGTAGGCGCGATGTTTCCCGATGTTGATGTCGTCCAGGAAATTTTCTCCAGCGATCCTCTCGCGATCGTAAAATATCACCGCGCGATCACGCACTCTTTCGTCGCGCTGCCACTTTTCGCCGCACTTCTCGCATGGCTCACTCGCGTGGGCTTCGCGTTCGCAAAGAAACGCTGGGACCTTCGTGATTGGGAAGCGCCTCCGTTCGGAATTCTCTTCATCATCTACGCCATAGCCATCGCCAGCCACATTTTCCTCGATGCGATGACTTCTTTCGGCACGCGCATCTGGTATCCACTTTCGCAGGATCGTGTCGCCTGGGACCTGCTGTTCATCATCGATTTCTCTTTCACCGCAATTGCCTTGCTTCCGCAGGTGGCCGCCTGGATTTATTCCGATCGCGACAAAATTCCCGCCCGAGCCCTTTCCATGTGGGTGCTATTCACGCTCTGCGCATTTGGCGCCTGGAAGATCGCGGCGGCGGTTGGATTTCCCTTTCATCTGGGGATCGTGTTTCTCGTCAGCGCTATCAACGGTGCGCTGTTTTTTCTCCCAGCCTTTCGTAACGTGGGCTTTCGCATCACCACCGCGCATTGGTGCCAGGCCGGCTGCGCCGTAATGCTCGCCTATCTTTTCGCCTGCAGCGTCGCCCATCATGCCGCGCTCCTGCGCACCAGGAATTTCGCAGCCGCGAATCACATTCCCATTGACCGCATCGCAGCGCTACCGCTGCCACCTTCGCTGCTCGATTGGGGCGGCGTCATTCGCACCACCGACGGCGTCTACCAATCGCGCTTCGATTTGCGCGACCCCGCTGAGCCCGTTTTCGCTTTCAGCCCCGATTCTCCGCCAAACGAATTTGTCGCGCGCGCTCTGATGCTTCCCGAAGTTCAGCTCTATTGGTCCTTCGCGCGTTTCCCGGTGATTCGCACTTCCGGCGAGTCTGGCCGCCACTACGTGGATTTTAACGAGCACCGTTTCATCACGCGCAATCGCCGCGGCCCCGCTCCGTTTTCCTATCGTGTAGTATTTAATGACGCCGGCGAACCCATCGAGGAAGGCTGGCAGGCCGATGGCATGGACGTGCGACGTCTAATCAAAATTGCGCCGACTCATACGGGGAACGTGCGATGAAAATTCTAATCTTCAGCGATATTCACGGCGACTTGCGCGCTCTCGAGCGCGTCGTCGCGCAGCCCGCCGACATATACATCGCTGCGGGTGATCTCTGCAATTTCAGTAAAGGGCTCGAACGCTGCGCCCCAATTCTGCAGCCGCTCGGCGAGCGCCTCTTCGTCTTGCCGGGAAATCACGAAACACACGAGCAAACGAAAGCTTTTTGCCAGCAGCATGGCTTCGTGGATTTTCATCGCCAGACGCGAAAACTGAATGGCATCAATTGGTCCGGGCTCGGCTATAGCAACATCACTCCATTCAAGACGCCCGGAGAATATTCGGAAGCGGAAATCGCCGTGGCCCTGGCGCCATTCGCGGGCCTGGAAAAACTCTACCTCGTAGTTCACTTTCCTCCGCTCGATACAAAACTCGACGAGTACGCCGCGGGTCAGCACGCCGGAAGTCCCACGCTGCGCGCCTGGGTGGAAAAAGAGAAACCTTTATATCTATTCTGCGGGCACATCCATGAAACCGCGGGCATGAGCGATCATCTAGGAACGACGCAATGTTTCAACGTCGGAAAAGAAGGTTACACAATCGAAGTTTAAAAAATTGAAGTCGAATAACGCTACAATTTCTGCGGGAAGCACACAAGGCGCAGCAGCGCACTACTCACTCATCACGCATTATTTCTTGTTGATCGGATAAATCACCAACTGCCGCCGGTCGCCCACTCCCTCGCTCATCGTCCGCACGCCTTGCGCGCCGCTCAATTCTAAATGAATCAGCCGTCGCTCGCGCGGCGACATCGGATTAAATCGAAATGGCTGGCCCGTTTCGCGCACGCGTTGCGCAGCTACCCGCGCGGAAAGCTTCAATTCTTCCAGCCGCAGCGAGCGGTATTCTCCGCAATCGAATCGCACGCGGTCGTGCAGCCGTGGATCCAATCGCAGCCAACGATGCCCGACATGCTCCAGCGCCAGCAGCAATTCCGCGTTGTGCTCCAGCAGAAAATCTTGATCCGCTCCGCTAAAGGCGACCAGCACATCCTTGTCATCCGCGCCGCCATCCACTGTGGCCGGCGTCGAAATCTCAAACGAGATCTCCAAGCCCATCTCGCGCACCGCTAAATCGAGATAGCGCTGCAATTCCGCGATCGCGCGCTCGCGATCCAGCCGGGCTTCGCCTTGCGCGTGATCTCTCGTGAAAGGCCGCTTGCCGGCCCCTGTGCGTTCGTCAGGCATCGATTATTTTCTTTTTGAACTTTCCCTTCGCGGGAAGTGGTTCGGATTTGTTCAGATAGTACTGCTGGCCGATTCCCACCAGGTTGCTCGTGAACATGTACAAATTCAATCCGCTGGAAAGCCGGAAGAAAATGAATCCCATCATCAGCGGCATCAGCGCCATCATTTTCTGTTGCGCTGGATCCGTGGTGGTCTGCGGCGTCATTTTCGTCATCAGGTACATCATAATGGTCATGCCGATCGGCAGAATATAATACGGGTCCATCGCCGAAAGATCGTGAATCCAGCCCATCCACGGCGCGTGGCGCAGCTCGATCGCGCCATTCAGCACTCGCCACAGCGCCCACCAGATCGGCATCTGAAACACCATTGGCAAGCAACTGCCCAACGGGTTGATGCCTTCGCGGCTGTACACCGCCATCACTTCTTCGTTCATTTTTTTCTTGCGCGGATCGCTCATCGAATATTTCTTGTAGCGATCCTGAATCTGCCGGATTTCCGGGCCCACTTTCTGCATCTTCTGCATCGAACGCCAGCTCTTCATCTTCAGCGGAAACATCGCCAGGTTGATTACCAGCGTCATCAGCACGATGCACCAGCCCCAGTTCGTCACCTTGGTGTGCAGCGTCTGCAAAATCCACAGCAGTGGTTTCGCGATGACTCCGGTCCAACCAAAATTCACCAGCTCCGGCAGGGGCGGCTGGATCTTTTCGAGCAGCCCCAGATCTTTCGGCCCCACAAATACGCGCAAGCGCAAAGGCGCGCCCGTCGTGGTCCCCGCCGCCATTTCCGCTTCCGGCTCGCTGGTCTGTTTGCCGTCTGCCGTCACGGAATGGTTCTGCATCCAGTGCCACAGTGAAATGTCCGTGCCATCCGGCAAGAATGCCGCGGTAAAAAATTGGTCCTCGACGCCCGCGAATTCCAGCGGCCCGTACTGCACCGCGGGCTGGCTTTGGTTTCCCGAAACTCCCAGCTTTTTGTATTGCAGCAAGTTCAACTTGCCGCCGGCTTTGTAATACACAGTGACGAGCTGCGCCGCGTTGTACACAGCCTTGTCGCCAAATCCGCCGCGCCAAGCCACCGCCACCGGTTGCGGTTTCCCGTCCAGCGTCACCGCCACGTCCACCGTCGTTTCATAATTAAAATCGAATGTCAGCTTCTTCCGAACGTCCAGATGCCCGTCGCTCCAGTGCATATCCACTTCAATGGGCGCCCACAAGCCGGGGCTGGATACCGGTGGAACAAATGGACCTCTGCCGGGCTTCAACGCCGTCTTGTCGGCAACCGCACTGGGAACAACGTGGGTTTCGATCTGATAGAGTCCTGCGTTCGCACTCGCCTGCTGTTGCGGGTCCGACAGCACCAGCGAAAACGGCCAGCCAAGTTCCTGCGCCACGCTGTCGTTCACCAGATCCAGCGGCCGCGGCGGCTTCTGGTCGTCCATATATCTGTTCAGCTGCCAGGTTTTCACTACGCCGCCGCGGTTCGATAGTTCCACGCGATACAGTGCGCTCTGCACTACCACGGTTTGTTCTGCGCTGGCCTCGACGACGGAAGGATTCGCCGCTGCCGCTGTCGCGCTTGTCGCGCCTGACTTCGCACCGGCGGAGGAAGAAGCATTCGCAGGCGCTCCCGATTGCGCGGAACTCTGCTGCGCGCCTTGCTGATTCAACGGCGTGGAAGTTTGCGATGGATTCGACTGCGGCGGTGGAACCGGTGGCTTGTAAAAATGGCCCCAAGCGAAAAGGATCAGCAGCGACACAACTACGAACAAAATCCCGCGGACCTGGTCGGACATTTCCTTCACTGCGCGCGCTCCTTGCTTTGCACTGCGCCATCAAATTGCGTGTCGCTGCGCAGCCACGCCGCGTCCGAATCTTCCGCGTCCGGAACCGGATCAAATCCGCCCTTGGTGAATGGGCGGCAACGTCCCAACCTTTTCAGCGCCAGCCATGCTCCGCGGCGCGCGCCATGCAGTTCGATGGCTTCCTGCGCGTAATTCGAACACGAAGGATAGAACTTGCAGGCTCCGCCCAGAAACGGCGAAAAGAAAATTTTGTAGAATTGCACGAAGGCCAGCAGCCACCACGCACTGAAAGTTTTCGTGGACTCGCGCGGATCCTTCGACGCTATTGTGGCGCCTTTGCGCTCGCGGGCATCAGTTTCAACAGCTCCGCTTGCAGCGCGGAAAACTCCGCCGTTGAGGCCGAACTGCGTGGATGAATCACAATGTCCCATCCCGGGGCGATCTCCTGTCGGTGCAATCTTACTATTTCGCGGAGGCGTCGCCGGATTCGGTTGCGCCGGACCGCGTTACCCAGCGCCTTTTTTATGCTCCAGCCGAACCGGCTGCTGTCGAGGCCATTGGGACGAAGAAATAACGTGAACTCGCGGCCGTTCCGGCGGCGTCCTTCGCGATACACCGCGTCGTACTCGGCGCGGCGCATCAGGCGAAAAGCGCGCGGAAAATCCAGCCGCGGCGCTTCAGACGCGCGTGAGGCTGTGGCGCCCTTTTTTGCGGCGTCCTGCAAGAACTTTCCGTCCACCCTGAGATTTCATGCGCTTGCGAAACCCGTGCTTCTTATGTCGGCGCCGCACATGCGGCTGAAAAGTGCGTTTCGGCAACGATCCTCTCCCTCACAATTTATTCTAACTCGCGCACTACGACGAATCGAGCACACAGTCGAAACAAGTAGTTTAGACGACCTGCGCGCGACGGTCAAGGAACCGCGGGAGGAAGGCTGCGTCCGGAAATCGGTATCCTTTCCTAGCGCGAGAGCGAGTAGCTTTTTGCTAAAGTAAGGAATGGCAAAATCCGCGCTAAAGAAGAAAGCCCGCATCACCCGCAAACGCCAGATCACCGTTCCCGACGAAGCTCGGCACGCCGCCAGCGCCTTTGAAAAATACGGCGGCATCGGCAATCCGGGAATCCCCTCCGGCCGCAAAGCCATCGTGCGCGCGATTCGCAAGCTGCGCGGACGATAACCGCGGCGATCCGCCAGGGTTACCGGCTCCTCACGCTCGATTCCGGCCTGTATCGATCCGCGTTCCCGCGCCTCACCATCGTCACCGCATGAGTAATTCCCGTTCGCCGGAATTTCAGCGGGCAACTCAGCCAAATCGGTTGAACACGAGCCCGTGATTCGGGCGAAAACGCTGAAAAGAGACGAAAAACTAGCGATTAGAAAAAGTTTTCTCGTGTGTTGTGAGTTAGTTAAGCCGGTTTCTAATAATTGGCGACTAGCGATTAGAAATATCGCGAGTGGAGAGAAGCGATTGGAAAGAAGTGATGCAAGCAGCGCGAAATGGGCGCGCAAGCATGCAATTTTCGACCGATTAGAAAATCGCAGTGATGAGTGACAGGTGACAAGTGATAAGTGCGAGAGGCGATGCAGTGATTGCGCGAGCGGGGGCATAGGAGGTGAAGGAGCGAGGGGTCAGCGCGCAAGTCGTTGCAGCGCAACCAGCGCGGACCATGTGGCCTCCTTGCCTCGGCGGAATAACCGCCCGACCTATGCTAACATAGTAGTTACGGTAACGCAAGAGCAACCAGTAAGAATTGAAAAAGCTGGACTTGCGGATGGCGGGTTGGTCCGAGCGCGGTAAATCGAAGACTCGCGGGTCATGCGGAGGGTAGCAATGTCAGCCTCCGCAGAATAGAAGCCCATTTCAGGATCGAAGCTAACAGATTCGCGTCATCTCAATGAGATACTCTTCGACACCCTTCAGGTTTTTCGATTTTGCGCTCATGATTCTCTCAAGCCATACGCCGTCTGCCGCAAGTCTTACGACACGAAGCTCGATTCTCGAATCAGTTTTCGAATGCCTCTTGAGGCGTTCGCTCAGCCAGTTATCCCATACCCGTCCGACCTGATCTTTAGAGGCCATCAGACTCAAGAGCGCGCCCCAACTTTTACGTTCAGCTGCACCTTCGGAGAATGCGGCCCTAATGTATGCACGAGTAAAGCATCCGTCGGACTTCTCTTCCTCCGCCATCAGTCGGTCAAACTGCTTGTCCAATCGCGTCAATAGCATCTGCATCAGCTCCGTCACCAACGTCTCTTTGCTATCGAAGTGATGAAAGAAAGCCCCCTTGGTAACGTCTGCCAATTCGCTCACTTTGTTGACGGTGACATCAGGCATGCCCTTGGTCGCAGCGAGTTCGAAGGCGGCATTTAAGAGGGATTCTCTGACGAAGAGAGGGTCCTTCTTTTTCATGTACGCGTTTTTTACTTTTCTCGCCTTCATTTTCGAAAGTCCCCTCAAAGTCTCAAAAGTGTATTCCATTGGATGGGCCAGTGGCACAAATAAAATGCGTGCCTTGGAAGATACCGTATGGTATCTTTTGCAAGAACGCCCTTCAAAGCGAGCCGCAGCGCTGCTGCATCACTGTTGCTTCAGGGCGATTTTGAAGTACAACTTGCGAGGTGAATTATGACCGGTTCAGGATTGAGCGGGATGAAGACTGTCGTTGACGCAGAATTAGCAGTGGGTCACCTTGTTTTTAAGGTGGCTGACCTTAAGCGCAGTTGCCAATTCTACTCGAATCTCGGCCTTCCTCCATTTGCTATCGACGAAGAGATCGCAATTATTGAATTACGTGGAGGCACTCATCTTATATTGCTATCAATTGATCCGCTGGCTGGAGAAGACATAGCGGAAAGTTTGACAGGACAATTCCACAAAAGATTTTCTGAGCAGTTTGACCTCATGATTAAAGGCAAAGGCCTGGATGAATTGAAAAAATATCGGTTGGAGCTAATCAGCCGAGGAATCGCAGTGGGAGAGATCCCTGATGAAACTTTTTTTGGACATCATCTGTTTTGCATCAAGGACCCCGATGGGAACGGTATAACGATTTATTCTAGCCATGCAATTTATTGATCGGAGAGCGCTGCCTTCATCGGCCTCTTATGATTCCCATTCAGACTGAGCACGGCTCCACGGAATTAGGTCATAGTCCTTCATGACGGTCAATCCGCACGCATGCTACTTAGCGTTCGCATCGACGAATCCGCAGTCCCAATCAGCGACGCGGATAGCCGCTGGATGGCCACATTGTTAACATCCGAGACGGGGACTTTTCGACGGCGCGCTGACACCAGGTGTGACGGCTTCCCGTTGTTGCGTTGACCGGCTTGGAAGCGTCACCTACAATGAAAAGTGCCTGGAGCATGAGGCGATGCGTCTTGGTGAAATGCGTCGTGGGCGCTGCGCCACGGAGTCCTTTACCGCAGAGACGCAGAGAGCGCAGAGAAAACCGAGCAGCAAAGCGACGGCTGCCCGATTCGACGGGGCCAAACAGGGACCTGGCGGCGCGGAAAAAGCAGATCTCTCCGGCAAAAGACGTCTGCGGGATGACAATTTTTTCGTTGGTGGCGAGATTTGAGACCGTGCGCTGCCGTTGCCAGGGCGAGTCAACGTCAAGAACGCCCGCCTAAAAAGCAAAAGCAGGCGGCCGCTACAAAGGCAAGGTCAACGTCAAAGACTGGCGGTCTGAAGACCGCCGCTACAAGGTCAAAGGCAACGGCGCCTATCCCGCAAAGGCGGGATGGGCGCTACAAATTCAACGGCTACGGCAATAGCAAACGAGCCGGCGAGACGCCGGCGCTACTGAGACAGGGCGGGATACCAACCGAGGTAGATTGTTTCTAATTACCAGGCACTAATCGTGGGTCAACTGAATGTTCGAAACACTTACAGAGAAACTGCAGCGGGCGTTCAAGAACCTTCGGGGGCAGGGGAAGCTTTCTGAGGAGCACTTGGACGCTGGGCTGGCGGAGATACGCGAGGCGCTGCTGGATGGCGACGTGAACGTGGGCGTTGCGGATGAATTTATTGCGCATGTGCGGGCTAAGGCCGTGGGTTCGGAGGTTTTGTTGCAGCTTTCGCCGGACCAGCAAGTGGTGAAGATTGTCCGGGACGAGTTGGGGGAATTGCTGGGGAAGGAGGCGCGGCCGCAGTATGGGTCGAAGCCGCCGGCGGTGTGGTTGGTGGTGGGGCTACAAGGGTCGGGCAAAACTACTTCCACTGGAAAAATGGGGAAGTGGCTGGCGGAGCACGGGCACCGGCCTTTGGTGGTTTCAACCGACGTGTATCGTCCTGCGGCGCGCGAGCAGCTGGCGCAGGTGGCGAAGGCTACGGGCGTGCCGGTGTGGCCGGGAACGGGGACGGACAAGCCGCTGGAAATCGTGCGGGGGGCGTTGCGCGAAGCGAAGATGTCCGCATGCGACGTGGTGCTGGTGGATACGGCGGGGCGGCTGCATATCGATGACGAATTGATGAAAGAGCTTTCGGAGCTGAAGCGCGAGCTGAATCCGGCGGAGCTGCTGTTTGTGGCCGACGCGATGATCGGGCAGGATGCGGTGCGGTCGGCGGGAGAATTTCACAAGCGGCTGGGAATTACGGGCGTGGTGTTG
Organism: uncultured Acidobacteriota bacterium; assembly: GCA_963786205.1. Classification (GTDB taxonomy): domain Bacteria; phylum Acidobacteriota; class Terriglobia; order Acidiferrales; family UBA7541; genus Palsa-295. The sequence goes on from CAWAYG010000004.1 coordinate 137,007, forward strand.
ACGAAAATGGATGGCGACGCGCGCGGCGGGGCTGCGCTTTCGATTCGCAAGGTGACGGGCGCGCCCGTGAAGTTCGTCGGCGTGGGCGAAAAGTATGATGCGCTGGAACCGTTTTTGCCGGATCGCGTGGTGTCGCGCATTCTGGGCATGGGCGACGTGCTGGGGCTGATCGAGCGCGTCGAGAAGACAGTGGATTTGAAGCAGGCGCGCGAGCTGGAACGCAAGCTGCGCGAGGACGATTTCACGTTGGAAGATTTTCGCGACCAGTTGAAGCAGATACGCAAGATGGGTTCGCTGGAATCGTTGATGGGCATGCTGCCGAAGGTGGGACCGTTCGCGAATTTGCCCAAGGATACGCAGATTGACGAGAAGCGACTGGGGTCGGTGGAAGCGATTATTAATTCGATGACGGCGAAAGAGCGTGCGAATTCGAATTTGATTGATGGGAAGAGACGGAAGCGGATTGCGGCGGGGAGTGGGACGTCCGTACAGGAAGTGAATCAGGTGCTGAAGCAGTATGCGGACATGCGCAAGATGATGAAGCAGTATGGGAGTTACGCGAAGACGAAGATGCGCGGACTGGGAAAGTTTGCTGGATTGAAGGGTGGATCGTAGCCCTTCGAATCCGGCAGTGCCGGTTCTCAGGATGAATCGCGCTGTAGCGCGATTCAGGGAAATTCGCTGGGTTGAAGTAGGTAGCCTCAGACGGACCTTTTAAAACCACGCAAGGGAAACGAACAAATCACGTGAAACTGAAATTGCCGGATGGTCCGTTTGGGGCCTATTTATTTGACTGCGACGGGACCATTGTTGATTCGATGCCGCTGCACTATGTCGCGTGGAAGAAAGTTTTGGCGGAGTGGAATTGCACGTTCGAGGAGCGGCTTTTTTATTCGTGGGGCGGAACTCCCACGGCTGAGATCGTTTCCCTGCTGAACCAACGACAAGGACTGAACATGCCCGTCGAGGGCGTGATCTCTCGCAAGGAAAATCTCTACTTCGAGCTCCTGCCGCAGCTGAAGGCCATACCGGAAGTGATGGAGCATATCGAGGCGCAGCACGGGCGGATTCCGTTTGCGGTGGTGTCTGGAGGCACGCGGGAATCGGTGAGTGCGTCGCTCGGATCGCTGAAGTTGCTGGATAGGTTTGACACGCTGGTGTGTGCGGGAGATTACCAGAAGAGCAAGCCGGATCCGGAAGCGTTTTTGCTGGCGGCTGCTAGGTTGGGAGTGGCGCCTGCGGGGTGTTTGGTGTTTGAGGATACGGATCTGGGGATTCAGGCGGCGACGGCGGCGGGGATGGCTGCGGTGAAAGTGCCGCCTCCATGGGAGAGGGACGGGAGCTAGGGCTTGGCTGCACTCGACTGGGTAATTCGTGCGTGCAAAAGCAGGAAAAGCGCACAGGCAAGATTGCCTATGCTACCGAACCAAAAGCGTTGGTGAATGGGGCGGGGTCCGCTATACTGGTTGGTTCTGGCGTAGGGATTTGAATCAGGAGGAATGAGGCTTTGTTAACGATTCGATTGGCTAGGATTGGCAAGAAGAAACGGCCGTTTTATCGCGTGATTGTGACGGAAAAGACGCGTCCGCGGAACGGGCGGTTCGTGGAGATTGTGGGCACTTATGACCCGCTGAAGAATCCCGCGGCGGTGGAACTGAAGCGCGAACGAGTGGATTACTGGATTGGCAAGGGCGCACAGCCCAGCGACACAGTGCGCAGTTTTTTGCGTAACCGCAAGCCTGCCTGACACGTCCTAGTTCTCAGCCCAGCGACTAAATAATGGAACTCGGGTTAATTCCCGGGTGAATTACTACTACGCTGGCTCTTTTTCCTGCTGGGGGGACTCATGAAGGAACTGGTGACGGATATAGCGAAAGCTCTGGTGGACCATCCAGAACAAGTTCAGGTAAATTCGATCGAGGGCGAGCAGGTGACGGTGCTGGAATTGCGGGTGGCGCCGGACGACCTGGGAAAAGTGATCGGGCGGCAAGGGCGCACGGCGAAGTCGATACGGACGCTGCTGGGCGCTGCGGGGATGAAGTTGAAGAAGCGGTTCACGCTGGAAATTCTGGAGTAGTCACCACGCAGGAAACACCACGGGCGGCGAGCGTCACGGTAGCGCGAATTGTGCGGCCGCACGGCGTGCGCGGCGAAGTGGCTGCGGAAATCCTCACCGATTTTCCTGAACGGCTCACACGTTTATCTACTGTGGAATTATGGGATGGCCGGGGTGTGCCGCGACGAGCTGACGTGCGCAAGTGCTGGCTATCGCATAGCCGCGGGGGGCAGGTGATTTTTCACTTTGCTGCGAGCAATTCTGTGGATGATGCGCGGAAACTGGTGGGGCTGGAGGTGCAGGTGCCTCTGGCGGATCGCGTGAAATTGCCGGCGGGGAGTTATTACATCAGCGATCTGGTGGGGTGCGCTGTGCACGAGAAAGGCGGCGCTTCGGTGGGGTTGGTGCGCGACGTGGAAATTCATGGCGACGAGATTTCGGGGACGCCGAATCTGGTGGTGGACACGGCGCGGGGGGAGCTGCTGATTCCTTTGGCGCAGGAAATTTGCGTGGACGTGGATACTGCGGCGCGACGGATTGAGGTGGTGCTTCCTGAGGGACTCCGCGAATTAAACCTCGAGTAGGGTGCTGTTCCAGCCAAGGCGTAGCGCGCTCGTTTGCGGTTTGCGGTAGGATTAGGCGCGATGCGTTTTGACATCATTACAATTTTTCCGGAATTTTTCGCTGGGCCGCTGGAGTATGGGATTGTGCGGCGGGCGCGCGAGGCGGGCTTGATTGAAGCTTGCGTGCATGATTTGCGCGCGTTTACGCATGACCGGCACCGGACTGTGGATGACCGTCCGTTTGGCGGCGGCGAAGGCATGGTGATGAAGCCGGAGCCGCTGTTTGAGGCGGTGGAATCGCTGATGGGAGTTGGCGACGCTGGTGCGGCGGCTGGGGAGGGTGGGAATGCTGCGATTGTGCTCCTTTCGGCGGCGGGGAGGATGTTTCGTCAGGAGACGGCGCGACGATTTGCGGGTTTGGAGCGCGTGGTTTTGATCTGTGGGCGTTATGAGGGCGTGGACGAGCGCGTGGCGGAACATTTGGCGACTGACGAAATTTCGATTGGGGATTTCGTATTGTCGGGCGGCGAATTGCCGGCGGCGATGATTTTAGATGCGGTGACGCGGTTGATTCCGGGGGCGCTGGGGAACGAGGATTCGATCGTGAATGAGTCGTTCAGCGAAGGTGCGGCGCAGAGTGAGCGGGCACGGCATGCCGTGCCTCTACAACGCCAGGGCGACTCACTTAGTGCGAACGAAATTCGGACGAACAATCACGGCATACTCGATTATCCGCATTACACGCGGCCGCCTTCGTTTCGGGGCTGGGATGTGCCCGCAGTGTTGCTGGGCGGAAACCATGAGGAGATTCGCAAGTGGCGGCGGCGTTGCGCGCTAGAGAAGACGTGGCGCAATCGTCCTGAGCTGCTGGATGGCGCGGGGCTTGGTGCGGAGGATCGGCGCGTGCTGGCTGAGATTACCAGTGGCGCGCGCAATACGCGATAGCGTGCAGCGCCGTCGATTTCACGCGTGCGACCGGACTCACTTCTGCTCTTTTCGCTCCGTGCTTTCGCCGAACCAATTGAGGATGACCTGGATGGATGCCGGGATCGGGGCGGAATTACTGGAACGAACGGCGATGAATTTCTTTCCATCGGGCGTGACGTCGTACGACGGCACATAGCTTCCACGGAAATCGAAATTTGCTTCGAAGAGTGTCTTGGGATTTGCGGCGGAGAAGTCGCCGTCTGTATTCACGTCCACCGACATCATCTTACCGTTACCATAATAGAAAAGCTCTTTACGGTTACGCGTCCACGTGGGCTGCGAGCCGCCGTCTCCGGAAATCTGCCATTTGCCGCCGGAGCCGGCGAAAGGTTGAACGTACACTTCGAAGCGGCCGGATTCGTCCGCGGCGTAAGCGATCCAGCGGCCGTTGGGAGAAAACCTTGCGCCATCCTGATTCGCGGCCGAGTTAATAAAAGAGCGCGACGGATCGGTGCTTCCTGCAGAGTATAGACGGATGTGGTGTCCGGTCTGAGGCTCGAAACTTTCATATGCGAGAGTCTTCCCGTCGGGGGACCAGGACAATGGAATGGGAAGGCTCGTGCCGATGTTTGGCGACTCAAGCACGGGTAGTTCCTCGCCGCTGCCGTCCGCGAGCTTCCAGAAAATCCCTTGCGCACCTGCAACGTTGCCCGCGAAAGTTACACGTTTGCCATCGGCGGACCAGGTGGGCATGACGTTGCTGGATTCAAACGTCAGGCGCTTCCAGATGTTTCGCGAAATGTCGTTCACCCAGATTTCGTCGTTGGCTTCGGCAACCACCGTGGCAATTTGCGTACCGTCGGGAGAGATTCGCGGGGCCCAATAGGCGCGCTGCGGTGCGGCAATTTCGCTGGCGTGCCCCGCGCGGTCTATCCACACCAGCGAATGCTCCGTGCGCTGAATCCCGCCGGGTAGATAGACCAACGTGCCGTTATCGGAGGCGGAGAACTGCACGGCGCCGCTTTCGGCGTCTTCCATCACGTCGTCGAGAATTGTTACGGGCGGTCCGGTGACTTGCAAGCGACGCAAATCGAAGGGAACCGACAGCAGCTTGCCGCCGTGACCGTAGAGCAAATTTCCAGTGGGGACATATCGGGCGCAGGTACCGCCTTGAATCAGCGTGCGGCGCGCGCCGGTCTTGAGAGATTGCACCTCAATTTCGGCGTCGTCCCAATTTTTGCTCTTGCCGACCGTGAACAGGATTGTGTCGCCATCGGGAAGGAACTGGGGCCAGCGGTGGCTCGCCTCGCCTTTCGGCAGATCAAGTTTGGTGAGAGGAGCGGGGGCGCCGCCATCCGCGGAGACAACGGACAAGCCGGTTGCCGGCGTGAGGGTCATGGCAATCGACTCGTGTGGTCCCCAACTGGCGCCACGCGTGGTCGGCAAGCTCGTCAAGGATATGGGCGCGCCGCCACTGGCCGCAACTTTCTTCAGGCCTCCAGCGGGGAAAAAACCGACCCAATTTCCGTCCGGAGAAAAGAAAGGAGTATTGGCGCCCTCTGAACCGACAACGGGAAACGCGACGGACTGATCCAGCGCGCGGATAAAGAGCATGGGCACGCCGTTGTGGCGGGCAATGTAGGCGAGGCGAGCGCCGTCGCGCGAAATTGCAATCTCCACATAACTCATCCCTGTCAGTTGATCGGGTGGAGGGACGGAGATTTCGAAGCGCGCGACAGGTTGAGTGGAAGGTTGCGGATGGCGGAACCAGGCGCGAACGGCGATAGCTGCCAGGCAGAGCAGCAAGATCGCAGCGATGGCCCAGGCGGTGCGGCCATCGGTGAAACGGGAAATCGGCGTGGAGGCTGAATCGAGTTGCGGATGCGACCGTGCTTCTTCGATTTCCAGGCGCGCATCACCGATGTCGCGGAGGCGCAGGCGCTGTTCTTTTTGCAGGCAGCGTTTAAGGAGGTCGCGAATCTGTTGCGGCGTTTCGCGAGGGAGTGAATCCCAATCGGGCTCGGAGCGAAGGATGGCAGCCAGCGTGTCGGTTACGGTGTCGCCTCCGAACGCTTTCTTCGCCGTGAGCATTTCGTAGAAGACGCAGCCGAACGACCAGATGTCCGTGCGCTTATCGAGCGACTTACCTTTGGCTTGCTCCGGGCTCATGTAGGCAGCGGTGCCCAGAATTGCGCCGGCCTTGGTAGCGATGGCGCTGATCGTGGGGGAATTATGGATGTCGCTGGAAGCCGGGTCGCCCTCGACGGCTTTGGCCAAACCAAAGTCGAGAATCTTTGCGGCGCCGTCGGGACGGACTTTTGTGTTTGCGGGCTTCAGGTCGCGATGAATGATGCCGCGGTCGTGCGCTGCTTCCAGAGCTTCGGCGATTTGCCGGGCGATGGGCAGAGCTTCGTCAAGCGCGAGCGGACCTTGCCGGATGCGATCGGCGAGCGTGGGGCCTTCGACGAGTTCCATCACCAGGGCGCGCGTGGCGCCCGAGCCTTCCAGACCGTAAATCGCGGCGATGTGCGGGTGGTTCAAGGAAGCCAGGAGTTGAGCCTCGCGCTGAAAGCGGGCCATCGTCACGGCGTCCGCTGCGACGGAATCCGGGAGAACTTTGAGCGCGACTTCTCGCTGGAGCGAGGTGTCGTGCGCGCGATAGACCTCGCCCATGCCTCCGGAACCCAGCAACGAGATGATCTCGTAGGGACCGATGCGGGTATGAGGAGCGAGCGCCATCGCGGCGAGATTATGACCCATCCCCGCAATTTGGTGTGGCGAAAACCAAGGTAATTAGGCTAGAATTGCAGATTGTGCGTTGTGTGCTGGCCCCACCTGAGCGGGTCTGCCTGGAAATAATGTCATGAATCCGATTGTGCATAAAACGCAGCAGTCCCAAATTCGCAAGGATCATCCGAATTTCCGTCCGGGCGATACGGTGAAGATTAACGTGCGGCTGAAGGAAGGCGAGGGCGACAAAGAGCGCATCCAGCCGTTTGAGGGCGTGGTGATGAGCCGGCGCGGCGAGTTGCTGGGCGAATCGTTCACGGTGCGGCGCGTGAGTTTTGGAATAGGAGTAGAGCGCATTTTTCCGGTGCATTCGCCGATGATCAGCTCGATTGAGATCGTGCAGGCCGGGCGCGTGCGGCGCGCGAAATTGAATTATCTGCGGAAGCGCAAGGGAAAGGCAGCGCGGATTAAGCGCGCCGAGCGACCGGATGCGCCGAAGGTGGAAGCAGCGGCTGCCGCGAAGTAAGAAACGTTACGGATTTGAGACGGCCCGCTCCGAGAAATCGGGGCGGGCTTTTTTTTTTGCTTTTCTCTGTGGCACATCGCGACGCGGCGCTTGCCAGGTAGCAGGACGAGTTTTCGGGGCTATGATCCGCCGATGCCATTATCAGGGGATGGTTCCTCACGGTCTGAACAGTCGCTGGCAATTCGCGTGGTCGTTGACAGAATTCCTGCATTTGTGTGGTCAACTCACCCGGACGGCTCCGTGGAGTTCGTAAATCAACGATGGCGCGAATACGCAGGTCTTTTTCTAGCAGAGTCACAGGGCTCGGGCTGGCAGGTTGCAATCCATCCGGACGATTTGCCGTCCTTAATGCACAAATGGCGGCAACTGTTGAGCTCCGGTGAAGCAGGTGACATTGAAGCGCGCATGCGCCGCCATGATGGGGTCTTTCGTTGGTTTCTCATTCGCTTCGAACCGTTCCGCGACTAAACCGGGAAGATCGCCATGTGGTATGGGGTAAGTACTGACATCGAAAACCTCAAGCAGACAGAGGAGAAACTGCGTGAGGATGAACGCGAACTTCGCCAGATTACCGACGCAATACCGCAGGCAGTGGTTGTCCAAGATCCGGTGGGCCTGCCGATGTACGCCAATCGGGCGGCTCTCGAGTATACGGGCCTTACTGCTGACCACGTGATTGCGCCACATTTTCGGGAAAGAATTTTTCATCCGGAGGACGTGGAAAAATTTCGAAACGAGCGAAAGGCCGCCCTCGCTCGGGGTGTTCCATTCGAATTCGAGCATCGCGCACTCGGAAAGAACGGTCAGTACCGCTGGTTTCTGATTCAGTACAACCCTTTTCGCAACGAGCGCGGACAGGTCACTCGATGGTATGCAACGGGCACAGACATCGACGACCGTGTCAGGGCGGAAGAAAGAACGCGGAATGAAAACGTGGCGTTGCGAGAGCAAATCGATCGTGATTCGATGTTCGAGGACATCGTCGGCTCTTCGGAAGCACTCCGTAAGGTGCTTCTCCAGGTCAACAAGGTGGCCGCTTCTGATTCCACCGTTTTGATTCTGGGCGAAACCGGCACTGGAAAAGAATTGATTGCGCGTGCAATCCACAGGCGGTCAAAGCGCGCCGATCGTGCATTTATCGGCGTGAATTGCGCCGCGATCCCGCCTTCTCTAATTGCGTCGGAACTCTTCGGTCATGAAAAAGGCGCTTTTACGGGTGCGACGCAACGCCGCGTGGGGCGCTTTGAATCGGCCAACGGCGGCACGATCTTTCTCGACGAGGTCGGCGACTTACCTGCGGAAATACAAATTGCTCTCTTACGAGTTCTGCAAGAACGCGAAATCGAACGCGTTGGCAGCAGCCGGCCGATTCCGGTTGACGTGAGAGTGGTTGCAGCCACCCATCGCGATTTGAACGCGCTGGTTGCCGCAGGCAAGTTTCGCCAGGATCTCCTGTACCGGCTGAATGTGGTGCCTATCCAGATGCCGCCATTGCGCGAACGAGCGGCTGATATTCCGTTGCTGGTTGAGTACTTCATCGATCGCTTTGGAATGTCGGCCGGAAAGAAGTTCAGAACCATGGGCAACAAGTTCCTGAAAGCGTTTCAGGCATATGGATGGCCAGGCAACGTCCGTGAACTGCAAAATGTAATCGAACGCGCCGTGATCCTCAGCGAGGATGACACCTTAGCGGTGGACGAGACATGGCTGAAGTGCGAACCGGTCCAACATGCAGTGCGGCCCCGTACGCTCGCTAGCGCCCTCTTAAGGCAGGAAAAGGAAATGATTGAAGCTGCTTTGGCGGAAAGCCAAGGCCGAATTTCAGGGCCCGCCGGTGCGGCAGTTAAACTAGGCCTGCCAGCGCGAACGCTCGAATCGAAGATCAAGCGTTTGAAAATTAATAAATATCGATTGAAAGCCCCGCAGGCTGTCTGATCCGCTGCGGAGGCCTATTAACTAAGTCCTTTGGGGTTACAATGTTTGCCGTCTTCGAAGCCAAAGAAGGCACTCTCGGGTTAGATGAAGGGGGACAATCATGCACCGGCGCGAATTCCTGAAGCTGGGAGCCGTAGCAGGCGGAACGTTCCTAGTGGGCGGCACGGGCCGCTTCGGAAGTTTCCTCGATGCTCCGAAGGAAATCCCCACCACTGACCGCCTCGTTCTCACCAACCTGGTGGACAACATTTACGACGTTTACGCCAAAGGCGGAAAAATCGGCAACCTCACGATCACTCGGAATACTTTGCCCCATCCCTATGGCTCAGAGGTCTCCTTGTTGTCGGAACATGGGCTGGCCTTTCACTTGGAGTCCTTCCGGGGAGCAGAGGAAAAGCAAATCCTGCTGGACTTCGCGCTCACACCCCGCACGCTGACAAACAATTTCAAAGGGTTGAAAGTCGATCCCGCCGGGGCCGACGCTCTGATCATCAGCCACGGGCACGAGGATCATTACGGTGGCCTGCCCGATTTGGCGCAGGCCCTCCAGGGACGAGCCAAGCCGGGGCTCACTCTCTATGCCGGAGGACGCGACACGTTCTGCCATCGCTGGGTGGTGCAACCCGATGGCAACAAACTCGACTATGGTGAGCTCAAGCGGGATGACCTGGAAGCGCGAGGGTTAAAGGTCGTGATCGCGGAGGAGCCCACCGTAGTGGCGGGCCACGCCTTCACCTCAGGTCACATTGCGCGCATCACCGATTTCGAGATGTCTCCTCCGGGAGCCCGCATCGAAGCCGGCGCGCCCGGCTCTGCCTGCGACGCTACCTTCCACTTCCCTCCCGGCACAGTCAAGATGGAAACCAAGCCGGGCGAGTTGGTGAAAGACATCTTCTGGGGCGAGCACGCCACCGCTTACAACGTGAAAGACCGGGGACTTGTGGTCGTCTCATCCTGCGGCCACGCCGGCATCATCAACTCCGTCCGCCAAGTCCAGAAGTCCACCGGGATCGAGAAGGTGCACGCCGTGGTCGGCGGGTGGCATTTGGCTCCCTACCCTGATGAACTGATCGCCAAGACCGTCGAAGCCATGAAGGAGATCAATCCGGACTACTTGATTCCCATGCACTGCACCGGCTTCCGCACCATAATGGCAATCCAGCGCGAGATGCCCGCGAAGCTCATCATGCCTTCCACAGGCACGCGCGTCGTCTTCGGCACCTAGTCCCAATTCCGCTCCTCATCTACGCGTCGCCGCCCTGGCGTCCGCCGAGGCTTGCGGCCTTTGGCTTTGTCTTTTCCACTTTCAAATCTCAAATTTCCAATTTGAGATTCCTGCTCGCGCGATTGCATGCATTCTGGTTTAACGGGATTAAGCCAATCCGCCGTTTTCCTCCTCGGACAGGAATTCCTGAAAATTCAGGACTACGCATGACTTTGACTGCTGTTTCTGCAGGGAATTGCGAATGGCTTGGTGATTGCATTCGTTCGACTGTTCTTCAGAGCGGCGAACCATGACACTGAAGATCAAGCGGATTGCTGGTAAGCGCAAGACGCGCATTTGTCTGAGCGGGCAGCTTCGATCCGAGAACGTTGGCCAGGTGAAGGCTGAGGTGGGTCGTGGCGGACCCCGAGTAGCCTTGGATCTGGGCGAGGTTGATCTCCTGGATATCGACGCTGTCCGTTTTCTCAACGTGTGCGAGTCGGCAGGGGTCTCGATCCTGCACGGTTCGCCATACATCAGGGAATGGATGCTGCAGGAGAGAAGCCAACCGAAAGACCATCCGGAAGCGTTGCAACCGGGCATATGTCGCACGAACGGTGTCGGCTTACAAGAGCTGATGCATGTGAAAGGAACTGAAAGGAAAAAAAGGAGAACAACCATGACGATCGAGAACGTAGTTTTGGTGCATGGAGCTTTCGCCGACGGCTCTGGTTGGCAAGGCGTCGCTAAGATCCTCAAGAATGATGGGTACAGGGTGTCGGTAGCGCAGCCCCCCGAGACCTCCTACGCCGACGACCAAAAGTACACGAAGGCCGCAATCGACGCCATGGGCGGGCCGGTGGTTCTGGTCGGCCACAGCTACGGCGGGTCCATCATCACCGAGGCCGGCAATCATCCAAACGTTGCAGCGCTTGTTTATATTGCCGCATTTGCGCTCGATGAAGGTGAGAGCTGTGCATCAATCGAACAGGCGCTGCCGCAAGCCTCCAAGGCGTTCAAGCCAGACAGCAACGGCAACTGGTGGATAGACGAGGCGCATTTCGCGGCCGACTTCGCAGCGGACATTCCGCGGGAGGAGGCGGAGTTCATGGCTATATCGCAGGTGCCCATCTCTACCGACTCGTTCACCCATAAGGTTACGAATCCCGCCTGGAAACACAAGCCCACCTGGTACATGGTCGCCACCGAAGATCGATCGATCAATCCGGATCAGGAGCGCATGATGGCGAAGCGCGCCAAGGCCAAGACGGTCGAAGTGAAGGCGAGCCATGTGGCGTACATGTCTTACCCGAAGGAAACAGCCAAGCTTATCGAGGAGGCTGCAACATCTGTGCCCGCCCATAAATCGGCAGTAAGTTGAACCAGGCCTCATGAGCCCAGCGCGTGCCCGGCACGCTGAACGCGGCTCGCTTGAGAGTAGGGCCTCTGCCGATCCTGACAACGTTGGCGGAGGCACAGATGAATGTCGTCGCCTGAGGAGAAGACCACGAACGATCGCATTACCATAGAAGGCCGGGACGGCACGTTTGGCGCCTATGTCGCGCGGCCGAAGGCTTTGCCGGCTCCCGCCGTCGTCGTTCTGCAGGAGTTGTTCGGTGTGAACGCCGACATCCGCAAGGCCTGCGACGAACTCGCCGAGCAAGGTTTCATTGCGGTCGCGCCTGACCTGTTCTGGCGCCAGGAGCCGGGCGTCGACCTCAGCGTTACCTCCGAGCCCGACTGGCAACACGGCCTTCGTCTCTATCAGGCCTATGACCGAGACGCCGGTGGCAAAGACGTTAAGGACACCGTCAACGCCGTGGCAAAGCTACCGGGGTGCACCGGCAGGGTCGCCGTCCTCGGCTATTGCCTCGGCGCGCTGATGGTCTTTCTGACAGCCGCGCGCTACGGCGTCGATGCCGCGGTCGCTTATCACGGCGGTGACACTGAGAAATATCTGGGCGAGGTCGGTGGGCTTGATGCACCGCTGCTGATGCACCTGGCCGAAGAAGACGAGTTCATTTCCAAGGCGGCACAAGCTGAGATCAAAGGGGCCCTTGCCAGCAAACCAAATGCGATAGTCTACAGCTACCCGGGTCAGAATCACGCCTTCTCCCGGCACCATGGCGCGCACTACAACGCCGCGGCGGCAACGCTCGCCCACGGGCGGACTAACGAATTTCTACATCAACAACTGCGGTAAGGTTCGGTCGGAACCTGACCCACTACGTCGGCGCGGATGTGTTGCGAGCTTGTGCTAAAATCGCGGGCCGATGGGGAGACTTTGTTGTTCGCGATATGAGCGGGAGGCGCGGCAGTGTGGGTGGCTGCGCGTCGCGGGAATTGATGAGGCGGGGCGCGGGTCGCTGTTTGGTCCGGTGGTGGCTGCGGCCGTCATACTCAATCCGCGACGGCGGATTGTTGGTCTGGACGATTCCAAGAAATTAACGGCAGAGCGGCGTTGTGAACTTGCGCCGCGCATACACGAACACGCATTGGCGTGGGCCGTGGCGGAAATTGACGCGAGCAGGATTGATGCTTGGAATATTTATCAGGCGAGCCGGCAGGCGATGATGGCCGCGGTGTCGCAGCTTAGTCCCCTGCCGGATTATCTATTGCTGGATGCGATGGAGATTGATCTGCCGATCGAGCAGAAGGCGCTGATTCATGGGGACGCGCGGTCGGTTTCGATTGCGGCGGCGTCCATTCTGGCGAAGACGGAACGCGACCGGCGCATGGAAGAATTCGACCGTTTGTATCCTCAGTACGGATTGGCGCAGCATAAGGGTTACGGGACGCCGGAGCATTTGGAGGCGTTGCGGCGGCACGGGCCTAGTCCTCTGCACCGATTTTCGTACGCGCCGGTGCGGCAATCGGCGTGCTGGGCTTCGGGTGCGACGCAGGATCCTTTGCCGTTGAGCCCTGCCAGCGACATTCCCGCTCACTAGCAGCAGCCGAGCCGTCCCTGAAATCCTACCTTCGCCTCTCGCCCTGATTGACGCCCGCCTGGACGAATTGTGAGCGGCGACTGTGGAATGCCGTACCCCGTAGGACTGCTGAGTCAAAGACGCCCGCCTAAAAAGCAAAAGCAGGCGGCTGCTACAAAATCAACTGCGAGCAGTCGGCAGCGCTGACATCGTGGCGAGCTGGGGCGCAGCAAGCAGCGCCCCTACAGTTCGCGCTCGGGCAGGCTTGCGCCGCGCCTGGAATCCAGGTCCTGTCGGAAGCCTGACGGGGGCGGTACCGGCGGCGGAGGGGCTTCCGGCGCGGAAGAGGCACTGTTGTCGCCTTTGGCACCTGCCCTGTTGTGGCGCGTTGCTCCTTGTTTTTGGCGCGTGCTAACCTTCATGTCTAAGCCGTTCGTACGGCTGAAAAGCATTGCCGGAGTGTGCGGGGTCCGGCAAGCAAAGATCATCCATGGCCTTCAACAAAAGCAAAGCGCTGGAAAATGCGCTGAAGTTCCTCAACCAGGGCAAGGTCGCCCAGGCCATCGGCGAATACCAGCTAATTCTGCGCGCAGACCCGAAAGATCAAGCGACATTAATGACGGTGGGCGATTTGTTCGCTCGCCAGGGAGACATGACGCAGGCCATCGAGTATTTCGAGAGGCTGGCGCAGGTCTATCTGAATGACGGGTTCAACAGCAAAGCCATCGCGATTTATAAGAAGATCGCGAAGCTCGCGCCGAATGAGCTAGCGCCGCTGGAACGGCTCGCGGATTTGTACGTGCAGCAAGGGGTGTTGAGCGAAGCACGTCCGCTGTTCCTGCAGATTGCCGAAGCCCACCTGAAAACGAATCATTCGCAGAAGGCCGTGGAGGTGTTGCACCGTTTGCTGGAAGTGGAGCCGGAAAATCAGCGCGTGCAAATGCGGCTGGCCGAACTTTACGGCATGATGGGGCAGAAAAAGGAAGCGGCGCTGACGTATCAGGCGTACGCGCACCGGCTGTTTGACCGCGGAGAAACGGAAGAGGCGGAAAAGCTGGTGCAACGCGCGCTGGAAGTGGACCCTGGAAACGCGGGCGCGATTCTGTTGAAAGCAAAAACGCTGAACGCCAGCGAGAAGACGGATCAGGCGATCGCGATTCTGAGCACGCATCCTGAAGCGGAAACGGATGGCGACGTAACCAAACTGCTGGTGGAATATGAGCTGCGTGCGGGGCACGCGGACAAGGCAGCGGAACGCGCGCGGCGGCAACTGGCGCGCGGGCACGCCCATCACGGACTGCTTTACAAGGTTGCGGAAGGCATGATCGAAAGTGCGCAGCCGGATCGCGCGCTGCCGATTCTGACTGAATTGCGCGCGCCGATGATTGAAGCAGGCGCTCAGGATCAGTTTTTGAAATTGCTAACGACCGCATGCGAACGGCTTCCGGGGCGCACCGAACCGCTGGAAGCGCTTGCCGACTTCTGCCGGACCACCAGCGATCCTTTCCGTTGCAATGCAACGCTGGGCCAGCTTTCCGACGCTTATGCAGCGCAGGGGAATTTTCCGCGCGCGGAAGAAGTGCTCGTCGAGCTGGTGGACCGCAACAAGAACGACGAGCGGCTGGTGGACCGGCTGAATCAACTGCGGGCGCGGACGGGTGGAGCGCCGGTGGCCGGGGGCACGAGCGCGGATGGTGCGACGGCGGGGCCGGCAAGCAACACAGGTCTGCGCGAAAGCGCAGCGGAGGAGCAGAACAAGCTTGTTCCTCCTGCGCCGCCTACGATTTCCGAGGAAGCGCTGGACGAGGAAACGCAGCGTTACATCGCGCAGGCGCTGACGGATGTGGACCTGTTTTCCAGCTATGGGCTGACGCAGAAGGCCACGCACCTGCTGGAAAACGTGCTGCAACGCGCGCCGCGGCACACGCCAACACTCGAACGATTGCTCGATTTGCATTTGGGCGCCGGGAACGATCGCCGCACGGCGGAATTGGCGGCGCAGCTGGAGCAGATTCATCGCGAGCGGAACGACGCCATTAATGCCGACCGCTTTGCCGAGCTGCGGACGAGATTTTCGAAAGTGGCCGGGCTGACGGAGAAGGATATGCCGGTAGCGCCGACCGTCGCTGCGCCCGAGCTGGTGACTTCTGCTTCAGGAGCAGCCGGGACGGTTCCCGCTGCGCAGGCATCTGCTGCTGCGCCGGCGGAACCTCCAACATTTGAGATTGCGCCGGAACCTGCGCCAGGGGCCAAGGCTCCTGCGGCTGCTGCTGCGCCCATCGAATTTGAAATTCCTTTGACTGGTATCGAAGCAGAGACGCCGCCACCGCAAGCGCCGATTGCAATTGCGCCGGAGGCAGTGCCCGCTGCGCCTGCGACGGAGGAAGAAGCACCTGTCCAGCTGGCCGGGATTGGCGAGGAACTGGACCTTTCGGACGAATGGGAAGCGATTGCGGCGGAAACGACCGAGCCGGATGCGCCGGCCGCAAACGAAATGAATGCGGCGAGCGTGGAATTGGATCCCATCGTCGAGCCGGAACCGGTTGCTGCCGCGGCGGCGGAAACGACGGATACGAATGCAGCGCTCGAGGCGGTGTTCGATGTGAGCGCGCTGGCTGATGAAGAGCCCGAGCACGACGTGAAGCCCAAGCCGTTCCACATCGAAGCGAACACTCCGCAATCCGAAATGGCGGCGCACGCGCCAGAGGCTGAAGCGCCGGTGGAAGCGGCGGCGGAGCCTGAATTCGAGATTATGGGGCTAGCGGCGGAAGAAGAGTCGCCGGCAGAAGTGATTCCGGATTCCGTGCTGGAGATTGTGGACGAGCCGGTTGCGGCCGAGGCGGCCGCGACGTCCGCCTCGGGCGGGGCCGAATTCGAGTTGGAGCTGACGCCCGAGACGACTTCTCCGCGCGAGCATGCCGGGGCTGCGACGACCGAGGATTTCATCAGCGAGTTGGTGGCGGAGTTGGACGATCTGGAGGCTCCGGCCGCCGAAGCGGTGCGGGAGCCGGCGACTGCGTCTTCATCGGCAACTGCGCCGAAAGATATACTCGCGAATTTGGAGCAGGTGTTCGCGGAAGCGAATGCCACGCCGATGGCCGCCATCACGCCGCCACCGACGAATGGGTCTACCCACAAAAACGTTGCGACCGCGCCTGCCGCGACGCCGGGCACTTTGGAAAATCTGAACCAGCTGGCGGAAGTGTTTCAGGAATTCCGCAGCGAGCTGGGAGAAATGGGCGAAGAGGATGAAGACCTGGAAACACACTACAACCTGGGCATCGCCTACCGGGAAATGGGATTGCTGGACGAAGCCATCGGAGAATTCCAGAAAGTGGCTAAGGCTGTGCAGAAGGGCAAGCCCTTCCGTTATGAGATGAATTGTTCCGTGATGCTGGGGCTTTCGTTCATGGATAAGGGCGAGCCGAAGGTGGCCTCGCTGTGGTACAAGCGCGCGCTGCAGGTGCCGGGGTTGGAAGAGGAATCGGCGTTGGCGCTACGGTACGATCTGGGGCTGGCGCTGGAATCCGCGGGGGAAGCGGACGCGGCGCTCGATAGCTTCCGGCAGGTTTACGCGGCCAACATTGATTATCGCGATGTGGCCGACCGCATCGCCACGCTGCAAAAGCATTAACCCTCACCGGCAACACCTTCCATCCATGTTCTAGAAATGTGAGTAATGAGCGTGTTTCCGATTGCGTTAATCATGAGTTGAGTTTCTTACGCCGTTTCAATGAATCGCTATGTACCGATAGTTCCGTCGTACGAGAATCATCCATCCGAGAACTCCTATTCCCTCTACCGTGAGTACGATGGACGCCACGTCATCGCCATCCCTCTATGCCGAGGATTGGGTACAGCTCGCGCCACTCACAACCAAGGTTCGCTTTGGGAATGCGTGGGGCCGTGCCATTGCGATGCTCATATTTTTTGTCGGCATTGTGATTGCCCTTGAGAAGGACCCGCCCGGCGTAGCGAGGATTTTCGGAACAGGCGTCATCGTTCTAACTTGCGGAGCCGTATTCGCGATTTTGTTCCGCGTTTTCTGTCTTCTTGCCCGCCGGTTGTCCTGGAAATGCCCCCGCTGCGGGACACCGTGGCCGGGACTGATTACAAAGGGAAATCAATGCGCATCATGCGGACTTGCATTGGTTTCGCCACTCAATTCCCATTCGCTCGGCCTCCGGAGAACATTTTGAGTCTCGCCGCTTCCAGCAAGAGAGATCCTTCGCTACGCTCAGGATGACGACGCGAGGGGTAACGGCGGCTTTACGAAAGCGTGACTACTTCGTTTTGGGCTTAGCTTTCTCGGAGCCGCAGGATTTCAGCACCACCCATTGCTGCGGGTTTACAGGGACGCCGTTCACATCTACTACCCAGTGGAGGTGTGGGCCGTTGGCGCGGCCTGTGGCGCCTACGTAGCCGATCACTTCACCTTTTTTTACTTGCGCGCCTGGGGCGACCAGCAATTTTGACATGTGTAGGTACATGGTTTCGAGGCCTTGGCCATGGTCAATGGCTACTGTGCCGCCCAGCACCGCGAAAGGTTGTGCGATTTTCACGATGCCGCCTGCTACGGCGTGAACGGGACGTCCGGCGGGTGAGCGTTGGTCAACGCCAGCGTGAATTTCGCCGGTGGGCTTGCCATTGTGGAGGCGTTTCACTCCGAAGGGGGAAAGGATACAGCCGGGAACAGGAGCGGTGAGCGGATCTTCCCAGTATTTTACGTCGGAGACGGTGTTGCGGAACTCTGTCAGCATTTGGATGTCTTCGGGCGTTGAATGCAAGGCTTCGATTTGCGGCGCGAGGACGACGTTTTGCCTGGGGAACGTGGTCGGGCGAATGGTGAGCTTTGCGGAGGCTAGTGTCGTGCCGTCTTCGGCGAGAAATTCTAATTCATAAGTGCCGGGAACGTCTGCGACAGCAATGGGCATCAGTCCTTGCGAGCCGCCATTTGACTGTGGGAAGAGCCGAACCGTGCGGTCGTTCAGTTTCGCGATGCTTGCCGGGATTTGGCAGGAGAGGCGGACGGTTTGGCCCAGGGAGATTGCCGCTGGCTTTAGGGTGCATTTTTGCGCGCTCGCTGACGAGGCGAGCGACGCGTAGATCAGGGCTGCTAGTAGCACGAAAATTACGAGCTGCGATCTATGGTTGCCTTGTTCGGTCGCCAGGCCGATGGCTTTTCTCTCGTACAGGTAATTTTTCATGGCGCGATAATTTTATCGGGTTTCGACCCGGCTGGAGGACTGCGCCTGATCGTTTGTGCGTGCCGGGGCACGAAAACGACAACAGGAAACTTCGCGGCCGAGACAGCGGAGGCGGCTGCAAAGAAAACAAAGATGCCCGCTCTGTCCCGAAAAGCGTGGGACAGAGCGGCCGCTACAAAATTCAAAGGCAACTGCGCCGCGTGCGGCTTGGCGACGCTTCGGTCCCGCATCGCGGGATCCCGGCGTGAATCGTGCTGTGGCGCGATTCATAAAGTGTTCGCAGCGGTTGCGAGTCTGGCGATAATCTCCCATAATCGTAGCCCAATCATGGTGACTCGGATTCTGCGCGTTGTGCTGCTGCTGCTGTGGCTGGAACTGGGACTGCTGTTGATCCTGATGCCCTGGTCCGAGGTTTGGGACGTGAATTATTTTTTGTATCAGTATCCGGCCCTGGCGCTTTTTGTGAAAAATCCCTATTTGCGCGGGATGATTTCAGGGCTGGGAGTGATGAACGTGCTGTTTGCGCTCGAAGCGTTTCGCCGCCGGACTGCCACCGTTGTCACCCGCACCTAAAAAACCGATTGTTTGCTTTGTGACCGACCGGAAATCGCTCGGAGTGGGCGAGGGTGGCGAAGGTGTGCTCGGGAAAATTCGCGCGGCCGCGGCGACGGGCGTGGATTGGGTGCAGATACGCGAAAAGGATTTGTGCGGGCGGGATTTGCTGGCGCTGGCGCGAGAGGCTGTCGCTGGCTGCGGCAGCACGCGAGTGATCGTGAACGACCGGTTGGATGTGGCGCGCGCCGCGAGGGCTGCGGGCGTGCATCTGGGGCGCGAATCGCTGAGCGCGCGGGATGTGGTGCGCTGGTGCAGAAGCGGCAACGCTCCCGCGGATTTTATGATTGGCGTTTCGTGCCACAGTCTGCAGGAAGCGCGCGAAGCGGAGAGCGCGGCGGCGAATTACATTTTTTTTGGGCCGGTGTCTGACACGCCGTCGAAGCGGGGGATGGGTGAGCCGCAGGGCGTCGCACGGCTGGCGGAGATTTGCCGCGGCGTGACGATTCCGGTGGTGGCGATCGGCGGGATCACCGAGCGAAACGCCGGAGAGTGCGTACGCGCCGGAGCGGCGGGGATTGCGGCGATTCGGATGTTTCAGGAGGCGCGGGACGTTGAGGCGACGAAGGAGATGATCGAGCGTGTACGCGCGGAAAATGCTAGCCGCTGAGCCAGCGGCCGATGGGTTGCAGCTCTTCGACGTGGTCGCAGATGACTTTGATAACCGCGGTGACGGGAATGGCTAGCAGCAGGCCCATCGCGCCCCAGAGGAAGCCGAAGAAGAGTAAGGATACAGTTAATGCTAGTGCGTTGAGGCGGACGCGCCACCCTACCAGCGCGGGAACCAGCAAATTGTTGGCGATGAAGTGAAACAGGGTGAGTATCGTGAAGATGCCGATGAACGGCCCCGGCGTGTGAAATTGTTTGATGCCGATGAGAATCGGCGGCGCCCATGAAAGAACCACGCCGAGATACGGAATCAGGTTCAGCAGGCCGGAAAGCAAGCCGAGCAGGAATGGAAAGTCCAGACCCATACCCCAGAAGAAGAGCCAGCTGAAAACGACAAGAATCAGGCCCACGAGCGCGGTGCCGACGACATAGCTGCGCAGCACCATAGTGACATCCGCGAGAGTTTCCTTCACCTCGGTGCGGCGCGTGGCGGGAAATAATTGCATGGTGGCGTGCCAGACCTGGCGTTTGGCGGCGAGCATGAAGAAAAGCAGGAAGGGCACGAAAGTCGCAGCGACAACGACTTCGTACAGAGAACTTAAGCGCGAGAGGAGCGCGGCGCGCACAGGATGCGAGTCGGCGACGGAGACGATGTGTTCGCCGGGAGTGGTGCCGGGCTCAATTTCGGAAACGTGTTCTTCGAAATTCGCGAGCTTTTGTTCGATGACACTGGCGACTTGATGCAGGGGCTTGCGGTAGAGAGGCCAGTCGCGGCCGAACTGGTCCACGCGCTCGATCATGCTCCAGGCGACAACCAGCACTGCCGCGATGGTGAACAGAACCACGATGAGCGAGCCGAGAGCGCGCGGCACGTGCCAATCTTCCAGAAAGTTGACGACCGGATCGAGAAAATAGGCGAGCAGAACCGCGACCAACAGCGTGACCAGAATCGAGGACGCCCAGTAACAAAAGGCGATCACGATTCCGGCGGCGATGATTTTGCCGCTGGCGGAACTCGCCGAGACGATCTTCTCTTCCTCAAGAGGCATGGCGGTACGATAACACAGCCTGCGCCGCGCAAATAACGGTGTGCTTGCGCGTACACTGGCCCGGCGGACGGGCGGGGAAGTGGTGATGGTTGCGATGTCGATTGCGGCTGCAGCGGGACTCGACTAGCGCCGCAATGATAGAATCGCGTGCCTGATTTTTTGGCGCACAATTTCACTTTCATGACCAATTCATGACCAAACAACTTTTCGGAACGGATGGGATTCGCGGCGTGCCTGGCGAGGTTCCGCTGGATGATGCCACGCTGGATCGCGTGGGCCTGGCGCTGGGTGAATACGTCAGCTCGAACGGACGTTCGCCGGATGCGCGGGCGCGTGTGCTGATCGGGCGGGACACGCGCGAATCCGGGCCGCACATTGCGGATCGCATCGCGCGCGGTTTGGCGGCGGCGGGCGTGGAAGCCGTTTCCGCCGGAGTATTGACGACGCCGGGAGTGGCTTGGCTGGTGCATCACGAGGGATTCGCGGCGGGGGTGGTGATTTCCGCTTCGCACAATCCGTATCACGACAACGGGGTGAAGCTGATTTCCTCGACGGGGATGAAATTTCCGGACGCGGTGGAAGCGGAACTGGAGCGATTTATTCTGGCGTCCAGCGAAACGCCGGAATCGCGCGGCGAGATGCAGTTGCACGACAACGAGAAGATTGACGACGATTATCTGGACGGGCTGCGCGCCGCGGCGTTGGCGGGTGCGAATTTCGCGGGGATGAAAATCGTGATGGATTGCGCGAACGGCGCGGCCAGCAAGCTGGGGCCGCGCTTATTCCGGTCACTGGGCGCCGAAGTGATTGCCATCAATGACAGCCCCAACGGACGGAATATCAATGCGGATTGCGGCTCGCTGCATCCGCAAGCGATGCAAGCGCGCGTGGTGAAGGCGGGCGCGGCGCTGGGGATGGCGTTTGATGGCGACGCGGACCGCGCAATTTTCGCGAGCGGTTCCGGGCGCTTGGTGGATGGCGATGGCGTGCTGCTGGTCGCGGGGCGTTACATGAAATCCGCGGGGACGCTGAAGGGCGATGTGATCGTCGGAACGACGATGGCGAACCTGGGGCTGGAACGCGCGCTGGAAAAATCCGGATTGAAGCTGACGCGCACGGACGTGGGCGACCGTTACGTGCTGGAAGCAATGCTGCACATGGGCGCGAACCTGGGCGGCGAGCAGTCGGGGCACATTTTGTTTTTGGACGACGCGACGACCGGAGATGGCATGTTGACGGCTGTGAAATTGGCGTCGATCATTGCGCTGAGTGGGACGCTGGATGAATTGATTGCTGATCTGAAAATTTTTCCGCAGAGGATTGTGAATGTGCGGGTGCGGTCGAAGCCGCCGCTGGAGTCCCTGCCGGCAGTGGCGCGCGGTTTTGCGGAGGCGGAGAAGGCGCTGGGGAAATCGGGGCGTGTGGTGCTGCGTTATTCGGGGACCGAGCCGCTGGCGCGGGTGATGGTGGAGGCCGAACAGCAAGAGGATGTGACGCGCTGGACGGAGACGCTGGCGGAAGCGTTGCGCGAGGCGATTGGGGCGTAGGCCGAACTTGGATTAGTCCGAAGATTTACGCTTCGAATTCTCGATTGATTCGAAGCATTACTTCGTGAATCACTTATCGCCGAATTACTTTACGCGCGCTGCCCTGAACGCCACCCTGAATCGATCGCGACTCTTATTTTTCGTTTCGGTCATTCTGCTTCTCGCTTCCTCGAGTTTTGCGCAGAACTCGCCACAGAACGCTCCGCCGGCGCAAGCCGGGCCAGCGATCCCCGATTCGCCTGCTGTATTGCAGGCGCAGTTGGAGGAGATTGTAAAAATCAAGCACAAGAAGGAATTGAAAGGTCGGGAGCAATTGATCGGCGAACTGCGGATTCCGGATCCCGACGGCTGGTTCGCGAGCGCGTTCGGAAATGATGATGGATCGAAGTTGGCGACGACGTACAAAAATAGCTGGGGAGACTTCGAAGACGAGTTCACGAAAATGATGACTGACTTCGCGCAGCAGGGGCGAATCCATATTTCGGTCAAGGAAGCTTCGCTACGCGCGAAACCGGTGGTGGACGGGCAGAGCGAACCCGCTGCAACGGAGGGCAAAACCACCCCGGTTTTTTGCGGCGCGGAAGCGGCGCAAGGCTCGGAACGGGGCTGGCCGTTCCCGGGAGTCTATACGTATGCGCAGGGGGCGTTTCGCCTGGTAAATTGGCGAACGCTTTACGGCTTGCCTTATATGAAACCGATGCGCATACGCGTTGGGGGAAATGTCGCCGCCGCGAAACTCGTTCAGCAGGTGGCTCCTGTATATCCAGCCGAGGCTCGCAAGAATAAGGTGTCCGCAACCGTGCAGCTTCACGTGGTACTTGACCGAGAAGGCCGCGTAATCGGGACCGATGTTGTCAGCGGACCTCCGGAACTTGTGGATGCGTCCGTAAACGCGGTGCGGCAGTGGAGATATCAGCCAACCCTGCTGAATGGCGACCCCGTTGCAGTCGACACACTGATCTCCGTCCAATTCACTCTGAAATGAACGCTCCGCAAGAGTGAGCCTTGCGAATGCTCGCGTGGGCGCCTAACCGCCCTTGTGAGAACGCCGCATATCGGCGTATGGCGCCGTGAGCGCCCTGCTGGCATTCCCCCCAAAATAATCGTCAAGGAAATGGGAACTATTTCACGAGTGGCGACATTCTAAGTAGTGAGGGGCCCGAGACGGAAGTGCTGAAGACCCTGTAGCGGCGGGTGCCGTGTGGCGAGTGGCGCACTGAAGTGCGCCGCTACGAAGGCAACGGCAAACCGAACACAACGGCTGCCCGGTTCGATGAACCTGAACCGGCCGCTACAAAGATCAAGTCAAAGGCGCCCAGCTAAAGCTGGCCGCTACAACGGCCGAATCAACGGCTAAACGTGGGACCGGACGCGGGGCGGCAGTTATTTATGAATAGCGACGACCAGCTCATATTGGAGTTTCAGCAGGGGGCGCGGGAGGCGTTCGTGGAGTTGTTCGAACGGTATCGCGAGCCCATGTATGGGTTTTTTCGGCGTCGACTGGAGCATCCGGCGCGGGCGGAGGAGTTGGCGCAGGAATGTTTTCTGGCGCTGCTGCAAAACGTGCGGCGCTATGAGCCGCGGGCTAGTTTTCGCAGTTATTTGTATGGGATTGCGATTCATCTGGTGGCGGCAGAGCGGCGCAAGGCGGGGCGCGAGGTCGCGGAGAACGAAAAGCTGGACGACCGCGCGGCCGGGGGAAATGCGGCGGAAAATAGCGATGCAGGAATTTGGGTGCGCGACGCCTTGGGGCATCTGGAACAGAGCGAGCGGGAGATTTTGATGTTGCGCGAGTACGAACAGCTTAGTTACGGCGAAATTGCTGCGGTGCTGCGCATGCCGATGAATACGGTGCGCTCGCGTTTATTCCGGGCGCGGGCGGCGCTGAAAAATCAATTACTGCCAGTGCAGTGAAGGATCGAGGCCGAGGAATTTTATGGAACGACATGCACAACACGCGTTTGATGCCGAAGAGGTAATGGCTTATCTCGACGGCGAGCTGGAAGCGCGGCGGGCGGCGGAGCTGGCCGCGCATTTGGTGAGTTGCAGCGAGTGCCAGGAAGTTGCGCGGGGTTTTCGCGCGCTTTCCGAGAGGATGCTGAGTTTTGAAGTGGAGCGTCCTTCGGCAGGGATGAACGAATCGGTGCTTGCTGCGCTGGAATCCGGGATGTCTGCGAACGAGGCGCGTACCAACCGCGCGCTGAATCATGGCGCTTGGAATTGGCGACAAGTGTTTGCGCGTCCACGAAATTGGGCGATTGCGGGAGTCGTGGCTGTGGTAGTGATCTTGGCACTCGCGACACCGCGCGCGCGCAGAGATGAAACCCTCCCAGTGAGCGGCCGAAATTTTACGAACTTTGTGGCAGTGGAACCTGGCCCTGCGAAATCGCAGGCGTCCGATCTGGAAGCACATAAGGTGACGCCGGCGGACGATGTGCAGTCGGCGCTGGCGCCGGCACCGCCTGGCGAGGAGCTGAAGGCCCTGGAAAGTATCGGGCCGATGATTGTGCAGACGGCTTTGCTGAATATTTTGGCGACGAACTACGACGAAGCCAGCGCGGCGATCGAAAAGTTGGCTGCGGCGCATGGTGGGTATGTAGAAAAGCTCGACGCCAAGGCGCAGACCGGGAACGCCCGGGAACTTTCCGCGTCGCTGCGGATTCCGACGAAGCAGCTTGATGGGTTTCTGGCCGATGTGCGCAAGCTGGGGCACGTCGAAGCGGAAACGCGCTCCAACGAAGAGGTGAGCGACCAGTATGTGGACCTGCAAGCCCGCCTGAAGAGCGCGAGAGCTACTGAACAGCGGCTGATCGAATTGCTGGGGACGCGCACGGGCAAGCTCCAGGATGTGCTAGAGGCCGAACGCGAACTGGCGCGCGTGCGGGGAGAGATTGAGAGCATGCAGGGACAGAGCACGATTCTGGCCCATAGGGTGAATTACGCGACGGTGCAGGTGGACTTGAGCGAAGAATACCGGCAAGTTTTGGGGTCGGGTCCGGTTTCGACTGGTTCGAAGCTCCGGAACGCGATGGTGGAGGGGTTTAGGAACCTCCAGGATGGCGCGGTTGGGCTTCTGGTATTCCTCTTTGCGGTGGGGCCGTCGCTCTTGTTCTGGCTAGCGATTTTGCTGGTTCCCGGGTGGTATGCGTGGAGGCGATTCAGAGCGCGGGCTCAAGCGTAACGTCCGTTTTATTCCAAACAACATAGAAAAATGCGGTGGCGCTTTCATAAAGTGGATGTTCGCAATGCAAATCCATAGGCAATTCTGGTTTCACATAAGCTAAATCCAGCGGGTGCAACACATAGAGCGACGTCGGGAATGTTCAACAGGCTGGCAACTGGCGTGCAAACTATACAGCGGCTGTCTCTTATCCCGGGGTGGGCCGGTTTCGCCGCGCTGGAACCGGAACTAGGGGTAGAGCATAAAGGGGGTCCGACGGGACCCCCTATTTTTTTTGGTATTGGCAGCTTGGACGCCAACTCCTCGCAAGTTAATTGTCCCTCAGTATTAGCTGTGATGTAATGCCCTCAGTTTCCGCGCACCCTCTTACATATGCAATCTGGCGCCGCGCTGTTTATCCTGATCGCCGCCCTATTCGTGATTGGTGTGCCCGTGCTGGCTATTGCTGCGTATGTGCGCGTGAACACGCTGAAGCGTGGAGTGGAGACGGAAGCGGCACAGCTGATCCGGCGGATCTACGCGCTGGAGCAGCGGCTGACGCAGATCGAGAAGGGGCTGGCGGCGCTGCCTGCTCCGGCGGCCGCGACGCCGCATCGGGAAACTGCTGAGTCGCCTGCGGCTGTTGCGCATCCGCCTATCCCGGCGGCGACTCCCATATCTGTGCCTCCACCCTCGCAACCCGCACGGCCGTCAGTAGTTTCCGCACCTGGATTGCCTCTACATCCGGTTGCGCCGGTCCGCGCACAAGCGCCGGCGCTTTCGTCGCCGCTTTCGAGCGCCGCGGCGGCTCGGCACGATGACGAGGGGAATTTCGAAGCGATGGTCGCGGGGCGTTGGCTGAATTACGTGGGAATTCTGGCGCTGCTGTTTGCGGTGACGTTCTTTTTGAAATACGCGTTCGACAATAACTGGGTGGGCCCGCGCGGCCGGGTGGGAATTGGACTTCTGGCTGGCAGCATTCTGTATCCGTGGAGTCAGCATCTGCTCGCGCGCGGCTACAAATATTTTTCGGAGGGGATCGCGGGGCTGGGCGCGGCGGTGCTGTATTTGTCGTTGTGGGCGGGCTGGCACTACTACCACATTTTCACGCAAGACATTGCATTCGTGGCGATGATCGTGGTGACTGCGGTGACGTTGGTGGTGGCGGTGGGACGCGACTCCGAGCGAATTGCGTTCCTCGCGCTGGTCGGTGGGCTGATTACGCCGATACTGGTGAGCACCGGCGAGAATCACGAAGTTTCGCTGTTCACCTATTTGACGATTCTTGGCGCCGGAGTGCTGGCGATTGCGTGGGTGCGCGATTGGAAATCGCTGCCGCCGGTGCAATTTCTGGCGACGCTGGTTTATTTCTGGGGCTGGTACAGCGAATTTTACAGGGCGGATGAGCTTGCGACCACTGTGCTATTCGCGACGGTGTTTTTCGTGCTGTTTGCGGCGTTGCCGGTGGTGCGCAGCTGGCGCGACGGCGAACTTTCCGAACTGGAAGTCGGAATCGTGCTGGTGAATTCGCTGGCTTACCTGGCGGCGCTGCGCCAGATGTTGTGGCCGGATAATCGCTGGGCTTTGACGGTGGCGGTGCTGGTGCTGGCCGCGGCGCATTTGGCTGCGGAGCGCATGTTGCCGGAACAGCGCGGAACGAAAGTGCGCGTGGCGCGGATTTTGTACGCGGGGTTGGCGTTGACGTTTGTGACGCTGGCGATTCCGATCCGGCTGGACGGGCGATGGATCACGATTGCCTGGGCGGTGCAGGGCGCGGTGCTGATTTGGAGCGGATTGCGCGTGCGATTCGCGGCGGTGCGCTGGGCGGGCTTGGTGCTGTTTGCGATCGTGGCGGGGCGGTTGGCGCTGATTCCGATTCCTGCTGATACTTTTTTGCTGAATGCGCGATTTGCGACGTTTGCGATTTGCGTTGCTTGCATGGCGTTGAGCTGCTATTTCGCGGCGACCAGCGACGAGGAGCTGAGCGAGCAGGAAAGCATGGCGTTTGTGATTACCGCGATTGCGGCGAATATTTTGGCGATTGCGGCGTCGTCACTGGAAGTGTGGGACGTGTTCGGACGCATGCCCTCGCTGGGAATTGACCGCGGGCACGCGCAGGAGCTGGCGCTCTCGATGTTGTGGCTGGTGTGGGCGCTGGGCCTGCTGGGCGCGGGATTGTGGAAGAAATCGGAGGCGATCCGCTGGCAGGCGCTGGTGCTGCTGGGCGTGGTAATTGTGAAGGTTTTCCTTTTCGACCTGTCGTTTCTGGAGAAATTTTACCGGATCGTTTCGTTCTTGCTGCTGGGGCTCGCGTTGATGCTGATCTCGT
Organism: uncultured Acidobacteriota bacterium; assembly: GCA_963786205.1. GTDB lineage: Bacteria > Acidobacteriota > Terriglobia > Acidiferrales > UBA7541 > Palsa-295. Next base: position 164,388 of record CAWAYG010000004.1, read on the forward strand.
TCTACTACCAACGGCAATTGCTGGGGCGGAAGGGCGAGAGGAAAGCGTGAGCGCGCGATTGCGGCGCAGCGTTATGGTGATGGGTGTGATCAGTGCTGCGTTGTCGGCGGCTTTTGCAGGACTGGCGGACACGTCGCTGCCTGCGGCCTGGAAGCACTGGCACTATTCGCGCGCGATTGAGCTGGCGACGCCCGATGCGGCAACGGGCACGACGACGGCTGCGGGGCAGCTTGCGGGCGTGGTTCCGCCTCCGGACCTGTATGCACGCGCACAGACGGGGCTGGCTGATCTGCGGGTGATTGATGATCAGGGCGCGGAAGTTCCCTACGTGATTTTCCAGCGGCTGGGAAGCTCTAAATCCTCCCCATTACCGACGACTTTGCGCGAAAACAGTTTTAGCGCCGGAGCGTTTACGCAATTGGTGCTGGATGCGGGAGCGCACGCGCCGTTTCATAACACCGTGCGGATCGAGACCGGCGAGACGGACTTCATCGAGTGGGTGCAGGTGGAAGCAAGCGACGACGGGCACGTCTGGAGGATGGTGGAGGAGCGCGCGCCGATTTTCCGCTTCCGCAAGAATGCGCACGAAGGCACGCAGCTGGTGCACTACTCCGAAAATAACGCGCCGTATTTGCGCGTGCGAATTTTGGACGGCGACAAGAAATTTCCGGTGAGCGGCGCGCAGATTCTGCTGGAGACCACGGAGCCGGCCGAGCGCGTGCCATTGGAATTGACGATGGTCGCGGATGCAAAACAGCCGTCGGGCAGCAGCGCGTGGAGCGCCGAGCTGGGCGCGGCTATGCCGCTGGTGACCGAAGTGCGATTCCAGGTCGACGCGCCGCCGGAGTTCATTCGCGCGGTGGAAATATCGTCGAGCGCGGATGGCAAGGACTGGGGAAGTCTTCGGAACGCGGAAATTTATCGCTACCGGCGGGGCGACGCGCAGCAGCAAGAGCTCACGGTGATGATTTCGAATGCCTGGGCGCAATCGCGTTTCCTGCGCGTGGAGATTGTGAATGGGAACGACGCGCCTCTTGATACTGCGGCGCCGAAGCTGTACATCACGCCACGACACATCGTGTTCCAGCAGCAGCCGGGGCGGAGTTATCGGCTGATTTACGGACAGGAACGAGCGGAACGCGCGCAGTACGATTTGGGTCGGCGGGTGAATGCAGCGGAGATGGCCACGGCGGGGGATGGGAAACTGGGTCCGGAGGAAGCGAACGCGGATTGGGTGGACCCGCGGCCGTGGACCGAGACGCACGATATTTTTCTGTGGTTGGTGCTGGTGGTGGCGGTGATGTTGATTGGGTATGCGGCGGTGCGGTCGTTGCGGAAGTCGGCGGCACCGGAAGCGTGAGTTCCGGCGCGTGGCACGCGCAAAAAAGTAGGGGCGGGTCTGAGACCCGCCCGACCGAACCTTTCCGTTGCCTTTCGGGCGATTTACTTTCTCGAAAAGCCTCGCGCTTTGTTACGGCTTCTCTTAGCTGCAGCCTGACGTGCCGCCGCAGTTGGAGCATTTGTAGCAGCTGCCGTTGGGAGTCATTAGCATGCCGCATTCGGAGCACGATGGCGCGTCGTCTATCGTGGCGCGCTGGCGCGTGGAGGCTTCCGGATCGGCATGCTTTGTCGCGGTTGCCGGAGCGACTGCGTGTGCCATCGCCGCAGCCGTGCTGGCTGGAGCTTCGGATTCGGCGGTGGCGTCTAGATCGAGGTAATCGGGCGAGATGAATTTCGCGCCGAGCCAGCGCCCGATGTAATCCACCACCGATTTAGCGTAGCGGATATTGGGATTGCCGGTGTAGCCCGAAGGTTCGAAGCGCGAGTTGACGAATTTGTCGACGAGAGCGCGGAGCGGGACGCCGTATTGCAGCGCAATCGAGACGGACAGAGCGAAGGCGTCCATGATGCCGGAAAGCGTGGAGCCTTCTTTCGCCATCTTGATGAAGATTTCGCCGGGAGCGCCGTCCTCATACTTGCCGACGGTGAGGTAGCCTTCGTGGCCACCGATGGAGAATTTGTGGGTGATGGAGCTGCGCTCGTTGGGAAGCTTGCGGCGGCTTGCGCCACGGGCGAAAAGCTCTTCCTGCTGAGGCGCGGACGCGACAGGAACGGCGGCAACTTCTGCAACCGGCACCGCTGCGGCGGCTGGCTTTTCATCTTCCTTCTTGCTGGCGGCGGAAAGCGGCTGCGAGCGCTTGGAATTGTCGCGGTAGATGGCCACGGCCTTCAGGCCGAACTTCCACGATTCGATGTAGGCCTGCATGATGTCTTCGACGGTGGATTCTTCCGGCATGTTGATGGTCTTGCTGATGGCGCCGGATAGAAAGGGTTGGGCCGCCGCCATCATGCGCAGGTGACCGCGCCAGGCGATGGAACGGCCGCCACCCATGGGAGAAAGCGAGCAATCGAAAACGGGGAGATGCTCGGGCTTGAGGCCGGGAGCGCCTTCGATTTTCGCGTTGGCGTCAATGTAATCCACGATTTGGGCGACTTGTTCCGGGGGATAGCCGAGATTCATCAGGGCCTGCGGCACGGTGTTGTTGACGATCTTGATGACGCCGCCGCCGACCAGCCTCTTCTGCTTCACCAGCGCCAGATCGGGTTCGATGCCGGTGGTGTCGCAATCCATCATGAAGCCGATGGTGCCGGTGGGAGCGAGCACGGAGACCTGCGAATTCTTGTAGCCGAATTTTTCGCCAAGCTCGAGCGCATCGTCCCAGGCTTTGCGGGCGGCGCGCAGGAGTGAAGGCTGGACGTTTTCTTCCTTGATGGGACGCAGCGAATCGCGATGCATGCGGATGACGTCGATCATGGCTTCACGATTGCGCGGGTAGCCGCCGAAGGGACCCATGCGTTCGGCGATGCGCGCGGATTGCGCGTAGGCTTCGCCGCACATCAGCGCGGTGATGGCGCCGCAGATGTCGCGGCCGCCGTCGGAATCGTAAGGCAGCGCCAGGGACATGAGCAGCGCGCCCAGGTTGGCGTAGCCGAGGCCCAGCGGACGGAAGTTGTGCGAATTGCGCGCGATTTTTGGCGTGGGATAGCTGGCGTTGTCCACCAGAATTTCCTGCGCGGTGATGGTGACGTCCACGGCGTGGCGGAACGCGTCGACATCGAACTGGCCGTTGGGGCCCAGATACTTCATCAGGTTGAGCGAAGCCAGATTGCAAGCCGTGTCGTCCAGGAACATGTACTCCGAGCACGGATTCGAAGCGTTGATGCGCTCGGTGGCTTTGCAGGTGTGCCAGCGATTCACGGTGGTGTCGTACTGCATGCCGGGATCGCCGCAGTGCCAGGCGGAGTCGGCCATTTCGCGCAGCAGGTCGCGGGCGCGGAATTTTTCGCAAGCTTTGCCGTCGTTGACGTTGCGGGTCCACCAGTCGCGGTCGTCTTCGACGGCCCGCATGAAGTCGTCGGTGACGCGCACGGAGTGGTTGGCGTTCTGGAAGAAGACGGAGGTGTAGGCCTCGCCGTCAATCGCAGGATCGTAGCCCTGCTCGATCAGCACGTGGGCTTTGCGCTCTTCCTTCGTCTTGGACTGGATGAACTCCACGATGTCCGGGTGTTCCACGTTGAGGATCACCATCTTGGCGGCGCGGCGCGTCTTGCCGCCGCTCTTGATGACGCCGGCGAAGGCGTCGAAACCCTTCATGAAGCTGACCGGGCCGGAGGCGATGCCGCCGCCGGAGAGCGATTCGCGGCTGCCGCGCAGCGTGGAGAAGTTCGTGCCGGTGCCAGAGCCCCACTTGAAGAGCATGCCTTCGGTCTTGGCCAGGTTCATGATGGAATCCATGTTGTCCTGGACGGAATTGATGAAGCAGGCGGAGCATTGCGGCTTGGCTTGCACGCCGACGTTGAACCAGACCGGAGAGTTAAAGGCGACTTTCTGCTCGACGAGCAGGTGGGTCAGTTCGTCGCGAAAGATACCCTTGGATTCGGGGGTGGCGAAGTAGCCGCCCTCTTCGCCCCAGCGGACGATGGTATCCACGACGCGGCCGATCAGCTGGCGCACCGAGGTTTCGCGCTCCGGGGTATTGGGCTTGCCGTGGAAGTACTTGGAAGCCACGATGTTGGTGGCCGTCATGGACCAGGATTTGGGGACTTCCACGTTTTCCTGGCGGAAGATTACCTGACCTTTATCGTTGCCGATCAGAGCTGTGCGACGTTCCCACTCAACTTTATCGAAGGGTGAAACTTTTCCGTCGGTGAACCGCCGTTCGAATTCCAATCCGGTGGCGCGCCGTGCAATTTGATTTGTTTCGGCCATGCTGTTCCATACCGTCCTTGTTTCAGCCATTTTGCCTCCGCGCAGGCAGTGGTGCCATGTAGATGTGAGCCGGGGAGCCGTGCGGGGGCAGAACCTTCATTCTACCCCTAAGTGGCGCCCCGAGGGTGATGTGATGTGCACCGTTTACGGCGCACGAAAGTATTGTCTGTGGGGAGCAGCCGAACCTTGGAGCGGCAAGAAGCACCGTTCGCGCCGAAAAAAAGAGGCAAAAGCCCAGCTAAGCCGCGCAAGAAAACCGAGGCGCGGCGCTAAGTGGGGTGTGGCCCCTTTGAATTTTCGGTTAAACTCGGTACGGCTCTCACGACTGGTTGGGGGCAGCGAAAAGACGCTGCAGCCAACGAATGCTCCCCCGAGCTTGGAAGCGCAGTATCGAGGGTTGTGGAAAACTTGTCAAGAAAAATTCATAAACAAACCACAAAATCTTATGCTCACGGTGTCGAAAACGTCTACCTATTGTGGTGGGTATGCTAACCTACGCACCCCACGGTAGGGGCAGTAGAAGCATCTAACAGAGAAGATGAAAATCTCCTTCAACCAGACAGCGCGAGTGCTGCCGGCAATTCTGGCGTTCGCGTTACTATGTGGCGAAGCGCGCGGATTTCAAGCTGCGACGAGCGACGCGCCACCATCCGGCGCAGACAACAACACACGCGACAACGCACGCAATTCCGCGGCGTCCACCGCAGTGAGTGATATGAAGCCGGCGCCCCCGAACACGCAGCACGCGTTCGCGAAAATGATTTCAGTGAACGGGATTCCGCGATTCGGCGAAGTCTCGGCGCAGCTTTATCGCGGAGCTCAGCCATCCAGCGAGGGCATTGAGTTCCTGGCCAAGATGGGCGTCGAAATTATCGTAAACTTGCGACCCGGCGACCATCCGGAGGAAGAAGCGGAAGCGGGCAGGCTGGGCATGCGTTACGTTTCCATTCCGTGGCAGTGCTACCGCCCCAACGACACGGCGATCGCGAATTTTCTGCACGTGCTGCGGGAAAATCCCGACAAGAAGATTTTTGTGCACTGCGAGTTGGGCTCGGACCGCACCGGCATGTCCATCGCAGCTTATCGGATGAGCGTGCAGGGATGGTCGGCTGATGAAGCGATGAAAGAAATGCAAGCCTATGGATTTACGAGCTCGCATCATCTCACTTGCCGAGGACTGGCGGGCTACGAACAGGCTTTCCCCAGCGCTTTCGAGAGCCACCTTGATTTCCTGAGTTTGCGTCCTTTAGAACCGGCACCCGCCAACCCGCGATAGAACCGAAAACGCGCCGCGGTGCAGGCGTGTCACCGGAATGATCAAGCCGATTTTCCTTTCGCCGACGGGACTTTTCCGAAGCGTCCTGCGCAAGCCCTCTAACATACCGCGGATTCGCGACCTAGATTTCCGAATGCCTCTCACAATCGAGGTGGTGATGCCGCGACGCCGCGGACCAGGGATGTGTAGAGGAAGGCAACACCTGGGAATTGACATGAACCATGGTGCGCTGGAAAAATTGATAATGAGGAGCCATGGCGAATCCAGCAATCGAAATCGAGCGGTTGACGAAGGACTACCCGGTGGGGTTCTGGCGGAAAAAAATGCGCCGGTCCCTGGACCATTTGACGCTGCAAGTGGAAGAGGGGGAATCGTTCGGATTCCTGGGACCGAACGGCGCGGGCAAAACCACCACGATGAAGCTGCTGATGGGCTTGATTTTCCCGACGTCGGGGCAGGCGCGCGTGCGTGGGCGCTCGATAGACGACGTGCGCATGCATCGCGAGATCGGGTACATGCCAGAGCAGCCATATTTTTACGATTACCTGACGGCGCGTGAGCTGCTGGGATATTTCGCGCGCTTTTTCAGCTACAACGCGGTGGAACGGAACGAGCGCGTGACGCGATTTCTGGGTCTGGTGGGCTTGGCGGCTGCGGCGGACGTGCAGCTGCGGAAATTTTCCAAAGGCATGCTGCAGCGCGTGGGGATCGCACAGGCAATTCTGCACGATCCGCAGGTAGTGTTTCTGGACGAGCCGATGTCTGGCCTGGATCCGGTGGGGCGGCGCGAAGTGCGAGACATCATTCTGGATTTGAAGCGGCAGGGCCGCACGATTTTCTTTTCCACGCACATTCTTTCCGATGCGGAAATGCTTTGTGACCGTGTGGCCGTGCTGGTCGATGGGAAATTGCGCGGGATCGGTTCGCCGGGGGAAATTGTGTCCATGGAAGTACAAGGCATGGAAATTTTGTTCGAAGTGGCCAAGGAACAGATGCTGCCGCCAAATATTGCGGCGCGCGCGAAAAATATCGGCAACCGCTATCGGATTGAAGTGGCGGAAGAGGAGCTTTACGCGGTGCTGGAGCAATTGCGGGGTTGCGAGGGGCGCATCCTTTCGGTGGCGCCGCTGCGTCCGTCGCTGGAGGATTATTTTTTCAATCTGGTGGGACGACAAAAAACGCAGGTGCCGGCGGCAGAAGTGGGTGTGCGATGAGCGTATTACCGGGCGTGGTAGCCATCAATACGTTTCGCGAAGCGGTGCGGGACCGCGTGCTGTACAACCTGATATTTTTCGCGCTGATGATGATCGGCGCGGCGATCCTAGTGGGGCAGATTTCGATCGGGATCGAGCGGATGGTGATCATCAATCTGGGGCTTTCGGCGATTTCGATTTTCGGAATCATCATGGCGATTTTTATCGGCGTGGGACTGGTTTACAAAGAGATGGAAAAGCGCACTCTCTACAGCCTGCTATCGAAGCCGATTCGCCGCTGGGAATTCCTGGTGGGGAAATTTGGCGGCCTGCTGCTGACCCTGGTGGTGAATACTTCGTTGATGACGCTGGGCCTCGGAGCAGCGTTGTACTGCGTCGCCCGGAATTTCGAGCGGTCGGACGCGACGATTCTGGTGGCGGTTTATTTTATTTTGCTGGAGCTGGCGGTGGTGACGGCGCTGGCGCTGTTCTTTTCCTGCTTTACCAGCCCGATGCTTTCGACCCTGTACACGTTGGGAATATACATCGCGGGGGTTTTCGCGCCGGGCATACTGGGCATCAGCCAGTTCACACAGAACCGGGCGGTGGCCGCCATCACGCGCTTGGTGTACTACGTGCTGCCCAATTTTCATGATTTTGGTGTGATTGCCGCGGCGGCGCACGGCGACGCGGTACCGTTGGCGCTGATCTGGCACAACACGTTGTACGCGGCGCTATATGTAGTGCTGATTCTGGTGGCCGCGGCGGCGGTGTTTTCCGGGCGCAATCTGAAATGAGCAGGCGCACGCAAAATAAAAGTCACATACGAGCGATGTTGCTGGCGCTCGTGGCCGTGCCGCTCCTGTTTGTGCTGTGCGCGGCGCTGCAGGTGCGTATTGATGCCGAGACGCGCCTGATCGACCCGGACCAGGGAGAGTTGCTCCTGCGTTCCGGCTGGCTACTGAAGAAACTTAGTCTGGGATATGAGCCGCTGGTTGCGGATATCTACTGGACGCGAGTGGTGCAATATTACGGCAGAAGGGCGCGCAAGCCCGGCGCGACGTACGAAGCATTGTGGCCGTTGCTGGACATCACCACCACACTTGACCCGAGGCTAATGATTGCGTACCGCTTCGGAGCGGTCTTTTTGTCGGAGCGGCCGCCCGTCGGACCAGGACGCGCGGACTTGGCGGTGGACCTGGTAAAGCGCGGCATCGCCGAAAATCCTGATGAATGGCGGCTCTATCAGGATCTGGGGTTTCTTTATTCGATCCACTTGAAAGATTTCCAGAAAGGCGCCGAAGCGTATTTGGAAGGCAGCAAAAACCCGAACGCGCAGGTATGGATGAAGGTAATGGCCGCCCGCGTGGCGGAAACAGGCAATTCTCTGGAGACTTCCCGGTTGATCTGGACCGAGATATACGCGACCACGAAAGACGAACTGATCCGCCGCCGGGCGAAGCAGCACATTCAATCGCTAGATGCGGCGTTGGGCCTGAAGCGTCTGAACGAAAGCTCGGAAGACTATTGGAGAAAATTCGGCCGCTTCCCTACTTCGATGCAAGAGCTGCGGGATGCGAGATTGGTCGGAGGCACTCTGCAGGATCCAGAGGGCTACCCATACGTAATGGGCCCGAACGGTGTGCCGCAACTCGATCCCAAGAGCACCATCGTGCTGGACCTCGATCAGGGACCCGACAAACTCCGCTAATATAAAAAACTATTCGTAGCGCAGGGCTTCGACGGGATTGAGGCGCGCGGCTTTGGTTGCGGGCCAGACGCCGAAGATGAGGCCGATGCTGACGGAGACCGTGAAGCCGATAATGACAGCCCATGCGGGCACGACGGCTTTCAGTGAACTGACCATGGGAATCAGGAACACGATGGCGCTGCCGACAATGATGCCGATGATGCCGCCGGTTCCGGTAAGGGTCATGGCTTCGAAGAGAAATTGCCAGGTGATATCGCGGCTGCGCGCGCCGATGGCTTTGCGCACGCCGATTTCACGTGTGCGCTCGGTGACGGACACCAGCATGATGTTCATCACGCCCATACCGCCGATGAGCAGGCCGATGGAACTGAGCACGACGACGACGAGCACGACGCCACCAATGATGTCGTTGAATTTCTGCACGACCTCCACCTGCGTCTGAATGGAGAAAGTGTCTGGCTTATCGTAGGGAACTTCGCGCCGGCGGCGCAGAACTTCACGGAGCTGATCCACGGCGGCGTCTAGCTTGCCGGAATACGCGAGAAAGCGATAAGCGATCTCATAGCTGCCGGGATACAGCTTCATAAAAGTGTAATAGGGGATCACGGTACGGCGATCTTCATCGTCCGTGCCGAAACCGTTGGGTGGTTTTTCAAACACTCCCACCACCTGATACGTGGAACCATCCACCAGGATTTGCTTCCCCAGGGCGTCTTCAATGCTTGGGAAGAAAGCGGTGGCGACGTTTTCGCCGATGACCACAACATTTTCGCGATGTTCGTTTTCGGCTTCGGTGAAAAAGCGCCCGGCTTTCATGGTGGCGTTGGAATAGACGGCGAGATACGCCGGGAAAGTGCCGCGAAAATCAGTGCCTTCAATTTCATTGCCCTGGTAGCGGGCGGTGTGGGCGAGCTGCCACTGGAATGCGGAGACGGCGATTTCCTTGACTGCCGGACAAAGTTGACGAATGGCCATGGCGTCTTCCAAAGTGAGCGGCTTGCGCAGTTTTTCGTCCTTGGGACGGCGGCCGTTTTGCGGGCCTTGATCGAAGCGCGAAACGAAAGCGGTATCAATTCCTTCGGAAACGATTTCGTCCTGAATGGTCTGGCGAAAACCTTGTACCAGGCCAACGACCAAAATAATGAGCGCGACGCCGATCATCACGCCGAGGATGGCGAGGAAGCTGCGCAGTTTGTGCGCGCGAACCGTGTCCAGCGCGAGATGGAGATTTTCGCGAAAATCACTTTGCATCGGCTTGTCCTAGGTCTCCGCCCGCAGCGCTTCGATCGGGTCCAGCTTCGCCGCGCGCATCGCCGGATAAATGCCGAAGAACAGGCCGACGGCGGTGGAAAGAACCAGCGCGACGAGTATGGAAAAAAATGGCGTGGAAATCGGAATCGGTGAAAGCACGCGGACCAATTGGCTGATGGCCACGGCGGCGACCACTCCGAGAAATCCGCCCAGTCCGGCCAGCACCGATGATTCCACCAGAAATTGTAGGATGATGTGACGGCGGCGCGCGCCGAGCGATTTGCGCAACCCGATCTCACGGGTGCGTTCGGTGACGCTGGCGAGCATGATATTCATGATTACCACGCCACCCACTACTAGAAAAACAGAAGTGATCCAGATCGCGATGCCGAAGGCGCTGCCGGTGATGCGGTTCCACAAACCCATGATGGAAGTAGGCGCGATGATCGCGAAATTATCTTCCGCTTGATATGGCACATGGCGGCGCGAGCGTAGAATCACGCGAGCCTCGTCCTGCGCGGCATCCATCCATTCCGGACCGCGCGCCTGAACGAAAAATCCGATGGAATCCTGCGCGGTGAGCCATTCCTTGCGATAGGTGCCCAGCGGAATCATCACGAAATTGTCTTGCGGCTGACCCAGGACGTTGCCTTTGGGAGTAGCGACGCCGACGATCACGTACTGGCCCTGGCCGGCGCGAATTTCCTTTCCCACCGGATCCACGCCTGGAAATATTTTGTTCGCTACGTCGGCGCCGATGACGCAAACGCCGGCGCGATGATCTTCGTCCATGTCAGTTAGCAGGCGGCCATTGAAGACGTCAATATCGCGGATGGAAGCAAAAGTGGGAGTGGCACCGATGATGGTCACGTCCTCACTCAGATCGTTGCCGTGGCGCACATCGGCAAAGGTGTTCTGTTCTCCCGCGATTGTATCCGCGAGCTTCATCCCGTTCCGCAGAGCTTCCAGATCTTCCATGCCGAGCGGGGGGCGTTTGCGGGCTTTGTACCATTCTTGTGCGTTGGTGACGATGCCGATGCGGTCTATTACGAACGCATTCGCGCCCAAGTTGGCCACTTTATCGGCGACGTAAACATTCAGGCCATTGAGAACGGAGATGACGGCGACGAGCGTAGTGACGGCCAGGATCACGCCCAGTAGCGTCAAGAAAGTGCGCAGCTTATGCGCGCGCAGGGTATCCAGCGCGATCCAGATGGTTTCGCGCAGGGCAGCGAGCGTCTGCCGGGCTTCGGATACGGATTTGGAGGGCTTCATAAACGTCACTATATTAGACGGATATGGGGCTGGAAAAACTTCAGATTGCGGATAATCTTTTGGCGCTCGGATGGCAGAACTAGGGGATGGAGACCGCGCTTGAAGCCAGAGCCAGAGGCTTCCGCGGGGGATTCGGGTAGAATCGAGGTTGCACACCATCGTATGGCGCCGCGCATCTCATTCACGGGCACTTCGAGCATGGGAAAAGGACTTACGGCATCGAGCTTGGCTGCGGCGCTTGCTCTGGCGAGTTTGGCGGGGGCGTCCGTTGAGACGATTCCCCGCATTGGGAATTCGGCCGCATCTCGTGGAGGCCAGGCGGCCAAACAGACGGAGAGCGAGATCGCAACTACGCGGCCTCCTTCGGACGCGGCGATCGCGGCTCGCGCGAAAATCCTGTTGGAGCACCAGCACAGCAATGACGTAGCGCTGGAGCAGTACGAGCGAGTGGAGCATCACGTGGATCGCACCGGAGGAGCGACACCGAGGGTGCTCGACGATAAAACCTTTCGCGTGGTGCCCACCGGCACGGGCACTATGAAACTGTTGCTGAAGGATGGCGACCGGCCGGTGGATCCGGAGGAGTATCGCAAGCAACTGGTCGCATGGAAAGAGTTGCTGGAGCTGATGCTGAAGCCGGAAGATTCCAGGACCAAATCGGCATATGCGAAATGGCAGAAGAGGAAGGACGACCGCAAGGAATTGCTGGATGCAACCGGAGCGGCTTTCCTAACCACGTGGGACGCGCAGGAGACTTGCAATGGCCGCGTGTGCGATGTCTATGATATCCAGCCGAATCCAAATTTCCACCCGCGCTCGCTGGTACAGGATATTTTGACGCGCGTGACCGCGAGAATTTGGGTGGACCGCGACGCCAATCAGCTGGTGCATGGGGAAGCGCACGTGATGCGCGACATTTCGTTTGGCGGCGGGATTCTGGGAAAACTTTATCGCGGCGGAGTGTTTTTCATGCAGCAGGAGGAAGTCGCTCCGGGAATCTGGCTGCCCACGCGTTATCAGTACGATTTCACGGCGCGTAAATTCCTCTTCACATCCGAGCAGCACCAGTACGTCGAAGCGCGCGAATATCGACGCATCGGACCGCCCCAACAGGCGTTGGCCATGGTGCAAACGGAACTGGCCAGCCGCAAAGCACCGTACGGCGACCCGTAACTCTTCGGTCCACCCGGGGTTCAACCTGCTAGGAATGGGCGCACAATAGTCCTAGTGCAGCTCTGCACCCTTTCGTCCAATTGATGTTCGGCGTCTGAGGATTTTGCTGCTCGGAGCTTGCTGGTCACCTGCTGGTCATTCGAGGAGGCGTCATGCACAGGCGAACACTGCTTTTCGTACCGGTCCTGGCTCTTGCAACGGCGGTGCTGGTGCCTGGTCTGGCACGCGCGCAAGGAAGTTCCGATGGCCAAACGGCTCCTGCGGGGAACGCGGCTACGCCTGCGACGCAGCCTCCGGCGGACACGACCACCGCGGCCGACGCGAACGCCACGACCTCGACAGCTACTACCACGACGACGGCAAAAAAAGTGTGGACCAACGAGGACATGGGCGACGTCCACAAGAATTCAGCTATCTCCACGTTTGCGGCAAAGAGCAACAAGCCGGTGAATAACAAGCTGGCCGGAAATGCCAACGGCAACGCGGCCGCCAAGAACTATCAGACCCAGATCACGCGATTACAGGAGAAGCTGCCGCCGCTGGACGAGCAGATCTCGCAACTGCAGGCAGCGCTGAATGGCGACACGGTGAATTCCGTCCGGCACGTCGGCGGCGCGAAGATTGACGATTGGCGCGATGAATTGGCGCGGCTGCAAAAACAGCGCGAGGGTATTGTGGCGAAGATCAGTGCGCTGCAGGACGAAGCACGGAGCAAAGGCGTGCCGGCGAATCAAATTCCGGAGTAGGCGTCGAGGGAACCTAAAGCGACGAGCGAGTGACGGGCGGTCCCCGATCGCACGACCGGGGACCCGCCCGTGCAATTCGCTTCCTCTAATGCGCAGCGACGGCGACTTCTTTTTCGATCGGGGCACCGACGAGATTGCCCCACTCGGTCCAGGAACCGTCGTAATTCTTCACGTTGCTGAATCCCAGCAAATATTTCAGCACGAACCAGGTGTGCGAGCTGCGTTCGCCGATCCGGCAGTAGGCGATCACTTCTTCCGCGCCGTCAATTCCCTTCTTGCCGTATAGCTCCTTCAACGCATCCGCGGATTTGAAAGTGCCGTCTTCATTCGCGGCCTGCGCCCAGGGAATACTGGCAGCGCCCGGAATGTGGCCGGCGCGCTGCGCGGTTTCGGAAAGTCCCGGAGGCGCGAGAATCTTACCGGTGAATTCGTCCGGGGAACGGACGTCCACCAGCTGCGCGGCCTTCTTCTTGTCGAGGAAAGCGTAAACATCTTCCTTGCGGGCGCGGATGGATTCATCGGGGCCGCTGGCGTGATAGGTGGTGGCCGCGATTCTCGGCGCGTCCGTTGTGAGCGGGCGCTTTTCCTCGACCCACTTCTTGCGGCCGCCGTTGATCAGACGCACGTCCTTGTGGCCGTAGTATTTCACCTGCCAGAAGGCGTAGGCGGCGAACCAGTTGTTGTTGTCGCCGTAGAGCAGGATGGTGGTGTCGTTGGAAATTCCGGACGCTCCGAGCAGCTTTTCCAGCGCGGACTTGTCAATCAGGTCGCGGCGAATATTGTCCTGCAGCTGCGATTGCCAGTTCCAGCCCACCGCGCCGGTAATGTGGCCCTGGTCGTAAGCGGTGGTGTCCACGTCCACCTCGACCAGGCGGACTTTCGGGTCGTTCAAATGGTCGGCGGCCCACTGCGTGGTCACCAGAACTTCCGGGTGCTTGTAGTCAGTCATTGGCTGTCTCCTCGTTGTTAGTCATTCTTCGAAATTAGACGCTCGCTATCGGAACCGTTGCAAAAATTTGGGCGTACAACAAAAAACCCACCTGCCTCGGGAACTTCTGGCGGTGGGTCGGGAATTTCTGGGCTAGTTTGTGGTTCTTAGCGGCCTAGCCTCCCTGCGCCAGAAGACACACCTGCGCAACACATACAACAACAGCAGCAGGTGCAGCACGGGCAGCAGATTCGCATGAGTTGAGGTTACACCCGAACCGCGGGGATGGCAAACGATTCTGACGGGGCGCCAGCGATTCCGCAATCGCGACTGGAAGTGTAGGAAAGCGCGCCGATTGGGGCCAGCAGAGATCCCCCGGCAGTTTCTTGCGAACGTTTGGGAACCCAAGTATGTCCAGAGAGGGGTCTTTTCGTTCGCTCCGAACGGTGTAGAGAAAGACTCTCCCTTCCTTGTGGTGAGGGAGCGCAGAGGAATCGCTGGAAGAAAGAAAGATCTGTTCTCAGGGGGAACGCGCTGTGAGGTGTCGGCCGGCCTCGCTATAGATTTGGGCGGCGATGAGCTGAGCCCAGAAGCACTCCGTCTTGGCGCGGCGCAGTTGCGCTTTGATATTGCGTGCCAAGAAAGCATGGAACAGGTTGTAGGCCAGGAAGGCCAACAGAGTAAAGGCCTCGATCGCCTGCGGATCGTGTTTATAGATGTGATCGGCGTGCCAACCGTTCACCAGCTCATTGAAGCCATAGTTTTCTATGTCCCACCGCGCATGTCCCAGATGCACGACCAGCGCGGTGGAGGCTCGCGCGGCCGGCAAGGTCGTCACCCACATCCATTCGCTCTTCTCCTGGGACATTTGTTTGTCCGACTGGCGGCGTACTGGGTAGGTTTCTTCCGAGCGCACCACCCGTACCGGGACGCTCACGTTCGACCAAGAAGTCAAATCCGACACATCCCACCACAGGCAGTCCCGCGATCGATACTGCCCCTTCTGGGGTGCCACCAGTGGCAACAGTCCCAAAACATCTTTATAGAGCTCGCGGCGCTCTTCTTTGAGAACCAACAAGACCTGCTTGCCGTGGCCGATCAGAAAGTTAAGAAAAGGTGCCTGCGCATAGAGAGCATCGGCCAACAGCAACTGGAAGGCGCGCGGGTAAGCTGGCAACACACGCGCGAGCAGGCGCAGGGCGGTCGCGACTTCGTTTTCACCAGGAAGCTGGGCTTCCACATCCAGCAACAGGTGCATCTTCTCGCAGCGCAGCATCAGCGTCACTTGGCGATGATAAAACTGAACCTTCTCTGCGTGCTCGGTGCGCACCGTCCTTTGCAGGCATCCCCGGCAATGCCTGCGGTAGCTGGCATGGTTCTCATGTCCATCCAGCACGGCCACATCCCATTCCCCCACGCCCCGCAAGGCCTTGTTGCGCTTCAAGCGTCCATACACCTGCTGCAACCCTCTGCGCAGTCCCTCATTTTCGAGCGCGGCGTGTACGCGCCCCACCGTATCGGCACTCGCCAGCTCCTGCCCCAGCCAATGCTTCCAGAAAGAAGCCCCGCGCACGGCCTCCAGCGCATTCAGGCTGCCCAAGCGAGCCCAGTAAAGAACCAAAACCGATTGCAGCAATACCGCGGTAGGAATGCGCGGACGGAGACGCTGATCGGAAACTGCTCCCAGAACCTCACCGAGGTCAAAGATCTTCTCTGCGTAGCGGATCAGTCGTGGGAGAACCGGCTTACTCCTTTCTCTCCCGCAGGCGCTTCCACTCTAAATCAGAGAGTTCCTCGATCAACTTTTCCATCTCCTGCTGATTCTGCACCGCCTGCCGCACGCGGTCTTCCCAGAGACGCGGCACGAACATCTGGCGTAATTTCCCTCCCTTGCGTCGGACCAGATAGAGACAAGCATGCAGTTCTCCTCGGGCGCAATGACAGCCGGCTTTGCCACAGCGCACATTGCGCACGCTGAGAGTGCCGCGCAGAAAGCGAGCGCCGTGGATCACCTGCGCCAGGCGCGATCGCTGGCGTCGTTCCCGGGCCGAGAACTGTGAGCGGTGCAAGCAGCCTCCTTCTTCTTATACACTACAGTATACAAGAACAGCCTGCTGTCAAGTCGAAAAAAGCCAATGCGAATTTGCTTCGATAACCGCAGGAAGGGTAATTCTAATGGGAAGCTCTATTTAGGCTCTAACCAATTTCTCGGATGCGGAATCGCTGACGGGGCGCGGGAGTGCCCCAAAATATGGTCAATTGGACACCCCCCAGGTTGCCTACCTTGACCTTGCGCCAAGTTGGTATAGGGTTGAATTCCCTTCCGAAAACCGGCGCTTCACTGCAGGCTGCTCCATTTTTGACCCTCAGGATCGTGTCCGGAATCGAGTCCCCTTCCCAGTCTGGTGTGAAATGAACAGGAACTTTCTGCTAATTCGCATGGCGCCGTACCCGTGCGGAACTGCCTGGGTCGCCTTGCGTACCGTCCTTGATCGCCGCACGGTCGCGCGAGCGGTCGCAAGGGTCGTGGGCAGGACAGCCATCCCTATCCACAGATGCACCGCTGCTCGGTTCAAAACTGTTCAGCAAAGTGAATCCTGATAATGGAACAGCTTTCAAGAGTTGAAGGTGAGCAGGCTGGCGCCGATTTTGTTGAAAAGCGCAGCACTCCGCGCTTTCCGCTTTCGGCTAGCGCGGAAGCATTTGATATCAAAGCAAACCTGCAGATAACGGGCAGACTTTCCGATATTGGCCGAAAGGGCTGCTCTATGGATACCAGCAGCCCGTTCGCGCTAAATGCAGCGGTGATTTTGACGATCACGCGAGACGTCCGAACATTCAGGACGAGGGCCAAGGTGGTTTATTCACGGAACGCGATGGGCAGGGGACTGATGTTCACTGCGACCGAGCCGGACCAGGTCCGCGTGCTGGAGTTGTGGTGGAACGAACTGGGCGGCGGGCTACTGCTGGAAGCGGATCCGCCTGCGCCCGCGGTGCCCACTTTCGCGGCGCCGGCTGAGATCGCGTCAGGCGCCGACCAGGAGCTGCGCGACATTGTTCGCGAACTGATTGTTTTGCTAAACCGCAAGAGCATCCTGGGGGACGCCGAAGCGATGGCCATGATGCGGAAAATCTCCCAGTGATTGGATTCGGCTCACGCTACGAACGGCCAGCCCCCTGCGGTCTGTATCCTCTTAGGTGATGGCTTTCAACGTGCCGTCGCTGGTTTCGAATTCGATGCGCAAGAGCCAGTCGAAGTGGAATTTCTCCGCAGCGAACCACTTTTCCATTTCTTCGCGTCCCGGAGCGTCGAACTCCACGAGCATTTTTCCCTCCTGCATGTTGACGAGCACGCGGCGCGCTGTGACTTCCTTGGCGGCATGCACGCGGCGCGCGAGTTCTTCGGCGCCCTGGCGCGTGAGGCAGGCGAGCGTGTGTTGCGAGAGGTAACGAGGCATTCCGGCTCCTGTTCCGCTAAAATGAGCGGCCACGAAAACAACAGAACCAATATAACGCGAGCGGAGAAAAATCAAATGCCTGAGATGCGCACGGCTCACCCCTACTCTGTTTATGAAGCGATTCATGCGCAGCCGGAATGGATCGAGCGCGTGCTGGGGCAGCGCGCGGAAATCGAACGCGCGGCGGATGCGGTGGCGCAGAAGGAGCGCATCACTTTCGTGGGGATCGGAACTTCGCTGCATGCGGCGCGCGTGGCGGAGGGCTGGATGCGCGCATTCAGCGGCGGGCGCTTCTGGGCGCACTACGAGCAATCTTTCGAGTTGGTGCATCACCCGATTGCGTTTGGCGCCGGCGACGCAGTGATCGTGATTACGCACACCGGCACCACCACGGCGTCCATCGAAGCATTGCGCCTGGCGCGCGCGGCTGGAGCGTTGACGGTGGCGATCACCGGCCAATTGAGCGGTCCGCCGGGCAGCCCTACGAGCGGTGACGGAGTGCGCGGCGCCGATTTTCATACTCAGACTTGCGAGCAGGAAGTCGCGTTTGCTTACACAAAAAGCTACACCACCGCGCTCGCGGTGCTGGCACTGCTGATCGCGTGTGTCGTCGAGAGAAAAAAATTGCTGGTGGGACCCCCGCCTGTCGAGGCGTTGGAGCGCGTGCCTAATTTGCTGCGTGAGGCGCTGCAACTTGAGCCTGCCGCACGCGAACTGGCCAAGCGCGTGGCGGCGCTGCCGCGCATCGAGATTTTCGGCTCAGGCGCGGCATGGGCGACGGCCAGCGAAGCAGCATTGAAGATCAAAGAAGCTTGCTATATCGCGGCAGAGGGATTCGAAACCGAGGAAATCCTGCACGGGCCGTTTTCCCAGACGGATGCGCGCGGGTCGTTGGTTGGATTATTCACGGGCGGCGCGACGGACGAGCGCGGACGGCAGATTCTGCGCGCCGCGGGCGAATTGAAAATGCCGCGCACGGCGATAACGGTGCCTTCGGCGCATCACGATCTGTCCGCGGAGCAATTTCTGCAGGTTCCGGAAGCGCCGGAATGGCTGGCAGCGTTCGTGCACTTGATTCCGCTGCAGCTGCTCACATATTTTCTGGCGCTGGAGCGCGGCGTCAGCCCCGATAGCGGCCGCATGGAGCAGCCCGCGCACGCCGCGGCGAGCAAACACTACAAGTACTGAGCCGCGGTTGCCCGCGTATTCGCCTGTCCCGGCGAACAGGAGTTCCTCTTCGACTACACCTGTGCCGCGCGCCTGTGTGCGGCCCTTGCGTACGCCGTAAAATCGCATGTAGAGCCATTCAGGAGTGCTCTCCATGAGACGTTATTTCCTCATTCTGCTGTGCACTGCGATGCTGGCGTTTGCCACCGCCGCGCATGACGACGGAGGAATGGGAACGCTGGCCGGCACGGTGATCGGAACAAACGGCAAGCCGGTGGTGGGCGCGCGGGTCACATCACAGAACGCCGGCGGCGACCATCCCCAGCTGACCACTACCAACCAGCAAGGACGATTTTTCTTCCCGGATCTGCAGCATGGCTATTACGACGCGCGCGCGTACCACGATGGCGCGTGGAGCGAGTGGAAACACAACGTCGAAGTGAGCACCGGCAAGCAAACCGAACTCGTCCTGCGATTGTCCGTGAAATCTTCGTCGCCGAAATAATTTGAGGCGTTCGCCTGTCCGCGCGAACAGGAGTTCCTAATCGAGAACATTGCGCCGTGTGAACGCGACGCTGCGCGAAAGGCCCGCGTAAGATTGTAGTCAGATACATCCCGGGGTGCGCTATGAAACGAAGTGTGCTGGTTCTGACAGTGCTAGCGTCACTGGCATTGTTGATGTCGTTGACATTCGGCGCGGCGACGGCTCGTGCTCAATTCGCGAGGGGCTTAGGCACGGTGTCAGGAACAGTGCTGGACGCGCACGGCAAGCCAGTGGCCGAAGCGAGTGTGACCATTCAGACCTCCGATGGACTAAAGCCGCACGCCACGCACACCGATTCCAGCGGACATTATGAATTCGCGCGATTTGACGCGGGGCAATACGATCTGCGGGCGTATTGGAAGGGCCAATTTTCCGACTGGAGCAAGCACATCGTGATTCGTCCGAAGAAAACCACGGATGTGACGCTGCGCATGCCACCGGAAAGCACGGAGAAGGTGGACGTCACAAGTAATCCGTAAAACGCTGCGGGCGCTTCGCAGCCACCTGGCGGCAGGTGCGGCTGGTCATTTTCAGATCCTCTTAATTGCTGCGCTCGTGCCGTAGTGCGAGCGTCCGATCCATGCGCATCGCACAGAGCGAGTTGCGTTTTCTGCGGGTCGGGTCTTGCGGGGTTGTGGCGGTGCCTTCATCATGTGACATGGCACCCTCAGACAACACGCCGCTGTGGAGCGCCGACGATCAATACGACCGGCTGGAAGAGCTCGCCGCCGGCACGGGCGATGACGCCAAGGAAATTCCGCTGCGGCGCGATGTGCGCTCGCTGGGAATGCTGCTGGGAAAAGTGCTGGTGGAACAGGCGGGCGAACCGCTGCTGGAGGTGGTGGAGCAACTCCGGCGCCTGTTGATTCAGCAGCGCGAGCAATTGCCGGCTGCCGCAGCAGCAACGGAACCATCCCCAACCGAAAATACGCTCTTGGCGGAAGCCCGCGAGAAGATCGCGCGGCTGGAAGTGGAAGACGCCTACCGCGTGACCAAAGCATTTGCGATTTATTTCGAGCTGACGAACCTGGCGGAAACCAATCATCGCAAGCGGCGGCGGCGCGCGGCCAAACTGCACAGCGAACAGCCGGCGCTGGTGGGATCGTTTCGCGGCACACTGCTTCGCATGCGCGCGGCGGGAATTTCCGCTGCGGACGCGCTGGCTGCCTTGCGCAAGGTGCGCATCGTGCCGGTATTCACCGCGCACCCCACGGAAGTGGCGCGGCGCACCGTGCTGTTGAAAAGACGGCGCATCGCGCAATATCTGGAGAATCTGGACCTGCTGCCGCTCGCGGCGGCCGATGCGGCTGAATACGAATCGTTGATTCTCGCGGAAATTACTTCGCTATGGCAGACGGATGAAGTGCGCATGCAAAAGCCGGGCGTGATTGACGAAGTGCGCATGGGCCTGGATTTTTATCCGATGACGCTTTTCGAAACGCTGCCGCGGCTGTATGCCGAGCTGGCGGAATCTTTTGCGGAAGTTTACGGCCGGGCGCTGAATCACGAAGAACTGCCCGACCTACTTCATTTCGGTTCGTGGATCGGCGGGGATCGCGACGGCAATCCACTGATCAAGCCGGATTGCACGGCGGACGCGCTGGCGCTCGCGCGCAACGTCATTCTGGACCATTACAGCCTGGAGTTGCAGCGGTTGATCGACGAACTCAGTTCTTCCCTGCGCCAGACCGGCTGCTCGGCGGAGTTGCGGGCGGCGGTGGAAGCGTATGAAACGAAAATGGGCGCTGAGCCTTCGCGCGGAAAATGGATCTCGGAGCCGGAACTCAACCGGCACTTTCTGGATTTTGTGCGGATGCGCATGCAGTTCACGCGCGACGAGCTGCACCACCCTAACGCTTACGCGACTGCGCAGGAACTGGAGCGCGATCTCCTGTTGCTGCGCGCGAGCCTGATCGCAAACCGCGGGCAACGATTGGCCGAACTGCTGATTGATCCGGTGATGCGCAAGCTGCGGACTTTCGGCTTTCATCTGCACACGCTGGATATTCGGCAGCATGCACAAGTGCATGCGAGGGCGCTCGCCGAGCTAAAAGCCGTTGGCATTTCCGATGCGGCAAGTGTGGCGGGCACGCCAAAGGAACGACGGGCGGAGATATCGGCGGAAACGACTGAGTTACTGGATACTTTGCGCATGATCGCGCAGCTGAAAAAGACGTACGCGCCGGAAGCGATTCGCGCTTACGTGATCAGCGGGACAGAATCGGAGCGCGATGTCTTCGCTTTGCTGCGCCTGGCGGAAATCAGCGGAGTGGAGGTGGCGGGCTCTGCGAGCGATCCCGGGCTCCTTCCTGTTCCGTTGTTCGAATCCATTGGGTCGCTGCGGGCGGCGGCGGAAACGATGCGGCGCGTGTGGACGGCTCCGGAGCATCAACGCCTGCTCGATTCGTGGGGGCGCCGCCAGGAAGTAATGCTCGGCTATTCCGATTCGAACAAAGACGGCGGGATGTTGACCAGTACGTGGGAATTGCACAAGGCGCATCGTGCGCTGCACGCCGTTGCGCGCGAATGCGACGTAAGGCTCCGCCTTTTTCACGGGCGCGGCGGCACCGTGGGACGCGGCGGCGGCCCCACGCATCGTGCGATCCTGGCGCAGCCCGTGGGAGATTTCTCCGGCGAAATGCGACTCACCGAACAGGGCGAAGTGCTGAACTGGAAATATTCCGATCCGGTGCTGGCGGAATGGAATCTGGAATTGATGATCGCCGCTTCACTGGAAGCGTTGACGCGCCCGGATGGTCCCGCGGCGGGCGCGGACCGCCAGTGGGACGATGCGATGGAGGAAATCTCGCAGGATGCGTACGCCTACTACCGGCGGCACATCGCGGAAAACGCGGACGTGCTCGAGTATTTCGAGCAAGCCACGCCGGTGAATGAACTCGAGCATGCGCGGATGGGTTCCCGGCCGGCGCGCCGCACGCAAAGCCGTCGTCTGGAAGATTTGCGCGCGATTCCCTGGGTTTTCGGGTGGATGCAGAGCCGCCACGCGGTGCCGGCGTGGTTTGGAGTGGGCTACGCGTTGCAGCGTTTTGCGTCGAAAGGACCGGAGCAGGAAATGCGGCTGAGGGAAATGATGCGCC
This sequence comes from uncultured Acidobacteriota bacterium, assembly GCA_963786205.1. GTDB lineage: Bacteria > Acidobacteriota > Terriglobia > Acidiferrales > UBA7541 > Palsa-295. Next base: position 186,478 of record CAWAYG010000004.1, read on the forward strand.
ACTTCACCCTATTTTCGGATTTGGTGCGCAACGTGGAAATCGCCATGGCCAAGGCGGACCTGAACATCGCGCGCCTCTACGCCAGCACGCTGGTGCAGGACGCTGCCCTGCGGGACAGAGTTTTCGGAACATTGGCCGACGAGTTCGAGCGCACGCGGCGGTTGCTGCTGGTCGTGACGGGGCAGAGCGGGCTGCTGGAAGGCAACTCGGTCCTATTGCAATCCATCCGGCTGCGTAATCCGTATGTGGACCCGATGAGCTTGATTCAAGTGGAACTGCTACGTCGGAAGCGAGCGGAGGCACCGAGCGACGGGCTTAACTATGCGCTGGGCGCAACGATCAACGGCATAGCGGCGGGTCTGCATAACACCGGCTAGCGAAAGATACTGCGCCCTCGAGATGTAATCGCTACGCGGAGGATCTGTGGCTATTCTCGCGCCGTCTGCACGATTCGGTCCTTGGTGTCGTGCTAAGTGCTTGCATTACAGCTAGTTAGTGTTAATCGAGCAACCCGTAGTTTACCTAGTACCAAAACCCGCGTACTGAAATTTTTGAACCGGCAGCGCCATTGGTTCTGTTTGAGGATATGGCGAAAATGGATGTGCGGGTTGGAAGCTGCGATTGCGGGGACGACGGTTCCACAAAAAAAGGAGCCGGGGCATCTATCCAACCCGTCCAAACCCTCCTGCTGGCGTCCCTTCCACAGAATTCCGTCGGCCGGCAGGGCGGCACTTGAGTTCCCACCTTCTTGAATTCAGTCGGCGATAATCCCAGGATAAAACTTCAGCATCTTTTGGCGGCTTGCATGCCTCTCATGAATTGGCGCTTTGCGTATCTGTAATGGTTTCCGTCCGGCAGACGCCAGAGTCACAGGACAGGTGATGGTTAAATCAGGCAGTCATACAAAGCGGGCGCTGGCGTTTTTCTTCGCGGCATGTCTCGCGCTTGCCGCGCCAGTAAATGCCGCTGACCTGCGGCCGCAAGCCGCACAAGCCTACGACCGCTATATCGAGTTGACGGCGGCGCAAGTGACCGCCGAGCTGACGCAAAGTGGACCGTATCTGTGGGTCGAGCGGTTGCAGCCGGAGCAACGAGCCGCGGACGAGGAGCAGCTCCGCCACGGACAACTGGTGATCGGGCGGTTGGAAACGCTGGATTCCGGCAAACCAATTCCTGTGCTGGGAGGAATCATCCATCACTGGATCGGCAGCGTGTTCGTGCCGGGCGCGACGCTCGGGCAGACGATATCGTTCATGGAGGACTACGATCACAAAACGGAATATTTCAAGCCGGACATTGTGCGCTCGAAAATTCTGCGGCATGACGGCGACGATTATTTTGTGCAACTACGCTTCTACAAGAAAAAAATCATCACCACGGTGATTGATACCGATCAGGAGATTCATTACCACGTGGTGGACTCAACTCACGCCTACAGTCGCTCGCGAACCACACGCGTGCAGGAAGTGGAGAACGCCGGAAAATCCGACGAAAAACTGGAAGCGGAAGGGCACGACCGGGGATTTATGTGGCGCATGAATACTTACTGGCGCTTCGAAGAGAAGGACGGCGGAACATACGTCGAATGCCAGGCCATTTCGCTAACGCGCGATATTCCCACCGGGCTAGGCTGGATGGTGGGATCCTTTGTGACCAGCGTACCGCGGGAATCGCTGACGTTTACGCTGACTACCGCGCGCGCGGCGCTGTTGCAACGTACCGCGACCCAAGCCGTGAAATAAATCTTCATCTCGCTGGAAAAGCCGCACCAATCCGAAAAACTAGAAGGTCGTGGTGCCGAGGAAGATATCCTCGAATCCGTTCGTGTCGCGCGAGACAAGATTGTTCGCGGTCGAAAGGAAACTGATCGTGTGACCATCCGCGCTGATCGAAGGAACCACGCTCCCTCCATTCGCGGGAGAAGCACCGGTGCCGTTGGCAATGCTGGCGAGCACCACGCCGGTGGTGCAGGTTGGAATCACACCCAGGCACGTGTTGCGCACGAACACGTTCTCGAAACCGTTCACGGTGCTAGCGAGGTTCGAAGCAAACGACGAGAACGCGATGAACTGGCCGGAGGAGTTAGCGCTGGGGTGTTCGCTCAGGCCATTGGCGGGCGTGATGCCGTCTGGCGTTGACACCAGCGTAGTAGAAGGCGTGCATTGGGCGACGAAGATGGTTACGCCGAGGCAAGTATCGCGCACATAAATTTGCTGGGGCTGCTGCGGACCAATGCCTGCCACCAGGTTCGATGCCGTGGATGCGAAGGCCACGAAACGACCGTTAGCGACAGTGGTGTCGGTGCACGCGGAGCTGACGATAGTGGTTACGCTCCCGCAAGCGGAAAGCGATGATTGCACGCTGGGGCCGTCGGCGGGAGTCGTGCCGTCCGGAGTCGAAATCAGCGTCGTCACCGATACGCAGGTGTTGGTGGTGCTGGTGATCGTGGTAATGCAAGTGCCGCGCTCGAATATCTCGGATTGGCCGCTGGGGTTCGGCGCCGTGGACCCCAGATTCGTGGAGGTGGAAGTGAAGGAAACGAAAAGCCCATCCTCGGAAATAGAAGGGTTGGAGCTGTCTCCGTTGCCGAACGTGACGCCGTCGGGCGTAGAAACGAGGTACGTGGCGGGTACGCAGGTATTCGTCGGAGCGGTGGTGACGATCGTCGCGATGTTGCAGGTGTTGAAGATGTAAACCTGCGCGTGGACGCCGTCCGCCGTAATGTCGGAGACCAGATTCGTCGCCTTCGAAACGAAGGCGACGTATTGGCCATCCGGGCTGATCACCGGATTGTTGCTGCTGCCGTTTCCGGCGCTCTGGCCGTCGGCGGAGATCGAGACGAGCTGTGTGTCGTAATTCGAGCTCGGCGTAATCGTGCACGGCGTGGTGGCAGTGGGCATGCAAACCGGTCGCCAGTAAACTTGGCTTACGCCAGCCTGCCCCGGCGGGACCGTTGTTACCAGATTTGTCGCCAGAGACGTAAAGGCCGCGTGCGTTCCACCAGAGTCAACCGTAGGCTCGGAGCTCGCACCGTTGGCTGCGTTGCCGTTGGGGTCCGAGCTAACCAGGGCCGTCACAGGTACACAGGTGGCAAGCGCCAAACAGGTGTTGCGAACATAGACATCGGCATTGGTATTCAAATCGGTCAGCACCAGATTACGCGATACCGACGCGAAGGCTACGAACTGCCCGGAGCTGCTGGTAGAAGGCCCGGAGGTGTTAGCGGTCAGGCCGAGATTGTTATTCCCGCAGTTGGCCGCGCCACCGCAAATTCCATCAGTCGCCTGCGAACCGTCCGCGGCGAGATCCACCAGCACTGGCAGTCCGAGCAAGTGCGTGGGATTGATAGAATAAGTGAGGATATTGGATGTACCGCCGCCGGGCGGTGGGTTCACCACGGTAATTTGATAGACGCCCGCATTCACGAGACTGCCTGCAGTTAACGCCGCCGTTGCCGCTGTGCTCCCCCCGATGGTCGTGGTTACCGGCAGTGCGCTGCCGTTCAGCTGAACGAGGGAATATTGATTCAGGAAGCCGGTTCCGGTGATTGATAGGGTCGCGCTGGTGGCTCCAGCGAGGGCGCTGTTGGGAGCCACCGCCGAAATCGTCGGATTAGCAATAAGAACATTCAATGAGACGGGTGTTGAGCCGCCGCCGCCTGGCAGCGGGTTCTCAACCTTTATTGACACGGGGCCGGGAGTGAGGAGATCGGTGGATTGCAGGTCCACCTGCAGCGCCGTGGAACTGAAGTACGTTGTGTTGCGGCTGGCGTTGTTCACAAAGACGGTTGACTGCGACACAAAGTTCGTCCCAGTCAGATTCAGCACCAGGCCCGCAGCGCCGGCAATCGCGGTGCTGGGATTCATCGACGTGACCGTAGGCGCGTTGCTCGCAACGGGTGTAATCGTGAATACAGTGGCGGGTGGCGGCGCCTGGTTTTGCGGAGGATAGGTTCCGCCGCCCGGCTGCGGCGTGGTGATATTGATATAAAGCGTGTTCGGGTTCTGCAGCAGACTGGCGGGTAGCGTGACGATCATTTCATTCGTGTTGATAAATTGATTGATCGCGAGCGGCAAGGTGGAGCCAGCCGGGGACAGCGTATATCCCGGTTGGCTTTGTTGAATCAGATTAATCCCTCGAATGGTGAGGTAAGCCTGCGGACTGCCCGCGGAAATCGAGCTTACGCAGTTCGTAGTGCTCGTCAGCGAGGGGCAAATACCAACCAAAGTAATGGTTGGGGCCGGATAATTGATTTGCTCCGTGCACGCCCCCATCGCGATCATCGAAAATAACAGTAGCCAAAACGCTGGACAGAATCGTTGCCGCAAATTGCTCGCTCCTATGCCTGTAGGTCGGGCCCCATACGGTATGCGCAATCCTAGAGACTACTAAAGATGGCTCCAGGGGGCAATCAGGATGCCTGCCCCGCGGATGATTGTCCAGCGTGCCGAAGCGCCAGGCGCGCCAGCGATTCGGTGTGCGCCAAGGGCGCTGGTGGACGGAATCCTGAAACTTATCTGGTCACGGCATCTGTAACCTTGCATTAATGAAGATCGTGAATGGTTCTATGTTCTACTGGGCGAGCTGGGAAAGCACGCTTCTCGAGCGACTGTTCCCCCTGGCTGATGCGGCGATTCACTTTCCAAACTGAGTTTGCGATTCTGACTGTGATATTGCTGCGTTTAGCCATTCCTTGCGGCGCGGCGGCTCAGGAAGCTCAGGCAGCCGATTCCTCGACAAAAGTCGTTGCTGTGGCCGCGCAAGACACGGGCGCGCCGGCACAGCAAACCAGTGCCGACACTCCGCCCGCGCCTGCAGCTGCCGCACCTGAACCCGAATCCAGCGACGTGCTCACGCTGTTCCCGCATTCGGAAACCAGCCGCTACTGGATCTCCGGTCAAGCGAACATTCTTTTGCAGTGGCACGGCAGATTTCCTGCAGCATATAGCGGCACGAATAGCTTCAAGCCCGCCCCGGAGAACACCACTTCCAAGGTTTACACGCTGTATCTGGGCTACGAGCTGACGCACACTACCGAGGTGTATCTGGACATCGAGAGCGCGGGCGGCCATGGGCTCAGCAACGCGTTGGGCCTGGCGGGGTTTGTGAATCTGGACGTGGTGCGGAATCCGAGCCTGGGAGATGTCCCTTATCTCGCGCGCCTGATGGTGCGGCAGATTATTCCGCTGAGCAAGGAGCGGGTGACGGTGGAGCGCGGGCTGCACGCCCTAACCACGTCGCTGCCGGCGCGGCGGCTGGAATTCCGGCTGGGCAAATTCACGATCCCGGATTTTTTCGACGCGAATACGTACGGCACAGACAGCCATCTGCAATTTCTGAACTGGACGGTGGACAATGACGGCGCGTATGACTACGCCGCAAACACACGCGGATACACCGACGGCGCGATTCTGGAATACGACGATCACTGGTTCAGCGCACGCTTCGGCGTGATGTTGATGCCCAAGGTAGCCAACGGGATCTATCTCGATGCGGATATGGCGCGGGCGCGTGGCGAAAATCTGGAGCTGGATGCGACGGGCAATTGGCTGCTGCATCGCTCCGGTACGGTGCGCCTCCTCAGCTACCTGAATATCGCCAATATGGGGAATTACGAAGAGGCCAACGAAAATTTTCTGAACGGCCAGGGCACAATCCCGAACATTATCTCCACGCGCAAGCAAGGCCGCAAAAAATACGGCTTCGAACTGAATTTCGAGCAGGAGCTTCCGGCAAACCTGGGCGTCTTCGGGCGCGTGGGATGGAGCGACGGCCGCAACGAGTCCTTCGCGTATACGGAAGTGGACCGCACGGTGCAGGCCGGAGTCTTCAGCCAAGGCGACAAGTGGCGGCGCAAAAACGATCGCGTCGGAGCGGTGTTTGTCGCGAACGAAATCGTGGCGGCTCACCAGCAGTATCTCGGCTATGGCGGCCTGGGGTTCTTGTTGGGCGATGGTGCGCTCACGCCCGGCCCGGAAAAAATCTTCGAGGGATTCTACACCGCTCATCTGTGGCGGGGATTCTTCGCCTCCTGCGATTTTCAGCACATCAACAATCCGGGGTACAACAAGGCGCGCGGTCCGGTGTTTGTTCCGGGCATGCGCTTCCACGTTGAGTTTTGATCTTTGGCGGTCCACGCAGCGCGCTGGAACGATTTGTGAAAAACATCGGAACGGTTTAAGCTGCGCGGCGCGGCCTGGGGCAACGATTTGCAATGCGCGAGCCGCCGGGGGGATTTACATGTCACTTTGGAGATTTTCGGTTCTCGCTGTATTTCTCTTGAGCTGCGCCGCGTTTCCTATTCGTGCGCAAGAGGACCCCAAGAAGCCGAGCGCGGCAGCGCCGGCGGAAGTGCAGGCTGCGACGCCGCAACCGGCCGCGAAGCCCGCGGACGTGGCGTCGCCGGACGCAATACTGGCCGCAACTTACGATGTGATCTCCGGCCCTGCCGGGCAACAGCGCGATTGGGATCGCTTTCGCTCGCTTTTTGTGCCCGGCGCGCGATTAATCCCGGTAGTCCCGAAGAAAACCGGAACTGGTTCCGAAACGCGCATCATTACACCCGATGAGTACGTGAAGCGCGCCGATGAGTACTTTCAGAAGAATGGATTTGCCGAGCGGGAAATTGCGCAGAAGGCCGAACGCTACGGCAATATTATGCAGATTTTCAGCACGTATGAATCGCGGCACGACCCGAAGGACGCACAGCCCTTCACGCGCGGCATCAATAGTTTTCAGCTCTTCTACGACGGCACGCGCTGGTGGGTCGTAACGATTTACTGGCTCGAAGAAACTCCGGAAAATCCGCTGCCCAAGGAGTTTCTGCCGCCCGCGAAATAGCTCGTGGTATCTGCTGCCGCGCTATTTCGGCTGCGAAGGGCTGGCTGGCGGCGGAATTACCGGAGCGGGCGTCGCGCTGGGTGCAGCCGAGGTCGCGTCCACCGGCGCCGCGGCGGGCAACAGACTCCTCAGAACATCCGGCGGCAGTTTATCGGCACTGGCCATGAGCGCGGAGACTTGCCACATTTGCTGATCGGTGAGCGCCTTCTGAAAGCCGGGCATACCTGTGAGCCGTATGCCGTTTTTCACTTTCCAGAAGGTGACCCCCACCGGATCATCCGTAACCGTTTCCTTCGCGGTGAAAAGCTGCGGTGCGTGCGGAAACATTCCTTGCGACGCGGCGGACGGTGCCTGCAGCGGCAAGCCGTGGCAGAAAGCGCAATTCGTCCGGTATACCTCCGCGCCGGCCGCGAGATCGCCCGCGTTGAATGTGGAAAGCTCGCGGTCCTGCGTCTCCTTCTTGATTCGCGCGTGCAATGCGCCCTGGGCGATGAATTTCTCAAACGGCATGGGAGCATCGGATGCAGCCGCCGGGGATTGCCCGGTCTCCACGTAAAAAAAGATCGCGATCGGGACAATCAGTATTCCTAAAATCAGTCCCACCAGAAAGCCTTTCATTGGGTTCCTTTCCTTCGCTCCAAGCGATGCGGAGACGGGTGCGGAAGAAGTGCCACAGACTGAATAACACAGCAACGCGCTGGTTGCCACGAGATTTGCCGCGCGCAAAAAACGCGCTTGCGGCGGCTGCCGCGATGCGAGATGAATACTGCTATTGCCGGGAGGCTTTCCATGTTTCAAAGCGATCTGCTGAAGGGCCGTACCATTCTGATTACGGGCGGCGGCACGGGGCTGGGACGTTCGATGGCGCTGCGATTCGCCGAGCTGGGCGCGAATATTTTTCTGGTGGCGCGACGGGAAGAACCGCTGAAAGAAACAGCGGAAGCCATCCGCGCTAAGGGCGCGCGCGTAGCTTACGCTTCCGCGGACATACGTGATTTCAACGCGGTGGAAAATGCGGTGGACACCGCGGAAAGGGAATTTGGGCGCGTGGACACGTTGGTGAATAACGCCGCTGGAAATTTTATCGCGCGCACGGAAAAGCTTTCGCCCAACGCGTTCAACGCGGTGGTAGGAATCGTGCTGCAAGGCACATTTTTCTGCACGCTGGCGCTGGGAAAGAAATGGATCGCGGCAAAGCAGCCCGGCCACGTGCTGAATATCGTCACCACTTACGCCGCTGCGAATTGCGGCTCAGGATTTGTAGTTCCGTCCGCGTGCGCGAAAGCTGGAGTACTGGCGCTGACGCGCTCGCTGGCCGTCGAGTGGGCGCGCCATCATATCCGGCTGAACGCCATCGCGCCGGGCCCATTTCCCACCGAAGGCGCTTGGTCGCGCTTGCTGCCGTCAAAGGAACTGGAAGAGCGGGCGAAGAAGCATCACCCCATGGGTCGCTTCGGACGTCACGACGAACTCGCCAATCTCGCCGTGTATTTGTTGAGCGAGCAGGCGGACTACGTGAATGGCGAATGCGTGGTGATTGATGGCGGACTGTGGCTGCGCGGGGCCGGGGAATTTAACGACTTCCTCGATCTGCCGGATGCGGCGTGGGACAGGCTCGAATCAGCGCGCAAGAAATAGCGAGCTGCGGTGCGCGCTCGCGGTGTTATGGAGCTGTTTGCGCGGGATAGACGTTGATCGCGGTCGGATCGATCTCGAACCGCAGCACCCAATCGCTGGGCACGTTGTGGCCAGCCATTTTCGCGGGAGCGAATAGCCAAAGCTTTGCCGCTTCGAGTGCACGGTCGGCGAAATACGGGCTGGGACCGGGGGCAGCGAACACTGCTTGCGTCACCCGGCCCGATTCATCCACATGGACTTTGACGCTGACCCGGACCTTCCCGCGAATGGTAGCGCGCGCTCTTTGCGAGGCGTCCGGCAGAAATTGCCGAACAACTTTTCCCCGCACCACGCCGCTGCTCGGAGCTGTCGCCAGCGCGGATTCTGTAGGTCGAACCACCGTGGGCGGCGGGACGGGTTTGCTCGCGGCAAGGCTCTTCGAGCTGGGCTGTTCCGCGGAACGCACTGCGGGATTCGGCACGGCTGGCGGCGCACTATGTGATGTCGGCTTCGCGACGGGCGCTACCGCTTCGGCGAGCACAGGCTTCTTCTCCGGCGTTGGCGGAACTTTCGGCTGGACCGCTGGCTGAACAACTGTTGGCGCGATTGTTACCGCACGCGCGGATTCGGTTTGCGAAGGGTGATGGAAAATTCGCCCGGCTGCGAGAATCGCCAGCAATGCGAGCCCGATGGGCGCGGCCGTACCAACGAAGCGCCGCTGCGCCGCGGAGTATTGCACACCACGCGTCATCTGTTTCGGCGGCGTGGGCGTATTGGGCAGGAGCCGCGCAGCGATGTCCGCGACGCCCCAGCGTAACTGCGGGTCGCGGCGCAGGCAATGGCGCGCCAGATCCAGAAACTCCGGCGGCAGGTTGGAAGGCAATGCCGGCTCCGCCTGGTTGGTCCTCTCCCACACGGGCAGGCGTTGGGTGAGCGCTTCGCAAAGTGTCATGCCCAGCGACCACACGTCGCCCGCCGGTGAAATTCTTCCGCCCGCAGCTTCGGGCGGATCGTAGACTCCAGGCTTCCACACGCTTCCGCTGAATTCGCCGATGCGGCACAGTCCGTCGCTGGAAATTTTCAGCAGGTCATTTTCCGCCATGATATTGGCGGGTTTGATGCGGCAGTGAACGAAACCTTTGGCGTGAACGTAGGCGAGCGCGTCAACCATGGGCCCCAGAATCGCGCGAGCTTCGTCCGGCCCGAGCGGTCTTCGCGCGATCACCGACGAGAGACTTTCGTCAGCGTACTCAAGCACCACATAGAGCACCGCCGAACCATCCAATTCGCCGCGCCCCATATCCAGAAGCCGGATCAAATGCGGATGAAAAAGTTTCGCGGCGTGGCGCCAGCGCGCTAGTAATCCTTCGGCTGCAGGCGAATCCGCCGGAACCAGCTTGATTGCGGCTTTGCGGACGTCGGGGGAATCGTAGTCCGTCAGAAATACAGAGCTGCCTTCGTCTCCGCCCACAAGTTCGCCAAGGCGGTATTTCCCGTCAATGACTTGGCCCACTCGTTTTGCAGCGGCCTCGGTCATCTGAACCCCCTTGCACATTCGCGAGCGTCAGGCGATAGCGTGCTGCTCGGGCGCTCGTCTGCATGCGAAATCGAAAAGTATCGTGCGTGATGTCGGACTCCGGCGTTTCGTCTTCAGGCGAGGTATCGCCTGGAGACTGGGCGCTCGTCCGCAGGGCTGCGGTGTACCAGGCTGGGTAGGTCCCGGTCGCAAAGGGTGGTTTCCGAAGGCACTCCACCCCTCTTGTGAGCCATTTTGCACCATTCCGGTATAGGTGGCGCCAGAAAGTGATGCCGAGTTGCTCAATCGCACCCCGGTAGACTGACTGGCTAGTTTCCTGCGTCTTCGCCTACCTGGTATTGCAATCGATCAGATATTGACATACGATGCCTTTATCGATACGATTATCGGATGTTTACGCTGCCCAAGATCCTCAAAACAAGGGTCAAGGTTTCTCCGAAATTTCAGATTGTGATTCCCAAGGCTATTCGGGAAGAAATGAAGCTCGAGCCGGGGCAAGAGCTCTTCATGTATCTATATGACGGTAAGCTCCATGTGGATACCATTCGTCCGATCACCGAGCTTCGAGGAATCGCTAAGGGCATAGACTGGAAAAAGGATTACCGTGACCGGAACGACCGTTTCTGAGCTCTGGCTGATCGATTCCTCGGCTTGGCTGGAGTATTTGACCCAGGATCAGGACGCCGCGAAATTCGCTCCGTTCATCGAAAGCGGAGTGTCCACCCTCGTTCCAACGATTGTTCTCTACGAAGTCGTAAAAGTATTGATGCGGCAGCGCGGCAAGGTTGTAGCCGATCGCTTCATCTCTGAGGCGCTTCGGCGCGTCGTCGTGCCGCTGGACGAAGAACTGGCGCTCGGCGCGGCTCACATTAGCAACGAGACGAAACTGGCGATGGCGGACGCGATTATTTACGCAACCGCGCAAGCCCATCAGGCTCACCTGGTGACCGGTGACGCAGCGTTTCGTGGCCTGCCTGGCGTGATTATTCCCTGAACTAAAAGACTCGGCGCTGTTCAGCGACAATGCACATCGGAGATGTTGAGGTTGGCTCTAATCCGATTGGATCTTGGACCAGAAGTCAGCAGAGGTCAGCACCGGGACAATTTCAAACTCAACCAGATCGTCCCAGCGGCTCGTCCAAGCAGTCAACGTTTCTGGATGGGGCGCTTCCATCAGTTGGAAGCAACGAAAACCGGCGGGGTCCACCCAGCTTGCGTGATAAATCACACCGTCGGGCAACATCCGGCCATCGCGTCTGAACCGCTCGCCGATCGGCTTCGCGTTGCCATCCTTGAATCGTTCGATGACCATCAGCAGCATGAAGGCGAGTGTAGCCGATCCTTTTAACGGTGCAACCTGCCCGCAGCGGGACTGCGGCCCGGGCGCGCACAGCCTTGACCGCGTCTGCGCTGGCCAGTAAGCTAGCTGTTTCTACAGGGGAAAACGACCACGCATGAGCACTGACACCATTCAGATCACTTTGCCGGACGGCGCCACTCGCGAGGTGCAGCGCGGCACCACCGCCGCGGAAATTGCGCGGCAGATTTCGCCCAGGCTGGCAAAGGAAGCGCTCGTCGCGCGCGCGGATGGCGAGCTGGTGGATCTTTCTCGCCCGCTCGAGCACGACACCAAGATTTCCATCCTCACGGCGAAAGATCCGGACTCGCTGCAAGTGTTTCGGCATTCCGCCGCGCATCTGCTTGCCGCCGCCGTGCTCGAACTTTATCCCGATGTGAAGCTCGGCATCGGCCCGCCGATTGAAACTGGATTCTTCTACGAATTCGTGCGCAAGGAACCGTTCGCCCAGGACGACCTGGAAAAAATCGAAGCCAAGATGCACGAGATCGCCGCGAAAGATTTCCCCAACGAGCGCAAGCTGATCCCCAAGCCCGAGGCCATCGAGCTTTATCGCAAAAGCAATCAGGAATTCAAATGCGAGCTGGTGGAGGAAAAAGCCACCGAGCCAATGGTTTCCTTCTACACCACCGGGAAGTTCATTGATTTCTGCCGCGGCCCGCACATTCCCTCCACCGGGCGCATCAAGGCCTTCAAGTTGATGAACGTCGCCGGCGCGTACTGGAAGGGCAAGGAAAGCAATCCGCAGATGCAGCGGATTTACGGCGCGTGTTTTATCGACCAAAAAGAGCTGGACGAATATCTGCACAATCTCGAAGAAGCCAAGCGCCGCGACCATCGCCGAGTCGGAAAGGAGCTCGGACTATTCACGGTGAGCGATCAGGTCGGAGCCGGTTTGCCGCTCTGGTTGCCGAAAGGCGCCACGATTCGCCGGCTTCTCGAGGAGTACATCCTGGAAAAGGAACGCCGCGCCGGCTACCAGCATGTTTACACTCCAGATCTGGCGAAGGTTGACCTCTACGTCCGTTCCGGACATTGGTCTCATTACCACGAAGACATGTTTCCGACGATGGACCTGGAAACCGAGCAACTGGTGCTGCGGCCGATGAATTGTCCGCACCACATTCTCGTCTACGAATCGAAAAAGCATAGCTATCGCGACCTGCCGGTGCGCATCGCCGAACTCGGCACCATGTACCGCTACGAGCGTTCGGGCGTGCTCAGCGGACTAAGTCGCGTCCGCTGCATGACCCTCAACGACGCGCACATCTTTTGCACTCCCGAACAAATCAAAGAAGAGTTTGCCGGAGTGATGCGGCTTGTCGAGCAAGCCTATCGCGATCTCGGCATCACCCAATACACGTACCGCCTCTCGCTCCGCGACAAATTGCACAGCGAAAAGTACGTGGACAACGACGAGATGTGGGATCTTGCCGAACGCATGCTGCACGAAGCCATGGATTCGCTGAAACTTCCGTACACCGAAGCTCCGGGCGAGGCGGCGTTCTACGGGCCGAAACTCGATATTCAACTGGCGGACGTGCTGGGCCACCAGGAAACCTACTCCACGATTCAGATCGACTTCCATCTCCCGAACCAATTCCAACTGGGATACGTCGGTGCGGACGGCCAGCCGCATCGCCCGGTGATGATTCACCGCGGCGTCATCAGCACGATGGAGCGAATGGTTTCTTATCTCATCGAACTGTACGCCGGTGCGTTCCCGGTGTGGCTCGCGCCTGTGCAGGCCGTCGTGCTGCCCATCACCGAACGGCAAAATGATTACGCGAAACAGGTCCTTGAGAAACTGCTCGATGCCGGAGTGCGCGCGGAACTGGACGATCGCAACGAAAAGCTACAGTCGAAAATCCGCGACGCGCAGCTGCAGAAAGTTCCCTACATGCTGGTTATCGGCGGCAAGGAAGCTGAGGCCGGCACTGTCTCCGTGCGCCACCGCGCGAAAGGCGACCTGGGTCCGCGGCCGCTCGAGCAATTCAGTGCGGACCTCCGCGCAGAGGTAGATTCAAAAACAATTTAGATATTTGTATTTCGCCGAAGCTACGAATTCCCTGCGAGGGTTTTCTGCAAATCGGGGCCCATGCGCTCCAGGATTGGCTGGCCCGGATCATCGCCCACGTACTGTTGCACCACGTTGCCGTCCTTGCCGATCAATACGTAAGTCGGCAACGCGCTGGCTCCGTATTGCCGCATCATCTGATGATCTGAATCCAGGCGTTGCGTCCAGTTCATTTGATTCTGCGCGACGAAACTCTGCCAGGTGCCTTCGTCCTCATCCTCGCTGATGCTGATGACTTCCACTTTGTCGGCGCCATAAGCCGCCTGCAACTGCTTCAAACCGGGCAAAGCGTGACGGCAAGGGCCACACCAGGTAGCCCAGAAATCCAGCAGCGTCACCTTGCCTCCACTTGAGGAGCTTTGTCCCGCAAAACCTGGCGCTTTTTCGCCCGAGCTGAGCGGCGCGTGGGGCATGTTTTCGTCATTGAATATCTTGACGGATTTCGCTTGGCTGGACTTTTTCTCACGAAAAAGACGCGCTGCCTCACCGAGCGACACGGGCGCCGGGTTCATGACCACCATGTTGTCGGGCGAAGCGCTTTGCGTCGAGTGCGAAGGCGCGGCAGGCTGCGCCGAAGAATTCGAGGCCGATGGCCCCACGGGTTGCGCTGCGTGCAGTGGGACATCCTGCGCCGTCGCCGAGCTGGAAAATGCCAGGGTCAATGCCGCGGCCGCGAGAAGCAAAGAATTTGCGCGCATCAGTGCAGGCCTCCGAAGAAATCCCCTCACGCTTCAGTCTTAGGGATGGCAGCGCGCGGCCCAATAGTACGAGCGGTTAATTGTGCTCAAAGCACACTCAAGGGCTTGTATATCCCCGCTCAGGAATATGTATTGACAAGAATATACGTATTGAGGCATATTCGGACTCGTCATGCTAGAAACTCTGCAAGCGCTGGCTGAGCCCAACCGCTTTCAAATCGTCGAACTGCTGCGTGAAGGGCCGCGGCCCGTCGGCGACATGGTCCACCGCCTGGGTCTGCGCCAACCGCAAGTCTCGAAACATTTGCGCGTGCTCAGCGACGCAGGACTGGTGGACGTCCGCGTAGACGCGCAGCGCCGGATTTACGCGTTGCGCCCGGCGCCACTGAAGGAACTCGAAGTGTGGATCGAAAGGTACCGGCGCATCTGGGAAGGCAATTTCCAACGACTCGATGGCGTGCTGGAAGAGCTGAAAGCAAAGGAGAAAAAACGTGGACGCACAAAGCGGTAAAGCGCCAATGATGAACAGCGGAACACTGAAGGTAACCACGCCCAGCGACAGGGAAATTGCAATGTCGCGCGTCTTCGATGCGCCCCGGCACCTGGTTTTCGAGGCTTGGACTAAGCCAGAACTGGTGAAACGCTGGTTGTACGGGCCGGACGACTGGCGCCTGGCGGTCTGCGAAATGGATCTGCGTGTGGGTGGTGCCACGCGCTTCGTGTGGCGCGACGGCGATGGAAAAGAAATGGGAATGAGCGGCGTTTTTCGCGAGATCGCGCCACCCGACCGGCTGGTGTTTACCGAAATATGGGATGAAGACTGGACCGGCGGCGAAGCGCTGAACACCATAATCTTCACCGAGCACACCGGCAAGACCACGCTCACGCAGACGGTGCTCTATTCTTCGCGCGAAGCCCGCGACGGCGCCCTTAAAACCGGCATGGAACATGGCGCTGCGGTGAGCTATGATCGGCTCGCGGAGTTGCTGAAATCATGAAAATTGTAGTGTTGATCTCGCGCATTCTTCTGGGTCTGGTCTTCTTTGCATTCGGGCTGATCGGCTTCCTGCCGTTCGTTCCGAAGGGGCCGATGCCGACCGGGCTGGCGGGCCAGTTCGTCACGGCATTGGTTCAGTCGCATTACGGCCTGGTGGTCGACGCGCTGCAAATCGCAGGTGGCGCTCTGCTCTTGGTGAACCGCTACGTCCCGCTCGGGCTCACAATTCTCGGCCCGATCATCGTAAACATCTTCTTGTATCACCTGCTGCTGTTCCACATGGGTGTGGGTATAGCGGTCGTCGTTGCGATTCTGTGGGGAATCGTGGCATATCATCACCGACAGGCCTTCTCCGGACTTTTTGTGCAGAAGTCTCCGTAGCGCCCCGGGCGAGCGCCAGAACTGCGATCGCCGCGATTCGTCATTCTCGCTTTTCGATGCGCCAACTTATCGCTATACTCCGCCGTCAAGAACCGCGCACGAGCGCGATTCAGCGGGTACACCGATATGCCTGAAGAAAAACTTCGGCATCATTTTGGCGACTATCTGGCAAAGGCCGAAGTGTTTGTCTATTCCGTTCTTGCCATTTTGCTTTTTATAACGGCGATGGCGACGATTGCCAATGCTGGAAAAATGCTCTGGGAGTCGGTCGGTCACTGGACCATCGCTACCACCACGCTGCTCGTGTTGGATCAGCTGCTCGTCGTATTGATGATGGTGGAGATTATGCATACGGTGCGCATCTCCATTCACTCTCATGTTCTGGTCACCGAGCCATTCCTGGTGGTGGGCTTAATTGCCTCGATTCGGCGCATGCTAGTGATTACCCTGGAAGCCGCCAGCCTGACAAAAGGGGGAGCCTGGTCCGCCGACGGTGCGAGCATATTTCGGGGCAGCATGATGGAGCTTGGCTTGTTAGGGCTGGTCATCCTTATTCTGGTTTTCTCGATTACGCTTTTGCGGCGGTACGCTCCCGAGGAAGAGTGAGTGGTCAGCGTTTCTGCGTCTGCACCCCTCAACTTGGCCAATCGCTTGCCCCTGACGCCCGCGCCAGCACCGTAAATCCGTAGTTGCCGGAGAGCGCCAAACCCGTGCTATACTTTTTGGCCCGTCCCTCCTCGCGGACTTTTCGACCATGGGAGGCACGGCTAGCGGGCTGGATTTCCATTTTCCAGGGCCCGGGAGGTGGGTTTATCGCAGAACGTGGTGGGACGCCTGGCCTGCGGGTCAACGAAAGAATTCGCGCTCGTGAAGTGCGCGTAGTGGACGAAGCTGGAAATCAGCTCGGCGTGATGACGCTGTTTGACGCCATGAAGGCCGCGCGCGATGCCGGCTTGGACGTGGTGGAAATCTCGCCCAACGCCGTGCCACCGGTTTGCAAACTGGTGGACTACGGCAAATTTCAGTACGAGGCGAGCAAAAAAGCGCACGAAGCCAAAAAACATCAGAAGAGTTCGCACATCAAGGAAGTGAAGTTCCGGCCTTCCACTGCCGAGCACGATTTTCAGGTTCGCAAGAATCAGATCATCCGCTTCCTCGGCGAAGGTTACAAAGTAAAGGCCATGATTTTCCATCGCGGCCGCGAAATGGCGCACCAGGACGTGGGCCGCAAGAAGATGGACCGTTTGCTGAAAGAAATTATGGATCACGTGCAGGTGGAGTTCGGTCCGCGCATGGAAGCGAACATCCTGCTCGCATTGCTCGCGCCGAAAAAGGGCGCAGGCTCAACGCCGGCCGCGCAGAAGAACGCCGAGGGCCAGGCCTAAGAAATTCAGTACCAGAGGAAATCGTGAAGAAGAACAAGAAAATGAAAGCCAAGACGCACCGCGGAGCCGCCAAGCGCTTCAAGATTACTTCCACCGGCAAAGTGATGCGCTGGCGTTCGGGCAAGCGCCACCTGCTCGGCACCAAGAAGCCGCGCCGTATGCGCCGGCTTCTGAATAAAGTTCAGGTCAGCCCCGCGGACGTGAAAAATGTCCGCTTGGCATTGCCGTACGGCCTGTAGTCCTAGCTAGAATTTTTCGCGCCGGGCAGAGCGTAACGGGTGCCTGCCGGCCGGATGTTCCGCCCGCCCTCAGAAATGACGGCTAGTGGTGGAGCGAATTGCCGTCCCACGAGACAAACCCGTCCTGCTACTCGTGCATTTCGGCGAGCGGCTGGGCCGCGTTTGTCTCCTCACTTGAACTGAATTTGCCAGCGCTTTCGAAATGCGCCATAGGAGAAGAGAACCATGCCTCGAGTTAAACGTGGAACCAAACGCCGCGCCCGCCGCAAAAAGCTGCTGAAGCACGCCAAGGGGTTTTTCCTTACCAAGGGCAAGCTGTACCGCTCAGCGAAAGAAGCGGTGAACCGCTCGCTGCGCTATACCTATCGCGACCGCCGCGTGCGCAAACGCGATTACCGCACGCTGTGGATCCAGCGCATCGGCGCCGCCGCGCGCAATAATGGCACCACCTACAGCCAGTTGATTCACGCGCTCAAGGCCGGCGGAATCGATCTGGATCGCAAGATTCTGGCGGACATGGCTGTGCACGATGCTGACGGCTTTGCGTCGCTGGTCGGCTCGGTGAAGCAGCACTTCCCGAAGCCGGGCGTAGTGCAAACCGCGCGGCCAGCGGTTGTTCGCCACCACGAAGAAGGATAATTTCCGGCAATACGTGTAAGAATGGCGCCGGCACGCGGTTTTAGGTAGCGCCGGCGTCTCGCCGGCAGATTTGCGTTCACTATGACGACGAACGATCCCACGAAGCTAACGCTCGCTCAGCTTGGCGCTGACTCACCTGACAAGGTCACAACTCTGTTCAGCGAGTTGCGCTCCGCATTCGATCGCGACGCGGCTCAAGATATTGATTCGATCGATCTGGGCGTCACACGGGTGAAGTGGCTGGGCCGCAAATCGGGAATTCTCTCCGAGATCACTGAATACTGGCTGAAGCCGGCATCCAAAGAGGTCAAGCCCACCGTCGGCCAAAGCCTCAACGCCCTGAAATCTCACATCGAAGCACGAATCGCCGCGCTGACAGCTGAGAAGGAAGCGGCGGGGGAGCAGATCGCCGCGGCTCGCGACAAAATTGATCTTTCGCTTCCCGGCATCGAGCGCGCCATCGGCACGCGCCACTTGATCCGCCAAACCTACGACGAACTTCAGCGCATCTTCACCTCGATTGGCTTCAGCGTCGTCGCAGGGCCCGAAATCGAAACGCCTTACTACAATTTCGAAGCGCTGAATATTCCCGAGCATCATCCCGCGCGCGACAACATGGACACTTTTTACATCGCCGGCGCGCGGGGCGGACATCTGCTGCGCACGCACACTTCGCCCATGCAGATTCGCACCATGGAAAAACAGAAGCCGCCGGTGCGCATCGTCGTCCCCGGCAAAGTCTATCGCCGCGATAATCCGGACGCGACGCACGGCTACATGTTCCATCAGATCGAAGGTCTGGCCGTGGATACGGACATCACTTTCTGCGATTTCAAAGGCACCGTGGATTATTTCGTGCGCGAATTTCTCGGCCCCAAAACAAAAACGCGCCTGCGTCCCAGCTATTTTCCGTTCACCGAGCCTTCCGCCGAAGTGGACGCCACCTGCCACGTTTGCGGCGGCACTGGCTGCCGCGTGTGCAAGCAATCCGGCTGGATCGAACTGTTCGGCGCGGGCATGGTGAATCCCGCCGTGTACGGATTCGTCAACTACGATCCGGAAAAATATTCAGGCTTTGCGTTCGGCATGGGCGTGGACCGCCTGGCAATGATGAAGTACGGCATCACGGAAGTGCCGCTGCTGTTTCAGAACGACGTGCGCTTCTTGAAACAGTTTCCGTGACGACGTGGCAGAGGCACGGCATGGCGCCGTGCTCGCCCGTTGAAAGCGTAACGACGACGAATAAATGAAAGTTGTCTACAACTGGCTGAAGGAATTTGTGGACGTCACGGCGTCGCCCGTCGATCTGCGCGCGCGGCTTTCGCTCGCGGGCGTGGCCGTGGATTCCATCGAGGAAACCGCCGCGGGTCCCGTGCTCGACGCCGAAGTCACTGCGAATCGTCCGGATTGCCTGGGCCATCTCGGCATCGCGCGCGAAGTGGCGGCGATTTACCGCCTGCCGCTGAAGCCGCTGCGCCCCAAGCTGAAGGAATCCGCCGCAAAGGTTGCGGACGCTACGCGCGTGGAGATCCAGGCGCCGGAACTTTGCGGGCGATACACCGCGCGTGTGCTGCGCGGAGTGAAGGTGCAGCCTTCGCCGCACTGGCTGCGGCAGGGCCTCGAAGCAATCGGCGAAAAATCCATCAACAACGTGGTGGACGTCACGAACTACGTGATGTTCGAGCTGGGCCATCCGCTGCACGCTTTCGATTTCGATAAATTGCGGGAACAGCGCATCGTGGTGCGCCGCGCCAAACCCGGAGAAAAAGTCCGTACACTTGATGGCGCGGAACGCACGCTGACGAAAGACATGTGCGTGGTGGCGGATGCCGCGCGCGCCGTGGCCATCGGCGGCGTGATGGGCGGCGCGGAAACCGAAATCAGTTTCAGCACGCGCAACGTGTTGATCGAGTGCGCCTGGTTCGATCCCATTTCCGTTCGCCGCGCTTCCAAAGCTCTGGGGCTGCGCACCGAAGCTTCCTATCGCTTCGAACGCGGCGCCGATCCGGAAATGGCGGAGCTGGCTTCGCGGCGCGCCGCCGAACTGATTCAGCAGGTGGCCGGCGGCGAACTTCTCGCGGGAGTTGTGGACGTGTACCCGGATCGCCAGCCGGAAAAGAAAATCGAGCTTTCGCGCCAGGAGCTGCTGCGCGTGATGGGCGCGGACGTTCCGGACCGCGACGTGGAAGCGATCCTCAGCGCGCTGGGATTTCAGCCCGTGCGCGTGGACGTGAATCGCGGCAGCGACGGCTCCATCGCCGCCGTGTGGGAATGCCGGCAAGCTTCCTGGCGGCAGGATGTGACGCGCGGCATTGACCTGATCGAAGAAGTGGCGCGACATTACGGCTACGACAAATTTCCCGCACGCCTGCCGCCCGCAAAACTTCCCGCGCACCGTTTGCCGCACGCCGAGGCGCAGGATCGCTTGCGCGAACGCATCATCGCGCTGGGCTACCAGGAAATCGTGGAAATCCCGATTGTGGATACGCAGCGCAACGAGCTTTTCCGCTCGGAAAATCTGGCGCCCGCGGTGATCGGCAATCCCCTCGCGGAAGATGCTTCGGTGATGCGTTCGACGGGCATCGTCAGCATGCTGCGCGCGCTCGAGTGGAATCTGAATCACGGCCAGCGCAATTTGCGCCTCTTCGAAATCGGCAAGACCTACGAGCTGCGCGATGGCGAGCCGGTGGAAACACAAGTGCTGACGCTCGGCGCCACCGGCATGGCGCAAGAAAAAACCATTTACGAAGCCGCACGCGAATTCAGCTTCGCGGATTTGAAAGGCGATCTCGATCGTATCGGCGAGCTTGCGGGGGGATTTGTTTGGCAGCCCGGCGGAGCTGGTTGGCTTGACGCTACTCGTCGTGGTCAGTTGGCCCTCTGTCGAGAAGGCGCGAAAGCCGGCTTCCTTATTAAAAGCGCGGGAGCAAAAGGATCCAACATCATCGATCTACGAGGAGGGGAGGTCTTCGGAATAGCCGGGCAGCTCCCTAAGCGCATCGCGGACATATACAAATTCCGTCAGGACGTTCTTGTTGCGGAATTGAAGCTCGAGCCGCTTGTCATCGGCGTCGAAGCGGCGGACGCGGCGCGGCGTTTCAAACCTTTGCCTCGATTTCCTGCGGTCGAACGCGATTTCTCGCTCATGCTTGAGGACGGAGCTTCCTTTTTGTTAGTCGAGCAAGCCATCCGGTCGCTTGGAATCGCCGAACTTGAAAGCATTGAAGCCGCCGACCTGTTCCGCGGCGGCCAAGTTCCGGCCGGAAAATTCTCACTAATGATCCGCGTGAAATTTCAAAGCGCGCAAGCCACGTTCACTGACGCGCAACTCAACGATTACTCCGCGCGCATCGTCGCCGCGCTGCAGGAGAAACTCGGCGCCACCCTCCGCGCGAATTAATCGGGCGAACCGCGCGCCGACGCGTAGCAACACAGCCTCACGAATCGCCGGAGCGAGTAATTCGTATGACCCAAAGCGATCTCTTACGCGATCTCGGAATCCCGCATCCCATCATCCAGGCTCCGATGGCCGGAGGTCCGTCGACTCCCGAGCTAGTTGCGGCGGTGTGCAATGCCGGCGCCCTGGGTTCGCTCGGTTCCGCCTACAGCACGCCCGAGCAAATCACCGCAGATATGCAAAAGGTCCGCGCGCTCACGGACAAACCTTTCAACGTGAATCTTTTCGCGGGTGGATATGCGCTCGAATCGCCCGTTGACGCCGCTCCGATGCTCGCATTGCTCGCCGAAATTCACGAAGCGCTTCACTTGCCTCCACCCGGGCTGCCGGCGTGGCCTGTGAATCCTTTCGCAGAGCAGTTGCAGGCGGTCCTGGAAGCTCATCCAGCGGTTTTCAGTTTCACGTTAGGCATTCCCGATCCTCACACGATAGCGCGCCTCAAAGCAGCGGGCATCGCAATCTTCGGCACAGCTACCACGCTCGAAGAAGGAAAAATGTTGGAGGCAAGCGGCGTCACAGCCATCGTCGCGCAGGGCGCAGAGGCCGGCTCGCACCGCGGCACCTTCGCCGGCCCATTCGAGAGCGCGATGATTCCGACTCTCGAGCTAGTGCAATCGCTCCGTGCGGGAGTATCCGTGCCAATCATTGCTTCCGGCGGTCTGATGGACGGGCGAGACATCGCGCAAGCGTTCACCCGGGGCGCCTCCGCTGCTCAACTCGGCACCGCATTCCTCACGTGCCCCGAAGCGGGCACCCCTGAGGCTTACCGCAGCGCCATTCTCGCCGCTCGCACGGACGCCACCGTCATTACGCGGGCTTTTTCAGGCCGGCCCGCGCGCGCACTCCTGAATACGTTCATCTCCAAGCTCGAAGGAAAAGAAAAAGTAATCCTGCCGTTCCCCCTGCAGAATGCCTTGACCCGCCCGATGCGCAACGCCGCCGCGAAGCTGGGAGAAGCCGGTTATCTCTCGCTCTTCGCCGGCCAAGGCGTCACGCGTGCGCGCGCCCTGCCCGCCGCAGAACTCATCCGGCGCCTGGTTGCGGAAATGCAGCAATCGCGCGTGGCTTCCTGATAATCGAAGCGAAAGCACCGGCCCACGCGCATAAGCCCGTTGCGCGGGCGCACGCAATGGCTGACAATGTTCCTGGCTCAGCAAGGGAGTGGACCGTGAAAATCGAGATTTACGATCAGAGTTACAACGTCAACGCGGAAGACAACGAGGAATATCTGAAGGAACTGGCGGCCTATGTGGACGGCAAGATGCGTTCCGTCGCGGAAGCCACGCATATGGTGGATTCGCTGAAGGTCGCGGTGCTTGCGGCGCTGAATATCGCTGATGAGTCCTTCACGCTGCGCAAACGCCAGCAGGAAATCGAAGGCCCGTTGCGCAAGCGCGTGGAAAAATGCGTGTCCATGGTGGAAAAGGCGCTCGAACAGACGAATTAGCCGGGGGAAAATCCCTTCGAGCTGATTCCGGGACGTAATTGCGCGCGAGCTTTAGGTTTCGAGTGCTCCCTGCGCAACCCGTTAGCACCTTACGGCCATCTCCGTATATGATTGGCCCTAGGTGTTTTGCCGACCTTCGCCACGTGCATAAACGCAGATCAGTTCGAGATCTTGTCGTTCCAGTAGCGCTGCTCGCGCTGCTGATGCTGGTGATGGTGTTGGGCAGCGTCTCACATCATCATGCCGGACCCGACGCAAATTGCTCGATTTGCCATCTGAGCCACCAATCGATTGACCATCCGCGGCCGAACCATCGCGCACCATCGTTGGCCCAGGTCGGCGTGCGAATCGAGTTCCAGCGACCCGGATTTGCACCCTCGCCCGTCGCGCCACGCCTTCCCGCACGCGCTCCACCCGCCGTCTAACCTTTAGTCGACTCTATGGCGCTACCAGCAAGCCGATCCCACTACTTTTTTTCTTTAGAGGTTGAAGACTATGCCCGCTAAAACCGTGCTATTCGCCATTCCTGCACTCGTGGTGTGTTTTGCATCCGCGGCCGCTGCGCAGGCGTCGCCTCCACCGCCGCCCGCCGCGCCGCAGAACACCATGCCGCAAACTGCGCCGCAAAATACTCCGTCGGGGCAGGTGCACGGCGCCGTGCGCATCAGCATGGACCAAGCCATCCAGATGGCGCTGCAGCACAACCACAATTTGAAAGCGGCGCGCACCACCATTCAGCAGGACCAGGCGCTGGAGATCACCGCAAACCTGCGGCCCAACCCCGTCTTCACCGCGGATGCGCAATTCCTTCCGATTTTTCAGCCCAATAATTTCACCGCGGACTACCTTAACGAAACCGTGCAATTCGATCTAGGCATCGCGTACCTGTTCGAACGCGGCAAGAAACGGCAGCACCGCCTGCAAGCCGCGCAAGACGTCACCGCGCAGTCCAAATCGCTGGTCACGGACAACGAGCGCACGCTCACCTTCAACGTTGCCTCGCAATTCGTGAGCGTGCAACTCGCCGAATCCACGCTCGATCTCGCGTTGCAAGACATGAAAAGTTTTCAGAACACGGTGGACATCAGCCAAGCCCGCTACAACGCTGGCGACATCAGCGAAGGCGATTTTCTGAAGATCAAGTTGCAGTTGCTGCAATTTCAGCAGGATGTTGCCCAGGCTCAACTCGCCAAAGTGCAGGCGCTGGTCGGTTTGCGGCAGTTCCTGGGATACGAGACCGTGCCGGAAGATTTCGACGTTACCAGCGACTTCGATTACATCCCCGTGCAGATGAAACTCGAGGATCTGCAAGCCAAGGCGCTGCAGAATCGCCCGGATTTTCGTGCCGCGCAGCAAGGCGTCACCGCGGCCAAGAGCCAGTATGAATTGGCCAAGGCCAACGGCAAGGTGGACGTAACCGGGACCGCGAATTACGACCACGTGAGCGATAACAATACGGTCTCCTTGTTCGGCAGCTTCCAACTTCCCATCTTCAATCGCAACCAGGGCGAAATCGCGCGCACCAACTACGTGATCAATCAGGCGCAGGAACTGCAGCTGGCCGCCAGCGATCAGGTAATGAGCGACGTGCTCACAGCTTACGAAGGCGTGCGCGAAAACGATCTGGTAGTCACGCAATTCCGCGGCGGCTATCTGGATGCCGCGCAGCAGTCTCGCGACATCACCAAGTATTCCTACAAGCGCGGCGCTGCCAGCCTGCTCGACTATCTCGACGCCGAGCGCAGCTATCGCGCTGTGCAACTTTCCTACCGGCAATCGCTCGCGGCCTATCTCACCGCGGTCGAGCAACTGCGCGAAGCTGTGGGAACCAGGAGCCTGCCATGAGCAGCCAGACTTTCCGATGCGGCTCCAGCTCTCTGCTGACGCGCGCGAGCTTATACGCGGCTGCAGCGGCGATGGCCGCTGCCTGTCTCGCAGGCTGCAGCTCCGACGAACGCGCGAATCAAATGACGTCCTACAGCGCCAAGGGATCGAAGAGCGAAACTCCCGAACTGTTTACGATTCCGCAGAACCAGATGTCTCACGTGCAGGTCGTCACCGTCGAGCCAGTGAAACTCCTGCGCGTCCTGCGCCTCACCGGCGCGGTGGCTTACAACGCATTTAACACAGTGCCGGTGATCACTCAGGTCGGCGGCCCAGTGAGCCGGATCCTGGTAGTCCCGGGCGAACGCGTGAAGAAAGGCCAATCGCTTTTGGAAGTGAGCAGCCCGGATTACTCGCTGCTCTACGCGGCATATTTGAAAGCGCGCGATACCCTGCGCGTGACGGACAAGAATTACGCGCGCGCCCAGGATCTCTACGCACACCACGCCATCGCCGAACGCGATTTGCTGCAGGCGGAATCCGATCGCATTCAGGCGCAGGCAGATTTGAACGCGGCGCTGCTGGGATTGAAAATTCTGGGAATTCCCAACCCCGACGATTTGGAAAAAGCGCCGTCGTCGGCGGAAATCCCGCTGCTCGCGCCCATCGGCGGAGAAATTGTCGAGCGCGACGTCGCTCCCGGCCAGTTATTGCAAGCCGGCGCCACCCAGGCGTTCATCATTTCAGATATGAGCTCGGTGTGGGTCCTGGCCAACGTCTATCAGAGTGATATGGCCGCCGTGCATGTGGGCGATCAGGTCGCGGTGCAGACCGATTCGTATCCCGACAAATTCCAGGGCAAGATTTCGTTCATCTCGCCGGCGCTCGATCCCAATACACGCACGCTGCAGGCGCGCATCGTCGTCGAAAATCCCGGCGAAAAACTCAAGAACAACATGTACGTAACCGCCACGGTGAATGCGGGTGTCGAACAGAACGCCATCGCCGTGCCGGATGCCTCCGTGCTGCGCGACGATGAGAATCAGCCGTTCGTTTATGTAGCCACAGGCTCCAATCAGTTCGGCCGCAGGTCAGTGGAAATCGGCCAAAGCCAAGCCGGAAAGACGCAAATTCTGAAGGGCTTGAGCCCCGGCGACAAAGTCGTCGGTGATGGCAGTCTGTTCCTGCAGTTCGCCAATTCATTCCAGCACTAACGCGGCCCATCTCGCATGATTCACCGCATCGTACAATTCGCGCTGCAACAGCGGTTCCTGGTGCTGATGCTGGTCTTGTTTATCGCCATCGGTGGCGCGGTTTCCTTCCAGCGTATGCCGGTGGACGCATACCCGGATCTTTCACCGCCCATGGTGGAAGTAATCACCCAGTGGCCGGGGCACGCCGCGGAAGAAGTCGAGCGCCTGGTAACGCTGCCCACCGAAGTGGAAATGAACGGCGTGCCGAAGATGGAAATCCAGCGCTCCATCTCGCTCTACGGCCTGTCGGATGTAATTCTGACGTTCGATGAAGACACGGACGATTATTTCGCGCGCCAGGTCGTCTTCCAGCGGCTGAGCGAGGTCACCTATCCCACTGGCGTCACTCCTGGGCTCGCGCCTCTTTCCAGCCCGTCGGGTCTGGTGTACCGCTACGTCTTGCAAAGCCCCGATCGCTCGCCGCAGGAACTAAAAACTTTTGAAGATTGGGTGATCGAGCGCGAGTACAAGCAAGTGCGCGGCGTCGCCGATGATTCCGGCTTCGGTGGCACAGTGATGCAATACCAGGTGCTCCTCGATCCCGCGCGGCTTTACGGCTATCACATCACCGTGCCGCAGGTGATCCAGCAGCTTTCCGTGAACAACGCCAACACCGGCGGCGGATTTTATCCGCAGGGCGGCCAATTTTATTACGTGCGCGGCCTGGGACTGATCAAAGACGTGCAGGACATTGGCAGCGTGATCATCGGGTCGCAGAATGGCGTGCCGGTGCGCATACGAGATGTCGGCGAAGTCACCATCGGCCACGCGCCGCGCCTGGGACAATTCGGATTCAACAAGAATGACGACGCCGTCGAAGGCGTCATCATGATGCTGCGCGGCGACCAGACGCAAAACGTTCTGAAAGGCGTCGAAGCCAAGACCAAAGAACTGAACGAGCACATTCTGCCGCCCGATGTGAAAGTCCTGCCTTATTACGACCGCAGCGACCTGGTGAGTCTGACCATTAATACCGTGGAAAAAAACATGCTGGTCGGGATGACGCTGGTCCTGATCGTGCTGATCTTCTTTCTGGTGAACGTGCGCGCGGCCGTGATTGTGGCGCTCACAATTCCGGTTGCCCTGCTTTTCTCTTTCATTTTTCTGCACGCGCGCGGCGTCGCTGCGAACTTGCTCTCCATCGGCGCGATTGATTTCGGCATCATCATTGACGGTACGCTAGTGATGGTGGAAAACATCTATCGCGAGCTGGGACTCCGCGAAGGCCAGAAATACGACTTGCACGAAGTGATTCTCGCTGCCGCCAGGGATGTGGACCGCCCCATCTTCTATTCCGTTGCCATCATCATCGCGGGCTACATTCCCATCTACGCGCTCAGCGGCCCTTCAGGAAAGTTGTTCCACCCGATGGCGGACACCATGTCCATCGCCCTGGTCGGCGCGCTGATTCTCACGCTCACCTTCGTGCCGGTCATGTGTTCCTACTGGTTCAAGAAAGGCGTCCGCGAGCCCCGCAACAAGCCCTTCGAATGGATCAAGAACGAGTACGGCTCGGAACTGAAGTGGTGCCTGGAACGTCCGTGGCTCACCATGCTGATTGCCACCATAATTTTCGGCGTCACTCTCCTGTTGATCCCCTTCATCGGCGGCGAGTTCATGCCGCACCTCGATGAAGGCGCGCTGTGGGTCCGCGCGACCATGCCTTACACGATTTCCTACGAAGAAGCGGCCAAAGTCGCGCCCCAGATCCGCACCATTCTCGCCAAATACCCGATGGTTACCGACGTCGGCTCCGAACTCGGCCGTCCCGATGACGGCACCGACCCCACCGGCTTTTTCAATTGCGAATTTTACGTGGGACTGAAACCGTACGACGACGCGATCTGGAAATCCGGCAACGTCCACAACAAAGCGGAGCTGATCGAGGACCTGCAGAAGCAGCTCACCGCATTCCCGGGAATTATTTTCAATTACACTCAGCCCGCAGAAGATGCCGTAGACGAAGCCCTCACCGGCCTGAAGAGTGCGCTGGCGGTGAAAGTGTATGGCGCGGACCTGAACGTCCTGCAGGAAAAAGCCCTGGAAATCAAGCGGCGGCTTTCACAAATCCGCGGTTTTACCGAATTGACCGTCGTGCGCGAATTGGGCCAGCCCAGCCTGATCGTGCAAGTGGATCGCGACAAGATCGCGCGCTACGGTATCAACGTGGCCGACGTGGAAGGGGTGGTGCAAGCAGCCGTGGGCGGCCAGGCCGCGACGCAAGTGATTCAGGGTGAAAAATTATTCGATCTCGTCGTGCGCATGAAGCCGGAGTTCCGCGAGAACGCGCAGCAGATCGCGAACTTGCTCGTCGGCACGCCCACCGGCCAGCAGATTCCTCTCAGCGAGCTTGCGGATATACGCGAAGGCAACGGCGCCTCCTTCATTTATCGCGAAAATAATTCGCGTTACATCGGCGTGCAGTACAGCATCGAAGGCCGCGATCTCGCCGGCGCCGTCGAAGAAGGCAAGCGCGCCATCGCGGACGTAAATAAATCATTGCCGGCGGGCTATCGCCTGGCCTGGGGCGGCGAATACAGCGAATTCATCAACGCGATGAGCCAGGTCTCCGTCGTCGCGCCGCTCACCGTGCTGCTCATCTTCATGATCCTTTTCGCACTCTACGGCAACCTGAAGTTTCCGGTCACGGTCGTTCTCAGCGTGATTTTGACCGAGCCGGTAGGAGCGTTGCTCGCGCTGAAGCTCACGCATACGCCGTTCAGCGTCTCTTCGCTGCTCGGGCTGCTCGTGCTGATGGGCGTCTCCGTGGAAACCGCGGTCATTGACGTCTCGTACATCAATAAGCTTCGCATCGAAGGGCTTGGCATCGAAAAAGCCACCTATGACGCGTCGCTCGTCCGCTTTCGGCCGATCATGATGACGGCTCTGGTAGCCTGCCTTGGATTGCTGCCCGCGGCGCTTTCTACGGGCATCGGCTCCGATTCGCAGAAACCTTTCGCCATCGTAATCGTGGCCGGCCTGGTCTCGCGTCTGCTCCTCGGCCGCATCGTCAGCCCCGTGCTTTACAAGATGGTCGCCCGCGAAGGCGACGTCTTGCAGGTGTGAGTTTCACTGGCGCGAAGAAAATCGCCTAATCTCGATTCGTTTACACCGGTAGGTGTTTGTGAAAGAATTCCGTGGACGAATTGAGTGGCGGACGACACCGGCGGGAGCAATCTGGCGGAGTTCAATATGAATGCCATTTCGGACGAGACGTGAATGAAAGCGGCCAGCAGCGGATTCAAATACCCAAACGCCGCGAGGCCCACACCGATCGTGTCCACCACCAGCGTTCCCACGAAGTTCTGCATGATCGTGCTGCGGCAGCGTCGTGCCGTTTGCAGCGTTTCAACCAGCTTCGATAGGTCGTTGCCAATCAGCACAACGTCGGCGCTCTCGCGCGCAACGTCTGTTCCAGATCCCATGGCCACACCAACCGACGCTTGCATCAATGCCGGAGCGTCATTGATACCGTCTCCGACCATCGCCACTTTGTGGCCCTTCTCGATCATCTTTTGCACGTAGCGCAACTTATCCTCTGGCAAAAGCCCGGCAACAATTTCATCTACGCCTAGTTTCCCGCCGACATCTTCCGCCACCATCTTCGCGTCGCCCGTCAGCAGCACCGTCCTCAAACGCATGGACTTCAGAGATTGCATCGCGCCTCTCGCCTCGGGCCGAAGCGTATCCGCGACCTGCAACGTCCCCAGAAATCGCCCAGCGCGAGCCACAAAAATCTCCGAGCCCGCAGTTCCGCTGTTCGGCGGATCGCATTGCACGCGTCGCTCCAGCAAGAATTGCCGTTTCCCCACAATAATCTCGTCACCGCCGCTGCTGGCGATAATTCCCTGGCCCGGGGTGTATTCGAATTGGCCAGGATCTTCGTATGGGATTCCCAATTGCACCGCTTTCCTCACGATAGCTTTGGCGATGGGGTGTTCTGAGCGAGATTCAGCAATCGCGGCGGATTTCAGCAAAAGTGCAGCGGGAACATCCCGGGCCGGGCAAACTTCCAGAAGTTCAGGTGTTCCATAAGTCAGCGTCCCGGTCTTATCGAGCAGTATGGTATTCACTTCCCAAAGCTTTTCCAGATACAACCCGCCTTTGATGATGGCGCCCTCTTGGGCTGCGCGGCCGATGGAGCCCAGAATCGCCAGCGGCGTCCCCGCCGCGATGCCGCAAGCTCCAGCCACGATGATCACGGAAATCGTCGAACGAATGTTGTGGGTGAGCAGAAAAGTCAGCACCGCCGCGCTCAACGCAAAATAAACCAGGTAGCCCGCAAGCCGGTCTGCGATTCCTTGAATCGGTGCTCGCGACTTCTCCGCGATCTCTACAGCCTCGATAATCTTGCCGAAGGTTGTGTCGCGGCCCACGCGCTCGACGCGAATTTCCAGCGCTCCAGATTGATTGATCGTGCCCGCGTAGACAATGGCGCCCGAATGTTTTTCAACTGGCATGGATTCGCCCGTGATGGGCGCTTGGTCCACGAAGGAATGTCCTCCAATAACCTTCCCGTCTACCGGAATACGCCCGCCTGGCCGGACCAGCACTTCATCGTTGATTGCCACTTCCCGAATGTCTAGATCATTCCAGGTTCCGCTTCGCCGCACGGTTGCTGTGCTCGGCAGCAGTTCGATCAAATGTTGAATTGCTCGACGACCCCGGCCGACCGTGAGGCCTTCCAGGATCTCCGCGACCAAAACAAAGAGCGTGATGATCAGCGCCGTGAATATTTCACGAATCGCGAGCGCTGCGACGATGGCGATGGCCATCGAGAGTTCCATGGTCATGCGCCGCTGCGTGATGTTCTCGTACGCTTCGTGAAATATGGGAAATCCGCCAATAATGGCGCCAATCACGCCAACCGCGGTGATATAAGGATTCCGCGCGCCGCCTAGAAACCAGATGGCCCCGGCCGCTGCCGCGGTGAAGAGCACGCGGCTGATTTCGCGCGAGTTCAAGGGATTTTCGTGCTCGTCTTCGTGACTGCCGTGTTCAGCCGAACCGCTCAC
Organism: uncultured Acidobacteriota bacterium; assembly: GCA_963786205.1. GTDB lineage: Bacteria > Acidobacteriota > Terriglobia > Acidiferrales > UBA7541 > Palsa-295. The sequence continues at coordinate 217,241 of CAWAYG010000004.1, forward strand.
TGGATGCGACCCAGCAATCCTCGGTGCTTCTGCGTCGGTCAAATTCGTCTGGTTCATGATTAGTTCCTTGGTCGCCGCATCCCCGGAGATTGGCGCCGTCAATTCACTTCAAATAAGCCCGAACAATATCAATCAGCTCCTCGGCCGCTTGTCCCTGCGGCGAGTCCTTGCCCTTCTCCGGATCCAGCACGTGAAATCGCACGTGCCCTTCCATCACTTCGGCCATCAGGCCGTTCAGCGCCCCGCGGCAAGCCGCCATCAATTGCAGCACGCCGCCGCATTCCTGCTCGGATGCCAGGGCGCGCTCAATTGCTTCCACCTGCCCGCGAATCCGGCGCACGCGTTTCAGAAGCTTTTCTTTGTCTTTGGAGGTATGGGCCATAGTTGCTATTAGTATACCCCAGTATAGTATATAGGACAAGTGGAGTATTACCCCCCTATTCCGCCCGTCCTTGGGCATTGGCGAATTGACATATTTTATGGAACGAATCCGTCCGAAGACGCATCAGAGGTATGATACTTGGCGGGGGTCCTACAGCTTTTTATGTCCAAGCGAATCGCCCTACGACTGCTGGCGGTGGCCCTGATTCTTTCCGTGGGCCTCTTTGCCATCCAGGCTGCTGGGCACTGGCATGGGCACTCCTCTGACGAACAGCATTGCCAGGTCTGCCACACCGGGCACGTCGCCGTACCGCAGCCCGCGGCGCAGATGGAACTGCAGTCGCCCGTCACGGTCGCGCGGTTTGCGGTCGCCGAAGATCAAAAGCTCAGTCTCGACCCGGTTTGCAGTCATCGAATCCCTCGCGCGCCTCCTGTTTAATTCCTCAACCCAAAAATTCGTAATCCCTTAACGCGTGCCGTGTTCATGGCGGCAAGCGTCGAATTCCACATTTAATTTTCGTTTTATCCGCGGTCGGCGCTGTGCAGCGCACAGGCCGCCATTTATCAAGGGAGATTCATTTATGAGATTCGTAAAGGCATTTCTGGGGGTCTTGCTTTTCTTAGTGGCTTTATTGATTGGCGTACCCGCAAGCATGGCGCAGACGGGTAACTCGGCCGGGGTTACTGGAACTGTTACGGATCCGTCAGGTGCTGTCGTCGCTGGCGCGACCGTTACCATACACAACCCCGTCAGCCAGTACGAGCGTTCCACCACGACCGACAGTTCCGGTAACTTCAGTTTCCCGAACGTGCCCTTCAATCCCTATCACTTGTCCGTGACGGCCCAGGGATTTGGACCCTACGCGCAGGACGTTGACGTCCGATCCTCGGTGCCCCTCTCGGTGAAAATCAGTTTGACTGTAGCCGGCAGCTCCAGCACGGTGACGGTCGAAGGCGGCAGCGATCTGCTCGAGAACGAGCCGACCTTCCACACCGACGTGGACCGCGCCCTGTTCGACAAGCTACCTCTGGAAAGCTCCTCGTCATCGCTGAGCTCTCTCGTCACGCTGTCAACGCCGGGAATTGCCGCAGACTCGAACGGCTTGTTTCATGGACTTGGCGACCACGCGGAGAACTCATTTTCCGTGGACGGCCAGCCTATCACCGATCAGCAGAGCAAAGTCTTTTCAAACCAGCTTCCCGTGGATGCGGTGCAATCACTGGAAGTGATTTCTGGGGCGCCGCCCGCCGAATTCGGTGGCAAGACCAGCGTCGTGATCCAGGCCACCACGCGCTCGGGTTTGGGCGTTACCACCCCTCACGGCACCATCTTCGGTTCCTACGGCTCATTCGGCACGTCCAACGCGGGTTTCGACCTAGCCTACGGCAATCAGAAATGGGGCAATTTCATCTCCGCAAACGGACTGAACAGCGGCCGATTCCTGGATCCTCCGGAATTCACCGTGATGCACGACAAAGGCAACGAGGAAAATATTTTCGATCGTGTGGATTACCAGATCTCGCCTGCAGACTCGATCCATCTTAACGCCCTATACACGCGTTCCTGGTTTCAGACGCCCAATTCGTTCGACGCGCAGTTCGCTTCGCCGTGGTTTGGCGTCGTCGTTAACAATGGCGGGCTTGCTCCTTCCGCGGCCTCGGGTTGCACTCTCGCAGCGTGTGGTCAACCCGTCGGTGTGCAGGATCAGCGCTCGAAGATCGGCACATTCAACATCGCCCCGAGCTGGACGCACCTGATCAACTCCAACACCGTCCTTACTCTCGGCGCCTTTGTTCGCAGCGATACATATAACTACTACCCAAGCGACAATCCGTTCGCGGACCTCGGGCCGTTCAGCCTTCAGAGGGAAACCGTCACCCAGGATCGCACCCTGACAAACGCCGGCGTCCATTCAGAAATTTCGTATGTGCACGGCATCAACAACGTGAAGGCAGGGATTGTGTACGAACAGACTTTTCTAACCGAGAAGGATCAACTTGGCATTGTCGATCCTACGTTCAACGCGCCTTGCCTGGGTCCGAATACGAATCCTGTAACCGATGCTTTTTACCCATTCGCCCCGGTGCAGGGGTTCACAAGTACCAGCCAGTGCGCGGCCGCGGGGCTTCAGCAAAATGTGGCTGGTAATCCCAACGCCCCGGGCGACCCCGCCAATGGGTTTTTAAGCACATCTCTGTATCCCCTATTCAATCCGACCTTGCTGCCCTTCGACCTGACGCGTGGAGGAAGTCTATTCTCGACGGCTGCATCATTTCCTCTGCATACAGACGTTAAGGAACTGGCGCTGTACGTCCAGGATACGATCACGTGGAAAAACTGGTCGTTCAATTTGGGTATCCGCGGCGACAAGTACAACGGTTTAACCACCTCCGGCCAAGCGGAGCCTCGTCTCGGAGTCGCCTACAACATCAAGCAGACCAACACCGTCCTTCGTGTTTCCTACGCACGGACTCTTGAATCTCCATTCAACGAAAATCTCGTGCTTTCCAGCATTGGGTGCACCAGCGGTGTGCTGAACCCTTTGCTCGGATGTGCGGGAAATTCCACAAATCCGATCGCGCCCGGGTATCGCAATGAATTTCACGCCGGCCTGCAACAAGCGTTTGGGAAGTACTTAGTTCTCGACGGTGAATACATCTGGAAGTACACCCATAACGCCTACGATTTCAGTGTTCTCGGTAACACGCCAATTACTTTCCCGATCGAGTGGGCCCGGTCCAAGATCCCTGGATTCGCGATCCGCGCATCAGTGCCGGATTACCACGGTTTGACGGCTTTCATCGTAATGTCCAGCGTGGCTGCCCGGTTCTTTACCCCGCAGGAGGCCGGAGCCGGAGCAAATCCCACGGCGCCTACGGGCGTTTTTCGCATTGACCACGACGAACATTTCAACGAAACAACCCACTTGCAATATCAGCCTTGGAAGAAATACCCATGGGTGGCCTTCAATTGGCGGTATGACAGCGGGCTGGTGGCCGGCGCGACGCCCTGCTTCGGGATCGAATCGTTCAACACTTGCCCGGGCAGTCTAGGCACTACCCCCGGCAACGGCTCGATCTCTCTCGTAGCGTCAAACGTGGGCAGCGTTCCCTTGAGCGCCGACCAGGAGTTCGCGGCCGGGTTCACCTGCAACGGCGTGCGCGCTACGCCGCCCTCTGCGGCAAATCCAGCCGGTATCCCGATTCCAGGAGGTACCTGCCCCGCTCTGCAGTTCAGCTCCACGCTCATTTCCGTGCCGGGGCCAAACAAGGAAAATGATGACCACAATCCGCCGCGAATCCAACAGCGTAATCTGTTTGATCTGGCTGTGGGCCACGACAATCTCTTTCACGGTGATCGTTACAAGTGGAGTGCTCGCGTGGAGGTAATCAATTTGGCCAACAACTATGTGCTCTACAACTTCCTGTCCACGTTCAGCGGAACGCATTACGTCACGCCGCGAACCGTGACGGGAGAAATCGGCTTCCACTTCTAGCTAACCGCTACACACGAATTACCTCGCGTCTAAATCACTGAGAGGGTACCCCACCCTTCGATTTTCTGAAGGGTGGGGCTTCTCCCAGTGCGTTTTCGCAGCTGTACCGGCCAGCGCCGCGGTGGATTGTCATCAAATTCTTACAAAACTCCAGTTGACACACATTTGCAACTGGCCTACACTCCCCTTCCAGTTGATAATCATTTGCAACTAGGAGATTTGTGCTTCGCGCCGCTCCCCGCTCTTTCGCTCGTATTCTGTTGCTCTTCGTCGCTTTATTCCCACTAGCGAGCGTCGTCAGAGCAGGCGTCGGCGGGCGCATCTCCGGCACCGTGAAAGATTCCAGCGGCGCCGTCGTTCCCAAAGCATCCGTCTCCATCACGAATGCAGAAACCGGTGTGCGTCAGATTCTCACCGCCGACGACAATGGCGCCTATTCCTTCCTGAATGTCCAGGTCGGCCGCTACAATCTGCAAGTATCAGCGACCGGCTTCCGGCCCTATCAGCGCACCGGAATCGTCCTCGATGCCAACAGCGCATTGACGATTGACGCAGTTCTGCAAGTGGGCGCCAGGTCCGACGCCGTTACTGTCGCTGATACCCAGCTGCACGTGGACACCACTAGCACGCAAATCGGCGAGGTCGTCACTGGAACGCAGATGACCGCCGTGCCGCTCAATGGTCGCAGCTACACCGATTTACTCGCGCTTCAGCCGGGAGTCGCTCCGGTCACATCCATCACCTCTGGCACCGTGCGGGACGTCGGCGCCAGCGTGCTTTCCCCTTCCGGCGATCTGAATCCCGGAACGATTTCGATCAACGGGCAACGCGAATTTGCCAACGCCTTCATCGTGAATGGCAGCGACGTCGAAGAAGATGTCAACATGGGGGCGGCCATCATTCCCAATCTCGATTCCATCGCCGAGTTTCGTATTCTCACGAGCAATTTCGACGCCGAGTACGGCGAGTTCAGCGGCGGGCAGATCAACGTCGTCACCAAGTCCGGGACCAACGCCTTCCACGGCGATCTTTTCGAATTCCTTCGCAATACAAATCTTGACGCGCGCAACTACTTTTCCCCCACGCGCGGCGCCTTCGATCAAAATCAATTCGGCGGCACCGTCGGTGGCCCCATCCGCAAAAATAAAATTTTCTTTTTCACCGATTATCAAGGCACCCGTTCGACACAGGGTGTGGACACGGGCCAGATTCCCGTGCCGTCCGTACAGGACCGCACCACCGGCAATTTTTCGGATCTCCCGCTGAATTCCAGCGGCTTCAATCCGCTGGGTTTCTGCGGCGTGGCGGCGCCGTCGCTGGAAATTCCTTGCGTCGTAAGCGGGCCGAACGTCGCCACAACTCTTTCGAGTAAATTAGGCTACACCGTCCAGCCCGGCGAGCCGTATTACTTCAGCGGGCCCACGCAGCAACATCCGGCAGGCGGACCCTGCTCGAGCAATAATCGGGTAACCGGCTGCGTCTTTCCGAACGCCACTGTCCCGACATCCGCCTGGATTGCGCCGGGGACCAGCCTCCTGCAACACATCCCCGCGCCCAACAATTCCAACGGCACGTTTTCCACCTCGGCTTTCAATCAAACGTTACGCGACGACAAAGGCGCCTACCGCCTCGACGCCAATACGCGCTTCGGCTTGCTCTCCGCCTACTACTTTCTCGACGATTGGTCGCAGAACAATCCCTACCCCGTCGCGCAAGGCGGCGCAAACGTTCCCGGCTTCAACGCGCTCTACACCGGCCGCGCGCAATTGCTCGATCTGGGCTTCACCAAGGCGCTCGGCACCTCTGCCGCGAACGAATTGCATTTCAGCTACCTGCGCAACTCCGTTGACCTCGGCAAACCGGTGGGTGGAGTGGGAGTGAGCCTGGCCTCGCAAGGTTTCCAGGTGGGCCCCGGAACTCCCGGCATCGTGCCGCTCGCGCCGAAAACGGAAGGAGTAGAAAGCGTGGGCTTCAACAGCTACACGATCGGCACCAATACCAACGAGCTGAATCAAGCCGGCAACACTTTTCAATGGCTCGACAATTTTTCCAAAGTGATCGGAACGCACACGCTGAAGTTCGGCGGAGAAGTCCATTACGATCAGGTGAACGTCAACGCCATCGCGCAATTCAATGGCAGCTTCCTGTTCTTTGGGACCGAGACCGGCCTCGACTTCGCCGATTTCCTGTTGGGGGTTCCCAGCCAATACAACCAGAGCCAGCTGCAACCCTTTTACGGTCGCAACAAGTACTCCGGTCTTTACGGCCAGGATAGTTGGCGCATCAACGGGAGCCTGACGTTGAACTACGGCCTGCGCTGGGACCGCATCGAGCCCTGGTATGAGAAGTACAACCAGATCGCCACGTTTGTGCCAGGAGAACAGTCGGTCGTCTTCCCCGGCGCTCCGGCCGGCATCCTTTATCCCACGGATCCGGGCGTATCGCGCACGCTTGCGCCTGCGGGCGATCGCGATTTTGCGCCGCGCATCGGGTTGGCGTATTCGCCCAACGTTGCGGGCGATGGCCTGCTCGCAAAAATTCTCGGCGGACCCGGCAAGACCAGCATCCGGGCGAGCTACGGAATGTTCTATACCGCGATCGAAGCGCTCACCATCGGCGTGATGAGCGCGAACGCCCCCTACGGCACCACCTACACCAGCCCTGCTCCGCCGCTTTTCGCCACGCCCTTCGTCACCGCGGCGAGCGGCCAGAATCTCGGCCAGACTTTCCCGGTCGCCCTCGCCCCGCTTAATTCCAGCGCGAAAAATCCCGACTCAAACATAGATTGGTCGCAGTTCGAGCCGATCACCGGCCTTCCCAACTACGAAACGACCAACCGCGTGCCTTACACCGAGGACTACATGCTCTCGCTCGAGCGCGGCTTCGGTAACAACACCGTCGTGAGTTTGAATTACGTCGGCACGCGGGGCCACCGGCTTCTCGTGCTTGAGGAAGCGAATCCGGGCGATCCGGCACTCTGCTTGTTCTTGAGCAATCCTGCCAATCTCGCACCAGGACAAACTCCTTGTGGCCCGTTCGGCGAAGACACGCCGTACACCACGTCTACGGGCAAAGTGTTTAACGGCACGCGCGGTCCGCTCGGTTCGAATTTTGGCAGCGACGCCAATCAGGCGACCGTCGGCAATTCCAACTACAACGCATTGCAAGTCACTCTGCGCCACACCACCCGGCGCCTCACCGTGCTCGCCGGATACACCTTCAGCAAATCCCAAGACCAATCTTCGAACTTGGGCGAAGCGGTCAATCCACTGAACCCCTCGCTTAGCAAAGCGCTCTCCGCCTTTGATGTGAAACACAATTTTGTTGTGAGCTATAACTACCAGGTTCCTTTCGAAAAGCTCTTCGGTGCCTCAAACGCCTGGACGCGCGGCTGGGAACTCTCCGGCATCACCCATTTCAGCAGCGGCCTGCCGGTGACCCTGGTGAATTTCGGCGACAACTCGCTGCTCGGCTCCGAACCGAATGGCATCAATAATTTTGGCGTGGATGAACCGGACTATACCGGCGGCCCGCTCAACCTGAATTCCAATCCTCGTAACGGCCACGCTTACTTCAATACCGCCGTATTGACCGAGAACGCCCTGGGCACGCCCGGCACCGCCAAGCGGCGCTTCTTCTATGGACCAGGAATGGACAACTACGACCTGGCCCTGCTCAAAAACGTCCGCCTCACCGAAGCGAAGTCTCTCCAGTTTCGCGTCGAAGCGTTCAACGCTTTCAACCACGCCCAGTTTTTCGGGCCGCAAGCCGTTGACGGAAATATTGACAGTTCAACGTTCGGCGACGTCATCGGCGCGACCTCGCCCCGCCTCGTCCAGCTGGGATTCAAGTTCTTGTTTTGAATCGCCCGCCGCGGCGGGCGATTCATCCTGAGAACCGGGAGCGCCGGTTCGAAGGGTAGCGCCGGCGTCCCGCCGGCTCTTTTTGCCTTTGTAGCGGCCGGTTCAGCTTCATCGAACCGGGCAGCTGTGCCGTTGGTTTCTCTGCGCCTCTGCGGTACTTCTTCGCCGTCACGTTTGCCGTCGCACATCCTCTCAAGCCCGATCGCGCGCCCCGCCAATATTTCCTGCTACAATACTTCGTGGAACCGGCCTGCGACGCAGGTGACGTCGCGATGGTCTTTTGAACCAACACTGGATCCCAGGGAGTCCGCGTCGTCCTGCCCTTGTGCACGTCCATCGGTTTCGGCTGGTGGATAGCCTGAAAGCAGGCGCAGGGCACCCACCTATTCGTGGGGTTCAGGACCTAGCAACGCACGGCGAAGTGGACCGCTCCACGTCAGAAAGCTACAGATCCGCAGTTCATTCGAAGTTCGAAATGAGAAACCTCCAGAATGAAGATTCTCTTTATCGGAGATATTGTCGGCTCGCCCGGACGCAAAATCGTTCATGACCGGCTCGCGGACATCGTCACGCAACGCTCCATAGACCTGTGCATCGCCAACGGTGAAAATTCTGCATCCGGCTTCGGCATCACTCCGCGCCTCGCAGAAGAGATATTCGCAGCAGGGGCCGAAGTCATCACCGGCGGCAATCACATTTGGGACCGCAAGGAAATATTGGATTTTTTTCCACATGAGCCGCGCCTGATTCGCCCCGCAAATTTTCCCAGCGGTTCACCGGGCAAAGGGCACTACGTCGGCCAAACCAAGAATGGCATCACCTATGCTGTGATGAATCTGCAAGGCCGCACGTTCATGGCGCCGCTCGAAGATCCCTTCCGCACCGCCGAACGCGAACTCGCCGCGCTCCCTCCCGATGTAAAAGTGATCGTCGTGGACATGCACGCCGAAGCCACGTCCGAGAAGCAGGCGATGGGCTGGCATCTCGACGGCAAAGTTTCCGCCGTGCTGGGCACGCACACCCACGTCGCCACCGCCGATAATCGCGTACTGCCCGGCGGCACCGCCTATATCACCGACGTGGGCATGACCGGCCCGCACGATTCCGTCATCGGCATGGAGAAAAAGCCCATCGTGCAGCGCTTCCTCGATGCGCTCCCCGCAAAATTCGCAGTGGCCGAAGGCGACGTGCAAATGAATACCGTGCAAATTGAGGTAGACGAATCCACCGGCCGCGCCCGCGCCATCGACCGCGTAAATTTCCGCCTCGACTAAATTTGCGGCTGACGTTGCATTTGTAGCGGCCGCCTGCTTTTGCTTTTTAGGCGGGTGTTGTTGACGTTGCCTTTGCCTGGGATGCGATTCGCCGCTTCGCGCAAAAAATTGTGCGCCAGAAAAATATTGCAACTCTCACGCAACTCTGTCTCGCGAATTTTAGTTTTTACAAGTGGAAATATTAAAATTCGTCATTGTGGAAATCCTGTGAATTGTTTGTGGAGAGCACACCTGGTACTCACGAAGTTTTCTCTTGCTACCAACGTTCCATTTAGGCAGAATCCCGCCTCACGTCTCTGATGAGCGTAGGGCACGGGGATTCATTAGAGCTGGCGACGCAGGACGCGTCGCTGCTTCATCGTACCTGAACCACCAGACCAAAATACACCCGCCGGAATGGGTGACGTTTTTCCACAGCATTTCCACATCGGTGGAAATTGCGGTAAGGGCTGACTCGCTCGATGAACCTTTGGGATAAGATTCTTCAACATACAGAGCGGCGCGTTAATCCACATAGCTTCGCAACTTGGTTTCGACCCACTCGCTTGGATCGCTCGGAAGATGATCGTCTGACCATTCGTGTTCCCACGCGCCTGTTCTGCAAGCGCCTCACAGAGACCTACGGCGAGTTGCTGAAAGCGGTGCTGGTCGAAATCGGCAAGCCACAGCTGCATTTGGATTTTATTTGCGTCGAAGCGGAAGCTCCCGTCACCGCCGCTATCAGTGCGCCCGCCTCGCCCCAAGCCAAACTGGATTTTGACGCGGTGGCCAATCAGCTCAACCCGCGTTACACCTTCGAGTCGTTCATCGTCGGCGCTTCCAACCAGTTCGCGCATGCTGCGGCCTTGGCTGTCGCTGAGCAGCCGTCGAAATCTTACAATCCGCTTTTCCTGTACGGCGGTGTGGGGCTGGGCAAGACGCACCTGATGCAGGCCATCGGCCACACACTCAAGCGCAGAAACCCGGCGATGCGGCTCACCTACGTTAGCGCCGAAAAATTTACGAACGAAGTGATTTCCTCCATCCGCTTCGAGCGCATGGCTGCCTTCCGCGACCGCTTCCGCAATATGGACGTTCTGATGGTGGACGACATCCAGTTCATTGCCACCCGCGAACGCACCCAGGAAGAATTCTTTCATACCTTCAATGCGCTCTACGATCAGCAGAAACAAATCGTCATCTCTTCTGATTGCCCTCCCAAGGAAATCTCCTCCATCGAAGAGCGTTTGCGTTCGCGCTTCGAATGGGGCTTGATCGCCGATATTCAACTGCCCGATCTCGAAACGAAAATTGCCATTCTGCAGAAAAAAGCGGAGAGCGAACGCGTTCAGCTTCCCGATGAAGTCGCCGAGTACATCGCTCGCGCCATCAAGTCCAATATTCGCGAGCTCGAAGGCGCGCTCATCCGTCTGATGGCCTACGCTTCGCTCACCGGCGCGGAACTAAATCTCTCCACCGCGCAGCAAGTCCTGAAAAATATTATCGAGACCCAGGAAAAGAAGGTCACCATCGAGCAGATCCAGAAGCGCGTCGGCGAAATCTTCGGCCTGCGCGCGCAGGATCTGAATGTCCGCAGCAATTCCCGGCAGATCGTGTTGCCGCGTCAGGTGGCCATGTTCGTCGTGAAGCAGCTCACCTCCGCGTCGCTTCCCGAAATCGGCCGCCAGTTCGGCGGGAAGCATCACACCACGGTCCTGCATTCCATCAATAAAATCGAAACGGAGCGCCAAACCAACAAAGATTTGAACAAGAAAATCAACAGGTTACTCGATTCATTTGGTTAGACTTATCCCTTGGAAACTGTCAGTCTCCCCACCTGCTGTGGATTTTCGTGCACCCGCGTCGAACTTGCTCGATGTGTGCCCTTTGCGTTCGCTGTGCTTCGCCTGTATGTGGTCTGTGAACGCCCTGTGAGTGTCCTGTGAGCTGCCTGTGAATGAACTGTGCATCGCCGCCAGCCGCATCGCGGGCGCCGCGATTCGCCGGCCTTATCCTCTGCGCCGTGCGCCGTTGCACAGCACACCGCCAGCCGCAATCGCACTGCGCGATTCGACTTGCAACGTTTTCCGAAGGATCCACAGATGCGGCGGCGGCGACGGTTTTCTTATATATTTATATACCTAAAGAAAAGCAGTACAGTAGCCGCAGCAAAAATCAGCTCGAAAATTGCGAGGGTCGCCTCAGATGGAATTCAGCGTAAAAAGATCGGACCTGCTCGACGAACTCGAACTGACGCAAGGCGTCGTCGAGCGCAAGACCACCATTCCCATCCTCTCGAATCTTCTGGTGGAAGCGAAAGGCAGCCGCCTCACCATCACGGCCACCGATCTCGAGCTCAGCATCCGCACCTCCTGCGACGCCAAAGTAAAAAAAGAAGGCGCCGGAACAATCCCCGCCAAGAAACTTTTCGAACTGCTGCGCTTGCTGCCCGAAGGCGAAGTGAAATTCAAGCTGCTGGAAAATCATTGGGTGCACATCATCAGCGACCGCCGCAATTACAAGCTGGTGGGCATGTCGAAAGATAATTTCCCCGCGCTCCCGGCTTTCCCGCACGCGCTGGTAAAAATTCCCGCGAAGCTCCTCGCGGACGCCATCGCCAAGACCACCTTCGCCATCTCGCTCGAGGAATCCCGCTACACGCTGAATGGCGCGCTGCTGGTGCTGAAACCGGGCTCGCTCGCCATGGTCGCTACCGACGGCCATCGCCTCGCCATGGTCGAGACCGATCACAAATTCGAAGGCTTCAACAACGAGACGCGCGTCCTCATCCCCAAAAAAGCCATGACCGAAGTGCAGCGCCTCGTCGGCAAGTCAGGCGACGACGTCCAGATCGAATTCGGCCAGGATGAAAGCCACCTATTTTTTCAGGTCGGCCGCCGCCTGCTCACCTCGCGCAAGCTCACCGGGCAATTTCCGAACTACGAAGCCGTGTTGCCGCGCGACGCGAATAAAACCCTCTCACTCGAGCGCGTCGAATTGCAAGATGCGCTGCGCCGTGTCGCGCAGCTCGCCGACCAGCGCTCCCACGCCGTGAAGTTCACGCTCACCACCGAAGGCCTGGAAGTTTCCTCCTCCAGCCCGGAATACGGCGAAGCCAAGGAAATCATCGAAAAGGAATTCAAAGGCGAGACCATCGCTATCGGTTTCAACGCGCAATACCTGCTGGATTTTCTAGCCGCCGCCGCCGATGGACCCATCAGCTTCGAACTAAAAGATGAACAATCCGCAGGTCAGCTCCGCCCCACCGGCGACGAAACCTCCCGTTACCGCTACGTCGTAATGCCCATGCGCATTTGATCGTCGCAAGCGCTTCGCCGCGCCGCCGACGGCACTGAAATCGCGGGAAAAACCAGCAACTAAACGCTCGTTTTTCGCTATTTGCGCAGCCGTCGTAACCAGCCCCACACGAAGCCCAAGAACGACTCGTAAACAATTGAATCGAAAAGCGATAAATTCAATCTGGACTATCGGTTTCGCCTTGTGAAATTCGCCCAATTTCGATACAATAAGCGTGTTCAGATTTCCTTCTGAGCGGCACTATATTCGGCCCGAATTTGCCTCTGTTTTTCTTGCCTGCGCCAGGGCAAGAGAAGCCAAATTCGCGCCGCATAATCCCCTTTCCGCAGGGGGAAATTATAAAGCTCCGCTGCGTCTCCCCGAATTTTTCGGAACGAGGCGGGATGGAGCCGCAACCCTTCGAGTTTCGCCGGCGCGTTCGCGCGCCCTCGAAAGAATTCGAACCCAGCTTCGGGTGAGCGAAACCAATGGGCAAGGTAACTCGCCGGAATTTCGGCGAGCGAGTGTCGGGCACATCCGCGCGACCGCCTTCCCGTAGTCTTAAATGCTTAGTTTGCGAATGGTATCCGCACGCGCTCTGAGGAGAAGCACGACCCATGGCTGAAAAAGATGCTGCGGCCGGAAAGACTGGCGGCCACAAGTACGACGCGACTTCCATCAAAGTTCTGGGCGGCATCGAAGCCGTCCGCAAACGTCCCGCGATGTACATCGGCTCCACCGGTGAAATGGGCCTGCACCATCTGGTCTGGGAAGTGGCGGACAATTCCGTGGACGAAGCCATGGCCGGATTTTGCGACGAGATCAACGTCGCCGTGCACGAAGACAACAGCGTCACCGTAATTGACAACGGCCGCGGCATTCCCGTGGACATGCATGCCACCGAAAAAAAGCCCGCTGCTGAAGTCGTAATGACCGTGCTGCACGCCGGCGGAAAATTCGATAGCGACACTTACAAAGTTTCCGGCGGCTTGCACGGCGTCGGCGTCTCCGTCGTCAACGCGCTTTCCGACTGGCTCGATCTGGAAATCTGGCGCGAAGGCGAGGTCTGGGAGCAATCCTACGAAAAGGGCGTTCCCACTTCGAAGCTCAAGGCTTCGGGCAAGACGCGCAAGACCGGAACGAAAATCACATTTCACGCCGATCCCGAAATTTTCGGCAAGACCGACTACAGCTACGACACTCTCGCACAACGCCTTCGCGAGTTGGCCTTTCTGAACAAGGGCCTGAAAATCACGCTGGACGACGAGCGCAGCGGCAAGAAAACCGAGTTCCGCTTCACTGGTGGCATCGCCGAATTCGTGAAGCACCTGAACAAAGGCAAGGGCGTGCTGCACGATTCGCCCATCTACATCGAAGGCAAGCGCGACCAAGTGGAAGTGGAAATCGCGCTGCAATACAACGACAGTTACACCGAAAATGTTTTCGCCTTTGCCAACACCATCAACACCGTGGACGGCGGCACGCACCTTTCCGGCTTCCGCTCCTCGCTCACCCGCACCATCAATTACTACGCCAATTCTTTCGGCATGCTCAAGGAACAGAAGGACGAAGTCACCATCAACGGTGACGACGTCCGCGAAGGCCTCGTGGCCGTCGTCTCCGTGAAACTTCCGCAGCCGCAATTCGAAGGCCAGACCAAGGGCAAGCTCAATAGCGATATCAAAGGCGTGGTCGAGCAGATGGTCAACGAGCGCCTCGGCGAATATTTCGACAAGCACTCCTCCATCGCGCGAAAAATTATCGGCAAGTGTATTGACGCCGCGCGCGCCCGCGAAGCCGCCCGCAAGGCTCGCGAACTTACCCGCCGCAAATCCGCGCTCGATTCCAGCGGCTTGCCCGGGAAACTCGCCGATTGCCAGGAACGCGATCCCGCGCGCTGCGAAATCTTCCTCGTCGAGGGTGAATCTGCCGGTGGCTCGGCCAAGGGCGGTCGCGATCGCCGCTACCAGGCCATCCTGCCGCTCAAGGGCAAGATCCTCAACGTCGAAAAAGCCCGCTACGACAAAATGCTCGGCCACGAGGAAATTCGCTGCATCATCACCGCGCTCGGCACCGGCATCGGCAAGGACGATTTCGACGCCAGCAAGCTGCGCTACCACAAAATCATTCTCATGACCGACGCGGACGTGGACGGCAGCCACATCCGCACGCTGCTGCTCACTTTTTTCTTCCGCCACATGCGCGAGCTGATCGAAAAAGGAAATATTTATATCGCGCAGCCGCCGCTCTATCGCGTGAAGCGCGGCAAAATGGACCGCTACATCCGCGACGAGCGCGAATTCGCCCGCGAGCTGATGAAGCGCGCCACCGAAGAGCACACCGTGAAGGGCAAGAACGGAAAATCGCTCGAAGGCGGCGACCTCACTACTTTTCTCCTGAACATCCAGGAATACGATCAGGTCGCCGCGAAACTGGGCCGCCGCCTGCGCGAACCGAAACTCGTTGACCTGCTTGCGGAAAGCGAGCTCGACAAAAAAACAGATTTCGCGGACAAAAAGAAATTGCAGGAGCTTGTGAAGGCCATCGAAAAAGCCAAGCTCGACCTCGAAGCCAAATTCATCTTCGACGAAGAGCACAGCCTGCACGAGCTCGTGCTGAAAAATGGCGGCGAACGTCGCATCAATTGGGCCCTCGCGGCCACGCCGGATTACAAACGCCTGCGCACTCTCGCTGCCGCCATCGCCGAACTCGATCGCGGCCCCTTCACCATCGCGCACAATGGCGACAAAGTCGTGAAGGAAGACTCGCTCAGCCTGCTCCATTACGTCCTGGAAGACGCCAAGAAAGACTTCACCATCACGCGCTTCAAGGGCCTGGGCGAAATGAATCCCGAGCAATTGTGGAACACCACCATGAACGCGGAAGTGCGCACCCTGCTGAA
Organism: uncultured Acidobacteriota bacterium; assembly: GCA_963786205.1. Classification (GTDB taxonomy): domain Bacteria; phylum Acidobacteriota; class Terriglobia; order Acidiferrales; family UBA7541; genus Palsa-295. Next base: position 232,434 of record CAWAYG010000004.1, read on the forward strand.
AGTGCGCCTGGAAGACGCCGTAGCCGCCGAAACAATTTTCTCCACTCTAATGGGCGAAAACGTCGAAGAGCGTCGCAAATTCATCGAAGAAAACGCCCTCGACGTCGTCAACCTGGATATCTAACTGTGGTGAACTATCAACTGGTATGGAAGATTTTGCCGGGCCTGCGCGGAATGAGCTGCTCCGATTTTCGCGCGACGCCCACCGATGCTCCGAACAACGAGCAAGGCGTGGCCTTCGAATGCGCGACCCAGGCCGAATGCGACGCTCTGCTCAACGAGCTGGAAACACATTTCGGCCCGCAACGCTTCTCGAACAACGCGACGGCCTTCGAAACGGTGAAGACCTACGTGCTTGAGCGCACGAAGGCAAAGGCGTAGCCGCAGATTTTGTAGTGGCGGCCTTCAGGCCGCCAGCTTTTCGCAGCAGGCCGCGTGGCGGCAAAAGAGATCAATCACCAATCACTGCTCACCAAACACGGAGATTCTAAGTGGCCGAAGAACTAGACAAGTCAATCACCACCCCGGTTGATATCGAAACGGAAATGAAGAAGTCCTACCTCGATTACGCCATGAGCGTGATCGTTGGCCGCGCGCTGCCCGACGTCCGCGACGGCCTCAAGCCCGTGCACCGCCGCATCCTCTTCGGCATGTACGAGCTCGGACTCACCTCCACCAAGTCCTACCGCAAATGCGCCAAGATCGTCGGCGAAGTCCTCGGCAAGTTCCATCCGCACGGTGACGCTCCCGTGTACGACGCGCTCGTCCGCCTCGCGCAGGATTTCAACATGCGCTACCCGCTCGTGGACGGCCAAGGCAATTACGGCTCGGTCGACGGCGATCCACCTGCGGCCATGCGTTACACCGAAGCCCGCCTTTCGAAAATCGCCGAAGAAATGCTCGCGGACATCGAAAAGGAAACCGTCGAATTCGTACCCAACTTCGATGAAAGCGAAAAAGAACCGGTCGTCCTGCCCACGCGCATTCCCAACCTGCTCGTCAACGGCTCTTCCGGCATCGCCGTCGGCATGGCCACCAACATCCCGCCGCACAATCTGAAAGAAGTGGTCGAAGCCGCGATCGTCCTGATCGAAGAACCCGAAGCCAATCTGAAAAAAATCATGAAGCTTGTCCCCGGCCCCGATTTCCCCACCGCCGGTTACATTTACGGCCGCGAAGGAATCGAGCAAGCCTACAAGACCGGCCGCGGTTCCTTCCAGGTGCGCGCTAAAGTCGCCATCGAACAGCGCGGCAAGGATCGCCAGGATATCGTCGTCACCGAGCTCCCCTACCAGGTCAACAAAGCGCGCCTGATCGAAAATATCGCAGGCCTCATCCAGAATAAAAAGATCGAAGGCATCGCCGACATTCGCGACGAAAGCGACCGCGACGGCATGCGCATCGTCATCGAAGTGAAGCGCGACGAAGAACCGCAAATCATTCTCGCGCACCTCTTCAAGCACACCCAGATGCAGGAATCCTTCAGCATGATCCTGCTGGCCATCGTTGCCGGACAGCCCCGCGAACTGGGTCTGTTGCAATTGCTCCAGCTTTTCATCGAGCACCGCGTGGACGTGGTGCGTCGCCGCACGCAATACGAACTGCGCAAAGCCGAAGAGCGCGAACACATTCTGCTCGGCTACCAGATCGCCCTCGACTATCTCGATGAAGTCATCCGTGTAATCCGCGGTTCGTCCAGCCGCGCCAATGCCCGCGAAAACCTGCACGAATTCTTCGCCAACAAAACCGTTAAGATTTCCGAAGACGGCAAAGCCAAGAGCATCGCCGGCGTAAAACTCGTCAACAAGAAGTACGGCATGCCCGCGGAAGTGGTCGGCCTCAGCTTTCCGCAGATTGACGCCATCCTCGAACTGCAATTGCATCGCCTGACGCAGCTCTCCATCGACGACATCCTCGCCGAATTGAAAAAGATTCGCGAACAGATCGCCGAGCTGCGCGAAATTCTCGCCAGCGAAAAGAAACTGAAAGCCGTCATCGTCGCCGAACTGCACGAAATCATAAAATCCTATGGCGACGAGCGTCGCACCCAGATTGTTGACCGCGTCGAGGAAATCAAGCTCGAAGACCTGATCAAAGACGAGGAAATGGCCATCACCGTCAGCCACGCCGGCTACGTGAAGCGCACCTCAGTCGAAACCTATCGCCACCAATCGCGCGGCGGCAAAGGCCGCATCGGCGCCAAAACGCGCGACGACGATTTCGTCGAGCATTTCTTCGTCGCCTCGGCGCACAGCTACATTTTGCTGTTCACCTCCAAGGGCCGCATCTACTGGCTGAAGGTTTACGAAATTCCCGAGGCCGCTGCGGCCACGCGCGGAAAAGCCATCTCCAATCTGGTGCGCTTCCAGGAAAATGAAAAGCTCACCGCCGTAGTTTCCGCGCGCAATCTCGAGGAAGCCGATCGTTACGTCTTCCTCGCCACCAAGAGCGGCACGGTGAAGAAAACCGGCCTCGCCGAATTTTCCAATCCGCGTCCTTCCGGAATCATCGCCATCAATCTCGATGGCACGGACGAACTCATCGGCGCGAAACTCACCGACGGCATGCAGATGATTTTCCTCGCCAGCCACGACGGCCAGGCCATTCTCTTCCGCGAGACCGAAGTCCGCTCCATGGGCCGCGCCGCCGGCGGCGTCAACGGCATGGACCTCGCCAAGGGAGACTTCGTCGTCAGCATGGACGCGGTGCAGCCCGATTTCGGGATCATCGAGAAGGAATACAAGAAAGAAACAAAAAATCTCGACGAACTGGAAAGTGACCAGATTCGCGAATCGCTCACCTCGCTCATGCTCACCGTCGCCGAAAAGGGTTACGGCAAGCGCACCCCGCTCGCCGAATATCGCGTCACCTCGCGCGGCGGCAAAGGCGTGATCAACCTGAAGTCCACCGACCGCAATGGTCCCGTCGTCGCTGCGCTGCAGGTCCGCGAAGATTCCGACGTGATGATCATCACCGGCCAGGGCAAAGTCATCCGCGTGCACTCCGGCGAAATTCGCGAAGCCGGCCGCTCCACCCAGGGCGTCCGCCTGCTGCGCTTGGAAGAAGGCGACCGCATCGCCGCAGCTGCCGCCATCCTGGAAGAAGACGAAGCCGCTGCAGTCGCAGCGCCGCCCGAACCAGAAAAGAAATAATCAGGAGGAAGCGATGGCACCGAAGCTGAAATACATCATCGAGTTCGTTGCGGACATGGATCGCGCGGTGAAATTTTATCGCGACGTTGTGGGGCTTCCCGTGAAGTTTGAATCACCCGGCTGGTCGGAATTCGCCACCGGTGAGACGTCCTTTGCGCTGCATCCGGCCAGCGAGAAAAATCGCGCCGGGACATACGATGTGGGCTTCACGGTAAGAGACCTGCAGCAGTTCTACGAGCAGATGCAATCGAAAGGCGTGAAATTTCCCATGCCGCCCACCAAGCAGGATTTTGGCGGCACGCTCGCGCAGTTTCTGGATACCGAGGGCGCCCATCCCAGCGTCGGCGCGGAATAACCAACGCCAATTTAGGACGGCGGCGCGACGTAATACCCCGGCCGCGTGCGCACCGAAACATTCGGCCGATCCACCACCACCTTGATCTCGTGGTAGCCCTCCGGATCATCTCCCACCGGACGATACCCGATCGTGTACTGCGCGTGAAGTTCGCCGCCGATATCATCAATCGCTTTCTCGATCGAGCGGTCGCGCAGCGTAGCCACATGCAATCCGCCGGTAGCCTGGCTCGCCACCGCCAGCGAATTCGTTCCCAACGCATTCTTCCCGGTCTTCACCAGAAATACAGCCAGCGCCAGCAGGTCCGGCGTATCGTTCACGTGATCCGGCTTCGCGCGCAGATCCGCCATCGCGGTGCTCAGCCCCACGGAATAAATCGTCACGTTCGCCAGCTGCGCCCGCCGCAACACTTCGCCCAAACGGCTCTCGCTGCCGCTGTCGTGCGACTCACCGATCACCAGCATAATCCGCCGCCGCACTGCCGGCCGTTCCTCCAGCATCGAAATGCCGCGCGCCATCGCGTCGTAAAGCAGTGAATCACTCACGCCCAGCGGCAAATGTTCGATCGCGTACTGCACGCTGTCCGGGTCCGTCGTGAATTTCGCGCGCAAGTCCACCGTGCTGTCGTAGCTGATCACGGCCGCTTCCGATGTCTGCGCCATCACCGCTTCGCTGAACACGATTCCTGCGTGCTTGATGCTGGGAAACATCGGCTGAATGTGCGAACTTGCTTCAATCACCAGCACGATGGAAAGCGGATCGCCGCCCACATCGAAGTGATCGATTTTCTGCTCCGCTCCGTTGTCGTACACCCGGAAATTATCCTGCTTCAGATCAAAAACCATCTCGCCTTTCGGATCGCGCACAATCACCGGCGCTGTCACTTCGTTCACCCGCACGCGAATCGCGTGTTTCTGCTGTTCCGCGGTAGGAATCTGCTCGGGCTGCACGCCCGGCCGCGGATGCAAAGGTCCAGCCGGAGCCTCCTGGCCCCGTGCAAACGGCGCGGCCAATAGCACCGTCGCCGCAAGCGCAGCGGCCGTTCCACCTCGAAATAAACCCCGAAATAACACGCGATTCACAAGTTTCATCCTAAATGCACGGTAGCTGTCCACTGTATCTGATTCGCCGGCACTTACATGCGTTGCTTACAGAGCACTGCCGCCGTGCGCCGCGGCTGTCATTTGGCGCGCGTTCTCCTAGAATGGAAGGGGCGTAAATGAAGCGAAACAAAACAGCCGGGGAAACTGAGGTGTACATCGATGTGTGGACCGAGGCATGAATTGCAACATGGATTGAATCGTGAATCGTGGTGTGAATGGAAGTCTGCATCGGGGTCGAAACCATGAAGCGTTCCGGAAAAAAGCCCAAGCACACGCCGCTGCCCAAGCTGGCCTACCAGGATCCGCAGTTTATGGAAAGCCTCGGCGCGCGCCCGCTGCGCATCCTCGCCGAATATCTCGATCCGCTCAGCCGCCTGCGCCGCGCCAACATCGGCGACACCATCGTCATGTTCGGCTCAGCCCGCATTCAATCGCGCGATCGCGCCCTGGCGCACCTGAAACAAACGCAAGCCGCCGCCCGCGGCCGGCGCACTCCCGCCTCGCGCGCGAAAATTACCGCCGCCCGCTCGCTGCTGGAAATGTCGCGCTACTACGAAGAAGCGCGCGAGCTCTCCCACCGCATCACGTCCTGGGCCATGACCCTCGGCAATCAGCCGCGCCGTTTCGTCATCTGTTCCGGCGGCGGACCCGGGATCATGGAAGCAGCCAATCGCGGCGCCGCGGAAGCCGGCGGTCCTTCGGTCGGCCTCAGCATCCAGCTCCCGCACGAGCAAAGCTCCAATCGCTACATCTCTCCCGACCTGAATTTCTACTTCCACTATTTTTTCATGCGCAAGCTCTGGTTCGCGCAAATGGCCAAAGCCCTGATCGTCTTTCCCGGCGGCTTCGGCACCATGGACGAGCTTTGGGAAATGCTCACCCTGCTGCAGACCAACAAGCTCTCGTCCCATCATTTAATTTTGATTTACGGCAGGAAATACTGGGACAAAGTTCTCAACTGGCGTCACATGGTCCGCACCGGCACCATGAACGAGCGCGATTACAAGCTCTTGCAGTTCGCGGATTCCGTGGACGAAGCTTTCGATCACGTCCGCCGGGACCTCGAAGCTTACCACTTACGCTTGGACGTCGAAGGCGACTCCTCCGCACATCCGCATCAATTGATCCCCAACGTCATGCGACCGTAATCAGCCGGAAAAATCGCGCCCAAAAAACAAAAGAGGGAACGAGCGTAAGCTCGTCCCCTCTGTTTTCGCTCGCAACCTACCGGCAAAGAGCACGCATCACTCGGGACACTCACCGAAAACAACGCAGCCCACTTCCCGTCGGCCCGAATTTAGTTGTTCGAAAAAGGCTCCAGCGCAAACACTGCCTGGAACCTCCGCTTCTCGTCCTGGTCGTGCAGCATCACCACCGGCACTACCCGCAGCGAGTTCTTGCAGCTGCGGCAAGTGGTCGCCTCACCTTCCAGGTCCTGTACGAACCCATCGGTGAAGTGATACGCCGCACGCGGCCTCCGCGCAGCCTTCGTTCCCTTTTCCCCGCACTGCGGACAGGTAAACTCCACGCGGTCTTCCAGCGGGTCGCGGTTCAACGCAGCCCAGCCGGTGTAGCGAACGCCCACCGTTTCTATTGAGTTTCGGCTCATTATGACTTCCCCCTCCATCCTCTAAGACAGCTACAACTTAGCGATGATAGGAATTAGACGCACGCCACGTTCGAAATGATGCATCCCCCCGCGCAAGAATTGTAAACATTTTGTCTACAGGACCTTACAACCGCGAGACGGCCCGCCGTTGCCGCGTTTGCGTCACCGGAGCAATCAGCGAAGCCACGCTGGGCACAAGTACCCACCCGCGGTGTCTATCATTCCAGAGATCGCGCGAACTCCGCAGCATCATCAGACGCGGCCCGGCCGGAATCCTCGTACCGGCCGCATGAAGTCAGGCCATTTCTTCCCAGGCCGCGTCGCGATGGCGTTCCCTGGTGTGCGAATAATTCGGCGGAGGTGTGTCCGTGAGCGAACTTGGCAGCTTGTCGCAATGCATGCTGGAAAATGATGCGGAATCTAGCGGCCGCGCCCGCAACTTGCGCCGCAAAGCGCTGCTCGTTTCAGTGCTGCTCGAAGCGCTGCTACTCGGCGCGATGCTTTTGTGGCCGCTGATCACCCCCGGTGTGCTGCCGGGTCTCTTCAACGTGACGCCCACGCCGCCCTATCGCGGCGGAGGTGGCTCCCCGGAAAAACCAGCCCCGCCGCACGCGCATCCACCAAGCAGCACCGAGAGCAGGCCGGTCCCATGCCTCTTTTGCGCGAAGCCCAAGGCTCCAACGCCGACGCGTCCATACAGCGTCGGAAGCGCGTCAAGCGCCGATCCCGCGCCAGGAATCGGCGACGGCGGAATTGACGGACCTCCGGGTCCCGGCGCTTGGATTCTTGGTGCAGACCCCGTCGGCAAGCCGTTCGAGATCAAGAAGCCCGAGCCGCCGGAACAAAAATCGCCGCTGCACCGCAGCGAAGGTGTAATGGCCGCCGCGCTGATCTACAAAGTGCAGCCACCATATCCCGCCATCGCCCGCGCCATTCATCTGGCCGGCACGGTGAACCTGCGCGCGATCATTGGCACGGATGGCACCGTCCGCCATCTCGAAGTAATCAGCGGAAATCCGATCCTCGCGAATCCAGCATTACAAGCTGTTCGCCAATGGCGCTATCAACCGACGCGCCTCAACGGCGAACCCGTCGAAGTCGAAACCTTCATCACCGTGAATTTCGTCCTCGACCAGCAATAAAAAAAGGGGCGGATTGCGATCCGCCCCTCTCCACTCCGCAACGTTAAAACCGAAACACAATCCCCGTCGAAATCCGTGCGTTGTTTTGCGTAGATCCGCCGAAGCGCGTCGTCACATAATCGCCCTCGATGATCCGCCACTTGAATGCCGGCGCGATCTTCGCATCAATCCCGAATCCCAAGGACGTCGCAAACGAATTGTCGCTGAAGCCCGTCTGGCTGTAATGCGCCCCGCCGATCAATATGTGCGCAAACGGCGAGATGCGCGCCGGAAACGAAACCTGCGGACCAACCAAGTACGTCGTCAGCGATGATCCGCCGCCGTAATCTCCGCCGACTTCTCCAACGGCGCCGAACCACGGAGCAAACTTGTACTCGCCCGAGAAAATAAATCCGTTCAAATTGTTAGCGCCCGGAGAATTCTCCAGATGAAAAAACGAATATCCGCCATAAAGCTCCACCTTGTCCTGTGCGCTCGCACGCGTCCCCGCCGCCAGCGAAAACAAAAATAGCAGACCCACCAGTGACGACACTTTCCGTACCATGAATTCTTCTCCTTGGGATGTAGTGCGGGATTTTCCCAGCCGACCGGGATCGTGGGCTCCCGCCCTCATAGTTCAATGATGCCGCCGCAGCCTCGAGGGGAGCCAGGCGGTCATCATCGTGAGCTTGTGTTTCTTGGATGCTACTCAGGCCAAAAGGGTTACAGCTAATGGGGTTTCCCGTATCTAAATAAGGGCTTCACCTGAGTTGAGCGCGATGATCTCGCGCGTCTCGTCCCGCAGACGCACAATTTCGTGCCAATCATCTCCGGCCGCCGGATTCGGCGCAATCGGCGCGCTGAACGTCAACGTCACATGTCCCGGCCGCGGCAGCATCGTCTTGTCGCGCAGGATCTGCCGCGCGCCCCGCACCGAAACTGCGCAAATGGGCCGCTGCGCATCCACCGCCGCCTTAAACGCGCCCAGTTGAAACGGCCGTATCCCCGCCAGAGCCGTAAAAGTTCCTTCCGGAAAGATCACCACCGATTCCCCGTTCCGGAGCGCCGCGTTCACTTCCTCCGATTGCCGTATGCGTGCTTGCGGGTCGTTGCGGTCGAAAGCAAACTGACCGCTCCTATCCGCCAGCAAGCTAATGAAAGGCATCGCGCGAATTTCGCCCTTCGCCACAAATCGCACATCGTCAGGAAGAAACGCCAGCATCACCAGAATATCCAGATAACTCGAATGGTTCGGCGCAAAAATCCACGGACCCGTCTTCGCTCGCTGCTCCAGAATCTCCGCTCCCACAATCGTCACCGGCACGCCGCCCGCTGCCAGCATCCTGCGCGCGCCGCGATGCACCAGGCTCGCCGCGCGCCTCCGGTTTCGCGTGCGCCCCACCACGATCCACAGCGGAATCAGCATCAACGCGAACGCCGTCAACGCGTACACCCCATACAAAAATTCCACCGCGCTGCGCGCCGTTCGCTGCAGCCAACTCCAAGCCCGCGGCGCCGCGCCCAGCACCGCCAGCCGTGCGATCTGCACCCACGGAGCCTGCGGCTTCCGCCCCAGTGTTCCTTCCAGGAAGAGCCGCCGCGTCTCGCTGCGTCGCAATTTTCCGCTGGAAGTTTTTGGAATAGATTGCGGCGGCAGCAGCGCAATCACATCCGGAGGCATGCCCAAAGCTTCATCCACAGCGCGCGCAATTTCACCCTCGATGCGTTTCGCGCTGCTCATGTCTCGCAGCTCGGCCGCCACCACCAACCGTTCCGTACCGCTGCGCTCATCCGGCGCGCCGAACGCCACTACGCATCCCGTGCGCACTCCCGCGACGCGTCCCGCAATTTCTTCCACCTCGTGCGGATAAAGATTTCGCCCCGCCTTGATGATCACGTCCTTCGCGCGCCCCGTGATGTAAATCTCGCCCTCGCCCCAGTACGCCAAATCCCCCGAATCAATCCAATCGCCGTCGCGCAACAACTCGCGCGTGGCAGCAGGATTGCGGTAGTAGCCGCTCGTCGCCGAGGGTCCGCGAAACCACAGCCGCCCTTCTTTCCGTTCGCCCAAATTGACGCCATCCCCATCCACGATGCGCACTTCCACCGACGGCACCGGCCTCCCCGCGTTCACAAATTCCAACGCCGCAGCATCCGTGCTAGCAACCGGCACAGCGCGCCCCTCCGATTCGAATTGCGCCCGCTCAATCCGGTCCACTTTGTATCCGGAGCCCAACCTGGGCACAGAAACCGCCAGCGTAGCCTCCGCCAGCCCGTACACCGGCATCAACGATTCGCGCCGAAATCCGTAAGGTGCAAAGCGCTTCGCGAATCGGTCCATCGTTTCCGCGCGCACCGGTTCCGCGCCGTTCGTCGCCGCGCGCCACGAACTCAGGTCCAGCCCCTCCAAATCCTTGTCCGCGATTTTTCGCACGCACAGCTCGTACGCAAAATTCGGCGCCGGACAAATCGTAGCGCGATGCCGGTGAATCGCGCGCAGCCAGCGCTCCGGCCTGCTCAGGAACGCCAGCGGTGACATCACCACCAGCGGTATCCCGGTAAAAAGTGGCACAAACCAGGCGCCGATCAGCCCCATGTCGTGATACAGCGGCAGCCACGAAACGCAAGCGTCGTTCTCCTGAATAACCAGCCCGGAAATAATTGCGCGGATGTTTGCCAGCAGGTTTGCGTGCGTCAGTACCACGCCTTTCGGATCGCCCGTCGAGCCCGAAGTGTATTGCAGGAACGCAATGTCTTCGCCGCGCCCGTGATGCGATAAATGTTGCACCGGCCGCCATTCGCCCGTTGGGTGCTGGGGATCCGCAGGCGCCGTCGCCAGTTTTTGCGCGTTCAACACCTCGCGCAACGACGGCACGCGCGGCTGCAGCAGCTTCGCCAGATTTTCTGCCTGCCGCCACGTCACCAAAAATTGCGCTTCCGCGTTGCGCAAGATGTTCGATTGCCGCGCCGCGTACTCCGCGATGCGGTCCGCCCGGAACGGCGGATAAATCGGCACGGGAATTCCGCCCGCCAGCAAAATTCCCGCGAACGTCCAGAAAAATTCCGCGCAGGTCGGTAGCATGATCGCCACCGTCTGCCCCGGCTCCAGCCCGCGTTGCCGCAAATCCGCCGCCACCACCGACGCGCGCTGGTACAGTTCGCCAAACGTGATTGTCCGTAGCTGCTCGTCTTCTTCGTAAATCTGAATGTGGCTGCGCCCCGGTTCGCCGCGCCCACGCAAACGAAAAATCTCGCTCAGCGTTTCCGCTTTCAGAATTTGCTCGTCAAGGTCCGGGCGAATCGCGGGCGAAGCAGCAGCACCCGAAGTAGTCGAGCTGGAAATCAGTGCAGAAGAGGACGTCGCGGAATTCGGTAGCGCCGCCACCGCCGTCGCGCTGTGAGAACCATCAGCGCCGGCGCCATTTCCACCGTCACCACCAGATTCCCAGCGCAAGATCGCGTCCACCAAATCCTGCACCGTATCCGCTTCCGCCACCACGCGGTCCGGCAATCGCACCCCGCAGGCATCCCCAAGGCGCAACATCAATTCCACGCGCTCCAGGCTGCCCAACCCCAGCTCGCGCTCTAGCTGCGCCTTCGTGCCGCGCGCCACCAACTCTTCCATTCCGCGCGAGCTGCCCAGTTCCACCAAAAGTTGGCGCACCGATGCCAAGGCTTGCGCTGCCACAGCCGGCTTGCGATCGAGTTTTGTTCCGGTGGCGCCCATCAATAGTAACGGGCAGTTCGCAGCGCACGTCTGCGCCCGACGTCGAGGCAACTGCTTCGGCGAGCGTATCACCGCCCGCCCCCCCATTCAATCCCAACACCTCACAGCGCGACTTGCCCTGAAATCCTGCTGCCACCACAAGGCGGAAGGTTTTCCCTGCGATCCCTGCGCCTCAGCGGTTCATGCCGTTGCCGTCTCCGATTTACCTCCGGTTTGTCTCTGTGACCTCTGTGTTAAATCTTTTGACTTCCTCAACCAAGCGAAACTCCCACGAACTACCTTTCGAGTACCTTCGTACTGGACCTAAATGGGCCGAGCGGCCTATCGACGTCCCCACTCCCTAACGGCATACTGAGTCGTGTTCGGGGCTCTCCAAAGCGCCTCGAATGTCTGCACCTCCATCACCCCAATGCCCATGAGCGGCCGGCACCCCCACCGGCCGCTCCCCCCTTTCTTCTCTCCAAAAATTGACCGCAAGTCATTCACCCCAATCACTTTGATGGCTTCCATAAATGCTTCTTTCTTGACTTCCTCCTCGCGCGGTTCTATAGATTCCCGCATCGGGGCTGTGTGGGTTGCAGCGATTGGGGCGAATTCCGGGGTTGTGTCGTAAATTACGGGGCGAAACCGTAACCTTCTATTTTTGACAGTTGAAGGGTCCCAAGCACTCCACGCGCCGCGTGTCCTGGGCAAGTGTCCGTCCAACGGAGGTGGGGTGTGAGATTTCTTCGTGCGCTGCTGCATTTTGCATTTGTCTTTTGCGTCATCGCAGTCCTCAGCGGTTCGGCGTGGGCCCAAACCAAAGCCTCCCTCCGCGGCACCGTCACCGACCAATCCGGCGGCGTGGTCGTCGCTGCCAAAGTGATCCTCACCAACACCGCAACCGGAATCGCGCGCACCGTCAACACCGGCTCCGATGGCTCGTATCTCTTCGATTTGGTCCAGGTCGGCAAATACAGTCTGACCGTAGATAAGTCCGGCTTCGCCACCTTTATCCAAGACGGAATCGTTCTCGAGCTGAATCAAAACGGCCGCTTGGATGTAGCGCTGAAAGTTGGCCGGGAAACTCAAACCATCGAGGTTTCATCAAACATCGTCCAGGTGGACACCACGGGCGCCGTTCTTGGAAAAGTAGAGAACGAACGGATGATCAATGACCTGCCGCTGCTTAATCGCGACACGTTGCAGCTGGGATTGCTGCAAGCTGGCGTGTTCGCCCCTGATCCCGATGACGGCTCCAACAATCCCTTCTCCGTGAGCGGACAGCGCTCCGAGTCCCTCACTTTCTTGCTCGACGGCGGGAACAACACAGACTTTCTCGGCAACAATATCGTCGTAAGTCCCAACCCGGACGCAGTCGAGGAATTCAAAATCCTAACCAACAATTACGACGCGCAGTACGGCCGGACCTCCGGCGGAATCGTCAACCAGATCACCAAGTCAGGAACGAACGCATTCCACGGAGACTTCTTCGAGTTCAACCGTAACAACTTCTTTAATGCCAGGGATTATTTTCTACCGGTCGACCAGGACAAACAGTCTTTCAAACGCAATCAGTTTGGTGGCACCGTGGGAGGTCCCATCAAGAAGGACAAGCTATTCTTCTTTCTTGCTTATCAGGGTACCCGTAGCCGCGTAGGCCAGACTTCACCGCAACTGACCGTGCTCACTCCCGCCCAGCGCACCGGAGACTTCAGTTCTTTGTGCAGTACCTATGTCGCAGGCGCCTGCACCGATCCCAACGGCACGCAACTGAGTAATCCGATCACTGGCAATATTTATCCGAACAATCAGGTGCCCGTGAACCCGGTGATCGCCAATTACATTCAAGACTTTCTGCCCATGCCAAACGTTGGAACCAATGGGTTCATCTCTTCTCCCGCCGCCGCGATTGATGATGATCAGGGCATCGCGCATATTGACTACACTTTCAGCAAGAACGACACGATTTCTTTCGTTTACCTAATTGACGACACCCGACAGGCCTATCCCTTCCAGATCATCAACGGTGCTTCGACGGGCGGCGACGTGCCGGTTGGGTCGGGCTTTCAGACGAACTTCCGCGACCAGATCGGCGCGTTTACCTGGACGCACACGTTTTCCCCGGGGATGCTCAACGAATTTCGCTTCGCAGCCAATCGCACCGCGACGCTACAGAACTCTCCCACGGACAAAACAACTCCTTCCGCGCTCGGCTTCACTAATGTCAGTCCCGACGATCCCAAAGGAGCGGCGCCTCCGATCATATACACCAACGGCTTTAACCTCGGTCCATCCCCGCAGGGTCCCACGACTCTCCACGATGCGACCTTCCAGTGGGCCGACAATTACACTTGGACGCGTGACCGCCACGAGCTTAAATTCGGCGCGGACATTTCCCGCATCCGCCAAAATTTCCACTACGATTATTACAACAACGGCAGCTATGATTTCACCTTTGGTGATTTCACCGGAGACGAAACGGCTGATTTCGTCGCCGGTTTCTGGGACAACTACTTCCAATTTTCGAAAGCTACCTACGGAATCCGCACCGGCGCCATCGGCCTGTACGCACAGGACACCTGGAAGATCACAAAACGTCTGACCCTGAACTACGGTCTGCGCTGGGATTACTTCATGCCTCTGAGCGACGTTCAGAACAATATTCTCGGCTACTTTCCAGGCACGCAATCCACCGTGTTTCCGGGCGCTCCTCCCGATATCTTGTATCCGGGCGACCCCGGTACTCCGAACAAAGCCTTGGTTTATCCCGACTACAACAACTTCGCGCCCCGGCTCGGTTTTGCATGGGACATGCTCGGTAATGCCAAACTTGTCATGCGCGGCGGCTTCGGCATCTTTTACGACATCGAGGACGGTGCGCTCAACCTGCAGTTCGGCGGCCAGCCGCCTTTCGGATACGTCTCCAATAACACGCCTAACACGTATGCAGGTGTGATCGGGGACACTCCAGGTACGGGGCCTGTCGCCGACCCCTTCACGCCCTTGCAGCTTACAAACCCATTCCCATTTACCTTTACGGGAAATTTCTTGACTCCTAAAATTTCATTTGCCTATACGACTTGGCCGCATTTCCGAACGCCCTATTCCGAAAACTTTAATTACGGCTTCCAGTGGCAAGCAACGGCGAATATCATGGTGGAAGCCGTGTACGTAGGCAGCTTGGGACGAAAATTAATATCGAGTGGTGAGACGAATTTTCCAGTACCGAGCGTGATGCAACAGCAGCTCACCAACTTCGGCTCCACCAATCCGGAGTGTGCAAGGCCGCTCGCGGCTTGCGTGGATTTCATCGGTGGACCGGTACTGTCAGGCCCCGAGTCGGATCCGAATGCTTTCCCGACGGGAGCCCAGCAGCTTCTCACCAACTTTAGCAACGGTCTTTCCGACAGCCATGAGTTTCAACTGACGGTAGACAAGCGCTTTAGCAAGGGTTTCATCTTCCGCGCAGCCTACACCCTGTCAAAAACGATTGACCTCACTTCCGGATTTCGCGCGCGCTCCTCGGAATACACCGATCCCCTCGATTATCGCCTCGACCGCGCACTGGCTGATTTCGATACACCTCAACGACTCGTGATCAGCGGATCTTGGGAGCTTCCGTTCGACCACGGCGTGGAGAATGGCATCTTGAAGACGATTCTCGGCGGCTGGCAATTCAATGCGATCGCCAGCTATCAAAAGGGAAATCCGTTCACGTTGTTTTCCAACAATAATTCCAGCCAGCAGGATCAGAACCCCGACCTGTCGCGTCCTAACGTCATCGGTCCGATTCAATACGAGAACCCGCGAAACAGCCAACAAGTCTTTTCGGCCAATGCGGCAAACTGCATCAGTTCCGCTGCCGCAGACACGAACGGAAATGTGACGGGAACATTTTGGTTCAATCCGGCCTCGTACGATTGCGCGAACGTGCCGCTCTTCAGTTTTGGCGACGCGCCGCGCAATTTCCTTCGCGGCCCGGGCATCAACAATTACGATCTGTCGATCGTCAAGAAAACGAAAATCATGGAGTCCAAATCAATTGAGTTCCGGGCCGAATTTTTCAATGCTTTCAATCACGTTCAGTTCTTCAATCCCAACACGGCGGGAGGTAGCGGCACCTTCGGTCAAATTACAACCGACAGAAACCCGCGCCTAATCCAATTTGGCTTAAAGCTTTACTTCTGAGCAGCGCTCGAAGCGCCTGAAAATGAAAAAGGCCCGAGGCGGCTGGATTGCCTCGGGCCTTTTCGTTTGCCACCACCAGTTATTCTGTTAAATTGAATCCAACCGACGCTCCCCAACCTAGCGGCTCAGGCGTGCCAAAACTTCAGCGCCCGCGCCCCATCGGCCGATAACTCCGCATTGGCCGCGCGCGCATCCGGAACCGCGGTGGCAGCGGCGGCGGTACGCTGTGCAGCGGCGCGCCACAGCTGTTGCAACATTCCTGCGGCGCATCGTGCAGGCGCAGCCAGCGCCCCCGCGAGATGCATTCCGGATTCAAACACTGCACCGTTCCACCTGCCAAATTCAGCATCGTCCCTCTCGATTTGCTTGTGGATGTCTGTGAAAAGTGGGTTGCCGTCACCGGGGAATGTAAAATCGTCAACCGTCGCGCTACCGGAATGGAAACATTCGCGTAACGCAGCGTTAACGTGCGGAATTTTGCTCTTACGCGGCTAGTGTGTCAAGAAAATTATCCACTATTAGTAGTGGTACCGTTCCGAAATGGAACAGAACGCGATAACAGAGGGAGAAAACCTCGATTGCGCCGTCGGCATCTTCACCGCAAACCGCGCGCGCTGCGCCGCATTCAAGGTCTAATTTTGGTTGTCGCTGGTGGCTGGCGTCGCTGGTGTCGGAAGTTTAGACAGCTCAGCATTCATATCGTCAATTTTCTTCTGCTCTTCGTCCATTTCCTGCTGCTTCGCCGCGATCTGGTCCTGCTCATCTTTCAATTTGGCCGCGCCGTCCGCGTCCGAAGCGTAGTCCGGCTTGATGTAATACATCTGCGAATCCAGCGTGTAGGTCCGCTGCAGTAGATCCAGGTCCACCTTGATCGTTGCCAATTTATCCTTGGCGTTCGCGATGGATCTTTCGAGCGCTGCACGATTGCCCGCTCCAGCCGCCGCACCGCCCGCCCCTGGGGCACCATTCGCTGCAGCGGTCGCAGCAGCTGCGCCGGCGCTATCATCGGGTGTCTGACCCACCACGCTGATTGCAGCGTTGGACTTAGGAACGCTATCGTCGTCCCACACCCGCGCGGGTTTTGGCTGATCCTTCTTCGCTTCACGCGCCTGCTTGGCAGCCGCAGCCAGGGAATCGGTCGGCACCGGCGCTGGTGCCTGCGCGTCCTGCGACGGGGATTGTGCCTGTCCCACCGCGATGCCCATCGGCATAATCAGCAGAATGCCAAGGGCCCAATGTGCGATTTTCATCGTGCTTCTCCCAGGTGGCAGTTACCCAAACTCCAATTCTAGTCGCCCGCCCGCGTGAGTGGCAATTGGCGTTCTGTCCCGCGCCCTAAGAGGCACCCTGTACTTCCCGGCAGGTACAAACGTCTCCCCCTCCCGCCACACTTTTGTACCTGGCTGATCTTAGTTGCGGCCCCGACACCGATACTTGCGTCTGTGCGATCCCATCCTGACCCGGTCCCACGGGCGCGACCTTGCACCGCTATGGCAGCCACGTCATAATCGCGGTTCGAATTTGAACGGGAGGACGAGGCGCAAAGGTGTTTGGAGCAAGAATGAAGTCTCTCGCGCAGTGGATTCTAATCTTACTTACGCTGCAAGCCGCTGCGCACCCGTTCGGCAAAAACGCCACACGGCCAGCGAGCCTCAACACGCCCGCCGCCGTCACCGCGCCCCAAACCTCGCAGCCTCCCGCCAGCACTCCCGATGCTGCAGCTCCGGTCGCACCACCGCAAACATCCGAAAAAAAAGTCACGGCCTACACTCTCCCTCCCGACCTCTACCGCAAAGCGCGCGATCTCGGCCGCTTTCACGCGCGTTTTGCCTGGATCGATTTTTTCTACGGCATCTTCGTCCTCTGGGTCATCCTCTCCTGGAGGTTCGGTCCGGAATTTCGCGATTGGGCTGAATCCATTTCGCGCAATCGTTTCGTTCAAGCCGCCGTCTTCGCGCCGCTCTTACTCTTGACGATGGCCATTCTCGGCCTGCCCTCGGCCATCTACGAAAATTCCGTCGAGCGAAAATACGGCCTCAGCATTCAAAGCTGGGGTTCCTGGTTCTGGGATTGGACTAAAGGACAGTTCCTGGGAATCCTGCTGGGAATTATTCTGGTCGCGATTCTCTACGCTGTAATTCGCAGCAGCCCGCGCCGCTGGTGGTTTTATTTTTGGCTGGTATCGTTGCCCATCGCAGTAATTCTCGTCTTCATTCAGCCGCTGATCGTAGATCCCATGTTCCACAAATTCGAACCGCTTCAGCTAAAAGACCCTGCGCTCACCGCCAGCCTGGAAACCATGGTCCAGCGCGCCGGCGTGAACATCCCTCCCGAGCGCATGTTCTGGATGGGTGCGGGAGAAAAAACCACGGAGCTGAACGCCTACGTCACCGGCATCGGCGCGTCAAAACGCATCGTCGTGTGGGACACCACCATCGCCAAGATGAACACGCCGCAAATTGTTCTCGTAGCCGGACACGAGACGGGCCATTACGTCTTGAATCACATCTGGAAGGGTCTGCTCTTCGCCGCGGTATCTCTGTTCGTGCTTTTCTATCTCGGCTTCTGCACCATTGGCTGGCTCCTGCGGCGATTCGGAACTGCCTGGGGTATCCGCGGCGTTGACGATTGGGCCTCGCTCCCCGCGCTGCTGCTTCTGCTTTCCGTTTACTCTTTTGTCGCCAACCCTGTTCAAAGCGCCGTCAGCCGTTACTTCGAGCACCAAGCGGATCAATACGGCCTCGAAGTGACTCACGGCCTGATTCCGGATTCCAGCCAGGTCGCCGCGCAAGCTTTTCAGATTCTCGGCGAAGTGGATCTCTCCGATCCCACTCCCAGCCCCATCACCGTCTTCATGTTCTATTCCCACCCGCCAATCCCAGACCGAATCCGCTTCTCCCTAACCTACGATCCCTGGGACCAAGGCGAACAACCCGAATTTGTAAAGTAGTAGCCCCTCCGTTCCCGTTGGTATTGGAGGCGTAGGGGCACGGCATGCCGTGCCCGCTCGCGATAAATACTATCCTCGCTCTAAATACTCGGTGGGCGCGCTGCTTGCTGCGCCCCAGCTTGCCAAGATGTCAGCTTCATCGTCGATTCGCCTTGGCCTTCCTCTGTGCCCTCTGTGTTAAATCTTTTGACCTTCTTACCCCCGCGCATGCACCTTCACCCGAATCCCATATTTAGCTCGCAAAGTAACCAAAGGATCCGGCACCACCCGATGCCCCGGCACCAACGTAAACCGAAACTTCTGCGCCACAGTCGCGATCACCATCCCCAATTCCAGCAGCGCGAACCCTTGCCCAATGCACCGACGCGCCCCATCCCCAAACGGAAAATAAGCCCCCGCCGGCAGCCGGTTCTCGAGTCCATCCATCCAACGCTCCGGACGAAACGCCTCCGGCTCATCGAAATACCGCGCATCGCGATGCATCACCCACTGCGCCATGATGAAAGTCGTATCCGTCGGAAAATCGTATCCACCAATCGTGCAAGGCGCGATCGAAGTCCGCGCCAAAATATACGCCGCCGGATACAAACGCAGCACCTCGCTTACCACCGCACGCAGATAAGGTAATCGCTCTAGATCCGCAACCGTCGGAGCGCGCCCGCCCAGCACGCGCTGCAATTCTTCGTGCAAACGAGCCTCCGCCGCCGGATTTTCGCTCAACATGTACCAGGTCCACGAAAGCGTCAGCGCCGTAGTCTCGTGTCCAGCCATAAATAGCGTCATCGTCTCGTCGCGCAATTGCTTCGGCGTCATCTGCGTCCCGTCTTCGTCCATCGCGCCCATCAGCAACGCCAGCAGATCGTTGTGCGAATTCGTATTTCCCTCCGCCTGCCTTTCCTTAATGATCCCGTACACCAGTGAATCCAAGAACTGCGTTTCGCGTTCCGCGCGGCGATTTCTCGGCGTCGGCCAATTCTCCGGCACCTTGATCGGCGACCGCGCCTTGCGCATTGAATACCGCATCAGAAATCCCAGCGACTTGCCGACCTCCTCCGCCTTCACGCTCAGCGTCGTGCCAAAAAGCGTGCGCACGGCGATGTCCAGCGTCATCGCCATCATCTCCTCCGCTACGTCGCGCACCTCACCGTCATGCCAACGGCACATGTGTGTGTTCGCGCACTCCACCATCGTCGAGCCGTATTCCGCGATGCGCGTGCGATGAAAAGCAGGCTGCGCCAGCCGCCGTTGCCGCCGCCAGAAATCCCCTTCGCTGATCAACAGCCCCTGTCCTAGCAGGCGCTGCGTCACATCCTTCGTCAGCGTGCTCTTATGAAATTTGGTGTGCTGCAAGATGCACACCTGCTCAATGAAGTCCGGATGATTCAGCATAATGCGGTAGTGCCGGAAAACTGGAATGCACACAATGTCGCCATATTCCCGCGCCACACGCATCAGCGTTGCCAGCGGATCGCGCAGCACATGCAGCGCCAGCCCCAATAGCGGCGTGCCTTTTGGCCCGGGAGGCAGACCTGGTAGTTTTGCGGCGGATGCCGCGGTAGATGCAGCAGTCACTGTCATGGTTTTGCGCGCTTTCCGCGGGCGCAAAAATTGCCCGAACGCTCTCCTCTCATTATTACGCGCCTCGGCGCCAATTCATTGCATCAAATGTGGCAGTTCTTACTTACTAACGATGCGGCCCGCCATTTAGCGGTTTTCTCCCGAATTGGGCCCCCGGATTGGGTAAGATACGCGGGCGGGCAAGCTAGGTGTAAAGGGGATCGTCGGTGGAAGTCGAACAGCCGGATTGGCTCCAGCAAATCGAGGGTGTTCTGGAAAGCCTCAACGAAGGTGTGCTCATCTCCGACGACTGCCAGAATATTATTTTCGTGAACTCCAACCTCGAACAAATGACCGGCATACCGCGCGGCGAGATCGTTGGCCCGGAGATACACAGGCTTTACGACAAGGCTGAAGCGGATTTCATCATTGCGCAGCGCGAACGCGGCCTCCAGACGGGCCACAACCGCTTCGAATTCGTGCTGCCCAGAAAAGACGGCTCGCGCCTGCCCGTAATTATCAGCGCTCGGGTCGTCGAAGATCCCGATGGTCGCCAGTTTTCCATCGTCACCTTCACCGACATCTCCGATCTCAAGCACGCCGAGCAGGAACTGCGCGAGGTGAACAAGAAACTCGAAGAGCGCCACCAGGAAATTCAGGAAGATCTCAAGCTGGCCGCGCGCGTGCAACAGAGCCTCGCGCCGAAATCCCTCGTCTGGGGCGGCGTGCGCGTCGAAACTTTCTATCACCCCGTTCGCACCATCGGCGGCGATTTCGGTCTGGTGAGTTCGCTCGACGATCACTATCTGAATCTGCTCGTCTGCGATGTTTCCGGCCACGGCATCGGCTCCGCGCTCGTAGCCAATCGCATTTACACCGAGATGATGACCCAACTGCGCGCCGGTTCCGCGCTGGACGCGATGCTCCGCCAGCTCAACCGTTTCGTTATGCACAATATCGGCAGCTCGGTTTTCTTTTTCACTGTCGCCGCCGCCCGCATTGATCGTCCGGGCCGCCGCATGATTTTCGCCGGCGCCGGACATCCTCCCGCCATGATCGCGCACGATGGCGCCGAACCTCGCCTCCTCGAATCCCGCAGCATGGTTCTTGGCGCTCTGCCGGAGGCCGTGGACGCCGAAGCCACGCTCGACGTGGATCTCGACGCGGGCGACCGCATCGTCCTCTACACCGACGGAATCACCGACGTCTTCAATTCCCGCGGCGAAATGCTAGGCGTTGAAGGCGTGCAGAAAATCGTCCGCGAAACCTCCCTCCTCCCCTTCAACGAAATGAAAAAAGGCATCCTGGACAGCGTAGCCGAATGGCGCGAAGGCCCCCCCACCGACGACGTCTCCCTAGTCCTGGTCGAAGTCTAAAACCGCGAGTGGTAGCATGGGCCTGCCCGCCGCAGGCGGGCAATCTTGCCTGTGCTCTTCGTTTTTCTCTGCGTCCTCTGCGTGTCTGCTTTTCTCATATTCTTCTCCGCTTTTCCTCTGTGCCCTCTGTGTTAAATCTTTTGACTTCCTCGCGCTACTCAGAATTTCTCTCCCGCCCCGCAAATTTTGAGATAACGTTCCAACCGCCATGGCCCGCATCGAACTAGCTACGCAAATCTCCACCACTCCCAACGAAATCTTCGTGTTCTTCGTCCCCCAACGTATGCCGCTCTGGTACGGCGCCGAAATGAATGCTCACTTCGAAATCCAAAGCGGCGCATCCGATTTCGCAGTAGGCCAAAAAGTCCGCATTACCGGCAAGCTGCAACAGCACGACGTAGCGCTCACGGTAGTAATCTCCGCTTACGAATGGGAACATCACCTCGAATGGCAGTTTCAGGATTCCTACGGTGTGCGCGGAATGCAACGATGGGATCTGCAACCTGAAGGAAACACGACCAAGCTAGCGATGCGCGACGAATACCAAATGCCCACCAAGCTAGGCAAAATCCTGGACCACCTAATCACCCGCCGCGCCGTCAAACTGCGCGACCAATCCTGGCTCGATCGCCTGAAACGTTTCGCCGAGCGCCCCGAAAGGTAATACAAACTCTGCGCACCTACGATCCAAGATTTTCTCTGCGTCCTCTGCGTCTCAGCGGTAAATCTCTCCGATACGTATCCCCTAAACCCCCACTACCCGCAAAAATTTCTTCTTCCCCACGCGCAAAGCCAGCATCTCCCCCGGATTCAAAACAATCGTCCGCTTCACATCCTTCTCAATCGCCCCATTCACCTCCACCGCCCCAGCCTTGATCAATCGTTCCGCCTCGCTCCGTGACGAAGCCATCCCCGCCTCCGTCAAAACCAAATGAAGCGGCCGCGTCCCCCAAGCCAATTTCATTTCCGGCATATCCGTAGGCGCTTTGCGATCGCGATACACCAACCGAAACTCGTCCGCCGCTTCCTTCGCGGCCTCCTCCCCATGAAATCCCGCCACAATCGTATGCGCCATCTGCATTTTCGCGTCCATCGGATGCAGCACGCCCATCTTCACTTCCTCGCGCAACCGCACAATCACCGGCGACCCAAAATCCGTCAGCAATTCGTAATACGACCACATCAATTCGTCCGAAATGGACATCAGCTTCCCGAACATCTCCCCCGGCGTCTCCGTGATCCCAATATAATTCCCCAAGCTCTTCGACATCTTCCGCTCGCCGTCGAGCCCCACCAGAATCGGCATCGTCAAAATCACCTGCCCCGGCAATCCGTACTCGCGCTGTATCTCGCGATGCACCAGCAAATTAAATTTCTGCTCCGTCGCGCCCAATTCCACATCCGACTTCAACGCCACCGCGTCGTAAGCCGTCAACAACGGATACAAAAGCTCATGCACCGAAATCGGTTGATTCGCCTCCAGCCGCGAACGAAAATCCTCGCGCTCCAGCATCCGCGCCAGCCGATAATGCGCGCACAGCTGCACCACCTCCGTGCTGCTCAATTTCCCCAACCATTCGTTGTTGTAACGCACCTCCGTCTTGCTCTTGTCCAAAATCTTGAACACCTGCTGCAAATAAGTTTCCGCGTTCTTCTGCACCTGCTCGGCCTTCAGCGGTGGACGCGTCTCCGATTGCCCCGTCGGATCCCCGATCATCGCCGAAAAATCCCCAATCAGAAAAACCGCGGTATGCCCCATGTCCTGAAATTGTTTCAATTTCCGCAGGACAACGGTATGCCCCAAATGAATGTCCGGCGCCGTCGGGTCCACGCCCAAATAAACGCGCAGCGGCTTCCCGGTCTTCCCTGCCTGCTCCAGCTTCGCCTTCAATTCCTCTTCGCGAATAATTTCCGCCACGCCCTTTTTCAGGTAAGCGAGCTGTTCTTCCACAGGTTTGAATTTCGCGGACGACACTATTTTTCCCCCGCCCCTTTCGACGCATTCAATAGCACGCGCCGCCCCTCAATCCGATACCGCCCCTCCAGCACAAGCCGCACCGCTTCCGTATAAATGCGATGTTCCTCGCGCAAAATCCGCTCGGCCAAAGTTTCCGGAGTATCCCCGTCCTCGATCGCCACGCAAGCTTGCAGCACAATAGGCCCCGCATCCAGGTTTTCATCCACGAAGTGCACCGTGCACCCCGAAAATTTCGCCCCATGCTCCAGCGCCTGCCGCTGCGATTCCAATCCCGGAAACGCCGGCAGCAGCGACGGATGAATATTCAGAATGCGGTTGGGAAATGCCGCAACAAAATGCGGCGAGAGCAGCCGCATATAACCGGCCAGGCACACCAGATCAATTTTCTTCTCCCGCAGCGCCGCCACCACCAGCTTGTCGTAAGCTTCGCGCTCCAATCCCTTCGAAGGAATCACCCGCGCATCCAACCCGCGCCGCCGCGCTCGCTCAATCCCCTCAGCACCCTCGCGATTGCTCACCACAATCGCAATTTCCGCGTCCGGAATGCGCCCTGCCGCCACGCTCTCCGCCAGCGCCTCGAAATTCGATCCGCGCCCCGATAGCAGCACGCCAATCCGTTTCATCATCACCGCCCGAAATTAGCACAGTTCCCCAAACCGACAAAACTGCCGCTCCCTCGCAACCATCGAATCCCAACATCTCTGCGCCCTCTGCGTCTCTGCGGTTCAGCCTTTATCTTTCTCAGATTTTCCTCCGCCTTTCCTCTGTGCCCTCTGTGTTAAATCTTTTGATTTTCTTAACGGTGGCCCAACCCTAACTTGACTCCAACACGACACCAAGGCATCGTGTCCTCCGCACAACGCCAAATTCGCTCAAGGGGTTCTCCATGCCGCACACACGCCCGATCCTGCTAGCCGCACTCTTCGCCATCCTCCTCACCACCTCCTGCGATCGCGCCGGCGAAAAAGATTCACAAGCCCAACACCAACCGGAAATTCAGCAATCCCGCGCCGCCGACGAAGCCGCCATCCGCGCCGCCTCTGCCGCCTGGAGCCAAGCCTCCACCGCGAAAGACCTCGACAAAACGATCTCCTTCTACGCTGATGACGCCCTGCAATTCCCCGAAAAAGCTCCCGCCGCAAAAGGCAAACAAGACATCCGCAAGAATTGGGCCCCGCTGCTAGCAGCGCCCGGCCCCGGCCTCAGTTTTCAGACCACGACGGTCGAAATCGCGCGCTCAGGTGAGCTAGCCTACGAGACGGGCACCTACGATTTCGTCACCACCGACAAGAAGGCCAAATCAAGCGACGAGAAAGGCAAATGCGTAGTTGTCTGGAAGAAGCAAAACGACGGCTCCTGGAAAGCCGCCGTAGATATTGACAATCCCGATCAATAAACCGACAGAGAAAAACTTCAATTCCTCGATCGCCAGATTTTCTCTGCGTCCTCTGCGTCTCTGCGGTAAAAAATCTCCGTCGCGGACTCTACAACCCCAATTTCCCGCCATAAATCACCCGAGGCTTCCCCCGCACCGCCCGCTCAATCCTTCCAATCAAATAAAATTTCTCCCGCCGTCGCTTCAATTCTGTCTCCACCCTCGACACATGCTTAGCCGGCACCACCAAAATCATCCCCACACCCAAATTAAAAGTCCGCAACAGCTCGTCGCGCTCAATCGCACCCACCCGCGCCAAATAACGAAAAATCGGCAACACCGGCCACGAACCCAAATCAATCACCGCCTGCACATTCGCCGGCAAAGCCCGCGGCAAGTTCCCCGTGATCCCGCCGCCGGTAATATGCGCCATGGCAGTCACCCACCCCCGTGCCAAAATACTTTTCAGCAGCGGCCAATAAGCCCGGTGCGGCTTCAAAAGTTCCGGCCCAATCTTATTGCTAACCTCCGCCACATAAGTGTTTGGACTAAGCTTCGCGACTCCAAACACAAGTTTCCGCGCCAAAGAATATCCATTGGTGTGCAATCCGCTCGACGGCAGCGCCAGCAACGCATCTCCAGGACGCACGCGCCGCGGATCCAGCTGCATTTTTCGCTCGACGGCCCCAACAATAAATCCCGCCAAATCATATTCGCCCGCCGCGTAGAAATCTGGCATCTCCGCAGTCTCCCCGCCAATCAACGCGCAACCCGCATGCCGCGCCGCGCGGCTCATCCCCTCGATCACCTGCTCCACCACGCGCGCATCAATCTTCCCCATCGCCAGGTAATCGAGAAAAAATAAAGGCTGCGCGCCCTGCGTCAAAATATCATTGATGCAATGATTCAAAATATCCGCGCCCACGGTCGAATGAATCCCCGTGGCAAACGCGATTTTCAGCTTCGTCCCCACGCCATCCGCGCTTGATACTAATATCGGCTCGCGCCAGCGCTTGCCATCCAGCTGGAAAAGCGCCCCGAATCCGCCGATCGGCGCCAGCACTCCGCGCGTAAAAGTTTTCCGCGCCATAGCCGCAATCCGCCGCTTCGCTTCATCGGCCACCGCGATATTTACCCCTGCATCGGCGTAGCGCATGGTTGGTTTCTGCTTCCTGAAGGAGACAAAAGTTATTCGCGAAGCCTAAACGGTTGCTGGGAAACCGATCCTTAGAGTCTGCGTGACAACCCGAAAATCTTTGTGGGTCGTGGCTTTAGCCACGACATTGTCCTCGCGGCTTCCCTGCGGCTTTAGCCGCTGAAGTTCGTCTCTCGCAACAGCCGCAGTGATTCGTCAATCCAGATCTGCAGCCCTGCCCCGCTACCGACCAGCGCCGTAGGCGCGGCAAAAGCTAGCCCAGGCCGGAAGGCCTAGGTCAACATGGCGCGACAGCGCCATTCATTTCGCGGTGCATTTCCCGCGAGCCTCCTTGCTGACCTGCGCGCTCGTGAGATATGGACACCGAACGCTCCCCACCCATCAAAAAATATGGAACAACCGCTTCCAGCGAATTTCTCCCGGGTGTATCACGGCGTTCAAATAAGTCGCAAACCGCTCGCCCACATGGCCCGGCTCCCACACGTCCTCCGGCGCCTCGATGGACATGTAAATCAACACGGGCGTCCCGATAATATTTTCCCGCGGCACAAATCCCCAGTACCGCCCGTCGTTCGAATTGTCGCGGTTATCGCCCATCATGAAATATTCGCCCGCCGGCACCACCAGCTCGCCGTTCTGCACTTGTTTCGCAAGCTCCGTCCGCCAATCGGGATTATCCGCAAAAGCCATGTCGTTCGTTCGCGCCGGAAAATTTTCCACCGGCGAATCCGCCGCATTCGGATTATGAATCGCGTAAGGCTCGTTGAGCAGCGTTTCATTCACATACACTTTCCCCTCGACGATTTTTATGCGGTCGCCCGGCACTCCAATGCAGCGTTTGATGAAATCCGGAAATCCCTGATCCGCCAGCGGCGCGCGAAACACGGTAATCTGCTGCCGCTTCGGCTCGCGCCACAGCGGCACATGCCAGGGCGTGAACGGGATTCCCGCATCGTATCCAAACCGGCTCACAATCAAGTGATCCCCGATCAGCACCGTGTTTTCCATCGAGCCGCTCGGAATCACGCGCGCCTGCACGAGCGTTCCCTCGATAAATAGGAACGCCATGATCACCCAAAACCACGAAACCACTTCGCGCCAGACCTTGTCGCTGGTCGTCGCGTGCTCGTGGTGTTCCTCGCGCGCTTTTTCCAGCCGTTCCCGGTCCGCGGCCACGGCTTCTTCCACGTCAGCCTTCACGATGAGCCTCCACTTCCAGTTGCACCAGCTCCGTCGGATAGCTGCCGGTGTAGCACGATGTGCAGAATTTGTGGTTGGCGTCGTCCGTATCCTCCATCGCCAGCCGCAGTCCCTCAAGCGAAACGTAACCGAGCGAATCCGCGCCCAGATATTTCCGTATTTCTTCCACCGAATAATTCGCCGCGATCAATTCCTCGCGCCGCGGCGTATCCACTCCGTAGTAGCACGGCGAAATTGTCGGCGGACAGCTGATCCGCACGTGCACTTCGGTCGCGCCCGCATCGCGCACCAGCCGCACGATCTTCCGGCTGGTCGTGCCGCGCACAATCGAATCATCCACCAGTATCACGCGCTGCCCCTCCAGCATTCGACGTACGGGGTTCAGCTTTAGCTTCACTCCAAAATCGCGTATCGCCTGCTCCGGCTCGATGAACGTCCTTCCAATATAGTGGTTGCGGATCAGCGCCATGCGAAACGGTATTCCCGAATCCGCCGAATATCCGATCGCCGCTGGCACGCCCGAATCCGGCACCGGCGTCACAATGTCCGCTTCCACCGGATGCTCTTTCGCCAGCAAACGCCCCAGCCGTTCGCGCGTGCGGTTTACCGGCATCCCAAAAACCAGGCTGTCCGGCCGCGAAAAATAAACGTGCTCGAAAACACACTGTTGCAGCGGTTTTTCCGGCGCGAAATGCAACGATTCCAATCCGCTGCGCGAAATCCGCACCATTTCTCCCGGCTCCACGTCGCGCACATATTCCGCGTCAATCAAATCCAGCGCGCAAGTCTCCGAAGCCGCCACCCACGCGCCATCCAGCCGTCCTAAACACAGCGGCCGGAATCCCCGCGGATCGCGAATCGCATAAATCTCGTCACGCGTCAGCAGCAGCAGCGAATACGCGCCCTCCACCTGATTCAGCGCGTCCGCAATCGCGCCCGTCAGGTTCCGCGCCTGGCTTCGCGCGATCAAATGCACGATCACTTCCGTGTCGCTGGTCGTCTGAAAAATGGATCCGCGATGTTCCAGTTTTTTGCGCAACTCGATCGCGTTGGTCAGGTTGCCGTTATGTCCCAGCGCGATTTTTCCCTTGTTGCAGTCAATCACCACCGGCTGCGCGTTCATCAGGGTGTTGTCGCCCGCCGTCGAATACCGTGTGTGCCCGATCGAAGCATCCCCCGGCAGCCGCGCAATCACTTCCGGCGTGAAAATTTCCTGCACCAACCCGAGCGACTTGTGCACAAATACCTGCGCCCCGTCGGTAGAAGCAATCCCCGCCGATTCCTGTCCGCGATGCTGCAGCGCATAAAGCCCCAGATAAGCCATCTTCGCCGCTTCCGGGTGCCCAAATATCCCGAACACGCCGCAATGATCGTGAAAATGGTCGTCGCCGAGTTGAATAATTTTGCTCACGCCTTTTCGATGGCCTTGGGCAGCGATTCGCTCCACACTCGCCGGAACGATTCGATACTGCCTTGTATCACAGCCGCACCCTGATATTGGATGCGGAATTCACCGCGAGTGACTGTACCGATACGCCGCGCACCGACGTGATATTGTGCCGCAATCGCATTCACCCGGGCAAGCGAACCAGGCGCAGCGGAGACAACGGCCCGCGCCCCACGCTCCCCAAATAACGCAGCCTCCGCGAAATCATCTGCCGCCGCTGCATCAATCGAAATCTCCGCCGAAAGCCCTTCGCGCCCAAAACACGCCTCGGCCACCGAAACCGCGAGCCCGCCATCACTAACGTCATGCGCCGAAAGCACCTCGCGCTCACTAGCCAAGGCCACCAAACAATCAATCAACCGTTTCTCCGCCGCCAAATCAATCGCCGGTGGCAATCCCGCCACAACGCCATCAATCGTCCGAGCATATTCGCTAGAGGCGAAATCGGTTTTCGTAGCGGCGGCCTTCAGGCCGCCATCCTTTGCGGCGCCATCGATCATTCCATCCAGCAACACAATCACGTCGCCCTCATTCCGAAATCCCGCACCCAAAGCGCACTCCGCATCCTCCATCAACCCCAGTACGCCCAGCACCGGCGTCGGATAAATCGCCTTCCCCAAAGTCTCATTATAAAAACTCACGTTCCCGCCAGTGATCGGCGTCTCCAGCACGCGGCAAGCCTCCGCAATCCCATCAATCGCTTCGCTGAACTGCCACATCACCTCCGGCTTCTCCGGATTGCCAAAATTCAAACAATTCGTAGCCGCGATCGGACGCGCCCCGCTGCAAGCCACATTCCGCGCCGCCTCCGCCACCGCGTGCATCGCGCCCAATCGCGGCGCCAAAAATCCCCAGCGCCCGTTCCCATCGGTCGCGAGCGCCAAAGCGCGCTTCGATTCTTTCAAACGCAGCACAGCCGCATCCCCCGCCCCAGGACCAAACGTCGTGTTCGTCTGCACCATCGAATCGTACTGCTCCGTAATCCAATGCTTCGAAGCAATCGTAGGCGAAGCCAGCAAGCGCGAAAAATTCGCGCTCAAATCCGCGCCAGCCGCGGCCAGAGGCACACGCACCGTCGCCGCAACAGCAGAAGCTTCAGCCGTCACACGAGGCGCCGCAATCGGCCGCTCATACCGCGGCCCTTCCTCCGCAATCGCATGCGCCGGAATCGCAGCCGCCACTTCGCCGTGATTCAACACGCGCAAAATCCCATCTTCCGTCACGTGCCCAATCTCCACCGCGTCCAATCCCCATTTGTGGAACACATCGAAAACTTCCCGCTCGCGTCCGCGCTCCGCCACAAGCAACATGCGCTCCTGCGATTCGCTCAACATGATTTCGTACGGCGTCATCCCCGTCTCGCGCTGTGGCACGCGCGCCAGATCAATTTCAATCCCCAGCCCGCCGCGCGAAGCCATCTCGGAACTCGAACTCGTCAATCCCGCCGCGCCCATGTCCTGAATCGCCACCACCGCGCCCGTGCGCATGGCCTGCAGGCACGCTTCCAGCAACAACTTCTCCATGAACGGGTCGCCCATCTGCACGTTCGGCCGCTTTTGCTGCGATTCCTCGCTGAATTCCGCCGACGCCAGCAGCGAAGCCCCGTGAATTCCGTCGCGGCCCGTTTTCGCGCCCACGTAAATCACCGGATTCCCCGCCCCGCGCGCCTTCGCAAAAAATAATTCCTCGCGCCGGCAAATCCCCAGCGCCAGCGCGTTCACCAAAGGATTATTCGAATAGCACGCCTCGAACGCCACTTCGCCGCCCACCGTCGGCACCCCAAAACAATTCCCATAAAATCCAATCCCGCGAATCACCCCATCCAAAATCTGCCGGTTGCGCGCAATCTCCTCCGCCGTCGCCCCGCCCGCGCCAGGCGCCGCCGTAATCGGCCCAAACCGCAACGAATCCATCACCGCAATCGGCCGCGCCCCCATCGTAAAAATATCCCGCAAGATCCCGCCCACTCCGGTAGCCGCGCCCTGAAACGGCTCCACAAAACTCGGATGGTTATGCGATTCAATCTTGAAAACCGCCACCATCCCGTCGCCGATATCCACCACGCCGGCGTTTTCCCCCGGCCCCTGCACCACATGCGTCCCGCGCGTCGGCAGCCGCTTCAAATGCACGCGCGAAGATTTATACGAGCAGTGCTCGCTCCACATCACGCTGAAAATTCCCAGCTCCGTAAACGAGGGATCGCGCCCCAAAATTTTCTGCGTGCGCGCGTATTCTTCAGGTGTGAGGCCGTGCTCGGCCGCAATCTGCGGGGTAACCTTAATTTCCGTATCAATCATTGGTTGTGGGCATAATCAAAAAACGCAGAACCGCAGACTCTAAGCCGGCACCGCCGCCGTCACTCCAGGCACCCGCAGCGCCGCACTCGCATCAGACGCCGCCAAGCTAGCCACCAGCGACCGGAAAATCACCAAACCATCCGCCGATCCCAGCCCCAACTCCACCGCCCGCTCCGGATGCGGCATCAAACCCAGCACATTGCGCTCGCGGTTGCAGATCCCCGCAATCGCGTGCAACGATCCATTCGGATTCGCCTCGCGATCGTCAGCGCAAACCTCGCCACCATCCGCCCGCACGTACTGAAAAATAATCTGATTGTTGCGCTCGAGCTCTGCCAGCTCCGCAGCCTCGCAAAAATAATTTCCTTCCATGTGCGCGATCGGTATTTCCAGCACTTGTCCGCCCGTCGCCGCACAAGTAAATGGCGTATCCGTCGCCTCCACTCGTATATGCACCTGCCGGCACAAAAAACGCAGCCCCTGATTGCGCATCATCGCGCCAGGCAGCAACCCAGCTTCCAGCAATATCTGAAATCCGTTGCAAATCCCTAAAACCAATCCGCCGCCGCGCGCAAACCGCTCCACCGCCTTCATCACCGGAGAAAATCGCGCGATCGCCCCCGTCCGCAGATAATCCCCAAACGCAAATCCGCCCGGCAAAATCACAGCGTCGCAACCGCCCAGATTCTCCGATTGGTGCCAGATGAACTCGACAGGCTGCCGCACAATCGCGCTCACCGCATGGAGAGCGTCCGCATCGCAGTTCGACCCAGGAAATTGCACCACGCCAAATTTCATCGCTACGCCTCGCCTGCACTCATTTTAGCATGCGCGCACGACATGCCGCAGCCCGCTTTCTCTGTGCTCTCCGCTTTTCTCAGTGTCCTCTGTGTTAAATCTTTTGCCTCTCTCTGCGCACTCTGCCTCTCCGTAGCGAATCGTCCGACTAAAACCTCGTGATCTCCGCCGCCACTAATCCGTGCTCCTCACAATAATCCAGATACCTCTTCAAAAACGTCTGCCAATTCTCCGTAGCGATGGTCTGCCCCTTCTCATCCACAAAATCCAGCGCCCCTTCGATCACCGCAAACACAATCGTATCTTCCTTCCCCACCATCCGCGGTGAATGCGTGGACCCCGCCACCTCGAACACTACATCTCCCGTCTCCGATACCCACCCCTCGTCGTAAGTCCAAGCCCCCTGCACCGTGTACACCACCACGGTTCCCAGATGAAAATGCATCTGCAGCGCCGCTCCCGGCGCCGACCGAATAAATAATATGATCTGCCCCGTCACCGGATTCAGCTTGATCAGTTTGATAAAATGTCCGGCGCCCAAGGCACCCAAGGCAAATCCCCAGGACGCGTGTGGCTAGCCATTGCCTTATGCACCGGATGCGTCGAAGCGCCAGCACCCGCGTCAATCCCAGTATTCATCGCCACACCCTCCCCTCGCAGCGGCAAATTCCCATCCCCGCGCAAATCCCCAGCCGTTTCCGCCGCCATCGCCCCTACAAAACTCCAACCCGCCGCCTAGGTCAAGCACATTATCCCATCTCAGCCACTCGATGATTTAGCCCGTCCGCGTGCCGCGCCACGGGACAAACGAATATGACTTGTCCGATGAGGGCTAAAGAGCGGTTTGGAGGGTGAAAGGTGTCGTCGGATTCGGTTTGTCTACTCTTCCGAGAGTCCATTTTGACGATGTCTAATCCAAGTTCACCCACATCATCGTGCTGTCCCAGCGAAACTTTCCATCAACAAAGAAGAAATACCCAAATGGCGTCTCGGAAGGGCCCCCTCCGTACGCCGAAATCCTTTCCCAGGCGGCTAGAAATACCTCGGGGGCTGTAAGCAAGCTTGGAAACACCTTTTTCGCGTTTTGCTTCTTTACGGAAAAGTAGCCATCCTCGCGAGCAAACTCGATCATCTGGTTCTCGAGCCGCTCCTGCGATTTCCTGAGATTGTTTTCGTAGAAATTCGCGGTCTCCAATCCGGGCGTCCCAAAATTTGCCAAATACCAAGCAGGAGCGTCCGGAAACTCCAAATTCGTAATCATCGTTCGGAGCTGGTCCGACCTACGGCTTCGCGCCAACTCACGCATGTCTTTCAGTTGCTGCTTCAGCGCTTGCGCGTTATCAGGATGCGGCGCGTGATTCTTGGCTTCGGGTGCACGGGTACCTGGCGACACGGTGCGGAGGGCGATTACATGCGAGGCTGATGCCCATACTGGGGTTGCCATCAAAAACATAGAAAGTAGCGCTGGCTTACATGGACACATGTGAGATTCCTCCCAGCTCGCGATTCAGCCTTTTGAGGAGAATACACCTGCTTTTCTGTTCGTAACTTCTGCCAAGTCGCGTAACCTGACAAGTCCTTAGCCGTCAGAAGTCGAGTCCACGGAGCGATTACTAGTCTGCTCCGCCTCAGTGCGAACCACCACCTAAGCTCCAACCCCTTGAAATCCCCTCTCAAGTATGATATACAGTAATCAGCAACAGAAAGTAATCAAGCGCGTGCAGCGCACCCCTAAAAATTAAATAGCCGACGACCGGACGAGCGAAGCCGCCCCTCGTGCTCAGGGACTTCTCCGCCCGCCCTCCGCGGGATCAACTCGCCCGCGCGCTTCCGTTCGTCCGCAAACGAGGCCACTATGAACGACGAAGCGCCCCGCAGACCCAATCGGAACTTCCCGCTCGTTTACTGCGGTTCCGCCTCTTCCCGCTTCGGCCCCATCCAGTGGAAACTAATGTCCGTTGCCGAAAGAAGTGCCCAAATAGCGGAAGAAAAGCGATTGGCCGCCGAGAAGTTGGCTGCCGCCAACGCCGCCGCAGACGCTGCAGCCGCGACATCGCCGGAACAACCGCCGCCCGCTCCTACTGAACCTCCAACCCTTTCCGGCCCCGAAACTCCTCCCGATTTCTCCCGCCATCCTCGCCGCTGCGCCATCTGCTCTCATCCTGATCGCGACGCCATCGAAGGCGATTTCATCCGCTGGCGCAGCCCGGACCAGATTGCACGCGACTACAACCTCCCCGATCGCGCCTCCGGCTATCGCCACGCTCACTACGCCGGCCTTTTCCAGGGACGCAAGCGCCAAGTCGCTCGCGTCCTCGAAAGTCTCCTCGAATCCGTGGACAGCTGCCCCATCGAGGCCGCCGACATGATCATTCGTGCCGCGCGCCTCTACGTGCGCCTCAACAAGCACGGCGAATGGGTCGAAGCCCCCCGCACGCAATACCTCATAACCGGAGCAGTCGATTCCACCCAGCCGTCGGCTCAGCGATCCGATCCCACTCCGCCACCCGTTCGATCGTCCGACCCCGCTCCGCCGTCTGCGAAGCGCCGCCGCGCCGCCGCAAAATCAGATCGCGCTACGCCCAAGCCAGACCGCCGCAGGTGCAGCCGAAAAACTCTAACCGCAACAAAAAACACACCATCGCCGAAATGGCTGGCGAAAAAAGGGATTCACGGCATGCGTGAGAAGGGGAATATCTTCGTAGGTCGTGGCCTCAGAGCGTGTCTGAGGTCTCGACAATCTTTGTGGGTCGTGGCTTTACCCACGACAAACAGTTTGGGGAAAAACGCTCAAATTGTCATCCCGCAGGCGCCTTTTGCCAGAGGGATCTGCTTTTTCCTTATCATTTGCGCAAAAAGCAGATCCCTCGCTGCGCTCGGGATGACACCTACCGCCCTGTTTCCGCGAACTGTTCAGCCGCTGAAGCACCGATGCTGCTTGTCCAACGGAGATCTAACGGCGGGAACGCTTCGCGGATTTCTTTTTCGCGCGCCTGCGCACTTTCACCTTCGCTCGCCGCGCTACTTTGCCGCGGCGTTTCGTTTTGTTGCGCTCCGCGTCGCGCTCAGCTCGCGCCATCTCCCGCCGTCGCGCCGCCGCCCAACCCACCTTGTTTGCCTGCCGTCCGCGCGCCACGCCCAACGCGTCCGCCGGAACATTCTCAGTGATCGTGGATCCCGCCGCGACGTACGCGCCGTCGCCAATCCGCACCGGCGCCACCAGCGCGCTGTCACTCCCGATGAAAGCTCGATTGCCGATCGTGGTCTCGTGCTTCGCCACGCCGTCGTAGTTGCAAGTAATCGTCCCAGCCCCGATGTTCGCTTCGCGCCCGATGGACGCATCCCCCAGATAAGTCAGATGCCCGGCCTTCGCACCCTCATGCACCACGGAATTTTTCACTTCCACAAAATTTCCAATGTGCGCGCCCGCGCGAATGTCCGCCCCAGGACGCAGCCGCGCAAACGGTCCCACATCCGCGTTGTCCCCGACGCGGCTGGAATCCAAAACAGAATGCGCGCCGATAAAAACGTCGTCATCCACGCGAGTATCGCGCAACACGCTGCCCGTCTGAATCGTGCAGCGCGCGCCGATGCGCGTCTTGCCCAGCAATTGCACGCACGGCTCGATCACCGTGTCGGGCCCCGTGCTCACTTCCGGATCAATCACCACGGTCTCCGGCAGATAAATCGTCACGCCCGCGTCCATCAGTTCCGCCGCTTTGCGCGCGCGGAAAATCCTGTCCACGTCGGCCAGATTCGCGCGCGTATTGCATCCCAGAATCTCGTTCGCGTCCGGAGCCACTTGCCCCAGCACGCGTTCGTTGCGTTGCCGCAACAAAGCGATCGCATCGGTCAAGTACAGCTCGCGATGCGCGTTGTCCGGCCGCAGCGCGTTCAGGCACGGCCACAATTTTTCCAGCGTGAAGCAATAAATGCTGGAATTCACTTCGCGAATGGCGCGCTGCTCCGGCGTCGCGGCCTTTTCTTCCACCACCGCTTGCACGCGGCCCTCGGAATCGCGCACCACGCGCCCGTAGTCCGTGGGATCGTTCAACTCCGCGCTCAGAATTGTCGCGGCTGCTTCGCCGCGGCGATGCGTATCCAGCAACGCCACCAGAGTTTCCGCCCGCAGCAGCGGAGCATCGCCCGGCACCACGATCGCCAGCTTCGCGCTCTTGCGCATCGCGCGCCGCGCCACCTGCAACGCATGACCCGTGCCGCGCTGCGGTTGCTGCTTCACCGTATCCGCGCCCAGCGATTCAGCCAGCGCGCCCACTTCTTCCGCCTGGTGCCCCACCACCGCCAAAATCTGCGCGGCTCTCACCGGTTGGCAGGCGCGGATCACGTGTTCGAGCAGCGGGCGGCTTCCAGCGCGGTGCAACACTTTCGCCAGGTCAGAACGCATCCGCGTTCCCTTCCCAGCGGCCAGAATCACAATCACAGTATCAGCGGCAGGCATCCGAGAGTTATTGTCGCTTCCCTATGCAAGTTTGGCAATCGAAACAGCCTCACCGGGATTCTGCGCTTCCGTCCCCGCGGCGTGTCCATCCAGTCCAGCTTTTTCCGTAGGGGCGGGTCCCGCGCCCGCGGGACCCGCCCCTTCCCTCGCCCATACAATTTCAGTGCATTCGTTAACCAAAGCGATATATTTCCTCGCAGGCAGAACTGGAGGCACTCAATGTTTTGTCGAAACTGCGGCACAGCCAATCCCGATTCAGGGCAATTCTGCTCCAAGTGTGGACAGCCATTCTCCTCCGCCGCCGCACGCACGACGCCCGGTCCCACGCCGGTCCCCGGAAGTTCATTCGCAACTCCACCGCCCGTCACCGGCGACGCGCCCACCAGCGGCAAAGCGATCGCCAGCCTTGTCTGCGGAGTCTTTACGTTTTTCCTTCCCGCTTCCGTCGCCGCGATCATTCTCGGCCACATCTCGCTCTCTGAAATTCGCAAATCTGCCGGCAGAATTGGTGGCCGCGGCATCGCCATCACCGGCCTGGTTCTGGGATATCTCGGCCTCAGCATCATTCCCATCATCATCGTCGCCGCGATCGCCATACCCAATCTGTTGCGCGCGCGCGTCGCAGCGAACGAAGCCTCCGCCGTCGGCTCGCTTCGCTCCATCAATACCGCGGCGATTACCTACGCCGCCAGATTCGAAAATGGATTTCCTTCCAGTCTGGATGTGTTGGACGGGACGGCGACAGCAGACCCGACATGCAATCATGCCGCGTTGCTGCACGTGTCGCTAATCTTCGCCCGCAAACACGGATACATTTTCACTTACACTCCGCAATTTCCGGACGGCGCGACGGCGCCGGTCATTTCACCGAAGGCCGCCGCGAAAGGCTGCACTTCGGGAGGCGCCTCCGGCTACACCGTGACCGCCGATCCCGTGCAGCCCGGCACGAGCGGGCGGCGGAGTTTCTATACCGACCAGAGTGGAGTCATTCGGTTTTCAGGTAACGGAGAATCCGCGACGGCCGATAGTCCGCCGCTCTTCCAGCGGTAATTTCACAGGACAATTTGGCCGCTACTTTCGGATAGCGCGGATTTCCCGGGGCAGATACATTGTGCGAGCATCAAAAGAGCAGCGATGAAAACTCAGGAAGCTTTCGAGACGCCGAAGACA
Source organism: uncultured Acidobacteriota bacterium (assembly GCA_963786205.1). Lineage (GTDB taxonomy): Bacteria > Acidobacteriota > Terriglobia > Acidiferrales > UBA7541 > Palsa-295. The sequence continues at coordinate 269,434 of CAWAYG010000004.1, forward strand.
ATGCACAGCCTGGACAATCCGATCTGGCATTCCCTCTCCACGCTCCACGCGCACTTCGCAGAAGGAGACGGACTCGCGAAGCGCTATCCACCCGAAGTAACTCTGCTCGCGGGGATGGGCGAACCAAGCGCTGAAGCATACGCCTCGCTCGCGAAAACTCTGCAGCGCTCCGGCGCGGCGTTGTTTCTGGATCAGCCGCCGCAAATTCCTGCGGGATGGATCACCGTCCATTCATCGCCGATCGTGCAAATGGTCTGCGAAAAGCCCAATCTCGCGCAGGATGGTTTTCCAGCCGAAAAATTAACTCCCACGAATGTGCCGGAAATGGTCGCCCTCGCCGAATTGACCAAGCCCGGCCCGTTCGGTACGCGCACGCGCGAACTGGGCGAATACCTGGGAATTCGTCAAAGCAAACGGTTGGTGGCGATGGCCGGCGAGCGATTGCACCTGCCGGGCTACACCGAAGTCAGCGCGGTCTGCACTCATCCGGACTTCCAAGGCCGCGGATATGCCCGCGAATTAATGTCCATTCTGATGCGCAAAATTATCCAGCGCGGTGAGTCGCCCATTCTCCACGTGCGCCAGGAAAATGTGTCCGCAATTCATCTGTACGAAAAGCTCGGCTTCCGCACACGCCGCCTGATTCATTTTGTGATTATTCGCACGGCATGAAAATCTTGCGAAATCTAGGATGTTGCAGAGAGAGAGTCGCTGATGGAAGGCCGCGAATCTGAGGAATCGTGCGGCGCGGTTGTCTCGGTCCAGAGAGTGTGGTCGGCAAGCAGGCGAGTGACCAGCTGGGTGTGCAGCGCGTGACCGGCCTTGTGCGCCACGATGCGCGCTTTCAGCGGCCGTCCCACCAGCGCCAGATCGCCGATCAGGTCCAGCGCTTTGTGCCGGCCGAATTCATCCGCAAAACGCAGCGGACCATTCAGAATCCCTTCGTCGTCCAGCACGATCGCGTTTTCCACCGACCCGCCGCGAATCAATCCCATCGCCTGCAAGCCCGCAAAATCCTTCATGAACCCGAACGTGCGCGCCGGCGCCAGCTCGCGGCTGAAGGATTGCCGGTCCACCGTCATTTCCACTTCCTGCGGGCCAACATTCGGATGTTTGTAGTCCACAAAGCAGTGCACGCGGAATTCGTCGGCCGGGTAAATTCCGATGCGGCGGTCGCCGTCAGAAAACTCCAGCGGTTTGATCACGTGAATGTAGCGTCGCTGCCGCCGCAGTTTGCGAATTCCGGCCTGCGCGAGCAGTTCGATGAAGGGCTTCGAAGAACCATCCAGGATCGGGAGTTCCAGCGCGTCCAGCTCGACGTACACATTGTCCACGCCGCAGGAGTACAGCGCCGCGAGCAAGTGCTCCACGGTGGAGAGCAGTACGCCCTGCTTCATCAAGCTGGTGGCATAGCTCACCCGCGCCACGTTGCGCACGTGCGCTTCGATCTCGAAGTTGTCGAGGTCTACGCGCCGGAAAACGATGCCGGTATCCGCCGGAGCAGGAACCAGGCGCAAACGGCAGCGCACGGCGGTGTGAAGTCCGACGCCGTGAGTCTCGACCGGACGCTGAATTGTAAGTTGATAAGGCATTAGCTGGGCCGGGTGGTCCTTTGCACTTCGGTGGCCCCTCGACTTGAATTATACCCGTTTACAATCAATAGCTTAAACCCGTTAAGACCGGTACGTTTCTAATTGTGTGGTAAGAGTACAACATAACGGTAAGTTCGAGCGTGGTTTAGCTTGAACAAGTTTACAAAGAGAAACGAAGGCTAACCGGAGACGTTGAGGAGTTGCCCCTGCTGAGTCGCTGTGCCGTTTTGGTTGGCGGCAGGCAGAACTTGTTGAATACCTCTTGCTGCGAGAGATTCTTCCAACTTTTGGAATTGCATTGCGGCGACCGCAGTCTGCTGCGCTGTCGCGGCGTTTTGATTCACAACGTTCGTGTTCGCGCCGGCGGCGGGTTGCGGACCGCTGGACCCCGTATTTTGCTCTGGTTTGGCGACGGCGATTACAGCGGCTTGAGGCTGTGGATTCGCCTCGGATCGCACGTTCTGGACAATTTGTCGAAGTGCCGCGGGATCGTTGATCCAGTTCAGCATTCCCCCGCGGCTTATCAGGCTAAGACTTTGCGAATCAATGCCGAGTTGCTGCAGCTCTTGGTCAAGCTGCTGAAGAGTCTGCTCGGCAGGAGCCGCGCTCGCGGCGGCTGTTGCGACAGGGGACTGACCTCCGTTAGCGGTTTGCGCGCCCGACGTCGCAATCACGTTTGCGGATCCGGAACGCGACGCGTAAATTGTGGCAACGCCAAAAGCGCTATTCGGGCCTGCCGGCGTCGCGGCTGGAGGGAAAGTTGAGGTCGAGAAAACATCGGCGGTGCTTTGGCCAGGAGGGAACGTGATTTCCTGGGCCAACAGCGTGAATGCCGTTGATGGGGCGGTTTCGTTCGGTGACGCGGTTTGTTGTTGTTGGGAAGGCAATGTTCCAGATAGGGACACCCGATCCTGCTGTGAGTCAGGCGGAAAGACAGCGGGAGGCTCGCTCGCAGGAAGAACCGGACTCGCAGCCTCGGCCTGCGGAATCGAGGCATTCTCCGCCAGCGAAGGCTGTGCGCCGAGCAGCGCCGCGATGTGAAAGTCACTCGAGCCCATCTGAACCTCGTTCCGGCCGATTAAGTCCTGCGAAATCAGTTGCTCGGACCGGTGCGGGTAATGCAAGTCGTACGCCGCATATCGAATCCAAGACCTATCTTGTCTGTCTAGCATATCGGCTGACGGGCTTACAGCATTGGGGCCTTTTAAGGTTTTAGGGCGCGGTTGTTTCGCTTAGGGCGTTCCGCGTACAATAGCTTTTCACCAGAACGCACATGGCCACGCCCTTTACCATCCTTCCGAATTCCACTCCGCCGCCTGCGGCGCATCCAAGACCGTCTTGGTTGCGCGTGCGATTTTTCGGCGGGCCAAAATATCAGGAATTAAAACGCACGATGCGCACGCTGGATCTGCACACGGTGTGCGAGAGCGCGCGCTGCCCCAACATGGGCGAGTGCTGGGAGCACGGCACAGCCACATTCATGATTTTGGGCGACATTTGCACGCGGGCTTGCGGTTTCTGCGCGGTGCCGAGCGGCAAGCCTCTGGGTCCTCCGGCGGAAGACGAACCGGAGCGCGTGGCGGAGGCAGTGGCGCGGATGGGATTGCGGTACGCGGTGGTGACTTCGGTGAATCGCGACGACCAACCGGACGGCGGTGCGGCCATCTTTGCGCGCACGATCACGGAGATTCGCGCGCGCGTGCCGGGCTGCAAAGTAGAAGTGCTGATCCCCGATTTTCGCGGCGATTGGGCGGCGCTGGGAACCGTGATGGCCGCGAAACCGGATGTGTTGAATCACAACATGGAAACGGTGCCGCGGCTGTATCGCCAAGTGCGCAAGGGCGCGGTTTACGAGCGATCACTGGAATTATTGCGGCGCGCGGGAGAAATGATTCCGGGACTTCCCACGAAAACCGGAATGATGCTGGGCCTGGGCGAAACGCGCGAAGAAGTGCTGGCGGCGATGGAAAATATCGTGGCGCAGGGCACGCACATTTTGACGCTGGGTCAGTACATGCAGCCGACGCACGAACATCTACCGATCGAGCGATACGTGCATCCCGACGAATTCGCGGAATTCAAGCGGCTGGGCGAGACGATGGGATTCAAACACGTGGAGGCCGGACCGCTGGTGCGTTCGTCGTATCACGCATTCGAACAGGAAGAAGCGGCACATTCGTAAGCGAACAAATCAAGAGCTGGCGCGGCCGCGCTGACCGAGCCAGCTTTCGCTCTGAATACTTCAATGAAAACCGCCGGCGAGACGCCGGCGCTACCCACCTATGAACCCCTGGCGCGGACTGAAAAATCTGCCACGAGAGATGTGGATACTTTCGGCGGCGACGCTGGTAAATCGCTCCGGAACGATGGTGCTGGCGTTTCTGGTTTTGTACGTGACGCATACATTGGGTGTGACTCCACCGCGGGCGGCGCTGGCGTTGATGGTGTACGGCTTTGCGGCGCTGGTGGCCGTGCCGATGGCGGGGATTTTGTCCGACCGCGTGGGGCCGTTGCCGATCATGAAAGCTTCGCTGTTCCTCACGGGTTTTCTGCTGCTTTTATTTCCGCTGGCGAAGAGTTACGGCGCGATTCTGGTGATGACGTTTGCGTTTGCGGTGCTGAATGAATCGGTGCGGCCGGCAAGCCTTTCGATGGTTTCGGATTTGGTGGCGCCGGCGCAACGCAAATCGGCATTCGCGCTCAGCCGCCTGGCCGCAAATCTAGGGATGAGCGTGGGTCCGGCGATCGGCGGGATTCTGGCCGTTTATTCGTTTCGCTGGCTGTTTCTGGTGGATGGCGCGACTTCGATTCTGGCGGGAGCGGTGCTGGCGCTCGCGCCCATGCGCAAATTCGGACGAGAAAAAACACACGAGCCGGAGTGGGCAGACGCGGCGGACCTGGGACGCGAAATCGAAGCGGACAGCGTTACGCCACTGGCCGCGCTGCATCCCGCGACGGATCTGCGCGCGTTCAGAAACCCGCGCATGCTTTATTTTCTGGCGGCGATGATTCCGGTGCAGCTGGTGTTTTTTCAACTTACTTCCACGCTGCCGCTGTTCCTGGTGCGCTATTTGCAATTTCCGGAATCCGTGTTCGGAACGATTTTCACGGTGAACACTTTGCTGATCGTGGCGCTGGAAGTTCCGTTGAACACGGCCATGGCGCACTGGACGCACCGGCGCACGCTGATGCTGGGCGCTTTCTTGTACGCGGTGGGATTTGGATCGTACGCACTGGTGGGAATTGCGCCTTTCGGGAAAACTGCGGGTGTGTTTGCAGCTGTGGTGATCTGGACGTTTGGCGAAATGATTTTGATGCCCGGAAGCTCGGCGTATGCCGCGGAAATCGCGCCCCCAGAGCGGCGTGGAGAATACATGGGTTTGTATACAATGTCGTTCAACGTCGCGTTTGCGGTGGGTCCGTGGCTCGGCGCGAGCATTCTGGGGAAGTGGGGCGCGACGACGGTGTGGGGCGCGGCGTTTGTATCGGGATGCATTTCGACGCTAATGATGAGCCGCACGGAGCCACGCAAGGCCGGGAATGAATAGACATCGACTACCAAGTCAAAGGAGCCGGCGGGACGCCGGCGCTACGAAGGCATGCTCCTAGTGCGGTGAGCCGAGGAAAGCTGTTGCGATTTCGCGGACGCGGGCGAAGCACGTGGGACAGGACGGGCACGCGGAGCAGCAATCCGGCGCATCGGGCTGATTCGCGATTTTGAGCGCGGCTTGGAAATATTCCGCGGTTTTTACGGGACGGCCCATCTCAGCATTCAGGTTGCCGAGCAGCAGCTGAAAGACCGGATTTCCTGGATAACGCTCAACGAGAGGTCGCGCAACTAGGATCGCCCGTTCGTATTGAGAGTCAAAGGTGCGCAGATTTCGCGCGAGATGGAAGCGCATTTCGACGGGCGTCACCACGCCGCGGTCAATTGCGATTTGCATCTGCCGAATGCCTTCCGTCTTGCTGCCGCCGGGGATGCCCATGAAAAAACGCAGGATTTTCACGGTGGTGGAAAGCGAATCGACGTAGTAGTTGTAGAGGCCCAGGCCGCCGGTGGCGTCGGACATCTGCGGATCGAGTTCGAGAGCGCGCAAAAATTCGGAACGCGCGGCGACTCCGGCATGCGCCACCGCGCGATTTTCGCCACGCAGGACTTCCAGGCGCACCTTCAGCGCAAGACCCATTCCAGCATAGAAATGCATTTCTGCCGTATCGGATTGCGAGATTTGCGCGTTGGCCAGAGCAATTACTTTGTCCGCTAGAAGTAGGAACGGCTCGTCTTCCGGTTTCTTTCCGCGCTTCCAGGCGTCGATCATGCCGTATTTGATTTCCAGGTTAGCGCAATAAATTTCCCACCAACGCGCTTCGCCTTCGAGCAGAAAAGGAAGGGGATTTTCGGGCTGGGACTGTTCGAGATTGTGCAGTATGGCGATAGCTCCGTCCGGATTGCCGCTGTACATTTTTTCCATGGCTTGCGCGGCTTCGGGCGGGAGCTTGATCTCGCCAGCACGCGTGGGCGGCGCAGTGTGCAACGTTAGGAATGGCACGAAGAAGAGCGCGCGGGCAATGAGCATGCGACAGATTCGGAGGCGCACGCTATTCACTTTACTCTTTTTACCCAGCCGAGCAGCCAAGCGGCGGTGACGTACATCGCGAAGCAGTCTAACGCAAAAGGCAGGAAGCCGAGAAAGCCGGGAGCGGGCATTTCGAAAATTTTCCCGCGCTGAAACATGGGGAAGATGTAGAACCATTTTGCGCTTGCCCAATAATTCCAGAATTCCCACAGCCAGCCGCAGATCCAGCCAGCGAGAAGGAATCCGTAGAAGCGCCGCTGCATGTCTTCGGCGAGATCGCCGATAAAGGATGGAAGTCCGAGACGATGATTTAGGGGGTCAAGGAGCAAGGCAAAGCCGATCCATACGAGCGCGAAAAGAAACGAGGCTTCGTGCCGGGGCACGAGCAACGGAACGATCAGGCAGGCCGCGCCGGAAATCATCAGGATGGTCTCGGTGGCGCTCGAAATCTTCCGTGCAGAATCTGGCGTGGGCTCAAGCGAAGGGCCAGCCGGCGATGCGGGGAGAACGGCCTGCACCAAGTCGGCGGTCTCGAACACGGCGGGCGTGATCGTTGCAAACGACCAGCCATAGCCTAAGAGCGCGGCGGGCCACGCGCGGGGCACGCCGACGTAGGTCCAATTTTCCAGCCTGAGATTGTAGGCTTCGAAAATCAGCCAGAGAGGGATGGAGAGTAGTGCGAGGCGCGCGACGACGATGGGCGCGTCGTTGAGGCGCGAGCGATTGGTTAGGGCGAGGACCGCGGCATCGGCGATTAGGATGTAGGAACTCCAGGCGATTGGAGTGAAGTATGTGGCGACTGGTTCGATGCGCGCGAAGAGCAGTGCTTCGGCGGAGAGCAGGGCGAGCCATCCGAGCCAGCCGTGCGCGGGGAAGGCGCGGAGGCGGCGGGCGCGGAAATATCCGAGGAAGAGTAGTGCGACGGTGGCGGCGGTGAGCGCGAGGCCGAGGGTCGTGTGAGCGTCTAGCATGAGCGTGAAGGGCGCGGTGGCGCGGTTCATGATAACGCAGGGGGGCGCAGTTTTCGGGGTGCTGTGTTCGCATTCTTGTTATGCTGACTTTCCTGTTTCTGCGGAAAACATCGGCAGATGAAGGACTTTTTAGCGTTGCGGCATGAGTGAACCGGAAAAACTCGAACGAGGGTTGGGGTTGATCGAAGCGACGTCGTTGAACATGACGTTCATGGTGGGGATTGGCCCGTTCATTGTGATTCCGTTCATCGTGCGCGCCATGGGCGGGCCGCAGTGCATTCTGGCGTGGGTGGTGGGCGCGGTGTTGGCGGCGCTGGACGGATGCGTGTGGGCGGAATTGGGCGCGGCGATGCCGCAGGCCGGGGGAAGTTACGTTTTTCTACGGGAAGCGTATGGAACGAATCGGCTGGGCAGGCTGATGTCGTTCCTGTTTATCTGGCAGACGTTGTTTCAAGCGCCGCTGAGCATTTCTTCAGGCGCGCTGGGATTCGCGGATTACTCGATTTATCTGACGATGAAAATTCCCGGGGCGACAGCCTGGCTGAACGCGCATACGGAATTCGGCAGGTGGGTCGTAGTGAACTATGACAAGGTGATCGCGCTGGCGCTGATCGCGATTGCGGTGGTGTTGTTGTACCGGCGGATCACGGCGATCGGAAAGATTTCCACGGTGCTATGGGTAATCGTGCTGGGGACGATTTTGTGGTTGATTTATGGCGGGGCGACGCATTTCAACGCCGGCAATCTTTTCAGCTACCCGCCCGGGGCGTGGAGTTTTTCGTGGATTTTTTTCGCGGGGTTGGGGCACGCGTCGGTGCAGACGGTTTATAGCTATCTGGGCTACTACAACGTGTGCAATCTGGGCGGCGAGATGAAGGAGCCGGGGAAGAATATTCCGCGGGCGATCTTCATTTCCATTTTCGGAATCGCGATTTTGTATTTTCTGATGCAGACGAGCATTCTCAGCGTGGTGCCGTGGCAGGAAGTGCAACGCTCGAGCTTCGTGGTGAGCTTGTTTGTGGAGCGGACGTTTGGAATGAACTGGGCGACGCTGGCGACCGCGCTGATTCTGGTCCTGGCGTTCGGGTCAGTGTTCTCGGCGACGCTGGGTTATTCGCGGGTGCCGTACGCGGCGGCGCTCGACGGGAATTTTTTCTCGGTGTTTGCGCGCGTGCATCCCACGAAGCGTTTTCCGCACGTCGCGCTGCTGGCTTTGGGCGCGACTTCGATGGTGGTGTGCTTGTTCTTCGATCTTTTCTCGGTGATTCGCGCCATCCTGGCGATGCGCTGCCTCATCCAATTTGTCGGCCAAGCGGTGGGATTGATGTTGCTGCACCGGCGCTGGAAAGCTGAACATTGGCCGTTTCGCATGTGGCTGTATCCCGTGCCGGTGGTGCTGGCGATTGTGGGATGGCTAGCGGTTTTTATTGCGACGGGACGCAGACCGATGCTGGCCTCGCTTGCGGCGATGGCAGCAGGTATTCTGGTGTACATGGGACGCGCGCGAATGCTGCGGCAGTGGCCCTTTGAGGAGGCCGGCACTTGAATTGGATCACGAGGCAGGGAGTTTTTGGCGTGGCTGCGATGATTTCTTGCGTGCTTTCTTTTGGCTGTGCGGCGGCGCAGCCCGTTGGCGCGCAGTCGCTGCCGGAAACGGTGGAGGCGATTCATAAGGCGCGAGTAAGCACGCGCATTCTCTTTATCACGGCGCATCCCGACGACGAATGGTCGAGCCTGCTGGCTTATCTTTCGCACGGATTGAACGCGGACGTGGCGCTGCTGACGATTACGCGCGGACAGGGCGGGCAAAACGCGATCGGGCCGGAGCAGGATGGAGCTTTGGGCGTGGTGCGCACGGAGGAATTGCTAGCGGCAGGGCAACATTACGGCGTGCATCAATATTTCACGCGCGCACTGGACACTGGATATTTGAAGAGCCCGGACCAGGCGATGAAGGTGTGGGGAAATTTAGCGCTGGAAGACATGGTGCGCGTGATACGAACGTACCGGCCCGACGTGGTGATCAACGGCTGGGGCGGAGTGCACTCCGGGCACGGGCATCACCAGGCGAGCGGAATTTTGACGCCGCAAGCGGTGGTGGCGGCGGCTGATCCGAAAATGTTTCCGGAACAGATCGCGGAAGGGCTGACGCCGTGGAAAGTGCCGTTGGAAACGCGGGTGGCGCGCGGCGCGAACGCTGGGAATGCGGTGGCGTTGCCGGCAGATGAAGTCTCGCCATTGTGGGGGAAAACGTACGTTGAGATGGGGATGGAGGGGCATGCGCAGCATCGATCGCAAGGAACGCCGGCGTTTTTTGGGAACGCGTTTTTCCGGCGACCGGTGTTTTTGGTTGCGGAGAACGAGAAGGGTGAAGCGGGGAAATTCGATTCGCAGTTGCTGGCTGAGCCGCTCGCGTCGTTGGCCGCGCGATTTCCGGAGCTGCAGGCGACGATGGCTCCGGCGCTGAATACTGCGGAGCAAGAATTGACCTCGGCCGCGAAATCCGCGCTGGAACTGGATCGCGCGGCTGCGGCGAAGTCGTTGGCTGATGCGGCGAAACAGGTTGCGGGACTGCGCGAGCAGCTGGCGAAGCAGTCGGGCGACGGCGCGAAAACCGCGATATGGGAACTTGACGGTGTGCGGAAGCGGATTGATTTGGCGCTGAGCGACGATGTGGCGATTCCTCTGAATGCGCAGGCTAGCCGCCACGAGCTCGTGGCCGGGGAAACTTTTTCGGTGGAGGTGTCGGTTGCGGGTGTTCCGGCTGTGCCGGTGAAATGGACGTTGAACGCGAGCAGCATACTCGTGCCGAGCGGATGGAACGTGATGCAGGAAGGCGTGAAGGGAGAGAGCGACGCGACGAAATTCAACGTGACGATTCCGGCGGGTGCGAAGCGAGAGCTGACTCCTGCGGATGCGATTTTGCCATTTCCGCCGCCGCTGGTGCGATTGGCGTTGCAAGTAGAAGTTTCGGGATACGAGTTCGCGGTGGAACGGCCGGTGAATTCGATGGAAGCAACCACGACCGGGATACAAACGTATCCGCTGCAGCTGGTGCCCGCAGTGACGTTGACCGTGGAGCCAAAGCAGGTGATGGCGCCGGAGAAGCGGGCGGCGATGCCGGTGAAACTTTTCGCGCGGGTGCGTTACCACGGAACCGCGGCGACGAAAGTTGCGGTGGGATTGGAAGCGCCGAATGGTTGGACGGTGGAAACGCCGAACGTGCAGGGGCCGCTGGAATTTGCGAAGGGCGGCGACCAGTTGATTCAGTTTGTGGTGACGGCTCCGGCGCAAACCGCGGCGGGGGCTTATACGTTGCACCCGTATGCGCGGGTCGGCGAGGAAACTTTTCGCACTTCGCTCGAGCCGATTCCCACTTTGCCCACTCGAAATTGGAGCGAATCGGCCGATGCGACGGTGCACGTGCTGAATCTGGCGGTGCCGGCGGGATTGCGCATCGGTTATATCGCTGCGGAAAACGATACTTTGCCGGAAATTTTGCGGCAGATCGGGATTCGCGTGGATATGCTGGATGAGGTGGCGCTGGCGTTTGGAGATTTGAGCAAGTACGACGCGATTACCGTGGGGATACGCGCGTACGAATTGCGTCCGGACCTACTGCGGGCGAACGCGCGGCTGCTGGATTACGTGAAGCGCGGCGGAACGCTGCTGGTGCAGTATCAGCGCGATTTTGCGTGGAATGAGGAGTTGCCGGCGCCGTTTAAGGCCACCATGCCGGAGACGACTTCGCGTGTGACGGATGCAAATTCGCCGGTGCGATTTCTGGCAGCGGAGGACGCGCTGCTGAATTCGCCGAACAAGATCACGCTCGATGATTTTCGAGGCTGGGTGCAGGAGCGTGGGTTGTATTTTTGGGGCACGTTCGATGGGAAATATACGCCGCTGCTGGGGTTGACGGATCCGGGCGAGGCGGAGACGAATGGGTCGCTGGTTTACGTGCGCGACGGGAAAGGCTTGTACATCTATACGGGGCTTTCGTTTTTCCGGGAATTGCCGGCGGGAGTGCCGGGAGCTTACCGGTTGTTCGTTAATTTGTTGAGCCAGACGCGACATGCAGCAAGACAGGATTGAGCGCGTGAATACGGTTGCGAGTGGACGGGTGGGCGACGCGATTGATTTGAGCGCATCTACTGGCGTGAGCGCGCCGCGGATGGTAGCGATTCCCGAGGGGTGGTTCTTGATGGGGGGCGACGCCGGGCAGGAAAACGAGCGGCCGGTGCATCGGGTTTGGGTGGACGCGTTTGAACTGGCGGAATGCCAGGTGACGAACGCGGAGTATGCGAAATTTTTAGCCGCGACGAAGCATCGCGCGCCGCTGCATTGGGAGGACGCGAAATTTTCGCATCCGGAGCAGCCGGTGGTGGCGCCTTCGTGGTTCGATGCGGTGGCGTACTGCGAATGGCTGAGCGCGGCTAGCGGGCGGCGCTACCGTCTGCCGACGGAGGCGGAATGGGAGCGCGCGGCGCGCGGCGGGGTGGAGCAGAAACAGTTTCCTTGGGGCGATGAGGCACCGGAGCGGCTGGAAAATTATTTAGTGCGATGGAAGAACGGACCCGAGCCTGTGGGACGAGCGGAACGGAACGCTTACGGGCTTTGTGACATTGGGGCGAACGTGCACGAGTGGTGCGCGGACTGGTTTGCAGCGGAATATTACAGCGCATCGCCGGAGCGCAACCCGCAGGGACCGGCGCAGGGGTTGCGGCGAAGTTCGCGCGGGGGATCGTGGCGGCATCAGATTAAGGTTTCGCGGTGCGCGGCGCGAGCGAGTATTCCGCCGGAATTTCAGTATGCGGATTATGGATTTCGGATTGCGCGGGATGCCCAGAAATAGGAAGTGCCCCTACCAGAGAAAATGCGGCGAATTGGCATGACGATATTTCCATCCGAGTGCTGACAACCATTCTGAATGAGAACCACAGAAGTATCTGCAGTGTCGAATCCCGCGACAGTTTTTTCATGCGCAACACCTTCGGCGATGGGCGCCGTTGCGCTCGGAGGCTCGTGCTATGCTCCGGCCGGGGCTCGCGAGGAGGAAAATGCGAATGGGGAAACTTGAGGTGAGATTGGAGGGATTTCGCGTGAGCGCGACGCGCGCGCTGGCTGGCGCGGCTGTGGTGCTGCTGCTTTGCTCCGGAGCGTGGGCGCAAAAGAGCAAGAAGAATCAGCCCGCTTCCGATCAGCCGATGCCGTCGATGCCGATGTCGGACAACGACAAGATCGAGCGTGCCATCGGCGAAACGCTGGCGGCGCAACAGTTGGGAAATCTGGAGCTGATGCACAAATACTATTCGGATAGCGCGACGTTCGTGAGCAGCGACTACGGGCCGCCGATCATGGGGTGGAAAAACTGGGCGGCGGGGTACGAACGGCAGAAGGCGGCGTTCCAGCAGATGCAGATTATCCGGCGCAATACGTTTATCTTTACGCACGCGGACGTGGCGTGGGCCACGTTCCAGTGGGATTTTTCGGCGATGCTCGCGACGGGAAAAGGTTACGACGCGCGCGGGCAGACGACTCTGGTGTTCAACAAAATTGGCAACGATTGGTTGATCGTGCACAACCACACGGCGGTGGATTGCAATTCGCTTGCGCCGGACGTGGCGGCGCCGGTGGCGCCAGCAGCATCCGGAGCGCCAGCACAGCCCAAGCCGCAGAATTAATGAAATGCGAACAGCGCGGCTTCAGGGGCTAAAGCCCTCTCTGTTGCGGGAGTTTTACGGCGGGCCCTTCGATCCTGGCACTGCCAGGATCTCAGGATAAACCGATGCCCCGCCCTTCCATCTGAGCCCGACAGAGCGATCGACAAAATCAGGGTCAGAAATTCTTGAAGCCTTCGAAGAGAAATACGCCCAAGGCTACCAGCAACAGGACGATGGAAAGAATCATGAGCAGCTTGATGGGTTTGGACAGCTTGTCAATACGGGCGACAATTTCGCGCTGCTCGTTGGCCATGGAATCGCCCGCGTGACCTAGAAAAATCTGATCGTCCTCGCGAATTTCAAGGGTGCCGCGATAGGCGAGAAGACCGACGAGAACGGCAGTCACCGCTCCCCAAAGAACCAAAATGCCCAAAAGTGCGCCGTGAATCGCTTCCATGGGTGCCTCCCGCCCGCCGGCCGTGAAAAGCGCCCGAATGCAGACGGCCGTGCAGGCCCGAGTTCTTAGCTGGATTGAGGGGAATTATGCACCCCGAACGGCGGTGGATTCAAGCGGTAACGCGGTCGTCGGGGAACTGGATACCCCAGAACTTGCGGGCGGGGTAGAGCATCTCGAGGCCGAGCTCGAATACGCCGGAATCTCTGGTGTGGGTCACGCGAATGACGCGAAATTCCTGCGTTTCCTGGGAAATGCCGTTCAGGAGTTCAACGCGTGAGCCCAGGCCGGGTTCGAGAGCAGCGCGAACCAGCGCGCCACAGCGGCTGACGGCGATGGCTTCGGCAAGGGTAACGCGCGGCTCGCCGTCCACGCCGTTGCTGAAGAGTTGCACCGGGATGCGAATGAAAACGCGCGACGAGCGGCGGCGCTCCAACATCGCGCGGGTGGTTGCCATGTTTTCGTCTCCTGTTCGCCGCGAGCCCAGCGATTCAATGTAGTGCGAACGTGGGGGCGGGTCAAGACTTCCTGCTGGCGGTGTGCTGCGTTGACAAACTGCGGGGCACGGGTCAATATGGTTGAGCCTCGTAGTTTTATTTTGCCGCGCACCAGCATGGCCCGAGTGGCGGAATTGGCAGACGCGCTAGCTTCAGGAGCTAGTTCTCGCAAGGGAGTGGAGGTTCGAGTCCTCTCTCGGGCACCATATAAATAAGAGGGATTCCCGTTTCGGTATTTGGTAGTGGCGTTTCTAGTTGTGCGGGAATTCGTCGAAGAAATCAAACCAAGTGCATGCCCGGTTCGATGAATCCGAACCGGCCGCTACAAATTCAAAGACAAAGAAGCCGGCGGGACGCCGGCGCTAGAAAGTCAAAACCTGCTCTGGATAATCCTTGGCGAGCGGCTCGGCTAATCGGATGAGACTCCTACTTTTTTCAGCTGCGATGCTTCGAGCTTCGCGCGGGCGGTGGTTTTGGCGCGCTCGCGGTAATTGTTGCGGGCGTTGCGCCAGTTGACGCTGGGGAGAATCAGTGAGGTGTCGATGCGGTCGCGATATTTCACGGCGACTTTCAGGAGCGAGTCGAGCATGGCGTCAGAGAGCAGGTGCGGCTGGAGGCCGAGGTCAACCAGCTTGGAGTGTTTGGCGTTGTAGTAGTGATCTTCGGCTTCGACGCGCGGGTCGGGAAGGTGGCTGATCTCGACGGCGAGGTTGATTTTTTTGGCGGCGGCCTGAACGATTCCGGCGATATCCATGATAGAAAAACTTTCGGTGAATTGATTGTAGACGCGGCATTCGTGGCGCGCGGCTGGATTCTGGCAGGCGATTTCGATGCAGCGCACGGTGTCGCGAATATCGAGGAAGCCGCGGCGCTGGCCGCCTTTGCCGTAGACGGTGAGCGGATGTCCGACGACGGCTTCCACGCAGAAGCGGTTGAGGACGGTGCCGAAAACTTCATCGTAATCAAAACGATTGATGAGCGCTTCATCGAGCGCGACTTCATCGGTGATGGTTCCGTAGACCACGCCCTGATTCAGATCGGTGGCGCGCAGGCCCCAGATTTTGCAGGCGAACATGATGTTGTGGCTGTCGTGAACTTTCGAAAGGTGATAGAAGGAGCCGGGCTGCTTGGGAAATGGGAGAACGTCCTTGCGGCCATTGTGTTCGATGGCAATGTAGCCTTCTTCGATGTCGATGTTGGGCGTGCCGTACTCGCCCATGGTGCCGAGTTTGATGAGGTGGCAATCGGGCTGTAGTTCGCGCAGGGCGAAAAGAAGATTTAGCGTGCCGACTACGTTGTTGACCTGTGTGTAGACGGCGTGGCCCCGGTCAATCATGGAGTAGGGGGCGGAGCGCTGTTCCGCGAAGTGGACCACGGCTTCTGGTTCGAAATTTTTGATTACGTTGCTGAGGAATTCGTAGTCAGTGATATCGCCCACGTAGGATTCGATCCTTCGGCCCGTGAGGCGGTGCCAGGCGGTGAGGCGGTCGGAGAGCGGGCGGATGGGAGTCAGGGTTTGGGCACCCAGCTCGTGGTCCCACTGGCGGCGGACGAAGTTGTCCACGATGGCCACGTCGTGACCTTGCTTGGACAAGTAGAGGGCCGTGGCCCAACCGCAATATCCGTCTCCACCTAGCACTGCAATCTTCATACTTCCTCCGCGTGGTGCCGCGTTTTTGTTTTAGTTTGAGCGCCGCTGTTTGACGCCGGCAGGCTCTATAGGCAGCGATGAATTGCTGCGGCCGAACAGCCTTATATCTTACCGTTGTCGGCGATGGATGGCGAGTGGGGTGTGCGGATTTTCGTGCAGGAGGCGGGGAGGCAGAAGATCCAACGCAGAGTGCGCAGAGGCCGGAGCGCAGAGTACGCAGCGAAAGGCAACGGCAGAATCGCTCACGTGATGACGTTTGCCATTTTGGCGAGCTGGGGCGCAGCAAGCAGCGCCCTACCTAGTGTGAGCGGTCGCGGCTGGATTAACGCGGGCACGGCATGCCGTGCCCCTACGAACCCGATTGCGGAGCGGGCATCGTCGCAGTGGGCAGCGGATGATTGGTCAGCAGCAGCTTGCCGCCGCTTTGGGAAACGATGTTGAGGTTTGTGGCGCCTAGGAGATTCTGCAAACGTGGCAGGCTGGTTTGAGCGCATACCAAATAAAATCTGGGTTGGGTCACCCAGAGGTTTGCGAATTTCGGGTCGTCAATGAAAACGTCGGCCGCGCCGGGAGCGTTCGAACCGTATTCGAGATTCAGGACGCGGCCGTTCAGCAACAGGGCGGTGCGATTGGTGTAAAAGAAAATCGAAGAGGTCGGGTAGTAGTGGCGTTCGACGATCAGGGCGCCGTCTGGTGATTTCAGCAGCGCTTCCGCGAGGGGGCGCGAGGAAAGATACGGATCGAATACGACCATGGCAGCGCGAGCTGCGTGGAAAAATAGAACCATCATCAGGGCGGAGGCGAGAAAGGCGCGCAGGCCTGTGGAGCGGAGATTTCCCAGCGCGCCCACGAGAAACGCGATGGATGCAACGAGCAGGGGAGTTCTTAGATACGCGAAGGATGGGAGGGTAAGGTCGAGCATGTGTCCTAGGGAGAGGCTGTAAGATTTCGGATTGCTGGACAGCGCGGAGGAGATGTCGCCCGGAGCCGGCAGATTGCGGACATTGCAATAAATCGCGAAGGCTGCGATTGCGGCGCACGCGGCGATTACGGCGAGCGTGCGAGTGCCGCGACGGACCCATGCATTTTCCGTGGCCATGCCGGAGCCGATGAGCAAGGCCAGCGCGGGGTAGCACGGCATCGAATAATATTCCTGCGTCGTGGAGAACGTGAAGAAGATGAGCACGAAGCCGAACCAGCAGAGAGAGAGCAGACGCGCGCGACCGGCGCGGTCAATTGGTTTGAAGGAAAGTTTGGCGACGGCCGGGAGGTAGACGCTCCAGGGGAAGAGCCAGATCAGATGGAATAGCCAGAAGTAGAGGCGCGGGACGGTGTTGTAATCACGCGGGTAGCGCATGTTGAGAAAACGGAGCAGTTGCTCGTTGATGAAAAAGAACCAGAGGAAACCGTGATAGGAATTGGGACCGCTATGCAGAGTAAAAACGAAATACGGCGGATTGCGCAACATGGCGAGGATGTGCCAGGGAGCAGCGATTAGAAGGATGACGAGCGTGCCGCTGAAGGGATGCAGGCGTTTCCAGATTTTCCAGGAAAAGAGCTGGCGAGAGAGAAGGAGATAGGCGATCGCGGCTCCCACGGGAAAAACAATCGCGATCAAACTTTTCAGGAGTAGCCCGGCGCCGAGACTCGCAGCGAATAGAAATGCCGAGAGGCGCGGGTGAGATTCTTCGTCGTCAATGGCGCGCAGAAAGGCCCACAGGGCCAGGGCGGTGGTGAATGTGAGGGTGACGTCTGGAATCAGGACGCGCGTGAAAAGAAACAGGCCGACGCAGGTGGAAATGCATAAGCCTGCGTAGAATCCGGCGCGTTTACCGAAAGCCCAGATGCCGAACGCGGCGGTGACCCAGCAAAGAGCGAGTGCGGAGAGCGCGATGGGAATGCGCGCGGACCAATCGTGCACTCCGAAAATTTTGTAGGAGAGCGCGATGGTCCAGTAGAGGAGCGGAGGTTTTTCCAGATAGGGGACGCCGTCGAGGCGAGCGGTTACCCAATCGCCGGAGACGAGCATGTTGCGCGCGATTTGCGCCTGCACGGAGTCGACGTCGTCCATGAGAGACGGCGGAGAAACGATGCAACCCACATAAATCGCTCCGGCGAAAAGTAAAACGATTAGGTAGAGATACCAGTTCTTTCCGGGGCCGAATAATGGCTGGCCGGAGAGGGTGCTGCTTGAATCCGCCATTCTTTCATCCATAAGAAAAGTATCAGCAAGCCCCACAGGTGATAACCCAGATTGGCGCGCCTGTCCATGTGGGCTTGCAATATTGATCGCACTACCTTCGAATTAAATAGGCCGGGATGATCTGCGAGTCCGGTGTTTAGCGTGTCCATGAGCAATTCGCGCAGCGGGCCGCGCAGCCACTCGTGCGCGGGAATGTCGAAGCCGACTTTCTTGCGCGTGAGAACCGCTGCCGGCAATTTATTTTGCATTAGTTCTTTGAGGATGAATTTCTGGCGCGAGCCTTGGATTTTCAAGGACGCGGGCAGCGTGGCAGCAAATTCCACGATGCGATGGTCGAGGAACGGAGGGCGGACTTCGACGGAGTGCGCCATGCTCATGCGGTCGACTTTAGTGAGGATGTCGCCGGGAAGATAATATTTTTGATCGAACCAGAGAAAGGGCGCGAGTGAATCTGGTGACGTGAATTTTCCGCGTAATTCACCGAGGATTCCGTCCAGCGCACTTGGTGGCTGCGATTGCAGTAGGGTGTGTTTTTCTTTTTCGGAGAACGTGCCGTTCCAGAAAACGTGTGCGCGCTCGGGCGACATGGTGCTGCCTTTGAGAAAGCGCTTCAGTTTGTATTCGAAGCTGATTTTGTCGTCGGAAACGGGCCAGCGGCTGATGGCTTGCAGCGCGAGGCGCATGGCGGGCGACGGCAGATGTCTGGCGGTGCGCGCGAGCGCGTTGGCGCGATAGGTGAGGTAGCCGCCGAATAATTCGTCAGCGCCTTCACCGCTAAGCGCTACCGTGGTTCTGCGCTTGCACATTTTGGAGAGGAACCAGACTGGAAGCGCGCCGGCATCGGCGGTCGGTTCGTCGGAGTAGTAGGCGAATTCGGCGATGGCTCCGGCGAGATCTTCGTCCGGTGTGAGGTCCAATTCTTCGTGTTCCGTCTCGTAGTGGTTCACGACCTGGCGGATGTATTCGCTTTCATCGAAACTGCGGCCGCGGAAAGAGATGGAGAAAGTTTTCAGGCGCGAGGTGGAAACTTGTGCGGCGTAGTGCAGGATGGTGGACGAATCGACGCCGCCGCTAAGCCAGACGCCGAGGGGCACGTCGGATAGCAAATGCTCGCGCGTGGATTTTTGCAGCAGTGAGTCGAGCTCTTCTTTCGCGGAATCGATCGTCCAGTCGTGCGGATTCTCGAACGGCAACTTCCAATAACTTTCTGAGCGAATTTTTCCGTCACGCCATTCCAGCCAGTTTCCGGGCGCGAGTTTTTCGATTCCTTCTACGAGCGTCCAGGGGCACGGCACATAGTTAAGAGAGAGGTAGCAATCGAGGCCTGCGACGCTCAGGCGGCGGGCGATTTCAGGATGAATGAAAAGCGCCTTCAACTCCGAGCCGAACAGCAGATCCTGGCCGAGATGTGCGATGTAGAGCGGCTTGATGCCGAGGCGATCGCGGGCGAGGACCAGGCGGCGCGAGGATTCGGTCCAGAGGGCGATGGCGAACATGCCGCGCAGGCGGGCGAAGCATCGCGTATCCCATTCGAGAAAAGCGTGGAGAACGGTTTCGGTGTCCGAGTGTGATTTGAATCGATGGCCGAGCGATTCCAGTTCGGCGCGTAATTCCAGATGATTGTAGATTTCGCCGTTGAAGACGATTACCGCGTCGCCATTCTGCGAAAAGATCGGTTGGTCGCCGCCTTCGAGGTCAATAATTTTCAGGCGAGTGGCGCCGAGGGAGCAGATTTCGGAGCGGAAGACGCCTTGCTGGTCCGGGCCGCGATGGACGAGGGTCGCCGCGGCGCGCCGGATGCGGTCTGGATCGGGCGACCAATTTTTATGTGTGAAACCGGCGATGCCGCACAAATTCTGATGCTCCTCAGTGTTTTGGTTCCATCAATCGTAGCGACAGTTTAGCGCATCGTCCAGAATTTAGATGCGGCGGCGCGGTTGCAGGTTTGGCGCGGACGATGGCCGCTACTTTCTGCCGAGGAAGACGAGCGTTACGCCGATGCAGACGAGGAGGACGCCCAGCCAGCGCCGACGCGAAACGCGCTCGCCGAGGAATACCTGGCCTCCCAGCGCTCCCGCCGCGTAGCTCAGCGCTGTTACGGGCACGACGAAGCTGACATTTTCCATGGAGAGCGCGCCGAGCAAAGAAAAGAAAGCGACGGCCATCAGCGCGACGCCGAGCCACATCCAGGGAACTTGAATCGCGCGCAGCATCACGCGCAGGAGCGAGCTGGGACGGAAATCGTGCACTTCGCCGATGGTTTTCATCGCGCGGGTGACGCAGAGTTCGCCGGACGTGCCGGCGAAAACGATCAGCAGCAGCAATACAGTTTCCCAAGCCATTATTTCTGCTCCGTAGTGCGCGGCGAGGTGTGACCCACGATCAGCACGCCCAGGCATATGACGCATACACCGGCCCAACGAGTTGGCGAAATCGGTTCATGCAAAAGAAAGTGCGCCCAAAGGGCGACCACCGCGTAGGCTATCGAGCCGGCCGGCTGAACGAAACTGTAATCGGCCCAGGATAGAACGAGCAAATAGGAAACAAAAAACATCAGCAGGAACAGGACGCCGAGCCAGATGAAGGGAGAGTGCAAAATCTGCAGGCCGACGCGCAACAAGTCCGCGGGGCTGTGCAACGAGATGGCGCCGATAGTCTTCATGCCTTTGCTGAGAGAGACGTTGCCCAACGGGCCGAACAGGATCATCAGAGATATCAGGAAGAAAGTTTTCAGGTGCAAGCCGGCGGATGACGTCATGCGTTGCGGAACCGTCCGGCGAACCGGGCGCAAGGATGCGACGGGAGCACGGTGAACAGATGCGAATTTATTGTCATGGTATGCGAATTATTTTACTCGATTTATAGAGGCAGTGGGTAGTGATGAGTGAGGAGTGGCTAGATAAGTGCAAAACTCCGCTTTTTGCAAATTACGGAATCCTTTTCAGCGCGGAATACCCGATGTGTTGCGTGCAGCTACGGCGGTGAGTTTGCCTTCGCGCAGATAATAATTGATGCCGCGCCAGCGGATGGTGCGGCGGCCGAAGCTGGCTAGCCAGATGACGAAAGCCATGGCGTCCCAGAGCGGGATCAGCGGCATTTTCTTCCAGACGCGCGGCTGCTTCATGCCCCAGATGCCGATGAGCCACGTCATACTTATTCTGAGCGACAAATATGTGCCGAGATAGGCGGCGGCCACGGTCAGAGACGGATGGATTGCGATGGCGACAAGCGACCACGGCAATCCCCATGTGAAGATTAGGCCCAGGTGGCCCCAGGGGCGCATCAGGCGCATGACTGTCATCCAGCGCAGGCGCTTGTAAAGAAATTCACGGAGCGAATCGAAATCGGCGACGGAGTGCACGACATAGGGCAGGAGTTTGACTTCGTAGCCCTGCTCAGCGACCAGACGGCCGGCGTAAACGTCGTCGGCGGGGCGGTCCTCGATCGTCGGGTAGCCGCCGTAGCTCTCGATTGCTTGACGCGTGGTGACGATGGTTTGGCCGAAGGTGAATTTGATGCCGTCGAGCTGCCAGGCGACCATCACGCCGGCGAAGAAATCTGAAATCATGCCGATGGACTGCAATTTTTCGGTGAGATTTTTTTCGATAGTGGAACTGTACAGGC
Organism: uncultured Acidobacteriota bacterium; assembly: GCA_963786205.1. Taxonomy (GTDB): domain Bacteria; phylum Acidobacteriota; class Terriglobia; order Acidiferrales; family UBA7541; genus Palsa-295. The sequence goes on from CAWAYG010000004.1 coordinate 290,663, forward strand.
AAGTGGCGGCGCCAACGTGCGGATCGCGAAAAGGCGAGATAACCGTACGCAGATAATCGGGCTGGACGCGCACATCGCTGTCGGTGATGACGAAGTATTCGTGCTGGGCTTCAGCGACCAGGCGCGTCAGGCGCGCCACTTTGTCGTTCACGGCATCGCGGCCGGAGCCGAAGAGCAGGCGGATGCGGCGCTGGGGAAAATCGCGGGTTAATTTTTCGAGAACCGGGAGCGTGGGATCGCCCGGATCTACGCAAAAAACTATTTCGTAATCGGGGTAATCCTGGCGGCAGAAGCTGGCGTAATTTTCGTAGGCTTCCGCGTCCAGACCTTTTACCGGCTTCAGGCAGCTGATGGGAGGCGTGAAATCGGTATTCGGGGCGACGTCGCCGCGCGAGGTGTGAAAATAGCGCACAGTGCTGTAGAGCGAGAGGAGGTAGTAGATGAATGGAATGGCGCAAAGGGCCAGGAATGCATACGCGACAAACGTCAAAATCTTGTCACCTCTCGAAGCACGCGGGAATCGATCGGGCGGAAAATCCTAACATGAAACGGGGAAAGTAGGCCCGTAGAGCGTATCTCCTTTTTTTGGCTGGATCTACGAGGGTGGAAGATATCGTGAGTGAACGGGCGCGCGGCGGCTGGTAACACGGCTGTAATACAATGGCGGTAGTATCACTGGCTGCTAGGACGGCATGACAAACAACGACATCGCGGACCCACAATACATCTTTAACCGGCACTATTCGTGGATGCAATTCAACGAGCGAGTGCTGGAAGAGGCGCGCGACGAGAAGAATCCTCTGCTCGAGCGGGTGAAGTTTCTGGCGATCACCGCGAGCAACCTGGATGAATTCGTGGAAGTGCGCGTCGCGGGCATTCTGCAGCAAGTGGAGCATGGCAATCGCGAGCCCGGTCCGGATGGCCGCGCGCCGGCGGAAGTGCTGAAGGAGCTGGCGGGGAAAATTCACAGCTTCGTGAAAGCGCAGTACGACTGCTGGCGCGACGAACTGCTGCCGGCGCTGGCCGCGGAAAAGGTTCGCGTCGTGAGTTTAAAGAAGCTGGGTCCTGCGGCGCGCGTGCACATTGAAAATTTTTACGTGAAGTCGGCGGAGCCTCTGCTGACTCCAGTGACGGTGGATCCCGCGCATCCTTTTCCGCACGTGCTAAACAAGGCGTTGTGCCTGGCGTTTCTGCTGAAGCGCAAACGTCGCGGCGGGCAGACTTATTTGGGTGTGGTGACGGTGCCGCGCGCGTTGCCGCGACTGGTGCTGCTGCCGGCCAAGGATGGGACCGTCGAGTACGTGTTTCTGTCGGATGTGATTCAGGCGTTCGCGAACCGCTTGTATCACGGATACGAAGTGCTTTCGGCGGCGGCTTTTCGCGTCACGCGCAACAGCAATTTGTATCTGGAAGAAGAAGAATCGCGCAGCATCATGGACACGGTGGACGCGCAACTGCACCGGCGTCGCAAGGGCGAAGCCGTGCGGCTGGAGATTGAAGCGAGCGCGAACCAAGAGATTATTGACCGGCTGGTGGCGAATTTCCGTCTGGCGCCGTGGCAGATTTTTCGCGTGGATGGGCCGCCGAACCTGGCGCGCATTTCGTATCTGTACGATCAGGCGCCGCGGCCGGATTTGAAATTCCAACCGTTCGTGCCGCGTGAGTTGGCGCTGAAGCCCGGTGCCGCTTCCCTGTTCGAACTGATTCGCAAGCGCGATTTGCTGCTGCATCATCCATACGATTCGTATTCGGCCGTGGTGCGGTTGATCGAGAGCGCGGCGAAAGATCCGGACGTGCTTTCGATCAAGCAGACTCTGTATCGCACCAGCGAGAATTCGCCGATCGTGCGGGCGTTGATCGAAGCCGCGGCCAAGAAGGAAGTCGCGGTGGTGGTGGAGCTGAAAGCGCGTTTTGACGAGGCTTCCAACATTCGCTGGGCGCGCAATTTACAGGAAGCAGGCGTGCAGGTATTTCACGGAGTCGTCGGGCTGAAAACTCACTGCAAGCTTATGTTGATCGCGCGTCGGGAAAGCGACGGACAGATCCGGCGCTACGCGCACTTGGGGACTGGAAATTACAATCCTTCGACGGCGCGCTATTACACTGACCTGAGCCTGCTGACGAGCGACCCGCATATTACGCACTCGGTGCATCACGTGTTCAATTATTTGACGGCTTATTCCGAGCGGCCGAATTACCAGCCGCTGTTTGTGGCGCCATTGAACCTGGGGAAAAGCTGCTTGAAACTGATCGAGCGCGAGACCGCGCATGCGAAGGCGGGCCGGCCAGCGTTTATTTTCGCGAAAGTGAACGCGCTGCTGGACGAAAAAACGATTCAGGCGCTGTACCGCGCTTCGCAGGCGGGCGTGCAGATTGAGCTCGTCGTGCGCGGAGCATGCGCGCTGCGGCCGGGAGTCCGCGGGATCAGCAGCAGGATTCGAGTGCGCAGTGTGATTGGGCGATTTTTGGAGCACAGCCGGATTTTCGTTTTTGGAAACGGCGGGAAGACCGAACTTTATTTGGGCAGCGCGGATTGGATGCACCGGAATATTTACGAGCGCGTGGAAGTGATGTTCCACGTGCGGGATGCGGAATTGTGCAAGCAAGTGTTTGGCGAGGTGATCGAGCCGTATCTGGCAGACACAGAAAAGACCAGAATATTGCTGGCGGACGGGCGGTATGTGCGCTCGGGCGAGGCTGGGACCGCGCTGCATTCGCGCAACGGTTTTCGTTTTAACGCGCAGGAATTTTTGATTGGCTTGGCGGAAGGGCGAGAGGCGATTGGCGAAGTGCCGCGGGCGCCGAGTTTTGTGAAACTCGCTCGTCCTGATAAAAACGTTTCCGCTGTTTAGGTTGTAGCGACACCGACTTTTCCTTCCTGTTGCGAACTATCCCGAGTGCTGCAAACTTTCGCCGTATAATCGCAAGCCATGGAAGAAGGGTTTCTTCAGGGTGTCGTGAATTGGCTGCTGGGGCCGGAGCCGATCACCGAGAAACGGCCCGGGCATCTGTGGCCGCGGTGGTTTTTTTTGCGCGCGCTGGGCCTGATTTATTTTTCCGCGTTTTATTCGCTGCTGTTCCAGATCAAGGGACTGATCGGGCCCAACGGAATCCTGCCGGCGGCGGATTATCTGCAAGCGGTGCATGCGGCGCTGCAGCTGCGGGGCTATTGGTCGGCGCCGACTTTGCTGTGGTTCGGCGCAAGTAATGGCGCGTTGATGACGCTGTGCTGGGCGGGGCTGATTGCATCGCTGCTGGTGACGCTCAACCTGTGGCCGCGCGCGTCATTGCTGATTTGTTTTGTGTGCTTTGTTTCGTTTGTGAGCGTGGCGCGGGATTTTTCGGGATACCAATCGGATGGCATGCTGCTAGAGGCGGGATTTATCGCGCTATTTTTCGCGCCGGCGGGCCTGCGGCCAGGGTTGGGAACGGAAAATCCTCCTTCGCGCGCGAGCCTTTTCCTGCTGCAGTGGGAATGGTTCCGGATTTATTTCGAATCGGGCGTGGCGAAAATCGGGAGCGGCGATCTGGCGTGGCGGCAGTTTACCGCGATGGACGATTACTACCAGAATGGCCCGTTGCCGACGTGGATTGGATGGTACGTGCAGCATTTGCCGCACCGGTTCCACGCTTCGGCAACGGCTTTCACGCTGGTGGCGGAACTGCTGATCGTGTGGATGCTGTTTCTGCCGAGGCGATTTCGCATTGCATGCTTTTTTATTGTGACGCCGTTTGAGATTTCGATTATTGCGACTGCAAATTATACGTTCTTGAATTATCTGGTGCTGCTGCTCGGAGTGCTGCTGCTGGACGATCGATTTCTGGAATGGGTTTTGCCCTTGCGGTTCCGTGACTTGATCCACGGAAAAGACCCGATGGCTGCGGCTGGTGCGGCGGAAGCGATCGCCGGTGCGCCGGTGAGCAGGAGCGCTCGCGAAGAGTGGCGCGAAAGGCTCACGCCGCTACGCAGAGCGTTCGCGGGATTGTGTCTTGGATTGGTTTTCTATTCCACCACGGCGCTGCTGCTGTGGATGTTCGTGCCTGGGCTGCCGTTGCCCGAAGCGCCGGTGCAGGCGCTGGAACCGTTTCGCATTGCGAATTCTTATGGGCTCTTCGCGGTGATGACGCACGAGCGTTATGAGATCGAGTTTCAGGGCACACTGGACGGAAAAACGTGGGTCGCGTTTCCGTTTCGTTACAAGCCGCAAGCGATTGATAAAGCGCCGGGAATTTACGCGCCCTATCAGCCGCGGTTTGAATGGAATTTGTGGTTCGCGTCACTGGGACCTTGGCAGCAATCGCGATTTGTGATCTGGACAGAAGAGCGCTTGCTGAAGAACGAGCCGGATGTGCTTTCGCTGTTTGCGAGCAATCCTTTCGCAAGCGCGCCCCCGCGAGAGGTGCGCACGATTAAATATCAATACTGGTTTACGGACATGCGGACGAAACGCGAGACCGGAAATTGGTGGAGGCGCGAGGAAGTGGAGCAGTTCGCCCCGGCGCTGGAGCGGGAAGCGGACGGCAAAATCGTGGTGCTTGATTTGGCCGAACGCGAGCTTGACCAACCTTGAGATGCTCGCTCGCTGAAAAATGCGCGATGCGAGGAAAGCAAGTTTTGCTACGCGCGCGCAAATCCGTTAGCCTGTGCGGGACCGTATGACACCCAGCCAACGCCATTCCGACGAACCACGAGAAGCGACCATCGCGGACGAAGTTACTCCGGAGCTTGTGCTCGCGCACTTGGCGACGCTTTCCCAGCCCGCGAGCATCCGGCACATCGCGCATGGCATGGGGCTGAAGCATCGCGGGCGACGCTATTTGCCGCGCGTGCTGCAGAAACTGAAGAAGCACGGCGAAGTGGAGGAAACGCAGGGCGGAAGATTCCGGCTGGCAGGGACGAAGCACGCAAAGAAGGAAGCGGCCGGGCAGGCCGCAGCGGCAAGACGTGTGAGCGCCGCGAATTCAGCCGCGGCCGCAGCGACTGCGTCGACGGAGCAGGATACGCCCAATGCGGATGCTGCCGTCGACGTGCATGACGCGGGTACGAGCGTGTCGCGCGCGGCATCGGCCGCGGCGTCGAAGATCACATCGGGGCGCGGCCGCGATCCGAATCTGGTGTCGGGGAGAATTGTGGCGCATCGCGACGGCTACGCTTTTTTGGTGCCGGATTCGCCGATGCCGCGCGTGGAAGGAGATTTATTTATTGGGCGCGATGGATTGGGAGATGCGATGCACGGCGACCGCGTTCTCGCGCGCATCGAGCGGCGGCGGGCCGACGGGCGGGCGGAAGGCCGCGTGGTGCAGATTGTGGCGCGCGAGCACCCGACGATCGTGGGACTGTTTCGTTACGGGCCGCACGGAAATGTGGTGCTGCCGTACGACGTGCGTATCCTGCATGAAGTGGTGATTCCGCCGGGCGCGGAGTTGACGCCGCAGCTGCGGCAAAAAGCTGGCGAGGCTGGGAGCGGCGGTAGGGCCGCTGCGCACAGCCGAACGCGCTATCCGGAACTGGATGGCGCGGTGGTGAATGTGGAGCTTACGCGTTTTCCGAAGGGCGGGCTGGCTCCGGCGGGGCACGTGATTGAAATTCTGGGAAGGCCCGGCGAAATCGGCGTCGATGTTGAAATTATTATTCGTAAACATCATCTGCCGAACGTTTTTCCGGACGAGGTGCAACAGGAAGCTCGAGCGACGCAAGCGCAGGTGTCGGAGGCAGATCTTGCCGGGCGGCGTGATTTCCGGCATTTGCCGATTGTGACGATTGACGGCGAAACAGCGCGCGATTTTGACGATGCGGTGCACGTGACGGCGCTGCCGAATGGGCATTACGAATTGCAGGTGCATATCGCGGATGTGGCGCATTACGTCGCGCGCGGTTCGGGACTGGATCGAGAGGCGCGGCTGCGCGGCACGTCGGTCTATTTTCCCAATCGCGCGGTACCGATGCTGCCCGAGGAACTTTCCAACGGCATTTGTTCACTGAATCCGAAAGTAGACCGGCTGGTGATGAGCGTGGTGATGGAATTGGATGGCGCGGCGAAATTGCTGCGCGCGGAATTTTTTCAGGGAGCGATCCGTTCGGCGGAGCGGATGACCTACACCAACGTAAACAAAGTAATCGAAGGCGATGCGGAAATGACGGCGCGGTATGCGCCGCTGGTGAGCGAGTTCCAGAGGATGAAGGAGCTGGCGCTGCTGCTGAACAAACGGCGGCGCGCGCGGGGATCGATTGATTTCGATTTGCCGGAGGCGGTGATCGAGTTTGACGACGAAGGACGGATGCTGAGCATCGTGCGCAGCGAACGGAACATCGCGCACCGGTTGATTGAGGAGTTCATGCTCGCGGCGAACGAAGCCGTCGCGGAATATCTGGAAAAACGCGGCGTGGCTTCGCTTCATCGTGTGCACGAGAAACCCGATCCGAAGAAAGTGCTGGAGTTCGAAGAGCTGGCGCACGCGTTTGGATATTCGCTGGGGGTGGAGGATTTGGCGGAGCGGCGTGTGACGGTGCGGCATGGACACACCCGTCCGCAAGCACGCGAGGGCCGCGGAGGAGGAGGTGGGCGCGGTGGGCGCGGACGCATGCGGCCGATGAGCGTGACGATGCCGGCGGCGGAGGAAGTGGACATACGGCCGCAGCATTACCAGCGGTTGACGGAAAAAATCGCGGGCAAGCCGGAAGAGCGGATACTTTCGTACCTAATGCTGCGTTCGCTGAAGCAGGCGCGCTACGCGGTGGACGTGCTGGGGCATTTTGCGCTGGCGACGAAGGAATACACGCATTTCACTTCACCGATCCGGCGCTATCCGGATTTGATCGTGCACCGGGCGCTGAAATGGGCGCTGGAAAATCCGGACGTGGCGCCGCTGCGCGCCCACGTGGAAAACGCGCGCACAGAGAAAGAGGAGACGGTTGCGGTGCTCGGTCCGTACCGGCGGGTGGAATTGCAGGACATCGCCGCGGAAAGCTCGGAAGCCGAGCGCCGGGCGGATGCAGCAGAGCGCGAACTGATGGAATGGAAGACGGCGCAATTCATGGAGAGCCATCTGGGCGAGGAATATTCCGCGCTGATCATTTCGGTGCAGAAGTTCGGATTCTTTGTGGAGCTAGTGGAGATTTTCGTGGAAGGATTGGTGAGCATTGACCGGCTGGAGGAATTTACCGGGCAGCGCTGCGCGTATCATGACCGCGACCACTCGATTGTTTGCGATCCGTATCGCGGTTCACGCCGCGGTGGCGGAGCGAGACGAACCTTTCGGCTGGGGGATCGCGTGCGCGTGCGGGCCGAGCGGATTGACCCTTTTCGGCATCGCGTGGAATTTTCGCTGCTAGAGGATGGTTCGGGCGATCGTCGTTGATTCTGCGGAGGTGAAAGATGGCGGCGAGACGATGTCCTAACTGCGGAGCGGTGATGCCGGCGGGAAAAGTTGCCGCGGATTCGTATGAGCTGGTGTGCGCGAACTGCCAGCATCCGCTGGGAATTTCAGAGCTCAGCCGAAACCTCGCGGCGTTCGCAGGGCTGGCCGCGGGAGCGATCGCGTGGTGGACCGTTACACTGAGATTTGCGACCGAGCCAGGGGCCCTGGGCTGGGTATGGCCGGTATTCCTTGCTTATCTCGCGACGAGCGCCGTGGCGGCGTTGACGTTAATGTTTGCTGCCACTTTGGAATTAAGAGCAGGCGATCCCACGCCCCAGCACGAAAGTGTTACGCATCAAATACCACATTAATAACAGCGCGTGATTTATTTATTGATTTGTATATACTGCCGCAATTGGCGGAAGGGCTGATGTTCGTTATTCGGCCGACTGGGGTGGAATGGCACGATACTTCGCACTGCTGGGCAAGCGCGTGGAAGCGCATTATCGCGCGGGGGATATGCAACTCTCGACGGTCGGGACGCTGGCTTCCGACACGGGCAAAGCGATTTTCGTCGAGGAACATTTTTCGTCAGGTGGAAAAGAGAAAACCATGCGCGTGGAAATTCCTTACGCCTACGTGATACGAGTGGCCGAAGCGCGCGAAGGAGCGACGCCGCCACGCGGCTTGCCCACGCCCGCGAAGAGAAAATAGTGTTGCCGCAGCTGATATACCCGCCGCTTTTCGTGTAAACCGCCCAGAAACTTGAAATCGCTTGGTGCATTCGCATTTGTGCGTCCGCGCGAGTATATTTTTGTCCTGGTTCGGGAGGCGAAAAATGAAACCGACGGTTGGATTGATTGGGCTGGGACTGATGGGCAAGCCGATGGGGCGCAACCTGCTGAAGGCGGGATTCCCGCTGGTGGTATGGAATCGGACGGCGGCGCGAGCGGAGGATCTGGTTAGCGAGGGTGCAAAGCTGGCTGCGAATCCGCGCGAGACGGCTGCTGCTGCAGACGTGCTGATTTCGATCGTGAGCGATCCACCGGCACTGGAAGAAGTGTTATGGGGCGCGCAGGGCGCGATGGAGGGTTTGCGGCGCGGAAGCGTGTATATGGATTCGAGCACGATTTCGCCGGACCTGGCGCAGCGGGTGGCAGCGGCATGCGGCGAGCGCGGAGTGGATTTTCTGGACGCGCCGGTGACGGGCGGAGACTGGGGCGCAAAAAAAGGCGAGCTGGTATTCATGATTGGCGGGAAGGCGGAAGTTCTGGATCGCGCGCGTCCAGTGCTGGAAGTGCTGGGGAAGAAATTTTTCTTGCTGGGATCCAACGGCGCGGGACAGACCGTGAAGCTGGCGATGAATCTGATTTTGGCGCTGGAGGTGGAGGCGCTGGCGGAAGCATTGGCGCTGGCTACGTCGGCGGGCGTCGCGGGCGAGAAGCTGGTGGAGGTGATGCAATCGAGCATGGCGCGCGCAGGGGTGCTGGATGTGAAAGCACCGCTGATGCTGAAGAATGAATACGCGACAAGTTTTCCGTTGCGGCTGATGCATAAGGATATGCGGCTCGCCTTGGAATTTGCGCGACAGCAGGGAGTTACGCTGCCGGCTGCTGCTGCCGCGTTTGGAACGTACAGCGCGGTGAAAGATGCGTCGAAGGATGATCCGGATTATTCGGCGGTCGCGCGATTTTGGAGCAAGGGCGCAGGGTAAAGTTACGGTTTGGCGTTGGGCGGAAAAAAGGTAAGCGGAAGGTCGCGCGAGGTGCGCAGGCCGGCGTTGGCGGCGAGGATTGCGGGGATGGAATTGACGACGACGGCGGCGGTGGCGACGTCGCCGTGGGTGCCGCCGGGGATTGTGAGGGTGAGATGCGGTTCGCCTTTTAGCACCACGGTGTCGGCGGGATGGCGGGCGCCGACGTACATTTTTAGCTCCATGAAGATTTTTTCTTTGCCAGCGAAGACACCGCGCGCGATTTGATGCACGCCAGCGACCTGGCCCGGCACCACCTCTAGAAATTCCGTCTTGATGATTTCCTCAGCGATCACCGGCTCGATGGTTTCGGAAATTTCGTCCAGTGCAAACCCCAGGCCATCGGTCACCATGGCGATGGATTCCGGCAAGCCGTGATGTTTGATGATGCCCGCGGCGACCTGCGCGCGGAATTCCTCGGGCGTCATGCCAGCGCCGATTTTTTTCTGCAGCGGCAGGCGGCGCTTGGAAGCGTCCACGATGCGCACGGCGCTGAGCCAATCAATGCGTTGCGCGACGGCGCTGAGGGTGAGTGCGAGCTTGTCCATCACGAAGCCGGGATTCACGCCGGTGCCGACGAGCGCGACTCCTTCTTCTTTTGCGGCGGCGTCCAGTTTTTGGGAAAGCGCGGGATGTTTGCGGAAGGGATAGGCGAGCTCTTCGCAGGTAGAAACGATGCAGCAGCCGGCGGCGACGCACTCAAGAAGTTGATCCATCACACTGGTGAGGTAGGAAGAGGTGGAGTGGATGATCACGTCGAGCGGTTTTTCGAGGACGTTCGCGGCATCCGGAGAAACGAGGACGCCCCAGGGTGCGTCGGGTGCGCCCACTGCTTCGCCGAGATCGCGGCCAGCTTTGGCAGGGTCTTTATCTATCGCGCCGACGATTTCCAGAGAATCTTTTTGGCGCATCAGGCGGACGATGGAAGAGCCGATTGGGCCGAGTCCATATTGGGCGACGCGGATTTTCTTTTTCACGATGGGGTTCCTGAACGATCTAAGGAGCCAATACGTTAAAGGCTTGGGCGGCGAACTGCAACCGAATTTGCAGGCTTGCTGACGTGCGGTCCGGAGGCGCGAGCGGAGAAATCTGGGGGCCAGCAGAGGCACGACAACCGTAAGCTTCGATCGTGAGTTATTGGTCCGCGAAACGTCGCCAGGATAAGCGCGACAGCGGACTTAGATTAGAAACGCGAGCGGCTGGAGCGATAGAACTCGCGGAGCGTGGTGACGTTTGGGCCGTAGGAGCCGACGCGGCCGGCGTCCACGGGCAGTCCCAGATATTCCGCCTGCTCGATGCTCAAGCCAGCCTGATCCAGTTCGGCGAGGCTGTAGCCTTCGGTGGGCACCAAGCGGTTGCGGTGAGACAGGTCCACGGGACGCGGCGGGCGATGGGCGCTCCACCGTTTGCGGACAATCAAGAAGAAGTCGTCCCAGTCTCGTCTATTCCACATGCGTTTCTCCCCTGCTGCCCTCGTGGATGAATTGGATGCACGCCGGGCGTTTTGGGTAGCACGAAGTTTCGCGCCAGCTTGCTGTCCACTCCTGGCATGGCCGGGACATTACCGGCCAGGCCGGGCCGCTCTAGGGACGGGAGCGGTGCCGATAATAACCCCATAAGTAGTGGAATGTCGCGTGCGAACATTTGCTGTTGCTATTGAGTTATCGGCAAATCGTGCGCACGCCGTTGGTCGCCAACAACGCGTGCGATTGGCACGAATCCGAGCGGCCCGGCGAAGCGGCTCATCCACCGCGGACGCGGCAGCGGAGTGTTATACTTTCCTGAAGCACTGAAATCGTGAGCGCCGCGTGAAAATTGCATGAGTAATCCAATTATTGTCGTCCATTATCACGAGCTGTGGCTGAAGGGCCGCAACCGGCGATTTTTTCTGCGCAAACTGCATACGGCGCTGCGCATCGCGCTGCAGGGAATTCCCGTGGAGCGAATCGAGCAGCCGGGCGACCGCATGGTGGTGTGGCTGGGCAATGGAGCGTCGCTGGAGGAAGTGAAGGCGCGCTTGGATCGCGTGATGGGAGTGGCGTTCTACGCGGTGGCGCGGGCTGTCGAACGGAACATGGATGAATTGTGCAAGGCAGCGTGGGAAGAGATGGAGCCGCTGCGGTTTGAAAGTTTCGCGGTGCGAGCGAAGCGGAGCGACAAGCGATTTCCGACGACGAGCCTGGAGGCGGAAGTAATCATCGGGCGGCATCTGCAGGAGCGATTGCGCGAACAAAATCGCAGCGTGCGCGTGCGATTGAACCAGCCTGAAATGACTTGTTACGTGGAAATCACCAAGTCCATGGCGCTGGTTTACGCGCGGAAAATTCAAGGCGCGGGGGGGTTACCTCCGAACACGGCGGGGCGGATGATGTGCCTGCTCTCCGGGGGCTACGATTCGGCGGTGGCCGCGTATCACATGATGAAGCGCGGCGCGCATTTGAGCTTCGTGCATTTTTATGGCACGGGCGCAAAGGCCGGAGAATCTTCTCTGCACGTCGCGAACGGCCTCGCGCGCAAGCTGGTGCCGTATCAATTTCACGCGAAACTTTACCGCGTGCCGTTTGAAGCGATTCAGCGGGAAATTGTGCGTTATGCGCCGGAGGATTACCGCGTGCTGCTGTACCGGCGGATGATGTTGCGCATCGCGGAGGCGCTGGCGAAGCGCGACCGCAGTTTGGCGCTTTTGACCGGCGACAGCTTGGGGCAAGTGGCTTCGCAGACGCTGCGCAATTTGGTGGCGGTGGATGCGGCGTCGCGCATGGTGGTGTTCCGACCGCTGATTGGCGCGGATAAGATGGACATCCTGGCGACGGCGAAAAAGATTGGTACGTACGACATTTCGTCGGAGCCATTTCACGATTGCTGCCCGGTATTTCTCCCGAAGAATCCGGCGCTTTATGCTTCCGCGGAAGATTTGGCGGAAGCGGAGGCCAAGCTGGATGTGGGCGCGCTAGTGGCGCAGGGAGTGCGGGGCGCGACGCTGATCCGCTATGAGTATAAGGGCGGCGAGATTACGGAAGTGGAGACGCCGATACGCAGAGCTTTGGCGCAGGAACGTAAGGCCATCGCGTAGACTTGCCGATTTGCGCCGGATAATTTGTGCGCGAAAAGAGTCGGCGGGACATTCACAGGACAACTCGGCGCTAAGAAAACAGGAACGGGCGCGCAAAGTGAGCACGCCCGTTGTGACTGAAAGAAATTTTGTTGATGTGAACTAGCGATCGCGGCCGCCTCCGCCGCCACCACCGTAACCGCCTCCGCCGCCGCGTCCTGCACGACCGCCACCACCACCTCCACCGCCGTGACCGCCACGACCGCCACCAGCACCGCCGCCGTGGCCGCCACGTCCGCCACCAGCACCGCCGCCTTCACGCTGAGGACGCGCTTCATTCACGACCAGAGCGCGTCCCAGAAAATCCTTGCCGTTGAGCGCTTCAATGGCTTTGTCCGCTTCGGCGTCGTTGCCAATTTCGGCGAATCCGAAACCGCGCGGCTGGCCCGTGAAACGATCGCGCAAAAGCGTGAGCGAATCAGGCTGCACACCAATTTCCGAAAACAGCGCCGCTATCTGCTCTTCCGTGGCCTTGAACGACAGATTACCCACATACAATTTCTTCACGGTCGTTCTCCCTTTGCGTCCGGCAAGTGCCCCGGCGCAAAACACGAGGCTGAAGAGACAGGAAATCGGCCGCGCGGCCAGTGACCCCCTGACCACACCCGGCTGAAGCGAGCGCTCCAGTTGCTCGGGAGCATCTTGCTGCAATAGGCTTCGGCAAGTCAACAACGGCGGCTGGCGAGCGGGTTGCGCGGGCTAAGTGCGATAGCTGGCGTTGATGTGAATATATTCCGCAGTGAAATCGCAGGTCCAGACGCGCGCGCGGCCGTCGCCGGAATGCAGCGAGACGACGATAGGAACGTATTTCGCGAGCATCTTGCGATGCGCGACGCGTTCGTCGAAAGGATTTTCGCGGCCGCGGCGGCAGACTTTCACTCCGGCCAGGGAAACGTCCGCGCGCTCGAAATCGAACGCGACACCCGCGCGGCCGGCGGCGGCGAGGATGCGGCCCCAGTTGGGATCGGCGCCGGCGAGGGCGGTTTTCACCAGCGGCGAATTCGCAATGGTGAGCGCGATTTGCTTCGCGGCGCGATCGGTGGGCGCGCCGCGAACTTCAATTTCGATCACGTGCCGGGCGCCTTCGCCATCGGCGACGATTTGCAAGGCGAGGGATTGGCAGACGAGTTCGAGCGCCGCGCAGAATTTTTTCCAATCATCATTTGGCTTTGTGATTTTGGGCGCGCCCGATGCGCCGTTGGCCAGCAGAGTGACGGTGTCGTTGGTCGAGGTATCACCATCCACGGTGATGGCGTTGAAGGTTCGCTCGACGACGGCGCGCAATGCGCGGGAGAGCAGCTTGGGAGAAACAGCCGCATCGGTCGCGAGAAAGCCGAGCATGGTTGCCATGTTGGGATGAATCATTCCCGCGCCTTTGGTGCAGCCGAGGATACGGACTTGTTTGCCGCCGATGCGGCATTTCGCAGCGGCCCATTTGGGGCGCGTGTCCGTGGTCATGATGGCGCGCGTGAAATCCGCGAAGGAGCTGGCATTGCGATGGCGGGCGCGAACCAGCCGCGGGATCGAGTTGACGATTTTTTGCCAGCGCAGCGGCGCACCTATGACGCCGGTGGAACAGACCAGAATTTGCGAGGGGTGCAGACGGCCCAGTTCGCGCGCGAGCTTCAGCGCCGTGGTGGCCGCGGCAGAAAGGCCTTCCGAACCGGTGCAGCAATTGGCATTTCCAGAATTGACGATCACGCCGCGCATGCGATGCGCCGATTGCCGCAGATGCAATTGCGAGGCGATCACGGGCGCGGCTTTCACGCGATTGGTGGTGAAGACGGCGGCGGCAGACGCGGGCGTCTCGCTGATCAGTATGCCCAAATCGAGCTTGGACTTCTTCAGGCCGCAGTGCGTGGCGGCGAAAGTAAAACCTTGCGGGACGTCGGCATTGGATAGACGCGTGGTCATGGGTTTGTAGCTCAGCAGGCCGGAACCGGGGCGGCGGACTCGGAGAGAATGGGCAACACGACACGCTCGGGAATCACGGTGGCGATCACGGCGACGAGTTTGCAGGTGCGCTGCTGGGAGCATGTGCGGCAATCACGCTCGATTTTTTCGGTGAGCGACTGGCGCGCGGCTGCGGCGAAACCTTGACGTTCGAAGAATTGCGGAGCGTGAGTTACAGCGAAAACTCGGGCGATTCCGCGGCGACGAGCTTCATCGAGAGCGAACGCGATCAGACGCGCGCCGAGTCCCCGGCCGCGATTTTCGGGGTCCACAGCGATGGAGCGGATTTCAGCGAGATCGGCGCCGTAACTTTCCAGCGAGAGGCAGCTGACGACACGATGACCATCTTCCTGAACGATGAAATGGCCGATATTGGCGCGAATTTCTTCCGCCTCACGGGGAAGCAGCAGGCCCTGCGCGGCGTAATGTGCGACGAGAGAGTGAATCGCAGCGACGTCTGAAATTTTCGCGCGGCGCGTTCTCATGGATTCTCCTCGAGCTTGGCGAGGCGCGATTTGAAGTCCTGAAGCGCTGAGCGTACCGCGCCCGGCGCGGTGCCGCCGCGCGTGGCGCGACGAGCGAGAGCAGATTCGAGCGTGAGCGCCGTGCTAAGGCTGGGCCCAAACGCGGGAGAAAATTCCCGCAGGCGCTCCATCGGCATATCGCGGATGGATATTCCTTCCTGTTCGGCGGCGCGCAGCACTTTTCCCACGATTTCATGCGCTTCGCGAAAGGGCACGCCGAAAGTTACCAGATAGTCCGCGACTTCCGTGGCGACGAGCGCGGGATCTTGCGCTGCCTGGCACAGACGTTCGGCGCGGAAACGCGTGGCCGCAAGAGTGGCGGCGGCGATCTGGATCATGGCCAGTGCCTGGTCATGCGCGCTGAAGAGCGGTTCCTTATCTTCCTGCAGATCGCGTTGATAGCTGGAAGGCAGGCCTTTGCATGTGGTGAGCAGCGCGACGAGCGAGCCATAGATGCGTCCGGTCTTGCCGCGAATTAATTCCCAGGCGTCCGGATTTTTCTTCTGCGGCATCAGGCTGCTGCCGGTGGAAAACTCGTCGGGGAGTTCGATGAAGCCGAATTCGGGCGAGGCGAATAGCACAAAATCTTCGGCCAGGCGCGAGAGATGCATCGCGAGCGTTGAAAGCGCGAATAGAAATTCAAGAGCAAAGTCGCGATCGCTGACGGCGTCCAGGCTATTGGCGGTGGTGCGCGAAAAACCCAAATCGCGTGCGAGAGCGTTGCGGTCGAGCGGAAAAGCGCAGCCGGCGAGGGCGCCGGAGCCGAGCGGACAATCGTCAGCGCGCGCAGCGGCTGCGGCGAGGCGTTCGGCGTCGCGGTGAAACGCTT
Organism: uncultured Acidobacteriota bacterium; assembly: GCA_963786205.1. Taxonomy (GTDB): domain Bacteria; phylum Acidobacteriota; class Terriglobia; order Acidiferrales; family UBA7541; genus Palsa-295. The sequence continues at coordinate 306,193 of CAWAYG010000004.1, forward strand.
CGCCGTGCGCCAGTAGCCAATGCGAAAGCAGGATCGGCTGCGCGTGCTGCATGTGCGTGGTGCCGGGCATTGGAGTTTGCAGATTCTTCTCTGCCTGTGCAGCGATGGCGCGTTCGAGAGCAGCGAGCGCGCGACGAAGGTCTTGCGCGGCTTCGCGCACGTACATGCGAAATTCGGTGGCGACCATTTCGTTGCGGCTGCGGCCGGTGTGGAGCTTCGCGCCCAGCGCGCCGAGTTTTTCAATCAGCGCGGATTCGACGAAATGATGAACGTCTTCGGCGGGCGAAGCGGCGAGCCATGCGGGATCGGATTGCGCGCGCAAAGCGATTTCATCGAGCGCCGTCGCGATTTTCTGGCCTTCTTCCTCGGTGAGGATTCCCGCGGCGACAATGGCGCGCGCCCAGGCGCGATCGAGCGCCAGTTCCTGCGGGAGCATGCGGCGATCGAAGCTCCAGGAGCGCTCGAATTCGTAGAAAGATGCGTCGGGGCCGCGTTCGAAGCGGCCGCCCCACATCTTCTGTTCGCGGGGAGCAGTCATCAGGCGTTGGCCTTCCGCGGGATTTTTTTTGCTGCGGTCAGCGCCGGTTCCTGCGGCACGGTAATGGGCAGCGCGAAAAGATTGATGAAGCCTTCGGCGTCCTTGGGGTTGTAGCCGGTCATGGTGAAGCTCGCGAGATTCGTGCGATAGAGCGAATACGGCGAATGGCGCGATGCGACGTTCACGTTGCCTTTGCAAAGCGTGAGCGAGACGGAGCCGGTGACGCGGCGCTGCGCGCTCGTGAAAAACGCGTCGAGCGCCTCGCGCAGCGGCGTGAACCACATGCCGTAATAAACCATTTCGGCGTAGCGCAGCGAGAGAAGCTGCTGGTAGTGCGCGGTTTCGCGGTCGAGCGCCAGCGATTCGAGTTCGCGATGCGCGGTGACGAGCAAAGTGCCGCCTGGAGTTTCATACGCGCCGCGGGATTTAATGCCGACCAGGCGATTTTCGACGATGTCCATTCGTCCGACGCCATTGGCAGCTGCGATTTCATTCAGTTGATCGAGCAAAGCAATCGGCGCGAGATTTTTTCCGTTGACGGAAATCGGAGTGCCGCCTGCGAATCCGATTTCCACGGTGGTGGGTTGCGCGGGCGCGCTGGCGGGCGAGACGATCCACTGCCACATGGCTTCGTCAGGCGCGTTCGCGGGATCTTCGAGCACGCCGCCTTCGTGGCTGAGGTGCCAGATGTTGCGGTCGCGGCTGTAGATATTCTTCTTGGTCTGCTCGACGGGAATATTGTGCGCCTGCGCGTAGGCTATAGCTTCTTCGCGCGAGACGATATTCCATTCGCGCCAGGGCGCGATGATTTGCAATTCCGGCGCGAGGGCTTTGGCCGCCAACTCGAAGCGGACTTGATCGTTGCCTTTTCCGGTGCAGCCGTGCGCGACGGCATCGGCCCCGAGTTCTTTGGCGAGCTGCACTTGGCGCTGCGCGAGAAGCGGCCGCGCGAAAGACGTGCCCAGGAGATATTTATGTTCATACACAGCTCCGGCGCGCAGCGTGGGCCAGATGTAACCAGTAATGAATTCCTCGCGCAGATCTTCCACGTAAGCCGAGCTTGCGCCCGTCGCGAGAGCTTTTTTTCGCGCCGCTTCCAGATCTTCCTGCTGGCCCAGGTCGCCGATCATGGCGATCACTTCGCAGCCGGGATAGGTTTCCTCGAGCCAGGAAATAATGATGGAGGTGTCCAGACCTCCTGAATATGCGAGCACAATTTTCTTGGGCAATGCTTTCTCCTTGATTTGTGGCCGAAATTAATTGAGCAGCGTCAGCAGAATCGCTTTCTGCACGTGCAGGCGATTTTCCGCCTGTTCGAAAACGATGGAACGCGGCGAATCCATCACGGCTTCGCTGACTTCCGAGCCGCGGTGGGCCGGAAGACAGTGCATGAAGATCGCGTCGGGCGCGGCGTGGGCGAAGAGCGCGTCGTTCACCTGGTAGCCGGCAAATGCGGCATCGCGCGCGGCGGCTTCCTGCTCCTGGCCCATGCTGGTCCACGTATCGGTGTAGATCGCCTGCGCGCCCGCGACTGCTTCGGCGGGCGAGCGTAGGATTTCGATTTTGCCGCGCGTTTCGCGCACCACGCGCTTGGCTTCCGCGACGATATTCGGATCCGGCTCGTAGCCCGCGGGCGTGGCGACGCGAACGTGGGCGCCGACACGCGCGCCGATGCTGAGCAGCGAGTGGCAGATGTTATTGCCGTCGCCGACGTATGCGACCTTCAGGCCGCGCAGGTTTCCGAAGCGTTCTTCGAGCGTGAAGAAATCGGCGAACGCCTGGCAAGGATGATACTGATCGGAAAGCGCGTTGATCACCGGAACGCCAGCGTTGGCGGCGAGCTGGTCGAGCGATTCCTGTTTGAAGACGCGCGCGACGATGCCGGTGACCCAGCGTTCCAGGCTTTTCGCGACGTCCGGAATGGATTCGCGTTCGCCAAGGTGTGTGACGGTGTGATCGAGAAAAACAGATGAGCCGCCCAAGCTGGCGATGCCGACTTCGAAAGTGACCCGCGTGCGCAGCGACGGCTTTTCGAAAATCAGCGCGAAGAAGCGGCCGGCGAGCGCGCCGCGGTAACGGTCGGGATGCGCTTTCACGTCCGCGGCGAGATGCAGGAAGCTGCGAACTTGCGCGGGACTCCATTCCATTCCGGTGAGGAGGTCGTTCGAGAGAGTGACGGGTGCGGCTGCGGCGGTCGTATTCATGTTTACCTTTACCTCGCGGCAGCTAGAGCTATCGGCTGCGCTTTCGATTCTGCGTTTTGGGTAGCTTTCAGTTTTGTGGCTTGCTTCAGGGCCTTTTCGAGCTTGTTGAGAAATTCCGCGACGTCCTTGCGCCGGATGATGAATGGCGGCAGCAGGCGCAGGATATGTTCGTGCGTGCAATTGATGAGCAGGCCGCCGCGCAGGGCCTCGGTGACAATCGCGGCTCCGTCTATCGAGAGGTCAATGCCGACGATCAGACCTTCGCCGCGAACTTCGCGGATGAAATCGAACTTGGCGGCGAGCACTTCGATTCCTTGGCGGAGCTCGGCGCCGCGTTCGCGGATGTTCGCGAGGAGATTCGAGTCTTCGATGACGTTCAGGAATTCCAGCGCGACGGCGCAGATGAGCGGACCGCCGCCGAAAGTGGTGCCATGCATTCCAGGGACGAAAGCGGATGCGAATTTTTCGTTGGCGATGATGGCGCCGAGCGGCAAACCTCCGGCGAGAGGTTTGGCGACCGCGAGGATGTCCGGGCGCGACGAAAATTTCTGGTAAGCGAAGTGGCGGCCGGTGCGGCCCAGGCCGCATTGAATTTCATCGGCGATCAGCGCCGCGTCGTGTTGCGTCGCGAGGGTACGCGCCCGTTGCCAGAATGCTTCGCTGACGGGAAATATTCCGCCCTCGCCTTGAATGGTTTCGAGCACCAGCGCGCAGACGGTGTTGTCGAATTTAGATTCGAGATCGGCCACATCATTGAAGCGTACGAATTCAACGCCGGGAACGAGCGGCGCGAACGGCTCGCGGTATTTTGCAGGATGAGTAATGGAAAGCGCGCCAAAGGTGCGTCCATGAAAGGAATTTTCCAGCGCCAGGATGCGAGTTTTCGTCGCAGCACCACCAGAAGCACCTTTAGCGTGGGCGTAGGCGCGCGCGAGTTTCAGCGCGCCGTCAATCGCTTCGGTGCCGCTATTGGTAAAGAACACGCGGTCGAGGCCGGACCATTCGACGAGTTTGCGCGCGAGCGGCGCTTGATACGGATTCTGAAAAAGATTGGAAAGATGAATGGCGCGGCCGGCCTCGCGGCGAATCACACGCACCAGCCGCGGATGGGCATGACCGAGCGCATTGACGGCGATGCCTCCGAGGAAATCGAGATACTCGCGCCCCGTCGAATCGTAAAGACGGCAGCCGCGCCCGTGCGTGAACACCACCGGAGGACGCCGGTAGGTATTCATCAGGTAGCGCGCCTCCGCTCCGCGAATTTGCGCGGGCGAGAGCGGCTTCCCTTTCGCCGAGATTTTTTTGCGTGCCATTTTCAACAGGGTGCTCCGTGGGCGGCCTTAGCAGCTGTATGAACGATCGGCAGAACCCGCGTGCCGGGGCAACGCGCGCCATGCACGGCAGAAAGCAGCGCGCGGGAAACAGTGCCACCGACGATCCGTACTTCTGCGACGCCGCCTGAAAGAGCGCGTTTGGCGGCTTCGAGTTTCAGAATCATGCCGCCGGAAACTTTGTTCTGGCGGATGAGCTGTTCGATTTCGCCGCCGCGCACGGCGCGCAGAACTTTTTGGCCGTCCAGAACGCCCGCGACGTCAGTGAGGAAAATCAAGCGATCGGCGCGAATGAATTCCGCGGCGGCTGCGGCCATGTGGTCCGCATTGATGTTGTAAAGCTCGCCATCGGCGCCAAGGCCCAGGCAGGAAGCGACCGGAACAATGCCGGAGCGCCAGAGAGAGCGCAGAAAATCCACATTGACCTCGGTGAGATATCCGACGAAACCGAGGGTGCCCTCGCGTTCATCGAGCTGCATCGGCTCGGCCAGAAAACACGCCGCATCGGAAGCGCTGATGCCAACGGCGGGCTGTCCGGCGAGCGAAATCGCGCCTGCGAGACGCTTATTAAGCAGGCCGCCGAATACCATCACCGCTGCGTCGCGCGTTTCGCGATCGGTGACGCGCAGACCGCTGACGAAGCGGCTGGTGATGCCCATACGCGCGAGCGTCGCGGTGAAAATCTTTCCGCCGCCGTGAATCACCAGCAATTCGTGGCCGGCGCGCGCGAGTTCGGTGATCTGCCGCGCGATGGTTTGCACGGTCTCTTCACTTTCCAGAAGCGCGCCTGCAATTTTGATTACCAGTCTCATAGTAAACCTGCCGTTTCCGGGTAGCCCCACATCCGGTTCATGTTTTGTACTGCCTGGCCTGCCGCGCCTTTGCCCAGATTGTCCAGGCAAGAGACGACGACGAGGCGCTCGCCTGCGGGGTCGAGCGCAAATCCGATGTCGCAGAAATTGGTGTGAGTTACGTGTTGCAATTCCGGCAAGCGGCCGTGTGGGAGAACCCGGACCATAGGCCGCGCTGCGAAGTATTTGCGGTAGAGCGCTTCGATTTCCTCCGCCCGACGAGCCGGATTCAGCCACATATATAAGGTAGAGAGAATCCCGCGCTCCACCGGGAGCAAATGCGTGGTGAAAATAAAGTTTTCCGATGCCATGCCACTATGTTCGATGATTTCCGGCGTGTGCCGGTGCGTAAATAATCCATAGGCGCGAAAATTTTCATTTACTTCGACGAAGTGGGTTTCGCGCTTTGGTTCCTTGCCCGCGCCGCTGACGCCGGATTTGCAATCGCAGACGATTCCGCGTGCGGTGTTGATCCAGCCCGCTTCGACGAGAGGCCGCAGCCCCAGAATCACCGAGGTGGGGTAGCAGCCGGGATTGGCGACGAGGCGCGCCGCGGGAAGCGCGTCGGCGTAGAGTTCCGGCAAGCCATAAACAGCTTCGGCGAGCGTCGCGGAATCCGGCGCTGCGAGTTTGTACCAGTGCGCGAAAGTTTCCGCATCGCGGAAACGATACGCGCCGCTGAGGTCCACGATGCGCAGAGCAGGATTTGCGGCGAGCAGCGCGGGCACGAGCTCCAGCGATGCTTCGTGAGGCGTCGAAAGAAAGACAACTTGCGCGCCGCTGCTAGCGATGGCGTCCAACGAAAGCGGTTTGCACGGAGCTTCGCCCCATCCGCGCAGCTGCGGATATAGTTCCGTGAGGCAGCGAACGCCGGCGTGGCCTTCGCGCAGATAAAAAACCGGCTTTTCAATTTTAGGGTGCCGAAGAAGGAGGCGGGCCAGCTCAAATCCTGCGTAGCCCGTTGCTCCGACGACGGCGACCCGTAACGGGTCTGTCATCGCAGCATTTCCTCCACTCGTTTCTGGACGGCGCCGCGCGCGGTACGCGACGGCGTGATGATAAGAACCGTATCGTCGCCTGCGAGAGTGCCGGCAACTTCGCGCCAGCGTTCAGAGTCCACCGCGGCAGCGAGAGGCTGCGCGCCGCCCGGAGGAGTTTTGAGCACGAGCATATTCTGCGCGGGGCGGATGTCGAGCAAAAATTCTTTCAGAGCGCGCGCGAGGGCGGGCACTGGAGATGATTCCTCGGCTTTCGCGGCGGCGAGCGGTTTGTAGCCGTCCACCGTCTTGACCAGACGCAGCTCGCGCAGGTCACGCGAAAGCGTCGCTTGGGTGACGCGCACGCCGAGGTGGATCAGTTGGCGGCGCAGATCATCCTGGCTGGCGACTGCTTCGCCCGTGAGGAGCTTCAGGATCTGGCCCTGCCGGAATTTTTTATGAGCACCCATGTTTGATTATGCACGTTTATGCATAACACTGCATAATCATACAGCATGGGCCGCGCGTGTCAAGCATTGATCGAAAATATTTGCAGAGGATTTCTCGCGCGAGTGATTGCGCCGCTTGCGGGCGGCAAGAAAGAAAAATAGCGCCGTAAAATTTGGCACGAGAGGGATACAATCCCACGCGCTGCGAGCTCTGTGATGAAATCGGGAGGTAAGGGATGAAGCATCTGGGAATTCTGGCTGTTCTAGTATCGACCATGGCGTGGGTTGGCGCTGCGCAAACGGCGAAGAGCGCGGCGCCCGCTGAAATTGCGATTCACGCGGGGAAAGTGCTGGATGTGCGTACGGGAAATTATCTGAGCGATCAGACGATCTGGATTGAAGGTGACCGCATCAAGGCCATCGGCAAGACCGCGGAAATTTCCAGTCAGTTGCCGGCTGGCACGAAGACGATTGATCTGTCGAATGCGACGGTGCTGCCGGGGCTGATCGATTGCCACACGCATTTGACGATGACGCCGTATGATTCCGGCCCGGCAGGGCTGCACGCATCGTATCCGCGACAGGCGCTGACCGGCGCGCGCAACGCTCGCGTGACGCTCGAGGCTGGGTTCACGACGGTGCGCAATGTGGGAGCGAACGGGTATTCCGACATCGCGTTGCGTGACGCGATTAAGGCTGGCGACGTGCCAGGCCCGCGCATGCTGGTGTCCGGCCCAGCGCTGGGAATTACGGGTGGACATGCGGACAACAATTTCCTCGCGCCGCAATATCATTGGTCGGACGACGGCGTCGCCGACGGTGTGGATGGCGTCACGCTAAAGGTTCGCGAGGACATCAAGTACGGCGCGGACGTGATCAAGTTCATGGCGACGGGAGGCGTGCTGTCCGAAGGCGACAATCCGGCGCTCGCGCAATACAGTCCCGAAGAAATGAAAGCGATCGTGGACACGGCGCACGGACTGGGACGCAAAGTCGCGGCCCACGCGCACGGCGCGATGGGCATTAAGTATGCGGTACTCGCGGGAGTCGATTCGATCGAGCACGGCAGCTACATCAATGATGAGGACATTCAATTGATGAAGCAGCACGGGACGTATCTGGTCCCCACGGTGTATTTGGAAGACTGGCTGACGGAAAATCTGCAAACGCTGGGATTGACGCCAAGCATGATCGAGAAAGCGAAGACGGTGCTGCCCATTGCGCAAAAAAATATTTCGCACGCGTTCAAAGAAGGAGTGAAAGTGGCATTCGGCACGGATGCGGCGGTGTATCCGCACGGTTTGAATGCGCACGAATTCGGTAAGATGGTTTCGATGGGGCTGACGCCGCTGCAATCCATCCAGGCGGCGACGGTGAATGCGGCGGATTTGATCGGATGGTCCGACCGTGTGGGAACGCTCGAAACCGGAAAGTTCGCGGACATCGTCGCCGTGCAGGGCGATCCGCTGGCGGATGTGCACGTGCTGGAAAATGTGCGCTTCGTGATGAAGGGCGGCGAAGTAATCAAGAACCAGTAGCTGCGACGGGCGAGCCGCGCGCCGCCGCTGTGTTAATATTGTGAACGGTCAGTAGGCCCGTAGCTCAGTTGGCTAGAGCGCCACCTTGACACGGTGGAGGTCTGCGGTTCGAGCCCGCACGGGCCTACCATTTCTTTCAGCAAGTTAGCTCCATTTTCAACGCATCCAACCATTGAGTTCAACACGGATTTCAACACGCCCAAGTTAGTTCACCCTTTGGCTGCTCAGGATCGCAACCTCGGCGCCAGATTCAGAGAGCGCGAGCTCCTTTTCCTGCGACGTCGGGTATAGGTCACGCACGTGTCCGTCACCGGTCCGGATCTGAGCGAGGAAGTAGCGATTTCCATATCGGTGGAAGACCAATGACGGAGCCGGTGTTCCGCTGTTCCTGGCGGCGGCCATCGTTGAAATCGTCAGCCGCGCTTCTCCGCTGTTGCTGCGCAGCAGCTGCAGAGATCCGTTCCCTGTTAGGACAGTCTCAACGCGGTAGCTCCCTGCCGGCATTGTTTTGTTTCCAACGTCGAACGCGAACGGGACGTTCACATCCAGTGTCCGCGTCTGCGCCCCGCACACACCCGCGCCGATAATTGAGAGCAGTACTGCGCCTGCCATCGCCAGAGTTTTCGTTTTCATGGAAATCCTCCCTTTTCGTTTCCTCTTCGGTTCCTGGCTGCCCGGCCGAACCGGGTGTCATGAACTGCGTCCAATTTCCTCCCTTAGCTGAAATCCTTCAATGCACCGAGGGTGAACTGTGAATGAACTCCGCCTGAACCAACAACAAACCATGGAGACGAAAGGGTTTAGCTCGCCGGAAACCGTTGATGGTATATTCCCACCACCCGAGGCGAACCGCGTGCAACCGCTCCCCGAGGACCTTTCAACTTTGCGTTTTGACGTCTTTACGCTAGACCTGCGCGCGGGCGAGCTTTACAAAAGCAGCCACAAGATCAAGCTCCAGGAGCAGCCCTTCCGGATACTGGCTATGTTGTTGGCGCAGCCCGGGCAGGTGGTCACGCGGGAACAGCTTCGCGAGAGGCTTTGGCCCAAGGATACCTTCGTGGACTTCGACCACAGCCTCAACACGGCTGTCAAAAAGCTTCGCCTGGCCCTGAACGACGAAGCGGACAAGCCGCGCTTCATCGAAACTCTTCCCAAGCGTGGCTATCGTTTTGTTGGTCCCGCGGTTGAATCGATAAGCGTTCCGGAATCGTCTTCGGGCAGAGAAACTGGGTCAGTTGCGCATGAGGACGCAACCGGGAGTCCACGAGTCACGCTTCTGGCCGGTGCTCGATGGAGAATCGCGGCGGCCATAGCGGTTCTCATTGTTGCAATCGGGGCTGGAGCATACTTCTTCGCGCGCAGAACTCCCGCGCTCACGGAAAAAGACACCATCGTCATCTCCGACTTTTCGAATTCCACCGGCGATCCGGTGTTTGACGACGCTTTGAAGCAAGGTCTGGCGGTGCAACTGGCGCAGTCGCCGTTTCTGGCCATCCTGTCGGACGAAAAAGTTCACGACACTTTGGAGCTGATGGGCCGCGCCCCGGACGCGCGGCTCACACCCGATATCGCGCGCGACCTCTGCCAGCGCGTGGGAAGCGCTGCCGTGATCAATGGCTCGATCGTGAAGCTCGAGAGCGAATACGTCGTTGGTTTGAATGCCGTGGATTGCCGCACGGGCGAGAACCTGGCGCGGGAACAAGTCACTTCCGAAGACAAGACGCATGTTCTGGCCGCACTCGGCGAGGCCGCGCGGGAATTGCGCGGGAATCTCGGCGAATCCTTAACCTCGATCCAGAAGTACGACACACCAATCGAGCAGGCCACCACGCCTTCTCTAGAGGCCTTGAAAGTCCACAGCTTGGCGCTCAGAACTTCGCACGAAAAGAACCAGGTCGAAGCCATCCCATTCTTCAAGCGGGCCATTGAGCTGGACCCGAATTTCGCTCTGGCTTACGCCAGCCTCGGTGGCAACTATATAGCTCTCGGAGAACCTGGTCAGGCTGCTGAAAATATTCAGAAGGCGTATGAACTACGGGAACACATCAGCGAGCGAGAGAAATTCTACATCACGGCGCTGTTCTACATCGGCGTCACCGGCGAATTGGAAAAGGCCAACCACACTTGTGAACTCTGGGCCCGCGCCTATCCTCGAGACCAGCTCCCCCATCAACTCATGGGTTTGAACGCCGAATATCTCGGACGCTATGAAAAAGCAATTTCAGAAAACCTGGACGCCATTCGCTCGAATCCGGACGTGGCGGTGACCTACTCGAACCTCATGGAAGTTTACACTCCGCTGAATCGCCTCGCGGAAGCTAAGGCGACCTACCGCAAAGCGGTTGATCGCGGCCTCGATAACGCCTTCCTGCACGCGGATTTGTACGTCGTCGCCTTTCTTGAAAACGATCCGGCAGAGATGCAGCGCCAGATTGGCCTTGCCACCAGCATGCCCGGAGGCGAGGACTGGCTCCTGAGCCAGCAGTCCGACACATGGGCATATTCCGGGCAGCTCGCTAAGGCGCGGGATTTTTCCCGGCGCGCGATGGAATCTGCCCGGAGGAATGAGCTCCAAGAGGTCGCGGCAATTTGGCAGATGAACGCGGCCGTGAGAGAAGTCGAATTCGGAAACGCGAGTCAAGCCAAAGAAGCGGTCAAAGAAAGTCTCCGGCTGGCCGACACGCTGGACACGCAAGTGCTCGCGGCGTTGGTCCTGGCGCGCGCGGGAGATACCGCGCAGGCGCAAGTCCTTGCCGACAGTCTAGAAAAACGCTTTCCGCAGAACGCAGAGCTTAACGACTACTGGCTGCCATCCATTCGTGCTGCCATCCAACTGCATCGAGGCAAACCTGCCGAAGCCATCAAAACTCTGGAGCCCACAGCGCCATATGAACTAGCCTATCCGCGGCCTCAACTAGAAGGCGGCTCGCTCCTGTACCCCACGTATTTGCGGGGTCAAGCTTACCTGCTCTTGCAGCAGGGGAGCGAAGCTGGCGGGGAGTTCCAGAAATTAATTGATCAACGCGCCGTGGTCGTGAATTGTCCTTTCGGAGCTCTCGCGCATCTATGGCTGGGCCGTACCCATGCTCTTGCAGGCGACCCGGTCGCGGCGCGCAAGTCCTATCAGGAATTCTTTAGTTTGTGGAAAAACGCCGACCCTGACATTCCCATCCTCATAGCTGCGAAGGCAGAATACGCGAAGTTGAAATAGCCACACGCCTCTTGGCAATGCATTCGATTGACGGGGACTTGTCCTGACCAATCCGTCCTAGTGCCCGATGAGTTCTATAAAAGCAGTCAAGGGAAAAACACTTCTCCTCCGGCCGGAGTTTTCCTTGCGCCCAGCCCGACCCATGGAGCAGGTTTGTTCTCGCCTTCCGTTCCGTGCGCTCGGGACGATGCAAACAATGCGTAGCGTTTCTGGTTTTCTCTACTACCGCGCACAGAGCACGAGTCCAACTTTGCTCCTTCGCGAAAACGCGTGTCCGATAAAGCGCGAGCGTTAATCAGAAAGAACCCCTACGGAGGCGGTCACTCTTGGAATTAGCAGGAGTGCCGAAGCCGTGGTTGAGGTCGCTCCTACAGACGAAGGTGTATGCCGACGAGAGCTTCGACGGGAAGAGGCAACGCGTGGCGGCCGTTGCCAGCCAGCACAGCAATTCGTTGTGCTGTTGCCATGATTCTTGTAGAATAGACTAGTCAGACTAGTCATTTCTGAGGAGAGGCCATAAGATGCGATCAAGCAAGAAAAAGAATGCTAGGAGACAAGCCGTGTCACAGACGTGGCAGTTGCAGAACGCCAAAGCTCGGTTCAGTGAGGTGTTTCGGCGTGCGCGAGAGGAAGGTCCACAACTTGTGACCCGACAAGGAAAAGAAGGTGTGGTCATTTTGCCCCTGGAAGATTTTGATCAACTTGTGGATCGTGCAAAGAAACCGAGGAGCCTAGTGCGCTTCTTCGCTGAAAGTCCTCTCGTCGGCCTTCAGTTGAATCTGGAACGCACGCAGGATTTGGGGCGGGACGTCGAGCTATGATGGGATTCTTGCTGGACACGCATGTAATTTCGGAGTTGATCACCAGACGCCCGGAGCCAAACGTCAGCCGGTGGGTGGAAGATACAGATGAGACCTTGCTTCATTTGAGCGTGTTGACCTTGGGCGAGATTCGGAAGGGAATTGCTGGTTTGCCTCAGGCAAAGCGTCGGGCGGAGCTAGAAACTTGGCTCAACAAAGGCCTGCGAAGCAGGTTTGCGGGGAGGATCCTGCCGATTGACGCTGCGGTGGCGGATCGTTGGGGTCGGGTTGCCGCACAGGCCCGCTCCAAGAATATTCAGCTGCCTGTTATTGATGGATTGCTCGCGGCGACTGCTCTCGAGCACGACTTGACTTTCGTGACCCGCAACACAGCCGATGTAGCAGGCACTGGGGTATCGGTACTGAATCCTTGGGAAAAGTCCTAAGCTTGCCGAGAGAATTTGCCTCATTCGAGGGGTTCAGCGCAGTCACCGGTTCGATCCCGGTGACGTCCATCAAGACTTCACTCCTCTCTCTTCTGTAATTTGCACTGCAGCTAAATCTTGCTCTCGCCTCGCTACGTCGTAGAAAGAGAGGTTCCATCAGAACGCCTCGCCCGTCGTCATCGGCATGCGTCTACCGGCAGAGAGCGGCAACCGTCTCAAGGGAATGGCCAACCGGCACGATACCGGTTGCGTCTACCAAGCCTTTCTCGTCCCAAAACTCGTCACCAATTCGTCACCAAAACTCGGTCATCTAGGGCCATTCTTGAGATGGTCAGAACCGGAAAAGCAAGACAGGCAAAGGGATTTAGCTTTCTGAGCACACAATTGACACGGTGGAGCTCTGCGGTTCGAGCCCGCACGGGCCTACCATTTCATTCGGCTGTTCCCTCCTGCCGCTTCCGCCATTGCATCGCTATTGAATCTAAAATCCACACGCGGCGTTTGTGGGCCTTGTTTTTTCTACCGAATGATTAGGTAGGTTAACGGGAAGGGCAATACGCGTTCGCGCATTTACCAGACGGAAATGGCTTTCGGGCTATCATCGCGCGATGAAAAGCGATTTTCGCTCTGCCGCGTCCCTCACGCTGCTGGCGTTCGGTCTGACGATTTTGGCGGCGTGCCACTCATCCGGGCCAGCTCCCGCTGCTACCGCGCCCGCTCCCACGAAAAAATGGGAATTTTCCACTGGCGCACTTCACCCATTGCCGCGCGGAGACTTTTTTGACGATCAATCTCCGGCCATCGGCTCTGATGGCACACTCTACGTTCCGGGAAACTCCGGGCTTTACGCGGTGCGCCCGGATGGAATCCAGAAATGGTTTTACCGCGCGCAATATCAATCGTCCGCATTTCCGATTCGTTTTGTCCTCATAGACGACAACGGAAACATTTGGTTCGACCAGACGGCCGAAGTGGGCAGAGTCGTGGGAGGCGCAATCGAATTAAACCCCGACGGCAGTGAGAAACCGTTCGCAATTTCACGCGACCGCGTCAGCCAGCTCAGTGAGGCCTATGACGGCACGGTTTACGTAGCGATGGGCGGCGCTGCAGTTCCCGTGCACATTGACGGAAAAGGAGCTGAACCAAGTACCAGCGTCGGCGGGTACTTTTTTTCATTTGCACAGGACGGCACCACGTACGCCGTGCTGAGCCATCAGTTGGTAGCCTACGGACACGATCACAACACGAAATGGTCGCAAATGGGTGACGCGGGCGGTGAACCCGTGCTGGGCAGCGACGGAACAATATATGTTGGCGGGAACGGAGTGTTCACCGCGGTCAACCCCGACGCCACGGGAAAATGGTCATTTTCACTGCAGGGCCACATGATTGCGTCGCCTGCAATCGCAACCGACGGGACGTTGTATTTCGGCAGCGACGACAGCAATCTTTACGCGTTGGACCCGAATGGAAGAGTGAGATGGAAATTCGCCACCGCAGGAGCGATTAAGTCCACGCCCGCGCTCGCCAAGAATGGAACTGTGTATTTCGGCGGAACCGACAACAATTTGTACGCGATCGCTAGCGACGGGAAACTCAAGTGGAAATTCGCAACGGGCGGGCAAGTTTTCTCGCCGACGATAGGCGATGACGGCACAATTTATTTCCAGAACGGCGAAGGCAAGCTCTTCGCGATCCAGGATACGGAAGGCAACGGTGGGCTGGACGGGCAGTGGCCCAAGCGCGGAGCAGGTTCGCGAAACACCGCGCGCGGAGTTCGGTAAATGGCCCGTAACCGACTGGTCTTAGTCACGTCAGGTTGCGTGTGGCTCGCACTGCTCCCATGCGCATGCGGGTGCAAAAAATCGGTTACTCACCAAGGTCCTCAGATCAAATGGCAATTCAGCGCGGACGACGAAATCGTCTCTACTCCGGCCTTGGGCGAAGACGGGACAATTTATTTCACCAGCCGCCAGTCGCTGTACGCGCTGGCTCCGGATGGAAAAATGAAATGGCGCTACTTCCCCGGTGCGGAGTTAGGCAGCTCCCCTATGGTGGGGCCTGACGGCAGCATCTACATCGTCGATGCTGGCTGTGTGATGCATGCGCTCCATCCGGATGGTTCCAAACGTTGGATTGCGCAGATTGGCACCGCGCTGCCGTCTAACGGTGGGCTCGCACGGTCTTGCGGTCGTCCAGCGACTCCAGCGCGGGGTGTGGGCGATCTGCTCTTGGTCGGTAATTTCAGCGATTCCCTGCGTGCCGTGGATCCGAATTCCGGCATGCCCATAGATCAATTCCAGGACGTATACGCGCCGGACAGCCCGGAAATTCTCAAGACAGGGAGCGCCGTGGAGGGCGGCGGTGCACTTCAATTCTTTGATCCTGCAGGCCGCGTCTCCTGGACCATTCGCCTCTCCGACGGCCCACGTACCCTGCCCTTCCGTACGGCGGCGATTACAAAAAGCGGAGTAATTGCGGTGGCCGGCTGGGACAACAAGTTTCACGTCTATGATTTTGATGGCCGGCCGAAGTGGGAATTCCCGGGCGACTGGACGGCCAACCCCGTGATTGCCGCTGACGGGACAATCTACATCGGAAATTTTGAAAGCGTGGTTGCCCTCAGTGCCGATGGCGCCCAAATTTGGAAGGTCGCCGTCCCGATCGCGGGGGCGCCGGCATTGGCCGCAGACGGCACCATTTACGTTCCGTCGCAGGATGTTGGCAAGGGCAAAAACGGCGCCAATCTTTTCAGTCTGTATGCATTGAATCCGCAAGGAGCGATCAAGTGGCGCCTGCCTGTTGACGCGTTAATCGAACATGGTCCGGCCATTGCTCCCGATGGAACCGTGTACCTGGGCACGAGGTCAGATGGAGCAATCGGGGTAAAGCCGCACTCCGGTACGCTCTACGCCATCGGCGAAAGCAATGGCGGCTTGATGCGCGGCGGCTGGCCGAAATCCTACGGCTCGGTGGCGAACGATGGGCGCGCGCCATCTGCTCCATGACTTCACGGCCATCCATGCGCGCCCGGCGCAAGCAGGCGGTAGCAATTCTCGTTGCGCTTGCCGTCACCGTCACCGCAGGCGTCGCCACACTATTGGCCGGGTGCAAGCAGGACAAGCCTCTCGAGACTAAGACTCGCCCGGTAACGATCAACGTGCTCCCAGTTTTTGTGGATGTTCCCGAGGAAGGCTATTCGCACCAGTTCAGCATTCCGAACGATGCAACAAATGCGCACCTCGAGGGTGAGTTCACCGTGGATCCGCGTCCCCAAGGACAATTGCAGATGTTGATCGTTGCCGCGGAGGGCAAGCAGCATTGGCAGCGATTTCTTTCGTCAACTGCATCGCGCAACGATCCCGGAGACGCCGAGCTGATTTATCGCAGCGGTGACACCATTGCCGATCGCTTCAACATAAAAATGACACCCGGCAATTATTACGTGATTTTCGACTATGGCCCTGCCGCAGTCGCGACTACAGATCACTTTGGGGGTGGAGTCAGCGGTCCAGCGTACCGGCGAGCTCGTTCACAAATCATGCTCAACTACGCACTGCCCTGTGAGACCTGCCCGTGATGGGGGCGTCCTGAAACAAAGGCGCCTCCGGCTACTGGGTAACGTAGCCGACGGGAAAACGCGCGAGATCCGCGCCGTAGAATTCGGCGACCGCCTGCCGTTCGTTCGGGAGCAATTCGGCGGCAATGGTGCGCATCGGCAGATTGACGTCGTTGCTGCGAGCGCCGCGGGCGAAGTCGTTCAATTGACTCAGGACGTAGTCGGAATTTTGCGACGCCAGGGATGGAGCCGGCCGCACGTATCCGAGCGGTCCGTGGCAGGCTTGGCAAGGCGGAATCCCGCGAGGGGGATCCCCCACGGCGAGCAGGCGCTGGGCGGTCTCGATTGCGCTCTGGTCCCGCAAAGTTTGGGGAAAGTTGGGATTGAACTGTGCGTCCGGCGCATTCGGCAGCATCGCGAAGTAGGCAGCCACGTCAGCCGCGTCGCGGGACGTGAGGGCTCCGGCAATCTGCTGCATGATCACCGATTTCCTCTTGCCGCTGCGAAAATCCTGCAGCTCCTTCCAGAGGTATTGCGCATCGATCCCCGCAAGATTTGGTGTGGAAGCTTGCGAACTGAAGCCCTCTACGCCGTGGCACGATTCGCATCGCCGCGAGATGAATTCGCCCCGGACGGGATTGCCTGTCGAAGATAAAACAATTGTGGCTTCGTTCCAGGCAACGAGCGAGGGGGCGCCGGCGGCCGCAACGAGATTATTAGGCGGAGGCGCGGGCCTAATCGCTCGGCGCAGAATCGGTAGTCCGAGCAGCTCCGAAAAGGTCACCACGGCGATGCAGAGCAGTACAACACCGCGAATTCCGATCGTGGGTTTAGGGCTGTCCACACGCGACTCCGCGATCGGAATTTTGCGCTTGGAATTCGTTTTCGGGAACGGCCACTATACGGCCCATCATTGCATGGTGGCCAGGCCCGCAGAATTCATCGCAGTAGAATTCATATTTGCCCGCAGCGGGGAAACCAAGATGAACCTCGGTGACGGATCCGGGAAGCGTTTTCACCTCGACGCCCGCGATCTTGAATCCGTGCGCCGAATCCGCGCTGGTGATTCGCAACTGGATGGGGACTCCGGCGGGCACGATCACACAGGCGGGCGCAAAAATGTATTTCTCCGCGATCAGGTGAATCGTCACCGAGCCATCCGCGGCGCGAACCGCACCCAGATTGCTCTCAATGAATTCACCTTGTAGATGCAGTGTTGCGAGATCTACGCGACTGCGACGGTCAAAAATGTGCGCAGCTTGCAGGGTGCTGGAAAATCGCAGTGTGCCATACACAAGCGAGAAGATTGCAACGATCAGATAAGCGCGAAAATTTCCTATGCGCATTTTGCAGAATCCGAGCGCCAGGCTCGGCGGCGCGTCCAGAAATCAATCACGGAACCCGCCCCGCTGCTGGACGCCGTGAGCAAGACCCGAATCCGGCGCAGTGCAACACGCCGCCGCTGCGCCAGCCGTACTTCGCTGCGTCACGCGAAGTCCAGCTCCACTTCGTCAATGTAACACCAGCCCCAGGTCTCGCCTGGTTCGACGGATTTCATGATGGGGTGTTTCGTGTGATGGAAATGCTTGGTGGCATGTTTATTCTTGGATGAATCGCAGCAGCCAACGTGGCCGCATTCCAGACATAGCCGCAGGTGAACCCACGCGTCGCCCATTTTCAAACATTCCTCACAGCCATTCGTGTGCGGGCTCACCTTGCGAATCTGATTGAGGTGCGTGCAAGCTGGCATCGGCGTGCCTCCTTCGAGAATGGGCCCTGAATGGGCCAGTCACGAGCCGCGATTAAGAGCCGGACGCGGCTGCCTTCGCATTGTCGGCGCGCACCAGCGGCACATCCACCAGATGTTCGGCGAGAAACCACACCTGCAATTCGTTGGTGCGAATCACCTGGCTCACCAGCAGATCGTTCGTGCCGTCGTCCCCCGCATCGGCTGCTTGCCTGGCCACGGTGCGCGCTTCCTTCAAAATAATTTCGTGGGCTTCGAGCATGCGGGATATTTGCACCGGAGCTTCTTCACGGCCGCGCGGCGGACGAGGAATAAAGGTCGTCTCCGCGACGTCTGCAGCCATCGCGATGCTGATGCCGCCCAGAAGCTGGATGCGCTCCGCGATGGCATCCACCAATTCGGATTGCTCGTCGAAATGCTTGTCGAAGAGCAGATGCAGCTGATAGAAGGTGTGTCCTGCCACTTGCCAATGATGCTTCTTGTAGAGGTCGCGCAGGGTGATGGTATCCGCGAGAATCTGATTCAGCAGCTCGACGCTGGTGGCGCAAACCTGCTGATCTAATGCGATCGGCAGTTTGGCAATTTTGCCGTACGGCTGAATTTCGTGAGCCTGCTGATGCAAGATCGGCCGGGCGCGTTCGGAACCTTCCGCGTTTTGACTGGCCGTGGGATTCTTGTGATCGGTCTTGTTCTTCATGTTGGATTTCTCCTCGCTTTTCGCCTGCCACAGTGCGCCGGCTTATCCTTCCGCTTTGATGATTCTCACAGGCAATCGGTTCCATCGCAGATTCGCCCGGAGGCGTATGCCGGTGTGGGCCCCGGCTTCGTCGCTCGAATCAGACGGTGGTGAGCCTATCCCAACGCGTTGTGGAGGAATGCCAGCGTGCGCTTCCACGCATCGGCCGCGGCTTCCGGACGATATCCGCCGGTGTTATTCGGGTTCTCGAATGCGTGGCCGGCGCCGGGATAAATTTTCACGTCAATGCGCCGGTTCAATCCCCTCATGGTTTTTTCAAACGCCTGAACATCGGCGGGCGTGATGCCTTTATCGTCCGCGCCGAAATTCCCAAGCACGGGCGCGAGTATCTGCTGAATGTCGTTGGGATCAGTGGGCAGCGAACCGTAATTCACCACGCACGCTGCGAGGCGCGGCTGATGAATCGCGAACTGCAGCGCAAGTCCGCCGCCCATGCACCAACCGATCGAGCCGATGCGGCCCGGCTTCACGTCCTTGCGCGCCGCCAAATAATCGTAGGCCGCCTGCATGTCGCGGATACCGCGATCTTGCGGCAAGCCGCGCATCAGCTCATGAGCCTCGGAGGGGTCGGTAGCGACCTTGCCGCGGTATAGGTCAACCGCCAGCGCCACGTAACCCTGCGCGGCGAGCTTTTCCGTCTGCTCCTTCACCCAATCATTCAATCCCCACCATTCGTGGATCACGATGATGCCGGGGTAGGTGCCCGGCTTGTCCGGCACGGCGAGAAACCCGCCCACGGTTTCTTTGCCGCTGGGAAATTCCACGGTTTGCGTTTTCGGCGTTTGCGCGCGAACTGCCAGCGCGGCGGCAATCAATCCGAAAGCGGCGAGCGCGGAGACGAGCTTGACGGAACGGTTCATGCTGAGGTGCCTCCCCTATGAGCAAACGGCTTATTGTAAGCCTGCGCGCGAGTCCACGCCATCTGCTATCCAGCGCGCGCCGGACGTGCGCCGATCTTGCGATGCGTCCGCGCCGGGCGGAGACGAGCCGTGCGGCGCCGCACGCTTTCGCGCGTCACGACCGCCGACTATGGCGCAATGCGTTCTACCTGAACCGCGGTGCCGTAGGCCAGCACTTCAGTGACGCCTTGCATCACTTCGGTGGCGTCGTAACGCATGCCGATCACGGCGTTCGCACCATGTTGACTGGCGTGCTCCATCATCAATTCGAGCGATTCCTCGCGCGTTTTTTCGCACATTTCTTCGAACAGGGTAATATTGCCGCCCACTAGAGTTTCCAGCGAAGCGCCGAGCGTGCCCAGAATGCTGCGCGAGCGCACGGTGACGCCGCGCACGAGGCCATAACTTTTCACGACCCGATATCCCGGCAAATCGAATGCAGTTGTAACCATATTTGGATTCACGCTTACGCCCATGGACCCCTCTCTTCGCAGCGCTTCTGGCTCCGCCCGCACGGCGGAGGATATCACAACGAAAATCGCGAAGGCGCACCGCCGAGGCGGTGCCGCGTCCGTCCACACGCGCAGCTCTGCCTTCCTTTCGTCCTGTACTCCCGATCCGTAATTCTACGAATATCGCCGAAGGAGCGAATGTGTTAGCGTGAGTCGGGGCAGTCTTCAAGCCTCCAAAGGACGCAACATGCTCAGTCTGGCGCAAACTCAGACGCTCACCCCCGCCTCACAGCGCCTGCCCGCGCCCTGGCTCGCCTCTCATCACCCATCATTCGTCACTCCTCACTTCCCAAATCAATCGCTAGCGAAACATAATCGAAAGCCATCGCAAATCATTGAAAACAATCACCAGCGACTGAAATCAATCGCTAGTTTTTGTCGTGTTTTTCGCGCTTGCTGGGGCGGGCGGCCGACCCTTTCGCGCCACCCAGCACTCACCCGCGCGTCGACCCCGAGCTCATCACTTGCCGCTCACTGCTCACCGCTGTCTCTTTCTAATCGCTACCATGAATTATTAGAAACCAGCCTAAGCCACAGAAAACAAACGGCGACACTCCACCCTAATCGCAACAAAATGCAGCGTTCGCGCGGTTCGCATGATAATATAGAGATGCGTTTGTTGCTCCTGGATACCCCTTCTGGTACGGCCTGCACGGGATTCGATCAGGGATGCAAAGACCGCGCTCGTAAACCCTTTTTGGCAGTTATCCAATGACGAAGAGCATTCGTAATATCGCTATTATTGCGCACGTGGACCACGGCAAGACCACTCTGGTGGATGCCATGCTGCGGCAAAGTGGAATTTTCCGCGCCAACCAGGAACTGGTGGAGCGCGTGATGGATTCGAACGATCTGGAGCGCGAGCGCGGCATCACCATTCTCGCGAAGAATACCGAGATCGAATATCAAGGCACGAAGATCAATATCGTGGATACGCCCGGCCACAGCGATTTCGGCGGCGAAGTGGAACGCGCGCTACGTATGGTGGATGGCGTGCTCGTTCTCGTGGACGCCAGCGAAGGACCGCTGCCGCAGACGCGCTACGTGTTGCAGAAGGCTCTCGCCGCGAAATTGCCGCCGATCATGGTGCTCAATAAGATAGACCGCCCGGACGCGCGCGCTGCGGAAGTGCTCGATGAAATCTACGACCTCTTCATTGATCTCGATGCCACCGAGGACCAGCTCGATTTCCCGGTGATCTATACCAATGCGAAGTTGGGCGTTGCGCATTTGAAAGTGGGCGACGATTCCACGACTTTGCAGCCGCTCTTCGAGCAGATTGTGAAATCCATCCCGCCGCCGTCGGGTGATCCCGCCGCTGCGCTGCAGATTCAAGTGACCAATCTGGATTACAGCGATTTTCTTGGCCGTCTCGCCATCGCTCGTGTTTTTGGCGGAACTTTGGTGCGCGGCACCGAAGTGGGCATCGTCAAGCTGGATGGGAAAATTCAGCCGACGAAAATCACCAAGCTGTTTACGTTTCGCGGTCTGGAACGCGATGAGGCTGAGCAGGTGACCGCAGGAGACATCGTCGCCATCGCGGGCGTGGAAGGCATTCAGATCGGCGAAAGCATCACGGATTTAGCCAACCCAGCGCCTCTCGAGCCGCTCACGATTGACGAACCCACGCTCACCATGGTGTTTACGATCAATACGTCTCCCTTCGCAGGCCGCGAAGGGCAGTATGTTACTTCACGCGACCTGCGCGCTCGTCTTGAAAAGGAATTGCTCACCAACGTTTCGCTGCGTGTGGAAGACACCGGCACCACGGACGCTTTTCGCGTCCTGGGGCGCGGCGAATTGCAACTGGCGATTCTGATCGAGACCATGCGCCGCGAAGGCTACGAGCTGATGGTGGGCAAGCCGGAAATAGTGGTGCGCACGGAAAACGGGCGGCGCCTTGAGCCGCTGGAATTGCTGATTGTGGATTGCCCCGAAAATTTCATCGGCATCGTGATGGAGTTGCTGGGAAACCGCCGCGGCGAAATGAAAAAAATGGTGAACCACAATTCCGGCCGCGTGCGCATGGAATTCAGCATCCCTTCGCGCGGGCTAATCGGATTGCGCAGCCAATTGATGACGGATACGCGCGGCACCGCGCTGATCCATTCGTTGCTCGAAGGCTGGACGGAATATGCCGGCGACATGGCCATGCGCTTGACCGGCGCGCTGGTCTCTGATCGCGGCGGGATTTCGACTGCTTACGCAATTTGGGGCATTCAGGAACGCGGCGAAATGTTCGTGGGACCGGCGATTGAAGTGTACGAAGGAATGATCCTTGGCGAGAACGCGCGCGAAGACGACATGAACGTCAACGTCACCAAGGAAAAAAAGCAGACCAACATGCGCTCTTCTTCGGCCGACGAAGCCATCCGACTGATTCCGCCGCGCGACATGACGCTGGAAAAAGCCATCGAGTTCATTGCCGACGACGAATTCGTCGAAGTCACCCCGAAATCCATCCGCCTGCGCAAAAAAGTTCTCGACGCCAAGAAGCGCCCCAAGCGCTGGCAAGAGATCCGCGCCAGCACGGAGTCGGCCTAGCCAAAAGGCCCAAATCTCCCGATTTGGAACCAGCCTCAATCTGTCCGATAGCGGGACGGACGATTCCCACGAGCGGGCAAAGTGGCCCCGCTCGGCACTTGCAATACCCCTCTAAATAGCACAATATAAACAGCTTATAAGAGACGCAACACCGGAATTCGATTTGCGATGTATATATGCGAGGTTGGTATCCGTGGACATAGTTCGCCCAGAAATTAAGCACAAGAAGAAGATGCGGCGCATCGGCTACATCGTCGCGGCAGTGGTACTAATTCCGCTGATGACCTATGCGCTTTCGCGGCTGAAGCCGGCGGCGCCGAGTGTAGACAGCGGCACGGTGTGGACCGGCACCGTGAAGCGCGGTCCGATGCTGCGCGACGTCCGCGGCCTGGGTACCCTGGTTCCGGAAACCATCCGGCTGATCCCCGCCGTAACTGACGGGCAGGTACAGACGCGCTACCTTCTGCCAGGAACTCCCGTCAAAGCGAACACCGTAATCTTTGATTTGGTCAACCCTCAGCTGCAGCAAGAGACGCTGGACGCGGAGTATCAGTTGAAGGGCGCGCAAGCAGCCTACGAGCAGACCAAGGCGCAGCTGCAGAATCAGCTGATGGACAAGCGCACTTTGGCCGCCAGTGTTTCTTCGCAATATCGCACCGCAGAAATGGTGAGGCAGACCAAGGAAGAGCTGGGAGCGAACGGGCTGGCGCCGCAACTCGACGTGAAAACCGCGCAGGTGCAGGCGGAGGAATTGGCCAAGGAAAATGACCTGGCGCAAAAAGAAGTGGAGACATTCAATAACTCCATCGCCTCGCAGCTTGCCGTGCAGGAAGCGACCGTAAATCAGAAACACGCGATGTACGAACTGAAGAAATCGCAAATGGACCAGCTGCACATCCGGCCGGGAATTGACGGCATGTTGCAGGAACTCGACGTGGAAGTGGGGCAGAAGGTGACGATGGGCACGGTGCTGGCGCGCGTGGCGCAGCCCGCTCATTTGAAGGCGCAGCTGAAGATCGCCGAAACGCAGGCAAAAGATATTCTGATTGGGCAGAAGGCGTCGGTGGATACGCATAACGGCATCATTCCGGGCCACGTCACGCGCATCGATCCCGCCGTCGTGAATGGAACAGTCACTGTGGACGTGGGTCTCGATGGCCCGTTGCCGACAGGCGCGCGCCCGGATTTGAGCGTGGAAGGAACCGTGGAACTTGAGCGGCTTGCAGATGTGCTGTACGTCGAACGCCCGGTGCACGGCGAGGCCAACAGCACGGTGGGAATTTTCAAGGTCGTGGATGACGGCAAGGAAGCCACGCGCGTGCAGGTGCAATTGGGCCGCACTTCGGTGAACACCGTGGAAATCGTGAAGGGTCTGGAGATCGGGGACAAAGTGATTCTTTCCGATATGTCAGCTTGGGACAATTACGATCGCGTGCAATTGAAGTAGCTATTGCTGTAATGCAGGGAACTTTTTCAGGCGTCAGGCTCGTACCTACTCTTGAGATTCAGATTCGAAGGAGCGCAGAATGACAACGACGGAACAAGGGCTGATTCGCCTCGATGGCGTGACCAAGGTTTTCTACACGGATGAAGTGGAGACGCACGCGCTGAGCGGCGTCCATCTGGAAATCAAGAATGGAGAATTTCTCTCCATCGCCGGACCTTCCGGCTGCGGAAAATCCACGCTGCTTTCGATTCTGGGCTTGCTAGATTCGCCCACCGAAGGCAACTACTGGATCAACACGCAGGCGGTGGCGAATCTTTCGCTTTCAGACCGCACGCGCATTCGCAACCGCGAGATCGGGTTTATCTTTCAGGCGTTCAACCTGATTGGCGATCTCACGGTGTACGAAAACGTTGAGCTGCCCCTCACCTATCGCAGCATGGCCGCGGCGGAACGCAAGAAGCGCGTGCAGGAAGTGCTGGAGCGCGTGGGCATGGCGCATCGCATGAAGCATTACCCGTCGCAACTCTCAGGCGGTCAGCAACAGCGCGTGGCCGTCGCGCGCGCTCTGGTGGGCTCGCCTTCGATCCTGCTGGCGGACGAACCAACCGGAAACTTGGACTCCAAAAACAGCGAAGCGGTGGTGGATCTGCTTCGCCAACTGCACCGCGAGGGCGCCACGATCTGCATGGTGACGCACGACCCGCGCTATGCAAGCATCGCGGACCGCACCATTCACCTGTTCGACGGCCGCATCGTCGAAGAAACTCTAGGCACGCGTACCGCGAGCGTCTAGACGAATTCTGAAAACTCAGCCAGTACAGCGTCTGAAAAGAGCTTTTAGGCGCAGCTGGACGGGTGTGTCTGGAGGCATTCAGAAATGGAAAGTCTGATGCAAGACCTCAAATATGCGGCGCGCGTGCTGCTGAAGAGCCCGGGCTTCGTGCTGATTGCCGTGCTGACGCTGGCGCTGGGAATCGGCGCGAACACCGCTCTATTTTCCGTGGTGAACGGCGTGCTGCTGCGTCCGTTGCCTTTTCCGCGGCCCAACGAACTGGTCGTCGTCTCCGAGAAGACCGCGAATTTCGACAGCTCGTCGATCTCCTATCCTAATTTCCAGGATTGGCAGCGGAGCAACTCCAGTTTTGCGTCGCTGGTGGCTTATCGCAGCGACGATTTCAGCATCACCGGCAGCGGAGAAGCCGAGCGCGTTCGCGTGGGAATGGTTTCCGCCGGCTACTTTGAGACGCTCGGAGTGAATCCGACTCGCGGCCGTTTGTTTACTGCAGACGAAGATCGCAAGGGAATCGCGCCCGTGGCCCTGATCAGCGCGGGCCTGTGGCAGCGCAAGTTCGGCTCCGCGCCGGAGATCGTTGGAAAAAGAATCACGATGAACGGCGACAGCTACACCGTGATTGGCGTGATACCCGCGAGTTTTCATCTGGAGTCCACGAATTTCAGCAACGACAAGGATGTGTTCGTTCCCATTGGTGGAGACACAGACCCACTGTTCCACCAGCGTGATGTACATCCAGGGACGCGCGCCATTGGCCGATTGAAACCGGGCGTAACGCTGGCCGCGGCGCAGGCGGACATGGATCAGATCGCGAATAATCTTGCGCTGGCATATCCCGATGCGGACAAAGGCGCAGGCGTCAGCCTGGTGCCACTGAAGAAGGACATCGTGGGAGATGTGCAGCCGTTCTTGTGGGTGCTGCTCGGAGCGGTGGGATTTGTATTGCTGATCGCGTGCGTAAACGTTGCAAACCTTCAACTGGCGCGCGCGACGACGCGCTCGCGAGAATTTGCGATTCGCGCAGCTTTGGGCGCGAGCCAGTCGCGCGTCATACGGCAATTGCTTACAGAAAGCGTTCTTCTCGGGTTGGCCGGCGGCACGCTGGGATTGTTGCTGGCGGCTTGGGGAACGCAGGCGGCGCTTAAAGTGCTGCCGGAAACTCTGCCGCGGGCCCAGGACGTCGGAGTGGACGGGCGCGTTCTGATTTTCACGCTGCTTGCTTCGGTTGTCGCGGGTGTTCTCTTTGGCTTGGCGCCGGCGCTGAAGATAGCACGGCCGAATCTGCAGGAAACACTGAAAGAGAGTGGCCGCGGAGCCAGCGGGACACGCCACCGTGCACAGGGCGTCTTCGTGGTGGTGGAAATGGCCATGGCGCTGGTGTTGCTGATCGGCGCTGGACTGATGATTCGCAGCTTGCTGGATCTTTGGAATGTGAATCCGGGATTCAATCCGAAAGGGGTTTTGACGTTCGCGGTTTCACTCTCGCCTTCGCTCGGCGCGAATGCGGCGACCAGCCGAAACGCGATCCGCGAGATGGATGAAAGATTGAAAAGCATACCCGGCGTGGAAAGCGTTTCGTCCACAGGAGGCGCGTTGCCTATGACTGGAGACAACGAATTTCCTTTTTGGCTCGGTAGCGAACCCAAGCCGGCGGATCAGAGTGGGATGAAGCAGTCGCTCTTTTATCTGGCAGAACCGGACTACTTGAGCGCCATGGGAATTCCGCTGCACCGCGGGCGCTTCTTCACCCAGGACGACAACGAGCATTCGCCGCCGGTGATCGTGATTGATGAAAGTTTCGCGCGCGAATATTTTCCGAATCAGGATCCCATCGGCAAGCGCATCAACATCGGCATCGTCAACACGGAGCCGGCAATCGTCGGCGTGGTGGGCCACGTGAAGCATTGGGGCCTGGACACGGATGGCGACGCGAATCATCCGATCGTCGCGCAGGCTTACTTGCCGTTCATGCAAATCCCCGACCAATTCTGGACTGGGCCGCCGCAGTCAGAGGTGGTCGTGCGCACCAAAGGATCACCGGCAGGTCTTTTGCCGGCGATTCGCGCGACGATTGAAAAACTGAACGGTGAGAACGTGATCTATGAAACGAAGCCGCTCGAGGAGATCGTGGCCGATTCGCTCGCGGCGCGGCGATTCTCGATGATCTTGCTGGGAGTTTTCGCGGCGCTCGCTTTGCTGCTCTCCAGCATCGGGATTTACGGTGTGATTTCGTATGTGGTGGGCCAGCGCACGCACGAAATCGGAATTCGCATGGCGCTCGGCGCGCAGCGGAGCGACGTGTTGCGCCTGATGCTGGGCGAAGGAATGAAAATGGCGCTGGTCGGCGTCGCTATTGGGATTGCGGCGGCGCTGGGGCTGACGCGGCTCATGACCAACATGCTCTTCGGTGTGAGCGCCGCGGATCCCATTACTTTTTGCGGCGTAGCCCTGGTTCTCGCGGGCGTCGCGCTCGCGGCCTGTTACATTCCGGCGCGGCGCGCGATGCGCGTGGATCCGATGGTGGCGCTGCGATACGAGTGAGCAGTAACGGGTGATGAGTGACAAGTGATGAGTGACCAGCGGGGGGCTCGTTGTTTCCTCGTCACTCGTCGCTTATCACTTCTTTAGGGGGCTGCAATGGGATCGTTGCTCCAGGATCTGCGCTACGGTATCCGGACACTCGCGAAGAATCCGGGTTTCACGATTGTGGCGGTATTGACGCTGGCGCTGGGCATCGGCGCGAACACGGCCATCTTCAGCGTTGTGGATGCCGTGCTGCTCCGTCCGCTTCCTTATCCTGAGTCCGATCGCCTTTTCACGGTTTATCAGACGTTGCCCGAAGATCCTGCGCAGAATACGGGCGTTTCCTATCCGAATTATCTCGACTGGACGCAGCAGAACCAGGTGTTCGAATCGATTGCGGCTGTTCGCGGCAATGTGCTGGCGCTGAGCGGGCAGCGCGAGCCAACTTACATTCAGACCGGCTCGGTGACGTCGAACTATTTTGACGTGCTGCGCGTAAGACCTTTGCTTGGCCGAATGCTGCAGTCATCCGATGACGCGCTCGATGCGAATCCCGTGGTGGTGATGAGCGAATCGCTGTGGCGCGCGAGATTGGGCGCCGATCCGGCGATCGTGGGAAGGACGATCACGCTCGACCAGCATCCCATCACCGTTGTGGGGATCGTGCCTGCTTACTTCCACCCGTCCGTGCCAGATGCCGCAGCGCAGCTTTGGGTTCCGCTGCGGCAGGATGGCGTATTCTCCGATATGCGCGAACGCCGCAGGGGTCATTACCTGTCGGCGCTGGGAAGGTTGAAACCCGGCGTGAGCGCTGCGCAAGCGCAGAGCGAGATGGCGGCGATGGAGCAGCGCCTCGCGGAGCAATTCCCCGACGAAAATAAAGGCTGGGGAATTCGCATCGTTTCTTTGCAGGCGGACATGGCTGGAAATGTGCGCACCGCGTTGCTGGTACTTTTGGGCGCGGTTGGATTTGTGTTCCTCATCGCTTGCGCCAACGTGGCGAGCTTGCAACTGGCGCGCGCGGCCTCCCGGCGAAAGGAAATCGCGATTCGAGTGGCGCTGGGCGCCGGACGGCAGCGGCTGCTGCGGCAATTTCTGACCGAGTCGGTGCTGTTGAGCGTCATCGGCGGCGCAATGGGATTGCTGCTGGCCTACGAAGCGTTGCAAGGATTGATTGCATGGCTGCCGGCGGACCTGCCGCGAGTCTCGGCGATTCACGTGGACGCTCGCGTGCTCGCGTTTGGCTTGGCGTTGTCCGTGCTTTCCGGAGTGATTTTCGGATTGGCTCCGGCGTGGCACGGCACGGAGTCGCGTTTGGCGGAAGCGCTAGAAGGCGCGCGCGGAGCGGCGGAGGAAAGAACCAGTCACCGCGCGCGGAATATATTCGTTGTCGCGGAAACAGCGCTCGCCATTGTGCTGCTCGTCGGAGCGGGATTGCTGATCCGCAGCTTCGCTCGTTTGCAGCAGGTGAATGTGGGTTTCAATCCCGCGCAATTACTGACCGCGCAGATCGGCTTGCCGCGCGCGCAGTACGCGAAGCCGGAGCAATGGATTTCGTTCTACAAGCAGACGCTCGAAAGAATGAACGCACTGCCCGGCGCGCAGGAGGCGGCCGTAGCGGTTCCTTTGCCGCTGAGCGATTCGTACATCAATTTGGCATTCGAGATCGAAGGCCGTCCGCCGCGCACGAGAAGCGATGCGCCCACCGCGGACTTTGTGGCCATCAGCCCGAATTATTTCCACGTGATGCAGGTTCCGCTGCTGCGCGGCCGGGAATTCAGCGATGCTGATTCGGAGAGCGGATCAAAGGTATGCGTGATTTCTTCCAGCCTCGCGCAGCAACTTTTCCCCATCGAGAGCGCACTGGGCCAGCGAATCGTTATCGGCTATCCGAAAGATGCCTCGCGGGAGATCGTCGGCATCGTCGGAGATGTGAAGGACAGCGATCTTTCAGCGCGGCAATCAACGCAGATTTATGTGCCGTTTGTACAGAATCCGTTCTGGGCCGCGGATATTGCAATCCGTTCACATGGGAATCCAAGCGCGCTGAGCGGCGCGTTGCGCGAACAGATTCGCGCGATTGATTCGGCGCTGCCTGTCGCTGAGGTGAGACCGATGGCGGAAGTCATCGGCAGTTCGATGGCGCAGCCGCGATTTCGCACGACGCTCCTGAGCCTATTCGGAGGCGCGGCGCTGCTGCTGGCGGCCATCGGGATATACGGCGTGCTGGCGTACACCGTGGCGCAACAAACCCGCGAGATCGGCATACGCATGGCTTTGGGCGCGAATCCGGGAAGAGTGCTGCGGCTGGTGCTAGGGCGCGGTTTGCGGCTTGCCGGAGCGGGCACGGTAATCGGCGTTCTGGCCGCGCTGATGTTGACGCGGCTGCTTGGCAGCCTGCTTTTCGATGTCAGCGCGACTGATCCGTTTACGTTCGTTGCAGTGGCGGGCTTGCTGCTCGCCGCCGCATTACTTGCTTGTTATGTGCCGGCGCGCAGAGCGATGCGCGTGGACCCGATCGTGGCGCTTAGATACGAGTGACGAATGAGCAGTGACAAGTGACAAGTGATAAGTGACGTGTAGCGGCGAGTCTCTTGCTCATCACTCGCCACTTGTCACTTTCTTAGGAGCTGTGAATGGGAAACTTGCTGCAAGACATTCGCTTCGGACTGCGAACGCTGGGGAAAAACCCAGGTTTTACGCTGATCGCGATTCTGACGCTGGCGCTGGGCATCGGCGCGAACGCGGCGATCTTTTCACTCACGGATCAGGTTCTGCTGCGTTTGCTGCCGGTCGAAAGTCCGCGCGAGCTTGTAGTGCTCAGTTCGCCAGGAGTAAACCACGGACGCGTTTGGAGCGACATTGATGGCGGGCCATCATTTTCCTATCCGATGTACAAAGATCTGCGCGATCGCAACCAAGTATTCGCAGGACTGCTGGCGCGTTATCACGCGGAAGTGAATGTGGCGGGACAAGGACAGTCCCAACTCGGCGAAGCCGAGCTAGTCAGCGGAAATTATTTCCAGGTGCTGGGAGTGCGGCCGTTTCTCGGGCGAGTTTTTAGCGCGCAAGACGAAACCGCACCCGGCGCGAATCCTGTGGCGGTGCTGAGCTACGGATATTGGACCCGACATTTCGGCAGCGATCCGAACATCTTGAATAAGCAGCTCGCCGTGAATGGAAATTCTTTCACGGTGGTGGGCGTGGCTCGCCCCGGTTTTAGTGGCGTTCAAGTGGGTCAAATCCCGGACCTGTTCATCCCCATCACCATGAAAGCGCAGATGACTCCGAATTGGGATGGGCTCGCCGACCGAAACGATCATTGGGTGACGATGTTGGGCCGGCTGAAGCCGGGAATGTCCGCAAGCAAAGCCCAAGCCGGGCTAGCGCCTCTGTACCGTGCACGGATGGAGAGCGATGCGATCGCTCTGAAGCTTTCCGCGCGAGACCGGCAACAATTCGTGGATCGCAAGCTGGTGCTCGACACCGGTTCTCATGGGCGGCCGATCTTGCAACACGACACCAAACAGCCGCTGCTGGTGCTGATGGCCATGGTGGGATTGGTGCTTTTGATTGCGTGCGCCAATCTGGCCGGGCTGCTGATCGCGCGCGGGGAGGGGCGGCAGCGCGAAATCGCATTGCGCCTGGCGCTGGGGGCAGGGCGCATGCGGCTGGTGCGGCAGTTGATGACGGAAAGTTTGATACTCGCGATCGCGGGAGGCGCAGCGGGATTGGCGCTGGCTTCCTGGACGCTCAGCGTGATCGTCAAATCGATTCCGGAAAACGAAGGCGCCGCGGGCCTCACGGCGCAGCTGGATTATCGCGTGCTGATTTTTGCCTGCGTGGTTTCGCTGGTCACGGGCGTGTTGTTTGGACTGGCCCCCGCAATTCGCGCCACGCACACCGATCTGCAGAGCGTCTTGAAGGACCAGGGAGTGAACGTATCGGGCGGAAAAGCCAACGTGCGGGTGCGCAAGTCATTGATGGTCTCGCAAATTGCATTGACCGCGGTGTTGCTGGCCGCAGCCGGGCTGTTCGCGCACAGTTTGTTGAAGCTGAAGACGCAGGACCTGGGCGTTCATCCGGACCACGTGCTGGAATTTTCGATTTCGCCGGAACTGAATCGCTATACGCCGGCGCAGACGGTCGCGCTTGCGGACCGAATACGAAACAGCATGGAACCGCTGCCCGGCGTGCGCTCGGCCAGCGAATCCGAAATACCGATGCTCGCCAACAGCAATTCGTCCTCCAACATTACTGTCCCGGGCTACGACGCGCAAGAAGACGTGGATATGAACGTGGATCATAACGCGGTGGGCCCGAACTTCCTGGCCACGATGGGAATTCCGCTGCTGAATGGGCGTGAATTTTCCGAAGCCGATTCCCGCACGTCGCCTAAAGTTGCAATCATCAACGAAGCAATGGCGCGGCGCTTCTTTGCGGGACGCAATCCGATTGGCCTGTCCTTTGGTTTTGGAGGCGGAAAGGACACCAAGCTCGACACGGAAATCGTAGGCGTGGTGAAGGACAGCAAGAATACCGACGTGAAGATGGCGGCTCGACCATTTGTTTTCTTGCCATATTCGCAGAGCGAGCACGCAGGTAACGCGACATTTTACGTGCGCACGAATCAGGATCCTGTCGCGCTGACCGTCACGGTGCGCAACTTGATTCAAGGTTTCGACGGCAGCCTGCCTGTATATGGCGTGAAAACTTTGACGGCGCAGGTGGACGAAATCATGTTCACCGACCGCCTGGTGACGATTTTCTCGCTGTGCCTCGGCTTGCTTGCCGCGCTGCTGGCGGCGGTGGGTTTGTACGGCGTGATGGCTTACGTAGTGGCGCGGCGCACGCGCGAAATCGGAATTCGTATGGCGCTCGGAGCCACGCAGAAAACTGTGGCCTGGATGATTTTGCGCGAAATCATCGGGATGCTGGGTGCGGGCCTATGCATCGGACTGGTCGCGGCATACGGAATCGGAAGCGTGGTCGAATCGCTGCTGTTCGGCGTGAAAGCCAGCGATCCGATCGTCTTCATCATCGCAGCCGGATTGCTCGTGGCGGTCGCGCTATTGGCCGGCTGGCTGCCATCGCGGAAAGCTGCAAATGTGGATCCCATGGTCGCGCTGCGCTACGAATGAGTCGTGACGCGCGGCTATACAAATGTAAAAACGTCGCCTGCGAAATATTGCGGCGCGTTTGACGAAGCGGTTGCCGAGGTACGCGGATGGAAGCGCTGCTACAAGATTTGCAATACGCTGTTCGGACGCTCGCGAAAAATCGCAGCTTCGCGATCGTGGCGGTGTTGACGCTAGCGCTGGGAGTTGGCGCGAATACCGCGCTTTTTTCAGTGGCCAATGGCGTCCTCTTAAACCCGCTCCCTTTTCCGGCGCCGAACCAGCTGGTGGCCCTGTACGAAAAGCGGGTTGGCTTCGCACGCGCGTCGATTTCCTATCCGAATTTTCTCGATTGGCAGCGGGACAATCGCAGTTTCGCTTCGATGGCAGCATTTCGCCAGGACGATTTCAATCTCACCGGCGCCGGCGAAGCTGAACATATCCGCGGCGAGATGGTCTCAGCCGATTTCTTTGCGACGCTGGGCGTGAAGCTGGTAGAAGGCCGCTTCTTTAGCGCGGACGAGGACCGCATTGGCGGCGCACCTGTGGCATTGATAAGCGCAGGTTTGTGGACCCGCAAATTCGGCGCTGCACCGAACGTGGTCGGCCAGAGAATCACGCTCAACGGCACCGACTACACGATCATTGGAGTGGTTCCGGCCGGTTTCCATCTGCGACTGAATGGTTTCGCGGAAAATAGCGACGCTTATATTCCCATCGGCCAATGGACCGACGTAGTTTTCCACGATCGTTCGGCGGGCCTGGGCATGAAAGCGATCGGCAGGCTAAAGCCGGGCGTTACGGTGGAGCAGGCTCGCGCCGAGATGAATTCCATTGCGAACCAGCTCGCGGAGGCTTACCCGGTCGCGGATAAAGATTCGAACATCACGGTGATGCCGCTCAAACAAAGCATGGTGGGCGAGATCGAGCCATTTCTTTTCGTGCTGCTCGCGGCCGTTGGCTTCGTCCTGCTCATTGCCTGCGTGAACGTCGCCAATCTGGTCCTGGCCCGCTCCACGGGCCGCGCTCGGGAATTCGCGATACGCGCCGCTCTGGGCGCAAGCCGAGGACGAGTGCTGCGGCAGCTTCTGACCGAAAGCACGCTCATCGCGCTGGCTGGAGGCGCGCTGGGATTGTTGCTGGCGGAATGGGGAACGCAGGGGATTCTTAGTCTCGTTTCCGACACGCTGCCCCGCGCGCAAGAGGTGCGGATGGATGGCCGTGTGCTTTTCTTTACGCTCGGGATTTCACTGCTATCGGCAATTCTCTGCGGACTCGCGCCCGCGCTGAGAGCTGCTCGACTCGATGTGCAATCGACATTGAAAGAGGGTGGCCGCGGTATGAGTGGCTCACACCACCAAGCGCAAGGCGTTTTTGTAGTAGCCGAAATGGCCATGGCACTCGTGCTGCTGGTTGGCGCGGGGCTGATGCTGCGAAGCTTGTCGCGGCTCTGGAGCGTAAACCCGGGATTCGAGCCTCATCACGTGTTGATGTTCTACGTCGCGCTTCCACCGTCGATGGACTCGGCAACGCCGGCCGCGACGCGGGCGTCGCTTCTGCAACTGCATGAGAGGCTGAGTTCGATTCCGGGGGTTCAGTCGGTCTCGCTGCTGCGCGGCTCGCTGCCCATGTGGGACGATTCCGAGGATCCATTCTGGATTGCCGGCCGTCCGAAGCCAATAAGCGACAACGATAAGTATTGGTCCATCTGGTCCGAAGTTGAGCCTGATTACCTGAAGGTGATGGGAATCCCGCTGGTGCGCGGTCGGTTCTTCACTCCTGTGGACACGGAAAGTTCGCCGCGTGTTGCCGTGATCGATGAGGAGTTCGCCCGGAAATATTTCCCCGGCGAAGATCCCATCGGGAAAGTCTTTATCGACGAGTATGTGGACCCGGCCACAATTGTCGGCGTGGTAGGCCACGTGAAGCAATGGGGCCTGGACGATAAACTCGCGATGCATGCCGAATTTTATCTTCCCTTCAGGCAGATTCCGGACAAGTACATGTCGCGCGCGAATCGCAGCACCACCTTGGTGCTGCGAACGACGGTTGCGCCGCTCTCTCTCACCGAGAGTATCCACCACGAGATCCAGCAAATGAATAGCGAAGAGGTGATGTTCAGTCCCGCATCCATGGACGATATCGTCTACAACCGGTCGATCCTGGCGCAGCGCTTCTCGATGGTCCTGTTGGGTGCGTTCGCGGCGGTGGCGTTGCTGCTGGCGAGCGTGGGAATTTACGGCGTGGTTTCCTACATCGTGGTGCAGCGGACGCACGAGATCGGTATTCGCGTCGCGCTCGGCGCGCAGCAGAGCGATGTAATGCGTTGGGTGCTCGGCGCAGGCGCGCGCATGGCACTGCTCGGAGTGGGAATCGGAATCGCAGCAGCGCTCGCGCTTACGCGTCTTATGACCAATTTGCTGTACGGCGTAAGTGCCGCGGATCCCATCACCTTTTTCGGTGTGGCGGCGCTATTGACGCTCGTGGCGTTCGCCGCCTGTTACATTCCCGCACGACGCGCGATGCGAGTGGACCCGATGGTGGCGTTACGGCACGAATGAGCGCGCCACCGGGAACTTGCGCGGCTGAAATAACGTATCTGCTTTAGACGGCGCGGCAAGCAGAACAGCAATGAATCGTTTTGAGCCGATCGGCGTCGGGCTATACAGAATCGTCGAGCACCTCTCGCCTGGAAACGCTACTGGCAGATTACGGAGCTGATAATGGAAACTCTACTGCAAGACATTCGCTACGGCGCGCGCATGCTGATGAAAAACCCCGGCTTCATGATTGTCGCCGTGATCACCCTGGCGCTGGGCATCGGCGCGAACACCGCCATTTTCAGCATGGTGGATGCGTTTCTGCTGCGGCCGCTCCCGGTGGTGGAACCAGCACAGATCACCGTGCTGGCGTTCCAGCAGAAACAAGGAAATTTCCTCACGCAATTTTCGATTGCGGATTATCGCGATATCCAAAACCAAACGAAAGAAGTGTTTTCGGATGTTTTCGCTTACCAGTTCGGCCTGGATGGCCTGAGCGTAGATGGCAAAGCCGATCGCATCATGACCAACTACGTCTCTGGAAATTATTTTTCCGCGCTGGGCCTGAAGCCGGCGCTGGGACGGTTCATTCTGCCTTCGGAAGGCGATGTGCTGGGCGCGGATCCTGTGATGGTCCTCGGTTATTCCTACTGGCAGACGCGTTTCGGTGGCGATCCGGGAATTGTGGGGCGAAAAGTTTCCGTGGACGGCAAACCGATCACCATCGTGGGCGTTGCGCCAAAAGGTTTTGTCGGAGTCTATCCAATTCTGAGCGTGCAAGGTTATTTGCCGATAGGCATGGCAATCATTGCGGGTAATCCGACTGATTTCATGACCAACCGCCAGATCCGCAATGTTCCGATTCTCGCGCGACTCCGGCCCGGCGTAAGCGTGCAGCAGGCGCGGGCCGTTTTAGCCGTTGTGTCCCAGAGATTGGCGCAGGAATATCCCGAGGCCCACAAGGAACTCAACGTGGTGGCATTTCCGGAACTTCGCGCGCGGCCGAATCCTGACCCCAATAACACGGTGATGGTAGTGGGAGGCCTTTTTCTAGGCTTGGCCGTGATGGTGTTGCTGCTCGCGTGCGTCAACGTGGCCAATATTCTGCTGGTGCGCGCCACCGTGCGCGAACGCGAAATGGCCATACGCGCCGCGCTGGGCGCCGCGCGAATTCGGATGATCCGTCAGTTGCTTACCGAAAGCGTTTTGCTGGCGCTGTTGGGCGGCGTGGCGGGAGTTTTGCTGGGTTACTGGGGCAGTTCGGCGCTCGGTTCAATAAACGTGCAAACGGATCTTCCGGTGCATTTTGATTTCGGTTTTGACTGGCGCGTTTTTGGCTTCGCCACGGCGGCGGCATTACTCACGGGAATTATCGTGGGCATCGTGCCGGCGGTGCGCGCCTCGCGTGGAAATTTGAGCGCGATTCTGCACGAAGGCGGGCGTGGAGTGGTGGGCGGAAAGAACCGGCTGCGCAGCACGCTGGTGGTAGTGCAAGTCGCTGGTTCCCTGATGTTGCTTATCATCGCCGGACTATTCACGCGCAGCCTGGCGCAGGCGCAACGCGTCGACCTCGGCTTCAAACCCGATCACGTGCTGAACCTGATCATGGATCCGAACGAAATCGGACATAACCAGGCGCAAACGCGGGATTTTTACAAAACTCTGTTGCAGCGCGTGCGCGCGCTTCCCGGAGTTGTATCGGCTTCGACCGCGAACGCTACTCCCATGGGTTACTACAACAATTTCGATTCGCTCACCATTGCAGGATACCAGCCGCCTCCCGGTCAGCCCGGTCCGTCTTCCCTGTACAACACAGTTTCCACGGATTATTTCCAGACGATGGGAATTCCGCTGCTGCGAGGCCGAGTCTTCACCGAAGCGGACGATGAAAATACGCAATATGTGGCGATTGTGAGCGAAGCGATGGCCAAGCAGTATTGGGCTGACAAAGATCCCATGGGTCGGCAATTCAAAATGTCCACCGACCCGGCGCATTCGCTCGTGGTAATTGGCGTAGCGAAGGACATTCGTTTCAACGGCCTCACCGGGCCATTTAGTCCGATGTTCTACGCGCCGTTCCTGCAGCATCAAGCTTCAAATTCCCTCCAGACACTGCAGCTACGCACGGCCGGCGCGCCGGAAATGATGATTCCGGAAACCGAGCACGTCATCGAATCGCTCGCGCCGCAGCTGCCGATTTTTGATGTGCAGACGATGTCGCAGGCGCTCAATACGCTGAACGGACTGCTTTTCTACAAAATCGGAGCGGTGCTGGCGGCGCTGCTCGGAATGTTGGGTTTGATTTTGGCAATCGTTGGAGTTTACGGCGTGGTTTCTTACGCCGCGACTCAGAAAACGCACGAAATCGGAGTGCGCATGGCGCTGGGCGCTCATCCCGCGGACATACTGAAAATGGTTTTTCGCGAAGGACTGCTGATTGTCGGCATTGGCCTGATCGTGGGCATCGGCGGCGCGCTGGCTGCCGGCCAGGTGGTTGGCAGCTTTCTGACGGTCAGCGCTCGGGATCCAGTTACGTACGCGATCGTCACGGCAATTCTTTCGCTTGTGGCGCTGAGCGCGTGCTTCATTCCAGCGCGGCGCGCCATGCGTGTGGATCCGATGGTCGCGCTTAGATACGAGTGACGAGTGATAAGTAACCAGTGATAAGTGACCAGTGACGAGCGGAAGGCGCGTCGTTTCTCATCACTTGTCACTTCCTTAGGGGGTTGCAATGGGAACGTTGCTTCAGGACCTTCGCTACGGCATTCGCATGCTGGCGAAGAGCCCGGGTTTTACCGCGCTCGCCATCATTACGCTGGCGCTTGGAATCGGCGCGAACACCGCGATTTTCTCTGTGATCAATTCAGTCTTGTTGCGCCCGCTGCCATTTAATGAGCCCGGGCGTTTAGTGGCGCTTTGGCAAACCGAAAGCGCGCCAGGCAACTTTCCGCTGACTGGACCTGATTATCTGGACTGGCAAGCACAGAGCCGCACCTTGGAAGCGACCAGCCTGTACTCCTGGGAACGGACGGCGAACGCCAGCGGTACCGGTCAGACCGAAGCCGTTTCCGTGAGCAGCACTCAAGCCGATTTTTTCGGTCTCCTCGGCGTGCCACCAAGGATCGGGCGCAATTTCGATCCCGGCGAGGATCAGCCCGGAAAAAATCATGTGGCCATTCTGAGCAACGCTTTCTGGCATCGGCAATTCGGTGGCCGCTCTGACGTCTTGGGCAAGACGATCGAGTTGAATGACGAATCCTACTCCGTCATCGGCGTCCTCCCCGCTTGGTTCAATTTTCAGCGCGCCTCGGAAATTTGGACTCCCATGGATATGACGCCCAAAGCGCTGGGGCCACGCGGCGAGCATTCCTATCGCGCCATCGCCAGACTTAAACCGAATGTCACCGTAAGCCAGGCTCAGGCGGAACTCAACAGCATCACCAAGCAGGTGGCAAAACAAAACGGGGATAACGATACGTACAACGGAGCCGTAGTCGTTTCGCTAACGGAGCAGCTAACCGGGAGCTCTCGGGAAAGTCTTTTCATCTTGCTCGGCGCCGTGGCGCTCGTGCTCCTGGTGGCCTGCGCCAACGTCGCGAACCTGATGCTCGCACGCGCGACCAATCGTCAGCGTGAAATTGCCGTGCGCGCCGCTATGGGCGCTGGACGCTGGCGGTTGGCGCGCCAACTGCTCACCGAAAGCATTTTGCTTTCTCTGCTTGGTGCCGCATTGGGGCTTGTGGGTGCGTTCTGGGCGGTATCATTTCTGCAATCGACCGAGACTCTGCCGATTCCGCGCGCCAATCCCATTCAAATAGACGTGACCGTTCTGCTGTTTACGATCGGCGTCAGCATCCTGGTCGGTGCGCTGTTCGGATTGGCGCCTGCCATGCAGTCTTTCCGGGTGAATCTTAGCGAAGAGCTGAAATCCAGCGCCCAGGCTGTGGTCAGTCCAACCGGAACGCGCCGCCTGCTCCGCGATGCTCTGGTTGTGGGCGAAATTGCCGCGTCGCTGGCCTTGCTCATCGGTGCAGGACTGCTGCTGCGCAGCTTTTCGCGTTTGCGCAATTCAGGAATTGGCGTGCAAGCGGATAACGTAATCACCATGGGAGTCAAGCTGCCCAACGCGAAATACCACACGCTGCCGGCGCGTCGCCAATTCTTTGACCAACTGCTCGAACGCATACAACGGGAGCCGGGCGTCCAGGCGGCAGCAGCCTCGACGGAGATTCCGTTGGAAGGCGGCACTAACGGGTACGTCACTGTGGCTGGCCAGAACGATCCTGCGCTGGCGACTCAGCTGGTCGAATGGAACAACATCACGCCGGATTATTTTCGCGCGTTCGGCGTGCCCGTTGTACAAGGTCGCGTTTTCACTGCCGAAGACATGGAACGCACGGCGGTTGCGAATTTGAAACTGGACGATCTTTATAAGAATGATCCAAACCTGAAAACGTTGCCGCCGGAAATTGGATTTGTTGCCGTCGTCAACCGCAAGATGGCGCAATTGTATTGGCCGAAACAGGATGCGCTTGGCAAATTGTTTCACGCCGGTGGCGTTCCGGTCACCGTCGTCGGTGTTGTTGGCGACGTTAAGGAGTGGGACATACGCAAAGACGTGCCTCCCCAAGCGTATTTCCCGCTCACGGCGGCACTCGACAATGAAGGATATGGCGTGCAGCTAACGGTGAAGACCAGCGTCGCTCCGCGCAACGTTTTGGCGGCGATTCGCGGTGACCTTAATGCCCTCGATGGTGGCTTGGCCGTATTCCGCGCACGCACCATGGATGAAGTCGTCGCGGACGCGATGCAGGACACTAGCGAGCAGACCATGTTGCTGGGGATTTTCGCCGGGCTGGCTTTGTTGCTGGCCGCCGTGGGAATTTACGGAGTGATGGCCTACGTCGTCACGCAACGCACGCACGAAATCGGCGTGCGCATGGCGCTGGGCGCGCAGCAGCACGACGTGTTGCGGCTGGTTCTCGGCGAAGGGTCGCGGCTCACTGCTATCGGGCTCGCCATCGGCCTGGCGGCCGCGTTCGCGCTTACGCGATTGCTACGCTCGCTGCTGTTCGGTGTCAGCGCCAGCGATCCGCTCACGTTCGCGGGAGTTTCCATTTTACTTGCGCTCGTCGCGCTGGCAGCGTGCTACATCCCAGCGCGCCGCGCTGCACGTGTGGATCCGATGGTGGCATTGCGCTACGAGTGAGCAGTGACGAGTTCTGCACGAAATAATTTCGGAGATTCGCAGAATGCTAAATTCACTGTGGCGAAAGCTGGTCGCTCGCCGCTGATTACTTATTGCCGGGCATTTACCACTCGCCACTCATCACCAATCACTTTTCTAGGAGCCCAAGGATGGAAACGCTGCTGCAAGACATTCGCTACGGCATTCGCATGTTGGCCAAGAATCTGGGCTTCACTGTCATCGCTATTCTCACTTTGGCTTTGGGCATCGGCGCGAACACGACAATTTTCTCCGTGGTCAACGCGGAGCTTCTGCGTCCTCTGCCCTTTCGTGATCCGGGTCAGCTGGTGCGTGTGGCCACAGCCAATGCGCGGCTCCACACTGTAAGTGGCTCGGTTTCCTATCCCGATTTCGCGGACTGGCGCTCGCAGAATCACGTGTTCCAGGAAATGGCTGCGTATACGGACTCCAGCTTTGCCGTTACCGGCATCGAACAGCCCGCGCACCTGCAGGGCGCGACCGTCACCGCCGCCATGTTCAGTCTGCTGGGGGTCTCGCCGGAATTGGGCCGCGGGTTTCTGCCGGAAGACGATGAACCTCACCATCACGTCGTGATTCTCAGCCATCGCCTCTGGAAAGAGCGCTTCGGCGGCGATCCGCAGATTATCGGGCGTGTGATCACGCTGGATAACAGCGCCTACACAGTGGTGGGCGTGATGCCCGCGAGCTTTCAGTATCTGCTGCAACGCGAAACGCCGCAGCTGTGGTCCAGCTTCAGCCCTATGCGGGAATCCACTACCGATTCACCTACGATGGCCGATGAGCGCGACGCGCATTTCTTGCGAGTGATCGCGCGAATGAAGCCTGGCGCCACGGTCGCGGAAGCGCAAGCCAACCTGGATGTGATCGCCGCGTCGCTGGCTAAGCAGTATCCCGACACCAACAAATATTTCGGAGTGCGCGTGGTTTCCGAGCAGGAAGAATTGACGCACAGCATCCGTCCGGCTCTGTTCGTGATGATGGTAGCGGTGGGATTTGTGCTCTTGATTGCGTGTGTGAACGTGGCGAATCTGCTGCTGGCGCGAGCTACTTCGCGCACACGCGAAATCGCTATCCGTTCGGCGCTCGGCGCGGGACGCCAGCGCGTGGTTCGGCAGCTCCTCACCGAAAGTTTTCTACTCGCACTGATGGCCGGCGCGCTTGGTCTGCTGCTGGCGACGTGGGGAAGCGCCGCCCTGGTGCGATTTAGTCCCGACAACTTGCCGAGGATCGCTGAAATTCGGATGGATGGCTGGGTGCTGGCCTTCACCATGGGACTATCGCTGGCCACCGGAATACTGTTTGGGCTCGCTCCTGCTCTGCAAGTGTCGCACGCCAATATCGTGGATGCTTTGAAAGAGGGCGCGCTCAGCAGCACCGCAGGACGAGGACGTCACGCACTGCACAGTTCTCTGGTTATCGTCGAAATCGCGTCGGCGCTGGTGCTGCTGGTTGGAAGCGGACTTCTCATTCGCAGTTTGGTGCGTTTGCAGAACGTAAATCCGGGATTTGCTCCGCACAACATCATGACTTCCAACGTGGATTTGCCGGATGAAAAGTACACGGATACAAAAAAGGCAGAATATTTCAAGGATCTGATGCCGCAGCTCAAGGCGCTGCCAGGAGTGCAATCAGCCGCGGGCATCTATCCGCTGCCGATGAGCGGCGACGAAATTCGTACCATTTTTCAAATTGACGGGCATCCCGTGGCCAAGAGCGAGGAGCCACACACTTCTCTGCGGGACGTCACACCGGAATATTTTGCGACGATGCGGATTCCCATTCTGCAGGGCCGCGATTTCGGCGCGCAGGATGAAGCGGCTTCCACGCCGGTGATCATCATCAACGAGGCGCTCGCGCATCAGGCTTTCCCTGGCGAAAATCCAATTGGAAAACACATCAAGCCCGAAGTTGCCGCCGGAGCGAACGAGCCAGTGATGCGCGAAGTCGTCGGCGTGGTGGGCAACGTGAAGTTCCACGATTTGAGCGACGAATGGGCTCCCGAATCGTACGTCCCTTATGCGCAAATACCGTTCGGTTCCATCACCTTGGTAGTGCGCACCGCGCAGGATGCCCCTGGCCTCGCAAGGCCCATCGCCGAAACTGTCCGTTCGCTAGACAAAGACTTGCCTACTTACGCGCCCAAGACCGTTGACGAATATCTGAGTGGCACCATCGCACAACCGCGTTTCAATACGTATCTGCTGGGAATTTTTGCCGCATTGGCCATGCTGCTGACGGCAGTCGGCTTGTACGGTGTGATTTCTTATTCGGTGGCTCAGCGCACGCACGAACTCGGCATCCGCATGGCCTTGGGCGGGCGGCCGCGAGACATGTTGCGACTCGTCGTGGGCCAAGCACTGCGTCTGGCGACCGTCGGAGTTGGCATCGGTTTGATCGCTGCCTTCGCGCTGACGCATTTTCTGTCCACTTTGCTGTTTGGCGTTAGCGCCGCCGACCCGGTTTCTTACATTGGTGTGGTGGGGTTGCTGCTCGCCGTCGTGGTCGTCGCGTGCTACGTCCCGGCCCGGCGGGCAATGCGTGTGGACCCGATGGTCGCACTGCGCTACGAGTAGATCTCCGGTGCGGCATGGACGCCTAACAGCTGGCAAGAACCCTGGCGGCATCGAAAATCAGACTGTCCGAAATCGCAACGAGCATTCCCGCAATTGGTCATAGATGGCCTTGCAGGCTGCCCATCTCGTCTTTAATCTATTGTAAATACAGGTCTTATATTAATATTAGCCTGGAATCCCACCTGCCCATATTTGGGAGGCACTCGATCAGAGACGTCTCGCATCCAGCTAAGCGGGGCTCGAATAATGAAAATCATGACGCTCGAATCCACTACCGAAACCACCAGGACGCAGCCACGAGTGCTGATCGCGGACGACCAGCCCGACATACTGGAAGCCCTACGTCTGTTGCTCAAAGGACACGGTTATGTCAC
This sequence comes from uncultured Acidobacteriota bacterium, assembly GCA_963786205.1. Lineage (GTDB taxonomy): Bacteria > Acidobacteriota > Terriglobia > Acidiferrales > UBA7541 > Palsa-295. The sequence goes on from CAWAYG010000004.1 coordinate 349,153, forward strand.
TGAGGCAGTGACCTCGCCTGCGGCCCTGTTTGCCGCCGTTTCCCAAAACGGATTCGACCTGATCTTGATGGACCTTAACTACGCTCGTGACACCACTTCAGGCCGCGAGGGACTAGATCTGCTGGCGCAACTGAAAGCCACCGAGAATGCGCCTCCCATTGTGGTAATGACCGGTTGGGCCACCGTTGGCCTGGCGGTCGAAGCCATGCAGCAGGGCGTCGGCGATTTCGTCGAAAAGCCGTGGGTCAATTCTCGGTTGCTTGAAATTCTGCAGAAACAAGTGCAGATCGGCCGCGAGCGCCGCGAAGCCCGGCAAAAAGCGGCGGCCAACACCATCGCGCAGAGCGAAATTGCCTCCCAGCTTCACGCGCAGGATCGCGAGATTGCCGAAGCGCGCTCGATTCAGCAGGGGTTTCTGCCGAAGGAAATTCCGCAATTGCTCGGATTCGAAATTGCTGGCGCCTGGCAACCAGCGCGCGTGGTAGGCGGCGATTATTACGACATTCTTCCGTTCGGTCCAGAGACGCTAGGTATTTGCATCGGCGATGTCGCCGGCAAGGGCATGCCTGCGGCGCTGCTGATGTCTAATCTGCAGGCGGCTTTTCGAGGTTTCGCTTCCCCCTCGCTCGCTCCGGAAGAATTGTGCGAGCGCTTGAATTCGCTCATCTGCCGCAATATCGCGACGGACCGCTTCATCACCTTTTTCTACGCCCAACTGGACGGCGCGGCTCGCCGGCTGCGTTACACCAATGCCGGACACAATGCGCCGATCGTGTCGCATCGCGATGGCACGTACGATCGGCTGCTGGAAGGCGGCGGCATTCTGGGCGTGTTTCCGATCCAGGAGTTTGCTACCGGCACCTGCGACCTGGCATCAGGCGACCGCGTGCTGCTGTTTACGGATGGCGTTACTGAGGCGCACGTTCCGGAAGGCGAAGAGTTCGGTGAAGCGCGCCTGCTGGACCTGCTCAAACAAAATCGCGACGCCAGCGCGCAAAATTTGCAGAAAATAGTTTTGCAAGCCGCCGGCGAATTCTGCGGCGGCCATTGGCATGACGACGCCACCCTGATCGTCATAGCCGTGGAATAATCGTCGCGGCCGAGTGCGGCAACGACGCGTGCGGCCGAACGTCGGCAACGAAGAATCGAACCGAGGAGCGAACGATTGTGATCAAACTGATTGACGTCGAAAAATTCTACGAATCCGGCGCGGGCAAGACCTGGGTGCTGCGCCGCATCAATCTGGAAATCCGCGAAGGCGATTTCATCACGGTCATGGGGCCGTCCGGCGCGGGCAAATCCACTCTGATGGGCATCATCGGCATGCTCGATGGCGCTTGGAAGGGAGAATATCACCTGCTCGAAAATCCGGTGCATAAGCTCGATAATCGCCACCGCGTGGAGCTGCACAAAAAATATATCGGCTTCGTTTTCCAACAATATCACCTGCTGGACAATCTCACTGTCGCCGAAAATCTAGACCTGCCGCTTTCTTATCGCGACATCAAGAAGACCGAGCGTGAAGGAATGGTCGCGGACGCTCTCGACCGCTTCCAGATTGTCGGCAAGAAAGCGCTCTTCCCCAATCAGCTTTCCGGCGGGCAGCAACAACTGGTAGCCGTCGCGCGCGCGGTGATTGGCAAACCCAAACTGATTCTTGCCGACGAGCCCACGGGCAGCCTGCATTCCAGCCAGGGAAAAATGATCATGGACATGCTGAAGAAATTGAACGATGACGGCACAACGATTATTCAAGTGACGCACAACAACGAGTGGGCCGCGTACGGCAATCGCATCATCCAGCTCGCCGACGGCTGGATCGTGGACGGCCAGCCTGTGGCGGGCGGAGCTGCAGCCAGCCGTTGAACGCGCATCGCGCAGTGCGGAGGGAGCAAGGAGTTCGAGTTGCAAAACACGCAGTTCTTTGAAAATTTGCTGCAGGATATTCGCTACGCGTTTCGCATATTGCGTCGCAGCCCGGGCTTTACGGCTACGGCAGTCGCCGCGCTGGCGTTGGGCATCGGCGCGAACACCGCGATATTCACGGTCGTCAATACAGTCCTGCTGCAACCGCTCGCCTATCCCCAGCCAGATCGCCTCGTGCAACTTGAACTCAGCAGTCCAGAGGGGAATGGAAATGTCACCTCGATTCCAAAGTACATGGTGTGGCGTGAGCAGACGCAGGTTTTGCAGGATGTGGCTGCCTACGATGAAGGTGGCCCGGGCGTAAACCTCACGGGGGGCGATCGCCCGGAGCAGCTCAAGGGCGTGCACGTTTCCGCGAGTTTTTTCCCGTTGTTCGGCGCGAGCATGGCCGCGGGGCGCGCGTTTTCTGCGGACGAGGATCGTCCCGGCGGCGCCCGGTTGGTGGTGCTCGGCAATGGATTGTGGCGCCGGCGATTCGCGGCGGATCCCAACATCGTCGGCAGGAACATCGAGCTCGGCGGCGAGCCCTATTTAGTGACGGGCGTGCTCGCCGCGACCTTCACTTCCGATCCGCCCGCGGATATTTACCTCCCGCTGCAAGCGGACCCCAATAGCACTGACCAGGCTCATTACTTGCGTTCGGCGGCCCGCATGAAACCCGGAGTTACGCTGGCGCAAGCCCAGGCCGCGATGAAACTCGCCGCTGAAGAATACAAACGAAAATTTCCCGGCAACATAGGCATGGGCCCGCAAGAAGGCTTCACCGCCGAGCCGCTGCGCGACACGGTGATTGGCGACGTGCGCAAGTCGCTGCTGATCTTGCTAGGCGCGGTCGGCATGGTGCTATTGATTGCCTGCGCCAACGTGGCCAATTTACTGCTGGTGCGCGCCACCATGCGCAAGCGCGAAATCGCCATCCGCGCCGCGATGGGCGCGGGGCGCGGACGCATCATCCGCCAGCTGCTCACCGAAAGCGTCTTGTTGTCCGTGGGCGGCGGCGTATTCGGATTAATTCTCGGTTATTTCGGCGTCCGCGCGCTGCTCACGATCAACCCAGGCAACATCCCTCGAATCGGCGAGCAAGGCGCCGCGATCACTCTCGACTGGCGCGTGCTGGCGTTTACCCTGCTCGTCTCGCTGGGCACGGGAATTTTATTCGGGCTGATACCCGCCTTCAACGCATCGCACGCGGATCTTGGCCTCACGCTGAAAGAAAGCGGCTCGCGTTCCGGCAGCGGCCTGAGCCAGAACAAGGCGCGCGCGACTCTTATCGTCACCGAAGTCGCGCTCGCTCTCGTGCTGCTGGTAGGCGCGGCTTTGCTCATCCGCACCTTTGCAGCGTTGCGCGGTGTGAATCCCGGATTCTCTACGGACAAGATTCTCACTATGGAAATGTCTCTCACCGGCACGCGCTTTGAAACCTCTGCCGCGGTCAATCAACTAGTACGCGATTCGCAGCGCCGCGTGGAAAGCCTGCCCGGCGTGGTTGCGTTTGCCTCCACGTGCTGCCTTCCTCTCGAAGGCGGCTTCGGGCTTCCGTTCATCATCGAAGGACGTCCGCTCACCGAGGGCCCGGCTCACGGTGGAGCAGGCTATCGCCCGTTGTCTCCGCGTTACTTTGACGTGTTCAAAATTCCGCTGCTGCGCGGCCGCATGATTACGGACCACGATGACGGTGGCGCGGAACCAGTCGTCCTGATCAACGAGGGCATGGCCAAAAAATACTGGCAGGATGCGAATCCCGTGGGCCAGCGCATCACGATCGGCAAAGGAGTGGGCCCTGAATTCGAAGAACCGCCGCGCGAAATCGTTGGAATTGTTGGCGACGTCAGAAATGGCGGCCTCGATAGCGATCCCGACCCGATCATGTACGTTCCCGTAGCGCAAATGACCAACGGACAGAACGCGCTCAGTAACCGCATCATTCCGATAACCTGGATCGTGCGCACCAAGGTCGAGCCATTTTCACTTAGCGCCGAAATTCAGGAGCAACTCCGCACCGCGAGCGGCGGCTTGCCCGTCTCACATATCCGCTCGATGGATCAGGTACGTTCGGAATCCACGCAGCGTACCGATTTCAATATGACGCTGCTGGTAATTTTTGCCGGCGTTGCGCTGCTGCTGGCCGCCATCGGCATCTACGGCCTGATGGCGTATACCGTGCAGTTGCGCACGCAGGAAATCGGCATTCGCATGGCTCTGGGCGCGGGCCCGCAACAGGTGCGCCGGATGGTCGTCAAGCAGGGCATGCGCCTCGCATTGATTGGAGTTTTCCTGGGCGTGGCGGCGGCTCTGGCGCTCACGCGCTTGATGGCCAGCTTGCTGTATGGCGTGAAGCCTTGGGATCCCTCGGCGATCGTGTCTGTCGCCGTGCTGCTCAGCGCCGTGGCGCTCGTCGCAACGTACTTTCCTGCGCAGCGCGCTTCGCGCGTGGATCCGATGATCGCCTTGCGCTATGAATGAGCGGCGCAAGTGAAAGGAATGGCCAGGCGCCGACACGCTTGGCGCGTGGAAGGGATTGGCCCAAGAGGTGGACATCAAGTGACGACGCAGTAAGATAAGCTGTCACTGGGGCGCTTCTTGGGGGCGAAAATTATTATGGACACACTTTGGCAGGATTTGCGTTATGGCGCGCGCATGCTGCGACGAAACCCTGGTTTCGCGGCGGTCGCGATTTTGACTTTGGCGATTGGCATTGGCGCGAACATCGTGATTTTCAGCGCCGTCAACGGAATTTTGCTGAAACCTCTGCCGTTTCCGGATTCCGGCCGCGTCGTCACTATCTGGGAGACCGACGCGAACCGCAACATCAATCGCGGCATGGCTTCGGCGCCGGAATTCCTGGAATGGCGCGAGAGGAACCACGTGTTTCAAGAACTCTCCTGCTGGCGCGCGTTGTACTTCACCATCACCGGCGGCGGAGGGCCAGAGCGGGTGTGGGGCTCGCAAGTGTCTGACAATTTTTTTCGCATGTTGCGCGTCACTCCGATTCTCGGCCGGGATTTCACCTCGGAAGACATACAACCCGGCCATGAACAGGTCGTTCTCTTGAGTTACGGGCTGTGGCAGCGTCATTACGGCGCCGATGCTGGAATCCTGGGCAAGACGATTCGGCTGGATGACCAGCCCTTTACCGTCATCGGAGTCTTGCCGCGAACTTTCTCTCTCTACGGCACGATTCCGGAGTTCGATCTGTGGAAGCCATTCGCGTTCCGTGGCGCGCAACTGGATCGCGAAAATCACGGACTTGTTGTTTTCGCCCGCCTCAAGGAGGGCATGCCAATTTCGCAGGCCAACGCGGAAATGGTGACCATCCAGGAACAACTCAAAAAACAGTACCCGGGCATCGACCAGAAGAATGGAATCCGCGTGGTGGGTTTCCACGACGAGCTCGTCAGCACGCTCCGTCCCGGTCTGCTACTTCTCCTGGCGTCGGTGACGTTTGTTTTGTTGATTGCCTGCGCGAATGTCGCGAACTTGATGCTTGCCCGCGCCGCCGTGCGCGAACGTGAAATCGCGCTGCGAGTTTCTCTGGGGGCGGGGCGGCGGCGAATTTTCCGGCAGCTCTTGACGGAAAGCGCGCTGCTATCGCTGATCGGTGCGGTGTTCGGCATTTTGTTTGCCTACGGTGGCATCCAAATTCTGCGCGACGCCGTCATCTCCGGACAAGGCACGCGCATACCTCACCCGGAATGGATCGCGATTGACGGCACCGTGCTGGGTTTCACGATCGTGATTGCCTTGATGACGGGAATACTATTTGGTTTTGCGCCGGCACTGCAGATTTCACGCTCTGCGTTGTTCGAATCACTCAAGGAAGGAAGCCGTGGTTCCACGGCCGGACGCCACAGCCAGCTGGCGCGTTCGGTACTGGTCGTCTCCGAAGTGGCTTTTTCACTTATGCTGCTGGTCGGAGCTGGCCTGCTGGTTCGCAGTTTTGCCGTGATGTTGGCCGAGCCTCTCGGATTCGATCCTGCCGACCTGCTGACCATGCAAATAATTCTCCCGGATGGACATTACGCGGAAGGCCCGGCCATCTTGAATTTCTATCAGTCGGTGATCGAACGCGTGAACGTCGTGCCGGGCGTGACCTCTGCGAGCGCCGTGAATTTTTTGCCGCTGACCCGTTGGACAAATTTTTGCGATATCGACATCGCTGGTCGAGCAACTCCACCCTCGGGTGAACATTTCACAAGTCAATACCGCGTCGCGGATTGGCGCTATTTATCCACCATGGGCGTCTCCGTGAAAGAAGGCCGTAACTTCACTTCTGCCGACGGACCGGATTCCCAGGGCGTCGCGCTGGTTAACGAAACCCTCGCGCGCCGCTATTGGCCAAACGAGGATCCCATCGGCCAGCAGATTCGCTTGGTTTTTCCCGTCACCTTAAGCTTCTGGCAACCCATCCCGCATCAAGGCTGGCTCACGATCGTAGGAATTGTCGGCGACATACGCGATTGGGCGTGGGATGAACCCAAGTCCGGCCAGCTTTATCTGCCGATAACGCAGAATCCTTCGCGGCTCATGAGCCTCGTCGTGCGCTCGAATGGCGATCGCGCGCAATTAACAGCGGCAGTTCGCCACGCCGTCGAAAGCGTTGATCCTAACCAGCCCGTAACGGATGTGAAGACGATGCAGGACTATCTGGCGGTGGCCTTCTCGCAGCGCCGCCTGAATATGTCGCTGCTGGCGTTTTTCGCGGTAGTTGCGGCACTGCTCGCTGCCATCGGGATTTATGGCGTGATGGGTTACGCCGTCACGCAGCGCTCGCACGAAATTGGCATTCGCATGGCGCTGGGCGCCGAACCTGCGGATGTACTGCGCATGATCGTCGGTGACGGCATGAAACTGGCGTTGCTGGGTTTGGCCATCGGGCTCACGGCTTCGCTGCTGTTAATGAAATATCTTGAGAGCCAGCTCTACGGCGTTAAGGCCCGCGACCCGCTCACCTTTATCGGTGTAGCAGCCGCACTTGCGCTCGTCGCGTTGGCCGCCTGCTACTTTCCCGCGCGGCGCGCCACGAAAGTCGATCCCTTGGTGGCGCTGCGCTATGAATGAGGAAACCACATGACCTATGCATCCGATATTTCAACGAACGAGACCGGCGGTAAAATCCAGGGAGAATCCTTTCGCGCCATGATGCCAGCCAACGCACCACGAACCCGCATCCTCGTAGCCGACGATCAGCCAGATATTCGCGAGGCTTTGCGCCTGCTGTTGAAAGGCGAAAAATTTGAGACGGAGACCGTGGCTTCGCCGGCTGCGGTCATGTCCGCTCTTGAGGCGCGCGAATTCGACGCGCTTCTGATGGACCTGAACTACGCGCGCGACACCACATCTGGCCAGGAAGGACTCGATCTGCTTTCGAATATTCGCGCCAAAGACAGCACGCTGCCCATCATCGTCATGACCGCCTGGGGCAGTCTGGAACTGGCCGTCGAAGCGATGCGCCGCGGCGCGAAAGATTTCGTGCAGAAGCCCTGGGAAAACGCGCGACTGCTGGCCATCTTGAAGACCCAGATCGAACTATCGCAAGCTTTGCGCAAAGGCCAGCGCCTCGAAGCGGAAAACCGTCTGTTGCGCGCGGATGGCCGCCCGGTGATGATCGCCGAATCCGCGTCCATGCGTCCGGTGATGGACCTGATCGCGCGCGTAGGCCCGTCGGATGCCAACGTTTTGATCACTGGCGAACATGGCAGCGGCAAGGAAGTCGTCGCGCGAACTCTCTACGCGCTTTCTTCACGCTCGGGCCGGCCGCTGGTCACAGTAAACGCCGGCGGATTGCCCGAAGGGGTCTTCGAAAGCGAATTGTTTGGCCATGTGAAGGGCGCGTTCACCGACGCGAAAGCGGATCGCGTGGGCCGCTTCGAACTTGCTGACGGCGGCACGCTCTTCCTGGACGAAATCGCCAACGTGCCCATGAATCTGCAGGCCAAGCTGCTGCGCGCGTTGGAAACGGGCGAACTGGAGCGCGTTGGTTCTTCCACCACGCGCCGCGTGGACGTGCGGATTATTTCGGCGACGAACGCGGACGTGCAAACCGAAGTGAGCGGCGGACGGTTCCGCGAGGATTTGCTGTTCCGCTTGAATACGATCGAAATCCATCTGCCTCCGCTGCGCGAGCGCAAGGAAGACATTCCACTGCTGGCGCATCATTTCCTGCGGCAATCGGCGCAGCGTTATCGCAAACATCTGGAAGGATTCGAGCCGGTGGCGCTGCAGATTCTGCTGGATCATCCCTGGCCCGGAAATATTCGGGAGCTCGACCATTCCGTCGAGCGCGCGGTGCTGATGGCGGAAGGCTCCGCCGTCCGCGCCAGCGATCTCGGCTTGCGTCCCGCGCGCGAAGCCTCATTGCGCCTGGACGAAATGAGCATCGAAGACGTCGAGCGCGTGCTCATCCAGAAAGCGCTGGCGCGATTTGGCGGCAACGTCAGCCACGCCAGCAAGGCGCTGGGCTTGAGCCGCAGCGCTCTCTACCGCCGCTTGCAGAAATATAGCCTTTGACACCGCTCCTCTATGAACGCCGAATTTTGCTGCTGGCCCTGGCCGCGGGGCTGGGAGGCACGGCTGTAGCTTTGATTCTTCTGTGGACGGGCAGTTTTACGTCCAAGTTGCAGTGGACTCTCACGGTGGCAATGGTCATCGCCTGGCTCAGCTTTGCGTTCTCCGCGCAAAGCCGCGTCATGTTCCCCTTGCGCACGCTTTCGAATCTGCTCGCCGCGTTGCGCGAAGGAGACTTTTCCATCCGCGCGCGCGGCGCAAATCGTGAAGACGTGCTCGGCGAGGTCTTATGGGAAGTGAACGCACTCGGTGAAACGCTGCGCAAGCAAAGGCTCGGCGCGCTGGAAGCTACCGCGCTGCTGCGCAAAGTGATGGAGGAAATTGACGTCGCTGTGTTTGCATTCGATGGCGCGGGCTGTTTGCGCCTGGTGAATCGCGCAGGGGAACGCATTCTCAGCCAGCCGGAGGATCGCATTCTGGGTCACACGGCGATCGAGTTGGGTCTTTCGGAATGCCTCGAAGGCGAAACGCCGCGCATCGCGCAGATTGCATTTCCCGGAAAATCCGGACGCTGGGAAATTCACCGCGGAAGTTTCCGCGAAGCCGGCTTGCCGCACCAGTTGCTCGTAATCACGGATTTAAGCCGCGCCTTGCGCGACGAAGAGCGCCAGGCTTGGCAGCGGCTGATCCGCGTTCTCGGCCATGAACTGAATAATTCCCTCGCGCCGATAAAATCGGTCGCGGAAAATTTGGGCAGCATGCTGGGCCGCGAGGATCGCGCCCCGGATTGGCAGGAAGACATGCGCAGCGGCCTCAACGTGATCGCCGCGCGCACCGACGGCCTGGCTCGTTTCATGAATGCTTACGCGCGGCTTGCCAAGCTTCCGCCGCCGGTGTTTCAGCCGATGAGCGTCGGCGTGTGGGTTCGTCGCGTAGTGGGCCTGGAGCCGCGCCTGCCCGTACAGCTGCAGGCCGGCCCCGACACCGAAATTCAAGCCGATCCAGATCAGCTCGAGCAACTGCTGATCAATCTGCTGCACAACGCCGTGGATGCCGCTCTGGAAACCGGCGGCGGAGTGCGCGTCGGGTGGGAACGCCAGAACGGCAGCATCGAAGTGTGGGTCCAGGATGATGGGCCGGGAATTCCCAGCGCTGCGAATCTTTTTGTGCCATTTTTCACGACCAAGCAGGGCGGCTCGGGAATCGGTCTGGTCCTGAGCCGGCAGATCGCCGAAGCCCATGGTGGCTCTCTCACTCTCGAAAATCGCCCCACGCATCGCGGCTCTGAAGCCCGCCTGCGCCTCCCGCTCAATAATTAGAAGCTTGTAGGATTTTCCAGTCGCGCGCCGGCCAGCGAAACTTCACGGTGCAAAAAAACCGGCGATTGGAGGCCATCCAACCGCCGGGCTTTCGAGGGAGAAAAATCGTTTACTGCTGCTGTTGTTGTTGCGGCTGTTGCGGATCCTTCTTCGCCAAGTCTGCTTTCGTCGGGTCCGCCGAGATGCCCGTTCCAGGCCTCTGGTATCGCGTCAGGAACGGCATGAACGGCGTGACTTCGAACGGCATCTTTTCACGCGCCGAGAGCAGCGGAATGGGTTTCGCCTTCACCAGCTCGACGTGATCTCCCCAAGGGTCGAGTTTGATGCGCGCGCCCACCGGGAGAGCGGAGATCTGATCGATCTTCGTGGCATCCAGCGTCGGGCCGGCGCTCAACAGCGATGCGCTCAAAGACACGCGATTGCCGAGGTGCGGATTGATCAGCGCAGGCAAGTTCTTCGATTGCGCGTCCAGCTGTTTCAGGAAAAGTCCGGCGCTGCCGAGCTTGTCCTTGTAAGGAGAATTCTTCAGCAGTTCCAGGGCCTTGGCGTTGGCCATCTGAATCTGCGCCGGGCTGTCCTTGAACGAAAAACGAGCCATCGCTTCCGTGGTGGTTACGTTGGTGGTGTCGTTGAATCCCCACTGATCGGTGGAAGGCTTGGTGACGATGATATCGGCCAACTCCTGCGCCAGCATCGTCGCCAGGCTCGCTTCATCAGGCAGCACGTCCAGCAACCCGCGGCTCAAAACGATGGTGTGCCCGATCGAAAACATTTCTAGAGTGCCGGTCAGCAGCACCCGGCAGTGAACTTCCGGCTGCACGTCCAAGTTGTTCGTGACTTCCAGGTTGTTCACGACCGTTTCCAGCACCTTGTCCACTTCCCCTGGAGGCGCGAGCAAGCCGATGCGCTGCAGGCGATCCAGCACATTGATTTCGGCGACATGCTGCCATTCACGCTGTGCTTCGATGGGTGATTTATCTTGCGACTGTGCGGCCTGGTCTTGAATCGTGGGCGATTCGATGGTCATCTCGCTGAATTCTTCCTGACGGCCCACGTTCTTCAGGTTGTAGCCCCACAGACGCGTCTGTGCTTTGAAGCGAATGTCGCCGCCAAAGAAGTCGCGGAGGTCCGATTCCTGGCTATAGATGTATGCCGGCAGCCAAAGTCCTGGCTGAACGTTTAAGCGCCAGCTATCGAAATGCAGGTTGAACGAATTGATACCCGCGATGGGCGTGTACACGCCGTTAAAACGCACAATCGTGAAAGTCTGATCGTCGGCCCAGACTCGCCCCTTGAAGCGCCCTTTCCCCGATTTCGGCAGCGGTGTGATGTCGAACACTACGCAGCGCACTTCGCCCAGGAATTCGCGCCGCACATAGTCAAACTGATAGTGCTGGCGATCGAATCCGTTGGTATCGATGTAAATCATCTGCAGGAAGCCTTCCGGCACGTAGGAAGAAGTGAACAAACCGCTCATATGCGAAATAGGATTGAACGCGTCGAATTTTCCTTTTCGCGCGCCGAGCATGGAGTTGTCCACGATGCCCTTGGAAAGGTCCGCCTGGCCCAGAAAATAATGGTCCTTCACCGGGATGGCGCCCATCTCCTTGTCCGATTTCATGTCCTGAATATAGGTTTCGATCAACGGGCTGAAACGCCGGATCGTCGCCACTTCATCGTGTTCGCGCGCGATCAAGTGGTCGATCGCTTGATCCACGGTCACTACCGGCGCCGAACTACTCGCCCCTGCCTGCGGCTGGGTTTGATCAGCTGTTTGCGTGGCTTGCGCGGAAACCGACCCGGCCATTAAACCGGCCAGTATTATTGCCAAACCAAAGCTGTTGCACGTGCGCATCTCCATTCCCCTTTCAAGACGCCAATTGGAATACGATGTGGACGATGGCGGTCGAATCCACTGTTTGGCCATCCTGTTGTGCCGGCTTGAAGCGAATCTGCCGCGCTGCTGCTTGCGCGGTCTCATCAAGGCCGTAACCAAGACCTTGCACGACACGTAGGACCTTGACGTCCCCCGACGCCGTGAACACTACCTGCAACAATACCTCGCCTTCGATGTTCTTTGCCCTGCCTTCGCTGGAATACGTCGGCGTTGGCTTGAAGAGAATTTGCACTGGCGTTGTTTTCGCCGCCACACTCGCGGTTTGCTTGATTTTCGGAGGCGCCACGGCAACATTCTCGTCGCCGAAACCACCTTGCTGCACCGTGCCGTGCGGCGGTCCGCCGGGGCTTCCCACTGCAACACCGTTACCAAAGCCGGTGCTGGCGATTACGCCCTTCGCTCCCTTCGCGCCACCGGTTCCGTTGCCGGTGCCAGGTCCCGTGGGCATGTCGTACGCGCCTTGAACATTGATGTTCGCTGCCTTGTTCGTCTTGCCGTTGGCCGGCACTCCGTTGGGATCGCCGAATCCGCCGGTCTGCACGGCTTCGCGAGGCTTTTTCAAAGTGGGAATCGCCGAGCTGCCCATGGACATCGGCGGAGTCTGATCCGGGAAGGCCTTCGCCACTTCCGCCATATCGGGCGCAGCTTCTTTGCGCACCGCCGGTTTCTTGACGATCGGCGCTGTGGCCACTACCGGCGCGTAGATTCGCGGCTTCGGTAGTTCCACCACCGGCGCCGGCTTCGGCTTGGGCATTTCCTTCACAACTTCGTGCTTCAGCGGAACCGGTTTTGGTGCCGGCTGCACCGGCTGCGGCTTCCAAGCTACGATCGGAGGCGCTTCTATCGGCGTCGTCCAATATCGCTGGACAATGTCGAGCTTCTGCGGCAGCAGCAGAGGTATTATGACGAGCAAGGTTACGGCCGCGATCTGCAGCCCAAATCCGGCGCTGAAGAGGTCCCAACGAGGTTCGGCCTCCGGCAACAGCGATGCATTAAAGACAGCTCGATTTGTAGTCCGCGCCATAACGATCACCAAGGTCCTTGAATAAAGAAATTAAGATGCGTCGAGACAGAATTGCGGTTTACAGTTCATTAGTACTAGAACGAGGGGCTGGGGAAAATAGGACTCGAGTACTATTCTACCCCCAGTCGTGCTGAAAGCGATAACCCAAGCTCTGGGGGTACCTAGAAGGTTAGCCCTTCTGCGGATCCGTTGCGGAATGCCCAGCCACATGGATGCTCCCATGGATTAATCTAACCCGACTGGAGGGATCAGTCGCGGATTTTAATGTTTAATTGTGGCGTAAGTAAAGGGGCATGACCGTGGCCGGCCATGCCCCTCCACTCACTGTTCCAAAACTGAACTCCTACACCTTAATGCGGCTGGACGACGGAATATCCCGTCACCCCGCCATGATTCACCAACAATAACAACGGCTGATTCGCGGCCGCGGCAATGGCCTGCCGGTAATCGCTCATGTTCCTGACCGGTTTGTGGTTGATTTCCTGAATCACATCGCCGCGACCGATCGGAGGCTGCGCCGCAGCTGCCGGGCTGGAGGGATCCACGGCCGTAACCACCACTCCGTGAGTTCCCGGTCCCAGGTTGAGCTGCTGCGCTATATCCGGCGTAAGCTCGTCTACCTCCACTCCTTCGAGTCCCCCGCCGCTCTCGGTTCCAGTGCTCTCTTCCGCTTCCGCTTTTTCCGGCAGTTCGCCTAGCGCCACGGTGTAGTCCTGCGTTTTTCCATCCCGCCAGACGTCCAGCTTCACCGAAGTCCCCGGAGCCATCTGCGAAATCCGCAAGCGCAGGTCAACGTAGTCGTTCACTGGCTGGCCGTTGAGCTTGACGATCACATCGCCCTTCTGCAATCCGGCCTTCGATGCGGGGGTGTTGGGAGAGACGTCGCCAATCAACGCCCCGCCACTCAAGTTGTAATTGAAAGCCTTGGCGATTTCCGGCGAGAGGTCCTGAATGTGCACGCCCAGGTATCCGCGCACTACTTTGCCGTGCGACAGAATTTGATCCATCACCGGCTTTGCCATGCTCATCGGAATCGCAAAACCCACGCCTTCGTTGCCACCCGAGCCGTGCGAAAGAATCGCGGTATTGATGCCCACCAGGTTGCCGTGGATATCAATCATCGCGCCGCCGGAATTTCCCGGGTTGATCGCCGCATCGGTCTGGATGAAGTTCTCGTAATCCTCAATTCCCAGTTGTCCGCGGCCGGTAGCGCTGACGATTCCCATCGTGGCGGTCTCGCCGATGCCGAAAGGATCGCCAATCGCGAAAATCAAATCTCCCACATTGAGCTGCGAAGAATCACCGAGGGGAAGGGTCGGCAAACCACTCGCTTCGATCTTCAGCACCGCGATATCCGTCTTGGGATCGGCGCCTACGAGCTTGGCTTTAAATTCCCGCTTGTCGCTCAAATACACTTTGATGTCCGAAGCGCCATCAATTACGTGATTGTTGGTCAGAATCGTTCCATCCGTTGTCACGATTACGCCCGAACCCAGAGCCTGCTCGCGCTCCGCGTGCGGTTTGCCTCCGCCAAACTGATCGCCGAAAAATTGGCGGAACATCGGATCGTTAAAAAATGGCGACATCTGGTTTCCCTGCGACTTCACCATTTTTGAGGTGCGAATGTTTACGACCGCAGGCAGCGCGGGCTTGATCACTGCGGAAAATCCATTGGCGAAATTCCCCAAGCTTACCGGCAGCGCGTTTTGCGCGATGGCGATCGGCTCTCTGGGCGAGCCCAGGACGGTGTGACCCGCCCAGTCCCTGAATCCCTGCGAGAGGAGGGCTCCCCCCGCGAACGCCGCGATCACCACGACGGTGGCTACCCAGCGGCGAATACTGAAGCTACTGCGTTCCATGGCTGTCTCTCCTTCATATCGTCTTCTCTGAATTTTCGATTATATCGCGAGCAGCGCTACGTTGGCACTACGGCGAATATGGTATTTGACGTAACAGCCGGGAATAAGTGTTCCTATCGTCCCGGTGGGAAGCGCGGTTCCTTTCCCTGTATATAGATGCAAAGAATACGCTTGGGGTTCCCTGAGCGATTTCGTTCCCCATCGGTCTAAAGGCGCGGCTCTGGTATCCTTATATACTTTGCTGTACCGTGTGTGCCGCGACGGGTCGCGCCCAGACGTGGCGCTGCATCACAGCCGCCGGATTTTCTGCCGCGGGATTTTCCCGACACTGAAATCGAAAATGAAAAGGAGCTTTTGCATGACTCGAAAAATCCTCACGCTCGCATGCAGCGCGGCGTTCCTGTTGATGATTGCGCGGCCGGCAATCTCCGCTCCGGGCGAACGGAGACCAGCGCCTGCGGCGGACGACGATGCCACCTCGAAAGCTCTCGTCGCCATTGCGGGTGCCGGCGATATGGAGTCGCATGCCTATCAGGATCTCGAAGAATTAAGTGACGACATCGGCGCGCGCGTCACTGGGTCGCCGGACGCGGCTCGCGCCATCGCCTGGGGCGTCGTGAAGATGAAAGCCATCGGCCTGGAGAACGTTCACACCGAACCTTGGAAAATTTCGCGCGGCTGGACGCGCATCTCCGCGGACGCCGAACTGCTTGCGCCGATTCACCGCAAACTCATGGTTGATTCGCTCGGCTGGGTTGGCTCCACGCCGGCCGGAGGCGCCGAAGCCGACGTCGTTGCCGTGAATGCCTACCAGCTTCAGGACGAGCTGAAAAATAATTCCGGCAACTGGCGCGGAAAAATTCTGCTGATCGTGCAAAAAGGCGAAGCGCCCAAGGACCGCATGAGCGCGTTTGTCCAGTTCGGCAGCTTTCTGATCAGCGCTCACAAAGCCGGAGCCATCGCCGTCATTGGTGGCCAGGGCGGCCGCAAAAGCACGGGAATGCACCTTACGCACACGGGCGCCTTGGGCTTCGACGCTTACTACGACATTCCTGTCGTCAGTATGGCCGCCGAAGATCAGGAGCAGCTCGAGCGCTACCTCGATCGCGGCCAGTTCCTGCGCCTGAAGATTAATGTGCAGAACCGCGCCACCGATGGTCCGGTGGATTCCGCAAACGTCGTAGGCGAAATCCGCGGCACGCAAAATCCCGAGCAAGTGATTGTTGTCGGCGGACACCTCGACTCTTGGGATCTGGCTTCCGGCACCACGGATAACGGTTGCGGAACGGCGGTCACGCTCGGCGCAGCCGAAGCCATCGTCCAATCAGGTTTCAAGCCTCGCCGCACCATCCGCTTCGTCCTGTTCACCGGCGAAGAAGAAGGCTTGCTCGGCTCGCTCGCTTACGTGAAAGCGCATCAGACTGAAATGGCCAATTACGTCGCAGCGCTGATTCTCGACGCTGGACAAGGCGCGGTGACTGGCTTTCAGGTCGGTGGCCATGACGAGTTGATTCCCGCCGTTCAGAAATTCGCGGCGTCCCTGCAAGCGTTCGGCGATCTACAAGTGGACGACGAAGTAGAGTTCGGCACAGATACCGGGCCGTTCACCCTCGCCGGACTTCCCGCCATCAACCTCAATCAGGACACTTCGGATTACAAGTATACGCACCACTCCGCCGTGGATACTTTCGACAAAGTGAAAGCGGATATTCTGGATCGCAACGCGACGGTCATGGCTCTTGCTGCTTTCTGGATCGCGGACCGACCCGAGCGCCTCGCGAGTCCCTGGCCGCAGGAAAAAACCGCGCAAATGTTAGTGCAAAAACATCAGGACGGAATGCTGAAAGCGTTCAATCTCTGGCCCTTCGGCAATCTGGGGACCGCGCCGGCAACCCAATAGCGAATCATCATTGCGCGTGGGATTTTTTCGCACTCGCAAACTTAACTGATTAGTCGCGCAATCAAAAATGCCGCGGCCGCCGCCAGGCCGCCCACGAGAACCGTCTGCATCCCGCCGCGCAGCGGTTTTACTCCGGTGAAGTGCCCTTTAATCGCGCCAAATCCGAATAGCGCCAGCAGCGTCACCACCACCGAATAAATCAGCGCCAGATGTAAGTCGTGGTGGATGATCATGTACGGTGCCAGCGGCACCAAGCCTCCGGCGATGTAAGACGCAGCAATTGTCGCAGCGCTACGTGTAGCCCGCGCAGGGTCCGGCGGTTCCAACCCCAGTTCGAACCGCATCATGAAATCCACCCACTTTTTCTGATTCGCGGTGATCGTGGATACAATCGGCGTCATCTGCTCTTCGGTCAGTCCGTAATCCCGAAAAACTTTCGCCACTTCTTCCGTTTCAATTTCCGGCAATTCCACAGTTTCGCGATATTCCCGGTCGAGCTCCGACGCGTAATGTTCCGTGTCCGTTTTCGCGGCTAGATATCCGCCCAATCCCATCGCAATCGAACCTGCTGCAATTTCCGCCAGCCCCGCGGTCACCACGATGCCCGTTGATGCAACCGCTCCCGTCAGCCCCGCGGCCAGCGCAAACGGAACCGTCAGCCCGTCCGACATTCCAATAACGATGTCGCGTACCGCGGCGGTCGCGGTGAAATGTTTTTCCACGTGTTCGACGGATGGCATCCTCGACTCCCTTACCTCATCCAATATTTGCAGCTGCCCGTACCCCTCTTCCCCGGCAGGCGCGTATAATTATGGGGCAGGATCTTTAAATCAGGAGGTACATTATGACCGCAACTTCTACTGGACAAGGAGCCGCTCCGCAGATGACTTTCACAGTGCCGCCTTTGCCGTATGCGTTCGACGCTCTGGAACCCTACATTGACGCGAAAACCATGGAAATCCATCATGACAAACACCACGGCGCCTACGTCACCAACCTTAATAAGGCGCTCGAAGGCCACGCTGACCTGCAAAAACTTTCCGTCGAAGAACTGCTGGCGCAGATCAACAAAGTGCCGGACGCCATTCGCGCCGCTGTGCGTAACAATGGCGGCGGCCACATGAACCATTCCATGTTCTGGAAGATCATGAAAAAAGGCGGAGGCGGTGAACCCGGCGGTGAGCTGGGCAAAGCCATCAGCGCCGCGTTCGGCAGCTTCGCGGACTTCAAAGCGAAAATCAACGACGCGGCCGTCAAGCGCTTCGGCTCTGGCTGGTCCTGGCTTATGTTTCGCGATGGGAAGCTTGTGATCGAATCCACCGCGAACCAGGACAATCCCATCATGGACGGCGGCAAGGCTTTCTTCGGTGTGGACGTCTGGGAGCACGCTTACTACTTGAAATATCAGAATCGCCGGCCCGAATACCTCGAGGCCTGGTGGAACACCATCAACTGGGTGCAAGTGGAAGAAAATTTCGCCCACGCCAAGAAGTAAATTTCGTTCTCAACCGCATTCGGATTTGCGGGGGCGGGTATACCACTCGCCCCTGCAAACTCTTGCCGGCTTCTTTAATGTCCGGGCAACAACCAGTGCTCCGCCGCAAGAATTGCGATTGCCGCGAGTGTTGTGATCAGCGTCACGATTAAACCCACTCGTGCGAACTCCCAGAATGTAATCTTCACTTTCTTGCCCGCCTGCTGTAGCACGATCAAATTCGCCACGGAACTGAAGGGCGTGGCATTTCCAGCAAGTGTGCTGGTGCTGGCCACCGCCAGCCAGATGTAATGCGTGTTCGGAATCGCGGGCACCAGCGGACGGAACAACAGAACCGCGGGCAAATTGCTCACCAAGTTCGAGAGAATCAGCATCACGCCGCTCACCGCAAATAATTGCGAAGTCATTCCACCCTGCAGCCCCGCCTGAAAATATCCGATCAGGTGTTCCAGTGCGCCGGACGCTTCAAATCCCTTGATCACCACGAAGAGCGAGGCGAAAAACAGCAGCAGCTCCCCATCCAGCCGTTGATAAATGTTTTGCGCTTTCACGCGCCCGATGATCAGGATGAATGCACCCACGGAAATCGCCACCAACGGAAACGAGTAACCCAGAATCCACAGCACGATCACCAAGGCCGCCGCGACGCAGCATTTGATCAGCAAGCCTCGCTCCAGTTTCACCGGCAGCGACGGCGCATGGCGTTTGAGGGGGTGGTGAAAAATCTCGCGGCGGAAGAAAAGAGCCAGCACGGCCACATTGATCGCCATTCCGACGAACGAAACCGGCGCCAGATGCGCCAGAAATCCCAGAAACGAAAAATGCGCGGAAACGCCGATCACCGCATTCTGAGGATTTCCTGTGACGGACATCACTGATCCGATATTCGCGGACGTCGCCACCGCGATGCAGTACGGAATCGGCGGCACTTCCAGCCTCTGCGTCACCACCAGCACGATCGGAGTGAAGATCAGGCATATCGTATCGTTCACGAAAAATGCCGCCAGAATTCCCGTCGCGAACACGAGCAGCACCAGCAACTGGAAGCGTGTTCGCGCGATCCCCGCCACGTGCACCGCGATCCAATCGAAGAAACCCGAAATCTGAAAATGCGCCACCAGGATCATGATGCCCAGCAGAAAAATCAGCGTATCCCAGTTGATCGTCTGATACGCCTCAGCCAGCGGCACAGCACCCACCAGCACCATTGCCACCGCGCCGCAAAAAGCCGCTGCGGTGCGATCCAAATGGCTGCCACGCCCGCTTTCCACCGCGATCAAAATGTACGTGGCCAGAAAAATCGCGACGGGAATCCAGTGGCTTTGCGCGAGTGTGGAAGTAACGTGATTCATTTCGCGAACGATCGAGCCGCAGGCTCGACGGCGGTGAGCTTAACGTGCCTCGCCCGCCGCTGAAAAGTGATTCTTTGTTTTCTACAGTGCTTTTCGGCGGCCGCTAGGGGAAATACCGCGCGCCGCTGCTACTCCGAGCCAAGAAATGCGAAGCGCAGTAGGAAAATCGCCGAGAGGACCCAAATCAGCGGACTGATGTCCCGGTATTTTCCCGCGCCGATCTTCAGGCACGTGAAGGAAAGCAGGCCCAGGCTCAGTCCCGTGGCGATGCTGAACGTCAACGGCGTAGCGACCAGCGTGAGGAACGCGGGAAAAGCTTCACTGAAATCGTCCCAGCGAACTTTTGCGATCGAGCCGCACATCAACGCGCCCACCAGAATCAGCGCGGGCGCCGTCGCGTAGGTGGGAATTGCGGCGACCAGCGGCGCACAGAACATCGCCATGAAAAAAAGCCCGGCGATCACCAAATTTCCCAGCCCGGTGCGCGCGCCCGCCGCCACTCCTGCGGCGCTCTCGATGTAGCTCGTCACCGTCGACGTCCCAGTCAGTGCGCCAACGATCGTTCCAAACGCGTCCGCGAGCAATGCGCGGCTCGCGCGCGGCAGTTTGCCGTCGCGCAGGAATCCCCCCTGCTCGCACACGCCTACCAAAGTGCCGACGTTATCGAACAAGTCCACGAAGAAAAACACGAAGATCAATTCTCCCAAACCCAGCCGCGTCGCCGAGCGCAAGTCCAGTTTCAGAAATGTGCCCGATGGATGCGGCCACGAAAATAACTGTCCGGGCCAGTGCGCCAGTCCCAGCGGGATGCCCGCCAGCGCGATGGCCACGATACCCAGCAGAATCGCGCTGCCCACTTTTCGCATCATCAAAATGGCAATCAGGATCAGACCAGCCGCCGCCAGCAACACTTGCGGATCGTTAGTTTTTCCAAACGCCACAAACGTCGCCGGATTCGCCACGATAATTTTCGCGTTGCGCAGTCCCACGAACGCGATGAACAATCCAATTCCCGCCGCGGTTCCGTGCTTGAGGCAATCGGGAATCCCATTCACGATGTGCTCGCGCACATTCGTCAGCGTCAGCAGCAAGAACAACAGCCCAGACAAAAAGACCACGCCCAGCGCCGTCTGCCACGGCACTCCACGTCCGATCACAATCGAGTACGTGAAGTACGCATTCAGAGACATTCCCGGCGCCAGCGCGATGGGATAATTCGCCCACAAACCCATCACCAGCGTGGCGAGCGCCGCGGAAATGCAAGTGGCGAACAGCACTCCCTCCACCGGCATGCCGCCTTCCGCCAGAATCCGCGGATTCACGACGACCACGTACGCCATGGTCATGAACGTCGTCAACCCAGCCAGCAGTTCGCGGCGTACCGTGGTTTTGTTTTCGGCGAGGTGAAAGACGCGCTCGAGCAAACCGTTTCTCCCCGGCTAAAAATGCGCAACTATAGGCCGCGAGCGCTGTCGCGTCAATGCCATATGACGTATGGATCGAATCCAGAATGCAGCAGCGCTGCGTCGCCGGATGAACTCGCAACGCGATGATCAGCGCGGAATCGTCGCTTCACGTTCCCGCCAATGCTCCACCAGATCACGCACCACTTTGTCTCCCACCACTTGCGCGGCCTCCAGCGATTCCATGTACGCTGAATAATTTCCCGAAGCCATTTCCTGCAAACTCTCCGCCGCGGAAATTCCCGGAGGCTCGTGATCGTAATTGCTCACCGTGCGCAGCACCAGCACGCGTCGCAAATCCACGCGTCCGGCCTGGCTCAAAAATGTCAGCGCCTGCATCGTTCCGGTATCTTCCATGCCCGCCGTCATAAAATTGCCCTTGCCGCCCGTGTAATAGCGCGTCCAGGCGTTGGCCCATTCATCGAATTTCGAGCCGTGCCAGAACGTGCTGGCCGAAAGCGTATCGCCTCTGGCTACGAACGGTGGCTTCATCGCATTCGGAAAGCCTGCGAACCGCGCGCGCGATTTGCGCAGCGAATCCGAATCCGCAAGCGGCACGTCCTGCGTCAGACGGAACGCCCAATCCACCAGCGATTCGTTCAGCGTGTACACTTCGCCGTAATCAATGCGCGGCGGCTGCTGGTATGGCGTGCCCCTGCGCAAAGGCACGTAGCCCGTCGGCCAACTCTCGGGAATTTGCCGTGCGTCAATTTCATACGCGAGGTCTCCGTCAACCACGTGGTCCGCCCATACCGCCGAGCCGAGCGAAACATCCGCCGGATCGCCGCCGCCGATCCCAGCGACAATCCAATACGCCTTCGACAAATCAAAACGCGGATCCATCCCCAGCGCCATCACGGACGCCGCGGCCTTCGCCGTTCCCACGCCAGTCAACAAGCCCAGCACACCATCCTTATTCAAGCGCACGTGGTGATAACCGCTCGGCAGAGGAAGAATTTGGTCGAGATGCTCGCGCTCCACCCACAGCTGAAATTCGCCGGGCACGTCGCCAGTGTCCTCGCCGCGTTCAAACATCGTGACGACTACGACCTTGACACGAATGGACGCGCTCGCTGCAGTATTCTGCGCTTGCGAAAAATCCGCACAGAGCACGAGCAGTGATAGCAGGATAAGAAAACACAGGAAAACTTTCAGCATCTGCTCCCCCCAAACCACCTCGACGAACGTCAGTGCGATGCGAATCTATATCACAGCGCGCTGCCACGCCCGCAAGACTTCGTGTGCATCGATGCAAACAGTTTTGTGAATCGGGCCACAGCGCGATTCACGCTGCGATTCGGCGACTACGAATCGAAGTGCTGCGGGCGGCTTTATTTTCAGCGGCACCGACGAGTCTCTTGCGCGCTCGCCGATCAGCCTGTATGGTACGCCATGCACGCGCCCGCAAATTCCGGTGAAACGCGGAATCAGCTTTCCACTGCGCCGTTGCCGCCGCAAAATTCTGAAGCCGTCGGCTACGGACTGCGACGGGGCGCGCTCTCTCCGCTCGAAACTCTGGCGC
The DNA here is from genome assembly GCA_963786205.1 of uncultured Acidobacteriota bacterium. GTDB lineage: Bacteria > Acidobacteriota > Terriglobia > Acidiferrales > UBA7541 > Palsa-295. The sequence goes on from CAWAYG010000004.1 coordinate 371,414, forward strand.
AATCGGTCTCGACGATCGCTCCAACTACAACTCCCGCAGCCACGATCCCTTTGGTTTGCGCGCTCGCCGGAAACGGCACGTGGCTTGCATACCTGCTCGCAACGATCGCCGTGCTGCTCGTCGCATTATGCATCGCGCGCTTTGCGAAGTATTCGGCCTCACCGGGGTCGCTCTACACCTACGCATCCAGGATCCTGCCGCCGTGGCTGGGAGCGACCGCCGCCTGGAGTTTGCTTCTCGCGTACGTCGCGACGGGTTCCAGCGTCATCGGCGGTTTCTACCACTTCGCAAATCTGCTTCTGCGCGACGCCACCGGCCACGAAATCTCCGCCGTGCTTCTGGTCCTGCTCGGCGCCGGCGCGTGCGTCTGGATCGCCTGGCGCGATGTAAAAATCTCCGCGCGGATGATGTTGTGGATGGAAGCGCTATCCGTCGCGGTGATCGTCATCGTAATTGCGCTGGTTCTCGTGCGCCATGGCTTGCACCTGGATTCGGAGCAATTGAAATTGCGCGGCATGACGGGCAGTGGTCTGCGCCTCGGCCTGGTGCTGGCGCTCTTCAGCTTCGTCGGGTTTGAAAGCGCTACCACGCTCGGTGCCGAAGCGCGCAATCCATTGAAAACGATCCCGCGCGCCGTGATTCAATCCGCGATCATTGGCGGAGCGTTCTTCACGGTCTGCGCCTACACCGAAGTTCTCGGCTTCCGCACCGCGGGCCAGGATCTGGGAACCAGTCCTGCGCCCATGCATGTGATCGCAGCCGTCGGCGGCGTGCCGCTGTTTGGATTATTGATTGATGTCGGCGCGCTGGTGAGCATGTTCGCCGGAACGCTCGCTTGCATCACCGCGGCCGCGCGCGTATTGCTGTTGATGGCGCACAATGGCCTCGCGCACGGTTCGCTGCGCACCACGCATGCGCGCAACGAAACTCCCAGCTACGCAGTCGTCGTCACCGGAATTGCCACGGTGTTGCCGGCACTGGTGCTCGCCGCGCGCGGCGCAAGCGGCCTCGACGTTTATGGCTGGCTGGGCTCGCTCGCGACGTATGGTTTCATCGTGGCCTACGCGCTGGTATGCATCGCGCTGCCACGATATTTGCGCAACCACGGTGCTTACACGCTCGCCGCGCAAATTCTCTCCTGGCTTGCGGGCATTGCCATGCTGCTGGCGCTCGCCGGCAACCTCTACCCAGTCCCCGAAGGCCCTTACGGCAAGCTTCCGTATATTTATCTCGTGTATCTCGGTGCAGGGCTGCTGTGGTTCCTGATAAACAGCCGCGGCAAAAATGCGCCGGAGGAAAAAGTCTAAGGTTGCTCTTCTGTATCAGGCTGAGCGACCAGCAGCAGTACGACGCCAATCACCGTGAACATGCGAACTGCCACTTCCTGGCCGTTCCACGCCTTCGACTGCCACATCAAAAACCACTCCCCGCCGACGGTCAGAAAAGCCACCAGCCACATCAGCAAAGCCAGCGTCAGCCCGACGATTGAAATTCGTTTGGCGCCATGAAACGCTGCCGCGTTTCCACGCAGCGCTCGCGCCATCCGTAATCCGCCCCACCAGCAAAGGATCATGGTCACGAATTCCCACGCGATAATCGACAAATAAAAGATGGTGTGCGCAACCGGCTGGTCTAGCGCGCGCCACATGCCGTGATTTCCCGGAAATGTCGAGTCCATCATCAGCACGTGGCGAACAAATTGGTAGTTCGAGTTGTAATCCGTGATGTTGTTGAACACCAGAAGCGTGTAGTACAGGCCGACGGCAAAAACCATGGCCAGTTTGGCTGCGCGCAGCGTCATGAAGCTCTCCCGCGAGGACGGATGGTAGCGCATCGCCGCCCGCACGCAGGCACGAATCTCCACTTCACGAGGCAGCGAACCGCGAAACATCCGCCGCAGCCTTATGCTCCCTGTGGAAATCAGTCATAGAAATAATTGATACCTGCCATAGATTAAAAATACTTCGCACCGGCGCGAAAAAAGCGTACCTTGCCTCCATCTTCGGGGTGAAGTAAGGCATCTGGGCGACGTCTCTACTAAAACGCAAAAATTTACCGTGCGAGCTTTCGGACGGAATTCCCGTTCGGAGGTGTGTGCGCATCGAACGGAGGAACGAATGTTGCAAAAAGTCCGGCTCTCGATTTTCTTTTTGGCGTCGTGGTTTTGCGTAGCTCTGGCATGCGCGCCAGGCGCGCGTTCGCAGCAAACTCTGGGCGGCATTACCGGCACGGTCACGGATACATCGGGCGGCGTCTTGGCGGACACAATGGTAACGCTCGTCGGCGATCAGACCGACCTCACGCGGACGCAGAAAACCAATTCCAGCGGCTCCTACGAATTTGTGAACTTGCCGATCGGCACCTACACCCTCACCTTCAGCCACGACGGCTTCGAAACGCAGAAAATTCCATCCATTCTCGTGCAGGCCGATCGCACCGTGAGCCTGAACCCTGCGCTGAAAGTCGGCCAGGTGGGAACGACCATCACCGTCGAAGAAAGTCCGCTGCTCAACGCGGTGGATACCACGAACGGCTACGTCCTCGATAAAGCGGAACTCGAAGCCATCCCGCTGCCCACTGGCAGTTTCACTGGACTCGCCATTCTTTCTCCCGGTGTCAGCGCGGAATTACCTGCCGGCACAGGCGCCAACGCCGGCCTTGGCAACCAGCCCATCTGGGCCAACGGCCAGCGCGACACCAGCAATACTTTTTTGTTGAACGGCGTGGACGCCAAAAATTTGTTCAACGGCAAGAGCACCAGTCAAGTGGCTTCGGCTCGCATCGTGAACAACACGGGAGTCAGCGGCGCTGCCAGCGGCAACGGCGGAGTGGTGCAGAGCACCGCGTCGCCTTATCTCGCGGTCGGCCAGTCGCTGCCCACACCCGCGCCCGAAACCGTTCAGGAAGTTCGCGTCAATACCTCGATGTATGATGCGCAACAGGGCTCCACCAGCGGCGCGCATATTGATATGAGCACCGCGTCGGGCACCAATGCGATCCACGGCGCCGCCTACCTGCATCGCGGAACGGATTGGCTCAATGCCGCGCCCTTCTTTTTCAATCAGGACCCCAATCTTCCCGCCAATCTCAAAGTTCCCGAGCTCCATCGCTATACGTTAGGCGGAGCCGGGGGCGCGCCGATCATCAAGAACAAACTTTTCGTTTATCTCGGCTACCAGCACGTGCACAGTTCCGATCAGGAGATCGGCATCGGGCGTTTGACCGTTCCGGTCAACTTCACTGCAGCGAACTGCGGCGCCACTCGTGCGACGGCAACCATGGCGACTTGCCTGGCGAACATTTCCAACACCAATTTCGGTTCTACTCTGGACGGATCTGTCGGTAACGGTCCCAATCAGATCAATCCGATCGCCTTGGGCATATTTCAGTACCAACTCCCCAACGGCCAGTACCTCGTGCCCTGGAGTAACGGCAACATTCCATCCCTCAATTTTCCAGAAAACGCGCTCTCCCCTGGCACAGCCTATTTCCTCTCGGATCAGGCCGTCAGTAATCTCGATTGGATTGTCAACTCCAAGGACACCTTGGCTCTGAAGTATTACTACCAGCACGATCCCAGCATCGCGCCATACGCGTATTCAAGCGTGCCCGGCTTTACTCAGCATCTGGATGCCGGCAGCCAGGTCGCCTCCATCACCAACACCCAGATCATTACGCCCAACCTCAACGTAGCCGAAGTGTTCGGGTTCATTCGGGAGAAGGTTTACAGCACGATTGGACAGCCGTTCACCCCCGCGCAATTCGCCAGCTTCGTCGAATCGTCCACCGGCGCATCGCCGGCGGAATCCACCATCAATACATTCGGCTCCAATTTCTTCCCCGGCATGACCATTGTGAACATGCTCGGTACGAACTCACTCACGAATCCAAACAACGTTAACGCCGCGACTTTGACCATCGGACAGGGCGCGCAGTCACAAGGCGCCAATACAGGAATTTTCCAGAACCGCTTCATGCCGTCTGCCAGCGCCACCTGGAGCCACGGCAAACATTCCGTTTCTTTTGGCGGCTCGTATTCCTACACCCAGCTCAACACGCGTGACCAAAGACCCGGCACTGGCATGATTGGTACCGTCGATCTCTCGCAGTTCCTGCAAGGCTTCATCACTCCCTATACCTCAGATGGGTACCCGACCTCGAACGTCTTGCAGGGCGATGCGAACCGTTACCTGCGAGCCAATGAAGGGGGCCTCTACGTTCAGGATAAGTTCCAGTTTCGCCCCAACCTGAGCTTCACGGTGGGCCTGCGCTTTGACGACGATGGCGGTCTGTCTGAAAAATATGGGCGTCTCTACAATTTCGATCCCTCGCAGTACGATTACGACCCATCCACGGACACTCTGATCTCGAACGGCATCATTGTGGCCGGTAACAACAAGGAGTTTCCCAGCAAAGGAGTCAGCCCTTCCACTTTGACCGGCCGCCAGTGGGGTCTTGCGCCGCGCTTGGGTGTAGCTTGGAGTCCCGGCAAGTTCAATAACAAGCTCGTCGTTCGCGCCGGCTGGGGTTTGTACTACGACCGCGGAGAGCTCTTTACCTATCTTTCTCCAGGGTTTGCGGCTGGCGTCGTCACGGGCGGACCGTTTGGCGTCAACCAGGCGCCGCCGTTCGTTAGCGCGCAGGAGTGCACCCCATCTTCGCTCTACTTGTTCTATATCCCCACCTGCGACCCGACAGCGTACGGATTTGCGAATCCATGGGGCACGACATTAGGGCCTCCTCCGACGGGTAACCCGGCTTCGATTAACAACTACTTGCCGAATACCGGAGTACCGGGAGTCGGAATCGGCGCTGGCATCCTCGAAGGGCAGGCGCTCTTCCCCTTTGGCGTTTACAACCGCAAAAACAAACTCCCCTATACCATGAACCAAACTCTCGATATCCAATGGCAGCCGCGCCGCGACTTGGCGATTGACATCGGTTACGTCGGCAACCTGGGCCGTCATGAAGTGATTCCCGTGCCCTTCAACCAGGCGCAGATCGCAACTCCGACAAATCCGATCCGCAAGGGCACACAGTTTCAGCAGAACTACACCTATGGTTACACCGTGCAGGGTCCTCCAGGCTGCAGCACAACGTGCGCTCCGATTACTCTGCCCGACGGTTCCACAATGCTCAACAACTACGAAGGCGGCAATGTGGATTTTCGTGTTCCCTACCTCGGCTATTCGGCCGAAGCGCTTTCGTACACCGCCGCGGGAGTTTCTGCTTACAACGCCTTGCAGGTCCACGTGGAAAAGCGCATCAACCACGGATTGCAAGCAGGCTTCTCCTACACTTACTCTCACGCCTTGGACGAGCAAAGTGCCATGGGTTTGTTCTACAACGGAAATAACCCGCTCGACTTGCGCTCCGGCTACGGCAACTCCGATTTCGATCGCACCAACGTAATAAATTTCACGCTTCTTTACCAATTCCCGAACGTCGCCGCGGATTCCTCTTGGAAGGGCAAGATCGGGAATGGCTGGGCCATCGAGGGCATCGGTGTTTTCCAGAGCGGCCAGCCCTACAGCATCGTCGATTATACTGGCGCCGTCGGCAGCATCTTCTACGGAGTCAACGATGGCATCACCAACCCCATCGTGCCGCTGGCGGCCGGCTGTACGCCGAAGAACGCGCTCACCGGCGTGTCGGGAGCTTTCGGTACTGTTGCGCTTAAGCCGCAATGCTTCACCCTGCCGCTACTCAATCCTGGCGATCTAAATGGCGCCATTCCGGCGGGCGACACCTTCGAAACCAACTTCACGACGGGCCAACGCAACATCTTCCGGCAAACCTCGCAGAAGCGCGCGGACATCTCCATCGTGAAGAACACCAAGATCACGGAGCGGTTTACCGCGAAGTACAGCTTCGATGTTTTCAACCTGACCAATACGCCCAGCTTCGACATCCCGCTCGATGACGTCTCGCAAAACCAGTATTACAACAACGTACCGGTGCAAGGGACCACTCCATTGCCGGTGGGTTGCCCGAACCAAACTAACGCGTCGTTCTACAACTGCGCCTTCGGCCTGGGCGTCGTGAACAAGACCATCGGCAGCCCGCGGCAGATTCAGATGTCTCTCAGTCTTCAGTTCTAGTCCAGCCCACGCGAGCGGGAACGGCGGCCATCCCGGTTGCTGTTCCTGCGCTCTTCTGCTGTTTCCTGCAAGGCTGGAATTTCCACCCGTTGCCTCGCAATGGATGCGGTTAGAATGCGGTCCATGTCCAAGGCGACTGCCCGCGGTCCGGTGCAACGACTTTGCGAGCAACTCGCCCACGGAGGCATCACGCCGCGCGCCGCAGTCGAAGAGGCGCTCTCTCGCGCGAACAGCAACACGGGCCACAATGTGTACCTCGCGCTCGATGCCGAAAAAGTGCGCGACGAAGCCGACGCATTGCCCCGGCGATTTCCACCCGTTGCCCAGCCGCCTCTCTACGGCGTCCCTGTTTCGATTAAAGATTGCTTCGACGTTGCCGGATTCCCCACCACTCTGGGTTCGCGCTTCTACGCCGCGCGCAACACCGTGGCGCGCGAGAATTCCGCCGTCTCGGCTCGTCTGCGTTCGCGGGGTGCGATCGTCATCGGCAAGACGCACATGCATCCGCTGGCCTACGGCATCACCGGAGAAAATCCGGACTATGGCGATTGCGTGCAGCCGAGGGGCGCGCGGCGGCTGACCGGCGGATCGTCCAGCGGCGCCGCGGCCAGCGTGCAGGAGCAGTCGGCGCTGGCGGCGATCGGAACGGACACGGGCGGGTCGGTGCGCGTGCCAGCGGCGCTCTGCGGCCTCGCGGGGTACCGCGCGTCGGTGGAACTGGCGCACCAGTTGGGATTGTGGCGCGGCGGCGTGCATCTGGCGCCCACGTTCGACACGTTGGGCTGGCTGTTCCAGGATCTGCGCGACGCACCGCTTTTGGCTGAGGCGCTGTTTGACCTGCACCTGCCGGACGAGACCCAAACGCGCATCCGCGTTGGCTGCGTGAGCGACGAGTTTCTGCACGATTGCGATGCGCAGGTGCTTGCCGGTTTTACGGACTGGAAGAAAAAACTCGGCGAGAGCGGCGCGACCATCATTCCGGCCGACACGAGTTACTGGGAAGAAGCGCCGGAGATTTACGCAGCAATCACCGCGCATGAAGCCGCCGCGATTCACAGTGCGAAAACCGGCGGTGATTTTTCGCACTTCCCCACGGTGATTGCCGAACGGCTGGCGTGGGGCGCATCCATCTCAGCAGCAGAAATCGAGCAGTTCCGCGCGTGGCATGCGCGATTTCGCGAGCGCGCGGACGCGCAGCTTCGCGAGTTCGATTTTTTTATCGCGCCGTGCGCGGCGCTGCACGAACTTGCGGTTGGCGTCGATCACACGCAATCGCGGTGCGCCATCCTGCGTTACACCACGCCGATGAGTTTGGTTGGCGCGCCGGTCGTGACGTTGCCATGCGCAAGCGGCGCAGGAGTTCAACTGATCGCTCCGCGCAATTCGGATGCACGGCTGCTCGGATATGCGAACGCGCTGGGAACGCGGCTGGCGTAGCGCGTTGCCGCACACGATGACGAACGTTCGCGTCGCGGTGCAGGCTGACTTTCTTCACGCAGTCGGCCGCATCGCTTATGCTATTCCTCTCCAATGTCTTCATTCCACACGGCAGGGTGCGCGCGAATGTAATCCGCGAGGAGCGTCGCGCATTCCGCGGAATCCAGATCAATCACCTGGATACCGAGGGAGCGCAGCCAATCAATCCCGCCTTGAAAGTTGCGGCTCTCTCCGACAACTACGGTGCCGAAACCAAACTGGCGAACCAAGCCGCTGCAATACCAGCACGGCGCGAGGGTAGTAACCATAATAAGGTGGCGATAACTGCGCTGGCGTCCGGCGTTGCGGAAGGCATCGGTTTCGCCGTGGACCGAGGGATCGCCCTGCTGCACGCGGCGGTTGTGTCCGGAGCCGACGAGCTTGCCGGTGGTGGAGTCGAAGATGGCGGCGCCGATGGGGATGCCGCCTTCGGCGAGGCTGGTGCGCGCTTCTTTCAAGGCGACGGCGAGCATCGCAGGGTAATCGAGTGGAGAGGTCATGGACATCTTATACTCACCGCGGCGGTGGGGTGAAAAGCGTGAAATGGGTGACGCAAGAGCACGTGTTTTCGACCGATTAGAAACATGCGTCGCTCTTTGTTTTCAGAGGATTACGCAGATTTCTAATTGCGGAGGATCCGATTAGAAACGGCGTGATTGGCGAGCGGTGATTGGTGAGTCGTGATTCGCGACCCGTGCTCCGCAACCCGCGAACGGAGCGCGCTCGGCGTGGCCGCCGCTGGGGGTGGCCTGCTTGATCCGATCGTGCGTGCGGTTTCATATTTTGGTCGCGCTTCGATGCTCGCATATCGGCGACGGAAAAACAGCTGGACGTTGGGACAGACGTGGGACAGAACTAGTACCCACCGGCCTGGAAGAGTTGAGATGTTGCACAGAGATCCGGGAATCGCGGAGCAGGGTAGCCGCGAACCGCTCGCCCGCGCCGTTGACATGCGCCGCAAAAAAGCCTCATTAGAGATGGCCTTTCTTATTGATTTTGGCGGCGGCGCGGAGGATCAGCCAGCGCTGTTTGCCGTCCATGCGGGCGAATTGCTTGGCGAAGAGGCGTAGCTGGCGCGTGGTTTTCTTGTCGAGGCCCCAGATAATGCCGGGCTGCTGTTTGGGGACGCGCAGCTTCTTGACGGGAACTTCGTCGTCGGTGAAAAGCTGATGGAGCGGGACTTTCAGGGCGCGCGCGATTTTTTCCAGCGTTTCGATGGAAGGAACGGTGCGCCCATTTTCCAGGCGCGAGAGGTAACAGCGAAACAGGCCGGTGCGTTCCTGGATATCGCCTTGCGAGAGGTTTTGGGCTTCGCGAAGCCGTCTGAGCCTTTCGCTGATAACCATGGGGTGAGCTTACAATATTCTGCCGTGCCGACTCAATAATTGTTGAGGTAGAAAGACCCTTAGAATCAAAAATTAAGCGACTCAGCTCGAACCTGTTCCGCGTTGGAACACTTCCGAAGCCGATTCCGTCATTTCCACGCGCAAGGCCGTACTGAGGCATCTGCGAAAAGTGACTCTTATTGCACAGCTTTCGCAAAGCGCCTGAGTCACTATTCGTAAGGCAAGCAGTCCCTCCATCCGCGCAACCCGCATCCTCCAAGCCACACCGGGCAAACGAAGGATGATCAGGAAAGGCAAAGAAAAAATGCGTACGCTCCGCTCGATTCGATATTTATTGCTCGCGCTCGTAATTTTGGCAGTGCCGGCGACATCCCGCGCGCAGTTCAGCGCTTCCATCACGGTCGCGCCGCCGGAACTGGTCGTCTATTCGCAACCGATCTGCCCGCAGGAAGGCTATCTCTGGACGCCGGGCTACTGGGCTTATGGCGACGAAGGCTACTTCTGGGTGCCGGGCACATGGATTGAGCCACCCAGCGAAGGCTTGCTGTGGACTCCTGGCTATTGGGGATGGAACGAAGGCGCATACGCCTGGAATGGCGGGTATTGGGGCGGTGAAGTAGGCTTCTACGGCGGCGTGAATTATGGATACGGCTACGGTGGCTCGGGGTACGAAGGCGGCTACTGGCGCAACAACCAGTTCAGCTACAACACGACGGTGAACAATTTCGGCGGCGAGCACTTCCGCAACACTTATGACAAGCGGGTGAGCGTCAACACGTCAAGCCATGTCAGCTTTAACGGCGGATCTGGTGGAATCACGGCGCGACCGACGGCCAGGGAAGAAACCTACGCGCACGCGTCGCACACTCCGGCCACCGCTGTGCAAACAAGCCACCAACAGACGGCGGGTGGGAATCATGAAATGCTCGCGTCGGTGAATCACGGGCGCCCGGCAGTCGCGGCAACAGCCAAGCCGGGTGAGTTTTCCGGCAAGGGCGTAGTGGCGGCGCACGGTGCTCCAACTGAGAACAAGACCGAAGCGAATAAGCCAGCCGAGACGAAGGCGACTGAGAACAAGGCCGCTGAGAATAAAACGGCTGAGAACAAAGTGACCGCGAGTAAGGTCGAAGCAAACAAAGCAGCTGAGACGAAGGCGACCGAGAACAGAGCCGCCGAGAGTAAGTCTACTGAGAATCGAGCGGCTGCAACTAAGGCGACCGAGAACAAGGCTGCCGAAAATAAAGCAGCCGCGAACCAAACAACCGAAAACAAGGCAGCTGCGAGTCATGCGACGGCAACTAAGACGAAAGAAAACAACGCCGCCACGACACGGTCAAACGAGAACAAACCTGCTGAGAGCAAGCCCGCTACAAAACCGGCGGCAAAGCCCGAACACACCGCTGCGGCGCCAGCAACGCACACCGCGGCACGGCCTGCTGCTCAACCAGCCGCAAAATCCGAGGCACCTCGCGCAGAGGTCAAACCCGTAGCGGCCAAGCCAGCCGCAAAGCCAGAACGTGAGGCTGCTCCTGCGCACACAGAAAGCGCGCCCCCCAAGCCTGCCCCCCAGCAACATCAGGCTGCACCGCAACAACATCAAGCAGCGCCGCAACAGCATCAGGCTGCGGCGAAACCGGCGGCCGCGCCCAAGCCGGAAGCAGCGCATCCCAGTGAAGAGAAACCAAAATAATCCGCACCCGCGGCCTAGAACATAAAGATCCCGCGGGACAACTTGCCTGGTCCCCCGTGAGCGGTTCGTGAAAAACACGAGCCGCTCATTTTTTTGCCTGCGCAAGTCCGCGTTGCCGAGTCGGCAGGTGCGAGCCGGGACCAAGGCGTGCGGTTCCGGATTTTCTCGGCGCAGAGAGTGAGCGCACTTCAAGTGTAAGCGTTCATTCGTAGCGCAAGGCGATCATGGGATCGACGCGCATGGCGCGGCGGGCGGGGATGTAACACGCGAGCACCGCTGCGGACAGCAAAACGATTGAAACTCCGAGAAAGGTCAGCGGGTCGGTTTGTTTCACGGCAAAGAGCATGCTTTCGAGCAGCGATCCCGCACCGAGCGCTGCGACGATCCCCAACAGCGATCCTGTTGCGGTCAATCGCAACCCTTGTCCGACCACGAGCCGGAAAATATCTCGTCGCCGCGCGCCTAAGGCGATGCGAATCCCGATTTCGCTGGTGCGCCGCGCAACATTGAAGGCGAGCGTCCCGTATAGTCCGACGCAGGTCAATACCAGCGCGAGAAGGCTGAACGTCGTGCAGAGCACCGCGATCAGCCGATCGGAATGGAGCGAGTCGTCAACTTGTTCGCGGAGAGTTCTGATGCCGGTAATAGTGACCGAGCTATCGAGCGAGTGAAAAATCGTGGGTAGCAAGCTAGCCAGAGTTTTTGCTGAGCCGCTGGCGCGAATTTCGAGGTCTCCGTGAGTTCCGGGAATGTAGAAGAAGTCGGTGGGCCCTTCGCGCAAATCGTTGTACTTCGAATCCGCTACAACGCCGACGATTTCCAGCTGCGGACGATGTCCTTCCACGAACTGAATATGTTTTCCGAGGGGGCTGCCGTCACCGAAGAAACGCTGAGCCATCGTCCTATTAATGATCGCCGCAGTCGTCGCAAGGTTTGACGGCGATTCCGCATGCACGTCCTCCTCGGTGAATTCGCGCCCGGCGAGCAGCGGGATTCCCATGGTTTCGAAATATGCCGGCGAGACGCCGACGAATCGCTCGTTGGCCACTTCGCTGGGCCGCAATGTGTAACCCTCCACCACAACGTTGATGCCAACTTCCTTGCCGCTGATGGGCGTGAAGCCTGAATAGCTGGCGGAATGCACGCCGGGAAGTTGCTTCACCCGATCCAGAAGTTGGCTATAGAACTGCGCGACCTGATCGCGGGTGCGAGACGAGGAGTAACCCGACATCGTGACGATCAGGACTTTGTCACGGTCGAAGCCCACGTCGAACGTTTCGAGGTTGTAAAGCGTGTGTAGCAGCAGACCGGTCGCTGCTAAAAGCATCATGGACAAGGCAACCTGCACCACTATCAGCACGCTTCCCAACCGTGCTTGCGCCGATGATCGGTACGATGCCGGCCCCTGAACTTTGAGATCTTCGGCAAGTGCGCCGCGCGTCGCCGCGAGCGATGGGGTGAGGCCGCAGACAATAACGGTAAACGCCAGCGCGCCAGCGGTGAAGAGGAGGGTTCGTACGTTCAAGGCAGTGGAGAGGACGACGGGAAGCTGCCGCGTGGAAAGCGATGCGAGCAAAAGGTGGCTGGTCCATTGACCCACGGCCAGTCCAGCCACCGCTCCGGCGATCGCGAGCAGCGTGCTCTCGGTGAGGAGTTGACGAATCACACGCCAACGGCCCGCCCCCAGGGCCAGCCGCACGGTGATTTCCCGTTTGCGGGCCATGCCGCGGGCAAGCAATAGATTCGCGACATTGCCGCAAGCAATCAGCAGCAGTAGCCCCACAACGGCCATCCAAATTCGGGCCGGCAGCGAGAATTTTGCGCGCGCATCGGAGAGGCCGCGCGCCGCGGGAGTTATTAGCACGTGAGCGAACTCTTCGTCGCGTTCGATTTGCGGCAACGTGGAGGTTTTCTCGATTTCCTGCAATAGAGGATCGAGAACGGCCTGCGCTTGCGCGATGGATAAGCCCGGTTTCATACGAGCGAGAATGGTTACCCACTGTGTCTGCCAATAGTCCTGCGTCGGCAACTCCGTAGAGTTCAGTGGCGCGTAAAAATCGGGCGACTCCCCAACTTTTGCGCCAAAGAATTCCGGCGGTGCGACTCCGATCACCGTGAAAGTGTGCTGGGGAACGGACCCGGTGCGCGTGGCGTCAGACTGATCTCCGAACGTAATCGCCTTGCCGATGGCATCCTCGCTGGAATCCAATTCGCGTTTCCAGAAAGCGAAGCTCACCACGAGAGCCGGAGGACCGTGCCGATCGGAATCAGCCAGCAGACGGCCGGCAAAAGGGCGCACGCCCAGCGCCGCAAAATAGTTCGCGGAGACGAGTTCACCTTTGGCCGGGATTTTTCGTTGCCTGTAGGTCAATTCGTAAGGAGCGATGCCGGAGAACGCCAGGACGCTTGCGAACGCCGAAGCTTTGTCGCGATACGCGTCGTAGGTCTGGACCTCGGAACCCTCCGCCGGTCGTCCAAACGTGCCGGTCGAGTTCACCCATACGAGTTCATCAGGATTCCGGACCGGAAGTTTCCGCAGTAGTAGCGAGTCGACGATAGAGAATACAGCGGTGTTGGCGCCGATGCCGAGCACGAGCGTCAGCACTGCGACGGTGGCGAACCCGGGGGACTTGCCCACGATACGCAGACCGTAGCGGATGTCTTGTAGCAGATCTTGCAGCCAAGTGATTTGGCGAGCGTCGCGGCATTCTTCTTTGCGTTTTTCGAGGCCGCCCATTTCGAGTAACGCCGCGCGGTGAGCTACTTGCGGAGCCATTCCGCGGGCGACGTACTGCTGCGCTTTCTGCTCGAGGTGATCGCGGAGTTCCTCGTCGAGCTCAAGGTCGACGGCCTCGCGACCAAAGAGTGAGCGCAGACGCAGCGGCAACTTGTAGATCCAGCGCGCCGGTCGCATCGTCTGTCCTCCTGAGCGCTCCTCGCGCTCGTTTCCTCATTCGTAGCGCAGCGCGATCATGGGATCGACGCGCATCGCGCGGCGGGCGGGGATGTAACACGCCAGTAGCCCCACGACGATTATGACGACAGGCGCGAGGGCGATGACCCAGGCTCCGTGGAAGCGAAAGTCGTTGAAGCCGGCGGCGATCAATTTCGGTAAGGATAGCGATACAAGGAATCCAATTGCGACGCCAGATACGACGAGCTTCATTCCATTGCGAATCACGAGCAGCAGAACTTCGTCTGGCTTCGCGCCCAGCGCCATGCGTATGCCCATTTCGTGGGTACGCTGGCCCACGAGGTAGGAAAGAACGCCGTAAATGCCGACGGCCGCGATTAGAAGCGCGATTGCCGCGAAGGCGCCCTTCAATTCGGCCAGCAGGTCATCGCCCTGGATGGAGGCCGCAATTACACGCTGCATGGTGCGCACGTCGGTGATGGCCTGATCGCCATCCTCGGCCCAGACGGCGCGTCGCAGCGAATCCGCGAATAGTGCCGGGTCGGTGCGCGTCCGCACCATCAGATACATGGAGCCCGACGGGTGAGCCAGAAACGGCTCGAAGATTTCCGGGCGCGGCTCCGCTTGGCCGATGTATTCGTTCACGTTCCCTGCGATCCCGACGATCTCGCTCCATTGCTCGCCGGCGCGGTGTGCGGGGTCAATGCGAATGTGCCGTCCAATGGGATTTTCGCCCGGGAAATAACGCCGCGCGAAGGCTTCGTTGACGATCGCCACCGGCACGGAATTGGCATTGTCGGAAGTTGTGAATCCGCGGCCTTGCAGCAGCGGAATTTCTGTGGTCGCAAAAAACCTCGGGCTAACGGCGAAGTGGCCGCACATGGGATGCTCCTCCGGCCTCGCGACAGCGTGGTTCTCCACGGTAAAAGCCAGCGAATCCGGAAAATTGAAAGGCAGATCGCTGGTGGCTGCCGCCGATTCTACGCCGGGCGAATCGGTAAGGCGGCGCAGGACAAGCTCATAAAATGATTTTTGACGCTGCGGTTGCATATAGGTGAGACCGCGCAGAGAAACGGAAGCTGTAAGCACATTGCGCGGATTGAGCCCGGTTTTGGCGTGCATCTCCTGGATGAATTGTCCGGCGAACATGCTCGCGCCCACCAGAAGAAAAAGTGAAAGCGCAAGCTGCGCCGCGACCAACAAGCGCTGCATTCGGTGGCGTTCCCGACCAATCGTGGTTCCGCGCCCACCTTCTTTGAGGCCGTTGCTCGCGTCTCGGCGCGAGAACTGCATCGCCGGCGCGAGGCCGAACAAGATGGAGCACACCAGGATGATCGCGAGCGTGACGCCGAGCACGTGGCTGTCTATCGTCACTTCTTTCGCCAGCACCGCCGCGTCCTTATCCCAATTGAACTGAGGCAGCAAAGCGTGCAGCCCCGCGTAGCCGAAGAGGACGCCCAGACATCCACCGGCGAACGCGAGGAGGAGGCATTCCGTAAGAAGTTGTGGCGCGAGGCGCAGCCTTGCGGCGCCCAGCACGCCGCGAATTGTGAATTCACGCTGGCGCGCCGAATTGCGCGCGAGCAGCAGATTGGCAATGTTGGCGCAGGCGATCAGCAGCACGAACACGACCGCGGCCATCAGAAATGCCAGGGGCGGCCCAGCATTCATATCGGCGATGGCGTATTGCTGCATGGACATGACGCCGGCGCTCCAGTCCCGATTGGTGTCCGGGTGGGTTTGCGCGATGCGCTGCGCGATGGCGGACATCTCGGCGTTGGCTTGCCGCACGCTGATGCCCGGATTGAGCCGCGCGAAGACGCGGAGGTAGCGGTCATTACGCCCGGTGGAACCGAGGTTGCTGTGCGAAAGCACGAGCGGGATCCAAAGCTTCGCCATGAAAGCGGGCAACCGAAAACTGGGCGGCATCACGCCGATAACGGTGCACGCATTGCCGTCGATTTTGAGGACGCGGCCCAAGACGCGCGGGTCGGCGCTGAACTTTTCCCTCCACAATTCGTCGCTCAGAATCACAACCGGGTCGTGGCCGGACTGGTCTTCGCCGGGAAGGATTGCGCGGCCGAAGGCCGGGGCGACGCCGAGCACGCTAAAAAATTCCGGTGAAACTCGCGCACCCGACGCGCGCTCCGGCGTTGTGCCGCCGCTGATCGTGAAATTGTCGAATTCCGCGGCGGCCATCGCGCTGAACGAAGAGTTCTGCGCGCGCCAGTCGAGATAGTCCGGGGCGGATACTTGAAGTTGAGTATAGACGCGATCCGGCTCGGAGGAATCCACCGTACTGGCGCTGCTGACGACCACCACACGGTCCGGTTCGGGCAGGGGCGGCTTACGGTACATCACCGCGTTTACGACGCTGCAGATGATGGTGTTGGCGGCGACGCCTAGCGCAAGAGTGAGCACGGCGACCGCGGTGAAGCCGGGGGATTTGCGCAGGATGCGCACACCGTAGTGGATGTCTTGCAGCAAATCTTGCAGCCAAGTGACCTGGCGGGCGTCACGGCATTCTTCTTTGCGTTTTTCGAAGCCGCCCATTTCGAGCACGGCTGAACGTCGCGCTTCTTGCGGAGTCATGCCCTGGGAGATGTATTGCTGGGTTTTCAGTTCGTGATGATCGCGAAGCTCTTCGTCGAGTTCTTCGTCCGCTTTCGTACGATGGAAGAGCGAGCGCAAACGCAGCGGCAGTGTGTAAATCCAATGTTCCGGTCGCATCGTTTGTTCCTCGGAGCGCTTCGCGCGCCCAGACTCCTTGCGCGGTTCAGGTTTCCTTCAGCTGTACGACGTGCGAGATCGCAGTCGCGAGCCGGCCCCAGTTGTCTGCTTCTTTTTCCAGATGTTTGCGGCCGGGACGCGTGAGCGAATAAAATTTTGCGCGACGGTTGTTCTCGGTGGTCTTCCACTCAGCGGTAATCCAGCCCTCTTGCTCCAGTTTGTGCAACGCGGGATAGAGCGAGCCGTCGCTGACCTGCAGGACGTCGCCGGAGACTTGTTTCAGGCGCAGGCTGATGGCGAAACCGTTGAGGGGTTGCAGCGCGAGGATTTTCAGCAGCAGCAGGTCCAGCGTGCCTTGGATGAGATCGGAAGGTTTGCTCATCGCTTACCTCGGTAACCGAGCGAAGTATAGCCCTGCTGCCCTCGGTAAGCAAGGGGAACGTCGCGGCGCGGGCACGACGCGAGAGGCTGTTTAGGGTGCGGGGTGTCAAGAGGCCGCAGTTTCCGCAATGCACATTGGTACCGTATATGTTACCATTAAGTATGTTCGAAGTGCGCGAATATCTGGCGGCGGATGGGCGCAGTCCGTATGCCGCCTGGTTCGAGCGATTGAACAGAGAAGCGGCGGTCAAGGTGGCGGCCGCTCTGGCGCGGATGCAACAAGGCAATCTCTTCAACGCCAAGGGCGTGGGAGCTGGAGTTTACGAATAGCGGATTGATTTTGGGCCTGGCTACAGGATTTACTTCGCCAAAGACGGCGACCGCATGGTGATACTGGTTGGCGGCGGAACGAAAAAACGCCAAGAACTAGACATTCAGATGGCGCTGGCCCGGTGGCGAGATTACAAACAGCGAAAGGGCGCGGGAGAGTGACTCATATGGCTCTGACACGAGATTTCAAAGAAACAATCCGGGCGCGCGCAAAGCGCGATCCAGGTTTCCGCAAGGCATTGCTGCGGGAAGGAATCGAAAACTTTCTTTGCGGTGACGTGGAGACCGGCAAGATCATATTGCGCGATTTTATCAATGCGACGGTCGGTTTTACTGAGCTGAGCCACGTGACGCATCGGTCGGCGAAGAGTTTAATGCGGATGCTCGGCCCTAACGGTAATCCTCAGGCGCGCAACTTGTTTGAGATCGTGGCCTATCTGCAAGACGCCGAAGGAGTGCGCTTCGAGGTGCGATCGGCGCGCGCGGCGTTGCGGACGAAGAAGCGAAAGCTGAACCAAACGATGAAACGGAGTGGTTCATCCGCTGTGCGCCGTTAGATGCGGGTATCGGAAGTGTCTGGCGCAGGATGCGAGTCGCCGCTGCGCGCGTACGAGATGGAAACCGCGATGCCGATCAGCAGCGCGGCCAAGAACAAATACGGCAGGTAACGCCAGGGCGCGGCAGGGACTGGGAAAACGCTTAGGGCGAGAACGGCGGCGAGAATCAGGAGCGCGGCGGCGCTGACGGCGACGTCCAGGCGGCGAAGGATTTTGCGGCGCAGCAGGAAAAAGGGCATGGCGAGGCAGACCAGGAAATAGCCGCCGATGAA
The DNA here is from genome assembly GCA_963786205.1 of uncultured Acidobacteriota bacterium. GTDB lineage: Bacteria > Acidobacteriota > Terriglobia > Acidiferrales > UBA7541 > Palsa-295. The sequence goes on from CAWAYG010000004.1 coordinate 389,211, forward strand.
GCCGTAGGACGCGAGTTGAGTTAGATAATTGATGCAATCGGGCAGCAGAACTTTTGAAAGGAGCAAGGCCGCGGGACAGGCGATGGCGATTACTGCGATTAGCGCGATGCCGCGGTGGGGAGTCTTGTTGACCGGATGCGCCGAGCCGAAGCTAGGCACAAAGAGGCGATTTTGTGCCAAATAATAAAGGATACGCGCACCGGCGTTGAGCGAGCCTAGGGTGCAGGCGAAATAACTGAGCGCGATGCCGATGGAACTGACGTAGCCGAAGCTCGCGAGATGCATGGAGCGCGCGATGGAGTCAAAGGGAGCATTGAGCTGGTCGAGCGTCAGGCCGTTTTTGCGGGCAAGCGCGGTGAGACAATAAATCATTACAAGATAAAGGATGCCCACGGGAATCAGGCAGCTCACAATCACGCGGGGAATGGTGCGGCGCGCGTGCGAGGCTTCTTCGCCCAGCGTGGTGACGCTTTCGAAGCCGGCGAGGGTCATGAATCCGAAAACCATGGCGAATTGAAAGCCGGATAATTTTGCGCCGTCCAGGTGAAGCTGCGGGCGGTCAAGCCATGCGGAATCGTGGCGCATGGCCAGAGCGATGATGACGATGATGACGGCGAGCGAGCTGAGCTCGATGGCGAGCATCACTTCGGTAGAGAGCTTGATGTCGCGGTACGCGATGATCCACGCCACGATCACCACAATGGCGGTGATGGCCGCCGCGCGCAGAATAGATGCAGGCGCGCCGGTAATCTGGCGAAAAAAAAGATCGGCGTAATACGCGGAAGAAGGCGCGGTGCCGGCCGCGCCGAAGGCCAGGGCGGCGACATAAGCCCATCCAGTGACCATGCACGCGCCGCGGCCGAGACCGGCGGAGGCAAAGTCGGCCAGTGATCCTGCGGAAGCGCACTGCGCTGAAAAACGGTGCACGCTGTAGGTGATCAGCGAAAACGCGACAAGAGTGAGCAGGAAAATAAGCCAGGTGGCGTTCCCGCCCTTGGCGATGAGCAGCGGCAGAACGATACCGCACGTGCCGGTGGGCGCCATCACGCCGAGGGTAAGCGCCGTGTCTTCTATAAAGGATAAATAATTATGCCGCAGGGTGGAGCGAGAGCGCGCCGGGGTGTCCACGGACGAGGATTGGGCCGGAAGACTCACGTGAGCAACAGTAGCAGCAGGAGTTTTTTGGCGCAAATTCGCGGCGCGGCCTGAAAAGTTCCGGATGTTTCAACAGCTGCATTGCATATAATGGGGCCGTGCCGCCTGCGTTTTGTTTGCTGAAGGATACCTGCAGCCACTTGGATTGTCGCGAAACGAACGCTGCTTTTCATTTCAAACCATGACTGAAAAACTGGCGGGGAATGACGTGTCGGCGGCCAGCCTGATGCAGCGGGAAGCGCAGAGTTTGCGGGAGCAATTTCAGAAATTGTACGGTGAGGAGGCGCGGGTATTTCGAGCGCCAGGGCGCGTGAACCTGATCGGCGAGCACACGGATTATAACGAAGGGTTCGTGATGCCCGTGGCCATGGATTTGTACACATGGGTTGCCGTCGCCGCGCGGAAGGATTCGCGCGTGCACGTTTATTCGCAGAATTTGCGCGAGCGCGCGGAAATGGATTTGCAGGATTTGCATTTGCGGGTGCAGGGGCATTGGAGCGCGTACGTCCTGGGAGTGGCGGCAAGCTTGCGGATGTCCGGCGCGGAAATTGGCGGAGCGAATCTGCTGGTCGAAGGAAAAGTTCCGATGGGCGCGGGGCTTTCCTCGTCGGCATCGGTGGAAGTTGCTGCTGGTTACGCATTGCTGGAAAGTTCGGGGCTGTCGCGCAGCCCGGTGGAGCTGGCGAAGATTTGCCAACGCGCGGAAAATGAATTCGCGGGAGCGCGTTGCGGAATCATGGACCAGATGATCGCCTGCTGCGGGCGCGCGAATTACGCGCTGATCCTGGATTGCCGGACTCTGGGATTCCGCCTGCTGCCGTTATTTGCGGACGCGCAATTTGTGGTGTGCAACAGCATGGTGAAACACGATCACGCGGCGGGCGCGTACAACGCGCGCCGCGCGGATTGCGAGACGGCCACGCGGATACTGGGGAAGCAGCTGCCGGGCGTGCGGGCGTTGCGCGACGTGTCGCTCGCGGATTTGGAGCGCTACGCGAAGTTGCTGCCGGAACTGGTATACCGTCGCAGCCGGCATGTGATCAGTGAAAATGCGCGTGTGGAAGACGCGCGCGAGGCGCTCGAGCGCGGCGATCCGGAATCTTTTGGGCGATTGATGAACGAATCGCATCGCAGCCTGAAAGAGGATTATGAGGTGAGCAGCACGGAGCTGGATTTGCTGGTAGGAATCGCCTGCGGAATCGACGGTGTCTACGGCTCGCGCATGACGGGCGGGGGATTTGGCGGCTGCACGATCAGTCTGGTACGCAGCGGCGCGGTGGAGGAATTTCAGCGTGCCGTCGCACAAGGCTACGAGCGCGCAACGGGACGCAAGCCAGACATCTATATTGTGCGCGCATCGGATGGTGTGCGCGAGGCGCTGGAATAAGCAGGCGGGCCAAGCAGCCTGTGGGCTGGACGATCATTTTTGTGGGGAGCGTGTTGTGGCGTCGTTTGAATTCGAAAAGCAATCACACCGGCGATTGAATCCGCTGACGGGAGACTGGGTGCTGGTTTCGCCCGGACGTACAGCGCGGCCGTGGAAGGGCCAAACCGAAGCGGCGGCGCCAGAGAACGTGCCGGCCTACGATCCGCAGTGTTACATGTGTCCTGGCAACAAGCGAGCGAGCGGCAAACACAATCCGAATTACACGGGAACATTCGTTTTCGAAAATGATTATGCGGCGCTGCGGCCTGACGGCGAACCCCACGAAGAGAATGTTTCCGGATTACTGGTGGCGAAAGCCGAGCGAGGAAATTGTCGCGTCGTTTGCTTTTCGCCGCGGCATGATTTGACGCTGGCGAAGATGTCCAACGCCGAACTGCGCGCTGTGGTAGATGTGTGGACCGGGCAGTACCAGTTGCTGGGCGGCGAAAACGGAATCAATTCGGTGCTTATCTTCGAAAATCGCGGCGCGATGATGGGCGCCAGCAATCCGCACCCGCACGGGCAAATCTGGGCGAACGCCACGCTGCCGAATGAACCTGCCAAGGAACAAGCGTCATTCGCGGCTTATCAGCGGCAACATTCATCCTGTTTGCTGTGCGAGTATTTGAAGCTCGAAAAGGAAAAGAAGGACCGCATCGTTTGCGAGAACGATGAATTCGCGGCCGTGGTGCCGTTCTGGGCGGTGTGGCCGTTCGAGACCATGGTGATCAGCAAGCGGCACGCGGGGTCGCTCGAGCAATTCGCGGAATCCGCGCGCGATGCGCTGGCGGACATTCTGCATCGCGTGACGGCGCGCTATGACAATCTGTTCGAGACTTCGTTTCCCTACTCGATGGGATTTCATCAGCGGCCCACCGACGGCGAGCCGCATGCCGAGTGGCATTCACACGCCCATTTTTATCCGCCGCTGCTGCGTTCGGCGGTGGTGCGGAAATTCATGGTGGGTTACGAGCTGCTGGGGACTCCGCAGCGGGACATTACGCCCGAAGAGGCCGCTGGGCGATTGCGAGAAGCGGGTGAGAGCCAGTAACGGGCGCGTATTTAGCGGGCGCTGCGCTTGCGCCGTGGCGCTTTGCGTTTTTCCGCAGCGGCAGATTTGTGCGCCCAGCGGATCAGATCGCGCAACGCATCGCTGGGAACGCGCGACACGCGAACCAGAATCCATTCGTAGTTGCGGTAGTGATCGGTGATGTAGTACGAAGCAGGATCGGCGGCCAGCAACTCTTCGCGCTGATCAAAATCGGTGCGCACCACCAGCGATTCGCCGTCCTGATGGAAGCGCAAGAACAGCACGCCGCCCACGCGAAATCCGGGAGTGCCGTAGGACATGCCCTCTTCGACGTTGTCGAGCGAGAGCGCGATTTTGCGAACGGCGGCGAAGGTGACGGCCATATCCGGCGACTATACCTCTTCCATCCTTGAAGTTACTGCGCAAAAATCTCTCCGTTTTGCCGCCTTCTTTTTTCAGAATAGCGGTTGGAAACAGGCCGCAGGAACCAATTTAGCGTGTTGCAATCGAATTGGATTTCCGGTATGTTTTTTGCATGAAACGCGCTTTTCCAGAAAACACATGCTGTCCCCAGTGTTGTATGGCACGGGGACGTGTGTTTTCTGGCGCAGGGAGGCTGAAGAGCTAAGTATCCGGCCTTAATTCAGCAAAGCTGAATCCCACCGCCAGAGTTGTACTGGCAGGTGGGTTTTTTTTTGCTTCCACGTACTGAAATCGGCGTCGTCGCGCAGGCACCAGGCGAAAGATCGGCGATGCCGGGAGGTAAGGCGATGAGCGCCACGAGCATTACGGATTGGCAGAAGGGTTTGACGGCGGGCGAAGCAGAGCTGCTGCACGAAGTAGCGCTAGCGCTGCGTACCATTCGCTACGGCTCCGTAGTCCTCACCGTGCATGACGGGCGGATCGTGGAGTTGAACAAGACAGAGCGAATCCGCAAGAACGGAGCGTAGCCGGAAAAGAATTGCAGGGCCCTACCCCGTTACGGGGCGGAGCAAAGCGATTTACGATCGGCCGACCAGTCCACTGGAGGCGCGAAGCCAAAATCTCAGGAGGCTTCCATGCCGAAACCCAGAGGACTGAAAACCAAAACAGCTGCGATTGCGTTCTTTGTATTGTTGAACTTCTTGACGATTACAGAACCACCGCGTGCCGGCGCTACAGGTCGCGCCGTTGCAGGCGATGGCGATGACCAGACCACCGCAGCTGCGCCCGCGGGTGCGGCGGATTCCGCGAAGGACGGATCGAAATCAGCTGCGACTGATGCGAGCGGCGCGTCGGGCGCGAACGCCGCCTTGGTGAATGAACTTCAGCAGCTGAAAGACACGGTGCAAGCCCAGGCGCAGAGGCTCATCGAGCACACGCAAGAGCTGGAGTCCGAACGATCCGCACTCCGCGAAGAACTAGCCCGCATCGCGAAACTCGAAACCGCACTGAACGTGACGCCCGAGCCACCGAAGGCGAATCCCGCGGCTGCTTTCGCAACGGCGACGCCCGTCGCGGCCGATTCGCCGGATGCGCATGTGATTCGTCCCCCCGATGCGCAGGCGCCCGAAAAGCAGCAAGTGAGCATCACTCAAGTGGAACACCCGCTTTCGTTCAAGATCGGCGCCGCGGACTTTACGCCCGGTGGGTTTGCGGACGTTACCGGAGTTTTCCGCAGCACAAACACCGGAACAGGCTTAGGTACGAACTTCGCCAGCATCCCCTTCAACAACACGGTGCCGCCATCGCAGCTGACGGAATTTCGCGTCACCTCGCAAGCATCGCGCCTTTCGCTGAAAGTGGACGCGAACATCAGCGACTCGACGTCGGTGACCGGTTACATCGAATCCGACTTCAACGGCTATCAGCCGCCCAACGCGGAGCAGAGCACCAACAGCGACACATTCCGGCTGCGGTTGTTTTACGCGGACCTGAGGCACAACAAATGGGAATTCGTGGGCGGCCAGACTTGGTCGTTGCTGACGCCTAATCGCTACGGCCTTTCGGCGGCGCCGATTGATGTCTTCAGCACGCTGCGTCTGGATACCAATTACGTCGCGGGATTGGTTTACGCGCGGCAAGCGGGCTTCCGCGTGATCTACCACGCTACGGACTCGTGGACCCTGGGCGCTGCTCTCGAAAATCCGCAGCAATTCGTGCCCAGTTCGGTGGTTTTCCCAGGCGGCCCGGCCGGCATTTTCCCGGGACAATTCGACAACGGCAGTGGCAGCACCAGCGCCACCAGCAGCAGCTCCAACGCGCTGACGCCGAACTTGCATCCGGACTTCATAGTGAAGACAGCCTTCGATTGGAAAATCCACGAGCGGGCGCTTCACTTGGAAGCCGCCGGGCTGGTGCGCAGCTTCAAGGTGTACGAAAACCTGAGCACGCCGAGTACGACGAACACGATCACCGGGGGCGGCGTGTCGCTGAATGCGAATCTGGAAGTTTTCAATGGATTCCATTTGATCGGCGATTCGTTTTACGGCGATGGAGTAGGGCGTTATATTGGTGGCCTGGGCCCGGATGTGATCGTGAAGCCGGACGGGACGCTTTCCGGAGTGCATGCGGGTTCGGGAGTGGCAGGATTTGAATGGCAGATGAAGCCGAGCTTCATGGTAGACGGTTATTACAGCGGCGCGTACTTCCAGCGGAATTTTGGCATGCTGGCGTCCACGGCCACGCCCGCGCCCACATGCGATGGCGTTTCCGGATTCACCTGCGTGGGGTTCGGCTTTCCCGGGTCGGCCAACACAAACAACCGTGCGTATCAGGAGGAAACGATCGGGTTCATCCCGACGCTGTGGTCCAATCCGAACTACGGGAAGCTGCAGCTCATCAACAACTATTCGTATGTGGAACGCAGTCCTTGGTCGGTGCCCAGCGGGGCTCCGAAAAATGCGCATGTGGTCCTGGTCTACGTCGGGCTGCGCTATTTTATTCCGTAGCCGAACGCGGGAGCATCGGGCATGAATGGTCAAGAAGCCCGCTTCGTCCTAATGCAATTCGGGGCGAAGCGGGCGTTACAAGTTCAAAATAAGTTTGAGATGTGGGTGGCCGTTCGAGTATTTAATTGGCGTTGCGCGCCGGGAGCGTCGTGGCTGCCGAGATTTTCGCGACGTTCGCTGTGCGGTTCAGCAGCAGCGTGTGGGCGCCGCTCCAGATGAGTTGCAATCCCGCGAAGATTGCAATCGTGGCCACCGCGAGCTTTAATTTTCGCGCAGGGACTTTCCGAGCAAGCGCGCAGCCAACCAGCACACCAGGAATCCCGCCCGCCAGGAATTGCGTGAGCACCGGACCGTTGATGGCGCCGAATTTCCAGTGGAACGCGCTGCCAATCACGGCCAGCACCAGGCCGAAAAGAATGTCCGTGCCGACAACCTCGGGAGGAGTCATTTCGGAGTAGTTCAACAGCAGCACCGTGCCCAGCGCGCCTGCGCCGGCGGATGAAAAACCCGCTTCCACGCCGATGGGAAGAGCCAGCCAGGGAAGCCAGCGGGAATTCTTGCGCGCGAATCCCGGATTCTGCACGCGCGGAGCAAAAGTGATGCTGGAGGATGCCGCGAGAATCAGGCCGAGCAGGATCACGACAACGGGGCTGCCCGAATCGTGGCTGAGCAAATGCAGCACAAAGGTGCCGACGAGCAGGCCGGGAACGGCGCCTTGCACCAGCAGCCACAGATAGCGGAAATGAATGTGTTTGCCGAAAAGATAAAACGGTGCGGCGATCAGGCGCAGAACGCCGGCGAAGACGAAGGCCGTGCCCACGGCGGCGTTGGCGGGCAGTCCGACGAGCAGTACCAAGGCCGGGACGGTGAAGCTGCCGCCGCCGATTCCGGTCAATCCCACCGCGGCGGCAATCAGAAATCCGATCAGAAAATTCATCACTCCGCCTTTTGCGAAAACGTGTGAATACCGCACTCGAGTTTTTTTCCGCCCCAGCGGCCGGAACGCGGATTATCGGGATCGTCGGGTATCGCGGTGCAGGGTTGGCAGCCGATGCTCAGGTAACCTTCGTCGTATTGCGGCAGATAGCTGAGCTTGTGCGCGCCCACGTAGCTCCAAACCTGCTTCCAGGTCCAGTCGGCGAGGAGGCTCACTTTCAAAAGGTTTTTGCCGCTGGGCAGGCGATGCTGTTCCAATATTTTGAGATTTTTTCGCGAAGACGATTGTTCGCGGCGCAATCCGGTAAACCAGATTTCGTAAGGCTCCAGAGACTGCATGAGTGGCTCGACCTTGCGTAGCTGGCAGCATTGCGTGGGATTCGACTGATACAGGATGCCGAATTGCGATTCCTGCTGCGCGACGGTCTGCTGCGGTAGCACGTTGACGAGATGGAGCTGCCATTCTTTGGCGATGCGGTCGCGATACTCGTAGGTCTGCGCGAAGTGGTAACCGGTATCGAGAAACAGGACCGGGATTTCCGGAATTTGCTGGCGCAGCAGGTGCAGGATGATCATGTCCTCAGCCTGAAAGCTGCAGGTGAGGCAGGCCTTGCGGCGATCGGAGGCGGAAAGCAGAGTCTCGAGCGCCTGACCGAGAGGCAACGATTCCAAGGTTTGCGAAATTTGTTCGAGTTCCATTTAGTTCACCTTGTCCGGACGGCCGGACGCGTTATGAATGCGGAGTGACTCGAACCGAGGCAGGATTTTTTCCAGCGCAGCGTGGTCGTCGGCGGGCAAATGCTCCGCCGTAAGGTCGACGAAGTCATCCGCGGCGAGCGTGCTTAGCGCCTGCTTGGCTGACAGGTCGAGCGCAGCCGGGGAATAAATTAAGATCAGTCCGGCAGCGTGCGTTCCTTTTGCCAGCGCGAGAAATTGTTCTGGCGAGTGGGCGTCCGCAGCGGTAGCCAGCAGAACTTCATAGCCGCGCTGGAAGAGGGCGCGTTCGAGCCAGGCGGCGAGCGCGTGGCGGCCTTCCGCCAGCACAATCGCGGAGCGATGTCCGTGGCGTGCGAACCTTTCAGCGGCGGTCACGGGCGTTTGCGCGAGGTCTTGCGGGTGGAATTCGCTCTTCGAGGAGCGCCACGGCGTCTCTAGCTGATTTTCGCCGAGCATCGCTGCGCCCACCGTGGCGTTCGAGAGCGGATCAATGAGGATGAAGCTGCCGGTCGTACGGTTGCGTTCATAGGAATCGAAAAACAATGGGCTCGTGGATTCGAACTCGACGGAAGCGATGTCGTTCATCTCGAGCCGCTGTGCCGGCTCGTCAGCAAACGTGTGCACGTTGACGCGGTGCTGAATCGCGACGGCCTGGGCGCGCGTAGTTCGCACGGTATGTTTCAGCAGATAATTCTTGCCGAGTTCGAGCGGCTGCGGATGAAGCCACACAACCATCGCTTGAAAATGCCGCGAAACGCGCGGGGAGCCGTGCGGCGACACGAGCATGTCTCCGCGGCTAAGGTCGATTTCATCGGCGAGACGCAGCGTCACGGACATGGGATGAGAGGCTTCCGCGATTTCGCCTTCGTAGGTAACGATGGAATGGACACGCGTCCTCTGGCCGGAAGGCAGCGCGACAACGGCGTCGCCGGGGCGAATTACGCCACTAGCGACCTGACCGGCAAATCCGCGAAACGCGGAATCGGGCCGAATGACGTATTGAATGGGAAATCGCACGGCGCCAATGGACGCAGCGGGACGTAATGGAACGGTTTCGAGATGTTCGAGCAGCGTCGGGCCTTGATACCAAGGCGTGCGCGAGCTGGAGGTGACGACGTTATCGCCTTCGAGCGCACTAATGGGAACGCTGAGGACGTTCGGAATGCCCAGCTGCGCAGCCAGCGCGAAAAAATCACTCTGCAGCTGAAGAAAAATATTCTCGCGGTAATCCACAAGATCTATTTTATTGACAGCGGCCAGCACATTCGGAATTCCCAACAGCGAAGCGATGTAAGCGTGGCGGCGAGTTTGCGGAAGCAAACCTTTGGTCGCGTCAATGAGCACGATAGCGAGATCGGCGGTAGAAGCGCCGGTGGCCATGTTGCGCGTGTACTGCTCGTGGCCGGGTGTATCGGCGATGATGAATTTGCGGCGTGCCGTGGCGAAATAGCGGTAGGCCACGTCGATCGTGATGCCCTGCTCACGTTCGGCGCGCAGCCCGTCGGTAAGCAATGAAAAATCAATCGGACCGGCGGCGCGATTGATACGGCTTTTTTTCACGGCGGAAAGCTGATCTTCGTAAACGGACTTCGAATCGTGGAGCAAGCGCCCGATGAGAGTGGACTTGCCGTCGTCCACGCTTCCCGCGGTGGTGAAACGCAGCAAGTCCTTCTGCAAATCGCGCTCGAGAAAACCCGCGAAGTCTTCTCGCAATTCCTGATGTGCGGCGGGCATGACTAGAAGTAACCCTCGCGCTTCTTGAGTTCCATCGAGCCTTCTTCATCGTGGTCAATCACGCGGTTCTCGCGTTCCGAGCGCCGGAAGGAAACCATCTCCTCGATGATTTTGGGAACCGTATCGGCCGAGGAGCGAATCGCACCGGTGCATGGAACGCAGCCCAGAGAGCGCATGCGGCATTGCACGATTTGTGTTTGTTCGCCCGGCAGCAGCCGGTCGCCCGGATGGCGCACGACGATCGATCCGCCACGAATAACGACTTCGTGATCGCGCGCGAAATAGAGCGGAACGATGGGAATGTTTTCGGCGTGGATGTAGAGCCAGATATCTAGCTCTGTCCAATTCGAGAGCGGAAACACGCGAATGCTTTCGCCCTTGTCGATGCGCGAATTGAAAATATTCCACAGCTCGGGGCGCTGATTTTTGGGATCCCATTGCCCCTGCGCGTCGCGGAACGAATAAATGCGTTCCTTGGCGCGGGATTTTTCTTCGTCGCGGCGCGCGCCGCCAAACGCGGCATCGAATCCGCCTTCGGCCAGAGCGTCGAGAAGGGATTTCGTTTTCAGCAAGCCGCAGCATTTCTGCGTGCCCAGGGAGAAGGGGTTCGCGCCGGCCGCGAGCGCTTCGCGATTCTGATGAACGATTAGTTCCGCGCCGATGTGTCGCGCATACCAATCGCGAAACTGAATCATTTCCGGGAATTTGTAACTGGTATCAATGTGCAGCAGCGGGAACGGAATTTTCCCCGGGGAAAAAGCTTTCTGCGCGAGCCGCAGCATCACCGAGGAATCTTTGCCGATGGAATAAAGCATCACCGGCCGCGCAAACTCCGCCGCCGCTTCACGCAGAATGTAGATGCTCTCCGCTTCAAGCGCTTTCAGGTGGCTGAGAGCAGCGGGTGCCATACGCGCGCTTTGCGGGCGCGCGACCGCCGACCGTTCCGGTTGTTGCAAGACTTCTTCCGATGCGAAGCTCATTTTTCCCGCCGTAAAAACAAAAAACCCACCGACCGGGTCTTCCGGTGGTGGGTTGATAAAATCCTGAGTGCGCTTACTTAGATTTTTGGGTCACCCACCCGCTCGGCAGACGCATGTGCGCAGCTCTGTACAACAACAAGTACAAACGCACACAGCGTTCGCGGAATGGGTGTTAACCTTCACAGCCACTAGGCTACACAAACCTCCGAACAATCACAAGGCAAGAATTCCGCGTGGGTGCCTTTGCGCGCAGCAAGGACGCAGCGCAAGGAATTAGTGTGCCCAGATCTTCGCCGGGTCCGTTTCGTAGGGATATACGTGAACCATCCAGCCGAAGATCTGCGGGAACCAACGCCCGCCCGCCTGTTCGCACGCTTCCTGAGTTGCGATCGAGCCGTGAAGTCCGAACTCCTTAAAATTCGCTTGCTGCAAGGAAGTGCCCCTCGGAGGCAGGCACAAATTGGTGTGTTTGTGCCAGCGGGCGATGCTGAGAGGAACGCGCGCGTTCAAATCGTCTTCGCTGGCGAATTTGCGAGCGGTGTACATCGCGCCCACCAGCTCATAGCCGTCACTTGTTTTCTTATAGAGCAACGACGTCGGATGCGTTGGGTCGAACTCAAAGCTGGCCGCAAAAGCGTAAGCATAATTCGTGAAGTGATATTGCGGCTGCGGAACGTTGGGCCCGAAAATCTTGAATCCGTCAGCGAGAGCGACGCGATAGTCCTTGTATTTTTCGATAGCCGGCCGCAATTGCGCGAGTATTTCCTCGGCGCGTTTTTCGTCGGCTGGATTCGCGGGGCGCAGCATGGTCATATACATGTGCGCGCTCATGCTCTCATCCATGTCGTGATCGGACATGGCATCATGAGCTGCCTTGGCGGCATCGGGGTTTTTGTCCGAGTCGTGCTGGCTCATGTCCATTCCTGGCATGGAATCGTGAGCTTGCGCTGGCGAAGACGGGGGATTTTGCGATTGCTGTGCGGACAGTGACGGCACACAGAAAGATGCTGCGGCTGCCAGCAGAATAATTGCGGATTTCTTGTCTATTATTTTTCCGAGTATCTTATGAATTGTGTGGCTGCTCATTGTTCAGCTCCTATTAATGGTACGTTGCAGCCGGCGGAAAATTTCGTGCGAATCGCGCGCTGACGCGAATGAGCAACGTTCCTGAGCGGGCACCAAAAAAAGAGAGAAGGCTCGGGGGCCCAAGCCTTCTCGTGGGGGTGCATTGTTATGACAAATATGGCGCGGTAGCCCGGGGTGTGTCCCAAACGGCACGCCAAGCTACCGGCCACAGTAGTCAAACCCTGGAATCGCCGGTAAGTTGCAGAGCGAGCTGGTAGGTATCCGCGAGCCGCCCGTTTTTGCCGATGACGCATTGATTCTGTTGCGCTTGCAGGAGGGCAGTTTTTGGGCTTTCGCGGCTAGCCGACGCGACGATTCGCCGGACGGACTCTACTGAACGAACAGAAACAAGCCGCTAACTTGCTAGCAACTTTCGTTCCACACGCGTCGTCCAATGGTGGAACACGTTGAGAGATTTATTTGCTATTTCGCGCCGTGGACTCTTGACGGCAGCGTTGAAATCTGTAAACTGCGATTTTCCATTATGGCGACCCTGGCTAACCCGATCGAAGACCCGCTGCAGGAATTTGAATATCCGCAGCGCGAGGCGGCCTTTTTCTACGGCCTCTTTCTGCGCGGGCATTCGGCTGAGGAACTGCGCAAGGACATACAGGTCCCTGCGATGGTCTTGGCGAAATGGGACAAGGAAACCGTGCGCGAGCCGCAGCTGCGGCCCCTGCTGGAACGCATCGTGCAATACCGGCAGCACGTGCTGGCGATTTTCGAAAATCTGATTTGCCACGACGCCGCCACCCAGAAGCTGCAATAGCCCCCGTTACTGTAACAACCGCTCCGCAACGGTCTCGTTGACTTTGGTAAGCTCGCAGGTATCATCAAACAGGTGGCGATGGAGTTCGCCCTTAACCGCTGTCCTTCCGTTTGCCGGGGCAGATGATGACTCCTGACAAGAATCTTGTCGCGGAGTCATGTCGCCGGCAAGGTTCCTTGTAAAAAGCGTAAGCGAGATCCGGCCCGTTACTATTCGGCGGCGGGATTTTCTGCGCACACAAGGGAGAACCTCGCTACATCATGATGAAATATCTGATGGTTGGCATTGGCGGCGGCATCGGGTCGATGCTGCGTTTTTGGGTGAGCAGCTATCTGGGCGAGCGAATCGGCACGCGCTTTCCATTCGGAACGTTTGCCGTGAATATCACCGGATCTTTTTTGATTGGCCTGATCGTGACGCTGCTGGCGAGCAAGGCGGACTGGGATCCCAATTGGCGATATCTGATTCCGATCGGCTTTATCGGCGGATACACAACCTTTTCCGCATTCGAATATGAAACTCTGCGGAGCATGCAGGATGGCAGAATGCTAGTCGCGTCGCTGAACGTGATTCTGAGCGTGACGCTGGGGTTTGCCGCGGTATGGCTGGGAACGATCGCGGGACGCTCACTCGAGTAAACGCGATAGGGGGACGGTCGAGCTAGCGACCAGAGGGGTCTCGCGAGCGTAAGTTCCTCACGGACAATCGCGGCATCGTTCGCTCTATGATTTCTTCACGCCCAGCGCTTTCACGTAGAACTGACGCACATATTCTTTCAACATCCGCCGGGAACTAAACTGCGGCGCCACGCTCTTGATGGCTGCCTTCATCACGCGCACATATTCGTGAGGAATTTCGTCGTCCGGGCGCAGGTAGTAGAGCGGAATAATTTTCTCTTCAAGCACGCGATAGAGCGCTTCGGCATCTGCGGCGGTGCGATCTCCTTCTGTCGCGTCGCCACCGAAGGCCCAACCGTTTGCGCCGTTGTAACCTTCCAGCCACCAGCCGTCCAAAATCGAAATGCTGGGGACTCCATTGGCGCCGGCCTTCATACCGCTGGTGCCGCTGGCTTCCAGGGGAGGCAACGGATTGTTCAGCCACATGTCCACGCCACGAACCATGCGCGCCGCCAGATGTTGATCGTAATTTTCGACGAAAGCGATGCGCGCAGCGAAGTTTGGATCGCGGGCCAGCTGGAACACTCTTTGGATTAGCTGCGCCCCGGCGATGTCAGAAGGATGAGCTTTTCCTGCGAAAATAATCTGCACCGGCTGCAAGGGATTGGTCAAAATCAGCTTCAGGCGATCCAGATCATGAAGGATCAAATCAGGGCGCTTATAGCTGGTAAAGCGGCGCGCAAAACCAATCGTAAGGATTTCAGGATCGAGCAACGCGCCAAACGCAATCACGCTTTCCGCGCGCACGCGTTTTTTTTGCCATTCTTCGCGCGCGCGCTCGTTGATTTCGTCAATCAATAAGATCTTCAGCAGGCTGTGCGACCCCCACAGCTCGTCGTCTGGAATATTGTCAACGGCTTCCCACATTTTTAATTGGTCCTGGTCGCGGATCCAGCCGGGGCTCACATATTTGGCGAACAGCGGCTGCAGCCACTGCGGATCCATCCAAGTGAGCAAATGGACGCCATTGGTGATGGCGGTTATCGGAACGTCCTCGAGCTTTTTCTCCGGCCAGACGCTTTTCCACATTTCCCGGGCTACTTCGCCGTGTTTCTTGCTGACCGCGTTGCAAAAGTTGGACATGCGCAGCGCGAACACAGTCATGTTGAATCCGGCGTCGGGATTCGCGGGATTGGTTCCCAGTTGCAGCAAACCATTGCGGTCGGTGCCGAACTTATCGTAGTGGCTGCTAAAATATTTTTCGAACAACGGAAACGGAAAAACATCCGTTCCGGCCGAAAGCGGCGTGTGGGTAGTGAAGACCGAAGTCTCCCTGATTTTCGCAACCGCGGCCTCGAAAGGAGTGCCCGATTCCACCAGCCCGCGCGCGCGTTCCAAAAATGCGAAAGCCGGATGCCCTTCGTTGATGTGCACGGCCGCCGGATGAATGCCCAGCGCTTTCAGCACGCACATTCCGCCGATGCCCAACACGATTTCCTGGCGCAGGCGCTGCTCGGGATCGTTGGTATAGAGCCGATGCGCGATGGCGCGGTCCCAAGGCTGATTGGTTTCCACTTCGGTATCCAGCAGATAGACGGGAACGCGGCCAATATCCGCGCGCCACACCAGCACGTGCACCGGCGGCTCGAAGAACGGAACCTGAACTCTCAGCGGTTCGTTGTTTCCGTTGAGCACCAGCTTCACGGGATCGTAGGTGCGATCCAGCGTCTTTTCGTCGTCTTCTTGCCAGCCGTCATCGCGGATTTTTTGTGAAAGATAGCCGCGGGAATAAATCAGGCCCACCGCGACCATGGGAATTGCGAGGTCGCTGCATTCCTTGATGTAATCTCCTGCCAGCACGCCCAACCCGCCGGCATAAAGCGGCAGCGAATGGTGGAAAGCGTACTCGGCGGAGAAATAGGCCAATGGGTTCTGCGGGGCTCCGTATTCGGTAGTGAACCAGCCCGTCTGCGATGCGATGTTCGCGTCGAACTCCGCCATCACCGCGTCAAAACGTTCCAGAAACTCGCGATCGCGCGCCGCGTTGTCCAGAGTTTGCTGCGGCACCAGCGCGAGCATCCGCAATGGATTGTGGTCACTCTCGCGCCAGGCCTGTTGGTCCAGCGCGGGGAATAGTTCGCGCGCCTCGCGGTGCCAGCTCCACCAAACATTGTAAGAAAGGCGCGCGAGCCCGTGAATTCGCTTCGGCAAGTTAGGGAACTGCTGAGCCGGGTCTGAACTTTCAGCCATCAATTCTTGCACCTCGTAATAGTCGCCGGGTCGTTGCGCTTTCATAGCGATGCCATTGTCCCGCCGTGAATCGCTGCAGGCAGAATAGGAGCGAAGCCATCTATTCCCGCGCGTGGAAGGAAAGAATCGTACACGTTCCGCGGGTCGAAACCACGCACATTCATCACGCCGTGAAACCAATCGTGCAACCGAAACGCGATCCATTTGCCGCGGAAACGCGTGCGTGCGCTGGGAAATATCTCCGTGTCGACGACACATCATTGTCTCTTACGAGGTGTGATTTGGGGAGCGGATTCTAAGCCCTCACAAATGGTCGACCCGGAAGGGCGGGGCTTCAGCCCCGCCGTGAAGCTGTGCAAACGAGGGGCTTTAGCCCCTGAAGCCGCGCTCTCTGATCGCAGCCCTACATTTATGAGTTAGCTTCCAGTGAATTTGGCGGTTGTTTGCGCGACGGACCCATGCTCTTAGGTACCAGCCTGTGACGAGCCTCGCACTTGAGGTCGTCATTTGCGGAAGAAGCACCTCTGTCGTAAGATGTTGGGAACTAGCCGACAACGACACAGTTCCCCGGTAGCTCAATGGTAGAGCATTCGGCTGTTAACCGAAGGGTTGCTAGTTCGAATCTAGCCCGGGGAGCCAACTTCTTACGGTATCGTACATCCCTTGCAGCCCGTCGCATGGCGCTCCGATTGGGTAACTGCAGAACGTTCGGAAGTCACTGGAAAGACCAGTTGACAATATACGTTATTTGCGTAAATATTTACGCGTTATGCGTAAGTCACGTATTCTCGACGCGCTCTTTCCTGCGATCCGGCAGAAGCTGCTAGCGGTCGTGCTGCTGTCTCCTGAAAAATGGTGGTACTTGTCTGAGCTTGCGTCTCATCTCGGAACTTCTCCCTCAAGCCTGCAACGGGAGCT
Organism: uncultured Acidobacteriota bacterium; assembly: GCA_963786205.1. Lineage (GTDB taxonomy): Bacteria > Acidobacteriota > Terriglobia > Acidiferrales > UBA7541 > Palsa-295. The sequence continues at coordinate 405,798 of CAWAYG010000004.1, forward strand.
CAACTCCCTGACAGGGGGCGGCGTTTTGGAGCGGAAACAGGACGGGAGGAGAATCTACTACAAAGCCCAAGCGAATTCTCCTGTCTTCAACGCGCTTCGAGAGCTGCTCTCAAAGACAGCGGGCCTTATTCCCGCGCTGCAATCCGAGATCGCGAAGTTCCACGGCAGGATCAAGTGGGCGGCAGTTTATGGCTCGGTTGCGCGTGGCAAAGAAGGATCTAACAGTGACATCGATCTCTTGTTGGTGGGCGACGTGGCGACTGCCGATCTGCTGCCCGCGCTGCGGCGGATCGAAAGGCGCTTCGGTCGCGCGGTGAATCTCACCCGCTACTCGGAAAAGGAATTCAGAGCTAAGATTCGCGACGGTAATCACTTTCTGAAATCGGTGACCCAAGATAAATTTGTAACGCTAATAGGTTCTCTCGATGAACTGGAAAAAACTACTAGCAGAACATAAAGTTCACACGCACAGCACCAGCAAGAAGGAGCTCGATGCACTCCGCGCCTTCGTCACGCGAGACCTATCCGATGCAGCGGTTAAGGGATTGTCGGAGGACCGCAGATTCGCGACCGCGTATAACGCAGCCCTTCAAGCAGCCAAAATGGCGATCGCATGCGCTGGGTATCGCCTTGCGAACACACCAGGGCATCACCGTTTGACATTCGACGCGGCGCGTCTTGCACTTGGCTCGTCGGCCGTCCGGTCTCTCGATTACTTTGAAACCTGCCGACGGAAACGAAATGTCATTGATTATGATCATGCGTTCGTGGCTACAAAGACCGAAGCGGAAGAGATTTTTGCTGAGGCCCAGGCATTTTTCAAACTTGTCGAGAACTGGATCGCGGCACATCATCCGAAGCTCATTCCTTGATTGGAAACGGCCTGGTGCTCTGACCTTCGTGACCGCGTTTTCAGATTTGCAGTTTCCAATGGACGACGTGCTCATGTCAATCTCAGAACTTGGGTGCAGGATTGGGTGCAGTTAAAAGGGCAAGATTGACTTCCGAGTTCTTGTAAGCGACACCAGATAGGGCATTTAGATTTTGGACCTCATCGGCTGTTAAGCGAAGGGTTGCTAGTTCGAATCTAGCCCGGGGAGCCACTTCTTCTTGTTCTTTAACTCGTCAATAAAGGCGACTTTCATCTCCTTTCGTCCGTTCAAATCTTACGGAAATGTGATGCTGCGCCGCCGGTTCAGGACTTGGGCGGCGCGACGCATGTAGTGCGACGGCCTGGGGTGCGACGCCTCTCGCGAGGGAGTAAGGAGACGTTTCCACCGATCGCAGATCCGTTCTCGGAAGTACGATATCGGCGCTGTTACCGTTCCCTCATCCATCGAGAAATACCATATTCAGTGCTGGCCTTGAGTATGGTATAAAAAGACCTTATGGAGACAGCGCGCAAAATCACCGTGGAGGTGCCTCTCGACCTTCTCGAGAAGGCGCAACGAGCCAGCGGTACGGGCGTCACCCAGACCGTCCGCGCAGGGCTGCAGCTAGTTGCGGCATCGCGTACGTACGCTCGCCTGCGACGCCTACGTGGCAAGGTTCGCTTCACGCGGACGTTGGCGGAATTGAAGGCGGACCGGTGATTGCCGCTGATACGAGCACCTGGATTGCCTTTCTAGAAGGCAGCGCAGGCGAGGATGTAAAGTTACTCGACAGGGCGCTCGAGGACCGGCAGGTACTTATGGTGCCGGTTGTACTCACCGAACTCCTGAGTGATCCCAAGCTCCCTTCAAGTGTTGCCGAGATGCTCTCAGAAGTACCTTCCATCGAGATCGCATCCGGCTACTGGCAAAGGGCCGGAGGGTTGCGAGGCAAGGTGCTGGCGCGGCGTCGCAAGGCGCGTCTCGGAGATGCGCTGATCGCCCAGAGCTGTATCGACGGAGATGTTCCTCTTCTCACGCGGGACCGGGACTTCAAGGCATTCGCCGAAGCTGCAGGCCTCGATCTCGTCCTTGGGTTCGGAACGAACTGACTCAAGTCATCCAGTCGAGATCGGTGAATCATGTCGCGCTTGGGCTTTTCACGGTTTGGGTGCTGCTTTGGGTGCAACCAAACCGGGGGGAATGGCTCGCAGTTTCTTGTAAGCGACACCAGATAGGGCATTTAGATTTTGGACCTCATCGGCTGTTAACCGAAGGGTTGCTAGTTCGAATCTAGCCCGGGGAGCCACTTCCTGCCCCTTGCATTCAACAACTCGCCGAGGGAGCCCTCGCTCGCCGCTCGCACTGAGCGACACGATGGGGTAGACAATGTGACACACGATGTGTCACACTTCGGTTATGCCCAACGTGAACATGCGTCAACTTCGCAACACTCGCAAGCTCAAGGCTTGGCTGCGCGCTGGCAAAACCGTGGAACTTCGAGACCGTGAAAAGGTGATCGCCCGTATCGTCCCCGCGACGCAGCAGGAAGCAACCGGGGAGCTCCCGGATTTCGCTGCGCGGCGCAAGAGCATTTTTGGCGACCGCGTCCTGCCTGGTGCCGATCTCTTGATCGAAGAGCGGGGTCGCTATTGACCACTTACGCCGATACCAGCTTTTTCGTCTCGCTTTATGTGAAGGACGCCCACTCGATTGCGGCCGACCGCATGTTGGGCGGTGGCGAACGCCCGCCGATTACCCCACTTCACATTGCCGAATGGACACATGCGATTGCGCAACAAGTGTTTCGCCGGCAGATGACCATTGCTGAAGCAGATCGGCTCAATCGCGACTTCCATGATGACTGCGTTACCCGAATCTGGAAGACCATCTCGGTTCCTGAAACTTCCTTAGAGCTATGTGCCGATCTCGGACGCCGGTATGGACCCAAACTCGGAGTCCGCACGGTCGACAGCCTGCACGTTGCCTGCGCTCTCGAACTCAACGCAAAGCAATTTTGGACCTTCGACGACCGCCAGGGGAGACTGGCAAAGGCGGCGGGCCTCGATAAGCGCTGACAATACCCGCAGAGTCCTTACCCTATTCCTTAGTGCGTGTTGCCCAGATTTGAGTGCAGGATTGGGTGCAACTAGAAAAGGAAAAATGACTCTGAATTTCTTGTAAGCGACACCAGATAGGGCACTTAGATTTTTCTCCACCTCGGCTGTTAACCGAAGGGTTGCTAGTTCGAATCTAGCCCGGAGAGCCAAATCTTCCTCTTTAAGTTTTGAAACAACGTTGCATGCATCCAGTTTTTTGGTCTTGGGTGCAACATCCAGTGCTGAAGCGAAAATGTCGGAGCTAGGCGTGATGTGAGCGACGTAAGACAAGGCACTTAAATGTTGACCGCTGCGGTTTGTTGGATCAGAGCTCAACTTCGAATTTTGTCCGGGGATGTAAAGGCCAACATTTCAAATGTTTGAAAGTGCGAAGAGAATTCGGTGCATTGCCGAAGGGTACCGTTATTCCCTAACGCTCCACATCAACCAACTGCGACTTGTTTCAGCGGGCGACCCGCCCCTACCAAACGAGTTTGCGGATCATTCGGGAGTCACACAAGGAATGACTTGCCTGCTGTGTCTACGGTAGACTCGGAAATCTTCGTCGGTCGTGAGGACGATGGGATTGGCAAGCGTTTCGCTCATGCGAACGACGCAAGCATCGGCCAAGCTCATTGGGACGTTAGAATATTTCTCAATCAGTTTCACGACTGGCTCTACGTTCTCAGTAAGCGTGAAAGCGATGAGCAAGGCGCGGCGGCGAAGTAGGGCGCCGAGATTGGGAGCACCGCGCTCTCCGAGAAGATGAAAAGCCTCCGACAGAACGCCTTCGCACGTGGACCAAGGCGGAGGCATCTCAGAGGCCTGCGTCACGGCCCAGTCGTGGTGAGCGTCGCGGCTACTAAGCAACGCCACGACAAATCCAGCATCAACGAGGACGTTTCTGGCCATAACCGGTGGCGTGCAAATATTCCTTCTTTCGCGTCGTTAGATCGACCGGTAAACCATCTACCGATCCAATGAGATCAGCAATGGCGTTCAGAGAGGCAGTGCGGCGGCGCTGCCGGGCCGGACGCTCAAGCCGTTCGCGAACGACATCTGACTTCGAGATCTTGCGTCCCCGCGATTCCGCCTCAATGTCCGCGACCAGTGGCTCGGGCAGTCGGACGGTGATAGTTTTCATGAACCAAGTGTATTACATGTATGGCAGGCGTGCAAGACGATGCCGGTAAAACGAGGCTATGCATTAGAATGAATGGACTTGATCTCCGCTCGCTTTCGCGACGTATCCTATGAGGCTGTGCGGTGTACCACCTTGAAGCGAACAATGGGAGCACCGATGCCCGAGAGGTCTGTACCTTGTCGGTTGTTGCTGCTGATTCTGCCTACTCTTGCTTTGAACTTGGCACGGTGCGAGCCGCCGCCAGCGGAATGGAAGCCCACCGTCGAGGCGTTAGCCGGGGAATGTGGTCTCAAGCCGAATCTGTCGCACGGCTTTGAGGCGGTGCAAGGGTTCGTCGCCGGGATTGGCGAATGATGATGATCGAAAATGGCATGGCACGAATCCACAGCGGACTGAAATGAGACTGAACCGGGGCGATCGAATCGCGGGCGTGGACGGCTTGCAACTCCGCAGGTATTTCCAGCGGTTTGGAAGCGAACAAGTGAACTACGCAACGGTCATGGACGAATTGTCCGTGACGAAGAGGCAGGCAGAAAAGCTCCTCACCGAGTTGCTAAAACCCGAAATGATCAGCCGGTGACTCGTGCTTCCGCCGAAGAGGTTCTGCGTAAGTTTCTGGATCGCGTAAGGGTGGTGAACGGCCGGCAGGAACTTGCGCACAGCGTGGAATCTGCAGTTGTGTTTGGCAGCTATCTGTCTGACGCGAAGCGACTGAACGACTTGGATATTGCGGTTGAGCTGAGAGCAAAGTGGCATGACGATGCATCGTTCCAGAACTATCGGAACGCAAGTCTCGATCGGGCGCGCGAGAGGGCGGCGGTTCCGGAACTTGGTGGAAGAGGTTTGCTGGCCGCTGCTCGAAGTAGTCTCGATTCTAAAGAACAGATCGCGAACGATCAGCTTTTGCGATTGGAATTCGTTGCTCCTCATGGAAGGGTTGCGCTACCGCGTGGTGTTTGGCGACAGGCGCCGAGTCGCCGGTTTGCTCAAAAGCGGACGTTGCGTGGAATTGACGGAGCAACATTGAACAAGCGCTTTCCGTGTCCCGTCGCGACGTTGTCTGAGTTGGGAGTGGCGAGCGTTATGGTCGGAGTCCTTTCGGCGTAGTTGAGAAGAACGGAGTCATGCAGGAGAAATGGCCCCGGGCGACGATGTTCTGGGTTGCGTTGAGAACGTGCTGGTCCGGGTGTCCCGAAGACGTGGTGTCATGTAGGTGTCATGCGAATTATGACGAATGGCGGCAAATGAAGATGAAGACTGAAAAGAGAAAGTGAATTTGAGTTAACCCCATTTGATCAGTACTTGCTGATTTCCCTCGATTTGTCTCGGCTCCGGCAAATTGTGATTAAATTGGTCTCAAGGCTGTTAACCGAAGGGTTGCTAGTTCGAATCTAGCCGGGGGAGCCATTCTTCTTTTTTCACCCGTTGGAAGATCATGTCGAAGGGCTTTCTATATGAGGGATCAACACTTGCGGCGTCAATTTTGCAGTTCGAAAGTACAATTCGGAGCAATTTCGCTTTTTCGGCAGGTGGCTGCTTAAGATATAGAAAATAAGCCTTATTCGCGAGTTCTAAAATCCTGACACCATCCAAGAGCCTCTCGGGGCTTTGTCGCTCCAACCCGTCGAGCGCCATGAGAATCTGCTGTTCCTCCTGGTTCCATTCCGACGATTTCCCTTCCCAAAATGCCTCGGTAATTTTGCCGTCCAGTTTGTCGAGGTAGGCTTGCTCGATGCGGCGACGTACCTGCGCCAACCGGGTCCGCAGCCGCTCGGCCTCGGATCGGCCATGCGCCTCCGCGCGGTCATTATTATGGAGCAAGGACTGCCGCAGCTGTTCGAGAACGTCGTCCGGGATGTGAATATCCTTGAGGATTTGGCCCAGTTTGTTTCCTAGTTCTTCCTCGCGGAAATATGGAAGCGCGCACTTCCCTCGATAGCCAGTGCAATGGTAATAGATGTACAGACCCTTTTTGATTTCGGCGGTCACAGTGCAATCGTCATAGGCGCATTGCAGCAGTCCACCAAACGCAAATTCGCGCTTCTTATACTTAGGCTGGTTGTGGCCCTGGAAGACAGCCTGAACTTGGTCGAATAGATTGCGGCTGATTAGAGGCTCATGGGTCCCAGGATACAGAATTCCATCCCAATAAAACTTTCCGACGTAAAAGGAGTTCTTTAGCAGCTTTTCGACATGGCTTTTTGAGAGCGCAACCGCGAATTCTGATTTGAGGGTCTTCCATACCAGGTCAAGGGAACACTGCCCGCTCGCATACAACTCGAACATGCGCTTAGCGATGGGCGCTTTCACAGAGTCAACTTCAATCGTGCGTTCAAGTTTATTGTTGCGGTAACCCAGCGGCGGGCGGCTGGGATATATTCCTTGCTCGGCTTTTTCGCGCATTCCCTTCTTCACTTCTTCTTTCAGGTTTTCAATGTAATTCCGCGCGAGGACGACGTGAATTCCGTGGATCAGTTTCGATTGGGACTTGGACTCCTTACTAATGATTTGCCCTTCTTTAGGGAGATGAATTTCTGCCTCCATATCCTCCAATGTTAGACAATCCCGAAGATTGCGATAGAGACGGTCGGTCTTTTCGGCGATAACGACGCGGCAGCCGGGGGTTTGCTCCAGATACCGAACCATTTCACCGAAGTTTTTGCGGCCCGCCATCTTCGCGGTTTCAACGTCCACAAATTCTCGCTCAATCTTAAGGTCACTCTTTTGGGCATATTCACGCAGCAACTTGAGTTGCGCCGGGATGGAATATCCTTCGCGTTCCTGGTCCTTGCTGGATACACGCGCATAAATAATGGCGGATTTCATCGAATTTTCCCTCGGCCGGTTTTACGGCTCAATTTTTCTAGCTCACCTTGCACTCGTTCTATTTCATTGTCAACGGCGCGAATTGCATTCCTTAAATCTGGATCGCGAATTATAAGTCCTTGCTTTACTTCAAGATCAGCTTTCTGACGCTTTAGGTGTTGAATGCGATTAAATAGAACTGTCGCAATACTGGCATTTGAATCATTTCCTGCAATAAGGATTTCATTATCGAGGATCTTATTTAACCGTGAAATGCCGGTTTTACCGCGAAAGAAGATTTGAATGCCACAATCAATGCAAACGCAATACGGTTTTTGCGTGCGGGCAATCCGAATTCCCAAGCTGGCGCCGCACACGGGACAAGGAAAAAACTTCCCAACGATACTATTTCCGCCACTGTTTGACGCGGCTAACGTGATGTTAACGTTGCCGGGCTGCGAGTCATTTCTCATCGTCTTTCTCCTTTTGATCCCAGGTATCCAGAAGCTCAAACAGGGTCCGTAGTCTGCCAAGAGCATCTGAATCGAGGGTATTTTCGAGCGCGAGGCTATGTGTCAGTTCGCTCTCAGACGATACGGGCTGATCCGGAGGAATGCATTGATTTCCCGGAAGGCTTTCCGATTCGTCGATTCGTCTTTTTGAAGCTTCGAAGGACATGTGCCCGTATTAAGGCGAGGCTGGTCTGGAGGCCGCGCCGACAAGTCCATCCAATAGGAGTGGTAGACTTAGGTCCAGGAACTCAAATCAACGTTTCATTTCCGCCATGAGCCAGCCAAAGAAGCGACGCCAGCCGAGAATCAATATCCCCCAATCGACCAAGACGAATTGGCGCGCGAAGGTGCACTCCTTTTTCATCCGCATGCTGGAATACAACAACCAAGTAGCGAAGCTTCGTGCGAGTCCGAATGAAGTGGATCAAAAGGAAGCGCAACGGCTGACTCAGGAACTACCTCCAGAATTGGCAGCAGAGGCGGATCGAATGCACGACGCAATTCCGCTAGCTGAACGACCGCAAGCCGACGCATATCTATCAATATTCGGAATGGTCGACGCCCCGGAAGGAGGCACGGTATGGGAGGGTCAGATGGCGCTGGGATGGATCGCTTTCAACAAGTTCGGGAAGTCTATTGGTGAGCTTATTCAAGGCGACGCAGCTGGGGATGAGAAATCAAGCAGGCAGTGGTTGAGTGTTCAAAATGCCTTTCAGGATTGGCGATACGGAAAGCTAGACTTAAACAAGATGCGATTCAAACTCGATAGTCATCATTACCAAATTATGCAAGCTGGTCTGGAATTGGGCTTGAGGGACTTAACGCCCGCTGAATTAGCGGATTGCTACGACGAAATGTGTAATTGCGGTAAGTTCCATGATTCTGAAAACATAAGCAAGCTCAGAACCCGCGTTGTCAAAATCATGGATCGCCTGGTGAGAAATCTGCCCGCAAAGCCGAATGCCTAGATCGCACACCAAACTGGTTTTCACGATTCACGATCAGCCAAACTCATAGCGGTCCAAGGTCGAAAGTCTGCAGCACCCTCTTGATAAGCTGCATCTCCTATGCATTCGTGCTACATTGCGCGTCAGCGGCGTATGCCTGACCACTGATTCCGCCCTTGGCTATGGAATGTGAAGCCGTCGATAGTGCCGCTCGGTACCAATAGTCCCTGTCTGTAAACCCGGCTCCCAGGAGAATTCTCAATGGAGGCATCTATGAAATGGCGATTCGCAGCGCTCGGCCCATTGGTGATTCTGGTTTTGTGTTCATTGGCATTCCCGATTCAAGCGCAGATGCCGGAAGCAAGCACGAAAGCAGCCGTATCGGCTTGGTACGATCTCACCAAAGAAGTGACGCTTACAGGTACGGTGAGCAGCGTCGTGAAAGCTGCCACTCGCGATATGAAGACGCTGGGTGGTTCCCATTTGATTGTCGAAACAACATCAGGCCAAGTCGATGCAAGCTTGGGAAAGTTGGCCATGAGAGGCGATGGCGCGCTATCCGTCGCGCCAGGAGAGCGGGTTCAGTTAACCGGCGTGATGGAAACGGTGAAAGACAAGCAAGTTCTTCTCACTCGCCTCGTTCAGGTGAATGGTCACGAATATAAAATCCGCAACGAACATGGCTACGCCATCGCGGTTTCGCGCAAGAACAGTGCGAATACGGGGGCGAAGGGAGGGCAGCTATGAAGCGGGGAACTCTCTGGACCGTGCTCATTGCACTCTGTAGTTTGGCCAATGCGGCCTGCAGCAGTAGCAGCCCAAATCAAGCAATTACGGTCACAATTACAACAGCGCCCACGACTCTGGCAACCGGCGCGATGGGTAACGTTGTTGCCACCGTGGCCAATGACTCTGCAAACGGCGGAGTGACCTGGAATTGTACGCCTGCCGCTTCGTGCGGAACGGCTTCGTTCAATCCCGATAAAACGGCGAGCGGAGCTACCAGCACATTTACGGCTCCCGCAACCATCCCGGCCGGCAACCAAGTGACAATTACAGCCACCTCTGTAACGGACAACTCCATCGTCAGCGCCCCTGTGAACATAACCATTACAGCTGCGGTCGTGCCATCGAAGAATTTTTCGTTTTATCTGACCGGCGAGGACGCGGCGAATCTTACCATCTACTCCGTCGCTGGAGTTGTGGAAATTGCCAACGCCGCGTCCGCGGATGGCTCTTTCGCCGTTCTGGGCGGCGAACAGGACTACAACGATGGTGACGGAATTACAGTGACGGATGACTCCTTCACGACCGGGAAGTTAGTCCTCGCAGCTAACGAAACGGGAACGCTGACTCTGACCACGACCTCTGGGGTCCCGGGCGTCAACGGCACCGAAACTTTTGCGGTCTCCTTCCCCAACAATAACCATGCGCTCATTACGCAGTTCGACGCCAGCGCAACGGCGAGCGGTAGCCTCGACCTTCAATCGTCGAACAGCTTACCCTCTGGTTCGTTTTCCTTTGTTACCTACGGTGTCGATCCTGATTTCGCTCCAATAGTGACCGGAGGCGTGTTCACGGTGGCTCCTACCACTGGCGCCCTCTCAGGCACGGTGGACGTCAACGACGGCGGAGATGTTGTGTTGGGCACTCCGATCCCGGCTGGAGCGGCGCTTGCGGCGCCCGATAACTTCGGCCGAGGGGTTGTCACCGGCAGTACCGGAATTGCGACTTCACTTGTCTATTACATCGTGGGTACTCAAGTGCTTCGGATCATCAATGTGGATACCAAAGACACGGCAGTCGGTTCGGCATACGGTCAAGGCCCCAACCCGAACTTCACACCGGCTTCCATCGGGACATCCGTGTTCTCCATTGGAAGCACGCTCGGCTTCTATGCGGCAGTGGGTCAGTTTACTACTGTACCCGGAGCCGCTATGCCCTCCTTCAGTGGGATCGGAGACGAGAACGAATCAGTCTTGAACTCGGCAGCCCCGGGGGTGGCCCAATCGATCGACGGCACATACGCTCTTCCCAGCAACGGGTATGGATCCTTAGCTTTTACCGATGGTCTCGGATCCATGCTCACTTTGGGCATGTATGCGGTCAATCCGACCCTCAACATACTGGATCCCAATAACACAACCTCAGGACGGGGAGGCGCGCTCATCGCTGAGATGGACCAAAACCTTGTCGGCATCGGGTCCCTGGTCCCACAAACCGATGCCACTACGGCTTCCTTCTCGGGTTCGTACGCTTTCGGGGCACAGGGCGTAGCCGGGCCCCCGGACGAATTCGATTTCGTCGGAGTAGCAACCGTCAAGCCAGGTACTTTCACCGGAACAGGATTCCTTAGCGATCCGTTTGCGATATTCACCCACGGCGTGGATTCTCCAACGGCCACGTTCACGGCGAGCGCTACTCCCGATCCCGTCCACTTGGGAGTGGGACGCTACACGCTCAATCCACTTGCGGTGGGCACCAGCGGGAATGATTTCACTCCGTTCGATCTGAACACCGTCACGGCCTACCAGGCCTATGGTGGGCAATTGTTCTGGATCGAGGTCGACGACTTTAGCGTCTTTGAAGGGTCGCTGCAGCAAAACTAGCTGCACTAACTCCGGCGAAGCAAGTTGTGGTCCGGCCGGCCCAACCCGGCCGGGCCGCAATTACGTCCGTGTCGGCTTTCCGCGCTCAGCCGTAAAAGCCGCCGATGCCGCTTGAAACATTTCGTGCTTCGGCCGATGGCAAGAGTTTCAGGGCAGTCTCGGCCGCTGCTCGGTTGGGTGGTTCAACCGGGGACAACGGGGAATATCGTTCCCATTATTGCAAAACCATTTCACCTGTTTTCGAGGGTTCCGGCTGCATGAATTCATTGTGCATACCTTGGTTCTCGGAATAGCGTGAGTGTTTGCGCATCTGCCCTCGGACATTGCTTCCTTAATAGCTTGCAGAACGTGAAACCTACGAGGCGCCGCATTCAAGCTAACGACAGAAACGGCGTGGCAATAGCAGCTTTTGCTCAATTTGAGCTAGAGCTAATGCCCTTCGTTTCAAACCTTTCCCGCAAACCGTCCCAACCTAGAAACCTGAATTACAGAACTAGCGTGTTCTGCTATCGGCGCACCGTGCCTTCCAGAAGGAACACTGCCCGAGCATAAGAAGTCAGAAGTATTCTCAATCGAACGAGGTATTCCTGCCCCTTCCTGCGGAGATTTCGGCTTCAAGACGAAAGTTCGGTGGCCGTTGAATTGCATCGGCGTTTGTATATCTTTCCGTTCGATTGCCTAAAACAGAGGGGCTGCATGAACATCTCTGACCCGGGCGGGCTGGCCCTTCGTCTTCTCTTGTAGGCATTGCCCGTGATAGAGTCGGCCCCACGGCCCCCGATACTGCAAGTTTCAATTAGTTCACAGCCAAAGGCTCGCGACCCTCTAATTACTGCTAGCTGATCCGGGCTACGCATGAGTCGAGGAAGCCGAAACACGACCGTGAACGATAGGTCGGAACGAATGCCTGCGCAAGGAAGATCCCATACCCTCAGCAGTGGGTCTGATCAACAGACCGAGCCCCGATCTAGACAGCGGTTAGAGCAGAACTCCTTCGGGCGCGGCTCGGCCCGAGTGCTAGGAAACTCAGAACCAGAGTGGTGTCGACCGCGGACGCGGCCGTGTGCTTCGGGTTCGTTTGTTGTGTCCTTTCTCGATGATCGGCGCCGGATCATCGCCCTCCTGTGGCGACGAATGCGGAATTTCGCCGGTGCCGTTTGCGTGCCGCTCCTCGTTATCTGCCTCATTCCTCCGGCAGCAGGTGCGCAATCGACGCCTTCGATTGCCGGTCCGGCTGCCTACAATGCGCAGCCAGGCACCGTTCCCGCGGGCGTTGCGAGTGCGGTATTCAATGAGGGTGGTGGTCAGCTTGATTTTGCGGTTCTCGAGCAGAAGACGAACGGCGGTTCGGATCTGGTGGAAATCTTCCACGGACAGAGTGACGGAACCTTCTGCACGAACTGCAAAAATGCGAACCCCAATCCAGATGTAATCCTGCTTGGACCGAGCGGCTCAACAGTGAAGGGGAATTCCATCGCTGTAGGACAATTTCGCTCTTCGGGCCCTCGTGATATTGCTGTCGCGACGAATACCGGAATCGTCTTTCTACAGAACAATGGCTCGGGAACTTTCACACTTAATTCGAACGCAATCTCCGCCGCAAACGGCTTCCTGTCGCTGGTTGTAGGGCAGTTCGGCGCCAACAGCAACTATGATATCGCGGCGGTCGCTCCGAGTGTCAGCGGTAGCATAAGCTTCACGGTCTTTTACGGTGATGGAAGCGGGGCCTTCCCAACACAGTCCTCGCCCGTCAGCGTAAGCAATACGTATAGTCAATGCTCGGCTATCATGCAGGCCAATTTCCAAGGTCAGACGACCGGCGCTGATTTAGCTCTTCTTTGCAATAACCCTTCCGAAGCGAGTGTCCTCGTCTATCTCAACTCTGGAAGCGGAGCTTTTACTTTTAGTCAAGCCCCTTACACCGGCAGCGCACTCTATGGGGAACTTCCTGGAGTCACCGTTGGAACTCTAAATAACCAGGCCGCAATTTTCGTTTCTCCTGTCGCTGATTCCTTTATGTCCTACCAGAGCAATGGATTGGCTGGGCAGAGCAATGCTTTTACGGGCGTAGCGATGATCCCGGTCGGCTTGGCGCCTCGGGGTTCGCTCACGATCCTTTATGATCCGCCGACTGGCGCGATCGACTTCGCGACTGGCAGTTCTGGTGTCGACGTCAGCTCCTTCACTTCCTACACGCAGAGCGGAACATCTTTAAACGGAAGCTGGAGTTCAACGCAAAGCTTGGGACCCGGAGGAACGTTGGCTGTGGGATTTTCGCCGAATCTCGCTCAGGGTGGAGCGTATGTCGTGGTCAGTGCCGGCGTGCATGCCGGTTCCTACCCGAATTATGAACCTTATGTTGACGAAAGATCGATAGGCGTTTTTATCGTCACCCTGAACACAAGTGGAACAGTCGCGACAACCAACGTTGCGCCGGTCTATTCAGGGAGTGGGAGAAGCGGATATTCGTTCCCGTCATCGTTTGCGACAGGCGATTTCAACGGCGACGGCGTCATGGACCTAGCTGTTTCCGGTGCGGATAATACCACCGGAGACGCCGCACTTACGATTTATTTGGCCAACTCTGACGGATCCCTTCCGGCTACAACTTCTCTTCCCGTCGCGACGGTGAGCAATACACCCTACAGCGGAGTAGATGCGGTTGTTGCCGGGAAATTTCGTCCCCCGCAAGGTGGCAAAAAACTTTACGATCTGGCCGTATTTTCGTTCGGCCAAATCTCTATCCTCACTTCCAATGGCGACGGCACCTTCGGCGCCGGGAACTCCTATTCCCTGTCCGGAGATCCGAATTACCCGGGCTTCTTCTACAACCCCAGCGGAGGTCATCGGTTCGCGGCCGTGCTCACAGCCGCGGACGTGAACGGCGACGGGAATGACGATATCGTGCTGACTCTTCCTGAAGACAACTGCAATGGAAGTGGGTCGGTTTCGCAAGGTGCCGCATACGTCCTTATATCTAACGGAGATGGAACATTTAAAAGCCCAGTGTTCGTTGCGCCCCCGGTCGTGGATCCCGTCTCTGTCACGGCGGCAAAATTCTTCGGAGGAAGCCTGCCCGATCTTGTGTTCGCAAATGGCGGAGAGATTTGCAGCGGCAACAGCGCGACGACCACAGGAGCCGCCGTCGGAGTCCTGCAGAACGACGGTAGCGGAAACCTCATGAATCCCAAGGCAATATTGACGCAGGCCACAGACCTGGGCGTGCCCAATATAACGGCGGTGGCAACTGCTGATCTTAATGGCGATGGAATTCCCGATCTGGTCGTATCGAGCACAAACGGAATCCAGGTCCTTCTGAACGAGGGTGGGGGATCGTTCAAGGCGACGGCTCAAGGCGTCGTGCCACTTTATGCTGGCGATGTCGTTCCCGGCCCTCTTTGTAATGCTGCTGCTGGATATGTTGGCTGCGTAACCTACGATTCCCAAGTAGCCACCGGCAGCTTCTTTGCGCCCGGCGAAAACGATGTGGCAGTTTCCACGAACGGAGTTGCCTACATTCTCCAGAACCAGAACAGCTCCGGTACGTTGCTGTTACCTTCGCAGGGCTTCGTGGCGGGCCCGGATTCCAGTATGATCTCCGGCGCTTTGGCTGGCCCGAATGGATTAAGCAGCCTGCTGGTTGCTACCTCGCAAGGAACCACCGATCTGGTGAATAGCGGCGCAAAAGCAGGGCCGTCCTTTGCAAACTATTCGAGCATTGGACCGATTGATTTTGTCACGAACGTAAATACCGCTAACTCCCAGCAGCTTGTGCTGACCAATACCGGTGGAGCAGCATTCACAATCAGCAGCATCGCCTTGAGTGGGGCGAGCAGCGCATTTTCGGTTTCGAATGTTGTCTGTAACGGTGCAACCGTTTTCCCCTTCTCTTCGGCGAGTCTTGGCCCCGGACAATCCTGCACGATCACGCTGCAGTTCGCACCCACCTCTGTTGGAAACGGACAGGCAGAACTCCTCACGATTCTCGATACGGCCAGCAACAGCAATGCGAGCCCTGCGCCACAGTCAAACGGCCAGAGCATTCTTCTGGTTGGCGACGCGACGCAACCAACAGGCGGGCCATCCTTTGCAAACTATTCAAACATCGGACCGCTTGATTTTGTCACAAACGTAAATACCGCTAACTCCCAGCAGCTTGTGCTGACCAATACCGGTGGAGCTGCGTTCACGGTTAGCAGCATCGGCTTGAGCGGGGCGAGCAATGCGTTTTCGGTTACAAACGTTGTCTGCAATGGAGCGACCGATTATCCTCTCGTTTCCGTGAGTCTCGGCCCCGGACAAACCTGCACGATCACGCTGCAATTCGCACCGACGCGGTACGGAAACGGGCAGGCCGAACTCCTCACGATTCTCGATACGGCCAGCAACAGCAATGCGAGCTCTGCGCCAAAATCGAACGGCCAGAGTCTTCTTCTGTTGGGAGATTCCAGGCGACCGTACGCGCGCTTTTCCTACTACGGCACTCCGACAACGAGTCTTGGTGTCGGGACCTACCCTGAAAATACGACTATTACGAACCCGATCACGGTGACGAACACCGGCAACGGTCCACTCACGCTCAACCTGGTTTACTTCAACAGTATATTAGGCCCGCCAGTTTCCAATGGTTTTTACTACACCCAAATCATTTGCAACGGAGCGGCGGCGCAATTTCCGGTCATTCTGAATTACAATCAGTCTTGTACGATTACGGTAGGATTCGACCCGCCCGCTGCCGGCAATTTCTCGGCCAACCTCTACGTCCTTGATGATGCCCAACCCGGAGAAAGCAACCTGCCGAGCAGTGCTGCTGGTTCAATCTATCTACAGGCTTTCCCGCTTTCCGGTACAGGTTTTGCGCCGAAGGCGGATGTGTCCATCTCGGCTTATGCCGTCGGAAACGGCTACACCGGACTCGCTTACACCTTCGCCACGCAAATTATGAACAGCGGCCCTGACGCGGCCACGAATCTCACGGTCAATTATAGTTTTAGTTCCCCGGTGCAGTTCGTGAGCCTCGGGGACGGCTACGGCTTGAACTGCCCACTACCGGCTGCCGGAAGCACCATTTCCAGCTTTAGATGCAACTCCGGAACGCTTGGGGTTGGGACTTCGATTGTCTTCTTTCTCTTGGTCACGCCGCTCACCACCGGGACCCTCACGCTGACCGCGACGATCGGTAGCGGAGCGTTTGACCCCAACACCTCAAATAATTCAGCGGTGGCCTCTGGGAAAATCCTTTCTCCGCCGCTTCCCGCCGCACCAAGCATTTCTTTTCCTTCAACCGGTTCTCCGACTCCTACGGGGCATGCCCCGTCCGCTCTCGCCGTAGCCGATTTCAATGGCGACGGAAACGATGACCTCGCAGTCGTAAATGTGAAGGACAACACGGTCTCGATATTCTTGGGCAACGGTAACGGCGGGTTCTCGCCCGCTAAAAACTCTCCCTATTCCACCACTCCCTTTGGAATCGGGAACACCGAAACTCCAATCTCGATCGCAATCGGGGATTTTAACGGGGACGGCTATCCGGATATCGCCGTCACAACCATTCCGACCGGATTCTTCTCCGCACTGGGGGGACTCTTTTCTGGCCATATCGGCGGGGGAGTTTCGATTCTCCTCGGCAATGGCGACGGCACCTTTAGAGGGGGGGGGCCCTTCAATAACCCCAACAACTTTGGCACGAATGGTGATTTGCCGACGGGCATCGCCGTTGCCGATTTCAATGGCGACGGCAAACTGGATCTCGCTGTCACGAACCTTAATAGCAATAATGTTTCGATCATGCTGGGGGATGGCCAGGGAAATTTCATGCAACCACTGGTTTTCCCGACAGGAACGCATCCGGTCGGAGTCGTCGCGGGGTATTTCCACCCGGTCATCGGCTCCATTCCGGTCGCGGGACCCGACTTGGCTGTGGCGAACGCCGATGATGGCACTGTGACAATCTTCCGTAATTTTGGCGCGCCGACACTCCCTCCTATATTTATATCGGGATTGACCTTTCCTGTAGGCGTACGTCCTGTCGCAATCGCCAGTGCCGACGTCAACAACGACGGAATACCCGACTTGGTCGTTACCAACTATTCCAGCAGTACAGTCTCGGTGCTTTTGGGCAACAGCAGCGGCATCTTCGCGCCGGCTAAGAATTTCCCCGTGGGTAGCCATCCCATATCCGTCGCGCTAGCAGACTTCAATGGAGACGGCAACACCGATGTGCTGGTCGCAAATAACACAGGCAATATGGTCTCTTTGCTTTTGGGCAACGGTAATGGCACCTTTGCGCCAGCCAAGAATTTCGCAGTCCTTCAGGCACCCCAGTCCATTGCGCTAGATTTTTTCGCAGGCCATTCGGGCTTCGCCATCGTCAGCACTCCACTGAATGAGGTGGCTGTTTACCAGGACGTGGTGAGTTACCCCGCAGCTGCCTCTAGAGTCTCGGTCGCCCGCTCACCACTCACCTTTAATATCAATACCAAGCTTTATGATCAGACGGTCACGTTAACGAACGCGGGCGGCACGATTGCCGGCCCGATTTACCTTGTGCTGGATAATTTGAGCCCCACCGCCGAGATAACTGGCGCGGGCGCAGAGACAAGTTGTGGTGGTTTCGGACGCAACAACCCTTATCTTTCCGTGGCCGGCCCGTTACTCTCCGGCGCCAGCACCAAACTAACTCTGCAGTTCGTCAATCCACGGAAATTACCTTTTATCAACTACACGCCCGTGGTTCTGGTGGGTTCCCCAATGCGTTTGAAGGGGGCTTGTTCACATTCTGTAGGCTTGAGATAGGCGCTAGCGGGGCATCGCGAACTGTACTTCGCCTGGAGCAGGGCTGTGAAAGGAAATCTCTTTTGTTTGATAGCGCTGACTGCGGCGGTTTGCGCTGCATCGGGTGGATGTACCTCCGTTCCTTCGCACAGCGATGCCTGGCTCAGCTTCAAATACGAGACCCAGGGCCCCGGCTGCGGAGCGTACCTATACCCGTCCAAGCTAAGCGCGGCTTGCCCAGGGCTCTCCAACTTTACCGAGGCGCAGCAGTACTATACCGACATCATCGCTCCGGCGACGCTCACCCAGTGGAAGAGCACTTTTGGGTTCCCGCCCCCGGGGAGTTTTCCGCCGGCCCGTGGGCTTTATGCGAATTACCGCGACCTGCGGTTCGGCCGGGATATGAATTGCGTTCAAACGCCCAACAGCCAGCAAATTGCATGCTACGTGACGAATTATGGCCCGGCACCCAGCTGTGCAAAAGGTACGGATGCAGCTTGCAGTTGGCCCATTCTCGAACAGGCGGTGGAGGGCGCCATTACGGCTACCCCCACACCACCGCCGCCGGCACCCATCACTTCCTTCTCGATCGCTGCCAAATATAACGGCACCGTCTTCGTCGATATATGCACAGTAACTTTTCAGGCGGTTAACAGCTTCACGGCGGGACAGGGTGTCCAGGTAAGCGGTCTGAGCGTGGGGACCTATCTAAACGGCCTGTCGCTAGTTGTGAGCTCCACCGGCTTATCCGATAGCCAATTCGAGGCTGATTGTTCCAAGTTGTTCTTGAGCCGTCAGGGGCCCACTACCGACAGTGGCACGGCCACATACTTCAATAGCAATCTCATCGCGACCGTCGCAATGGTCTACAGCGGCACTTCAAACAACTCCAACAATCCCCCGGCTAACAACATCACCTTCTACGTTTACGATCTGAACGGAAACTTGAGTCCGTCGGCTGCGCTCGATGACGAAGGTCAGAAGAGTGTTCCGCGCATGTGCATGGCCTGCCATGGCGGGCGGTACACTCCACATTCTGGTACCAGCATAGCCACCGTAACCGGAGCGTCGTTCTTGCCTTTCGATGTGCTGAGTTTCTATTACAGCTCGGCTTTCAACAAGCAATATGGGGTGGGTCCGCAGCAAGAGGCGTTTCGAATGTTAAACCTGCTGGTGAAGACCACCAACGGAGGCAATCAACCGCAAGCCGGTAATCAGACTGCGATCGTGGATTTTATTAATGGGATGTACTGTCCCGACCCGAATAACGGCGGAGTTCTCAGCAATTGCGCGACGCCTGTTGAAACTTCTGGCAGCACCGCAAGCGATGTCTACTTTCCCAGTAACTGGATCGGAAGCGCGAACCAGAAGCTCTACAGTGACGTAGTCAAGCCTTACTGCCGTATGTGCCATTTCGCCCAGCCGGTAACATTTTTCCAGCCAACCGATTTTTCACCCCTATTCGTTCCTTCGCTTCTGTGCACTCAGAACGACATGCCCCACGCCGAGGTTCCCTTCGGCGGCCCTGCGGCTACGAATAGCTTGAATAACCCTTCGTCCAACAATCCGTTCATTAATAACAACGACGTATCGGTCTTTTGGCTCGATAGTGTCGCGCAGAATCAGGCCCAAACGGCGCTAGGTGTATCGAGCTGCCAGTAAAGCACAACGTACTTGTACTGCATTCGCATGATGGAACGGTTAACTCAGTCGGCTTGAGACAGGGACCAGAACCAGGCATCGTGATTTGTACTCCGCAGGTGTGAGACCGTGAAGAGAAATCTCTTTTGTTGGGTAGCGTTGACTGCGGCGGTTTGCGCTGCATTGGGTGGATGTTCGTCCGTCCCTTCGCACACCGATGCCTGGCTCAGTTTTAAATACGAGACCCAGGGCCCCGGCTGCGGACCGTACCTATACCCGTCGCAGCTAAGCGCGGCTTGCCCAGGGATGTCAAACTTTCCCGAGGCGCAGAACTACTATAACGACATCAAGGCTCCTCCCACGCTCACCCAGTGGAAGAGCACTTTTGGGTTCCCGCCTCTGGGGAGTTTTCCGCCGGCCCGTGGGCTTTATGCGAATTACCGCGACCTGCGATTCGGCCGAGATATGAATTGCGTTCAAGCGCCCAACAGCCAGCAAATCGCCTGCTATGTGACGAACTATGGCCTGGCACCCACCTGTGCAAACGGTACGGATGCAGCTTGCAGTTGGCCCATTCTTGAACAGGCGGTGGAGGGCGCCATCACGGCTACCCCCACACCACCGCCGCCAGCACAGATCACCTCCTATTCCGTCGCAGTTGGCAACTATGATTACCCGTGCATAGCCACCTTCCAGGCGCTTAACAGTTTCACGGCAGGACAAGGCGTTCAGATAAACGGTCTGAGTACTCCCACCGGGACCAAACTAGACGGCCTGAAGCTTATTGTTCTTCCCATCTACTTATCCAGTACCCTATTCGAGGCTTCCGTACCCAACCCAGCAAGCGGCTATGCCGGTTATTTTAATTGTCCGGTGTCGCCGACGACTGTGGACAGCGGCACGGCCACATACTTCAACAGCAATGTCATCGCCACGGTCGCGATGGTATACAACGGTACCCCAAACACCTCCAGCACTCTCCCGCCCAACAACATCACTTTTTACGTTTATGATTTGAACGGAATCTTGGATTTGTCGGCCACGCTCGACGATGAGGGACCGAAGAGTGTGCCACGCATGTGCATGGCCTGCCATGGCGGACGGTACACGCCGCACTCGGGTACCAGCGCCGCCACCGTAACAGGAGCTTCGTTCCTGCCTTTCGATGTGCTGAGTTTCTATTACAGCTCGGCTTTCAACAAGCAATATGGGGTGGGTCCGCAGCAAGAGGCGTTTCGAATGTTAAACCTGCTGGTGAAGACCACCAACGGAGGCAATCAACCGCAAACCGGTAATCAGACTGCGATCGTGGATTTTATTAATGGGATGTACTGCCCCGATCCGAATAACGGCGGAGTTCTCAGCAATTGCGCGACGCCTGTTGAAACTTCTGGCAGCACCGCAAGCGATGTCTACTTTCCCAGTAACTGGATCGGAAGCGCGAACCAGAAGCTCTACAGTGACGTAGTCAAGCCTTACTGCCGTATGTGCCATTTCGCCCAGCCGGTAACATTTTTCCAGCCAACCGATTTTTCACCCCTATTCGTTCCTTCGCTTCTGTGCACTCAGAACGACATGCCCCACGCCGAGGTTCCCTTCGGTGGCCCTGCGGCTACGTATAGCTCTGAGATCAAGAACGGGACTACCGTTGGCACTACCAACAACACATTCCTGAACAACAGTGACGTGTCGGTCTTTTGGCTCGATAGTGTTGCGCAGAATGAGGCGCAAAAGGCGCTAAGTCTAACGGGCTGCCAATAGAACACAAC
Organism: uncultured Acidobacteriota bacterium; assembly: GCA_963786205.1. GTDB lineage: Bacteria > Acidobacteriota > Terriglobia > Acidiferrales > UBA7541 > Palsa-295. The sequence continues at coordinate 426,967 of CAWAYG010000004.1, forward strand.
GCTCTCGCACCTCCAACGACAAGTGCCCCTCCCTCTAAACGCCGCATGGCGATAGCTCGGGGATCACTTGTGTGGTCGAAGAGCCGGCGCATGACTCTTCGGCATTTCAGTCGGTGCTGCAACTTATAGAACCAGGAATGGGCTGTGCTGGGGGAGTTGTGCAACCATCTGGCTAAGCTCGAGAGTTCTGAAATCGTCCTCTAGGGCGAGCCAACCTTCTCAATGAATAGCAAGTTGCCGCAATGGGCGTGCCTGGGTGGGATTGCGATCAGTTTTGTGCCCATCCTCTTGAACTCTCGCAGATTTCAGTGCGCTGACAGCATGTCGCTGCGCACTCGGCCCGATATGCCCGTAGCGCTTCGGCAAACGAACCGTTGTGGATGGACTCCGTCCCATAATTGTCGCCACAACAGAAAATGGCACGCCAGCTTCAAGCATGCGAGTGCAACCAGTGTTCCGCAGGGAAAACGAAATGATTTGGTTCACGCAGAGGGAAAAGGCTTGCCAAAAGCCGAAGAAAGCAACGGCTCGGTCATTTAGCGGTAGAAGGCGCCCGGTACCAGCTTCGGTCTTGCTATTGCCTACGGTGCGCGTGCAAGCATTGAGATCAACTTGCGCCCACTTGAGCAAACGAAGCTCAGAGTAAACGCATACAGGTATTGAGCGCAAATACAGGGTAACCACAACCTCCTCATGTGGACTTCAATTTCTCTTCAACATAAAGCGAGAGCTCAATCATGCGCTCCGCCACTTGTTCGACCGGCAGACCTGCAAAGTTCTTGAGCACCAATTCCTTGACATAGAGCCGCCCAAGATAACGTAGCTGCAGCGCGCGATTGCGGGTGGCAAAAACGAAATCGCGATGCCCGTTATTCACGACGATCAGGTTGCGCTCAGCGTCGTATCGCGAACGCCACAGTTCCCCGGCCGCTCTTTCGAAGGTGTAGCCCGGTAAGCCGCGGGCATTGACGACAGTCGGGCCGATAGCCAGATCAAGGCTGTCGGTGACGGTGATCAGTGCCTCCGCGCTGCATCGCATGTCGCGCTGTGCGGCGATGACGGACAAACGCACAAGAACGGGCGACGCGGGGGCCTCGAAGCTCACTTCCTGATTGGACGTGGACAGGAGGGTGCCACCCCCGTCGACGATCTCCCACGCAAATGTCAGGTCCTGCTCGACGCGCCGGCGCGAGCGATCCCGGGGTATCGCGCGAAGACTTCGAGTTTGGCCCACTGCCAATGTGCTTGACATTGGTGAAATCACGACGGAGTGCAAAGGCCCAGCATACTCGAAGAATTGGCGCTGGGTTGATCCGACTGCTCTCGGTTCCGGAACGCCACCCACTTCCTCCGCACCCCATGCCTCGACATCTCGCTCCCGGGACCCGCCGCTACCGCTCGCTTGCGGCGAGCGTGACTGGATCTCAAACCAGTCGTATTCCTCGCGCGGCAAAACCAGCATCGCTTCGCGAAACGCACGTTGAATGGCGCGAAGAGACTCCCGGTTTGCCTGCTCTTCCTCGGCCCGGCGCTGGGCGTCGATAAGACCATTGAGGTGTGCTTCCAGCGGTACTAAAGCTTTCACGAGGGCCCCATAGCGTTCATCGTGGACGATTCCGGAACGTGTGCTGGGAGTCAGGTCAAGATAGGGCACGTCGATCAGGCCCTGAAGGTAGCGAGAATTCCACGGCAGGCGCTCCAGACCGGGCAGCGTTCCGATATCCGCTATCACCCGCGTCCCGCCTCTTGTAAGCGCGACACGGCAGTCCTCGGCAGGTTCCGCAAGATACAGTTCGGCATACGCCTCACCGAATGGAGAGCGAAGCGTCGGCAGCTGGTGTAGCAAGCGGCCTTCGAACTGTCGTGGCTCGACCTGATACTGTCTGCGCGCAAGTTTGTCGATCACCGTCACCCGAACCTGCGTATTCCGGATACGATCGCGCAGCTCTGCTGCCAGATACCACTGGATCTTCTCGCCGCTCAATCCGCGGATGCCCTCTAGCAACGGGCTGATCTTGAGTTCGGTGCCTCGATCGGCAAAAAGCACGCGTCGAAGCTTCACCATGTAGCGCGGATCCCCCCTGCTCATAACCATCTGATAGACCCGCTGATCGGCACCGCTAGACGTCATCGTGAGCGTGTCGCCCACGGTCCAGAAGCTCAAAAGACCGATTCCAAATTCCCCTTGTAAGCCGCCTCCAGCGCCGTCTGCCTTAAGTTGTCGCTTGACCGAGTCACAGATATGGGTCGCGACGTACTTGAAGTCAGGCAGTCCGTTCGGATCGCGCGGGATTCCGTCGCCATCGTCCTTGACCGTTAGAAAGTGCTTGCCTTGCTCGCGGCCGCGCGTGATGGTAATGGTCTTGGCATGCGCGTCGATGCTGTTTTCGACCAACTCCGCGATGGCCTTGAGCGGATTGCTTTGCGACAGTGCGATGATACGGATAGCATTCCAATCATCGCCGATTCGCAATTTACCGCTCTCTGATTTCTTCGACTTGGCTGAGCTGGTATTCGCCATGGTGACAGGGACCTCCACAGTTGACTGTACGGCAGGTAGGACCGATCGCAGCCCGCCATCGACGACTTACGATATCGAGGGCTTCATTTGTCGGGCAAGATTCGTTCTGCCGAGGCCACCCGATTTCCTTTTCTCTACGGCACAGTCTTCTGGCGGAGAGTTTCTTTCGACCTCCTAATCCGGGATCCGGAGCATTGCTCGGAGGTGCGCATTCTCCGCTCGAAGGCGGTCAGTTTCTTTTCGCGCGGATTTCAGTTGCTCCTTAGAACTGTTTTTATCCAGCAGCAATCCGGCCCCTAGCTCTGCGAACTTCTATATCTATAAGATATGACGGGTGGGGCGGACAAGCACCACGCCACAGTTTAGCGGACCACCGTCCAATTTCCGTCACAATGGCCGTGATTTGGTGTTTTGCGCATGTCGGCTTAACCACGCGATATTGCCGGCAATATCCTATTGTTGCATGAGGGCCTATGTCTTGGACACGGATGTACTGGCGGCGACCTTCCGTAGCGATGCTGGCGCATCGCGCCAAGTGCTCGAGGCGGCGCGAGCTCACCGATTCGAATCGCTCTTGTCTGTGCCCTTGATGCTGGAATACGAATCAGTTCTGACTCGCCCAGAACACCTTGCTGCCTGCGGAGCGAGCAGAGAAGATGTATCTGCCGTGCTCGACGAACTGGCCTTGGTCGGGAAGAGAGTCGAATTCATGATTCGCACACGGCCAATGCTACCAGATCCGAACGATGAGATGGTTCTGGAAACGGCAATCAATGGTCGTGCCGATGCCATCGTCGCTTTCAACGAGCGGGATTTTAGACCTGTGGCGGCGCGTTTTCGACGTTCGGTGGTTCGGCCCGGGGAAATCGTTCGAGGACTGTTGAAGGAAGGCAACAGACTCAACGGGACTTTTGGTAGGGGCGGTGGGGATCGAACCCACGACCCCAAAACCGGTAGAAGGGCACGCACCCTCGATGCCTGAATGAAAAGTTAGAGTTAAAAGCAGTGGCGAATCGTTCAGACGATTGTAGGTGGGAGCAATTTGTCTTCAGCGTGTTCGAGCGCCTTTTGGGTCTCGCGAAGTTCGCGCAGGTTAACTTCTAGTTCGGCGGCATAGATTTCGGCGCGTTCGTGGATTCTTGCGTTCTTAATGGCGACGGCAGCCGCGACAGCGAGTGATTTGGCTAGCCGAAGGTGCTCAGGCGCAAAAACATTAGGAGCGTCCGCGCCGAGAGAAGAATACCCAGAACATCACCGGCAGCAATGAGCGGCACGCCGAGCCATGACCTGATTCGATCAAGAGGTCGTGTCCCTCGCCATTCCTTCTCCTGTGCTACATCTCGCAAGAGTATGGCCCTTTGCTCGAATAGGATTTTCTCTAGGAAAACATTTTCGGATGCCTTGAAGGTTAGTCCAATCCTTTTTGGAATAACTCGGGGAGCTTCGCGGGCGACCATGAGGTTCGATGCATCTTCCACGAACAGCACAGTGGCGACATCAAAGGGAACCAATTCCGAGATACATTGCAGTAATGTGTCGAGAACAGAATCCATCGCCAGATTTTGACTGAGGGCTAAAGTTGATTTCCGAAGCGCCTCAGCTTCGGCACGCGCTGCCTCCACTGCGTCCAGATGCTCGCTGATTTTCGTTTCAGCTTGTTTCCGCGATGTGATGTCTTGTGCAGTTCCTACGAGCCAGCGCGGTTTCCCGTCTGCGGAGACCGGAAAACCTTTGGCCCAGCCCCATCGAAGCTCACCGTCGGCGCGAATGAAACGAAACTCCTCATCAAAAGTACCGGAATTTGCAACGTCCGCGAGCTTAGAAAGCACGCGAATTCTGTCTTCGGGATGGATTACCTCACGGTGTGAGGAAGGATTTTGTCGAAGACTTTCGACGCTGTGTCCGGTGATTGTCACGTAGGCATGGTTTACGTAGGTTACTTCCTGCGTTTCGGCATCCATCATCCAGAAGATTTCCTGGATATTGTTGGCCATATGTTGGAATCGTTCTTCACTCCTCCGAAGGGATAACTCGGCGTGTGTGCGTTCGGTCACATCACAGAGTATGAGTAGGTGTCGCCCCGGCAGGTAGTTCGCCGTGGCTGTAAAGTCCACATACAAAGGCGTTCCGTCGCGTCCGACAAGACGTGCCCGACCTCGTTGGTTCTTGCTTTGAAGAAAAGAATTCCATCCTTGGGCAAAGGCATCAGCGTCCGCGAGGAAATGACCGATGTTTTGGCTGATCAGTTCATTCGGGGAAACCCGCAAAATGGCCGCTGCTGCTGGATTTGCATCTAAGCAATTGCCCGCACTGTCTGTAATCAGGATTCCGTCGAGTACGTTTCGGAAAATGGACGAAAACTCGCAATCGGTGTCACGAAAAGCTTGGTCCACTTGTCGATGTTCGTTGCGGAAGAACCAAAGAGAGTAGAGGTTCAAAAATGCTGCGAAGCTCAAAGCTGTAAGAAGCGACGGAAACAGGGTTGTGACAGAAATTGAATGACGACTGTAGACAAGAAGGGAAAGGCACAGAAATCCGATCGAAGCGCATAGCGTGGCGACGGAGCACCAGCGAAACCAGGATGGGGAGTTTTGGCAAAACGTCTTTGAGGCCAGCGAGAGGTTCATAAGCGATCTGAAATTTCTCAGCAACGCTAAGCTATCACCAGACAAGGCCGGCTCAATTTCGATGATACCGTGTCCGTAATGTCGGACAAGGGTCGCCATTGGCAGGGTCACGTTCGCTCAAACTGTGAAACTTGGTTTTAGAACAAAGCGCTCAGGACTTGACGAGCATGGCTGAGCTGTCTGGGGTCGAGGCTGGACAGCAACTGATCAATGTTCTTTCGAAGGGTCTTTGGATCAGATGTAGAGTCGAACTCAAAAAACTTCGAAGGTGAAACATCAAGACATTTAGCGAGGGCGATAATTAGGCCAAACGAGGGCTGTCTCTCTCCTCGCTCTATTCTTCCGAGGTGCTTAACCTCAACATCTATCTTTTCGGCGACCTGCCAAATCTTTAGCTTTCTGGACTTGCGCACCGAACGCACCAAGCCGCCGAATTGTGATGCCGCAGTCACGGTAGACAGCTTGGACAATAAACGCGTGAGACCGACCGATAAACCACCAGAGAAGTCACTAATTTATTGACAAAGAGGCCTACAAGGGGTACTTACGAATACAGTGATGATTTTTCCATCGCTCGCATGACATCCGAGGGAAGGATGGCTATCGCCTTGCACAACTTAACGATCGTTGCCAATTTGGCGCTGACGAGACCACGTTCGATCAGGCTGATGGTTGTTCGGTCACATTCTGCCTCTTCGCTCACCGTTTCTTGCGATATCCCGTTTTTCTTTCTTAATTTGCGGAAGGCTTCTCCGAACGCCTTTTCAGGTCCGGCGAGAGGCTGAACGTGTCTGCCATGAGCCTTCATCTGAGATTACAGCGTCCCATGATGAGGAATGTAATCCCACGGAATGCATTCCTCATTTGTACGCGTCAACTATTGTGGCCTGTAATCGGTGAGCTGCGATGAGTTCCTCCTTCACGGCTAGATTTCCTTCGTTACGGATGTCAGCGGAGGCAGCGACGAGTTCGTCTGCCACGACACGGGTGCCAGCATCTCCAATACACCTCACCGACGAAACGCTGCTGGCCATGGTTTCTGTGGGAGAAGAAGACGCTCTTAGCCTGCTTTTCAGGCGTTACGCCAGGCTAGTCCGCGCCGTCGGCCAGCGGATGCTTCGGGATGGCGCAGAGGCGGACGATCTAGTTCAGGAGGTCTTTCTTTACATTCACCGGAGGAGCGGACTCTTTGATCGGTCTAAAGGTTCTGCGCGTTCTTGGATCTTTCAGGTTGCGTACACTCAGGTCCTAATACGCAGGCGACAACTGAAATCCCACGGGTTTTACGCGTCCGCAATCACAGACAAGGCGACTGAAAGCGGCCTATCGAGCGCTGAAGGCGCAGACTACGACAATACCCTTGAAGGCTTTTTCGGCAGAGATGGGTGGAAGAATATCTGGGATACTCTGACCGAGTTTCAGCGAGAGACCTTACGGCTACATTTCTATGAAGGTTGCACATTCACAGAGATCGCTCAAAAGCTGGGTCAATCCTACGTTAACATTCGCCATCACTATTACCGAGGATTGGAAAAGTTTCGAAAGCACGCGAATGAGAACGATCTGAATTGGCCATAAGTCATGAATTGCCACCGAAAACGAGTTGGCAGCATCGAGGCCTTGTAACAAATGGATTCGCACGAGAAATATCTAGAATTATGTGCCGCATCGACTGCCGGTGAGCTAAGCCGTGAAGAAGAGGAAAAGCTGGAAGAGCATCTTGCCGTTTGTGTGTCGTGCCGTCAGGCGAAACACGAATACGAGATGACGATCCGGAAAGCTGTTCCAGCCTTGGCCGGTGATCTTGCTTCGCACGCGCCCGAACCCGACGGTGATTGGTCCGTCGAGCGAGCAGAGGCTGCTTTGTTCAAGCGGCTGGAAACCGATCAAGGCTCTCGTTCACCCGCCGCCAGCGCAACTGAGAAAGCGAAGGCCGAGCCGGCTGGCCGCCGATTTACGTATCGACCGTCTCAAGTTCCGTGGGCGGAACTGTGGATGCCGTTTGCAGCGTGCGCGCTACTGGCGATCGCGTTGGGAATCGTTGCATACCGAAGCGGACTAAAACGCGGCACGGACACTGCGCAAGAGAAGGCAGCAACGCCAAGTCTGTCCACCGGCTCTCTCGAGGAGCAGATCAGTGATTTTGGTCACGAAAGAAACCAACTCCTGACAAGGCTTGCAGACGATGACAGAGCCCTCAAGGATTTCAAGCGGGAGGTGGCGGAGCAAAGCGAGGAAATCAAGCGCTTGAGGGGGCTGAACGACACCGCTGTCGCGGGCACACCGAGTGGACCGCAATCCGGCGCAAAGGGACCGGCCGAGGTGTCACGTCATGACACGGAACTCGTCGCAGCGCAAACCAATCTGCAGGAGCTTCAAGCAAAGGCCGACGTACTCAGCCAGCAGCGCGACGATGCAGCGAGGCACGCGGCAGCTTTGGAAGCAAAAGTCGATGAGCTGACGCAAGTCGCGCGCGAACGAGAGCAGACCCTGGACCAACAGCAAGCGGAGATCGCCAAACAGCAAGACCTGCTGGACCACGACCGCGACATCCGCGAATTGATGGGCGCCCGCGACCTGTACATTGCGGAGGTCCACGACGTTGCGGGAACCGGAGAGACCGACAAAACCTATGGTCGTGTTTTCTATACCAAAGGAAAGTCGCTCATTTTTTACGCCTATGACTTGGACCAGGAAGCTGGCTTGAAGACCGCGAGCACGTTCCAGGCGTGGGGGCGACGCGGCATCGATAAAGAACAAGCGCTCAGCTTGGGAGTCTTCTACGAAGACAATACAAGCAAAAAGAGGTGGGTCTTAAAGTTTGACGATCCAAAAACTCTAGCGAACATTGACGCGGTGTTTGTAACGGTGGAACCGAGCGGTGGAAGCCATCATCCGAGCGGCAAGCAGTTGTTATTCGCCTACCTGCGTGTAACTCCGAATCATCCGTAGTCCGTACTGAATCAACTCGCATGATGTCCGGTTTCCCGGACAAAAGCGCCATTGGCACAAAAATAACTGCAGTTCGCATAGACCTAGTAGCGAGACAACGTTGCTCGCTGGTGGAGATCTCTTGCGAGTGCGGACGACATCGTTCTTCCTCATCTTTGGCATGGCCTTCGCAGCGATTTGTTCGGCACAGTCACCGACGGGAACGATCAGTGGAATCGTTGTCGACCCTTCAGGTGGAATCGTTGCAGGTGCGGAGATTCTGGTTGCCAGCGACACAACCAACGTCCAATACCCCACGAAGACGAACAGCGAAGGAATCTACGTCGTTGCCAATCTTCCTCCCGGTCCCTACCGCATTCAAGTTTCGAAGATCGGATTCAAGACGATCATCAAGCCCGACATCGTGATCCACGTGCAGGACGCGTTGGCGATCAACTTCCGGCTGCCGCTCGGAGCTGTCTCAGAAATCGTTACGGTGCAGGGCGGTTCGCCGCTCGTAAATACCCAGTCAGGATCGGTGAGCACGGTTATCGACCGGCAGTTCGTCGATAGTCTGCCGATGAACGGCCGAAGCTTCAACACGTTGCTGCAGCTGACACCCGGCGTGGTGATCGCACCGTCCAATAATAATTCCCCGGGACAGTTCAGCATTGCCGGCCAGAGGACGAGCGCGAACAACTTCACGGTCGACGGTGTATCGGCGAACTTTGGAGTGCAAGCCGGAGTCACGGCCGGCGGCGGTTCCGGACTCGGGCAAGCGCAAGCATTCAGTGCACTCGGAGGGACGAGCAGCCTGGTATCGGCGGATGACCTACAGGAATTTCGCATCGAGACCTCGTCGTTTGCGCCCGAATTCGGAAGGCAACCAGGTGGTCAGGTAATGTTGACCACGCGCTCGGGAACGAATGACTGGCACGGCGGCGTTTTCGAATATTTCCGGAACACAGTGATGGACGCAAATGATTGGTTCGCGAACAACTCCGGGTTGGGGCGGGCGGAAGAACGGCACAATGATTTTGGCGGATTTGTCGGTGGACCCATCTGGAAAGGAAGAACCTTTTTCTTTGTTTCCTATGAAGGGGCACGGCTGCGTTTGCCTACCACACAGATTGTCCAAGTTCCTTCTCTATTTGCAAGGCAGAGTGCGCCGGTGGCGCTCGCACCATTCCTGAATGCCTATCCCATCCCCAATGGACCGGTGTCCGCAGACAACGACACGGCCCAGTTTGCGGGCGGTTACTCCAACTCAGGCCAGCTCGATGCCACCAGCATCCGAATCGATCATTTCTTCAACTCGCACTTTTCGATCTTCGGTCGGTATAACTATGCTCCGTCCCAGCTGGTGAGTCTTTACAGTCCCGGGGAACTGGATACGTCGCCGGTGAATACACAAACATTGACGGTCGGGGTGAACAATGAATGGGGGAGCCGATTCTCCAATTCCCTCCGCGGCAACTATTCGGCGCAAACGGCGAACTTTGAGTCGATGCTGCATGCCATGGGCGGTGCGACCCTGCCTCCCGCAAGTCTTTATCTCGGAGATTTGCCACCGGCTTCAAACGAACTCAACTTCCAAACCTTCGATACGTATTTCTTCGCCGCGGGAAACATCGGACACAACCGGACCAGGCAAGTAAATTTCACCGACGATCTTTCCTGGACGATCAACAGTCACAGATTGAAATTCGGAGCGGACTTCCGCCTGGAGTACTTGGACATTGCACCGGCGACTGGAATCGTAAGCTATTCGACGGATACCATTCAGGATTTTCTGGCCACAAGCCAAACCGAACTATTTACGACGACGACCGCGCCTGCGAAGGTCCTCGGCAAAGCCTTCTCTCTTTATGCGCAGGATACCTGGAATGTGAATTCCAGATGGACTCTGTCCTATGGAGTGCGGTGGGAAGTCAGCCCGGCTCCTTCCGCGCGAGGCAACACAACACTCATCGCCTGGGAAAATCTGAATGATCCGGCGGCGATCGCTCCCGCTCCGAAAGGGACGCCTCTTTGGAAAACAAAATATACAAACTTCGCGCCACGCGTCGGAATGTCTTATCGTCTGAGCGCGAAAGGTGATTTTGTCGTGCGCGCGGGTGCCGGCATATTTTATGACCTGGGGCTCGGTACAGCGTCCATCGTCCCGTCGTACTGGCCGAACTCGGCTGCTGGATTCTTTCCCGCAGCTTCCGTACCGCTTACCGCCGTATCTTCTTATCTCCCGGCGCTGTCCTTGCAGCCGCCTTATCCGGACCAAATCTTCGCCTTCACGCCTGGCCTCCAGCTTCCGCGGTCGTATCAATGGAATGTCGCCTTAGAAAAATCATTCGGTGGAAAGCAGGCGTTGAGCGTGACGTACCTCGGACAAGCCGGCCGGGATTTGTTGCGGGAGGAAGCGCTCTACCAACCGAATCCCAATTTCAGCGGCTTGCTGTATATCACCCAGAATAATGCATTCTCAAATTACAACGCTTTGCAGGTGCAGTATCGCCGGCCGATGTCGAGGAGCGTTCAGGCACTGCTGAACTATAGCTATTCGCACTCCCTGGACAATGCCTCTAACGACGTCGTAGCCGGTGTATCGAACACGGTGATCTCCGCGGAGAATGACTACGCGTCGTCCGATTTCGATGTGCGGCATAGTTTTTCAGGTGCTGTTACCTGGGATCTCCCGTGGACGAGACACGATCGGGTTCTATCGGCGATCACCAAAGACTGGTCGCTCGCCACGATCGTTGTCGCTCGATCGGGATTTCCGTTTAACGCGAATGTATTCCTCGGAGCCTCGGTGCTCAGCGAACAATTCACGCGGCCCGACCTGGTTGCTGGACAATCGCTTTGGATTGCCAGCCCGGGAGCTCCGGGCGGAAAAACGCTCAATCCGAACGCGTTCGTGGTTCCGTCCACAGTGCGTCAAGGCACGGAAGGACGAAACGACATTCCCGGTTTCGGCCTAACTCAGGCAGACGTGTCGCTCGGGCGGCTATTTTCTCTAGGAGAACGATTCAAGTTGCAGTTCCGAGCTGACGCATTTAACGCGTTGAACCATCCGAATTTTACAAACCCCGGTGGGTATATCCAGTTCGGGACGCTCGAATATCAGTCCAGCAGCATGTTGAATCACGGCTTAGGCGGGTTGAACCCTCTGTTCCAGAGCGGGGGTCCGCGCTCGCTGCAATTGTCGCTCAAGCTCGCTTTCTAAAGAGATAAAACAAACGACGCCGGTGCTGTGTTTCCGGACGTGACGTTGAGGTTTGCTCGAATGAGGAGTCGCACCGCGAAAGTCTGCTGCTTGTGGGCAATGATTTTAGGCTGGGGCGGGCAAGTGTTCGGTCAGCAGATTCAGGGGGCGGGGTTTGACCCTGACCCTGTGGAACTCCGCGCGCAGATCCCCGCTATTCGCAGACCGGTCACGCCGCGCGATCTCCTCAGCCTTCGCGACCCGCAAGGGGTAAGCATTTCTCCGGACGGGAAACAGATCGCCTTTGTTGTCGGGCAAGCGATCGCCGACACAAATAGCTACCGTTCCGGTCTCTTTGTCGTAGCAACCGAGGGCGACAAGTCTGTCCGTTCGTTCGGAAGCGCCGGAACGCCGCATTGGGATGAGATCAATCAATGGGTTCCCGAAGCTCCCCAATGGTCCAGCGACAGTCGAGAGATCAGGTACCGGATGCGCATGTCGGACAGCGAACATTTTCAGGTTTGGGGATGGGATGTCGCAACCGGCGCGCGGAAACAGATTTCGCATGCGAGCGGTGACGTCGAAAGTTACCGGCGGCTCGCGGACGACAGCGCATTGATCCTGCAGGTTCAGACGCTCTCAAGCGAGGGGCAAATCGCAAACTGGGCAGAGCACGGAATCCTTCTCGACGCGGAGATCAGCCCTTATCGCAGTGTCTCTGTTCTGGCGCAAAAGGTCCAGGCGCGGCAATCGCATGAATACTGGATCCATGATTCAAAAACCGGAATCGAACGACGCGCGACGCTGGAAGAAATTCGCAAGTGGTTCCCCCGCGCGGAGAACGAAGCGAGCGAAACGGTCGGCGGCACGAAAACGTCAGCCTCGGAGAAATATAAGATCGTCGACGCGAAGCCCTCGCCGAATGGAAAAAGAATCGCGTATCTCTATCTTGTAGACGATCCCGCAGTCTCGAAGACATGGTGCCGCCGGCTGTTGATCCGCCCCAGCGCGGGCAGCAGGCTCGTGGAAGTGACCCCGGACAGTTACTTCGTCGACCAATACTGGTGGAGTGCGGATGGGTCAACGCTATATTTCACGGAACGGGCGGGCCTTGGCCGGTCTCCGTGGTTGCAGGAGTTATCGGGCAACGATTTGCGTCCGAGGCCTCGGTACCGAGCGAATCACCCTGAATTCGTCTCTTACTTTTCGTCGGACGCGCAGGGACGACGGTTCGCCTGCCTCTGGGAGAACAACACCTCCCCTCCGGAGATCGCGATCCTCGATGTGGTTTCGCAACAGCTCACAAAGCTTGTTGATCTGAATCCCGAGTTCACTTCGCTGCGCCTAAGCCCGGCGGAACGGATGGAGGGCACGAACCGACTGGGCGAAAGCTGGTACGCCTACCTCGTCAAGCCTCTGGACTATGTAGACGGCAGGAAATATCCATTGGTGGTCACAACGTACCGCAGCGGAGACTATTTCCTGCGCGGCGCTTCAGGCGATGAAAGCCCTATCCAGTTGTATGCCGCAAAAGGATTCGTTGTGCTGAGTTTCGATGTGGGGCTATCCCGAAACGTCCGGCCCGGAGAGTTTGGCGACAAGCTGCTGGATTGGGCTTCTCCGGTTGCGTCGATCGAGTCCGCGATCGAGAGCCTGATCGCTCGCGCCCTTGTCGATCGCGAACGCGTCGGGATATCCGGATTCAGCCATGGAGAGGAGATCGCCGGATACGCCATTACCCACACCCGTCTGTTCCGTGCCGCAAGCAGCGCCCAGATGTACGATCCCTGTTTTTACGGCTTGGGAGGTGAAGCGTGGCACGGGCTTTTCGCGCAATGGGGTCTGGCCGGTTGGACCGAAGGCCGTACAAGGGCTTCATGGCAGCAAATAGCGATTTCCATGAACGCCGACAAGGTTAACACCGCGATACTGCAGAACCTGTCGGACACGGAATATGTCGGCGACATGCCCACGTATCGAGCACTCAAGGATTTGGGCAAGGCCATCGAGGTCTATATCTATCCAAACGAATTGCACGTAAGAAATCAGCCAAAGCACAAGCTGGAAATCTACGAACGCAATGTTGATTGGTTCTCCTTTTGGCTGATGAACGAAGAAGATTCGGATCCCGCGAAGGCCGACCAGTTCACCCGATGGCGAGCTCTGCGCAGCACTGCCGAGAAATCCGCGGGGCCGAACCGCTAAGGGAGCGCGGGGCACCCGCGAACGGAGGCGAATGCTACCGGAGCACCTGGATGTCCAGGCACTCCGGTAGCCGCTGCCTATTCATCCACTGAATACGCAGGGACGGTCACGCGGTTGGGAGACTGCGCGTCCGCATGGCCCTCGATCTTGAGCATCGATTCGGCGGTGCAGATAAGTTGCGCCGCGTCGCCGAGCCGTGTGATTTCAGGTTTGGTGTAGGTCATGGTATTCACCTCCTTTCTGTTGTGGTCTTTCTCGGCCGAGAAGCTCGTGGATTTGGTTCCGTGTCGGTGACACAGCTGCAGAAGCTGTGATCGAAGCAAGCTTTCCGAATTGCGGGTCCTCCGCAATACCGCGCAGCCAGCGTTCCACTGTCAGTGTTCGAAGCAGAGGAATGATGGCGACATCGCGTCCTTGCTCGGCTTCGTGAATGCTGGTTTTGAGCGCGGCGCGATCGACGATGCCCAACTCTGCAACGAAAAGTTGCTGGTTGCGAGATGCGCGGTTCCATTCATTCCTTAAGGAATTGACTAGACCGCGACTCACAGAGGCTTTGCGGCGCCGTTCCAGAATCTCGTCCGGAACTAACCCCGCGAGCGCCCGCCGCATCAGCGACCTCCGCTGGTGCGGGCGCACGAGCTGGCTGCGCGGGATCGCAAGACAAAATGCCACCAAGTCTCGATCCATGAACGGATAGCGCCATTCATACGCAGGTCGCGAGGCCAAGGGCGTACAAGCGAACTGCCGGCCGAGAATCTCAAGAGCCCAGAGATTCGCTTGGAGACTAGGAAGGCAGCCGAGCAGCTTCAGGCGCGGTTGCGAAAAGCCAATATACGGCCTGTTCCTTTCGGCAAATTCTTTGTTGAACCAAGAGATTCGATGCGAAGCATTCGAGACCCCAGGGATGCGGTGCGGCAGGAACTGGCTCATGGTGACTCGCCACAGGCGAACGACAGGCGTCTTTTGGGCGACGGCCCAGCGCAAAGACTGTCGAACGAATTCGTACCCGTGGCACCGCGCGAGCAAATCCGCTAGCTCTGGGATGGGGGTGGGAACGCCTCCCAGCATCTCGTCCCCTCCCAGGCCGGAGAGCACGACTCGGTATTTTTCTTCTGAGACGAGCGATGCAAATTCCTCGGCAGCCGCGGTCGTGGCATTCAGAGTTGTGGGAACCGCTTGAAATCGAGACGGCCGCGCCACGAGCGCGTCGGATTCCGAACGTAGCAAATCGATGTGACGCCCGGGACTTCCCCGTTTCGTTTCGACAGCGGAAACAAGGGGCAGCTCATCCCAACTGGGCTCGGAAGCGTCCGTGTATGTCACGGTGTCGATCCGGGAAGTCTGTGCGTGGCCCGAAGCGAGGAGCGTGTCCGCCATACAAACGATCGAAGAGGAATCCATCCCGCCGCTCAATTCGGCGAGAACGGGCCCGGTCGAATCCATGCGTCGCCTCACCGTCTCGCGAAATACATGCAGGAAATGCTCTTCGTACTCGCGGTCGGTGGCGTAGCGAATTGTTTTTGCAGACGCGAACTTCCAATAGCGATGGGTGGTCACCTTTCCCGGCCGAATTTCGACATAGGACGCAGGCGGGACGCTGTAAATTCCTTCGTACGGGCTGGAATGATCTTCGGGGAAAAACGTGATCCAGCCGGCAAGATAGGATTCGGAAATCCGTGGACGGCTTGCGGAAACGAGGACCAACGGCTCCAGAATCGTGGACCAGGCTATCTCACTTTTGTCGATGCGATAGAACAGCGATCGCGTGCCCAGGTAGTCCTTGGCGAGGATGAGCGTCTTTTCGGATTCACAACATATGCTGGCCGCCCAATCGCCGACGATTTGAGCGAAGCCGTCGACGCCCCGGCGTTCGTACAGATCGGCAACGATTTCTGAATCTTCTGGCTGTGAGCGTGCCGAGAGTGTCCCGCGGGCAAGATCCGCGGGGTTGTCGATGCGGCCATCCCAGATAATCCATTTACTTCCGCCGAAGGGAATCGGGCGCGGGCCGTCCGCCCGAGAACTTGTTTTGAGCGAACCGAGGAGCAGAGCCAGATTCCCGCGCTGGACGCTGGCGACTCCGTCCGGGGCGAATGGCTCAAGCAGCATTTCGACGCGCCGCAGATAGGCGGGATCCACAGATTTTCCGTCGAAATTCCAGATACCGAATTGGACGCTCATCAACAAGCCTCGCAGGACCGATCAGCAGCGGTCCAAGACGATGTATTTCTCAAGATTGGCGCGATGCTCGTTCACGATTTCGCCTCGCACCTCGACCCACGCATGCCCATTAAACGGTATATGCTGCGCACCGATGACCAGGGACGCAGGCACTCCGCAATCTCGAAGCAGACAAACCAGAGCCGCCGAGCGCTGCAGACACTGCACCTGTTTGAAATACACGGCACACGCAACGTTGACGGCAGAGCACCAAGGTTCAAAGGGTGGGAACTGGAGGTCGGTCGCGCGCACGGAGCGATCCCGTACGCGACGATACACGTAGCCAAAGTCGCGCCGCGCGATCGGCCACTCAAAGGACAACAACAGGAGATAGGCACGGACGATCAGAAAGGTCATAAGGTCACGCCTTCGGTCCGTGCGATCGCGGCGATCCGTCTCATTTTACGGACCAGGGATGCGAGATATTTTTCTCCGACGAGGTTCGGGGTGCGTTTCGTCGAATCGGACCACAGTGTCGCCGCGTAGGCAAATAGAGCGGCGAGGGGCGCATTTGGAATCGCGGCTTGCAAGCCGACAGAAGAAACAACGTCTCGCCACGGGAGGAGGTAGGCCTCCCGGAACCGCGTTTCCTCTTGCGCTCCAGGCGAGACAGCCCGACAGAAATGTTGCAGCAAGTATTCGAAACAGAGCAGCGGGTTCCCGAGAAAACCTTCCGCCCAGTCCAGAAATACGCATCCCGTTTCCGGAAAAAAAATGTTTGCTGGATTCAGGTCCATATGGCCTACGGTGTTCGGAAAACCGATCGCTTCCAGAAGCGCAACGCAATCCAGAACCGCGTTTTTGAGATCCTCGAATTCCTCGCGCGTGAGCGTATTGCCACCCGATGCCAACGAAGCGGGCGGCGAGCTCGTGAAGAATGCAAAGAACGATTCGGCGAGCAGCCGCAAGCCGTCACAGGTCAAGTCTCGAGCGCCCGCCGAACGCAGGGCGTCCGCTGCAGGGATGGATGCTATTTGGAGAAATGCCAAATCAGCCGCGGCATCCTCCCACTGTCGCGGGTCGGAGCTTTCAGACAAGCAAACGCCAGATGCCTCTACTGCAAGCCAGGCTCTCCATTCCGGTTTGTTCGCCAGTATTTTTGGAATCCGCGCCGGGCACAATTGCGCGAGGGCCAGCGTTAGAGGGAACTCACGAGAGTTGCCCGCGCCGACTGCCTTGAACCATACGGCTCGGCCGTTTGTTTCAAACCGAATCAAGCTAAAAAAGGAATCCGCGTTGAACTGCTGGAATGATCCGGTGAGATGCAAGACATGGGGAGCGAGTGCATCCTCTACCCAACGCATTACAGCCGGAAACCAATCTGGGTGGAGGAAAGGACCCGTGTCTGGTTCGCCTTCCTGCCGTTCCAGCCCTGTGCGGAAGGCGTGGATCGCCCAATAATCAAGTTCGCAAGGAAAAGACTCCGCCGACAGGGAGGACATAAATTTCCATGCGCCTGCGCGGGGCAGATCGTCGTTCTTCGGAATCGCAGCGACAGCATGATAACGAGCGCCGGCCAAGTCGCCGCAGCCGGCTGGAACGATGGGATACAAAGAAATTACCGGGATTCCAAGGTCTTGCTGTACGGTGCGATTGAGATTCGCTGCGACGCGTTCGTATCTAGGAATCTCAACGCGTGGAAGAGTGAAGTTTTCTCCCTCCCGGTGAAGCAGAATTTGTTCTCCGTCAGGTGAGACGACGAGAATGCCCCAAGATTCCCGTTCGTCGCGAAGTTTCGAGAGCATCAAGCACCATGGTCCGTTGGACTGCTTTGACAGGTGTCGTTCAGCAAATCGAGTTCTCGCAATGCGGTCAGGAAGTCGGCCACGTCATTGCTCGCGATCTCCTGCGAAATCCGGAATTCCTGACTGATGGCATTGGCAAGGTGCGTCGCGTCGTTCTTGTGTTGCAGAAGTTCGACGATGCGAATTCCAACCGGGTTGAGGCTGAAGACAAGCCCACGGTCCACATCGAGCAAGATGCCGCCGTCGGATGACTTTGACAGACGTGCCGATCGTGAAATCGTCAACATAGGATTGCCCGCCAGGACGACTCTGGCAGTTCGAAGGTCGCGAGGCCACTGATGTGGAGAATTGTTCGCGATCTCACTCTGGGAACGTTCAAGGGCGTGTCTTGCCAATGATTCACGGGTTGTTGCAATAGGTGTCGCGCGAAACATACTAATGTCCGAGCAGTTCGCGACCGGAAGGCTTGCGAAGCATGCCGACGACTCTTCCAATGACTTCCACCTCTTCGGGACGACGCAACCGTACAGGTCGTTTGAACCCATTCGAGAAAGGGCGCATGACGAGTGTCCTGCCATCCGAGCCGCAAGATGTGCATGCGTACGTGCCATCGCGGCCCATGAGGATGTAGGACGGCTGCGCCCATAGGGGGAGTGTGCGGTACGACGTAATTCGCTTCTTCCGCCGATCGACAATGAGCGCGGCCGCGTCCCGCAGATACGGATGAAAAGATTCTCGCGGCTCTTGGACCCAGAAGATGTCGCGAATGGACAGATGCGGCAAATTCAGAAGGTCGGCCACGGCCGCACTGAAAAAGTAGGGAAACTCCGCCACTGCTGGTCCGGTTTGCGAAGGTGCAGCATGGTCCTCTTCCGTTGTCGATGCGAGATGGAGTGGTTTGGCTCGTCCCAGCAGCTCGTCAGGCATTGCTTGCTTGCCCGCGTCGGACGGGCGCAGTCCCATGGCCCCCAGGAACTCCCAGGCGCTGAGTGAATACAAAACGCAAAGGGAAAATATCTTGTGCACGTGGCGGGGCGCCTGTGTTGCGGTTTCGTAGTCGGAGAGAGAGCCCGCCGCGCAAAAGAATTCTTCATTACCCAGGGCGCGTGCGATGAGGCCGCTCTTGGCCGATGCTTCGCGAAAGGTAAGACGGGACCGCTGCCTGGCCCGCCGGAGAAGGTAGTCCAAGCGCAATTCACTCGGTCCGTTTTCGAGCGGTGCGGGAACCCAAAACCGGGCCAGGTCGCGGGCGACCTTCGCGCACACGGGAACTGCCGTCGGCCGGAATTCGAAGTCCACGGCGCCGACGATGCGAACATCCCTTTCGAGTTCCAGTTCCACGTGGGCAAACGGGAGGTGGGTGGGACACAATACGACTCGATTTCCCTCCGTGACATAAAGCCGCGTGCAAGCGAATCCCCTGCCATGTTCCACCAGGAAGAGCGATCCGGTCGGGCCGATCGATCCTTGCGGCGTATCCAGCGGCTTGTGCTTCGCGACGCGCACGATACTTCCCGGCAAGAGTTCGGGAAACGCGAATGCGTCATAGCATCCGACTTTCGCGTAGACGAACTCCGAATCGGGGCTGCAATTCCTCGCGGCACGGCGTCGCGGGGGTCCGATCCGAAGCCACTCCTGCAGCGGATGTATGGAACCGGGGGCGGGGACGAGTGCCGTCTGCTGAAACCAGAGAACCCGCGATTGATCATCGTAGGCGTTCTCGTCGATGAGCGCCGTCGACCGAGATGGAAGTGTGGCCTGTAGGCGGGGAATATCGTCGAGCACGACACCGAAAACCGCCAGCCAATCGACTAAGCGATAGTCCGAAACGCGGCTGAGTGCGAAGAGATGTTGGATGCTGGGGCTGAAGCCCCGGCGGTCCAGTGCGTGGTAAAGGTTGGGAGGAATGTGAAAGCGAACATCTCCGCGAAACAGGGTGCGCGAGGCGCGTGCCACATCGGACAGAGACAACCCCCGTACGGCCAGTATCGAACGTGTGCGCCCGGCAATCGATTGAGCAGCGTTCTCGAATGGCATGCCTTCTCTCGAAACGAAGTGACAAGAAGGGTTCTCGGACTTCGTCGGGCCGAGTAAAGGCGAAGGAGGGCTACTCTTGCGAAAAACGTTTGCGGTGGCTGGAGTTCAGGACAGCGGACACGTCTGGGATCAAGGACAGCAAGCAAATTACTGCAAGGGTAGAAGTAACCGTTTTATTCTATGTACGTTGACAATCTGTTCACTTAGTCTAGGTAATAATGGATCAGGCTCCTCCAGGCAGTTCACCTGGCGCAAAGCTCAAAGCGCTTCGACGTCGCTTGCGCCTAACGCTGCGCGATGTCGAAGCGAGAAGCCGGAAACTTGCAGCCGAAAAACAGAATCCCGACTACGTCGTCTCGCGCGGATGGTTGAACAACATCGAAAACAAATCGTTCACTCCGAGCATCTACAAAATCTACACTCTCGAAACGATCTATCAGACGCCTTGGAGCAACATCGTTTCATACTTCGGCGTAAATGTGAGCGACCTCGGCCGCGACCAGGCGCTGTTTGGCCTACCCACAACTCAACTGATTCCCCAAGCGAGTGGAGACGAGGGAGAGACCGTGGTCGTACCCTTGCGTTCCCGTCCCGATTTGCGTCTGGACAAAACGAACCTTTTATCGCGCCTCGTGGAAATCTGGGGTGATATCCCCGTCCGCCTGATTCAGCACTTGGATCCCCGCAAGAATGTTTACGGCGTGATTGGCTTAACCGATTTCACCATGTGGCCCCTCATCCGTCCCGGTTCGATCGTGCAGATTGACGGGAGTCAACGAAAGGTACTTCCTGTCAAATGGGCGAACGAATACGAGCGTCCCATCTACTTCATCGAGCTGCGGGATGAATATATTTGCAGCTGGTGCGAGGTCCGCGAAGGTCATCTGCTGGCAGTTCCGTATCCCAACTCGCGATGCGAGATTCGCCAGTTTCCGTATCCGCGAGAGGCGGATATTGTCGGCCGGGTCACGGGCGTGGCCATGCGCCTGGCTGAATCGCACGAGTGAATCAGAGGAAAGTGACATTTTCTGCGTTGAAACCGCAGTGCGATAGAGAATCTGCGGGGAGAGATTCCATACGCAAATTGAAGGCCACGAACTACAAGCAAGACCGCCGCCGCAAACATCATCACTGGCTCGTGACTGCGACGTATACCGACCACGAGACGTTCGGGCGCGTCTACCTCGACCGCGAGAGGGCGGACAAGTTCGCAGCACGTCAGAAGAGATCGCCCGTGGTATTGAAGACCCGCATCCGACAGGTGAGTTGAGAATGCGAGCCGTGCCAGAGACACGGCCCGCGCGAGACACTTTTTTTCTGTGGATCAATATTCGTCGGGAAGTAGGAGGGTGGTCGAGGAGCGGTCGGCTTCGGTGATGACCCATAGCTTGTCGCCCGCCGCCGTGCGGCAGCTGCTCAGAAGACGGAAGCCGTGTTGCAAGCTGAGAGAGTTTTCGGCCCTATCTTCCACGGGGAGTTCTCCCCAATCGCCCGTCACGTGGCGTGCGAGAAACTCCACCGCGTTCTGCCGGGTCTTTTCGAGCGCAGCCAGCGCGCCCCCCGTGGCGACGAGGCGGCCCAGGTCAAACCAGGGATGGTGGGTGATTCTTTTCATAACTTGATTTCTCCTTTTCGGGATTTGGCCTTTGCTTCGCAGAGGCGCGGCGGGGAGCCGCGCACTCGAAAGCAAATGCCCTTCGTGGCGGGGGAACGCGCCTGTCCGCCCGCGCTGTCAAAGCCGCGGGGTGGGCGTTCATCGGAGCGCAGCGGAGAGCCTTGAAAGAAGAAGCGGGCGGATCAGGCGCAGGGTTTGGCCAGGAAGGGCAGTTGAACTCGTTTTCTAGCGAGAGGCAGGAAGGAATTTTTGAGGAGCAGTCGAGCGAAGCGCTGTGCTGCTTACGTAGTTCTCCGTGTTTGCTCGAGCAACGCTTTCCGAGTCTTGGCGATCTCCCGCGCAAGTTCCTTCTCGCCGGGCAGGGCAAGCTTGTATTGGCTGGAGAGAACCTTGTTGTTGAGGTTCCCGAGGGCGTAGTGCGCGACCGCTTCGTTTTTTTCTGAGCACAGGATTAATCCGAGCGGCGGATTCTCATCGGCCAGCGTCCAATGCTCCCGGGCGTAGTTCAGATAGAGGTTCATCTGTCCGGCATCGGCATGGCTGAATTTTCCGATCTTCAAATCAATAATGACCAGGCGGCGCAGTCGGCGATGAAAGAAGAGCAAGTCGATGCGGTACCACTCGTCGCCCACGCGCAAGCGTCTTTGCCGCGCGAGAAAGGCGAAATCACTGCCGAGTTCGAGGAGGAATTCTTCCAAACGGTGAATCAGGGCTTCTTCCAGAGCGTTTTCGGAGTATTCATCTTTGAGTCCGAGGAACTCCAAAACAATCGGGTCTTTGATCTCCTGCTCCGGGGTCAACAGCTCGGCCGGATCAGCCGACTGGCCCCGGCGAAGAAGCGCCGCCTTGTTGCGCGATAGCTGGGTGCGCTCGAAGAACTGGGTAGCGATCTGGCGGTCGAGTTGTCGAACCGACCAGCCACCGCGCAGAGCTTCGGCTTCGTAAAATGTGCGAGCTTGCCGGTTGTTGACCGAGAGGAGGCGGACGTAATGAGACCACGGGAGGGGAAACGGAGACGGCCAGGCCAGGCCTGCGGATTTCGCAGGCGGCGTCTGCGGATTCTCCTGTGTATCCCCGGTCTGGCCCGGTTCGATCGATTCCGCAGACACTGTCTGCGGAATCGACCAGGCCCGGTAGAACTCTCGCATGGCCAGCAGGTTGCGTTCGGAGAAGCCTTTTCCAAAGCGCGAAGTGAGATCCGCAGCCAAGCAAGCGGTGAAGCAAGGCCTTTCCGTACTGGGCCCGCCTTTGCCCGCCTTTGCCCGCGTTGCTCCTGTTCCACAATCCGGCGCCCAATCTCCCAATAGGTTGCCGTCATGATGGCGTTGACCGAACGCGCCGAATTCCGCCGAGCCTGCTCGAGTAAACCGACAAGCTGCGATACGAATTCAGAATAGGCATTGTCGAGCGAAACGGGCTTTTTGGGTGTCATGAATCGAACGCGATCCTTTCCGGCAAGACTATGGCCGGAATGATTATAGTCGTGTTTGCGATAGAGATTGAGGCGGTGCGCAGGAAGATTCAGGCGACGCGTACCAAGGATTCATTAGCGCGAAATGCTTGAGTTCCTCTCTCGGTGAGAATGCGGACAATCGTGCGCAGCTGGGCTAGCGTTTTGCAGCTGTGATCTGAGCCAAATCCGCCCATCGGTTGGCAAGTGCTCGCTGGTAGCACTGCATTTCCTGAAATTTGAGCCCCGACGCCGACCAGACTATCGTCCGGTCGCGGATATGATCCTTGGTTTCGGCTGGAAACCACTCCATTCCAACCCGGTCCCTGTCCCGTAGAATGTATCGTGGACGTGCCGCTAAAATCCTCCGCGAGTGCGAGCTGGAGCCGCTCTGGCATCTGTTTTCGGGTACGGACGCGGTGAACCACGGCCGCAGGGTGTGAATTCTAAGCCCGGCTCGCCATTTTCGAAGCCATGTGAATCAGAAGCCCGCGGTCCCTATCGTCCATACGAGACAGATACTTGGCGAAAGTCTGAAGCTCACGGTTCTGTTTCGACTTCACCCTCCGAGTCTGTAAGGGTTCTGCAGGTATATTCGGCGTCTTCACGTGGTCCTCGTCCGTGAAGAGGCGATACATTGGGACTTCCAACGCTCGGGCCCACTTCTCTAACGTGTCAATTGAAGGTACCGTGTGGCCGTTCTCGACTCTTGATATATAACAGCGCAGAATTCCCGTACGCTTTTCGATGTCGCCTTGAGACATATTTTTCTGCTCACTCAAGACTTTCACCTTTTCGCCGATGACCATTCAAATCCTCCAGGCGAAATCATACCCCGCCGGCAACGGAGCATCAAACGCTCGACCTTGGCGAGGATAACGAGTATTTCCGGTGCTGCGCTTGACCGTTCACATTGACGCTCGGTGCAGGCCGTATCAACTCGCGAGCCGTCCCATCACCACTTTGCCGGAGGCTTCCTCCTTAAGACCGAGTACAACCCGTCCATTCACTTGTCCCTTCTTCAGGCGGCTGAACACGTCGTTGATCGATTCCAGCGGTAAGGTCTCGATGGTTGCCTTCACTTTGCCTTCTCCGGCAAAGGTGAGCGACTCTTGGAGGTCCAAGCGGGTGCCCACGATGGAGCCGCGTATCGTATAGCCGTTCAGCACGACCTCGAAAATCGAGACGGGGAATTCCCCTGGTGGCAGACCGTTCAGCACGCAAGTGCCGCCGCGACGCAGCATGCCGACCGCTTGTTTGAAGGCGATCGGTGAAACAGCCGTGACCAGTACTCCATGCGCTCCGCCAATTTGCTTCTGGATTTCCTTCGGAGGATCCTGGTTTTTCGCGTCAATGGTGATTTCGGCTCCGAGCTTGCGCGCGAGAGCCATCTTTTCTGGACCCAGGTCCACCGCCGCGACGTGCAGGCCCATGGCTTTCGCGTACTGAACGGCGATGTGGCCCAATCCGCCTATTCCCGAGATCACCACCCATTCGCCGGGCCGGGCCTCGGTCATTTTCAATCCTTTATAAGTGGTGACGCCCGCGCAGAGGATCGGCGCCGCATCGACGAAAGAAATATTCTTGGGTAGGCGACCCAAATAATCTGCTTGGCCCAGAGCATACTCCGCAAAACTACCGTTCACCGAATAGCCGGAGTTTTGCTGTTCGGGGCAGAGGGTTTCCCATCCAGCGAGACAATAATCACAATGCCCACACGCGCTAAACAGCCACGCGGTTCCGACTCGGTCGCCCTCCTTTAGGTGAGTAACTCCCGGCCCGAGAGCTACGACGATCCCTGCTCCTTCATGGCCCGGAATAAACGGCGGGGTGGGCTTGATTGGCCAGTCGCCATCCGCGGCATGCAGGTCGGTGTGACATACTCCACTCGCATACACCTCGACCAGGGCCTGACCTGGCCCAGGCGTCGGGATTGGTACCTCTCGCACCACCAACGGCTGGCCGAATTTTTCGACGACCGCGGCTTTCATGGTTTTCTTGTTTGCCATATCGAATCTCCTTGTTGCGCGAAATGTGACGACTGTAACGCCGGTCGACGTAGCTTTATGTGCCAAACGGCACAGTTCCGTGTGACGTGAGTCACAGAGTCTTATCGGGATCGGCTCGGCGGCATTTCAAAACCAGTTCGGGACAGTGCCGGAGACGAGGAGAAGGAGAGTGACGGGATGCGAACGTTCGCTACGTTATCGGCTTGTGAAACTTTTTTAAAGTGTGCATTTTTGCACTGTTTCGCCGGTTCGGCTCGCCGTATCATTTTTCACTTTTTCAGGGAAAATTAATCTAGCGCGGTGCGTCAAGTGGCGGTTGGATGTCATGCTGGGCGAAGTGGCGAGACGGTGAGGAAAATAATCTTGAGACGTTATAGGGGATAGTTTATTCCCATTTGGGAACGCTCAAGAATGGTCCTTAACCTGCAATTCATCCGCTGTTCTAACGCTTTCTAATTTCGTTTGGGAATGAGATAGCGATCTCGTGACGTCGGTCACACACAAGTGTGACGGCCGTCACTAACCGTTAATCATCTCTGTACTAATATCCGGCCATGTTGATATAGATCGCTTGCTGATGGAAGTTCTTGAGGGAGTCCTATGTCACAGTTCGGTGCGTTGAGAGCCGCAAAACTGGCGATGGTGTTAGGGCTATGGTCGCTTCCCGTTTTGGCACAGACGCCGGCGAAGCTCCCCGCAGGTGCCGCCGGCATAGTTGCAACCTCGGTACAGGAACAAAAAGCAGGGGTCGCGTCGAATGCCTCTGATTACGCGGGCGCGGAGAGCTGCAAGACCTGCCACGAGGAGATTTACAACGGCTGGGAAAAAAGCCCACATTGGAAACAGACATATAAGGAAGGGGGCATCGCCAAGCACGGCTGCGAGGATTGCCATGGCGCCGCCGCGAGCCACGTTGCGGACCCCGCCGATACTTCGAAACTTTTCCTCTTCGAGAAAGCCTCAGTGAAAGAAATCGACGCGCGTTGCCTGGGCTGCCACGCCGGTGGCACGGAGCACATGAACGCCATCAACTCCGAACACGCGAAGAACGAGGTGAGTTGCGTTTCCTGCCATTCGCCGCACCACGGTAAAGATTCAGACTTCATGCTCGTGCGGTCCCAGCCCGAGCTTTGCTATTCCTGCCACCTGGCGAAAAAAGCCGAATTCGATATGCCTTTCCACCACAGGGTGAATGAGGGACTGATCCAGTGCAGCGATTGCCACAATCCGCACGGCACCGTGAAGCCCAAGCAGGTGCGCACTTCGTCCTCGCAGGATCAGGTCTGCTTCACGTGCCACACAGACAAGCAAGGACCGTTCGTGTTCGAACACCAGCCGGTGAAGATTGACGGCTGCCAGTCCTGCCACCTGGTGCACGGCGGACCGAATCCGCACATGTTGAAGCTGAGCAACGTAAACCTCCTGTGCCTGCAGTGCCACACACAGTCCAGCTTCAGCGGCGCGCCAGGAGCGCCTTCGTTCCACAACCAGGCGAGCTTTTTCCAGTCCTGCGTGCTGTGCCATTCGCAAGTTCACGGCTCGAACTTCGATCCGACTTTCTTTAAGTAGCCCGCGCCGGGCGCGCGGCTTTAGTCCAGGAGAACGCGGGCAAACCAAATATGAAAGAGAGACGGGAAAGAGCTTTTTTGCTGGGGGAGAGATAAACCATGAGAGGTTTCCAGGGAATTCGCTCAATCTCTTTCATCATCTTTATGGCAGCGCTCTTTCTTTCGCCTTCGGCGGGCGCTCAAGATAATTCCGGAGAATCGAAAGGAATTAATTCGGGTGATTACAATATCCATTCGACCATCGAGTTCGGCTATCGCTTGAACGAGGTCACGGGCAATCAGAACACCTACGATACGTTTGAGAATCTCGGTTCCGGACTTCGTCTTTTCAATTTCGACTTCGAGATGCGCTCGCTCGACCACCATGGTTTCTTCTTCGACACCCTGAGCTTGAGCAGCTTCGGATATGGCGGGGATCCCAACGACGTCACCCGCCTGCGCATTGAAAAAAATAAATGGTACGACTTCCGGATGCTGTTCCGACGCGACAAGAACTTCTGGGACTATAATCTTTCCGCCAATCCATATAACCCGGCCGCATTGAATCCGGCAGGTTCTTTGACGACGGGATGTTTCGTCGGTCCGCCTACCGCTGCTTTTCCGCAGGGAGCTCCAGCGTTCTGCTCAAACCCCGCCGTGGCGCAAAACAATTCCCTCCATGATCTGGATCTGGTGCGCCGCATGCAGGACTACGATCTCACCTTGCTGCCGCAAGCGAAGGTGAGCTTGCGTTTGGGTTATTCGCGCAATCGCGATGAAGGGCCGAGCCTGTTTACGACGGACTCCGGCACGATTTCGGCATTCAATCAGGCCAACAGTTACACGACCAACGCTTATCGCGTGGGAGTGGATGTGCACGTTTTGCCGCGCACCACGCTTTCGTTTGATGAATTCCTGAGCTACTACCGGCAAGACAATGTGATCAGCGATAACCCCGCCGTTAATCCCGGGAATTTCGGTTTCGTTCTCGGAACCGTCCCCGGCCAAGGCACTCCGGCGGGGACGCCTGTGGACCTGGGCAACATTTGGAGCACGCAAACGCCCGCCGAGACGTTCCCCTGCGCTACTCCTGTCGTGACCGGCACAACGAATACAGCCACACCGACCTGCAACGGGTTCTTGTCCTACAGCCAGGTGGGAAATCCGCGGAACTTCATGCCGACCGAACGGTTTCGGTTTCAATCGAACTATTTCAAGAATTTCGAAATGTCCGGCTCGGTGGGCTACAGCAGCAGCGATTATCATTTCTCAGATCTCGACGAAGTAATGAACGGCTGGACGGCGCGAACAGCAGTGCGTGGCACAACGGCGGGCGGGCCGATCAATACCAAGCGTGTTTCCGTTAATGCGAATTGGTCGGGCGTGTACGCCGTGAACGACAAGCTGCGCATCCTCGACATGTTCCGCTACGACAATTGGCGCATCCCTGGAGTGTGGGACACGGCTGACACCACAATATTCGGAACGCCTTCGCCGGCTCCGGGCGTGGTGGGCATGTTGCTCTCACCAGGGGCGTTTAATTCCACGAACTGTCCGGCCGCGCCTTACAATCAGGCGAGTTGCCCGCAGCACACCTCCAGTTCCGCCGCGGACATCACCCACGAGATCGCGTCGCAGTTCCTGGCGCAGAACATCAAGTCCAATACCATCGAAGCGCAATACGACTTCAACAGACGGTACAGCGGCAGCATCGGTTATCTCTACACCAACCGTACTATCGCCAGTGCGGCCCAGACCTTTGATACCGGGGAGTTTTATTTTCCGGGCGGCGCTACCGGGAACGCGGGAAACCTTTTTCTTGCGGCGCGCGGTGATTGCGCGCTGGTCGCTGGCGCGCTGCCCGCCGGTTGCACATTGCTCACCACCGGTCCGATGGCTGGTGCGATTGTCGAGGGTTCACCCACGAACCCCATTCCGGAGGCGGGCAACGATACCTCTCGCAATATCACCACGATCAACGAGAATGCGTTGCTCTTGGGCATCGTGGCGCGTCCCATCGATGCTCTGCGCATCACCGGGGATTTTGAATTCGGCTACAACGACCAATCCTTCACGCGGATCGATCCCCGGCAAGTGCAGTCCTATCAGATCCAAGTGAGTTACAAGCCGCGGCCGTGGGCGAATCTGGCGGGCGCTGTTGAGATTCACAATAACCGCGACAACGTCACAACCGTGAACAACATAGAGCACGACCATTCCTACAGCGTCTCCGCGATGCTGATGCCGAATCAGCGCCTGTCTGTCGATTTTGGCTTCAACTACTGGAACGTCTATACGCAGACGTTAATCTGTTTCGCGTATTCCATTACCGCAGCAAACCCTGCGCCCCCGCCTACCAACGTAACTGTCTCCGCATTTCCCCCGGGCGTCCCGCAGCTGCCCACCGGGACGGCGTGCCCGATTGCGGGCTCGCCTTCGCCCCTCGGCGCGCTCTCGACTTACAACAGCACCGATTATTTTGCTCACGCTGCGGTGATCTGGAAACCAATGAAGCGGGTGACGGCGGCAGTCGGTTACGGTGCCAGCTTTGTTCGCGGGAATACGATTTTCCTGAATCCACTGATGCCTTCCGGCACGCTTGATTTCAACTATCAAAGACCTTACGCGACGCTGACAATCAACGTCTATCGTGGGTTCAGCTATATCACATCCTGGAATTATTACGGATTCAACCAGACGGGGAACACGAGCCCGTTTGGACTCGCAGCTATCCAGTCACAGGACTTTAACGGCAACAATGCCACATTCTCGCTCCGGTATTCGTTTTAATCCGGGCTGTGGGGGTAGCGCAACATTCATGTGTGTTCGTCAAAAAAAGGAGATAGTGCCTCATGAACTCTTTCGTGCTACGGATCGCGCAAAGGATATTTGTCGTGCTGATGTTTGCGTTCTTTTTCGTCGCCTTGGTGCGTGCGGATGACAGCGCGAGCACCTTCAAGGCCAAGTGCGCGATGTGTCATGGAGCGGATGGAGCAGGTAGTACAGCAACGGGCAAAGCCATGAAGTTGCGAGATCTAAGTTCGCCAGATGTGCAGAGTCAAACCGACGCTCAGCTCACCGAAATTGTGACCAACGGCAAGGGCAAGATGCCCGCGTATAAGGGCAAGCTGACGGACGACCAAATTAAGGGGCTGGTTGCCTACATCCGCGGACTGGCGAAGAAGTAGCCGGCCGTTCCGGGATGGAAATTACTGCGACCCGTATTCAAAGAGAGAGCAGAAGGAGACCCGTTGATTGGGATTCTGATTTGTCAAATTGCACTCAGCATCGTACTGGCCTCTATCTTTCTGATTCGGCCTTCTCTGACGAGTGCCACAGGCTGGAAGATAGTGGCTTTCATTGGCCTGTGTGTGCTTCCGGCTCTGTGCATTGTGGGAGGGATGAACACGCACGTGCAGCGCTCCGAACAGACTCGATTCTGCGTTTCATGCCACGTCATGATTCCCTATGGACAAAGCCTCTATGTGGATGACCCCAATCATATTCCCGCCCAACATTTCCAGAACCACCGGGTGCCGGCCGAGATGGCCTGCATTTCGTGCCACGCGGACTACACCATCTACGGCCCGTTGAACGACAAACTGCAGGGCTTGAAGCGAATTTACGTGCAATACGTGAGTACCCCGCCGGACCCGGCGGCGATTCGCATGCCAGGCGGATTTAAGAACGCCCAATGCTTGCACTGTCACTTGGACGCCCGCAGTTTTGAAGAGAATCCAGTGCATGCCGCGATGATGGATTCACTCAAATCGAATGAGACGTCCTGCCTAACCAGCGGCTGCCACGATACCGCCCACGATATTGCAAATCTCAGCCACGCGAAGTTCTGGAGGCCGGCGCAATGAACCTCAGCGAAATCGGAATTCGGCGCCTGCTGCAGGTTTCCAGTGCTTTGGTTATCGTGGGGTTGGTGCTCGAGATTGTGAGTCTGCTGTGGTTTCATCCGCTATCGTTCGTCCTGTTCGCCTTCGTCGCGGCTTCTTTGATTGGCTTGGGAGTCTTACTCTATTTGGCGTCTCTCGTCTTTGCCGCCGCGCCACATCACGAGAACCGCAACTGAGTGCTCCTGTTGCCCGCGATCTGTATGATTCCGGACAGCGAGTCGGAAGTGCGGCAAAGGACAGATTATTCGCGTTGGCGCTGCTGAAAACTCAGCTACCCCCGAACGAAAGTCGGAACGGGTCCGGCCCACGAGCGCAGCGCCTACCGCAGGGCACCTTGTGACATACTTCATCTCCGGCGATCTTACGTCTCTGAGATCACTACCCTCTCTGGTAAAACGATAACAAAAATAATACCCGGCCTCTCGCGCCGCGCTGCTCAATGAAATCAGCGCAGATCCCACATGGCGGCCGACTTTTGTTTTCTATGTGGGCTATCCAAAGCTGCCGGCCCCTGCTAGCCCACGCCGTCCTGTTCAAGCTGTTCTCGTCTGACGGCCCAGATCCCACGCCCGCCTCGAACGGCGAGCAGCCTGGGGAACTCCGTCCATCGAGGCTGGCACCTTGCCGCTGATCGAGAGGCGATTCGCGCGCTTGTGGTTATCCATTTTCCTAAGGGGATCTATTGACGAGTGTCGCAGCCCTGATGGGCAGCAGCTATTTTCCCGTTCAGGGACCAGGAGGAGATCCCGCGCGCCGAAGCGCGCCGAGGGCTTCGCGTAGGGTATCAAAAATGCGAGTGGGACCAATGGCTTCGGTCAGGTGATGGCGATCCAGATCAGGCCTGAGATCGGACTGAACGTGAGCAAAGACAAGACCCGTGCCGTGAGCGGCAAGGTCCTTTTGGATTTCGCAGACGACGCGAGCGGCCGAAAAGTCCACGTTCGTAATGGCCCCAGCGTCAACGATCAACCAGTGTAATGGCGATGGTGCCGAACTGACCAGCATCCGCACTTCCTCGGAAAAACGATTGGCGTTGGCGTAGAACAGGGGCGCGCCGAATCGATAGCAGACTATGCCCGGCTCGGTAATCGCGCCGGGAACCACTGCATCTAGCTTCCAGATTCCGTCGCGAGCCTCTTCCAGCACGGCAGTGTGCGGACGGTAGCTGTGATGGACAATGCGAAAAAGCGACAAGATCATTGCAAGGAGAATGCCCTGTTCCACGCCAACGAAAACAACAACCACGGCGGTTGTAACGGCCAGCCCGAATTCACCCGGACTCTCGCGCCGCATGGCGCTTAGAGCCCGGAGATCGACCAGACGCAGCGCGATGGTAAACACGACAGCCCCGAGAACACATTGCGGAAGAAACTGCAGTGGAGCGGTTAAGAAAAGCAGGACCAGGGCAACGACGCCAGCAGTGGCGAGGTGCGCCAATTGGTTGGTGCCCCCAGAGCTTTCGACCATAGCGGTCTGCGTAGGACTTCCATTCACAACGAAGGTGCCGCTGAAAGCTGCGGCGGCATTGGCGGCAGAGAGGCCCACCAAATCACTGTTCTCGTCGAGTTGCTGGCGATGGCGAGAGGCATATGCGCGGGCTGTCGCGGCGCTCTGCGCGACGATCATGACGAAACAGGAGAGGGACACGGGGATTAGTTTTTCCGCGTCTCTCCAAATCAAATCATGAAAACCCAAGTGAGGCAAACCGCCGGGCACGGGGCCGAGAATGGCCACGCCCCGCTGCGCCCAGTGAAAGATGGCGCTCGCCACCATCGCCCCTGCAACTGCAAAGAGAGACCCCGGCAACCTTGGAGCAAAGCGATGGAAGAGGAGAATACCGACTACAACGGCAAATGAAATCCCCGTCGTGAGGAGTTGAGTATCCCGCAGCGAGCGAAGCACTTCGAGGAATTGAAGAGGAGTACGTCGGTTGTGAATGTTGATCCCAAGCATTTCACCAAGAACCGCAATGCCGACTTGAAAGCCGACGCCCGTTAGAAAACCGAGGAGAACCGTTTGAGAGAGAAAATCAGCAAGGAAGCCAAGCTTGAGCAGGCGCGCAACGAGAAGGAAGATGCTGGTCAGCAGGGCCACCAAACTCGCCAAGGCGATGTAGTGGGCGCCGGCGATGGGAGCCAACCCCGCGAGGCCGCCCGCAAGTATGGCGGCCGTGGCGGAATCCGCAGCCACCACGAGAAACCGCGAAGAACCAAATAGGGAGAACGCGACGAGGGGAAGAAGAAGAGCATAGAGGCCCGTGACGATGGGAGTGCCAGCAATCTTGGTGTAGCCAAGTGACTGCGGAATGTTCGTGGCCGCAAGCGTAAATCCGGCGAGGAGATTCTTCGATACCGCTGACCACTGAAAAGGGCGCAATCCTTGGAAGAGAGGAAGACGATCCATGAAACGATTTTGCTTTTCACCCATTGAGCCGAGGTCTCTCTCTAGAGATCTTGTTCCTTTCCAAGTTGCAGGGACAATGCGTTGGGCGAATCATACGGCGACTCAGGGGGACTTCAAAAAGGAAAAGCGAGCCAAGCGATTTGCAGGCCCATGCGATCAGACTAAGGAATGCCAACTTGTAAAAATGACATACTCCGGCAAATTGACGTTCGTTGGAAGATTCCTAACGATAAACGCTAGTGGTTATTCATTTCCTAAGCAGGGCCGGGTTCCAATTAATCGGAGTTGATCGCCACGACGCGACTCTCCAGAACCTTGGCTCATAACTCCTGTCGAATCAAAAAACGAATCTCTCCAAGTTTCTGGCACTAGCGACGCGTCAAAGACGCGGTCTGAGCTTACGAGGACTTACCGGGATCGTCGCTTCCTGGCTGGGTCTGCATCGGAGACAGTTGCTTCGCGGCGGTGTTCACGCATAAGAGGATTTCGCGGCCGGCGTGCGGAGCTCCGGCAAGCGTCGCATGCCCAATTCGCACTTGCTCCAGCGTCAATACGGTTCCGACTTGCGTGGAAAGCTTACGATGATCAAGCATCTCTGTAAGCGCGTTCAGCCTTGCTGTTGTCACCTTCACGATGAAAAATGCCGAGCGAATGCCCGGACTTGTTTGATTCTTAGGAAAGGGAGTGACCACCGAGACCAGGAAGCCACCTGGCCTCAAAACACTTATTGACCTCACGCGCGTTTCTTCCCCCACGGTGTCTACGACAATGTCCACGTTGGAGACTTCGTATTCAAGGTTCGACGCGCGGTAATCCAAGACTTCCTGAGCTCCGAGACTTTTCACGGACGAAACATCGTTCGCGGAGGCTGTCGCAATCACATTAAGGCCGGCGTGGCTCGCAAGTTGCACGGCATAGGCACCGACGTTCCCGGCTGCCCCATGGATGAGCACCGTCTGGCCTGCCTCGGCTTTTGCATAGTCGAACAGCATTTGCCAGGCAGTTACGGCGACGACCGGAACAGTAACAGCTTCCACGTTGCTCATGGCCGTTGATCTCTGGGTCACCATGTTCACAACCCCAATGGCGAATTCCGCATACGCTCCGGTAAACTGAGGCAGGCTCCACGTCGCCACTGCTTTCCACGCCGGCGCTCCCTCCGCGTGACGCGCGCTTCGAGATGCGAATCCGCAGCGCGTATTCGCGGTCACAATGAACCGTGACACAGGTCACCGCGAACCTGTGCGGGAATATATACAAATGTGTCCTGTAGAGCGCAAGCAAGCGGGTTCCCACGAAACCATGAAGGATCGCAGGGAATCGGGCTACGCTCAGCAAGGAGGCTTTATGTATAGCCGACACATTA
Source organism: uncultured Acidobacteriota bacterium (assembly GCA_963786205.1). Taxonomy (GTDB): domain Bacteria; phylum Acidobacteriota; class Terriglobia; order Acidiferrales; family UBA7541; genus Palsa-295. The sequence continues at coordinate 460,750 of CAWAYG010000004.1, forward strand.
CAGTACAGATCAAAAAGAATTGGATTTCAGAGATTCCGCAAGTGTTCGAAAAGGAAGTTCTTCCGTTGCTTCGCAGGCAGAAGGGTTTCCTCGATGAGATGCTGTTCGTCACACCCGAAAAGGCGGAAATGGTCGCGATCAGCCTGTGGGAGAACAAGGAATTTGCCGAGATTTACAACCGCGAGTTCTATCCCGAAGTCGTCAGGATCCTGAACAAGTACGTCGAGGGTTCACCGGTGGTGAAGACGTACGAAGTGAAGTACGCAACACTTCCTGCGTTCCAGAAGTTCGCCACGGTAGCGGCGCGTTAAGGTGCGTCAACGCCCTTTTGGAGAGGGGATGTATTTGATCCCCTCTCCAACGGCGTTGTTCTTAGCATACGGGAGGGCGGCCATGAAATTCCCAGAGACGGCCTTCAAGTTCGCATTCTTCGGAATGAAGCACGAAGCCAACGATATCATCGACTACCTCGCGATCAACTTTTCTGTGTTGGTCTCGATCCTCGTCGGTGCCGTGGCCGCGGTCTGGATTGGCCATGCGGTTAGTGTGCCAGCCGGCTTGATCGCAGGAATTGCACTTTATGTCTTCAGCATAATTGTGTGCTATTTCGCGCTCCTGCATGGCCACCGAAGCTGAGCTGGGCCATGCCGTCGTTCCTCGTGCGATCTCGATCATTCTTCGCGCGCCGGGCGTGCCGCGCCCGAAAGTCCGATTGCCGATTCCACGGGATCTGAGGTAGCCCTCCGTCCAGTCATCTCCTCGACGTGGATGCAATAGAAGACTGCCTGGGTCGAGTCGGGTTCGCCGCGGACTTGACTTGCCGCATACGCTGTTTGCCACCATAAGGCCCTTCTTTCAAGCCGAACCTGGGCTTGGAGTCGCACGCCGGCGTATTCGGGCGTGTCCGGAAGTTCCTCATAGCGTCCAAGCACAACGACGCTCGACCAGCGGAAATGGCTGAGGACTTCGTCAACCTCCACACAAACCAGGGGATTCGAACGCATCCACTCCACCTTCCTTCCCAAGGTTGTGAAGCCGTAGAGGTGGTCGGGCTCATAGGCGAAGTAGATCGGGACAATGTACGGCTGGTTTTGGTGAGCACACGCGAGCCTGCCGAAACCCAGTCGCGTCACCAGGTCGCGGCACTCATCTCTGGTCATTTCACTCATCAACATGTCCGGCATCCTCCTTTGCGTGTCGGAGCTTATCGCTGCCAAGTGGACGAGCTCGAACGTCACATCTGTCTCTGTACGCTTCGGAATACGAACGTGTTCCATACTACAACCTCCTGAACAGCTACATCGAAGAAATGGCAGCAATCGTCTGCACGGGTGTGGTTGCTTTCGGTTGTGAGCAATTCACCCTTCCTCCTTGATGTGTGACGCTGGTCACATCCTCTCGTGACGTGTGTCGCGGCATTCCAGATGGTTCTCGAGTTACAAAGGAATGGAAGGGCCCGGCACGAGAAGGGCCTCTTTGATCCGCAGAAACGAAGCGCGAGGGGTCACGGTCGGGCGGGCGATGTGCCAAAAGGAGGCAAGCGCCATGGTTACTCACTCACTAGCAATCCCCGTCGCATATCCGAACGACGATTGCAAGCCCGCGCGCTTCGAACAGTCGCCTGGGCCGCAAGCAGTGGATACGTTCATGAAGGCTATGCTCGAACTCCCGTCCGAGTTCAAGCACCGGAATCCTCTCGAATGGGTTGGTGCTGCGCTGTTTCAAGCCGTTGTGATCGCAGCTCTGATTATTGCGCCATTGTATTTCACCGACGCAATCGATTTGAAGGCATTTCAGAATACATGGCTAGCCGAACCGGCACCTCCGGGCCCGCCTCCTCCACCCGCTGCTGCTCCCCAAGTACAACGGGCGATGAAGTCCGTGACCCGCCTGGTTCAGGGAGGAAAGATGATGGCGCCGAGCGTGGTTCCGAAAAACATCGCCATGATAAAGGAAGCGCCCCTTCCGCCCGAGGCGGAAGGCGGAGTCGTAGGTGGGGTGCCAGGCGGCGTCCCCGGCGGCACACTCGGCGGAGTTCTCGGAGGCATCATCGGCGGTAGTGCGAGCCCGGTGGTTTCGGTTGCTCCTCCTCCGCCTCCGGCAAAGCGAGTTATTCGCGTGGGCGGCAAGGTAGAGCCTCCCAGACAAACATACTCAGCAGAGGTGAAATATCCGGCCGTCGCCAAGGTGGCTAAGGTCGAAGGCGTCGTCGTCATTGATGCCATCATCGACGAGGAGGGAAATGTTGTGCAAGCCCACGTTGTGAGCGGACCCGGATTGTTGGTCGGGGCGGCGCTGCAGGCTGTTGAGAAATGGAAATACGAGCCGACCCGCCTCAATGGGCAACCAGTTTCTATCGAGATGGAAGTAAAGGTTCATTTCAACCTGCAGTGACGCGGCTAGGAGTGCGCGTGTGACTTGAAGGTGAACCATTCCTGCGAGCTTGCGAGAGGGCGGACATGACAATACCCACGGCAATTCTGGACGGAAACGAAGCTGCGGCATCCGTTGCGTATCGTCTCAATGAAGTGATCGCGATCTATCCGATTACTCCTTCCTCGGCTATGGGCGAGTGGGCCGATCAATGGCAGCAAGAGGGTCGCAAGAACATCTGGGGCACCGTCCCAACCGTTATTGAGATGCAGAGTGAAGGTGGGGCGGCTGGCGCCCTGCACGGAGCGCTTCAAGCAGGTGCTCTGGGAACGACGTTTACCGCGTCGCAAGGCCTTCTGCTGATGATCCCCAATATGTACAAGATTGCGGGGGAACTCACTCCAGTGGTAATTCATGTAGCGGCGCGCACGGTGGCCACGCACGCGCTTTCCATTTTTGGCGATCACAGCGACGTGATGGCCACGCGCGCCACCGGTTTTGCGATGCTTGCTTCCAATTCCGTTCAGGAGGCTTCCGATTTTGCGCTCATCGCGCAGGCCGCCACCTTGCAATCGCGGATTCCCTTTCTACACTTTTTCGACGGATTCCGCACGTCGCACGAAGTGAACAAGATTACGCCACTTGGCGACGAGGACCTGCGAACGATGATTGACGAGAGATACGTATTGCAACATCGCGAACGCGCTTTGTCGCCCGACCGCCCCGTTCTTCGCGGAACCGCGCAGAACCCCGACGTGTTTTTTCAGGCTCGCGAGGCCAGTAATCCCTTCTATCAGGCCTGCCCCACTATCGTGCAGGACGTGATGAGCCGGTTCGCCGCAAGAACGGGCAGAAGCTATCACCTCTTCGATTACGTAGGCGCGCCAGACGCCGAGCGCGTCATCGTCATGATGGGCTCCGGCGCCGGCGCCGTAGAAGAAACAGTGGAGTACTTGTTCCAGAAAAGAGAGAAGGTTGGTTTGCTCAAGGTCCGGCTCTTCCGGCCGTTCCACGCGGGGGCCTTTGTGGCAGCCCTGCCGAAAACGACGGCCCAGATCGCCGTGCTCGACCGCACGAAGGAGCCTGGCAGTTTGGGTGAGCCTCTCTATCTCGACGTTTTGACGGCTCTCCACGAATCTGGGCCCGAGAGCGGACAGCGCAGCCCACGCATAATCGGCGGTCGTTATGGCCTTTCGTCCAAGGAGTTCACGCCGGCGATGGCAAAAAGTGTCTTCGATGAGATGAAAGAAGCTGTTCCCAAGAACCATTTCACAATCGGCATTCACGACGACGTCACGCACACCAGTCTTCACTACGATCCCGAGTTTTCCACCGAAGATCCGCGAACCGTCCGGGCGCTTTTCTATGGCCTCGGGTCGGACGGTACCGTTGGTGCGAACAAGAACTCCATCAAGATCATTGGGAAACACACCGACAATTACGCGCAGGGCTACTTTGTTTACGACTCGAAGAAGGCCGGTTCGGTCACTGTTTCGCACCTTCGTTTCGGGCTGCAGCCCATCCGGTCGTCATATCTAATCAGCAAGGCCACCTTCGTCGCATGCCACCAGTTCCAGTTCTTGGAGCGTATGGAAGTTCTCGCTGCGGCGGAGCCCGGTGCCACGTTCCTGCTGAACTCTCCGTTTGGCCCGGGAGAGGTTTGGAATCACCTGCCGCGGGCGGTGCAGCAAACGATCATCCAGAAGCAACTGAAGTTTTTTGTCATTGACGGTTATGCGGTGGCTCGCGATACGGACATGGGAAGTCGAATCAACACCATCATGCAAACTTGCTTTTTTGCGATCAGCGGCGTACTGCCGCGAGACCAAGCGATTGATGCGATCAAAAAAGCGATCCGCGATACTTACGGCAAGCGCGGAGATGCGGTGGTCGAGAAGAATTTTGCGGCGGTCGATCATGCCTTGGCCCATTTGCATCCCGTCGTAGCTCCGAATCAAGTCACCAGCGGATTCAATGTGCTTCCGGCCGTGCCGCATAGTGCTCCCAGGTTCGTTCGCGACGTTCTCGGCACGATCATCTCGGGGCGTGGTGACAATTTGCCCGTCAGCGCGCTGCCGGTGGATGGAACTTTTCCGACGGGGACGGCTCAATGGGAGAAGCGCAACATCGCGCAACAAATTCCGGTGTGGGACCAAGATCTTTGCATTCAATGTGGAAAATGCGTGCTGGTTTGTCCTCATGCCGTAATCCGCGCAAAAGTTTACGATTCCTCGAGCCTTTCGAGTGCGCCCGCTTCGTTCAAATCGGCGAAGCCGCGATGGCGTGATTTCGAGACTTTCCGCTACACATTGCAGGTTTCGCCCGAAGACTGCACGGGATGCCGGCTGTGCGTCGAAGCGTGTCCGGCCAAGAGCAAGAGCGAGTCAAAGCACAAGGCCATCAATATGGAAGCGCAGCCGCCTCTGCGCGAATCCGAAAGTATCAACTGGAAGTTTTTCCTTGGCCTGCCGGAGTTCGATCGCGATCGTCTCTCCCATGGCCAAGTGAAAGATGCGCAGCTCCTTCAGCCTCTGTTCGAATTTTCGGGCGCCTGTTCCGGCTGTGGCGAAACGCCGTACATCAAGCTTCTCACCCAGCTATTCGGCGATCGGCTTCTTATTGCGAACGCCACCGGATGCTCCTCGATTTACGGGGGCAATTTGCCGACAACTCCCTACACGGTGAATCCACAGGGCCGAGGGCCGGCATGGTCTAACTCCCTTTTTGAGGACAACGCTGAATTCGGGCTCGGATTGCGGCTCGCCGTGGACAAACAGGCTGAATACGCGCGCGAACTCGTGCGTGAGTTCGCACCACAGTTGGGAGAGACTCTGGTCAGCGGCTTGTTAATCCCCAATCAAACCAGCGAGCGGGAAATTGCGGAGCAGCGCGTTCGCGTCGCTGAACTCAAGACCAGACTCGCGCACTTGCAGTCGCCGCTTGCCCGTAATCTGCTGGCTGTCGCCGACGCGCTGGTACGGAAAAGTGTCTGGATGGTGGGAGGCGACGGTTGGGCGTACGACATTGGATTCGGCGGCCTCGACCACGTTCTCAGTTCTGGTGCGAACGTGAACGTACTGGTGCTCGATACCGAGGTTTACTCGAACACGGGCGGACAAATGTCCAAAGCCACTCCACGTGCTGCGATTGCGAAGTTCGCGACGGGCGGCAAGAAGACCTCGAAGAAAGATCTGGCGATGGAAGCCATCAGCTATGGATCCGTTTATGTTGCTCGTGTGGCCATGGGCGGCAGCGACACGCACACGGTCAAGGCTTTCCTCGAGGCGGAAGCCTACGATGGACCTTCGCTGATCATCGCCTACAGCCATTGCATCGCCCACGGGTACGACATGGCGTTTGGTCTGGAACAGCAGAAGGCCGCCGTGAATTCAGGCTACTGGCCGCTGATTCGGTACAATCCCGCGCTGCGTTTGGAAGGCAAGAATCCCTTTCTGCTCGATTCCAAAGCGCCGCAGATTCCTCTGAAGCAGTACACCTCGCAGGAAGCGCGGTACACCATGCTCGCACGCAGCAATCCAGAAGTAGCCAAGGACCTGTTGAAATTGGCGCAGGACGATGTGGACAGACAATGGCGAATTTACTCGAATCGGGCCGCGATGGCAGGAACCACTGAACCGCCGGTCACAACCCAAAGTGAAATCAAAACGGCCCCTTCGCCGATCTCCGGGAAAGGAGCTGAAATATGATAGACATCAGCACTCGTTATCTCGGTTTGACCCTCAAATCGCCGATCGTAGCATCCGCTTCGCCTCTCTGTGAGTCGGTAGACAATCTTCGACGCATGGAGGATGCCGGAATCGCGGCTGTCGTGCTCCCATCCCTTTTTGAGGAGCAATTGCAGCTGGATAGCCAAGCGCTCGATTCGGATCTTTCGCGCGGAGATGAGAGTTTCGCGGAATCTCTGAATTATTTCCCGTCGCTGCAAACCTACAACTTGGGGCCCGAAGGCTACCTCGAGCTGATCCGCCGCAGTAAGAAAGCTCTTGCGATTCCCGTGATCGCCAGCCTGAATGGCGTTTCTGAAGGTGGATGGGTCCGCTACGCTGGCCTCATGCAAGAAGCCGGAGCGGATGCCATCGAATTGAACCTCTACGGTCTGGTGACAGATCCGAAGGTCAGCAGTTCACAAGTGGAGCAGGGTTACTGCGAACTCGTCAGCAGCGTGAAGGCGGGTGTGACGATTCCGGTGGCCGTAAAGCTCTCCCAGTTTTTCACCGCCATTCCCTATGTGGCGCAACGCTTGGATGAGGCCGGCGCGGACGCACTGGTATTGTTCAATCGGTTTTACCAGCCGGAATTCGATCTGGAATCGCTTGAGGTTGTGCCGTGTTTAACGCTGAGCAATTCGCAGGAGTTGCTGCTGCGTCTCCACTGGATCGCGATTCTCTACGGGAGGGTCAGATCTAGCCTCGCCGTAACTGGCGGAGTACACAACGCCGGAGACGTGCTCAAGGCCATCATGGCTGGAGCGAATGTGGCGATGATGACTTCAGCGCTTTTGCGGAAGGGGATCGAGCACGCCGCCCTCGTGCTCGGAGATCTCAGAAGGTGGATGGAAGAACACGAGTACGAATCGATCCGCCAAATGCGCGGCAGCATGAGCCACCACTCTGCGTCCCGCCCGGATGTTTTCGAGCGAGTCAACTACATGAAAGTCTTGAGTTCTTACGCCCTGCGCTGAGGTCGAGATGAGCAGGATTCAGTCGGTGGTGAGCGCTCTCTCAGGAGTGAAACATCCGCGGAATGTGGGTATCCATCCGATATTCGTGGGCCTCTGAAGGCGGAATGCCCGCGCCCTGCCGCGTGCCTGCGTCACACGGTGCAAAGGCGCACAGGTGAGGCTTGACCCATTTTCTTCAGGATCATCTCCGCGCCAGGATGCACTGGTCCAGCCCCGTTCGTTCGCTAGCCACGCACGGTGAGGACTGGGCATGGCGCGTGCGCGACGATCTTATGTGCGGTCGCTCGCTCCAGGTGAGTGGCGGCGCCGATGCGTCCCGCGGCGCTGCGAACACCCATCACGATCAAATCGGCGCCGCGCTGTCTGGCGAATTCGACCACGCGGTCCGCTGGCTCACCATATTCAACAGCGACTTCCGGCGGGCGATCGAGGTGTGCGTCCCTTGGAACGATCTCGTAGAGGCGATGCATGGCCTCGGCCGCGGACATCTCGAAGAGCCTCGTCTCATCCACATTGGCAGGCGAGGGCTTGCGCATGACAAGCAGTAAGAGCAGCCGAGCCTGGTTTTCCTGCGCGAGAGAGACGGCGTAGGGCGCTCCCGCGAGCGACTCGGGACTAAAATCTGTAGCGAAGAGCACGCGACGGAACCGGCCGCCGTTGTGAACGCTCCTGCGCACGCCGGGGCCGATGGTGAGTACCGGAACGGGCGAGCGCCGGAAGATTTCCTCGGCGACGGAACCAAGAAGCAGCTTTTCCGCTCCGGTACGGCCATGCGTTCCCAGAACAATCAGATCAACATCGTCATCTTCGATCGCTCTCCGCACCGCGGGCCAAATCTCGATTCCTCTTTCCACCAAAGTTTTGTGCTCCAAGCCTGCCAGCCCGGACTCTACCTTTTGCATTTCTGCCTGCGCATTTTCCTCCTCGGCTTCGAGCGCCACAGTCGTCAGCCCAGGTGTCATATACCCGAAGGGTGTAGGCATCAATACGTGCAGCGCGTGAACCTTAGCTGCGTAGCCACGGCCCAGCATGGTTGCAAATGAAAGCGCTGCTTCGGAAGGCTCTGAAAAATCAGTCAGATAGAGAATGTTTTTCACTTTCGACGGTGCGCTAACGGTCGTTGACATGTCAATCCTCCCTGGGGCGAAGGATAAGCCACGCGAGCTCGATACGCGGTGACCGCCGGCACCAGAGAGTGTGACCACCATCACAGCGGCGCGCGGGTGGCAGGAGCTAACTACGTAAGTGCAGGAGGTGGACCATGAAAGCCCTTGAAACCCGAGCCCAAGTTGAGATCAAAAATGTGCTTTATCCTACGGATTTTTCTCGAGAGGCGGACGCCGCCATTCCCTACGTAGCGGAGATTGTGCGGCGCTTCGGCGCTCGGTTGCACGCCTTGCACGTGAGGCCGCCAGTCATTCATCCCATGACCGATCGGGCCACCTGGCCGGTGCTTGAAAGGGCTGCGATGGCCGAAGCGGCTGCTCAGACACAAGCATTGCTTGCGGCTTTCCCAGGAATCAAGCCGGAAGTGATGATCGGAGAGGGCGATTTCTGGCAAATCTTGAAATCCACTATCGAGAAGCAGGCAGTCGATTTGATCGTGCTTGGCACGCGGGGACGGTCCGGCGCAGCGAAATTTTTTCTGGGCTCCAAGGCGGAAGAGATTTTTCGTGAAGCTCCGTGCGCGGTACTGACCATCGGCCCGCATTCGCATGCAAAGCCGCAGCGAGGAGAGTTTACCGAGATCCTTTGCGCCACCGATTTCAGCCCCGCCTCCGCAGGTGCGGCCGCGTTCGCTGTCTCTCTGGCGCAAGAATTTCAGGCACATTTGACGCTCTTGCACGTCATCGCAGAAGAAAAACCCGGTGATCTAGTCCATGCGGCGGAACTGGTGGGATCGGCCGGGCGCCTTTTGCGTAAGTTTGTCCCGCCGGAAGCCGAAATGTGGTGTGAGCCGCATTTTGCGGTGGAACGCGGGCCAGCGGCCGAGAAGATTTTGGAAGTTGCCAAGCAGAGAAAGGCGGACCTCATCGTGCTGGGAGTGCGTCGTCCGAGCGGATTCCCCGGCGCGGCGACACATCTGCCGGTGGCGACCGCGCATAAGATCGTCGCTCACGCAGAATGCCCGGTTCTTACGGTGCGCGGCTGAGCACCGGCGGGAAAATTCGGATGGGAGGATGAAAAAATGCATATTTACTCAAAGCTACTTGACCACCCGCGGGCGCTTGATGCGCGAATTGCAATTTATCGCCGAGAGGCTGCAGGCTATCGCATTCCCCACTGGGGTATCCATAGATACCCAGCGCAATACGTTTCGCGATGGAGGATGAAAAACGGCGAGGAGATTTTGTTTCGGCCGATTCGTCCCGAGGACGAACCGTTGCTGGTGGAGTTTCACAAAACTCTTTCTGAACAAAGCGTCTATCTACGCTATCGTCGGCCGGAAAGTCTGCGCACGCGGATAGCGCACGAGCGGTTGATCCGGAGATGTTGCATTGACTCCAGCGAAGGGATGGCACTGGTTGCCGTTCTCACGGACCCGGACACTGGCCGACACGAGATTCTCGCCATCGGGCGCCTGAGCAACATGCCCACTGGCAGGAAAGCCGAGATGACCGTTTTGGTGAGTGATTCCTACCAGCGGCTCGGACTGGGCACCGAACTGGTACGGCGGTTGATTCAGGTGGCTCGCGACGAAGACATGGAAGAAATCATTGCCAACTTTCTCCCTGAGAATTTTGGGATGCGGGCTCTGGCAAATCGCTTCGGCTTCCAACTCCGGACGAGCAGCGACCCCACGGCGTTAACGGCGGTCCTGAATCTCACTGACGCGGATGCGCGGGATATCACACGGCGTTATGCCGGCCGCCATTTGTGCGTGTGAGTGGCATCTTTCCGGCTCGACAGGAGCCGCCCGCGAATACCAAGAGCTTGGCAGCCCCGATGCCGCAGGCGCATTGACGACGCTGAAGTACACGGTGTGGAAAAAATCACCGCTTAACCTCGCGTGGATGGAAGTGCAGTTCGGCTGCCGGAACGTTGTCAGTCTCTGGTGTCCGACAATTCGGTAGGCGTCAGACGTGAAATGTTGCAGGCAACTCTTTGCGAGCGTCGGCCAGAGGCAGTTCTGGGCGTTGTAGCTGGAGGAATATTCCGCGCTGCGTGTCGTGTACCAAGGTGAAGATGTGGGAGCATCGTTCGCACAACCAGAAATGCTTCACGCCGTGCAGATTTCCCGAACCATCCTGTGCACAGTGATCCGTGGCTTCGAGAACTTCACCGGGCCGGAAGCGGAAGAATTTGCCACCGCCGAGCCAGTGAAAAGCCGTTGCGCACGCCGGGTTGGCACACTTGGGATGAAACTTCTGAAACAGCGGAGTGACCTGCATTTCGACGCCGTCGGGCGCAGGAACATGCCGATTGGAATCGAGCTGAGCCACCCTGCGAGTTTCTTGTAGCTTCGCGATTGTCCGCCGTAGCCAGTCTCCCACCGACTCTTCGATCTCTGGTTGATCATCGTAGCGGTACAATGTGTCCAAGGCTTCTCCCGCTTCGTTCAGCGGAATGTGGCGGCAGGGAGTTTTCGCAGAACGGAACTCGGGTGGCACCAGTTGCATCAAGACGCAATGACTGCACGGCTGCGGGTTCTCCTTGCTGTCGTAATTCATGCAGGTGGGAGAATCCTCGAAGATAAACTGGGGCCGCCACGCTTCGCGCGGCGAACGCCCGTACCCGCCCTTCTCCAGGAATTCCAATTCGAATTTCAAAACGTCCAAAAGATCTCGTTCGTCTGTGTGCATGACCGCCTCCCGCAGCTTCGACTATCCACGAAGCCGGCAGGCCATGCGGTGACGCCGGTCACGTACCACTGTGACAACGGTCACTCGCAGGTCGGCAGAGTCGAGCCACACTAGCGCAGAAAAGCGTGGAGAGAGACAGCGAACCGCTCGACCTATGACCAGCCAGTTCAGAATTGTTGCGCGTGGAAAAGCGGAGTACAATCGCCGCCAGACAGAATTTATGCGCGCACCCTACGGCCTCGAAATCATCGAGAACTGCGTTACTTGCCCGCACCGCGAGGACCGGCTCTTCTGCAATCTCCCTCCAGCTGCCCTGCAGCGTCTCGCAGCGATTACGTCGGCCGCTTCTTATCCCAAAGGAGCGACGCTATTTGTGGAAGCGCAAGCTCCGCGAGGGGTCTTCATTCTGTGCGCCGGACGCGTGAAGCTTTCGACGACTTCGATTGATGGACGCACACTGATCGTGCGCATATCGGAAACCGGAGAAGTACTGGGATTGCCAGCGACGGTTACCGGGAAACCGTATGAACTCACGGCGGAAGTGCTCGAGCCCACGCAGGCGAATTTTATTACGCGTGCGGATTTTCTGAACTTTCTCCGTGAGCATGGCGAGGTTTCCCTGCGCGTAGCCCAACAATTGGGCGAAACCTACCATGCGGCCGTGGCGGAAATGCGCTCCATCGGCCTGTCGCATTCCGCTGCCGAAAAACTGGCGCGGTTTCTGCTCGACTGGTGCACCAGCCATGGCGACGGAAACGCCGAGATCAAAGCAAAATTGACCTTAACTCATGAGGAAATCGCTCAGATAATCGGCGCATCTCGCGAGACAGTCAGCAGACTTTTCGCGGATTTCAAGAGAAAAGAAATCGTGCAGGTTAAGGGCTCAACTCTCATCGTCCGCAACAAAGCGGGCCTTGAGAAGATGGCCGGCGGCTAAGATACCCCTTCCAACCTCGGAGCAACACCAAAATCCCGACTGCGTATGGCGGGCATCACGAAGAATTGTGAGGCTGTCACAAAACTTTTGTCAGTCATCATGTACGGTCTCGCAATGCAACATGTTCCTTGTGCAGCGCAGGTTTGGCGGAAGGCTGGCGGTCAATTGGACTGCACGATGCTTTCCTCCGGATACCTCTTGCCCAAATCGTCGGAGAGCGCTTGCGCAGTCGCAGCGATCCGTCATTTCACGATAATCATTCGCATCGAATTCGATTCCAGACTTATAGCCGAATTTCTTTCAAAGCCGAACCTCAACATCCTCCACGCGGGCTTACAACGGATTGCAAAAGCGCCAGGATTAGAGGATCAAACAAAAGAAGAGCTCGCGCAGTTTCTGAACGACTTGTGTCCTTGCGGGCTAAAAAGTCACAAGGATGCGGTTCGAAAATTATTGCAACGCTCCGCACGAATCCGCCGTGCTGCTGTCTAGAAAAATAATTTTGCTGGCGCGGCTGTGGCGGATTTTCCCCCGTTCTTCCACACACGTTTTGGGCTGCACTGGGATGTGCCTACCTATCGCGACCAGATTTCCACCGGACGGGCGGACTCAAAGCCTGATCGTCGCGGTGATCGGGTATTTGAGGTACCGGTACGCCAGATGCCGGGTAACGACTAATCGGGACCTACCGTGACGTGGAACTCCAGGCACTCCTATCGTCTACCGCCGGAAGGTGCGGATCGTTCTGGTCTAAATGATTGCCACTCGCGGATTTGTTCGGATACCTCACTCTTCTCGCGTTCGTCCGTTGCATTTTCCCACCGACGCCGCAGCTCTTCGAGTCGGGCATCCACAAATCCAGCTCGACCTGATTTGCGTTCTGGTTTGCCGTGTTTATCGTATCCCATGTTGATATGACTCCTCGTTCGAGTTGAGAACATCGCTGGTAATCCCGCAGATGTCGAAGCTTATATTCGGCCATTCAATGTACTCTGTTGCGCTGCTTAGATCACCTCAGAGCACGTCTCTCTTTTTCTTGTCTCTAGCTCCCGATTACCCGACTGCACAGGACTTCGGGCAACCGCTCGCTGGCAGCCCCGCGACAGCCGCCAGGTGTATACTCCGCGCAAGCGGAGGGGATATGCTGCAACAATCGAATCGCACTGATGCCCGGAACCTCGAATGGTCCTGTGAAGCGTTTTCGCCCATGGCTGAGCACTGCGAGTCTACTGCAACGTCCCACTGCGGCATCTGCGGGCGGTGGTTTTGCGCCGTCCATGCCGAAGATGAGACTTGGCACATCTGCGCCGTCGAGCCGGGCGACGAAGGTGGCGAGGCTTAGTCCCCAGACAAGAGTCTGGAAATTAACTTTGCGGGCGCGTCCAAATGGGAGTCGCTCGCAATGAAGAAATATTATCAGGGTTTTTATTTTCGCCGCGTGCCGAGGTTCATGTATTTCGTTTTGTCCCAACGCGACGTACCAAGACTTAGCCTGATTATCTCTCGGCAGCTTCCAAGGCGGCGAACTTTCTATCCAGGCGCGTTTGAGAGTGCGGTACGCCTGAATGCAAGACAAACCTCCTTCGCCGCGGATCCGCAGGTAGGACACGGGGCAGCGGAAATCCGTTTGGTGGTGAGTTCTCTTTTCTTCATCTACCCAAAATCCGACAATCTCCTGGGAGTCGTCGGTGGGCAGAAGCGCGACTTCGGCATTTGATTTTTCGTCGGCAGGCTGTGAATAGGACGCGTAGCGATCCAGCGCGTGTCTTGCCACATGCGGACCCGCATCCCGTATCCGTGGTCACCATGAATCGTGACGAAGGTCACTGCGTGCGCGCACGGAAAGCGTTCAAATGTTTTCGGTACACGAACTTGAGAGGTGCAACATGAGATACCGAATTGCAATCTGGGCCGCGGCGGGCTTTCTCGTTGCGAGTGGGTGGGCAGTTTATTTCTTAGTGGCCAGCAAAGACCGCCTGATAGAACCGATTGTGTCCGCTCTTGCGCGGTTAACCTGCCCCGTTGTGATGCTCGGCTCGCATTATCCCGTTAGCCTCGATGCGGCTCTTGCCGCAAATGTCGCCACGTATGCTGTGGTGGGACTAGTAGTGGAAATCGCGCGGCGGCAATTAAACCACTCAACCTAATTCAAGAGACTTCGCCAGGCTCTTGCTTCGATCGGCAAGCTGAACTTTGCACAACGTATCAGACGTGTCTACAAGGTGCAATTCATACGCAACATTAGCCCGCTCGAACGGCTCGCGAAACCACACGCGCTGCGCAGCCGCACGGTGTCACCTAGACTGGCGACGTCGGTATGTGCACCTGATGATGCGCCGAGAGAAAAGAATTGCTAAAGTGGCCATGGCCAGAAAACTCGCGGTTCGGTTGTACTGGATGTGGCGAAACAATTGGCAATATGCGCAGTTAATTGAATTCGGTTCGAACGCGGGAAAGCTCGGAACCGTCTGACCGGACCGAGTTTTTGTACCACGGTGAGTGGGAGAGTTTAATGATTAAGAGAGTTGCGGGCGGCTATTACGTTCTCTCGAGCAGAGGGAAGAACCTTGGGGGATGGTACGAGACTCTGGAAGATGCCACCAAGCGGCTGCGGCAAGTGGAGTCCCTCAAGCACCACAAACATTGAGCCAAGACGCGCTGACACATGAACCGGAGGCGCATCTGCTCAAAAAGAGGTTGATGATACTCTCAAAATGCGCAAATCCAGAGTGCGGCAAAGCGTTCGACTATCGCCAAGGACAGTTCTTCCGGTTTCACAAGAGCCAGGAGGAAGGCGATCCCGGCGCGGATACGCATGCCGTCCAGCACCTTTGGCTTTGCGACGCCTGCCGAGCGCGCTACGTCCTCGAATACCGCGAAGGTGCGGGCGTGCTGATTCGCGCTCGTTTGGACGATAGGGTTCATAACACCAACCACGTAGTTACCGCGCAGTCACGAACACACTCTGCTTGCCGCCTTTAGCCTTTCCGCTATCTCCTGACGTGTTTCTTCTTCCTTCAGTTCGCAAAACGCGGACTATTGGCACGATTCCGAGCACGAATTCTCCAACTGGCCGCCCGCTCGGAACGGTTTCGCACGTCACAGCGACCTGTGATCGTAATCACTTCGCAATTTCTAGTTGTGCGGGATCCTTCGATTGCAGCAACGCTCCGGGATGAAGCCTCAGGAGCAAGGCAGGAAGCAAATGAGAACCCACGCGGCGATCGAGCATCATCCGAAGGCGGACTTGGGATGGTTTCTAACGACCCTGCTGTTGGGATTGCCGGCTCTATTTGCATTCCTTGGGGCAGCGGGTCTGGCAGGAGGTGCGCCCTATTTCAAATCGGGTCTCTGGTTCTTCTATTTGGTGTCGCGCAATCTGGGTTTTATCGGGGTCATCGTCGCGGCGGTCATGACAGTCCGAGCGCTGTTCCAGCGGACTGTCTCCGATGCTGTTGCTGGTTTGATGGTGGCGTCGATCGTCACCGCAATCTTCTTGCTGTGGTGTGCGGCGCGCACGCTCCCGGGTCTGTGGTGAGTGGCAAACGCATAAGCAATTGTTTTTCGCAGAGGCAACACGAGAGAAGTTAGCAACGAGAATCGCCGAGCGTGCATACAAAATCTTTGGCAGGAAAATCGACAAACAGGAGATGACGACAATGAGAATCGACAAAGAGTTGCAGCAACAGGTTATGGACGAGCTTGCATGGGAACCGAGCATTGATGCTGCGGAGATCGGCGCATCTGTTGACTCCGGCGTGGTCATGCTCAGTGGTACAGTGCGGAGCTTCCCCGAGAAGTGGGCAGCCGAGCGCGCGGCCGAACGCGTCAAGGGAGTGCGAGCCGTTGCAGATGAGATCGTGGTGAAACTCCCGGGAACCTTCCAGCGTGACGACGCAGACATCGCACGAGCCGCGCTGAACACTCTGGAATGGAATGCGTCGGTGCCGCATGGCCAGCTCAAGGTTCTGGTGGAAAACGGATGGATCACCCTCGACGGGACGGTAGAGCGCCACTTTCAAAAATCGGAGGCCGAAATAGTCGTTCGCAAACTGCTCGGAGTGAAAGGTGTTGTGAATCGGATCGCCGTGAAGCCAATCATTGTACCGGCGGACGTCAAGAATCAAATCACTAAAGCGCTGGAGCGCACCGCGGAAGTGGACGCCAAGAGGATTTCCGTCGAAGTCCGCGGCACCACGATTGTATTGAGCGGTGCGGTAAGATCCAGGGTCGAGCGGGACGCAGCCGAGCGGGCTGCCTGGGCCGCACCGGGCGTGGCCAACGTGGAAAACATGATTGATATCTGCGCGTAACATCGCTCAAAGTCGTACCGACGAGCGGCTCCCCCGACGCAGAGCCGCTTCGTTTTCTGGGCTGCGGACAGGCAAAGGTATGTGCGCAGCAAGTAGAAGTGTCAGGTTCGCGTGCAATGCGGGGGAGTCTCTCGTAAGATTCGCCCAGCACGACGCCTATAATAAGGTTAAGGTGCTCAAAAAAAGTGACCGTGCGGACCGCGCTCGATTCCTTCTTTAGGCCCAACTCTGTAGCTCTGATCGGTGCCACCGATCGCGAAGGAAGTGTCGGGCGCACCGTCCTGTTTAATCTCACTGACGGAAAGTTCCCCGGCAAGGTTTACGCCGTCAATCCGCATCGCTCCGAAGTTCTTGGCATTCGCTGTCATGCGAATATCGCCGCTGTTCCAGAGAAGGTAGACCTGGCGATTGTGGTTACGCCCGCGCCGTCTGTTCCCGGTGTAATCCGCGAATGTGTGGATGCGGGAGCACGCTCGGCCATCGTGATTTCGGCCGGCTTCAAAGAACGCGGAGCCGAAGGCATCGAGTTGGAAAGGCAGATCCAAGCCGAATTGCGCCGAGGTTCGTTGCGATTGCTCGGTCCCAACTGCCTGGGCATGATGAATCCAGCTTACGGGCTGAACGCGACTTTCGCGAGAGATATCGCGCGACGCGGAAATGTGGCTTTCCTCAGCCAAAGCGGGGCGTTGCTAACCGCGATTCTTGATTGGAGTCTTCAGGAGGAAGTCGGTTTCAGTGCGATTATTTCGACCGGCTCGATGCTCGATCTGAGTTGGGGCGATTTAATCTCTTTCTTCGGTGAAGATCCGGAGACGCAGAGCATTCTTCTGTACATGGAATCGATTGGCGACGCACGCGGTTTTCTTTCCGCGGTCCGCGAAGTCGCCCTCCGAAAACCGGTCATCGTCATCAAGGCTGGACGCTCGGAGGCGGCGGCTCACGCAGCCAGTTCGCACACCGGCGCGCTCACCGGCAGCGATGCGGTGTTCGACGCCGCCTTCCGCCGCTGCGGCATCTTGCGCGTGCAGAACATATCGGACTTGTTTTACATGGCCGAGGTTCTTAGCAAGCAGCCGCGCCCCAGCGGGCCGCGGCTTACGATCCTGACGAATGCGGGCGGCCCCGGAGTGCTGGCCACCGATGCATTGATCGCGACCGGCGGGAAACTTGCCCCCTTGTCGCAATTAACCATGGATGCCCTGAATAAGATCCTGCCCCCGCATTGGAGCCATAACAATCCCATCGATATTCTGGGCGACGCGGAGCCGGAGCGCTTTTGCAAAGCAATCAAGATTGCGTTGGAAAATCCCGATAGCGATGGCCTCCTGGTGATACTGGCTCCGCAAGGGATGACCGACCCAGCGCGGGTCGCCGAGCGCTTGAAACCTTTTGCGAAGAACAAATACAAGCCGCTGCTTGCGAGCTGGATGGGCGGAAAGAGTGTCGCGGAAGGCGAAGCCATTCTCAACAGCGCCGGAATTCCTACATTTGCCTATCCGGACACCGCGGCTCGCGCATTCAACTACATGTGGCGCTACAGCTATAACATTCGTGGCCTGTATGAAACTCCGGTTGCAACCGACCAGCTAGAGGCGGGGGAGCCCACCCGCCTGAAAGTGGATGAGATTTTGCATCGCGTGGCGAATGCGGGCCGCACTCTGTTAACGGAAATCGAATCGAAAGAAATACTGACGCTGTACGGGATTCCAACGGTTCCGACCTATTGGGCGCGAAGCGCGGAAGAGGCGGTTGCCGCGGCGCAGAAGCTGAATTTTCCGGTGGTGCTGAAAGTCCACTCAGAAACAATCACGCACAAAACGGATGTTGGCGGTGTGCAGTTGAACCTCGAGAATGAAGATGCGGTTCGCATCGCCTTTCAAGCGATCCACTCTGCGGTAACTTCGAAGGTCGGCGCGGGGGCCTTCCTGGGCGTAACCGTCCAGCCGATGGTGCGCCTCGATGGTTACGAATTGATCCTGGGAAGTTCCGTGGACCCGCAATTCGGCCCGGTTATTCTTTTCGGTTCCGGCGGGCAACTGGTGGAGGTGTATCGCGACCGCGCTCTGGCGCTTCCGCCGCTGAATACCACTCTGGCGCAACGTCTGATGGAGCAAACACGCGTCTTTGAAGCGCTCAAAGGAGTTCGCGGACGCGCCGCCGTGAACATGGAGCTGCTTGAACAGATACTCGTGCGCGTTAGCTGCCTGGTGGTGGAACAGCGGCGGATCAAGGAACTGGACATCAATCCTCTTCTCGCGTCGCCGACCGGCATATTGGGTCTGGATGCGCGTATTGTCGTTTACCCGCGAGAAGTTGTTGACGACGACCTTCCCCGTTCGGCCATCCGGCCGTATCCGGCACAATACGTTTCGCCTTGGAAAACAAAAAGCGGAATCGAGCTGCTCATTCGCCCGATTGGGCCGGAAGACGAACCGATGATGGTGAAATTTCACGGAACACTTTCTGACGAGAGTGTATTCCTGCGCTACTTTCATTTGGAGAGCCTGAACGCGCGTGTGGCCCACGAGCGGCTGATTTGTAAGTGTTTTATTGACTATGACCGGGAGATGGCGCTGGTGGCTCAGCGCGTTGCGCCCACGACCGGCGAGCGCCAGATTCTGGCGGTCGGCCGCCTCACCAAGTCACGCGGCGCGGACGAAGCGGAAGTGGCCGTTCTAGTCAGCGATCCCTACCAACGACACGGATTGGGCACGGAACTGGTGCGGCGGCTGATTCAAATAGGTCGAGACGAAAAACTTCGGAAGATCATCGCCAATCTCCTTCCCGAAAATCTGGCGATGCGCGCACTCGCCGATAGATTCGGGTTCAAGATTCGCAACAGTAAGGACCTCGAAATGATTGTCGCCGTTCTGAGCCTTTAGTCCTCCATACGACAGCGGGTTTGTGTGACGCGTGTCACAACCGCCGGTATTCGGAGTCACATCCCGGCCACCCACCCACGAGGTATTCATGGTTGCAGCAGGAACGCAGCTTGGGAGGTTTTCATGTCCAGCACAGTTCAGGAAATCATTCCGCGGGCCAATCCGATTATTTCAACGATGAAGGCTTTGGTGTTTCGCGGCACCGGTCAAATTAGTATTGAGCAGGTGCCGATTCCCAAGGCCGGACCCGGCGAAGCGGTAATTCGTGTGACGCTAACCACGATTTGCGGGACCGATCTCCACATCCTCAACGGCGAGTATCCGGTGGAGCCTGGCCTCACCATCGGACACGAGCCAGTGGGAGTCCTCCACGAATTAGGCGTTGGAGTCAGCGGCTACCAGATTGGCGACCGTGTGCTGGTCGGTGCGATTACCCCCTGCGGCCAGTGCGGTTTTTGCCTCAGGGGACGTTGGTCGCAATGCGGCGGCCCCATCGGCGGCTGGAAATTTGGCAATAGCATCAACGGTGCGCAAGCCGAATATCTGCTGGTGCCGCATGCTCAGGCTAACCTGGCGAAAATTCCTGATGAACTGCGCGATGAGCAGGTCGTGCTCTTGGCGGACATCGCCTCGACGGGCATTTCTGCAGCGGAAAGCGCGGACGTGCAGATCGGTGACACGGTGGCTGTCTTTGCCCAAGGGCCGATCGGCCTTTGCGCAACGGCGGGCGCTAAGCTGAAGGGTGCGTCGCTGATCATCGCGGTTGAATCCGATCCCGTGCGCACGGAGATGGCCAAGCGCATGGGCGCAGACGTGGTTATCAATCACCTCAAGATCGACGCGATCGCCGAAATCCGCCGCCTCACCGGCGGCGAGGGAGTGGATGTGGCTATCGAAGCCCTCGGAACGCAAGCAACGTTCGAGAGTGCTCTGCGCGTTCTTCGTGCGGGCGGCACGCTATCGAGCTTGGGAGTGTATTCGGGCAAGTTGTCGGTGCCGGTCGAGCCCTTTGCCGCTGGCTTGGGCGACCAGAAGATCATCACCACGCTTTGTCCGGGCGGTAAAGAACGCATGCGACGCTTGATGGAATTGGTGCGGCACGGAAAACTGGACTTGACGCCGCTTCTAACGCACACTTTCTCTCTCGACGAGATTACCAAGGCTTACAAACTTTTCGCAGAGCGGCGAGACGGAGTAATTAAAATTGCCATCAAACCGTGACGAATCGGATTCGGTGCGTCGTCGCGCGTCTATGCAAATGGCTCCTCACCCCATCCCATAAGCGCCGTATCGGACTCTTGAAGCACTGGGAAAGGACATTTCCGGTGACAGGACAAACCAAACACTTGAACGCAAGTCAGTTCGAAGTCTCTCAGCCCGCTCTACGTTTAGCGGCACGAAGCGAAGTGCTCAGCCAAATCTGCCAGGAGTCGATTTTAGTGGGAGGACTGTGATGAAAATTCGAGCCGCTTTGTGGTGTTTAAATGTCACCGTGATTGCGGCCGCGGCTGGCGGGATCGCAGCGCAAACACAGATGGATTCACCGATTGCTCAGGCCCATCAGGATTCCGAGAAGCAGTTGCCACCGCTGATTCGTTCGGTAGATGGGCCGGACTTGTACCGGGCGTACTGCGCGTCGTGCCACGGTCCAGAGGGCAAGGGGAACGGGCCAGCGGCGTCGGCGATGAACGCGACGGTACCGGACTTGACGGTGATTGCGAAAAATAATGGAGGGAAGTTTCCGGTGGCACGCATCCAAAGGATTATTCTGGGCGAGGGGATGATTGCGTCGCACGGCTCGCGAGAGATGCCCGTATGGGGCCCTATCTTTCATCAAATCGAGGACGACGTGGACCGAGGAAATGTCAGGCTCGATAATCTTGTGAAGTACCTGGAATCACTGCAGTCAATCCAACCCTCAGAAAAACAGCCAGCCAAGAATGCTTCGGCACAAAATCCCTCATCCGGTGAGTACCTGTTTCGGAGATATTGCGCCGTATGCCATGGAAACGATCTAAAAGGTAACGGCCCTGCTCCACCACCGTTCCAAGATGAGCCGCCCGACTTGACCAAGCTAGCGCAACGCAACGGGGGTAACTTCCCAGACGCCTATGTCATCAACGTGCTGCGGAATGGGGTGGTGCTGCCTGCGCATGGCCCGGCAGAGATGCCGACCTGGGAGTCGGCCTTTAAGGCCGGCGAAGGATTGGACCAGACTCAAGTAACATTGCGGATCACAAACCTGAAAGATTACATCAAGTCAGCGCAAGCGAAATAAGCCGTTGATTTCCCGAATCGCTGGGACCGTTACCGTGAAGTCACTCACACGCCGACATCTGAACGTTGTTACGGAGCCGCCGCAAAAGCGGGAAGGCCGCTGCGATTAATTATCGTGACATTCATTTTCCCGGCATAAGCCTCAGCGAATTCCGAAAAAGTGCTTGTGTTCATGAAGGACGCTCTGCCGTGCGTGCGTTCGGCGTATCTCTTCTGCTCGCTGGCGTTCCGCGACGCGCTACGATAACTTCAACCAAGGCTCATCGCAAGGGCCCCGCCTGTCGCACGCGAGTCGCAGAAGCGCCCGCCGGCCTTTGATACCGTCGCGTCGACGGACCGCCTAACCTCGCACCGTAAGCACTGGGCACGGTGCATGCGCCACCACCTTATGCGCGATAGCGCCTTCCAAATGTGTTGCCGCGCCAATATGATTGGCGTTGCGAACGCCGAGCACGATCAAATCCACTTCTCTCTGCTTGCTGAGTTCCACGATGCGCTCCGCCGGCTCGCCGTATTCCAGAACCGCTTCCGGCGAGAATTCCAACGTCGCATCGTCCGGGACGATCTCGTAAAGCCGCTGCATCGCCTCTGCTGCGCAGACTTCAAGACGCTTATTGTCGTCAGCACTGAGATGTTCTTGCTTCGGCATCACCAGCAGCAATAACAGGTGCGCCTGATTTTCTCGCGCCAGCGACACGGCGTACGGCGCTCTCGCGAGCGACTCTGGCGTCAGATCCGTCGCAAACAACACGCGGTGGAACCGCCCGCCCTTGTGCGCGCTGCTGCGCGCGCCGGGACCAATGGTCAGCACTGGCACCGACGATCGCCGAAAGATCTCTTCCGCAACGGAACCCAGCATGAGCTTGTCCGCGCTCGTGCGGCCGTGAGTTCCGACGATGATTAGATCTATCGCGCCGTCCCGAATCGCCTGCTCTACTCCCGGCCAGACGTTGATGCCTCTCTCCACAATCGTTTCGTGCTCGAGGCCTTCCCGTTGCGACTCCACCTTCTGCATTTCCGCCTGCGCACGCTCCTCCTCGGCTTCCAGCGCGGCTGCGGTAAACCCAGGCGCAGCGTAGGCGTAAGGATAGGGTGTCGGCAGCAAAATATGCAGCGCGTGCACCCTCGCGCTATACTCGCGGCCCAGCGTAGTCGCAAACGAAAGCGCCGCCTCCGACGGGCCTGAAAAATCTGTGAGAAAGAGAATATTCCGGAACTTGGTCCCGGTCTTGGTTCCCGCGGTCGCCATGATGCACCTCCCGCCTGCACCATGCGCTATCCCGCATTTGCCGGCGGTGACCCATCGCACATGAAAATGTGACTGCTGTCACAGCCGCCCCACCGCTTTCTTGCGAGACTGCAATCGGGATCAGGCCAAATAGAAGTCGAAATTAGGCAGCAAGGAGGCACAAAATGAAAATGCTCGACACCACCACTCGAATTCAGTTGCGGAATGTCCTTTTCCTTACCGATTTTTCATCAGCCGCGAACGCCGCAATCCCCTACACGGCAGAAGTAGCCAAGCGCTTCGGCGCCAAGGTCTTTGCGTTGCACATGCGCACACCGGTCGTGAATCCAATGAGCGAGCCTGCCACCTGGGCCGGCTTGGAAGAAGCCGCTGCAGCCGAAGCAACAAACCAGCGCGAAACTATCCGCAAGTCGTTTCCCGGACTCGAACCGCAAGTGCTCATTGAGGAAGGCGACTTTTATTCCACGCTGTTGGACATCGTCGAAAAAAGCAAGATTGATCTGATTGTGCTCGGCACTCGCGGCCGTTCCGGCGTCGCGAAGTTTTTCCTGGGCTCGGTCGCCGAAGCAATTTTCCGGCAGGCTCCCTGCCCGGTCTTGACGGTTGGCCCATTTACTCCGGGAGGTCCGGCCTGGGGCGGCGCGATCACAGAGATCGTTTACGCCACGGATTTCAGCCCTGAATCGGTGGCTGCCGCGGCCCACGCCATTTCTCTGGCGCAGGAATTCCAGGCGCGTCTCACACTAATGCACGTTATCGCGAACGAAGCGCCGGGCGATTTGCTGCTCCCCGGAGAACTCGTCCAGGCCACCGAGCAACACCTGCGCAACCTCGTTCCACGGGAAGCCGAACTCTGGTGCGAGCCGCGTTTCGTGGTCGAACAAGGTTCACCCGCCGAGAAGATTCTGGAAGTCGCCAAGCGCAGCAGCGCCGACCTGATCGTTCTCGGTATGCACAAACCCAACGGTTTCCCGGGAGCAGACACGCATCTGCCGATCGCTATCGCTCACAAAGTAATCTCCCACGCACCATGCCCGGTCCTGACGGTCCGCGGCCAGGCAACTGAGGCGCGTCGCAATTCCGCACGCGCATGACTGCGACGTCGGATGTGAATCAGTCCGCGTTCGATGGCAGCAAACGGCCGCCCGCCCGCTCTAGATTCGCCCCAGCGAACTCGGGGTGGGCGAGCGGCTCGAATTACGGGAAGAAAGAGGATGGTTCTCTCGTCGTCAAAGTCGACGACTGCACCGATTGCGCAGCATGCGAGTCAGTATGCGACGTCGCAGCTATTCATTCCGCGGAATAATCCTACGAGTGGTGGCCGTGATTTCTGTGGGGAGTGCTACTGATGGCGCCCAGGGCCAGCGTGATCACCGCGACGATAGCGAACCCGAGACTCTTCAGGAACGTCCACATGCTATAACGCAGGTCCTGACAGAGCGTCAGCATTTCATACCTCTAACAGACCGGAACAGACTACGCCCCTGACGCTTCTGACAGGCCACGTGTCGTTGTCTGTGAGGGGAATCACCTAGCCTCGTGACGGGCACCCGCGCCGCAGGCTCGCGGCCCATTGCAGTTGCGAGCTTTGGGGAAAGGGTCGGAAGCCTGGTCGCTAAGCTCGTAGGGAGCTACGTGTGACGGCCATCACAGCTAATTGTGCGGCAGGTCACGGCAGCGTGCATCCAGCAACTCGCATACTGTGCAACGTGCGGCGCGACTCGGCTTCCAGAGTTCTAAACAGGGGGACACTTTGATGAAACCTACCAGGCGAGCGGTCGTCTTGGCTGTTCTTTTAGGCTCACTCTGCGGCGCACGTGCCGCGCAAGCAGGAGACGTCAAGGGCAAGGTATCCGCGGAAGGATTGAGCTCGACCGCGAACGTTGCTGTTTACATTGACGCCATACCGGGAAAGAAATTCGATCCGCCGGCCCAGCACGTAACAGTTGATCAGCGCAACATGAAGTTTGTTCCGCAAACCGTGATTGTCGTGCGCTCCACTACCGTGGATTTTTTGAACAGCGATCAAGTTCCTCACAATGTCTATTGGCCGTCCATCGGCGGCAACAAAGCATTGCGGCATAGCCTGACCATCGTATCGCCCGGCGACAAGAAGTCGTTTCAGTTCGACAGCGTCGGCGCGGCACAGCTTCTGTGCAATATGCATGCCGACATGATTGGTTACGTCGTGGTTGTTCCCACACCGTACTTCGCGCTGACCGGCAGTGACGGCAGCTTCACCATCAAGGACGTGCCCCCGGGCAAGTACACACTGAAGACCTGGAGCGCCGAAGGCAAACCCACCACTCAAGCCATTACGGTAGCGGCTGGCGACACGAACGTAGAATTAGCCATGAAGAAGTAGAGCGCCGAACCAGGAAAGGGCCGCGCATATGTTACTGAATCGGACAAGATTCCAACACTAGGAAGGCGAGCTTTCGCGCAAACAAAATATGTCCCGTTTACCCCTTTCCGTGCAGTGCTGCACTCGACCAAAGAAAATGCGCTACCTGCAGCTGATGAGCGTCGCCGTGGTGTTCGCGTTGGCTGGGCCATTGCTCGCTCAGAGTGCCGTTGATCGCGATGCTTCCATAACGGCGGTGGAGGGCGAAAGCTGGATCCGTCACCTGCACAGTTCGTTCGCCGAAACCAGCATGGGCAAGACCTGGGAGTTGGGTCCGGCGCCGGCCGGCGCCGGAGACGAATCTGCTCCCTGGCAACTGAAGCTGTCACCTAGCTACGCCAGTCAAGCCGTCACACTGAGCGGTTCGGACCTGTATCGCGTGAATTGCCGGGGATGCCACGGAGAATCCGGCCAGGGTGCGCCACCGGAAATAAATTCCATTACCGGGCCTGTGCAGTCAACTTCCGTGGCCGCCGCCACGGAACGCATGAAGAAATCCGGGCGCGAAATGAGCCGGTCCGATGTAACAGCCATGGCTAAAGAATCCAAAATTCTGCTGCTGCAGCGGCTTCACAGTGGCGGACAGCGTATGCCGGCACCGACGCTGAGCGAGCTAGAAATTCGCTCTCTGTTGGCTTACCTCGAAGAACTTTCCGGCGTACCCGGAGCAGAAAAGAATCAAATTGCTATAAAGGAATCGCCCTACCGCGTAGGAGAGCACATCGTGAAATCCACCTGCCACGTTTGTCACAGCGCGCAAGGGCCCAACCCGGATCCGCAGCAAATAATGGAAGGGACGATCCCGCCGCTCGCAACACTGACGACGCGCGTGGGCCTTCCTGACTTCGTGCGCAAGGTTACCAGCGGTGCGCCGATCGTCATGGGCACGCCGGCAACACCGTACCGAGGCAGGATGCCGGTCTTTTTCTACCTTAGCCAAGACGAAGCCGCTGATGCGTACATGTATCTCGCAGTCTGCCCGCCGCAAAAATAGGCGGTGAGAATCAAGGTCATTAGCATCGCCAATTCGGCGGCGAGCGCCGGCTACGACAAAACATTCGCGGCAAAAGTGGCAAGGAGGTCGGTCATGGCGCATTCCGAGACGCCTCGCGGCACGAGATTTCAAATCGAAATTTTGCTTCTGCTGGGCGTGTGTTTGGGTCTTGGCAACACGGCGTTTGCGCAGGATAAGCAAGCTCAGAAGGAGCCGGTGAAGCAGGCGGCTACGCTTTCCGGGGCCGGCATGTTCAAGGATTATTGCGCGGTGTGCCATGGCAAGGATGCGAAGGGAGATGGGCCGGCCGCGTCCGCATTAAAACAAAAGCCGGCAAACCTGACTACGCTTGCCAAGCGCCACGACGGAAAATTCCCGGACCTTTATGTACAGGAGGTGCTGCGGAACGGCGTGAAGTCTCCGGTGCACGGTGATGCGGAAATGCCGGTGTGGGGCCCGCTGTTTAGAACGATGGATGCGGACCCAGACATCATGTACGTGCGGATTTCGAGCCTGGTGAGCTACATCAAGTCGTTGCAGGTGAAGTAGGTAGTCGCATGTGCCGAGTGTTGGTTTTTATCACGTTGGGGGTCCTCCATTCTGATTTGAGAGTCCGAACAAAATTAACTGTATCGAATCTAGGCCCTGTAGATTTCAAGTATTCCAGCAGGGCGACTACATCGGGCACAATCGATGAAGGTGATGTTCCTTGTTCGCTCGAAGGGACGACCGTCCATCGGGTCTTCCCGCGTTGACTCGCGATTAGGTACCGCCTAGCATGCTTAGCGAGTCCTAATCGCACGCAGCAGCACCCAGCAAGAGAGTGATGATGGTTACCACTGCGAGACTCGCGTCCCGCTTCATTGGCGTTCGCGCCTTCTTCTCAAGGCAGCTGTTGTTGGTTATGGTCGCGGCCGCGTTGTTTGCGATTCTGTGGGTCGCGAACGTGCGCGGTCCGGGCATGGGCTTGGTTCCCATAATCCTCTACTGTCTCTTCATCGGAAATTTGACGACGCCGATTATGAATCGTCTCTCGCCACTGTCCTCCCGTCTCTCCTTTCCGTGGGACTGGGTCGCGTTTCTGATATTTTTGCTCCTTACGTCGATTGCGATCGCGTCGTTGACGGTGGCGATCATAATGCCCGTGTATCGAATTCCCATCAGCTCTTACTTCTCACAACGGTGGAGCGCCGGTAGGCTTGTAGTCGTGGTTGTTCTGGTCGTCGGGACCATCCGTCATTTGCATGAACAAACCCGAGCGCGGCTGGAAGGCAAGAATCTCGAACTGCAACGCGTCGTCGAAATTGGAAATACGCGATCGCGAGCGCAGGCGCAGGAGCTGAATAAGGCGCGAGAAATTCAGGAAGGACTCCTACCCAAGAAAATTCCCCAGGTGAAAGGGCTGGAAGTTGCCGGCACGTGGCAACCTGCCAGCGACGTTGGTGGAGATTATTTTGATGTGTTGAAATTCAGCGACAGTAAGATTGGAGTGTGCATCGGTGACGTGGTTGGCAAGGGGATGAGCGCCGCGTTGTTGATGGCCAACTTGCAGGCTAGCTTTCGCGCCTTCGCCGCGGAAGATGTCACGCCGAGCGCTCTCCTGGGGAAGTTGAACGAAGTGGTCTGCAATAACATCGCTTCCGATAAATTCGTTACGTTCTGGTACTGCACGATCGATACGACCGAAAACAGGCTGACCTATGCCAGCGCCGGTCATTGGCCGCCCATTCTCTTCCACAAATCGGGTGAAGGAGTTCTCTTGAGGGAAGGAGGAACACCGATGGGAATCTTTCCGGGCTGGAAATACGAAGACGGAGGATTTCCGCTGGCCTCAGGCGACCGCTTGGTGCTCTATACAGATGGTTTAACTGAAGCAATGAATTCGGATGAACAGGAATTTGGAGAGGGAAGATTGCTTGAGCTGTGCGGTGGCATCATCGGATTGAGCGCCTCCGACCTGCTGGCTGCAATCCGTAAAGAGGTGATCACCTTCTGCAGCGGAAATTTTCAGGATGACTTCACCCTGGTCGTTGTCGCAGTGAAATAAGAACGGTTACCGACGGTCAGCCGGAGGATTGAAATTTGAGAGGGCGATCGTCACTAGGCCAATGCCTGGCAAACGCATTAATCGTAAATGTGGATTCATTTCAAGTCTCCGACTACGCGACTTACGTGTGCCACGAGCACGAAAGGAGAAAACGCTGAGTAGTGCGCAACTGCTTGACTGATGAGGGTAGGCCCCTCGGAATCGGTTTACAGGAACAGGTTCCAAACCACCTGCGGCGGCTGTAGCCAAAAGCTAGGGTCGTGAACGCGGAAGGAAAAGGCCTGGCAACGACCAGGTCAGGTGACCGGCAAGAAGAGGACCGCAAGGGAACCACTGCTGAAGTGTCGAAACGTTAAAGACGATGTCAAAACCGCGGGGGGTAAGTTACTGCGGGAGTAGCTCCGACGAAACCTGTTTACGGGCGGAGCGGCATCCGGCATGAGAGGTGGCCTGAGCTTGCCAAAGAGGCGGTTAAGCGGAACGTGGGAACCTGAGGCACCGATGCGAACGGAGAAGCCACAAGTGGACGAAACCACGAGGGCGAGAGTACGGAGGCGGAGTCTCAGGGTCGGACTGCCCTAAAGTAGTGAAGAAGCGGGGTAATTCCCGTGGAGCGAAGGGGGCGGGTCACCCGCGTCCTAACCAATACGGTCAACTGGCAACAGGAGGAACCGAGCGGCTCGGACGGAAGGTAGCAACCTTCACTGGGTGGCACGAGCCGTGTGACGGGAGACTGTCAAGCACGGTTCTGTGAGAGGCTCGGGGTGAAATTCCCCGGGCCTACTCGGCCTCGAGTTATTCAAGGCCGCCCCACCCATTAGCGGGTGATAACCGGATTGAACCGTCACCAAGCGACGACCGAGGGTATGGCTGAGCCGACGGTAGCGCATCCAGGTTTGGATCGCGCTACCGATTACATCGCGGGCGCAGATGAACCTAGAGTCCTTCTCTTCGCGCCATTCCAGGCTTGTCCTCCCTTCGACGCTCTGGCAGATTACCTGGAAGAAGAATCGTTAAAGAGGAGACCTCCCAATGGCAAACCCCGCCTACGGACCCGAAACCAAGCTGGAAGTCCGGCGAATATTCGTCGCCCCACGCGAGAAAGTTTTCGAGGCATGGACTCAACGGGAGAAGGTAGAGAAATGGATGTGCCGGTTCCCGAGACACGAGACGCGTTTTACGACGTCTGACGCGCGGCCGGGCGGCACCAATGTGATGGAGGTCAAAAATCCGCAAGGAGAAACGTTTAAGCAGAGCATTACGTACCGGGACATCGAGCCACCGAAAAAACTGGTTTTTACCTGGGACTGGCAGAAGTTCTCCGCGTCGGGGAAGAAGGTCGACGAGGCTCTTGACACCCTGGTGACGGTGGAATTTCAGTCGCGCGGAGCTTTTACGGAAGTGATTTTGACGCACGCAGGACTGGCCACTGCTGATCAGCGCAAGGCGCACAGCAAGGGCTGGAACGGCTGCTTCGATCAGCTCGAGGAAGAGTTGAAAGCATAGCGCGAGAAGTTCGCGGTAGGGGCGATTACGCACCACTATCCTATAACAAATTAATACTCAAGCCCTGGTATACGCTCTTATCGGACATGTGGATTTCGCCCCCTCTGCAAGTAGAATAGTGATTGTATGACGCTCATTAAGCGACCGCATCGCGCACTAACGCGGCCAGGAATAAATTTCAGGCGGTCAGCGGAAACTAATTAAAGGAGAGACCGTTAATCATGAAAGTCGGAATTCTAGGATCGGGCGATGTCGGAAGAACTCTCGCTGCCGGTTTTCTCAAGCACGGTCATGGCGTAATGATAGGCACCCGAACCGCTGGCAAACTTGCGGAGTGGGGACAAAAGAACCCGCGCGCCCGCATTGGCGGCTTTGATGAAGCCGCGAAATTCGCGGAATTGGTTGTGCTCGCGGTGAAGGGTACCGTTGCGAGCGAAGCGCTGCACGCTGCGGATGTTGCCAATCTCTCTGGCAAAATTATCATCGATGCCACCAATCCTATCGCAGACGCGCCGCCCGTGAACGGAGTATTGAAATTCTTCACCGATCTCAACGAATCCTTGATGGAACGTCTTCAGCGGGAGTTTGAGGGCGTACGCTTCGTGAAGGCTTTCAATTCTGTGGGCAGCGTGTGCATGGTGAATCCGCAATTCAAGGGCGGCACCCCGACCATGTTCATATGCGGAAACGACGACGGAGGCAAGAAGGTCGTAGCAGGAGTTCTCGCGCAATTCGGGTGGGAAACAGCCGATATGGGTAGGGCTGAGGCTGCTCGGGCAATCGAACCGTTATGTATGCTCTGGTGCATCCCCGGTTTCGTTCGGAACCAATGGACCCATGCATTTAAGTTGCTCGAATAGCCCTCGTTCAAGCTCCTACCCGACTTATCGGACATTACTCGTTGAGCTGGCAAAGACTGAACGCTTTGGCTAGCAGCCGGTTGTGAGCTGTGGCACAAGCGCGTGTGATGAACGTCACATACCGATCTACGCCGCGACGGTACCCTGCGAATGTGATTGCGGTGGGTAGAGCGTGCCAGATCCTACGGAGGCTGTATGGCGTATATCATCGACCAGGAAAAATGCGATAAAGACGATCACTGCCTTGAGGCATGCCCAGTTGAGGCTATCGAAAAGAAAGACAACGGCTCGCTCGTCGTCAGAGTCGAGGACTGCACCGATTGCGGAGCATGCGAGACAGTGTGCGACGTTGCAGCTATTCATTCCGCGAAATAATCTGCAGAAGAAGCAACCGCCAAGAAACCACATGCCTTTTTAACGCGGCTATCCGGACGAGTGGGGCACTGGGAAAGATTTGTCCGGCTACGCGACCAATCGGCACCTATCGTGACGTGGGAGTACAGGCGCTCCTATCGTCTACCGCCGGAAGGTGCGGATCGTTCTGGCCTAAATGATTGCCACTCGCGGATTTGTTCGGATACCTCACTCTTCTCGCGTTCGTCCGTTGCATTTTCCCACCGACGCCGCAGCTCTTCGAGTCGGGCATCCACAAATCCAGCTCGACCTGATTTGCGTTCTGGTTTGCCGTGTTTATCGTATCCCATGTTGATATGACTCCTCGTTCGAGTTGAGAACATCGCTGGTAATCCCGCAGATGTCGAAGCTTATATTCGGCCATTCAATGTACTCTGTTGCGCTGCTTGGATCACCTCAGAGCACGTCTCTCTTTTTCTTGTCTCTAGCTCCCGATTACCCGACTGCACAGGTCTTCGGGCAACCGCTCGCTGGCAGCCCCGCGACAGCCGCCAGGTGTATACTGCGCGCACGAGGAGGGAATATGTTGCAACAGGTGAATCAAACAGAAACCCGAGACCTCGAGTGGTCATGTGAGGCCGTCTCGCCGATGGCTGAACCTTGCGACACCGCTGCTACCGTCCATTGCGGTATCTGCGGGCGGTGGTTTTGCGCCGTCCATGCCAAAGATGAGACCTGGCACATCTGCGTCGTCGATCCGGGCGAAGAAGGGGGCGAAGGTTAGCTTGCGGTTACGCTTACCAGGAGTTAACCCGTGGCGACCGTTCCGAACAGCAACCCGACGCCCGAGGTTAACGTCATCGCTAATGCACCCCAGAATGTAACGCGAATTGCGCCCGCAGCTATGCCTGCGCCACCGGCGTATGCGGCCACTCCCCCTAGAATCGCTAGGAAACCCAGTGAAGTTCCGGCAACAAGAGGAATCAGGGCCGCCGCCGGGCCGATGGCAGTGACCAGAAGGGGCAACCCCGCTCCAACCGCGAAGCTGCTGGCCGATGCGAGCGCAGCCTGAATTGGCCGCGCACGGAGAGTGTCGGAGATCCCGAGTTCGTCGCGAGCATGCGCGCCGAGCGCGTCATGGGCCATTAGCTGGTCGGCCACTTGCTTTGCGAGCGTCGGATCGAGTCCACGGGCGACATAGATCGCCGTCAATTCCTTGTGCTCGCCTTTGTCGTCTGCTTCGAGTTCCGCACGCTCCGCTTCGAGTTCGGCCTCTTCAGTGTCTGCCTGCGAGTGGACAGACACGTATTCACCAGCCGCCATCGACATGGCCCCCGCCACCAGCCCCGCAATCCCTGCGACCACGACGCTGCTGTGAGTGGCACGCGAGGCCGCCACCCCAAGCACCAGACTCGATGTGGAAAGAATTCCGTCGTTCGCACCAAGGACCGCCGCTCGCAACCAGGCGATGCGTTCGGTGCGGTGTCGCTCGTTCTTGCCCATGGGCACTCTGGGAACCTCTTCGGTCGAGGACGCTGGAGAGCATGATATGCAAAAATGCGAGGAAAATCATTGTCCGATACCCGAGCTCTGTTTCCGCGTGCGCCGCCGTTAAGGCTGGCCCGTGCGTGCGCGAAGCCCAGGAGAAAAGAACACGACGCGATGACAATGCTGCGGTAAACTCCTTTCCAGTTCGTCGTCGCGCTTCGGACGGGTGGGGCTGCGGAATCGTCCCGGAGCCTTTCTGCGAAATCCTTCCCGAGCGAAAGAGAGAAACTAGATGCAGCAAATCATCGGTCGTACGGCAACCGCGGCGATTTTCATTTTTGTGGCGACTCTGGCTTTCCCCTCAGACCTGCATGCTCAGAACGACGCCGCCAAAGTCTTCAAGGCCAACTGCACGCTGTGCCACGGCGAAGATGGCAGCGCCAATACGCCCACCGGCAAAGCCCTCAAGGCCAGAGACCTGCGATCGGACGACGTGCAAAAACAAACTGATGCGCAGCTGACCGCCGTCATCACCAAGGGGAGCGGCAAGATGCCCGCGTTCGGCTCGAAGTTTTCTCCGGATTTGATCAAGTCGCTCGTGGCCTACATTCGGCAACTCCCCAAGAAATGAAAACGTCTCTGTGACGCGGTCGGCCGCTAACTTGGCATTCGACGTTCACAGGGAAACACATATCTGTGGGGGGACGCAATGAAGATAGGTGCGGACGACGCCGGAAATACGCCACGCTGGAAATTTTCCACGGGGCAACCCTTTGATGAGCAGAGGCGATCGTTCCTGGGAACTCTACTTGCGCTGGGTTCGTTGTGCGTTGGCGCACTGCTCGCCGTGCCGTTGATCCGTTTCGCACTTTTTCCCCTCTTGCGTCGCACGACCGAACTGAAGGCGTCTCCCGTCGGATTGTTGAGCGAATTTTCCTCGTTGAGCGAGCCGGTGGAGCGGACGATTCAGATCGAACAGGTGGACGGCTGGCGCAAGGCAATATCCGAAAAAGCGGTGTACATAACTAAGAACAACCAGGGCCAGTTCCTGGTGCTCTCATCGATTTGCCCGCACCTGGGTTGCACCGTGCCCTGGGTGAGCGCCAAGCAGGAATTTGTATGCCCGTGCCACGGGGCCGTCTACGCGCCGGATGGCAGCCGGGTCAGCGGCCCGTGTCTGCGCGGAATGGATACGCTCGAAACAGTCGAGCAGAATGGCCAGCTTCTGGTGCGATTCCAATATTTCCGGCAACTGGTGGCGGACAAGGAAGTCATAGGCTAGCAAAACGTCAAGGAGTCGCTCGGCAAGTGCAACCGGCTGACGGGAAAAAAGAAAACGCGACACAGGAAGTGACCACAGGTTTTCGCGGCTGGCTGAATCACCGCACCGGCCTGGATTCCGTGCTGCGCAGCGCATTGGACGAGCCCATTCCCGGTGGAGCGCGGCTCGCTTACATTTTTGGCTCTGGCCTCTTGTTCGTATTCCTTTCGCAAATCATCACGGGAGTGTTCCTGGCGCTGTATTACGTTCCCTCGGCGGATCACGCGCATACCACGGTCGCGTACATCACGAAATCCGTCACTGCCGGTTCCTTTCTTCGCGGACTGCACTCCTATGGCGCGAGCGCGATGATTATCGTGCTGCTGTTGCATATTTCCCAAACGTACCTGTACGGCGCGTACAAGGGCCGCCGCGAATTGTTGTGGTTCTCCGGTTGCGTGCTGTTCGCGCTCGTTCTAGGTATGGCTTTCACCGGCTACTTACTCCCCTGGGACCAGAAGGCTTACTTCGCCACGGCCGTAGGCACAAACGCTGCTAGCGAAATACCTTTGATTGGCGAGAGTGTAAAACGCCTGATGCGCGGCGGCACGGACATGGGCACGCTGACCATCTCACGCTTTTTTGTGGCGCACGTGTTTTTGATTCCGGCATGCATCTTCGCGCTGGTCGCCGCGCACCTTTTTCTTTTTCGCAAAGCCGGGGCCGCTGGGCCGTTCACGGAAGATCCCCTTGAACCCAAGCAGAGCTCAGAGCTTTTCTATCCCCGCCAGATCGTAATGGACCTGTCCTTGACCGCGCTGCTGATCATCGGCCTGGGATGCCTCGCATTCTTCGTTCCGGTCCAGCTTGGCCCGCCCGCGAATCCAGCGGACGCGCAATTCATCCCGCGGCCGGAGTGGTATTATTTGCCCATCTTTCAGTGGCTCAAGTATTGGCACGGTGCCGCGTCCGTGATCGGCGTGCTGGTGATACCCACGATCCTGGCTCTAGGCGTTATTGCTTTGCCGTTTCTCGATCGCAGCGTCGAGCGCCGCCCCTGGAAACGACCAATCGCAATGGCCGCCTACTTCTTCGTAATGTCTGCACTACTGGGTCTGGGACTGCGCAGCAAATATCTGGACCAGCACGACCCCGAAGTCGCGCAGCAACTCGCCAAGCAAAAAACAGAAGAAGCTGACTACATGACCAAGCCATTCGAGCCCGAGCTTTCCGCTGCTTCACTTGCCGCGGCCAACGTGGCGCTGGCCGACCCGCTTGCTGCGAAAGGGAAAGCAATTTTCGAGTCGCACTACTGCACCGCGTGCCATGGCGATGGCGGAGTAGGCACGGCCGCGGGGCCCGCCCTCATCGGAGTGGGCACGAAGTTCTCGACCGATCAGATCACGGAGCTCTTGCGCCATCCGACCGCCAAGATGAAAGCCGGAGGCATGCCCACGCCGGAGTTGTCGCCAGACGAGATGAAAGCGCTCGTCGCATACGTCGTCAGCCTGAAGTAGCGCCCAAGGCCATCGCTCGCGATGATCAGAAAGCCTAAGTCCCGATTAACGTTTATCAGGACTGGCCCCCCGCAGAGTACGACTCGCAGCCAACCCGGACGAAGAAAAATCAAATCACGAAGTCGCGCGACTGCGCACCGATGACTCCCATGAAGCCGCGTTACCGAACATCTCCGGTTTGTCGGTCGGCCGACCGCGTCGCAACACGAGGCCCGTGTCACGCCGACTTGTTCCTACGTCACATTGAACCGTGATCTCCATCACAGCTACTTACCGCGAGGAGCGCTACTTTTTTTGAGCCGAACGGGTTCAACTAAGACGAAGGGGGTGCCGGTCCGATGTATACAGCGTTTAAGCAACTTGAGAATGGCGAGTTCGTACAGGTGGCGTCCCGCGATGAACTTGAAGAGGCTGTGCAACTCGTAGAGTCGCGCAACGACTACTGGCCCGGAGGATATGAGGTTCGGGAATCGCGTTCGCAGATGGTCCGATATGCTACGAATTTTCGGTCGGTCGCGAACTGAATCCGGAATTTGTGGTTTAACTTCATTGCCACGTTGCCCGAGCGCAATGAGCCGCAAAGGCATTGAGGGAGGCCCGACACATGTTGGCGCACGGAAGCAAACCAGCTAGTCTTTTTCGGAGATTGCGGCGATGGGTCACAAATCAGATGGTCCAAGAGGTTCCTGGCGACATCGCACTCTGCGAATTTGACTGCCGCAAACAGCAGTGCACCACTAAGGAATGGGCAACGTGCGAGCGGCGCATCTCAGGCGCGGCGGGAGAACTCAAACCTCCTACCGTAGCGGGCAGCGACGAGCTTGGTGCGGTTCTGGTTTCGATAACCCGCTTTCACTTGGACGGCCGAGTGGGCCCGGGGAATTTCACCCCGAGCCTCTCACAGAACCGTGCTTGACAGTCTCTCGAGTCCGGTTCGTGGAGGGCTGGGCGCCAGCAATGGCGCTCGGCTACTCGACCATCATGTTCGGTACTGCCTGTCACTCTTAACACCATCCAGCGACGGCTGGGACGCTCACCACGCTTCCCAGACCCCTCAATTCGCCCCGCAAACTCGGTAAGGAGAGGCGCCTTGGTAGCGCAAAACGACACGCGAACCGACGTGTATGCTGGTAGTGCTGGTCTTGCTGATGAGCGGACGCACACTGCGCGTCACATCGGAAATCCTTGCCTATCAGGATTACGCGAAGTGGGCGTGGAATATTCTGCCGGTTTCTGCGCTTATCGAACTCACGGCAGTAACGCTGTTCGCGGTCAACCTTATTGCGACGTTCGCCCGTCCTCCCGTCCTCCCGTTGTTGTCACCTCTCCCCCAACCATGACAACCGAATAGCGATTGTGGAACGCGGAGGTAGCGAAGAGAGCCGAACGACGCGCGCCCGGCTCACCGTTTCGTCCTTCGCCTTCTCGGTGATCGGTTCCCGTTCTTTTTGGGCCGCGACTTCAGAAGCCGAAGAGCCGAGCCTTTGTGAATGGCGATGTGGTCCGTCTGATCGCTCTTGATGAAATACTGGGGGGCTTCTTTCGTGGCGTGGTGAACATAGCCCTTGCGCCGAAGGTCGCAAACAACTTTCTTCGTGATAACGCCCCGAACGCGGCCTGCTTCCGAGTTCCATTCGACATGGTCGCCGCGTTTGAACGTCCTGGCCATCCGTTCTGGGATCCTCCCCATACGGTCTCGTAAGCGAGCGACGAATAAGTCACGCGGCGTTGCCAGCCTCTGGATTGCCACGGTGGCCCGTAATCTGCGTAACGTGGATGCGGCAGAAGACCGGCACCACCGGTCGCGCTGTGCCATGGAGGATTGTTTTGACGTAACCCGGCTCCCACCACATTGCTTTCCTTTGTCGCAGTTCGTGCGCTCGTGTCCGCTCGCTATGCCACTCGGGCAGGTCCGGAAGCTCCTCGAAGCGGCCGAAGACTATGACACTGATCCACTGCTCTGAGTTTGCCACCTCGTCTGCTGGGACGCAGACGAACGGGCTGGCGCGCATCCAGTTGATTTTTTGCCCAACGGTGGAAAAACTGTAAAGGCAATTGTTGTGGTAGGAGAAATAGATTGGCACGACGTAGGGTTGGGCTGCTTGCGTGCACCCCAATCTACCGAGATGCGTACGGGCCAGGAAGTCCAGACTCGCCTGCCGAGTTAGCTCCTGGATCAGCACAACAACCCTCCGATGATTTTAGCGAAACCGTTAGACCCGTGGCCCAAATAACCGGCGCATTCCATCACAACGAAATACCTGAGCGGTACTCTTTCAAGTATGGGCATGGATGCGCGCAGCGGGACGATGCCGCTGGGCCGCGCGGGTGTCCTTAACGCGAGCGAAACAGCGTGTCTTGACGTTTAATCCAAAAAATCAGCGCCGTTGGCGCTCATTCATAAGCTACCGTGCCACTCAAATCAGGGTAGCATAGGGAAGACTTGTGCGGAATCGGAGGACGGAGATCGTCCGATGAAAAAATTATATTGGTACGCGACGCTGGTGGTGCTGGCGCATGCCGTGGTCGTCTTTTGGCACCTCGAACTTCTCACAAGGCTGGGTGGCGTCCTCAAGCCGGACCAAGTCCCACTTTTCGCTAGCCTCGCGAATATAATCCCCCTGATTGCCTTGCTTTCGTTGTGGACCCATTTTCCCAAGGCCGGTGCCTGGCTCCTTCTGTTTTTGGCCGTGCCGCTCGCGGTCGGCGGGTACTCCCATTTTGTGAGTCCTGGTTCGGATAACATCTTCCGGATGGCGCCGGGGGAGTTGACCTCTGCTTTTCGAATCAGCGCGGCGCTGCTATTCACGCTTGAGTTTTTGGGTTGTTGGTTGAGCATTCAAATTCTTCGCCACTCGGCATTGGGCGTCGCGCGCGCGTAGTTCGAGATAATCCGGTAACGCGACTACAGTGTGCCACGAGCACGAACGGAGGAAACGCTGAGTAGTGCGCAACTGCTTGACTGATGAGGGTAGGCCCCTCGGAACCGGTTTACAGGAACAGGTTCCAAACCACCTGCGGCGGCTGTAGTCAAAAGCTAGGGTCGTGAACGCGGAAGGAAAAGGCCTGGCAATGACCAGGTCAGGTGACCGGCAAGAAGAGGACCGCAAGGGAACCACTATTGAAGTGTCGAAACGTAATGGATGATGTCAAAACCGCGGGGGTGTAGTTACTGCGGGATTAGCTCCGACGAAACCTGCTTACGGGCGGAGCGGCATCCGGCATGAGAGGTGGCCTGAGCTTGCCAAAGAGGCGGTTAAGCGGAACGTGGGAATCTGAGACTGCGATGCGAACGGAGAAGCTCCAAGTGGGAGCAACCACGAGGGCGAGAGTACGGATGCGGAGTCTCAGAGGCGGAACAACGTGTAGTAGCGAAGAAGTCCCCGACAAAGGGATGGAGCGAAGACGTTGTGTCAAGGAGCCTGATTCAATGAGCCAACCAGCAATGGGAGGAGCCCGATGAGTGAGGCAAGGCCGTTCTGTATTTCCAAATGGGAGGTCTGGGAAGCGTATAAGCGAGTGAAAGCGAACAAAGGAGCAGCAGGGGTCGATGAGCAAACGATCGAGGATTTTGAAAAGAGGCTGAAGAAGAATCTCTACAAGATCTGGAATCGGATGTCATCGGGCAGCTACTTTCCTCCACCAGTGCGGACGGTGAAGATACCGAGAGCCAATGGTGGGGAAAGAAAACTGGGCATGCCAACTGTTTCGGACCGAATCGCGCAACAGGTGGTGAAGTCGAGACTGGAACCAGAGGTGGATCGACTGTTTCATGCAGACTCCTACGGATATCGACCGGGGAAGTCGGCGTTGGATGCAGTTGGCAGAGCGCGAGTAAGAGGTTGGCGCTATGACTGGGTTTTAGACCTGGACATCAAAGGTTTCTTCGACAACATCGACCACAATCTACTGATGCGGGCGGTGAAGAAACACGCCAAGGATCAGTGGAACATTCTCTACATCGAGCGTTGGCTGAAAGCGCCCATGCAAGAAGAGGATGGCCGGTTGGTCCCACGGGAGAAAGGTACTCCGCAAGGCGGAGTGGCTACTCCTCGAACGCAAAAGATAACTTCAGTTTTGACCGAATGTTGAGGTATCGGTAGATGAGCGCTATTCTTGACTTGAGTTGTGTCACATATGGTTGTACAGTTGTGACATATGGACCGTGCCAGCGCGAACGTAAAAGCCGAACGCCTCAACCATGCTCGCGAACTGCTGCAGCGGTTCGCTCATCTGCCCGATGCGGTAGCGCAGCTGGTAGAGGACCGCAGGGTCTCTCCGCGTCAAGCCTATCGTTATTTGCAGCAGGCCCGCCGTTTGAAGCAACCAGTTCCTATCGGCGACACCAAGGTCGCTTTCACCGTGAAGCTCTCCCAAGAGTTGGTGCGACGAGTGCGCTCGTTCGCCAACACCACTGGTCTATCGCTAAGCGAAATCGTCAGCCGGGCGTTGCTGGCGGTGCTGAAGCAGAGAAGAGGGCGTGGCTAAGCGCGGCGCTTCATCGGACCGCCACGCTGTGCAGCTGGAATTTCGATTCGATCGTTTGTTCATCAGGAAACTGGAGCAAGCCTACCAACTGCTGGTGCCCGAGATACGTCGGCCGGTGGCATCAATGACGCCGAATTCCGCTCAGGAGATGACGAATGAACAAGCCCGCAGCCATTTATGCACGAGTCTCCTCGGACCGACAGAAGGAGAACCACACGATTGGCAGCCAGACGTCGGCACTGGTGGAATACGCTCAGACTCACGGATACGCCGTTCCGTCGGAATGGGTGTTTCAAGACGAAGGGTATAGCGGCGCCAGTTTGGTGCGACCGGGGTTAGAAGCGCTTCGTGATTTAGCAGCGCAAGGGCAGATTGCAGCAGCGTTGATCTACTCACCCGACCGGCTCAGCCGTAAGTACGCCTATCAGGTTTTGTTGGGCGAAGAGTTTTCGCGATGTGGTGTTGACGTTATCTATTTGAAGTCGCCTTCTGGAGACAGCCCGGAGGACCAACTCGTAGTTCAGTTTCAGGGAATGATTGCTGAATACGAGCGTGCCCAGATCGCGGAACGCCACCGGCGCGGGAAACGGCATCGCGCCCAACAAGGAATGGTGAATGTGTTATCGGGAGCGCCTTACGGCTACCGCTACGTCCGGAAGACGGATACGTCAGCCGCGTACTACGAAGTGATAGAAAGCGAAGCAGACGTGGTCCGAATGGTGTTTGCAACTTACACGCAACAACGGTTCAGCATCAACGCGATTGCCCGTTTGTTGAATGAGCGAGGGATTTCGACCAGAACGGGAAAAACTCGCTGGGAACGATCGACAGTGTGGGGACTGCTGCGCAACCCGGCCTATGAAGGCAAAGCATGCTTCGGCAAAACCGAGCAGTCGGAACGACAGCGCATCACGCGGCCACTGCGTCAGCGGAACGGTTCCTCTCACCGAAGCAACTGTCATCGTGATCGGCCTCGCGCGGACTGGATCGAAGTGGCCGTTCCTGCGCTGGTGAGTGAAGAGACATTTGCTCTGGCACAAGAACAGTTGACCCAAAACAAGCATCATTCTCCCCGCCGAACGATCGAGCCGACACTGCTGCAAGGGATGCTGGTATGCCAGCAGTGTGGCTATGCCTTGTATCGATCTTCCACGCGAACGTCCCAGCGAAAGCTGTACTACTATCGCTGCCTCGGTTCCGATGCGTATCGTCATTTCAAGGGTGCGTTATGCACCAACCGTCCCGTACGATCAGACTACTTGGATCAGTTCGTGTGGGACCAGATCATCGGTTTGTTGGACAACGGAATGCTGATTCAAGCTGAAGTTGATCGCCGAAAAGAGGCCGCGCGGAACAGCGATCCTCGAAGACAACGCAGCGAAACCCTGCGGCGCGAGCAGACGCGATTGGGGAACAACGTCGCACGACTCATCACTGCCTATCAGGAGGGGCTCGTCAGCTTGGCGCAACTACGTCAAAGAATGCCGGAGTTAAACAAGAAATCTCAGGCTGTGGAATCGGAACTACAATCGCTCGAGACGGCAGCCGTGGACCAGACTCGTTACCTGCAGCTTGCCGAAAACTTGGACGGATTTCGAATTAAGCTTCGCGAGCGCGCTAAGACGTTAGACGTATGCGAACGACAGCAGATTTTGCGACTGCTCGTGAAAGAAGTTCTCGTTGCCGCAGACAGCCTAACCATCCGTCACTCGATCCCGATTCCACAAACCGCCCCTGTTCCCACTGGGCCGCCACCGAAGGGCTCTTACCCTACCGGAGCCTCCCAGGCACCAAGTTATCCTTTGCGTTCGAGGAGTAGCCAGCCCTCTGTTAGCCAATCTGTTTCTGCACTATGCATTCGATCGATGGCTGGCAACGAATTACCCTCAGGTAGTATTCGAGAGATTCGCTGATGACGTCATTGTGCATTGCAGAACGGAAAGGGAAGCCCTGGCGATGAGGAAAGCCATAGCCGAACGTTTACAGAACTGCGGACTGGAACTTCATCCGGAGAAGACGAAAATCGTCTATTGCAAGGATGATGATCGGCGAAGGACCTACCTGCACGAGAAGTTTGATTTTCTGGGCTACACGTTTCGCGCCCGGAGTTCAATGACTCGCAAAGGGAAGCGCTTCGTCAACTTCAGTCCGGCGATTTCTGCAAAAGCGGCACAGGCAATTCGAACAGAAATTCGCAGCTGGAAACTGCCACAACGCAGCGATAAGGCGATCGAAGATCTGTCTCGGATGTTCAATCCTCTTGTTCGGGGCTGGCTTCAGTACTACGGGCGGTATTATCGCTCGGCGCTCTATTCGCCGATGCGCCAACTGGATCGAGATTTGACCCTTTGGGCTGCACAAAAATACAAGAAGCTGCGCCAACATCTACGCAGAGCGTCACACTGGATTGCGCGTCTCAGCAAGCGCACTCCGACACTGTTTGCTCACTGGCAGATGGGTGTGCGGCATGGCTCCGCGATGGGAGCCGTATGAGCTGAGAGGCTCACGTACGGTTCTACGAGAGCCTCGGGGTGGAACTCCCCGGGGCTACTCACCCGTCCAAGTGGCCGTCAAGCGAAGCAGGGGATAACTTCCGTGTAGCCGACAACACGGCAGTCGTTTCTGGAATGGAATCTCGACTAGGTCGAGAGTTTAATTTCGCGTGCCAAGCGCCTAAATTCTGGGTGATCTCGAATGGGTTCGTAGGCTGGGAACACCATCAGTGATCCCAAGAATGGGTCCCGTTCAGCCAAAGCTGACTCCAGCCAGTGCAGGGCGTCTGCGGTTTCACCCAACCCGAGATAAGTCCAGGCAATGGGCAAGGCGGGGACATAGGCTTTCTCGCGACCAGCCTCCAACTTTTCGACTATTTCGCGGGCTTCGACGATGTGTCCTAGCACTGCGGCAAGATAGCCGAAATAGCCCTCGCCAAGCGGCATGCCGCCAGCAAGCTTTCTGCCCATGCTTGCCATTTCCCAAGCTCCTTCATTCGAGCCCAATGCCGCCAAGGATAAGGCCAGGTAGAAATAGGTGTAGGGCGAGTCTGGGGTCAGCTCGATGGCGATGCGTCCAGCGCGCACCGCCTCGTCATAGCGGCGCGCATAACAATTGGCCTGCACGAGGCGAAAATTGGTCATCAAGTCCAACGGGTCGAGTTCGACAGCTTTGGAGGCATGCAACACAGCTTCGTCATGACGACCCAGAAAACTACAAAGAATGGGGTAACACTGGTGCGGAAATGCGTTCGCCGGTTCCAGACTGATCGCCCGCCGGTGCGCCTTTTCCGACTCGGCCCACCGCCACTGAAACATTCGCAGCATTCCCAATGTACTGTGGAGAATTGCTGAATTCTCGTCGAGCGCCAGCCCCTTCGAGACCAAGTTTTCCGCCTCAGGAAGGGCACTACCCGGAGGCACCTCTCCGTAAATTGTCCTCACGATGTAAGACATGGCCGCGCTGTAATAGGGTTCGGCCCAATCGGGCTCCAGCCGGATCGCCTCCTGCTGGTACTCGAAAGCGCGCCGGATGTCGTCGGGCCGCCGCTTCTTAAGAAGGTAAGCTCCCTTCAAGTATTGCATGTAGGCTGTTGCATTGCGTGGGTGCGCTTTCGGGAGCTGGGACGCCAAGCGGATGTGCATTGCTTGAGCTACCGCCGAGCAAACCTCATCTTGGATAGCGAACACGTCGCCTAAACTGCTGTCGAAGCGCTGTGCCCAAAGATTGAAACCATCCTTTACGCCAACGAGGTTAACGCTGATGTGGATGCGGTCTCCCGATCTCCAGACCGACCCTTCCAGCACGGTTTCAACCCCCAGTTCGTTGCCAATTTGCCTTGCGTCGCAACGCTGGCCTTTGAAGCGAAATACAACGCTGCCCGCGGTAACCCGCAGGTCTTGGACACGGGAGAGCCCGCGAATCAATTCGTCCGTCAATCCATCACTGAAATATTCATCCTTGGCGTCTCCGGTTTGGTTCACGAAGGGCATCACCGCCACGGCCGGGCGTTTGAGGATCGGTACAACAAAGCGATAGCCCCGCTTGGGAATTGTCTCGATGACGCTGGGAGAATTGGCCGAGTCGCCCAGAGCATCGCGCAATCGGCTGACTGCGGAATTCAGCGCAACTTCGAAGTCTAC
Source organism: uncultured Acidobacteriota bacterium (assembly GCA_963786205.1). Classification (GTDB taxonomy): domain Bacteria; phylum Acidobacteriota; class Terriglobia; order Acidiferrales; family UBA7541; genus Palsa-295. The sequence continues at coordinate 504,341 of CAWAYG010000004.1, forward strand.
GAACGTGTCCGACGCCCAGAGCCGTCGGCGCAACTCTTCGCGCGTAACAATCTCGCCGGAGCGCTCCATGAGGGCCGCGAGCACTTGAAACGACTGCTCCCGGAGGGCGATTGGCACCCCCCGCTTCAACAGCCGTCGGCCTTCCAGATCGATCTCGAATGCTCCGAAACGAACGCTCATGGCAGTTCGAACATTCTTGCCTTCAGTCATTTGCCTGTCAATGTTTTGGTCAGGCGCAAACCATTGTCATGTCTTAAGTCACGTGTAAGCTGCGAAACGATAGGAAGGTACGCATGGCACGCGCACTTGTTATTGTTTCGAACCCCATCGAGCCGGCGACGATCCGCAAGCTCAGGATCAGACTGCTACCCTTTCTGTTCGCACTTTTCGTAGTCGCCTTCATCGACAGAATCAACCTAGGGTTTGCGGCGCTGACGATGAATCGGGAACTGGCAATCACAAGCCAGCAGTTCGGATTCGCAGCTGGAATTTTCTTTTGGGGCTACTTCCTCTTTGAAGTCCCCAGCAACCTCATCCTTCACAAGATCGGCGCGCGTGTATGGATCGCCCGCATCCTGATCACGTGGGGCGCGGTTGCCGCACTAACGGGGTTTGTGCACTCCGTCCATCAACTCTATGTCGTCCGTTTTGCGCTTGGTCTCGCGGAGTCCGGATACTTTCCGGGCGTCGTTCTGTACTTGGGCTACTGGTTCCGGCAAAGAGAAAAGGCGCAGGCGATTTCGTCGATTTTGGTAGGCATACCCTTAGCCAGCATATTGGGTGGCCCAATTTCAGGTTTCATTCTAGATCACGCCCACTGGTTCGGCCTCAGTGGTTGGAGATGGCTACTCATTCTCGAAGGTTTGCCCGCCGCAACATTTGCCTTTCTCGTGCCTTTCCTGTTGCCAAGCAAACCGGGAGAAGCGAGGTTTCTGACGACAGACGAAAAGGCGTGGATCGCCGACCAATTGGGGCGAGAGGACCGGCTAAAGCTCGGTGCCAACAGGCAATTCATTTCCGTGACACGGACTCTGTTTAGCGCCAGAGTCTGGCATCTGGCTTGTATCGGACTTGCTTTCGCGTTTGCTTCCTATACCTTTAGCTTCTGGCTGCCACAGTTCATGAAGTCGGGCTTTGGTGGGCAATCCAACACCGCAGTCGGCATCGCGGTTATGATCCCAAATCTGCTTGGTTTGATTGCCATGATCCTCGTATCCCGGCACTCCGACCGCACGCGGGAGCGCCGGTATCACATGGCAACCTTGGGCGCTCTAGCCGGAATTGCGTTCCTGCTGCTCGGAGGGCCTCGCTCGCCCTTCTTCTCTGTTGTTCTTTTTTCGGCTGTCGCTGTCGGAGCCTACAGCTTTTTGCCCATCTTTTTCTCGTTGCCCGGCGAATTCCTGGCCGGCTCCTCGGCTGCTGCGGGCATTGCGTTGGTGACATCGGTCACCAACTTAGGCGGTTTTGTAGGGCCGTATACTGTAGGTCTGATTCGCCAAAAGACCGGCAGCTTTTACAGCGGCCTAATCTGCGCCGGCGTTTCCTTCCTCATCTCCGCTTGCTTGTCTTTGGTTTTGCCAAAGCGCGCCATGCCCGCCACTGAGCACGCCTCCGGAGCAGGCGGGGTGGCGTTCAGAACGAGTTCCAAAACATTCCAGGGGGAATCATCACACTCATTGCGAACGCCATTCGCATCGAGCCCGCATTCGACGAACCCGAACAGGTCCGCGACATGTTTGAGCGACATGCTCCCTATCGAGCGCTCGCTGCTTACGCTCCTGAAGGCGTTAAAGACGAAACGCGCGAAGAAGCTAACCATCCGGTTCGTCCGTGGTTCCGCGGAGACTGGGCCTTGGACGGTAAGCCCCTCGTCGAAGGCGCCGAAGCGATCCTGCACAACAAGACTTTCCTTGAGGCCGCCAGAACCGCCTTCGGTACTGCACTCGTCCATCCTGAGTTCGTTGCCGTCAACATTAATGGACCCGGTCCGGCTGGCACAACTCACATCGACAACCCTTCCTTCTACGGCGCAACACGCGTCGACTATCCTTTGCCGTTTCTGAGAGTGATGGGTAGTTCCGGGCTGTTCGAGCCTTGGCGGGTCGTTCGCGCCAGCACCCTCTCCTGGTTTTATGAAGGCTCTGGCGGCAGTTTCGATTACTGGCCGGAGGGGCTCGATGGGCCAATGCGGAGCGAGCAGCCGCCCTTTGAGAATGTCGCTCTCTGCGCCGACACTGACCGGATGTACCACCGCATCGGTCCGATCGGCGATCCGGATGCGGCTCTACCTCGCATGTCGGCCGCAGCGCAGATTCATTCGAACGGCGATGGCAACTGGTCAATTCTCGAAAGTGGTGGAGTCCGCGCCACGTACCCAAGCCATGCCATTCGCTTTTCCATTCTCTGGAAAGCCGCGATTGGCGACCGAGTATCAAACGCTGACAATCTGTCTCTGGATCGCATCATGTCGGTTTTCTCAGCGGACCTCCGCTATCGGGGCGTGGATTTCCAGGCGCCCCCCAATCCGTTGGCCGACACCGCGTGGATTCTGCTGCTGCAGCGGATTTACGCTGACGCGACCGGTTCTGGTGGAAAGCAATAGGGCCATTCAGAGCAGTCTCTCTCCATCCAAGTCGAGACCAGATTCCGGATGGATAACGGGCAAGCCCGAAGTAATCCACATGCCTGATTAAGCATTTACCGGACAAGTCTTTTTGAGCGATTCGCTCACCCAGTTCGCCCGCCGCGACCCGACAGATCATTTCGTTTCAGCCGCTTCAGCGGCGAGGAACCTTCGTGCTATATTCCCCTGAGCCAGAACCGCCCGAGTGCAGCACACCGCGCTGCTCAACAAAGGATCCACAGGTTGGACTTGGGACCGCGGCCAGTTGTTTGCGTGTAAGTTCTTTCCTTTTCACTCGGACAGACTGCAACAGCACCGGCCCAAAAGTTGTTCCGCTTGAAGATTCTTTGATAGCTATCTGGCCTACAAGCGAGTACGGTCGAAGTGTCTCACTAGCATCCTGCCGCACCCACCTCGCAACACACGGCTCCTTGCGAATCAGACGGCGTTGCTGACTGCGCACGTTCCCTCGAAGCAAGATGTAACGCCAGAGGAGTTGAACATGGCCGAAAAACGATTATGTCCAAATTGTAGAAGTGTCGATACTTCTCGGTCGCATCGGAAGGGTCCACTCGAAAAATATCTGTTGGGTGCCCTTGGCGTACGCCCCTATCGTTGCATGAATTGCGACGCACGCTTTTATGTCTTTTCCCGTTTTGATGAGGAGTCTTCCCAAACCAATAAAGCCGCGTGAGCAGTTTTTAAGGAGCTGAGATGGAACCGCAACATCCTCAACGCCCGTTCCGGGACGCGATTCTTGAAGCGCGAATGCCTGTCGAACCTGGCGTCCATGTGAAGCGGCCTAGGCCCGTAACATCCTGTACGCACTGCGGCGCAACGGGCCACTCTTCAGAACTAACAAATGTTCGATGTGGTCACATGATGAATGGAAAAAGATGCCAGGGAACGAATCAGAGTGCAACCGCAAAAAGGGATTGGAATCAATGTCGATCTTGTGGCGGATCTGGTTACGAAAATACTAACCAGTGTGCAGTTTGTCGTGGTTGCGGCTGGATATTCCGCCCGCGAACACTCCCGTCACGCTGAGGAGATACATGCCTGATCGCGACGAAGCAGCGAAACCAGACTGGTGGAAACTTTACAAGGACGGGATTCTCGAAACGGATCAAGGCCAGCTTGCCGACCGGATTCGTGCAGCGGAAGAAGCGATTCGGGCTCGTGCGTCGCTTGATGAACAGGTTTCGAGCGCGGAGCGAATCGAAATACAACACGCCATGGCCGGTTTGCTTGTCTTGAGGCGAGAGTCGGGGCAAAACATAGTTAATAAAAGCACGCATCACTGAGATGTTTGAGGGAAGAAATGAGCGAGACACGGACGGAAGTTTGTGGAAAATGCGAGGCTGAAATCGATCCGATGCGAAGAGTCGATTTCACGCTGAAAGACGGAACGAGAGTGTGTGAACCGTGCTTCGTGAAAGAGACTCGACGGCCCGAACGCGATTGGCCGAACTGACAGGGCGCGTCGCCGTAATTGACATGAGGAGTACTAGGAAAGAAGCTGTGAAAAAACCTATTTCCGTTGTTTTTCGCACATTTTTTGGACAAGGAAAATGTCTAGCGATGCCCGAATAATCGCTCACCGAGCTTCTAATTGAGAAAGGTTTTCAGAGCCATTTTGGAGGTTGGGTTTTTTCACAGCTTCGAAAGGACTTGTCCGGTGACGACTTACCAGGCAAGTGAAATTCAGCCAGTAAACACAAGCGCGTTTAAGGGGAGTAACGAGAGATTGTCGCGCGTAGACGCCTACGAGGATGAGGGTCACTCCGACGCCTCTTCAATCAAAAGAGTTACCTCTTCATCAGAGGGCGACTGTTTCGTCTTCTCTATGGAAAAAGGCAGCCTTAGTGCTGCTACCAAAAGCAGGATATGAATGAGGCTGAGCAGCATGAAGGTCGCGGTAAAGGCTCTGGAGATGCCGGTCGCCTGGTGCGCCATACCCAGTCTCCATCCGAGAAAAGTAGCGCACAGTGTCGTCAGGGTGGGCCCTCCGAGACGCTGAACTATATTGAGTGAGGTCGTCGCCATCGGCAGGTGTTCTTTCTCGACCGAAGCGTAGGCAGAGGTAATGGACGGAATGCCGACCGCGCTCAAACCCATCCCGCGGACGAAGAGCGTACATACGAGCAAGGGGAGGGACATGCCGTAGCTGGCAAGAAAAAGGAACGGCAGTGTCCCGGCTAAGGCCAAAAAGGCGCCGCTGCCCGCTACCCTGCGGATGCCGAAGCGCTGCGTCAGCACGCCGATCTTCGGATACGTGCAGATCATGCCCAGTCCGAGAGGAGCCATCAACCAGCCTGCCGCGCTGGGTGATTCGCCGCACATACGGATGAGATAGATCGGGATGAGCATCTGTCCTGCGAATGAGATTCCGTTCAGGGTGAATTGCGTCAGCACCGATGCTGAAAAATTCTTTCCCCTAAAGAGCTGAAGATCAATGAGCGCATCGTCGCCCTTCCTGGTTGCTGTCCGGATGAAGACAGTGAGCAGCACCAGGGCAACGAAAAATGCCGTCAAGCCGATCCGTTCGCTAACATGGTCCATACCGTAGAGAAAGAGCACGAGCCCTGGGGAAAGTAGGCAGAAGCCGACAAAGTCGAGATCTCTCGGCCGGGCTTCGGCACGGTCTTCGGGAAGAAAGCGAATCGCCAGAACGATTCCCAAAAGACCGACCGGAACGTTCACCAGGAACAGCCAACGCCAGGACGCATGTTGAAGAATCGCACCAGCGAGCACGGGCCCGAGGAGTGGTCCCAGCAGAATCGGTATTGCGGCGTAACTGAGGACGCGCGCCATGTGCCTCCCAGCGGCGCGCGCCATCATCATCTGCGCCAGCGGAGCCATCAAACCTCCGCTCATTCCCTGGAGGACTCGAAAGCCAATCAGCGAGTTCGCGGACCACGCGAGTCCGCAGAGTGCCGATGAGAGCGTGAAGATCGGAAAACACCACAGATAGAGCGATTTTGCTCCGAGCTGCCCGACGAGCCAGCCATTCAACGGGAGCATGAGAGCCAGCGCCAGAAGGTAGCCGCTCGTGACCCATTGAATGGTGGTAAGACTGCTGTGCAGATCAACGGCCAGGCTGGAGAGGGAGACGTTCACCACAGTTGCATCGACCTGTCCCATGAGGGACCCAAGCACAGCGACAGCAGTGATCTTCCAGACCAGTGGATCGAGTCGATCGAGTTGATTCTCGGTGTTAGGCAAGTGCGGCGAGTACCTCATTGGTCGAGCGCACGCGACAGAGCCGAGGGAATATCTTCTCGAATGCGAAACGATGCTGTTCACCATCCTGACCGGAGCAGGCGTCTTCAACGACGACAAAGCCAAAGCCGAGGCCGGTACCCTGTCGCGCCGTGGACTCTACCCCCGCATTGGTAGAGATTCCGGTGAGGACGACCGTATCGACACCACGCGACTTAAGCTGCTGCTCAAGGTCGGTTCCGGCAAAGGCGCCCCAGTGACGTTTCGTAAGCAGGATGTCGCCGGGCTGAAATCCGGCAGAAGGGGCAATCTCCGAAACAATGCCGGGCAGCGGTGCATTCCCCAGGTTGATCGGCTGGTCGACAGGAAGCTCGAGGAAATCGTTGAGGTCGACGCGGACATAAACAACCGGGGCACCGTGGCCGCGAAACGCTTCGGCCAGCTTTGCCGAATTGGCAACGACCTGTGCGGCTGGATGAGGCGCGGTACTCATGCCGACGATGGCATTCTGGAGGTCAATGAGAACAAGTGCTGTTTTGTGGGAATCAAGCTGAAGTTCTGCCATGGGACTCCTTAGGAAAAGATTTGTCACCGAAATCGAGGGCACCCTCGATTTCCAAGGTATAGAATATGAGGATGCCCTCGAATTTGTCAAATTCGATAAGGGTCGCCCCGCAACAGGAGCGCTCTTCACGCAGGCTCGCCAGTTTCCTGGATGCGGCGGCGGAACTGTTTGTCGAGGTTGGCTATGAAGCAACCACGATGACCGCGATCGCGGAGCGCAGCGGCTCTTCGATCGGGGCGCTTTACAACTACTTCCCGGACAAACAGGCCGTCGCCCTTACCTTGTTGGGCCAGTACGCCCAGGAGATGGAAGAGCAATGGAGGCCATTGATAGAGCAGGCGGAGAACCTCAGTCATCGAGAGTTCGCGAGTCTCTTTATCGAACGGATCACTGAAATTTTTCAGGTACGTCCGGCTTATCTCAGACTGCTCGCGGCGCCGATTCGGCTACGCCGCGACCCCGCTGCGAAGAGAGTCTTGCGAGCCAACATCGCGAATGCCTTTCGAGCAAAGAACCCATCCCTTTCAGACGAACGAGCAGCTCTGGCTGCGAACGTGACTCTCCAGATAGTCAGAGGCTTGATCACGCTCTATGGAGAAGCGGGTGATAAAGCGAAAGACCTGATTGTGGAAGAATTCAAGAAGGCGCTGACCCTATATTTGGGAAGCGTTTTGGGCTCATGAAGTCGTCCATAGCAGACGCCTCTCGGATGACGGCGATTCGGAAACTATCTCCCTTTTTGATCGTCTGCCGGATTGGAAATCTAAACTGTCAATTCGGATGGTTGCGGGGTTCGCTGAAAAGAAAGAATTTGTTGGTTGCAGAGGCTTAATTTGAACCGACGAACTCCGGTGCCAGCTCATTTTGTCCAAATGCTTCGGAGTCCAGACGAACTCCATGTCGCGATCAAGACAAGTAACGACTCCGCTTCTGGGAAGTTGAGCAGTGGCAGCGGGCCGAACGGATTCGACGATACATCGGAGCAGTACAACGCTACCAGTCATAAACCGTGCAGCAAATCCCTAGCTCGTGAAGCTGCGGATCCGAGTGGACCTGCTCACCGGGCATCTGCTCATCTGACAGCAAGATTTCTAGCTGAATTTTTCGGCAGAGAACCGAATATTTTTTTGCGGTCCAATTCACTGAGAAAACGTTTGGCTCCCCAGGTAGGTTTCGAACCTACAACGTATTGGTTACCACCCGATGTAGTCCAAAATCCAAGCGCCGCGCCTGGTGTCACTTAAATAAGACTCGGAGCCATTCTTGCTTTTCTAGCTCCGCCCAATCCTTCACCACGCCAGCGCCCAGCGCCGGTCCTGAGGTTAATGCCACTCCGCGCACACAGCGCTCTGCCGATTTTCAGACGTCGTTCCCAGGTGTGTGTGAGACATGTTCGAGATATGTCGGCGACAAAAGCTTTACATCGATTTCTGTTACGCGGCGGCGCATCACCACGTCCAATTCTCGTAAGCGTTTTGCAGATGATTTCGCAAGGTTTTACTTTGGTGGAATAAAAACTTAGAAGCGGCAGTTAACTCAGACGTACAGAAGTGAATTGCGCGCAGCATTTGGCCGCAATACTAAAAACAAGGAGCAGTTATGAAGAGAGCCAGTGTCGTAGCGAGTTTTGTCAGCATCTTGTTTTTGCTTGCAGTCCTGATCGTTCTGCCTGTTGCACACGCAGACCAGGGGAATCAAGAAACCAAAGTTACCTTCAGCCAGCCGGTTCAGATTCCGGGACGCGTGCTGCCTGCGGGAACGTATGTGTTCATGTTGCCTGAAGAGATTAACGATCATTTTGAAGTCCGTATCTTCAACGCCGATCGCACTATGCTGGTTGCGACGCTCTTCACAATTAATACCGAACGTTCGAAGCCGACTGACAACACTGTGTTCGGTCTCGCGGAGCGCGGGTCCGCGCAGCCAGAGGCGATCGTGACCTGGTTCTATCCGGGTGAAACAACTGGCCACGAATTCCTCTACCCGAAGCAGGTGGAGAAGGAACTCGCCAGCGCCAAGCAGGTCACCATCTTCGCGGGGAAGTGACGTCGTGATGAGGTCTGGCATCAACTGGTCGGCGGTGAGATTCAAGCGCCGCCGGCCGGGTTGGCGCCAACGGCTTCGGAGCGCGGGAATGGCTTCAATGACGCCGCCGAATTTGATAGCCAGCAACTTTGCACGAGCAGGAAAAGATTTGAAGGGAACTAAAGTGAGCGCAACAAGGCAAGCCGAACTTCGAGAGTTAACTGACGCGGATGTCGTGCGACTGGCCCAGCAGGGCGATGCCGTCGCGTTTGAACGAATCTACCGATTGCACAGCCGCAAGGTTTACGCCCTCAGCCTGCGCATGGTGAACGACCGAAGCGAGGCTGAAGATCTGACGCAGGAGGTCTTTCTGCAATTGTTCCGGAAGATCAACATGTATCGCGGTGATTCGGCCTTTTCCACCTGGTTGCATCGGATGTCCGTGAATATCGTGCTGATGCGATTCCGCAAGAAGAACATCGCGAGTCAATCCTTGGAGGCGATCACGAATCCCGAAAAGAGGTCCAGCACACCGCCGAAGGAATTTGGCGGACCTGACCTGCGACTGAATGGCGTCGTTGACCGCATGAGGCTGGAAACGGTAATCAACGAGTTGCCGCCCGGATACAAAGCGATGTTCATCCTTCACGACGTTCAAGGATACAACCACGACGAGATTGCTGAGATTTTCGGATGCACGGCGGGAAATTCGAAATCGCAGGTGCACAAGGCACGCGTTCGGCTGCGCGAGCTGCTGCAACCAACGGTTGAGGACGGCACGCAGCGGCGCGGTAAATCGAGCGCCCGCGCGCCGGCGGCAGGCAGGCTGAAATATACGTTGGACTACGCTGAGGCCTGAACGATCTGCACTCCGCACAGCGTGGAGTGCTGATGAGATTCGATCTTCGGGGAGGGAAGTGTTGAAGTCACCTGAGTTGCTCGAAGTTTTTCAGTCCTAGGGCGCTAAATGGTGCGAGACCCGAGCGTAGCCCGTCAGGTGTAGGAAACAAAAACTGTAGACAGACATTGGGTACGGGTGTGTTCGTACGCAAGAACAGACCTCACTGGAACGGACGGTCTGATCTCGCGGCCGAAGGTGTGGGAAGAAACATAAATTACCGGGAGCGTGAAAAACAATGAATCTCAAAAGATGGGGCTTACTGAGCTTTGCGATGCTATTAACGGTGGCGTCTTCCGCGCTGCAACTTCGCGCGCAGACTCAGACCACCGGTGAAATCGCCGGCGTCGTGACTGATCCATCAGGCGCGGTGGTGGCGGCCGCAAAGGTCACGCTTACGGATAATGCAAAAGGATCCACGCAGACCACCGCGACCAACAAGGATGGCATCTACCATTTCCAACTCTTGAATCCGAGCAACTATACCGTCTCTGTGAGGTCCTCCGGTTTCCAGGAAACCAAAAAGATATTGACCGTCGCGCTCGGACAGGTCACCACCGGCGATATGCAGCTCATGATCGGCTCTGCCTCGCAGACTGTAAACGTCGAAGGTGAAGCGGAGCCGCTGCTGCAAACAGAAAATGGAAACGTCGCGACTACTTTTAATCAGCAGCAGCTCAGCGAAACGCCGAACCCCGGCAATGACCTCACCGCCATTGTTCAGACAGCTCCGGGCCTGGTGATGAACACCGCGGGTGGATTGGGCAACTTCTCCGACCATGGTGTGGGCGCCGCGTCGAACCTGTTCACTCTCGATGGAATGGATGACAACGATCCCTTCCTCAATTTAAATAACTCCGGCGCCACGAACCTGCTTCTCGGCGCAAACGACATCCAAGAGAGCACCATTGTAAGTAGCGGCTATTCGGGAGAGTACGGCAGCCTGGCAGGAGCCACCGTCAGTTACGTCACAAAATCCGGCAGTAATGAATTTCACGGCAACGCGGTTTACTACTGGAATGGCAGCGCTTTCAACGCGAACGATTGGTTCCTGAATCATGCGGGCGATGCGAAGAACTTCAGCAACGCCAACCAGTGGGCTGGTTCCATCGGGGGTCCGATCAAGAAGGATAAGTTGTTCTTCTTTTTCAATACCGAAGGTCTGCGGGTGGTCATTCCCGTAAGCACCGCAGTGGCGTTTCCCAGCCAGGCGTTCCAGACCGCAACCATTGCTAATTTGGAGAACAACCGGGGATTCACCGCCAATTCAGCAACCGTCAATTTCTACCAAAACCTGTTCAATCTCTACAATAACGCCAAGGGCGCAAACAAAGCCGTCCCGGGTGCCGGACCTTTGTCCACCGACCCGCTGGGATGCAACGGCTTCACGGGCCTGGGACCTGGGGTCGCTTGCTCGTCGTTCTTTCAGGCTGCGGATAACAACCTCACAACCGAAGCGCTGTATTCCGGCCGCGTGGATTTCAACGCTACGGCAAACGATCGCGTCTTTCTGCGCGTTCTTTACGACAAAGGCAATCAAGCGTCTGACACAGACCCGATCAGTCCGCTTTTTAACATTACCAGCATCCAGCCGCAGTGGCAGGGCCAATTGAATGAAACACACACGTTTGGCTCGAGCATGGTGAACCAGTTTATTCTGTCCGGCCAGTGGTACAGCGCGATCTTCAACAACCCGGATCGCACCGCAACGCTGGCGGCGTTTCCCACCACCATACTCTTCGCGAACGCCAACATTCCGTGGTTCAACATCGGTGGTGCTGGCGCCGGTGGCGCGGGGAATGCGTTCTTCCCGCAGGGACGAAACGTCACGCAGTACCAGATCGGCGATGACTTTTCGAAGACGTTGGGCAATCACACTCTGAAATTCGGAACCAAGTTTCTACGCTACGATGTGAGCGATCAGGACTTCGGCGTATTCACGAGCGGGCTGGTGACGCCCAATTCGGTCGCGGCATTCTTTAATGGTGGCGTGGATCCCGCGACCGGCACGAGTTCGGTTCTGGAGCAAAGCTTCCCCACGGCATTGTCGCAGCCGATTGCTCTGTACACGCTGGCCTTCTACGGAGAAGACGACTGGAAAATTAAATCGAACCTCACGCTCACCTTCGCTCTGCGGGTCGAGCACGAATCCAACCCCGTCTGCCAGACCAATTGCTTTAATCGCCTGAACGATCCGTTTCTTATGGCGGACAACAACGTCAACACGCCATTCAGCACCGATGTGTTGCAGGGATTACACCAGGAACTGCAAGGTTTGAGCTCGATTCTCTGGCAACCTCGCTTCGGCTTCGCGTGGTCGCCGTTCGGCTCGCACCGCACAGTGGTCCGCGGAGGAATCGGACTTTTCAACGACGCCTTCCCCGCCGTGTTCACGGACAACTTTGCTTCCAACGCGCCCGGAGTCAACACGTTCAATGTCTTCGGAAGCAACATCGCTCCCGGCGAGACCCTCAACGGCGGCAACATATTCGCCCAAGCGGCCGCCAACAACGTGGGCTTGATCAACGGCTTCAAGAACAACGAAACGTTGGCGCAAATCCAGGCGAATGTTCCAGGCTTCGCGCCTCCCAGCCTGTTTAGCGCCAACCGAACGACGAAGATTGCGCAGTTCCAGAAATGGAGTCTGGAGGTCCAGCAGGGAATCGGCAAGAACAGTTCCTTTGACGTAGCCTATAACGGAAATCACAGTATCCACGACCTGGTGGACCGCAACGGCGTAAACGGATTTTGCAGTCCGGGCGCTGTCGGAACCGCCTGCCAGAACGTCCCTGCATTCGTCGGCCTTCCAGCTCAGCCGTTCGATCCGCGGTTCGGCACCGTGAGCCTGCTCGACACCGGCGGCATTTCGAACTACGAAGGCGTGACGTTCTCCTTCAAGCACAACATCAACGGCGGCTGGGGGAAAGGTGTATTCCAGGCCAACTACACCTACAGTCACGCGTTTGATGATGTGTCCAACGGCGGAAATCCGAACGTCTTCTTCTCGGCGATTTCCGTTGCTACCGCCATAAACCCATTCAACACTCGCGAGAACTACGGACCCTCCGATTACGACGTCCGCCACTACTTCAGCTCGAGCTACGTTTGGGATTTGCCTCTCCGTCGCGCTCTAAGGGGCCACGGCTGGGCGCCGCTCGTGGACGGTTGGCAGGTGGCCGGTACAATTTTCGTCCGTAGCGGTCTTCCGTACTCTGTGGTGGATGGAGGGCTGGACGGTCTTCTGTCCGGGCAGGGGTTTGGCGGTGTGGTGCTGCCACAGTTCCTTGGCGGACCGATAGGTAGTTGCGGAGAAGGCGCAGCAACCGGTGTGATGCCTTGCCTTGCCACCACTCAGTTTGTTGGTTCGACGATGGAGACGAACTTCATCGGCGGCCTGCGCAACAAGTTCCGGGGACCGGGCTACTGGAACACCGACTTCACGGCCCAGAAGCAGACGCAAATCCCTCACTGGGAAAAGGGTCAATTCGGGCTGGCCTTTCAATTCTTCAATTTGTTCAACCACCCGAACTTTAGTCAACCGAACAACAATTTGACTGGAGCGCTCGGATCCATCGCCTCAGCTGTCAGTGAACCGACCAGCATTCTCGGTTCGGGACTCGGCGGAGATGCTTCCGTCCGGATCATTCAAGTAAAAGCATCCGTAACGTTTTAGTCCCCGCGACGGAACTGCGGCCCGTCCCCAGCAGCGGGCCGCAGACTCCGCGGGTTGCGACAGTGCTGGCGAGTTGCGGCGCGATATCGGCAACGCGTGGCTGCAGTGGATGGCAGTCCGAGAGGAGATGTCGGTGCCAATTGCACGACTCTTTGAGATTCACGAACAGCCGTGGTTCCCGCAATTTCTGCGGGATCAATTCGTGGACTCGCTGCAAATGATATTGGAAGTCACGAATACCTATCAGCCGATCGCGACATTGCTGCGGAGTCGGCTGGAGGAGAGTGGCTCTGAGCGCGTGGTGGATTTGTGTTCGGGGGCCGGAGGACCGTGGCCATCGCTGATGCGTCATTTTGAAATGCACGGAGCGGCGCCGCTCGAAGTTCTGCTGACGGACAAGTTTCCGAGCACAACGAAACTTCAGGATATGGAGTCTCCGACCGCAAAACACATTCACTTTCTCAGCGACTCGATTGATGCAACTCAGATCCCGAGATACCTGCGCGGATTCAGGACGCTGTTTTCATCCTTTCACCATTTGAACCCCGACGCGGCGCGCGGCCTGCTGCAGGATAGTGTCAACAAACGACAGGCCATCGGTGTGTTTGAGGCGCCCGCGTGTCACATACTGACGTTCCTATCTATATTGTTGATTCCCATCGGTACGTGGCTTTTCGTCCCGTTTCGGCGCCCCTTCCGTTGGTCGCGCCTTCTATGGACATATTTAATTCCGGTGGTTCCTTTCGTTCTTTTGTTCGATGGCGTGGTTTCTTGCTTGCGGGCGTACTCGGTCGGGGAACTGCACGAGATGACCAGTGGACTTAAGTCCAGTGGATACCGTTGGGAGATCGGAGAAAAAACCGGAGGATTGTTGCCCGTCCGGATTACGTACTTAATTGGCCGCCCGCAGAATCTAACCGCCGACGCAGCCGATTGAACGCCGCGATGCAAACGAACTTACGAAAGAACGCTTGCTCCTCTGTGGACATTCTGCGAATGGACAACTACGAGGCGGTACACGAGGCCCCAGCAAGGGAATATACGGTGACAGAATTGAACCGGAAGAACATGCGACAGCGCTACGAGGGGGGCAGTAATTCGTCCCGAACTTTGAGCCCAGCCGAAATGTGCTCGATCGTGGAGACAGGAGGCGGAAGATATGTTGGGGTAATGAACGAGATTCCTGGGAAAGTGGAATCCGTTGTGCTATTCACTTCGCCACAAACAAGATCAACATTGGGCCTGCCGAGTTCGCGCTTGACGGTCGAAGCGGTACGCGAGCAACTGGCCAAATCCGACGCGGCTTTCAACCAAGCTGGTTCAAAATGACCGTTGCCATCGGCGCGGGACTCACAACTCAAATCTCGGCAATTTGCCTCGCGCCCAGGTAATAGTGGATCGCGGGAGTAAATACCAGTGACAGCACCATCGAACTTGCCACTCCTCCTACCACTGCGATGGCCAATGGCTTCAGCATCTGGGAACCCGCGCCAATGGCCAAAGCCAGCGGCAACATTCCCGCAATCGTGGCGAGCGCCGTCATGCAGATCGGACGCAAGCGCCGGCGCCCCGCCTGAATCATCGCTTCGCGCGCGGAAAGACCCAACGCGCGAAAGCGCTGCTCGGCGTCCAGGAGCAGGATGCCGTTTTTCGTGACGATGCCGATGACCATGATCATGCCCATGAAGGAAGCCACATTGAACGTGGTGCCTGTGACCAGCAGGGCGAGCAGGCCCCCAAATGAAGAAAGTAACGCCGACGCAAGAATCGCGGCCGGAGCCGAGAAAGTGCGGAATTCAAAAAGCAAAACCACGAACAGCAGCAGCAAGGCCAAAAACAATACAACGGAAAGATCGCGGAACGATTTTTGCTGTTCCTGGTACGCGCCGCCGTATTCGATTCGGATCGTGGCGGGCAGGTGCAGTTCGCCTACCGCCTTCTGCACCGCGGCAACCCCACGACCCAGGTCGACTCCCTCCAGGCGCGCAGTCACTTCGATGAGCCGCTGCAAATTTTCGCGGCGAATTTCCGTTTGGCCGGGGTCGGTCGAGATCGTCGAGAGCGATCCCAGCGTGGCCGTTCGCCCGGTGGAGCTGGCGAGCAACGTGTTGGTCATGCGGTCGAGGGACGCACGGCTTTCCGCCGGAAAACGCACGCGAATCGGATAGACCCGATCGTTCAGCACTACAGGCGCGGCCGCGGGCTCGCCCTCCAGAATTGCAGAGGCGTCAACGGCGATTTCCTCCGGCGTAAAACCGGCGCGCGATGCTACCGCCGAATCCACCTGAAATGTCACGGCAGGCCCGCTGATGGTGTTCTCGATTCCGTCCAGCACGTCCACGACTCCCGGAACTTTGCCGATGGCGTCGGCAACTCGTGGCGCCGACTTCAGCAGCAATTGCGGGTCCTGCGCGAACATTTTGATCACCACGGGCTCAGGCGCGCTGGTGAGATCTCCGATCATGTCTTGAAGCACTTGGACGAACTCGACATCGGCCGCCGGTTCGGTCTGTTTGATTTTCGCGCGAACTTCCTCAATGATTTCATCAATCCCGCGATCCCGTTTCTGCTTCAGTCGAACCGTAAAATCCCCGCGATTCGCTTCGGTAACGGCCGCCAGGCCCAGCTGCAGTCCGGTACGCCGCGACGTATTCTCGACTTCCGGAGTTTCGCGGAGAATCTGCTCGATGTGCTGAAGAATGCGATTGGACTCCGCCAGCGAACTTCCCGGCGGAGTGTAGTAATCGAGGATAAAACCGCCCTCGTCCATTTCCGGAAGCAAATCGCTGCCTAGAAAGTGGTAGCACACCACGGAAAGCACTACAATCAGAAGCGAGCTAGCCACAAGCATTATCGGACGCCGCAGTACAGCCTGCATAATCCGCTCGTAAAAACGCACTAGTCGTCCGAATAAGCCGGCGGCGGGCGCTTTTTCTTCCACCTTATCAGCAGCCCCGTTTACGTCCAGTGCGGATTCCGATCCAGCCTGAGCAGACTTCGCCTCATCCGCTTTCTCGCGAATCAGGAATTGACTCAGCGTGGGCGTCCACAGCAGCGCCAACACCAGCGAGCTGAACAGCGCAACGGTCATGGTGATCGCCAGAGCACGGAAGAAGCTGCCGGTCACTCCGGTCACCGCAATCAGCGGCAAGAACACCACGATCGGCGTGATCGTGGAACCCACCAGCGGAATGGTCATCTCGCGCAGAGCTTTCTCAATAGATTGCAGGCGATCCTCACCGGCGTCCCGGTGCAGCACGATGTTTTCCAGAATCACGATGGCGTCGTCAATCACCAGACCCACTGCCGCCGCCAGTCCTCCCAAGGTCATGAGATTGAAACTCTGGCCCGTAATTTTCAGAACGATGCACGTGAGCAGCAACGTCGCGGGAATTACCAGACCAGCGACCAGAGACGTGCCCCAATCGCGGAGAAAGAGCACCAATATTGCGGACGAAAGCAGCAAGCCCAGCAGCACAGCATCGCGCACGCTCGAAATCGAATCATGAACGATGGTGGACTGATCGTAGAACGGCTCCAGATGTACGCCCGGCGGCAATGTGGTTTGCAACTCGGCAATCTTGGAATGCACTTCGTCAGCTACCGAGAGTGTGTTGCTGTCCGGCTGGCGATTGATGCTCAATAGGACGGCGGGTTTGCCATTGGCGGTGACCACCGTGTAAACGGGCGCAACGGACGGCGCTACGACAGAAATATCGCCGACGCGAACCGGAACTCCGGTCGCCGATGTTTTGACCACGATTTGCCCGATTTGCTCGGGCGTGTGCACCTGGCCGCTCACCAAGCCCAATACGAGTTGGTGATCATGATCCAAAAGACCCGGTGAATCGATCAGGTTGCTGCGACGAATCGCCTCCAGGATATCGGTGACCGTGATATTGCTAGCCAGCAAGCGCGCGGGGTCCGGCGTTACCTGAAATTCCGGAACGCGACCGCCCTGAATCAATACGGAAGCCACGCCGTCCAGACGATTGATGCGCGGCTTGATGTCATAGGTGGCGATTTCCCAGAGCTTGTCTTGCGGAAGCTGATCGGACGTCAAGCTGTATCCGAGGATTGGAAAGGTTGCGAAGGTCAGGCGATGCGTTTCAATGCGCGCGGTTGGCGGCAGCTCCGCCTGCAGCCGTGCGACCACGGCGTCAACGCGCTGCAACGTCAACACCATGTCGCTGTTCCAATCGAAAAAAAGATCGACGTCGGCGGAGCCGCGACTGGTGGTGGAGACCACGCGCTGCAGCCCCGGCACTGCGTTCACCGCTTCTTCGATCGGGCGCGTGATCGTCACCAGCATCTGATCGATCGGCGTGACGCCATTATCAATGCCGATCACGATCCGCGGAAAATCCGTCTGCGGAAACACCGAGACGGGAATGGTGAATGCCAGGTAAACGCCGACCAATGCAACGCTCGCTACCAAGAACAGAATGGGCCGCGATAACCGCTGGAACCACGGATCTTCCCCAGCCGCCGCGGTCTCGCCTGAACCTCCCGGACGGAGAGTAGCGGGCATCCCGGCTAATCCTTCTCCGTTCTGGCTTCGGGCGCTTTTGCGACGGCGGTCTTAATGGCTGTGCCGTCTGGCAGGCCATATCCGCCGGAAGTGATCACGGCGTCGCCGGCATTTATGCCGGAGAGTATTTGCACCGCATCGCCCGCGCGTATGCCCACCTCTACGGCGTGCGCGTGCGCGATGCCATCAGATCCGGCGACTAGCACGTAGGGTACATCTTCCGCGTTCTTCAGCAAGGCCCCTGTGGGCACCACGATTGCGTCGTTCACCGTTTGCGCGTTCATGGCGATCGTCACAGTCATGCCCGGCCGGATGCGGGGATCAGGTTTGGCCGCTTCCACCCAAACTTCGATGGTGGTGCTGCCCGGATCGAGCGCGGGACTGACGAGTGCAACGTGCGCTTCGATAGAATTTTCGTCGCTGGGCAATTTAATTTGTGCCGGGTCGCCCGCTCTAAGTCGCGACGCCTCAGCAGCCGCGATATGCGCTTTGGCAATCAGCTTTGAAGTATCCATCACTGTGAGCAGCGGCTGATTCGCGGCGGCCAGCTCGCCCGGAAATAACGGCCTATCCGTGACCACGCCGTCAATCGGGCTGCGGATTTCGGAGTAGCTCAGTTGCGCCTGCGCGCCGAGATATTTGCCTTTCGCGGCCGAAAGCTGGCCTGTGGCGGATTTCAGCGCCTGCTCTTGTCCGATTTTTTGCAGATCATCCAGCTGTTTCGCCGTCTGCTGATATTGGCTGCGTGCTTGCGCCAGCCCCACTTCCGCGGAGTCCAAGTCGCGCCGCGGTAGTGCGCCCTGGTCAAACAATGCCTTGCGACTGTCATACACCGTCTGTTGTGCGTTGAACGCGGCCTTCGCCGAAGCCGCGTCCAACTCCGCTTTCTGTATTTGTTCGGGAAGGCTCGCTCCAGTCGTCGCGATATAACCCGCCTGGGCCTGCTCGAATTCGCCTTTGCTCTGCTCGGACGCGGCGGAAAGATCGGCATTTTCCAGCACCGCCAGTAATTGCCCTTTGCGCACGCGGGAGCCGCGCTGTACTTCGAATGTCTTGATCGTCGAAGTGATTTTCGGGGTGATGATCGCCTGCTGCAACGGAAACACCAGCGCCTCCGCCGAAATTATTTCCGAAATCGGAGCGCGCCGCGCGGGCGTTACTTCCACGTTGACGACCGGCGCTTTCTCTTTCTCAGACGAACCACAACCGGCCACGCACAAAATCGCGACCAACCCTGCGCCGAGAAGCAGATGGCGCTGATACGCAGCGCCTGTAGGTCTTATATCGAATGTCATCGAGTGGACATGACTCCCGTAAGGGTCTGAAGGTTTGCCAGCGCCACGCGGTAGCGCACCGCCCCATCCTCATAGCTGTTGGCAGCCTGCGCGGACGTGGTCTGCGCGTCAACGACCTCGAGCACCGTGGCTTCACCGCCTTTGTAGCGCAGCGTAGTGAGCCGTAAACTTTCCGCGGCGAGTTCCGCGGACCGGTGCAGCCCGGATAATTCGTTGAGCGCGGTGTTCGCTTCATTGTAGAGCGATTGAATTTCGGCCAGCAGCTTGCGCTGCGCAAAGGAAAGCTCGCGCGCCGACTGCGCCTGGCGGATTTGCGCCTGCTTCACGCGGCTCTGCGTCGCGCCCCAATTCCAAATGGGGATGTTCAGAGTGGCGGATGCCGACGAGCCAAGATTGGGAATCTGCTGGTCCATGAAAATGCTGTTCGTCGCGAACCGCGACGCGTCAATTCCATAAAAGTAATCCAGGCTCAGAGTAGGGAGGTAGGCCGAGCGTTCGAATCCAACGTTGTCTTTCGCTTGCTGCACCGCGGCAATCGCGCCACGAACGTCCGGGTTTTCGCGGTTCGCTTGTGCCTGAACTTCGTCAAGCGTCGGCAGCGCAATACTGGCATGCAGATCGTCCGTCAATTCGAAGCGATCGCTAAAATCCGGAAAAAGCAGCACCGCTAGATCCAGCCGCGCGTTCAGCAAAGCCAGCCGCGCCTCCTGAAGCTGGCGCCGGCGCTCCTGCGCTTGCAATTCCGCCTTGATCACGTCCGCATGCGCCACTTCGCCACCACTTTCGAGATTTTTCGTTAGATTCAAGAACGTGTCGCCCTCGTCGGCGGCCTTCTGCGCCAGGTCGGCCTTACGTTGTGCGGCCAACGCCGCGAAATAATTCTGCACGACGGTAACAACCAGGCCGCGTGAGGCAATTTCGGCGCGGGCGCGCGCCACTGCCGCGGCAGCCGAAGCGCGACGGACGGCGTAGATTCCGGCTACATCCAGCGCCTCATGGACGTTTCCCTGACTGATGTACTCATGGACGGCGTTGTTGGCGATATAGCGCACCCCGCCGACGCCGTTCCCTTGTGTGTAGAGCACCTGGTTGTTGTATGCAACGGACGGCAGCAGCGCGTCCTTCGCCTGTTTGCTGTCTTCGTGAGCGATCTGCGCCTCGCCCAGCGCGGCCTGAAATTGCGGGCTGTTCTGCCGCGCGCGCACCAGCGCTTCATCCAGCGTCAGACGAATCGTCGCATCTGGCGCAGCGGTTGGCTGCTGCGTCTGGAGGCTCAACGACTTGCCGGACGAATTTGCAGTTATTTGCGCCGCGCGCGGAGGCGTCGCAAACGCGGACGAAAGCGCCAGAATTCCGGCGAGGTATCGCAGTTTGAAAGCTTTCTTCATAAATTTATCGCGATCGGACACCACGACGGCAAACCCCGACCGCTCCCACAAGATTAGTGATTGCCAGATAAACCCACGATTAACGCGCGCGAAAACGTCCGCCGAGACGACATCCGCCCCGGCGAATTCGCCAGCCACATCGAACCCTGACCCTGGTCACGCCGGAAGCGCGTTGCAACCTGCTGCGCTCACTTCGACGCTTCGTATTTGATACGCAACTCACCGCTGATCATTTGCCGTACACCAGCAGCGTGAATGTGTCCGCAATAATCGCTGGGCGCGGGCGCGGGTGTTCCGGCGTGGCGGCTGGGGTCTCGCCGAATTCCGCAGTGACCGTATAGACGGTGTGGGTAGCGTAGTCCAGCGCCATAGTGCGCGCGCCGTGCTGGGTCTGGAGCATTTCCACCAGTGAAAATTTTGTGGGCGAGTCTTCGTGCGCGATGGTAATAGTCCCATCGCCGCAGGACGCGAACGCATAACCGGTAACGGGGTCGAAGCGGTTTGCATCCACGCCCTGGCCGATGGGAACGGTGCCGAGGACCTTGCCGGAGTTGCCGTCCACGAAGGTCATGAGCTTGTTGTGGCAACCCACCACCAGGATTTCGTGCGCGGCATCGATCGCTAGGCCTGAGGGAGATTCGCACGGCGCCAGCGGCCAGGTATTTTCGATCTTCAGTGTTTTCGCGTCGAATTTGACGAGAGCGCTCTTGTCCTCCAGATTCACGAACATTTTGCCCTTGCCGTCGCTGGCGCCGAATTCCGGCCCGCCGCCAAGGGGAAACGTCCCAACTAGTGTTCCGGAAGCCGCGTCAATCGCCGAGGCGGTATTGGCATCGCCGTTAAAAGTGAAGACTCGTTTGGAGAAAGGATCGTAGATGACCGCATCCGTATCCTTGTCTGTCTTGGTGTTGCCGGTGATTTTGAGTGAAGTGAGATCGAAGATCGTAGAATCGGACGTGCGGCCGTTCGTGGTGAAACCTTTGTTGAATTCATTGGCGAGCGCGATGCCGTGGACACCCTGCGTATCCGGAATGTCTCCGACGATTTTGCCCTGCTCGGCATCCACCACGATGACGTGGGTGCCGCGAGAAATGAACAAGCGATGCGTCGTCGCATCTACTTCCAGATAGTCCCAGCCGCCCGCCCCGCCCAGTTTCACTTTTTTGATCAGATGGTAGCCGGACGCGCCGCCCGATTGGGCAGCTGCGCGAGGATAGGCAGTAGTCAGAAAGGAACACAGGAACAACACGAAAAAAGCGCTAGCGGTATTCCTCGACATGAATTCCTCCAAAGTTTAATGGGAGCAGCCCAGTCCCTGGCGAGAACTGTGTCACACCCAAGCTAAACGCAGGATAAACGGGCGGCGGTAGGTCGGAGCAAGCCAGGCAGTTCCGAGCGGAGTGTGAAAAATTGCCCCCGAGAGCGTCGTCTTCCAATTCGGGATCGGCGAAACCACAAGGCATTAGGGACTTAGAACCACAACAGAGTCGAGAGCGCACGGAATATACACTGAGCACGTGCGTTCTCGGTGTCCCCGCGCAGCATGCAGTTCGTCTTCCTAGTGTCCGGTAACGCGTGCCAGCTCAACCGGTCGCTGCAACACCATCCAGTGCGCTGATTCCGCAATGCTTCTGCCGCAGGTCCAGACTGCACGACGAGAGCGAAGTCGATTTTGCTCCCCTGGCGATTTTGAGCTGTTGTGCCCCGATGATAATGTCCCTTCTTGTCCCCGATAGAAATGTCCCCCTAAATTAGGCCTCCGAGAGGAGGTCAGATTGAGGCGGACGGAGATGAGCAAGGGGGAGTTACGAAGGGTGGAGGTGCTGGCACGAGTTCGAAGCAAGCAGTTGCGGATCGTGGATGCGTGCCGATTGATGGAGGTTAGCTATCGGCAGGCGAAGCGGCTGTGGAAGCTCTATCGAGAGGAAGGTGCTGCGGGGCTGAAGCACCGCAGTGCAGGACGGCCGTCGAATCGCGCGCACGAGCCGAAGATTCGGCGGAAGGTGCTGCGGCTGGTGCGGGAGAAGTACAGCGGGGCGGTGGGCGAGCGATTTGGACCGACGCTGACAACGGAACACTTGGAATCGGAAGATGGCGTGAAGGTGGGTGTGGAGACGCTGCGGCAGTGGATGCTGACGGAAGGGTTGTGGAGTCGGGAGCGGAAGAGGCGGCGGCACCGGAAACGGCGGACGCGCAAGGAACACTTTGGCGAGTTGGTGCAGATGGACGGCAGCTTTCACGCGTGGCTGGAAGAGCGCGGACCGGAGGGCTGCTTGATCGACATGGTGGATGACGCGACCAACACGACGTGGGCGGAGTTGGGCGAGGAAGAGACGATCTGGGCGGTGGCCGATGGGCTACGCGCTTGGATCGAACGCTACGGAGTACCGCTGGCGTTGTACGTGGACTGGAAGAATCTGTACAAGCGGAGCGCGACGCCGAAGGAGCAGCTACGGGGAGAGGAGCCGGTAACGCAGTTTGGGCGGATGTGCGGGAAGTTGGGGATCGAGCTGATCGCGGCCAGTTCGCCGCAAGCGAAGGGGCGCGTGGAGCGGGTGCATGGGACCCATCAGGATCGCTTGGTGAAGAAACTGCGACGGAAGGGGATCGTCAGCCACGAAGCCGCAAACGTGTATTTGCGGAGCGAGTATCTGGCGGAACACAATCGGCGCTTTGCGCGGGACGCGGCAAGGAAGGAAGACTATCACCGGCGCGCGCCGCGGGCGGCGGAGCTGGAGCGGATATTCAGGCTGGAGACGGAACGCACGGTGAGCGAGGACTGGGTGGTGCGCTACGGCAATCGCTTTTTCCAACTGGGGCGGCAGAGGGGGAACTCTGCGTCAGCGCGGAGCAAAGTGTTGGTGTGCGAGGGACGGCGCGGAAGCCTTGCGATTGAATATCGTGGTCGCCCGCTGAGCTGGCGAGAGGTTCCTGCGCCCGCCAAGCCGGTGCTGGATCCAGCAGCCCACAGCGCGCGTCCGCGAGTGCCGATTTCAGTCAAGAGACGGAAATGGGTGCCGCCGGCAAACCATCCGTGGCGGGAAGCGGCCCGCCGGGCCGAACAGCAGCGCGAAAGGAAACTGGCCGTGGCCAGGGGACGCAGCCGCGGTTGGCCTGATCCTGCGCTTCGCCCTAAACGCTCCGCCCTTCGGGCTCCGCAGGGCTGCGCTCCGGATCAGGCCAACAAAACCGGGATGCCATAGGTCGAGCGAGATGGAAATCGTCGTTCCTGGGGCTTGCTAGCGCGAAGTTTTTCCACGAAAACCCCAAGGAAAGAAAAAGGACGAAGAGACAGAAAACAAAAAGGGGACATTTCTAATGGGGTAAGGAAGGGGACATTTCTAACGGGGTTTGACACCCTGGCGATTTTGAGCTTGACGCGGAATTGCGACGGGCGTATGGTTTCGCGCAAAGACAGAGTCGCATCGCAAGTTCCGCGTGAGAAAAAATGCCGTCAGGTGCGAGAAGCTTCCGCTTGAAGCGACGCTTCTGAACGACGAAATCGCAATTCCTTTCTGCTGCTTCCCCCGGAGCAGCTAGACAGCCCATCCTCTAAGGCGCAACGACACGATCACATTTGAATCAAGTTGGAAAGTCTGCGCCGCATTGCGCCAAATATCTTGCGCTCAGGTAAACAACCGGTCCGGCCAGCGGAGAGACACGTTTTCTTATTGAACCGGCGTCAGCATCAGCGCCACAGGAGGGCGTTATGACAAAACGGGGATCAATTCGGACGATCGCCGCAGTATTGTTCTTGCTGCTCGGCGTGGCTAGCTCTCGCAACGCATTTGGTCAAGCATTTAGCCAGGGCCAGCCAGGGGTTTCAAATTTGCCTGACTGCAATAACCCCAGCGCTAACGAAATCAACTGCGTCGAACCGACGAAGGCGATAATTAAGGACGCTTACCAAGCAGGTTACACTCACTATGTAGGCCATGCCGAGCCCACGGCCGAATTCTTCTCCACCGCAGGTGCGTCCGGAAGCAACATGCAGTGGAAGATCATTCTCCCTGCGACAGAGCCCACACCGACACAAAATGGGACCGACGTCGCCAATTTCGAACTGTACTCGACATTCTGGTTAGGCGTGACTCTCTGTGACCCGAACTCAAACCCATTCGGATCATGCGTTGCTACGAGTGACTCGAACAATCCAAGCACAGCCGGTGCGGCGTTTTTGGAGCTGCAATTCTACCCGCCGGGTTTGAACTGCTCAAACACACAATGGTGTGTGAGGCTGCACATAAATACTTTGCAAAACAACACGGCCTTCCAAAAAATGAACTGCTTGGAACCAACCACTGAGGCCTACGTGACGTTGGATGGAACAGTGAGTGGTACGCAACTTCTCATGTCTAATGGCGATGCAATTATCGTCACAATTAACGACACCGCCAGTGGGCTCGAGACTTTCGTTAATGATGTCACGAGTTCGACCACTGGAGTCATGGTCGCAAGTGCGGCCAACGGATTCGTGCACAACTCCGACCAATCAACCTGCGCGATGACTCCGTTCAATTTCCACATAATGTACATGACCGCGTCGCCGGGCCAGACCGTCCCGTGGGCCGCGACGAATCCCAACGTGGCGTTCGATCCGGAAATTGGCCATTTCGAGCTATGCGGAAACGCGTCTTGTTCAATTCTGCCGGATCCACCGGATGCTAGCGAGACAACGACGGATGACACTGGCTGCCAGACCGTTCGTGGGATCGGCGGTTGTTTTGGGGCGGATTTGGACCATGACGGCACCCCGTACCAGGCTGATTGGCCGGATGGTTCTGCTGCTCATCCCGCTTCAATCATTATCGGCTCTCCGAATGACACCGGGGTTGGCCCGTTGAGCGCGTTGACAACCACCGGAACTACATACGACGAAGGCTACACCACGATCACATTTGTATCGAGCGAGTCGATATCTGGTAGCTTCTACCCGTTCTACAGCCAGGCTGGAACAGGTCCATCATGCGTTTTCAACTTCGGGAACGATATCCCCGGTACAACAACGAACGATTTCGGGCAGGCCACACAATATGGAACCACAATCACCAATCCCTGCCTGCCCGCTCCTGACCTTACCGTGACGAAGACCCACACGGACCCGTTTACTCAAGGCGATGTCGGTGACACTTTTACGATCACGGTTTCGAATGCCGGAGGGAGCGCAACAAGTGGCACGGTGACTCTGACAGACCTCTTGCCGGCTTCGCTCATGGCTACCGCAATGGGGGGCGGTGGGTGGACCTGCACACTGGCCACGGTTACCTGCACGAACTCGAATGTGCTGGCTAGTGGAGCAAGCTATCCACCGATCGTCCTTACCGTCAATGTTGCCAGCAATGCTCCGTTGTCCCTTACCAACAGCGCGGCTGTTAGTGGCGGCGGTGAGGCATCCAATGTCTCCGGAAACATGGCGGTAGACAATGTGACCGTTCGCCAACACACAACGACGACGGTGTCGCCGGAAACTCAGGATTACGACGATACCGTCACGCTTCAGGCGACAGTTGCTCCTGCTGGAGTAGCCGGCTCGGTTCAGTTCCTGGTGAATGGTTCAAGCGTCGGCGCGGGCAGTTACAACAGCGGGACGGGAGACGCCACTTTGTCCTACTTTATTCCGCTGCCCTCAGGCTCCTACAGTCTTGAGGCCGATTTCACGAGTTCGGATCCCGACTATCTGAACAGTTCGGCCGTGCTGCCGACCGGGTTGACCGTGACGCACGAAGAGGACACCATTAAATTCACGGCGAGCAGTCCCACCGTAGTTGCTGACGGACACCCCACAACCTTTTCTGCCACGCTTTTGGAAGATGGCGTCACTCCGATCAAGGGGCGGACGATAACCATTGCGATCGGGTCGCAGTCTTGTTCTGCCGGGCCCACCGACAGCACCGGTACCGCAAGCTGCGTCATCATTCCCACGCTGGCTCTCGGTCCGGGTACGATAATGGCCAATTTCGCGGGCGACGCATTTTACTTGCCATCGAGCGCTTCGGAATCAATTATTGCCTTCGCGTTCCTCAATAGCGGCTCCATGGTGGTCGGCGACCTGGACGGCAATCCCGTCGAGTTCTGGGGAGCACAGTGGGCAAATTCCAACTCGCTCAGCGGCGGCCCGGCGCCAAACTCCTTCAAGGGGTTTGCTAGCATCGCACCGCAGGCTTGCGGCGGCGGTTGGATCAGCAACCCGGGCAATAGTTCGGGGCCCCCTGCGACACTGCCCTCCTACATGGGCGTGATCGTTTCGAGCACCGTCGTTCAATCGGGCAGCACAATCTCCGGCGACGTTCCGAAGATAGTGGTCGTCCAGACGAATCCCGGCTACGGTCCAAATCCCGGTCACGCGGGAACCGGCAGCGTCGTTGCCACATTCTGCGGCCACTGACGGATCAATCTCTCGGGGAGGGGGCAGGCATCCCGCCCCCTCCAGAATCACGTTCAGTTAATCAAGTTCGCGCGGAAGAATCCGTGCAGCCGCTTCGGTGAATTCCCGCTTGCCGGTGGTCGGTTACTCGGAATTTATCGTCGGACTACACGGCTAAGTCTGATAAGTAATCGGGAGTCAGTCAGGAACCCGAGCGAAACAAAACGCCCTTGTGGTAACGGCGTTTAGAGGTGTCTCACGCGGCCTTGGGAGTGCGGGGGGTGTGGCGAGAGGCCACACGCGGCAAATGCTTTGGCGGTCGGAATTCTATGGTGACGTCCTGTTGAGCTGGGACAGGCCTATTGTTTAACAGAGTGGGCTTGTAACGCCACTGACGAATGGCGCTCATCACAGCAGGAAGCAGAGAGAGCGAGCCGCTCACGCGTTTTACGTCCAGCACTTGGCCGAACTCTCCTATGGTGGTGCGGACCTTTACCGTTTCCGACGATCCATGTCGCTCCCCCGGCCTTGGATAATGGGGCCAAACGAAGGAAACAAGCTCACCGGCTTGCAATCGAGCGGGTTCCCGAAGCGGTGCGGGTCCGCGATCCGGAGAGACAAGAACAGAAAGCTGGGAGGTAATCGCGAACGAAGAGGAGGCGGCAATCGGTCTCTCCGGCAGAATCAGCTTGAACGGTTTGCTGCCGTCGCCTGGGCCAGTGAAAAGGATTGTGGAAGGCGAGGACAGGTGCGGCGTTGCGCGTGTCGCAGCCATTTCCCTGCGTGGGGCGGGACTTGCCGGCGTCACACTCATCGGGACGACAGCCCTGGGCGAATCTGCGGACCGCGGCTCCTTAGGCGGCGGCGCATTCCGCGCGTTCGGCCCGGTCCCGCCCTTGCGCTCGGGACCGGCTTCGGGTTTATCGGAATCAGGAAACGATGGGGTGGCTATTGGTAAAGATGGTCCGATCGGTGCGACTCGGGCAGTTGGATCTTCCGGTGCTGGATTGAGGGATGGAGTGGCTGGGCTTTCTGACTTCGATTCTGCCGTCGCCGGCACGGGTGGATTCACTGCAGGTGAAGCGGAGGCATTTGCGTTCGGCGGAACGAAAGTTCGCGAAGTCGTTTCCTGCAGGCGATTAAGGAGTGCCTGTGACGTGTGATCAGCAGCCGGTAGTGATTCCTGGGTGTCCCGGAAGCGCGATCCAAGCGGGCCGAGCCCGGCTGTGAGTCCCGCCGCTAGACTGATCGCCGCGAGCAAAAATAGCCATGCAGCGACGTGGAATCCGGATAATTCAAGAAAATATGAGCGTGAAGGAGAGTTCTCGACGCGCTTCGCTGACGACTCAGTTTTGCGGGTTCGAATTTGCGGTCCGAAAACGGCTACGGAAGCGTCGCCGTGCGCTTTTATCGGAAGATCTTCGACGAACGATAGCGCGTTGCCATCGCGAATCTCGGGCGTCACGATCTCAGGTGGTCGAGAGCCAGCGTGCGCAATCAGTTCAGGCGCAGAGGGTTGGTCTTGCTCAGGGATAACACTCCCCAATGGCTCTTCTGCGAAGCTCTCGAACGTTGCGGCGACGAGACTCTCGACAGGCGCCGGCGTTAAACCTTCCGCTTCCGGAGATCGCTTTTCAGACGCGATCCAATTTGCAATCTCATTGCGGGCCTCGGCGGTGAGATCAACAAATCGGATCCCTATTGTTTTTTTTGATTCCGCCAGCCACACAACCTGCGCGGAGACTTTGATCCTGTGCTCTAGGTTGGGCAACCGAAAGCGAATCTGTGGCAGGTAGTCAGCTACTACAAGGGGGTCGGCCGCGGCAACCGCCATGCCCGTCTCACTTATATTGAGGACAGTGCCGCCGTTGCTATCATCGAGTGCCGTGTACGCGGAGGATGCAAGAGTGGTGCGCGTCTGCAGCCGGCGGTCGCGCATGGGATGATTCGCCTCGACCGGCGCATGGGGTTCGGCGTTGGGCGCGCAGGCTTCCGCATTTGGCGGTACGTCTGCTCCCTGTTGTGTCTTATTCCGCTGCGCGGCTTCTAGGAGTAAGGCTAGCTTGCCACCCGCCTTCGAAAGTGCGTCAAAGACGTCCGCGACATTCTTCGCGTTGAACTGAAGTTGCCGAGCAGTAAGTGTCAGTCGGATGCTGTCGTCGATATCATCCTGCTGGCTTTTGGAAAGATAGTCCTGCAGGCCAGAATAGAATGCGCCGTTCTCGTATTTCTCCTTCCACTCAAGAATGGCCTGGAGACGACGATTGGCGTCCTTTTCCAATTCTTGTTCTTGCTGATCTGCTGGGCTATATTTGGCGAAGACTTCTCCATGACCGTGCGGTAATGCCATGGTTATTTCTTTCAATCCACCACGCAGTTCCTTAACCTTGTTGGATGGTAAAGACGTTTTGCGACAGACCCACTCTCCACGCGTCTTGTCGAATTCAATCGAGACGCGATACTCACCCGTTTCACACTTGAATATCGGCAACGGCTTGAGCGCTGGCCACCGACCGGCCAAAAGTAATCTCAGCTCGGCCTGTTGCACCGGAGACGTGAGTCCAGCAATGTTGGGCCGAGGGGAGGGCAGGTCCATCTCGTCACCTCATGCAGCCCCACTTCAGTGTGGGTAGAACCCTTCCTTATCAACTTTCCCGGTCCGCTATCTTAACCCCTGAATGTAGCCAAACCCAAACCCCGACCGTCGGGATTAGTTGCGCACCTCCCCTCAACGAGATCTCGCTTCGGCGATTTTCTGAGCCACGAACCGGCGATGGCCCAGCAGGTGGCGTTCGCTGAGAAGTTGTGGCGTAACTAGGCTACGTTGCGGATTACAAAAGACATAAATCGAGTTGTGTCAAAGTCCACATGGAGGGTTAGAGCGTCTACAAGGACTTACTGAGTCTCGCATAATATAGAGTTATTCTGGCCACAAAGAAGATTGCTTCCAGAAGGCGGCGATCAATCGCGGACGGCGACGCATGCGGCGTAGCGTTCGTCGCGCGGCCTCGCTGAGTTGCCAGAAGTCCTTGGGACAAACATTCGGCAACTCATGCTGCTTCCAATAACCCCAGATGTACTCGACCGGGTTCAGTTCCGGTGCGTAAGGCGGCAGATAGGCGGTGGAAATCCAGCCCTGCAAACCGGCGATGTAGTCCTGCACCAGCCGGCTGCGGTGCCCCGGCAGACGATCCCACACGATCAGCAACGGCTGGTGCAGGTGACGTACCAAGGCCTCCAGAAAGTCCACGACCTGCTCCTTCTTGATCGAACCTGCATAGATTCGAAAGTAGAAGTTCCACAGCGTGAGCCCGGCGGCTACCGACAGACTCTTCCAATTAAAGTTGTATTGCAGGATCGGTGTCTGCCCACGAGGAGCCCAAGTGCGGCAACGATGCGGTCGCTGACTCAGTCCGCTTTCGTCGATGAAAACGAGGATACGCCCTTCCCGGCGCGCTTTTTTTTTAGCGCCGGCCACTGCTGCTTCTTCCACTGCTGGATCTGCTGCTCATTACGTTCTCGTGCGCGCCCCTCCGGTCGTTGCGGGCTCCAGCCCAGACCAACCAGAATCTTCCAAACATGACCCTCGTGATAGCGAACGTCAAACTCCTGCTCGATCAGGTGGGCCACACGGGGACAGGTCCACAGCGGAGTCTCATAGCCGAGCCGTTCGGGACCTCGGACCAGTAGCTTCTCTAACTGCTGCCGCTGTTCTTCACTCAAACGTGGCATCCGGCCGGCGCGTCCCGCTTTCCGCAGTGCGGACTTCCCCTGGGCACGATACTCGTGCACCCAGCGGGCCACGGTCTGTGGGACCACGCGGAGTTGACGCGCAATCTCCGATTGTTTCTGTCCGCGTTCCCATAACTGTATGGCTTGAAAGCGGCGTTTCTCCAAGGCATCAAAATCGCGAGGTACTCCAGCAGGGTTTCCCATGTCCGGTTAGACGCAGCATATCCGAAAAAGACTCGCTATATTATGCGGGATTCAATAGGTTATATGCGATCGTCTCGGTGGGGTTAGACCGCAGGAAAATGAATATTCAGCTTATAGCAAATGTAGAGAACCAGTATGGCGCCCAGTGTGGATAAAATGAGGCCTGCGGGATGATATTTTTCATTTGTCGGACGCGAAAACATGTGGGCGACGCCGCCGCCGAGGATCGAGCCGATGATGCCGAGCACGACCGTCCAGAAAATCGTTATGTGCACGTGCATGACGTCTTTCGCGATAACACCCGAGATAAGCCCAATAAGAAAATACCAGATCAAGTGAAACATGCTTTTTCTCCATCCTTTGTCTTCCGAAGGCCGTCGACTATTTGGCCCGGGGTTGGTAATTGACTCGGAATTTCCGATTTGAACTCTGGCCTGGCAGCGTAGAGGCTGTCGAGGTTGCGTACTGCTCACTTTTATTCAGTTTGTGGAATTTTATGGATCGGAAGCACTAGCTCTGGGAAAGGCCAGTTATCGAACATCTCAACTCGAGCCGAGCTGTGAACTGATCCTCTTGGGGCGACGATCATGTTGAAAAGCGATCCATTGGGACTGCTTTCCTTCTTGTTCAGCCACATTGGACGGTGCGGGTACACCGCAGCCCGCGCCTCACCAGCGTTGATCTCAACTGACCTTGGCCGAAAATTCTGTGGCTCGTCAAAAGGAGGCGGCGTTTGTTTTGCTGTTTACAGGGGGCAGACTGCCGATTCGCGACCACTCCTCGAATGGATCCGCCGATGGCCGCAGTCGTCCGGGATTCATATTGTTGCCCGGGTCGAGGCCGCGCTTGATCGCCGCCACGGCCGTTACCCCCAGGGGCGAGATGTCCGCGGCCAGCCAAGGCAAGTGCTCGGTGCCAACGCCATGGTGGTGCGAGAGAGTGGCGCCGTGATCGATAAATGACTGCTGGGCGGCGCGCTTGACCTTCAAATACTGTTCCATTTCGTGCCCCAGCTTCTGGACGAAACCAAATGTGAAGTAAAGACTCGCGCCGCAGTGATAGGTGTGACTGATATGGCAGCCGGTCCAGGGTGCAACCCCGCTCTCCAGAACTCCGTCCCGTATTGCTCCGATCGCGGCGTGATACAGAGGAGCGATGTTGCTCCACACTGTCGAAGTCTCGCTCACGTCAGCGGTAACGCCGCGCTCCAGCAAGTAATCCCGGATGTGGGGGAAATCGTATTTGGTGGACTCGAAAGATTTGCCCGCGCTCGGCCCCATGCTGATTCCACCAAATCTGCGGTAAATGGAGCCTGCATCACGCGACCGGCGGGCGACATCAGCGCCGGGGCCCTCGAAGGCCGTTAGCATCAGGCACGTTCGCGGCAGGTCAAAGCCCTTTGCTCGCAGATAGCGCTTGAAGATTTTGTTCACCACTTGCGAGACCTGAGATGATGCCGCTTTAAAGGCGAGCGACAGCGCGGTCTTGTCGGGATCGTTGAGCCGCACCATCGCAGGCATACATTCCCTGCGCGCGCATTCCCGCATTGCCTGGATGCCGCACTCGAAGTCACGAAACAGGAAGGCGGGAACAACTCGCGACTCGGGTCGTCGATGAACTCGCATGGTCGCTTCCGTGATTACGCCCAGCGTTCCCTCGCTGCCGATGCAAAGATGGTTCACGTCAATCCCATTCGAGGACTTGGGGACACTCCGTGTTGCCAACACGCCGTCGGGTGTCACCATGCGCAGCGCAACAACCATGTCCTCGATCTTGCCGTACTTGTCGCTTTGCATTCCGGCAGATCGTGTGGCGATCCAGCCTCCGAGAGTGGAATGCAGAAACGAATCCGGAAAATGGCCGAGCGTGATACCGTGCGCGTTCAGCTGTTCTTCCAGATCAGGGCCAAAAATTCCGGCCTCGACGCGCGCGGTAAACGACTCCCTATCGACGGCCAGCATTCGTCGCATGCGTCGCATATCCAATGACACCGTCATGCGATGAGTTTCGATCCGCTCGAGGCAGCCGGCAATATTCGATCCGCCGCCGAACGGGATGACCACCACGTCGTGGTCAGCGGCTGCTCGCAGCGTTGCCAATACATCGTTCTCGTTCTCGGGATAGACGACCAGATCAGGAGCGCCTTCGGCTGATCCGCGGCGCAGGCGAAAAAGGTCGCGGAAGCCCTTGCCATATGCGTGAATCACGCGCTCGAGGCGGGCATCGCATATCTGGTGAGCGTGCACGGTTGAGCGCAGTGCGACTAAGAAACGGTGGTTGATAGTTGGCTCTGGCAGGTGGACAGCTTCGAGCCGCACTGGCGGCATCGGAGGAGCTTCTCGTTCGATGCCAAGTTGCGACTTGGCGTACGGCCAGAAGCTAGGATGGGCATCAGAATTGAAAGTGGCGTCAACATCCCCCCAACCCCACCACTTCATATGCCTGGGACTGTAAACCAAAGCAGCTCCTCTCGCGCGCTCGCGAACTCACACATCGGAAGATTTGCGTGGTTCCAATGGAAATTCCAATTCCGACCCCGGCTCGCACATCGTAAGCTTCTCCAGTCTCCGACACAACGAAATTGCCATTCGAGGAAGCCTCTGAGCGAACTCAACGCCTGATAAACGCTAGCGCTTTACCGGATGCGCGTTCTCGGTGAGGAGTGAACGGAGGCGAGGAGCTCTGCGCGCGTCCGGTAAAGCCGTTTGGACGTGGCCGCCCGTGGTTGCGGTGGACGCGGGCCTTATGCAAATTCAATGGTGGGAAGGAGCGGCGTTAAGCCGTGCCGAGACTGTGCTGCAGGGCACGACACAGGACACCGTGCGCGCGGAAATTGGCTACGGCGAAAAAGGATCGCAAAGGTTGTGGTCGAAGAAGCTGGAAGAAGGGATCGGTTTGACCGCGAGGCACAGAGATGCGGAGCGCCCGCAAGGACGCAGAGTTTTCGAGTTGGAGAGAGTAGTCTCATGCCGCGACGCTGATTCCTGGTGGAGAACGAAGTTGGATTTCGGCAGCGGTGAGCCTCTCGATGACCTTCATCGGTCCACCGCATTTAGGGCAGCGCCAAGAATCGGGGAAGTCTTCGCTGGCAGAGGCGTGTGGATCGGCTGGCGGCTGTTGTGCCGAACCCAACAACTGAAAGCAAAGAGGCAAGAGCGTGGCGCGTTTGCGGTTGGCCAAAAAGCCGAAGTTACGGATGCGCACGAAGCCTTTTGGAAGAATGTGCAGTAAGAAGCGGCACAAGAATTCATCGAGCGATAGGGGCAGCAACTTCTGTTTGTTGTGGTCAGCAGAATCACGCCAGCGAAAAGTGACTTGGCCATCAGCGAAGGAAAGCGGCCGGGGAGTGTGAAGACCACGTGCAGGTAGCGGGTCGGGAGTAATTCTCGTCGACGCGCAGCGATCCAGCGTTCCCGTGCAGCGATCTGACACTTCGGGCAGTGGCGATTGCGGCAGCTGTTATAGGAGATGGTGGCACGATGCCCGCAACGGGTGCACTCATCGAGATGACCGCCGAGTGCGGCGGTACGACACCGGCGAATGGCTCGCAGCACTTTGACGTGCTTCCAGCTGAGCCAGTGACGATTTCGTTCGAGGAAGACATCTCCCGCGGCGCGGATCAGATCGGCCACCTCCAGTGGTGGCCGGCTCATCTACTCCTCCCCTGTGGACCTCTCTTGCAGCTGCAGCGAGTCCAGAGGACTGGAAGTTGCGTGGAGATGGCGCTCCGAAAGATGTAGGTAGATAGTGGTTTCTTTCAGATCGCGATGACCTAACAGGATCTGAATGGTGCGCAGGTCCGCACCATCCTCGAGGAGATGCGTCGCAAAACAGTGACGCAGCGTGTGCGGATGAACACCGTTCTGGAGGCCGGCTCGCTGGGCGGCTTGCTGGCACGCATGCCAAACGGTTTTCGTATCGATCGGGTGATCGGCGCCATGGTCGTGATGGCCCGGAAAGAGCCAGACTCTTGGTTTTCTGCGTAGGCGGTGCCAGTGCTCACGAAGTTCTTCCAGCAATTTAGGACTGAGCATTACGTCGCGGTCTTTGCGCCCCTTGCCGCCTCGGATGTGAATCACCATGCGCTTGCTGTCGACATCGCTGAACTTTAAATGCGTCAGCTCGGCACAGCGTGCGCCGGTGGCGTAGAGGGTCAGCAGCAGAGTGCGATGGAAGGAAGTGCCGGCCGCCTGAATAAGTTGCGCAACTTCTTCCTGGCTGAGGATCGCTGGCAGGCGATGGTTCCTTTTTGGATAAGGAGTGTCGGCGACGCTCCAAGCCCTTCTTAGAGTCTTAGTGTAAAAGAACCGCAAGGCTGCCAGACGAACCGCGACGCTACCCGCCGACAACTTGCGCTTCTCAAATAGTTCCGCTTGGTATTCGCGAATATGTCGAGGGCCTAAGCGATCTGGGGAGCAGTTGAAGTGTCGAGCAAAATCCTCGACTGTGCGGATGTAGGAACGTGTGGTATGTGGAGCGTAATTACGGCGCTGGAGTTCCTCCAGCATCAATTTACGAAGATGGGTCACAGGAACACCTCCTGTGACCCACATTTACATCAAGCCATCGAGCAACCAACGCTCCACTACCTCACGCGTAGCGTCCGCCGCCGGGCGGCTACGTCCTAACGCCCTCACCGGAGAGGTAACTAGTTCGTCAAACGTCCGGTTAATCAGAAGTTGGCTGCGGATGTGCGCGTAAGTGGACCGAGAGGTTTCGAAAGGGCTTTTAACCAGCGGCGCTGAATCTACGAAACTTGGCTGAGTTGACTAACGATCTCGGCTAACCAATTTTCAAGTATTGACCTCTGATCGGGTGTCATCTCGATGAAAGCCAGGCCCATGCCGAATCGAGAGTCGCAGTAGACTACCTTCGCCTTGGTCTGGAAGACGCCCTGATCTCTGAGAACCCGTAAACCGACCAGCGCTCCCTCGGGGAATGGATTTAGCGCGTCAACATAGCAGCCCCCAACCCCCAGTTCCGAGATGCGTGCTGAAAGCAGTGCCCCAGTGCGCAGCTCTGTCACCTCTACAGATGCCACGAGCGCACAGCGTCGCACGGAACGCTGCTTGGCGGTTCGCAACGGCTTGTTTCTTTGGCTCATCGAGCGTAGTCCCTCGTCTGAGGTCGGCCTGGATCGGGTAGAGGAAAGACCACGCCCCAAAAACCAGGCGACGGTCGCAGGAATTCTATGGCCACCAGCCTTGCCCGGCTTCCGCCTGATACCATCGG
This sequence comes from uncultured Acidobacteriota bacterium, assembly GCA_963786205.1. Taxonomy (GTDB): domain Bacteria; phylum Acidobacteriota; class Terriglobia; order Acidiferrales; family UBA7541; genus Palsa-295. The sequence goes on from CAWAYG010000004.1 coordinate 540,093, forward strand.
CCCCAAATATACGATCCGAGAGTCTGTAGTTTCTCCGGTAACCTTATTGACTGTCACGAGTTGTTGGTTTCGATTCACGGGCGCTTTGAGGGCAATCAGGCCGCCCCAGAGGCTTACCTTCACAGCATGTGCTTCCTCCACGAGAAACCGTTTGCCGGTGTCCGGCTCGTAGATTCTCAGTGGAACACGCAGCGTTACACGACTGCTGCGTCTGCTTGGCGCCCCGTTTTTGCTTAGCATGGACTGCTCCTTTGATGGGTCACGGATCGGGATGTACCGGCAGGATCGACTAGAGATCGGCAGCCTGCAATGGTACCTCAGGACATTGGCCCTTAATGGCGCGCTCCAAACGCCCGATTGGGAAACTCCGCGAATGTTTGCCGTGGGACACCTGCGACGGACAGGTGTTCAGCAAATTTCTAGCTCAGATTTGGCCGCGTACAAGTTCGCTAGTTGGTCGTGAAGTTTTTGCGCCTCAGGAACGGCGGTAAGAATTGCAGCTTTCAGGCTACAATACAGCCCCCGATGCGCCGTGTTTATTTGCTCCGTAGCGTCGGAGTTTCTTCCCCATTCTACGCGGTCACCAATAGCCAGTATGATTCGGTTCGCTTGGAGCGGAGTCATATCTCTCTGCAGGTCGTGTTTGGCTTTGACCCATTCTTGAAGAGCGCCTAGGTGCTGAATGGCAGCGTCCTTTTCCAAGTCGCCCATCGCGCGATTACTGATAATCTCAAGCATCGCCTGTTCGAGTGGTTTATCTATGGCCTCTTCTACATTGATTGTTACTTTCGATTCTGAAAGAACAGCTTCAAGTTTAAGTGTGTAATCGCTAATTTTACGATGGACCACGGCAAGCTGCCCGCCTGCGGCTTGTGCCGCCTCCGTAGCAGACTTCCCTTGCTGTAGCGCGGTCTTGTAATCCCGGTAGTTTCCGGTTGCCATGTTCCAAATAGCTTCGTCCACCATGGCCTTCGCAGAATTTCCATAAGTAAGGTCGCGGACGCGGGATCTGAACGACGGATCTGCTACCGCCGTTCCGACCTTCGTCTCCACAAAAGTGCACGCAGCTTCTGATGACGCGGAGCCGATCGACTCTGTGGCAGCGACCTCCGGGATTTGGGTTTGATTTTCGCTTTTTGTCGGATTGTCGCTTTGGTCCGATTGGGCCGTTATGATTCGGACGTCCGGACAACGTTCGCGAGAGCGCCCCAGCTGTTTCGCGTGACTTTCACACGCGTAAATTGGCTCACTCCCGCCGTCCTCCCAGCAAGTTATAACGGGAGTTCCGTAGTCGCAGTCGAGTCGGTAATGCGCAGAAAGGGGCTCCGCAGGCTTTCCCGCCTGGAGCCGCCACTCGGCGCGGCTTGTGCAATGGCGCTTCGGCACACGTTAATTGTAGCGAACCCATAACGTCGCATGGCGTGAGCGGTGAGTCCTCGTGACGCAACGTGTAACCCCGCTGCACCGTGACTCCGCCCATCTGGTCGGCAAGGCCAAGGCGCTCGAAGGTGATGGACTGGTGCGGTCCTGTCCAAATGCATCCTGTTCATCTGACTTTCATTCTGCGTTGACATAGTAGGTGATACAGAGCTTGCGGTTTCCATCCCTGCCCGAAACCGCAAGCTGACTTCAGGAGGACAGAAAATGAAGGTACATCTACCAATGCTTGCGCCGGCATTGCTGGGTTTGTGCGCGATGGTGGCGTCTCCCGTTTTCGGGCAGACCAAGTCGTCTATGCCGCAAGCGACTCCGCCGTACGTTTTGTCTGTGTTCGCGAGCGCTCCTCCGGGCCTAAGCGCCCCAGACGACATCGCCGTGATGGATGGTCATGTATGAGTCGGTTATGGTGATAATCACGATCCGGGCGGCGTCGATGGTCTTAGCAGCCAAGTCGTGGAATACAACATGGACGGCAGTGTCGCGCACATCTACACCGTGCTGGGGCATGTTGACGGGGTAAAGATTGACCCGATCACCCACAAAGTGTGGACACTGGAAAACGAAGACGGCAACACGCGCCTGGTGATTATCGATCCGAAGACGCAGCGGACCTCGCTCTACATCGTGGGCACCGGCCCGCATGGCGGCGGCTATGACGACATCACGTTCCGCGGCTGCAACGTGTACTTCAGCGCATCGAATCCGCTAATCAATCCGAACACTGCGCCGGCGATTGTCAGCGTCCAACTGAGGAACGGCACCGTGGACCTCAACGGCGTGCTGGACGGTAACGCGAATGCCATCAACATTCGGACGGACACTACGGTCAAATTGAATCTGCAGGATCCTGATTCGATGACCCTCGATCCGCTCAAAAACCTGGTGCTGGACAGCCAGGGCGATCAGCAATTGATCATCGTGTCGAATCCGGGCAGCTCCGATCAGCGCGTGCTGCAATTGCCGCTATCCTATCTGACCCCCGGTGGGCCAATGGGGGTGGAAGTCGACGATACCTTTTTCACTAGCTCCACCGAGGGCTTTATCCTCTTTGCGGACAAGGGCCTCAACCAAGTTTTCAAGTTGAGCAAGAACGGCTGGGCGCCTGGCGTCGCGTACACCGCCGCTGACGGCGGCCCCTTCGTGGGCACCATCGACATGACCACCGGCGTCATCACGCCGATCGTGACCGGCTTGAGCAACCCGGGTGGCTTGATGTTCGTGAATACATCAGGACCGGATCGTGATTCCGAGTGGCAAGATCAGGACATGGACAAGTGCCAAAGAGAGCGAGAGTGGGGGCAGCGGTAGCCGCGGCTGGTTAGCTCGATTTCTAAGAATTGAATAGTGATTAGAAATGCGCGGGTGGTATAGCGCGATCGGTGATTCGTCGTGCGCGAATCCTGCGCAAAGCGCGCGCGCAGACATGCTATTTTCGACCGATTAGAAAAAAACATGTCGTGTGGTTTCAGCCGGATACGCAAGTTTCTAATTGCGGTAGAGCCGATTAGAATTGCGCATCGGGCGCCGCCGCGCATCATCGCTGGCATCCGTAGGGGCGGGTCTGAGACCCGCCCGCTGTGCGCCGTCATTCGCGTGTAAGCGCCCGGCGCCTTGGCTGCCGCGACCCGGCGCCCGGAGACACCATCGCCAAGCGTGCGCTCAAGCGTGTTCTCCTTTCTGAGTTCTTATCACCTCTCCGTATTTCTACGAATAGCGCCGTAAATCCGAATGTGTTAGCGTGAGTCGGGGCACTGTTAAAGCCTCCAACGGAGGCAACGTGCTCGAGCCGGGCCGAACTCGGAACTCCAACCTCCCTACGGGCCTCGTCCGAACCGCAAATCAATCGCTAGCGAAACATAATCGAAAGCCCTCGCAAGTCACTGAAAACAATCACCAGCGACCTAAATCAATCGCTAGTTTTTGCCGTGTTTTTTGCGATTACGGCGGGCTCGGGACGACACTCTAGCGTGTGCGTCCGGCGTCGGGTATATTGGACATTGGTCACCGTCCAGCCTCTTCATTAGGTAGGCCGGCTCGCGCGTGGTTCATCTGCTGTTTCTCGAGCCGAGCCTCAGAGCCGTGGAACAGCGATTTGTCACATCCTGCTTTTCGAAATGACCGAATACTCCAACATTCTTTCTGCATCGAAACTAGGGACCGAACATGGCGAAACCAATTTTGCTAAGTGTTGACGACGACCCCGATGTGCTGCGTGCCATTGAGCGCGACTTGCGTACGAAATATGGGGCGGAATTCCGCGTAATCGGCAGCGATTCTCCCGAGGCGGCGCTGGCGCTGCTGAAGCAATTGAAACTGCGTAATGACAGTGTGGCATTGCTGCTCGCAGACCAACGAATGCCGCACATGGACGGCGTAGCCTTTCTGCAGGAAGCAATGCACATCTTCCCCGAGGCCAAGCGGGCGCTGCTCACCGCATATGCCGATACCAACGCGGCGATCGGCGCCATCAACGAAGCCAGCATCAATTACTTCTTCTTGAAGCCGTGGGATCCGCCGACCGAGCACCTCTACCCGCAATTGGATGATCTGTTTGACGATTGGCGGGCTTCGTACCGGCCGAAATTCGAAGGCATCCGCGTGCTCGGGACGCGTTGGTCTCCCAAGTCGTATGAGCTGCGGGATTTCCTGGCGCGCAATCGCGTGCCTTATCAGTGGATTGATGTCGAACTCTCGGCGAGTGATCCGGAAACGAAGCGTCTGCTGGAAGTTCTGGGCCCGGAAGCGTCCAGTCTCCCGGTTGTACTTTTTCCGGATGGCTCGAAGCTTTTGGAGAGCGTGCCATCACAGGTTGCGCAAAAAGTTGGTTTAAAAACTCGCGCGCAGACAAATTTTTATGATTTGGCAATCGTGGGCGGAGGCCCGGCGGGTCTGGCCGCCGCCGTGTATGGTGCGTCCGAAGGCCTCCACACCGTGATGATCGAACGCGAAGCCCCCGGTGGGCAGGCCGGAATGAGTTCGCGCATCGAAAACTATCTGGGATTTCCGATGGGACTTAGCGGCGGCGATCTCGCGCGTCGCGCCGTGGTGCAAGCGCAGCGGTTCGGCGTGGAAATTCTGGCGCCGCAGGAAGCGCTTGCAGTGCGCGTCGAGGGGCCGTACCGCATGGTCAAGATGGCGGATGGCAATGAGATCTCGTGCCACGCACTGATGATTGCCTCGGGCGTGCAATGGCGGCGACTAGAAGCACCCGGGATCGACCGGCTGCAAGGCGCAGGCGTCTACTACGGTGGCGGTTCGACGGAAGCGTTGTCCTGTAAGGGCGAGATTGTTTATGTGATCGGCGGCGCGAATTCAGCGGGGCAAGCAGCGATGAACTTCGCCAAGTACGCTGAACGCGTCGTGATCGTCGTGCGCGGCAAATCTCTTTCGAGCACCATGTCGCAATACTTGATCGATCAAATCAAGGAGACTCCCAACGTGCAGTTATGGGCAACCGCCAGCGTCTCCGAAGTGCACGGCGAAAGTCATCTGGAAGAGATTTCGTTTCTTTGTTCGGACACAAATAAGATTGAGCGCGTTCCGGCGAACGCGATGTTCATTTTCATCGGCGCGCAGCCGCGCACGGACTGGCTGGCCGAGCTCGTCGAACGTGATGACCATGGATTTATTCTGACGGGCCCCGACCTGATTCGAGACGGGGACCACCCCAAGGGCTGGAACCTCGACAGAGATCCCTACTTGCTGGAGACAAATGTTCCAGGCCTTTTCGCAGTGGGCGATGTGCGCCACGGTTCGGTGAAGAGGGTGGCTTCCGGAGTCGGCGAAGGATCGGTCGCCGTGCAATTCATCCATCAATATTTGAGCAAGGTCTAATGGTCGAAAAATCCGAATTGCTACAGGTGCCGGCGTTTGCAAATTTGCCCGATGACCAAATCATCTGGTTCATCAGCCAGGCGAAGGAAATAAATATCAAAGCGGGCGACATGGCTTTCCGGCAGGACGATCCCGCGGACGCGATGTTTGTGTTTCTCGAGGGACAGTTTCAGGTGCGCGGCGAATTGGGCGGCGAAACCGTAGTCATTCCGATCAACGCGGGCGACGTAACCGGCGTGCTGCCGTTTTCGCGAATGAAGCAGTTTACGGTTGGCGGCAAAGCGATCACCGATTGTCGAGTATTGCGATTTCCGTCAGCGCAGTTTCCCGAACTCGTCCAGAAAATGCCTGAATTGACCCAGCGGCTCGTCGGCCTGATGTCCGATCGCATTCGTGAAACTACGCGGCGAGAGCAACAGCGCGACCGGCTGGCGTCTTTGGGTAAGCTTTCCGCCGGCCTCGCGCATGAACTCAACAATCCAGCATCGGCGGCGAAGCGCGCCGCAAGTCAATTACGGGACGTCTTGAAGAAAATTCGCGACGCGAGCCATGAGCTGGGCAGCCGCGACCTCACGGCGGCGCAGAAAGCAGAAATCGAGAAGCTGGAAACGGCGTTCGTGCAAAGCGATGCGGTTCCGCCGGATCCGCTGGCCATGAGCGATCTGGAAGAGCAAATTGACTCGCTGTTGCGCAGTCATGGTCAGAACGACTTGTGGCAAATGGCGGCAGACCTCGCCCGCAGAAACGTCAAGCCTGAGGCGCTGGAATCTCTGTTCGCTATTTTGGATTCGGACACGGCGCGAGCCGCACTCGTGCGGATCGCAGCGTCTGTGGAAGTCGCGACTCTGCTGAACGAAATCGAGAGCGGCACATCGCGCATTTCAGATCTGGTCCTTGCCATCAAAGAATACACATACATGGACCAGACGCCGCTGCAAAACGTGGACATCGTGAAGAGCCTGGAAACAACTCTTACAATTTTGAATCACAAGCTCAAGCGTGGAGTTGTGGTGGAGCGCGATTACCAGAAAATTCCGCTTCTGGTAAATTCGTTTGGCAGCGAGTTAAATCAGGTTTGGACCAACATCATAGACAACGCGATTGACGCCATGGGCGGTGAGGGCAAGCTGCAAGTAAAAACGTTTCGCGACGAGAACTGTGTCGTCGTCGAGATCACCGACAATGGTCCGGGAATTTCGCCCGAAGTAAAGGCGCACATGTTCGATCCTTTCTTCACAACCAAGGGAGTGGGGCAAGGGACTGGGCTGGGCCTGGACACCGTGCAGAGAATTGTGAAAAAGCACCAGGGTAATATTCAGGTTAACTCGAAGCCCGGTGAGACTCGCTTCCAGGTTTGGCTTCCGCTGGCAGCAGCCGCGGCTTAGCACCGTTAATCAATTCCGAGACGGTGCTGCATTTCCTCGAGCGTGAATCCCTTGGTCTCCGGATAAAAGAACATGACGATGAAAAATTGCAAGACCATCATCGCCGCAAAAAATACGAAGGGATAAGCGCCGGAGGCTTTCGCAACGACGGGAAACAGCGCGGAAATAATCGCGTTCATGATCCAGTGCGAAGAGCTTCCCAGGCCCTGACCCTTGGATCGCACCGTATTGGGAAAGATCTCGCCGATATAAACCCAAATGACCGCGCCAAGCGGGGCGAAAAAAAGATGTATCCGACCAAAATCCAGACCAGCCAGTCTTGATTGCGCTGCGTGAAAAAAATCATGGCCACGCCTGATAGGCAGAGCGCCGTTCCTGCCGAACCGATCAGCAGTAGAGTCTTCCGGCCGAGTTTGTCAATCAAGGTCATCGCCAGCAGCGTGGCGAACAAATTCATTGCGCCGATGGCGACGGCCTGCAAATCGCCGGACAGTTTGCTGAATCCCGCCGCCATGAAAATGGAGGGCAAATAGTAAAGAATCGCGTTGATTCCCGCCAGTTGGTTGAACACTCCGGTAGCGATCGCCACAAAAATAGGATAACGAAATTTGCGCTGGAACAGCGGCTCATCGCCTTGCGTTCTCTCCAAGTGAATGGAGTCGACGATTTCTTTGAGTTCCGTTTCATAATCCGCGGAGCGCAAAAGCGCCAGCACGCTGCGTGCTTCTTCGACGCGATGCTGCGTGGCCAGCCAGCGAGGACTTTGCGGAATCCCGAACAGCATCACAAGAAAGAGCAGGGCCGGCGCCGCGGCGACGCCCAATTGCCACCGCCATTCGAGTGCGCCCAACCCGAGCCTCGCGATACAGTAGTTGGAAAAATACGCCAGCAAAATTCCCAGAACTACGTTGATCTGAAACATTCCCACCAGCCGTCCGCGCAAGGTCGCGGGAGCCAACTCCGCGATATACACCGGAGCAAGAACGGAGGAACCGCCGATGCCCAGCCCCCCGATGAAACGGAAAATCACGAGCCCAGGCCAACTCCAGGCGAAGGCGCAGCCGAGGGACGAAACGATGTACAACACCGCCATGAGGCGCAGAGCATTCCTTCCTCCCAGGCGCTGACCGATGATGCCCGCGCTGAGCGCGCCGGCGACGGTGCCCCACAGCGCAATCGAAACCGTAATTCCCAGCGACCAGTCGGAGAGATTGAAAAGCTGTTGTAGCGAGTGCGTGGTACCGGCGATGACGGCGGTGTCGAACCCAAACAGCAGTCCGCCGAGCGCGCCGACGATGCTAGCCTTGAGTAAGTATGAATTTAGTTTCATGCGGATTCCTGACGGCGATATTGCGGCGCGCGCGGCGGGCGCGCGACAACGAAAAGAATGCTGGGGCTATGCGCCATTCGGAGTCACCGTGAACGGTAGTATGCAAGCGCCGAGGAGTCCTGCCTCCGGACCCAACTCCGTCAGCGTGACGTATGTTTTCGCGGCGGTTCCGCGAGCGGCATCGGACTTCTCCGGATCCGTCATGCGGAAAACGTAACTGCGATAGCGCAATTCCTCAAAGAGCGCCGGAGAAAACAAATTCCAAGAACTCGATAAGCCTCCACCCACAACATAGAGAGGCAAGTTCAGCGTGTTGACAAGCGCTGCGAGTCCCCTGCCCAGCGCAAGGCCCACTTCGGCGAAAATTGTCTGCGCATCACGGTCGCCTGCGCTGGCGAGACCGGCCACATCGCGAGGCGTGAACTCCGGATTGCTTTTTTCGAGCGCTGCCAACGCCGGCGATTTTCCAGCCGCGATCATTTCCTTGGCTCTGCGTCGGACTCCCGTGGCTGAGGCGAGTGGTTCGAGACAGCCGCGAGCGCCGCACCCGCACGCGACACCGTCTGGCCATATATTAATGTGGCCCACCTCGCCGGCCATTCCGTTCAATCCGTCCCAGATTCTGCCGTGGAAGATGATCCCGCCGCCAACTCCTGTGCCCAGCGTCAAGAAACACAAGGTGTCGATTCCAAGAGTTTTCCCTTTGCCTGCGACGCATTCCGCCAAGGCTGCAACGTTGGCGTCATTTTCCACCACAACGGGCGTGCCCACGCTTTGCTCCACGGCCGCACGCAATTCCAATCCGTCGAAACCTGGGAGATTAGGCAGGTTTCGCAGCCGGCCTTCGGGCAGTTCGATCGGTCCCGGCGAGCCGATGGCGATGCCTTTTAGCGCGAGCTTCGAGGAGTAACGATCGAGGAGTTTACGAATTCCTGCGCACATATCCGCGACCACGGCATCTCGTCCGGCCTGCAGCCGCGTGGGCATCTGGATTGTTTCCAGAAATCCAGCCGCGGGTGTGTATGCCGCCAGCCGCAGATTCGTGCCTCCGAAATCAATTCCGATCGAGAACGAATCTGAGGTCATGGCCGTGTAGCCTGCTCCGTACGTCGCGAACTACGGTAGATCTAGGCGTGCCGCATCGTGTGACGCGCGCCAACGCAATCCAATTATCTTGCGACGGGAAGCAATGTACACGAATTGCACAGCGAGCGAATAGGAATTCCAGTGGAGCAGCGTCGCGGGCGAACAAAGTTTTCGATTCGCGCGGCGTGTATTTGATCAAGAATGCGCAGGCGCTCCACTGTGCGGCTTATTACTTCTAAACGCGAAAGACGCGATATATAGGTAGCACAGCGCGGGCAGGATGAAAGCGTGATGGATGCCGATGCGGTCCGCGAGCACGCCCTGCAGCTCAGGAATGATCGCGCCACCCACGATGGCGCAGACCAGCACCGCGGAACCTTTGCCCGTCAGCGGGCCGAGGCCCTCGATCGAAAGCGTGAAAATGCTGGGGAACATCGTTGAGTTGAAGAATCCAACTAAGAGGATGCTCCACATGGCCAGGTGCCCGAAGCTCAGCATCGAAATAGTGACTAACAGAAACGCCGTAAGAGCGGACAAGCCCAGCACCGTGCCGGTGCGCACTTTTTGCAGCACGGCCGAGCCGATGAACCGGCCGATCATCGCGCCACCCCAGTAAAGCGAAACGAATTTCGCGGCGAGCTGGATCGAAATGTTGCCAACGTTCGGCTGGCTCATGTAGTTAACCAGCATGCTTCCGATTGCGACTTCTGCGCCCACGTAGACGAAAATTCCAACCGCGCCCATTATCAATCGCGGATATTTCCAAATGGAGTCGTGAACTTTCCCGTGGGGTTCGACTGCGGTGATGACTGGCAGTTTAAAGTTCGCAATGACCAGGCCGAGCACAAAAAGTGCGATCGCCAGGCCGAGATAAGGCAGCTTAACTGATGACGCCTGCTGCAGACGGTAGGCTTGCAGCTGATCGGTAGACATTCCACGAACCACATCTATTGCGACGGGCGCTCCGCTCAGAATCAGTAGGCTGCCAAACCAAGGAGCCAGCGTGGTGCCGAGGGAGTTGAAGGCTTGCGTCAAATTCAGCCGGCTCGATGCCGTTCTCTCCGGACCCAACACAGCAACGTAGGGATTCGCGGAGACCTGCAGGAGCGTGATGCCCGCCGCAAGAATGATTAAGGCCGCGAGAAAAAGCGGAAAGGAAGGAGCGCTCGCTGCTGGTACGAAAAGCAGCGCGCCCAGTCCCATCGTCAACAGGCCGCCCACCATCGCTTTCTTATAACCAATCCACTCGATCAACTTCCCGGACGGTAATGCAAAAACAAAGTACGCACCGAAAAAGCTGAACTGGATGAGCATCGCTTTCGCGTAACTCAGATCGAAGATAGCCTTCAGGTGAGGAATCAAAATATCGTTTAGACAGGTGAGAAAGCCCCACATGAAGAAGAGCGTGGTCACCATCGCCATGGCTGGCTTGTCTGTGGTAGCGGGCACGGCGGCTGCGGCAGGGGAAACGTTCGAATTGGCTATGGACATTGAATCGGGGCTCTCCCGTGATTCCGCTTGAACTGGTTGCTGACGCTAGTTCGCGTTCTGCAACTCTTTGTCGCACGGTGACAATTGCAAGGACGCCTTGCCTGTTGATTTGCGCACCACAAATTCAGGTTCAATCAATATCTCCGCGACATAATCTTCGTTGTTCTTGATCTGGTTGAGCACCGACCGCGCGGCGATTTCGCCCATTTTCAAAAGAGGCTGCCGGACAGTCGTCAGCGGCGGATTGCTGTAAGGAGCCATCTTGATGTCGTCAAAACCAACGACGGAAATAGCGTTCGGGACGTGCAGGCCGGCTTCCTGGAAAGCACTGATTGCGCCCAACGCGGAATTGTCGTTAAAAGCGAATAGCGCGCTGAATGGCATTTTCCGGTTGCAGAGGAACGCCTTGGTCGCGGGATATGCAACTTCCGGAGTCGACAAGTCACCTTCCAAATGAATGGTGAGTTCGGGCCGCACGGCGATACCGAGCTCTTGCGCGACGTGCACGATGGCCTTCCAGCGATCGGTGGAGTCTGAACTGTAGTGCGGCCCCTTCATGAAAGCAATTTCGCGATGGCCGAGTTCGAAAAGATGTTGCAGGGCGAGCTGCGCCGCGCGGCGATGATCGAGCAGAATATTGGTTACGCCTTCCAGCGGACGGTGCCCCGCGATTGCGATCGTGGGCAAAGACATCGATTCACCGAGCAAGGTGTCCACGGAAATCAGGCCTTCGACTCCTCGCTGCAGAAGAATATGCGAATAGCTGTCCAACAATTTCTTATCGTTGTGATGCGCGACCGTGAGAAAGAAAAAGCTGTGCTGCCGAAGGTGGCGTTCGATGCCGCTGATGATCATTGCGGCATACGCGTCGCCCAGATCTCGCGTGATCACTCCGATGGTGTAGGTGCGCTGCACGCGCAACGAGCGCGCTAAATAATTCGGGCGGTAATTCAGTTCGCGCGCGGCGGCGAGAACGCGCTTCTTAGTGCGTTCCGGCACTGAGCGAGCGGCGGCGGAATTATTCAATACTGCTGAAACAGTACCGGGCGTTAGTCCTACATGCTCGGCGACTGCCTTCAGCGTGACGACGCGGATTTTTCGCCCGCCCTGGTTCTTGCTGCGACTTTCCATGGGGCTGTCTCTTTAAAGATTTCCGACAGAAAAATAATCTGAGCGGTTCGCGCGATCAATAGCCAGGACCTTCGCGCAGGAATGAAGGGCACGTCTGCCCTCGCAGCATAATACTGCGAAATGTAAAGCGAGTCATGGCTCATTTTTGTGTTTTGACGAAAAGTCTTTAGAAAATCGTTATTTTTAGCTTGACAAGAATAGGGTACTTGACGCTAAATGCTCCGCAGCTGGGTGGTATTGAAAAAATCGATGGGTTGTATCTAAAGAGCTTTTTGTTCAGGGTGGCTCTAGCGGTCGTATGGGTGTGTCTTGGTGTGCGCAACTCTGTTGAACATCGTGGGGCGATCCCTAGCGTAATTTCCCGCTCGGGCACGTAGCGGTGTCATCAACTTTGTGGCGTAGGCCGGGTGGGCCTAACGCGCTTCTCTTGGGGGAGGAGAAAGATTTATGAATCAGTCGCCGAATCGTCTTCTGTTTGTTCTCGCCGTGGGCATCTGCTTTTGTTTTGCCGCCATGCTACTGGGCTCGCCGCTAGCGGCGCAGACCACCTTCGGTTCCATTTCGGGATCTGTCGCGGATGCCTCCGGCTCCGCAGTCCCCGACGCACAGGTTACGCTGACCAGTACGGCTACAGCAGCGAAGCAGACCTATACCACTGGTGGAGACGGCCTCTATTCTTTCGTCAACCTGAATCCCGGTGAATATCGCCTGGATGTGGAGAAGGCCGGCTTCAAGCACTACAAGCGCGAATCGGTGGTCGTGCAGGTGGCGCAGGCTGTCCGCATTGACGCGGTCATGGAAGTCGGCGCCGTCAGCCAGACTGTGGAAGTCACAGCGGAAACGCCGCTGCTTACTCCCACCGACACGTCGCTGGGCCAAGTGATCGACCAACGCGCTACCAATGAGATTCCTCTGAATGGTCGGAACGTTTTCAATCTCATTACGCTTTCTCCCGCCGCCATCGCACAGGGCGGTTCTGGCGGATCGCAGGTTGGTCAGAACCCCTTCAGCTGGGGCAATTATCAAGTAGGCGGTTCGTTCGGCAATGAGAGCGCGGAATACATCGACGGCCAGCCTATAAACATCGGCTACATCAACTTGCCGGTTCTTATCCCTGATCAGGACGCGGTCGCTGAATTCAAGGTGCAGTACAACAACTTGGGGCCCGAATGGGGCAAGTTCGCAGGCGGCATCGTAAACCTCAGCACCAAGGGTGGTACAAATCAGTATCACGGCGAAGCGTACGAGTATCTGCGCAACAAGGTTCTGAATTCACGGCCATATTTTGATTCCACGAATCCTCCCTACGTGCAGAATCAATTCGGCGGCACATTCGGCGGTCCAATAATCAAAGACAAGACCTTCTTCTTCTTCGCCTACGACGGGTACCGTCAGCGAGCATCCACAGTATTTACGACGACGGTGCCAACGGTGGCAGAGCGGGGCGGAGTGTTCCCGGCGGATGTTCCTATTTACGATCCGCTCAGCGTTAGCGCAGCTTGTCTGGCGCCACTCGGCAACACCCCTGCAAATTGCAAGCGGACTCAGTTCGCAGGCAACACAATTCCGGTAATCAACCCCGCGGCACTGTTGGAATTGAAATTCATTGCGATGCCGACAAACACCGCCGAAACCAATAACTTCACCGCGGCCGCAGCCTCGGGCGGGAATACCAATCAATACGTAGGCCGTGTAGACCAGAACCTGACGGCGACCCAACATATTTTTGCGCGCTACAATTTCTTCAATCTACTGGATCTGCCAACGGATCCGTTCGCGACGGGATTGTGCGCCGACCGTTGCGCGGAAAAATATCAAACCAACGCCCTCGCCATAGATTACAGTTATACGATCCGCCCGGACCTGATTCTGAACATCAACGCCAGCGGCAGCCGCTTCCACTACGCCCGCACGCCGACGAACTCGGATTTCGATTTGACTCAGTATGGTTGGCCCTCGGCTTACAATACCGAAATTCCCGCCGCTGGCCGGTCGCCATTTACCCCCTGCTTCACTCCGCAGGACCCAAGCATTACTTGTTCGCAAGGTCAGAGCTTCATCACCGACCACGACACGCAGGTAGCCGTCTCGCCCAGTCTCACCTGGATCAAGGGCAAGCACACATGGGTGTTCGGGGGCCAGCTGATTGAGACTTACGACAACTACGCCCAGACGAACATCGCCAGCGGCGCTTTCGCATTCGATGGCAGCTGGACGAGCAGCAACGCCGTTCCGGGTGGAACGGGCGCTCTAGCTGCAACGGGCGGTATTTCCTTTGCCGATTTCCTGCTGGGATACGGCCTGAACGCATCAAGCGTGTTCAACCACAATTACGGTGAAGCACAGATCCCGGCGCTGGTGGCGCAAAAGGAGACGTACCGGGGCTTTTATTTCGGAGATACGTGGAGAGCAACCCAAAAGCTAACCATTAACTATGGTGTGCGTTACGATTTGCCGGGAAATTGGTCCGAGCGTCATGACCTTTCTAGCTACTGGGATCCGTCCGCGACGAACCGCACGGTTACAGGCTGCTCTCCAACCTTGAATACCGTGACTGGGCTTCCGAATGGGGTTCCCGGCAGCCCGTGCGCCGGCGATGTCTTCTTCGTTGGCACCGGCATTAACCCCGGGCGGACCGCTGTACCTCTGTACAAGAAGGAATTCATGCCTCGGGTCGGGCTTGCGTACAGCTGGGACCAGAAGACTGTCATTCGAGCGGGTTACGGGATCTTCTTCATCCCGAACTGGGTATTGTTCAACCTGAACCCCAGCAATGACCCGCTCAACTTGGCCACGACTCTGTGGGTCTCTACCACAAATGGCGGGCTCAGTCCCAACAGCTCGCTGACGGCAACGAACTGCGCGCTCACACCGGGCGTCGCCAGCCCCCAGTCACCTTCGGGAACGCTGAATTGCCCGACCAACGGACCGTACGGTCCGAATGTCAGTACTCCGCTTACAAGGTCGGGCAATATTTCAGCTTTTGACGCCGGTGCAAACCCCTATGAGGCTCCCTACAGAGCTTATTCGCCCGGGTATGTGCAACAGTTCAACCTGGACATCCAGAGAGAGCTGCCCGGAGGCATCTTCGTTGACGCGGCTTACGCTGGCTCACGCGGCGTGCACTTGGCGAGTTCAAATAACGTGTCAATTAACAACCTTCCCGACTCCTTTTACGCCCAAGCCCAGGCACAGGCGAATGCGGGCCTGCCGGTCACAATCACTACGAAGGTTCCGAACCCGTTCACGGGGATTACAACTGTTAGCGGATTGAATCCGACAACGAATCCCACGATTCTGGCCGGTCAGCTGGACCGTCCGTATCCCGAATATACAGGCATGTCCCTGGTCGGAGATGGCTGCTGCGGGAGCAACTACAACTCGTTCCAGCTCACAGCCACGAAACGGTTCAAGGATGGTGGGACTTTCCTGGCTGCCTATACCAATGCTAAGTTGCTAAGCAACACAGACACACTAACAACCTGGCTGGAAACTGGCGTCGGCTCACCTCAGGACTGGAACAACCTGAAGGGCGAGAAGTCGCTGTCTTCGCAAGACGTTTCCCAGCGGCTGGTGATCAGCTACGTCTATGACCTGCCCTTTGGGCACGGTCAGAGGTACATGTCCGATGCTACAGGCGTAATGGATAAGATCGTTTCCGGCTGGGGCGTTGACGGCGTTACCACGTTTCAAAAGGGCTTTCCACTTCCAATCAGTTACGGTGGGTCCACGCCTCTTTCAAGCGCGGGATTCTCACAAAACTTTCAACTGCGTCCAAACGTTACACCAGGATGTGCCAAGGGCACAGCGGTCTCCCCTTCCTCCGCAGGGTTCGCTTGGTTCAACGTGAATTGCTTTTCAGCCCCTGACGCATGGAGTTTTGGGGACGAGTCGCGCGTAGATGCGACACTGCGAGGTGCCGGGATCAATAACTGGGACTTCGCTTTGTTCAAGACGACGAACTTCGGCCCTGAGAATAAACTTGGCTTGCAGTTCCGGACCGAGTTTTTCAACACGTTCAACCGCGTGCAGTTCGGCCCTCCTAACACGGCCTGCTGCAACAACGTACCATTAGGCCAAACGAATAACGCAAGCTTTGGACTCGTGAGCAGCCAGCTTAACAACCCACGGTTGATTCAGTTTGCCTTGAAGTTCCTGTTCTAGCGCGTGAGTGGAGCGAAGGTGGATGCCTCCCCCCGGCATCCACCTTTCGCTCTGCTGACTTCCAGCGGAAATCCTCAGCGAATCGTTTGTGCACTCGGCTCTGACAATTGCAATCCCTCTCGTTCGACTCCACGGCGAAGCTGGATGTCATGATCACGGCGGTCGAAGCGGTGCCCACGAGCTTTGCGCCTCCAATGCGTCTGTGCATGACTTCTGTTAACCTTGCGTTTGCCCCACCGGAGCCCACGAAAGACTGCATGAACCGCCGCATTTCACGACGCGATTTCCTCGAATCGTTTGCTGCCATGGGTATGGCGTTACCCATCTCCTCGTCCATGTTTGATGTGAAGCACCCGCGTGGTCTGGATTTCAATCACGTGAATTCACCCACACCTCAGAAGTATCTGATTGAGACGATGGGTGGCGGCGTAGCGCTTTTCGACTACAACAATGACGGACTGCTCGACATATTTTTGGTCAATAGTGGTCAACTCTCGAACCCTATGCACCCGCCCGAAACCTTCGACCGGCACGATCCGCGCAACTGGAATCGTCTCTATCGCCAAAATCCGGATGGCAGCTTCACGGACGTCACCAAAGAGGCGGGGCTCGCCAACGCGGGCGACGGAAACTACGGAATGGGTGTCGCAGTCGGCGATTACGACAACGACGGCTTCCCCGACCTCTACATAACGAACTACGGCAAAAATACCCTGTACCACAATAATGGCGATGGCACTTTCACCGACGTGACCGCCAAAGCCGGCGTCGAAGCGGGAGGCTGGAGCTGTTCCGCGGGCTTCTTCGATTACGATAACGACGGCCACCTGGACCTATTCGTCACGCGCTACATGCTCTGGGACACGCAGCACAGCAAGATTTGCGGAGGCGAGTGGCAGACGTACTGCCCACCCGCCGAATTCCCCTCTACGACGAATATCCTTTATCGCAATCGCGGCGATGGCACATTCGAAGACGTCAGCCAGCATTCCGGAATCGCCGCGCTTAAGGGACGCGCGCTCGGGGTCTCCTTCGCGGACTACGATGACGATGGATTCACCGATATTTTTGTTTCGAACGACGGCATGCGCCAGTTTCTCTTCCACAATAATGGCGATGGCACGTTTACCGAACGGGCTCTCGAAGCAGGCACGGCACTCACCGCCGATGGCAAGCCTCTTTCCGGCATGGGCACTGTCTTTCAAGACTACGACAACGATGGGCGCCCGGACATACTGGTCACCGTGCTGCCCCGCGAGGTTTACGCGCTCTTTCACAACGACGGCAACGGGTCGTTCAGTTACCGCAGTCTGCAGGCGGGGCTCGGGTTGCTCTCGGCGGCAAGCTCGGGTTGGGGCGTAGGTTTGGAAGATTTCGACAACGACGGCTGGAAGGATTTGTTCGTCGCGCAGAGCCACGTGCTGGACAACGTCGAGCAGATTGACCACATGCTGCATTACAAAGAGCCGCCGCTGCTGGCGCTCAATCACAATGGACGCTTCGAGCGCGCCGATTCAGGGATCGCTTCCGCGATTGCCGGCCGTGGCGCTGCGTTCGGCGATTTGAATAACGATGGCTGGATGGATGTCGTCGTGACTTCACTCGGCGGAGAGCCGCTGGTGCTCATGAATCACGCCGGCACGGGCCACTGGCTCTCCATCGCGCTTCGCGGAACGCGCAGCAATCGCGACGGACTGGGTGCGCGCGTGCAGGTCAATGGGCAGACGCGATTCGCGACCACTGCCGGTAGCTACATTTCGGCCAGCGACAAGCGTTTGCATTTCGGTCTCGGCGCTGCGGAAGTGGCGAAGGTGGAAATTCACTGGCCCTCCGGCGTCCATCAAGTCCTTGAGGGCGTTAAAGCTGATCAGTTTCTTGAAGTTCGCGAGCCGGAAAAATCATGAGCGGCATCCTACTTTCGCTTTCGCTTTTGCTTGCGCTGCAGGCGTCTGCGCCGCCGCCGGCTCTGCAGCATCTGCATGCTGGAGTCGAGGCCGAAAAGAGCGGGCGATTGGATGCAGCCGTGGCCGAATTTCAGAAAGCCACCGAGCTCGATCCCAAACTGGCCGTCGCGTTCGTTGATCTTGGCGACGCTTACATCGAAAAGCGCGATTATGCGGCTGCCGTTCCGCCACTGAAACGGGCGGTTGAGATCAGTCCCAGCCTCGAGGCTGCCCACCGGCTGCTGGGATACGCACTACTGGCGCAGGGGTATGCCAGCGAAGCGATTCCGCATCTAGAGAAGGCGCACGAAGTGGAAGCGCTGGGTATCGCCCTCCTCGAAGCAGGGCGATTGCCGGACGCAGTGACCGTCCTGCAAAAAGCCCTAGCGCAAAATCCGAATGACCCCGACCTGTTGTACTACTACGGCCGGGCTTCGGGCCTGCTCTCCAAACAGGTTTTTGACGAGCTCGAAGCCCGTTTCCCGGATTCCGCGCGCGCCCATCAGATGATGGCGCAAGATTACGCGGCACTGCGAGATGTTCCCGCCGCCGAACGCGAATTTCTCGAAGCGCTGCGGTTGCGGCCGCAGACGGCCGGCCTGCATCTGGAGTTCGGCGAGCTTTACGCCCGCGCGCAGCAATGGGACAAGGCAGCGGAACAATTCGAGCTCGAAACCGAAACTCAGCCAGGCAGCCCAGAAGCTTTTTATCGTTTGGGTGAAGCGCTGGTACAACTGGGGAAATTCCACGAAGCGCGCGAAGCGCTGGCGCATTCCGACAAATTGAAGGAAGAGATGCCGGAAACGCTCTACATGCTTGGCAAAGCCGCGGCGATGGATGGAGACGACGGCTTAGCGCAGAAGTCCTGGGAACACCTGCTGCGCGTGGAAAAAGATACGGACCTCGCCGCGCAAGCGCATTTTGGCCTGGCTGGCATCTATCGCAAACAGGGAAAGATCGCTGAAGCGGACCGCGAAATGGAAGAATTTCGCAGATTGCAAGGCAACCCGGGCCATACCAACGATTCGCAAAAATAGCTATTTGCCACGCAAGAGCTGAAGGAGAGAGCTAATGATATCTGTACGCACGAACACCAGGCCGTCGCAGCGCAAAATCGGTTTGATTTTGGTTTTGCTTTTTGTCGCGATCGCCGCGGCGCTAGTTCCTTCCGCTACTTCGGCTCCCGGCAATGTCGAACAGCGCGTCGAAGCGATCCTCGGCAAAATGACGCTCGAGCAGAAGATTGACATGCTCGGCGGCGAGGACGATTTTTACATCCGCGCGTATCCCGAGCTCGGTGTCCCTCGCTTGCGGATGGCAGATGGCCCCATCGGAGTTCGCCACGGCGGTCCTTCGACCACAATGGCCGGCGGCATTTCGCTGGCGGCTTCGTGGGATCCCGCGCTCGCCGCGGAAGTGGGAACTCAAATCGCACGCGACGCCCGCGCGAAGGGCGTGCATTTCATGCTGGGGCCAGCCTTCAATATCTATCGCGCACCCATGAATGGCCGCAACTTCGAGTACATGGGCGAAGATCCGTATTTGGCGTCTCAAATTGCGGTGGGATACATCGAGGGAATGCAGAGCCAGGGTGTGAGCGCCACGGCGAAACATTTCATGGGAAATAATTCCGACTACGATCGCCACAACACCGATTCCATCATTGACGAGCGCACCATGCGCGAAATCTATCTGCCCGCATTCGAAGCCGCGGTGAAACAGGGGCACGTGCGCGCGGTGATGGATTCCTACAATTTGACGAACGGCACCCACATGACGCAGAACGCCCACCTAAATATTGATATCTTGAAGAAGGAGTGGGGCTTTGACGGCATCCTGATGTCCGACTGGACGTCCACCTACGATGCCGTGGGAGCTGCCAACGGCGGCTTGGATCTGGAGATGCCATCGGGGAAATTTCTGAACCGCGAGAAGTTGCTGCCGGCAATTCGGAACGGACAGGTTTCCGTAGCGACGATTGACGACAAAGTTCGCCGTATTCTGCGCGTCGCGATTCAGTTCGGCTGGCTCGATCGCGAACAAACTGATCTGTCGATCTCGCGTTACAACCGCGCAGGCGATCAAGTCGCGCTGCAGGCCGCGCGCGAAGGCGCCGTGCTGCTGAAAAATGATGGCAATTTGCTGCCGCTCAAGCAGGAGGCAGTCAAATCCATTTTGGTGGTCGGCCCCGACGCCTACCCGGCCGTGCCGGTGGGCGGCGGCAGCGCTCGCGTGGTTCCCTTCGAAGCCGTTAGTTTTCTGCAAGGCATCAGCGACTACGTGGGAAATTCCGCTCAAGTTTTCTACAGTCCAGGCATTCCAACGGTGCAGGAAATGGCGGCGGTGAAGTCCTTCTCGACCGAGGCGACGGGCGGGACCCCAGGATTTAAAGCAGAACATTTCACCAACCCCGATTTGCGGGGAACGCCGTTCCTTACGCGCACCGAAAATTACGTTGATTTCGGGCCGCCGAGCCGGAGGATGTTACCCGCGGAGGCGTTATCCTCCCGATGGACCGGCTATTGCACGCCGAGCACGGCGGGCAAATACGATCTCTTCGCCACTTCGACGGGAGAAGACGGCGGCTACTACCGCGCCTACGTCGACGACAAAATCGTGCTCGACGATTGGACTACCTCAAAGGAACTGCTCGGCGTCGCGACGCTATCTCTCGACGCCAATCCGCACAAGGTTGTTGTCGAACATCACGGCGAATCGAGATGGCTTGGCGGACACCTGCACATGGGAATCGCTCGCCACGGTACCTATGTGCTTCCGAATGCGAAGAAGCTGGCGGCGACGGCGGACGTAGTCATAGTCGCGGTGGGATTTGATCCAGAATCCGAAAGTGAAGGCGCCGATCGCACTTTCCGCCTGCCTCCGGGGCAAGACGAATTGATCCAGGAAATGGCCGCCGCGAACAAGAACACGATTGTCGTGCTTACTTCCGGTGGCGGCGTCGACATGAACGCGTGGATCGCTCGCGTACCGGCGCTGTTGGAAGCTTGGTATCCGGGACAGGAAGGCGGAAAAGCTGCTGCGGAAATTTTGTTTGGCGACGTGAATCCGTCGGGCCGTTTACCCGCAACATTCGAGCGTCGGTGGGAAGACAATCCGGTACACGATAGCTACTACCCGGCAGCGGGAAGCAATCGAGTGGTATATAAGGAAGGCGTGTTCGTGGGTTATCGCGGCTACGAGCACAATGGGACAAAGCCTTTGTTTCCATTTGGTTACGGGCTTTCCTACACATCCTTCACGTACGCGAATCTGAGCATCAAGCCCGCGGACGCTAGCGTCAAAAGCGGCGGATTTTCCGCGCCGCTATACCAAATTTCGTTCGACGTGACGAACACTGGAACGCGCGCAGGCGCCGACGTCGCGCAAGTTTATGTGGCGGAGCCGCACTCGAGAGTTCCCCGGCCCGCGAAGGAATTGAAAGGATTCGCGCGAATCAATCTGAAGCCGGGCGAGACGATAACCGCGACCGTTACTCTGGATGGCCGCGCTTTTTCCTATTACGATGCGGAGGCGAAAAAGTGGCGCGCCGATCCGGGCGAATTCCAGATTCTTGTGGGAGGTTCGAGTCAGGATATCCAACTGCACAGCGGCCTCACGCTTTCGGCGGATGCTGCAGCCTCGGCAAATAGTAAATGGATTTCAGGAATCGAATATCTTGGCGCGCTCTAGTGCATGGTAGGAGATACTGGAAACGCGTCCGTCAGCGATATCACTTGCATCGAGCTCTTCAGTTGATCGAGCGACACGGAAGAAAGCGCCTTGAGTTTTACGGTGACTGCTTCACCTGGCAGCAAGTCAAAATAATTATCCGCGGTTCGCACATCTAGATCGCCGAACGACAGGTATACGCTGCGTGCGAGCACGGGCGAACGTAGCGTGACGGCATACGTTCCGTTCGAATTCGCGACCGACGTTTCGATATGCACCGGCGTGGGCAGCTCGAGATTGTGCATGGTGTCGAAGCAAATCAAATTCCGCGAAACATTCTGTCCGCCAACTGCCAGATCGAACACGAGGAAGCTTTTCTTCGGATCAGCGTTTGCCAGCAGCTCTTTCTCGTCTAACGTGAAGTACACGGCGCTGGATTCCGCAGGCACCTGCACGTTCTGCGTTTTCTCTGTCAGCACTTTCCCGGAAAAATCCAGCAAGCGCGCATGAATCTGACCGCTGAGCGGTTGCAATTTATCGGATACCACGTAGACGTCCACCTTCCCGTCGTGCGCGAAGGGAGAAACGATCAGGTCATCGTAAAATCGCCGCGCGTAATATTGCAGCGCCTTCCAGCGTCCGTAGTAATCAATGCTCGCCCAGGAAGCCACCGGCCAACAGTCGTTCAACTGCCAATAGAGCGAGCCCATCGTGTTCGGCCGCTGCCGCCGCAGGTGTTCCGCCCCCACTTTGATAGCTTCCGCCTGTAACACCTGGCTCAAGTACACGAACGACGCAAAATCCTTCGGCTCCGGATACCAGCGCAGCATGTAGCTCAGAATCCGTTCGTTGCCGCCGTGATTTTTCTGATGGTCCTGCATCGTCGCGGAGTGAATGTCCATGTCGCCGGGCTGCGCGAACGTGCGAAGCGTGCGCATTTCCGGGAAGGATTGAAATCCATATTCAGACATGAAGCGCGGAAATTGCTGCGTGTACATTTCGATCGGCGCCAGTGCGTGCCAGACCTGCCAATAGTGCATATCGCCGTTGGTCTGGCTGTCTGGAGGATCTTCGAAATTGGCGCTCGGTGAACTGGCCCAATAGGGCACGGGATCCGCATAACGCGCAACGACGCCCGCGAGGACGCTGTGGAACAAGACAACGTAATCCGTCCAAACTTTTTCGCGATCGGCCGGCGAAACAGCTTCCTTGAAGATTTTTCGATCGTCCCAGTGCACCCAGCCTGTTTCAATTTCATTGTTGCCGCACCAGAGGACGATGCTGGGATGATCGCGCAGGCGTTCGACTTGCTCGATGGCCTCTTGCCGCACATTGGCCTGAAAATCCGCGCCGCCCGGAACCATGTCGCCGCCAAAAATAAATTCCTGCCAGACCATGATGCCCAGCTCGTCGCAGATATCGTAGAAATCATCTGACTCGTAATATCCGCCGCCCCACTCGCGCACCATATTCATGTGTGCGTCGCGCGCGGATTCCAGAATCTGGCGATGGATTTCCGGGGTGACGCGATTCGGAAAGCTGTCGAACGGAATCACGTCGGCGCCCTTTGCGAATACGGGAATGCCGTTGACGACGAATGCGAAACTCTTCCCCGTTGCAGTCACTTCTCGGCGCAACTCGATTGAGCGCAGTCCCGTTTTCAGCGAAGCGTCGGCGGTGACGTCACGCCCCGTTCGTACCGTAGCCGCAAAACGATAGCGGTCCTGCGCCCCGTAGCCGAGCGGATACCACAGCTTGGGATTGGCGATGTGAATCGGGACGCTGATGCGATTCAGACCCGGTTCCAATTGCACACTCTGCCGAATCGGCGCCGCTGCGGCGCCGCTCAGCTCTCCATAATTGATTTCAACAATCGCGGCCGTGCTGCGGCTCGCCTCGATTTCGAATTCGGCGGCCAGCGCGGCAAATTCCTTGCTGACGCGCTGTTGTTGAACGTGAAAGTTCTCGATGCGCAAGGAATCCCAAGTCTCCAGGCGAATCGGCTGCCAAATTCCCTCGGTCACATAGCGCGGTCCCCAATCCCAGCCGTACTGATACGGCGCCTTGCGAGTGTAGGGCGCGGTGGCGATGTTTTCCTCGTTTCCCGTGTTATGCGAAGTGACTGACGGCAAAATGTACGGGAGCGCTTTCACTTTCGGAATCATCGATTTGATCGGAGAATGAAATACCACTCGCAGCGTGTTCGGGCCGGTCTTCAGCAAAGCTTTCGCTGGCACGCGCCAGCGCCGGAACATGTTGTCGCTATGCAGCACCACTTGGTCGTTCACGTAAACGTCCGCGTAGGTGTCCAGGCCTTCAAAAACCAGGTCCACGTGATCATGCGCAAGCGTTGCGGCGTCTGCTTGGAATGTGGTCCGGTATTCCCAGTCGGTCAGGCCAATCCACTGCAAGCGCGTGTCGTTGTCCTGGTAAAAAGGATCGGGAATCAAGCCATCGCGCAGCAGATCGGTCTGAACCACACCCGGAACTTGCGCAGGATGCCAGTCTTCCAGCTCCGCTCGATCCGTGTTGCTGACCGCGCGAAACTCCCACTTCGCTTCGAGCACTCGCGAAGCGGCCTGCCCGGCAACTAGGGTGGGAATCGTCAGAAACAGGAAGGCTGAGAAGAGTGTCCAGCGAAATAACCGTAGTGGTAGAGGCAAGTTTGCGCCACCTCAAGTAGAATATCGATTTGGGAGCGCCGATCCGGCGCGGTTAGAGAATAGATAATGATTTTTGGTGACGCAAGCACTTTCGGGTCTGGGCGCGCTCTGGCCGCCTGAGGAGCCTAACTCTTGGTAGACCGTTCGAAGAACTCGGCACCGCTGCAAGTCGCGCTACTCGGCTATGGTTTCGCCAGCAAAACTTTCCACGCTCCGTTGCTCAGCCACGTGCCCGGATTGCGCCTCACGCATATCGTTTCCAGCGACGCGGCCAAGGTAAAGAAGGATTACGACGTGACCGTGCTCGCGAAGCCAGAAAACGCTTTCGCGCTTCCGGAAATTGATTTGATCGTGATCGCGACGCCGAATATCGCGCACTTCGATCTGGCCAACAGAGCGCTGAAGGCCGGCAAGCACGTCGTCGTGGACAAGCCGTTCACCAATACAGTCGCGGAAGGGTCCGAACTGCTCAAATTGGCGAAGGCTCGCGGGCGGTTGCTCTCCGTTTTTCAAGATCGGCGCTGGGACTCGGATTTTCTCACGCTGCGCAAGGTGCTCGCCGATGGCGCGCTCGGCGAAGTCGCGCATTTCGAGTCGCACTACGACCGCTACCGTCCTGAACCGCGCCAGCGCTGGCGTGAACAGCCGGGCCCCGGAAGCGGCATCTGGTTTGATCTCGGCTCGCATCTTGTGGACCAGGCGCTGCAGCTATTCGGTCCGCCTGAAGCGATCTATGCGGATCTTGAGATGCAGCGTCCGCGCGGCCAGGCGGTTGATTACTTTCACGCGATACTGCGCTACGGTCGCGGCCGCGTGATTCTGCATGGCGCGTCACTGGTGGTTGCGGAAATTCCGCGATTCATCGTTCATGGCGCGCTGGGGAGCTACACAAAATTCGGCATGGATCCGCAGGAAGAGGCGCTGAAGCGCGGTGAGATTCCCGGGAGTCCGGGTTGGGGCCTGGATCCGCAGACGGGAACACTAATCACAAAGAAGGGGGACGGGTTCGATAAGCGACAGGTTCCGAATGTTCCCGGGAATTATCTCGCCTACTACCAGGGGGTTCACGACGCGATTGCCCACAGCGCGCCGAATCCTGTGACTCCTGAAGAAGGCCTGGCGGTGATCAACGTGCTGGAAACTGGAGTCAAAAGCTCCGCGGCGCGCGCCGAATTGCCCTTCATTCAGATCAAATTGTGAGTTCACTAAATTTGATATGATTCTTCGCGAACAATCACTCGTGCGACTGATTCGCGGAACCAAACGGCGCGATTTCACATTCTCCAAATGGGAATTTCATGACCATTGATCAAGATCTCGAAAAGATCGCGCTGCAAGAAAAACGCCTGCAATTTAAGCATTTCGATTCCGAAGTGGCTTGGGCCGTGGGGAGCGCGCTCAAGGCCGCAGCCGAAAAACGCGGCGTCGCGGTGGCTATTGATATCCATCTAAATGGACATCAGCTATTTTCATACGCCATGCCGGGAACCACTCCGGACAACTGGGACTGGATTCGCCGCAAATGCAACGTCGTCCAGCGCTACCATCGCAGTTCCTACGCCATCGGCTTGACGCATCAGCGCGCTCAAACCACATTGCACGAGAAGGCGGGCCTGGAAGTGAAGGATTACGCGCCGCACGGTGGATGCTTCCCGATTCTGCTCGCCGGCACAGGATGCGTGGGCACGATCACCGTTTCTGGTTTGCCCCAGCGCGAAGATCACAATCTGGTCGTTGCCGTGCTTCAGGATTACCTGCATCTGGCGGCCGAAGATCTGGCGCTGGGTGCTCCCGCCGCGTCTTGAAGGGAGAGGATGGATGGTCCCCGACCCTGACAATCCAGTCGCCAAGCCGCCGATAATACGCGCGGTGATTTTGGATTTTGGCGAGGTCCTTTGCCACATTCCCTCGACGGAATCAATCGAACGCCTCGCCTTCCTATTCCAGATGGATCCGCGAACTTTTCTTCCGATCTATCTGGAGACACGAGCACCGTACGACCGTGGAGATTTGCTACCGAGCGAGTACTGGCAGAAATTCGCGGAGCAGGCTGGGGTGAAAATTACCACGAACGCAATCGAACAAGCGCGCCGATTGGATCTGGAACTGTGGAGTCACATCAACGAAGCCATGATCCTGTGGGTTCAGCGACTGCACGTCGCGGGATTCAAGACGGCGATTCTATCTAACATGCCCACCGACATGGCGACGCACGTGCGAAACAATTTCGAGTGGATCAGCTATTTCGACCATCACATCTTTTCCGGGGAAGTACGCAGCGTGAAGCCCGAACCTGAGATCTATCAGCATTGCATTGACGCACTCGGAGTCCAGCCATCCGAGGCCTTGTTCATCGACGACCGGGACGTAAATCTGGAACAGGCGCGTGCGGTCGGAATTCGCGGGATCCGTTTTCGGTCAGTGGAACAACTGCGCGAAGATCTGCAAGCGCTTGGTTTCACGATTTTGCCGCAACTATCCTAATCTTGGCATACGTCGGCGCCGCGATTTTTGGCAGCGACCGATGTATCCAGATCGGGGCTTCATTCATCCAAACTGTGGCGGCTTGCACTGCAAGTAGACTGCCCCGGCCAATATCTAATTTGACGACAATGAAATGGAGGAACGACATGGCTAGCCAACCCCAGATCAGTTTAGTGCCACCCTTCACGCGCGAGGCAGCAGCCCTAAAAGCACGGAAAGCCGAAGACCTCTGGAATTCGCGCGACCCGCAACGCGTCGCACTCGCGTACACCGTGGACTGTCCCTGGCGCAATCGCGCGGAGTTCATCAATGGCCGCGAGGCAATCATTCAGTTCCTGACGCGCAAATGGAATCGCGAGCTGGAGTACCGTCTCATAAAGGAACTCTGGTCTTTCGACGGCGCCCATATTGCTGTGCGCTTCGCCTACGAATCGCACGACGATTCCGGGCAATGGTATCGCTCCTACGGAAACGAAAACTGGGAGTACAACGCCGAGGGCATCAATCAGCACCGCCTCGCTTCCATTAACGATCTACCGATTAAGGAGTCCGAGCGCCTGTTTCACTGGCCGCTCGGCACTCGCCCGGCGGAGCATCCGGGACTCAGCGATCTGGGTTTGTAAATCCACGTGATGTTCGACGTGAAGATTACTTCTTGGCGGAAATGTCCGGAGGCTTGGCCTCGTTCGCCGCGATCTCTGCGCGGAATTTTGCCGCCTGCTCCGGCTGATTCAGCTGTTCGTATTCTTCCGCCAGGTCTTTGCGCGCGTTCATCAGCCAGCTCACTTTCGGATCCATCTGAGTAATAAGAATGTCGTATCCAGCGTGCGATTCGGTTTCCGCCTCCGCATAGCGGTGCTGACGCAGCAGCGTCCTACCAAGCTTGGTTCGCGCGATGCCGGTATTGATATGCGTGGGCGATTGCGATTGCATGTAAATAGGAATTGCCTGGCGATAGAGTTTCTCCGCGCGGGTCCACTGCTGCTGCGCGGTGTATACGCTGGCCAGATTGGAAAGCGCGGTGGCGTATAGATAGTGCTGTTCTCCATACTCCGTGCGATAAATGTCCGCCATGCGCTCGAAGTATTGCTCCGCCGCGTCATACTTGCCTTCGTTGAGCGCCACGGACCCCAGCTCGTTGAGCGTGGATGCCACGGAAGGGTGCACTTTCCCAAACGTACGTTCCTTGATGGCCAGCGATTGCTGCAATAGGTCCGATGCTTCGACGTAGCGTTTCTGGTAAATCAACGACCGGGCCAGGATCGTCAGATCAGTCGCAGTCTCGGGGTTGTCTTTGCCGTACCAGGCTTGCACGATGTCCAACGCTTGCCGGTCGTATTGTTCCGCTTCGGGGTAGTGGCCCAGGTCGAGCCGGATCGCGCCCAGGTTGATCAAGACATCGGCCACGCGCGGATGGCGTTCGCCGTAAATCTGTTTGTACATTGGCAGAACGCGCTGGTTGATCTCTTCGGACCTTTGGTAGTTGCCGGCATAAAATTGGGCGTTGGCAAGCTCGTACAAACTATCCGCAAGATCGGCGGGCTCGGAGCCGGGAACAGAATAAAGTTGCACGGTCTGCTCGAGAATTGCGATCGATTGGTCGTAGGCTCCGCGATCTTCCAGCACTCCTCCGAGCGCGAGCATAGCCTTCGCTACAGCTGGGTCGTTGGCTGGTAAGTGCCGCTTGTCCCTGTCCATCGCCTGCCGGATCAGCCGCTCGGCATCGTTGTACAGTGCCTCCGCAGCGCGCAGCGAACCCAGCGCCAGCAGGCCCTTCGCCGTCTCGGTGCTATCCGGACCGTAAAGAGCCTCGCGTTTCGCCAGCGCGGATTCCATCAACGAGTCGGCCTGCTCAAGCTTGCCCAACTTCTGGTAAATGCCGCCCAGCGTTTCGTAGAGTTCCGCCTGCACTGCAGGCTCAGCATCCAGGCTGCGCGCTTCCTGGACGCCGCGGTCGAGCAGCGTCACTACTCGTAAATCATCGGCTGGTCCGGCAGAGGGGTCGCCTCCTTGAAAGAGATTTAACATAAACCGCTGAATGCGCTGTGTTCGCGCGGCTTGCATGAGCGCCGCATTGCGCGCCCTGGTCAGTCTGACGGTGTAAAAAATCACCAAGCTTACCAGCAGCGCAAACACTACCGCGGCTGCGGAAACCAACTTCCAATGGCGGCGAACGAACTTCTCCAAGGTGTAGTGCCATGTATCGGGCTGCGCCTCCAGCGGCTCGCCGTCCAAATAATGATCTACGTCGCGGATGAGCGCTTCGACTGACTGGTACCGGCGTTGCGGATCTTTGTGCATCGCCGTGAGGCATAGCACGTCCAAATCGGCCCAAGCCGTTTTGCTCGCCGTCATGGCGCTGCTGTTGGTTCCTGTCGACGCAGCCGCTTTCTCGGCTGCCTCCGACGGCTTCTCGGCTTCTTGTTCGGTCAAAATACTTTCGACTTGCGCGGGCGTGCAGTTAGAAAAATCAAAGGGGAGCTGTCCGGCGAGCAGTTCATACAGGACTACTCCAAGTGAATACACATCGCTTTGTATTCCAACCTGTTCTCCCCGGATCTGTTCGGGTGCGGCGTAGGCCGGCGTCATCAGGCGCAGGCCGGTGATGGTCTGATCGACCAGCTCGCCAAGATTCTCCAGGTGTTTGGCGATGCCGAAATCCAGGAGCCGGATGCTTCCGTCGGCTTTCACCAGAATGTTTGAAGGCTTCAGGTCGCGGTGAATCACGGCGTGCTGGTGCGCATACAGCACCGCTTCGCAAACAGAGCGGAATAAACGCAAACGCTCCGGAATCGAGCACTTCTGCGTTTTGCAAAATTCCGTGAGGGGAACGCCTTCCACGTACTCCATGACGAAAAAGGGAGTCCCGTCCGGCGAAGTGTCCGCATCGTAGAGTCGCGCGATGGAAGGATGATTCAGTTGCGCGAGCGTGCGCTGCTCGGCGTTGAAACGTTCGCGGCGCGCGGGCGAAACCCAGGCATCGCGCAGAATCTTAATCGCGACCTCATTTCCCAGATCCTCGCGCTGCGCCAGGTAAACCACGCCCATCCCGCCTTCGCCTAGCGCCTGCTTTATCCGGTAAGGGCCGAATTCCTTGAAGGGAAGTGAACCTGGGGAAGAGCTGCTGAAGATCTGGGACGCGACTTCGGCTACATCGCCGTCGAGCAGCGATCCACCGCGCGCGTCTTCTTCCAGGAGGATCAGGACCTCGCTGAGGAGCCCCACATCATCGCCGCATTGCGTTTCCAGAAAAACGCGCTGCTGCGATACCGGCAGATCAGCAGCTTCGTGAAAGAGGGATTGGACCTTCTGCCAGCGAGTGCTGTCCATCGTGGGTCTCCGGCCGAAAGGGGCAGAAAATGACTTGCCGATCAGCCGTTATGCGCGGCGAAGTTCGTGAGTCAGCCAGGCCTTCGCGGCTCGCCAATCGCGCAGAACCGTGGCTTCGGATACGTTGAGAAGCGCGGCCGTCTCCGGGATGTCCAGTCCCCCGAAGAAGCGGCTTTCCACCATCACCGCCTGCCGCGGATTCATGCGCGCGAGCGATTCCAATGCAGTATTCAGCGCCAGAACTTCGTCTTCGCTGGAGGGCTTCTTCTGGAACGCCTCGTCAAAGGTCACGGTAATTTTCGCCCCGCCGCCGCGCTTTCCTGAGTTGCGCCGTCGCGCCGCTTCCACCAGAAGCTGGCGCATGGCGCGGGCCGCAATGCGCTTGAAATGCAGCCGTGAAGTCGCGCCAACGTCTGGCGATTTCGCCAGCTTGAGCCACGCTTCATTCACCAGGGCGGTGGGGCTGAGCGTGGCGCTGGGGTCGCCGCGGCGGACGCTCGATGCCAGCCTGCGCAGTTCTTCATAGGTGACGCAGAAGAGGTGGTCCAGCGCTTGCCTGCTCGCATCAGGCAGGCTTGTCTGCTCGGTGGCCGATCCGCCCGCCGGTGAAGATGCTTTCGCCGCCGTGACGGTTTTTCTTTCGCTTTCGCGCATTGTGTAGTGAAGGGCCATACCTGGGAACCTATCTCTCGCCGGCTCTAGGTCCCGTCTAGGAACGGAACTGTAGCACCGTATGCGGCCATACGGCAACGCATGGCGTGGCACTAAGAGGGTTGAAAACCCGCGGGGCGTGGCCGTATGTTTTCTCGAAATCCAAAAAATGAAATGCGTGCTCAGGAGTATTTTATGAATTGCACATCAATCCGCAATGCGCTTCTCGTGTTCGTTTTGGCCGGAGCAACTCTGGCGGTCGGATGCGGGAGCGGCGCTGAAGGTAAGTATCGCGACCCCAGCGGCACAATCAACGCCGAATTCAAAGACGGCAAGGCCTACGTCGCGCTCGGCGCATATGCCGTTGACGGCACCTACAAAGTCGAGGGCGACAAGATCGTCGCACGCGGCGATTTCGGGCCCATGCTCCCCAGCCCCCTGGTTTTCACCATCAACAAAGACGGCACGATTGACGGGCCCCGGAACAGCATGATTCCACGCCTCGAGAGAGCGAAATAACAGTCGCGATCCACCGCGCGCATTTTCGCAAAGGAAGGGACTCAGCAATGAGAGTCTATCGCGCCACGTCGCTCGCAGCGCTCGCGCTAGCCGTGCTACTCGGGCCGTCTGGCTGCGGCCATACGAGTTCGGACGGCGGCACTGACGAAATTCCCGGCCTTACCAAGGCGGACCGCGAGGCGCAAAGCGCGGCCATGGCGGAACTCGGGAGACATTGGCTCAAAGGGCCCGACGGTTGGACGACCGCCATCGTCTCTGGCAGCCCTTACGCGCCCGACCATTTTTTGAGGCAGTGCCGGGCACTCACGATAAAGGAAATGGAGCCGCAGGATCTGAGCGAGTCCGACAAACTGAACGGCTTCGAATGGGTAGGACGCGCCAACTTCGCACCCACGTCTTGCCGTGAAGGTGGCGGCCAGAACACGTTGGTCTTGGACGGTATGTCAAACGTGGTCGTCAACAAACAGGCCGGCCGCTGGAGCCAGTGGGTGGACTTCACGCCCGGGCCGCTGCGCTTCGCGCGCGAGAAAGGCCGCTGGCAATTTAATTGGGACGCGACTTATTTGCGCGGAGCGCTGCCCGGACCGCAGGATTTCGCGAACGCGGGCGTGCGCTAGCCGGATCGACGCACAGGATGGAAATGGAACTCCGCCAAATCCCAGCGGCCCCAAGAATTTTTGCTGACTATTCCGTCGCCTTGGCGGCCAGCGCTTCGGCAACCGAAATATTTTGCAGCAACTCTTGCGGAATGCCGTGCCGCTGCTGCAAATACGACGGACTATTGTAGGAGGCCCAAACTTTTCCGGCAGAATCTTCCCACACCAAAATTTTTAGCGGCAGGTCAATGGCCGCCGTGGGCGCCGCAACCATCACAGGCGTGCCACCCTTGGGATTTCCGAAGATCAGCAGCTTCGTAGGCCGCATTTTCAGCCCAGCCTTTTCTGCCTCGCCACTGTGGTCCACCAGAGCAAATAGCGTCACGCCTTTCGCTTGCAGAATTCCCTGAAGCTTCTCCACCGTTTGGTCCACCGAATGGTTGCTGGCCCTATGGATGATTCCGTTGTCCGAAATTGGTGCAATTGATGTCATGGGTGTTTCCTCCTTGATCCCGGAAGTGTTTCCGGTCGTCGCGTGCGCCGAATCGCGCACTGAAATCAGATAGATCGTCATCGCCAGCCCGACCAATGCCAGGAATAATGCAATCGCAACCGCCGGTGCTGCCGGACGAGGGCGCAGCACTCCGCCGCGATCGAGATCCCGAACCAATCGCGCATGCTGCCATCCCGCAAACAGATTCACAACTACTCCCACCGCGATTAGCGAGGTGCCGAACCACAGCGACTGGCCGTACGATTGCGCTGAGATGATTTTCTGAACGGTCTGCAGCTCTTGCAGGAAAAGTCCGAAACGCGCGACCACGAACCCGAAGCCCATCAACGCTAATCCGGTGCGAATCCATGCAAGAAGAGTGCGCTCGGCGGCCAAGTAATCGCTCAAAGCGGCTTTCGGTTTGCCCTCTGCCGGACCTTCCA
Organism: uncultured Acidobacteriota bacterium; assembly: GCA_963786205.1. GTDB lineage: Bacteria > Acidobacteriota > Terriglobia > Acidiferrales > UBA7541 > Palsa-295. Next base: position 572,745 of record CAWAYG010000004.1, read on the forward strand.
TTTTGCCGCCTTTGGTTGCGAGTCCCTTACGCAGTACGCGGCTTGGAAACTTATGTCATCACCGCTCGCGCTGGCGGGATTATATTCCGCCGGTTACTCTGCAGGCTGCAAATTATTTCAGACAATAGGCGTATCCCGCGCTTGGCAAGGTTCATCCAATTTGTTGTGTCGGCGCGGGCAAGTGCGACAGGAGCAACAACGTGATAACTAAGCGGATCGAAGTTCAGCGGTTGAGCGTGATTTCATCGAAATCATTCGCGGACGTCCTCGCGAAGCTCGACGCGGCGGTCGGCCATCCCAACATGGCCGCATTTCGCAACGACGTGACGTTGGCGAAATCGTTCGCGGAAGTGGAGGCCGTAGTTCAGAAGGCCACTGGAACAGCGGGCTTGATGGAATTTGCTCGCTTCGACCTCGGCGAGGTTTTGCGCAGAAAACTCGGCGAACACGCGCCGAAGAGCGTGCGCCTGGTGATAGGCAACCCGCTCATCATGGCGCAGATGGTCGAACACGTGCCGGACGCCGGTTCGTATGCGCCCGTTACGATCTTGGTGGATGAGCGCCCCGACGGCGTGCACTTGTCTTACGACAAGATGGCCAGCTTCCTCTCTGCGTACGGAAGTCCGGAAGCTCTCAAGGTTGCGCAAGATCTGGACGTGAAGGTCGAGACCTTGCTTACAACGGCCGCCGCCTGATCGCACCCATTAAACGTTTCGCTAGTCGTTCTCTCCGGAGCAGCACTTCTCGTCCGAGCTCTTCGGCTGCGAATATAGTTGCGTCGGATCTACCAACTGGCCGTCAACGTATTTGTCGTGGTGCCGCACCCACGCCATCGAGAACGCCAACCCATCTTCGTCGCGTCCCTTCGGTGCCATATCCAGCCAGTTGTAAGCTCCGACCAAAATGTCCAGCCCGCGACCGTAGGTGGAGTACGTGTGGAAGATTTCTCCGGCCTCATCCTTGTAGAACGCGCTCGCGCCGGGTCCCTCTTCGCTCGGGAATTGCTGCATTGTGTAGTTGTAATACATCTCGCCCTTGGCCTTCTCTTCCTGCGTGAACGACACGTTGTAGTCGCGATTGAAATCGTTCTCGAACGACGAGACCCACTTAAATCGCCAGCCCATGCGCATCTTGAATGCGCCAATCTGCGCCAGCGGCGCTCGTGAAACCACCACGAGCCTGGTGTCTCGTGCGGCCAGGTGCGCCACGCTGCCGTCAAAATGATCCGCCAGCAACGAGCAACTCGGGCAGCCTTCCGCCCAGCCTGGACCGAACATGAAGTGATAAATCATCAGCTGGCTTTTGCCGCCGAACAGATCGGCCAGCGACTCTTTACCCGTCGGTCCGTCGAACACATATTCCTTCTGCACTCTTTCCCAAGGCAGTTCGCGGCGCAGCCGGCTCACTTCGTCGCGCAGACGCGTGAACTCCTTTTCCTTGTTCAACAGTTCCGTTCGTGCTGCGATCCACTCCGCATGCGACACCATTTTCGGATGATCCATTCTCTTCCTTTCTGCTGTCGATTCCATCGTTCTCTCCTTATCTTTAGCTTTTCGATTCGGTTGTCGTGTACCTATGCGAACGGATTCTCGTCCGCGCTCGGCCCGTAGATCGAGGGCACCGGAACATCCAGTATTCGCAGATAGACGGAAAGCTGCCCGCGATGGTGATAGGTATGATTCAGCAGGATCGAGCGCAGGAATCCGATTCGTGGCATCGACATCAAGGGTTTTCCGTTTCTCGTCAACGTCCATTCGGACATGAGCCGGGCGTCGTCCATATTTTTCAGCGCGGCCCTCGCGCTCGCCGTGCTCTTGGAGAAAGTTTCCAGCACCTCCTGCCGGCTCTTGGCTTCGGGTTGCGCGAAGTTCGGAACTTCAGCAGTATCTTGCGATACCGCTGCCACGATCTGGCCCGGGCCGGATGCGATGTGTAAAGCCAGCTGTCCCAGCGAGAACGATTTCGGGTGTGGTTTCCAGGCGAGCCTGTCGTCCGGAATTCGTTCCAGCACCCGCTTGGTCGTCTGTGCTTCCTGGTCAAACTCCATCAAGAGGGAATCTGCGAGTCTCATGATTGCTCCTTTCCGTGCGCGTCAGATTTGGTCTTCACATCTTCACGAATTTGAGAACCGAACGAGCCCCTGTCGTTCGCGTTATTCTTCACGTGCAACTTCTTTGCGGCGAGCGCCGTCAACCCGCCTGTGGACATGATTCCGGTGATAATCAACGCGGCGCTCGCCATGCACGCTGGACACATACATTTCTCCCCCCGCAGCCGTCGGGCTTACTGCGGCCGGCGCTTCGCTTCGGCGTGTTTGCGCACGCCATCGTTCATGTACGTCCAACCCTTCACGACTCCCTCGCGATGGTCGTCCGAAATCAATCCGAACGCCAGGTGATGAAACTTGATCAGCGTTCCGCCATCCACCTCGCTCAGCCGGTATTGCACGTTCGAGCTGACCGGATACGACATGAACAGCGGCCCATAGAACTCCAGCAGCGTGGGCCGCTTGATCGATTGCACATGGCCCCACAAATGGCCGTTCTCACCGCCGAGGTCGCGATACCAACGCCCGCCCGGCCATGGTTCGATCTTCAGCGAAATGGGCTTGCCGTCAGGCGTTTCATTCAGCGGTCCCAGGTATTCGAGCAATGAGTCGAACGTTACCTGCAACGGCGCCCGCACGTGAATTTCCTGTGTGATGCTCAACGTCAAATCCTCAATCGTCCGATTCATCTTGATCGCTGCCGAAGTCATCGTTATCTCCTTTAATCAGAATTTGTCCTGCCGCGCGGCTGGGATCGCGCCCTGCCACGAACTGTTTTTGCGTTCCGCATGCTCTTTCACGCGATTCAATTGATGCTGCCAGAACTTCTCGAACGTGCTGGTCCACTCGTGCAATGGCCGGATCGCCTCGGCGTTCACTCGGTACATCATCCTGCGTCCCTCCCGGCGTACGTTCACCAACCCAACGTCCAGCAGCACGCGCAGATGCTTCGAAACCGAAGGCTGCTCCATTTCCAGCGTCGCCACGATCTCGCCCACCGACCGCTCCTGCAGCGCCAGATAGTTCAGGATTTCGCGCCGCCGGGGCTCGGCAACTGCGTTGAATGCGTCAGAGGTTGTAGCCGCTCGAGCCATGGGCAAACAATACATTCCGATATAGGAATATGTCAAGCTATTTTTCGCTTGCTCAAAATTGGGGGTTGGGAAGAGCAGAGTTCAGCCGATCGAGGCCTTGCGGTTTTCGAGCTGGCTAACTGGTTGAACGCGGTTTCGCGCGAACACTTTGTTCGAGGTATTCATCCAGATGTTGTCTCATGGCGCGGAGTGGTTCTTCATCGTTCTGCAGCCGGCTGATTAGTAATGCGCCTTCCAGCGAGCTGATGATCAATTCAGAGAGCCGTCGCGGAGCGACGTTGCGCTCAATCTGATTTTTCTTTATTCCTTCCGCGGCGATCCGGGACAAGCGTTCCGTCCAGCTCTGCAACGCTTTGCTGGCACGCGCGCGCAACACCGGATTTCCGTCGTCGGCCTCGACCGCGGTGTTCATCAGCGGGCAGCCGCCGGGCACCAACCCCGCGCGCCTCTCCACAAAATTGTCGATCGTTTTCTTCAGCCGGTCCACGCAGTCCGCAACGTCCGCGACGCCATCCAGCCTACCGCGCACGGCTTTTTCCCACGCGTAGTCGAACGCTTCAGCCGCGAGTTCTCTTTTGCCCGAAAAATGGCGATAGATTCCGCCCTTCTGCAGGCCGGTGGCTTGCATCAGGTCCGCCAGCGAAGTTCCCTCGAAGCCCTTCTGGTTGAATAGCGGCGCCGCTTTCTCGACGATGTCGCGCCTGGTTTGCTCGCCCTTGGTCACTTGTAACTCCCTTCGCCCGTTCTGAGACCGACTGGTCTTTTATGAAATTGTAGCATAGAATAAATGAGACCGAACGGTCTCTTATGCATCAGATGGACCAGAGGACCCATGAGCGAGGCACTGGCTCCAGCCATTCCCCTAAGTCTTCCCACTCCTCGAGTGGGCATCAATCCATGGTTCATCGCCATCACCGTCACCCTGGCGACTTTCATGGAGCTTCTCGATACTGCCATTGCCAACGTGTCTCTTCCTCATATCGCCGGCGGCCTCGCCGTCAGCGCGGACGAAAGCACCTGGGTGCTCACCAGCTACCTCGTCTCCAATGCAGTTGTCTTGCCGCTGTCTGCATGGCTCAGCCGTCTTCTTGGACGCAAGCGCTACTACATGATCTGCGTGGCGACGTTCACCGTCAGTTCGCTGTTGTGTGGTTTCGCCCCCAGCCTCGGTGCGCTGATCTTTTTTCGCGTCTTGCAGGGAATCGGCGGCGGCGGACTGGCTCCGGTGGAGCAAGCAATCCTCGTAGACACTTTTCCGGCACATAAGCGCGCCGCGGCTTTCGCTTTATACAGCATGGCTATCGTCACGGCGCCGGCGATTGGTCCTCCCTTGGGCGGATGGATCACGGACCATTGGAGCTGGCGCTGGGTTTTCTTCATCAACATCCCCATCGGCATCATCTCGTTGATCCTCACGAGCCGCTTGCTCTCCGATCCTCCAGAATTCAAGCGCGAAGTGGAAGCTGCGCGCAAAAATGGCAAACTGAAAATAGACGGCTGGGGAATTTTCTCCGTGGCCATGGCTTTCGCGTGCCTGGAAGTGGTGCTCGATCGTGGACAGACTCTGGACTGGTTCGAAAGCAACTTCATCGTGTTCTTTTTTGCGATCGCCATCGCCGCGCTGGTGTTCGCCATCATCTGGGAGTGGCGCCACCCGGATCCCGTCGTCGAAATCCGTCTGCTGGCCGATCGAAATTTCGCGCTGGCAAATATTTTCTACTTCCTTTTTGGATTCACACTGTACGGATCCACCGTGCTCATTCCACAGATGCTGGAGCGGCTCTACGGCTACACCGCCACGGACGCTGGCCTCGTTCTGGGGCCGGGCGCGTTTGTGATCGTGATGCTCGCGCCGGTGGTGGTCAGAATCCTGCCCAAAGTGGGCGTGAAACGGCTACTCGCCTTCGGCTATTTCGTTTTTGCGCTGGCCATGTGGTATTACGCCAGCTTCACGCTCGCCACCGACTACCGTCACGAAACGCTGGCGCGCGTGTTGCAAGGACTCGGAATCGCGACGCTCTTCGTGCCCGTTAGCCAGCTGGCATATTCCAATTTGGCCAAAAATAAAAACAACAAGGCCTCCAGCCTCACCAATTTATTCCGCAATCAAGGAGGCAGTTTTGGCATCGCTTTCGTGACCACGCTTCTCGCGCGCCGCTCCCAATATCATCAGAGCGTGCTGGTAGCACACGCCATTCCCTCCGATCCGCGCTACCGGCAACTTCTCGCGAATCTCACCGATTATTTTTCCGTTCATGGCTTCTCACACGCGGATGCGGCCGTTCATGCGCAAGCGCAGGCATTCGCCTTTCTCGAACGCCAAGCTACCTTCCTGGCTTTTCTGGATTGCTTCACCGCGCTGGGATGGTTTGTCCTGATGGGCGTTCCGCTGGTATTGCTGATTCGCAAATTCAAGCCGGTAACAACCTCAGGCGGTCATTGAGCACGCCGCTACAGCCTCGGGTGAACTCGCGAAGGCTTCTTGGCGCTCGATGACGGCAGTGCCATAATTTGCAGTGGCTGCGGAGAAGAGTGCCTCGTGAAAGCCGCCATCCTAAAATCGCCGCAAGCGACGCCAACACCACGACTGGACATTGAGGAAGTTCCCTGCCCGCAGCTCGTTCCTGGCCATCTGTTGCTGCGCGTCCTTGCCTGCGGTGTGTGCAGAACGGATCTGCACATTCTCGAACGTGACCTGCCTCCGCTTCGGCCACAACTTATTCCCGGTCATCAAATCGTCGGCGATGTGATCGCAGGCGAAAGCGCGGAATCCCCGATCGGCTCCCGCGTGGGCGTTTCCTGGATGGGCGGCGTGGATGGCGATTGCTGGTATTGCCGCCACGCAATGGAAAACCTGTGCGATCGGCCCACCTTTACCGGCTACACGATAGATGGCGGTTACGCCGAGTACGCGCTGGCGCGCGCAGACTTCACATTTCCGCTGCCAGACGGCTTGGACGACATCCACGTCGCTCCGCTGCTCTGCGCCGGCATCATCGGGTTTCGCAGCTTGCGCGTCGTAGGCGTCGAACCCGGCGAACGCGTCGGTCTTTTCGGTTTTGGATCCTCCGCCAGCCTGACCATCGCCGTTCTGCAGTCCTGGAAATGCCAAGTCTATGTTGCAACCCGAGGAGATTCCCATCGCAAGCTAGCCGTCTCGCTGGGCGCCACGTGGGTAGGAAAAGAAAATGAAAAGCCGCCCGTCGAGCTCGATCGCGCGGTCACCTTCGCTCCCAGCGGAGACGTGGTGGTAAGCGCGCTGGCAAGTCTGCGCAAAGGCGGCGTGGTAGCCATCAATGCTATTCACCTGGATCGCATGCCGCAATTCGATTACGACAAACTTCTGTGGGGCGAGCGCGTAATTCGCAGCGTGGCCAATATGACCCGCGCCGATGCCCGCGATTTTCTGAAAATCGCGCACGACATCGGCGTCCATCCGCAGGTCACGGTGTTCCCACTCGCGCAAGCGAACGAAGCCCTTCAGGCAATCAAGCACGAAACCGTGAACGGCGCGGCAGTGATCGTTCCGTAAGACGCGCAAAACGAGCGCAAAAGTAACGCTCCGCCCTCCGGTGGCCCCGCGATGAATTCTCACGCAATGGGAACGGCAGCCGGCGCAGCGGAAGTATCCAGCTCGCCTTCCCACCGCGCGATCACCGCGCACGCCAGGCAGTTCCCGATCACGTTCACCGCCGTGCGCGCCATATCCATCAGCGCATCAATTCCCAGGATGATGAAAATCGGTTCGGTGGGCAGATGAAACGTTGCCGCAGTCGCCAGCAATACCACCAACACCGCGCGCGGCACTCCCGCGACGCCCTTGCTCGTCAGCATCAGCGCAATCACCATGAATAGCTGCTGCAGCCACGTCAAATGAATCCCAGCCACCTGCGCCACAAAAATTGACGCCACCGCCAGATAGAGTGTTGACCCATCCAGATTGAAGCTGTACCCGGCAGGGATCACGAACGCCACAATTCGCCGTGGCACGCCAAACTCTTCCATCGATTCCATCGCGCGGGGCAGCGCCGCTTCCGAAGTGCTGGTCGCAAAAGCGATCGTAGCGGGCTCAGCCACCGCGCGCACGAAGCGTCCGAGCGGTAGCCGCGCGAATAATGCGATGGGTAGTAACACTGCCAGCAAGAAGAACGCCAACGCACCGTAACCCGTGAGCAGCAATTTCCCCAGGGGCAGCAGCACGGCAATTCCCATGTGCCCGACGGTATAAGCCATCGCCGCGCCCACGCCGACTGGCGCGAAATACATCACCAGATTCGTGAACGCAAACATCGTCGCAGTAAGGGACTCGCAGAAATTCAGCATCGGGGCGCGCTTGGCTTCCGATATCCGTGCCAGCGCAATCCCAAAGAGCACGGAAAACACTGCCACCTGCAGAATTTGATTTTCCGCCACGGACTTCGCAATATTTTCGGGGAAAATGTGCAGCAGGAAGTCGCTCCAATCGAGCGGAGCCGCACCGGGCGCGGGCTCCGCCGCCGCTGCCGTCACGGTCAAACCTTCTCCCGCCCGACTGAGATTGATCGCGCCCAGCCCGATGAACAGCGCCAGCGTCGTCACAATCTCAAAATAGATCAGGCTCTTCACCCCAATCCGTCCGACGGCACGCAAATTTCCATGTCCTGCAATTCCTGTAACCAAAGTGCCGAAAATCAGCGGCGCCACAATCACTTTGATCAAGCGCAGGAAAATATCGCTGAACACGCGCAAATGCTCGCCGAGTTGCGGCCGGTCCAGCCCGATTTCCCCGCCCAGGAGCATCGCGAAAAAAATCCAGTAAGTCAGCGACCGCCTGCGCCATCCACCCGCTGCAATCATGGCCAGCCCAACCCACCGCGTCACTGCGAACCACGGTTGCGGAGCAAAGACTAGCGGCAGGATCGCCCCCGCCAGAAATAACAGCACACCAATCGCGGTGAGAGTGCGGAATGCGGGCGGCGTCTGTTGAAGGTGTGAATGTTCAGGCTGTGAGGAGGCAGCGCGCGCAGTGGTCATCGTCGATTGCTACAGTGTCACTCAAATTTCTCACGCAATTCGCCCAATTCGAGCGCCGTGCGGCCCCTACTATACGATTAAAAGCTCGAAATTGTAGAAGCCCCTCCTTCCACGGCCGAAGCTCCCGCCATGTCCGCAATCGAACAATCCATCTCTCGCATTCGCACAATCTCGGTGGGTTCGCTTCTTTTCTGGCACACTAAATCCTCTATCGTCATTAATTTGCACGGCGATCACTTTGGTACTATGAGTGCCAAAATACCCTCGGATTTGTGTGAACACACCCGTCGCCGAGATCGTACCAACGGCCATGCGTCAACTCGATTTCCTCGAGGGAGGGCCCGAGCATGATGAACCTGCTGCGTGACACCCGCTTCGGATTCCGCCTGCTGCTGAAAAATCCCGGCTTCGCCGCCGTCGCCATTCTTGCCTTGGCGCTCGGCATTGGCGCCAACACCGCCATCTTCAGCGTCGTCTATGCCACGCTGCTCGCTCCGCTGCCCTATCCACAGGCCAACCAACTCGTCGTCGTCCGCTCCTTCGTCGCTGGAAATAAGAACGTCTCCTCGGCTGGCGATTTTCTCGAATGGCAGCGCCAGAACTCCGTCTTCCAATTTATGGGCACTGCCACCGACTCCGATTTCAACCTCTCCCTCGGCGAGAAGCCCGAACGCGTCCGCGGCAGTTTCACCACGCCGGGTTTTCTGGATCAATTGCTTGGCGAATCTCCATTTCTCGGCCGTTACTTCGGCCCCGACGAAGCCGTGGCGGGAAAAGATCACGTTGTCGTTCTCACCAATCACACTTGGCGCGAACACTTCGGCAGCGATCCCCACATTATCGGCCGCGAAATCCAGGTGAACGGCGAAATCTACACGGTGATCGGCGTTCGTCCCGCCGGACAAGCCGACCGCACTCAGACGAATCTTTTCGTTCCTTTGGTTTTCAAACCTGATCAGATCAATCACGATTTTCATTTCCTCGTGATCTTCGCGCGCATGAAGCCCGGCATCACCTTGGCGCAGGCCAATGCAGATATGGCTTCGGTCGCTCGTCACATCGCAGATATTTATCCGAAGTCGAACAAAGGTTGGGGCGCTTCCGTCGAGCCGCTGAAGAATGACTTCCTGGATCGCGACGTGCGCACCGCTCTCTGGTTGTTACTCGGCGCCGTCGCATTCGTTCTGCTCATTGCTTGCGCGAACGTCGCCAACCTGCTGATGGCGCGCGCCACCACTCGCCAGAAAGAAGTCGCCGTCCGCGCTTCTCTGGGCGCTTCACGCCAGCGCCTTTTCAGCCAGTTTCTTGCCGAAAGCATCGTGCTCGCATCCATGGGAGGTGCGCTGGGTATCGCGCTGGCGTGGGGACTGCTCGATGTAATCATCTCGATCATGCCTCCGTTCACTCTTCCTCCCGAAGCCGATGTCCGGCTGAACATTCCGGTACTGCTCTTCACCGTCGTCGCCACTCTGTTTGCGGGAGTGTTATTCGGCAGCGTGCCGGCGTGGCAAGCGTCGCGCATGAACTTGAATGAAGTCTTGAAAGAGAGCGGCAGGTCAGCCGTTGGCGCCGGAAGACACGGCTTCCGCCGCGCGCTCGTAATCGCGGAATTTGCGCTGGCGCTCGGCCTGCTCGCCGGCGGCGGCCTGGCGATTCACAGTCTGTGGAACGTGGCGCACGTGGACCTTGGCTTCCGCACCGATCACATCCTCACGTTCCAGCTTCCGGTGCCGCAGGGTCACCTCACTGATCCGCAACAAGTCGCTATTTTCTACCATCAGCTCTTGCAAAGAATTCAAGCTTTACCGGGCGTCACTGCCGCCTCGGCCTCTGAAGGCATCCCACTGGAAGGCGTGAATTTCGGCATGCCGTTCCAGATTGCCGGCAGGCCGAATATCGAAGATCCCTCCGCGCGTCCCGGCGCGGGTTTCAGTATGGTCACTCCGCAATATTTCAAAGCGTTCGCCATGAGCATGGAGCAAGGACGTTGCTTCACCGATCAGGATGTAGCCGGAAGTATTCCGGTGGCGGTCGTCAACGAAGCGTTCGTCAAAAAATTTCTCAATGGTGTTGATCCGCTGACGCAAACCATCCTCGTCGAACAACTAATTCCCGGCGTCACCAAACTCGGCCCGCCCATTCCCTGGCAAATCGTCGGCGTGTACCACGACGTTCGCAATGGCGGCCCTCGCGACGTCGGTCTCCCGGAAATGGATGTGCCGTTTGCCCAAAGTCCCTGGCCGCAAGCGGTGATCGGCGTGCGCGCTACGGTTGAACCGGCCACCTTGACCCGCAGCATCACCGAAATCGTGCAATCCATGGATCCGAATCTGCCGCTCTCGGAAGTTAAAACAATGGATCAAATCAAGGACGAATCGTTAGCCGGAGACCGCTTCACTGCCGCGCTCTTTGGCGGCTTTGCGGCCGTCGCGCTACTCCTGGCGACTTTGGGGATTTATGGGGTGATGTCTTTCGCAGTGGCCCAGCGCACGCACGAAATCGGCCTGCGCATCGCCCTCGGCGCTGGGCGCGGCAACGTGCTAACTCTGATCCTCAAGGAAGGGATGCTCTTGGCCGGCGTCGGATTGCTTCTCGGTCTCGCGGGAGCGTACGGCGTCGGGAAAGCCATGCATAGCATTTTCTACAATGTCGGCACGATTGACTTCGCGGCGTTCAGCGCTGTCGCCGCGGCTCTGCTGCTCGCAGCGCTTCTGGCCTGCTTCATCCCTGCACATCGCGCCACGCTCGTGGATCCCATGCAGGCCCTGCGCGAGGAATAAACAGGTCAGCGCTCGTAGCGCGAGACCCGCTATAGCTAATGCGCTTGTTGCGCTGTCGGAGGCAGCAAGCCGTTCAGCCGCAGATACATCGCCGCCGCGCCGTAATGATCTGCGAAATCGTTCGTCAGTGCGATCATGGCGCCCGCACGCGTCAACGTGATCGGGCCGCGCGTGAATACCACTTCGCCCAGCTTCGAATCATCCACGCTCGCCAGTGACTGTGTGCAGAAATCGAAGGAAGACTTCAGCGCTGCGGTCAACTTGTCCTTTCCATCCGACTCTTTCAGCTCATCCATCTTGGGGATTCCTACGCCGGATATCATTGAACACAGACGGAAATTCGAGTTCGCCATATGCACCACCAGATGGCCGAAGCTGTTTTGCGCGGGTGTGGGCTGGTAGCCGTATTTGTCCGCGGGCATCTCTTCCGTGGCCGCAATCAGGTTCTTTGACTGCCGTTCCACGCTGCTGCGGACAGCGCTTGCCACAGGGTTCGCGACCAGCGCGGTCGGCGGAGCGGGAGTTTGTGTCGCCGCTGCTTGTTGCGCAACCGCTACCAGGGGCGAAATCGCCGCCCATGCAAAAGCGAGCAGAATTCGTTTCATGTCTGGTACCTCCGATGAAATTCGGGCGGCACCAGCATAGCCTCGCCCAACGCGTGCGACAAGTCACACATGCGCTTTGCGATACAAAGTACTTGACAACTACGGCCCTTCTGCTACTCTTGTGGTATGGCTCTTCCCGAACCTTCTCGCTCTCAGGCTCCCGTCGCCATCGCCGACCACGCCCGCGACAATCTGCGTTTCATCCGCGAAACCATGGAGCGCGCGGGTTCCTTTACCGCCGTTCCCGGCTGGGGTGGCGTGGCTATGGGCATCACCGCTTTGGGCGCTGCGGCCATCGCTTCGCGTCAGGCCCCGTCTCTTCCCTGGCTAGTCACCTGGATCGCCGAGGCTTTCATCGCAATCGTTATTGCGGGCTGGACTACATACTCGAAAGCGCGCCTAGCCGGGTCGTCACTCTTCAGTGGCCCGGGCCGCCGCTTTGTCTACAGTTTTGCGCCGCCGCTTTTTGTGGGCGCCCTGCTTACAGTCCTGCATCTGCGTTCCAGTGAAATCGGACCGATTCCAGGCCAGTGGCTGCTGCTGTATGGAACCGGCGTGGTCACCGGCGGCGCGTTTTCCATTCGCATCGTGCCGTTGATGGGCCTGTGTTTTATGGTTTTGGGAGCGGTCGCCCTGTTCAGTCCTTGGAACTGGCAGAATGCTCTGCTGGCAGCGGGCTTCGGCGGCTTACACATTATTTTTGGAGCCGTCATCGCGAGGAAATATGGTGGCTAAATCTGGAGTGTATCGTCGCGAGCGTGCTGAGGGCGACGAGCGCAATAAGCGAACCACCGCGGCGGCGCGGCCTGCGGAAAATGCGGCGACGAATCTGGATCGCCTGATTCACGAGCGCACGCGCCTGGCGATCGTAAGCGCACTGGCCGTGAACGAATCGCTCACTTTCAACGAGTTGAAAGAGTTGCTGCGCGCTACCGACGGCAACTTGAGCGTGCACGCGCGCAAGCTGGAAGACGCCGGCTATCTGGGTTGTACCAAGTCCTTTGATGGGCGCATGCCGAAAACGGAATATCGCCTGACGGCCGCCGGCCGCCGCGCGTTAGAAAAGTATCTGAACCATATGGAAGCTCTAATCCGCGTCACGCGCGAAGGCTAGGCTCTCAAAAAATTTTGCCGGGATACTCTATGAATAAAAGTACTTTGACGTTAGTGCCGCAATCCCAACTCCACGTCGCCATCCTGCTCGATGGCAATGGCCGCTGGGCTTCCTCCCGCGGTCTCGCCCGCTCCGAAGGACATCGCGCCGGGGTCGAATCTGTCCGCCGCGTCGTCCGTGCCGCTCCCGGCCTGGGCATCAGCACCATGACGCTGTACGCGTTTTCTTCCGACAACTGGGAACGCCCCATGAGCGAGGTTGTGGCCTTGCTCGCGCTGCTCGAACAATACTTTCGCACCGAAGGCGCCGCGTGTGCCGCCGCAGGAGTCCGCCTGCGCGTGATCGGCCGCCGCGACCGGATTCCACCTTCGCTCGCGCAAGCCATCGAATCCGCCGAAAAGCTTACCGCCGCCGGACGCGCGCTGGAATTGCGCATCGCCGTGGACTATTCCGCGCGCGACGCCATCCTTCGTGCCGCTTGCTGGATGCTCTCGAGCCTGGAAGTTTCTCAGCGTGAATTCGCCAAGCGTCTCGGCGAAGTCACCCACTCCAGCGGCCCGGCATTGGACGTGGACTTGCTGATTCGCACCGGTGGCGATCGGCGCCTCAGCGATTTCATGCTATGGGAATGCGCCTACGCGGAACTATTTTTCACGCCGCGCATGTGGCCCGAATTCGATGCGGCCGACCTGGCCGCGGCGGTCGAAGATTTTCGCGGCCGCGAACGCCGCTTCGGCCGCCTGCCCGAAGCCGCCGCGAGCTAGACGTCGCTATTTCCCGGCGGTCCGTGCGCGCCACATTGCAAATGCTCGCTTGATCACCCGCGTAGCCGTCGTGGTCAGCGAAAACTGCGCAAGTTCTTCCTCGCGCGCCCAAGCCACATCGCGCACATCGCTCGCCGCCCGCGCTTCGCCGCTCTCCGCTGCGCATAAATAATCCAGAATCACAAAGTGATATTTCGTTCGCCCATCCTGATCAGGAAAAATCCGCTCGAACACCTCGATAAATTCCACCACGCGCACTTCCAGCCCCGTTTCTTCCGCCAATTCGCGCCGCACTCCCTCCTCAATCGTCTCGCCGACTTCCAACATGCCTCCGGGTATCGACCATTCTCCCACCAGCGGCGGGCTGCCGCGACGAATCAGCAGTGCCCGCCCGTCCGCAATCACCACGCCGCCCACTCCCACCAGCGGCCGCTCCGGATACTCGCGTCGCACCGTCACCTTTACGCATCCCCTCTCGCCAACGCTTGACACCTGCGGTATATAATAGCCCGCCAGTGGATGTACACCCAGGAAGGAGCGAAATCTCGTGACCCGATGTCCGGAATGCGACACCGAAATTGATTTGGACGAAGACGAAGTCGAGGAAGGCGAAATCCTCAGCTGTCCGGAGTGCGACGTCGAGTTGGAAGTGACGCAAACGCATCCCGTGCACCTGATCGTCATCTCCGAAGACGAGGACGATGACGACGATGAAGAAGAGGAAAAGTCCAGCGTCAAGGAAGATGAAGAGGACGACGACGAAGACGAGGAAGAAGTCGGATAATTCCCGTCTCGCGCTTCACGCTCGCATCTTTTCCGCTTTCCGCGTCATCTTACAGGTTGTAAGCCGGAGTGCCGGCCATCTAGCGCTTGAGCTGCCACCAAATTCGGCCGCATATTTTTCATTTTCAGCCGCAGGAGCTGAAAAGAACAGGACCCCGTGAAAAGCCACAGTCTGTTTCAGGTTGCCGCAGTGCTGCTGTTGGGCCTTTTGGTTGCGATGCCCGCCCACGCGCAAGAAGAATCCAAAGCTCAGAAAAAAGCGGAGGCACAATTAAAAGTCCTGCACGGCAGCGTGATCGATAAAAGCGAAAATCCGGTACCCTCCGGCGTGGTCTACCTGAAAAACGTGAAATCCCAGGCGGTCAAAACCTATATCGCGGACGAGTCCGGAAATTATCGCTTCAGCGGCCTGGACCCGAACGTGGACTACGAAATCCACGCCGAGCACGACGACATGACTTCTTCCACCCGCACCGTTTCCAGCTTCGATAGCCGCCGCGATATCGAAGTCACTCTAAAACTTTCCAAAAAGAAAAACGAATAACCGCGCAACGATCTTGACGCTCGAATTTTAGACGAACCAAGATTCACCAGCTGACATGCGTGTGCCAGCCTCTTTGCCGTTATCTGCATTTATCCTTATCAGAATTCGCTTTTATCAGTGTTCATCTGCGTTCATCAGTGGTGCCTTTTCTCCCCGCCATCACGCGAATCGCACCAGGCAAAATCTCAAATTCCGCAGGCGCTTCGCCCAGCGCCTCCCCGTCACCATGCACCCGCGCCGCCCCGTCCGCGCGCAATGAAACACGCCGGCAACGATAACGCGTCACCTCCGAAAATCCGCGCAGATTACCCGACGTCAGCACGATCGGAATCGCTTCCAGCAAACGCAGCAAGCCCACATCACCCACGATCACCACGTCGAGCAAACCGTCGTCCATCTGAGCCTGCGGTGCGATACGCACGCCCGAACCGTAGCTCGTCGCGTTGGCCACTGCTACAAACAGCGCACGGCCCGACCAGCTCGCCTCGTCCATCTCGACGGCTACATCCAGCAGTGGCTCGCGAAAAAATATCGTGAACGCTCCCGCGAGATAACGCGTCACTCCGGGCCACGCCCGGAATCGCGTGTTCGCCAGGTGCGCTGCCTCTGCGTCCAGCCCCATGCCTCCGGCGCCCATGTAATGCGCCACGCGGCCATCGCCGAATCGCACGTGCACCAGGTCCACTGCTCGCGGCCGTCCGCGCTCGAACGCGTCCGCCGCTGCAATCGGGTCGCAGGGAATCCCCAGAGCGCGCGCAATGTCGTTTCCGTTCCCCGCCGGAAAGAATCCTGCCACCACATCGGTCCCTCGAATCCCTTCCACCAAATGATGAAACGCACCATCACCCCCCAGCGCCACCACGTTTCGAAATCCCTCGGAAGCCGCGCGCGCCGCCTGTTCGCGAATATCCTCTGAACTTTTCGAATGAAGGAACGTCGCGTGGCATCCGCGCGCCGCTAGCAGACTCGCCACCTCCGCCTCGGCGCGCAGCGCCCGTCCTCCGCCAGATGCGGGATTCACGATCACCAATGTGTCGGGTTTCATTCGGAAAGTAACAGCGCAACGCAGAAACTCTCGCTGGATCCGAGCATCGAAATCCGCATTCGCTCTGCTGTTCTTTTACCGCCTGGCTTTGCATCCTGGCACGCGAAACGATCCGATCTTCGTCCGATAATTTTCATCGCCCGTCTTCAAATAATCGCCAACGTACCAGAACGTGCAGTCGTCGCTCGGATCCATCGCCGTGGTCGTGTAGTCCTCCCACCGCAGCGTATTCTTCTGCGCAGCTTCGCCGGTCGCCAACACCGTCTCGTGAAACGACAGCACACCCTTGGGGTCGCCTTCCCGCCGCGCAGCAAACCGCTGTCCCGCATAATTCGGAATCCCGCCAAACGAATATCCCACGCCGATGTCGCCCTTCTTATCCATCGCGATGCTCGGAATCCAGCGGTAGAACGCGTCCGGCGCGTAGGTGCCCTGCTGGTAGAGCTCCACGTCGCGCTGCTTGTCCAGTCGGAATTCGTACCAGCGCACTCCACCCCCACCGGCCTGCGTAGCCACCGAATGCGCCGCGACAATCGATTCACGATTGCCGATTCTGCGGTACACCACTCTCTGCATGATCTTGTCGCCCTGCACGTCCAAACGCCGGTCGGTGTCCGGCTGCGGCACGCAGTTCGTCAACTGGCCGTTGCATAGATAATGATAGGGAGCCACGGGGATTTTCACCGGTCCTTCCGCTTTCGTATTTGCCGGCGTCGTCCAGTCCACGTGAACTTTCCACACCTGAATCCCATCGTCCTCGAATATTTTTTTCAGCTGCGTGCCGCCGGCTGCTAGCATGATGTTCGGCGCCCCGGCTGGCGGCAGTTTCTGGCCATCAATGTCCGCGTTATTCAGGAAATTCACGCCGTCAATGATGATGCACTGCTCAGTCGCAGGCTGTCCCAGCAGCATCTTCCTGCGATCCGCGATGCAATCATGTTTCTGGATCACGTCGTCGCCCGTGCTGGTCGGCACGTAATAGCCGTCCGGCCAGATCGCCGGCCGCGGATAGTCTGGGAAGAGCGTTCGTTCGAACGCGTAGCGATAATACGCGCCCAGCGGATCCGGTCCCACACTCACGGCGTAGCACATTGCAAACGTTCCCTCTTTTTTCACGGGCCCCTGATGAGGCGTGTGCGGCGGAGGCTGCGGCGGATTCGCAGGCGGCGCGGCTGCTGGTCCGGGATTGTCGAGTTCGCCGGGAAGTGCCGGCTTGCCTTGTTCCGTGAATTCGCCTGGCGCGATGCGTCCGAAGATCGGCATCACGATCAGCCAACGATTCGCCAGCTGATCGTAGCGGACCACCGCGTCTCCGTTGTCGCGCGCCTCGCACGCGCCGCCGAAACCCGTGAAGATCGCATTCGTAGCCACCGGCCCGTAAATCACCGTTCCGGTTTTGTCGTAATGAGCGCCCTTCTTTGAATACACCGCGATCCGTGTGTTGACGATTTGCACGATGTGATCAGGACCCACCGCTAGGCTATTGTCCGAAGGATTGCGAAACGTCGCGGTTCCTTGCGGCCCCGTGAACCCGGAGCCCAGCCCGTCAAAGCTGTCGAGCAGCGGCACCGCCGGACGCTTGCCTTGGGTTTTTTGCTCCACAGCGGCGCCCGCCGCGGTAATCACCGGCGCAGGCGCCACTTCTTCCGGTTTTTGCTCTTGATCCGCATCCCCACCCCCTGGCGACGTGCCGCAGCCAGTCTCCTCACAATCGGGCACATTATCCGTCGCGCCGGATCCGCGCAATGACCGCAGCGGCGGCGATACATCGAACTTTGCAGCGGGATGGACGGTCACCAGGCCAGCCTGTATCTCGCCTTGCTGCCCGCGCGCGCGCAGACCTGCGCTGCCCGCAAACATCAAAACCGCCGCCGCGATTCCAACTGCTGCCACTCCGCTCGTTTTCCCGGGCCGATTCATGCACTCTCCTAGTGGCTGGGCGCCTCGTGCAAGGTCATGCTCTGCACCGACGCAGGATCGGCCAGAAATTTCGCTACGATTGGCCCAGCGGAAATACAGCCAAGACTTATATGGCCGCAAGGTGAATCCAGCGTCAGCACCGCCGCGCTCATCATCCCTGCAAAGGCCACTGCTGGCGTCGGATTTACCATGTGGTCTTCCGGCGAAATCACCACCAGCAACTTGGCGTGTACGCTCTTCGCCGCTTGCTCCATCGTCTCGCCAAATTCCCCGGGAATGTCCAGCGCATTGATCGCCTCACGTTGCCGGATGGCATCGCACGCCGTTGCCGCGTTTCCCGTGAGTTCCTTTCGCGCCTGTGCGATGAACTTTTCGAAATCTTGCGGATTGGTGTGCGCCACACGATAAGCGGGCGAAGTCACATTCATCGTGCCGATCTCGCCGTACAACGCGAAGCTGCCCGTCATCGGCTGCGTGCCCTGTCCGCCTTTCCATTCCGGATCCAGTCGCAGCGCGTCCATCTGCGTCGTCCACAGCAGTTTGTCGTAAGAAGTGGATTGCGGCGAGCCCGCCATCGGAACTCCCACGTCCATGAAATCCGGATAGGCCATCACCCACTCGAACGTTTGCATCCCACCCATCGAAATTCCCATCACCGCGTGCAAGTGCGTCAGGTGCAGCACCTCGGTCGCGAGGCGATGCTCGGACTCCACCATGTCGCGAATCGTAAACTCGGGAAAAGCCAATCGCGCCTGCGTCCTGCTGTTCGACGGCGAAGTCGAAACGCCGTCACCGATCGCGTCCACCAGCACCACGAAATATTTCGTGTTGTCCACGACCTTGTCCGGCCCGACGAATTGCACCAGGTCTTGCGTCTTGCCTCCCAGCCAGCTTGGCCACAGGATCGCATTCGATTTCGCCGCATTCAGCTGCCCGAATGTGCGATAACCCAGGTGAAAATCTTTGATCACGGCGCCGCTTCGCAATTTCAAATCGCCTAGAGCGGCGAATTGCTGCGCGCCATCGGCCGACTGTTCCTTCGCGGCCTGCGCTGCTCCGTGCGCGCGGGTGCTTTCTGCCGCGCCGCACAAAGCACCAATTATGAGCGCGACGGTTAGTGTCGTTTTCATGTTCCTCCATTCCTCCGCAGCCCTCGCTGCGGCTGGTAGTTCCCAAAAAAACGCGGTCTCCATCCTCGTTTTCACTTCCGCTCGGCCCTTGCGAATATACGCGCACGTTTCGGATTTTCTACACCGAATATTTGAAGATTCGCACACAAAATGAGATGCTACGGTTCCTCTTTCACAAAGGAGATTCCCCATGACCACTGGTTTCACCCGAGTAGCAACAACTCTGTTGATTCTCTGCGCCGCTGTCGTTTACACGCACCCCGCGATTGCCCAAGAACACCCAGCAAGTGCTCCCCATTGGGGTTACAGCGGCGCCGATGGCCCGGACCATTGGGGCGACCTTTCGCCCGATTTTGCAAACTGCAAAACTGGCCAGCGCCAATCGCCGATTGATATCGTCGGCGCCCAGCCAGCGGAACTGGCCCCGATACATTTTGACTACAAACTTTCGCCGCTGAAAATCATCAACAATGGCCACACCATCCAGATCAACTACGAACCGGGCAGCAGCATCACTGTCAACGGAACTGCGCTGCCTCTGGTCCAATTCCATTTTCACCATGTCAGCGAGAACGAAATCAACGGCAAGAAGTACGACATGGAACTGCACTTCGTCCACATGGATACCGCGGCGGGCCGCGCCGCCGTGGTCGCCGTATTCATCAAGAGCGGCGCCGAAAACGCGCCGCTTCGCGACCTATGGAGCCACATTCCCCATGAAACCGGAAAAGAAGTGGAGCTGAAGAAAGTGGAGATCAACGCCGCCGACCTCCTGCCCGCCGACCAGAACTATTACGTGTTCGACGGCTCGCTCACCATTCCTGCCTGCAAGGAAGGCATCCGCTGGTTCGTTATGAAAACTCCCATCGAAGCCTCTCCCGCGCAAATCGCGGCGTTTGCAAAACTCTATCCGGACAATAATCGCCCGGTGCAGCCGGCGAACGGCAGAGAGATTCGCGAAAGCAACTTCCATTGATGGGAAACTAGCTTTGCACTGAATGATTTCGGAAAAGCACCGCCGGTTCACTCCAGGCTTCGTGGGAGACTGCATGAAATTCGAAGTTTCAAATCCATCGGCTCTTGCTGCGCGTGTTTCGTTGCGACAAATTCTGCCGACTCTCGCTCTGCTCTTGGCGGTGTGCCTCGCTACGATTCCGCTGCAGGCGCAGATATCACAGGAATCGGACCAGCTGCTGCATCGCATGTATGCGTCGCCGGATTTTGAGGTCAAGTACTTCGGTCCGGCGCGCTGGCTGGACGACGGAGCGTTCTACACCACCGTCGAACCGTCCTCGGCCGTCAAAGATGCTCAAGACATCGTCCGCTATCAAACGGCCACTGGAAAACGCGAAGTTCTCGTCTCCGCCGCGAAGCTCATTCCTGCGGGCGCCAAGGATCCACTCGCATTCGAAAATTACGCTTGGTCCAAAGACAAGTCTTGCTTGCTGCTCTACACCAATTCCGTGCCGGTCTGGCGGCAGCACACTCGTGGAGATTACTGGGTGTTGGACCTGCAATCTGGCGCGCTGCACAAACTCGGCGGCGACGCTCCTGCATCTTCACTGATGTTCGCGAAATTTTCGCCGGAGGGTTCGAAAGTCGCCTACGTTCGCGCCAATAATATTTACGTGGAGGAAATTTCCACGGGACGCATCACCCAGCTCACCCACGACGGTTCGCCAACCATCATCAACGGCACTTCCGACTGGGTTTACGAGGAAGAGCTGGATATTCGCGACGCCTTCCGCTGGAGCCCCGATGGCCGCCGTATCGCCTACTGGCAGTTCGATTCGAGCGGCGTAGGAATTTTCAAGCTGCTCTACAATCTAGGTGCGCCCAAGGAAATTGTTACTGGCTTTCCTTATCCCGGGCTGGGCGTGTACCCGTCAATTCTGAATATTCCGTATCCGATTCCCGGCACCACGAACTCCGCCGTCCGTGCCGGAGTCGTCAGCGTAGATGGCGGAGATACGCTATGGATGCAAGTCCCCGGCGAGCCGCGTGAAAATTATATTGCGCGCCTCGAATGGGCCGGAAATTCCAGTGAAATCGCCATCGAACATTTGAATCGCCTGCAGAATACGAACGACGTGTTGCTCGCAGACGCCACCACGGGCCAAGTCCGGCAGATTTTCCGCGATCAGGATTCCGCTTGGGTGGACGTGATGGACGAAATTCACTGGGTGCACAACGGCCAGGACTTTTTGTGGCTGAGCGAGCGCGACGGCTGGCGCCACGCCTATCTAGTCTCCCGCGACGGAAAGCGCGTGCAGCTCGTCACATCGGGCGCCTATGACGTGATCGAAATTTGCGGCGTGGATGAAAAAGGCGGCGCGCTCTACCTTGTAGCGTCACCGGATAACGCCACCCAGCGCTATCTATATCGCGCGCCATTGGACGGCTCGCAAAGCGCCCAGCGCGTCAGTCCCGCCAATTCGTCCGGAACTCATCGTTACGATATGTCTCCCGACGCCCATTGGGCTTTTCACACTTATTCGCGCGCGGATGTCACGCCTGTAACCGATCTCGTCGAGCTGCCAGCGCATCGCTCCGTTCGCGTGCTCGAAGACAATGCCGCGCTGCGCGCCAGCGCCGCTCCGCTGCTCGCCTCGCCCACGGAATTCTTCAAAGTGGATATCGGTGACGCCATCACTCTCGATGCCTGGATGCTGAAGCCTCCTCATTTCGATCCCGCGAAGAAATATCCCGTCCTCGTTTATGTGTATGGAGAGCCTGCAGCGCAAACCGTGCTGGACGAATGGGGCGCGTGGAACAACGATTACAATCGCGCCGTCGCCCAGGCCGGTTACATCGTATTGAGCTTTGACAATCGCGGCACGCCCGCGCCGAAAGGCCGCGCTTGGCGAAAAGTAGTGTACGGCGCAATTCATCCGGTAATCGTTCACGACCAGAGCGCCGCACTGAAGAGTTTCTTGCAGGCGCATCCCTTTGCGGATTCATCGCGCGTCGCTGTATGGGGTTGGAGCGGTGGAGGCTCAAGCACGCTGAATCTGATGTTCCGCTCTCCTGATCTGTATCAGGTAGGAATGTCAGTCGCACCGGTGCCGGATCTGCGTCTGTACGATACGATTTACCAGGAACGCTACATGGGCCTGCCGCTGCAGAACGTCGAAGGATATCGCAGCAGTTCCGCCATCAACTTCGCCGAAGGTCTGCGCGGGCACTTGCTCGTCGTGCACGGTTCCGGCGACGACAACGTGCATTATGCAGGTACCGAGTTGCTGCTCAATCGCTTGATCGAGCTCGATAAGCCGGTTGACTTCATGGAGTATCCGAATCGCACGCACGCCATCAACGAAGGTTCCGGGACCACGCTACATCTGTACAGTTTGCTGCTGCGCTATCTCGAAGAGCATCTGCCGCCCAACGCGGCCAGCGCGCAGTAATTCGCTTTCGCCAATTTCGGAGATTAGAGACGAAGGCGCCGCGAAACTTGCAGCGATGCAGCGGCGTAATTCCAGGGCCTAATGCACAAATCTATGGTGCCGGCTGTGGGACTCGAACCCACGACCTAGGGATTGAATTTCAGGAGCTAAATCTATTTGGTTTCAAGCGGTTTCCCACGTTTCACATGAGCAGTAATCAGCAGATTTAGGCGTAGTTGTTACGTCAGATGTTACGAAGATTTGTTCCACGGTTCGGGTTGCGCTGGCAGCCGTTCCCGGTCGCCAAATTCGACCGCCCGCTGCCACATCCCCATCCTCCTGGTCCGAAGGCTGCGAGAGCCTTTGTGACCACTGCCACCAAGTGTTGGGCATATAGGAGCGGACCGACAATCGGAGGTCCGCATTGACATAGTCTTAGCTTCCTAGCGAGGTCAGCCTCTTCTTCGAGAACGGCACTGCATACGCACCGGCGGGATTATGCGCGATTGCCGTCGAAGCCTTTCCGTAGAACTCGATTGTGTTGTCCCTGTCGCCTAGCTTCTCGTACGTCTGACCAATCATGCATTCGATGAACGGGTCGTTCTGATTCGCCTTCAGCAGTTCGTCTAGCGCCGTCTTGTAATCTCCACCGTAGAACGCGACGTAGCCTTGAAGGTAGGGAAGATACTGCGCCTGCTCGGGATTGGTTCCCTTATCGAGGACGGCTTTAGCGGCAGCGACATGCTTCTGCGCTTCGTTTTGATTCCCGCGTCGGGCAGCGATGCGAGCCTGCGCGTGCTCCCAACGAAACTCCCAAAGGTCTTGGCGAGCCGGTGCGATTCCGGATTCCTTCAGCCCAGTGTCGTAGCCTACCTGATACCAGTGATAGGCGGTCTCCAAATCGCCTGAGTCAATGCAAACCCGAGCGGCTTCGTCGGCAATCTCTCCTTGCTGAAAAAAGTTCTTCACGCTGCCGTAGTAATCGAAGACCGGCTGTTCGTATTCGACGGTTTTCATGCAATTTCCCTCGAACGCATACGACATCGCCATCGCCCTTTGCGCCATTGCCTTTTGCTCGGGCGTGTCCGCACTCTCGATTGCCTTCGCAAAATATTGGCGGGCCTGCTCGCCTCGACCCATGAGGTCGAGAACATTCCCAGCCGCGATGTTGGCCGGAACGGAATTCGGCGAGGTTTCCAGAGTCTTACGATAAAGCGCCAGCGCGTCATCCAGCTTTCCCTCGCGCATCAATTGCTGACCCTGCTTGATGAACTCGGGCTGTTGCTGCTGACCGCTGGGATTTTGCGCGAGAAGGACTGCGAAGGAGAAGAGGACAATGGACAGCAGCGGCGGAGAGAGAAGCGGGGTCTTCATGGGCCGGATTATCTCACGAAGCTGGGAGCAGGGCTTCCAAATGAGAACGCAGGAACGTTCGAACGGCGCCGCGCCCGTTGAACGAAGCTCTTCGTCTCTACGTGAATCACAACTGCCAGCCGCACTTTTCGCACTTGAATTGGTCTTGGGGCTTTGCCTTGGTTGCTGTGCTTCCGCAGTGTGGACACTTCATCGTGCAAACGTGGGTCATGACGTCGATTTCTCTCGGCTTCCGACTTCCTCCAGGTTTAGGACATCGGTTGGAATTCTTGCCCCATTGGGGAGCGTTGCGATTTACGTGCTCGTGCGATTTTCATTTGCATTTCTGATTCCACGACACCGAAGAAGAACTTGCGAAGCAGAATCAATCAGTTGAAGTTTCCGGTCAGCAGGTTCGGGAATTCCGTTGCTTAAAGTGATTTCTTTCAGTGACGCTGTCACCAGTCGTCCCAGGACCAGAAGGCTCGGTCTCGCACAAATTGTGCATAACGTTGCGCATGTCCGGAAGCTGAATAGCCATGATTGGCGAAATTCTGTCTCCTAACCACCGTGCAATCTTCGCGAGCAGTTTGGACTCTCAATTGCGTTTCGTCCCGCAGGTCATCGCAGGGCTGTCCCCTCCCAAGCGACGCCATATCCTTGTTGGGAGAACCTGCCTCCCGACCGGCAACGCTCGTGCTCTGGACTCAGGGCGAGCGACAGTTCCCTAAGAGCGAATAAAATGCGTAAACCAACTTCCTGCGTCAATGAAGGAGAACATCACGCACGGTTCCGTGTCTGGATAAAGGACGGCAACCCTCAATCTGTGGCTTCCACCTTCACCTGTTTTGTGCCCATGATTGATTGGGAGAGGCGCTGGCGGAAATTCCAAAATGGGGACGAGCCGATTTGCGTATGCGAGGATGCTGCCAGGGAAATGGGCATCGTCTGATAACTTGGCCACAGTTCCTGCGTCCGGCGTCCTTCCTGCTGGTGACGGAGAATAGGTGCCCGTCTTGAACTGAATCACAATGGCATTTCTGGCTCGAAGAATCGCTTGGCTAAGCTACACGAGGTTAACGTGGCGTCTGAGTGCCTGAAAATCTGCGTGGACAATGATTTCCACGATGCCTCTACGGTCTGAATAAATGAAGCAATCTCGTCGCGGAGCGATGCGGGCCACTTCTCTTAAACGCTCTCTTGCGTCTTCAAGGTCTTGAGCCGATTCTATCCAGACTGGTTGGGCACCCGGAGAGTCGGTAAAAATATCGAAGGGCGGTCGCATCTTGCCTCCGTTGAATGCCAGTTTTACGTGACAGCCCGAAATCACAATTTCCAGCCGCAGCCTTCACACTTAAATTGCTGCTCGGGCTTCGCCTTCGTTGCTGTGCTCCCGCAGTGCGGACATTTCATGGTACAAATTTGAGTCATGACGCCCCTCCAGAATTTCTCATTAGGACGGTTTGTTACTCGTAGAGCGTTACTGATTTAGGCGGGAACCCGAGAATGCCGTCAAATGATGTCGGCCCATTCTTGGGATTGCCTTGCCACGACGCCCTTTTCCTCCGAGTGAATGAAATATTCTCCAGGAGAAATTAGGGCTAAGCGAGCCATCTGTACCTTAGCTTCCCGCAAACCTACGACTGTCGTTATCATCCGCAGAGCACCCCGAGGACCTACTTTGAAAATATCGAATGTGGAATCCATCGTGGTTTCCTCCCAAACCGATATCTCAATGTGACGACGCTATTGAGCTGGATATGCATTTGCGGTTCCACCAACCTAATGGAGGAGTTAGCCCAGCACAATCAGGCAGTTGAAGTTCCAGAAGCGTTGCCACAAACCCAAAGCGGGCGCCGAGAAATGAAGTAATTTTTACCAGCGGGATTGCGATTTGCCGTACACGGAATACTCGCTCCGGATACAGCAAACACCGTATGCTGCATTCCTAGGAGCGCTGTTACGATGCCTCAGCTGTGATGCCAAAGCGGATTCTAGTAGCGGATGACAGCGACACCGTTCGCCGGGCCGTTCATTCATATCTCACCCGGCTAGATTTCGAAGTTTGTGGCGAAGCCGTCGATGGTGAAGATGCTGTCGAGAAGGCTCGGAAACTCAAGCCCGATTTGATTCTATTGGATGTGGCGATGCCTCGGACGAATGGCATCGTTGTGGCATCTGTCCTAAAAGACATGATGCCAAACGTCCTGATAGTTCTATTCACCATGTATAGCGAAGCGGTCGCCAGAGCATTCCCTCACAAAGGGCTTGCCGTTGACGCGGTGATTGCTAAAGCGGGCGGGATGAGCAGACTGGCAGAATGTGTTCAAAGTTTGCTGCGTTCGTAGATGTGTATGGCGCTGCTATGATTCCGGAGGAAGTACGACCTCCCGACTCCGTACCTTCGGTTAAAAGCGAAGAGTCCCAGCCGAAGGACCCGCTGCAGGAAGACCCCGATACCGCCAGAGGCGAAGCATTCAAACGAATGTATCCCGACGTTCCCAGAAAGACTCCTGAGCGCTCCAAGAAGCCTTCTGGGTAAACGCCATTTTTCGAGTGCAACGCCTTCGTAGCTGGCCCGCTAGCGGTTTTTACATGCCCGGCGCAGGGCTGAGCAGCGTGAACGAGAATTTGAAGTGATGTGCAAGGGCAAATCACAATGACGTTTCAGGAACCAAAGCCTCCGTTGAAGAAGCCCGTCGAAAAGGACTACGCATTTCCGTCTCAAAAGGCGAGCTGGGAAGAAGGAATGCGTTCTGACCTGTTGCACGACTTTGCAGTCACAGGGTTTAAGCCAACGGCCAGTAGACCCTATAACGCTAGCTGACTACGCTTAAACTTCCACCTGACTTGACCGCAATCTCTCGTTGCAGCAATTCGGTTTTACTCGCTGCTTTGAGCGTTTCTCTGTTTTTCCCGATAATGTGGACTTCCTTTCCATGAAGTCCCGCGAACTTTATCGCCTTTCCCAGAAGCGCATACTCGTGGTCTTGGTAGTCTGCGGCAAAAGCGTCCTGATGAATAATCACCACGTCAGTCTTGTCACGGCAGGAATTTAAGAAGTCGGGCAATAGGTTCTCAACCTCCGCTGCAAGAGCCGTCTCTTTTTCCATTAGTGTTTCTTCTGGAATGTTTTGCATATGTCGTTGCTTTTAGGGATTCACTCCGGCGAAATCTTCCGAGCAACCGTCGGCTCTTATTTACGTCCCTTGGAACCTTTCTTCCTTTTCTCCGCCCACCGCTTTTTCATCATGTCCGACAACCGCTTTCTTCCCGCCGGGGTGAGACGGTCGCCCTTCTTTTTGCTGCGAGTGGCTCGATTGGGAACAGCACTCGTCCTTGCAGCGGCTTTTGGTGACTGGCCGTCTAGTGCTGCTATCGCTTGACTGAGTCGGTCTCTTTCCCGTTTAAGTTCCGCTACGATTTTTCCTGTATCCAAGATGCTCTCCTCTGGTTCGCTGACAAGATTGTGAGTCCGCTTCCGCCGATACCTTAGACGAAAAGGCTCAACATCATCTCACGAGCGGTCTGGTTTTGCGATTGCTGGTTCCCGTTCCCTTCGCGACCGAGCTTGGAAGAGATTTTGCTTGGGGTCAGGGTCGCCCACTCGATAAGGGAACCAATCCCGAGCAGGCGCAGTATCTTCCCTACCTTCAAGGCTACGTCGCGTTCTACGGTGGAGATTACAAGACGGCGCTAGACGAACTGCTGAAGGCGAATCAGAACGACCCGTTCATCGAATGCATGATTGGTCAGACGTACGAGAAGCTAGGCGACAGGGACAACACAATCGAGTTCTACGGAAAGGCTTCGACGGCAATCGCGCATAATCCCGCCGGTGCGTATTCAGATTGTGGCAACCGCCCGCGAAGCGGATGCCGTAATTACGGGAAATGGAAAAATTTGGGCGACAGGTACAATGCGAGTCGGGCCTCACGGTAGCTCTTCACAAACAATGTATGACGGGTATCTTCAGGCTGAATTGAAGGGCAAGGGCGATAAAACGCTGTGGTCCCAGCATGTAACACCTAGCAGTTTTCCTTGGAATGGCATCGTTTGGGACCTTGCAAGCCATTTCGTAAAGAATCTGATGGCAGCACTGCGGCAGAATAAACACGACTCATACGGCGCCGAGATCTCAAGAGCCACACTTCTCATGGGATAACCTCACGTCCTACCGCAACATTCAATTGACTTGCCGCGTCCAGATGCGAGGCTACGAAATTCAAGTAATTGACTTGCACACTGCGGTACTGGGCTTGCGCATCCAGAATATCGAGGAGGGACGCAGCTCCGCGTTGATATGAATAGCTAATCGTCTCCCGGATTCTTTACGCTTGCTGCAAATATCTGTCCTTATACGGCTGGAGAAGAATCCCTGCGCTCGTAACGCCGACGTACGCGGAGTCCACGTCGTTGAATACTTGTGCGCGTGCGGCGTATAGCAACTCGTCATTCCGGCCGATGCCTAACTGAGTGCGCAGCTTTTCACCCTGATTGCGATCGAAGATTGGCAGGGGAATGCTAACGCTGGCGCCGAGCGTTTGGTGGGCAACGGGTTATTGAACGAGGGATTGTGGATATACATTAAGGCCGCTCGTTTCCTGATGTGATATGTTCTCTGACGGTGCTTGCACCCGGAGCGTTTGTTGTCTGAAGTCCCACGCAATTCCGAGCTGCGAACGAGCCTGCCGGATTACCTCCGCCTACGACGCAGCCTGATTCTCTGGGCCTTCTTATTGTTGCTGTATGGTTCGGCTGGCAGCTCTACAGCAAGCGCCGGTGAGATTCAGAGTGGTGCCAGCGCTTCTCCCGGACCGGGGCTGCCGTTTGCAATCGCGGATTTTGATGGCGACCGTCGCCCGGACGTCGCCAACGTTCAGGCTGGGGACAACGCTTCCGGAGCCAGCACTTACTGGATTCAACTGGAACTCTCCGCGGCGGGTCGCCAATCCTTCCAACTTGATGCGCCTCGCGGCGGCCTGCTGATCGAGGCGCGCGACGTCAATGGAGACAACGCCATTGACCTAGTCCTCACCACCGCTTGGTTCCGGCAGCCCGTAGCGGTACTGCTAAACGACGGCCACGGCAAATTCTTTCGCGCTGCACCGACCTCATTCCGTGGGGCATTCATCGGCTGCAGTACGAATTGGCTCCCCGCCACAATCCCGACGGCAAACATTCTCGGGATACCACCCGAGTCCGGCACTGGCATCGGAGCGGAAGAAGCAGAAATACCGCATGACCGTTCGCTGACGGGGCTGATTCCATCTTCGAGTGCGGGTTTCCCGACCGATCCTTTCTTGATCTCATCCGCAGAGCGCGCACCACCCTCCGAGGTACTTTACTTCTAAACACGCGGCTTATCGGCGCGCAACCTACGCTCTAGTTCCTTCGTTGTAGGCCCACCGTACGCAGCCGTAAATCACTCCAAGCTCTGTTTCTCGTCTGGACGGCGTGCAGATCGCCTTCTGGCAGTGATCACCGCAACTCAACGAAATCCACACTCGAAAATGAATGAATCGCGAGAGACCTAAGTCTCCGCGAGGAGTGCCACATGATTCGCAAATTGGTGGATTTTTCTTTGGAGAACCGCTTCCTGGTCGTCGCCACGACACTGGTGCTCTTCGTATGCGGAGCAATCTCCTTTCATCGGCTGCCGGTCGAAGCATATCCCGACGTTGCAGACAACTACGTGGAGATCATCACGCAATGGCCGGGAATCTCCGCTGAACAAATCGAGCAACAAGTCACGATTCCACTGGAAATCGTAATGAACGGTATTCCTCATATCACCCATTTGCGATCCTTTTCTCTGTTCGGGCTCTCCGACCTGAAGTTGATTTTCGATGACGACGAGGCCAACGCTTGGGATCGCGAACGCGTCTTGGAGCGCCTCTCGCAAGCTGCCTTGCCACCGGGCGTCGTGCCGCAAATGGGCACCGACTGGAGTCCCGTGGGACAAATCTATTTCTTCACGCTGCACAGCAATAATCCCGAATACGACGTGATGGATTTGAAATCGCTAGAGGATTGGGTAGTCGAGAAGGGTTTCAAAGCGGTGCCCGACGTCGTGGATGTGGCCAGTTTCGGCGGACCTACGCGCGAATATCAGGTCCGCGTTGATCCGAATAAACTCGTCGCTTACGGCCTGAGCCTAGCTCAGGTGGAGCAACAGCTCATCAACAATAACGTCAACGCCGGCGGCAGCTTCATCGAATCCGGCTTGCAGCAAGTGAATCTGCGGGAAGTTGGCTTGATCAATAGTGTGGCGGACATCGAAAAGACGGTGATCGTCGCGAAGAACGGAACTCCCTTGCACATACGGGACATCGCCGTAGTGGCGCAAGGTCCGAAGATCCGGCTAGGCCAGTTTGCCCGCGCCATCCATCGCGAAGACGGCAAAATCATTGATAACGACGACGTGGTTTCCGGCATCGTTCTCTTGCGCAAAGGCGCAAATGCCGACAAAGCTCTCGCGGGAATCCACGCGAAAGTCAAAGAAATGAATGAGCACATTCTGCCCCGTGGTGTAAGCATCGTTCCCTTCGTTGACCGCAGCGACTTGGTGCACTACACGACCGGTACGGTGCTGCACAATCTCACGGAGGGCATCATTCTTGTCGTGATCGTTCTCTTTCTATTTCTCGGGAACATACGCGGAGCGATTATTGTCGCCGTTACGATCCCGTTCTCGCTGTTATTTGCCGCAACGTGCCTCAATCTGAAGAATATTCCCGCAAATCTTCTTTCGCTGGGCGCTTTGGATTTCGGAATGGTCGTGGATGGCGCCGTGGTGATGGTAGAAAACATCGTCCGGCATTTAGGACGCCAGAAACGCCAGACCGATTCGATCGCCACTCTGGAAGTAATCCGCGACGCGGCGCACGAAGTGCAGCGCCCGGTCTTTTACGCGATCGCCATCATCATCACAGCGTACTTGCCCATTTTCACCCTGCAACGTGTCGAGGGCCGCCTCTTCAAGCCGATGGCCTGGACCGTCGCATTTGCGCTGTTGGGTGCGTTGCTATATTCCATTCTCGTTGCGCCGGTGCTTTCCAGCATCTTATTCAGGAAGGGCGTGAGCGAGTGGCGCAATCCCGCGATGGAGTTTTTGAAAACCAAGTACCGCGTAGCCGCCAGATGGGCGATTGAGCATCGCTTCGTAACGGTCGGCGTGGCAGGCGTGGGCTTGGCCATCGCCGTTTATCTTACGGTGGGGGGTGTGCTCGGTTCGGAATTCCTCCCCCACCTCGATGAAGGCGCACTGTGGGTCCGCGGCACTCTGGCTCCCAGCACCGGACCAAGCGAAGCCATCCGCGTATCGAATCAAGCGCGCATCGTTCTTTGCTCATTTCCCGAAGTCCCGCAATGCACCAGTCAGGTTGGGCGTCCTGACGACGGAACCGATAACACCGGCTTCTTCAATACCGAATACTTCGTGGACCTGAAGCCCAAGAACCAGTGGCGGCCCGTCTTCCGCGAGGACAAGAACGAGCTGATCGGCGCCATGCTGCGAGAACTGAACAAAATCCCTGGCGTAATCTGGGGCTTTTCGCAACCCATCGAAGACAACATGGAAGAAGCCGTCAGCGGCGTGAAGGGGGAGCTCGCCACCAAAGTGTATGGCGACGACCTGATGGTTCTGGAAGAAAAAGCCGATCAGATCGCGAACGTGATGCGCGGGGTTGGGGGCATCGAAGACCTCGGCGTACTTCGCGTTCTCGGTCAACCGAACATCAACTTCGCGGTGGACCGCGATCAGGCTGCGCGCCATCAAATCAACGTCGCGGATGTGCAAGATGCCATCCAGACCGCGGTCGGGGGCAGCGCGCTCACACAAGTACTGCAAGGTGAGGCGCGCTACGATCTGGTATTGCGCTATCTGCCGCAGTATCGCTCGACCAAGGAAGCCATCGAAAACATTCGCTTGTCGTCTCCATCCGGTGAACGAGTTTCTCTCGCGCAGCTCTGCAAGATCGCAGAGCGTGACGGCGGCTCTGAGATCTATCGCGAGGGGAACCAGCGCTATGTCGCGATTAAGTACAGCGTGCGGGGGCGCGATCTTGGCGGCGCCGTCGAGGAAGCAATTCAGAGGGTCAATGCGAATGTTCAGCTGCCGCGTGGTTACCATATTGACTGGGAAGGCGAATACGAAAGCGAGAAACGCGCCCAGGCGAGAATGCTGATCATCGTGCCGGTAACGATCCTGGTCATCTTCCTGATTCTCTATACGATGTTTAGTTCGCCGAAGTGGGCTGCGCTAATTCTAGCGACGGTGGTAATGGGCAGCGTCGGCGGGTTGCTAGCCCTCTTGATTACCGGCACGCATTTCAGTGTTTCTTCAGGCGTCGGTTTCTTGGCGCTTTTTGGCGTATCGGTTCAGACGGGCGTCATCATGCTGGAATATATCAACCAGCTCCGGGCGCGAGGCCACTCCGTCGAGGAATCCGCGATTGAAGGCGCCGTACTAAGGCTTCGTCCGATCATGATGACGATGTTAGTTGCGACGCTCGGACTATTGCCCGCCGCTCTATCACATGGGATTGGTTCCGATTCGCAACGCCCCTTCGCCATCGTCATCGTAGGGGGCTTGATGGTGAATTTGGCGATGAGCATTTTCATTTTGCCCACCTTGTACGTTTGGTTTGCGCGAGAAGGCGACACGCTTCCTGAACCGGAGGAGAGTTTTGAAACCTAGTCCTCCGATTTAGGCTTCTTAAAAGTCAAGGAGATAAGGTCGCTTCGCTACTAGTGAGGGATAATATTTCACTTGCCTGGTAAACCCTAACCGGAAACTAGCCGTCAGTTTCCGGTTACGCGACTTCCGTGTGCCACGAGCACGAAAGGAGAAAACGCTGAGTAGTGCGCAACTGCTTGACTGATGAGGGTAGGCCCCTCGGAATCGGTTTACAGGAACAGGTTCCAAACCACCTGCGGCGGCTGTAGCCAAAAGCTAGGGTCGTGAACGCGGAAGGAAAAGGCCTGGCAAGGACCAGGTCAGGTGACCGGCAAGAATGAGGACCGCAAGGGAACCACTGCTGAAGTGTCGAAACGTAATGGATGATGTCAAAACCGCGGGGGGTAAGTTACTGCGGGAGTAGCTCCGACGAAACCTGTTTACGGGCGGAGCGGCATCCGGCATGAGAGGTGGCCTGAGCTTGCCAAAGAGGCGGTTAAGCGGAACGTGGGAACCTGAGGCACCGATGCGAACGGAGAAGCTCCAAGTGGAAGCAACCACGAGGGCGAGAGTACGGATGCGGAGTCTCAGGGTCGGACTGCCCCAAAGTAGTGAAGAAGCGGAGTAATTCCCGTGGAGCGAAGGGGGCGGGTCACTCACGTCCTAACCAATACGGTCAACTGGAAACAGGAGGAACCGAGCGGTTCGGACGGAAGGTAGCAACCTTCACTGGGTGGCACGAGCCGTGTGACGGGAGACTGTCAAGCACGGTTCTGTGAGAGGCTCGGGGTGAAATTCCCCGGGCCTACTCGGCCGGGAGTTGACCCGAAATCGACGGGTCGGCCAGAGGGAACGCGGTCCCCATGAGTCTTTTTCGTTGGTCTCCCCGTATAGCTCGGTATCCAATCCTCGGGGGGATTCCCCCTCGTAATGGGAAAAGGAATCCCGTACCTGGGCGGGAGCGCAAGCCAGAACCTGCATTGCTTTTCCGTAGGAGGTTGACATGCAGGACACAAAGGAGCGGTTGTCTCTATTCTGGATCTTCGCGTTATTAAACTACCTCTATGCGGACGTGCTTGCCCTGTTCGCTTTTGTTGGCTCGCCGAATTCAGCCCCACATCTCCCACAATGGGCGCTGCTCGGTTCAGCGGTCTTGATGGAAATACCCATAGCCATGATTGTGGCGTGTCGACTGCTTCCGTTTAGAGCGAACCGGTTGGCGAATATCATCGCGGGTGGCATCATGACCCTTGTAAACGGTTTCCTGACCTTCGTTCTGCCTCTGACCAACGGTGCCTTTCGGGATCCCGTTTATCCAGCGTACGTGTTCTTCGCGACCATCGAAACTGTATGCACCTTGGTCATTGTCTGGCAGGCGTGGACTTGGTCAGCGGTCAAGCCAGCAGTTAGTTCGGAGCGGGCCGTCGGCGACCCGGAACTAGTCGCCTAGCTCCGTACGGTTTGGCAAGGAGAATATCCAATGAAACAAAACGTAATGTTGACCATCGCGTCTCTGCTCTCGATCCTCTTGCTGACGCTTCACATTACGGACGACATCGTCCGTGGGATATCGAAGGCCGAGTCCTCAAACATTGCGTTGGCCGTTCTCGTGGTGTTGCTGTACGGGACGCTGGTGCTCGCCGAACGGCGATCGGGGTACGTCATCATGCTGCTCGTCGGGTTGTTCGCGGCAGCCATGCCCGTCATGCACATGAGGGGGGCACATTACGGCGAGATCGCCAAGTCCCCCGGCGGCTTCTTCTTCGTCTGGACACTCTGGGCGCTCGGCGGGCTCGGGGGCTTCACCTTCATCCTCTCGGCGCGCGGACTGTGGAGTCTGCGACGGGGCCAGCCACGGTAGTCCAACCACCCGAACAGTTTGGATACGTCAGTGCAAGCGGGACTATTTCTTGGCTGCGTTCGCTGCCATTCGAGCGCGGAAGTTTTTTTCCTGCTGAATTTCCTCGTCGCTGAAGGCAGATGCGAACTCTTCGGGCTCGAAGACCTGGCGGATCTCTATGTCGGACTCGCCTTCGTTGGGACAGCGCTTGACCCACGCGATGGCCTCTTCGAGAGACTTGACCTGCCAGAACCAGAAGGAGGCGATGAGTTCCTTGCTTTCCGCGAAGGGGCCGTCAATGACGGTGGGGCGGTTCTTGCCGGAGAAGTGGACGCGGGCGCCTTTGGAGGAGGGGTGAAGACCGTCGTAGCCTATCAAAACTCCGGCTTCCAAGAGCTCGTCGTTGAATTTGTTCAGGTCGGCCATGAGCTGGGGATCGGGGGGTGCGCCTTCGTTTTCGGTGTCTTCCGTGACTTTGACGATGACCATGAATCGCATTTTGTTTGTCCTTTCGGGTTGATTTGGGCTGACGTTCAGGTTCAGAGCTTAATGGCTGCTCTACCCATACGTCGAGCGAGAAGGTGCAGAATCGACACGGAGAACCGAGAATATTCTCGGTAGCTCCTGGTAAACGCTAGTGCTCTATCGGAGGCGCGTTTTCACAAAAGCGCGAAGTCGGGCGAGGTGCTCTGCGCGCGTTCGATAGAGCCGTTTGAAGGTGGGCGCTGGCGGTTGCGGCGGATGCGGGCTAGTGGCTTCAGCCGATCTAACGGCTATGGGAATTGAATCTTTTTTCCTCTGTAGTCTATTGATTTTGCTTGGCTTAGGAAAAACAGAGAAAAGCGAAAATCGCTGTTAAAGGCGCTACGTTGCAGCATGACGCAAGGAGCATAGCACGCGAAGCGTCCGTCGCGCCAGCGACTACGTTCTAACGCCGTACTCGGACAAGTGACCTAGCGGTGGCTTACGGCAGCGACGAATCGAGCGAGCGCCCTGGGGTTGCGAAATACGTGGAGCACGGCATTGGGTGCGTGGACCGTGATCGCTGCTTTGAGTTTCGGAAGGCTCTGAATCCGGTATGCCAATAGCCAGCGCCAGAAATCAGCTCGTTCGCGGGATCGGCGGATTGCTCGCCAGGCACAGCGGACTAACGAAAAGTCTAAAAGGATGATGGTATCTGCTGCCCGAAGCCGGACCTCGATGGCGTCGTAGGGTCCGAGGTCACCCTCTATGATCCATTGACCCTCATCTACGAGATGCTCCTGCATCTCAATCCACCGTCGGCGAGGAGTCGCAACAAGCCCTCGTTGCCAGAAGATTTTATCTACTTCGATTACAGGCAGCTTTGTAATATCGCCCAGGCGTCGAGCGAGGGTCGATTTGCCTGAGGCCCCACGACCAATGATAACCAAGCGCTCCATACTTCTCAGTTTACGCAAATAGGGACCGGGTTCGAAGGCGGGAGGCAACTCGCTGGTGCGACCAACGAGCAAGTGCCTGGTTAACGCTTACCGGAAACTGACTTTTGCCCAACCTGCCCCGTATCTTCCTCATGGATGTTCACAGGAACAGGAACGCAGGCGGCCAACCACAGCGTAGACCCGCAAGTTAGGCAGCAGCCTGCCAATTACCTGTTTCGGTGAGGGGGACTACTCTTTCTTGATTATTTACTGGCGACTTCAGTCCCCGAGCTTCATTGACCAAACGGCAGACAGTAGCCCTGGAGATGCGGTATTTCTTTACAACGCTGGTCAGCGACATCCCTGCGAGGCGGTCAGCAACGACTTGTGCACGGTCAATGTCGAGTGGTGCACGACCGAGTCGCACACCGTCGGCCCGTGCCCTTCGCATCCCAGCTTTGACTCGCTCGACGATTAGACTTCGCTCCAGCTCGGCGATGCTACCAATCAGAGTGATGAACATCCGGCCTATCGGCCCGCTGCTGTCAATCGCTTCACGCGCGGATATAAATTCGATTCCAAGTTCATCGAGTTCATCAACAATGTCGAGGAAGTTTTTTGGTACTCCGGGCAATTCGGTCGAAAGCTGCAATCAAAACCACGGAGAATTGACCTCGCCGTGCGTCGGCCATCATAGCATCCAGTGCAGGACGGCGTGCCTTACTGCCGGAGATTCCCCGGTCGCAGTATTCACGGCTGACTTCAAAGCCTCGCTGCGCGGCCAGTTTTCGGAGGTCATAAAGCTGAGTTTCAGCGTGTTGGTCAGACGAACTCACACGTGCGTAAATGGCTGCTATCCTTGTATGAATCATCTCGCTCTCCGCTTACTCCGTCCGTTCTTGATTCTCGGAAGTTCCTTCCGCACGCGCTTGATGTCCTGGTCTCTCCACAGGCGGACGCGTACGCCACCGATTCTCTGCAGCTTCGGTGCGGATATCGTCTTGGCGGCGATATACCGCTGGAGGCTGATTAGGCTGATGCCCAGCTGTCCTGCAGCCTCGCGTGTCGAAACACCGTTCATCTGACATATACCTATATCAGATGTCCGCTGGCTTGTCAAGTCGCCTGTCATGTTGTCCCCTTCGGTCTGGTTTTATGACACGGCGTTTGCCTAGTACGGAAGTACCATTGTTTGGCTGGATGCAGATTATAGAATTGTGACCCGCATGCCGGCGAAAATTAAGTGCAAGGAACTCGACCTCCTCAAACGCGCCGCCACCTCAGCAATTCTGGAGGCGAAGTGGATTCGCCTTTCCCGCGACGTATCAATTTACGAAGATGCTGAACGGTGTCTTGAGGGACACCGAAGAATTTACGCTCTCGTTAAGCATTTGCTCGTCGGACATGATGGCAGTGCATGCCCCGCCGGCGAGCGACCTATCGTGACAGCCACCAAGCCAGAGCTGCGGGTCGCGGTGGCAGCTACGTCGGCACCGCTCCGTTGACTTGCCGGATTACGCAACCTAATATCTGCGCAAATGCCGGAATCCCCATCTCCAATCGGCCAGACCGTCTCGCACTTCCGGATTATCGGTAAGCTGGGTGGTGGCGGTATGGGTGTCGTTTATAAAGCCGAAGACACCAGACTGCACCGCTTCGTAGCTCTCAAATTCCTGCCTGACGAGGTAGCCAAGGACCCGCAAGCTCTCGGTCGTTTCCAGCGTGAAGCTAAGGCTGCATCGGCACTGAATCACGCGAACATTTGCACCATTCACGAGATTGACGACCAGAACGGACAGGCTTTCATCGTCATGGAGTTTCTGGACGGCCAAACTCTGAAGCACCGTATTTCCGGCAAACCGCTGCCGCTTGAGCAAGTGCTGGAGTTGGGGATTGAGATTGCGGACGCATTGGATGCGGCGCATGCCAAAGGAATCATTCACCGCGACATCAAGCCTGCCAACATTTTTGTCACCGAGCGCGGCCATGCCAAAATTTTAGACTTTGGCCTGGCAAAGCTTACTCCTAATACCAAAGGTGTCGGAATTTCCGCCATGCCGACCGCAACAGCAGAAGACTTGCTGACTAGTCCCGGTTCCGCCGTGGGCACCATCGCGTATATGTCTCCTGAGCAGGCGCGTGGCGAAGAACTCGATGCACGGACAGACCTGTTCTCTTTCGGCGCGGTTCTGTACGAAATGGGGGCGGGCCAGATGGCTTTTTCAGGTATCAGTGCCGCTGTCATCCATGACGGGATTCTGAACAGAGCGCCGACCGCGCTAGCACGATTGAAACCGGCCTTGCCGCTGGAGCTAGAGCGCATCGTCAACAAGGCGCTGGAGAAAGACCGAAGACTTCGTTACCAAACTGCTGATGACATTCGCACAGATTTGCAGCGGCTGAAGCGTGACGTGGAGAGCGCTCGCACGGGCGCGACAACGGCTCACATGGCGCGTTCAAGCCAGCGGGGGGGCCCTACAACTGAGAAGTCAGGGGCACGGCGGAAAATCATTCCGACCGCGCTGGTCATGGCCGTCATCGCTGTTGCAGCGCTCGCTTATCGGTGGAATTCCTCTGTGCAGCCTCTAAGGGTCATCAGCTACACGCAAGTCACACATGACGGCCGTCGAAAACATTCCACTGGAAGCGAGCAGTCAGGGAGCGTGACGGATGGTCCACGCGTTTTTTTCACCGAAGGTGCCGGGGACGACGGCTTGACCCCCACGCCAGCGCAGGTATCTAGCGGAGGTGGGGAAACGGTGCCACTCCCAGTTCCGTTTGACGCAAGCGTCATCCTCGACCTGTCTCTGAGTGCCTCGGAACTTCTGATGGCGAGCTACAGCGATAACCCCGATACAAACGATGCACTGTGGGCTGTGCCCGTGCTCGGTGGCTCACCGCGCCGCTTGTCAAAAGTGAAGAGTCTCTTCGCGGCCTGGTCGCCCGACGGAAACAGGCTAGTTTACGCCCAAGGCTCCGACCTGTACCTCGCCGCCAATGACGGCGCTAACCCGCAGAAGCTTGTGACCGTGCCGGGTATACCAGGCTGGGTGCTGTCTTACATCCCCGGTTGGGCGCGATGGTCCCCAGACGCGAAGCGGATTCGCTTCAGCGTGCAGGACCCGCGAACACTCTCCTACGCCTTATGGGAAGTTTCTGCCGATGGAACCAATCTTCATGCACTCCTCCCCGGCTGGAACAACCCTTCTGCGGAGTGTTGCGGGGCCTGGAGTCCGGACGGAACATACTTTGTTTTTCAATCGACGCGCAACGGCAGGACCGACCTCTGGGTAATGCGCGAGAAGGTGGGCCTCCTTGGACGCGACAGTCACCTGCCGGTGCAATTAACTGCGGGACCAATGAGTTTTCTCGCCCCCAATCCCAGCAGAGACGGCACGAGTCTGTTTGCGCTCGGGATTCAGAGTAAGAATGAGCTGGTGCGTTACGACGCTGGGTCCAAACAGTTCGTGCGTTACCTGTCGGGAATGTCCGCCGAGGGAGTGAATTTTTCCAGAGATGGCCAATGGGTGACTTACGTCGAGATTCCGCAGGGCACTCTATGGCGGAGCAAACTTGACGGCAGCGAACGCTTGCAGCTCAGTTTCCCCCCGCTTGAAGTCGCTTTGCCCCGTTGGTCGCCGGATGGGAAGCAAATTGCGTTCATGGGGCGACGGCCGCCCCAGCTTTGGCAAATCTATGTCGTGCCTGCCGAAGGGGGCAGCCCACAGCAAGTCGTCTCGGATGATGAAAATGAAGGAGTGCCTGATTGGGCGCCGAGCGGGAGTCTGCTCGTTTTTAGCCAATTACCCGAACTGGAGACTAATGGCGCGAAAGACATGGTGGTCCACAGCCTTGAGTTGAAATCGCATCAAGCTTCAGTTCTGCCGGGCTCGACGGGGCTTTACTCGGCGCATTGGTCGTCAGACGGTCGCTACATCGCGGCGAGTACAACGGATGACTCAAGATTGATGACCTTTGAGCCTGCAACGGGGGAATGGAAGACACTGTGCCAACCCGGAGGCAGAATCCTAGGTTGGTCACGATATGACGGACAAGTCTATTACGAAAATAATGGAATCATCTATCGCTCGAATGCTGGTCGCGGATATCCGCAACGAGTGGCCAGCATCAAAGGCATTCAGCGCGGGACCGGAATCTTGGGGTTCATGCCTTGGGCTGCCTTGAGCCCCGATGATTCTGTTCTGCTCATGCGAGAAGCCAGCAGCGAGGAGATATACGCACTCAGATGGGATACACCCTAGCACGACCCACAATCAGCTCTTTTTGAGCGAGGCGCGTTCGACTAATCTCGATTTCTCACGCTCTGGAAAGACGCCGACCCTGACATTCCTATCCTCATCGCTGCGAAGTCTGAATACGCGAAGTTGAAATAAATATTTTCCGCAGGTAGTAGCCTTCCAGCGTATGGAATTTTCTTGCCGTTCAGCAAGAAGCAGTCACGCTTTGGCACGAGCGCCAGTGGCGAAGAAGTC
Organism: uncultured Acidobacteriota bacterium; assembly: GCA_963786205.1. Taxonomy (GTDB): domain Bacteria; phylum Acidobacteriota; class Terriglobia; order Acidiferrales; family UBA7541; genus Palsa-295. Next base: position 612,736 of record CAWAYG010000004.1, read on the forward strand.
GCTCGCAAGGACTTCCTGCTCGGTGATGTGCGGCAGGCCCTCACAGCAAGCCAGAAAGCGCGAGATGGCCTGCGTGAGAAATAAATTGTTTTCGCTGGCGCGAATCGCCTGTAAGGAATCCCAGAGAGCGACCACGGTCACTTCCGGTGATTCCGATTTTCCGGAGGCTAGCGCGAAAACGCCACGGTATCCTCCTTGCTGCCGTGCTAAATCGACAACGGAGGACATGGTGGCCTGGAAATCCTGAACCTTACCCGAGCGAAGGTGGAGTTGCCAAACGCGGGCATGCATGGCGTCCTCCGTGAGGCGTACCCTAAGGATGTTGGGGAATGGTACACCAACTCCGAACGTCCTGGGCAGAGGCTGCGATTCAGCGGAAACCGGCAATCGCTTGAGCCTCGTCTTCAGCACTAGGGATTGCGTCCAGCAAGTGCAACGTCTCCAGAACCAACCTCACATTTCCACGCGGTCGCAACAATTTCAGACTCGCGCCTCGCTGCTGGAGGGACACAAAGGCCCGCACGATGGTACTGATACTAGAAGAATCCAGCTGCGTTACATCGGTCAGGTTGACCAATATCTTGTCGGTTCCGTCGTCAATCAGCTGTCGCAATTGTTGGTTTAAGATATCATTAGCGCGACCAATCGTCGCTTTTCCCTGCAGGTCAACTACGACGACACCGGCGACATGACGGAGAGAGATTTGGAGGCCCATAGCTGCGCCCTCCGAGCCCATCGCAACAATGCTTCAATTTCACGACGCGTTTCGATTGGTTGCATTATATCCCTCTCATCGAGTTAAACCCAGCGCTCTAGTTGTCTAGTTTTTACATCGAGAGAAACGGTCAGGCAAGGTCCAACCGAATGTTGGATAGGTGGAGCGTGGGCGGGCTATTCGGGTGGTTCTGAGAGGCCCCCTAGTGAAAGACCGGATTTCACGCAGGCTTGGAGTGTCGGTCGAGCAGTCGAAGCAGGAAGGGTATTTCAACTAGCTCCGATATTCTACATTGCACTCTTCGCTGTGGAGATTCGTTGGCTTCTTTTATCTTAGCCTCAATGCGGGCCGCGAGCGCGTACATGTGCGGTTGGACCTCGGGGAGAGCAAAATAGCTTTCCATGTCCTGTCGTGCAGCATTCCAAAACTCTTGGACCAGTTTCGGGGCAACGCCCGCAACAATTGCGCGAGTCACAAAATCTTCGAAATCCACCGGGTCGTCGCCAGCAGGGGCCGACGCGAGCACTCGTTCAGCGGCTCCGCCCGCGGCCCAGTAGCTGGCGGAGTCAACGATTTGTAGCGGCGGCTCTTCATAAACAGGTTCGGTCAGAGCATGAAATCCGCGCCCATGTCTGTGTTGTGCTCCGTGGATGACCACTTTTTTCGCTCCCATCCGAGCGGCGTGCAAGATATGCGCGGCCTCGTGCATCGCAACCTGCTCTGCTTTGGTGTCAGATGCGCTCATAACAATGGGTGGAGAAACCTCTCAGAAGCACCATCCGATGACCGCGCCTACCACGGCAACCGGGTTACGCCTCGCGCCAGAAATGAGGAGCTGGACGGCTGAACTGGATGGCGACTCGCGCCTTGCCATCAACTCGCTTCCCAATCGTGATTGCACGGCACTTCTGTTCCGCTTGATTCCGCATGTTTATCAAGAATAGCCGTTGACCGCGTGCGACCCGGGTCTCCAGCCACAGCAGAGACCCGTTATCGTTGATTTCAAATGCCTCGGTCTCTTCGTGGAACGGCTGCCCTTCTGCGTCCCAACCGTAAACAAGCAAGAGTACACGATGCGTCGGACGCTGGCCTTGCCGGCGCTCGATGGAGTCCCTTTCGGAGGGCTTTTGGCAAGGTTTGTCGGGACTCTGTATGCCGTTCCGTTGAGTTACATGGGCCCTTTCTCGTTCAGCTTCTTTCAGGGCATTCCAGACGCGGCTCACTGGAGTCTCCCCAAGTCTTCGACGTGTTTCGGTAGCAGTGTCAACAATAGCCTTCGGTGCGGGTCAGGGGCTGGAAACGTTCAGGTCAGTTTTCGTCTTGGTAACCCATCGCCGCTCTCGCGCATTTCTAAACCGGCAGAGCCGATGCCATGCAAGGCGACATCGCGAAAGCCAAGGCGGAGTATCGGGATTTCCTCACGCTCTGGAAGGACGCGGACACTGACATTCCGATTCTCATTGCTGGGAAAGTGGAATACGCGAAGCTGAAGTAACTGTCACGTTCCACCGAATGCGATTCTAGTGACGCGGTGATTTTGCAGTCTAGCTAATCAGGCAGTAGTCCAGAGTCCCTTTTGCAAAAGACGCGGTCGTGTCTTCTGCGCGATAAAAGGCAGCGAGTGAAAGCTACCGGAGCGTGAGTGCGACCGCATAGCCGGTCAGCAGCCCATGGAAGAATGCCTGTCGTACTTTTTGGTTTGAATCCTTGTAATGACGAGCCGCGTCGTCAAGCGCGCGAAGCAACTTATCGCGCCGCACCTGTTTCCCGCTCCCCTTTACCAGCTTCGCCAGCAGAACGCGCACTGCGTCATCATCAGCAATCGTAAACTTATGCGAATGTTGGCCCATGATTGCACCTCCAGATTGCAAATTATATTCGCATTGGCGCGGATTACGGTTGACGAATCCTCACCACCTGTCTCAGGAATTAGCACATCTCACGCCTGCGCACGTCCCCACCCACGAAAAAAAGCTACGGTAAGACGTAGGACCTTTTCGGCTCTATCAATATCATTAATGAGAAGCAACCGGCTCCAGGTTTCGCAGCCGGGCGTTGGGAGGAGACAGTGGATACAGTAGAGCAGAATTCGACCTCGACCTTTTCCAGCCAGCATCTGTACCTCGTGGCATTTCTGGTTTGTGAAGGTCACGGCATAACCGACACCGTCCGCAACGGGCGCCGCGTGTCGTTTGAATTTGCGCAAACGCCCGAACTTCTCACCGACGTTGCAGGCTTCCTGTCGGGAGCGTTGATTCCTGCCCGGCAATTCAGCTTTGAGCTGTTGAAATTGAAAAGGACGCTAAACGGAGGCCAAACCCAGATGGATACATTGAAAAACAATGAAAACACATACGTCGCCCGTGAAGGGCAACCACGCTAATCGTCAAGAATCGTATACAACCCGGTCAGCAGCCGCGACACCAGGCGAGCCGACCCCCCACGACAATTTCGCGTCCTTTCCTGCAGAGCTGAAGGAACTCGTACGTTGGGTGAATTGGCGGTTCGTGGAGCGTGATGGTGAATCCACGAAAGCTCCTGTGGACCCAAACACCTGGCTGCCCGCATCGTGCAGCGACCCGGACACGTGGGGCACCTACGCTGATGCATTGGAGCGTTTCAACTGCGACAGCGTTGATGGAATCGGCTTTCAGCTCGGGGACTCCTACACGGGCATTGATTTGGATGACTGCCGCGACCCAAGGACCGGTGATATAGAGCCACGGGCCCGTGAAATTATCAGACAGCTCGACAGCTACACAGAAATCAGTCCGAGCGGCACCGGCATTCCTATCCTGACGAAGGGCACCTTACCTCCACATGGAAGGAGGAAGGGCCCAGTCGAAATCTACTGCGGCGGCCGATTCCTCGCAATGACCGGAGAGCATCTCGATGGCACGCCGGGACCGTTGAAGAGCGGCAGGAAGAATTAACCGACCTCCACGCCCAAATCTTCGGAACGAAACAGTCCTCGGGTGCCACGACGGCTGGTGTCGTACCGGCAGTGAATTCCCGGTCCGACGATGAAGTAATCAGCCGTGCCAGCAAGGCAAAAAATGGAGCCAAATTTTGCCGTCTGTGGAGCGGCGATTCCAACGGCTACGATTCTCCGTCCGAAGTCGACTTGGCGCTCTGCATGATGCTTTCGTTCTGGACAGGCAGGGATGCCGACCGCATCGATTCACTCTTCCGTCTGAGCAAACTCTTCCGCCCGAAATGGGACGCACGCCACAGTGCAGATGGACGTACCTACGGTGAGCTGACAGTTGAGAAGGCCATCAACGGTCCCGGTGAGGTCTGGAATCAATCTATCGCCGTGCCCAACGGTGGCAGCGGAGGGACCGGCAGCAGTCGTCCGGTCATCGTTTACAGCAACCGCCAACTGGATGAAGTCACCCACGAGGCACTGGATGCACTTCGCGCGAGCAATTCACCGCCCGAGCTGTTTGTCCGCAGTGGCCAAATTGTTCGGGTCCGCACCGATGAAGAACACCGGCCCATTATCGACATTGTCGGTGAGCCAGAGCTGCGGTCTAGGCTCGCGAGCGTGACGGATGCGATGACTATGGGAAAGTCTGGGCCTGTGAATTGCTTTCCCCACAAGGATGTCGTCAAGAATACCTTAGCGGTGGGCGAATGGCCCTTTCCAGCTCTCCAAGGCATCGTGGAAGCACCGGCTCTGCGTGCGGACGGGACGGTTCTGACGGAACCTGGGTATGACACGATGACGCGCCTGTTGTACGTCCCGGCACCGGGCCTCCATATTCCTGCTATTCCGGAGGAACCGACCAAACTGGACGTCGCGGCCGCTCTTGCTGCGGTCGAAGAAACCATCGGTGAATTTCCTTTTGTGGACGAAGCGAGCAAAACAAATACGCTGGCGACGATGCTCACCTCTGTGGTCCGCCCAGCTATCAAAGGGAAAGCGCCACTTGCCTTAATAGACGCCCCGCAGATGGGCACGGGAAAGGGATTGCTAACGGAAGTCATCGGTCTCATTGCCACCGGGAGAGACAGCGCGATGATGTCGGCGCCGCATGAAGAAGAAGAATGGAGGAAGCGCATCACAGCGGCCCTGCTAACCGGCGCCTCGGTGATTAACATCGATAACGTTGAGCGCCAATTAGATTCAGCTGCACTTGCTTCGGTCCTGACGGCACGAGAGTGGACAGACCGGATATTGGGGCTCAGCAAGATGGTCACGCTCCCCGTCCGGGCAACCTGGATTGCCAACGGCAACAACATCAAGGTAGGCGGAGACATGGCACGTCGCTGTTATTCAGTGCGAATCGACGCCAAGACTGCGCGTCCTTGGACGCGGACCGGGTTCAAACATCCGGAGCTTTTGAGCTGGGTGACCGAAAACCGCGGCGAGATTCTTGCGGCCTTGCTGACCCTTGCCCGTGCGTGGTTTGCCGCTGGGAAACCAAATTATCGGGTGCCTGCTGTAGGCGGATTTGACGAGTGGGCGCGGACAGTAGGAGGTGTGCTCGGATTCGCAGGCGTAACCGGCTTCCTGAAAAACCTGGACGGTCTGTATGACACAGCGGATGAATCATCCCTACAGTGGGAGAAGTTCCTCGGAGTGCTGGCGTCAACTTTTGAAGATGAGCCGTTCACTGTGAACAAGCTTGTTGCACGTCTGCAGACCGAGTCACGATTCTTCGAGACCCTGCCGGACGACGTGACCTCTGACAAAGATGCAGAGGTCAACCTGCAACGGCGGCTCGGTAAGGCTTTTTCCAGGCGGGAAGGGCGGCGCTACGGCGACTTTGATATCCATCTGGAGCGGTCCGGGATGGCTAGCCGGGCGGTCAAGTGGTGCGTGGTGCGCGGATGAGTTTGCTCTTTGAAGTCTCGCTGCAACACACAGAAGGGCAACAACTTGTCCTACTTTTTGGAAGCACAAAGTGAGTTTAGTGAGTTTGTTTCCTCCCATCGCGTGGGAGAGAAAAACCTTTTGAATATTCCCCTGTGAGAATGGGCTGGAACTAACTCATGAAACTCACGGGGAGCTTCTATCACATTGAAAACAAACGATAGGCGGAATGAGTTTCACGTGGACAGAGTGCGGAGGGGAATCATGAAGAACATGATGGAAAGGTCTAAGCGTACGTCCAATCGGGGAGAAGGTGCAGCGCGTCGTGAGTCCACGGCACGACGGGGAACCGGCAAGAAGGCGAAGGTCCCCAATGATGGCCAATTGGCAAGTCTGAACCACGAAGCACCGTCCGGGACCAAACCAGGCCTAATCAAAGCAGATGAAAAGCCGATTCGCATCTCACCGGGGAAATTATTACAAGTTCAGGGGCGATTGCTACAAGGGGAATCGCAACGCCAGATTGCACGTGAACTGCATGTGTCCAGAAACACGGTCACGAGGGTCATCCGGACGGAGGACTTTCAGGGTGTTATCCAGGAACAACGGGGACGGCTGTTTTCAATCGTACCCGCCGCCGTGGATTCACTCCGTGCTGGAGTGGCCACCGACCCACATCTTGCTTTTGCTCTTCTGCGAGACTTGGGAATTGTCCCAGACCGCGAAGCGATGCTGGCACTGGCAAACGCCACGTCCTCGATGAATCGGGAGGACCAGGGCGGCCTACGACAAGCAGTGATGCTGGCGGCATGTATGCTCGAATCCCAACGAGTATACGGGACGGAGTTGCCAGACGACATCAAGGCGCGACTAAAGCAAATGGAAAACGGGGTATAGCTTGCACCAAATGAAATAGATAGTTCGACCGCCTGCTGGCCTGACAGAGAATCGCCGGGTCAGCGGGCACCCAGGACGACGAGACGGACGTGCGCCAGCGATGGCGCAGTGGGCGGAATTACTTCGTGGGTTCCGCTCACCTAGAATTTGGACCGCGAAGAAAGCGAGCCGTGAGTGATGCAAATGTTGCTGGTATTCCAGAGCTAGTACCACCTGCCTGTCCGCTTCTATCTACGCCACCATCCGGTGGGCGAGCATTTATAACCATCCGCGAGAGCGCGACCCTACTTGGTGTTTCTGAATGTTGGGTGCGTCGCCACGTTCGAGAATTGCCTGTTGTAAGGCTTGGTCGCCTCCTGCGAATTGATTCCGCTTTGCTTCTGCGGCAGTTTCAGGGTAAATACAGCTCGGGAAACTGCTTGAAGCCTGAAGGGCAAGAGACTATGAGCCTTCAGCTTCGGCGCCATCAACGGGGACACGTGTACAAAACTGGAAAAAGAACCAAGGTGTGGTACGGCATGTGGCGCGAGGACGTGCTGCCACCGGACGGAAGCCTTCTGCGCCACCAGCGCAATGTCAGACTCGGAGCAGTTTCTGAGTTGCCGACAAAGTCTGCGGCGCAGCAGGCGCTCACGCACCGCATGCATATTTTGGGTCGGACTACGACGGAGCTCAAGTTCAGGGAGCTTGTTGAACGATGGCGGACGACCATCGTTCCTACAATCAAGAGGACAACAGCGACGTATTACGAAAACATTCTCCGGGCGCACATCGTTCCTGCGTTCGGGGAAAAACAAATCTCCGCCATCACGCGGTTTGACGCGGAGTCGTTTCTCGCGGAACGTGCGCCTAGGTACTGCCGAAATACGCTTCGCGGGATGCGGGTTTCACTGGGGCGCGTAATGTCGTGGGCGGTTCAGTGCGAGTGGCTGGAGAAAAATCCGTGCTCGGGCGTCAAGCTCCCGCACGCCGGCGAGCGCATTGAGCGGACGATTCTCACGCCAACACAAGTCTCGGACATCGCGAAGAAATTAGATGAGCCATACGCAACGCTCGTTCTGTTTCTTGCGATAACGGGGCTTCGCATTGGGGAAGCTGTCGGAGTCAAGCGGTCCGATTTCGATGGCGATGTTCTTCGCGTGCGGCGTCGGATTTACGAAGGCAAGGCCGATACAACAAAAACCAAGAAGTCGGCACCTGACCTGCCAATTCCGGATGCGCTCCGTTCGCAACTGTTTTCTGTCAGCGGTCGCGAATGGATTTTCGAATCCGAGAATGGCACGCCCGTGAATCCGGGGAACGCGCTCAAGCGATACATTCGTCCAGCGGTTCGCTCGCTCGGAATCAAAATTGGTGGCTGGCACGATTTCAGGCACACACTGGGAACGACGTTGCGTAAGAACGGATGGTCCGCGAAAGTCAGGGCAGACATTCTCGGGCATTCGAGCTTGCAGGTTACCGACGGTGTGTACGACCACGCGGACCAAGACGATTTCCGCGAAGCGCTCGGCGGAATTGCATCTGAGTTGTTACGAGATGTTACGAAACCGCCAATCGCGAATTAGGAAGTTTCTCAAAACAAAAGACTTGGTGCCGGCTGTGGGACTCGAACCCACGACCCAGGGATCATGAGACCCTTGAAAACATCAAAAAACGCCTTACAAACAACGAAAACGACCCCATAATCGGTCCCATAACTCAGGAGGGTCCGATGCCTCCTCGATTCCAAGCCGGCCATATCATCCACAAAGGTCCCAATTGGGCTCTGCGGTATCACGAGGATCGTGTTGGAACAGATGGCGTAGTCAAACGCGTACGTGCCGTGACACCCCTCGCGCCCTTCAGTCAGTATCCCTACCGCGGCACAGCCACCGATTTAGAACGGCTGCGCGAGATCTTCAAAGACAAGATCGCCTCGCTCCTATCGTCCGTCAACAGTGAAAGCCCCATCGCCAAGAGCACTCTGACGCTGGGCGAGTTCATATCCAACAGCTATTTTCCCCGGTTAAACTGGCGGCTGGCACAGCCCTCGGGCAATGAACTACATATTGAGCCCTCCACGATCGAGGGCTACCAATACATTTGGAACATCCGCGTTAAGGATAGCGCGGCCGCTAAAATCCCACTGCGGTCCTTTACGGCGCGTGATGCCCAACGGTTTCTGGAGAGCCTACCCGCAGAACTGTCCCACCAACGACATCTGAGGATCAAAAACTTTTTACGGGGTGTATTTACTTGGGCGATCTCAGACGGGTCGTACGTGGGAAATAACCCCTTCGAAAACGCCAAGGCCGGCGGTCGCAAGGTGGCGGGGGAACTTTCGGGGTTGTCGGAGGGTGAAAAGATTCGAAGGGCCAAAACCCTTGAATCCAACACGCACGCGTACTCACTCTTGGAAGTCGCTGAAATGCTGGACAAGTTGCCCGAACCCGCGCGTACCGTTTGCGCTGTGGCGGCCTTTACAGGATTTACGCGCAGCGAACTGATGGGTTTGAAGTGGTCGGATTGTGATGGAAAAGAGATTTCAATCCAGCGGAAAATTTGGAGTGGCAAAGAGGGTGCGCCCAAAACAGAAGCGCGGGAGGCGGGTGTTTTTGTGGTGCCTTTGTTGCGACAAATCCTCAAGAAGTACAAGGCGGACTATCCGGCCGGCAAAGTCGGTTGGATCTTCAGGGGGGAGAAGCTTTTGAGACCGATCAATCTGGATAACCTGTCTCGCCGCGACATTCCCCAGCACATCAACGGCGCGTGGTATGGATGGCACGCCTTTCGACGCGGGCTAGGAACACGTCTTAACGAAGCTGGTGTGGACAGCAAGGAAATCCAGAGCATCCTGCGGCATGCCGACGTATCTACCACGATGGCGTTCTATGTGTTACCGGATCAAAAGCGAGCGCAGAAGGACTTGAAGAAACTGGAACAAGTCGCGCGGAAAAAGTACAATATTAAAGCGTAGCCACCGTAGCTCAGTTGGTTAGAGCACCACACTCATAACGTGGGGGTCCCCAGTTCGAATCTGGGCGGTGGCACCACTTCTCGTCACGCAACATCTTCACCGCGCAACCATCTCACCACATCTGACCAGTAAAACCGCAGCACTTTACCTGCCCGCATTGCAGGAAGCGGACGTTTGTTACGTCTACGGGTCAACTCATAGATGGTAGATGACTTCAACTTCAAGCGCAGCGCGATGTCTTCGCCTGTCAATATATCCTCAGGGGTGCTTGGCGCCGTCTGTAGCGACGGCATGGGGTTTGCACTACGAAGTTTCTTAGACATGGGGCAGAAAACCTCCAAAGAGATTTTCCAGCCCCACCTATTAGCGGGGTGTTTGCCTGGTTTTGGTATCCCAGACTCTTCGACGGGGTGAAGCCTCGGCTACTGCTGGATATTCCTAAACCCACGCCGGCTGGGTTCGGTCAGTACCCGGACAAAAATCGTCCCATAAAATCTTTCAAAAGTCAAGAGATTTGTCTTGACACGGCGGCATAAGTTATGATCGCCGTTCGGCGGATCCCAACAGCGTCTTGTATCGCATATCGCTTCGATAGTTCTCTGCGGCCATCAGGAACTCGTTAAATACGTCGTCCGGAACAACACTATCCGCTTCCACCACTCGCTGCAACTTGTCTAGTGCCGCGTCGAACCTTCGTAATTTTTCGTCAAGGGTGATGTCTTCGGCCATGATCTGGCTCTCCTTAAAGTCGAAGATATCGAGGTGAGGTTGTTGGAGAGTTACAGCGAGAAGAATTTTGGAGTCTGAAGTTGTTTCTTGGGTCGCGCGGCGAATCCTCTTACAACGCAGAGCGCTGGAAGTAGTGCATCGCCACGATGCCGGCAATAAACAACATGACGACGAGGACCCAGTAACCGGGGCTCGATAGAATCGAATGTTTGAACAGCGATACCATATCAATTCCGACCTGTTGGCCCTGCGGCGCGTTCGCAAAGATGGAGCGCATGAGGAACCCCACGTACACGATAGAGCCTACAACAGCGAATCCCAGTCCTAGGAGAAAACCTCTCAGTGAAATCATTTTATCCTCCAAGAAAAGAAGGGGAGCAATTCGCTCCCCTCACTATACACCCGTTTGAGTTACGGAGTTTTTGTACAGAGCCCAAGACCGGGAGCCGAATTAAAGTTCGGTAGTGAAAACGCGGGACTGCATGACCAAGGCTGTCCGTCTCCACTTCGCGTACATGCTGCCCAATTTTCAAAAAATGGGGCCGGCGATACTGGGAAGGTTTCCGTGTTTACGGATACCACATTCAGGTCTGGTGGTGTCCCCTGTGGATTGCACCATGCAGTTTGGGCTACATAACAGCGAGTAACGCCGGAAGTCGTCACGCACCCCGTTCTTGTACCCAACGACGCGGATCGTTCATAGGCGATTTCAAATTGTGGCGGTCCATTTACGATCCAGAAGTCGCCATCCAAGACGCTGCAAAAGATGATCGCTTCCTCTTCTAAATCGTACACAGTACCAACCGTGACTGTAGCACTCTGGCCGCCGGTGAACGTTAGGTAGCTCGTGGGACTCACCGGTGTACCTTTTTGCAGAAGGGCCGTGTTGCTCGCGATCTTGATGTACGTCTCTGGTGTGTGCTGCCCCGAACCCATGCAGCCCGCTGCCCCGGTTGTCTCTCCTGAGACGGTGACGTTGGCTGTAAGTGTCGTGCCGCCATTCACCGTTGTCATTGTGGCGTAAAAAGCATAGTCCGGGATCGGACCGTTTGCGCCGCCTTGGCATTGTGCAAATGATGCGACGGAAAAAATCAGGGAGAAGAAGAATAATGCAACTACTGTGAGGAGTTTGATTTTCATGGTCGTGTCACCTTCATGTTCTTCTTTTCGTTCTGGACATAGACATCAATTGCCTGCATCCCTGATGGACTCAGTGAACTTTTCAGCAAGTCGCGGGTAATTTGTGTTTGCAGATCACGTTCGGGGACAAAGCTGGGCGGGACAGTTCGTGCCGCCATCGCGTTCTCCACCTTCAGATTGTGGGCAGCCACGGCCAGATTGTGCTGTGTTCGGTAGCCCGAAAGAACTGTTATGAACTGTTGCTGATCCTTTTCGGTCAAGCCGATGTCAGAGAAAATCGCCTGCCCCTGACCGAGTGGTGCGGTTGGATCAGCCAAGATGTTCGCGATGTGGATGAACACCAGATGGTACGCGATGGCGTCAGAAATTAGCTCTGGATTTGTTCTGCCGTCAATTATGGCGTACGTGACTGGCTCGTGATGGTGGACTTGTTGGGGTTGTTGGGCTGACGCAATGGGGGACAAAAGACTCAGCATCACAGGCACGACGAGAAACCCGGATCTGCGGAAATTCATGTTGTCTCCTTTGGTGGGAGTGTATACTGATGTTGAATAGTTATAAGTTATTTAGTTGTGAAATAAAAAGGCTCCGGCTTCATCCCCAAGCCTTTTCGGTGCTGGGCCCCGCGATGGTGCGGGGATTACGCTGCTACTTCCTCCCTGTCCCGAATGATCGTCGCTTCAGATCCTGTAAAGAAGGCGCCGCGGATCACTTCAGGCTCCGTAGCACTCGGCTAACGGTTGGCCGGTCACCGGAAATAGCAGTATCGTTTGGTACTCGGCCGCCAGCGGCGTATGATTTCGCCCGGAGGATTCGAATGGTCATAGGCGAAAGATTGAAGGATTTGAGGGAACAGAAAAGCTTGTCCCAGGGCGATGTCGAAAAACGAACGGGTCTTCTTCGTTGCTACCTTTCACGCGTCGAAAACGGACACACCGTTCCCTCCGTGGATACGCTGGAAAAGATCGCTACGGCTTTGGAAGTTCCGATGTACCGACTTTTCACGGACGAGGAACACGTCAAAAAGCCGAATATACCCACGGAAATCATCCCGCGTCGGGCGGCCAACTCGAAAGAAGAGAGTGTGGTTCGATCGTTCGCGAAGTTATTTGCGCGCATGGATGAGAAGAGCCGGGGGCTTCTGATTCACATGGCATCGAAGATGGCGAACCGGGCTTGACGCAAACTACAGAACGGCGGCGAGAAATCCAATCATGCGTTTCCTGAGATGATCTCTCTGCGCTTCGATTCTCGTTTGTAGGGCGTGGCTAAAGTTTGGCGGCGTTTTTAGATTTTCCCATTCCAACTTAAGTTTGGCAGCTTCCTCAGCTTCGGCTATGGAAGTGGCTCGGAGACATAATTCTCGGCAAGATTATTGAGCGTGAGAAGGCCAAATACGGCAAAGAGATTGAAGACTTAAAGGCGAAGTACGCTCAAGAACTTGAAACCTATCGGGCGCATCTCGATCGTTCTGTGTTTGTCACCCGCGCACACTTCGAAGTAGAGCTTGATGCGTACAAACAACTGTTTGGGGGCTAGGAGAAGTACGGCTTGCAATCGCTGGAACACGTCCAATGATGGGAATCTCTGCTGAGGGTGAGACTAAAGAAACTAAGTACAAACAGTTGGGTGAGCGCTTAAAAGTTCTGATTGAGGCCCACGACAAGACCGTCAAGACGATCGAGCACCTGAGCCCCTTCTATCCGCGAGATATCTATACCAAGCTCAACGAATGTCTGACGGCCGCGAGGGGTGAAATTCTAGACATTCGAACCGCCGGAGACGAAACATTCACTTTCGGTTGGTTCGAAGAGCGGCAGAAGCGGTTGGACGCGTTCTATCCGGCGTACAACGCCGTCCCTGAAGCAATCCGCAATAGAATTTCGACGCTGGCGATTATTCCACGTTAGATTCCAAGCTGTCCGGCACCCTCGGCGGTCAACCGGGGGCGGCCGTAAATAGAAAAAGCGCCCCCGACCGCTTTTGGGCGATCGAAGGCGCTATCGTCTCGAATTGCACAATTCACAGATCTTCGAAAAACACCTCGGGGGAGACTGAGAATCGGCGGCTGAGCTTTTCGATGTGACCTTTATTGAGCGGCCGGCGCCCGTTCAAAACATCCGACACCGCACCTTCGGATCCAAAAATCGGCACGAGATCTTTTTGACGCAGGTTATTTGCGGCCAGCAATTCCTGCAAGACTTCCGTCGGAGATACATCCGGAATGGAATAGTGTTCTTCCTCGTAGGCCTCGATAAGCAGAGTCAAGATCTCCACAAAGTTCTTTTCGTCCGCCGACAAATTGTTCTGACGTTCCAAATCAAGCAAAGCCTCTGTGTAACGTTCGTTCTGCGCGTCGGACGTAATCATGCGCGGTATCCCGATCTTGCTTGAAAGATCCTTTTTAATCGCAGTCGCAATCATTTTTCCATCCCTCCTCGTCGTATTCCGCGTGGCTCAGTATGTGCAAAATATAGAGCTTTTTAGCGCTGTAACGGATATATGAAATCAAACGACACTTGTTACCGCCCACATTGAAAACGACACAGGTTCCGACAGAATCCGCGCTGTTGAACGTCTGTCTAACCTCTTGGAAGGTGCTCCATTTCGCCTTCTTGGTGATTTTATACCAAGCCTGCAATGACACGCCCCAATCGGAGTGTGCTTTGCTGGCCTCGCGGATCTTCTTGAGGCTGATTACTTTCACACCGAATCTTCGCATTTCACGAAGTCGATGTCAAGAGAAATCTTCGTAACTTACGAAGTTCTAAACACTGTCTTTACCCGCGTAAGAATTACGCCCCGCGCAGGAAGCGCCACTACCCCCTTTAGAACGTCTACAAGATTCACATAAGACTGGCGGGGTGGGTGGAACCCACACGTCTTTCTGGCATGGGCCTCCATGCAAAACGCCACACTGGCCACAAGCGAAACCTATATTGAATCTCCTTGAAAAAGAAAATGGGCCGATACGGGGTTGCCACCGTTCGGCCCTTGCTCACCGGCTACGCCTTATCCGTGGGGTTGGCGCCGGTAAACTTTCAATTACAGTTGCAATCCGAATTTGGCCGTGTGATTGTGTTCTGACTTTGCTTTGCGGCGGCGTTAAGAGTTGTGCCTTTCTTTGCTATCTTGGGTTGCTTAGCCACGATTGTTACCACCCTTGGGCATCAGATTGTCACGCCCGTTCACTCCCGAATCGCCTTCAGACGCAGAACCCGCAGCACTGGGTTGTGATTTGCCTTCGCTGCGCTTGTTCAACTTGTGCGATGCCGGCGTGCTGGCTCCGACGTCGTGGATGGTCATTTCGGCTTGACGGCCCGCGGAACCTCGAAGAATTTCTAGGGGGTGGTTGCCCGTTGAGTGAACTCCACGCTTGTGGGCGGGAACGTTCACGTGCGGAGGCGCTCCAGTTTCAGAATCCGAAGGGGTGTGACGATGCAAATCGTGGCTACCGCTCTTTTCTGACTTTGTGGGGGAACTACCTTGTTCGATTTTCCTACTGCTCATGAAGCACTACCTTTTAAAAACACCACTGCCCAGCCCTTTGCTTGCAAGTCAAAATGCTTGGGTCTTGTGCGGCTTGGGCCGTGCAGCAAGTCAACGAAGAGAGATCGACTGTGGACTAGGTCCTGATTAACGGAGAAGTGAATCTTTGTCACGCCGTGGGAACAACCATCCAGAGCGCGTGGCACGGATGGCCGCTCTCAAGGTTGTTCGTTCAAGTGCGCGGCCGCCGTGAGGATATCGGCAACCGTAGAGCGGACGGACTGAATGACCGCGTCGCTGGCATGATCCAAGCGCAAGCTCACGTAACCAACCGGCTGGTTCGTTGGATGCTTCGCTGGTGACAACATCGCCACTAGGCGGTCGTCGGCTTTCACTACAAACGCGGGACTGGGAGGGTCGGTATTCGACTCGTAGAACGAGTAATAGATTTCAAAGGTGTCGTACCAACCCACACGCGTGCGATGCGTGCCGTCGTCGGGCTCTTGCGTTCCGAGAATTAGATCGTCCAGCTTTACCCGCAACGAGCACTGATTGCGGTCTGCGATGTGTTTACATTTGGGGTTTTCTGTCGCCTGGATCACTGCAATCTTGAAATCGAGTGGCCAGTGCCCCTTTAAGTAGCGCGCTTGGTCTTGCAGCGATATGTCGGCGCACGGGTACGGCGGGCATGACGGACCCAAAGTAACGACATGATCGAGCGCGCTGGAACTCGTCAGGGCTTTGTCTTGAGCGCGTATCTTGAAACCGAATAGGAGAATGATCGCGGCGACGGTTAGAATCACGGTTCGGTTGCGCATGGGGGCCTTCCTCGGTTCGTTTCAGAACAGTTCAGGTTAGCCTTGGGTCGATTCGTCAGTCCAGATGCGCGGTGATTGGGAAGTGTTGCTTCTTGTTCTGCCTTAGCGTGCGGCGAGCCAAATGGATTCAAGTGCCTGGTTAACGCCCTTACCGTCCACGTGGATTTTCAAGTTTCCGATTACGCGACTAATGTGTGCCACGAGCACGAAAGGAGAAAACGCTGAGTAGTGCGCAACTGCTTGACTGATGAGGGTAGGCCCCTCGGAATCGGTTTACAGGAACAGGTTCCAAACCACCTGCGGCGGCTGTAGCCAAAAGCTAGGGTCGTGAACGCGGAAGGAAAAGGCCTGGCAACGACCAGGTCAGGTGACCGGCAAGAAGAGGACCGCAAGGGAACCACTGCTGAAGTGTCGAAACGTTAAAGACGATGTCAAAACCGCGGGGGGTAAGTTACTGCGGGAGTAGCTGCGACGAAACCTGTTTACGGGCGGAGCGGCATCCGGCATGAGAGGTGGCCTGAGCTTGCCAAAGAGGCGGTCGAGCGGAACGTGGGAACCTGAGACACCGATGCCAACGGAGAAGCTCCAAGTGGAAGAAACCACGAGGGCGAGAGTACGGATGCGGAGTCTCAGGGTCGGACTGCCCCAAAGTAGTGAAGAAGCGGGGCAATTCCCGTGGAGCGAAGGGGGCGGGTCACTCGCGTCCTAACCAATACGGTCAACTGGCAACAGGAGGAACCGAGCGGTTCGGACGGAAGGTAGCAACCTTCACTGGGTGGCACGAGCCGTGTGACGGGAGACTGTCAAGCACGGTTCTGTGAGAGGCTCGGGGTGAAATTCCCCGGGCCTACTCGGCCAGGACTTGAGAAACGCGACCGCGCCAGCCGCGTACGAAAGAAGTGTCCAGAACGGCGCGCAATACTGTACGCCCCACCGGTTCGTTGACTTGCTACGACGCGCAACCTAAGATGCTCGACTAATGGCGGACTCGAAGCCACTTAGTGGAACGACGGTTTCGCATTACCGCATCCTGGAAAAGCTCGGCGGCGGCGGAATGGGCGTGGTGTACTCCGCCGAAGACACAAAACTCGGCCGTCTGGTGGCGCTGAAATTCCTGCCGGACGATACTGCGAGCGATCCCCATGCCATCGAGCGCTTACGCCGCGAAGCCCGCGCTGCCTCGGCGCTTAATCATCCGAATATTTGCATCATTCACGACATTGACGAAGACCAGGGTCATCATTTTTTGGTGATGGAATTCCTGGAAGGCCAAACTCTGAAACACCGCATCGTGCAAGGCGCCCTCCAGCTGGACGAACTGCTGGAAATCGGCATCCAAGTGTCCACTGCGTTGGACGCAGCGCACGGAAAGGGAATCGTTCACCGCGACATCAAGCCCGCGAACATTTTCCTGGTTCGGCATGCGCAAGCCAAGGTCCTGGATTTCGGACTCGCCAAGGTTGTGGCGATGCACCGTGTGGTACCCGGCATCACTGTGTCGGCGCTTCCCACCGCTTCCGAGCAGGAGCTACTGAGCAGCCCCGGCTCGGCGATGGGCACGGTAGCGTATATGTCGCCGGAGCAGGCGCTGGGTGAAGATCTTGACGCGCGCTCGGATCTTTTCTCCTTCGGCGTGGTGCTTTACGAGATGGCCACGGGCGCCATGGCCTTCTATGGCGCAACGTCCGGAGCGATGTTCGACGCGATTCTGCACAAAGATCCTGTGCCACCCGCAAGGCTCAACCCGCTGCTTCCAGCGGAACTCGATCGCATCATTCATAAGGCTCTGGAAAAGGACCGCGCGCTTCGCTATCAGCACGCTTCCGAACTGCGTGCTGATTTGCAGCGCCTGAAACGCGACAGCACTTCCGGACGTGTGGCTATCTCCGGAGGCGGAACTCAACCGGTGCTCAGCCGACCGACCGCGCCCTCCTCATCTTCGGGTATATCTGTGCGGGCATCGGCCGAACCGCCCTCAAGCAGTTCTGCTGTCGTAGCCGTCGTGAGGCAGCACAAGATCGGCCTCGCCACGGTCGCATTGATCGCGATCGTGGTTCTGGCGGTAGCAGCCTATGGCCTTTATTCTCTGCTTCACCGCGCCGGCCCAGCGCCGTTCGCGGACTTCACCATCACGCAAGTCACCAACAACGGTAAATCAGTTGAAGCGGCTATTTCTCCCGACGGCAAATATCTTCTTAGCGTCCTTGAGGACAAAGGCAAACAGAGCCTGTGGCTCCGCCACGTGCCGACCAACAGCGACACACAAGTGATTCCACCCGCCGAGGCTTTTTACCAGAGCCTGACATTTTCGCCCGATGGCAATTATATTTATTTCCGTAAGGCCATTGACAACACGCATACGTCGTACAACGCTTTCCGCGCTCCAGTGCTGGGTGGTACACCGCAGCTCGTCGTGCGAGACATCGACAGCGCAATTAGCTTCTCTCCCGACAGAAGAATAGCGTACGTGCGCGGAAATGATCCGGAGGTTGGAAAGTTTCAAGTGCTGATCGCGAACGCGGACGGCACGAACGAAAAGATGTTTTATGGCGAGCCTAACAGTTTTGCTCCGCAACCCGTGCCTTGGTCACCAGACGGAAAACAGATCGCTGCACTTACGTCCGACTCCGGCGAGCCGATGAGCATCATTGAGTTCCGAGATGCGGCGTCTGCCAAAGTGCAGGCGGTTGTACCTTTCAATAAAATGCAGCTCAATGACTTGGCATGGTTGCCGGACGGCCGCGGCCTGGTGGTGACGTACCAGAGCAATAGGACACCTCTTGCGCGCGCGCAGATCGGACTGCTCTCCGCAACAGCAACCCAATTTCGTGCGATCACCAAGGACACGAATAGCTATCGGACACTGACACTTTCGTCCGACGGAAAAGCGATCGCTACCGTCCAACAGAAAGCCGCAAGAACTCTGTATGCGTTGTCGGCCAGCGGATTCGCCGGTAGTCCTCCGGCTCCCGCCCTGGCACAGCTCAAAGACTCTTTTGTCTTTAACTGGGCGCTGAATGGTGACGTGTACTTTGCCGATGGCGGCACTTTGCTGCGAATCTCACCGGACGGCGCCAGCAAGACGACCATACTTAGTGACCCCGCCGCCGTAATAGCGGCGGCGATTCCATGTCCCAGTGGGTCTGACGTGATACTTCAATGGGATGGCCACTCCGCTACCAAGATCAACGTTTGGCGAATGTCTGCCGACGGCTCGAACCTGAGGCAACTCACTTATGGCAGCTCGGACATTTCTGCGAAGTGCATGCCGGACGGAAAGTGGGTGTACTACGAAGATTGGCTCGTTCCTCAGATTATGCGCGTGCCTATAAACGGGGGGACGCCTGAGATTGTGCCCGGAACGAACGTTCCGCACACCATTTTCTCATCGCCGGGCTTCGGCATTTCGGGGGATGGGAAGTGGCTTGCGATCCTTCTTAACCAGATTGAGTCGAACGGCTCCGGCACCAATAAAATTGCCCTGATTCCGCTCGATGCCGGCCCAAGTCCTGCGGTGCGATTGCTCGACCCTGATCCGAGAGTTGCACAGAATTCACAATTCACGCCGGATGGCAGCGCGGTTGTGTATCCCATTCGCGAAAACGGTGTGGACAACCTGTGGCTCCAGCCGCTCGACGGCTCCCGAGGCCACCAGATCACTGCCTTCGAAACGGATGTGATCCAGAATTTCCGTTTCTCCCCCGACGGCAAGAGCCTCGGCGTTTTCCGTGAGCACGACGAATCCGATGTTGTGCTTCTGCACGATACCGGCACTTCTCCGCGTTGACGCACCTCAAGAATACAGAAAACTGAGTCACTCCCAGGTCCTTAGCTAAAATTCTCCATCCCTTTCACGCCGGAAGGGAGTTACTTCGCATCGCGCAGACATGCCGCAATCCTCACATTTAGCTAGATCCGTTCGGCCAAAACAGCAACTCAACTCTCAGTTCGCTCTAGGAATTCTTTGCGGCACGCTGGCAATTCGAACCATAACCCCCGGCGCCTGCAACGCAACGCGGGTGGAAGCCGACATTTAATAAGTAATCGCGCTGCTTCCGTCGTCCAAATCGCCGGGCAGTATTCTGAAGATAGTTGCTACCGGACGGAAGGGGAATCGGATCCCGGCTCGGCGCTTCTCGCCACGGTACAGAACGCGCCAGGCCAGATTCAGACCGACCTCGCTTCTACTCCCGCCGTCTGTGCACGGTACTTCGCGAGAGGAAACGGCAAATGGCCGCTTCGGCCTAAGTCCTTCCATGAGAAGGCCGGTGAGTGTCAAGCCATTTCATTCATTTCTTTCATTTTTCTCTCTTTTTCTTTTTTCGTCTTCATTTCTTCTTTTTCCAGATTGTTCCCATTGAGTCAAGCCGCCTCTGTCGCCACCCTTCCATCCGCACTCTTTGTTGAGCGATGGTCGCTCGGTGCCAGTTGGGTGTACTCGATTCAGTAGGTGCTGCTACCTGATTATCGACCTCTACCTCCCTCTTTCCAGGGAAGGTTGGGCCAGGACTGAGTCGCAGTCACCTGATCTCGGCGGTCGAGCTCGGCTGTTTGGATACCATTCTCTTCCTTCTTTCCTTGCTCCTTTTTTTCCTTCTTCCTGACTTTCTCAGTTTTGCACAGAGAAATTTCGCGCCAGGATCGCCTAGGAACGACGATTACCAACTCCCTCGACCCCTAACCTCCCCGGTTTTGTGGGCAGCTCTTCCCTCTAGGCCACCGCGCGCATCGCTGGCTGGCTATTGCGCAGTGGTTCGTACACCTCTCCACTCACCCACAACCGATGCAGCAGTACCGCTAGCTTTCTCGCCACCGCAACCACGGCTCGCTTCTTTGCACTTTTCCCCCTCGCGCCGCAAGTTTTTGCCCCCAACGCCGTAGATCACTGTCTTCTCCAAAGGGTCCCAGGATGTAGTGCGCCCCCTGCACCAGCATCGTCCGCAAATACCGGTCTCCTTCTTTACTGATATGCATCTGCGGCTGGCTCTCTCCGGAGTTCCTGCGCCCGGGGCGCAACCCCAGAAAACAACCGACTTCGCGACTCTTTGCGAACCGATGCGGATCTTCCAGGGTCAGCACATACGTCAGCGCGATCTGCGTTCCTACCCCCTTCACTTGTTTGAGCAGTTCGACTTGCGGGTAGCTCTGCTTGGCGATTTTCTCCATCCGCACCTCGTATTCCTGGATGCGCTCGTGCAACGATTCGATTTCTTGGAGCAGCGGCTCCAGCACCTCCCGCAACTCCGCGTGCAATCCCGCGGCCAGCTCCCGGCTCACCTGTTGCGTGCCACACTGGGGCAGCCGTTCGCCGTAAGACTTCGCCAACCCTCGCGCCGCATTCACCAAGGCGGTTCGTGCACTCACCAATTCCGCCCGCGCCCGAATCACGGTCAGATGAATTTGTGCTTTCGCGCTGCGATGCCGTACAGGTCCCAACAACTGGGGATCGATTCTGGCCAGCCGCGCCAGTGTCCGCGCATCGTGGCGATCATCTTTGCGCTTGCTCTTGGTGATCAATTGCACCTTTTGTGCGTGCGCCACGAGCACTTCGTGTCCCAGCTCCGTTAACAGCCGGCTGACCCAAGGGGAGTGTGTTCCGGTCTCCATCGCGATGAGACTTCGCGGTATCTTCGCAAAGGTCTGCTGCAGCGCTTCCGGTGTCGTCGCTAGTTTCTGTTCCAGAATCACTTCGCCCGCTTCATTCAAAATGCAGTAATGGCTGCTTCGGTCTCCCAGATCCAATCCGATGGTTAGCTGGTGCCCTTTGAAAATCTCGATGATGTCTGTCGCCACAGTGCTAATCTTCTTCATTGCCGGTCTCCTTTTCTCGTGCGCTTCGAGCGCGTCGATCATTGGGAGCGTATCGCATCCCGCCGGAGACCGGCCTTCTCATCCCATCTGAGCTGGCAGCATTAACCGGTAACTTGGATTTTCCTAGTTTCCGATCACGCGACGAATCAGGACTTGACCCTAAAATGTGATAATACCTAACAGGCACCACTGGATCGGCGATCATCTTCAGGGAAAACGATGCCATCGAGCAAGTCTTGGCTCACTCGCCCATTATTCGTCTGCCCGCCCCGTATAGCGCGAGTGCTAAAGGTGGGTATCATCGTCGCGTTATTGCTGATGATTATAGCTCCGACACTCGTGACGCTGGGTTGGCACTTGCGTCACGGCAACACCATCGAATGTCGTGGCAAGGCGATTTTTGTACCTCTGAGATGGACCGCATACATCGGCGATAGCAACGATGCCATGCTGACGAAACTTCCTCTCGTTCTATCGCTAAAACCCGGAGCCAGCGTTCTAAGCTGGATTTCCGTAGGGCAATGGCTCCCCACTCAAGGCGAGAACATTGAACTCGACTACAAGACATTCGAGAGCTTGTTCTGGAACCTACACTCCGAGTTCGGTGAGGCTATTTCGGGCCCAGTTAGGATGGGATCGGGCCCGCTAGAAGCGTTCTGTATGGAGGGGGCGACCCCGGGGACAAATCGGGCCTCCGTTTCGTGCGCAATTCTAGGAGGTAAATGGACAGCAGATTTTATGGGTGACAAAAAAGACTTGAACGAGTTCTATACGATTATTCGGAGAGTAAACTAGGCCACCAAAATCCCCTTCTTATCGGAAGTCCGCGTTGTACGCGGCCCCTCAACTCCTGGTAAACGCTAGTGCTCTATCGGAGGCGCGTTTTCACAAAAGCGCGAAGTCGGGCGAGGTGCTCTGCGCGCGTTCGATAGAGCCGTTTGAAGGTGGGCGCTGGCGGTTGCGGCGGATGCGGGCTAGTGGCTTCAGCCGATCTAACGGCTATGGGAATTGAATCTTTTTTCCTCTGTAGTCTATTGATTTTGCTTGGCTTAGGAAAAACAGAGAAAAGCGAAAATCGCTGTTAAAGGCGCTACGTTGCAGCATGACGCAAGGAGCATAGCACGCGAAGCGTCCGTCGCGCCAGCGACTACGTTCAAACGCGCAAACCGGAAAAGTGAACTGCTGCTTCGAAATTCCGGCAAGTCACTGGCGCTTTGAAGTTAAAGACCGATTCCCTTCAGGTCGTCCTTGGCCTGCTGCTCCGCTTCTTTCGTGGCTCGCTTGGCATCGGCATCGGGCTTCAGTTGATGGATAGCCTTGTTTAGGCCCTGAACTTTCTCTCCGTCAGCGACCTTGCAGCCGGACACATCCGCACTTGTGTGCACGCCTGTCGAGTTTGCGCGGAGGCAATTGAAATCCAGTCCGAGATTGTGGCTGGCGTGAAGGGCGGAGAGGCATTCCTCCAACGCCGTAAACGGGACACAGGCGTCGGTGAGGGTAGTGTGAGCAGCCAACACCCCTTTGGCTTGAAGAGCGGGGGTGAGCTTTTGTTCTGCGTCACTTCGGCTTCTTGGTGCATCGGAAGAATTCGTGGAATCTTTCTTGACCCACGTCACCGGATTAAGAGAATGCAAACTGTGCGAGCTATCCTGCGCGACTGCGGCCGCGCCCGCGCCCGCCGGACCTTGCGCCGCGACGCGTTCCACAGCCACCGTTAGAGAAATCAAGACGCCGAAAAGCAGGACCGTGCCGACAATAAGCTTTTTTTTCATACGTACTCCTTCGTTGAAGCGTGGCCTCACACCCAGTAGGCCACAGCGCAGATGCCACCAAGAGTTGAAGTAAACGGTACTACTCCAATCGGTCAAGCTGACCCTTCGAACAGGTGGGGATGTTGGTGGTAGCGCTTAAAGATTGGGAAGGTGCGAGTCGGTTACTCAAGTCCCGGTTAACGCCCTAACCGTCCATGTGGATTCAAGTTTCCGATTACGCGACTTACTAATCGGAGCATAATATAGATGACATTTAGAAAATAATGTGATAGTGTGTCGGGCATGGGAAACCAGGATGCTCGCTCGCTGCCGGCGGAAGCTCAAGAAGATCTTCGCCGGCGAGTCGTGGAGGCAGTTCAGAAAGGTCTTTCGCAAACTGAGGCGGCTGGAGTCTTCGGGGTAGCTCGCGGTACGGTGAGCCGCTGGATGGGGATGGTGGAACGGGAAGGACGACGGGCGCTGCAGGCACGACGGCGAGGACGACCGCCGGTTTCGCGGTTGGCGCCGCATCAAGCAGCCACGACGGTGCGCCACATTCTCAGCGGTTGCCCGGACCAGTTGAGCTTGCCGTTTGCGCTGTGGACCAGAGAAGCGGTGCAAGAGTTGCTGTCGCGAAAGTTCGATGTGCAGGTTTCGGTGTGGACGGTGGGACGCTATTTGCGAGCCTGGGGTCTGACCCCGCAGAAGCCGGTGCGACGAGCGTACGAACAAAATCCGGCCGCGGTACGGAAATGGCTGGAGGAAGAATATCCATCGATTCGCGAACAGGCGCGACAGTTTAAGGCCCAGATTCATTGGCTCGACGAGATGGGACTGCGTTCGGATCATCAAGCGGGACGATCCTGGGGACGTCGCGGACAGACGCCGGTGGTAGTGGGCACCGGTCAGCGCTTTCGCTGCAACATGATCTCTTCGATTACCAATCGGGGGCGGTTGGCCTTCATGATTTTCCGTCAGCGTTTCACGGCGCGGGTGTTTGTGAATTTTCTCGGCCGTCTGTTGCGCTTGATGCGGAAGACCCGGAGGAAAGTGTTTCTGATTGTGGATGGTCACCCGGTACACAAGTCGCGATCGGTGAGCCGTTGGTTGGCAGAACACCGCGAGCAAATCCGGATTTTTCACTTGCCGTCTTACAGTCCGGAACTGAATCCGGATGAATTGCTGAACCAGGATGTGAAGACCAACGCACTGGGCCGTGTCCGTCCCGTGAACGTTCAGGAAATGATGGACAACGTTCGCTCTTACCTTCGAATCACACAGGCCAGGCCCAAGTTGGTGAAGAACTACTTTCGCGAACGCCACGTCCAATACGCCGCCCGTTGAAAAGTGTCACCAATTAAGTGCTCGGAGTAATATGTGTGCCACGAGCACGAAAGGAGAAAACGCTGAGTAGTGCGCAACTGCTTGACTGATGAGGGTAGGCCCCTCGGAATCGGTTTACAGGAACAGGTTCCAAACCACCTGCGGCGGCTGTAGCCAAAAGCTAGGGTCGTGAACGCGGAAGGAAAAGGCCTGGCAACGACCAGGTCAGGTGACCGGCAAGAAGAGGACCGCAAGGGAACCACTGCTGAAGTGTCGAAACGTTAAAGACGATGTCAAAACCGCGGGGGGTAAGTTACTGCGGGAGTAGCTGCGACGAAACCTGTTTACGGGCGGAGCGGCATCCGGCATGAGAGGTGGCCTGAGCTTGCCAAAGAGGCGGTCGAGCGGAACGTGGGAACCTGAGACACCGATGCCAACGGAGAAGCTCCAAGTGGAAGAAACCACGAGGGCGAGAGTACGGATGCGGAGTCTCAGGGTCGGACTGCCCTAAAGTAGTGAAGAAGCGGGGCAATTCCCGTGGAGCGAAGGGGGCGGGTCACTCGCGTCCTAACCAATACGGTCAACTGGCAACAGGAGGAACCGAGCGGCTCGGACGGAAGGTAGCAACCTTCAATGGGTGGCACGAGCCGTGTGACGGGAGACTGTCAAGCACGGTTCTGTGAGAGGCTCGGGGTGAAATTCCCCGGGCCTACTCGGCCAGGCGTTACAAGCAAAGAGCCGCTCGCAGCCATTAGTACGATTCTTGACGGCGGGCCAATCTGATAGGAAAGTATCCCAATGTCATTCTCAATCGGCTTTTTGGACGAACCGCCGAGCTATCCTTACGACGACCCGACCTCACCAGAGGCGAGAGGCGTTCTGATTTTAGGTGAGGATAAGGAGTATTTTGGGTCGAGTTTGTATCAATGGAGCAAGAGGGATTACGAGGAGCAGTGGCGGCACGCTCTCAAAGCGCTGCTTGATGGACAGAACAGAGCGGCACTCATCACTGAATATATCGGCCCAGAATCCGCGACCCATCTTGAATGGTGGCCGATGTATGTTGTCGGCAACGAAGTGCTCATTCAAGACCACCTTCTCTTCTACGACCAATTGCCAGACTCGTTCTCGATAACGACGGCCTTTTCGTTCCTGCGTGACCGCCGCATTACTGACGACGAAGGAAAGAAGATTTCCGAGTGGGCCGTTGCCATGCCCGAAGTGGAGAAGTTCGCCCGGACCCTTTTAATCTAACAACGCGACGCCAGTAACTCCTGATTAACGCTAGTGCTCTATCGGAGGCGCGTTTTCACAAAAGCGCGAAGTCGGGCGAGGTGCTCTGCGCGCGTTCGATAGAGCCGTTTGAAGGTGGGCGCTGGCGGTTGCGGCGGATGCGGGCTAGTGGCTTCAGCCGATCTAACGGCTATGGGAATTGAATCTTTTTTCCTCTGTAGTCTATTGATTTTGCTTGGCTTAGGAAAAACAGAGAAAAGCGAAAATCGCTGTTAAAGGCGCTACGTTGCAGCATGACGCAAGGAGCATAGCACGCGAAGCGTCCGTCGCGCCAGCGACTACGTTCTAACGCGGTGATCTCAATGGGTCGATGCAACACTAAGCTTCAACCCACCTGGCATTGAAAACAAACCCCAAAATCGCTTGCTAGGGTTAGACCAGCCGGAACGCTGCCCTGGCTAGGTTTTGTCCCAGTGAAAGCGAACAAGTGGTTCTCCCGCGGAAGCATTGCCGAATCAGCACACTGGATGGTGTTGCATCGACCGGTTGAGCTGGCAGCCCTTACCGGTAACTGACCCTCAGTTTACGGTTACGGGACACTGGGAAACGGCAGAGCGGGCTTCACGCTTAGTCAGTCGCGGCGCAGTTGGCACTTTCCAGGCATGTTTTCGCGAATAAGCTCGCGCATGCGCGCCACATCGTTCGGAGCTGTGAAACACCTCTTGGGGATATATATCGCCGCCGACACCGTTTGCGAAAAAGCGAAAACGCTGGGCGTCTCGACCGCTCGCTGAAACAAAGACCATTTGCAATCGGAATTGGCGTCGTCCGATTTAATCGTGATTCCCGTAGCGCGAAACGTGTAGCGTCTTAGTTTCGTCATCGCCGGAGACTTCCGGAAAATCGCTCGCACTCTGAGGTAAGGGAAGACGAGAAGCGCCAACAGAACGAAAACCGCCAGAAGTGCCACAAGCGTCAGGATCGCCTGTCCATCTGGAAAAGATAACAGGGTCGCCGACTGGTTCTTGGTAAGCGTCCGGTGAGAGCCGTCTGGACGAATTGAGTGTGAATAAGTGATGGTGATCGTGGGCACTAGAGAAGTGCCCACGAGGGATAAGTGGACACTACTGGGAAGAGACGGCGGCGTTGGAGCGCCGAGTTAAAGCAAAGGATCGCGGAAGAGAGTTTCGAAGGAAACACCTCGGTAGCGCAGTTGAGCCAGAAATACGCGGTGAACGCCAATCAGATTTTGCTCTGGCGGAAGCAGTATCGCGCAGGGCGCCTGGAAAGCAGCACCTCCATCAATCTGCTTCCCGTGACGGTTTCCAAGGAAGTCGTAGTTGCCGCAGCAAACCCTCGTCACACGTCTTGCCAGGCGTCGACAGGGACTCTGCAGATCGAACTAGCCAAAGGAAATCTACGCATTGCGGGCAGCGTAGACTTGGCGGTTTTGCGGACTGCGCTCGAGTGTTTGCTGGGATGATCGGGATGCCGGCAGGGACGCGCATCTGGATCGTGGCGGGAGTGACGGATCTGCGGCGCGGGTTCACGGGCTTGAGCGGGATGGTGCAGACGGCGCTTGCGGAGAATCCCTTTTCCGGTCACGTGTTCGTGTTTCGCGGCAAGCGTGGCGATTTGCTTAAAGTTCTTTGGTGGAGTGGCGACGGGTTGTGCTTGTTTGCGAAAAGACTGGAGCGCGGAAGATTCATCTGGCCGCAAGCGACGAGCGGAACCGTATCACTGACGCAGGCACAACTATCCATGTTGCTGGAAGGGATTGATTGGCGGCGTCCGGTACGCAGCTACGATCCACAGATCGCGGTGTAAGCAAAAGATTTTCTTTTTTCGAGAAGTTTTTAATCAAGCTGTAAAACAACTGCGGTATATTCTGCGCGATGAATCACACGGCTGGCGTTCTTCCCGACCTCGAAGTACTCAATCCCAGTGAATTGAAAGCTCTGATCGTAGAACAGCACAAGCAAATTCTGGTCCATCACGAGCAACTGCTTTCCCGCGATGCGGAGATCGAACATCTCCAGCTGCTGCTGGCCAAGCTTCGCCGGATGCAGTTCGGACGATCTTCGGAAAAGGTGGATCGCCAGATCGCGCAACTGGAACTGCGGCTGGGAGAACTGGAACAAAGCCGAGCGATCGAAGCGGAGTCGCCGAAGCCGAGCGCAGCGGAGCAGGTCGTGGCACGACCGGTACGGCGGCCGCTGCCTGCACATCTGCGGCGGGAAGTGCAGACCTACTTGCCGCCACAGAAAGCGTGCCCGGACTGTGGCGGGAAACTGAAACCTCTGGGGGAAGATGTCACGGAAATCCTGGAGTATGTGCCCGAGCGAGTCCAAGTGATCCGTCAGGTGCGCCCGAAGCTGGCTTGTGCCGGTTGCGACCGCATCGTACAAGCGCCCACGCCTAGCCGGCCGCTGGAGCGGAGTATCGCAGGCCCGGGGCTTCTGGCCCACGTGTTGGTCTCGAAATATAGCGATCATCTTCCGCTGTATCGCCAAGCAGAGATCTATGCGCGCGAAGGCGTGGAATTAGATCGCTCGACCTTGGCGGAATGGGTGGGCGGAACCAGCCGGCTACTAGCACCTCTGGTGGAGGCGTTGCGACGTCACGTGCTAGCGGGACAGAAGCTACACGCCGACGACACTCCAGTTCCCGTGTTGGCTCCCGGGTTAGGAAGGACCAAGACGGGACGCTTGTGGACCTATGTGCGCGACGATCGGGCGGCCGGAGAGGTCACGCCACCGGCGGTGTGGTTCTGCTACTCGGCGGATCGCAAGGGCGAGCATCCGCAGCAGCACTTGAGTTCGTTCACGGGAACACTGCAGGCGGATGGATACGCAGGGTTCGATCAGGTTTACGAAACGGGACGGATTCAGGAAGCAGCCTGCTGGGCGCACGTACGCAGAAAGTTTTACGATCTGGTGGAGGCGCACAAATCGCAAACGGCCACTACGGCCCTGGAACGAATCGCGGAGCTGTACGCCGTTGAGGAGGAAATCCGGGGACGCCCCGCGGAAGAGCGGCGTGAGATCCGCAACCGGCGGAGTCGTCCCTTGCTGGAATCTCTCAAGCAATGGCTGGAAGAGACGTTGGGGAAACTGTCGAGAAAATCGGATACAGCTATGGCCGTGCGCTATGCACTGGCACGCTGGGAAGCACTGCTGCGCTACTGTGATAATGGCCGACTCGAGATCGATAACAACGCTGCGGAACGGTCTTTGCGCGCGGTCGCTCTGGGCAGAAAGAATTACTTGTTCGCTGGATCGGATCGCGGTGGCCAGAGCGCGGCGGCGATCTACAGCTTGATCGGAACAGCAAAACTAAACGGCTTAAACCCGGAAAGTTACCTGCGCAACGTCTTGTCTCGGATCTCCGACCATCCGATCAATCGCATCGGTGAACTCTTGCCTTGGAATCTTGCAGCAGTATCCGCCGACAACCAAGTCGTCACTGCTTAGCACATCGCCATCGTCAACACGGTTCTCACCGTACGCTTACGGTTCTTGTGCAGATCATAGAAGATCAAACAAAGGGCGAAAGCAGATACCCACCTTGCGAGATTCCCGCGATTCCAGTGAAAGGGCGTGTAGACATCATTCGGCGTAAGACCGACGTCTACGACAATGTCGCGATTCTCGTCCATGAGATTCCTCGCAGTAGTCGAGCTGTACAAATGGAGCGGACGGGAGTGCGCAACGTCCAAACGTAAGCCACTGTATTACGGCCGCACTGGTATCCCCTGACGACCCGGTGGACCAACTCAGAATCCTAGCCCCGTCAACATTGGCGGTCTAGGCTTCTTGGGAACATGTGATCACAACTCAGCAACATTCGTGGGATGCGACGAGGACATTCGCTGAAACTGTCGCTCAGGTCCTGGTAAACGCGGACAAATGCTTCTGAGCGACTCGATTACTAGTTCTTCGCGCTGCCGGCGAAACATGGTCCTGGTCGCTTCGCAATCCATCGGAGAATCCCATTGCCCGTCTTGTGGTTCCATCGTAATATGCCGCGCATGAACACCAACCAGATCCTTGCTAATTTGCGCAAACAAAAGAAAAAGATAGACAGCGAAAGAGAACGTCTCCATCACGCAATCGTGGCTTTCGAGAAATTAGCTGGTAAGGCGTTTGAGGCGGGAAAAAAGAAATATCGAATGAGTCGTGCGGCAAGGAAGAAAATTGCGGCGGGCCAGAAGAAGCGTTGGGCAAAATTCAAAGCTGGGAAAACAGCGAAAGCTTAGTCTATCTGCGAGCGGTCGGTCCCAAGAGTAGGACCCAAAACAGGTCCCAAAACCCCGTAATCGGTCCCAACACTCCCGAATATCCCCGAAAATTACCGACACAAAGCCTTTAAAACCGCAGAGAACGGGAGCGCCTAAAGGATTATGAGACCCTCGCTCTACCTCTGAGCTAAACCGGCCCGAACGCAATCTTCGATGCTAAAGGTTCGCTGCGCGAAGTGTCAAGATGCCGAACCGCGTCTGTCAAACCAATTTAGAAATGTCCCCTTTTTGTGTTTTGCGTTTTGTTTCTCTTTGCTGTTTTTTTCTGTTTCCGCGGATTTTTTTAAAAATATTTCGCGTCCAGAAGCCCTAGGAGCGACGATTCGCGTGGGGCTCGATCCCTGCGACATCCTGGTTTTTTTCCATCCGTTGGCTTAGACCGGAGCGCAGCCCTGCGCAGCCCGAAGGGCGGAGCGTTTAGGGCGAAGCGCAGGGCTAAGCCAACGGTGCTCGGGCCACCTCCCGCAGCGCTTTTTGCTGCACGGCGCGCCGCGCCGCCTCGCGCCAAGGGTGGTCCGCCGGCGGCGCCCACTTCCGTTTCGCAATGGCTACCGCGACCCCTGCACCCGCCGCTTCCGCCCTGGGCGCTGGCTTCAGCGGCGCCGCAATTTGCTTCCAGCCCAGGGCACGACCGCGATACTCGATGCCGATCCCGCCGTGCCGTCCTTCGCAGACCAGCACCTTGCTCCGCGCCGGCGCATAATGGCGGCTCTGCGGCTCCAGCTGAAAATAGTGATTCGCGTAGCGTACCACCCAGTCATTCTCGATGGTCCGCTCGTTCTCCAGCCGGAAAATCCCATCCAGTTCCGCAGCCCGCGGTGCCCGCCGGTGGTAGTCTTCCGGCCTGGCCGCCGCACGCGCGAACCGCCGGTTGTGTTCTGGCAGATATTCCCTCCGCAGGTACACATTCGCCGCTTCGTGACTGGGGATCTGCTTGCGCCGCAGTTTCTTCACCAGCCGGTCTTGATGCGTGCCGTGCATCCGCTCGATTCGTCCCTTGGCTTCCGGCGAACTGGCTGCGATCACCGCGATCCCCAGCTTCGCGCACATGCGCCCAAACTGCGTGATCGGTTCTTCCCCTCGTAAACGCTCCCGCGCATTGGCCGGCCGCTTGTACAAGTTCTTCCAGTCCACGTACAGTGCCCAGGGCACGCCGTACTGCTCGATCCACGCGCGCAGCGCGTCCGCCACCGCCCAGATGGTCTCTTGTTCCCCCAATTGCGCCCAGGTCGTGTTGGTCGCATCGTCGGCCATGTCGATCAAGCAGCCCTGCGGTCCGCGCTCCTCCAGCCACGCATGAAAGCTGCCATCCATCTGCACCAGCTCTCCGAAATGTTCTTTGCGCTCTCGCCGTCCCCGGTGCTTCCGCCGCTTCCGTTGCCGACTCCACTGTCCTGCTGCCAGCATCCAGAGCCGCAGCGTCTCGGCATTCACCACAAGCCCATCTTCAGCGTCCAAGTGCTCGGCCGCCAGCGTCGGCCCGAAACGCTCGCCCACCGGCCCGCCGTACTTCTTCCGTACCAGATCCAGCACCCGCTGCCGAAACTTCGGCGCATAGGCATGATTCGAGGTGCACCCGGCACTGCGATGTTTCAAACTCGCAGGTCCCTCTTCGCGATAGCGCTTCCACAAGCGCTTAGTCTGCCGGTAACTCACTCCCAGCAGCCGGCTCGCGTCTACCACCCGCAGTTGCTTGCTGCGCACTCTCGCCAGCACTTCCACCCTCCGCAATTCCTCCTGACTCATCTCCGTCCGCCCCAATCTGACCTCCTTTCGGAGGTCTACTTTAAGGGGACATTTCTATTTTGGAGAAAAGGGGACATTACTATTTTGGCGCAACAGATGCCGAACCGCGTCTTTGTGCGGGTGGCTCATAGCGGGATGTTTCCGTGTTTTTTGCGGGGGTTGGTGTCGCGCTTGTTTTCCAGGGAGCGTAAGGCGGTGACTAGTTTGGCGCGGGTGTGGGCTGGCTCGATTACCGCGTCGATGTAGCCCTGTTCGGCGGCTACGTAGGGGTTGGCGAAGCGTTCGCGGAAGTCGGCGATTTTTTCCTGGCGCAGATTTTCGCGTTCGGATTCGGGGGCGCGGTCAATTTCGCGTTTGTACACGATATTCACGGCGCCTTCGGGGCCCATGACCGCGATTTCGGCGGTGGGCCACGCGAAATTGATGTCGGTGCGAATATGTTTGGATGCCATGACGCAGTAGGCGCCGCCGTAGGCTTTGCGGGTGATCACTGTGATTTTTGGAACCGTGGCTTCAGCGAAAGCGAAGAGCAGCTTGGCGCCGTGGCGGATGATGCCGCCAAATTCCTGTTGCGTGCCGGGGAGGAATCCGGGCACGTCTTCGAAGGTGATCAGCGGAATGTTGAAGGCGTCGCAGAAACGCACGAAACGCGCGCCTTTTACCGAGGCATTGATGTCCAGCACGCCCGCGAGGAACGCTGGTTGGTTTGCGACGATGCCGACGGAGCGGCCATCGAAGCGGGCGAAGCCGACGACGATATTCTTCGCGTAGTGTTCGTGCACTTCGAAAAATTCGGAATCGTCGGCGAGCGCGTGAATTACGTCCTTGATGTCGTACGGTTGCTGCGGATTTTCCGGGACCATCGCGTTCAGCGAGGGAGTGACGCGGTCCCACGGATCGCTGGTAGGTTTTCGCGGCGGGTCATCCAAATTATTGGATGGTAGGTAGCTGAAAAGCTCGCGAATCATGGCGAGGCATTCGGCATCGTCGCGGGAAATGAAATGCGCGACGCCGCTGGTGGCGTTGTGGGTCATGGCGCCGCCCAGTTCTTGTTTGGTAACTTCTTCGTGGGTGACGGTCTTGATCACGTCTGGGCCGGTGACGAACATGTAGGACGTGTCGCGCGTCATGAAAATGAAATCGGTGATCGCCGGAGAATAGACGGCGCCGCCGGCACACGGGCCCATGATGGCGCTGATCTGCGGGATCACGCCGCTGGAAAGCGTATTGCGCAGGAAAATTTCCGCGTAGCCTGCGAGCGACTTGACGCCTTCCTGAATGCGCGCGCCGCCGGAATCGTTCAGGCCAATCACGGGGGCGCCGGCGCGCATGGCCAGATCCATGATTTTCGTTATTTTCCCGGCGTTGGCTTCGGAAAGCGAGCCGCCGAACACCGTGAAATCCTGCGCGAAGACGTAAACCAGGCGGCCACCGATGCGGCCATAGCCGGTGATGAATCCGTCGCCGGGCGGGCGCTGCGTTTCCATGCCGAAATCGTGGGAGTGGTGGCGGACGAACTTGTCGAGTTCCTCGAAGGAGCCTTCATCGAGCAGCAGGTCCACGCGTTCGCGGGCGCTGAGCTTGCCTTGTTTGTGTTCGCGCTCGCGGCGTTCGGCGCCGCCGCCGGCTTCAGCTTGCGCGTTGAGCTTGCGAAGCTCTTCGAGGCGGTCGTGGTGTTTACGATGGGTGGTCATGGGAGGGGTTGGTGGAGAGTGATTGGCGAGCGGTGATTTGCCAAATTGCCATAAAAACTAGCGATTAGAAAAAGTTTTCTCGTTTGTTGTGAGCCAGTTAGGTGGATTTCTAATAATTGACGACTAGCGATTAGAAAGGCGTGACTGTTGCCGGGTGATTGGTGATTCGTGGAATGCAAATCGTGTGAAAAACGCGCGTGCAAGCATGCATTTTTCGACCGATTAGAAATGGATTTTGTGATGATGGCAGTGGAGTTACGGACGTTTCTAATCGCGGAGGAGCCGATTAGAAATGGTGTGAGTGGTGAATTGTGATGCGAATGAGCCAAGTGGTGCGTTGCATTGGGGTGTGTTGCGGCTCGAACTTGTGAGGAGCGGAAGGGCGGCTGGATCATTCCGTGCGTCGTTCGCGAATTTTGTTGGTGAACCACAGGACACGGTAGCACGTTGTTCGGGAAAATGCGAACGGTGCGGTGTGTAGGTAGTGGGTCAGTTTCCGGTTACGCGACTTAAGTGTGCCACGAGCACGAAAGGAGAAAATGCTGAGTAGTGCGCAACTGCTTGACGGATGAGGGTAGACCCCTCGGAATCGGTTTACAGGAACAGGTTTCAAACCACCTGCGGCGGCTGTAGTCAAAAGCTATGGTCGTGAACGCGGAAGGAAAAGGCCTGGCAACGACCAGGTCAGGTGACCGGCAAGAAGAGGACCGCAAGGGAACCACTGCTGAAGTGTCGAAACGTTAAAGACGATGTCAAAACCGCGGGGGGTTAGTTACTGCGGGAGTAGCTCCGACGAAACCTGTTTACGGGCGGAGTGGCATCCGGCATGAGAGGTGGCCTGAGCTTGCCAAAGAGGCGGTGGAGCGGAACGTGGGAACCTGAGGCACCGATGCGAACGGAGAAGCCACAAGTGGAGGAAACCACGAGGGCGAGAGTACGAATGCGGAGTCTCAGGGTCGGACTGCCCCAAAGTAGTGAAGAAGCGGGGTAATTCCCGTGGAGCGAAGGGGGCGGGTCACCCGCGTCCTAACCAAATTCGGTCAACTGGCGACAGAAGGAACCGAGCGGTTCGGACGGAAGGTAGCAACCTTCACTGGGTGGCACGAGCCGTGTGACGGGAGACCGTCACGCACGGTTCTGTGAGAGGCTCGGGGTGAAATTCCCTGTGCCTACTCGGCCAGGCAAGTGGAATTACTTCCGGGTGGATCGTTATCGAACGGCGCTGGACGCCAAAGTAACCTTAATTCTGCTATCTTGGCGTGCTCGGGGGGTGCGCAATTGCAGGATCAACTTCCCGTAATAAGCCGCGAGCAGCTCGCCATACTCATGTTCGGAACTGTGTTCCTGTTCATCGGACTGGCCGCCTGTGCCTTTGCGGCAGTTCGCCGGCGGGAAGAAGTGCGCCTGTTTTTATGGTTAGGGACGTGGAGTGCAATGTAGGGAGGACGGCTGTTGGCAGAATCGCCGGCCGTGGTTGACGTTCTGCCGCAGTGGATTCAGTTCCGTGTTCCGTTCGTTTGGACAGTGATCGTCTATCTAGTCGTTCCGGTTGCCACACTTGCCTGGCTGGAACTAAGCATCGGCAGAGTGCGTGTTTTCCTTCAGGCCGTGCTGTTTCTCAGTGCGTTTATCGGCGCCGCTGGAATCATTATTTTTGTCATGACTGGCTCTCGTGACAAATTGCTCTCTGACAACAATCTTCTCGCTGTGGTTGCTCTGCTGGTGCTGGTGGTTGTGGTCTCGGTGCCGCAACTTTCCCGCAAGTTCCTGGTTCTTCCCAATCGCGCGGTAGTGGTAGTGGGTACACTCATCTTTGCGTTGCAAGAGATGTACTACAATCTGGCGCGGGCGCTACACTACCGGACTACGCAGGTCCCAGTCTCGCTTGCGTTTGCCGCCCTCCTTTTCTCGTTTGGATATGTCGCCGTGCGAATTTTGCTGGCAAACGAAGGGCGTTTAACTTCCATTGAAAAGGAACTCGAAGTTGCACGTGAGATTCAAGCCTCGATTCTTCCAAGCGGAAACCCTGAACTGAAGAATCTTCGTGTTAGCGACGCGTATTGTCCGATGGAAGCCGTCGCTGGTGATTTCTACGAGTTCATAGCTGTCGATGAGAACAGGACCGGCTTCCTGGTGGCAGACGTCAGCGGCCATGGAGTGCCGGCGGCACTGATCGCGGCGATGATTAAGGTGGCAATCCAATCAGTGCTGCATTGCGCCCACGACCCCGGAGAGGTGTTGCGTGAATTGAACCGGATTCTGTCGCCGCAACTACGCGCTCAGTTGGTATCAGCCGCATATCTGTGGCTCGACACAGAAAATCGCGTAGGGTCATACTCGGCTGCCGGACATCCGCCATTGTTGCACTGGCGCGAAGGGAAGCTTGAGCGCATTGAGAGTAATGGCGTACTGCTCGGAGTGCTGCCAGAGCCCGACTACCCCGTTTGTGATGTGGATATCAAACCCGGCGACCGCTTTCTGCTCTATGCCGATGGCGTGACTGAGCCCGAAAATACACGCGGTGATCCCTTTGGCGACACCCAGCTTGAACAAGTCATCTGCGTCAACCACTCGCGTCCCGCGTCCGAGTTGCTGCAGGAAGTGCTTTCCGAGATTCGCCAATGGCAACCCACCGCGGTAGACCAGAAAGATGACATCACACTAATCGTCGTTGATGTCGTTTCGTGATGTTTCAGGCCGGGCCGCCCTCCCGCCGGGGGGCGAACTGTCATTCAGGGGAATCTCATGAAAAGAGCAACACTGGCCGACGTTGATCTGATCAAGAATATTTTGCGGGTGACGTTTAAGAATGACCCACACGTGAACTTTCTTCTGGAAGAAAGCAAAAACGGGCATAAGCTCAATATATCAATCGATTACGTCGTCGAGCAGACCTTTCGCCAGGGTGAAATATATTTGAGTGACGATAATAACGGGGTTGCCCTGTGGGATTTTGAGAGAAATGAAAAGATGTCCCTCCCTTACATTTGGCGGAACCTGGCTTTTCTTATCCGGATCGGCATAAAGTCCGTCATACGAATTGTGAAATCAGAAGCTCACATTCACGATAATTTTCGCAAATATCCGCGTTATTGCCATTTGTATATGATTGGAGTCTTGCCGGAAGCACAGGGAAAGGGATTGGCAAGCACACTAATGAATCCGATGCTTCAAACAATGAAAGAGAAGTCGATTCCTGTATTTCTTGAGACGGCAAACCTGCGGAATGTCGGCATATACAAAAAGAAGGGATTCAAAATCTTTGAAACTCTGACGATCCGGGATCACAATGTCTTTCTGATGTTTCTCGAATCATAGATCGACGAGATAAGTTGACCGATCCTGCGTCTGGAAGGCTCTACCTACGGCGCTCCGCAAAACGCGCCTAGTCTGTTTGAACCACTGCCAAGGCTCAGTGCACCCACCGCGCCCACGCCCAAAGCTCCCGCTCGCCGCGCCATGCCGTCCCTCAGTCACAGGACAGAGCATTTCCCAGCGTCGCCGCTTGCGGCGCGGATGCGTCGACCCTGGGCTATGGTGCGCAGGCGTCGGCTGAGGACGCGTCGTGAGACGTGCTGGTTATGGACATGACCGTGGCTGTGGGGAGAGCGGCTAGGGCGGATTTGGCGATGATTGTGTTTGTCGAGGGGACGGATTGGGAATCGAGATCGCGCCAGGCTGATAGGTTCTTGTTGAGTTGGGTGCAGGATTCTTCCAGGACTACTTTTGCGGTTTGGCTGGGGGCGGCGTCGCCGGATTGGATGAAGAAACTTGTGCGGGCCAGGTCGCGATTATTGGGGCCTACGCCGGGGGCTTCGAAAGTTCCTTCCACAATGGCGGCGGCTTTCTTGTCCAAATCTCTCAGCGCGTCCACTGATGCTTTGGCTTCCGGACTTGCGACGGCGGCCGTCTCGTCCTTGGGTTTTTCTTCAGGCTTTTCGTTGTCATTTGCGGCAGCGCTGATTCGATCCGCGTTCGGCTTTTCTTCGGACTTCACGCCGAGTGTTTTCAGGCGGTCGGCGATGGCGGCGCGGAGGTTGGTGATGGATTGGAACGCTTTGGTGCTGGCGGCTAGACCGGAGTCAATGCGTTTTGCGGCGAGGAGCTGCGCTTCGAGGTCCGCTTGGGAAACGTGGACACGCGGATCGAGCGTGATGGTGAGCGGCTGCTTCATGACCGTGCCGTTGCCGATGAAAATGACTTCGTACTGGCCAGGAACGGCGAGCGGGCCGAGAGTTTGCTCGCGCGGGGTGTCGGCAGGCAGTGCGTGGTCGGAGATGGTGTACTCGACGTAATCGAGCAGGCCGCCGTAGTAGCTGAAATTCAGAGCTTGGGGCGGATCGTAGCGCAAATCCCAGACGAAGCGGTTGAGTCCGACATCCTTCGAGAGATGCGCGGGCGGGCCGAACCAGTAATCCGGAACGTTTTTGGGCGTGGAATCCACGGCGGGGGTGAGGCTGTTGAAGCGGCGCACTGCTTTTCCTTGCGCATCGTGGATTTCGATGGTGAGCGGATTGGATGGGACGGATTTCAGGTAGTAATCAATGATGGCGCCGTCGGGCGGATTTTTCGCGGTGGGTTCTTCGGGGGGCAGCGGGGTTTCCTGGTCGTTATCGTAGCGAACGCGGATGGCGGTGGCGGGCTTCAGCAAATACGCATTGGACTTGGTGATTTCCGGGCCGGCCTGACGGAGCGGGGTGATGTCGTCGAGAATCCAGATGGCGCGGCCGTAAGTGGCGGCGACGAGGTCGTCGCCATGCACGGCGAGGTCGCGAACATCGGAGGCCGGGAAATTCAGCTGCAGGGATTGCCAGTGGTCGCCATCGTCGAAGGAAACGTAGAGTGCGTTTTCGGTTCCAGCGTAGAGCAAGCCCTTGCGCACGGGATCTTCGCGGATGACGCGGGCGATCCAGTCAGGCTGCAAGCCTGTGGTGATTTTCTGCCAGGACTTCCCGGAATCGCGCGTGCGGTAGAGGTAGGGCTGGAGATCCTTACGCGCGTTGAGGGCTACGTACGCAGTGCTTGGGTCGTAATGTGACGCTTCGATGGCTTCCATCTCACTGTTTTTTGGCAGGTCTGCGGGTGTGACGTCCTGCCAGGTTTGCGAAGCGTCGCGCGTGGTTTGCACCAAGCCGTTGCTGGTGCCGGCCCAGAGGACAGACGCGTTGAGCGGCGAAGGAGTGAGGACGGTGAGCGAAGTGCGGCGCGGACGCTGGGCTAATTCGAAATCGTCTTTGCCTCCGGCGTCGCGTTCATCGAGGTCCACGGCTTCTTCGTCTTCATTCAGAGGGGAGTGCGTGTTTGCGGACGGCGTTGGCGCCGGCGTCGCTGCATTTACATTCGCTGTGCTCGCGGGCGCAGCGGTTTGCGCGTGCGGTTGATCGGCTGGCGCGCCGGGAGCAGCCGCGGGCGTGGTGAGGTCGGGGCTGATCTGCGCCCAGCTATCACCTCCGTTCGTGGTTTTCAGGACGTATTGCGCGCCGAGGTAAAGCGTGTGCGGATCCTGCGGCGAAAAGACGAGCGGCGGCATCTGCGACATGCGATCTTTTGCGCCACGGACGAACACATGCACGATTTGTCCGGTGATTTTATCGAAGCGCAGGATGCTGCCGTACCAGCCGCCGGAATAAACGGTGTTGGGGCTCGCGGGATCAGGAGCGATGTAACAGAATTCGAAGCCGCCGATGGAAAACCAGTCGCGGAAACTGATTTCACCGTAATCGCTGCGATTGGGAACGGCGGCGGTGCCGCTATCCTGCTGCGGGGCGTAGGAAACGTAAGGAAATTGATTGTCCGTGATGACGTGATAGAACTGGCCGGTCGGTTGATTGTACCAACTGCTCCAGGTGAGGCCGGCGTCGAGGCTGATGGTGGCACCCTGGTCCACGCCGAGAATCATGCGTTTTGAATTTTGCGGATCAATCCACAGGACGTGATAGTCGTCGCCGCCGGGCGCGCCTTTATACGCTGCGAAATTCTGGCCACCATCGGTGGAGCGGTAGGTGGTGGTTTGCATTACGAAAACCATGTTTGGATCTTTCGGGTCCACGTAGACGCGGCAGATGTAGAGATTGCCGGTGATGCGCGGGTCTTTGGTGATCTGGCGCCAGTGGGCGCCGCCATCGTCGGAGCGGAAGAGGCCGGGTTCCATGATGGCGAAAATTCTTTGGCCTTTGGTGTTGGGAGCGACGGCGAGACCGACGCGACCGCGCGGCGTGGAAGGCAATCCTTCTTCCGAGGCGGGCTTCCAGGTGGCGCCTTCGTCGGTGGATTTATAAATCCAGGAATCCTGCGTGTGGGAATCGGGAGGACCGGTGCGGAAATCGAAAGGCTTCCAGAGAGCGGCGTAGAGAATGCGCGGATTGTCGGGGTCGGCGGTCATGTTGGAGACGCCCGCCATGTCGTCCCGGTAGAGCGTTTTGGTCCAGGTCTTGCCGCCGTCGGCGGTTTTGTACACGCCGCGATTTTCGCTGGGCGCGCCGATGCCTAGGATGGGATGGCCGAGGACGCCGACGACGATGATGTTGGGATTGCGCGGATCAATGAGGACGGTGCTGATGAAGCGCGAATCTTTCAGGCCGATGTTGGTCCAGGTGGTGCCGGCATCGGTGGAGCGGTAGACGCCATCGCCGGCGGTTTGTTCGCCGGTGCCGACGATGATGATATTTGAATTCGAGGGAGCGATGGCGACGTCGCCAATGGAGGCTACGTGTTCGTCATCGAAGATTGGTTTCCAGGTCGCGCCGCCGCTGGATGTTTTCCAGACGCCGCCGCCGGGAGTGCCCATGTAGTACGTGGCGGCATCGCCGGGGACGCCGACGACTGCGGAGACGCGTCCGGCGCGGTAGGGGCCAATTAGGCGCCAGCGCATGGCGGAATAGAGGTTGGGATCTACCGTGGGAGTTGCGGCAGCTGACGGCGATACTGCTGCTGCGGAATTTTGCTGGGCGTGGAGTGTTGCGGTTGTCGCGGCGGTTGCGGAGATGCTGAGCAGAACTGCGGCGAGAAGGCGTTGACGGCTGGGCAAGTCGATCCTCCGGAAAACAGGGAAGTTTACCATTCTGGCGTAAATGTGGCCCACGATTTGGACGTACGACGGGGTGATTCGGTTTTAGTGTGCTATGCGATTCGCGCCGGACTGTGCCGATGCGGGGCAGCAGACGACTTAGAAGTTCGGGCGGAATCTAGTTTGCGCGCAGGCATGCGGCGCGGATGCGGCTTAGTGAAGGCCGGAC
This sequence comes from uncultured Acidobacteriota bacterium, assembly GCA_963786205.1. Taxonomy (GTDB): domain Bacteria; phylum Acidobacteriota; class Terriglobia; order Acidiferrales; family UBA7541; genus Palsa-295. The sequence goes on from CAWAYG010000004.1 coordinate 653,392, forward strand.
CAGTCGTCGGCGAGGAGGATGGAATTGCTGGGATTGGATGGGTCGTACTTTACGCTGGCGGTTTGGCCGGCGGCTACGCGGCCCAGGTGCTTGGCTTCTTCGAGGCCGGTGATGTCTTGCGCGGTTTCGTAGGTGACGCCAGAGATTGAGTAGGTGTAGTAGAGCAGCTTTTGTGTGCCGTTGGGCGCGGGGGCGGCGCGTTTCTGAAACATGCCGTGCGATTTCGCTGAGGGATCGTTGGCGTCGCGAGCGTGTTCGACAATCTCGAGGACCTGGCCTTCGACGATGCGGCCGACGCGATTCAAGTAGGCGCGGCGCTGGCGTTCGATGTCGGTCTCGTCTTCGGGCTTGCGGCGCAGCCATAGAACGATGCCGACGAGGACGACCACCGCGATGCCGGCTAGCGGGAGCCATTCGTGCCAATCATTCAGGAGTTCTTTCAACGCCAGCCTTTTCCGGTGCGGATCAATCCTGCGCGGCGATGACGGGATTTCTGAGCGTGCCGATTCCGCCGACGCTGACTTCAACGACGTCGCCAGCGGCCAGCGGGCCTACGCCCGAGGGCGTGCCGGTGGCGATCACGTCGCCGGGTTCGAGCGTCATCACCTGTGCGATGAAACGGATTATAACATCAACGGAAAAGATCATTTCCGACGTGTGTCCAGACTGTTTCCTGATTCCGTTCTGGTAGGTTTCGACGGTGACGCCGGTGGGAGCGAGCTGCGTTTCCAGGATGGGGCCGAAGGGGCAGAATGTGTCGAAGCCTTTGCCGCGGGTGAACTGGCCATCGAGTTTTTGCAGGTCGCGGGCGGTGACTTCGTTGAGGCAGGTGTAGCCGAGGATGTAGGGGGCGGCGCTTTCGTCGTCTTTTAGATGATAACAAGTGCGGCCGATGATGACCGCGAGCTCGCCTTCGTAGTCCACGCGTTGCGAGATGCGGGGGAGGACGATAGGTTCTTCGGGTGCGATGACCGAGGACGGAGGCTTGAGGAAGATCAGCGGTTGTGTGGGGACGGCGTTGCCTAATTCTTTGGCGTGGTCTTGATAATTGCGGCCCACGCAGACGATTTTGCTGGGGGCGGAGGGCGGCAGGAATTTTATTTGGTCGAGCGGCCAGGTTTTTCCGGTGCGCTCGCGTGCGCCGTTTAGTTCGCCGTGAATTTCGTGGATGCGATCGCCTTCGATGATTCCGGCGCGGGGAGTGGGACGAGTTTCGCGCGTGGTGCGGGTGAGTTGGTGCGCATCGAATTCCAGGGGTTGAAATCGGCAGAGCTTCATCGGGGGTGGGTGGTGAAGAAATCGGAGCGGCGGCGGCGCGGGGCTACGCGCTGCTGCCGCGTCACGAGGATCATGCCGCCCACCCAGGAGCCCACCGCGCAAACGCCGTAGACGACGGCGCCTTCGAGGAATGCTTCGAAGGGCGAGCGCAGGGCTTGGAACAGACTGTGAAAAAACATTCCGGCGATGTCGTAGGCGATCACGAAAATTCCCCAGGCGAGCATGGCCGACGAAAACATCTTCAGCGGGCGATTGAGGAAGCGGAAAATCGGGATGAGCATGATCGCGAGGAACAGGCCGTAGGAGGCGCCGTTGCGTTCGAGGGCGCGATTATCGAGCCAGGACAGGCGATTGGCTGCGATGAGGGAGCCGACCATTACGATCGTCAGCAGCGCGCCGGTGTAGAGGCCGACGCGAACGGCGGGGCTTACTACTTTTACTGAGACGTGCGCGTGCACGGGAGTGGGGTGAGTCGTCGAGGCTGGGTCGGTCATGACTTTGGCTGCGCTTTCTGAGTTCCTTCTGCAGGAACTGCTGCCGGAGTCGCCGCAGGAGATTCGACCGGCACTGCGCCGGGTGCGGCCGCGCTGGCGGGGCTTTCATTGCCGACGCGATCCACCGCGGTGACGGTGTAGAAGTAGCGGTGGCCCGGTACGGTATTCATATCGCGAAACGCGGGAGTACGCAACAGCTCCGGATTTTGCTTCAGCCCGGGGGCGCCTTCCTGCTCACTTCTATAGATGTTGTAACCGGCGATATCGTTTTCCGCGCTGATGGACCAGGACAGGTCCAGATAGGCTGGCGCGGCGCCTTGTGCGGGGACCAGAACGACGACGAGGCCTTGCGGCGCGGCCGGGGGGAAAGTATCGAGTGGGGAGACGGTGATGGACGGCGAATCGAGCGATTCAATTTGCAGGTCCGGGTATTGCGCGACGCTGCGCACGGTATAGACGTAGGTTTTTCCGAATTGAATTTGCGTGTCGCGGAATGGCGGCGCCGGGCAATCGCCGATTTGCACACTGAGTTTTTGCGATTGCGAGACTTGCGGGGTGGGGTTGGGCGCGGTTGTCTGTGCCACTTCATGGCGAAAGATTCGATAGAGGGCGATCGGTGGCGCGGGGCCGACGGCGGTTTTTTGTGGCGGCGTCCAGGTGAGAATTATGCCTTGGTGAGTGACTTCGGCTTTGAGGTCAGTGATCTGATCCGCGGCGGGCTCTACTCGCAGTGGCACGGCGTTGGAATTTGCGGATACCTTTTTTGGTGAGGTGCGGGTGCGCACGATGTAGATGGCCTGCGCGCCGGGGTGCTGGGTGAAATCGTCGGGTTTGAGCTCGTCGGCGTAGCGAATTTGGCGGCGCGTATCGTATTGGTCCACCATCGCGGAGGGGATGGTAACGAGGAGCGTAGGAGCTTTGGGAACGGCGGAGCCCGCTGCGGGCGCGGCGCCGGCTGGAGGAACGGTCTGGAAATCGCGGAAAATTTCGATGGCGGGGGGCTGCTTTAGCTCACGACCTTCGACGGATTCTTTGGGGAGAGTAAAGGTGAGGATTACGTTGTCGCCCTGCTGGGTGGCTGCGAGATCGGTGATGGCGGTGGGGGTGGGCGCTTTGCGTTCGACGGGCTCACCGGGAGCGCCGCAGCCGGCGAGAAGAACGACAGAAGCGAAAATGGAAGAGAGAAAATGGAAAATGGGGATGCGCGAGCTTGGAATTGGCGAGCAGCGAGGCCGAGGGACCTCTTTTCGAATTTCCATTTTCTGTTTTCTAATTTCTACAGGATGTAACGGCTCAGGTCCTGGTCTTTCACGATATTCGCCAGTTGCTTTTGCACGTAGGCGGCGTCTACTTTGAAGGATTTCTTTTTCATTTCCGGGGCTTCGAAAGAAATATCCTCCAGCACTTTTTCCAAGATGGTGTGCAGGCGGCGCGCGCCGATATTTTCGGTGTGCTCATTCACTTTGGCGGCGAACTTCGCGATGGCGGCGATGGCGTCCTCGGTGAAAGTGAGTTTGAAAGGTTCGGTATCGAGCAGCGCAATGTACTGCTTGATGAGCGCATTCTTAGGCTCGGTGAGAATGCGAATGAAATCGGCTTCGGTGAGCGAAGTCAGTTCGACGCGAATCGGGAAGCGGCCTTGCAGCTCGGGAATCAGGTCCGATGGCTTGGTGGTGTGAAACGCGCCCGCGGCGATAAATAAAATGTGATCGGTGCGCACCATGCCGTAGCGGGTGTTGACCGTGGTGCCTTCGACGATAGGCAGGATGTCGCGTTGCACGCCTTCGCGGGAGACGTCTGGACCGTGGCCGGATTCGCGACCGGCGATTTTGTCCACTTCGTCTATGAATAGAATGCCCATCTGCTCGACGCGATCCACGGCGATGCGCGTGACCTGGTCCATATCAATCAGACGGTTCTCTTCTTCCTGGATCAGATAGTCGAAGGCTTCGGCAACCGTCATCTTGCGCTTCTTTTTCTGCTGGCCGAACATGCCGGAGAGCATGTCCTTCACGTTGATGTCCATTTCCTCGACGCCCTGATTGGTGATGATTTCAAAGGAGGGCATCTGGCGTTCGCGGACTTCGACCTCGACCATGCGCTGATCGAGCTTGCCTTCGCGCAACTGGGCGCGCAGTTTTTCCCGCGTGCGGGCTACCTGCTCGCGGCGCTGAATTTCGGTGGTGGGAGTCGTGTCGGAAGGAATGGGCGAAGGCGGGAGAAGCAAGTCGAGCAGGCGGTCTTCGGCGGATTGCTCGGCGCGCTCAGCGACTTCGTCTAGTTTTTCCTCGCGCACCATGTCGATGGAGGTTTCGACGAGGTCGCGGACCATGGATTCCACATCGCGGCCGACGTAACCCACTTCGGTGTATTTGGAGGCTTCCACTTTGACAAAGGGACAACCCGCGAGGCGTGCCAGGCGGCGGGCAATTTCCGTCTTGCCCACGCCGGTGGGACCGATCATTAAAATATTCTTGGGCAGAATATCTTCCGCAAGCTCGGGCGGCAGTTTCTGGCGGCGCACGCGGTTACGCAGCGCGATGGCCACGGCTTTCTTCGCGAGGTTCTGGCCGACGATGTATTTATCCAGCTCGACGACGATTTCGCGCGGCGTGAGCTCGTCGAAGGACGGAAGCGGCTCCGGCTCGGGAGGCTGCGATTCGTTTCCGGATAGGTAGATGACCATGTCTTTCTCCGATTTCTCCGTCATAGCTCTTCCACGCTGAAGTTGTCATTGGTATAGATGCAGATTTCGCTGGCGATGCGCATGGCTTCGGCGGCGATATCCTTGGCGCTGAGCTTGGTGAACTTGGAAAGAGCGCGCGCGGCGGCCAGGGCGTAAGAGCCGCCGGAGCCGATGGCGCAGATGCCGTCGTCCGGCTCGATCACATCGCCATTGCCAGAAAGCAGGAATGTGGATTTGGTGTCGGCGACGATTAGCAGCGCGTCCAGGTGCCGCAGCGAGCGGTCTGTGCGCCATTCCTTGGCGAGTTCGACGGCGGCTCGGGCGAGATTGCCGTGAAATTCCTGCAATTTTCCTTCGAAGCGGCCGAAGAGGGAGAGCGCGTCGGCGGTGCTGCCGGCGAAGCCCGCGATGATTTTGTCGTTGTAGATGCGGCGGGTCTTGCGCGCGCTGTGCTTGATCACACCATCGCCCAGGGTGACCTGGCCGTCGGCGGTGAGGACGACTTTATTGTCTTTGCGCACGCACAACACCGTGGTGCCATGCATCTGTTCGCTTTTGTGCGTTATTGGCATCCGACGATTATACCGCGCTAGTGCGGGAATGGGCCACTGAGACGCGGCGGTGCTGGAGGATGAACAAAAAGTCAAACTCACCACAGATGAACACTGATAAGAACTGATAAAGGCAAAAGAATTGATGCAGAGGGAAGAACAAAAGATTTGACACAGAGGAAACGGAGGAAAGGCGGAGGAAAATGTGAGAACGGCAAGGCAGGCTGCCGCAGAGAAGCAGAGGGCGTAGAGAAGGGCGACGGCGCCCAGCTAAAGCTGGCCGCTACAAAGTCAAAACCAGAGTCAACTACGCCCGCCTAGAAAAGCAGGCGGCCGCCACAACGTCAAAGGCAAAAAAACCCGGCGTGACGCCGGCGCTACTCAGGCAGGATGACGACGCTTGTCGTATCGTCAGTTCTTGTCGTTGTTTTTGTTGCTGGGATTGTTTTTGGATGGTTTTTCTTTCTTACCGACTTTGGCCCAGCGTTCGTCGAGGGATTCCTTGGTGAAGAGCGAGTCGGGGAGGCTCGTGTTGTACTCATACTTGTCGAAGAAGACCTGATAGACCTTGATGCCGTTGCGTTCGCGGGTGATTTGATACGGGGTTTGGATGCCGTTGATGGGGTGATAGTTCGAGTAGTATTCGACTTCCTCGGTGCGCATGCGTGTATTGGCATTGCGCGTGTCCACGACTTTGCGGACGGGGAGATGGGTGGTGCGGGCTATGGCTATGCGGAAGGTGCGATTGTCGCTATCCACCAGTTCGACCCAGTCGGATTCCTGGTAGTCCACCACGTCGAGGCCGCCGTAACGGAAAATCATGCCAGGTTCATGAATGCGACTGCGCAGAATATTGTCTATGTCTTTCTTCGTATCTTCCTGGAAGGTGGCGAGGTCCGTGATCGTGGCTTCGGAGACGCCGCCACGATCGAGTTCCCAGCCTTTGTCGCCGTTGAAGACGGATATGATGTTGCGCTTGGGAAGATTTTCGGTGCGATCTTTCAGCGGCGGCTGGGCGTAGTCAGCAAAATGCCCGAAGCCGTTGAGTTCACCGGAATGGCCAAACTGGCTGAGACGACCTTCGCAGGTGACATCATGGACATTCAGGTAGGCAGGGCCGCCGAGCGCGGCAATGGCCTGCTGCAGGATTTCCTTGGCTTTCGCGGCACTCTGTTCGGGGAGCAGAACGGTATCGTCTTGCGCGAAGGCGCGCGGCGAAACGGCAAGGCAGACGCATGCGAGCAGCAACGACGATGCGATGGTGCGAAAGATGGTCATGCGCGTGATCATGCTATGAAAATTCCTTGCGTGCGAATTCATGGGTGGCGAAATCAGCCGCAGAGGACCGAGCCTCCATTAACGTTGATCACTTCTCCGGTGATAAAGGTTGCCAGGTCGGAAGCGGCGAAGAGGATGGGGCCGGCGATTTCTTCGGCAGTGCCGACGCGCTTCAGCGCGATGGGAAGGATCGCGGATTTCAATCCGTTCTTAGTGCGCAGCACAGAGGCGGACATATCGGTATCCACCCAGCCGGGCGCGACACAATTTACCAGGATGTTGTAGCGACCCAGCTCGCTGGCGAGGCCCTTAACGAAACTGATGATCGCGCCCTTGCTGGCACCGTAGTGGGTGTGAAGCGCTTCGCCGCGCTGGCCTGCGGTGGAGCTGATGGCGACGATTTTTCCGCTTTTTTGCGCGATCATGTGCGGCGCGACAAAGTGAATCACGGAGTAGACGCTCTTCAGGTTGATCTGAATCATTTCGTCCCATTCACGCTCGGTCATTTTTTCGATGGGCGCGTCTTGTTCGTTCCAGATGCCGGCGTTGGCGACGAGAATGTCAATGCGGCCGAGGCGCTCGCGGGTGAAACTCACGAGTTTTTTGGCGTCGGCCATTTTGCCGAGGTCGGCTTTCAGAGATTCGATGCGCGTGCCGTGCTTGCGGGCTTCCTGCTCCACTTGGGCGGCTGCTTCCTTGCTGCGATGGTAATTGAAGACGACGTCCGCGCCGGCTTGCGCGAAGAGTTTTACGGCGGCGGCTCCGATGCCGCGGGAGCCCCCGGTGATTAGTGCGGCCTTGCCTGCGAGCGAAATCATTTGTCCCCCGATGAATGGCGTGCCGAGATTGGTTCAGAGTTGAAAGCTAAAAACTCACAGTTAAAAGTTGAAAGCAAAATCTGAAACCTTGCATGAACTGGCAGCTGCTGCACTGCCGCATGGTTTTGCGCGGCTACGAATGCACTGGCGCTCTGCGCGCGACGGCTGCCAGTTCGCGGAACAATGACTGCGACAGCTCGTCCGACGCGACCATGCGTTCGGGATGCCACTGCACGCCGAGGATCCAATTGGCATCGCCGGTCCATTCGACTGCTTCGATCACGCCATCGGGCGCGTGCGCTACCACGCGAAGATTATTGCCCGGTTGCAGCACGGATTGGTGATGCGAGCTGTTGACGCGCGCTTGGCTTGCGCCGGCCAGTTGGGCGAGGCGGGAACCGGCATCGAGCGTGATGTCGTGCTGCGGCTCGGGACCTTCGTGGCCAGTCCATGCGTGCTGGATTTTAGTGTGGATCGCGCTGGGAATGTCCTGCACCAGCGCGCCGCCCAGGAAAACGTTGAGGCTTTGCACGCCGTAACAGATGGCGAGGACGGGCTTGTGTTCGGTGACGGCATGGCCGAGCAGCGCGAAATCGGTGCGCTCGCGGTCGGCGTCGGATTCGGCGGTCTTCGGATGGCGCGTGGCGTTGAAGAGCGCAGGCTCGACGTCCGCGGGGCTGCCTGGAAGGATTACTGCGTCGAGCGTTTGCGCTAGTTGCTGCAATTCCGAAGGAGAGAGGCCGAGCGAGATTTCGACGGGTTCGGCGGCGTGGGCTGCGACGGCTGCGACGTATTTGTCGTAGGCGTCCCGTTTGCTGCTAAGTTCTTCTTTTCTAGTGCGATAGGGGATGCCTACGCGAATTTTTTGGGCTGGCGCCGGGCTCATGAGGTGTCATCCTACCATTGCGCGGCGGGCACGGCAATCTTGTGTTCTGTTAGCGGCAGACGCATTTCGCCGGAGAACTTTCGCGGCCAACTACTCGCGATATAGCAGGCCCTCGTTCTTGCGGAGGACGAGGCAGCCGGAAAAGATGTCGTGAAGGGCCTGCTTGCGGGAAGTTAGTCCGGCGCAGATGCAATCAATCGCGATGTAGAGGGAGCCGATGAACGGAGCGTGGGCCAGGCAGCGTCCTCCAAAGAATCGGCCGCTGGCACGCCCGAACGTCACGCGATTGCCGCGGAGGTCGGCCACACGCAGGCCTGTGAATTTCTTCCCGAGCGTGCCTTGCCAAGCAGAGCTTTCAAAGAACGCGAAGTAGAGCCAGCCGCTGACGATGAAGAAGCAAAGAATCGCGAACAGGTACGTCCTGCCGAAGGCTGCGACAATCTCTTCCGGCGATTGCCCGGGATGGAGGCTTAAGAAAGCGCGCCAGCTGCCCATCGCTACGGATAAGTAGGAAACGGCCATGGCGAGGGGGATCGCGAGGATGATCAAGTCGATGATTGCCGCAGGTACGCGGAGCCAGAAGCCGGCGTATTGTGCGGGTGAATGGGGCGCGGAAGATTCCGCGGGAGAAATCGCCGGCGAAAAATCGGGTGCGGGAGGTTGAGCGGCGACACGGCCTACAGAAAAACCTACGAGCGGCCGGCCGCAGGAACTGCAAAATGGCTTGCCTTCTGTGGGCTTTGCTCCGCAAGCGGTGCAGATCATGACCTGCTCCCAAGACAAAGGGTAGCCTGACCTTGGCACCGGTGACACACCAGCCGCTCGACTTAGTGCGTTCTGGTAAACGGCCGATCACACGGACGGGGCACGGGGCTAGAGTTTACTGGCGGATCTGGCGGGAGAATTCCTAAACCCGGCGCTGCGGCTTGAGAGCTATTGACGCGCGCGACTTTCTAGCGCGATCCAGCTACTGTGTTACGCGTCCCGCGACCGGGGTGCAAAAGCGGTCGAAGGCGCGCGTGAGATCGGCTGCGATGGCGTGCGGGTCGCGGCCTTCAATGGCGTGCCTTTCCAGCATGAAGGCGACTTTGCCGTCGCGCAGCAAGGCGATGCAAGGGGACGACGGGGCGTAGCCTGTGAAGTAACTGCGTGCTTGTTCGGTGGCTTCGCGGTCCTGGCCGGCGAAAACGGTGGCGAGAATTTCCGGACGCGCCTGGTGCGTCAGGGCCATGGCGACTGCGGGGCGAGCGCGGCCTGCGGCGCATCCGCAGACGGAATTCACTACGACGAGCACGGTGCGCTGTTCCTTCTGCAAAGTCGCGTCCACATCCTGTGCCGTGCGCAATTCGCGAAAACCGATGCTCGTTAGTTCCTGGCGCATCCCTACAAGCAATTCTTCAGGGTACATCGCTACTCCTTATCCGATTTTGGACCGTCAAACGATCAAACGAGCGGACGTTCACGACGCTGATTTGCCGCTCGTAATTTGAGGCTGCGTTTTTTATGCGCCGGCTGCGGCGGCCTGTGCGCGCTCTTCCGGCTTCACGAAGGCCTTGCTCGCCAGTTCGATGACTTGTTTCAGATGCCACCACTCGCGCTCGCTCATCAGGCGGCCATCGTTGCTCGAGAAATAAATCGAGACGTAGCCATCCGACGACAACGGCACGCGGATGATCAAGTTATTCTTCTGTTCTGGTGTCTGGTTTTCCGCCACGGCTATCCTCCCCCGTTTCAGGCTGGGCACAGCTAACGAACGAGCACCACAGCGTGACTCATTCTCTCTCGTTGACCGAGCAGGGGCAAGGGGTACCAAGGGATTGGGGAGCCAGGTGACGACCGATGCCAGAGCGGGACAATTGGGTAGGTCGCGTGGCTCATCCGCAAAAAGCAGATCTCTCTCTAGGTCCCGCGCCGATTCGCGTTGCTAGCAGATTCCTGCTGACATCGAGATCGCGCTCGACGAAATTCCCGTTGCGCGCAGGGACGAAGGGCGGCGTCTGGGAGGATGCGTCTTGAGCCAGGTCTCGTAGTTCTGGCGCATTTGTTCGATGTGGTGAGGGATGTGGCGTTCCTGCAGATCCACCCAGCGATCGAGGCTGATGGCGCCGTCGCGCGGATGAGTGACGGTGCTGTCCCAAACTTCCTCGGGCAGGGCGATCAGCAGTTGATACGTCATTTTTCTGAGGCGGCGAATAATTTCGAGGGCTTCGCGCGTGCTCTGGTGAAAATATCCGAGCGAACCAGCCCAGCGCGAGGCGCTGAATTTTGCCGCTTGGCTGGCGGCCGGTTCCGCGATGTAGGCACGGCAGCGCACGTAGGCGCTGGCCTCGCTATCGGCGAGATGCAGAATAATTTCGTGGATGCTCCAGCGCTCGTTGGCCGGTTTATAGATCCACATTTTCTTGGGAAATTGGAGGAGCGCGGCAGACAACAAGGCCGGCGCACGACCGAAAGATTCCAATTTTTGCCTTCTCGCATCCTGCTTCATAGGGCCCTCCTGCTTGATTTCCTTAGACGTACGAGCCGCCGTTTTGCATCGTGGCAACTGCTAGATAAACGAAGAAAATGGGTGAGTTGTTCACAAAAAGTCTTGTTTCTTAGAAACAATATTTCAGCCGTGCGCAGGTGGGAAACCATGTTCGTGGATGGGACGCTCGGCGTGTTCGTAATTGGCAACTTTGCTCGTTCTTGGGAGAACGTGAGGCGCAACAGCGGCGATTCTGCAATTTGCAGAAGCGCGCTACGGATTGCTGGAGGAAACTACGAACTTCGGGAGAAGACTACTACCTCCCGGAGGACAAATTCCGGCCGGCGACAGAGCTTTGCTTCGCCGCGCGTTTGGCCCAGTAGGCGCGCAATTCGCCCACCAGGTATAACGAGCCGGTCGCGAACACGGCGTCCTGCGGGCCAGCCAGTTCCAGGGCGGCTTCGAGGGCTTTGCCGGGATCACGGGCGATGATGGTTTCTCTCGCGTCGTGGCTGGTCATTTCAGCGAGCAGCGGCGCGGAAATTGCGCGTGGCTGGTGTGGTTCCGTAAGGATGACGGCTGCGGCGTGAGGGAAAAGTAGGCCGGAGATCTCGTCCACCGCCTTATCGCGCATCGCTCCGTAAACGAGGAAAATGCGGCGGCCGCTATAATTTTCCTGCCAGAATTTGAGTAATTCGCGGGCGCCTGCGGGATTGTGCGCGCCGTCGAGGTAGAGATCGGGGTGAGTGGCGAGCCGTTCCAGGCGGCCGGGCCAATTTGTGGTGGCGATGCCGCGTTCGATGGCTGCGTCGGGCAGTGGGAATCCGCGTTCCGCTAGCAGGCGGGCGGCAATGGCGGCGGTGAGCGCGTTGCGAATCTGGAAGCGCCCGGGCAACGACGGAGCGAGGGTGAGTTGTTTGCGCGAGTTCGTAAATGCCGCGACCGCGCGATAGAGGCCGTCCGAGGTTTGCACGTCTTCAGCGCGGGCTGTTGCGTCCGCCTCCACGAGGCGCGCGTCCATTTCGGCGCAGCGTCGGGCAATCACCGCGCGAGCTTCCTGGCGTTCACTGGCACTGACTACCCACGCGCCGGGCTTGATGATGCCGGCTTTTTCGGCGGCGATTTCCTCAATGGAATGGCCGAGAAAATTTTCGTGATCGAAATCAATGGGAGTAATGATGGCGACTTCCGGTTCGACGATGTTGGTGGCATCGAGGCGTCCGCCGAGGCCGACTTCGTAGATGGCGAAATCCACTGGGTGTTGGACGAAAGAAAGAAAAGCAATGGCCGTGACGCATTCGAAGAAAGTGGGGTGTGCCGTGAGTCTTCCCGAGGCCATCAACGATTCGATGGAAGAGTGAACGCGCGACCAGGCCGCGGCGAAATCCTGATCCGAAATATTTTCGCCCTTGATGCGGATGCGTTCGTTGACGCGCTCCAGATGCGGCGAAGTGTACAGACCAGTGCGCAACCCCGCAGCGCGCAGGATGGATTCGAGCATCGCGGCCGTGGAACCTTTGCCATTGGTCCCCGCGATGTGGGCGCAGGGGGAGGAGCGCTGAGGCTGGCCGAGATCTTCAGCGAGAAGCGTAATATTCGCGAGGCCAAATTTCTGGACGCGAGCTTGTTGCGGAGCGGCGAGTTCCCGGCCCAAGGAAAGCAGTGCGCGTACGGATTCTGCGTACGTCATGGGATTAACCGACGAAGAAGTCGAGGGCTTGGCTGATGTAGGGCTTCATTTCCTTGCGCGGGACGACGGCGTCGAGGAAACCGTGCTCGAGGAGGAATTCGGCGGTCTGAAAGCCTTCAGGCAATTTCTGGCGGATGGTTTGTTCGATGACGCGCGGGCCGGCAAAACCGATCAGCGCGCCCGGCTCGGCAATATTCAGATCGCCCAGCATCGCATAGCTGGCGGTGACGCCGCCGGTGGTGGGATCGGTGAGTATGGAAATGAAAGGGAGCTTCGCTTCGTCGAGGCGTCCGAGCGCTGCGGAAACTTTCGCGAGCTGCATCAGGCTGACGACGCCTTCCATCATGCGCGCGCCGCCCGAGCAGGAGACGACGATGAGCGGCTCTTTCCGCTGGAGTGAGCGGTCTATCGCGCGCGCGACTTTTTCACCAACCACGGCGCCCATCGAGCCGCCGATAAAACCGAATTCCATCGCGCAGCAGACGACGGGGCGCCCGTTCAAGCGGCCTTCGGCGGTGATGATCGCGTCTTTCATGTTGAGCTTGCGCTGCGCTTCTTTCAGGCGCTGCGCGTAGGGCTTGGTGTCGGTGAATTGCAGCGGGTCGCTGGAGGCGAGGTCCGCGTCGAGTTCGATCCACGGCTCCTCGTCGAGCAGCATTTCCAGACGGCGGCGCGAACTGAGGCGGAAATGATGGTCGCACTTGGTGCAGACTTCCCAATTCGCTTCGAGATCTTTTTTCCAAATGATGGCGCGGCAGGAGTTGCACTTTGTCCACATACCTTCGGTGTGGACGCGGCGTTCTTCGGCCGGCGTGGGATTTTCGATCGGTTTTTTTTCGCGCTTGAACCAGGCCATGGGTTGGGGTTTTTGGGCTCGAGGGCCCTTTACGAAGTTAACAGTTCATAGTTAGGAGTTGAAAGCTAAAAAATAGACGCTGTCGTTCCGGCGTTGGTTCGTTGGAATCAGTAATCAATTCCGCGCTGCGCCAGGATGCCTTTGGTGTACGGGTGCTTTACTTCGCGCATTTCGGTTACCAGGTCGGCGGCTTCGATCAGTTTAGGATGCGCGCTTCGGCCCGTGCAGATTACGTGCACGCGCTCGGGACGCTGGGTAAGCGCTTCCACGACGCGCTCGACATCCAGCATTTTATAGCCAATCACGTAATTGATCTCGTCGAGTACGACCAGGTCGTATTTTTCACTGTAAATCTGCGCGCGGCCGAATTCCCAGGCCTCTGCGCACATTTTCACGTCTTCGGGATCGGTTTGCGCGCCGCCAATTTTCACGAAGCCGCGGCCCATGGGGCGAATTTCGAATTTATCGTCGCCCAGCATTTTCGCGGCGTCGAGTTCGCCATAGTGCCAAGAGCCCTTGATGAACTGCACCATCATCACGCGCATGCCCTGGCCAACGGCGCGAAAAGCGGTGCCCAGCGCGCAAGTGGTCTTGCCCTTGCCCGGCCCGGTGTAAACGATCAGCAGTCCTTTGCCTTCGGGCATACTCAGAGTTCCTTACGAGTTGCAGTTCAGAATAGAGAGCACCAAGCAATTGCTGCGTCGCTACTTGGTCTGCTCTTGACGATTCAGCACCAGACAGGTTTCTTTGTCATCGTTGACGAAGCGGCGCACGATTGAGAATGTTGTTCGCAGCAGATTCTCAACGTCCGCGCTTGCGCAATTGCTGGTACGGAGCCAGATCACTTTAGGTGGAGAACCCAAAACCACACTTCTTTCTTCGAAATCCGAATCTTCGGAAACGATTATGAATCCGTTCGTTTTGGCGTAATCCCAAATTGTTGCGTCATCCGAACTACCCAATCCACATTGATGAACATGGCTTGAGCCAGGATGTATGTCTGCGAGCGCCTCGGCTAAGCGGGGAGAAAGATTTTCATCGAGGAGAAGCTTCACGCCTTACGTATTTCCAATTTTCGCTCGCGATCAGCAGCGAAGGCGAGGCAAGCGCGGATGTCTTCTTCTGTCAAATACGGGAGTTCTCGCAAAATCTCCGCGTGCGTAATTCCACTGGCGAGATTCTCCAGCACGTCATACACGGTGACACGCAAGCCGCGAATGCACGGTTTACCGCCGCGTTTGCCGGGCTCCATAGTGATGATGCCGAAGTAATCCATATACACGTACTTTATGTGAAAAACCACGCTGGAGCAAGGGATGGAGAAGACGTAGAGGGACAGAGACGGGCTAAGCGAGGAAGCGATAGCCGACGCCGCGGACGGTTAGGAGGTGTTTGGGCTTGGAGGGGTCTTTTTCGATGTAGCGGCGGAGGCGGACGATGAAGTTGTCTATGGCGCGGGTGTCGGTGTCTTCGTGCAGGCCCCAGACGTCTTCGAGGATGGATTTGCGCGAGACGGTGCGGCCTTTGCTGCGAATCAGGTGGCGCAGGAGTTTCGCTTCCATGAGCGTGAGTTGGATCGTAGTGTCGTTGACGCGCAGTTCCAGCGTTCCGAAATCGATCGTCTTCCCGTTGAAGGAAAATACGTCCGAATCGGACGCGGAGTTCGCGGCGGCTTCTTTTCCATTCGCAACGCGATTCTTTGTTGTAGTTTTTTCCGCGATGAGCCACTGGCTGCGGCGCAGCAGGCCTTGCAGCCTGGCGAGAAAAATCGGCAGCTGAAAGGGTTTGGGCAAGTAGTCATCGGCGCCGGCGGCGAATCCCTGCAGAACATCCTCTGGGCGGCCGCGCGCGGTGAGAATCAGCACGGGAACGTAATTGTGAGCCTTGCGCAAGGTGGAGACGACGGCGAAGCCGTCTTTGCCAGGGAGCATGACATCGAGCACGACGGCGTCGAAATCTTCGTTCTTAGCGACCAGGCGCTCCAGGGCTGCTTCACCGTCGCCCGAAACTTCGACGGAGTGGCCTTCGGCTTCGAGGTTGAAGCGCAGCCCCTTGGCCAGGTGCGCTTCGTCTTCGACAACCAGCACGCGGCTCATGCGACATTCCTCGGCAATTCCAGCGAAATAGTGGAGCCGCGGCCTTCGCCTTCGCTGGCGGCGTAAACTTTTCCGCCATGCGCGCGCGCGACGGCGCGCACGATGAAGAGGCCGAGGCCGGTGCCTTTGACTTGAAAACTGGGGCGACCGGGAACGCGATAGAAGCGTTTGAAGATGCGTTTGAGTTCTGGCGCGGGGATGCCGATGCCGCGATCGGTGACGCGCAGCGCGATGTTTTCATCGTCCGGAGCTTCGATGCGCACCGCGACATCCACCTGGTCGCGGGAATATTTCACGGCGTTATCGAGCAGGTTGGAAACGGCGGTGCGCAGCTCGGCGGGATCGCCACGCAGCAGGACGGGCGCAGCATTGGCTGAGATGGGATCGAAATGCAGGACGCCGGGCGACAGGTGATGGCGGACGCGCGCAAGCTCGATGGATTCGCGCACGAGTTCCGTGAAATCCAGCTCCACGTGGTGGCGCTTGCCGCGGCGGTAACTGGCTTCGCCGGCTTTGAGCACTTGCTCGACGGTTCCGAGGAGGCGATCGGTATCGAGGAGCATCAGATTATAAAATTGCTGCCGCTGCGGCTCGTCTATTTCGCGGCGCTGCATCGTTTCCAGATACAGGCGGATGGAGGTGATAGGGGTTTTCAGTTCGTGCGTTACGGCGTTGATGAAGCTGTCGTGCTGTTCGTTGCGGCGGATTTCGCGGACGAGGAAGATGGTGTTGAGAATCATTCCGGCGATGATCGCGGCGAAAAAAATCACGCCGAAAAATAGCAGGACGCCTTCGCGCCAGTTGAGGATGGTCCAGCCGACGGTGAGGGCTATGGCGAGGGCTACCAGAGAGCAGCCCAGCACGACGAAGAAGGCGATCGTTTTTCTGCGGCTCGCGATTTGCACGGTGTCTAACGGGGATTGTACCGCGAAGCTGCGGGGGCGTGCGAGATGGCGTGCTCTAGAAGGTGCGTTACTGAGTTTGCGGCTTGGCAAGCTGGGGCGCAGCAAGCAGCGCCCCTACCTTTGCCAGAGCGGGCACAGGCATGGTGCGACGGAACCTACAGCTCGGCGGGAGCCAGGGCGCGGGGGTTTTCGCGTGTAAGAGTTTTGGCGACGACGGCTTGATTGGCGCGCTTAATTTCGGAAATTTTCGCGGTGTAGACTTTTTTGGCGATGCCGATTTTCTCCAGCGTCCAGATCACGTACCAGTTGAAATCAATTTCGTACCATGCGAGGCCATGGCGCGCGGAAACGGGATGCGCGTGGTGATTGTTGTGCCAGCCTTCGCCCCATGTGACCAGCGCCACCCACCAACTGTTCGTCGATAGATCGCGGGTTTGAAAGCGGCGCGTGCCCCAGCTGTGCGTGGCGGAATTCACCAGCCAGGTGAAGTGCAGGCCGATCACCGTGCGCAGAAAAATCCCCCAGAGGACGAATTTGATGCCGCCAAATGCGAGCAGCAGGAGGCCGAGAACGATCATCGGCACGTAATGATATTTGGTGATCCAGACGTGGAACTTGTCTTCGGCGAGGTCGGGGACGTAACGCGAGAGCGTGGTGGTGTCGTGATGCATGGACTTACCCGTCAGGATCCAGCCCATGTGCGCCCACCAGGTGCCGTCCACGGGGGAGTGCGGATCGCCTTCCTGGTCGGAGTATTTGTGGTGAATGCGATGCGTGGCTACCCAGAAGATCGGGCCACCTTCCAGGGCGAGCGTGGCAAAAACCGTCAGCGCGTATTCCAGCCATTTGGGGACTTTGTAGCCACGGTGCGTGAGCAGGCGGTGATAGCACATGCCGATGCCCAGGCTGGTGGCGACCCACCAGAGAATAATGGCGACGAAAAACGCCTTCCAGGAAAAGAAAAACAGAGCGGCGATAGCGCCCACGTGGAATAGGCCCATGAAAATCGAAGTGACCCAGTTAATTTCACCGTTGCTCTTCGATGTTTTCTTCAGGACTTCGAGTGACTGGGTCATGGGGGCCTCTGGTTGGTTCTTTGTGGTGTCCACAACCCCCTTAGAGTAGCAGGCGGCGGCGAGCGTGTTTGTAATAGTTCTGTAATACCCAGCGGGGATTCACAGTGTTGGTTAGCACGGCTGAAACCCCGCAAGAACTGGAGAAATTGAGGGTTTTCGTAGTGGAAGCCGGCGAGCTGTCTCAAAATGACGCGTCAAAATAACATGATGTACCAGGATGACCCGGAGTCGTGCGCAGGCACGCTCATGATGCCGCTCAATGAGAAATTCAGATATGATGTGCGAGGTCTCAGGGATCGCAAAAAACTAACTGTGGTTTGATCAGGAGGAAATGACATGCAGAAATTCTTGGGATTGTGTAGCGCGATTCTATTGAGCGCCAGCGTATTGGCGCCCTGTACCGTCGGACAGCAGGACAAGAGTCAACGGCCTAGCCCGCCGGGGCAAGTGCAGTTTAGTTTCGCCGACGGGAAGACCATCACTGTGGATTATTCGAGCCCGCGCGCCAAAGGGCGGAAGATTTACGGCGGGCTGGTTCCTTACGGGCAAGTGTGGCGCGCCGGGGCGAATGAAGCGACGACGTTGACCACGACCACGACGATAACCGTGGGAGGCAAGACCGTGCCAGCGGGAACCTATACGCTTTTCACGATTCCGAACGCGGATAAATGGACGCTGATTGTCAGCAAGACGACGAAGAACGATAAGGGCGGGCCGCTGTGGGGTACCAACTATGCCGGGGAAGCGCAGGATCTGGCTCGTACAGATATGAAGGTGTCGTCGCTGCCGGCGGCGGTGGAGAATTTCACGATTGCGGTGGATAAATTGGGGAATGGCGCTTCTTTGCGCATGGATTGGGAGACGACGCGGGCGTCGGTGGAAATTTCGGAGGCGAAGTAGCGGCGGGATTGAAGCTTGGCTGAAGCTTTTACCGCAGAGACGCAGAGTACGGAGAGAGTGCCCGACAATTATCGGACGGACTTTCTCAGCGTCCTCGGCGGCTCTGCGGTTTTTTTTTGCGATTACGAAAGGCGGAAGGTTGAGCGGATGGTTTCCGCTAGGCGGGCTACGTGTTGCATTGCCGCGGCGGACATTTCCTTGCCGGCGCCGCGTTCGCGCAGGACGAGCCAGATTCCCGGACGGTGGACGGATTTGTCATGGCAGATCGCGCCCGTCAGCTGGGCGATTTCAAGATTGGCGGCGGGTAACTCGCGGTCGAGGATGGTTCGCGTCTCATCGAGCAAATCCTTGAAGCCTTGCGAAGCGAGCATCGGATCCACGTCGCGCGGGATGGGCGCTTCGACTTCCTCCAGATCGTAATCGGGCAGCGGCTGCGTGATCATGAATTCGATGGAGGCGGTTGGCGCGCCGGCGTCGTGCGTGATTTTGATGGCCATGGTCCGGATATTCTCCCACAGTCTGGTCCACGAACGATTCCAAAGTCTGCGTGTCCGCAGGAGCGGGCGGGTCTGCGACCCGCCCCTACGAAATGCCCGGCACGGCGTGCCATTCCCATGGCGTCGGCTGACAACTCGATCGTTACTTCATTTTGGATACGGATGGCCGGCGAGGATGGCGAAGGCGCGATAGATTTGCTCGGCGAGGATGACGCGCGCAAATTCGTGGGGCATCGTGAGCGTGGAGAGCGAGATTTTTTGTTTGGCGCTGGAGCGCAGTTCCGCAGGAAAACCTTCGGCGTCGCCGCAGAGGAAGGCGAGTTCGCGGGTGCCGCGATCACGCAGGTCGCCCAGCCAGCGCGCGAATTGCTGCGAAGTGAATTGCTTTCCGGCGGCGTCGAGCAGTACGACCGTGGCGGATGGGTCCACTTTTAGTTTGCGCAACGCGGCGGGACCGGCGTCGCGCAGTTCGCTGATTTCGGTTTCGGCGTAGTGCTGGATGCGCTGAACGTAGTCGTTCACCATGGCGCGTGCTTCTTCGCGGCGGGTTTTGCCGAGCATGATGAGTCGGATTTTCATTTAGCGAACACGCGTTATGGGGTGGGGGCGGGTCTGAGACCCGCCCCTGCATTCGCAAGCATCGCAAGTGCGGCAATTCTTGCTGTGCAGCAATCACTGCAACAAAGCCGGCGAGGCACCGGCGCTACAACAGTCCGAACTTCTTGCGTTTCTCGAGCAGCGTTTTGCGGCTGATGCCCAGGACTTCGGCGGCGCGGCCAATTTTGTAGTGCGTGGCATCGAGCGTGGCCTTGATGGCGTCGCGTTCGAGGTCTTCCAGCGAGCGCAGAGGTCCGCCGCGGCCTTCGCCGCTGCTGCCGGCGCTTACAATTTCCGGGAAATCCTCGGCGCGCAGTAGCGGCTGCTTCGTGAATACCAGTGCGTGTTCCACGGCGTTCTTCAGCTCGCGAATATTTCCTGGCCAATCGTAGGATTCCAGCAGGCGGAGCGCGGAAGGATCGAACGTGGCGTCCGGGTGGCCGTGCACGGGGCCGAGGCGCGCCAGGAAATGCGCGGCGAGTTCCGGAATATCGGCGCGGCGTTCGCGCAGCGGTGGGACGACAATGGAGAGCACGTTGAGGCGGAAGAAAAGATCCTCGCGGAAACGTCCGACGGCGACGGCCTTGGTCAAATCCGTATTGGTTAGGGCCATCAGGCGGGCTTCCATGTGCAGAGTTTCCGTACCACCCAAACGCTCGAAGGTGCGCTCTTCTAGCACGCGCAGAAGTTTTGCCTGCATGCCGGGGGCGAGCGCGGCGACTTCGTCGAGGACGATAGTTCCAGTCTGCGCCATTTCCAGGCGGCCGGGTTTGCGTGCGACGGCGCCAGTAAATGCGCCGCGTTCGTGGCCGAAGAGCTCGGATTCGACGAGTTCCGAAGGCAGGCTGGCGCAATCAATTTTCAGGAGTGGAGCGTCGTGGCGCGGGCTGCGCTGGTGGATCCAGCGGGCGAGCTGATCTTTACCTGTGCCGCTCTCGCCGGTGATTAGCACCGTGGTCGAGGCGCCGGCGACTTTTTCTGCAAGTTCCAGAACACGCCGGGACGCGGGGTCTGCCGCGATCCAGGGAATCTCAGCGGTCGCGCTCATGGACTCTTACTCGCACCCAAATGGAGTTTGCAGGGCCGCAACCTCGGGTTTTCGATTGCTTTGTTCCACGAAGAAAGCGAAGAGCACAGCCAGGAGTGGCTGTGCCACGACTTCTGTGACGCGTTCATTGCTGCGTGGCGTTGCCTTCGGATTCGTTGTGCAGCTCATCGTGGGATTTTGGGCGCGCTGCGGACGGACCGCTAGGCTCGTGAAACTCGATGCGCTCGGCGTTGCGCCACAGGCGCTCCAGGTCGTAATACTGACGGGCGCGTTCGCTGAAGATGTGCACGACGAAAAATCCGTAATCGAGCAGCACCCATTCGGCGCTGGATTTGCCTTCGCGATGCGCGACGCGGCGGCCGGCTCGATGCAACCTCTCTTCGATAGCTTCGCCGATGGCTTGAATCTGCGGCTGGCTGGAGCCGGAGCAGAGCAGAAAATAATCGGCGAACGCGCCGGAGCTGGAAAGGTTCAAGACGGATACGTCCAGAGCCTGTTTTTCCTGAGCGGCTTCCACGGCCAGCAGGATTTCGGGATCGAGAGAGTTAAGGGTCACCGGTAAAGAGCCTGCCCCAGAATGTAACCCTCCACGGGCGCGGGCACAAGCCCGTGTATGGATTGGCCGCGTTCGAGGCGCATACGAATTTCGGTGGAGGAAATGTGGCTGGAAACCGTGGTCAGCAAATGAATGGTGGATTTGCGCAACACGATTTTATTGGGGTCATCGGCTCTTGTGCGGCCCAATTTTTCCGGAGGAATCACCAGGCGCAAAGCCTCCATGCGAAACCCCGGGCGGCTGGCGATGATGAAATCGCAAGTATCCAGCAGGCCTTCGTAATTTTTCCAGGTGGGGATTTCCAGAAACTGGTCCGCGCCGACAATGAAATAAAGCTGATCGTCGGGATGTTCGCGGCGAAAGCGGCGGACGGTATCAAACGTGTAGAAAACAGGCGGCGTGGCGCCGTCCGTGGGCGCTTCGGCGAGTGACGGCTGAAAATCAGGATAATTCGCGCAGGCCAGCGCGACCATGGTGTAGCGATGCAAAAAAGGAGTCAGCGCGGGTTTTGATTTGTGCGGCGGGCGCGAGGAAGGCACGAAATAAACCGCGTCGAGATGAAAGCGCTTCTCCGCCGCCTGCGCCACAGCGATATGGCCGGAGTGGACAGGATCAAACGTGCCGCCAAAAAGCGCGACGGAACGGCGATGCGCGGAGCCGTGCGGTTTGTGCGCGGCTTGCGGGCTCAACTCTCCTCCCGGGGCGGGGCGGCGTGGGCTGCTTCTGGTTCGGGCTCTGCGTTAGACGAATCGGATGACGACACAGGCGTGGTGAAATTCACGTCATCATGCGATTCCTGCGTTTCAACGGGCACGCCAGGCTTGGGAAGGCGGTCGAGCGCATCGGCCATCGCGCGAACCAGTTCGACAATGCCTTCGCCGGTCGGTGAAGAAATCGCGTGAAATTCCAAACCGCGTTCGGCGGCGAATGCGCGCAACTCTTCGAGATGGTCGCGGTTGGTGGTGGCGTCCAGCTTGGTCGCCACCAGGATCATCGGCTTCGCCGCCAGTTCCGGGCTGAACGAAGCCAGCTCGTGCATGATGATTTCGTAATCGCGGATCGGGTCGCGATCGTTCGCATCGCTGGTGTCTACTAGATGCGCGATCAGGCGCGTGCGCTCCAGATGTTTCAAGAAACGCGTGCCCAGGCCGACGCCTTCATGCGCGCCTTCGATCAGTCCAGGGACATCAGCCACGACAAAAGAGCGCCCCTGACCCGGCGCGGCATCAGGATCCGCGGAAACCACACCCAGATGCGGCTCGAGCGTGGTGAAGGGATACGCTGCGATTTTCGGCCGCGCCGCGGAGATGCGCGAAATCAGCGTGGATTTTCCGGCGTTGGGGAAGCCGACCAGACCGACATCCGCCAGCAATTTTAATTCAAGCCGCAGCGAGAGTTCTTCGCCGGGCTTTCCATCTTCGTGTTCGCGCGGAGCTTGATGCCAGGGCCGGACGAAATGAGGGTTGCCATTGCCGCGTCCACCGTGGCCGCCGCGAGCTGCGAGGAAACGTTGGCCTGGTTGGGTGAGATCGAAGAGCTGCTCGTTGGTATTCAGATCAAAAATAACGGTGCCGACAGGAACTTTGAGCACCAGATCATCGGCGGACTTGCCGGAGCAATTCGAGCCTTCGCCATGCCCGCCGCGGCCGGCTTTGAATTCGCGATTGTAACGGTAGCGCAGGAGGGTGTTGTCGTGCGGGTTAGCTTCGATGTAGATGTCGCCGCCCTTACCGCCATCGCCACCCGAAGGGCCGCCGCGCGGGACGTACTTCTCCCTGCGAAACGCGACGCAGCCGTTGCCGCCGTCGCCGGCTTTGATGGAGATTTTGGCTTCATCCGCAAACACGGGTCACCTGATTTGGAGTCGCTCGAAGAAAGCATACGCCAGGGTTGGGAGCAAAAACAAAAATACGCGCCCTGGAGACCGAGCGCGTATCGGAAAACGAGTCGTTAGTTAACGGCCGCGGACTCTGCTGCAGACGCCGCGCGATCCGCGCCGCCGATCGCGGATTCTTCCGCCGGGAAGACGCTGATGAACTTGCCGTGCGCGCCCTTGTCTTCGAAGCGCACGACGCCGGTGATGGTGGCGAAGAGGCTGTCGTCCTTGGCGCGGCTGACGTTCTTGCCGGCCTGGTAGCGCGTGCCGCGCTGGCGAATCAGAATGCTGCCGCCGGTTACGAGCTGGCCGCCGAAGCGCTTGATGCCGAGCCGCTGTCCGTGCGAATCGCGTCCGTTTGTGGATGAGCCGCCGCCCTTTTTATGTGCCATGGCAAACCCCTACGAAATTTGGATGTCGCTGACTTCGACAGAGGTGTAATTCTGCCGGTGGCCGCGCTTGATATTGTACTGACCGCCCGTCTTGTACTTCAAAGTGAGCATTTTCGGACCGCGATCCTGGGCGACGATCTTGCCGATGACCTTGGTCTTGGCGATGTCCGCGCCAGAAGCGAATTTCTTGTCGTCGTTGCGCACGGCGAGCACTTCGTCAAAAGTGACCTTGCCGCCGACTTTGCCTTCGAGCCGCTCGATGCGAATCGTCTTGCCGGGCTCGACGCGATACTGCTTTCCCCCAGTGCGAATTACGGCGTACATGCTGCCTCCTGAAGCTAGTGAGAAACCCCAATTATACGGGTTGGCGGCCGGTTCCGTCAACGAAGTACGTGGCGTTGTCTTATAAACCTATCGCAACCAAACTGGTCTCATCGAGTTGTGCGGCGCCACATGCGGGCGCTATCCTGCGGGCGTCCGGCGCGGACAGCCGGGCCTTGACAACCGGTGGTAAATTAATTTTGGAGGTGACAATGAAAAACGTTATGGGCGTTCTAGCAGCGTTGTTGCTGTTTTCCGTTCCCGCTTTTGCGCAAGGTCATGGAGGCGGTCATGAGGCCGCTCCACGCCCGCCGGCTCACGGGCCGGCTCCGGTGAAGGGTGCTGGGCATCCCGTCGAAGCGAATCATTCCTACGTGGACAAAGAGGGGCATCCGAATGCGCCGCACGTTCACTCGGACGGGAAGTGGGTTGGGCACGATACCGGCCGCGGCGATGCAAACTACCATCTTGACCATCCGTGGGAGCACGGGCACTTCACGGGGGGATTCGGTCGAGGCCACGTGTGGCACCTGGCGGGCGGCGGGCCGGGGCGATTTTGGTTCGGCGGCTTCTACTTCAGCGTTGCGCCGTATGACGTCGGATTTTGCAGCGACTGGCTGTGGGATTCCGATCAAATCGTGATCTATGAAGATCCCGATCACGTGGGCTGGTACCTGGCGTACAACGTGAGGTTGGGAACGTACTGCCACGTGGAGTATCTCGGAAACAGCTAGCAGGCGGCGAGTATTTGCAGTACTCAGCAGCAGCGGGAGACGGTGGAATAGCGGCGCCGCAGCGCGTGCAGATAGAACTCTTCGCGCGTGAGCACTTGAGCGGACGTGGCATGCGTTGAACAGCCTGCGTGCACTGTGCAGGAACCGGCGCGTGCCATTTCCGCGACGCGGCGCGCGGACCGCAGATAATTTTCGTATGCCGCATCGCCGCTGACCTGGCGGATCCAGGACCAAATATTTCCCGTGATGCGAATCGCCAGTGTTCGGGTGGAGTTCATTGTTGGATCGCACCTCCGCCAGACGATGCCGGTGCGGGCGATTGGCGCGCGCCGATGCCAATTTGCATGGCCGTATTTTTGGGGAAGACCACTTCGCGGCCGCGCGCTATGAAATGGACGTAAACGGATCTAGCCGCGCCCAGTGCTCCCATGGCCATGCCAAACGGCTGCGAATGTATGCCGGCACCCAGAGCAATACCGATCAGCTTGAAACCTCCCGCACCACCTGCGGCTCGTTCGGTGGTATCACCCAAGGAGTCACCACCGACTCCGGCGGAAACGGCGGCAAGCCCGATTGATATGGTCGTCAGCAGGTACCGGGATTTCGGCGAACCGGCTTGGGCGCCGCCTTCTGCGTCCAGAGATACGTTGTCTGCCGCGGCCGCTTGCACGCCTTCCAAATTTGCTTCCACTTTTTGCGCGACGATCTCGCCACCGGATCCCTCCGGCGGCAGCAACTCGTGGAAAACCATGCGCAGTTGGCCGTTGCGGCTCAGGTAGCGCGCGGGCTGCACCTGAACCACCGAACCACGCAGGCGGCAGCCCTGCGGCAGAATCAGGCGCGTGCCGTCGAAAAGCGGCTGCGAAAGTATCGCCTCCACCGGCGCTCCTTTCGGAGTGCTGGCGGAATTAAGCGGGGTCGTGAGCAGCGTGCGCACGAAACTGCCCGGCGGAGGGGCCGCGCCCAGCGAAGCCGCCATTTCCGGCGTCAGCGGTTCGGCGCCGAAATCGAGCGGCTCTTGAAGCTCGGCGAAATAAACCGTGCCGGCATCAATGTAATTCGGATGGATGGGAAGCTGGGCGACGAGGTAGCGTTCGACTTTGTGAAATTTGCCGGGCTGCTTCACTTGCTGCATCGCGGCATCCCACTCGCGTTTGGCTTCCTCCTTGGCCTCTTTGGCCTTTTCGGCCGCCTCGTCCTTTACCCCCTTGGGTTCCTTTTGGTTGGCTGCGGTGAGGAACCGAATCACCTGGCCTGAGCCGGGAGTGACTACGGTGTGAATCGGAATGCGCTTGCCGTCGGCGAGAATCAGCTCCGTGAACGTGACGTCAATTGCGTGCGACGGAGTGAAATCGGCGTCCAGCGCCGCGAGCGTGCGTTTCCCATTCGAGACTGGCTCGATGCGCGTGATTTCGCCCGTGATTGCGGTGCCCACCGGGATCACGAGCTTGTCGAACGCGTAAATTGGCTCGACGGTGTGCGCATTGAGAGGTTGGCCAACTTTCCGGATGCGAACCTCTTCGTCAAGCGCTAGTTGTATTGGCGTGCCGATCGGCACGGACAGAGGAATCGTCGCGGGCTTCGCAGCATCGGTCGGCGGCGTCGAAATGGGGCGATGAGTGAGAGCGGGGTCGGACTCCTGCGCCTGAAGGCAAGCTGCACAGGCCCAGGATAGAAAAAGTGTGCCTACCAGGCGTCGGCTGATCATGGTCGTTCTCGCTGCTGAGGTGTGCGCGAGTTCGGCGACGGGAAAGGCATTTCGCGGTGCGAATGCTTCTCGCTGGGGGCTTTCCCGAGAACGCCGCGAAAACCTGCCACCTAAAGAGAGATGCGGTGCTCGATGGTTCTGTTGCACAGGCCGCTGTACACGCCGCGCGGAATCCATTCTAGTCCCCCTCGGCCCAACGCGTCGTGACGTATGGCGATTCATGCAGCACTGCGGCTTTGCGTCCGCTGAGAATTGCGATCCATTCGCCGATGGCTTCGACGAGAAGCACCAGAATCATCACGGCTAGAACAGCGGTGACGGCGGCATCCAGGCGATTATTGAAAATCAGCCGCTGGGTGACTGCGGTTTTTTCGGCGGGAATCGCGCCGGAGGTAATCTGCGCCGCCAGAGCACTGGCTTGCGAGAGGAAGCCGATGCGCGGGTTCGCGGAGAATATTTTCTGATAGCCGGCGGTCATGGTGACGGCTACCAGCCAGACCATCGGCGCCAGCGTCACCCAAATCCATCGCGCGCGGCCCATTTTCAGCAGGATGGTGGTGGCCACCACCAGCGCGACGCACGCGAGCAATTGGTTCGCGATGCCGAAGAGCGGCCAGAGCGAATTAATTCCGCCGAGCGGGTCCTGCACACCTTGCCACAAAAAATATCCCCACGCGCCGACCATCAGAGCGCTGGTGCCCAGAATCCCGGCGGTGGAACCGGATTTGCCGAGCGGTTTCCAGACGTGCCCGCCGAGTTCCTGCACCATGAAGCGGCCGACGCGCGTGCCGGCGTCGAGCACCGTGAGAATGAAAAGCGCTTCGAACATGATCGCGAAGTGATACCAGATGCTGAGCAGGCGCTCGCCGCCGATGGTGCCGCTGAAAATCTGCGCCATGCCGACGGCGAGGGATGGCGCGCCGCCGGTGCGGTCCAGCAAAGTGTGTTCGCCGACGCGTTGCGCGAGCGCGGACACGGTTTGCGGATCTAGCGTGAAGCCCCAGCTGCGAATGGTGGCGGCCGCGGCGTCGGCGGTCTTGCCCACAATCCCTGCCGGGCTATTGATCGCGAAATAGACGCCGGGTTGCAGCGCACAGGCGGCGATCATGGCCATCACGCCGACGAAAGATTCCATGAGCATTGCGCCGTAGCCGATCGCGCGCGCGTGGCTTTCGCGCAAGATCATTTTCGGCGTGGTGCCGGAAGAAATCAGCGCGTGGAAACCGCTGATGGCGCCGCAAGCGATGGTGATGAAGCAGAACGGGAAGATTTTCCCGGCGAAGACGGGACCGTTGCCGTCCACGAAGCGCGTCAGGGCGGGCATCTCCAGCGTGGGGCGCACGAAGATTACGCCGATGGCCAGCGCGGCGATGGCGCCTACCTTGATGAACGCGCTGAGGTAATCGCGCGGAGCGAGCAGCAGCCAGACCGGTAGCGCGGACGCAGCGTAGCCATACGCGATGATGGCAATCGCCAGCGCGGGGCCGGAAAACGTGAAGGCGCTGGACCATGCCGGCGACGCGTTCACCCACTGGCCGGAGACGACGGCCAGCATTACCAGCGCGACGCCGCCGAGCGAAGCCTCCAGAACCCTACCCGGACGCACATAGCGCAGGTAAATTCCCATCAGCAGCGCGATGGGAATGGTCATCGCCAGGGTGAAGGTTCCCCACGGCGATTCTTTCAGCGCTTTGACGATCACCAGCGCGATGACCGCTAGAAGAATAATCATGATGGCGAGAACGGCGAGCAGCGCGATCATTCCGCCGCGCTTCGAAACTTCCTCGCGCGCCATCTGGCCGAGGGATTTTCCGTCGCGGCGAATCGAGCAGAAAAGAATGATGAAGTCCTGCACGCAGCCTCCGAGAGCCGCGCCGACGATCAGCCAAAGCGTTCCCGGCAGATAGCCGAATTGCGCGGCCAGCGTGGGACCGACGAGCGGGCCGGGGCCGGCAATCGCGGCAAAATGATGGCCCATGAGAACCCATTTGCTGGTAGGCACGAAATCGTGGCCGTCTTCCAGGCGCTCGGCGGGGGTGGCGCGGGTATCGTCGAGAGCTAGGACTTTTGCGGCGATGAATTTTGAGTAGAAGCGATAGGCGACGAGATAAGTGCAGAGCGCCGCGACCACGAACCAGACGGCATTGAGCGGCTCGCGGCGTTCGAAGGCGATGGCGGCGAGCGCGCCGGCGCCCGCGAGCGCGATGGCAGTCCACAGAATAACTTTGAGGAGTGATTTCATATTTCGACGCGCGCTCCTGGACGGCGTTCTTGCCGCATGTGGCGCATCGTACGCAAGCGCGAACAGGGCGTCAATCGAGAGTTGGGGCGGATGCCGGCGAACACCGAGCGTTACTCGCGCGAAGGTGAAGGCGGACTTACGAGCGAGAGGGGCGAACGCTCCATAAGCTCCACGCCAAGCCTAAGCGTAGGCTGCGCGGCAGGTTGCGTGCTCGCGGCACGACGGCGGACAATTCGTCTTATCAATGAGAATGTAATTGTGGCAGGTCGAGCAAACCACGCCGTAAATCGTCTCGCTGAATTGATCGTGCGAGGTCGTGCCGGTGTGTTCGCTGCGAGCTTGTTCGCGGCTGATGGCCATGTTTTTGGCTCCGATACGTTGCTGGAAATATTCTAGCTGAATTCGCGCGACCAGACGAATGATCCCGCGCGTCAGCAAGTGCGTTTTACGGTAGAGCGGGCAGGATTAGTTTGCTGTATCCGCCGCTGCGATCATCTTGAGCTGCACGGATTTCTGCTCGTTGCCAGCGACATCGAAGGATTCCGCCATGCTTTCGAAAGGACGGAGAAAATCGGGATCGCCGTAAGAATCTTCGTCGGCCTTTTCCCACGCAAAAGCATGGTAATGCCCGGGCGGCACGCCGCGAATCTCAAAGCGGCCGTATTGATCGGTGGTCGAAGTCTTGTATCGTTCGGGTTTTTGATGGGAGTTCGAATCCGGGACAAGCACCACCAGAGCGCCCGGTGCAGGAAGATCGTCTTTATTCGTGACCGCTCCCGCCAGCGTGCCAGAATTGCTGCTGTACACAAGAGCGATTGGCGAAGGCGGCTCGCCCGAAGAAACCTGCACACCCCGCTCCAGCAGATCGACGCCATTGGCGCTAGCGGACTTTAGATAGCATTCCTCGCATTTTGAATAAACATTGAGCCAATAAGACCCGTCGCCGACATCTTTCAGGACAAATGAGCCATCAGGTCTTGCGAAGGCTCGCCGCGTCTCGGCGAAGTTCGCACCGTCATCATCTGCTGAAGGATAGAGAGCAACGGTGACATCCGCGGAAGCGGCGGCCTTTCCCTCCAACGTAACTCGGACGGGGATATCGATTCCTCGGGTGAGCATCAATGAGACGCCATCAACATCACTGGCAATCACATTCACGATCTGCTTCGCTCTGCGCCGTTCGGCGCTTCCGACCGAAATCGCAGTCGCGATATATTCACCGGGAACAACATCTTTGATTTCGAAGTCTCCTGTTTTTCTGTCAACAACCCGCTGCTGTTGATTTGCAATCAAACCCATCTCTCGATTCCCACGAGGCGAAAGTAGCACAATGATCCCGGCGTCCGGATCTTCTGTGACGGAATTCACGACACGGCCGCGAATCTTGTAGGTTCGAATCGGAAGCTTGGACGCAAAAACAAGATCGATGCCCGTAATCTCATCGCCCGACTTCACCTCGATCGTGGAGGCCCGAGCGCTCTCCGTAGTGCCGGGATAATATGTCGGGAGAAACGCAGCTTGTTCATCCGGCTCCCGCCAAGGAGATACTCTGGGCGGACTGGCCAGGACAAGATAGCGGCCGGGCTCAAGACCGTAAATTCGGTACTCACCAAGATCGTTCGTCTTTTCGCTTGCGCGGTAATGGGATTTAACCTTTCCGCGAACCAGGGTGTGAGCCAAGGCAGTCACGGAAACGTCGAGAACCGGGTCGCCATCCTCGTCCAAGACACGCCCGGTAATCACCGCCGCTCGATGCAAACGGAATAGCAGGTCCGTGATTTTTTGGCCCGGTGCAAGGCTTAAGATCGCGCCGGGTTGATCAGGCTGATCTTGGCCGTATTGCATGTACACGTAATTCGCATGCTCAATCGCAAGGTCGTATTTGCCTGCAGGAATCTTGTCGATGCAGAAATGACCGGTCGCATCGGTGGTCGCGCTTAAGGGGTGTTCATTCGATCCATCTGACTGGCGATTCAAAAGCACGTGTGCTTTCTTCAGCGGCTCGCCTGTGTTCGCGCTGCGTACCGTCCCGGCGATGATGCTCAGCTGGTCGTTCTCATTGCCGGAGCTCGGTGACGCAACAGGTTGCTGCGTCAGGCAGGTTGCGGGGGAAATAAGACTGCACATTGCCATCAAAGCAATGGGAATTACGCTCGTGCGCATGTCGCCACCGGGTTGAAAGACAGGCCATACTACCGCAAGAATAAGTTTGTGTACCAGTAATGATGGACCGCCTAGCTGTGTCACCTAGCATGCATCAATATCGGATTAGCTGACCAGTTACAGGCCGACGCAATTCCCGACTGCGACGCTGCTACCCGCATCCCGCGAGTCTGTGATAGTTTTCCCGCTGTCCAATTCAAACACGTTGAAGCCTATTGAAATTCGAGGATCGCATGAAAAAGCTTGGTGTACTTAATTGGAGTGCTGTTGCCCTTTTCGCTTGGGTATTGCTCCCTCTTGGGCCTGCCATGGCGGCGCAGACTACCGCCGCGGATTCGCAGAAGCCCGACGCCGGCAAGAAAAATCGCTGGACTGCGGAGGATGTGATCGATCAGGAAGATGCAGGGCAGTTCCGCATTTCGCCGGACGGGAAATTTGCGTTGTGGGTGAAGGGCACGGCGGATAAAGAGAAGGATCTGCGCGTCAGCAATTTGTATCTTTCGAATTTGAATGACGGCAAGGAGGTGCAGCTCACGCGCGGGACGGACGAAGTGTCGCAACCGCGCTGGTCGCCTTCGGGCGAGACGATCGCTTACATGAGCACTCACGCGCTCCCCAAGCCGAAACCCGACTTGGCGCCCACGCAATTGTGGCTGCTGAATGCCGCGGGCGGCGAGCCTTGGGCGGTGACGGAATTCGAGCGCGGCATCCGGCAATTCGAGTGGCTGGACAACGATACCGTCATTTTCAGCGCTGAAGAGGATGCCACGCTTTACGAGCGGCAGACGAAGGAGCGCAAGGACGATTCGAACGTGGTGGACGACACGGCGCACAGCGCGCCGGTGCGGCTGTACAAATTCTCGGTGAAGGACAAGAAAGTCACGCGCCTGACGGACAACGATGATTGGATCGAGCGCTTTGAAATTGCGCACGACAAGAAGAAAGCCGTCGCCGTGGCGCGCCGGGAACTGAGCTTTGCGTGGGACCAGAAAATTCCGCCGGTGACGTATATCGTCAACCTTGCGACCGGTGAACGCACACAAGTTTTCGCGAACGAGCGCATCCAGCCGGTTGACATCGCCTGGGCGCGCGATAATTCGGGATTTTACGTGGTCGCGCCCTATTCCGACGATCCACGCTTCCTGGTGGCCACCGTCGAAAGGATTTATTTCTACGATTTAGCCGCGGGAAAATCCAGCGAGGTGAATCTCGATTGGGACCGCGGCTTCGCGCGGTCGCTGGAAGCGACGAATGATGGGTTCATCGCGCTGCTGGCGGATGGGGTCTACACCAAGCCAGTGCGTTTCACGCGCCACGGCGCCGCCTGGTCGCGCAAATCCATTGCCAGCGACGACGAGAAGCACTATTTCAGTTTCGTCCTGGGCGAAGACGGCAAGACGCTGATCTACGAGCACTCCACTGCCAGTGTGCCAACGCAATTCTTTCGCGCGAAGCTGGAGGGGACGAAAATCAGTTCACCATTGCAAATCACGACCTTGAATCCGGGCTTCAAGGACAAGCCGATCGCGAAAACAGAAATTTTGCAGTGGAAGGGCGCGAACGACGATGATGTAGAAGGCATCCTCTACTATCCGGACGATTACAAAGCGGGCAAAGCCTACCCGCTGCTTGTGGCAACGCACGGCGGGCCGGCCGGAGCGGATCACGACCAATGGTCCGAGCGCTGGGCCTACGCGCCGAATCTGATGACGCAGAAAGGCGCGTTCGTGCTGAAGACGAATTATCACGGCAGCACCGGCTATGGGCTGAAGTTCGTGGAATCCATCTGCTGCGGAAAGTATTACGAGCTGGAAATCCCCGATATTGAGCGCGGCGTGGACAACTTGATCGCCAAAGGCCATGTGGATCCCGAACAGATCGGCGCGGCGGGCTGGTCCAACGGCTCGATTCTTTCGATCCAGTTGACTGTCACGAATCCCGACCGCTACAAGGCGGCGGTGGTGGGCGCGGGAGACGTGGAGTGGCTGAGCGATTGGGCCAACGTGGATTTCGGCGAATCGTTTGACCATTATTATTTTGGAAAAACGCCGCTGGAAGATCCGCAGCTTTATCTGGAGAAATCGCCGCTCTTTAAAATGGACAAGGTGAAGACGCCGACGCTGATTTTTTTCGGCACCATTGACCGCCAAGTGCCCACGGAAGAGGGCTGGACGCACTACCGCGCGCTTTATTCGATTGGCAAGGCCCCGGTGAAATTTATTTTGTTTCCGGGCGAAGCGCACGGGCCGCGGAAGTTGACGCACCAGCTGCGGAAGATGAAGGAGGAAGCCGCGTGGTTCGATACGTATTTGTTCAAGACCAAGC
Organism: uncultured Acidobacteriota bacterium; assembly: GCA_963786205.1. Taxonomy (GTDB): domain Bacteria; phylum Acidobacteriota; class Terriglobia; order Acidiferrales; family UBA7541; genus Palsa-295. The sequence goes on from CAWAYG010000004.1 coordinate 685,832, forward strand.
CAGCGGAAAACGAAGCGCTGAAGAAGGGCTCGCCGCTGGAAGTGGCGTTGAGGCGCGCGACGGTGCGGAAGTCCGGAGCTTGGTACGGTGTGGCGTTTCATCCGCCTGCGACGGCGGATCATCCCGCGCCGGATGTGCTGATTCCCGAAACGGTTAAACGCGGGGCCATCGAGATTGGACGATTTGAAATAACGCGGGCGCAGCTTGTGGCTTTCGACAAGGACTACAAGTTCGACGCAGGCATGGAAAATTATCCGGCGAACGGCATCACGCTGGAACAGGCGCGAGCATATTGCAAATGGTTGAGCGATTTGACTGGTGAGACGTACCGGCTTCCGAACGACAGCGAAACGAGTGATTTCTACAAAGTGCGTAGCGGTGAGAATACGCTGGATTATTGGGCGGGCTACGCGCTCAATCCGGAGGACGCGCAAAAGCTCGATGTCAAGATCAAGGAATTGGCGGGAGATGCGCCGCTGTTGCGCGAGGTGGGTAGTTTCGCGGCTGAAGGCGAAGAAGGCGAGGAACTGGTGTTCGACCTCGGCGGAAACGTGGCGGAGTGGGTGGTTGCCGCGGACGGCTCGGGCAAGACGCTGGGAGGGAGCGCGGATCGTCCTGCCGATGGCAAGGCGCAGTATCGCCCCGCGGATCCGGCCTACACAGGATTTCGCGTGGTGCACATTGCTCCGCCGCCGAAGCCGGCGGCCGCTGCGGAGCCATCGCGACAGTAACTTCTGTGAGCGAACCGCTCCCATCCAGATTGGCACTTGCGGCGAATGCGGCGCCGATTTACGCTCGATGCATGACCGAGCCATTCAGCCCCACAGCACGCACCAAAGTTCAGCGCCTGCCCGAACGCGGCAAATACGATCGCGAAACCGTGTACCGGATTCTCGACGAAGGATTCGTGTGCCACGTTGGATTCGTCGTGGACGGCCAGCCATTCGTGATTCCCACGAATTACGCGCGCGTGGACGACACGCTCTACTTACACGGCTCTTCGGCCAGCCGCATGTTGCGGACGCTCGCCGGCGGGGTGCAAGTGTGCGTCACGGTGACGCTGGTGGATGGATTGGTGCTGGCGCGCTCGGCGTTCCATCATTCGGCCAATTACCGGTCGGTGGTGATGCTGGGCCGCGCGATGCCGGTGGAAGATAGCGGCGAAAAGAATCGCGTGCTGGAAGCGTTTACGAATCACATTGTGCGGGGGCGGTGGAACGATGTCCGGCCGCCGACGGAGACGGAATTGAAAGCGACGTCGGTGCTGGCGCTGCCGCTGGAGGAAGTGTCGGCGAAGGTGCGCACCGGCCCGCCGAAAGACGACGAAGAGGATTACGCGCTGCCGATTTGGGCGGGCGTGCTGCCCTTGCCGGTGGTGCCGGGCGTTCCCATTCCCGACCCTAAGTTGAATGCCGGGCTGGAACCGCCGCGGAACGTCCTGAACTATTCGCGGAATGGCGATGGAAGAGACGCTAAGTAGGATTCGCTCCGCTACGTCAAAGGCGGGAGCGCGTGCCGAGCGAGCGCGGCAAATCGCCGACGCGATTCGCGCGCTTGGTCCGTATCGTTGGGTGGGAGTTTACGGTGTCAGCGCCGAGCTCGTTTCGATCATGGCGTGGAGCGGCGCGGGCGCGCCCGCCTATCCCACGTTTCCCGTGACCCAGGGACTGACCAGTTCCGCGATTCGGGAGAAGTCGCCCGTTGTTGTCGGTGATGTGCGCAGCGACCCACGTTACTTGACTGCGTTTGGCAGCACGCTTTCGGAGATCATCATTCCTATTCTGGATCCGCGGGATTCGCCAGTCATCGGCACAATTGACGTGGAGAGCGAGAAGGCGAATGCATTTTCCGCAATGGATCAAGAGACACTGGAGCAATGTGCGAACGCCGCGCTCGCGCTTTGGGTTGATGCTTGATCCCGCGCATCGTTTTGCGCGCCGCAGGTTTTTTCTCTTAATTCTCCTTCTTTGGTTTCCGCTGCGAGCCGACGCTGCGCAAGCGCCGGATGCTGCGGTTGCCGGATTCATGGCCGGTTCCTACCGTAGCCCCAGCGGCGAGGCCATGGCTTACCGCCTGTTTGTGCCGCAGGATTACGACGCCGCGAAGAAATATCCGATTGTGTTATGGCTGCACGGCGCCGCGGGGCGCGGTTCGGATAATTTTTCGCAGCTTTCGGGTGGAAATTTCACTGGCTCGCACTTCTGGACCACGCCGGAAAATCAGGCGAAATATCACGCATTCGTGCTCGCGCCACAGGTGGATGCGACCAAAGGTTGGGCGCGCCCGCATACCAATACGCCTCCGGCGGCAATCCGCCTGGCGCTGGAGATTCTGGATACGGTCGAGAAGCAGTACAGCATTGATCGCGCGCGCGAGTATGTGGTGGGCCAATCCATGGGTGGTGAAGGCGTGTGGGCGGCGCTTTCGGTTGCGCCGGGGCGATTTGCGGCAGCGATTGCGCTATGCGGATACGGCGATGCCTACATGATTCCGCGCGTGGCGAAAGTTCCGGTGTGGATATTGCAAGGCGAAGAAGATCCGCTGGTTCCAGTCACGCGCGCGCGGGAATGGGTCGCGGAATTGCGCAAGGCTGGCGGCGCACCGAAGTATTCTGAGTATCCCAGCATTGGGCATAATGTGTGGGACGTGGCATTCAGCGAACTAGGTCTCGCGGCGTGGTTGTTCTCGCACCAATCCGGCAGGATTGATTCGCAGCCAATACCCTAGTGGCAGCCGCAGCCACCGCCTCCGCAACAGCCTCCTCCACCGCCGGAAGATGTGGAAGGGCCGGCGGCGGACTTTCCGTTCGATGGCGAAGCAAAGACGGATAGCTGAATGGTGTGTTTCGAGCTCGAGCACTTCGGGCAGGTGATCGCCTGCGATTGGCTCAGCACGATGCGCTCGTAGCGCTCGCCGCAATCGTCGCAAACGTATTCGTAGATCGGCATTGGCGCGCTTCCTCCGTTAGGAAACACAAGAATGATATCGAAAGTTTCGACCTGCGTTCAACCCATGTCCAACCCAATCGCTCATAGAAGCGCCAGAAATTCCTCGACTGACAGTTCCGCTTGGCGGGGGATACTTCGAAGCACTGGTCGAGGCATGTCGAAGCGATCGTGGCGAGGCACAGTCGCGCGAAGGTGAGTTTTAATTGACTGACGCAACTGTGCGTGGCTTCCGGATGGATGGTTCACATAGAAGCCAGCTCGCAAAAGCGCCCGCAGGATCAAGCGCGGCTTGAGGAGCGGAAGCACCGCGCTCATTTAGGCGCTCAGAGCCACTCGCAATTTCGCAGTGTGCGCTCTCTTCTCGTCAGGTATCTCTTCTCCCGACTTGCGCAGACCATCGAGGTGGCAGCGGATAGCGTCGCGCGCCATTTCGATGGCTTCCTCCTCCGTGCGCCCATACGTGATGACGCCGGGCAGCAAAGGGACCGTTACTTGGTATCCCGATGAGTTTGCGGATGTCCGTTTTCGCGGTTTAGATCTTTCCTGCGACGGTAACTCGTCGGCAACAGGCAGCAGGATCACCGTGAAATCAAACACACGGCGACGGTGCTCGCGTCCATTTCCAGTCGAAGTGCGAATCCGGCTCACCAAGACCTACCGTAGACGATTGGCAGACTTAAATCAAAAAAGCAACAGCCCCGGATTGCGCCGGGGCTGTTGGCCTTTTGTACCCTGCGGAGATGGTTGATCTCGTCGGTTGAGTTAGTCGCCGGCTACCGCGGCTTCGGCTTCGGGCTTTTCGACGTTGGCAGCACCGTTGCCGTTCGTGTGGCCATTGCCGTTCGCAGGGGCGATCTGCACTGGCTTCACCGTCACGCCGGGAACTGCGCTGAGGATCTGCTGCATCGAGCCAATCTGCACGACAGGCTCGGTGGACTTCTTCAGCACGAGCTCTTCGTAAATGCGGCGGACCTTCGCGGCCTCTTCGAACGCCTTCTTGCGGCGAATGCGGTCTTCTTCGGCCGCGGTCACCGGAATGTCGTGTTCCAGGTGGCGAACGCGCGCTGCGTCTTCGGAATCAATGCGGAGCGAGTGCTCGTAGCTCTCCAGATTGACCTTCTTGCCTTTGGCGAAGACGTCGTGCTTGCCGTGTTCTTTGTACCACTGGGCGACGGTCGCGTTCTTGTGCATGTTCTCGATGATTTTGCGCCAGCCCACGCCGGTGTTGTACGCGCAGAAGGAAATCTCACCCTGCTGCGTGGCGTAGGGAATGATGCACATTTCGGTGCGGCGGAAATCGTAGTTGAAAAGATCCTGGAACCACATGCCGGCGATGAAAAGGAAGTTCCAAGGATCTTCCTTGCGGCGCTTCATGGCATCTTCGAACGTGCGGTCGCCTGAAACCTTGCCGTACTTCTTGTCCGCGTTTCCGGAGAGTGCGTATGTCTTATCGAATTTCTTCCAAAGATCCTTCAGCCGCAAACTGGGCGGCCCCTGGAAAGGACTGTAATTCTTCAAGACGGCCATCGCCATCATGAAGTTGGAGAATTTCTTGCCGCGCGCTGCGTCGGTAATTGCCGCGACGTCCTTGGTCAACTGTTGTGCGTTCAGGAAGCGCGGAACCGGCGCCCATTCCTTGGTTTCCTTGTTGATCATCAACGCCGTGCCGACGCCGCAGTTCGGGTGGCAGCCGCAGGAGAGCGAACCCCACTGCGAATCGGGCCCGTGCACCAAATCCGAGAAGCCCGCGAACGTGCTGATGAAGGAAATCGGGAACCAATCGCGGGTAGGCTCGACTTTGCCCACTTGCGAGCTGACGTCTTTTGCCAAGTGCGAAAGCGTGTAGCGCTGGCGGATACGGCGTTCCGGAGTGATTTCTTCGTCGCGTCCGGTGAACGAAACCGGCTGGAAGGACACGAAGGAAATTTTCTTGGGGTTTTCCATCGCGAACTTCACGATCGGGCCTACCTGATCGTTGTTCACGTTGTTGACGATGGTGGTGACCAGCACGATTTCGATTCCGGCTTCGTGCATGTTCTCGATGGCGCGAAGCTTCACGTCAAAGAGGTTGCCCACCTGGCGGTGGCTATTGGCGTCGTTGCCGATGCCGTCGAATTGCAGGTACGCATAACGCATGCCGGCTTCGAAAGCTGCCTTGCAGAATTCCTTGCTCTTGGCGAACTCGATGCCGTTGGTCGCGGCCTGCACGCTGTTGTAGCCGACTTTGCGCGCGTAACGCACCGCGTCAATAAATCGCGGATGCATGGTCGGTTCGCCGCCGGAAAATTGCACGGACATCTGACGGCGCGGCTTGATCTTGGTGGCGTTCTCCAGAATTTCCTGAATTTCTTCCCAGCTCAGTTCGTGAACGTAGCCCACCTGGTTCGCGTCCATGAAGCAGGGATCGCACATCATGTTGCAGCGGTTGGTGAGGTCCACGGTAAGAACGGAACCGCGGCCGTGGCGAACCGTGCTGGAACCGTGGCGATGCAGGCCTTCGTCGTTGTGCGCCGGAATATCGCGTCCGGGGAAATTCTTCTCAATCCATTCCAGGAACTTCGAATCAACAGCCATCAAGTCTTCAAATTTGCCGTGAATGGCGCATTCTTTCACCATCCAGACCTGGCCGTCGCGCTCGATGATCTGGGCCTTGATTTCGCCGACCTTCTCATGCACGAGGTCAGTCCAGTCTTTCTTGCCGTTGATGATGAGATCGCGGGCTTCGCGCACGCAATCGGGGCAGAGCGAGTCCGTCGTACGCGGCCAGCCGAGCGTCGGCTTGGATTTCTCCCATGATTTCAGCAAAGGCTTATCGGACCACTTAGGCGTAAAAGAAGGGTTCGGATTAAACTTATTGAAATACTGAATCGTGTTGTAAGTCACGCCGGCAGTCTTACACAGCGCCCAATCGAATGATTTCCAAAGTTTTGTACTCACCGCGTTCGCCATAATTCCACCTCTCCCTTTCGAACCAACCCCGACCAGCCCTTCGATTCCCCCGAAGGTTTGCCCCGATGGATGACACTCATCCGTAACCAGTTACAGTACCAAAGTTTGCATGGTTTCAAAGTGGACGTCTAGGAGGGTGCGTCCAAAGGTACAAATTAGAGGCTGAATGGCGCCCAGGAGCAGCCAATGGAGAGGCCCAAGTACCAGCCGGACTATGTTTTAGCGCTGTTTTCAGTCCAGATTGAGGGGCGTGCGCAGAACGCCGATCGCGAAGTGCGCCAAATGCGGAGCATCGTCGTCGAGTTGGATCCAGCGGACTACGCAATGGTCCTTCAGATATTGCGAGACTTTCGCTTCGCCGATGCCCAAATGTTCGGCGAGTTTCGTTTTCAGGCCGCTGTCGAAGGAAGGGCGTCCGCCGCGAACGGGTTTGGTGGTGCTGCGTCCGCTGCCACGCGCGAGATTTCCCAGACCGACGCGCAGGGTCTGGCAGGCCTCGATATAGTAAGAAGTTATCTGGTCGGAATCCGAGAGCAGGAAAACGCCCGGCCCGGCCGGAGCCGAATCCGATTCGTCCAGGCGATGGAGCGGGCTGGAAACCAGGCGACGCAGCATGGATTCGAGCTTGGACATGCGCGAAGCCAAGGCCGGATCGCCGGCGCGGCCGTGCGCGGTGCGTTCAGAAGGAAGCATCGGAGCGGCTTGCTCGACGCGCGGGCTATACTCCGGTTCTTGCGCGGCAGCGGCTGCCTCGGGAACGCGTTCAAACGTTTCCGTGTGCGGAGCAGGCCGGGAAGGCTGAAATCGCGGGGCTGGCGCTCGTGTTTGCGGCGCGACGGATGACGGTGCGTGCGTTGCACCCGATTCAGCGAACGCCTGCGAAGGCAATCCGGGTGCTGCGGGAGCGCCTTTGCGACGGCGGCCTCGGCCGCCACGGCGTCCGCGGCGGCGCTTTTTCTTGCCGTTTGCATCTGTGTCGGCCACGCCGGCGCCGGTTGGAGGCGTGGCATCCGAAAGATGCACGACCTCTACTTCGATTGCATCGCCCGTATAGTCCTCGGAGTCTTCTGGAATTTCGCCGAGCGCCAAGCGCGGTTGGGTGCCTTCCGAATCGCTTGGACCGCTGTATTCGTGGCTTGGCTCAATTTCCGTGCTGCTTACTGCTGCGAACGTAGGCTCGGGACTGGGTTTAGCTCCCGCGACGGGAATCGGCGCGCCCAATCGCGCCAGAGCTTCCTCGGCCTTTTTCTTCCAATCAGCGCGGCGGAATCGTTCCGCTGCAATTGTGTACCACTTCACGGCGTCCTCGTTTCGTTCGGCTTTTTCTGCGACGGCTCCCAGCTCCCAGGCCACCATCGCATCGTGTGTGCGCTGGTACAGCTCGGAAAGTTTTGCCGGTGCGTCGGCGCTGTTCTTCGCCTTGCGAATACGCGCCTGAATTTGCCGCCAATCAGCCATGGCGGCATTGTAGCAGCCGATGCGGGGATAGGCTAATGAAAGCAGTGTCGAGTAGCGGGTCACGCTCCAATCGACGCTTTAATCGGGAGCTGGCTCTGCGGACAGTTCATAACTTAGAATCATAGAAGTAGGAGACGGTATGGACATCAGCCGACGAAACGCTTTGCGAGAGAAGCCTGGGGCGCAGGGTATTCCTGTCGGCCAGCATCCTGGGCCAACGGTCTCAAGCGGAGATTTCTTTGAGGGAAATGATGATCTCGGGAGTATCGGCTGCAATCTCATGTCACACCCCGGCGTCGACGCATTCTACAAATCGTTTGCCGCCATTCGACCACGGAGCGACGTCCAAGACGTACGAGTGGAAATCAAAGACCTAGTCGATGAACATAGTTGGCCATTCGCAGATACCGTGTTTGTGTTGACTTCGATGACTAAGGAGAATTTGCGTGACCTCGTCGCCGCCCTCAAGCCCGACGATGTGGGGCCATTTCCCTCAGACTCTATATCGACAGACCTCCCGCCACTGAAAGCCGGGGATGAGAGTTTTGGGTGTGTGGTGGGATTAGGATTGGGTGCCCAAATCTTTGAAGTAGCCCGTTCCCATGATCTGAGCTAAGGCTTTCCAGGACCACTTTTCCGATTACCCCGGTGGTCTCAATGGGTCGATGCAACACTAAGCTCCAACCCACCTGGCATTGAAAACAAAAGCCAAAATCGCTAGCTAGGGCTAGATGAGGAGGAACACTGCCCTGGCCAGGTTTTGGCCGAGTACAGCCAAACGAACGGTTTCTCCCGCGGAAGCATTGCCGAATCAATGCGCTGGATGGTGTTGCATCGACCGGATGAACCGGCAGCGTCAATCGGGAATTACGTGAATCTGGGCTAGCACCCAGCGGTATCTTCAAAAGATCCTGGATCCGTCGAGATCGTCCAAGAGAATGCAAGCCTGTGCTATTCTTCAGCCAAAATATGACGAAGATTTCATCGGAAGACGTTCGCAAGGAAGTCCATCGCTTCTGGGCCATCCTGTCGGGGAACCTTGCGGACAAGCTTGAGGAGATGTACTCGCCTACCGCCATGGTTTTCACGGGCAAAGCTAAACGTAGCGAGTCGGCGAAATTGATGGCAGCGCGGAGATCTCGCAAGCTCCCCGGGTCCGCTCTCGCTACCGTAGCAGAAGTAGGCTCAATGGATATCCAGATTGTGGGCAATGACGTCGCCATTGCCGCCTACACGTACAGCTTCAACACACAAAAAATTCTCGTCAACGGTAGCAAAGTGCAAATCAATACGCTCCTCGGACGAGCAACGCAGATTTTCCAGCGCGGCGAGGATGGCGCACTTCGAATCGTTCATGAGCATCTGAGTGCTGCGGCGCCTCCCGCTACGGAGAAGGCGGGCGAATGACAGAACCCAGAGCACTGGCAAACAGAGCCTCGCGTCCAGAGGTGAGCAAGGATTCGGATGGTTTCAAAGCTTATGCCGTGCCGTGCCAATTATGAGCAACATTTCATCTGACGATGTCCGGGCTGAAGTGAAAAAGTTCTGGGATTTCCTTTCTCGAAAACTGAAATCTCAATTCGCGGAGATGTATCTTTCCTCGGCAACCGTTTTTGCGGCCGACGCGCGCCGGATGGAACTGGCGCGCCTGATGCTGGTGCGGCGTGAGCGCGAGCTATTGGGTCCTGCATCGTTCGTGGCTGCGAAGCTCGGCTCGATTGACGTGCAGCCTCTCGGAGCGGACCTGGCCATAGCTTCTTACCCATTCCATCTATCGATCACTCGGACGCGCGCGGGTGGCAAGCGCTATCAGGCGGAAGTTCCCAGCGGGCGCGCCACGCAAGTCTTCCAGCGTGACGAAAAGGGCGTCCTGCGAATTATTCACGAACACATGAGCTCGGCCGAGCCTGTTTCCACGAAAGAGTTGCCAGCAACGGATCTGCCCAAGCAAGTCTGATCAACATCCGAACCGCGCTCAATCCGCTGACCAGCTACGCGGAACTTATCGTCGGACCATTCGGTCAAGTCCTGGTTGGTCGCGTAATCGGAACTTAACCCACTCGCCGGTGTCAGGGCGCTAACAGTCGGCGTTGGCGCGCTGCGGCGGCCGTTGATGGCATCATAGCGGCATGGATCTGGCTGCCAGGACGCGCTGGATTTGCGAGCAGGCACGCGAGGTGGGGTTTGATTTGTGCGGCGTGGCTCCGGCGGAGGCTTTCCCGGAACTTGCGCGGGTTTCTACTTGGCTTAAGCGCGGACATGCGGGCGAGATGAATTATCTGCGCGATGAGCGCCGCGTGGATCCGCGACTAGCGCTCGATGGGGCGCGTAGCGTGATTGTGGTGGCGTTGAATTACAATGCGCCGAACCCCTACTCCACCGAACAGGCTGGCGTCCACGATGCAGATTCTCCGCGTGGATGGATTTCGCGCTACGCCTGGGGCGACGACTACCATGAAGTGCTGCGCGAAAAGCTGAATACGCTCGTCGCTCGGATGCATGCGCAGTGGCCGGAGCCTTTCGAAGCGCGCGCTCACGTGGACACCGGTCCGGTTGTCGAGCGCGTCGCCGCAAAATATGCAGGGCTTGGCTGGCTCGCGAAAAATACCTGCCTGATCAACGAGCAGCTTGGTTCGTGGCTATTTCTCGGCGTGATTCTTACGACGCTGGAGCTGGAAGCGTCGCTAGCTCCCGGCGGGCCGCCCGCCGCCGATCTCTGCGGAAATTGCACGCTGTGTCTCGACGCTTGCCCCACGCAAGCGTTTGCCTTGCCCTATGTGCTAGATGCGCGGCGCTGCATTTCCTACCTGACGATCGAGCTGCGCGGCGCGATTCCGGAAGAGCTGCGGCCGGCGATGGGCAACGCCATCATCGGCTGCGACATTTGCCAGGACGTGTGCCCGTGGAATCGCAAGTCACCGGTGACGACGCTGGCGGCATTTCAGCCGCGCAGGCTTGAACCGCAAAGCTACGCGAAAAGTGAAAACGGAAAAGAGAAAATGGAAAATGGCGCGACGTTGTTTGCGCCGGAGTTGGAGTGGCTGGCGTCGCTATCGCAGGAAGAATTCAGCCGGATTTTTCGCGGTAGCGCCGTGAAACGCGCGAAGTGGCGCGGCCTGGTGCGCAATGCCTGTGTCGCGCTGGGAAATTCGCGGACGGCGCGCGGCTCGGAAGCCCACGCGTGCATCGTGGCGCTGCTCGAACGCCTCGCCGTATCGGATGATGCGCTTATCGCCGAACACGCTCGGTGGGCAATGGAGCGTCTGGGCGCGCCTCATGGCGCGCCGCATAGCTCTGATTGACTTGCGGATGCGCATTCCGCTAGCGTAGCGGCGCATGCCGCAGCGCGCCGGCGAAGGTTGCGCGGGAGGCCGTCGCATGAATTCATCTCACCTGGCGCTTTTCGCTCACGCTCTTGGGCCGCAATTCAATTTTCCGCAAGGTCCCGCAATCGAACTGATCATGCTGCGCTGGCTGCATCTCATTTTCGGAATTATCTGGATCGGCCTGCTTTATTTTTTCAACCTCGTCGGTTTCTCCACCATGAAGCAACTGGACGCGGCCGTGCGCGGCAAAGTGTTTCCGGTGCTGATGTCGCGCGCGATGGGCTGGTTTCGCTGGTCGGCGTTGATTACCGTGGTGGTGGGGCTGCGCTACTACTTCACTATTCTTTCCGCCGACGCGCAAAATTCCGGCAATCCCGGGCTGACGCTGCGCTGGTTCGGATGGTGGCTGCTGCTATGGCTGGTGGCCTACGCGCTGATTTATCCGTTCCAGTTGCCGGGCAAAGGGCCGCTGGATAATTCCGCGGTGCGCGCGATTGCGATCGCCGCGATCGTGATGGCGGCATCCTGGATCATTCTTGATCTGAACAGCGGGCCGGAGGTTTCGAATGCGCACCTGTGCATTAGCGTCGGCGGCGGGCTGGGGTTCCTGATGCTGCTGAACACATGGGGTGTGGTGTGGCGCGTGCAGAAAAAGCTGATTGCCTGGACACGCGCGAGCGCCGAGCAAGGCACGCCGATGCCTGAGCAGGCCGCGCGTCTGGCGCGTTGGGGATTTCTGGCCTCGCGCGTGGGATTTTGGCTGTCGTTCCCGATGCTTTTCTTCATGGGCGCGGCGGAACATTACCCGTTCCTGAGCAGCATCGCGAAATGAAGAAGCTTGTACCCTTCGGTTACTTAGGCGCGTCTTAACTGGCAGCACTGGAGACCGCCATGAAGCCAGCCGCCCGCTCCGGTTTAGCGATTCTTCTCGGCACGTTCGCCATCTTGGCCCTGATCGCGCTTCCCGCCCTCGCGTATCAGTACCCGTTGTCGTCCATTGATATTCGCGATGCATTCTTGATCGGCAACCGCAACGATGATCTCACCGCTGCACTGTTCGCAAAATATTCCCGGACGTTACCCGCGCCGGAAACGGGAGCGTACGTAGAACAGATTGAATTGGATACGCCCTACCTGCAGATCGCACGACGCGCTAAAGGGGCGCTTAATTACAATTCTCTGGATGCGGTCCAGGAATTTCAGGACAAACCGATGGTGTTTCGCGTGCATGTGAAATTTTATTTCACCTCCACGTATATGCCGTTGCCGGTCACGAACACTGAAGGCATTCCTGTGAACACTCCCGCTTACCCGGACTTCTGGAACGATTTCAAAGTGCGCCTGATTCAAGATAAAGAAGTGCGCCCGAAATCTACGGGCGGGGCGGCGATATTCCCTATGTGGGGAGCGGACGGCTACGGCCCTCCGCCATCGCCGATCGGCGGCAGCATTGATGTGGACTACGATCCCGCGAAAATCGATACTGCCGACGCGACGGTCGAAGTGGTCACGCCCGACGGGCAGGATATCGAAGTGCCGTTCGATCTCAGCAGACTGCAGTAGGTAAGTCGAGGCGTAGCGTGGATGTGAATCGCTACGATCGCCAGCGCAGCGTGACCGGGCCGTTCATCGGATGACGGAGCGGCGCGCCGGTGCGCTGCGCTTCCTGATACGCGGCCTTCAATTCGAAATACCAGCGGGCTTGGCGGTCGGCATCGTCAATCAACATCATGCGGTCCTCGTACTGCAGTCCCATCGCCTGCTTTTTGATCACCTCGGTGTCCTGGCGGATGAAGCGCGGGCCGAATACGTTAATGATGAACGACACGATTGGAAACCACGGCAGAATATTCCACGCGGCGCAAAAATCCAGGCGGCAGAAATCGCGGCGGATGGGCGTCACCGTGGTGCGGCTGGAAAGCCAGTAACGCCCTGCGCGAATTTGTTCGAAGCGCTGGTTGGGCAGTACAAAGTCAATCATCGTGGTGGCTGGTTCGCCTGTGAGCAGCTTGAGAATTTTATAGGGAGCGCTGTTCGCTGACGGCGCGTGCGGGCTCATGCGAAAGCCGTTGGGGATCGGCTCGAAGTTTTTCTCTTTGTCGCGAATGCTGCGCCGTGTGCGCCACCACCAGGCTTGATGCACGAACGGCCCGTGCGCCGGGTCCATCAAGCCGATGATGGCCTGGTCCACGCCGCAGGGCAGGTCGGCGTAAAGGTGCGCGATTTTGTAGCTGGGGCTGAACGTCGGCAATTCGGGCGGCGGTGGCGGCCATTCAGCGAGTCCGCGGCCTTCGGGGTTGGTCATGTACGCCCAGACATAGCCGTCGCGCTCTTCGCAAGGAAAGCTGCCCGCGTAAATTCGGTCGCATTTGAGTTTGGAATCGTCGGTGAGCGAAGGGATCGCGCGGCACTGCCCGCTGTGCGCGTCGAATTTCCAGCCGTGATAGGCGCACTCGACGCTCGTGCCGTCAAATTGCCCGAACGAAAGCGGAAATGCACGGTGCGGGCACACGTCGCGCAGCGCGAACGGTTTTCCGGCGGCGTCGCGGCCCAGCACCAGCGGGACGTCCAGCAGCATCGCGCGCGCCAGTTTGTGCCGCCGCACTTGTTCGCTGCGCAGCGCGGGATACCAGAATCCCCACAGCATGTCGCTCGAGCGCGCGTTCGTGCGCGAAGAAGTGCTTTCATTCATGGATGGGCGAGTATCGTAGTACAGCCAGCGGCTGGCGCAAAGCAGGAGACGACTTGTTCGGACTTGCGTTTCAAGGCCCCGTTAGTCGCTCAGTCCGCTAAGGCAACTGCGGTGATAAGGCACCAAGTTCTTCGTGTCCCGTGTCGAAATCATGTTGGAAGTGCCAGCGTAGGTCTCGAATCTGCGAGGAACTCGATAAGATGTTGTGAACAGCTTCGACCGCTGAAGCATGAATTCCCCGTTTGCGTGTGCCAAATAGAGAAGGGATAAAGCCACGGTTCCGCTCAAGCCATCCAATCCAAGTTCCTTGCTCGCTTTCGCCGGTCGGGCGATGCCCGATTACAAAGGTGTGACCGACACCTGTTACTTCAAAATTCAAATACCATCCGAAGTCTTCTTGACCAGGTTTTTCGTCAGTCTGTACGCCTTTTTTTCGCAGTTCGTTGATGAGCCAGGTCGCCACATCGTCTCCGAAACAGCACGGATTAAGGAAATATTCTTTCGGTTGGGCCATGTTAAAGGCCGTGCTTTCGAAAGTAACTACTGTTCTAATTCCCGAGTCCATGGATATCCTAGCGATTCTAATGGGCCAGAGGAGCGAAGTGCACGGGTAAGGCGCTGGCCGGAAGCTAGTTCGCTACCGGTCCGCACCGCATGTTTGACTAGCGAGTATTTTGCCGCTATTCTTGTTCCAGTGATGACCGCAATGTTCGCCGCGTTCTATTAGCGATACCTCTCGACCCCACCCGGGGCCGCGCTTCCGAGTAGTTGTGTCCATTTCCCAATTTCCCTTTTCGATTTTCTGCATTCTCGAGGTATCGCCATGGCGAATTTGACGCTGTTCCAAAAGCTCGAAAATATCGAGTCGAAGTATGAAGAGCTGACCCAGCAGCTTTCCTCGCCCGAAGTGCACAACGATTCGGCGCGTTTCCAGAAGCTCGCCAAGACGCACGCGGACATGGCCGCAATGGTGGCGAAGTACCGCGAATGGAAGGAAATTGAAAAGGGCCTGCTGGGCACGAAGCAAATGCTGGTAGAAGCCGAAGACGCCGAATTGAAGCAGATGGCGCACGACGAAGAGCACGAGCTCGAAGCGCGCCGCGAAACCGTCGAGCGCGAGCTGAAATTCCTGATGCTCCCGAAAGACCCGAACGACGATAAGAACGTGATTCTGGAAATCCGCGCCGGCACCGGTGGCGACGAGGCTTCCCTTTTCGCCGGCGAACTTTTCCGCATGTATTCGCGCTACGCGGAAACGCAAGGCTGGAAGCTGGAAATTCTGGAAAGCTCGCCTTCGTCCATCGGCGGCATGAAGGACGTCGTCGCCGCGATTCAGGGCAACAAAGTCTATTCGAAACTGAAATATGAAAGCGGCGTGCACCGCGTGCAGCGCGTGCCGGCCACCGAACAGCAGGGACGCATCCATACGTCGGCCGCCACGGTCGCGGTGCTGCCCGAGGCGGATGAAATTGACATCAAAATCGAAGCTAAGGACTTGCGCATCGATACCTTCTGCTCGTCCGGTCCCGGCGGGCAATCCGTAAACACCACTTATTCCGCCGTGCGCATCACGCACATTCCCAGCGGCCTGGTGGTCTCACAGCAGGATGAAAAATCGCAAATCAAAAATCGCGCCAAGGCCATGCGTGTGTTACGCGCGCGTCTGTATGAAATGGAGCAGAACAAACAGCACGAAGCCATCGCCGCCGAGCGCCGCGACCAGATCAAGACCGGCGACCGCTCCGAAAAAATCCGCACCTACAATTTTCCGCAGAATCGCGTTTCGGACCATCGCATCGGCTTGACCCTGCACCAGCTCGATCAAGTGATGGAAGGCAAGCTGGGGCCGATCGTGGACGCGCTCTCGACCCATTACGAATCCGAGCGCCTGAAGCAGGAACTCGTAGAAGCGTAAGAGCGAGCACAGGTAGCATAGGCAATCTTGCCTGTGCGAATTTTTTCCGCAGTCGAGAGCGGCTGCGCTTCCGACCATCGTGGAAAATTCAAATCCAACGAACATTCGCGCCGCGCTGAAAGAAGGAATGGCGCAACTGCGCGCCGCGCAGATTCCTTCGCACACGCTCGCTACTGAGCTCTTGCTGATGCACGCGCTGGGCCGCGATCGCGCGTGGATGTATGGCCATCCCGAAGAATCACTCGATCCCACCGCCGCGCAGAAGTTTTTAGTGCTGATCGCGCGACGCGCGGCGGGCGAGCCAGTGCAATATCTCACTGGCAAGCAGGAATTCTGGGGCCTCGAATTCGAAGTGACGCCCGCCGTGCTGATTCCCCGCCCGGAAACCGAGCACCTTATGGAAGTCGCACTGGCGCGTCTGGGTGAGCGCGGCATCAAGCTTCACATGGACACCGGCGCGCCGCGCGAAAAATTGCAAGTGGCCGATGTAGGCACTGGCTCGGGATGCCTCGCTGTTGCGCTTGCCTGGGAACTGCCGCACGCCGAAGTGTTCGCCACAGATATTTCCGCACCAGCACTCGAAATTGCGCGCCGCAACGCCACACGTCACGGTGTCGCCGATCGCATTCATTTCCTGCAGTGTGACCTTCTCACCGGTCTTGAGAACACCGATCCGAGCAACGCAGGGGCACGGCATGCCGTGCCCGCGTCAACACAAAGCGAATCGCAATTCGATCTAATCGTAAGCAACCCGCCATACATCGCACGGAATGACGCGGACCAATTACAGCGAGAAGTGCGCGACCACGAACCCCACGCCGCGCTTTTCGGCGGGCCCACAGGAATCGAAATGTATCAACGGCTGATCGATCAGGCGCGCGACCTGCTGCGTGACCGCGGCACCTTGGTTCTGGAACTCGGACACGAATCCGCGGAACACGTGCGTGGAATTTTCGACACGCAGCCAGAGTGGACCAAAGTTGCGATCACCATGGATCTGGCAGGCATCCCGCGCGTCCTCGCCGCCGAACGCGTTCGCTAGCTTGCGCGAAACATAAAGTTCCCACCCCGGACGAACAGTGATTTAAGCTTGGCGTTGCCGCCATGCCCAAGCTGGCACAATACCGCGCGAAGCACGATGCGCCGCTCGCGATCGCAGCGGACGCTTCTGGCTCGATTTTGCACGTTGATATGGACGCGTTTTTCGTTTCGGTGGAACTGCTGGCGCGTCCGGAGTTGCGGGGGAAAGCAGTAATCGTAGGTGGCCAGCGCGATCAGCGCGGCGTCGTCACTTCCGCGAGCTATGAAGCGCGAAAATTCGGAGTGCATTCCGCAATGGCGCTGCGCACCGCCGCGCAACTGTGCCCGCACGCAATATTTCTCGATCGTCATCACGAACTCTACGGCCAATGGAGCGATCGCGTGGCCGCGATCCTAGGGAAATTTTCTCCGATCGTGGAAATGGCTTCGATCGACGAAGCCTATCTCGACCTCGCCGGCACAGAACGCTTGCACGGTCCACCACTCGCCGCGGCTCACAAGCTTCTGCAGCAAATCACCGCGACGACCGGCCTGCCGTGCTCCGGCGGACTCGGCGCCACGCGACTGGTGGCAAAAATCGCAAGCGAGCAAGCCAAACCGCGCGGCTTGGTGTGGGTTCCACCAGGCAGCGAAGCGGCATTTCTCGCACCGCTAGCAGTGCGACGGATTCCCGGAATCGGCAAAGTCACGGACGAAGCATTGCGAGGCCTCGGCATCGAAACCATCGCCCAATTGCAGAACGTTTCGCTCGAACGGCTGGAAGACACGTTCGGGCAATGGGGTACCGCGCTGTTCCGCAAAGCGCGCGGCATCGATTCTTATGAATTTTTCATTGATGCCGAACCGAAATCGCTCTCGCACAATCAGACGTTCGGCGAAGACACGCGCGACCGCGAGCTGCTGGAATCCACGCTCAGCTACTTGTGCCAGAAAGCAGCGAAGCGCCTGCGCGACGCCGCGCTGCACGCGCGCACTGTTACGCTCACTGTGCGTTTTGCGGATTTCACGACGATTACGCGCAGCCACACGCTGGCCGAGCCTTCCGACCTCGATACGGTTTTTCTCAAGGCCGTGCGCGAACTCTTTCAGCACGCTTGGAACGGACAAACACTCCTGCGGTTGGTTGGCGTGGCACTGACGTCATTCTCGGCAGGCTCGGCGCAATTCGATCTGCTCGATCCGGAACGCCGCGAAAAACTTGAACGATTGGCGCGAGCTACGGACAAGTTGCGCGACCGCTTCGGATTTTCCAAAGTACAGTTTGGTGGCTCGTTGTCCGTTCGCGATGATGATTCCGAATAGTAATCTCAAGCGAGCTGCCGTGCCGCGCGCCGTGCCGGACAAACCAGGTCCATCGTTCCATCGCATTCGGTTTCTTGCCTTATAATCGCAGCTCGCATGTCCACTAAGCCCGCGCACTCACAAGATCCGAAACCAAGCGTCGTGCAGCGGTTGCGCGCCTTCTGGGCGCGTTTGACGGAAGGCTTCCAGCTCGAGCAGCTCTGGGGACAATTCAAATCGGAAGCGCAGGCTGGCTACGTCCTCTATTCAAAAGACGTGGACTGGGAAGCCATCGGGCGCGAAAAATCGAAATTCAAGCGGATCCTGCTGTCTGGTTGGGCGCTCTTTCAGGCCATTCTGATGAAGCTTTCGCCCGCGCGGCGAGTGCTGCTGGTTTTCGCGCTTCTGCTCCTGGTTTTCCATCCGGACGTGCGCTGGGGAAATAACGAAGTTAATTTTGATTTTGAAGGCGTTGCCGCGCTAATTCTGTTCATGTTGCTGGCTCTGGAATTGGCTGATCGCGTGACCATGAAACGCGATCTGGAAATCGCCCGCGAAATTCAGCAATGGCTGGTGCCCAGCGAACCCCCGCAGATCCCCGGCATGGATATCGCATTTGCCACGCGCCCGCAGAACACGGTGGCAGGCGATTACTATGATGCTTTTCTGCGGCCGGTGCCGGAAGCGGACGCGAAAACCCCGTCCCTTTTGGTCGTAGTCGCCGACGTTGCGGGGAAAAGCGTGCCGGCGGCGCTGTTGATGGCGACGTTTCAGTCCGGCCTGCGCGCCCTTTCTGCTACGCCCGCGACTCTCGATGAGATCGTCTTAGGCTTGGAGCGTTACGCTCGCGCACACAGCCTGGACGGCCGCCGCTTCACCACCGCGTTTATCGCCGAAATCGATCCGCAAACGCGCGCGATGCGCTACATCAATGCGGGGCACAACTACCCGATCCTCCGCCGCGCATCGGGGAACGTCGAGCGACTGGAAATCGGCGGCCCGCCATTTGGCGTGCCGCTATTTACAGACACAGAGATTGCTTATGGCGTGGGTCGCGTCCAGCTGGAGCCCGGCGATTTGCTTTTCATTTTCACCGATGGTGTCGCCGAAGCCGTGAACGAAAAAGGCGAGGAGTTCGGCGAGCCGAGAATTATTCCCGCGATTTTTTCCATGCCGTCGGGTACTGCCGCGGCAGTTCTGAATCGCGTGATGAGTGACGTAAACACTTTCGTCGGTTACGCGCGGCAGCATGACGACATCACCGCGCTGGTCTTACGGATCGTGCCATAAGCACGGCCGGGAATTTCCTCAGGATCCCACTTCGTACGGGTGCCAGCCGCAATCTCAAATCTTCCAACCTAGGTGCGATTCCCTCATAATCGCGGCATGAACGCTCGCGCATTCGCGGAACACATTTGCCGGACATTGCGTTCCGCAGGCTACCAGGCCTATTTCGTGGGTGGATGTGTGCGCGATATTCTGCTGCACCGCGAGCCGGCCGACTACGATGTCGCCACCGATGCCACTCCGGAGCGTGTGGAGCAGATATTTCCGAACAGCCTGATGGTGGGCGCCAAGTTCGGCGTCGTCGTGGTGGTGCAGGGGCCAGAGACGGGCGACCACGCAGAAAGCGGCTCTGCCACAGTGGAAGTGGCAACTTTTCGTTCGGACGTGGGCTATAGCGACGGGCGCCACCCCGATCAAGTGCTGTATGCATCGTCGCCGCAGGAAGATGTCCTGCGCCGGGATTTCACCATCAACGGGCTGTTGCTGGATCCGGAGACGAACGAAGTTCTGGACTTCGTCGGCGGCCGAGACGATCTGCGCGCCGGAATCATTCGCGCCATTGGCCGGCCCGAGGAACGATTTCGCGAAGACAAATTGAGGATGCTTCGCGCCGTGCGTTTCGCCGCGCGATTTGGCTACGCCATCGAGCCGGAAACCCTCCGCGCGATTCAGCGGCTCGCTCCTGAGATTGGCCAGGTATCCGCGGAGCGGCTGCGCGATGAATTGACCAAGCTGCTGACCGAAGACGCAGCACGGCGTGGCTTTGAATTGCTGGACGAAACGCGCCTGCTACCGGAACTGCTTCCCGAAATTTCGCGGATGAAAGGTGTGGAGCAACCGCCGCAATTCCATCCCGAAGGCGACGTGTGGATTCACACGCTGCTGATGCTGGAAGGCCTGCCGCCAGGATGCTCGCCAACCCTGGCGTGGGGCGTGCTATTGCACGACGTGGGCAAGCCTCCCACGTTCGCGCCGCCTTCTGGACCGAATGGACGCATCCGCTTCGATCGTCATGTGGAGGTGGGCACGCGGATGGCCGAGGAAATCTGCGAACGCCTGCGCTTTTCGAATGACGACACCGCGCAGATCGCGTCCCTGGTGGCCAATCATCTGCGGTTCAAGGACGTCCCGCAGATGAAGCGCTCGACCCTAAAGCGCTTCGTGCGGCTCGACCGTTTTGACGAGCACATGGAGCTGCACCGGCTGGATTGCTCCTCAAGCCACCGCAACCTGGAGAACTATGAGTTCATGCGGCGATTCCTGGCGGAGACGCCTCCCGAGGAGGTCCGTCCAGTTAGGCTGCTGACAGGGGACGACCTCATCGGCCTAGGCTTCCGACCCGGGCCGGAATTCAAGGAGATTCTGGAATCAGCCGAGGATGCTCAGCTGGAAGGAAGTATCGAGACTCGCGACGACGCCCTAATATGGGTACGAAAGTATTATAAAGCACCTTCGATCTAGCGTAAGACTATTATTGTCAGTACTATAATAGGGATCATGCGATTAGAGATTGATATCGCCAAAAGTCTTAGTGTTGTATTATAAGGTTGTCTGCTAGGTGCTAGCGAAACTTGTGGAAATCCTTTTCCACCTTTCTGCATCTAACCCTCATGGCAGCCGATTAGCTGCCTGATGGGTCAACTTGCTTTAGAGGCCCAGGGAGAAAATGGTGACCAAATCTACTAGAGTTATACCGCAAGAATTGCCTATTCTTCCCGTCCGCGACACGGTCTTGTTTCCGGGGGCGGTCCTGCCGCTGCCGGTCGGCCGCGAGAGTTCCCTCGCCTTGCTGAATTCGCTCGAAGGAAGCGAGAAAATCCTGGGCGTGGTGGCGCAGCTAGATCCACGCGTGGAGGCGCCCACCGGTACCGACCTGCACAGTGTCGGCACTTTGGCCAAAGTCCACAAAATGGTGCGCATGCCCAACGGAAACGTAGTCGCGTTTCTGGAGGGGATTGAGCGAATCCGCGTGATGGAAGTGCTCGGTTTCACGCCGTTCATTAAAGCGCGCGTGGAATCGCAACCGGACCTGGAAGATCAACGAGACGCCGAATTGACTGCGCTCGAACGCAACGTGCAGGAATTGTTCCGCGAAGTCGTCGCGCGTTCGCCGCAGCTTTCCGACGATCTACAAACCGAGTTGATGGGTATCGATTCGCCCGGACGCTTGGCGGACTTCGTTACTTCCACGCTTCCTTCGCTGAGCACCATGATCCGCCAGGAATTGCTGGAAACTTTCAGCGTGCGCAAGCGCCTGGAAGCGTTGATCAGCGAACTGACCAAGGAACGCGAAGTGCTTGATCTGCGCAACAAGATTCACGATCAGGTGCAGGAACAGGTAAACCAAAGCCAGCGTGAATTCCTGCTGCGTGAACAAATGAAGGCAATTCAGAAAGAACTCGGCGAGTCCGACGACGGGCAAGCTGAAATTGATGAATTGCGCAAGAAGGTTGAAGAATCCGGCATGTCCGCGGAAGCCAAGAAAGAATGCGACCGCGAACTGAAGCGCTTGGCGAAGATGACTCCGGCGTCCGCGGAATACATGGTTGCGCGCACCTATCTGGAATGGATGACTTCGCTGCCCTGGAACAAAACTTCCGGGACCGAAGACATCAACATTCCCAACGCGCAGGCCATTCTGGACGAAGACCACTACGACCTGGTGAAGATCAAGGAACGGATTCTGGATTACCTGGCCGTCAAAAAATTGCAGCCGGGTATGAAGGGACCGATTCTGTGCTTCATCGGGCCTCCGGGCGTTGGCAAGACGTCGCTTGGAAAATCCATTGCTCGCGCGCTAGGCCGCAAATTCGTGCGTATTTCGTTGGGCGGAATGCACGACGAGGCGGAAATCCGCGGGCACCGGCGCACCTACATTGGCGCTTTGCCCGGTCAGATCATTCAGGGCATTCGCCGTGCCGAAACGATGGACCCCGTCCTCATGCTGGACGAGGTAGACAAACTCGGCCGCGATTTCCGCGGGGATCCTTCGGCTGCGCTCATGGAAGTGCTCGACCCGGAACAAAACGCCACGTTCCGCGATCACTACCTGGACGTGCCGTTTGATCTCTCGAAGGTGCTCTTCATCGCGACGGCGAACTGGCTCGATCCGATTCCCGAGCCGCTGCGCGACCGCATGGAGATCATCGAGCTTTCCGGATACACGGAAGAGGAAAAAGTCCACATCGCGAAGATGTTTCTGATCGCCCGCCAAGCTAAGGAAAACGGCCTGGCGTTGGGCGAGCAGATTGAATTCACCGATGAGGCTTTGCACGAACTCATCCGCCACTACACACGGGAAGCCGGCGTGCGCAACTTGGAACGCGAAATCGGCACGCTGGTTCGCAAGCAGGCGCGACGCTTGGCGGAGGGCAAGACGGACAAGTTGGTCGTTTCGCCCGAAGTGATACGCGAAGTGCTGGGCATTCCCAAGGTCCATCTGGAAAAGGAAGTGGAAGAGCGGGTGCTGAAACCGGGAGTTTCCGTCGGCTTAGTTTGGACGCCGGTCGGCGGAGACATCGTCTTCATCGAAGCGAGCAAGATGCGCGGCGGGAAGACGTTCACGATGACTGGCCACCTGGGCGACGTGATGCAGGAATCCATGCGCGCTGCGCTCACCTGGGTTCGTGCCAATACCGAGCGCTACGGGATTGACCCGGACTTCTTCCGCAAGCAAGACATCCACATCCATGTGCCGTCGGGCGCGGTACCGAAAGACGGGCCGTCCGCGGGCGTGGCGATGGTCACGGCACTGGTAAGCCTGCTGACGGGCAGGCCCGTTCGTCCGCGAGTGGCGATGACCGGAGAAATTTCTCTCTCCGGGATCGTGCTGCCCGTGGGTGGGATCAAGGAGAAAGTGCTGGGAGCGAAGCGCGCCGGAATTCGGGAAGTCATTCTGCCGTCGGAGAACGAGCCGAACGTGCTGGAGGATTTGCCGGAGGAAATGCTCGAGGGCATGAAGGTGTACTTCGTACGGACAGCGGAGCAGGCGCTCGAGATTGCTCTGGGCAAATTCGAGAAGGCCGTGCGGCCGGTAACAGGCGGCCCGCTCGGCGAAGATCGTCCGCCGCTTGCGGGACCGATTCACTAACTCCCCAGAAAGCGAAAAGAGGCAGCCAACAAAAGGCCCGGGAACATTCCCTCCCGGGCCTTTTCTTTTTCGCGCACAAGAAGCGTTTCCCCTTGCGGCGCGCGGCGCAATCGCGTACAGCTTGAAAGTTTCCAATGCCCTATCGCCCAAGAGAACTCGTGGTGCGCGCGCGCGAAGCGGCCGCACGATTGCTCGCCACTCTCGACCACAATGAGATGGTCCCGCGTTTCCTGGATATGTATGCGGCGGAAAATCGCCGGCCGGGACGCGCCGATCAGCCCGCACATTACCGCGATCAGCTCGAAACCATCCGCCGCGAAGCTTTGCTCGCTATGGTCCTGCGCGCCGAAGCCGCGTTGCCCACGCGTTTGAAAGTGCGCGTGACAGTGCGCGAGACGAAGCAGCGGCCGAAACCAAAGAAAGGGAAAAAATCCGCCAAGGCTAAGCGTTCAAAAAAGAAAAACGCGCGCAAACCAGGCATGGACCTGGCGATTCCCTTGCTAGATCTCTTCCGCGAGGAATTTTTCGTCGCGTTGGGACAAGCGCTGCGTTGGACGGACGAAGACGCGCGAGCGTTCTGGCACGACTTGGAATTGTATGAAAGCCTGACGGCGAACGAACCGCGGCGCCCGGCAAGACGCGCCATCGCCTCCGGACCTTTTGTGGACCGCACGGCGCTGCTGCTGGATCCCTCTCTGATGGAACAAGCCCGCCGCGCCGCCGGAAAGTTTCAGCTGGAACTGAACGCTTCCGCCGATCGCGTTCTTCGCGGCGTCTTCTCACGCCGCCGGGCAAACTGATCCCGTGCACTGATCAGACCAACCGAGCTGGTCAACGCGCGTGAACTTACGGCCGAGCTTCGAGAACGATGTTGAACGGCGTTTCCGTTGCGCGCCGCACCCGTGTGAATCCTGCCGAATGCAGCACCTTCGCCAACCGCCCCTCGCCCGCTTGCGCTCCCAGGCCCAATCCAACTTCCTGCGAAAGTGAAGCGGGAGTGCACAGCATAGCCGAAGCGGAATAAAACACGCGCCCGATGGGATTGAGATTGTCCTCAAGCTTGTCGTTCGCGAACGGCTCGACGATCATCCACGTTCCGTTGGGATCGAGCGTCTCCAGCACGTGCCGCGCGGCGCCTTCCGGATCACCCATGTCGTGCAGGCAATCAAAGAACGCCACGAAGTCATAGCCCTTCCCCGGATACTGCTTCGCGGAGGACACTTCAAATTTCACGCGATCGGAAACACCCGCCTTGGCCGCAGCTTCTCGCGCCAATTCGATCGACCCCGCGTGGTAGTCAAAACCAACAAACGTGGATTTCGGATACGCCTGCGCCATCAGAATCGCGGACGTTCCTAACCCGCAGCCGACATCCGCGACGCGTGCTCCCGCTTTCAGTTTTGCTTCGGTGTCGCCCAGCGCCGGAATCCATTCGTTGATCAAATGGCCGCGGTAGTTCGGGCGGAAGAATCGTTCGGTCCCGACAAAGAGGCAGGCGTCATGTTCGTGCCAGCCAACTCCTTTGCCGGTCTGGAATGCGGACGTGATTTTCGGAATGCCCTTAATCGTAGCTTCCACGGCTTGAAAAAAGCCGGGCAAGAACACGGGGCTGCTTTCGTCGGCCAACGCGAGCGCTTGCTCCGGTGGCAAAGTGAAGCGGCCGGTGACGGCGTCATAGGTGATGAATCCGCCGGCGGCCTGCGCGGAGAGCCACTCGCGCACATAGCGCTCGGTGGTATTAGTTTTCGTCGCGAGTTCGGCCGACGTGATCGGTCCTGCGCCGGCCATGGCTTTGTAGAGGCCTAGTTTGTCGCCGATCACGATGAGTGCGGTATTGATGGCGGCGCCCATTTCACCGACGGCCTTCATCATGAATTCGTGCAGCTTCGCTTCGTTTACTGGTTGTGGTGCGGTAGCAGACATGAACGTACCTCCTGCGCGAGCGTTGACCGAGGAACGCCTAGGGAATTGCGCCGAGTCTATCGTTGCGGGGTAGAGCAAGTCAATTGCGGAAGGTTATGCCACTCTCGCTGCGCTTTTGCTATCCTCGCGCCCGTGCAGATCCTTTTTTACATTTTGGTCGTTGCGCAGGTCGCCGTCGGACTGTATTCACTTTGGGACGGTTTCGCATGGTTTCAGATGGTGCGGCGGCGATTGGCCTCGCACGCAGGCTTCTACACGCCCGCGACGGCGTTGATCTGTCCCTGCAAGGGCAACGAGCGCGGACTGGAAGAAAATCTGCTGGCGCTGACGCGCTTCGATTATCCGAACTACGAAATTTATTTCACGCTGGCAACCAGCCTGGACCCCGCGCTGAAAGTAATCGAGCGCGTGAAGGCCGCGAGCCAGAAACCCGTGCATATCGTGATCGCTGGACCACCTACGGATTCCGGAGAAAAGGTTTACAACCTGCAACGCGCCGTCGAGGCCTTGCCGGCCGACAAGTTCGAAATGCTTGCGTTTACGGATTCCGACGTGCGCCTGCCGCGCACCTGGCTCACGAAGTTGATTGCACCGCTGAACGATGGCCGCATCGGCGCCACCACCGCCTATCGCTGGATCATTCCCAGCGGGTCGGGCATGGAATCGCTAGCGAGCTGCATTGCGTCCGCATGGAATGGCGCGGTCGCGACCATGCTCGGCAAACCCAGCGGCAATTTCTGCTGGGGAGGCGGCACGGCCATTCGTCGCAAGACGTTTGAAGATGTGAACGTCCTCGAGGCCTGGAAGGGCGCGGTCAGCGATGATTTCGCGATGACTTACGCGCTCGAATCGGCCGGGAAACCCGTCGTTTTTTGTCCGGAGTGTTTCGCCGCCACGCTGCATCCCTGGACCGGCACGGAGTTGCTCGAATTCACCAACCGCCAGATTCTGATCACGCGCATCTATTCGCCGCGCCGCTGGCAATTTGGAGCCGCCGCGCATTTGAGTTATTCGCTGACGCTACTGTATGCGGTGTACGTGATCCTTTACAGCATGGTTGACGTGGACCCTTGGGGCCAGCTCCTGCTCCTCACTCTCGCGATTCCGTTGCTCGCGGCAATGAAGGGCGCGATGCGTACGATCGCCGTGAGCGAAGCGATGCCGGAATCGAAAGCAAAATTGCAGGAATGGAGTTGGGTGTGCCCCGTCCTCGCGCCGGTGGTGCCATTTTTATTTTCGTGGAATTTTATTATGTCGCTGCTGACCAAGAGCATTCGCTGGCGCGGCATCCGCTACGAGCTGGTGACGCCCAACGTGACGCGCATTCTCAAACGCTAGGGCTCGGCGCCGTTTCGGCCGCAGGTGCGAACGCCCGCTGAATGCGGCCCAGATAATAGCCTGTTGCGGCCCCGGCAGGTATTGTCAGCCACCATCCCGCACGCAAAACGTTCTCCGCGCCGACCAGCGGAAACAATATCGCCGCGTAATCCGACGGCAGCAAATGCGCCGCGCGTCGGCTGCCAAGTCCGAACGCCCCGACCAGCAGCGGCGCAAGAATCGCGCCCGCGACTGCCCAGTGCATAGGAGTTTTGCACTTTAACGCCAGCATGATTCGGCGCAGCAGCAGACCAAAAAGCAGCGCGGTCGGTGCGCCGAACAAGTACCCGTAGATAATCAACGTCAGAAAGCCTTCAGTCGCTTCCCGCATCAAGTCCTGAGACGTGGTGAGGATCATGTTCTGGCACCAAACCGCCAACACCATGAAAAAGCAGCCCAGCACCCACGCCGCCAAGTAATAAATCAGGCTGCCATGGCGCGTCATATTCGCCGCTGGATGTTGGGGAAGTCGAGCCAGACCTTTACTCCACAGAAGTGCGAGCCTTCCGTGCAGATGGGCGTGGAAATTCCGGCGCGAAGATGGCAGGGAGGCCCGATGTACCGCGCGAGCTCAGGAAACACCGCGCGAACTTGTTCGACCTCTTCGATGGAGGATTGGTAGATCTCTTCTTGCGCGTTGAAACATGTGCGCATGGTCCATTTGTGCAGCAGGTGCAGCAGCGATCCGGATTCCACCAGGCGAATTGCTTTTGCGTTCGGCAACAAATACAACGCAAATTCCGGCGCCACTCCCCGATCGAGCAATTCGTTTTTCGCCGCCCAGGCTTCTTCCATCGCCGCCTGATAAATTTCCAGCGCGCGCGGATTTTCCCGAATCAGCATGGGCGTGATGTAGTCCGGCGAGCGCGTATCCGCCAGCGTCAGCAGCGGCCGCGAGCCGGGAACCATGCGATGCCGTTGGTCCTGGCTATCGGCGGTGTGGCTGATCTTTTTTGCGAACGTGAAACTCGCGTGTTGCAGCGGCCGCATCAGCGGCGCATGAACGCCAATGTTTAGAGTCTCGCGCCGGTAAGGATTGCGTGCTGGATTCAACATGCGGTCCAGCGCTTCGGCGTCGGGACACTCTGCGGCCGTCAAGCCCACGACGGCGCGATAGGCGTCCGCCATCACGGCCAGCGCTCCCGCCGAATAATCCACCAGCTTGGACGTGAGCCCCGAAAGCTTCGCGTCAAATTCGCGCGCGAATTCGTGCGCGAAGGCCTCGCCGTTTCGCGCGGGATCGTGCCATTCCGGCGGCGCATCCATCGGCTCATTGTCGAAGCGATCGAAAAACTGCGGATCCACTTCACGGACACGCGCCACCATTTCGCCGATCACGTGACGCGCTTCGCTTGGCGTGTCGCTGGCCGCTTGCATGCGATACAAGCGGTGCAGCACGATTCCCGAAATCGTGTGCACCATGGTGGTGAACGCCGCCACCGGTAAAACGTAACGCGCCACTTCAATGGCGCGCTTTTCAGATTGCCGCTCGACTTTCTGCACGCGCTTCGGATGAGACATCGAGCTGATGTGCCAGATGTCCGCCAGTATTTCGTGAGCCGTCGGCTCCAGCACGCGCGTCAACTCGCGATAGTGTTCCCAGGCGCGCGCCACCGCCCTTTCGTAGATCGCACGCTCAGCTGCGCCGAATGCGCGGCCGTCACCGGGAATATAAGCCTGTGCGCGATCCAGTCGGACATAGCGCTGGCTCTGCTGCTCCGAATTGTAAAAGGGATGCGCGTGCAGAAAGGACCACACAAATTGCCGGCTGATATTTTCCAGTCCAAATTCGAAATGCGCGTGCTGGTAGACGGTGTGATGCCCGCCAAAATAGGTTGCCGACCCGATCATCACCCGCTGCTTGTCCGTGACTTCTTGCGGCCCGATCAGCCGTGGCGAATAGCAGGTGCGCGCCGCGGCTATGGCCGAATCAAATGCCTGCGCGAAATAATTGCGGAGAGTGACGCGGGGCGCCGCGGTCTCCACTTGCGAACCGAGTGGAGCATCGGATGAATGGGACAAATGCGTGGCCATTTCTACGCGGCATTGTACACCGCGCGGATGGGTTTCACTCCAGCAGAACAGCAGTGCAAAAAAATTTAGGCCCCGAGCCAGAAACCCGGGGCCTGTTGGATTTTTGTCTTGCCGCCGCGGCCGGCGCGTTACTTCTTCATCGCCGCAGCTTTGTCGGCGTACTTCTTCGTGAAGCGCTCCACGCGGCCCGCGGTATCAACCAACTTCTGCTTGCCGGTGAAAAACGGATGGCAGTTCGAGCAAATTTCCACGCGAATCATTTGACCCTTGAACGTGGAACGCGTGTCAAACTGGTTGCCGCAGGCGCAATGCACCTTCACGACGTGATAATCAGGATGGATTCCTTCTTTCATGGTGCTCCTATCGGCCAGCCGGTCTGCGCGACTTCTCGAAACGAGGCTGCACAGTCGCGTCGCTAGGCTAGCGGGAAACTCCAATTATACGGCAGGCGAGGTGATTTGCCAAATGCGCGTTGTAAGGGCCGGTCGCTCCCAATCAAATCGCGCGGCTAAGACACAAACGCGCAACCCACTCGCGCCCGGCCACCGTCTACTTGTTGCGAATTGGTCTTGCGCAGCACCACGCGCACGGGCGGCAGAATCGGCACATGCAGGACGGCATGAAATTGATTGGGGACGTCTTCAGGGTTGTCCAGGAGCAGTGCCACACCGCCATAGCTCAGATCCAGCACCCCGGCTGTCTTCTGATTCACATCGGTCAGGATTGCGTAGGCCTTGGTACCGGCCAGTGAGACGCGCTCCCATTTGCGAGCCTCAGCATAGGGAGCGGTGGGCCGCTGGGGTTCCGCTGGCTTCTGAAATGGAGTCGGCGGTGGCGCGGCCTCTGTTTTTACTGGCGGCGTCACGATTGGGGGGCTGACCACCTGTGGAGTCGCAGGAGCTTCGCGCTGTGCCGGCGCCGTGGGCGGAACTTCGCGCGGCGCTTGCGTCTCCAGCGGGATTACTCGTGCTCCCGGGCGTCCGGTATTCTTAAGCTGATAGAGCCGCTGGTCGGCCAGGTTCATCAGCGCGCTCTTCGTTTCTCCGTCGTGCGGATGCACCGCAACGCCGAAATCCAGCGTCACGGCGATATCCATCTTCAGCGGTCGAATATCCGTTTCGTATTGCGTCCGGATGCGGCGGCACAGCGTGATGGCCTGTTCAGGGTCAGTCTGCGGCAGAAGCAAGGCGAACTCATCGCCGCCGATACGGAATGCGAAATCGGATGCGCGCATCGTTTTTCGCAAAGTCGTCGCCGCGAGTTGCAGCACCTGATCGCCCTGCAAATGTCCGTGACGATCGTTCACTTCCTTGAGCTTGTGCAGATCCAGAATTACGATCGCCAATTGGTGGCCGTATCGTTTCGCGCGATTTAGTTCCTTGTCACAATATTCGTCGAACAGGCGGCGATTGTAGAGACCGGTGAGCGCGTCGGTAGCGGCATTGATTTGCAGCTTCTTGAACTCGTCGTACTCCATCAGGATTGGTACGCGCAGGAAATTCGTCGAGGCCAGCACGTCCACCAGCGCTGTTTTCAACGAGACGCGCTTGCCCAGATTCTCGGCGAGTTCCCGCCGGCGCAGCAGGATCCGTTCCCAATAGTCATTGCTCTGCGCGTCGGTGAAATCGATTTGCGCGATGGTGCGGAAGAATTGCCTTAAAAATTGGCCGCGAACCGATTCGTCGAGCCCGTCCAGGGTCTCCACAAGGAGATCCAGGAAAGAGTCTTCGGCCGAAGGCTGCGGCTGAGAAGCGTCGCCGGTCTGAGACATCGATGGGTTCCGCAATAGTTTTATTGTTCCCTGTGAACAGGGACACTGCGGGGGCAGAAAAGTACTAGCACGAGAAAGTCCAATCCAGGAAGGGGCTACCGAGCGAAACCCAGCCTACAAGTTTTTATAAACAATGAGGTTATGCGCGGCAACCACTTCGCTGTGGGAGAAGCAACGCCGAACAGCGCGAAGGGAGGTAAAACGATTCCACTTTTCGCCTGTGGCCCACCCCAGCGAACCACTCAAACCGCGCGCAGACCTAGCCGATCGGTTTCAGGAACTCGACTCCAACGAGGTGCACATCGCCTGCTTCCTGCTGACGCTTTACCCTGGCTTGGATCGGCGGCATTCCAGCGGGAACCAAAGCCGAAGAGGTGATCGAGGGCGCGGGAATCGTCAGCGTCACAACTTCGCTGACTACGAGCGGCCTGGGACACGTAATAAAAGCCCCTAGTGCACTGATATCAAGGGTTTTAGCAAGTTCCAAGAACTGCTCGCCATGAGCATCCTTGCCACGCACGAACAACGGCACTTGCAGGTTTATCCGCTGAAATCTCCGACGTTCGTCGTATAGCGGCGACAATGCCGCTCGGTGTTGGAGTGCGCCTTCTCGGATGGCCATTGGTACCCCAGTTTTAGTACTCGTGCTTTGAATCGCAATTTGAATGCAAGTGCGC
Organism: uncultured Acidobacteriota bacterium; assembly: GCA_963786205.1. Lineage (GTDB taxonomy): Bacteria > Acidobacteriota > Terriglobia > Acidiferrales > UBA7541 > Palsa-295. Next base: position 716,601 of record CAWAYG010000004.1, read on the forward strand.
GAGCGAACTGCATTTTGTATAACGCGTGCGCCAGCAACACTTTATAAAGTGTTTTTCTTGACACGCTCACGTGACCGTTAGTCGGAAGTGTAAATTAACTCCCTAACATTTCCAACATTGTGCAAACTAGAACGCATTTACCATTGACTCTATTTGGGGCCTTTGCGAGCATAAACATCCATAACCTCGTCCCTGGTAATGCCGACTGGAGCGCGAATGTGGTGTGTTTGCAGCCGACCGCGCGCCAATCCTAGGGGAGCAATTTGCCGAAAAGCGCCACAGCTGACCAGCAGGCGAATAACCAGCAGGTCCTCCAGCTGGTCTCTAGTCTTTTAGATGCTTTTGACCGCCCTTTGGTAGTTACGGACCGCTCCGGGAAGATTCTGTTCACGAATTTCCACGCCCAAGAACGATTGAACGCGAAGGGCCTTAGCGCCAAGCCCGATCTGAACTTGTTCGTGGACATCCTTCATACCGATCGCCAGCAGATTCTCAAGCAACTGGAAGCAGGCGAGCAAGAACTCAATATGCCGATTGATTTCGCGAGCGAGGTCCAACGCGCGCGCGTTCGTTGGCTGCCGGAACCCGACTGGCTGGTCACTTATCTCGAGCCCGCTCCGCAGGAGACTCCGGCGGACGAAGCTGAAATGCGCCAGACCGTTCAGGAATTGATGCAAGAACGGGAGATTACCTATCGGAACTTGCTGGCCGCCTATCTTCGATTGCAGGAAGTCAACCGCCAGAAAACCGTGTTCCTGGCATCGGCCGCGCACGAATTAAAGACGCCGCTCGCGGTCATGAAGGGTTATTACGATCTTCTGCTCACGGGCTCGCTTGGAAAGCTCGACGATCGCCAGAGAGATATTCTCCTGGAGTCCAAAGAAAGCTGCGATCGCTTGATCCGGCTTGTTTCCATGTTCCTGAACTACTCGGCGCTGGAAAGTGGCAAACTGATTCTGCAGCTCCGGGAAAACGATCTGCGCGATTGCGTGAAAGATCTCACTTGCCGCTGGCAGGATGCCTTCCAGCGTGCCAAGGTCCGTCTCGATATCCAAATTCATCCCGAGCTGGGGCCTTTCAAGTTCGATTACCAAAAAGTGCAGCAATGCGTGGCAAATTTCCTGGACAACGCTTTGAAGCACACGCCAGCGCAAGGCTGCGTAACATTGATCGCGGAACCGCACTTCTGGGAACGGCGCATTTCGGAAGCAGCGCCTTCCTCCGACCGCCGCCGCGGCGGTCGCAATCGTCCTAATAGCGTGCTGGTCTCGGTGTCAGACACCGGCAGCGGGATCGCGGCCGAGTTTCACCAGGAGATTTTCGAAGAGTTTGTCCGCGTTGACCCGTCATCTTCGGGTATGGGCTTGGGCTTGGCCATCACCAAGCGCTTGATCCAGGCGCATCGCGGTAAAGTTTGGGTGGATAGCGTAGTTGGACACGGGAGCTCTTTCTCGTTTCTTCTTCCGACGAACGCGGAATAAGATAGTGGATGAACTGGAACCGCACTTTTCGGCTCCTTAGGAAAAACAGATGGCTGACAAAGAAAATATTCTCGTCGTAGATGACGAGCCCAGTATTCGAAAGTATCTTCAAACACTTCTCGAAGTGGATGGCTACGGCGTCGAGGCTGTCTCCAGCGGCAAAGAGGCGCTGGAGCGCATCGGCAGCGGCGAGCGTCCCGATTACATTGTCCTGGATGTGCTGATGCCGGAAATGGATGGTCTGGAGACGCTGCGTCAATTGATGCAGATCGACCGCACCCTCAACGTAATCATGCTCTCGTGCTCAAACGAAGTTACCACTGTGGTCGAGGCCATCCGCATCGGCGCGCTCGATTATCTGACCAAGCCATTCGAAAAGCCGGAACTGGATGCGGCGTTTTTGAAATGCCGCCAGAAGAAGGAACTGCGCTCGGAGAACAAATCGCTCCGCGAATATTGCGAAGCGCTCACCGAAGACCTTTCCTTCCTGGCCGCTAGCCCGCAAATGCTGAAGATCCGCCAGCAGGTTTTGCAGATCGCTCCCGTGGACGTTCCCGTTTTCATCAGCGGTGAAAGCGGAGTCGGCAAGGAAGTCATCGCACGCATGATTCATCTTCGTTCCACGCGCCGCGTGCAGCCGTTCATCAAAGTGAATTGCGCGGCGCTGCCGGGCGAGTTGCTGGAATCCGAACTTTTTGGCTACGAGCAAGGCGCCTTCACCGGAGCCGTCCGCGCCAAGCCCGGCAAATTCGAGCTGGCCAATAAGGGCACGATTTTCCTGGATGAAATCGCGGAAATGAGCCCGCACCTTCAGGCGAAACTATTGCACGTCCTGCAAGATGGCCAGTTCTCCCGTCTCGGCGCCCGCGCCGTGGTGAATGTGGATGTGCGAGTTCTCGCGGCCACCAACGTGGACGTGAAAGACGCCATGCGCTCCGGCCGTTTTCGCGAAGACCTCTACTACCGTTTGAACGTGCTTTCGATCCACATTCCGCCGCTGCGCGAGCGCACCACCGAAATTCCTCTGCTCTTCCGCCATTTTCTGGCGAAGTACAGCGAGAAGTACGCGAAACCGGCGCCCGATCCTTCCAAGCATTTGCTCGAAGCGGCGCTGCGCTACCCGTGGCCGGGCAATTTGCGTGAACTCGAGAACTTCGTGAAGCGCTACGTAATTTTGGAAGACGACGAAGGCAGTTTCCGCGAGCTTCTGGAGATGACCGGCCAGCAACATCGCACCGCTCCGCGCGAAGAAGCTCCTCCGCCAAAGGAACAGGGACTGAAGGCCCTGGTTCGCGGATTGAAAGATGAGGCGGAGATGGAAGCCATCGCCGACGCACTCGAGAAAACAAATTGGTGCCGCAAAGACGCGGCGCGCATGTTGGGCATCAGCTACAAGGCCCTGCTGTACAAAATGCGGCAATTCAATCTCGATTCCGGACGTGGCGCGCGTTCCGCGGCGGCGAAAGCGGCGCGTGAAGCAGCCGCAAAGGAAGCGACGGCGAAAGAATTGGAAGCAAAAGAGTCGGCTCCCGCGATTCGCGGATCGTAGTTCCATCAACGCAAATTGACGAAATCAACAAACGGCTGCCCAGTCCACGCTGGAAATTAGCGAGGTCGGGCAGCCGTTTTTCTGTGCGCTGAGTCTCAGAATTTTACACGCAGTACTGAAACGTACTAGTCCTACTACTGTTGCAAAGAGTTGCATATCTAGAGCACATTCAGCGAAATAGCACTACCCATCTGCCCTCGCCATGGTCTAGTATTCGCTCCGAAACCGGGCATAGGCGATGCCCCTCGTGGGGGGATTGGTTTTCAGCCTCCCGGTCTGAGACTCTTATCAACGCTTATCACTGTTTTCAAAGGGTTTGCCTCCTAGCCTGGACTTAGCCGCAGCCAAAGGCGTGGGAAGCGGTCTGGTCGGGCGCGAGCCGCAGCTCTTTGAAGAGTAGCTCACCTTTGGAAGAGCGATTGCTGCTTCAAGTTGCGGGGAAGTGTTGCACTTCAATCTTGGCATGGAGGATCAGTGGGGATGACGGAGCGTCGCATGGCACGCCGGTATGATTTATCCTTGCCGGTAAACGTTCGCCTGCCGATCAATCGAGAGCCGGGTACGCACAACGGTCAGACTCGCGATATCTCGACGCGCGGCGTTTACTTTATGATGGAGAAAGATCTCGCTCCCGGCACCGAAGTTGATTTCACGCTCACTCTGCCGGCGGAAATTACCCGCGGCACCGAAGTCTTCGTTCGCGCTCACGGACGTGTCGTTCGCGTGGACAAACAGGAAGACGACGCGCGTGAATCGATTGGAGTGGCGGCCGTAATCGAGCGCTACGATATTATTCGCGGAGAGGCATCGCCGATTTAGGATTGTTCTCTGCTGTGCCAGCAATGTTGTCCGTTCGCTTCTGTTTTCTATGGCTTTTGTGTCAGAGCCAAAATCGCCAGTTTGGGTGCGCGCCGTTGCGCTGCGCACCCGGACATTTCACTCCACTCTTGCGCATTCGTCTAATTTCAGTTGCATTCTTCGCTCGAAACGCCCTACCATCCGCTCCAGTCCCCCCGCTAGGAGGTTCCCATGAAAGTTGCGGACTTGATTGCTTCCCGCCGCGATGTTTATTCCATCGCTGAAGACACCACCGTGCATGACGCCGCTCGCTATCTGCGCGACAAGCAAGTGCGCGCCGTCGGCGTGTGCGATCAGCACGGCGTGCTGCTGGGAGTCGTATCGCAAAGCGATGTTTCCGACAAAGTCGCCGCGGAAAACAAATGTCCGGCATGGATGCGCGTTTCGGAAATCATGACGCGGCAACTGGTCAGCACCACGCCCGAGACCTCGCTCGAGGATTGTTTGCGGCTGATGGAACAACACGGCATCTATCATCTGGTGGTTTTGGACCACGCGAAGGGCTTTCGCGGCATGATATCCGTGACGGACCTGCTGCAGCTCTTTGCCTCGGACCAAAAGGCCCGCGCGGACATGCTGGAGGCCATGATCTTCCCGCAACGATGAGTCGCGAAAGTCTGGGTCGGTTTCCCTCTTTTAGTGCACGACTAGCTTCCCGATTCGCTTCTACGGCTTACCATTTTGGGAATCCGCCCAAATCAGCGGTCATACCAGCAAGGAAGACCACTTCCCGAAAGTGCCTAGCATTTTCTGACGATAGTACTGCTTTTCGCCCTCGGTCAGCGGTTTAGTACCAAAGCGAGCAAAGCTACGGATTGAGCTATCTGCCCAGGAAACAGTCAATTACAGGAATTTACGTGTTCTTGTCCATTAACTTGGTGTACCACGCCTTTTCACACGTTTGGCGGTCGGTGTGCAATATTCTTGTCGGGGGCGCGGCATAAGCCCTACTCAACCTCTTACTGGACATCAATGGCATCCGCCGCTGAAGCAAAGCTTGTACCGCTTACCCAGAATGTCGAATTACCCCCTGCACACATCTATTTTGGTCCGTCCGAGGCCATGCAAGCTGTCCGGCAACGTGTCGAACGCGCCGCCGGCCTCAACGTTCCCATCCTCGTACTTGGTGAAAGTGGCACCGGAAAGGAAGTTCTGGCGCGCTTTATCCACGAACGCTCCCCCTGGAATCAGGGTCCGTTTGTCAAAGTGAATTGTCCGGCGATTCCGGCCACCCTGATCGAAAGCGAACTCTTTGGATTTCAGAAAGGTGCGTTCACCGGCGCGCACGCCGCGAAGCCCGGCCGCATGGAACTAGCGCAAGGCGGAACGCTCTTCCTCGACGAAATTGCCGAGATCGATTCGAGCCTGCAGGCGAAGCTGCTGCACGTCCTGCAGGATGGCCATTTCACGCGTATCGGCGACCAAGAAGAACGGCGCATGGACGCTCGTGTCATCTGCGCCACCAACCGACTGCTGCATCAGGAAATTGCGCGCGGCGGCTTTCGCGCCGATCTGTTTTACCGCATCAACGTGATTACCATCACGTTGCCATCCTTGCGCAACCGGCGCGACGACATTCCCTATCTCGTTGATTATCTCCGGCAACTTTTCAACCGTCGTTTCCAGCGCGAAGCCGCGCCAGTCTCGCGCGAAGCGTTGCAGTTGCTCCAGCAGCGCGAATGGCCTGGGAATATCCGCGAGCTGGAAAATTGCATGGCGCGGTACGTGATCCTCGGCTCGGAAGAAGCCTTCCATTCCGACCGCGATCCGTCCGCCGAAAAGAAACCGCTGCACATTTCCTACGAAATGAACGAAGAAGGGAACATTCCGCTCAAGCACATTGCGCAGCAAGTCACTCGCCGCATGGAACACGATGTCATCTTGAAAGTCTTGCAGGCCAACCATTGGAACCGGCGCAGAACCGCCGAAGTCCTGAAAATCAGTTACCGTGCACTGCTTTATAAGGTCCGCCAGGCCGGCCTCCCGGCCAAGCGGCCCGCCCGCAGGATGGATCCGTCGGACGGCGAGCTCTCCGAGTCCTCCTAAAGCGGCTGGCCTGCGGTCCTGACTGCCGAATCCAGGCCTCCGAACGCCCCTCGCGTGGCTGGGCTTGCCGGATTCCAGCCGCGTCCGCAGAAAACCTCCACCTGGCACGCCTCGAAATTCAGGTCATACGCACCCGTGTCTGGTATGAAATCCGCTCCTCCATCTTTCTTGCCCCTGCGCGCCAATTCCGCTAGCCTTAGCTACGATGGTTAAGGCGACCACAAACTCCAAATTACTAAAAGTCTGCATTCTTTCCCCACACCCGATGGTGCTGGAGGAATTTCGCCGCTTGCTCGAGGATTCCAATTTCCAGTTGGTGATCCGGCAACTCGATTCCATGCTCGCTCCGGATCTGCGCAATTTGGAAGTGCCGCGCGCTTCCGTCTACGTGATTGACGCGCACGCGGCGCGGCAAGCTACCGGCGCATTGCTGGGCAATATCCTGGACCACAACGCGGCCGCTCGCCTGCTGGTTGTGGGCGACAATCTGAAGGAATCCGACAGCTATACGCTCCTTCGCCAGGGCGTGAAAGGCATTCTGAATTACAAGGAAGCGCGCGAGCAGCTTCCCCGCGCACTTCCGCTGGTCGCTTCCGGTGGCTTCTGGGTGCCGCGCGAAGTCCTCTCGCGCTTCGTGGATTCGATTTTGAGCACCACTCAGGGGCGCCGATTGCGCGGCGATTCCCCAGCCGAATTGAGCCGCCGCGAGCAGGAAGTCCTCGCCGGCCTGCTCGAAAATCTGGCCAACAAAGAAGTCGCGGACCGCCTGCACATCTCCGAACGCACCGTGAAGTTCCACGTTTCAAACCTGTTGGCCAAATTCGGCGTTCGTCGCCGCGCAGACCTGATCCTGCTCTGCTACCAGCGCCGCGGAGCGGGCGTTTAATTCCGAAGTTCGAAATACCGTCCCTGCTCTGGTGGTTGTGACTCCCGCTTGGTTACGCTGCTATAATCTTTCTCCTGCATCCTCCCGGTGTGGAGTCTGCGCGTAATTCATGGCTACCTTCTCGCTTGAAAATTTTGGCTGTCGCGCCACCGAAGCAGACGCCGCGGCGATGCGCCGTGCCTTGCGCTCCGCTGGATGGACCATGCTCGATCAGCACGCCAGTTCCGACGTGGTAGTGCTCAACACCTGCACCGTGACGTCCGCGGCCGATTCGCAAGCCCGCGATGCGGTGCGCAAGATTCATCGCGCGAATCCTGCCGCGCGCATCATGGTCACTGGTTGTTATGCACAGCGCGCGCCGGAAGACCTCGCGCAGCTCCCCGGCGTTTCCTGGGTCGTCGGTAACTCCCATCAGACCGAGATTCCCCGTGTGCTGCGAGAAACGTTTGCACAGGGCCCAGGCAACGCCGACGGCTCTGTCGCCGATTCCCCCAGCGAAATCTTGGATCGCACGCCCGCGCGAGATTTCGTTCCTCTCGCCACGCTCGAAACCGAACCGATGTCGCTCGCGCGCGGCCCCGCCAAAATCCTCACCGGCGACATCTTTGCGCAAACCACCATGCAAGTTAGTCCCCTGGAGGGCATCCCAGCCGATCGCACGCGCCCCATCCTGAAAATTCAGGATGGCTGCAATCATCGCTGCTCCTATTGCGTCATCCCGTTCGTTCGCGGACGCAGCCGCAGCCTGCCGCCAGCCGAAGTGCTGGGAGAAATTCAGAGGCTCGTTGCGGCGGGCGCGAAGGAAATCGTCCTCAGCGGAATCAATCTCGGTTCGTACGGACGTGATCTGGTGCCGCGTGTGGAATTGGCCAATCTGGTGCGTTGCATTCTGAATCAAACGGCGCTGGAACAACTCCGTTTCAGCTCCATCGAACCGCAGGACATCACCGAAGATTTCGTTGCGCTCGTCACAGCCTCGCCACGCATCGCTCCGCATTTTCACGTTCCGCTGCAGTCGGGTTCAGACCGCATTCTCCGCGCCATGCATCGCTGGTATCGAGCAGCGCACTACGCAGAACGCATTCAGCTGATTCGCAGCGCGCTGCCGGACGCCGCGATTGGCGCGGACGTAATCGCCGGCTTTCCGGGCGAAACTGACGCAGACTTCGCCGCCACTTTCGATTTCATCGCGCGCCTGCCATGCACATACCTGCACGTATTTTCGTTTTCCGCGCGTCCCGGCACGAAAGCGGCGGATCTCGGCGCGCCGGTTTCGCTCGCTGTCACTCGCGACCGCGCACGCGCGTTGCGCGCGCTGGGCCAGCGGAAGGCCACAGCCTTCCGCGAGCTTCAGGCCGGACGAACGGTGCGCGCCCTCACGCTCGCACGTGGCGGCGATGCTTGGACCGAAGCTTTGACGGGCAATTACTTGAAGGTACGCGTGGAAGGCCGTCGGCCCGCGAACCAATGGTGCGAAGCGCGCATCAACTCCGCGCAAGAAGTGGCCGAACGCGAAGAAGTCCTCAGTTCTCGAAGATAACTTCGGCCAGCGCGAGATTCCCGCTGTGCGTGATCGTGAGCGAAATGTTTTTCACGCCCAGCCGCGCGGCGAATTCGCCCGCCACCCCATGCAGTCGCAGCGACGGTTTGCCGGTCGGCTCGCGCATCACTTCGATATCCCGCCAGCGCACGCCGAAACGCCAGCCCGTTCCCAGCGCCTTCATCGCCGCTTCTTTGGCGGCGAATCGTCCTGCGTAGCGCTCGAATTTGCCGCGGAAACTCTCGCAGTATGCAACCTCGGACGGCGTGTACAGTCGCTCCAGAATCGGCGCGCCGTGCCGCGTCAGCGCCGCTTCAATTCGGTCAATCTCCGCGATGTCCAACCCCAAACCCACGATCACATGCGCCTCGCTTCCCAATCGTCTGCACAAATGCAAATTCTGCGCCGCAGCGGGATTATACCTATAATGATTGCGCGCCGCGATTTGGCGTAAGCCTCAAACAATCGAATATGCCCACTCGTCTTGCAAAGAAAAAAGCGCCGCCGCGGAAAGCCAGGGCGAAGATCCTGAATCGCCCCGCCCAGTGGAAGTTGCGCCGAAGTGGCGGCTTGCAGATCCTTGAATCGCCGTCGCTCGCTCGCATCCCTTGGCTCACACACGGTTTCAGCACACGGCCCGGCGGCGCCAGCGAACTGGCCGCGAATCACGACGGCTCAGGCGCGAAGAAACAACGTGCGGCGAAAAAAGTCCTGAACCTCGGATTCACGGAGTGGGATTCGCGCGACCGCGTACTGCAAAATCGCGCGAAATTCTTTGCAGCGGTCGGCGCGAGCAAGATGCGCGTAGTTGCATTGCGCCAAATTCATTCCGATATCGTCCACGTGCTTGGCGCATCGAAAACCCCGCAGGGCGAACAAGCCCTGCAAGGCGACGCCCTGATCACTCGCGAGCCCGGCGTCCTGCTGACCATCCAGACCGCTGATTGCATTCCCATCCTGCTCGCCGATACAAAACGCAAAGCTATTGCCGCAATCCACTCCGGCTGGCGCGGCACGGCGCAGCGCATTGCCGAAAAAACCTTGGGCCGCATGCAAATGGAATTTGGCACCCGCCCACAGGATGTGATCGCCGCGCTGGGCCCGGGCATTGGCTGCTGCTACGAAGTCGGCCACGAAGTGGTGAAGGAATTCACCGCAAAATTTCCCAACGCGCCGGATTGGTTCACGGGCCCAATCGATGCGCTCGAAAATAGCGATAACGATCCCAACTGGCTCCCCTGGCTCACCATGCGTCCGCCAGGACATGCGCCGCCCGCTCCGCGCGCCCATCTCGACTTGATTGCCGCGAATTGTGCCAATTTGGCCAGCGCGGGCGTCGCATCCAAAAATATTCTTTCATCTGGCTTCTGCACCGCGTGTCGCAACGATCTTTTCTTCAGCTACCGCCGCGAACGCGCTACTGGCCGTCTGATGGCCGCAATCGGCATTCGTTCATGATTTACGACGAGCTCGATGTTCTGCGGGACTACCGCGCCGGAGAAATCTGTTGGAAGGCCGACGCCGCAGACCGTGGCGCCTCTGATTCCAACAGCGCCAGCTGCCCGCAAGCAGCCATCACATCCTGCCCGCGCGAATAGCGCACGAACGCGCGCACGCCTTTGTCCTCAAGGATGCTGCGAAATTCTTCGATGCGCGCCTCGTCAGGCTTCGTGTACGGCAGCTCTCCCGGATTCCACGGGATCAAATTCACTTTCACGCGCAGATCTGCCAGCAGTTTCGCCACGCGCCGCGCATCTTCCGCCGCATCGTTAAATCCGCCCAGCAGCACATATTCAAACGTCAAATGTTCCCACGGACGCAGCGGGTACCTCGCGCAAGCCGCCAGCAAATCCTCAATCGGATACTTGCGATTGATCGGCATGATCCTGTCACGTTGCGCGTTCGACGACGCATTCAGCGAAATCGCGAGCTTCGGGCGCACTTTTTCGCTGCCGAGCCGTTCGATGCCAGCAATGATTCCACTGGTGGAAAGCGTCGTATGCTTCGGCGTGATTGCCATGCCGTTCGGGTCGAGCAGGATTCGCAGCGCCGCCATCACGGGCTCGTAATTCAGCAGCGGCTCGCCCTGGCCCATCAGCACCACGTTCGTCTGCGGCTTCCGGCTGGCGCGATTTTCTTCCAGCGCAATCAACACTTGCCCGATAATTTCTCCAGCCGTGAGATTGCGGATCAGACCCAGCGTCGCCGTAAGGCAAAAATGGCAATCCACCGCGCAACCCGCCTGCGTTGAAATGCAAATCGTCTGGCGATTTTCTCCGGGCATGAACACGGTCTCGACCGTCGCGGGCTTCGTAGCCTTCACCGCGCCGCCCGCTTCCGCCGCCGGCAACGCCAGCACGTAACGCACCGTGCCGTCACCGGAAACGTAGCGCCGCACGATCTGCGGCAGCGCGATGACACTCTCGCGCGCCAAACGCTCGCGCAGCGCCAACGGCAGATTGCTCATCTGCGCGACGTCGAACCTGCGCTCGGCGTAAAGCGCGCGGTAAATCTGCGCGCCGCGATAGGCCGGCTCGCCAAGCGATTGCATAAACGCCCGCAGTTCTTCCGCTGATTGGCCCAGCAGATTCATCGGAAAGTGAGTGTTATTCGCAGGCATCTTACGTCCATGATAACACGCGGCCCGGCACCGATTTTCCGACGCCAGCCCAGCCGCGCAGAGATATAATGGAGCGTTTGAGATTCGCATGCAGACGCACTAGGAGGCGCGCCGATGAGCACCGTGACGCCAACGGAAAATAAAAAGCTGATGGACCTGGTCAGCATTGACGAATGGGTGAAGCAGCTCGGCGCCTTTCCCGAAAAAGAATTCACCATCCCCCGCGTGCTTGAATTCACCGAGCGTAAAGCCATCCAGCCTGAAACTCTGGCTCCGTACATTTTTTACGCCAATAGCCACTACACCCGGAATCTGATTTACAAATGCAAGCTCTTTGAAATCCTCGCCATCTGCTGGAATATCGGCCAGGTCAGCCGCATCCACAATCATCGCGATCAGAATTGCTGGATGGTGACGCCGATCGGCCGCCTGCGCGTGCAGAATTTTCGCGTGGAAAATCGCGACGCCGCGCACGGCAGCTGTAAACTTATCCCCTCCGATTCCTACATCATGGACGCGACCCATCCCGCCGTGGTGCGCCCCGAAGAGCCCGTGCACCAGGTGCAGAATTTGCCGGAATTCAATCAGCCCTCCACCAGCGTGCACATCTATTCGTACCCCTACGATTCCTGCGAAGTGTATTCCATTGATAAAGGCGCCTACGCCGATGTCCCGCTGCATTATTCCAGCGAATACGGCAAACTCTCGGCCGACGAAAAACTGACCTAGGTTTGCTGCCACCGGCCAATCTCACCCCAAGTTCGTCACGCGTTCCGCAAAAATGCACACTCCCGTATGGTTCATAATGCGCAATAAAACAATCGTGGTATCCATGACATTTATAGCCCCACCGTGCCACAATGGAATCAGACAACAACATGCCTGACACAAATCACAGGGTCCACATGGACGCCCTTCCGAACGGGCTCGTCGTCATCACCGAGCCGATGGAGCACGTCCACTCCGTTTCCGTAGGCATTTGGCTTCGCACCGGCTCGCGCTGCGAACCGCCTGGCCTGAATGGCATTTCGCATTTCATCGAGCACATGGTTTTCAAAGGCACCACGCGGCGCAGTGCGGAAGATATCGCGCGCGAAGTGGACAGCGTCGGCGGCATGCTCGACGCCTTCACCTCCAAGGAAATGGTTTGCTTCAATACTCGCGTTCTCGATGAGCATCTGCCCAAAGCCTTCGACGTGCTCGCGGACATGGTTCTCGATCCGAAATTTGCCGACGACGAAATCGATCGCGAAAAATCCGTCATCCTGGAAGAAATTCGCATGACCCAGGACAATCCCGAAGACCTGGTCCACGAACTATTCACCCAGAATTTCTGGTCGCCGCACGCGCTCGGCAAGCCAATTCTGGGAACGCCGGAAACCGTCTCCGCTTTCACCCGCGATACGTTGCGTACCTGGTTCAAGCAAAGATACGCACCAAACAATATGGTCATCACCGCCGCCGGCCATCTGACGCACGCGCAGCTCGTGGACCTGGTTTCGGAACGCTTCGCAAAAGGCACCTCAGCCGGCGAAGATGCCGCGGAAGCCACGCCGCAACCCGCTTCGCACGTCACTCTGCGCACCAAGCACGAGCTCGAGCAAGTCCACATTTGCATGGGCGTCCCCGCGCTGCCCATGACCGATCGCCGCCGCTTCGGCGTCGCCGTGCTCAACAACGTGCTCGGCGGCGGAATGTCTTCGCGCCTCTTCCAGAATATTCGCGAGCGCCAGGGCCTCGCCTACGCAATTTTCAGCGAGCTCAATTCCTATCGCGATGCTGGCGCGCTTTCGGTTTATGCCGGCACTTCGCTGGATACCGCTTCGCAGCTGGTCCGCTCCGTGCTCGATGAATTCCGCCGCCTGCGCGACGAACCTCTCAGCGCCCCGGAACTGCGCCGCGCGAAAGACCATCTGAAAGGCGCCACGTTGCTTGCTCTCGAAGGCAGTGGCCAGCGCATGAACAGCCTCGCGCGCTATCACATGTACTTCAAACGCCACTTCACCGCGCAAGATCTGATCGCCCTCCTCGAAAGCGTCACCGTCGAAGACGTGCAGCAACTCGCCCGCGAATTCTTCCAGCCCGGCCGTATGGCCGCCTCCGTCGTCGGCAACCTCAACGGCTTCGAACTCACTCAAGACCAGCTAGCCATCTGATTTTCTGAATTCCCGAAGAACGTCAACAAGTTATTGGCCTACGACCTAGTTTCTCTTGCGCGACTTCGTATTGACGCCAGCGCAGCACTTTGCCATCATCCCATTGCGGCGTCGCGCGCAACCCTTTGTGGTTGTTGACGCGATTCGCGGGGGAAGCGTATCTCGTTTCGCGTATCCATTCTGGCGTCCGGCAGCACGGGCAACTCGACGTTGCTTGAATCAGGGTGCACCACTCTTCTCATTGACGCCGGGCTCGGCAAAAAAGAAATGTTGCGGCGCTTTGAAACTCTCGGCCGCGCGCGCCCCGACAAAGTAGACGGCATCCTCGTCACCCACGAGCACAGCGACCACTCCAACGGTCTCGCGCAAATGTCCCGCGAGTGGAAATGTCCCGCGTACCTCACCGCCCCGACGCATCGCGAAATCCAAAAAATGTTTGGCGATGGGCCAAAAACCAACATCGAGCGCGTCGAATACATCCGTCCCGGAATTAAATTCGTAATCGGCGACATCGAGATTACCGCGTTCACCATTCCGCACGATGCCGCCGACCCGGTCGGCTACGCCTTCTGCGCCAACGGCAAGAAAGTCGCCATCGTCACCGACCTCGGCTACATGCCCGAGCTGGTAAAGCATCACCTGCGCGAAGCCGACTTCCTCATCCTCGAATCCAATCACGATCTGGAAATGCTGAAGGTCGGTCCCTACCCCTGGTACATCAAACAGCGCGTGATGAGCCGGACCGGGCATCTTTCCAATTCAATTGTCAGTGAATTTTTAGCCGATTCCGAAGTTTTCGATGGACGGGCGCGCCACCTCGTCCTGGCGCACGTTTCCGAGCAGAACAACACTCCCGATCTAGCCCGCATCTGCGCCGAAGAAGCCCTGGGCCGCCGCCCCGGCGAATTCGCGTTTCGCGGCACCCTGCACGTCGCCTCGCAACGCATCCCCCTCGGTCCCTTCGAGCTGTAGTTTTTACAGTTCCGCCGATTAGCGAGATTCCTCGCGCTGCGCCAGGCTGCTATAGAACAAATCGTGTACAACGCGCGTTCGCCCTGTCTCCAAGTCCGCGTCGCGCACAATCGCGAGCCGCGCGTCAAATAAGTTCTCGGCGTTCATTGCCACTCCGGGCGCGACTTCGATCTGCACTAGGTCCACGCCGCGATGCCCTTCACCGGCTATTTGCTGCAAACTGCTGCACTGATAACACACGCCTGCTTTATTGATCAGCGCACAAAGCCCGTCGTAATCCTCAATCATTTTTGCGCGCCCCGTGGAAAGCCGGTGGCGGAACACCGGCTCGGAAACGCCCAGGATCCCAGCCGCCTCCTCCCCGGTAAATCCCAGAACTTCCTTCAGCATCAGCGCGGCCTGTTCTTCCGGCGGCAGCGTACGCGCAATGCACGAAAAACAAAACGCGATGTGCTCGCGAATCTCGAAGCTGAATCCGGGCTGCTGCATCAATGCTGTGATCCCCTCGACTCGCTGCGGATCAGCCAGCGCTTCTTTCTCGCCGATCATTTGCGCGTCCACGTGCCAGCGCTTCTTCGCCCGCAAATGGTCCAGACAAACATGCGTCGCGATTCCGAAAAGCCAGCTCTTGAATCGCGCTTCACCGCGATACGTCCGTATTCCTTCCAGCACCCGCACCAGCACGTCCTGCAACAAATCTTCGGCGTCCTGCCGCAACATCACCATCCGGTAGATGTACCCGAAAAGCGGCTTGCGCCACGGCTCCACCAGTGACCCGAACGCCAGACTGTCTCCCTGCTGCGCTTTCTCCACCAGCTGGGTTTCTTCCTGCAGCGCGATTTCCGGCAACGGATGCACGGCCATTTTTCTCTCCTAACAAATGATCGAGCCGCGCCAGTTTACAACGAGATTCGAAACTGGCGCGACTCCTTGCTCTCTTGCGACGATCTACGACTGCATCAGCGGTTGTGCCAGCTGCAACCGGTTGCCCGAAGGATCGCGGAACGTCGCGAGCTTCACGATGCCCGGAATTTCCTCGATCCTCCCCTCGAATTTCACCCCAGCCGTCTCCAACCGATTGCGTTCACGCTCGATGTCCTCCACTCGCAGCACGATCGTCGCACCCGGCTCTTTTCCTGCTCGCGGATTAACGGCAACGCCGATGCTCTCTTCGCCTTCGGCGCCCGCGAACTCCGCCCACTGTTGCGCTTCAAACGTTTTCTTCAGACCCAGCACGTTGCCGTAAAACTTCTTTGCGCCCTCAAAATCGTTCACGCTAAACCAAGAAACCATCACTTTCATAGCTTTGCTCCTCCGATTGAGATTGGCCTGCTGTTTATTAAGTCGTTCGGTGCGCGAATTTCCGCCAAAACGCTGAAACCAGGCAGTTTGTCTTCCCAAGGACGGGCCGGCGCCGCTCTTCGCTCCCTCGTACAAATTCGGGTATGATGGCACAGGGAATTCTTTCCGCCGTTTGCTGAAGTTCGTCACGGGCTTCGCACGCTGCACTGTTTCGCTAGTGCGCAGTTACAGAGGGAGCTGGATTTGATTGCACGTTACACACGCCCGGAAATGGGCCGCGTCTGGAGCGACGAAAATCGTTTTCAGAAATGGCTGGAGGTCGAGCTGGCGGCTACCGAAACGCTAGCCGAAGCCGGCGTGGTGCCGCGCGAGGCCGCTGCGCTATTGCGCCAGCGCGCCCGCGTGGATGTCGCGCGCATCAATGAAATCGAAGCAAAAGTTCGCCATGATGTAATCGCCTTCACCATTGCCGTGCAGGAATCAGTAGCGGATCCCGAAGCCGCGCGTTGGCTGCATTACGGACTCACTTCCAATGATGTGGTGGACACCGCGCAAGCGCTCCTGATCCGTGAAGCGTCTCATCTCATCGAGAAAAAAGTCGAAGCGCTGGGTGAAGTGCTCGAGCGGCGCGCCTGGGAATTCAAAGACACGCCCGAAATCGGCCGCACGCACGGCATCCACGCCGAGCCGATTACGTTCGGCCTGAAAATCGCCAACTGGTACGCCGAAAATCGCCGCGATCTCGCGCGCTTTCAGGTCGCCGCGCAACAAATCGCCGTGGGCAAAATTTCCGGCGCGGTGGGCACTTGCACGCATCTGGGTCCGGAGATCGAACAGAAAATCTGCCATCGCCTCGGCCTCGCCACCGCGCCGATCACTTCGCAAGTGATTGAACGCGACCGCCACGCGCAATATCTCACCACGCTGGCGATCGTCGCCGCATCTCTGGAACGCATCGCGCAGGAAATTCGTCACCTGCAGCGCACCGAAGTTCGTGAAGTCGAGGAACCATTCGGTGGCGAGCAACGCGGCAGTTCCGCCATGCCGCACAAGCGCAATCCCGTCGCGAGCGAACAAATCTGCGGACTGGCTCGCGTGGTGCGCGCGAATTCACTCGCCGCGTTGGAAAACGTGGCGCTCTGGCACGAACGCGATATTTCGCACAGCTCCGTCGAGCGTGTGATTCTGCCCGATTCCACGATCCTGGTGGACTACATGCTCCATCGCACCACCGAAATCGTCGCCAATATGAAAGTTTTTCCGGAGCGCATGTTGCGGAATCTGAATGCCACGCAAGGCTTGGTTTTTTCGGGACAGCTTTTGCAGGACCTGGTCGAACATGGCGCCCCGCGCGAACACGCTTACAAATGGGTGCAGGCCCACGCCATGGCCGCCTGGGAATCCGAAACCAGCTTCCAGGACCTCGTCGCTGCCGATGCCAACATCCGCAAATTCCTGGATCAGCAAGCGCTCGCGCACACCTTCAACCTGCATCGCCAGTTGCGCGCCGTGGACGCCATCTTCCAACGCGTCTTCGGCGCCAAATCCGCCGTCGCGGTCTAAGCCTCAGGCCCCTGCCGCCTGCGGAAACCTACTGCACTCTCTGGATGTACCGCGCCTCGGAAGTATCCACCTTGATCTTGTCGCCGTTACCGACGAACGGCGGAACGTTGACGATCAATCCAGTCTCCAGCTTGGCCGGCTTCATCACCGCGCTGGCCGTGGCTTTCTGAATGCTCTGCTCCGTCTCCACCACGGTCAGGTCCACCGTATCCGGCAGCAACACGCCAATGGGCTTGTCGTCGTAATACTCAATTTTCACGGGCAGATTCGGATTCAGGTAATCCCTGGTGTCGCCCACAATATCGTTCTGCAGCGCCAGCTGTTCGTAATTCTCCGTATTCATAAAGTGATGCGTATCCCCATCGCTGTAGAGATACTCGAACTGGATTTCGTCCACCACCACTTTTTCCAGCGTTTCTTCCGCGCGGAACCGGAAATCCATCATGTTCCCGTTGCGCAAATTGCGCATTTTCGTCTGCATCGAGCCGCGCTTATTCCCTGGCGTGCGGTGGTCCACGCTATACACGACGCACAGGTCGCCCTCGTGCTTGATGATCATTCCCGGGCGTAGTTGGGTTGCCTTAATCATTTCCTGCTCCTGAATTCTGGTCTGGAATTCCCCGCCCTCGTCTCGCGTTGCATCAAGCTGTGTCGCGCAGGGCTATGGTGGGGCGGAACTCGCACGCCGCATGGCATCGGGCGCCTGGCAAGCGCTCGACAACAACTCCAAGCACTCCTTCGGCGGGCATTTTGCTCCCTGCCGAAACAATGATTATAGCGGCCCACGCCACACACGGTCAAACCGCCAGACGCGGCGCCGTCCTGGTGTTCCAAGCGTTCGCAATAATTCCCGGCAGCATCGCTGTCGCCGTCGGCAATTTTTCCGCGGCGGGCGGGCCTATTGCACAATTTACACAATGGCCTTTCTGTGTTGCGGTTAGAAAATCGTTTCTCGTTTCGTTTCATGTGGTTGGCAATTTTCTCAGTTTGGTCTGTTGCGGTTAGAAATATGCGAACGGGATTGTTGCGGCGCGGCGCAGGCGCCGAAAGGGCAGAAAAACTAGCGATTAGAAAATATTTTCTCGTTTGTTGTGAGGGGGTTAGCTCGATTTCTAATCGTGGGCAAGTAGCGATTAGAAATTGCGGGAAGTACGGATGCGAACGTAAAACTACTGATTCTTGAGTGGGGATCGACGAGTTGTGAGCGGCGAAATGCGCGGCAAGACATGCAATTTTCGACCGATTAGAAAAATTCAACGTGTTGTTTTCAGGGGAGTTGCGGGCGATTCTAATTGCGGTGTGACCGATTAGAAAATGGCGAGTGGAGGGTGGGGCCGTCGCGCGGGCTGCCGAAGCGCGAGCAGCGTGGACCATGTATCCCCCTTGTGGTGATGAAATTAGCGCACGACTGATGATAACACAGTCGTTAAGATGACGCAAGTGCAAACCGAGCGGCGGGACCTCGCGGCGGCGAATCGGGCCAGGTGGGGCGCGAGCAACTCGAAGACACGCGGGAAAGGCGCCGCGAAAGGTAGGCGCTTCGCGCCGACGTTAATTTATGTCGTGGCTGAAGCCACGACCCACAAGGATTAAGACATGTCGTTGCGCACGATTTTTACCCGCCGCGGCGGGCTAGCTTATGCCGCGCCTACGGCGCTGGTGGGTTGGTGGGATGTCGGTCGCGCGGCGGGGTTTACGGGAACGAAGTGATATGGAGCGAAGTTCAAACAGTTAGCGGTTGAAAGTCGAAGGCGTGCACTCTCGCCTTTAGCCGGCAAAAGCCCTACCTTCAAAAACGAAGGGCGCGGCACCCGCGTGTGGATTGTGAATACCGTCTGCCTCTAAACCCGCACCCTCGCCTGCGGCGAGAGTGCGGGACCCGACAATTCAAAGGCGTTCATTTGGATGACGCGAGAGATTCCGTCACTCGCCGACGTGCAACGGTCTCGGTCACGGCAATTTTGTTTCAATCTTATTCTTCTGGAGAAGGGCGATCGCGTATTTAATAGGAATCACGACCGCAAGCCCGGAATTTTGAGCCGCTCCGGGAACCACTATTTGGGGTCGTTGCGCAGTGAAAATCGGTGACGGCTCATAGGCGTCGCAAATGCCAATCACAGAATGCTCTCCGGGCAAATATACGGGGCCGCCACTATTTCCGGGGTTCAGCACCGCGTCTATGAGGATTGCGTCTTCGATTTCCGGAGTGAGAGAACCGGCGGGCGCGTTCGGGCGTTGCATTTGCACAACGCTAAAGGTCTCGCTCGCAATCATTCCTTTTTGGGTCACGAGCGTTGGAATCGATAACGGATATCCTGAAACTAAAACTGTCTGACCCTCCGGCGGCAGACTTTGGTCCAGTTTGGCGACGCCTAATGTGACCTTGGGCGCTTTGTCGCCAGTTTTTATCCCCTGCCGAAAAGCATCCGAAAATGGACTTTGACTGAGTTGCAGGATTGCAAGATCGTGGACCGGGTCGGTGTCTTTGATCGTGCAGGGTATGTAGGCGAAACTGCCTCGAGAGTTGACGCTTGTACCCGATATCGCGTCAATTGAGATTCCGACGAAAAACTCGACCTTGCTCGCGTTATCGGCTCGCAACGCCGCCTCGGTCTCGGTGATAACGTGGGCGGCTGTCAGAACGTAACCCTCGTCACTTACCACAATGCCCGTTCCGACAACTCCCTCTTGATATTCAGGCTTCGCTGAATCCGATTTGAATTTTATCTGTACGACCGACGGTTTCATCTGCGTGATGCTTGCAACGGCTGGATCGGTGCCTGGTTTGCGCAGCTGAGCGCTGGCGGCGTGGTTCGCAATGAAGCCGATGAAAATTACGATGGTACACGCATGGACTTTCATGAGTGCTCCCAGAAGAGTTTAAAGGGCGCGACAAGTCCCCGCAGCGCTAGAAGGGCCATACCAACCACCAGCGCGATGGCCATGGCTGGCGGGTGGACCACCCAGAACCAACCGGGAACCGAGCCAGGAGTTGCGCGAGACGCCTGAGCGACGCTGCGTCTAAACCCGCACCCTTCAAAAACCGAAGGGATGCGGTACCCGGAAATTCAACTGCGTTCGTTTGGTAGTGTGGAAGGGTTGGCCACCCGCCTACCACCTTTGTTTATACAGGACCGTCATTTTGATCTCGCCATCGCCGCCGTTTATCCACCCGCTGCAACGGGCGACGTTACCCTCGATGTCGCCCTTCGTGTTGCCTTTCACTTCATTGAATTCATTTGTTCCCGTAGGCTCGCATTGAACGTCATAGACGGGGCCAGGCGCTTCAAGGCTAATGTTCCATTGGTCGTACGGTGTGTTATCGCCAGCGAAAAATCTCTGGGTGCGAACAAACTCGCAGAGATGTTTCGTGTCTTGGCGTTTCGACTCACGACAAGCAGGATCAACTCGCCACACGATCTTATATTGATTTCCGTTTTCATCTTCAGTACGCCATTCCGATTTTCTAGGCGCGTCCTGCATTACAGGAGGCGGAAGTGCACTTCTGGCGATTGTATTGGCCGCGCGCGAAAGTGGTCTTCGGATGTACAGCACTCAGGATAACAGTCGCCGTTACCCCAATTGAGACAGTGATGGAAAATTTATGAAATCCAAACGTCAGCGATGGAGAGCGAAGCTTATGGGGAACTGCAGGGTTACCGAGGTCACGCACACAGAGATTGTAGAGGTGAATGCGCTCGCTATGCTTTACTTTTACAAGCCCGAGGTCAAACAACGCACCCTCCCAGCTGCTGACCTGGGCCAAAACGTCCGCCGAACTCTTCGACAATAAAATGTGCCTGGCATCGCCACAGTCCATCACGCGTTGGGCAGTATTGATTCCACCACCTGCGACGTTGCGGTTTGCATTCATGTCCGCAACGCGGTACACAGGACCAGTGTGGATTCCCATGCGCAACTTGAGATCTGAGTTCTTGTGGAGAATCTCGGCTAGCTCCAGAGCGCAGCGCGCCGGAGCCTCAGGATCGTTGAAGAAGACCAGCGCCATTCCGACACCTGTAGGCAACCGAATAAGCTGCTCCTCGGCTTTGGCGTTGGCAAATGTTGGTGTCGCTCGAACGGCTTCTTGCAAGTCGCGGAGGACAAGCTGTTGCCTTTCCATGTGTAACTTGGAGTACGCCACAATGTCGATGAACAAAACATAGGCTATTTCCAAGCCAGAGGCAGCGTTGCGCCCCGTTGTATTCATCGATGCCCACTCCAGATCTAGACTCAACTTCGGCCGCATCGTAGGTCCGGTTTACACACAAGTCATCTGTCTGGGTCGCAAGTGAGAGACAGAAAGAGTTGGGCGGGTGGCACACCCTCCCACACCACGCAAACGAACGCCGTTGAATTTGCGAGTGCCGGACCCTTCGGTTTTTGAAGGGACCGGATTTAGCTGGGGCGTCGCGCGAGGGACGTGCGCGCGTCGTCTTGGAGCGTAAATCAGGACGCGATGCCAAGTCGGCACCTCGATGTGCCGATGGAACAAAATTCAGTGTGTGCGTTAGCGCCGCGCCTTTCGGGAACTTTTTCGCGGTCTGTGAGGAACTCTTTATGGCAACTGAAGCACGCAGATTAGGGAGAATAGGCCATGGGAATTTATTCAAAGACTGCTTTTGCCGTGCTGGCTCTGGCGCTTAGCTGCTCGCCGCTATTGGCGCAGGATGGCGCGCAGGATGCGCCTGCCGGACACCGAGGAGCGCGCGACGAAGTCGGGTCACACCGAGGCGGAATGGGATCGGGCGAGAATCAAGGCCGATGGGGCCATCGGCATGGCGGGTTCGGCCGCGACGGTCGCAGAGGTGGACGGCATTCCGGTTTCGCGCGGCTCCTGAACGATCCATCTATCCGTCAACAAGTCGGCATCACGGACGAACAGGCCGCCACAATTCGCCAGCAAGAGTTGGACTTTCGCAAGACAGAAATTCGCGGACGCGCCGATCTTGACGTGAAGCGAATTGACTTGAAGGACCTGCTCGCCGCCGACAAGCCGGATCGCGCCGCGATCAACGCCAAGCTGCAGGAAATCAGCGCGGCGCAATTGTCGCTGCAGAAATCCTCGATTGATTATCGATTGAGCATGCGCGACGCAATCACACCTGCACAACGTGACAAGCTGCGGCAAGTGATGCGCGATCGCTGGCAGCGCGGCGGCGGTCCTGGTCGCGCGGGCCGGCAAGGCGGAGGACGCAGCGGCTCTCGCGGTCCGGCTGCGGGGCCTGATGCGCAAGGCAAGCCGCAATCGAACGACTAGGCAAAGCGAATCGGGAGTCGCGCACGTTTATTATGAAACGCAGACGGCACTGCGCCAGGCAGAGGCAGTGCCGTTACGCGCGAAAAATTATTTTCCGGTGTACACGACTCGCCAGATGCTGTTCGACCCGTCGTCGGTGACCAGCAACGATCCATCCGGCGCCACGGTGATCCCCACGGGACGGCCCCAGACGTTTCCATTGGGAAGCACGAACCCGGTAACGAAATCCTCATACTCGCCGCTAGCGTGGCCGGTCTGGTGCAGCGGCACACGAATCACCTCGTAGCCGGCGCGCGACGATTTGTTCCACGATCCGTGCTCCGACGCAAAAATATCGCCCTTATATTCCGCCGGGAATTGCTTTCCTTCATAGAACGCGATTTCCAGCGAAGCATTGTGCGGTTGCAACAATATGTCCGGCGTGATCACTTTATCTTTCAGCTCTGGATGCTTTCCCACGTGCCGCGGATCCTGGTTTCCGCCCATGTACCACCACGGCCAGCCGTAGAAACCGCCCTTCTGCACGTGCGTGATGTAATCCGGCACCAGATTGTCGCCCAGTCCATCGCGCTCGTTCACGGAGCACCACAGCTCGCCGGTGTCGGGATTGAACGCGATGCCTCCGCCCGCGTTGCGTATGCCGTAGGCGTAGACGCTCATTTCGCTGCCGTCCGGATTGAATTCCAGAATGTCGGCGCGATTTTTTTCGTCCGGCGTTGTGTCCGGATCATCCACGTTTGAACCCGATCCCACCGCGACCAGCATTTTCTTTCCGTCCGCGGTGAATTGCACCGAGCGCGTCCAATGTCCTCCGCCGGCCGGAACGTCCACGATGTGCTGCTGCGGGCCGCGCGCTTTCAGATCGCCGTTCTGATATGGAAAGCGCACGACCGCGCCGACCGTGCCGATGTAAACCCATTGCGGATCGGGGCCCGGAGGATAAAACGCAATCCCGTACGGCCGCTTCAAGTCTGCTGCGAACGTTTCTACCTGTTGCGGCTTGCCATCCGCGGTGATTCCGCGAAAAACCTTCACGTCACCTGGACCGCTCTCGGCGACGAAGAAATCGCCGTTCGGCGCCGTCACGATCAGCCGCGGATTATTCAGTCCGCTTGCATATTGCTGAACGCTGAAGCCCGGAAGCGTTTTCGGCCATGCGTCGCTCGGGCGTGCCATCACTTTCGGGCCGTTGTTAGCCGATTTCGTCGCAAAAGGTTGCGGCAAATCCTGGACCGTGATTTTGCGAACGGTGCCGGGGTTTTCGAAACGATAGTCCGTAAATGGAGCGTTCGGAGGTGCCGCAGTGTCCGCGTTGCTGGTGACGGGCGCCGCGCCGGCTTTCGCTTTCGGCAACGGTGGATTCGCGCCGCCCAGCGCTTTCAGATACGCAATGATTTGCCAGCGCTGCTGCTCACTCAAACTCGCCCATGATGGCATTCCGTTATTTGGATCGCCCTGAGTAATGAACCAGAAAATCGCGCCGTCAGCCGCGCTCTGCGTGGGTCCTTTGGCTAGCGCCGGGATGTTGCCGGTGCCTCCGCCTGTGGGTCCGTGGCACGAAGCACAATGTCGCGCGAACAAATTTGCTCCAGCCTGCGCTGCTGCGTGCTTTCCGGCGTACGGGTTCTTGGCTTGTTCGGCGGTTGTGGGCGCGTTGTGGAAAGAGGCGGTCTGGGCTTCGATCGGCAAACCCGCGCCGATCGCGGCGAATACAAATGCAGATAAGAATACGAAGAATGCGGATTTGCTGCTCTTCCAGCTTGCGCGACTGGCGGCGTCCAAGGTGCCCTCCCAAGGGTTGATAGACTCACATTTCCGAGGTCTGACTCTTCTTTCGGCTGTCCCAACGCACATCATTCTACCCCTTCAATCAGAGAGATCAAAAAAACGGCAACGTCCATGCGTTTCGACGTGCGCGGAAATCGCGCGCGGGTCGCTGCGTAACTTTGCGCAGCTTACGGAGTTCTAATTAGCCCGCATCCACCAATCTCCCGCGAAGATGAGTATTCTGACGTTGATTTCGCGCCAAGCTATGCGGTTGACTACATAGACGCTTGCCGTGAGAAAAGCACGGATTGTCGCTTTTTCCGTGCGCTTTCTTCGGAACTGTGTTATTCTTCTTTTGCGCTTAATACCTCGGTTGTGTTGTGCGGCCTCTGGTGAGCAGTTGATCTGAGATTACCCGCCCTTCAGTTCTCTCCGTAAGTCTTCAGCGTAATTTAAAACAAAGACTGGCAAGACCAGTTTGCAGTGCCCGCACCCGATGTGTGCAGTACGTGTGTGCGCGCCGCGACGGCTTCCGCCAGATAGAAGGCAACATCCAGATGGATAGTATTACCGAAACATTTTCACAAATGGCGATCTCCGCCTATACCAAAGAGCGGCTGGCATTCGCCAAGTTCTCGATTCCCACTCCAGTGCAGACTGCGGCAATTCCGCAGGCTCTGGCGGGGAAAGACGTACTGGCTACCGCGCAGACCGGCACTGGCAAGACGCTCGCGTTCTTGATTCCAGTGATGGAGCGCATGCTGCAGGAAAAGACGCCGGGAATCGCGGCGCTGGCGCTCGTTCCTACGCGCGAACTCGCGATGCAGGTCGTCGAGCAGTACAACGCGTTGCGCGGCAAGCTGCTTGGTCCTGCAGCGCTGGTCGTCGGCGGATTGTCCGAAGGGCAGCAACTCACCAACTTGCGCAAAGGCGCGCGGCTGGTGGTTGCGACTCCCGGACGATTGGAAGATTTCCTCTCGCGCAAGCTCGTGCATTTCCGCGATCTGCGCGTGCTGATTCTCGACGAAGCCGACCGTATGCTGGACATGGGATTCCTTCCCGCGATCCGCAGAATCGCTTCGGTGCTGCCAAAAGAACGGCAGACGCTGTGCTTTTCCGCGACGCTGGAAGCTTCCGTCGTGCATCTCGTAAAGGACTACATGCGGAATCCGGTGCGACTGGCATTCGGATCCGTGCTGAAGCCGTCCGAGAATGTTCGCGTGCAGGCTTTCGAAGTTGCGAGCGATCGCAAACTGCCGCTGTTGCACCGATTGCTCGCCAAGGAAACCGGCCGCTGCCTCATCTTCACGCGCACCAAGCGTGGAGCCGAGCGCCTGTCCATTACGCTGAGCCGTGACGGTTTCGCCGCGTCCACGATTCACGGCGGGCGCACGCAATCGCAGCGCACCGCGGCCTTGACGGGATTCCAGCAGGGACGCATCCGCGTCCTGGTGGCTACCGACCTGGCTTCGCGCGGGATTCACGTGCAAGACATCGCGCACGTGATTAACTACGACTTGCCGGACATCGCCGAGAACTTCATCCATCGCGTCGGCCGTACAGGACGCGCGGGCGGACACGGCGTTGCTTCCACACTCTTTGGCCGCGAGCAGCGCTCCGAGCTGATGGCTCTGGAACGCACTCTGGGCATCAAGATGGAGCGCATGCGCGCGGAAGGCGACCCGGGAGAGAAGCAACCTCCCGCGGTGAAGAGCGCGCTGGAACGTTTTCAGTCCAACACCAAATCACGCATCGGCCAGCTTCCAGGAGAAATCCTGCAAGCGCAGGTGTAATACCGGCCCCAAATCGGTGAGCAGCGCGGCGTTGCAAAACGCGGCTGCGTCCGGAGACAAAGCAAGGTTTTGATTTAGAAAGTTGCAGACAGAAAGCAGAAGGAAGCGGCGGCCGAAATTTGGTCGCCGTTTTTATTTTTGCCGCTTCATAACGTTAGACTATTTTATCGCGCTTTTGCAGGTTGTGCCTAGCGCACAGGAGTTGAATATTCTTTGCAAGCAGAGACGACCCCCCACGAGAGTAGGGAACGTCGTGGTCGAAGTGTAGATTGTCCTGACTCCCGCACAATACGCACTTGCCTTTGTCCCTCTTCCAGACTTCTACTTTCACGGCCGTCGGAATCAGTCTATTGTGGGGCAGTTCTCGTTCTTGCCCGGGCTCGGCGCTGACCGCATCGGCGCTCGGGACAAGCTTGAATTTGAAAACCTTCCTGCGGCCACTGCTTTCTTCCCACGCATCACGAAGTTCAAAGATTCCAGCGTAAGCCCAAACACCGTCGCGAATCTTTTCGTACACTCTGACCAATTCCGGCGAAGATTCTCCCCGTTTCGTGCGTGTCGCGGCTTCGAAGAAGAGGCCGTTCTGAGTCAGCTTCCCGGACGGCAAAGTTCGCGGTTGGTTAACTCTTTTGGGGTTCGGGCCACCTTGTTTGCGCGCTAGATCGTGCCCTTCATAGATCAACGTCTTGCCGTCATCCTCGATTCTATCGGCGTAGGGCGCACCACGCCGCAAGCTCATTAGAATGACGCTGGTACCTGCCCTCAAATGGAAATTCATTCCGCGCTGAAGACTCGCAGATTCTTCTTGGCACATTTCGATGTAAGAGATGGCGTCACCTGGAGCAATCACGGTCGCTCTTCTAGAAACCGGGCGCGCCGGTGGAGGCGGGGCGAACTTCGCCGGATTCCACGCCGAAGCGCAGGCGCTCGAAGTAGGTTTGGGCTAGCGACATGAGGCCGGTGTAGAGATAGCCCCACACGAAAAGCAGCAGGAAGGGCACTGTGGC
The DNA here is from genome assembly GCA_963786205.1 of uncultured Acidobacteriota bacterium. Classification (GTDB taxonomy): domain Bacteria; phylum Acidobacteriota; class Terriglobia; order Acidiferrales; family UBA7541; genus Palsa-295. Next base: position 743,401 of record CAWAYG010000004.1, read on the forward strand.
GTAGTTTTCATTTTGCAGCGCGTAGACGACCGCCGCCGCGAAATACAGGCCCAACAGAACTTCGGCGAAGGGCATCCACCCGGCGCTCTTGTGATATTTTTTCTTGGCCCAGACGCCATCGCCGTGCGTGCCTGCTTCCACGCGATATTTTGGTGTGCGCACGAACTCGGATTTCACGCCCACGATGGCTTCGATCACCGCGAGGGCGTTGCGCACAGAGAGACCGATTCCCACGGCCATCACGAACGGCAGATACAAAAACGTGCGCTTCCAGGTTTTCGGGTACAGCGAGCGTTCTGCCGCTAAATAGAAAGATGAGATCGAGCAGGTGGACGCGAGAAACAGCGGCAGGTCAATTACCAGCACCTGAAACCATCCTTGGTAGAAACGGACGATCATCGCCGGCAGCAAAATCATGGACATGAGAACCATCAGCGGGTAGCTGATATTCGCGGTGAGGTGGAAGAAAGCTTCGGCCTTCACGGTGCCTGGAACGTTCGCGCGCATCACGCGCGGCAGAATTTTCCTCGCCGTCTGCATCAGGCCCTTGGCCCAGCGCGCCTGTTGCGATTTGAATGCGTTCATTTCCACCGGCAGCTCGGAGGGGCACTCAATCTCCGGCAAATAAACGAAATGCCAGCCGCGCAGTTGCGCGCGATAGGAAAGATCGGTGTCTTCGGTGAGCGTGTCGTGCTGCCAGCCGCCGGCATCTTCAATCGCGGCGCGCCGCCAGATGCCCGCTGTGCCATTGAAATTGAAAAACAGGCCGGTGCGGAAGCGCGCGGAATGTTCGATGACGAAATGCCCGTCGAGCAGGATGGCTTCTACTTCGGTGAGGGCGGAATAATTGCGGTTGATGTAGCTCCAGCGCGTCTGCGCCATGGCGAGCTTGGGATCGGCGAAATAGGGCACGGTGCGGCGCAGAAAATCCACCGGCGGAATAAAATCCGCGTCGAAAACGGCGACAAATTCTCCGAGCGCAGAGGTTAAACCCTTCTGGAGAGCGCCGGCTTTGAATCCTTCGCGGTTGTCGCGATGAATGTAGCTGATGGGCAGGCCCAGGCCCTGGTAGCGCTCGACGCAATTGCGCGCGACTTCCTGCGTTTCGTCGGTGGAATCATCGAGCACCTGAATATCCAGCAGCTCGTGCGGATAATCGAACGCGGCAATCGCTTCCACCAGACGCTCGATGACGTAGCGCTCGTTGTAAATGGGAAGTTGTACGGTGACGCGCGGCCATTGCGTGATTTCTGGAGGTGGACCGGCGACGCGTTTGCGATTTTTGTAATAGTTGTAAACCAGCGCGTAACGATGAATGCCGTACATCGCGAGGATGGTCATCACGAAGAAATACGGCAGCATGATGGCGAAATCGAAAGTATTCAGCTGATAGAGGCCGCGAAAGGGATTCAGTTGCGCGTCGGTGTTGCGGCGCCAGTAGTCGGAAAGAGGGTTGCCGGCGGCCGCGGTCCAGGTAAGCGCGGAGCACACCGCTTGCGTCGCTGCATTATGAAGCCAGATCACTGAGTACGTTCCTCCGGGGCTAACCATGATGTAAAACGCCGCACCGCAATAACGATGGAACAGCCTGGGATCGCTGGGGTGTCGCCAAGCGAAGCATATGATTATACGGTGGTAAGGCGCGGTGTCAACGAGGTTAATGTTGGCGCGGCGGCGGTGATGCTGGGCCTCCGCGATGCCACGTTTTCTTGACATTTGTGGCCCCTCCGCTACGATAAAAAGAGAATCTGCTCCCATCCTGGAGGATTGAGCCGTGAACATCGAAATCCATGATGCGGCCCTGGAAGCCAGACTGCAAAAGCAGCTGCAGGCGACCGGCCCCGGTAGCGTGCAGGAAGTATTGCTGCGCTTACTGGAGACTCAGGAAGAGCAGGATCGCTGGCTTCTGGAAAACCGGGACGCGATCAACGCGAAGATTCAACGCGGCATCGAGCAGCTTGATCGCGGCGAAGGAATCCCTGAAGACCAGTTGGATGCGCATCTGGCGAAACCAAAAAAGCCAGGGTTAAATGAGCGTGCGCTTCGTTCTAGCGCCGCAAGCTGCGTTGGATCTCTTCGACATCTGGCAATACATCAAAGAACAAACCAGTGTTACAACAGCGGACCGCGTTGAATCGGCCATCCGTGAAAAAATCAGTTTCCTCGCAAGTGCCCCCGAAGCCGGACACCAACGGAAGGATTTGACGGACAAGCATGTGAAGTTTTTCCCAGTCTACTCCTCTTTGATCGTCTACCGGTCTGCGACAATACCGCTACAGATCGCTTCCATTCTTCACCGACGCCGTGACGTGGAACGAATCCTCAAAGACCGTTTGTGAGAGGCAGCGCGCGTTGACAGGTGCGGGCGCGGCTCTTACCATGGCTGCGGTTGCGCTGCGTCGAAGTCTGGCTTGGTCTAGGAGAAACGCTCCGATGAATGTTTCGAGGAACCGTTTGCCGTTTGCGTTGCTCGTTGTGGTGATGATTGGAGCGGGATTCGCTTTGCTGGCCGCGCAATTTGTGACGCTGGGCGAGGTTCACGCGGAGCATTCGGCGCTGGCGGGGCGCGCTTCGGGCCTGGCATCCTCGGCGAGTTCCGCGTACGCGGCATCAACCGCGTTCGCTGCGCCTACGGCGCAGCGTGGATCGGACAATCCGATCCTCGCTAAGGCTTACCGGTTTGAGCGCGGGGGATGGATTTATGTGCACCTGGAGGGGGCGCCGCATGATGTTGGGTACCAGCATGGATATTTGCTGGCTACGGAGATTGCCGACGGGTTTGCGGCGGCTAGCCTGGAGATGACGCACAACAGCAATCGCGACTGGGAATTTTTCCGGCGGGCGGCGCGCGAAATGCTTTGGCCGAAGATTGATCCGGAATATCAGGCGGAGCTGCAGGGAATCGTGGAGGGGTTGCGAGCGCGGCGGGTGAAATTAGACCTTTACGACATCGTGGCGCTGAATGCGTTCATGGAGCTTGCGGATTACTACGTGCCCTGGCTCGACAAACAGACCAGTGGGCAAACCAGTGGGCAGACGCGCGGGCCGAGCGGCGGCGAGACGAGCGGTGGGCAGAACGGCGGAGCGAAAAAGGAATCCGGTGGAGCGGCGACGCACGAAGGGCATTGCAGCGCGTTCGTTGCGACCGGGAGCTACACGAAGGATCATCAGATTGTGATGGCACACAACAATTGGACGAGCTATTTGGAAGGCGCGCGCTGGAAAATTATTTTCGACATCGTGCCGCAGGCTGGTTACGCGATGCTGATGGACGGCTACCCTGGCGTGATCGTCAGCGACGACGATTTCGGCGTCAACTCCCAAGGATTGATGGTGACCGAAACCACCATCACGGATTTCCACGGTTGGGATCCGAACGGCAAAGCGGAATTCGTGCGGGCGCGCAAAGCGATGCAGTACGCGGGCTCGATTGATGAATACGTGAAAATCATGCTGGATGGAAACAACGGCGGCTACGCGAATGATTGGCTGCTGGCGGACCGAAAGACGAACGAGATTGCACGCTTCGAATTGGGCCTGAAGCATTCGAAAGTGTGGCGCACGCGGGATGGATATTTTGTCGGCTCGAATTTTGCGAGCGATCCGGACGTGTTGAAGGACGAGACCACTTTTGATGTGACGAATCTGGCGGCTTCGGCGAATGCGCGGCACGTCCGCTGGGACGAATTAATGGCCGCGAACCTGGGGAAAATTGATGCGAACCTGGCCGAAGGATTTCTGGCCGACCATTACGACAGTTACACCAAGCAGACCGGCGCGAACCGACGCACGCTTTGCGGGCACGGCGATGCGGCGACGCCGGGCGACCCGAGTTTCGCGGTGAAGCCGTACAATCCGTTTGGCGCAGTGGAAGGCAAAGTGATGGACACGCATATGGCGGAGACGATGAGTTTTGTGGCGCGCATCGGGCATCCTTGCGGCACGGATTTCAAGTCGCAGCCGTTTCTCGATGAGCATCCGGATTATCGGTGGCAAGCTTCGGTGCTGACGGACATGAATGCCGGGCCGTGGACTGCGTATCATGCGGGTGAGCACGCGCCGGAGCCAGCGGGCGCGGCGCCAACGCCCGCGGAGAAGCCGTAGGTTGCGGTGTCGGCAGTCTTGTGTCGCGCCTACGGCGCTCGGAATTTTCTTGGCGTTGTTTCCCAGGCCTTCCGGCCTGGGCTAACTTATGCCGCGCCTACGGCGCTGGTGTCTTGGTTTCCAGCGAGTAGAGGTTTTGCAAGACGCGGGCGGTTTCTTGCGACATGACGACGCCCAACGAACGATTAATGCACTGGCGCGTTAAGCGCGGCCATTAGCTCCACGAAAGTTTCGGCGTGCAGGGCCTGCTCGACGGCTTCTTTGCGGCTGAATAATTCACCGGCATCGAGCAGCAGATCGTGCTGCGACTGATTGTCGCCGGTAAGAATTAGAATGATGAGCCTCGCCAGTTTTCCATCGCGGGCGTCGAAGTCTATTCCTTGCGCGACCCTGCCGACCACTACCAAGGGTTCGAGCAAGCCGTTGACGCGCGCGTGCGGAACGGCCAAGCCACTTTCCCAACCACTGGTGGTGACGCGCTCGCGTTCCTGGACCAGGCGCAGGAATCGTTCTGGAGAATTGCTGACGGCGTTGGCCGCGGCGATGCACATTTCATGCAGGACTTGCTCCTTGGATTGCGATTTCAGCGTGGGGAAGAAGAGTTTTGCGTTGACTGTGTCTTTTAGCGTGATCTTGCGCCGGCGGCCGATCAGGAATTTGATGGCGGGCGCGGAAACCAGAGACGTGAAGAGGGCCATGATCACGAGGGCCACAAACATGGTTTCGCGAATCAGGCCGAGTTGCAGCGCTAACAGGCCAAGAATCATTTCCATGGCGCCGCGCGCGTTCATGGCCAGGCCAACTCCCCAGGAGGTGCGGCGGTCCATGCCGCCCAGGCGCGCGCCCATGCCGGCACCGAGAAGTTTGCCGACGCAGGCCACGCCGATGACGGTGGCGGTGATGGGGAGATTGAAATTTGCGACGAAATTGGTGCGCAGACCGATGCTGGCGAAGAAAAATGGAGCGAACACGTTGGTGACGATTCCGTGGATCAGCTCGGACGTTCGTTTGCGCAAGTGCGTGGATTCACCGACGGCGATGCCGATGATGAATGCGCCGAAGACAGCGTGAATGCCCGCATATTCGGCGAACGCGGCCGCGGCCAGAGTGAGCGTGAATATGAAACCTAGGACTCCGCCGGGCCAGCTGGTGTGCGCCTGAATGTGCGGCAAAAGTTTGTCAATCAGCCAGCGGACCACGGTGAGCGCGAGCACGACGAAAGCGAGAACCAGGAGGATAGTGCGTTTCACCCCGTCCATGGATGTGCCGCCGCCGCTCATCATTCCCAGGATCATGGAGAAGAGGATCCAGCCTACGAGGTCGTCGAACATCGCTGAGGACATGACGACTGTACCCATTTCGCTGCGCAGGAGGTTCAGGTCCATCAGGATTTTGGCGATCACCGGCAATGCGGAGATGGAGAGCGCGGTGCCTACGAAGAGCGCGAAAATCAGGCGGTCGGCGCCGGGGGCCGCGCCGAGGAAGCGCGGAAATAATCCGGCGGCGGCGAAGCCGAACGCGAAGGGAATGATTACACCGAAGAAGCTGACGGCCAGCGCGCTCTTGCCTTGGCGGAAAATGCTGCGCAGGTCAATTTCGAGTCCGGCGATGAGCAGGAAAAATACTACGCCGAGGGTAGTAACGGTCTCGAGCGCGATGGGAAGATTACCGGTGGCGGGAAAAATAAATGCGTACAGTTCCGGTTTGAAATGGCCCAGGAGCGTGGGGCCCAGCAGAATTCCGGCCATGATCTCGCCGAGGACCGAGGGCTGATCGAGTTTCTGCATCAACTCGCCGGCGAGTTTGGCGGCGCCGAGGAGCACGGCGAGAGCGATGAACATGTGCATTATGTCGTGTGGAGCAAGATGCGGCATTCGCTGAGGCCCCTGACGTGCAGAGAGTAGGTCGAGTTCGTGTGTAACACGGGCTCGAACGTATCGCAACAGAATGCGGCAGTCGAAATGGAAGATATTGCGGCGGAGCAGCGGCCCATTTTGGGACTTGGATCTGCGGCTTGGCGAGGCCGGTTATGTAAGTTGCATTATAGTAACTGGTGTTGAGGCGCCTGCTATCTAATTGAGCGCACCGCGCTTAGCGGTGCTGGAATTCGACGGGCCGAGATGCTACAAAACAATGAGCTTGTGAGCAGGTGTGTCCGTGGCCGAAAATTGCAGTGCCAAAGGCTGTAAGATCAACGTCCCCGCGGGGTTAGCCGCGGAGCATCTGTGCGTCATGCACTTCACTTTGTTTATTGAAAACGAGTGCGCGGAGATGCGGCGGGAGACGGCGCTCGGTAATACGAATCACGAACGTCAGATGGAATTTATCACGAAGATTTCGGGGCGCGGCGAGGCGCTGGTGCATGTGGCCACGAGCGGATTTCCGATGTCGGATGAGTTGAAGGCGCGGGTGCTGAGTACTTTGCTCACTTTGATGAATACGCGGGAAAATATGGACCGGGCGGCGATGCGGCAGTCGGCGTTGCGGCGATTTGTTGGGTGATTGGCTTGCAATAGAAGTGCCCGGTCTGGCTGCGCCAGACCGGCCGCTACAAATTTAAATCCAACGGCAACTTAAAAAGAGCCTAAGCACCGACGTAGCGGGCGTAGAGCGAGCGCGCGATTGCGGGATCTTTTGTGCCTTTGACGATGGCGCGGCCATCGGCGAAGACAGTCATTTCGTAGCTCGAAACGCGGAAGCGCAGCAGGAATTCATTGTGGTGCACGCTATCCGCGGAGGCTTTGACGATCCGGCGGCCCAGCTCGTCCAGATCGAGTCTGCGGCTGCGTTCGTGGATTTGCACGGAATCGCGGCCGCACATGGTGATGTGCGGCTGGGCTTCTCCTTCGAGATAGGTGAATTCGCGGCGCACGCAAGCGCGGCAGTTTGATTGGCGGGCGACGCGGATGGATTGGAAGCGTCCGCTCCAGACGTCCGTGGAGACGAGGCGTCCGTGCAAGGCTTCCGGCTTGCCCGCAAGAATTTTCGTAGCTTCAGCAGCTTCAACAGCAGCGATGACGCCGACGGCGGCGTTCAGGACGCCTGCGGTATCGCATGTGGCTTCCGCGCCGATTGCCGCGGATTTTTCATCGCCTTCGAGCAGGCACGCCAGGCAGGCGGTTTCGCCGGGACGAATCGTCATGGTGACGCCGTAGCTTCCTACTGCGGCGGCGTAAATCCACGGGATATTGAGTGAAATCGCGGCGTCATTCAGCAGCAAACGCGTCTGGAAGTTGTCCGTGCCATCCAGGATCAGCTGAAATCCACCTAGAAGTTCGGCGGAGTTCTCCGGGGTGAGGTCCGCGACGATGCCTTCGACGCGCGCATCGGAGTTTATTGCGCGCAGACGGCGTTCGGCTGCGACCGCCTTCGGTAATGCTTCGCGCGCGTCCGCCTCCTCAAAAAGCGTCTGACGCTGTAGGTTTGACGGCTCGACGAAATCGCGGTCGATGATGCGCAACCGTCCCACTCCGGCACGCACGAGCAAGTTGGCCACCACGGTGCCCAGCGCGCCGCAGCCCGCCAGCACCGCGCTCGCGCCGAGCAGTTTCTGCTGGCCATCCTCACCGATTCCGGCGAAGAGTATCTGCCGTGAGTATTTTTCGCGTTGCTCGCTGTTCATTCTTGTAGTCTATTAGGGGCGGAGGAACTGTTCTCAATTCAATATCATAGCGCCTTTTCGCATCCGACAGGCAACGCGGCTGTGCTAACCTTTCCTCTTACCTCCAAGGCGAATGAGAATCCGGTGGAATCGACGATGCCCGCAAGCCTGTGCTTTTCAACAGACCGGGACTTGGGGAACTATTTTGGTTTTCGGTGCGCTGCTATGCAGCGTCCTTGCCGGTACATCCGTTCGCGCGCAGGAGAGCGAGGTCGAAGGCCAGACCGTCGCTGAAATCCACATCGTAGACGACACCGGGAATACGCTGCCGGGTCCCGCCCCTACTCTCCCACTGGAAGTCGGCAAGCCTTTTGATTTTGCCGCCGAACGCGAGAGTCTGCGCGTGCTGTATCACACCGGCGATTTCGCGGACATACGCGTGACGGCCGCTCCGCTGGCGCAAGGTGTGCGCGTAGAGTTCATCGTGCAACGGAATTTCTATAACAACGTGGTGCGCGTCGAGGGCCTGAAAGAGCCACCGACGGAAGCTGCGGCGCTCGCGTCCATGCGCCTCGGCCTAGGAGAACCTTTTCGCGAAAGCGCGCTGCGTGAGGCGATGGACCGCCTGAAGGACACGCTGAACAGTGAAGGCCTTTATGAGGCCGACCTGAGATGGGCTCTCACGCCGCATCCGGCAACGCGGCAAATGGACGTGCTGATCAACGTGCAGCCGGGGCCGCGCGCCGTGGTCGGGAGCTTCATTGTCAAGAACCAGACGCCTTACCCCGACGCCGAACTCATCCAACGCTCGAAAATGAAGCTGAACAAGCCGTTTACTTCGGCCCGGGTTACGCGCGCCTCGCAGCGTCTGAAAAAGTATCTCGTTGCTCAAGGGTACCTGGGCGCCGGCATTTTGATCACTGCCGGAAACTATGATGCGAAATCCAATCTCCTTGCGTTGAACTACCAGGTGACGGCAGGCCCCCGCGTGAGCGTGGCAGTGGGCGGCGCGCACATCAGCAAGGGCAAACTGCAGCAATTGCTGCCGATCTATGCCGAAGGCGCGGTGGACGAGGACCTGCTGCAGGAAGGGCGCCGGAACATCCGCGACTATTTTCAGCGGCAGGGATATTTCGATGCCGAAGTCCAGGTGAGTTCTCGTGACGACCCCAAGGCGGGTGTGCGGCTGATCAGCTACGAGGTTTCCCGTGGTGACCGTTCGCGGCTTGTGGGAATTTCTTTCCACGGCAACAAATATTTCAGCAAGGAACTTCTGAATAGCCGGTTGGGGCTGCAGCCGGCGTCGTTTGCCTCCAGCGGCCGGTTCAGCCAGACCCTGGTGCGCGACGATGGAGATTCCATTCGCGGGCTGTATCTTTCCAACGGATTTCTGGATGTAAAGGTCACTTCCGGCGTGGACACGAATTATCAGAGCAAAAAGGGGAACCTTTTCGTTACCTTTCAGATCGTAGAAGGGCCGCAGACGCTGGTGGAGGACTTGCAGATCGATGGCGCTCACGCCATGAGCAAGGATGCGGTGCTGAACGTGGTGGGATCTTCTCCGGGGCAGCCTTATTCCGCGGCGGCCGTCGCCAGTGACCGCAACAATATTCTGGCCATGTACTACAACGATGGATTTCCGGAGGCGCGTTTTGACGATACGGCCACGCCAGGCAGCGCGCCTAACCGGATGCGGCTTGCTTATAAAATCACCGAGGGCCCGCGCATCAGCGTAGCGAAAGTGTTGCTCACCGGCTATGAAATTACGCGGCCCGGAGTTATCGCGCGGCAGGTGGTGATCCAGCCGAACGGTCCGTTGCGCGAAGGCGACGTAGTTGAATCACAGCGGCAACTTTACAATATGGGAGTTTTCACGCGCGTGCAAATCGCTCCACAAAATCCCAACGGGAGCGATCCACAAAAGGTGATGGTGGTGGACGTGCGGGAAGGCGGCCGGTACACCATCGGCTACGGATTCGGTTTCGAAGTATTGAAGATCGGGAATCCTTGCCCCAGCAGCCCGCCACCGAATTCGCCGCCGTGCAATCCGAACGCCACAAGTATCGCGGCAAGCCCTCGCGGTATTTTCGAAGTTTCCCGCGCGAATATGTTCGGACGGGCGCAGACACTTACCTTCAAGGCGCGAGCCAGCACGCTGCAGTACCGTGCGCTCGCGTCCTATTCGGCCGACAATTTTCTCAACAAGAAGTCCCTCAGCGCGGCGCTGACGGTGTTTGCAGATAAGACGCTGGATGTGGCGACATTCACGTCCATCCGCTACGAAGCGCAGTTTCAAATCTCCGAGAAGCTTTCGCCATCGAGCTCGCTGCTCTACCGTTATTTTTTCCGGCGCGTGGTTGCCACCAACCTGAACGGCACAATTTCCGAAGACCAGATTCCGCTCTACAGCCAGCCCACGCTGGTTTCCGGCATTGGCATCACCTACGCGCGTGACCGGCGGGACAATCCAGCCGACCCAAAATCCGGAAACTTTAACACTGCAGACTTGAGCTACGCTGCAACAGCACTCGGTTCCAGCGCGAGTTTCTTCCGCGTGTTCGCGCAGAACTCTTCCTACTATCCATTTGGCCGCGCCTTTGTGTTCGCGCGTTCGACGCGCTTCGGCGTGGAGTTACCCACCGGCACGACCACCGGTAACGCTCCTACGAATTGCGCCCAAGCTACGACAACAGGGGAGATCATTCCGTTGCCCGAGCGTTTCTTCGCCGGCGGCGCGCAGTCGCTGCGCGGCTTCAGCCTGAACGAGGCGGGCCCACGCGATCCCTGCACGGGCTTCCCCATCGGCGGCTTGGCCATACTGATATTCAACCAGGAATTGCGTTTTCCGATGAAGCTGCCGTGGATCGGCAACCGGCTGGGAGGAACTTTTTTCTACGACGGCGGCAACGTGTACAGCGATGTGGATCACATTAATCTGTCGTGGAAGTCCGCTTCGCCGACGGAGCTGAATTATTTTTCGCATACGGTGGGATTTGGCGTGCGGTATGCGACTCCGATCGGCCCGGTGCGCGTGGATTTCGGCTACCAGCTGAATCCGGCGGAGTATTCGGTGACGCCCACGCCTCCGACAGTGCCGCCAACAACGAACTATCGAGTTTCTCATTTTGGATTTTCTTTCAACATCGGGCCGGTGTTCTGATGCGACGCGCGCTGCTCATTTTCGGATTGCTGGCGTGGAGCTGGGGATTCGCTGCGAACCGCGCCGGCGCGCAGACCGATAGCCATTCGGAATTGCCGTCGGATCCTGGCGCTGCAGGCTCGTCAATTTCCTCGGGTTCTTCGGGTGCGCAGCAAGTGGATGGCGTGGCGGTGCGCATCGAAGACGACGTCATTACTGAAAGCGAAGTCCGCGAGCTCGCCGCGTTCCAGTTGCTTGTGGATGGGAAAGCGAAGCCGCGCGCGGAATTGATCCGCGAACTCAGCGATCAATGGATGATTCGTTCCGAAGCTAACGCGACGAAATACGCGCAACCACCCGCTGCGGACGTGGATCGCGCCTATGCGGAATTCGTAAAACAGTTTCCATCGGCGGAGGAATTTCAGAAGCGCCGCGTCAGCGCCGGATTGACGGAAGCAGCCGTGCGACGAATGGTTGCGCAGCAGCTATATCTGTCGCGATTCATCGATTACCGTTTCCGCCCGGAAGCGCAAGTGAGTGACGAGCAAGTAGAGGCGTACTACCGCGACGAATTCTCGCCGCAATTAAAAGCTCGCAATGAACCCGTGCCTCCGCTGGACGATGTGGACGATACCATTCGTGAAGTGCTGATCCAGCGAGCCATCAGCGACCGCGCGGCGAAATGGCTGACTGATTCGCGAGACCGCCTGAAGATTGATGTGGTGGCGCAAGGAAGCGGCTCATGAATCGGCTCACGAAGCTCGGCTGGCCGCATGGTCTGGCTGCCGTGGCGCTATTGATCGGCGCTGTTGCCGTGGTGGTGTTTTGCATTTTCGAGTTTGGAATCGCGCAACGCTGGGTGCGTAATGCGCTGATTCATCAATTGGAAGCGAGTACGGGCGCACATGTGGAATTGGGCGGGTTTCATCTGCACGCGCTGCGCATGCGTGCGGAACTCGATAACCTGACGCTGCACGGCTTGGAAAAGTCCAGCGATACTCCGCTATTTCATGCGGACCGAGTGCAGGTGGGCATCACTGTGCTGTCGTTTCTGCATCGGCAATTCAAGATAGACGAACTGCTGGTGGATCGCCCGCAACTGACCGTGCGCTTTGAAAAGAATGGCTCGAGCAATCTGCCCATGCCCAAGACCCCGCCGCACGCCGGCCCCTGGCAGGAAACGCTTTTCAATTTGCGCATCGGGCGCGTGGAGCTGCGCAATGGCAGCGCGAGTGTTAATGACCGGCGCGTGCCACTCGAAGTGAAGGGACAGAACCTCGCGTTTCTATTGCAGTACGTGGTGCCGGCGGATGGTGGCCCGGCCTACGTCGGGAATTTGGGTTGGAATCAAGTGGAATTGGATTTGCAGCGGGACCTGCCCTTGCGTTTCGATCTTTCGACGAAGTTCGTGCTACACCGCGATTCATTTGAGCTGGACGAACTGATTTGGAAAGCGCTGCACTCCGAACTGAATTTGCGCGCCGAACTGCCGAGTTTCGCGCGCGCGGACTGGAATTTGCATTATCGGGGACGACTGTCTTTGGAAGACGTGCGGAAAATATTTCGCGAGCCGCTCACACCGGACTTGATTGCCGATTTTTCCGGTGAGGCTCGCTACGCCTCGGGCGATTGGACCGGCAGCGGGCACTTTGACGGCCACGATGTGAAGATGCCCTACCCGTGGTTCCACGCGACCAACATGGAAACCACCGGGAATTACACAATCGCGAGGAAAAAGCTGGTGGTGGAAAATCTGGCGGTCCGCGCGCTGGAAGGTTCGCTGGACGGCCACCTGGAAATGGATTTGCCTACGCTGGCCTTTCGCACGCAAACTCATTTTCACCACGCCAGCCTGGCCGAAGCTATTCATGCGGTGAATAACGTGGATTTTCCAATTGATACGCTGCATTGGGACGCGGGCATTGACGTGGATTCGTACAATACCTGGACGGCGAACTTCAAACACTTTACTACCAAAGGGGAATCGCGCTGGACGCCGCCCGCCGTGCTATCGCCGGGAATGATTCCGATTACGGCGCACATTCTTTACAACTACACGGAAGACAGCGAGACGTGCGCGCTGGACCACAGCGAAATCACCACGCCGAACACGCAAATGGAATTCGATGGCGCGTTGCGGGGAGTGGATACCACGCTGGAACTGAACCTAAAGACGCAGAATCTGGTGGAGTGGGATGATTTCATCAACCGCCTCCGAGGCGTGGATGTGGCTCCCACGCGCGTCGCCGGCAGCATCACATTTCGCGGACGCATCCTCGGGCCGATCGCCGGACCTACATTCTCGGGACACATTCGCGCGACCGACGCGCGTTACGATACTTATCAATGGGACGAACTCTACGGCGACCTGGATTACTCGCTAGACGAATTTAAATTTAGCAAGGCTGTGATGAGGCGAGGGCAGGCTTCCGTTAGCCTGGATCTTGCCATGCAGCTGGACGGCGACTGGAGTTTCGTTCCGGCGAATGTGTGGTCGCTGACGGCGCAGACGACGCACGCGCCCAGTGACGATGTGCAAGCGATGTTCGGCACGTCGTATCCCGCGACGGCAACGATTTCCGGAACATTGAATGGCGGCGGCACCAGCGCCGCGCCGGTGCTCGATGCCAATTTGATTCTGGACGACATTCAGACCAAGGGGCTGCACTTCGACCGAATGAGCGGCGAGCTGCATTTGGCGCGCGATGAGATCCGGCTTTCGCACGCGGAGTTGGGGCGCGATTCCGGGCGCGTATCGGGGGATCTGCTTTATCGTCCCAAAGAAGGAACGACTGAATTCAATTTGACCGGCAGCGGCATACTGCTCGAAAAGATTCAGGCGCTGCAAAATCCGTCGCTGGCACTTGCCGGAAAGCTTGATTTTGCAGTGCGCGGCAGCGGGCCGTTGCGCGCGCCAGCGGGGCAGGGCGATTTTCACGTGTTGGGTTTGAAAATTGGCACGGATGAGGAAGGAGATTTCCACGGGCGGCTGGATTCCGACGGGCACGCGGTTCGCGTGGCGCTGAACACGGAGGGGACGCATGGACAATTGCAGGGACAGCTCAGCATCGGTTTAGCGGGCGACGAGGAAATTTCCGGGCGGCTTGCGGTGGCGCAGTTCGATCTGGACCCGCTGTTTACGGCCGGGCTGCATTTGAAAAATCTCACGGGCCACAGCGTGGTGGACGGGAATTTCACGCTGGACGGCGCGTTGCGCAAGCTGGATTCGATCGAGGTGAAGGCGGACATTTCGCGCATCTCGCTTGACTATTTGTTCGTTTCGTTACAGAACGATGGGCCGGTGCAATTCACGTATCACCGTAATGAAATTCGCATCGCGCAGGCGCATCTGCATGGGCCCGATTCGGATTTTCAGATTAGCGGGTCGGCGCGCTTCGACCGCGAACGTCCGGTGCATGTGAGCGTCACCGGTAAGATCAACCTGGGCTTGCTGAAGGGAATGATGCCGGACCTGCGCGTGCAGGGTGAGGCCAACGTCAACGTGGCGATTGAGGGAACGATGTCCAAGCCGCGTATTACGGGCCGCGCGACCGTGCGCGATGCTTCCGCGAATTATTCCGATTTTCCGGTGGGGCTGAGCCATTTGAACGGCGACCTGGTTTTCGACCGCAGCCGATTGCTTTTTGAAAATATGACGGCGGATTCGGGCGGCGGGCAGCTGACGTTGAACGGCAGCGTCACGTACGGAGAAGAAGGTCCGATGCGGTACGAGATTTACGCCAGGACGCCGCAGGTGCGCATTCGTTATCCGGCGGGGATGAGCTGGCTGACGGGCGGCACTTTGCAGCTGGTGGGGACAACCGAGCGCGCGGTCCTGAGCGGGAATGTGGAACTGAAGCGTTTGTTGTTTGCGCCGGGCGCGGACATTACTTCGTTTTTTGGCGCCTCGCCGGATACTTCGGCGGCCGCTGCTGCATCGTCGGCGTTTATGCGGAATCTTACGTTCGATGTAGCGGCGCACACGAGTCCTGGGGCGCGCGTCGAATGGACCGGGGCGCAGGTGGAGATTGACAGCGATTTGCATCTGCGCGGCACGTGGGATCGGCCGATTTTGCTGGGGCACATTCACTTGCTGGGCGGCGAAATGTCGTTTCGCGGAAACGATTTCACGTTGACGCGCGGGGACGTCAATTTCGCCAATCCTTTTCAGCTGGACCCGGAACTGAACATCGAAGCGACGTCGACTATCAGCCAGTACCTGGTGACGATCAATTTTTCCGGGCGCGCCAGCAAGCTTTCTTTGAGCTACCGTTCGGATCCGCCTTTGCCGGATACGGACATTATTGCTTTGCTAGCGCTGGGCAGTACCGGGCAGGAGAGCGCGTTGCGTTCAACCGCCGGTGGGTCGAACTACGGGGCCACCGCACTGCTTTCTGAAGCGGTTTCGAGCGGAGTGGGCGGGCGCATCGAGCATCTTTTCGGGATTAGCCATTTCCGGATTGATCCGTTTCTGGCGGGGACGGCCACGGAATCGAACGCTTCGGCGCGTGTGACAATCGAGCAGCAGATTACGCGGGATCTTACTGTGACTTATTCCTCCAATGCGGCGTCTGACCAGGAACAGCTGATTCAAGTGGAATACCACGTGAGGCGGGATCTTTCGGTCGTGTTTTTGCGCGACATCAACGGCACCTACGGGCTGGACATCAAGTTCGTGAAACACTTCCACTGAGGATTCGTTTCATTCGGGCATGGCGAATAGCGATTCGGGCGCGAGACGCACGCGCCAGGGTTGCGGCCGGTCGCGGAAGCTTTCCCATTTTTCCTTGAACACTTCCGCTTGTAGGTGCGCTTCTCCGGCTTCAGCGCGCACGGGATCGAGGCTTAAGAAAAGCGTGATGCGGAAAGGCGTTTCAGACGCGCGCACAATCCAGCAGGGAATAACATTTGGTGCTGGGGCCGCTTCGCCGACGGATTCTGGAAAATCAATGTGGTGTGCGCGAATGCCGATGAATTTCGGTGGCGTGGCCGGCATTTGCGCGAGGTGCAGGCGGCATGCCCAATCGAGCGCCTCGATGGTGCCGTCTGGATTCGACCGGGCGGGCGAAATATTTTTGCAGCCTGTTAGGCGCGCTACTTCGGAGCTTGGCGGACGGCGGAATATTTCTTGTTTTGCGCCGAATGCCACCACGCGACCGCGCGCGAGCACGAGCAATTGTTCGCCGAGGCGGTAGGCTTCTTCCATGTTGTGCGTTACCAACAATGCCGGCCTGCGAAAACTTGCGAATGTTTCCTGCAGCTGCGCTTCTACTTGCCCGCGCAAGTGCGTATCCAGGGCGGAGAGCGGCTCATCGAGCAGCAGCGCCTCCGGTTGAATTGCCAGAGCGCGCGCGAGTGCCGTGCGCTGCTGTTCGCCGCCCGATAATTCGCGGGGGTAACGCCCTTCCAGTCCGGCGAGATGCGTGCGTGTAACGAGCGATGCCGTGCGCGTAGCCTGCTCGTCTTGTGGCAAATCGTGCAGACCAAAAGCGATGTTCTGCGCCACGGTGCGATGCGGAAACAGCGCGTAATGTTGAAACAACATGCCGATGCGCCGCTCGCGCGCGGGAATCGCCACGTGACGCTGCGAATCGAAAAGTACGCGGTCGTTCAACGCGATGCGGCCGCAGCCCGGTTTTTCCAGGCCGGCGATGCAGCGCAATAGCATGGACTTGCCCGCGCCCGATGCGCCCAGAATGCTCAGCGGCGTTTCCGTGGCGCGGAACGAAACGTCCAGCGTGAAATCCGCCAGTCTCTTCTCGATTTGGACTTCCAGAGTCACGTCAGTGTTGTGCCCAGCGCTCGCGGCGCAAGCGCTGCGCGTGCGTCCAATAGTAAAGGCCGCCCAGCAGCGCGATCGAGATGCCGACGTCCACGGCGCACCACGCCATGGCACGCTGGATTTCGTTTGCTTCGACGGCAAAATAAATCGCGATGGGGATTGTTTCGGTTTTGCCTGGAATATTTCCGGCGAGCATCAAGGTGGCACCAAATTCTCCCAGCGCGCGCGCGAACGAAAGAATTGTGCCCGCCAGCACTCCGGGCCACGCGAGAGGCAGCGCCACTTCGCGAAAAATACGCCCTTCGGATGCGCCCAGGGTGCGCGCCGCTTGCAACAGGTGCGGGTCCACTTGCTCGAGGGCCGCGCGCGCGGTGATATACATCAGCGGAAAAGCGATGACGGTCGCAGCGATCACCGTGGCGGGCCAGGAAAACACGACGGTGGCGCCGAATTGCAGCAGCAGTTTGCCCAGCGGGCCGTTGCGGCCAAAAAGCAGCAGGAGGAGGAACCCCACAACCGTCGGAGGGAGGACGAGCGGGAGAATGAAAATTCCGTCAACGAGCGCGGCGCCGGCGCCCGCGCGATTCTGGCGCCATGCGGCCGCGGCCAAGCCTGCCACCAGCGTGACGGCCGTCGCCGCCAAACTGGTGGCCAGCGATATCAACAGAGGAGACCAATCCATTGCGAGAGGATTGTAGCCGGATCAGTTCTTTGCGGCTGACTTTTCCGCGGAGGTGAAGCCGTACTTCTGGAAGACCGCGCGGGCGTCGGGGCCTTGCAGAAATTCGACGAAGGCGCGCGCCGCGGGCTTGTTTTTCGAGTCGCGCAACACAGCGGCGGGATAGAGAATCGGATCATGCGAATCCGCGGGCGCGACCGCTACCACGCGTACTTTCGCGGAAGTATTCGCGTCGGTCTGATACACGAGGCCCGCATCCGCGTTGCCTGTTTCCACGTAGGTAAGCACCGCGCGAACATCTTTCGCGTAGACGACTTTTTTCTCCAGCGCGGCGAACAAGCCGAGGTGTTCGAGAGTTTGCCGCGCGTACATTCCGGCCGGCACGGTGCTGGTTTCGCCGAGCGCGATGGCCTTTATCGCGGGGTTGGAGAGATCCTGGAAACTGTGCAGCGTGGTGGCCTGCGCCGGAGCAATCAACACCAGCCCGTTCCCCACGAGGTCGTGGCGCGTATCCGCCACGAGCAAGCCCTGCGCCGCCAGTTCGTCCATTTGCTTTTCAGCCGCGGAAAAAAATACGTCCACCGGAGCGCCCTGCTCGATCTGGCGCGCCAGGGTTCCCGAACCGCCGTAGTTATAGGTGACGGCCGTGCCGCTGCCGCCGTTCTTGCGATGTTGCTGCACTTGGAAAATGGGGCCGAGTTCGTCCAGTGCGTCCTTCAAGCTGATCGCGGCGGAAACTGTGATGGAGGCGGATTGCTCCGCCTGCCCTCCCAGCGCAAAACTCCCCGCCGTTCCCGCCACCAGCAAAAAGAGGAGGCTCGCAACGATGAGCCTCCTCCCGATGAATCCAGTCTCGTCTCGCAACATGATCGCAACACCTTCGTGCTTTGTTGACATTCCAAGTTTTGGTAAGTGTTTCCCGAAATGGCGGCAAAGCTGTGTCGTACCTACGGCGCTTGGGAACTTCTTGGTATAGCTTCCCAGGCCTTCCGGCCTGGGCTAACTTATGCCGCGCCTACGGCGCTGGTGCGGCGGCCTTGATCACGAAAAGAGCCCGCGAGACGACGGCGCTACCAGAAACCGAACGGTTGCGGATGATGCCAACAGAGCCAGATGGCTTCTACGCATGCTAGTTCTCTGGCCCGGCCGGTTTTAGAGTGGAAGGCGGCGTCGCTGGCGCCTTTGTGCCCGGAGCTGGCGTTGCTGGAGCAGGAGCTGGCGCGCTGGATGGCGCTGGCGCCGAACTATCCGGCGGCAGAATCTGCTTCAATTGGGGATACTCGGCGGCCATGCTGCGCAAAGCGCCAATCGCCGAGGGGAATTCAATTTGCTGCCCGGCGGCACGCATCTGTTGGTCCACATCCGGCATTTCCTTCACGATCCGCTGGCCGACAGGTGATTCGTAGAACTTCGTCAGTCCCTGAATTTCTTCCAACGAAAAATGTTTCGCGTAAATGGCGACGATCGCGTCGTTGACGGCGGTGGCCGAATAGCTGGCCTGGAATTTTTGCGTAAAAGTGTCCATGAACTTGGGCAATTGCTCCGCAGGAATTGCGCGGCCCGCTCCGTTGTGCACTTGTCCGGTGATATAGGTCGCCATGCTTTCGGCCATCTTCGAGCTTTCCGTAATGTCCATCAAATGCCGGATCGCAGCGTCTTTTGCGGGGTCGATTTTTTCCGGAGGCGGCGGTGGGGCTTGCTCGGCCGGTTTTGCCGGAGCCGCCTGTCCGGGGGTGGCGTGTGGCACCGGTGTTGGTGTTGTGCTGGGCGCGGGTGTTTGCGCCAGCGCCGGTCCCGCGGCACATAACAGGCCGGCGAGTACGGCTGTTCGTAGCTTCATGGAAATCTCCTGTTCTTCGCTGCAGGCCCTGGGTCATTCCTGCCATGATATGCGAATCTAAGAATCGTATCGAACGTGAGCGACATATGCAATTCGCGGGCGCGAGCTGCCGGTGAGAGAGTCTCGCGGTGGCAGGGTCGCCGCTCGCTGTGATAACTTTTGAAGTATGAGCTTTCCTTTGCGCAACTTTGTCACGGTTGGCGTCACGATCAGCGTCACGAGTCGTTGCGCCGGTAGCTTCGTGCGAGGCGCCGGGGTTGGCGACGGCGCCAAGACCTCGCGGCGATGATGTTCGGCGGCTCCTCTTCCTCGGGTGGAATTCAGGATTTTGCGGCCGCGCGCAATGAAATGGTGGCGCGGCAAATTCGCTCGCGCGGCATCATCTCCTCACGCGTCCTGGATGCTATGGCTTCTGTACCGCGTCACGAATTCGTCCCCACCGGAGCGCTTGCTTCGGCCTATTCCGACGAAGCGCTGCCGATTGGCGGCGGGCAAACGATTTCGCAGCCTTTCATGGTCGCGTTGATGACGAACGCGCTACAGCTCTCCAGCACAGAGCGCGTTCTGGAAATTGGCGGCGGTTGCGGGTATCAAGCGGCGGTGCTGTCGCTGCTGGTGCAACAAGTGATCGCGGTGGAATTGCAGCCGGCGCTCGCCGGCGAGTCGCGCGAGCGGCTGGCGCGGCTCGGTTACGCCAATGTGCGCGTGGAAGAAGGCGATGGTTCGCTGGGCTGGACTGCGGGCGCGCCGTACGATGCGATTCTGGTTTCCGCGGCTGCTCCGGCGATTCCTCCGCCGTTGATCGAACAGCTTGCTGAAGGTGGGCGTCTGGCGATTCCCGTGGGCGGTTCCGAGCGCCAGGATTTGCTGCGAATCGTAAAGCGCTCGGGCGAACTGGCGCGGGAATCGCTGTGCGCCTGCCGGTTCGTTCCGCTGCTCGGCCGCTATGGATGGCCCAGCGGTGTTTCGGATGAAGTCCACGGATCGCCGGCGTGATGAACGTCCCGGCTCCTCGTTCCGTGCCCGAACTTTCCATCATCATCCCGGCTTACAACGAAGAGGGGCGGCTAGCGCGGACGCTTGCGCGCATTCGCGAATATTTTACAGGGCGCCGCGTGCCGCCGGGCGTGGCACCCCATATTGAAATGGACCAGCTTGAAATTCTGATCGTGGATGACGGATCGAAGGACGGCACGGCGCGGATCGCGGAGGAATGGGCGCGAGAGATGCCGGCTCTGCGGCTGGTTTCGAATGGAGAAAATCGCGGGAAAGGCTACAGCGTGCGGCATGGCATGCTGGAAGCGCGCGGACGGCTGGCGCTATTTACCGACGCGGATTTGTCGTCGCCGATTGAGGAAATCGAGAAGCTCCTCGCTGCGCTCGTGGCTGGGAATGATATTGCGATTGGCTCGCGCGCGCTGGACCGTTCGCTAATTTCGGTTCACCAATCGCGCCACCGTGAACTTGCCGGCATCATCTTCAACGGATTCGTGCGCGTGATTACCGGTTTGCCGTTTTCCGACACGCAGTGCGGGTTCAAAATATTCCGGCGGGAGCCCGCGCGCATTATTTTCGAACAGCAGCGCATCGAGCGCTTCGGGTTCGATCCGGAAGTCTTGTTTCTGGCGAAGCGCCATGGACTGCGCACCGCGGAGGTGCCGGTGCGCTGGGCACACGACCCGGCCACCAAAGTTCAGGTGCTGCGCGATAGTGTGATGATGTTTGGCGATCTTCTATTTATCCGCTGGAACTGGCTGCTCGGCTGCTACCCGAAAAACGGCGCCGCGCGCTAGTTCGCGGCTCTTCCTACGCGTCGCTGAAGGATTGCCCGCGCGGCTGGTCTTTCGCCAGCGGCGGCGGAGCGCTGGGCTCGCTGAAATCCTTCGTCCAATGCCAATTGCGGATTTCCGGCAAGTCCTCGAAATGTTCGCGGATGTACGCGTGGTGCTCGTACAATTTCCGGTTGAACATATCAATCGCGTCGGACGCCTGCGATCTTAAGCGCGGAACGTGCTTCAGTGCGTCAATCGCCAGGTGGAACCGGCTCATTTTATTCAGCACCACCATGTCAAACGGAGTCGTGGTGGTGCCCCAGTCGTTGAAGCCACGCACGTGGAATCGGCCTTCGTTCGCGCGGCCGTGCACCATACTGTGAATCAGCCAGCGATAGCCGTGGAACGCGAAGACCACATCCACATCGCGCGTGAAGAGAGCTTCGAAGGAAATATTGTCCAGGCCGTGCGGATGATCGTCTGGGCTCATCAGCGAATTGAGATCCACGACGTTCACTACGCGGACTTTGATGCCGGGGACGTGTTTTTGTAGCAGCCAGGAAGTCGCGCAGGCTTCGATCGTGGGCACATCGCCGGCGCAGGCGAGGACGATGTCTGGCTGCGTGCCACCGTCGTTGGTCGCGAAATTCCAGATGGACGCGCCTTGCGAGCAGTGGGCCAGGGCTTGGTCGAACGTGAGCCATTGCAGTTGGGGCTGCTTGCCGCAGGTAACGACGTTCACGTAATTGCGGCTGCGCAAGCAGTGATCGACAACGTTGAGCAGGCAATTGGCGTCGGGCGGATAGTAAACGCGGGCGACTTCGCTGCGACGTTGCAGCGCGTTGTCCACGAAGCCGGGGGCCTGGTGGCTGAAACCGTTGTGATCGTTGCGCCAGCAGTGGCCGGTGATAAAAACATTTAGAGATGCGAGCGGGCGGCGCCAGGGGAAATCGATGCATTGCTCGAGCCATTTGGCGTGTTGCGTGACCATCGAGTCCACTACTTGCGCGAACGCTTCGTAGGAAGACCATATGCCGTGGCGGCCGGTGAGGAGATAGCCTTCGAGCCAGCCTTCGCAGAGATGTTCGCTGAGGACTTCCATGACGCGGCCGTCGGGAGCGAGGTGATCGTCGATCGAAACCGTTTGTTCCATGGTGCAGCGATTGGTGGCGTCGAACACGGCGTTCAGGCGGTTCGAATTGGTTTCGTCGGGGCAGAAGAGGCGGAAATTTGCGGGATTCTGTTTGATTACGTCGCGGAGATATTCGCCGAGTTTGCGCGGGGCTTCCGCGACTACTTCGCCGGGACCGGGGACTTCGAGGGCATAGCGCGCGAAATCGGGGAGATCGAGCGCTTTCAGAACGCGGCCGCCGTTGACGTGCGGGCTGGCGCCCATGCGTTTGTTTCCGTCGGGCGCGAGGGCTGAAAGTTCCGCGATCAGGCGGCCGTTTTGGTCGAATAATTTTTCGGGTTGATATTTGCGCATCCATTGTTCCAGGAGCTTCAGGTGCGCGGGATCGTCGCAGACGTTGGAGAGCGGAACCTGGTGGGCCCGAAATGTTCCTTCGACGGGCACGCCGTCGACTTCTTTTGGGCAGGTCCATCCTTTCGGCGTGCGCAGGATGATCATCGGCCAGGGCTGGAGGATCGCTTTGCCCCTGGAGCCGTCCGACCGCGCCTGCTTCTGAATTTCTCGTATCTCCGCGTAACAGCGATCGAGCGCGGCGGCTAGCTGTTGATGGACGCTCGCGGGATCGTCACCTTCGACGAAGTAGGGCGTGTAACCAAATCCGCGATAGTAGGCCGAGAGTTCGTCGTCGCTCCAGCGCGAGGTCACTGTGGGACCGGAAATTTTGTAGCCGTTCAGATGCAGGATCGGCAGCACGGCGCCGTCGCGCGCGGGATTCAGAAATTTGACGCTTTTCCAGCTGCCTTCAAGCGGGCAGGTTTCCGATTCGCCATCGCCGACGACGCACGCGACGATCAGGTCCGGATTATCGAACGCGGCGCCAAACGCGTGCATCAGCGAATAGCCCAGCTCGCCGCCCTCGTGCATCGAATTGGGCGTGTGCGGGCCGCAGTGACTGGGAATTCCTCCGGGCGTGGAGAACGAGCGGAAGAGCAGACGCATGCCGGCGGCGTCCTGCGTGATTTCTGGATGGACGTCGCTGTACGTGCCTTCCAGATACGCGCAGGCGTTCAGAGTGGGGCCGCCGTGGCCGGGGCCGGAGATATAGATGATGTCGGCTTGCGTCTCGCGGATCAGACGATTCAGGTGGACGTAGATGAAATTCTGTCCGGCGGAAGTGCCCCAGTGGCCCAGCAGGCGGGGTTTGATGTGCGCTTTCGAGAGCGGCTCGCGCAGCAGCGGATTATCGAGCAGATAAATTTGCCCGACGCAGAGATAATTCGCGGCGTACCAGTAGCGCTGCATCTTGTCGAGCAGTTCCGGGGAGAGCGGTCCGGTTGCAGTTGGCGCTGATTCTTTCGCGGGTTGCGGCGGCGGGCCTGCTACTGCGGTGGACAGCTTGGCATCGAAAGTAAACATGGCGACCTCACACCGTCTTCGATGCTCTGTGGCCGAGGACGGCTACAACATGTTGCACGATCATCAAATCTTCGTTGGTTTGTATGACGCGCACGTTAACGCGGCTGTCGTTCGTGGATATAACCGGGGCGTTTGCTTCGTTTTGCTTGCTGTCCAGGCGAATCCCTAGAAAATCCAGGCCGTTGCAGATGTTTGCGCGAATGGCGGGGGCGCGTTCGCCGATTCCTCCGGTGAAAACCAGGGCGTCGAGCCCTCCCAGCGCTGCGGCGTAGGCGCCGATATATTTTTTCGCGCGATAGCAGAATAAATCGATCGCCTCGGCTGCGTGCGGGTCCTGTTTCGCCTTGTCCAGCAGCGTGCGCATGTCCCCCGTGGTTCCGGAAACCCCAAGCAGGCCTGATTGCTTGTTCAGCAGCGCGCCGGCTTGCTTCGCGGATAGTTTTTTCTGTGTGAGCAGATACAACAGCAGCCCCGGGTCAACGTCGCCTGAGCGCGCGCTCATCACCAGGCCTTCCAGTGGGGTGAATCCCATGGACGTGTCCATGCTTTTACCATCTTGCAGCGCTACGATGCTCGCGCCGCTGCCCAAGTGAGCGATGACCACGCGGCCGACGGCGAGTTTGGCGTCAATTTTGCGGAGTTCGCCCACGATGTATTCGAAGGATAGGCCGTGGAAACCGTAGCGACGAATGCCCTGGTCGTAGAATCGCCGCGGCAGCGCGTACACTTTGGCAACGGTTGGCAGCGAGCTGTGAAATGCGGTGTCGAAACACGCCACCTGCGCAAGCTTCGGAAATTTATGCGCGATGAAGTGGATTCCTTTGATCGCCGCGGGGAGATGATCCGGATCGAGCGGCACGAGTTTTTCGAGTGCGGATAGAAATTTCGGCGTGATGCGCTGCGGCTCGGTGTAACGCGCTCCGCCGTGAACCAGTCGGTGGCCCGCCGCCTTTAGCCCCGAAAGATATTCGTGCTTATCCAGCCAGGCGAATATGGCTTCGAGCGCGGCATTTGAGTCTTTGCCTTTTACCGATGAATCGAGCAGCGACGCGCCGCTTGCGTCGGCGATCTTCAAATGCGCGCTCGCCGCGGCACCGTAATCCACCGATATCGAAAGCAAGACTTCGTCGCGCGCGCCGATTTCGTAGAGCGTGGACTTCAATGTCGCCGACCCTCTGTTCATCGTCAAAATTAGCTGGCGCTGAGAAGGCATATCCCGAGAATTCTCAAGTTGGCGCGGGCGCTTCTTGATTGAGCGTGCGCGCCGTTTTATTTTACCGCTGCTGGCGGTGTTTGCGATTCGTCGAGCAACTCTTTCAGGTATTGCTGCCAGAGGGCGGCCCAGGTGTGGGTGCCGTGGCCGTGGGTCTGCTCGGAAGCGGGGATCAGCACGAACTTTCCGTTTTTCACTTTTTGGATTTCGCGCTCGGCGATACCCAGCTCGGGCGGGTTGATGAAATCGTCGGCGGAATTCACGAACATTACCGGCACGGTGATTTTTCCGAGTTCCGCGGAGGGATCGTAGTTCCGCGAAGCATTCACGGCGTAGAGCAGATCGTTCGCGTCTAGAGTTTCCGTTTCGCGTCTCATTACGTCTTGCAGATAGCGGTCGGCGGCGTCGCGCGTGGGCAAGCTAAGCTGCATGGGGAGCGGAGAGCTGCCGGCAATCAGCAGCATGTCCGCGGCGATTTCTAGGCCGGCGCGGGGTTCGTTGGCGTAGTCGCCGTTCTGCCAGTCGGGATCCTGGCGAATGCCGGACATTAACATTTTCCGCCAGAGGCGATTGCGTCCGGCAATTTGCACGGGGAGGCAGGCGAGCGGCATGAGCGCGTCCATGAAATCTGGATAGGTTTCGCCCCAGATCCAGGAATGCATGCAGCCCATAGACGTGCCCATGACCAGGCGGAGATGGTTGACGTTGAGGCCTTTTTCCACTAGCTCGTGCTGTGCTGCCACCATGTCGTCGTATTCGTATTGCGGAAAATGCGCGTGCATGCCGTCACTGGGCTTGCTGGATTTTCCGTGGCCCATGTTGTCGGGCAGGATGATGTAGTAGCGGGTGATGTCGAGGAGCTGGCCGGGGCCGTAGAGGACGCCGGCAAATTGCGGCACGAGGAAATTTCCGCCCCAGCCGCCGGTACCGTGGAGGATTAGGACGGCATTGGTGACGCGGCCGTTCGCATCGCGGACGGGAGTGCCCAGGGTGCGGTAGTGCAGGCGCAATTCCGGAAGGGTTTCACCGGATTTGAAGTGGAAGTCGCGTGAGAGGTAGTCGCCTTCGAGGGGTTTGTAGGTTTGCGTCGCGGGCGGGTTGGCGGGTGCGGGTTGCGCGGCTTGTTGCGCGCGTGATACGGGCGCAAGCAGCATGACCAGAGGTAAAGCAATCATAGCGAATCCAAACTTCGATATTTTGTGGTGGGAAAATATTGATATTGAAAATGACATGTTCGCGTTCACGGGCGCTTCTCCTCGCGTGACACTTTAGCATGAGAGGGCGCGGAGCCTTGTGGCGCACGACGCGATGAAACGATTTCCGGTTTGGCGTCACTACAGTACAGGGCGAAAAAGAGGAGGCTAGCGATGAGATATGAGTCGTGGACTGCAACCTCGCCCGACGGAAAAATTGTGAGGTTTGCATACAAAGAGTTGTCCGATGGAGTGGCGGGCATATCCGCGAAGATGGACGGGAGATTCGTGATGATATTGCAGAGGAGCATTCGCGCGCCGCTGACGCGAGAACAAGTGCAGGCTGTTTTCGAGCGGGCGATTTTTGATTGAAGCTATCGGCAAGCTCCGAATATTTTGAGGGTTCGCTCTGGCGATTTGAGCGCGAAACGCAGATCCCTCACCCGCTGGCGCGGGTTCGGGATGACAGCCTTTTTCTGTGAATAGTTAAACCTTCACGGCGGCGCGGATCCTGGGCCAGCCGGTTACGGAGGCTTTTAGTTTTGGATCTTTTTCGATCGCGTCCAGGACGGCTTTTATGATTTGTTCGTCTATGTCCGGGGCGGTGCGAAGTTCTGTGGGGTAACGCACCAGGAATTCCAGGCCGGAATCGGCGTAATGCAGCTTGGCCTGCGGGGTGGGCGGTTTCATCTGGATCTCGATGCGGCGTTCGAGTTCGTTGTGTTGCTGCTCGATATCTTTTTTATACTTGTCGTAAACTGAATTGACAGCGACTAGTAATTTTTCTTCCGCGAGCTGGAAATCAGCGCCGGCTACGAACTGCAGCACGACCTCGTGCCAGGTGTACTCGGTGCCGGGGATTTGTTTGTAGAGGGGCGTGGTGGCCTGAAAGAGAACGGAGTTGGAGAAGACCACGATGCGTCCGGTGGGATACAGGTTCACATCGCTGCCTGCGAGTTCCATCAAGTAGAAACGCACCGGCGAGACGTCGATTACGTCGCCGGTGACTCCGGCGATGCTGACGCGATCTCCGATGCGGATTCCGTAACGGCCAATCACAAAAAAGTAAGCGGCGACGGAGAGAAGCACGGCCTGCAAGCCTACGGCGATGCCGGCGGTGGCGAAGCCTGCGAAGGTGGCGAGCGAACTGAAATCGCTGACGATGCCGAGCGTGAGAACCGCGGCGACCAAGAAGCCCAGGACGAAGCGGCGCAGAAGCATGAACTGGCGGCGTCGGCGCAAATCCTGGATGTAACGGAACGTCCACCTGCGCCACACCTCGGCAAGAATCCAGATGATTCCCAGAGCGAGGAGAATCGCGACGGCGCTCGAGACCACGGAGCGGAGCGCGTCTTTCGATTCGCGGGCAATGGAGTTGCGCCAGTTGAGGAAATTGGAGCGGCTCTGATCGAGAACCATCATTTCCTGGCTCAGCGGAATCACTACGTTTGAGAGCTGCTTGAATTGTTCGGTGAGCGAGCGCAATTCCTGCGGGGCTGCTTTGGCTTGGGTGGGATCGGACGGCGGCGCCTGACCGGTGAGATCGCGGCCGCGTCGAATGGTGGAAGCCAGCGTGTCGCGCATGGGTTTGCGAAGCGCGGCGGCATTGTCGCGGACGCGGGCGGTTTCGTTGGCCATCTCGTCGATGTTGTGCATGGTGCGCAGTTCTGCATATAGGGTGAGGCAGTGGCCGATCAGACCGGAGGATTTGGAAATCGTGGGCTGGGTGGCGGCGGGCTTGGCCGCGGCTTTCTGGGCGTTGGCGTCGCCGAGGATTTCCGGGACGGTGCGAGCGAGATCGTTGATGCTTCCTGCGAAGCCTCCGACACCTGATTCTTCGCTGCTCTCGACAAAGGTGGCCAATTTCTGCACGGCATCTTGCGTGGCCTGGTCGAGCGAGATTTCAGCTTGTAGCGAGTCTCGTTGCGTGGTGAGGTTTTGGCGCTGGCTGCGCGGCGCGGTTTCGATTTGCTTATTCAAGACGTCCAGTTTGGCTTGGTCCTGGTCAATGCGAGATTTCAGGGTGGTGAGCGTTTGCGCCAGATTCTGCTGCTGGGTGGAGGCTCCCGAAGCATCCGGCGTCGCGGTCGGCGTGGGTTGATCCGAGGTGTTCACCAGAACAGCGGCTGCCTTCGCGGATTGAAATGCGAGGCGGACAGCTTCTTGCGCGAGATTTTGCGAAGTGTCCTGATAGATCGCGTCGCTGGGGAGGCCGACAGACTGAACTTTGGAACTGGAATCGCGGTACCAGCTGATGATGGCATTTAAATGACTGAGGATTGCTTCACGATCGACTGCGGGCGCGGCGTTGCCGGCCGAGATGGCGAAGAAGGCGGTGACGCAGAGCAGAGCCGCGGCGATAATCCGTTGGCGACGTTTTTGGAGTGGAGTGATGATTCGCATGATCGGTTTTTCTCTCATTGGAATTCGCTCACGAGCGGGGCGGACGCGCCAAACGCTGCGTCTGTGTGCGAATTCCAGTGAGGAATACGGTCTCCTGAGCTTGATGGAATTGTGCCCTGGCTATCAGCCGGGGATTTTCGAACCGGGGTGATTCTGGAGAAGTGATCTGGCTGGGCGAGATGACTTCCGTGGAACTGGGCTGCGTTCCACGGGACCATTATACAGGGATTGAGGCGGAGCGTTACTTGGCGATCATGGGGAGACGAGATTGAATTGTGCGCATACGAGGGTATGCGGAAACTCAAGGGACGTTGCTTGTTTCCGGCGGATGCGGCGCGGTGCTATAGTTTCTTTGGTGAGAGCGAGCAGCGCAATGCGAGCGCGATTTTTGGTGACGATTTTGTCGCTCGCGTTGGTTTATGCGTTTACGTGTTCGGCGACTTGCGCGATTTGCTTGGGAGCGGGCGCGGGGGCGGCTGCGGAGCCGCAGAGCCATGCGTGCGAGCACACGGCGCCTGATGCGGCTGGCAGAGCGCAGCAACGAGGGCCTGCAAAGCCCGATTGTTTTGGGCATCACCATTCCGGTTTTGAGTTTGTGCAGAGCGACAGGCTCTCGCGATTTGATTTGAGTGCAACGGGTTCCGCTCGCCAGTTGGTTGACGGCGCGGTTAGCACCGAAGTCGTGACCTTGGTTTCGTCGTTTTTGTGGGATTTAGCTCCGCCGCGACCGGCGACTATTTTTCCGCAGCAGAAAATTTTCATTCTTCGCATCTGAAATCCTCGTTTCTGGTCCTTCTTGGCGAATCCTTCATAGTCGCGCATTGCGTTGGTCCGTTCAGGCGACGGCGTTAGGCCGATGTCAAATTCAAATACGCCCGCCGGAAAAGCAGGCGGTCGCTGCAAATTCAAACGCAACAGCAACAGCAACAGCAACAGCAACAGCAACAGCAACAGCAATAGCAAAGGCAAAGGCAAAGGCAAAGGCAAAGGCAAAGGCAAAGGCAAAGGCAAAGGCAAAGGCAAAGGCAAAGGCAAAGGCAAAGGCAAAGGCAAAGGCAAAGGCAAAGGCAAAGGCAAAGGCAAAGGCAAAGGCAAAGGCAAAGGCAAAGGCAAAGGCAAAGGCAAAGGCAAAGGCGCCCAGCTAAAGCTGGCCGCTACAACGTCAACACCTTAGGACCGGAGGGAGATATGAAGCATACACGTCGCGATTTTTTGCAGAGTGCGATGGTGGTGGGGGCTGGCGCGGTGGCTCACGGGGATTTGGCGGAGGCGGGGGGGCGCGCGGTTGCTGAGGAGCATCATCCGCTCGCGGTGGATCGCGGAGGATTTCGCACAGTTGTGACACCGGATGTGCCGGATTTGGCGTTTGAGATGGACGGCAGCGTAAAAGTATTTCATCTGGTGGCGGAGCCGGTGCGGCAGGAGATTTTTCCGGGGAAAATTCTGAATTTGTGGGGGTACAACGGCAGCGCGCCGGGGCCGACCATTCAAGCGCGGCAGGGCGAGCGGGTGCGGATCATTGTGGACAATCATTTGCCGGAGCCGACTTCGATGCACTGGCACGGGTTTGATATTCCATTTGCGATGGACGGCGGGCCGGGGCTTTCGCAGGACGCGATTTCCCCCGGCGGGCGATACGTTTACGAATTCACGCTGCAGCAGGAAGGGACTTTGTTTTATCACTCGCACATGGCGATGCAGGAAATGATGGGGATGATTGGGGCATTCATCATGCATCCGGCGGAGGCTTACGACCCGCCGGCGGAGAAAGATTTCGCGATTGTTTTGCAGGAGTATGCGGTGCTGCCCAACAATCCGACGCCGAACTCGATGAGCATGGAATTCAATTGGCTGACGTTGAATGGAAAATCGGGGCCGGCGAATACTCCGTTGATCGTGAGGTTGGGAGATCGGGTGCGGCTGCGATTTATTAATTTGGGGATGGATCATCATCCGATTCATATGCACGGCCACCAGTTTGTGATTACCGGGACGGAGGGCGGGCGGCAGCCGCGGGCGACTTGGGGGCCGAACAATACAGTGCTGGTGGGAGTGGCCCAGTCGCGGAATGTTGAGTTTGTGGCGACCAATCCGGGCGACTGGATGATTCATTGCCACATGCCCCATCACATGATGAACCAGATGTCGTCGATGGCGGGGCCGATGACGCGGCGCGCGGGGATGGTCGCGGGCGCGGGGATGGAGGAAGGGATGGGGATGTTGCGCGGAGGTGCGGCGACGGCGGCGGAGAATGGGCCGAGCATGGGGCGCGGGATGGGGGCGGGGTCAGCTTTGGAGCAGCCGACGACGAACGGGGCAATGTCACCGCAAGCGTCATCGCAATCGTCACCGCGGGCGTCGCCTTCGCAGCAGCCCGCGGCGCAAGGGATGGGTGGGATGCAGATGGGGCAGGCGGACGTTAGTAAGGATGCGAATTCGGTGCCGGGGTTTCCGCAGGATGCGTTCATGGAGAGCCCGGCGATGGCGATGGATGCCATGGTGGAGAAGCCGGAGACGCATGGGCTGCGTCCGGGATGGAGCGGGTACATGCAGGGGATGATGACTTTGATTCGTGTGCTGCCGCCGGAACGTTATGACGAGATTGTGAATCTGCGCGAGAAGCGGCGGAAGGCTGGCGGAGCGGCGATGCTGGGGATGAGTGGCACAGCCGAGCAGCGATAGAAGTTGAGATTGACGAATGCGGAATACGGGAGATTTGTGATGAGACGCCAGACATTCTGGAAATATTTGCTGCTAATTATTTTTATGCGGGCGCTGTCGCCGATTGCGCTGGTGGCGCAATCTGTTTCCGCTGCAGGAACCGCACCGGAGGCGCGTTCGCAAGAGCCTGGACTGACGCTGGAACTGCTGCAAGAGATGGCTCTGGCCAATAATCCGACGCTGGCGCAGGCGAAGGCTGGGGTGCGGGCTGCGGCAGGGCGCTCGCGGCAGGCGGGATTGTGGCCCAACCCCACTGTTGGTTACACCGGCGACGAAATTCGCGGAGGATCTTACGGCGGAGGCGAGCAGGGCGCGTTCGTTCAGCAGAATGTGATATTGGGCGGCAAGTTGGGCCTCGACCGGAAAATATTCGACGCGGAAGGCAAGCAGGCAGCGGCCGAAGCGGATGAGCAGCGTTTGCGTGTGGAAAACGGGGTGCGCATCGCTTTCTATCAGTCGCTGGCGATGCAGGCGATGGTGGAGACGCGCGCGAAGTTGCGGGATATCGCGAAGGATGCGGCGGAAACCACGCGACAGCTTTTCAATGTGGGGCAGGCGGACCAGCCCGACGTGCTGGAAGCGGATGTGGAAGCGGACCAGGACGACCTGGCGGTGCTCACCGAGGAGCAAGAGCAACAGCGGGCTTGGAGCGTGCTGGCTGCGGTGGTGGGCAAGCCTGATTTGCCACTTGCGCATTTGCAGGGCGACCTGGAAAATTTGCCGCAGGTCAACGTGGAGCTAATCTTGCAGACGATTTTGCGCGATAGTCCGGCGGTGAAGATCGCGCAGCTGGGGGTGGCGCGGTCGGATGCGGAAATGGAGCGCGCAAAGCACGAGACGATTCCGGATTTATTTTTGCGCGGCGGATATTCGTATAGTTTCGAGCAGCTCGGCACCGTGCCGCCGAAAGCGGCGGGCTCGGAAGCGTTTGCGGAGGTAGGAGTGAACCTGCCGATTTTCAATCGCAATCAGGGAAACATCGCGGCGGCGGATGCGGATCGCGAGCGCGCTAAGCTGGAGGTGCAGCGCGTGGCGTTGGTGTTGCGGCAGATGGCCGCGCCCATCGTGCAGAATTATGCGAGTTCGCGCGCGATCGCGGAGCGTTACAAGAGCCGGACGCTGCCGAATGCGCGGCAGGCTTACGAACTCTATCTGCGGAAATATCACGAGGGAGCGGCGGCTTATCCTCAGGTATTGATCGCGCAGAGAACGCTGGTGCAGCTCGAGACGAGCTACATCAATACGCTGGAAAATGTGTGGATCAATGCGGCGGCGCTGCAGGGGTTGCTGCTGACCGATGGATTGGACTTGCCTGCCGCGCCGAATGAGATGGATCGGCCGGTGCGCGAAATCAATTTGCCGATTGCGGAGAATCCGGGAATGCGGCCGTAAGCAAGGCTTTTGGCGTCGGCGATTCCGTTGGTGACGAATCACGTATCGTGTAACGCATCTTGTGGTACTGTTCCGCGCGAACCTTCTTCGCGGCGGTGACTTGTGGATCAACCACCAGCTCTCGGCGGCATGCGGCCGTGCCAGATTTGCAAGCAAGTGCGGTCCGTGGCGCCGATCTCTTTGCACCGCAACGTCGGGATGCTCGTGGCGCGGCGTACCTACTCATTGCGCGGCGAGCTGTGCAAGGGCTGCATGAATGGAGCGTATTGGGCGTTCACGTGGCGGAATTTCGTGCAGGGGTGGTGGGGGTTGTTTTCGCTGTGGCTCACTCCGATTTATTTTTTCATGAATACTTACAGTTTCGCGGCGGCTCGATATAGATTGCGCGACGCGCTAGAGTGAGGGGCAAGCATCGGATCAAGCGAAAGAACATGGTTGCGAATCGGGCAGTGATGAGAAAAGGAGACTTCGCGTGGAGACATTTTTTCTGCTGATTGTTGCGGTGATTGCGTTTCTTGTATTGAGCATATTTCTCGGGTCTTTTTTCACGGTGCAGACGGCCGAAGTGGCCATTGTGCAGCGGCTGGGAAAATTTGCGCGGGTGGCGGGGCCGGGGTTGAATTGGAAGACGCCGTATTTGGAGGCGGTGGTGAGACGCATGAGCATGAAGGTGCAGCAGTTTGACGTGCAGGTGGAAACGAAGACGCAGGACAACGTGTTCGTGCAGATTCCGGTTTCGATTCAGTACAAAGTGATTCCGGATGCGGTGGAATCGGCGTTTTATAAATTGTCGGACCCGGTGAAGCAGATCGAGTCCATGGTTTACAACGTGGTGCTGGGGCACGTGCCGAAGATGAAATTGGACGACACATTTTTGAACCAGGCGGATATTGCGGGGGATTTGCGCGACAACCTGGATGCTTCGATGAAGGAGTACGGCTATTCGATCGTGAAGGTATTGATTTCGGACATCGTGCCGGACCAGAAGGTGAAGGCGGCGATGAACGACATCAATGCGGCGCAGCGCGAGCGGGAGGCTACCGTTTCGCGCGCGGAAACCAATAAGTTGTTGCTGGTGAAACAGGCGGAGGCTGAGGCGGAATCGAAACGGCTGCAGGGCGAGGGGATCGCGAATCAGCGCAAGGCGATTATCGCGGGGTTGAAGGATTCCGTGGAAGATTTCGCGAAGACGGTGCCGGGTTCGACGCCGCAGGATGTGATGCAGCTGGTTTTGATGACGCAGTATTTCGATACTTTGAAGGAAGTGGCGGCGAACGATCATACGAATACGATTTTGATTCCGCACACGCCGAATACACTGACGGATATTTTCGCGCAGATACGCAACGCGATTATTGTGGGGAGTGAATTGGGGCACCATCCGACGGTGGCGCCAGCGGTGGATGCGCAGAAGTGAGTGGGCGAACGGCTGGTAGCGCGGACGAAGGGCAGGAGAGATTCTTCGCTTGGCTCAGAATGACGGCCTAAAGGCAAAGGCGAAGACAAAAGCAGATCAGCGAAGTTCGATTACGACGAGCGCGTCGGGCGCTAGTTGCAACGTGATCCGACCGTTGTGGACGGACATAGATTCGGGCGCAGGTAATTGGGCGGCTTGGCGTAGCGTGAGAATCTGCGCTGGTGTGGGATACGCAGGGCTGTTCATGGCGGTGTAGGCTTTGCGCAGTGAGCCGTGATCGGCGTCCACGCGGTAAATTGTCGCTTTCTTGCGGCCTGTGAGTGAATTTAGCTGCAGCACTACTTCTTTTGGTTCGCCTCCTCCGCCAACCACGGGGGTATTCCATAGCGCGATCACGAAGGTGCCATCGGCGCGGCGGGTGACGAGTATATCGTCGGCACTTACTGGGATTCTTGTGTCGCCCAAGTGATGGAGGAGCTTGAACGCGTTGAAGGCAGGCTTGGGCAGGCCATCTTCGGCGATCAGGCCGTAGCCGCCGTAGAAGGGACGCTTCACCACGCCCTGTTCTTCGAAGACGTCGGAAAATGTCCAGTAGCTCATCATGTCCACCAAGCCGTCGCACTGGCGAATGGTGTCGGCCATCCACGGGCCCATGTAGGTCGAGTCCGTGACGTCCGGCTCGTTCATGTAGCTGGCGTTGAATTCGCTCCAGATGAGCGGGAGATGCGGACGAGGTGAGGCGACGATTTGATCGTGAACTTTGCGCACCGCACGGCAGACCATTTGCGTGCGCGGGATTTGTTGGTGAGTGCCGAAAACATCGGCTGCGGAATCGTTGCCGTAGACGTGGGTGGAGACGAAATCCACTGGGACGTTTTCTTTTACGGCGTGCTGGATGAAGCGATCGGCCCAGGCGGCTTGAGCTGTAGCGGGGCCGCCGATGCGCAAGCGCGGGCTGACGTCTTTTAGGGCGCGTGCGGCTGCGTCGTAAAGTTGGAAGTAGGTTTGTTCTTTTGGCGCGCCCGCCCAAAAATCCAGGTTGGGCTCGTTCCAGACCTCGAAATACCATTGCGAGACTTCGTCGAGCCCGTAGCGGTCCACAAGATGTTGCGCGAACTGGCGGACGAGTTCGCCCCACTTTTCGTAACTCTTGGGCGGCGAGACGTTGGGCTTGTACCAGAAATCTTGATACTTCGGTTCGGCGGCAAGCTTTTTGGGCATGAAGCTCATTTCGACGAAGGGGCGCACGCCGGATTGCAGCAGGCCATCGTAAATCTGGTCCACGTAGGAGAAGTTGTAGATTGGCTTTCCGGCGGCGTCTTCGTCGTAGACGCCTACTTCATCGTGAAAAATTGCATGGAAGCGGACGTATTTTAGGTCGGTCGCGGATTTCACTTCGCGCAAATCGTCGCGGTAGCTTTGGCGCAGGGAGAGGATGGCGCGCCCGGAACCGAACATTTGTTCCCAGAAGTGCGGGAAGGGCTGGCCTGGAGCGCGAACGTCCACCTGGATTGTTTCCGCGCTGGGCTGAGGATTTTGCGATGGGGATTGCTGCGCGGACGCGCAGAACGCGAACAAGGCGAGCAGGAACCAGGCGAGAAACGTCTGTTTCATTCGGCGCAACCTCACAGAAAAATCGAGTCCGGCAACTGAAGGATTAGGATGGCACAAGTTCTGGTGCCGCCCCAATATTTTCTAAATGACCTGTGCGGGCCACAAAAAGCAGATCCCTCTCTGCGTCCCTCGCCCGCCAAACTGCGGCGGGAAGGAAAAAGCGCGGGACTCCGTTCGGGATGACCGACGGTTCTCCTTTTCGGCGGACCGCGCAGTGTGGCGGCGGTCAGGGAGCAGGGTTGTGGTTGTGCCGCGCTCTCGGGTGCGTCTTGGCCGGGGGTGGCTCGGAGGAAGGCGCTAAACATACGGCCCGGTCGGGGGTATCATTGGCCAGCGCGACCCTCTCCGCGCAATAGGCAGCAGAGGGCAATTCGGGACAAATCGGGATATGGCTTCCACAGAATCAAGCCCTCGAGCCAATCGGCGCCTCGATACATGGAAAGAGATCGGCGCGTTCTTCGGCCGCGACGAGCGGACGGTGAAGCGTTGGGAAACGACGCGCGGCTTGCCCGTGCATCGCGTTCCGGGTGCCGGCCGCGCGAATGTGTACGCCTATACGGACGAGCTGGCGGAATGGCTTCACGGGGCGAAGATCGCCGCTGAGCACGACCCTGAGTCAACTCCCGATTCACTGCGTGGAGTCGCCGCAGACACCGAGTCGGAGAGGAAGGCCGAGCCTGACGCCGAGACGGCTTCGCAGGCTCCTGCTGATAGTGTGGCGCATGCCGAGTTTATTGACCGAAGAGTGGGCGACCGACGCAGCGGAGCTCACCGCTTAGTGCGGGAGCGCACCTGGCCAGCGGGTCGGTACCTGGCTATCCTAGCGGCAGTCTTGGTGGCGGCGTTGCTGGCGGTGACGGTGGTGCGGCAGGCTTCCTCCGCGCGCGCGGTGCGAACGACGCCCCCAGCCGTGCGACACCACACGCCTGACCCAGAGGCGGAGCAACTTTACTTGAAGGGGATCTACTACTGGCAGAAGCGCACTCCGGAGACGCTGAACCAAGCCGTGGATTACTTCACGCAGGCGGTTGTGCGCGATCCGCAGTATGCGGAAGCGTATGTGGGGCTGGCGGATTGTTACAACTTGCTGCGGGAGTTTTCGCTGATGCCTCCCAGCGAAGCCTATCCGCGAGCACAGGCCGCCGCGAAACGCGCCATCGCGCTGGATGATTCGCTTTCAGGAGCGCACAGCGCGCTAGGGTTCGTGGATTTTTACTGGTCCTGGGACGCCGCGAGCGCGCAGCGTGAGTTCGTGCGAGCGCTGACGCTGGATCCGAACTCGGCGGTCGCGCATTATTGGTACGGTACGTTCTTGCTGCATCTGGGACGTTTTTCGGAATCGCTGCAAGAAATCGAAAAAGCCCAGAAACTGGATCCCAACTCGAAATCCATTCTGGCGGACAAAGGACTGGTGCTTTTCCACGATGGCCAGAAGCAGCAAGCCGTCGAACTATTGAAACAGCTCGCCGCCACCGAGCCGGATTTTCTCTCTCCGCACAATTACCTGGCGATCATTCATCTTGCGCAGGGTGAATACCCGCAGTATCTGGCCGAGTCCAGGAAAGGGGCGACGCTGCTGCACGATCAGGCGCGCCTGGAGATAGTCGCTGCCGGTGAGAAGGGATTGGCGCGCGGCGGAGCGCGGGGGATGTGGAGCGCCATGCTGAAGGAGCAGCAACGGCTACGAGCCGACGGCAAGGTATCCGTTTATGATTTGGCGCGGACTTACGCGTTGCTGGGACGAAAACGGGAAGCGCTGGAAGCATTGCAGACTGCTTATCAGCAGCATGAGACTGAACTTGTGAGCATGCGCGTTGACGTGGCGCTTTCCAGCCTGCACGATGAACCTCGTTTCCGGGAACTCCTAAGCCAAGTTGGCCTGCCCGCGCTGCCTCAGTAATTTTTTGAGCCGATTCGCGACACCTGGTTACCGCGGAAAGTAAGATTCGCGATGCTAGAAATGCCCTTGCGGTGTGATGCCTTTTGCTTCAACGCAGTCGTAGGATTGGCCCGCGGCTAGGTTTTTGTATTCTTCGGATCGGCCGCTGGGCCATTCGATTGTGACGCGGTCGATTTTGTCGCGTTTGCCGAGGCCGAAGGTTACGGGGAGTTCGGACTGCGAGAGATAGCTGGAGCCGCCTTTTACCAGGCGCTCCTGGGTTGAGCCTTCGTGCTCGACGCGGACCATGGCGCCGATCGCGTCGCGATTCGATTTCGTGCCCGTGAGGCGGAAGCGGATGCTGTGGTTTCCGGTTTGCTGATCGTTGCGATAGAGATATGAGGGGCCATTGTTGGTGGTCATTAATATGTCGAGGTCGCCGTCGCGGTCGAAATCGGCGTAGCAGAGGCCGCGGCCGACT
Source organism: uncultured Acidobacteriota bacterium (assembly GCA_963786205.1). Lineage (GTDB taxonomy): Bacteria > Acidobacteriota > Terriglobia > Acidiferrales > UBA7541 > Palsa-295. The sequence goes on from CAWAYG010000004.1 coordinate 781,179, forward strand.
TTCGGCTGGATGAATGCGTCGCCGATGGATGCCGCGACATCTTGAAATTTTCCCTGACCATTATTGAGAAAAATTTGCGGAGGCTGCGCGTAGCCGACGTTGCCGCGGATGTTGCGCACCGTGTCATCTATGTGTCCATTGGCGACGACCAGGTCTAGCGCGCCGTCGAGGTTTGCGTCCAGGAACGCGCAGCCGAAGCCGAGCGTGTTTTGCGATGCGAGACCTACTCCGGCCTGCAGCGCTACATCGTTGTAGGTGCCATTTGCGGAGGGGCGGTAGAGGCCGATCATTTCGTTATCGAAATTGGTGATTGCCACGCCGGGGAAACCGGAATGGTCGAAATCGGCTGCGTCCACACCCATTCCGGCGCGGGCTTTTCCTTCGGCACTGAAAGCGATTCCGGCTTCCACGGCTACATCCTTGAATGTGCCGTTGCGTTGATTGCGGTAGAGTTTGTTGGGTTGCGTGTCGTTGGCTACGAGCAGATCGGGCCAGCTGTCGCGATCGTAATCCAGCATAGCGACGCCGAGCGATTTCGAGCTGGTGTCAAAAATACCGCTCTTGGCGGTGACGTCCTCGAAGGTTCCATCGCCGCGATTGAGAAACAACCAGCAGGTTTCGCCGCGATACGCTTCAGGCGTGCAGTAGGATTTGTGTTTTCCGTCGAGGCTGCAGAACACGTCGTGTTCGGGGGACCACTTCACGTAATTGCAGACGAAGAGGTCGAGCAAGCCGTCGCGATCGTAGTCGAACCAGAGGGCGGAGGTGCTGAGGGCGAGGCGGCCGTCAAGTCCACTGGAATGCGTGACGTCAGTGAACGCTCCTTTGCCGGTATTGCGAAAGAGGTGGTTCTGTCCGACGCAGGTGACGAGAATGTCCGGGAAGCCGTCGTTGTTGTAATCGCCGACGGCGACGCCCATGCCGTACATTTCAACGTCGAGACCTGCGCGGTGGGTGACGTCGGTGAAAGTGCCGTCGCGATTGTTGCGATAGAGGCGCAGCGTGGTGCGCTCCCGCTTGTGCTGCGGCCAGTCCATGCCATTGATCAGTAAAATGTCCTGCCAGCCGTCCGCGTCGTAATCCAGGAACGCGCAGCCCGAGCCTAGAGTTTCCGGGAGAATTTTGCCGCCGTATGCGCCGCTATTGTGACGGAACTGAATGCCTGCGGCGGAAGTGACGTCAACTAGTCGGAAACCGGGAGTCGCGGCGGATTGTGCAGTGATTAATTCGGGCGCGTGGAGCGCGTATTTGGCGCGAGCGAGCGGACTCGCGGCTAGCCCCGCCATTCCCAGCAGGAAGGACCTGCGATTCACGAGATATTCACCAGACCGTTGCGGATGGCGTAGACGACGAGCTCGGCGGTTTTGTGAATCCCGAGCGCATCCATAATATTGGCGCGATGGACGGCTACGGTGTTGGCGCTGAGGGAGAGTCGATCGGCGATAGCTTTGTTGGAATTGCCTTCGACGATCAATTGCAGGATTTCCAGCTCGCGCGGCGTGAGGCCGGAATTGCGTTCGCCCTTCAGCGCAGGCGCGCGCGAGACCTCGGGTGCGAGGACGATTTCTCCGGCGGCGACGCGGCGGATTGCCGAGCCCAAGCCGAGGTCGTCCGCACTTTTCAGGATGTAGCCGCGGGCCCCGGCATCGAGCGCCTGACGCACCAGCGTATCTTCGGAATGCATGCTGAGCATCAGGATGGCCTGCTCGGGAAATTCTTCGAGGATCAAGCGCGCAGCGGCGAGGCCGCTCATGGCCGGAAGCGCGCAGTCCATTACGATCACGTCCGGACGCAGCTCGCGCGCCAGGCGCACGGCATCTTCACCGTTGCTGGCTTCTCCGGCGACTTGCAGGTCGTCTTCGTCTTCCAGCATGCGGCGGAAGCCGCGGCGCACCAGGCTGTGATCGTCCACCAATAGAACAGAAATCTTATCCGGCATTCGCTTCGTTGCCCTCCCGGGGAACTCTCATGCGCACCAGAGTCCCACCTTCCGGCGGCTGCGTGAATTCGATGGTGCCGCGGAGTAGTTCGGCGCGTTCGCGCATAGCCACCAGGCCAATTCCGGAGCGCGCCGCTACCGCTACGCCGCCTTTTCCATGATCTTCCACTTCCAAGTCCAGAGCTTCAGCTGAAAACTGCAAGCGCACCTGCGCTTCGCGCGCGCCGGAATGGCGGGCGACATTGTTCAGAGCTTCCTGGAGCACCCTGTAGATGTGAATCGCCGCGCCGCCGTCCAGCGCAAAGGGCACGCCGGACTTCTGGTAGCTTATGTCAATTCCGGTTTGCTTCTCCACCGTGGGAATGTACCAGTCCATCGTGCTTTCGAGGCCGGTTTCATCGAGCATCACGGGATGCAAGGCTTGCGAAAGGCTGCGCACATTGTTCAGGGTGGTTTGCGCGATGTCGCGGACTTCACGCAAGTCCGTGCGCAGCGCCGAGCCTTCGGGGATTCGTTTTTCGGAGCGGGTGAGCAGCGATCCTATGGCGGTGAGGATCTGGCCGAATTCGTCGTGGAGCTCGCGGGAGATGGAGCGCAGCATGGATTCCTGCGAGGAGATTAATTTTTGCGCGAGTTCGCTGCGTTGCTGCGAGAGCGCTTCGATGCGGGCGAAGAGTTGGCGATTGGCGCGAATCAGATAGAGGCTGGTGAGCAGGATGGCGGTGAGCGTGGCGGTGAGGAACAGATAGACCTGGCGCTGCACGCGGTCGTAAATCTGAGCGACTTGCGTCGAGGCTTGCTGCTCGCTTTCGTTGTTTTGCACCAGCAGTCGGGAGACGGCGGTGCTGAGCGTTGATTGTCTGGCCTGCAGAGAGAGGCGAATCTGTTCGCGCGCTTCGGCGTCTTTTCCGGCTTGGGCGAGGGCGAAGGTGCGGTCGGCGGCGTCCCAGAATTGCGCGAGGGAATCTTTCAGATATTGAGTTTGTTCCGGCGTGCGACGCGCTATGCTGAGCTGTTCTTCGGCTTGCAGCGCGCTATCGAGGTCGGTGCGAATGCGCTGGAATTGCGCGGACCAGGCGGTGAGGGGATAGGGCTCGTCGTTATCGAGCATGTCGCGCATGGCGAGGCCGAGAGAGTTCAGATCGTTCTGCACGCGAAGGAGTTGCAAGGAATCGCGGCGATTGTGCTCGACGAGGTTGTTCTGTAATTCGCGCAGGCGGGAGATTTGCAGCGTGATGTACCAGGAATATGCCACTACGGCGGCGATGGTGATGATCAGGCCGAGGAACAAGCCGGTAGTGGGAGAGCGTTGCGGCGACCGCGCCATGGTTTGGAGCATATAACGCCATTGCGCCGAGACACTACACCGAATCCCCGGCGGGAAGTTGGTGTGGGGCGGGTTCGAGAATGCTTAGGGCACCTCGGCGGGGCGGGATAGTGGATTTCCGACAGGAATTCCGGTAGGATGCCGTGGTTTTGTTCCACCGCCTTATTCGGCCAAAGATCAGGAGACCGGGATGCCCAAGAACGGGAACGCACCAAAGACCTTGCTGGAATCGCTCGACGCACTGGTGGCGAAACACCATTTGCTGAAGCACCCTTTTTATAAGGCCTGGACGGAGGGGCAACTTTCCAAGGCGGAGCTAGGTCTCTACGCGGAACAGTATTACCAGCACGTGCGCTCGTTTCCTGAGAATTTGAAACAGCTGGCTGTGCGGACGAATGGCGACCGCAATTTGAATTCACTGGTGCAAGAGAATCTGGCGGAAGAGCTGGACGCAACCGCGCCGCACCCGCTGCTTTGGCGGCAGTTCGCGCAATCGCTGGGAGTGAGCGACGCTTCTTTGGAAGGTGCGCGGCCTTTGCCTGGGATCGCGGCGCTGCTGGACACTTATGACGAGGTGGCGGCGCAGGGGTCCACAACGCAGGCTGTGGCGGCGTTCTACGTTTACGAAGCGCAGGTTCCGGAGATTGCCAGCCAGAAGATTTCTGGGTTGCGGCGGTTTTATGGAATTAGCGAACCGCGGGCGCTGGCTTATTTCGCGGTGCATGAGGAAGCGGATGTGCGGCATCGCGCGGCTTGGCGGGAGTGGTTGGTGCGGCAGCAGAATGTGGATACGGTTGGGGTGTTGTGCGCCGCGGAACGAAGCTTGAAAGCTTTGTGGGGCGCGCTCGATGCGGTGTACCCGCAGGGTTGCGTTTCGAAGAATTAGAACGAGCCAGCCAGAGAGCGACGGCAACGGAAGTGTCGCACCTACGGCGCTCCGGATTCTCTTCCCGATTGTTCCCAGCCCTGCCGGGCTGGGCTAACTTATGCCGCGCCTACGGCGCTTGGGAATCTCAGGGAGAGATCAATCGGTTTGGGAAAAAGGTAGTGGCTAGTGTTGAGTGGCTAGTGGCTAGAAATGCCCGCCAAGATCCTGGAGCACGCACCGAGACCTGAAGATTTAACTTTTATTTTTCCTTCTTCAATATTCGCACGCCGTTTTGTCCGGCAATATACGCTTCTGTTGCGACCTTCAGAAACAGGCCGTGCTCTATCAGGCCGACTACGTGGTCCAGGTGATGGGCGGTTTCCTTGGGGTCGTCCATGGCGCCGAACGCGCAATTGAGGATGTAATGGCCGCCGTCGGTGATGTACGGCTTTTGCTCGGCTCCCAGACGCAGGGTCGGTTTTCCTCCCAGCTCGGCTAGCCTTCTGGCTGTTACTTGCCAGCCGAAGGGCACTACCTCCACTGGAACGGAGACGAGTTCGCCGAGGCGCGTGACTAGTTTTGTGTCGTCCGCGACCACTGCCATGCGCTTGCTTGCCGATGCGACGATTTTCTCGCGCAGCAGCGCGCCGCCGTGTCCTTTGATGAGGTAGAGCGGCCCGGGAAGGACTTCATCGGCGCCGTCAATCGTGAGGTCGATTTGGGTGTGCTCGGCGAAAGTGGTGAGCGGGATCTTTTCGGTGCGTGCCTGCTCGGCGGTGCGGTCTGAGGTGGGAATTCCCAGGATGCGCAGACCTTCTTCCGCCACTCTGCGTCCAATTGCCGCAATCGCAAACCTGGCCGTTGAGCCTGTGCCGAGACCGACGACCATCCCGTCTTCCACCAGCAGGGCCGCAGCGTCGCCTGCTTGTTTCTTCCATTGATCCTGCTGCGAGAGTTCCATCGGTCCATCCAGAGCGAAATAGGTAACGGCGCACATCATAGCCGGAGATCTAGAGATTGCCAACATGCTGCCGTTGTGTCGCTATTTGAATCCGGCTTTGGACTCCGCAAAAGTATCGCGAGCGTGCTCGAATCCAATGGGATTTACGTGAACAGCGCCGCGAAAGGGGCGGTCAATATCCGCGATGGCCACCAGGGCGAGCGCGAGCAGGAGCGAGAGGGAGAACACTTGGATGGCGTGAAGTTTGAAATTGTCGGTGCCGAACAAGCAGGAAGACATGGTGGTGATCACTCCGCCGACGATCAGGACGATCCATAAGATGCCGGGGAGCTTTGATTTGCTTTGCAATTCGCGCAGGCGGCGACGTTCCGTCATGTTGGTAAGTTCGGTGAGGACGTGGTTATAGCTGGTTTGTTCGGAGAGACTGGCGGGCTTAGCCTGCATCGTGGTGCTCCACAGCTGTTGGACAATGCGGTGTCCATTCAAGCTTAAGCTGCCTTCATTCATGGCAGGCCACTCTTCGTTGATCATCGCGTCGGCATACTCGCGCGAAAGTTTCTGAATCTGGTCGCGTTCGGCGGGGGCGAGGCCTTCGGACAGGCGGTAAACGTTGACGAGACAATTGGCTTCTGAGTCAGCGGTCATTTCGGCGGAGTTAAAATCGGTCCACACGGCGTAGAGCATGAAACCCATAATGACGGCGTAGGTGGTGCCCAGGACACTGACTTGCCAGCCGATGATTTCGTTGTGTTCGCGGCGCTGGCTGGAAGGCCAGAAGCGGCGCATCAACAATAAAAAGACGAGGGCGAGCAGGACGCAAAACAGGACGATGGAAGCGCTTTGAGTTGCGCTCAACATGCTTGATTCCTCCCTTGCGGGCGTGCCGCTGGAAGCCGGTACGCGGGACATTCTATCCGGCGGGGCGGAGCTTAGCAGAAAAATTTCGGCGAGACGATGTGCGAATGAATGAGGATCATTAGTGCTTAGGTGACGGGAGTTGAGGCCGGCGGAAGCGCAGGTTAGTCGTCGAGAAGGCTGCTTCCGGGAGCAGGTCCGGCGGCGGGAACATCGTTGCCGCCAAGGGAAACGAGTAGGCGGCGTAGCTTGGCGCGGTCTTCCAGGTTCATGCCGACCATCTCGAATCCGGCTTGGTGCGAGCGGACGAAGCGGACGACGGCCTGCATGCTGATGGAGCGCAGGCCCGCGGGGATTTTCAGAGTGGCTTCGGTGCCGACGGGGAGTTGCAGTTCACCGCTCAGCAGACCGCCATCGAGACTGAGTACGCTGATCGCGGAAGAATATTTTCCTTTCGCCGAAGTGACCACGGCGGGCACGTTGCGCGGCAGCCGGACGCGGCGGTAGCGGCGATGACGCACAAAATCGCGCTCAGGGATGGCATCGAGCGGCGCGAGCTGAAAAACTTTCGCATCTAAACCCGATTCCGGCAGGAAATTCTGAATCCATTCGGGATCGAGTTTGACGAGTGCCTGCGCCGCAGCCATGCGAATTTCGTCGGGATAGACCCAGCCGAAGGTTTTGCGTTCCTCGACAAAGCGGCGCAGATGGCCGCCGGCAGCGGGAGCGCGCATGCGGCCGAGCGCTTCGATGGCCTTCACGCGCAGGTAATCGGGGCCTTGCGGCAGTATCTCACCTTCAGCAAGGCGAAGAAGTTTGGTGGCGGTGTCGCCGTCGGCGCACATGCCGATTTCATCGAGCGCGAGCGGCAGAATCATAACGTCGAACATTTCGAGTGAATCGGAGAGGAGCTTGCCGCGCTCCGGAGCGCCCGCAGTGGCGAGCTGGCGAACGACGGCGTCATGGAAGCCGCGGCCGCCATCGCGGAGGCGCCGTGGCAGAAGCTCGTCTACGGCTGCAGGATCCAGACGGCTGAGCAGGCCAATTACAGTTGCGGCTTTCGCCGGCGCATCATTCTTGAGCGATTCCTTCAGGTAGCGCACGCACGGTGCGCCCACGGCCTTGGCGAGATTGACAACGCTTTCGCGTTCGGTGCGCCGCGAGGTGCGCGCCAGACGGACGGAAAGATGCTCGGCCGCGCCCTGCGGCACGCGCATGAGCACGCCGACCAAGCCATCCGGCATAGCTTCGGCGACCATCGCCTCTTCGATGAATTCGGGGAGCCGATTATCCACGCCGATCCGAGGACGTAGAGTTTGCACCCAGCTGGGGCGAGAGCCTTCCAGATCCGCGAGCGAATCGAGCGCTTGCTGCACGGCGCGATAGTAACGGCGCGCGGCGGATTCCTGGCTGAGGCGGACGAAGGCGGCGCTAAGAAGCGTTTGCAGTTCGGTGTCTTTCTCCGCGGCCATCGCCAGGCCAATTTTGGCGATAGTGTCTTGCAAACGTTGGCTGGCGGCTTTGCTGTAGAGTTCGGCGAGTTGTCCCAGACCGATTGCAGCTTTCTTACGGGCTTCCGCGTCTGAGTTGCCGACGCAGGATGCGTAATGGAGCAGGATATCTCCCGCGGCGTCCGATTCGCCGCGGCCCATGAGTTCTTCGACGTATTGTTGAACGTTGCGCGGCGGAATGCACCACGCTTCAGAAGACATCAGCACAGTTTTCTTGCCGGAGTCCGGCACGGCCGCCCAGAACTGGCGATCGAGAACGTCGGCGTGTGTTTCGATCGACATTCCGGCGTGGGCCATTTTTTCTTCGCGCGATTTCAGTAATTTGCGAAGAGTAGCGAGTTCGTTGCCCATGCGGTCCAGCATCTGGCGGACGGCATTGACCTTCACTTCACCGCGCTGGAAGCGATCGATGGCGAAACGTATGGCGAGATCTTCGGCGAGGCGCAACATGCTGTTCTCGTCCAATTTCGCCGAGGGCGATTGCGCGGCGACGGTGGCGAGCGCCTGCTGCAAAGTCACTTGGGCATTTTGCGGCAGCGCCGAGAATTTTAGCCGCCACGACAATGCGTCGAGGTCAGGATTTTTGGCGGATTGGGCTTCGCCGAACTGGGCGAGCAGCCTGAGCAGGCTGTGCAGTTCCGCTTCTTCGAGCTGTCCGATTCCGCCGGCTAAGCCGGAGACGCCGCCTCCGCCACTGCCGGTACCGACGCCAGTGCCGGAGCCCGAGCCAAGTCCTGCGATGCCGAAATTTCCCGGCCCGAAACCCGCGCCAGACCCTGAGCCAGAGCCTCCACCAAATCCTGCGCCAGTCCCTGCGCCAGATTCTGCGCCGGTGCGCGAACCACTTCCTCCCGCGTAGAACGAGCCGGGCACTGTTCCGGCGCCTCCGCCGGTTCCGGGCACGCCTGGGCCACCGTGTTCGCCTTCGGCCGCGGCGATCAGCTGAATCATTTTCTCTGGGCTGCGGAACCATTCCTGGATGCGGTCGGCGTCGGCGCCAAGAGTTTTGGCGGTAAGAGTGGCGGCCACACGCGCGTCGGAAAATCCAGAGTCTTCCGCCACGAAGCGGATCTCATTGACCCGGATGCCGGAATGGCTGCGATTGGTGAAACAGACGGCGAGGCGCTCCGAAAGGGCTCCGGCCTTCGGGCCCGTGTCCATGAAGCACTTCACTAGATTAGAGAACTCTTCGCGCTCAACGCGAGGGAGGAAGCCGATGCTGGCTACCCCGGAGGCGTTGAGGAAATCAGCGAAACTGCGTTCGGCGGGGCTGGATTCCAGCGGGACACCATCAAGAAGTAGCTGGGAGCCAGCGGCGCCAAGGAGGAGGCCGGCTGGCCCGGCGGCGTTCACGGCTGCGCGGAGTTCCTGCCAGGCGGATTCAAATTGGCCGGCGGAGCGGGAATGCTCTAAACCATAGAGTCGAGCGTACTTAAGCAGCACGTTGAGGCTGCGGACGAATGCTCGGGCGTTGGGGATTGTTGGCTCGCTCTGCATCGTTAACTCGCGAGAGACTTGTGCCATACGGTTAGACTCGTAATAAGTGTACTAGGACCCCTGATTATGAAAATAGTACGGATGGGCTAGGGTCGCGCACTAAACAATAGGGAGGGCAGACCTTAAGAGGCCAGGCGGATTTCGAGGTCCTGGCCCTCTAACGCTGGGCGTGTTCGACGGATGACTTCGCTGGCCCAAAGCTTCTCGCTAAGCATAACGAGCGAGCCGTCTTCGAAATTGCAGATTGCACAGAAGGCGTATTTCGAGAACGCAGAGCGGTAGGCGTCTACGCCGCGCCGTGCGAGCTCGCCTTCGAGGGTTGGATCGCCTTCCGCGAGCGGGCCTCCTGCGCGTGCGCCGAACGTTTCACTCTGAAAGCGATCGATCAGAGGTTCGAGGATGGCGAGTTCGGGCGCCGGAACAACGATGGAGTGCTTGGTAGCTTCGCGGTAGGGGATTTGATGGCGTTGGCAATAATCGCGCAAACGGTCGAGATGGCTGAAGAAATCGAGCGCCCAATTTTCCGGAGCGGCGATTGCGGGGAGCACGCGCGACCAAATTCTGGCCGCGTCGGCACCGCGAATAGGCTCGCGATTTTCGTCTGCTTCGGTGAGCTCCAGGCCCATGGCGCGGACGTCAGCGCCGAGATCGAGCGGTTCGATTTCGAGGAGGTACACGGAATTACTCTTCCGCAGCGCCGGGTGCTTCTTCTTCGAGCCCGGGCAGGGGGAATTTATTTTTGAAGTCCGGAGATTGTTTGCGAACTTCCAGCCAATCGAAGAACGCGTCGGGTGTTTCCAGCCAGATCGCGAACCAGTGAGCGATTTCCTCTTTTTGGGCGCGTTTGTTCGCGTCCACTTTATGGTTGCGCGAAATCATTTCGGCCCGGCGGCGGCCGAGGCGCGCGACTTCGCGAACGCGTTCGGCAGCGGCTTGCTCGTGTTCGAAAAGGAATTTCCGGAGGAGCTCGTCGAGGCGCACCAGGCACATTTCGGCTTCCTCGAGGGTGGAGAAGTGGAGCAGGTCGGTGAATTCTTCTTCATAACGGCCATCGGTATCGGAGCGCGTGGACCACACCACGCGCAGGCCCGCTTCTTCGAGCACACTGACGATGTAGTCAGGGGAAGTTTTTCCAGACGCGCCGAGATGGGCGATCAATTGACGGCGAATCTGTTCGATTTCGGCGGGGGTGTAGCGCGGCTTGCCGAGGCCCTCCGCAACTTCGAGGATCAACGCCTTCTTGGTGGGCGATCCGCCTTCGTGATGCGCGTCTGAGCGAGAGGGACTCACGACGGTCCTCGATGCACGGGTTGCTTCTGTTCGGTGACAGGTTGCGCGTCGCGAGAAAGCAGACTGCGATAGCGTGCGACGTTGCGATTATGCTCGGCGAGCGTCTTGCTGAAAAAATGCCCGCCACTATCGTTAGCAACGAAGTAGAGGTAGTCCGTGGCGGCGGGAGCGAGGGCGGCGCGCAGCGACGCTTCACCGGGGTTGGCGATCGGGCCGGGAGGCAGGCCGGAATTCTTGTACGTGTTGTACGGCGAAACGATCTGTAGATCCTTGGAGTGCACGACTTTTACCGGATGACCTGCGAGCTCTAAAGCGTAGGCGACGGTGGGATCGCACTGCAAAGGGCCACCGCGCTTGATGCGATTGTAAAACACGCCGGCGACGAGCGGGCGCTCTTCTTTGCGCGGCGTCTCGCGTTCGACGAGGGAGGCGAGAGTGACGACCTGGGCGAATGTGAGTCCATCGGGAAGATTCGCGGCGCCCTGCGAGTTCAGAGATTCCCAGACGGCGCGGAAATTCTGGACCATGCGTTTGACAGCCTGTTCGCAGGTGGTGTGGTGTGTAAATTCATAGGTGGAAGGAAAAAGATACCCTTCGAGATTCTGCGCCTGCGGCGCCAAGTCTGAAATCAGGCTGGTATCTTTCGCGGCTTCGAGGAAGCCTTCGCGGGTGCACACGCCCTGGCGGTCCAGCTCTGCGGCGATATCGAACATGGTCCAGCCTTCGGGGATGGTGACGGTGTGAACAAAAATTCTTCCCTGAGCGAGCTGCCAGAAAACTTCGCGCGAAGTGACGGGGTGGTCGAAATAATATTCGCCCGCCTGCATCGGCGTGCGCACGTGCCAGAAGCTAAAGAGAGCGAAGGCCAGGCGGTCGCGGATCACGTCGTTCTGGCGAAGGATTCCGGCGATTGCCCAGCGCGATTTGCCATGGGGAATATCCACAAAAACTTTCTCGGGACGGTGACCGCGATAGGGGCGGCTGATCTGCGAATCGAGCCAGCCGGCACCCGCGCCGATCGCAGCGATCACAAGAAGAGCCAGGAGGCCTAGCCGTCGCATCGCCGGTTATTCCTTCTCGCCCGCGGCAGGTTGCGGGCCGCCACGATGGCGTTCGAGATACTCGCGAAGGAAAATGGCGGCGGCTACGTCGTCGAGGGACGATTCCTTGCGCCGGCTGAATGATCCGGTCTCGGCGACCATCTGTCCTGCCTCCCAACTGGTGAGCCGCTCGTCTACTAGCTCCACCTCGATTCCTAACTCCTTGCGCAGTCGCGCGGCAAAACGTGCTGCTTCTTCCGCCATTTCGCCCGCTTCGCCGGTAATGTGCAGCGGGTGGCCCACGAGGATACGCACGACGCCCTGCGTCCTGCAAATATCGCGCAGGCGGCGGAGATCGTCGCGGCGGTTCACGCGGTTAAGAACTTGAAGCGGCTGCGCCGTGAGCTGCAATTCGTCGGAGAGAGCCAGGCCGATTCTTTTGCGGCCATAGTCAAGCGCGAGAATCCGGCTGGGCCTGGATTCCGGTGAGGCAGCAGAGCTATCCCGAACGATTGTACGCGGGCCGGCAGTCATGTTCTTCCGCCTAGTATACGCGATGCATAGCACGGCATGCACACTCTCGCAACTGAGTGAGGTGTAAGGAAGTTGCGTTTTTTGCCGGCATGGCGTATTAGCTAGCGGACTGCGAAAGTAACCGATTCGTTAAAGGAGAATCACAAATGGGCGGCTTATTGCTTTTCGTGTTTGTTGCGCTTTGCCTGCTGGGAGCGTGGCGAGTCTTTGTGGCCACCAAGGCCGTCCGTGGCGACGGGCAGATTACCGCCAGCCTGACACACGGCGTTCCATTTTTCATCGTGGCGGGTCTGATTTTCATTTTCTGGATGTCGTTCACTACCGTGGATTCCGGCTATCGCGGAGTGGTGCTGCGCTTCGGGGCGGTGACGGGTCGCACGCTTGAGCCGGGTCCGCATCTGATCATGCCATTTCTCGAAACGGTGAGGCCGGTTTCGGTGCAAGTGCAAGTGGAAAAGCTTGATTCACAGGCGTCCAGCCACGATTTGCAGGTGGTGCACACGCAGGTGACGCTCGCGTACTATCAAGACCCATGCTGCGTGATGGATATATGGGCGAAGTTGAATGACGATGCAGTCGATCGGGTGGTGAAACCCGCGATTCTGGAAGCCATCAAAGCGCAGACGGCGCAGTACGATGCGGAGCAGCTGATCGCGCAGCGCGCAACGGTACGAAATGGGATTGAACAGTATGTGCGAGACCGGCTGGCGGCGCACCATATTGATGTGGACGCGGTGAGCATTACCGATTTCAATTTTTCTGAAGAATATAATCGAGCGATCGAGGCAAAGGTAACGGCGCAGCAAAATGCGTTGAAAGCTGAAAACGATTTAACGCGCATCAAGATTGAAGCGGAGCAGAAAGTGGCGCAGGCTCAGGCGGAAGCAAAAGCGTTGGAAGTGCAAAAGCAGCAGATCACGCCGGAGTTGCTGCAACTTAGGACGATCGAAATGATGCAACAACACTGGGACGGCCATCTGCCCGAGGTGTATATGGGCAGCGGGCAGGGCGGCGCGCTGCCTATGATTGATGTGTTGAAGGCGGCGGGCCGCAGCAAATAGGCCGCAGAAACTTAGGGCTTGGGCTCACGACCGCGGACGCCTTCCTCCCATAGCGGCCAGAACCCGGCTTCCTGCATACTTTTGTCGAGGCCGGTGTCGGTTAGCAATTGCTCGATTTCGGCGCGGGATTGGCGCGGACCGATGCGCTGCTCTGCGTCGGCAAGGGCGAATGCGGTGACGGCGGCGATTCCGGAGTGACGCTTCAGCTGGGCGATGTCAACTTTGTCGAAAGTGTCGGATGCGGCGTGATAGTTGAGCATGTAATTCGCGGGATCTTGGTTCGCGACGAGCGTGGGGATGCCTTCGATGAGGAAATCGAAATTGTCGGTATCCATTCCGGCGTCCATAGTGAAATCCTTGACGCCGAGCGAGGCTATCGGCTCGAGCGCCGTGCGAACGGGCGCGACGATATCCTTGCGGCCGCCCAGCGCATAGCCTGTTACTTTGCCGATTCCTGAGTCAAAGATGATTGCCGCGATCATGTTATCCAGTTCGGCGCGGTGCGCGTGGGCGTAGGCCGCCGAGCCGAGCAGGCCTTGCTCTTCGCCGGTAAAGAGGACGAAGCGGATCGAGCGGCGCGGAATGGTGCCAGAGGCGTGAATTACGCGGGCGGCGTCGATCACCATCGCGACATTGCATCCGTTATCGAGCGCGCCGGTACCGAGGTCCCAGGAATCGAGGTGCCCGCCGAGAACCACGAATTCATCGGGCTTCTCGCGGCCACGAATTTCCGCAACGACATTTTCAGAATCCACGGGTCCAGTCACGCGGTTCGGCATTTCGAAATGCACGCGCACTTTTTGTCCGGCGGTGAGGAAACGCGCGATGCGTTCGGCGTCCTCGCGGGCCACGACGGCTTGCGGCAATCTTTCCACTTCACCGTTGACGGCGAGTGTGTGGCGATACAGAAGCAGATTGGGACGTGAGGACATCCACAGAACGGCGACGGCTCCGGATTGCAGCGCGCGATCGATGATGGAGGGGCCGATTGTGTATTCGTTGGTGAGGTCGTCCCAGGTGACCAGGAAATTCGAATGGATCAGGACGATCGCGTCTTTCGCGGCGGCGCCTGCTTTGGCGAAGCCGGCATCATCGCCCATTCCGGCGTCGACGACTTCCGCGGTGATGCCGCCCTCGGGAGTGGCCGGCGACCAGCCGATGGATACGAGACGAACCGGCAACGGCGCGGGGGATAGAATTTCGAGATGGGTGTGGCCCTCGGACCAACCGACGGGGATAGTGAATTTTTCCGTATGCACGTCGTCAACGCCGGCGTGACGGAAAGCTTGCACTCCCCAGTCCGCGGCTCGGTCGGCCGCAGCCGTCCCGGTGACACGGCCGCCGATGGTGTCGGAGAGGTAGCGGAGATTCTCTTCGAGAGGCGAGGGACCGAGGGCGGATTGAATCATGGTGGGTGCCAATTCGACACAGGATTTCTGCACCGAGCAGGCGCCGGAGCCCTGCGGAACTTGTTGCGAAAGCGGGGCCGGTTTGATGGGAGGGATCTGGGCGGTAGCGACGAATGCCACGAGCAGCAGACTGTGAGCGACGACTAAATGTTTGAGGGCTGTGCGCAAGGGGCGAGCTCCCGAATGAGAATTTCCGTCGTGGGATTATATAGAGAGGAGTGTAACCCGAAAGTATTTTCCGCGAATGGATTCATGACGGCGGTACCGATCGGGCCTGGGCTGAGCGCGAGTGATTTTCGTTGTGAAGAACCTGTGGATAACTTGTGCTCACGGAAGAATTTGCAATGCGTGAGCAGTTTCTACCTATGAATAAAGGTATGCGGTTTCGGGTGGACCGCACAACTTTCTCATTTTGAGGCACTTAAATAAGCTTGTGTTTGGCAGAGAGCCTGCCACGGCCAAGTGCCGGGTTTGAGAATAACCGTTGTTTTCCAAATGGGGAAATTTGGGGAATTGAATCTAATCGGTACTACCCGGTTTCTGTAAGTACTTCGTGCAAAACGAGATGTAGACTTACCGTTGGGCAACGCAAAATTGCAAAATAGCTTTTAAATCCTAAGGCTTCGCCGCATGCAGTCCTGGGCAAGCAGACGGAAGGCTCACTTTGAAAAAAGTTCGCGTTTTTCCAAAACTCGTTCCCCACGAAAATAAACAAGAAGCAAACCACCCCAACCTATTCTTCTTTTGCGAATCTTCCAGCGGAACGGCGCAGTTTCGTGCAACGGGCGGCGGAGATCTGGAGTGCACCGTCGAGCGCATCGCAGGGCTGCTGGCGATGCAATGTCTAGTGCGGGGGCAGAATCCCGCGGAGTTTCAAGTGCTAGTGCCTGCCGAGCAGTCTCTGGTGGCGCGGCTGATATCGCGGACCGAGGAACTGCTGAGAGAGGGGCGCGCGATCGCTTGCCCAACGTCTTTGAGCGCCCGGCAGAGAGAAGTGCTGGATGCGGTGGTGAGCAACCGCGCTAACAAGGAAATCGCGTCGCGGCTGAACATCACGGTGCGCACTGTGAAGTTCCACGTGTCTTCGTTGCTGAGCAAGTTCGGGGTGGAGACACGCGCGGAGTTGGCGCGCAGAGCTGCCGGGTTCATGCGGCCGACGCTGCTGGAAAATGAGGCGAGGACTCCCGCGCAAGCCCATAAGGGAAACAGGAATCTGGTCCCCGAGCAAGCGATGCAGAAGACCGGGCTGGCGATTGCGAATGGCTCGCGCAGCGTGCGGTTTCCTGGTCGCGTTCTCACCGCGTGACGCGTCGGACCAAAAAAAGTGTGTAAGCGGGCCGCTAGCGTTCGGGAGATTTTGGTCCCGACTCCGCGACGAACTGACGAGAAGGGCCGCGATTAGCGTAATGTTTTTGGTAGTAGGTCAGGTACTCCCCGCCGCGCACACCTGCCATCCATTCTGTGTTGCTGCGATACCACTCGATCGTTTTGCGCAAACCCTCGTCCAATGAGATGGAGGGTTTCCAGCCGAGTTCCCGCTCCATCTTTTCCCAAGTTAAGGCGTAGCGGCGGTCGTGGCCGGGGCGATCTTTCACATGGGAAAGCAGCGATTCGGTTTTCCCGGTGGCGCGGAGCACACGGCGCGCCATGGTGAGATTTTCGAGTACGTCCAAGCCACCGATGTGGTAAACCTCGCCGATCCGTCCGCGCTCCAAAACCGCCAGAATTCCGCGGCAATGATCTGTCACGTGGAGCCAGTCGCGCTCTTGCTTGCCATCGCCGTAAATGGGCAGAGGTTTGTCTTCCAGCGCGTTGGTAATCATGAGCGGCAGAAATTTTTCCGGAAACTGGAATGGTCCGTAATTGTTGGATGCGCGGGTGATTACGGCCGGAAAGTCGAAGGTGCGAACGTAAGAAAGGACGATCAGGTCCGAGCTGGCTTTGGAGGCGGAGTAGGGGCTGCTGGGCCGCAACTGGGAATTTTCGTCGGCAAATGTGCCGGCCGGCAGGTCGCCGTAGACTTCATCGGACGAGATGTGCAGGAATTTTTTGATATTGAGCTTGCGGGCGATCTGGAGAAGGACGAACGTGCCGGTAACATTCGTTTCGATCGCGGGCCCCGGATCATAGATGCTGCGGTCCACGTGAGATTCGGCTGCGAAGTGAACGACCGTATGGCATCCGGCCATGGCTGCTGCGACGGCGGCAGGATCGCAAATGTCGCCCTTGATGAAGGTGTATTGCGGGTTGCTCGCGATGGAATCCAAGTTCGCGAGGTTTCCGGCGTAGGTTAACTTATCGAAGTTAACGATGGAATATTCCTGGGACAAACCCAGAACGTGAGCGATGAAATTCGATCCGATGAATCCGGCGCCGCCGGTGACGAAAATTTTCATCGGAGCGCTTTCCGGCGCCCGGTACACGAGAGCCGCAAGCGGCTGCCAGTTCCACCTCGGAGGAAGACACCACGCTTCTTGCTCATCTGGCTCTCTGTTTCAGCGCTCAAACCTTACTCAGCGATTATGCCGCCCGAGTTTCTGATTATTGCTAGGAACCAATCGAAGCGCAATCAAACTATAGGCGAATCCGCTGCTGCGGACGATTCTGGACTAGTGGAGGCTTGCTCTGCTGTTCTCGTATCTGACGCTGGTCCAGCGGTCGCTATTGATCCATAGCACGCTTGCGATGGCAAGAACTACGGGCAGCGCCAGATGATCGGAGGAAAACGAACGACCGCTGGTGGAGACGAGAATCCACTCCATTACGATGGCGGGAATCAGGATTCCGCCGGCCAGCCAAATGAAGGCGAAAGCGCGTGGGAGAGCCAGATTTCTCGCGGCGATGCCTAGAAGCGCTCCGGGCAGACAAAAAATTAGAGCGTAATAGATGAAGTTATAGCCTTCGAGTTCACCGGATCGGACCGTGCGCAGGGACTTCGCCAGAGCGGTTCCGGGGCCGAGCCGGTAATTCAGAGGCTGCTGTTTGCCGTCGAGGAAGAGCGAAAGATTCGCACCATCATACGTATAGATGATGTCGCGAGTACGGCCGGCGGTGAACACTCCCGGCGAGTTCGCTGACAAGATTGCGTGGTTTGCCGAGAGCGGATTGCGAAACCAGAAGGCCAGGTTGGCGTCTTCCTGGCGGAGGGTAAGATCGGCGAAACTCGAGGGTTGGGAAATGGATATGATCCTGCCTTCGCTTCCGCCCCCTTGCGCGGGCGTGCAGAGCACGTGCAGCGCGAACTGATTGGTTTTCTCCAAATTGGCGACGAGATCGGTAACCGCGACCGGGGATGTAAGCCAAGTGGCGCCGTCCAAAACGAGTAGGCCGGAACCGGCAGCCACGGGAGCATGCGGTAGCCAAGCAAGCTCTGAGGAAACCTGCCTTTGATTGCGAAACGGCGGTCCTGCGGAAAAATCATAATCCACGAGCAAACCTGGATTGCCTGTATCCACAGGTTGCCCCGCGGATAATTGCTGCGCCGCTTCCTTGTGGAGCGCAAGATCCCAAAGTTGCACGGCGTTTACCGTGCCCTTCCACGGAAATTTTCCCGAAGCATCGTTGCCCAGGACGAGAAGAACGTCCGGACGCCAATTGCTCAAGCGCGTATTTCGTTGCAGCCGAGCCGAAGCTCCGCAGCACAACGCGAAATAGATTAGCAGGATGATGTAGGTACGGCGCGGCGTCAGCAGGGCTTCGAGCAGGCTCTCGCAACGTGACAAGCCGCGCAGCAGCGATTTGCCGAGTATTTCGAAAGCAATACAGCCGAGCACTGAACCCGATGTATTGCTAAAGACGTCTTCCCACCCTGAATCACGCTGCGGAATGTAGTACTGAAGAAGTTCAATGCTATACGAAAAAAGCGCGCCGGATGCCAGGGTCAGGGCGAGCGCGAAGGCAAACGATTTTCCACGTTCACGAAGCTTTTCCGCAAGGCCAAAACCAAAGGGAACAAATAGCAAAACATTAAGAAAGGCATCGAAGAGGCCTGCCGACTTCATGCCTCCTCCCAGAAAGAGGGGAGAAGCGCTGCCAGGCGGACTCGCGTGGTACTCAAGGCGAAAGGGGTAGAGGGTGAGAAAGAGAATTCCGGCCGTCGCGAGAAGGAGAATTCGGTTCGACCAACAACACCCGAGAACTTTGGAAGACACGCCAACCTGTTGATTCTGCATCGCGCTAGTACGAGGATTCCTCGAAAGACCGCGCTAAAGTCTAGCACACGACGCATTTTCTCCGGTTCATTCGCCTCATCCCGTTAGCATCTTCGCCAACAGTTTTTAGGCGGCCAGCTGACCCGAAGCAAAACACCTGCGTAAGTGTGTGCCAGCAAACGACTACGCGCGCCTGTACGGGTGTGAAGGTCAGGTATGCGATGGGCCGGTTGAACAGGCGAAGGGCCTTGCACCAAGTCGGTTCCTCTGACCAGTAGTTGCGCCTCTACCTCGCTCCCTACACTGACGGTGACATGAGAGCCCACAGCCAAGAGCACGTAGGTCGCACGCCAAGGTCAATCTCGCAAGCCGGAGCCCAGGTGAACCGTTCATCCAAGCCGTTCGTTCTAATAACCGCGCTAGCGATGATCCTGGCGATTGCGGGGCTTTCGAGCTGCGCTGGCTATACCAGCGCGACGAAAACCCAGCCATCCGACTCGGGTACAGGAATACTTTCGCCGAGCGCGACGAGCGTAAGCTTCGGCAGCGTCGCCGTTGGAAACACTGCGACGCAAAGCTTGACCGTGACCAACACAGGGTTGGGGACGGCGACCATTTCTGGGGCGACCTTGGCGGGCGCCGGTTTGACGGTGATCGGCGGAAATCCTTCCGGAACGATTGCCGTGGGCCAGAGCAGTACCATACAGATTCAGTTTGCTCCGACGTCGGCGGGGGCGGTAACCGGCAGCTTGACGGTTGTAAGTGATGCTTCCAATTCTCCGTTGGCGATTTCCATCACCGGAACAGGCACGCAGACGGGATTGACGATTGCTCCGTCCGCGTTGACGTTTGGAAATGTGGTTGTGGGACAGAGCAGCACGCAAAGCGTCAAGCTGACGAATAGTGGAAGCTCCAATCTGACGATCAATCTAGCGACGGTCGCGGGGACTGGCTTCGGGATCAGCGGGCTCTCTTTGCCAACGACCTTGCCGGCTGGGCAGAGTCTTTCCTTCAACGCGCAATTTGCACCGACAGCGGCGGGTGCGGCGACGGGAAGCATTACCTTCACGGATAACGCGCCAGGTTCTCCTCAAGTCGTGAGCATGGTCGGGACCGGAGTGACGACCGCTTCGACGTTGGTCGCCAGTCCCGGTAGCATGGCATTCGGGAATGTGACGACGGGCAGCAATGGCCAACAACTGATCACCTTGACGAACACTGGAAATGCCAGCGCGACGATTTCAGCGATCAGCACGAGCGGCACAGGGTTCAGCGCGACGGGGCTATCCACTCCATTGACCCTGGCCGCGAGTCAGAGCACGACCTTTACAGCACAATTTGCGCCGACCGCGGTGGGCGTAGCCGCGGGGAGCATCGTTATCACCAGCACCGCGACCAATCCGACAGTGTCGATCGCGCTCAGCGGGACGGGCGTGCAGGGAAACCTGACAGCGAATCCGGCCAGCATCAATTTTGGCGGCCTGCTTGTGGGTGCTAGCGCATCGGTGAGCGTAACTCTGACGAACTCCGGAACCGCGAGCGTGGCAATTTCGGCAGGCAGCGCATCGGGAACGGGATTTAGCATGACCGGTCTGACTACGCCGTTGACGCTGAATGCAGGACAGAGCGCTTCATTTACGGCGAAATTCTCGCCTACAGCGGCAGGAAGTGCGACGGGCAGCATTTCGATTGTGAGCAATGCGCCAGGTTCGCCACTTTCGATCGCGTTGTCCGGATCGGGAACCGCTACGCAACCTCAACTTACGATCAGTCCTGCGAGCGTGGCCTTCGGCAACGTGTCAGTCGGCAGCCGCGGAACCCAGTCGGTGACGCTAACGAACGCCGGGACCGCTACATTGACGATTACCAGCGCTTCGCCTTCGGGCACTGGATTCAGCATGAGCGGCGCAAGCATGCCGATGACGATCAATGCGGGCAGCAGCGCGTCGTTTTCTGCGATCTTTACGCCAACCGCCGCAGGAGCTGCGACGGGCAGCATTTCAATTGTGAGCAATGCTCCGGGTTCACCGGCAGCAATCGCATTATCCGGATCGGGCACGGCCACCCAACCTCAACTAACTATTAATCCTGCCAGCGTTGCCTTTGGCAACGTGTCAGTCGGCAGCAGCGGAACGCAGACGGTGACGCTGACTAACGCTGGGACTGCTACGTTGACGGTGACCAGCGCGTCTCCTTCCGGAAGTGGATTCAGTATGAGCGGCGCAAGCATGCCGATGACGATCAATGCGGGCAGCAGCGCTTCGTTTTCCGCGATCTTTACGCCAACCGCCGCAGGAGCTGCGACGGGCGGCATTTCGATTGTCAGTAATGCTCCGGGTTCGCCAGCAGCGATCGGATTATCCGGGACGGGAATTCAGGGCCAGCTTGGTGCCAACCCTTCAACCGTGAACTTCGGATCGGTTGCGGTTGGCAGCAACGGAACCCAGTCCATTACATTAACCAACTCAGGGACAGCCAGCGTGACGATTTCCGTAGCAACGGCATCCGGCGCGGGTATGAGCATCAGCGGATTGAGCACGCCGCTGACTTTGGGCGCGGGACTGAGCACGACGTTCAGCGCACAGTTCGCGCCGACAACGGCCGGGAGCGCGAGCGGAAGCATTTCGATTGTCAGCAATGCGCCGAGCTCTCCGACGACGATCGCGTTGAGTGGGAGCGGCACTCAGCCGCAACTGGCGGCGACGCCCACTACTGCGACCTTCGGCAATGTAACGACGGGGACGAGCAATTCGCAAAGCGTCAGTCTGACGAATGGTGGCAGCGCGACGGTAACGATCTCTTCGGTTACGGTTGCAGGTGCCGGATTCAGCGTAACGGGGATTACGGCGCCGGTGACCATTGCGGCAGGTAAAGCCGCGGCGTTCAACGCAGTTTTTGCACCAAGCGCGGCAGGAAGCGTCGCTGGAACAATAACCCTGGTGAGCAACGCACCTAGTTCCCCGCTTTCGATTACTCTGAGCGGAACGGGGGTCGCCGCGACACGGCTTCTCGGACTGAGTACGTCGACCCTCAGCTTTGGAAACGTCAACGTGGGAAGCAGCAGTTCGTTGAGCACTACACTGACCAATAACGGAAACTCGAACGTTACGATTTCAAGCGTAAGTGTTTCGGGAGCGGGATTCAGCGCCAGCGGCGTAAGCTCTGGCGAAACACTGACGCCGACTCAGTCCGTGACAGTGACGGCTCAATTCGCTCCAACGGCCGCGGGGGCGGTTAGCGGAAGTGTGAGCATTGCGAGCGACGCGACGAACTCACCATCAACAATCACGGTTTCGGGCACTGGCGTGTCGGTCACTCCGCACTCGGTGGCATTGTCTTGGACGGCAAGCACGTCCACGGTGAGCGGCTACAACGTATATCGCGGCACAACGTCGAACGGGCCGTACTCGACAAAGCTGAATCCCTCGCTCGTCACAGCGGTGGGCTATACGGATTCCACTGTCGCGGACGGAACCACCTACTACTACGTGGTTACGGCGGTTGACTCGAGCAACGTGGAAAGCGTGGATTCGAATCAGGCGACCGCCATAATTCCGTAAGCGAAGTCTGGCGGGCGAGAATTCGGAAAGAGCAGTAAGGTTCATGTTCTAAGGCGGTTCGGGGCGACCAGTCGCCAAACGGCTGTTCGGCCCGGACTTGCAACTGAAGACTGTCCTCACGTACAGGGTAATGCCCCTGTCCCAAGTGTGTACCCTCGGCCAGTAGTTCTGGCAATCTGCCCCGTCGGACAATGCGCGTGGTGATGACTCTTGCGCCCATCCTGGAGGGAGCTCACGTGAACGATGCAATTCGTTCACGGCGATTCGCTCTCGAATCCATCCTTCGCGGGATTTCTGGAGCTGTAGCTCTGCTCGTGATCCTGGTGACGTCCGGCTGCGTGGGCGTCACTGGCAAGGGAACGCCTTCTGGTGTGACCGGTGCAACGATGGAGGTATCGCCGAGCGCCGTCAGCTTTGGCAACCTGGCGGTTGGTCAGAGCGCAACGAAGACAGTGACGCTAACCAATACTGGAATTGATGTGTTGACGGTTTCGGGGATTTCGGTCGCAGGCACAGGCTTCACAGCTTCCGGTCCACACCTGCCAATTTCGCTGAGCGCCGGCCAGAGCGCATCCATTTCTGCGATATTTAAGCCAACTGCTGGAGACGCTGACACTGGAACGATTACGATCACCAGCAACGCGGCCGGTTCCCCTTCGCTGGTTGCTCTTAGCGGTACGGGTGCGACTGCTGCGGCGCTGACCGCTACTCCGAATTCCATCGCTTTCGGAAGCGTAGCCGTCGGGAGCGAAGCAACTCAGACAATTGAACTGGCAAATACGGGCAGCGAAGCGGCGACGATTTCTAAAGTGGCATTTTCGGGAACGGGAGTCAGCGTTTCGGGAATGACGGCGCCGATGACTTTGGCCAGCGGGCAAACGACGAAATTGACGGTTAGCTACAAACCCTCGTCGGCAGGAACGCTAACGGGGAATGTATCGATTAGCAGCAATGCCACCGATCCCAGCGTGGTGATCGGAATTAATGCGACGGCAACGTTGTCTTCGCTGTCTGCCACGCCGTCGTCCTTCAGCTTCGGAAACGTGGTGGTCGGCAGCGACACGACGCAGACGATTCGCCTGCAAAATATAGGCACGTCGCAGGTGACAATTTCCAGCGTCACGCCCTCCGTCACAGGCGTTGCGATTTCGGGGATTACGCTTCCTGCTAATTTGGCGCCGGGCACGAGCGCGACGGTCACAGCGGCGTACAAACCGGCGTCCGCGGGCAGCGTTGCAGGCAAGATTTCGGTTACGAGCAATGCAGTGGGCTCGCCGACGGTGATTGATTTAAGCGCGACCGCCGCGGCTGCTAGAGTTCAGCTGACGCCGAGCGCTACGGGCCTGAGTTTTGGAAATGTGACGGTTGGCTCCTCTGGTGCGGGTCAGCTGACGGTGAAGAGCACCGGGAACACGAACGCCAGCATCTCGAATGTGACGATCAGCGGGAGCGGATTCGTCCTGGGGACGTCAGCAGCGGGTGTGACCCTGGATCCCAATCAGTCTCAATCGTATGCGGTCGATTTCGACCCGAAGGCGACGGGTAGTCTGACCGGAACTCTCACCATCACGAGTAACGCGGCGAACTCGCCTTTGAAAATCGCTCTGTCCGGGACTGGTGTCGCCGCTAGCACTCCGCATACTGTGGCGCTCACTTGGGAACCTAGCAGTTCGACTGTGACAGGATATTTCGTGTATCGCAGCTCGAAACCCAGCGGGCCGTATGCACAGCTGAATTCCTCGCCGGAGGCGAAGCCGGGTTATTCCGATGGCACGGTTTCCGACGGCCAAGTCTACTATTACTATGTGACCGCAGTGAACTCCAGCAACATTCAGAGTGTTGGCTCGAACGAAGTCTCTGTGACGATCCCCTCGAACTAGACTGCTTAGCATCCGCACTCGAGGTTCTGCTGAGTCGCAGAGGATGTGCGCGAAGTGCGCCACTTTCTTGCACCTGCGCGCTGCAGCGTGAGGTTTCTTACAGCAGAGAACAGTTCAGTCGAGAATTTCGGCCGTGAGGTCGCGGACGTGCTCGGCGATAGACGGCGCAGAAGTCAGACCCGGAGATTCGATACCCATCAGCTGAACGACGCAGGGAAATTGCGGATCTCGCTCGATGATAAAATCCGCGACACTTTTTTCTCCATGCTTGCCGGGAGGAGTTAACTTTGCGCGGATGCCGGAATAGGCCGGCATGAGATCAGAAAGTTCGAGTGCAGGCAGAAGCAGCTTGGCGCTTCGAGCAAATTCTGCGATGGGTTCGCGGTCGCGTTCGTAATTGTTTTTGTCGTCCACGTAAAGCGCCGTAGGGCCAACCAGAACGTTGCCCCAAACTGTTTTTGTCAGATGCACGCCGAGGCTTACACCCTCGGGGTGAGGCAGAGGATAGACTAAGCCGCGGATCCAATGCTGCCGCGATCGCTGCAACTCGCAATATTCGCCGCGCACCGGATAGATCCGGTGGTCGGCCATCGCTGAGCCGAGCATCTGTGCGACTTCGTCTGCAAATAGTCCAGCGCTATTTACTAAACATCGCGTTTCAATCTCGCCGGCTGTGCTGAAGACGCGTATAGCGTCGCGCGTCGGCTCTAGCCTTTCAACTTTCGCGTGAAGCACGATGTGGGCACCCTGATCCGTTGCGATGCGCGCGTAAGCTTTGACGAGTTCTTCGCTGCCGACGATTCCGGTAGACGGAATTTCAATGGCTTCAAATCCTTCGACGTGTGGTTCACGCGCTCGAATCGCGGCGCGATCGATGATTTGCATATTCTCCACGCCATTCGTCTCACCGGTTTTCTTCAGCGCGGCGAGTTCTTCCGATTCCGCGGGCGACGATGCGACTACCAGCTTGCCGGTGCGACGATGCGGGACGCCATGTGCGGCGCAAAACTCGTAGGTCGATTGATTGCCGCGGAGGCAATGACGAGCTTTCAAGGAACCCGGCGGATAGTACAGGCCGGAATGAATGACGCCGCTATTGCGTGAACTGGCGCCCATCCCGATTTTTGGGAGCGCTTCCAGAACGAAAACATCGGTCCAGCGGTTCGAGAGAGCACGAGCAATCGCGCAGCCGACGACGCCACCGCCGATGATCACTATGTTGGCTTCTTCCACGGTTTATAGTTTAGCTGGACAGCTGCGGATCCGTTCGTGGTCGTTCCTTGGAAGCATCGCTGGTAATCTATCAATTCCGATGCTAGTTCTCGATCCTCAACTCCATAAGCAACGAGGAAAATGACTCGCGCAAGAATACCGGACCTAATCTGTGTGTTGGTTTTGCTGGGCATTTTGGTGGCTGGGCTTGCGCCGTTCGGGCGTCCCCGGAACGCGGTGACATGGCTGGGAAACGAGAATGGCGTTCGTTTTGGGCGGTACGGAACCATCTGGAGCGCCGGTGAGTTTGTGGTGGCAGATGCGCAGGGTGATGCTTCCTGTAGTCTTGAGATCTGGTTGCAACCCGACAGTGCGAGCGCTTCGAACACTCTGCTGGCGTTCTACTCGCCGCAAGATCCGCTGCAGTTTCTGTTGCAGCAGTATCATGGGCTCCTCATATTGAGCCGCCAAATTCGGGAAGCCCAAAACGGAACTCAGATAATCGGTACTGACGGTGTCTTCCGGCGGATCGAACCGGTATTTATCACCATAACGTCAGGCGCGGAGAAGAGCGCGATGTATGTTGACGGCAATCTCGCGCGATCGTTCCCGGGGATTCGGGTTGGCAAGCAATGCGCGGGCCAATTGGTACTCGGTACCTCACCGATCGGCAAGAATAGCTGGCCGGGTCAGCTAAAGGG
Source organism: uncultured Acidobacteriota bacterium (assembly GCA_963786205.1). Classification (GTDB taxonomy): domain Bacteria; phylum Acidobacteriota; class Terriglobia; order Acidiferrales; family UBA7541; genus Palsa-295. The sequence continues at coordinate 806,975 of CAWAYG010000004.1, forward strand.
GCTCGCACTTTATCAGCAGGAGCTCAGTCCGGCTGAAGTTCTTCGGCACTATCAATCCTGGACAACACAAGGGCGGCCGGAGCTCTCGGGAAACGAACGCGCGATCGGTGTGTACCTGTTCAATGAACGTACCGGGAACGTTGTTCACAATGATGTCCGTCCTGGAATCGATTTGTATATTCCGAAACGCTTCACACTTTTGCATCAGCTGTTCCTGGAACCTTTCTGGAAGGAATTCAGACCGAGTCCGAGTTATTGGAAAGATATTTTTGTGAACATCGTTGGCTTTATTCCTCTGGGTTTCTTCTTCAGTGCCTACTGGTCAGCTGTGCGACCGATCAAACATGCCGGCTGGACCACGGTTGTCTTCGGATTTGCTGTCAGTCTGACGATAGAGGTTTTGCAGTCCTACCTACCAACACGAGATTCGGGCACGACGGATCTAATCACCAATACTCTGGGGACTTGTCTTGGCGTCCGGTTGTTCGCTTGGAAGGCGGTCCGGGCGGTGGTCGCGAAATGGTATTGAGTGGGATCGCGACGGCGCTCCGTCGCGGCTCGTGTTGAACCCGATTCGGATTGCGGATATCGACGGAACTTGCGGTAGTGTCGTGAATTGGCGCGAGCGAGTTTTAGTCGCGAGGGCTGCCGAGCGGGCCGGTGGCGGTAATCTTCGTGCCCGGACGATCGGGAGCGAATGTGTTGCGAATCAAGAGTGGAATGCCGCGCTGCATAATGGGGCGCAGCGTTTTCGGATGCAGAACTTTGACGCCCATTTCCGCGAGAGCGCATGCCTCGTGATATGACATTTCAAGTATTGAGCGCGCATCCGGCACGATCTTAGGATCAGCAGTCAGAATGCCGTCTACATCCGTCCACAGGGAAACCTCGTCTGCGTCGAGAGCCGCACCCAGAATCGTCCCGGAATAGTCTGAGCTGTTGCGTCCAAGAGTTGTGAGTGCGCCGTCCACCGTGGCACCGATGAAGCCGGTCACTACAGGGACAACGCCGCGCAACAATAGGGGACGTAGACGCGCTTCACAGCGCTCGCGCGTCAGATCCATGAGGGGCTCCGCGGCACCATGGTTGCCGTTCGTTACGACGAGTTCGGTTGCTTCGATCGCTTCGCTCGCCACTTCATGTTCTGCGAGCGCGGCAGCGACGAGAAGAACCGAGAGGCGCTCGCCCAGACCTGTGATCGAATCGCGCACACACAGCGTCAACTCGCGCCGAGACAGCACGTCTTCGCAGAGAATGCCAGCTGTTTGAAAGAGCGCGCGCAGCTTGTGGTTGAGACGCTGCCGCTTCTGGGCTGAATGGACGAGCGCGTTTACCACCGACATATGCCGCTCGCGCAGTTCTTCAAATATCGTGGCGACCCCACGGCTGTTTCCTGCTTCCGCTTGGGCGGCCGCTTCGACCAGCTTGCTCGTCACGCCGCTCATTGCGGAAACAACAACTGCGACAGAGCTCTCGCGCACGGCGTCCCGAACAATGTGAGCGACTTTCGTGATGCAAGAAGCGTCCGCGACCGACGTACCGCCAAATTTCATGACGCGAAGTGACTTCTTCGCGTGTGCGTGATGCGGCCCGTGAATCAGACGATGCGGGTGGCTAGCGGGCGAACCGATGTTGGGCCTCGCCACCGGCTCAACGGAGGCTAGCGATATATCACGATTTTTCAATGGAGCAGTCATAGTCGAGGGGCACGAGCCATCGAAAACTCCTGCAGGCGGCTCTGTTGCGAGTACCAGGCGCGTTGTTTTCGGCGCGCGCTTACGCTGGCGCGAATCAATTCCGGTCTGTCCCAAGGAACATCGTGATAGGCCGACTGCAAAAATGGGCTGGCTGGGTCGCGGATCCATTCCTGAGGAAACAATGCAATCGTGTCGTCCTGGGTGACGCTTGGTGCTGGGCGAACTTCCCGTCTGGTTACCGCCGCGAATAGGGCAGCTGGGATATCGCGGCCGAGTCCCAGCGTCAAATGTCCGACTTGAGTCGATCGAGGATTTATTTCGATCAGGTATGCGTTGCCGGTTTGCGCTTCCAGCATGAAGTCAAACCCGTGCATGCCGGAAAGATTGAGCCGACGAGCCATTTTTTCGGCAGCGGCCGCCATTTCCTGGTTCTCGATCAGGCGCAGGACGGTGGCGTGCCCGGACGAACCCACTTTATTGACCACTTCAAAATGGAGACTGGCCAGGACTTGGCCGTTCCAGCACGCTACGGCGCTCGTTGCTTCGCGTCCCGCAATAAATGTCTGTGCGTTTACGATCGAGCGACGACGGAGCAGCGACGGCCAAACGAGCGTTAGATCTTGATCGAGCAAGGCTCGCTTCGCTGCCCGAGCGATTAGCGGTGGGGCTTGCAGATCCCGCAGCGCTTGCTCAGCTTCTTCTGCGCTACGGACAACTCTGACGCCCGTGCCGCCGGAAGAACCATCCGCTTTCAGGATCGTCGGCAAACCTGCGCGCGCGAGCCAATTCCGAAGGTCATTAGCGTCATTTATTACTTCCGTTCGAGGAACGCGTAAGCCCTGTTCCTCGGCCAGCTTCATAAATTTGGTGCGGGCATAAAGCGTCCGAAAATCCTGGGGCGCACCAAGCGAACGCTCGATAAGCGCACGAACATCAGCACCTGCTTTACCGGAGCCTTCCTCCTGCTCGTGAAGCAGGTGCAGGTGTTGAGTTGCCAGGTCGTCACCGGGAACGATTAGATCCGGCTTAGCTGCGGTGATCGCGTCACGAAGTGACGCCAGCGCGCTGAGGCCGCGATAGTCGTACATTTGGCGAATCGCCTGCGTTTTGCCCAGAGGGTGGCGAGACGGGCAGACCGCGTCTACCGTAAAGCCTGCGTTCGCGAGAGCGACTGCGAGCCGAGCAGTGGGGAACCAGCGAACCGTGGTGACAATCAGGACCGTTGGTTTCACTGTGCTCCGAGCCTCCATGAGGTTTTCGAACCGAGGGCTGTCTCGGCATGCTGCGGGCAGGTGATATCGAAAGTCATACGAAAGCTTAAGACGCAATCCGCGGACCAATATTGGCCGAGCAGAAGTTCGTGACGCGGTTGGTACCATGCTGTAGATAAAGCGGTTACAGCGAGGCATCGGCGTGGTTTATCGTAAGCGTGACGAGAATGCGTGAAAACTGTAGCTCTTAGTGGCAAATTCGTTCTCAGTGCCACTACTGTCGGGCTCAGCAAAGACCCGTATCGGCTCGAGGAGATTCTCATCCAAGAGCACTGGCTACCGCTGCTCTGCCAGGGATACAGCGCGAATCGATGCGGGCCTTAGAGACGAGGGTGCCAAAGATCCGCAGGCGCTTGACGCGGACTTCACTCAAAGCCTAGACTCTCGCCTGCGTCCGGGCGGACTTGGTCCGCGAAAGGAAGTTATGACTAGGGAGTTAGAAGGCAAAACTGCGCTGGTGACTGGCGGGACGTCTGGAATCGGCCGTGACACCGCGATACTTTTCGCAAAGGCCGGGGCGAAGGTGGTGGTTGCGGGGCGCCGGGAAGTGGAAGGGAACGAGACGATCGAGCTGGTGCGCGCCGCGGGTGGCGAGGCGTTGTTTGTTAAAACCGATGTTGCGAAGGCTTCGGAAGTTGAGAACCTCGTGAAGAAGACGGTGGAGAAATTTGGCAGACTGGATGTGGCATTTAACAATGCGGGGATTGAGGGTAAGACGGCGCCGATCATCAGCCAATCCGAGGACGACTGGGATCGCGTCATCAGCATCAATCTTAAGGGTGTGTGGCTGTGTTTGAAGTACGAAATTCGGCAGATGCTCAAGCAGGGTGGCGGCGGAGCAATCGTCAACATGGCGTCGGTGCTGGGGTTGTCGGGCTTGGTGGGTGCAGCGACGTATAGCGCGAGCAAGCACGGTGTCATCGGCTTGACGAAGGTCGCCGCACTGGAAAATGCGCGAAATCGGATTCGAGTAAACGCGGTGTGCCCCGCGGTAATCGAAACGGCGATGGGTGAACGAGCTTTTGGCGCGCCGGAAGTTAAGAAATATGCCATCGGACTCCATCCCGTCGGCCGTTTGGGCAAGCCGACGGAGGTTGCGGAGGCGGTCTTGTGGATGTGTTCGGAGCGTGCATCTTTTATGACAGGCCAGCCATTGATTCTGGATGGTGGATACCTGGCAGGGCCTAATCCCCCAGGCTAGCTGCGCGTATCGTAATTACTTCACGAAAGAGAACCCGAGAAAAGTTGCCCCGCCAAGTCGCCCGTCCAAGCATGTTAAAATTCAGATCAATGCGTTGCGGCGCGCATGACGGAAATTTTGCCAGTGCGCGGAGGTAAGGGTTGTCCAAGGTCAGCGTTCAAAAAATTACATTTGGCGGCGAAACTCTGCAGGACCCGTATCCCATGTACGCCCGGATGCACGAAGGGGGTCCGCTGCATTTGTTGGATGTTGACGGCCAATGGGGGGCATGGGCGATTTTCAGTCACGCCGAGTGTTCCTCGATTGCGAAAGATCCGAGACTTTCCGCAAAACGCGCGCAGCAAATGTTGGCGCTCCTGCCGCCCGACAGCCAGTCCGAGTTCCGCGAACTGGCGCGGATGCTGAACTTGTGGCTGATTTTTATGGACGCGCCCGAGCACACCCGTCTGCGCAAACTTCTCAATAAGGGATTTGCACCCGCGGCGGTGGAAGGCTTGCGACCGCAAATCGAGGCCATTGTGGACGGCATGCTGAAGCCGTTGCAACGCGGCTCGACAGTCGAACTCATGCAGGAGTTCGCGAATCCCATGCCGGTGCGAATCATTTCGGAAATGCTCGGCGTGCCGCAGGAGTTGCACGACACGTTCGTCAATTGGTCGCGGGCCATCGCGGTGTTTCGCGGCAATCCGGAACGCACTGTGGAGCAGGCGCGCGCGGCGCAAGATGCGCTGATCGCGATGACCGATTTTTTTCGCAAGGCTGTTGCGGAACGCCGCCACAACAAAGGAAACGACCTGATCAGCCTGCTCATAGACATCGAAGAAGACGGCGAAGTGCTGACCGAAGAGGAGCTCTACGCGCAGTGCATCGCGCTGCTTTTCGCAGGACACGAAACGACGCGAAATCTGATCGGCAACGGCATGTATACGCTGCTGAAACACCCGCAAGAGACCGCGGAGCTACGCGAGAAACCGGAGATGATCCGCTCGGCGGTGGAAGAGATTTTGCGTTATGAGAGTCCGGTGCAATTCACAGCGCGGGTGCTGAAGGAAGATATCGAGGTTTGCGGCCAGCGGATACCCAAGCGATGGTCAATTCTGTGCATGCTTGGTGCGGCGAACCGGGATCCAAAACAATTTAAAGAACCCAATCGGTTGGACCTGAAAAGGCTGAACAATCAGCACCTGGCGTTCAGTGCCGGCCCGCATTTTTGCATTGGAAATCAACTTGCGCGGTTAGAGGGACAGATTGCGCTCTTGAATCTGGTGCAGCGTTTTCCAGAGATGAAGCTCGCCGGTGCGCCGCCGGAATGGGCTCCGACGTTTGGCTTCCGCGGTCTCAAGAGTCTTGCAGTGACTTTGTAGGTACGAATCCGCTTTTCCAGCGAATAGCCGAATCAGGAGCCGGCCGGCAGACGCTGCCAGATCAATTCGATGGTCTGGATTTTCCCGTTCACTGCCATTGGCGGTGTCGTCAGCGTGATGCGATCGCCGTCGAATTTGATGCTGCGCACCATGTCCTTATTTGCATAGTTCTGAATCGACGAAATTTCCACGTGGTGGGTCACCTTGTCATTGCTGAGCGTGTATCGCCCGGCATAAGCAAGAAATGTGTTGAACGCTTCCGCTTGTTCTTCCTGCGGCGAGCGAGTCCCGCCGCCGAAAGAGAGTGGCTTTCGACCGCCGTAGCTGATCAGGGACGTCATTCTGCCGTCCGCGCCGTAGGTGAGGAAACCCGAAGGGCTGGGGCCATAGGGGGCTTCGATGCGCTCGCCGGTGGATGTGGTACTTGAGGCGGACACGAGTTTCCACGTGCCAAGAAGTTTGTCATTCGCCATTTGTGCCCAACCTCCTACGCATTATGAGACCAAGACTATCCGGAGATTGCGGAAACCAGCAACAGAAGAATTGCCGAGGCATGGTGCCGTTGTACGCGACGCGCATACAGAAGACGTCACCACTATGGAGATCGACACCCGAACCGGCCCTATCCAGGATTAGTGTGGCGGGATATGCGCCTTTAGTATATGAGCCAGTGGAGTTAACGCGTAATCGGAAACTAGAAGTCCGCTCGAACGATTGTCGGAAATTTGAGGTATCACTTCTCTTTTCCGCACTGGGTTCCGCGCGATGATTTCCGGGCGGAAAGATGGTGCCGGGGTCGGGGACTCTCGGGATGCCCGCACTCGGCGTAAGGCCTTTACAATCAAATTTAGATCGTCTTCATAACTTTTCAAAACAGTTCATCGCCCGATTCAAGACGCTGCAGGCCTAAACGTGGTTCAGTCAGGCCGTGGCTAAACACGTTTAGCACGGAGGATCTATGAGACGAACGATCTGGCTATCGCTTGCGGGAGTGATGTTGTTGCTGGGGTCTGCGGCACGCGCCGACAGCCTGAATGGAAGCTCGGTGAACGGGTCATTGACGTTTGCAGGTAGCTCCAGCAACAACTTCAACCCCAGTATTGGTGACGTTCCCGCGGGCTATGGGAACTCTTCAGGCACCACCGTTACCATCGCCAGCCCTCTTGTGGAATTTGGCGACCTGGCGCTGCTGTTCGGTGGTGATCCGAATCTTGATACCGCTGATTTTACCGACACGACTCTGACAATTTCAGACAAGTGCGAGTTCGATGGCTGTGTCAGCGACAACACTTTCACTATGACTTTCGTTGACGCGGCATTTAGCGGACTCGCCGTTACCCAGGTATCAGACTCGTTTGCGAACGGGGATACCTTTTCGCTCGTTGGGGACAAGCTGACCGTGACGATACAGGGCTTCCCTTCCTCATTCCCGGAGGGACAGACGGATTCGGCGGTTTTCAGCTTCGCCTCGTCCAGTTCCGGCGGTACGGGAACCCCTCCGGTCGGAGCTCCTGAGCCTTCCAGTCTGGTGACGCTTGCGTCTGGTTTGGTCGGTTTGCTCGGGCTGTCGTTGAAGAAGAAACTGGCGTAACTTCTATCAATAGGCCCGCCGAGCAGTTAGCGGCGGGTTTTCGTTTTGGCGGCGTGGGTTAGGCGGACAGATTTTGCACTTTCAAATGCAGGGTCAAGGTGCTTCAAGATTCGAACCGGTTTCATCGCTCCAACGCGATCCCCATTTTTGCAGAAGGCCGTTTCCAAATATTTTCCGGTTGCGCTGCGGGGAGACGGTGATTCACCTGATCCGGTCCGCGCCAAGTTCCAAAGGCTGAACCCTGCTTGAACGCGAATATGCCCGGAGCCAGCAGGACAATCGCCAGCAAACCGATGCTCGAAGGTTCCAGAAAGGTAGCGGAAGAGGACACGATCTTTATCGAGAACGCTGCTTCGGAGACGCCGCTCAGCCGGCGCAGATTGGAATTGCTCGCTAGCCGGTAGCCGAGTTCGGCGTCCACACTCAGCATGGCGTCGCTAAAAACATCGCTCGGAATGGAAAAGAGCTTGGCGCCGTCGACCGCCGAGGAAACGCAAACATCTTTGCCAGTCACCGAATCGGCCGAAATCTGCACGACTACCTTCTCCAAAGAAACGTTAACCATACGCGCGCCGGAAATAGCCTCAAGATCCGGGCTAGACAGACTGATGATGACCCCAGAGGAGCCCGCGCTTCCGTCCTGGAAATAACCGCAGAGAATCTTGGAGAAACCGCTGGGCGCACGATCTGTGATCGGCACAGCAAAAAGGGCAGGCCCTTTCGCTAGGTCGCCGAAACCAGCGTCGGCGGTGTTGAGGCTGGTTCCACTGGCGGCGATGGCGTTTCTCCTCTGCTGGCGAAATCCGCCCGCAATCACGCTGGCACGGAAATAAATCGAATACCTGGAAAAGCATTGCCGTGTGGCGCAGCTGCCTTCTCCCCAGGTGGCCTTCTCGAAGGCGAAGCAGCGTTCGATGAGCACAACTACCCAACATTCATAGTTGCTGATAGAATCGGCAGCCTAATCTCGATGCCGTGGGTCCCTGCCCGCATCGATCAGCACCTCAGTTGCTCCTGTGCTACCTGGCACTAAAGCACTTTCGGGAGCTGGGTGTCTTGAAGGCCAGGATTAGTTCTTCTGAAGATTTATTAAGGGTCGTTATGCCTTTATCCTTCAGGGGTTTATATCGATTCGATGAATTCGAGGTAGATCCTTCGAAGCGCGCCTTTCTGCGTAGCGGCATCCCTGTTTTGATTTCCCCGAAGGCTTTTGAGGTCTTACTTTACCTGGTCGCGAACCCCGGCCGCGTGGTGACCAAGGAGGAATTGCTCCACGCGGTCTGGCCGGACTCCTTTGTGGAGGAAAGCAACCTGGCCCAACATATCTCCTGGCTGCGCAAGGGTCTCGCGGACAAAGCGAACTACATCGTAACCGTCCCGGGCCGTGGATATCAGTTCACCGCACAAGTACGCACCGAGGTTCCGGCGGACGGGTCCATCTCGCTCATTTCCGATGGCAGCCCATTGCCTGTCGCCGCGTCCGTTTTGCCGGCCAATTCTGCTCTCAACTCCGACAGCAGCTCTGTCCGAGAAGCCCCCTCGCGTGCCGCTGCGACGCCGCTCGTTACGGAGAATCATCGAAGCTGGAAAATTCTGGCGGCGGTGGCAGCTTTGGGTGTCGTCATCATCGTCGTCGCGTTTTTAAGCTACAAGAAATTGACGTATGCGCGGTTGCGTCCCCCGGTTTCGATCGCAGTTTTGCCCTTCGCGAATCAAACCGGCGATCCCGCCAAGGAATATTTGTCGGACGGCGTGACGGAGGAAATGATTAACGGCCTGGCGCGGGCCGAGGGCGGCAAATTGAAGGTCATCGCGCGAACCTCCGCAATGTCCTTTAAATCCACCGGCAAATCCGTCGCGGAAATCGCCAAAGAGCTGGGTGTGGAGTACGTGCTCGAAGGTAGTGTAAAAGCGGAGGGGAACCGACTTCACGTAACGGCCGAACTGATTCGCGGCGACAACCAAACCTACGTATGGGCCGACAGTTTTGATGGAGACAGCGGACAGATTCTGGAATTTGAAAACCATCTTACCAACGCCGTCGCGCGTTCCCTATCGCTCACTTTGCTCGCCGAAAAAGCGCCGGAGCACATTCCGATAAGCAATGAGGCGCACGAAGCGTATCTGCAGGGGCTGTATTTCCTGGCGCAGCGTTCGAATACCGGATTGGAAAATGCATTGCAGAGTTTTGGAACAGCTGTGGCTAAAGATCCGCAGTACGCGCGGGCCTATGCCGAGCTGGCAGTTACCTACAATTTATTGGGACAGTTTGGCTGGATGAGTACCGATCAGGCCCGCAGTCAGGCCCGAGCCGCGGCCCTGCAGGCCATTGCCGCTGATGCCAACCTGGGGGAAGCCCATGCAGCATTGGGATTCAACAGTTGGTTCTACGAGTGGAATCCCCGCGCGGGAGAAGATGAACTACGTGAAGCCATTCATCTGGAGCCCACCAACGTCGACGCTCGCCACTGGTACGCGCTGGTGCTGATGACCAGCGGAAGGTCGGCGGAGGCGGAACAGCAGATGCGTGCCGCTTTGGCTCTCGATCCGAAGGCCCTGATTCTGCGAACCAATCTGGGTTGGCTGCATTACACCAATCGGCAATATCCGCTGGCGATTCAGGAAATGCAATCCGTGGTCCAGCAGAATCCGGATTTTCTCACGGCGCATTACAAACTATGGTGGGCCTATTCGGTGACGCGGGACACGCCCCACGCGATGCAAGAACTAATGGCCGTCGCGCGCCCCCAGTTCAAAACGGACGATGCCAACAAAATCGCGACCGCCTACGAGAAACACGGATACCCCGCCGCGCTCGAAGCCGCGACGGAGGCGACTCACCAGTATCCTCCGTATTTGCTGATTGATGACGCGCGCCGTTTGAGCTTCGCCGGCGATCAGAAGGCGAGTCTCCAGCAACTGCAGCACGCCCTCGCTTCCCGCGAGGGTTGGGTAATCTTTGTCGAAAGCGATCCGGCGTTTGACGCTCTTCGGTCCGATCCCGAATATGTGTCGCTGGTGCGCGACCTGCACGCCAGCTCCCAGTCGTCTCGCTGAGTAGTTTTCGGTCATGAAACGCATTCTATTCTTACTCGCTTTGGTTGCTGTCGCGTCAACGATAGCGGGTTCTCCGCAAGCTGCTAAAAAGCGTAAGGTCGCGTGCAAGACGACGCAGAACGCGAAGCTATGTTATTGGACGCATGGGTGGCTGACTCTCTACAACGGCGGGAGCCCCAATTTTCGACTTTGGAAGACAGGAACGCACCGTCTTTTGGGTATATCCAGCGGCCCGGGGCCGGACCATTCAACGATGGACTTCCTGACGAAGACGATGTGGAATTGCCCGCTAATCTCATGAAGCTGGATTTCACAAAAGCATCTATCTTTGGCGATTTTGAAGTGTGTCCGTTGGCCCCAGAAAAAGAAGAGCACATGCAACCTGCCTGCATCGAATCGGCGAAGAACATCGTCTCCGAAAAGTATTGACCGGCCTTTCGGCTCAACTCCTGAGTCGTCGCGTTACCGGAGATTGGGAAAACGGGCGGCTTGTTGGGCAGGGAAACCGAGAACGCACGCGCTCAGTGTGTATCTCGTGCGCTCTCGATTCCACAGTGAACGAGTCTACGATCCACTTTCTTGAGGCGGTGCAGTGTAGAGAGGGCATCAGCCATTTCCCTTCGCTCCTCGCGAGAAGCTCTGGCGTCTGACACACGCGCCTCAATCGAATCCTCAGCTGCTTTCAGGCGAACTTTAAGTAGCGAACGGTCAAGCTCAAGAATGGCGGCTCTGTAAAAGTCTCGCCATGTAGTTTGTAACATTTTCGGACTCCTGAAATCGTAAAGCGGCCGCGAACCTTCTGCGGGCTATTCGTTAAATTCTGGGGCTGGGAGCCAATCTTGCCCTATGAGCCTTCCATAGTCGCTTGATTCCGTCGTTGTCTCTGCGCAAGCTTGTGGCTGTTCTAGCGCAACAAGGTCAGTGGACACAGCGCGTGAGCTAGTGGTACATCGTAAGAGAGCTTTAATAAGGAAGTTCGCGAGCCTTACCTTCTAGCTCTCGCAAGTTTGACAATCCTACTTCGGAAACCTACGATAACGGCGAGAGATATCAGTGGAGGTGATTTTGTGCCTACACGCCAATGTCCCTATTGCGGACAGGTGGTGCATGACTCTCTGGCCGAATGTCCGCATTGTCATGAGACAATTCCGGAGTTGCGCGCGGATGCCCCTGCCCCTCGCCCCTCCGACGTTGGGCGCAGAAAAATTCGCCGCGGGCTACTATGTATGCTTCTGGCTGCAGTCATCCATTACTTCGCAGGTGGTTACAGCGGGATGGAACTTCCTTTCCCCATTCAGCCAGTTGTGACCGTGTATTTGGCACCCTTGCTGTTCTTGGCCGGACTCGGCCTGAGTCTTTATGGCTTTCTATTTGCACCCTAGGGCTTAGCTCGATGCGAATCGCTTTTCGGAATTGAGGATGTTACCTTCGTCGATTCACGTCGAACTAGGAATTGCTAATCTTCACATCAGTGAGCTGAATTTCCTGCCGTAAGGTGCTAAGTATGGCCAAGCTTGCACCAATCCCATAGCCACCGAGCCAATTGGCAGTATCCTAAGACTCGCTGAACTTATCGAGACGGGCGACTGTTAAGCGTAGCAACCGGATGGAGTCCAATGGTTGCCGTGAACTTGATTGGCTCGTACAACTACGCGCTCGTGGCGCTTTCGGTGTTGATTGCCATGTTTGCGTCGTACGCTGCTCTGGATCTCGCAGGTCGCGTAACCTCCGCGGGCGGTTGGACTCGCGTGTTTTGGCTGTTGGGCGGTGCCGGTGCGATGGGGGCTGGGATTTGGTCCATGCACTACATTGGGATGCTGGCGTTCATCCTGCCGATTCCCGTGGCCTACCATTGGCCGACCGTTCTGCTGTCAATGTTTGCGGCCGTCCTTGCGTCGGTCATTGCGCTGTACGTGGTGAGCCGGCAGAAAATGGGTGCCGCCCGAGCGGTCGCTGGAAGTGTCCTGATGGGTGCGGGTATTGCGGGTATGCACTACATCGGCATGGCCGCGATGCGTTTACCGGCCATATGCCATTTTAATTCCTCCCTCGTTGTCATGTCCGTCGTGTTCGCGGTTCTGATTTCTTTCGCAGCGCTATGGATTACCTTTCACTTCCGAGATGTGAAAACGGGGATCGGCCGGGAAAAGTTAGCTGGAGCCGTCGTAATGGGTGCGGCGATCCCCGTCATGCATTACACCGGCATGGCCGCCGCTAGTTTCACGGCCTCGCGCATGCCGGTGGACCTGTCTCACGCCGTAAGCATCTCCACACTTGGCACCGCCGGAATTGCCGCCGTCACCTTTGTCGTCCTCGGGCTGGCTCTACTGACGTCCTGGGTGGATAGGCGATTCGCTGCCCAGACCTTGGGACTGCAGGAAGAGAAGCTGCAGCGGAGCGAGGCGTACTTAGCGGAGGCGCAGAGGCTCACGCACACAGGGAGTTGGGCCTGGCGGGTAGCGGGGGGAGACGTCGTGCATCTGTCCGAGGAATGGTACCGGATTTATGGCTTTGATCCAGAAAATGGCCCGCCGGCTTTTGAAGAATGTCGGCAGCGCACTCATCCGGAGGATCGAGCTAAGTGGCAAGGGGCAATCGATCGAGCAATGGCTGAAAAGTCGGAATACGAAGTGGAATCCCGAATCCTTCTTCCAGACGGCTCTGTCAGACACATCCACACCGTCGGCCATCCTGTTTTGAACGCATCCGGAGATTTAGTGCAATTTGTGGGAAGCTCGACCGACATCACGGAGCACAAGCGGGCAGAGCAGGCGACCCGTTTGCTGGCTGCGATTGTGGAATCGTCGCACGATGCGATTGTGAGCAAAAGTCTGAATGGCGTCATTACCAGTTGGAATAAGGGCGCAGAACGGCTGTTCGGCTACGCTACGGAAGAAGCGGTTGGCCAGAACATCACACTGATTATTCCTCCTGAGCGTCGTGACGAAGAAAGAACGATTATTGAGCAGCTCACGCGAGGCGAGCGGGTCGACCACTTCGAGACGGTCCGCATGCGCAAGGATGGCAGCCTGCTCGACGTTTCCCTGACAATTTCCCCGATGAAAGATGCCTCGGGCCGCGTGGTCGGGGCATCAAAACTGGCGCGGGACATAACCGAACGCAAACGTGCCGAAGAAGCGCTGCGTCAGGCGCACGCGGAGCTGGCGCACGTGAACCGCGTCACCACCATGGGAGAGCTGACCGCTTCCCTGGCGCACGAGGTGAATCAACCGATTGCCGCTGCCGTCACTGACGCCAATACATGCTTCCGCTGGCTGACGCGCGATCCGCCCGACGTCGAAGAGGCGCGCGCCGCGGCGGCGAGAGTCGTCAAAGATGCAACGCGCGCGGCAGAAATTATCAACCGGGTCCGACAGCTCTTCAAGAAGAGCGCTCCCGAACGGGAGTTGGTTGACGTAAACGAAGTCATTCCAAAGATGATCGTCCTCCTGTACGGCGAAGCCACGCGATACAACATATCCGTGCGAGCGGAGTTGGCGGCAGATCTTCCCCACGTCATGGGAGACCACGTGCAATTGCAACAGGTCATAATGAACCTCATCTTGAACAGCATCGATGCGATGAAAGATGTGGAGGGGACTAGGGAGCTGGTCATCAGATCGCAACGAACGGAAAGCGAGCAAGCTCTGGTTTCGGTCAGCGATACCGGTGTGGGGCTGCCCCAGCAGCACGCCGGCCAGATCTTCAATGCCTTCTTTACCACCAAGAGTCACGGCACCGGCCTGGGCCTTCGGATCAGCCGCTCCATCGTCGAATCGCATGGCGGGCGCTTGTGGGCTGCTGACAACTCTCCGCGCGGTGCAAGTTTTTGTTTCATCCTACCCACGAAAGCCGATGCAGATGAATGACACACGAATTCGCTCCCGCTGGTGTTCGTCATTCATGAGGTTGCCGCTGTGCGTGAAGCCATCCAAGGGGGCGACGCAGCGATGAACTCAATTATCGGACCGATTTTGTAACCCCCTGCTGATCGAAGGTGTCCGCGTGGGCAACCACGCAAAAGGGGTCGCTAATCATGGTGTGAAGTGAATCAGTCCCGAGTGACGGGCAACCGGAAGTAATCCTCAAGTCCTTCCATGAGAAGGCCGGTGAGTGTCAAGCCATTTCATTCATTTCTTTCATTTTTCTCTCTTTTTCTTTTTTCGTCTTCATTTCTTCTTTTTCCAGATTGTTCCCATTGAGTCAAGCCGCCTCTGTCGCCACCCTTCCATCCGCACTCTTTGTTGAGCGATGGTCGCTCGGTGCCAGTTGGGTGTACTCGATTCAGTAGGTGCTGCTACCTGATTATCGACCTCTACCTCCCTCTTTCCAGGGAAGGTTGGGCCAGGACTGAGTCGCAGTCACCTGATCTCGGCGGTCGAGCTCGGCTGTTTGGATACCATTCTCTTCCTTCTTTCCTTGCTCCTTTTTTTCCTTCTTCCTGACTTTCTCAGTTTTGCACAGAGAAATTTCGCGCCAGGATCGCCTAGGAACGACGATTACCAACTCCCTCGACCCCTAACCTCCCCGGTTTTGTGGGCAGCTCTTCCCTCTAGGCCACCGCGCGCATCGCTGGCTGGCTATTGCGCAGTGGTTCGTACACCTCTCCACTCACCCACAACCGATGCAGCAGTACCGCTAGCTTTCTCGCCACCGCAACCACGGCTCGCTTCTTTGCACTTTTCCCCCCTCGCGCCGCAAGTTTTTGCCCCCAACGCCGTAGATCACTGTCTTCTCCAAAGGGTCCCAGGATGTAGTGCGCCCCCTGCACCAGCATCGTCCGCAAATACCGGTCTCCTTCTTTACTGATATGCATCTGCGGCTGGCTCTCTCCGGAGTTCCTGCGCCCGGGGCGCAACCCCAGAAAACAACCGACTTCGCGACTCTTTGCGAACCGATGCGGATCTTCCAGGGTCAGCACATACGTCAGCGCGATCTGCGTTCCTACCCCCTTCACTTGTTTGAGCAGTTCGACTTGCGGGTAGCTCTGCTTGGCGATTTTCTCCATCCGCACCTCGTATTCCTGGATGCGCTCGTGCAACGATTCGATTTCTTGGAGCAGCGGCTCCAGCACCTCCCGCAACTCCGCGTGCAATCCCGCGGCCAGCTCCCGGCTCACCTGTTGCGTGCCACACTGGGGCAGCCGTTCGCCGTAAGACTTCGCCAACCCTCGCGCCGCATTCACCAAGGCGGTTCGTGCACTCACCAATTCCGCCCGCGCCCGAATCACGGTCAGATGAATTTGTGCTTTCGCGCTGCGATGCCGTACAGGTCCCAACAACTGGGGATCGATTCTGGCCAGCCGCGCCAGTGTCCGCGCATCGTGGCGATCATCTTTGCGCTTGCTCTTGGTGATCAATTGCACCTTTTGTGCGTGCGCCACGAGCACTTCGTGTCCCAGCTCAGTTAACAGCCGGCTGACCCAAGGGGAGTGTGTTCCGGTCTCCATCGCGATGAGACTTCGCGGTATCTTCGCAAAGGTCTGCTGCAGCGCTTCCGGTGTCGTCGCTAGTTTCTGTTCCAGAATCACTTCGCCCGCCTCATTCAAAATGCAGTAATGGCTGCTTCGGTCTCCCAGATCCAATCCGCTGGTTAGCTGGTGCCCTTTGAAAATCTCGATCATCTCTATCGCCACAGTGCTAATCTTCTTCATTGCCGGTCTCCTTTTTGCGCCTTGAGCGCGTCGTTCATTGGGAGCGTATCGCATCCCGCCGGAGACCGGCCTTCTCATCCCATCTGGCCGAGTAGGCCCGGGGAATTTCACCCCGAGCCTCTCACAGAACCGTGCTTGACAGTCTCCCGTCACACGGCTCGTGCCACCCAGTGAAGGTTGCTACCTTCCGTCCGAACCGCTCGGTTCCTCCTGTTTCCAGTTGACCGTATTGGTTAGGACGCGGGTGACCTGCCCCCTTCGCTCCACGGGAATTACTCCGCTTCTTCACTACTTTGGGGCAGTCCGACCCTGAGACTCCGCATCCGTACTCTCGCCCTCGTGGTTTCGTCCACTTGTGGCTTCTCCGTTCGCATCGGTGTCTCAGGTTCCCACGTTCCGCTTGACCGCCTCTTTGGCAAGCTCAGGCCACCTCTCATGCCGGATGCCGCTCCGCCCGTAAACAGGTTTCGTCGGAGCTACTCCCGCAGTAACTAACCCCCCGCGGTTTTGACATCGTCTCTAACGTTTCGACACTTCAGCAGTGGTTCCCTTGCGGTCCTCTTCTTGCCGGTCACCTGACCTGGTCCTTGCCAGGCCTTTTCCTTCCGCGTTCACGACCATAGCTTTTGACTACAGCCGCCGAAGGTGGTTTGGAACCTGTTCCTGTAAACCGATTCCGAGGGGCCTACCCTCATCCGTCAAGCAGTTGCGCACTACTCAGCATTTTCTCCTTTCGTGCTCGTGGCACACGTTAGTCGCGTTACCGTCCATTTAAAGAAAAACTTCACTTTTCGGATTAATGCTGCCAGCTCAACCGGTCGATGCAACACCATCCAGTGCATTGATTCGCCAATGCTTCCGCGGGAGAACCACCTGTTTGGCTGTACTCGCCCAAAACCTAGCCAGGGCAACGTTCCTTCTGATCTGACCCTAGCCAGCGATTTTGGCTTTTGCTTTCAATGCCAGGTGGGTTCGAGCTAAGTGTTGCGTCGACCCATTGAGATCGCCCGACAAATCAGGCAAGTGAAATCGAATCGGAAAACACAAGCGTTTGTCAGGGCTGATCTTCTAAGCATGACGGACGTAGAGGTCTTGTTCGTCTCTCGTCGTGTGATTGGCTGAGAGCTGTGCGTGGCTCGCCAGAACCGCGCTTCGATATCTAGCAATGTGCTGATACGGTTGTTGCGGGCTAGGTTGGGACCATTCCGACTTGAATCTTGCTCTCCGTGGCGCATCGCAGGCAGTGGATTGAACGTCAACTTATGCTCAATCTGAAACCAGCCTAATGCGGTCGGAAGGTCTTCCCCGTCTCCAGCAGAGTTTTCAATCGCGAGAGAATTCGCGGCCACCCATCCGCATTCTGAGCATACGCTGGGTCGTCCTCCGCCCAATCATCGTTCGTTACCACAACTTTCACCGCCTCCGTCTCCGGAGTCAGCTCCACCTTCACTCTCGACATCACCGCCCCATCGCCCATGCCGAACTTGTACTCAAACAGCTTCGGCGGCTCCGCCCGCAGCACCTCACCCGTCACATACCGCATTGGCTTCCCATCCTTGCTCGGCCCCGACCAGGTCATCGCCCCGCCAGGCTTCAGGTCCAACTCAAAGTCCGCGCCCATGAAGATCTTCTGATTCGCCTCCTTCGAAACGAACCCATCCCAGACCTTCTCCACGGGGGCGGCGATGTAACACGTAAAAATCAGTGGGGCCTTCGCCATATCAATCCTCCAAGCACTCCTCGAAGATCATGTAGCGCCTGCCTCAGACTCTAGCAAAATTTCCAATCGAAAGACCAGCAGACCGGCGGGCTTACGATAGTGAGAGCGCAATATATGATCGTGATCAAGCGGCTTGAGCCGACCGGATCCGTCGCGCTAAGTCGGCCAGTATTTACGAATGACTTTCGGGAGGAGGGCCTCCCAGGTAGCGGACCCATCTGGTAAACGCTAGCGCTTTACCGGATGCGCGTTCTCGGTGAGGTGTGAACGGAGGCGGGGAGCTCTGCGCGCGTCCGGTAAAGCCGTTTGGAGGTGGCCGCCCGTGCTTGCGGTGGACGCGGGCCTTATGCAAATTCAATGGTGGGGAGGAGCGGCGTTAAGCCTTGCCGAGACTGTGCTGCAGGGCACGACACAGGACACCGTGGACGCGGAAATTGGCTACGGCGAAAAAGGATCGCAAAGATTGCGGTCGAAGAAGCTGGAAGAAGCGATCGGTTTGACGGCGAGGCACAAAGATACGGAGCGCCCAGAAGGACGCAGAGTTTTCGGGTTGGAGAGAGTAGTCTCATGCCGCAACGCTGATCCGTGGTGGAGAACGCAGTTGGATTTCGGCAGCGGTGAGCCTTTCGATGACCTTCATCGGTCCACCGCATTTAGGGCAGCGCCAAAGATCGGGACGGTCTTCGGTGGACAAGGCATGTTGATCGGCTGGTGGCTGTTGTGCCGAACCCAACCACTGCAAGCAAAGCGGTAGGAGCGTGGCGCGTTTGCGGTTGGCCAAAAAGCCGAAGTTACGGATGCGCACGAAGCCTTTGGGAAGGATGTGCAGTAAGAAGCGGCACAAGAATTCATCGAGCGATAGGGACAGCAACTTCTGTTCGTTGTGGTGAGCCGAATCACGCCAGCGAAAAGTGACTTGGCCATCGCTGAAGGAGACCAGGCGATGGTTGGAGATGGCCACACGATGAGTGTAGCGGCCCAGATAGTGCAGCACATATGCGGGGCCACCGAAGGGAGGTTTCAAGTAGACCACCCAGTCTTGTCGAAACAGCGGCCGCAACCAGGCAGCAAAGATCTTGGGCTGAGCGAGAAGTTTCAGATCGCCCTGGAAGCGGAGCTGGCCATTCTGAAAAGCCTGCTCGAGAGCGGCGACGAACTTGCCGCGAAAAACCTTACGCAGCACTTCCTTGGGAAGAAAATAGTTGTCTCGTGAACGAACCCAGCGGGTGTGGTCGAGCGAGAGGCCGCCGGCAGGAAGGACACAATGGACATGGGGATGAAGGTTGAGTTTTTGGCTCCAGGTGTGCAACACGCTGAAGAAGCCAATCTCTGCACCCAGATGCCTGGGCTCGCGAGCCACTTCGAGAAGGGTTTCCGCACTGCTGCGGAACAGAAGATCGTAGAGGACCTTCTTGTTCTGCAGAACCAGTGGAGCCAAGCGATGAGGCAGTGTGAAGACCACGTGCAGGTAGCGGGTGGGGAGAAGTTCTCTCTGACGCGCAGCGATCCAGCGTTCCCGCGCAGCGGTCTGACACTTCGGGCAATGGCGATCGCGGCAGCTGTTATAGGAGATGGGGGCACGATGCCCGCAACGGGTGCACTCGTCGAGATGACCGCCGAGTGCGGCGGTACGACACCGCCGAATAGCCCGCAGCACTTTGACATGCTTCCAACGGAGCCAATGACGATTTCGTTCGAGGAAGGCATCTCCCGCGGCGCGGATCAGATCGGCCACCTCCAGTGGTGGCCGGGCCATCTAGTGCGCCTGCGGTGAAGCACCTTCGAGCGGCAGTGAATCCAATGGACTGGAGGCCGCATGCAGGTGACGTTGGGAGAGATGCAGGTAGCGAGCCGTCTCTTTCAGATCGTTATGACCTAACAGGATCTGAATGGTGCGCAGATCAGCACCCGCCTCGAGGAGATGGGTCGCAAAACAGTGCCGCAGCGTGTGCGGATGAACACTTTTCTGGATGCCAGCGCGCTGCGCGGCTTGCTGGCACGCCTGCCAAACGGTTTTGGTATCGATGGGGTGATCGGCGCCATGGTCGTGGTGGCCCGGAAAGAGCCAGACTCTTGGTTTGCGGCGTAAGCGGTGCCAGTGCTCCCGAAGTTCTTGCAGCAATTTAGGACTGAGCATCACGTCGCGGTCTTTGCGCCCCTTGCCGCCTTGGATGTGAACGACCATCCGCTTGCTGTCGACATCGCTGCACTTCAGGTGGGTCACCTCGGCATTGCGGGCTCCGGTGGCGTAGAGGGTCAGCAGCAGAGTGCGATGGAAAGCAGTGGAGGCTGCAGCGATGAGTTGAGTAACTTCTTCTTGGCTGAGGATCGCTGGCAGGCGATGGTCCCCTTTCGGATAGGGAGTGTCGGCGATGCTCCAAGCTCTCTTGAGCGTCTTACAGTAAAAGAACCGCAAGGCTGCCAGACGAACCGCGACGCTGGCCGCCGACAACTTGCGCTTCTCAAATAGCTCCGCTTGGTATTCGCGAATGTGTCGCGGGCCTAAGCGATCCGGGGAACAGTGGAAGTGTCGAGCAAAATCCTCGACCGTGCGGATGTAGGAACGTGTAGTCTCTGGAGAATAATTACGACGCCGGAGTTCTTCCAGCATCATTTTGCGTAGATGGGTCACAGGAACACCTCCTGTGACCACATTTACATCAAGCCATCGAGCAACCAACGCTCGACTACCTCACGCGTAGCGTCCGCCGCCGGGCGGCTACGTCCAAACGCATTTACCGAGTGAAATCATCATCACGGCAATAAGCAGATTTCACCAAATAATATCGCATTACCGGCTGGTGATCGGCGTGGAGGCGAAGATCAGATCTCCAAAGGCGAGGAATGATATGAGAACGATCAGGATGAGCGACGAAACGCCATACACACACCAGACGCGCAGAATGTGCCCTTCAATATTCGTGATGTATAGCCCGTAGGCGAGTCCGATACCGGCCGCGTAGACCGTGAGGACTCTGCGGCGGAGCAGCGCAAGCACCACCAGTAGCGTGTAAACCGCAATTCCGAAAACGGCCACAGGAATTCCATGGACCTCGGCATACGGGCTCTGATTCACGTACGCGCAATTCCAGTTTGAGCCCGAGAGCAAGACCTCGATTCGCTGTACGGGCACAGCATCGCGCTCAGCTAGAGCCAGAAATGACACAACGATTCCAGCGATTCCGAAAACCGCGATGACGTAGCGCACCTTGTACCTCCACCGTATTCGGATTCATAGGGCGTGCGATCAGCATGCTCGTTATGTAATGTAATGTCATGTCCGGTTCGTTGAGCGAGTCGGGATACTCCGTGACCAACGCGCCGGGCTAGTGCCTGATCAAAGCCCTTACCAGAGAAGTGAAGTTCTACTTCATCCGGTAAGAGGATGTCCGAGTTTTAGTTGATTGCAGCGACTCTCGATGTTCGGCACTGTAAGCCTACCTGCAACCAAGTTCAATCGACTTCTACGGTCAAGAACTCTTTAGAAATGTCTCCTTTTTCTTTTCTGGTCCCGATTTCTGTTTTCCTTGAAAAAAGTTCGCGCCAGGATGCCCTAGGAGCGACGATTCCCATCTCGCTCGACCTATAGCATCCCCGGTTTCAAGCGACTTCTACTGTCCGGACCTCCTTCTGCTGAATGCCTGACGGATTCAGGCGTTCCTTCAGCAACAGGATTTCTTGATAGCCTTTGATGCGTCGGAACTTCTTCTCCGCTTCCAACAGCCCCGTGGCCGTCCAGCGTAGCGGCTGATTTCCTTCCCGCCAACGTTTTACGTTCCTAGCCACCCGCTGCACCGTAGACAAGCACGATTCGATCGGGTTGGTGGTGGCTAGCTTCCGACGCAACACCGCTCCTACACCCAAGCGATGCACCGTCAGCGTTTCTTCCAGCCCTTCCTCCAGGCTCCGGGCCGCACTCGGATTGATCCGCTCCAGTTGCCGGAAGATCTTCTGCAACGCTTCCTTCGCTTCCGTGTAGTGGTTCATCGCGTAGGCATTGCGCATCCGCCGGTCGTAGTCTTGCTGGCAGTTCTCGGGCAGATACTCCTTCACGTTCCGCCGCTTGTGAATTTGGCAACGCTGCACTTCCACTTGTGCACCGAAAACACGCTCCACACCGGCGCGCAGCGCTTTGGACCCGTCGATCACCACCAGATACCGCCGCTGCAGATCCAGTCCGCGATCCACTAAATCTTCCAACAGTCCTTTGACCACCGCGGTGTTCTCCGTGGCTCCTTGCCACACTCCCAAGACGTGTTTTTCTCCGCTTTCCGCGATCCCCAGAGCCACCACCAGCACCTGGCCGCCCAAGTGAATGCCATCGATCATCAGCACCACCAGATTCAGATCTTCCAGGCGTCGTTCGCACAGCACCCGCAACTGATTGCTACTGGCCGCCACGAACTGCCGGCTCACGCTGCTCTTCTCGATCCCGTAGCCTTCCACAACACTCTCCACCGCTCGCCGATAGTTCCGCGTGGACAACCCGGCCACCATACGCTCCCGCACCGCTCTTTGCAGTTTCCCGTCTTGCTGCAACTGACCGTAGCTCTCCAGTTCCACTTCCTGGCCCTCGCGGGTTCGTACCCGCGGTCGTTGCAGCGGAATCTTCTGCCCAGCAAAAACCACATAACCCGGCTGCTTCCCCCAGCGCACGCAGCCAGCGGCGGGATTCGGTCGATGCGGAGGACCCACGCGACGCGTGACTTCGTTTTCCAGGATGGCGCGCAGAATCTGCAGCCCGGCTTGCCCGGTCAGCTCTTCCACCTGCGTTTGCAGTTCTCGCCACACCTCGGCGATCGGCAACGGCACCTGCACCATCAACTCCTGCCCGCGGACGAACTCGAACTTCTGATTGGACTTGCGCTCTTTCCTCTGGTATTTGTTTCTCACGGCGGCTCTCTCCTTTAAAAGGGATTCGCAACCCGAACTCTATCCGAGTTCGGGCGAGAGCCGCTGCTTCCTTTTCTCAGGTTTCAACTAAAGGCGGGGCATCCTCTCCGGTAACTAATCAGGAGTTGGTCGTGCGCTGCCAAGCTCGATTGCTTGTTATAACCTCGATACGCAACGGTTCGTGGCACTTCTCTCGCCGATAATCCGTCGGCCTGCGTCGCTTTCAGAATTTCTGATGCGGCTCAATACGGTCACCCTCCGAGGCCAGGAGCGTCCGACACACACGCAGTAACTGCTTCCTGCGGGGGCCGGAAGTGGTGGCAATAATCTCTGAGATGATTGTGAATGGGAAACGTTGTCTCCAAGCAGCGAACCGCATAACATACGAACGCCATGAAAATTCTGCGATGCCTTCTCGTCCTTATATTCTGCGCAGCGCTCCCCACGAGCGCGCAGCAACCAAAATCTCTCTTCTACATGACGCGCGATCCCAATTCCGTCCGCGCTTTCCTCGGCCACGCCAATAAGATAGATACGCTCGTCCCCACCTGGTATTCGGTCGATTCGAACGGCTTGGTTTCGGGTGGCCCCAACCCGGAGGTACTCGCAACCGCGCGCCAAAATCACGTCCCGGTGATGCCCATCGTGGTGGACTTCAATTTCCTGCAGGATGATTTTCACAAGTTGCTCACGAAGCCCGGCGCGTACCGCCAAATGTTCATGCAACTGATCCAAGCCTGCAAAGACAACGGCTACACCGGCTTCCAGTTCGACTTTGAAAACGTAAATTGGACCGACCGCGACATTTTCTCGGCGATTGTTGCCGAGGCCGCCACGCTCTTTCACCAAAATAATCTGCAACTCACCATCGCCACGGTTCCCAACGCTCCCGGCGCCGCCGGCGAAACCAACTACTCCGCCTGGATTTACGAAAACTGGCGCGGCGCCTACGACCTAGCCGCTCTCGCCAAATCTGTCGATTTAGTCTGCTTGATGACCTATGACCAGCACACCCGCCTCACCCCGCCCGGCCCCGTGGCCGGCTGGTCCTGGACCGTCAGCAATCTCGACTACGCCCTCAAATTCGTCCCGCGCGAGAAAATTTCGCTCGGCATCCCGCTTTACGGCTACCACTGGTTCGCCGCCGCGCCGCCGCCTCCCAGCGCGAAACCCACCGACCGACCGAATCCTTCCGCCGCCTACATCTCCACCGCCGACGCGCTCGACCTCGCCCGCGCCTATGGCGGCCACATCGAATGGGACGCCACCGATCGCACCGCGTATTTCTATTTCTACCGCGACGACGAACGCGAATGGATTTTCTACTCCGACGCGCGCACGTTCCGCGAGCGCTACAACCTCGCCAAAGAACGCGGCCTGCAAGGCTTCTGCTCCTGGGTTCTGGGCACCGAAGATCCCGCCATCTGGGACCTTCTGCCTTCACACCCGTAACCCCGGCCCGGACGCGGCATTATAAATGAATGCAGGATGGCGCGAACGTGCGCGCGCCACTTCAAACGATTCCATAACAATGCTGGCTCCTCGGACCCCAGGTAGACTGTGGTTGTTGACGACCAAGGCTTGGGAGGAAGGAGCCAGACATGTTGATTATAGGCGTAGATTATCACCCGAGCTTTCAGCAAATCTCTTTTCTGGATCAGGAAACCGGTGAGTGCGGCGATCGGCGATTGAATCACAGCGATGGCGAAGCCGAGCGATTCCACAAGGAGCTAAAGTAGAACGGACTCAGCGTGCGCGTGGGGATGGAGGCCACCGGGCATTCACGCTGGTTCGAGCGGTTACTGACAGAGTTGGATTCTGAGGTGTGGATTGGGGATGCTGAGGATGTTCCGGGCTATTTACTAGATTTTATATTACTTCCAGGTTACAGTCGTGGCCCTCTCGGTACTTCCGGAACAGAATCGCGAGGGGAAATTTCTTCATGATTCGTCCACTGGTCTGTCGCCTGTTTTTAGCATTCGTCGTCGTATTTGTCTCTTTTATTGGCTTCACGCCCAACCTTGCAGCACAGACCAGCAAGATCACGACTTCGGCGATACCTTTGATATTTGAACAAAACGAAGGGCAAATACCCGCGCAATATCAATTCCTAGCCCGGCGAAACGGGATGGAATCCCTCTACGATCCCTATGGGATGGATATTCTTGTTCCGCCGTCCCGGTTGACCCGGACCCGCCTGCAAATCCGATGGATAGGGGCAAATCGCCAGGCAACAGTTGCGGGAGAAAATGCGCTACCCGGACATTCCAGCTATCTTCGCGGGTCTGATGAGGCTGGGTGGCTGCGGGGCATTGCCCAATATGCCCGAGTTCGCTACGAGCAACTATATCCAGGAATCGATCTGCTATTTCATGGGAACGGCGATGAACTGGAAAACGATTACGTGCTGGAGGCAGGGGCCGACCGATCCCAAATTGCCTTCCGCTTCGATCGCAGCGTGCGCGTGACTTCTTCAGGCGATCCGGACATTATTCTAGGTAAGTCTGCCATACGGTTGCAGAAGCCAATTGCGCATCAAGAGTTCGGAATCAACCGCCAGCAGGTACCCGTAAAATTTGTGCTTCTCCACAATGGTGTCGTGAGTTTTCGAGTCGGTGCGTACGATCGCAATCGCCCGCTGGTCATCGATCCGGTATTCGAATTCTCAACATACCTCGCTGGAACGGGGAATGATCAGATTACGGCGGTGACAACGGACGCGACGGGCAATCTATACGTAACGGACTCTACGACTCCGGTTGATTTTCTATTAGCTAAATCTGAACAGCCAACCTGTGCAAGACAAGCCGGGGCTCACGCAGGCCATTCCCCGTGTCCTCGAAGGAGATTTTGATGAATACAACTTGTCGCCGGGTCGCTCAGATAGCATTCGTTTGCGCAGTCCTGAGCTTGGTCGGCTTGGAGGCGCAGGCTCAAACGTACGTATTTGGAAATGCCAGCTATTCCGCGCCGGGTCTCAGCTCTACTTCTCCTCCGCAAGGGAACGCAGCGATCACTACCGCAGACTTCAATGGTGACGGCATCCCCGATGTTGTCATGCTTGGATCAACCTCGGGCGGACAGGTTCTTTCAATATTTCTGGGCAGGCCAAACGGATCTTTCGCTTCAAGAGTGGATTATTCAGTTCAGGCGACCGGATTCACGGTTGGTGATTTCAACGCGGACGGCAAACTCGACGTCATCGTTGTCACTGACGGCTACACAATCACCGGGAGCATTCTTTTGGGGAACGGGGATGGGACCCTCCAACCTCCTGTCCCGCTGAATCAGAACATCGGCAACGGCTATTCAACGGCAGCTTCAGGCGATTTCAATGGGGACGGCAAGCTGGACCTGCTGCTCCTGACCCCTGACTTCGGAAGCGGTGCCACGATGGCTATCCTTTTCGGGAACGGAGACGGTACTTTCCAAGCTCCGCTCACCTACTCCGTGCCGGTCGCCCCCTACCTCGCGCTGGGCGACTTTAACGGTGACGGCAAGCCAGATATAGCGATCTCCGGAAGCGGTGAGGTATCGATCCTGATTAACAACGGAGACGGCACATTCAAAGTCCCTGCTAACTACAGCATCTCGGGCAACGTTCAAGCGCTAACAACTGCCGACGTCGACGGTGACGGCAAACTCGACCTGGTGGTTCCCACAGGGGGAACTTCCGCGACCATCTCCGTGCTGCGCGGAAATGGAGACGGAACCTTTGGTAATCCCCTCGTTTATACTAGCAATCTCCTCAGCGTTTACGCGACTTCGATCGCCGTGGCCGATTTCAACGGTGACGGCAAACTTGACGTTGCACTGACTAGCTCATCGGGTCCCACAAACGCTGTTGCCGTCGTATTGGGAAATGGTGATGGGACGTTCCAAAACCCTCCGCTTCTCTACAGCGCCGGGCTGCTACCCGCAGCCGTGGTCACTCTGGATGTGAACGGCGACGGCAAGCCCGATCTGGCGGTTGCGGGGGGCTATGGTGTTACCTCGTATTACTCATTGACGACGCTTGTCAATCGAGGTGATGGAACTTTTCCGAACTCAGTCACTTTTCCTGTCTTACAGTTTCCGTACTCGGCCGTTACCGGCGACTTTAATGGCGACGGAAATGTAGATATCGCCAGCACCAGTTTCACCCAAACTGGCGGCGTTTCGGTGCTGCTGGGAAAAGGCGATGGCACGTTTCAGGCGCATCTGGACTCTCTCACTGGCCAGTCTCCCACCGCTATCGCGGCCGGTGATTTCAACGGGGATGGCAAGCTGGATCTGGTTCTAGCGGACTCAAGTCCAACCAACGCGTTGCTTTCCACCCTAATCGGAAAAGGCGATGGCACGTTTCAGAACAGCATATTCCAGACCGTGCCCGGTTTCGTTCAGTCCCTTGCAGTCGGCGACCTCAATGGTGATGGAAAACTCGATGTTGCCGCCGTCGTCCAGGGTACCAGTGCCGTGTCGATTTTCCTCGGACATGGAGACGGTACCTTCGCTGCTCCGGTCCAGTATCCCACCGGTCCGATGCTGCAATCTCCGCCGTACCACAACGTGCTGGTCGGCGATTTCAATGGAGACGGCGAGCTAGACCTGGCGGTCGCGACTGACAATGGAATCGCTATTCTTCTCGGTAACGGTAACGGCACGTTCCAGCCATTCACCCTCGTGCAATCTTTGTTGTCTTATGATCCGGGAGACGACTTGTTGGCCCTCGCGGACTTTAATAACGACCGCAAACTCGACATCATTAGGGCTACACAGACCGGCATCATTAATGTCGCCCTAGGAAACGGCGATGGCACGTTTCAACAGGCGCCGGCGTTTCAAATTCCCTCGATCGTCAACACGCAATCGGCAGTGGTGGGCGATTTTGATGGAGATGGAAACCGGGACATGGCATTCGCCAGCCAAAGCAGCGATGTCGTGACCATCCTGTTTGGCAACGGCGACGGCACCTTCAAAGGGCACATCGAGTATTCGGTTCCTAGCGTGAGCAACAATTTGAACTTTATGGTCGCAGCGGACTTCAACGGCGATAGCGCGCTTGATATGGCTTTGGCCGATTTCGGGTCTGGCGAAGTCTCCGTTTTTCTCAATCAAGCTGTGGTGGCTTTTGCCCCTCGTGAGCTGAAGTTTGCGAATCAAGGAATCGACACGACTAGCCCTGCGCAAAGCGTGGCGCTGACCAGTGCCGGCGTTGCGCCGCTAGCCATCACGAGTATCGCCTCCAGTGGGGATTTTGCTGAAACCAACGATTGCGGGTCGAGTCTGAGCATCGAAAAGACCTGCACGGCTGACGTGACGTTTGCTCCCACAGCTGACGGCGTTCGCAGTGGGATGCTCTCCTTCACTGACAACGCGTCAGTCGTCCCACAGGCGCTCATCCTTTCCGGAACAGGTACCGGCGCAGGCTTCCTGATCAGCGTTGCCCCCGGCTCATCCGCTTCGCAGACCGTGACCGCGGGGCAAACGGCGAGTTACTCACTCGTCTTCACACCCGAAGGAGGCTTCAGCGGTACGATCGCCCTGACGTGCTCTGGTGCACCGACGGGGGCGAACTGCATGACGACACCCGCGTCCTTCGCCTTGACCGGTACTTCGGCGATAACGGCGACGATCCGCGTTGCTACAACCGGTGGCGCTTTCACACCCGTTGTTCCAAAATCAATTGACGAGCGGCCTGTCTCTCTCCGGTTGCGCTTCAGCTTGCGTTGGGTCGGTCTACTTGCGGAGACTTTTCTCGTGCTCGCTCTGCTTGCGATTACTGCCGGTCGCGCCAGGCAGCGAACGTGGCTGGGCCTGACGGCAGCAACGATGCTCATCGTGATATGGGCGGGTTGCGGTGGCGGTGGTGGAAGCCTAAGCACAGGGCCCCCTCCAGCGCCCTCAACGGTGATCTCGCCGAGCAGTCTGACCTTCAGCTCAGAAAATCAGGGCTCCACCGGCCCAGTGCAGAACTTGATGCTGACCAACTCCGGCAACGCAGCGCTTAGCATCACGGGGATCTCGGTCGGGGGCAGCAACCCTAGTGATTTCCAACAGACCAACAGTTGCGGATCGAGTGTTGTGGCAGGAGGGAACTGCTCGATCGGCGTTACGTTCACGCCCACAGCCACAGGCTCTCGCTCAGCCACCTTGAGCATTGGCGACAACGCGACCGGCAGCCCGCAGTTGGTAAGCTTGGCAGGTACGGGCGTGCCACCGGCCACCCCGACGGGCACCTACACGATTACGATGACTGCGACAAGTGGCGCCCTCATTCAAACCATCCGTCTGATGCTCACTGTGCAGTAGGAATCACGCATTTCGTGCATTATTCGGGCAGGGAAGTGCTCTCGGTATCTGTTTACCAGCTCTGCAAACGGGTCCGTTTGAGAGGTTTGTAGTGGCATGGCAATCGCTGGGATAGATCGTGCTTACCGGAAAAATGAATTCGGCGCGACCCTCAGTCCGGGCTAATCAGGAGTTACAAGTCTAGCGAGAGGAATCTATCCGAAGCGCGCTCGCGATGCGCATTTTCAGCCACACAGCTAGCGCACCAACCGATACACCGCCCCCCATGAGAATTGCGAAAAATCCGTAGGAAGGGCTGCCAATCGGTTGATTCCTCAGGAAAAGGTTTGCAAGCACCAACAAGGAAATAACTGCCCCTGGAATAGCTACTACCACGAACACCAATAGATTGAGAAAAGTCACACGGAAAAACGGAACAGACGCAAGGATAACAATTCCGAGAGCCGCAAAGACGGCACATCCGATAATTAGAAACCACAGTGTAAAAATCAGGCTCATCCGGCTCGAAAAAATAGCACAAACGTCGGGTGCACGCATCAAAATGGCCTCATCCCATCTGATTAACGCGCTATCGGACGAGTGAAGTTCTAGTACCCGGGACGGTCGGTTAGCGGCGCGTAGGTCGTGGCGGCAGTGGGAGCAAAGCCTGGCCAAAATCCCTAGCTCCACGTGACTCCTAAGCACTTGAATCGGCCAGGGCGAAGTTCATTTATTGTCATGCCCACAAGCACAGGTGGACACATGTCCGATTAAGCGACTTACCCAGGCACTCGGAAGCGATGGATGGATTGAACCTTCGCGTCTTGCGGCAACTGGCGCTGCGCCGCTCGAACGGATACCCACGAGTCAAATGTTTTCCGTAAAATCACCGGCATTTGAAGTCACGGTTATTCAGGGCCGCCTCTGCCGTACTACAGGTCGCCGGTGCTATCGTTTGATCACGTCAGCCATAGTTCTCTAATGCCGTGGACACGCCAAACTGTAACAGGGCGGCTAGAACGGTTTGTGGTTAGAGCCATCAGTCGAGACCAACCTTTCACAGGGGTCTGCGGATTCTTCGAGGGCTCACGCGCAGTTGGATATAAGTGGTAGGTCGGCGCTGGATGAAAAACGTGAGGTTGTACAGCAATGCAGCCGTTGCGGAACGAATTCCCAAGGTTGGGTATGGAAGCAATCGATCGTCAGAAACACCCGTGCAATACAATGTGTCTTACAAACAGTAGAGAGGTATGAGGTGCTAGGGTCGTTAGGAGATAATACCCATCATGCGCGTCGGAGCCTTCACCTCGTTACTCTCTCAGCTTTCACTGCCTGACGTTCTCAAAAAACTAGCCGCGCTGCGCATCGATACGATCGAACTTGGCACGGGAAATTATCCGGGTGATGCCCACTGTAAGCTGGCGATGCTTGACGATAGCCGCGCCCTCGCGGCGTTTCAGGAGGTTCTGACCGACCACGGCGCGCAGATCAGCGCCCTGAGTTCTCACGGGAATGCCTTGCATCCTGATAAGGCGCGCGCAAAGCAAGACCGCGAGGTGAGCCGCAAAACGATCCTGCTTGCGGAAAAACTCGGGATACCCGTTGTCATTGATTTTTCCGGATGTCCCGGCGATTCGCCGGGGGCCACCGCGCCCAACTGGGTGACCTGTCCATGGCCCCCGGAATTTCGAACGGTTCTCGACTGGCAGTGGAACGAAGTGGTCACTCCGCATTGGATCGAGCATGCAAAATTCGCGAGCGATCACGGCGTGAAGATCGCCATCGAAATGCATCCTGGATTTGTGGTCTACAGTCCAGAGACGATGCTGAAGCTGCGCTCGATCGTCGGCTCCGTTGTAGGTTGCAACCTCGATCCCAGCCACTTGTTCTGGCAGGGCATCGATCCAATTGCTGCGGTGCGCGTGTTGGAAGGGGCGATCTTCCACGTCCACGCTAAGGACACGCAGCTGTACCCAATTAATCTCCAGCGCGCCGGAGTGCTCGACACCAAGCCCTACACCGACGAGCGCGCGCGCAGTTGGATTTTTCGCACCTGCGGCTTCGGTCACGGCGCTGAATGGTGGAGCGAATTCGTTTCCACGCTACGGATGTTCGGTTACGATTACGTGCTCTCCATCGAACACGAAGATAGTCTGCTCTCCGCAGAAGAGGGGCTTACCAAGGCTGCGAACTTCCTCAACGAGATCGTAATCGGTGAGCGCCCGTCGGCGGCGTGGTGGTTCTAGCGCGCTGCGCTGAGGTGGCGATGCACCTGGCGCGAAATTGAATTCGAAAATTGTCGCGCGTTAAACCGTCAACGCTTTCATGTAATCTGCATCAATCTTCAGCGCCTCCATCGGAGGCATGTCGTACTGCTCCTGCTCGATAAAGGCGTGCTTGATGTCGGCCTTTTTCGCCGCCGCGAAAATTGGGCGGTAATCGATGCTTCCCCGGCCCAACTCGGCGGAAGTTGGGGGCTCCGTATCGGAACCCGGCACTCCCCTCAACTTGAAGTCTTTTACATGCAGCATGGAAATGCGCGTGGGGTAGCGCTTCAGATAGTCCACGGGATTTTTGCCGCCAACAATCACCCACCCGCAATCCATTTCCATCGTTACCTTTGCGGAATCTGTCAGGCGCATCAGCTCGTCGTAAATCACCACGCCGTTGACGGCGCGAAACTCCGCCGTATGGTTGTGGTATCCAAATTTGATTCTGGCCGCATTCACGGTCTCTCCTATCCGATTGAATTGCTCCGCGTTCCAGCGCCAGTCGTCGAGCGTCATGGCTTCTCTGGCGACCCTCGCATTCGCAGATTTCGCAGGCGATCCTTCCGGAAGTCCGGGCGATGCACAGATGATGTACTCAAGTCCGAGCGCCTTTCCGAACTGGATGGCCTCGTCCAGATGTGGCGCTAGATCTGCGTACGAATAGTGAGCGCTCACGCAATGCAGACCTGCTTGGTCCATGGCCTGCTTCACATCGCTCGCGCTGCGGCCGAAAAATCCCGCAGCCTCAATCTCACGGTAACCCAGCGCGCTCAGCTGACGGAGCGTTCCTTCATAATCCTTGGGCAAAAAATCCCTCACGGAGTAGAGCTGCAATCCAAGCGGCAGGCCCAACGGATTCGCCATAAGCCAGCGCTCATCGGCACACGCGGCGGCGAAAGCAACGGATGCCGACGCAGTCTTTAGAAAATTCCTTCTTGAGGTTCCTCGCATGGTCACAGCCCCTGTTCCGAAATGATCGTTATCTCAATAACTCAAGCGAAATGCGCTTATCCGTGAATCGCCTTGGCGTTCCCGTCCCACGTTGCAATCGTTTTGTTGAAGTACGCGTAGTTCGCCAGATGGCAGCCAATCGCCGTGTGATTGCCAAACACTTCGTTCTCAACCGGGGTTTTGCGCGTCCGTACCGCATTGAAAAAATTCGCTTGATGCGCCGCAACATCGCTGTATCCGGCCGGCGCTGCAAACATTTCGGACTGGACCGCCGTCTGATATTCGAGAGGCGCAGGTTGCGGATTTTCCGTCACCCACTTCGCGAGATACGCGTTACGAAGTCGCGCCGGCCAACCCTTGGTGGAATACGTTTCAGGCTTGGGAGTTATATCTTGCGGCGTAAATGTCAGCGTCTGATTCAGAATTTCCATCGTTCCCTTCGTGCCTTGGAATTTGATCGGTTCGCCCCCTTGATTACTATTGTTCAGATTGCAGTACAGCGACACCCGGAAGTTCGGATAGTCATACACCGTCTCAATCACGTCAGGGAAGTCGCGCCCGTCCTTCCAACGAAATAGTCCGCCCGTCGTTTGCGCACGTTGCGGAACTTCATCGATTCCCGCGATAAAGTGGATCCCCGAAAGCAGATGCACAAACAGATCCCCGGCCAAGCCCTCGCCGTAATCCGCGAAACACCGCCAGCGGAAGAATCGTGCCGCGTCGAATGGGCGCCGGGGCGCTCCCACCAGGAAAGCATTCCAATCGATGGTCTGCTCGCTCGCGTCCGGCGGAATCGGATACACCCACGCACCGCTGGGCGAATTCCGGTTTGACGATCCCTCGATCAGGAAAACCTCGCCGAGCGCCCCCGACGAATAAAGCTCGCGCGCCTTTTCGTACACGATGGAGCTGACGCGCTGGCTGCCGACCTGCATCATGCGATTTCCTTTTCGCACTGCATCCACCATCGCGAATCCGTCCTCCACGGCATGGGACATCGGTTTTTCGCAGTAAACGTCTTTACCGGCCGCGCAAGCATCCACGACCACTCTGCGATGCTGGTGGTCAGGCACCGCAACGATCACTGCATCCACATCCTTGCGATCGAGAATCTCTTTATAATTGCGCGTTGCCGGGACGTTCTTCCGCACGGCTTCTTGCGCCGCCTCGTGCCGGCTGTCGTACAGGTCACACACTGCGACGCATTCCGCGCCGGGCACCGCGAGCGATGCGTCGAGAAGCTCGCAACCGCGCGTGCCCGTGCCGATGGATGCGAATCGGACGCGATCGCTCGGCGCTACCGCGCGGCCGGCACCCCAAAGCACAGCCGGCTCCAGCAGCTTGATCTTGGAAGTCGCTCCGACAGCCACCGAGCCTGCACCGATCCGCATGAACGTCCTGCGTGTTAGAGGCTTCATTCGTTGTCCTTTCTTGCAGACATAGTCCGCGCTCGACGGACTGCATTGTCGGCCGTGATAGAAACGATGTCGAGATTTTTCTCTTCAGATACTGGCTGGCGAATCGGCACGGCTGAATTGAGCGCCGTGAAAACGAGCGAATATCCGAGGACGGCAACGAGAATCGCAGGGCAGCTAGTAGTTCGATGGAGCAGCCTTCAATTCATAGCTTACGAAAGCCAAACGTTTGCTGTCCGGCGCCCATGACGGAACATTTATAGTGCCTTGGCCGCCGAACAATTTGGCTAGAATGCTGAGCTTCCCGTCCTCGAGGGACATCAGCCGCAGCGTAACGTCCTTATTCGGCGGATGGCCCGTCACGCCCTTATCGTAGGAGAGAATAACCATCCATTTTCCGTCCGGAGAGATGTGCGGGAACCAATCGTTGAAATCATCGCGGGTGATCTGCTCTTGCTCGCTGCCATCGGGGCGCATGCGCCAAATCTGCATGATTCCGGTGCGCACGGAATTGAAGTAAATATATTTTCCATCGGGCGAATATTCAGGGCCGTCATCAAGGCCTTTAGCCGTTGTCAGCTGCGTTTCCGTGCCGCCCGTAGCTGGAATCGAATAAATGTCGAAGTCGCCGTTTCGTTCGCCAACAAATGCCAGCGTGCTTCCGTCCGGCGACCACCCGTGCCAGTAAGAAGGGGAGTTCAGCGTGATGCGGTGAGGCGCTCCGCCGCCAAGCGGAACCGTGTAAACGATCGAGTTATGGTCGCCCTGTGATTGGTCGCTGATCGCGATGAACTTTGAGTCGGGCGAAATTCCATGATCGTTGTTGCAACGGATGGCGAATCCCGTGTCAATCACTTCCGGCTTTCCGCCGGCTGCGGGCAAGCGATATATCCGTCCATCCTGGTTGAACAGAAAAAATGCACCGTCGCGCGTCCAATTCGGCGCCTCGAAATGCTCCGGCGCGGCGTATACCACCGTTCGCAACTTTGATTCGATATGAATCGTTTCCAGCTCGCTGAAAAGCGTCGTCTTTGCAGCTGATGATTGCCCCCATGTGAAATATGACATCGCGAGTACGCATAGCGTCACCATCGCCGAGATGCCGTTCTTGTTCATAAACCTCTCCATCGAGGCGAAGCGCACCGCAACTGCCGTCGCCGGGAACATGAGCTCCCGAACCGCGCGTAATTTCCAATAACAGGGCGCATTCTAGCATGGCGGAATTTCAATGACACAAAGCAGCGAGGTCCGCTAGGTTGGAACTCGTGCGCGAGAGGGTGGACTCGAATCTGGTAGAACGCCTTCTGGTGATGACCCCAAGCCAACTCCGTTGCCCAGAATCAGTCTTTTTGAGGCGGGCTCGAGCGGGCTTTTGGGCAGGCGAATTTTTAGTGATTCCGACAGCCCGAGGGGATAGAGATTTTGGGCAAGGAAGAGTTTTTGGGCACATGTCCGACTACGCGACTCATCAGGAGTTGGGCAGCTCTTGTTGCGAGGGCTTCTTCGGACGATGCTGTCAAACCTGCTTCGAGTGAGTATCGGGCCACGCTCTCTGTACTATGGCAAAAAGAAATGCGGCGGTAAGGCCAAAGAGAATCCAACCGTTCAATGCTTCCAGGGCACCCAGCATCCGCCAGTGTGACGCTAAATCGAGATTCTCGTGGCCGTAACTCGTCACGGCCTCCAGAGAATAGAGAATCGCAGACTTGTAGTCCGGCGAGGCACCCAAGAGACAGTAAGCGACCGCCCAGACAGCGCCCTCGATACCGTGCAGAACGGTGGCGCAAAGAGCCATCCCTCCAACGAGAAGAATCGAGCTGGACGAGAAATGCCTGGCCAAACCCTTACCATCCAGTCTTCGGGAAACATCCTGGGCGATTAGACTGAGGCAGTAGGCGTGAAAAACAACGGTCAGTACGATGAGTGGCAGGCCCCAGGCCCAATCCGCGCCCCACGCAGGCACATTTCTTGGATTCATAGATGCCTTGCTATCACTCTGCTGCCAGGTTGACCTGTTTGGTTGCCTCGTCCCATCGCTTCTGTTCTTCGGCGCTCATTGGCTCGGGCTTGAGATTTACGGTGAGCTTATTCAGCTTGCCGGTAAAGCGGAACGGCACCTGGTAGTCCTTGTCGTCCACCGGCGTCCGCGTATCAATGCCGACGTCGAACGTTTCGTCAATCGACATGAGGAACGGAATGGTGTGCGGGATCGCCTTGTTGTCCACTTGCTGGCCGTCAACGGAGAGAACGCCGGTTCCGCCATTGCCGAAGCCGTGCCCGTCGTACTTAAAGTCAAAAACAATTGTGTGCTTCCCAGGGGACAGCGGTTGCTTTCCTTCCCAACGGAAACGCGCCATGTCGAGCAAGTTGTATGTGAAAACCGGTGTTCCCTTCAGCAGGTATAGGCCGTAGCCACCGAAACGGCCACCCAAGGTGACGAGCATTCCCTCAGCACCACTTTGTGGGATTTCCACGTCCGCGGTAACAGTGTAGGACTTGTTTAGAATGCTGGGTGCATCGCCGATGGGCAGGCCAGCCATCTCACCCGAGTAGGTGAATAGAGTTCGTCCGGCAGTCGCGCTCGGCCGCGGGGTAATGATTCGTGGCAGGACTGAATTGTCTAATGGAAGCACGTTGTATTTCTCCGCCTCCACCAGGAAAAGTTCCTGCAGATCACGCAGCTTGTCCGGATACTTGGCGGCGAGGTCGCTGTATTCCGAATAATCGTCGCCGATGTTGTAGAGCTCCCATTTGTACCCGTTGACCACGTCGGGCAGTTTGGTTGTGCCCATCAGCCACGGAGGAGCGGGTGGTGTGGTGGCGGCTACCCAACCATCATGGTAGATAGCACGGTTACCCATCATTTCGAAATATTGCGTCGTGCGTGTCGAGGGTGCGTTGGCGTTCGCCTTATCAAAGGTGTAAACCATACTTACGCCTTCGATCGGTTTCTGGGCGATGCCGTTAACCATTGTAGGTGCCTGGATGCCCGCTGCTTCCAGAATTGTCGGTACGATGTCGATCATATGGTGAAACTGGGGCCGGAGGCCACCGGCATCTTTGATGCGATTAGGCCAGGCGATCACCATGCCCTGCCGGGTGCCGCCGAAATGTGACGCTACCTGCTTGGTCCATTTGAACGGCGTATCAAACGCCCACGACCATGCCACCGACATATGCGGGTACGTTAATGCGGATCCCCAAACGTCATACGCTTTCATCTGCTCGGCGACGGGTATATCCAGAATGCCGTTGTATGCCGTCATTTGGTTCGGTGTGCCGAGAAGAGTTCCTTCGGAGCTGGTACCGTTATCGCCGCTAATGTATATGATCAGTGTGTTGTCTAGCTTGCTCATGTCATCGACGGCCTGAATCACGCGGCCGATCTCATAATCGGTATACGCTGCGTATGCGGCAAACACCTCCGCCTCGTGTGCAAAAAGCTTTTTGTTCTCTGCAGGTAGCGTGTCCCACTTCGGCAGAACATCGGGCCACGGAGTGAGCTGGGTATTTGCAGGGATCACGCCGAGGCGCTTCTGATTGGCAAAAATCTGTTCGCGCAACTCGTTCCAACCCATGTCGAATTTGCCTTTGAACTTGTCGATCCATTCTTGGGTCGGCTGGTGCGGGGAGTGGGTGCCGCCGGGCACGTAATAGACGAAAAACGGTTTGTCAGGCGCGGAGGCATTGAGCTCCTGCATGTGCTTGATGGCGTCGTCCGCCATATCTGTCGTTAGGTTGTAGCCGGGTTTACCGATCCAAGGGAACACCTGCTCGGTATTGCGAAATAGATACGGCGTCCACTGGTCAGTCTCACCACCCATGAATCCGTAAAAATATTCGAAGCCCATTCCGCTGGGCCATTGATCAAAAGGCCCGGCGGCGCTGTATTGATATGTGGGGGTGTTGTGCTCTTTGCCGAACCACGACGTTGCGTATCCGTTCTCCTTCAGGATTTCACCGATGGTAGCCTTGTCGGGTCCGATGATGGAGTCATAGCCCGGGTAGCCAGTGGCCAACTCCCCGATCACCCCGAACCCTACGGAGTGGTGGTTGCGGCCGGTGATAAGTGCAGCTCGCGTGGGCGAGCAAAGCGCGGTGGAATGAAATTGTGTGTAGCGCAGGCCCATCTTTGCAATCCGATCCATCGTAGGAGTCGGGATGACGCCACCGAATGTGCCGCTCACGCCGTAGCCCTGATCGTCCGTCATGATAAGGAGGACGTTCGGTGCGCCCTTCGGCGGCACGATTTGTGCAGGCCAGCAAGGTTTCGAATCGGTGGCATTGAGGTTGATGACGCCGCCGAAAGCGGACGGCGGGGATGGCACGTACTTGCCGTCAATGGTTGTCGTGGCGCTGGTGGAACACGGCATACCAGTCGTCTGCTGGGCCTTGATAGTAAATGTCACGGATAAAATGAGCAGGAGTATTCCGAGCAGCCGAAATAGACCGTACGCTTGCCAGAATTTCGTCTCATTCCACATGAAGATCATGCCTCCTCGTCACCGAGCGATCCGACACACCTATCCTAGTTGGTGCATACTGCAACTTCAGTCACACGTGGCGGTACTGTCAAAAATGACAATCGAGAGATAATCGCCAAGTCCTAATTAACGCTTACCGTACATTTGAAGTACTTGTGCGGCACTTCTCCGGTTATGCGACTAAATCAGGAGTTGGCGGCATAACTAACCCGATTTGCTCGCCTTGACATTCTATTGGGTCCGACCTACCCTCACCTAGGATGTCTACTGAAGAACGTCTCGCGCAAGGGGAGGGCGAAACATGAGACGCCGCAAACGCAGGCGGGACGATCTTGACCAAGATATTCGCAACCACATTGAGTGCGAAACGCAGGACAACATCGATCGTGGAATGTCAGCCGAGGAAGCTCACTATGCCGCGATGCGGAAGTTCGGCAACGTAAGGCGCGTGCGTGAAGATACGCACGCGGTTTGGACGATGCGCTGGCTCGAAGAGCTAGCGCAGGATCTGTGCTTCGGCCTGCGTATGCTCCGCAAATCGCCAGGCTTCACCGTCGTCGCCATTCTCACGCTCGCCCTCGGCGTCGGCGCGAATACAGCCATCTTCAGCTTGGTCGATGCCGTGCTCTTCCGCGAGCTGCCCTATCGCGATCCGAGCCGACTGGTCTGGGCGACGAACTTTTTACCAAATCAGGGACGGAACTTCGTTTTCCAGAATATCTATGCGGGATGGCGTGATCAAAGTCACGTGTTTGAGAACATAGCAGCATATGTGCCGTCCGCCGAATATACGTTGACTGGCGCGAGCTTCCCAGAACGCGTGCGGGGCGCGCAGATCACCGCAAGTTTCCTCGACGTCTTGGGCGTAACGCCGCAGCTTGGGCGCAACTTTCTCCAGCAGGAAGGCCGCCCTGGTGGGCCGAAGGCCGTGCTGTTGAGCGACACGATATGGAGGTCGAGCTTTGGCTCCGACCCCAAGGTGGTCGGACGAGTCATCGCGCTAGACGACACTCCCTTTATGGTTGTAGGAGTGCTGCCGCGCGATTTCGAATTTCTGGACAACAGCCCCGCGGACCTGCTGGTTTGCTTTCAATTTGCGGATAACGCCATACAAGTGGCGAACGGGCAGGTAATGCTAAGGATTGAGATGATGCAGGTCGTGGCTCGGCTGCGCGCGGGCGCGAGGGTGTCCGTCGCAGTGACTGCACTCAATGCGATCAACGAGCGGGTCATTAGTAGCCTGCCGACGACTGGAACGCTGCTACTGGCAGACGCGCAGGCGCAAGTGATTTCGCTCCACGATCGAGAGGTCGGCAACGTGCGGCCGGCGCTGCTCGTGCTACTCGGGGCGGTCGGCTTCGTGCTGCTAATAACCTGCGCGAACGTGGCCAATATGCAGCTTGCGCGGGCGGTCGCGCGTGAAAAGGAAGTGGCCATTCGCGCCGCGCTGGGCGCGGGACGTTGGCGGCTGGCATGGCTTCTGTTGACGGAGAGTTCAGCGATTGCGCTGGCTGGCGGCGTTGCAGGACTCCTCTTGGCAGGCTGGACGATCCGGCTGATTCAGCGGTTTGCGCCGGCGAGTATTCCGCACTTGCAAAGTGCGCAACTCGATCGGCGCGTGCTGGCGTTCACGCTCGGCATGTCTTTGCTCACCGGCATCTTGTATGGGATGGCGCCAGTACTGGCCGCGTTTCGTGTCTCGCTGAACGACACATTGAAAGAGGGCGCTACGAGTAGCGGGGCGAGCACCGGCGCGCGGCGCACGCAACGAGCGCTCGTAGTGACAGAGATTGCGCTTTCCTTCGTGCTATTCATCGGAGCGGGCCTGCTGTTAAAGAGCTTCCGTCAACTGACTGCGATCCAGCCGGGGTTCGATCCGCATGGGGTGCTGACCGCGCGAGTTGCGCTGCCGCGAAATCAATACCAATCCCTTGACCAGCAGCGCGCTTTTTTTGAGCAGCTTGTGGCGAAGCTACAGGCTCTTCCGGGCGTCGTCTCAGCCGGAGTCACGGCTTGGATTCCGCTGCGGGGCGTCACGATGTTCTCGATGATACGAATTGAGGGACAGCCTCGACCGGACTTTTCCATGGCGAACGTTCCCACAGCGAGCGTCAACTCGGTGACGACGGGATATTTTTCGACGTTGCGAGTGCCATTGGTTGAAGGCCGTTTTCTCGATGAGCGCGACGGCGCGAATGCTCCAAACTCCGTGGTTGTAAACCAGGCTTTTGTGCGCCGGTATTTCTCGAAAAAGGAAGACCCCGTCGGCAAGAGATTCGACGGGGACGTGGGGGCCAGAACCGACGGGCCGCAGACAGCCACGATCGTCGGAGTGATTGGCGATACCAGAGAGCTGGGCCTCGCAAGCAACACGATTCCGGAAGTGACGGTGTCGGCGTTGCAATATCCGCGATTCGCGATGACGCTTGTGCTGCGCACATCGATGGATCCGCTCCGCCTGGTCTCCGCCGTGCGCAAGCAAGTGAGCGATCTCGATAAGAACCTGCCAATCTACAACGTGCAGACGATGGATGACGTGCTCGCCGCGGAGATTGCCTCGCAGCGATTCAATGCGGGCGCCCTGGTCGGATTCGCCGGGCTCGCGGTGCTGTTGGCAGGGGCGGGAATCTACGGCGTGATGGCGTACTCCGTCAGTCAGCGAACGCACGAGATGGGCGTGCGCATCGCGTTGGGCGCGCAGCCGGGGAACGTCCTGCGCATGGTGCTGCACCAGGGGCTGCGTCTGACATTAATTGGAGTCGGGCTGGGGATTGCTGGATCGATTGGTCTGACGCGGCTGATGCGCGGTCTCTTATTTGGAGTGAAGCCCTCGGATCCGGAGACATACGCGCTTGTAACCGCCGCGCTTATGGCCTTTGCGTTGGTGGCATGCTACATACCCGCCCGGCGCGCAACGTGCGTCGATCCGTTGATCGCTCTGCGCTACGAATGACGAATCCTTCGCAGGAAGCACACGAAGCACGCGATGCTAATAGTCGCACCTGTTCAATTGGGTTAACTCCTGATTAACGTAACCGTCCATTTGGATTTTCAAGATTTCGGGTACGCGCCTTCGATGATAGGTCCCCGTAAGGAGAACAAACGCTTTCCCGGCGCGCCGCTTCACGGTATTTCGCATTCAGTACTCAACTGTTA
The DNA here is from genome assembly GCA_963786205.1 of uncultured Acidobacteriota bacterium. Taxonomy (GTDB): domain Bacteria; phylum Acidobacteriota; class Terriglobia; order Acidiferrales; family UBA7541; genus Palsa-295. The sequence goes on from CAWAYG010000004.1 coordinate 847,968, forward strand.
TTGTCGGACGGCTGTTGGCCTAACCTCAGTGCTCCATATCACACGGCCCGTGGAATCGAAGAGGGTGATGTTGGCCTTTCCATCTTTGAGGCCAAAGACGCCAGCGGTGATGCCTTGCTCATCCGTGAGAATGAATCGCTGCGCTGTGATCGTTTTCGGCGGCGGGGCCTGCTCCTGCGCGCGCAAGACTCGGAGAGGCAGACTGTACGACATGATGCCGCCAAGTAGGCCAGCGACGAGGGAAAGACCGAGATTCAATTTCTGATTCATGGACGAATCCTCCTAATGTGACGATCAGCTCGCCCGCGCGTTCCTGCGCCAAATCATGCACGCCACGGCAGGCATCATCCTGAGAACGAAGGCGCAGCAATTCTTTGCAGAGTTTCTAACGACTTTTTTTTGCGGATTGGGGCCCGATCAGCCTCGCCGGTCAGTCCCGATAGGATTGGCCGAGGTAACCAGTATGAACCACGCTCGACTGCTTGCTAGAACGGTACCAACTCCTGATTAACCGAAATCGGACAAGTGGAATTGACCGAAAACCAGATGTCCGGTAACCCTTATCGGAGAAGTGAAATCGACCCAGAATCCATTTTTCCGGTTACGACTTATCGGGACCTACGTCGGTGTTCATGTTATAAAGGCGTCCGCTCATTCGGGGCGGCGCGCCATCCGAATGCTGGCCAAAAAATGACTCCTGTCGTCAAGCTGGTGGTTGAGATTGCCGGAATCCTTCTCCTTGGGGCGCTTGGAGAGTTCATCTTCGCGCGAACGCGCGTGCCGGACGTGGTTTGGCTGGTGCTCGCTGGTGTTCTCGCAGGCCCCGTGTCCGGTCTCATCCAGTCAGGCCTTATTACGCCCGGCATCCCGTTTTTTGGCGCCATCGCCTTGACAGTGATTCTGTCAAACGGAGCGTTTCGTCTCCAACTTACCGAGTTGGCGGCGGCCGCACCCCGGGGTATTTTTCTGGGTTTGTCGGGATTCGTTTTCTCTCTGATCGCAATCTGCGGGTTCCTTTGGTTATTTACAAAGCTTGGCTATGTACGCCCCGCGCCGTACTTAGTTTGGGTAATGGTAGGCGCCATAGTCGCCGGCACCAGTTCGGTCATCATCATGCCGACGATGGCGATGGCCCGCGTGCCCAGCAGAATAGCGCGGATGCTGGAGGTTGAGTCCTCTGCGACTGACGCGCTTACTGTCGTGGTAACGATGGTAATCATCGATCTAGTCGTGAGCGGCAGTGCGGATCTTTCTCGCCCGTTCGTTACCCTCGCGCGAGAACTCGGTGTTGGCGTGACCGTAGGCGTGATTGCCGCTGCATTATTAATCCCCGGAATACCTTCGATGCGGGACAAGCCTCACGGCTACACGGTATTTCTGGCGTCCATGCTTGCTTTATATGGCATCACCGATTTGTTTGGGGGAAATGGCGCCATGGCGGTCCTGGTGGCGTCACTTTTGGTCGGTAACGCTTCGTCTATCGTGCCACGCCTGTTTCCGGGCGCCCAGGGACACGTATTTGCTACAACAGAGACGATCAAGGTCATGCAAGACCAGATGACGTTCCTGATCAAGTCGTTCTTCTTTTTTCTGATTGGCCTAATGTTCCCGACAGATCTGAAGAAGATTGCCCTGGCGGCCGTCGCTGTACTGTTCCTCATGGCGTTCCGGATGCCCGCCGTACTGGTCTCGACAAGGAGGATGGAACTGGGGAAAAAGGATTTCTGGTTCCTCTGCGCCGCTATTCCTCGCGGTCTTGCCGCCGGCGTGTTGGCGACGCTTCCGATGCAATACGGTGTTCCGGGCGCGGAGAATCTGGCCCCGGTCATTTTTGCGGTGATTGTTTTCAGCGTCCTCGTTTTTGCAATCGCTTTCTCGATAGTGGGTCGGTTCCCCGACGAGCCTGCGCCGATCGAATGATCGCGCTGGGCGCGAAGAACCCTCCGCACAACCTCGCTCGCCCCCGCAATACTGCTCGTGGATTATAGCCATCGCGTTCAAATGCTGAGTTGTCGCGCGGCGCAGGTCGCATCGCGAATCCAACACAGAATTGGCGACAGGCCATGGGTGCAACCCGGCTCGTGTCCCGTTGGCGCGCTACTCGGAAAATCGCATTCCGCCCGAAAGCAAGTTTCCGATTACGCGACTTATGTGTGCCACGAGCACGAAAGGAGAAAATGCTGAGTAGTGCGCAACTGCTTGACGGATGAGGGTAGACCCCTCGGAATCGGTTTACAGGAACAGGTTTCAAACCACCTGCGGCGGCTGTAGTCAAAAGCTAGGGTCGTGAACGCGGAAGGAAAAGGCCTGGCAACGACCAGGTCAGGTGACCGGCAAGAAGAGGACCGCAAGGGAACCACTGCTGAAGTGTCGAAACGTTAAAGACGATGTCAAAACCGCGGGGGGTTAGTTACTGCGGGAGTAGCTCCGACGAAACCTGTTTACGGGCGGAGTGGCATCCGGCATGAGAGGTGGCCTGAGCTTGCCAAAGAGGCGGTGGAGCGGAACGTGGGAACCTGAGGCACCGATGCGAACGGAGAAGCCACAAGTGGAGGAAACCACGAGGGCGAGAGTACGAATGCGGAGTCTCAGGGTCGGACTGCCCCAAAGTAGTGAAGAAGCGGGGTAATTCCCGTGGAGCGAAGGGGGCGGGTCACCCGCGTCCTAACCAAATTCGGTCAACTGGCGACAGAAGGAACCGAGCGGTTCGGACGGAAGGTAGCAACCTTCACTGGGTGGCACGAGCCATGTGACGGGAGACTGTCAAGCACGGTTCTGTGAGAGGCTCGGGGTGAAATTCCCTGGGCCTACTCGGCCGAGAGTTAGCTTGCCACTTCTGGGGCCGATTGCTCGTGTAAGCGATTTATCAAAAGTTAGGCGGTAGCTTCTCGATGGGTCTAAAGTTTAGCAGCAGCTACCATTTTTCCGGCCAAATCACGAGCGAGGTGCTTTTGCAAGACGATCCGTGTCTCGGGATTGGCGGCCAGGTAACGCTCCAGCGGCTCAACCTCCCATCGCATGCACCTGACAGGCTCTACTACCACGGCATCTACATCGGATGTGACGCCACTCACGAGAAGCGCTGAGCCCACAATGTGGCCCGCGACGAACTCACCCAAGACACGATCATCTCTCGTGACCCGCACTTTCCCGCGAACAATCACCGCGATTGCCTCGACACTTTTGCCACGCTCCAGCATTCGCTCGCCAACTTCCACAGTTTCCCACGCACCGAGACTCAGAATCTGCAGGACTTTCCGCGACGGCAAATCTGAGAAGACCAGCCGACGAATTTCTTCCTCTTCAGGCGCCAATTTCACAGGACGTCGCTCCATAAAAAGACGCCAGGACTGGAACGAATTGATCGCCGCAAACACGCCACTCCAAATGATTGGCTCCCAAAGCGGTTCCGGCTGCAGGATGAAATACGGCAGCGAGATCAGCGAGGCCGCGACCGCAAACAACCTCAACCAGAGAATGTCGCGAACGCTGTACGCTACCAACAGCAGGATGTTTGCGGCGTGCAGGAAATAGCTCGGATTAAATAGACCCATGTTTGTGATCTCCTCATGGCATGTCGGAACTTGTTCTGCTGGGGCTGGTGGAGAGGGCTGAGGTCGTACCACACGCTCAAGCGAAAGGCTCGTCAGAGATTAATCGTCGGCTGAAATCGAGAGTATTGTCAATATAGACAGGGGAGGGCCCGTGGCAACGAGGGAGCTGGATTTCGGCCCACCCGATTTACCAACAGTTATCCGAGCTTGGGTCGATCCATGTTGTAAATAGGCGTGGGTGTTGAAAAAGTCTTCGTGATTGGCGCTTGGCGTTGAACGGAAGAGCGAGCAGCAACGTCTATATGTGTGAGCGTTCTGCAGATGCTTTTCTTCATCGCCATTCACGGAGGCTTGCTGATTATGATGGGACAACACGCCCGTTCCGAGTCGCTGTTCTATTACTTCCGCATTGAGGATCAGGTTCCTGAAAACCACCTACTCCGTCTCCTTGACCAGCACATCCGCTTCGATTTCGTTCGGGAGAAGTTGAAAGACTCCTACAGCGATACCGGCAGACCCTCGATCGATCCGGAACTCCTCCTGCGCATCCTGCTGATCGGCTATCTATATGGCGTTACCAGCGAGCGCAAACTGGTCGAGGAGCTGCAGATGCACCTGGCCTGGCGCTGGTTTACCGGCCTCAGTTTCGATCAGGAGATTCCGCATCACGCTACGTTTTCCAAGAACCGTCATGACCGTTTCCTGGAGTCCAACCTGTTTCAGCAACTCTTTGAAGAGATCGTGGACCGCTGCCAGGCGGCTGGATTAGTCGAGGGCGAGCACCTGTCCGTGGATGGCAGCTTCATTCCGGCGAACGCCAGCCGGTTGAGCCGCATCCCGCGGGAGCAACTGCGGCAAGCAGCTCACGTGAAACGCACCGTTCGCGAGTATTTAACGGATCTCGAACAAGAGAACCCGGCCAAAGAGCCGGCCCATCAACAAGACCAGGTATCGACAACGGATCCGGATTCGACTTATTCGACCAAGGGCAGCCGTCCGGCGGAACTGGGGTACTTCAACAACTATCTGATCGACAACAAGAGCTGCGTAATTCTTGGTGTGCAAGCGACGGCCGCCCGGTTGAGTCAGGAAAGTGCCGCAGCTCGCGAGATGATCACGCGGTCAGCGCAGAGGCGAGGGCGCTTTCCACAATCTGTTGCCGCCGACACGACCTATGGGAACGGCGAGCTTTTGACATAGCTCGAGGAACGAGGCATCACCCCCTATATCCGCGTGAAAGAGAGTCCTGCTCCCAAAAGCACCTTGTATGGCATCGAAAAGTTCACCTACATTCGAGAAACGAACAGTGATCAGTGTCCCGCAGGAAAGCGGCTTACCTACGTCGGTGTCAATTCCCTAAATCGAACCCATGTTTACGTGGCCACGCGAAAGCGCTGTCGCGACTGCCCACAAAAAGCACAATGCACCAAGGGGCACTATCGACAGGTCGCCGTACATGTCCACGAACCTGCACGGCAACGGGCGCGTGAACGGGCGAAACTTCCGGCCTTCGGCAGAGCGCAATGCCACCGCAGGAAAGTAGCAGCACTCTTTGCAGAGTTGAAGAACCAGATCGGGCTGCGGAGGGTGGGCTTGCGGAGAATGAAGTTTGTTCGCGAACAGTTCTATTTGGCAGCTACGGCACAGAACCTGAAACGACTCGCTCGCTTCCTGAAATTGAGATCTTTAGAATCGGCCACGATTCCGATCTGAGATAGAAAAAGAAAGCGCGATACTCCCCCGCAGGTTATCACTTCAGCCCAGAAATCCTCAACAGCGAGCGAGTTTTTCGACAACCACAGGCATTATCACCAGTCGCGCCGTCAGTCCCTGATTAACGCTAGTGCTCTATCGGAGGCGCGTTTTCACAAAAGCGCGAAGTCGGGCGAGGTGCTCTGCGCGCGTTCGATAGAGCCGTTTGAAGGTGGGCGCTGGCGGTTGCGGCGGATGCGGGCTAGTGGCTTCAGCCGATCTAACGGCTATGGGAATTGAATCTTTTTTCCTCTGTAGTCTATTGATTTTGCTTGGCTTAGGAAAAACAGAGAAAAGCGAAAATCGCTGTTAAAGGCGCTACGTTGCAGCATGACGCAAGGAGCATAGCACGCGAAGCGTCCGTCGCGCCAGCGACTACGTTCTAACGCCCTTACCGGGTGCGCCGTGAAAAGGCGGTGGTCCACAGCGGGGGTAAACCCGCCCGGGAACTGGTTCGCTCCACCCGGTAGCAATCGAAGCAGCGGCGGAGGCAACGAAGCTGCTGAAGCCTTCGGTGTAGAGGGTCGCATAGGCGACTGGGCGAGCATGCAGGCCGTAACGTGAGTGAACGCTGAGCAGGCCTCGAAAAGCGTAATGCAGGAGCCGACCCGCCCCGGTTACGGGGAAGGCCGAAGCGAATGGAATGGTAGGAGCGAACAAATTCCATGCGACCTGCCGGGGTATTAGCGACGGCATGCAGGCAAAGTGGAGCATGCGCAACACGGGAAGTCCCAGCGGTGATGGCAGTAGGGATCAACTGGCAGCGCGTGAGAGAAAGGCCGGGCCGTTTGGGATGGCGGAGAGGCTCGCAGTACCGACGAAGCCGGGAAGCTGTGAAAAAACACATCCAGCGAAGCGTCGGTTGACTGTTGTACTGTTGTACTGTTGTGTTGATATTTATTCCCGGCGCGGTCACCCGGGATTCCGGCTTGCTCAATTCGCGAGAGCCATTGCGGGTGCTCGGCCGAGACGGATCCATTGCTGCACGTTGAAGGTGAAACACACCCACAACATTTCCGCTCGGACTTTGCTCAAACCCCGCACATGAAACTGCCGCAGTCCCAGCTTACTTTTAATCCAAGCATGCACGAACTCGGCGATGGGTCCGCGGCGGCGGTAGACAGCCTGAGCTTGCTCGGTGGCCATCTTCTCCCGAAACGCGTTCATCACCGGACTCTCCCTGCTGCGCACAATCGATCGGCTGTGCTTTTGATTGCCGCCGCAGCAGGCCGCTCGCAATGAGCAGTTTTTACAATCCTCCGCGGCCGCTTTATATTTGAGATAGCTGATGCCGCCGCCCTCGTCACGGCCTTCGTAGAGCAACGGCTTGCCCGCAGGACAGATGTAGCGGTCCTGTTCAGCCTCATACACAAATTGCGTCGCCGCAAACCGCTGTTGGTTAGTTCTGGCTTTGGCGGCTTTTCCGCCAGGCTTCCCACATCCCTGCGGCGCTCGTTGACCTGGGATCGCGGGCTGGAGATGGCTAAACACAAAACATTTACGGTAGCGACGAATGTGAAAGTCTACTTCTGTGATCCGCACAGCCCCTGGCAACGAGGAACCAACGAAAACACCAACCGCTTGCTGCGACAATACTTGCCGAAGAAAACGGACCTTTCCGGCTACACGCAATCCCAACTGGACAAGATCGCGCTGCGGCTCAATCAACGCCCGCGAAAAACTTTGGGCTATCAGACTCCAGCGAGTAAACTGCGCGCAAGTGTTGCACCGACCCTTTGAAGCCGCAGCTGTAATCGTACAAGTGGTTTTCGTGCCTCAGTTACTCGATTTTCCGACCCTCCATCGGCACCATCCAAATATCCACGGGACCGGGCAGCGAACATAAGGATTTTGTTACCGTGCGCATCGCGCGAATAAATCCGGAGCACAGTTCCTTCAGGCACGCGAATCCGTTGTTGGTCGGGCAAACGCTGGACGGCCGAACGATTCGCGTGCTTATTGGTAGTTTTGCCAGTTCACCCAATGTGCCTTCGGTTATTAGACTGTCGAAGGCTCCCCGTCCGCGCGTGAATTCAACACTTGGGGTCTGGCGCCCACCCAGTCGAATTCGTTCAGAGCGGGCTGGCGTTTGTGATGCTGGGGCGCGAGCTGGAAACAAGAGGTTCCTTCTAAGGAGAACGAGATGCAACGCGTTGAAAAGATGATTGTAGTGTTGCTGTGGGGAGCATTGACGGCAGGAGTCTGCATTGCACAAACACAGCAAACAGAGCCAGCGGAGCCATCGGAAAATGTGATCAGCGGTACCGTCGCCGCGATCGGCTATCCGGTCGGCGGCGGCGGCACCAAGGTCTCCATGGTGGCAACGCCCGCCGCATCCCAGGCGACCGGTGAAGCCAGGGTGGAGGCCAAGAAAGGCGGCACAGAAGTCTCCTTGAAAGTGGCGGGAATGCCGCAACCCACCGTGCTGGGCGCGGAGTTTCTCACCTATGTGTTGTGGACGGTCACTCCCGATGGAACCACGACGAATCTCGGGGAGGTTCCCATAGACAAAACGGGCCAAGGCAAACTGGATGCCACTGCGCAATCACAGACCTTTGCTTTGATCGTTACTGCGGAACCGTATTATGCGGTTCATATCCCCAGCGAACTCGTGGTGCTGGTCAACGAAACCCGCAAAAATACCAAGGGAAAAATCTATCCCGACAACAGTTACAAGTTGATGAGGCGAAACGAATACACCAAGCAAGGAAATCCTCTGGCCCTGACGCCGGACTTGAAGAAAATCCCGCTCGATATGTATGAAGCGCGCAATGCCGTGGAAATCGCGAAGTCACGCGGCGCCGAGCAGTACGCCCCGGAAATTTTCTCCAAAGCACAATCCAGTTTACAGATGGCTGAAAACGCCCTGACCCAGGACTCCGGCAAGAATCAGGTGATCTCCGCGGCGCGTCAGACCATCCAGTTCGCGGAGGACGCCCGAGCCCTGGCCGTACGGCGCGAGACAGCGGAACGCATCGAGAAAGAAAAACAAGATGCGGCGGCACGGGCAAAGGCAGCTGCGGACGCGCAGGCGGCCGAGGAAGCGCGCCGCCAGGCAGAATTGACGGCGGCACGAGAAGGCCAAATGAAGGCAGAGGCTGCGGCCCAGGCAGCGCAAGCTTCAGCCCAACAAGCGGCGCTGCAAGCCAAGGCACAAGCGGCCAGGGACGAAGCGGCGCGCGCCCGAGCGGCAACCGAGGCCCTGCGTGCGGAGCTCTTGCGTCAACTCAACGACGTGTTGCAGACGACAGATTCGCCGCGCGGCCTCGTGGTAAACATGGCCGACGTGCTGTTCGAGACGGGAAAGTACGCGTTGAGCAGCGACGCACAACTGAAGCTAGCGAAGCTTTCCGGGATCATTCAAGCGCATCCGGGATTGAACCTGGCGATCGAGGGTTATACCGACACTACCGGGACCGCCGATTTCAACATGACGCTCTCTCAGCAGCGAGCCGACACGGTTCGGACGTTCCTGATTACTCAGGGACTATCACCCGACACCATCACCTCCAAAGGGCTGGGTGAATCCAACCCGATCGCCGACAACAGCACACCCGCCGGGCGGAAGCTCAACCGCCGTGTGGAAATAATTGTCAGTGGTTCAGTGATCGGCGTGCAAATTAGCAATTGAAAGCTGTAAGGCCAGCTACCCCCAGAGGCGGCAAACTTGCTCTTCGCAGCCCTGGGGGCTCGACGCGAGTGCACGAGACCTTCCTTGCGGTCAGCAATGTACGCCGCAAGTTGAGCCGCCTTGGTCATAGCGCGAACGGTGTGACGGTGACCTGCACGTTCACGAGAGATGAGCGGGAGGCAGCAGAGAAGTTGGGCGAATTGTTCGATGTAGGATAACCCGAGAAAGGCGAGGTCGAAGAGTCTGTGCGACAAGCCGCCAGGTCCTTCCATGAGAAGGCCGGTGAGTGTCAAGCCATTTCTTTCATTTTTCTTTCTTTTTCTTCTTTCTTCTTCATTTCTTCTTTTTCCAGATTGTTCCCTTGAGCCAAGCCGCCTCTGTTGCCACCCTTCCATCCGCACTCTTTTTTTGAGCGATTGTCGCTCGGTGCAAGTTGGGTGTACTCGATTCAGTAGGTGCTGCTACCTGATTATCGACCTCTGTTTCCCCCTTGCGAAGGAAACTGGGCCAGGACTTGGTCGCAGTCACCTGATCTCGGCGGTCCAGCTCGGCTCTTGGATCGAATCTCCCTGCTCTCTTTTTTGCTCCTTTTCTCTTTCTTCCTGCCTTTCCCAGTTTTCCCCCGAGAAATTTCGCGCCAGGATCGCCTAGGAACAACGATTGCCAACTCCCTCGACCCCTAGCATCCCCTGTTTTATGGGAAGCTCTTCTCTCTAGGCCACCGCACGCATCGCTTGCTGGCTATTGCGCAGCGGTTCGTATACCTCTCCACTCACCCACAACCGATGCAGCAGGACCGCGAGCTTTCTGGCCACCGCCACCACCGCTCGTTTCTTGGCATTTTTTCCTCCACGCTCCGCCAGCTTCCGTCCCCACCGCCGTAGATCACTGTCTTCTCCAAAGGGCCCCAGAATATAATGTGCGCCTTGCACCAGCATGGTCCGCAAATAGCGGTCTCCTTCTTTACTGATGTGCTTCTGTGGTTCGCTCTGCCCCGAGTTGCGACGGCCAGGTCGCAACCCCAGAAAACAGCCGACATCCCGACTCTTCCGGAAGCGCTGCGGATCTTCCAGGGTCAGCACATACGTCAGCGCGATCTGCGTTCCTACTCCCTTCACCTGTTTGAGCAACGCGACGTGCGGATAGCTCTCTCTGGCGATTTTCTCCATCCGTGCGTCATATTCCTGGATGCGCTCGTTCAACGATTCGACTTCTTGGAGCAACGGCTCCAGAACCTCGCGCAACTCTGGGCTCAGTCCTTGGGCGATCTCCCGATTCATCTGCTCGGTGCCGCATTTCCGCAGTCGCTGGCCATAGGATTTCGTTAACCCGCGTGCGGCATTCACCAGTGCCGTGCGCGTGCTGACCAGTGCCGCCCGGGCGCGAATCACCGTCAGATGAATTTGTGCTTTGGCGCTGCGATGCCGCACCGGCCCCAACAGCTCGGGATCGATCCGCGCCAGCCGTGCCAGGGTTCGCGCATCATGTCGATCATCTTTGCGAGTGCTCTTGGTAATCAATTGCACCTTTTGCGCGTGTGCCACCAGCACCTGGTGTCCTAACTCCCCTAACCGCCGGCTGACCCAAGGGGAATGGGTTCCGGTCTCCAGCGCGATGAGACTTCGCGGGAACTTCGCAAAGGTCTGCTGCATCGCTTCCGCTGTCGTCGCTAGTTTCTGTTCCAGAATCACTTCGCCCGCTTCATCCAAAATGCAGTACAACGACCAGCGATCGCCGAGGTCCAGACCAATCGTGAGCTTGTGTCCTTTGAAAATCATGTTTCCATCTACCCGAACAGTGCTAGTCTTTTTCATAGCCGGTCTCCTTTTCTCGTGCGCTTCGAGCGCGTCGATCATTGGGAGCGTATCGCATCCCGCTGGAGACCGGCCTTCTCATCCCATCTGATTAACGCTAGTGCTCTATCGGAGGCGCGTTTTCACAAAAGCGCGAAGTCGGGCGAGGTGCTCTGCGCGCGTTCGATAGAGCCGTTTGAAGGTGGGCGCTGGCGGTTGCGGCGGATGCGGGCTAGTGGCTTCAGCCGATCTAACGGCTATGGGAATTGAATCTTTTTTCCTCTGTAGTCTATTGATTTTGCTTGGCTTAGGAAAAACAGAGAAAAGCGAAAATCGCTGTTAAAGGCGCTACGTTGCAGCATGACGCAAGGAGCATAGCACGCGAAGCGTCCGTCGCGCCAGCGACTACGTTCTAACGCTGCCAGCTCAACCGGTCGATGCAACACCATCCAGTGTGCTGATTCGGCAATGCTTCCGCGGGAGAACCACTTGTTCGCTTTCACTGGGACAAAACCTAGCCAGGGCAGCGTTCCGGCTGGTCTAACCCTAGCAAGCGATTTTGGGGTTTGTTTTCAATGCCAGGTGGGTTGAAGCTTAGTGTTGCATCGACCCATTGAGATCACCGCATTAATCGGAAACTGGCCTTTTCAATAAGAAGGAGAAAGTGAACCTATGATTCCAGATCTACCCAGCCGCTTTGGAGGCCAAGCCGAACGATTTCACGGCGCCGGTCTCGTCCTGATGAATGTCGAAGACCGCTGACAGCATCGTCTTTTGCAAAAGCTCCTGGACCTTCTTGCTAACATTGGCAAGCTTCAATTGACCACCCTGCTTGCGGACGCTCGTGTGCGAGCAAACAAGCTCTCCGATACCGGCGCTGTCAAGGTGGGAGACGTCCGTCATATTCAAAAGGACATGCTTCTTGCCCTTTTCCAAGAGGCCGACCATAATTTCGCGGAGCATCACATTCCCTTCGCCGATCGTGATCCGCCCTTTGATGTCGACAATTGTAATCTCACCGAGTTCGCGAGTTGCGGCTTGCATCCGGCCGGCAGGTTGCGCTTGCATGCTCGTGCCTAAGCTCCAGGGTGGCGCTTTGCTCTGGCTGCAACTTCGGAAAAATCCCGCCGCTAGGGTGAGCGCGGACATCGGAACCCGAGGCACCGGGAGCTTGGATCAAGTTCCGTGCGAGACGCTGATCCGGTGACACCCCGCGTGGGCAGTTACTTTTGACCCGCTTGAGCTGACTCGACCGCTTCCACGGCGGGTGGTGCATTGATAGCAAGGGTTTCGTGTATCAGGAAGTGTCAGAATTAACAGGTCCAGTGATCTAATTGACTAGCAAGCGTCATTCTGTGCGGACCTTCAATTCGCGCACTAAGTCTGGTAAACGCCCTATCGGAAAGTTGGCGGCTAGTACCGATGTTTCCAATAAGCCGACGCCCAGAAAGCGGGCCTAGCCTACTTGCCCATCAGGGCGTATTGATTGCCGTATAAGTCCTCGAACATCGCCTGCCTGCCCCATGGCAAGGGCTTGGGTGGACTCAGAAACTTTACGCCCCGATCGCTCAGTACCTGGAAAGTCTCGTCAAGGTTATCGGCGCGAAACACCCATGTGGTTCCCTTGCCGATCTGTTCCATCTTCATGCGCGCTCGTTCGGCGCCGTGTTCCGCGGGATCAGGCTTCTGAAGAACGATACCGAAGTCGCTCTGCTCGGGAGGTGCGACGACCAACCATCGCGACCCGCTCCCATAGCTTGCATCCTGCAACTTTTTGAGACCAAGGATCTCCGTGAACCAACGGAGCGCTTCATCCTGGTCGTGCACCAGGATGGTGACGAGGCTTAGTCTAGTAATCATGTTTTTCTTCTCCTTCGCAACGAATCATGCTTCAGTGCTTTCGCAAAAGCTTATCAAAAAAGAGCAGCGTGATTGGCCCATCTGGTAAACGCTAGTGCTCTATCGGAGGCGCGTTTTCACAAAAGCGCGAAGTCGGGCGAGGTGCTCTGCGCGCGTTCGATAGAGCCGTTTGAAGGTGGGCGCTGGCGGTTGCGGCGGATGCGGGCTAGTGGCTTCAGCCGATCTAACGGCTATGGGAATTGAATCTTTTTTCCTCTGTAGTCTATTGATTTTGCTTGGCTTAGGAAAAACAGAGAAAAGCGAAAATCGCTGTTAAAGGCGCTACGTTGCAGCATGACGCAAGGAGCATAGCACGCGAAGCGTCCGTCGCGCCAGCGACTACGTTGTATGCCGGGCATGTTCAGCAGCTAGGAGGTGCAAATCCTCTACCCAACCTGATGGAGGTGAAGGGTTAGCGATGACGCAAGGGCTATCACCGCGAGGCGAGGTCTGAAGGAAGCGTCAAGCAAATGTGCGAGTCGATGAACAAGAACCGAATATGATGAGGGTAGGCCCCTCGGAATCGGTTTACAGGAACAGGTTCCAAACCACCTTCGGCGGCTGTAGCCAAAAGCTAGGGTCGTGAACGCGGAAGGAAAAGGCCTGGCAACGACCAGGTCAGGTGACCGGCAAGAAGAGGACCGCAAGGGAACCACTGCTGAAGTGTCGAAACGTTAAAGACGATGTCAAAACCGCGGGGGGTTAGTTACTGCGGGAGTAGCTCCGACGAAACCTGTTTACGGGCGGAGCGGCATCCGGCATGAGAGGTGGCCTGAGCTTGCCAAAGAGGCGGTTGAGCGGAACGTGGGAACCTGAGACACCGATGCCAACGGAGAAGCTCCAAGTGGAAGCAACCACGAGGGCGAGAGTACGGATGCGGAGTCTCAGGGTCGGACTGCCCTATAGTAGCGAAGAAGCGGGGCAATTCCCGTGGAGCGAAGGGGGCGGGTCACTCACGTCCTAACCAATACGGTCAACTGGCAACAGGAGGAACCGAGCGGTTCGGACGGAAGGTAGCAACCTTCACTGGGTGGCACGAGCCGTGTGACGGGAGACTGTCAAGCACGGTTCTGTGAGAGGCTCGGGGTGAAATTCCCCGGGCCTACTCGGCCGTAACTACGCGCCCTACCCTCAAGGCGCCCACGAATCGTCCGAGCATTTGCATGCTCCCCGGGGAAGACTCCAGTTCACAATGTCACGCGGCGGACCGTGGCAATCGTTCAAAGCCATTGAAAGAATTGATGGTAGCCGAAGAAATCGCGAATCATTTTGACCTCCCGTGGCATCGTAGTGGTGGGCCCCGGGGGGGGGGGGGGCACTGCCCGAATCTGGTTTTATTTTGGTGATAAGATGAGCCTACTCAACCTGCGCATAATAACTGTGGGTCTCACATTTATCGCGGCTTGTGCCTTACTTGCTGCCGCTTCACAGGATCAGACTCAACAGCAAGCGCCGCCCCCGCCAGCATCCGGCGCACCACCTGCTCCCAGTCCACCTCCCGCCAAGCGGCCGTATCAACAGGAAAATCCCGAACAACTTCAACAACTTGTTGCGCCAATTGCGCTCTACCCTGATCCGCTCGTCGCCTCCGTCCTCGCGGCTTCCGCGTATCCATCGGAAATCGCTCAGGCCTACGACTGGCTCGCTCCTCGCCGCAATTTGTCGCCTCAGGAAATCGCAACCGAAGCCGACAAGCAAAGCTGGGATCCCAGCGTAAAGTCCCTGCTTGCATTTCCTCCCGTGCTTCAAAATTTAGCCACAAATCTTTCCTGGACCTCCGAACTGGGCGACGCCTACTACAATCAGCCCACTGACGTTACGAACGCGATTCAGGAAATGCGCCGCCAGGCGAAAAAGCACAAAATCCTCAAAAGCAACGACCAGATCAAGGTTGAGGACAAGCAGGGCTACATCACAATCGAGCCCAAAAATCCGGACTCCCAGGTCGTCTACGTGCCCGCGTACGATCCTTGGGTCGCATACGGCTATCCCATCGCTCCGTGGCCCGGTTGGGTGGGGGTTCCCGGTGTTTGGTATGACGGCCCCGGCCTCTATTTCGGCGTCGGGTTTGGCCTCGGTCCGTTTTGGGGATTTGGCTGGGGATGGCCGGCCTGGGGGTTCGACTGGTGGGGAGGTGGAATCTGGTTTGGTGGCGGTTACTATGGGGGCCGCGGCTGGGATCACTGGGATCGTGGCCGCTACTATGGCGGCCATCCGGGTTTTGCAAATCGCGGCCGTCCGGACGAGGGCTTCGGTCGCGGCTTCGACGGTCGCAATCCAGGTCTGCGCTCGGGCCCATTTAGCGGCTTCGGCCATGGCGCTGAAAGCCGGGGCTTTTCCGCTCGCGGCCAACAGAGTTTCGGCGGTTTTCGTGGAGGTGGCTTCGGTGGCGGAGGTTTCCGTGGTGGCGGCTTCGGTGGCGGGGGCTTCCACGGCGGAGGCGGTGGCCGGCGCTAGCCCCGCGTGAAGTACCATCTGACTCTGGCTCATTTTCACGCTATTCGTAGCGATAGACTCAGGGAAGTGCAGAAGAAAAAAAGGAAGATGAAAATGTCGCGTGATGCAAAGAAGATTTTCTCGTCCAAATTTTCCTTCACGATCGTGGCGCTGCTCTTCGTCTTTGCCGCGTCAACCATTCTCGCGCAACCGCAAGACACCTCGTCTCCGCAAACAGCAGCTCCTACTAAGCCTTCGCCCACTCACCACGCCGCAGCGCACAATGTCCCTAACGCGATGCAGAAGACTTTTTCATCTCCTGAGGAAGCCGCACAGGCTCTTTACGACGCGGCGCGCAATCATGATGAAAAGGCCCTGATGGCCATTCTCGGCCCCGGCGCTCGCGACATCGTGATTTGGAGCGACGATCAGGCTGAGCGCTACGCCCAGGACGACACGTTCGCGAAAAAGTATGAGCAGATGCGCCGCCTCGTCGCGGAGCCAGACAACGAGACCACGGTCTACGTCGGCGCAGAAAACTGGCCTGTGCCGTTCCCGCTCGTAGAGCACAACGGCTCATGGTTTTTCGACTCCGATCTTGGCAGCCGCGAAATTATGTTCCGGCGCATCGGCGAAAATGAAATGGATGCCACGGAAGCGCTCCGCGGCATCATCGCCGCCGAAAATCAATTTGAAGCCCAAAACGGCGAATATGCGCAACAGCTGAATTGCTCGCCGCGCCGGCACGACGGCCTCTTTTCACCTGAGAACGGCAACGATATGGACAAGAACCCCATCGGACCTTACCTGGCTGAGGCGAGTTACAAGCGCTCTGATCGCACACCCTTCCACGGCTACTACTTCCTCATGCTCACCGCGCAAGGTTCGCACACGCTTGGTGGCGCGCGGAACTACATCGTCGACGGCAAGATGACCGGAGGCTTCGCTGTCGTCGCGTTTCCCGCGGTTTATCGCTCCTCAGGCGTAAAAACCTTCATCGTCAATCAGAATGGCATGATTTACGAAAAGGATCTCGGCGCCAAGACCGCCGAGATCGCTTCCAGCATGAAAAGCTATGATCCCGACGGTACTTGGGCGCGCGCCCATGCCAATCAATTCCTGACTCTCACTTTTCCGAACCCTTAAAGCTCGGCAGTCGATTCGATCTGAGCAAACTGCGAACGTCCAAGTAGTACGCAGCTCAGCCGATTGAATGGTTTCGAAATCGCCAGCCACCGGCGTCATCTAGTCTCTCCTAACGCCGAAATCGTACATGTGGATTCAAGTGATTGCATAACAACGTCGGCTCCTTAGACCCGAGTAGACTGTGGTTTGTCGATGACCAAAGGCTCGGGAGAAAGGAGCCGAACATGATCATTATAGGCGTGGATTATCACCCGAGCGACCAGTACATCGCGTTGGTGGACACAGAAACGGGAGAGTATGAGGAACGGCAATTGAACCACAGTGCGGGAGAAGCCGAGAAGTTTTACCGGGAACTGGCGACGCGGGGAGTCAGCGTGCGAGTCGGGATCGAGGCCACGGGCTACTCCCGCTGGTTCGAGCGGTTGCTGGCAGAACTCGGTATGGAGCTGTGGATCGGCGATGCGGCGAAGATCAAAACCAAGCGAGTCCGCAAGCAGAAGACCGACCGGGAGGACGCCCGACTGCTGCTGCGACTGCTGCGGGAAAATAATTTTCCGCGCATCTGGGTACCCAGTGCGGAGAATCGGGATCTGCGGCAACTGCTCTGGCATCGACATCGCCTGGTGCAGATGCGCACGCGGATCATGAATCAACTGCAGGCTCTGGCGATGAACGAAGGCCAGCGACGGAAGAAGAAGCTGTGGAGCGAGGCAGGACGAGCCCAGCTGGAAAAGCTAGCGCTCGCACCGTGGGCCTCGCGGCGCCGGAAAGATCTGCTGGAGCTGCTGGACCGGATGAACCCCAGCATCGAAGAGCTAACCGCAGCGATCGAGCGGGAAGCCAGGAAGTGGCCCGAGGCGCTGCGGCTCATGACGCATCCTGGTGTGGGCCCGCTGACGGCGCTGGCCTTCGTGCTGATCATCGGGACGGTGGAGCGGTTTCAGTGCGGCAAGCAGATCGGCAGCTATGTCGGACTGATTCCGTGCGAGGACTCCAGTGCGGGCCATCAACGACTAGGCCACATCACCAAGCAAGGCAGTTCCTTGTTGCGTTTCTTGCTGGGGGAAGCAGCGCAAGCCGCAGCACGATGCGATGCGGACTGGAGACGACGGTACCTGCATCTGGCGCTGCGCCGGCAACGGAACATTGCCAAGGTGGCCATGGCCCGCAGACTGGGAGTGCGGTTGTACTGGATGTGGCGGAAGGGTTGGGAATATGCAGAGTGGGTCAAATTCGGTTCGCACGCGGGACAGCTCGGAATCGGAAATGGCGTGTAGTAGAACGCCGTCCTAGTGAATGGGCATCCCGCTCCTTCGCGAGAGGGAGTTCGGACGAGTAATTATGGTCTGAAGCTGGGATCGAAGAGATGTGTGGGTCGGACTGAAACCGACCGAAAGATTACAGGCGAGCCGTGGTCGTCGACAGGGCCAAAGAACACGACGAACAAGGACACTCTTTGAAGTGAACGGAGAAGTGCGCTCATAAATAGCTTGACAGAGCCGACGTTGTTAGAGATTTCCGATTACGCGCTTCACCACGATTTAATGCGCCGGACAAACAATTATGCTAGCCTCCTAGCCCTTCACAGCCTGATGCGACCGAACTACGGCAAGCCTGGCTCGCCGAGCGACCTCCCGGCCGACCTCGAGCCGCCGCAAACGTAGCGCGCTCCGCGACGGCACGGTGAAATCCCAGCCCTCATCGCACGCAACGAAGGAGGCAGCCGTGAGCAGCAATCCGGTCCGTACCCCAATCCCTAATAATGACCCGGCCGGCGACCCCGGCGTCGCCCCGGTGGACATGAAATTCGAAGTAGTCGTCATCCCCGTCTCGGACCTGGACCGCGCCAAGCAGTTCTACCTGAAGCTCGGCTGGCGCCTCGATGCCGACTTCGACAGCGGCAAAGACTTCCGCATCCTCCAGTTCACGCCGCCCGGCTCCGGATGCTCGATCATCTTCGGCAAGAACATCACCCCGGCCGCGCCCGGCTCCGCGCAGGGCCTCTACCTGATCGTCTCAGACGTGCAAGCCGCCCGCAAAGCGCTGCTCGATCGCGGCATCCAGATCAGCGAAGTCTTCCACGATTCTCCCGGCGCCTACGCCGGCCGCGACGAGCCTTACCTCTTCGGACGCCTGCGCGTCAGCGGTCCGGACGCCGAGCATCGCAGCTACCGCTCGTTCGCTTCCTTCCACGATCCCGACGGCAACGGCTGGCTGCTCCAGGAAATCAAAGCGCGCCTGCCGGGACGCCTCGACCCGGCCTCCACCACCTTCGCGTCAGCAAGCGATCTCGCGAACGCCATGCGCCGCGCCGAGCACGCCCACGGCGAGCACGAAAAACGCCTCGGCCACCCAGACACCAACTGGCCCGACTGGTACGCCGAGTACATGGTCCGCGAACAATCCGGCGGCGACCTGCCGAAATAAACGCCCGCCAACGGCATCACCGGCCGCAAAATCCTTGATCGACGCGTAATCGTACGCGTCCATTTCAAATTTCCGATGAATCGTCCCGGTTCAATCAGTCGCTGCAACACCATCCGGCGCACGCATTCGACAATGCTTCCGAGGAAGAATCATCTGTTTCGCTGAATGCGCTCAAAATCTAGCCGGGCAGCGTTCCCGCTCGTCTGATCCTGGCGAGCGATTTTGGCTTTTGCTTCAACGCAACGTGGGTTCGAACTTAGTGTTGCCTCCACCCATTCAGACCGCCGCCTAATCGGGAGTTAGCTTCCGCTAACAGGAACTGCTTTGGCCGGGCCTTGGCTGCGGCGCCAAATCCGTTGTGTCAGGGTTGCGGGAAGCGTACGATGGCGCGAACTGGATGGTCCGAATCGGGCATTCCAAATGAAGTGCTCTTCTTGCGCGCGCGAGTTGCCTGATGGAGCGGCGTTTTGCCCCGCTTGCGCCACGCCCGCGGACTTCAGTTCTACTCCGACGGTGACGCGCGTGGATTCACCGGCCGCTCGCGCGATTCGCGCGGCCCGGGATGAGCGGCCCGACGAGGGAGGCGGCGCAGCGGCGCACCCGCCCCGCATGGAGTCGGGACCGCCTCGAACTCCATCCCATCTCTCCAGTTCTGGATTTGAAGCTCGCTACGTTCCCGGCACGACGCTCGCCGACCGCTATCGCATCGTTTCGCCGCTCGGCAAGGGCGGCATGGGCGAAGTGTATCGCGCCGAGGATTTGAAGCTCGGCCAGACCGTCGCGCTGAAATTCCTGCCGCAATCTCTGGCTCGCGACGAGCAGGCTCTGTCCCGTTTTACGCGCGAAGTGCGCCTGGCGCGGCAGGTCTCTCATCCCAACGTATGCCGCGTGTTTGACATCGGCGAGGCCGACGGCCAAACCTTCCTGACCATGGAATTCGTGGATGGCGAGGATATCGCCTCGCTGATGCGTCGTATCGGCCGCCTGCCGGCCGACAAGGCCCTGGAAATCGCGCGGCAAGTTTGCGCAGGCCTGGCCGCAGCGCATGAATACGGGATCATTCATCGCGATCTGAAGCCCGCCAACATCATGCTCGACGGCCGCGGCCGTGCGCGCATCACCGATTTCGGCCTCGCCGGCCTCGCTACGGAAGTCCAAGGTGAAAATGCGCGCGCCGGTACGCCTGCCTACATGTCTCCCGAGCAATTCTCCGGCGGCGAAATCACCGCGAAGAGCGATCTGTATTCTCTCGGCCTGGTGATGTACGAAATATTTACCGGCAAAAAACCATACGAAGCCGCTACTTACGACGAGATGGCGCGGCTGCGCGAAAAAAGCGCGCCCACGGCTCCCTCCGCGCACTTGAAGGACATTGACCCGCTCGTTGAGCGCGTGATGCTGCGCTGCCTGCAGAAAGACCCGACGAAGCGCCCAGCCTCGTCCCTGCAAGTTTCCGCCGCGCTGCCCGGCGGCGATCCCCTTGCCGCCGCGCTTGCAGCGGGGGAAACGCCGTCACCCGAAATGGTCGCCGCCTCGGGAGAAAAAGTAGGCCTGCGGCCTGCGATTGCCTGGGGCTGCCTGCTGCTGATCGTTGTTGGACTGGTGGCGTCCGTCGTCTTGGCCCAGAAAACGCAATTGCCAAATCTTGTCCCGTTGCCTAGCCCGCCCGAAGTATTGGCTGCGAAAGCGCGTGAGATGGCCCGCGAGTTTGATTACACGGCCGCGCCGGTGGATACCGCTTACGCATTCAAATCATTTCCAGGGTATCTCGATTACATCGAGAAGAATGATCGCAGTCTTACGCGGTGGAACAAGCTATCTTCCGGCGTTCCTCCCACGGTCACGTTTTGGTACCGCGAAAGTCCGGGATTCATGTCCAATGTCACGCTGGGTTCTTGGGGTATCGTGACTTCAGACGATCCCCCAAATTTAATTCCGGGAATGTTGCTCATGTTTCTTGATACGCAGGGACATCTCTTGAGATTTGAGGCTGTGCCACCGCAGTTCGATGACTCCACCGAGCCGGCCGCATCTCCGCCGAATTGGGGCGCCCTATTTGCCGCGGCGGGGTTGGACGCAAACCAGTTCAAGTCCGTGCCGCCGCAATGGACGCCCCTTGCGGTGACCGACGCGCGGGCAGCATGGGAGGGAACCTGGCCGGGCCATCCCGAATTGCCCTTGCGCGTGGAAGCAGCGTCGTACCGCCGGAAGCCGGTATATTTCGACCTTATTTCCCAATGGACCAAGCCGGACCGGATGTCCGCCCTGCAGCCAGTCTCCGGAGGATCGATCGAATTGGCCGCTGATGCGGTGTTTTTCTCGCTCCTCATTCTGGGAGTTGTGATGGCGCGGAGCAACCTCCGGTCCGGACGAAGCGATCGGCGAGGCGCGACGCGCTTGGCTCTGCTGGTGTCTTTCTCACTTGGTGGCGTTTATCTAATGGCCGCTCACCATGTCCCAGGGCCACCGGAGGCCGGGATTCTCTTCACGGCAGCCGCAGTAGGGTTGATCGTGGGGACGACCGTGTGGATTCTATATGTCGCGCTCGAACCGTATGTCCGCAGGCGCTGGCCGGATTCGTTGATTTCCTGGGGCCGCGTGTTGGCGGGGCAGATGCGAGACCCCGTTGTGGGTCGCGATCTGGTGCTGGGAATCCTTGCGGGAGTTTTTCCAGCCGTCGCGTTCCGGATGCTGGAATTGATTCCCGGCTGGATCGGAAAGCTGCCTTTGCCGCCGGAATCCGGCCTGGATTATGACAGTCTGTCAGGCCTTCGCGATTTGCTCGGATCCATTCCAGCGTTCATTGTCATTGTGTTCGCTTTGTCGCTGTTGTTCTTCTTCATTTTCTTTCTCGTCCGAATTGTGCTGCGCAAGGAATGGTTGGCGATTGTGGTCTTGCTGTTGCTCGTCTCGTTCCTCAACGTATGGGAGCAGGATAGCCCGGTGCTGATCGTGACGGAGGTATTGGTGACCTGGGGCACCGGCCTGGCGATTTTAGTTCGCTTCGGCCTCTTTGCACTTGTGGTCTGTACTTGTACAAACGGCATTTTGCATAGCTATATTCTGACCACTCATCTTTCCGCTTGGTACGCGGAACCTACATTTTTCGTGTTCTTCGTCTTCCTGGCTGTCGCCATTTTTGGGTTCTGCACTTCGACGGCCGGAAAACCGCTGTTTAGCGGGATTTCGATTGACAGGTGAGCAACGCTTTCGCTGCAAGGCAAACCCCTTGAGCACGGTCTTCGAAAATGAATGTGGCGCTCTCTTGCCTTGAAATAACGCCTTACTTCGCCATTTGCTGAGCCGATTTACCGCGTCCATGGGTCTAAATCGCAAAATCCAGCTACAATCGTGGTGCACCCAAATAAGGCGGCGCACACCATGAAAAATCGCAATCATCCAGCGGTCGTAACCTCGGGGTTCACCTCGCGCTTCGCCTCGCTCTTCACCGTCGCGGTGCTCACTTTGCTCGCGGCGCTGCTTCCCGCCACCGTGCGCGCGCAAGCCCAGCCCGCGGCCGATGCGGACATCGTCGCGCGCGTAAACAACGAGGTCATCACTCTCGCCGACTATCAGAAAGCCGAACAGCAATTGCGCGACGAAGCGGCCCACGATTGTCAGGGCTGCCCGCCCGACCAGATTGCCGCGCACTTCAAAGACCAGCAGAAGGATTTGCTGCGCGGCATGATTGACCAGGCCCTGATGGTCCAGCGCGCCAGGGACATGAACATCAGCGTCGAATCCGATCTCGCCAAGCGCCTCGACCAGGTCCGCCAGCAGAACGGCCTCGCCACTCTCGACGATCTCAAAAAAGGCGTCGAAGCTTCCGGCCTCACCTGGGAAGCCTACAAGACCACCATTCGCAACGACCTGCTCCAGAAGGAACTCGTGCGCCGCGAAGTCGGCTCGCACGTGGACATCTCCGCCGACGAAGTGAAGCAATATTATGAAGCGCACCTGCAGGAATACACGCTGCCCGAGCGCGTGGTGCTCTCTGAAATTTCGCTAAGCACCGAAGGAAAAACTCCGGACGAATTCCCCGCCGTGCGCAGCAAAGCCGAGGGCCTGCGTTCGAGCGTCCTCAATGGCGACGATTTCAGCCGCGTCGCGCGGCTCTATTCCCAGGGCAGCACCGCCAAAGACGGCGGCGATCTCGGCACTTTCAAAAAAGGCGACCTCTCGCCGCAGCTCGAAGCCGTTGTTTTCCAGATGACCAAAGGCCAGATCAGCGACGTGATCCAGACCCGCACCGGATTCGAAATCCTGAAAGTTGACGATCACTTCCCCGCCGGCGTCCAGCCCATGGAAAAAGTCGAGCCCGACATCCGCAACGCCATCCACGCCCTGAAAATGCAGCCCCGCTTGCGCGATTACCTCGCCGAACTCCGCGAACAAAGCTACATCACCGTGCAACCCGGCTACCGCGATAGCGCCCTGCTCTCCGGCGCCAATCTCGCCTCGCAATAGCCTGCGCTGAGCGCCTTCGCCTGCAGCCGCTTGTGAGCTGCGACACAACCTTGTGTAACGACCGTCACATACCGGTCCGCTCCGCGACGGTAACCTGTGAACGTCATCACTTTGGCGCGTGCGCGCCACTTCCCACGGAGGCTCTATGGCCTACATCATTGACCAGGAAAAATGCGAAAAAGACGATCACTGCCTCGAAGCCTGCCCGGTTGCGGCCATCGAAAAGAAAGACGATGGTTCTCTCGTCGTCAAAGTGGACGAATGCACCGACTGCGCAGCATGCGAGCAAGCGTGCGACTGCGCAGCGATTCATCCCGCGGAGTGATCTGCACACTAAACAGGAAGAAGCCACATAACGACGTGCCTCTGCGCAATTCAGCCATCCCTCCTGCCCGCTCACCGCGCCGCAACGCGTAGTATGATATGCGCCGCTCAGCGCGCGCGCGTACGCGTACGCTCGCGGCGCGATACTCGCATCTGCGCCTTCCACCAAACGCATAAGCGAGACGCCTGAATCGCCGGAGCCTCTCGATGGCACAGCCATCCCAAGAATCCCACGCCGCTCTCGCCGAAATCCGCGATTCTCTGCTCGAAATCTACGCGGCCAACGACGCCATGAACCAGCTCATCCTCGCTACTCTCCACCCGCGCGCCTGGCGCGCCCAGCCGCCCGGAAAAAAACGCAGCGGCCGCCCCATCGCCGCCATCTTCGCGCATCTCCACAATTGCCGCCTGGTGTGGCTGAAAAATTCCGCGCCGCATCTGAAATGTCCCGCGCCGCTCGACCCCGACCGCTGCACCATCAAACAAGCGGCCGCCGCCCACAAAAAAAGCTCCGCGCAATGCCTGCGCATGCTGCAAGACGCTCTCTCCGCCTCACCGAATCGCCGCGTCACAAAATTTTCCCGCGGCAGTTGGAGCCAAGTCTGGCCCGCCGGCGCCACCATGTTCGCCTACATGTTCTCGCACGAAGCCCACCACCGCGGCCAAATCCTGATGCTAGCCCACCAAATGGGCTACCGCACACTCCACGACACCCCCGGCATCTGGCACTGGGAAAAACTCTGGAAAAAATCCGGCCTGACCACCCGCCCCCACTAGCTGCGAGTCGCCCGCAACATTTGATGTCATCCCGAGCGGAGCGCGGGATCTCTCTTCGACGTAATCGCGCCCGCGCGCACCCAACCCAATATTCGTCGCGACGCAATCTGGGAGTGCGGAAGCTTGTTTATCCTGAGGCACGAAGGGCTTCCGCCTCTCCGGCGCGAAGCTTGCTTCGCGTGCCTTGAATCCCGCCCGCGGAACAACGATAACAACGCAGGCCGAAAAAAAACTCCGCTCCGCAGTTGCATCTGTAGCGGCGGCTCGACGGGTTTACGTCGAGCCGGCAGCCTTAACTCTTGGTTTTTCTGTCGGTGTTTTTCCTGCCGTCACACGGAATGGGGAAAAAGGTTCAGAGGCCCGCGTCGCGCCGACCCTCGGCCCTTCGCGGGGATGAAAATCCCGGAATAATAATAACTACGCCGTGCTCGCCCAGCGCCTCTCAGCGCCTCTCAGTGGCTCGCAGCCGCCACAAATCGGAAAGCGTCCTCCACCGTCTTGACGCCCGCGTTCCCGCCCAGCGCATTCGCTTCCGCCTTCGAATATTGATACCGCCGCCGCGGCGAAAAATTCCCCGGATCAAAAGTCCCCGGCGCAAACTCGAAGATCCACACATATTCCCGGTGCGCCCTCTCGGCGTCTTCCGTGGACATCTGCCCGATATCCAGCGGCGTCATCGCCGTGAAATCCGAAAACCCCGCGTTCTCATGGACCGGCGTGGGCATCGTCACGTTAAAAAAATTCACGTCATGCGTGAAAATAATCACGAAATTCACGCGCAGCGGATCCGGGGCGGGACACACGTTCGGAAAAAGTTTCTTCCTGTTTCGTTCGATCCATTTCATCTGCCGGGGCGTCAGCCCGTACGCCGAAAAATAATTCTGGCAAGCCGCGTCCGCGCTCTCGTCCGCCGGAGGTGATGCCGGAAAATTGTGCGGATCGTTCGCCGCAGTCGCCGATGCTCGCCGCATTCGCCGCCGGCTTGCTCGCGCCGGGCACAGCCACCACCGCGGCCGGCGCCGCCATCGGTCCGCCGGATTGCTGCTTGCTCGCCACCGCATTTTCCGCCGAAGTTGCGGTCGTCGCCTCGGCCAGTGGCGCGGTCGCACTCTCCGCCGAAGTCGCCGCGCTCGCGCTATACGATGGCGCGCTCGCCGCTCCCGCGTTTCCTTTCACCTGCTCTTGCGTCACCGCCGAGCCGGCCTGCGGATTCGCCCATGCCGCTCCCGCAAAAAGAAAACCGATCAATGCGCTCATCACGATCAAAAAGAATTGCAAGATTCTCCGCATATGGCCCTCCCAATCCCCCACACCCCAACTCTTCTACGCCGTCGCGCAATCCCGGCCAGACGAGCACCCGTCCGGCCTCGCGGAGAAAAGGACACGTCACGGTCGAGCCACCAACAAGCCCCAAAAATCGCGCGCAATCCCCAGGCCTCTCGCAAAATCGGCTCCAGAGAGAAATCCCCCTCAGCTCTGCAGCATCCGGCCTTCGACCGCGCGTTGATGGAAGCTACGTTTCCAGCGGAAGCCTACTCGCTTTGGTGCCGTCCAGCCAAGTACCGTTTCGGGAAGTACCGGGATACTAGGACCATCATTACGCCCCCGTCCCGCGCCGCGCTCTCCGCCGACCCACCCTGCGCGCAAGGTCCAGTAGGGGCGGGTCTCAGACCCGCCCTCCGCGCCACGCTCGATCCGCGAGGCGTCCGTCCCGCGCAAACCGCGCCCATCGAAAAATTACTTGTCATCACCGCCTATCCAGAGTAAACACCCTGCCCATGTCCACTCTTCCACCACTGCCGCCCCTGCCGCCACTCCCCACCCGCACTCTAAATCTCCACACCTACGCCTGGGAAGACGCCACGGTAGTCCGCTGCACCGGCCGCCTAACCATGGAAACCGCGCCGCAACTCAAAACCGAAGTAAAATCCCAGCTCCCCCATCAACGCCGCGTGATCCTCGACCTAACCGACCTCTCCTACATGGATAGTTCCGGCCTGGGCGCCCTCGTCGGCCTCTACATCTCCGCAAAAAGCGCCAAATGTGAATTCCACCTCCACAACCTAAGCCCCCGCGTCCGCGAACTCCTAAGCCTCTCCAGCCTCCTCTCCGTCCTAGAAGGCTGCGGCCACTCCGGCACCCGCTGGCCCTGAATCGCGCGCCCTGAACCTCTCGCCCGCCTCCCCACCGATCCGGATTTTTCGCACGGCGCATGCCTGCGTGATGTACCATCCGGTTATCTCTTGATTTCAGATTTCGCGTGGCGCTTTTTTTCAGTGGCACGAAGAACTCGGCCCGTCGCTCGCATCGTCACCCTTACCGCCGCTCAGCCGCGTTCCTGAGCCGGAGAGGAGCGCACCACCATGCCAAATTTCCTGCGTGACATTCGCTTCGGTTTCCGCCTCCTCCGCAAAAATCCCGCCTTCGCCGCCGTCGCCATCCTCGCCCTCGCTCTCGGCATCGGCGCCAACTCCGCCATCTTCAGCGTCGTCTACGCCACTTTCCTCGCTCCGCTTCCCTTCCCGCATCCCGAGCAGCTTGTCGTGGTGTGGTCAAAATATAGCGGCCACCGAAACGTCACCTCCACCGCTGATTTTCTCGATTGGCAGCGCCAGACTTCCGTTTTTCAGGCCTTGGCCACCGGCAGCAATGCCGATTTCAACGTCGCCACCGGCGAAAGGCCCGAGCGCGTAACCGGCGGATTCGTCACGCCCGGCTTTTACTCAAAAATGATCGGCGAAAGACCCTTCCTGGGACGCTACTTGCTTCCCGACGACGCGCTCCCCGGCAAAGATCACGTGGTCATCATCAATCACCGCTCCTGGCAAACTCGCTTTGGCAGCGATCCCCACGTCATCGGCCGCCAGATTCACATCAATGGAGAATCCTACACCGTCATCGGCGTTCACCCTCCCGGTTCGGAAGACCGCCACTCGGGTGAATTCACCGCGCCGCTGGCTTTCACCCCGGACCAGCTCAATCGCGATGTCCATTGGCTACTGGTTCTCGGGCGCCTCAAGCCCGGCGTCACCATCGCGCAAGCGAATGCGGACATGGACGCCGTCACCCGCCACCTCGCCGCCGAATATCCCAAGTCAAATTCCGGCTGGAGCGCCAGCGTCGAACCTTTCAAGAACGACTGGCTGGGCTCGGACGTGCGCACCGCCCTCTGGCTGCTGATGGGCGCCGTCGGCTTCGTCCTGCTCATTTCCTGCGCCAACGTCGCCAACTTGCTCATGGCGCGCGCCATCGCCCGCCGAAAGGAAGTCGCGCTGCGCGCCTCGCTCGGCGCCTCACCCTTGCAGCTCTTCAGCCAGTTTCTCGCCGAAAGCATGGTCTTGGCCGTGCTGGGCGGCGCGCTCGGCGTCGCCGTCGCCTGGGCGCTCATAAAAATAATTATCGCCATCATGCCGCCGTCCACTCTGCCCGCCGAAGCGGACGTGCGCCTCAACCTTCCCGTCCTGCTTTTCACCCTCGCCGCCGCCTTATTCACCGGCCTTCTTTTTGGCTGCGCCCCGGCTGGCTCGCCGCGCGCATGAACCTCAACGAAGCATTGCAAAGCGGCGGAAGCGCCACGGGGTTCAGCGGCCGCCACGGTTTGCGCCGCGCGCTTGTCATCGCCGAATTCGCCCTGGCCCTCAGCCTGCTCGCCGGCGGCGGCCTCGCTCTTCACAGCCTCTGGAACGTCACCCATGTGAACCTCGGCTTTCGCTCCGACCACGTCCTCACCTTCTCGCTTCCCGAACCGCCAGGCCACTTCGCCGGCGCGCCACAAATCTCAACCTTCTACACCCAGCTTCTGCAACGCATCCGCGCTCTCCCCGGCGTCACCGCCGTGGCCGTGTCCGAAGGCATGCCGCTGCGCGGCGTGAATTTCGTGATGCCCTTGCAAGTCGCGGGCAATCCTCATGTCACCGACGCTTCGGCGCGTCCCGCCACCGGCTTCAATATGGTCAGTCCCGATTATTTCAAGACCTTCGGCATCAGCCTCGTCCGCGGCCGCGCCTTCACCGACCAGGACGTCGCCGGCGGCGTCCCCGTCGCCATCGTCAACGAAAAATTCGTCAAGCAATTTCTCCCCGGCCTCGATCCCCTCACGCAAACCGTGCTGATCGAACAATTGATTCCCGGCGTCAGCAAGTTCGGTCCGCAAATTCCCTGGCAAATCGTCGGCGTCTATAAAGACGTCCACAACGGCAGCCGGCGCCGTGACGGCTTCCCCGAAATTGACGTGCCCTTCGCGCAAAGCCCCTGGCCCGCAGCCGACGTCGCAGTCCGCGCCGCGCTGGACCCCGCCATACTGGCCAGATCCATCGGCGACATCGTGCAATCCATGGACCCGAATCTTGCGCTCGCCGAAGTGAAAACAATGGACCAGCTTAAGGACGCCACTCTCGCCCCCGACCGCTTCACCGCCGCGCTCTTTGGAGGATTCGCCGCGCTCGCCCTGCTCCTCGCCACCGTGGGAATTTACGGCGTGATGTCTTTCGCAGTCGCCCAACGCACCCACGAAATCGGCGTGCGCATGGCTCTCGGCGCCGGCCCCGCCCGCGTCCTGGCGCTCATCCTCAAAGAAGGCATGCTGCTGGCCTGCGTGGGATTGCTTCTCGGTTTGTTCGGAGCTTATGGAGTGGGCAAAGCCATGCAGAGCTTGGTCTTCCATGTCGGCGCGCTGGACGTCCCGGCCTTCGCCGCCGTCACCTTCCTGCTTCTCGTAGCAGCCCTGCTAGCCTGCTTCATCCCAGGCCGCCGCGCCACCCAGGTTGACCCGATGCAAGCCCTGCGCAGGGAATGAGCGCCGCGTGCCTCATCATTCGCCGCCCATACCCAAATCGGGTCCGTAGGGGCGCTGCTTGTGAATCGCGCTACAGCGCGATTCATCCTGAGAACCGGCGGTGCCGGTTCGAAGGGTCAGCACTACAGCGCGATTCATCCTGAGAACCGGCGGTGCCGGTTCGAAGGGTCAGCGCTACAGCGCGATTCATCCTGAGATTCGGCAGTGCCGAATCGAAGGGCTGCGCCCCGGTTTAGACGAAACATGCCGCACTCCATTCCATACGGCCTTCCCGAAAAAACCTCCGCCCCGCCGCGGTCCAGCCTCCCAAATTATTTTCTTGTCTTCCCGCCGCCCTGCGCCGTAGTCTGATTCCCACAACGCGCCCAGCCCGCGGGGAGAAAATTGAATGACTGCGCCCGAAAATGACGCGGCTGGAAACTTAGCGCAACCCGTCACCGCACGCCTGGAAGCCGCCACCAGCGAACTCCATCAGCTCGAAGCTCTCGTAAAATCCGGCGAACTCGATGCCCGCGTCCTCTCCGAATTCCGCAACGCCGTGGACCACATCCGCAGCACCACCTGGGCCGTGCAAAAATGGCTCGGCCTCAATAACGAATCCGGCGGCGATCCCTTCTCCGTCCTCCCCATCATGTCCGCCGAGCGCGTAAAACGCGCCACGCAAATCGCGAACGACCTCTCCCTCGACCTGCAATCCGCCGACATCGGCATCGAAACCCCCGGCATCAAAGAACTCTTCGACGCCGTTGACAACCTCCGCCGCCTCCTAGCCACTCTCCTAAAGCGCGAAGCCTGATAGCCCACTACCGCAAAATTCAAACGCTGCCGCGAAGCCACCCCGCGCGCCGGAAAAAAACGCAAGCCCGCTCGGCAGCGCAAAACCATCTGGGAGTGCGGCGGCTTGCCCGCCGCGGCGGGCTTGCCGCCGCCTTTTACGACCGATGCAGCAGCGCGATCCAAGCATGCGACGCACGCCCCGTTCAGAGCATGCGAAGCAAACTTCGCGCCGGAAATGCGGCCCCGCCCCGCCACCGGATACGGTAAACTAGAACCACTCTGCCGGCTCACCAAAGGAGTGCTGCCATGCCCGCAGTCGGCGACATTATCGTAAAAGATCCCGAAGTCCTCGGCGGCACCGCCGTCTTTCGCGGCACCCGCGTACCCTTCCAGGCGCTCCTCGATTACCTCGAAGGCGGCCAAACTCTCGACGACTTCCTCGACGACTTCCCCACCGTCACCCGCTCCGCCGCCATCGCCGCCCTCGAACTCGCCAAGTCCCTCCTCGTTGACGAACTTGGATGAAAGTTCTAATCGACGAGTGTCTCCCGCGAAAAATCAAAAATAGCCTGGCCATGCATGAATGCCGGACGGTTCCGGAGCTTGGACTCGCGGGACAGCGCAACGGCGAGCTGCTGTCACTGGCGGAAAAGCAGGGCTACGAGATTTTCTTGACGATGGACAAGGGTGTGGAATACGAACAAAACCTTCAAGGCCGCAAGCTCGCGATTATTATTCTCCGGGCAAAATCAAATCGCCTCGGCGATCTCCTGCCCTCCCTGCCAGATTGCGTCGCACACATGGAAACCATAAAACCGGGCGAAGTTGTCTCGGTCGGTGGCTGACACTCCCAGTTCAGCCAGTCATCTTCGTTAGCAGGCGTCGCCGGTTTTCGAACCTGCAGTTGCACTTCCGGCTGCCGCATCCCTTTTCGCGAAGCCACCCCGCGCGCCGCAAAGAATGCTAGCCCGCTCGGCGGCGCAAAACCATCTGGGAGTGCGGCGGGCTTGCCGCCGCCTTTTACGACCGATGCAGCAGCGCGATCCAAGCATGCGACGCACGCCCCGTTCAGAGCATGCGAAGCAAACTTCGCGCCGGAAATGCGGCCCCGCCCCGCCGCAAAACTACTTACCCTTATACTCCACAAACAAATCCGGAAACTCCGCCTTCAGCGCCCGCACCTTCGGCAAATCGCAAATCTCTATATAAGGATTCCCCGGATTCTTCAAAGCATAATCCTGGTGATAATCCTCCGCGCGATAAAATCCTTTCAGCGGCGTAACCTCCGTCACAATCGGCGCGGCAAATACTTTCGCGGCGTCGAGCTGCGCGATGTAAGCCTCCGCCACGCGCTTCTGCTCCGCATTCGTATAAAATATCGCCGACCGGTACGACGTCCCCACGTCCGGCCCCTGCCGGTTCAATTCCGTCGGATCGTGCGCCACCGAAAAGAACACGCGCAAGAGCTGCCCATAAGTAATCCGCGAAGGATCAAACACCACCTCGACCGACTCCGCATGCCCGGTAGTTTCCGTGGTCACCTGATCGTAAGTAGCCGTCGCCGCCGCGCCGCCCGCATAACCCGCAGCCGTAGCCACCACTCCCTTCACCCGCTCAAACACCGCCTGCGTCCCCCAAAAACATCCGCCCGCAAACACAGCCGTCTCTTTTCCGGCAGTCGCCGCCAAAGGCGCATCCAACTTCGCCGCCGGCACCGGCACCCGCGGCCCGGCGTGCACCACATACAACCCGATCAAAATCACAGCCAGAAATCCCAAACCGAAAAGCCATCGCCCACTCATAAAATCGCTCCTCACAAACTCCACCTATATATAGTACGTCTCCCGCGCCCACACGGATTGCCAAACCCCGCCCCCGCCGCAGCCGCTGGGCCCGCAACCGCCGCATCCGCTCACTGGCACCCGCGCCAATTTCGGTTACAATCACGGCGCCAGCGCGGGCCTGCAAAATTGCGAACAATACTGCGAATCGCTGCTGTGTTCTGCCTCCTCAGTGCAGCGCCGCTCGCCTTTCTATCCTTTATGTGGCTCCCTGCCCAGGTCAAGGAGTTCGTTCAGCTTCAGCATGACCCAGCCCCGTGGGGCACGCCCGACTACCATCGCGACCGCGAAGTTCATCTCAATTCAACGCGGCACGTGCTCCTGCTCGACGCCCTGGGTGCCGCAGCGCTTTGCGGGCTTTGCATCGTGGTCGCCGGCGTGCTTTCCTGGCGGGGTGAGCTGGCTATTTGGATTGTCATCGCAGCAGCAGGAGGCAGCATTGCGCAATTCATGCACGCATAGATTCTCCCAGGCAAGGAATCTACCGCCCCGTACATCTTCGCAGTAGACGTCCCTGCGAGTATCGCCGTCATTGCAGTGGCCGGCGCAGTCGCGACTCTTGCCTCTCGTTTCCTCCGCAAACCCGCCGCGCCGTAATTTTTTCCTCGTGCCGCGAACAAAAACCTCTCCGTTTTTCGTGCATGCTCCCCGCCAACTCCACCATCCCGCTGTTGCTTGCCCCCCGCCGACATTGACAGGATGGCGGATAGGGACGGGAAAAAGGGACCACCCCTGATGAACGTAAACGGTCGGCCCGATGGGACACGACGGACCTCTTTTCAGAGTAACCTTGAACGCGATGGCATTTGTCACCAACCCACGCCGTGATGCCAGTCCAACGATTGCTGGGTTTGTTTTTCAGGTCAACTTGACAATTCTCCGATGGCTTGCGCTTCAGGATGGGCAGAGGCTTCAACTTGAGTGTGGAGAGGACATCGATATTGTTGACGACAAACAGAAGAGCGATGGGCGCGAAGCTCGAGTCCTTGAGCAGCTCAAAGCGCGGACAACCAGATCAGTAACTCTGAGAAGTGCGGAAGCATTAGAGGCGTTGTCCAACTATTGCGGGCATCGAGTTGAGAACGCCGATTCGAACCTTACCTTTCGCTACATCACAACTGCCAATAGCGGACTCGAACAAGGTTGGAATCGCGCCGAATCCGGAATCGAGACTTGGACGGCCTTACGCCAGGGTCGTTATGGCGAACTTGACCGGCTAGAAGCGATCGCTGCGATTCGCTCTTTCTTGTGTTCGTGCGAGAAACCACTCAAGGTAGCCGAGGCGGCGTGGCTAGCCCTTCAGCAAGCAGTTAATTCAGATCGAGAAGTCGAGTTGACCGACGTAATTCTAGGGTTTGAGTGGGGCATCGGCTACGGGGACTACTCACAGGTTGAGACTCAGGTGATCGGTGCTTTGAGTGGCCGAATCCCAGCCAGCGCGGATGCGAATACGGCCTGTGAGCATCTCTTTGCATACGTATTTCGCCTCCTATGCCAACCAGGAATCAAATGCCTGACGCTGGAATTGCTTGCGACCGAGTTGCTTGATCCCACCGTGACGCGATCGGATCTGCTCGTTTTGCAGTCCATTAGGGGCGAGCTCGACCAAATGAACAAACGGATCGCCACGGTCGAAACCGCTGTGGCTAATCAAGCAAAGGATGTAAATGTACCTAAACGGTCGGTTGACCTAATTGGAAGGACCGTTGGTTTTGAACCGTCTTTCTCGCTTACCACGATGACCTTCTCTGCGGGTGCGCCGGAGCTAGTGAGCCCGTGTCTACAAAGAGAAAAATCAGTTACAGAAATATTAGCCCGTCTGCAAAACAGGGGATCGGCAGTCCGTGTGGCCGAACCCGGATCAGGAAAAACATAGCTATTGCTACTCTCGGTCGCCAAAGCTGGCCGAACCGCGCATTGGCTGAACATGCCTCGGAAAGTAACGGAAGCACAGGCGTGTATGCTCCTCGACTCACTGATCCAAATGGTCGGCGGGCAGTTAGCGAGGGTTCCGTTCCGAGAAAGCTATGACGCTGCCGCTGAGGCGTTGCGGGGCTGCATCGTTGTGATCGATGATTTGACACAAGTTACACCACGCAGTCAGCTTGCGTTACGGATCGAAAGGCTTGCGCGGAATCTTAAGAACGTGGGAGCTGGCCTCCTAATTTCCAGTTATTTTCCGCTACCGGCGACGACCGACGAATTGTTGAGGAAAACCCAATATAGCGTGCCCCGAACCCGCTTGGCATTGAAAACAAAAGCCAAAACAGCTATCCATAGTTAGACCAGCAAGCACGCTGCCCTAGGTAGGTTTTGGCCCATTACCGCTAAACAGATGATTCTCCTGCTCAACCGTTGCCGAATCAATGTACTGGATGGTGTTGCATTGACCGTCTGAGCTGGCAGCCGTAACCGTACATCTCTGACAACGTCGGCTCTGTCAAACTATTTATGAGCGCACTCCTCCGTTCGCTTCTGTGACTGTGTTCGTTCGTCGTGTTCTTTCGCCCAAGTGTCGACGACCACGGCTCGCTTCTAATCTTTCGGTCGGTTTCAGTCCGACCCACACATCTCTTCGATCTAGCTTCAGACCATGATTACTCGTTCAAACTCCCTCTTGCGAAGGAGCAGGATGCCCATTCAAGTGCACGGCGTTTCTACTTCGCGCCATGTCCGGTATCGAGCTGTCCCGCGTTCGAACCGAACTTCATCAGCTGTACATACTCCCAGCCGTTTCGCCACATCCAGTACAACCGCACTCCGAGTCTTCGAGCCATGGCCACCTTGGCAATACTTCTCTGTCGACGCATCGCCAGGTGCACGTATCGTCGTCGCCAGTCCGAATCACATCGTGCCGCTGCTTGTGCTGCTTCCACCAACAAGAAACGCAAAATAGAACTACCTTGCTTGGTGATGTGTCCCAGTCGTTGATGGCCGGCACTGGAGTCCTCCGAAGGAATCAGTCCGACATAGCTGCCGATCTGCTTGCCGCACTTAAATCGTTTCGGAGTTCCGATGATCAGCACGAAGGCCAGTGCGGTGAGGGGTCCTACACCGGGATGCGTCATCAGCCGCAGCGCTTCGGGCCACTTCCTGGCTTCCCGCGCGACGGCTCGGCTTAACTCGTCGATCGATGGGTTCATCCGGTCCAGCAGTTCGAGCAGATCCTTCCGCCGCCGGGATGCCCAGGGCGCTAACGAAAGTTTTTCCAGCTGTGCTCGCCCCTGTTCGCTCCACAGTTTTTTCTTCCGTCGCTGGCCTTCGTTCATGGCCAGAGCCTGCAGCTGGTTCATGATCCGTGTGCGCATTTGCACCAAGCGATGCCGGTGCCAGAGCAGTTGCCGCAAATCACGATTCTCTGGGCCAGCTACCCAGATGCGGGGAAAGTTATCTTCTACGAGCAGCTTCAACAGAAGCGCGGCATCATTCCGATCGGTCTTCTGCTTGCGGACTCGCCTGCTCTTGATCTCCGCTGCATCGCCGATCCACAACTCGATCCCCAGTTCTGCCAGTAACCGCTCGAACCAGCGTGAGTAACCCGTGGCTTCCATTCCCACGCGAACGCTCACTCCTCGCGCTGCCAGTTCCCGGTAGAACTTCTCTGCCTCTTTATCGCTGTGGTTCAATCGCCTTTCGCCGCACTCTCCCGTTTCTGTATCGACAAACGCGATGTACTGGTCACTCGGGTGATAATCCACGCCTATAATGATCATGTTCGGCTCCTTTCTCCCGAGCCTTTGGTCTTCGACAAACCACAGTCTACTCGGGTCTAAGGAGCCGACGTTGTTATGCAATCAAGTGGAGTTGATCAGTCGAACCCGCGAGAACTTGACCGAGCTGTCGGAGTATGGCTTTCTGAGGTCATGCCACTTCCCGATTCCCTCCCATGGATGGAGAGCGTTGACGCAAAGATGGTCAGGGCGAAAGAACACCTCGACGCCTTTTATGCGGAAGCGGGTGTGTTCTTCGAAGGCCGGAAGCGGAATTTCATTCCAAAGTCAGACAACAAGAAGGCGTGGATCGTTCACTACATTGATGATCCAATCCCGCCGATTCGCTTGGGCGTGCTCTTTGGAGAATGCGTATTAAACCTTCGGTCGGCGCTCGACAACCTCGTTTGCGGCTTGATACGCACCGCGGATTCACATGCCCCGTGCAGAGGAACGCAGTTCCCGATCTTTTCTGTCGAGAATCGCTGGGAAAAGAAATGGCGGGAGTACCTCAAAGGTGTTGAACCCTCGGCGCAGAAAATGATCCGCGACCTTCAGCCGTGTTTCCACATGCGAGCCGCGCCCAACAACGATCCATTAAGCATCTTGAACGAGCTTTGTAATGCAGACAAGCACCGCGCGGTGACCTTCACACTCGCCTACAGTCACGATCTTACGGTAATGGTGCATGCGAAGGATGGGGTCCATTTATGGCGAGCAACAGAGCCGCTTTACGCCGGAGATGTTCACGTATTGCCACTCGACATTGATCCGACGAAAATTTCCCCGGACGTGCGCATTGACGCCCGAGGGACAGACATCCTGATAATCTGCGAAGTTGGGCCGTGGGGACAGCGTCCTGCATGGTCTGTCCTCACCGATCTGCACGAATATGTTAGGGATCGCGTGGTGATTCCGTTTAAGCCGTTCTTTCATCCCATCACATTTTAGTTCCCGCAAACAGTTACGAATTCGGCGAGCTATTTGGAGAGAAGTTTTTCGCGCGAATCGAGGCGTTGCTGTCGCGGTCCGCAAACTTTTTTAACGCCATTAACTGGTGTCACGTTGACGGGGGGTGGTCCCTTTTTCCCGTCCCTATCCGCCATCCCCCGCCGACATTGACTTGCCTCTGAGGACAACCTAATATCCCCCAACCAAGAGCAGTTCCCCACCAATGATCGGACAGACCATCTCGCACTACCGCATCGTGGAAAAGCTGGGCGGCGGCGGCATGGGCGTCGTGTACAAAGCCGAGGACCTGGAGCTCGGCCGCTTCGTCGCGATCAAACTTCTTCCTGAATCTCTCTCCGAGGATTCCCAAGCGCTGGAGCGATTTCGACGCGAGGCCCGCGCCGCGTCCGCGCTGAACCATCCCAATATTTGCACCATTCACGAAATTTCGAGCCACGCAGGCCGGCCATTCCTCGTCATGGAATTCCTCGATGGCGCGACGCTGAAGCATGTGCTGCTCGAAAAGCCCCTGGAACTAGATGCTCTGCTCTCGCTCTCCATCGAATTTGCGGATGCCCTGGACACCGCGCACGCACAAGGCATCATTCATCGCGATATCAAGCCGGCCAACCTGTTTGTGACGCGCCGGGGCCACGCGAAGATTCTGGACTTTGGATTGGCGAAGCTCACTACGAACTACGCCAGCCTCGAACCGCGAGACGCCTCACAGGTGACGCTCGGCGCTCCAGAAGAGCACCTCACCAGCCCGGGCATGACGCTCGGAACGGTCGCGTACATGTCCCCCGAGCAGGCGCTCGGCAAGGAATTGGACGCACGCACGGATCTGTTTTCCTTTGGCGCGGTGCTCTATGAAATGGCCACCAGGCAACTTCCCTTCCGCGGCGATAGTTCCGCGGCCCTTTTTGATTCCATCTTGAACAAAGCGCCGGTGGCTCCCGTGCGTCTCAACCCCGCCTTGCCGGCGCGGCTCGAGGAAATCATCAACAAACTGCTGGAGAAAGACCGCACCCTGCGTTACCAGCATGCCTCCGAGTTGCGCGCGGATTTGCAGAGATTCAAGCGGGATTTCGAATCCGGACGAAGCGCGCTCGCTACCGCGCCGTCTTCCGCCGAGTCCGCTTCTCAATCCGGCGCGAGTGCGGCCCAATCCGCCGGCGCGTCTCCAACAATGGATAACCGGTCGGCCGCCAGTCAAACTCCCGCTTCCGTTTCGAGCGCCAGTACGGTTGCTGCCGTCGCTCGCCAGCACAAATTGGCAACCTTTCTCGTCGCATTATTCGTTCTCGCTCTCGCCGCCGGCGCCACTTTCGCGATTTATATCCTGGTTCATCCTGCCGCTGTGCTGCCCTTCGAAAAATATGCCGTCTCCCGAGTGACGGACTCCGGCGACATTCAGAACACCGCGATTTCACCGGATGGCAAATTCATACTCACGGTCGTCACTCAACAAGGCCAGCAAAGCCTCTGGCTGCGAAACCTTCCCACCGGCAGCGTCACTCAAGTCGTTGCGCCGTCCGGCCGCACCTTTTCTTCTTTGGCATTTTCTCCCGATGGCAGCTACATCTATTACCGCCAGATTTCCGCGGAATCCTCTGGAGGTCTCGACTTGTACCGCGCCCCGCTGCTCGGCGGCACGCCGGCCATCGTCGCGAAGGACGTGGACAGCAACGCGACCTTTTCTCCCGCAGGCAAGCTCATCGCTTACGTACGCGCCAACGACCCCGAGGTCGGCAAGTGGCGATTGCTGCAGGCCAATGCCGACGGCAGCGATGAGAAGGTATTGCTGGTCACTGAAGGTACGAATGATCCGGACTCCATAGGCTGGTCGCCGGACGACAAGCGCATCGCGATCGTGCAGGATAAGCCATCGCGTGGGGATTTTGGCAGCCAAATCATCATGTTCGATTTCTCTTCGGGACAGTCGAAACTCTTTCAGAGTTTCGATGACATGGTGCTCTTGAGTTTTTTATGGGATCCCGATGGACGGAACATTTTCGTTGTATTTGCCGCGCTCGGCGGCCAGCCCTTTACTATAAACACCCGCTTGGGAGTATTTTCTTATCCCGATGCAAAATTCCGTATTCTTACGAACGATGTTGTGGACCACGACACCATCAGCATTACTGCTGACGGCAAGACCCTCGCTTCATTGCAGGACCAGTCCGCGATGGAAGCGGACATTTTGGATGGCTCAGGCAAGGGAGCTGCTACAGCAATTCCCGGAATTCCTCCGCAGCAAGTTTTGGCTGGGATGGACTGGACTCCCGACGGCCATCTGCTTGTTTCCGAAGGCATCCGTCTGCTGCGATTAGCCCCGGATGGCAGCGACGTGACCACGCTCCTGAGCGATTCGAACGCATGGATGCGAGAGGTCGCTTCGTGTGATGGCGGCCGCTCCATTTATGCGGTCTGGTTCCTTCATGACACCTCGAAAGGAGTGAAAATCTGGCGCGCCAACTCCGATGGTTCTAACGCAAAGGCCGTGACGCCCGTGGGCGAGACAACTTTGTTCGGTTGCTCGCCCGATGGAAAATGGCTCTATGGCTACGATGCTTGGCGCAGCGACGACTTGACGCGCTATCCAACTTCCGGCGCAGCCCCGGAACTCGCAGCTTCCGTCTCGCTTCCGGGCGCCTTGCTGCAAGGCGCGGCGCTTTCCGCGGACGGCGAGACGATCGCCGCGTACTTCAGCCAGGTGGATCCTTCCACGCGGATCTACAAAACCAAGATAGCTTTGTTCCACCTCGAAACGTCAGGCAAGCCGACCGTCCGTTACCTCGACGCCGACCCGCGCGCCAGCGTCAGCTACCACTCCATTCCGCCGATTCCGCACGATGCGCTGCACTTTACCCCCGACGGCAAGGCCCTGGCGCTGCTCCTCGAAGAAAAAGGTGTGGACAATATCTGGATTCAACCCCTGGACGGCTCGCCGGGTCACACCCTCACGGACTTCAAATCGCAATTCATTTCCGATTTTCGCTGGTCGCGCGACGGCAAGCGCTGGCCGTTCTGCGCCACAGCTATGCAGGGGACGTCGTCCTCCTGCACGATTCGCGCGCGCCTTCGCAGTGAGGCTGGCGAAGTTCCGGCAAGCCGCGTTAACGGACAGTGATGGCTAGTTTCCGGTGACGGCGTTCAGCGGGCAGTTGGATTTGCTTTTTGGATCACGAGATGCAGCCGCATCGCGGATCGGACAGCTTGCCATGGTCCCGACCGAAAGCGGCCTCACCGACGGAGCTTCGGGAGAATCAATGTCTGCAAACGCTCAAATTATGACCAAACCCGGCCATCCGCCCGGAAGGCGTCGCTACGAGCGATATTTTTTTTCTGCCATGGCCGCATTGATTCTGGCCACCGTGTTTTTGGGTTTTGCGAAGTCTTATTACCTGGCGGGCATGTTCTGGGCGCCGCTGCCAAATTGGGTGATCCAGGTCCACGGCGCCGCCTTTACCCTCTGGATATTTTCATTCGTCGTACAGACGTCGCTCGTTTCCGCGGGGCGCGTGGACCTCCATCGGCGCCTGGGCATTTTCGTATTTAGCTTGGCGTGCGCGATGGTGGTCCTCGGTTCCATGGCCGCCACGGATTTGCTGCGCAGGGGCATGGCCGCTCAATCCGTTGATGCCAAGACTTTCTACGCTTCTTCCCTCGGGGACATGTTTATTTTTGGAACGCTGATCTTCTTTGCCTTTCGCACTCGGTCCAATCCCGCGGCGCACAAGCGCTTGATATTGATTGCGACGATCACGCTGCTCGCGGCCGCCATCAACCGCTGGCCCTTCCCGATTATTCGGCGCGAACCCGTCCTGATCGATTTGATTGACGACGCATTTTTGCTCCCCCTTGTGGCATATGACCTTTGGTCGCTGCGCAAGGTGCATCAAGCAACGCTGTGGGGCGGACTATTCTTGGTGATCATGCAATACCTCGAGCTGCCGATCGGCAGCACGGCAGTTTGGCAGAGTTTTGCCACTTGGGTCCTGGAGCAAATCAAAATCTTCCATTAGCGCCCACTTCTCCATTAACCGCCGCCGGCTCCATCACCTCTTCGTACCCGCGCTCGCCCTTCTCCAGCCACTCCAGAAGATCCAGGATCAAGCTTTCTGTTACCGAGTCGCCCATCATGATTTTCCCGTCGCGCGGATTATATCGCGTTCAAAACACAACATCGCAGCCCCTCTACTCACGCTCCCGCTACCGCCGCCCCGCTATCCTGCCAGGTGACGAGCTTATCCGGACATTCAGAACCTCATCTTTACGCTTCCCAGAACTCCTATGCGCAGGTATCGTAGACCGATTCGCGCACCTCTCAAAAGGACGATGGCATGCATTTTCCAAGACGCCAGCTGCTTCGCACCCTGTCGTTTGCTTTCGGTTCGGGCTTCCTGGGGAATCGGAACCAGCTCGGCGTCGCTGCCCAGTCAGCCGCACAACCAAAGCTCTCTCCTCCCCCTGCGGGGGCCGCTGTTCGAGATCAGATCGCTGGAGGAACGCAAATGGAAAAAGTGACTGGCATCGGTGGATTCTTCTTTCGCGCCAAAGATTCGAAAGCCTTGGCGCTTTGGTACCAGCAGCACCTGGGGATTTTGACGATACCCACCAGCGACGGCGAAACCGCGTGGCAGCAAGAGGCCGGAGCAACCGCTTTCACTCCCTTCCCGGAGACCACCAAATATTTCGGCGACCCCCAAAAAGTTTGGATGCTGAACTTTCGCGTCCGCGATCTCGATAAAATGGCGGCCCAGCTACAAGCGGCGGGAATCGCGGTGAAGGTTGACCCGGAGTCTTATCCCTACGGCCGCTTCGCTCGCCTGCACGACCCCGAAGGAAATCCGATCGAATTGTGGCAACCTGCGTAACCAGTCGCGCCGCATTAGATTGCTAACCGTCCAGAACTTTTCCACTCACAAGAGGCGGGCCGCCCAGCCTTCCGCACCGCCTCTGTAGCGGAGCACTTTTACCCCGAGTGACGCGACGAACGGTCACTGCGGCATCCCCAACGCCGCAACCAACGATCACGCCGCCACCACCGCGTCACCGCAATGCAATCTGGGAGTGCGGTAGCTTGCTACCGCCTTTCCGGCGCGAAGCTTGCCCGCCACGGCGGGCTTGCTTCGCGTGCAGTGAACTCAAGTTTAAGTATCGTTCAGGGGCTATTGTGCAAATACATGCAGCGCTTGCACGAATCGCAGGTTCTTCGCCAATCCCGCTACCAAGCTGTAAAATGGCGCCTTGCAAGCTGCTCAGTGCATGGCCAACATGAACCAAAATCGCTTCAAGAGCGCCGTTTTTTACGGGGCTGCCGGAACTGCTCTTCTGCTTGCGCTCGCTGCACTGCTCATTATTGTCGAGCAGAGGAGAACACAAGTGGAAACGGGTGCGGTTCTGTCGGCATTTTTCTCGCGGGAAGTGCTGCACGACATCGACACGTCGGATCCCGGACGCACCATCACGATTGTGGTAATGCGCAATCCAGATTGTCGCATCTGTGCCCAACCCCCAATTGGGCCCGAAAGCCAATCTTGGTTTGCACAGTCCGTGAAATCACGCGGGTGTTCGGTCTCAGAAGCTTGGTTTGTGCAATCAGCAAAAATGACCCGGGCCAGTTTCTTCCTGAACAGTATATTTTCAAGGAACCTCAGTACAGACGTGCGTTTACCAAGCGGGGCTCGGGCAGTTTTCGTTGACCCGAGCGACTTGGGAGCCAGTGCAGGCGAATTTGAAGCAGATTCCCGGACAACTTTGGCTATTTTGTTGTATCGCACGTTGGGCTGAATCTGAACAAGACCGAGGCACTGCTGTACGTTGACCACTTCTGCGGGGGATTGTGTGGTGGAGGCGAGTACGTTCTAATGCGCAGGGTAAACGGCGTGTGGCATGTCGTTGACAGCCACGTCACATGGGTGTCGTGAAAGATCCCTCTGCACTAGATCCTGCTACATCGCGTGACCGGACGCGTGGAACTTGCTCGCGCAGCCGCTACCTCCCTCCACCAATCTCCAAAATCGTCCCAGTCGTATAAGAAGCCGCATCCGATAGCAGCCACGCCACGCCCTCCGCCACTTCCCCCGCCGTCCCCGCACGCTTCATCGGAATTCCCGGCGACAAACGCTCCAACCTCCCCGGCTCCCCATTCGCCGCATGCAATTCCGTCTCAATCAATCCCGGCGCCACCGCGTTCACGCGAATCCCCTCCTCCGCCACCTCACGCGCCAATCCAATCGTAAAACTATCAATCGCTCCCTTCGACGCCGCGTAATGCACCCACTCCCCCGCGCCACCCGTCCGCGCCGCCAGAGAAGAAATATTCACGATCGCTCCACCGCCGCCCCCACGCCGCACAGACATCCTCCGCACCGCCTCCCGCGAACAAATCATCGTCCCCAACACATTCACAGCCAGCATCCGTTCCACCGCGCGCGCCTCAATCGCCTCCACTCGCGCGAAACCGCCTGTCACCGCCGCATTGTTCACTAACCCACCGATCGCCCCAAACTCGCGCTCAGCCAAACCGAACAACCGCAAGACATCCTCCTCGCGCGCCATATCCCCCTGCACCGCCATAGCTCGCCCACGCGCCTCGACGATCGACCGCACCACCGATTCCGCCGCCGCGCGATTCTCCACAAAATTCACCAACACAGGAAATCCGCGCGCCCCCACCAACCGCGCCACAGCCGCCCCAATCCCGCGCCCGCCACCAGTAACAATCACCACCCGCCGTTTATCGCTAGTCATTGCCGCATTCTAACCGAATTTCCACCGACAAATGGAATTCGCTTCGCGAACCAAACGATCCGTTCAGCGCTCACATCGCGTGCGTCTTGTCGGCGATCAGTTTCTTGTAGCGAACCCTGATTCGCCGCACGTCTTCCTCGCTGAATTTGCCAGCGTAAAAGGCCCGCAACGTAAGAGTCTTATCCTCGCCCTCCGGATAGACCCACGCCACAAACACCCCATCCGGGCGGTCCTGAAACAGGATTGTTATGTCGGTTTCGCCAAATGTATTGCCCGCGCGCGATAGCACGATGAACTTACTTCGAAAATATTCCTTGCTCCACTTTTCCAGCAGCCGGCATTCTTCCCCTGTTCCGCCGGATTTCTTCAGGCAGGCGCCAAACACGGTTCTCAGATACCGCACGTCTGCATTCTTATAGACCAGGTAGTAGTCCTCCAGCTGCTTCGCCGTAAATTGCGCTTCGCCCTCCGGAATTTTTGACGCCGGACTGTCTTGTGCTGGAGTCACTTGTGTCAATAACAACAGCGTGCAACCCAGCAATAGGGGGATTCGAAACGCTCGCCGCAGCTTCCTGCCCCACGCTAAGTCATGCAAAAAAGCCAGTTTCGCCCCCATAATCACCTCGACCGCTGTGACTCTTCGTACCGCGTCACGCCGCGACGATCAGTCAACCTGCAACCGAACCGCCACATGCCGATACACAGCGCATTCCGCGTCCAAACACGCAGTGCCCCAGTTTCCGGTTACGACTGATCCAGCCTTGGCAATCGCTTCGTTTCCATTCCAAACTTGAAAAATCTTCCGCTGAGGTTGAAGATGTCACGGACGATCGCCCCATCGGCCCCGCATCC
Organism: uncultured Acidobacteriota bacterium; assembly: GCA_963786205.1. Taxonomy (GTDB): domain Bacteria; phylum Acidobacteriota; class Terriglobia; order Acidiferrales; family UBA7541; genus Palsa-295. Next base: position 891,859 of record CAWAYG010000004.1, read on the forward strand.
AAGCGATCAACCTTTTGGCCTCGCATCTAAACCTTGAGGAGAAGATTCGCCATGTCGCATCATTTCGATACGCCTACCGCAAAAGAAGACCCCCGCATCAACATCTGCGACTTCTACTTGTTTCGCGGCCGCCCCGGCACCACGGTCATGGCTTTGACCGTGAATCCGAACGCCGGCGTCGGCGCGCCAGACACCTTCCGCGACGAAGGTCTCTACGCTTTTCGCTTCGACACGGATCGCGATCTTCGCGAAGACGTCACCTTCAAGGTCCAGTTCGGCGCGCCCGCCCACGCCGATGGCGGCGAGCAGCGGCACGTGCAGACCTTCGCGATCCGGCGCTCCACCGGAGCAGACGCTCTGAAAGGCGCTGCGGGCGAACTGATCATTTCCGGCAACACGGGACGCGTCGAGAAAGCGGATCAGGGCTGCCTGGCCTACGCAGGCCTCGCGCCCGATCTTTTTGCCGCCGATGGCGCCGGTTTCGGCGACTTCCGAAAAGCTCTGTGGTCCGAAAACCGTTTTGCCCCGGAGGCGTTCCAGAATCGCCAGAACTTCTTCGGCGGCAAGAACGTCAGCGCCATCGTGCTCGAAGTTCCCAGCAGCCTGATCGGCCAAGGCGTGGTGCACGCCTGGGCCACCGCATCGCTCTACGGACACGCGCCGGAGGTGCAGGTATCGCGTTGGGGCCTGCCGATGATCACCCACATCCTGCTCTCCGATCCATCGCTGCACGACGCCGCAGCCGAAAAATACAACCGCGCGGTCCCCGCGGACGAAGCGGCGCTGTTCTCGAAACAAATGCGCGACTTCGTCGAAAAAGTCACCGCGCTGGCGCACTCGGCGGCCGACCCGTCCGCCTACGCCACGCAACTCCTCGCGCGCCTCTGTCCAGGCGTGCTGCCGTATGAACTGGACACGCCCGCCTCATTCAGCTTTGCCGCCTTCAACGGCCGCGGCCTCTCGGACGACGCGATGGACGTGATTCTCACGCTGATCACGAACACCGCCCTCGGCGATGGAGTGGCGCCCGATCAGCGCCTGATGCGCCCGGATTTTCCCTATTTCGGCGAGCCGCACCCTACCGCGGCGAGCTCCGCCAAATCGTGAGGACGATAGCTTACGCGTTGTCGGTCGGCCAGATTACTGCGACTTCCCTTCCGCATGGGCTTTGGCCAACTTGGGGTCGCCGGCGGGCGGCCTAAACGCTTCCAGAATCATTGGAGCAGCAAACGGGGCGCCCGTAACTCCGCCATCCACCATCAACTCCACCGCGTTCACGTACGAGGAGTCGTCCGACGCCAGGAACAGCACGGCTTTGGCAACCTCTTCCGGCTCGCCCCAGCGGCCCTGCGGAATCGCGGAAGAAAAAAACTTCTCGAGCTTCGCGGAATCTTCCGCGCTCGCACCGGCGCGCGGCCCGCGCTTCCAAATCGGAGTTTTGATCGCGCCCGGCGCCACCACGTTCACGCGAATGTTGCGCGGCGCCAGGTCCGCGGCGATCGAACGCGCCATTGACACCAGGCCGCCCTTGGTGGCTGCATATGCGGCGATGCCAGCTTGGCCCAGATAGTTATGCACCGACCCGGTAAAGATGATGCTGGCGTTGTCGTTCAGCAGCGGCACGGCTGAATTCACCGTAAAGAACGCCGAACTCAGGTTGACGTGGATCACGTTCTCAAAAATGGCTTCGTCCGTCGCCCCCGTAGGCGTCCGCCCAGAGATGCCGGCATTGGCGAACACAATATCGAGCTTCCCGAAATCTTCCGCCAGCGCTGCAAAGAGCCGCTTGCGATCTTCCGCAATGGTGACGTCCGCGCGATACCCGCGCGCGTTCGCTCCCAGTTCGGCGATCGCTTCATCCAGCGTCTTCTGATCGCGCCCGGTAATGGCCACCTGCGCTCCCTCCGCTATGAAAAGTCGCGCCGTCGCCAGACCGATGCCACTATTGCCGCCGGTAATAAGAGCCTTCTTCGCGGTAAGCTTCATAATGCCTCCTTTTTTGCATAATTCCCTGCAAACTCCCTATATCCGCCAACTCCGTGGCGCTGTCAACCGTGTTCCTGCCCCCAACGGACTGCCTGCCCGCCGAGCGCCCCAATCGGAAACCGGCCCACGACCGCCAAACATCGCCTCTTGACTTTCGCCTTTTCTTCGCCTATGATCCCCGCCGCTGAGCTTCACCAACTTCACCCTTCTGGAGGCGCCAATGGCTCTGAACGATGCACTTCTCCCCGAGTTCGACATGGAAATGGCCAACACCCGCAAGACCCTGGAGCGCGTTCCCACGGAAAAATTTTCCTGGAAGCCCCACGAAAAATCCGGCTCGATGGGCTGGCTGGCGAATCACCTCGCCGACGTCCCCGAGTGGGCTTCCTACACCATCAATCAAGACGCGCTGGACATGGCGCCAAATGGCGTCCCGATTGCCCCGCCGCCACCTCCCGCCACCACCAAAGCGCTCCTCGAAAAATTCGATAAAAACGTAGCCGCCGCCCGCCAGTCCCTCGCCACCACCAACGACGCCCATCTCCACAAAACCTGGTCCCTGCTAAACAACGGCGAAACCGTCATCGCCATGCCCCGCATCACTTGCCTCCGCACCTGGGTGATGAACCACGGCATCCACCATCGCGCCCAACTAGGCGTCTACCTCCGCCTAAACAACATTCCAGTCCCAGCAATCTACGGCCCCTCAGCCGACGAAACTGGCATGTAACCAACGCCGATGTAGCGCACTTTTTCCCCGACCGACGCTACGCAGCGTGAGCGCCCCGTCGCGGGCGCACCAACCAACGATCACCTCACCACAACCTGTTGCGTCGCCGCGATGCAATCTGGGAGTGCGGTAGCTTGCTACCGCCTGTTACAAGGCGAGGCTTGCCTCGCCGCCCAAAGTGAGGCGAATGCCGCACCACCTCACGAACGTTCGCGATTTCCGACGCCCACGGAAGTTCGAGCCCACCCTCAGCATCTCTTGGCCGCACGCCCCTTTTATGCTTTGATGTACCCTCCCACGACGCCACATCACCAAGGAGCCCCACATGAAAATCGCCGCTGCCATCTCCCGCTACCTTCTCGCCGTCGCCTTCATCATCTTCGGCCTCAACGGCTTCTTCAACTTCCTTCCCGCCGGCCATATGCCCGCGCTAGCCCTGCAATACGTCACGGTTCTAGCCGCCTCCCACTACACCATCCCGATTTTCGCCGTCCAACTAGCCTGCGGAATCCTCTTCCTAATCAATCGCTACATCCCGCTAGCCCTCACCCTGATCGGCCCCGTGATCGTCAACATCCTCCTCTTCCACATCCTGATGTTCCCCATCGGCATCGGCGGAGGCCTGCTCGCCACCATCTGCTGGTTCATCCTCTTCGCCAAACACTACCAATCCTTCGCCGGCATTTTCCAGGCCCGCCCCATCTCATGAGCGCGGCCACAAAACGCCGATTCCCAACCTGGCAACAGGCGCTGTTCCTTCTCGTCTTCGGAGTAATCGTCGGCTACCCGTCGTGCGTCCAGATCGGCCACGGGATGTGGGGCACAGGCTCCAGCCAATGCCAACAAGGCTTCTTTGTTTTCTGTTTCTTCCTGGCCGCGGTAGCTTTCCTCGCGGGATTCGTCAGCTTCGTCGCCATCACCGTAAAAGCATTAGCCGCGCCTGCCGAATTGACGCCGGACTTTACGGCCAGATCCGCCAGCGCTACCGCGCCAATCTCCCGCGCCACTCATCCCGATCTTTTTCCAAACGCGGCAGCCCCACTCCCAACGGCCATCGTCCACGCTCACGTTCAGGCAGCACTGCTTCGGCTGCGCATCGCCCTCATCGCCGCCGTCGCTCTGGTTTTCATTTATCTCGGGCCCGTTGATATTTCTCGTCCCACCACAAGATACGGGCGATTTTTGTTCTTGAACGCCACGCTCGCGTTTTTGGTCAGTGCGTTGCCGTACGTGATCGCCTTGCTCCGCACCTGGAAGCTGCCGGACCGCGCCGGCTTGGCTCTGGCCATCGCTGCGGGCTTGGTGCAGGCGCTCACCTCATGGTTCCTCATTGACTCGCGATTTCGCACCTGGTCAACCCTCGCCCTGGGTTCGCTCGGTTTGCTCGTAGTCGTCCTGGCCTACCTCGCCTGGCGCACTTCGCCCACGCGCAAACAAGATGTCGGCCTCCTGATTGCTATCTTCTTCGGCCTAATGGCCTACACCACCCTCGCGCAAGTTGTCCTAAGGATTCTCGAATACCGCGAACAGTTGTGGCGGCAAATGTGAGCCCAGAATCTCCGGCAGCATGTGGTTTTGCGCAAAGCCCCGCTCAATCATTCGAAGAGCGTGCCAACCGCAAATGCGCATGCGGTGAAAATTCTCCGCATCACGGCAGCTATCGCGTTTCTCGTCGTCGCCCCCAGCGGGCTCCATCAAGAGGGTTCGTAGGGGCGCTGCTTGCTGCGCCCCAGCTTGCCACGCTGTCAGCTGTGCTCGCGACCTGATTTGCGGCGAGCCGACACGTCGGAAAGGCGCGGCGGCGGGTGGCCCATCCTTCAAGCGCAGGCAAGCAACCGTTTTTAAGGTTTCTGGGGGTGCCGCACTTTCGCGAATTTGCGGCCGCAGGCCGCAGGCGAGGGTGCGGGCAACCCCTCAAATCCTGCTGCCCGCGCCGGAGACCCATCCCTGTGGCGCGTGGGGCCGTGCGACTATTTCGGAGACGCTGCTTCCGGTGATGCTTTGGCGGGCTCCGCATCCCGAGTCCGCAGCGGTATGTTGTAGAGGAACGTGATCCGCAGCTCGATCCTCGAACCATGAAAGTCATCCGGAAGATGGGGAAAAGGCGCCGAGGCCCGGAGCGCCGCAACGGCAGCGTCGTCGAGCGCCTGCCTGTTTGAACTCCTTTCAATTTGCGGCGTCTGATTCACGAATGTGCCGTCTCTCTGGATCTGCACGCGAACGACGACGAGTCCCTTTTCTCCCGCCTTCACCTCTTCCGGCATCGCCGCGCCCCAATTGTGACGAATCGTAGACACCGCCTGCCGTGTATACGCGCTAAAATCCACGCCCTCGGTGCGCGTCATAACCTTCACCACCAACCCAACGGTGGGTTTTGCCGGGGCTTGTTGCTGCGCATCCGCAAGTGCCTGCGCCGAGCACCACGCCACAAACATTCCCGCCGTCAAAATCACTAGATTTCTCAGAACGCGATTCATTGCCATCGCTCCGCAGATAGCTTTCACGCTTGCACCTTTTCATTTCGGCGAAAGCACTTCTTGCACTTTCGCCAGCAGCGCGTCCGCGGGAAACGGCTTCGGGAAAATTTCGAATCCTTCCAGCGTAAGTCGGTTTTGCAGGCGGTCATCCGCGATCAATCCGCCCAGCATCAACACGCGCAGCCCGTGGCACTTCGTCCGCAGAAATGTCGCGGCCTCATAACCCGAGATGTCCTCGATATACGGGCTGATAATCAGCAGATTCGGTTCGGCTTCCGCCATCCTCTTCACCGCCGTTCCCAAATCCCCCGCCGCCATCACCACATACCCGCCGTGCTCCAGGGTCTCCTGCATCACCAGCGCGCCCCACCGTATCCGATACCAACAGCAAAATCAGTGCGTTCACCATGGCATTTTTCCCCGAAGACGCACGCCGCCTCCATCCGATGAATCGTCAACTGCCACAGTGGTATCATCCGTCCCTGAAATGCGTCAAGATCAACCGAAGATGCGTAGGAAGATCGCTGCGCAAAAAGGTGGGCCAGCCGAAGGAGAATGCCGTCCCATGGACTCAATCTTGAATCTCGACGAGCCACCACTGACCCCGGAGGAAATCGAAGAGGTCAAGCAAAATGCCAGAGAGCGTCTTCGCCTCTGGAAAAGACGCGCACTCTATGCTGCTGAGGCGTTCGTTCTAAGCTGTGCGTTGGTGTACCCCATTTCCAAGGGTGCTCCGCTTCACGCGTACGCGCACGTGTTCGGGATATTCCTCGTCGCGCTGGCGGAGGCGTTCTTCTTAGTACTCGTCTACTGTACTGGCCTCCTGTGGGCCGCTTGGAAGTGTCTCCGCGATCTCGAAAAGGGTGAGTTTTAGGCTCTTCTCCAGGCGGGTGGCGCACCCTTCGAGCCCAGGCAAGCAACCGCCTCTAGGTTTTGGGGGTGCCGCATCCCTTTGCGCACCGCGCAAAGGGTGCGTGGCACAACGTCAGACCCTGCCCTCCCTGGGAACGCCAATCTCCCGATTGGCGTCGGGCGGCAACGGGGTGGCGCACCCCTCGCAGTGTAGGCAAGCAACCGCCTTTAGGTTTTGTGAGTGCCGCACCCTTTGCGCACCGCGCAAAGGGTGCGCGGTATTACGTCAAGACCTTTCGGTCAGCGACGCGTGCTCGACGAACAACCACTCCGCTCGCGACGCAAGTCTCAATTCACAGATCAGCCGCCGCAAAGTCCAACGCGCTTGCCGAACTCCGGCAACCGGCCAGCGCCGTTAGGCGCGGCAGAAGTTAGCCCAGCGCGTGAGAGTCTGTGTCACGACTTAAGTGCCGGTGCTGATTTTCGCAGCGGGACGCGCTGCTGGTTGCTCTTCGGTCCTCGTTTTTCGTTTCTGGCAGCTTCCTTGTGTCCGTTCGGCGGTTACGCTGGGCGGCGCAGGTTGCGATAGCGGATCAAGTTGTAGGCGACCGCTGCCAGCACCCATTCGACCGCCGTGGCCGGCTGCCCGCGGCGTTGGAACTGCCGCATCCCGCGCTGCTCCTTCAACGTCCCGAACACTGGCTCGACCATCCCCTTGCGCTTTTTGTACCAGGCGCGGCCGGGGGCGCTGCGCAACCTCTGGCGCGCACGCAACAGATGCGGATCGCTCACCGTCATCCGTCCCGACTCCGCGCGCCCTTTTCCCCGTGTTCAACTCGCGCGCCAGATTCGGGTCCGGCACGTAAGCCGCGATGCCGCGCTCGGCCATCTCCCGCAGATTTTGATTCGAGAAAAATCCGCAGTCGGCCAACACCCGCTGCGGGCGCTCTCCGCATTGTCGCTCCACCGCTTCCACCAGCGGAACCAAGGTCTGGTTATCGTTCTTGTTCTGCGTCACCCGCTGCGCCACGATGAAATGGTCCTCGCTCACGGCGATCTCCGCCGTGTAACCCAGCACGAAGCGCCCGCGCTCGCGCAAAAAACGCGCGTCCGGATCGGTGATCGAAAGCTTCTCCTCACCGCTCTGGCGCAGCTGCTGCAACTGCTCACGCAGCTGCGCGATCTGTTCCACGCCCACACGCGTTCCTGGATCGCGATCCGGATCATCATCCAGTTCCTGCTGCCAGCGTTTCACTTTCTTGCGTAACTCCCGCTCCAACCGCTCCCGGCGCAACAGCCGGTCCGGCGAGGCCGACCCCTTCACCCGCGTCGAATCGATCGCCACCGCACCCAGCCGCGCCATCCCCGCGCGCCGCAAAAACAGCAGCACCTCGGTGAACAGCGCCGTGATCGCCGCGCGATGCCGCCGATGAAATTCGCTCAGCGTCTTGTGGTCCGGCGTAGCCCCGCCCGCCAGGTACCGAAAGCCTAGATCCTCGCGAATGCGTTGCTCCAGCTTGCGCGTCGTGCGCACGTTCACGCCGAATCCGTACAGCCAGATCTTCAGCAGCATCCGCGGATCGTACGGCCGCTGCCCGCCCGCGTCCTCCTCCTGCTTTTCGAAAGCGCGCAGATCGCACGCTTCCACCACTTCGTGCACCACAAAACAAAGATGGTCGGCGCCCAAAACATCCTTCACATGGGCGGGCAACAGCTCGGCTTGCTCCGGAGAATACGGTTGATAGGTTGGCATGTCTCTTCATGCCAAAGCTTCGCCGCCATTTCAAGTGCTAGTTGCGACACAGACTCGTGAGCGCTGGGAATAGACGACGCGCAGCGCCGTACCTTTCGCGGCGCAGTTCCCGCGCTGTTTTCGAGTTCCCCCGCCACCCCTCGGCGTGACCCGCGTGCCCCCGTGCGAACCCCGAACCCGCTCGCCTCGCATCCCGAAACGCCACATTCCGCACACGCGCATGAGCCTTTGCCGCGCCCGCCCCACACCTATTCCCATTTTGGGACTGGTAATCATACAGTAAATGTGATAAAATAGACCCGGGCCATCATTCCAGCCCACTGAGGACGCTACATGCACTCCGCCACAACGGCGACAGGCAGACCACACCCACCCTCACGGAAAACTCTACCCAAAAACCGTCCCGCGCCCCTCACCCCACGCGCCCCGCACGATCCCGCCGCCGCAAAACCTCATGTAACATCCCAACTACAATGTTACATCCCCGCTCCCGCAGTTACTCGTCACTCATCACTCGTCACTGTAAATCCAATCGCCAACCCGTGCGATTAGAAATCGTTATATCTCCTACAAAACAAACACCCGCGCCCCAATTCAATCGCCAACTTTTGCGCACTTTGCATCCGGCGTTCTTTGCGGGACCAGCCGCTTCGCGAACCACTGCTCGCTCGTCGCGGAACACCAGCGCGCCGCGAATCGCGACCGCACTTCTCGATACAAATGGACGCTTTCGCCGGAACAATAATTCGCGCAACTCGTTCAAAACAAACGATCGCGTCAATTCTTATTCGATACAAACGGAGAGGCTTCTCGCGGCAAAGTGCATCATCGCAGGCCACAGCATTTCTAATCGACACAGCGTGCGATTAGAAATCGCTATATCTCATAGAAAACAAACAACCGCGCCACGTTCTAATCGTCACAAAAGTGCGCTTTCTGCCGCCAGAATTGGCTCGCAAAATGAGGGCTTCGCGCCCGCCCTCACTCCCCTTCATGCACAAAGCCACAATGTGGGACGCCCCACGCTCCCATTTAGCTTCCGCGCGCTCTGGCGCCGGCGATTTCAGACCGCCGGCGGGAGGGGTACCTTAGTACCGTCGTCCCATTCCACTCCGCGTTCGCCTTCGTTACGCTTTGTGCTCATCTCCTCCACTGACTGGGAAAAGCGTGAACCTTCAGAATCTGCAGCGCTATCTTCGCGAGCACATCACACCGCTGCGGTGGTCCGCGAAGCTGCGTCTGCGCACCAAATTCCTGCTTTCCGTGGTCGCCATCATCGCGGGACTCACTCTTGCCACCCTGCTGATCGTCGGCCACGCCGCCGAAGAACAAGTCCAGAAATCCGTCGAGCAAGATACCCGCAATTCCGTTCTCACCTTCCAGAATCTGCGCGCCGAACGGCAAATCGAATTGAACCGCAGCGCCGACCTCTTCGCCACTCTGCCCGCCATCAAGCAGTTGATGGCCGACGACAATCCCGCCGACATCCAGAACTCCTCCGAGGAAATCTGGCGCTCCGGCGACGCGCAACTCTTCGCCCTGGCCGATTGGCGAGGCCAAATTCTGGCCTTGCACACCGCCACTCCCGGCTTTCCGCTCAGCGCGGCGCAGCAGATGATGTCCACCTCCACCGCACCGGGCAATTCCGGCGGCTGGTGGTTCGGCGCAGGACACCTCTATCAAGTAGCCTCGCGCGCCATTCAGTTGGGCGCGCCATCTTCGCAATTGCGCCTGGGGACCGTCGTGGTCGGCCGCGAAATTGATTCCAGCGTCGCCCGCGACGTGGGCCGCATCGCGCTGTGCCAGGTGGCTTTCCGCTATGGCGATCAGCCGGTGGTCAGTTCCCTTTCGACGCTCGACGACGCCATGGTCGCAAGCGCCCTCACCAACCCGGCGACGCGCGGAAAAATTCACATCGCGGACAAGTCCTTCTTCGCCAGCTCCGTGAATTTGACCCCCGGCGCTTCGCCGGAACTCACTCTCACCGTCCTGAAACCCGTGGACGACGCCGTGGCTTTCCTCACGCGCTTGAACAACACCCTGATAACCCTGGGCTTCTGCGCCGTTTTCGCCGGCGCCATTCTCGTCTTTCTGATTTCGCGCACCATTACGCGCCCTCTCGATAACCTGGTGCAAGGCGTGCGCGCTCTCGAGCAAGGCAATTACCACTATCCGCTGGGCCCCGGCGCCGGAGACGAAGTTTCCGAAGTCACCGCGGCCTTCGAGCGCATGCGCGTCACCTTGCAATCGAACGAAGAACAAAACAAGCAGCTCGAAAACCAGTTGCGCCAGGCCCAGAAAATGGAAGCGGTGGGCCGGCTCGCCGGCGGCGTGGCGCACGACTTCAATAACCTGCTCACCGTCATCAAGGGCCACAGCGATTTGCTCGAAATGAAGCTGGGCACGCTCAGCCCCGCGCAATCCAGCATCGCCCAGGTGCGCAAAGCGGCCGACCGCGCCACCGCGCTCACCCGCCAATTGCTCGCTTTCAGCCGCATGCAAGTGCTGCAGCCGCGCGTCCTGGATTTGAACGCGCTGATCGCCGACCTCAATAAGATGTTGCCGATGCTCATCGGCGAGGAAATCGAATACACCTTCCGCCCCGGCGAATCCTTGGGGTGCGTGAAAGCCGATCCTTCGCAGATCGAGCAGGTGCTGGTGAATCTGGCGGTGAACGCGCGCGACGCCATGCCGCGCGGCGGCAAGCTCACCATCAACACGCGCAACATCCTGCTGGACGCGGAGTATGCGCGCAGCCATCCGCCTACCGTCGCCGGGCGATACGTTCTGCTCACCGTCGCGGACACCGGCTCCGGCATGGACGAGCAGACCAAAGCGAAAATTTTCGAACCGTTTTTCACCACCAAGGAACTCGGCAAGGGCACCGGCCTCGGCCTTTCCACCGTCTACGGCGTGGTGAAGCAAAGCGGAGGATACATCTGGGTGGATAGCACGCCGAACCAGGGCACCCGCTTCGAAATTTTTCTGCCGCAAAGCACCGAATCCGCGCAATTACCCTCCGCGCTGGAACCTTCCGCGAAATATTCGCGCGCCATGGGCACCGTGCTGCTGGCCGAAGACGAAGAGGCCGTCCGCGAACTCGCCGGAGAATTCCTGCGCTCCAGCGGTTACAAAGTGATCGAAGGCAAAGACGGCCTGGACGCGCTGGAAAAAGCGGAACAGGAAGCCGGAACGATTGACGCGCTGGTGACCGACGTGGTGATGCCGCGCATGCGCGGCACCGAACTCGCGCAGCGCTTGAAGCGCGTCCATCCCGCCATCAAAATTGTGTATATGTCCGGCTACCTGGAGCACAACGGCGAAGACGGCTTCATCGCCGATTCCGCGCAACTGCAAAAACCCTTTTCGCGCGACTCCTTGCTGCAAAAATTGCGCGAAGTCTCGGCCCAGCCCGTGAAACACCGTGTGCAACCCGTCTAGTGCGTGGACATGTCGTGCCACGATACCCGCCATCCGGTTCATATACTCATAGGGCAATCGTGCTCAATTACCAGCGGCGGCCGCTTGCCACAGGCGTATCCTGCAATTTCGGGCGCGCAGGGGCCGGGGAACGCGATATACCCCGGGGAAGCGCGGCCCGACTTCGGCGGGCAACTTACAAAGCTGCTTCAAGCAATTGGGCCACGCGGCAAGGGCTCGGGGTTCGAGGTCCGGCTCGAAAAATCCGGAAGAATGTGGGAGCACGTCTTGGGAATGGGGCATTCGGCACAACGGCAGTCAGCGACTTTGATATGGTGGCGCCTGCTGATCCGGCCGAACGATGGGGAGACTGCTTCCGCGCTATTGGGTAAGCGAGGTGGCGATGATGGGGAAAATCTTTCGTTTTACGCTGGTGGTTTGTATTTTCGCGCTGGCGGCGCTGTTTTCCGCGGGTCGCGCGGCGGCACAATCCGATTACACCGTCATCAATGTAGAGAATGGCGGCGCCATCGCCGGCACCGTCAAGTGGTCCGGACCTATCCCTAAAATTCCCAAGCTTCCCATCACTAAAAATCCGGAGGTCTGCGACCCCGACTCGCTGAAGGTCCGCGACCTGGAACGTTTGGAAATCAATTCGGACGGCAATGGCGTTGCCAATACCGTGGTCTATCTGCGGGGCGTCACCAAGGGCAAAGCCTTCGACATGCCCGAAGCGCGCCAGCAACTGAATCAGAAAACCTGCCGCTACGTTCCGCACATCATGATCGTGCCGCAGGGCAAGCCGCTGCGGATTGAGAGCAGCGACCCCGTGCTGCACACCGTGCAGATGTTTGGCGTATCCACCAACAATATTCCCTTCCCCTTCCAGAACCAGTTCATCCCGGTGATGATGAACCATAACGGCGTGGTGGAACTGAAGTGCAACGCCGGACACGTGTGGATGAACGCCAACGTGCTGGTGGTGAAACATCCCTACTACGCGGTGACCGACGAGCACGGCGCCTTCAAACTATCCGACGTTCCTCCGGGCGAATACGAAATCGTGGCGTGGCACGAGGGCTGGCAGGTCGCGTCGGAGGCCAAAGTGCTGGACGTGGGCGCGCAGGTGGAAGTGAAGCGCCCGATTTACAGCTCGCCGGTGACGTGGGCGAAAAAAGTGACGGTGAAGCCGGGCGAACCCACTGTGGTGGATTTCACGATTTCCGAGAAGCACGAATAGGTTGGGCGCATTCGCCTGGCGACGATTTGTGGCGACATTTATCTTGTGTAGGGGCGGGTCTAAGACCCGCCCCTACCAGCAGCGTCTCCAGTTCGATCGCGCAGCCGCACCCGCGCCGCCGGCACTTCTGTTACCCTCCTGAAATTATTCCCGCGCTATAACGTATACGTGCAGTAGGAGACGCTGATGCTGCCGGTGCCGTTTGCGGGACATCCTGGTTACGACGCGGTCTTTATCGTCACGTATGCGGCTTGGCTGGTTTTCGAGACGGTGGCCGGAAGCTCGCGGAAATCGGGCGACCCGAAAAGAGCGCGGGACCGCGGCTCGTACCGTTTCCTGCTCCTGATGATTTGGGCTGGAATTGCGCTGGCATTTGGCTGTTGCTTCGGGCTGCAGCAGGCCGCGATTCCCTGGATGCGGACGCCGATTTTCTTCGCGGGGATTGTGCTGATGTGGCTGGGGCTGGCGTTTCGCTATTACGCGATGCGCGTGCTGGGGCGCTACTTCACGTTTCAAGTGGATGTTCGTGCCGAACAGACGGTGATCGAAGCGGGGCCCTACCGCTACATTCGCCATCCTTCCTACACCGGCGCGCTGATTACGGTGCTGGGGCTTGGCCTGACCTTGGGAAATTGGGCGGGGATTCTGGCGATGCTCACATGCATCGGAATCGGTTACGCGTATCGCATCCACGTGGAGGAAGCGGCGCTGCTCGCGGGGTTGGGCGCGCCTTACAAGGAATACATGGGACGCACGCAGCGGCTGGTCCCGTTCGTCCTCTAACGGGCGTGCGGGTGCTTGTGCTTATCCTTCACTGGTTCCACGGGTGGTTCAAACGTCGAGAGGTTTCCGGGCCCGCGAATTACGGACACCGTGCCGACCTTCGGCAGTTTCTGGCTGCGCAGCTTCAGCTTGCGTGGCTTCCCAAGAGGCATGGTGGATTCCTTGACAACGGCCGTCGCTCCGTGTCCTGCGAAGCGTTGGACTATTCAACAACAGCACGTTGCGTTTGGGCAAGGGCGAAGCTTTGGCTGCGGTTGGTGAAAATATTTGGAGCGGTATCGTTCTGTACGGCAACTTGATTGTGTAACGGGATGAGTTCACTGCACGCGAAGCTTGCCCGCCCCCCAGAAAATCCTGGTCGCGCTTCCCGAGGAATCCCGCCGGTGCTGACGGCGGCGAGGCAAGCCTCGCCTTGTAACACGCGGGAGCAAGCTCCCGCACTCCCAGAAAATTCTGCGCCGTGGGTCAGGCGGCGGTGCCTGTGAGGCGCGGGAGCAGGAGATGGAAAAACTTTTCGGGATCTACGCCTACTGCTACTTTGGCGTTGGCTTTGAATGGTTCTTCGGGGGCGCTGGGGCCGGGCATACTGGTCTCCATGGGCGGTGACTTGCGCACGGGAGCGTGACCGTCGTAGCCGAGGGTTTGGCCGGCGGTCCATTCGCCTGCGGTTTCCACTTCGACGTAGTAGTCCTGCAGGGTGATGACCGAAGGCTCGATGAGGGAGGCGACCGTGAGTGGATCGTGCATGGCGATCACCGTCACTTCCCCGCCGTGCTTCATGCGCTCGTAGGTGGCGCGCATCACTTTTCCCGCCGTCTGGCTGACCGGATTTTTGGCGGCTTCGAGCTGCTGGATTTGCGCTTCGCTGAGCAGGACTTTGCGGGTGACGTCCAGGCCGACCATGGTCAGCGGGATTTCGGCGTCGAAGACGATGCGCGCGGCTTCGGGGTCCACGTAGAGATTGAATTCCGCCGCGGGAGTGATGTTGCCACCGGAGAGCGAGCCGCCCATGATGGCGATCGCCGGGATCATGGCGGCGAGTTCGGGATCGCTGCGCAAGGCGAGAGCGACGTTGGTGAGCGGCCCGACGGCGACGATGGTGATTTCACCGGGATTTTCGCGGACGAGGCGGCGAATGATTTCCGGAGCGGTTTCGCGCACCGGCTTTAGTTTGGGGTCGGGGAAATCCACGCCAGCGAGGCCGTTGGCGCCGTGCACGTGGCCCGCGGTGACCAGACGGCGGAGCAGCGGATGGCTGGCGCCGGCCGCGACCGGGACATCGGGGCGATCGGCGATTTCCACGAGGCGCAGCGCGTTGGCGAGAGTGAATTCCAGAGGTACGTTGCCACATACCGGCGTGATGGCTTCGACTTTCAACTCCGGAGAGCGCAGGGCCAGAAAGATCGCCATCATGTCGTCAATGCCGGGATCGGTGTCCAGGATGATGCGGCGCGGTTTGGCGGGCGCGGCGGCGCGGGCGTAGGTGGGCGATGCGGCGTTTGACGTGACGTGCGCGGAAGATTGGTGGGTGCCATCGTGCGCGGCGTCGCCGGTGGCGGATTCACGTGCGGACGCCGGAAGTTGCGTCGCGAGGCCGCCAATGGCGCCGGCGATTGCGAACCCGGTGGAATTGGCGAGGAATTTGCGGCGGGTCCAGGGAGGGAGCGGCGTTGCAGCGGTGGCGATATCGTTGCAGTCGCGCGGCGCGTGTGAATCATTTTGCGATTTCGTGTTCCGAATCATGGCGATCGTTCCCCCGTTTGCACCAGAAGAGTGCGGCGGAATTCTAGCGCGACGTGGAAATCGATAGATAGGATTAAATGATTCGGGCGGCGGTGTATCATCGGCGGCGAACGGCCGCAGAAGTTCGCCGGCAATTGCCGCGATCGTTATCGCGAGGATTAATCACGTGTCAGACGGGCACAATTCATTGAGCGAACGCGGAGCGGCGGGGCTGGCTGACGTTTGGACGGTGGCGGCGATCGCGATTGTGGCGGCGGTTGCGGGCGACGTGATACACGAGGCGCTGGGGCATGGCGGGGCGTGTTTACTGACGGGCGGGCACGCGTTGGGACTTTCCTCGGTCTATTTTGATTGCGATCGTGACACGCGAGTGGTGGCGGCGGGCGGCACGATTGCGAATTTCGTCGCGGGAATTTTGTGCTTTGCGGCTTCGCGGATGGTGCGCCGGGCGGCGCGGCTGCGTTATTTTCTGTGGCTTTTGATGACGATGAATTTTCTGGAGACGGGCGGCTACTTTCTCTTTTCGGGAACGGCGAATATCGGCGATTGGGCCCGGGTGATCCAGGGATTGCGTCCCGCCTGGGCTTGGCATCTCGGATTGATCGCTATCGGCGCGGTGGCTTACTGGTTCGCGGTATGGTTTGCGCTGCTGGAACTGCGGCCGTTTTTGGGGCCGGCCGGCGAAATGCGGCTGCGGCAGGCGCGGCGGCTGACGCAAATTCCCTACTTTACGGGTGGGATTCTTTCGTGCGTTGCGGGGCTATTCAACCCGGTGGGGATGGTGCTGGTGGCGATTTCAGCGGCGGCGGCGTCCTTTGGAGGAACTTCGGGGCTGGCGTGGATGGGATTGCTGCTGCGCGGGCCGCGGGTGCGCAGCACGGAATTTCAGATGCAGGGGATTGCGCGGAGTTGGGGATGGATTGTGTTGGCGGCGATTATGGCGATTTTCTTTATTGCGGTGCTGGGACCCGGATTCAAGTGGGCTGCGAATAAGTAGCGGCCAGCGCTTCGTGCGGCAGCTGAACGTGCCATCATCTGGGACCGCGGCGGCTTGCCGCCACGTTCTTTTCGGCGAGACTTGCGCGGCGCGGCGAACTGGCCCCGTCTGGCATTGTGCTGAATTCGCGTTCACTGCACGCGAAGCAAGCCGCCGCACTCCCAGACGGTTTCTGCCGCGGGTCGAGTCTGCGCAACGTTGAGCAAGTGCTACGGTTCGCTGGCGAGATCGCGCTGAACTTCTTGCGCGACGCTTGCGTACTTGTCCTTAGCCGGAGGCGAGAGCGATGAAACGGGCTTATCTGCTGGGCGCGATTTGCTTGATGGGGGCCGCGATTTTTGCGTTGGCGGCTAAGGGGCAAGATGGGGCGGTAAAGCGTCTGGACGGCAGCACGATCGCGACGGCGGAAATTGACGCGACGGTCACACGACTGATGCACGCGGCGGAAGTTCCGGGGGCGGCAATCGCGATATTCAACGACGGAAAAGTGGCGTACCTGAAGGCGTACGGGGTGCGCGACAAGGACAAGAACTTGCCGTTGACCCCCGATTCGGTGATGACGGCTGCTTCGTGGAGCAAGGTCGCCTTTGCGTACATGGTGATGCAGCTGGTGGAAGAAGGAACGCTGGATCTCGACAAGCCCGTTTATGAATACCTGCCGAAGCCTTTGCCGGAATATGCGAACTACTCTGATTTGGCGGGCGACCCGCGTTACAAGAAGATCACGGCGCGGATGCTGCTGGACCACAGCAGCGGTTTTCCGAACTGGCGCTGGGCGAATGAGGACCGCAAGCTGAACATCAATTTCGAGCCGGGCGCGCGGTTTGCGTACTCCGGGGAAGGAATTGATTTGCTGCAAATGGTGGTGGAGACAATCACGAAAACGCCGCTGGAAGAGTTGATGCAGAAGCGCGTGTTCCAGCCGCTGGGGATGACGCGGACCAGCATGATCTGGCAGAGCCGCTTCGATGCGGACTTCGCGAACGGATATGACGAGTATGGCCGGTCGCTGGGAGCGGAAAAGCGCAAGAGGGCGGATGCGGCGGGGTCCATGCAGACGACTCCGGCAGATTTTGCGCGATTCATGGAAGCGGTGATGCAGGCGCCCGGGAACGGCGGGCACGGATTGCTATCGCGCCA
The DNA here is from genome assembly GCA_963786205.1 of uncultured Acidobacteriota bacterium. Lineage (GTDB taxonomy): Bacteria > Acidobacteriota > Terriglobia > Acidiferrales > UBA7541 > Palsa-295. Next base: position 908,980 of record CAWAYG010000004.1, read on the forward strand.
AACGCGCGATTTGATGCTCGGCCCGCAGGTGCAAATTTATTCGAAGCACGAGTTCCCTTCCCTGGCAAGCGAGACGACGGATGAGAACAAGGCGATTCGCTTGAGCTACGGCCTGGGCTGGGGACTTTTCTGGACGCCTTACGGAAAGGCTTTTTTCAAGGAAGGTCACGACGAGGGCTGGCGGAACTATGCGGTTTGCTTCGACGAGAAAAAGATGGGCATGTTGATTATGACCAACAGCTCGAACGGCGAGGGGATTTACAAAGAGTTGCTGGAGACGCTGCTCAAGAATCCTTACACGCCGATTGAGTGGGAAGGATTTACGCCGTACGATAAGCTGCCGCCGCGTCCGCCCCTGAAGCAGCACAAGGTAATGGTGGTGGATGCGAAGTTGCTCGAGGGCTACGTGGGGCGCTACGGGTTGCCGCCGGATATCGTGCTGACGATTACGCGCAGCGGCGATCATCTGGCGGTGCAGGAAAATGACGAGCCAGCAGAACAGATATTGGGCGAGGGACCGCGAGCGTTCTTTTCCCCGACGGCGGACGACGAGTTTACATTTGAGGTGGACGCCCAGGGGCGCGCCACGGTGATGACGTTGCATACAGGCGGACGCGACATTCCGATCAAGCGCTTGCCGTAGATTTTGTGCGAAAGCCTGGCCCCGCGTTCACTTAGGCGAGGCGTGCCTCGCCCGATTTGATCGCGCTACGGCATCCAGCGCAAAGGCGGCGGCGCGCCGCCGCACTCCACATTGTCTTGCGCCACCCAGCAATCCAGCATCATTCTTGGCGATTGCCGCAGCTCGGTCGCGGCGCCAGCGGTGGTTTGGTGGCGGCTGAGCTGACTACGATGGCGCTCTGAAGCGCGCCGGTCCAACTTCTGCTTGTGGGTTCCAGGCTGCGGAGCGCGATTGACGGGGTTGCGGGGGGCGAGTAGACTTCGGGAACGTTGACGAACGTGTAATTCGGACGGAACACGCGGGTTCCGCATAGAGGCGGCGCGATTGAGGTGCCGGATGAAGACTCTTGCGGCCAAGCGCTCGCCAGGTGGAACGGCCGCGGGACGGGCCGTTTTGCTGGGATTTGCGATGGCGTTGGGCGCTGTGGCGTGTTTCGGGCAAGGTTCTGGCGCGCAGAACGGTCCCACGCCCAGTGCTGCCGCGCCTACCGCTGCGACTTCAGCCTCTGCAACGCAATCGGGTACCAGTCAGTCTTCCACCGCGCAGTCCCCCGCCTCAGCATCGAGCCCGGCGCCGTCGAGCACTGCGCAGTCCACGTCTGCCGCAGGTACTTCGGCGGTTCCGGCCACCGCGGCGGCTTCCGCGCCGGAGATGAACACGCGCACTTCGCAGGTTCCTCTGGAATCGCACGTCAACCTGGTGCCAATTCGCGTGGCGGTGCATGACGGGAGCGGCCACGTGGTGGAAAACCTGCACAAGGAAGATTTTCAGGTGAAGCAGGACGGCAAAATCCAGTTCATCACGCATTTCTCGGTGGAGACGCCGGCATCGGCGGCCAGTCACGTGGCGCGTGGCGAAGCGATCGCGCTGCCGCCAGACCCAGCTTCGTACGCGACAGCGAATTCCGCGACGGAGACGACGGCTAAGGGCGCGGACGCGGGCGGCAAGCTGGAATTGCCCACGCGCTTCGTCGCACTGGTGTTTGACGATTCGCACCTGGAAGTGGGCGACTTGAGCCGCGCGAAAATCGCGGCACTGAAATTTATTGATACTTCGGTGAAGCCGAGCGAGCGCCTGGCGATATTCAATATCTCGGGGCGCGCGCAGGTGGATTTCACCGATGACCACGCGAAAATCCGCGAAGCGATCAAGGGCCTGATTCCCACGCCGGTGGGCGCGTACGACCCGAAGACGCAACACGATTGCCTGCAGATCACGTATTACCAGGCGGATTTGATTCAGAACAAAAACGACCCGCAGGCGATCGCCGCCGCGAATGAGGATGCGCTGGCGTGCGCCGCCGGAGCGCCCAGCGCGCAGGCGCAAGCCGCTATGGCGGCCTCGCTGGTTGCCAGCACGGTGCCGATGGTGCTGCAGGCGGGCGATATCAACACGCAGTACGCGGTGCGGCGGCTGGCGGAAGTGGTGCGGCGGGTCGCGGCGCTGCCCGGGCAGCGCAGCATCGTGCTGGTGTCGCCGGGATTTTTGACGTCCACGTATGAGTACGACGTGTCGCGGGTGATCGATCAGGCGAACCACTCGAATGTGTTCATCAACACGCTGGACGCGCGCGGGCTTTACACCGTGGATCCGCTGGGAGACATCACGCAGGACGTGCCGGTGCGCGCGAACGCGATGACCGCGTCCATGTCGTTGCAATATCGCCTGGACGAGCAGCGGGTGCAGTCCGAAGTGCTGTCCGACCTGGCTTACAGCACCGGAGGATTTTATTTTCACAACAACAACGATCTGGATGCCGGGTTCCGGATGACGGCGGCGGAGCCGGAAGTTTCTTACCTGCTGGCGATCGTGCCGGACAATTTGAAGAACGACGGGAAGTTTCACACGTTGAGCGTGAAGCTGCTGACCAAGGAAAAATATACGGTGCAGGCGCGGCGCGGATTTTTCGCGCCCAAGCGCGGGCAGACGCCGGAGGAACTGGCGAAACAGGATATCGAGGACGCGCTCTTTTCGCAGGAAGAGCAGGAGGGATTGCCGATCCAGCTTCATTTGCAGTACTACAAGGTGGATGAAATGAACGCGAAGCTCTCGGTGCTGGCGCACGTGGACCTGACGAAGGTGCACTTTGAAAAATCCGAGGGCCGCAACTGGGATGATTTGACGTGGTGACCGGACTTTTCGATCGCAATGGAAATTTTATCACCGGACAGCAGAAGACACTGGAGATGCGGCTGAAAGACGCTACGCTCGACAAACTGAATCAGACGGGCGTGACTCTTGAAGACAAATTTCGACGTGAAGCCCGGCGGCTATTTGGTGCGTCTAGTGGTACGCGATTCGAAGGCCGCACAGCTATCGGCGCGAAATGGCGTGGTGGAAATTCCCTAGGGTCGCATCCGTTCCGCAGGACCACAAATGAATGTTGGGCGCCATCCAAAACGCTTGGCCGGGCTTCTAAGCTTCACGCAGTGAAGGTGATACATGATCATGCGCCGCTTTCTGATTGCTGCTCTTCTTCTGACCGCTGGCTTGGGGATTAGCCGGCTTGCATTAACCACGACCGCTCGCGCACAGCAATCCTCTCAACCGAAGCCGTCACCGGCTACGGAAGAGTCGTCGGAAGTTACTGCCGGGCAGACGGTGGCGCCGCAGGACAAGGCGCCGACGAGCGCTCCTCAAGGGGCACAGAATGCGGCGCCCGCCGCCCCGCCACAACCGCAAAAGACACCGACGGGTACTCCACAAGAATCAGTCAACGCGCCGTCCGCGACTTCTCAGCAAGAAACGACCGGCGCTGTCAATTCGCCGCAGCAGTCGCAGACTCCTCCTGGGCCTTCTATTACGGCGGAGACGCGCGAGGTGCGTGTGGACGTGGTGGTGACGGACAAGAAGGGCAATTACATCAGGACCTGACGACCAAGGACTTTCAGTTGTACGAAGACGATAAGGAACAGGCGATCAACACATTTTTCATTTGGCGCCGCGCCGAACGGACCGATCGAGGCGCAACGGCATTACATGGTGCTGTTCTTCGACAATTCCACGATGGATTTGAGCGACCAGCCGCGGGCGCGGGCGGCGGCGGCAAAATTTATTGACGCCTACGCGGGGCCGGACAGGGTGATGTCGGTGATGAATTTCGGCGGCACGTTGCAAATCGTCCAGAATTTCACGACGGACTGCCGCGCGGTTGAAGCAGGCGGTGGCGGGAATCTCGACGTCGAACGTTTCGCCAAATGCGAGCGCGGCCAACAGGTGTCGCTGTGGCGACGCCGTCAAATGCGGGAGCTTCGGCGCGTGGGCGGCTGGGCCGAGCGTCGGGAATGCAGAAGGCGACTTTGGCGCGTACACTTTGCTTCTTTCGTTACGGCAATTGGCGAAAAATCTGGCGCCAATTCCGGGAGAAAGAGTTTGATGTTGTTCACGGCGGGATTCGAGCTGAGCCCGGAACGTTATTCGGAATTGACGGCCACAATTGACACTTGCAACAAGGCGAACGTGGCGGTGTATCCGATCGACGTGCGCGGACTGGTGACGCCGATGTGCAAGGCCACTCCGCGATCGGAGCGAAACGCGGACGGCGCGCAAACACAGGGTCGGGAGGAATCCTGACAGATTACGCGCTGTATACACACACGCAACGCCTGTTGCGGCAGGATCGCAATCACCGGCAGCCGCGCTACAACTCGCTGCTTTTCATCCGGGCGCTTCGCCAATGTTGGTTGGCCGCGCAACACGGCGGTGGAGGCGGAAGTGGGGGTGGCGGCGGGCACGGGGGGCGGTGGCGGAACGGGCGGAGGCGGTACCGGAGGCACGGAACGGGGGTGCCGGCGGATGGCGGCGACCAGGCGGAACGGGCGGAGGCGGGCAGGGAGGGACCGGCGGCGGACATGGCGAACGGGAACTCCGGGCGGAAATTACTCGGCAACCCGAATTATAACCAGCCAGACAGATCGTTCCGCCATTTCCGACGACGTCGACAACGAATCAGCAGGTGATGTACGCACTCGCCAGCGGCACGGGCGGGTTTACGATTATGAATACGAACGACCTGTTGCCGGGCCTCGAGAAAATCGCGCGAGAACAGAGCCAATATTATTTGTTGGGATATACGCCTCCGGAATTCACCGCGGGAAGTTGCCACACTCTAAAGGTAAAAGTGGAGCGCGGCGGGACTAATGTCCGGGCGCGCAGCGGATTCTGCAACGTGCAGCCGTCCGATCCGTTGGAGGGAAAACCGATCGAGAAGGAGCTGGAAACGCGCGCGTCGGCTGCGGCCGCACTGGGGCGGGACGGCTGCGGAACCCGGGATCGCTCGAAGCGCCGTTCTTTTACACTTCGCCGAACGAAGCGCAGGTGCATTTGGCGATGGAAGTGCCGAGTTCGTCGATCGATTTCGACAAGGTGAAGGGAAAGTATCACGCTGACGTGAATGTGCTGGGCATCGCCTACCGTGCGGATGGGACGGTGGCGTCGCGCTTCAGCGACGAAGTGACGATGGACATGGAGAAGGGCGAGTGGGAGAAATTTTTGAAGTCGCCGATGCACTACGCGAATCAGTTTTCGATCGCGCCGGGGCAGTACCGGCTGAGCGTGGTGCTGAGCGGCGGCAGCCAGAAATTCGCGAGCTATCAGACGGGCCTGGCGATTGACTGCCTATGACGGAAAGAAATTCAGCGTCAGCGGAGTGGCTTTGAGCGATGAGATCGAGCCGATAGCGGACCTGGGCGGCGCGCTGGATGCGGATCTGCTGGCCGACCGGGTGCCGCTGGTGGTGAAGGATCTGGAGTTCACGCCTTCCGGCAGCAACCGCTTCAAGAAATCGGAGAAAGCGGCGCTGTACGCGCAGATTTATGTGCCGCGGTTGACGGAGGCGAACCCTCCGACGGTGAAGTTCACATTCATCGTGATGGATCCGAAAAACGGAAAGCCCTGGTGGGAGCGACGGCGGTGGATGTGACGAGTTACATACAGAAAGGCAGCCCGGTGATTCCGGTGGCGTTCACATTGCCGGTGGGGAAGCTGCAGCCGGGGGAATATTTATTGGAAGTGCAGGCGAGCGAAGGGCCGGGGGATTTGACGGCGATTAGCGCGGTGAAATTCGCGGTGCAGTAGAGGGCGGCGGGATTTCATCGGAATGTTGCCGGTTCCCTGCTATGGATTGCCGCCCGTTTGCGGTTAACATTCTGCTTCTGCGTTCCCCGCAATGGATGACGGCGTGGTGCGGGCGGCTGCGGCGAGGCAAGCCTCGCCTAGCACAGGCGGAAGCAAGCTTGCGCACTCCATATTGTCTTGCGCCGGTGATCGCGTTGCGGTCGCGGGTTTAGTTCGTGGCAGGCCATCGATGGCGCACTAAAGTGCGCCGCTGCAAAGGCGGAGGCGGCGGATTGCACTGGCTTTCCATTTGAGTGTTGGGCGGGGATGAGAGCGGCGAGGCAAGCCTCGCCTTGCACAGGCGGAAGCAAGCTTCCGCACTCCCAGAAAAGGCGTGACGGCTCGCCGGCAAGGGCGGGAAGGCTGCCGCACTCCAGCTTGTTTATGCGGACTGGCTTGATCCTGCTGATGTTCTAGGATGGAAAATCCATTTGGCTTTCGGAGGGAATCGCTTGGCGCCTGCTCAACCAACTTCTGAATCAAAACAGCTGAATGTTGCGGTGATTGGTTATGGAATGGCGGCTAAGGTGTTTCATACGCCGTTGATCTCGAGCGTCAGCGGGTTGCGGCTATCGCATATTGTCTCCAGCAAGCCGGAGGTGGTGAAGCAGGACTGGCCTGGCGTTGCGGTGTTGGCCACGCCTGCCGATGCTTTCGCGCATCCGGAAATTGATTTGATTGTGGTGGCTACGCCGAACGATTCGCATTTTGATCTGGCGCGGAGGGCGCTGGCCGCCGGGATACACGTGGTGGTGGATAAGCCGTTTACCACGACGGCGGCGGAAGCGGCGGAGCTGGCTGCGCTGGCTGGGAAATCGGGGCGCGTGCTGGCTGTATTTCAGAATCGCCGGTGGGATGGAGATTTTCTTACCTTGCGCGGGCTGATCGCCGAAGGGCGGCTGGGCGAGGTGACGCATTTCGAATCGCACTACGACCGTTACCGGCCATTGGTGAGAAAACGCTGGCGGGAACAGCCGGGACCTGCGAGCGGAATCTGGTACGACCTGGGGCCGCACCTGGTGGATCAAGCTTTGCAGCTATTCGGAGCGCCGGAAGGGATTCGCGCGGACCTGGAAACGCAGCGCGAGGGCGCGCAGACGGTGGACTATTTTCACGTGGTGATGCGTTACGGGCGCGCGCGGGTGATTCTGCACGCGAGTTCGCTGGTGCGCGGCGATTTGCCGCGCTTTATTGTGCATGGACGGGCCGCGAGTTACATCAAGTACGGAATGGATTCGCAGGAAGAGGCGCTGAAGCGAGGGGAACGCGCGGGGGGCGCGAATTGGGGAGTGGATCCTCGCGATGGGGATTTGATTCGCAGCGAGAACGACGTGGAAACCAGCGCGAAGGTGCCGACACTACGGGGCAATTATCCCGGGTATTACGAGGCGGTGCGCGACACGATTTTGCGCGGAGCGGCGAATCCAGCGCCGGCGGAATATGGCGTGCTGGTGATGCGCGTGCTGGAGGCGGGAGCGGAGAGCTCGGCGGGGCGGAGGGAGATTGCGTTTGGTGGTGCGGTTGCCGGTGGCGTGTGACACGACGCCGTTAGGTGGTTGCTGGCTTCGCGCCAGACGCCGCGGTGACGCTTACTTTCGGCGAGGCAAGCCTCGCCTTGTACAGGCGGAAGCAAGCTTCCGCACTCCCAGATGACGCGGCGCCAGTATGTCGGTGTCGAGGTTGTGTAGCGGCGGGGGATAAATTCTTGCACGCGCGCGGCGTGGGCGGCGTTGTAGGGGCGGGTCTGAGACCCGCCCCTACGGAGACTCGATGGCATTTCGGATTGGGTTTTGTAGCGGCGGTTTCAGGCCGCCATCGATCAATCCAGTCACATCGATGGCGCACTAACCCTTCGTAACGTCACTCAGGGTAAAAGTGCGCCGCTACAAAACTTTTGCTGCCGGTTAGGCCGTCGCGCGGACCAGATGTGTGCGGACTTACGCGACCCTTCGTAACGTCACTCAGGGTAAAAGTGCGCCGCTACAAAACTTTTGCTGCCGGTTAGGCCGTCGCGCGGACCAGATGTGTGCGGACTTACGCGACGCAATATAAAAGGGCGCCCCTGTTGGAGTAGGTTTTGAGTGTTCGGCTCGAACCTACCTCAGAAAGGAGCGCCCTCTATGGATAACGTAAAGTATATCGGGATGGATGTGCACAAGGAAGCGATCTCGGTGGCGGTTTTGAACTCCTTGGGCAAACTGGTGATGGAGTGCACGATCGAAACCAAGGCCAGCAGCATTGTGGATTTTCTGAAAGGCCTGCGCGGAAGTTTGCATGTGACTTTCGAAGAAGGCACCTGGGCTGCCTGGTTGTATGACTTGATTAAGCCGCAGGTAGCCAAGCTGGTGGTGTGTAATCCCCGCCGGAATGCTTTGCTCAAGGAAGGCAGCAAGAGCGACCGCATCGATGCGCGGAAGCTGGCGGAGTTGTTACGCGCGAACCTGGTCCGCTCGGTGTATCACGGAGAGAATGGCGTGCGGACGCTCCGTGAGCTGGCGCGGAGTTATCTGACGATTAGCACGGATCTGGTACGGGTGATGACTCGCGTGAAGGCGATCTATCGCAGCTGGGGGATTCCCTGCAGAGGAAAACAGGTTTACGCAGAGCGCCATCGCGCCGAGTGGCTGGGCAAGATCCAGGAGGCCGGCGTGCGCCGCCGGGCGCAGTTCTACTACCAGCAGTGCGATGCGTTGCGGGTGCTGCGCCAGCAAGTGCGGCACGAACTGCTCGGGGAAGCTCAGAAGCACGACGCCTGGAAATTGTTACGCGAGATTCCATTCATCGGCCCGATCCGCGCAGCTCTGCTGATCGCTTTGATGCAAACGCCGCATCGTTTCCGTACCAAGCGGCAGCTCTGGGCCTACAGCGGATTTGGCATCGAGACGCACAGCAGCGCCGAGCAGCGTTTCGTCCAGGGAGAGCTGCAGCGCGCCAAGAAACCGGCTGCGATTCGCGGACTGAATCGCAATCACAATCACGAACTGAAGAATCTATTCAAGGGTGCTGCCACCGTGGCCGCTGCCAAGGCGGGCCCGTTCCAAGAGTTTTACGATGCGTTGGTGGCCAAGGGCATCCGGCCAGAAATGGCGCGTCTGACCTTGGCGCGCAAGATGGCCGCGATCACGTTAATCGTCTGGAAGAAAGGAGTGCGCTTCGACGCCCAACATCTGAAACCACAAACAGCTTGAGTGTCTCAGCGAATCCGTTCCATCCTGGAATTTCTTCCGGTGGTGGTCAGTGGGGTTCTGGAGACACTCGGGTTCGAGGGCGAGTCTCAGCTGATAAGTTAGGCTCGGCGTGCCTCGGGCACGCGGAGTCTCTCACGCGACCCTAGTCCCCCTCGGACAACCCGAAAAAGCTATGGGCCACGAGTCCCCAATAGAACCATGGTTGGCACCTGACAACCGTGCTGCTTGTGGGTCTCCGAACGGACTGACTTCGTCGCGCAAAACCGATGAAAACCGCTGGCAGTGAGAACCAAACCGCTACGCAACGGTGCGTAGGCGTCCCGAGTTCGCGGAACGGAAGCAACAACAATCCTGCTCAAACGGGGCGGGCTGGACGACAAGAAAAAATCCAGCCGCAGGAGAAGTGTTTTCTCCTTGACTCCTTTTATAGAACCCTATCAATCTTGCATTTCTGGTAACGGGCAAGTATCGGGTGAATGGTGTATTGCGAGCGTGGAACGATGCTGTAGTGTTGTACGTGGTGAGCGCGACGGAGCGGGGAAGGGTTTGGAACCCTCTCCGGCAATTATGCGTGGCGTGCGGCGGGCAGCCTGTATAATGTTGGTGGTTCCACGCAGCGGTTGCGCCTGAGAGTTATCGCGATCGCGAAGCAACGTTCCCGGTCCTCGTTCTTCAGCCCCGTCGTTCCGGTTGCCGCCGCTAGAAATAATGAACGCGCCAGGAAGCGCGCAAAGGCATGGGATTGGTGCGGCAGGCGGCGTTGCAAGCTGCGGCAGCACAGCCGACGACGCAACTTTTGGCGTTTTTTCGTGTTCTAAGTATGTGGCTGCGCCTGGCAAGCCATCGATTCCGCAGTTTTGTTAATGGCAACAAAGACTGCGATTGGGAGGAATGACTTGCTGGGACGAATACCGGTGCATCTGGCAGAAGGGCCCGCCCGCGAAATTTCGCGCGGAGACTTCCCCGCGCCTCGACAACAAGCCGCTGCGCGGCAGCTGTGCGCGCGCACGCACGCGCCGGAATGCTGCGCTTGGCGATAGCCGGTTTGCTGGCGATCGGCTTGGCTGCGTCTGCTGGCGCCGCGCGCTTCGGCGGATGCCGGCGTAGTGCTGAACGAATCGCTCGATACGAGCGTGGCGCGCATCACCGGCTCCGGCCATAGCGCCATCTACCTTTCGAACATCTGCCCGGACAATTCACCGGTGAAAATGCGTTTGTGCCGCCCCGGAGAACAGGGTTCGGTGCTGAGCAACTACACGACGCTCGGCGAAGACCAGCCGTACGAGTGGAACATCGTGCCGCTGAGCATCTATTTGTATGGAGTGGAAGATCCGGGCGACCGGCCGCTGGTGAGTTCCAAGGCGATCAAAGCATTGCTCGAAGAGCGCTATCGCGAGAATTATTTGTCGCAGGTGTGCGCCAGCGAAAAGTGCCGCACGGGCAAAAGCGCGGAGTGGCGCGAGATGGTGGGCGCGACGCTGGAGCGGAGCATGTACATGTTCGTGGTGAAGACCAGCGTGGAGCAGGATCGCGAGTTGATCGCGGAGTTCAATTCCCTGCCGAACGTGAACCACTTCAACGGGATGACGCGCAATTGCGCGGATTTCACGCGGCGCGTACTGGACATTTACTATCCGCATTCGGTGAAGCCGGATTACATCAACGATTTCTTCATGACCAGCCCGAAAGCCGCGGCGCGCTCTTTCACGCACTACGCGGAGAAGCATCCCGAGCTGGATTTGCGCGTGCTGCATTTTTCGCAGGCGCCGGGAACGATCAAGCGCAGCAGCGAATGCCGCAGCGGCACCGAGCAGCTTTATCATTCGAAAAAGCTGGTGATTCCACTGGCGTTCTTCGCGTGGCAAAGCGTTCCGATCGTGACCGGCGTCATATATGATCACGGGCCGCTTCAATCCCGAACACCAGTTTGAGGCGCATCCCTCGGTGCGGGCGCTCGGGGCCGACGACGATTCACCGCAGTCCCCGACGGGGGGCTATACGGTGAGCGTCCAAGAGCTTGCGGCGGAAGAAAAACTGGCGGACGAAACGATTGTAGGCAGCAAGGATGAGTGGAAGGACTATCGCGATCAATTCAACGGGATCGTGGACCAAGCGATCCACGACGAACTGATTCCCGACCGCGGCTATTTGAAGGGAGTGTTCAAGAGACTGAGCGAGGGCGGCACGCTTGCGGTGGATCCCAATGGCGCATTGTGGATGAACTGGAAAGACGCGCAGGCGGCGGGACGCGTGGGCCTGAGCGCGAGCAATATTTTCGCTCCCGATTCCGACGCGACAGATCGCTTATCAGATCATGCTGGCGCGCATGCAAGCGGAATTGAACAGTCCGAAACATAGCCGCGAAACGATGCTGGAATTCAAGCAGGATTGGGCGATGACGGCGGAACTCCACGCGGAGAGCCGAGCCTTGGTAGCGCGCCGGAATTCCGGAGTTGGGGTAATGGCTGGGCCTGCCACGCAGGGCGCGGAGCCTGCGGGGTCAACATCGGCGTCTGCGCCAGGAATTCATTTTGCTGCTACACATTCGGGGCATGGGACTTTGCCGTGACTGCGCGCGCCCTGCGCGGACTTCTCTTGAGCTGGCGATTTACGGCGATCACTGCACGCGAGGCGAGCCTCGCGCCAACCAAAGCGGCGGCAAGCCGCCGCACTCCCAGAAAAGGCGGGCCATTGGTGTTGCTGAGATCGTGGCAAGCTGGGGCGCAGCAAGCAGCGCCCCTACCCCTCGCGTGGGACTTGGTTGCCACCCTGCTTCATGCGCATGCGGAACGCGCAGAGGGCGGCGAGGCCGGCTGCCAGTAACAGCAGCGCGTTCGGTTCTGGAGCTGCGGCGCTCTCCGGAGTGACCGTCACCGAGAAGTTTGCATCGGCGAGGTCGGAAATATCGGTGCCGGCTCCGCCGTCGGGACCTCCCAAGATCGAGTACACGCCGGTGTAGGTGCCGGGCGCGAGGGCGGGATCGAGGTCCACTTCAAAGAGGTCCACGATGAGGCCGCTGGACTGGCCGGGGTCGAGAAAGTACGGCACGTTGATTAGCCCTAAATCATCCACGCTGACCAGCGTGGAATCCGTGGAAGTGCTGTCACCGTTCAGCCAGATTGTGTCAGTGGCGGAGGGATTGGTGATGGTGCCGTCGAAGACCACCACCAAAGCGCCGTCCACCACCGTCTGGCGGCAGGCATCAAAGTGACGTCCAGCGAGTCGGCGCGGGAAGCCGCGGCCCACCCGAGCGTCAAGATCAAAACCAAAACTGGCTTCATCCAACCGGTCCGTTTCATTAGCATCTTTCTCCCTGGTCGCTGAACTGCCCTCAGTACAAAATTGGTTTGCTGCATTTCGCTTACGGCAGCGGTGAGCTCCACGCAAACTGGCGGACCAAGTGCCACTCAAGCCGTCTCCCGAATACGAGCCCTTAACGCTGAACGTCGGCTTGCTGCCTGCCGGCCATCGTAAGGCGGAAAGTTGACCACGAAGGACGCACTGGCGCCAGCGGCGAGATCTGCGATCGTGCTCCGCCGACATAGCCAGAAGCCGTGACCCCGCCGAGCGTTGGGTTATTACGCTACACGTTGCTGGCGGTGACGTTGCCGGTGTTGGTAATCGTGACGGTGACCTGCAAGTGGTCGGGGGGAGGCGTTGTCACCAAAGCCGCGGTTACCGAAGCAACTTGAATGGTGATGTTAGCCACAAAAGCCGATGGAGTGTCCACGGTGGTGATGGTTTCGGTGATGGGCGCGAATGACGGTGGCGGAAATTAGGGTGCTGTTGCTGCCGAGGGAGTCCGTGGTGGTGATGTTTTCGACGATCGGAGAAATTACGGTGGCGGAAATCAGTGTGCTGTTGTTGCCGAGCGAATCGGTGGTGGTGATGTTCTCGACGATCGTCGGAATGGTGAGCGGGGGAGGCGCGGCGGTCGGGTTGATGGTGAGCGTCGCGGTGGCGAAGGTGCCGTCGTAGGAAGCGAGTGATGGTCACGTCGTACGGGCGAGGTCACGGCGGTGGTAGTGATCGTGAATGTTCCGGAAGTTCCGGAGGCGATCGTGAAACTTGGCGGCACGGTGGCCGATGAGAAGCTGCTGGAGAGCGTGACGACGGCGCCTCCGGCGGGGGCTGGAGCGTCGAGCGTCACGGTTGCGGTGACGCTGGTGCCGCCGGTGACGCTGGTTGGGCTGAGGGAGAACGTCGAGATCAGCGGCAGCACGGTGAACAAATACGGGCCGGAGCTTTGCGTGGCGAATTTGTTCGCGGAGTCAACGTAATTGGCGGTGATGATGTGCGTGCCGACCGCCAAGCCTGTCGGCGGCGGAAGCGTGGCGATGCCGCCGCTCACGGGCGGCGATGCCAAGCGACACTGACCCGTCGGTGAAAGTGACCGAGCCTTCGGTGACCGGCGCGCCTGAGGCAGTGACAACGACCGTCGCCGCTAGAGTCTCGGAGCGTACCGAACGCGATCGGACTGACCGGCGAGAAAGCTGAGAGTGACGGTGGTGGCGACTGGCCCGGAGCTGGCGCGATGAGCCGGGAATTCCTTTGATAAGCGCGGCGCCGGCGAGGCTGGCGATGCCGACGTCGTGAATGCCGGGACCGAAGAAGGAACCGCCAACCAACGCTGCGGTATCCGAACTCCCGACGTAGAACAGTGGCGCAGGCGAAGTGGCGCTGAATCCACCTTTGCCGTTGTTCAGCAAGGCGGTCACGATGCCGAATTCTGAAAGAATGATGTCGTTCGCGCCGTCGCCGTTGACGTCCGCGATCGCCGCCGTCAGGTGGGCCTGCGGTGCCGCCGGAACCGGGAATGTCCATGGGCTCGGCTCGAAATCGGTTTCCGTGAAACTCAAGCCGCCGTTGTTGGTGAAAAGTATCGGATACGGCCCCTCACTGTAGGCGACTTGACACTCAGGGCCTGCGCCGTCCACCACCAACATGCTCGGGAGCGCAGCGCTGGTGAGACTGCCGAGAGTGACGAACGATGGATCGGAATTCGGCTCGGTGGAGGTTACGTAAACCGGAGCCTTGAATGTGCCGTCGCCGTTTCCGCGCCAAATCACTACCGCGCCGCCGGTGAGGGCATTCTGGCCCTGGGAGTTGTAACCGCAGGCGCCTCGCAGCGTGGCGACCAGATCCATGTCGCCATCGCCATCCACGTCGCCGACGGCCAGCGAGGACATGCTCAAGCCGTACGCCGGAGCGCCACTGACCGACAGCTTCGGCGTCGCTGTGGACGGCACAAACGTGCCGCCGCTATAGGTGAAGAGGTTGATCGTGCCGTCGGAATTGCCGACTGCCACGGTGGGATTTCCTGACTTATCGAAAGTTCCCGCCGCGATCGCCAAAGGCTGCTCGTACATGGCGGTGCCGGTGGAAAAAAACGTGGCGTCGTCGGAAACGCTCCGCTGCCATTGCCTTGCAGGAAGGCAACCACGGGATTGTTGTAAGTTTCGCGGATGGTGTCAGCTTGGCTCAGAACGAAAATACTTTGATAGCCGTTTACCTTTGCGGTGGTTACGGCGATGGGATTGGTGCCGACAGCGTATACCGACTGCGCGCCAGTAAACTCCGGGCGATTCGCTGAGCATGACCGATACGGTGTTGTCGCTGTGCTGGTTCGAGAGTTGAGGCCGTTAACGACGGCGAGATCGTCCACTCCGTCGCCGTTGAAATCCGCGTTGGCGATGGCGACGGGTCTATCGCCCGCCGGCAGAGTGGTGGGAGTCAAGAACGTGTTCCGTTGCCTTGATTCAGCATTACGGTCAAACCCTGGCCCGGTTGGTAAAGGATCAGGTCGTTTTTTCCGTCGCCGTTGGCATCCGCCACGAATGCCTGTGTGCCGTACACACCCGGACCGAGGATCGTGTTGGGCTTGGTAGCTCGCCGTCAGCGGGGAAAAAGCCGGCGTCGAATTGCTGAGAAATAAATTCACGGTCTGGGTGGTGGAAAATTGGCCGCCGCCGAGGACGATCAGGTCGGGGTTTCCGTCGCCATCCACGTCGGCGGCGGTGACGGATACAGTATCGTTCGAGGGGATCGAGAAATAGGCCGGGCTACCCACCGAAATTCCGCCGGCGCCGGCGCTGAGCGGCCAGACCACGGCGGTTGGGACATTCATGATCGTGACGATTCCGGCGAGGTAGGAATTACCGCCGGAAGTGAACGTCGAGAGCGAGTCGGCGAGTATGGAAGCTGCTGCCGTTCCCAGCGTTCCCAGCGAAACCGGCGCCTGGAATACGCCGTTCACCGATTGCGAGAGTCCTGCCGTGCCGTTGGCATATAGCTGCAGGACGGCGGTATCGCCGCCGACGGTCAATGCGTAGGCTCCGTAGATGTAGGCCGTCGTACTGGGCGCGGGCACCGGCAAATTCGTCGCGGTAAAGGTGCCGTTTCCCTGGTTGACCAGGATTGTTGCGGAGGAGGTGTCCACGCCAGACGCCATTAAACGTAACGTTGCTGATGACCAGATTGAGCGTGCCGCTGGAATTGAGGTACGCGCTCAGCGATGAGGCCGTCTCGCCGAGTGCCACGGGAGCCCCGAATGCGCCGTCGCCGTTGCCCTCCATCACATACAGGTCGTTGTAGTCGTCAGTGACCACCAAATCCACGCTGGCCGGACTGAAAACCGGACCCGCGATCACAACGTTCAGCCCGTCGTTGACTAGCGGGTAGGGGACGCTGTTGAAGGTTGGCGCGGCGAAGCTGCCGTCGCCATTGCCGAGGAAGACGAAAGTTGTCCGCCTTCGCCGGTGGAGTTGGTGACGGCAACGTCGAAGAGTTTTATGCCGTTTTTGGTATTTCCGAAGAAACCGCCGGCGGCTTTGCCGGTTCCCACGCCCATCGTGCAGTTTCGGGAGGAGTAGCGCCGGAATCGAGGGTGCAGGTAGGCAAGCCATATACGACGCCCGCGTTTAATACGGAACCGGGAGGTTGCACCGGCGCGGTGGTCTGCGCGCGCGAAATCTGCGGGAATGGCAAGGCCAGAGTGAGCAGGAGAATGCTCGCCAGGCAGGGCGCCGCGAAGCCACTTGCTCGTTTCATGCCGCCCTCCTGTGTTGGTGTCTGCTCACTGCTTGCTTCTCCTCGTGGTGCCGTGTGCGATTGCTTATGCCTGGAAACATCCGCGCGGGCGGAAGCGAGCCCGCGTGCGGTCGAGCTAATTGAACGTGAACACCACCGTCACCTGAATTGTTTGGTTAGCGACTACCTGAACCGGCGCGGGCGGCGTGGACGTGGCGCTGGCGCCATTCAGGATCGTCGCGCTGAAAGGCGTACCCCATTTGTAGTTGTTGAATGCGATCTGAGACGGAGACTGCGGATCATACCCGGGGTTGGTACACGTAGCCGGGGATGTACTCGACACAGAAGAAA
Source organism: uncultured Acidobacteriota bacterium (assembly GCA_963786205.1). GTDB lineage: Bacteria > Acidobacteriota > Terriglobia > Acidiferrales > UBA7541 > Palsa-295. The sequence continues at coordinate 925,345 of CAWAYG010000004.1, forward strand.
GCGGTGGCAAATTGTAATTGCCGTTCGGGTCAGCAGCGTAACTTGTGCCAATCGGAGCGCATACCATTACTAAGTCGCGACGGTATCAATCGTTCCCGAAGAACTGGCGGCAGCGGTCCCAGTTAGCTCAAAGCCACTGCTACTCACAACTCGGCTGACGAGTACGGTGCCCAGTGGCCCATTCAGAGACTGAGTCGTGGTCTGAAAAGTCCGTTGCTGCCGGGTTAGGTTCGGCTGGCAAGCAGGTGCATTGCCGGCGCAAACTGATCCATTAAGGTATTGCCCGGTAGGTTCAGCGATGAAGCAATTCCCGCTCGAAACCGGCGAGGAGTTTGACTGTGTCGTTATCGTAAAACTATTGCGTACACGGGCCGGTATTGCCGGGCAATTGGGCCCGAGACCGATAGCCCATGCACCGGGCGTTAGGGTGCCGCCCAGAAAGTTCTGCAGGAGGTAGGCTCCAGGATAGGTGAGGGAATTTTCGAACTCGCGGCGGGTGGCGACGGTGCCGTCGGGATTGCGGACCACGATTTTCCAGTGGCCGTGGATTTGGATGCCGGTGTTGAGGCCGCCGGAGGGTGCCGATGCCGCTGCGGGATTCGGTCGCGGCTTTAGCCGTGGCGCCCGCTGACGCGGCGGATGGCGCAGCGCTCTTGGCGGATTGCACCGCCGTGGAACTCGACGCGGATTGCGCGCGCGCAGCGGCAGCGCCGGCTAAAATCAGCGCAAGCGTTGCGAGGGCCGACAAAGCGCGCCGCGTCGCGGCAGCAAATTTTCCGTTTTCAACGTGCTCGCTCATACTCGCTCCTTTGCAACAAAAAATTTTCACAGCAAGTCAGCCGTTCGCTCGCGACTCGCTGACGTCCTCGGCTCCGGCGCGTCGTGCCTTGGCGACTGCCTCGATCGGCGCCTTCACAGCAGCAACATTCCGCGCCGCCTACTGAAAGCTGATCTGCACCGTGACGTTCACGGCCTGCTGCGCTGTGACCTGTATCGCGGTCCCTGGAACATAAGTGCCGGTAAAAATGCTGCCGAAGTTCGTAACGAAGACCGCGTAACCTCCCGCGGCGGATGCAAAAGCTTCACTGGAGGCGACGCCCGGTGAAGTTGATGTGGAGCACGTGCCGGGCGCAGTCGCGGGACCGCAACCCATCAGCGCAGTCTCCACCAAGGTCACTTGCCCCGCTTGCTGCGCGACGGCGTATCCCTTGAGTTGGAATCCCAATAGATTCTCCGGGCCAACCGGCGCGCAGGGCAAAACATCGGCACCCGCGGGCGCAGTTTGACAGCCCAAGGCAGGAGGTCCAGGATGCGGGGGGATGCCGACGGTGCCGCTGGTAAATGTCGAAATCGCAAGGTTCGGCGAGCAGTTCTCCGCGGCCGCGCAAGCAACTGCATAGACTCCGCCCGGTTCGCCGATGAAGCAACCTTGGCTCACCGCCCCAGTGTAATAAGGCGCAAAACTCACAAAGCCCATCGAAGCGGTGCAAGGCGGGCTGACGGCGTCTCCCAGTCCTATAGACCAAGCGCCCGGAGTCGCTGTGCGCGCGAGCAGGCTCGCCAAGGTAGCTACGCCGGCGACCTGAATTTCGTTCTCGAACTCGCGGTGGGTGACCAGCGAGCCGTCCGGATTGCGCACTTCGATGATCCAGTGGCCGTGCACCTTCACGCCGGTGTTCATGGCATTCGTGGGCGGTTGCGCGGCGTTTTTCTGCGTGGCGGGAACGGAGGACGACTTCGCTGCCAAGGCGGGCGGCGTTCCTGAAGCATTCGGAGAAGATTGCGCGCGCGTGACGCCCGCGCCGAGCAAGACGAGCGCGATCACCGACGTGCAGTTCACGCAGCGGCGCCACAACTTGCGGGCACGCTCGATTTTTTCAGCCGGTAAATCGTGGGCCTCTCGGCTCATGTTGTGTCTCCTTGTCTCAGTGCGTGCACTTGGTCGTGCTGTTGCGTGGGAGGCCTGGGAGCGCGGGGCATCACTTGCAATTTCAGGCGTTGGCTCTCTGCTTTTAAGGCCGAGCTGAGCCAGCGCTCGAAGTCTGCTTCGCCACAGAAAGTCGGCCGAGCTTGCATTCCTTGCTGGCTCCTCGGGTAAAGTTGTGCGGAGTTTGCAGAAAACGTTGCGGGGATTCAATGCACGGAAACTGGTTTAACTCTTAACTACATCTTAAGAAGTAGGCGTCACAAACCAAACGGCTTATTGCACCATGGATGTACTGGCCGGGATGTTTGGCGCTGTGGTACTATGCCGACTTCCCCGCGCATCCGTTCAAAGAGGACGGCTAATGCCATCGGGCTCCCCGGCTCCCAACTTGAAGTTCGGCCCCTACGAAGTGGATACCCGCGCGGGAGAACTGCGCAAACAAGGTTCAAAGATCCGTCTGCAAGAAAAACCACTGCGCGTGCTGGCAGCGCTGGCGGCGCAGCCGGGAGTCTTGGTAACGCGCGAGGAGCTGCGGAAACACCTGTGGCCAGATGAGACGTTCGTTGATTTCGAAACCGGGTTGAATACCGCCGTCAGCAAATTGCGCGAAGCGTTGAACGACGACGCCGAGCATCCGCGCTACATCGAGACGGTTCCGCGCCGCGGGTATCGTTTCCTGGCCGAGGTGGAAAACGGCAACGGCCAAGATCGCGCGCGGCTGCACGAGCCGCCGCCGATGGTGCTATTCCGGCAGATTCCGGCGGGGGCGGAGCGGGTCGGAACGGCCGCCGAAGATGAGGCGGTTGGCGAGGCGGGCCCGGACGAGGACATCGAGCCGGCGCGCGCGGCCATTTTATGCGCGGCGCTCGCGCGGCTGGGTTGCGGCGGTGGCGCTATTGGCGTTGATTGTTGGCGGCGCGGCGTTCTGGCTGTTGCGCGGGTGGCCGGCGTTTTCATTTCGTTCGCGCGATTCCGTGCTGATCGCCGATTTCGAGAACCAGACGGGCGATCCGCGGTTCGACAACGCTTTGAGCACGGCTTTTGCGGTGAGCATCGAACAATCGCGCTACGCGAACGTATTTCCGCGCACGCGGCTGGATGCAGTGCTGGCACGGATGGAGAAACCGCCGGGCGCGCGGATCACTCCGGCACTGGGACGCGAAATCTGCCAGCGCGAAAACGTGAGAGGTCTGATCGCCGCCGGGATCACGCGCACCGGGCAGGAATACGCGGTGACGGCGCAGCTGATCGACCCCGAAACCGGCGAAACGGTGCGGTCGTTCACGGAGCGATCGTACGGAGAGGACCATATTCTGGAAGCGGTGGACGTGCTGGCAAAGGAAATCCGCGAGGCGCTGGGCGAATCGCTCTACCAGATTCACGAAGCGAGCAAGCCGCTGCCGCAGGTGACCACGCAATCGCTGAGCGCGTTGCAGCAGTACGCGGAAGGCTCGGAGCTGTGGCACGAGGGAAAATATTTCGACGCGGGGACGTTGTTCAAGGCGGCGATTGCAACGGACCCGGATTTTGCGATGGCGCACGCGGCGCTGGGCAATGCGTATTACAGCTTTGTCTACAACCAGCCGGAGGACGGGCAGAAGGAGTATGAGAAGGCGCTGGCGCTGGTAGCGCGCACGACCGACCGGGAGCGGATGATGATCGAGGCGCATTACGCGTTGAACCGCGATCATGAGAATGAGGCGGACCGCTTGGTGGGCGCCTACCTGGAGCGTTACCCGGACGACGCCACGATGCGGTTCGATTACGCGAATCTATTGCGCACGCACAAGCGGGGGACGT
>CAWAYG010000005.1:0-1657666 GCA_963786205.1 uncultured Acidobacteriota bacterium
GGAAACAGCAATGGCCAGCAAAGTGGAAACAATTCTGGAAGAAATCAAGGGTCTCACGCTGCTCGAAGCTTCTGACCTGGTAAAGAAGATGGAAGAAGCCTTCGGAGTATCGGCGGCAGCGGCAGCGCCCGTAATGGTAGCCGGCGGCGGTGGCGCAGGCGCGCCAGCGGCGGAAGAGAAGACGGAATTTGCCGTCGTTCTCACCGAAGTCGGAGCCAACAAGATCAACGTGATTAAGGCGGTCCGCGAAGTCACCAGCCTGGGCCTGAAAGAAGCCAAGGACCTGGTGGATGGCGCTCCCAAAACGGTGAAAGAGGGCGTCAACAAAGAAGAAGCGGCCACCATCAAGAAGAAATTCGAAGACGCCGGCGCGAAAGTCGAAGTCAAGTAACGCCTGGCAGTGCGGCCCGCGAAACCATTGCGGACGGGCCGCGAAGGAATTCGCGTACGCGCGCACTCCTGAGGATCCTGGCACTTCACAATACGTCCTTCCCGGACTGACGGGGCGGGTGTCTATCCGCATCGTCATTTCCGGCATGAATTTATATTTAAGGATGGTCCATGAGCAATCGCAACGGTAATCGCGCCAATCGGGAACGAGCACGCCTGGACTTTGCAAAAATCAAGACCACGGTGCAGATTCCGAACCTGATTGACGTGCAGAAGAAGTCCTATCAACGGTTTTTGCAGATGGATTTGCTGCCGAGCGAGCGCGAGGATTCCGGCTTGCAGTCGGTCTTCGCCTCGGTGTTTCCGATTCAGGATTTTCGCGGCTTGTCGCAGCTGGATTTCGTGGACTACGCGATCGGAAACTGGGAGTGCAAGTGCGGCCATCTGCGCGGTCTGCATCACTTGCGCGCCACCTGCCGCAATTGCGGAGCATCGGTCGTCACCAATCCCTACAAGACCGGCGACGTGCTGTGCGCGAAGTGCGGCACATTCAACAAGAACACGCCGACCTTCTGCAACAAGTGCGGCGACCCCGTCACTCTGCAGTTGAAGTATGACGTGAACGAGTGTCAGGAACGCGGCATGACCTATTCCGCGCCCCTGAAGGTGACGATCCGCCTGACGATTTACGACAAGGATCCGGACACGGGCGCGAAGTCCATTCGCGATATCAAAGAGCAGGAAGTTTTCTTCGGCGATATTCCGCTGATGACCGAGAACGGCACGTTCATCATCAATGGGACGGAGCGCGTGATCGTCAGTCAGTTGCACCGTTCGCCGGGCGTGTTCTTTGAGACGTCGAACAACCGCAGCTACTTCCTCGGTAAAATTATTCCTTACCGCGGATCTTGGGTGGAGTTCGAGTACGACACCAAGAACATCCTGTACGTGCGCATTGACCGCAAGCGCAAGTTCCTGGGCTCGATTTTCCTGCGCGCGCTGGGATTGAAGTCGAACGAAGACATCTTGCGCACGTTCTATCAAGTGGAGCGCATTTCTTTGCGCGACGGCGAGCTGTACTGGAACGCTTCGGAAGGCTTGATTGACCGCAAGCTCAGCAAGGAAATCAAGCATCCGAAGTCCGGGGAGACTCTGGTGGGCGCGCACAAGCGCATCACCGAGCCACTGTACAAGGAACTGGTAAAGGCCCGCGTCACCCAGGCCGAAATCGGCGTGGCTGACCTGGAAACCGCCGTTACCGTAAGCGAGCTGGTGAATCGCCAGACCGGCGAAGTGCTGCTCGAAGCTAACAAGCCGCTGACCGCGGAAATGTGGGCTTCCATCGCCGAAGCCGGCATCACTGAAGTGGACGTCTGCTTCCCGGACCGCGACGACACCGGCATCATCGTCACGCGCACGCTGGAAAAGGACTCCATCCGTTCGCCGAAGGAAGCACTGATCGAAATTTACCGCAAGCTGCGCCCGGGCGATCCTCCGACACTGGAAACCGCGACGGCGCTTTTCAACGGAATGTTTTTCGATGCGCGCAAGTACGATTTCAGCAAGGTGGGCCGGCTGAAGTTCAACATCAAGCTGGGCCTGGAAACCCCGCTGGAAAAGCGCACGCTGGATCCTTCAGACTTCGTGGCGGCGATCAAGTATTTGCTGAAACTGCGCAAGAATGTGGGCTCGGTGGACGACATCGATCACCTGGGCAATCGCCGCGTGCGCGCAGTGGGCGAACTCCTGGAAAACCAGTTCCGCATCGGCCTGGTTCGCATGGAGCGTGCGATCAAGGAAAAGATGTCCGTGTACCAGGAAATGTCCACGGCCATGCCGCACGATTTGGTGAACGCCAAGCCGGTAATGGCGGCGATTCGCGAATTCTTCGGCAGTTCGCAGCTTTCGCAGTTCATGGACCAGACCAACCCGCTCAGCGAAATCACGCACAAACGGCGTCTTTCGGCTTTGGGACCAGGCGGTTTGTCGCGTGAACGCGCGGGATTCGAAGTCCGCGACGTGCACCCGACGCACTACGGCCGCATCTGCCCGATTGAAACGCCGGAAGGCCCGAACATCGGCTTGATCAGCTCGCTTTCTTCCTACGCGCGCATCAACGAGTTCGGCTTCATCGAATCGCCGTATCGCAAGGTGAAGAACGGGCGCGTGATTGACTTCGTGCAGATCGTCAACTCCGGCGACAGCGAATTCAAGGCTGGGGAAATTGTCGAGAAGGAAAAAGTCGAGGACGCGAACGAAGAGTTGAAGCGGCGGCGCGTGGTCTGGGCGGCGCATTGCTTCTACCTCTCGGCATGGGAAGAGGACCGCTACGTCGTAGCGCAGGCTAACGCTTCGCTCGATGAAAAGGAACGCATCACCACGGAACTGGTGAACTGCCGCCAGGCGGGCAACTTCGTGCTGAAGAGCCGCGAGGAAGTTGATTACATCGACGTCTCGCCAAAGCAGCTGGTATCGGTCGCAGCCAGCTTGATTCCGTTCCTCGAGAACGACGACGCGAACCGCGCGTTGATGGGCTCGAACATGCAGCGCCAAGCCGTGCCGCTGATTCGTGGCGACGCTCCTCTGGTGGGCACCGGCATGGAACGCGTCACGGCTCGCGATTCCGGCGCCGTCATCGTGTGCAAGCGCGATGGCATCGTGGACCAGGTGGACTCCGAACGCGTGATCGTGCGCGTGGAATCCGATCAGTCCGGCGTACTCAGCCGCGAAGTCGGGTCGGACATTTACCTGCTCACGAAATTCAAGCGCTCCAACCAGAACACCTGCATCAGCCAGAAACCTCTGGTGCGCGCGGGTGACCGCGTGAAGCAGGGTCAAGTGCTGGCCGACGGTCCTTGCACGGATCGCGGCGAGCTCGCGCTTGGCCGCAACGTGCTGGTGGCCTTCGTGCCCTGGCGCGGGTACAACTTCGAGGACGCCATTCTCGTCAGTGAAAAGCTGGTGGAGGAGGATTACTACACTTCGATTCACATCGAAGAGTACGAAATCGAAGCGCGCGACACCAAGCTCGGTCCCGAGGAAATTACGCGGGACATTCCCAACATCAACGAGAGCTTCCTGCGCAATCTGGACGAGAGCGGCGTGATCCGCATCGGCGCAACCGTAAAGCCGGGCGATATTCTGGTGGGCAAGGTAACGCCGAAGGGCGAAACCACGCTGACGCCGGAAGAAAAGCTGCTGCGCGCGATTTTCGGTGAAAAAGCCGGAGACGTGCGCGACGCTTCGCTCTATTGCCCGCCGGGAATCGAAGGCACCATCGTGGACGTGAAGATCTTCTGCCGCAAGGGTGCGGAGAAGGACGAACGCCACAAGGCCATCGAAGCCGCGCAGGTCGCCAAGCTGGAAAAGAACCTGGCCGATGAAATCCGCATTCTCACCGACGAACGCTTGAAGCGCTTGAACGACTTGCTGGGCCGACAGACGTTGACCGCCGACCTGCACGACGAGCGCACCAACAAGCGTTTGCTGACCAAGGGCAGCGAGTTGACGCGCGACATTCTGGAAAAGATTTCCACGCGCAACTTGAAGCGCCTGCGGCTTAACGACAAGGACCCGCTGCTCATCGAGAAGATCGACGAGGTTGAGGAAATGACCTCGCGGCAAATCGATGTGCTGCGCAAAATCACTGACGAGCGCATCGGCAAGCTGAAGAAGGGCGATGAACTGCCTCCAGGCGTGATCAAGCTGGTGAAGTGCTACATCGCCATGAAGCGCAAGCTCTCCGTCGGAGACAAGATGGCCGGACGCCACGGTAACAAGGGCGTCATCGCGCGCATCGTTCCGAAGGAAGACATGCCCTACATGCCGGATGGCACGCCGGTCGAAATCGTGCTGAACCCGCTGGGCGTTCCTTCGCGAATGAACGTCGGACAGATTCTCGAAACGCACTTGGGCTGGGCTTCGAAAGAGCTCGGCGAGAAAATCGGGAAGCTGCTCGACAAGGAAACGCGCGCGGAGGGCGTGCGCAAATGGTTCAAGGATGCGTTTGGTCCTACGGCGGTGTGGAAGACCATCACCGGCATGGACGATGACGAGATCCTGGACCTGGCGCATAGCTTCCGCGACGGTGTGCCGTTCGCCACGCCCGTTTTCGACGGCGCGCGCGAAGGCGACATCCGCCACTTGCTGCAATTCACCGAGCTGCCGGAAAGCGGAAAGATTTCGCTGTACGACGGCATGACCGGCGACCTGTTTGCGCAGCAGGTGACCGTGGGCTACATCTACATGCTCAAGCTCTCGCACTTGGTGGACGACAAGATCCACGCTCGCTCCATCGGGCCTTACTCACTGATCACGCAGCAGCCGCTGGGCGGCAAGGCGCAATTCGGTGGTCAGCGTTTCGGAGAAATGGAAGTGTGGGCGCTGGAAGCTTACGGCGCGGCGCACATTCTCCAGGAGCTGCTCACCGCGAAGTCCGACGACGTGTATGGCCGCGCGAAAATTTACGAGGCCATCGTGAAGGGTGAGCCGGGAATCGAGCCCGGCGTGCCGGAATCCTTCAACGTTCTCGTGCGCGAGCTGCAGTCCCTGTGCCTGGACATCGAATTGATGAAGCGGCAAAAACCGCAGCTGGAAAAAGTGGAAGCAGCGGACTAACTGCAGGCAATCGCTCCGCGGAGAAAATCCGCGGAGCGCAAGATTCTTAGCAACTGTTCCTGTTTTACTGGATGAGGGTCCCGCTCTGCGGGACAGGAGGATCGCCCTTGTATCGATCGAGCCCGTATGATCGCGCCAGCCAGATAGCGGATTTTGATTCCATTCGCATCAGCCTGGCGAGTCCTGAAAAAATCCGTTCCTGGTCGCATGGTGAAGTGACCAAGCCGGAGACCATCAATTACCGCACCTTCAAACCCGAACGCGACGGCCTGTTCTGCGCCAAGATTTTCGGCCCCGTCACGGACTGGGAATGCTTGTGCGGGAAATACAAGCGCATGAAGCATCGCGGAGTGATCTGCGACAAGTGCGGCGTGGAAGTCACGCTCAGCAAAGTGCGCCGCGAGCGCCTGGGCCACATCGAGCTGGCTTCGCCCTGCTCGCACGTGTGGTTCTTCAAGGGTCTGCCCAGCCGCATCGGCTACTTGCTGGACATCACCATGCGCGACCTGGAGCACATTCTCTACTTCGAGACGTTCGTCTGCATCGATCCCGGCGAAGTGCTAGGCCTGAAGCAGAAGGACATCATTCCCGAAGACAAGCTGCGCGAACTGCAGAAGGAATATCCCGGAAAGTTCACCTACGGGATGGGCGCTGAAGCCATCAAGGAATTGCTGCGCCGCGTGGAAGTGGATAAGCTCTCGGAAGAATTGCGCGAGAAGATGAAGATTGACCCCAGCCTGCAGAAGCGCATCAAGTTCGCCAAGCGGCTGAAGGTGCTGGAAGCGTTCCGCAAGAGCGGCAACAAGCCGGAGTGGATGATTCTGGATGTAATCCCGGTGCTGCCGCCCGAGCTGCGTCCGCTGGTGCCTCTGGATGGCGGCCGTTTTGCCACTTCGGACTTGAACGATTTGTACCGCCGCGTGATCAACCGCAACAACCGGTTGAAGAAGCTGATGGAATTGCACGCGCCGGACGTGATCGTGCGCAACGAAAAGCGCATGCTGCAGGAAGCGGTGGACGCGCTGTTCGACAACGGCCGCCGTGGACGTGTGCTGCGCGGCACGAATAATCGCCCGCTGAAGTCGCTGTCTGACACGCTGAAGGGCAAGCAAGGCCGTTTCCGTCAGAACTTGCTCGGCAAGCGCGTGGACTACTCTGGACGTTCGGTCATCGTGGTCGGCCCGGAACTGAAGCTGCATCAGTGCGGTCTGCCGAAGAAAATGGCGCTGGAGCTTTTCAAGCCGTTCATCTATCACAAGCTGGAAGCCGCCGGACACTGCACCACCATCAAGCAGGCCAAGGAATTGGTGGAAGCGCAGGAACCGGTAGTGTGGGACATTCTCGAAGACGTGATTCGCGAGCATCCCGTGCTGCTGAACCGCGCTCCCACGCTGCACCGCTTGGGCATTCAGGCGTTCGAGCCCGTGTTGGTGGAAGGTAAGGCGATTCGCATTCACCCGCTCGTCTGCACCGCGTTTAATGCGGACTTCGACGGCGACCAGATGGCCGTGCACATTCCTCTGTCACCGGAAGCGCAGGTAGAAGCGTCGGTGTTGATGCTCAGCTCGCACAACATCCTTTCGCCGGCGAACGGCTATCCTCTGGCGGTACCGACGCAGGACATGGTCCTCGGCATCTATTACATGACCAAGTCCAAGCCGCAGGCCAAGGGCGAAGGGCGCGCGTTCGGCTCGCCGGAAGAAGTCGTAATGGCGCTGGAAGCGAACGAAGTGGAGTTGCTGACTCCGATTCGCATGCGTTACACCGGCGAACTGATTGACCTCACGAACGCGTACGACGATCAGGACGTCTCGCACACGGAGCCGATCAACCTGAACAAGCAGTTCCTGAACACCACCGTCGGCCGCGTGATCTTCAATGATCACCTGCCCACGGACATGCCCTTCATCAACGGCTTGCTGAAGAAGAAGGGCGTGCAGGCGCTGGTGCAATATTGCTACCTGCGCTTCGGCCTGGAAAAGACCGTGCTGGCGCTGGACAAGCTGAAGGAACTGGGCTTCCTGTATGCGACGAAGTCTGGCGTCTCCATCGGCATCAGCGACATGGTCATCCCCAGCGTGAAATTCAAGCTGGTGGATACGGCGGAGCACGAGGTGGTCAAGGTTCAGCAGCAATATCTGGACGGAGCCATCACCAACGGCGAACGCTACAACAAGGTCATCGCCATCTGGTCGGACGTCACCGAAAAAGTGGCGGACGAAATGTTCAAGGCCCTGGAAGAGCAGGACAAGCAGGGCGTGATCAACCCGGTGTATGTGATGGCCGACTCCGGAGCGCGCGGATCGAAGCAGCAGATCCGCCAGCTTTCCGGAATGCGTGGATTGATGGCCAAGCCCTCGGGCGAAGTCATCGAAACGCCGATCACTTCGAACTTCCGCGAAGGTTTGACCGTGCTGCAGTACTTCATTTCGACGCACGGCGCGCGAAAGGGTCTAGCCGATACGGCGCTTAAGACGGCCGACTCGGGCTACCTGACGCGGCGGCTTGTGGATGTGGCGCAAGACGTGATCATCAATGAGTTCGACTGCGGCACGGCGGACGGCATTTACGTGGAGCCGATTTTGGAAGCCGGCGTCGAAGTCGAGCCGTTGCGCGACCGCGTCGTGGGCCGCGTGTCACTCGAGAAGATCAAGGACTACGAAGGCAACGTGATCGTCGAGATCAACCAGGAAATCACCGAAGAACTGGCGAACTCGATTCAAGCAGCCGGCATCGAGCGCGTGAAAATTCGCTCGGTGTTGACCTGCGAATCACGTCGCGGAGTTTGCGGACGTTGCTACGGCCGCAACCTGGCCACCGGCCGCTTCGTGGAAATGGGCGAGGCCATCGGCGTGATCGCGGCGCAGTCCATCGGCGAGCCCGGCACGCAGTTGACCATGCGCACCTTCCACATCGGTGGCACGGCTACACGCGTCACCGAACAGTCCAAGGTCGAAGCTCGCAACAATGGCTTCGTGAAGTTCATTGACCTGAAAGTCGTCGAAGGCCGCGGCAAGCAGATCGTTTCCATGAACCGGTCCGGCTTGATCGCTGTCGTCGACGAAAAGGGCCGTGAAAAAGAGCGTCACCATGTGGTCTATGGCGCGCGCTTGAAGGTCGAAGATGGGCAGCCGGTCACGCTGGGCCAGACCATGGTCGAGTGGGATCCGTACACGTTCTCGATTCTCACGGAAACCGCGGGCTCGGTGCAGTTCAAGGACTTGCAAGCGGGCATCACCATCGAAGAGCAGGTGGACGAAGTCACCGGGTTGTCGCAGCTGGTCGTCACGCTGCCGCCGGGCGATGAAAAACACCAGCCCACGATCTTGATCCGCGGAGCGCAGGGCCGCACCAAGAAGTACCTGATGCCGTCACGCGCTCACTTGATGGTCGTCGATGGCGACGAGGTGCAACCCGGCGACGTTCTCGCGAAGATCCCGCGCGAGACGACCAAGACCAAGGACATCACCGGAGGTTTGCCGCGCGTCGTGGAACTCTTCGAAACGCGCAAGCCGAAGGATCCCGCGGTCATCAGCGAAATCGACGGCGTCGTGAAGTACGGCGAAATCGTCAAGGGGCAGCGGAAGATCTACGTCGAGAGCGAAGACGGCAAGGGCGTCGCGCAGACCATCAAGGAATATTCGATCTCGCGCGGCGTGCACATCAACGTACAGGAAGGCGAACACGTTGCGGCCGGCGAACCGTTGATTGACGGTCCGCTGAACCCGCATGATATTCTCGCCGTCCTCGGTGAAAAGTACACGCAGGCATACCTGGTGAACTCGATTCAAGAGGTTTACCGGCTGCAGGGCGTGAACATCAACGACAAGCACATCGAGTGCATCGTGCGGCAGATGATGCGCTGGGTAAAAGTTGAGGACGTGGGCGATACGACGTTCCTTCTCGAGGAGCAGGTGGACAAGTTCCGCTTCCGCGAAGAGAACGATCGTGTGATCCGCGATGGCGGGCGGCCGGCTACCGGGCGTCCTTTGCTCCTCGGCATCACCAAGGCGTCTCTGTCCACGGATTCGTTCATCTCCGCGGCCAGCTTCCAGGAGACTACCCGCGTCCTTACCGAAGCGGCGATTTCCGGGAAGGTGGATTACCTGCGCGGCTTGAAGGAAAACGTGATCATGGGCCGTCTGATTCCGGCGGGCACCGGTCTGGAGCGCTACCGCAACATTCAGCTCCTCACCGAAATCCCCAAGGAAGAGCCGGAATCCATGGAGCCGGAGCTTACGCCGGAAGAAGCGGCAGCGCTCGATTTTCTGCGCAAGGATACGGACGCTGTAGCCGAGAGCTAGAGGCAATTTACCATTCAACCCTGGAGCCCGCGGGTGGCGCGCTTTCCAGGCGAGGGGCGCTGCGATGTTTCGCGGCGCTCCTTTTTTTTGTGGATCAGTGCTCGTGCTGTCAGGTTTTGACTTTGTAGCGGCTAGCTTTAGTTGGGCGAGTTTAACGTTGCTGTCTCTTGCGCTTTGCACACGGACCCGTTCGCCCTGTCCTTCCGGCCTGTTAAGCAACTTGGCATATGGCGCAGCTTTCTTTTCCTCGGTAGCACGCACAGTCAGTAAAATTGATGGGAAGGACCAAGCCTTGTGGCTTTCTCCGGGGGAGAAGGCGCCCGGATATCCGCATGTCCAAACGAATCCCAGCCCAATCGCCGTCAGAGACGCGAAAACGCGCGCCCCAGCAAGAGCCACAAGCGGAGCCAGCACCAGGCGCCGTGGCAGCTTCCTCCGAGGCGCAATTCAAGAAGCTGGTCGAAGTGATTTCCCGGTCGCAGCTGAATTACCGCGAACTGATCGACAGCCTGGACCACGCGGTCTTCACGATTTCACTTGACGGTGAAATCCGTGTCGCCAACCGCCGCTTCGTGGAAATACTGGGCGTTTCGTTTCAGGACCTGATCGGGCACCGCCTGGATGAATTTATCGTCGTTCCGACAATCGCGGAGGCCATCCGCGGCCGCGACGCCTTGCTACAGAAGGGGCACTGGGCCGGGCGCATCTCGATCCAATTGAACAGCGATCCGCGCCTCCGCTTCTACGATTGCTGGCTCCAGGCGCTGGCTGACGACGCCCATGTGACGTCGGTATGCGGCTGGGTTCGCGACGTAACCTCGCAGCACGAGTCTGAGATCCGCTTCACCGAGTTGTTCGAATCCCTGCGCGAGGGAATTTTCTTCACCACTCCGGAAGGAACTTTGCTCGATGCCAATCCGGCGCTCGTTCGCATGCTGGGATACGAAAGCAAAGAAGAGCTGAAAAAGCTGAATTTTCGTGAAATTTACGCGGACCCCGCGCAGCGCGACGCGCTGGTGCATCAGGTGGTCTATCAAGGCGCGGTGCAGGACGTAGATGTGATTTACCGCCGGAAGGACGGCACTCGCATCCACTGTCTCGCATCGGGATTTGCCATTCGCGACACCTTCGGCCGGACCATCCGCATGCAGGGCACGCTGGTGGACATCACCGAGCGCATCGAAATCGAAGCGCGCCTGCATCAGGAGCAGGAATTTGTACGCCGCCTGGTGGCCAGCTTTCCAGACATGATCGCAGTGATGGATTTCGAGGGCCGCTTCACCTTCGTTAGCCCGCGTGTGGACGATATTCTCGGGCACCCCGCGCAGGAGCTGGTAGGCAAGCTCCTGCGCGATCATATTCACCGCGATGACGTACCGCAGCTGCGCGAGGCGTTCGAGAGACTGACCAGCGGCCGCACGGCCAACGCGCAATTCGAATACCGCACCAAGCACGCTGACGGATCTTGGCGAGCCATGCGCGCCAGTGCCAGCCCGCTCTACGACGCGGCCGGGAAAATCAACGGCGTGGTGGCCTCGGCACGCGACGTCACGGACTCCAAGGCAGCGGAAAAGCAGAATCTGCAGAAAGAAAAGCTCGCAGCTATGGGCGAGATGATGTCCGGTGTGGCGCACGAACTGAATAATCCGCTCACCGCGATTCTAGGCGTCAGCGATTTGATGCGCGAGCGCGCGGCGGACGACGCCACACGCCGCCAAACGGAAATCATACTGAAACAGGCGCGCCGTGCCGCCGTCATCGTACAGAACCTGCTGTCCTACGCGAGGCCTTCGGCCCTGGCGCGCAAGAGAATGCGGCCGGAGGAGGCTCTACAAGCGGCGATTGACCAGCAACGGGCCGCGCTCTCGCAGAAAAATATCTCGGTTGAGCTTGCGCCGCCGCCCGCGGCGCTGGCCCTGGAAGCTGATCCCAAGCTCCTGCATCAGGTTTTTGTGAATCTGATCGTCAACGCGGAGCAAGCCATCACCAGCCACGGCGACCGCGGGGCGTTGCGCGTTTCCATCGAACACGCCGACGGCAAGATCGCCTTCGTATTTGCGGACGACGGCCCCGGCATCTCTGCGGAAAACATCGGCAAAATTTTCGATCCCTTTTTCACCACCAAGCGGCCCGGCGGCGGCACCGGCCTGGGCCTCGCGATTTGCACGGCCATCGTCAAGGAGCATGGCGGATCCATCGAAGTGCAATCCACGCCGGGCAAAGGCGCAGAATTTCGCGTGTGGCTGCCGGAATTCGTGGAAGAAATCAGCGCGCCGACGCTCGCGATCAGGCCCGCGGTCGGCGCCCCGGCAGGCTCGGGACCCTTGCGTGGACATTCGGTGTATGTGGTGGATGACGAAGAAAGCATCCGCGAAATCGTGCAGGAAGGCCTCTCGGCGCGCGGCATGACCGTCGAGGGCGCGTCCAGCTCGGAAGAGGCGCTGCCTCATCTGGCCGCGCACAGCTACGATTTTGTAATTTGCGATTTCAATCTACCGGGATTGAATGGCGAGCAGTTCTTCAAACGCGTTCATCCACGGGAAGGTAAGCCGGCTCCCAAATTCGTGTTCATGAGCGGCGCGCTGCTGGATCCCGCCACGCTGGCTCATTTCACGGCGAAGGGCGCCTCCGTACTGCAAAAGCCGTTTCACATCGCCGCGCTGGCAGCTTTGCTTACCGAACTTCTCCAGCCGCAACCCGCCGCAGTCAAGTAACCGCCGCGTCCAACTCGACCGTCGCTCCTGCTACTTCGGCTTGCTACTTGAAGTGCTCGCGGCCGGCGTGGAATTTCCATCCACGCCAAAATCCCAGAAATACAAGCTTGTCGCTCCGCCTTGTACAATTTCAGCCATCGCATATTCACCGGGCTCCAGGCTCGCGCCCAGCGTGAAGCGGTAAACGCCGTGCGCAATCTCCCACCGCTGGATGGGGATCGATATTTTTCCGGTGGTGGCCTGCTGCTTGAAAAGCTCGTCCAGATTTTCCAGGTCGCGCTTTTCGCCGTGTACCTTCGCGCGGATCAGGTCCAGTTGCGGCTCGCGCCCGTCGGCCGTGCGCATGTAGAACTCGGTCTGGGTGCTCTTCACCCGGAATTTCGCGCGCGCGCCGCGCAGCGAAATGTTGTGCCGCGTCGGGACGATAGGTACGGGTATCAGCACCTGCTTGAGCATTTGCGTCTTGCTGAACTTCATGTCCGCTTCCGCCTGCGTCAGCGGATAAATGGCCTTTCCGTCGAACTCAAAAAGTCCGTCGCCCGGCGGCAGAAATACTTTCGGTGCAATTTCGATACTGGCGTCCACGTCCATCGCGTCCGCGCGCCGCGCCACTTCCGCCGCGTGCACTTTGGCGATCAGTGCGGCCTTGCGCGCCGACTCGTCTGCCGCTGATTTCTTAGTGGCGTCCCAATCCACCAGGGAGGCCGGGATCTCTTCCCAATCCCGTTGGTCAATGCTGAAATAACGCACGCGATCGCCGTCCAGCTCATACTCGCGGACCAGCTGGAAGCTCCCGTCTTTAAGCATCAGCTTCTTGCCGGTCGGCAGGCCCGGTTCGGTTGCATCTTGTGCCGGAGCGGAAGCGGCGGCGGACGCGGCAGTGGCGGGAGGGGAATTTGCTGGAGCTTGCGCGCGGGTTGCCGAGCACCGGCTTAGTAAAGCGAAACCCAAGAGCACGAGCGATCTAAGAAGCTCCTGCACCCAACCTTCGAATTTTGGCTTTGCCGCCATCAGCGGGCCGTGCTTTAGAGATTCGCCAGGACTTGTTCCGGCGCAGAGCCCCACCCAAACTCTTAGGATGCAAATTTTGCACGTCGGGTTGAGCGCAGTAAGAATAGCCTGAGCAGGCCACAGGGCACAACGTCCGGAGAGAGATGCAATAAAAAACGGCCCTCCAGCGTCCCGGAAGGCCTGACAAAGCGCTTGCTAAGCGCCGGATTTAGCGGCGCCGATGGGTGAATTTGATTAGTGGTCGCAGCGCGGCTGCAGCACCGTGAGAATCATCAGATCGGAGTGCGAGAAAAGCCACTTCTCCGCTTCGGCGCCGGCTGCTTCCGCGGCGCGCGCGATCGTGCCGAGGTGCTTGTTCTGCGCCATCTTTCGCAGATGGTCGGCGCAGATGCCCGTGAGGGAGACGACTTCGTCTTCGGTGAAGATTTTCTGGCTTACCCTGATTCTCACCATCGCTGCGCCTCCTGCTTCCTTCGATGCTGAAACCAAATTAAATGCTGCAAAAGCTCCATGCAATAGTCCTTCCGTTCTACGCGCCTGGAACCCTTCATAATCTGCAAGGGCCGAACCCTCGATTTCTCTAGGGTTTGACACCGAAACAGGCGAATTTGCTCCGAAGCTCTCGATTGAACATCGTTGCCTCAAACAGGAAAGGAAAGTCTACAGGTGGAATGTTTCTACAAGTTCACGGATTTGTTTCGCGTGGCGCAATTCGTGGTAACCGATCGTGCGCAACCATTCATACATGTTGAGGTTGCCGAGGAAGGGATGCTCAAAGTGATAAAGGCTCACATCAGTGCCGCGCGTTGATTCAATAAATGCCAGCGTGGCTTCGCGCGTTGCATTCAACCCCGCTAAGGATTCCCGCTTGTCGCAAACGCGCTTCGCATCCAGCGGGATCGGCGTGCGCACTTTGCGCCCGCGCCAGGTGGCTATCGCCAGCGGCAAGTGGAATCGCTTCCGCAGAGGCACCGGCTTGGGCGCGGATTGCAGCAGCCTTTTCATACCGAAAATTGTGCGTTCTTCGACCATCGCCACGTGCGCAATCACTTCGGCTGCCGACCAATGCTCCGGCGCGGGCGATTCGCACCACCGCTGGTCGCTAACTTCTTCCACGACGGACAGCAGTTTCACGCGCGAGGCTTGCAGATGCTGGACAATCGGGGACAAGTCTTTCAGAAGAGCATCTCCTCAAATCGAGAAGCCGCCGGCCTTTTCAAACGCGCGGGCCAGTTGCAGGATGCGGCCCTCGCCAAAATGACTGCCGAAGACTTGCATGCCAATGGGCAACCCGGCAGCGGATTTTCCGCATGGTACCGAAATCCCTGGCACGCCCGCGAGCGAACCTGTAACTGTATATATATCAGCTAGATACATCTCAAGCGGGTCGGCGGTCTTCTCGCCCAGCTTAAAAGCTGGAGTAGGCGCGGTGGGCGTGATGATCGCGTCAACCTTCTCAAACGCCTCAGCGAAATCCCGTGCGATCAAGGAGCGGACCTTCTGCGCGCGCAGATAGTAGGCGTCATAATAGCCCGAAGAAAGGGCATACGTTCCGAGCATGATTCGCCGCTTGACCTCCGGTCCAAAACCCCGCTCGCGCGTCCTGCGATACATTTCCAGCAGCGTGTTGCCCTGGACACGCAAGCCGTAGCGCACTCCGTCGTAGCGTGCCAGGTTCGAGCTGGCCTCCGCCGTCGCAACGATATAGTAGGTCGCGATCGCGTAGCCCGTGTGCGGCATTTTCAGCGGCACGCGCCTGCACCCGAGCTTTTCGAGTAGAGCGATCCCAGCTTGCACCTTGGCCTTCACCTCCCGGTCGAGGCCCGCGCCGAAGTAGTCCTCCGGCACGCCGATTCGGAGCCCGGTCACGGACTTCTCGATTTCCGCGGCATAATCGGATACGCGCACGGCCACCGAAGTCGAGTCATTGGGGTCATGTCCCGCGATGACCGACATTACTGTCGCCGCGTCGGCGATGTTAGTCGCGAACGGCCCAATTCGGTCTAGCGACGAGGCGAACGCGATAAGTCCATATCTAGATACGCGTCCGTATGTTGGCATCATGGCTGGGACACCGCAGTACGCCCCCGGTTGCCGAATAGAGCCGCCGGTGTCCGTACCTAGTGCCAATACCGATAATCCAGCAGCGACAGCTGCAGCTGAACCGCCGCTGGAGCCTCCCGGGACGCGATCAAGCGCCACCGGGTTCCGTACTGGACCGTACGCTGAATTTTCGTTCGAGCTTCCCATGGCGAACTCGTCACAGTTGGTCTTTCCCAGAATCACTGCGCCAGCTCTTTCGATCCGTTCGATGGCAGTAGCATCATACGGTGGCGTATAGTGCTCGAGAATCTTCGAGCCGCATGTAGTGCGCACACCTTCGGTGCTGATCACGTCCTTGATGGCCACAGGAACCCCGGCCAACGGACCCAGCGACGTCCCTTGGGCTACGGCGGCGTCCACGCGGTCGGCCTGGGCATAGGCGCGGTCCGGGCAGAGCGCCAGAAACGCGTTCAACTCCGGGTTGCGCTGCTCGATTTGTGCGTAGAAGTCCTTGGCCAGTTCACGTGCGGAGATTTTCTTGGCAAGCAGCGCGTCGTGCACACTTGCGATAGTCCATCTCGGCGCGGCACTCATCGCTCGATTACCTTTGGAACGCGGAAAAAAGGCTTCGCCGCGTCCGGCGCCTCCGCCAATACGGCTTCCGCGACGTTGCAGGGTGCCACCACGTCGTCGCGCAGCTCGGCCCCCGCGGCGGCGCTCTCGCCATCGGGGCCTGCGCTCGTGGGCGGAGCTTGGTGCAGCCCATCGGCCAAGGGCCGCATCAGCGCCATTGGCTCAACGTTCGAGACGTCTAGCTCCTGTAGCTTGCCGATGTAGGAGAGGATTTCATCGAGCTGGCCGCGGTAGGTCTCGACTTCGTCCGGCGCCAAGTCCAGGTGCGCCAGTTGCGCGACGCGCAACACGTCTTCGCGACTGATTTTCATCGCCACACCGCGAAAGGCGCGGTCCGCCAGCGCGATCGGTTTTTCGACCGTAGGAATTTCATGGCATCCATCTTAGTACAGAAGAGGTTCAGCGCAAGGGCTAGCGGAAGCGAAGGGAATTCGCTGCGAAAATCGTCAGGCCTTGCGGCGACGGATGAAGGGAGTGTGCTCGTTATCCAGTTCGTGCGAGATGTGGCGGGGACCAGGCTTCGCGGCGACAAATTTCACTTCGCGGACTAGCGTGCCGCCCCAGGCTTTGTTGACTTGCGCGCAGAACTCACTTTTCATTTCTTCGAGTTGTTTCCGCCAGGCCTTGCCGTCGGCGGCGACTTCCAGGCATCCCTTGTGGCAGCGCACTGGCCGCGTGTGCCGCGCGAGAGTTTTGCCCACCACGCTGGGCCACACGCCAGAGAGCCATGCGACCGCCGCTTCCGGACGCTTCAACTGGCGCAACATCCCACCGAGAAAATTTCCCGCGCGTTCCATCGAGGGCGGATTCTAGCACACATCTTGCCGCGGAAATATTTGCAGAAAAAATTTGGCCGCGAGAAGCGGATAGCTCCGGCGACGGAAGCGGTGCAAAGTACGTATGCAAGAGATGACGTAGCACGTACACTCTGCACCCGGAGCCACAAATGATGCCGATACGCGTAGTCGCAATATCTACCGAAATCGCCAACGCAGTTCGCAACACTCACAAAGACCCGCATTACGGCCATCCCGCTCACACTGCAACTGCCGGCGAAGGCGCGCCGTGCCGTCACTGCCTGCAAATCATCGCCGCCGGCTCCGAAAAGGCGACGCTGTTCACCTATGACGCTTTCGAAGGCATCGAATCGTTGCCTCTGCCGGGACCGGTATACATTCACGCCGCAGCGTGCGAGCGCTATCCGGAAAATGGCGGATTTCCCGCGGCGCTGCGCCAAAGCCCCAGAACATTGAACGCCTATACACGAGGCAGGCAACTCGTGGCGACGGAATACGTCGAGAACGGCAACGTGGACGCGCGGATTGAAAAACTCTTTGCCTGTGCAGATGTGGATTACATCCACGTGCGCAGCACCACCGCAGGCTGCTACACATTTCGTATCGAACGCGCGGATCGCCTTGCGCCGCAGTGGGGAATTGCCACCGTCAAATCCTAACGCCGAACAGCCAACGACCATTACCGAGCGAACGTATTGAATCGGGCACAACGCGCGCGCGACGCGGCTCGATCCGCCGGCCGGTTGAATACCATGGGCGCATGAATCGTTCGCTCCGTTTCGCGCTCTGCCTGGCCGCTACAATCTTCGCTTCGCGAACGCCGACATTGGCGCAGACCTACGGGCACGTGGTGAAGCTGGGCATGCCGGTTGACGAAAGCACTATGGCCGCGAGACGCACCCATTATGTCGCACCGGTATATAGCGATCTCGCCCGCGCAAGTCACATCCAGGGCAGCGTTGTGATGAACGCGAACATTGATTCGCAGGGAAAAGTCATCGGGCTGCAGACAATTTCCGGAAATCCAGTGTTGGTGGCGGCCGCGCTGGGCGCCGCGATGCAATGGCAATACGAGCCTATGCTGGTTGACGGCCAAGCGGTGAGTGTGGACACCACCATCACCATCGTATTTTCGCTCACTGACGCTCAGCCCGCGGCCGCACGAATCACCGTGACGGCGCCCTCTGCCGTGCTGATCCATCTGCAGAACGGCAGAACGATCCATGCCGACAGCAGCCGCGAAGACGGCGACAAGATTGAATACACGGTCGGCGACGGGATTTATCGAATCAATAAAACTTCGGTGAAGGATATCGTGCAGGAAGCTACGGGGTCGCAAACCGGAGTGCCGTCTTCGTCAGCAGCCACGCGCGCGAATGCCAGTTCGAGCACGGTGACGGCTTCCCCACTCGCCGCACTGCCGCGCCCTCCCGGTGAAGATCCCGCGAACTGGCGGATATATGAGTCAACCGAGCAACTGAGAGCAGAATGCGGCAAGGGCGAGATTTCGAAATATGTCCACCCCGAATTCCAGAGTACTTCAACTTTTCCCATCAGCAAGGACGAAGAAGCCAGAGAGTGCGCCATGCTGAATGTGGAAATGGATTCCGACTACGAGCAAATGATTGACCGCGGCGTCGAGCTGGAGAAAAGGTTGTGCAGCGCCAACGGGATGGGAACGCTCAACAATCTTCGTCCAGAACTGAAAGCGACTCCAGACGTGCAAGAGCTGTCGCGCCTGGAGATCGATTTTCATAATCGCATGGATGCGATGGTAAAACACCAGCCCGTCGATCGCGCCAAGGGGCAACGAATGCTCCTCGATTTTTACCGCCTGACGGGCACCTGCGGCCACGGATCCGGTTGGTAGCTGCTTGGCGCGGCCGTCTATGTGAAATACGTGCTGGGTTTCAGACATTGCGCTGCGGCAGCTTCCGTCTCAGGTAACGGGTAGTGAGGGGCGGGTCTTAGACCCGCCCCTACATCAAATCGAAACCCAAACGCTTATGGCGCGGAGACCGCGCCCACGCCGTTCAAGCCCAACTCCGGCGCGATGCCGCGCAGCGCGGCGATGCAGAAGGCGATGTGCTCGTCGAGCGGAACAGCCAGTTCTTGAGCGCCTTTGTACACATCGTCGCGATTCACACCGCGGGCGAAAGCCTTGTCCTTGAGCTTTTTCTTCACGGAAGCTGCTTCGACCTCGTGGATGCTCTTGCTCGGCTTGATCAGCGCGCAGGCGGTAAGGAAGCCCGCCAGCTCGTCGCAGGCAAACAGGGTCTTGTCGAGCGGGGAAGTGCGCGCCACGTTGCAGTAATCCGCGTGTCCCAGTATGGCGTGGATCATTCCTTCCGGGTATCCGCGCTCGCGCAGAATCTTCGATCCTTCGTACGGATGCTCCTCGGTAGGGTGATGAGCGGCATTCGGCCAGCGCTCATAGTCGAAGTCGTGCAACAACGCGGTAATGCCCCACAGCTCCTCATCCGCACCTAATTTGCGGGCGTAGGCTCGCACACAGGCCTCTACCGCGAGCGCGTGTTTGCGAAGGCTTTCACCCTGTGTGTACTCGCACAGCAAGCTCCAGGATTCTTCCCGATTCGGCATTTTTCCCCGTGTGGAGTTTACCGCACTCCCGAACTCTGCCGCCAGAAGCGATCAGCCACGTCGCGCGTGCCGATCCGGCGAGAATTTGTGACAGCGATCCGTGAAAGACGAAGGCGACGGCGACGGCATGCGAAAGCGACTCGAATGCGCTTCTTTAGTCGTCGCCGATGAAGAACCCAGGAAGGGCCGATCGAGGCGGCAAGGGCTACGGGTCAGGCACTGGACTTACGGCAGAATTGTCTCAATCGGGCCTCGTTGAAAGGAATGAGACGTATTGTTTTGAGACAATTTCGTCCGCGCATACCTGGTCGCCGCAGGCGATTCGGTGTTTGTTCTCTTCATTCATTGAACACAAACACTTTGCGGGCGCGATTTTCCGAGCAACGAGCGCCAAAACACACAAACGAACTCGAAAATCTCTTGCGAAGTGTGGGCACCAAAATTGCAAGCACAAATCGTCAGCGGATGACGCTGAATGGCATTGTGTCCATCTCGTTAGCGGACGCGAAACGGCGAGGGCGAACAAAAGTCGCACCACTTTTTGGGCCGTAGGGGATGCGAAACGGCTTCTGATTGTGGTCTCCGCTGCGAAGAAGTTAGACTAATTCCGGCTAGAGGACGAAAAAGGGCTTGACAAGAAATGGCACCGTGTGGAGAATCGCTCCCGCGCCTGTTTCTGCCTTCCCCTGTTGTGACGTTCCTCCCCTTCGCATCGCCGGAATAGTCTGTGAGGAGAACCGGTGGCGGAAAAAGAAGCCATAGAAGCGAGCATGGATTTGGATCGAGAAGTAATGCGATGTCAGGTATGCGGTTTAGTGCAATACCGGACACGCACGGACAACTGCCGTCGTTGTCTGCGTCTGCTGCCCCCGAAGGTGACGTTCGTCATTCCGACGCCGTCGCCGCAGGATCTTCCGGGGGACGACCGTCAACTGTTTGAGAGCTGGCCGAATCGCGAAACAGTCGAGAACATTGGCCAGCGCATCAGGCAGTTGCGCGAGTCGCGCGGCATGACGCAGAGCCAGCTACAGGCACGCTCGCGCGTATCTCGCTCCTATTTGTCCCGGATCGAGAGCGGTCAGATGACTCCCAGCCTCGGTACTCTCGAGAAGATTGCCGAAGCTTTGGGTGTTGGACTGAACCGCTTCTTCGTGCCGGAGACCAATGGCGAGACGGTGCTGGAAGATCCCTTCATTCAGGGTCTTCGCCCATACCTGCGGCAGCTCGATTGGACGCAGTGGCAGGGCATCCTGAAGCGTTTGCAGGCGATCAGCGAGCACGTGAGCACCAATCACAGCGTGCGTCCGTTGCCGCCACAAGCTGCCGAGCGGATGCCTCACCATATGCCCCGCCGGCAACAGCAGATGCCCCATACTGCGACGGCGCTGCACCGCTAGTCGTCGCGGATCGGGAAGGCGCGGAACGCCTGATAGACAGGTCGGATTCTGGGTAGGGCTTGGCACGCCTGCATCGGCAGGGTGCCAAGCTCGCCCCCGAACGGCCTGGACTTCGTGACGAGATACCGCACGCAACGACGCGGCACGAACTTCGGCACGAACTTCGCACGCGCCTACGCCATCGAGCAACTTCGCTCGGCGCGTCTTCACGCTTGCACTAACCCACGAAAACTTGCATTCGTTGTTTCGATTGGCCGGCTGAGAACTGCACGGTCCGGGATGCAGACGCATGATTGCGTTTTGGCGCTTCGTGCGGCCCGGTCACTCAGCGGCTGGCGTGACAGGGCGGAATTCGTCGCGACGGGCTGTGCGGGGATTACTGCGCTTCCTTCTTGCCGGCGCGAAACAGCACGATGTCCACTCCGTCGCCTTTCTTGGTCAGCGCCACCACGCGTGCGCCGTCGCCGCGGTCGTCCACGAAGGCGATGTCGGTATCCGAATCAACCGTCACGCCATGCACGGGATGATGAGAGAGGTCTTTCTCTGGTCGGAAGCTGGGACCCAAGCGGTGCGCGTACCACACGTCCACCTGATTCAAATTGTCGGATGTAGTGAAGTGCTCGACTGCAATCCCCACTCCGCCGTCCCCAGCCGAAAGCTCCACTTTCGCGTTTTTGTCATTTCCGCTGGACGTTGCCCCGGGATAGACCGGCAGGCCGGTAGCGCGTGGCACATCTTTATTCACCTTAATCGCGCCGACGGGAGTCTGAATCTCAACGTTGTTGCCCTGGTTGTGCACGCGCAGGTTGCGGATGAACAGGCCAGCGAGCGCGAGGCCAAACAGCACCATCATAACGATGCCGCCTGCGACAATTCCCAGAATCCACCACACCGCGTTGTTGCCGCGGCGTTGCGGAGGGATCGCGGCTGGTGGTCGTGCGGACGCGCTAGACATAACTCACCCCTTGCCGGTTAGACGCTGATAGATACGCAATGGAGTCTGAAAATGTTTCCGGTGGGTCCGCGTGTCGCCTCAGTTGAAACGCACTTCCACGCCGGGATGCCGGTCCAGGTGCACGGAATCAATAAATCGCACTTCCGCTTCTTCCAGCGTCATGATCAACGAATGCGTGCGCGTACCGTCACGGAAAAAATTCACTCCGTGCAACAACCCGCCCCCAGTGACGCCTGTGCACGCGAAAATAATTCTCTTTCCCGGCGCCAGATCCACCGTCTCGTAAATGCGCTTGGGATCCTTGATGCCCATTGCCGCGGTCCGTTCCAGGTGCTCAGGTTTCGAGACCACCAATCGCGCCAGGATTTGCCCATTCAAGCAGCGCAAAGCAGCCGCTGTAAGTACGCCTTCCGGCGCGCCTCCAGTCCCCATCACAGCGTGGACAGAAGTGCCGCGCACGGCAGCCGAAATGCCGGCGGAAAGATCGCCATCTGAAATCAGCCGTATCCGCGCGCCTGCTTTGCGAATGTCCGAGACCAGCTTCTCGTGGCGCGGCCGGTCCAGCACCACGATCACCAGGTCTTCCACGTCGCGGTCATAGCGCCGCGCGATCGCGCGCAAGTTATCTTTCACTGGCGCGTCCAGGTCAATCGCACCCTTCGCCGGGGGTCCCACAATGATTTTTTCCATGTACAGGTCGGGCGCGTGCAACAAACCGCCGTGTTCGCTCGCGGCCAGCACCACGATCGCTCCCGGCTCGCCCGTCGCGCAAAGATTGGTGCCTTCCAGCGGGTCCACAGCGATGTCTACCTTGGGGTATTCGCGGCTTTTGTCGCGCACCGCTGCGCCGACTTTTTCGCCAATGAAGAGCATCGGCGCTTCGTCGCGCTCGCCTTCCCCGATGACGATCGTGCCATCCATGCCCACGCGATCCATTTCCTTGCGCATCGCTTCGACGGCGGCCTGGTCCGAGCCCTCGCGGTCTCCCTGGCCCATCGTCCGCGCCGAAGCGATGGCTGCGTTTTCGACCGTGCGCAGAAATTCGAGGCTGAGTTCTTTCTCCATGGCGGCTCCTGAATTGTGATTTGCTTCCGGCGGCTGGGACGGTCCTTCCGGGCGGCCTATCATAATCCAAATGGGCGAATTTCAATCAAGCCGTATTTGCACGTGGAGCTGCCGCTCGCGAAGCAATTCAGGCGCGTGGAGTTCCGCCGTCGCAACCGGCACGCAGAATTCTTGACGGTTGGCCGGAGATATGTATTATAGCCATATATGGCAGCAACGTCGGATCGAGAACTCAAGAAGGGCAACGCGGAATTGATGATTCTGGCGCTGCTGGAACACCAACCCCGCCACGGGTATGAGATTGGAAAACTGATCGCCGAGCGCTCCGAAGGCGTGGTCCGTTTCCACGTTGCCTCGCTCTACCCGCTGCTGTACCGGCTCGAACGCCGCGGCTGGGTGCGCGGGGAATGGGAGCCAGCCGGCGGGCGTCGCCGCCGTTTCTACCGGCTGACGCCCGCCGGCCGCAAAACGCTCGTCAGTCAACGCATTCGCTGGCGTTCTTTTTCTCGCGCCGTCAATCGCATCGTGGAGGTGCGCTATGCATGACTGGAAAGAGCTGGTGCACGTCCGGCTTACGCCGCTGCCTCTGGAAGCCACTCGGCGGGAAGAAATCATCGAGGAGTTGGCGCAGCAACTCGAGGATGCCTACCACGAAGCTCGGAGCGGCGGCGCGAGCGACTCCGAGGCGCTGCAGCGCAGCCTTGCGCAATTCAAGGACTGGGAAGATTTGCGAAAGGACGTGTTTCACGCCGTGAAAGCCGAAGAGCTTCCGGTCTGGCAGCAGAACGGGATTCTTTCTCCGCGACGGCCCGTGGTGTGGATCGCGCTCATTTTGTCCTTCGCTCTATGGGGGCTGTTTGGTTTCCGGCAGGCGCTCGGTACGCTGTCCGTCCCCTTCGCAAAAAATCCGTGGGCGGATCGACTACTGTCTGCGAGCTCGCTCGGTACAATCGAGCGACAGGCTCTCGTCCAGGGCGATTCCCGCGCTCTGGCGTTTGTCGCTTTGCACCATCCAGACATAAACGAAGCCGCAGGCGCCGCGGAGAAAGCGATCGCGCTCGACCCGCGTCTCACATGGATTTCTGCGCGCTTCGCACAGGCGTATCCACCTGAATTCGATCCCGCTCCCTGGATTACGCGACTCAAGACGTGGGATCCCGACAATGCGTTTCCTTATTTGCTCGAAGCGGACCAGGCTTTCAACCCTCGCTCCTTCGGAGGCGCGTGGGAACGCCACGGTGCTGTATGGGCGCCGCCCCGTGCGATCGCAGTTGAATCTGACTTCCGCCTGCCCATGGAGAAAGCTTTTGCCGCTCCCCGCTACGACACCTATGGCGCACAGCGTTTCGAACTCGACCGCGCGCTATTGCAGCAGCTGGGATGGGATCGTCCGGACTTGTTGATGCTCGCCGTTCAGTCGCACCCCATTCCCAACTTACAAGCGATCAGAATCTATGCGGGATACCTGGTCGTGGGCTTGGGAGAGAGCGCCGAGAAAGCCAGCCGCAAGGACGAAGCGTTCGCGGAATACCAGGCCGCCGCCCAGTTTGGCGCCCACCTGCAGCAGGGAACTTCGTTGATCGAGCGGTTGATCGCCATGGCAATTCGCCAGCAGGCCTACGAATATCTAGTGCCGCTGCTGCGCGAGCAGGGACGCGCGCAGGATGCCGCGCTGCTGGAAGCTAGTCTTACTGACGTGCGAGATGCATTCGCAGCTAAGGCGGCGGAACGTCGCTGGGGAGAGATTGCCGCCGGACGCGCCGTGTCGCTGGTGCTGTTCTCGGGCGTGCTGGTCGTCGTGCTGGGATTCGCTGCTCTCGCTTGGCTGGCAGCGGTCCTCGTGTTGCGCTGGAAACAGAATGCCAGCAGCCTACTCAACAGTTTCGCGTCGGTGGCCGGCCTTGCTCCGCCTACGCTGCTACTCGCCGGGCTTTGGTTCTATAGCGCCTACTATCCCTTCATGCGCCACGTCAATCAGTTCGAGAGCGCCGAACAACTCACGCGAGATCTGCTGCCGTTCTGGGACAGCCTCACCTGGATGAATGGAGGGTTCGGTCTGAATATGCTGATCTGGCCCGCGGTGTGGTGCATCGTGATTGCCATTCTCGGTCTGATCACTCTGCGCTGGATGGCAACCCGGCGGCAGGATGCCGCGCGGCACGAAGAATAGCGTCGTCATCAGCGCCAATTAGTAATGTGCGGGCCGCGGCCAAATCGGTGAAGAGATTTCTGGGGTTTGAATTGTCATTGAGCACGAATGTAGCTTTCGTCAAGAATCTTACGCGCTGGCAGTGGCGCTAACTGTGACCGTCACTTATTCCCCGGACCTTCTCGCTCACAGTGAATCCGATCGCCTGTAAGAAACATCATAGACGTTATCGTTCATCGCACGAATGCCGGTCTTCTGACCGGGGAGGTGCCGCACATGGACTGCGTTGGGCACGTTGAAAAATGGTGAGCGCCGGGAGCGCTCGGTCGGCCAATGCCGAGCAGCGCCTGGTAGAACTTGGCATCAATCTTCCGGCGCCGCCTGAACCTTTCGGCACCTATGCCGAAGCGGTGCAGACGGGCAATCTACTTTTTCTCACCGGGATGCTTCCCACCGAAGGTCGCGCGGCGAAATTCGTTGGACGCGTTGGCGCAGAACTCGATGTGGATGCAGGGCGCCAGGCCGCTCGCCTTGCGGCGCTCAACGGCCTCGCTGTCGCACGCGAGTATTTGGGCTCTCTCGACAGAGTAACGCGCATCGTCCGGCTCGGCGTGTCGGTGGCGACATCGGGAGATGGCCGCGAGCTGCCCAAAGTCGCAGACGGCGCTTCGGACTTGCTGCAAGACGTCTTCGGAAAAGACAAGAACCCTTGCCGATTGGTGTACGGAGTCGCAAGTCTTCCTCTCGCCACGCCGGTCGAGCTGGAAATCATTTTTGAAGTTGCGGACTAACAGAAGTGCCGCGACGCAATGGGCCGCGCGTCGCAATATCGCGCGCGGCCGAGGAGCTGGCACCTTTTCCCACAAGGAGTAATTATGAGGGCGAAGATCCGAGGAAAAATGGTGCTCATAGCGGTTTCTGTGATCCTCGCATCGCTTCAATTCCCAACCAAAGCTGCAGCACAAGCCCCGGCCCACGCCCAAGGAAAGGAACGTCTCGTGGAATATCCGACTTCTTACCGCACGACACAGATCGACGGCCTCTCCATCTTCTATCGCGAGGCCGGCCCGAAAGACGCGCCGACGCTTCTCCTGCTCCACGGCCTGCCATCTTCTTCGCGCATGTTCGATCCGCTCTTCGTCCGCCTCGCCGATCGCTATCACCTTGTCGCGCCCGATTATCCCGGCTTCGGACACAGCGACTGGCCTGACCCCAAAAAATTCGCATACACTTTCGATCACATCGCCGAGATCATGACTCACTTCACCGAAGCGCTCGGCCTGGTGCACTACACGCTGTACATGCAGGACTACGGCGGCCCGGTCGGATTTCGCATGATCCTGGCGCATCCGGAACGCGTCGAGGCTCTCATCGTTCAGGACGCCGTCGCGCATAACGAAGGTCTGGGCGCGAATTGGAAAACGCGCCGCGCCTTTTGGGCCGATCGCGCCACCTACGAAAGCGCCCTGCGCACCAATCTCCTCTCGCTCGCGACCACGCGCTCGCGCCACGTCGGTGACGATCCCAACCTCGAACGCCACGACCCGGATCTCTGGACCGATGAATATTATTTTCTCAATCAGCCCGGCCAGGCCGACATTCAAACCGACCTCTTCTACGATTACCGCACCAACGTCGAAAACTACCCCAAGTGGCAGGCCTGGATGCGCGAAAAGCAGCCGCGCCTGCTGGTGATCTGGGGAAAATACGAATCCTCGTTCGACCCTTCGGAGCCGGAATCCTATCGCCGCGATGTACCGAAGGCCGAAGTCCACATCGTCGACGGCGGCCATTTCGCGCTCGATACTGCAGCCGATCCGATCGCGCAGTTCGTCAGGGAATTCATGAAGTAGCGGCGATCCATGCGCCGGCGAGGCCCACTGGTTACGGTAGATACGAGGACTTCTGCTACTGAACATGCAGCGTAAACTGGCGCTCCGCATCCAAATGCTGAGGAGTTCACATGCGAGCTGACATCGTTCCAGGAGCCGTCTTCCCCGACTACGAGCTTTCCAACCACTCCGCGAAACGGCGGAAGCTTTCCGAACTGCAAGGACCACATCCCATGGTCCTCGTCCTCAGCCGGGGCGGTTTCTGTCCCAAGGACCGCCGTCAGGCCGAAGGCCTCGTGCAACTCCATCGCGAGCTGGAGGTTTCCTATTGCCGGCTGGTTACCATCAGCACCGACAACATCACCGAAACCAACGAATATCGCACTGGAATCGGCGCCCACTGGCCGTTCCTCTCCGACGCGGGGCGCGTCGTCCAAAAAGATCTGGACATCGCCGAATACACCGATCCTGCGCACAATCCCATGATCCCCCACGTGATTGTTCTCGAGCCTGGTCTGGTCATCTACAAAATCTACAACGGCTACTGGTTCTTAGGCAGGCCAACTCTGGAAGAACTCCGCCAGGATCTGCGCGCCGTAACCAAGAAATGCCGCCCGGACTGGGACATCACAACGCCCGAACTGAAAGCCGCGTGGCAACAAGGCCGCAAGGAACTTTTCTATCCCTATGGCAAGACCTACGCTCAGACCATCGGCGAACAGGATTAGCAGCGCTTCGCCACAAACGAAAAACCCGCTCGGATGCTCTCGAGCGGGTTTTTTCTCGAGCAGGCTTCTTGCGTCGCCATTACGCCGACGGATGCTTCAAGATTTCCGCCAACGCATGCAAACGTTTCGCGTCTGCAGGATTAGTCGCCGTGCTAGCACTCTGCTCTAACGCAGGCGCCATTTCATTCAACTTCGCCACTTTGCCCTTGTTCATGTGAGAGATTTCGGCGTTGTGAATCGCGCTTCGCAGAGCAACGATGCGTTCCGCCGGCAAAGCCTGCGACCGATCCAGCTGATCCACATAAGCCTTCGCCACCACCAACTGCGCAGGCCACTCCAGTTTTTGCTGGTTCTGCACATTCAGCACATCCACGCGCGCCGTCTTCGCCGCATCAATTTCGTTCTGCGTCAAAAACTGCGTCGGCGTCAGTTCAAAAATATCCAACCCGCGCGCAATTTCCGAACCATAGATGTTGCCGTTGTACCAATACGCCGACCACTCGCCACCCAGCACCAGAATCTTCGGATCGATCGGCCCGCGATCGAAATAAGCAATCTCCGTCGGGTGCGCCGCGTCGGTGAAGTCCATCACCGAAACGCCGCCCTGATACCACGCCTGCACCTCGATATCGCGCCCCGGCACTGGGATCAGCGAGCCGTTGTGCGCCACGCAGTTTTCCGTGTCGCTCTGCGCCGCCGGCAGCTTGTAGTAGCTGGCGAACGTCAGCTTGTCGTCGTGCAAATGGAAGATCGCGTCCGCGCCCCACTTGTTAGGGTCGTTCGGGCGGCACCGCGCACCCAGCCCGCCGCCCCACTCGTCTGTAAACACCACCTTCGTCCCATCGTTCGAGAACGAAGCCGAATGCCAATACGAGTAGTTCGGATCGTTCACCGCATCCAAACGCTTCGGATGCACCGGGTCCTTGATGTCCAGCAAAATTCCATTGCCCGAGCAAGCGCCCGCCGCTAAACCAAGCGCCGAGTACACCGTGATGTCGTGGCACTGGTTCGAATCCGACGGCTTCGTCTCCTCATCATTCTTGCCGTGGCTGCCGCCGTTGCTCAGGCCGTTCAGCGCGCCCGTCCGCGGATCAATAAACACCCGCGGGCTGGCGACAACTTTCGCGTCTTGCGGCGCCGCCACCGGCACCTTGATCACTTCGATGCGGAATAGCGCGGTGTTCGGATCCTTGTCCGGCGCTTCACCCGAGCACCCAGCTAATTCTTCCGGCTGGCGCACGAACGACGTCCCCGAGACGTAGATATAAACGTTGTCTTTATCGTTCGGATCCACCACCAGCGTGTGCGTATGCGAACCGCGGCAAGTTTGCACGGCGGCTACTTGCTTCGGGTTTTGGATGTTCGAGATGTCGAAGATTCGCACGCCGCGGAAACGGTCCGCTTGCGCTGCCGGCTTCCGGCGTTCTTTTTCATGGCCTTCCGTTGGCGGAGGTTCCGGCGGAAATCCCTGCGTGCCGCAATCCAGCCGTCCATTCGGCATCTCTACCGACATGAACATCAGGTTCTTGAACACCGACACGTCGCCCTGCCCGCCCGGGCACACCATCGAAGTCAGCAGCGTGGTCTGCGCCGGATTCGAGATGTCGTAAATATTCATGCCGTAAAAGTTTCCTTGGAACAGGTGATTGCCCTGGAACGCCAGGTCCGAGTTTGAGAAAGCGAGCTCCGCTATAACCAACTGCAGCGGCTTCGGGATCTTCATCGCGCCGCCGCCGATGCCGAGCTGGCCGATCAGTTTTTGCACTTTCGGATCGTCGGCGTCGGCGGTCCCGAGCTGAAACGCGTCGGGTTTTTTCACCAGCTGCAGGTGCTTCAAGCCCAGTGACGTTTCGCCCGCATCATAAAGTCCCGGCGTCAGCTTGTAGCGCGGATCGTTCGCATCCGATCCCGTCATTCCCGGCGGCAGCATCGGTGCCGGCTGCGCCGCAAACGGATTATCATCGGACTCCGGAGCTTTCGCGGCTTCCCGAGCGGGTGCCTGCCCGCCTGCTGCAGGCGGGATAGCCTGACCAGGAGCCGGACCAGGCCGCTGGGCCGCCATCCGGCTTGCACCGGAACACAAAAAAATCGCGGCCACCGCCGCACGGAACGCAAAGCTGGGCACTCGGTTCATCATTTCTCCTTTGACCTGTCCTTCTCGAGCATAGCCTGCATAATTTTGATCTCAGCGCGTTGCGTATTGTCCGCATCCGTTGCGAAATTGAAAATATCCGCGTCCTGTCCCGCGCCCGCCGTGTTGAACAGATCCTTCACCATGATCAACGCGCCGTTGTGGTGCTGCATCATGCCGGTCAAAAATAAATGGTCGAACTGCGCGCCCTTGGCGTTGCGCAGCGCTTCCATCTGCTCCTGCGTCAGCATCCCGGGCATCAGAGCCATCGGCTTGCCGGACGCATCCATATCCGGCATTCCCGGCATCCCCGTGGAAACTGCTTCTCCGCGAGCCGCCAGCCACCGCTTCATAAACTTTATTTCGTCGGATTGCGAGCTGCTGATTTTCGCCCCCAGCATCCGCAAATCCTTGTTGTCGCTGTGCGAGGCGATCAGCGCGGTCATCTCTACCGCCTGTTGATGATGCATGATCATACCCTGCATAAATTCCACATCCGCCTGCGACCGCGCCGGCAAAGTGCCCTTCGTGGATGGCGGCAGCGTCTTGCTCGGCTTACCCGGCGCGCCCGGCTGCACCACAACAGGGCCCGTCGCGGAATCCGTCTGCTGCCCGCGCACAGGGAACTCCATGGAACCCGCGGCAGCGCTCGCCGCAAGCAGCACGCCACACAGGGCCGCGCACGCCCTCGCAGAGCGAATCTGTGCCTTGGACGCGATGCGAACCCCATCCAGCTTCGATTTCAGTGCATCGCTAGGCATTTTCAACTCTCTCATTCCAAGTGGCCGGGACCGTCTTTCGAGCGAACCATCATAATCCAATCGGGTGAATTCTAATGACTGGAATCACCGCGCATCATGGCAGCGGCTGAATTTTCGCGTTCACCAGAAAAGGATCGTCGAACTGCGTCATCTCGCCAGCTTTCTTTCCGGCCACCGGCTGCAAACGCGCCGAGAGCGGCTTGTGCCATTTCACCGAAAGGCTGGCGACGTCGCCGAGGATCCGCTCCAGTTGTTCCGGCGTCACGTCACCCGGCAGCGGAATCGTATCCAGTCCCGTGCCGCACACCGCCGAATACGAGAGCAGGGCGTCGATTGAGAGGCGTCCTTCGCTCCAGCGTTGCGCGAGCACCGTATCTTCCTGTATCGGCAGCATCAATCCTGAATAGCCCGCCTGCTTCACCGGAATCGCTTTCAGCGCGCGCGTGATGATTGCGGTCGCAGTGAGCGTTCCGCTCGAACCCATCGGCGCGCCAAGGAAATTTTCAATCGCGCCGCCGATGGAAACGTCCATGAGCGGCGCCGGCGAAAGATCCAGGCCGCCGTATTTCCAGCCGCTGGCATTGCTGATTTCAGTTGCGGCTTTTTCAATCTGCGCGGCAAAAATGCCCAGCGTACTTTTCAGTCGCTCTTCGGCCTCGCTGGGAGACTTCGTCGACGCAAACACCTCGCTCACGACGTTCGCTGACTGCAGTCCCAGCGCAAATTGCTTTCCCTCGCCGGTGAAATAGGATGCCGGATAAAACGGTGTGCCGGAGGGAAGCAGCGACGCAGCTGTAAAACTGAAATTCCCCTGGCTATGCAGCGTGTTCGCTTCCAGATATTTAATGACGCCGGCCGCGGCGTGAATAGACTTCCAGTGAATTCCATCCTCTCCCGCGATGAATACCGAGCCTTCCAGCGTTTTTGAATTCGCGATGATTTTTCCTAGCAGTTCCGCTTGGTGCGGATCGCCGGCATCGCTCATCATCGCCGGGCCAATCGCGGCGACGAAGCTTTCCTTCACGGCAAGCGCGTCGTAGTCGCGGAAGAAGGCCAGCACCTGCTCATCCGTCATACCGTGCGTGTATTCTGGAAACGGCTGTGCAGTGATGCGGATGGTCTGCACTTCGTAGCCGTGTTTTTCGAACGTAGCTTTGGCCTGGCGCAAAAATTTCAGCGTCTCTCGAATTTGCTCCTGGTAGTGCGCGGGATCCAGCCGCACAAACGCGGTGATGGCGCGCACTTTTGGTTTCGACCTGACTTCCGCCGCTCGCGCGGAGTGCCGCGCGGCAGCGCCAGCAGCCAGCGCGCAGATCGCCGCCGCGATCGCCAGCGTAACGCTGCGAATTCCGCGCGTGCCGCTCACGAAAACGCCGCGATTCCGGTGATTCGTTCCCCGATGATCAATTTATGTATGTCGTGCGTGCCTTCGTACGTAAACACCGACTCGAGGTTGTTCATGTGCCGCATCACGCAGTAGTCGTCCACGATGCCGTTC
Organism: uncultured Acidobacteriota bacterium; assembly: GCA_963786205.1. Classification (GTDB taxonomy): domain Bacteria; phylum Acidobacteriota; class Terriglobia; order Acidiferrales; family UBA7541; genus Palsa-295. The sequence continues at coordinate 31,627 of CAWAYG010000005.1, forward strand.
GCGCCTAGAATTTCCCGTGCCAGGCGCGCCGTCTCCCGCGCCATCCACACATTATTCATCTTCAGCATCGAAATGTGCGAAGGATGCACACGCCCAACATCCTTCAGCCGCCCCACCTGCAGCGCCAGAAATTGCGCCTTGGTGATTTCCGTAATCATCCACACCAATTTTTCCTGCACCAGTTGATGCGATGCAATCGGCTTGTTGTCGAATTGTTTCCGCTGCTTCGCGTAATTCAGCGCCGTGTCATAACAAGCCATCGCCGCGCCGATCCCGCCCCATCCAATCCCATAACGCGCCTGATTCAAGCAGGAGAGCGGCCCCTTCAATCCTTCAACGCCCGGCAGCAAGTTTGACGCTGGAATTTTGCAGTCCGTCATCGCCAGCCCAGAAGTCACCGATGCGCGCAGCGAATATTTTCCGTGCACGTCCCAGGCCTTATATCCGGGCGTGCCTTTTTCGACGAGGAATCCGCGGATCACCTCGTCCTCGCACTTCGCCCAAATCACCGCCACATCCGCAATCGACCCGCTGGTGATCCACATTTTTTCGCCGTTCAAAATGTAGTCGCCGCCTTTTTTCACCGCGCGCGTCAACATCCCCCCGGGGTTCGATCCGAATTGCGGCTCGGTCAACCCGAAGCACCCGATCGCCTTACCCTGTTGCAATCGCGGGAGCCATTTTTCTTTCTGCGCGTCCGACCCGAACGCGTGGATCGGATACATCACCAGCGCCGATTGCACGGAAACAAAACTGCGCAGCCCCGAATCACCGCGCTCCAACTCCTGCGTCACCAGTCCATATTCCACGTTGGACATCCCCGCGCATCCATAGCCCTTCAAACTCGCGCCGAAAAGTCCCAGCTCCGCCATCTGCGGCACCAGCTGCACCGGAAATTTTCCTTCGCGATTGTATTCCTCGATGATCGGCATTATTTCGGCATCCACAAACTGCCGCGCCGTATTGCGCGCCAGCTTCTCTTCGTCGCTCAGCAAGGAATCGAAGTCGAGGTAGTCAACCCCGGGAAACGATGGCATGAAATATCTCCTCGAAAATGGGCCGCGTGTGTAGGCAGGCGCTCATTTAAGTCGCAGCCCAAACCGCGATTGTATCGAATTCGCGCCACCCTGCGCCAGTGAGTGCGAGCAAGCGAAGTGGGTAAGTTTTCGGTGACGCGGCTTGCTGGAAGTTAGCACGCTGCGACTTCCCGGAAGCGGGCTTCTGGCCCGGAATAACTTCCGGTTACGCCGCCACTCGCTCATAACAAACTCTTTCGATCCTCGGCTCATCGAGGTTTTGCTTTAGACCGCGACAACTGCCGACCATCACCTGAGCTCCGATGGCGAACCACGAAATCGGCTGTCGGACTAGACCTTTCAAAAATGGAGGTTAGCGCACGATTCCATGATTTTCCGTGGATGGGGCGAATTTTGCTTGACTATAAACACTTACTTATATAAGTTTAAAGTTATGCAGACTCTCGATGCTGCTTTCTCTGCTTTGGCCGACCCGACGCGTCGGGCTATTCTGGCGCGCCTTGCCAAGGGGGAGGCCACCGTCAATGAATTGGCAGAGCCGTTCGAGATGACGCAACCCGCAATCTCCCAGCACCTGAAGGTGCTCGAAGATGCGGGACTAATCGTTCGCCGAGTCGAGGGTACGAAGCGCCCTCGTCGGCTCGCAAAAGCGGGTATAGAAGCGATGGACCAATGGCTCGCAATGCTGCGAAAAGCCCTTGAGACAAACTACGACCGGCTGGACGAAGTTCTGGCGGCGATGGAAAAACGCAAGAAAGGAGAAAAGTGATGAGCAAGATGACGCTGAAGACCGAAGGAGATACTCACGTGATTGTGACAAGGCGCTTCACTGCCCCTCCAGAAGCCGTGTACCGCGCCCATACCGAACCGAAATTGATCCAGAAGTGGTTGCTTGGACCGGAAGGATGGACGATGCCGGTATGCATCAATGAGGCTAAGCCAGGCGGCAAGTTCCGTTACGAGTGGACGAACGGCAAAGGCGGAGGATTTCATATCACTGGCGAATACTTGGAGTTGGAGCCTTATAACAGGATCGTACATGTCGAGCGCATGCACCTGCCGGATCCCACGCCAGACAACCATATTGAAACGCGATTTCAAGCCGACGGCCCAGGAACGCTGATGACCATGCGAATGACGCTGCCCGATGGTAAGACGCGCGCGGCGATGCTTGCAACAGGTATGGAACGCGGAATGGAAGCGAGCTACGTCCGGCTGGAAGGAATGCTCTAACCCTCACCAGCTGGGGAGAAATGTCAAAGCCGAATATAGGGAGGTTCAGCATGATTTACAAAATATCGGGCAGTATCGCATTGATGTTGGCCCTGTTGGTCCTCGGTGCATGGAACTTCCACACGACCGTCTGCGTGGAACGTACCTTCAACGCCTCCGTAGCGGACGTATGGAGGGTTTGGAACGATGCGGACTCTATGAAGAAGTGGTGGGGCCCCAAGGGCTACACCGCCCTCGTCGTCCGGAACGACGTGCGAGAGGGTGGCAGCTATCTTTGGGCGATGAAATCTGAACAAGGAAGGATGTTTTGGAACACCGGAACCTACAAGGAAGTCGTCGCAAACAAGAAAATAGTGTCAACGATGTCTTTCTCTAACGAGAACGGGAAAACAATTCCCGGCTCCCAAGTATCGGTTCCTGGGCAGTGGCCTAACGAGATCACCGTTATCGTTGAATTCAGTGAATCTGAGGGGAAGGCCAGAGTCACTGTTACAGAAGTAGGCATTCCCCTCATTGTGTACGCCCCGTCGAAGATTGGTTGGGCTCAGCAGTTTGACAAGATTCAATTGCTGCTCTGAAGAAAGGCAGCTCGTCTTTTGCCAACTCCCGGTTAGCAAACCGGAAGTTATCCAGAAACGTTAGCGCTTTATCGGACGCGCGTTTTGGCGAACAGGTGAAATTGTGCGAGGTGCTCTGCGCGCGTTCGATAAAGCCGTTTGAATGGAGCCGCCCGCGGTTGCGGCGGACGCGGGCCACTATGGGGATTGCATGGATGGAAGGAGCGGTCGAAACGTAGGCTGGATCTGCACAGCGGAGTGGAACGGAGAACGAAAAGAGTGCAATCGTTGCTCGCCAAGCAAGTTGGCTGATCGTCGAGCCGTGAGACGCGTGAGAAGAGAAGATTTCTGCCGCGAGGAGACGCAGCAGGACTGAGAGTGGCGAGGCACCCAACGAGTTGGTGATGTGGATCGTGATCTCATGCGGCAACCGCGACAGGCGGAGAGCGGAGTTGGATTTCGGCAGCTGTGAATCGTTCGATGACTTTCATGGGCCCAGCGCATTGGGGGCAAAGCCAAAGATCGCAGGGACCAGGTGCGGAGATCTGGGGCTGGGCTGGTGGTGCTGCGCCGAGCAACGGAAAGCAGAGTGGCAAGGTGGTGGCCCGTCGGCGGCTAGCAAGGAAGCCGAAGTGCCGAATGCGCACGAAGCCTTTGGGAAGCACGTGCAGCAAGAAGCGGCGCAGGAACTCATCGAGCGATAGGGTCAGCAACTTCTGTTCGTTGTGATGAGCTGAGTCGCGCCAGCGAAAAGTAACCTTTCCCCCAACCAACGAGATCAGGCGGTGATTGGAAATCGCGACACGATGGGTGTAGCGGCCCAGATACTGGAGTACATGTTCTGGACCTCCGAAGGGTGGTTTGCAGTAGACCACCCAATCCTTTCGGAACAGTGGCCGTAGCCAGGCGGCGAAGGTCTTGGGATAGGCCAGAGATGCGAGACTTCCCTGGAAACGAATCCGATCTTCGCGGAAAGCGGACTGCAGAGCTTGCACGAACTTGCCGCGGAAGACGCGGCTGAGCACTTTCACGGGTAGGAAGAAGCGGTAGCGTGGCTGGATCCACCGCGTGCGATCCGGGGACAGGCCGCCGGCCGGAATCACGCAATGGACATGTGGGTGAAGGTCGAGCTTCTGGTTCCAGGTGTGCAGCACGCTGAAAAAGCCTATTTCTGCGCCCAGGTGTCGGGGATCACCTGCGACTTCCAGCAGGGTTTGCGCACTGGCACGAAATAAAAGATCGTAGACAAGCTTCTGATTCTGCAGAGCCAGTGGCGCTAGCTCTCGAGGTAGTGTGAAGACCACATGCACGTAAGGCTTGGGGAGAAGTTCCGCTCGACGTGCAGCGATCCAGCGTTCCCGAGCCGCGGTCTGACACTTGGGGCAGTGTCGGTTGCGACAGGAGTTATACGAGATGGCGCGATGCCCGCAACGGGTGCACTGGTCGAGATGACCGCCGAGTGCGGCGGTACGACAGCGCCGAATGGCCCGCAGCACTTTGACGTGCTTCCAGCTGAGCCAGTGGCGATTTCGTTCCAGGAAAGCAGTTCCCGCGCTGCGGATGAGATCGGCCACCTCCAGGGGCGGCCGGCTCATCTACTCCTCCAGTGCGGACCTCTCTTGCAGCTTCAGTGAGTCCAGAGGACTGGAAGTTGCGTGAAGATGGCGCTGCGAAAGATGCAGATAGATGGTGGTCTCTTTGAGATCGCGATGGCCTAACAGGATCTGAATGGTGCGCAGATCTGCTCCTGCTTCGAGCAGATGTGTGGCGAAGCAATGGCGCAACGTGTGCGGGTGTATGGCTTTCGGGAGAGCGGCCCGTCGAGCAGCTCTTTTACAAGCATGGTAGATGGCCTTGGGAGTGATGGGCCGATCACTGGCGTGAGTCTGCCTGCTAGGAAACAGCCAGACACTGGGCTTTGCGCGCGACCGGCGCCAGTGTTGCCGGAGCTCGTCGAGTAACTTGGGACTGAGCAACACATCCCGATCTCTGCCGCCTTTGCCGCCTTGGACGTGAATCACCATGCGCCGACTGTCAATGTCGCGGACTTTCAGCTGCGCCAGTTCGGCACGCCGGAGTCCGGTGGCGTAGAGCGCCATCAGCAAAGTGCGATGCAAGGGAGGCCGAGCCGCATCGATGAGCCGCGCAACTTCTTCCTGGCTGAGAACCGTTGGCAGGTGAACAGTCTTCTTCGGGTAGGGAGTCTCTTCGATGCTCCAGGCTCTCCTGAGAGTCTTGGTGTAGAAAAATCGCAGACCTGCCAAGCGTTGCGCCACCGTGTTGGGCGAGAACTTCCGCTTCTGAAACAACGCGGCTTGATATTCACGAATGTGTCGGGGGCCTAAACGATCCGGAGAACAGTGGAAGTGTCGAGAAAAATCTTCGACACTGCGCAGGTAGCAATCGATGGTAGTCTTGGCGTAATTACGACGCTGCAGTTCCTCCAGCATCATTTTTCTGAGATGGGTCACGGAAACACCTCCTGTGACCCAAACTTATCTCAGCCGCCAGGCAACCAACGCTCCGTCACCTCACGCGCAGCGTCCGCCGCGCGGGCGGCTTCGTTGTATGCCGGGCATGTTCAGCAGCTAGGAGGTGCAAATCCTCTACCCAACCTGATGGAGGTGAAGGGTTAGCGATGACGCAAGGGCTATCACCGCGAGGCGAGGTCTGAAGGAAGCGTCAAGCAAATGTGCGAGTCGATGAACAAGAACCGAATATAAGGCGTAAGCGTCGGACGAGCGGGCAACGTACTGCGAAGTCCATAATCCATCAAGGATGCGAAGCGTAGATTCGGCGACTGCGCACAGAAGGCAGCTGGAATTACCCCGGGAGATCTGTCCTGTGTCGCTGCGGCGACTGAGAGAGCCGAGAGGCGATCTGACCGCAGGGCAGAAGTCAGCAGAGGGTGTAGTAGATCACGTCGTCGGCGAAGCTAGTGAGGCACTCCAATACCGAAAGGTGGAGTCAACAGATAGGCCGAGCCGGGAACGGTGATTGAAGACCCGAACGAGAGGAGAGGCGAGTAGGACATGCATCTCAGGAACGACAAGCGGCAGAACATCCAGGAGAAACTGGACTTTCCATCTGAGTCTACGGGTGAAGCCCGTCAAGCCGGAAGGGAAGAGACCGAATCGCGCCAGACGATGCATAAACCCGAAAACCCAGCTAACACGATCCGACTCATGGAGGAAGTATGTAAGCGAGAAAATCTGTTGGAGGCATTACGGCGGGTAAAGGGCAACAAAGGTAGCGCCGGGATCGACGGGATGACCGTCGGCCAACTCAGTGGCTACTTGAAGGAGCACTGGCTCACCATCCGGGAACAACTGCTGAACGGGACCTATAAACCGCAGCCGGTAAGGCGCGTGGAAATCGAGAAGCCGGACGGAGGAGGGATGCGAAAACTAGGTATCCCGACTACGCTCGATCGATTTCTCCAGCAAGCGGTGATGCAGGTTCTGCAGCGGCGGTGGAACCCAACGTTTTCCGATCACAGCTACGGTTTTCGACCGGGACGATCTGCACATCAAGCGGTAACTCAAGCACAGTTGTACCTTGCGGAAGGTTACGGCTGGGTGGTCGACCTCGACTTGGAGAAATTTTTCGATCGAGTCAATCACGACAAATTGATGGGGCAGGTCGCAAAACGTGTTGAGGACAAGCGGCTGCTAAAACTCATTCGGGCGTTCCTGAACGCCGGAGTGATGGAGAACGGGTTAGTCAGTCCAAGCGTGGAGGGGACTCCTCAAGGGGGCCCACTTTCGCCGCTGTTGAGTAACCTCGTACTCGATGAACTCGATCGGGAGTTGGAGCGCCGTGGACATCGCTATGTCCGGTACGCAGATGATTGCAATATCTACGTGCGAAGCGAGCGAGCAGGTCAACGAGCGATGAAGAGCATCACGCAATTCATCACGCAGAAGCTCAAACTCAAAGTGAACGAGTCCAAGAGTGCGGTGGCGAAACCACAGGAGCGGAAGTTCCTCGGATTCAGCTTTACAGATGGACCAGAGATCAAGCGAGCAATCGCGCCAAAATCCTTGGTCCGTTTTAAGCGGCGAGTCCGAGAAATTACACGACGTGCAAAGGGCGTCAGCATCGATGCGACGATGACGGAACTGGTCCCGTATATGCGGGGCTGGCGCAGCTACTTCGGTTTCTGCGAAACTCCTCGCGTCCTCGCGTACCTTACTAGCTGGGTCCGTGCGCGACTTCGTGTGGCACTCTGGCGACAATGGAAAACACCCCGTCGTCGTCGGGCAGCTCTCTTGGAACTGGGCGTCCGCCCAAAACTGGCGAGCAACACGGCTGGCAGCAGCCGCGGTCCCTGGTACCTCGCCCACGCCAAGGCCTTATCCGTCGCGCTTCCCACGGCCTATTTTAGATCGCTCGGTCTCCCGAATTTGGAGGATGCGCGTTAGCGTAACCATCTCGAACCGCCGTGTACGGACCCGTACGCACGGTGGTGTGGCAGGGGTCAGCGGGCAACCGCTGCCCCTATGCCGATCAAACGCTAGTGCTCTATCGGAGGCGCGTTTTCACAAAAGCGCGAAGTCGGGCGAGGTGCTCTGCGCGCGTTCGATAGAGCCGTTTGAAGGTGGGCGCTGGCGGTTGCGGCGGATGCGGGCTAGTGGCTTCAGCCGATCTAACGGCTATGGGAATTGAATCTTTTTTCCTCTGTAGTCTATTGATTTTGCTTGGCTTAGGAAAAACAGAGAAAAGCGAAAATCGCTGTTAAAGGCGCTACGTTGCAGCATGACGCAAGGAGCATAGCACGCGAAGCGTCCGTCGCGCCAGCGACTACGTTCTAACGGGCTTATGGGACATGGTTCATAAGCCCAACTCCTAATTGATACCGTTGCCGGAAACCGATCCACATCCCCGGTAAATACCAGCGAGCAGTGGTTGCGGCAGAAGATGAACCTGCGCTGAACGCGCTTCTCCGAACCTTCGCCATCCCCTCCGATCATCATAGTCCAGCGACTACTTCCAAATTCGTTGCGTCTGGCTTCGCAGAGGCGTAGGATGCACCAACTAAAGGTCGAAGCCCCAGCCAAGCATCGACCTTGATTTCGACGTCGGTCTTCTGCCGGAACGAAGCGCGCCTCGCAATCCGCTCCGGTCAATTAAACCAGTTGTAGCATGTCTCGAAGGTGGTTGGGGTGGGTGCCAGCGATGAAACGTCCCCTGCGTCTTTCGGCCCTGTTGGCGGTTGTGGCGTTAGTTTGTGCCGGTTTTGCCCCTCGAGTTCGTAGCGCTGTTCCTCCCCGTCCGCCCGCACCTCAAGAGCGCCTCGTCGCATCCGAACCAGCCACAGCTACGATCCCAGGTCCGCTCCGTTCATTCTTGCGTATCGCCGGAATCAGCCAGAAAGCCAGCGCCGAAGAAGTGATGCCCCTGCTCTCCCGTAACGTGTTTCTGATCGGGTATCAGGGCGCCGGCCTGGGCAGCCGCGCCACCGAATTTCTGATCCTGCTCCGAAGATACGTGCAGCAGGCCAGGGAACTCTCCGACTTAGCAGGGAAGGACGGCGTGATTCGCGTCACCGGTTGCGCCGACTCCAAGGTGCTGCTGGACATCCTCGGCTACCGCGTGACCACGGACTGCGGAAAGAGCAGCGCCTACGTCGCCACCGCGGACCCGCGCAGAGCATTCATTACGATTGACTCCGGCTTTCCTCTGCCCGAACTAGAGGCCACGCTGCAGGGCGGCAAGCCGTTCTCCTACGCGTACTCCAATTCCCTAGTGCCCATCGCTCTCACGGAACGGCAATGGGTCGAAGCAAGCGCCGAAGGTGGCCACGACAAAGATCGGCCATTAATTGACGCGCTGCTCCACGATCAGTCCCTGGCGCGTCTTTACTACGCCTGGGCTCACGTGGATCCGGAAACCCAGGCTGCGCTGCTGCGTTCGCCGGGCCTGAAAAAATTAGTCTCGCTTGCCGCGCCCTTGGATTTTTACGGAAGTTACATTCGCATCGAATCAGGCCGCGTAATCGTGCCCGGCGGCACCGCTGCCGAGCCTGCGTGGAAGGATTTGGTGGGCGCAAACCCGCACTCCACGAGTGAATTTGTCCAAAGACTTCTCTCGAAAGACAACGGCTGGCTCGCCGCTTATTTTGACTCGCTCTCGCGCATTCCTCCGGAACAGCAAGCGCACTTCGTCGAATCTGCACGCATGCGCCACTGCTACGAAGCGCTCCGCGGCAAGACGGTTTCCCCCAGCGCGATGTCTTCGGTCTTTCGTCCCGACCCAACCCTCCTGCTGCTGACCACTCGCCTACAATGGGAGCCCAACGGCGATCCTCACGTGCCGGGAAGTCTCCAAGCATGGAAGAACATCCTCCGGCAGAAGGCCAATGCCGAGCTTGCCCGCAACTGGAATGTGGAAACCCGAGGATTGAACAACCCGGACGGCCTGCTGGAAACCATGTTCGCCCTCTCGCGAGTGGGGATGGAAGGAACGCCGGCGGAAGCCTACCTCGTGCTGAGCGAAATTGACGCCAGGCGTGCAGCAGGGCATCGCTTGAGCGGTCCTACAGTCGAACTGATGGCCAGCAAGTTCCAGCAATTTCGCAATCAGTATTCGATGTTTTCCGAGTTTCCGGAACTGAGCGATGCGTCCATCGCCGCGTTTCTAACGACAGCCGAGGCGCTCAATAAAGTTTCCGACCACACCCTGCGCGGGAACGCCATGGGCATCTTTGAAGCGAACGTCACCCTGTGGCAAATAATGGCTCGCCAGGGCGAGATTCCCGTAAGCGCCCGCGATGAATCCTGGCAGGGAATGATCAAGCCGTTTTCCCATTTCTCCTCCTCCGCCCAGCTCTTCGATGCCGGACGCACCTCGCTAGCGCATCTCCTTCGCGCAGCCAGCGGCAATCCCAAGGCCTCGCAGGATGAAATCGTTGATTTGATCGCGGGTCCTCGCCAAACAAATTCCGAAGGCCAGCGCATCCACCGCGAAATGGCCGAGCGCATTCGCGCGGTTCTAGACGATCAGCGGCTGGTTTCTCTCGATACTCTGCTGGCGCTGGGCGATGGCCTCACTCCCACACCGCAAGGAACGCCCGCCGGCGATACACTGCTGCCGCTCGCCGAGCAACTCGGCGAATTCCAAATGCCGCGCCCGATTTTTACCAACAGTGAGAGAACAACTTTCACTGCCGGGTCCTACAACAACCATCACACCGATTTGGAAATGCGCACGGACATTGCCAAAGTGCTGAAGTCCAAGGCTACCGGAGTGGAATTAGAGCAAGCGAAGGGACAATTGGTTCCGTTCTTCCGTGACACGCTCGTCGGTTTCAGCTACGCCTATTACGAACCGCCCGGCGCGCAGGCTCTGCACAACAATCCACTGCTCATTCGCTCGCACGATTTCTCCGGCGAGACGGTCATGGGCACGGAGGAATCGCTCTGGCAAACTCCCCGCCTCTTTGGCGCGGGTTCTCCCGCGGGTGGAGGCGCGCATCTGGTGGGATCGCTGGCAGATTTGCCGTACGTGCTGGCGCAAATGGAAGAGGATTTTATCGCTCCGGAAAACGTCCAGGCGCTGATTTGGACCGACCTGGTGCCTTCCGTTTTGACCAACGCCGTCTTGCCGCGTTGGTGGAACGTCAGCCGCAACGAACTCCACGCCGTCGCGCTCTATCAACGCGCCGGAGACGAAATACTCGCAGCGTCCGCGCAAAATGAAGAATTGCGTGCAAAAGTAACCAGCATTCTTTCCGACCGCATGATTCCGCAGAGAGCGGCGCAGCTCGAAGCCACGCTGCGCGCCGGACGCGTGGCCGAAGTTTCATCGCAGGTCACGCCCGCGGATACGTTCTATCTCACTGCTGAATTTCGCCGTAGATTTCCAGACGACACCAGTTCGTGGGGAATGGCGGGGCACGAATTGCAAGATTTGTCGCAGCAGGATCCAGCGGAACTTACCTGGACGCGCCTGTCCCAGGATTTCGGCGTACCTCATCCCGTGCTCGCGCGCTCCTATGCACGCGAGTTGTTGAACGTCAGGCCATTCCCGATGTTCCAAGGCTATTCCAGCCGCTTGCTCGCCGAAACATGGGACTCGACGAATCTGTATTGGGCGCGCCTGGCTGACGAGCTGGGCTATCCGCCGGTAACGCTGAATCGCTTGGCGCCCGAACTGACCGGCCGCATGGTCGCGAAGATTTTTGCCACCGACTTAAACGATTGGCCCGCAATTCTGCGCGCCATGCGCGAAACCGGTGAAGAATTTCGCCAGGGCAAAGTCACTTCGCTGCCCGCAAGTTTTGGCAGTCCTCAGCCCTAGAAACTTTGTGGCTACGCCGCGGCGATTCAATACCCGCCCGGCCAGCCTTGCGAAAGTTTAGTAACACACAACATCGAGGCCCGTCATGCTCAAAAGACTCGCGGTAGCGCTCGTTCTCTTCGCAGCTCTCTCCGTTTTCGTCGACCCCTCTCCGGTCGCGCAGGAAAGCGGCCCGCCGCGCATCAACGTCACCGTGGATTTAGTGCAACTGAACGTCGCAGTGACTGACAACAAGGGGAAGTACGTCACCGGTCTCCGTCCGCAGGACTTTATCGTCACCGAGGACGGCATTCCCGAAGACATCGCCACGTACGGGGAAGGCAACGTCTCCGCCCGCGCAATTCCGGCCAAGGCTCCGGCCGGTGCTGCCTCGCCCGATACCTCCGCTGGCCAACCAAGCGATCCCAGCGCGAGCCTGTCTGGCAGTGAGCTTACCTCTCTGGTGGAGGGCGCCAACGTGTTCGTGCTCTTCGACACCAGCAACTATATGTACCGCGGCTTCGTATTCGCGCAGGACGCGATCGCTGATTTCGTCCGCTCACTCGAAGGCGCCGACAAAGTAGCCTTCTATTCCTACAGCCGCGACCTTTCCCGCGCCTCGTTGCTCACCGCCGACCGTACGCAAGTTCTGCGCGCCGCGCGCACTACCGTCGCCGGAGACGATGCCGCGCTCTACAATTGCTTGCTGCTCACCGTGCAAGACGCCGCGCGCTTCACCGGACGAAAAGTAATCGTCGTCTTCTCCAACGGTCCCGATAACTACAGCATGGTCCCGCCCGAGGACGTCGCCGAGCTAGCACAATCGACCGGCACAACCATATATATGGTGAGCACCCAGGAGGCGCATCTCGAGCCGATCTCCAACGCGGTCTTCCAACGCATGACCGCCGCCACTGGCGGCAAAGTCTATTTCGCCAAAAACTGGAAAGACGAACAAAACGCCTTCGCTTCCATCCGCGATGATTTAGCCCATCTTTATTCGCTGAGTTACTATCCCAAGCCCAATCCGAACCGCGGCTGGCGCACCATCACCGTTAAACTCGTTAACGACCAGCACAAGCACTACCACATTCGCACGCGCGACGGCTATCGCCTGCAACGCTCCCGCTTCTCCGCGGAATACATTCCGCTCGCTCCGCCCGCGGCCAACGCCAAATTGCCGTAGCCTGCGCGCCGACTCGGTGAACTTTTGTTTACCCGCTGCCGCGCGGAAGAACCTGTAGTATCGTATCTAGCTTCATGGACCAGACCCAGACCAACCAACGCGCCGCGCTAGGCTCAATTGTCATCGTGAGCGCTGCAGCAACATCCTTTCTTCTTTGGCTGCTGTACTTGCACCATGCGCCCACGCAGTTCGCAGGCAGATTTGTTTTCCTGCCGGCGCTGAATGCCGTTCTGAACGGGCTCAGCGCCATCGCCCTCTGTACCGGCTTCTACTTCATAAAAAAACGCGACCGCAAAGCGCATCGCGCCAGCATGCTGCTCGCCTTCGGTTTCTCGTCGCTGTTTCTGGTCAGCTACATCGTGAACCACGCGCTGCACGGCGACACGCGTTTTCCACAAGGCCATGCGACCATTCGCGCGATCTATCTCTTGATTCTCGCCAGCCACATAACTCTCTCGATCGTAGCGCTGCCTCTGGTGCTCATCACCTTCTTCTTTTCACTCAGCGGCCGCTTCCCGCAACACAAACGCATCGCGCGCTACACGTTTCCCATCTGGCTTTATGTCTCGGTCACCGGCGTCGTCGTTTTCGCGCTCCTCCAAGCTTACGCGTATTAGTCCAGCCTGCACTCTGAGACGTCCGCCGTGTCGCCCGGACCGTGGTGTATACTCCCGCGAAAAGTAGTTGCGCGCGCCATGGGAGGCAAGCGATGAAGCGGTCGGCAGGCATCACGATTTCCGCAGTGCTGGTCTTCATCGGCTCTGGCCTCACGCTGCTTTCGGCCGCCCTCATGCTCCTCGGCTTCGCTGTGATGTCTGCAGACAACCTGCCTACGTTCACTCGCGGTGCCGGCCTGGTCATGTCGCTGTTCCTGCTAGGCCTTGCTGGATGGGGCATCGCCACGGGCGTAAACCTGCTGCATCTGCGCGAATGGGCCAGATTTTCCATGCTCGTCTTCTGCGGCCTGCTTCTGGTGATGGCTGTACCGGGCCTGCTCATGATGATCGTCATGCCGCTGCCCACTCCGCCAGTGCCCGCGGTACCAAAGGGCGAGCCGATTCCGCCACTTGAGCACTTCATGACAGCCGTGCGCATCGGTATGGCGGTCTTCTACGCTCTGCTGGCTTTGTTAGGCGGCTGGTGGATCTATTTCTTCAACTCGCGCCCAATCAAAGAACAATTCCGCAACTCAGGAGCGCCGGTCCCCGCATGGATGCCCGCAGTGCTCGCGCCCACGGAATTGCCCGGCGCACCGAAAAGGCCCGTCAGCATCACGATCATTGCCTACCTCGCGCTCGTCGGCGCCTGCATGTTTCCAATCCTCAATATTCTGCATATGCCGCTCACCTTCCTCGGCTTCTTTTTCACCGGCGGAAAAGCAGCGCTGATCGTGGTCGGCTACATGTCCGTGCAACTCCTGATGGCCTACGGTCTGCTGAAGCTGGAAAAGTGGGGCCGCAGCCTCGCCATCTACTATTTCAATTTCGCAATTTTCAATTCGATCATTTCCGTGATCCTTCCCGGCGCCCAAGCGCGCTACGAAGAAGCCACCGCTGCGATGCAAACCTCCATGGGACTTCCGCCAACCCCCTTCCAGTTTCCCGTCTGGTTCAGCCTGGTTTTCTCCCTCCCCATGATCGCTATTCAATTGTGGTTTGTAGTGACGCGCAAGCAAGCATTCGAAGGCCCGCACAACTCGCTTGCCCCTCGCTAGCCGCACCCCAGCTTCACGATATCTGCGCGAAGCTTGCGCGCGCGGCTGGCATAACGCCACGCATTCGACGTAGAATGGAGCGAATCGTGTTTCTCTTTCCGTAATGCAAATAGGCCCTAAAGCGTTGACGGGAGCGGGACTCGATGCGATAATCGCGGCCTTTGCTTGAGCCTAGAAGTGTGTCCCGGAGCGGCCGGTCGCGAATCCGGGCAACAGTGTAACGACATAAATGGGGCAAACGTATTCGTAAGCTTTCCTAACGATGGAAATCCTGCGCCAGCTCGGTGACCTATTTCTTCAAGCTGTGCCTACGGTCATCATCGTTTTCCTTTTTTATCTCTTCATGCGCTGGGCGTTTTTCACGCCCATTCAAGAAGCCATGGCGGAGCGCAGCGCGAAAATCGAAGGTGCGCGCGCTGAGGCCGCGGCCGTGGAAGCGGCGGCGCGCCAGGATCTAGAAAATTACAACGCAGCGCTGCGCCAAGCCCAGGGAGAAATTTACCTCGAGCAGGAAGACGCCCGTCAGGCCGTCCTGGACGAGCGCGCCAAGAATCTGAAAGCGCAGCGCAGCCTTGCGCGCAAGGAAGTTGAAGAGGCCAAGCAGCGAATCGAAGCCGAGCTCGCCGAAGCCCGCAAAGAAGTCGAGCGCCAAACTCCGGAGCTAGCCGGCGCGATAGCCCGCGGCATCCTGGAAGGCAGCAATCCTCCACGCGGCGGTGCGCGCCAATGATGTTTCAATCCCTGCAACAAATAAAGTCTGCTGCTCGCGCGCTCTGCTTGCTGATTATTTTTATCGCGCTGGGCGCCCTGCCGTTATTTGCGCAAGAGGGCGAAGTTTCCCCCGCGGATTCCACGACCGGGTGGGTTTTTCGCTGGCTCAATTTCGCGCTGGTCTTCGGCGCCATCGCCCACTGCATCGTGAAATACGCCGCGCCGGCCTTCCGCACGCAGGCCGAAGAAATCTCCAGAAAAATCGCGGAGGGCACCCGCGCCCGCGAAGCCGCCGAGCGCCAGCGCCGCGAAATCAAGACCAAGCTCGAAGGCCTGGAGCGCGAAATTGAGCAACTGCGCGTGGATGCCAAGCGCGACGCCGAAGCCGAAGCGCAGCGCTTGCGCGACCTGGGCCGCGCCGAAGCAGAAAAGATCGAGCAAGCCGCGCGCGCCGAAATTGACGCAGCCGCGCGCGCCGGCCGCATGGAACTGAAAGCACTGGGCGCTCGCCTCGCGGTGGAACGCGCGGAAGTATTGCTGCGCCAGGAACTGGCGCCCAAGTCCGAAGCCGCGCTGCTCCGCACTTTCATCGCCGAGCTAGAGAGGAGCGTCAATTGAGCGCCGTCGCCGAACGCTATGCCGCCGCGCTCGCCGATGTGGCGCTCGAACGTAAGAGCGGCGAAGCGGTCCGCAAAGCCCTCGCCGCGTTCGTCGAAATATTTCTTGCTTCGGCCGATCTGCGCAATGCTCTCGAAAGCCCCGCCGTGGACGGCGCGGTGAAGAACAAAGTCATCACCGCAATCGCCGCGAAGATGGGCCTGAACGACGCCGTGCGCAATTTCGTGTGCTTGATTGTGGATCATCGCCGCACGCACTTGTTTCACGAGATCCTGCAAGTGTTCGGCACGGAGCTGAACAAACGCTTGGGCATCGCTGAAGCCGAAGTCACCACCGCCCACGCGCTCAACGATGCCGAAAAAAAGGAATTGCTCTCGGTCCTGCAACGCCGCACCGGAAAAAAGATCGAAGCGCGCTTTGCCGAAGACGCAAACCTGCTGGGCGGAGCGGTCGTGCGCGTTGGGTCCACCGTGTACGATGGCTCAGTACGCGAGCAATTAAACCGCTTGCGCGAACAATTAGCAGCGGAATAACAAACGCATTAGGACGCCGCAAGGCGCGCTACAGCGCCGGCGTCACACGGTCACTAGAAAACAGGAGTCAGGATGGCCAACATCAAAGCGGACGAAATCACTAAGATCCTGCGCGAGCAGATCGAAAATTATCAGCAGACCCTCGCCGTCGAGGAAGTCGGCACCGTCATGTCCGTCGGCGATGGCATCGCGCGCATCCACGGCCTCGACAAGTGCATGGCCGGCGAAATGATCGAGTTTCCGCATGACGTTTTCGGGATCGCGCTGAACCTTGAGGAAGATCAAGTCGGCGCCGTGCTCCTCGGCGATTACACCGAAATCAAAGAAGGCGACACCGTCAAGCGTACCGGCAAAATCATGTCCGTGCCGGTCGGCGATGGCATGATCGGCCGCGTCGTGGACGCGCTCGGCAATCCCATTGACGACAAAGGACCCATCCAATCTACCCAGCGCAATCCGCTCGAACGCCTCGCTCCCGGCGTGATCGATCGCCAGCCCGTGCGCGAACCCATTCAGACCGGGATCAAGTCCATTGACGCCATGATTCCCATCGGGCGCGGACAGCGCGAGCTGATCATCGGCGACCGCCAGATCGGGAAAACCGCGATCATCATTGACACGATTCTGAATCAGCGTGGCGGCGATATGATCTGCATTTACTGCGCCATCGGCCAGAAACGCTCCACGGTCGCGCAGGTGATCAAGACGCTCACCGATTACGGCGCCATGGAACACAGCATCGTGGTCGCCGCCACCGCTTCAGAAGCCGCTTCCATGCAATACATCGCGCCCTTCGCCGCCTGCGCCATCGGCGAATATTTCCGCGACAGCAAACGCCACGCCATCTGCTTCTATGACGATCTCTCGAAGCACGCGCAGTCCTATCGCGAAATATCGCTGCTGCTGCGCCGCCCGCCCGGCCGCGAAGCTTTCCCCGGAGACGTTTTCTTCCTGCACTCGCGCCTGCTCGAACGCGCCGCGAAATTGAACGACGAACTCGGCGCGGGCTCGCTCACCGCGCTGCCAGTAATCGAAACGCAGGCCGGCGATATTTCCGCCTACATTCCGACAAACGTGATTTCCATCACTGACGGCCAGATTTTCCTGGAAGCCGACCTTTTCAACAGCGGCATCCGCCCCGCCGTGAACGCCGGCATTTCCGTCAGCCGCGTCGGCGGCAACGCGCAAATCAAAGCCATGCGACAGGTCGCCGGCACTCTGCGCCTCGACCTCGCGCAATATCGCGACCTCGCCGCCTTCGCGCAGTTCGGCACCGAGCAGCTCGATAAAGCCACGCAAGCACAACTCGCCCGAGGCCAACGCTTGATGGAAATCTTGAAACAGGATCAGTACCAGCCACTCTCCGTCGAAAATCAGGTTCTGATTATTTTCGCCGCTTCGAAGAAATATCTCGACGATCTTCCGGTCTCCGAATGCCGCCGCTTCGAAACCGAGCTGTATCCATTTATCGAAACGAATTACAGCGGTCTGCTGAAATCGCTGCGCGAAAAGAAAGCATTCGACGACACCAACAGGGCAGAAGCGAAAAAAGCGCTGGACGCTTTCAAAGAGCGCTTCAAGACCACCATTAAGACCGTTCCAGCGGCGGCGGCTCAGGCTAACTAGTCTCACTCGATGCCCACACTTCTTGATTATCGCCGCCGCATTCGCTCCGTGAAAAGCACGCAGCAGATTACGCGCGCCATGAAGTTCGTCGCCGCCGCGAAATTGCGCCGCGCGCAGGAAGGCGTCTTTGCCGCACGGCCCTACGCCAAGGAAATTCTTCGCGTGCTGCGCTCCGCCGCCGCGCGCATGGAATCTCCCGCGCATCCTCTGCTGCAGCGCCGCTCGGAGGAAAAAATCCTGGTAATGGTGCTCACCGGCGATCGCAGTCTCTGCGGCGCTTTCAATTCCAACGTGCTGCGTCACGCCATGGATTTCATCCGCGAACATCACGCGCAGAAGCTCGAACTGATCGTCGTCGGCAAAAAAGGCCGCGACACGCTGCGCAAGCGCGGCTTTTCATTCGTCGCGGAATATCTCGACGTCTCCGCGAAAGTCGAGTTCTCGAAAGCCAAGGAAATCGCCGCGCGCGTCGCCGAGCTTTATACGAGCGGCGAAGTGGACGCCGTATACGCCATCTACAACGAGTTCAAAAACGTAATGGTGCAGAATCTGCGCGCCGAAAAACTTCTGCCCGTGGATCCTGAAGTTGTGAAGAAATCCTCGGACGGCGAAGAGCTAGCGGCTCATCACGCCGGCCCCGGCGGCTCCCTGCCGACCGAACCCGCCCCCGGAGGCCAGGGTCGCTTGGTGGATTACATCTACGAGCAGCCGGTCGAACAAATTTTCAACGGCTTGGTCCCCCGCTACCTCGAAGGCGAAATTTTCCGCATCCTGCTCGAATCCGCAGCCGCCGAACACGCCGCGCGCATGACCGCCATGGATGCGGCAACGCGCAACGCCTCGGAGCTGATCGAAAAACTAACGCTGCGGATGAACAATATCCGCCAAGCGGCAATTACCAAGGAAATAATCGAGATCGTAAGCGGAGCAGCATCGGCGACTTCGTGATCGGCGTCGGCGCGCGAATCGCGAAGCACTAGTTACGACTCACGCTCTCAGAGGGAGAACGATCAACATGGCAACGAACGAACAAAAAACTGGGCACATAGTAGAAGTGATCGGGCCAGTCGTCGATGTCCAGTTTGAAGAGGGGCACCTTCCTTTCATTAACAACGCCGTACGCATCACCAGCGAAGGTTTCAACAATCCCGAGCCGCTCGATATCGTCGCCGAAGTCGCGCAACACCTCGGCGAAGGCCGCGTCCGCTGCGTCGCGATGAAGCCGACCGAAGGTCTCGTGCGCGGCATGAAAGCGCTCGACCTCGGCGAACCCATCTCCGTCCCCGTCGGCCGCGGCGTGCTAGGCCGCGTGCTCAACGTCCTCGGCGACCCAGTGGATAACCTTGGCCCAGTAAAGTACGAGAAGCGTTACCCAATCCATCGCCCGGCGCCGTTGCTCGAGGACCAGTCTACCACGCTAGAAATGTTCGAGACCGGCATCAAAGTCGTGGACCTCACTGAGCCGTACCTGAAAGGCGGGAAAATCGGCCTGTTCGGTGGCGCGGGAGTCGGCAAGACCGTGCTGATTCAAGAGCTGATCCACAACGTCGCCATGAAGCACGGCGGCGTCTCCGTTTTCTCTGGCGTCGGCGAACGCACCCGCGAAGGCAACGACCTCTGGCTGGAAATGCAGGAATCCGGCGTAATCGTCCCAGGAAATTCCGAAAAATCGCGCTGCGCCCTGATCTACGGACAAATGACCGAACCCCCCGGCGCCCGCCTCCGCGTCGGACTCACCGGCCTCACCGTCGCGGAATATTTCCGCGATGAAGAAAAGCTCGACGTGCTGCTCTTCATCGACAATATTTTCCGCTTCGTGCAAGCCGGCTCGGAAGTTTCCGCGCTGCTCGGACGCATGCCCTCCGCCGTCGGCTACCAGCCGAATCTCAACACCGAAATCGGCGAGCTGCAAGAGCGCATCACTTCCACCAAAAATGGCTCGATCACTTCCGTGCAAGCCATTTACGTTCCGGCCGACGATTACACTGACCCAGCCCCCGCAGCAACTTTCGCGCACCTCGACGCCACCACCAACCTCAGCCGCCAAATCGTCGAACGCGGCATTTATCCCGCGGTTGATCCGCTGGCCAGTTTCTCGCGCATTTTGGATCCGCGCATCGTCGGCCAGGAACATTACAACGTGGCCCGCTCCGTGAAAGCAGTTCTGCAGCGTTACAAGGAGCTGCAGGACATCATCGCCATCCTGGGCATCGAAGAACTTTCCGACGACGACAAACAAACCGTCACCCGCGCTCGCAAAATTGAGAAATTCCTCTCGCAACCGATGTTCGTCGCCGAGCAGTTTACCGGCCTGGCTGGGAAGTACGTGAAGATCGAAGACACCGTCCGCGGCTTCAAGGAAATCGTCGAAGGCAAGCACGACGATTTGCCCGAGCAAGCCTTCTACATGGTCGGCACCATCGAAGAAGTGCGCGAGAAAGCAGAAAAAATGGCAGCAGGCGCAGCGGCGTAGTTCGCGGCAGCAAGCGCGAAGCACGCGAGACAAAATAAATGGCCACGCTACCAGAAAAAATCGAGCTGCAAGTGGTGACGCCCGAGCGCCACATGCTCAGCGAAGACGTTGACTCGCTCGAAATGCCCGGCAGAGACGGCTACCTCGGCATTCTCCCCGGCCACGCGCCGCTGATCACCGAGCTCGGCGTCGGAATCCTCACCTACCACAAGGGCACCGAAACGCGTTACCTCACGGTAATGTACGGCTTCGCCGAAGTCCTGCCCGATCGCGTGATCGTCCTCGCGGAAGTTTCCGAACGCGCTGAAGAAATTGACGTCGCCCGCGCCACCGCCGCTCTGGAACGCGCCAAAGCCGACACGCCGAAAGCCGGGTCCACCGAAGCCGATTGGGATCGCGCAAACGCCGCGATCGAACGCGCCAACGCCCGCTTGCAAGCAGCTACAAAAGCCGGCTCAGGATCCGGCGCAGCAGGCGCGGCCAGCAGAACCATGCAGCACCAGGCCGCCTAGCCCTATGTCGCTTGTTTACTTTTGGATATCCCCGCATCCCCAGGCTTGGCGAGCGCATCGTATAGCTATGGTACAAATGTAGTAGAAGGGGCGTATGTCAGACATTACAGTGTATTCAACTTCCTGGTGCTGCGATTGCCGCCGGGCCAAATGCTTTCTGCGCGAACGCGGCATTCCGTACCGCGAAGTCAATATTGACGACGACTCCGCCGCCGAGGCCATCGTGCTCCAGGTCAATAATGGCAAGCGCAAAGTCCCCATGATAGGCATCGAAGGCCGCTACTTCTCCTTAAGCCCGTTCGATCCCTACAAATTCGCCGAAGAACTGAAAATCCCTCTGAACAAGTAAAAACGCGGCGCGTTGTTTTCGTATGGCACGGATTTTGCGTCGCCACCAGCCCCGGACCGCATTTGTAGGGGCGCGTCTCAGGCGCGCCCGCTGCAGCAACGCCGGTACGTCACGTCAGCCCGACGCCGCGCGTCATCACCGCAGCCACATGCAGATCCGGCGTCAAGACCACCAAATCCGCATCGCCACCAATTGCCAGAATTCCTTTTTTCCCCGCCAATCCCAATCGCCGCGCCGGCAAAATCGTCGCCATACGCAATGCATCCTCAAACGGCACGCCCACCTCAACCATAAATCGCAGCGCGCGATCCAGCGTCAGCGTGCTACCAGCCAAATTGCCTTCGGAGTTCCGGACCACGCCGCCCTTCACGGTGACTTCAAAATTCCCCAACCGGTAATTCCCGTCGCGCATGCCTGTCGCCGATGTCCCGTCGCTCACCAGCAGCACTGTGTCGAATCCCTTGGTTCCCAGCAGCACCTGGATAGCTGGTCCCGCCACGTGCACACCGTCGGCGATGATTTCCGCGGTTATGTCTGTGTCCGTCATGATCGCGCTAATCACGCCCGGATCGCGATGTGTAAACGGCCGCATCGCATTGTAAACGTGCACCGCATGCCGCGCTCCCGCCTTAAACGCCGCGCGCGCCTGGTCGTAATCCGCATCAGTATGTCCCACCGCAACGACCAACCCATCCGCCACTGCCCGAGCAATCAGTTGCAAAGCCCCGGGAATTTCCGGCGCCACCGTGACAATCCGCACCAACCCGTCCGCCGCAGCTCGAAATTTTTCCAGCACGTCAATCGAAGGCAGCGCAATAGACTCCGCGGGATGCACCCCGCGCCGCGCCTTATTAATGAAAGGCCCCTCCAGATGAATGCCCACAATCTCCGCCGCAGCCCGCGTATTCTCTTCCGTCTTTTCGTGGCTGCGCACGTACTGCGCAATCCCTTCCAAACTGTGGCAAGTCTCCTCAACCGGCGCCGTAACTGTCGTCGCCACAATCGACGTAGTTCCAAACCGCGCCACGGTCGAAGTGATCGCGTCCAACGCCTCAGGAGTGGCTTCCATCACGTCGTGCCCACCCGCCCCATGGATATGCACGTCCACAAAGCCGGGAACCACGATCATCCCCGCCGCCACATAATCCTTCGCTCCCGGCGGAATATGCACTTCGTCGCGATTACCGATGGCGGTGATGCGCCCGCCCTCGACCACGATCACGTTGTCCAGGAGTTCTTCTTGCGGCGTCAGAATGCGCCCTGCGTAGATTGCGGTGGCCGTCATGGCAATTCCATGCTACTTGAACTCACCCCGAAAATCAGCGCTCAGCCTTGCATCCTTTTCCTAGTCCGCTACAATCATGGGGCGCAACTTATTGGGAGGAATTGGATGTCTTACGACAAGAGGTACGTAGCTCAGAAACGCCAGCGCCGTCGCCGCAAGACCGCCAAGGCGAAGGTGAAGCTGTACGAGCAAGGCAAACTGCCGCACGACAAGCTCCCCGCACTGGCCAAGAAGTTCCTGAGCCGCAAGAACCGCGCTCTGAAGAAAGCCGAATAAACAAAAAAAGAGGGGCGCCCGTGGGAGCGCCCCTCTCTTCGCTGCGGAGAACCGAGTCAAACCCGCCAAGGATGGCTCGTTCCGTCGTGATGCGTCATCTGATGCGCCATCTAATTGTCAGTTGCCGCCGGAAGTAGCAGCCTGCGCGTGCGTTGCATTCGCCTTCGGCACGCTCAAGTATCCGGTGATCTTGTCCTTGCCCACCTGGTTCACCACGAACTCCAGCGGAGCGCGTGCGCCACTTTCGAAGAAGTACAACGGCTCGTTCGCCGTCAGGTTCCGCTTGTCATGGCGCTGGTCGTCAACAAAAATCGTGACGCCGTACTGGCTCTTCTTCAGGTTCGTAGCGTGCAGTTCCACCATCAGATTGCCCACTTTCTCGCGCGAGTTCTTCTTGTCAATCGTGAACTCGTAATAATCGCGCTCGCCCAAGCGGCGAAGTTCTTCCACTTCGTCGTGGTTGCGCGCGATCAACGTGCCGAATTCGCCCCGCGCCATCTGCAAGTTGTTCTTGGTGGTATCCAGGTCGGTCTTCACGCCGTTGACGTCCGTACCAATCTTGTTCACGTCATCAACGCTGGCCTTCGTCGCGAGTTGCGCATTCGTCTGGTTCTGCATCTCCGCCAATTCCTTGGCGTCGTCTTCCTTGATCTTCTTGGCCTGCGAACGCGCCCGGTTAAGCTCGCCTTCGGTCAGCTTCATCTTGTCGGTCACCACGCTCAGTTCGCCTTGCAGCTGCGCGTTGGTGTCCTCAGCCTTCGCGAGGCGCTGGCTGATCACGTCGTCGTTCTGCTTGAACTGTTGCGCTTGTGTCGCCAAAGACTGTTCGAGCTCTTTTGAGCGCGTGGATGCGGTCCAGCCTGCACCGAGCGCTACCAGTGAGACTACCGCGAGAGCAACCACAACGATCCCCACCCAGCGCGGCGCGGTGGCTTCGTCTGCGATCACTATGTCCTGTCGTTCTTCACTCATGTTTTTCGCTCCTCCGAAAATCCCTTGCGGGCTAGGGAAGTGCAAGCCAAGAACCAAAGTGGGACGGCGCGGGAACTGCCGGTAATTATCTGATAATAGGTTAGTTACTAGATGTCGGAGAGCCTGAGCGCGACGCTTGGCAAGCTTTCGCCCCTGCAAATTTTACGTGCCAGTAACATTTCTGCGTGGTGGAAGAAAACAGGCACTACGAATCGTAATGCGTCGCAGAAGTACTAGAGCTAGCATGACGGATAGGATTTCTGCGGTTGAACCTGTAGCGGCCGGTCCCGCGCAGCGGGACCGGGCAGCCCTTGCCTTAGATTCTCTCTGCGTTCTCTGCGGTAACGCTGCCTTTCAATTCGCCGTCACCGGGTAATCGTCATATTCCGCAATTCCGCAATCCGATCCGAAAGCGGCGGATGCGTGCTGAAAAGCCCCGCAAACAATTGCCCAGCCGTCAAAGGCTGCACAATGCACAACGCCGAGGTGGACTGCGGAATATCCATCGGGATCCTCTTGTTGTAGGCGCCCAACTTCTCCAAAGCGCTGATCAACCCATTCGCGTGCCCAATCATCTGCACGCCCGAAGCATCTGCCTGATACTCACGCTGCCGCGAAATCCCCAACTGCAGCAAAATCGCCGCGATCGGCGCAAGAATCACCAACAACAGCGCCCCGATCCCACCGCTGCGATTCCGCCCACCGCCGCCATAACCACCGAACATAAGTCCCCAACGCCCCACATGTCCGATCCATGTGACAGCGCCGGCCAAAGTCGCCGCCACCGACGAAGTCAGAATGTCGTAATTCCGCACGTGCGAAAGCTCGTGCGCGATCACGCCTTCCAGTTCGTCATCATTCATGATTTCCATCAGTCCCCGCGTCACCGCCACCGACGCGTGGCTCGGATTGCGCCCCGTAGCAAACGCGTTCGGCGCCTCCTGCGGAATCATATAAAGCTTCGGCATCGGCAAATTCGCCTTGGCCGCCAATCGTTCCATCACCGCATACAATCGCGGGGATCCCGCGCGGCTGATCGGCACCGCCCCGCTGGATTTCAACGCAATCTTGTCCGAGAAAAAATACGCGCCGCCATTCATCAGCACCGCAAACACCAGCGCGATCGTCATGCCATTCGCTCCGCCGATCGCCTCGCCGATAAATAGCAAAAGCAACGTCAACGCCGTCAACAGAAATGCAGTCTTGAGAGTCTTCATGGATATTCAGCCTTGGCGCCAGATAAATTCAATCAGGCGGCGCCTGCCTTCGCGGCCTTCCGCGAAAATTTCATCTCGCCCGTCTTCGCATCCACATCCACGGCAACAGCATCGCCCGGATGCACTTCGCCATCGAGAATCTTCATCGCCAGCGGATCCTGTATCAGCCGCTGGATCGCTCGCTTCATCGGCCGCGCCCCATAAGCCGGGTCGTAACCCTCGGCAAAAAGCAGAGCCTTTGCCGCCGCCGTCAAGTGCAACGTGATCTGCCGCTCGCCCAGCCGCTTCACCAGGTGCTGCATCTGCAGATCAATGATGTGCTCGATCTGATCCTTCCCCAGCGGACGGAACAGCACGATATCGTCAATCCGGTTCAGGAATTCCGGACGGAAAATTTCCCGCAGCGCTACCATGGCCTGTTCGCGCGCCTTCTTCGGATCCGTTTCCATCAAATCGAAAATCGCCGCCGAGCCTACGTTCGAAGTCATGATGATCACCGTGTTGCGAAAATCCACGGTGCGGCCTTGGCCATCGGTCAACCGGCCATCATCCAGTATCTGCAGCAGCACGTTGAATACGTCCGGATGCGCCTTCTCAATTTCGTCCAGCAGCACCACGGAATACGGCCGCCGTCGCACCTGCTCGGTCAGTTGTCCGCCCTCGTCGTAACCGACGTACCCCGGAGGTGCGCCGATCATCCGCGCGACGGAATGTTTCTCCATGTACTCGGACATATCCAGCCGCACAATCGCGCGTTCATCATCAAACAAAAATTCCGCCACCGCCCGCGCCAATTCCGTCTTGCCCACGCCGGTAGGTCCCAGAAATAGAAACGACCCAATCGGCCGGTTCGGATCGCTCAGCCCCGATCGGCTGCGCCGAATCGCGTTCGCGACGCTTTCCAGCGCCACTTCCTGGCCCACCACGCGCTCGCGCAGCCGCTCTTCCATGTGTACTAGCTTCTGGACTTCACCCTCCAGCAAGCGCCCCGCGGGAATTCCGGTCCACTTGCTCACGATCTTCGCGATTTCTTCTTCACCTACTTCTTCCTTTAACATCGGGTGATCTTTCTGCAGCTCCGCCAGCTTGTTCTGCGCCGCTTGCAATTCCTTTTCCGCCGCAGCCAGCTTCCCATAGCGGATTTCAGCTACCTTCGAAAGATCCCCCGCACGCTCGAAGCGCTGTTCCTCGGTCTTCAGGCGATCAATCTCTTCCTTCTGCTTGCGGATGCGCCCAATCGCGTCCTTCTCCGTCTGCCAACGCCCCTTCAATGCATTGGACTGCTCGCGCAAAGTGCTCAGCTCTTTTTCCACCTGCTTCACGCGTTCACGCGAATGCGCATCGGATTCCTTGCGCAGCGCCTGCCGCTCGATTTCCAGCTGCATGATGCGCCGCTCGATCACATCGATTTCCTGAGGCAGGGAATCGATCTCCATGCGCAGTCCCGCCGCCGCTTCGTCCACCAGGTCAATAGCCTTGTCCGGCAAAAACCGGTCGGTGATATAGCGCTGGGAAAGCATCGCCGCTGCCACGATCGCCGCATCTTTAATGCGCACGCCGTGATGCACCTCGTACCGTTCCTTCAAGCCGCGCAGAATCGCGATGGTATCCTCCACGGACGGCTCACCCACGTACACAGGTTGGAAACGGCGCTCGAGCGCCGGATCCTTCTCGATGTACTTTCGGAATTCGTTCAGCGTGGTCGCCCCGATCGCTCGCAGTTCTCCGCGCGCCAGCGCCGGCTTCAGCATGTTTGAGGCGTCCATCGACCCTTCCGCCGCTCCCGCGCCCACCAAGGTATGCAGTTCGTCAATGAACAGAATGATCTGTCCGTCGGACTCGGTGACTTCCTTCAACACCGCCTTCAAGCGGTCCTCGAATTCACCGCGATATTTCGCGCCAGCCACCAAAGCCGACAGATCGAGCGAAACAATCCGCTTCGGCTTCAACACCTCCGGAACGTCGCCCGCTACAATGCGGCTCGCGAGTCCCTCCACAATCGCAGTCTTGCCTACGCCCGGCTCGCCGATCAGCACCGGATTATTTTTCGTGCGCCGCGCCAGAATCTGCATCACGCGCCGGATTTCTTCGTCGCGCCCGATCACCGGGTCCAGTTTGCCGCGCCGCGCCAGGTCGGTCAGGTCGCGTCCATACTGCTCCAGCGCGCGATAGGTGGATTCCGGGTTCTGCGAAGTCACGCGATGGCTGCCACGAATCGTCGCCATCGCCTGCAGAATCGCGTCATGGCTCGCGCCCGCCCGTATTAGCGCTTGCCCCGCCGGATCCTTTTCCGCCGCGGAAATCGCAAGCAGAATATGCTCGGTTGAAACGTACTCATCTTTCAAACGCTGCGCCTCGTCGAACGCAGTCTCCAAAATCCTGTTTGTCGCAGGGGCCAAATATTGCTGCGACACGCCAGAAACCTTCGGCAGCCGCGCGATCTGCTTTTCCACTTCGCACGCCAGCGCCGTCGGCGACACCCCCAGCTTCTCCAGCAGCGGCGGCACCACGCCGTCGCCCTGAGCCACCAGCGCCCACAGCAAATGTAATGGCTCGATTTGCTGCTGGCCCTCGCGCCCGCCCATTTCCTGCGCCGCTTGCAGCGCCTGCTGGGCCTTCACGGTCAATTTGTCAAAACTCAGCATGATGTAACCTTCTCAGTCTATATTGACGCCCGCGGAGGGCCTCGGGATACCTGCCTCCGGACGCCTCTCGCGGCTTCTTCTCATTATGTTAGCTACACTAAATGATAAAATATGCGTGCGTTATTGTCAAGTATCTGTTATCTATATTACCTTCAATTAGATCCACATCTACGGCTACTCTATCACCTTTAGAATTAGAGCTTTGAGGTAGTGCGTCTCCGGCACTGTCAATAAAATCGGATGGTCCTCCGCCTGTGTTCTCCTCTCTGCCACCACGACATTCTTCTTCGCATCATTCGCCGCCTCCGCTATCAGCTGTAGGAACAGCGCCTCGCTGAGATGGTAGGAACACGAACACGCGACCAGGTATCCTCCCGGCGCCAGGATCTTCAACGCGCGCAGATTGATCTCCTTGTAGCCTCGCGTGGCCGCCTCCAGGCTGTCGCGGTTCTTCGCAAACGCCGGGGGATCCAGAATCACCATCTGAAACCTGCGCCCCACTTCGTCGTACTCCTTCAAGACATCGAAAGCGTTCCCCTCACGGAAAGTCACGTTCGCGATCGAGTTCAAGTCCTGATTCCGCCGCGCCGCCTGCACCGCCGCCACGCCCATATCAATCCCCTCCACATGCTCGCATTCCGCCGCAATCGTCAGCGCGAACCCGCCCTGATAGCTGAAGCAATCCAGCACCTCCCCCGAAGCATAGCGCCGCGCCGCCCAGTGATTTTCGCGCTGATCCAAAAACGAACCAGTCTTCTGCCCCTTCGCGAGATCGTAAACGAAAGTGATCCCATTTTCCTTCGCCAAAATCTCCGCCGGCACATCCCCATGCAGCACACTCACGCTCTGCGGCAACCCTTCGAGCAAACGCACCTTCGGATCGTTGCGCTCCAAAATCCCCTTCGGCGAAAACTGCTCAACCAGAATCTCCACAATCA
Source organism: uncultured Acidobacteriota bacterium (assembly GCA_963786205.1). Taxonomy (GTDB): domain Bacteria; phylum Acidobacteriota; class Terriglobia; order Acidiferrales; family UBA7541; genus Palsa-295. The sequence continues at coordinate 59,789 of CAWAYG010000005.1, forward strand.
AACTCTTCTGCTTCTCTGAGGCCTGGCTCAAGGTCTGCACCACCAGGTAATCCCCATAACGGTCAATCACAATCGAAGGCAGCAAGTCCGCCTCGCCGTGCACCAGCCGGTAAGCGTCCGTGTTTTCCACCACCGTCTCGCGATAAGCTGCCGCCCGCCGCAATCGCTGTGTAAAAAACGCGCGATCCACCGGCACGCTTTCGCGCGTCAACAAGCGCACCGCAATCTGCGATTTGTCGCTGTAAAATGCGCGACCGTGAAACCGCCCGCGTTCATCCAAGACGCGCACGATCGCGCCAGCCTCGGCTTGCGCCGACCGCACATCACTGCGATACACCCACGGATGCCCAGAACGCAGCCGCTCCACCCCGCGCGTGCTGATCACCACCGACCCTTCCGCCACGTTTTCCACCAGACGTTCGAGGATTCGACCGCCGATTCGTTACAATGTTTTCGGGCCGCGCTCCAGCCAGCCCGACGTACGAGTGCAGGCAAAGTAGTGTAACGCCGCGCCGTGCAGTTGTTGCAACTCGGCGATGCCCGGATCGTCGTAAGTCCGCAGCGGCCAAGAAAACGCGCAAATCAAAATGAACCTCGACGAGCTAAATTTCGACTTGCCGCCCGAGCGCATCGCGCAACGCCCACTCGCCGCGCGCGACGCCTCCCGCATGCTGCTCCTCGATAAAATCACCGGCGCGTGGCAAGACCGCCAATTCCGCGAATTTCCCGATCTGCTGCGCGGCGATGAACTCATCATCCTCAACAACGCTCGCGTCCTCCCCGCGCGCCTATTCGGCCGTCGCGTCGGAATCCATGCCGAACCTCCCGGCATCCACAACCCCGCCCGCCGCGAACACCTGCAATCCCTAATCGAAGTCCTGCTCGTCCGCCAACTCTCGTCAGACACCTGGGAAACCCTCGTCCGCCCCGGCAGAAAAATCTCCGTAGGCGAAAAAATCATTTTCGGCGAGCCCGGACGCGACGGCGAGACTGAACTAGAAGCCATAACCGAAAGCCGCGGCGAATACGGCCTGCGAACATTGCGCTTCACTTCCAAGACCGGTTTCCACGAAGCTCTCAGCCGCCTAGGCCACATCCCCCTGCCGCCCTACATCAAGCGCACCGATGAACCCGCCGACCGCGAACGCTATCAAACGATCTACGCAACGGAGGGAAGCGCTGTGGCCGCGCCCACAGCAGGCCTGCACTTCACGCCTGAAATTCTCGAGCGCATACGCACGCGAAATATCGAAATCGCCGAAATCACACTCGACGTGGGCCTGGGCACCTTCGAGCCAGTCCGCACCGAACGCCTCGAAGACCACAAAATTCACGTCGAATCCTACGCCATCCCCGCAGCCACCGCGCAAGCGATCACTAAAGCGCAAAACGAAAAACGACCAGTGTTAGCGATCGGGACGACAGTAGTGCGCGCCCTGGAAGATGCCGCCGAAAAGGTCGCAGAAGGCGCCAACGGCGGCACCACCCTGAACCCCAGAAAATCCGAAGCCACAATTTTCCTCTACCCCGGCAAGCCCCTCCGCGTAGTAAATCAGCTCCTAACGAATTTCCATCTTCCGCAATCTAGCCTTCTCGCCCTAGTAGCCACGTTAGCCGGAAAAGAAAATATCCTCCGCGCCTATCGCCACGCCGTCGCCGCCGAATACCGTTTCTACAGCTACGGTGATTGCATGTTAATCCGCTAATAGCCGACCAAGCCTGTAATTCTCCGGCCGCGCAAAGATCCTCCGCGCGATTTCGTGCAACCCGTCCACTCTTCGTCTATAATTCGCATCCTGCCCCTCCGGGGCAGTTTCATGCGCTACCTGATTCTCAGCGATATCCACGCCAACCTAACCGCTCTGGACGCCGCTCTAGCCGCTGCGAAGGGCCACTGGGACAAAGTAATTTGCCTCGGCGATGTCGTCGGCTACGGTCCCGATCCCAACGAAGTCGTCGATCGTATCCGCGAAATCGGCGCCCTCACCATTCGCGGCAATCACGATAAGGCCGGCTCCGGCCTAGCCAACGCCGACGATTTCAATCCGGTTGCCCGCGCCGTAGCGCTCTGGACCCGCGACCAACTTCGCCCCGAAAATCGCGAATGGCTCGAGCAACTCCCGACCGGCCCGCTCAACGAAAATGGTTTCGTGATGGTGCACGGCGCCTTCCGCGATGAAGACGAGTACGTTTTCGCCCCCGCCCAGGCTCTCGACAGCCTTCTCGACGCCCGCGCGCAAATCACTTTCTTCGGCCACACGCATCTGCAAGGCGGCTTCACTCTTCGTGACGATCAAGTCGGTGTCCTGCATTTCAAACCCGCCGCCGGCCAGCATTTTTCCGCGCTCACCGTAGAGGACGGCACTACGTACCTGCTCAATCCCGGCTCGATCGGCCAGCCCCGCGATGGAGACACGCGTGCCGCATTCGTCATCGCCGACCTGCAACAAAAATCCATCGAATTCTGGCGCGTGCCGTACGACATCGAAGCAGTACAGAAACGCATGGGCGCAGGCGGCCTGCCCGAGCCGCTGATTCAGCGCTTGGCGTTCGGCCGCTAAGGCGCGCGAGGGATCTAATCCATGGAACCGGGCGAAAGTTCCTACCGCGCAGAACGCCGCCGCTTCCCGATCGCATTTCTCGCCGGAGCAATAGTCATGGCGCTATTGTTCGGCGGGTTTTACTTGCTCACGCGCATACTCGGCTCGCGCGACTCCGCGGCAGCCGTAAAACTTCCCTTCGGCCCAGCCGAACAAGCCTACGCCGAGCGCATCCATTTCAACGATCTGCACATGTCGCGTTCCACCAACATGATCAAGCAGGAATTCACATACGTAACCGGAACCATGTCGAATGACGGAGACCGAACCATCCGCGCCATGGAAGTCACCGTGGAATTTCGCGACGCGCTCAATCAAATAATCCTGCGTGATTCTCAATTCGTCATCGCGCCCAACGGAGACCCGCCCCTGAACGCCGGCCTAAGCCGCGAATTCCAAGTCACGCTCGAACATGTTCCCGCCGAGTGGAATCAAGAGTATCCTTCCCTACGAGTTACTGGCCTGCTTTTGCAATAGCCGCATCACGCTTCTCAACGCGGCGAAGAAATCCCACGACGGTGTGCAGTTGAATTCGCCTGCGAACGATTGGGCGGCCCTGGATCGCGCGCTTAGCGACCTGGCGGCTTCCGGCAGCGTCGAAGTGCGCGAAGACGGCGAATGGCTGGCTGAACTAACCACCCTGCATTTCGAACTCCGCGTCGAACGCAAAAATCCCCTGGTGCATCTCGGGTCCGATGAACGCAATCTCACCCGCCGCGTCCTGCGCGTAAAAGAAAACGCCGACGACCGCATCGTCCTCGAGGTCCAGCGCTTCGGCCGCGCCAAGCCCGGTCGCCTGGAATTTCTGCGCACCGATTCCCCCCGCCCCGTCGGACGCATCACCCGCGAACAATTCCGCGCCCGTTTCGCGCGCATCCTCGCGGAAAAATTTCCAGACGCGGTGGTTGATTCGCTCACCGCCGCGCCCGACCTGGAAAATTCTTTCTCCGGCTCCTACGTGCGCGGCATCATGCACGAAGGTTCTCACGCCTGGGCCCTGCTCGCCGCCGCGCCCAACGAAGATGGCGCGACCGTCGAAAATATTCTAGCGTTTGGAATTTTGTGGCGGGATTGGACGCGCACTCGTGCCGAGCGCCGCGCCATCGAAGGCCTGCGCTTTTTCGTCCCGCAGGGCACCAGCCAGGGCCTGCGTGAACGCCTGCTCGCGCTCGCAGCATCCGTGCGCGCGGAAATTTGCGAAATGCGTGAGCCGGACAACGCCATGCAAAAAATCGACTCCGCCGATGCCGGCAATCTGGAAAGCTGGCTGGTCCCGCGCGACCCAATCGAATCCGTGCGGCGCGCCGCAAGCGAAACAGTCACGCGCATCCGCGCCATGCTTCCGGCAAACGCTGAAGCCATCCAATGCCGCGTCCCCGCCGCTGCAAACGAAGTCGCGCTTGCCTTCCACGGCATGCAATTTGCGCGCTGGACGAGACAAGGAGTCTTTTTCGGTCTGGGAAATTCCACCGAGCTGCTCACCATCACAAATGAGCGCGCCCCAGAGCGTAGGCTCCATCAACTCGACCTGCACCGCAGCCCGCTCGCCACCGACACCAATCACGCGCTCTATCGCGGCGCCCCGGAAAGATGACTCGAATCGATCGTGCTCGAAGATCCCGCAAAAATCGACGCGCTACTCGACATCCACTATTTTTATTCTCAAGTTTCCGCGCTAGCAGCCGGTGATAGAGGTGTGCTTGATCTACTGGGAATCACGCGCCAGGGCCGCCTGGTCGTAATCGAATTGAAAGCATCAGAAGATCTGCAATTGCCCATACAAGCCGTGGATTACTGGCTGCGGGTCCGCCGCCGCCAACGCGAAGGCGATTTTCAACGCGACGGATATTTCGCGGGCGTCCAGATTGACCCGCAGCCGCCGCTCGTCTGGCTCGTCTCACCGGGCCTGCGTTTCCATTCCGCGACAGACACGCTCCTAAAATATCTCTCACCGGAAATTCGCATCACCAGAATTGGCCTTGCGGAAAACTGGCGCCGCGGCCTGAAAATTATTTTCAGGCAGTAACCAATTTATGTATCCAGAAATTTATCTCTTGGAAAAAAGGAGGGGAAGCGGCCTGGGTTGAGCCAGAACCACTTCCCGGGGTGTGTCCTAGAAGCGATTAAAAGATTAGACGCCTGCGGTGGGAAAAGGTTGCACTAAATCGCGGCCGCCACAAATAATCACAAACCTCAATAAAACAGGTACTTGCGCCACTTCTCGTCGCGATGCCCGATCAATCGCATCAACTGTCGCGAAGTGTGCAACGTGAAAGGCCGCGGCCGTCGCTGCAATTTAATTCCCGCTTCTTCCGGCGTACGATCGCCCTTGCGGTTGTTGCACGTGTAGCAGCAAGCCACCAGATTTTCCCACGTCGAGCGCCCGCCCCGCGAACGCGGCATCACATGATCTAGCGTCAGCTCCGAAGCCGGAAACGCACGCGCGCAGAACTGGCAAGTATTCCTGTCGCGCAATAAAATATTTTTGCGCGAAAGCGCACGGCTCTGCTGCGGAATGTGCCGGTAGCTCAGCAGTCGAATTACCGACGGCACCTGAATCGCCTTCTGCGTGGAATGCACTTCGGTGTGATTGGTTTCTTCCGCCTGCGCGACGCCCTTCAGCATCAGCACGAGCGCCCGCCGCACCGCCGTCACGTTGATGGGTTCAAAGGTCGCGTTCAACACCAGCACGGGAGCCTGCATCACGGAAGGACGACTCGTAGCCGGTTTAACTGGGGCGACAGGATCCGACGCGACTCCGCCCAGCCCGATTGCGGGCCGGGGTCGCAAGCCATGCTTGAGCCGCATTTCCATTTGCGCCGCCTTTGCGTCGCTCGACGAGTTTCCCTAGCCTCTAAGGATGCCCGTCGCACCCCGTTGGTTTCTCCTGCCTGCTTCTGTTTCTCGCTGCGTCGGATGCTGGGGACCCGTGGGCGACCAGCCTGGCACGACTCGCGCCACGGTCAATCCCATCACCGCCGCAGCGCCCGCCTGCTGCAGCGCTCGCGCGCATGAATCCAGGGTCGCGCCAGTCGTCAATACATCATCTAGCAGCAGAACTCGCAACTTGTCAACCCGCAGCCCCTTGCGAGTCGCGTACGCGCCACGTACCGAATCCCAGTGCTCCTTGCAAGACAGCACCAACCGCGCTGGACGAGGCTTCGTGCGCATCAACCAATACGCGCCCTGCCTCAGATGCAGCCGCCGCGCCAGAGACCGCGCAATCAACTCAGCCTGATTGTAACCGCGTTCGCGCTGCCGGTCCGGATGCAGCGGGACCGGCACCACGACGTCCGCGCGGAACGCCTCACCTTCACGCGCCACACTTTCAGCCAAGCGCGCCGCAAACCAATCGCCCAGCCGCGTCACTTCTTCATATTTCAGCAGCAGGATGGCGTGGTGCAGCGCGTCGTTGTACACGCCATAACTACGTGCCCGATCGAATGCATCGTAGCCGTCGCGGCACAGCCGGCACAAAGGTGGCGCAGTTTCAGTACCCGCGGTCGCGCCGGCTGTGGCCACACCTGCCGCAGCAGCAGCTGCTGCTGCCATCGCCACCGGAAACGGCCGCCCGCAACACTCGCACCTCGGTTGCTCTATCGGCTGGAATGACGCCAGACATAAGCCGCAAATCGGAATGCGGCTCGCGTTCAGTAGCGTAGCCCCGCAAATCCGGCAAGGCGCAGGAAACAACACTGCGGCAAGCGCGTCAATGGCAGTCCGCAATATCACAAAGTAGTCGGCACGCAAGCGGGGTACCGCGAACGCTACTCCAGGTGAGAAAGGAAGAATAGACCGTGATTCTACGCACGGTGCCAAGCCGCCCCGAAGACTGCAACGAGTCCCAGGTGTTGACGTTGTAGCCGCCAGCTTCAGCTGGGCGCCTTTGACGTTGCGTCCGGGCACGGCTTCAGAGTCTGTGTCGCAACTTGTGCGCTTTTTGAATTGTAAAGCGCCGAAAGAAGGTGCACAAAGAGGGCGGAGGTGAGCGCGATGGCCTTTCAAGAGTACCGTCCGGAACAAGCGGCGTTGCTGCCTTTGCATGTGCGGGATGTGCGGAGTGAGAAGCATCTGGTATTCCTGATCAGCGCGATGGTGGAGAAGCAGGATCTGAGCCAGTGGGAGTCGGCGTACCGCGAGGAGGGCCAGCGGCCCTATCATCCGGCGCTGCTGCTGAAGGTACTGCGCTATGGGTTTGCGTTGGGAGTGCGGTCGTCGCGAAAACTGGAACAGCGCGTACGGGAAGACCTGGGATTTCGCTACTTGGCAGGCGGAGCAGAACCGGATCACAAGACGATCTGCGAGTTTCTGCGGCGGCACGGGCGGCGAGTGAACGATCTGTTCACGGCGGTGCTGGAGCAGTTGCAGGCCGCAGGGCTGGGGAAATTAGGAGTCGTCGCGTTGGACTCGACGCGGGTGAAGGCGAACGCCTCGCGGGATCGCGTGATCACGGAAGCGGGGTTGCGGGCCGAGCGGGCACGGAAGCGGCGTCAGGTGCGGCGGTGGGAGCGAGACTTGGCGACCCTGGTAACGGACGAAAATCCGGGCGGAGTGGTAGCGGAGTTGGAGCGAGTGAGGCAGCGGCTGGCCGAGATCCCTGGCGAGTTGCAGAAGCTGCGCAAGAGCGGACAGAAAAAGATGTCGCGCAGCGACGAAGACAGCCGGTTTCTCCATAGCCGGGACGGATTCGTACTCGGTTACACGGCCGAGGCGGTGGTGAGTGACGATGGACTGATCGTGGCTGCGCGGGTGACACAAGCAGCGACCGATCACGCCAGCTTGGTGCCGCTGGTGGAACAGGTCGAGCAACGCTGCGGGCAGCGTCCGGGGAAAGTGCTGGCCGACGCGGGATTTTATTCCAACCAGAATGTGGAAACGATGGAGGAACGAGGAGTGGAGTTATACGTTCCAGACTCGGTGCTGGCGCGAGAGATGAAAGAAGGCAAGCAAGTTCTGGGAGCGGCGCGCATCTGTCATCCGGGACTGAAACGGGTGCGGCAGCGATTGCGCTCACCGGCGGGACGGAAGTTGTACGAACGACGCAAAGGATTGATCGAGCCGGTGTTCGGAACCCTAAAAGAGCATCGTGGAATGCGGAAATTCCATCGTCGCGGGCTGGCGGGCGTGAACACCGAGTTCTTGTTGATGGCTCTGGCCTTCAATTTGACTCGAATGCACGGAATGCAGCAACGGTAAGCAATAGAAATCGGGCGACCGAGCAGCGCGGAACGCTTCGGCGTGCCGAAGCCCTTGATCGGTTCCGGCGCAAAGACGAGTCGCGACACAGACTCTAAAGCCGTGCCGTAACCGCGGCAACACAAGATCACGTATCATCCCGAACGCAGTTCCGCGCTTTTTCTTTCCCGCCGCATTTGGGCGGGCGCGGGACGCCGAAAGGGATCTGCTTTCTGCGGAACAGTCTGGTCTCGCAAAGGCCGGAGCACCCGATTCGATGCCAGCCCGGAAAATCCTTGCGAGCACGCACACCCGTACCCCATCGTAATCAGCATGGAAAACGAATCAGACCCGCCGCGCGACTTACAGCTGTCCCTGCTCCGTTTTTTCCTGGCAGATGATGCAATACCGCGTCCACGGCACGGCTTCCAGCCGCTTCTGCTGTAGCTCTTCGTGGCACGAATTGCACTCGCCGTACGTGCCATCCTTGATCCGCGCCAGCGCGTTATCCACCAATGCAAGCAGCGACCGGTCATTATGCGTCTGGCCGAACAGGAATTCCTTGGTGTAGGAATTCGCCGCCTTGTCTCCCAGATCCACCGTCGGATCTTCGTCCGCTTCGCGCCCTTCCTGCTCGGTGCGCGCGATGCCGCGCACTAATTCTTCGCGCCGCGTGGCTAATTTCTTTTTGTAGTAATCCAATCGTTTCTTGTCCATCGTTCAGTCCCTACGCGAGGCCCAATAGCTCGCTCGAAGCCGCCCAGTTTAACGGCACACACTTCCCATGTCAAATGAGCACAAAGCTGTTGGCGACAAATGGTAACCGCCGGCAATCACCCGCCGCGCGATCAACCAATATTCGCCGCTAACTTTGACGCTCCGCCAGGAAGAATGTCTCAGGTCGGCTTGTGATAGATGCTGTATCGGCCAAAAAGGATTCCAGTACGCACTGGCAGCAGTGAAAATCCGCAGATTAAAAGAGGTTATGTAGCGGGCATCTTTATTTCGAAGCGAGGCCACCGCGAGAGAAGCAGAAAAGCGGAGAATGCCGGCAAGCAGTGCTCCCCGGGAACTGCCTTCTCTGTGCCCTCCGGTTTTCTCTGGGTTCTCTGTGTTAAATCTCTTGCCGTGTGCCGCGCTCAGCCGCCACTACGAGGACGGAATCTGTTTCTTCGGAAAAATAAAATGAATCCCGATGCCACCAACGATCAACACCACAAATGCGAAGACGCTGCCCTCAGGCCCCACCGTCCCGCCCGTCAGCCAGGTAGGCCCATGAAAAGTAGAATTAAACAAATGACCCTTCGCCAAGAATCCACTGTCCGGCACGGAATAAAAAAAAGTCTCCGACCAATCCCACGCCGCATGCATTCCAATCGGAAACCATAAGTTCCCGGTCCGCTGCAATGCGAAAGACGCCAGCACCCCAAACGACCCAGCCATCGCCGCGCCAAACCACGCTTCGCCGCCATTGCTCAAATGGATTGCGCCAAACAAAATCGAAAGCATTATCGCCGCCGGCCAGAACCCGATTCCCGGCCCCAGCGTCGCTTGCATGTAACCGCGGAAACAAAATTCTTCGAACACACCCACCATCAGGAACGCAATCCCGTAAAGCCCGCCATATTTCAGCGCTTCCGCGCCGGAAAGCGCCACGCTGCCTAACGAAAATCCGTGCAGCGCCGCGATCAGCCCCAGCGCGAACGACAGCATTGCGAACCCGTAAGGCACGCCCTGCCAGAACCGCTTCCCCAAAAACTGATTCATCGGCAAATAATAGTCGGCGTACGTGCGCCTTTCGATCAGCGCCATTACCGCCGTCGCCACCAGCAAGGCAAACAACATGATGGCCTCGCTAAATATCGCCACTGGCGGGGTAAACACGTTCGGATCCTGCGCCTTGAACCACTCATTCACTCCAGGAATATGTTTCAGCGTGAATCCCTCTGCCTTAATACACGCGAGCCACAGAAAAATAAACAGCAGCAGCCGCCACCCCGGGCGGATTCCCGTCGGCCCCCTAAAAATAGTTTCAATGCCCGAACGCTGCGCGCCCGCGGGATGAAACTCCCCCACTGGTCCAGGCAAACTGCTCGTCTCTTCATTCGTGGTCATCGTGCCCCTCCCCATCCCTGCCTACTATACGGCACTGCCACCGAAATAGTTTCAATAGCAGCCCGCGTAGCTCTACTTCCGCCCCTTCCGCTTCTGTGCGATCACCAACCCACGCGGGGTGGACAGCAGCACCACCGAAATCAACCCCTCTTGCTCCAAACGCAGAGCCGCCTCGCGCACCACCTTAAAATGCGAACTCGCATCGTGGACCAATAGCAATCCCCGCGCATCAATCTGCGGCAGAAACCGCCGTATCTCCTGCTCGCGAATCGTCAAATGGCTGTCACTGAACAAAATATCAATCGTCCCGTCAATTGGCGTCTCCAGGCTCGACGCATTCCGATACTCAATCCAATCTCCCAGCCCCGAAGCGTCAATACGTTCCTTGGCCTTCGCAAAAATCGCCGGATCGAATTCGATCGTGATCAATTTCCCAAATCCGTTGGCCTTCAACCCCTCCGCCATCTTGATCGCGCTGTACCCGATGAACGTCCCCGTCTCCACAATTAATCGCGGCTTCGCCGTGATCACGATGGATTTCAAAAAGTCCAGCACCTCCAGCTCCGAACTCTGCGAATCCACCATCTGCCACCATTCCGGATGCGGGCACTCCGGCGTCGCCCCCACATACTCCGGCTGAACGAAATCCTCCTGCTCGCTAACGCGGTCCAAAATATGATGCCCCTCATAACGCTTCACGAATCGCGGCACAATCACTCCGATCACAGCACCGCCCGCCAAAATCGCGACGCCGCAAGCCGTTAGCGCCGGCAAACCGTGTGGCACATGCGGCCGCTCACCGAACACCGCCGTCTGAAGAAGTTGGTACGCGCCCGCAAGAATCAACCATTCCCCAAACACAATCCCCGCAGGCCGCTGAAACTGCAGTTGCCGCCGCCCCTCACTCCAAAGAAAAACCGCAAGCAACCCAGCCGCCGCAATTCCCCAAGTCGCCGGCGCATAAAGCGGCACCGCACCATGAAGGATCGCCAGTGGAATCAATCCAAACGCACCACCCACCGTCGCCGCCACGCAAACCACATCCAACCCCGTGAACCACCGCCAAGCGGCGGCTCTGCCCAGCGAGAGCCTCCTGCGCAGCAAGTCAGCGCGCAGCGTCACTCCTGCAGTGATCACGAAAAGCACGCAAACGTAAATTGTCATTCGGAAAAGCTCCGCGAAGCGCAATCGAGCAAGCGAACGCGCGGGCACCCCAAGAAGGCAACGTCAGAGGTAATCAAAGCAATCCAAACAGGAGTCTCGGATCGGTCATTCACGGAAGGAGTCTAGGAGGGAACCACATCTCTTTGCAAGCGGTGCAACGAAGCCAGACTCGTAGCGCCGGTGCTCCCGTAGGGGCGGTTCGCGAACCGCCCGCGCACCACTGTTGCCACTACGCGTTTTCCGACGACGCCACTTCCGCCGGCATTCCCATATTCACCGGCATTTGTTTGTGCGTCAGCCTTCCCAACTCAAAAAACGCGCTGGAAGCCGCGTTCTGCATCGCCAGCGAACTTTCCACGCCGCAAGTGCACCCAGGGCACTCCCGCCGCACCATGGCCTCGCACTGCCGCACGTAATCCTCAGACGCCAGAATCGTTTCCAATTTGTCCTTCAATATATTTCCCACCGGCTTCAGCGGATAGCATCCCGTCATCACATCGCCGTTCGAAAGCACGAACATCTGCAGATAACCTAAAATGCAAGGCGGCTCCGCCACCAGCTGCCGCTTGAAATATTTGGTCACATACTCCACTTCGTACTCTGGCCGCTTCAAGTCGTGGCGCAGGAATTTCGCGATCTCCTTCACGTCGCCGCCCTCTGGCCACATCGAATCCATATCCGCATCCTTGATGAAATAAATGCTCTGGCTCAGGACGTTATACTGCACTTCCGCTCCCACTCCGTGCGCCACTTCCGCCAATTTCCCCAGTTCCTTCGCGGAAATCCTGTTCAAGGTCACAGCAATCGAAACTTTTTTCCCGCGCAGCAGTTTGATCCCCTGCATCGCCAGATCAAAATACCCGTCAATCCCGCGGATCAGATCGTTGGTCTCTTCCAGTCCGTCAATCGAGATACAAACCTTGGTAATCGCCGACGCGTTAATCTCTTTGTGCATCTTCTTGATCAACAGCCCGTTGGTCTGCAAGATCACTTCGCTAAAAGGACGCATATCCGCGCGCTTCATGATCTGGAACAAATCGGTGCGCAGCAGCGGCTCGCCCCCGGTAAATCGCAGCGAGCGAATTCCCGCCGCCCCAATCTCGTTCAGCAACTCCACCGCGCGATCCGCCTTGATTCCGTCGTGCCAGCGCGTCTTCCAGTAATCGCAGCTGATGCACTTCGCTTGGCAATTCTCCGTCAGCTTCACGTGCGCCGCCAGCGGCCGAATTTTCGACGGCAAAAGCTTCGTCGAAAAATTGCTGCCCAGCCAAACGCGCGTCAAATACAAACCAGAAAACGACATCCAGCGCTCCTCGGACGGCCCCGCGAGTTAAAAATCCCAACCATTCCCCAAGCGTCCAAGCAAGATTATACAGCCTGTCCCAAACCCCCGCAACGCACCCTCATGACGATGTGTTATAAAGGCCCCCAGCCCGCCGCCCAAACACCGTCAGGGTTGCGGCCAACCCACACCGCTGTTAAAATCTCATGTTTGCGAGCCTGGAAGAGCCGCAATCCTTATCCGCTATCCTGGACATCCTTCCATGAACGGAATCATTTCGCGCGACCCACAACTTTTGGGGGAGGACTGGTTTGGCTAAATACGATGTCGTGATCATCGGCAGCGGACCCGGCGGATACGTTGCCGGCATTCGCGCCGCCCAGTGGGGCTTGAAGGTTGCCGTCGTCGAAAAAGATCCCTTCCTCGGCGGCACCTGCCTGCACGTAGGCTGCATCCCCACCAAAGTTTTCCTGCACCACGCCGACATTTACGATCATTTCAAACGCGCGGAAGAATTCGGCTTCGAAGTGAAAGATGTAAAAATCAATTGGCCCGCTATCCTCGCCCGCAAAGACAAAATCGTAAAAAAACACGCCGGTGGCATCGGCGCCCTCTTCAAGAAAAATAGAGTCGAATCCATCACGGGCTGGGGCAAGATCGTCGGCCCCGGCCGCGTCTCCGTGGAAAAAGACGGCAAAATCACCGAACTCGAGACCACGAACATCCTGGTCGCCACAGGTTCCGCGGCCCGCTCATTGCCTGGCGTCGAAATCGACGGCACCACCGTGCTAACCAATCGCGAAATCCTCGGCCTGCAGCAAATCCCGAAATCCATGATCGTAGTAGGCTGCGGCGCGGTCGGCGTTGAATTCGCCTCCATTTTCCGCACCTTCGGCTCCGACGTGACGCTCCTTGAAGCACTCCCGCGCGTCGTTCCCCTCGAAGACGAAGAAATTTCCGCCGAACTTCACAAAGCCCTGGTGAAACGCGGCATGAAAATCGAACTGGAAGCCAAAGTCGAGTCGGTAACGAAAGACGCGAACGGCGCCACCGTCGTCTACAAAGACAAAACCGGAAAAGCGCAGACCATCAGCGCCGAAAAAGTTCTGATCGCCGTCGGTCGCCGCCCCCTCACCGAAAATATCGGCCTCGAAAAAACCAAAGCCAAGCTCGAGCGCGGCTTCATTCACACCAACGCTTTCCTCGAAACCGACGAGCCGCACCTCTACGCCATCGGAGACATCGTCGCCGGCCTCCCGCAACTCGCGCACGCTGCTTCCATGGAAGGAATCATCGCCGTCGGCCGCATGGCCGGAAAAGAAGTCCAGCCCTTCGATCGCAAGCGTTGCCCCAACGCCACCTACTGCGAGCCCCAAATCGGTTCCATCGGCCTAACCGAGAAACAAGCCCGCGACGCCGGCTTCCAGGTGAAGACCGGAAAATTCCCGTTCCTCGGCAACAGCAAAGCCACTATCCTCGGCCAGCACGAAGGCTTCATCAAAGTAGTAGCCGAAGAAAAATACGGCGAAATTCTAGGCGTGCACGCCATCGGCCCGCTAGCCACGGAAATCATCGCCGAGCCGGTCGCGGCCCTGGGCCTCGAAGCCACGCTAGACGACATGGCCGCCACAATCCACGCCCACCCCACCGTCTGGGAAGCAATGGGCGACGCATTCAATTCCGTGCGGGGCCTGAGCATCAATTATTAGAGCGCGATGGAAGTTTTGTACGTCGTGGCTTTAAAAATTGTGGAAAAATGCTCCGAGGCCAAGGTTTTGACTTTGTAGCGGCCGGTCCCGTATAGCGGGACCGGGCAGCCGTTGGTTTGTTTCGTAGCGGCGCATTTCAGTGCGCCATGTAACACGCGGCAACCACCAACGCGTCTTGAGAGGCACGTGAGCCACCCAGAAAAAATCTGCTGGCAAGTAAACGCAGGCTTCCTGCCCTATGCCCAAGCCTGCGCGTTCCAGCATCGACTCGTCGAAGCCCGCAAAGCCGCCGCCATTCCAGACGTCCTGCTCTTCTGCGAGCACCCCCACGTAATCACCCTGGGCCGGAACGGCAAAAAAGACAATCTCCGCGCCAACGACCACCTCCTGGCTCAAATGAACGTCAACTTCCACGAAACCGACCGCGGCGGCGACATCACCTACCACGGCCCCGGACAAATCGTCGGCTACCCCATCCTCGACCTCACCGCGCACCGCCGCGACGTCCGCTGGTACGTGCAACAACTCGAAGAAACCATGATCCGCACGACAGCCGATTTTAATGTTGCAGCCGAACGCGTCGACGGCCGCCACGGCATCTGGGTCGGTCAGCCCCCAACCGAAGAAAAACTAGCCGCCCTAGGCGTGCACCTAAGCCGCTGGGTCACTTCCCACGGCTTCGCGTACAATGTTGCAACCGATCTGCGATACTTTGATCTGATCGTCCCGTGCGGCATTGCCGGCAAGCGCGCCACGTCGCTCGAACGCGTGCTCGATCGCGCCGTCCGCAGCGAAGAAGTCCGGTCCAAACTGGCCGCGCATTTCGGCGAACAATTCGAGCGCAAGATGGTCAACGTCGCGCGCGCCGAACTCGAGGAAAATTTGCAACATCACGTCCAACACGCGCTCGCGCCACGCCCCGGCGAGGTTTTGGAACTAAAAGGGAGCATGGCATGACCCAATCAGTGACCCGAGCCGCGACCCAACAACTGACGCGCGCGCAGCACCTCGAGCTCTATTACTACATGCAGCTCAATCGCCAGCTCGAAGAGCGCATGGTCCGCCTCTTCCGCCAAAATAAAATTGTCGGCGGCCTCTATTCCAGTCTCGGCCAGGAAGCCGTCTCCGTCGGCACCTGCTACGCCCTGGAAAAACGCGACTGGATCGCTCCCATGATCCGCAATATCGGCGCTCTGCTCGTAAAAGGCGTCCCGCCGCGCGACATCTTCACCCAGCACATGGCCAAATTCACTTCGCCGACGCTGGGCAAAGACGGCACCAGCCATTTCGGCGACCTGAAAGTTCGGCACATCGTCTCCCCCATTTCAATGCTCGGCGACCTAATCCCGGTAATGACCGGCGTCGCCATGGCCGGCCGCTATCTCGGACAAAACATCGTCGCCCTCACATGGATCGGCGACGGCGGCAGCTCCACCGGCGCATTCCACGAAGGCCTGGGCCTGGCAGCCTCGCAGCGCGCGCCGTTCGTCCTGATCATCGAAAATAACCAATGGGCCTACTCCACTCCCGTCTCGCGCCAGGTACCCATACAGAATCTCGCCGACCGCGGCGCCGCCTACGGCATCGCCAGCGCCATCGTTGACGGCAACGACATCGTCGCCGTCTACCAAGCCGCGAAAGAAGCCGTCGACGAATGCCGCGTCGGCCGCGGCCCCCGCCTCATCGAAGTCAAAACCATGCGCATGCGCGGACACGCCCAGCACGACCCCGCCGAATACGTCCCCAAGGAAATGTTCGATTACTGGAAAGCCCGCGACCCAATCACGCTCTACGAAAAATATCTAACCGAAAATAAAATCTGGGACGCCGCCACCAAATCCGAAATTGACGCGCGCATCGAGCGCGAACTCGACGTCGAACAGAAATTTGCCGAAGATTCGCCGCTCCCGCCGCCCGAACTAGCCGAAGAAGGCGTCTACTGCGACGGCTGCCACAAAATCGAAGCCGACTGGAAGCGCGCAAAATCCGAAGTAACGCCGCCGAAATCCAGCATCGATCCCACCTGGCGCCTGAAAGATTTGCCCGCGTACACTCAAGCTGTCATAGCAGGCGGCAACGGCGCGAAAATTCCAGCACAGACACAGGTGACCGTGCCAGCTGCCGCGCCGCCCGCGATTCCTGCGCTTCAAAAGCCCGCCCCGGCGCCCGCACCCGAACGCGCCGAACCTCAGCCGCAACATTTGGCGGCGGGCGTTGCCGCCGAGGATCCCGCGGTACCCCGCGTCCCCTTCGGCCGCGGCCCCAAAGACAAAGCCTTCCGCCAGAGTCCCGAGAATCCCCAAAACAAACCCGCCTACACCCGCGCGCCCAAAGAAAAATCCTTCGGCCACAATCCGCCGGAAAAATCTTTCAGCAAAGGCCCGCGGCAAAAGCCCTTCGGCAAAAATGCCCAGGGCAAGCCGTTCACAAAAAACCCGCAGGATAAACAGGGGAGGCGCTGACGATGTCCCACACCGCTCCGAACCTGTCTTCCAAAACCGTCCCCACTTCCGGCCCGATCACCATGGTGGACGCCATTCGCCAAGCCATGTTCGAAGAAATGGAACGCGACCCCGCCGTGGTTGCCATCGGCGAAGACATCGGCGTCTACGGCGGCGCCTTCAAAGTCACCGACGGCCTGCTCGCGAAATTCGGTCGCGAGCGCGTGATCGAAACCCCCATCGCCGAGACCGCCATCATCGGCGCTGCCTGCGGCATGAGCTTCCTCGGCCTGCGCCCGGTTGCCGAAATGCAGTTCATTGACTTCATCGCCTGCTGCTTCAACCAGGTCACGAATTTCGTCGCGAAATCCCACTACCTCTGGGGCGCTCCCGTGCCCATGGTCATTCGCGGCCCTTCGGGCGGCGGCGTGCACGGCGGCCCATTTCACTCCGCGAACCCCGAAATGTACTTCGTGCACACGCCCGGGCTGAAAGTGATTTATCCTTCCACGCCGTCCGATGCCAAGGGCCTGCTCAAGTCCGCGATTCGCGACAACAATCCTGTGCTCTTCTTCGAGCACAAATATCTCTACCGCCGGCTGAAAGAAGAGATGCCGCCCGGCGATTACACCGTGCCGATCGGTAAAGCGATCGTGCGCCGCGCAGGACGCGATTTGACCATCGTCAGTTACGCCGCGATGGCGCACACGGCAATGGAAGCAGCCGTCGAACTCGCGAAAGAAGGGATCGAATCGGAAGTGATCGACCTGCGCACTCTGCTCCCGCTCGATAAGGACACAATTCTCGCTTCCGTGAAAAAGACTAACAAGCTGCTGGTGGTGCACGAAGACACGCGCACCGGCGGCATTGCCGGCGAAATTGCCGCTCTCGTCTTTGAAGGCGCTTTCGAGGATCTCGACGGCCCGGTCGCCCGCGTCACCGCTCTGGATACGCCGGTGCCGTATTCGCCGCCCCTCGAGGAACGCTTTTTACCCAACACCGAAAAAGTAGTCGCGGCCGCGCGCGAACTGGCAAAATACTAAAGCGGACAAAGGCAGGACCGACACGATGGGAAAGACCAAGGGCATCAACAACGCCGAATTTGAAGTGGGCAGCGAAGTGAAAATCGCCGACCGCGCTTTCCTCGAGGCTTTTCTCGAGGCCGGCCAGTATCACAACGAGCTCGAGCCCGAACAGCTCGCCTACGCCGGAAAGATCGCCAAAGTGAAGGCTGTCGATTTCTTCACCGGCGGCGACGAGATTTACACGCTGCAGGGCATTCCCGGCGTGTGGCACGAGGAATGTCTCAGCGCCGCCTAGCTCTGCCTGGTGGAAATTAGTCGAACTTAGCCCCGCGGCGCGCGTTCGCACCTACAGGAGAAGACCATGGCTGTCGACGTCATCATGCCCCAAATGGGCGAAAGTATTTTTGAAGGCACGATTACCAAGTGGCTGAAGAAAGCTGGAGACAAGATCGAGCGCGACGAACCGCTGTTCGAAATTTCCACGGATAAAGTGGACGCGGAAATTCCCTCGCCCTCGGCCGGCGTACTGAAAGAAATCAAAGTCGGTGAAGGCCAGACCGTCCCGATTCAAACGGTGGTCGCAATAATCGAAGCCAGCGACGGCGCCTCCAGTTCCGCGCCAGCCGCGGCTCCTGCCAGGCCTGAAACCGCCAAGCCCGCCGCGGCCCCTCCCACCGCGAAATCCGCCGCGCCAGCCCAGTCGGCGCCCGCATCACCCGCGCCGCAAGTCGCCTCCGGTGGCGAAAAAGTTCGCAGCTCTCCTTTAGTCCGCAAAATCGCCCGCGAAAATAATATTGACGTCTCCCAGGTTCCCGGCACCGGCGCCGGCGGGCGCGTCAGCAAGAGTGACATCCTTAGCGCCGTGCAAGGCGGCGGCGCACCAGCCGCTGCAGCTCCCTCCAGCGCACCTCCGGCTGCGGCACCATCGCCAGCCCGCTCCGCGGGAGTTCCACCAGCCACAGGCGGCGCCAGCGCGTCCGCAGTTCTTGAAAACGCCGTCCCCCGCGAAAAAATGTACTTCGGCCATTACGAAGTTCAGCCCATGTCCGTCATGCGCCAGCGCATCGCCGAACACATGGTGCTCTCGAAACACGTTTCCCCGCACGTCTACTCCGTGGACGAAGCGGACATGACCGCCATCGCTACTCTGCGCGCCAAGATGAAGCACAGGTTCGAAGAAACCAGCGGCACCAAGCTCACCTTCATGCCCTTCTTCGTGCGTGCCGCCGTCGAAGCTCTGCGCGCATTTCCCACCGTGAATGCGTCGGTCGACGGCACCAACATCATCCTGCACCAGGAGTGCAACATCGGCATCGCCGTCGCGCTCGACTGGGGCCTGATCGTCCCCGTCATCAAGAACGCCGAGGAGAAAAATTTCCTGGGCATAGCGCGCACCATGAATGACCTGGCCGAACGCGCCCGCTCAAAAAAACTCAAGCCCGACGAAGTCGCCGAAGGCACCTTCGCCATCACCAACCCCGGCGTCTTCGGCGGCCTGTTCGGCTTGCCCGTGATCAATCAGCCAAACGTCGCGATCCTGGGTCTGGGCACAATCGAAAAACGCCCCGTAGTAATCGACGACGCGATAGCCATCCGCAGCATGGTCTACCTCACCCTCTCCTACGATCACCGCGTAGTAGACGGCGCCGTAGCCCATCAGTTCATGGCCAAACTAAAGCACACGCTAGAAAATTGGACGGAAAGCATCCTGTAATTCGCGGCAGCGCAGCAAGGTTGACAGTTAACATTTGAAAGTTAATAGTTGAGAATCAAGGCAGGCTGTGGTTTTGAATTTGTAGCTGCCCGGTCCCGCTCTGCGGGACCGGGCAGCCGTTGCCGTAGGCGTTGAGCAGCCTTTTTGTTCTTGCTTCTAACTGTTAACTTTCAACCCGGTACCCTCAACGATGACCGCTCGACGCGACCCCTGGGGCTCTTCCCCCTGGAAAATCACTTTCACCCCGCAACGGCACAAGCTGCCCGGCCACGTCGACTTCGCCATCATCGGCGGCGGATTCACCGGCCTGGCAGCCGCCGTCTGGCTCCGCCAACTCGCTGCAGAAAAATCCGTCGCCGTCTTCGAAGCCGCGAGAATCGGCGCCGGGGCCAGCGGACGCACCGGCGGCATGGTCCTGGCCGAAACCGCCGCGGGTAATCAACCCGGCCTGGGTGACGTCCTCGCAGGCTTCCGCTCAATCCTCGAAAAACTAAAAGTGCGCTGCGATCTGGAACTCACCGGCGCATGGGAAATCGCGCGCCAGCAACCCTCCGGAAAAGCAAAGCACAAGCAATCACCAATCGCCTGGAATGATTCCGGCACACTCAGAGTGGTGAACGAAGTCCCCGGCGGCACGCTCGATCCTGGCAAACTGATCACTGGCCTCGCCCGTGCGGCTCAGCGCCACGGCGCGCAAATCCACGAAAATCACCGCCTGCAGCACGTAAACTGGGGCGCGCTGCCTGAATTGCACTTCACCACCGCTCGTGGTGCCCAGCGAAAAATCACCGCCGCGAAAATCCTCTTCGCCGCAAACGCTCTCTCGCTTCCGCAATCCGGCTTGGTCGGCACGCATCCGCGCCTCACGCTTGCTATCCTCGCCCAACCGGTAAGCGAAAAAGTCCTCACCGCGATCGGCCTCGCGCCAAGAAAACCCTTCTACACCGTGGATTTTCCCTATCTCTGGGGACGCGTGCGCAAGGATCGTTCCATCGTATGGGGCGCCGGTCTGGTGCAATCCCCGGACGCCGACGATCTGGAAAAAGTGGACATCGTCGCCGAGGAATCAGCCGCGGCCTTTGATTGCCTCGAACAGCGTGTCCGCCATCTCCATCCCGCGCTCGCAAGAATAAAATTCACCCGCCGCTGGGGAGGTCCCATCCTCTTCCGCGATTCCTGGAAGCCAGTGTTCGATTGGCACCCGCTGAGTGTGGCAAGCGAAGCAGCCCGGAAGGGTGGCGGGTCAAATGGCGACGCGCCCCGCAACGCCGTAGTCCTCGGCGCCTATGCCGGCCACGGCGTCGCCCTCTCCTCGTACCTGGGAACCTGGGCCGCCGCAGTTCTGCTCGGCCGCCGCCAACTGCCAAAATGGAGCGCTCTCCAGCCATAAGAGGAAACCATGCCGCTGATTTCGGTCACGCGCTTGCGAGTTCGGTCTTGGACCTATCTGCCGGGATTTCTCTGGGACACAATCAAGTCGGTCCGCCAGGTTCAGCGCAGCCCTGGTTTTCTCGGCGGCAGGCTTTTGGTCAACGCGCGCTACGTCTTTTGGACCATGACGGCCTGGCAAGACGAAGCCGCCATGAACGCCTATCGCACCGGCGGCGCGCACCGCCAAGCCATGCCCAAGCTGCTCGACTGGTGTGATGAAGCAGCGGTCGTGCACTGGACCCAGGAGTCCCCGGAAATTCCCGCGTGGCAGCAAGCACAACAGCACGTGTTGGAAAAAGGAAGGCTCTCGAAGGTCAATCATCCGTCCGCGACGCAAGCAGCGCGGCAAATTCCCGCGCCGCAGCCCAGCCGCATCGCACAAACCCTGAAACCAGCGGGCCAGGTTCGCGGTTAATACGGACAACGCCGCTGTGCAGGTGCCTGCGGTGCCGCTGCTGCCCGAGCCGAAGGCCGGGGCCACAGCAGCACAACCAAGCGGCAAGGTTTTTCCGGAAGCGACGTCACTGAATCCGCATGCGCAATTCCTCGGCGAATCCTTCCACCTGGCTCATGGCCACGATGCCTATCCCTTCACCGGCGAAAAGTTTCTCGACGAACGCATGGCGCGGATTTTCTGCGTCGGGCGGCGGATCAGTGATGGCGGTGATTTCCGCTAGGCTATCGCGCGCGTGAATGCACCCGGCGGTGTAAGCCAAAGCCTTGGCCTGCGGCAAATCGCGCCGCAAGGAAACCGACTGGATGAATCCGCGCACGCCGTTCTGATAACCGTAGTCGAGCCGCACGGGATCGCCCGGCTGCGTGAAACCCTCCACACGCACGCGAATTCCACTGGCTCTTCGATCAGGCGCATTGCGCGGCGCGCCCCCGAAGATTCCTAGAGCAGCACGCCGATATTCACCCACTCGTCGCGCGCCTGATCGGGCAAGTAACGCAGAATGCGATACTCGAACATTTTGCCCGGTTCTTGATCCGTCGATCCTGGTGACACGATTTACCTCCTTGCCGAAAAGTCATGCACAAACTGCGCGCCCCAGCTGCGCCCAGATTTTTTCGCGCCCGACAAAAATCATCACCCGTAAACGAGCCACACTGCGCCGCACCCAGGCCGCTCGACGCAGTCCAGAATCCCACAACGAAAAACTTCCCTCCGCACCCCTTCTGCGCACCGCTATTTCCAATTCGGAAACGGCTGCGCCGATGATTTCCAGGCCGACACAATCAACTCCCGCACCAACTTCCGCCGCCGCAAAAGCTGCTCCAGCATTTTCTCCAAAGCATCGGTATCGCAGTCATACCACTGCGGCGGAATCTGCCCGTAGATCTCCTCGAGCGCCGTCTCTTCAATTCGCTCCACACGCGCGATCCAGGTCTCGAACGAATCCATCCCGCGCACACCTTCATACACGCGGTGCCGCGAATCAAGGCCCCGCAACGGCGCATCCGGAAAATTCCATTCCCCGGCGTTAAAACAGAATCCGTTATCAATCATCCGCGCGCAGGAACGCGCCGCCCTACCCGCCCCCCGGTTCCCTACTGCGAGCCGCCCCGTCCGCCTCCCGAAAAAATATCGCCTGCCGCCCATTGGTGTTGCCGGTCCACTTGTCGAACACCAGCATCCCACAAAACTCCGCGATGTCGGTCACTTCGCGCAGCGGTTCATCCGGAAGAAAATCGTACAGCGCCACATGCGCCAGGTTTCCGGGCTACCGCGCACCAAATTGCTTGCCGGCTTTGCACGGAGCGCGCCCGCGCCCCAGCTGAATCACCAGGTCCTCCGTGTGGGCGATCAGCTCCGCCCGCACCTCCACCACTTCCGGTTCCGCCACCGACAGCCCCAGCCGCGCCGCCAATCTCGTACCCAGCAATTCGTTCGCCAGGATCCGCAGCCCCTGCGGATTGTTCTGGAATTTCACCACGTAATACGCCTGATTCGAGCAGCGCAGCAAATGCGATTGCGCCCCGCCCCGCATTCTGCGCACCTGTTCGACCGCCAGCGCCATCCCGCGCCCATGCTCACGGCCAATAAACCCGCCCGGCAAGCGAATTATTTTAAAACTGGGAACGTACCGCAAAGGTGCACCGCCGCATCGGGCCGCGCGGCGTGTTTCGAATCAGAACACGACCGCAATTCCAGTCGACACGGCAAGTTTCACAGCGAAGAGATGAAGAAGCAGGGAAACAGGAAGCAGAGAAACAGGGAACCGAATTTTGCGAGCCGGGGGGTTGCCGCAAAATCTCGCGCGGCACAAAAAAGCGCGGGACCGCAACGCCCTTGTAGCACGCCCAGTCCCGCGTGATCCTTCTTCGCAAGAAAGGAAAAAGTGCTACCGCTTCTTGCGCTTGGCCGCCTTTTTCGCCTTGCCCTTCTTCGCAGCTTTTTTCTGGGGCGCAGCTTTTTTCTTCACGACCTTCTTTTTCGGCGGGCTCTTCTTCGCCGCTTTTTTCTTTGGCGCCTTCGCCTTCGGAGCAGCCGCCGGGGCTTCCTCTCCGTCCGGCTCCTCCTCGACGATGATCTCTTCCACTTCCTCTACAATATCTCCGCGAGGGAGTTCCGCGCCTTCTTCCCCCTCTTCCTCTTCGTAGCGGGGTAGCTCGTCATCTTCTTCATCATGTTGTTTGGCGTGAAACATTCGTCCCTCCCTGGGTGTCGGACTTAACAAGCAGCGTATCAGGCCCTGCGCGCTTATAAACGGAGTACCAGAAGTTTGTCAAGATGCAAGGCGCCGAAAACCGCCCGCAACACAGAATATTTGAGGAAATCGCCAGAGTGGCATGGTAACAAAAAGTTACATCAACGATTAAGCTGTTTATTACAAGTAGTTTACAGGACGGAACGAATGCAGCTCACTCAACGCTGAATGGTCAGCACATCCCCAGCTCGCAAAGGCCGCTCGCCCAGAAATGAATTGGCCTGGCGAATATTTTCCACGCTGGTCTTGTACGCGTGCGCAATCGAGTAGAGCGTTTCGCCCTGCTTCACAAGATGCTCCACACTCGCAGGCTTATCGCCAGCGCTTGTCGTCGTCGCAGAAATCTTCCGCACTGCAACCGTCGCATCACCATTGGCAGCGGGATGCACGGCAGATTTCGCAGCAGATGAACCGTGCGCGGAATCTTCCGGCGATCCTCCCGCATAAATTTTCAAGCGCGAACCGCGCGGCGCGCTCGGGCCATGAATATTATTCCAGCGTTTCAATTGCGCGACGCTCACATCAAAGCGCTCCGCAATTCCTTCCAGCGTATCGCCGCGCACCACGCGATAATGCACCAGTCGCACCGCCGGCGGCGCAGCCGGCACGTTCAACATGAATCCCGCCGGCACCACCGCGTGCGCTTCCAAGTGGTTCGCAGCTTCGATCCCGGCAACGGTCACGTGATAATGCCGCGCAATGTCTGCCATCGTTTCGCCCTGCTCGACGGTATGCAGCCGCCACGTAGTCCACTTGTCCTCGGGCACCTGATTGATCACGTTCAACAATTTCTCGCCGTAACCCGCCGGCAACTTCAATTCGAAATTTGGATCATTGGGCGTCACGCTGCGCAGCATCTCCGGATTCAGCTCGCGCAAATCATCCAAGTCCGCGCCAGTGGCGTCCGCCACCAAACGCAGATCAATCGCATGCGCCGGATGAATCACGTCCACCGGTGCAGGCTTCTCCGGCGCCACCTCCACACCATACAAGGAAGGATCTTTCGCCACCAAAGCCAGCGCGATAATAATCGGCACGTAATTCTGCGTCTGCTTAGGCAGCGCATGGCGCCTCTGCAGTTCCCAGAAATCCGCGTAACCGGTCCGCTCGACGGCCTTCACCACATTCATCGGTCCTGAGTTGTAAGCCGCCATGACGAGGTACCAATCGCCGAACATATCGTACAAATCCCGCATGTGCCGCGCCGCCGCCCGCGTGGCCTTCTCCGGGTCGCTGCGCTCGTCCACATAATAAGTACGGTCCAGGTCGTATTCCTCGCCGCGGAACGGCATGAACTGCCACAACCCGCGCGCCCCCGCACGCGATACCGCCGTCGGCTGGAACGCCGACTCCGCCTGCGCCAGGTACATCAAATCCTGCGGCACGCCTTCTTCCTTCAGCACGCGCCGGATCATGTCGTTGTAGCGCCCCGAGCGATCAAGACCATGCTCCACTGTCGCGCGCCCCCGCGGCGTCGAAAAGAAACTCAAATATTGCAGCACTGAATCATTTACAGTCAGCGGCAGATCGTGCGGCACGCGCATCAATTCCTTTTCCGCCTGCGTCGCGAGCCGCGGATCCCCCGGCGGCAAAGTCATGTCCGCCAGCGCGTCAATCGGCGCCGGCGTGCCGGTACCCGCTTCCTCCTCATCGGCATCCTGCAGCGCGCTGCGCTCGTAGGAATGCAGCGTCTCCCCGATCTGATCAAAAAGATCGGAAAGCCGCGGATCAGAATCCACCTGGAAGCCGCTCGCCAGCATCAACGCCACTGCGCGGTCGTAATCCGCATGCGCCTTGTCGAAATCCCCGGACTTATATTCTTTCTGCGCGGTGTTGAAGATCACCTGGACCTGATCAATAAGGATGTCAATCGCAGGGCGGGTGTCGTACAGAGAAGCCAAAGATACGATGTGCTCTGGAAACGGCAGCGGTTCGCGCACGAACTCGGGAATCGGCGCAGGAGTCGCAGCCGGCGGCCGCGCCTTCACTTGCTTACTGGAGACGGTGTCGTTGCAGGCGGTGAGGGATAGAGTCGCCACAGCAGCGATTCCGGCCCAGCTCAACCAACGCGCTCGGCCCGCCCAGCCGCACAAGTGCCCCTGGCCAACGACCCTCGGCTTCATCGTCTTCGTCCGCCCTTGCGACGCGCAATACTTCTCCGCAGGATTCTACGAAGCAACTTCGGGTCCGTAGCGTGCTTCATCCAACGCGGCGCCGCGTCGTTCACCCCCGCTAAGGGGTAATGGGAATATTACGAACTACCTACGCCCCGGTCAATGGCCTTGCCGTACCAGCCATTGTCACAATCAGGACATTCCAATTCGGGACCGGTCCTGTGCCAAGCCTCGCGCCCGCCCAAAAACCATCGGCAAGAAACAGGCTTCTATCACCGCGCGGCGCGGATGGATAGCCAAAACACGATCGCCTCAATAAATCGGGCTCGTCCGGAAGATCATAGTTCTGCCAATACGCCGCTTCCAGCGTTCGTACGAACGCGTTTACATGCGCGCCTCATGTTTCCGTTATTCCTTTTTAAGTCAAATCGTTATAGCGGTGACAGGCTCTTGGCCAGCACTGGCCATCCATCTGCAACCGCTGCTGTCATTGCATCGCTGGTCCGACACATTTGCACCTGAGGACTGAGCCTAACGGCAAAAGGGGAACGGGATGAATTTTCGGCGTCGTCTTTACGGGGGCCTCGGTAGTTTCTTAATCCTTCTGGGAATTCTCGCGGCGCCGTCCATCCTCCGCGCGCAGACCGCCAAGGTTACCGGAGCTGTCCTGGATACTTCCGGCGCGGCTGTCGCCGGCGCCAGTGTCAGCGCTACCAACGCGGCGACCTCCATCGCGCGCTCCACCGTCTCGACCGACACCGGCGGCTACACCATCTCCAGCTTGCAGCCAGGTGTCTATGTTTTCACCTTCACCAAAACCGGTTTCAAGGCCGTCAAGTTCGACCAAGTCGCTCTTACGGTTGACCAGGTTCTGACGCTCGACGCCAAGCTGGAAGTCGGCGCCGTGTCTTCCACGGTCGAAGTCGCCGCCGCTAACGTCGCGCAGATTGACACCGAAACCGCCACACTCAGCAACGTCGTCGAACACACGCAGATGACCGAACTGCCCTTAATCCTCCGTGATCCCTACCAACTCGTCCTGCTCGGCCCTGGGGTCACCCAATCCGACGGCCTAGGCGGTGTCTCCGTCAACGGCGGACGCGAGCGCAACAACAATTTCCTGCTCGACGGCGCGGACAACAACGACGCCGACGTTCCCGGCCCCCTCGGCGGCCTCATCGCCGAAAATCCAGACGCGACACAAGAATTCCGCGTCCTCACCAATAACTTCGCTCCCGAATACGGCCGCAATAACGGCGCTATCATTGACGTCATCACCCGCAGTGGCACCAACGATTTCCACGGTAACCTCTTCTATTTCGGCCGCTGGGATGCGCTCGGCGCCCGCGATTACTTCAATCACCAGATCGATCCACTCACCGGGGATGTCGCCGCCAAAAATCCCTATGTCCGCAACCTCTACGGAGGCTCTATCGGTGGGCCCATCATTAAGGACAAGACCTTCTTCTTCCTTAATTATCAAGGCGATCGCTTCGTTACCACTTTAACTAACACCACTGTCGTGCCCACTGCCGCTTTCAAATCCGGCAACTTCACCTACACCAACCCGCAAACCGGTGTCAGCCAGGCCATCAACGTCACCACTCCCGGCGTGGGCAACAACGCTACCGGCGTAGGCCTCGATCCCGTCATGCAAAGAATTCTGGCGCTCTATCCCGCTCCCAACCAGGCAAATCCCGACGGCATCACCGGCCAGCTTTTCTTTCCCAGCGAATCGCGCGAGAAAGATGAAGACGCCGTCCTCAAGATTGACCACAAGATTAATCAGAACCACAGCCTCTACGCCCGTTACACCTACAATTATTTCGGTGATCCCAACCCCTTCCACAACGATTTTCTGCCCGGCGGACTGGGTGACGTTAGCGAGATCGACAAGATCCAAAGTCTCTCCGTCGGCCTCACCTCCACCTTCGGAGCCAGTCTTATCAACGAATTCCGCTTTGGCGCCAACCGCATCAACGAATTTTTCGGCTGCGGCGGCGTCCCCACTTTTGACAGCTTCGGCTTCACCGACGGCGAAGGTCGCGGCGCCGACTTCAAGCTCCCCGTCTTCCAGGGCGGCCAGGGCGGCCCGTTCGGCTTCGGTTGCCAGGCGCTTGGCGATGGCGATAACCAAGCCAGCAAACAAGGCACGTACCAGTGGTACGACGCCATGAGCAAAGTCATGAAATCGCACACCTTCAAATGGGGCGCCGAAGTCCGCGACGTCTACTCCAACAACAACACCAATTTCAATTCCCGCGCTCTGTTTACCTTCGACATTTTCAGCGCCAGCGGTATTGCCACGTTGCAGAACCTAAACAAGGGGGTAGATTCCAATGAACTTGAAGACACCGTCGGCGCCTTGCTCGCTCTCGTGAATGCTCAGGCGCAAACGCAGTTCTTCGATCGCGCCGGCGATCGCCACGCGACCGATGAACTCAATTTCGTGCAGCACGAAGTCGGCGGCTTCGTGCAGGACAGCTGGAAAATAAAATCGAATCTCACGCTCACCTACGGCCTGCGCTACGAATGGTACGGCGTCCCGTACGAAGCCCACGCCAACTTCGCCACGCTCTTCCAAGACAGCAGCGGTCCCGCGCCCTTTACCTTCCAGCCCGTCGGTCCCGGTACCGGCCTCCAGCTCTTTAAGGACTACTACAAGAACTTCGAGCCTCGCTTCGGTTTTGCCTGGGATCCTTTCAAGAACGGACGCACCTCCGTCCGCGGCGGCCTCGGAGTATTCAGCGACCGCATCTACGGCAATCTGGTCTCGGATGCTCGGGGCAATCCGCCGTTCCAACCCAGCGTCTTCAACCAACCCACGCCGTCTTTCGGCCCGGTAGCTGCCGCGCAACTTCAGGCGCAGCTCGCTCCCGGAAATTTGACTCCCTCTGCTGTCGTCCCAGACGGCGCCGGAATTTTCCCCGATCTATTTGATACCAATATCAAGCCACCGCTCGTGGTCACCTGGAATATCGGTGTGCAGCGCGAGCTGATACAGAACTTGAACGTGGATGTGAACTACGTCGGTAACCACGGCACGCGGATTCTTCGCGCGGTGGATGGCGCCCCACCACAACCCGCCCTGGTCTCCCAACTGGAAGCCTTCTGTGCCTTTCCCAATGCGAACCAGTGCACCGAATCCACTCTGCAGTTCAGTAATCTTTATTTTGGCGCTGAATCTACTAACCCCAACACCGGATTACCCGTGTTGCCGTTTGACGCCGTGAACAACAACGCCTTCTTCGACGCTTTTACCGACCAGACCTCCGGGCACTCCTGGTACAACGGCCTGCAACTGCAAGTCACCGAAAAGAATTTCCACGGTCTGCAGATTCAGGGCTCCTACACGTGGGCTCATGCGCTCGATGATGCTTCCGATCCTCTGGTTCCCACAATCTCCAACACCAATTTCCCCGTGGATTCCTTCAACCTGCGGCGGGAGAAAGGCAATTCGGGCTTCGATACACGCCAACGCGGCGTCATTAACTTTGTCTATCTGCCGAACATCGGCCGCGGCCGCGCTCATTTCGCCGCCGGCGTCTCCGGACGCGTCTTGGAAGGCTGGCAAATCAGCGGAATCTCCGCGTGGCAGACCGGTCTCCCGTACGACATTTTCGGCACCGTCGATACTCTGCACACCAACTTTGCCGACCGCGTCACCGTCATAAACGCCGCGGCACTGAAGACCATTCCAGCGACGGGGCGCGTGATTCCCAGCACAGGCGTCTTCACCGGTTACAATCTCGCCGCGTTCAACCCCGACGATGCCACCATCATGCCGATCCCGTTCGACATGCCTTCGAATCTCCTGCGCAATCAGTTCACCGGACCCGGCATCAATAACTGGGACGTCGCGCTTGCAAAAAACACTGTCATCAAAGAAAAATTCACGTTTCAGCTGCGGTTCGAGTTCTACAATCTCTTCAACCGCACTCAATTTAATAAGCCGGACACCAATATTCAGGACTCCCTGTTCGGCTACTCCACCTCTCAAGTCGGCCAGAACGACGGCACCACCGGAGCCCGCCAAGTCCAAATCGGCGCGAAGCTCAACTTCTAATCTCGCGGTTCGAAATGGGGGGAAGCACTCGCGGCGGCGCTCCTCGCTGCGCCGCCGCAAGCCAAGATTTTTGGTAGGTCGTGTCTTCAGGCGCTGAAGTACTAGGTTCGGGGATGTGTCTTCAGTTTTCTCTGCGTCCTCTGCGTCTCGGCGGTAGTATTTGTTTTTCTCTGTGGCTCTGTGGCAGAAGTTCCTCACGTCAGCGCCTGCCGCAAATCCTCAATCAAATCCGCAGGATCCTCGAGCCCAATCGAAACCCGCACCGTCCCCGGCTCTACTCCTGCCGCATGCAGTTCCGCCACCGACATCCGGTAATGCGATGAATACATCGGCAGCACCACCAAAGATTCCGCGCCGCCCAAACTCACCGCCAGCAAGAACACGCGCGTCCGATCGCAAAATCGCCGCGCTGCCGCCAACCCGCCCTTCAAATCGAAAGCCAACATCGCCCCAAAACCCTTCATCTGCCGCTTCGCCAACGCATGATCCGGATGCGAAGCCAGCCCCGGGTAATGCACCTTCGAAACTTTCGGATGCTTCTGCAAAGCTCGCGCGATGGTCAAAGCCGTCTCGCACTGCCGCCGCATCCGCAGTTCCAGAGTTTTCATCCCGCGGATCAACAGAAATGCGGCCTCCGGGTCCATCGACCCGCCCAAATTAATAATCGTGTCGCGAATCTTCCCGACCAACGCATGACTCCCCGCCGCGACTCCCGCAATCACGTCCGAATGTCCCGCCAGATATTTCGTCGCGCTGTGCATCACCAGGTTAAATCCCATCGCAATCGGTTTCTGCAGCACCGGACTGGCAAAAGTGTTATCAATCAGCGAAATCAGGTCCCATTCTTTCGCGAAGGCGATCGCCTTCTGCAAATCCACCAAACGCAAAGTAGGATTTGTCGGCGTCTCGATGTACAGCACTTTCGTGCGCGGGTTCACCAGCCGCTCGATTTCCGCCAGGTCCGTCTCCACATGACGCACCACAATCCCCAGCCGCGGAAACACGTCGCGCATCAGCCGATACGTCCCGCCGTACAGCGCGCGCGTGGCAATCACTTCGTCGCCGGTCTTCAGCACCGTCAGCAACGCGCTGGAAATCGCGGCCATCCCCGAAGCCGTCACGATCGCGGCTTCCGCTCCTTCCAGCGTCGCGATTTTTTCCTCCGCCACAGCCAGCGTCGGGTTTCCATAACGCGTATAGATGTACGCCGGCCGTTTTCCCTCGGCCCACAGCTTCAATTCTTCCGTGTTTGCAAAAGTAAAATTTGAAGTGCGCGCGATCGCGGTTCCCACCGGCACGCTGCGATGAAATCTATCCTCACCGGCGTGAATAGCAATCGTGGCATCCGCCAGGCGGCGGGCCTTCACAGGTTTTTTCATGGCGAGCCAGCTTGCCGTAGCCGCTCAAACAATCACAAGCTCCAATTTGGCGGAGCCCAACACGCCTCCGCTTCCCCGCGACGACGCGGTTGGCAAAGCTCTTAGAGTACGCAACAATATCTCGCGCTGCGCTGAGCTGCGAAGCGCGGCACCGCTGCCAGATATTCCGAGCGCGCGATATCGTGAACGGACCGCGTCGCCGGTTCGCCGACTTAGATTTGCCGGAGCCCGCACCCATGCAAGTAACGCCCTCAGAGATTGTTTACGGTTCTTGGGTTCTCTTTGCGCTTTACTGGCTCGTCGCAGCTTTCGGCGTAAAAAGAACCGCGAAGCGCCAGAATCCCGCCGAGCGCGTGCTCCACATCGTCTTCATGGCCGCTGGGTTCTTCCTCCTCGATCAGGAAAATCCGAACTGGGGTCCGTTAAATCATCGATTCGTCCCGGATCAATGGTGGATCTCCTGGGTCGGCAGCGTCGTTTGCGTCGCAGGGGTCCTCTTTGCCATCTGGGCCCGCCGCACCATCGGCAAAGACTGGAGCGCCGAAGTCCAGATCAAAGAAGGCCACGAGCTCATCCGCTCCGGACCCTATGCCCACGTTCGCCACCCGATTTACACCGGGCTGCTACTCGCGACGCTCGGCACCGCGCTCCTGATCGGCGAATACCGTGGCCTCCTCGCCGTCGCCATGTTCCTCGTCGGATTCACCCGCAAAGCACGCACGGAAGAATCGTTCCTGGCAGCTGAATTCGGCCCGGCTTTCGACGAACATCGCCGTCACACGGGGTTCTTTCTACCCCGATTCTCCTAAAAACCCGCGGGTTTCCCCGTCCGCCTTCCGGGTTTCGCCTTCTATTTGCTGCTGTTTTCGCCTACACCTTCGCTGGAATTCTCTTGGCGGCCGCCTTTCCATGCCATCATCAGGCTATAGCTCCGGCCTTGTCGTCGCGCACTAGCAGACTTCGTGAGAGGAAACGATGAGCAACAAGCTCAGCGCTGTGCTGGTTCTGTGCATGTCAACTATCTCCCTGGCGGGTTGCGACCTATTCCGGGCTAGTGGACCTTGCTATGGCGTGGGCTGCCCAGGCGGAACGCCAGGCCGCAGCGGTCAGTACAAACAAGGCGAAGGCCCCAAAGCGCAGAACGCGTCCATCCCGGCGCAAACCGCGCCTGCGCCAGCGCAAATAGCACCCGCAACAGCATCCGCATCGACGCAGCCCGGAACGACGGAATCGTCGGCAACGCCAGCCGTGACTGCGCAGGGCACATCGACGCGAGCAGCTTACGCGCAGGCGGCGACCGCGCAGCCGACGCAAACCGTATCCGCGCAGGCGCAAACTGCTTCTGCATCGAGGTCGACGCAGCCTGCTGAAGCGCAGGTTTCAGAAACGGCAGGCGCAACTGCGCAAGCTACATCCGCGCCAGCCCAAACCGCATCCACGTCCGCGTCGGCGCAAAGCACCCCCGCGCCAGCTGCCGATGCACAAACAGCCGCGCAGCCCGCAGCCGCGCCTGAAGCCACCGAGCACGCCACAACGACGCAGGCCGCCGCGGCGCAATCGTCAGTCGCGCCATCCACTACTGCGCCAGCTGTGGCTGCGCAGACGGCAGCCGCGCCCGAAGGTAGGCCCTCGCCGTTTCGTGCAATTGAAGAATTTTTCGCGCGCCTGATCCCGCACCACAACAGCGGCGCGAAATCCGGCGCTTCCGACTAGGCTGAAGCCGACTTGCCGTTCTCTTCGCCGCTCTCATCACCCGCATGATGGGGCTTGTGCGCCGCGATCACTTTTTCCGCGATTTCATTCGGCACGTAGTCGTAATGCGAGAATTCCATCGAGTAACTTCCGCGCCCTTGCGTCAGTGAAATCAATTCATTGGCGTAACTGAGCATTTCTGAAAACGGCACCAGCGCCTTGATTACCACGTTGCCCGCGCGAGCTTCGCTGCCGCTGATTTTCCCACGTCGCCCGCTGAGGTGCCCCATCAAGTCGCCTGAATACTGATCGGGCGCGTACACTTCGACCTGCATGATCGGCTCCAGCAACGCGGGACGCGCCTGCTTCATCGCTTCCTTAAACGCCAGCGAGCCCGCGATCTTAAATGCCATGTCGCTGGAATCCACGTCGTGATATTTGCCGTCGTACAAACTCACGCGGAAATCCACGACCGGGAATCCCGCCAGGTAGCCGCGCTCGGCGGAATCGCGCACGCCTTTTTCCACTGACGGAATCCAGTTCTTGGGAATCGCTCCGCCGAAAACGTCGTCCACGAATTCGATGCCCTTGCCGCGCGGAAGCGGTTCCAGCTTGATGCGGCATAGCCCGAACTGCCCGTGTCCGCCGGTCTGTTTTTTGTGTTTGCCTTCCGCGTCAGCCTTGGCGCGAATCGTTTCGCGGTAGGGAACTTTCGGCGGATGAATCATCAATTCCACGTGATAGCGTTTGCGCAGTTTCGCCACGACCACTTCGATGTGCTGTTGCCCGGCACCGCTCAGCAAGAATTCCTTGGTCTGCGGATCGCGCCCAAAGCGCAGCGCCAAATCCTCTTCCAGAATTTTGTGAATCGCAACGCCGATGCGATCCTCGTCCGCGCGCGTTTTCGGTTCCACCGCAAACGTAATCGAAGGTTCCGGAATCCGCGCCGGCGCGCAGAAAATCTGTGCGTTCTTATCGCCGAGCGTTTCGCCGGTGGTGGTTTCCTTCAATTTCGCGATGGAGCCGATATCACCAGCGCGCAGCTCGCTCACCTCCGTGCCCGTTTTTCCCTGCATCACCTGGATGTGCTGAAATCTTTCCTGCGTGCCGCGATTGAAATTCACGAGTGTCGCATCATTTTTCAGCACGCCAGACATCACCTTGAAATAAGTGATGCGCCCGGCAAAAGGATCCGCCAGCGTTTTGAACACAAATACAGATAGCGGGCCGGAGTCGCTGATGGCGCGTTCGATCGTCTCGCCTTTATGATCCGCCGTCTTGTGGCACACAATTTTGCCGCGCGCCGCGGGCGAAGGAAAAATCGCGACCATCAGATTCAGCACCGCGTCGCTGCCGATATTGTGCAGCGCCGAGCTGAGCATCACTGGAAACAACCGCTTCGCGAGCACCGCTTCACGCAAACCGATCACGAGGTCGTGCACCGGCAGCGTGCCCTGGTCGAAAAATTCCTGCAGCAACGCGTCGTTGCCTTCCGCGACCATTTCCACCAGCGTTTCGTGCCCCAGCTTCGCTTCGTCCGCCAATGCCTGCGGAATCTCTTCGATCTTGGCGATCCCGTTTCCATCCGGCGTGTAGATCAGCGCCTTCATGGTGATCAGGTCTACAACGCCGCGAAATCCTTTTTCCCAGCCGATCGGCAGTTGAATCGGCACGACGCAGCGCCCGAAAACCTGCTGCACGGAATCGAGGGCGCGCTCGAAGCTCGCGAGGTCGCGGTCCATCCAATTCAACAAGAACGCGCGTGGCAAATCGTACTCGGTCGCGTAGTCCCACACTTTTTCGGTGACCACCTGCACTCCCGCGGCAGCGTCCACCACGATCAGCGCGGCATCGGCGGCAATCAGAGACGATTTTGTTTCGTTGATGAAAGTGGAATAGCCCGGGGTATCGAGGAGATTGATTTTGGTCTTTTCCGGCTGCGCCGGCGCCTGCCATTCGGCATACGCGACGCCCGTGTTGATCGATATCTTGCGCGCCACCTCTTCTTCGTCCCAATCGGTGGTGGTCGAGCCTTCGGTGACTTTTCCCAGCCGCGGCGTCATCCCCGCCGTGTGCAGTAACGACGACACCAGCTGGGTTTTCCCCGTGTCGCCGTGGCCGACAATGCCAACGTTGCGGATCCAATCAGTGTTGTAGTTTTTCATTTTTCACCTCGGAGGAATTGAAAGCAGAAAATGGAACAGCGAAATTGGAAAAGGGAAATGAGAAAGCAGATCCCTCGCTGCGCTCGGGATGACACATATGCCTTTTTCGGCGCAAACAGCTCCGGATAGGCATTTCGTATAGGGATAAAACAGACGTGCAATCCGACATGTAAAGCGAGGCGAACATCATCACGGCGCCGCCCCCCGGCGGCTGCGCGCATGACCCTGCGGAAACCCGGATGCTAGCACAGGGGCGAGCGGGGATACAACGGGCCGGTGGAAGCTTGTCGTTAGCACACGATGTGTCCGGTCTAATTAGCACACGATATGTCCGCTTTCGTAGAAGCGGCCAGGGAGCAAGATGCATGCATGAACTGCTACCCGATGGCCGCCCTGGAGCGGACGATGAAGATTCAAGAAGTGATCTTGCGAGCTTTAGCGAAGAAGATTACCTGGTGGCAAGCAGCCGAGATCATCGGGATCACCGACCGACAGATGCGGCGGTGGCACTGGCGCTACAAGGAGTATGGCTATGACGGGTTGCTGGATCGGCGACTGGGGAAGCCCAGTCCCAGGCGGGTGCCGCTGGCGGTGGTCGAGCAGGTGTTCCGTCTGTATCGGGAGAAATATTTCGATCTGAACGTGCGGCACTTTCACGAGAAGTTGGGGAGCCAGCATCAGATTCACTTGAGCTACAGCTGGGTAAAGAAGGCCCTGCAAGGAGCGGGCCTGGTGAGCCGGGAGCGCAAGCGCGGGGTGCATCGACGCAAGCGGGAGCGCCGCCCCCTACCGGGGATGCTGCTGCACATCGATGGGAGCCGGCATCACTGGTTTCAAGATGATCGCTGGTATGACCTGTTGGTGATACTGGACGATGCGACGAGCCGGATCTATTACGCGCAGCTGGTGGAAGAGGAATCGACGATGACGGTATTGGGAGCTTTGCGCAAGGTAGTGGAGCAGGAAGGAATTTTCTGCGCCCTGTACAGCGACCGCACCAGTCACTTCTTTTGGACGCCTCGAGCGGGAGGGAAGGTCGATCCGGAACGGCTGACGCAAGTGGGACGAGCTTTAAAGGAGCTGGGGATTCGGATGATCCCGGCCTACTCCCCGCAAGCGCGCGGGCGTTCGGAGCGAGGCTTCGGGACCTGGCAGGGGCGCTTGCCTCAGGAATTGCGCTTGCGCGGGATGAGCACGCTGGAGCAAGCCAACGCTTTTCTGGAGCAGGAGTACACGGCCGAGTTCAATCAGCGCTTCCAGGTGCCGGCATTGCAGGCGGGTAGCGCGTTTCTGCCGTGCCAAAGGAAGGATCTGGATGTGCGGTTCTCGGTGCAGCAGGTGCGGGTGGTGAGCCGAGATAACACGGTGGTGGTGGGTGGGAAAACGCTGCAGATCGAAGCGACGCGCTGGAGAGGAACACGCGCGGGATGCTCCGTCACCGTCTGCGAACATCTCGATCAGAGCTGGAGCATTTACTATGGGCCTCACGCGGTGGGTCGCTATAACGCGCAGGGATGGCCCTGCCTGCCAGAGACGAAGCGAAACGGGCGGGGGAAGACTGTGGAAAAGACGCTCTGTGGAAAAGTCCTTCGGACTTTCCCACCTCGCTTGGAAATCCCGCCCAAAGCGCGGGATTCCCACTTTCCCACAGTCACGGCGGCGATGCTCTCTCAACCTCAAACCGGACATATCGCGTGCTCTAAAAAGCGGACATTTTAACTTGCTAGCGACACGGGCCGGTGGAAGCTCGTCGTAGCGATACGCTGAAGGGGAACTGCGACGCGGGCTGTAGTCGGGAAAAACACGACAAAAACGAGCGATTGATTTGGGTCGCTGGTGATTGTTTTCAGTGAGTTGCGATGGCTTTCGATTTTGTTTCGCTAGCGATTGATTTTGGGTGGGCTGGAGGTAGGTGGCGGTGGCGGAGGCCTGAGTTTGCGCCAGACCAAGCATGTTGCGACCTTCGGAGGCTTGAAGAGTGCCCCGACTGACGTTAACACACGGTGAATTTTGGCGCTATTCGTAGAAGTACGGACGATGGTTCGTCACCATTCATCTTCGAGTGCGGGAGCTCGCTGCCGCACTGCACGGAGCGAGGTTTGCCGCGCGCGTTTTCGCTAGGGCGATTGCGCGTCGCCGCCGAGCTACGGATTCAACCGCAGGAACCCGCATATTCCGGCGCGCTACTTACTTTCCAGTTTGGCGTCGCGTAGCTTCCAGGCGTCGCGCGGGATTCGGTCCATCCGGAAGAGGTCCGAGGTCCGGGCATACCACCCGGCGCCGTGCATGCGGCCGATCAGTTTCAGCTGGGGCGTGTCGATGTGATGTTTCGCCGGATCGATGACTGCCTCGTCGCGTACGTGCATCGCTAGAATGCGGCCCAGAACGAGGGCGCTTTCCGTTCCGAACTCGATGATTTGCATCAGCTCGCATTCCATGGAGACGGGACTTTCGGCGATGCGCGGAGGCTTCACGTGGACGCTCGGGATGGTGGTAAGTCCAGCCTCGCGCGGTTCGCTTACGCCGCGCTCGAATTCGATCGCGGTGATGTTCATCAGCTCCCTAAGCTCCTCCGAGACGAGGTTCACGACAAACTGGCCCGTGTCGCGGATATTCTGGCGCGTGTCCTTCGGCCGCACTGGATCGTGACTGCCGATGCCGATCCCTACTACCGGAGGATCGCCGGCGAGGGCGTTGAAGAAAGAAAATGGGGCTGCGTTTAACTGCCCGTGCGAATCTTGCGTCACAATCCACGCAATCGGTCGCGGTACAATCGTCGAGATCATGAGTTTGTAGCGCTCGCGCGCGGGAATGGTGGCGAAGTCGAACAGCATAGTGAATCCTCCCAGGGAAGCAGCCGGCTGAGCCAAAGGCTGCCAATTGACTTGGACTCCTCCAGCCTGCCTCACGATTCTAAGAACGCAGATTCGATGTAAAAGCGATACGCGCGACGCCAGCCACCGCAACGAGCGCCTGGGAGCGCCGCCGACCCTATTCAAGGTTTTTCCGAATTCCAAAGCTTGAAAGTTTTCTGCATGTTGGGATCGGTGAAGAGCGCGAAGCACGCGTCGCGTTCGATGGGCCCATCTACGACGCAGGTCATGTCCGAACGCTTTACGACTTCGGTGGCGGGAATCTGAATTTGACGGGCGAAGCGCGCGGCGTCGGCGATCGTGGCGCCGTACACGACGCGATCCATGCGCGCCCATAGCGCGCAGGCCATGCACATGGGGCAAGGCTCGCATGTGGTGTAGAGCGTGTAGCCGCGCAGGGAAGGCGATTTGAGCGCGGCGCAAGCGAGGCGAATGGTGCGGACTTCGGCGTGCGCGCTAGGATCGTGTTCTTCTCCGACGGCATTGGTCGCGCGCATCAGCCGCTCGCCGGTTTCGGTGTGCCCGATCTCCGCGCCGAAGGGCACTGGATGCGGCGTCTGCAAAGTCTGCCCAGTCCAGGCAGCGAGGGCGCGCATGCGTGCGGCGTCGAACTCTCCATCCGTGGAGCTTGCGACGATTTTTAGCGCGAGCGGGACAGGCGCAGCTGCTGGCGCAGCCTGCGCCGCGCGAAACATCGAAGTCGAAGCGGCAGCCAGCGAAACAGACCGCAGGAAATGTCGCCGCGATGCGACGGATGGAAACGCAACTTCGGAATGACGCATCGAGTTACTCCTTCAAAGAGTTCGTGCAAGCGAGTTGCGCGTTTGGCGGGCGTTGGCCAAATTCCAATGCAAAGGCGCCCAGCTAAAGCTGGCTGCTACAAAGGCAAATCAAAAGCGGGCACGGCTGGCTGCGCAAAAGCTCCGGCCTTCAGAAACCGAAGGGCGGAGCGCCCTCGCGCGTATTATCGTCCGGGTTGGACGGAAAATGACAACCTGGCGAAAAGTTGTTCCGCGTGTGCGCTATCCCTGCGTGTATTGTGTTTCCGGCGAAACGGAAAGTGATGAGCCGGCATAGCGGCAGAGCGTCCGGCTCGTGGGGCATCGCCGCAATGCGGCCAGCGGCTATCGCCAGGGAGGTCTCTGATGGGAAAGTGGATCGCGGCGGCGGTTGTGCTGATCGTGCTCGCAGCGGGGCTAGGATGGTGGAATTGGCGGCACTCTCCAATGCGAGAGATGGAACGCTCACAGAAAGCTGCTGCCAGCGCGAAGAGTTGGCATTATCACAGCCTGCACTACTTTCCCGCCTCCCCGGCGGAGACTTTTGATATCGATACGTTTTGCCCCGCCTTTCAACACACAATTCGCGGAGCCACGGATCAGAACGGTAACCCTAGGGTTCTGGACTCGATCATTTACTTTGGACGGTCGTATGGGCGCGTGGACGGTCAGTGGGTTTTGGGCAAGGGCAACGGGCAAGGCTCGCTGCCCATATTCGAATGCGACCAGGGTTCTTTGGGATCAGACGATAACTCGCTGCCGTACGAGGCTTTCGTTAGCGATGGAAGTGTGCGGCGCGGCGGGGTACGGAGCGTCGCAGGCGAGTCTTGCCGCGATTATGAAATTGCGGTTGCGACTCCGCACGATACGTCGGAAAAGGAATTTCGATTTTCCATGTGCGTTAACGAAAAGGACCATTTACCGCGCGAGACGCGCCGCACGGCGCCGGGGACGAGCCAGGAAGGCGTCAGCGACTACTCAGAATGGAATGCGTTCAGCGAACCGCAGCTTCCGGCGGATTTTCCGCGCTAGCGGTGGGAAATTATTGCGGCATAGGCGCGGTGGATTGGGCTAGCCCACCTTCCGCAGTCTGAGGTGATTTGATTATTTTTTGAGCACATTTTCGGAGTAATTCGAATCTACAGATTTCTTAACCTTCCTATCCTCAGTGCGAGTCCTCAGGAAGTATTGCGTGTCCCGCGAAAAAGTCTTTGTAGTGAAGACCAACCCTCTTGAAAGTGGAGTAGCCATGCGTAGGATCGATGCATGTACTTGCGTCGCTGCTATCGCAACAAGGATGGCAAGCGCCATGGCTACTGGGCGCTGGTCGAGAGTTATCGTTCGTCGCGAGGCCCACGGCAGCGCGTGGTGGCCTACCTCGGTGAGATGGATGCGGCAGGGCGTCTGGGCATTCATCAACAAGCCGCAGGTGCTACCGCTGTTGCTCAGCGAGGATTATTCCGGGACATCGAACCGCAGTGGGTGGAAGTCGATCTGAAGCGGATCGCCATCGAACGGAAGCGGGCGTTTGGCGGTCCTTGGATCGGGCAGGAGTTGTGTCAGCAAGTGGGACTGCTCGATTTTCTGGAACGAACTCTCCCTGCGGGACGAGAAGAGATTTCCTGGCCGGTGATGGCGCAGATCCTAATCCTGGCACGGCTCTGTGATCCCTCCAGCGAGTTGCATATCGCGGAACGATTCTATGAAGCAAGTGCGTTAAGCGATCTGCTGGGCGTGCCCGCTCATAAGGTCAATGAAGACCGACTCTACCGCTCTCTGGATCGACTCCTGCCGCATAAGGAAGAGCTGGAAAAACATCTGAAGAATCGCCTGGGAGAACTATTCGATCTGGACTACGACCTGTTGTTGTACGACGTCACCAGTACGTACTTCGAAGGCGAGGCCAAGCGGAACGAATTGGCTCAGCGGGGTTATTCGCGCGATCACCGCCCCGACTGCAAGCAGGTGAACATTGCTCTGGTGGTAAGCCGCGAAGGAATGCCTTTGGGCTACCAGTTGTTCACCGGGAACCGCAACGACGGAACCACACTGGAAGAAATCGTGGAGCGGATCGAACGACTGTACGGGAAAGCGAACCGTATCTGGGTGTTGGATCGCGGCATGGTGAGCGAAGAGAACGTGCGGTTTTTGAAGGAAGCCAAGCGACGGTACATCGTGGGGACACCGAAGGGCATGCTGAAACGGTTCGAGGGAGAACTGCGCGCCAAAGACTGGAATCAAGTGCGGGAAGGTCTGCAGGTGCGTTTGTGTCCGGCCCCCGGTGGGGAAGAAGTATTTCTTCTGTGCCGGAGTGCGCAGCGGAAAGAGAAAGAGCAGGCCATGCATGAGCGCTTTGAGAAACGCATCGAGGAGGGGCTGGAAAAGATCGTGGCCAGCTGCGCCAAGCGCAAACAACTGCCGGCCGCTGTGGGGCAGCGGGTGGGGCGATTACTGGGCAAGAACTCTCGGGCAGCGGGAGCGTTTGAGGTCAAGATCGATCCCGATACCGACGGTTTTGCGAAGTGTCGCTGGAAAAGAATCGATCGCTGGCGGGAGTGGGCACAACTCAGTGAGGGTTGTTATGTGTTGCGCAGCAACGTGACGGACTGGAGCCCAGAAGAACTCTGGCGTGCCTACATGCAGTTGACCGAGGCCGAGGCCGCGTTCCGCATCCAGAAGACGGATTTGCAACTGCGACCGATCTGGCACCAGAAACAAGAGCGGGTGGAAGCACACATCCTGGTGTGCTTTCTGGCCTTTGTGTTGTGGAAGACGCTGGCGCAACTCTGTCAACGCGCTGGGTTGGGCAACGAACCACGAAAAGTATTCCAGGAATTGGCGGACATCACCCTGGTCGACGTCGTGTTACCAACGCGCAACGGAGTAATCATCCGCAAGCGCTGCATCAGTCGACCGACTGAGCACCAGGCGATACTGTTGCGACACTTGAATCTGCATCTCCCCAATTCGCTGGAAATGGCCCAAGTGTAGTGAAGACTCGGGCATGTCCGTATTGAAAACACAGGTATTTATTCTTCAAACTGCGGAACTTGGGCTAGGCGCGGCGTGATTCTGTGTTGTCGCGCCAGCGAGTGAGGCGCGGGATCCAGCGCGGAACGTTCGCGCGAAAGATATCGTATTCGGCGCCGAAAGTCTTGCGCAGTGTAGGCTCCTCGTAGACGAGGACAAACAAGTGCGCGAGAAACCAGAAGAAGAGGGCGTACTCGAAGACGCGAATGTCGCCGAACAGCAGCGCTTGGCCCAGAATCACGGCGCCCACAGCCACGTACATCGGATTGCGAACGTATCGATAGCAACCCTTCACCACCAGGTGCCGCGTGGGAAAGACGGGTGCTGGCGTTCCCAACCCTTGCAGCGCGAATCGTGCGAAGGAATCGAGGATGACGTAGGTGCCGACGGCAATGCACACGGCGCCGATTGCGCGCAGCGGCGCGTAGCCGGCGAACGGCGCGCGGAAGTGCCAGCGGGAAATCCACCAGGGTACCAGTCCCGCGACGCAGCCGGGAGCGAGAATGAGAAACAGCGCGGTTTCCAAAAGCGCGAAGGTGCGACGGATGTGATGGTCCGATGGCGACAGGGGTTCAGTGGTCATGGCAACAGCGGGGCCCGTCTTGCGCATTTTAGCAGCCGCGCGTAATTCCCCGATGGAAAGTTGCGATATACTGCGCGGCACGATGAGCGTGATTGTCTCCATGTTGCGCGGCGTGAACGTGGGCGGCCACAACAAGATCAAGATGGACGAATTGCGCGCGGTGTACGAGTCGTTGGGATTTCGCGACGCGCAGACGTTAATCCAAAGCGGCAACGTGGTGTGCCGCGCGGACAAGCGGGATCTGGCGACAGCCGGGGCGCGGATCGAGAGGGGGATCGAGCGGAATTTCGGATTTCGTCCGAGTGTGATCGTGCGCACAGCGCCGGAATTGCGCGAGGTGATTGTGCGCAATCCGTTCGCGAAGCGGTCGGGTATTGATGCGAGCAGATTGCTGGTGGCGTTTCTCGCGAGCAGCCCGGCGGCGGATGCGCTCGACAAGGTTTTGAAGATCAAGTGCGCGCCGCAAGAATTGCGCGTGAGCGGGCGGGAGCTTTTTATTTATTTTCCGAATGGCATGGCGCGACCGACGTTGCCCATGGCGACGGTGGAACGGACGCTGAAGATTGCTTCGACCGGGAGGAATTGGAATACGGTGCGGAAATTGCTGGAGATGGCGGAAGCGCTGGAGGCGGCGGGGTAGGGAGGCAAGGAAGCAAGGAAGCAGGCAGACGCTGGAGCAGAGAGCGGAGAAACCGAAAAGCGTGCCCGCTTCGTCCCGAAAAGGCTGGGACGAAGCGGCCGCTACAGATGCAAGTCAAAACCGGGCTTACATTTTGCCTTCGTCGGCGGAGGGGCCGTAGACGCTGGGCACCGGGACATTGTTCATGCGGAGATAGACGCCCAGCTGGGCGCGATGATGAACGATGTGATTCATCACGAAGCCGCGCAGGAATGCGACGCGGGGCATGACCATGATGATTTGTCCGCCGCCCAGAAGCTTCCAGTTCTTCATCAGGTGTTCGTCGCTGGCGTTGGCGCTGCTGAGCGCCGCGCGGGCTTCAGTAACTTTCTTGTCGAACGTATCAAGAAGTTGCTGCTGCGAAATCATCACCAGCGGCGGCATCGGTGGCGCGCCCGCTGGACGAAAATCCAATTCATCTTGATTAATGATGGTCGCTGCCCAGCCGGAAAGTTCGGCCAGGTGTCCGGCGAGCCGTCCCATTTTCATGGATTTCTCGTGGGGGGCCCAGTCGGGTTTGCCTTCGGGGACGCGTTCCAGAGTTTGGCGGGTGCTGATCATTTCGTGGTCGAATTCGGCAAGCAGTGCATCGCGTATGGCCATGGTTTTCTCCTTAAGTTCGATTCGTTTTAGCACAGATTGCCCCGCGCGATTGGATGAGCGAGATAGCGGAAGGATGCGGCGGAACGCGGGAGCGGATTGCGATACGTGGAGACACGGCGCGGTCAATCTAGCAGGTTGCGGGTACAGCGTAAACAGGAGGCCACTGGGAGGTCAAGGAAAAAAAGCGTGGATTAGGGAGGATGTTACGGGGCGATGCGGAATTTGCCTGATTCTTCTATGTAGCCGTAGGCCATGCGGGGAGTGTTGAAGGCGGCGGCGGGGCGGCCTTGGCGATCTAGGAGGATTAGGCCGCCGGTGGTGTGGACGCGATGGGCTAGTTTGCGAATGCAGGCGTCGGCCACGGCTTGTGCTAGCGAAAGCGGGCCGGCCTTTTTGCGATGCGAGAGCAGGACGCGCTGATCGAGCAGGAGGTCGGTGGCCATCTTGGCCATTACGATTTTCATTATCCCTTCGCCGTGGCCGGTGCAGGAGACGCCGCCGGCTTCGGCGTCTGCATAGCAGCCGCAGCCGATCAGAGGGGAATCGCCGACGCGGCCGGGAAGTTTGCAGCAGGTGCCGCCGGTGGAAGTTCCGGCGAAGAGATGTCCTTCGTCGTCGAGAGCGACGGCGCCGACGGTGCCGGATTCGTGGCCGAGATGATGTTCGGCGGCGTGCGAATCGCTGAGGCAGCGGCGCCAGGCGATGCGTTCGCGTTCGTGGATCAGATCTTCGGGAGGGCAGAGGGCGATGCCGTGTTCTTCGGCGAATTTTTCCGCGCCTGCGGCGACTAGCATCATGTGTTCGCTGTGTTCGAGGACGCTGCGCGCGAGGCGGATGGGATTGTGAATGTGCTCGACGGCGGCGACTGCTCCGGATTTCAGCGTGCCGCCGTCCATTAGGATGGCGTCGAGCTGGACGTGGCCTTCGGTATTCAGGTGCGAGCCGAAGCCTGCGTCGAAGGTGGGATCGTCTTCCAGAATTACGATGGCTGATGTGACGGCGTCAATGGCGGCGCCGCCGTTGGAGAGGATTTTCCATCCGGCTTCGAGGGCGCGTTGGATGCCGGCGCGGCAGTCTGCGACGGATTCGTCGGGGATGTTCCAGGCGCCGCCGTGGATGATGAGGGAAGGCTTCAAGGGTTCGCGAAATTGTTCGCAAGCCATGATAACGCAGGGAGCGGCGCGAGCGACGGGGAAGGCGGGGCGCGTGTGCGG
The DNA here is from genome assembly GCA_963786205.1 of uncultured Acidobacteriota bacterium. GTDB lineage: Bacteria > Acidobacteriota > Terriglobia > Acidiferrales > UBA7541 > Palsa-295. Next base: position 104,333 of record CAWAYG010000005.1, read on the forward strand.
ATTATCAACTGGCGGGGGCGGTTCGTGAACCGCCCCTAGAAACCCTAGTGGGCGACGGCTTTTTCGGCACCGAGGCCGGTGTTGGCGCGGACTTGGAGTTCGGCGAATTTTTCTTCGCCTGCGGGGTCACGTTTGCTGAGCACTGTGCCGAGAAATGCGCCGATGAATCCCAGCGGGATGCTGAGGATGCCGGGATTTTCGAGCGGGAAAATCGGGGCGTGCTGGATTATGTGACGCGCGGCGGGTGCGACCGTGGGAGCGTCAACCGTCATGATGCTGGGGCCGAGGAAAATCAGGACGATCGAAGCGAGCAGGCCGGTGGCGAGTCCTGCTACCGCACCTGCGGTGTTGAAACGCTTCCAGAAAATCGAGAACAGGATCACCGGAAGATTCGCGGAAGCGGCGACGGCGAAAGCAAGCGCTACGAGGAACGCGACGTTCGCCGTGGGGCCCAGGACGATGGCGATGGCGATGGAAATTGCACCGACAACGAATGCGGCGATGCGCGCGACGCGGCGCTCTTCTCCCGAATTGTGTTCCTGGCCGTGACGGATGATGTTGGTCCAGACGTCGTGCGCGAAAGATGTGGAGGCGCTGATGGTGAGACCGGCAACGACGGCGAGAATGGTGGCGAAGGCGATGGCGGAAATGAATGCGAAGAAAATGGGGCCCCCGAGCGCGTTCGCAAGCAGCGGCGCGCTCATATTGTTGCCGCCATTTTTCGCGATAAAGTCGCGGCCGACGATGGTGGCGGCGCCCCAGCCGAGAAAAGTGGTGAGGATGTAGAAGATGCCGATGAGCCACATGGCCCAAACGACGGAAAAGCGCGCGGTTTTTGCGTCGGGCACGGTGTAGAAGCGGACGAGGATGTGCGGCAATCCGGCGGTGCCGAAAATCAGGGCTATGCCGAGCGAAAGAAGATCGAGCGCGCCGTAGGGTGGTTTATAGCGCAGGCCGGGCGTGAGGAAATCTTTCACGACTTCTGTGCCGTCGGGCGCGTGGTAATGAACCTGGCTGACGGCGGTGAAGAAAGCGCCGAGGCTGAAGCCGAAATGCGCCAGGACCATGAAGCTGAGAAGAATCGTGCCGGAGATCAGCAGAATGGCTTTGATGATTTGCACCCAGGTGGTGGCGATCATGCCGCCGAAGACGACGTAAACGATCATCAGGATTCCTACGCCGGTGACGGCGAGACGGAAGCTGATGCCGGAACCTTTCAGCAGCAGCGCGACCAGCGCTCCGGCGCCGACCATCTGCGCAATCATATAAAACGTGCTGACAGTGATGGTGCTGAGCGAGGCCATGGCGCGGACGGGGCGAGGATGCAGGCGGTAGGCGAGAACGTCTGCCATGGTGTACTTGCCGGTGTTGCGCAGAGGCTCGGCTACGACGAGCAGGACGGTGAGGTAGGCGACTAGAAAACCGACGGAGTACATGAAGCCGTCGTAACCAAAGAAAGCGATCAGGCCGGCGATGCCGAGGAAGGATGCGGCGGACATGTAATCACCGGCTACGGCGACGCCATTTTGCCAGGCGCTGACGCGGCGGTTGGCCGCGAAATAGGACGCGGAGGAGCCGGAGAGGCGCGAAGCCCAGGCAGTGATTCCCAGAGTTACGGCGATGAACGCGAGAAAGAGAATGAGCGTGGTATTCATCGGCTAGTTTCCCTTCGCTTCGAGATTGCCGAGATCTTTGATGACTGCGGCGGCTCGAGAATCGAATTCACGCGCGGCGCGCACGTAGAGGTAGGCGATGACCCAGGCGACAATGAATTGGGAGAGGGCGAAGAGGTAGGCGACGTTTACCGGGCCCCAGACTTTGCGTTGCATGAGCGCGGGGAAGTAGCCGACTGAAACGGGGAGCGCGAAGTAGTAGAGGATGAAGAAAATGGTGGCGGGGAGGACGAAGGCTTTTTTGGCGGCGAGGAGTTTTTTGAAGTCATCGGTTTGGGCGACGCGGTTCCAGATGGAGGCGTTTGAGGAAGGGGCGTTGGATTCCGGGCTCGGCGGTGTGGGCATTTTTTCTCCTCGCCCTGAGTGCGGGCGTGACGACAGTGAGCGAATTCCGTGCTTGTGTTGGGTCCAGGAGTTTCGGTGCTGCTGAGCGCCACTTATATCACGAATGCGGCGTGGAGCCGCGAGCCGCGGTGGACCATATCTCAGGGATGTGAATGGCAGGTTAAAGGATTGGGAGTGGCGGGGCGGGCGGAAAAGCAGTTAGGGGAGCGGGCGGGGCTGGGACTGTTTGGGAAGGCCAAGGATTTGCCACAGAGCCACAGAGTCACAGAGAGAGGCAGGCATAGAGCGCGCGTCAACGGCGACAAGTTTTAACGCAGAGGACGCAGAGAAAGTCAAAAGATCTAGCACAGAGTACACAGAGGAAAGGCGGAGGGCAGGGGCAAAAGCGGGAGAGATCCTTCGGCCGGCTTAAAGCAAAAGCGCCGGCCTCAGGATGACGATGCTCCTCGCATCGTCAGAAAAGCGAAGAGAGCTCCTGCACCCGCTATCGCGGGTTCCGGATGACGTGGGATTTGTCTAGAGTGGTTAGAGATGCGGGAAGAAGATCAGGGTGATGCCAATCGCGATTAGGAGGGGACCCAGGAGGAACGCGAAGCTTACGCCCAGCAGGAAACGCACGGCGCCCTGGCGTTTCCGCGCGGCTTCTTTCGAGGGGAAGACGGGCGGGGCGGAATCGCGATTGTGCAGGAGGGCGCGGAAGAATGCGATGTAGGCGACTATCCAGAATTTAATTTCGTGGCGCGATTGCCAGAGCAGGTCAATCCCGGCGCAGATTACCAGCAAGCCAATGATACCGAGAAGCTTGGGCACGACTATCCTCCGCGGCGGGCTGTGCGGGTAAGCATCGGAGAAGAGTCGCGGACTTCGCCCGGAATATTGGCTTGCAGTGAAGCGGATGAGCCGGCCGGTAGTCCGGTTGGCTGTGACCCGGGGCGTGCGGGAGTGCGTTGCAGCGAGACTGGTGCGCGAGTCTCTTCTTTCGTTTGCTGCCAGGTGCGCACGATGCGGTGGATCACGGTTATATTGGGGCCGATCGCGAGAATCCAGAGCACGACGTCCATGCGATTCACGAGCGCGCCCAAAATCATCAGCACCAGGCGCTCGGGGCGTTCCCAAAATCCAACTTCGGCGGAGGGCACTAGAGATTCGGCGCGAGCTTTGGCGTAGCTGACCATCACGGAGCCGGCCATCGCGGCGCCTGCGAGCATGGCGTAACCAAAGCGATTCACGTGGGAGTAATAGACCAGCAGGCCGAGGAAGAGAATGAGATCCGCGTAGCGATCGAAAATCGAATCGAGGAAGCCGCCGAACATCGAGACGCGGCCTTGGCGGCGCGCTACGGGACCGTCGAGGAGATCGCAGAGGCCGGCGAGAATCATCATGCCGCCGGCGGCGGCGAAACGCCCGGCAGCGAAAAGTATTGCGGCCCAGAGATTCAGAATCAGCGCCGACCAAGTGATTACGTTGGGAGGGATACCGGTAGCCGCAACCAGGGCTGCGAGACGTTCGATGGGCCAGACCAGGAGCCGGCCGATGGTGCGCGTCAGCATGAAATAAGTTTCACCTGCTATTCCTCGTCGTAAATGGTGAAGAGTTGCACGACCTCGTAGTCTTTCAGGCCGGCCGGAGTGGTGACTTGCACTTCGTCACCAACTTTTTTGCCGAGCAGGGCGCGACCGATGGGCGAGCTGGTGGAGATCAGGCCTTTGGCGGCGTCGGCCTCTTCGACAGTCACCAGTTTGTACTCGATTTTAGAGCGCTTCGCAACGTCCAAAACGGTGATGCGTGAGCCGTAGGCGGCGCGGTCTTTCGGAAGATTGCTGAGATTGAGCATGGAGAGGTCCGCCATGCGTTGGTGGAGCTGGCCCAGGCGCGCGGAGACGAAGGATTGGCGCTCCTTGGCGTACTTGTATTCGGCATTTTCCTTCAGATCGCCGTGGGCGCGCGCGACGCTGATTTCTTTGGGCAGGTCGGTGTGCAGCTCATGCTCGAGCAGGGCGATTTCGTCAGTGAGCTTCTTTTTAATTTTTTCGGCTAGATCAACCATTTTTCAGGGCGCCTGGAGGGGTTCGATTTAGCGGGCTCGATCCCACTCTGCTTGGTACGTTAACCCAAGGATTATAGAAGATTTGTGCGGGGCACGGCAAATTTGATGGGTTTGGGAGTGGATTGGATACATGCGAATTGTGGGAGAAGAAGGCAAAAGCGCCACTGATAAACGCAGATGAACGCTGATAAAGGCTAAGGCAGAGGGAACCGCAGAGACGTGGAGTGCGCGGAGAAATGCGAGTGGGCGAGGCAAGCCTCGCCTAGGTCGTTGTGTTGCAGGTCGTTGGGTTTCGGCGAAAGCGGCGGCAAGCCGCCGCACTCCATATAAGTCGCGCGACAAAACGGCGTTGCCGGACGAGGCTGCGATGGCGGCCTGACGACCGCCGCTACAAGTCGTCGCCGAGTAAGCTAGTTCAGCGGCCGACGCTGTCTTGAATTACGGCGTTTACTGGGGGGAGGATGCCCAGATTTCTGTAGATGGGGCGGATTAGTTTGCGGATGGCGGGGAGGCGGCTGGCGAACCAGGCGGCGCCTGCTATGCAGCAGGCTCCGCTGAGCATTACTGTGCGGGGGGCGCCGATGGCGTGGGCTAGGGTGCCGGCTAGGAGGCTGCCGAATGGGGCCATGCCTACGAACGCGACGGTGTAGAAGCTCATCACGCGGCCGCGTTTACGTTCCTCGACTATGGTTTGGATGATGGTGTTGCTGGCGGCCATTTGTTGCATCAATCCGAAACCGCAGACCAGCATCAGGAGCAGCGAAATCCATAACGTGCGCGACATTCCGAAAAAGACGAGGCCTGCGCCGAAGGCCGCGGTGGAAAGCGGAATCATTTTGCCGAGTCCGAGGACGGTTTTTCTTACCGCGAGAGAAATGGCGGAAATTAATGCGCCGACGCCTACGGCGGCCATTAGAAAACCGAGCGTGTGCGGACCACCGTGCAGGATCGTTCCAGCGAATACGGGCATTAGCACGGTGAAGGGCCAGCCGAGCAGGCTTACTGCCGCGAAAAGCAGCAGGATGGTGCGGATGGGCGCGAAGCCTGAGACGTACGTCCAGCCTTCTTTCAATTGCATGAGGACGGATTCAGTGGTGCGTTTTATCGCGGCGGAATTTAGGCGCATGGCGTAGAGCGAGGCGATTACGGCTAGGTAGCTGATGCCGTCAACCAAGAAGCAGTAGCCTTCGCTGGAGATGGCGATGACCATGCCGGCGAGCGATGGGCCCACCAGACGCGCCATATTGACCATGGAGGAATTCAGGGCGATGGCGTTGCCGAGGTCTTGCTTTTCGTCGACCATTTCGATGAGGAAGGCTTGGCGGCCGGGCATGTCAAAGGCGTTGATCGTGCCTTGAAAGACGCTGAGCCAGATGATTTCGTGAATGGTGATCTGATGGCTTAGGGCGAGGGCGGCTAGCGCGAAGGATTGCAGCATCGCAAGAGCCTGCGTAACGAGCAGAACGTTGCGGCGATTGAGGCGGTCAACCCAGACTCCGGCGAAGGGGGCGAAGAGGAAGGTGGGGATTTGTCCGGCGAAGCCGACGACGCCGAGCAGGAAAGCGGAGCCGGTGAGGCGATAGACGAGCCAACTGGTGGCTAGGCGGGTCATCCAGGTGCCCATCAGGGAGATGTTTTGTCCGCCGAAGTACAGGCGAAAATTTCTGTGGCGCAGGGCGCGCCAGGCGTAGGAGATGCCGGCGAGTTTGCGTGGCGGAGGATTGGTGGGAGGGGCCTGGGCGCTCACAGGATTCTATTTTGACATTTATGGTGCGGGAGGCGGGGAGCAAACTTTGGGGAGTTGAGATTTTGATTCGTGGAAGCATGGATGACTCGCTGAGTGGCGGAGAGGGGGGGATTGTAGTCCCAATTGGTGAGCAGGAGGTGAGCGGCCGGCGAGGTCAGGTATGTCTCTTGTTTTCAATGCACCTTTTCGATTTGCGCGGATCGATCGATTCTAGGCCATCACGAAACAGCCCCAAATCGGGCTGAATTAGTACAAAGATTAGTACCAGGGCATGGCGGAGAGTGGACTCGCGGTTCAAGCACGGCGATGCTGCCGTGATTGGCGAGCAACTTCAACGATGCGGCGAGAAAAGCGCACCAATAATTGGACCGAGGGGCGAAAGACCTATCTCCAGTCGCCGCGAGAGTTCCTAACGGCCGCCGTAACGTCGAATGAAGCTCACGGATCGCAACGTACGGTGGGTTCGCAACAATTCGATCGAATGTCCTCGTCGTGGAAGCGCACCAAGTAAAAAAGTCGACCCCCCGCACGGTGGTCGCCGACACGTCCTCTGCTCCGACTCCCGGATCAATATCTATTCCGAGGATTCGGTCCCTTTGAATGCCTTGGTTCCTCAGGCAGGCAAGAAACGCTCCTGGCCCCATACACGGGTCAAGCCACAAGTGATCGGGACCATCCTCGATGGCTTGGACCATCGCCGCAGCCAGTGGCGAAGGCGTCTACACCCGGCACTTTGAGGGAGGTAAAATCATAGCCTATGCCAGTTAAATCCGGACACAAGTCCGCACGTAGAAGTAGCGTCGCCTAACGCTTTGCGCAATGGCCTAAACCTCGAGGCTCTGAATTGAGCGTCTAACGTACCGTAATGTAACAGATTTAGGTCTGCGTACGAGTGAAGCTGCGAAGGTAGTTACCTACCAGGTATCATCCTTATCGGCATATAAAGGCAGCTGCGACTACCGCTTTTCTGTCTTGACATTGTCTGGCAAAGAGCTTACGCTCGGGATATGCCATCTCACACCACACGTACTGAAAAACTAGACCTGCGCCTTACGCGTAATGCCAAGCGCGCGTTGCAGGCCGCAGCCGCAGTGGCACACCGTTCGGTCAGCGAATTCGTACTCGAGAGTGCCTTGGCGCGTGCCGATGAGGCTCTTTCAGACCGGCGGGCGTTCAGTCTTGATGCAAAGCAGTGGAAAGCATTCCTGGCAGCGCTCGATGCCCCTACCCGTCCCCTACCTAACCTTGAGCGGCTCCTGAAAGAATCGGGTTTCTTCGACGCCGGTTCGCGGCAGTGACCGAATCGCGCCGTGTCGAAAAGCTACGTCCGGATCATCCGATTGAAAACTTTGACTGCGGCCGTGAGGAGCTGAATCGCTACCTTCATCGCTTCGCATGGCAAAACCAGCAGGCAGGTGCGGCACAGACCTATCTTGGATTTGTCGGTGATGTCGTCATTGGCTATTACACGCTTGCGGTAGGGCACGTAACCCGCGAAGAGGCTCCTGACCGCCTCACAAAGGGACTAGCACGTCACCCGGTGCCTATCATGCTGCTCGCGCGCCTAGCAGTTGACCGCCGCTGGCAGGGTCAGGGCATAGGCAGAGCGCTTTTGAAGGACGCAATGCTACGCACGCTTCAGGCGGCCGATATTGCCGGTATCCGAGCCTTCGCCGTTCACGCAAAGGACGATGAAGCACGGCGCTTCTACCTTAAATTCGACTTCCTTCCCTCGCCTTCCGACCCGATGCATCTGTTCGTGCTACTCAAAGATGTCCGTCGGATTGTCTCGCAATAATGTTCATTATTATGGTCGTTATACGGCTTAGCGTTCGGCAACATTTGGCCCTGTTTATGGGTGTAGAAAATGACATGAAGGAGTGGCCGATTTTCGCCCACCGGCCGCGGCCTTCGACCCAATCTGAGAGCGATTGGGTCTACGCCAAAGGGTATTGATTTCGCTACTCTGAATTGGCCCCTTTCGATCGTTTGATTTGGCCCCACCCTACTGAAACTCATATACCGTGTACTCCGCTTCGGGCTCAGTCGCCCCAAGGGAGGCCGGGTGAACAGGAGAGCCAAGGTGGAGCTATTCGAGCAGATACGACGCGAGTACGAACACGGTGGGGGAACGATCCGAGGAATCGCCAAGAAGCTAGGTATTCACCGGCGCATCGTGCGTGAGGCCGTGCTCCGTGCTGTTCCCGTGGAGCGAAAGATAGCTGTGCGCGAGAGACCGAAACTGGGACCGGTGAAGACTTTTGTGGAAGCGATTCTGGAAGCGGACCGCAAGGCGCCACGCAAGCAACGGCATACCGCACATCGAATCTGGTGTCGGATGCGGGCAGAGATGCCTGGGGTGCAGATCGGCGAGTCCACGATTCGTCGCTACGTGCGCGAGCGAAAGATAGAACTCAGACTGCTCAGTCAGGAAGTGCTCATTGCGCAGTCTTACAGCTGGGGTCAAGAAGCGCAGGTGGACTGGTATGAAGCGTATGCGGACATTGGCGAAGAAAGGCAGAAGGCCTACCTGTTTTGCATGCGGAGCATGGCCAGTGGCGGAGCTTTCCATTGCGCCTTCCCGCATGCGAGCCAGCAGGCCTTTCTGGAAGCTCATGAGCGGGCGTTTGCTTATTTTGGCGGGGTGTTCAAGATCCTGCGCTATGACAACCTCCGCTCTGCGGTGAAAAGGATTCTGCGCGGGCACCAGCGAGAGGAGACCACGCGATTCATCGCCTTCCGCTCCCATTGGGATTTCGAGTCCGAGTTCTGTACGCCGGCGGAAGGCCACGAAAAAGGCGGCGTGGAAGGGGAAGGCGGATACTTTCGCCGGAACCATATGGTGCCGGTGCCGAATGCGGCCCGTTGGGAAGAACTCGATGCGTTGTTGCTGAGATCTTCCAAGGAAGATGAGCAACGCACCATTGGTGAGCGGATGCAGACCGTCGGGGCGGGAATGAGTCTGGAGCAGGAGCATTTAAAGGGGCTCAAGGAAAGCTTCGATCTGGCCGCGGTGCACTTCCCCCACGTGAACAGCAGCGGTTGCGTGAAGGTGCTGACCAACTTCTATTCGGTTCCGCTACCGGTGGGTCTGGAAGTGCAGGCCAAGGTGCACTCCGCCTACGTGGAGATCTGGCATCAAGGAGAGTGTGTGGCACGGCACGAACGCTGCTTTCAGCGGCAGCAGAAAGTACTCAACCTGGAGCATTACCTGGATGCACTGACGAAGAAGCCCGGAGCTTTTGCGGGTTCGACAGCGCTCGAGCAGTGGCGGGCCCAAGGACGCTGGCCGGCCAGCTTCGATCACTTCTGGGAGGCATTGAAGCAACGAAGAGGCAAGCAGGATGGGACCAGAGCCATGATCGACGTGCTGCTGCTGGGGCGCCCGCATGGATATCCGCGACTAAAGGAAGCGCTGGAGAAAGCTCTGGATCTGAGTTGTTTCGATGTCGAGGCCGTACGCTTGCTGCTTACCACCGACCCAGCCGGGAAGCGTGAAGTGAGTGAAGCGATCGAGATTGGCGCGTTGCGAGCGTATGACCGACCGCAACCCACGACGAGGAACTACGACCAGTTGCTGGCGAACTGCCCGTCGAACGGGGTGATTCAATGAACGCCCCCGTACAACAGGCCACCATCCGGCAGTATGCCAAGCAACTCCAGCTGCGAACGATCGGCGGGCAGTTCGCAGAGGTGGCCGAGCAGGCGATCCGCCAGAAGCAAAGTCATCTCAGTTATCTGGAAGCGCTACTCGGAGCCGAAGTGGAAGAGCGAGACCGCCATGCGGTCGCACGGCGGATTAAGGAGGCGCACTTCCCCAAGGTGAAAACGCTGGAAGAGTTCGCCTTCTCCGCTGCGCCGCACATTCCCGCATCGCTGGTACGGAACCTGGCTGAGGGCGGCTACTTGAGTCGGAGCGAACCCATCATTTTTCTGGGCGAAGCAGGAACGGGCAAGACGCACTTGGCGACGGGACTGGCGGTGGAGGCTTGCCGGCAGAGAAAGCCGGTGCGTTTCACGACGGCGGCGCAACTGGTCAACGAACTCAGCGAAGCGAAGAATAGGAGCGAACTGAATCGCGTGACCAATCGCTGGACGCGGTACGAGCTGATCGTGATTGACGAGATGGCCTATGTGGCGATGCCCGAAGCAGCCGCCGAGTTGTTGTTCCAGATCATCGCCGGGAGAGCGGAAAGAGCCGCAGTGATCGTGACAACGAATCTGCCGTTTTCCGAGTGGACCACCATGTTTCCGAACGCGCGATTATGCAAGGCGATGCTGGACCGGCTGACCGACCAGGCCCATATTATCGAGACGGGCACGGAGTCGTATCGTTTCCGCAGAACGCTGGAAAAGAAAAAAGGTGGCAAGGGATGAAGGAAAGAGACAAAAACCGGGGATGTGGCGGGTCGATCGAGTGGGCGATCGTTGTTCCTGGAGGATTCTGGCGCGATATTTTTCTGTGGAAAACTGGAGACAGGCACAAAGAAAGAAAAAAGGAGCAAAAAAGAAAGAAAACGGAGGCCTGTGGAAACTGACGCCGCTGATGGAAATCCGCAAAGAACGCGGATTCCCACAGCGGCTTGGAAAGCACAAAGCGCTTTCCCCAGTTCCCACAAGGCCCGGCGGCGGTTCCCTAGAAGGACTTAATTCACCAGCAGGGCGGGGCCAAATCAAACGATCAAAAGGGGCCAAATCAAGTTGACGGAACCAGGTATCTCGCTAACTGTGAGTCCCCCAAGAGTCTGATCCATCCAATAGCTTATTTCCGGCAAGACAAAGCGAACCCCGATCGCTACTAACTGTGGCTCGTGCATCGCGTCCGTCGTACTCAGCCGCGACGATAACCCCACGGACATAAGGGATCGAATCGCCGAATTTACCACTCATCAGCCAAGCCCTTAGTCGTATGTAAGTGCAATAGCCACAGAAATGGACGCTAGAAATTCACCCTGCAGATCTGAACCTTGGCCGTAGTTTTCGAGATTTCCCCAGTGACTCCTATCAGAGCTTGTGTCGAGACTTCGAGCGCAACTTAGCAATAAAGTGTCGATACGGCATTCTGTATGATAGGTTTATGGGGACTTTCTGGTACTTGATAGTGTCAGATAGATAGTATGGTATTTCTGACTAAGGAGATCACATGACGACCTCCACAATGAATGCAGTCCTAAGGCGAATTCGGGCAAAACACCGCGGATCGGTCTTTACCCCCAGGCAGTTCGCGCATCTCGGAACCCGTGCTGCCGTGGATCAGGCGCTGTCCCGACTTCAGCGGAGTGGCCGGATTCGCCGTTTGACCCGGGGAGTTTACGAGTTCCCGAAGATACATCCGCGCATCGGAGTACTGTCACCTTCTCCTGAAGCTGTCGCTAAGGCCATGGCCGAGAGAACCGGGAGCCGAATTACGATCTCTGGAGCAAAGGCCGCGAATTTGCTTGGCCTTTCGACAGAAGTGCCGATGCAGAATGTCTTCTGGACGGAGGGCCCCTCCCGGACTATTCGGATCGGGAACCAAACGGTGTCACTTAAGCACGTTGCGCCTTCTAAAATGATCGGTGCTGGAACGGAGGCAGGAATCGTAATTCAGGCCGTTCGGTCCCTCGGGGAAAAGGGAGTTCACGAAATTCCCGTCCATACGCTCGCAAAACGGCTTCCCCGTCCCGTCAAGAGAGCCGTTAAACGGCTCACACCGACTGCACCGGCATGGTCGCAGCCTGTTTTAAATCAAATCACCGCTTTTCTGCCCTAATGAAATCTTCTAAATGGAGCACTCAGTTTGACCTTACGGGTGTGCGTGTATTGTAGATGTATGATATTTGGATGAGCTTGCTATGCCCCGGAAGTGGCAAACCGATATCGGCCTCAAATCGCCCGTGGGTGTCCATGCCGACAGAACCATCACACGATCGCTATCGCCACACGTTCAATTTGCAGGTACACCGTACCGAATTTGTTTTGCGTTCGATCCACGTCAAACCGGAATTCTTTTAATTGGCGGAATTAAGTCTGGTAAGAATTGGACTCCGAAAATGGTCGCCACCGCAGACAAGATTTACGATGCCTACCTAGCTGAACTGAAGAAGGACGGACTTCTCTGATGGCGCGAATTAAATTTAGCGAGCTCACAAAACAGACAATGGCGCCCAAATCCATTTCTAGATCGCGAAAAGCGGCAATGAAGGAAATCGCCGCGATGGAGCTCGCCGAATTGCGAGACACGCTGAAGGTTACCCAGGCCAATCTCGCCCACGAGCCGCTACTGTGACAAGCTGTGACAGCTTACTGTGACAAGCTATGACAGCCAACTGTGACGGCACGTGGTTCGGTGTTGGCCGCGAATGGATTCGGAAGCTCTTGGTCGATCTGAGAAGCTCCGGCGAGGTGGCTTGCCGCGGCAAGGGGCCTGCCGCACGTTGGCGCAACGAGACGAGTAAGGGTGGCGTTCGACCAGCAGATACTTGACATCCTCGACCTTTCTGGTTTCCACTTTCGCGGCGGGAAGATTCATGTGCGCCGCAAGGGTCATGCACAGCGCTTCGTTAAACACTACACCTGTAAAGCACTCGACCGCCGGTTTGAGAATGTGCGTGCTAGGCGCGCCGCCCAAGGGCAGTGAAACTTCTTCGCCTTCGATACGCACGACGACTTTGTCCTGTGCGCCAGCCAGCGAAAGGCGAACGCCTTTCTCACCCGCGAGCAAAGGCCGCTTGGGCAGCTCTCTGAGGATTCCGGCTAGCTCCTTCGCGTCGAGCTTCCGATAGTCGTAATCCCGCTTGGGCAACTCCTGTCCCGCGGGAATGAACGTCACCGCTCCCGCACATTCGCCACCGATCTGTTCGAGCATGGCGTAGTCGTTGCGCGCGCTGATGCCCAGATTGCGGCCGATGAGTTCGCGTTTGCTTTCTTCCGGCAGGATGCCACCGAAAAATCCGCGGCATTCCTTCGCCGGAAAACGCTCCTGGCGCAGCGGCAGGGATTGCGACAAGGCCGCCGCTCCCGGCCGTGCAAGCCAGCTTTCCAGATATTCAAAGAACACCTGGCCGCCGTCGTCCTGGATGAGATGGCCGACTAGGTGTTCATGCAGATAGACATCGAGCATGCGCGCCATTGCCCTATCCTCGCTTCGTCGCCGCGGGCGGCGGCGTCAGTGCTAACTGAATGCCGAGCGTCTGCAGGATCGTCAGAACCTTGCCGATTTCGGCGGTCTCCTTGCCTCTTTCCAGCTCTATTATGAATCGCAAGCCCGTGCCTGAGGTCACGGCGAGCGCCTTTTGCGTCACGCCAAGCCCCTTGCGGGTCTCGCGGACCGACTTGCCTATGTCCTGTGATGTGTATCTCATTGCCTCCATCCTGCTCAGAAAAGTTACCGTACGGGAATATCTATGCCCTTTTTGGCGATGAGGAGCCCGAAATGTTCCCGCCCGGGAACAAGCCGTATTCCTCACCTCATGTGTTCTGGCAGGAGGTTCATGCATCGACTTACCGGGCAAAATCCACTGTCGTGACACGGGCCTACTTTGCGATTCCCGCTTCCCCAACCTACAAAGAAGCCATCTATGGCTTGCGCTATGCCTTACGTTTCCTTTGCAGCCTGCGCCCTCCTCGCAGCAAGTAGCTTCTCTTCCTCCTCAGCGGACCAAGGCAGGACGATGATTCCCGGCGGAAGCCCTCGCTTCTTGCGCTGCTCGTCGCGCTTCGGGGCATCCAAGAACACATCGTCCGGATCTTTGAGCCACACTTCGCACTTCCTATGGATGCGGGGCCAGTGGGTCGCCCGCTCCTGCTCGAAATCGCTGGCTTCCGTGGTCACCTCGAAGCCCGCTTGTGCACCCCGTAGGCAATCGACCGGGCCCCGGCTTTCTCCCGGGGCTCTTTGCTTGTGCTGGTCGTGATTCCGGACAGATTGCGAAAATCTTCGGCGTCACCCGCCCGGCGTAGCACCATTTGAACACCGCACGCTCGGCAATCTTCGGACCTCACGTGCGGAGGGAATCGGTCCCGACCGAAAATCGTCACGGCATGATTCCCGAAATCGCGTGGCGTCGTCCCCTGGCCGGCGCAAAACCAGAACCACGCCCGAAAACTAAGAACAAGGCCATTCCCTCTTTCGATCGCAAACACGGAAGGACCTGCGACGCCCGAGCATTCCATGATGACCGCGTCGTACTGCAACTGCCTGATCTGCCGGTTGGAGGAAGGCCTCATCGCCGAACTCAGCGATGATCGAAGCCAGGAGGAATTTCGGCTCCTCTCTATTTCCAGCACGATAGTGTCCGCGTTTCCGACCGCCTCCGAACTCGTGCGGAAGCTTCGCGACCACGACAATAATGATCAGAACCCCTCTTCCGATGAAGTCCTTCTTGATCTTCTCGGGCGCAGCAACGACGTGACGTTCGGTTCGCTGTGGCAGCAGCTCTTGTTGCTGGTCTTCATACCGACCATTCATCGCACCACTACGCAGATCACGGGCACGTTTCCTTCACTGACTCGTGACGACACCGCCCAGCATCTCTTTGCGGTCCTTCTTGAATACCTTCATTCCCAGGAATTGCGTTCCCGCCAGTCGCACCTTGGCTTTACCATCGCGCGAAAGGTGCGCCGCAGCGCATTCCGCTGGGCGATTCGCGAGTCTCGCACGTCTTTGCTCGATGAAACGCGCCCCGCTTCGACCGAAGCCGTTAAGACGGATGCAAGCGACGACGATTCCCACGCGAGTATCTTGCTCGGGCAGTTTCTCGACAACTGTCAGCGAAAGGGATGGCTTTCTACAGAGGAGCGGCAATTATTGATTGAGTTCAAGCTCGAAGGCATCTCCTGCCCGGAACTCGCGCGTCGCAAGGGCCATTCCGTCGTAGCGATCCGGCATCGCATCCAGCGCTTGCTGGATCGACTCCGCCGCATTGCCCAAACATCGGGCAGCGGAATGCCCCAACAGCTCAATCTCTTCCTTCCGTGAGCGATGTTGCTTCGGGAGTAAATTATTAAGTCTATGGCCAGCATTCGAGTACCAGCGACAAAATACTTCGCTGGTACCCGGTCTGTTTTCTTTTTCGTTGGCTGATAAGTATGGCACCCAGCTCGTCGCGCGTGTCGTGTTCTCTGAATAGGTCGACAACATCGAGCATCTTCCGACGCTCGCGCTCCGAGTAATCCAGCCAGACGAACGCCGACATCACTGCCCTGCGCTTGCGAGGCGCAAATCCTCATGCTCAAAAGCCGACGCCATGCGGTCGATTTCTGTTTTGCTGAGGCCGTGCCGCGCCGCTTCGTCACGCCACTTCGACACGGCCTTTCCGACTTGACCCGTTATTTCACGCGCTTGCGCCGCGTCCAGTTCGAAATACCCGGCAACATCCAGAGCTACAGCCAGAGAGGCGGTGTTGTCATCCTCATTGATCGCTGTACTGAGAATGCGAGGCTTTACGTCGGTTGGCACCGGGTTGAGATCATAAGCAGGTGACAGGCGCCAGCCGTTCTGACCCGTGTAAAGAAAGCCATGATTGCGCAGATGATCGTCGCTGTTAGAAATCAGAATATTGAATACCACTCGCCGCCACAGCGCCTCCATGTCGGCCTTAGACGCAGCCCCATGCTGGCGTAGCGCGTCCACGATTTCCAAATAGCTTCTCGTTTCGTTGTCTTTCGATCCGAGCATGCTCATGGCAGAGAGAAACGGAATACGCCTTGCGCCGTCACGGTCAAAGCGCCGAAGTAGAATCACTGGCTTTTTCCCTATCAGCTCTACGCGAAACGCGGGAACAGCGATGCCTGCCTTCTTTGCCAGCGCCAGAGCCACGGCTTCCCATACGACGATGTTGATTTCGTCGTCCTTCCGCGGAAACTTTGCAATCGCGAGTTGACCGTCCTTCTCAATCACCGAAGCCTTTGGCCGCGCGCCGCCAAGCGACGATCCCGGAGCGAACAACAGACGCAGATCCTCTTCGGTATCCTGATCCTCCATGACGTGTTCGGCTGCGGAAAGCAGTTGCGGCAATTCGACCAGCGGAGGGATACGTTTGACGCCCACTTCCCGTAAGAACGGGCCGCCTTCACGTTCAGCAAAACGCAGCGCTCCCTGGCGTGCCTCGTCGTCAACCAGGAGCAGATAGTCGATTTCCTGCAATGTGCGAGGTGCCCCTCCCTCGCGTTCTGCGCGTCTTCGTTCCATCCGCCGCATCAGCGCCCGTCCCCAGCGGTCTGGCGCTGAGTCACCGATCGCGCCGAACATCGCCGTATCGGCCGGCGTGTGAAACGGCCCGGGACCAAGCTGTAGGGCCGGCTCGAGTGAGAACCGCGCGGGATGCTGCAGCCACCCTTCGTCATATTCGAAGGTGGCGCCTGCTTTGTTCTTGCGCACGCGGGCCCACAGCCGCCCCATCAGGTGGGGAACGCTTTCCAAGTCCACGTAGACAAGGGCTTCTCTGTCCATCACTCTCCTTTCATGGGCTTCTGCTTCCGTGACCCGCGAATCCGTTGGGGCAAATTCTCTTCTTCAAGCTGCAGGCCTACAGGGTCGTTCTTGGAGTCCACGACATCGGCCAGCCGGTCCGCCATTCCCATGACAAAAAGAACCGTGGCATAACTTCCGATGGAAACACTGGAATCGCCGCGCTCCACCCTAATGAGCGTCGGCTTGCTGATGGATGCTCGCTGTGCCACGATGGCCATAGGGATGCGCCGACGCCGCCGCGCATCCTTAATATCGTGTCCGAGTTTGCGTAGAGCACGCGTGACCGGAATGGGCAAAGTCAACAAGGCTTATTCTCCCCACTGATTACAGTCAACTATATGTGACCATACAAGCCATACAGTAAACTATAAGACACCTTAAATCAAGGGCCTTGATCCTTCTCCTGCCAGAACCTCATCCCGCCCTCATTTCCGCATCCCGTCGAGTTTCACAGCCTAACCGCGCGCGACACAAGCAAATCCACGCAACTCGCGATGCGCTATTGCTTCCTGGTTCTCAAGCCGTTAAGTGCCTCTGTGAAGCAGTAACGTAGCACTCTGACAAAGGCCTTGGTACCGTCATTCCAGCCGAGCCAATGGCGCATTTGGCTGGACCTTGGGATGGGCGACCAGAAACTACCTCTTACGATTTATCTGATCGAGCGTGACCGTGTGGCTGCGTTTGAGAAGGAACTCTCTGCGCAGAGCACCTTCGAACTGGCAGCTCTACGCAACAGGTTGACCCCTTGTATCACTCTTGACCACGATTCCGCGAGGATGGTGGCCATCCCGACAAACCTGTATTCGCTGTTCGAACGTCTTAAGCCGCCTCCGCTTGCACTCGGTCGCGCCAGGTAGACACCGACCTGTCACGCCCGTTGCCATCCGCTCCAGCCGCACATACCGGACCGCTTCGCTCTCTGTCCTTTCCGTGAGTCCGTTGGGATTTGGTTCCCCTGTCTGGTTGAGGGAACCAACTCTCAACTCACCGAACGGACAAAGAAAATGAATTCAGAAAATATCAAGAAAGTTACAAATCAAGCCATTGAGCAACTCATTGCGGCGCTCAACGAGCGCCGAAGCGAAACGCTGACGCAGTACCTTGCAGTGATTGGCGATTCCACCGCTATCGTCTGCGAAACGTGATGCTCATCGCGTCACAGAAACCAACGGCGACGCATGTTGCTGGCTTCCATGCTTGGCACAAGCTAGGGCGTTCCTGAAGAAAGACGAGAAAGGCATCTTGATTCTCGCCCCGATTGTTCGGCAGAGGAATGAAGGCACCGAACAAAACGAACCGGATGAATCATCAACGGCTATCGGATTTCGCGCGGCCTACGTCTTCGAGATCAGCCAAACGGGCGGTCAAGACCTTCCCGCAATCGGCAGCGTCAACGGCGATCCTCGCAAGTACCGTGAGCAGCTCGTGAAGTTTGTCGCCGACAAAGGCATTGCTCTTGAATACTCGGAGGACATCGCTCCGGCGCGGGGAACTTCCGTAGGAGGCAAAATCACATTGCTCGGGCAGTTTCTCGACAACTGTCAGCGAAAGGGATGGCTTTCTACAGAGGAGCGGCAATTATTGATTGAGTTCAAGCTCGAAGGCATCTCCTGCCCGGAACTCGCGCGTCGCAAGGGCCATTCCGTCGTAGCGATCCGGCATCGCATCCAGCGCTTGCTGGATCGACTCCGCCGCATTGCCCAAACATCGGGCAGCGGAATGCCCCAACAGCTCAATCTCTTCCTTCCGTGAGCGATGTTGCTTCGGGAGTAAATTATTAAGTCTATGGCCAGCATTCGAGTACCAGCGACAAAATACTTCGCTGGTACCCGGTCTGTTTTCATTTCCGTTGGCTGATAAGTATAAAGAGGGGAGTTCTCGCCGGTTAACTCCCGCGGACAGGGCGCCACCGATTCCTTCGATGTTGCGCTCTGAGTCGCGTACGGCCCACGGAAGGGGAGGGACGCGATTGTGGGACAACGCTGTACCAGGAGCGAACGCTCCAAGTGTGGCTGGACGCAGCGAAGTCCAGGACCCGACGCATACAGCCGTCCCAGCAATCGCCATCTGACTCCTTCCTGTAGCCGTAGCCGGGGACTCCCTCTCAACGGCCCATTTCCAAGACTTGGACGAGCGAGGGAGAACCCGAACATGAAACGATTTCTCTCGAAATATCTGCGCAGCTCTTGGCTGCGCTCACCTCTAGTTACTCTCGGTTTCACACTGCTTCTCGCAGCGCCAGCGTTCGCGCAAGGCACTTCTCCTTGGGAAAACGCCGTCAACGTTTTGATGACGGCCTTCACCAGTACCATCGCTCGCGGTCTCTCGCTCGTCGCTATCGTCGTGGCCGGCCTTACATTCGCCTTCGGGGAAGGCGGCTCAAAGCGGGTGCTTGCAGGAGTTCTCTTCGGCGTCGGCATGGCTATAGCGGCGGTGAATTTCCTCGCCTGGCTTTTTCCCGGCAGCTGAATCCCGCAACAAACAGAGGAGAAGCACGTGGCGGAATACAGACGAATCAACAGGGTGCATCGGTCGCTCTCCCGGCCACTTACGGTCCTCGGGGCCGAACGAAAGCTCTTCTTCTTTGCGATGTGCCTGGGCGCAGCCACCTTCAACTTGCTCAACAGCTTGGTTGGCGGCTTGCTGATGTTTTTGTTGCTCTATTTTCTGGCCCGATGGGCCACCCAGACCGATCCGCAGATTCTACGATTTCTGCTAACCGCCGCGAGACTCTACGCGGAATACGACCCGATGAAATTCAGCCCCATCGCGATCCGAAGGGATGGCCATGCTCAGGTTTAGCCGAATCTTCAAGAACTACAACGAGACCGGCGCTCTCGGCGAGCAGATCAATCTCTACGGTTTCATCGGTCCGCACACGTTTCTCACCAAGACGGGTGAGGTGGGCGTCGTCGTCGAAGTTCGCGGCGTCGATTACGAATGTCTCGATGGCGCGTCGATTGATAGTTTCACCAAGCGACTCGAATCAGCCTTGAAGCTGTTCGATGAAAACTATCGCCTCTACCAATATCTCTTCAAGCGAAACAACGAAACCATTCCCTACAAACTCTATGACAACCCGATCGTTGATGCCGCGATCAAAAATCGCATCGCCTACCTCGGCACTAAAGCCGACACGCTCTTTTCCCTGTCGGTGTATTACGTCGTGCTGTACCAGGGTTTTCAGACCTCCGATAAGCTCGGAACCGCGATAGCCGAGTTGCCCAGGAATCCGAAAATAGCCCTTTCGGATCTGCAAGCCCACTTTTCGGGTCAAAAACGGACCGTCGTTCTTGGGCAGCATGTCAACAATGCTCAGGCGGCGCTGCTGCAAAAAGCCCGCAGCTTCATCCTCCAGGTCAGCGATTTCCTTGCGGTGCGGCTGCTCGATAAACAGGAGGTCTTCTGCGTTCTCAAGAGAACGCTCAACTTTCATCCCGACAAACTTGAACTCGCCAAGCTGAAATACGATACCTTCCTTGACTATTACCTCCCCGAATCTCCCATCGAATGTCACCGCAGATATCTGCGCGTAGACGACTACTACGTCAAGGTCTTGACGCTTAAAGAGCCTTCCGCGCAGAGCTTTCCCCTCATCTTCAAACGACTGCTGGAAGTCGAAGCCAACTACTACGTGGTGACCGAGTGGAAAAAGGAAGACTCCGGCAGGATGCGCCGGGTCATCCAGGCCAAGCGCCGCCATTTTCACAACACCAAGCGTTCGTTCGCGAGCCAGGTAAGCCTCAGCGACGCTCCCACACAAGATGTGCTCCTCGACGATTCCAAGGAATCCCAGGTCCGGGAACTTGGCGAAGGCATCAAGGAGATTGAGCTGCACGGGAACTACTTTGGCCAGTTTTCCCTGACCGTCGTGATTTATGACCTGGATATGGGCAAGGTGGATCGCGCGTGCGCCGACTTCTATAAAGTTTTCAGTGTGCACGACGCCCAGCTTTACGAAGAAAAATACAATCTTCTGAATGCCTTCCTCGCGGCGGTGCCCGGCAACCACGTCTTCAATTTGCGTTCTCTGTATCTGCTCAACACCAATTACGCGGATTTCTCGTTTCTGTTCACCCTCGACTGCGGCGAGCCTCGGAATGCCCATCTCCGCCAGGAGTATCTCGCGGTCCTTGAGACCAACCACCACACCCCGTACTTCTTAAACCTCCATTACCGCGATGTCGCCCACACCATGATTCTTGGGCGAACCGGCGCGGGCAAGAGTTTCCTGCTGAATTTCCTCATTACCAATCTTCAGAAATACGCGCCGCACACCTTTATCTTCGATCTGGGCGGGAGCTTTGAATGCCTCACGCAGCTATTCGGCGGCTCCTATGTACGTGTGGGCTTCGAATCCGGGGGCCTCAAGATCAACCCGTTCTCGCTCCCGCCGACGAAAGAAAATCTCGACTTCCTCGCTCTCTTCCTGAAAGTCTTGATTCAGGGCCAGAGGGCAGGCGAGCTCGACCCCGCCACTGAGCGCGATCTCTTCCACCAGGTCGAAAACCTGTATGCCGTGGACCCGGCGCTGCGCACGCTGGGCGTGCTCGCGAACACGCTCGGTCATGACGTATCGAGCCGCCTCTCCAAATGGACCCGCGGCGGCCAGTTCGGATTCCTGTTCGACAACGCCGAAGACACCATTTCGTTCTCACGCTTTCAGTGCTTCGACTTCCAGCGCATGAGCCACTACCCGGAACTTTTGGAACCGCTGCTTTTCTACATTCTGCATCGAGCGAACGCCGTCATCGCGGATCGACAGATTACGTCCATCTTCAAAGCGTTCTTCATCGACGAGGCTTGGGTGTTTTTGAAGAACCCGGCCATTCAGCGGTATGTGGTCGAAGCCCTCAAGACGTGGCGCAAGCACAACGCCGCTATGGTTCTCTCGACACAATCTCTCAATGAACTCAAGCGTTCGGACATCCTCGACGTAATCATCGAGAGCTGTGCCACCAAAATCTTTCTCGCGAACCCCGACATGGACCGCGATCTCTACCGTCGCCAGTTTCACTTGAACGAAAACGAAGTCGAGCTCATCTCGGGCCTCGTTCCCAAACAGCAATTCCTGATTAAGACGCCCGAGCTCGCGAAGGTCGCCAACCTCACTGTGGACGCCAAAAGTTATTGGCTCTATACCAACGACCCCTACGACAACAAGAAACGGAAGGAAGCGTTTGAGCAGTACGGATTCGAAAAAGGTCTCGCAATCCTAGCGGGAGCGCAACCGTGATTCCGCTTTGCCGCCTATTCGAGGAAGCGCTACTACGGGATCCAATGTATCTGTTTCTGCCAGTCCTATGGAGCGGAGCTCATACGGACCTCGTTCTTGGCCCGCAGTGGTTTGTCGGACTCCGTTCCATTCGCGACCAGTATTTCCAGCAACACCAATCCATCTCCAGAGGAGCTCCTCGATGAAACATTCGCTCTCAGCCCAGTGGCGCAGCTGCTCTCTTAGCGTCTTCGCCGTCGTTGTCCTTGGCTCAGCCGTGTTCCACGCTTCGCCTGTCAAAGCCGCGACGGACGCCGCGGCGCGTGTCGTGAAGTATGCGAAGGAAGACATTGTCCCGGTTCGCGCCAAGCTTCGCTTTTCGACGCTCATTGTTCTGCCCGAGGATGAAGAGATCCTCGATTTCACCACCGGCGACAAGGAATTCTGGGTCATCAATGGTGCGCACAACCTTTGCTACGTTCACCCGGCCCAGGCCGGCATCCGCAGCAACCTGAACCTGGTCACCGCGAGCGGGCACGTATATTCGTTCCTGCTGACCGAGATCAGCAACCAGCCGAACCTCGATCCGGACCTCAAGATTTTTGTAGAGCCGAAAGAAGCTTCGGGCTTCGCGGCGAGCGCGGGACTGCGCGGATATGTGAGTGTGGGCGAGGCGGAAGCCTACAAGAAGGAACTGGAAACGCTACGGTCCCAAACGGCAGAACAAATCCGGGCGGCGCAAGCCCGATCCGCCGAGCAGCTCAGCCATTTCCGCTCCGGCTACGCAACCAGACTCCAATTCGATTATTTGCTCGACCCCAAGGCGGCGCGGGAGCCATTTTTGGTTTCCGCCGTCTACCACGACGACTCCTTCACGTACATCAAGTGCGCGGCGCACGAAAAACCCGCGCTCTATGAGGTCAAAGACGGCAAGCCGAACTTGATTTCTTTCCAACTCGAGAACGGCGTCTACATCGCACCCAAGGTCATCGACTCGGGCTACCTAGCCATCGGCAAAAAGAAACTGCCGTTTGCCCGGCAGACTGCCGGGAACTGAGGGGCCAGCATGACTCAGCCGACCCAACCCGCGCAGGTGCAGGAGAAATCGCCGAAATCTCCGGGCCTTTTGCCGAAGAACGTCCAGTCCTGGCTTCTCGTCGGACTGGCATTCCTCATGGTCGCCATCATGTGGCTGACCGGAGGCAAAAAGCCCCCGACTCCGGCCAAGGCGGCCTCGTCCACACCACCGGCACAGGCGCCGCTTGAAGTCAACGAAACAAAGATCAGCGAGTTGCAAAACCGCATCGAGCGGCTGCAGCGCGACCAAATGGTCGCCCAGAATGCTCTCAGCCAGCAGACTCGCTTGCTCGGCGGCGCCGCGCAGGATTCGCAGCAAGCCCAGCAGCAGAGTGTGTCCGGTTATCCGCCCGAACAGCGAGTGGAAGACCCCATCCAGGTGGAGCGGAAACGGCGTGACTATGTGTCGCTGTTTGCTTCGAACGTCGCTTTAACCTACCGCAAGACTTCGTCAAGTCTGCCAAGCGCGACAGCCCCTGAGCCCGAAGCCGCCCCTGCCGCCACGAGCTTGGTTCCCGCGGGTCCCGACGCCACACAGGCCGCGCAACTTTTGCAGCAAATGCAAGCGAATCCAGCTTCGCCCGAACCAGCCCGAAAAGATTCCGCGGAACTAACCCATGAACGAAAGGAGGAAGCCAGAGACCCTGCCGCCGTGTCGGCCGGCTCCGCCAACGCGGCGGCAGGAAAAACCTTTGTCTTGTTCGAAGGAACCATCCTTGAAACCGTTCTCATCAATCGCCTCGACGGGGGTTTCGCTGGTCCCGTCCAGTGCCTGCTCTCAACCGATGTCTATGCAAGCGACCGCCAGCACTTGCTCATTCCGGCAGGCTCAAAGCTGCTCGGTGAAACCAAGAAGGTAGACGCCCTCGGACAGACACGTCTGGCCGTCGTGTTCCATCGCCTGCTCATGCCCGACGGCTTTTCTGTCAGCCTCGATCAATTCAAGGGACTCAACCAAATTGGCGACACCGGCTTGCGGGACCAAGTCAACAACCACTACCTCCGCATTTTTGGCGTATCCCTCGCGGTCGGCGCTCTGGGAGCCGTCGCCGAGGCCGGAACAGCCGGCTCGCTCAACGCATCCAGTTCGGACCTCATGCGTCAGGGATTTGCTGCAAGCACTGCGCAGTCTTCGGCGCAGATCCTCGACAAGTTCCTCAACATTATGCCCACGGTGACCATCCGCGAAGGCCACCGAGTCAAAGTTTATCTCTCGGGCGATCTCGCGTTGCCCGACTACTCGAGCCACAAAATCCCTTCCGATTTCTGAAGGCAAAAAGGAGAGCCGTCCAATGAAAAGAACGATTCTGATGTGTTTGCTGGTGTTGGGATTGGGAGTGGGCACTGCCACCGCACAATTCGGTAGCGGGATCGTCTTCGATCCAACCAATTACCAGAACGCCTTGCTTCGCTACTACCAGCTGCAGCAGCATCTCGCAGAACTGCAGAAGAGCTACACCCAAATTACCAACCATCTCAACCTTGCCCTGCAGATGGCCCAATTCATCAAGAACATGCCCGCTCGTTACCGCGCGATCTTTTCGCAGTGGCGCAATGTGACCTCACTCAACACTTTCGGCAACACCGTCTCGTGGATCAACGGCATCAACACCGGCGTCCTTCCCAACATCAGCACTGGATACCTGCAAGCGACGACTCCGCTCTCGCAGTACGATCCCTATGAACTCTCGGGGATGGACCCCTCGGAACTTGGGCGCGTGCAGTCCCAATACGCGTCCATCCAGCTCGTGGACGGCGCAAACATCAATGCGATGGCCACGATCGGCGCGATCCGTGGAAGCGCGGGCAACATCCAGACTCAAATAGGAAATCTCGAACAAGACTCCTACTCGGGCGACTCAAGTCTCAACACCGAGGTCTCCGTCCTGAACAAGATCAATGCGGCGGGCGTCTTGACCCTCCGCACTGTCCAGGACTCGAACAAACTCCTCGCCTCGCTTCTCGAACAGCAAACCATACTCGCCAAGCAACAGCGCGACGCGACGACCAATGCCATTAACACCGATATCGCTCGCCAAGCCAGCATGGCCGGCAACATGTCGCAGGTGACCGGAACCATAACCGATTCACTCGAAAACTTCCGCATGCCGTAGGCGTGCGCTTAGAGATGCCCGGCGTCGAAGGAGCTGACGGCAATGCAAACCGATTTCCTGCAGTACATCTTTCAGGCGATCAACAATTTGCTCACCCAGAACCTCGGCTTCTTCGACGCCATGGGCCAGAATCTTTTCCGTTCGTTCGCCACGATCCTGGTAGCTTGGTTTGGAATCAAGTCCGCTCTTGCTTCCGCCAGCGGCAGGCCCGCGTTCCAGTTCGATCATCTTGCCAGCCTGCTTTTGACCATCAGCTTTGGCTTCGCGATGGTGAATTACTACAGCACGCCGATTCCCGGAATCGGTACCAGTTTTCACAACCTTGTCACCAACGAGGCGGAGTTTCTCTCGACTCAAATCGACCAAGCCCAGCTCCAAACCGTGGTTACGCAGGTTGCGAGCTTCGAAGCTCGCATGGACTCGCCCAGCTGGGGAGATCTTTTCGGAACCGCGGTCTACGTCATCGTGACCATCCTGCTCGCCGCGGCCCAGGCCATAGCGATTGTGGTCATCGCCTACGGGTTCATCGCCACCGCGGTTTGTGTGCTCGTCGGCCCGGTCTTCGTTCCTTTTTTTATCGTTCCGAAAATGGAGTGGCTCTTCTGGGGTTGGTTCCGCTGCTTCATCCAATACGCCTTCTACCAAGTCATCGCCGCAGCCGTCGTGTATGTCATCGCAAACCTCATGCTGGGCGCCCTCCAGCTCCCGCCCGCGGGCACGCTTTCTACCGTCCAACTGATCGCCTGGTTTCCCGTGCTTTTTATTACGTTTCTCGCCTCCATCTACGTCCTGCTGAAAATCCCCTCGCTTACGAACCATATCTTCAGCGGCACGGCCGGAGGATCATCCGCAGGCTTGCTCGAAGCACCCGCCGCCGTCCTCAACAAGGTGATGTGATGGACCGCGATGCCACATTCCACGATGCCAAGCGGCTTTACCTCGAACAGTACGGGGATCCTATGGTCACGAATACCTATCTCAAGATTGCTCTGGCGCTCGTGTCCGTCGTCTGTGTGGCGCTCGCGCTCATCGATCTCAGGACCATTCGCACATTCCAGAATTTCCGGCCCCTCGTTATCCGGATTGATGACCTGGGCCGCGCCGAGGCCATCAACTACCACAACCTGGAATACAAGCCGCAAGACGCCGAGGCGAAGTATTTTCTCTCCGAGTTTTCGAACCTCTATTACCGCCGCAACCGCTACACGATTCAGGATGATTTCTCGAAGTCCCTGTACTTCCTCGACGGCAAGCTCGCCAACGGGATTTTTGATGCCTACCGCAAGGACGATATCATCAAGCGATTCATCACCAATACCGCCGCGCCTGAAATCGATGTGGACGTGCAAAAAGTCTCGCTCGAGGAGATGCAAACGCCGCCCTTCCGCGCGCGGGTGGACTTCTACATGGTCTATTACTCGCCCGCCGACCATACCGAGCTGAAACGCGATCTCTACACCGCGAGCTTTGTGTTCGTTTTTAAGTCGCAGGTGCCCAACGAATTGATTCCGATCAATCCCCTCGGAATGACCATCACCTATTTCCGCGAAGACCAGGCGTTCAAATGAAAATCGCCATCCACATGCGCAGCGGAGAGGTCGCGAGTGGACGCAGCGCAACATCGGCCCAACCTCGCCACCCCACCGTCGACCTGACGCCGGAGCCGCACTCCTCCGCACGGCCGCATCCCGACTCACGGGCTTCTTCCGCCAGCACAACCGGCGTGCCTCGGGAGGGCCTCCGTTGCTACCCGCCTTCCGCCCGCTTCCAGACCCACGAGATATTTCTGGGAACACAATCAGCTAAACCGAGGAGTACGCAATGATCGCCAACGCGTTGCTGTTCACCATCGTCATCCTGTTGGGCTACGGATTCTGGCTGCTCGACCAGTTGAAGTTCATGGCCCGCTACAAGGCGGTCCTGTACCACGCCTACGGAACTACGATTCTCGTCTTCCTGGCAGTTCTCTCCGGGAACCTGTTCGCCATGGCGCTTGCCATCGGCCGCCGCTTCTTTCTCAAGAACACCGGGCGCAAACTCTCTCACCTCGACAAGCAGTTCAACGTCAGCCACGCGGACTTGCCCGTTCCTCCGAGCGAGGAGGATTTCAACTAATGTCGCGGGACGCCTTTTCCTACCATCCGCAAGACGCTGGCGAGACGCGTGACACTTCCACCTGCCGCTCCGTCCTTCAACAAAGAGCAACCCCGAATACGTGGGACAGCAGGAACACGGCGCAGGAAGCGGCTCATCGCGGCGACGGCGTCGAGGCCCGGGAGCAGCATTCGACACGCCACGAACGGAATGATTCTCCGCGCGCCTACCACGTGCGGGATCGCTCGTATCTTCTCCGCGATTCCGAGATGAACTCTCTCAAGCAAATTGGAAAGTTCCGTGTGATTCCGGTGTCGGACCTCGCGAAGTTTGCCTACGGCGGAAATCGCGAGCGAATGGCGAAGGACATTCGCGCACTCGCGCGCCAGTCCCTCCTAAGGGACAAAGCGCTCGAAATCTCGCAGAAGAAGACGTTGCGCGTTGTTACGCTCACGAAAGCCGGGCACCGCCTTCTCAAGAACACGAACCAAGTGCCCGACGACCAGCCCATCTACCACGGTTTGCTGAAACCCCGTGAAGTCAAACACGACGCGGACCTCTATAGGGTCTATCAGAAAGAGGCTGCCCGCATCGAGCGCGGCGGAGGCCAGGCCGTCCGCGTGCTCCTCGACTACGAACTCAAACGGAATCTGAATCGCGACCTCGTCCAGCTCGGCCCGGACAAAGACAACCCAGACCGCAAGAGAGAAGTCGCCGAAAAGCACCATCTCCGCGTCGTCAACGGAAAGATCGCCGTTCCGGATCTGCGTGTGGAGTACGAAAACCCAGAGCTCGAATTGCGCCATGTGGACCTGGAACTCGCGACGCGCGACTACCGGCCGCGAGCCATGGCGGTGAAAGCCGCGGCGGGCTTCTCGCTCTATGCGCGGCCGGAAGACGCGTCGCGTTTGCGCCGCGTGCTCGACGAACGCGAAATCACCGCAGGGATCCTCACGCTATGAACATCGCGCCGGCACAGCTCGCTGCACTCGAAGCTCTCGGCTATACCCAAGCGGAAGCTCGGTTTCTCTACATCGTCGCGACGCATTCCGGTTACTTCGTGGCGCGTCAATTCCTCGCCTTCACCGCCGCTCATTGGGGTTACCGCACCACCACCTTCTGGAACAAGCTTCATGCCAAGAAGCACGCCCGGACCGAATGCTTTCCCAAGAGCGGAACGGTCTATCACCTGTTCTCGCGCCGTCTCTATCGCCAAATCGACCGCGAGAACATTCGCAATCGTCGCGAGCACGAAATCGAATTCATCCAGCGCCGTATCGCAATGCTGGATTATGTTCTCTCCCACCCGCAATGGGAGTACCTCGAAACAGAGCCCGAAAAGGTCAGCTATTTCTCGAATCAACTGAAGGTCCCGAGTCACTTCCTTCCCTCGAAGAGCTATCACGGCCGGAAAGCTTCCCAGCCAACCGTCCGCTACTTCGTCGATAAATTCCCCATGTTCTTGGACTCTCATGCTTCTTCGACTGTGGTGACGTTCACCTACCTCCAAGGGCAGGAGGCGCACCTCACGGAATTTGTGCGGCATCTCGAAGTTTACCTTCCGCTTTTCCGGCAGCTCTCCGAATTCCGATTTCTCTACCTGGCGCGACTCGATTCCTATTTCGAAAAGGCCCAGGAGCTATTCGATTCGCTCGTCACGATTCCGCTGGGGTCGGACGTATCGGCTGACCTCCTCCGGTACTTCCAAATTCGCAAGGCCTGGGACCTCGGCCGCTATGCATCGTTGTCCGAGGTCGACCTGATTTTCCGCAATGAGGCCAAAACGCGGTTTAGCGGTCAACGCTTCGAACATCTTTATCGCGGATGGAAAGCCGGTCGAGTGACCGAGTCCGACATCTGCCGGGACTTTGGCGGTGCGAGTCGCCACGCGAGCGTCCATTTTGCGGTGGAGGTGCTTTGCCCGCGTGCGGTTTCTGGCGAGGAACCCGAGGTGAAAATCCGAAGAGTGTAGGGACTACACCCTTCAGGTTCGACTTCTCGAAGTTCTTCAGCCTGCGGCGGGAGCAATTTCTTTTGCAGCGTGGGAGATAACGAAGAGATGCAAAGGAAAGTCACTGTGGAAAAAACACCAAAACCGGCGGGAGGGCGACCCCACTTTTTCGGCTTTCAGCCGCCCAAAAAGTTCGTCGGATCGCTCCCGCCCCGCGGCACGGTAAATCGTGCCGGCTGTTTTTTTGAACGGTGACAGCGAGTTCAGAAGCAACACAAATCAATCGAGGAGGAACATCATGCCGATCGTTAGGAAAGCACCAGGGATCATCACTCGGGAAGTAAAACTCGAGGAGCCAGTCAACGAGCTCCTCGAAGACTATGCCCGGTTCATCGAGAGCAACGCCGACCACGTCCTCAACGCGGTCCTGAAGAAAGTCCTTTGGCGGGATCAGGACTACCGCAAGTGGCGCGAAGCGCGGCGCAACCAACAGCCCGGCGAAGCGCAGGGGAGAGCCTGATGCAAAGAACACTGGAGTCGCGCATGTTCATTTCGGCCATCCTCGCCATGGCCGCTGGCACTTTCCTGTTCTATGCCCATCCCTTTCCCGATCAGCAGATCTTTTTGCATCTCATCGCACTGCACGCTCCCCACGCTTTCCTGAGCTTCAAATACCTCTATTACGCGTTTCTGTTCACCACTCCGTACCTCGTCTGCTCGGCGGCCCTTTCAGGCCTGTACATCTTTACACTGAAAGCGCGCCGCACCATCTCGCCAGGACGCCTTCCCCAATATCCCGACCCCGGAGGGAGGGACGAGCTGTTTCTTGTCGTCGGAGAAGTTCATAACCCGCGCCAGCCGGTGCCCGCCAAGGCTCCCTATTGGCTCACGATTCCCGAGCGTGGTCTGTTCACGGGAATCGCCATCCTGGGCGCTATTGGTAGCGGCAAGACGAGTTGCTGCATGCTTCCGTTTGCAGAGCAGATTCTGGCTTACAAAGCCGCTGACAGGGACAAGCGTGTCGGCGGTTTAGTCTTGGAGGTCAAAGGCGATTTTTGCCACAAGGTGAAAGACATCCTCGCGCGTCACGGGCGCGTCGAGGATTACATCGAAATCAGTCTCGAATCCGAGTATTGTTACAACCCGCTTCACAACGATCTCGACGCCTACGCTCTCGCCTACAACATCGCCTCGCTCCTCAATAATCTCTTTGGCCGTGGCAAGGAGCCCTTCTGGCAGCAGGCCTATACCAACCTTGTGAAGTTCATCATCCTTCTGCATAAGGCTGCCTACGACTACGTTACGTTCTTCGATGTCTACCAGTGCGCGATCTCTCCGCCGCTGCTCGAAGAGCGAATTGCAGAGGCCGAGGACATCATTCTCGGACGCCATTACATGGCCATCGCGCCCCGGGCCTTTGGCGAGCGCATCGCCGACCTCGCGGGGCTCGGTTTCGTGCACGACCAGAGGCAAGACCACTATCTCGCATCCGCTACCCCCGAGCTGCGGGAAATATTAAGGATGCGGGGCATTCCATCGGAGACTCGCACAGTTCACGATCCGTCCCAAGCCGATCCCGAGAAGCTGGCTCAACTCGAAGCTGTCCAGCGTTGGTTTCGAGATGATTGGAAACGCATCGAGCCCAAGCTCCGCACCTCCATCGTGGAGGGCGTTTCCGTCTTCCTCTCACTCTTCGATGACAACTCCAAAGTGAAACGAGTCTTCTGCCCGAAGAAGGAGTGCTACGACCCCCAGAAGAAGGCGAACAACCAATTCGGCAAGCCCCTGCCTTCGTTTAGCTGGCTAATCGAAAATGGTAGCGTCGCCGCTTTGAATTTCCCTATCGGCATGAACGCCGGCCTCGCAAAAGCCCTGGGTGTGATGATGAAGCTCGATTTCCAGCGCGCCGTGCTCAATCGCGTTCCCGCAATCGAGGCCCATCAAGAGCAACACTTCCGGCAGGTTCTCTTCCTTTGCGATGAGTACCAGCACTTCGCTACCGTGGGGGAAAGCGATCCGACCGGCGACGAGAAATTCTTCAGTCTCTCCAGGCAGCCCAAGTGCATTCCCATCATCGCTACGCAAAGCATCAGCTCACTGCGCTCCGCGCTCCCCGCTGAAAGCTGGCGGACGCTGCTGCAGACCTTCCGCACAAAGATATTCCTTTCGTTGTCGGATGATTTCTCCGCGCGGACGGCGAGCGACCTGTGTGGACGCGAAGACCAGCTCAAAGTGAGCTACAGCTTGTCCGAAAGCGGGCACGACACCAGGGTCAGCTGGCTTACCGGCAAAGCCCTCTCGCACAAAGCCAACATCATTGCGTCGAAGAGCTACAACACGCAGAGCGACTACCGTTTCGACATCAAGACCTTCATGGAGTTGCGCAATGCCCAGTCCGTAGTTACGGCCTACGACGGAATCAACCCGATGCCACCTATGTTTTGTTATCTCAAGCCCCACCACAACGACCCGAACGACTCCTACTTTGTGCAGCTTGCCAAAGGACAACTCTAATGAACGGGTTCGAAATGATCCTGCCATTCCTGAAGCCCATCGAGCACCTCATCCTCGACGATTCCATCAGCGAGGTGATGGTGAACGGGCCCGACCGAGTCTTCATCGAGAAACAGGGCTTCTTGCAACAAGTAGCCGGCGTGTCTCTGGGCGAGCGATCCCTCCTGGTCGCCGTGAAAAATATCGCCCGGCGCCTGGGCGACGACATCTCGGAATCAAAGCCCATTCTTGACTCGCGCTTGCCCGATGGCAGCCGCGTCGCTGCGGTGATCCCGCCGTGCAGTCTTGCCGGCGTCACGCTCACCATCCGCAAGTTCAACACCCGCCACTTCGAGATGGAAGATTTGATTCGCGAAGGCACTCTCGATCGCGCCCTCGCGAATCACCTGGAAGACTATGTGCTCGCGCGCAAAAACATCCTGATTTGCGGCGGAACCGGCACTGGAAAGTCGACGCTACTTTCAATTCTGGGAAAATTCATACCGCCGGAGGAGCGGGTGCTCGTCATCGAAGACACGGCCGAGATTCAATTGCCGCAGCAAAATCTGGTTCGCTTCGAAGCACGCAGGGAACAGAACGGCCTTCCGGCAGTGGCGATTCGCGATCTACTGAAAGCAGCCCTGCGCCATCGCCCGGACCGCATCGTTTTGGGCGAAGTCCGTGGAGGCGAGGCGTTCGATCTCCTGCAACTGCTAAACACGGGACATTCGGGAACGTTATCCACCATTCATGCAAGTTCCGCGCAACAGGGCCTCGCGCGCTTCACCAATTGTGTCCTACAAAGCGGCGTAGAGCTACCTTTCAAAGCCGTTAAGGCAAACATCGCCGATTCGCTCAACGTCGTTATCCATGTCGAGCGGCGGCCCGGCCGCCGATATATTTCCGAAGTTCTCCTGGTCAACAGCTACGACCCGGATGCGGACTTGTTCGACTACGGCGCCGTGTTCCTCGCCAAGCAGGTCCACCCGTGAGCATCAATAGCAAATTCGCGCCGCGCACTCTCACAGCTTCGAGGTATGTCCGGGAGCTCTTCGCACCTGAGGATAATGCCGCGATCCTGGTGCGCAATCGCTCTACCGGCCATACAGTTCAAACCATCGCGACGGCCCAGACAATCGCAAGCCCGTCTTTTCAAAACTCGCTCGCGGGTCAGAGTGCCCGTGGCTACGACATATACATGGGCATGAATCCGATTAAGGACGGCGCGTTCAGCCGGACCAAGAGAGATATCAAGGATATCCGCCACGTCTATCTCGACCTCGACCGAAAGGGTGACCAAGCACTCGAAGCGATTCGGAATTCAAGCGAAGTTCCACCGCCGAACTTCGTCCTCGATACCTCTCCCGGCAAACACCAGGTCGTGTGGAAAGTGGGTGGATTCGCTCAAGATGAGGCGGAGGCTTTCCTCCACAACCTCGCAAATAAGTTCGGAGGTGATCTGGCGGCGACCGACGCGACGCGCGTGCTGCGTTTGCCCGGATTCCCGAACCACAAACTTCCCGAGGAATTTATCGTCCAGGCGCGACAAGAGAGCGATGCAGTCTACACGCCACGCGACTTCACGATAGACGAAGACTCGCCCGAAACGCCACGCCATCTTGGCGACGCCCTAGAACGAAGACGGACGGTACCCAGTGACCACAAAAGCCAATCGGAACATGATTGGGCCTATGCGAAGCGCGCCTTAGCCCGCGGTGACGATCCAGAAATCATCATCCAGCGCATCGCCGACTACCGCGCCGATGACAAGCACGATCCTCAGTACTATGCGCGATTGACGGTTCAGAAAGCTCTGGCAGAATCGAATTCCAGAGACGTAAGAAGCAAAAATTCTGGCCCCGACCGGTCCGAACCAAGTCCGGAACAATAGTTCGAGGGATTTCGTCGGAGCGATACCGGCAAGTGCCCATGGCTTCAGAATCGAAACACACGTTGGTCACACTCACTGTTCCGGAGGGCTCCGGATCTCTACCCGCCTTCGTTGTTCCCCGCTTGCTCCGCATTCAGGACGCGGCCCGGTACCTCAGCGCGACGACCTGGCAGGTCGAGACACTGCTCAGAGAGAAGACGATTCCGTCCTTTGTATTGGGAAAGCGGCGGGTCGTTGATCGGCGAGAACCTGACCGGTACGTGGAGCGGAGGAACGCAGAAGTGAAAGCCCCCTCTGGGAGTGACGAAGATGACTAAGGATCGGGCTCAAACGCTGCATTGATATTTTCGCACAGCTTCTCGGAGCCGGGAACCCCGAGGTAAGTCTGGGTGGTTTCTAGATTCTTGTGCCCGACCAGTGCCCTCGCACACCTCTTTGAAATGATCTGTGTCCCGTTTCCAACGCCTCCACTCCCAATATCCGCTTTTTGCCCGAACACAACCCGGACAGTGATACGCGAGCACTGAGACGCGACCTTATGGCATCGTATTTTAGTTGTCCATCCAGCGAAGCCGGTATCGAGGGACCTAACTCGTAGGGGTCCAATGCTTCTCAATCCTGTGTACTGGGTATCTTGAATAGTTCGCCCGAGGCGTTTTTTTCAAGATCTTGCTTCGAACCCGAAAAAAATTCTGCTGCTGACTCTATCTCTGGCCTCGGCCACAAGGGCAGAGAATCCCGCACCGCAAGTCCCGGCGCCGCGGCGGGTGCAACTGCTAAGCGCGGTTCGCCATCTTCGACGCCATGTGAAACAGAAGCGCTCGGCCCTTGTCATCCATGCGCGCGAATAACTTCGCGAACGACCGAAGCACACTCTCTTGTTTCGAGTTAGCCGCCCGACGCGGAATGATTTCCGTCGGTATATTCGGCTTTTTTACGTGTTCGTCGTCCGTGAAAAGCCGGTACATCGGGACTTCCAACGCTCGGGCCATCTTTTCCAACGTATCAACGGAAGGCACGGTGTGCCCGTTCTCGACTCTTGAAATGTAGCAACGCAATAGACCCGTGCGCTTCTCGATGTCGCCCTGGGACAAGCTTTTCTGTTCTCTCAAAGTCCTCAATTTATCGCCGATGACCATTCGAATCCTCCGGGCGAAATCATACCACTTGATTGCTTCACTAGGAAGTGACCCCATTCAAGCGGGATTAATCGATCGGATTCATTCAATTCTTTCTGTAGAGACGATGCGGGCTGCAGTCATCA
Source organism: uncultured Acidobacteriota bacterium (assembly GCA_963786205.1). Taxonomy (GTDB): domain Bacteria; phylum Acidobacteriota; class Terriglobia; order Acidiferrales; family UBA7541; genus Palsa-295. Next base: position 138,697 of record CAWAYG010000005.1, read on the forward strand.
TCCGCAACGAATTGCTCATTCTTGGCGATTGGGTTTTCGGTCACTAAAGCCCTGCCGCCGGTAGTCTACCCCTGGTTCTTGGTCAAGTTGGAGACGTCTCGCAACGGAGGCTGCGATGTGACAGATGGCACTGGCCTGAGCGTCGCGTTTGTAACAGCTGCGCTGCTCGGCCAGCTTGCATTGCCCTCAGAGGCCGCTGAGCTCGTTGGCAAACGGCTTGACCTCGATGCCGACGCAGTAGCACTCCTGCAAAGCATCCCGCTCCGAGGCAGCTTCTCAGACGGCGTTCCCACTGATGCGACGATCTACCGCTTCTACGACTTTCTCCCGATCTACGGCCCCACTCTAAAAGCATTGATTCACGAGCAGTTTGGCGACGGCATCATTAGCGCGATCAACTTCAAACTAGATATCAAGAAAGTTGACGATCCTGAAGGTGGCTCTCGGGCAGTGATTACCTTGAATGGGAAATTCCTGCCAGTCAGGCCGTACTGAAGTACACGAGAAGCGTCAGCGCTTAGTCAGAATTGTGTCCTCAAGGTGTGCCTTGAACAAGAAACGGCAGTTGCAGTAAAAATTAAAAGGAGCAGTCAAATGAAAAACAGAATTAAGAAGATAACGGTGGCGGCGATATTCGCGGCTACTGTGAGCGTGCCATCGGACTGTGCCGTTCCTACGAATAGACTCGGAACAACCAGCGAGCGTACAATAGCCTCTCCCTAGACTGCTTTCCCACGCCCGAACCCGGGCCGCGCGCGGTCCCTCTGACGAGAGAGCGTTTCGGACTTCATCTTTCGCCCTAATCTTCAACCTACGCCTTCCCTGGAATTGGCGACAACTAATTGATAGCATGGCTAATACAGTCACTCGTGGGGAGATTGGGCTCCATTTAAGGTGAGATTATGGTTAGAATAACATTGACAAGTGGTGAGATTATGGCTAGAATATATCCTGAAAATGGTGAGAAAAAGAGAGGCTCTCGTGTTCATCCACGAACGCCCAGGCTGGACACAATTTACTTGGGACGCAAAATCCATCGCCGGAGTTCTGTCTAACGTCAGGCTCCGCCAAGGAACGCTGCTAGGCAAGATGCAAGGCTATGGCCTCTCTTCTCGCTGGGAAGCAACACTCAAAGTCCTAACCGAAGAGACGATCAAATCAAGCGCGATCGAAGGCGTTGTCCTGGACCCGAAAAGTGTTCGGTCATCAATGGCACGGCAACTTCATCTCGAAGCCGGCGGACTCCAAAAGAAAGAGGACCGCAATGTAGAGGGTGTCGTCGAAATGATGGTCAATGCCACGCAGAACTACAAGGAGCCGCTGACCCGAGAGCGCCTCTGGGGCTGGCATAACGATTTGTTTCCAACTGGCTTTAGTGGAATGCGCAAGATTCGCGTTGCAACCTGGCGCGATGACAAGCTAGGTCCCATGCAAGTTGTTTCTACAAAGGGCAAAAAAGAAAACGTTCACTTCGTAGCCCCTCCAGCCAAGCACATCGAATCGGAAATGGCCGCGTTCCTCGATTGGTTCAACGGGGAGACGCAGGGTGATCCGCTTTTGAAAGCCGCGATCGCTCATCTTTGGTTCGTCACGATCCACCCGTTTGAGGATGGCAATGGGAGAATCACGCGAGCCATCTCGGAATTGTCGCTCGCACGGTCGGACAATCGTGAACAACGTTTCTACAGCATGTCGTCACGAATCTCAGATGAAAAGCCTGCGTACTATCGGGAGTTGGAAAATGCGCAGAAAGGATCGACTGACATCACAGCGTGGTTGCTTTGGTTCTTGAGGTGCCTCGACCGAGCGATAGAGAAATCGAATGCCCTGACGGACAGCGCATTGGAAAAAGACTCGTTCTGGGGTCGGCTCAAATCCCGGTCAATTGTCCTGAACGACCGGCAAAAGAAAGTTGTGAACAAATGCTTAAACGGGTTCGAAGGAAAGCTGACAGCGGACAAATGGGAAAAGATTACGAAATGTAGTCGCAACACTGCGCTTCGCGACATCGTCGATTTAGAAGAAAAGGGTCTCCTTGTACGAAATCCCGAAGGCGGACGTAGCACAAGTTACAGGCTCACAAAGGTAAAACCGTGAGTGTTCCAAATCACCTCAGCCGAGCTTGCTGTTGCCGTTGATGCGGGCGAAATCGGGTGTAGCGCTGAGCAACGCCTTCGTTGACGCGAGCTTGGCCAGCGGCTTACGGAACCGGCCGGGAACCAACCGGAGATATTCTTCTGTCGATCTCGGCATGACGTGTCCCATAGCCTCGTCAATCGTCACCCGTGTTGCGCTTTGTATCTCGGTTTGTCCAGACCGTCGGAGACTGGATTGTAGTTACCCGGTGGCCGTCCGCTTTTCACTTCAGGCTGAACGAGCCCGGTTGCAGTCGCTTTGCATATCTCTGCTTCGGTAAGGCCGGTTGTTTCTGCCGCAACAACGGCAGCTCGCACGGCCTCTAGCGCCTTCATTTGTTCGTTGGTCATAGCGACCCCCTTGCCGCAAGTGTGGCACTTTCGTTCACGAGGCCCAATCGGGCGCGCCAAAACAACCTCAAACTCTTGAATTTTTCCCGCTGTAACAATCCGGCATCCCCAGTTCGATACCTGCGGCTCGAAGGAGAACCGGATTATGGCCCGAGACATCACCCTCGACGAAAAAGAACGTCGGTGCGACGCGGCACTAGATAAGTTACAGCGAACGGTTGAAGAGGGCGGCGGGGCCTTAAATGAGACGATCGACGAGTTCCTCGGAGGAGCAGACGACTATAGAAGGGACATGCGGTACAAGGCGCTATTGGGATCTGTTAGCAACGATTGTGATTCGAGTGAAGCCTAATCGCCAAACGCGCTGTTGATTTTGTCCCGCATTTTGTCGGAGTCGCTGACTCCCAAGTAGAGTGCCGTGGTTTCCAGATTCTTGTGGCCCAGATAGTGTTAGATCGTGCGGATCGGTACGCCGGCTTCCTGCCAGCGTGTAGCGCAGGTCTTCCGGAAGCGCTGAAGGTAGATGTGCTCGCAAACCGGATCGGTTGCGCAAGTTACCTCGACCTGTTTCTTCGTGGTGTATTTGCCCTTCGTGACCGTCGTGCGGCACTGACCACAATTGACGCCGGCGCGTAGCGCAATCCTCTTCAATTTACGCAGGAAGTGGTTGTCCGGTACGCCCGCTTCGTTCACGAAGATCCAGCGGCCGGTAGGGTTGGCCTTCCGGCGCGACTTCAGTGCGGTCGCGAGGGCATCAGGAATAGGGATCGTCCTGCTTTCGTGGTTCTTCACCGTGAAGCCCATGTCGGGCTTGTTGCGCACCGTGTAAGTCTTCTTGTCAAAATTAATGTCTGCCCACGCAGCATAGGTCACTTCCTTGTCCCGACAGGCCGTCCCTAAGAAGAACTTGTAACGAATGCCTTCCTCGTCGTCCATCTCCCCAAACAATTTTTTCAATTCATCGTCGCTGTAGGGAACTGCGGCCTCGGTTTCCACAACGGGCATCTCGTCTTTGGGCAGTCGGGCCTCAACACCATTTTTCTTCAGCAGGAAATTTACGATGTTGATGCGCGTGTCGATCGTCTTGCCCGCAAATCCCTTGGCGGCAAGAAAGTCTTTATATTTACGCAGTGCGGCCACGTTGATTTCGTCCAGAAACTTGATTCGCCCCAGCCCCTCGATGAATTCGTGCAACGTGAGGCGATATTGCTCGCGCGTCTTTTTGGCTTTGTTCTTTTTCTGTTCGAGGTAGGTATCGACCACGGTGCGGAGGGGCAGGCGACTGCTATTTTGCCTTGCGGTGAGTTCGTTTACGGTGAGGCCGCGCGACTGTGCTTCGTACAGATTCTCGATCTCGTTGGCCTCCTCTCGGGCCTCAGCGAATGTGGTGGAATGGAGGGAATGTCTTTTCTGAACCCCATTGACAAAAGGTCGAATGAAGAACGGTCCTACCAGCGTCGAAGTCCGGATCCCGCGGCCTTCGCGAATTTTTTCAGCGCACCATTTCCCGTTCCCTTCTTTCGCCCGTCGGTAGAGTGTGAGCATGGAACCTCTCCCGCCCCTCCCAAATCACTCCCACAATAGTTCCAAGTAGTGAAAGTGCCTGTCACACCCCATTTTTATTGGGTATTTTAACTGTGGCGGAGAGGGGGGGATTCAAATAACCGTCCAAAAGGCCCATTTTCAGGCCCTTTCCGAGCATCGTGCTACTCGACTTCCTATTACGGCTAAGTCCTTTTTGCGCTTACCCGTAAGCGGAAATCTGGCGACCGCAAACTGCCTTGGCTCTGCAAGTTCCATTTTGCCCGCAGAAGATCAAATACCCCGGATTTAGTAGCACGAGTAGCAAGCCTCGGCGAGACTGGCGTCAAGACCCTGCGAAAGCAGATCGATCAAGCGCACGACAATTAGTTCACTCCCTGCGCTGGACATTCTGGTTTTCTGTGAATCCAGCGAACCCCGACCTTGGGAATCATCTCGGCAACATCTACCGGTCCACCAATACCCCATTCGGCGGGCGCGTAGGTTTTAGATACATTCACTAAATGAATTGCATTAAGAACGTCCGGGTCTTCACCACTATGTTTGGTCATTTCAAGTGCCCAGTGTTCCGCTTCAATTCGTGCGCGCTCTGACGACTGAACCGAAAATTCGTAAGCAATTTCGTTATGCCCGCCGATTTTGAATGCAATCTGGCCGGTAATATCCCAAAGTTGATTGTCAACCAATATCTTGGGAGTTCCGAGCTTCTCTGCCTCGGGGTCGAATCTAATACCAATCTCGCGGACCTTGATCTGGCCGTTTTGATCGAGCCCGATAAACGCGGACGAAATGAGCACATCACCTCCGCGGGCTAGTAATTCTTGTCGCTCCGTTATAAGCAATTCGGAATATAATTTCCGCATAGAAATCAGCCAATTGGCTGAAACTTTGTCAACTGCGTCAGTTTTCGTGCCGAGTTTGCGGTAATTCTCAAACGCTCGGAAAGCCACTTTTGATGCGCTCCAATTCTCTGAAACATGGACTGTGTGGCGTATTTCGGATATCCCGGATTCCGTGAATAAGAGCTGAGTTCCCAGTGCGGTGATTTTGCACGCGCCATCATCTGGTTTCTCGCCGGTTATCTGCCCTCGACTGTCAGCCGCCACGATCACTTTGTCGCGGGAGACTCCATACACGACCACACTGCCGTGGCTTAGTTGCGCGCTTGCTGAAAAAGGCCCAAGTATGAAAAACGCCATGATCGCGACTTGCGTGACGTGTGGATTTAGCACGTTGGCAATCAAATCAGCTTTTGAGACGCTGCCCAAATCGTTTCGTAGACGGGCCGCATTAGAGCTTCATCGTGTTCAACGATATAGGTCGGCTTTTTCTTTGCGGCATCTTTCAAAGATTGTCCGCACAGCCACACTCGATTGTCACCGAAAATAACGCGGTCATGAATTACAGTGCTACTACGAAGCTCGAAATTTCCGCCAGAACTGTACTTCTGTCCGAGCGCCAGAACATCTGCCGGAACGTTTGCGCTCAGTAAGCGAAAATGTACCGTTCGCGGGATTCCGTCAGCATAGACATCGAATATTTCTCGGTTCAGATACGGGTCGATTACAAAAAGCGTCTTGGTTGCTCGACCGACTATTTCCTTGATGTCACGGTAGAACTCGTACTCCTGACCCGGTTCGTACACTCCCTTAATCCCGACATCGGGCAAATCCAACTCTAACTCGGCCAAACTGCTCTTTAACGCGCCCTCGTAGGCTTGCAGCCGCGCCTCGTGATTACTTTGATTCAACTGATGGTCTGGCCCCCGATATGGTCCAAAATCCAGAACCATAGAGTGTTCGCCCGCGGAGCGTCCGTTCTTGAAATTCACGTGGTTTTGGCTTCCGCCGCCAAACGAGCGTAAAACAAGTTTTTCAGTCAGGTGATACCACTCTTCTACTTCTGCGCGAGCCTGCTCGTAGTTTCGCCCCTTCAAGGCTTGCAGCTTTTCCAATTGCGCCTTAAGAACCGCGTAGGCCTTCTCTGGTGAAAAGTCCGCCGCCGGTTGCTCCGATGGTTGTCCACGCTTGGTTGGCACAGTAGTCGTCCCTCGATGTTAGGCGTCGATGTGGTGCGATTCTAACATAGCTGGCTGGCATCGTATCTTGGTGGTATACCTGTGGCCGGAGGTTTTTAAGACGTGTTCGCGAATACCCGGCTGTGCCCCTACTGTGGCGTTCGCCCTCGCAATTCCGACGACCACGTCTTTCCGGAATTTATGGGCGGCAAGACTACGGTCCGAGCATGCAAGCCATGTAATGACCTCTTCGGCCACGCTTTTGAAGGTCCGGTATCAAATGATTTCGCCCCGACAGTCGTTATGCTTCGCAGAGGCGGTCTACACTCTCCGCGGCACGTTGTTTGGAGGCGCGCCGTGAAGAGAGACGGCATCGACTATGACCTAGACAGTGACCTTCAAATGACTCCGTCTGATCCCCGCATCGAGCGCGACGAGCAAGGCTCAATTAAGCAGGCTGTCTTTGCCAATCGCAAAGCGGCAGGGGGTTTTATTCGCGGGCTAGAAGCTCAGGGCAAGAAATTCGAGTTCACACCCCAAACAATCACGGGAATCGACATGCGCGAGCTCCATTTTGCTGTCAACATCGGGCCCGAGGTAAGACGTTTGGCGCTCAAGATAGCCATTGCAGCTGCCGACTATCTGGGATTTGGATATGGGCTAGTGGATTCGGAGGCTACGGAATTTCTACTGGGGCGCGTTCAAAAGAGCGAGCGCGTTCGCATTGATTTGGTAATTCACGAATCAATTGAGAAGATGCGACCGCCGCTGTCGCACTTTGTTTTCGTTAAGGGCAACAGCGAAACACATAACATATATGCGATTGTCCAGTTTTACGGACTTGTGCAGTTCTGGGTGCTCTTGAACGAGGGCGGATTCACACGCGACCACTTTGCAATCGCCGCGGCTCTTGACATCGCAAAGGGATACGAAGAGCGATTCAAGCAGGCGGAACTTTTGTTGTTGCCGGTACCACCAGTCGAAATGGGATACGCCGAGGTTCACAAATTGCGACTAGAGTGGATGGAGAAATGGAACACAGAAGCGAGAGCAGTCTTGCAAGATGATGCAAAAATAGCTTCGTTAGACATCACCAAGCGCGTCTGAACGTTGGCCAAACGGTCAGCGCGCAGGACAGAGGCTGAACGTGTCAGGAATCAAGAGTCCGATTGACGACGCTCTCTTCGCTGCCGAGAACGATAGGCTGTGCTCCATGGTTTACTCCGCCTTGAATACGGCACTCGACCACTCGTACGAATCGAAGCAGTTTCGAAAAAGATGGAACGAAATCGGTGCTTACGGTTTGGCCCAAACTTTGATGTCTTCTGCCTTTGGCGATTCCTCTTCTGGCCTACAGACATTCTGGGTTGACCCATGGATCGCACAGCACTTGCGTAAATTCAGCGCGGATCAAGTCGTGCTTATTGTGAGGCGTTGGTTGGAGCGGGAACCTCTGAATTTGCGTGTGAGTGACGATCCGCTAGAAGAAGATGCCAAAGTTCAGCGCTTGCGGAATCTACGCGCGGGATTGAATCGAGGAAGTTGAAATCGTTGACGCCAGCAGGTCGCCGTCTCAGAATGGAGAAAACCGGAAATGACACTTGGAATCGCCCTCGTCCTCATTTTCATCCTGTACTTGATTGATAAGCACAACCGATGGCGGATAGCAGCGAAACTCACCGCGGGACTGATTGTCTTGTGCATCCTTGCGGTTGGGGCCTTCTATGGCTGGTCGAAGTACGAAGACGATCAAACTGAAAAACGAAACGCCGCTTACCGAACCAAGATGCAGCCAGTATGGGACTGCACCGCGCGAAACCTTCAGTTTTCCAATGCGGCAGAAGAATGCGAAAAAGATTCCACCGTTGTGCTCCACGCGATCCCACCACCCACATTCGTCCCAACCGCTCCCATTCAGACTGCTACCCCGAACTCAAAAACCCATCCGGTACTCGGGTCGGCTGTCGTCACAGGCGAGTTTACGAGCATCTACAAACGCTGTTATTTCAATGCAGGTAATTACCCGTGCGGTTTTGGTTCCGATCTCTCTAATGGAGCAGCGATGTCAACTCTACATAAAGGCGACCGACTGCAACTTTTGTCCCATAAAACTCGGTCGTCTGGCGGCAGTGACATATACGAAGTACAGTTCCAACAATGGACAGGATGGGCGGATGCCAGCGACCTGAGTCCCGAAGAGGGAGCAGAGAAATGAAGTACCGCCGCTCGGGCCTGTCATGGTGCATCGCGCCTTCGAAAGTGGCGAATCATGTCTATCACTTCATTCAGTACGAACTTGCAGAAAAGTAGAATGTTGAAAACAATTCCTTCAATTTCCAACACCGTCAGATGTAGTTTGCTGAGGAATTCAGGTTGCGGCAGCGGCATCGTAATCCCTTTCCGCACTTGATTGCCTCGCCACGCGGCAACATGCGGATGGAATTTACGAGCATTGTGAACTACTGATTCGCGCTTCGTGGCGAAACGCGAATGAAGCATTGTAGCCAAGCCTCAGAGTGGGGTTCGTCTCAAAAAGCGGAGTCACCCTCACGACTTGGTGCACTCAGAATAGCGCGGCGCGCGTGGAATGTCAATTTAGGCAGCCGTCGAGCAACGATTCCGCAACGAACTGTGGATGACACGGGAATTGGGCTCATTTGGCGGAAGTTAGATGATTTCTGGTTCTTGTGTGGACTTGTGGGTGATTCGCAGGGGCTTTCGAGGAAGAAAAGGGCGGAGGCACTTTGTTTCAGAGACAACGATAGGAAGACCTCGATGCAGGCCTCCGGGACTATCGAGATTCAGACCAGGGATGCGGCGAAAGGCTCAGGGCGACAAGCTGGCCGGAGTCACCTCGCTATAAAGTTCGGCGGCGATGAGTTTCGCCCAAAAGATCTGGGTTTTGCCTTGGCGCGCCGCTGGTTTGATATTCCGCGCAAGGAAGGCATGAAAGATGTTGTAAGCCAGGAAGGCCACGAGCAAAAAGCACTCGATGGCGCCGGGGTCGTGCTTGAAGACGTGATCGGAGTGCCATTCGTTGACCAACTCGTTGAAACCATAATTCTCGATATCCCAGCGCTGGTGTCCCAAATGGACGGCGCGCTCCAGGGGAACTTGGGTCGGGGATAGCGTAGTCACCCAGATCCAGTCACTGCTTTGAGGATCGTCCCGTTGGTCGAGTTGCCGGCGTAGCGCGTAGGTCTCCAGGGAACGAATGACGCGCACCGGGGTCTGCACTTGCGGCCAGGAGAGCAGGTCGGGAAAATCCCACCAGGAACACTGGCGGGATCGATAGCAGCCCGGTTGAGGGGCCAGGTGGTTGAATAATCCCGCCACATCCTGATACAGATCACGTCGTTCATCCTTGAGAACTACCAGAGCGTGTTTGCCGCGAGCGAGCAGAAAGTTGAAAAAGGGCGCCTGGGCGTAAAGCGCGTCAGCCAGTACCAGATCAAAGGCGCGCGGATAGGCGGGAATCACGCGCGCCAACAAGCGCAAGGCGGCTTCCACCTCATCTTCCCCCGGTCGTTGCGGCTCATGATCCAGGAGCAGACGAAGCGCTGCGTGCCCTGGCGGCGCACCGGACAGCAACAACAAGGTGACTTGCCGGTGATAAAACTGAAGGCGATCCCCTCCCTCACAGTGGATGGTTCGTTGCAAGCAGCCGGGACAATGACGCAGGTAACTGGCGTGGCTTTCGTGACCGTCCAGAACGACTACGCCCAGGCCGTAAATATCCGGTAAGGCTTTGTTACGCTTCAGGCGCTGGTAGACGTGGTGAATTCCCTGCCGAAGCCCGTCGGCATCGAGCAGGGCATGCACGCGACCGAGCGTGTCCGCGCTGCCGGTGGGCTCTCTGAGCCAGTTCTTCCAGAAGCGCGCCCGGGCCACCAGTTCCAGGGCGTTGAGGCTTCCCATCCTGGCCCAGAACAAGACCGTCGCCGATTTTACGATCGCCGCCGTGGAGATGCGTGGTTGCGGTCTGCGATCCGAGAGCGGGGCGAGAAGGTCCTGGGAAAAGTCGAAGATCTTTTCCGCATAGGCAATGAGGCGGCGGAGAACGGTTTATCGTTTCCTTTCCCGCAGTCGATTCCATTCCAACTCGGAAACTTCCTCAATTAGTTTCTGCATTAGACGATAGTCCTTAACGGCTTGGCGCACGCGTTGCTGCCAGGCCTTGGGGACACAAATCTGGCGAGGCTTCCCCGCTTGGCTCTGCACTAGGTACAAGGACTTATGCAATTCTCCTCGGGCGCAACGGCAATTTGGCTTCCCGCAGGTGCCGGAACGTTCCGACAGAGTGCCGCGAAGGAACCATTGACTACCGGAGAGCTGCGCAATGCGGGAACGGAAGTTACGCTCGGTGGCGGAGAGTTTGGTGCGGTTTAGGGAGTTGTTCATGTCTTATACACATAGCATATACAAGAGATAATAGGAAGTCAAGAGCCAAATACACAATGCGAATTTGCTCTGTGAGAGAACGCAGCTAAAACATGAATGGAATCAGAAGGTTCTGTCAGTTAACAATCTTCGTTGCGGAACCGCTGGCCGTCGAGGCGCGTCGTGCTCCCTCTCTATATAGAGAATCAAACGACCAAATTTTTCCGTTAGGTATGCGGCAGGCTCCGCAGCCTCGAACCCGGCCAAAACCAACCTCGACACGTACGACCTGACCGCGCGGAGAATTGCCCATATTGCCTCTGAACGCGAAATTCAGGCGTCTCTCGGCAAGATCAGGACCGCCTTCCGCGCGGCGACCGTTGAAAAACACCCGATTTTCTGCCCATCAAAAACCGCGTTCGGAAGCCTGAAAAACCGCAGAAAATTGGCCGAAAATATGCGTTGATTATGAAGAGAGGCAACCCCTACATTTCGGGGTTAAATACCTTTTGCTTCAATACCGATTTTCCAGAGCCGCGGACCGGTTTTAGCGGGAATGCACGAAACCCGCATAAACATTGGTCGAAATGCTCGAAAAAGCGAAATGCGTGATTCGGCGGGGCTTACAACCGATTTTTCGGCCTCACGAAACTATTTTCACTCGGACGAAAAGTTTCAGCCGGTACGCCAGCCGATACCGCAGCCGGTACCGCAGCCGCGCAGAATTAGCTCGGAGAAACAAACGAAATTCGCCAAAATCGCGTTTATTGCCACGTAGGACGCGCTAGGAAGCTCGTAGGCGAGCGTGCGAAATACCGGGAACCCAGCGCCGCGGCGGGTTTCACCCGGGCGGACCGGCAATCAGTTACTACTCCGTCAAGGTTTTGTCTTGACTTTTCGTAACTTTTATGGTAGTCTGGTATTCGATACATTAGACCTCTTCGCGCCGTCCGCAGTTCAAAAGGCGCATCCCCGGTCGAACCCAAGAGCAATTAGCGCCGCCCGCATCGCATAGGCGCATCTCGCTCGATTCCCAGTAATAACCTTCGGGCGCATTCGTGCGCTCGCGGGCCGGTTTCGAAAAGTAGTCACAAATCAAACAACAAAAGGAAAAACAATGGAAAGCAGAACCATGCACCAAGGTGTGGTATCGCGGTACCTAAAGAATAGACGATTTGGATTTATCCGATTCCTCGACGCCGCTGGCGAAATTTTTGTCCACGAACTTGAGCTGATCGGCGTGACTGAGCTTGCTGCCGGTCAGCGGGTAGAGTTTGAAGTTGGCGAGTTCAACGGCAAAACGGTTGCGAAAAACGTTCGCGTAGGGGCGGTGTAATATGAACCCACACGCAACCACGCTACCAACCGCAGCAATCCCAAATTCAGAATGGATTCAGTCCGGCCAGTTTCCTAATGCGGAGTCGAACGAGTCACAGAAAGGTAAGCTATACCAGAAGCCTTGGACTTGCAGTTTGTGCTTCAAGCTCCACGACGAGCTCGCCGATCCAACGCTTCGTTGCACAACGCCCGGGAAAGAGAAACGGGACATAGGCGTCGACGGCTCAACCTTCGAGCAACGTCGCCGCGCGTACGTCGCTCAAGAGGTTACGAAGGCTGCTAAAGCAGGAAAGCCCTCCGGGAACGTACTCGCGATCAAGCCTATGGGCTCAGTAAAGACCAAGAAAATCCGCTGGCTATGGAACCAACATATCCCGCTCGGGAAGCTAACCGTATTCTGCGGTGATCCCGGCGGCATGAAGTCAATGGTTGCCGGAGACTTGGCCGCCCGCGGTTCAATTGGCGCGTCGATGCCGGACGGAAGCGAATGCGCGGCGTTCGACACGCTGATGTTCGTTGGTGAGGATGATGTGGACGATACCACTGCGCCGCGGTTGATCGCAGCCGGTGGAGACGTGAATCACGTTCACTACGTCGAGGGTGTTCCTTCGGCTGATGGAACCGAGATGAATGAAGTCGCACTCGATGAACATATCGGGTTGATTCGCAAATGGCTGAAAGACAATCCGGCGATTCGGCTTGTAATTATTGATCCGCTTTCAAACTACCTCGGCGATGCAAACATGATTGACGAGCAGCTGATCCGTAAAAAGATTCTGACTCCGCTAAAGAGATTAGCGGCGGAGGCCGGAGTCGCAATAGTCGGCGTGATGCATTTGAACAAAAAGGTAAATTTGTCCGCGATCAACCGCGTCGGCGGCGCAATGGGCTTTGTCGGCGTCGCTCGCATGGTGTGGATGTTCATCGGCGATTCCCAAGACCCGGACAAGCGTTACATGCTCAAGGTCAAGGCGAACATCACCAAGACTACAAAGGGACAATCGTTCGAAGTCATCGAGAAACCCATCGAGATCGAGGGCGAATTAGTCGAGCAGCCGGTCATAAACTGGACCGGCGTAACGTCGCAATCTGTGAATCAGCAGCTCGGCAATACCGGCAAGCATGACGGCGAGACCGGTAACACGACTGGCGGGGTTCGGGCACCTAAGATTCCAGCCTCTACGGTTTGGCTCCGGGACTTTATGTCGGACGGGCGCGAACACGTGCTGGCGGACATCCTGAAGGCCGCGCGGCTCGATCAAGGCTATGCCCGGGCAACCATCTACCGCGCGAAACAGGATATTGACCGGCGCGGTTACATGGGGCATGACGGCTGGCTTCCAATCGAGGTCCGCGAAGAATCCGACGAACGTGGTAGCCCGGTATTCTGGAAGTTGGGTGAACCAAAAGCGGAGATCGCGCGGGTGGACTTCTAGGATTATGTCTCGTTGCGGATTATGTCTCATCGATCCTCGCGTGAGGAAAACCCAAATGAGAATGAGACATAATCCCCCTCGGGCTCCGAGAGGGATTTTTTAATGTTATAGGAGACAGCCTTTAGAATCAGCCGAGTACAGACACACGCCGAGGTGGAATGAGACATAAACGGGCCGTTTTGATTATGTCTCATTCTCACAGACTTTTTCTTTCACGCGGAGATCGCTAACTTTTTCTGTGGCGGCGATTCGTGGAGGCGGTGTTGAGTCGCTCCGCCGGAGTTGAACTTTGCGATTCGCAGCGGTAGTAGACACGCCCGGACCGGGCGTAGGAGATCGGATGGAATCAATCATTGTCGCCTTGGCGAGCTTTGCCAAGAGCCCAGCAGCCAACCAGAAACAGGCCGCCACAGCTTACCGAGCGATCTCTGAGATCGCGCGCGAGGCCGCGGACAATCTTCCAGCGCGCGCGCCCAAGGAAGCTCATGCCAAAGAATGACCGCACCGAAGCGCACAAGGCGCTGATCCACATCTTGAATTCACCGATGGCGTCGGAGAAAGTACAGGCCGCTGCGGTGAAAGCTGTTGGGGAGCTGGAAGTGCAATACGCGAAGCTCAAGCTGGCCAGATTCAAAGCGAAACAGACGCGAGAGAAGGAAAAGACAACCCGCAAGGGCTTCGGAGTTATGGACGATTAAAGCCCCGAAACGGACACCCTTCGTATCCCGCAACTTGAAGAAACAACGTGGACACCGTGAGCTTTGCGTTGTCTCCCGCTGCGCCGCAAAATTGGACCGAGAATGACAAAAAAATCAGTCTGGATCGCGCCAGCACGGCGACGCCAGCTCAAAGACGGAACAGCACCACCCGAAACCCGCTTTTGGCCGTCCTGTTGGTCTCCAGCCGGTGGTTGGACGGCAGCGATCCGGGCGGAGTTCGAAGCACGCGAGGATGCGCGGCGAGCGGAATGCGTCGAGTACGAACGCCGATGGCTAGCCGGTGAGGAAATCGAAGACATTCGGCGGGACCTACAACGCCGCAGGGATGCCGCGCTAGCCGCCGTTGCAGCCACAGAGCCAGAACCCACGGAGAAAGCACTGGCGGTGGCTGCGGAGCGCGGCAAACGGCTGTACGGCGGGTCTGAGCCGTCCTACTAGGCAGAATTTACACGTTCGGAGAGTTCGCGTTAAATCAGCGTTGGCAGCAAACGGTTTACAAACTATCCGCTAAAGTCTACAGAATTTGCTTGACTCCCGGAAGGCGAAAGTATACACTTCTGGCATGGAGAACACGACACCGACGAGGGCCTTCGGTTACCTGAGAGTGAGCGGCGACGGGCAATTGGACGGCGACGGTTTCCCGCGCCAGCGTCTCTCTATCGAAAAGTGGGCCTCAGCAAACGGCGTCACAATCGTTGAGTGGTTCGTCGAGGAAGGCGTCAGCGGCTCGATTGAGTTGCGCCCAGCGTTGCAGAAAATGATGCTCGCACTTTTGAGCAACGGTGTTCGGACAGTTGTAATCGAACGCATGGATAGAATCGCACGCGATGTCGTCACGCAAGAAAATATCGTTCGCGCCATCCAAAAGCAGGGCTTCACGCTAGTATCCACGATGGAGCCGGACCTTTGCAGTGACGATCCGGGACGTGTTGCCATGCGTCAAATGCTGGGCGTGTTTGCGGAATACGACCGCAAAACGATTGTGCTCAAACTTCGCGCCGCACGTCAGCGCAAGCGCATCCAGACCGGACGCTGTGAAGGCAGGAAGCAATACGGCGAGCGCGATGGCGAGCAAGCCATCATTGCGCGTATCCGCACGATGCACGCCGCTGGAAGCAATTACGAGCAAATCGCAAAGCAACTGAACGTTGAAGCCATTCCCGCACGCAAAGGTTCGTGGTTCGGTTCAACAGTTCGCCGCGTCATTTTGGCAAAGTCCTAATCGGCAAGAGTCTCCCGCACCCGTCGCACTTTTCGAAAGCCCCGCGAAGCCATTCGAGAATTCTCCCGAAATTCTCCCCAGCTAGCAGCCGCATGCACGGCGTGTTGAAATTCTGTAGGGCCAAAAGGTACCGGACCGTAAACGGATTTCGACTCCGGGGACGTGCATCCCTTCGCTCTAAAAACTTTCCGTAGCCGTCCGTCAGGCGGTGGGTTCCGTTTCGGTGACTGAATCCTAGAATTCTGCAATCACTTCTGAAAAATCTGATTTCAAAATCAGAGCAAAAATTTTCACCAGAAAAATCCGTCGCGATTCGCCGTCCGCAACAAATCCAAACAAGGAAGCACCAACCATGAATATTCCAATCTACATCCTCTCTGCCGCCATTGTCGGCACCGGCGCAGGACTCTTTGCCGGAATGCGTTATTACAGCCGTGAAGTAGCGCGCGCAATTAGTGCCGCGCTGCAACAGCACCACGCAGGTGTTGCCACCAGTTTGCAGTCCAACGCTGCTGCGCTCGCGGCCAACAACTCCGCGCTAGAGACCTTCTCGAACAGCATCCCGAAAGGAGCCGTAATCTTGACCCACGCTCGCGAAACCGGCGGGGCGTTGAAATTTGACCCAACCCACACCGTAAAGTTTCAGTAGAAAGCTACTACTGAAAGTGCCGCGAACCTGCGCCACACGCATTACCAACGTTGGTAGTACAAAGTAGAAAACATGAACAGCAAGCAAAAATCAGCGGCAAACATAGTTAAGCCTGTGCCGAGCGCGAAAGACTACACCGGTCACAGCAAATCAGCACCCGGCCTTCCGTGCCCGTCCGACAACTTCGCCAAAAAAGAGTTGTTGAAGACCACAGTCGCGAAAGTCCCAGCCGTCAAGGCGAAAGACTTAAGTGGATCGTTGAAGGCAACCCACGGTTCAGCAGGCGCGACCGCGTGGGAACTAGCGTCTGATTCCGGAGCGAATCCGTCGATTCGTTCCTTCGCAGGGTCAAAGGCTCGATCCGGCGCAGTCGGACGCAAGCGTACCGGCCCAGCACACGAGTAAAACCGAAGGCTCGCTTAGCGAGCCTCCCCCGAGGATTTATGACTCCCGAAACCAAAATCAAACCCGAAGTACGCGCGTTCATCGAAGGTAAGCAGTTCATTCACACCGACGAGAACATCACGCTTTTGCGCCGGTGGTTCACCGAACACAACGTTTCGCAAACGCCTGAGACTTCCGCACAAGCTCTCTACGAACTATCATTGGCAGGACACTGTCTTCTGGAATTTACGCCAGAAGAAATCGCCAAGCGGGCGCAGCAAGAGCGATTCAAAGCCGAAGCCGCACAAGCCGCCGAAGCCGAACGACTCAAGAATGACCCCGTTCACAAAGAACGCGCACGTCAGAAAGCCATCGCTCTCGAAATCGCGCATGACGACGCGCTGTTCGCAAGCGTCGAGCAGCGTCTACCAAACGAAACCGCACTTCGTCACGGACAGCGTGTGGCGGAGTTCAAGAATTCGTACTTCGCAAAAGACATGGAGCGATATTACAGACGTGTCAACGCGAAGACGAAATAAGTCGCTTTTTTGACGTAGTCAGTCCGCAGTCCGCAGTAAATCCACAGTAATCCCGTAGTCGTCCAGAAGCTGGCCGAACGCAGTTCGCATTAGCCGTAGCAGCATGCAGACGTGGCAACCCCACCGGAGAAGTCATGATAAATCGAGCACCGTATTACGCCAACTTGGATATTCAGCAGATCAAGTTTGCAGATTCCCTTACCGAATCCGATTTTACTCGCTGGGCAACCACCGGCAAACAAAGTCCAGTGTTGCTGAACCCGAAGGCCTTTGATATTTGGCTTCGATCCGGCGGCACCGAGCGCGCCATGACGCAAGCAGTCGAGACAGCCCATGTTCAAGCGAACACTGGCCAGACTCCGGCGACGCATGCTGGGTTTTCCTTGGTCACGGATGTTGTGACGATTCCGCCGTATCAACTTAATTCGATCACTGGCGAAATGTGGGCCAGTGCAAGAGCGAAATTCTTTGCCCGCTACCCACAGGTTGTGGATAACGCCGGTAATCAAGCGGTCTGGCGCGAGTTCGTTATCGCCAACGCGGAACATACTGGCATGGGACTGAAGCCCTGCGCCGAGAACATGGAAGCTTTTTTCAAGCACTGCTTCAGCCGTCTAACTTTGCGCCGCGTCACCAAAGTTGTCAGCGAAGCTGGTGCCGCGCCATCTTCCGGTTCAGCGCAGTCACTGAATACCGGAGCGCAACCCGGTCAAAGTTACAATCCTTTGCTTTTCGCAGACATCAAGTTCAAGCAGGCTGCAAACGCAAAAGCAAAGGCCGCAAAAGAAAGCCGCGAGCGTAGCCCGTACGCGCGACCGGCGGTCGAAGCGACGCTCGTTGAAGAAATTCTTACGCCTCAGCAGGTGATGCACCTCAGCGCTGATGAAACTGCTGTGATGATGTCTCCGATGTCATTTCCTAGCGTCACGGATTCAGCTGACGAATATTCTCGTTCGGCTGCGTTTACTGCGAACGAGCCAGCTCCGCAAACCGCGAGTGAAGCCCTCGGCCAAACGCCAGCGATGGTGGAACGCGAGGTCGCGTTGTTCACCAAGAACTACCCTCAGTATTCGCGTTATTGTGGCGATCCAGAGCACTACGCGGGCCTGTACGAAAAAATTATGGCTAAGTTGGAAGACTGGAAAATGGCGATCAGCGTTTCATCCTTGCTTGACGGATTTCGTTGGGCCGAGGCTGAAGGGCTTATCGGCACAACAGCCGAGTCACGAGGCGTTCAACGTGGGCAGGCGGTCGCCGTGAAAATTTCACCGGACGACAACCCGCACTACACCAAAACCCGCGTTGGGGACATTGTGTACCACGGCAAAAAAGTTTCGCGAATGACGAGTGCAGAACTTGACGCCGCGATGCAAGAGAGCCCCGAGTTTCGAAAACTCCTCGACGCTGCAATTTAGTAGCACGCTCCCGCATTCCATTCCAGTTAACCGGAAAATCCATGACACACGATACGCGTTTGCTTCAACGTGTCGCCGAACAGCATTTCACCGGCGGGACGCGCGAGTATTTGCTACAGCTGGCCAAGAAACGAATCCGAGAACCAAAATCAGAGGAAAAACCCGATGGAAAAAATTGAGAAGAACCCGAAATTTAACGATCTGAGAGTCCGTATCGTCGCCGAGTCCGGGACGCCGCTAGTAGAGACCCATCCGAGCCACCCCGCGCGGAAGGTAACCGAGGAGATTCCGCCGAATCCAGATTTTAACGGCCTGCCAGTTCGTGTTGTCGCAAAGGCCGGTACACCTCTAGTTGAATCCCACCCGAGCCATCCGTCTCGAAAGCCAACCGAAGAAATGCCGCCGTACGAGGCTAACGGCGGACTGCGGGTAAAGGCGATCAGATTGTCCGATCATGTGAAAGATGCGTTGTCCGCCCTCGGCGATCCGAAGCGTAGTGCATCGAGATCAAAGGCCAAATCCCACGAACGATGAACACATAGAAATTCGTCCTCTGAATGGCGCGAAGAGAGATTCGGGAGGAAGTCGCCCTTTGCGCCATCCCGGTTTAGTTGCCCGGATTTAGCGGGTTTCAGAGCCATTGTACGTATTTCGCAGGATTCAAACGATTCAGTACTAAGTTGTCATAGACAGAAATATGCCTGACTGATAACTTAGGCGGCGCTATCAGGAGAAACGCGCGTGAGCATAAAGAATATGTCCACTAAGGACAACCCGCTCAAAATTCAGCTCGCCAATCAAGGGGGCGGAGCAAAAATCTGTGCTCTCGTCGCCGCACTGGAGGCTGTTCAACTATTACAATCGGAGAATATTATTCAAGTCACGCGAATCGCGGGAACGTCATCGGGCGCGATTGCGGGATGTCTCTTCGCAGCCGGCGTTGACATGAAGCTCGCTAAGGAACGCCTCGGCGCGCTGACTGCGGACGGCCTCAACGAGCTGTTCCCTAGACCATCACGAGCGCGGCTGCTCTGGCAATTGGTCGTTAGGCAGCGGCCGTTGTGGTCTAGTCAACGACTCGAAAAGCTTCTTAACTCACTGTTTGGGCCTGCCGGAGCACCGAGCACGCTTCAAGAACTCTCTAAAGGGGGCGTTGACGTGCGGATCGTGGCCTCTGACCTGACGAACAGCCGCAAGATAGTCCACGGTGGAGACGCTCCACTTATGAATTCGCTTTTGGATTCCGCCGGTCTACCGTATTGCTTCCGGACATGGACCAAGTCAGGTAACGCAGTAATTGTTGATGGAGGTATTTGCGAGAATCTCCCCTCCGACGAACTGGAGCAATTTTCAAAGGACGATGGCCCAGTTGTTGGAATCTGCTTTTCAGGAAATGAACGTGGATTTACGGATGACATCCTTGGCTTCTCGAAATCCCTTCTAAACACTGCGATGGCGAACTCTGAGCAGAGGGCGCGTTCGCGTCTAGGAGAGTCTGTATTCAGGATCGAAACTGACATCGGAACCTTCGATTTCGAACGTGCTCTCAAAGATGGTCTCGCCGACAAATACGAAGTCGTCAGGATGAAAGCCGAACAGTTTTTTCGAAACTTTGTCGATGCCCAGCGCAACGTTAGCCAAGTCGTAACAACCGATCTTTGGGCTACAGAGAATCGAACGTTCTTAGAAAAACTCGGCAAAGTATATGAAGCTCAATTTAGACAGACGAAATGCGCTTACACTGATTGCAGCATGATGGTTGAGGCACGCTCTCTTCTCGGCAAAGGAGAGCCGGATTTGATTCATAACAGGTGGGAGTTCCACACGTTGAAGGAACCCGTATATTGCCGAGCGTTCGGGATCGCTCATGCTCTGGATGCCACATCGTTCGAGGGGACGACGTTCACTGCCCTCGATGTCTCTAAAAGGAAGGTCATAAATACGATATACATTCCGGTTCTTCTTACGACCATGCCAGCTCCACGGCCACTCTTGTTATTCTTTGATCCGTTCTTGCCTCCGGAAAGCGGCCCGTACAGGCTCGATTTTAAGGACCTATTGGCGGATTCTCTGCGATCTTTGAGGGAAAAAGGCCGCGATGAGCTATTTTTGAGGATCAACAATGCATCGGGAAGGGTCGGACGCATGGACCTTGTTCTTTTCTTGCCTAAGGATTATCCCGAGGTGAAAATGGTCCCGAAACCAGATCAACCAGACGGACATCTGATGAGCCAGTATGAGCTGGCGTCGTTTCCTCCGCCACCCAATTTCCGATCACTTGGATGGACTCACTCCGACTTGGAGAAGCCATTGCTTGGTATTGATCTGGTGGCAACGTGAAAGAATAATTTGACGAATTAAGGCGCAAGTGGCGTACAATAACTTTGTTAGGAGGCGTATATGGGTATCAGAGCTGAAGTCCTCTAGGCGTTTTAATATCAGCTATTGCCGTATCCCTTCTTGGTGTGTCCAGTCTGAGAAAGCGCTGTGGAGCGCTTCGTCATCCGTCTGTTCCGTCTGATTACCGCTGCTTCCAACGCGCTATCGGCGCGCCACCGGATCAAGTCGCGGTGTTTTCTAAGATGGCGCAGAATCGGTTTCCCCAATTCTCCAAAAATCTTCGAAGCGCGACTAGCATAAGTCCAAAATGTCCAGCTGCGATAGTCCGAGTCTTGCCCATCGAAGTCTTCTACCTTTCCAAATTGCTTAATCAATCGCTCATAGTTAAAGAGCGTCTTTAGTTTTGACGCGTTTTTGTCCGGGTACCTGCGGGCACAAGCATCGGCATCGCGATAGGCGGCACGTGCGACCTTTCGGCGCAAATTCGAAATGGTAGCATCACGCAAATAGACGCGCTTTCCGTCGAATCGAAACCCGAGGTATTCGAGTCCATTCTTCCCTTGCGTTCCATGAACCCGCTGAAAGTTCTGGTCGGTGCCATTCTGCTCGAAAACGAATAGCGATGATTTGCTCTCTTTTATCTCAAGTTTGGAGCCAAACTGCGCAATAAGACTCCGAGTTCGCGCCATTACATCTCTTCCGACAGCCTCGGCGCCGGGCGCTACGATCAAAATATCGTCGGAGTATCTGTAGTAAGCGCCATCAAGCTGCCGAACCCAATCTGCGACGGTGGCGTCAAAGTCTAGTAGGTAAAGGTTTGCCAGCAAGTCAGAGATGGGCGCGCCTTGAGGAATTCCATATGGCTTGTAGTTCGTTTCGATGATGGACTTTTGGTTCCCGTGTCGAGCAATTAGCTCTCGAAACTTTTTGCCGCGGCAGAGACGTTTGGGCATCCGTCGAAATGGAGTCGTGTAACCTTTGATCGATTTTCCTGCGATTGCCGCTTTTTCCCCGAAGTGACCGAGTCGCTCGTAAAGACTCTTCTTTTCGACCACCGCGTGCTTGGTGATTGCGTTGAATACGGCGAAATGATCGGCAGGCAGGGTTGTGACCCCAAGTAGTCTGCACCACTGTGCCTTCAATCTAGTGTGATCCAACGACTCAAAGTAGCTACTGACATCGAGACCGATAACGCAACAATTGCGTAGTTCTCGAATTTTCAGGAAAGCATCGCGGGCGAAGTGAATATTGCATTTGCCGCCTTTGCCGTCGCTTGTGGGGATGCGCCGGTAGGCGAGAATCGCGGTATCAAGACCTAAACGCGCCAGTTCCGTCTCGTAATATTGCGATAGCAGATGCCGATAGTACGCAAAAATGTACGCGTCGCGTCGCGCCGCATAACGTATGGGCCGTGTCTTGAGTTTTCCGTCCGCATGTTTTTCCGCGAATTTCTTCCACTCCTGCCGATACAACACGAAGGGATAGAATGCGTGACGCGCGACACAATTAGCGTCTGTCGCGTAGCTTTCAGCTTGTTCTACAGAAATCGGCGGATCGAAATGAGGGTAATTCTTGAGGTCGCGCTTGTTGAGGTGCCACGCTTCCACCTCTCGGCTCCCGGAATGTCGAGAGGGGGTGGAGCAACTATAAGCATACAGTTACCGCTCCACCCCGCACCGTCTGTGACGAGCTGGGTTAAACCAGCTCTAGTTCTGCTTTTCGTTCGACATATTAGCCGATACTGTCGCCCAGACGATTTGTGTCGGGCCAACTCTGCGATGCTTGGCGAAGCCGATCATGAAACTACTGATCACCTGCGCGGCGGTCATCTTCGAGCTTGACAGCTTCAACGTTTGCTCCGGTTCCCCAAGCCATCTGGCTATCGTAACTGGATGACGATGCCGCAGAGCGGCAACGCCAACATTATCCTAATAGTAAAAATCGACACCGTCAAGACGCGTTCAGCTAAAAAACACAAAATCATAGGCCTAGGGTGTTGAAAACGTCTACCTATTGGGGGGTGTTTGCAGGGCCACAACCCGCGGCCAACTGGTGGAAATGAGATTTCCACAGGGTGTGGGTTTTCCACAGGCTGGAGTTTCCCCCGGCTGGAGTTTTCCACCGGTGTACCCCGGGGCTCGATGTCTCGAAGGCATAACACCCGATTGCCAACAAGGCTATCGTTGACCTCGGTAAGAACGTTTGACGACACCGCGACGGTTGGCTATCGAATTCGTCCCGCCCGGTCAATTTCGCCGCGAAGCTTTCCAACATCAGTCACGCCAAGGTAGAGCATCGTTGTTTCCAAGTTCTTGTGCGCTAGCCACGTTTGAATGGTTCGAACCGGAATCCCGCTCTCCTGCCAGCGAGTAGCGCACGTCTTCCGCAGCCGATGCAGGTACCAATGCTCGCAAACAGGATCAGTCTTGCACGATACCTCAACCTCTTTCTTGTTCTCCCCCTTGCCCTTCGTGACCACTGATTTGCAGTGGCCGCAGTTCAATCCCGCCCGGAGCGCGATGCGCTTCAATTTCCGGAGGAAGTGATTGTCCGGCCTTCCATCGTCATTCACAAAAATCCAACGAGGATGCGTGGGTTTTTTCTTGGCCTCTTTGAGCATCGTCAACAAGTCGGTCGGTAGTGGGACTTCGCGACTCTCGTGCGACTTGGGGTTGAAACCCACGTCTTCTTTGCGCCGCACATGGAAGGTTCCACGGTCGAAGTCTAAATCCTTCCACGACGCGTATGTGACTTCCTTGTCGCGGCAACCAGACCCGAGAAAGAAATTATACCGGAGCTTTTCTCCCGCGTTCATCTCCGCGAACAACTTATCCAGCTCGTCGGATGAATACGCGACTGCGGGTTCTTCTTCGATTGTCGGCATTTCATCCCACGGGAACGGATTCTTGATGCCATTTTTCTTGAGAAGGAAAAAGACTGTCATTAGCCGGTTGTGCCGTGTCTTGCCGGAGAGGCCATTGGATTCCATGAACTTGTTGTATCCGCGCAGCGTATCGGCAGTAATTTCGTCCATGAAGCGGATTCGATTTTTGAGAGACTCGATGAATTGATCGAGATGGAGGCGATACGCGACTTTGGTTTTTGCTGCTTTACCGCTCTTCAATTCAAGGAATTCGTCAACCGCCCGCTTAATTGGAGTTCGATTAGCGTTACTAAGCTCGTCCAGCTCGGGCACCGTCAAGCCCTTGGCCTTTGCTTCGAGCGCCGTTTTCAACTTCTGACCTGCATCGCTCGCCTCTTCGAGCGTCGCATAACCGGTTGAATAGGTTTGCCGCCCATCTACCGTGTAGCGCAAGTAGAACGGTCCTTCGAGGTCGCTGTGCTTATGGCCCGGACCGGCCTTTACGCCGCGGTACCGCCACTTGCCAGCTTTGTTCTTCTCTCGCGTATAGATCGAAACCTTTTGGAAGAATCCGCGTTCCTCGGGGCTTGACAGGGATTGCGGCTTGGCCCGAGGTGGCGTTATCGGCGCAACGTTCTTACCGAAGTTTTTCCAGTGCTTTCGTAGTGCTCTGGCGGCTTCGCGGTTCGCGCGCTCTTCAAACGTAGCCATGGCGGCCTCCAAATGCTCTGAAAACAGTAGCACGGAAGTAGCAAGGCGTCAATC
Source organism: uncultured Acidobacteriota bacterium (assembly GCA_963786205.1). Taxonomy (GTDB): domain Bacteria; phylum Acidobacteriota; class Terriglobia; order Acidiferrales; family UBA7541; genus Palsa-295. The sequence goes on from CAWAYG010000005.1 coordinate 162,792, forward strand.
TATGCGTTTTATAAGGGAAAAAGTACTATGGCGGAGAGGGGGGGATTCGAACCCCCGATCCCGATTTTGTCGGGATAACTGCTTAGCAGGCAGCCCTGTTCGGCCACTCCAGCACCTCTCCGCGGGAAAAACGAATGGCTTAGCGTGCGGCGGCCTGCGGGGGTAAGTATAGCATCAACGTTTGAGTGGCGGGCACGGCCGCGGGACATATTACCTCGCGCGAGAAAAAAAGCAGAACCCTCACCCGCTGTCGCGGGTTCGGGATGACATGTGCGGCGAGGGAGCGGTAAAGCGAGGAGGCGAGAAAAACCAACGGCAGGAAAACCGAGGACAGGAAAACCTGCCCGGTTCGTCTCGAAAAGCACGGGACGAAGCGGCCGCTACAAATTCACGGCAAATCAACGACAAGAGCCGGCGGGACGCCGGCGCTCCGCAAATCGCGGCCGCTCGGAATTTCAACTGACACGCATGGCTCGTCGCATGATTCTCGAATTGAGTTACGCACACCTACGGTTGCGGATTGAGCGGAGGGTCTTGGACTGTTGGCGCGCGATCTTCGGTGGTGGCGCGGACTATGGTGGATTCGTCGGTGTAGAAGCTGCGGTAGCCGAAATTTCCGGCGCGGGCGGTTAGGGTGTAGGCGGTGATGCGGCCGCTGGGGTCGGGTTTTCCTGGCGTGTATTGCAGGGTGTAGTGGGAGAGTTGCGCGGATTGGGCGGCTTTGCGGACGCTGTCGCCGAGAGTTTCTAGGGAGGGCGGGACGCTGCCTTCACTTTGCTGGTAGGTGTTGATAGCCTGTTGGATGGCGGCCAGGGATTCGCGGGCGCGGGCTTCGGCTTCGGTTTTCGAGCCGGATAATTTCCAGGGGACGGCGAACCAGGCGATGGCCCAGAGGATCGCGAGGAGTGTGCCGCAGACTACGGCGACTCGTTTGTAGTTTGTTTTTGTGGGCTTGGGGGATTTGCCGGCTAGTAATAATTCGGTGTCGGCTAGAGCTTTTTGGTCGGCGCCGCAGTAGGGGCAAACTTCGCTGGCCTGGTTGATGAGTTGCTCGCACTCGGGGCAGGAGTACATCGGCGGGACATGTTAGCAGTTTTCGGTTGGGGGGCGGGGCGCTGCTGGAGAAGGTCAAAAGATTTAGCACAGAGTGCACAGAGAAAAAGCGGAGAAAGATCTGAGAAAGGCGGAGGCGTTTACCGCAGAGGGCGCAGAGGTCGGAGCGCAGAGTTCGCAGAGAACGAGAAGAAGAATGGCCACAGAGGCACAGAGAGGAGGAGGCCAAGAGGCAAGGAAAGTGCGCAACGACGAAATTGGGAGGTTGCTAGCGCGAATGGGCTGGGCAACTCGATTGCGAATTCGGGTATCATCTTCTGCAGCGGTTCGGCCACGTTGCGGTTGCGCAGGCGCATATGCCGTCCAGCCCGGCAGTACAATTCGTTTCTATTGAGGTGGCGCAGGGCCTTCTGCTGAAGGCGGCTGCGCCGGCGGAATGGAATCTCAGTGTTGAGCGTTTTCAGCGGGTGCTGAAACGCAGCGTGGCGCATCGTTTTACCAAAGCGCCTTCTGGCGCGCACTCGAACGCGGCTTCCCATACTTCGCGCGGCTCGTCTTCAGAAGAGACTCCTGTCACTTCGCGCTATTCGGGCATCGAAACGCCTCCCAGCACACGATCACACATTTTGCCCGATGCGCGCGCGATTGGCGCTTATCTGGATTCGTTGCACGCGGCCGATTTGGCACTGGCTTGCGCTTGCAGCGACGGGAATGCGGTGGCTTGGGATTTTTTTATGGCGCGATTTCGTCCGGAGCTTTATCGCGCGGGGCGGGCGATTGCGGGGGAGGCGGCGGGGCGCGAATTGGCGGATTCTTTGTACGCGGAACTCTATGGATTGCGGGAAGTGGCGGGGCAGCGGAAATCGTTGTTCGATTATTTTTTGGGGCGGAGCAAATTGACGACTTGGCTGCACGCGATATTGGCGCAGCGGCATGTGGATGGGATTCGGCGGGCGCGCAGGACCGAGTCGTTGGAGGAGGGTGAGGCGGGGGAACAGGCGTATGGCGCACAGCAGAATTCGTTGGGGAATTCGATGACGAGTGCGGCTGCAAGTTCGCCGGACCCGGAGCGCAACCGGTTTCTCGCGATACTGCAGGCGGTGTTGACGGCGGCGCTGGATGCGCTTGAGCCGCGCGATCGTTTGCGGCTGGCTTATTATTATGTGGAGGGGCTGACGCTTGCGGAGATTGGGCGGCTGGTGGGCGAGCATGAGGCTACTATTTCGCGGAAATTGGAACGCACGCGGCGAGAGATTCGCAAACGCGTGGATGGGGCGCTGCGGCAGGAGAAGAAGTTGAGCGCGGCGCAGTTGCAGCTTTGTTATGAGTACGCGAGGGAGGAGTGGCCGTTTGATTTGACGCGGGCGCTTTCGCAGGAGGAGTAAGGGGCGAAGTGTTAGTGCAAGACTTGGAGTTTCGCGCGTTCTAAGTTTGACAGAAGGGATAGGGAGAAGTAATGGCGGCGCGGGAAGAAGACAAGGCGATGGCGGGGCTGCTGCGGCGAAGTTTGGTGCAGGACGCGGGGGCGCCGTCAGGCTTGGGCGAGGACTGTCCGGGGCCGGAGATTCTGGCGGCGTACTTCGATCATGGGCTGGATGCACAGGAAACTGCGCGCTACGATTTGCATTTTTCGCGCTGCTCGCTGTGTCGGGAACAACTGGCGGCGATGGCGCGCGCGGGCGGTGCGTCGGGTGCGCGAGACGCGGAGAAAAATAATGCGCGCGCGTGGGATTGGCTCATGGGGCCGCGGTGGTTGATGCCGGCTGGTGCGATGCTGGTGGCGCTGCTGGTAATTGCGGGAATTGCTTTGCGCATGAGGAAGCCCGCGGTGCCGACGACCGAGATTGCGATGGCGCGGCCGGATGCGGTGCCGGCGCCGAGCTCTTCGCCATCCCCAAACTCTTCGTCACCCGCGAATTCTGTGGCGACGCCTCAGACTCCGCCGTCGTCGGACATGGCGTCACAATCTCGCAGTGCGCAGGCGCTTCGTGTTCTGCCATCGGCGACGACGGAAAACCCTATTGCGCGGGCACCTGAGACGAGTCAACGTGACGTGATTGGTGCGCCTGCGAAGCCCGGCGAATCCGACAAATCTCGCGCGCTTGGCGCGACGTCGGCTGCCGGCGGTAAGGCTGGCGTGTCTCACGCGAACAGCGCGGCACGGCGCGACGAATTGTCGTCACGCGCTGCGGCGAACGCGAATCCTCCGGTGGAGCAGACGGCGCTGCAACCGCAGAAGATGTCGCGGCTGAAGAGTCCGGCGATGGATCGGGGAGCGATGCAAGCCGGGAGTGGGGGCGGGGTGTCCGCTGCGACGACGGATTCCGCCGATGCGACCGCGAATGTGACGGAAAATGTGCAGGCGCTGGACGCGACGGCGGCTGCGCCAACTCCGCCGGTTCCGGCAAAGCCGCCGGCCCAGAAGGCGGAGGCGGGTTCGGTCGAGAGCGATACCAACGTCGCCGTGCAAACGGATGAAACCGAGGAAGCGAACGCGGCGAAAACGAAATTGCCGGAAACAGCCGCGCCGTCGCGGTCTGTAACTGCGATGAATCTGACCGCGAGTAAGGCGACCGGGGGCGCGGCGCTGGCGAAATTGCAGGAAGCGCAAATTTCATCGAACTGGATGAACCGGCAGATTCAGACGCCGGATCCGAAGATTTTGTGGATGGTCGCGAGTCCGGGCGTGATCGAAAAATCCGAGGACGGCGGGACGACCTGGAAGCCGGAATACGTGGATACGCGCGCGCTGTTGCTGGCCGGAGCGGCGCCAACGGTGAAAATCTGCTGGGTGGTGGGCGCGAACGGGACCATTTTGCGCACGACGAATGGATCGCACTGGAAAACGATACGTCCGCCGGTAGAGACGAATTTTGTGCGCGTGGAGGCGGCGGATGCGTCGTCCGCCACGGTGACTGCGATGGATGGGCGAAAATTCGCGACGGTTGATGGCGGGAAGAGTTGGAGTGGCGTGAAGTAGGGGAATCGCACGCTGGTAAAGATTGCGCATGGTTGACGAGGGCGGTTCGCGAACCGCCCCTACGGAGCCGAGGGGTTGTTGACGCCCGGGCAAGCTGGGGCGCAGCCCTTCGACCCGCGCCGCGGGATCTCAGAATGAATCGCGCTGCAGCGCGATTCACAAGCAGCGCCCCTACCAAGCAAAAGCAAAGGCAAGGGAGCCGGCGGGACGCCGGCGCTACGAAAAGCGCGGCTGCAGCGCTTGTGATTTTGGTCTGATTTAGCGTGCAAGAAAATCCTGGTCCGACGTTCGAACAAGGAAGAAGCAATTTAGGGAGGCGACAGCCCATGGCTTGGCGCACACGGAAAGTGTTTGGCACGGCAATGCTGTCGGTGTGTTTTGCGACGGCGCTGGTGGCGGGATATTCGCGTCGGCTGCACGCGGCCGGCGACCAGAAAGCCGAGGCGGCGGCCAAAACGACTGCATTGACTACCAACGAAAAGGATCAGGTGGATTTGGCGGTGACGGTTTACAACTCGAACCTGGCTTTGGTGCGTGATGTGCGGCAGATACACCTTTCGGCTGGTGTTTTTCCGCTACATTTTGAGGATGTGGCTGCTTCGATCAATCCGGCGACGGTGCATTTTCGTTCTTTGAGCGAGCCGACGAAGTTGAGCGTGGTGGAGCAGGATTATGAGTACGACCTGCTGGAGCCTGCGAAGTTGCTGCAGAAGTATGTGGGGCGCGAGGTGACTTTGGTGCGGGCGGAGAAAGATGCGGGTTCTACGCGGTGGGTGGAGACGAAGGCCTTGCTGCTTTCCGATAATAATGGGCCGGTGTGGAAGATTGGCGATGAAATTGTGACGGGGATGAACGCGGATTCGTATCGCTTTCCGGATTTGCCGGGGAATTTGTACAGCCGGCCGACGCTGGTGTGGACTTTGGACAATCACGGAGCGAATGCACAGAAGGCGGAAGCTTCGTATCTGACCGGGAACATGAGTTGGAAGGCGGATTACGTTTTGACGGTGACGCGGGATGAGAAGGCGGCGGATTTGGATGGTTGGGTGACGCTGACGAATAATAGCGGCGTCGCATACGGAAACGCCAAACTGCAATTGGTTGCGGGAGAGATTCACCAGGTGGCGCCTGCAGTAACCATGGAAGCCATGGGCAAGGCCATGAGGATGAACGCTGCCGCGCCAGCGCCGCAATTTGCGCAGGAATCGTTCAGTGAGTATCACCTGTATTCGCTGGAGCGGCGGACTTCGATTCAGAACAATGAATCGAAGCAGATCAGTCTGCTGAGCGGCACTGGCGTGCCGGTGGAGAAATATTGGATGGTGGAGGGGCAGGCGTATTACTACCGCAATCCGCAGGGAATTGGGAATGCGATTCCGGAGCCGGTGAAAGTTTATTACCGGTTCAAGAATGAAGAGAAGGGCGGCCTCGGGATGCCGTTGCCGGCGGGGACGGTGCGGGTGTACCAGGCGGATTCGAAGGGCGGCGTGCAGTTTGTGGGCGAGGACAATATCCAGCACTCGCCGAAAGACGAGACGCTGAAGATATATATCGGCAATGCTTTTGATGTGGTGTGCGAGCGGAAGCAGACGGATTACAAGAAGCTGGCGAGCAATTTGTATGAAATGGAGTATGCGATTACTTTGCGGAATCACAAGGATGGGCCCGTTACGGTGGAAGTGCGGGAACCGGTGGGCGGGGATTGGGAAGTGATGGACTCGAACTTCAAGCCGATAAAATTGGATTCGACTACGATTGGGTTTCAGGTGCCGGTGGAGAAGGACGGAGCGGCTACTTTGACTTATCGGGTTCGCGTCAAGTGGTAGGGAACGGCGAAAGATTTAACACAGAGGGGACAGAGGAAAGGCAGAGGAAAATCGGAGACGGCAACGGCCCTTACCGTAGAGACGCCCCGACGGTGTCGGGGTAAACGCCGAGCGCGGAGAAATGCGGGAGAGATCCTTCGGCCAGCTTGAAACGAAGGCGCCGAACTCAGGATGACGATGCCTGTCGTGTCGTCAGCGAATGCAGCAGGATTGTTTTTCGATGATGGTTAGTTCGCGGGCGAAGACGGCGTTGCTGGGGAACTCTACGGCTAGTTCGGCGAGCAATACGCGCGCCAGGGCCGGTTTTTTTTCGCGTTCGTAGGCTAGCGCCAGCATTACTTTTGCAAACGGTTTCAGGTAGTGGCCATGGTCGGCGGCGGAACCCATTTGATCCATGCCCCGCTGCTTATCGCCATGGAGGCCGCCAAACCAGAGGAAGGCGCGCTTGTAACTGGGGAGACTGCCGATCACGTAATTGCTCATGCCGAGCGCGACGTTGGCATCCTCTTGCTTGGGATCGATGGCCAGCAGCGTCTTGGCGTCGGCTTCGGCCTGGCGCATCATGGAGAGACCTGGGAGCTGCTTTTTGATGATAATCGCGTCGTAATCGGATTCCATGCCGTCGGCAATGGTCAGGGCGAGTAGCCCGTGGATATTGTTTGGATCTGTCTTCAGGAGATTCTTAGCCTGTTCGCGTGCCTGAGTGTTCGCTGCGACAAAGCCGGCATTGCGATTCTGTTCCGCGGTGCCAGAAACTCCGCCTAGAAACGTCGCGTCATTCACAAAAAATTCGGAGGTGAGGACGCCTCTTTGGTGGAACTGTTCGAAAAGATAGCTAGCGGCTTCCGAGGCCTTGCCGAGAGGATCGTCGGGACGGGCTTGCTGGTAGGACGTGAAATCCGCGCGGGCCTCGATGAAATTCAGTTCGTAGAGGTGGCGATATCCGCTCTCGAGGAAATGAGCGGAGGGATCGGCTTCCATTACGGGAACCTGCTGCGGCTCAGCAGCCGGAGTATCGGTGGCATCCTGCGCGAAAATACCGGCCGGCGAAAATGCACAGGCGAGCAGCAACCCGGCGGCGATCCACACTCCATGGTCGCGCAGTTCGCGTAGCTGGCTAGCGCTTCGGGCAAACCGTCGCCCCGTTCCTCGTTGGCATGCAATAGGCATTAAATTTTCACCCAGCAGTCTTGCGGTTGAAAAGGCGTTGGGTGCCGCGCGTTCTCTATTCTATTAGAAGTGTACCGCAAATCGTTGGTTGCTTAGCGCGGACTGTTCTAAAGATTACCCAATATAAATTCAACCGTCCTCTGAATTTCGAGCATGCGAGCGGCAGAGTCGCTAATGCCGTGGCCGCGGCCGGGGAAAGCCATGAACTGGTCGGGATAATGGCCGCCGTCAATCATGGCATTGAGCAATTCGACGGAATTGGCGAAGTGGACGTTGTCGTCGCCCGTGCCGTGGACGAGCATCAGCTTGCCTTTCAGATATTCGGCTTGATTCACGGGCGAAGAATCCTTGTAGCCATCGGCGTTGTCTTGCGGACGGCCCATGTAGCGCTCGGTGTAAATAGTGTCGTAGAGCTTCCAGTCGGTTACGGGAGCGTCGGAAACGCCGAGCTTGAAGACGTCGGGGGCGTTGAACAGCGCTTCGAGAGTCATGTAGCCTCCGTAGCTGCCGCCGGTGATGCCGATGCGCGCGGGATCCACGTAGCCGAGCGACGTCAGGTATTTTACGCCGGCGAGCTGGTCCTGCAACTCGATTTTGCCCATGTGATGGTAGAGCAGCGTTTCGAAAGCATGGCCACGTCCCCAAGAGCCGCGATTATCGAGTGTGAAGAGGATATAGCCTTTTGCCGCGTAGACTTGGTCCAAAAGATACCGAAGGCCGCCCCAAGAATTACGCACGAGCTGCACGTGCGGGCCGCCGTAGACGTTGATCAGCACTGGATATTTTTTGGCAGGATCGAAGTTTAGCGGTTTGATGATGGAGGCGTTCAGTTTGGTGCCATCGTCCGCGGTGACTTCGACGAATTCTAGCGGCGAGAGTTTGTATTCGGCTAGCTCGGGTACTTTTCCTTCGTTGACGACGGCTACTTTGGTGCCGTCCATGCGATAGAGGTCCTGGCGCGCGGGCGTAGCGGCGTTAGAGTAGGTGTCTATGAACGCGGAAGCATCGGGGGCGATTCTGGCGGAGTGCGAGCCAGCGTCTTTGGTGATGCGGGTTAGGGATTTGTTGCTGAGGGAGACGCGATAGAGCTGCGTTTCGCGGACGTTGTCCTTGTTGGTTGTGAAATAGATGTAGCCGCTCGCTTCGTCCACTGCGGGATGATTTGCCGAGCCGGGGCCGAAGCCACCGAGATCGGAGATGGCCCATTCGCCGCTGGTTAGCTGCGCGAGTTCTTTGCTGTCAGTATCGTAGAGATAGAAATGGCGGTAGCCGGTGCGTTCACTGGACCAGAGGAATCGTTTGTTGTCGGAGAAAAAATAGAGGTCGTCGCTGATGTTGATCCAGTATTTATCGGACTCTGTGAGGATTGTTTTCGAGGCGCCGGTGGCGGCGTCGGCGAAAATCAGATCGAGCTGATTTTGCGCGCGATTGAGGCGTTGAATGGCAACGCGGCGGCTGTCTGGCAGCCAATTCACGCGGGCTAGATAGACGTCTGTGTTGTTGCCAGTGTCGAGCCATCGGGTTTCAGGGTATGCACTTGCAGACCCTGAGTTTGAAGATGTCTCGCCGCCGGTGATGCTTACCACGCCGACGCGCACAATGGGATTTGCTTCGCCGGCTTGCGGATAGCGCGTGTATTCGGTGCCGCCAGTGGGTGAGCTCATGTCCATGATGGGATAGCGCGTGACCGGGCGCTCGTCCATTTCGTAATACGCGATTTTCGTGGAGTCGGGCGACCACCAGTAGGCTGTGCGCGTGTCGAGTTCTTCGGGATAAACCCAGTCGAGCTTGCCTTTCAGGACTTCTTCGCTGCCTCCGGTAGTGAGGGCGGTGACGGCGCCTGAGGAAATATTCACGACGAAGAGATTCGCGTTGCGGGAAAAACTGATCCGGTGGGAATCGGGCGAAAATTTGGGATCTTCGATTTCTTGTTCGCTGGTGAGGATGGGTTGGGGAGTCATCGTCTTTAGATCGAGGAGCACGAGGCTGTTGCTGCCGATGAAGAGGAGGGAATTAGCGTCGGGCGACCACAAATAGTTGTCCGCCTGAACGCGGCCCAGGCCGGTGGACTGGCTGGTCTTGGCTTTTTCGGGCTGCATGACGGATTTCAGCGTCGCGGCGTTGACGAGAACTTCGCGTTCGCCGGTTGCGGCGTCCATGGTCCAGAGTTGCACTTCGGAACCTTGGCGATCGAGATAGGAGAAGCGTTTGCTGTCGGGCGCCCATTCGATTCCTTGGGTCGTGCGTCCGCCTAGGGAGGGCGGGCGGAAGAGGCGGTCGATGGTGATTTCCTTGCCGGACTGTGCGGCGGGCGATTGCGCGCGTAGTGCTGTGGAGAGCGATCCGGCGAGAACGCCGAGAGTGAAACAAACACCGAGCGTTGCGCGCGAAGCGCTGGGCATGCGTGCCTCCTGAGACAAACGCGTCATTCTATATCTGACGTACGGATTGCGGAAAGGCTTGGCGACAGAACGCTTCATTCGGAGCTTAGTCGGCGCGTTGGGGGAGCGGGCACTCGCGTGACCGGCGCAGATTCGTAGCGGCTTTTGCGACCTTGCAAAAAGGCACCGATGGTTACGGCGAGCGCGAGCGCAAGGAGCGAACCGTCGCGGAGGAGCGTCAGCGGGCCGAGGCGTTCGCCGGGGCCAAAGCATCCGCAATTAATTTCCAGGCCGGCCATGTAGGTGCGGACCATCACGGCGAAGAAGGCGCCGAGGAGCAACGTGGTTATTAACGATGCATAACGGAGCAGGACGCCGCTGAGCAGCCAGAGGCCGAGGAACAATTCAAAGGGTGGAAGAAAATGCGCGGCGGGGCTGACCAACTGCGGCGGCAGCAATTGGTAGGAATCCACCTGCAGGGCGAAGAGCGAGAGCGAAGTCTTGATGGAAGAGCCGGACCAAGGCATGGCGGCTTGCGGTTTTAGTTTGGCGTAGGCCGCGAAAAGAAAAATTGCGGCTAGAGCCAGCCGGCCGAGTAGCAGCAGCGTCCGTGCAAGATTTCCGCGCGTTTCGTTGGGCGTCATTGGTCCGCTGTCGCTACTGACTCAAGAGCGTGTCGAAGAATTGTTTCAGGATCGGCCAGGTGATGATGCCGGAAGACGCTGGGTAGCTCTGGCCTTTGTAGTGAATGATAAAGGTGGGAGTCGCCTGCACCGGAACCTGATAGCCGAGCACGATGTCTTGCACGATGTAGGGGTCCACGGGGCAGCCGGGATCGGCGTGCGGCGCGGTGCGATCGGCTTTCGAAGTGGGCGGCGCGGCGGTGCAACCCTTCAGGATTTCCTGGATGCGTTTGAAATTTGCGGGACTGATTGCGGCGGAGATGTATTTTTCGATGCTGCCGTCCGCGGACCATTTGGCCTGATTGTCGAAGAGCGCGGCGTCAACGTCCTGGAATTGTCCGATCGTGGCGGCAGCGTTGGCCCAGCGCGCGGCTTGGCCGGAATAGGTGTGCATCTGCAGCGGGAAATCGTGGTGCACCAGGTAGACTTTTCCGTTCGCGACATAGTCCTTAATCATGTCGCGCAACGTGGTTTCGAAGAAATTGCCGCAGGAAGGACACTGATAGTCGCTGAAGACTTCCATGGTGATGGGCGCGTTGCGGTTACCGATTGTTTTCACGGGCGCGCCAGGTGCGGCGGTGTCAGTGGCGGCGTGCTTGTGCGCGGGCGCGGCGGTCTTGGCTGAGGTAGGCGTCGCGGTTTGCGCCGTGATCGTCGGGGCGAGAACCGCAAGAGTGATGAGGATCGCGGCGGCCCATGGTGCGCGTGAGGCCACGCGGGGACTGAAACCTCGATTGATTCTGGAAATCAACACAGCCTCCTGAGCATCAAATTAGAGCGAGCGAACATTGTAGCGCGAAATGTTGGCGGCGAAGCGCCGGGTTGTGCGGCAATGTGCTGCGCGCGAACGTGCCTGTTTTGGGATGCCGTTGGGAAAGGGTTGGTTCGCTTCGAGCGAAGGAAAGTCAGGATTTGCGACAGAGGCACAGAGACACAGAGGTAATCAGGCAAAGAGGGCGAGAGGCAAGGAGGGAGGGAGTTAGGTTGAGATCGGAGGGCGATTTTGGGTGCGATCTGCGGAAGCAGTAAGCAACACTTGTATTTACATAGGAATACAGACACACAAGAAACTTGACAATGATGCACTCAACATGTATTATAGCCGAGACTTCGAGTGAGCTTCCCACTAGGATGCTCGCCAAACGCTATTAGGAGCGAGATACATGAGCAAGATTATAGGAATTGACCTGGGTACGACGAATTCGGTGGTGGCGGTGATGCAGGGCGGCGAACCAACCGTAATTCCGAACCAGGAAGGTGCGCGCACTACTCCTTCGGTAGTCGGCATCACCAAGACGGGCGAACGTCTGGTGGGCCAGGTGGCCAAGCGGCAGGCGATCACCAACCCGGAAAACACGATTTACTCGATCAAGCGGTTTATGGGGCGCCGCTATGACGAAGTCAGTGAAGAGTTAAAGATGGTGCCTTACAAGGTCGTGAAGCACGGCGAGGGCGTGGCAGTGTCGGCGTACGGTAAGGAATACACGCCGCCCGAAATCTCGGCGATGATTCTGCAGAAGCTGAAGCTCGCCGCGGAAGATTTCCTGGGCGAGAAGGTGACGGATGCGGTGATCACTGTGCCGGCGTATTTCAACGACGCGCAACGCACGGCCACCAAGGACGCGGGCAAGATCGCGGGCCTGGACGTGAAGCGCATCATTAATGAGCCGACGGCGGCGGCGCTGGCGTATGGCCTGGACAAGAAGAAGGACGAGACCATCGCGGTGTACGACTTTGGCGGCGGCACGTTCGACATCTCCATCCTGGAAGTCGGCGAAGGCGTGATTGAAGTGAAGGCCACCAATGGCGACACGCACTTGGGCGGCGACAACATCGATCAACGCATCGTCGATTGGCTGGTGGAGGAGTTCAAGAAGGACGAAGGCCTGGACCTGAAGAGCAAGGGGAACGAGATGGCGTTGCAACGGCTGCGTGATGCAGCGGAGCGCGCCAAGATCGAACTTTCGAGCACGATTGAAACCGAGATCAATCTGCCGTTCATCACGGCGGATGCGAACGGCCCGAAGCACCTGGTGAAGAAGCTGACGCGGGCGAAGCTGGAAGCGATGGTGGACGACATCGTGAAGCGTTCTGTGGAGCCGTGCAAGCAGTGCATGAAGGATGCGGGAGTGGATCTGAGCAAGATCAATGAAGTGGTGTTGGTCGGCGGACAGACGCGCATGCCGATGATTCAGCAGTTGGTGAAGGACCTGTTCGGCAAGGAAGGCCACAAGGGTGTGAATCCTGATGAGGTCGTTGCGGTAGGGGCGGCGATTCAGGGCGGCGTGCTGGCTGGCGAAGTGAAGGACATTCTGCTGCTGGACGTGACTCCGCTTTCGCTCGGCGTAGAAACTCTCGGCGGCGTGACCACCGTGCTGATTCCGCGGAACACCACGATTCCGACGCGCAAGTCGGAAACGTTCTCAACAGCGGCGGACAATCAGACGTCGGTTGAGATTCACGTGCTGCAGGGCGAACGGCCTGTCGCCAGTGGAAACCGGTCACTCGGTAAATTCCATCTGGTAGGGTTGCCGCCTGCTCCGCGCGGGGTGCCGCAGGTGGAGGTGACGTTTGACATTGACGCGAACGGCATCTTGAACGTCTCGGCGAAAGACAACGCGACGGGCAAGGAACAGAAGATCACCATCACGGCTTCGACCGGTTTGAGCAAGGAAGAAGCCGAACGGATGAAGAAGGAAGCGGATTCGCATGCGGCGGAGGACAAGGCGCGGCTTTCCGAAGTGGAGGCTCGCAACCGGCTGGATAATCTGGTGTACCAGACGGAGAAAGTGGTGAAGGACAACCGCGAGAAGCTGGCTGAGTCTGACGTGAAGACGGCGGAAGAAGCGATTGATGAAGCGCGCAAGGCGTTGGCTGAAGGAGGACTCGATCGGTTGAACGCGGCCGCGGAGAGCCTGACCAAGGCTTCGCACCACATCGCAGAGACGATGTACAAGGCGCAGCAAGCGTCGGGCGCAGCAGCGGGAGCACCCAGCGGCGCGGATGGCGCGAGCGGCGGCGGTGCGCATGGCGGCAACACTTCCGGACAAGGCGATGTGGTGGATGCCGAGTTCGTGGATGTTGACGATTCGAAGAAGCCGAACTAACGCTGTTGAAGATGTGGGACCGTGGGGGCGGGTCTGAGACCCGCCCCTACATTTATGCGCGCGTTGAAAATAGTTTAGAGATTGTTTTCCGATGGCGACGACTATCAAACAAGATTATTACGAATTGCTGGGCGTTCCGCGTTCGGCGGCAGTGAAGGATATTCGCGCGGCTTATCGCAAGCTGGCCCGTAAATACCATCCCGACCTGAATCCCGGCGACAAATCCGCGGAAGAAAAATTCAAGCAGATTCAGGAAGCCTACGAAGTACTTTCGGATACCAAGAAGCGGCAGGTTTACGACCAGTTCGGGTTCAACACGCCGGGGCAGGGCGGAGCTCCGCCTCCGGGCGGTGGATATAGTTACGGCGGTGGTGGCGGCGCGCCGGAAGATGTCCATTTCGATTTTGGCGGATTTGATTTTGGCGGAGGCGGCGCGGGTGGAGGTGGCGGGACAAGCTTCCGCGATTTGTTCAGCCAGGTTTTCCGCGGGCAGAGCGCGGCGCGTGAAGCGAACGAGCGCGAGCCGGGCAGCGACCTGGAATTCCAGGTCGAGATCACCTTTGCCGAAGCGATGCACGGCACGGTGAAGAAGCTGAGCATTACGCGGCTGGATGTCTGCAACGTTTGTCACGGAGCGGGCGTGCAGCCAGGCGATGAAAAAGTTTGTCCTACGTGCGGCGGGACAGGGCAAGTGACGCAGGTGAGCGGCAAGATGCGTTTTCAGATTGCTTGCTCGCGCTGCGGCGGCACGGGACGTTTGCATACGATGTGCAAGAATTGCGGCGGAGAAGGCCGCCTGCCGCGCGTAGAAACGCTGGACGTGCGCATCCCACCGGGCGCGCAGACGGGTTCGCGCGTGCGCGTGGCGGGGCGGGGCAATGCAGGGATGCACGGTGGAGCGCCGGGTGATCTTTATATTGTGATGAAGGTGGAACCGCATCCATTTTTCGAGCGCCGCGGCGATGACCTTTATACCGTGGTTCCGATCACGGTGACCGAAGCGTCGCTCGGCTCGAAGGTGGAAGTGCCGACGATTGATGGGCGGGCGCAGGTGCGCATTCCACCCGGCACCAACAGTGGGAAAAAGCTGCGCTTGCGCGAAAAGGGCGCGCCTTCGATACGGCAGCCGGGAAAGCGCGGCGACCAGATTGTGGAAGTGCAAATCGTGGTTCCGAAGCCGGAGGACGAGCGCGTGCGGAATCTGCTGAAGGAATTGAGCAAGCTCGATCCGGAGGATCCACGTCGCGAGATATTTTCGCGCGCGACGGTTTGAGGAGAAGTTTCATGGTGGCGCGTGTGAGGAAAAGAGCGAAGGCCGGTTACATGATCAGCGCGGTGGCGGAGCTGTACAAGTTGCATCCGCAGACTTTGCGGTTGTACGAGCGTGTGGGATTGCTGACGCCTTCGCGTTCGCAGGGCAATACGCGGTTGTACACGGATCAGGACCTGGAGCGGCTTGAGGTGATTTTGAATTTGACGCGCGAGCTCGGCGTGAACCTGGCGGGAATTGAGATTATTTTGAACATGCGGGACAAGATGGCGGAGATGCAGACGCAGATGGAAGCGTTCACGCATTTTGTGCGCAGTGAGATGGCGCGCGGGTTTAATGCGGGCGAGGATCGGAAGTATCGCACCGCGATTGTGCGGACTACGCCGCGGCAGGCGATTCGCGTGCATAAATAATTCACCGCAAGTAAGCGCGTTTTTAGGTGGCGGGTCAGTTTCCGATTGCGCGTGCGGCTTCAAAGGGTCGGTGCAACACTTGCGCGCAGTTTACTCGCTGGAGTCTGAAAGCCCAAAGTTTTTCGTGGGCGTTGATTGAGCCGCAGCGCGATCTTGTCCAGTTGGGATTGCGTGTAGCCGGAAAGGTCCGTTTTCTTCGGCAAGTATTGGCGCAGCAAGCGGTTGGTGTTTTCGTTGGTTCCGCGTTGCCAGGGGCTGTGCGGATCACAGAAGTAGACTTTCACATTCGTCGCTACCGTAAATGTTTTGTGTTTAGCCATCTCCAGCCCGCGATCCCAGGTCAAGGAGCGCCGCAGGGATGTGGGCAGCCTGCGAATTTGCCGGCTCAATGCGGCCACGACCCCAGCCGTGTCTTTGCTGCGCACCTTGACCAGGGCCGTAAAACGCGAATGCCGCTCCACCAACGTCGCGATGTGACTGTTTTTTTTGCCACCAATGAGATCGCCTTCCCAATGACCGGGGACGGCGCGGTCCTCGATTTCTGCCGGTCTTTCCCGGATGGAAATGGCATCTACGATTTGACCGCGCGCGTCTTTAAAGATACGCGCCTGCTGCGAGCGGCGGATGCGGCGCTTGGATCGCAGGTGCCCCAGCAACTCTTTCTTCAGCACTCCGCGGGCTTGGATGAACAAACTGCGGTAAATCGTTTCGTGGGACACGCGCATGCTCTCGTCCGCGGGATACTCGATTTTCAGCCATCCAGAAATCGGTTGCGGCGACCCATCCAGAATCAGTTTACTCGCAACCACCTTCCGCAGCTTCCCCTGGATGGCCAGCAGGCAGCGCTTGGGCCGCCGGGCTGATTCCCAGGCTTGGTGATCTGCTTCTGTGGCTCGATACTCAGGACGGCCGCCATGGCGTGCGACTTCCCGGCTCACCGTTGACGCCGCGCGCTCCAAACCTTTGGCTATATCACGAAGCGACGAACCGGAAGCGAGCCCGCGAGAAATGTCCTCTCGCTCAACCGCAGTAAGTACGAGAAGGGAGCGCCGACGAACTGCGGGAACAATCCCGCCGTGATGCGCCAACAGACAGTGAATGGACGTATGCGGCCTGGCAAAGGCGCGCCCAATGCTATGCAACGACTCTCCCGCTTTCCAGCGGCGCCACACCTCCGTCCGCTGCGTCGCAGAGAGCTCCACGTATTTCCCTTGCATCATACACACCACCTTTGAACAGAGGTTCCATATTAGATGGTGTTGCATCGACCCATTGAGATCACCGCATTTACCGGAAACTGACCCACTAACCGTTTTTACTATCGTCGACACTTTCCTCCAGACTTTCCACAGATACGAAAACTTCCACAGGGGCGGGTGTGCTTGCGCGCAGCGCGGGCGGCGCTTATTCTTGCAGGATGGCGCGAGCGGATTGTCCTCATTGTGAAGGTAGCGGGTGGAAAGTGGTGGAGCGTGCGACGGACGGCGCGCAGGCGCTGGCGGCGGATCGTCCGGGCGCGGGAGCGGGCGAGCCGAAGATGGTGTGGGCGGTGCCTTGCGATTGCACGACGGGTGACCGGACGGAGCGCGCTTTGCAGCGGTCGCGTGTGCCGGAGCGTTACCGGCATTGCGATTTTGAAAACTACGAGACGGACAATGATATTGAGAATGTGTCGCGCGAGCAGATGGCGGCGTGGAATCGTAGCCTGGCGCAAGCGAAATTGATGGTGCAGCGGTTTGCGGATGAATTTCCCGTGGGCAGCGAGCACGGATTGCTGTTGATGGGGCCGTGCGGAGTGGGCAAGACGCATTTGGCGGTTTCGGCGATGAAGTCGATCGTGCTGCGCGGGCATAGCGGACTTTTTTACGATTATCGCGAGCTGCTGAAGGCGATTCAGGATAGTTACAATCCGGAGAGCCAGGCGACCGAGATGAGCGTGCTGGAACCGGTGCTGAAGGCGGAAATTTTGGTGCTGGATGATGTGGGATCGAGCAAGCCTTCGCTGTGGGCGCTGGAGACGGTGGGGCACGTGCTGAATACGCGTTACAACGAGAAGCGCGTGACATTGCTGACCACCAATTTTTTGGATTCTGAAGCGGGGGGCGGAAATACGGGGAATGGTGCGCCGCCCGCGCGCGTGGCGGGAATGCGCGCGCCGACGATGGAAGATTCGCTCACCGAGCGAGTGGGAAAACGGATTCGTTCGCGATTGTATGAGATGTGCCGCACGGTGGAAATTTCCGCAGCGGATTATCGTAAGGAAATTCGGCATGCGGGTCCGTTTCGGTAACCGAAGTCGAGTCGACCGCGGTCGTGTACTGGTGTGAAACACAACTTCCTGATCATCATTGCGTAACATTCATCTGAGCTGACGCGGCTTTGGATTCGCCGGATTTTCGCGATGGTTTGTTGACAACGCGCGAAGCGGGCGGGTATTATCCTCGTGATGAGAACGTCTAGCGTGGGCGTTCTGTCCCCTTCTTTGCTCCAAACCCCGTCGGGTGGAGTAGCCGAGTCCGAAATCTCGGTAGCAGGGCACGAATCCGTACGGAGGCTGCTCCCCCAATGTCACCCGAACACGACCTGAATCTTCCCACTGCAACCGTTGAATCAACCAGTACGGACGCGTCCGCAGGAATCCCGCACGGCAGCGCCGGTGACGCTGTGGGCGAGCCCGCGAGTAGCTCTGTGAGCATGGCAGCATCCGGGAGCGCCACGGGAACAGGCGCGGCTGTAGCGCGAGCGCCCGAACCTCGTTCCATGGACGAGCGAGCCACTGCGACGCCTGCAGTTGCGGAAACGCCTGCGTCAGTCGGTGCGACAGAACAACAAAGTGGCGCGGGTGAACTAATCGTGCCGGCCGAATCAGCCGATACTTCAGAAGTGACGGCAGCGATTCAATTCGTCGCAGCGGCTAAAGCACCTGCCGAAAATCCGGCCGTCGCTGTGCCGGAAGGGACCACGCCTACCGAAGCCGCCGAATCCGCCGAGACCACGCAAACGATGGATCAGTTGATGGAGCAGTTCGCGGTGCCCGAGCCTGCGGCAGCCGAGGGCGAAATCTTCGATGGGCACGTGCTGGCGGTGACTGACGCTGGAGTGATTGTGGATGTGGGCGGGAAGTTCGAAGGTTTGGTGCCCGCGCAGGAATTCGTGGATTCGGGCAGCCCGATTGAATTCGGACCGGGACAGACGATTGAAGTGGAGCGTTTGCATGCGCAGAAAGATGGGTACGTGCTGCTTTCACATGTGCGGGCGCACCGGCGGCGCGTGTGGGAGCGTATCGAGAAATCGTATCGCGAGCACGCGACGATCAAGGGCAAGGTAACGGAGCGGATCAAGGGCGGGCTGGTGGTGGATATCGGCGTGCGGTCGTTCCTGCCAGCTTCGCAGATCGAGTTGCGTCCGGTGCACGATCTGGATTCCTGGAAAGACAAAGAGATCGAAGTACGTGTATTGAAATTGAATCGGAAGCGCGGGAATGTAGTGGTGAGCCGGCGCGCGATTCTGGAAGAAGACCAGAAGTCGAAGCGCGAGACCCTGATGGGCTCGCTCGCCGAAGGCACGATCGTCGCGGGCAAGGTGAAAAACGTGACGGACTACGGCGTGTTCGTGGACCTGGGCGGAATGGACGGGTTGCTCCATGTGAGCGATCTGGTTTGGGGACGCGTGCCGCACCCTTCTTCGATCGTGAAAGCGGGCGACGATCTGCAAGTGCAAATCCTGAAATTCGACAAGGACAAGCAGCGCATTTCGCTGGGACGCAAGCAGCTGCTGCCGGATCCTTGGGCTACCGTGCCGGAACGTTTTCCAGTCGGAACGCGCGTACACGGAAAAGTGGTGGGCGTGACGGACTACGGCGCGTTCGTACAGATTGAGCCGGGCGTCGAAGGCCTGGTGCACGTCAGCGAGATGAGCTGGTCGAAGAGGACCAAGCATCCGGCGAAGATCGTGAAGGAAGGCGACGAGCTGGAAGTGGTGGTGCTCGAAGTGAAGACCGATCAGCGCCGGATTTCGTTGGGGCTGAAGCAGACGCAGCCCGATCCGTGGGATGCCGCGGCGGAAAAGTATCCGGTGGGCACGGTGGTGAGCGGACGCATCCGCAACCTGGCGGATTTTGGCGCATTCGTGGAAATCGAAGAGGGCATGGAGGGGCTGATCCACATCAGCGACGTGAGCTGGACCGAGCGGATCAAGCATCCCAGCGAGAAATTCAAGAAGGGCGATACGGTGGAAGCGAAAGTCCTGAAAGTGGATTCGCAGAACAGGCGGCTTTCGTTGGGCATCAAGCAATTGAAGGATATCTGGGCGGATTGGTTCGCGGAGCACAAGGTCGGCGACATTTTGAAGGGCAAAGTGGCGCGCACTACTGATTTTGGGGCTTTCGTCGAGCTCGCGGAAGGCATCGAAGCGCTCTGCCATGTTTCCGAGATCGAAGAGCGGCGGCCGAAGGGCGATCGCGACAAGGAAAAAGCGGCGCGCGGTGCTCGTGTGACGGCGGTGCTCACCACGGGCAACGAGTACGAGTTCAAGATCCTGCGCCTGGAGCCGGAGCAGCACAAAATCAGCCTGAGCTATCGCGCAGCGCAGAAGCAGGTGGAACGGCAGGAGATCGAATCGTACCGGGCTGCAGCGGCTCCGACGGCCCGGGCGCCGAAACCTTCGCCGACGGCTACGATTGGCGACGCGATTATGGCGAAACGGCAGTCATCTTAAGACTTCGGTATTGCCGGGGGCGCGGGGGCGACGCCTGGCCGAGACTATTTCTCTCAGAAAAATCATTTACCTTGCGGTAGATTGGTGATATGCAAGGACATGCGTTGCCCCTCCCTAACGCGTACACGGCCCAGTTTAAACCGAAATCTTAACGAGGAGGCTCTCACCCATGGCAGAAGCTGCCGGAGAGCATGGAAACAAAGAACATACAATGACGAAGGCGGAGCTCGTCGAAGAGGTCACGCGCGTCACGGAACTGCCACGCAAGGAATCCGAGGCGGTGGTGGAGACGATTTTCGAGAGCATTATCGCCGCGCTGCAGGCAGACGATAAGATCGAAATCCGCGGCTTCGGCAGCTTTCGCACGCGGCAGCGGCGCGGGCGTACGGGGCGCAATCCCAAGACTGGGGCCAAGGTGGAAGTGCCTCCCAAGAAGATCCCCTACTTCAAGCCGAGCAAGGAATTGAAAGATTATGTGAATAATCCGCGCGCGGCGGGCGCGGGGGCGGGTTCGGGCGAGCACGGCACTCCTACGAGCCACACGCAGAGTTGAGCGCGGACTTGGGGGACTGACCGCGATGGATTATTTGTGGACGCCCTGGCGGTATCGCTACATCGCGGATGCCAAGAAGGATGAAGGCTGCATTTTTTGCGAGGCCTTGGCTGCGCAGGATGACGCCAAGACTTTGATCGTTTTTCGCGGGCGTAAGAACTTCATTATCCTCAATCGTTATCCTTATACTTCCGGACATGTGATGGTGGTTCCTTACCTTCACTCTGCTGATCTTTCCGCGTGCGATTCCGATACCACGGCTGAAATGATGGCTTTGGCGCAGCGGTCGCAAGCGGCGCTAGAGAAGACCTATCATCCGCAGGGTTACAACTTGGGGATGAACTTGGGGCGCGCGGCGGGGGCGGGCGTTACGGGGCATTTGCATATGCATGTGTTGCCGCGCTGGTCGGGAGATTCCAACTTCATGACAGTAGTGGGTGAGACGCGCGTGGAGCCGGAAGATCTGGATACTACGTATGAAAAGCTACGAAAAGCGCTCGCCTAGCATCCGAATTCTGCTTTCTTAATCAGCCTGTCCGGCCTAGAATTTGTATTCATTCCGTTGATTGCAATAATCGTGAGAGGACATCTGCGTGAATCTGGAACTTAGCGAAGAGCAGCAGTTGCTGCAGAAGAGCGTGCGGGAATTTGCCGAGGCGGAAGTGAAGCCACTGGCGAAAGAGAATGACGAGACGGGGAAATTTCCGCGCGGGTTGTTTCAGAAGGCGGCGGAGCTGGGATTGACTGGAGTGGCTATTCCTGAAGCGGAGGGCGGCGCGGGGATGGATCACATCAGCTACGCGATTGTGGTGGAAGAGATTTCGCGGGTGTGTGCTTCGACCGGCGTGATTTTGTCGGTGCAGAACTCTTTGTATTGCGATCCGATTCACCGGTTTGGGACTGACGAGCAGAAGAAGAAATTTTTGTTGCCGTTTGCGCGCGGCGAAAAAATCGGGTGTTATGCGCTTACTGAGCCGCAGGCTGGTTCGAACGCGGCGGCGCTGGCGACGAAGGCCGTGCGCAAGGGCGACACTTACGTGATCAACGGCACCAAGGCGTGGATCACGAATGGCGGGGCGGCGGATGCGGCGATTGTGTACGTGAATACGCAGCCGGAGAAGGGCGAGAAGGGGATTACGGCGCTGGTCGTGGAAAAGGGGACGCCGGGATTTGCGGTGGGCAAGGAGGAAAACAAGCTAGGCATTCATGCGACGGCTTGCACCGAACTTTCTTTTAGTGATTGCGAAGTTTCAGCCGGGAATCGCATTGGCGCGGAAGGCGAAGGATATAAGGTTGCGCTTTCGACGCTGGACGGCGGGCGCATCGGGATCGCGGCGCAGGCTACCGGAATCGCACAGGGCGCGTTTGAGGCTGCGCTAAGTTACGCGCAGCAGCGACAAGCGTTTGGGCATCCCATCGCGGATTTTCAGGCGATTCAATTTATGTTGGCGGATATGGCGACGGAAATTGATGCGGCGCGGTTGCTGCTGCGTCGTGCGGCGTGGAAACAGGATTCCGGCGCGCGATTTTCGATGGAAGCGGCGATTGCGAAACTTTTCGCGAGTGAAATGTCCACTCGTGTGGCGCATAAAGCGATGCAGATTCACGGTGGGTACGGGTATAGCAGCGAATACCCTGTCGAGCGCGCTTATCGCGACGCGCGCATCACGGAGATTTACGAAGGGACGAGCGAGATTCAGCGATTGGTGATTGCCGCGTGGGTTTTGAAAAATTATTAGTGCCCCCCGAGCGACAGCATTGACGTCATCCTGAGCGAAACGAATGATCTCTCTTCGGCTGCGCTAGTTCGGGTGCTCGTGCTTGTGCATCTTGCCGCGAAGGTCGGGCCAGAATTCCTTGGCCACATTGCAGGCGGCATTCAATGTGGTGTCCGCGCCCCAAATGCTGACGGTATTGCCCAACGTGCGCTGGCTCTCGGGATGGTAGGTATTCGAGATGCCGGCGGCGACGGCGTTGCCCACGATCTCGGAGTAATTGAATTGTGCTGCGCCACTATCGGCGCGCGTCACGAAGATGCGGCTAACGGAATACATGATGCGGTGCCGGGTGGAGCCGGTGCCGAGTTGGAAATAACGCGGGTCCCGATGCAAGAGCGCCGGGAACACGGAAGTGGTCATCGGCGTGCCGATTCCGGTGCCGGCGTAGAACGTGGCATATCGCTTCGCGTAACCTTGCAATCCCTGCCCGTACGTCGGATCGCTGTCGCGAGCCTGTCCGACCAGCGCGATCGTTCCGATAAAGGAAATGGTAACCGGATCGGACATGGTTTTCGCGGAGCGCAGGAATTTGGTCTTAGCGGAAAGCGGAGCGAACTTGTGCTGTGTTTCAACAAAGGTGTAGTCCGCCAAGACGAAGAATAGGCGATCGTTCTTCAAGGGAATTTGCTCCGCTACGGGAGCGACACTCGGGCCTGCGGTGCTCGCAGGCGACTGTTGCTGAGCGTGAATGGGGAGCGCGCACGGTAGCGTCAGCGGAGCGACGACGCCGAAAAATCTGAGCGCTGTTCGCAATGGCAAATGAATTCGCGTGTGAATCGCCCCTGTTTAGCGCAAGGCGTTGCGGAGCAGACGAGTCGATGGTGGCACCGGTTCGTGGTGGAATAAACCTGCCCAAAAAGTTCAGGTGTTCCGAGACCGTAACTGACCCGATAAATCGCGCCGCGCCCGCGCTCTGGGGAGTGCAGAAATATTTGCGAGGATGGAGGGGATCGCTTCCGACAACGCAACTAACCAGGGCAAGGGCTGGCGGCGTTCCTCGCGTAACTTCCGAATTTCTAGTCGCAGATTCCCGCGACTCGAGTCTGCTTTAAACCATTCAAAACCAAAGACCGGCCTTCCGTCCTAATCGCACAAAAAGCATGATTGCGATTTTTCGCTTCGAGCGCACAGAGGCTTCGCGCTGGATTTGGGCTCGGTGTATCCTCGTACGGATGCTTGAGCTTGATTGCGGACTGGAATTCTTTGCGGACTTCGCGGCGGATTTTTTTGCTGCGATGCCGGCGCGACCTGGAATTTTTCTGTTGGAGATGCGCGGGGCGGAGGCCGGGACCGAGGCTGGGGTTGGGGCGCAGCCTTATCTGGCGCGCACAGCGGATATACGGCGGGCGGCGGAACGATTGCTAGGGGCACCGGACGCTGCTTCGAAGCAATTGAATTTGCGCGATGTCACCGCGCGCATTCGTTACCGCGTTACCGGATCGAAATTCGAGCAGAACCTGGCTTTTTATCAGAATGCGCGCTTGTATTTTCCCCGCCGCTATCGCGAGTTGATGCGTTTGCGGCCGCCGGCGATGTTGAAGGTGAATCTGCGCAATTCGTATCCGCGTTGCTACGTGACGCGGCAGATTCGTGGCGACGAGGGATTTTATTTTGGGCCGTTTGGCTCGCGGCGCTCGGCGGAAGAATTCAGCGAGAGCTTTCTGGACCTTTTCAAGACGCGGCGTTGCCAGATCAAGATCCGGCGCGACCCCGAATATCCCGGCTGCATGTATTCAGAAATGAAAATGTGCCTGGCGCCGTGTTTTGCGGGATGTACGCAGGAGGAATATGACGTCGAGATTGGACGCGTGCTGGAATCGCTGGAAACAACCGGCACGTCGTTGACCGAACAACTGGCGCAGGAACGCGCGGCTGCGAGCGAGGCGCAGGATTTCGAGCGGGCGGCGGCGTTGCACAAACGTTTGGACAAAGTGACGGCCGTGTTGCGCGGGATGCCGGATTTGGCGCGGCGGATTGAGGAGCTGGATCTGGTAATTTTGCAGCGCTCCGCAGAGCCGCAGACCATTGCTGTGTTTCCGGTGCGCGGCGGGGTGCTGGAGGAGCCTTTGTATTTGCGATTTGCTGAGATTTCGAGTGAGCCGCGGTCGGTGGAAGCGATTTTGAAGGATGCGCTGGAGCCGGGATGGAACGACGAAGGACGCGACGAGGCGGCCGGTGATGGCGCGCGTAAACGCGACGAGGAAGAATCGGACGTGGTGGCGCGCGAAAGGAATTTGCGTGCGCGGTACGGATTGCGCGCGACATCGCTGGATTTGGCGGATCATCTGGCGCTTTTGACGCGCTGGTATTACTCGAAGCCGCGCGAGGGCGAGATTTTGTTTCGCGAGAAGGTCTGGCCGTACCGCCGCATGTTGCGCGCTTGCAGCCGGTTGTTGGCGGGGCCGCAGCAGGCGCAGAGTGCGCCGCATCCCCAGCAGTAGATGCGCGCGGCGTGGAAGTGGCAGTTGTAGCCGCGTCCGCCGCGGCGGACGCCATCGTTGGGCAGCGCAGCACCGATGGCGGCCTGAAGACCGCCGCTACAAAGGCCACTGCCACAATGGACTGATGAATCGAGGCTGGCGAGCGGATTCGCGCCGGGCTCGTGGGAGATTGCGTCGTACAATTATGGTGATGGCAACCGCGGACACAGCGCCGACTTCTTCACCCTCGCCGAACAGCCCGGCGGTTCGTTCACGCTTTCGAGATATGGTGCGTTCTTTGCGCCACCGCAATTTTCAGCTTTTTTTCAGCGGGCAGATGATTTCTTTGATCGGCACCTGGATGCAGACGGTTGCGCAGGCCTGGTTGGTGTACCGCATCACGGGATCATCGCTGCTGTTGGGCGTGGTGGGTTTTGCGGGGCAGATTCCGATTTTCTTATTTGCGCCGCTCGGGGGATTGGCGGCGGATCGCTTGAACCGGCATCGCGTGGTGATCGGCACGCAGGCCGCTTCGATGATACTGGCATTCATTCTGGCGGGGCTAACTCTGTTTCACGTAATAAACGTGTGGGAGATCGTGGTGCTGTCCGCGCTGCTGGGGGTGGTGAACGCGTTCGACGTGCCGGCGCGGCAATCATTTCTGATCGAGATGGTGGTGCGCGAAGATCTGATGAACGCGATCGCGCTGAATTCTTCGATGTTCAATGGGGCGCGAGTGATCGGCCCGGCCATCGCGGGGATTTTGGTGGCGCGGATCGGCGAGGGCTGGTGTTTCTTCGCGAACGCGGTGAGTTATATCGCGGTAATCATCGGATTGCTGCTGATGAAGCTGGGGCCGCTGCGCACGGCGCCGAAAGGCTCGTCACCGTTCGAGCATATAGTCGAAGGGTTCCGTTACGTGTGGCGCACCGCGCCGCTGCATGCGCTGATCCTTTTGATCGGGCTGGTGAGTTTGGTGGCGGTGCCGTATTCGGTGCTGATGCCGATTTTTGCGGATCGCGTGTTGCACCGGGGCGCGCACGGCTTGGGGATTCTGATGGGCGCGGCAGGAGTTGGCGCGTTGTTCGGTGCCCTTACTTTGGCTGTGCGGCGAAACCTGCGGGGTCTGGGACGTGTGGTGGGTTTATCGGCTGTCGGCTTCGGCGTTTCGTTAATCCTTTTCTCTTTCTCGAAATCATTCTCGTTGTCGGTGGTGCTGCTGATTCCAGTGGGCTACGCGGTGATGCTGGAAATGTCGGGGTCGAACACGCTGATTCAATCCATGGTGCCGGACGAGCTGCGCGGACGGGCCATGGCGATGTACACCATGATGTTCATGGGCATGGCGCCGATTGGTTCGCTGCTCTCAGGAGCGCTGGCTGGGGCGATTGGCGCGCCATTTACGGTAGCGCTCGGTGGGCTGGGCGCGATCATTGGAGGAATCGCGTTTGTGCGGCGTTGGCCGGCGTTACGTTCGCAAGCGCGCGAGCTATTAATCGCGCAAGGAGTGGCGGTGAGCGAGAGCGTGCAGAAATGACTTCTCGTTTCATGACCTGCGCGCCGATTTTGCCGGGCCGCGGTTGCGAACTGCGGCGGAGCGGTTCTGCTATACTGCGCGGCAATACGATTTTCTGTTGCGAAGAGGAGACTGATGTCATCAGCTGCGCCATTTAATCGCGAACGCAAGGCCGGGTCGGCGACGGCGGAGGGGACTCTGCGCTATGCGGCGCGATTTCAAGGGCGGGCGGCTGCCGGACATTTTCGCGAAATTCGCGGCGGGCTGGTGCTTTCTTCGATCGGCATCGGGACTTACTTGGGCGAGGCGGATGACGCGACGGATGGCGCGTATGTGGACGCGATAGTTGCGGCGGTGCAGGGCGGGATTAATGTGGTGGACTCGGCCATCAATTACCGGTTTCAGCGGAGCGAGCGCGCGGTGGGTACAGCGTTGCGGGAGCTATTCGATAAGGGCTACGGGCGCGATGAAATCATGGTGTGTACCAAGGCAGGATTTTTGACGCCGGACGGAGAGATGCCGGCCGATCCGAATACCTATTTTGCGCAGGAATTTCTAGAGCGCGGAATTTTTCGCGTGGAGGATATTTCCGCCGGTTGCCATTGCATCGCGCCGGATTATCTTGCGGATCAGCTGGAACGCAGCCGCCAAAATCTGGGGTTGGATACGATCGATGTTTTCTACCTGCACAATCCGGAGACGCAATTGAGCGAGGTGGCGGTGGAGGAATTCCGGCGGCGGATTCGCGAGGCGTTCTTGTTTTTGGAGTCGGCCATCGCGACGAAGAAGATCCGGGCGTACGGCATGGCTACGTGGAATTCGTTTCGCGAAGATCCCAAGGCCGCGGGATTTTTATCGCTGCCGGAAATGGTGAAGATCGCGAAGGATGTCGCGGGAGACGATCACCATTTCCGTTTCGTGCAGTTGCCTTTCAATCTGGCGATGCCGGAGGCGCTGACGCGACCGAATCAGATGGTCGGCGGCCGTGCCATGCCGATGGTGCAGGCGGCGCGTGATGCGGGGATCGCGCTGGTGACGAGCGCGGCGCTGTTGCAGGGACAGCTGACCAAAAATTTACCGTCGTTCGTCAATTCGGCGTTGGGATTGAAGGATAATGCGACGCTGGCGCTGCAATTCGCGCGGTCGGTGCCGGGATTGACTACGGCGTTGGTGGGAATGAGTCAGGTGCCGCACGTGAAAGCGAATTTGGAACTAGTGGGAATCGAGCCGGCATCGCGCGAGCAGTTTCTGAAATTGTTCGAATCGAAAAATTAGGAATTTTCCGGTGCGGCGGGCTTGCGGGGATAGCGTTCGTCGAGCCAGGCGTCTATCGCGCTGCGGACTTTATCTAGTTGGCCGGAGAAGAAGTGTTCGGCGCCTTCCACGATGACGAGGCGCTTGGGTTCGGGCAGCGTGGCGTAGAGGGCTTCGACGTTGGCGCGCGAGCCGAATTGATCGTTGCCGCCCTGGATGAGCAATTTAGGTTTCGCGCACTCGCGCAGGTATGTCAAGTCCGAGCGGTCCACGGGAATTCCCAGGCCGATTAAATCTGAGACGCGCTTGGCTGCGCAGCCCACTCGCAATCCCACCACTGAACCGAAACTGAAACCCGCTAGAAGGATCGATGTGCGCGGAAATTTCGCCGCGAGATAATCGAGCGCGGCGCGCACGTCTTCTTGTTCGCCCATGCCGCGATCGTGCTCTCCCTCGCTCTGTCCGGCGCCGCGGAAATTGAAGCGCAACACTGGAATGTCGCGCAGGTGCAGCGCTTTCGCGGCTTGGTACACGACTTTATTGTGCATGGTGCCACCGAAAAGCGGGTGCGGGTGGCAGACTACGGCTGCGAGCGGCGGACCGGCGACGGGCACGGTCCAGAGCAGAGCCTCGAGGCGTCCGGCGGGACCGGCGAGGAAAAAGTTACGATGGAAGATATCGGCCATGAACGGTGCAGTTACGAGTGTAACGAAGAGTTCGCGACGGAGCAAAACCGGGGGATGGTCCGTCAGGCTTTCGTGGGAATATCCCAGCGGACGGCGACGCTGGTTAGGATTGCGCTTTCTCCGGCGAGAGGATTCGATAGCGGCGCGAGGCTGGAAGGCGCGGCGCAGTGTTCGACGCGCACGATGCGGGCGGGGATTTCTCCGGCGCGGGCCCAATCGCCCCAGGGGATTTTGGCTAGGACGGCGTCGCCCGCGGAATAGATGTGCGCGGATTCGAAACGGGCGCCGGCGCGCGAAATATTTTGCGTCATGGATTCCTCGGGCCAGGGGAAGCCGAGGGCGCGGACGAAGATGGGGAGCGCGAAAGAAATTCTGGAGCACGTGCGACGTTCGCGATCGCTGGGACGCGAGGCGATTCGCGACGACAATTCCAGTTGCAGAGAGACCTGATATCCGGCGCCGTTGCGCGATTCGACGCGCACGACACGTGCGGGAGTTTCCGGTGGGGCGTCAGAGGCGGACGCAGCGTCGAAGGGAAACACAACCCAGACGCGCGAGCCAGGCTCGCAGGATTCGTCGCGTTGCACGCGGATGCCGTTGCGCGAGACGTCCAGCGTGTGGGTGGACTCCATGCGCATGCCCAGCGGGCCACGCCAGCGGACGCGCGCCGGAAGTTTTAGCTGGGCCCGCGGATGTTTCCGCAACTCCAGGAAAGTAGCGGCCGGATTCATGAGCGGCTATCCTAGCCGCAGCGGCGAGGCGGGTCAAATTTCAGGGAGGATTTTTTTGCGGACCGCTCGCGGCGTGCCGGTGGGGCGCGAAAGTTTCGGGAACATTCGCCGCGCGCGGATTGCTCGCGCGTAATAGCCATTGCGGCGGGGCGGGAAGCGATGATAGTTTGAAGCCATCGAAAGGGCTCGCAAGAGGTTTGATGGATACCGCTAAAGAACGCCGCGCCGCACGCCGTTTTTCGATGATGCTGCCGTTGAAGGTGCGGTTTTCCGAGGAAGACGACGTCCTGGAACGACAGGGCGAAACGCGCGACGTGAGTTTTCGCGGGCTTTATTTTATGATTGAGGCGCGCGTGGAAGCGGGAACTCCGATCGAGTTTGTTCTGACCTTACCTCAGCAAATCACGCTTGCGGGCGACGTGCATATACGCTGTTACGCGCGGGTGCTGCGCGTGGAGCCGCATGACGGGCGCCGCGGAGTGGCAGCGCGCATCGACCGCTACGAATTTCTTCCTGCCTCCGCCTGACGCTATCTCCAAAAAAGAGAGTAGAATCGTTTTTTGCCCGGCGTAACGGGGAGGGCACATGTATCACTACGATCCGAAAGTGGCGCTGGATGAATTGCGCGATGATGCGGTGTTGCCCCATCCGGTGCATCTGCGCGACATGATTCTGCGGACGAAGCTGGACGCGGCGAACGCGCTGGATTTGAACCGGGAGTTCCAGGATTATCTGGCGCGATTTGGCGAGGCGCAGAAATTGGCGGGGGAGATTTTGGGACGGCTGGCAGTGGCGGCGCGGAAGGTTTCAGCGTCGTGAAGGGTTCGCGGTGAATGGCGGCGGTGCTGTGATTGGAACGGAAGGCTGCCCCCGTCGTCCCGAAACGCACGGGATGACGCGGCCGCTACCAGAGGCAAGTCATAGGCGCTCACCTGAAGGTGGCCGCAACCGATGACAACACGGGAGCGCAGAATTTCGGATGGCACGACACACATTACTAATTGATGCGGACGATACGCTTTGGGAAAACAACATCTTCTTTGAGAAGACCATCGAGCATTTTGTTACACAGCTGGAGCATCTGGGTTACACGCGCGAATACATTCGGCACATCCTGAACGAAACCGAGAAGCGCAACATACGGCAGCACGGGTATGGCGTGCGCAGTTTTCGCCGGTCGCTGGAAGAGACTTACATGAAGCTGGCGGGGAATGCGGCGCGGCGCGAGCTGATGCAGGAAATCGCGCGGCTGGCTATTGAGCTAGAGGCTACGCCGCCGCACATTATGGATGGAGTTCCGGAGACGCTGGCTTATCTGGCGAAGCATCACCGGTTGATTCTGCTGACCAAGGGCGAGCCGGCCGAGCAGGCCGCCAAGGTGGAGCGTTCCGGATTGCAGCCTTATTTCGATGCGATTGAAATTGTGCTAGAAAAAGATGCGAGCGTTTACGCGCGCATGGTGGAGCAATTCAAGATTGTGAAAACGCATGGGTGGATGGTGGGGAACAGCCCGCGCAGCGACATCAATCCGGCATTGCAGACGGGGTTGAACGCGGTTTTTATTCCGCACACGGATACGTGGCATTTGGAACATGCGGAGCTGGAGAGTGGTACGGGGAAATTGCTGATACTTACGAGTTTTCGGGACTTGCGTGAACATTTTTAATTTTGCGACGAAGTGAAACAGCCACGCATCTTATCCCTCCGAGGCAGTGTCAATATCACGGCTTTAGCGAGCGGTTCGGAGCATGCTCGCAAAGCTCAGCGAAGAGCGGAAGGCGCGGCTTCAGGGGCTAAAGCCCCTCGCTTGCACGGCCTTACGGCGGGGCTGAAGCCCCGCCCTTCCAGATCATCCATCGAAGCGATAGCGAGCGGAACAGCGCGCAACACGGGGGGAGGAATTCATGCCATCTCCTAGACCAACGAATGTGGTTCCCGCGGCGAAGCGCGTTGTCGTGATGGGCGCGGGGGCGGTGGGATCTTATTTTGGCGGGATGCTGGCGCGGGCGGGCGTGCCGGTGACGATGATTGCGAGGCCTGCTTACGTGGAAGCGGTGCGCCGCAATAAACTCTTTCTGGACACGGTTTCGTTTCAGGAGCGAGTGGCGGTGGAGGCTGCAACGGATCCGTCCGCGGTGCGCGATGCGAATGTGGTGCTTTTCTGCGTGAAGGGACAGGACGACGAGGCGACGGCGCGGGCGATGGCACCGCATCTTTCGGCGGATGCGATGGTAGTGAGTTTGCAGAATGGCGTGGATAACGCGGAGCGGATTCGCGCGGCGTCGGGGATCGATGCGCTGCCTGCGGTGGTGTACATCGCGGCGGCCATGCCCGAGCCGGGGCACGTAAAGCATACCGGACTCGGAGAGTTGATCGTAGGCGAATTCGCCGAGCGGCGCGGCGGCGCGGAATTGCATCCGTCACGGGCGGAACAGATTGCGGCGCTATTCGCGTCGGCACATGTGCCGTGCCGGATTTCGAGCGACATTCGGGCGGATATGTGGGCGAAATTCATTACCAACTGCGGCGCGAATGCGGTGTCCGCGATTGCGCAAGCCAGTTACGGGGAGATTGGGCGCTATGACGAGTCGCGCGAGCTGATGAGCCGGGTGGTGGAGGAAACCATTGCGGTGGGGCGAGCGGCCGGCGTGCGTATGCCTGGAGCGGGTTTCACGGAAAAGTGGCTGGGGAATCTGGCGAAGTTTGGGGATGCTTTTTCGTCGACGGCGCAGGATTTGGCGCGGGGGAAGCGGACGGAGATTGAATCGTTAAATGGATATATCGTGCGGCGCGGGACTGAATTGGGAGTGGCGACGCCTAGCAATTTTGCTTTGTATGCGTTGGTGAAATTGTTGGAAGACGAGGCGGCCCAGCACGAGAAAGCGCAGCAGGCTGGCGCGGCGCAATAAATCCCGCGTTACTCGGGACGGCGGAACTTGAAGGGGATGTGGACTACGGCTTCGAGTTCTACTGGCTGCCCTTCGCGCGTGGCCGGGCGGAAGACCCAGCGGGCCAGGGCTTCCATTGAATTTTTGTCTAATTGCGGATCGATTCCGTGGACTAGCTGGATGCTGTCTACCGAGCCGTCTTTGCGGATTATGGCGTAGAGGACTACTTCGCCGTCCACGTGTTCTTTGATTTGCGTCTGCGGATATTTCGGATCTACTTTGCTCACCAGGGATGGGCCGGATAGCTTGCCTGTGGGTTTGCTGTACGGCGGATTGCCTTCGTCCAGTTGCGCAAAATTCATTACCCAATTGCCGGTGACGCTGGTGAGATTGGGCATGTCAATGTGCAGCGTGTAAATTTCCTTGCCGGAGAGAATTACTTCGGGCGGGAGCTTGGGATCGATCGCTCCGATTACTGCGGGGCCGTGATGGGCTGAGGGCGGCGCATCGAGCGCGGGCATCGGCTTTAGATTTAATTTGGTTGTGGCGTGGGGGGCGAGTCCACCGTTGCCAGGGTGCGCGTTGCCGCCGCTGATGCTCACTGCCGCGGAATTCGAGCCGGAGCCGGAGTTTGCGCTGGTGCCGCGGCCACCACTGCTGGTAGAGCCCCCGCCTGCGCCTCCGTTTCCTGCCGAATCATTTTCAGCGCCGCCCGGTGCACCGGGCTGTTTTCCTTCTGGGGAAATCGCGATACGCGCGGCGAGATTTCCTTGCGGCACGCTGACTTCGGGAGCGGGAGGAGCAGGCGCGGCGGAAAGGGCGATCATGCGATGCAGGCTGTCGTCGCCTGCTGAATTTGCTGCGCCGATTTCGGGTGCTGCGCCGGTTTCTGCTTGCGCGGCGTGCCTGGCGGCTACTGCTTTCGACATCGGTTCTACCGGCATGCGCGGTTGCTGATTGATGGTGGGCGAAGCAGCGATATCGAGCGGGCCGGGAGTTTTTTCGTGGTTAACCAATTCTGGCGCGGCTAGGTCATTTACGGCGTGACGTTGCACTTGCGGCGCCGAGGCTGTGGATGCTACGCGCAGCTGAGGTTTCGCGGGCATTTTGGGAGCGGCCCATTCGACGATATTGGGCAGCGGGACTTCGATTTTCGGTGGAGTTGGAGGCGCGTCTGGCTGAATCAGGGTTTGTCGCGGGTGCGTGACTACGGCTGGCCTCGAAAGAATGGTTTGCCGCGGATGAAACGCGTCTGCGCCTTTTTGCGGCAGCGGTTTTGCGGGATCGCCTTTCGGGCTGGGTTTTCGATCGCGCCCGGGCAGCGAGACGGGCGGCAAGTCTTCCGAGGGATTCGTCCAGGTGAGCTCGATGCGGACTGGCGCGAGATTTGGTGGATCGCTCGCGAGAAATTGCCAGATGGGCAGTAACAGCACTCCGACGATAGCCACGTGCCAGAGCGCGGAGGCGGTGAATGCGCGGCCGGGAATTTTTCCTTCGATCCATTCGACGCGCAGGTCGGAGTCTGCGGGCAGCTCGGAATTTTCCGGGGCTCGGGGTCCGCGGAAGAAATCGTACACGCTCGAGCGGAAGTCGGGCCAGGGCGAGCCCCAGTCCACGCCGAGATCGAGCCGAGGCAGCTCTGAATGCGACGGCAGTTCGACGTCGGGCGCGAGAGCTGCTTCGGGCGCGTCGGGTGGCTCCGTTGGAGCGCTCGGTGCCGGAGTCTCCGGATATCTTTGCATCACAGGTTGCATAAGCGTGGCCATTATACAGGAAGAGGCCTGAAGGGGTCGGATGCGGGTGCGCTAGGCGGCGGCTGCCAGGGTGTAGAAAGAAAGAAT
Organism: uncultured Acidobacteriota bacterium; assembly: GCA_963786205.1. Lineage (GTDB taxonomy): Bacteria > Acidobacteriota > Terriglobia > Acidiferrales > UBA7541 > Palsa-295. The sequence goes on from CAWAYG010000005.1 coordinate 196,058, forward strand.
GGCGTCTCCCTGTTCGATCTGGCGGGTGCATTCCAGGCGCGTGAGGAACTCGGGCAGTTCGGTTTTCCAGTAGTGTTCGACGATGACGATGCCGCGCGGGGCGATGAGGTGCGAGGTGTCGAGAAATTCTAGCGTTTCGAGGTATTCGGTGGTTTTTTCGTAGGGGGGATCGAGGAAGATGAAATCGGCGAGAAGGTGGCGGGTTGCCATTCTTTCCAGGCCGCGCAGGGCGGGAGCTTCGATCAGTTCGGCGCCTTGCCGGATTTCGAGAGTGGTGAGATTTTCGCGGATCAGGCGCGCGGCTTTGGCGTTGGACTCGACGAAAATTGTTTCGCGCGCGCCGCGGCTGATGGCTTCGATGCCTACGGCGCCGGTACCGGCGAAGAGGTCAACGAAGAGGGAGTCTTCGAGTGCTGGGCCGAGGACGTTGAAGAGGGTTTCCCGCAGGCGATCGCTGGTGGGGCGGAGGCGTTGTGCCCCGGGGCCTTTCATCGGGCGGCTGCGATATTTTCCGGCGATTACACGCATGGGTTATTTCGGCTCTGACGTGCGCGACAAATCGTGATCTTAGCGTTCGTACGAAAAACAGATCCCTCTCTGCGTCTCGCGCCCGCCGGACTGCGGCGAGCAAGAAAAAGCGCGGGACTCCGATCGGGATGACAATCGCTGCGATTTGGCAGCAAACCATGAAGCCGTGGCCTGACGTAAGACAATAGTTATCTCAAAGATTCCCTAGCCTACGGAAGCCAAATGATAGCGCTGGCGCCAGCTGGGGCTGACGGATTCCAGGCGCGCGATGATTTCGGCGGCGCGCTGGGGATTTTCTGCCAGGGCAAAGGCTTCGCGGCGCGCTAGCTCCAGGATTTCGTGATCGCGCAGCGGTTGCGCCACGGAAAAGGCGGCGTCGCCGTGTTGGCGCGTGCCGAAAAATTCGCCGGGGCCGCGCTGCTTCAGGTCCTGCTCGGCGATTTCGAAACCGTTGGAGGTGGCCACCATGGTTTCGATGCGGGCGCGGGCTTCGCCGGTAATATTTTTGCGCGCGACGAGGATGCAGCGCGATTTTTCGCTGCCGCGTCCGATGCGGCCGCGCAGCTGATGGAGCTGGGCGAGGCCGAAGCGGTCGGCGTGCTCGACGACCATTAAAGTGGCGTTGGGGACGTCTACGCCGACTTCGATGACCGTGGTGGCGACGAGGATCTGGATTTCTTTGCGGCGAAATTGATCCATCACGGAATCTTTTTCGTCATTTTTCAGGCGGCCGTGCAACAGGCCGATGCGCAATTGTGGAAAAACATGCTTCGCGAGGCGCTCGTATTCGGCGGTGGCGGCTTTCAATTCCTGTTTCGATTCTTCGATTACGGGATAGACGACGTAGGCTTGGCGGCCGGCGGCGATTTCACGGCGGACAGCTTCCCAGACAGCCAGAAGCTGACTTTCTTCCTTCCAGAGCGTCTCGATGGGCGTGCGACCGGGGGGCATTTCGTCAATCACGGAAATTTCCAGGTCGCCGTAGAGAGTGAGCGCGAGCGTGCGTGGGATGGGCGTGGCGGTCATTACCAGCACGTGCGGGGAGACGCCTTTGTCTATCAGGCGTTTGCGCTGCAGGACGCCGAAGCGATGCTGTTCATCCACGATGACGAGGCCCAGTTTCTTGAAAGCCACCGGATCTTCGATCAGCGCGTGGGTGCCGACCACGATTTGCGCTGCGCCGCTTTCTACGCGAGCGAGTGCTTCGTCTTTGGTGGAGCGTTTGCGGCCGCTGACGATCAATTCCACGCCGTAACCGGCGGCCTGGAAGATGCGGCGCGCGGAAAGATAATGTTGCGCGGCGAGAATTTCCGTGGGGGCCATCAGGGCGACTTGATAGCCGTTCTCGATGACGATGGTGGCGGCTTCGAATGCAACGATGGTTTTGCCGCTGCCGACGTCGCCTTCGAGCAAGCGATTCATCGGGAATGGTTTTTCGAGATCGGCGGCAATTTCCGCGAGGACTCGTTTTTGGGCCGTGGTGGGCCTGAAGGGCAGAATACGTTTCACGGCGGCGCGAACTTTTTCTTCGCGCACGCGCATGGCGATGCCGTGGCGAGAGTGGTCGCTGAGGCGGCGCAGGGCCAGAGCGAGTTGATAGTAGAAAAATTCCTCGAAGATCAGGCGAATTTGCGCGGGGCTGCGGTAGTTGTTGAGCAGCTCGATGCTTTGGTCCTGGGGCGGGAAATGGGCGTAGAGCAGCGCTTCGCGTCGCGCGGGGAAGCGATAGCGTTCGAGAATTTGCGGCGGCAGCGGTTCGGGAATATTGCCGTCGAAATTGGCGAGGACGCTATAGATGATGCGGCGCAACATGCGAGAGCTGATGGCACCAATGGCTTCATAGATGGGGACGATGCGGCCGACTTCGGTGGAATCGGCGGCGCCGCTTTCGGTGGCGCCTACTAATTCTATTTGGGGGTTGACCATTTCCAGGCGGCCGGGGCGGTAGCGGTCTTCGTCCACTTTTCCGTGCAGGACTAGTTTTTGGCCGTCTTTCAATTTTCCTTCGAGATAGCCGCCGTGGAAGAAGCGGACGTAGACCGTGCCGGAGGCATCGCGGACCGCGACGTGGAAAATTGAGCGACGGCTGCGTTGGAAGCGGACGGTGGTTCCTCCGCCGCCTGTGACTTCGGCAAAAATTGTTTGCACCTGGCCGGGAATTATTTCGGCGATGGAAGTGAAGCGGAGGCGGTCTTCGTAGCGGAAGGGCAGGTAGCTGAGGAGATCGCCTACGGTGATGATGCCGCGAGCTTCGAGAGCGGCGGCGCGTTGCGGGCCTACGCCGTGGAGATATTTGACCGAGTTGGTGAGAGAGATTGGCATCGGCTGAGGCGCGGGCGCATCACTTTTATATCATTGGTTGCGGGTTCGGAGGGTCGGCGGCGCTGAGGGCACAGAGCAAACTTACGGCAACGGAGTGCCCGGTCCCGCGTTGCGGGACCGGCCGCTACATAGGCAAAGGCGAAATCAAAGACACCGGCAACGTCGAACGCAACGTGAACGACGCCCGCCTGAAAAGCAGGCGGCGGCTACAAAGTCAACACCACCTAGCTGAAGCTGGCCGGTTTTATGTAATCGCATGCGTGTGGCACGGGAAGGCGCAGCGTTTGATACACAAAGCGAAGAGGGAAAAACATGGAACTCGCGGAGAGGATTGGAACGTATTAGGAGTTGGGGCTGAAGAGCGGCTTATTTCGCGGCTGTGAGCTTGGTGTATTGGCTAGAGCCGTGCAGTCTGTGGAAATGTTGAGGATTAAGTTGGCAGAGACAGTGCGAGAGCGAGCGCTCTTCGTGTGTAAACAGCTCTCTTGCAACGTTTTAGAGAGGTAGCGCATCTCAGCGAGAAGGTGTACCTTGGGGCAGCTGTCCGATAGTGGGAAAACGACGTCCGCCAATGCTCACCAACGGCCACAGCCGCCGTCTATCTTTACGGTACCGGCAGGCAGGGCTGACACCGGGACTGGCGGGATGCACGCTTCGGGTACCGGTGGCGCGGACCCGGACGTTACCAGGCAGGCGATCAACACCATGGGGATGAGCGTCGCGCTCGATATCGAGGCGCGCCAGGCAGCGGCGGCGAAGGTTGCGGAAGAGCAAGCGCTGGTCCGCAAAGCGCAGGCTGGAGACCGTCTGGCGTTTGAGGCATTGGTACGTCGCTTCGACCGCGAGGTTTTGCGGTTGGCGCTGAATTTGGTGCATCGTCCGGAAGATGCGCGCGACATTTATCAGGAAAGTTTTTTGCGCGTTTATAAGAACCTGCACCGTTTCCGGTTCGAGTGCAGTTTCTATACGTGGCTCTACCGGATTGTGACGAACGTGGCGCTGGATCATTTGCGCCGCCGCACCAGCCGCCGCGAAGATCAGGCGCCTGTGCCGGAAGATGCCGAGGGCGGCACACGAGATTTCTTCGATCGGCAGCCGGAACAGCGGGCGGGCGCGAATCCGGAAAGAAATTTGTTGGGGCAGGAATTGGGCGAGCAGATTGCCAGCGCCTTGAACCGGCTTTCGCCGCGCGAGCGTATGGTCTTCGAGATGAAACATTATCAAGGGTTGAAATTGCGTGCTATCGGGGACATGCTGGGCACGTCTGAAGAGACAGTAAAGAATTCGCTGTTCCGGGCGACGCGAAAATTGCGCGCGAGCCTGGAAGGCATGCGTTAGACGCAAACAGATCAGCGAGGTCGGAAAGAATGCGGGAAGCAGGAATGGATGAGAAGAAGAGCCCGGCGTGCGAGGAATTTGAGCCGTGGCTGATTCTCTTTGCAGCTGGGGAACTGGATGCTTCGGAAGTTGCGGATTTGAACGATCATCTGCAGCATTGCCACGGATGCAGTCTGGCTTTGACGCAGGAGCAGGAAATCCTGGTGCTGCTGGCTGCGCGGCACACGGAACCGGATGCGGCGTTGCTCGCGAGTTGCCGGGCAGGTTTGGAAGACAGTTTGGATCAGCAGGAAGAGCGGAGTTGGCTGCGCCGGACGATTGGCGCGCTGCTGCCTGCGAGTTGGATTTCACCGCAGCCTGCGTGGAGCGCGGCACTGCTGGTGCTGATTGGATTTTCTGTGGGAATGCTGGGGCCGCGTCTGTTGCGCAATTCTGCCGGCAAGGGCGGCACGAGCTCTTCGACTGCTTCGAATAATGCGACCGGAGTGGTTCCCGGCGTTGTGACTGCGGACCCAGCTTCTGCAATTTCTCCTTCCGCAGGACTTGGTTCTCTCGATATGCGCACCGCAAGCGTCGCAGGCATCAATGTATTTCCCGCCGAGGATAATCAGCCGCCGCAAGTGCAACTGCAATTGAATGCGCGACAGCCCTACACAGTGCGCGGCACGGTGAATGACGACGATGTCAAACAGATGCTGATGTACATCCTGCACAATAACCAGCGCTTCGATCCGGATGTGCGACTGGACGCTGTGGATTTGCTGCGCATGCGCAACAATGATCCGGATGTGCGCTCGGCGTTGTGCCAAGCCGTGCACACTGATCACAACGCGGCAGTGCGGTTGAAAGCGCTAGAAGCTTTGAATGGCGCTGAACCACAGGACATCATTCGACAAACTCTTCTCGATGCGCTGGTGGACGATCAGAACCCGGGAGTCCGCGTAGAAGCGATCAACGCGCTGCGCGATATGGCCGCCAAGGGCCAGGTGGACGCGGACGATCATCTGCTTGCGGTACTGCGTGAACGGATGGCCAAAGACCCCAGCACTTACATCCGGTTGCAGAGCGCGGAAGTGATACGCGATCTGGGCCCACGGCAAAAATTCTAAACATGATTAGAGCGTCGTACATTCCGCGAGTGCGGCAGAAAATCGCGGCACGGATTAGTGTGCCTGGCGGGATTTTTGCGGCAGGGATTGGTTACGCTTTTTTGGCGATCACTTTGGCGATTCCCGTTTCGGCTGTAGCGGATGGGACGGATAAGGCGAAAACGGAACGGCAGAATCACTCGGGGCCGCGGGTTAGCAGCGAGCTGACCGGAACCATCGCGGTGCGCGACGGACAGCGGCTGCACCTGGTCACGGATTTGGGCAACATCGTTATCAGGACGCAGAATTCGGGAAAGATCGATTACAAAGTTCACCTCGAAGCGGACGCCACGCAAAAAGACGCGAAACAACTGCTGAAAAATTTCATCGCCACCGCCAATACGACAACCGAGGGGGTGTACTTTCGCGGGCAATGTCTGGGGCGGCACGCCAGCGGGCGCTTGTGGGTGACGGTGGAAGTAAATGTTCCGAGGAATATTAGTCTGGACGTGCTGACCGGCGGTGGAAACATCGAGACCGAAGAAATCATCGGCTCGGCGACGCTCGCGACTTCCGGCGGAAATATCGTGATGGGGAATGTTGGTGGCGCGGCGCATCTTTCCACCGAAGGCGGGCATATCACGGTGAAGAATGTGGCGGGTGCACTGGCGGCGAGCACCGGAGGCGGTCACATCACCACCGGCACCATTGCCGGGAACGCGATTTTGCACACGGATGGAGGGCATATCCGCGTGGCTTCGGTGGAAGGCGTGGCGCATGTTTCGACGGGCGGCGGAAACGTTTCCGTGCAACATTCGGGCAGCCAGCTCGTGGCGGAAACGAACGGCGGACAAATCGACGTCGGTGAGACCGCGGGATTGGTGCAGGCCAAGACGGGTGGCGGAGGAATTCGCGTGGTGCGCGTTTCCGGGCCGACGAATTTGGAGACCAGCGGCGGCAGCATTTATCTGACGGAAGTGGATAGCCCGGTGAAAGCTTCCACGGGAGCGGGAGCGATCACAGCGTGGTTTGTCACACCGGGAAAAATGCCGGGGCAATGTGAACTGCAATCGGGCGAAGGCGACATTGTCGTTTATATTCCGCGACAGCTGCCGGTGACGATTGACGCGCAGGTGCAGTCCGGGGAAGAGCACCACGTGATTTTCGATCCGGCGTTCCCGGCGAAGATCAGCCATGAATCCGCGGCGAACGGAGATGAGTGGATTCGCACCGAGGGGGCGCTGAACGGCGGCGGCGAAGTGATTCACCTGCGAACGGTGGCGGGCAATATTCACGTGATGGTGAGCGACGCGAACAGACAAGTTCAGTTGTATAAGCAGCAGATGGAGCAATTGCAGCAGCAACTGCAATTGCAGTTGCGGATGCTGCAGCAACAGTCGCAGCAGATGATCGAGAACTCGCCGTAGGCGGCGAGATGCGGCGCAGCGCTTCGCTTCGTTGAGAGAGGCGATGGCGTGCGGGCGACGACCAGAAATCCGGCCGACTAGAAGCGGCCGAATGTTCTAGTGAACGAGGGTGTTTCACTCGAAGGGGGCGTACCGTGCAAACGCAGAATGAAGCTGAAACTTCCGGCAGTAAATCCTGGGACGGCCGATGGCGCATTGCGGGAACCACACTTCGCGGGCTGGTGCTGCTGGCGGGGATTGCAGGGCTGCTCTTGCCCACGCTCGCTGCGGACGAGAACTTCCATAAAATCTATCCTCTGGCCGCGGGCGGGAGCTTCGCGCTGGAGAACGTGAACGGATCGGTGCAGGTGGAGGGTTGGAGCCGCGACGAAGTGGAAGTGAGCGCGGTGAAGACCGCAGCGCACAACGATTCGCGCGACTTGTCGCAAGTGAAGATCGAAGTGGACGACAGCCATCCGGGACAAGTGGCGGTGCACACGCGCTACCCGCAGGGCGAGGGCGCTGAAGTAGCGGTGGAATATCATGTACACGTGCCGTATCGCGTGTTGTTGGGCAGCATCGAGACGGTGAACGGCAGCGTGACCGTGCGCGGAGTGGAAGGCGGCGGGGAATTGCGTTCGGTGAACGGAAATGTGGAAGTTTTTGATAGCTCCGGACGATTCAGCGAGAAGACCACGAATGGAAATTTGCGACTGGAATTGCGCTACTTGATGTCCGGTGGCCCCATGAATCTGGAAACGGTGAACGGCTCGGTGGTGCTGGGACTTCCGGAAGGCGCTCGGGCCGATTTGAAAGCGCTGGCGATGAACGGCGATATCTATTCGGAGTTGCCGGTGACCGCAGCGGCCAGTGCGCCCGCGGAGCGCGCGTTCCGCGCGAAGCTGGGAACCGGCGGCGGCCAAATTTCTGTTCGAACGATCAACGGCGGCATACGCCTGGTGGTGCAACGGCCGGGCGTCTGACGGGGCGTAATTCACGCACAGAGAGGACGAATGGCATGAAGCACTTTCAATGCTCGAACCTTGTCGGCTGGGGTTTGTCATTGGTGACGATGGGGATGACGCCGGGAGCTTTGCCGGGTCAGACCACGGAACGCAACGCGCAGCAGTCCACAAACAATCCCGCACTGGTCGCACCTTCTGCTACTACTCCCACTCTTAGAACACCTGCTGCGCCCGACGAGGGGTGCTTGAACGGCAACGTTTCCCTGGAAGTTCCCTGGGAACAAATCGACGAGGCGGTACGTAGTATAGACAGCACGATTGACCGGGCGGAAATCGAGCGCGCGGTGCGGCAAGAACGGCGGGACAACCTCGCCGGTCTGAACGAGCGAGTGCGGCAGGAGGTGCAGATGAGTTCCCCGGAGATGCACAGGCTGCAAAGTCTCTCGGCGCAGCTACGGCTCAACCAAGGACAATTCGACGCGAGGGCGAGCGAACTGGCGGACCTGGCGCAGGAAAAGAGCGTGGAAGTGCAGGGGCCGGGCGTCGTGGTTAGCACCGATGAAGATGGGAGCGGCTGGCTGGGCGTCGAGATCGGCGAAGTGACGGCGGAAAAAGCGAAGGACCTGAAACTAACGACGCAGCGCGGCGTGGTGGTGATGGACGTGGAGCCGGACGGGCCCGCGGCGAAGGCCGGGTTGAAAGAAAATGATGTGATCACGCAGTACGACGGGCAGGTGGTGGAAGGCACGGTGCAGTTCCGGCGGCTGGTGCGTGAGACGCCGACGGGCCGGACCGTAGTCATGGTGATTTCACGAAATGGCGCGACGCAGAATGTTTCGGTGGCGTTGGGCGAGCGCAGCGCGTTTTTCGAGAAGCGGATGAAGGGAAAGATGCGCGATTTCGATAATGCGTTGTCGTTCTCAATGCCCAGCCAGGATTTCATGCTGGCGATGCCGCCGGTGGATGCGCGAATGCCGGCGCTGGGGATCAATGCGGAGGATCTGTCTGGCCAGCTGGGAAGTTATTTTGGTGCGCCGGATGGGACGGGAATTTTGATTCGCGAAGTGCGTTCTGGAACGGCGGCGGACAAGGCGGGATTGAAGGCCGGCGACGTGATCGTGAAAGTGGACGGCAAGGCAATTCGCAAGCTGGCTGATCTGCGGGTGGTGTTGCGGGACAAGAGCGACCAGAAAACGGTGGCGTTGGGAATTATCCGCAAGTCTGCGGAGATGAGTGTCACTGTCGGGATTGAAAGGCCGCTGCCGAGTGAATCGAGCCACGTGGTGCGGCGGGCGGAGCTTTAGAGCGGCGGTCACGACTTAAAAAAGATTCGGACGATCGAAGGCCCGGGAGCTGTTCCCGGGCCTTATGATCTTGATGCGGGATTATTCGCGGATGATTTCGGCGTTGGCGGCTGGGGCTACCAAGCGGACGAGCTTGGGGCCGTTGAGGAAAAGATCGATCTCGTTGTCTTCGGTTCTTACGCGGAGTTCCTGAACTTTTTGGCCGTTCACTACTTGCTCGCCCATGGAATCCACGGTGACGGTGCCTGGGGTCATCTCCTGCGGAACCAGCACGGAGAAACTTTGCTCGCCTTTTTTGTCCCAGTCGTAGAGGCGGGCTAGAAATGTGTACTGGTAGTAGAGATTGTCATCGAGCACGACTACGAGAGGAGCTGCGAAAGTGAATTGCTGGGTGAAGGGCTTGGCGCCTTCGAGGTGCAGTTCAACGGTGGCGGTGACGCCGGTGAAGCCGATCGTGGCAGAGGCTTTCTTCGCGCCCGCCGTGGACCATTCGTAGCGCACCGGCACGCCGTCCGCATGCACGACGAGAGAGCCGGAGACGTGCGTGTTGCCCTGGGGTGATTGAAGCTCCGTGCTGCCGTGTGCGGACCAATCGCTGCCATTGGGCGCGATGGTGAATTCTTCTTTGCCGATTTGCTGGCCGCTGACGAGGATCTTGAACGTGCCTTTATCGGCTGCGAGTGGGGCGATCAGCGCGTGCGTTCGCGGCGGCAGCATGCAGGCTTCGGCTGCGGAGTGGAATGCGAGCAGCGACGCGCCGGTGATTCCTAACGCGATGGCAAGCGAGATGGCTGGCGCGACGCGCGAGCTTAAGCCACGCGGGAATGAGTTCATCCGGCTGCCTGCGGAAAGTTCGTTCATGCAGTCACCTTCGGGAAAATTCCCAGCGCGACAATCTGTTCGACAACGCGCAGGGGCTCGATATTCGACTCCACACGGTAATCCGCAATCTCGTAAGAAGGCAAGCGTTCCTGATAAAGATTGCGAAAACTTGCTTCGTCGCGGAAGAGCGGACGGTCTTGAATATGGGCGATGCGTCTGAGCAACTCCTCGACGGGACATTGCAACCACACCAGCACGGCGCCGGCCTGACGCAACAGCGCCAGATTCTGCGGCTGCGCGGTGGTGCCTCCGCCGAGGGAGACGACGCGAGGTTTCTGCTGCTCGGCGGCTTCGCCGAAGATGCGTTGGAGCTGTTCATGCTCGATTTTGCGGAATTCCGGTTCGCCGCGCTTGGCAAATATTTCGGGGATGGTCTGTTCCGCGACTTCGACGATGCGTTTATCGAGGTCTACGTGCTGCCAGCCGATTTGGCGGCCGAGCAGGCGCGCCACGGTGGACTTGCCGCTACCCATGAAGCCGATCAGGCAGACGAGCGAGCGCGTGCGAGGCTCAGTGGTCATCGCTGTAATTTGTGTGGCGAACGGGACGATCAGTCACGTTTTAGAATGTTGATTGTACCATCGAAGGAGGTCATCTCAATCTTGGCGCGGCCTTCGTTAAAAGTGCCGAAGAGCGCGTTGCCCCAGCGCGGCATGAAATGGCGCTGGTGGGGCGAGGGCGTCAACTTCGCTTCGTTATTTACTTTGCCTTTGAGCGAAGTGGCGCTGAGGTCGAAGGAATCTCCGGGTGAGAAGCGGACTTCGATCACACCGCTGTAGTTTTTCAGAGAGTACGTGCCGTTAGGCAGAAACTCGCCGTTGAAAAGAATGTTGCCGGAGGAGGTTTGCGCCCAAACGTGATAGCTGCGCAGATCGAGCAGCCGGAAATTACCGCTGATGGAGGAAGCTTCAATGCGGCCGGCGCAGCGAATGCACGTGAACGAGCCGCCGACGGTCTTGACGCTGAGGTAGCCCGCGGCGTCTTCCAGGTCCACGCCGGCGGCGACGGTTTCAACGTTCATATCACCGAGTACATTGGCGACGCTAACGTTGCCGGCGTCATTGTGAATTTGCAGTTCGGCGTCCTCCGGGACGTTGATCTGAAAATCGGCGCGCATATCGTCCGGCGCGACGGAATCCGAAAGTTCACGCGTGGAAACGTCGACGCGATTGCCCATTTGTTCCGCGTCCACTTCAATGCGATCGCTGGCCGGAGTGGAAATGATCATTACTTCCGCCTTTGTCCAGGCTTTCACGGTGATGAGGCCGTTGGGATTGTGGATGGTGATGACCGGATGAGCCGCGACTTTGAAATGCTGTTCCTGGCGGCGCGGCGCGGCGGAGATAGCGCTGCAGAGCAGCAGGCTTGGAACGAGGAGTCCTGCGGTCTTCCAATTCGTTTTGGGAAGCCACTGCGTCGGAACAAAGTGATAGGAGCTCATTGGACGTTTTCTCCGCGTTCAGTCAATTGCGTCAGCAAGTCCGCCTTTTGCTGATACGCCTCGTAGAGATAATCACGCGCCACTTCGTTCTGGGGATCTTCGCTGACACTTTTTTCACACAAAGCGATGTAGTTGTCAACGATGGCCAGGTTCTGATGCAAAGAAGCGGCCACCACGGGATTGGAACGGGTGACGTAGGAGTTCGAATTCTGTTCCGCGAAATTAAGCTGGGCGCTGAGCGGCGACGTGGAAATCTGCGTGCCTTTGAGCCAGCGCGCTTCGTTTACGCGCTTGTTCACCGGACCGCTGAGGGCGAAAGCTACGGCGACGAGTGCCGCGAGATACGCGCCTGCCAGCACGGGACGTGGTAGCCGCGGGAACAGACCGGCGAACCATCCGCTGCCGGGGGTTGCGGCGTGTGTGCGGTTCTCACTTGTCGGGATTGTTTCTCGGATCAGGCCTTCCTGCTCAAGTTGCGCGCGCAGCGACGTCCAAACGCGCTCGGGTGCGTCTTGCTCCTCGGCGCTCCAGCCGCGCGCTTCGCTGTGGATCATTTCCAAATCATTGATGACGCTCGAGCAATGCGAACAAGTGCGCACGTGCGCTTGCACGTCGGGCGGGCGCTCACCCTCCATCCAGGGTTCCAGATAATTCAGAAATTCCCTGCATGTGATCGTGGCCATGGTTCAGTCCTTGCCGCCGGTTTCTGCGCTGGCGGCTTTGCGGTCTTCGCGGGCCTGGGCACGCAGGGCTTCGTGAAGCAGTTCACGGAGGCGCATGCGAGCCTTATGCAATTGAGATTTCGAGTTGCCGATCGAGCAAGCCATGATTTCCGCAATCTCGTTGTGTTCATAACCTTGCACATCGTGCAGGACGAACACCGACTTGTAACCGGGTGGCAGCTGCTCCACCGCGCGCTGCAGGTTAACCCGGTCAATCGAACCACTGAGCCGCAAATCCGGGGCGCCGAAATCGCGCCGTGGTCCGCCGGAATCCTCGTCCGGCTCAGTGAGCTCCTCGAGCGAGCTTTCGTTGCCGGATTTCTTCCGCAGCTTCATGAGCACGACATTGACGGCAAGGCGATGCAGCCAGGTCGAAAACGCCGACTCACCGCGGAAGGTAGCGATCTTCCGGAAAAGCTGGAGGAACGCTTCCTGGGTCAGGTCTTCTGCTTCCGCGGTATTGCCCACCATGCGCAAACAGAGAGAATAGACCCTCCGGTTGTGCAGCCGGTACAGGCGTTCAAAAGCAGCCGCGTCGCCCTGTTGGGCGAGGCGGATGGCCTCGGCCTCCGGCAATTCCCCGGTATCGATTCGTCTCGTTCGGGCCACGCTACCCGTCGGGGCGCATCCCTAGTTGCGATGCGTCGCCCGCTCCCTGAGTTGTACTTGTAGTCCTATACACGCTACGAATTCGGCACCTTTGTGGGTGACTGGTTTCGTCGCGACGGGCGAAAGGCGAAAAGATCTGGCCGCCCGTTTCACGCGAATACTTAACCATTTTGGCCGGATTCAATTCGAACGTCCATACATACGTCCTGCTTCGAAGCTCGAACCGGTCGCGACCTGCGATGAGCGTTCCATCCGGAACCACTTCGGGAGCATGCACCTTAGACGATGTTCGAGGGCATTGGCAAGCCGTCGGTTAGGCGATTCTACCAATTTTGGAAGGAAATTAGGCTGAGGCACGGCTGATGCGCGTTCGGGGTGCGACCGTGGTTCGCCGCTCGGGGGCGGGCACGGCGTCCAGCTCGGAAGCAAAGGCAGCGAGCTGCTCGCCGGGAAGGGCGCGGAGGAACGACTTCACCAGGACTTCCGCTTCGCGGAGGCAGGTGGTGAAGTCATACTGCAGGCATTCCAGCTTCTCCCAGCTATCGCCTGGTGAAACCGAGCTTGCTGTGGCGATGTCTTGGGCGGCGTCATTATATTCAGTAGTCAGCTTCTGCAGAGTTTCGGACAAAATTCGCAGTTTCTGGAAATAACGGGAGCGGCTGGCAAAGAGAACGCGGTGGAGGAATTCGTTCCAGGAGGCCGCGGTCTGCGCAGTTTCACCGCGGAAGTTCTCCGCATCCAGCGGGGCGACATTGGGAACGTTGCTGATGTGGCGGCCGCGGTTGGAAAGCACTCCGCAGGCGCCGACGAGTGACGCCGCGAGACACGACAGGAGGTCCGCTGACATGGAAACCTGCTGACGGGCGCGAACCAGTTCACCGCGGGCGCGCAGGGAAAACGCGTCATCGAGCGAGACGCTCGTGATCGCGTAAAAAGTCTCCCAGCGATGGACCACAGCGTCGAACACCTGGACTTTGTCGCGCGGTAACCACGCGATCCAATCATCCGAGACGCTGCGTCGTGAGGAGGAAGTGCCTGGCTTCCGCTTCAAGAACACGCTGCCCCCAAGTTGAACCGGAAGTATATCACCTCTTTCGGGTGACGGCAGTTGCGGAGGCGTTTTCTTGACGCTGCTGGAAGGCGACCGCTATACTGCCGCCCGGCTCTCCGGATGGAATGTTTTTGCGCACGGCTTTGGCCGCCGAAAGGAAGTTGACCCGTTGGAATTCGAACCGCAGGATCAGTTTCAGCAACGCCTGAAAAATCTGCGAGAAATTGAGGGGTTGGGCCACGCGGCTTATCCGCGAAAATTTGCGTGGACGCACACCGCTAAGGAAGTGGGAGATAGGTTTGGCGAGCGTACCACGGAGCAGTTGGCCGCGGAACCGGTGGAGGTGCGGGCTGCGGGCCGGATTGTGGCGCTGCGGCCACATGGCAAGGCGGCGTTTGCGCATATTACAGGGGGCGGCGGACGTCTGCAGATTTACGTGCGGCAGGACGTGGTGGGTGAGGAAGCTTACAAACTATTCAAGTTACTGGATTTGGGAGACATTGTGGGAGTTTCGGGGCACCTTTTTCGTACGAAGACGAACGAGCTTAGCGTGAAGGTGGAAAAAATCGAGTTGCTGAGCAAGGCGCTGCTGCCTCTGCCGGAAAAATGGCATGGGTTGGCGGATGTCGAGCAGCGTTATCGGCGGCGGTATCTGGATTTGATCGTCAACGAAGGCGCGCGGGAGATTTTTATCCGGCGCGCGCAGATCATTCGGGAGATACGGCGGTTTTTTGACGCGCGGGGATATGCGGAAGTGGAGACGCCGATGATGCATCCCATTTTGGGAGGGGCGACCGCGCGACCGTTCGTAACGCACCATAACACTTTTGATATGGACCTTTATTTGCGCATCGCGCCGGAACTGTATTTGAAGCGGCTGGTGGTGGGTGGGATTGACAGGGTGTACGAGATCAACCGCAACTTCCGAAATGAGGGTATTGACGCAATCCACCAGCCCGAATTCACGATGCTGGAGTTCTACCAGGCTTATAGCGATTACCTGGAACTGATGGATATGACGGAGGAATTATTTCGCGGATTGGCAGAGAAAGTTACCGGCACCGCGCAGATCAAGTATGGCGAGCAGACGATTGATTTCGGGCGTTTTGAACGGCTTTCGATGCGCGAGGCTATTGTGAAGTATTGGCCTGCCTCGGCGGGCGCCGCGCCTACTGTGGCGGAACTAGGGGCGGAGGGCGGTGCGCGGGCGGTGGCTGAGCGGTTCAATGTTTATGCGCGGGCGCATGGGCTCGATTCTGTGGCCAATGTGACGAAGTTGTCCGACGGCGAATTGACTGGCGAGCTTTTTGAAACGATTGCCGCAGCGCGTTTGGTGCAGCCGACATTTATATATGACTTTCCGACAGCGATTTCGCCGCTTTCGAAACAGAAACCTGACGATCAGTCACTGACCGAGCGTTTCGAACTGTTTGTGGCGGGGATGGAATTGGCCAATGGTTTTTCGGAGTTGAACGATCCGTTCGATCAGGAACGGCGTTTTCGCGCGCAGGTGGAAAAGGGCGGGCAGGAAGCGCCGAAAGAAGTGGACATGGATTACATACGCGCGCTGGCGCACGGTTTGCCGCCGACTGCGGGCGAAGGCGTGGGTATCGACCGGCTGGTGATGCTGCTGACGGATTCGCACGCGATACGCGAGGTAGTGCTGTTTCCATTGTTGCGTGCGGAATCGCCGGACACGCCCGATGTGGCCGACGACGCGGCGGAACCGAGGCCCGACGGCGGAATCGGATCAGGCGGCAAAGCGTAATGAGCTTCGAATGGCTGGTGGCACTGCGGTACCTGCGGTCGCCGAACCGGCCTGCGGTGCTGCGCATCGTCACGCTGCTGGCGGTGATTGGTGTGGCGGCGGGCGTGACCACATTGGTGATCGCGCTTTCGATGAACACCGGATTTCGCCAGGCGATCCGCGACCGATTGCTTAGTGTTACCGCGCACGTAAACCTGAAGCCCATCAGCCCGAACGGAATCCGAGATTATCGCGAATTGATGGCTTCGCTCAGCGGCACTCCGGGCGTGCGTTCGATCGAGCCCGCAATTTATTCCACGGTGCTGCTGTCTGCAGGCGGCCGCGCGCGAGGAATCGTGATGAAGGGCGTGGACCCGGAACTGGAACGCCGCGCGAGTGAAGCGCTGCATCATATTGTTGCAGGTAGTGGAGACTTTGCGCAGGACGCAGATGGGATTCCGGCGGTGCTGGTGGGGCGCATCCTGGCGAACGATCTGGACATTTCCGCGGGCGATTACATTACGCTGACCAGCCCGCAGGGAAGCCTGACGCCGTTTGGTATGCTGCCGCGCTCGCGGCGTTTTCGTGTAAGTGGAATTTTCGATTCGGGCTTTTACGATTACGACGCGAATTGGGGATTCGTCACGCTTGCGTCGGCGCAATCGCTCGCGGGGATTGGCGACGTAGTGAGTTTGCTGGAAGTGCGCGTGACGCAGATGGACGACGCAAATAAGATTGCTGACGATCTGTTGCGGCGCGCGGGGCCGGGATTCACGACGTCCACTTGGATGGATGAGAACAGGGCACTGTTTCGCGCGTTGAGCCTAGAAAAACTGGTGACGGCGCTGTTCATCGGGCTTATCACTTTCGTCGCAGGGTTGAATATCCTGGTGGTGCTTACGATGACGGTGACGGATCGCGCGCGCGATATCGCCGTATTGATGGCCATGGGCGCGCGCCGCCAGCAGCTGCGCAAGATTTTTATTTTGCAAGGGTTGGTGGTGAGCATTGCGGGAACCGTGGCAGGCTTGTTAATTGGGTACACGTTTGCGGGGATCGCAAATAAGTGGCGATTGATTCCCTTGAATCCCGAGGTTTACGCAATTCCATACGTGCCGTTTCATACGAACGCGCTGGACGCGATTTGGATCGCGGCAACGGCACTGTTCATCAGCATCGCGGCGACGATTTTGCCGGCGCGTTCGGCGTCGCGCATCTTACCGGTGGAAATTCTACGCTTCGAATAACTTTCCTTGGCGTTAGGCCTGAATTCAAGCCTACTCCAAGCGCGTTTTTCCGAACGAATCCCTCGGGTTTCGTACCGAATTCGAGAGCTCGGCGATCTTACATCCGGGGCTCAAAAAAGATCAGCGCGAGCGCCGAGTCCGATTCCGAATTGGGCGCGGGGCAATCTGCAATCCGCAATCCGCGACGCTCCGTGCTATTATCGAAGAAGAAGCGAAGTTTGGGTGGCTTCTCTTGTAGCGGCGGTTTGGGGTGTACTTGCTGCTAGAGGTAACGGTACCGCCATAAAAGAGAAATTTGTTGGATTTACGGCTGGGAGGCGCCAAATCGGGAATTACTACATGCCTGTAAAGGAAGGACATACAGTTTAGTCCATTCGGCATCTAACGTGAAAGAGAATATAGCCTAGGCGATGCAGACGCAGGCAAATTCGAGCACAGCTGTCCTCGATAATACCGGTGAAACCACCGCGCCGGGCACGCGCGAAATCCTGCGCGGCGAAAATCTGCGAAAGACGTTCCGCTCCGGCGCGCAAGACGTGACTCCTCTGGCGGGGATAAACCTCACGATTGCGCGCGGCGAGATGGTTGCGGTCGTCGGGCCCTCCGGCACCGGTAAAAGTACTTTATTGCATCTGCTGGCTGCGCTGGACACTCCAACGAGCGGTACAGTATACTTCGGCGGGAATTCGCTCCAGTCGTTTTCAGAATCGGAGCTGGCGGAGTATCGCAATCGCGCCGTAGGTTTTGTCTGGCAGCGTCACCACCTGCTGCCCGATTTCACGGCGGCGGAAAATGTAGCGATGCCCCTCCTGGTGCGGGGCGCTTCATTGGCGCAAGCGCTTCGGACCGCGACAACATGGCTAGGCCAAGTCGGATTGGCCGATCGAGCAGAGCAACGTGGGGGTCAGCTATCTGGGGGCGAACAACAGCGTGTAGCCATCGCGCGAGCGTTGGTGAATGGCCCGGCCTTACTGCTGGCCGACGAGCCTACCGGCGACCTGGATCAACGCAGCGCCGAAAATATTTTCGAATTGATGCAGCGGCTGCACCAGTCGTTGCAGTTGACATCCATCCTTGCGACACACAATCTTTCATTAGCTCGGCGCGCCGACCGTGTTCTGACTCTGGAACGCGGAGCTTTGGCGCCGGGCGCAGAAGCGCTGAGCGAAACCGCGGTACCTCTCCCGCGGGACGCCAGTGCTGGGGCGACGACTCCAGGAGACCGTGGGTGACCTGTGTTTGAACGCTATACAGAGAAAGCTAGGCGCGTAATCTTCTTCGCACGGTATGAGGCGAGCCAGTACGGCAGCCCGTACATCGAGACGGAGCACTTGCTGCTGGGACTGTTGCGCGAGGATAAGGCGCTCGCCAACCGTTTCCTGCGCACGCATGGCTCGATCGAATCCATCCGCAAGGAAATCGAGGCGCGCATCACCGTGCGTGAGCGCATTTCGACCTCGGTGGAAGTTCCGCTGAGCCAGGAGTGCAAGCGCATATTGAATTTCGCGGCCGAGGAAGCAGAGCGCCTGGGCCACAAACACGTGGGTACGGAACACCTGTTGCTGGGCGTGCTGCGGGAAGAGAAGTCTTTCGGTGCGGAGATTTTGCTGGAGCGAGGATTGCGACTTTCAACCGTGCGCGAGGAATTGGGACGCAGCGCGGGAGAGAAGGTGCCAGTGAACCGTCCTAAAGAAGCATCGTTGTTGGCGGAATTCAGCAGAGATTTGACGCAGGCGGCGATGGAAGGGCAGCTGGACCCGCTGGTAGGACGAGACCGGGAACTGGAACGCGCGATTCAGATTCTGTGCCGGCGCACGAAAAATAATCCGGTGCTGATCGGCGAACCAGGCGTGGGCAAGACCGCGATCGTCGAGGGACTGGCGCAAAGGATTTCGGATGGCGACGTGCCGCCGTTTCTCGCGGACAAGCGCATCCTTTCGCTGGATCTTTCGTTGATCGTGGCGGGAACGAAATATCGCGGACAATTTGAAGAGCGGCTGAAGACCATCATGAAGGAATTGATGGAGAGCCAGAACGCCATCGTGTTTATTGATGAGCTGCATACGCTGGTGGGCGCGGGATCGGCGGAAGGTTCGCTGGACGCCGCGAATATTTTGAAGCCGGCGTTGAGCCGCGGCGAAATTCAATGCATCGGCGCGACGACTCCATCCGAGTACCGCAAGTCGGTGGA
Organism: uncultured Acidobacteriota bacterium; assembly: GCA_963786205.1. Taxonomy (GTDB): domain Bacteria; phylum Acidobacteriota; class Terriglobia; order Acidiferrales; family UBA7541; genus Palsa-295. The sequence continues at coordinate 214,899 of CAWAYG010000005.1, forward strand.
AAAAGATCGTTCGCTGGAGCGGCGCTTCCAGGCCGTGAAAGTGGGCGCACCAAACGAAGAAGAAGCGATTCGCGTGCTGCAGGGCGTGCGCGACCGCTACGAAAAATTCCATGCCGTCAGCTACACCGACGAGGCCATTCAATACGCGGTGTACCTCTCGAACCGGTACATTCCGGACCGTTTTCTGCCAGACAAGGCTATCGATCTGCTCGACGAAGCCGGCTCGCGCGTGAAGCTACGCCAGGCTATGTTGCCTGACGAAGTTTCGGAAGTGCAGAAGCGTGTGAAGTTCATCACGCACCGCATGGAAACCGCGATTGCCAACCATGAATTCGAGAAGGCGCGTTTTTATTCGGAAGAAGAGCGCAAGGAAAAGGAACACCTGCGCGTTCTGCGCGAGAAGTTGAAGATTGACGATTCCTCCACGGGGATTGTTACGCGCGAGGACATCGAAGAAGTGGTGGCGCGCTGGACGGGCATTCAAGTGTCTGCCATCAAGGAAGACGAACAGCAGAAGCTGCTGCGCATTGAAGAAGAGCTGCACCGCCGCGTCATCAGCCAGGATAAATCCATCACCGCATTGGCACGGGCCATTCGCCGCAGCCGCGCGGGATTGAAAGCCCCAGGCCGTCCCGTGGGCTGCTTCCTGTTTCTTGGCCCGACGGGCGTGGGCAAGACGGAAGTAGCGCGACGCCTCGCTGAATTCCTTTTTGGCAGCGAGAAATCGCTGATTCGTTTCGATATGTCTGAGTACATGGAGAAGCATTCCGTATCGAAATTGATCGGCGCGCCCCCAGGATATGTTGGATATGAAGAAGGCGGTCAATTGACGGAGCGCGTGCGGCGCACGCCTTATTCGGTTATTTTGCTGGATGAGATTGAAAAAGCTCACCCAGACGTGTACAACATCCTGCTGCAAGTCTTTGAAGACGGTCAGTTGACCGACGGACTTGGCAACACGGTGGATTTCCGCAACACCATCATCATCCTTACATCGAACCTGGGCGCGCGGCAGTTGCAGAAACAGGCGGGCCTGGGATTTGCGTCGAAGGAATTGGACGCGATGGCCAAAAGCCAGGATGACATGGTGATGGGTGAAGTGAGGCGAGTCTTCAATCCGGAATTCCTGAATCGTCTGGACGAAGTGATTTTGTTCAATTCGCTGAACGATGACGATTTGTTGCGGATTATTGACTTGCTTGTGGGCCAGATCAACGAAACGCTGGTGCATCGTCAGGTGCAGATCGCTCTGACACCGGAAGCGCGCCAGTGGATCCTCGAGAAGACCTGCAGCGACCGAAATTATGGCGCGCGGCCGCTTCGTCGCGCGTTACAGAAGTACGTCGAAGACCCATTGTCGGAAGCTTTGATTCAGGGCGGATTGCAACGACCCGCAACTCTCGAAATTTATCTCGGGAGCGAGGGCTTGGCGTTCCGACCTGTGGTTGAAGCAACCCCAGTGGCCCACTAGGAATCCTACGCGCAAGCCGGCGGGAGCAGTCCGGCGGGGGAGCACACAATTTTGGGCGGGATACTGCGGCCTTGACCATGGCCGCCAGCGGGAAAACTTTTCTGCGTCCATTGCGATTTTTCGTTGTGGTGTATTTGTGCGTGTTGGCTTCGGGGCAATCCCTTTCGGCTCAACAACCTCAGGACGCGAACGGACCGCAATTCGTTATCCAGCGCATTGAATTTATCGGCAATCGCCGGATTCAACGCGACACTTTGCTGGCGCGGATTTTTTCGCGTCCCGGCGATCCCTACAGTGTCGAGGCGGTGCGCCGCGATTTTCAGGCGCTGTGGAACACGCAATTCTTCGAGGACGTACGGCTGGAAGTGGAAGACAGCCCTGACGAGCCCAACGCAAAAATTATCGTCTTCTACGTGCAAGAACGCCCCATCATCCGCCGCATTGAGTACAAGGGGAACAAATCCATCACCGAGTCGGACATTCTGGACGCGTTCAAGGATAAGAAAGTCGGCTTGTCGGTGGAAAGCCAGTTTGATCCTACGAAAATCAAACGAGCGGAAGTGGTGATCAAGGGATTGCTGGCTGAGCACGGGCGGCAATTCGCCACGGTGAAACCCACTTACGAGCGGATCGCGGCGACCAACGCGGTGAAATTGGTCTTTAATATTGATGAAGGGCCGAAAGTGAAAGTGGGCGACATCAAGTTTGTTGGCGCCAAGGCGTTTTCCGACCGAAAGCTGATCCGCTCGATGCACAACGACCGGCCCTACGCCATTCCGCTGTACATCACGGAGATTCCAGTTCTCAGCAAAACCTACGACAAGGCCAAGCTGGATGAAGACCTGGGAGTGGGCATTCACGGTATCTACCAGGACCACGGATATTTCAAGGTATCGGTGAGCGATCCTGTAGTGAAAGTATCGGATGACGTGCGCAGCGGCATCCCGGGGCCGTGGCCGGTATTCGGTTCGAAGAACGGCAAGCGCGCGGACATCACGATAACTATTGACGAAGGCGCGCAGTATCGCATGGGCAGCCTGCGGTTTCGAAGTTCCGATCCTGAGCAGGGGCTGGTGTTCAAGTCCGAAGTTCTGGCGCGCGCATTTCCGCTGAAGGAAGGCGACATCCTTGCGGCGGACAAGCTGCGCAAAGCCCTCGATAATTACAAGAAGCTCTACGGAGAGTACGGTTATATCGATTTCGTGGCCACGCCGCTGACGGAGATTGACGACGCGAAGAAGATCGTGAATCTGACCGTGGAGTTCGACCAGCAAAAGCAATTCTTCGTGCGGCGTATTGAATTTTCCGGAAATACCACGACGCGCGACAAAGTAATCCGACGCGAGTTGCTGCTGGACGAAGGCCAGGTATTCAACAACCGTTTGTGGGAAGTCAGCTTGTTGCGGCTGAACCAGCTTAATTATTTCGACACGATCAAACCGGAAAACGCGGAACTGAAGCGGAATGTGAAAGCCGGAACCGTGGATATCAAGCTCAAGCTCAAAGAAAAGGGCAAGCAGTCCATCAGTTTCAACGGCGGCGTCAGCGGCATCGCCGGCACGTTCATTGGCGGATCGTATACTACGAACAATTTCCTGGGACTAGGCGAGACGCTTTCGCTTTCCGCGCAGGTGGGCAGTTTTCAACGCGATGTACGATTCGGTTTCACGGAGCCTTATCTCTTCGATAGGCCGATTTCCACCGGCTTCACGATTTTTTCGACGAAGTTTGATTACAACCAGGCCAAGCAGCTGGGGATTGCGTACAACCAGGAAGTCGCAATCAATCCCGCGCTGCAAGAGAACTACACGACGAACTCCAAGGGCTTGACCGTGTTTGCGAGCTATCCGCTGCGAAGATTCTCCTTCACGCGGCTGGGCATCACTTATGGATATTCCACGACGAACATTCAAACGTTCAGCACGTCGGCTCAATTGCTGTTCGACAGCGTTAAATTCACAGGGTTGGCCGGGCCTTCGGCGCTGAACGGAATCGATTCGAGCAAGATCACGGCGACCGTTTCGTACAGCACGGTGAACAATCCGCAAAACCCGACGAGCGGGAAGAGTTTCTACTACGGAATCGGGATTGAGGGCGGGCCGCTGCAGGGGAACGTTAACACCATCACGAATTCGTTCGTGACGACCTATTTCCATCCGGTGAATAAGCGCCGCAATGTGATCGGGCTGAAGTTCCAGACAGGAATGATCACCGGCTACAACGGGACGAACGTTCCGCCGTTCAGCCGGTTCTTCCTGGGCGGCGAGAACGACGTGCGCGGATTCAATTTCTATACCATTTCGCCCTTTGTGGAAATTCCTTACCCCACGACGCAGCCGGTGAGCTTCTTTAACCCGCAGGTGCTCAATGCGCAGGGCAAGCCCACGCTGCAATCGATCAACGTGCCCATGATCCAGTTCCTGCCCACGCGGCCGGGCGGCGATTTCCAGAACGTCGGCAATGTGGAATACCGGATACCAATTGCAGGGCCAGTGACGCTGACATTGTTCAACGACGTGGGCATCAACGGCATTCTGCGAAAATCGCAACTGGCGCTGGATCCCTCGGCCGTCACTCTGTACCAGCAGCAATATCCGAATCCGGATTTCCCGAACTTGAAGATCGCCAGCAATCTGCCGATCTACCCCGGCACCAATTTCAAAGTACATACTTCAGCGGGCGTGGAGCTCGACGTGATTCTGCCGATCGTGAACGCACCTTTCCGTATTTATTATGCGTACAACTATTTGCGGCTGGACGAAACCATAAACGGATTGAGCGGCGGGTACGCTCTGAGCGAGGCGGTGAAGAACGCGCTGCCGCCCGGAGTGTTACAGACGCAGATCGCGCCGCAACTGCAAGCATTTATAGTCACTAACACGCAACATATTCCGGCGGGATTGATCGAACCGCAGCATACCTTCCGCTTTACGGTGGGTAAGACATTCTAGGAATTGGCACGAGTGAACCGAAGGGACGAGCCGACGCGACGCAATCGAAGGCGTCCGGGGCGCGCAACGAATTCAGTGGAGAGGGTGAAAGAAATGCGTAACAAGATATTGAGGTTGGGCGCAACGGCGCTGTTCGTCGCGGCTTCCGCGATGCTGTCAGCTTGCGGGGGGAACTCCACGCCTGTGGGCGTCACCGTGAGCCCGGTCAGCCCGAACATACCCTTGGGCGGCCAGTTTCAGTTTCAAGCGACCGTCACCGGAACTTCGACGACGTCAGTGACCTGGCAAATCTGCTTGCCGCCCACTCCATTGAACGCGCAGCCGACGGTTTGCAGCCCGCCCACAACCGGAGACACGCAATTGCCGAGCGGGTACGGAATTATCACGAGCGGCCAGACCAACACACCGGCGGGAGGTTTTTACACCGCTCCAGCGACCCTGCCCCCAACCAATAACTTTTATGTGGTGGCTACGAGCACGGTAAATACGAACATATTTGGAACGACCGTTGTGCACATTGATTCCTCGGTTCGCGTCGCGGTCGCACCCACTGGTGCGACCATTGCGCCGGGGGACTCCTACACATTCACCGCGAACGTGACGGGCACGACGAATCCGGCGGTCACTTGGGAAGTGAATGGAATTGCGAACGGAGATGTAACGGACGGAGTTATTGTGTCGGGCGGCGGCAATGGCAATACCGCGACATATACGGCTCCGATAAGTAATCCACCGGGCAGCGTGACGATCACGGCGGTTTCCGGATTCGATCCGGCGGAGTCTGGTACCGCGACCGTAACGATTATCACTTCCGCGGCGCCAACACTCACTTCTTCGGCGCCGAACATCGTGGGAGAAGGCTCGGCACAACAGGAAGTCTTCCTCACCGGAACGAACTTCACCTCGAATAGCGTGGTGTTGGCAGGATCGCCGCCCGCGCCGGTGCCGACAGTTTTTATTAGCACAACGCTGCTGCATGCGACGATTCCCGCGGCCCCACTGTCTTTAGCGGGCCCAGTGGCAATCGTCGTCGAAGCACGGAACGGGGATCTATCGAATGTTCTTAACGGGCCTACAAACGGGCTGATGGTAACGCCGTCGCGCCCCTCGGTCGTGGCGCTATTGCCGGATACGATCGTGCCGAGTGGCGCGACATCCGGCGTGAATCTGATCGGCGGATTTTTCTCGTCAAGCACTGTTGCTAGTTGCGACGGAACGCCAGCGCCGGGGACGGGGACGTCGCTCACCGTTATTCACACCAGTAGTCAGCAATTGGGCCTCGTCGTACCGAGCACGTGTGCGCCGGCGCCGGGGCAGTATCCACTGTTTGTGCAAAACAGCGATGTGATGGCGCCGAATCCGGCGATGTCCGCGGTGAACATCACCGTGGAGCCGCGGCCCGGCGATATTTCCACGGGCGTAAGCTCGAGTTTTCCGGTCGGCGCATCGCCGCTGGGAATCGCGATTGATCCGGCGTTGAACCTGGCAGTGATCGCCAATACGGGGGGCAATAGCGTCAGCATCGTCAATCTTGGGACGCTGGCGACTACAACCCTTGGGGTGGGGAACGCCCCCACGTCGGTGGCGATTGACGATCAAGTCACAACCGCGGGAGGCGCGCTGGGCGATCACATCGCGGTGGTCACGAATAGCGGCAGCAACAGCCTTTCGGTGATTGATTTAGTCACGCAGACAGTAACAGCGACGAAGGGGCTTCCGGATACGAGTACTCCGCCCAACGGGCCGCCGGTGCCTTACGCTATCGGCATCAATCCGTTGACGCATCGCGGGCTGGTTGCTTTCCAATCTACGAATTCCGCCGCCATCGTTGACTTCACGGCGGGCGTTCCCACGATCATCCAAACCATTTCCGGCACGCTCGCGCCCATTGGCACCGGCATCAGCCCCAACGTGGCCGTGGATCCGATATTGAACTGGGCTGTGATTACCCCGGGGGGCTCGGGGACGATCACACTTGTGGATCTGGGGCGAACTGCCGGGCTGAACGGGAATACTGCTGATCTTGGACGCATCCCGGTGGTGATTGCCAGTCTTTCGATTTCCAGCACGGTGCAGGGTGTGGGCATTAATGCCGCGACACACCGGGCGCTTTTTGCGGATCCGCAGGGTCCGAATGATGTACCGGCTGCGCCGTCAGTTACCTCGTTCAGCATGCTGGACAATTCCGTCGGCTCGGTTCCGTTCACGCAAGGTGGAATTCCATTCACGAATTTGGGACTGGTCGCCGCCGCGGTGAATCCGCTTGCCAACATTGGAATCGTGGTGAACGGAGCGGCGAACAACGGTTACGTGCTGGACCTGGCAAACGATCTGGTGCTGCAAACCGTGGCGGGATTGAACTCCCCGCAGGCGGTAGCGGTGAATCCTCTCACCAATACGGCCTACATCGTGAACCAGGGCAACAACACAGTCTCCGTATTTCCGATGGCCACCACTACGCCGAATCCGCTGCAAATTCTGGAGATGAGTCCCGCGACCACGTTCGTGCAGAGTTCGACAGCGGGCTTGACGCTTTCGATTATTGGCCATGGATTTACTTCCAGTTCGAAGGTGTTTCTGGATAGCACCGCCCTGCCGACGATTGCCGTGAATTTTGTAAACAGTCGTCAGCTTACCGCGGCGATTCCAGCGGCCGACCTCATGACCGCGCGACGTTATGCCGTGTACGTACAAACGGGCACGGCTATTTCGAACGTGACCGGTCTTACAGTGATTCAGCCCGTTAACGTGGGAAACTCGCCCGTGGGCGTGGCTGTCGATCCTTATCTTGACCAGGCAGTAGTGACGAACTCCGGGAGTAATAGCATTTCGGTGGTGAACCTGCTGAACGGCTTGCAAGTCGGGCCGCAATCACCCAGCTTTTTCGCTACCGGCGCGACGCCCTACGGAGTGGCGATTTTGCCGCTCACCGGTCAGGCCGTTGTGGCGAATAACGGCAGCAATGACGCGACGGTTCTGGATGAGAAGGGGATCAACAATGTGTTCAGTAGCCCCGTAACGGTGACCCTCGGCTCGGGGACGCAGCCGGTTGGGGTAGCGGTTGATCAGTATTCTGGATTGGCGGCCATCACCGACACAGTCGTTCTGGGCAACAACAATTCTGGAGGACTCTCTAGTTTCACGGTCATCGGCGCGACGTCTAGCACGGAAGCCCCGCCGACCCCAGTTGATTATCTTCCATTGGCGGTGGCAATCGATCCCACCATCAACAATGACGTGACGCAAGCGATCGCAGGCATCACCACTGCTTCGAACCTCACCGCCACGAACAACAGCGGTCTGGAATTATTGCCGCTTCCCGGGGGCAGCCCCAACCGCGTCGGGATGTTCCTTCCCACGGGTATTGTGTTCGACGCCTTGAACCAGGTTTTCCTGGTGGCGGACAGCGTTGCCAATAACGTGGATATTGTCGATCCCTTGACGGCTCAGGAGACGTCCTCGATCAGCACGGGAATCAACCCCACTTCGGTGGATTACAATTTTAATACCAGCACGCTGGTTACTTCGAACACCGCGAGCAACACTCTTTCGATTTTGGCTTACGTGTGTCCGCCGAATCCGAATGGAATCTCGAACTGTCCGGTGCCGCAAGTGCGTGCAGTTCTCGACGTAGGAAGCGTAGCAGCGTCGGTGATCCCCGGCCCGAATTCAATCGCGATTGACCCGCGGCTCAATCTTGCCGTGCAGGTTGATCAGGCGAATAATCGCATTCTGCTGGTGCCACTGCCCAATTAGCAGGCTCTGGATTCGTGGCCGAGAACGATGGCGCGCGAGGTGGTGGTGGGCGACGCGCGCGACTTGTGGCAGACTGGGCCGCGGCGGTGCGGCCTAGACCAACCATGCGTTCCGCGAATGCATCTCACAAACGAGCCGTTGCGGGTCGCATGGCAACCCGCAGGCGAAACGAAAGCGATTGACCAGCTTCTCGGGCGACAGCTATAATCTCCGATTTGTGTCCGGCATGATATGCGGCACAGTTCCTGGCACCGGATTCCGAAAGACTATCTACTTTAAGGAGTGAGAATGAAGATGCGATTCGCAGTTCCGGCCCTGGCGGCGTTGTTGATGGTTCCCGCAGTGCGGGCGCAGGCGGGCGGCTCTTCGGCCGCAACGGCCGCAGCATCAGGCAAGGTAGGCGTAATTGACGTACAGGTAGCGATCACTAGCACGGCGGAAGGGAAGCAGGCAGCGGCGGAATTGCAATCGCAATTCGCGCCTCGGCAGACCGAGCTTTCGAACATGCAGAAGCAGATGGAAGATATCCAGACGCGTTTGCGTACCGGCCAGACCACGCTGAGCGACGACGAAAAAGCGCGGCTGCAACGGGAGGGCGAACAGCTCCAGCGCACGTTCCAACGTCGGTCGCAGGACGCGCAGGATGATTTCAACGAAGCGCAACGCGAGATCGTGGACCGCATCGGCCGCCGGATGATTGACGTGCTGAGCAAGTACGCCCGCGACAACGCGTTCACGGTGGTTCTGGATCGTTCGGGACAGACTTCGCCGGTGATCTTCGCTGCGAATTCGGTGGACGTCACGCAGGATATTATTCGCCTGTTTGATCAGAGCTACCCGGCCAAGGCCGCGGCAACAACGCCGAAGGCGCCGGCACAGCAGCGTGCACCAGCGCCGAAGCCAGCGACACCGCCACAGCAGTAATCTGCAAGCGCAACTTTTGCGGTTGCGCGGATCGCGCGCATCAGACCAAAGGCCTCCCGGACATGAAACCGGGAGGCCTTTTTTTTGCAGCTATGGCGAATGTCGTCTAGTTCGGCAGCCACTCGAAGGGGAACATTTTTCCTGCGGCGACTGGGTCAACCTTTTGACCAGCCAGTTCGAGGGCGCGCGCTAGCACGGGATCTTTGCCGCTGGCCAGATCCTGGGCCGTGGGGATCGCGATCTCATCGGGCGTCACGCCGGTGTGTTCCAGGCTCTTGCCGTCTTTCATGACAATATCAAACGCAGTGATCGAAAAGCTGTAGAAGACCTTCACATCCGCTCCCTGCGATCCGTCGTAGCCACGGGCTCCCATGACCGCACCTGCCGTTTGATCGCCGATGACGGTCCCGCGATGCTCCAGCTGGATGACTCGCGGGAATAACTCCGCGGCCGATGCTGAAACGCTGTCCACCAAAACGATCAATTTTCCCGAGAACGCGTCGCGCCCGCGTGTTTTCGCAATGTCCGGTTTCGTTTCCTTGCGGCTCATGAGATCACCGATTTTGACATCATGATCAAAGGTATTGCCGAGCATGCGCCGAAGTGTGACGTCCGCGCCCCCTTGATTACCACGAAGATTCAGAATAAGCGTTTGGTGTTTGCGTGCGTCCGCGAAAATGTGATCCACAGTGTGGTCTTCCATTTCGAATTCGGGCATCTTCCAGAGCATGACGTCGCCCACATCCACCCAGCGCTGCCGCGACACATGATCGAAGTTCTGTTGTTGTAGATACTCATCCCAGCGATCGTAGCCACCGTCCTGGCCGGTCATATCAATCCTCTTTTTTAGGTCGCGGATCTTGGCGTTGACGGTTATTTTGCGCTCCCCGCCCGCAGGATCGCGCAGATCGAGGCTGGAGACTTGCTGGGGTGCCAAGTCATTGAAGTAGTAGTCCATTTGCCAAAACGCACTGCGGCTTACAGCGTAGTTGTTGTAACCCAAAACCTGATCGCCTGGGTGAACCTTCGATTCCGCGTCGGTGCCCGGCCGCACCCTGCTTATGAAACAATTATTGCCAAACATCTGCAAACGAAACCCATAATCCAGGCGATAGGGACGCTGCGGTGGGTTGAAGAATGTGTGCGAATCGTGCAAGGCATCCAGGTAGGAGGCGATCAAACTGAATGCCTGGCTGAGTGCCGTTGCATTCTTGAGTCTGGAGTCGTAATCACGATAGAGCGCCTCGATATCCACGCCGTGGTATTTGGGATCATAATAATATTTCTTCACATTTTCATGGGCGTCGCGCAACATTGCCTGTGCGCGGAAAAGATCAACGGGGTCCATCCTCTGCTGCGAGAAGAGACTGGCGCCCGGTATGGTGGCAAGTAGCAGCGCTGCGACGCCGGCCATTCGCAAAATCCATCGCGGGGTCATGTCCGCTCCTTGATGACGTTCCAGGGACGTAGAGCGAGACTATGTACACGATGATGGACCTATCGCCAAGTGCCTTTCTGATGTTGTGTGTGCGCGCGGAAAATTGCCGCGCTCAGCGGGGACGCGGCTGTGTGGGGATTTACACGCGGGAGCGGGGTCGCGAGGGCTGGACGGCTGTTCTTGCGTTTTTGGCGGCTTGAAATTATACTTGGATGCTTCCAGACAGGTCGCATGAACCAGTGGGCGCGAGCCCACTTTTTTGTTGGACGCGACGGATGGTGAGATACCGGTGCGTCAATGCCCGGGGTGCCTGCAGTCGAAGGGCGAGCTGGCGTTAACGTTTGGCGCGGTCGGAAGGGCAGTACTGGAACCTGTAGGCGCGACTGGTTCGAGTCTGCGGGCGTCGTCGGATGGTTCTTGGCCGACTGTCTGAGCGAAGCTAAATAGCGCTCTTGGAATAGAATGCAACTGGAAAAGGTTCGAGAGGCGGCCGAGCGGGTGGCAGGCTCGCTGGGCCTGGAGATCTTCGACATCGAATGGAAGGTTGGAAAGCAGCGCATGCTGCGTGTGTACATTGACCGGCTGCCCGGCCCGCAGAATCCGGAAGGGTTGGGTGTCACTCACAAGGATTGCGAGCGGGTGAGTGAGCAGCTGAGCGTGATCCTGGACATGGAAGATTTGGTTCCAGGGCCGGCTTACATTCTGGAAGTGAGTTCGCCCGGGCTGGACCGGAAATTAATCAAGCCCGCGGATTACGAGCGCTTCGCGGGTCGGCTGGCGAAGATTTGGCTGAACGAGCCGCTCGAGAAGCAGGCGTATTTTGAAGGGCGCCTGGCGGGAATTGCGGACGGCTGGGTGAAGTTCACGGTGCGCGATCGCGAGATCGCTGTGCCCTATGCCGGCATCAAGAAGGCGAATTTGGTTGTCGAGCTGTAGCAGCATCTGGCAACGGCAATTTTTTCTTGGGATATACGGGAGAGAGCGAATGGCGAGTCAGCTGTACCAACAGATCGAGCTGATCAGCCGGGAAAAGCATATTGAACCGGAAATCATCATTGCGGCGATTGAGGACGCAATGGTGGTTGCGGCGCGGAAGTATTACCGCACCGAGGAAGAGTTGCGCTCGAAATTCAATCCCACCACGGGGCAGGTGGACGTGTATTCGGTGCACATGGTCGTCGAGGAAGTAGCCGACCCGGTGCGCGAGATTTCGCTGAACGACGCGCGCAAGCGCCAGCCGGACGTGGAAGTGGGCGGCGAAATCACCCAAGCCAAGCCGACAGACGTGCTGGGCCGCATCGCAGCGCAGACTGCGAAGCAGGTGATCCTGCAGAAAGTGCGCGAGGCCGAGCGCGACACGATTTACAACGAATTCCACACGCGCGTGGGCGAGCTGATCAATAGCGTGGTAAAGCGCATGGAAGGCCCGGACATTATCGTGGACATGGGCCGCACCGAAGCGCGGCTGCCCAAGCGCGAGCAATCGCGATTGGAAGCGTACAACGTGGGCGACCGCCTGCGCGTGACGATCCGCGCGGTGGAGCGCGCGGCGAAAGGTCCGCAGGTGGTGGTTTCGCGCGCCGATCCCGCCCTGGTGCAGCGCTTGTTTGAAATGGAAGTGCCGGAAATTTACGACGGCACGGTGCAGATTCGCGCGGTGGCTCGTGAAGCAGGCGAGCGCACCAAAATTGCCGTGGAAAGCCGCGACAAGGACGTGGACCCGGTGGGCGCCTGCGTGGGTATGAAGGGCATGCGCGTGCAGTCCATCATTCGGGAGCTGCGCGGCGAGAAGATCGACATTATTCCGTTCAACGAAGAAACGGTGGCGTTCGCGCAGAAGGCTTTGAGCCCGGCGAAGGTCACGCGCGTGCAGATTATTGACCCGGAAGAAAAGCGGTTGGAAGTGATTGTCGAAGATACGCAGCTATCGCTCGCAATCGGGAAGAAGGGGCAGAACGTTCGGCTCGCCAGCAAATTGATTGGCTGGAACATTGACATCAAGAGCGAGGAAGAAAAGCGGCGCGAAATCGAGGCGCAGATGGCTGCACTTACTGCGCCAGGCACCGCGCTCACGCAACTTGAGGGGGTAGGTCCGAAGACGATCGAGAAGCTGGAAGCGGCAGGCATCACTTCGATCGAAAAGCTGGCGGACATGACGCCCGAGCAGCTGGTGGAAATTCCCGGCATCGGCGAGAAAATGGTGGAGAAGATTCACCAGTCGGTCGCCGCTTATTTCGAGGCACTGGAAACGGCGGCTACCGCCGCGCCGGATGCCGTAGTCGCGGCTGAAGGCGAAGGCGTGGTGACCGAGGAAGCTGCAGCCGCAGGCGAAGAAGCAGCGCTCGTCGACGAAGCCACCGAAGAAGCTACGGAAGAAATTGCGGCGGGTGAAGGCGAAGCCACGCCTGATGCGGCTCCTGCGGACGTGGCGGCCGAAGCGGAAGTGGTCGACGAAGCCACCGAAGCAGCGACCGAAGAAGTGAGAGAAGAAGAGATCGGCAAGTCGGAAGAAGGCGCCGAGAAGTAGCGGGATTTTGCAAGTATCGGAAAGCGCGGGCACGAGTGCCTGCGCTGTTGAAAAGAGGCGAATGGCAGATTCCAATCAAGTCCGGATTAATGAGCTGGCGCGGGAACTGGAAATCAAGGCGAAAGTCCTAATTGATTACCTCCCGGAAGCCGGCGTCACGGAAAAAAAGACGCACTCGAGCTCGATTGACCTGAAGCACGCGGAACTGGTGCGCAAGCATTTCCGCGGCCTCGCGGCTGCTGAAGAGGCCGAGGAAGCGGCAAAGGCCGCGAAAGCCACGGCGGCGAAGAAGCCAGCGGCGAAGCCTGCCGCTGCGGCTCCCGCTGCACCTGCGGCTGTGGGCGCGAAGCCTGCTGCTGGCGTGGCGCCTGCTGCTCCGGCGATTGCCGCTCGGCCCGGTGTTGCGGCGCACGTTCCTGCGACTGGCCCTGGAGCTGCGCGACCTGCCGCACCTGCGGGCGCGACGGCGACGCACCCGACTGGCGTGGCGCCTGCGGCTGCGAAGCCTGCAGCATCCGCACCTGCGGCTCCTGCTTCAACTACAGCTGTACGTCCCGGCGTCGCGCCGGCCTCGTCTGCGCCAAGACCTGGCGTGCCGGTGCGGCCTGCAGCAGCACCGGGAGCCCCCACCGGGGCGCGTCCGGCAGCGGCAGCGCCCGGCTCTCCGCGCCCTGCTGGCGCACCTTCAACATTGCAACGTTATCCATCGCGCCCGGGAGCACCCCCTTCAGGCCCTGGGCAAGCGCGTCCTGGTGCGCCGCAAGGCATGCGCCCGGCTGGCGCCCCACAACAGTATCGTCCAAGCAGCGCGCCACAGGGTCGCCCTGGTGGCGCGCCCGGGCAGCGTCCGGGTGGACCGCCTTCGCGGTTCCCGCAGCGTCCTGGAAGTGGCGGCGGACCCGGTGGTCGTGACAATAAAGGACCGGTCGGCACGCAGCGGCCCGGAGCAGGAGTTCCCAAGGCGGAGCCAGGTAAGCCACTCTATGCGCGCAAGCCCGCGGCACGCGGACGGCCGCTGATCGAAAAGCGCTACGCGGAAGGCGAGCGCAAGCTGCACCCTGTTCGTCCACGCGCGGGCGTAGGCCCGGGCGGACGCGCCACAGCCGTGGAACCAGTCGCTCCGGTGAAACGTGAGCCGCGCGCGCTGACCGTAACCGAAGGAATCACGGTGCGCGAGTTGGCGGAGAAGCTGGACATTCGCGCGAAGGATTTGCTCAAGACGTTGCTCGACCGCGGTGTATTCGCCAGCATCAATCAGGCGCTGGACGTGCCGACCGCGACGAACTTAGCCGAAGCGTTCAACGGCGTGGTGCAAGTCGTCACGTTCGAAGAACAATTGGTGCAAGAAGAGAAAGTGAAGGAGGAGCGCACGGGCAACGAAGTGCCGCGCGCTCCGGTGGTAACCGTGATGGGCCACGTGGATCACGGCAAAACGAGTTTGCTGGACGCCATTCGCGAAGCGGACGTGGCGGGCGGCGAAGCCGGCGGAATCACGCAGCACATTGGCGCGTACGAAGCGCACGTGCAGGGCAAGCGCATTGTGTTTGTGGATACGCCGGGTCACGAAGCGTTCACGCGCATGCGCGCGCGCGGCGCGAAGGTGACGGACATCGTCGTGCTGGTGGTGGCGGCCGACGACGGCATGATGCCGCAGACCGAAGAAGCGATTTCGCACGCACGCGCTGCGGGCGTGCCGATCATCGTCGCGATCAACAAAGTGGATAAGCCGGACGCGCAGGTGGAACGCGTGAAGCGCCAGTTATCTGAAAAAGGCTTGATGCCGGAAGATTGGGGCGGCGACACCGTGATGGTGGAAGTTTCCGCCAAGACCAAGAAAAATATTCCCAAGCTGCTGGAAATGATTCTGCTGGTCGGCGACATGCGCGAGCTGAAAGCCGATCCCGACGTGCCGGCGAAGGGAACCGTGCTGGAATCGCGCGTGGATAAAGGCCGGGGACCGGTAGCCACTATGATCGTGCAGAACGGCACGCTGCATGTGGGCGATGTGTTTATCGTGGGCGCGGTTTATGGCAAGGTGCGCGCGATGTTCGACGATCGTGGCGGCGCTATCAAGCAGGCTGGTCCTTCAACACCCGTCGAGGTTCTCGGTCTGCAAGGCGTGCCCGAAGCAGGCGATCAGTTCCAGGTGGCGGATGAAGCCAAGGCGCGGCACATCGTCGAGTATCGCCAGGGCAAGGCGCGTGAGGCGACTCTGGCGAAATCTTCCAGTGGCCGCTTGACGCTGGACCAGTTGCACGAGCAATTGAAGATCGGCGAAGTGAAGGAATTGCCGGTAGTGGTGAAGGCGGACGTGCAAGGCTCGGTGGAAGTGCTGAACGAAATGCTGCCGAAGCTTTCGAACGACCAGGTGAAGCTGAAAGTGATTCTGGCGAACGTGGGCGCGGTGAACGAAAGCGACGTGCTGCTGGCATCCACTTCCGGTGCGGTGATCGTGGCCTTCAACGTGAAGCCCGAGCGCAAAGCGGCGGAACTGGCGCAGCGCGAAAGCGTGGACATCCGCAGCTACACGATCATTTACGAGTTGCTGGACGAATTGCAGAAGGCCGTGGCTGGATTGCTGGCTCCGATCATCAAGGAACAGCATCTGGGCCGCGCTGAAGTGCGCGACACGTTCCGTGTGAAGGGCGTGGGCACGATCGCGGGCTGTTCGGTGGTGGAAGGAATTATCCGGCGCGACGCGGAAGTGCGCGTGATTCGCGAGGCGGCGGTGGTATTCACCGGCCGGATCAATTCGCTGAAGCGCTTCAAGGACGACGCGAAGGAAGTGCGCCAGGGATTTGAATGCGGCATCGGCATTGCGAATTTCGCGGATGTGAAGGTGGGCGACGCTCTGGAGTGCTTCACCGTCGAGAAGATCGCGGCGCTGCCTCCGCCACCTCCGCCGCGCCCGCGCGCGCCACGGCAGGAAAGCGCGTAGTACTCGTGGTACTCCGTAGCGCAATGGCACCGGCGCACAAAATTTCTTGATGGTGTAAGCTGCACCAGCGCAACGGGAGTTGTTGCGCCACACGGAAATGCCGATCGGCCTCCTTACCCTGGAAATCCATATACTGGATGCGCAGTCCCTCAAGGACAAGCGGCAAGTCTTGCGCAGCTTGAAAGACCGGCTGCGCGCTCACTACAATGTGGCCGTGGCGGAGCTGGAACATCAGGAAACCTGGCAGCGCTCGCGGGTGGGCGTGGTGACGATTTCCAGCGACTCCGGATATCTGGAAAAAACGTTGGCGGAAATCGCGGCGGAATCGGAACGCTTGTTAGGGCGCGATTTGGTTTCGCAGAACGTGGATTATTTCGAAGATCAGGACGGGGAAAGCGCATGACAGTTCAAGGGCACCGCTCCGAACGCATCGCAGAAGAAATTCGCAATGAAGTGAGCCTGATGCTCGCGGGAGAACTGAAGGATCCGCGCCTCGCGGCTCCTGTGATGGTCACCGAAGTGCGCCTGGGCGCGGGAATGCGCACGGTGCGCGTCTTTGTGCGCCTGGCAGGCGATGAGGCGGAGCGCGCTACGACTCTGGAAGGGTTGCAGGCCGCGAAAGGTTACGTGCGGCACGAGTTGGTGGAGCGCCTGCACATGCGGCGCGCACCCGAAGTGCTGTTCATTCTCGACGAGACGGAAGAATACAACAATCGCATCGAGAACCTGCTGCGCAAGGCTAAGAATCCCGAGGAGCACAGTTCCTAACGCAGCGAGCATTTGCCGCAAGCTGGCTTCCGCTTCTGTTTTCGCGATGCGCGCGCAAAAAATAGTGCGCTTGCGGACGGAAACGGATGTTGTTGCGGCTGCACTCTCAAACCACTCATGTCTCGCATACCCAAGCAGCCCCCTGTTGATGGAATTCTGGTTATTGACAAGCCGTCGGGAAAAACTTCGCACGATGTGGTGGAATCCGTGCGCCAGCTCGCGGGATTTCGTGGAATCGGCCATTTGGGCACGCTCGATCCGCAGGCCACAGGCGTGCTGGTGCTGGCGCTCGGGCGTGCGACGCGTTTGGCGCGTTTCTACACCGGACGCCGTAAACGTTATACCTGCGCGGTGCGCTTCGGATTTGAGACTGACACGTACGACGCTGATGGAGAAGCACTCGGACCAGACGCGGCTCCGGCGCTGAACGCCGACGAGCTCGCGGCGTATGCGGTGCGATTTGTCGGGAAGATTCAGCAGACTCCGCCGGCGTATTCCGCCAAGAAAATTCGCGGCCGCCCGGCGCACGAGCTTGCGCGGAAAAATAAGCCTGTGAAGCTGGAGCCGGTGGAAGTGGAAGTCTTCGAATTTCGTCTCACGGGCGTGGAAAGCTCGGTCGCGCGCTTTGTGGTGGAATGCGGCGCCGGGACTTACATTCGTTCGCTGGCGCATGAATTAGGAAAGCTGCAGGGAAGCGGCGCGCACCTCGCGGAAATCACGCGCACCGCTGTGGGTGAATTTACGCTGGACCAAGCTGTCTCGCTCAGCGATCTGGCCCAGGATGCACGGGCCGGGCGCTTGCTGGAGCGCGTGATTCCGCTGGAAAAATTGCTGACGGATTTGCCGCGCGCCACGATTCTGCCGGTGATCGAAAAGCGCGTGCGCCACGGCGCGAAATTCAATCTGACGCTCGCGCAGATTCAACCCGGGCAAACCAACGTGGCGCAGAACGCGCCGGCCCAGCTCGACTCCGGCGATTGGAAGCCCGCGCGCCTGCGCGTTTTCAGCCAGCAAGGGCAATTGATCGCCATTGCCGAGCCGGTGGTGCCGCGCACGTACCAGCCGGTCGTGGTGCTGGACGCTGCGCCTTAGCCGCGACACGCTGCCTGGAAGCCCTATCTCGGATTGCTCGTGACCAGCGGAGTTCTCGACATGCTCCAGAATATATTCACGCTAAATGCCAACAAGGAGATTGCTAGTGCGGCGACCATGAGTAGGCTAGCCGACATGGGCATCGGGGTATTTGTCGCATTTTCCTCGTTCAGCACTGTCCACCAAAAGCGCACAAGTGTTGCATGGCCTAGGATTGCGACCCCGAATGAGACTAAATGAACTACGGTCAAAGGCATATTTGCCGGACGTTCGAACTTCTTCTCAACACCATAATAGATAAGCCCAAAACAGGCTGCCAATATAGAGGCCGCAAAAGGAATCAGCCTTGGAATGGTAACCAATAATAGCGGATCCAGGTAGTCTGGCCCTGTCAGCCCAGTGGCAATCACCCCGCGCCGAAAAAGAGCCGCGCCCGCCAACGCAAAAACTGCTGCCAACACCAAAAACAATTTGGCAGCAACATAGCGTGAGTTCATGTACGCCTCGTTTACGTTCCGCAAGCGATACTTGAGGGAAATACTAACACGCTCGTATCTCGGCGTAACATGTCAATTAGTAGCAACGGACCTCAATTCCTGTGACTAAGCCATTTATTGGCAACTGGCACCCTAACAGCGATTTCAGATTGCGGTTTCGTGCCCGCGTGCGCGCGAAGGCCTCGCGACGAATCGATGTGCCGTTACTGCCGGGGCGAGTTGTCGGACTGCTGCTGTTGCGGTGGTACGGTTTGCGGTTGTTCCGTCGGCGTTTGGGCCGGCGTAGGCGCGGGCTGCGGCGGCGTCTGCGGCGGTGCAGTTTGCGGTTGCGGTGGAGGCGTTGGTTCGGGTTGCGGCGGTGCGGCGGCTGGCTCCGTCGGTTGCGCAGCAGGGTTCACAAATCCACCACCGCGGCGTTCTTGAATCGTCGGGCCTAACGCGCCGGGGCCGCCCAGCTGGCCGCGGCCAGCGTAGATCAAATGGTCCTTGTTGCGCGTCGCGGAGTCCACAATCCGCGGCGTCACCAGAATCAATATCTCCGTATTCGAAAACTGGTTTGACGTGGTGCCTCCGACGAGTGCGCTCAGCGGCAGATTTCCAATTCCCGGCGTGCCATTCAGCGTGGTGGTGTACTGCGGCGCCAGGTAGCCCGCCAGCAACGCGGATTCGTCGGCGTGCACGCGTACGCTCTGATGAATTTCCTGATTATTCACCACCGGAATATTGTTGAGGCTGTTGCCCGCCAGGCTGCTGAGTGTGAATTCAAATTGCAAGGAGACGTCGCCGTTCTCGTGCACGCGCGGAGTGGCTTTCACTTTCAAGCCGATGTCAATGTATTGCGCGTTGGGGAACTGCGTGCCGGTTGCGCTGCCGGAAAGCAGGCCAATCAGAGAGGATGAATCCAGAATTATGGATGCAGTGTTCGAACCGAAATTCGAGATGACCACGTCGGGCAGGCCATCGCCATTGAAGTCGGCGGTGGCGATGGAATCGGGCGTGGTGCCCACCGGTACCTCGATCGGCGCATTAAGAAAGCCGCCGCCGGCGCCGAGCATCAGTGCCGCGGCATTGTCGCCGCTGGCGGT
Source organism: uncultured Acidobacteriota bacterium (assembly GCA_963786205.1). Classification (GTDB taxonomy): domain Bacteria; phylum Acidobacteriota; class Terriglobia; order Acidiferrales; family UBA7541; genus Palsa-295. The sequence goes on from CAWAYG010000005.1 coordinate 234,346, forward strand.
GACGATCAGATCGGGAATGCCGTCATCGTTGAAATCGGCGATGACGAAGGAGGTGGGAGTCGTGCCGGCTGCGAAATCCATTCTCGTGCCGCCCGGCTTGATGAACGTGCCGTCGCCATTGCCCAAGAAAACGGAAATACTGTTGCCAACAGAGTTCGCGCTGGTGGCAGCGCCACTATCGGCTACGGCCAAATCCAGGTTGCCATCAAGATCCAGATCGGCGGACGCGACGTAAACGGGAGTAACGCCGGTGTTGTAAGTCACACCGTTCGTGAATGCGCCTTTTCCATTGCCCAGGAAGATTTGCAGGGTATTGTCGGTGGAATTGGTGACGGCCAGGTCGATGATCGCCGGCGCGTTCGGATTGAAAGCCTGGGCCACAATTGACGTGGGCGCGTTGCCGGTGACGAGGGTGGTAGGCGTCTGAAATGTTTCATCGCCATTACCGAGAAAAATGCTCACGGTATTGGCGTTTTTATTTACCACGGCCAAATCCGCAAACCCGTCACCATTGAAATCGGCCACAGCGATGGCGGTGGGGCCCGCTCCGGCTGGCAGCGTCAAAGTCGGTTCCGCCGTAAATGCTCCATCACCATTTCCGTGCAAGATGGAGACGGTGCCGTCGGTCTGATTGGCGACGGCGAGATCTACGATCGTGTTGGTCGTGTCCGTCTTGGTGTTGAAGAACCCTGTAGAGATCCAGGCGGGACCGGCGCCGACCTGGATCGTAGTCGGAGTCAGGAACGTGCCAGGAGTCGTGGGATTTCCGTCGTAGAGTGACAGCGTTCCGTCGGTGAAATTAGCCACGACGAAATCCTGAAAATTGTCATCGTTGAAATCGGCAGTCGCGACGAAGTCGGGATTCGTTCCGGTGGTGACAGTGATGACGGGCAAGGCTGAATTGGGAGCGGAAGCTGTCGGCGTCTGCGTAGCCACGGAATTGGCGTTGCCGACCAGGCTCGAAGAATACTGCGCCAGCGAAACGGGGAAGCGTTCGCCGACGAAAAACGTTGCGGGCTGGCCATCCTCGGCACGGAGTAGCACGCGCCGGCCGGCATGCACGTTCGAAAGAAAATTCGAAAGCGTGGCAGTGGCGCCGGGCAGCGTGTAGAAAAAGGTCGTCTTGCCACCGCCGAATGCCAACACCGGCGGAATCGAAGACGCCGACCCGAATACCTGCGTCAGCAAAGCATTCAGCGCCGTCGCGCCACCCTGTTGCACCAGCTGCGCCGCGTTCGAGGGAATCGAATAAATGGTTGCTGTTTGCGGGCCGGTGATTCCGAAGTCCACGTTATGGTTGCGATCCACTTCCATGACTTCGATTTCCAGGATTAGCTCGTCGGGCGGGCGTTCCAGATCTTCGATGATGCCAGTAGCCACGGCGATGGCCTGTGGTGAAGCGCGCATGGTCAGCGTGCGGCTCTTGGTGTCCAGATCGGTGCGCGTGATGCCCGCGATTTCGCGCACCAGACGAGATAGCTCGGTCATCTGCTCGTTCGTTTCCGAAGAAGCCAGCAGCACGGTGCGCACGATGGAAACTTCGTAGTCCTTGCGCTTCTGCGTCGTATCCGGCGCTACAAAAAACAGGCGCTTCGTCAGCGGCCTCCAGAATGTGTTGGTCGCGCTTCCCAGAACGCGTGTGGCAGTCGCGAAATCCACATCCTGCAGATCGAGGTGCACCGGCACCTGGCGGACGTCCACGTCAAAGGCGACTTCGACGCCGAAGCGCTGCGCGATTTCCTGATAGGCCGACTGCGTTTGTCCGCGCAGCTGGAAGGATTGCGCGCCGGGACGATGATCGAGCTGAACGGCGGACACCAGCACTGGCTCTGCAATGATTTGGCGCGCGCGGCTGGGATCCAGAGCTTCCAGTTCGGTGAGGCGTTCGCGGATCGTGCGGTTCGAAGGATCCAGCTGCATCGCGTCACGCAGGGCATGCAGCGCATTTGCGAAATGGCCGGCGACTGCTTCGCGTTCGGCGAGGTCAACTTTCATCTGCACGACCTGGCCCTTGGCGACGGCTTGGCGCACCAGGTATTCGCGGCTGCTGGGATCCCATTCGGCGGCGTCGGAGTAGGCGTCGTAGGCGGCCTGCCAATCGCCAGCCTGCTCAAGTTTCATGCCTTGCTTGTAGGCTTCCTTGCCTTTCTTTACATCCTGTTTGCGAGGCGGTGAAAGAAGCTTTTGCTCCAGCGCCGCATTGCTGTTGGGCGCCGCGGGCGTTTGAGTCTGTTGCGTTGTGGTGGAGGATTTCGCGGCGGATTGCGGTATGGCGTTCAGGGATGGCACGCCCAGCGCAAGGAAGAGCGAAAAAAAGAAGGCAGCCGCCAGCGTCAAGGGTAAAACCTGCGAACTTGGCCCGGTATTTGCGCGGTTCCGTGAGGCGGAGTGGGATTGGTGCGGAGAAGTCATTCAGTTATAAGATGCTATTCTACAGGGAAACGTGAGCAAGAGATTAAGTGCGTTGAATTTGCTTGATTTCGGGGCACCTCGGCGCTACACTTGAATTTCCAGTTGAAACTGGTTTACAACTGGAAACTTTATGCTCTCCGCTCTCCTGCTAGCTCTGCGCGAAGGCGTCGAAGCCGCTTTGGTTGTCGGCATCGTCCTGGTGTATCTGAATCGCACGGGTCGCCGCGCGCTGACGAGTTACGTTTGGGGCGGCGTGATACTGGCTGTGCTGGCCAGTTTCGCGGCTGCGGTGCTGCTGGATCGCTGGCAGGTGAGCGAGGATGGCTTCGAAGGCCTTCTAATGCTGGTGGCTTCGGCGCTGGTGGTTTCCATGATTATCTGGATGAACCGAGTGGCGCGCCATCTAAAGAAGCACATCGAAGAGCGCGTGGAAGAGTACGCGCAGAAGTCCACGCGCGCCGGCGGTTGGGCGATTGGAACGTTTGTTTTTCTGATGGTGGTGCGCGAAGGCGCGGAACTGGTGCTGGTGCTGCGCGCCGTGGAACTTTCCAGCGCCGGCGTGCAGGTTTGGATCGGCACGGCGATCGGAATTGCGATTGCCGTGGCCGTGGGGCTGTTCTTTTTTCAGGGCACGCTGCGAATACCTTTGCAGCGCTTCTTCAAAGCTACCAGTGTGATTCTGATGGTTGTGGCGTTTCAGCTGGCGCTCACCGGCGTGCACGAACTTAGCGAAGCGATGTGGATTCCGTCCAGCAAACTGGAGATGTCCACGATCGGGCCGATTGTGCGCAACGAAGTCTTCTTTTTTGTGCTGATTCTGGGCGCTGCCGCGCTGGTGGCTCTCCGCGAATGGTTCGGGGCGAAGCAGCCGGTGACGGAGGAAGCCGCGAATCCGGCCGCGCGGCGCATGCGCGAATACGAATTCCGCCGCCAGCGCCGCTGGAGCTTCGCTGCGGCGATCCTGTGCGTCGGCGTGGTTGTTTCGTTCGCCGGAGATTACGTGTACGGGCGCGTTGCCGCGGCACCTTCGCCGGCCAGGATGCTGACCGCCGAGGACAATCAAGTTCGCATCCCCCTTTCCGATCTTACCGATTCCAGCTTGCACTTCTACACGGCGGACGTGGACGGCAGCGTGATTCGCTTTCTGGTGATTCACAAGCTGAACGGCGATTACTCGGCCGCGCTGGATGCCTGCCAGATCTGCGGCACCGCCGGCTACCGCCAGGAAGGCCAGAGCGTGATCTGCCGGAATTGCGGCGCCGCGATTTACATTCCCTCCATCGGCCAATCCGGCGGCTGCAATCCCATCAGCGTGAAGTCCCGCGTGGAAGGAGGCGAGGTGATCGTGGACCTCTCGGCGCTGGGCGAGGCCGCCTCCAAGATTCACTCCTGACGCAATGTTTGCCCGCCTGCTTGGAGAATCCTTCGCGCGCAACCCGCGGCGAAAAGTGCTGACAGCCGCTGCGCTGGTGATCGGCATGACCGTCGCCACCGCTACGCTCACGATTGCCCTGGAAGTGGGCGACCGGTTGGCGCGCGAATTCCGCAGCCTGGGCGCGAATCTGCTGGTCACGCCGGAATCGGATACTTTGCCCGTGGAAATTGGCGGCGTGGATTATCGTCCGGTGGATGAAGGCGCTTACCTGAACGAAGCGGACCTCGGCAAGCTGAAAACAATTTTCTGGCGGCACAATATTTTGGGATTTACGCCGTTTCTGGATGTTCCTGCCTATGTTTCGGAAACCGGTGGCGCGACTACTTTAATCGGCACGTGGTACGCACACGAAGTGCCCGTGCCTGACGGCACGAAGTTCGAGACGGGCGCGAGTGTCACTCATCCATGGTGGAAAGTGCAAGGGCGATGGTTCCACGATGGTGCTGATGAATGCGTGGTCGGATTGAACCTCGCCGAGAAATATCCGGCGGTGTTTGCGGTCGGAAACACCATACACGTGGGCCAAAATGGAGCCGCAGGCTCCGGCCGCTCGCTGGTGGTCACAGGGATTGTTTCTACCGGCGACGCGGATGATAACGCGGTACTGGCGCCGCTTGCTGTGGCGCAAGCGATTTCGGGTCATCCCGGGAAATTCAGGCAACTCTTCGTGAGCGCATTGACCAAGCCGGCCGATGCGCTGGCGGAACGCGGCGAACGAGCGCAGACCGACAAGAATGTTCAGCTCACGCCCACCGAGTACGATCGCTGGTTTTGCTCGCCCTATATTACTTCCATCGGTTTTCAGATTCGAACTGTGCTGCCAGGGACTGACGTGCACGCGATCCGGCGCGTCGCGGAAACCGAAGGTCGCATTCTCACGCGCGTCGGGACGCTGCTGTGGATTGTGACGCTGGCAGCGTTGGGGGCGGCTGCACTAGCCGTTGCGGCGACGTCCGCGACCACCGTGCTGGAGCGGCGCGCGGAAATCGGCGTGCTGAAGGCGCTCGGTGCCACCAACGCGTTGGTCGGCGGGATTTTTTTGGCTGAGCAGGTGCTGCTGGCGATTGTCGGCGGCGCCATTGGGTTTTTCGTCGGGGCTGGGCTCGCGCGATTTTTGGGCGAGAGTGTCTTCGGAACGCCTGCCGCGCCGCGCTTGATTTTGTTTCCGGTGGTGCTGGCGCTGGCCGCGATTATCGCGATGATCGGAAGCCTTGTTCCGCTGCGGCGCGCGGCTCATTTTCGTCCGGCAGTGATTCTGAGGGGCGAATGATGTTCTGGCGACTGGTGTTTCAGCTCTTGCGCGGGAGCCGCGGGCGGCTGGCTGTGGCAATTCTGGCGATTGTAAGCGGCGCAGCGGTGATTTCGGCGCTGCTGAATCTAGATCTCGGCGTGCAGAATAAATTGACACAGGAATTTCGCACGCTTGGAGCGAACATCGTGATTTCGCCTGCGAGTGGCGCGCCGACGCAGATCAGCGGCGCGGAAGTACCGAGCTTGATGCCGGAGAACGAGGTGGTGGGCGCTTTGCAACAGCTGCCGTCGGCACAGGTCGCTGCGGCCGCGCCGTACCTCTATATTGTCGCGCGCGCGCAAAATATTCCTGTCGTCGTGGCCGGTACTTGGCTCGATCAAGCGCAAAAACTCGATACGACGTGGAAACTGGAAGGGAACTGGGTTGCGTCGCGCGCCGACGATTCGCATTGCCTGGTGGGCCGAAACGTCGCGCGGCGATTGCATCGCGCGGTCGGAAATGCGCTGGAACTGCATTACATGGATCGCAGCGGGGAGTGCAACATCGCGGGCATCGTGGATGCGGGCGGCACCGAAGATAATCAGGTCTTCGCGAGCCTGCGCGCGGTGCAGTCGCTGGCGAACTTGCCGGGGCAGATCGGCCTCGCGCAAGTGAGCGTGACCGGCACGGGGCAAATTATCGCAGAATATGCCGCACGACTGACCACCGCGCTGCCGCAATATCAAGTACGGCCAATCCGCCAGGTGGCCGAAGCAGAAGGCGCGCTGCTCGGACGAATCCGGCTGTTGATCGTTTCCATGGTGCTGTTGATTCTAATTCTCACGGCGCTATGCGTGCTTGGGACCATGGCCGCGCTGGCGATGGAAAGGCGCAAAGATGTTGGTCTGATGAAATCGCTGGGTGGCTCGATCTCGCGCATTGTGGGAATATTTCTGGCCGAGGTGGGCGTGCTAGGCGCAGCGGGTGGATTGCTGGGCACGATTTTAGGCACGGCTTTGTCGTACTGGATGGGGCTGCGCGTATTTGGCACCGCGATTTCGCCACGCTGGGAAGTTTTTCCCGCGACCGTAGCGCTGATGATCGTGGTGACGCTGACAGGCGCGCTTCCGTTGCGAATGCTCGGCAACGTAAAGCCGGCTGAGATTTTGCGAGGGGAATAAGGAACCTTGGCAACGCTCGTCCAAGTGGAAAATCTGCGCAAGGAATTCGGAAACGTGCGCGCGCTCGACGGAGTTTCCTTCCGCGTGGATGCCGGCGAGTGGATCGCCATCATGGGGCCTTCCGGCTCGGGCAAGACGACGCTCATCAATATTCTGGGCGGCCTGGACACGCCAACGGCCGGGCAAGCGATTGTGGACGGCACGGACGTGGCGCGCCTCGACGAAGCCGGGCTGACGCGTTTTCGCGCCGAAAAAATCGGCTTTATCTTCCAGCAATTCCATCTGGTGCCTTATCTCACCGCGGTCGAGAACGTGATGCTGGCGCAGTATTTTCACAGCACCACGGACGAGAAAGAAGCGCAGCAAGCACTCGAGCGTGTGGGCTTGGGCGATCGCATTCAGCATTTGCCCTCGCAGCTTTCCGGCGGCGAACAGCAGCGCGTCGCGGTGGCGCGCGCGCTGATCAATCGTCCCAAACTGATTCTGGCGGATGAGCCCACCGGAAACCTCGATGAGGCCAACGAGGAAATCGTGCTCAGTCTCTTGCGCGAGCTTCACGCCGAAGGCCATACGATTCTGATGGTGACGCACGCTCCGTCCATCGGGCGACTCGCAGACCGCCGTATCGAGTTCGCGCATGGGCATTTAGTTCAAGCAGCGTTGTCGTCGCTGAAACCCGAGCTGGCTTGAATGAAAGCCGGATTGGGCCTGTTTGTGTCACACTACATTGTGTTCCTGACTGCACGCTTCACGACGAAACGCGGGCAGGATTTTGAAATCGCAGGTTGAATTTTTTATGCCCATAGCACAAGACACACGAAAAAAACCGCTGAGCATCAAGGTGCACGTCTCGACAGGCGAGGGCGTCGAGATCACGTGGTCTGACATGCACACCAGCCGCTACGATTTCCCGTACCTGCGCGATCATTGCCCCTGCGCGCTGTGCAACGACGAGCGCGAGAAGAAATCCAAGGGCGGAGCCAGCGCCAGCTCGGCATTGCTTCCCATGTACAAGCCGCGCGTCACCGCCAAGAGCGCCAACGCGGTGGGGAATTACGCGCTGCAAATTCAATTTTCCGATAGCCACGCGACGGGAATTTTCAGCTTTGAGCATCTGCGCGAAATTTGTCCCTGCGAAGCCTGCGAACGCGATTTTCGTTCCGCGGCAGAAGAGAACAACGCGTAACCCGCGTTCGTCACACCCGCATGCGCCCGACCACAGAGTGAAGCCCGTCGAATTGCCGGCGAGTAGTAACCGTTAGCGGTGGGCCAACCGCCGCAAGGCTTCCTTTTTGGCCGCTTTTCAACGTATAGTTCCTATCCTCACTCAATCGCATATGGATTCTAATTCCACAGGCCCCACATTCACTCCGGGTCGCGCCCGCCCTGTAACGAAGGTCTTGGTGGCCACTACGGCCATGCTGGCTTTCATTTCCTTCTGGCGCGCCGCGGCGATCGTACTGAACGACCTCGCCTCCTCCGCGTACTACGCTGGCGGCGAGGCCGAGCAGTTCATCGGCAAGACGGCGCCTTGGTTCATCCTTGGCATCATGCTGTTTTCCTACGCGGTGCGCGCGATTTACGTGGAAAGCTGCAGCATGTTCGTACGTGGCGGCGTGTACCGCGTGGTGAAGGAAGCGATGGGCGGGACACTCGCGAAATTTTCCGTTTCCGCTCTGATGTTCGACTACGTGCTCACCGGCCCGATCAGCGGCGTTTCCGCGGGGCAATATCTTGTGGGTGTAATCAACGAGCTTTTCCATCACGCCAAGCTCGCAATTTATTTGAACGTGAACGCGACCGCAGCCACGGTCGCCATAATCGTCACGCTCTATTTCTGGTGGGAGAACATCAAGGGCATTCCGGAATCCAGCGACAAAGCTCTGCGCATCATGCAGCTCACCACCGTCATGGTGGTGGTGCTGATCGGCTGGTGTTTCTACACACTGTGGGTGCGCAGCGACTGGAGCCTGCCTCCGTTGCCGAACGCGCAGAACATGAAACTCGATCATGGTTCGCTCGGCTGGCTGAACGGTTATCACTGGGCGCACACGATCACGTTAATCATTATTTTTGTCGGCCTGGGCCATTCGGTGCTGGCGATGAGCGGTGAAGAATCCCTCGCGCAGGTGTATCGCGAAATCGAACATCCCAAACTGAAGAACCTGAAAAAAGCCGGGCTGGTGATTTTTATTTACAGCCTGGTGTTCACTTCGCTGGTTTCGTTCTTCGCGGTAATGATTATTCCGGATAGCGTGCGCGGAAACTTCACCGAAAACCTGATCGGTGGCCTGGCCATGCATCTGGCCGGAAGTTTTAAGGTGAAGCTGGCGTTTCACGTCTTTGTCGTGGTGGTCGGCACGCTGATTCTCGCCGGGGCCGTGAATACCGCCATTGTCGGGTCTAACGGCGTGCTGAATCGCGTTTCCGAAGATGGCGTGCTCACCGATTGGTTCCGCCATCCGCATCCGCGCTTTGGCACCACGCACCGCATCATTAACCTGGTGGTGGCGTTTCAGATCGTCACCATCATCGCCAGTCGCGGCGACGTCACCTTTCTCGGAAACCTATACGCTTTCGGCGTAATCTGGAGTTTTTCGATGAAGGGCATCGCGGTGCTGGTGCTGCGCTACACGCACCCGCAGGACCGCGAGTATCGCGTGCCGCTCAATCCGGTGATTTTCGGCAGGGAAATTCCGATCGGGCTGGGAATGATCACGCTGGTGCTAGTGGCGATCGCGGTCATCAACTTGTTTACGAAACCGCAAGCAACTATCGCTGGAATCATTTTCACCGTGGTGCTTTTCACGGTGTTCGAGATTTCCGAGCATCGCATGCGCGTGCACGCTGCGGGCGCGGCGCACGTGGAACTCGATCAATTCAACCTGGCGCAAGAAGCGGAATTGACGCCCACCAGCGTCGGCGTCGCGCCTGGAAGCATTCTGGTGCCGGTGAGCACGTATTACGCGCTGTACCATCTGGAAGCGGCGCTGCGCCGCGTGCGGCAGAAGGAAGCGGAGATCGTCGTGTTGCACGTGCGCATGCTGCGCCGCGCAGCCTCTGGTGAATACGATCTGGCTCCGGACCAGCTTTTCAGCACCATCGAACAATTGCTTTTCACTAAGGTGCTGGCGCTCGCGGAAAAAGAAGGCAAGCCCGTGCGTCTGGCGGTGGCTGCGGCGAACGATTTGTGGGAAGGAATTCTGCGCACGGCCATGAATCTGCAGTCGAGCACCGTCGTGGCGGGCAGTTCATCAAAGATGCCGGTTACCGAGCAGGCTCGTGAAATCGGGCTCGCTTGGGAACGCATGCCGGAGCCGCGCCCACGCGTCACCTTGGAAATTTTTACGCCGTCAGGCCAGGAGCAGATCTTCTACCTCGGCCCCCACGCGCCGCGGCTGACCCCCAAGGAAATTGATTTACTGCACAGAGTCTGGCTGGAATTGAGCGACAAGCTGCCCGGCGAGGAAATCCATCACCACGACATCATTCACTTTGCACTCGGAGAAGTGGAGCGGGAAATGGCGCAGGGCGAGACGGACGCCGTGCTCGAGCGGCTGCGCCAGCACGTGCACGAAATACGCGACCATCGGCTCGAAACCGGCGACGCGCCCAAGAAATTGCCTGGAAGCTGAGAACCGCGCGAGCCGCGCGCTTACTTCGCAGACTACCGAAGCCGCAATCGAATCCTGCAAACACTTACGCGCGCAGTTCCGACGTGCAGTTCGGGCAGCGCGTCGCCTTCAGTGGAATAGACGAAGCGCAGTACGGACATTCTTTCGTGGTGGCGGCCGGAGCCGGCGCGGGCTTGTTCCAGGTATTCACCATCTTCACGATCAGGAAAACCGCGAATGCCACGATCAGGAAGTCGACCACGTTGTTCAAAAACAGGCCGTAATTGAGCGTGGGCGCCCCGGCGGCTTTTGCTTCCGCCAGCGTGGCGTACGATTTTCCCGAGAGATTCAGAAATAATCCGGAGAAATCCACTTTGCCGACGATCAGGCCGATCGGCGGCATGATGATATCCGCCACCAGCGACGTGACGATCTTGCCGAACGCGGCGCCGATGATGAAGCCCACCGCGAGATCCAGAACGTTTCCTTTCATCGCGAAATCTTTGAACGCTTTCAGCATCGTTGATCTCCTTCCATCCACTCAGTGAGCATTCGGTTTCGTGCCATGGGGCCGGGCCATGCTTTCTCCGCATCCCGCGCTGCTGCCGCGGAGGTTATCCGGAACGCGCAAGACTGGCAAGAGCGAACGCGCTTGTTGTCGATTTTGTGGCTATCCGTGAAATCAATGGCGCGCGACCGATATCGCCGCCGCGAGCGCCCCGCGCAAGACCAGCACACCTCCCGCTAGCACAAACAGCTGCGACGCATGCCGCGCGGGCACGAACGGCACCGCGAGAATAAAAATACCCACCAGCGCAAGCGATCCGGCGCGAATCATGGTCGCCAGTCGCGCAGCCTTCGCTTCGGGCCGCGTAGCCGCTCGCACGCCCCAAAATATGAAGATTGCGCCCAGCGCCACGACGCCTACGGGCCGCGCAGGCAGCCCGATCCGGCCCGTCGCAGCCAGCAAGATCAGCAGTGCGCCGAGCAGCAGCACGATGAATTCGCTGAGCAGCCGAAAAAGATTGCTGGGAGTCGCCATGTAGGTGTCCAGTCCGCGCGTCATTATCAGACAAGCCGGGAAACGGCGCAATCGGAGGCATTGCGGTTGCACGGTCATCCGCTGATTCAGAAGTCGCTGACGCTGGCGGGCTAGGCGCGGAATGATACAATGGCTTGTTTGGTTCGCCGCGCTGGTTTGCAGCATCGAATACCCGGGAGAAAATTCAGTGCATAAGGTGATTATCATCGGGAGCGGTTGCGCCGGCTTGACTGCGGCTATCTATGCCGCGCGCGCGGATTTGAGTCCGTTAGTGCTGGACGGCTACGAGCCTGGCGGGCAACTCGCGTTGACGACCATGGTGGAAAATTTCCCGGGCTTTCCCGATGGCATTTTGGGGCCGGAGCTGATCGAAAACTCGCGCAAGCAGGCGCAGCGCTTCGGCACGGAATTCCAATCCGGCGCCGTCACGTCAGTGGATTTGAGCCGCAGGCCGTTCGCTGTGGTCGCCGGAAAAGAAACATACGAAACCGAGACTCTGATCGTCGCGGCGGGCGCGTCGGCGAGAATGCTGGGCATTGAATCGGAACGCCACTTGCTGGGGCACGGAGTTTCCACCTGCGCGACGTGCGACGGTTTCTTCTTCCGCGGGAAAGACATCATCGTGGTCGGCGGCGGAGACACCGCGATGGAAGAGGCCACTTTCCTCACGAAATTCGCGAAGAAAGTCACGCTGATTCATCGCCGGAACGAATTCCGCGCCACGAAAATCATGCTGGACCGCGCGCACGCCAACGAAAAAATCGAGTTCGTCACGCCTTATGTGATCGAGGAAGTTCACGACGTCAACAGCAAATCCGTGGAAAAAGTGAGAATCCGCAACACGGATAACAGCGAAACCAGGGAGCTTGAAACCTCCGGAGTTTTCGTCGCCATCGGCCACGATCCCAATACGAAGCTATTCAAGGGGCAGCTTGATATGGACGAAAACGGCTACCTCATCACGCATGACGGCCCGAAAACCAATATCGAAGGCGTGTTTGCCGCGGGAGACGTGCAGGACCATCACTACCGCCAGGCGATCACCGCGGCCGGTTCCGGTTGCATGGCTGCAATCGAGGCGGAACGGTTCCTGGAAGGGCACAAAGGCTGACGCTACAGCCGCAATTGCTGCATAATTCAGAGTTCATGCCGCCACAACTGCACCAGTTGTTCCAATCCCAATTAATGAGGCTCGGCCTTTTCTGATGCGCGCGCTTCTGCTACGTCTTTCCGAGAGCAAGCGCCTCGCTCCGCTGATGATGAGGAATGGTGTGAGCCGCCGTGTCGCCCGCCGCTTCGTTGCCGGTGAAACTCTGGACGACGCGCTGGAAGCCGCGCGTGAAGTGAATCGCGCGCTGCAGCTGGCCAGCCTGGATTTGCTTGGCGAAAATGTGTCGGATGAAGCCGGCGCGCGGCGCGCCGCTGACGAATACATCGCGATTTTCGACCGCATCGCGCAGGAACACCTGGACGCGAATGTTTCGCTGAAGCTGACGCAACTCGGCCTCGACCTGAACGAAGAGCTCTGCCAGGAACTTCTGGAAAAAATCGTCGCGCACGCCGCCAGCCAGTCGAATTTCGTGCGCGTGGATATGGAAGGCTCGGCCTACACGCAGCGCACCGTGGAGATGGTGAAGCGTGTGCGCTCCGAGTACTCGAACGTGGGCACAGTGATGCAGGCGTATCTTTATCGCGCCGAGCAGGACGTGCAGGATTTACTCGCTGTCGGTTGCCGCCTGCGGCTTTGCAAGGGTGCTTACCAGGAACCGCCCGAAGTCGCGTTCCCCAAGAAAGCCGATGTGGACGCCAACTACGTGAAGCTGATGAGAATGCTCCTGGCGAGTGGGATTTATCACGGCATCGCCACGCATGATCCGGCTATGATTCGCGCTACGCTCGATTTCGTGCGCGAACAGGACATCAAGCGCGACCGGTTCGAGTTCCAGATGCTCTACGGCATTCGCACCGATCTGCAGCAGAAATTGGTGCGCGACGGCTATCGCGTCCGGGTGTATATCCCGTTCGGCGTGGATTGGTTTCCGTATTTCATGCGACGCCTCGCCGAACGGCCCGCCAATGTGACATTCTTTCTGCGCAATCTGCTGCCGCGTTCCTCCCCGAAGGCTGCCGCACGATAAAACGCCACTGCTGGATTCCACCGGATTGAGATTCCCGTAGTTCGGAATTAGAATACGGCCGCGTTCGCGGCTGGCCCTCACGCGCGAACTGATTTCACGATCTCATAGGAGAACGACACATGCGCCATTCCTTCCTTTGCCGGATTTTTCTCGCAGGCGTCCTGCTGACCGGTTTCGGATGCAGCAAGACGCCCACTCCGCCTGCGACCGATTCCAACAGCTCCGCCGCCAATTCAGCGAACTCGTCCGCTCCGAACGGACAGAGCGGCGCGCCTGCACAGCCTGCTCCTACGCCGCCACCTCCGCCACCTCCGATTGTGGTGCCTGTCGGCAAAGTGCTGACCGTGACGCTCGATCAGACCATCAACTCCAAGATCGCCAACAATGGCGACAGCTTCGGTGCGACGCTCGCGGAACCTGTCACGGTTGACGCCAACGCCGTGTTGCCGATCGGAACAGGAGTCCGCGGCACGATTGTGACCGCGCAATCGGCGGGAAAATTCAAAGGGAACGCGCTACTGCAGCTGACGCTCGATTCCATCAGCGTGAACGGAACGCGTTACTCCATCCAAACTTCCGAGTTTGAAGAGGCAGGGAAGGGGCGCGGCAAGAGAACCGCGACGGGCGCTGGAGGCGGTGCGATATTTGGCGCAATCATCGGCGCAGTGGCTGGAGGCGGCAAAGGCGCGGCGATTGGTGCATTGGCTGGCGGAGGAGCGGGCACGGCGGCTGCCGGATTTACGGGCAAGAAAGATATTGTGTTGCCCGCGGAAACCAGGTTGCACTTCAAACTGGTCCAGCCGCTATCAATTCAGCAGGGCAGCTAGCCAACCATCCACTACGACTTGCGGCAGATGGCGACGCCATCGCGCAGCGGCACGATCACGGAAAATAATTCCGGTGAGCCGAAGACGGTGCGGTTAAATTCCAGGATACCGCGCGTATTATCGTCCTTCGGCGGCTGGGTGACGCGGCCGGACCACAGCACGTTGTCCGTGATCACCAGGCCTCCGCTCTTCAGCCGCGGCAGGGATTTCTTTAGCGCGGCAGGATATTGGTGTTTGTAAACGTCAATCAGGATGATGTCGAACGTGCCGTCGGTGCTGTCAATCAAATCCACTGCTTCGCCGGTCATGAATCGGATGTTCTTGCTGACGCCGGCGCGCTCGAAGTTCTTACGCGCCAGTTCGGCGTTCGCCGGGTCTCCGTCGGTGCAATAAATCTCGGCGGCAGGTCCGGCGGCGCGCGCGAACCAGATCGCGGAATAGCCGATGGCCGAGCCCATCTCGAAAATTCTGTTTGCTCCGGAGAGCCGAGCCATCAGCCATAGCAGACGCCCGCAATCCGGCCCGATAATGGGAATGTCGCGCTCCTTAGCGTACTTTTCGATATCCGCGAGCACTGCATCGCGCTCCGGCAGCAGACTCGATAGATACAATTCAACTGCTGGTTCCAGAATACCCGGCATTTTCGCTCCTAGACCTGCGCGCTGAAGTGTGAACTCGGTTCTCCGATTGACTCACCGGGCTTTAGCACATGAATTTCGAGGCCGCTGATATCTTGCGTGAACTGGCGAACCTGTTCGGGTCGGCCCACCAGCTGTGGAAACGTTCCGAAGTGCATGGGGATCACATGGCGAACATTCAGGAAGCGAATCGCCATGGCGGCTTCGCGCGGACCCATGGTGAAGTGATCGCCGATCGGCAGCAGCGCCACGTCCGGCGCGTAAAGTTCCGCGATCAACTTCATGTCGCCGAAGAGCGCCGTATCGCCCGCGTGATAGACCGTCAGTCCGCCGGGAAGCCGCAGAACGTAGCCGCACGCTTCGCCGCCGTAAACGATCTGGTCGCCCTCGAGGATGCCGCAGGAATGCACGGCGTTGACCATCGTGACTTCGATTTCGCCGACCTTCTGCGTGCCGCCTTTATTCATCGCGTTGCTGTTTTGCACGCCTTTTGATTCCAGCCAAGCGCACAGCTCATAGATTCCGACGACTTGCGGGTTGAATTTCTTGCCAAGCTCCACGGCGTCAGCGATGTGATCGAAATGTCCGTGCGTGATGAACATAGTGTCCACGCGGCCAAATATCTTGTTTGCTTCAGGACAGAGGGGGTTCGTGAGAATCCAGGGATCCACCAGAATTACTTTGCCGCTGGGAGTATCAATGCGAAATGCCGCGTGGCCCAGCCAGGTGATTTTATTGCCGCGTGTGTGAAGCATCAGTGCCTGCCTCCTGTTGATATGAAATGCCGAATATGTTCCAGCTCACTGGGTTCCGCCGTGGTCGCTTTCGCTCGCGCCGCTGCGTGCGGGGCCGAGCGTTGCGCGGAATGCTTGTTCGAAGACGGGCTGCGGCCGAGTGCCCAGGAAAAATCTCACGATCTGCCCGTCGCGCCCGTAAAAAATTGTTTGCGGCATGGTGCCCTTCCACTCTGGATTCACGGCATCGTAGAAAGCGTCCAGATCAATCCCGGGTTTCTGGCGGTAATTCGGGAATGGCGGCTGCGTGCGCGCAATGAATCGTCGCACCAGGTTCATGTCCGATTCGTCGTCCATGTCCACGCCAATCACGCTGATGCCCTGTGGTTTGAATTCCTTGGCCAGCTCGACAATCATGGGGTATTCATCGCGGCAGGGCTCGCACCAGGTGGCCCAGAAATTCACCACCAGCGGCTTCCCCTTGTATTTCGCGAGCAACTGCCGGTAGCCGGCAAGATCAATCAGCGCTGGATCGGTGGCCCCGGCCGCTTTGCCCGCGTGCGGCGCGGCTTTACCCGCATCGGTTTGCGTGCGCCCAGGAAGAGCAGCGACCAGCGCCACAGCCAGCGCGACCAAGAACGTTAGAAATATACGGCCACGAAACAAAGTAGAATGCGTCCCGTTTCTCATGCAGCCATTCTATCGGTTTGACGGGACGTGCGGCAACCCAAGGCGGTCGAAGCTCGACGGCGTGCTGGCAGTGGCCCAGTCTCTAGTTAGGCGACGCTTCAGGAGTTACCCATTTGCGCGTCGTGCTTTCCACGCGCTTTGTACTCCAGCGGACTGACAGCGACGAGATCAGGTTGCAGCATCTGGCCTCCCAGCATGGAGCCAGAAATGGTGCAAAGGATTTGGGACAGCTCCGGATTCTACGCGCGAATAGGCAGCCCGTCGCCTTCAGAGGACTCCGCTCTGGATGGCAGTTACTGGCGGGAGCTATATCGGGCTGCGCTTCTTGAACTCGACCTCGAAAAATTGGGAGAACGCGTGGAGGCAGCGGAGGAGGCGATTCGCGCCCGAACTTCGCTCAATGGCGGCATGCTGAGCGACGAGCGAACCGCCATACAAGACGCTACGTCCGCGTTGAATGTCTTGAAGGCCGGCCTGAAACGGAATAATCCACCGTTCAATGGTTCGGGACTCTGAGCCGCGATAGAATCGAGAGCGCACGGGATACACACTGAGCGCATGCGTTCTTGATTTTCCGCGTAGCCGTAGCATGCCGCACATTTTCCTAATCTCTGATAACGCGACACGTGACCGAATACATCGCGCGTCGCCGCTGGCGTGGGGGTGGTGCGTGGATCTCCGATCGTGCGGCGCCGCTACGAAAACGATGCTGCAGATACCGATCAAGTTCCGGCCAAGTTTGGTCTATCGTTCCCATCCGTTCAATCGATTTGCCTCACGAGTCGTTACGCTTTAAGCTCCGTCCCATGACAGTCTCATTTGCCACCGCCTGCTTCGCTTTGTTGGCCGCGGTGCTGCATTTCGTGTCTTATAAGCTGAAGAAGACGGCCGAGAAAAAATCGTTCCACAGCAAACGCACCGCTTGACTCCGTCGGTTCCCGCGCATCCACCGCCGCACTTCCTGCTTCTCTGGGCAGCTTTTCAAATCCAAACTGGTCGCGGTCCGCAGGTTACTCTGAAATTTGCTCGCCGAGTAATGCGACTTACCGGAACTTACCCCTGTGTGACGATCAGCCGAGTCGCGTTAGAACGACGTGTGTCGCGTTTGCGGTGGTAACGTGTTGGGTACACCGATAGCCAAGCTTGAGTGCGTCGATTCCGGTGAACAGGTGCTCGCCCGAGCCGAGGAGCACTGGCGAAATCGCCAAATGAAGCTCATCAATAAGCGCCGCCCGAAGGTACTCTCGAATCGTTTCCACTCCTCCTCCGATTTGGACGTCGTGCCCGTGAGCGGCCCCGGTCGCACGCTGCAGCGCCGCTTGGATGCCGTCCGTAACAAAATGGAAAACCGTCCCGCCGTCCATGGAGATGGACGGGCGGGCATAGTGCGTCAGCACGAAGACGGGAGCATGATAAGGCGGGTTGTCGCCCCACCAACCCTTCCACGTGTCGTCAGGCCAAGGTCCGCGAACCGGCCCGAACATGTTCCGGCCGAGAATCCAAGCTCCAACATTCACGAACCCCCTGGCCGCAAAATCATCATCGACGCCCGTGGCGCCACCGTCGTTTCCAATCATCCATTGAAACGTTTGAGTGGGTACGAACCATTGGTGCAGGGTCCTGCCCTCCACACCGAGTGGATTTGCCAAGTCTTGATTGGGGCCGGCGCCGTAACCATCCAGGGAAATGGAGAAGTTGCGAACCCGAAGTTTAGTCATGATGATCACATCCCGAGACCGCGGGCGCACATATTAGGCTGGCGCACGTGGCGAGTCAACGAGTAACGAGTAGAGGCAGCGTGCAGTCTGAGTACCGATCAACGCGCTTATCGCGCATCTGGGCCGCTTGAACGGAACCTGTTGGTCGCTTACGAAACTTACCTGGTGCTATCCCGCAGCGAGCGTTTGGGTTCTTGATACTCGCACAGCGGGCCAGTTTCCACTGGTGCGACAATCTCACCGCTTTAAGCTCCAGGCCGACGCGCAGCGTGAGGAGTTTACGATGAAAACGGCGTCTTGTTTATTGCTGATTACCCTGCTCGTGACCAGCATTGCTCCGCTGCAATCAGGCGCGCGGGCTCCGGGCGAATGGCGCGACGATCTGGTAGATCACACGGTCGGAACGTGGAAGCTACAAGGGCCGATTATGGGCCGCGAAGCGCACCATACGGTTGAGGCGGAGTGGGTTCTCAACCACCAGTTCCTGCGCATCCACGAAAAAACGGAAGCAGGCGCGCCAGCCTCCGAACAACGATACGAGGCAAGTTGGTTCCTCGGCTACGACCCGATCAGCGAGCGCTACGTGCTGCATCTGCTCGACGTGTTCGGAGGGCGATTCTCAGAAACGCTCGGTTACGGTGTGCGCGACGGCAACGCCATCCGATTTGTACTCGAATACCCCGACGGCCCGTTTCACACCGTGTTTCAGCGGCCCCCGGAAAAAGATACTTGGGAATGGCTAATGACGCAGAAAGACCCAGACGGCAAGTGGTCGACTTTGGCGACTTTAGGCTCACCCGGTCGCCGCGGTAAGCCTGGTGCGGGATAAGTCGCCAGCGAAAACTCCTCATCGGCCGCGAAGAAACATCTGCAGGGTCATTTGCCATTTCGGATGCGGACTATTCGGTCTGCGATGCCTGGTATTTCGTTCTCGGCATCAAGGTGCGTAATGGGTGAAGACGTAGTCGCGATCTTTAGCGGGTATGTGGCAGGGGAAGCAGGTCTCGTGCAGCGCCTTGTCGCCCGGCTTTCCGTCCTTAAAGGCAGCAAACCCCCAGCCGCCCGTCGCCGCGTACTTCTTTGAGCCCTTCACCATCACCTGAATATTCACTGGAGACCCGACAACGAAAGATTGCGCGCCGGGGAATGCACCATCCAAGACTTTGTCGTTGGCTTCCGACAAGACACGAGTCCAATGAATCGCCACAATGATGGCGCCGTCCGGGAACGGGACCTTCCCTTCCTTAAAAGCCTTGAGCGCTATCTCGTTGCCGACTTGTGCGCGCAACTGATCGAGCTTGCCCGGTACTAAGAGGCTGTTCACGGCGACCAATTTCCAATCGCGGTATCCGGGGGGGGATTTTTACTCCGTAGATCGGGGAGGACTCTCCATCAGATTGTCCAGATGCGTGGGCCATGAACGCGCCAATGCCGGCTAGAGCTGCAACTGCAAGCAGTAAGAAACCGATCCGTTTCATAGAGTCCCTCCTTCTAGAGTTTTGATCACCACGCTTCGCTTTCCGCAGTCACAAGTTCGCTCACTTCGGTAGTTCTTTCCCGGCCTGTTCCGCCACCATGTATTTGGCTTACCAGTCAGGCCAATTCGCATCTGCCGCGCCGATGCGCTTCTCGTGCTCGCCGTGCGCCACTGACGCGCGCCGCATCGCGTCCGCCAGATCGCTCACCGAAGCGAAGCTCGTCGCCGGAGAACCAATACGGCCCGGCAGCCGCGCGGTGATTTCCTGGAATAGCCAGCCGTTGCCGTCGGGATCGCGGAACGAGGCGAACGAGCGATAGCTGCGATGTTCGGGATCCGGACCGCTGACGCGCACGCTGCCAAACAGGTAAGTCTCGTCGGTGCCCGCGTACACGGCCTCGTTGTGGGACACTTCGCTGATCTGCACGCCGCGATCGAGCAGCTCCTTGCGGGCAGCCTGCAGGTCGGAAACCACTAGGTGCAGGCCCTGCGCGGAGCCGGGTGCCGCCGGGGTGACGTTCTTGCCGAAGATCACCGAGCAGCTGGAGCCAGGCGGCGTGCACTGACTCACCCGGAAACCTTTACCGTTGTCGTAGTCGGCGTCCAGCCGCCACCCGAGCTTCGCGTAGAACTATTTCGCTCGGTCCACATCCGAGACGGGGATAACGACGATCTCGAACTTCATCTCAACTGGCGCGACGCTAGTATCGATACCACGGACTGCATTTGCGCTCATAGCTGACTCCTGGGTTCTGTCATTTCTTTGCCTCGATTGCTATCTTGCAAGCGCCCGATAAATTCGCACCTCGAAGTCGCTGACTAAACGTGAAGTCGCGAAAACGGATGATACCACTACCTCCAACGCGCAGAAGTTCGCAAGCTGCGAGGAATCGGTCAGCTTCCGATCCCCCGGCCCGCCGGGGCTTAGCCACTGTTTTCGTAGATGTCAGTCCGTTTTGGCGCGGGAAACTGATACACTCTCGCCTTTCACCACCGCAAGGGGAGGAGCCTATGGCAGCCGACGAAACGAAGAAATGCCCACATCCGGTTTGTACGTGTCAGGTCACTTCGGAGAAGTACTGCAGCCCGCAGTGCGAGACGATGGAGGAAATTCCTGACGTGGATTGCAAGTGCCCTCACTCGGTCTGCGCGGGCAGAACCGAATACGCGGCCCACGCATAATCAGCGGGGACGCCCTTCGCGGTGCATAAATACGTTTGAACGTAGTCGCTGGCGCGACGGACGCTTCGCGTGCTATGCTCCTTGCGTCATGCTGCAACGTAGCGCCTTTAACAGCGATTTTCGCTTTTCTCTGTTTTTCCTAAGCCAAGCAAAATCAATAGACTACAGAGGAAAAAAGATTCAATTCCCATAGCCGTTAGATCGGCTGAAGCCACTAGCCCGCATCCGCCGCAACCGCCAGCGCCCACCTTCAAACGGCTCTATCGAACGCGCGCAGAGCACCTCGCCCGACTTCGCGCTTTTGTGAAAACGCGCCTCCGATAGAGCACTAGCGTTTGTATCAACCGCCGAGATAGTGTTGCATCGCGCGGTTGAACCTGCAACCAAAGCCGGAAAGTGATACTTTGCCGCGGTGGTCCAGTGCTTGTACGCGGCCTGCCTTTGGTGATATAAAAATCGAGGTGCGGTCCTGGAGCAACATCCCGGGCCAAACCGTTTTAAAACCTCTCGTTCGAGGAGAACTCGAAATGGCGTACGTGATTGCCGAGCCTTGCATCGGAACAAAAGACACAGCCTGCGTGGACGTCTGCCCGGTGGATTGCATCCACCCGCGCAAGGATGAGGCGGACTTCGAAGCCGAAACGCAGCTATACATCAGTCCCGTGGAATGTATTGATTGCGGGGCTTGCGTGCCGGTCTGCCCGGTAACGGCGATTTTTGCACTGGAAGATTTGCCGGAGAAGTGGGCCAACTTCACGCCGATCAACGCGGATTGGTACACCAACAAGAAGGCCTAGCAGTAGCAGCGCGGGCCACCGCGCTGCGGCATGGGCCATGATTTTCTGGCGCGACGGATACTTCTATTTTATTGCATCCGCCGCTCCCACTTGTGGAGCTTGGCGACGGACTTAGACTTCCAGTCCCAGCACCTGGCGCCCGCTAGGGCTAATCATGCTGGGATTCCAAGCCGGCTCCCACACGATTTCGACTTTTACGTCGCGCACTTCTTCGATAGCTGCTACGCGCGCGCGCACTTGCTCTGGAATCGCCTGCGCGGATGGGCAGCCCTGCGTCGTCAACGTCATTTTCACGGTTACGTTTCCCGCGTCGTCGCATTGCACGTCGTAAATCAGACCCAGGTCCACGATGTTGATGGGAATCTCCGGGTCGTAACACTGCCGCGCAGCATCTAGAATCCGTTCTCGGTCAAGCGGCATGGGTCGTCTCCTGTCATGCTATTCGTTATTAATTGGATGCTGCATCCGGGCTGCAGTTGCCACGGTTTGCTGAACCAGCGTGCTACACAGTTGCCGAGGTGTCAACTTTTCCAAATTCGGCGTGTCAAAGCTCGATAGAAATGTCCCCTGTCTTACCTCAATAGAAATGTCCCCTTTTTGTGGTCTGTGTTCGCTGCTTTTTTCTTCTGCTTGGGCTTTCCTCGAAAAATCTCTCGCTAGGAAGCACCAGGAACGACGATTCCCATCTCGCTCGACCTGTGGCATCCCGGTTTTGTTGGCCCGGTCCGGAGCGCAGCCCTGCGGAGCCCGAAGGGCGGAGCGTTTAGGGCGTAGCGGAGGGCCGGGCCAACGCTGCCCGCTCCGCGATGGCCGCCGCCTTTAACTCCCGTTTTTGTTGCGCCCTCAGGATCGCTCCTCGCCAGGGATGATTCGCAGCCGGTACACATTTCCGCTTCGCATGCGGCCTGTTCGCGCGCTCCCCTACGACTTTCACGGCGTACTCGCTCGGCCGGGCCGGTGCCGCAATCTCCCGACACTGCAGCGCCTGCCCGCGATATTCGATGCTGATGCTGCCCTGTCGCCCTTCACAAACCATCACCTTGCCCGCGGCCGGCGCGTAATGCCCGCCCGCCAATTGGAAAAAGCGGTTCTCGTACCGCACCACCCAGTCCTCGCTAATCGTCCGCTCCTTCTCCAATCGGAATATCCGGTCCAGTTCAGACGCCCGCGGCGCCCGCCGGTGATAGTCCTCTGGCTTTGCCGCTACTCTGGCAAACCTCCCGTTGTGTTCCGGCAGATAGTCCCGCTCCAGATACACATTCGCTTGGGCGTGACTGCTGATCTGCTGCCGGCGCAGCTTCTTCACCAACCGGTCCTGATGTGTGCCCTGGATCCGTTCCACTCGTCCCTTCGCCTGCGGCGAACTGGCCGCGATCAGCTCGATCCCCAACTTCGCGCACATGCGCCCAAACTGCGTTACCGGTTCCTCTCCCCGCAGCCACTCTTTCGGCGTCGCTCTCCGCTTGTACAGGTTCTTCCAGTCCACGTAGAGCGCCAGCGGTACTCCGTAGCGCTCGATCCAGGCGCGTAGCCCATCGGCCACCGCCCAGATCGTCTCTTGCTCACCCAGTTGCGCCCAGGTCGTATTCGTCGCATCGTCGACCATGTCGATCAAGCACCCCTGGGTTCCACGCTCCTCCAGCCACGGGTGAAAGCTTCCGTCCATCTGCACCATCTCCCCAAAGTGCTCCTTGCGCTCGCGCCGACGACGGTGTCTCCTCCTCCTCCGCTCCCGACTCCACAATCCTTCCGCCAGCATCCAGCGTCGCAACGTCTCCGCATCGGTCTTCAGCCCGTCCTCCGAAGCTAGGTGTTCCGCAGCCAGCGTCGGCCCGAATCGCTCGCCCACCGCCCCGCCGTACTTCTCCCGCACCAACTGCAGCACCTTCTTCCGAAACTTCGACTCTCGTGCGTGGTTCGAGCGCCGTCCTGCGTTGCGGTGCTTCAGACCGGCCGCTCCTTCTTCCCGATAGCGCCTCCACAACCGCTTCGCCTGCCGGTAACTCACACCCAGCAGCTGGCTCGCATCCATGATCCGCAGTTGCTTGCTGCGAATCCGCGCAAGAACTTCCACCCGTGCCAATTCCCTCGTGCTCATCTCTGTCCGCCCCAATCGGATCTCCTTTCGGAGATCCATTTAAGGGGACATTTCTATCGAGGGCAAAAGGGGACATTATCATCGAGGTACAACACTTCTCCAAATTCGGCGGCGAACGAGTTCGCTGCTAGAATAATTGACGCTGGTGCATGTCGCCGATTGCACAGGAGTTGCCATCTTGAAAATTAATTTCCGTTTCGCTGCGCTCTTAGCCACGGCTGCCGTGCTCGTCTTCGTCGTTCCTGGTCGCGTGCATAGTTCGGCACGGCCAATGCAGGATGAAAAACCTCCCCAACAAAAACCGCAACGGGCTGTGGAGGCGCCGCCGCGAATCATCGCCATGACCGCCAAGGATTTCGAATTCGATCCGGCGGTAATTCACATGAAAGTCGGTGACAAGGTCCGCTTGGAAGTCATCTCGTCCGACCGCACGCACGGCCTGCACATCAGCGCGTTCCCGGATGGCGCGAAGGCCAACACGGCTCCGGGCCTAGCTTTTATTTTCGGTGAAGATTGCTGGAAATTGAAAAAAGGCGAATCCGTGCCGGTTGATATCGAGGCCACGGAACCGGGAACGTATTCGTTCCAGTGCTGCAAATCTTGCGGCACTGGCCACAAACGCATGAAGGGCCGGATCATCGTCGAACGCTAAACGACGAACCGCTCGGCGTGCCCCTTCGCGAAATCCTCAGCGAGGCGCTTTGTTGTCTTGGTCACTTCCAAATTCAATTTCTGTAGAGTTCGCAACTGTGTGAGCGATACTTGATTCAGTGCCTCACAAGCGGCGACGGCTTTCCATCGCGCGTATCCAGAATTTGAAAGGTCGATGAACCCGCACTAATGAAAGACTGGCTGCCAAGATCGATTCAGTGCCTGCGGAATTACAACGGCCGCACATTTGTCGCCGATTTGATCGCGGGCCTCACTGTTGGCTTGGTCGCTTTGCCGCTCGCGATGGCCTTTGCCATCGCCTCAGGCGTGCCGCCGCAGGCCGGTCTGTACACCGCCATAATCGCGGGCTTCCTCATTTCCGCGCTCGGCGGTTCCACTACGCAGATTGGCGGTCCTACCGGCGCGTTCGTGGTTGTAGTGTACGCCATCGTCGCAAAATATGGCTTGGACGGGCTGTACATGTGCACGCTCATGGCCGGAGTGATGCTCCTAATCCTGGGGCTAACCGGACTGGGCAGCGCCGTAAAATTTATTCCGCGCCCAGTGGTCGTCGGATTTACCAACGGCATCGCGGTGATCATCGCCAGCACGCAGATCAAAGATTTCTTTGGCCTGCGAATCGACAAAGTTCCCGGCGAGTTCGCGGCGCGCATCGAAACCCTCGTTCTTAATTTTCGCACGCTCTCACCGGTCGCGACGGCGCTCGCGGTTCTTTCATTGGCGCTCATTATCGTGTTCATGCGCTTCGTGAAAAAAGTTCCCGGATACATCGTCGCGCTCTTCATGGGAACAGCGCTCGTGGTCATATTCAGGCTGCCGGTGGAAACCATCGGCACGCGCTTCGGTGGAATCCCCTCCGGCCTGCCTCACCTCCAGATTCCTCAGTTCCATTTCGATTTGCTGCGGCCGCTGATTTCGCCGGCGATCACCGTCGCCATGCTCGGAGCAATCGAATCGCTGATGTCGGCCGTGGTTTCCGACCGCATGAGCGGCACCAAACATAATCCCAACGTCGAACTCGTGGCCCAGGGCGTCGCTAACATTTTCTCTCCGCTGTTCGGCGGGCTGCCGGCCACCGGCGCGATTGCCCGCACAGCCACAAATATTCGTTCCGGCGCGAAGACGCCGGTGGCGGGAATGATTCACGCGCTCACTTTGCTTGCGATCATCCTGTTTGCCGCGCCGCTCGCGCGATTTGTTCCTTTGGCGGTGCTCTCCGCTATTCTGCTGGTGGTTTCCTACAACATGGGCGAATGGCGCGAAATCCCGGAGTTGCTGAAGCTATCGCCGCTTGAGATCGGCACGTGGCTCGTCACTTTCTTTCTCACCGTTTTCGCCGACCTCACCGTCGCGGTCGAAGCCGGAATGATACTTGCCGCCCTCGTTTACATCCGCAAAGTCACCGAGACGACCACCGTCTCCGAAGTCACCGAACAATATCTGCAGGAAGGCCACGCGCACATTCTGCAGCACAAGGAAATTCCTTCGTACGTGGCCATTTTCCGCATTCACGGACCCTTTCTCTTCGGCGCCACCGATAAAATCAATGTCGTCATCGATCGTGTTCCAGACTTGCCGCCGATCGTCATCCTGCGTTTGCGGAACATGACCGCGTTGGACGGCACGGGCTTGCAGGCGCTGGAAAATCTGGCCGACATCGTGCACAAATCCGGCCGTACGCTCCTGCTTTGCGGCGGACGCCAGCAACCGGCGGAAATCATGCGCAACGCGGAGTTCGAGCAACACGTGGGCGCGGAAAATATCTGCCCGAGCGTCACCGAAGCATTGCAACAAGCCAGGAAGCTGTGGTCGCTGCGCGCCGAGCAAGGTCCGGCGGCGACGCCTTCGCAAGAGGCACAACCAGCCCACAGTAGGTAATCTCTTACTTCTTGTCTCTGTGAACTTGGGCTGGGGGCGAATCAGCGGCGATCGCTGGGTTGTCCAAACGCCGAATCGCGGGCAGCCTTGCGTCCCCCGGGCGCTGCATTTCACCCAGTGCCCGCGCCCACAATTTCGCTTCCTCGCGCAGATCATGGATCGCCAGGCCGCGATGATCGGGGGGGAATCGCATAATCTTTACGATTCCAGCTGCGAGCAGCGTTTCTGCACCGTCGGAATTTCCGCGCCGGTAGTGATGAAATGCTGCGGCAATCTGTATAATTCCCTGGAGAAACGTCTTTTCCGGCTCGGCTTCAGCCAGCCAGATTTCCTCCCACACTTCGTGGGCTTCGAAAAAGTCGCGCGCGTTGAAATGCCGCAGCCCGCGCTCGAATTTTTCTTCCTTCTCGCTGGATTTCATCGCGCGCTGTTCCATTTCCCGTTAGAATTTCGTTAAATTTCGTGGTTGCGTGTCATCATAGCAGCCTGTGAAGAGTGAACCTCATGGAAATTAGAATCGCACTGCCTGGCGCGAGACTTGGCGTGGTCGAAGCTGACGGCGCGAGCGTCGTCCTGGTGCATCCGGAGCTTGCGAAATTGATGGACGAGGTCTGCGCCCGCAAGCGCGCCGAATCCACAGTGGAAAGTCTCGCTGAAGCTGAGCCGATTCGCGCCGTGCGCGCGATGTTCCGCGAGTGGGGCATGGACCCCTCGAAATATCGCCCCTCGTCCGAAGCCCTGCTGCGGCGCGTGGTGCAGGGCAAGGGCCTGTACCGAGTATCGAACGTAGTGGACATAGGCAACCTCGGCTCGCTCGAAACCGGCTGGCCATACGGCTGCTACGATCGCGCGAACATTCAACCGCCAGTTGCATTGCGCCACGGTGCCGCCGGCGAAAAATACCAAGGCATCGGAAAACAGACCTGGCATCTGGAGGGCCGTCCGGTACTGGCCGATTCCGCGGGCCCATTTGGCAGCCCCATAAGCGATTCCACACGCAGCATGATCACCGAATCCGCCAAGGAAATCATGATCGTGATTTACGCCCCGGCTCGCATTGCAGATGCATCACTGAACCTGGCAATGACGCGTCTGAAGGAGCAGCTTACGCAATTCGCCAGTGCGTCTGACGTCCGCTCAGAAATTTGCGCAGCCTGAAGCGTAGGCCCGAAAAACGAAACCCCTGCCGCGCCACCTTCGTCCCATGCCACGTACTGATTGTTCGTGACGTAAACACGCTGAAGTGCGTTTGAGAACTCCCGCGAATTCAGGTTATGCTGTTAATGCTTCAGCGAGGCCCTCAGTGGCGAAATTCCAGTTTGTCCTCCTCATCCACGCGCATCAGCCGGTTGGAAACTTCGATGACGTGATTGAGCGCGCCTACGCGCAATCGTATTTGCCTTTCGTTCAAGTCCTCGCGCGCCATCCTTCGATCCACATGGGTTTGCATTACACCGGCTCGCTGCTCGAATGGATCGAACGCGCTCATCCCGAATATTTCGACCTGCTGCGCACGCTGGTGCAACGCGGCCAGGTGGAAATCGCCGGCGGCGGATTTTATGAACCGATCCTGATCGCCATTCCGCCGGAAGACCGCCACGAGCAGATCACGCGCCTGGCCGATTACATCGAAAAGCATTTTGGCGCGCGCCCGCGCGGCGCATGGCTCGCCGAACGCGTCTGGGAACCGCAGTTACCTTCATCCCTCGCGCCGTCCGGCGTCGAATACACGCTGGTGGACGATAACCATTTTCTCGGCGCGGGCTTCGAGCCCGAACAATTATTCGGCTACTATCTTGCCGAGGATCAAGGCCTCTCCGTAAAAGTTCTGCCCGGCCTGAAACCGCTGCGCTACCTTCTGCCTTTTCGCGCACCCGCGGACACCGTCGAATTTCTGCGCACTTGCGCGAAGGAACATCCCGGTGGATTCGCGGCCATGGGTGACGACCTGGAAAAATTCGGCGTCTGGCCCGGAACGAACAAACTTTGCTACACGGACGGCTGGCTGGAAAATCTTTTCGTCGCGCTGGAGCAGAATTCGGATTGGCTGGAAACCGCGACGCCTGCAACCGCGGTTGCCTCGCACCCTCCGCTCAGACGCGCCGACCTTCCCACCGCTTCCTACAGCGAAATGATGGAGTGGGCGCTGCCGACTCCGGCGCGGAGTCGTTATCACGTGCTGGCTGCTGAATTTGCGTCGCGCACGGAAATGCTTCCGTTTCTTCGTGGTGGCATCTGGCGCAATTTCTTCTCCAAATATGGAGAATCGAATCTGCTGCACAAGAAAATGCTTCACGTATCGCAAAAAGTCCAGAAGCTCTATGAGCATTCTCACCCGGTCCAAGCGTTTCGCGATGCGCGCGACCGGGCCCGCACGCTGACGCTCCGCGGCCAGTGTAATGATCCCTACTGGCACGGTGTTTTCGGCGGACTCTATTCGCCCCACCTGCGCACGGAGCTCTGGCGGTCGTTAATTCAGGCGGAAGCCATCGCCGATTCGCTCGCGAACGCCTCCGGCCACTACCAGAATGTCGCCACTCTGGATTTTGACTCGGACGGTCGCGACGAAATGTATTTCACATCGGACCGCTACGCCGCCGTGCTCTGTCCCGCGGACGGCGCCACGATTTCAGCGCTCGATTGCCGCCAGTCCAATGCCGCGCTGGTGAATTCGCTGGCGCGCCGCCCGGAGTCCTACCACGCGAAGCTCAAAAACTTGCCGGCCGCCGCGACGCACGGCGCGCAATCCATTCACGAGCAGACGCGCGCGAAGGAAGTAGGCCTCGACCGCTGGCTCAATTACGATCGCTGGGCGCGCCACTGTTTCCGTTTGCTGCTTTTCGGTCGCGACAAGAAGCACCCGGATTGTGGCACGGGACAATTGGCCGAAGATGCCGCGCTTGCCGCCGGAAGCTATCGCGCAGTGAAAGTTTCTCCCACGCATGCGACTCTCGAATCGGAAACGAGCGTGGATTGGCCGGCCGAAAAAACTTTTTCGTTCGCGAATAGCGCCGCGGGATTCGGTATCCTATGCGACGTCACGCTGCGTCGCCCAACGCCTGGCAGCGCCCCTGTATATGTGGGAATCGAATCCGTTTTGAATTTCCTCGCGCCTTCCTCGTCCGACCGCTATTTTGAAACTGCCGGCGAACGCTATCCCTTGCGCTGGTCCGCCGTCGCTCCCGGTTCCATTTTGCGTGTTGTGGATGAATGGCAGGGCGTCAGCGTTACGCTCACGGCGCCGCACGCGCGGGAATTCTGGATCACGCCCATCGAAACGGTTTCCGAATCGGAAGAGGGATTCGAGCGCATTTATCAGGGCTCGCAAATCGTCGCGGTTTGGCCCGTGGAAATGGCGTCCGGCGGCGAGTGGCGCGGCCAACTGAATTTAAACGTTGCGCGTTTGGGTTAGCGCCCGCGTTGCCGAGCGGCTAATTCATAGCGTCGCGTTGCGTCGTACGCCACTCCCATTAGAGCGACGCGCGCTTGCCGCCCGTCGCACCACTCTGCTACAGTGCGCTGGGAGGAATTTCATGGCTGTTTCGCAGGAACTGCTCGATATTCTGGTTTGCCCGCAGGACAAAACTCCGGTGAAGTTGACGAACGACCAGCGCGGCTTGAAGTGCCCATCGTGCCATCGCGTCTATCCGATTCGCGAAGATATTCCTGTGATGCTGATAGACGAAGCGCGCATTGAAGCTGAATGAAGAATGAAGCCGAATGAAGCAGCGTAGTTCGCCCCTTCACAAAAGTTGACTGCCCCGCCGAACTCGAACGATCTCTCAACTCTGCTCCCGGCATTGCCGCAGGGCGCCGAAATTCTGATCATCCGCTTGCGCTCGCTCGGCGATCTAGTCCTGGAAACTCCCGTCATCGCCGCGCTGCATTCCTGGCGCCCCGATTTGCGAATCTCCGTGCTCGTCGAGCCGCGCTTCGCGCCGGTGTTGGAAGGGAATTCCGCAATCGCCGAACTGATCTTTTCGCGCGGCCTCGGTGACACGGCGCTCGATCTCCTTCGGCGCAAGTTTCCCATCGTCTTCAATCAGCACGGCGGCCCGCGTAGCGCGATGCTCACTGGCGCGTCCGGCTCTCCGTCGCGCGTCGGCTGGACCGGATACCAGTATTCGTTTCTGTACAACATAGCAGTGCCGGACGCGAAGGAATTTTATGGCACGCCCGCCGTGCACACCGTCGAGCATCGCATCTCGCAGTTCTATTTCACCGGCCTGCCGCGGAGCCCGATTCCGCGCACCCAGGTTTTTCCACAGCCTGACGCGATTGCAACAGTCGCTCGCAAGCTGGCGGAGAAGGGAATTGCCGCGGGCGCGCCTTACGCCGTGCTGCAACCGGCCGCGCGTTTGCCAGAGATGCGCTGGCCAGTCGCCAAGTTTTCCGAAATCGCGCACTGGCTGCGCGAGAAGCGTGGAATGGCCAGCGTCGTGAATCTAGGCGCGCGCGACGGTGAAATCGCCGCCGAAGTTCAAAGCGAAATGCAAAATTGCGCCGCAGTGATGGATGCTCAGCTGGACATAAGTGAGCTGATCGCACTGATCGCCGGCTCGTGCATTTTCGTGGGAAATGATTCCGGTCCCGCGCATCTGGCGGCGGCGCTGCAGCGGCCCAGCGTCGTAATTTTCAGCGTCACAGACCCGGTTCAATGGCAACCTTGGCAGGCAGAGCATCGCATCGTGCAAACCGGCGCCACGTTCGATCACCCGCGCGGCGACAAAGCCATCGCCGTGAGCAATCCGCGCGCGATTTCAACCATTGCGGTTGACGAGGTACGCCAAAGTTGCGAGGAATTGCTGGCGGGCAGGTAAGCGCGCCAACAAGATCCAAAGCCTAAAATGCCGCAGCGCCGTGCAGCAAAGCACCACGCGTCCCGCTACGGCGCGAATCCGAGAGATTGATCCTTGTATTCGATTTGCAGACGAACTTCCTTCGTCTTACTCTGCTTCAACACATCGTGCGTTGAAGGAAACGGCGCAAACGGGCTCAACTCCACCGTAATGACAGTCCCGGACGGCCGCTCGGGCCCCTGCTTAATTTCCTCTGCGTTTTCGATGTGATAGCTTTTCACCGGGCCGTAATATCCGTTGGGCCCCCAATCCTCCAGAAAATCCTGATACGTGTAACTCGGACCCGGACTCCACAAGTGATAGCCCTGTTCCAGATTTCCAGCCGCCACGGTATCCAGGAAATGCTTCGCGGTGCGAACTTCCGTATGAAATCGCAGCAAATACCAGGAAAAACCCATCACCAGCGCGATAAAAACGATGGTGGTGATAATGTACCGGCGAACTTTGTCCGGCGGATGTTCTTCCGACCCGTCAAAAATTCCCACGAGATCTCCTCAGTTTATTTTCCGGCAAAAGCGGCGCTGGCCCACCGGCCCGCAGCCGCACTAGAGCTGCCGCTTGAATAACATAATGCTGAACGTCGTCATCACCACCGCGATGCCCAGCAAAACTAGCACGTCCACGTAGATTCCTTCAATGCCGGTATTCTTCAGCGTGAGATTTCGCAGCGCATGCACCGCGTAAGTGAATGGATCAATCACCGAAACCCATTTCAGCCACCAGGGAAACGCCGCGATCGGATAGACCGCGCCCGACGGAAAGAACAGCAGCGTATTCAACACGCCGAAAATCGCGCGCGGCACCAGCGGATCGTCCACGCGCACCATCAGCAGGAACATGAAACTCATCATCGCCAACCCCGTCGCGCCCACCACCACAATCAAATAAAACAGCCGTAACGGATTCCAGATTTCCGGCAGCCCGACGATCAACCCGCCGATGATCGTCAACACCATGCCGGTCATCATGCCCTTGATCACACCCGAGCCGACCAGCGAGAACACCAGCTCCGATTTGGTGATTGGCGTTGTGAGATAGCCCTCGTGCAGTCCGCGCGCCTTGTCGTCGATATATGTAATCCCGCCGCCGATCATGGCTACCACGAAAATCGAAAGCGCGATGGTGCCCGCGAGCAAGTATTTGATGTACTCGACGTACGGATAAATTTCCACCGTGTTCAATTGCACGGAGCCTTCCAGGCGCGGCGTCACATCCGGCGTGTTTAGCTCTTCCACCATTTGCTGCACGCGCTCGATGATCGCGCTGGAAATGAATTGGTCAGTATTGTCTTCAGTGAAAGCGATGCGTGGCCGGTCGTGCTGGTAGAAACGCCGCGAGAAATCGTGCGGTATCACCACCAGCGCGCGCACCTTGCCTGTTTGCAAATCGTGCGTCGCCAGCGGCACGGATTCGTACTCGACCACTTTGAACGTGCGCGGCCCGGCGGTGATGCCGTTGAACATCTCACGGATCTTGTGCGATTCCACCGAGTGATCCTGATCCACGAAGCCTATATCGACGCCTGTCACTTTTCCACCGAAGGCGTAGCCGAGCACGATCAGCTGCACCAGCGGCAGCACCATGGACACCATCATCAACGCGGGGCTGCGGAAGAATTTCCGCAGGTCGCGTTCAATGAGCGCACCGACGCGCCGGAAGTTCATCGCGCTCCTTCCATGCAGCGCCGCAACCGCGCACCGTTAACGATAGAGATGGCCGATATCAAGCCGCGCTCCCTCTTTTGCCGCATCGCGCAGGTCGCTGCCGGTGTAATGCAGAAACACATCGTCGAGCGTCGTGCTCTGCACGGTCACGCGCTTCACTTGCACGCTGCGCGCCCGCGCCAGATCCATCAAAGCCGCCACGGTCGCCGGACCATCGTGGGAAGCGATGTGGATCATGTCGTCCCGCTGCGATACGTCCGCAGCCTGCGCCAGCTTGCGCAGCTGATCGTTCCAATCCGGCGGCGCGTTCGCGAATTCCGCTTCCACCGTGTCGTTGCCCGGGACGCTGTCTTTCAATTTCGTAGGTGTATCGAGCGCCACCAGCTTGCCGTGATCCACAATCGCAATGCGGTCGCACAGTTTGTCGGCTTCATCCATGTAGTGCGTGGTCAGCAAAATCGTCAGGTCCGACCGCTCGCACAGATTGCGAATCAATTGCCACACATTCGAACGCGATACGGGATCGAGCCCCGTGGTCGGTTCATCCAGAAATAAAATCTTCGGCGAGTGCACCAGCCCGCGCGCGATTTCCAGGCGCCTGCGCATGCCGCCGGAGAACGTGCGCACCAGCGCGTCCTTGAACTTCAGCTAGATCCACAGATTCCAGCAGGTCGAGAATAAGTTTGTCGCGCGAGGCACGCGGCACGCCGTAAAGCTTGGCGTGAATCAACATATTTTCCGACGCGGTCAATTCCGGGTCGGACGTCAGCGCCTGCGGAATTACGCCCATGGCATTGCGAACGCCGTCGGCGTCAGTGCGCACGTCGTGTCCCGCGACAATCGCCGTGCCGGAGGTCGGTGGCGTAAGCGTCGTCATCATGCGGATCAGCGTGGTTTTTCCCGCTCCATTCGGACCCAACAATCCGAAAATTTCCCGCTGCCGCACGCCGAAACTTATGTCGTTCACAGCCACCAGCTCACCGAACTTTTTCGTCAGGTGCTGCACTTCAATCGCGTTGGCGGTTTGCTGTTCCATCGGCGTCACAATTGCGCGAACCAGCTCTTCTTTGGAGGGCGCGGCAGCAGCACCGTCGCGGTCATTCCCGTAAATAGCCGCCGCTCCGGATTCGGAATGGAAACCTTGATCGCAAAAGTCTTGATGTCGCGCTTGGTGCGGCTCACATCGCGCTGCGTGGCGAAATCATTTTCCACGCCGCGGAAAATCACGGGCCCTTCGGTGACGTCTCCGGAAGGCAGTTGCACGCGCAGCTTCTGCCCGAGCACGACGGAAGCGATGTAAGTTTCTTCCACGTCCGCGCGCACCCACAGATGATCCACGTCCACCACCACCACGATGGGCGATCCTGCAGACACAACCTCACCCTGCTTCGCCACGCGCACCGAGACGATCCCATCCAGCGGCGCGTAAATCTTCGTGTAACTCAACTGCGTGGCCATTTGCGCTTCGCTCGCGCGCGCCTGCTCGAGTTGCGCCATGGCGGTGGAAATCGCGCTCTTGCGGGCATCCACCTGAACGCGATTGGCCTGCGCCACAGTCACCGCCGCTGTTTCGGCCTTGGTTGCCTGCTCCAGCGCCGCCACGTTCGCCTGCGAAATTCGCACGGCGGCTTCGGCGTGGTCGCGGTCTTGCGCGGAAACTTCACCCTTGTCGAAAAGCTGCTGCATGCGCCGCAGATCATCCTTATCGCGCTTCAACTGCGCGCGCGCCGGCTCCAGCTGCGCTTCCGCGTAAGTTGCCCGCTCGTGCGCTTCGATCAGCGAAGCGTCCGTCTGCTCATTGGTCCACGTATAGTTGTGATTCGCTTCGTTCACCTGTTCTTCCAGGCTGATCACGTTCGCTTTGGTGGCCGCCAAGATTCGCTTCCAGTTCTTTGCTGTCAAGCTCAGCGATCAGGTCGCCTTTCTTCACCACGCTGCCTTCGTCCACAGTTAGATTGACGATGCGCCCGGTAATCTGCGGGCTGACGATCACTTCGTTGCCGTCCACCACACCGATCAGCGGGATGTCCGTTCCGTGCGGTGTTGTGAAATAGTAGGCCACCGCCGCGATCATAAAAATTACCAGCAGGAACGTCGCAAACTTTCGGCCGGTCATCGGGCCCTCGCTTTTGTACGACTCAATCCATGATCCAGAAATTCCAGCAGTGCTTGTTTGCGAGCGGCCAGCGCGTGCGGCGTCAACAGGTTGTGCCCCACCACCTGACTGAAAATTGCCGCCGCCGCGAAATACGAAGTGGTCATGCCCATGATCGTGAACGCCGTGTCATGCGGATCCACGGAGCGAAATTCTCCGGAGGCGATCCCTTGTTCCAGCGTTCTCACCAATTGATTGTGGAAAGGTCGAAGATATTGGCGCACGATCCAGTCGAATTCCTTCGTGGATTCCATCGCTTCGCGGTGCACCAGTCGAGGATAGTTGGGATGCGACGCGAGAAAGTCGAAATACGCCGTGATGAATTCGCGCAGCCTTTCCCGCGGAGAAGTTTGTTCGCGTTGCGGCTGATATACTCCGCTGCGCAGTTGCCGAAAAAGATTCTCCAGCACCGCGCGATGCAAATGCCGCTTGTCGCCGAAATAATAGTAGAGCATCGCCTTGTTGGCATGCGCCGCCGTGGCGATTTGCTCGGTGCGCGCCCCGGCCAGCCCCTGCGCGGCAAAATGCTGTTCGGCCGCGGCAAGGATGCGTCGCGCCGTCGCCGGATTCTCGGTTTTTCTTCGTCCGCGTCGCACCTTTCTGCTCCTACAGTCCTATGCGCTGCATCACGTTGGCGGGATAACGCAAACCCGCCGTGATGCCCTTGGGCGCAATCTCGTTGATGCGCGCCAAATCGTCTTTCGAAAGCGAAACATTCAACGCCCCGAGATTGTCTTCGAGATACTTGCGGCGCTTGGTGCCGGGAATTGGCACCAGGTCCTCGCCCTGCGCCAGCACCCACGCCAAGGCTAGTTGCGCCGGCGTGCAATGCTTTTCCAGTGCCATCATTTCGATCTGCTTCACCAGTTCCAGGTTCTTCTCGAAAGTTCTCGCCCTGAAATCGCGGAGAATTGCGCCGGAAATCGCCCTCGGCGAAATCATCAGACTTCTTGATTTGCGCGGTCAGAAATCCCCGCCCCAGCGGGCTGTAGGGCACGAATCCGATGCCCAGCTCGCGGCACAAGCCGAGCAATTCGTCTTCGGGATCGCGCGACCACAGCGAATATTCCGTTTGCAGCGCCGTAATCCGGTGAGTGGCATGCGCGCGCCGGATGGTATTCACGCCCGCCTCGGAAAGCCCCAGGTAGCGCACCTTACCCTGTTCCACCAGCCTGCCCATCGCTCCAATCGTTTCTTCGATGGGCACCTGCGGGTCCACGCGATGCTGGTAATACAGATCAATCGTCGCGATGCGCAACCGCCGCAGGCTGGCCTCGCAGCTCTGCTGCACATATTCCGGACGCCCGCTCACACCCCGTGCCGTGGGATTCGCGGGGTCGCGCACGATTCCGAATTTTGTCGCGATGATCACTTCGTGGCGGCGCTTCTCGATGGCTCGCCCCACCAGCTCTTCATTGCGCCCGATTCCGTAGACGTCCGCTGTATCCAGCAGGGTGATGCCATGGTCCACGGCGTATTGAATGGTGGCGATGGACTCGGTTTCGTTCGTCGCGCCGTAAAATTCAGACATGCCCATGCAGCCCAGTCCCAGCGCGGACACTACGAGCGAGCTTTTCCCCAGCCGGCGGTATTGCATACATGTTTCCTTAAGCGGATGGCATTCTTTAACTAACCAGTTAGTTTAATACCTCGAGCCCGCGCCGTCAAGCACAGCAAGATGTCACCGCGCGAGCTCGTCTCTTAATACGCAGGAAGGGGGAGTTTATTACTACGCGTCCAGCGCCCCGCCGGAACCGGCCGGAAGTTCGATGGAATACTTCGTCCGGGCCTTTTCAGCGTGCAGCTCGAGCGCCAGCTCAATCAGCCGGTCAATCAGCTTCGGATAGGGCAATCCTGAGGCTTCCCACAGCTTCGGATACATGCTGATAGACGTAAAGCCCGGAATCGTGTTCAGTTCGTTCACGTAAATCTTGCTCGTGCGCCGCTCCAGGAAGAAATCGCAGCGCGCCATTCCCGCGCCATCAATGCAGCGAAAAGCGCGCACCGCGTACTCCTGAAACACGGCCACCTGCGCCTTTGTCAATTTTGCCGGAATCAGCAACTGCGTCCCCTGTTCCAGATATTTCGCCTGGTAATCGTAATATTCGCGATGCGGCACGATTTCGCCCGGTATGGACGCGCTCAGGTCGTCGTTGCCCAGCACGGAGACCTCTATCTCGCGCCCCACCACGCCACGCTCGACGATAATCTTCAGCGCAAACTCAGCGGCGTGATCCATCGCCCCCGAAATCTCGTGCGCTGCTTTCACTTTCGTCATCCCCACCGACGATCCCAGCGTCGCGGGCTTCACAAACAGCGGAAAACGGAATTTCTTCTTGATGGCTTTCAACACTTTCGCGCGTTCGTGCTCCCACTCTGAGCGGCGCACAGCCAGAAACGGCACGATCGGCAATCCAGCCTGCTCGAACAGGCGCTTCTGCACGTCTTTATCCATGCCTACGGCCGACGCCAGCACGCCCGCGCCCACGTAAGGCAATCCGGCCAGCTCGATCAAACCTTGCACCGTGCCATCTTCACCGAACGTGCCATGCAGAACCGGAAACACCACATCCACGCCCACGCTCGGCTGGCCCGCCGTCGGTCCCAACGGAACCAAACTTGCGGCGCTAGGATCGGGCGGCAGCACCACGCGATCGCCTGATTTCAGCACGTCCGCAAGCAGCTTGATCGACCTGGTTCCCACCAACCACCGGCCGTCTTTCGAAATGCCAATCGGCACGGCTTCGTATTTTTCAGGATCGAGCGCGCGGATCACCGAAGCAGCGGAAGCGAGCGAGACTTCGTGCTCTCCCGAGCGCCCACCGAAAAGCACACCGATGCGCAAGCGCTTCGTAGCGCTCATCGCGTCACCGCCCGGCACACACCACAAGAGCTCGCGCAAATCACAGGATTTTCTTCCCCAGGCCGGAGAGCACCAATTCCACGCCCAGCGTCGCCGTGGTGTTATGCAAATCAATCACCGGATTTACTTCCACCACCTCGAACGAAACCATCTGCTTGCTGTCTGCAATCATTTCCAGCGCCAAATGAGCCTCGCGATACGTCACGCCGCCGCGCACCGGCGTGCCCACTCCCGGCGCGTCGCTCGGGTCCACGAAATCCATATCCAAGCTCACGACAATCCCCGCCGTATCGTCTCCCGCAAAGCGCAGCGCTTCCGCCATCACCTCGCGCATGCCGCGCTCGTCAATATCGCGCATTGTAAAAATATGTACGCCGGAATCTTTCACCAGCCGCCGCTCTTTCGCATCCAGATCGCGAATTCCCACCAGCACCACGTTGCGCGGTTCCACCATCGGCTTGATGCCTGCCAGATCCGTAAGCTCCGGCGGTCCATAACCCATGATGGACGCCAGCGGCATGCCGTGCACGTTGCCCGAAGGCGAAGAATCCGGCGTATTCATATCGCCGTGCGCGTCGAGCCAAATCACTCCCACTCGTTTCGATTCCTTGTTGAAGTGCGCCGCCGCACCCGCGGTTGTGCCCACCGCAATCGAATGATCGCCCCCAAGCACCAACGGGATCATGTCCTCATCCAAAGTTTTTTTCACCGCGTCGGCCAAGCCCTTGCACGCCTGCGAAATTTCATCCAGGTAACGCGCGCGCTTCTCGCCATAGGGCTGCTCTTCGGGCTGCGGCACCTGCACGTTGCCGATGTCTTCTACTTGCCGCCCCAGTTGTTTCAGTCGCGCCTGCAATCCCGCCACGCGCAACGCGGACGGGCCCATATCCACGCCGCGGCGGCTCGCACCCAAGTCCATCGGCACACCGATAATGCGAATTTTGTCGGGCATATTCTTGTTTTCGCGACCCCGGTACGGGGGAGGGAACCCTAAGGATAAACTCGATACAGCATCCGTGGGAAGGGGATGACCTCGCGAATGTGCTCGGTTCCGCATATCCACGCGACGGTGCGTTCCAAGCCCAAGCCGAAGCCGGAGTGCGGCACGCTGCCGTAACGGCGTAAATCCAGATACCACTGAAAAGATTCCTCGGGCAAATTATGTTCGCGCAGCCGCCGTACCAGGGTGTCGTAATCCGCCAGACGCTCCCCGCCGCCGATGATTTCGCCGTAGCCTTCCGGAGCAATCATGTCGAAACTCAGCGAAAGTTCCGGCCGCGTGGCATCCGTCGCCATGTAAAAAGCTTTCATCGCCGCCGGATAACGGTGAATCACCACCGGCCGGTCGAACTCTTTGGAAATAATCGTTTCCTCGTCGCCGCCAAAATCATCACCCCACTTTGCGGGGTTCCCCGACTTCTGCAGGACTTTGATCGCGTCGTCGTAAGTGATGCGCGGAAAGGGCGGCGTGATCTTCTGCAACGACGCCACATCCCGTTCGATCATCCCCAGCTCACGCGTACGATTTTTCGCCACCGATTGCACTACGGCGCTCACTAATCCTTCCGCAAGCTGGATCATGTCCTCAAGGTGCGCGTAGGCAGCCTCAGGCTCGAGCATCCAGAATTCCGTCAGATGACGCCGTGTTTTTGATTTTTCCGCGCGAAACGTTGGGCCGAACGTATAGACCTTGCCCAGTGCAGCCGCCAACGCTTCCACATAAAGCTGCCCGGATTGCGTTAGGTAAGCCTTCTGATCGTCAATGTAATTTACTTCAAAAAGTGTCGTGGTGCCTTCGCACGCCGCTGGAGTGAATATCGGTGCGTCTGTCAGCGTGTAACCCTGCGCATCCATGTAATTCCGCGCCGCGCGCTCGGCTTCCGCGCGAATACGCAAGATCGCCGCCTGTCGCGGGGTCCGAATCCACAGATGTCGCCGGTCGAGCAGAAAATCAACGCCATGCTCCTTCAATTGAATCGGATAAGGCTCTGCATCCGCGACGCGCTGCACCACTTCAATCGCGCTCACTCCCATCTCAAATCCACCCGGCGCTCGTGGTTCGGCGCGAATCGCGCCCGTGGCGATCACGCTGGATTCCTGCGTCAATCCCTTGAGCGCGCCGAAAACTTCGGCGTGCTCCTTCTGCGAAACCACTCCCTGCATGATGCCCGTGCCGTCGCGGAAAATCGGAAAGATCAATTTTCCAGATTCGCGCAGGTTGTAAAGCCAGCCGCGAATCGTGACGGTGCCGCCCGCGTGCGCGCCCGCTTGCTCAATTGTGATCGTTGGAACCGCTGCCTGCGCTTCCTGGGTCATGTAGTTTTTCCGTTGGATTATTTGCCGCGAGCCATTATGGCATGTGCTTCATGGTGTGTGGTTCGGCATCAGCCCGCGCCCTACTTCTGCTTCTCGAATTTCTCTTCCAGCTTGTCGCAGGCCTCGCGAATCTGCTCAAGCGTCGGCCCAGCCGCACCCACCACCGCCTTGATCTCGAAAACAAACGGCAGCGCCACCGGCGCAGTCGCGAACCCAGCAAGCGCGGCATCCCAATCAATCGTTCCTTCGAAGGGCAGCAGATGCTCGTCCTTGTCGCCGTGATTGTCGTGAATATGCGTGGTCACCACGCACTCGCGCATCGCGTCAAAGCTGGCTTGCACGCCCTCTTCGATGTGCGCGTGGCCGACGTCGAAGCACAACTTCAGATCGTGCAAATGCGTATCAGTGATGAAATGCTGCAGCGAAGCCGGAGCGCCGAGCTCGTCCGGCGTATTTTCCAGCGCGATGGTCACGCCGCGCGCCTTCGCAAACATGGAGAGACTCTCTAGGGACGTGAAAGCCGCGTCCAGCTTTCGCGGATCCATCGCCTGCCTGCCGTGCCCGATGTGCTGGATCAAATACTGGAACGGAACCTGCTCCGCGACGTCCAACACGCGCTTAATCTCATCCATCGCGTCCAGGCGCCGAATGCGCTCCGGATCGGAAATGGAAATTACTATGCCGCTCTCGCGGCCGGGCGAGCGGTCCCGGTCCGTAGGTGAATGCACCGAGTGCAGACCGAGCCGGTATTCTCCCAGCGCATCGCCGATTTCGCGTACTCGTTGCGGGTCGCGATAACTGAAATGCTGGGAAGCGCAGAAAATTTCCACCGCCGAAAATCCGGCCTGCGCGATTTCCGCCAGCAGAGCCGCGCCAAGCGGCTGGTTCACAAACCGGTACGTGGAAAGGATGCGCTGCATTCGGCCCTCGGAGGCGGAACACTATGGTCAATGGAAAACGCATTTCCGTCAATAGCACATCAGCCCAGGAGGAAAACGGCGCGGAATCGTGAACGAAATGCGGTCAGTCGGAAGCAAGCCCCACGAGTATCAGAGCGATCAACCCGCCCAACAACAACGCCGCCAGAATCCATACCGCGACGTGCGGGCGCTTGCGCATCAGTCCCCGGGGCGGATGTGCAGGCTCCGCAAAGTCCAGCGAATCCTCCCCGGTATCTTCGACGGGTTGGCGTACACGTCGCTCGGCCGCCGGGGCGGCGGTTGGCTCGCGTGGATCGTCGCTGGATTCGTGAGGCATTGTAACGATGCTAGCACCGAAGAAAAGCGCGGGGCAAGGTAAGGTATGGGAGCGAAGTGTTGTGGAAAGTCCTCTCGTGTGAGCTATCGGAAATGCGGGCAGGATGAAGGCCGCCGTCTCGAAACTCGCGAATCACGCGCTAGCGAGTCAAAATTCCTATCAGCGTGAACGCCACGATTGCGCCCACAAGGATTGCCAGCGCCACCC
The DNA here is from genome assembly GCA_963786205.1 of uncultured Acidobacteriota bacterium. Taxonomy (GTDB): domain Bacteria; phylum Acidobacteriota; class Terriglobia; order Acidiferrales; family UBA7541; genus Palsa-295. The sequence goes on from CAWAYG010000005.1 coordinate 275,431, forward strand.
AACGGCCCAACTGCGGGTGCGTTTGCGGCAAACCCAGCATGTGAATCGAAGGATCCGGTCCGTGAAGAATCTTCGCGCCGGCCGCACGGTCCGCAGCAGAGAGCACTTCCGCTAGCGAAGCGGGCTCCGTCGAACGCGCCCCGGCGCGTTCCGCAATTTCGCTGGGCATTGCCCGGATAGTAGCACCAACGACTGGAGACAGAAACAGAATTTCTAATGAGTTAACGATTTTTTGCTGTACCAAATCGAAACCGCGCGTCAGGCGAGAAAGACGCAGCACTTCAGCGAACTGCGAATTGAACCATCGCCAGCGCCACGACGGCCCCTGCGAAAATGGCGAAAACTAGCCAACGCGAGATGCCCTGATTTCTATTCCGCAATTGCCGAACGTGCGCGGAAAGGCCCGGCGTTGCAGAGGCCCGGCGCGCGTATTCTTCCATAGAGGCGTCAAACGCCGCTGTTTCAGCAGTTTCCGGCACAAGCACGGGGGCTCGACTTAGCTTTTGAGGTTTCATGAAGCTGATTTTACCATCGGGAATCCGAGCCACCACGCAAGGAAGCGTCGCCGGACTCTAACAGCCATTGTCGTTTCGGAAAAATAGCTTTGCGGTACTACTACAAATTAATATGCCGGGATTATTTCCATTTCGGGAAAAGTGTAACGCGGTGAAACAGATCTCCGTTGCCACAAGCGAGCTACGCGAACCAGCCAGCTCTTCAGCCATTCAATTCCGCAAGTATTTTGGGCAGCAACTCGAATTTCGCGAACGCCGCCTCGTTCGTCAAATATTCCAATCCGCAAGAAGGCCCCAGGTAAGCACGCCCACCCCGAATTCGCGGAAACAATCGCTGCACCAGACGGGCAAGATCAGCGGTCTGCTCCATCTGTTTGTTGCGGCCATCCACCAAGCCTAACGCGAGCGGTTTAGGTGAGCCGATGGCTACGATCATTTCGCCGAGCTTAGGGCTGGAAACAAGATCAACGCCGAGGATATCTACCGGCAGTGCCAGCAGCTTTTCGTACAACGGGGCGCAGTCTTCAAAATACACATACAACGCGAGCTCCAGTCTGCGATTGGTCTTCTTCGCCTTGTCCCGCGCCTGCAGCAGCGGCTGAAGCGCGCGCTCGAAAATGGCCCACTCATCCGGATTCCGCAAAATGGCCGGCTCGTCAATCTGAATCATTTCAGCGCCGCAGAGCGAAAGCGCCTCGATCTCCGGGGCGAGAATCTCGCCGTAAGCGATGGCACGAGCCTCCAGCGTCGCTGGCGTGGCGGCGCCACCATTATCGGTGCGTCCGGATAACGAAAATTTCGCGAGCGTATAAGGTCCGGTCAATACCGGCTTGATCGCCAGTTTTCCGGCCTTGTTCGCCGGCGTCGGCAAGTGTCCTAGCGCGTTGCGCGCAAAGCTGTATTCCGCGACGACCAGATTGCCGCGCCGCAGCGGCATGCCTGTGAACAGGGGCTGCCTGCAAGACTTTTCCGTATCGAAAAACGGAACGGAGCCTTGCAGTTCGATGTTGTCCATTTTTGCTGGCAGGTACGAGATCGGATCGTTCCAGCGGATTTGCCCGTCGGTCACAATATCGAGGCCGGCCTTCACCTGGTCGGCGATGGCGCCGCGCGTCACGGTATTTTGCGCGTCCAGCAAATCGGCGGTGGTTCGGTCGCCGCGGTCTAGCGCTGCGATGGTGTGCTGCAGCAGTTGGAATTCTGCAGTATCTCCGACGCGCGGATAACTCCCCGTGCTCGAAAGATACAGGCCTGGAGAGATGCCGCTCATGGAAACCACCCTCGGATTTAGCGCGAGAAGCTGGAAGAAACTTAGTCGAAACACGGAGAAGCGTCAAGGGCACCACGGAAACTCTACAGCAACGAACGTGTGAAGCAGCGCGCCACGAAAAGCGCAAAGCCGAAGCACCGCATTTCTCTGCGTCCTCTGCGTCTCTGCGGTAAACGCCTGTAGCACTTCCGGCGATATCGCCCAGTGGCCTGCATGCAGTGGCGTCGCACCTTGTCGCGCGTGGAACTATTCGCCCACGGAGAAGTAAGTGCAATCGGGATGCTGAAACACGAGCGCGCTAACGCTGGCCTCCGGATCCATCATCATTCCTTCAGTCAAGTGCACGCCGATTGCTTCCGGCCGCAAAAGCAGCCAGATGCCCGCTTGGTCCTCGAGATTCGGGCAGGCCGGGTATCCAAAGCTGTAGCGCTTGCCGCGATAACGCGAAGTGAATCGGTCCGGCATGGTCATTGTTGGTGGATCAGGGAAGCCCCAATCCTCGCGTATGCGGCGATGCAGCCATTCGGCGCAAGCTTCCGCGGTTTCGATCGCGAGAGCCTGCAAGCCGTGCGAGTAGAGATAGCGTCCGGCCGCTTTGGCTTCTTCCGATTTTTCGCGGATGCCCGCGCCGGCAGTGACCACGAATAATGCCACGTGGTCGCGCGCGCCATTCTGCGTCGGCAACACATAATCGCTCAGGCAAAGCTTGTCGCCGACCCGCTGCCGCTGAAAATGAAACGTATGGACCGGCGCATTTTCTCCCGGCGCAAAAAGCGCGATGGAATTGCCGCGCCGCTCGGCCTCGAAAAATTGCCACACAGCCCCGATCTTCATGAATTCCGCAGCCTGTTGCTTCACCTCTTCCATATTCTGGTTCAATTCGATCGCGCGCGCGTCGTGTTCCGCCAGTGCCTTCTCGAAATTTCCGCGAAAACCCAGATGCCGTCCGAACAGCATGAATGGATTGATGTAGCTCCACACCTCGCGCAAATGCGGAACGTCGCGCACCTTTCGGTCAACATAGGCGACCCCTGGAATCGGCACATCAATGCGAATGCGCGGCGAACGCTCTTCCCCTGCCGGTTCTTGCGCGACGGGCGCCGGTTCGTCCAGCACCGCGGTTCCCACGTGCGTGTGCTGCTGCAGTACATTGTCGCGGCGAACCGGATCGCTCAGTTCGTTCATCAAACGCAGGCCGGTCATCGCGTCCTTCGCGTAGCAAACCGCCTGGCTGTACTGCGGTGCGATTTTCAAGCGCGTGAATTTATCGGAAAGCGCCGCGCCGCCCACCAGCAGCGGCACGGTGATTCCAGCTTCGCGCAAATCGCTCGCTGTAATCACCATCTGCTGCGCGCTCTTCACCAGCAGCCCTGAAAGTCCGATGGCATCCGGCTTGTGTTCGCGATGCGCGCGAATCAATTCCTCGGGGGGAACCTTGATGCCCAGGTTGATCACGTCGTAGCCGTTATTTTTCAAAATGATTTCGACGAGATTTTTCCCAATGTCATGCACGTCGCCCTTCACCGTCGCCAGCATCACTTTCGCGCGCTTTTCCGTGTCCGCCTTCTCCATGAATTGTTCCAGATGACCCACGGCGGCCTTCATCGCTTCGGCGGATTGCAATACCTCCGCGACGATTAGTTCGTTGTTGTTGAAGAGGCGGCCTACTTCGCCCATCCCGGCCATCAGCGGGCCGTTAATCACGTCCAGGGGCGCTACATTCTCAGCCAGCTTGCGATTGAGATCGTCGACCAGCCCGTCTTTCGAGCCTTCGATGATGTAATTGGCGAGGCGCTGGTCCAGCGGCAAATCCGCAGCCCGCTCTTTCTTGCGTGCTCCCGTTCCACGAAAATGTTCCGCGATCGCGGCGATGTGAAACTGATTGATTGCCGCCTTCTGCTCCTTCGTTTGCGAGCGCCAATCGGCAGGCGCGCCGCGCAGCAGTTCCGCATCGGGCACGCCATCGGGAATTTCCGCCGGCGGCTTGTTGAACAGCAGATCCTCGGCCAGCTTGCGTTCGCGCTCAGGAATCGAACCGAAGCGCTCGATGCGTTCCGCGTTCACGATCGCCAGATCCAGCCCGGCCTTCGTGCAGTGATACAGAAAGACCGAGTTCACCACTTCACGCGCACCCGCCGGGAGCCCGAACGACACGTTGGAAATTCCCAGCACCGTCCGCACATAAGGAATGCGCTGCTTCACCAAACGTATGCCTTCGATCGTCTCCACGGCGCCGCCGATATAGTTCTCATCGCCCGTGGCGCAAGGAAATACCAGCGGATCGAAAATGATACTTTCGGCGTGGATTCCGAATTTCTCTGTCAGCAATTTGTGCGAGCGTTCGGCAATTTCCAGCTTGCGTTCACGCGTGAACGCCTGGGCTTGCGCCGGATCCTCATCAATGCAGCCCACAATCACCGCCGCGCCATAAGACCGCGCCAGCGGGCATATCTTTTCGAATTTTTCCTCGCCATCCTCCAAGTTGATCGAATTGATGATGCTCTTGCCCTGGCAATACGTCAGCGCAAGCTCCACGCCGCGCGGATCCGTCGTATCAATCATGATTGGAGCTTTGATCTTGCGGATCAGCTGCTCGTAGAACGGTGGAATATCGCCGAGCTCCTCACGATCTGTGCTCTGCAGGCAAACGTCCACAATGTGCGCCCCGCTTTTCACCTGCCGCCGCGCAATTTCCGTCGCCTCTTCCCACTGTTCGGCGGCCACCAAATTCTTGAACAGCCGCGAACCAATCACGTTCGTCCGTTCGCCCACGATCAACGGTCGCGTGCTCTCTTCCGCCTCGATAATTTCAATCCCGGAATAAACCGCCCGGTGATTGGGAGCCGGCGTTCGCCGCGGTTTTTTCCCTTCGGCCATCTGCGCGATCGCGCGAATGTGTTTCTCGGTAGTGCCACAGCAGCCGCCCACGATATTCAGCCACCCGCGATCAATAAATCTCTCGAGCTGCTCCGCCAAAGTAGTCGGCGTTTCCTGGTACAAACCTTCTTCGTTCGGCAGCCCCGCGTTCGGATAGCACGAAACCGCCCGATTGGTCAGACCTTGCAGCGTGCGCAAGTGGTCCGTCATAAATTCAGGGCCGGTAGCGCAGTTCAACCCCAGCGAAATTAAATCCGCGTGATCGAGTGACGCCCACAAAGCCTCGATGCCCTGACCCGCCAACATCGTGCCCATCGCCTCAATCGTCACCGAAATCATCAGCGGAATCGGCGCGCCCAGTTCGCGAGCCAATTCCTGAATCGCCAGCAATCCTGCCTTGATGTTGCGCGTGTCCTGGCAAGTTTCCAGTAGCAGAATGTCCGCGCCGCCTTCCATCAATCCACTCGCTTGCTCGTAATAATTATTCCGGAGCTGCTCGAACGTGATTCCACCGGTCACGCTGATCGCGCGCGTCGTAGGTCCCATGGATCCCGCCACGAATCGTGGCTTGCCCGGTCTGGAAAATCCGTCGGTGGCTTTGCGCGCCAGTTCGGCGGCCACGCGGCTGATTCGTCGCGCTTCCTCGCCCAATCCGTATTCCGCCAGCACCACCGGAGTGCTGCCAAATGAATTCGTCTCGATGATGTCCGAGCCCGCATGCAGATATTTGCGGTGGATTTCGAGCACCACGTCCGGCCGGCTCAGCACCAGATTTTCGTTGCAGCCTTCCAGTTCCGGCCCGCCGAAATCCGCCGCGGTCAGATTGGCTTGTTGCAGCATCGTCCCCATCGCGCCATCCATAATCAGGATGCGTTCACGGAGCAATTCGCGAAGGGCCAAGCCCTGTTGGATTAGATTCGTCATGAGTTCAATAATTTTACCTGAAGGCTGCTGGCAGGAAGGGCGCGAGCATTTCTCCGCGCGCCTGAAGCGCAATGGCGGTCACCCGCGCTGCAATTCGAGTTTTTCGGCCTTAGGCGGATCGTGAAGGCGTTTCGCTCACCGTGCTGCTCAGAAATTCCACTGGCACGTCGCCGGGAAGCAGGCCCGCGGCAGCCCCGCGCGCCAGCAATTCACGCACGGCCCTGCGTCCTTCTTCACCGTAATCCAGCGTCCAGCGGTTCACATACATTCCCACAAACTTGTCGGCCAGCGTTGGGTCCATGTCGCGCGCAAATTGCAGCGCGTAATTCAGCGCCGGCTCGCGATGATCCAGCGCGTACGAAACGCTTTCGCGAATCACGCGCGATACCTGCCGCCCCAAATCGTCACCCAGCTTCCGGCGAATCGCATTCGCGCCCAGCGGCAGCGGCAGTCCGGTTTGTTCCTGCCACCATTGGCCCAGATCCACCACGCGATGCAGGCCCATTTGCGAAAATAGTAATTGCCCTTCGTGGATCAGCAGCCCCGCTTCCACTTCCTTGGCCTGCACCGCATCCAGAATCTTGTCGAAGGGCATCGTCACGGTTTCGACGTTGGGCTCGAAAAGTTTCAGTGCCAGGTAAGAAGTCGTCAGCATCCCCGGAATCGCGATCTTGCGTCCGGCCAACTCATTTTTCTTGATCGGATGTCCGGAAACGACGATCGGCCCATAACCTTCACCGAAGCTCGCGCCGCAATCCATCAGCACATACTTATCCGCCACAAACGGATACGCGTAAAAACTGATCGCCGTCACGTCATATACTTCTTTTTTCGCCGCCTGGTTCAGCGACTCGATGTCCGACAAAATATGCTCGAACTTCACACCCGGCAGACGCACTTTCCCCGTCGCCAGCGCGTAGAACATGAACGCGTCGTCGCTGTCCGGCGAATGTGCCAGACGAATCGCTGTTGTTTTTTGTACAGCGGCTGGTGTGGACATGCTGGGTCCGTCCTGGCTCTTGCGGGAATCCATCACTCACCCCGGCCCAACTGGGAAGACGCTGTGAAGACTATGATGCGCCAGTCGTCTTACTCGTCACAGTGAAAGAAACCAAGGTGTGTGCGTCTTCCGGCGAGAGCGCCGAATGAGCAAACCAAGAATACCACACGCCGTGGCCGTAGGTACAGAAGGCGCGGGCAGTCCGCACGACGCGACGAACTGTAGCTCTAGCCTGGATCAACGCACGCCACATGTCCGCCTTTCTTTCCCGGCGAACTGTCGACTGCAGATGCGGCTCACTGAGGCTTAGCTAGCGTGCCGGGCTTTTCGCTCGGCAAAATCCACGTCGCGATGCTCTCCACCACTTCCGCTGACACGTGATCGGGCCGCGCATAGTCCGATGGTTTCGACGCGCCAGTGCCATGCATGAAGAGATGATCCAGATCCGGATAAGTCCGCAGCGTCACGTTCCGGTTATTCGCCAAAGCATCCGACCAAGCCTGGAAATTCGAAGGTGTCACCTGATAATCCCGGCCGCCCTGCGCGATGAGAATCGGAATTTTCAGCTTGGCGGCAGTTTTCAACGGATCGTACGCGCGCAGGTCCAGCCAATACGCGCCATACATCGTCGCTCCCAGGAAAGTGATTTTGTCGTCTGGCTTCAAGTCCGGCCTTTCAATTTGTTTCGCGCCGTCTTCGGCTGCCTCAATCTTTTTTTGCTCCGCTTCTGTCGGCGTACCATTCATCGCCGCCAAATAGTGAATTTGTTCCAGCACTATTTTCTCCAGCGGGCGCGCATTCGCCGCGAGCATTACGATTCCCGCAATCTGCGAATCGCCGATGGCAATCCGCGGCGCCAAAAATGCGCCCAGGCTGTGTCCCAATAGAAAAACTTGTTTCGGATTGACTTTTGGCTGCGTCGCCACCAGTGCCACCGCCGCTCGCGCGTCGCTGATCGTTTCATCCTCCACCGTCATGCGCGCAGGATCGTCGCTGCTCTGCACCGTATATTTTTGCGTGCGCTTGGTATAACGGAACACCACGATGCCGCGGCTCGCGAGCCCCCACGCCAAATCCTTGAATGGCTTGTTCGGCCCAATCGTTTCGTCCTGATCCTGCGGGCCGGAACCTTGGACGAGCACCACGGCTGGAAATGGCCCGTCGCCCGTGGGAACAGTAAGGGTGCCGGGCAATTCGAATTTTCCATTCGTCAAAGTTAGCGGCTGCTCGCTGAACAAATTCTGCTTGGCGTAGCCAGGCGGAGTCCACGGTGCCGCCGGCGCCTGATGCGGACGGAAACTCAACCCCCCGAGTTTTCCATCGGCATTGAAAACCACCGTCGCGTCCAGCACTGAGTTCTCAAACTTGCAATTCATCTTCACCACTTGCAGGCCCTGGACCTGCGAAGTCTCCGTGCTGGTAATCTCCTGAAACGCGCCCGCTTGTTTGTTCAGGTCTCGCCAACCGTCCGCGAGCTTTCCCGGTGGCAGGGCCTGCGCCATACGCGCATCGTAGAGCGCTTCGACCTTCTCGAATTGCCCAGCCACCAATTCCTGGATAATTTGTTTCGCGGCGGCGGCCGACAGCGAATCTTTCGCGGCTTCCTGTCCAGCGGCCGGGAGAGCTTCGCAAGGCAGAATCAGTAAGAACACGATCAGTGCGAGCGATCTAGTTGTCACGCGGCATTCCTCTCGTATAAACACGCCAATCCATTATAAGCCGGGCTGGATTCGCAAATCTCGCGCCGAGCACTCCGAATCGCCGCCGCGCCTACTGCACCGGCGAGCGCGGAGAAGCCGGCAAAGGTGAGGCATGATGGGCCACTAAAAGCCACTGCTCGTCGCGGCGTAAAAAAACATTCGTCGTTTGCACCATGGCGTCGTCGAAGCCATCCGCAAACGCCGTGGTAACGTGCTGCGTGCAGGAAACCCAGCCGACTTCGCCCTCGACGCGCACCCACACGCCGCTCAAGGCGATCCGCACACGCTTGGCGTGCGCGAAAAGCCGCGCCCAGCGCTCGCGCACTTCGTCCCACCCCAACAGCAAATCCCAGCCCGGATGCACGCACGTCACGCCGTCGTCATGCGACCACACTGCTTCCATTTCCGCCAAATCTAGCGATTCAAAAGCCGCGTAGAATTTAGTGTTTGCGGAGCGCAGTGCGTCTTCGGGGCTCTGCTTCTGCGGCACGGTCTGCGTGGGCATGATAGGAAGTCCGAATAACGAAATTACAAAGATTTCACGTCAGGACTGGGGCCGGTTTGTTTGCCTACGCTTCTCGACGCGCCAGCTGCAATCCGCCAGCGGCAACCACGATCAACGCCATTTTTATGATTTCGCCAGGAATGAATGGCAGCGCGCCTTGACTCAGCGCCGCGCTCCAGCCCATTCTCAGGAACAGCGCCAGCCACGCGCAACCGCAAGCGAAAATAATCATTTCACCTGAAAGAAGCGCGCCAATCAGCTGCAAACCCGCAAGCCGTGAACCGTCGTCGCGCGTGTTCCCAATCTTCGCGCCACGCTCCACCAGCCACCCAGTCACGAACGCAGCAAACGGATACGACAATAAATATCCAGCCGTCGGCCCGGCAAAACGCGCCAATCCCGGCAACCCCAACGGTTGAAACACCGGCAATCCAGCCGCCCCCTCGAGCAAATACAAAATCAAAGTAATCGCGCCGCGCCGCGCCCCGAGTAGCACGGCCACCAGCATCACACCGAATGTCTGACCAGTGATCGGCACCGGCGTCCAACGCAGTGGAATCACGATATGCGCGCACAACAGCAGCAAAATATTTGCCGCGACGATGCGCAGCGCATCCGCCGCAATCCCTTCGCCGGAATAAATTCGGTCGGCTAGCACTTTCGACTGTGACATCCGCATTCCTTTTCGCGTTTCAGCGCAGGACCGGACTGCAACCGGCCCGCAGCCGTGTTAAATGTTATTGAAACTGGCACGCATTATACCTGAGCCCACGCAATCTCACGTTCACTTTTCGTCCGCGGCCTTTTCGCCGGGGATCAGCGGATCGTCCACCGTCGCAACCTTTCCGCGCTTGTCGTCGCCGTGAACTTTTCCCGCGGTGTCCATGAAGAAAGATCGCTTGCCGGGCCGCCCGTAGGCCTCAGGCGTGGCCGCCAGCTCAAAATCGTTGTCATTTCCATTCGCGTCTGGAGAAATTCGGTAGCGGAAAACGTAGCCGCCGTGTTTTCCGGCAGCCATGTCTGCCGGCACCAGCGCCGCCTGCTCCGGCGAAATCTGATCCTTCGGTGCCGGGCCCAACTGCGCCAGCGACTCCGGTAATTTTCCAAATGCGCGCTGGTAACGCCGTATTGCCTCGGCTAGCGAACGCACATCGGCAATCGCCGCATCCTCGCGCGCCGCGAGATCCGCTGCTGCCCACTGCCTCGCCAGCTGCGGCACGTCGAACAAAACCAATCCCAGCGACAGCAAGCGCCAACTGCCACCGTCGCGCACCATGCCGAATTCCGCCTGCTCGCTATTTACGACTGCCACCGGAATGAACGCTAGATTTTCCTGCACACGCGTAACGCCGAACCGGTATTCCACGGTGGTGTTGGCGGCCCGGCAGCGCAGCACAATGTGCTTTTCATTGTCAGAGGAAAGCAGCGGCTTGCCCGGCTGATCCGAAAGCGAAAGCCGCTTCATCAATTCGCTGCGCTGCGTCGCGGGGAGCGCGCGAAATGCCGCAGCATTTGCGGCGGTCAGGTGATTCGCAAATTCCGTTTCGTTCGCGCGGCAAGCGGCCACCAGCGTGTCGGCCAAAGCCGCAGCCGGGTCCGCCGCGTCGCCGGACTCCTGCGCCTGCGCCAACGGCGTCATCGTCATGGCAGCCAAGAGCACCGCTGCAGCCAGCGTGGCAATACCACCGAGCCGCGAGCGGAAGCATCGATTCATCATCAGGACTAAGACTTAGCCTGCGCAAGTATGGTTGCAAGGTCGTGCGTGAATTGCGACCGCGGCATCACCTGCGTGCAGCCAGCCGCCCGCGCCTGCTGCGCCAAATCCGTCTGCACATGCGACAGAAACGCAATCAGCGGTAGACCCGGTTGTCCCGCGCGCACTTTTTCAATCGCCTGCAACGGCGTGCCGCGCGCGTTCAGGTCCACAATCACCAGCTTCGGCGTTTCCTTCGCAATCTCCGCGAGCAGCGCGTCGCTCGTCGTGCTGGTGCGCACCGCGATTCCCAAATGCTTCGCAGTCTCCAGAATCTTCGCCTGAAAAAATAAATCGTCCACCAAAGCCAGAACCTGCGCCATGCCGCTGCACCTCGTATTCCGCTGCGCCTCGATCAGCGCGCGTCCCTCGGCGAAACCCTGCACTTCGGTGTACCACGCGCCACCGCCCCGCACAAGCGCCCCTTCGACAACCTCTGCGCATTCCTGTATAAAAGAATTTCTGCGCCGCTTTTCGGGAGGATTTCATGGCCGCCACTCCAAGCCCGGACGCTCTGCCGGGCCTACCCGTCCTGGAGCAAACTCCAATCATCATAGAAAAAATCGTTTGGGCCGCCACCGACGAACAGCTGCACTGGAAGCCCGCCCCCGATCGCTGGTCGATCAGCGAGGTACTAGCGCATCTGGCGGACGTGGAAGTCGTAGGCTTCCGCGACCGCATCCAGTTAATGCTCGAAAAAACTAACCCACAGCTCGATGCCTACGATCAGAATGGCGCGTACGCCGCAGGCCGTTACTCCGCCACCAAAGCCCGCGAAAATCTGAAAAAATTCTGCCACGAGCGCGACCGCAGCCTTTCCGCGTTGCGTTACGTGCCGTCAGCTGTTCTCGCGCGCGGCGGGCAACACGCCAAAATCGGACCGATCACCGTCGGCCAACTAATGAACGAGTGGGCGTTCCACGACCTGGGCCACATCCGCCAGATCGCCGAACTCTATCGCTCACGCGCATTTTATCCGTCCATCGGCCCGTTTCAGCAGTTCTACACGATCAAACCATAACGCGACGACGCTCGAAAAATCTCGTGCCTACAAACGCCATGCAAACCGTCGCGCAACGCATTCTCTCCACCTTCGACCAACTCGAACGCCCTACGCTCGATCTGCATACGCTCTTCGAATTCGTCGGAAGCAACGATCCAGGTGAACGCGAAGCCGTGCTCGACGCGGTAACAGATCTAGTGAAGCAAGGACTCCTCACTCCCGACGGCGGCAGCGATTTCTACCGCCGCCCCGAAGAAGGCCGCTTAGCCCTCGCCGCCCCGCGCGACGTCACCATGTACATGCGCGAAGGCTGCCACCTCTGCGAAGAAGCTAAGTCTGCAATGGCACCGATCCTGGCTGCGCTGGGCGCCCGCCTGCAAGAAGTGGACATTGACGACGATCCCACGCTGCATGCCCGTTACACCAACGATGTCCCGGTAATTTTCATCGGCGCGCAATTTTTCACGCAACATCGCGTGGACGTGGCACGACTTCGCCGTCACCTCGAAAACGCAAAGCCCTAAGCGTGGTTGCAAAGCAGTTTTGTAGCGGGCAGGTTTCACTGGTTGAGGACCATCGAGGGATCTTTCAACCTAACGTTGACGGACTCCTGCGGAGCTTGCGGGGGCCTGACGAAACTGTCATTCCGAGCGGAGCAAGGGATGTGCTTTTTCTTTCACCTTCAGTGGAATTCAAACGAGGTTTAGTGCTCTGAGTCTTCGTGCGCCCCAACACTCTCATCCGGCACATCGCCCGGGCGCCCCTTCACCCGGTCATACACGCTGAACGCGCAAGTCGAGCCCAGCGCTTCGTTGTAATACGTCGGCACTCCCAACGCCGTGCGCAATTCTTCATTGAATCGCCGCAAATCGCCCAGCTGATGCACGTGTACCGGAAATTTCTTCCCTTCATGCCCGATCAGAAATTTCTGATACCCCGCATCCCACAGCGACGTAAATTGCCCCTGCATCATGACGCAGGGAATCTCAGTCATCTGGAAAACGCCTTCCGGCGTCTTGCGCAGCTCCGCCCCGCAATTATATTTTTCAATGCGCACGACGCCGCCGGAATTGCGCACCAGGAAGCCCTTCGCGGAAATCGATTCCACGGTCGGCTGATCGAATAGTTTGTTCACATACCACATGGCCACTCCAGAATAGGGACTCGTCTGCCTGCCTGTAAAGACAAAAATCGCTACAACCAGCCAAGCCCTCCCACCAATTTGCCGCCGCAGCAATCCTATGCGAATATTGCTGGCCCAGTTTCAATCTGAACCGTACCCGCAGTCTGTTAGACTGACTGAAGATGCCTGAATATCCGGGGTTTGTCGCGGCATCTAAACCGCAGGCTCGCAGCCTCTCGTAGCGAAACACGTCGAATTACTCGCCCGAGCCTTAGCTTAAGACAGGAACGACGCACCGTGAACCCAGCCAACAAACCGACAGTCGTCGCGCACGACCCAGCCACCGCCGCCAAAGCCAAAGTCGGCGAACATCTGCTCGACCGCATCGGCAACACTCCACTCCTGCGGCTCGAGCGAATAGTCACTGGCTTACCCAACGTAGAATTTTACGCCAAAGCCGAATGGTTCAATCCCGGCGGCTCGGTGAAAGATCGTGCAGGCTATTCTATGATCCGCGCCGGCGAACGCTCCGGCGATCTCCGCCCCGGCAAAATAATTCTCGACGCAACAAGCGGCAACACCGGCATCGCCTACGCCATGATCGGCGCCGCGCTCGGCTACCGCGTCAAACTCTGCCTCCCCACCAGCGCCTCGCCCGAACGCAAACACATTCTCGCAGCCTACGGCGTGGACATCGTCTATACGCCCGGCGACGAAGGCACCGACGGCGCAATCCGCCGCGTGCGCGAAATCTACGAATCGGATCGCGAAAAATATTTCTATCCGGACCAATACAGCAACCCAGCGAATCCCGCCGCGCACTACACCACCACGGCCCCTGAAATCTGGCAGCAAACGAACGGCACCATCACTCATTTCGTCGCTGGGCTAGGCACTACCGGCACATTCGTAGGCACCACTCGCCGCCTGAAGGAATTTAACCCCGCAATCCGCTGCATCAGTTTCCAGCCCGACTCCGGCTTTCACGGTCTGGAAGGATTGAAGCACCTCGCCACCGCCATCGTCCCGCGCATTTACGATGCGCACCTCGCCGATGAAGACCTTGCTGTGCGCACCGAAGATGCTCACAAACTCGTACGCCGCCTCGCGCGCGAAGAAGGCATCCTAGGCGGTGTCAGTTCCGGCGCCGCGTTATGGGCCTGCATGGAAGTTGCCCGACGCTTACCCGCGGGCGAGCGCGCCGTAATCGTCACCGTATTCCCCGACTCCGGCGAAAAATACCTCACCGAACAATTTTGGAGCGAAGCATGAGCGCCCCGCTGCTGAAAGTCCGCGAAGAACTCGCAGCCCAAATCCGCGCCCACGGCGTCGAAACCTACCCCTACGAATGTTGTGGCGCCATTCTCGGCCGCGATGGCGATGGCTCGCGCGAAGTCCTTGCGCTGCTGCCGCTAGCCAATCGCCGCGACGATTCGCCGCGTAATCGCTTCGAAGTAACGCCCGGCGACGTGCAACTAGCCGAGAAAACCGCGCGCGTAAAAAATATCGAACTGATCGGCTGGTATCATTCGCATCCGGACGCCCCCGCGCGCCCCAGCGAATTCGATCGCGAACACGCCTGGCCCTGGTACAGCTACATCATCGTCAGCGTGCAATCCGGCCAGCCGCGCGACATGAATTCCTGGCGCCTGCGCGACGACCGCTCCGCCTACGACTCCGAGGCCATTGAATCTTCCGGCCACTCTGCCAGCATCTAAGTTAAAGTATTCCGCCAAACCCGAATCGCTGCGCCACGGATGTTTAGCACAAGCCCAGGCCGGCAGGAGGAACGCGAATGCCAGTGAAAGTGATCATCCCCACGCCCCTGCGCGCGTACGCCGGCAAACAGGAAAGCGTCGAATTGCAGGCCAACAACGTGGCTGAAGCTCTGAGCGGCCTCACGCTGCGTTTCGGCGACCTGAAAAAGCACCTCTATTCTGACGACGGCAAATTGCGCAGCTTCGTGAACGTCTACGTGAACGACGAAGACATCCGTTACCTGCAAAAAGATCAGACGCAGCTTCGCGACGGCGATATCGTCAGCATCGTGCCCTCGATTGCCGGCGGCGGACACAATTAACCGGGAGAGTTTTGCAATGGCCACGAAATCAGAAATTTCCGCGAATCCAGCGCCCGCAAGCGCGCCGGTCTCGCTTTCCAAAGAAGAAATCCTGCGCTACAGCCGCCACCTGATCATGCCCGAAGTCGGCATGAAAGGTCAGCTCAAGCTCAAGCAGGCCAAAGTGCTCTGCATCGGCACGGGCGGACTAGGCGCACCGCTAGGGCTTTATCTCGCTGCAGCCGGAGTAGGCCGCATCGGCCTGGTGGATTTCGACACAGTAGATTCCACGAACCTGCAACGCCAGATTTTGTTCGGCACCAAAGACGTAGGCCGTCCGAAAATCGCCGCAGCCAGCGATCGCCTGCGTGACCTGAATCCCGACATTCAAATTGACACTTTCGAAACGCATCTCTCCAGCGACAACGCACTGGACATCCTGAAAGACTACGACATCATCGTGGACGGCACCGACAATTTCCCCACGCGCTATCTCGTCAACGACGCGTGCGTGCTGCTCGGCAAGCCCAATGTTTACGGCTCCATTTTTCGTTTCGAAGGCCAGGTAACCGTCTTCGGTTATCCCGATGGCCCGTGCTACCGCTGCCTGTATCCCGAGCCGCCTCCTCCGGGCCTGGTGCCATCCTGCGCCGAAGGCGGCGTGCTCGGCGTGCTGCCTGGAATTGTCGGCTCGATTCAAGCGGCCGAGACGCTGAAGGTCATCATCGGCGCCGGCGAACCGCTCGTCGGCCGGCTGCTGCTCTTCGATGCCCTCGCCATGCGCTTCCGCGAACTAAAGCTGCGCAAAAATCCCGATTGCCCGCTCTGCGGCACGAATCCAAGCATTACGAAATTAATCGACTACGTCGAGTTCTGCGGCATTCGCGGCGAAGAAGCCCCCGCGCCGCAAACCTCCGTCCCCGAAATCACTCCGCGCGAACTGAAAGCGCGCCTGGATCGCGGCGACGATCTCTACATCCTCGACGTTCGCGAACCCCACGAATATCAAATCTGCAATCTGGGCGGCCACTTGATCCCGCTCGGCGATCTTTCGAAACGTGTGAACGAACTCGATAGCTCCCGCGAAATCGTAGCCCACTGCCGCAGCGGAAAGCGTTCCGCTGAAGCCGTCGAGTTCCTGCAGCGCGCGGGCTTTCGCAAAATTCTGAACCTAAAGGGTGGTATCCTTGCCTGGTCCGACGATGTGGACCCCTCGGTGCCGAAGTACTGATCGGCCCCGACCACCATGCGCCCTCGGCGCGCGCCCCGCGGCCAAAATCTAGCCAGTCTCGATCGGAGGATCGAATGCCAGACGTAAAAGTTACAGTTGTGAATAACGGCCCGTTGCTGATTGACGGTGAAGTCGAAGTAGTGGACCAGGATGGCCATGCCTACGGTCTAGGCGGCCGGACCAAGATCGGCCTTTGCCGTTGTGGTTTCTCGGAACGCAAACCGTTTTGCGACGGCTCGCATAAACGCTCCAGCTTCCAAAGCGTAGTCCAGGCCCACGAGCTACCTCCTCCACCGGCCAAGTCCTGAGCCACTAGTTCTGGGTAGTCCCCGCAACAGAGTGTAACGTTTTTACCCAACGCCGCGAGTAGTTGCGCGCCGAGCATAGCCATGCTCGGCGCGCGTGTTCCGCCATCAATAACAAAAAAATCATCTTAACTAGTACTAGAACCAATAGAACGAACGGCATCTCGCTTGCTCCGTACTTCGCGGGCAAGTGTCGTTTTCTCGGGGGAATTGTGGCTCGTTCGGGCAGTTTTTGGGGTCTTCTTCATCGCTTCCGCCTCGTCCTCCTATGGACGATCGCAGGAGGCGCGTTTGTGGTTTCCCTCTGGGTTCTGCGCAACTCCGGCTACCAGGCGGACCCGCTCCTAGACACCTACTTGCAGATGGCCGGAAGCCTGATCGGCTTCACCTTCGCAGCCAACGCCCTGGTCCGCTTCCGTGGCACTCACGATCGAATCTCGCTCATCCTTGCATTTGGCTTTGTGCTGGCAGGCCTCATCGAAGCCGGCACCAGCATGACGTTCTATCGCGGCATGTTGGTCACTCCCACGCCCGGAGATTCAATTTCCTACGGCTGGCTGGCTGGCCGCACGCTGCTCGGAGTTCTGCTGCTCGCCGCTCTGGCTGTCGAACGCCGCATCCCCATCGCTCGCGAACCCGCCAAGGAAATGGCCGCTGCCACTCTGATGGTGGGCGGCGTCGCTTATCTCACCAGCGTCTTCTATTTCATGCTGCCGCACGCGCCCAAGATTCATCCCGGCGCCATCATTCCGCGTCCCGCGGATCTTCTGCCCGCGGCGATCTATCTTGCTGCGACGATCGGCTACGCCCGCCGCCTGAACCGCGTCGGCGCGTATTTGGATCGCGCGTTGTTTCTTGCTGCAGCGTTAAACGTCCTGTGCCACGTCACCATGAGCGAATCGCAGCACCATCTCGACGCTCCTTACACGCTCGCGCATTTCATGATGGTGATGAGCTACGTCATCGTGCTCGGTGGCACGCTGCTCGATAATGCCCAACTTTTCGATCAAGTCAGCCAGCTAGCCGCTTCCGATCCACTTACCGGCCTGGCCAATCACCGCCGCCTCGTCGAAGTGCTCGAGACCGAAATCCAGCGTTCGCGCCGCACCAACCGCGGTTTCGCCGTGCTGCTTTTTGATTTGGACGAGTTGAAGAAAATCAACGACCGCTTTGGCCATCTCACCGGCAGCCGCGCCATCAAGCGCCTCGGCAAGGCGCTGGAAGACGGCAGCCGCGCGATTGACACTCCGGCCCGTTACGGCGGCGATGAATTTGCCCTCATCCTCCCCGAATCCAGCGAAGCAGACGCCGCGCAAGCAGCCGCGCGCATCTGCGAGCAGCTTAAAAATGATGGCCAGCAGCCTGCGATCACCGTCAGCGTGGGTGTCGCCGTGTATCCCGACGACGGCACCACCATCGAAAAGCTTTTAGGCGCTGCCGATCGCGCGCTGTACCGCATGAAGGGCAAGGGCCAGAAAAAATTTCGCCTGGGGCATGTAGCGGCCTGTTTATAGAAAGGGGAAGCATTGAAGATGCGATTTGGGATGGGGATCCCAAAGACTTCCGTCGGTCCACGTCGCGAGACGCGCGTCCCAATGGAAGTAGGCGTGCACATTACCGGTCATCCCGCGCTGCCCGGCACGGAAACCACGTTCACGGAAAACGTCAGCCTGCACGGCGCTCGCGTCCTCAGCACGCGCCGCTGGAACATAAATGATCGGCTGACGATCTCGACTCTCACCGGCGCATTTCGCGCCATCGCGCGCGTCGCCTACTGCCAGGCAACTCTGCAATCAGGTTTTGCAGTAGGTCTGGAATTCCTCGAGCCAACCGGTAACTGGGTCGTCGCCGAATCCCACGCAAACTAAACTTCCGTCCCGCCGTGCCGATCTATCCAGTTTGCGCAACGATTGTGCCGGGCTGAGGTTTTGCCTTTGTAGCGGCCAGCTTTAGAGCCTGTGTGGCAATTTGCGCTGACTTTGTGTTTCCGGGGCTGTGGCATGCCGACCTCAGCCCGGTGGCGGTCGATGCTGTTCGACCGGCTGCGCTCGCGCTGATATCAGGCGGCCCGCTGCTTCCACAGGCGCGTCAGATTGTAGGCGATTGCGGCTAAGCTGAACTCCACCGCCACGCGCGCCAACCCGCGCCGCCGAAACTGCCGCATTCCTCGCTGTTGCTTCAGCACTCCAAACACCGGTTCCACAATCGCTTTGCGTCGCCCATACACCGCGCGTCCCGCCGGACTGCGCAGCTTGGCGCGCAAGCGCCGATGCACCGGATCATGCGCTCGTCCATGAAAGCCTCCGCGCCCGCGCCCGTTCAGTTCGCGCGCGCTGTTGGTGTCGGGCACATAGGCATCCATCCCCGCCGCTTCCAGCTGACGCACATTCGCAATCGTGAAAAATCCGCTGTCCGCCAACACGCGCTGCGGCCGTTCCCCACACTCTCGCTCCACCGCCTGCACCAGCGGCAGCAACAACCCGTGGTCCGTCGTCTCCTGATTCACCTGCTGCGCCACAATCAGATGATCCTCGCTCACCGCCACCGTGGCCGTATATCCCAGCACGAATCCTTTTCGTTCGCGCAGAAAGCGGCTCTCCTCATCCGTCCGCGACAGCCGCTGCACTCCCGCCTTCTGCAGCCGCTCCATCCGCCGCGGAATCTCGGCCAACCGCTCTTGCAACCGCTGCATCTGCTCGGCTCCCAACTCCGTTCCCGGTGCTTCGTTCGGATCGTCGGCAGCGCATTGCTTCTGCCAACGCCGAATCTCGCGCCGAATCTTGGCCCGCTCCGCGCGCAGTCTCTGGATCGTCTCGGTCGAATCCGCCGCGGCGTTCGCCGCCACGCGCGTCGAATCAATCGCCACGTGTCCCAATCGTCCCATCCCCGCCGCGCGCGCCGTCTCCACCACTTGCGTAAACACCTGGTTGATCGCCCGCCCCTGGCGCTTGCGAAATTCGTTCAAAGCCCAGTAATCCGGCGTCGCGCCGCCGGCCAAATAACGAAAGGCCAGATCTTCCCGAATGCGTTGCTCCAGGCGCCGCGCGCTCGTCACCCCCAGCGCATAGGCGTACAGCCAGACCTTCAACATCAGCAACGGGTGGTACGCCGGATGTCCTTCCTCGCTGTAGCTGCGCTCGAGCTCGCTCAGCTCCAAGCGCTCTACGACGCCACTCACGAAAAAACACAAATGGTTCTCTCCCAATACATCCCGCACGCTCGGCGGCAGCAGATAAGCTTGCTCCGGGTTGTAATCGTAAAAGCTAGGCATCGCGCACCTCTCACCCGCAGTATACGAGACGCGTCAACCCCAGTTGCCACACAGACTCTTCAGGAGCCTGTGTGGCAATTTGCGCTGACTTTGTGTTTCCGGGGCTGTGGCATGCCGACCTCAGCCCGGTGGCGGTCGATGCTGTTCGACCGGCTGCGCTCGCGCTGATATCAGGCGGCCCGCTGCTTCCACAGGCGCGTCAGATTGTAGGCGATTGCGGCTAAGCTGAACTCCACCGCCACGCGCGCCAACCCGCGCCGCCGAAACTGCCGCATTCCTCGCTGTTGCTTCAGCACTCCAAACACCGGTTCCACAATCGCTTTGCGTCGCCCATACACCGCGCGTCCCGCCGGACTGCGCAGCTTGGCGCGCAAGCGCCGATGCACCGGATCATGCGCTCGTCCATGAAAGCCTCCGCGCCCGCGCCCGTTCAGTTCGCGCGCGCTGTTGGTGTCGGGCACATAGGCATCCATCCCCGCCGCTTCCAGCTGACGCACATTCGCAATCGTGAAAAATCCGCTGTCCGCCAACACGCGCTGCGGCCGTTCCCCACACTCTCGCTCCACCGCCTGCACCAGCGGCAGCAACAACCCGTGGTCCGTCGTCTCCTGATTCACCTGCTGCGCCACAATCAGATGATCCTCGCTCACCGCCACCGTGGCCGTATATCCCAGCACGAATCCTTTTCGTTCGCGCAGAAAGCGGCTCTCCTCATCCGTCCGCGACAGCCGCTGCACTCCCGCCTTCTGCAGCCGCTCCATCCGCCGCGGAATCTCGGCCAACCGCTCTTGCAACCGCTGCATCTGCTCGGCTCCCAACTCCGTTCCCGGTGCTTCGTTCGGATCGTCGGCAGCGCATTGCTTCTGCCAACGCCGAATCTCGCGCCGAATCTTGGCCCGCTCCGCGCGCAGTCTCTGGATCGTCTCGGTCGAATCCGCCGCGGCGTTCGCCGCCACGCGCGTCGAATCAATCGCCACGTGTCCCAATCGTCCCATCCCCGCCGCGCGCGCCGTCTCCACCACTTGCGTAAACACCTGGTTGATCGCCCGCCCCTGGCGCTTGCGAAATTCGTTCAAAGCCCAGTAATCCGGCGTCGCGCCGCCGGCCAAATAACGAAAGGCCAGATCTTCCCGAATGCGTTGCTCCAGGCGCCGCGCGCTCGTCACCCCCAGCGCATAGGCGTACAGCCAGACCTTCAACATCAGCAACGGGTGGTACGCCGGATGTCCTTCCTCGCTGTAGCTGCGCTCGAGCTCGCTCAGCTCCAAGCGCTCTACGACGCCACTCACGAAAAAACACAAATGGTTCTCTCCCAATACATCCCGCACGCTCGGCGGCAGCAGATAAGCTTGCTCCGGGTTGTAATCGTAAAAGCTAGGCATCGCGCACCTCTCACCCGCAGTATACGAGACGCGTCAACCCCAGTTGCCACACAGACTCTTTAGCTGGGCGCCTTTGCCGTTGCTTTTGACTATGCAGCGGCCGCCTGTTCACCCTGAGTTCGCGTCAGCGAACTTAGGGTAGGCGGGCGGTTTAGACTCAGCCGCAATCCAGACGTTCCTCAGCGCCCTACTGTACAAATCCGAAATTCGTCTCCGGCGCCGGCCCCGAACCTTCCGGCAAAGTCCCAAATTGCGCTTCAAACCGCGCCACATTTTCCTTCAACGCCTGCAGCAACCGCTTGGCGTGCGCTGGACTTAAAATCACGCTGGCGATCAGCTTACCCTGCGGCACGCTGGGAAATAAATATATGAAATTCAGCGTAAACTCTTCGCCGTTGTGATGGATCACCGCCAGATTCGAATATTGCCCCAGTAATTCCTTTTCGTCCGCCTTGATCTGCACTTGTTGCTTTTGCTGCTGATTCGCCGGCTCGCTCATTGGCCCACTCCTCCAGGGATTTCTCGTTCACTATAGCAGAGCAGGGAATTGCCCTGGATTAGTTTTTACTCTCGCATTCTGCCAGAACCATTGACCTTCCCGATGGTTAAGCGTAGTTTATACTCAGAGTTTAGCTAGGTTAACCTATGGACGCTCCTGACAAAAATTCCACCCTCCTCGCTGGTCAGATGGCCCACCCGACGACGGAATCCGCCGTGGCGTCTGCTGCAGCGCCGGAGCTAATCGGTCTCGTAACTCACGAAGACGTGGACCGCGCTCGCGATCGCTGGGAAGTGGCGCGTGCGCGATTCAAAGGGCGTGCCAAGAAATTCGGAGGCATCCGTCTGTTATGGCTGCTGGTAGGCCCCGGAGTTCTGGTTTTCCTCGGCGAGAACGACGCCCCCAGCATGCTCTCCTATTCCGCGGACGGCTCGCGCTATGGCGTCGGCTTCTTCATTCCGTTCGTTGTGCTCACCTTTATTATGGGATTCATCGTTCAGGAAATGACGGTGCGCCTCGGCGCCGTCACTCATCGTGGCCACGCCGAGCTGATCTTCGATCGCTTCGGAAAATTCTGGGGATTTTTCGCCATGGGCGATCTGATCTTCGGAAATTTCCTCACCCTGGTCACCGAATTCATCGGGGTGCGCGCCGGCCTGGGCTTCTTCGGCGTTCGTCCGGCGATCGCCGTAGGCGGCGCGCTCGTCATCGTCGTCGCAGCCATCACCACCGGCCGCTATTGGACCTGGGAACGAATCACGCTCAGCCTCGCCATCTTCAACGGCCTTTTTATTCCCGCGGCGATCCTCGCACGCCCCGATTGGCATTCCGTCGGCCACGCCATGCTCACCTGGATGCCGTTTCCCGGTGGAGGCCGCTACGAAATTCTCCTGCTGATCCTCGCCACCATCGGCGCCACTGTCACCCCGTGGATGCTTTTCTTTCAACAAAGCGCGGTCGTGGATAAAGGAATGCAACCGCGCGATATCAGCGCCGGCCGCTTCGATACGCTCCTCGGCGCTCTGCTTGCCTCCGTTTTCGCCATCGCCGCGATTCTGGCCACCGTGCCGCTGTTTCATCACGGAATCAACGCCGCGGATTTTCAAGCGGCGCAATTCGCGGAAGCGCTCGAGCCGTTAATCGGCCACACCGGCGCCGCGCTTTTCGCCCTCGGCATTTTCGAAGCCGGCATCGTCGCCGCCATCGCCATCTCCACGTCGTCCGCCTACGCCTTCGGTGAAGTGATGCAAACCGGCCACAGCTTGAATCGCCCTCTGCGCGATGCGTGGCCATTTTATCTAACACTGTTCGGCTCGGCCTGCGCCGCCGCGGCTCTCGTACTGATTCCGCGCTTTCCGCTCGAGTTCGTAGTCCTGACGGTCAACGTCATCGCCGTCCTGGCGATGCCTCCGGCGCTGGCCTTTCTGCTGCTGCTGGTAAACGATCCGGAAGTAATGGGCGAGCACGTGAATG
This sequence comes from uncultured Acidobacteriota bacterium, assembly GCA_963786205.1. GTDB lineage: Bacteria > Acidobacteriota > Terriglobia > Acidiferrales > UBA7541 > Palsa-295. The sequence continues at coordinate 298,321 of CAWAYG010000005.1, forward strand.
GTTTCTGGGCCAACGTCGCGGGCGTCGCCGTCACCGTCCTGCTGATCATTGCCGGGTTAGGCTTCGGCCTCGCAACCGTGTTCCCGAAATGGCTGGGCGGATAAACTTTTTTCGCTGGCGAATGTTTCGCCGGGAATTGGCAGAGTGTTCGGGAGGAACGAAATTGGATTCACACTACGCGGAAGTTCCTGAAAATCAAAGCGCGCTGGCGCCGGTTGACGTACCTGTTGACGTCAAGCCCGAACAACTGAGCTTGCAGGATCCTCGGGCCGTCCTCTCCCTGCTCGAAGCGGACCAAGTTGTCGCCGCCAAGCGCCGCACTCATTTCGGCCGCATGAATCTTTCGTTCGGCACCAAGGCCCTGCTCTGGGCTCTGCGCGTTTACGTTGGAGCCATGATGGTCATTGTTCTGATCTCGGTGTACCAGGCCATCCACGCCGCGCACTGAAACCCTTCGCCCCGGGTTGAAAATCCCCCACCAGAATGCGAAGATTTTCTCGGAGCAACAAAGCTCCACAGGCAAACCCGCGAATCATGGCGTCCGACAAACTCGCTGAACGCAAGCCCAACTCCGGATTCAAACCCAACCTGCTCGGAATCTTCGTGGCATTTGCGATCGTCGCCGTCGCGGGGAGCGTGGTCGTCTATTCCCTCAGCGACTGGACTGCGCCCGAAAAGGCCAGACAAATGCCGAATCCCTATCCTGCCACGCCGAAAGCCATTGGATTAGGCATGAGCACCTACCAGGACCGCTGCCAGAATTGTCACGGCGAAGACGGCAACGGAAAAGGGGAACGCGCCGAGAAGCTATCGGTCGCGCCGTCTGATTTCACAGACGCGCACTCCATGAGCAAGTTGACCGACGGAGAACTCTTCTGGAAGATTTCGGAAGGCCATCGCCCCATGCCGGCGTTTAAAGGCAAGCTAAGCGAAGAGGAACGCTGGCAACTCGTGGATTACGTCCGCACATTTTCGCAACCGCTGGTTGACTCGCCAACGGAATCGTCAAAGCCTGTGCCCAACAAAGACGCTGCGCCCAAATAAAAACGCAGCGCCTGCCGCGGCCGCACGCGCCAGCGCGCGGCGTGCAACTAACTAATTCACTTTCGCGAGCGCGTCCGCAACTTCCTTCAAATCCGGCAACGCGGGAATATCGTAATTCTTGAACCACGCGATTTTTCCGGAGCGATCCACAATCGCGATGGCGCGTCCCGTTATGCCTTTTTCCGCCAGATACACGCCGAATTTTTCGCCCACCGCGCCGCGTGGCTGAAAATCCGCCAGCAACGGATAATGAATCCCCATTTTCTCGGCAAACGCCTTGTGCGACCACGCGCTGTCCACGCTGATGCCCAACACCTGCGCATCCAGCTGCTCGAAACGCTTCATATCGTTGACGAAGCAGGCGTGCTCGTTCGTGCACACCGGGCTCCAATCCAGCGGATAGAAAACAATCACCACGTTTTTCTTCCCTTGAAAATCCGAAAGCTTCACTTCCTTCTGGCTCTGATCCTTCAACGTAAAATCCGGAGCGGCCGCCCCTACCGAGATTGCCATGCGAGATCCTCCCTGTTCGCTTAACGAACAAAATTGAATATTGCGAGTGTGACGCCCAACGCCATCTATGATAGCCGATGCCCTCCGCACGGACAAACGCCCGAACGCAGCGCTTAGACACTTGGCTCCGGCAATCTGCTACCATACGGCGTCGCAAGCAAGTATCGGATCGGCACCCTTGGCGAGCATCTCGTACGACGAAGCGTATCCCGCAATTGAGTTGCTGCCGCGCAGCCACAATTGGTGGGCGTGGCTGAAAGGTACGCCGCCCGAATGCATACATCTCGGCGAGGAATGCGATTGGATTGCCACGCTGCTGCCGGACACGCTTTATCTTCGCGGGAAACGCAGCACCAAGCGCGAGCCGCCGCGCCCGGAAATCACGCTCTGCCGCGAATGCCTCAGCGACGCCGTGGCGAGGGAACTGGAATCGTTCCCTGGGCGCGTGGTAGCCTTCGAGCCGGACGCGGAAATATTCTCGCAGTATTTTTTCGTGGCACAGCCGGATTTCGAACCTGTAGGATTACGGCCGGAAGTTTCGGAAGCGATTGGCCAGCGGCTCGCGCAACCGGGCGGCGCCTGCGCGGAGTGCGGTTTCGCCGCCACTTGGCTCTGGTTTTCGCACCAGCAAATCGCGAGCCTGGATGAAGTGGAGCAAGTCGGCGCCGCGCCCGGCCTCACGCTGTGCGCACGGCACGGTGCGCGCAACTTGCTTGCCGCGTTCGAGCGCATCGTGGAAGCAAACGTGTTCTACATGAATTTGCCGTACGGCGCAGCCGGCGCGTACGTCTGGATCTGACCATGAACTTGCGCAGCGTAATTGACAAATATCTGGCGGCAGCGGGCGCCTACGGAAAATCGGTGCCCATCGAATCGCTCGGCCTTTCGCACGAAGAGACCGAGCGCATTTTCGATGTCCTCGACGAGGATTACCACATCAGCCGGTTTTTTCACTTCAGCAAAGCTGCCGGCCAATCCTTCCAAATCAGCGGCTTCGCCCAAACTCACATCTCCATCGACGCCGAGATTCAAGAGATTTTGTAGCGGCGGGCTTCAGACCGCCATTGTTCCGCGCCGCGGCGTCGATTGCGCACTGAAGTGCGCCGCTACGAAACCTGCTCACCCTCTCACTTGAGCACCGGATGAAAATCGAATTCGGGATCAATATCCACGGGTATATCGATCGTCTTCGCCAGTAGCGCGCTCAATTCCGGCGGCATCGTGCCATAATTCTTGAACCACGCATCGGTGCGCGCGCGATCCCCGGTCGCTTCCTGCTCCAGCAATTCCTTCGCGAGCGACGCAATCGCCGCCGGCATCTTGTTGAAATCAATCACATACAATCCCGTCGCCGAGTCGCGGCTGATCGCGCCCTGTTTCACGTAATAATTGAACTGCATGATCTCCCCCGCGCCATGCGCCTCCGCGACGCCAAACCGCACGGTGCGAAAAATTCCCGCCACGTAAGACGCATACGTAATATTGCGCCGCTCCTTCGGCAGCGCGCCGTGGTCAATCAGCCAGCCGTAGCAAAATTCGCCCACCACGTCGGCCTTCGATTCTTCGAGCGCGGAATAGGAAGACCCGATCGCCTCATTAATCTGCACTTTGCCCTGCGCCGTGTGCGCGAACGCCGGCCCCAGCCCGTGCGAAATCTCGTGCATGATCGTATCGGCCAGATAACCCTCGCCACTGGCCATCGCCGCCTGATCGGAACGCATCGTGCGCTGCGCCAGCGGCAAAATGATGTAGTTCACCCGCGCGTCCATGAAATTCTTCCAGAACATTTTCTTCGAGCCTTTTTCTTCGTGAATGCGCGGGTCGTTCGGCAAATTGTCAGCCACGGCCTGATAGCCGTGCAGCAAATCCCCGGCGCGATAGGGCGAATCCACCACTTCCATGGGCGATTGCTTGCCGCGCTTCGAAGGCAGATCGGCGGCGGGCAAGGGAAGCGCTTCCTGCAAATCGGGAACGTATTTCTGATACAGCGCCAGCTTCTCGCTCTCCGCGTCGTTGCGAATCATCACCGAAGCGCCGTAGGTCGTCTTCACGCCGAGCAGCGAATCGTCATAAACCTCGTAAGGCGCAAATACGACATCGAATTTCGGATTTTCGAGATCGAGCCACGCAATGTCGCTCGCATAGTAATCATCCGTTAGCAGCGCGTCAGCTCGCAGCCGCAGAAATTTCGCAAACGCCGCATCGTCGCTCAGCGCCGCAGCCTCGCGCAGGTCCTTCGCCATCGGCTCCAGGAATTCGTGGAACGCGACGTGATACGGAGTGATGCTAGTCAAACCTGTGCCGACATCCGCTTGCGTGTAAGTCACGATGGTGTATGGGTTCAGGACTCCAGGATTTTGTTTCGCGAGATTCTGCACAAGATCAACAACCTCACTCTGGGACCGCGGGGGCCCCAAGACTTCCCAAGCCTCTCTGCTAATCTGAAATCCGTAAAATCCGCGCCCCGGTGGCATGGGCCGGGTGCCGACGAACGGCTTGTCATCATCAATCAGATCGAAACGGCTTCCATTAATTTTCAAATAGCGGCGCAGCAATAAATCCTGCGGAGCTTTGCTGTTCGCGAGCGAAAGATACAGCTGTAAGCCTTCCGGGTCGTTCTGCCGCCAGTAAATGCAATCAAGGAGTCCGGAAGCATCCACCAATTTCGCAACCATTTCCTTTTCGCGCGCGCTAAGCCCAGCAGAATTGAAAGGCATGTGGACCAATTTGAATTTCGCAACGCGCTCGGCAAGGTCCGACACCACATAAGGTTTCGAGGACGACGCGGATTTTGCAGTCGTCGCAGCGGCGGACTGTGCCGCCGCAGCCGAGTGCTGATTTGCCGCCAGCGGGCAAAGTGTGGCTACAGCGAATGCCACGCCTGCTGCCAGCGGCAGCAAGGAGCGCAAGGTGGGAGCAAGATTCTTAGTCATAGGCCGCCAATTCTACCGTGGCGATTGGGGATTGGCGAATCTCGAAATGCAGTAGGTAGGCGAAGAAGCGCGCAAGAGTAGCGAAAAGAAAGCCTGTATACCGCTCAAAAGTATCGAATACAAATGGTTTTCTTGTTTGTTGTGAACGGGTTAGGTTTTTTCGCGTTCGTTTGTATCGAGTCGAAATGGCGCGATTGGCGAGCTGTGATTGGTGAGGTACGGAGCAAGCTCCGAAATGCCCGAAAAACGAGCGATTAGAAAATGTTTTCTCGTTTGTTGTGAGCGGGTTAGCTCGATTTCTAATAATCGACGACTAGCGATTAGAAATTGCGGGAAGTACCGATGCGAGCTGGCGACGGCTGATTTTTGAGTCGTGATCGGTGAGTTGTAGGGCGCGATATGCGCACCAAAGCATCGTATTTTCGACCGATTAGAAAAATTCAACGTGTTGTTTTCAGGGGAGTTGCGGGCGTTTCTAATTGCGGTACAGCCGATTAGAAATTGGCGAGTGGGGGGCGGGGCCGTCGCGCGGGGTACGGAAGCGCGAGCAGCGTTGACCATGTATCCCCCTTGTCGTGATGAAATTAGCGCACGACTGATGATAACATAGTCGGTAAGATAGCACAAGAGCAAACAGAGCGCTTCGTACAGCGCGCGGGTGATTGCAGTGGCAGGAGTTATTGGGCGGGGCTGCCGAGCTGCTTCAGTTTCTGCTCGGCGCTCGCCTTGATGTCATCGCGGCGTGGCGCGCTGTCCGCTGTGTCCGAAGCCAAAAGTTCCAACGCCTTCTGCGCATTCTGGCGCGCCAGATCTGTTTGTCCATCGGCGAGATAAGCGTCAGACAAGCTATCGTACACATTCGGCGAGTTGGGATAGACCGCCACGTTCATTTGAAAAAGCGCAATCGCGCCCTCGATGTCGCCCGCAGCCAGACTTCCGTATCCGATCCGGTTCATTACTGCTTCCGAAAACAATACTGGCTTTGGGTTAGCCCGCCGCGCGTCCGCGAACATCTGCTCGGCTTTGTGCAACCCATCGGGCTCGTCCGCAAAGCTCAGAAAACGGGATTCGGCGGACCACGGCGCGAGCGCGTGGGTAGCCGGCGGAGCAGGCGAATTTCGCAGCGTCGCGTTGAACCATTCCACAATCATCCCCGGCAATTCTTGGTGCGCGGCAAACATCTCCACGCCGTGCCCGCCGACCGAATAGCGCACGAACTTGTTGGCAGGATCCGGTGAAAGATCGTAGATCCACTGCATGATCTCCACCACGCCGGGATCAGGATCGTCATCGGCCACCGCCAAAAACAGCGGCAGGTTCGGTGAGTTGTGCAGGAACTGGCGCCCCGCGCGATCAGTACTTTCCGACAGCAGCACTAATGACTTCACTTCCGGATGCCGTCGTGCCAGCTGCACGGCTTGATTCACGCCGCAACTCGCTCCACCGGCGCCCATCACGCCACGATCCACTCCCGGCTGCGATTGCAGATATTTGAACGCAACGTCAACGTCTCCCGGCCATTGCTGATTCACAATTTGGTCGGCTTCCTGCGCCGACGACGCTCGGTCCGGGCTTTTGCCACCGCTCTCTCCGTAGCCGCGGAAATCCAGGGTCAATACGTTAAGCCCCGCGGCAGCAAGTTGTTCGGCAAGACCGTCCCACACTTTGCGCTGGCGGTTGCACTGATGCAGCAACAAGATGCCCGGTCCGGGCTGCGCCGCGCCGAAATAGGTGGCCTTCAGAGTTACGCCGCCCGCCGCGGCCAGGTCCACCACGCGCGGCTTCGGCACACTCTGCCCTGCGCACGCGAAAGGCAGAGTGAATGCGACACATGACAAATAAATCGTCATTCGCAACCAGACGTGGTGGTAGGTCATGGACGGCCCCCGAGGAATTCGTATTCTAGCCACCGGGCGAGAGGGAATTGCAAGTGAACATGCCCCGCGGCAGCAAAGTGAGAGTCGCACCGCTTCAGTTCCCGTGAGCAGGAATGGTTTGCCGCAGCGGCTTTTCGCTCTTGGCGGCGTCTTTTTCAGCCTGCCCGGGAACGAGCTGGTAACCGTGTTTTCCCGGGCCGGGAAAAACTTGCGAGAGCGCCATCAGATTTGTGTATTTGTTGAAAGCAATTTCCGCGGAATGAATTGTCGGATCGCCTGGGATGGAGACCGCTTCGACCTTGACGGACGCACCGCCGCGAGGGTTGCTGAATTCCAGTGTCAATTTTGCGGCGCCGGGCACTTCGCGAATCACGAAGTTGCCCTCTGGGAAAGTGGTGTTCGCCACTACAAACGGGCGCGACATCCTGAACACAATTTGCGTAGTGATTTGAGCGCTGGCGACGAATACGCCGATGATCAGCGCCGACATCATAAAGAGCGCGAACTTTCCAGCGAGTGGCCTCATGAGCGAAATCTCCTTGCGGGCGGATTCTGCAGGCGAGGATATTTCTCATCCGCGCCGATGTCCACAGCAAAAATGCAGCTGCGGCGTGCTATCGCAACGATGCCACCAGCCACGCAGCGGTGCTATGCTCGACGCGTGGGAACGCAGGATGAGGCACAACACGAACGGGCGCGCGCGGGTCTGTGCGCCGATTGCGTACACGCCCGGCGAATCGAATCCGATCGTGGCGCGAGATCTTATTTGTGCGAGCTCTCAGCAACGAATCCGGCGTATCGAAAATATCCGGCGCTGCCGGTGATGCGCTGCGCAGGCCACCAGTCGAAGATCTAGCGCACTCCAAGCGCCGGCGACGGGGAGGGGAACTCATGGCCATTCAAACCGTGCTGCAACTGGGTGACCCGAAATTGCGCGAAATCGCCGCGCGCGTCGCCGATCCCCAGTCGCCGCAGATCGCCGCGCTGGTAAAAGACCTCACCGACACGCTCGCGTACTGGCGCTCGACCACCGGCTACGGCCGAGGCATTGCCGCGCCGCAAATCGGCGTCGCGCAGCGTGTGATTTTTCTGCAATTGCCCGGCGCGGAGCCGTGGCCGCTAATCAATCCGGAAATTATCGAACGCAGCGCGGAGAAGATCGTGGTGTGGGACGCATGCCTCAGTTTTCTTTCGATTTTTATGCAGGTGGAACGCGACCGCGAGATCACGATGCGTTATCAAGATTTGCACGGGCAGTGGCAGGAGATTCGAGCTGGCGCGGCACGGGATCTATCCGAGTTGCTGCAACACGAAATCGACCACCTGGACGGAATCCTGGCCGTGGATCGCATTACAGACATGCGCACCCTGTGCACGCGCGAGGAATTCGAAAAGAGGTATCGCGCGAAGAGCCCCTACGCGACAAGTGCGGCGAGGTAGCGCGGACGCTGAGCCAAACACAAGTCGAAGAGAGTTCCTTCGCTTCGCTCAGGATGACGGGCGTGCTGAGACGTTTAGGGTTTATGTGGCGCGCTGAGCTACTTCGCGGCGACGGTAGTGCGGTGGAGCCGGTCCTGCAGCGCTTTGTTCTCGCTGCGAATTTCCGCAGGCAGCCGGTCGCCGAAGATTTCGAAGAATTTTGCGGTCGCATCCGCTTCCGCAGACCAGTCACGCGCGTCCACGCGCAGCAATTCGTCCACCACCGGACGCGAAATCGCCAAACCATCGAGCGTCAGCGAGCCCGGCGCGGGCACAAAACCGATCGGCGTCTCGGTCGCCGCAGCGCGTCCTTCGATCCGATCCAGCATCCACTTCAACACGCGCACGTTCTCGCCATACCCCGGCCACAAAAATTTCCCGTTGGCGTCTTTGCGGAACCAGTTCACATGGAAAATCTTCGGCGGGCGCTTGATCTTGGGCCCCATCTCGAGCCAGTGCCCGAAATAATCCGCCATGTTGTAACCGCAGAAGGGAATCATCGCCATAGGATCGCGCCGCGGCACGCCCACAGCGCCGGTAGTAGCCGCGGTAGTTTCCGAAGCCATGGTCGCGCCCACAAAAACTCCGTGCTGCCAGCTGCGCGATTCGTAAACCAGTGGAGCAAGCCGTTCGCGGCGGCCGCCAAAAATAATCGCGGAGATGGGCACGCCTTGCGGATCTTCCCAGTGCGCAGAAATCGAAGGCGACTGCCGCGCCGGAACGGTGTACCGCGAATTCGGATGTGCCGCCGGACCTTTCTCCGGTGACCACGGCTCGCCCTTCCAATCAATCAGCCCCGGCGGCGGAGGAGTGCCGATACCTTCCCACCAAGGTTCGCGCGCGCCACTGATCGCGACGTTCGTAAAAATCGTATCATGCCGCAAAGCCGCCATCACGTTCGGATTGGTCTGCGCATTGGTTCCCGGCGCCACGCCGAAAAATCCGTTCTCAGGATTGATCGCGCGCAAAGTGCCGTCCGCGCCGATGTGCATCCAGGCGATGTCGTCGCCGACGGTCCACACCCGATATCCCTGCGATTCCAGCGCAGAAACCATCATCGCGAGGTTCGTCTTCCCGCAAGCGCTGGGAAATGCCGCGGCCATGTAAGTCACTTTGCCCGTGGGAGCTTCCAGGCCGAGAATCAGCATGTGCTCGGCCATCCAGCCTTCCGAACGCGCCATCCAGCTGGCGATGCGCAGAGCGAAACATTTCTTCCCCAGCAGCGCATTTCCGCCGTAACCGGAGCCGACGCTCCAGATTAATTTTTCTTCGGGGAAATGCATCACAAAGCGGCGTTCGGGGTTCACGCCGGCCAAAGCGTGCAGGCCGGGCACAAAATTATCGGTGTTGCCGATGCGATCCATCGCGGCCTTGCCCATGCGCGACATGATGCGCATGCTCGCCACCACGTAGCGGCTGTCCGTAATCTCCACGCCCACGCGGCTGTACGGCGAATTTTGTGGGCCCAAAATGTAAGGCGCGACGAACATCGTGCGACCCTTCATCGAGCCTTCCAGAATCGGCCGCACTCGCGCCTTGCCGTCCGCGGGGGACATCCAATTATTCGTGGGCCCAGCGTCGTCCTTCTTATTGGTGCAAATGAAAGTGACGCTTTCGGTGCGGGCGACGTCGTTCGGATTGCGGCGGTTCAGATAACAGCGGGGATACGTCGTCTCGTTCAGTTCGGTGATGATGCCATCGTGCATCAGCCCGGCGAGGAAGCGATTGTTTTCCTCTTCCGAGCCGTCGCACCAGACAATCTTGTCTGGCTGCGTAAGGCGCGCGGATTCCTCAACCCATTTCTCCAGTGGTGTGGACACCTGATCTCCGGAATGAGGTCGCCGGGGTGCCGTCCGGCTAGCGGGCCGGGCTGGTCGCGACCGTGTTTATGAAAGCTTATATACCAGAAAAGTCTAGGCCACGATTCGGGGAATTGCAAGTATGAGTGCGGTAGAGTGTCTATACCACGCTCGCAGTCGTGGTTTTACTCCTGTTTCACTCTTGGCGAAGTGCCTGCATGGGATCCACTAGGGTTGCGCGATGTGCCGGGATGAAGCAGGCTAGCAGCCCCGCCAGCAGCAAAGCCGCGGCTACCGCGCCGAACGCCGCAAAATCGAACACGGCGACGTTATAGAGCAAGCCGTGCATCACTTTCCCCACGCCGTAAGCTCCAAAGAGCCCCAGCGCGAGGCCGACGCCTGCCAAAATCATGCCCTCTTTCAGAATCAGCGCGAGCACGCTTCCTTGATTAGCGCCGAGCGCCATGCGGAGGCCGATCTCGTGAGTGCGTTGCGCCACGGCGAAGGACATCACGCCGTAAATCCCCACCGCAGCCAGCAACAGCGCGATCGCGGCGAAGCCTGCGAACAAACCCGCTGTGAATCGATCCTGCGACAACGATCGGTCCATGATTTGTTCCATGGTGCGGGGCGTGCCTAACGGCAGGTCGGGATCCATCGATTGGACGATTCCGGCGACGCTCCTCGTCAAGTTCTCGGGTTCCACCTCCGAACGCACCGCGACGAGCGCCTGCGGCCAAGGACTCTGCCAGAAAGGCACGTCAATTTCGGGGAAGTCTTCTTGAAGACGGCCGTTGCGGACTTCTTTGTAGACGCCCACGATCTGCCATGCAGTGGCATCGCCAAATTTGGGGGTGCCGGGAACGAGCTGTTGCACGAGGATACGCTGAGACAGAGGATCGGAGCCGGCGAAGAATTTCTTGGCGAAATTTTCATTCACGACGGCTACTTGCACGCCGCCCGCCAGGTCTTGATCGTTGATGGCGCGCCCCTGCGCCATGCGGATTCCGAATACCTTGAAATAGTCCGGCGTGACCATGTTGAAGCCAGCTACAGGCCGCTGCGACATATCCGTGACTTCTTTGCCGGCAATTTGGAACGGCAATCCGAATCTGACGCCCTCCAGCGGCGCTCCCTCGGACGCCGCGACCGAGGTGACACCCGGCAGCGCCTGAATTTTTTCGAGCAGCTGGCGATAGAAGGTCGTGATTTGCACGGAGCCGGTCATTCGGCCTTGGGTAACGGGCAGCTCAAATGTGAGCAAGTGATCGCTGCGGAATCCCAGGTCCACATGCGCGAGGTTCCAGAGACTGTGCATGGCTAGGCCGCCGCCGGCCAGCAAGATCAGCGCCAGCGCAAACTCAGCAATCACCAGTGCGCGCCGCAAACCGTGCCGTCCCGCGCCGCGTACCGCCCCGCCGCCTTCCTTCAGCACCTCATTCAAATTCATGCGCGCCGCTCGCCACGCGGGTGCGCAGCCGAACAGAACCCCCGCTAGCATCACGGTACCCACTGTGAATAGCAGCACCGGAACGCTCATGCGCACATCTGTTTCCGAAAGCAACGTGTACGGCGGCATCGAGGCCACGATCGCTTTCATCAGCACCCACGCCAAGCCAATTCCCAGCACGCCGCCAACGGACGCTAGTGCCAGGCTCTCGATCAGAAACTGCGTGAATATCTGCCGGCGCGAAGCACCCACCGAAGCTCGCACGGCCACTTCTCTTTGCCGCGCCGTGCCCCGCGCCAGCAGCAGGTTTGCCACGTTGGCGCAGGCGATCAGCAGTACGAAACCCACCGCCCCCAGCAGCAGCGGCAATCCCTTTTTTGTGTCGGGATTCAGGAAATCGTTCTTGAGCGGCACGACGCTTACGCCCCACCCCTTGTTCGATTTGGGATAATCCTCGGCGATGTGGCGCGCCACTGTATCCATATCCGCGTTCGCCTGCGCGAGCGAGACCCCGGGCTTCATGCGTCCCAAAATAACCAGCGAGCGAAAATCGTGGTTGGTCTGATCCGGCGTGAACACTAGCGGCACCACCAATTGCCTGCCCAAGCGATCCGGTTGCCCAGGCGGTTGCACTCCAATCACCGTATATAGCTCGCCATTCAAGTGGATTTGTTTGCCGATAATGTTAGGATCGGCGCCGAAATGTTTTTCCCACAGCTTATGAGTGATGATAACCACATGATCTTTGCCCGGCACCGCATCGTCAGGCAGCAGATAGCGTCCCATGAACGGCTTGTCGCCTATCAACTGGTCGAGAAATCCCGGCGTGAGGTAGCTGCCTTCGACTTGCTCGGCGCGTTCGACGCCGGCGGACACATTGAATAGATCGCCGGTGACAGCGCCCAATATTTGAAAGACCTTGCTGTCGCGTTTCCAATCCAGATAGTCACCGGTCGAGACGGCATTCCTGTTGCCGCCGGTGGTGGACCACACCACCACCAATTGGTCCGGCTGCGGATACGGAAACGGCGCGAGCAGCGTGGCGTAAAAGATGCTGAAGATTGCGGTGTTCGCGCCAATCCCTAGCGCGAGCGCGAAAATAGCCACCGCCGCAAATCCAGGATTTTTTCGCAGCAATCGAAAACCAAAGCGGGTATCACGCAGGACGTTTGCCATGCGACGCTCTCCTTGTCCGGCAAAGAAGACGAAACAAGCCCCGGTAAAGGTCACGATTCGAGCGACTACTTGGTTCCAACGCGCCCAGCAGAAACGCGCGGCGCGCGGCGCCAGACCCGCGAACAGGCAAATCCTACATCAACTCGAAGATTTTTTGCGCAAGAAATGAAATCTGTGCGCGAGGCTTTTCGGTTCCCACAGCGGCAAATTTCGCTCCCTTCCAGATGCGCCCGCCTCGCATTTCGATCCAATTCCAAAGTGGGAGAATGCATTTCCTCGTGTTAATTTAGGCGCATGGAAGTGATCCTCCGCATTCCTGATGATGTCGCCGAACGCTTGGCGCCAGCCGGCGGCGACGTGTCTCGCCTCGCGCTGGAGGCACTCGCGCTGGAAGGCTACCGCGAGTACGCCTTGACGCTCTACCAACTCTCCGAAATGCTGGGCTTGTCTCGAGTCGAGACCGAAGATTTTTTGGGCCGGCATAATGTTCCCCTTGCCGAAATCGGAAAGGCAGACCTGGACCGCGAAGCGGCAATTTTCGAAGCGGCATCCCGCCGTCAACCTCGCTAGCGAAGTCGCTGCATGATCGCTGTTTCCAACACTACGCCGTTGCGTTATCTGATTGCTATTGAGCAAGAACATCGGCTGGGTCAGCTGTCCGAAAAAGTCTTTGTGCCCGTCGCCGTTCGCGCAGAATTAACGGAAACGCGGACGCCGGAAATGGTGCGCCGCCGCGTCTTGCCGCTACCTGAGTGGTTTGAGGTCCGCGCCGCAAGAGAAGCCGGGGAAGCCGGATTCCCTGTCACTCTGCATCCAGGTGAGCGCGAAGCAATTTTATTGGCGGAAGCGCTACGGTCCGACGTTCTCTTGATCGACGAACAGATTGGACGCACCATCGCCCTGAGCAGGAATCTACCGCTTTCGGGAACACTCGGTGGTCTGGAACGCGCCGATACGATAGGGTTGGTGACTGACTTTCCTCCGATTCTCAAGAATTTGAAATCGAGTGGCTTCTTTATCGCGGAAGCGTTGGAGCAGGAACTCTTGCATCGTTATTGAGCGCGCCGTCTGGCTAAGTAAGAAATCGACACCGATTCTCGCGAACCAGGCGATGCCAGGCCGAATGCTATAATTCGCGAATCATGTACGCGCGCAAGCTGCAGGCAGAACTAATAATAGGCACCGAGCGGCGCCCCACCCCGCTCGACTGGCTCGACAGTTTTTGCATGCGGAATTTTACCGGCTCGGCGGAGTTTGACGACACGCTGCCCACCGCCGAAGGCCGCCTGGAAGCAGGCCTCGCAGTCGATCCCGCGCGGCTAGCGCAAGCCATGAGCGAGTGGTTCACAAAACGAGGGAAGGGCAACGGCCAACCGGTAAGAATCGAACTGCGAGAAGAGGAATCGTCGAAGTAAGGGCGGGCTAGTATTGCCCCCACCCGCGAAGCACAAACTAAATCAGGTCCCGCCGGCTCAAAATCCTACGGAATTTCGGATATTACCTACGCGGAATGAAAGTCTACAAAAAAAAGAAGAGCCGAACACTCCCTGCGTATGATTGGGGCGTTGCAGCGGTCATCGCAGGAGGAGTTCGGCTCCTCACACTCACTTCGACGCGCAGCGCAAAAAATAGTTAGCAGCCTGTTTATTCCGCCGCCTCGAAGATCCCGTCTTTTTCCTCGGGCCCGCCTATACCACGGTTCAGCAAAGCCTTGATCTGCGGCATGGCCGCTCGTGTGGAATCCTCGCCGGCGGCAATCAATTGCGGCGTTTTCACAAATTCATCCCACAAAATGTGATGCACGTTCGGCTCGATCAACACATCCGTCATTCCGCGCCAAGGCTGTTTGGCCACGGACTGAATAATCGAAAACGAGCGGCTGATCACTTCAATCGTGTTGCGCGGCTTGGAATCCAGCAGTCCCGGCTCCAGATGGATTCCAATCACCATCTCCGCGCCCATCTTGCGCAGTGCCGGCGACGGCACCTGCTCCGTCAGAAATCCATCCACCAGGTAATGCCCCTGATGTTCTACCGGCAAAAAGAGCCCGGGGTACGCGCAAGAAGCCCGCAGCGCCGGCCCAATCTCGCCCTCAGTGAAATGAATCGAAGTGCCCTTCAGCAAATCCGTCGCCACAATCGCGAGCGGTATGCGCATCTCGTGAAAATATTTCGCCGGCGTCAGCCGATGCAGAAAATCCTGCAGTGGTTCATTCGAAGCCATGCCCATCCGCGAAAGAGTCCAGCGTCCGAAATCGCGGAAACGCGTGATCGCCGCCTGCAGCGCCATATGCTCGAGCGTCGCACCGCTGGCATAAGCCGCCGCAATCAACGCGCCCACGGAAGTGCCCGCGATGAAATCAATTGGGATTTCGTGTTCTTCCAGCGCGCGCAACACTCCCACGTGCGCCACGCCGCGCGCGAATCCTCCGCCCAGCGCCAGCCCCACCTTCGGCCGTTCGCCCGTTGTGCCATAAGCGAAGCTGCGCAATCCCCGAATGGCTTTCCCCAGCCATTTTGTGGTGTTTCCGATTTCTGACATGCACGTTCCTTCACATCACTTTAACTCATTTCTCGCTTCAGATGTCTTTGCGGTTGACCGTTCCGTACTGCTTTTGTAACCTCACTAATTGGGCAAACGCCGAAAGGAACTCCAGTGAAACGACGCATTGAACGCGTAGCTGTGTTGGGAGCAGGCACGATGGGTGCGCGCATTGCCGCGCACTTGGCGAATGCCGGCATCCCTTGTTACCTGCTGGACATCGTTCCGCCCAGCCTCACTCCCGCGGAACAAAGTAAGGGTCTGACCCTCGATAGCCCCACCGTGCGCAATCGCATCGTTCTCGCCGGCTTCGAAGCCGCAAAAAAATCTCGCCCTGCCGCTTTTTTCACACCGGATACCGCGCGTCTCATCACTCCCGGAAATCTCGAAGACAATATCTCCTGGTGCGGCCAGGTCGATTGGATCATCGAAGCCGTCGCCGAAAATCTGGAAATCAAGCGCAGCCTCTTCACCCGCGTTGAAACGGTACGCAAGCCCGGAACCATCGTCACCTCGAACACTTCCGGCCTTCCGATTCACCTGATCGCCGAAGGCCGCTCCGAAGATTTTCAGCAACACTGGGCCGGAACCCATTTCTTCAATCCGCCGCGCTACATGAAATTGGTCGAGCTAGTCCCCGGACCCAAGACGCTTCCGGAAGTTTTGCAATCGCTCGATGAAATCTGCGACCTGCGCCTGGGCAAAGGGGTCGTCGCTGCCAAAGACACGCCCAACTTCATCGCCAATCGCATCGGCACATTTTCCATGCTCAACGCGATCCGCCAGATGCAAGCCCTGGAAATGACCATCGAGGAAGTGGACGCCTGCACCGGCCCTGCCATAGGGCAGCCGAAATCCGCGACGTTTCGCACCGGCGATCTCGTCGGCCTCGACATCCTCGTGCATGTCGTCCGCAATATTTACGACAACGCGACCACCGACGAATCGCGCGATATCTACAAAGTCCCGCCCTTCATGGAAGAAATGATCAAGCGCGGCTGGCTGGGCGACAAAACCGGCGGCGGCTTCTACAAAAAAGTAAAAACCGGCGGCGAATCCGAAATCCTCACGCTCGACTGGCAAAAAATGGAGTATCGCCCGCGCCTGAAGGCGAAATTCCCTTCGATCGAAGCCGGCAAAGCAATCGAGGACACGCGCGAACGCTTGCGCGCTTTACTCGCGCCCGTTCTTGATGGAAAAGGCGGCGACAAAGCCAATCGCCTGTTGTGGTCCAGCCTCAGCCAAACGTGCTTGTACGCCGCGCGCCTCATGCCGGAAATTTCTCACAACATAGCGAACCTGGATCGTGCCGCCCGCTGGGGTTTCGCATGGGAGCTTGGCCCATTCGAAGTTTGGGATGCCGTCGGCGTCGAGCCCATGGCCAAAGCTCTGGAACGCGACGGCCAGGAACTGCCGCCGCTCGTACGCAAAGTTCTCGATTCGCCTGCCAAATCCTTCTACGAGTCCGAAAAGGGAAGCACGCGCTATTTTGATCTGGCCTCGCAGTCTCTGAAGTCCGTCCCCGAGCCGCCCGGAATCATCATCCTGAAATCCGTGAAAGATCGCAGCGGCGTGGTGCAGAAAAATGCCGGCGCGAGCCTGATTGACCTCGGCGATGGCGTGCTCTGCTGCGAATTTCACTCCAAGATGAATTCCATCGGCGGCGATCTGGTCGCGATGATTCATGCCGGAATCGCCCGCCTCAGCCAAGACTTCGACGCCATGGTCATCGGCAATCAAGCCACGAACTTTTCCGTAGGCGCGAACTTGATGCTGGTGCTGATCAGCGCGCAGGAAGGCGAGTGGGACGATATCCACATGGCGGTGCGTCAATTCCAGCGCGTGAACATGGCCATCAAATACGCGCCGCGCCCCATCGTCGCCGCTCCGCAAGGCATGGCTCTGGGCGGCGGCTGCGAAGTCCCCTTACACGCCGCGCGCATTCACGCCGCAGCAGAAACGTACCTCGGCCTCGTCGAAGCCGGCGTCGGCCTGATTCCCGGCGGTGGCGGCACCAAAGAAATGCTGATCCGCGCGAACGAGCACTCTGCGGGCGGCGAAGATCTCGACCTCTTCCACGCGCTCAAGCCGGTCTTCGAGAATATCGCCATGGCCAAAGTTTCCACCAGTGGCGAAGACGCGCGCTCCCTCGGTTATCTGCGCCCGTCCGATCTCATCGCCATGAATCGCGATCGCCAGATTGCCGACGCCAAACAAACAGCTCTCGCACTGCTTCGCGCGGGATACCACCCGCCCGCGCCGACGCAAATCCGCGTGCTCGGTGAAGAATTCTTGACCGGCGCGAAGATGGCCATTCACATGATGATTCGCGGCGGCTATGCCTCGGAATATGACGGCGTCGTCGGCCGCAAGCTCGCGAACATCCTCGCGGGCGGCGCGATCACCGCCCCGCAGCTCGTGCCCGAGCAATACGTCCTGGACCTCGAGCGCGAAGCTTTCGTCAGCCTCTGCGGCCAACGCAAGACGCAGGAGCGCATCGCGCACACCCTGAAGACAGGAAAACCACTGCGCAATTAATTTTTCACATAATCACGCCTCAACCGCGCCCGCCGCGCAACTTTCGCGCCGTCGCCGTGTTGTTAATCAACGGAGAAACCTATTTGCGCGAAATCGTATCTAAGTGTGTGACTTTCGCGTAGTTTGGTGAACCGGGGTGGCGTGTGAACTGATGGAACTTTTCCTATCGTATCTGTGAAACAGAATGTTCGTACTCCGCGTGCTGCTGGCCGATGGCTCGGGCTCGTCGTGGCGGCGGAGAAAACTCGGAATCAGTGGCTTTGAATGTTTTTGAGCGACGCGCAGTCAAGGCGGGCGATGCGTCCGCGCTCTCTGCAAGTGTATTCGTTCGCGATTATAGACCGGCTCCGAATCCGGAGCCTTGCTGGACATCACAGAATGACGCCAACGGGAGACTTCTGATGCGAAAGAGGATTCATGTTTTTGCGCTACTGGCAATTGCGTTCTTGGGAATGATGACTTTGTCTGCGTGCAGCAGCGGCGGGGGCGGCAGCCATCCCACGGTAAATGATATCGTGGTGCTTCCCGGCTCCTCCAGCGTGCCGACCAGCCAGACGGCCCAATTTGCTGCGTTTCTGAATGGCGTCAGCACTACCGTAACCTGGACCGCCAGCGCCGGCACCATTACCGGCACGGGAGCCTTCACCGCGCCGACCGCTGCGGGCAGCGTGACCATCACCGCCACCTCCGGTTCGGACACCGGCACCGCCACCGTGAGCGTCGTAGCCGCGCCAACCTTGGTGGTGAATCCCGCTGCGCTCACAATTCCAGCCGGCGGCCTGCAGACCTTCACGGCTACGGGCGGCGCAGGCGCAGTAATTTGGACGGTCAACGGTGCTGCGTTCGGCGATTGCGTCGCGCCGGGGATCGGCTCCGTAACTCAATGCCACGGCGTGATCGATGGCAACGGAAATTACACCGCGCCACTTTCGCCGCCCACCGGCGGCACAGTAACGATCGGCGCATCCGCGGGTGGCAATTCCGCCACCGCCGCGGCCACAGTTCTGTATTCCTCGGCGTCCCTCACCACCACCACCTCGGGAACAGGCCAGTACGCCATCGCGTTTGATGGAGTGGACTTCAATGTAGGAAACCCGGTAGACGTTGCCGGAAGCATCGTGACGAGCGGATCGGCCGGCTCTTCATCGGGAATGATTACGGGCGGCGAGGTGGACCTCAACACCGGCGTCGGCGGAACGGCCTTTGTGGTTCCAGTATCGGGAGGTTCCTTTCAAGTGGGTCCTCTCGACGGCCGCACTTCCATGCTGTTGACTCTCGTGTCCAATTCGGTCGCCGCGTCTTTCACCTTGCAAGCGACGCTAGCCACTAATCAGCACGCGTTGCTGATCGATTTTGACACGTCCGACACCGGCAGCGGCAGTCTGGACGCGCAGAATCCCACCTCTTTTGCTACGCCGCTCAATGGCAGGTTCGCATTTCAATATTCTGGCTTGGATAGCAATCTGTTCCCGGTGACGGTGGCTGGAACCTTCCTCGCCAGCAACAATTCCATTGCGGTCAATAATCCTAATTCGCCCGTGAATGTTCAAGACTTCACCTACGTGCCTACCAACACCAACACGTTAACCGTGATCACCAACGACATCACACTCAGCGGCCTGTACACCAACCAAGACTCTTTCGGGCGGGGCACCATCACCATGAACTCCACGGACTTGGGCACCATCAATTTTTCCTATTACATGATCGATCAAACTCACTTGAAACTCATCGAGATCGATCCGGCGCCGCAGCCCTTCATTCTCTTCGGTGAGGCTTTTAGTTCTCCCACCGCCGCCACTGCGCTCACCAGCGGGGTCGTATGCACCTTTGGCGGTGCCGCCAACAACGCTCCCTACGCCGGCGGCGCAGTGTTTTCAATCAGTGGCGCTTCGGTAGGCAGCGGGGGCACGCTCGACATCAACAACAGCGGCGGCGCCGGCACGCAGATCAATAGCGCGATCACCAGCGGAAATTACGCCAACGTGTTGAGCGAAGGCAATGTTCCGGCTCGCTACACTCTTTCGCTTACCACCAGCAAAGGCACCACCTTGTTTGCGGCGTACACTTTTGTCACGGCATCCACCACCGGCGCCGAGTTGGTCGAGATTGACACCAACAACAACGTTGACGGCGCCAGCGGCACCGCTTACCAGCGCGGAGGTGTCAGCACCGTGCAGGGAAGCTTCGCCTTAAATCTGTCGGGAGTTGGCTCCTCGAAATCTCAGCCCGCATTCGAGCAGGACATTACCGGACAACTCGGCCTCGTCAACAACAGCACGACGCTGACTGGGACGCTGGATATCAACAACGGCGGACCAATCCCGGGCTTGCCGGTGAATTCCACCAGCATGCTGAATGCTGTCGGCGCCAATGGCCGCGGCACCGCGCAGGTCAACGTCTCGTCCAACGGCGTCTCAGCGAAGTTCAACTTGGTGTACTACCAGATTGACAGCAATACCGAACTGCTGCTCGATGCCGATACCGATCGCGTAGCGTCCGGAATGCTCATTCGCCAGTTCTAACTGGCGCACGAGCTGCATTCAGTCCATTTTTTCTCCGGCAGACCGCCGCATCAGGCAAGCGGCGGTCCCGCCGGGGAATCCCTCCGCAGCCCACGAATTTCCCGGTAACCCATTGGCCCGTCGTGCGTCTGAATGCCTAGCGGGTGTGTGCGAATTGTGTCTCGGCAGCGTGCAAAATCAAGATTTTGAGTTTGTAGCGGCCGGTTCAGTTTTATCGAACTGGGCAGCCGTTGTGGTTGGTGCGGTCTTGGACGTTGCCATTGTAGCGGCGCACCAAACGACTTGCGTTCGTGCCGCACTGCCGCTAGCATCAGTCGCTTTTAATTCAACCGCGCGCCGCATCGTCGGCCCGCAGCTCCATGCGTTTCACCAAGATCTGAGGGGTGTGAAATGAAGCTTCACGCGCGTCGCCGTCCGAATCCGCTGGTTCTCCTAGCCGTGTGCGCTGCCATGTTGCTCGCCTGGGCGTGCGCGGCGCACGGCGAAGGCGGCGAGCCACGCTATTTCGCGGTAAGGAACGCGCGCATCGTCCCGGTTTCCGGCCCAGTGATCGAGAACGGCACGGTCGTCATCGCCAAAGGCCTGATCCAATCCGTTGGAACCGGCGTCGCGATTCCCCCCGAAGCTTGGGTGATCGATGGTAAAGGCCTCACGGTGTACCCCGGCCTGATTGACGCCGGAACAAATCTCGGCCTCGCGCAAGATGACGACGCCAAGAAACGCGGCACTGGTCCGAGCGCGTCTGGCCCGGAAGATCGCCCGGCCGCCACACCCTGGCGCGTAGCCGCCGACGAACTCAAGACGGACGACAAGCGCATTGAATCCTGGCGCAACGCAGGCTTCACCACCGCTCTCTCCGTCCCGGAGGGCGGAATTTTTCCCGGCCAGGCCACCGTGATTGACCTAGCCGGTGAGCGCCCCGGAGACTACGTTGTCCGTCATCGTGCCGTCGTGCCGCTTTCGTTCAAGCCCGTCGGCGGATTTTTCGGTTTTCCCGATTCGCTGATGGGCACCATTGCCTACGTCCGCCAGGTTCTCGACGACTCCGCCTGGTACACGCAAGCCGAGCCAATCTATCAAGCAAATCCCACGAAGACCGAGCGGCTCCCCTACGACCGCACCGAATACGTCCTCAGCCGCGCGCTGCAAAATAACGAACTCGTCCTGCTCCCCGCGAACAACTCCATTCAAATCATCCGCGCGCTGCGCCTCGCCGAC
The DNA here is from genome assembly GCA_963786205.1 of uncultured Acidobacteriota bacterium. Lineage (GTDB taxonomy): Bacteria > Acidobacteriota > Terriglobia > Acidiferrales > UBA7541 > Palsa-295. Next base: position 319,414 of record CAWAYG010000005.1, read on the forward strand.
GAATGGAAAGTCCGCGCGGTCCTCTACGGCGGCCAGCAAGGCTACGCAGTCGCCGCCGCCCTCGCCGCGAGCAAAATTCCGGTGCTCGTCAGCCTAAAGTGGCCCGAGCGCGCCAAAGACGGCGACCCCGAAGCCGAACAAACTCTGCGCGAACTCCGCTTTCGTGATCGCGCACCCGGTACGCCCGCAGCGCTCGCCAAAGCCGGTGTGAAATTCGCGTTCTACTCCGACGGAATCGCCACACCCAAGGACATTTTCAAAAGCCTGAAGAAAGCCACCGACGCCGGTCTCGCGCCAGACGCCGCTCTGCGCACCTTGACTCTGGACGCCGCCGATATTTTGGGCCTAAGCGATCGCCTGGGCAGCATCGCGCCAGGGAAAATCGCCAATCTCGTAGTCACCGATGGCGACATTTTCAACGAAAAGACGAAAGTAAAACACGTGTTCGTGGACGGCCGTTGGTTCGAAATTCACGAAGAAACCCCGCCCGAAAAATCCGGCGCGAAAAAATCAGCGGACGATGACGACGGCGGATCCGCCGCGCATGCGCACCAGGTTGAAGGGGTGGGCCGGTGAACCGCAAAAAAATGCTCTGCGCCGCAGCCATCCTCGTGGCCTTCGCGCCGCCAGCCACTCGCGCGCAGAATCCCAGCACCGTTTTCATTCAAAACGCCACGATTCTCACCGTCACGCACGGCAATATCGAGCAAGGCTCCATCCTCATCCGCGACGGAAAAATCGCCGCGCTCGGCTCCGACCTGAAAGCTCCCGAAGGCGCCACCGTGATCGACGCAACGGGCCAATACGTGATGCCTGGCATTATCGATTGCCACTCCCACATTGCCGTGGATGGCAGCGTGAACGAAGCCGGCCCCGCGGTTTCTTCCATGGCCAATATTGCGGACGTGCTCAATCCCGATGACATTAATATCTATCGTGACCTCGCCGGTGGCGTCACCACCGCGAATATTCTGCACGGTAGCGCCAATCCCATCGGCGGCCAGACCGTCGTCATCAAACTCCGCTGGGGCAAGCCCGCCAGCGAATTGCCGTTTCAAGGCGCGCTGCCCGGCATCAAGTTCGCGCTCGGCGAAAATCCCAAGCACTCGAATTTCCCTACGCCGCCGGGCATCACCCCGCGCTATCCCGGCACCAGGCTCGGCGTCGAAGAAGTAATCCGCCAAGCCTTCATCGAAGCCCGTGAATACAAAAAACAGTGGAACGATTACAACCAGCGCAAAACCGCCGGCGAACAAAATCTCATCCCGCCGCGCCGCGATGTTCGCCTCGATCCGCTCGTCGAAGTCCTCGAAGGTAAGCGTTACGTTCATGCCCACTGCTATCGCGCCGATGAAATCCTCATGCTGATTCGCGTCGCGAATGAATTCGGCTTCAAAGTCCGCACCTTCCAGCACGTTCTTGAAGGCTACAAAATTGCCGACGAAATCGCCGCCTCCGGTGCCGGCGGTTCCACCTTCTCCGATTGGTGGGCCTACAAAATGGAAGCGTTCGACGCTATCCCGTACAACGCCGCTCTGATGACCGAACGCGGCGTAATGGCCTCCGTAAACTCCGACGACGCGCAGGAAGCCCGCCAGCTCAATCAGGAAGCAGCAAAGAGCATGAAGTTTGGCGGCCTCTCCGCGAACGACGCGCTGAGGCTCATCACCCTAAATCCCGCCATTCAACTGGGAATTGACGCGCGCGCCGGTTCGATTGACGTAGGCAAGGACGCCGACCTGGCGATTTACAATCACGACCCGCTCAGCGTTTACGCCGTCGTGCAAAAAACTCTGATTGACGGCCAGGTGTACTTCGACCGCCAGCGCGACATCGCCCAACGCGCCACGCTAGCCGTGGAAAAACAATCTCTGCTCGATAAAGAAAAGAAAGCCGCGGAAGCACAGAAGGCCGAAGAAAAGAAGCCCGACGAAAATTCCGAAAAGAAGCCCGACAAAAAGCCCAGCCAGAAAAAGAAACCGCCCCAGACTGGCGACAGCAACGTGAGCGCGAACGCCACTGTCGCAACCGCCACAGCAGGGGGCACGCGATGAAAATCCTAAACCTCAGCTCGCGCGCCGCGGTGGCCCTTGCTTTAGCAGCGTCTCTCGCAACTCCAGCGTGGCCGCAAACCGCCGCCACCAGCACCAACGCCTATGCAATCAAAGGCGGCAAAGTCTTCACGCTAGCCGGCGCACCCATCGAAAATGGCACTGTAATCATCCGCGACGGAAAAATCGCCGCAGTCGGCGCCAATATTGCGATTCCACAAGACGCGCAAGTCATCGACGCAACCGGCCTCGAAGTTTATCCCGGCATGTTCGATCCCATCACCCAGATCGGTCTGAACGAAGTAAGCGCCGTAAGCGCGACGGTTGACATCAGTGAACTCGGCGATTACAACCCCGAACTCGTCGCTGCTACCGCCGTCAATCCCGCCAGCGCCCACATTGCCGTCACCCGCGCGAACGGCATCACCGAAGTAATCGCCGCCCCAGGCACCGCCGGATTCGATTTGCAAAGCGGCGGCCTGATCGCCGGCCAAGCCTCTGCCTTCAACCTCGCCGGCTGGACGATGGACGAAATGCAGATCAATCGCTCCGTCGCCATGGTCGTCAATTGGCCCACGATCCAAACCAGCACTTTCGATTTCGCCAGCTTCAGCGTAAAAGAAAAACCGTACGCCGACGTCAAGAAGGAATACGACAAATCCGTAAACGCGCTCAGCGACTGGCTCGATCGCGCCCGCCACTACGCCCAGGCAAAAGAAAAAGGCTCGCCCGCGCTCTACGAACGCGATCTGAAACTGGAAGCGCTTGTCCCGGTAGTGGAAGGGAGGTTGCCTGTACTGGTGATCGCGGACCAAGAACGCGACATTCGGAACGCGGTGGATTTCTGCACCAGACAAAATCTAAAACTGATTCTAGGCAGCGGCGCCGAAGCCTGGAAAGTGAAAGACCTGCTGAAAGATAAAAAAATCCCTGTAGTGCTAGCTCCCACGAATCGCCTTCCCGAACAGGAAGACACGCCCTATGACAAACCCTACACCGAGCCCTCCGAACTATTCGCAGCTGGAATTCCCTTCGCATTCTCCAGTTTCGGCACAGCCTTCTCGCGCCGCCTGCCGCAATACGCCGGCACCGCGGTAGCCTACGGCCTGCCGCATGACGAGGCCCTGAAAGCCGTAATGCTGAACGCCGCGCAAATGTTCGGCCTGACTGATCAGCTCGGCACGCTGGAGCCGGGAAAGCTAGCCAACATAATCGTCACCAATGGCGACCCGCTTGAGCTCCAAACGCAAGTTCGCTACCTCTTCATCAAAGGCCAACTCACGAGCACCGACAACAAACATCGCGACCTCTACGACCAATATCGCAAGCGGCCGCAACCCGCCCGCTGATTCCCTCGGTTGGCAATTCGCCGCCGTGCGTTATAATCCCTGCCCATGCGATGCCAAAAATAAAATTAACCTCGCCGCGTTTACACAAAGGAGACGCCGTGCAATTCTTCCGCACCCGTGCTCGTGTTCTCTCGTTCCTACTAATGACCGCGCTGTCCGTCGCCGTCGCCAGCTGCGCCACCACCGCAACTCATCCGGACGAGTCCGCCAAGAAGCCCACCCCCCGCCCCACCATCGTCTTCATGACCGACTTCGGCGTAGCCAACGACGCCGTAGCCATCTGCAAAGCCGTAATGATTGGCATCGCGCCCGACACCCGCATCATGGACATCACCCATCTAGTGACGCCCTATCAAATCGCCGAAGCCTCCCGCCTGCTCCAAGGCGTCACACCCTACTATCCGGCCGGCACGGTATTCGTAATCGTAGTCGATCCCGGCGTGGGCACTTCGCGCAAAGCCGTGATCGTGAAAACAAAAAAAGGCCAATACTTCGTAGCCCCCGATAACGGCCTGATGACTCCCATCGTGGATGCAGACGGTTTCGACGGCGCTCGCGAAATCACCAATCCCGCATGGATGATCGGCGACAAAATCTCCTCCACCTTTCACGGCCGCGATATTTTTTCACCCGCAGGCGCGCATCTCGCCCTCGGTGAAGATTGGACGCAAGCCGGGCCGGCAGTAAATGACCTCGTTCGCCTGAATCCCACGACGGCAACCCTGGACGCGAAAGGAATCACCGGCGAAGTGATCGGCCTCGACGACCCCTTCGGCAGCCTAATCACGAATATTTCCGGCGAAGATTTCAAAAAACTAGGCTACGCGCTCGACGAGAAAGTCACCGTGAAGGTCGACAACAAGCCATACACGCTCCCCTACGTGAAAACTTTCTCAGGTGTGCCGGTAGGCCAGCCGTTGCTCTATCTCGATTCACGCGACCGGGTCGGCTTCGCCGTAAACCAGCGCGATTTCTCAAAAATTTACAAAGTTACGCCACCGGTTCCAGTTAGCATTCGCGTCAAGCCGAAATAATTCGCTTAGCCTACGCCGGCGCGAGCGCAGCGCCTGCGCCAAACGTCGCCGTCGCGAAGAATCTCCCTAATCGCATCGCCGTTATCAGTATTAATCACTGTTCATCTGTGGTGCCATTGACTTCCGAAATGCCCTGACATCGCGCACGCCCCGCACTTTCGCTCTCTCTTCTCCACGTACGAAAGTGCCTAAAACGCTCTCCCCCAAGTACCAAAGTACTATGGCGCGTATTGGCACACCCCGCGAAAATTTACTGATTACGGGGCTTTACGCTTTTTCCCCGGGGGACGGCGTACTACTGCCGTTGAGGACTATGGCGCCACTCATCAAAGATTCTGTCGACGTCGCAAACTCCACCACGGTTGCGCCGGCTTCGCAAACCAGCGCTCCGCAGAAACCGGCTGCGCCCTCCGGCCCAACGTTGCGCGCCGATGCTCTCTCGCTCGAGGTTCCGGTGAAAGTCCACGGCTCGCGCGTCACCGAAGCAGCTCGCGGCGCCGCTCCGCACACCGAACCCTTCGAAGAAGAAACCGGCACGATGATCGTGTTTCCACACGGCGGCGTGCTAAGAATGTCCACCGCAGTCACGGCCAGCCAGATGTTGGTCGTCACGAATTTAAAAACGCGCCAAGACGCCATCTGCCGCGTCATCAAGGTGCGCACGTTTTCGAATATGCAGGGCTATGTGGAAGTGGAATTCACGCACCAGCAGCCGGGATACTGGGGCGTTCATTTTCCGTCTGAGGGTCCCGCGCAAGCCAGTGCCAGTGAGCCAGCGCCGGTAATCGCACCCGCTGCTCCAGTTGTCATTCCCGAAGTTCCAGCGACGCCCGCGCCCGTTCAGGCCGCGCCCACGCCCGCGCCGTTCCTAGCGCCGCCACCGTCGCAGGTCGTGACAATTCCTGCACCTTCGGTTGTGACGCCCGCGCCTCCGCCGCCCGTCGTGATCACGCCCGTGCAGCCGCCCGTCGCTCCAGTTGCACCCGCGGCATCTAATCCAACTCCGCCAGTGATCCCGGCTCCGCCGAGCAAACCCGAGCCAACTTTCATTTCGTTCGGCACGCAGGAAAAAGTACAGCCCTTCGCTTCGACCACCACGGTCACGGCCGCCGAGCGTATTGCGCAATCCTCAAACGCGCCTCCCGCGCGCACTCGACCAGAACCAGTGCTGCCAACATTTGATCCAGAAACTCTCGAATCCACTCCCGCACGCGACGCGCATTCCGTCGCTGCGATTGATTTGCTAGCCGCGCCGCAAGCCGCGCCTCCACCGCCTTCGCTCACCATGACAGAGCTGCGCGGGGATCAGCTCAATGTCCAGCGCGGAGTCGTCGCAGCTCCGCCAGTCGAAGCGTCACCCGCGATCGCCGGTGCACAACAGTCAACCGCGGACGCCGCGGATGTTCCCGCGCAAAGTTCGCGCGCTGTTTTCGGAAGTTTCAGCGGCGGCACGGCTTTGAGTGGTGGTCACGCAGTCCCGGTGGACGCCTTCGGCGCGCACTTCGATTCCAGCCACGACGCGAGCGCAACTCAACCAGGAGCATCGCGTGGCAATAGTTGGATGCTGATTGCAGCCTGCGTCACCTTGTTGTTCGCTACGGTCGTCGGCGGCGTCCTGTACTTCCGCCCGCACACGGCCAGCCTCGCGCACAATGGCGCTGCCAATTCGAATTCGCCCGCGGTGCCGCAGGCACTAGCGTTTCAAACACCGGCTGCAGTTCCCGATGCCAGCACACCCGAAGTCATGCCTGCGCATAATTCCGCGACGCATCCCGTAGCGGTGGTGGCGCAGGCGCCGACATCGGCGCTTACGCCCTCCATAGTTGTGAACGGCAACAACTCCACCAGCGACGGGCCCAGAATCGTTCCGAAACCGGCTTCCAACCTTGCGCCCGGCATGGTGAAGGATGCATCGGAAGCGCATCCAGTCTCTACGCAAAGAAGTGATGCGGACCAGGCGGACCAGGCGCCGGCATTGGACGCTGCGTCCGCCGCAGACTCTGCGAGCGCCGGCGCGCTCTCCGGAATCGTTTCGTCAAACGTCGCAGCTCCAGCCGCCCCGGAAATTAAGCAAGAAGGTCCGGTGAAGGTCGGTGGCAACGTCAAGGAACCGCGCCTCATCTCCCGCGCAATGCCGGAATATCCGCTCGTCGCGAAACAAGCCGGCATTCAAGGCGACGTAGTCGTGAAAACCACCATCGATCAGAAGGGCAACGTAGTGGACATGCAAATCGTGTCGGGCCCCGCAATGCTCCGCGGCCCCGCGCTGGCGGCGCTGCGTCGCTGGAGGTACGAGCCCTCCACCCTGAACGGCCAACCGATCTCCGTCCAAATGCTCGTAACCATAAAGTTCAGCGCGAACCGCTAGCGGCCATCCGACTTCGTGGAAATGGCGCGCGAACGTAACGTTGCAGCGAGTTCCCATCGACTTGCCTTCCGGCCGCGCACTATGACAGCCGTCATCCTGAGCGTAGCGAAGGATCTCTGTTCGATCGTCGAACAGCCGCACCGCAAGCCGCTGTAACGGCCTTGTCTCTCCTCGCACCGCCTTTATCGAGTGTTCGTCGGTGGTGCCTGTGAACTCCGCAATGTATTGGCGACGCGCGTACGACACCCTGTTGCTTTTTCGCCACTTCTGCATCCAATATAGAAGAGTTGATCAACAACGAACCAACGTCGCTCGAGGTGAAACAACCATGCGTGAAGCCGTAATCGTCAGTTCTGTGCGCACCGCCGTCGGCAAAGCCGGCAAAGGCACGCTCCGCGCCACTCGTCCCGACGATCTCGCCGCCACAGCCATCAAAGAAGCGATCACCCGCGCGAAAGACCTCGACCCAGCCGAAATCGAAGACGTCATCATCGGCTGCGCCACCCCCGAAGCTGAACAAGGCATGAACGTAGCCCGCATCGCCTCACTCCGCGCTGGCTTGCCGGTCACCGTCTCCGCGATGACCATCAACCGCTTCTGCTCCTCCGGCCTGCAAGCCATCGCCCTGGCCGCCGAACGGATCATCGCGGGCGGCGCAGAAGTCGCTGTCGCCGGCGGTGCCGAATCCATGTCCATGATCCCCATGGGCGGCAATAAAATTTCTCCGAACCCGTGGCTCACCGACAATCATCCAGACACCTACTTGAACATGGGCCTAACCGCGGAAAATCTGGCGAAAAAATATGGCATCACGCGCCAGCAATCCGATGAATTCTCGCTAGCCAGCCACCAAAAAGCGGTAGCCGCCATCGCCGCCGGAAAATTCAAAGATGAAATCGTTCCAGTAGACGTCAGCTACACGGTCCTGGAAGCCGCCGCGGCTGGCGAAACCACTGCGTCCAAGCCCAAAACCGTGAATGTTTCTTTCGCCACCGACGAAGGCCCGCGCGCCGACACATCACTCGAAGCTCTAGCGAAGTTGAAGCCCGCCTTTCATACTCACGGGGTAGTCACTGCAGGGAACAGCTCGCAAACTAGCGATGGCGCAGCCGCCTCCGTAGTAATGAGCGCCGATCGCGCCCGTGCCCTAGGACTGAAACCGCTCGCGCGATTCGTCGCCTTTGCCACAGCAGGATGTCCGCCAGAAGAAATGGGTATCGGCCCGGTATACGCAATTCCGAAAGCGCTGAAACTAGCAGGATTGACGCTGGATCAAATTGAAGTAATCGAACTAAACGAAGCCTTCGCGGCGCAAGCTCTAAGCGTAATCAAACTTCTGGGAATTGATCCCACGCGCGTCAACGTAAACGGCGGCGCCATCGCCCTGGGCCATCCGCTAGGCTGCACCGGCGCCAAACTCACCGCCACAATCCTGCGCGAACTAGAACGCCGCAACGCCCGCTACGGCATGGTAACCATGTGCGTAGGCGGCGGCATGGGCGCCGCAGGCATCTTTGAGCGCGTCGCCTAGCCCAAATAGTCGATTTTGAATTTGCCGTTGGATTTGTAGCGCCCTTCAGCTGGGCGCAGTTGACGTTGCTTTTGATTTTGTAACGGCCACCTGCTTTCTTTTTAGGCGGGCGTTTTTGCCTCTGTAGCGGCCAGTTCAGGTTCATCGAACCGGGCAGCCGTTGCAGTTCGTTCGCCGTTGCTCTTGCAGTAATAGCGGCGCACTCTAGTGCGCCACCGCCGCCCCTATTTCCTAGTCGCGCTGGCCTTCCAGATCAATTGATAAGGCGCGTCCCCAGTCTGATACGACTCCTCAATCTGAATGGTCTTCTCCCCAACATGCGAGTACACGGCCCGCATTTGCATTTTCGCGAATTCAGTTTGTATCACTAAATTGTCGCCTTTCCATTTTGCAATCCCGATAATCGCTCCCGGAAAACCGTTCCCCGCCGTCACCGTGGTGTAGGCATCCTTCTTCGGATCCCACGTCAGCAGTTCGTGCCCGATCTCGTTATCCAGCGTGCTGTCCGCTTCAAAATCAGCAATGACCGAAAACCCGCCGGGCCCCAAATGCGCCTTATACCACCCCGTCTGCTTCGCACCGTTCCCAGTCATGGGCGATTTCAAATACTCGCCGTCCATGGTCCAGTCGCCAACTAAAAAATTCAGTCGCTGCATCTCCGGCCCAGGCTGCGGCGGTTGCATCGTCGGTGGGCTAGCGTGCTGATCGCTCGAAGACTGCTGCGCCCGCAAACTGATTCCCACCATCACCACCAGCATCACGAACCCCAGCATCATTCCAGCTTTGCGCATGAGCAAATTCCTCCTCGTGAATTCACTGCGCAGCAGGTTTCCACAACCCAACAGTATTTCCTGCCGGATCCTGTATCCACGCAAACGTCCCAGTAGGAATCGGCACCGGCGGCACCAGCATCTGCCCTCCGAGCTTCGTAGCCTTGTCAATGTAGCCTTGCACGTCGTCCACTTCGACGTAGAAAATCGTATAGTGAAAAGGCTCGTGCCCCAGCGCGGTGATATGTCCGGTAGGGCCCTTGCCAGCGTCAATCATCGCCGCCGGTCCCGCTTCGGCGATCTGCCAATCAAATAATTTTGCGTAGAAACTCTGCGTCGCCTTGCTGTCCTTGCATCCAATTTCGAAATGCACCACCGGATTCACCATGCGCGCTCTCCTATTGCGTCAAGATTTTCTTCAGCTGCGCCGCCCACTGGGTTTCCAGTTGCGCCACGCGCTCCTGCGGCAATCCGTACGTCGAAAACCACAGCTGCGCCTCAAAAGTTCCGCCCGCGCCCTCAATCGTCAGCCACGCCAATGCGCCGTTCAGCGAATCGACGGTCACGCAGAATCCGCGCGGCGGCATTATGAACGCAACCCGCCCCGACCACACCTCTCCAATCGAGGTGCGGAGCGAATACGTCGCGCCTTCGCGCAATTTTCCCAGCAAGCCCTCGGCAAAAATCCCATTCGTGCCCGCCAGCTGTTCGTAAATTATCTCGCGCGCCATTTCCACTTGCAGGCGTGGCCACGCTACCAACCGCGCTTGCCCCGCGTGCCGTTCCAGATATTCACGCAGGTTGAATAACATGAAGCCCCAGCCGTAGTTCGTCGAATCAAAGAATTCCTCGTCCCATTCCGACCCCGAAGAAAATCCCGACTGGGTCACGCGCACCAACGTTTTTCCGCCGCGCGCTTCCACCGAGAATTCCATGGTCATCGGGCTCCCTGAAGGAGTCGCTGACTCCCACCCAATGCGCTTGTTCGGCTCCCAAATCGTCAGCGGCGAAGTCGCCTCAAACTCCGGCCCCCACGAAAGCCGCACCTTTCCTCCGACTCCCGGCTCGACCGTAGCTTCCAAAGGAAACCACCGCGCCAGCTCCGTCCCGTCCGTCAGCGCTTTCCACACCACTTCCACGGACGCATCCACTTCAATTTCTTTCACGATCGTACGTTTCACTTGTGCTGCTTTTGCGCCGCTCATGATGATCCTTTGGACAGCGATTTTTGCTTCTGCTAATTTCCCGCGGGGAGGGAAGCGCCGCTGGCCGCCGCACCCAATGGAAAAAGAGCCGCCAGTCGTCCCACCGCCCGGTTCAGTTTCTGCTCCAGCGCTGCCGTCTCGTCGGCATTCAGGCGCCAACTCATTCCCCGCAAGCACACCACCCGCTGCGGACCCATCCCAAACGCTTTCAACTCCAGCGCTCCGCTAATTTCATCCCAGGAAAGCGTAACTTCCCGGTCCGTGATCGCCAGCACACGACCCGTCAATTTTCCGGCGTCGCGCAGCTGCAACTCGCACTGCTCGCCCACCTTTCCAATTGTGCCGGCAGTCGTAAGCCACTGCGCCAGCTTTGCCGGCTCCAGAAAATACTCCCGCAGTTCCTCGTAACTGAATTTCGCCGGCTGCAATAGAAGGATCGCCGTGCGCCGATGCGCGAAGTGATTCTCCAAGTAGAAATTCAGAATCGCCAGCGCCATCTTCCATCCAGAAAAAACACCCTCGTATTCCTCGTCCCAAGCCGCATCTTCGCGGAATCCCGAGTTAATCAGCCGCACCATCGTCGCGCCGCCCTCGCGTTCGATGCGCACCTCCAGAATCCTAGGATTTCCCTCCGGAGCCTCCCATTTGAAAACGATCAGCTTGCCGGGCATCGCGTTCACAATCTGGTTGGGAATCGTGTATCCGAACTTATCGAAATACCACGTCATCGTCCCGCCCGGCTTCGCTTCTCCCGTCGCGCGGTCCACAAACCACTGCGCGATTTTCTCCGGGTCCGCCCACGCCTCCCACGCCTGCTCGGGCGTCGCCGCCGTTTTTATTTCAGAACGAATGACGCGTCCCTTATGTTCGAAACCAGTAGGGTCCGTCATGGTCATGCACCTCCCGATATTTCGTCCGCCGCAATTTTGGGCGGAATCGGATAGCAACCAAGAATCAAACGATAAGGGCGCCCCGCACCTGCCGATCCATCGGCCATCGTCTGCGGCGAAGCAAAGCGCCCGATCACATCAATGATGCTGCGTCGCAATTCCGCCGCAAATTTCGCCCGCTGCTCCGCGCTTTCGAATCGCAGTTCCGCGCTCACTGAGAGCGTCGTCAGCCGCTTGCGCTGCGTCGCAGCCTCCCGGCTCGCGCGCGCCAACTCCGCCTGCGCCACGGCCATCATTCCCAGCAGGTACCCGGCGCTCAAGACGTCCTCCGTATGCTCGCGCGGCAGCCCCATCGTCCCGAGCAATTCCGGCGACAACACATATCCCTGCGCCGTCGTGCGATACCGCCGCTCGATCATATTGCGCCGCCGCCGCTGCCCCGCACGCTCCAGAAAATGCGCCCGCGCCAGTTCCCGCACATGGTAATTCATTTTCTGCCGCGGCATGCGAAATCGCCGCGCCAGTCCCGACGCAGAATCTGGCTCCCGCAAAGCATCCAGAATCCGCAAGCGCAAGGGATGCAGCAGCGCGCTAGCGCGACCCATGGACCCCACCAGGTCCCACGCAGGAGCAGTAACAGGCGCAGCGTTGGCCGGTACGTTCATGCGCGCATTCCACCACTGAACATTTCACATGTCAAGAAAAATATATTTGTCAATAAGCATTACCCGCTCAACGGCGCGCCGAAGGCCACCCAATAGCCCACTCTCGCATCACTGATCAACAATTGCCGGAATCAGAATCACTAGGGGAGGGGAATTATGCACAAATTAAATTTCCTCTGGGCCCCGTGCCTTGCCTGCGGCTCCGCTCTCGCAATTTCCGGCTGCAGCTTTTATCCCTCGGGAAATTCCGGCCCACCGGCAGACGTCACCGTCGTACAATCCGCCGATCTGGGCGCAATTGGATCTAATCCTAAAATTCTCGGGAGAGATGGCGGCTATAGCGGAGTCTTCGGAGGCTATGCAGTCTGGCTCTACGGCGACACATTTCTCGCGAATCCCAATGGCGAAGGGCAAACCCTCATCAGCGATTCCTGGTCGTTCACCAGCGACTTCAACGCGCAGGATGGCATCACCGGCTTTCAGGAACGTGAAGATTCCGTCGGCGCCCCCACCATGCTTCTGCAACTATCCGCCACCGAACAAGCTTTCAACGCCGCCCACGCTGGGAATCCCTGCCAGCAACAGCCCTGCGGCGCGCGCTGGGCGCTCTGGCCAGGAGCGATGGTTGCAGATCCCACCCGCAATCGCGCGCTGGTTTTCTACCAGCTCGTTTCCGCGCAACCCGGCAATTTCAATTTCCAGGCCGTTGGCTACTCGGTCGCCAGCTGGCAAAATTTCGCGGACCTGCCGCAGCGCCCCACGATTAATCCCGCAGCCGAACATCCCGATCTGCTTTTCAACCAGAATCAACCGAGTTTCGGCTCCGCGGCTTTGGTGGATGGAAATACGCTCTACGCCTACGGTTGCTACAATTCGAACTTCAGCGTTCCCTGCGTCCTGGGCCGAGTGGACCTCGCCGACGTCACCGATTTGAGTGAGTGGACGTTTTACTCCGGCAACGGAAATTGGTCCAGCCAACTCAGCGACGCCACGTGGGTCTTCACCGCGAATCACATCCTGAATGTCTCGTGGAACGATTACCTGCAGAGATACGTCGCTGTCTACAACCAGCCGCTGTCGGGAAACGTGATGGTCCGCACGGCCCTCGCGCCCGCGGGCCCGTGGTCCGCAGAAGTAATGGCCTTCGAGGCCTTGCAACCTGCCGCAGGCCAAAGTCCCGTGGACGACGCGCAAGCACATCCCGAATACAACGTGAACGGAGGCCAAACCATCTTCGTCACCTACACGCACGGCACCGGACCATTCACCAGCGAAGAACGTCTAGTCTCCGTGCAGTTGCAACTCGTCGCCGCTCGGTCAGAGTAAATTCGCGTTCGCTCTCACCCCCAAGCTTTACCGATAGAGCGGGGTTTCAGCCCCTTCAGCCACGCCTTGCGCCAGCGGCCGCTACCTGTGCGATAACCGCTGGCCTATTGTGCTAATCGAAAATGCGCGAGAGAATCCATGAGCGCATTCATACCAGCACTCGGAGGCAAAAATGGCCACAGCACCAGTCTCGCAGGCACTCAATCGCGGCGGCGCATTCCTGATCACTCCCTGCCGCCCCGAAGACGTCTTCACCCCCGCGGATTTCTCCGATGACCAGCGCCTGATCGGCCAAACCGCCGAAGAATTCGTGCAAAAAGAAGTGATGCCCGCGGTCCCCGAGCTGGAAGCCCACAAAGACGAACATCTGATGGCCCAGATGCTGAAAAAGGCCGGTGAAATCGGCCTGCTAGGCGCCGGCATCCCCGAAACCTACGGCGGTTCAGGCCTCGACAAAGTTTCCGCCGCGATCCTCGCCGAAAAACTCGCCGGCTACGGCTCCTTCGCCGTCTCCCACGGCGGACACTCCGGCATCGGCACCGTGCCCATCGTCTATTTCGGCACCGAAGAGCAAAAAAAGAAATATCTGCCGAAGATCGCTACCGGCGAATTGCTTTCCTGCTACTGCCTCTCCGAGCCGCAAGCAGGCTCCGACTCGCAAGCCTCGCACACCCGCGCAGTCCTCTCGCCCGACGGCAAGAATTACATTCTGAACGGCCAGAAAATGTGGATCACCAACGGCGGATTCGCCGACGTCTACGTCGTCTTCGCCAAAATTGATGGCGAGAAATTTTCCTGCTTCATCGTGGAACGCGGCGCGCCCGGTTTCACCGCCGGCGCCGAAGAAAAAAAGATGGGCATTAAAGGCAGCTCCACCACCGCGATCTTTTTCGAGAATACCCCGGTTCCCAAGGAAAATCTGCTGCACGAACCCGGCCGCGGCCACGTCGTCGCCTTCAACACGCTGAATGCCGGCCGCTTCAGTCTGGGCGCCTACTGCATCGGCGGCGCCAAAAAAATTCTGGAAGCCTCCTCGAAATATTCCAAGGAGCGCGCCGCGTTCGGCAAACGCCTCTGCGATTTCGGCCTCATCAAAGCCAAGCTCGGCGAAATGGCCATCCAGATCTACGCCATCGAATCCGAAGTTTATCGCTCCGCCGGCATGATCGAAGCCGCCGTTTCCAGCCCCGACGCGGGCAACGACAAAACCAAGCAAGCCATGCAAGTCCTCGAGGAATACGCCATCGAAAGCTCCATCAGCAAAGTGGCCGGCAGTGAAATGGTGGATTACGTCGTGGACGAAGGCGTGCAAATTTTCGGCGGCTACGGCTTTCACGAAGATTATCCCGTCGCGCGCGCCTATCGCGATAGCCGCGTGAATCGCATCTTCGAAGGCACGAACGAAATCAACCGCATGCTCATCATCCAGATGCTCATGAAACGCGCGCTCGGCGGCGTCCTGCCGTTGATTCCCGCGGCCATGAAGCTTGGCGAAGAAGTCCTAGCCGGCCCGTCCTTCGAAGAAGCGCCGACCGGGCCCTTCGCCGAAGAAGAAAAGTCGCTCGAGCAAGCCAAGAAGATTTTTCTGCTGGCTTCGGGCACGGCGATGCAAAAGTTCCGCGAACAACTAGCCGAGCAGCAGGAAATCGTCGCCGCGCTCGCAAATATCGTGATGGACGTTTACGCCATGGAATCCACGCTGCGCCGTGCGCAAAAGGCCAGCGCTGCACGCGGAGAAGCGGCGAGCGTAATGTGCGATGCCGCCCGCTCCTTCATCTACGACGCCATGGATCGTGTAGAAAAAGATGCGCGTACGGCCCTTACCGCAACGGCTGAAGGCGACACGCTAATCACGCAGCTCGCCGTGCTGCGCCGCTTCTCCAAACACGCTCCCCTCGATACAATAGCGATTCGTAGACGCGTAGCGGAAGCCGTATTAGCGCAAGATCGCTATCCATTCGAAGGCCGCTGATCGCTCAAACCGCGTAACACAATTCGGCGGTTTTCAATTTATTCGTCAGTTAACGATACAGTAACTATCGCCGCAGGCGAAAATAAGTGACAAAAAAAGTCTACAGCCTTTAGCCGGGCTTCGGAACTTGCTCGCGCCGACGCGAAGAAACCATTTTCCGCTTTGAGTCGATTTACAGTGCCGACCCTTCCGCTGTCCTTCGAGTTTTCAATGACTTACGCGCGATTCATTTGGAAACCTCCGTGCATCTATTCCAGTGAGGGTGGGAGGATCATGAAAACGCATCTTACGAAGTTGCAGACAATGCTGGTGGGGGTTATCGAAAAGGCGAAAGTGCGCAAGGGCCTCCTGTTCATTTTGGGAATTTTCTTCGTTCTCCAGGTCTATTTCGTACGGGAATTACTCGCTGCCGAATTGCTCTTTGTGATGGGCTTCGCGGTCCTGATGGTTCTGGGCGGGGTTATCTATCTCGTCGGCGCCATCGGTGAACGCGGACTAGATTGGATGACAACGGGCGTTACGTTCAGCGCCGCTGTCGCGCGTCGCAGCTACGCGGGGCTGGAAGAACTCAGTAGAAAGCCATTCCGCCATCCACGTTCAGAGTCTGCCCAGTAATCGCGCTCGCGTGATCGGAGACCAGGAAAAGCGCCGCCGCAGCTATCTCATCAGCTGTCTGCGGCCTTCCCTGTAATATCCCCTGGCACATCTGCTTGAACAACTTCTCGCTGTCCGCCTGAAAATATTCCGCCAGCCCGCGCCCCAGTTCTTGCGACATCGAAGTTTCCGGCACCGGCCCAGGACTCAGCGCGTTCACCCGCACTCCCTTGCGCGCACCCTCCGCGGCCAACGTGCGCGTCAATCCGATAAGGCCCGCCTTCGATGCAGCATAAGCGCCATTCAATTGAAATGCCGCCTTCGCCGCAATGCTTACAATATTCAAGATCGACCCGGATCCACGCGCATACATTTCCGGCAGCACCAGGCGCGACAGCAAGAACGGCCCGCGCAAATTCACCGCAATCACCTCATCCCACGACCGCGCGCTCACCTGTTCCATCGGCGCCACCGGCCCCAGCAATCCCGCGTTGTTCACCAGCACGTGAACCGCACCGAAAACGTTACGCGCCTCGCGCACAATCTTCTCGCAATCCGGTTCGCGCGAGACGTCTCCCGCCACCGACGCCGCTTTTCCCCCGGCATCCTGTATCTCCACCGCGACCTGTTCGATTTCTTTTTCCGTGCGCGCGCTCACCACCACCGAAGCGCCTGCCGCTGCAAACTTCTTCGCGATGGCGCGCCCAATCCCACGCCCGCCGCCCGTCACAATCGCCACCTGCCCCTTCAGCAGCATTTTTCGCTCCGTCATCCTTGTAAGTGAATCGGCATAGTATCACGCAGGTTCAGTCGAATTTGTGTGTCGGGAAGACAGTTAGTCAAACAGGCAGGTTTCACTCCCTCCGCCCCTTTGTTGCGCTAGAATTTCGTGACGGGCCCGGTGTTCGCACAAGGCCGTAGCGACGAACGCGCATGAAAAAAATTGCACTCATCGTCGGAATTGCTGTTCTCGCCTTAGCCGTAAGCGCTGCCTGGCAGCTCGCGTCATGCGAGCTGGCCAATCGCCAATTGGAAGAAGACCTGCGCGACTTGGCCTCGCGCAACGCCGAACGCATCGGATTATCCGCCCCGACCACCGATGACGACCTCCGCAATTCCGTCATCCACGATGCGAAAGAGCTGGACATCGCGCTGGATCCGAATCAAGTGACCGTGCAACACACTGTGCAAGGAGAATCGTCAGTCGTCCATCTCGCGGCAGACTACACCGCGCGCGTGCGCCTGCTCGGTTTTTCGCTCAATTTCCGCTTTACAACCTCCAGCGACAGAACGCCCTCCTAGAATGGTTTTGAATTTGTAGCGGCCGGTCCCGCCGCGCGGGGCCGGCCAGTCTTTGCACACGCAGTTGCCTTGCTCGGCGTTCTCCGCGCCTCCGCGGCACTCCGCCGCCGCAGCACATCTCGTGCGAACGAGGTAGCCGCGAAACCCCCATTCAGGTAAAATAAAAAGGCTTAACGGAGAACGATTTGACTCTGACCCAAATTAACGGCACGAACCACGGAGCCAAGACGCTCGTACGTGTTCGCCCCCGCGGCTTCTGCGCGGGAGTAGTCCGCGCGGTCGATATCGTCGAACTCGCGCTGGAGGCCTACGGCAATCCGGTGTACGTCCATCACGAAATCGTGCACAACCGCTACGTCGTGGACCAACTGCGCCGCCGCGGCGCCATTTTCGTCGAAACCATCGAAGAAGTACCGGTAGGCGCGGTCCTCGTTTTCAGCGCCCACGGCGTGCCGCCGCGCGTTCGTACCGAAGCGCAGGAACGCCAGTTGCGCGTGATTGACGCCACCTGCCCGCTCGTCACCAAAGTGCATTTGGAAGCTCTGAAGTTCGCGCGCGAAGGCCGCACCCTGCTCCTCATCGGCCATCGCGATCACCAGGAAATCGTCGGCACCTCCGGCGAAGCCCCGGACCAGACCATCGTCGTCGGCAGCGTCGAGGAAGTGGACCAACTCGTCGTGCCCGATCCAGATCGCCTCGCGTTTCTGACGCAGACAACTCTATCGCTCTACGACACCCAGGAAATCGTCGCTCAGCTCCGCCACCGTTTCCCCACGATCGTCGGGCCAGCTTCCGATGACATTTGCTATGCCACCCAAAATCGCCAGGAAGCCGTCGAAGCTCTTACCCGCGAAGTGCAATTGATTCTGGTAGTGGGCTCGGCGAACAGCTCGAACTCCAATCGCCTGGTGGAAGTAGCCAAGCGCGCCGGAGTCGCCGCCCGTTTGATCGAAGACGCAAACGATGTGGACGGTTCCTGGCTCGACGGTGTGAAGACCCTCGGCCTCACCGCCGGAGCATCGGCTCCCGAAATTTTGGTCGAACAAGTCAGCCAGCGTCTTGCGAGTCTGGGTTTCACGAACCAGCGCGACCTGGATCTGATTCGCGAAGATGTGCGCTTCACCCTGCCGCCGGAACTAGCCGCGCGGCAAGCCGCGCACTAAACTGAATTTTCTCGGCCCGCGCGATCGATTTGGCAGTTAGCACGCGCAGGTTCGGCCCCGGCCAAATAAACCTAAGGAGCCTGTGAGTGGCGGTAAAGATTGTCCGGCAGACAAACAAGATTGCACTGCTGGGCGCGCCCACCAGCGCAGCTGCTATGTCCGCCGGACTCGAAGGCGCACCGACCGCGCTTCGCGCCGCAGGCCTCGTTGACCGTCTGAAAACCATCGGCTACGCGGTCGCCGATCTAGGCGACGATCCCGTTCAGCTTTACAAGCCCGACGAAGAAAGCCCCCGCGCGCGCAATCTCACTCGCGTGCTCGCCTCGCTCGAATCCCTGAAGCCTCGCGTCGAACAAGCCGTGAAATCCGCCGCATTACCGCTGATTCTTGCAGGCGATTGCTCGGTCGCGCTCGCCACCGTCGCCGGCGCGCGCCGCTATTTCCGCAAGGTCAGCATGATTTACATGGACCGCGACGCGGATCTCAACACTCCCGCCACCACCGCTAGCGGATGTGTGGACGGCATGGTCGTTTCGCACCTCGCCGGACGCGGCGCCGCCGAAATGGTGCGCTTCTGGGGCGAGCCGCCGCTGGTTCGCGAACCCGATCTCGCGCTCTTCGGAGTCGCCCGTCTTGATCCGCCCGAAGAACAGCTTCTCGCCACGTCTCCGTTGCGCCGCTATCTCGCGAGCGACATAAAACGCCAAGGCCCGGCCGCCGCAGCCCACGCCGCCATCGATCGCATCCGCGGCAACGGCTACCAATTCGTGCTGCATTTCGATGTAGACGTTATCGCCGACTTCACCGCCACGAATTGTCCCGGCACCGGCGGCTTGTCGCTCGCCGAAGTCCGCGAAGCGCTGCTGGTTTTCGCGCAGCAGCCGGAACTCGCCGCCATCGAAGTCACTGCCTACAATCCGACAAAAGACCCCGACGGCAGTGGCGCAAAATTAATCATCGACCTCCTCGCCGAAGTGCTCGCAGCGCGCCTCAAAACTCTGCAAGTCGCCGAAGCGACCGCCGCCCCTGCGCCCGTCGCCGCGGCCGCCGCAGTAGGACGAAATTCAGCCGCGTCGCCCGAAAAATCCGCCTCTGCGCCGGAATCATCGCCCGCCTCTGCTCCCGGTGAAGCTTGGTCTTCCGATTCGCTCGACCTCGAATCCGACGCCACAACCTCGGACGAGACCACTGACGCCTCCTCCGACGCGCCCGAGGCCGATGACACTTCTGACTCCTCCGAAGAATCGAGCGGCTCCCATTCCTGATTCCCCCCGCCGTCGTAAATCCAGCACTCCTTCGCGCGACCCCATCGCGAAGCCCTATCCCTCCGTCATAATTTTCGATGTGGACGGTGTCCTGGTAGACACCCGCGGCTCCTTCCAACTAACCACGCTACAAACGGTAGAATTTTTCACCAAGAAAAGCGTCACCCTCAGCGAACTGCACGCCTGGAAAAATCAACCCGGCTTCAACGACGATTGGAAACTTTCCACCGCCTGGGTCAAAGCCCTCGGCGCCGATTTCACCTACGACGAAATAAAAAAGAAGTTCCAGGAAATTTACTGGGGCCAGAATTCCCGCGGCAACGTGCGCAAGGAAAAATGGCTCCTGCGCAAATCCACCCTCGCGCGCCTCGCGAAGCGCACAGAGCTAGCCCTTTTCACCGGACGCACCTGGCAGGAACTAAATTACACCCTCGATCGCAACGACGTGCGCCGCGATTTCAAAACCATCATCACCGTCGAAGAAGTCGCAAATCCCAAGCCCGCTCCCGACGGCCTCATCAAGATCCTCCGCGGCCGCAAGCCTGGCGAAGCGCTCTACGTCGGCGACAATATTGACGACGCGTTAGCCGCGCAATCCGCGCAAGTGCCCTTTCTCGCAATCCTACCCAAAACTGGCGAAGAACGCCGCCAACGTAGTACCCGATTACGCGAACTCGGTGCGCTGGCTATCCTCAACGATATCAGCCAGCTAGAGCCATGGCTGCGTAAGCCACGTCTCGTCTGAGTTCGTTCCAGTACCTCTCTCCCACCATCTCTGTAGGAGATTCGTTAGTACCAAACACGACACCGGTACCATTGTCCCTGCTGCGACTTCCCCCCACACTTGTATGCAGAGGCGGGGCTTAGCCCCACACATACGTGACGAACCCGAACATCCGACCCGCTGCGGCTCGCGCCTTCATTCGCAGCCTCAACATCCTCCTCAAGTTCGCGCGAATGTACGACTTCGGCCATCCGCGCACAAAAAAACAGTACGAGACCGCCTGGTCCGAACTGCGCACCGCTCTCGGCACCGGCACCGAAAATGAAGCCGGTGTGCTCCTCGCTGTCTCTAGCGATCAGCTGCTCCTTGACGGCACGCCCCTCGAATCCGCTGCCGCCGAAAAAAGTTTCGCCCGCATGCTTTCCAGCGCCGGCATCGCCAGCATTCACTTTTCTCCCAAAGTTACGCAAGCCAGCTTGGCGCGCTTCGTGCGAGGTTTCCCCACCGGTACCGGTGCGAAGCCGGTGCAGCTTGCTGAACAACTGAAAACAGCCCTGCAGGGCGATCCGCACATTCACGTCAACGAAGTTTGCTTCGTCCCCGCCGATTCCGCAGTCGCGCGCTCCACCGTCGCGCAGCAATTGGCCGCGCACACCCTGGGCCTGAATTCACAAGCCTCCGATGAACTGTTCGCCGACCCCGAGCGTCTGCTGCAGCTGATCGTCGCCGCTGAGGGATCCAAAGGTGGCGGTAGAGGTTCCGGCCACGGTAGTGGTTCCGGCGATGGCGATGGCGATGGCGACGGTGAAGGAAACGGCAGCGGCAACGGAAGTGGCGACGGCAGCGGTGGCGTCGGGTCTGGCTACGGCGTTGGTGGTTCCGGTTCTGGCCATGGATACGGTCAAGGTCCCGGTAGTGGCTACGGCCCTGGTCGCGGCTACGGTCCCGGTAATGCCGGACCCGGAAGCGGCTCAGGCGAGCCCGGTCCCGGCGGCGGTTTCCATTACGCGCCCGAAGCAGCTGAGATCACTCGTGATCTTCCTTCCGCTGGCGGAGCACCTGGCGGTGGCAGTCCGATTTACGTCGCGGGCACAACCGAAGCGGGCCAAGCATCCAATTCCGGATCGACAGAAGGCGGCAACCCCACAGGCGGCGCGGGCTCCAGCACTTGGAATATCGTCGGCGGCAGCGGCGGCACACCGCTCGCGCCTGATGCGCCCGGTTTCTGGCTCAACAAAGGAAACGCAGGCTCCGCAGTTCCAAGTCAAGCTTCCAGCAGCGGCTCGGCGGAAGGTGGCAACGTCACCGGAGTCGGACCCGGACCCAGCTCTTGGAACATCGTCGGCAGCACCGGCGGCGGCACTCCGCTAGCGCCCGATGCTCCGGGATACTGGCTCAACAAAGACGCAGCAGCCGACGCAGCCTCGGGCGGCTCGCGCCAAGCGAGCGGCAGCGCGCTAAACGACACTTCCGCCGTGCAAGGTCCTGGCGGCTCCCCCGGCACAGGCGCAAGTCCCGGTTTAGGGGGTGGTTCGGGCACAGGCTCTGGCAGAGGTTCTGGCAATCGTTCAGGTCGTGGCCCCGGCAATGGCCGTGGCAACGGCCCCGGGAGCGGCAAAGGTTCAGGTCCCGCCGGTGGCGGTAGCTCCAGTCCGCGCGGATGGAATTTGGCAGACGCCGTCAGCGAATCCGCCGAGGTCGGCAAGCCCAGCCGCTGGGGAAATGCCACCGCTGGAATTCGCGGCAGCCGTTCTGCTCGCGGAGGCGCAGGTTCCATGGCCGTCGAAACCGGCCTGATGACTCTGCACGAGGACGAACTGAAGGGCATCATGCAGATGCTCGCGCAGATCGCGCGCACCAGTGAAGGTTCCGATCAAAAACTCGATTCGCAACCTTTCCAATCGCGGCTCTCCACTCTGCCGCGCCGCGCGCGCTTCACCGTCAGCCAGGCGCTCTCGGCCTTGGCTGCGCAAGCGCCCTCCGATTCATCCGACAAACCCACTCTACTGAAACTCGCCGAGCACATCGCCATTCGTTTCGCCATGGAAAGCTACGAGCGCGGCGACATCGAAGTCAACGCCGTGCGCCAGGTTCTGGACGAAATGAGCCAGGAACTGGACAGCCTCCGCAAGATCATGGGCGTCTACGAAGAAAAAATGGCGCGCCACGGCATCGAAGTTCAGTCGCACTCGGACATGCTCGCCCAGCAATTCTGGGCGCAAGTGCCCAACGAAAAAAGAAAGGCCGTCCTGGAATCCGGCGAAGCCTGGTGCGTTCCGCCCGCGCAGATTCGTGAGTACGTCGAAGGTCTGATCACCGCAGGGGACAAAGCCGAAGCCGAAAAAGTTCTCACGAACTATGCCAATTGCATCACCCACAAATCGGCAGAGACGCGCCGTCAGGCCGCCATGGGCCTCGCCGAACTCGCCAGCACCTACGCGAAACTAGACGAGCGCCTGCTGCTCAGCACCATCCGCCTGGTCGGAGTGCAACTCGCCGAAGAGCGCGATTCCGAACTCGAAAGCTTGGTCGGCGCTGCTTTCGTGCGCTTGTCGCAAGAGGCCACCAAGTCCCGCTCCTATCCCGCGATTCAGCGCGCCGTGGAACTGGTGGAATACGTCGAAGCAGAACGCCCCGGCCTGGGCAAGAATCTTCGCCCCAGAATCGGCGTCGAAGATCGCCTCCCTGAATTCATCGAAGAAGCCCTGAAAACGGGCGAAGCGCCCTCTGGCCTGAAGGACCTTCTGCGCCGCATGCCCGTTGCCGCGTCGCTTCATCTGGCAGGACGTTTCAACCGCGCCGGCTTCCGTGAAGATTGCGATCTGCTGATCTCCATGATGGAAGCTCTGGATGTTGAAGGTCTGGAAAATCTGCGCCAGCTTCTCCGCAACGGCGGCCCCACCGAAGCCATCGAAACCTTGGGCATACTCGCGCGGCTCGACCCCGATCTGGTCGAACAAATACTTCCCGAGCGCATTCTCGGATGGAAGCGCACCGCACATGACCGCGTCGTCCGGCAGATCGCCTCCAGCGGCGCTCCCGAGCGCGGCCGCCTGCTTCTGAGCCTTTTTGATTTTCTCGATCCACTCATCCGCCCGCTCGCTGTGGATGAAATCGGCATGGCCGGAGAACAAGCCGCCGATATGCGTTTGGTGCGCATCGCCGAAGGCGATTTGCCGAAGGACGCTACCGAATATTTGCAATTGAAAGCCATCGAAGCTCTGGGCCGGCTGCGTACCGCCGGCGCCGAATCCATTTTGCGCAAGATCGCCGAAACGCGCCGCGCCTTTCGTTGGGCCAGCCCCAGCGAATTGCGCCTCGTTGCTTCGCAGGCCATGGAGAAAATCGATCCCGAGTGGGTGCGCGAATTCGTGCCGCGCAGCGGCTTGAGCGTCGCCGAATTCTCCATCGAGGCGCTCGATCTGGATAAGGATTCTTCGGCCATTCGTCAGCGCCGCTACCCGCGCCTGCGCCTGGAACACTCCGTAGCCGCCACCACCACCAACCTGAAGGAAAATTGCCGCCTCGATATTCCTGAACTCACCCTGGGCGGCGGTGTTGCCGTCTGCGAACAAAGCCTGCATCCCGGGAGCCTCGTGAGTATGAAGCTCTCCACTTCTGCGAAATCGGTGAAAGTCCTGGCCATCGTCCGCGACGCCAACACCCAAGCCCGCGCCTTCGAAGTCGTCGATATGGAACTCGAAGAACGCTCCAAGCTTCGCAAGCTGCTCGTCAGCCTCGGCAACGTTATGAAGCGCTCCTCCCCCAAAGCCCGCGCCCGCCGCGCCACCCGCACCCTAATCACCCCAACAACGTAATGTTTTGACTGTTGTGGCATAGGCAATCTTGCCTGTGTTCTTCGGTTTTCGCTGCGCCCTCCTCGTCTCTGCGGTAAACGCCTTCGTCTTTCTCAGATTTTTCTCCGTCTTTTCTCTGTGGCCTCTGTGTTTCATCCTTTGCTTTTCTCACACCCCCGCCATACCACTCAAACCTGCACGCGCTACCGCGCCTGTTGCATCGCTCCCCGCCGCGCGCCCAACCACAACGCACTTAGTATAAACACCGCGAAAACTCCCACCCCCAAAATCACCGTCCGCTTGATCCCACCGTCCACCGCAAACCATCCGAGCAATCCCAAAAACGCCGGGAAAAAATAACAGCCGATCGCCACTCTCCGCGCCGTCCATCCCCCAGCCAATAAATAATCGTACGCAATTATTTGTTCCGGATTTTCGACAAGCTTGGCGTTTCGACGCGTGTGGAGCTGGTGCTGTACTGCTTGCAGGATCGTCCGGCGGCGCAGGTGCAGATGGTGAGTTGAATGGGCGGTGATGAGTGACGAGTGACCGGTGGCGAGGCCTGTGGCATTTGCGAAATGGACACAAAAACTAGCGATTAGAAAAAGTTTTCTCGTTTGTTGTGAACTGGTTAGCTCGATTTCTAATAATTGAGTAGCGATTAGAAATGCGCGGGTGGTGTGGTGTGATTGGCGATTCATCGTGTGCGAAACCTGCGCCAAGCGCGAGCGTAGACATGCTCTTTTCGACCGATTAGAAAAAAACATGTCGTGTGGTTTCAGCGGGATACGCAAGTTTCTAATTGCGGTCGAGCCGATTAGAATTGCGCATCGCGCGCCGCAGCGCATGGTCTTCGCTGGCATCCGTAGGGCCGGGTCCCGCCGCTGCGGGACCCGCCCGCTGTGCGTCGTCATTCTTGTGTGAATGGACGGCACCTTGGCTGCCGCGACCCAGCGCCCGGAGACACCATCGCCAAGCGCGCGCCCGCGCGCCCAGCCAGCCAAACCCCTCGCCCGCGCCCCAGTCTCCATGTCGCGTCCTCAGCAGCGCCGAAAAGCGCCCCGACGCACGCTAACACATTCGCCGGCCGCTGAATATTCGTAGAAATACTGACGAGGGTAAGGTGCAGAAAAGACGGGTTGTAGTTCGCTGTGGTGATTGATGGTGGGGACTCTAAACCCCCACCCTTCGCATGAAACAAAGGCGCGAAGGATGGGGCACCCGGAAATTCAACTGCGTAAGTTTGGGTGGTGTGGAAGCGTGGGGCACCCACCCTTGGTCGTTCAGCGCTACCAAGTCTACTAGGAGGAAGGAGTCGACAACGTCACCTAATCAGCCCACCCACAGGAATGAAATTCGGACTTAATTTGTTATAACTCCAGGGTTATAATGTACCGATGGCTTGAGACATCGAAGTGACCGATGAATTTCAGGCGTGGTGGGCCAAGCTTGCAGAGGGGGAACATGAGGCCATTGACATCGGGATAACCGTTCTCCAAGAAAAGGGACCGACGCTCGGAAGGCCGCGAGTTGATACGCTGCCAAGAGATTCGAAACATCCGAACATGAAGGAGTGGCGCGTTCAATTCGCAGGCGGACCGTACCGCATTTGTTTTGCGTTCGATCCCGCCAGACTGGAATTCTTTTAATCGGTGGAATTAAGTCTGGTAAGAACTGGACGCCGAAAATGGTTGCCACCGCGGACAAGATTTACGACGCTTACCTCGTCGAACTGAATAATGAGGGACTTCTCTAATGGTGCGAATTAAATTTAACGAACTCGCAAAGCAGACAATGACGCCGGGGTCCATCGCGCGATCGCGAAAAGCAGCAATCGAGGAAATCGCCGCGATGGAACTCTCCGAACTGCGAGACGCACTGAAAGTTACGCAAGTGGACCTCGCGGAACGCATGAAAGTTTCCCAAGCCGCAATTTCAAAACTCGAGAAACGGAATCGAAACATTCATGTGGATCAGCTGCGATCGATCGTCTCCGCGATGGGTGGCAACCTGATTATCATCGCGGATTTCGAGGATCGGAAAGTCGAACTGAGCCATATTGGCAAAGCAGGAGATTCCTGGGTTAGAAAAGTGCGCCGGCACAAAACCCCTGCGCCAAAGTGACCTGCCAACCTGGAAATCTCACGGCATCGATTTCGGTGGTGTGGACGGGTGTGCTACCCGCCACATCGAAACCATTCAACCAGTTCAGATCGTAAAAATTGATGGGTAGGTCACCCTCCTTTTCATCACGCTGCGCGCAGCGTTTCGATGGGATCAATTTGCGTGGCGCGCCAGAGCGGAACTGCAGCGGAGAGCGATACGATTAGGAATGCGGCCAATGCGGCGGAGGAGAAAACGACTGGATCGTGGGTAGAAACTCCGAAGACGAGGCTTTCGAGCCATCGCGATGCGGCCCAGCTTCCGGTGAGGCCAGCGACTAAACCAATCACGCCTAACTTTGCGGTTTGCCTTCCGGTACGACGTAAGATGGCGATGGTGTCCGCACCCATTGCCATACGAATGGCGATCTCCTGCCTGCGGCAGCTGACCCAGTAGTTGAAAACACCATAGCAACCGATGCTGGCGAGGATCACTGCGATCCCGGCGAAGAGGACTAGCAAGAGCGTAGTGAAGCGCCGCTGCACAAGCGTTTCACCGAGCCACGTGTCGGCGGATTTCAACGACTGAATCGGAACGTTGTCGTCGACGGAAGCCAGTGTTTGCCGCACGGTTGCAATCACGCTCTCCGGGTTGCCCTTGGTGCGGATCATCACCACCATCGCGGCATCGACTCGCTGAGCGGCTGAGAGATAAATCTCCGGCAAGGGCGGGCTGTCCAATCCTATTTGTGGCACATTGGCGGCGACGCCGACGATTTCAACGACGGGACCTTCCATATAGGGTCCGCCGACTTTGATGTGCTGGCCGAGAGCGGAGCGGGGGTCGTGCCACCACGCACGCGCAATCTCTTGATTGATCACCGCGACGGTGGGTGCGGCTGCCCTGTCGTCATCTGAGAAAGCGCGTCCGGCTAGCAGCGGAATGCGCATGGTGCGGAAGTACACCGAGTCAGCCATATTGACCAGCGTGACGGGCACGTCCTGCGGGCCGGGCGTGGGAATCTCCGCAACGGAATACCACCAGTCCCGACAGTCGCCAGCCGCCGGGGGACAGTTCACTGCGCCGACCGATTCGATTCCCGGCTGCGCGGCGAGCGCAGCTTCAAGGCGCCCGTAGAAGTCGAGAATGGCCGCGTCGCTCTTGTACGGTAAGGGCGGCAATTGCAGCTCGAGTGCAAGCAAGTGCGTGGGCTCGAATCCAGGATACAGGGTCTCGGCGGCCCATAAGCTGCGCAGCAGAATCCCCGAAGTAAAGAGCAAGATGACCGCTACCGCGATCTCCGCAATGACAAGGCCTCCACGCAGCGCGTGACCAATCCGGCTGGTGCCCGCGCCGGTGCTGCTGTCTTTCAGCAGAATCGTAAGATTCACCTTGTTTAAACTGACCACGGGCACCAGGGAGCACACCAGTGCCACTGCCAGCGTTAGCGCCGCAGCGAAGATCAACACCGGGAGGTTCAGACTAGCTTCTGCAAGCCGCGGAATATCGCGCGGCCCGAGCACCTCTATGGCGCGTAGTCCAAAGCCTGCGAGAACGATTCCGAACGCACCGCCTATCAGCGTAATCGACACGGTTTCCGTCAGAAGCTGCCGTGCAAGCCGCCTGCGCCCCGCGCCGATTGCAGTGCGAATTGCGATCTCGCGCGCGCGGGTGGTCATGCGAATCAGCAACAGGCCGCCGATATTCGCGCACGCCAAAATCAGGATCAGGCAAACCGAAGCCATCAATAGGACGAACACGTGCGTTAGGTCGCCGGTTCGGTGCTCGGTGAGGAACTCGGCAAACGCGCGATGGTCACTTTCGGGGCCCGGATCTGCCTGCGCGAGCCGCTGCAGGATCGTATCCAAGTCCGAGCGCGCCTGGGATATCGTAACTCCAGGCTTGAGCAGCCCGAGCACGCGCATCCATTCGTGTGCGTCACGCTTTGACGCCTGCGTAGCGGAAGGACGGAATGGAAGGTAGTAATCGACCGTTGGGAGGAAGAAGCCAGGATCTCGCGCAAGTACGCCGACCACGATGTATGAAGTTCCATTTAGGGTTATCGTCTTGCCGATGACCTGTGGATCGGCTGAAAGGCTTTCGACCCAGAAAGCCCGGGTCAGCACGACCGTCGCAGGAGACCGCGGTGCATCATCACTCGCGGTCAAGAGGCGGCCCACTATCGGGCGAGATCCGGTCAGCCCAAAAAATTGGTTTGTGACGACACCGGCGTGTGTGAGCACGGCCTGACCCCGGCCGGTGAGCGTCAGATCGGCCTTCTGGAAGGCAGCCATCGACTCGAAGGAGTGATTCTCCATCCGCCAGTGCTCGAAATTGATCCAAGTTACGCTGATGCCGCTGGCTTTCGCGGAGGACTCGCCGAGCCACACCAGACGCTCGCCCGAAGGGAAAGGTAGCGGCTTGAGCAGAACGGCATACACCGCGCTGAAGATGGCGGTGTTTGCGCCGATTCCGACAGCCAGCGTCAGAATCACGATGAGCGAGAAGACGCGGGCTCTCCAGATACCTCGCGCCGCGTAGCGAAGGTCTTGACAGAGCGATTCAAACGTAGAGAATTGCCACGATTGATAGCTTTGCTCGTGCACGGTGGTCGCATTGCCAAAGTGGCGCCGCGCGGCGGCACGCGCCTGTTCCAGCGGCATCCCTCGCTCCAGTTTCTCATCAATCAGGAATTGAAGATGGGCGTCCATCTCCTGCTGCAGTTCGTCGGCGAGATTCCGCCTTTTCCCGAGCGCACGTGCTACCTTCGACCACCATTGGCGCATGAAATCAACTCTCCGCTGCCAGAATCCTTGCCATGGCTAGAGCAAATCGCTGCCACTTCGAAGTTGCCTTGATCAGTTGTTTGCGTCCGGCCAGGGTCAGGCTGTAATAGCGGGCGCGGCGCCCGCTGGGCGAAGTCTTCCACTGCGGGGAAATCCATTTGCGCTGAAGAAGACGTTGCAGCGCAGGGTACAGGGATCCGTTATCGACGAAAATCTCACTGGCGGATTGTTGTTGCAGAAACTGCGAGATGCCATAGGCGTGGTTGGGCTGTAGCTTGAGGCTGCGGAGGATCAGCACTTCCAGAGTTCCTTGTAGGAGTCCGAGTCTGTCGCTGTCGGGTAGTCTGTCTACAGTAGACACTCTATCTATATACGATGGAAAGAAAGGTGTGTCAAGCGAGCCCGGCAAGGCCAACTTCACGGCGTCTGATTGAACGCGCTGAGAAATTTGGGATTGGGCAGCGGCGAAGTTGGGCTGGAATGGGGGATAATCCCGGCTGATGATTCTTCTGGTGATGGGTGTGACCGGATCGGGAAAGACGACGGTGGGACAGCTGCTGGCGTCGAGCTTGGGGTGGTTATTTCTGGATGCTGACGATTTTCACCCTGCAGAGAATATGGAAAAGATGAAGCGCGTGGTGGCGCTCACGGACGAAGACCGCGAGCCGTGGTTAGGAGAATCTGTTGCAAGCTTCGGTCGAATGAGTGATCGGACCGCCTCAGATCGGGAGTTGCTCCGGTGGCGGATAACCATGCTGTTCGCGTCCAACCCTCCCGTCATATTTTTTTGTTGTTTTGAACAGCTCGAGATGGCCATCACCCGAAGAAGGTCTGCATCGCTCGCGGAGCGCCTGCATCTCTTGCGCCGCCATCGGATGGAAGCCGCGCGCAATCCCAACGTTCTGACGCAACACGTCCAGCGAATCGATGCCGCAAATTGTGGTCGCCACGGGCAGACTCATCGCGTAGCGCAGCGCCTCTTCCGCCCTGACAACGCCGTATTGGATCGGCTGGCCGTCGCCCCCCAGGCTCTTCATGCCGAGAGCGGCAATGCCGCGGCGCTGAAGCTCCGGTAGCACCTGCTGCTCGAAGCTACGATAGGTCGCGTCAAAACAATTGAGCGGCATTTGAACGGTGTCGAACGGATAATCGTGCGCGAGCATTTTGAGATGTATCGCCGGGCTCTTATGTCCGGTGAAACCAACAAAACGAACCTTGCCCTGCTTTTTCGCTTCATCCAGCGCTTCGACCACACCACCCTTGGCGAAATGCAGGTCGGGGTCGTTCTCGTAGATGACCTCGTGAATCTGCCATAGATCCAAGTGGTCAGTGCCCAACCGCTTCAGGGACTCCTCCAATTGTTGCATGGCGACCTGCTGATCCCGGCCGTGGGTGCAAACTTTGCTCATCAAGAAAACCTTGTCGCGCCTCCCCTGTAATCCAACCCCCATCCATTCTTCGCTGCGGTGGTCGTTGTACTCCCAAGCGTTGTCGAAAAAGATGACTCCAGCGTCCACGGCCTCCTGAACCAGGCGCACGGCGAGGTCGCGTGATTGCAGCGTGCCTAGATGATATCCGCCAAGGCCGATGATCGAGACTTGTGCGCCCGTTTTTCCGAGCGGCCTGCGAGGAATCTGGTCAGCATCGTTGTTTTTCGCTTGCGGCGGAATTGCAGGCGATGCGACCTGGCTGTGCAAAACTGAATTCGCAAGCACCGTCCCAGCGGACGCCAGGCCTGCTTGTATGAAGCACCGCCGTTCGATTCCGGGGGGCGCTTGAGATTGCGCGTTCTGTGGACGTTCATCTGCCATGCGTCATCTCCTCGACGTCTCCGGCGTTGTCTCTGGCACCAACCAAGGGCCGTCTGCCTTGTCCAACATCTCGGTAACTTCTCTTTGAGTGTGGTCGAAGGGGAACCCATGAGGCATGCGGGTCATCGGGTTGTCGTAGCGCAGCGATACTTTGTACGGCTCGAAGCGGCCGTCGGCCGCCGTCGCCGCGCAGCGCGCTCGTAAAGCCTCCAGCTCGCTCTGAGTCATCGGCTGAAAGCTGCGTACCACGCTTAAGTTTTGGTGCAGCACGTCCAGAGAATCCATGCCGCAAATTGTGGTCGCGACAGGCAGGCTCATCGCGTAGCGCAACATTTCCTCGGCCTGGAGAACGCCGGCTTTTATGCCCCAAGCCGTACCACCCATGCTCTTCATGCCGAGCGGGGCCATGCCGCGTCGAATGACCTCGGGCAAGACCTGCCGCTCAAAGCTGTGGAAGTTGGCGTCGAAGGGATTAAGCGGCATCTGCACGGAGTCAAACGGATAACCGAGCTCGAGCATTTTTAGGTGAAATGCAGGATCCTTGTGACCAGTGAAGCCGACGAATCTGACCTTCCCTTCTTGTTTTGCTCGATCAAAGGCTTCCAAGACGCCACCTTTGGCGTAGGCCAACTCTGGGTCGTTGTCGTAGACGATGCCATGAATCTGCCAGAGGTCCAGATGATCGGTTTGATACCGGCGCAGGGAGTCTTCGAGCATCTGCATCGCTAATTTGGCGCTGCGGCCGTGGGTGCAGACCTTTGTCATGAGGAACACTTTGTCGCGGCGCCCGTCCCGGAGCGCCCTGCCCAAGATGGTCTCAGTCTTGCCGTTGTAATACTCCCAAGCGTTGTCGAAGAAAGTAACGCCTGCGTCGATGGCCTCGTGAACGAGTTGCACCGCGTCGTCCAAGGTCGGCACATCGCCGAGATGATGACCACCCACTCCGATAGCGGAAATCCGTATATCCTTATTTCCAAATTTGCGATAGATCATGTCGCCGGTGCCTCCCGCTGGCCCTGCTGTTTGTCGGCTGGATCCTGCAGAGGAGGAAGGCTGCATCGAGTTTGCCGAGACGCCGGATTCGGCCAGCGCACCGACTTTGAGAAAGTCCCGCCGAGTCGAATTCATGTTGACGCCTCCGCCCATGGCCGGGAAATCCGGCTGGCACTTGGGTAAAGACCTGCACAATCGCTATGGGTGCCCAAGGCACCATCCGAAAAGATGAGATGCATAACGCAAATCAAAGGCGTTATTTTTTCCGCCAAATTTATCGGGCGATAAGGGTGACATCCACGAACCCGCCCAGAGGCCCACTCCTAGCCGAGTAGGCCCGGGGAATTTCACCCCGAGCCTCTCACAGAACCGTGCTTGACAGTCTCCCGTCACACGGCTCGTGCCACCCAGTGAAGGTTGCTACCTTCCGTCCGAACCGCTCGGTTCCTCCTGTTGCCAGTTGACCGTATTGGTTAGGACGTGAGTGACCCGCCCCCTTCGCTCCACGGGAATTGCCCCGCTTCTTCGCTACTATAGGGCAGTCCGACCCTGAGACTCCGCATCCGTACTCTCGCCCTCGTGGTTGCTTCCACTTGGAGCTTCTCCGTTGGCATCGGTGTCTCAGGTTCCCACGTTCCGCTCAACCGCCTCTTTGGCAAGCTCAGGCCACCTCTCATGCCGGATGCCGCTCCGCCCGTAAACAGGTTTCGTCGGAGCTACTCCCGCAGTAACTAACCCCCCGCGGTTTTGACATCGTCTTTAACGTTTCGACACTTCAGCAGTGGTTCCCTTGCGGTCCTCTTCTTGCCGGTCACCTGACCTGGTCGTTGCCAGGCCTTTTCCTTCCGCGTTCACGACCCTAGCTTTTGGCTACAGCCGCCGCAGGTGGTTTGGAACCTGTTCCTGTAAACCGATTCCGAGGGGCCTACCCTCATCAGTCAAGCAGTTGCGCACTACTCAGCGTTTTCTCCTTTCGTGCTCGTGGCACACGTAAATCGCGTTACCGTCCAAGTGCTTTTGTTCCTATTGCACTGCTCCGGTTAACGTCGCACTCCCTGATGGAGCTGGGCGATGCTCGAGTGGAGATGTTCCCGGGGGGACGCTGAGGACGGGCTGGGTTGCGCCAATCGGGAGATTGGCGTTCCCAGGAACGGCGCGCATTGCTGCGTGGAGATTCGGATTGACTCCTCTTGGGGCGCGGTGTACTGTCGGCCGGTTTGGGCCCACTGCGTTTCAAATCCAGGAGGAACTTGTGAGATTGAAGAATCTGATGGCAGGTGTGGGTGTGTGTTTGCTTGGCGCGATTTCGGTGGCTGCACAGGCGCCAGCACCGAAGGCGGAGATTGCTGCGTTGGAATTTCAGACGCCGAAGAACGGCATGGTGCAGCAGTATGAGGCTGGACGGAAACAGAAGGTGGAGTGGCATAAGCAGCAGAAAGACACGCAGGCGTTGTTCGTGTTTGAAACGCTGACCGGCGAACGCACTGGAACTTATTTAGTGGGGCGGCTGGGGCAGCATTGGGCGGATATGGATACGCCGACGGTGACGGATGCCGCGGATCTGGCGGAATATCAGAAGGCGGTTGGGGCTGCGGTGGAGAAGCTGACGACGGCTTATTACGAGTACCTGCCGAAAGTGAGCAATCCACCGACGGAGATGAACGGGAAGTATACGGACATCATTACCTTTCACATTCGCTACGGTCACAACGACGATTTCCGCAGCGCCATTGCGCGCGTGCATGATGCCCGGACGCAGCTGAAAACGCCATCTCACTATAACTGGTATCACCTGGTGAATGGCGGGCCGGGCGGAACGTACGTGCTGACGATCGAGCATGCGAACTGGGCCTCGTTTGAAGATGATCCGGCGATCAAGCCATTGCGCGACGTGCTGCGAGAGGCATTTGGCGAGCAGGAAGCGATGTCTGTGATCGAGCGGCTCAATAGCTCAATCGAGAGCACCTACGACGAGCTCATCGAGTTTCGACCGGATTTGAGCTACATGCCGGCGAAATAAACGGGGCTTGGCACGGCTAGCCCAAAAACGGCGGGCGCCACGCGTATTGTTAGAGGATGCGAATTGCGGTAGGGGCGGGTCTGAGACTCGCCCCCTACACGTCTAGGCCGACGCTTTTGTAAGGGCCAACGCCGCAAGATGGACAACGGGATGATGCGCGGGCTAGAGTAGTTGCGCATTGGGACTGGGCTCTAGCGGGAAACGAATGATTGCGCTTTTGGCGCTCGCGGTGTTTGTGTTTTTGTGCGCTGCGGGTGGCGCGCTTTCGACTCCAGGCGGCACGCAAGATAGCAAGCAATCCACTTCCAACTTAACGCAGCACGCGAATACATCTCCGGTGGTTCCCACCTTTGAGGATATTTCTGCGCGGGCGGGGCTTACCGTGGCGCACATCGCTTCGCCTGAAAAAAAATATATTGTGGAGTCCATGAGCGGGGGCGTGGGATTTATTGATTGCGATAATAGCGGGGTGCTGTCAGCGCTGGTGGTGAACGGTTCGACGGTGGAGCGTCACAAGAACGGCGGAGATTTGATGGTTACTTTATACCGCCAAGTCGGGAATCGCGCCGGCGGGGCGGTGAAATTTGAAGACATCACGCAGGCGGCGGGGCTGACGCGCAAGGGTTGGGGAATGGGCGTGGCTGTGGCGGATTTTGATAATGATGGATTTTCGGACATTTTTATTACGGGGTACGGCGGGAATGCGCTATATCGCGGGCGCGGAAATTGCACTTTCGAGGATGTGACGGAGAAGGCCGGGGTGCGCGGCAGCGGGTTCATGACCGGCGCGGCTTGGGCGGATTACGATAAGGATGGGTTCGTGGATATTTTTGTTTCGCGCTACGTGCATGTGGATCTGAGTAACGTGGCGGCGTTCGGGGCGTGCAAGTTCCGCGGGATCGTGGTGCAGTGCGGTCCCTGGGGGATGACGGGCGAAACGGATTTGCTGTATCGCAATCGTGGTGACGGGACGTTCGAGGAAGTGTCGCAGAAGGCGGGAGTGAACGATCCCAACGGTTATTACGGTTTGGGCGTGGTGTGGGGCGATTACGATAACGACGGCTGGCCGGATTTGTATGTGGCGAACGACACCGGGCCGAATTTTCTTTATCACAATGATCACGACGGGACTTTTACGGAACAGGGAATGCTGGCGGGAGCGGCGCTGAGCAGCGAAGGCGACGCGGATGGTTCGATGGGCGTTGATTTCGGGGATTACGATCACGACGGGCGGCTGGATATTTTCGTGACGAATTTTGCGGACCAGGAAGACAACCTTTATCACAATTTAGGCGCGAAGGGATTTGATGATGTGAGTTGGAAGGCGGGAGTGGCGAAGCCGAGCTACCCTTATGTGAAATGGGGCACCGGGTTTTTTGATTTTGATAATGATGGTTGGGTGGATTTATTTGTGGCGAGCGGGCATGTGTATCCGCAGATGGACCAGCTCGAGGGAATCGCGCGGTACAAGGAGCCCTTGCTGCTGCACATGAATAATCATGATGGGACGTTTACAGAATCGGCTGCGGCGGCGGGATTGGGCGCGGTGCCGGTGGCTTCGCGGCGGGGGGCGGCGTTTGGGGATGTGGCGAACGACGGGAACGTGGACGTGCTGTTGTTGAATGTGGGCGAGGCACCGACTTTGTTGCTGAATCATGGAGTGGCTGGGAATCATCGCGTGGAATTCCGATTGGTGGGGACGAAGAGTAATCGCGCGGCGATTGGGGCGCGGGTCACGGTGCGGGCTGGGAAGTTGGTGCAATTTAATGAGGTGCGCGGCGGGGCGAGTTATCTTTCGCAGAATGATTTGAGGTTGCATTTTGGATTGGGGAAGGCGGTGAGCTTGGATTCGGTGGAGGTTTTGTGGCCTTGCGGGGCGGTGGAAAAATTTACGGGCGTGGCGGCGGATAAGATTTATGTTTTGGTGGAGGGGCAGGGGATTCGGGGAACGACGACGTTCGCTGTCGACGGTAAGTCAAAGACGACACTGATGAACGCAGATGAACACTGATAAAGGCAAAGGCGAAAGATTTACACAGAGGACACAGAGGAAAGGCGGAGAAAAATCTGAGAAAGACAACAGCGTTTACCGCCGAGACGCAGAGGACGCAGAGAAAACCGGCGCTACATCTGAACATTAAAAAGGGCGCTCGAAATTTCGGCGCCCTTTTTTCTTGGTGTGCCGAGCATGATCGACAGCTTGGAGGTGCAAGTCCTCTTCACGACCGGATGGAGGTGAAGTGATAGCGAAGCGCAAGGGCCGAGCCGCGAGGGGAGGTCTGAAAGAAGCGCGGAGCAAAGGCGCGTGCCGATGAACAAGAACTGGATAGGAGGCAGGCAGTGTTCGGGCGAGCTGGCCAATGGCAGCGAAGCCCACATCCATCAAGAGCACTGAATGTAGATCCAGCGGTTGCGTGTCGAAGGCGGTCGAACTTACCTCGGGAGACCTGCCATCGGTCTTGGAATCAAGACTGAGGAGCGAGAGATCGCTTCTGATCCGGTGACAGGAGTCAGCAGAGGGCGTAGTAGTCCCGTCAAGCCGGGACGAAGGCCCGAACGGTCCCCGCAAGGGGATAAAGGGAGCGATGAGTACGCGGCGCGACTCAACCACCGACAAGCGGCAGAAAAGCCAGTACGGTCTGGCCTTCCCGGAGGAGAGTAGGGGTGCAGCCCCGAGGGCCTTCGAGGGAGGGACCGAATCGGAGTTGGCGAAGCGCAAAGCAGAAAGTCCGGCTACCGAGCAGTGGATGGAAGAAGTCTGCGAGCGGGAAAACTGCAAGCAGGCGTTACGACGAGTGAAGGCCAACAAAGGGAGCCCAGGCATCGACGGGATGACCGTCGAGGAATTGCTTGGACACCTGAAAGAGCACTGGCCAGTCATCCGGGAACAACTCCTCAGCGGAACCTACCGACCCCGACCGGTGAAACGGGTGGAAATCCCGAAGCCGGACGGCGGGGTGCGCAAGCTGGGCATTCCGACGGTGCTGGATCGGTTCATCCAGCAAACGATGATGCAGGTGTTGCAGAGGAGTTGGGACGGAACGTTCTCCGAACACAGCTATGGGTTTCGGCCCAAGCGTTCGGCACATCAGGCGGTGGAGAAGGCGCAGCAGTATCAAGCCGCAGGCTACCGTTGGGTGGTGGATCTGGACCTGGAGAAATTTTTCGACCGGGTCAACCACGACCGACTGCTAGCGAAGATCGCCGCAAGGATCAGCGATAAGCGTCTGCTGAAACTGATTCGTGCGTTCTTGCAAGCAGGAGTGATGGAGAACGGACTGGTGAGTCCGGCCGAGGAAGGGACGCCGCAAGGCGGACCTCTCTCGCCCGTGCTGTCGAACATCGTACTCGACGAACTGGATCAGGAGCTGGAGCGGCGCGGGCATCGGTTCACACGATACGCGGACGACTGCAACATTTACGTGCGCAGTCGGCGAGCCGGTGAACGAGTGATGAGCAGCGTGACGCGACTCCTCACGACGAAGCTCAAGCTACGGGTGAACCGGGAGAAGAGTGCGGTGGCACGACCATGGGAACGGAAATTCCTGGGATTCAGCTTCACGAATCATAAACAGCCGAAGAGGCGCTTGGCGCCGAAAGCGGTCGTGCGATTCAAGGAGCGAGTTCGGGAACTTACGCGTCGGACACGGGGGATAAGTCTCGCCCAGATGGTCCATGATTTAGCGGAGTACCTCCGCGGATGGATCGGCTACTTTGGGCGATGCGAAACCCCGGAAGTGCTCGACAAGCTGGAGAAATGGGTCCGCCGCCGACTTCGGTCGATGGTCTGGAAACAGTGGAAACGAGGAACCACGAGATATCGCGAACTCTGCCAACGCGGCATCGCTGCGCAGGACGCCGCGAAAACGGCGGGCAGTTCCGACGGCCCGTGGCACCTTGCGAACACTCCAGCGCTGAAAATCGCTCTATCGAACGCTTACTTTGCATCCCTCGGACTTCCCGAGTTCACGGTTCACGGCTAGCTTAACCCGCCGAACCGCCGGATGCGGACCCGCATGTCCGGTGGTGTGGCAGGGGAGAGTGGGCGACCACTCCCCCTATGCCGATCCGTGCAGCGAATGACGCGGTTTTAGAACAATAGTTTCAGACCGAACTGGAAAATGCGGCCCAGGTGGGCTCCATTGGGTTGGAGGAAACCGTTGCCGAGGCAGGATGCGTCTGCCGCGGAGTTGTTGGAACCGCCGTAGCACGAGGCGGAGTTATTCACTCCGGACCACTGGGTGTGGTTGAAAATGTTGAAGCCCTCCGCGCGGAACTGCATGGACACGGATTCGTGGATGGGGAAATTCTTGAACAATGCCATGTCGAAATTGAAGCGGTCCGGGTTGTTTAACGAATTTCGTCCGGAGTCCCCGAAGGTTAATCCTTGCGGCTGTGCGTAGGCCGCGGGATTGAAAAGCAACGGACCAGTACCGGGCCCCAGCAAAGCCGCCGAACCCGTCGGAGGCGCGGCATGTGGGTTGCCGATCAAATCGGTGTAGGAACCATTCGTACCGACGCCGTTGGCGACTCCAGCGTTATCGCCGAAGATGCCGTTGATGACGCTGAACGGTGTTCCGGTATTGAAAGTTGTAATTCCTGAGTATTCCCAACCGCCCAGAAGGACTTTGGTAATGCCCCTCTCGTGGAAGGAGGGGATGTTGTAAACGTAGCTGACGGTAAGGATATGGCGCTCGTCGAAGTTCGAACTGGCGCGGTTGGCGGCCAGATCGAAGGAATTCACGAAGTTCGCATCCTGCCAGTCAGAGGAATCGTCGAGCGAATGGCTGTAGGTGTAAGCGACGGAGAGGGTGAGCGGCGCGATGGTGCGGCGAATGGAAACCTGCAGGGAATTGTAGATGGAGTCGGCGGCGTAGGGCTTGTAAGTGATCGTTCCGTAGCCAACATATTTCCGGAAGGGCGATGGATCGTTGCCGCAGGCGGTGCCGAGATTGATTGCAGTGGTCCCGGTTACGGGAGTTCCGTTGACGGTGAGAGCGTTGCAATCGGTGTTCACAGTTTGGCCAGTGCTGTTGAGCGTCGGGTCTGGTGGAGCGGACTGGTCCTGGGTGACGATGGGCTCACCGACACTGTAGGGATTCGTGCCGCTGACGGGCTGAAGCTGATTGCGGTCTAGCTGCATCGAGAGATGGGTTCCTTTGCTGCCCACGTAGGAAATCTCACCGACGGTATTCCGGAAAAACTCATGCTGAAGGCTTAAATTCCACTGTTGCGCGTAGGGCCAAACCGCTTTGTTGGGGATAGAAACCACGCTCAGAGGGAACGCCAAAATCTGCCCGGCGCCAGCGCCTACGCAGGTGTAACCAGTGGGATCCGTGCAGGTCCCGACGCCTGAGGCGATATTTGATTGCGACGGATTCTGCACGAGCGGGGGGCTTCCCTGCAGCGCTTCGGAGTTGCCCTCGTTGCCGTTGCCGTGATCGAAGAAAATTCCGTAGCCGCCGCGCAACGAGGTCTTGCCGTTGCCCCAGGGATCCCAGGCAAAGCCAACGCGTGGGGCCGGATTCCAGAGGTGTCCTTGCAAGCAGCCGCGGGGCACGCCCGTGGAGCCGCACTGCTGGATGCCGTTGTAGAGGAATGGAGCATCGGCTGGATTCGATGGAGAAAGAAAAATCGAGTTATTGGTGGGACTCACTAACGCACCAGAGCCAAGGGGATCAATGGCTGGCGCGAAAGCCGGATTCCACACGTTGGCGTTGAAATTGAACTCGGTGTCGTATTTGTTGTAGTAGGTGCCAAAGAAGCTCATGCGCAAACCGAGGTTCAAGGTGAGACGAGAAGTGATGTGGAAATCGTCCTGGATGTAGGGTTCCACGAACTGGTAGCGATCGTAGTATTTGATGTTTTGGCTGGCCTGGGAAAAAGTAGAAATATTCCCCAGAAGCATATCCGCGAAGGAATTTCCCGTAGAAACGTTGGAATTCGTGGCGTCGAAGGTGAGCGCGCCGCCATCCTGCAAGCTGGACATCTGGTTCTTCTGCGCCAGCACGGCGTAAGCACCGAACTGAATATTGTGTTTTCCGATGATCTTGGTGACGTTATCGCGAATGGTGTAAGTGGGGTTCGCGTTGTTCCAGGGTTCGTAGGAGGGGTCGGAGGTAAACCCGTAGGCGCTGTTTCCGGCGAGCGTGACAGCGGGAAGCTTGGTTGCGAAACCTGGAGCGTCAGGAAAAATTCCGGTCATGGTCATGCTGGCGGGCTTCTCGAAGGGGCCCTGGTTGGTGAGGAAGATGTGGTCGCTGGTATAGCTGAAGACGAATTCGTTCACCAGTGTGGGTGAAGCGGTCCAGGTCAAGCGCGCGACGGCGCTGGTGGTTGGTCCGACGAATTTGGTTTGGATGTTGGGCACGGTGGCGTTGGACCAGAGGGTGAGAGGCGTGACGGTATTCCAGGAGTCGTGGATGTAATGAAAGGTTGCACGCAGATTGTGCGTCACGTTGTGGTCCACGCGGAGAAGTTCCTCGCGCCAGTAAGTGGGCTGAGTGAAAGTTGTGTTGTAGCAAGCGCCAATCGGAGATGGGCAACCCGTGGTGCTATTAGGTTGGGGGATCTCTGCCAAGAGCGCCGTGGCGTTTACGCCGATCGCAGCGGCTGGGATCGAGGTGCCGCCTCCGGGCAAAACGGGACAATCGGGGCCGGGGCAGACGTCTGAAAAGTTTCCGCCGCGTTCGGCCATAGAGGGGACGGGAATGTTGGAAGGGTCGCCTTGCGAGGAAAGCCAGGCGGAGCCGGGCACGCGCTCGAGGCGCCATTCTTGCGACCAAAAGAAGAAGGTCTTCGTTTTGTCGGTATTGTAGTGGCCGGGGATGAAGATGGGGCCGCCGATGGTGTAGCCGAAGTCGTTCTTCTTATATTCGGGAGCGTTAGGCGAGCTCTGATCAAAATAGCTGCGGTCGTTGAAAATATTGTTCCGATTGAACTCGTACACATCGCCGTGGAAACTGCTGGTGCCGGATTTGATTTCCGTTTCCACTGTGCCGGAGGCGTTGCGGCCGTATTGCGCGCCGTAGTTGGAGGTGAGCACGCGGACTTCGGCGATCGAATCAACGCTGGGGAAAACGTTCAGCGAGTTGTTGCTGCCGTTGTCCATGTTGTCGCCGCCGTCCACTTCCCAATTGTTGTTCTCGCCTCTGCCGCCGTTGATGCTGTAAACCACGTTGCCGAGAATGCCGACCGTGCCTTCGTCCTGGGCAGTTTGGTTATTTACGCCGGGAGTGAGGCTTACGAGCTGAGTGAAATCGCGGCCGTTCAACTGGAGCTGCGTGATTTCGGAGCCGGTGATGGTGCCGCCGACTGCCGCGGACTGCGTGTCGACTTGCGCGACGTTTTCGCCCGCGACGACTACTTCGCTGGTGACCGCGCCGACCTCGAGGTCCACGTCCACGCGAGCTTGCTGTCCGACGCGCAGGACGACGCCTCTGGCCTGAAATTTTTTGAAACCTTTGGCGGTGACGGAAATATCGTAGCTTCCGATGGGGAGATAGGGCACGACCCAGTCGCCGTCCTGGTTGGTGGTGACGACCTTGTTGATGCCGATGCGCGGGCTGGCGACATTCACCTCCGCGCCGGCGACAACGGCGCCGCTGGTGTCATGCACGGTGCCGGTGAGCGTGGCAGTGTCTTGCGCGAAGGCGGCGGACGCGCACAGGAGAAACGCGAACAGGCAACATGCTTGGCGAAGGTATCTCATTTACGTCTCCAGGTAGCGCAGCGTACGCGCGGAATTTGCTAGCCCGAAATGCTAATACCCGAAGTTGCTGGTATTGCGCGATGGGTGGTGGGGGTCGCAGCAGAGCTGGCAGGCTAAGCTGCGCGCGGGAACAGTTATCCCTGCAAACGGCGTTTACAAGCTTGCAAGACCCCACCCCAAACGTTTTATTAAATTTATTAAAAGTGATTTATATACGGGAGTGAGGATATGTCAAGCGAAAAACTTGGGGTCATGGTGGCGTGGGCGGGGTCCGTTCCGAGCCTGCGGTGGGAAAGTGCCGATCGGGAGAATGGCGTACCCACGCGTCGGGCTAGCGGGCGCGAAGTGTGCTAGTTTTTAGCCGTGAAGTGCGGCGACACATTGCGCGTGTTGATGTTAGCGGCTGCCGTAGTTGGTTCCGATGCGTCGGCGGGATCGGCGGCGCAGCAAGCGGCTCACTCCGGCGGGGCTGCACCGGCGTCGCAGGACGTGGCGGGTCTTTTTGCCGAGGGGG
The DNA here is from genome assembly GCA_963786205.1 of uncultured Acidobacteriota bacterium. GTDB lineage: Bacteria > Acidobacteriota > Terriglobia > Acidiferrales > UBA7541 > Palsa-295. The sequence continues at coordinate 361,358 of CAWAYG010000005.1, forward strand.
AAGCTGCTTTGCGGGCTGGGGAACTCGACAGGGCAGCGGGGGCGTTCCGGAAAGTCTTGGCGGCGGATCCTGGGGCGGCGGGGGCTTATGCGAATTTGGGCGTGATTGCGATGCGGCAGCAGCGGTGGGGACAGGCGCTTGAATTGTTGCAGAAAGCGGAGCAGCTGGCGCCGCGTGTCGCGGGGATACGTTTGAATATTGGCTTGGTTTATTACCGGCAGAATGATTTTCATTCGGCGATTGCGCCGTTTGAATCGGTGGTACGCGACCAGCCGGAGTCAGTGCAGGCGCGTTACTTGCTGGGGCTTTGTTATTTTTTTACGGAGCGGTATGGAGATGCGGTGACTGCTTTGGAGCCGATCTGGGCGGAGGAATCGTCGGACTTGAATTATCTGTATGTGCTGGGGAATGCGGCGAACAAGGCGGGGCGGAGCGATTTGGAGGAGCGGGCGCTTTCGCGATTTGTGGAGTTCGGGCGCGATACGGCTGAGTATCATCTGTTGATGGGCAAGGCGGCGCTGAATCGCGAGGAGAATGACAAAGCGATTGCGGAATTGCAGGAGGCGGCGGAGCTGGATGCGCGGCTCCCGTTCCTGCATTTCAATTTGGGGTTGGCTTACCTGGCGCGGGCGGATTTTGAGAAAGCGCGCGACGAATTTTTGAAGGACGCGGAGATCGAGCCGGACGTGGCTTTTGATTACGACCGATTGGGTGTGGTTTATGCATATTTGCAGGACGATGCGAAGGCGGAGGAAAATTTCAAGCGGGCGCTGCGGTTGGACGGGCACCTTTCCAGTTCTTATTTTGGATTGGCGCGGGTTTATCAGCGTCAGGGGAAATTTTCGTTGGCGTTGGGGGCGGCAGATTCGGCTTTGCGGCTGGATTCCAGTAATGCGAATTATCACAATTTGAAGGGGCAGATTTTGATGCGGTTGGGCAGGGCGCAGGAAGCGCAGAAGGAACTTTTGACGGCTACGGATTTATTGAATGCTAGCCGCGAGCGTCGGCACAGTGAGTTGAACCAGGGGGATTTGCCGCAGCCGGAATTGAGCGTTGAGCCGAAGACACAGTGATTGGCGCAGCGAGCCTTTTATTTCTGGGACTTCAGGAATTTTTCTACTTCGCGGGCTGTGGGCATGGAGGGTTGGGCGCCGTTGCGGGTTACAGAGATTGCGGCGACTGCGGAGGCGTAGCGCGCGGCTTCGAGGGTTTTTTTGCCTGAGAGCAGGCTGACTGCCAGACCGGCGTTGAATGCGTCGCCGGCCGCGGTGGAATCGATTGCTGTTACTGCGAACGAAGGAACCATTTCGCGGATGCCATCAGCGGTGGCGATGAAGGCGCCTTGCGCGCCCATTTTAATTACGACATTTTTGGGGCCGCGTTCGAGGAGGAGATTGGCGCAGCGCGCTGCTGTTTCGGGAGTCAGCGGCTCGGTGGGAGGCAGGCCGCAGAGAATGCGCGTCTCGCTTTCGTTAGGAGTGATCCAGGCGGTGACTTGGAGGAGCCCGCTGGGCAATTCGCGGGCGGGGGCGGGATCGAGCATCAGCGGAATTTTGTGGCGATGTGCGAAGGCGCCTAGAGTTTCGAGAGTGATTAGCGGGATTTCCAGTTGCGCGAGGATCATGCCGGCTTTGCGGAGCAATGCGGAGTGCGCGGTGATGGCTTTCGGCAACAGCTTGCCGTTTGCGCCGGGGACTACGACGATGTTGTTCTGGCCGTCGCTGCCGATATTGATGAGCGCGACGCCGGAGGAACCTTTTACGCTGCGGACGGATTGCACGGCGACACCGGCGTCGCGCAAGGCATTTTTCAGCGCGGAGCCAAAGGAATCGTCGCCGACATTACCTAACATGCTGACGGGGTAGCCGAGTTTCGCGACACCTACGGCCTGGTTCGCGCCTTTGCCGCCATGGAAGGTGCAGAAATCCTTGCCGATGATGGTTTCGCCGGGGAGGGGGACGTGGTCGGCGGTGGCCACGAGGTCAAGATTGATGCTGCCGACTACGACGATGGGTTTGCGCATTTTGGTGTGCGCCTCCGGGTTTACAATTCGCGAACAAACGCGTCGCGGACTAGCAGCGGCGATTGTTGGAGCGGCATCGGTTGTCGTCGCGACGCCGATGGCGCACTGAAGTGCGCCGCCACAACGGCTAGGTCAACGTTAAAGACCACGTCAGAGTCAAAATGGCAAAGTCAAAGACGCCCGCCTTAAAGGCAACAGCAGGCGGCCGCTACAAAGTGGCTACTGCCGAATGCGTTTTGCCGCGAGCTGTGCGGCGGAGGCTAAGGCTATCACTAACCGGCCCTAGCATGATGGTCGCGGCGTAGAATTTTTTGAACTTGTGGACAGGTGCCTCTTGGCGGGGCGTCGTGCTAATCTTTGGTGAGTTTTTCCCGCGGTTCTTCGAGCGACCCTGCCCGGGTGGCGGAATGGCATACGCGGAGGACTTAAAATCCTTTGTCCTTAACGGGACGTGTGGGTTCGACCCCCACCCCGGGCACTTAATTCAAAAGACTTACGGCTGGCTGGTTTTCTGAGGAAGCGGGCGCAACTGCCACTTTTGTTGTGCTGTGGCTGTTCTTCGTTTCAAGATACCGCGTCAGGCTCCGAGCGGCTTCGCGAAGATCCTCCTGCGATGTAATGTTATACCGCTCGAACACGGACTCCGTCTTGTGCCCGGAGATTTTCATCGCTACGCTCCGCGGCACTCCAGCGCGAATAAGATTTCGCACGCCTGTTCGACGAAGATCGTGCGGAATCAATCCTGGATATTTCGCAGCCTTGCCTGAACACCGTGCACATGAACCCGATTCGCCAATTTCTCCGGAGCACGCGGCGCAGACGTCAGAGACTTGCCAGCGCGACGGCCGCAGCAGAGCCATGCTTCGCGAAAAGCCGCAGTCGGAACCGTCTGGCGCCCGGTGTGCGTGCGGAACACCATGGCTTCCGAATCGCTCATCTCAAGGCCGAACAGCGCCGCGAGGAATGCGCGCCACGCACCCCAGCTCTTGCCACGAAACCACGGCCCGAACAGTCTCGGGTCGTCCAAGGCGTCGAGAATGGTCAGGCTTTTCTTCATTGTGGTGCCTCGACCTGCGCGGGCGCGGCAGTGCGCGAATCCAAGTATTCAGCCAAAGTAGAGGGACCGGTCTTCCGCGGCACACGCCCAAGCCCCAACGCGAGCGCGGATAACCTGGCGGAGTTGATGAACGTCGCCAGGACGGTCAGGAGTGCCGTCGGCTTTTGTGTCTTCTTGCTAACGACGCCTGTGCGCTTCAAATGAATCTCGCCCAAGCCCTGCACTCGCAAACTCAACCGAAGGCCGCTGAGAATCACCTGCTGGCCAGCCGTGATGGCTTCAGCGCCGCCCAAGTCGCTTACGAAGCCCGCAATGATTTCCTCGACCGCTTTGTCGACTTCCGCAGCACCAGGAACCGCCGGAAGTTCACCGGTCTTCACGAGCGAGCTAACTCCGTGTGACAGATTCGGTTTCTGACCCGCCCTGAATTCGAGCAGGTTCTTGCGGCCAGCCGCGGCTTGTCCAGGCGTAGCACGGCGCTTCTTCGGAGTTGGGTTCTTAGCTTTCATGGCTTGTTTAGCGAAAGCGCAAGGGATTTGGAATCCTGCGCGCCTAGAATTGCGTTCGTAAACGCTTGGAAATTCATTGCTTGAACATCGGCGGTCGGACTTTTGTTGTGTTCTTGTCGTGTCACCGCGCGCCTACCTGAGTTTTTGCGGCTTCAATCCAGGCGTCGAGATCGCGAAGATCCAGCCGGACGAGTCGGCCGACTCGGCAGAAGGGCAGATCGCCGCGCCAGCACATTTCGCGGACGGTCCAGGCAGCGATGCCGAGAGATTCGCCGGCGCGATTAACATCAACCAGCCGTTGGAGTTGTGGTTTATCGTTTTTCATGGCTAGAAATGAAAAAGGCCGCACAAGGCGGCCTTAAAACTCTAAATTGGATCGGATTTGTTCTAATGCGCGTTCGCGTTCGGTGCGGGACTAATTCACAGTTTTCGTCGGCATTACCTTGCACCGATCAGCCTTTTGCCGTTGCGCCGCATTTCGCAACCGGTAATCTTCACCGTCCAATTCCACGAAGGCAGACATCTCTCCGAGGCGCGAAGCCAAGCGAGGTTCGAAGGCGTAAAGATCCTTGGCCGTAAGGTTTGAGGTCACAATGATTCGTTTCTTCGCGCAGTACAGCGCGTCAACAAGATAGAGCAGGGAAGCGCGCGCACTTTCGGTACTTCGCTCTGCCCCCAAGTCGTCTAAGAGAAGCACATGGAGGCCGTCCAGCATTTCGCCTGTGATTTCCCTCGCATTACCGAAGGCGCTTTGCACGCGATGAACGTAGTCGGCTGCACCGATGAATCTGCCCCACGCGCCAGCCAGCATGAACGAAACAAGAGACGCCACCGCTAGGTGGGTCTTTCCGCAACCCACCGGTCCGAAAATCACGACTCCACGTGGCTCGGACGGGAACTGTTTTAGAATTGCGACGTTTCGAGCAAGCTTCGGCGTGTAGGCGTCAAAATTCTCGAAGCGACATCCGCGGTACCTCTTCGGGATATTTGCGGACTCGATCCGGTCAGTCAGCTGCTCAGCGTCCATCGCGCATCACCAAGCCTTCGATTTGGGCGGCTTGTCTTTCGTCGATCCCGGCAGCCCTGGACGGCGCGCCTGCACGCTTCAGCGGCCCGTTCTGATATTTTTCCGCGTGGCTGCAAAATTCGCGCATTCGGAAGTTCTTTTGGAGCGGGTAAGTCACGTCGCTGTCAAATGCGCTCTTTAACCATCCGATCAAAACTTCCGAACTAGCGTTTCGTTGCCTCTTCAGGAGGTCGGCCAGCATTTTACCGTCCCTCGCATCAAAAGGCGCCGTGATCCCCGGCGATCTCTGTTCGAATTCGGCAATATAAAAATCTCTGACAACAACAAATCTCGGGTCCGGCAGTTTGGGATTCTCAAACTGCCGCTGCGCCTTCTTGGGCTTTTCTTTAAGGCTTCTCTTTAAGGCATTGTGTACCTGTTGACCGTGCACGGTATCTGTCGTCTCAGCGTGCACGGTCGGGGCGTGTTCGCTTTCACCGTCTACGGTAAGACCGTGCACGCTCGATGGGTATACGGTCGGGCATTCTCCATGGTTCAACGCTGCCCACGCTTGATGGTCAATAACTTCGAATTCCGGGGTCCGGAACGCGCCGGCGGCACCTGATCTTCTTTGATCTTCCATCCAATCCTCCCGTAGCGGTAAAAACCAGCCAGCCGTTACCAGCCGCCCCCTCGCGAATCCGACGGTACGTTCCGAGTACCCGGTCATACGCGAGAGAGTTGCTTTCGACGCCGACAGGATGCGGTTTGTCATGGAATGTGCGGTCAACGCCATCGCAGCATCGTAAACGGCAAAATCAGCTCCCCGAAGGTGCATGCGGGCCACGCACCGCGGCGATGGAGTTCGTTGGGTTGTCATGTTGTGTCACACCCCAGAACCCGCCGGGATTTTGGGATTCTCAAACTCACGAGCTGCCCGCTCGGCCGCTTCGAACTGCGCTTTGGCTATCGCTTCCTTGCGTGCAATGATCCGGTCCACCTCGAGAAGCGCACGTTCCATCATTGAGGCGTCTACCGCGATCACGCCGCGCTCGACCATGCCAACCCAGGTTTGACTGCGACCGAGGGCGGTCCCAAGTTCCGTCTGGCTGACATACCTACCAGGTGCGTGGCGCCGTTCACGGATTTCAGATGGCAGACGCATTATCTCGTTCCTCCGACAAATCTCGAATTGCCTGAATCAAGCCCGGATCGAGTTCGGTTTTCTCGGCGCACGCGCGGCAAAGCAACTTTCCAAGCTTGTAGCAGACCGATGGTTCTTTGCACGTCTCGCAGCGAGGGCCGTTGTAATGGCGGTTCTGCTCCCCCCAGGTCGCGAGCGCTTCGGGATTGCCACCGTCGAGGAGGTCGTGATACGGGCCGCGGCGAAAATCTCCTTCGGATTGTGGATGACGCGGAGACATTCTTGACGAAAGCCCGCGCTTGGGCGGCAAGTCGGCATGCCCAAAGTCCGTGAGCTTGTACACCTCTAACTCTCTCGTTCCAGCCCAGCGATCGGAGCGCACCTTCTGAAATCCGCAGCGTCGAGCAGATGGTTTTTTGCCATCTCTCAAATCGCACTTGGCCTCGGCATCGGCCTTTTTGATGATCTTGGCGGAGTTTCCATTCAACAAAATTGCGGGATCTTTGATCTCTTTCGGGATCTTAAAACGACTCGACATGAGCGAACACACAACCACGACAAACGAGACAGCAACGACGCGAAGAAACACAATCGCGAAGTTAGAAGCACTGCGTTGCGGGTGTGAGTCCTTCTGGTGGTGGCCGAAGCAGAGTTGAATCGAGCTCGCTGCTTTTCGCCAGAATTCATATCGGGATGGGATTCCCGAAAGACCTGTCCGACTTTCACGAATTTCTTCGCGACTGCATGGGTTCGGCGCCCATTACACCGTTCGACTCTTACTAGTAGCAAAAGGTTGCTCAGGCTGCAAGAGTTTTTTGGATTATTTTTTGTGCTACTCGGGTGCGGTGCAAACCCAGGGATTTTGTGAATCTCAAAATCGCGCGACGCTTCGGGTTTCGGCCGGTGCCATTTCCGCCGTACGGCGTTCTTGACGTGCAGGCCGTCCGCGCCGTCCACACATTGCCAGCTTCAGATTCGCGAGATGGCGGATGTAGTTGCGCGTCACTATGCAAAACGAAGGTGGCCAACTGTTCACAACTGCACAGACACCTGGCCGGAGCATCTTTATGATCGTGCCTTAGTTCGATAGAAAACATGCCACCCGTGGCCTTCGTGAACACCTTGCACATCACCGCGGGACGTTTTAACAATTGAAATGAAAGTGGAAAATCGAATCGCGGAAGATTCGTTTGAGAAAGCCCGCAAGGCGTTCTTCGGAACCGTACCGACAACACCGAACTTGAACAGAAGGGAATCTGAGGCCTCTGTTCCAAGAAGCGATGCCCGGCAGTCCACTGTGGTCGAGCAATTTCCGTTTAGGATTTCCGTTCTCGAATTCGACCGAGACAAGCTGCAGGCTGATGCGACATCTGCGGAAGACGCAATCAGTGGGCGCACACCCTGGTTTAGTAGCCAGAACTCACCGGAAGAGACAGCGGCGATCAATGTCGCGCTCTACGCCTTGGCGGCATTAAAGCGGGCGTAAAACAAAATCCATGCCTTGCTTGGAACGCGGCCGCACAGATTTTCATCGACGGACCTGGCCCAAGCGGGGACATGATCATTTCAGCTTTCGCTGGGACATACATTGCGCGGCCATCGGCGCGTAGTTCGTCGGGAATCTTAATCCGGCGATCTTGAATTTGGAGGAGACCACCATGTTCGGATATGGATTGATTGGGACCCTAGTAGTTATACTTTTGGTCATTTGGATCGTACGCGCTTTGTAAAAGAGAAATCGCATTGGATGGTGGCTCCAGGACGTCCCGCGGGCCACCGCGAGCCACTAGACATCCGCTCAGCACCGGCGTAGAGTTCACCCTCCTTGAGGCTCCGAGGATCTCCGAGCGAGGTAAAAGTGATAGCCGAAGTGAGACAGAAGTACCGCGGAGTACTTTGCCGTCATTGCCGTCAAGCCATTCCGCTCTCGCAATCCGCAAAGCGTAGTGAAACGGAGTTCGAAGACCAGGTCCTTAGTGCCCGAGACGAGTTTACCGCGCGCTCGTTTACCCTACGCTTCGGGCGTGCGATGGCGAGGGCCTATACACAACCGTAGATGTGATTGACTGCGACGGAACTCCGAGGATGAGAGGATCATATGCGAGCAAACACCTATCCAGAGTTTCAAAGAACGTACTCGGCGACGCCGTTCCGGCGAGCGTAATTCCTTGCGGAACGGCAATGCGTGATTGAAGGAGTGAAGGGGCGGAACAACCCGCCCCTCACTTTCGCGCCACTTCAATCAGTTTCGGCCTTGTTGTGCGGCCCTTGCTCTTGCTAGTGCGATTCCAGGCTCGGCGCTTAGCTGTTTTTCCGCGCTGACCCAGTCCTCGACATCCTTCCCAGGCTCACTGCCGCGCTGCGTATACAGCTCGTATGCTCGGTGAGCGATATCTTCTTTGGAAAGCTCTTTGCGTTCGATCATGGCAACCTCCTTGGTTGTCGGCACGAGGGCAACACTCGTCCCTCCGCATATGATCTGCGGACTACTTGCCGTTTGTTGCGACACTGACTTTGATCTGCTTCGGCTTAGACTCTTCACGCTTGGCCATATGCAGCGTCAAGATCCCATTGCGATAGTCGGCTCGAATGTTTTCCGAGTTGACTGTATTCGGCAACGAAAAGCTCCGCATGAATGAACCGTACGCGCGTTCAATCCGGAGGTAATTTTCTTCTTTGACGCCCGTCTCGAACTTGCGCTCTCCACGAATGGTCAAAGTGTTGTTTGTAATACGGACGTCAATGTCCTTGTCTTGAAAGTCCGGAAGTTCGGCCTTTACGACCAATTCATTCTCGGTTTCGTAGATGTCTACGGCCGGCGCCCAAGTTGCTAGATCGGCATGACCGGACAGGTCGCGAGTAAAGCTGTCATCGAAAAGACGATTGACTTCGTTCTGTAGCACGAAACCACGGGACTGGTCCCTACGTGTAATAGTATTCATGGATCTCCTTTAAGGTCTTGCTGGTTATCTTGGCGAGGGGTGGTTCAGATATCTTCCACTGCGTTCAGGTGAACTGAAGAATCCCAGGTCCGCAATCACCCTGTGCTTCTGGTACGTTGTTGTCAACGGAATTATGACTGAGTATCGGGAATAGTTTATCTTCGCAGCGTCCGCGCTTCATAAGCCGAGCACACCAGAGACTTTAGAGGTGCAAGACAAATTCGAACTATTTCACCTGCGGAGCAGGAAGTCACTCCTTGGACGGAAGATGTGAGTGCGGCCTTGAGTTCGATACCATTTGGGTGATTCACTAGGAAGTGATCCAGTGCAGTGGCAGCTTTCCTCTTGCGCGGCTGTGCGATTTCGCGCCCTGAGCTTTTCCCATGACGCCAAGAATAATTCAGCGCGCGATTTCGCAACTTTCTGCCTCAGATTGACTTTCGCAATATGGCGGGCGAACCTTGCCCGCGTGACTGAATTTCGCATTGGCACAAGCGCCTTCACCGCGGCTTGATCGGCCGCGGCTAACGGACAAAGCCGCGATTTGTTCAAGTCTAGCGTAAGCGCGAAATCTACGATCGGCGGATTCGTTAATGATGCCGACTTTTTTTCATCATTGAAATTTATTTCGGCGGACGCCAACATTGCCTTGCTTAGATCTATAGCTTTGAGCACCGAACGCTCGATGCTTGAGTCAGTCGATAACCATCCTTAGCTTCAGGCTGACCGCTGATTGTGCTTCGGGGCGAATTGTTTCCTGGAAGATGCCTTCTTAGGTTTCTTTTCAGCCGCTAGGGCAGCTTCTGCGGCAAGGCTTTCCTTTTCCCAAAGCGACATGTTAATCGGATAATCTAATACGTTGGTGGAGAATACATTGATTTTCGTTCGCTTCACGCGGATAAAGTACCCTATTTCATAGGGCCGCTACTTCTTCGAAAGCTCACCCTTGAAATGACTTTCAACATCTTCACGAGTCAGTGGGTTTCGCGCTTTGCTCAATATGACCGAATAGACGACTTCATTACCTGCAAGCTGAGCGGTGATAAACGCCCCGTAATCCGGTAGTCCTAGATAGATAAATTTGACTTTTCTGCCGTCTTCAAGTGTCTTGATCCACGCTTCGTCTTGCATTTTCGTATCCCTAATCAGCCGAGATCAGTGGATGTCGCAAATATACGTTATTCAGTGCCAGAAATCGCGCTGCCTGCGGCGGGAATCTTACATCGTAAGCGTGACGGCATCAAATCTTGAGTCCGATGAGCGGGTCCGGCGAATGGTGATAAAATGCAGGTGTTAACGAAGGATAAAATTGAAGGGACTACGACTGAGACTCGAAGCCGATCAACACGATCGGAATGCTGCAATTATTCTTTCCGCGCGCTTTCCATCTTATGAAGACGCGCAATGTACCGCTCGCGAGGTGGAGCGGGCGAAAGACAAGCGGGCGCTTGCCGACTGTCTCGATTCCGCTCGCTGAGCGAAGCGTAGCAGCTTCCCGGCGAATTACCTCTTTTCAATGGCCTCGATCGCGATAAGTTTCCGCTCCAGGTGAGTCTCCGAGCGCGGGCCGCCTGAATGCAGCACACAACGCTCCCCGGCAGACACGCCACACGTAGGACATGCGACCGATGTTTGCTGTTTGGGCGTGAGTTCTTTCTTCTTCATTCGGACAGACTGCGACGACACCAACCGAAAAGCTGTTCCGTTTTGAACGTTCTTTGATAGCTATCTGACTCTAAAGCGAGTAAGGTCGAATTGTCTCACTAGCATCCTGCCGCACCCTCCTCGCAACATACGGCTCCTTGCGAAATCAGACGGCGTTGCTCATCACTCGTGGTCCTCGAATCAATTTGCGACGCCTCGGGAGTCCAATATGGAAGACGAACGCTGGCAGATCCTTTATCGGAGTACGGTTCTCGAATCCGACCGAGAAAAACTTCAGGCTTACGTGAAAGCTGCGGAAGACGCCATCAATGGGCGGGCTGTAGCTCTTAATGGCATTATCCCTTGGGAAGAGCGAGTAGCGATGGGAAACGCACTATCCGCTCTATGGGTGTTAAAGAGAGAGCGGGAGCGATGCACGGTCGAAGAACCCAAGGGCCACCGTGTTGCTTGAAGGTCGAAATGCGCGAAACACAGACCGAGCTTTGTGGAAAATACGGCGCTGAGATTGGAAGACGAGCCAAAGTATCGAGTCTCGCTTTATCTGCGCGATACTCCTGATGAATTCGAATGGCACGAAAGGGAACTTCGTGGCTTTCTAGGGACGCGCCTTGGCAGCGGAGCGGCAGCAGGCGAAGCGATCGCAGAGGCAGACGAGAAGGGTTCAGCCTCGCGCAGGATAGAATACGCACTTGGCCATACAGCCCGGGTTGTCATGCTGCGTGTGATGCCTTGATGAACCCTCTCAATCGTCGATACCCGTCCTATCGTCTAAAAGGACTCAGCCTAGACGGAGAACGTAATGGTCACTAGAACCCAACACAACGGTGCATTGTTTGTGGGCGACTGCACCGACGGCCAGTTCACGCCGGGTGAAATTCGATGCCCGAATTGCGACGGGGGGCTCGAAGAAGAAATTGCAAAAGCAGGTCAGGCGTATTTGGTTTGCAACTCATTGTTAGAGGCCTGTGCCAACCCGGTTAAAGTATTCATGGGCGCCAGTGAGATGCACCGATGGCGTGATAGAGGTTGGGAAGTGATCGCCGGAATTTGCAAATCGCAGGGTTGACCGACTGCGTGACATTGCCAACCTGCCGATCCACTTGCTGGCTCTTTTCTTTTCTCTACGCGGACTAGAAGTATGCACCGAAAACGAAAAGCTCCGTTGACACAGCGTCAAGCCATCGCGCTGGCTCGGCGTTCTCTAAAGTTCCGCACGTGGTATGCCGCCACCAGCGTTTACATTCCGACGACGGACGACACCAGCAGTACCGGTGTCGAGAACGAAAAGCATTTTGACCTTTCCGAATTGGCGGCTACATGGGGACTAAGCATCGAAACGATTCGGAAACTCTTTGCCGCTGATCCACACGTGGTAAAGATCCCAATCGCTTCGGGCCTCACAGGCCGCCGCCGATATTGCACTCTTCGAATTCCTTCATCCGCGGCTGCTCGACTCCATAAACGCCTTTCTGCCTAACAGCCTCACCGTCTCGCACTGCCGCTTTTCACGACGATATTCATTGTCTCAGCCGCCCACTCTTGCGGAGGCGCCTCCATTCGGTGACGGCGGACAATAAAGTCGGTGGCCGAGTCCACGGAAATTTTCGGTAGCGTCGTGCTTTGAACTCGTCCCAGAGCATCAAGAAACAAAGAACCATAGGCAGTACGACAAAACAAATCGCCCACGGTGACCTGTCAGGTCCGTCAGGCGCTAGTCTCACGATTACTTCTCCCCGGCATCAACGATGGATAGCCTCGTCAATCATCACCCGTGTTGTGCTTTGTTTTTCCCTTTGTCGGGGCCGTCGGCGATTGGATTGTAGTTACTCGGTGGCCGTCCGCTTTTCACTTCAGGATGAACGAGACCGCTTACAGCCGCTTTGCATATCTCTGCTTCGCTAAGGCCGGTTGTTTCTGCTGCAACAAAGGCAGCCCGCACGGCTGCTAGCGCCTTGATTTGTTCGTTGGTCATAGCGACCCCCTTGCCGCAAGTGTGGCACTTTCGTTCGCGAGGCGCAATCCGCGCGCGAATTCTACCTGTTACCACGATATGTATGGGCTATATGCCGTCCACCCTGCCTCATGTAACTCACCAAACTTCTTGGCGTAAATTTCCTCAGCTTCAGCAAACTCCACCGCCGAAAACTTCTCAAGGAGGGTTTCATTCTCGTGTCCCCACTTTATTCCACCCAGCAGACGCACCTGCCAACCCGTCCCTGTTTCGTTCTGCTCAAGGAATAGCCGACGATATGGGGTGTCAACGGTGGGTTTTTTCTTGTAGAAGGCCGCTATACACAGGATTTGAGGAACGAACGTCATCAGGCCCTGCCGTTTTGGCGAGTGTAGCACCGATCACCTTTCCTCACGAGAATTTCGAGCAGATCACGAAGCGACTTCTTCCACGTGGCTGGGGACGACCCAAGACGGCCGCGGCGTTTGAGCATAAAGCGCGGAAGATGTTCGCCCTCGCGCGCAATTCAACGCTCTGGCGGACGATGTGGATCGGCGCGCGTTCGAATTCGAGCATCGCAATTGAGGGCTTGCTTATAAACATCGGATAGGAAGAATAATCGCGAGGCAGTGCTCCTTTCGATTTTGTCGAGTTCTTCGTGATGCAGCGCGAGATTCGCGGGATCTACTGAACCGTGTCAAAGCTGTGCCGTTGACATCGCGGGTTACTAGGTCTAGCATCCCACCAATTGCGACATGAAAGGGCTGACCCTATTTCTATCGCTTTTCTTTGTAATCCCAACGTGCGCTCAGAATCTAACTTCTGTGCAAACGGAATGCACACACGTTAGAAGCGATTCCACCCGTCCAGAGCCTCCAAAGCTGAACGAAACCAAGTTAGGCAAAGATATGGTGTGCCACCCCGGAGCGCTGAACCCTACACCGGTACAGCCCCTGCTCAAACTAGGTGATCGGCCCGTTGATCACTCCGTAGTGCCGAAGATTGATTCCCCTCCTCCACTGCCGGTCAAGACAGCCTTTATCAATCCGGGTGGTTGAGAATTCACCCGCAGCAACGTGATGCAAATTTCCTTCAGAATTTCCTTCAAACGCCACCAAAAAATTAAAGTGCAGAGCCGTCGCGACCCACCTTACACTCGCCTAGTTCCGATTCCGATACACATGCATCTCAATGTCCGACTGATGATCCAGATACGCGACAACCGCGCGGCACGCCGCGCACGTCGGCAGATGTTTGAGGAATCGTCCGTTTAAGCAGGGGCGTTTTGAGAACCGCAAAATGCCAGGGCATTTCCGCCACCGCCGCTGCGCCCCGAAACTTTTGTTGTAATTTTGTTAATCGGAGCAAATCGCTGCAAAATACAACCAACGACAACCAACGTAGAAATTTGTCATCTTCTAGAAGGCGCACGCATTTAGCTGAAAACGGAGATGATACAGAAACCGGGGTGAGAGACTTAAACTCCTTTGTCCTTAACGGGACGTGTGGGTTCGACCCCCACCCCGGGCACTTTCATTTCGCGTTGGGACTAGTTGGGTTACAGGAACATCGCGCTCCGTGTGCCCCTCGTGTACCTCGCCTTGAGACAGTACGAGTGGGGGGGCCGGATGCCACTGGCTTTCAGCGCAGAACGTCGTATCGATATTCGGTAGGGCTGGCTCCGCACACATGTCGGAATACTCGCGCAAAGTGCTGCTGCGTTTTGAAGCCGCAGGCCACGGCAACATCCAGGACGCGCGCCCGCGGCGTTTCAGAAGCCCTGGAAGGACTTCCTCGACACATTCAAGGGGCCGATCAATGCCGAGCTGAACGACCTGGTGATCAACTCCGACGGCAAAATCGCGTACTCGCGCAGCGTCCAGCGCGTCTCGGGAACGACGAACGAGGGCAAGCCGTTCGATGCGACGTTTCGCATCACGGATGTCTATCGCAAGAGTCACGGCAAGGGGGTGATCGTGCAGGAGCACATCTCAATGCCCCCAGACGCCGCCCGGTGGTGAGCACCAGATAAGAGTGAAGCGCCGATGAGCAACAGTCTAGCCCTCCGCAGCCGCGGTCATGCGGACTTGGCGCGATATCTGGGCCACACAGTTTTTTCGAGTTCCCGGGCTGCGTGCTTAATGAGTCGCAAGGCTTCGGTAGCAGCGTTCAGGGCGCTCAGTTCTTCCCGATGCTGGATGCAGTTATACAATTTTTGGTGGCGATGGAAGATAGCAAAGTCGGCTTGTTGGACAAGTTGGCCCTGCTTCTCGCGGTCGGTCTCTTCTACTGCTTTTTGGAATATTTCCTTCCAGGATACAAATTTCAAATCCGACATGTGACGCCTCGGACCGAACAATCGTTGGGAACTCATTATAGCCGCTAACCGGCCTTTCGAGATTTTCTTTCGATCTTTTCTGGCACCGCAGGTAACAGAGTTTTCTTCGGGGCATCTTTGGCTTTCAGGCGTTGTCAATACGACGCTCAGTTTACGTCGTCGAAAATGGTGGAAATGCTGAGGAAACAAAGTCGCCTCGAAAGCGAATTAGAGAGCACGGCGTCGATACGATAAATCGTGGCCGTCAATACCAGGAACGACACGCAAGGCTGTGTGCGATAGCGTACGGATCGAGATACATGATTTCCCGTATTGCTTGGATCTCCGTTCGCTGCGAGTATCCGCTCCCGAACTGGGAACGATCTGCGGGGACTCAGGGCTGGGATTTCGCGAGCGTTCTCGGTTCGGCCACACTTCTGGTTCCGTCCGCTGGCTGGGGATTGAGATGGGTACGAAACGCAATTGCCCCCACTGCAGAAGCATCGGGACGTCTCAATCGCATCGGCGCGGTAGAGTTGAACGTTGCACCCCCCATTCTCTCTGCTTCCCAAACAGGAGAAGTCCTATGCGAAAACTATTGTTGTTGGCGCTGTTCTTGGTGTGTCTGCCGTCTGCCGCGAAAGCCCAGACAACACTGATCCCTGCAGGAACCCTGCTACATTGCACGATAGACGATCCAACGATTTCACCGAAAACCGCCGAAGTGGGCGATCCGGTGCTCTGCCATCTGAACCAGTTCACCGAGTTCGGTCGCGCGGCATTCCCGCGCGGCTCCTACCTGGCCGGGCATCTGGAAGCAGCCAAGCAGCCGGGCCACTTTATTGGCAAGGGATATCTCGACATCGTATTCGATCACATTGGCCTGCCCAATACGGACAGCGACCTGAACGCCAGAATCGTCGCCGCTCAAGGCCAGCACGTGGATAAACAGGGCGACATCATGGGCCACGGCCACGCCAAGCGCGACGTCATCGAATGGATGATTCCGCCGCTCTGGCCTTGGAAGATAATCACGCTGCCAGCCCGCGGACCCCAGCCAAAGCTGAAAAGCGAGCAAATGATCACTCTAAAAGTAATGCAAGACGTGGAGCTGCCTCGGCTAACGGCATATGTATCCCCGTCGCCATCGCCATCGCAGTACGTAACCCCGCGCGTGCAATCCTACGCGCAACCATCCAGCGGCCCGGTCGCCCCGCAATCTTCGTCGGGAGTGTATTACCTGCCGCCTAGCGTGCCCGCGATGGCCCCGCCCGTTTCGCTGGGCCCGGCGCAAGCGGACATGCCGAGTCGCGCGCTTACGTTGGTAGCGTTGAAGTCGGAGACGATCTATCCAGTAAGGGACTACTGGGTGGCTGGCCGCCTGCTTTTCTACGTGCTGCCAGACGGAAGCGAGGCGTCCACCGACCTCAAGACTATTGATTGGCAGCGCACCACGGACTTGAACGCTGAACGCGGAGTCCGCGTCACGTTGCGAACAACGCCCACTCAGTTCTAGAGCTGGAAATTCTCGGGCCCTCGCGCGGCGGCAATATGGCGGAGATTGCCGCGCTGTTCGGCACAGATAGGTGCTGCGCCTTTTGGAACCCGCCATCGAGATCGTGGTTGCGCAACAGCTGCGCTTGGATTTGTGTGTGTCACCTCGATCAACCGTTTAGCCGTTCGGCGTAACAACAGTTAAGCAACGAAAGCACAGACTTTTTTCACGCGGCTGATCCAGCCGCCCGTGCCTTTAACCGTCTTCTCCGTGGCTCTCCGTCGTAGGTTTGAATTTCCGTGATCGAGTATATGTTTTCGCACTCGCAGAGCTTGCAACGGGGTATGAATGCGTGGGGAGGATGCATCTCTTCGGTCAGTTTCCGGTAAATGCTGCCAGCTCAACCGGTCGATGCAAAACCATCCAGCGTATTGATTCGGCAATGCTGCCGCGGGAGAACCACCTGTTTGGCTGTACTCGCACAAGACCTAGCTAGGGCAGCGCTCCTGATGGTCTAACCCTGGCGAGCGATTTTGGCCTTTGTTATCAACGAGAGGTGGGTTGGAGATGAGTGCTGCATCGACCGGTTGAGCTGGCAGTGTTTACCATGCAAGTGGCCGACGCAGACGATAAAGTGCAGAGTAAAAGAGTTGCACGAGGCTAGCGCTCATGAAAGATGGTTCGGGGAGAATCCGATTGCGTGATCTGAGGAGTCGTACTAGGGTTACAGTCCCATGCTGGTAGAGAAATATAGGCGGCAGAAGACTGCTGGAATCCGGCAAGTTGGCGTGCTGAGCCGATGTTAGCCCCCCTCTTCCGAACCAGCCTTTTCAGCGCTTCGAGCCGGGTGACAATCTTGTTCTTTCTCCTGATGGTTTCCGACCGCGCTGTCGCCCAACGCGCCCCGGCTTCGCCCGATCACCCATGGCATGCCCCCGACGAACGAAAAATCGGAGACGAGGCCAAGCGCGTCCGTTACACCGGCTTTGCTATCGATCCCAGCAAGACATATTCCTTGCCGGAACTCATTGATCTCGCTGAATCGCACAACCCTGAAACCCGCCTCGCCTGGGAGCGCGCCCGGGCTCAAGCCGCGGTTTTGGGTGTCGCACGGAGTGAGTTATATCCAACTCTAACGGCCGCCGCGCTTTCCCAAACGGAGCGAGCTGAACTCCTTTTCGGGGCGAGTTTCGTTCGGCAGACCGTACAAGACTTTGAAGTAAACCTCGCCCTCAACTACACCGTTTTCGATTTCGGGGCCCGAGCCGGCCGAATCGATGCGGCGAGAGCAGAAGTCCTCGCGGCTAACTTCGTTTTCAACGACACCCATCGCATTGTCATCTACGAAGTTCAGCGGGCTTACTACAACTTGTTGAATTCGATTGGCCAAGAGGATGCCGCGCGAGCCAGCCTCGCGAACGCGAAAGCTGTCCAACAAGCCGCAGAAGATCGATTGGCGAATGGCCTGTCGACATTGCCGGACGTACTAGAGGCCCGAAGCGCCACCGCTCAGGCCGATTATAGTCTGCAGGCGGTCTTGGGACAGGAGGAGATAGCACGAGGAGACTTGGCTACTGCTTTAGGAAACTCAGCGAACATTGCAATCCACGTGCAGCCGCTCGATCAGCTAACCATTCCGGAATCGATCGACGAAAGCGTCGATCAAGCGATCGATCGGGCGCTTGGACAACGGCCCGATCTTATGCAGCAAGTTACGCAAATAAGAACCGCAAATGCGAACGTCAAAGTGGCGCGCGCTGCCTACTACCCCGCTTTGACTCTCGGCATTGGCTCCGCAGTGGACGATCTATATGGCGTTCAGCAGCAACTTCCCTGGGTGCACACGGCGGGACTGAACGGTGCAGTGGGTTTTAATTTGCGATGGACTGTCTTTGACGGCGGCGCTCGAAAGAACCGCGTTGCACAAGCTGAAGCCGATGTTCGCGCTGCGGAAGCGCAAGTGAACGCTTCGCGGGACGAAATCACAAATCAGGTATGGGCGGCGTACTCCAATTTGAACACGGCATTTCGTCAGCGCGAATCGGCAATTGCTCTATTACGGGCTGCAACCCAGTCCTACGAAGCTGCTCTTGACTCGTACAATTACGGACTGCGAAATCTTTTGGATGTGACCTCGGCCCAGCAGACCCTGGCGCAGGCTAGGTCCAGCGATGTGTTGGCGCGCACGCAGGTGCTTGCTTCGCTTTCCGATCTGGCTTTCCGAATTGGGGATTTATTGAATCCCGCATAATATAGCGAGTCTTTTTCGGATATGCTGCGTCTAACCGGACATGGGAAACCCTGCTGGAGTACCTCGCGATTTTGATGCCTTGGAGAAACGCCGCTTTCAAGCCATACAGTTATGGGAACGCGGACAGAAACAATCGGAGATTGCGCGTCAACTCCGCGTGGTCCCACAGACCGTGGCCCGCTGGGTGCACGAGTATCGTGCCCAGGGGAAGTCCGCACTGCGGAAAGCGGGACGCGCCGGCCGGATGCCACGTTTGAGTGAAGAACAGCGGCAGCAGTTAGAGAAGCTACTGGTCCGAGGTCCCGAACGGCTCGGCTATGAGACTCCGCTGTGGACCTGTCCCCGTGTGGCCCACCTGATCGAGCAGGAGTTTGACGTTCGCTATCACGAGGGTCATGTTTGGAAGATTCTGGTTGGTCTGGGCTGGAGCCCGCAACGACCGGAGGGGCGCGCACGAGAACGTAATGAGCAGCAGATCCAGCAGTGGAAGAAGCAGCAGTGGCCGGCGCTAAAAAAAAAGCGCGCCGGGAAGGGCGTATCCTCGTTTTCATCGACGAAAGCGGACTGAGTCAGCGACCGCATCGTTGCCGCACTTGGGCTCCTCGTGGGCAGACACCGATCCTGCAATACAACTTTAATTGGAAGAGTCTGTCGGTAGCCGCCGGGCTCACGCTGTGGAACTTCTACTTTCGAATCTATGCAGGTTCGATCAAGAAGGAGCAGGTCGTGGACTTTCTGGAGGCCTTGGTACGTCACCTGCACCAGCCGTTGCTGATCGTGTGGGATCGTCTGCCGGGGCACCGCAGCCGGCTGGTGCAGGACTACATCGCCGGTTTGCAGGGCTGGATTTCCACCGCCTATCTGCCGCCTTACGCACCGGAACTGAACCCGGTCGAGTACATCTGGGGTTATTGGAAGCAGCATGAGTTGCCGAATGTTTGTCCCAAGGACTTCTGGCAACTCAGCGAGGCCGCGCGACGAACGCTACGCCGCATGCGTCGCCGTCCGCGATTGATCGCCGCCTTCTGGAAGCAATCTTCTTTGTGGCCAGAATAACTCTATATTATGCGAGACTCAGTAATTCAACCGGGTCGGACAAAACCCTGAATCGCGAGCGGAAAGGAAACGGCGAATCTGTGAAGCGGACATTCCTCACCATACTAGCGATGTTGTCCCTCGCTGGCTGCACGCGGGCGCCTTCGGTGGATATTGTGGGTTCGTTTTTTCCTGCGTGGCTTCTCTGTTTCACGATCGCGGTCGTCTTCAGCGTTTTACTCAGCCTGCTGCTCTCACGGTTTCGGCTAAGCGTCGCGTATCCCGTTCTGTTTTATCCCAGTCTGGCCGCACTTTTGACTTTTGCGCTGTGGCTCGTCTTTTTTCCTTAGCAGGAGGCTGAGACGATGAATACCGACAGCAATGCGAATGCGGACAAACAGCTTAGCCGCTGGCTGAGCATCGCCATTGCGATCGCCGCGACCGTCCTGGGCCTCACCGTCCTGTACCGCTCCAGCTATTACCCGCGTACCGATGATGCCGAAGTATTTGCCAACTTTATCGGTATAGCGCCACAGGTCGAGGGGCCCATCCTCCGCTTGACTGTTCGCGATAACGATTTCGTAAAAAAAGGGGATCTGCTGTTCGAGATCGATGAGCGCCCATATCGATATGCCTTCGAAAGGGCGGTCTCTGATCAGGCTACTCTGGAAGGGCAGATATCCGACGAGCAACGAAGGATCAACGCGCTGGTAAGCGCCGTGGACGTTGCACAAGCAAACATCCATAGCGCTCAGGCCGACGTAACGAATGCAGAGCAAGGCGTCAAGCGGGCCCGAGCGGAGTGGAGCTATTCCAACGATAATTTACATCGTCTGGAGCCCTTGCTGACCAAGCAATTCGTTACCGAGGACCAGGTGGACAAAGCCCGGTCGCTCGATGAGGTGGACGCGCAAGCCCTCCGCCAGGCTGAGTCGACACTGCAACTTGCACAGGCGCGATTAAAATCGTTCCTGGCTCAACACGAGCAGGCGCAGCATGCCGTCACTACTCTGGAACCGCTGATTAACCAGCGAGGCGCAAAGAAGGCGGCCGTAGAGGATGCTCGCTACAATCTTGATAATTGCCGTATTTATGCGCCGTTCGACGCTCGCGTAACAAATCTCACGATTTCAGAAGGGGCGTACGCGCACGTGGGCGAACGAATTTTTACACTCATCGACGCGCGCACCTGGTGGGCGATCGGTAATTTCCGGGAAGGCGAGCTCCCGCACATCAAACCCGGAATGCGCGCTGATGTTTACGTGTTGTCGCGTCCAACCGTGCGCTTTTCCGGCGTGGTAGATAGCCTCGGCTTCGGCGTCACACCCGACCCCGACTTGATTGGCACCTTGCAACCTGGCCTCCCGGATGTACAGCGGACGCTCAATTGGGTGCACCTGGCTTCCCGCTACCCGGTTCGGGTTCGGGTGGAAAATCCGCCTCCCGATCTGTTCCGCGTCGGGGAATCAGCCGTGATCACCATTCGTGGAAATTGACCGTGTCCACTTTCGCGCAAGACATCGCCGGACGGACCTCTTCGTTATCCTGGGTCGGAAAATTCCTGAAAGACGAGCTCTCGCCTTATCCCGGCAGGTTCGGTTTGGTCGCGCGAATGGTTCTTGCGCCCACAATCGTGATGATTGTCGCCATGACTTTTCAACTTTCCTTTGCCTATCAAGGCGCGATAATCGCGCTTCTCGTGTCACGTGAAAGCGCTCGATCTACTGTGCAGTCGGCGTATGCGTTGCTGATTTTTACAGCACTAGCAGCTATCTATTTGTTGGTTTCGGCCTGGTTTGTCATCAGCATCCCGACGCTTCATTTGCTTTGGGTCTTTGCTTCCTTCTTCCTGGCGTTCTTTGTGATCAGCGCCCTGAACAACTATGCAGCAGCTGTCATATTCTCGGCCATTATCGCCGTGGGGATCCCTTTGTGGGACCGTTACGTGCCGGCGGAAAGGAACGTTGAGGACACTCTCCGTCTGGTGCTGATCACAATGCTAGGAACCGCGGCCACTTTGGCCGTAGAACTTATATTTGTGCACAGGAAGCCGGGGGACCAGGTCGTTCAGCCGATCGTGGAACGACTGGAGGCAGTCGGGAAATTTCTTGAGCGCGTAGCGGAAGGCTCCCCTATAGACGGCAAGACAGCGTCAAATCTTGCGCGCCTGGGCATGGTGGGTACATCCAGATTGCGACGCATTTTGTTGCGGTCTCATTACTCGCCGCATTTCGTCGAGCAAATGGGCGCTCTCACCGCGCTTACGGGAAGAATTGTCGACACCGCTGCTAATTGGACCCCTCCCAGCGCTCCTCTTTCTGACGACGATAGGAAGCGAACGCGACGATTGGCGGAGAATCTCGCCACCATCTGCGCCGATTTGCTGGCCAGGAGAGCCCCGCACCTGAGCGAGCCTCTCCCGACCGGCAACGCATTGAGTGCGGTTCCTATCCTGCCCGAGTTAGAGAAGATCGTCTCGTTGATTCCGGAAACCTTTATTGGATCTCATCCGCTTGATGCGTATCTGCCACCGACATCGGGCGGAGACCCGCCGCAGAGGATTTTCGCGTGGGATAGGGGATCCAACGCCGACCACATAAAATTTGCATTGAGAGGCTGCCTGACGGCCAGTCTCTGCTACGTCTTCTACAACCTCGTCGCATGGCAGGGCATCAGTACTTCGGTTACCACCTGCTTTCTCACGGCGCTTTCGACAATCGGTGCATCCCGGCAAAAGCAGGTCCTACGTTTCGCAGGTGCAACCGTGGGCGGTTTCGTGCTCGGGATGGGTTCGCAAATCTTCATTCTTCCTTATTTCAATACAATCGGCGCGTTCACGGTCTTATTCATATTCGTTACGGTTTTGTCCTCCTGGATCATGACCTCCACCGCCCGATTGTCATACTTTGGACTCCAAGCGGCGCTGGCCTACTACCTCATCAATTTGCAGGAATTTGCGTTCCAGACTTCACTCGCGATCGCGAGGGATCGCGTCGTCGGTGTTTTGATCGGCCTTCTTATGATGTGGTGTGTTTTCGATCAACTGGGGGCGGTGCCCGCGTGGGTGACGATGAAGAAGACTTTCATTGCCACTCTGCGTTTGCAGGCTCGGCTGGCGCGAGAACCGGTTTCAACGGACATGACAACTGCAACCGATACATATTTCTCCCTCCGCGAGAGGATTAGCGAGGACGTCGATAGCGTGCGTTCGTTGGCGGACGGTGTTCTATTGGAATTCGGTGCTACGCGGGAGCAAGGGCTCGCCTGGCGCCGAGAAATCCTCGCGTGGCAGCCCCTCCTGCGCACCCTCTTTCTGACTGAAGTTGCTTTGTGGAAGTTCCGAGCCAAATCTTTCGACTATGAATTGCCAGAGCCGGTGCGCCTAGCGCAGCGGGCGTTTGACGATCAGGCGGCAAATTTGCTTGATGGCATGGCCGACCGGATGGAGGGCGTAAGGCCAAAGCAGGAGGCGAATCTGGAAAAGGCATCAGAACGTCTGAATCAGGAGATCGAGGCCCTCCGTTCAGAACATCCGCAAGATGCGTTCTCCCCTCAAACCCAGACATATTTCGCCCTTTCAAGCAGAGCTGAATATCTGGCAAGGTCCGTGAATGACGCATTTTCAGCAAGCGGTGTGTGATTCGCGAAAGCAACCAGCAAACCAGTTCGCGCGATTACGCCAGGGCGCGAAGAATGAGCAGGTATTGGTCAACAACGGCGGTGATCACATTTTCGCGAGTGGCCAGTTCGTCGGCACCCGACTAACGGGCTCCTTCCCGGCCGATCTACGGACGTTCCAGGGTTCTCTCAAGTGATTTAGTAATATCCCTGAATCAATATTCCAGCGGCGGTGTCGTCGGCTTCTGTCCTGACCTATCCTGATGTATGTTCCCTGCACCGGCTTTCTCGTAATGGCTTCGAAGAACAGTGGTCGTAGCCACTGTAAAGGAGTGTAACCGTGCAACCACGTTCGGTTTTCTCAGGTATTGGGAACGCGTTGAAAATGCCGATTTTCTACCTTCAGGACTACTCGCTGCTCGCTATTCATTCGGTTCGGGTAATCTTCACTACGACCCGTTACTCTGCCGACTTGGCGGAGCAGATTGACCTGATCGGGGCGGGCTCGTTGCCGATTATCATCGTAGCTCTTGCCTGCGTTGGCGGCGTAATCGTATTGAATGCAGCATCACAATTTAAGCGCTTCGGCGAAACGGTTCTGACGGGTGATGCCCTTTCGCTCTCGCTCCTCCGCGAACTCGGTCCGGTATTTACGGCGCTTCTGGTCGCGGGCCGGAACGCCACTGGGATGGCTTCCCAGTTGGGCTCTATGCTCGTTACAGAACAGGTGGACGCTATGCGCGGGCTCGGAATTGACCCAATTCGCAAGCTGGTGACTCCGCGTGTGATTGCAACGGTTTTAACCCTACCCTTGCTCGTGGCCATCGGTGACTGCGCAGGCCTGTTCGGCGGATTCGTAATCGCGACCGTTACACTACACATTGATGCGGAACAATTCTGGACACGCGCCATCAAAGCGCTAGCTTTGGGCGACCTCGTTATCGGCTTTTCGAAACCGCTTGTTTTCGGATTTATCGTCGCGACGGTGGGTTGTTATCAGGGGTTACGCGTCGAAGGCGGCACTGCCGGGGTGGGCCGCGCTACGATCATGGCATTCGTCGTGTCCTCGTTGGCCGTCCTGGTTGCGGACCTGTTCCTCACCCGACTGCTCCTTTACATATTCAATATGTGACATTCCCAGTCAGGACCACCGCCAGGGGGACGATCCAATGGCTGAGTGAATACAGCACGCCAGGTCAACGTTTAGCGCTTGACGCAGACGAGGGCCAGCGGAAAGCGAAACCTAGGAATTGGCTGGTCGAATCGCGCAAATCCACTTGTCGGGTAAATGCGTTAGGACTTAGGTGGTTGCGGCTAACCGAATAAGAATCGCTCCGTCTATCCGATACAAGATTGGGATTTCTGGGGTGGGATCCCGCTAGGGAGGCAACTCGTGCACACCCTTGTTCTCGCGGGCCTTTCTCTGGCAATTAATTTCCTCGCCTTAGCACAAGACAAACCCAAGCCCGCGTACGATTTTTCATTGTCCCGCGAGGAACGCATCAAGCTCGCGGAAAGCGCCGCTCCGCCGGAAATTTCGAGTAAGGCTACCGTGTATGTTCTGGACCGCACCGGTTACGTCAAGGTTAGAGACGGCGAGAACGGGTTTTCGTGTTTTGTTGATCGCCAGACTCCTCTGAACCTGGAGCCGACTTGTTTTGACGCCGAAGGAAGCGCCACTACTTTGTCCACGCGGATTTTCGCTGAGGAGTGTCGCGCCAATGGCGAACGTGAGGACCAGATCAGCGCGGAAATCGAGGCGGGATACAAATCCGGAAAATTCCTGGCCCCGCGAAAGTTTGGCATCGTGTACATGATGTCCGACGCCGGCGTACTTTACATTGCGGAGAAGAATCAGTTGATTCACATTCCGCCGCACCTGATGTTTTACGCTCCCTACGCCACGGACAAAGATATCGGCTCGCCGCCGCCCGCCGCGAATATGCCGCACCTGATACGCGCCGGCCAGCCCGACGCTTACATCATCGTCGTGCCCGGGCCTGCAACGCATCCCGGTCATTAGTGCCAGCTGTGGCGCGCCCGGCTCGGCAGCCAAGGCGAGCCCGACAAGGGTCTGATTCCGCGCCACGATTCATTAAGCCTTGTGTCGGGAGTTCGACTCTCCCCAAGGCACCATCGCTTCTAATTTGGCTTGCGCAGTGGACCAATCGGCGCGTTATGAATCGCATCTACAGCGTTAGGCCAAAATCTATCCGGCACTAAGGATTATCGGCAACTCCTGATTAGCCCGGACATTGGCAGTTCTGGCTTAGAAATCCAAAGCGTCGCTCGGGTAGTCTCACGCTTAGCCGTCAGGAGGCGGCTATCGATGAAGCGTAAACCCAAGAGCAAGCGGAGCCGGGTCAAAACAAAGCTCGGACTCCCCGACCTAGAGCAGGCCAAAGTCGCGGTGATTGTGAGTTTGCGGTCATTCGAATCGCAGCGCAGCTATCGGCACTCGATCGATGAGTTTGTGGCGTGGTATTGCTCCGCTCTGCGACTATCGTTAAACAAAACGGTGGTCATCCGATATCGATTGCACCTTGAAGATGGCCACCTCGCAGCTGGGACCATAAACGTCAGGCTGGCGGCCGCGCGACGGTTGGCGTATGAAGCGGCAGATTCTGGATTTCAGTTTCTTCTGGACCACGTTTCCGTGCAGACTTCTGGAAAATATTTCGGCTGTAAACAGCGACTGCGGGAGGGTGTCGACGACAAGATCGGAATTGAACGCCGCCCGTGAAAGTGTGAGCAGATGACCGATAATCCAGCTATTCTTTTGCGTATGACACTCTGTTCGCTCTGACGACTGGGCGAAGCGGACGGGAAAGATGGAGATTGACCTTCACGGCTACCATCCAGCAGAGATCGTGTTCAACGGAGTTCTTGCGGAGATCTTGCGACAAACGTGGGAGATGGGTGAGATCGAACTTACCCTAATTCACGGCCATGGGCGCAATCGTGGCATTACACCGGGATTCGTGAACACGAACACCGGTTACTTTGGACTGTGTATTCGGCGGGCATTGAGGCACGACCAGTCGATTCGCCAGTGGATCAAGCATACGACGCTCGATTGCCGACAGATCGGCAGCACCTCCATCAGACTTAAGCCAAACCCGAATCCGACGAGAAGACAATTGGATTGCCTTTGAGGTCCAGAAAACGGATCAGTTGAAAATTCTTAATGTCCGGGTACGCGACTGCACAGGAGTTCCGTCCTCGGACGAAGTGCACATGCACTAAGCCCGAAACTGCCGCAGATGATGGTCCAGATGCTGATACATCAACGCCGCCCACTCCTCCGGAGTCAGCGGGCCGAAAAAGAAGTGCGGATGCCTCGTGCATGCGCCAGGCCCACCCGCTGCAAAGCGGTCAATGAATTCGCGTAGCCGTTGCCTCTCCACCGCGAAGTCTCGTTCATCACTCACCACCAAGCTCTTGGCCGTCCCCACATTGCGGGGCATCGCTTTCTCATTCACGATCATAGACTTCCTCGCGAACCGCCCCAGCAGCCACCCAATCAATATCCGTGGCGGAGTTCGCTGCCCCACCGCCATCTCCATCGCCGCGCAGCAATGCGCCAGCGTCTGCGCTGGATTCATTTTGCCCCACTGCCGCTCGCTATCCGGCCTCAGTAGCGCCATCCGCTCCTTCACCTCTTCCACCACCGCCGCTTCAAATAGATTTTTCATACATTAGCCCCTCGCCGCACACTTCACCCTCCGCGAAATCCCGAAGCTTGTGGCGCTTGCCACTGGCTAATGTATCTCCCGCCCCGTGGCCAGCTAGAACAATCCAGAACGCCATCGTCTCGAAGTATAAATCAACCGCGTCAGCGTGGCCGGATCCACATTCTTGATTAACGCAGTAGCGGACAAGTGCACTTCGTTCAAGTCAGCATCTGGGAAGTGCGGTCCATGATGTCCATCGAAATCACTTGCGATTTACTCGAATCGGACTATCGGGTATTCGTGCACCTGCGGTGTACCCGGCTGGGGCAAATTCGCTGTTTTTCGCTTTTTTCTCGTTCAATAGGAGCAATAACTTACGAATTTTCAGTGTCGTTTTTGGTCCGACCCCCACCCCGGGCACCATGATTTCTCATTTCCCGCTGCACGACTGGGAAGTAACGACGGCGGCGAACTTGGACCGGCAAGTAGCCAGCATATGCATTACCTCGGTTCGCTCGGGTTCGTTCTGGTTAGAACCACATTGCTCCAGGTAACGAACCGCGTCCGCGTGCCGTTCGAGCTTCATCAGCAATACGCCAAGTTTCAGCGCGGCGAGATCGTTGCCGGCGTTTAAATCCGACGCGCGGCGGAATCCGCGCTCCGCGCCGGTTACGTCGTTGCAGAACAGGCGCACCGTGGCCCATTCGCACCAGATTTCGCTGCTCTCCCTCTGCCGCAGGACTGCGGCGAAAACCGCGGACGCCTCTTCGAATCTTCGCTCGCGCAAAACAATAGCAACGGCTGTCCGGTTCGATGAAACTGAACCGGCCGCTACAAGTTCAACTGCAGCGGAGCCGGCGAGACACCGACGCTACGAACGGCGGGCACGGCATGCCGTGCCCCTACGGATCCGTGGAGAGGTTGACGCCTGCGCAAGCTGGGCGCAGCAAGCAGCGCCCTACCCTGGCTCACGCCTGGAAGTGCTGCCGAAAATTCGGCGGGATGGTTCCGCGAAAGGAACGGCCGCCCGGGTTTGGGTCGGGCGGCCGTTTCGTGCGATTTGGCGAGATCTGACGCGGGCTGAGCCGCGTCTTACGTTTCGCCTATGCGCGCGCCGCGTTGCGGCGCACTTCCGCTGCCTGTCCGCGGACGGTTAGCACCGGGCATGGGGCGTGCGAGACCACTTTGTGAGCGACGGCGATGGGCAGGTGCGTGGCGGCGCCTGGGAAACCGGTGGGTTTGTGGGTGCCGAGAACGATTAGGTCCGCTTCGCGATGTCTTGCGACCTCCAGAATCTTCTCGGCGGGTGAACCTTGTTCGACCACGAATCGCGGCTCGAACCAGAATTCGGCTTCTGCCGGAACGAGGTTGCGCAGGTGTTGCTCTGTGGCCTTAACGAGTTCGCCGGGGAGCAGCAAATCGCCGGGGGCTTCGTTCGCGATCACGTGCATCAGGGTGAGATGCGCCTGGAATTCCTGCGCCAGAGAGATCGCATGGGCGGCGGCGCTCACAGATTCCGGGCTGAAGTCCGTCGCGTAAACGATCTCGTTTATTTTGCCATTCCCCAGAGGTTTTCCCGGAGTGTATGGACCGACAGTGAATACCGGGCAGGGCGCCTGGCGGAAAATTTCTTCGGCGACGGAGCCCAGGAAAAACTTTGCGACGCCGGAGCGGCCGCTGGTGCCTAGGATGATCAGATCGATTTTATTTTTTTCGACCACATCGAGGATCGTGTCAAACAGATTGCCTTCCTCGATGATTACCTGCGCATCGAGTCCGGGAAACGACTTGCGCAGAGCTTCGCGCTGGTTCGTTGCTTCGGCTTCAGCGGCCTCTTCCAAGCCGGCCCAGGTGGCGGGCTCGGTCATGGGGTTGACGACCGGTGTGCGCAAGTGCAACGCGAAGAGCTTGGCGCCGAAACGCTTGGCCACTTCGGCCGCGTAGGGGATAGCCGCGTCGGCGGCTGGTGAAAAATCGGTGAGAAAAAGAACATTCCGCAACTGAATTCGAGTGTTGGTAGCGAGCATTTTCATTTTGCGCCTCCTTGTTGCTTGACTCCTACTTCTGTTTGGCCTGATCCCAATCGCAGTCTGGCAAGAAAGCCGCCGGGTGGCTGTGACAGTCGTCACATCTGAACGTGCTGTGGGTCACCGCGTGCAAACCGGAGACGGCGCAGAGTGCTCCTGGAAGGTGCATCATGTTCAACGCTCAATCTGCGGCACAAGTCAAGCTTCGGAATATCCTCTATCTCACCGACTTCTCCGAACCCTCCGAAGCGGCACTTTCCCATACGATCACTCTAGCCCGCGGGTATGGGGCGAAGGTGCACGCGCTGCACATCCTGCTGCCGGATTTGAATCCTTTCATGACGTCCGGTCTGGCAATCGCTGCGCGCGAAACGGAGGAAGAAAATGCGCAGGCGGAAATGCAGAAGGTTGAGTCGCAGCTTGCCGGGCTGGACCAGGAAACGACTGTAGAGAGAGGAACGAGCGTATGGCCTGGAGTGGATCAAGCGATTCAGGAAGGCCGTATTGATCTGGTGGTCGTTGGGACGCATGGCCGTACGGGAGTAGACAAGCTGTTACTGGGGTCTGTCGCGGAGGAAATCTTTCGCCGATCGAGTGTGCCAGTGCTGACGATTGGTCCACACGCGCGTGGCAACATGCATAGCGGCGCGCGATTCCATCGTGTGCTATTCGCGACGGATCTCACGCCGGATTCGCTCGCTGGCGCGCCCTACGCGGTATCGCTGGCACAAGAGAATCAGGCGCGTCTGTTATCACTGCTAGTGATACGCAAGCCCGAGCGCGCGACTTCGGACGACAACAGGTTCGTGGAGTTGTCGGCGGCCGAGGCCATGCATCGTTTGTACGAGATCGTTCCTAGTGACGCGAAGTTGGAATTTCCTCCGGAAGTGGCTGTGGATTACGGCGAACCGGCGGAGCGCATCGTGGAAGTCGCCAAGCAGCGGGCTGCGGATTTGATTGTGCTTGGTGTACGCAAGACGTCTCGAATCGGTGCGGCAACACACCTGGAGCGCGCCACTGCGCATAAGGTGGTGGCTCAAGCGCCTTGCCCGGTGCTTACAGCGAGGGCGTAGTTAGGGTTTTTGCAGGGCAGGGATCACTGCGGAGAAATCTTTGTCACCGTAGCCGGCAGCGATCGCTTTTTCGAAGTCGGCGATGGCTGGGGTCGCGGTGTTCATGGCTACGCCGTGGCGCGCGCCTTCTTCGCGGGCATATGCGAGATCTTTGGCCATCAGGCGCAGGGCGAAATTGGGGGTGAAGTCGTTGGCGGCGGCGCGGGTGGTTAGGATTTTCACCAGGGGACTGCCGGGGGCGCCGGCGGTTAGGACTGCAATCGATTTTTCTTTATCCAGGCCGCTGGCGGCGAGTAGTGCCATGGCTTCGGCTAACGATGCAGCTTGCACGCCGCAGAGAAAATTATTGATTAGTTTCAGGGTGGCGCCGCTGCCTATCGGACCGAGATGCAGAACATCGCGGCTCATTACGGCCAGGACGGGGCGGACGGCGGCTAGGGCTTCGGCGGAACCGCCGACCAGGAAAAGCAATTCCCCTGCGGCGGCTTGCGGTCTTGAGCCGGTTACTGGAGCGTCGAGGAGTTCGCATTCGCGTTTCTTTGCTGCGGCGGCTAGTTCGTGAATCCATTGGACACTCGCAGTACTTGATTCGACGAGCCATGTGCCAGGAACGGCTCCGGCTAGTGCGCCGGTATCCTTATCGAGCCAGACAGCGCGGGAGGCGTTGTCGTCCGCTAGCATGGTAATAATGATATCGGCGCGGGCGGCGGCATCGCGGGGGGTGCGGGCGACGAACGCTCCGGCCTTCGCGAAGGGGGCGGTTTTTTCCGGACTGCGGTTGTACACGGCTAGCGGAAATCCGGCGGTGAGGACGCGTCCTGCCATTCCTGCGCCCATCAGTCCTAATCCTAAAATTGCTACGCGTGGCTTGGTCATTGATTCGATCACCCCAGTGGAATTACTTCGATTAGCGCGGGCTGGGCGTCGGCGACCTTTAGCGGATTGCGCAGCGGGCGACCGAAGCCCGCGAATTGAATTTGCATTACGTCGCCGGTGACAAGTCGAATTCCTTCGCCGAAGCTGAGGCTGACGGCGCCGAAGAAATGGACGTGGACGTCGCCTGCCCGGCGGTGGGTTTCGTATTTGAAATGATGGTGCTCCATGTTGCACAGGCTGTGGCACATTTCGGATTCGCCGGTGCGGATACTTTTGGTCCAGAGCGGGTGGCCGGCGCGTTCGATGGTGACTTCACCGGCGACGGAATCGAAGGCTGGATCTACCGCCAGTTCCGGACCGAGGGAAGCGGTGCGGAGTTTTGAGCCTGCGAGATTCAGATAATTCTTTTTTTCGAAAACGTGGTCGGAAAATTCGTTGCCGCAGGTCATGCCGACTCGGCGGGGGCGGCCCTCGGAATCGATGACGTAGATGCCGGCGATTTCGCCTTCTTCGCCGCCATCTTCAGCGTATGGCGGAACTTCGAGGGGTTCGTTGTGCGCGCGCAGAAGCGTGGCGGTGCCTTTGTAAAACCATTCGGGGGGCGTGCCGATTTGCCCGTCGGCAGGGCGGCCGCCTTCGATCCCCCAGCGAAACATTTTCATGCTGTCGGTGAGATTTTCGGCGGCGATGGCGTGCATGTCCTGGCGATCGCGGGCGCTGCCCAGGTGCGTGAGGCCAGTGCCGGAAACCAGGCAGCGGGTTGGCTCGTCGGGGTGATCGATCGGGAGCAGGACGCGCCAGTCGGATTCGCCTTTGTAGATAGCGTCGTAATCGAGCACGTCATTCGAGAGCTTCTTTTGCACAAGCGCGGTTAGCTTTGCGCCGGTGGTGATGGCTTCTTGCGCCAAGGAATAGATGGACGGTGTGTGGTCGAGCAGGCGGAGGCGTGGTTCTTCGACTAGCGCCACTTTGCGGTTATTGCCTTTTTCGATTTGGATAAGTCGGGTCATTGGATGCGGCTCACTCGATCACTTCGAATTTTGCCAGGGCTTTTTCGTTTACCGTGAGGCCCAGGCCGGGAAGATTGTCGTCGAGATCCACGAAACCGTCCTTGGCTTTCGGTTCGCCCTCGAAGATATACCAGAAAAGTTCGTTGCCTACTTCGACGTCGACGATGGGGAAGTATTCTGCCATGGGGGAATTCAGGCTGGCCATTACTACGTGATAGTTGTGCATTTGTCCGGCGTGGGGAATCACGGGGACGGAATGCGATTCGGCGAGCGCGGAAATTTTGCGGGCTTGCGTGATGCCGCCGACGCGGTTGGTGTCGAATTGAATGTAATCCACGGCGAGCGCAGCGAGGAGATCGCGGAAACCGTATTGCGTGAATTCGTGTTCGCCGCCGGCGATGGGGATGCGCGCGTAGGATTTCAGTTCGGCGTAGCCGTGGATATCGTCGGGGATTACAGGCTCTTCCAGCCAGCGGAGATTGAAGGGTTCGAGGAGCGGGAGCATGCGTTTGGCGTAGTCGAGGGTCCAGCCCATGTAGGCGTCGGCCATGACGTCGATGCCATCGCCTACGGCTTGGCGCACGGTTTTGACGAGGTCAACATTTTGTTGCATGCCTGCGGCGCCGTCGGTGGGGCCCCAGCCGAAACGCAATTTCATCGCGCGATAGCCTTCTTTCTTGTAGCGCTTGGCCTCGGCGGCGAGTTCGCTGAGTTCGATGCTGTAAAGGCGGCTGGCGTAGACGGGGATGCGCGGTTTGGTGCGGCCGCCGAGCAGACGGAAGACGGGTTGCTTCGCGGATTTGCCGAGGAGGTCCCAGAGCGCGATGTCCACGGCGGAGATCGCGGCCATGCCGATGCCTTTGCGGCCGAACGCCATCGTCTTGCGGTACATGTGCTGCCAGAGGAATTCGATGTTCCAGGGATCGGCGCCGATTAGCAGCGGCTTCAGATAGAGGTCGATCACTTGTTTCGTGATCGGAGGAGCGAGGGCCGCGTTGCCGATGCCGACGTGGCCGTCGTCGGTGAAAATTTCTACGATTAGCCAACCGTGAAAGGTGAAAGTTTGCATGGACGCTTCGGGCAGCGTGAGCAGGTCCATCGGGTTGGTGCAGAAATGCGGGGGCAAGGGAACCGTCTTGCCGCGCCAGCGGACTGCTCTTGTGCGAATTTCTTTAATCTTCATGGGGCTCCTTCATGAGCTGGTTTCTGCTGCCAATGTTTGCGCCATATTCAGCGGCGCGATTTTGGGCACCGTCGTTAGAATCACGAGAAAAGCGATCACGTGAAATGTGGCGGCTAGCGTGAATACTGTTTCGTAGCCGAATCCGTGATCGAGCAGGTAACCCGCCAGCTCGCCGAAAAGAATGCCGCCGATGGCGCCGCCGAAACCGATCATGCCTGCTACTGCGCCCACTACGCTGCTGGGAAAAAGATCCGTCGGCAAAACCATGACCAGCGTGGACCAAGATTGCTGGCCGAAATAGGCCAGGCTGAAAATTGCTATGGCCCAGGCGATGGGGGCGCGCGTAACCAGCAGGATCAGCGGCATTACTGCGGCGCTTAGGCCGAGGGCGACTTTGCGGGCTGCGTTCACAGTGAGATTGCGGCGGACCAAGTGGCTGGAGAACCATCCTCCCAGTAGGCATCCGATGCCCGCGGCTGCGTTGGGAATCCAGGCTACTGCGCCGACGGCTTTGATGTCGAAGTTGCGCGCGTCGTAGAGATATTTTGGGAGCCAGAAGAGATAAAAATACCAGGCAGCGTCGCTGAGGAATTTTGCGGTGACGATGCCCCAGGTTTCTTTGAAGCGCAGTAGATCGAGCCACGCGATTTTTTTTGTGGCGGAGGAGAGCGCAATGGTCGGCGGAAGTTTTTCGAGATCCTGCGCGGTAAGCGCGGGATGCTCACCGGGAGGGTAGTAGGATTTTCTCCACCAGGCGGTCCAGAGCAGACCCAGCGCGCCGGTGAAGAAAAAAATCCAGCGCCAGTTTGCATGTAGGAGAATCATCGCGATCAGCGGCGGCGCGACGACTGCTCCTACGGCGGTGCCTCCGTTGATTATGCCCATGGCCGTGGCGCGCTCGTTCACTGAAAACCATTCCGCTACCGCGCGCGTGGCAGTGGGGAAGCCGCCGCCTTCGCCCATGCCTAGCAGGAAGCGGCTGACTGCTAGCATGGCGAAAGTTAACGCGAAGCCGTGGCTGGCGCACGCTAGCGACCAGAAAATCATGATCACCATGAATCCGCGGCGCGTGCCCAGTGCGTCCGAAAGTTTGCCGCCTCCGGCGTACAGGAACGCGTACGCAAGCAGGAAGGCGGATTGGAGATTGGAGAATTGCACGTTGGTTAGCGGGATGTCTTTGCTGATGGCTTTTATCGCGACGGGGAGGGTTTGACGGTCGAGATAGCTGATGGCGATCGCTGCGCTTACCAGTATTGCGATTCGCCAGCGTAACATTTTGAGGCTCCCGGGTGATTGCCTAGGTAAAAATGGCGCACTGAAGTGCGCCGCTACGAAGGCCAAGTCAAAGTCAAAGACGTCCGCCTAAAAAGAAAAAAGCAGGCGGTCGCTACAAATTCAAATTCAGAATCGGATACAAATTCAACTTCTCGCTTTCGTTTTGAAATTTGTTGACGCGCATTTAGTGATTGTCGCGAGCCACGGGCGCGCCACTTTTGCCGACCAGGAAGTCGAGGTCGGCGCCTAGATTTGCCTGTTGCACGTGCTCGGTGTAGAGACTTACGTAGCCGCGAGCGGGCGACGGCGGCGGCGTCCACTGCGCGCGGCGCGCGGCTAGTGTGGCGTCGTCAACATTCAGTCGGATCGTGCGGGCGGGAACGTCGAGCGTGATCGTGTCGCCGGAGCGCGCGAGCGCCAGCGGGCCGCCGGCTGCGGCTTCGGGCGAGGCATGTAGAACCACGGTGCCGTAGGCGGTGCCGCTCATGCGCGCGTCGGAAATGCGGACCATGTCTTTCACGCCTTGGCGCAGAATTTTCGGCGGCAGCGGCATGTTGCCGACTTCGGCCATGCCGGGATAGCCGCGCGGGCCGCAATTTTTCAGCACCATCACGCAGGTTTCGTCGATGTCGAGATCTTCCCGATCGATACGCGCGTAAAAATCTTCGATGGAATCGAAAACTACGGCGCGGCCGGTATGTTGCAGGAGTTGCGGGCTGGCGGCGGAGAGCTTGATGACGGCGCCATCGGGTGCGAGATTGCCGCGCAGGACGGCGATGCCGGAATTTTCCTTAAATGGCTTCGCGAACGTGTGAATTACCTCGCGATTCCAGCAAGGCGCTTCGGCGACATTCTTCCAGATGGTCTGGCCGTTCACAGTGAGGGCATCGCGATCGAGCGCGCCATTTTCGCCGAGTTCGCGCAGCACGGCAGGCAGGCCGCCGGCATAGAAAAAATCTTCCATCAAGTAGGTGCCGCTGGGCTGGAGATTCACGAGACATGGAAGGTGCGATGCGAGCGTGTCGAATTCAGCGAGCGTCAGCGGCACGCCGATGCGTCCGGCGATGGCGATCAGATGAATCACAGCGTTGGTCGAACCGCCGATGGCGGCATTGGCGCGAATGGCATTTTGAAACGCGGCGCGCGTAAGAATTTGCGACATGCGCAGATCCTCTTTGACCATCTCTACAATGCGGCGGCCGGTGAATTGCGCCAGAGCGTGCCGGCGCGCGTCCACGGCGGGAATCGCGGCATTTCCCGGCAAGGCCATGCCGAGCGCTTCGACCATGTTGGCCATCGTCGAAGCAGTGCCCATCGTCATGCAGTGACCCTTCGAGCGATGCATGCAGCTTTCCGCTTCGAAGAATTCCTCGAGCTTCATTTGCCCCGAGCGAACTTTTTCGGACATTTGCCAGACGCCGGTGCCGGAGCCGAGATCGTGCCCCTGAAATTTTCCATTGAGCATGGGCCCGCCGGAGACCCCGACGGTAGGCAGGTCGCAGGACGCGGCGCCCATTAATAAGGAAGGCGTGGTTTTGTCGCAACCCATCAGCAGCACGACGCCGTCAATCGGATTGCCGCGGATGGATTCTTCCACGTCCATGCTGGCCAGATTGCGGAACAGCATCGCGGTGGGACGCAGCAAAGTTTCGCCGAGCGACATCACCGGAAATTCCAGCGGAAAGCCGCCTGCTTCCCACACGCCGCGTTTCACCCATTCCGCGATTTCGCGGAAGTGCGCGTTGCAGGGCGTCAGCTCCGACCAGGTGTTGCAGATGCCGATCACCGGGCGGCCGTTGAACATGTCGTGCGGCCAACCTTGATTTTTCATCCAGCTGCGATAGATGAAACCGTCGCGGTCTTTGCGCCCGAACCATTCCTGGCTGCGCAATTTTTTTGTGGTCATAGGTGCGAATCTCCGCGCCGGTTGGGGCGCAAAACCGTCTGTCGCGCGACTTGCAGTTCTACGAGCGGTATTGCCGCGATCTGAAAACGTTCACTCGCGCGTTGCTGATAGCCCAGCGACAATTTTTGTGAACAGACACACGCGTGAGATTCCACGACATCTGCAGCTCGCCGAAACAAATCCGCCGTCCCGCAGTATCCCATTGCACCAGCGCGAAACAAAACGCTGCAATGATATCGCAAAATGAATCAGGCGGCTCCGGCAAGACAAAGGTGGTCTGCGGATTTGCGTGGCCGGAGATGGAGCATCTAAACACCCACCCTTCAAGAATCGCAGGGTGGGCACCCGCTCGCGGTGATTAGAGCGCGAGCTTAGCCGGACCAGCGGCCGCCGCGCAGGTCTTTCCACGCGCCGCCGTCGGCGTAGCGTTCGGGATAGAGAGCTTTCGAACGCGGATCTTCGGCGACGTCCAGTTGCAGGACCATCCATTTTGGATAGGGGACGCCGGGGTCGGAAACGGCGTCGAGTTTACGGATGTCTTCTTCGGCCAGCTGCAGATCAACGGCGGCGAGGTTGTCTTCCAGCTGATCGAGCTTGCGGGCGGCTACGATTACGCTGCTGACGGCTGGGCGTGCTAGCGTCCAGGAAAGCGCCACGCGGGCGGGACTGACCTGATGTCGCGCAGCAATTTCTTTCAGCGTATCGACTACGCGGTAGCCGAGATCTTTGTCGAATGGAACGAACGCGCCGGCTTCGGCGAATCGTGTGCCGGCGGGCGTTGGGTTTGCGCGAGTGTATTTCCCGGAAAGGAAACCGCCAGCAAGCGCGCTCCAGACCAGGATGCCGATGTTGTGATATTCGGCGAAGGACTGGAACTCGTACTCCAGACCGCGGCCGACGAGGCTGTAGTACATCTGCGCTGTGACGAATTTTTCCAGACCCAGATTTTTCTGCAGCATCACGGCGGTGGCGGCTTGCCAGGACATGTAATTGGAGAGGCCGATGTATCGGACTTTGCCCTGGCGCACGATATCGTCGAGCGTGCGCAGAGTTTCTTCGAGCGGCGTGTTGCTGTCCCATCCGTGGATTTGGTAAAGATCGAGGTAGTCGGTTTGCAGGCGGCGGAGGCTGTCCTCCACTTCGCGCAGGATGTTCACGCGCGTGGCGCCGCTGTGATTGAGATGGTCGCTCATGGGCAGGCGGACTTTAGTGGCGAGGACAATTTCTTTGCGCACGCCCTTCAGCGCATTTCCCACAAGCGTTTCGCTTTCTCCCAGGCTGTACACGTCCGCGGTATCAATGAAGTTGACGCCTTTGTCGAGGGCGAACTTCACCATGCGTGTGGTGGCCTCTTGGTCGAGGTTGCCCATGTTCATTTTGCCGCCGAATTGCATGGTGCCCAGAGCTACTTCGCTGACGATGAGTCCGGTATTACCTAGTTTTCTGAATTTCATTTGTTGTGCTCCTGGTGCGCCGGTTAAACCGGCGAGGTGTAGTGAATGCAAAAGTCATACGAATGTGAAGTAGCGACCCACATCGGCCCCGAGTCATGCGGAGCCGCTCGCAAGGGCGGCGTCGAAGCGTTGACAGGGGAACGTGCGGGCCGGGTATTCAGCCGCGAAAGAACCTTCCTCCGGGACGCCGACGCTGTCAGGAGAAGCGGAAGGCCCCATCGGGCGCACCGATATCGCGAGGTGTGCCAGAGTCCCGCGCGGTCAGAGACCCCGTGCACGTACGCAGACACCTCGCGCGGGAACCGGGAGGTCCCAGGTTTGCCCAGGGCCGCAGTGGCCTTGGGACGCATCGGGAAGTCTAAGGACGCACGCCGATGACGAACGAACCTGGGAAGTCGGACAGCCCTGCAGTACCTGCGAAGTCCTCGAACAACGCCGGGCCACCGGTGGCGGAGGGGATGGAGGGAAGAGGGCTGGCCAAAGGGAACCTGCCTCAGCAAAACGCGTCCCGGATGCAGAGCCGGAGCAACGCGCTCAGCGCGCTCGGGCGGGTACGTCAAGCAGCAGCAAAGGATAAGAAGTTGCGGTTCACGGCGCTCCTGCACCACATCTACAACCTGGACACGCTGCGGATGGCTTACTTCAGGCTCAAGAAGGAAGCCGCGCCGGGCGTGGACGGAGAGACGTGGCGGCACTACGGTGAGGAACTGGAGACGAATCTCCAAGACCTTTCCGAAAGGCTGAAGCGAGGAGCGTACCGAGCGAAGCCGGTGCGTAGAGTGTATATACCGAAGGCCGACGGGCGGCAGAGACCGCTCGGAGTGACGGCGCTGGAAGACAAGATCGTCCAGCGTGCCGCGGTCGAGGTGCTGAACGCCATCTACGAAACGGACTTTCTCGGCTTCTCGTACGGGTTCCGGCCAGGGCGCAGCCAGCATCAAGCGCTGGACGCGCTCTACACGGGACTGCTGACGAGAAAAGTGAACTGGGTGCTCGATCTGGATATCCGAGGCTTTTTCGATGGGCTTTCCCACGAATGGCTGGTGAAATTCGTCGAGCACCGGGTTGCAGATCGGCGCGTCGTGCGCTTGATCCAGAAATGGCTCAACGCCGGCGTGCTGGAGGATGGGAAGCGAATACGAGTGGAAGAAGGGACGCCCCAAGGCGGCAGTGCTTCGCCGCTTTTGGCGAACGTCTACCTTCATTACGTGTTCGACCTGTGGGTTCAAGCGTGGCGTCGAAAGCGGGCGCACGGGCACGTGATCATCGTGCGTTTTGCTGACGATATCGTGCTGGGCTTCCAGGAAAAAGCGGATGCCGATCAGTTTCGGGCGGAACTCACGGAACGAATGAGGAAGTTCAACCTGGAACTGCATCCCGAGAAAACGCGGCTGCTGGAATTTGGACCGTTCGCGATCGACCAACGGCAGTGGCGTGGAGAAGGGAAACCGGAGACGTTCAACTTTCTGGGCTTTACGCATATCTGCGTGAAGAAGAGAAGCAATGGACGGTTCACGGTGTTGCGGCAGACGATACGCAAAAGGTTGCAGACGAAGCTGAACGAGGTGAAAGCCGAACTTCAGCGACGGATGCACGAACCCATCCCCGAAGTGGGCAAGTGGCTGCAAGCGGTGGTGCGTGGACACATCCGGTACTACGGTGTGCCCCTGAACCAAAACGCGCTGTACATCTTTCGGTTCCAAGTGGGGCGGCTCTGGCATCGCGCGCTGTCGCGGCGCAGCCAGAACGGCCGCGTCCTTTGGGATCGCATGCGGCGTCTGATCACTCGCTGGCTGCCTCTGCCTTCTGTCTGTCATCCCTATCCCTTGCGCCGCATGGGCGTTGTTACCTAAGGCAAGAGCCGGATGCGGGAAATCCGCTCGTCCGGATCCGTGGAGGGGGTTGTGAGCAATCATGATCCCTACTCCGACTGCGCCGGTTAAACCGGCGAGGTGTAGTGAATGCAAAAGTCATACGAATGTGAACTAGCGACCCACATCGGCCCCGAGTCATGCGGAGCCGCTCGCAAGGGCGGCGTCGAAGCGTTGACAGGGGAACGTGCGGGCCGGGTATTCAGCCGCGTAAGAACCTTCCTCCGGGACGCCGACGCTGTCAGGAGAAGCGGAAGGCCCCATCGGGCGCACCGATATCGCGAGGTGTGCCAGAGTCCTGCGCGGTCAGAGACCCCGTGCACGTACGCAGACACCTCGCGCGGGAACCGGGAGGTCCCAGGTTTGCCCAAGGCCGCAGTAGCTTTGGGACGCATCGGGAAGTCTAAGGACATACGCCGATGACGAACGAACCTGGGAAGTCGGACCGACCCGCTGTACCTGCGAAGTCCTCGAACAACACCGGGCAACCGGTGGCGGAGGGGATGGAGGGAAAGGGTTTGGCCAAAGGGAACCTGCCTCAGCAAAACGCGTCCCGGATGCAAAGCCGGAGCAACGCGCTCAGTGCGCTCGGGCGGGTACGTCAAGCAGCAGCCAAGGATAAGAAGTTGCGGTTCACGGCGCTCCTGCACCACATCTACAACCTGGACACGTTGCGCATGGCCTACTTCGGATTGAAGAAGGAAGCTGCGCCGGGCGTGGACGGGGAGACGTGGCGGCACTACGGGGAGAAGCTGGAGGAAAATCTCCAGGACCTCTCTGCAAGGCTGAAGCAAGGAGGGTACCGAGCAAGGTCGGTGCGTAGAGTGTTTATACCGAAGGCCGACGGGCGGCAGAGACCGCTCGGAGCCACGGCGCTGGAAGACAAGATCGTCCAGCGCGCGACGGTCGAGGTGATGAACGCGATCTACGAAACGGACTTTCTCGGCTTCTCGTACGGGTTCCGGCCAGGACGCAGCCAGCATCAAGCGCTGGATGCGCTCTACACGGGACTTTTGACGAGGAAAGTGAACTGGGTGCTCGATCTGGACATCAAAGGCTTTTTCGATGGGCTGTCCCACGAATGGCTGGTGAAGTTCGTCGAGCACCGGATTGCAGATCGGCGCGTCGTGCGCTTGATCCAGAAATGGCTCAACGCCGGTGTGCTGGAGGATGGGAAACGGATACGAATGGAGGAAGGAACGCCCCAGGGCGGAAGTGCTTCGCCGCTTTTGGCGAACATCTACCTTCACTACGTATTTGACCTGTGGGTCCAAGCGTGGCGTCGGAAGCGGGCGCACGGCGATGTCATCGTTGTGCGATTCGCGGACGACATCGTGGTTGGATTCAGGGACCGAGCGGATGCCGATCAGTTTCGGGCGGAACTCACAGAACGAATGAAGAAGTTCAACCTGGAACTGCATCCCGAGAAAACGAGGCTGCTGGAATTTGGTCCGTAGGCGATCGACCAACGGCAGTGGCGTGGAGAAGGGAAACCGGAGACGTTCAACTTTCTCGGCTTTACGCACATCTGCGTAAAGAAGAGGAGCAATGGACGGTTTACGGTGTTGCGGCAGACGATCCGCAAGAGGTTGCAGGCGAAGCTGAACGAGGTGAAAGCTGAGCTTCAGCGACGGATGCACGAACCCATCCCCGAAGTGGGCAAATGGCTGCAAGCGGTGGTGCGTGGACACATCCGGTATTACGGTGTGCCCATGAACCACAACGCGCTGTGGATCTTTCGGTTCCGAGCTGGTTGGCTCTGGCATCGCGTGCTGTCGCGGCGCAGCCAGAACGGCCACGTCCTCTGGGATCGTATGCGGCGCCTCATCAACCGCTGGCTGCCTTTGCCTTCCGTCTGTCATCCCTATCCCCTGCGCCGCATGGGCGTTATTACCTAAGGCAAGAGCCGGATGCGGGAAATCCGCTCGTCCGGATCCGTGGAGGGGGTTGTGAGAAATCATGATCCCTACTCCGACTCCGCAGCGGGCTACGATTGCGGTGGGAATTTGGCCCGTTTTACAGCGAGATTTTGCAACGGGGTCGGCGTCATCAGTAGATAGGATTATCGTGCGGACGAAAGGTTGCAACTAGCGTCAGGGATTTTCCTGTCCCAGCGCGTCGGAGATTGACGCACGCTGGGCCCAATGACTGTAACAAGTTTGTTGACGAAAGGTAGCGGTGGACTGACTATCTTTGTCGGCAAGTTTGTTCGTGAGAATGAACAGTAGTGACTTAGGAGCTTTGAACATGACTTGTTCCCCGCTTCACGGGTTGGATTTCAGAAAAGCATCAAGCGGCGTGCTTTACGCGGCGGCGTGCGCGAGTTTGGCCGCGCTTGTGTTGCTGGTTACGACGATTGCAACAAGTGCCGCGACGAGCGCAGCCTCGCCCGCGGCCGAGAAGTCACTGCGGGTTTATTTTGTGGATGTGGAGGGAGGGCAGGCGACTTTATTTGTTACGCCTCAGGGGCAGTCGCTGCTAATTGATACGGGCTGGGACGGGAACAACGGGCGGGACGCCGACCGCATTGTGGCGGCGGCAAAAAACGCGGGACTCAGCAGAATTGATTACGTGCTGATCACGCATTTTCATGAAGACCACGTGGGAGGGGCCCCGCAATTGGCCGCGCGGATTCCGATCGGTACGTTCATTGATCATGGTGAGAATCGCGAGAGCACAGACGGGCCGACCGTGCAGGGATGGCAGGCTTATCAGGCGCTGCTCGCGACTGGAAAGTACAAACGCCTCACGCCGAAACCGGGCGACGTGCTGCCGATTGAGGGAATGCGCGTGGAGGTGATCAGTGCGGATGGCGCGTTGATCGAAAAGCCGCTGCCGGGAGCAGGGCAGGAGAATGCGGCGTGCAAGGAATCGGAGACGCGCCCTGCGGACCAGACGGAAAATCTGCGTTCGCTGGGAACCTTCATTACTTTCGGAAAGCTGCGGCTGCTGGATTTGGGCGATCTGACCTGGGACAAGGAAATGGAATTGATGTGCCCGGTGAATAAGTTGGGGAAGGTGGACGTGTACATTGTTTCGCATCATGGATGGCAGCAGAGCAGCAGCCCGGCGCTGGTGTACGGCATCACGCCGCGCGTGGCGATTATGGATAACGGAGCGAAGAAGGGCGGAACGCCTTCGACTTGGGACATCATTGAGAAATCGCCGCACCTGGAAAATTTGTGGCAGCTGCATTTTTCAGATGAAGGCGGCCCGGCGCACAATGTTCCCGCGGGATCTATTGCCAATCCGCCGGGGCTGGACGCAGGGAATTATTTGGAATTGATTGGGTATGCGGATGGCGGGTTCGACGTGTTCAATTCGCGGACGCAGGAGACGAAGCATTATCCGGCGCAGTGAAACTTGGGCGATTAGTGTGACGGGCCGGCGATTGGGTCGGGAATGATTGGCTCGGGTATCGGCTCAATGTGGCCGAGCCAGAAGACGTATCCAGCAATGCCCGCGAGCAGGAACGCGGTAGCCACCACGAACGCCCATGCGAAGGACTGCGTGGCCGCCACCACGTATCCGGTGACGATCGGCGCGACAATAGCCGACAATTGATTCCCACAATTTAGTATTCCACCGAGAGCGCCCACGCTTCCTTCCGGAGCAATCAGTGACGGGATGGACCAGCCCACCGGAGCCGCGGCCGCAAGACCTCCCAGCGAAACGCTGATCCAGAAAAGCGCGGTAATGGGTGTGTGCGCGTGCGCGGCACCGAGGATGCCGAGGCCGAAGGCCGTGCCTCCTACCAAAACGAATTGACGGACGAGAGAATCATCGCGTCCGCGATGGATGAGCGCGTTGACCAGCCAGCCGCCGATGAAAAAGTCTGTGAAAGTTGCAAACAGCCACGGCACGCTGGAATAGAGAACGGAGTGCAACAGATTTACGTGCAGAGCCGAGGACAGATAGCTGGGCAGCCAGGTAAGCAGCAGATAGAAAGTGTAATTGTAGGCGGCGAAGCCGAGCACCAGGCCTTGCACCTTGCGCTGGCGCAACAGGTAGACGAGCGAGCTGCTCTGCTTTATTTTGCTGCGGCCTTCGACTTGCGCGCCGCCGCGCAGGATGAATTCGCGCTCGTTGGCGGTGAGGGATTTATCTTCGCTGGGATTGCGGTACAGCCAGTAGAACAATAAAAAATAGAGGAAGCTGAGAATGCCGGTGGCGGCGAAACTCCATCGCCAGCCGAAGTGAATCAGCAGCAGGCCGAGCAGCGGCACTCCGACGGCGGGACCGAATTTCGACGCCGCATCGAAAATCGCCGTGGCCAGGCTGCGTTCGCGCGATGGAAACCAGTAGCCGACGGCTTTGGAATTGCCCGGGAAGGTGGGAGCTTCGCCGACGCCGAGCAACAGGCGCGCGGCGAAAAAACTTCCCACGCCGGTGGCGGCTGCCGCGCCGAAGGATGCGACGCTCCAGAGTAGGGTGCTGACGCGGCCGACGAGCTTTACGCCGAAGCGATCGAGCAGCACGCCGCAGGGAAGCTGTAGCGCGGCGTAGCTCCAGCTGTAGGCGCTTAAGAGGTAGCCGAACTGCACGGCGTTGATGCCGAACGCCGCGTGCAGCGCGTCTTGCGACACCGAAATGTTGACGCGGTCAAAATAATTTATCAGCACCCCCAGGCCCAGCACGCAGGCGATCACCCAGCGGCGGCGGGGGATGGGGCCGAGTTCTTCTTCGCGGAATGTGGAGTGCGGTTGTGCGGGTGGAGAAGTCATGTAATGGTTGGCAGGCGCCGTTGACAGCGTCGGGTGAGATTGTAGACGAGGCGGGCTGCACACGGTGAAAAATGCATGCCCTCGCGGGCCGCGGTTCGGTGTTTCGCCTGGAATTGTGGTATTTATCGAAGAGGGGAATCAAACGGATATATCATTATATGAAGCACGGGGTTCGGCGCGGCCCC
Organism: uncultured Acidobacteriota bacterium; assembly: GCA_963786205.1. GTDB lineage: Bacteria > Acidobacteriota > Terriglobia > Acidiferrales > UBA7541 > Palsa-295. The sequence goes on from CAWAYG010000005.1 coordinate 405,629, forward strand.
GGCACTTTCAAATATGAATCGAAAAGGCAGAGTATTTGCTTCGGTGGACCTTGCGGTCGCAGATGTCCCCGATGGCGCGACAGTCATGTTCGGCGGATTCGGCGGGGCGGGGTTTCCCAATAATCTGATTCAAGGGCTGGCACGGCGGGGCGCGCGCAATTTGAGCGTGATCAGCAATAATTGCGGAACGGGCGACGGCGAGCTAGGAATTCTTTTCAAGAACCGGCAGATACGGCATGTGGTGGCGGCGTTTCCAGGACCGGGCGCGATTTATTTTCAGCAGCAATTCGATGCGGGCGAAGTGGAGCTGGAGCTGGTGCCGCAGGGAATTTTGTGCGAGCGGATGCGCGCGTTTGGAGCGGGGATTCCGGCGTTTTATTCGCCTGTGGGGGTGGGAACGGATGTGGCGAAAGGCAAGGAAGAGCGTGTGATTCGCGGGAAGCGTTATATTTTGGAGCAGGCGCTGGGCGCGGATTACGCGTTCATCAAGGCTGATCGCGCGGATCGCATGGGGAACCTGGTGTATCGCAAGGCGGCGCGGAATTTTAATCCGATCATGGCGACGGCGGCGAAGATCACGATTGTGGAAGTGGATGAAGTGGTGGAGACCGGGACGCTGGATCCGGAAACGATTGTGACGCCTTCGATTTACGTGGACCGCATCGTGGTGGCGAAGGGAATTCACAATGTCTAAGGCGCGGCTGACGCGGGAACAGATCGCGGAACGCGCGGCGCTGGAATTGCCGGACGGCGCTTACGTGAACTTGGGTTGGGGGATTCCGAATCTGATAGCGGCGTATGTGCCGAAAGGCGTGGTGGTTTATTTTCACAGCGAGAACGGGATTTTGGGGATGGGTCCGCGCGCGAAAGCGGGCGAGGAAGATTACGATCTGGTGGATGCGATGAAGGTGCCGGTGACTTTGGTGCCGGGCGCGGCTTTTTTTTCGCAGGTGGATGCGCATGTGATGACGCGGGGCGGGCATCTGGACATTTGTATTCTGGGCGGATTGCAGGTTTCGGAACGCGGCGATTTGGCGAATTGGCGGGTACCGGGAGCGAAGGGCGCGGGGGGAATTGGCGGCGCGATGGATATTTCTGTGGGCGCGGAGAAATTGATCGTGACCATGGAACATAATGCCAAGGATGGGCAGCGCAAAATCGTGACAGCTTGCAGTTATCCGCTGACGGCGATTGAATGCGTGAATACGATTATTACGGATCTGGCGGTGATTGATGTGACGGCTGACGGATTGCTGTTGCGCGAGGTCGCGGCAGGATTTACGCCGGAAGAAGTGCAGGAGCAGACGGAGCCGAAGTTGTGTTACAGCGGGAAGGTTCCGGAGATGGCGCTACGGGGGAAGTGAGCGCGGATCTTTTGTTGCAGTGAAATCGGAGTATCATTTTCTGACTATGGACAACGGGACAATCGAACGGAAGAAGCCACCGACGTATTGGATTGGGGAGGGCGGCGGATGGTTGCTGCGCCATGTGGTGAGTGGCCTCGCGGCAACGGGCATTACGCCGAACATGTTTACGTTTTTGGGGCTCGCGGTAAATTCGTGGGCTGCGGCACTTTTTGCGATGGGGTTGTTCAGGCAGGCGGCGGCCGTGCTGTTTCTAGCGGGATTTCTTGATATGGCCGATGGGCAGGTGGCGCGGCGCGTGGGGCGGGTCACGGCGTTTGGCGCGTTTCTGGATTCGACGCTGGATCGTTATTCGGACTTGGCCTTGTACATGGGGTTGGTGGTGCATTACACGTTGATCGGGCGGCCATTTTATATGGCGCTCGCCGCCGTGGCGATGGCGAGTTCGTTCATGGTGAGTTACGCGCGCGCGCGGGCGGAATCGATCATTCCTTTGTGCAAAGTGGGATTCATGGAGCGGCCGGAGCGGCTGGTGTTGCTGATCATGGGCGGCGCGTTTAATCGCATGGCACAGGTGCTGTGGGTGATCGCGGTGGTCTCGACGATTACCGTGATTCATCGCGTGGTCTATACGTGGCAGGAGCTGCGGGCGGGGCGATCGTTGCCTGCGGCCGACGAGACGTAAATTTCTTAGCGCGAGCCGCGCGGATTTGCGCGAAAGTTTTTAGGGTTTCTTCACTGGGTTTTCCTGCAGCGATTCTTCCACTGGGCCTGAAACAATTTCCTGCACGCGTTGGCGCAGCGCGTCTACTTCGGCGCGCGCGATCTTCGTCGTGTCGATCGTGTCGTGCAGATGGACCGTGATCTTTTCCGGGTACAGCATCCAGTGGCCAGTTTGGAAGAATTGGTAGGAGCCGACCATGCTTACGGGCACGATGGGAATACCGAATCTTTGCGCGATGCTGAAGATACCTTTCTTGAAGGGCTGGACGTGGCCGTCGCGGGTGCGCGAGCCTTCGGCGAACGCGACCAGGCTGACGCCGGAATCGAGAGCGGCTTTGGCGCGTTGCGTCATGATTTCCAGACCTTCGCGGCTGGGCGCGTCTGGAACGGGAATATTTCCGAAGCGGCCCATCATCCAGCCGTAGATGGGGACTTTGAAGTGCGATTCCAGTTCGAAGCCGCGCAGGAATTGCGGCACGGCAGAGTAGATCACGAACGGGTCGAAAAGATTTACGTGATTGCAGATGAAGATGCTGGTGCGAGTGGCGTCGAATCCCGGAGCGCGACGCACTTTGAAGCGCACGCCTGCGAGACGGAGAATGTTGCGGAAGAATGCGCGCTGCGGCCAATCGTTCTTGCGTGGATCGACGACTGCACCGAGCAATATGAGAATTGTTCCCACCACCGCGAAATGTAATCCGCTTACAGCCCACAGGAGCGCGGAGCGGACGTTGAGATAGGCGCGCTTCATACGATCACGTCCAGCGCGCTCGGTAGAACTTCCAGGGACTGGCATTCCAGGCGCATGCTTTCGCCGTCTACCATTACGTTTACCGGGCCGGTGAGTTCGAAATCGATGCGTTTCGTGGCGGCGCGGGATGCTCAGCGATGATGAATGTGCGTGCCGGTGAAGAGGCGCGGAAGAGTCCAGATGAGGCCGAGGCGGCCGATCGGGCCCCAGCGGACGTATTCGATCAGGCCGTCGGTGGGATCGGCGTTGGGAGCAATCATCATGTTGCCGCCGGTGAATTTGCTGTTGTTGAAGGTGAGGAAGAGTGCGCGATCGCGATTCCATTCGCTGCTTCGACGAGGCGGTGCGGAAATGAGAGATGTTCGAGCTGCACGAGGCGCGTGAAGACGCCGAGGATGTAGCCGAGTTCGCCCCAGCGTTTGAAGCGGCGATTGGTGATTTCGGCTACGTCGGCTGGGAAACCGAGAGTCAGGAGATTGAGGAAATAGAGTTCGCCTTGGGCGTGGCGCAGGCGAATTACGTCGCAAGAGCGGCGGGAATTCTTTTGCAGGGCTTCGATGGTGTGTTCGACGCCGCGCTTCGTGAAATCTTTCAGGAATGAATTGCCGGTGCCGAGCGGGAGGAGGCCTAGCGTCGGGCGATCGCGATTTTCGGCTTCTGGAAATAGACCGTTGACGATTTCGAAGGATGTGCCGTCGCCGCCGACGGCCAGGAAATTGCGGATTCCTTCGCGGTAGGCTTGGCGCGCGATTTCGGTGGCTTCGCCGGCGCGGGTGGTGTTCGCTACGGTTACGGCGATTCCTGCTTGGCGAACTCTTTCGAGCATGCCCGCGGCGAGTTGGCCGGATTGGCCGCCACCTGCTGCGGGATTCACGATGGCTAGAAATTGCTTGCTCACGGGCGTGAGAGCTCCGGCTGAACCGATGACCCGTGAATCATAGCGGGACCACGGCGGAGCGGTCGCGATTTTGGCGGATTTGTTCGGCTAGCTCGGTGCGTTTGATTTTCAGGGACGCGGTGCGAGAGAAATCGCGGTCCCAGGGGAGGTAGCCGCTGATGCGTTTGTAATTCAGGAGGCGGCGGTTGCGTTCGGCGACTTCTGCGATCAATTCTTTCGTGATTTCCTGGCCGGTTTCCGGATGCAGGACGAGGACGAGTTGTTCGCCGACCATGGTGCGGGCTGGCCACAGATAGTTCGCGGCGAAGACGCAGAATTCCTTCACCGGGAGGTCGTCGAAATTCGTTTCGATATCCTCGGGATAGATATTTTTGCCTTCTTCGGTGACGATCATGTTTTTCTTGCGGCCGAAGAGCTGGAGATGGCCGGAGGGATCGAGGCGGCCGAGATCGCCGGTCATGAGCCAGCCGTTTACGATGGTTTCGGCGGTCATTTCGGGATCGTCGAGGTAGTGGGACATTACCGTGTTGCTGCGCACGGCGACTTCGCCGATGCCTTCGGCGCCGGGATTTTGGATTTTCACTTCCATGCCTGGGAGAGGCTTGCCGACGGTGTCGCCGCGGAAAGGCTTCAGGTCGTTCACCGTGATCACTGTGCCAGCTTCGGTGCAGCCGTAGCCATTGCCTATCGGGATTCCCAGATCGTAGAAGAATTGCAGCGTTTCGGGTTCGGTGAAAGCCCCGCCGACGAAGAGCGTACGCAGTTCGCCGCCGAAAGCTTGGTGAACTTGCGGCAGCAACGTGCGGCTGATTTTCAGATGGGGACGGCGGCGCGTCAAAGCGCGATTTGTGGCGATCAGCGCGTTCAGCATTTTTCGCTTGCCTGGCGGCAGGTCGGCGAATCTTTGGCGCAGGCCGCGTTCGAGATTTTTCAGGATCATCGGCACGACGGCCATGTAGGTGATTTTGTATTTTGTGAAGGCTTCGCGGATAAATTCGGGGCGCAGGGTGCGCAGATGGACGACTGTGGCGCCGCAGGTGAAAGGGCCGATGAAGCCGACCATGAAATCGATTGCGTGATTCGTGGGAAGAATGCTGAGGTAGCGCACGCCGGGCCAGAAGGGATAGAGCGACGTGAGAGCGACGCATTGCTCGAGGTAATTGTCGTGCGTGAGGACGCAGCCTTTGGGGCGTCCGCCGGTGCCGGAGGAATAGACGATGCAGGCGGGGTCGTTGCGCTTGCGCGGGATGAATCTTGGTTCGGCTGCGGCGCGAAAATCTTCCCAGCGATGGGCGCCGCCGAGATCGGCGTTGGGAGGGGCTTCGGTGACGACCACCGTGCGAGTGGCGAGATTCTTGAATTGTTCGGCTTGGGTGATCGCGCGCCACAGGTGGTATTCGATGACCAGAAATTCCGCGCGTGAATGGGCGAGAAGCTGCAGTTGTTCAGCGGCCGTTAGTTTGTAATCGAGCGGGACCAGGACACCGCCGCAGAAGAAAATCGCGTAGGCGGAAATCAGCCATTTCGACTGATTGGTCATGATGATGGCGGCGCGTGTGCCGTCTTGCAGTCCGGCATCTTGGAGCGCGCTCGCCGCGGGCAACGCTTGTTCTTTGAATTGACGATAGGTCATGCGCGCGTTTTCGCGATCGCGGTCGGCTTCGATCAGGCAGATTTCGTCTGGCCAGCGGTCTAGGGCTGCGCGCAGCGCTTCTCCTAGCGAATTGTATTGGCGGAGGTCCAGCATTACAGGCGGGATTGAATGCGTTGGGCGAGGGTGCGGAAGTCGGTTACGCCCTGAAGTTCGTAGTCGGGGAGCTCGATCTGAAAATGCTGTTCGATGCGGGTGAGCAGGTCGAGCGCCTGCAGGCTGTTGATGCCGAGCTTCTTGAAGAAATCGTCGTCGGGGGCTAGCTGCTCGCGCGGCACTTTGAAATGTTCGGCGGCCAGGCGCAGGACTTCGTCGGTGGTTTTGTCCAGGGTGTTCATGTCTTTCTATCTTGCCACAATTTTGCTTGGGTCAGCATGGTCGGTGCGCGGCGTTAGGGCAGATAGGGGAGCGCGTCGGTGCTTTCGACGAACTTGCGCAGGCCGGCGTCAACCGCGGGGCGCATGAAAAGGTCGCAGAAGATATCGATTTCGCGGCGGAGCTCGTCGTGGGGGATTGGCTTGATGAATTGTTTGGCGGCGCTGGCGGTGTCGCGATCGAATTTTCTTAGTTGCGCGGCGGTGGCGCGGGCTACGCGCAGGGCGTCGCCTTCGGCTGCTACTTGGCTGACCAGGCCTACATTCTGCGCTTTCGCTGCGTTGATGCTGCGGCCGGTGAGGAGCAGGTCGCGGACCACGGCGTTGCCGAGGTCGCGCTTGAGGCGCGGGATTCCGCCGAAGCCGGGAATCAGGCCTAGGCGCAGCTCGGGAAAGCAGAAGCGCGTCATTTTGTCGGCGACGATCAGGTCGCAGGTTAGCGCCAGTTCGAAGCCGCCGCCGAAGGTGACGCCGTGGACTGCGGCGATGGTGGTGAGGGGGGCTTCGTCGAGGGTGTTCATCACGCGATGGATGCGTTCGAGGAAATCGCGCAGGGCGGCGAGGCGTTCTTCTTTCGGAAGCTCGTGGGCGACGCGGTAGGTTTCGCGGAGATCGGCGCCGGCGCAGAAGCCTTCTTTGCGGGTGCTGGAGATGATCAGCGCGTGGGCTTCACGTTGCAGGGATGGGAGCGCGGCGATGAATTTTTCGAGGTCAACTAGCGTGGCGCGGCCGATTTCGTTGCAGGGGGCGCGATCGAGGGTTAACTCGATGGTGCCATCGAGCACATGCCACGAGAGTGTTTCGCCTTGAAAGATGTTCATGCGGATTTCTTTTGGTAGAGCGCTTCGATTTCGGCGGTGAAGCGCGCGGTGATGGCGTCGCGTTTTAGTTTGCCCATGGTGGTGAGCAGGCCGCTTTCCATGGTGAAGGGTTCGGGGACGATGTGGAACGCGCGAATTTGTTTATAGTGCGGTTGTGCGGCGTTTACGGATTCGATGGCGGATTGAATTTGCTCGTCGGTCAATTTGTTTGCGCCGTTTGTGGCGTTGGGCGTGACGAGGGCGGCGAGGAAGCTGCGCTGGTTGCCGATCAGGACTACCTGCTGGGCTTCGGGCAAATGTTGTGCGAGCTTTTCTTCGATCGGTTCGGGCGCGATGTTGTGGCCAGAATTGAGGATAATCAAGTTCTTAACACGGCCGGTGATGCGCCAGTTGCCGTTTTCGTTGGGTTCGCCTTGATCGCCGGTGTGAAACCAGCCGTCTTGCAGGGCTTTCGCGGTTTCGGTGGGGCGCTGCCAGTATCCGGCGAAAATATTGGGGCCGCGGACCAGGATTTCGCCGTCGTCGGCGCGCTTCATTTCTACGCCGGGTATTGCGGGGCCGACGAAGCCGGGCTCGACGTGGGCGGGATCGTCGACGGTGCAGATGGCCGCGGTTTCGGTGAGGCCGTACACCTGTAGGACGGGAATGCCGAGCATCATGAAGAAAAGTTGGGTTTCGACGGCTAGGGGGGCGGAGCCGCAGATCAGAGCTTTCAGGTTGGGGCCGATGCTTTTGCGGATTGCTGGGAACATGAGGGAATTGCCGAGAGCTAGCCAGAAGAAATCGCCGAATTTGGATTGTTTATTGTGGTGACGGATGAAGGCTTGTTGCGCGCGGGGGAAAATTGCTGTGGCGAGGCCTCCGCGTTCTTGGACTGTGGTTTGAATTCTGGCGCGGACTCGTTCGAGGAGCGTGGGGACATTCAGGAAATATTCGGGGGTGGCGATTTTTAGTTCGTCGGCGAGCTTGGCTAGGTTGGTGGAGAGCGCCAGGATGCTGTGACGCGAGAGAGCGGTGAGGAGGAGGATCCAGGAGGCGGCGAAGCAGAAGGGCGCGTAATGGAAGATGCGATCTGCCTCGGTGCGCGGGCCCATTAGTTTGTCGAGGCGGGAATTTGTGGCGGCTACGATGTGGTTTACGTTTCCGGCGGTGAGGATTACGCCTTTCGGTTCGCCGGACGTTCCGGACGTATAGATGATGGAGATCACGTCCGAGTCTTCGTGGTGCATGGGCGGCGCGGGTACAACTGGTTCGCCGGCGAATACGCCTTCGAGGAGTGAAATTTGCGGGGCTTGCGGCCACAACTTTTTTATTTCTGCGGCCATCGCGGCGTCGAGGCAGATGATGCGCGAGGGCGTGGAGTCCTGCATCATCGCTACCAGTTCGGCGGGGGCTTGGCGCGCGTAGAGCGGGACGACGACGATTCCTTCTGCCATCAGGGCGAGGTCCAGCGCTGCCCAGCGAATGCTGTTGGGTGCGAGCAGCGCGCAGCGATCGCCTTTTTTGAGGCCGCGGGCAAGCAGGAAGTGGCGGGCTTGCTGGGTGATCGCGAGCAGTTCGCTGCCGGTGACGGAGTGGATTTTTTCGCCGTGAATTTCCTGGAGCACCGGTTCGGTGGCGGATTTCTTCAGCAGGGCGAAGATATTTTCGACGAATGTCATGCGGCCAGGACTCCGCTGTGTTTTTCGAGCAGCTTTACAAGGCTCGGGCCGAGCGGGGGAAGATAATCTTCCCAGCCGAGGACGCCTTTGCGCACGGGGAATTGCGGGTAGCGGCGCGCGACTTGCTCTTCGAAATAGGTGCCCATGCGGGCCATCAATTGCAGATTGCGCGCGACGGTGCGTTCCATCGCGTCGGGAATTTCTTCGGCTTGGGAGTCGAGGGCGCGGAGGGCTGCGCTGATTTTCTCGGCTAAGCCGGATTCATCCACGCGCATGAGGAGATGTTCGTGGCCGCGTTCGCGCAGGAGGTTGCGGATGCGCTCGTCCATGGTGACTCCGGCGGAGGGAATGCCGGCGGGCATGGTGGTGACGATGGCGTGATAGCGCGAAGAGAGCAGGCGATCGCAGGCGCGGAGGATGCTGACTAGCTCGTACATGTTGAGTTTGTCAGAGCCGAAGACTGGAGCGCCGCCTAGTTTCTGCGCGACGCGCTCGCAGGCGTCGCGGTCGAGCATTTCCATCGCGACCATTACCGGGAAAACTTTGCGCGATTTTCGATAGCCGGCTACGCCTGCGGCCATCTCTGAAAGATACTTTTCGTAGGCGGCGTCCACTTGGGAGCCGGAGCGGTGGAAATAGATTGTGCGGTAGTAGCTTTTATCGTAGGCGCCTGCAACCGAGTGCGCTAGCCATTTTGCGAGCGACGCTGTGACCGGCCACCAGAACGGATTGATTGGGCATATCGCGAGGACGGGAGTTGTGCCGTCCCAGCCTGCGTCGCGGAGGGCTTTGCGGCCATACTCGGAGGCTAGCGGCTCGAAGGTCCAGGCTGTGTCGGTGCCGAGTTCTGTGGGGACGCCGAGTTTGCTTAGGACTGCTTGCGATTCAACGTTGCGCGTAATGATGAGCGAATCGCGGCAGTAGCGGTGCGTCATTCTTTGGAGCAGCGGGTCCATGGCTCCTGCTTCGGCGCCGTAGGCGATGCTTAGTTTATTTTGCGCGGAGGCGATGCCTAGAGCGCCGATCATCATGGTGGTGAGGGCGTTGGCGAATTTGCTTTTGAACATGGAGCCTTCGCAGGCTACGACGCCGTCATTTTGGCGGACTACCTTGTGCAGGAACGGCGGGAAAACGTCGGGGAGATGCACCTGATGCGCGTCGCCGAAATATCCGCGGGTGAGAGCGAAATTTTGCGACATGACGCTGAGGGCGAGATTTTCATCCCCGAGGATGCGACGCACTTGGCGAATCATTTCTTCCACGCGAACGTCGGAGCCGGTGTTACGCGTGCCGTTGTAACCGGCGAAGAGAAGCTTCAGCCTTGTGCCAGGTTCCCAGGCATGACCGGCGCCGAGCATCCATTCGAACTTGTTGAATTCGATGAGGCCGCTGACCCAGGATTCGAGGAGCAGGTCGGTCATTGGCGCGGATCCGGAGAGGCGTTGGCGGCGCGCGAGGCGGTGTGAACGGGCGCGTCGGCCGGCCATTCGCGATATTTGAAGACGAAATGATTTTCGCGGCTGAAGCGCAGGAGCGGGTGGCTGTATTGCGAGAACGGGGCGGGATAGCGGCCGAGTTCTTCGACGACGCGCGTGTTGTCGAAAACCGTGTTCCACAGAAGATAGGGGAGGAAAACTTTCAGCAGGGTAGCGAGGCCGCCGATTTTTCCGGCGCGGCCTGCCAGGGCGTTTACGATTTTTTCTGTGGATTTTTCAAAGCTTGGAACGAAGACCGGGCCGCGCTTGTCTTGCGCTTTGGAGAGAGCTTCGGTTAGTTCGATGAAGGTTTCGGACTCGCGGCCCGAGGAGAGGTGGTAAATCTCGTGCGCGGGATTTTCTTTTTGATGGAGCGTGGAGACAGCGTCGGCTACGAAATCTACCGGAACGATATCAATGCGATCGCCGGGGCGGAAGGGGAGCATCGGGAGGCTGGCCAGGAAAACGAAGGCGCGGACCATGTCGAATTGATTGGTTTCGGGGCGGCGGCTATCGCCTAGGACTATGCTGGGACGGAAAATTGTGCGCTGCACGTCCGGGAGGAGCTGGCGGACCATGTGCTCGCAGAATTTTTTTGTGCGGGCGTAGGGATCGTAGTCGGAGCGATTCCAGTCGATGGCGTTGTCTTCTTGAACTACTTCGTTGGAGCGCTGTCCGGCTACGGCAACCGTGCTGACGTGGCTGAAGCGGCGCAGGCCGTGCTGGTCGCGCGCGCGCTGGGCTAACTGGATGACTTCGAGCGTGCCGCGTAGGTTTACGTTGAGGCAGCTTTTTTCGGATTTGCGATTCAGGGATGCGGCGCAGTGGATTACGGAGTCGGTCGTGCGCACGAGTTGCGCGTAGTCATCGTCCGAGAGGCCGAAATGCGCGTCGGTGAGATCGCCGCGAAAAATTCTTATGCGCGTGTGCAGCATTTCGTCGAAGCGCGCGAAATCGAGATGCAACTGTAGAGCGCGCCAGAGACGTTCTTGCGCTTCCTGTTCATCGCGCGCGCGGACGAGGAGATTCAGCGGCTCGGAATGGCCCGTAAGCAAATTCGACGCGATGTGCGCGCCGATATATCCGGTGGAACCAGTCAGGAGGATGGCCACAGTGATTGAGTGTCAGGATGCCGTAGCCGGACCCGAGTTTGTTGAACCCGAGCTTGACGAGCCTGTTGCTCCCGCGGCGGTGGTGACGTTCGCTTCGTTGCGCGATGCGAGCGGCACGGAGCGCCGGGGACGCGATTCCAGCTGGCGTCCTTCGATGAGAGGATAACACCACTTGCGCAGAGCGGGAATGTGCACGTTGATCCAGTAATCCCACCAGTCGAGGGCGCGGGAATCGTAGCCGAAATCGGCTTGTTCGTCGGGTGGGAGGGCGGCGCTGAGGCGTTCGACGTTGGCGGCCTCGAAGACGTGATCGTTGTGGAGGATGAAAGGCTCGAAGAGGGAGATCAGCTTGACGACTTTTTCGAGCTCGCGTTCCTGGCGGGCTAACGGAGGCTTCGAGGCGAACGGTTCCATGGTGCGGTTGATCGCTTTCACTACGGCTTTTTGCGCGGGGGCGGAGATGGCTTTGTAGCGCGTCTTGGAAACGGGGATGGCGTCGAAGCGCAGGCGCATGCGTTGCTGGATGTCCGCGTGGGCGCGGTAGAATTTGCGGTGGCCGAGGCCGGTAAGTTCGATGGAGCGGCGCATGTTGCAGGCGTTGGCTACCGAGGTGGCTAGTTGATAGACGCGCTGGTGACGGCGGGTTACTAGCGCGGCGGAGATCAGGGTCATGCCGCGGCAGACTAGATCAACCGGGATGAGATCAAGGCATTTCGACTCGTTCGTCGGTAGCTGGCGGAAGAAAGTTCCGAGCAGGTAGGAGAGCGAGGCGGAGGTGTTGATGCCTTCGTTCCAGCCCAGGAACGGTTTTTCGAGGGAGGATTCGACGATTGCTGGACGAACTACCGCGATTGCAGCTTGCGGGTTGGCGTCCAGGAAATCGCGGATCAGGGATTCGGAAATACTTTTCGTGAAGGTGTAGGTGTTGGGCCAGCCTAGTTCGATGGCGCGGCGGGAGGCTGCGTCGGTGAGAGTTTGGCGGAGCCAGCGGACGCGGTTTTTGCGGATTTGATTTTCCAGCGCTGGGCCTTGCAGGTCTTTTGCGGCGTGTTCCTTTTTTTGCGCGACGCGGCGGAGTTCTTCGGTTACTTCAAGCGATTCGGAGCGGGCTTCTGTTTCTTTGATGAGATTTTCCAGAGATTGCCATTCTTTTACTGCGTCGTAATTTGGGATTGCGCGCGGGGTGTAGTTTTTCGGTAATTCCTCGAGGACGCGGCCGTCGCGTTGGCCTACTACGTAGCAGGTGGAGAGGTGCAAGAGCGATGCGTGATTGCATTCTTTCAGAAAATCGAGGACGTAGGCTGTGGAACGGACGTTTACGGCCAGGGCGTCGCGCAGGTCGGGGTTGAAGTCGGTCAGGCCGGAGCTGTTGACGATTACGTCGAGAGTGCAGGAGAGCTTTTGCTGGTCTTGTGGGGTTAGGCCTAGGCCGGGTTTGCTGACGTCGCCGTCCACTACTTCGATGCGCTCGGTGAGAAATTCGGCGAACTTGTTGCCGTGGCGTTCGGCTAGTTTTTCGAAGACTGGGGACTCTTCCATTACGCGTTGGAGGCGTTGGATGGACGTGTTGGCTTTGTTGTGACGAACGAGCAGGTAGATGCGGCCGATTTCCGGTAGATCGGTGAGCAGATTCGCTAGCCAGACTTTTCCGATGAAGCCTGTGGCGCCGATGAGCAGGATGTTTTTTCCGCGCAAGGCTGCGCGAGTTGAAAAAACCGGATGGCCGTTGCGCGATTCGTAGTGGACTACTGGAACGTACACCTTGGGCGCGGCGCGCTCGGCGGGTCTGATGGCTTCGTCGAGCACTTGCGGATTTTTTTCGAAGCCTAGGATGCTGATTAACTTTTCGCGGGGGACGCGGCCGTCTGGTTGGCTGCCGGTGAATCTGGCGAAGGCGCCGCGGGGGCGGATAACGGGATCGAGCAGGCGTCCGGTGGCCATGCCCTCGCGGAAATCGAGACGATTGGAAATGATGCGCGCGATGCCTAAATGTTTTGCCAGGGGGCGCATGATGTGATCGAGACCCTGGCTTACCAGGACGATTTCGCCGCCGGCGGCTATCGCTTCTTGCAGCTTGGCTATACCTTGCTGCTTCAGGCGCGGCTTCAGAAAATATTCGAAGAATTCTTCGCCCAGGAGGTCGAGGCGGTCGCGGCTGACTCCGCGGAGGACGGTGTGGAGGAGGCGGGTGGCGAAGACGCGGTCGGTGATGTAGAGGAAGGGGCGCCCGAGGGCGAGGATGGCCATGGCGCCGCGGCGCGTCCAGCGTTCCAGGAAGCTTTGCGAATTCCAGGCGAAGAAGCCGACGGGGCGGACGGCGGTGAGATTCAGCAGGCTGCCTTCGACCCGCCAGAAGACAGGCTCGCGCGCGGGCGCGGAGGCGTGTTGCGCAGGCCCGGTTAATTTCGAGATTTGAGCGTTTGAAATAGACTGCGACATCGTTGAGTGAGTTGTTGCTGGCGATTCGGAAGTAGTGAAATTATCACGGTATTTGGCGGCAAGCAAGCGGAGGGCGTGCTTGGTGGCCGCTAGTTTGCGGGGCCGGCAAACAGCAGCAGATTCCCATCCGGATCTTTGATGATGAAATTTTTGGCGCCCCATGGCTGCTTTTTCAGCGTCTGGTGAAAGGCAACACCGCCGGACTGAAACTCTAGAAACAACAGCTTGATCTCGTTGGCTGTGGCGACGGTCATGGATACCGACAGCAGCTGCTCACGATCGCGGAGCGTCGAGTCGATTACGGGCCCCTCCACATATCTAAGGTTGAGACGCGCTGCGTCGCGACGCACCTGTGCGTAGTAGGGAGGCTCGCCGTAAATGAAGACGAGCGAAAAGCCTAACTTCTGCTGGAAGAATTCGCATGATTTTTTGATATCGGTGACGTACAGTTGCGGCTCGGCGCAGGTAATCGTCGCTTTGGATGGGGGCGATTTCACTTTGCGCGATGTAGTGGAAAATCCAGCCTTCAGGGCCTGCCAGCTATCGAAGCCGTGCTGTCTTGCAACCAATTCTTGCGCGTCGCTGAGTTTGAAGTTCGCGGCAAGAATCTCCGAATCGGGCATATTCGAGAAACGGGGTATCAATGCGCGGATTTGTGCGGCGACGGTATAGTGCTGTTCGCGATGCCAACGCAGTATGAGCTTGGCCTGTTTTTTGAGGTTTTCTAGATTGGGCATGTAGGCCTCCACGATGGGATCTCGTAGGTGGGCATTGCCCTTCGGCGTTGCGCCGATGCACCCTACATGCGCCGACCGTAGTATCTGCCGGCCTGTCAAGAACTGTCAACCAAGAACGACGACACAGGTAACGGCGCGAGCTCGGCTCCGAATGGCCGACAACGCGCCTCGATCGTCTTGCCGCAAACCGACATCTCCATTGATCAGGAGCAAGCGAGTGCGGCTTCAGTGGAATTTCTTTTCCAGCGCGGGCAATGTTTCGATGAAGACGTGGCCGACGATTGCGAGGCTGCGCAGGTCAACTTTGTCCAGCGTGTCGTCTGGTGTGTGCCAATAGGTTGATGCGATGTCGAAATCGATGATGTCGCAGCCGGGAACGCCGCGACGGATAAAAGAGAAATGATCGTCGCCGCCTACCGTGGTGGTTTCGTTGACGAAAACATTGCCGTAGCCCAAACGCGCGGCCGTCGCCCAAATAAGATCCGTCAGCCACGGGGTGGAGCCGGTGTCTCGCTTGATTTTCAGATCGGACGAACCAATCATGTCTGCGAGAATCATTGCTTTGAGGTGCTTGAGGTCGCCCGAGAGCGCCATGCTCGCGGCCATCTCGCGGCTGCCAAACGTGCTGTTTGTGTTCTTCCACTGGATGCTGTTCTTGTCGGGCCAGTTTTCCTGCGCTTCTTCGCCGTCGAAAAACACGATCCAGGTGTTGAGAGTGCTCTTGGTCTTGCGAGCGCAGAAAATTCGGGCTAGCTCTAGCATCGTGCCGGTGCCTGAGCCGCCATCGTCGGCGCCGACGAAGTTCGGCAAGCGTACGGTGTCGTAGTGCGTGGCGTAAAGGACGATGCCGCTGCCCATGCCGGGAATCTTGGCGATAATGTTTTTCATCGCGATATCGCCAAGCGGCGTCGAGCCGTGGAAGTCATGCTCCTCGACGGGGCAGCCGAAGCTTTGTAGCTGGCTGATGATGTAGCCCTGCGCGCGATGGATTCCGTCTGAACCTGGCGGGCGTGGTCCGATTTCAACTAGTTTGCGAACGTGTTCGAAGGCTTGGGTGCCGTCGAAGCCGCCCGTTGCGGACGGAGGGAGAGCTGCGGGAGGACTCACCGCCGGTGTTGCTGCTGAGACATTAACTGTTGGACCGCTTACGCTCGATGCTTGGGTATTGCAGGCGACTGCGCACAAAAATGCGCAGCTCGCGATGATGGTCCCATATTTGCTCACCTTGAGCTCGCTCGCAAGCACGTGAGGACGCATCTACTTTTCTGGCTTCGGGTAGTTGAAGCGGAAGGATTCGCCGGCGGGGCCTGCTACGCCTCTGGTGTTGTACTTCAGGATGTAGTCCAGGTGTTGTGGGTCTTCTGGGTACGCTACGCCATCCGGATATGGGTACGGCGTTGTGGTGTGGAATGGCAACGGATCGACGGTGTCGCCATGGGCGGCGTAGAAGTCCATGTCTTTGGCGAAGCCGTTGGCGTAGAGGAAATAGTCGCGGGTCCAGCCGTTGGGAATATCCGGGAGATGCGTGGAATCGAAATCTACTGAGACTTCGTCGCCTGAGCCGAAGATTACGTACTCGTCGTCGGTTTTGCGCACCAAGTCGGTTACGTCGCCGTAGCGCGTGTAATTTCCGATTTGGCGGGCGTAGGGGCCTGTGGCGCTTACGTCTTCGTAGATGTAGCTCAGATCGTTTTTCGGATTGCCTTCTACTACGCGGGGGTAACCGCGGAATTGCAGCTTGGCTTCGGCTAGGGGGACTTCGGTGAGTTTGAATTCTGTGTCTTCGGGGGAATTATCAACGCGGATGCGATCCCAATAGACGCGGAGATTGGTGGAGATGCGGATGAAGCGGGCGCCGGGAGGAATTTTTCCGGTTAGATCGGCGACCATGGTGCGGGCTAGGCCGGCGGGGAAGCCCATGTCGTCAATCACCTTGACCCATTGGCCGGAACCGTCTTGCACTTCGACGTACGGCGGGACGGGAGTGATGCCGGCTTGCCAGGCGGCGTACATGGAACTGGCGCTGAAATAATCGGTGAAGCCGTCCATGAGCAGGCGCAGAGGGCGCGAAGGATCCCAATCGCCGAGGTCGAGTTCGATCCAGTGCATTTCGGCGAAGCCTGCGTAGGGGGCTAGCGGAAAATTCGTGACGTATTTGTGATCTTGTTCGCTGAGAACCGGGAGGAGGTTGTGGCTGTGATCGTCCCAAGCTCCGGCGGGGAGATGCGCGTCGCGGCTGGCGATCACTTTGAATTGCGGGAAGGGGAGTTCGCTGGCGAAATGTTCGTTGGGATAGACTTCGACGTCTATCGGGTGATCCACGGCTAGCAGGCGGGCTTGATCTAGATAGTCGAGCTCTTCCATTGGTTCGAGCATTTTGAAACGTAGACGGCCTTCTTGCGGCTGCGCGAGCGAGCCGGTAACTTTGAAATATTCAGCGGGGTTGGGGATGTTGCGTTGGTTGGGGCCGGTCCAGTGGCCGACGATGCCGGGGCCGATCATGTCGGCTAGAAATTCGAATTTGTCGCCGTTCCAGACGAAGACGATGGGACAGGAGCTGCCGCGGCGGTCGATTTCTGTGACGAGTTCTTCTTTGTGGGCGGGGATTTCGAGTTCGTCTTGCAGGACGCCGGTGGGCCAGAGGAGGCGGATCACGTCGGCTTGGCGTTCGGCGCCTAGGCCGGCGACTATGGGGGCTGGGCCTTGTCCTAGATAGCCGGAGGCGCCGGGGATTTCCCATTTTTGTTGGAGCGCGCCGGCGTACATTTCCACTTTGGTGCCGATGGCGGATTTATTGTCGTTCTCGCCTTTTAGTGCTATGCGGAGCCAGTTGTAGCGATTGCCGCCTTCATTTTTTAGCAGCACGGGCGGGAGATTATTTTGGGTGATTAGGAGATCGGTGGCGCCGTCGCCATCGCAATCGAAGGCGATGATGCCGCGGGGATTTTTCAGCGCGATTTTGTCGAGGCCTGCGGAGGCTGTGACGTCGCGGAAACCGGCGGCGCCTTCGTTACGGAGTAGGACGATGTGGCCGGCGCCGGAGAAATCTTCGCCTACTGCCACCAGATCAATCCAGCCGTCGTCATCGTAATCAATTGGGGCGAGGCCCCAGCCGCGCATCCAGTCCAGATCCGGGAGATTCGCTCGTTCGAAGGATTTTCCTGCGTTGTTGCGCCAGAGGCTTAGGCCCGGGGCGCCCCAGTGGGTGAAGGCGAGATCCATCCAGCCGTCTTTGTTGAAATCGAGAGCGACTACGCCGGCGGTGGGAGCAGGCATGTCGCTGCTCCACGGGGTGGTGGCTTGGAAGGCGCCTTCACGTGGATTTAGATAGGCGACTGGGGATTTTTGCCAGCCGGTTACGACGAAATCTATCGCGCGATCGTTGTTGATGTCGCTGGCGATTGCGCCTACGGAGGGCGCTGTGCCTGCCAGGGCTGTTTCGGTGGTCCAATTCGTGAACGTGCCGTTGCCGTTGTTGCGCCAGAGGACGTTTCCTAGTGCTGGGGCGTCTGTTGGGAATTCAAATGGGCCGGCGGGATTGGCTAGCGGGAAATCATTGAAGCGGGTGACGTAGAGATCCAGGTCGCCGTCGTGATCGAAATCAATAAAGGTTAGGCCTAGGGCCACTGCGCCGGCTTGCGCTTCGGTGTCTATTCCGGCTTCTTTGGTTACGTCTTTGAATGTGCCGTTGCCTTCGTTGTGGAAAAGGATGACTCGGCCGTTCATGGTGACAGCCAGGTCGGGCTTGCCGTCGTTATCGTAATCACCTACGGCGCAGGCCATGCCTTGGCCGTGGATATCGAGATGGGCTTCGCGGGAGACATTTAGGAATTTTCCGGCGCCGATATTTTTGTAGAGCGCGGAGTTGCCGCGGCCGTCGGCGTCCACGAGGAAAATGTCGGGCTTGCCGTCGCTGTTGTAGTCAATGATGCACGCGCCGCTGCCCAGGAATTGGGCCAGCGTGCTCGCGGGAGTTTGCGCCGCGGCTTTCGGGTTGCGCGATTTTCGCGTGGAGAGCGTTGCGGTGCCTGCCGCTGAGGGTGTGGTGTCGATTGCGCCGTGCAGTTGCGTGGTGGCGATGCGTGCTCCGGCGGAGGTGGGCAAATTGGCGGCTTGCGTGATGTTGACGAAATGGACCGGCATCGCTTGCGGCACTGGCTCGGGAGCGGGTTGCAAGATCTCGGCCAGGGAGTATTTTCCTTGTTCGCCGTAGATGAAGCTTACCGGCTTGCCGAGTTTTTCCGACGTCATGTGCTGGAAGCGGTCGAAGTGTGTTTTGGCTTCGGCGGTTTTGCCGCTGCGTTGCAGGGCTTGGGCCATGCCGAATTCGGCGGAAACCTGGAAGGGATTTAGAACGAGCGCGCGTTGGAAGGCGGCGATGGCTTTGTCGTATTGCTGCTGCTGGGAATAAATGAGGCCCAGGAAATATTGCGTGTCGGCATCGTACGGATCGAGCGCGGCGACTTTCTGGAAATCGGCGATCGCGGCGTCGGCGTCGCCTCCGGCTTTTTCCATGAGGCCGAGATTGAACCAGGCCCAGGGGTTGCGCGGGTCCCGCTGCGCGGATTTTTGCAGGATTTCGCGGGCTTCGTCGAATCGCTGCATGTTGAGGAAGGCGATGCCGGCGTTGAGGCAGCCGATGTCGGTTTGAGGGTCGAGAATGCAGGCGCGTTGGAATTTGCCCAGGGCTTTTTCGAATTGCTGGCGATTCATTAGGGAGACGCCGAAATTGTTTTCTCTGATTACGTCGGCGCGGGGATTTTCGGGTTCTTGGGGAGTGGAGTCGCTTTCTTTTTGCTGACTTGCGGCGCGGGTGTGGGCGTTTGTGTGATGGGGTGCTTGCTGCGGTTGCGATTGTTGCTGGTCTGATTGCTGCTGTTGCTCTTGGCTGGCTGCCATCAGGGTGCAGGTGAAAATTGCCAGGAAAATTGTTGCGCGGGTGATGCGGATCATTACGCTCCCTTTCTGCGTGCGTTGGACATTCTACCGCGTCGCGGGCGGTTTGGCTTCCGCGGTGGATTATTTTCGACTGATGGCGCATCTGAGACCGGGCACGGCATGCCGTGCCCCTACGACGCCGAGATTTTGCAGCGGTTGTCGAAGTGCGCTCGGTGGTTGCCGCGACGGCGATGCCGCACTGAAGTGCGCCGCTACGAAATCAAAACCGCGCAGCGCGTGGTGCGGCATGCTGCGTGCTAGACTGGCGGGCGCGTTTGCGTGCTTTTTGTTGAGTTCACTATGAACGATTTGAATTTTCTTTCGGCTGTGGAGATGGCGGAGCAGGTTCGGGCGCGGACGATTTCGCCTGTGGAATTGGTGGATGCGCATTTGCGACGGATTGCGGAGCTGAATTGTGGGCGCGAATCGAAATTGAACGCGTTTGTGCGTGTGGATGTGGATGGGGCGCGTGCGCGGGCGAAGACTGCTGAAGTTGCGGCTGGATTGCGTTCGCGATCTGATTCGCTTGGGGTGTTGCATGGCGTGCCGATTTCTGTGAAAAGTTGCGTCGATGTCGCAGGGTGGGCTTGCGAATGTGGAAGCCGTTTGCGCAAGGGTTATGTGCCGTCGGAGGACGCGACGCTGGTTTCACGCTTGCGCGGAGCTGGGGCGATTTTGTTGGGGAACACAAATGTGCCGGAATTTTTAATGGCTTATGAGACGGACAATGCGCTTTACGGGCGGACGAATAGTCCTTGGGATGCGGAGCGGACTCCTGGGGGATCTAGCGGAGGGGAAGCGGCGGCGATTGCGGCGGGGTGTTCTGCTGGAGGGGTGGGGAGCGACGGCGGGGGGTCGATACGGATTCCGGCGCATTTTTCGGGGATTTGCGGATTGAAGCCTACGCCGGGGCGCGTGCCTTCTACGGGACATTATCCTGCGTCGGCGGGACCGTTTGCGCAGTTGGGCGTGGTGGGGCCGATGGCGCGGACGGTTGCGGATGTGGCGCGACTATTTGCGGTGATGGCCGGGCCGGACATCGGCGATCCGGCTTCGGCGCCGGTGCCTTTGCGTGTGTGGAGCGACGCGGAAATTCTGAAGCTGCGAGTGGCTTATTTCGAGGATGACGGCGTGACACCGGTGACGGCGGAAACCGCGGCGGCGGTGCGGGCGGCGGCGGAGGCTCTGCGCGCGCAGGGATTTCAAGTGGAGGCGTGGCGGCCGCAGAATTTGGATCGCGTCTGGCAGCTTTGGTGGAATTTATTTGGGCGGGCGGTGCAGATGGCGTTTGCTGCGACTGTGGAGGGGCGGGAGGCTGAACTGAGTCCGATGTATCGCGCTTGGCGGGAGCGTGTGGCGCTCGAGCCGGCTCTCGATGGACGGGAGTGGTTAAACACTTTGGTAGGGCGCGATGCTTTGCGCGAGAGATTGTTGCGGCAGATGGAAACCTTTCCGATTTTGTTGTGTCCGGCTTGCGCTGTTCCGGCGTTTCGTCATGGAGAGAGGGAATGGATGGTCCAGGGGCGCAAAGTGGAATACTTGAAGGCGATGAGTTATTCGCAGTGGTTCAATTTGCTGGGGAATCCGGCGGCGGTGGTGCCGGTGGGGCGGTCGGCGGAGGGACTGCCTATTGGAGTGCAGATTGTTGGTAGGCCTTGGGAGGATGAGGCGGTGCTGGCGGTTGCGGCGAAGATTGAGGCGGCTAGTGGTGAATTTCGTCGGCCAACGATTGCCTAGGACGGCGACACGCAACGGCACTACGGCTCATTCAGCTATTCGCCGCCGTATTTTCCTGGGCAGCGAATCTTTTTGCGATTTTTCTGTTCCGGCATCTTTCTAATCTTGGTCCAATATTCTTCCCGCACGTCTTCATCAATTTCGATTAGTCCGGGATACAGGCGGTCACCACCTTTCTTCTTGCAGCCAGAAATCCAGGCTTCTTCTCCGGTTTCGCTATCAAAGTAATTGGTCTTGAAGCCGCCCTTCAAGACTTGGTAGCGGTGCCCCTGGTAGTAAACCGACCTGTTGGATTTTGAGAATTTCACGCGACCGATGCGAGCAGGGCCATTGATTCCGTCTCCTTTGACTTCGATATACATGATTTGCGTTTTCATGTGTCGAGTCTCGCTCGCCGATCAGGCACGTTGAACTAGCTCGCGGTGTTGGCGCGCGCGATCAGAAAAATCGCGAGGAAGTAGAAGATGAACATCAGCGCGAGAAAAGCTTGCGCGCGTTTATTGGCGCCGGCGAATTCTTTCCAGACGAAGACGCCCCAGAGGGCGGCGACCATCGGAGCGGATTGGCCAATGGAGTAGGAGATGGCGACGCCGGTGTAGTTGGCGGCGACTAGATTGAAGACTGTGCCGGTGGTCCAGATGGCGCCGCCGAGCAGACCGAGGATGTGGCCGTTTACGGGGCCGCGAAAGAACCCGCTGAGTGCCACCGGATCGCCGACCAGAGGCTTCTTCATGAAATAGAGATTCCACCAGAGGCAGGAAAGCAGCGCGCCGCCGGTGAGAAATACGGCAATGCTGTAGGGGCCGAGGGTATTTCCGTGCGTTAGGGCGCGGGTGGAGAAGGGTGCCCAGAGGCCCATCAGGACGCCGGAGATTACGCAGACGATGATGCTTTTACGCGAGGCTTCTTTGTTGGCGCCGAGTTCGCCGTAGGCTTTGCCGTCGAGGATTACGGCGATTACGGCGCAGAGGACGCCGGCGCCTAGCATCATTACGTTGCCTCTTTGCTGTTGCACGAAGCTGAGGACGGTGCCTACTACCAGGGCGATGCCGATGGCCACGGGGAAGGCGATGGCCAGGCCGGCCATGTCGATTGCGGCGACCAGGAGGAGATTCGCCAAGTTGAAAATTATTCCGGCCAGCAGGGCCCAGCCGATGTTGGAGAGGTCGGCTGAGCGGACATTATTGAGGAAGCTTGTCGGGCCGTTGGTCGTGGAACCCATGGTGAGGGCGTAGACGAGGGCGGCTAGGAAAATTCCGATGGCGTAGTCCCAGTAGAAAAGTTCGAAGCGGTAATTTTTTACGCCTTTGTAGGTGTTGGCCCATGAGCCCCAGCAGGCGGCGGTGACGAACATCATTAACAGGGCGGTGCCGAAGGTTGTTGGTGTGAACATTTAGGTCCTTTGTTCGGATGCGATTGAAAAGCGCGCGAGTACGACGGCAACGTCACAACCAACGGCTGCCCGGTTCGATGAAGCCGAACCGGCCGCTACAAGTGCAGCGGCGAATTCAACGATAAAGTCAACGGCAACGTCGAAGCTGCCCGCCTAAAAAGCAAAAGCAGGCGGCCGCTACAAAGTCAAAACCTGGGCCCGCGCAACTAAAATGCGGCGGCGCCTTTTGGGCTTTGGTGCTTGATTAGTGCTACTACTTCGTCGTGTCTGGCCATGGCGCGGGCGCCGATTTTTGTGCAGCATAGCGCGGCGCAGGCGTTGGCGAAGAGGCCTACTTTTTGGCAATCCCAGCCTTGGAGTAGGGCGTAGGAAAGGCCTCCCATAAAGGCGTCGCCTGCGCCCGTCGTGTCCACTACTTCCACTTTGAAGGCGGGGACCCTGGCTATTTCTTTAGGAGTGGCGATGAGGCAGCCGTCCGCGCCCAGTGTGATGGCGACTACTGTGGGGCCCATGCGCAGAAGGGCCGTGGCGATTTTTTCATAGTCGGCTTCGCCGGTTAGTTCGCGAGCGGCGGCTTTGCAGGGCTTCAGGACGTCAACCAGGCGGAGCGCGGTGCAGAGCTCGTCCTGGGTGCCGAGGTTGGACTCGGCGTAGAAGCTGGGAGAAACGTCGAGATCGAAAATGACGCGGACTTTGGCGTCGTGGGCGACTTGCATGGCTTCTTTTACGGGAGCGATTGCTAGTTGCGAGGCTTCCGTATGGAAATGTTTGGCCGACTGAATGTGCGGCGCGAAGCGATGCAGGACCTGATAGACGGAAATTTTTCCGGTGACGTTGGGGAACATGTAGATGCAGCGTTCGCCGGCGACGTCCACGGGAATCCAGGTGAGGGCGGAGTATTCACCTTTCACGACTTCGATGCCGGACAGGTCCATGTGATCTTCGGCGAAAGCTTTCTGGATGATGCGGCCGTTTTCGTCGTCGCCGATGAGGCCGAGCCAGCCGGTGCTGACGCCGAGGCGCGCGACCTGGGTGAGATTGTTGGCGGTGACGCCGCCCGCGTGGATTTCCATGCGCGTAGCGTTGATTTTTTCTTCGGGGCCGAGCAGGCGCGGCACGATGGCGAAAAAATCCACGGTGCAGCTGCCGATTCCGACGACGTCTACTTTTGTTGTGATGTCTGACATGGGATCGATTGTCTCGCTCGCTTGCATGAAAAGCAGATCCCGCACCCGCGACAGCGGGTGCGGGATGACAAATAAAAGCAAATTGGCCGCAAACTCATTCGCCGAATGCCGCTACTTTGCTGCTGCATGCGCGGCGGGCGGCCGCGACATCAGGTCAACGAACATTTTGTAAAACTTTTCCTTATTCAGTTCTTCGGGGATGTTGACGAGCTGCTCGCCGAGGCCGGGTTGCGCGCCGTCGGTCCACACCAGGACGTTGCCGTAGCCTGCCGTGTGCGAAATGTCTATGTCCATGAAATATTGTGTTTGCTGGGTGATCACGGTGGGGTCGAGCCATCCGGCGACGGCGAGTTCGTCCCACATGAATTCTTCGTCGGCATATTTTGCCAGGTACTGCGACGCGGGGCTGGATGATTTGGCAATTTGGGCGATGAGTTGCTTGGTCATGCGAGTTTTGACGGAGATGTCCACGGTAGTGATGGTGATTTTGTGCCACGGCGAGGTGAGGACGATGTGCACGGCTTCAGGGTCCCACCAGAAATTAAATTCGCGGCGATTTTCTGCGGCCCAATCTTTGGGGACGATGGGGGCGATGCTGCCGCCCATGACTACGAGTTCCTGGGCGAGCTCGGGGACTTGCGGATCGAGGCTGATGGCTTGCGCGATGTCGGTCATGGGGCCGCCGGCGTAGATGGTGACTTCGTGCGGATATTTGTGCACCATGCGGATGATGAAATGCGCGGCGTCTTCTTTTTGTGCTTGCAGCGTGGGATTGCCTTCGGCGAGATCGGGGACTTCGAAGGGCAGGTGATATTTTCCACGCAGACCGTCGCCCAGATTCATGCCGGGGCGGTGGCCGTTCCACGCGCCTTGATAGTGGACCGTGCCGTAGAGTTTTTCCCAGCGCTCGATCATTTCCATGCGATTGATCAGCGGGTAGACCGCGCCGGGATATACGGGAATGTCTTGGTGGCCTGTGAGTTCTAGCATGCGCAGAGTGTGGGCTACTTCTTCGTCGCGCCACATATCGCCGCTGACCACCGTGATGCCTAGAGTTTCGACGTTTGGAGATTGCAGGAACATCAGGATGGATTGTTGGTCTGTGGTGGCGGCGCCGCGGGCGTCTTGGTCAATGATCACTTTGCGTTTGGTTTGCGCGGCGGTGGCGGAGGCCAGCGCGACGCAGGCGATGATGAACGGCATAATTCTTTTCAGGCCCATAGCTGTGATTGATCCCCTTGTGGTTGTTCGGCTGATCATAATTTGCGGCTGATTGCGATTGCTTGCGTTTCGGCGGCAGGACACCTGTGGCACCAACGGTGCTTATAGTTCTCCGCCGAGTATGAGTCAAGGGGAAAGCGCATTTTTAGCAGTTCGGTGGGCAGTGCCGACAGGGGGCGCGTCAATAGCGGATGTTATAATTCGCGGATGTTTGCGGGGTGCGAAAAACCGCGGAGTTTTCTGGTGACGCTGTCTATCGTGATGGCGTGTCTTGGCGTCGCCGCGGATTCGCGCGTGTCTTTGGCGCAGGCTTCAGGGCAGCAGGCGGCGACTTTGATTGAACAGGCGCGCACGGCTGCCGTGGCTGGGCGATTCGTTGACGCGATCGCGGATTACGGCGAGGCGTTGCGGATTGCGCCGCGGAATGTGGACGCGGAAATTGGATTGGCGCAAGCGTATCGGGCTGTGCACAATTTTGATGCGGCCAAGCTGACTTTGGAGCAGGCGCGGCACGAGCATCCGAAGAGCGCGGCGCCGCTTGCGATGCTGGGGGATCTGGATTTGGAGTTGCAGACTTACGACGCGGCCATCGCGCGCTTGACGGCGGCGCTGGCGCTTGCACCGGCGAACGTGGATGCGCGCAATAGGCTGGCTGTGGCGTACAAAGCGAAGGGCGGCGTGGCTGACAAGGTGAATGCGCTCGAGCAGATCGCGAAAGTGCTGGGGCGCGATCCGCAGAATGCGCTAGCACTTTACACGCGGGCGGAAATTTACGCGGACGAGAACCGCGATGAGCTCGCGCTGCTCGATGCGGAGAAAGTGGTTGAGCTGCAACCGGAGAATTCGCGCGGGCGAGAGCTGCTGGGTAAGATTTTGGTGCGCGCGCCGGCGGGAGCCGTGCCGGAGGAGGTTGCGCGACGCTGCGGACGGGCGGTGCTGGCGCTGGAACCAGTCGTGAATGCGGCGGGGCCATCAGCGCCGGCGGATTCCGAGACGCTGTTTCTGTTGTCGCGGGCATATCGTTGCGCGGGGCAGAATGACAAGGCGGCTGCGACGCTGGAGGAATTCGAGAAGTCGTCGCAGAACGATCGGAGTACCAAGGAAAATCAGACGCAGGCGAAGCATTTGGTGCAGCAGGCGGACGAGCTGGCAATGAAGAATGATTTCGCGGGGTCGCTCGCGGTGCTGCAGCAGGCGATTGCCATGGATGCGACTTATCCGGGGGCGTATTCGCAGCTGGCGAAACTTTATTATTCGGCGGGCGATATCGAGAAGGCTAGCGAGGCGATTGGGCAGGCCTTGGCGCGGGCGCCTTATCATCCGGAATATCTTTACGTACAGGGAAGGATTTTGGAGAAGCAGGGGAAATTGGATGATGCGCTGGGGGCGTTTCAGCGGACCGTGCTGGTGAATCCGAAAGAGTCGGACGCTTATTTTGAGATGGGGGCGATTTACCAGCAGCGTGGCGAGCGGAGTGAGGCGCGGGCTGCTTACGTGAAGGCGGTGGAGATTTCACCGGAGGATCCGGATTACAAGCGGGCGTTGGCGGGGTTGAATGGTGGGGCGGGTGTGACGCCCTGAACCTGGGCTTACTGCGCAATGCTTTCGACGGTCGGCGGATTGGGTATCTGATAAAATCCTGGCCCTATGAGAATTCACAACGGCTTCCTTTTCGCCGCGGTTGTTGTCGTGGTTGCCGGCGTTGTAGCTGGCGCGTCGCTGCACGCGCAAAAGTCCGATGGGGTGGCGGAGCGTGTGGCGGCGCAGAACGCGATCTTTGAGGAGCAGTACGAAACCGACCTGCGGAATTTTCCGGAGCGGGCGACGTCTTATGGCGATTATCGCTACAACGATAGGCTCGCTGACTATTCGCTGGCCGCGATCGCGGAACGGCACAAAACTGACGGTGCTTTTTTGGCGAAGCTCGCGGCGATTCCTACCACTGGGTTCATGGATCAGGACCAGCTTTCGCATGATGTGATGGTACGGGTGCAGCGGCAGCGCGTCGCGGATTTCGACTTGAAAGAATATGAGATGCCAGTGAACCAGCAGAACGGCATCCATACCAGCCTGGCCGATTTGCCGCTTTCGGTGCCGCTGGATTCGGCGAAGCATTACGAGGATTACGTGGCGCGGCTGCGGCAAATTCCGCGCGCCCTCGAACAGACTACCGAAGTGTTGCGCGCCGGGATGCGGGACAAGTTGATGCCGGTGCGCTTTCTGCTGGAGAAAATCCCGGTGCAATGCGACGGGATTATCGAAGCGGATCCTTTTCTGCAGCCGACGAAGAAATATCCTGCGGACATTTCGACGGAAGAACAGAAACGGCTCACGCTGGAGATCACCGACGCGATTAATAAGGATGTGATTCCGGCTTATCGCACGTTTGCGGCTTTTGTGCGCACGGAATACGCGCCGCAGGGGCGGACGGCGCTGGCGGTGACATCTTTGCCGAATGGCGAGAAGCGCTATGAGAACGATATTTACGGGCGCACTACCACGCACATGTCGGCGGAGGAAATTCATCAGCTGGGGCTGCGGGAAATCGATCGAATCGAAGGTGAGATGGCGGCGCTTGCGAAGAAGGAGGGGTTTGCCAACCTTGCTTCGTTCCGCGCGTCGATCGCGAAAAATCTGAAATATATTCCTACCAGCGCGGAACAGATTCTTGATGATTTCCGACACTATATCGCGGAGATGGAGCCGAAACTGCCGGAGCTCTTCACTTTGTTGCCGAAATCGCCGGTGACGGTGGAGGCGATTCCTGCGTTTCAGGCGGCCGCGGCGACGCATTACGTCACGGGAACCCCGGATGGAAAGCGGCCTGGGCGCGTGGTGGTCGCGACATCTGATTTTGCGAAGCGGTCGCTGGTGGGGGATGAGGCGATTGCTTACCACGAAGGAATTCCGGGGCATCACTTGCAGCTTTCCGTGCAGCAGCAGCTGACCGGATTGCCGAAATTCCGGCTGCATGGACTGGGGTTCAACGCGTACACGGAAGGATGGGCTTTGTACGCGGAACAACTGGGAAAGGATGCGGGACTTTACCAGGACCCGGTTT
Source organism: uncultured Acidobacteriota bacterium (assembly GCA_963786205.1). Lineage (GTDB taxonomy): Bacteria > Acidobacteriota > Terriglobia > Acidiferrales > UBA7541 > Palsa-295. The sequence continues at coordinate 433,172 of CAWAYG010000005.1, forward strand.
CGGATTACGGTCGGTTGTCGTCGGAGCTTTTTCGCGCGGTGCGTTTGGTGGTGGATACGGGGATTCATTCGAAGGGCTGGACGCGCGAGCAGGTAGTGGAATTCTTCCGGAAGTCGGGCGCGGTGGATGAGCCCACGATTCAGTCGGAGACCGATCGGTATATTGCTTGGCCCGCGCAGGCGCTTAGTTACAAGCTGGGGCAGCTGAAGTTCCGTGAATTGCGCGAGCGGGCGCGGACGGAATTGGGCGCGAAGTTCGACATACGGACTTTCCACGACGAGATGGTTAATGGCGGGACTTTGCCGTTGGATCTGTTGGAAGCGCGGACTGATAGGTGGATCGCTGAACAGAAATCAAGGTGAAGTTGGATTGAAGCGGCGGTGCGGACTTTTGCGCGCGGCTTCGAGCGCTATTGTTAGATCTTGCACGCCGCGGCGGATTTCTTTGGCGTCAACCGCGGCAAATCCTAACTGCAATCCCTTCGACGCGACATCGCCGTAGCTGTAGACGCTCAGTGGGATGACTTCCACGTTTCGTTTGGCTGCGGCTGCGGCGGCTGATTCAGCGTTTATGCCACGTTTTAACCAGCCTACCGTTTGCAAGCCTGCCTCGACTCCTGAAATTTCCAGCAGGCCTGCTAGATTTTGCTTCGCAGAGTGTAAGAGGACTGACAGGCGCTCCGCGTAAATTTCTCTCATGCAGCGTAGATGACGGCCGAAGTGTCCCGCGGTGATGAAATCGGAGAGGATGGCTTGTTCCATGAGCGGGGCGTGGCGGCGGGTGATCGAGAGTGTGGCGGAAAAGCGGTCCAGCAGGTCCGACGGCAGCACTAGATATCCGAGCCGGAGCGACGGGAAGAGTACTTTGCTGAAACTTCCCATGAAGAGCACTTGACCGCAGCGGTCGAGACCTTGGAGGGCGGGGACGGGGCGGCCGGAATAGCGGAATTCGCTGTCGTAATCGTCTTCCAGAATCAGCGTGCCGGATTTGCGGGCGGATTCGAGGAGCTGGAGGCGGCGGGGAAGACTCATCGTGATTCCGAGGGGGAATTGATGACCGGGCGTGACGTAAACGAGGCGGGCGTTGCGCAGGGTTGATTCGCCGAGCTTCATGCCTTCTTCGTCCAACGGAACGTACGATATTTTTGCGCCGAGCGATTCGAAGACGATCGTGGCGCCGATGTATCCGGGATTTTCCATGCAGACGCGGTCGCCGGGATTCACGAAGAGGCGCGCGACGAGGTCGAGGGCTTCCTGTGCGCCGGAGACGATCGCTATTTGCTCGGGCACGCAATTCACGCCGCGCGAGGTGCTGAGGTAATCGGCGACGGCTTGGCGGAGCGGGAGGTAGCCGAGCGCATCGCAGCCCAGCAGGAAACTTGTTGAGACTTTGCGCAGGCAACGGGCCGCGACTTGCGCCCATAACGTGGTGGGGAACAGATCGAGGGCGGGCAAATTGGGGCGGAAAGCGCGGCTGGGGCGGGGCGCAAAGGTCGGGAACAGTTGAACGCGTTTGGCGAAGGCGGAAATTATTCGCGGTTTGGTTTTTTCTCGCGGCAGTGGCGGCTTGGCGCTGCTGCCCACCTGGAGTAATTCGTCGGGAAGAGTGTTGCTGACGTATGTGCCGGAGCCCATGCGGGCTTGCACGTAGCCTTCGGATTTCAGTTGCTCGACGGCGTTGACGATGGTGCCGCGCGCGAGGCGATATTGTCTGGCGAGATCGCGCGTGGCGGGGAGGCGTGAGGCGGGGTGCAAGCGGCCTTCGAGGATTGCGGAACGCAGGGACGCGTAGAGCCAGCGGTGGGCAGACGTTGCAGGATCTTTGGGCGGAAGCGCAAGTTCGAACGTGGTGGCCCTTTTCGCCATGAAAGTGGTACAGGAATAATAGCATAAGTGGTCCTTGTGGATGGACCGCTATGGATTTAAGTTTGACGCTGCGGGAGGAAGCGATGAGAGCTTACGGAATGGCGGGGAGAAGCGCTGTTGCAGCGCTGTGTGTGGTCGCGGCGGGATTTTTGGGGTGGGATCAGGTGCGCTCTGATACACAGCGAGCGCAGAAGAGTGAACGAGCGCGAGTCGTGCTGACGGAAGGGCTGCCGAAAATGGATGGCGCGCATCTGAAGGCGACTTTGGTTGAGGTGAACTACGGGCCGGGCGAATCGTCTGAGCCGCACAGCCATCCTTGCCCGGTGATTGGTTATGTCGTCGCGGGGTCGCTGCGAACGCAGGTGCGCGGCGAGAAGGAAGCTGTGTACAGGGCGGGTGAAAGTTTTTACGAGCCGGCGAACGGCGTGCATGCTGTGTCGGCGAATGCGAGCCAGACCGAGCCGGCAAAGTTGCTTGCGTATTTTGTTTGCGATCATGATGCGCCATTGAGTGCCGCAGTGCCGGGAGGGAAGTGATCATGCGCGGGCAATCCTCCGGAGCAGAAAAGTTGGAGCGTCGCGCCGTGGTGGCGGAGCACGCGGTGAATTGGGAGCGGTGGGGAATTTTGTATGCGCGTTTCGCGCTGGGCGCGGCGTTCTTATCGGGAATCGCTGACCGTTTCGGTTTGTATACGGGACGGAACGTGGGGTACGGGAACTTTGCGGGGTTCGTGGAGTACACGGCCAAGGTTAATTCGTTCATGCCGGCGTCTACCATTCCGTTTTTGGCGTGGGCGGCTACGGCCGCGGAGTTGTCGCTGGGCATCTTGCTGATTATTGGCTTGTGGCCGCGTTGGGTAGCTTTGGCGAGTGCGCTGCTGCTGGTGTTGTTTGGAACTGCGATGGCGATTTCGTTTGGGATCAAGTCGCCGCTGGATTATTCGGTGTTTTCGGCGTCGGCGGGAGCGGTCTTGCTGGCGCTGTATTCGGATCGAAAGGGCATTGCGAGAGCGTGAGTGGCATCATCTAAAAAGTGGTGATTTCAGGTAAAGGAGGGTTTATGGAAGCGCGATTCAATGGCATGAAGGCCGCGCCGGGTGGGTACGGCGCGATGCTGGGGCTGGAGAAATATATGCAGGAATGCGGATTGGAACAGGGACTGCTGCACCTGATCAAGCTGCGCGCTTCGCAGGTGAATGGCTGCGCGTATTGCCTGGACATGCATTGGAAAGATCTGCGAGCGATCGGGGAGAAGGAGCAGCGGATGTATTCGCTGGATGCGTGGCGCGAATGCCCGTATTACACGGAGCGGGAACGCGCGGCGTTGGCGTGGACGGAGGCGGTGACGTTGATTACGGATGGTCACGTGCCGGATGCGATGTATGAGGAAGTGCGCGCGCATTTCAGCGAGAAGGAAATGTGCGATTTGACTTTGGCGGTGGGGGCGATCAATGCGTGGAACCGGTTGGCGATTGCTTCGCGGACGGTTCCGGGTGGGTATCAGGCGGCGGGGAAGGCCGCACACTAAAGCAATGTGCGCTGAGGGTCCGAGTTCTTGCGCGGGGCGCGCAGCATTCGTTGCGCGATGAGCATTTGTGCTCCGGAATTTTGTTTGGTCTACGGGTGTGTTTGAGCAGGCAGCTAAATTCAGAGGAGGAAAATATGAGTCGCAGAGTGCGGATGATGATTGGAATTTGCGTGCTGGGAATGCTGATGGGGCCGGGAATGGCTTTCGGACAGGACGAGCGAGCGCAGATTCTGAAGGTGCGTGAGAGTGTGTGGCGGGCGTGGTTTGCGAACGACACGAAGGCGCTGGAGCGGTTGGTGCCGGCGGACACGATCGTGATCAGTTCCGATGAAGCGAAGTGGAAAAATCAGGCGGACATAATGCGGACGGCGGCGGAATTTCAGGCGGATGGCGGAAAATTAATCCGGCTGGAATTTCCGCGGACGGAGATTCAGCGGTTTGGCGACGTGGCGATTATCTGGACTTCGTATTTAGTGGAGACGGAGGAAAACGGGAAACGCTCGGTGAGTTCCGGGCGGGCTACGGAGATTTTTGTGCGGCGCGATGGGGAGTGGGTGAATCCGGGGTGGCATACCGACAACTTCCAGCCGCAATGACAGGCTTCGCGATGCAGGCGCGTACGGGCGCTGGTGCCGTATGCGATACCCATGTGCTGTATTGCACATCAATGGAAGGTGGGGGGACTCATAGTCGAGGCTACCGCGCAACACGAGCGGAAATTCAGAATTGGAGGCCTTCTTCATGCATCGTGCACATCGTTATGTAGCTACTTTATTTCTAACTGCTGCCTTGGCGGCGCCCGTGTCAATGATGGCCGCGCCCGTGCCGCAAGAGGCGGGGGTTCAGGTACGCGTCTACGATCGGGATCACAAGGACTATCACAACTGGGATGATCACGAGCGACACGAGTGGGGAATATTCCTGACGGATAACCACCGGCACGATCACGAATATGCGCATGCCAACCGGAAGGAACAGAGCGAATACTGGAATTGGAGACACAGCCATCCGAATTAGCTGTTTGCGAAGTTAGTTTTTGGGATGAAGAAAAACTCGATGGCGGAGCGTCCGGTCTGTAGCGTTGCGGATCGGACGCCGTCTCGGGGAGCGGCTTCACGAAAGTCGAGAACGTCGGAGTTGTGGTTCCCGCCAGTTCGAGTCTGCGTCGAAATCCAAGATCGAAATTTCAGTATCGAAAACACAGGCGACAGCGTCGGCGGGACGCCTGCCTACCGGCACGCAGGCCGACGCTACCGAAGTCAAAGGCGCCCGTCCCGCATCCTGGGTTGGCCGCTACGAAGTCAGAACCTTGGGGCGGGGATAGCCGATCAGGTAGGCGATGGGGACTTCGCCTGTGGGGTTGGCGCGTTCGCCAAGTTCCCATTGGTATTCGGCGGCGGATAGCTTCGCGATGATTTCGCGGAGTTCTTGGGGGCGGTAGGTGCGCAGGCAGGAGACAACCCCATCGAAGAGCAGCACCAGTGGAATTATGGGAAGGACGTAGGTGCAGAGCAGGCGCGACCAGCGGAATGGGCGGATCCACGGGGTGAACACGAGCGGTAGCAAAGCCCAGAGAAACATCCACGCGATGGCGGAGGGGGCGCGGCGGGTGACTTCGAATATGCCGATGCCTTGGCTTGCATCCACGGCGTTTTGCAGGATGGCGCGAGCTTCTTCGGGTTGAAAGTGGTGGAAGGAAGTGAACATGGTGCGGAAGCCGCAGAGTTCGCGCGGAACGTTGATGGCGTCCACCGGAGCTGCATGGAACGCGATGTGATTTTGGGAATTTGCGCTGGCGGATTGGAAGGCGTTGAGATTCGGATATTTATCGGTGAGGAGGATTTGCAGTGAGGCGTGATCGTTGGCATGCAGACGGGGGGAAAGCTTCAGCCAGGGGCCTCCGCCGCCGGAGCACACGTCAATGATGAGCGGGCTGTGCGTTGCGTCGAGAGCGGTTTGCAGCAGCGGGGCGACGGGGACGTAGGCACCGAAAAAATTCATGGCGGATTGGAGGGTGTCGGTAATTTCATCGCGGAGGAAATTGGGGAACCACGATTGTTCGTGGAGTTCGATGAGTTGTACTCGGCGCATGGGACTTGGATTTGCGGGTATTATGCGGCAACGGTGACGGGTAGGGCAAATGGATTGGTTTGGGATGTGAGATGAATCGGTTTGGGAAAAATGCAGTGGCTAGTGATGAGTGGTTAGTGGCTAGAAACGATTGCGAGGATTCTGGCGTTGTGTCTTCGAGTCCGGGGCTCCGTTCTCTGAGAGACTCGACTCGTCCGCAGAAAGCGGATTCCTCTCTGGCGCACAGCCAGGAGTGCTCTCCTGCGGCGGGCAGGGCTGTGCCACGGTTAGTACATTATGGTGCGGGTTAGGTGATGGGGCCAGTTGGTGGTGTGGTAGTGGGTCCAGATGCGGGCGTCGATTTGGGGGATTATGATTTGGGCGTCGGGGGCGCGGAGTTTGTTGATTTCCTCGGTTAGGAGGGCGGTGGCATAGATGCAGTGGGCGCGGATTTCGATTTCTTGCGTACTGTCGCGCGGGATTAGCTGGTGCGTGTTGATGGCTTTTTCCAAGGTCGGGGAGTAAGAGGTGATGCCCATCAGGCGCAGGCCAACCGGGACGATGTAATCGGCGAAAGCGGTCATGGAGTGGATGTCGTCGATTTGAAATTTTCCGGATTTGTGCAGGCTGGCATAGAGGAACCAGAGGCCGAGCTGCGGGAGTTTGTAGAGTTTGATTTCGTGACCGTCGTAGAGGCTGACATCGTTGAAGCGCGGGAATTCGACGACGAGGCGGTCCACCATGCCGTTGCCGTGATCGTAAAGACGCGGCGAACAGGCACGAATGAAATTGTGGAAGCGGCCGTTGTACTTTGCGGCTAGCACGGCTCCGGCTTGGCGCCAGAGTTCCATTTTTTCATCGAGCATCGGGATTTCGATATTGCCGGCGAAAATCTTTTCCATTTGCGGGCGGGTTAGCTGGGCGAGGTAGTGGCCGTCGAGGATGGGGATGCCCTGATCCATCGCGCGCTTGATGCAGGCGAACTCGGCTTCGGAATCGGACCAGTGCTGGCCGGCGTAATCCACTTGAAATTTTACGTGGGTGGTGAAATCGGTGAAGGCCGTGTCTACGACGTCCGCGACCATGATGAAGTCGATGGTTTCGTCCGGGTTGTTCTCGCCGACACCCAGTGGTAGGTGATATTCGGGCATGGGGAGTTCTTCGTAGGCCATCCAGCTGGCGACTTCTACGAGTTTTTCGACGTTGGTGTGGACGTCGCGAGAATTTTCGATTACGGGAGGGAGGCTATCGAGGACGGGACTGCCGATGGGTTTGGGCCAGCGGACAGCCTTTTGAGGCGATGAAGTGAAGGCGGAAGCTTGCCGGAGGCTTTCGCCTCCGGCTGCTGCCGCGATCATAGAGCTGGTTGCGGATTGTAAAAACTGCCTTCGTCCCAGGGGAGCCAAGGTCGTTAGAAGACGAACTTGACGCCTGCTTGGAACGCGAAGGGTGTGCTGCCGGGTGCGATCTCTGTGATCGCGCGGAAGCCGTTTACTCCGATCTGTGGCATGGTAGCGGCGGTGAGCGGCGGGCAAATCATTCCTATCTCTGGTGCCAACCGCGGCGTGCAACCGACGAGCGAGATTGTGGCCGTATTTGGGTTATTCGGATTCGAATAGACATTACCGCGGTTCGTCAGGTTGAAGAAATCGCCGGACAACACCACGTTCAATCGGTCATGTACGTGGAGGGTCTTTTGTAACCGGCCATCCCATTGAAAGTATCCCGGCTGGTCGAACGGGTAACGCCCCAATAGGAACGTCTTGCCGGCGGCGTTTGTATAGGTGGGACGGTCGTTATTGTGTCCGAGATCGGAGACTGCGTCGCCATTAATATCTTGGGCGATGTAGAGGGGGAAAGGCACGCCGCTGTGAGCGATCACACTAGAGCTGACTTCAAAGCCCCAAGGTAATTCGTAGACGCCGGCGGCTTTGAATTGTTGGGTGATGTCGAGACCGTTGCGGCCGTAGTCAATCGCCAGATTGATGGGATCCTGTTGGCCGAAATAGGTGTCGGTATCGCGCTCGCTCGCGGCGTTGTCTTTGTTCTGCGACCAGATGTAGTTAGCGAACACCTGGAAATGATTGGAGAAGCGTTTGGTGAGGTTAATAACCAGCGATTCGTAATTGCCATGACTAAAACTGGCTGTTTCATTGTTTGAAGTAGGTAGCGTCGGGTCGAGGGGTGTGTTACCGAGGATGGACCGCCCGAAGGAGTCGGTTCCGAGTATCGTGTAATTCCGCTGCCAGGCTTCTTCTGAATCGTATCCACCCGTCCGCAGATGCGTGGAATGCACGTAGGAGAAGGTGGCCGTTAACTGCAGATTATACGGCAGCGATTGCTCGACTCCGCCTGTGAAGCTGGAGACGCGTGGATTCTGAAACGCGGGATCCACGTATCCGCCTCCGGACGTTGAATCGGGACAGCCGAATTGCGTCCCGCAAAGTTGGTTGACGCCCAAAGGCGTCGAATTGGGATTTAGATAGGGAAAGCCAACAGTTCCGCCTTCTGGAGGTATGCAACTGCCAATACAGTGAGTGAGTTTGCCAGCTCCCGCCGTGGGCATGAATATTCCCACAGTGAGAGCATAGTAGAGACCCCAAGCGGCGCGGACGACTGTTGGATGAGATCCTTGCCGCACGTTCCAGGCCATGCCGATGCGCGGCCCCCACTGACCGAAGTCAGCCGGAACGCGCTGTGGCACGGGGGCGGCGTGCGATCCCGCGCCCTCGCCAACGAGCACGGTGGTTCCATAAAGCGGAGTTTGCGGTTGAGGGTTCCAGGTGCCATCCCAGCGGAGCCCGTAGGTCACGGTGAGGCGTGGCGTCAATTGCCATTTGTCCTGCCAGTAGAGGCCGAGATCGGACTGATAATTGGGGAAAAGAGTTGTGGCCGGTCCCAGAAACGAAAGCGGCAAGCCGTTCAGAGCAACGCCTTGACTGAGAAGGCCCCCACTCGCCGCTCCGCTATTGAAGTCAGCGATACTAAAGTAGTCGTATTCACCTGCACCCCATCCGACGAATGAGTCTTTGCGGTCCTCGAAGGTGACGGAATCTCCGCCGAATTTCATATCGTGCTTGCCAAAGGAATAGTTGAAGTTGTCTGCAGCCTCAAACTTACCGTCCTGGTTATTGATGGGCAGGTAGTAACGTTGGCCGATGCCATAATTAAAGGCGCTGCCGATAGCCAAGTTCGAGAAGCCGGAATCGGAAATCGAAAGGCCGGGCGAATCGCTGTTAGCATGGCGCTCGCGAACTTCGTCCGAAAGGCTGATACGGATTTCATTCACCTTCCTGCCGAGCACGGTGTTCAAGCTGAAAACAGCGGCGCCGCCCTTGTTGGTGAAGTCTTCGGTATTGTCGAACGCCTGGGGAATTTCATTCTGACCCTGAGCGCCGCTAAACCCATTCGTGTGGTTTCTGGTGAAGTAGCTCCGTACGCTGAAATGGTTCGCGGGGCTAAACTGATAGTCGTAGTGTCCCAGTATGGTGAACAGATTCTGGAACTGATTGCTCGGGCCTTGGAAGCCGGCTATTGAGGACTTGCCGTAGCAGTCCATCAGCACGAGTTCCCCAGCAGTCGGGCTGGTTCCGCAGCCTGGCGGCAACATCGTCCCGGCCGAAACATTGGTGGGCAGCGGGACGGTACCTGGGGCGCAGGCTCCCGGGGCGCAGTTCGCAAAAGCGGGCCCAGTGATCAGAGGTAACTCCGCGAGGCAGGCTGCTTGCCCCGCACCCGGCGAACAAAACTGGGTTACCAGCGGGCCATTTTGCAACTGTGCATCCGTGGCCAAAAACAGGAATTGGCGATCTTTGTGAATGGGGAAGCCGACGGAGCCGCCAAACTGATTTTGAGTGGCGATGTTCGGGGGCTCACCCACGGCATCGTTCGTGGTGAAATCGCTGCCGCGATAGTAATCGTGTGCTTCTCCGTGGAGCTGGTTGGTGCCGGATTTGGTGACCACGTTGACCAAACCGCCGGTGGCGCGGCCGAATTCGGGGGCAAAGCCGTTGGTGACAACCTGAAATTCTTGCACGGCCTCGAGAGGAACCGTGAAGTTCTTGGTTTCGAGCGATCCGAAAATTTCACCGAAGTAGTTGTTGAAGGTGTCTTGGCCGTCAACCACGATGCCGAGGTAATCGCTTTGTTGGCCGCCCAGGCGGATGCCGCCACGCAGGCCGGGAACGACCTGCGCTGAGGAACTCAATTGCGCCAAGTCGCGATAGTCGCGGCCGGAGAGGGGGAGGGTCTCCAAGTCTCTCGAATTAATGACCTGGTTGATGCCTGCGGTCGAGGTGTCCACGGGTCCAGCCTCCAAGGCGGACACGGTGACGGTTTGCGTCTGACCTTTAACCGGGAGCGTGATGTCCAGGGCCAGACTCGCGCCAATGTCTACGACGAGGTCGGTAACGATGGTAGAGGCAAAGCCCTCTGCTTCTGCCTGCACCTTGTAGGTGCCGGGCAACAGCTGAGCAAAGTCGTACAAGCCGGCGGAATCGGCGGTGGTTTCGCGCTTGTAACCGGTGGAAGGATTAGAGATGGTCACCTTGGCACCCGCCACGATCGAGTGCGAAGTGTCGTAAACGAAGCCGCGGATTTCGCCGCGCTCTACGGATTGCGCGCGAGCGCTGGGGGCGGCTGCGAGCAGAGTCGCGAGCGAAAAGACGACGGCCAATGCTGCCAGAAACACACGCTTCACCATTTTCATCGTTGCTCTCCCTCTGGGTGTGGAGCGATCAACCGCGAAATTTGATTGGCCCGGTTGCGCGAAGTGTTCGCTTTTCATGTCATTTACCTGCCAGCCGCGAATTGAGCAGCTGGAGAAATTTGTCGGGGTTGACGCCGGTGCAGACTTGGACGTTGGGCTCGACGTGATCTACGCCTTCGATGATGTAGCGGTCGCCGTGCAGGACATTGCGTTCGACGGCGTTGCGGCGATTGGCGACGGTTTCGCCGCGGGTGAATTCGCCGCGCGATTCCACGTCCACGTGCATGGCCTGGGTGACGACGATTGACGGATCGAGTGCCGTGCCGACGGCGAGCGGGTCGTACATCGGCGAACCTCCGCCCGCGCCGTATTTCGCTTCCTGGCCGATCAGGAAAGTAAGAACTTTCACGGCGAAGTCGTTTTCGGGGCCGTGGGTTTTCGAAAGTTGATCGAGATGCGCCTGATCGTAGAGAGTTTTGTCGCCGACATCGAGACCGACCATGGTCAAGCGCCAGCCGGCGTGGAAGACGATCTGCGCGGCTTCGGGGTCGTTGTAGATGTTGGCTTCCGCGGAGGCGTTGACGTTGCCACCGGAAATCGAGCCGCCCATGATTACGACTTCCTTCACCAGCGGAACGATGGAGGGATCTTTCAGCAGGGCGAGAGCGATGTTGGTGAGCGGGCCGACGGGGACGAGGGTGATCTCGTGCGGCGAGTCGTGAATCATTTGGATGATCAGGTCCGGACCGAAGCGGGGGTCGGCTTTGCATCTGCTCGCGGGTAACTCGACGTTGGCGAGGCCGTTCGCGCCGTGCCAGAGTTCGGCGGTGATCAGTTTTTGAAACAGAGGATGCTGGGCGCCGCCAGCGACGGGAATGTCGCAGCGATTGGTGAGTGACGCGAGCTTCAAGGCATTTTCGAGGCCTTGTTGTGCGGTGACATTGCCGGGGACGACGGTGAGAGCGCGGACGTCCAGTTCCGGAGAATTCAGCGCGAGGAGAATGGCTAGCGCGTCGTCGGTGCCAGGGTCGGTATCGATGATAACTTTCTTGGGAGCGGCGGGTGGATTCGCGGCGGTGCCTGTGCCCGTATTTTCGTTCGCGCGAGTTATGGGAGCGCCGGCGAAAGTGACGACTGCGAGCGCGAGAGCGATGGATGCAGAGAATGCTGCGTGGCGCAAAGTTGCGTTCCGCGCAATTAGGTTCGATGGCGTGAAGGTTCTTGGCACTTTGTTAGGCGCACCACGAGAGAGAAGCGAAAACTCTGCGCTCCAATCCTTCACGGACTGCGAAATAATTATGGGAATCACTTCCGGACAAGGGCCCCCCAGCCCACAGAATGGAAGCAGGCTATCCTCGGGTAGGCGCGGAGTCAACACGAAACTGAGTGCGAGCTAAAGTTTTCCACAGACAGCGAATGAGTCCCATAATAGAACTGAGCCGTATGAAATTTGGAACGAGGATTACAGAAATGGGAACGAGCTGATGCGGCGTTGCTACCCGCGCAGAGACATCGAGCGTCAAAGTCTGTAGCTGATTTCGAAACGGGACGTGACGTGGTACGGGGATTGGATGTGCTGTTAGAATCTGTCCGGCAATGACACGGCAACGAATGCTTCTTCGCAAGCCCCTGCTGATTTCTCTTTCTATCCTTATTATAGCGACTGCGGACGTGTCGGGCGCTTTGCTCGGGCCATCGGCGCGGGCGGCGTATCGAAAGTTCATTGCGACGCCTGAGCAGCAGGCTGTGCGCCCGCCGGGGCATGGGGAATCCGCGGCGGCGGCGGAACAAGACGATGCTGTAAGACTGCGGCACCGCAGCGAGATCACCAATCCGTATCACGTGGAATTTCGCGATGTGACCGCCGCGGCGGGAATTCATTTTCATCACGAACGCGCGTCGTCGCCGCAGCGGTTGTACCCGGAGACGATGGGAGCGGGCGTCGGGTGGATTGATTACAACCAGGATGGATATCTGGACGCGATTTTCGTGAACAGCGGTTACACGCCGTATTATCACCCGCTGCTGCCGCCGCAGCCGGCGCTGTATCGCAATAATCGCGACGGGACTTTTACCGACGTGACGGAGCAGAGCGGAATTAAGAGCGACGGGACATTTTTTTTCGGCGTGGCGGTGGGCGACTACGATAACGACGGGTTTCCGGATGTTTACATGACCGGTTACCGGCATTCGGTGCTCTGGCACAACAACGGCGACGGGACTTTTACGGATGTGACGGCGAAGGCCGGAGTGGGCGACGACGGAAACTGGGGCACGGCCGCGGGGTGGTTTGATTACGATCACGACGGCAAGCTGGATCTGCTGGTGACGAATTACGTGCAGTACGACGTGGATCATCCGGTCTTGTGCGGTGATGTACGTCCGGGATTCACGGGGATCCCGCAGACGAGCGCTTATTGCCATCCGGATAGCTTTCATGGGAGTTCGGCGAAGCTTTATCACAATAATGGCGACGGAACGTTCACCGACGTCACGGAAAAGGCTGGGCTGCTGAATACGGACGGGAAGAGTCTGGGCGTGGTGCTGGCCGATCTGAACGGAGACGGCTGGACGGATATATTCATCGCGAACGACACGCAGCGGAATTTTTTGTACCTCAATAATGGCGATGGCACGTTTCGCGATGCGACTTACAAATCGGGCGCGGGATTCAGCGAGGATGGGCGTCCGGAAGCGGGGATGAGCGCGGACGCCGCGGACGTGATGAACAATGGGCTGATGTATCTTTTCGTCAGCCACCTGGATTTCGAGTTGAACCGAATGTATCGGAATAATGGGGATGGGACTTTCACGGATTACACGATTGCTTCGGGGATTGGGCAGACGAATATTCTGCGGAGCGCTTTTGGGGCGCGATTTTTTGATTTTGACAATGATGGGTGGCGAGACTTGCTGGTGATCAACGGACATATTCTGGACAACATTCTGATGTATCACCCGGAGGTCGCGTACGAAGAAGAGAAGATGCTTTACCGCAATCGTGGCGACGGAAATTTCGTGGATGCCACCAGAACCGAGGGCGCGGATTTTCGCAAGCCGCGCGTGGGGCGGGGACTCGCGGTGGGAGATTACGATAACGACGGGTGGCAGGATTTTTTGGTGAGCAATAATGGGGAGGATGCGCAGCTTTTCCGAAATGAGGGAGGGGGTTCTCCGGCAGCGCAGGGCAATCACTGGATTGCGGTGCGGCTGATTGGGACGAAATCGAATCGCGATGGGATTGGCGCTTTGTTGAAATTGACCGCGGGGGATTTCAAGAGCTACGACCAGGCGAAGGGCGGGATGAGTTATTGCTCGGCGCAGGATCCGCGGATTTATTTTGGATTAGGGAAGCATGAGAGGGTGGATTCGATCTTGATCCGTTGGCCGAGCGGGTATGTGCAGGAGTTGAAGGACATTCCAGCGGATGTGATTGTGACGGTGACTGAAGGCGTGGACGCGAAAGCTGTGAAGTACCGAACCCCGCCCCAGAGATAGTTTTTTCCATGCGTTGCAATCAAGCACTAAGGTTCGTGGGATTGGTGTGTTTTGTTTACGCTTGCAGAAAGCCGGTGGCGACGATGTTGTTGCCGCGGCGTTCGAGGATTAATTGCGGCAGGGGCTTGGGCGGAGGGCCATCGAGCACGGCGCCGTTGGTGGCGGAGAAGATTCCGCCGTGGCAGGGGCAGGTGAAGATATGGTCGACCTGCTGATAGAACACGGGGCAGGTGTGGTGGGTGCAGAGGCGGCTGAAGGCTACGTATGTGTCTTCGGCGGGGCGGAGTAGGAAGCAGGGGCGGTCGTCGGCGGGATAGGTGAAAATCTTGCTGCCGCCAACCGGGATTTCTCCGGCTTGGGCGATTATTTTTATTGGGTAGCCGGGTTTGTGTCTTTGCCAGTAGGCTGCTAGCGCGCCCACGAGCGCTAGCGCGCTGGCGATGCCGAACCATTTGCTGAAGCCGCGGCGGGTCATGGGGGTAGGTTCTTCTCGTTTTAGGTGCTCGTAATCTGTTTCGTTAATAGGTGGCTCCTTCAATTACTTCGTACGCTTGCCGTGTCCTCACGAAAACCAAAGAGCACAGGCAAGATTGCCTATGCTACGACGCTAGATGGCCTAGTTGCAGGCGCGTTTGTAGGACGTGGAGGATGGTGTCGCGAGCGATCATGCCTACGATTGCGCCGTCTGCTACTACTGGCATTTGATTGATGTCTTCGGTTTGCATGCGCTGCAGGACGCCTAGGGCGGGCTCGTCGGGTGTGGCGCAGTGGGCGCGGTCGAAGGGCATCATCACGGCTTGGATGGACGTGTTGGCCCACTCTTCCCGGGGGAGGGCGCGCGCGGAGGCTAGCGTGACCAGGCCCACCGGGCGGCCTGCGCCGGTTACCACGTGGCAGCGGCGCCCGGTGCGCAGGACTTCGTGGACATAATCATCCACGGAGATGTTGCGTTCAACCGTGGGGACGTCCTGAGTCATGATGTCGCCGGCGCGGACGCCCGTCAAAGTGTTGCGCACGGCGACCTGCGTATAGCTTTCGCGCGCGGCGCTGAGCAGGAACCAGCCGATGAAGGCGGTCCAGATGCCGTTAACCAGGCTGCCGTGAAACGCCCACCAGACACCGATAAAAATCATCACGTAGGCGAAGAAGCGTCCGGCGTAGGAGGCGATTTTTGTGGCCCGGGTGAAATCGCCGGTGACGCCCCAGGCGATGCTGCGCAGGACACGGCCGCCGTCGAGGGGAAAACCAGGAATTAGATTGAAGACGGCGAGCATCACGTTGATTTCCCAGAGCCACGTGCAGGAGGCGACCACCAGTTCGTTGCCGTGGAAATAATGCGTGACCAGCCAGAAGCAGCTGCCCAGGAAGAGGCTGGAAACGGGGCCGGCGATGGCGATGTTGAATTCCTGCAGCGCGCTGGAAGGATCGCGGGAGATGCTGGAGAGCCCGCCGAAGACATACAGCGTGATGGACTGCACGGGAATCTTGTAGCGCCGGGCGATGACGCTGTGGCTGAGTTCGTGAAACAGCAGCGAGCCGAAAAAGAGGATGCTAGTGATGATGCCGAGCGCCCAGTGTTGTTGCGGCGACCATGCGGGATGCAGCGAAGTGAACTGCTGTCCGAGGGAGACGGTGATCAGCAGGAAAATGATGATCCAGCTGGAGTGCAGATAGACGGGAATGCCGAAGATGCGGCCTAGTCGAAAGCCGGAGAGTTCGCCGGACCGGGCGCTTTTGGAGGCGTCGGAGGGCGGGGCGCCTGGGTGGTCTTGATCGGGTGTGGGCGTGGTGGCCATGTTGTCAGTGTGTGGCTGAGGTGGATTCTAGCAGAGGTGGGGCGGTTGCGGGGGTGTGGCGACGGCGGGATTGGGGTAATGCGCTCAGGCTCGCGGTGAGTGTGGATTTCCACGGCGTGTTTGTCGGGCCACATTTTTTGCACGGGCTGCGTCGCGTTTGGTCTTGACAGAGTTTGCTGGGTTGCGTTTGCAAGCTGTTGAGAATGTTGGGTTGACGCTACTTCGGGCGTATTGAAACTTCGTTGTTCCTCGATTGGTTACCTTCCTGCTTTTAGCTCAATTGCAGCCCAGCTCCTACGGAGGACATGGCCATGGAAAACGGGATTGGATTTGTCGCGGTGGCGGTGGCGATATTTGTGTCGTTCGCGGTGGCGCTGGGGATGGAGTGGTTGAGTTTGGTTTTGTTGATGCGTTGGATGCCGGCGCGGCCGACGGTGGCGCAGCGGATGGCGGCGGTTTCGGCGTCGCGTGGGGACAGCGAGTCGGAGCGGCGGGCGGCTTAAATTTTTTAGATTGCCGGCGTGACACGGCGTGCGCTCACGGATTGGGCGGCGCAACTGCTGACGGTGGTAGTTGCTGGCTGCTCGGTGGTCGGGGCGCAGCAAGCAGCGCCCCGACCGGAAAAAGCGACGGCAATGGCCAATTCAAAGGCGCCCAGCTAAAGCTGGCCGCTACAAAGGCAAAGGCAAAGGCAAAGGCAAAGGCAAAGGAAGAAGAGCCGGCGGGACGCCGGCGCTACGAAGGCTGGGAGGTGTTACATGCTTTTTCTGCGGCTGTTGTTGTTTGTGGTTAGTTTTGGGTTTCTGGGCGTGGCTGTGGCGATTGTGCTTTACGACATTTACTTGGCGTTTGAGTTGAACCGGCTTTTGCGGTTGGGCGAGCGCGCGCCGAAGGATGTGGCGACGAACCAAGTTGCTGAGACTCCGGGCGAAAACGCTCCGCTGCCTACGGGAGCCGGCGGGACGCCGTCGCCCGGTGCGGCCTCTGCGTTTGCTGCACCGGTTTCGCGTCCGGCGTTTTATTTGCGGCCACGATCTGCGGGGCCGCGGCGGGCTATACGGTGGTCCACCGCTGCGAAATTTGTGCTGTTTGCCGCGCTGTCTAGCCTGGTCGGCAAGAGCGTTCTTGTGGTGCCGGACGGTTATGCGGCGGTGCGTGTGAGCCAGATTTCGGGGGTGCGGCCGGGAACTTTGTATGCGGGGACGCATTTGATTGTGCCGCTGGTGCAGCGGGGTCAGCTTTTCGATATACGCGAGAAAGTTTATTCGACGGCCGCGTCGGAAAATCCGCGCGATAAGGGACTCGAGGTGCTCACGGTAGAGGCGCGCGAGGGATTGTCGGTCGGGCTCGCGGTGACGGTACGCTACCGGGTTGATCCGCGACATTTGGATTATGTGGATGCAAATTTGCCGCAACCGATTGAGGACGAGATTGTGGCGCCGGTGGTGACCAGCACTTTTCGGGACCTGGCGCCGAATTACATTGTACGCGATGTGTTTTCCACCAAGCGCGATGAATTCCGGCAGCGGGCTACGCAGGCGATCACGGCGCGGTTGGGCGAGGACCAAATTATTGTGAAGGAAGTTTTGTTGCGCAAAGTGCTGCTGCCCGAGCAGTACCAGCAGGGGTTGCAAGGATTGTTGATGAAGGAGCAGGAAGACGACCAGGTGACGGTGGACCAGAGCATCGAACAGAAAAAAGTGAAGATCGCCGAATCGCAGGCGGAGGCGCAGAAGGTGCGGCAGATCAAACATGCGGAGGCGGACGCGCGGACGCGGGTGTTGATGGCGCAGGCGGAATCTGACGCGATGCAGTACACGTTACCGCTGAAGCAGAAACAGATCGAGCAATCTCGGCTGGAAGCGGAGGCGCGCAAGCAGACGACTCTGGAAGACGCGGACGCGGCGGCGCAGGCGCGCGTGAAGAACGCGCAGGCCGAAGCGCAAGCCAAAGTGATTGACAGCAAGGCGGAGCAGGAACGCCGCACCTTGCTGGCGGCGACGCAGAATGAGGAAACCGTGAAGGGCGCGGAGGCCGCGGCGCAGGCTAAAGTGATTGACGGGAAGGCGGAGAAGGAGCGGCAGGATTTGTTGGCCGACGCGGAAGCGAACCAGATTCGTGTGACGGCGCAGGCGGGCGCGGAAAAAATGCAGCTGGAGGCGTCGGCGCTGAAGGTGAATCCGATGCTGGTGCAATTGACGGTGGCGCAGCGGTTGAGCGACCGGGTGCAGATCATGATGGTGCCGACCGACGGGAAATTTTTCTTCACGAATGATGTGCTGAAGTCGGCGCAGGCTTTTCCGGGATTGAGTGATGGGCCTTCGCGGGCTGGTGGGAAGCCGTGACGCGGTGAGTTTGTCACGCAACGAAATTGAAGAGATTCCCGGCCGGGGTTCTCGCGGCCTGTTACGCGAGTAGGGCAGCCTGGTTTGGGAGTAACGCCGGCAAAAAACCCTTGCGGGTGGCACGGTGAGGACCAGGGCACAACACGACGCGACCGCCGCAGCGAAGATTGCGTCCTGGAGCTGAGCCGCAGCCACCCTGCTGGCGTGAGTCTTGGATAGTCAAGAGAAGGAGCACAGGCGAGATCGCCTATGCTACCGATTAACTGCGCGGGCACTCGTTGCCGGACACTCGCGACTTTAGGGATTCGGCGGTGTGCTAAAATGGCGATTCGCGAATTTGATTTACGATTCGCGCACACTGATGCGGCCTTCCCGCGGACTTCCTCTCCGATTTCAGGCAACGCTGGTTGTTTTGTTTTTCGTTGCTGCGCTGTTCCCAACCTCCGCGCAGATTTCGAATCCGTTGCCGCAGCCGTGGAACGACGCTGTGGCCAAGCTCGCCGACAAAATTGCAGCTGACGTGAGTCCGCTGAGCCCGCTTTCCCTCGAGTTAAAGAATTCCTCGCCGTTTAGCCCAGTGGAGGCCGCGATCGTGCGTGACGCCCTCGAGGTCGGATTGAAAAGCCGCAGCTTTCGCCTCACGCGTGCGGATTCAACTGTAGAAACTGCGCAATCGGAGACAAGAGTGCAGTTCACGATATCGGAGGCCACCGACGGTTGCGTTTTAGTCGCGGAAATCCGCAGCGGCGCCGAGCCGGGTGCCGAGCCGCAAGTTGCGATCGTACTCGCTCCGAAATCCGCACCAAGCTCGAACGGGCAGGGCAACGAATCGCTCTTGCTGGAGAAGCGATTGGTTTGGCAGCAGTCGGGCAAGTTTCTGGATTTTATGCTCTTGCCGGGTAACGCCGTTGGAAGTCCTTCGTTCCTCGCGATTCTTGAGCCGGAACGTCTAGCCTACTTTCGCCCTCAAGATGGAAACTGGCGCTTCATCCAAGCGATCACCATCAAGCACTCCCCGCGACGTGATCTCTCGGGTGCTATCGATAATGAAGGGAAGAGTGTGTCTGTCTCCGGCGTGACCTGCACGGGAGATCTGGAGCAGCCGCAGACGCTGAAATGCGCGTCGACAGGTTCCCCGATGAGGACTGGAGTTTATCCCGAGATGGGAGATGAGGCTGAAATTGGTTCGCCGTGTGAGGGCCGAGCGGCATATTTGGAGACCGGCACGGGCGACTGGACGCAGACAGATTCGATCCAAGGTTATCAATCCGGGCAAGAATACTCTGTGTCCGGCGCGCCAATCGAGACTCCAGGCCCTGTGATGTCACTGAGAAGCGGGGCGATTGCCGGTACGGCACGAGCCGTCGTTTACAACCTGAAGACTAGGAACTACGAGGCTTATATTGTTACGGCGACTTGCAGCCGCTAGCTTTGCTTTCAGCATTCTCTTCGCGGCGGTTCCGGCGCGCACGGCGCGGAACCCGCGTTACGGCGGGAAACTGCGCGTGGAGATCGGGGCGCGCGTTGCTTCGCTGGACCCAGATGTGGCGCCTTCTAGCCCAGAAGAAGAGGCCACGAAATTGGAGATCGATGCGCTCATTTACGATCGTGTGAATCCCGACGGCACTTTCGAAGGAGCGGCGGGCAGTGGGCCATTTCGCGTGGCTGCGTGGGAGGCGGGAACTAGCGCGAGTCTTTCCGCGAATAACGGATTTCGCGAGGGGCGGCCGTTTGTGGATGCGATCGAAATCACCATGGGGCGCGCGGCGCACGAGCGGCTTGTTGATCTGGAGCTGAACAAGACGGACCTTGTGGAAATTCCGCCTCAGGATGCGCGGCGGGCTGCGGAGCAGGGGGTGCGCGTTAGCGTTTCGCAGCCGGATCAATTGTTGGCGCTGGTTTTTGTTTCCGCGACTACGAAGCCGAACACGGCACGTGCGGCGAGCGCGAACCGGGCCGGGCACGCGCTTTCGCTGGCGATTGATCGCGTGGCGATTGTGAATTTCATTTTGCAGAAGACTGGCGAACCCGCGGGCGGTCTGCTACCGCAGTGGTCGAGCGGTACGGCGTTCTTGTTTCCGGCGGGGGCACCGGGCGCGGCGGATCTGGAGCCCGCGAAGGAACTTTCGAAGGAAATCGCGGCGTCCGGGCCTTTGGTGTTGGGATATGATTCCGCTGATCCGCTGGAGCAGAGCGTGGCGGAGCGGATTGTGGTGAACGCGAAGGAAGCGGGGATGGCGATGCGGGCACAGGGGATTCCTGGTGCAGGCGCGGGAAATTCGCGCGGCGCGGCGATGCAAACGACGCATGTGGATGCGCGACTCGTGCGCTGGCAGATGACGTCGCCGCTGCCGGGCGAGGCGCTCAAGAGCATTCTTTTAGCCGTTGCTACGAACACGCGGACGGGTGGAGATGCAGCGCCGTTTCCCGATCCGGTGACACCGGAAGACATTTATAAGCAGCAGCGGGTCGTGTTGAGTAGTTATCGCGTGGTGCCGCTGGTTTGGTTGCCACAGGTTTATGGGTTGAGCGCGCGTGTGCGGGATTGGAAGGCACCGGGGCCGGGGGAAAATTGGCCGCTGGCGGATGTCTGGTTGGATACGGAGACCCCGAACGGAGTTGTAAGCGGCGGGCCACAATAACGAATTAAAGCTGTGCGGCCGGGAATTGCCGCGCGTTTAGAGGAACATCGTGACGTTTCGGACCAGATTATTCGTCAACTTTATGCTGGCGCTGCTGCTTGCCGTGGGATTGATCGCGGCGGGAGTTACCGTGGTGACGCGGCGTGCGTTTGACGAAATGAATCGCGAGCATAGCGATGCGCTGCTGGCGCAATTTCAGCGTGAATATGCGCGGCGGGGCAGCGAAGTGGTGGAGAGCGTGAAGGGGATCGCCGACGCGGAGCCTACCGTGCGGATGGCGATAGACTTGAGCCGGCCGAATGCGGATGTGTCGGTGTATGTGAACGACGCGCATGGCGTTTCGAAATCGCACCAGCTGGATTTGCTGGATTTTGTGAACAACGATGGGACGATCATTTCCTCGCAGGAATCTCCAGCGCGTTTCAATTACAAAATGGAATGGGTGACGAAGCCGGAGGACTGGTCGGCACGCGCCGCGTTCCTGACGAAGCTCGATACCGAAACGGGGCCGGTGCTGGCGCTGCTGGCTGTGGCGACGGTGCGCGTGGGCGACCGGGATTTGTATGTAGTGGGTGGCGAGCGGCTGGGGAAGGAATTTCTGGCGTCGCTGGTGCTGCCGGCGAACATGCGCGCGCTGCTGTATCTGAATCTGGATCCGGAATTTCAAGATGCGAATTTGCTGGATGCGAATGGTCCGGCGCCAGATGCGGATCGTTTTGCGCCGCTAGTGGCGCAAGAGAAAGCGGATCCGGTGGAGCAGTCCACCGAGATTCGCTGGAGCATTGACCCGGCGAGCGCGGAAATGTTTCATGCTTTACCGCTGCAGGGACGAGCCAAGGAATTGCTGGGCGTTTTGTTTGTGGGTAGCTCGCAACGGACCGTGGTGTCTTTGGAGCGGCGGATTCGCTGGCTGGCTTTGGGCGTGGTCGCGGTGGGTTTGCTGTTCGGGTTGATGTTGAGCTGGTGGGGCGCGGCGCGAGTGACTCGCCCGGTGCAGAAACTGGCGGAAGGCGCGCAGGAAGTGGCGGATGGAAATTGGAACGCGCGGGTGAACGTGGGCGGGCGGGATGAGGTGGGGCAGCTGGCGAAGTCGTTTAATAAGATGACCGAGCAGTTGGTGGAGCAGCGCGACCGATTGGTGCAGGTGGAGCGCGTGGCGGCTTGGCGCGAATTGGCGCGGCGCCTCGCGCACGAGCTGAAGAATCCGCTCTTTCCGCTGCAGACCACCGTCGAGAATCTGCGCAAAGCTCACGAGCAACATTCCGGCCAATTCGAGGAAGTATTTCAGGAATCCACCGGCATTTTGCTGGCGGAGATTGAAAACCTGAAGGCGATCGTGGGACGGTTCAGCGATTTCGCGAAGATGCCCCAGCCGGAATTGAGCACGGTGAACCTGAACGAGATCGTGCGCACCGTGGTGAAACTGTTCGAAGGGCAATTCAGCGCGGTGGGGCGTCCGGCGATTACTCCAGAACTGCATCTGGAAGACGATTTGCCGTTGATCCAAGCAGACGCGACGCTGCTGCACCGGGCAGTTGAGAATCTGGTACTCAATGCCATGGATGCGATGCCGGCGGGTGGCGTGTTGATGCTGCGCACGGCACATAAAGATGGCGAAGTGACGCTGGAAATTTCGGATACCGGCACGGGCTTGACGCCGGAAGAATCCGAGCGTCTTTTTACGCCTTATTACACGACC
Source organism: uncultured Acidobacteriota bacterium (assembly GCA_963786205.1). Taxonomy (GTDB): domain Bacteria; phylum Acidobacteriota; class Terriglobia; order Acidiferrales; family UBA7541; genus Palsa-295. Next base: position 455,322 of record CAWAYG010000005.1, read on the forward strand.
AAGCAGCACGGAACTGGGCTGGGGCTCGCGATCGTCCAAGCAGTCGTGGCGGATCACGGCGGGCGAATTTCGGTGGAGAGCGAGACGGGCGTTGGGACCTCTTTTCATATTGACCTGCCGATCAAGCCGCCGCACAAGGCGCAGACTTTTCCGATGGTCTTCGAGAAAAAAGAAGACGGGACGTAGCCTTCGTGTCCGCAAAAGCCCACATATTGATTATCGATGATGACGCGAACACGCTGGCGTCTCTGGCGCGAGCGTTTCGGTTAGCTGGGCACGAGGCGACCGTTTGCGATAATGCGGCGCGCGCGCTGGATCTGGCCAAGGCCGAGCGGTTTGATCTGATTCTTTCCGATGTGGTGATGCCGGGGCGCGACGGGATCGCGCTGCTGGAAGATTTCAAGGCTATAGGGTTGGTGTCGCCGGTGGTGATGATGTCCGGTCAGGCTTCGATTGAGATGGCGGTGAAGGCCACGCGGCTGGGGGCTAGCGATTTTCTGGAGAAGCCGATCTCGAGTGAGAAGCTTTTGCTGACGGTGGAGAACGCGCTGCGCGTGCGGCATCTGGAGGAAGAAAATCGCGATTTGAAACGGAGGTTGGGGCGGCATCACATTGTGTGGGCGAGCGCGGCGATGAAGGAAGTGATGGCACAGGTGGAACACGTGGCGGCGAGCGAAACGCGGGTGTGCATTCGCGGCGAGACGGGGACAGGCAAGGAATTGATCGCGCGGACGCTCCATGAAAAAAGTTCGCGTCGCAATGGGGCGTTTATTTCGCTGAATTGCGCCGCGGTGCCTTCGGAATTGATGGAGACCGAATTGTTCGGGCACGAGAAGGGATCGTTTACCGGGGCGGCTTCGCGACATACCGGGAAATTCGAGCAGGCGCATCGCGGGACGCTATTTCTGGATGAGATTGGCGACATGCCGATGACCATGCAGGCGAAATTGCTGCGCGTGTTGGAAGAGGGCGAGATCGAGCGGGTAGGAGGGGATAAGCCGTTCGCGGTCGACGTACGCGTGGTGGTGGCGACGCACCGCAATCTGGAAGAGCAGGCGCGGCAGGGAACTTTTCGCGAGGATCTGTATCATCGCGTGTTTGTTTTTCCGATTGTGCTGCCTCCTTTGCGCGAACGGCGCGAGGATATTCGCGTGTTGGCTGAGCATTTCGTGCGGCAATTGGAGGAGCAGAACAATTGGAAGCTGAGGAAATTATCGCCGGAGGCGATTGCGGAGCTGGAGCGTTATTCCTGGCCGGGGAATGTGCGGGAATTGAGGAACGTGGCGGAGCGGGTTTTGCTGCTTGCGCCGGGGGACGTGGTGGAGGCCGAGACTGTGCGGCGAGCGTTGCCGGGGGCGGCTGGGCTTGGCGCGTCTGTGGCGGGCGGAAAGGGATTGTCGGCGGCGGCGCTGGAGGTTGGGATGTTGTCACAGCGTGTAGAGGCATTCGAGCGGGAGACTTTGCTCGCGGAATTGAAGCGGCAGCATCATCACATGACGAATACGGCGAAGGCGCTTGGTTTGGAGCGCAGCCATCTTTATAAGAAGTGCCAGCAGTTGGGAATTGATTTGCGGGCGATTCGGCAGACGGAGTAAGGCGCCGGGGGACCGAGCTATTCCGCAAAAAGCAGATCCCTCTCTGCGTCCCGCGCCCGCCAAACTGCGGCGGGAAAGAAAAAGCGCGGGACTCCGTTCGGGATGACACGTTCTTACTGATTAAGAAGGCGAGTCTGATTTTTTGCGCGCGGAGATCAGATAGCTCGAGGCTATATAGAGCAGCATGGACGCGCCGATGGTGAGCCATAGCACCTTGGCCTTTAGGGTTATGGCGAAAGCCGTTACGGCTACGAAAAATCCCCACATATAGAGTTCGCCTACGAAGGCTTGTTTCCAGTGAGGTTTCAGGCCGCTGTCGGGCAGGCCCGGTTGCAGGGAAGGCCATAGACGGGGGACGCGGCGGCAAAACTCGAAGTAGGATTCGCCCTGTTCTTTTTGCAGATTGGATTCTTCCAGGCCGATCAGGCGCAGACAGAAAATAAAATTTCCCACGACGATTACCACGAATCCCACGCGACTGGCCAGGAATCCCATGCCGAGCGCCAGCAGGATATTTCCGAGGTAGAGCGGATTGCGCACGTGGCGGTACGGGCCGGAGGCTACGAGTTTTTCGGCGCGCAGGTCGTTGTCCTGCATAACATCGGAGCGGAGATACGACGTTGCCCAGGTGCGCAGAAGCGCGGTGAGCAGCGTGAGCAGCGCGGCGAAAGCGAGAGCGCAGCGCGCGAGCAGATCCGCGTTCGGGGAATTTTCGCCGGCGGTGACGTTGATCAGATATTGCACGATGTTGACGTGGTCCAGCGCGTAGAGCCAGAAACCGAGGCCGAAAATCAGGCCGAAGATCCAGAAGCGATTGCGAAATTCGAAATCGGTGGCTCTCATGGGTCTCTCGATATGTCCGGATGTTCCAGCTGTTTGTTATACGCCCGATGGCTTGTTTTTGTTACCGGTCGTCGGGAGAGTGTGTGGGTGGCGGCGGGAATACGCGGCTGAACAGCAAGTGCGTGGGGAAATAGACCACGAAGACGAGGAAGAGGAAAGTGATGAAGAGGTGCGTGGGAGCGGGGCCGTAGGAACGATGGAGGAAGGGATCCTTCACGGCGAAATTGAGATTTTGGTCGGGAGTGACGAAGCGCGAGGCTATCAGGACGGGCAGGAGGATCGCGGATTGCAGTTTCCAGCCGCGGCGATCGTAGCCAAGCCGGCTTAGCGACCAAAGCAGGATAAAGGGTAGGACGATGTGGAAGAGCGAGAGCAGGCGCGCCCAGAGCGGCGTGGTGGCGCCGAAGAGATATTCGGTCCCGCCGATGAGGTGACGGCCGAAGATTAAGCGGGCGGCTGCGTCGAGGGTCCACACCAGGTCAATCAGTACTGAGGAGACGGCTTGGCTGGAAAGCAGGAGGGCGTTGTTGGTGAACAGGCCGATGCAGGTGAGAATCACGGCGATGTCGCAGAGGTGGAGAAAGTTTGCGGGACCCCAAGCGTGCCAGTAGGCGGCGAACCAGACACCAAGCCAAACGAGCGCTAGCCAGCGGAACCAATTGGGGATTTCTCGGCGCTGTGCTGGTGGAGTGGGCATTTTGTCGTTGCGAATGCGGCCATCGTAGCAAATGGATTGGCGAAATCCCACGTGCGTGAAATCCGCGAAGCGTTTCGATCTCGACGCTATGTACGAATAGCTGTGCGCGTGCGAAGATTTGAGTGGTGATTACGATTAATCCAGCTTGGTTTGCGGCGGGTGGGCTGTGTGCGGCGGGTGGGCTGTTTGCGTGGGGAGCGGTGGCGGCTGGCTCGCAGCTTTTTGGGCGCACTTTGCAGCGATTGGATGATGCGTCGTGCATGGCGATTACTTTTGATGATGGGCCGAATCCGACCGTCACGCCGGGATTGCTCGAGCTGCTTGCGCGGCACAATTCGACGGCCACATTTTTTCTGATTGGGCAGCGGGTGCGGGCGTTTCCGGGGTTGGCGCGAGAGATTGCGGACCGCGGACACGCGATCGGGAATCACACGGAGACGCATTCTTCGCTTACGTTTATGTCGCCGGGGCGAATTGCGGAAGAACTCGACCGATGTGATGAAGCGATCGTTTCCGCGACGGGAAAATCGCCGCGCTGGATGCGGCCGCCGTTTGGTTATCGCAGCCCGCTGCTTGATGGGATTGTGCGGAGGCGCGGCGGTGCGGGAGTGGCGATGTGGAACGTGGCGGCGCGGGATTGGCGGACGCATTCGCCTGAGCCTGTGATTCAGCGCTTGCGCAGGGCGCGTGGCGGGGATATCGTCCTTTTACACGATGGAGACCATCGCGTGCTGGAAGGGAAGCGCGGGCACATGCTGGCGGCCTTGGAATACTGGTTGCCGCGCTGGCGAGACGCGGGCATACAATTTGTGAATCTGGACGACACGCAACTTAAAACTCAGGCGGGCTAGAGCGCATGGACGAAAAAAGATATTACGACGAGAAGCCCGAGACGAAGCAGATGACGCTGGTGTGTCCGCATTGCCGTGAAGAAGGGGTTTATCCGGTGCGCTGGATGGCGCGGACAAAAAAGGGCGCGCTACCTCCCGGAGGGAATGAAGACGATCGCGCGAAATTCACGAAGGCGCGGTCTTACATGGTGCGCATGGATGACATGGTGGCTTGCCGGAATATTCGTTGCCGCAAGCGGTTTGATCTTACCGGGCAGACAGTCATCCTCACGTAAGTCAAGGGATCCATCCAGGGGGTGAGGATATAGAGAAAGACCGAAAGGCATATAGAGCGGCGAAAGACAGAGTTACCGCCGAGACGCAGAGTACGCAGAGAAAACCTTCGCAACGGCACCCATGTAGAGATAGCCGGTATCTCAGGATGAATCGCCCTGCAGAGCGATTCACAAAGTCAACAGCTTAGCCTGCCGGCCTTTTTCTGCGAAATTTGTTGGCGTTACGGGGTGACAGGGACGCCTTCGAGAATTTCGCGGAGTTTAGTGGCCAGTGCCTTCAGGTTGAAGGGTTTCTGCAGGAAGGCCATGCCGCCCTCGAGCACGCCGTGGCGGAAGATGCTGTCGTCGGTGTAGCCCGAGATGTACAGGACCTTCAGGTCGGGGCGCGTGGCGGCGAGGCGCGAAGCTAGTTCGCGGCCGCTCAAGCGGGGCATCACCACGTCGGTGATGAGCAGCTGAATTTTTCCTTTGTGCGCGGCGGCGATTTCCAGGGCCTGCATGCCGTCGGCTGCGTCGAGGACTTGATACCCGCGAGCCGCGAGATATTCGCTGACGAGCTCGCGGACACTTTGTTCGTCTTCGACGAACAATATGGTTTCGGTGCCGGGTTCGTGGCCGCTCGCCGGCTTTTCGGGAGCTTTCTTTTCCGCTGGAGCTTGCACCATCGGCAAGTACACCTTGAATGTGGTCCCGTGGCCGACTTCGCTGTAGACCCAAACGTATCCGCCGCTTTGCTTCACAACTCCGTAGACGGTGGCGAGGCCCAGGCCCGTGCCGCGGCCTTGCGATTTCGTGGTGAAAAATGGCTCGAAGATGCGCGCTTGGGTAGCAGCGTCCATGCCGATGCCGGTGTCGCTGACGGTCAGCATCACATAGTGACCAGGGTCAACGACGGCGTGCTCGGTGGCGTAATCGCGATCGAGATGGACATTGGAAGTTTCGATGGTCAAGCGCCCGCCGTCGGGCATGGCGTCGCGCGCGTTGACCACCAAATTCAGGGCGACTTGCTCGATCTGGCTCGGGTCTGCTTTCACGCGGCCGAGGTTGGCGCCGGGCAGAAATGCCAGCTCGATATTCGCGCCGATGACGCGCGAAACCATCTGAATCATTCCGGCGACAACTTCGTTCAAATCCAAAACGCGCGGCTGCAACACTTGCATGCGGCTGAAGGCGAGCAACTGGCGGGTCAGCGCGGCGGCGCGTTCGGCGGCTTGCTGGATCTGTTCGACGTTTTGGCGCGCCGGGCTTTGGCGATCGGCGGAGGCGGCAGGCAGGCGGTCGAGCAGCATTTCGGCGTGGCCCTTCACTACCATTAATAGATTGTTGAAATCGTGCGCGACGCCGCCGGCTAGTTCTCCTACGGCCTGCAACTTTTGTGACTGGCGCAGCTGGTCCGCGAGTTGTTTACGATCGGTGATATCGAGCGCCACGCCGATCACGCCAATAATTTCGCCATCGGTGCCGCGCAACGGCCGCACGTGGGATTCGAAGATCCGTTTCTGCCAGTGCAGTTCGTAGGTGAGGGATTCACCAGCGAGAGCGCGCCAGTGTGCGTTGATGGAAGGGTGCTGGGGATCGTTGGTGTCAAAGTATTCGGTAAGAGTTTTGCCAGTGAGTCCGCCGGATTTCACGCCCAGCGAATCCAGGCCCGCGCCCATGCTGGAGGTGTAGCGCAGGTCTTTATCAGTGGTCCACAGGACCGCCGGCATGCGCTCGATCATCAACGCCAGACGCGCGCGGCCTTCGTGACGTTCGATCTGAGATTTTTCGAGATCTTCGAGCATGCCGTTGATGGCGACGCCCAGGAACGCCAGTTCGTCCTGGCCCGGCACGTCGAGACGCGCCGAAAGATCGCCGCTGGCGCCGATTCCGGTGATGTTCTCGGTGAGGTTGGCGATGCGCGAGATGACGACGCGCTCGAGCAAGTAGAGGGTGACCGCGCCGAAAACGAAGCCTGCAGCGACTAACAGCAGCAGAAACTGGACCAGACTGGTGTGGCCTTGCTCGTAGATTGTTCTGGGCAAGAGGACGCGAATGATTACGGTGGGCCGGCCGTAAATATCCCCCACTACCTGGTAGGCCGCGAGCGATTGACTGTCGAGCGGGTGTATGAAATTCGGGGCGCCTTTGGAGATGGCGGCGGCTGCGGTGCTGAAATCCGGGCTCAGGGTGGCTGAAGAGAGCGTCTGCGCCTCGACGGGCGTGAGCGTTAGGTCGCCCAAATGCTTAATTTCAGCAGCGTCAAGCAGGTGGCCCATGATCATCGTACCGGCAATGGGCCCGGACGCGTCACTTGTGAGAATTGGCCGGGAATCGATCAAAACCGGTCCGCCGGAAAGATCGAGAATTCCGGCGACCTTACTGTGCGAGTCCTTCAAGTTGAGGAGCAACGAGCCGGGCTTCAGATGATCGTCCAGGCCCTCTGGAACGGGCATTTCGCCACCACGAGTCAGGTCGAATCCCTTGGAAAAGAGTTTGCGGCCTTGGGTATCGAAGATGACCACGAAGCTGATTTTCAGTTCCTGGAAAGTGGGGGCAAGGAATTCCGTCTTGGTGTAACTGGGACGCTGGCCTCTTGCGTATTCGTAGGTCAAATCCCAGGTGGCGTATTCGCTGGTGGTTTGATCGAGCGAGTTCAGTTCGTTCGCTAGGGCGCTGGAAGCGCGCTCGATGTCTCTGCCAGCGAAATCCTCTTCCAGTTTGGCGAAGCCGCGCATGAGCACGATGCGCGATAGCATAAACAAGCCGCCGACCAGCCCGAGCATGGTTATACCGATGATCAGCAGGGTCTTGCGCCGAAGAGAGGACGGCATACGAAGCTGGGCTATGTGGAGGGGCGCCACGAGAGGCCTCAAGAGCTATTATATCGGCTGTCACGAGCGGACGGTTTCTGCGGTGTCTTAGTCGTACACGGGCAGTTTGCGGCCGACTGGGCTGCTAAGTAAAGCGTGGCGGCGAGGCGCCGGGAAGGTTTATCCTCGATACATCTCGCTGGCCATGGGCGGGCATCCTTATTACTTAACCCTTACCGATTCGCATTGAAGAGGGGTCCGATGACGAAGAGTCCAGTTCACGTGCTGCATGCCCTGCTGTTGCTGGTCGCCGCCGGATTCGCGCTTCCTGCCGTGGCGCAGGATGCTGGGCCGATGCCTCCGCCGCCCGCGACGTCCGCACCTACTCCGGCTAGTCAGCCCGCAAAGCAGAAAACACAGGATCCATCTGCTGGCGCATCTGGTGCGGGAACAGTTGCTGCTCCGGCGCAGTCTCCTAGTTCTGGGATGGCTGCTACTGATTCGGCCGCGCCTGCAGCGAACGGCGCCACGGCTGCTTCGGGTACTCCGGGTACTCCGCTTGCGCCGGCTGTTCCGGCCGTGGCACCGGCTCCCAAGATTATGGTGCCAGCGGGGACGCATATTCCGCTGGTGCTGCACAACGCGGTATCCACGCGCAGCGCGCGGCCGGGCGATCCGGTGTATTTCGAGACTTTGTTTCCGGTGATGATTGACGGGAAAGTGGTGATCCCGGCGGGATCGTACGTGAGCGGCGAAGTCACGGAATCGAAGCGACCGGGGCGAGTGAAGGGGCGCGGCGAACTGATGATCAAGTTGACGACGATGATCTTGCCGAATGCTTACATGGTGAATCTGAACGCCGTTCCCAGCAATGCGGGGACCGGTGGCAACGAGACTACGGACAACGAAGGAAAGATCATTGGCGATTCGGAGAAGGGGCACGACATCGGAACGATAGCGAAAACCACTGCTGCTGGCGCGGGTATCGGCGGGCTGGCTACACAGAGCGCGAAGGGAGTGGGAATTGGCGCGGCAGCCGGAGCGGCGGTGGGTCTGGCGGCGGTGCTGTTGACGCGCGGGCCGGATGCGGAGATGCCGCGCGGGTCAACCGTGGAAGCGGTGATTGACCGTTCGCTCTATTTGGATGCGGATAAGGTCCAGTTCACTGGGCCGGGGCAGGCTTCCGCGCTGGCGGGGCCGGCGAATCGCGAGCCGGTGCGGAACCGCGATCCTTTTTAGAATTGTTGCTGCGTTAAGTTCCGGAAGCGCGGCGATTCGCCTGCGCATGCATATGCGCGTGGGATTTTGCGGTGGTGAAGCGTAGTGGCGAAAAACTCTCCGCGTTGAAATTCGATTTTCCGGTGACGATCCAATCGCGCATGATCTTTGCCGTGGCGGGGGCTAGCAGAATGCCGTTGCGGTAGTGCCCCGTGGCGAGCCATAGGCCTGCGCTATCGGTGGGACCGATGATGGGCAGAAGATCGGGCGTGCCGGGGCGCAAGCCGGACCATTCTTCCACAATTTTCGCGTCGACGAGGGCTGGAGCGAGTTCGAGCGCTGCGTCGAGGATTTGGCGGACTCCTTGCGGCGTGACTTGTTTTACGAAGCCGGCATCTTCGAGCGTGCTGCCTGCGATGATGCGGCCATCGCGTCGTGGAACGAGGTAGCCGTACTGCGAGCGCAGGACTTTTTTCAGCTGTACGGTTGGTGAGCGTAGCGCGAGCATTTGTCCGCGGACCGGATGCACGGGTGCATACTGGCGCAGCTGCGAATGCGAGCCTACTTCGTGCGCGGGGTCTGAGATCGTGCCGCAAAAACTTCCGGCAGCGACGACTACTTGCTTGGCTGCGATTTTCTCGCCGCCCGCAATCACTCCCACGCACGCTTTGCCTTCGTAGAGTAGTGCATCGACCGGGCAGTTGGCGCGAATCTCTGCGCCTCTTTGCTTTGCAGCTGCGAGCACGGCTTCGACGAGCAGGCGTGGATCGACGGTTGCTTCTTCGGGCAGCCAGGCGATGGCGTCAGCTTGCGGGCCAAGCGATGGCTCGTGCCTGCGGGCTTCGTTTGGTGACATCGCTGCGGCGGCTAACCCCAGGTGGTGAAATTCGGCGACCATTTTATTGCGCGCGTTCTCGGCTTCGGGGCCGCGGAACATTTCGAACGTGCCGTTACGCGTGAAATCCGTGGACTTGTTGGAGGCTTGTTCGATTGCCGCGATAAATTCAGGGTAGAGACGCAGGCTTTCTTTTCCGAGGGGAACCAGCGCCGAAGCTTCAGATGAATCCGGCCCGGGCGAAAGCATTCCGGCAGCGGCCCAGGAGGCTTCGCGGCCGGGCGCGTTGCGATCGAGCACAGCGACGCGCAGTTTTTCAGCCGCAAGCTCGAACGCGAGCGAGCCGCCGATCAGTCCGCCGCCAACGATGATTACGTCGTAAGACCTCACGGATTCATATTATCAGGAATTGTCGCGAGGATATTCCTCGACGCGACGGATTCACGGCATATGCAAGGGAAGCGAAGACTGGATGCGGAATTCTGCTTAAAGCGAATCGACGAGTTCGACGGAGAGGAGGCGAGCTTTTTGGGCCAAGGTTTGGGCGCGGGACCAGTCGCCGCTTTTGCCGGCTTCATCGGATTGAGCCAGGAAGCTGCGAATTTTTTCCTGTAGGTCGCGTTGCGCGGCGTTCAGGACTTTGCCGTTGGCTTGCTGCAGATTTTTCTGCGCGACGTTTGCGTCTTCGCCCGTGCTCCGGCGCAGGCTGGCTTGATCGCCGGGCGAGAGTTGGGGCGAGATTTGGGGCGGCGGAGTGCGCGCGGGCTGCTCGGCCGGAGTGTCCGAGGAAGCTTCGGCGGGTTGGCGATGCGGAGGCGGCGGAGGTTTGGTGTGCGTTGACTCGACTGGCAGCGGAGCGGCGGCTGTGGCAACTGGAGTCGGCGGAGGCGCTACGGTTTCGATCGGGGGCAGAGCGTCGGTGTCCGGCGCGATGTTGGTGATTGGTTTCGAATCCGCGGAGGAGGGAGCGGGCGCAGCGGCTACGGGCGCGTCGGCTTTCACCGACGTGCGGGCGCATCCCGCCACGCTGAAAGACAGCCCGCTAAGAAAAAAGGCTGCCAGCAATACGGATCCTGTTTTTCGGCTGGGCATTGATCTTCTAATTTTTAACTATCAAGTAAGTTCCAATTTCCAACTTTTGGTTGCTCACTTCTATCTTTTTTCTTCAGCAAAGGGCTGGCCGAAATCGCGATGTTTGCCGGTTGGCGCTTCCAGGGAACGCGCCAGCGGCAACTCCAGGCGAAATGTGGTGCCGCGTCCGGGCTCCGATTCAAATTCTATCCGACCGTTGTGCAACTGCACAAACCGAAAAGTGTTTGCCAGTCCGATGCCGGTACCTCCGGGGCGGGTTGTAAAAAACAACTGGAAAATTTTCTTTTGATTTTCGGGGGAAATTCCCGCACCCGAATCAGCGACGGCGATGACCGCGAAATCGCCATGACGGCGCAGGTTGAGCGCGATCGTGCCGCCGGGACTGGTGAAGTCGCTGGCGTTCAGCAAAAGGTTCAGCACGGCTTGATGAATGAGCTGGCCATCCACCAGTACGTGCGGAAACTCGGAGGGTAAATCCACGCGGAGTTCGATGCCAGCTTTGGCGATGGTAGGCCGCGCGGCTTCCAGCACGTCATCGAGCAAGATGCGCAGGTCGGTTTCTTCCAGCTTGATTTCCAGCGGCTTGGTGAAATTCAGGAACGTTTTCACGGCGCGGTCGAGGCGGTCAATTTCGCTATCGAGCATTTTGACGGCCTGTTGCGGCTCGGGCTCGACGGGCATATTGGCTTTCAAGACTTCCAGCCAGAGGCGCATGGAATTCAGCGGGTTTTTCACTTCGTGCGCGACGCCGGCAGTGACGCGGCCCAGCGCGGCGAGGCGTTCGGAAACTTGCAGTTGGTTGCCGATGCGTTCGAGTGATTCGACGTCGCGCAGGGTGATGAGCGCGCCCATCGCGATGCCGTGCTCGCGAATCACCTGGGCACTGAGGCCGATGCGCTGCGAGCCGTGCAGGCCGGCGAGAGTGATTTCCGCATTTTCGATGTGGCCGACTTCGTCACCTTGGATGCCGAGGGCTTCGCGCGCGGGATGCCCGGGAGGAAAAATTTCGCTGACGCGCATCCCGCGCAAAGCCTCGGAGCGCTGGCCTAGAAACTTTTCGACCGACGGACTCACCAGCACCGCATTGCCGCGCGCGTTGAAGAGCAGCAGGCCATCTTCCAGTCCGCCCATCACCTGGTCGAGGTTTTCGCGCAGGGTGCTGAAAATTTCGCGCACGTCTCGTAATTGCTTTCCGATGCCGATAATTTTGGTGCTCACCGCGCCGAGTTCATCGCTTCGTTCGACGGGCTCGAGATCGAATTCACCGGCGGAGATGCGATCCAATTGAGCGGAAATGCGGTCAATCGGAGCGAGAGAGGCGCGGCTGACGATCAGCGCCAGCAGAGTGGAGAGGAGCACGGAAGCCAGCGCGTAATAGCCCGCGGAGATTAGGCCGGGCGAAATTTCGTTGCGGATCAGCGCCGAAGAAAGGCCGATGCGAATGTCGCCGAAAGGCCCATTGATATTGAAGGGCAGCGAATCTTCGTACACCAGCGGCGGGCCGTAGAGGGTACGCAACTGCTGGAAGAAGCCGCCGCGGACGAGCGAATCAACCGGAGGGCGCTGAGCGATTTTCTGGCCGCGCAGGCTGGCGTCTGTCGAGACCAGCACAATTCCGTCGAGGTCGCTGATAGTGATTTCGTAGATGGTCGGCGAGTAACCGATCGCGGATTCCATCACGGAGTTCAGGGTGTTGCTGTTGTCGAGAGCGCGTTGCACATAGGCGCGCAAATCCGCAGGGCTGGAGGAAGCGGGCGATTCGCCACGGGCGGCGGCGTCCGTCAAGGAATTCTGGCAAGCGAGATAAATTTGCCGCGCGACGAAATGTGCGCGGTCATCGGCCTGGCGGAGGGTCTGGCGTGTGAGGCGCGCGATGTACAGGGCCGAGACCGTGGTGACGACCGCCAGAACCAGCAGGGAAGTCGCCAGCGTGAATTTAGTTTTCAGGCTGAGACGCATCTCTCCGCCCCGCCTCGTATTCTTTTAATTTGTTGTGCAGTGTTTTCAGGCTGATGCCGAGAAGTTCTGCGGCACGCGTCTTGTTCTGGCTGGTAGCCGCGAGTGTTTGCAGGATCAGCTCGCGCTCGACGGCATCCACGGTGGTACCGATGGGGAAGCGCATTCCGCCGAGGCCCAACGTGGTCATGGCGCTGACGCGGCCGAATTCGGCCGGCAGATGCTGGCGCGCGATCGTGCTGCGGTCCGAAGCGATGGCGGAACGCTCCAGCACATTGCGCAGCTCGCGTACGTTTCCGGGCCAGGGATAGGACTTGAAGAGATCCATCACGTCGGTGCCGACGCCCGAGACTTTCTTTTCATGTTTGGTGGAAATGTCGGCGAGCAGATGATCCACCAGCAGCGGCAAATCTTCTTTGTGCTCGCGCAGCGGAGGGAGATGGATGTTGAAAACGTTCAGGCGGAAATAGAGATCCTGGCGCAGATGTCCATCGGCCACCGCTTGTTCCGGATTTTTGTTGGTGGCGGCCACTACGCGGACGTCCACGGGCGTTTCTACCTTGCTGCCGAGGCGGCGGACTTTGTGATCTTCCAGGACACGCAGCAACTTTGCTTGAGTTTGCGCGGGCATTTCACCGATTTCGTCGAGCAGCAGCGTGCCGCCGTCGGCGAGTTCGAAGCAGCCGATGCGTCGTTCGGCGGCGCCGGTGAATGCGCCTTTCTCATGGCCGAAAATTTCGCTTTCCATCAGCGATTCGGGGATGGCCGAGCAGTTTATGGCGACGAAGGGACGGTCGGCGCGCGGTGAGAGCATGTGAATCGAGCGCGCGACCATTTCCTTTCCCGAGCCGGTTTCGCCGGTGATGAGAACGGAGGCGGTGGATGGCGCGGCGATTTCCACCTGGCGCATTACGTCCTGCATCGGTGGGGATGTGCCGACGAGAGTGCCCAGTTTTCCGGCGGCACGGAGGTCACGCGTGAGCGCCACCACGGCTTGCTGGTTGCGGACGTGGCCCAGCGCGCGTTCGAGCAGAGCGCGCAGCACGGGAGGCTTCAGAGGTTTTTCGATGTACCAGTAGGCGCCGGCTTCGATGGCTTGGACGACGCGTTCGTCGCTGCCGCGACCGGTAATGATGATGACTGGAATGCGCAGAATATCGTCGCCCAGCTGCTTGAGCAGGTCGAGGCCGTTCATGCCGGGAAGCTCGACGTCGGCAAGGATGAGGCTGGGTTGGAATTCCTGAAATTTGGCGAGGGCTTCTTCGCCGCTGCCGACGCCGAGAATTTCCCAGTTCCATTTGCGCAGCAGGGCTTCGTAGCCCTTGCGGGCATTGTCTTCATCTTCAACGATTAGGATACGTTGCTGGTTGGGAACCGTCGCGGTGGCCATCGGAACTTTGAATCTACCAGCTGTGAAGCGGAAATCCAATAGAGCGACGCTAGCGAAGCGACGAACCTGATCGCTTGCTACCGATAGGACGTTCGCCGGTTGCGATGCGAGGAAAGCGTTTCCGAGCGAACCAAAAGTTCGCCCGGAACACGAGGGTCGGGCTGCTTAGGGGATCGCCATGATCGGAATGGCGACTTTCGCAGCTTTTAGTGATCGTCGTCGTGATCGTGTTCTGTCGGCGCGAAAGCCACTCCGCGAAGAACCTCTCCAGCCTGGGCGGAACGAATGGTGATGAACCGGCCGATGCCGAAGAATCCCTCCGCTTTCGGCAACGTTGTGGCCTTCAAGATGTCCGTGACTTTCACCAGTTTGTTCGGATCAGCGCCTTGGTCTCCGCTGAGGCTCACGGTCGAGGTTACTGCGTAGATATCAACGGTGCCATCGCCATGGACCTTGCCGGTGATATTGCGGCAGCCGTCGGTCGCGGGACTGAGCGACGTCGGGTAGTTCGGAACGGCGTAGGGAATACCGATATTCAGGCCATTCTGCAAAATGTAATCCAGTTGCCAGGTGCCGTTCACCAGGCTCCACTTTTGCAATCCTGCGGTGGCTTGGGTGGCGGCGTCCGCGACATTGCCGTTCACGGCCGGAGTTACTAGGGTCCCATCGCCTTCGTCGCAAACGTACAGCGTCTCGGCATTCGCGAACCAGACGCCGAATGGAAAAGCTATCGGGGCCGGACTGCCGTTCTGATCTACGCCGCTCGCGAGCGATGTGGGAAATCCCGGCAGGATCGTGATCGGCAAGGCTGCGAGTTCCGGAGTGGTTCCGGAGGGCAGCACGCCGGCATTGCCGACCTGATAGACCGTATTGATGCCGTTGCCGCCGCTGCCTTTGGTGACGTACATCGTGTTGTTGAAGATAGTCAGACCACGGAAGTTATTGTCCTTCCCGGCCTTGTCCGCTGTGGTGTAGCCAACTTGAGTGATCTCGAAGTCTCCGATCTTGTTGATGTCAGGAGGCAAGGGAGGCGTTTGGCCAGGGATGAGGAGTTCGGCGCCAGTAGAACGGATCAAGTTGACGCCCACTTGCGTCTTGGTTAGTTGGCTTTTTGACAGGCCGCCGTTGTTGTCGTTTCCCGTCAGGTAATACGTCCCATTCGCCTTGATCGCAGCGCGGCCGTTGTTGCCGCTGTAGGCGTTTCCCTCGGTGATCTGAATATTGCCGTTGGCATCCACCTCCGCCACGGACCGGTAGTATTGGGAGACCACTGGATTGCTGGGATCCACAACGCCGGGCGTGTTGGAATTGGAGACGTCGAACTGATTCGGGCCGGTAAGAAATTCCGAGCCACCGCGGTAGCCCATGAAGGTGATCGATTTGCCGTCGAGTGAACGGTTCAGAGCCAGCTCCGATTTCGAGCTGAAGCTGGTCACGATTTGGTCGCTGGGGATCGGCAGCGTTCCGAGGCGCCAGCCGTCTGTCGTAATGTTATCGAGGAAGATTGGCGAGGTTACGCCGAAGCTGCCATCGGCGGTGTCGTTGTTGAAGACGGTGGGGTAGGTGCCGTCGGCGATCGCGGTGTTGCAGCCGGAAGAACTTCCGCCGGGGATCGCCACGGTGGTGGTGCCACCGGCGAGCAGCGGCAGTGTCACGGTGCCGGGCACGCAGCCCGGAGGCAGAGTTTGACCCACTGTAAGAATCGATGCGTCGCCGCTATAGACGCTGCGGCTGACGACGAGAGTGTCGGGTTGAAATTGAAAGCGACCGAAATTATCGTCGTTGGCGGCTACTTTGCTTACGTGTGTTCCGGCTGCCATCGCCGCTGCAACGGCGGCGATAATCGCCGTTGGAATGAATTTTTTTTTCACGTATTTGGCCCTCCCAGGCGGTCAAAACGATCACACACGGGGAGGGCCGCTGGTTTACGCGAACGTTAATATTCGGTAAAGCGTTCGTTGCGGCATGGTCCCCGCCTAGACTCTGCCGAGATGCAGCGGGCGCTCGAGGACTAGTTCGAGCTTCATGTTTTGCGGCAGGGTGAGTTCCTGGCCCAGGCCGGAAGTCATCATGAATGCCGTGGCGGCGGAGATGGCCGCGCCCATGGCCGCGTCTTGTTTATTTCTGGCTGCGATTCCCGGCTCCGCGCCCACGAATGCGGCTTCGGCGGCGGCGAAGGCGGCGTCTTCCTGTTTCGAGGTGGAGGCGCGGATTTCGCCTTCACGATCGTAGAGCACGCGAATGGAATGAACCCCCGGGGCGTCGATCAAGTCCGCTACCAGGGGGATCCAGCGGGTGGAATCGCGGATCTCGTCGAAGGTAAGCCAGAGGCGCGCACGGCCAACTTTTCCGGCGGGTTGAATTTTGTCAATGTGGCCGCGGATTTGTGTGCCGACGGGGAGCGTGGCGCCCTCAGCCGTGGCGATAGGCTCGAGTGTGCGCGCGAGGAACTGCTTGCCGACTTTGTCTTCTTTGGTCGAGATGATGGTTTGCAGCGAGATGAGGAACCGGGTGCCGCGCGCGGCGGCGTCGGGTGGGGCGTCTTGGGTCTGGGGAGCGGGATCTGGCGATTGGGCGTGGGTCGATACACCGGAAATGACCAGCAGAACGGACGTAAATGTGAAAATCCTCCAGCGTTTCATGAACTCCTCCAAATTTTGGTGTGGCGCTTTCAGCTGGAGGCGAAAGCGGGTACGTATTAGGCCGAATATAGCAAATCTTCGGCGCTAAGGCGAGAACGGTTTTCGGTGACTGGGTCGCAGGCGGGTGGGATCCGAGATATCGATGTGAGCGTTCGGTACGACAGCCGACCCGGGCGAAGATTGAGAAAAAACTGTACAGGAACGGGCGGGCGTGAATTATAATCCCGCCAGTTTTACCGGTACCGGTAGGACACGCTCGATACTCCCTGATTCGGCCCCCTTCGAGTCCTTTGATTTTTTCAATGCGTCGCTTGCGGGGGGAAAGAATGGGCGCTATCGCCAGCGCGGAACGATGTGGGTTGGGCTGTGGTGAGGAGGCGTACTTTGAAAGTGCTCGAACGTGCCGCTATCCTGATTGTGGTCGCATTTTTGACGGTGGCGGCGAGCTTCGCCGACGATACCAAACCTCGTGCGGCGGACGGGTCCGCGAGCATAGCGGCTAGCCCGACGGAGAGTACATCTTCCGCGAGCGACACTACCGGGAAGACTCCCGCTGCCGCGACTGATTCCGCGGCAGCGAGCAGCACATCGGACGCAGGCACACCTCCGATAAGCTCTTCGAGCGCCGCGCCGGCCCCCACGCCTGCCGCATCGTCTTCCGCTTTGGCCCAACCCAATTCCGGCGCTGGCAAATCGAATGCGGCGCTGGCCGCCGCCGACGATTCCGAACAGCCTAATTTTACCCCGATGCCTGCGCTGGATGGAAATCCTGGCCTATTCACGCTGGAAACCGGCGAAACGCTGCCCAAGCATGGCTGGTCACTGGGCGTGGGATTGAACAAGTTTTCGCGCATGCCGGGAGATATTACGTCGCTGCAGTTGGTGCCCTCGGTGGGCTACGGGATCAACCGCTGGTTCTCGATATTTTTTCAGATCAACTCGTGGGACTACATCCATGTAGGCGAGCCCAGCCTTTTGAGCCTGGCGTCGGTGAATGCCGCAAACCCGCAATACAAGAACACGATTTACAACTCGATTATTCCTTCCACAGGATTTCCACCGGCGTACGTGGAGGATGCTCCGTTTGCATCGCACAACGGCCACGGCGTCGGGGAAATGGATTTGGGATTCAAGATTGGGCTGCTATCGGAGCGGCGGGGCAAGCCGATCAGCCTTTCCATTCGCAATGATTTCTATCTTCCGACGAAGACTGGCCTGGCGGACCTGCTGGTGAACCAGGTGCAGTATGGAAAGTTCAATTACGGCGTGGGGCTGGAGGCCAGCAAGACGTTCTTTCACGGGGGGATTACGGCGACGGCGAACTGGGCGTATCGGTTCACGCGCAATTCCAGCTATACGGAGACAATCGGCGGCGTGCCCGAAACAGTGGTGTTGAATCTTGCCGATCAGATGCAAGTGGGCGCAGGATTTTTGATTTTTCCGACGAAGCGTTTTCAGATTATGACGGAGTACGACGGCACGGTTTACATCGGCAAGGGAATTCAGAACACCACGTTTGGCGCGCGCGATCCCGTGGACAATATTATTGGCTTCCGGCTGTACGCGTGGAAGTGGGCGGCGCTGGACATGGGCTACCGTTATTCGCTGGACTTGACGAATCATCGCGACCGCAACGGGTTCATTATTAAGGTCGGCGTGGCGCACTGGCCCGCGAAGCCGCTGCCTCCGGATGTCGTCACGGCGTCGTGCGCGGTGGACAGGGCTTCGGTGAAGGAAGGGTCGGAGGATTACATTACGGCCAATGTGAGCGCCACGGATGCGAACGGGTTTCCGCTGACCTATCAGTGGACCGCGACAGGCGGCTCGGTTGATGGAGCGGGACCGTACGTGCGCTGGAATTCCGCTGGTGTGGGAGCGGGCAGTTACACGCTCACTTCGCGCGTGGATAACGGCGCGGGCAAATCGGCGAGTTGCACGGCGAACGTGACCGTGCAGCCGAAACCGGCGCCTCCTGCGCCCACCATGACTTGCACCGCGGATCGTTCGACGGTGCTGGCTGGCGAACGCGCGGAGATTACTGCAAATGTGAGCGACCAGTCGGGGACGGCCATCCGATTCAGCTGGCAGACCAACGGCGGGCAGGTGATCGGCAGCGGCTCGATTGTGCAATTGGATACATCGGGGCTCGCGCCGGGAATCTATACTGTGACTGGGCGCGCGGAAAATGAATTGCACAGCGCGTGCGATTGCACTGCGGCAGTCACGGTGCAGGCGCCACCGTCTCCGCCGCGAGCGAGCAAGGTGAGCGCTTGCGATTTCGCTCCGGGGAGCGCCGGAGCGGATAACGTGTGCAAACGCAATCTAGATGATGTTGCGGTACGTTTGCAGAGCGATCCGCGCTCGAAGGTGGTTTTGGTGGGTTCCGCGGACCTCAAGGAACCGCGCGCCGGGAAGCTGGCTGACGAGCGCGCGGCGAGCTGCCAGAAATACTTGCAGGATAAGAAGGGTGTGGACGCTTCGCGGGTTGAGGTTCGCACTGCGGCAGGAGTGGCCGGCGCGGGTCAGGGAAACCGGCGGGTGGATATAGAGTTTGTTCCGGATGGCGCATCATATTGAGTTCGCGTTAATTTTGGATTCGTTGCAGGTTTGTTGCAGGTGCTGAGGGAGAAAGGAAGCAGCAGGACGCCCGGCGGCAATCGCGGGCGGTGGTATTTCGGCGAGCAGTGTCTTTGATTGCAGAAGTCTCGTAGCGGAAGCCTCGTGCTGCTGCGCTCCGCCAGAGTCGGCGCAGCCCGATGCTTCGAATCGAAAACATTTCAGGACCTCGCGCTAGTTCCGCCGCAGACCTTTTGCCGGGCGTACACGGCCCGTATCTAACATGACTTCGCTGAACAGGTCCCTCCGGATTATTCCCATCATGCCGTTTGGCTTGGCTTGCGTGTGCGTGTTTGCGTGTATTAGCGCGCCGCGGATGCAGGCGCAGGTGTGGCAGGCCGTGGGTCCGGCGGGCGGTGATGTGCGCGCGCTGGCGAGCGATCGAGCGCATCCCAGCACGCTGTATTTGGGTACGACTGATGGCGCGATTTTTGCATCTCGCGATGCTGGGGTGGGCTGGGAACAGCTCGGAGTTGTCGGTGAAAGCCAAAACGCGGTGGTGACTTCGATTATCGTCGACCCGCGAGATTCCGCACGGATATATGCCTCCACATGGACGCGCGAGAGCGCGGGTGAAGGTGGCGGAGTATCGTTGAGCAGCGACGGCGGCAAAACGTGGCGTGATTCCGGACTGGCGGGCCACGCGGTGCGGGCGCTGGCGCAGGTTGCGTCGGAGCCAGCCACGCTGGTGGCTGGCGCCTTGGACGGCGTTTTCTTGTCGCGCGATTCGGCCGAGACTTGGCAGCGGGTGACGCCTGCGGGCGACGCCGAGCTGCGAAATTTTGATTCGCTGGCGATCGATCCACGCAATCCGCTGGTGATTTACGCCGGAACGTTTCATCTGCCGTGGAAGACTACCGATGGCGGAGAACACTGGGCGCCGATTCACACAGGAATGATTGACGATTCCGACGTGCTCAGCTTGGTGACTGACTCGGAAAATCCGCGGCGCATTTTTGCCAGCGCGTGTTCGGGGATTTACCGCAGCGACGATGCCGGCGCGGCTTGGGAGAAGCTCGAAGGCATTCCGTACTCATCGCGGCGCACGCCGGTGATTCGCCAGGACGCGGCGAGGCCGACGGTTTGGTATGCCGGGACGACCGAGGGATTGTGGAAGAGCGCGGATAGCGGCGCTTCGTGGCGGCGGATTTCACCACGGAGTTGGGTGATTAATTCGATGGTGATTCTGCCACGCGATGGCGGCGAGTCCCGTGTGCTGCTTGGAACGGAACAGCACGGAGTTCTTGCGAGCGATGACGGCGGCGCGAGTTTCCACGCTTCCAACGAAGGTTTCCATCATCACCGCATCGTGTCGCTCGCTGTGGACCCGCGTGACTCGGACCGCGCGGCTGCGGTTTTGGAGAACGCGCCCGATTCGCTGCTGATGACCGAAGACGGCGGTAAAAGTTGGTTGCCGATGAGCGCGGGGCTCGACGGGGATGTGGTGCAGCAGATTTTTTCATCGCCAGTGGGCTGGTGGGCTGCGCTTGCTTCTGGCGGTTTGGCGCGATTCGATACGCAGCGCAGCACTTGGGCGCGCATCGGAGTCGTCTCAGATTTTTCGCTTGCGGATTCGACGAGCGATTCACCGCGCGTGAAGGGCGAACTTCGCGTTTTTCGGCCGGTGGTGAACGACATGTTTTTTGTCGACTCGGACTGGTTCGCCGCTACCGAGCAGGGGCTTTTCGTGTCGCACGACTTCGGCAGGTCGTGGAGGGCGCTGCCCTTTGGGCCGGGAGAATTGCCAGTCGGTTCCGTGCGCGCATCGAGTGACGGACAACAGATTCGACTGGTATCTTCGGGCGGGATGGTTTTTTCCGAAGATGCCGGACGCACATGGGTCTGGCATGATCTTCCGCTCGAATCGGGCGGCGCGATACGACTTGAGTGGACTAGCGACAATACCTTGCTGGCAGTGGCACGCACTGGTCTGTACATTTCGCGCGACGCTGGAAATCGTTGGACCAAGGCGCAGGCTGGGCTGCCCGGCGGCTTGGCGGATGCCTTGCTGACGCGGCCGGATTTCTGGCTGGTCTCGATGCAAGCGGCGGGCTTGTACATTTCGCGCGACGAGGGCGTGACGTGGACGCGTGTGAAACAGGGCGTAACCGTCGGCGCAGCGCGTGCCGGCGACGTCCAGTTTCCGGTGTTGGTGGCGGTGGGCGCGGCGAACCGCATTTACGGGGGCTCCGCGAACGACGGATTATACGTTCTCGATTTTTCGAGCGATTCCGCGTCGAAAACGTTCGCCACGGGCGCGATCCGCACCACCGGCGGCCACTAAACGTCCGACGAAAGGTCACTGGACGGGCAGGAAAACTGTCGAAGCACGCGTGATGCAAAGCCAGTTGTAAGCCAGTTGTCGAGATTTTCCCTCATTGAAATTTCGGTGTTTCCAATGTTGTACAGCCTACGTGGAAATAGACTTAACCGTCTGCGTACTATTACGGACTTGTTAATTGTTCCATTTCGACCCTACACTCTGCGCCTCACTCTGCGCCGAATCGACACT
The DNA here is from genome assembly GCA_963786205.1 of uncultured Acidobacteriota bacterium. Taxonomy (GTDB): domain Bacteria; phylum Acidobacteriota; class Terriglobia; order Acidiferrales; family UBA7541; genus Palsa-295. Next base: position 476,636 of record CAWAYG010000005.1, read on the forward strand.
TAAACACTGTTAGATCGGGCAGATCCGGAATCGTTCCCATTTGGTGCTTGTGTTGCAAATGACAGCGGGAAACGAAAAAGGAAAAGGGGACCGAATACCATGGCGGTAGGACAGGTGTTCACAGCGGAGCGGCCGATAGCGGCGACGGTTTTGATTGTGGATGCTGAGGATGCAACCAGAAGTTTGTGCCGCGACGTGGTGACCGACTCGGGATTACGCACGCGCACCGCTTCGACGACGGAGCAGGCACTGGAAATCCTGGATCAGATGCCGGTGGATATTCTGATCACGGGCCTGCGCGTGCCGCAGATCGGCGGCCTGGAACTGCTGAAGCGCGTGCGCAGCAACTATCCGCAGACGGCGGTCTGGTGCTCACGCAGTACGGCACGATTGAAAGCGCGGTGGAAGCGACGCGTCTGGGGGCTGCGGATTACATTACCAAGCCATTTCACATTCCGGAATTGCGCAGCAAGCTGGACCGCATGATCCGGCTGCTGGACGTGGATCAGGAGAATCGTGTGCTGCGCGAGACATTGCGCACCCGGCCGGGGTTCGCGGATTTGATTGGTGTCTCGCTGAAGATGCAGCGCGTGTACCGCTTGATCGAAAGAGTGAGCCAGCATGCGTATCCGGTGCTGATTCTGGGCGAGAGCGGCACGGGCAAGGAACTGGTTGCGCGCTCCGTGCATTTTTCAGGCGTACGGCGGAACAAGCCGTTCATTCCGGTGGATTGTTCGTCGTTGGTGCCCAGGTTGATCGAGGCGGAATTGTTCGGATACGTGAAAGGCGCTTTTACCGGCGCGCTGCACGCGAAACAAGGGCTGATGGAAATCGCCGACGGCAGAACATTGTTCCTGGATGAGCTTGGAGATCTGCCGTTTGACATGCAGGCCAAGCTGCTACGCGCGCTGCAGGAGAAAGAAGTGCGGCCGGTGGGTTCCACAGATCGCATACCGCTATCGGCGCGAATTATTGCGGCGACCAACCGCGATCTGGATGCTTCGGTGCGGCAGGGCACATTTCGCCAGGATCTTTTTTTTCGGTTGAATGTGGTGCAAATCAAGATTCCGCCGTTGCGCGAACGGAAAACGGACATCCCCATTCTGGTAAATTCGTTCCTGTAGAAATTCAGCGAGGCGAATGGTCGGATGCGCACGATTTCCGAGGATGCTATTGCGCGAATGATGGCTTATGACTGGCCGGGAAATGTGCGCGAGCTGGAAAATGCGATCGAGCGAGCCTTCGCTCTAGGTTCCGGTCCTATTCTGCACGCAGGTGACCTGCCCACGAATTTGCAGTACGGCAGCGGAGACAGGCTGCCGCAAAATGACGAACTGCTGCCGCTGGACGAACTGGAGCGGCGCGCGATTCTGCGCGCGTTGCGCGAAGCAGGGGGCGACAAGTTGGCCGCCGCGCGCATGCTGGGGATCGGCAAGACGACGCTGTACCGTAAGCTCAAGCAGTACGACGCGCAAACCCAACCGAATTGATAACCGCAGTGGCGCCCACAGAAACGCCGCGAACTTCGCGAACTCCGCGATAACGCAGATCGCATCGCACTCGGCGAAAAGTCCCTTGACGGGAAGCTCTGTTTCGAAGTGGGAAGTTCTTCTCTTTTTTCTCACCCTCCACGTTGTCACCACATTGATAAAGAATGAGTTATGTGCAAGCCACTTGGTCCGAATAGTGCAATGGACTAGGTATGTGTACTTTACGAGCGAGTGGAGCAGGATTCGCCGCGCGTGATTCTGCTGGACGACGAATAGCTGAAGGGCGCGCCGGTTGCCGAACTCCTGCGGCAATTGACGAAAACTGCACCGGTGATTTTGCTCGCGGCTGCGGAACGACAGGGGGAGATTCTGCGCATGGTGGCGGAGGGCGAAGTGGAATTCGTGGCACGCCGCGGTGAGTTTATTCCGCTGGCCGCGTGCCTGGTGGAGCGGCGCTTGCGCTGGGCCCAGCGGTCCGAATCGTCCGGTGGATCGCCGTGGGCGGAAATGCCGGACGACGTGGCGGAAATTTTCCGTCACGAGATCAACAATCCGCTTACCGGAATCTTGGGCAACGCGGAGCTGTTGCTTTCTCACGGCGTGCGGCTGCCGCCGGCAGATACGCAGCGACTGCAGACCGTGGTGGATTTGGCCGTGCGGCTTCGCGAAACGATACGGCGGCTGAGCGACGCACGGGATAGCCAGACACGTTTGTCGAAATCGCCGGCGTCGCGATCGGCGTCCGGCGCTTCGCTGGTCTGACGAATTACTGCTTCGCGCTCTTCCCTTGCCACGCGGCTGATGTTGCGCGCGCTTTTTCCAGCAATGCATCGAGATCTTTGCGCGAAAGAGATTGTCCGGCCAGAATTACCGCTGAAATTTTCTGCGTGTTCTCAATGTTCTGCAAAGGATCAGCATCCAGCAAAACCATATCGGCGCGCAGGCCTGCGGCAATCGTTCCGACATCTTTTCTGCCTAGGAATTCCGCGGGGTTTTCTGTGGCGGTTTGCAGGGCGTCCTGCGGTGTAAGTCCTGCCGCGACTAGTTCCCGGAGTTCGTACTGCAAGCTGCTGCCGGGGAAAACGTAGCGATCCAGCGAGTCGCTGCCGGCTAGCAGGCGAACGCCTGCGCGATGCATCTCGCCCGCCAACTTACGGTCGTTTTCATACTGCCTCTTCCACCAGGCAGCCTGTGACAAAGTTTTTTGCGAAGGCAAACTCGTTGGACGCCATTCTTTTTGCAGCGCGAGCGGAACGTAGGCTAGCAGAGGATCATCGGGCGATTGCTGCGGCGAATGGGCCAGCATCGAAATGGAGTACAGCGTAGGTGTGACCCAGGTGCCTTTGTGATTGAAGGTGGCCCAAAGTGCCGCGGCTTTCTGCGGCGAGAACGTTTCATCCGCGTCGTCGTACACCGCGGCGTCGGAGTCGTCTTTGTTCGCGGCAGCTTCCAACAGACGCCGGCGGAGGTCGGCTTCCTGGCTTGAACAGTCCAGCGCGAGCGAACTATAGAGGATGTGCTCGATGCTTTTCTGGCCGGCTGCCGAGGCCTCGCTGGCGGTGACAGCTGTGGGAATGTGGCCGACGAACGTGATGCCGTCTTTTTTCGATTCTTCCGCGACGGCGAAATACGCTTCGCGCGAGAGTTGAATCACCTTGATGAAGTCGGCGCCTTGTTTCTGCAGCGCATCCACCGCGGCGCGGGCTTCGGCGGCGCTGCCGACTTCTAAAATCGAGGGGTCTGTGGATTTCGCCTTGCCGGGCCGCGGCGCAGGCAGGAGCATAGGACCCGCGGCGACAATTTGCGGCCCCAGCAGCACGCCGGAAGCGATATCGCGGCGCCATTGCCGCAGCGCATGAAGATCACCGCCCATGTCGCGTATGCCAGTAATCCCATTCGCGACTAGCAGCGGGAGTAGCACGTTTTTCGACCAGGCGGGGTCGGCGCTAATTCCGGCGAGGTGCGTGTGCATGTCCCACAAGCCGGGAATAAGAAACTTTCCATGCGCGTCGAGTTGCCATTCATCTTTGTGCGCGGGGCGTTTTGGGTCAGCGGAGCCGCCGATCCATTCGATCACGCCGCCGCAAACAAGCACGGTCATGTCTTTTTGCGGCGGCCCTTGCGGATTGACGATGGTGACGTGAGTGATCGCGAGCGGAACTTTCGCGGAGGAATCAGGCAGCGATTCTCTTACAGCGGGTGCGCCTGACGGGGCCGCAAATGCGAGCAGTGCGACACAAATAGAGACTGCGACACCGCGAGGCAGAAACCGCACGTTAGCACCCCTTGCTGCTTCTGCCCCGCTTAGACGCTACTTCGCGCCCTTTAGGTAGCGGTCAAACCAGTCAATCGTGCGGCGGACCGCGTCAATTTGATTTTCGCGTTTGGCGAAACCGTGGCCTTCGTTCGAGTAGTAATGCGCGTCCACGGTTTTGCCGGAGTCCTGCAACGTCTTCACCACTTGTTCTGCCTCTTCCTTAGGGACGCGGATGTCGTTGTCGCCCTGTAGCACCAGCAGCGGGGCTTTGGCGTTCTTGATATAGGTGAGCGGCGAATCGGCGTCGTAAATCGCGCGATCTTTTTCCGGATCACCGAGCAGGGATTTTTCGTATTGCTGCAGGAACGGGTCTTCGTGCTGCAGCATCGTAAGCCAATTGATGATGCCGTATTCTTCCACAGCCGCGGCCCAGATGTCCGGCGCCTTGCCGATGGCCATCAGCGTCATGTAGCCGCCGTAGGAGCCGCCGGTGATTCCGATTTTTTTCCGATCCACGTACCCCGTCGCCTCCAGAAATTTCACGCCGTAGATTTCGTCTTGCAAATCGCCGCCGCCGAGGTCCTTCACATTGGCCTGCTGAAAATCCATGCCGTAGCCGGTTGACCCGCGCACATTCGGTGCGATGCAAATATATCCGCGCGTCGCGAGAGCTACTACGGTGCGATTGAAGACATCCGTGGTCTGGCCGGTGGGGCCGCCGTGCGGCAGCACGATCGCGGGATTCGAGCCGTCGCGCTTCAGATTGAACGGCACCCACACGAAGGCGCTGATGATTTTTCCATCGAAGCTTTTATAGTGCACCAGCTGCGAAGGTGGAATTTTCGCTGCGGTGAGGCTCGCGATGGCGGAAAAAGTCAGCTGACGCGCGCTGCGCTGCGCGTTATCGTAAACCCACAGATCGCCTGGCTGCGTGGAGCTCTGGTGCGAGACCAGCAGGCGCGCGCCCAAGTGCGCGAAAGGCGAGGGGTTTCCGGCGTAGCTGTTAAGGCCGGCGGGCAAATTAATCTTGGCGCCGTGGCGCGTGGCGCTGTCGGCGAGATAAGCGTCGCTGCGGCCGTCTTCATTCACTTCGTAGGTAAATTGTTTGCCGTCGGGCGAAAAATCTCCCGCGTTTGCTTCCCACTTCAGATCGGTCACCCAGGTGAGTTTTTTGGTCGCCACGTCAATTTCGGCGATGTTGCTGTAACCGCCGGGGCGATCCGACGCGACGAGCAGGGTGCTGCCATCGGGCGAAATGGCGGAGGCCATGGTGCGGTGATCGCCTTCGTGCGGCGACATATTTTCCAGCGCGCCGGTCGAGGCATCAATGCGGTACGCGTCTGAATCGGTGAAGCCGGCGTTGAAACGCGTGGCGTAGATGAATTTGCCGTCCGGGCTCCAGATGGCGTTGCTCCACAAGTGGTTCGCGGTTTTCTCCTGCGTCAGGTTGCGCACCGCGCGCGTTTTCCAGTCGAGGACCGCGATATCGGTGGCCGAGGCGGTCTTCGGTTTGTATGCAAATGCGATGGTCTTGCCGTCGCGCGACCACACCGCGCCGATTTCGGAGATTTCGGGCGTGTTGGTCAGGTTCACGACTTCGCCGCCGTCGCTGGGAATCGCGAAGAGATCGTAAATTTCGCCGCCGCCCTGATCGGATTGAAAAACGATCCATTTTCCATCGGGAGACCATGTGGCGCTGGACTGGCGGTCGTCGGATTGGCTCAGCTGGATCGGCCAGCCGCCCGCGGCGCTAACTTTCCACAGATTGTTGCGGCCGGTAAGGTTCGTGCCGAAGACGACTTGCTTGCCGTCCGGCGACCACGCGCCGCCGCTGACGGAGCGCGTGTAGAAAAGATCGTCCACCGGAATTGGGATCGCTCCCAGAGCGGGCAGCGAGGTGACGGATTTCGGATCGGTGATTTCGCGTGTGTCCGGAGACTCGGAAGCAGTCAGCACAGCGATTGAAAATACGAGCAGCAAGGCAAGTCGGCCGAAGTTCACGAGGCATCTCCTGGGGAAGAGAACCGCGCCATCATAGGTCGCGGTCACGGAGACGTCAACGTGGCAGGAACCGCCTCAGGGTTCGGGTGCGGCTGAGAATTCCGCGCGCGGAACCGCGCTAAGGCAGGTGGGTACTCGATTTGCGCGTCGATTTGCGCTCGCGCACTGAGTGGCTCGGTTCCTGCAGCCACTGCAAGATGGAGGAGGTGAAGCGCGGCGCCTTTTCGGGGCCGCGAACGAACTGCGAGCGGCTCGCGAGAGGCAGGGGGCAACTCTGGAGAGGCTGCGTTGCCGGAATGCGCGTGGCCGCCCCGGTCTGCGCCGCGGGCCGTTGCGGTTTTGGCACCGCTTGGCGGCGCGTTGCATTGGATGGCGCTCGCAACCATCGCAGGCAAGATGGTGCGAAAGCAGGCCAATGGAATTCGATCTTGGTCACGCTCCAGGTCTTTTTTCGCCACACTGACAATTGCCCGGAAAGAGATCGGAATGATGAGTGAGCGTGTGTTTGCAGTTGCGTCAGACGAACACGCGATGCCGACGCGATTGCGGAGATTGCGGATTTCAGGCTATTTGTCGCGGAGACGAATCGGTGTCCCCATCGATCGCGAAAATCATTCCCACGGTTCGCTGCTTCCTGGCGCACGACGGGAAGAGGCGCAATGACACGCGGAGCGTCGGTGCGTTCAACGATTCGCGGTTCGCTCGGCGCGGAGGCGTGTGATGTCGACGCTAGACGGGCGATAATTTCTTCCGAAGCCGAGGCCGGAGATGGCGGCGGGCGGTGACTCGGCGAAGGAAACGCGATGGGCGCTTGCGAAATTCGTGGCGCGGCTGAAATGGGTTCACGATCTGGCCAGTGAGTGGCAACGTGAGCGGACGACGTGCGTGCGGATCCACTCGCCGCGGCGGCTGCTGCGAGACGATTTGGCTCGGGACTCGCGATAGCGGGCGCTTTGGCGTCGAACGGTTCGTCTTGGCGGAACGGAGCGGCTGCCGGGATAAATTCCGCAGTTCCCGCAAAACCCGTCGGTTGTTCAAACACGCCTGCAAAGACCGCGTCATCGGAAGTTGAATGCGGCGCGTACGGCCTGAACTCGTCATATTGAAGTTCGTGGGCGGCTTCACCGATCACGCGTCCGGGCACCGGGCGGATTTTCTCGCGCGCGGCTCGCATCAGGGATCGTTCGCACAGAGCATTGAGGACGCGCGGGAGTCCGCGCGAATAAAGCAACAACGCCTGCACCGCTTCCGGGTGGAACACCGCGGCACCTGAGCCGCCCGCGATGCGCAGGCGCGCATCAATATATTCCTGAGTTTCCGCGAGCGTCAGCGGTGCGGTGCGGCAACGCAGCGCGATGCGCTGGCGCAACTGACGCAACTCGGGACGCTTCAGAGTTTCCTCGAATTCCGGCTGGCCGCAGAGGACGATCTGCAGCAGGCTCCCCTCGTTCGTTTGAAGGTTCAAAAGCATGCGCAGCTCTTCGAGCGTGCGCAGCGTAAGCCCTTGCGCTTCGTCAACGAACAAGACCGGCGTCTGGCCCGCGCAGGAACGATCCTGCAGCCAACTATGGAGGTGTGCCAGCGGCGTTCCGCGGCTCGTGTTGAAGGGAATACCAAAATCCGCCAGGATCAATTCCAGCACTTCGCTGGCCTTCAAATGCGAATTGAAAATGAATGCTTTGGGCATGTGCTCCTGCTCGAGCCACTCCATCAGGCGATTGAGCAGCACAGTCTTGCCCGTCCCGACTTCGCCGGTAAGCAAAAGCAAGCCCTTGCGTGTGCGAATTCCTTCGATGATCTGATCGAGGGTTTCTTTTGTTTGCCGGGTGAGGAACAAATAGCGCGGATCAGGATTGGCACGGAAGGGATTGTCACGCAAATCAAAAAAACTGGAAAATGGCCCGGTCATAGGGGGTCCTTGAGGGCGGGGTAGTTATCATAAGTGAAATCATGCGCGGAGGCAATGCTTTTGGCGAGCTGGCAGTGAAAGCCGTAAGACGGCGGAGCCCGCGAAGGGTCAACGCGCGGGAGAATCATGTGGTGGCTCAGCTTCCGATTGCGCGATTTGTCGGGTTGTGACTCAGTTCAGACAATTTGAAATCAAATCTGTTCTAATATGCGCAGACTGACTGCGAACAAAAGTGATCCTTGCTCGTTGCAAACGCGCGTTGCGGGAGGCAGGCTTCTTTGCGATGACTTCGAAATTGTTTCTCCTAGTTCTATTTGTCCTCAGCTCTGCCACGCTCTCCCGGTCCCAGGAATTAAGCGAATGGACCGATTCCTATGTGAACGCTCTCGCTCCTGCCAAACACTTTAGCGGCGTTATTGTGGCCGAGAGGGACGGCAAAGTGCTTATCGAGAAAAGTTACGGCTCGGCAGTCGAGGAGTGGCGAATCCCCAATTCGTCCGACACGAAATTCGAGATGGCATCATTGAGCAAGCAATTTACGGCAGCGGCAATTCTGCAACTCGTTGATGCCGGCAAACTGAATGTCGAAGATTCGGTGAGCAAGTATTACGTCGAGAGCCCTCCAAGCTGGCGAGGCATGACTATCCATCACCTTCTAACTCACACTTCCGGGCTTCCTGAGGATGAATGGGAGAATTTCTTCAAGGGGAAATGCGCCCCATATACAACCGCTGAGCAGGTCAAGACGTTTCGTGATCGACCCCTAGATTTTCTGCCGGGTAGCTCATGGAAATACCGGAACACGGAGTACTATCTACTTGCCTACATCATCGAGAAGATTTCTGGAGAAACGTACTCAGAGTATTTGGCCCATCATATTCTCGAACCCTTGGGGATGACTCATTCGGGGTTCGCAACCATGAACGCCATCGTGCCTAAAATGGCAGAAGGATATTCCCGCGAAGGCAGCAGCCTGATCCGTCGGGAGTATTTTGACAGAAGTATGGAAACTGGTGCTGGAGGAATCTACACGACTGGAGAAGACTTGCTCAAGTGGAATAAAGCTCTCGATGCGCCCGGTATACTAAGTGCGCGTTCCCTTGAGTTAATGTTTACACCGCACCCACCGGGCAGCTATGGCTATGGCTGGTTCGTCGAAGCTTCGCGACGTCGGAAGGAGTATCACGAAGGTGGTGATCCAGGATTCGCTGCTTTCGAGGCGCGCTATCCTGACCAGCATTCCGTCATAATTGTCTTGGCGAACGAGGACGATTCTCCCGTCCGAGAGATTGCCAATGCAATTGCTAAGCACCTGTTTGGTGACTGAGTACTGGAGCTCTTGCGCTCCGACAATTCTCTACGATTTGGCGTGCGGAAATTCCTCGGTGTGCGATTCGCCTTTGCGTCCGAAGTATATGACTTTCCTGCCGGTGAGGAAGGCCCAGTAGGCGATCACACCTGCCGCGGCGGAGCGCTTCGCAAATTCCGGATAGCGGATCGTGTCCGCCTGCGCTTCGCGAATTGCCACGAGCAGGCCGGGTGACGAGAACTCCTCGGCGATGGGCGCCATGGGAAGAATCATTTTTTCCGCGTGAGTCTGGCCGTCGCGCATGTAGAACGTTTCCGTGCCTTTCGCTAGATCGCAGAAATACGATTCCACGCCAATTTCTAGCAGCCTGCGTACCACTTCGGGGAAGACCAACTTGCCCGCCTGCGTTTCGGCCATTACCGCTTGAATCACGTTGGTGTTCACAATTTTCTCCTTGCTTTGCTGGAATTTTGATGCAGGCAAAAGGGGCGTGCCCCGCTCAATCGCTCTTGCCGGTCGCGTTTGCGTCCTTCAGCACCTGCACGAGGATGCGGCCGTCGGAGTGGAAGCTGCCGCCGGTTGCGGTGCTGGCTTTGGTGACCGGGTCGGCGGGGGTCACGTGAGTGCGCTGCACGACCAGCCCGGTGCGCGACAGTGTGTCGTTGACGTACTCGCGCTCGCCATCAATTGCCGGGTCGATCTTGTGCGTCACCTTGTTGTTGCGCTCATCGCGCTCGAAGCCGATATCGTGCGTGGCGGCGACGCACCACAACGGGCGCCCGTCCACCAGATACGGCGATTTCCAGACGCGCAGGTGATTGCGCGACATCGCTACGCGCACCGGCTCGGCGTGAGCAAAGCCATAATCCTGCGGCCGGTCGAAGAGGTAGAGCGTACTCATCGGCATCGTGAGGTAATCTTTATTCTCGAGCGAATCAATCACAGCGTTCATCACGGCGTCTTGCACGGAACGATCCACGCTCACCCAGCCGGCTCTGGTGAAGACTTGCACCACTCGTTCTTGCGTGCCGACGAGCAGGATGTTGACCATGTCTCCGGCCTTGCCCTGCGGGTCGGACACGCGCCGCGGGATTTTTCGCAGAAGTGCAGGAGTAATCTCTGGCACGGGCGTTTCTGGCGGCCCGCCAATGGCCATCGTCGCAGCGGTGCTCAGGCCAGGATCGAGCACCGCGATTTTCACCTGGAAATTTCCTTTGGCGTTTTCCGCGTCGCGCAAGCTCTGATTAATCCCCAGGAATAGCCGACCCGCTACTGGCGCTTCGTAATCCGCACTCTCGCCGACTGCGAACGGTTGCGCGACATTGTCGTTGCCCAGGCGCCCGATCAGAGAGCCGTGGCCTGCATCACTCACTGCATACGCGTGAATTAAATCCCCGAAGCCGCGCGCGAGGCCGTCCGGGCCAAACGTGCGGCCGTCGGGATGTTTTTTATCGGGGGGATACGCGATGGTCCCCGTGGCGGTCAGGCGCAGCTTTTCACCGGCGCGGAGATCAATCTTGGTGTCAATCCACTGCTTGGCCGCGTCGACATCAATCTGGTAGGAGGTGACGTTGGCAGAGTTGCTTTGCGCCGTTGCAGGCGGCGTGGATGTAGCGAAGACAGCGCAGAAGATTACCGCGGCGAGTGCCAATGGCGGTCTGAAGACCGCCGCTACAGAGGCCGCGCGCACTAATCCCCCGAAAGATTCTTGGGCGATTTCTGATTCAGCGTGGCGATCAACAGCCGGGCGCAATCCGGCGCGGGGACCTTGCCGAAAAGCACGACGTCCTTCGCTTCCACGGGTTTCCCGTACAAGATTGTGTTCGCGTAATTGTCCGGGCGGAGCGTCGAACCAGCCAGCGAGATGCCCACGAAAAGCCCGCGCGCGCGCGAATAGGAAAATACCTCGGCGCGCATGCGCACATCGGTTTCGGCCGTAACGTTGCGTCCTACCGGACCTGCCGCCACGGAAGCATCGGCTCCTAATTTCACTTTGCTGGTGAGAATGCTGCTGGCAGCGCGGTCGTTCATCAGCAGCAGGACGAAGTCCGTGGCCTGCCCGCCCAACTGCACGCCGAAACTGCCGCCTTCAAGCGCCATCATCGTAGGCGCGCCCCACGGCCCCTTAAAATTGGGGCCGCTCCGGCAAGTCATCAGCCCTCTTCCGTAGCTCGCGCCCAGAACAAAGGCCAATTTCACCACCGAAGGAAGCACTACCACGCATTCCGCCTTGCCGATAACGCTCTTGGGAATGTCGTCCGGGATGTTCATGATCTCTTTCATCACCCGACCGGCATCTTCAACGCGGACACATTCTTTTTCGGCCGCAGGCGCCGTGAGCAATAGCGCCGCAATCAATCCCGCGGCGGCAACAGCTTTGATCATTAAGTCTCCCGAGTCGTTTGCGACAGCCCGGACTGCCGAAAATACGCCGAGCCGCCCCGCGCAAGGCCCTTTCCGTGAACGAAAATCAAGTTTTCTCTAACCGTACGGGATTCTACATGGGCGGAGAAACCACGGCAACAGCGGGGCCCGATATGACCCAATGTGACACTGTACGGCCCAGCGGAAAACGGCTGTAAAAAGGCAGCGGCTATTTACTTCGGGCGCGAGTTTACCTACCATGTGCGGTGCCAGCCGAGTCGCTCCTGGGCGAGCTCTCACTCTGCTGGCCCCCGAGAAAGCAACTAAAACCGATGCCACGTGCCGCACGACTCGTTGTTATAGAACCGAATGGTGTTCGCCGGGAAGTCGCCATCAGCACCACGCCGTTCCGGATAGGACGGCAAGCCGGCAACGAACTGACCCTGCGCGACAGCCGCATCAGCCGCGAGCAGGCGCAGATACTTTCCGTCAACGGCAACATGGTCCTGGAAGACATGGGCAGCCGTCACGGAACGTTCGTCAACGGCCAGAAGGTGATCAAGCACGAGCTGGTGCCGAAAGACCAGATCGATTTCGGCATGGCGGATTCCTACAAGCTTGAATTCCTGGGCGAGGGCGCGACGATCGAGGAATTGGTCGAGCGCGTAGAAGCGCCGGCGCCGAGCCATTCCGGTTCGCGCGAGCTGTATCACCTGGGCGTACTGTTGGAAGTGGCGCGCACGCTGGGGACCGGGCTCTCGCTGGAAGATGTGCTAACCGCTGTAGTGGATGCGGCGATTCAAGTGACCCGCACCGAACGCGGCGTGCTGCTGCTGGCGAACGACAACCATGAATTGCAGATGATCGTGGCGCGCGACGCGCAGCGGCGCACTTTGCGCCCGGACCAATTGCAAGTTTCGCAATCGGTCGTGAAGCGCGTGGCGCAGACGCGTCGCGAATTGATCGTCAGCGATACTGGTGAAGATGGCGGGATGAGCCAGCAGGAGAGCGTCGCGCGGCTGGAATTGCACACGGTGATCGCGATTCCGGTGGATAAGCTGCCGGTAATCGAAACGCTGGACGCCACGATTTCCACGCGGCAGGGCGAATTGCTCGGCGTGCTGTATCTGGATAGCCATGTGCCGTCCAGCGCGTTTTCCGACCTGGACCGCGAAGTATTGCGCACACTGGCGCGCGAGGCCGCGACCGTCGTGGAAAATGCGCGCTTGTTTGCGTCGTCCCGCGCGAAGCAGCGTCTGGATCACGAAATCGAAATTGCCAGCCAGATTCAGAAGCAGCTTCTGCCCAAATCGCTTCCCAATTTGCCGGAGGTTGCGGTGGCTGGTTCCACGCTCTCCTGCCACTCCGTCGGCGGCGATTGCTTTGACGTGATTGGGCTCGGCGGGGGCCGCCATGGATTTTTTGTGGGCGATATTTCGGGAAAGGGCGTTACGGCCGCACTGCTGGCCACTCTCTTGCAAGGCGTTTTCTTCACCACCGCCGCGATGGATATTTCGCTGCCCGGAGTTTTTTCGCGCGTGAATCAATATTTGTGCGAGCGCACGGGCGAAGATCGCTATGCCACCGTCTTCTACGGTGTCCTGGACAAGTTGGGTCGCTTCGAGTACGTGAATGCCGGGCACGTGCCGCCGCTGCTGAAACGCAAGGCCGGCGGGTTGGAAGGTCTGGGCTCGGCGAATTTCCCCGTGGGAATGTTTTCCGAAGCTGAATACCAGAGCGCGCGTGTGCAGTTCGAGCCGGGCGATTTTCTGGTCATCTACACGGACGGTGTCTCGGAAGCGACGAACACCCGCAATGAATTGTTCGAAGAGTTCCGGCTCCGTACGATCGTGGAAGAATTTGCCGGGGAGAACGTCACGCAGCTCGGCGATGCCATCCGCGAAGGCATGCGCGTATTCACCGAAGGCGCCGCGCAATCCGACGACATCACGATCCTGGTGATCCAGTACAAGGGAAACACGGCGTGAAGCGCAAACCCGTTAAACCCAGCGAAGGCGGCCTGCCGCTCGAAACCCTTGAACAGGTAGTGGCGACGCTGAATCCGGAAACCGAACCGGGCGAACTCGCGGCGCAGATGGTGTGCGTGCTGGCCGCGCCAGGGCGGTTGGAAGGCGCGCGGCTGTGGCGGGTGGTGGGCGGATTGCCGTCGGTATGGCAGGAAAGCGGCGAGCTTCCCAAGCCGGACGCGGCGCGCATCGAGAAAATTCTGCAGGGAAAAGATCCGGGAACAAACGGCGACAGCTGCGCCTGGGTGCTGGGACACGGAGCGAAGCCGGTAGGAATTCTGGAGGCGTGGCCGAAGGGACCGCTCGATCCTCGGACGCGCGGATGGCTCGAGCTTTTCCGGCGTTACGCGGAAGTGGCGCTGGAAAGCAGCGAGCGTCGCCATGCGGTGATTGAGCTTTCCACGATTGTGGAAGCCACCAAGCGGCTGAATTCCACGCTGGATCTCGCCGAACTGCTCAACATTATTTTGCAGTTGACCACTCGGCACACCGGCGCCGAGCGCGGCACCGTTTTCCTGGTGGACCGCGAGCGCGGCGAAATCTGGTCGCTGGTTGGGCTGGGCCTCGATACGCATGAAATTCGGCTGCCTACCAGCCGCGGGATCGCCGGTTGGGTGGCGGAACACGGCGAGCCCGTCAACCTGGAAGATGCTTATGCCGACCCGCGATTTGAATCCGAAGTGGACATACGGCTCGGTTATCGCACCAAGTCGCTACTGTGTTTGCCCATTCGAAGTAAAAGTGGCGAAACCATCGGTGTGCTGCAGCTGCTGAACAAAAAATCCGGCCCGTTTACACACGCGGACGAGAACCTGCTCCGCGCGATTTCCGATCATGTGGCGCTGGCACTGGAGAACGCGCAGCTGCACCGTGATTTGCTGCATAAGCAACGCATGGAGCGCGATCTGGCGCTGGCGCGCAGCATTCAACTGGGATTGCTGCCGGAGCGTCCACCGGTACTCGATGGATTTGAACTTGGCGTCGCGCACCGGCCGTCGCTGGAAGTCGGCGGCGACTATTACGATTTCATCGCGCTTGCGCCGGATACGATTCTCACCGTGGTGGCGGACGTGGAGGGCAAGGGCGTCGGTTCCGCGATGGTGATGGCCAACCTGCAGGCGACGCTGCATGCGCTGCTGGCACATTTGCATTCGCTCGAGCGCCTGGTGGAATCACTGAACGACATGATGCTGGCCGATACGCGCGGACAGAAATTCATGACCATGTTCGTGGGCTTGCTCGATCAGCCGCGCCGCACCTTGCACTATGTGAATGCGGGCCACGTGCAGCCCGCGGTGGTGCGCGTAAATGGCGACGTGGAATATCTCACCGAAGGCGGCATGGTGGTGGGACTTTTCGCGGGCGTGCGCTACGAGCGCGGGCACGTGAAGCTGCATCCGGGCGATGTAGTGGTTTTCTGCACCGACGGAATCACCGAAGCGAATAATTCCTCGGAAGAAGAGTTTGGCACGCAGCGATTGGTGGACTTGGTGACGCGCGAGCGCCATCTACCGGCGCAGGAGATCGTGCAGGCGGTGATGACCTCAGTGGATTCATTCTCGCGAGGCGGCACGCACGAAGATGACCGCGTGATTCTGATTCTGAAAGTTTCCTGATTTCGCTGCGCCTCACGGTTTGCCTGGATATTTCTCGAAGAAACTGACCACGCGATTTTCGTATTCCCCCGGAGCTTGCCCCAGAGCTGAGGCGTGTCCTGCTCCCTGCACGATCCACAACTCTTTCGGTCCAGTCGCTGCGTTGTAAATGGCTTCCGCGTGGCGGCAGGGAATTCTGTGATCGTTTGTTCCGCAAATCAGCAGGACGGGGAACGGACGTTGCGCTAGCGCATTTTCCGGCGAGACTTCGTCGGGATTGAAGCCGCCTGCTTTTGCTACCGCGCGTATTGCGAAAATCGAAGCGGGACGGAAGAGCGTCTTGCCGAGGAAGGGGCTCACGTCCAGGCCGGCGTAGTCGTAGGTGACTTCGCGAAGGCTGGCGAAGGGATCTTCGGCGGAGACGGCGGCGATGCGCGATTCGACGGCGGCGGACTGCAACGCGATGGCAGCGCCCATCGAGACCCCGTGTGCGTAGAGGTGGCGAACTTTCTCCGTGGCGTATAGAGCATCGGTGATGGCGACGGTGTCGTATCGTTCCTTCCAGCCGTAGGTTGCCATGTCGCCGCCGCTGTTTCCGTGGGCGCGCGAATCCATCATGACGGCGCTGTAGCCGTGGCGGAGGAGAAATTCGGCGTGGCCCAGGTCCCCGGTGCGATTGTCGGAGACACCGTGAAAAAGCAACACCCAATCGCCGTTCGCTGATGCTGGCACGACTTTCCATCCGCGCAGTTCGATGCCGTCGTTCGCGCGCACGGTGAAATCTGCTTTCGCGGCGCTCGTGCGCTCGAATGTTTGTTCGGCTTCCTGAAGGCGTTCGGGGTTCAGGTTCGCGGGATGCAACACACCCGGGCCGATGGCGTTCCCAATATATCCGGATGCTGCGGAGAGCAGCGCGAGTGCGACGACCACGACGATCGCTACGCAAGTGAGCCAGCGCATGTGAACCCCTAACGATGTTACGAAAATGGGCGTCCCGGTGTTTCAGTAACAGCGGAGGTGTTACGCGGCTGACACGAAGCCTACGTGCCGGTGGAAGAATAGTGGCGCGTGCCGAAATTCCAGAGCGAGATTGCGATAGTGAGAAACGCTACGGCAACGACCGGCACGAGCGGAGCGTATTGCGGTGAGATGGTGCGGCCGAGCATGCGCACGCTGGGATAGAACGACGCGAGGCCGAAGGGAATAATCCAGCAGAGGAAAAATTGCACCACGCCGCTGTAAATGGAGAGTGGGTACCGGCCGAAGGCCATCACGTTCCATACGGGCGGGTGGACGCCGATGCGATCTTCGAACCAGAACGACACGGTGCTGAGGATCAGGAAGACCGATATATAGATGATGCCGGCGCACAGGCCGAAGAAAAGCAACATGGCGACTTTGGCGGGAGTCCACGCCAGACCGAGATGGCGCGTGGCCCACCACATGCAGAAGACGCCGGTGGCGACTTCCTGCAGCGATTCGATGCGAAAAGTTTCGAACAACACCTGAAAGAGCGAAGAAATCGGCCGCAGCAGCACGCGGTCGAATTTTCCCTCGATGATGTAGTTGTTGCCGAAATCGTAGAGGTTCAGGCTGACGATATTGAAGATGCCGTAGGGAATGAGCGAGAAGCCGTAGAGGAACAGCACTTCTTCGAAGCGCCAACCGGCAAGTTGCGGTACTTTGCTGAACAGGACCACGACGAAACTCAGCGCAAAGATCGTGGCGGCGAAACTGGTCGCCAGACTGATGAAGAAATCGCCGCGATAGCTGACGCGCACCTTCGCATACTGCGAAAAATAATCGAAGAACAACAGGAAATGCCTGTGCGTGGCGTCGAGGAAACCGGCGACGCCGGACTTTTCCGGAATGGGCATTATCGTTGGCATGGTTTGCGTGCGCCGGCGTCTCGCCGGCAGGTTTAGATTCGCGATCAACGAAAAACGCCGGCGAGACGCCGGCGCTCCGAATTAGCCTCCGTGAATCGTGATCTTTTGCGCTGCGCGTTCCCACCACACATGCGCGAGCCAAAGCAGCGCGATCACCCACAGCCACTGAATTCCCAGCGCGCGCAGAGCCGTCGCACGGTCAAGCTTGCCAAGATAAATCTGCAGCGGCGTGTAGGCAATATGCTCAAACGGCAGCCACGCCAGCGCTCTTTGCACGCCGCCGGGAAAAAATGTCATGGGGATCAGCAGGCCGGAGAGCAGTTCGATCAGCCAGTACTTCGCGCGGATCAGCGCCAGAATAGATTTCAGCGGAATCGCGCAAGTGCCGATCATGAAATTGATCGCGGCCATCAGGAAGAAGCTTCCCAGCACGGCCACCAGGAACAGCAGAAAATTCTCGCGCGACGCCGGCCCTTGCACCGGAAATACCAGCGCGACTACGACAGCCGTGGGCAGCGTCAAAAGCCCCAGGCGAAACGCCGATTCGCCGATCGCGCGCGAAATCCACATCCACTGCACGGAAACCGGCTTGATCAAATCCATGGCGATCTTGCCTTCAATCACTTCGTACGCCATTTCCTGGTCAATCGTGTTCCAGTAGAACGAGCGAATCATCCAGCCGACGCTCACGTAAGTAATCATCTGCGCTAGGTTGTACCCCGCGATGGATAGGCCGCCGCGGTACACGGCGCTCCAGATGAAGTAGTACACCGTGACGTTCAGGAAGTAAGTGATGATTCCGGTGAAGTAGCGCAGCCGGAACGCCAGGATGTTGACGAACCCCACGCGCGAAAATTCCGCGTAAGGAATCAGCGCTTGCACCCAACTGCTCACACGCTCACCTCAAGATGCGCTTCACCGGCGTAGATGCGTTTGATGATTTCTTCAATGGGCTCGTCTTCGATCAGCAGGTCGCGCACTTCCACTGCGTCCAGGATCTTGCGAATCAGGTCGGACGTCGAAACCTTCACGCGATCGAAGCGGATGCGATACGTCAATTCGTCCACTTGGTCCACTTCCAGCCCATCGCGCGAGAAAGCGTCCAGGCATTCGGCTTGCGTGCGGTCCTTCAGGACGAATTTGATCTGCTTGGTGCGCAGCAGCTGCTGTTTCAACTGCGCCAGATGCCCGTCGTAGAGGACTTTGCCGTGATCAATAATCATTATCCGGCGGCAAAGCTCCTCGATGTCGTCGAGGTCGTGCGTCGTCAGCAGCACGGTGGTGCGGAATTCACGATTGATGGCGCGCAGAAAATGGCGGATGTGGTCTTTGGCTACCACGTCGAGCCCGATCGTTGGCTCGTCCAGAAACAGCAGCGGCGGATTGTGCAGCAGCGCCGCAGCCAGGTCGCAACGCATGCGTTCGCCGAGCGAAAGCTTGCGCACCGGGGTGTGCAGGTAATCGCGAATATTAAGGATGGCGTCGAAATGCTCCATGCGCTCGTCAAAATCGCGCTGCGAGACATCATAGATGCGCCGCAGCAGCTTAAACGATTCGATCACCGCGATGTCCCACCACAGCTGGGTGCGCTGGCCAAACACCACTCCGATTGTTTTCACATACTGGCGACGTTGGCGGTACGGAACGTAGCCATTAATGCGAATTTCGCCGCTGGTGGGAACCAGAATCCCCGTGAGCATCTTGATGGTGGTGGATTTTCCCGCGCCGTTCGGTCCGATGTAGCCGACCATTTCACCGCGTTCGATGGTGAATCCGACGCGGTCCACGGCGGCCACGGTGCGGTAATCGCGAACGAAAAGATTTTGAATCGAGCCCCACACGCCTTCGCGCCGCTTGAAGGTGCGGAAGTGCTTCGAGAGTTCGTGAACGTGAATTAAGGAGTCGGCGCTCATCCCATTGGGAATTCTAGCATTTACGGCGGATCAGCGCTGATGCTGCACGACGCGCGCGGCGCCGGACCGCGTGTCAGCCGCACGGGCGCCTCTGCCACCCCGCCTGCCTGCTTAGACGCTGGAGATCGAGATTGGGCGCGGCAGAATCGTGCGGCATTGGAGTGTGTGTCTCACGAAGCGAGGGGCGACGCGCCGGCGGCTGTTCGCCCGCTAGCCTTTATGGCAGACCGAGCAGTGCTTGGCTTCGTAGTTTTCCATCGTCACTTCGAACATGTTGTTGCATCCAATACATACGCGATGGATTTTGGCAGGCGGTTTTTCGCCCGGCTTGGTCTCAGTGCCGTGCGCGGAGTGTTGAGTATGTTGTGGCTCGCTCATCAGCGGATTCTAGCATGAAGCCAATCCCGCCGGACGCTGCAACTCTTCGTTTGCACGATTATGGGGCACGGCTCTAAAGCGCGGATTCGGCACAGTATCGCGGACATGCGGGCCTGAGCAATCCTGCCGCGTTTGCACAGGCAAGCCGGGAAAGGGTCTGCTACAATTTCACGACTTCGGGGGAAGCCTGCGCTGTAGTGGTGCGCAACATTACATGCCGGAAATCAGCAAGCCAAAATGGGTAATTGCGAGCATCGGCGCGGCATTGTGCGTCGTGCTCCTGATTGTGTTGGCAGAGCGCGGGCCGGCGCCGCAGGTGCAGATTGTGAGCGTTACGCGCGAGGATTTGACCGCGTCCATCACCGGCAATGGCAAGGTGGAACCAATTTCGCCGACGGTTGCCCGCGCTCAATTTCCCACTTTCGTCGCGGACGTGAAAGCTAGCGAAGGGCGACCCGTCCGCAAAGGCCAGCTGATTTTGACTTTGGATGCCGCGGACCAACGCGCGCAGCTTTCGCAAGCTCGCGCGGACTTGCTGGCGGCGCAGACGGAATTGCGCAATGCTCGCGCCGGCGGGCCTCCTGACGACGTAGCGCAGCTGCGAGGGGATGTGCAGAAAGCTGAAACACAGGTTGCCAACCTCGAACGAACGCAGCAGGCGCTGGCGCAACTGGTCACCAAAGGGGCGGCGACGCAGGACGAAGTCGCGCAGAACCAAGCGTTGCTCGCGACCGCGCGCGCCAGTCTGCAAACTTTTCAGCAGAAAAAGGCGGCGCTCGAGCAACGCGCCGCCGTCGCCGTCGAAGCTGCGAGCCTGCGCGTGAAGCAGCAGCAGGATCTGGTCGCCGCGCTGGAAGAAAAAGTTCGTTCGGCCACAGTGATTGCGCCGGCGGATGAAACGCTTTATTCCTTGCCGGTGCACAAAGGCGATTTCGTGAGGTTGGGCGACGTGCTGGCGGAAATGGCGGACCTGCGCCACGTGCGCGTGCACGCTTTCGTGGATGAGCCGGACCTGGGTTCGCTCGGACAGAATGAGGGCGTCCAGGTGCTCTGGGACGCGATGCCCAACCGCATCTGGAATGGCAAAGTCGAGCAGGTGCCCAAGCAAGTGGTCGCGCGCGGATCGCGCAGCGTCGGTGAGGTGCTCTGCTCGGTGGATAACGACAAAGTCGAGTTGCTGCCGAACGTGAATGTGGAAGTGCGCATACTGGTTCATGAGCAGCGCGGCGTGCTGGTAATTCCGCGTGGCGCCGTGCGTTACGATCAGGGACAGCATTTCGTGCTGGCCTACGATGGTGAGGCGGTGCATCGGCGAGATATTAAGGTAGGGGTCGCGGGCGCCGATAAATATGAGGTGCTTGCAGGTTTGGCCCAGGGAGACAAAGTGGCGCTTCCGGGAGACGTGGATTTGCGCGATGGGATGAAGGTCCGAGCCGCGGAGGCCAAATGAGAAGGACGGACGCCAGAGCTAGAAGTAGCGCGAACATTGAGCAAATAATTCGCGCGGCCTTTGCGGCTGTGGCTTTCCTGGTGATCGGTGCGACGACGCCGAGCGCGCAAGCCATGGCGCGAGCGGGCTCTGCGCTGAACGGCCTGCCGTCATTCACAGGCGCGGTCGCAATTACCGACGCCACGGCTCAGATCCAGACGGCGCAGCGCCAAATCAACGCCGGAAACTATTCAGCGGCGATTACCACCCTGCAAGCCGCCGTCACGCAAAATCCGAACAGCGCGGAGGTTTACTACTGGCTGGGCCGCACCTATTACGAACTCCACGATTATGACAATGCGATTACGGCAGCCGAGAGGTCCGTCGCGCTCGATCCCAAAAATTCGGTTTACCATCAGTGGCTGGGAAGAATTTACGGCGGCAAGGCCGATCGCGACCGCAGTTTTTCCTACGCGCGGAAAGTAAAAAAGGAATTCGAAGAAGCAGTGCAGCTGAACCCCCAGAATATCGCGGCACGGCGCGACTTGGAAGAATACGATTTGCAAGCGCCGTGGGTGGTGGGTGGGAATAAGGACGAAGCCAAGGCGCAAGTGGAAGCCATCGCAGCGATCGATCCAGTCGCAGGTCATCTGGCGCGCGGTGTTTACGATGCGGACGCCGCGAAGAAATCCGACCAGGCCGAAAAGGAATACCGCGAAGTTCTGGCCGCCAAACCCGCCAAAATTGATCAATATCTGGAAGTGATCGCCTTCTTTCAACAACAGAATAAGCCCGCGGATATGGATGCCGCTATTCAGGCCGCCGCGTTGGTGGCGCCGAACGATCCGCGGCTGGGATATTGGCGCGGCGCGTCCTTGACGCTGGCCAATTCAAATCTCGCCGACGCCGAAAAATACCTGAAGGCGTATCTGGCCAGCACGCCGGATCGCAGCGATTGGCCTTCGCACTCCGCCGCACGCGGCTGGCTGGGCCGTGTGTATGAAGCGCAAGGAAAACGCAGCGAAGCGGCCGAGCAATATCGCGCGGCGCTGCAACTCGATCCGAACGATAAGGACGCCAAGACGCGGCTCGATCGCTTGGCGAAATCCGCGCATTAAATCCGTGAAAGATTCGCTCGAAACTCGCACCGCGCGAACCGCATCTCATCCAGTGGTGATCCCCATCACTCCAGCATCGAAAGCCACGCCGATTCTCTGGGCCGAAACCTGGAGCCTGGCGCTGCAGGAGCTGCGCGGCAATAAAGTACGCGCGATGCTCACGATGCTGGGAGTGATTATCGGCAGCGCCTGCATTGTGCTGGTGGTGACTGTGGCGCTCGCGGGAAAGCGCTATATCGTCGGACAGATTGAAGGTGTGGGCGTGAACCTGATTTATGGCGAGCTGGTTCATTCCGGCGATGCGCAACGCACCACGCTAGCCGACGAAATTACCGTGGCGGATATCGCTGCGATTAAAGCGGCACTTCCTCACGTGGCGCAGGTCGCCGGTACGCACGACACGCCGATGACGTTCGTCGTGAACGGAACCAGCCGGCCGGTCAGTCTGGTGGGCGTCACCGACGGCTTTCAGGAAATTCGCCGCCTGATTATTGTTCGAGGCCGCTATTTTGATGAAGACGACATGATGGCGCACAGCAAGGTGTGCCTGCTAACCCGGGAACTTGCGGATCTGGCTTTTCCGAATGAAGAGCCGCTGGGGAAGGATATTCGCCTTGGAGACCTGCACTTCACGGTGATCGGCGTGTTTCACGAGAGGACCGCAACGTTCGGGCAGACCGAAATCACGCAAAATTCGGTGCTGGTGCCGATCGGGCTGATCAAGTCCTATACCGGCGAAGACTTCCTGCGCACTTTCTACGTGCAAGCCGACCGGCCCGAAGATGTGCCGTTGCTCACATCGGAAGTGGCGCAACTTGTCAGCAGCCGCCATCGCGCGGGAGCGGAATATCGCGTGCAGAATCTGGGCTCGCTGCTGGATTCGGCGCGCAGAATTTCCCTGGCGCTCACGGTGATCTTGATCGTAATCGCTACGATCGCGCTGACTATTAGCGGCATCGGAATCATGAATATCATGCTGGTGACGGTGACCGAGCGCACGCGCGAGATTGGCATTCGCAAGGCCATCGGTGCGCCGCGCGTCGCCATCCTCTACCAGTTTTTGATGGAGGCGCTATTGATCAGCGGGACGGGTGCGCTGTTGGGCATCGCGATTGCGGTCGCGATTCCCGCGGTGTTGAATATTGTGATCAGCCTGGTTCCGGAATTGGCGGGCGTGCACATTCCGGTGTCGTGGGTCTCGGTGGTTCTGGCGTTTTTGGTATCCTGTTCCACGGGTCTCTTGTTCGGATATCTTCCGGCGAATCGCGCTGCGCGTTTGCAGCCCACGGAATCGTTGCGTTATGAATAAATCATCATTTCGAAAATCGCTCACGATCTGCGTCACGACGGTGCTGCTGCTGATGCTTTGCATCACGATTCCCGCGCGCGCGCAGGAGGATCGTAAGCTCAGCATGCGCGAGGCTGTCGCGCTCGCGCTGCAGAATAGCCGTGACTTGGCTCTCGCGCGCGTGCAATACACCGTCGCGCTGAATGAAGCGGGCGTGGACCGCTCCGCATTCCGGCCTAACCTTTATACAGGCTCCGGCGCCGCTTATACGTATGGTTTCCCGTCCATCGGCGGCGGTCCCCCGGCAGTCTTCCAGTTGAATTACAACCAGGCCTTATTCGATCCCCTGCTGAAAGCCCAGCAGCAAGCTGCGGAAGATCACGCCAAGAATATGAAACTGGAGATAGACCGCACGCGCGATGACGTGATCGTGCGCACGGCCGTCTCTTACCTGGAGCTCGCCGAAGTGCGCCATTCCCTCGAGCTGTTGCGCAAGGAACAAGTGAGCGCCGAAAAAATTCTGGGCGTCACGCGCGAGCGCGTGGAGGCCAACCAAGAACTCGCGATCGAAGTCACCCGCAGCGAACTAACCGCGGCACGCGTGCAAGAGCGCATCATCAAGCTCGAAGGTCGTGAAGAAACCCTTACGCAGCAGTTTCAGAACTTGACGGGCGTCGCCGACACACAGGCAATTGAAGTGGACACCGCAGAACCCTCTTTCGCGACCGATCTGCAGGAAGCGGAGCTATCCAATCTGGCGATTCAGAGCGACCGCGGCATCCGGGAAGCGGAAAATGATCGAATGGCGCGGCAACATATTCTGCGCGGCGCTAAGCTCAGTTACTGGCCGACCCTGAGCGTCATCGGCCAGTACAGCGTTCTCTCCAATTTCAATAATTTTACGAAATATTACAGTGGCCAGTACCAGGCCAATAATTTTGCGGTCGGAGTGCAGATTAACGTTCCGCTGTTCTCGGCCAAGACTCGCGCGAACGTGGCGCTGGCGAAAAGCGAATTGCAGCTTTCCGAGATGTCGCTGGGAAACAAGCGACAGGAAGTTCGTGCGGACGTGCAGCAGAAAGCGCGGGACGTGCGCGAGCTGGAAGCGACCTACGAAGTCGCGCGGCTGGATTTGAAGCTGGCGCAGGAAACCGTGCAACTCACCCAGGCCAAATTCGACGAGGGCCGGGCCACTCTGCGCGATATCGAAGCAGTCCGCCTGGATGAGAACGACAAGTTCGTGGCCTTCCTGGATGCGGATTTCGCGCGCCAGCGCAGTCAATTGACGTTGTTGCGCGCTACCGGGCAGCTGGCCAAGGTGTTCCAGTAGCACGTCGCGCCAAAAGCATGGCTTGGGCTGAGTGCGGAAATCGAGTAAAATTACGTGTTGGTGGTTAGACAGCAATTTATACGTCTTTTTGGGATGCCCTGAGGGGGGTAATAGTACATGGCGTCTGTAATGAAAACCTTGTTTTTGAATCCGCCGAGTTTTGAAAAATTTGATGGCGGCGCGGGCTCCCGTTGGCCCGCCACGCGCGAGATCGAATCGTACTGGTATCCCGTATGGCTAACTTATCCTGCTGGAATGCTTGAGGGTAGCCGCCTGCTGGATGGTCCTCCGCACCACATCACGCCCGCGGAAGTCGTGACGATTGCGCAGGATTACGAGTTTGTCGTGCTGTTCACCTCCACCGTCGGCTTCTGGAGCGACCTGAAAATGGCGCGGGCCATGAAGGAAAAAAAGCCCGGGCTGAAAATCGCATTCGTTGGCCCGCAAGTGCAGATCAAGCCCGCCGAAAGCCTGCTGGCGAGCCCGGACATTGATTTCGTCGTGCGCGGTGAGTTCGATATCTCCGTCGTGGAATACGCGCAAGGTAAACCGCTCTCGGAAATCCTAAGCGTGAGTTACATCAAGGACGGCAAAGTCGTGCACAATCCGCAGCGAGCCATGCTGCAGACTGCCGAGTTGGACGCGCTGCCCTTCGCCACCGAGGTTTACCAGAAAAATCTCACCATCGAAAAATACAATGTGCCGTTCCTGCTGAATCCGTTCGTTTCTTTCTACACCACGCGCGGATGCCCGGCTCTCTGCACCTTCTGCCTGTGGCCGCAGACGCTTTCCGGCCACGCCTGGCGCGTGCGCTCAGTGGAAAATGTGGCGCGCGAATTCAAGCAAGCGCACAAGATGTTTCCGCAAGCGAAGGAATTTTTCTTCGACGACGACACTTTCAACATCCGCAAGGACCGCGTGCTCGCGCTCTGCAAGGAATTCAAGCCCGTCGGTTTCCAGTGGTCCTGCACCGCTCGCGTGCACAGCGATTACGAAACCCTGAAAGCCATGGCCGACTCAGGCGCGAGGCTGCTGATCGTCGGCTTCGAATCCGGCGACCCGCAAATTCTGAAGAACCTGAAAAAAGGCGCCACCGTGGAAATGGGCCGCACCTTCGTGCAGAACTGCAAGAAGGTCGGCATCCACGTGCACGGCGATTTCATCATCGGTCTTCCCGGCGAAACCAAAGAGACCATCGAAAAGACCATCAATTACGCTAAGGAACTTGACTGCGAGACGATTCAGGTTTCCATGGCCCACGCCTATCCCGGCACCGAACTTTACGATCAGGGCATGCGCGAAGGTTTTCTTGCCGGCGAGGCGATCACGGACGACATGGGCCACCAGCTTCCGCACCTCCAGTATCCGCACCTCTCGCGCGAATACATGGTGGAATCCGTCAACCGCTTTTACGACGAATATTATTTCCGCCCTCGCGTCGCCTGGCGCATCGTGCGCGAAGCTCTGTGGGATTCCCAGGAACGCAAACGCCTGTTCCACGAAGCCGTGGATTTCATGAAGCTGCGCCACGACCGCCGCAAGGTGGCCAGAAAAGGCGTGCAGAAAAAAGCCATGGTGCAAGTGAAAGCGCCCCCCATGGAGCCGCAAGCTTCCGGCGCGGCGGGCGAATCACAGGGCGCATGAGGTCTTCGCAAGGCCTGCATCTGAAAACCTACGTTTTCCTTTTATTTATGGTCACGTTCGGCCCGTTGGGCGACGTGTTTCTGGCCGACGGCATGAAAAAAGTGGGCGCTTTGAACATGCACGATCCCGCGTCGCTATTTCATTTCTTTGCGCGGGCGTTTGCTTCGGGAACAGTCTGGCTCGGCGTGATTCTGTTGCTCGCGTTTTTTGTTTCCTACACTTTGGTCCTCTCCTGGGCTGACTTCAGTTTCGTGCAGCCGGCTTCTTCGCTGTCCTACGTCATCGTCGCGCTGCTCGGGCATTTTTTCTTGCGTGAATATGTCAGCCCCTTGCGTTGGATCGGCATCGCGCTGCTCTGCCTCGGTGTTTTGATAGTGGGCAACACGCCTCCGCGAACTACTGAGCGAGTCTGATGGCCTGGACGGTTGCTCGCGACGCGCTGCTGTTGCTGGCGCTCGCATCTTTTGCGTTTTACGTGGTCGCCATCGTCGCGGCGCTGCGGTTTTTTGGCCGCGATGCCGCTTCACTTCCTGCGGATTTCACGCCCCCCCTCAGCATTCTCAAACCGATCTACGGACTGGACCGCGAAACCTACGAGAACTACGCCAGCTTTTGCGCGCAGGATTATCCGGATTACGAAATATTGTTTTGCGTGAGCGACGATCAGGATCCGGCGATTCCCATGATTGAACAACTGGCGCGCGATTTTCCGCAGCGGCGCATTCATCTCCTGATCGGCTCGGAACCGTTGGGCGTCAGCGACAAGGTGAACAAACTGTGCCGCATGGCGCGCGAAGCTCAACACGAAATTCTGGCCGTGAGCGACAGCGACGTGCGCGTCGACCCTGGATATTTACGTGCCATCGCTGCGCCCTTTCACGATCCGACGGTGGGTGCGGTCACATGCCTCTATCGCGGGCTCACCGACGGCTCGCTCGCAGCGAATCTGGAAGCGATCGGCAACAGCACGGACTTTACCGCAGGTGTGTTGGTGGCGTGGCTGTTTGCTCCGGTGAATTTCACTCTGGGCGCCACCATGGCCACCACCAAAAAGTGCCTCGCAGAAATCGGTGGCTTCGAATCCCTAGTGGACCATTTTTCCGACGACTACGAGCTCGGCAATCGCATCGCCGCGCGCGGCCATCGCGTCGAGCTCAGCACGTTCCCGGTGTCCATCGTGTATCCGCGCCAGACCCTGGCCGACGCATTTCGCCACCAACTGCGTTGGAACCTAAGCATCCGCTTTTCGCGTCCTGCTGGTCACCTCGGCCTGATTTTCACGCAAGCGTTGCCGCTGGCGTTGCTGGCTGCGATTTTCGCACCGTCCGCGGCGTGGGCGGTCAGCTTGCTCGTGGGTTATCTGCTGCTGCGAGGAATTTCAGCGTGGGTCGTCGGCGTTTACGGTATGCGCGACGTAGGCGTGCGCCAACACCTGGAGCTGCTGCCGCTGCGCGACGCCTTCGCCTTCATCGTGTGGCTCGCCAGCTTCTTTCCCCAGCGCGTCCACTGGCGCGGCCGCGAATTTTACGTCCGCGACAAACGCCTGGTTCCGGCAGCGCCCCGCCAGCCGTGACGCGCCGCGTTTTGAATTTATCGCCGCGATACGGAGGCAGCGAAGGTAGGGGCACGGCATGCCGTGCCCGCTTCTAATTATCTCTAGTCCGCTCTCTTCAACCGTTTGTACAATTCATTCGCAGCCAGAAATTCCTGCTCCAATTCCTTGGACGTAAGCCGCGTGCGCAAATATTCGACCGCTTGCTCCAACCGGTCCAGCGCCCGCGCAATATTCTCGGTGTTGGTGTGCGCGACGTCGCGCCACAAACCGTAAGGACTGCCCGCCAGCCGCAGCATATCCTGCAATCCCGGCCCAGAAAGCGAAAGAGGCAAGCCCGTCTCGTCAGTCTCATCGACCACCACGCGCGCCAACGCCAACGCCAACAGTTGCGGTAAGTGCGAGACGATGCCCACAGCCCAATCGTGCGTATCCGCGTCGCACCACACCGGTTCCGCGCCGAGCGCGCGCACGAGCGACCCGAATCCCTGGACACGTGGATCTCGATCGTCTTCCAACCCAATCAACGCATACCGCGCGCCGGAAAATAATTCAGCATCTGCTCGCGCGATGCCGGATGTTTCCTTCCCAGCCATGGGATGGCCGCCAAGAAAACGCGCACCGCCAACGAAAACATTTTTCGCCGCCCGGCAGATTGCAACTTTGGTGCTGCCTGTATCAGTCACCAGCGCGCCATCTTTTGCTGCGGCAGCAACTGCCGGAAGCGCTTCAATCGTCGCTCCGATCGGCAACGCGACGAACACCAGGTCCGCACTGCGCACCGCGCTCGCGAGATCGCCCGCAGTTTCCTGCACCGCGCCGCGCGCAAGCGCTGCCTGTAAAATCTCCGCGCGGTCGTATCCTACAATCGAAGTGTCCGGGAAATGTTTGCGCAACGCCAAGCCAAACGATCCGCCGATCAGGCCGGTTCCGAGGATGGCCACGCGAGAGAAGCGAACTGCACTGGGCGTCGAAGGCACGCGGTAGTTTAAATCAATTTGCCGAAATTCGTCAGTTAGCGCGCGGAAGAACGCGCGGCTCGACGCTCGCTTGCGGAATCATCCGGCTCGACGACTTCCACCTGCGAGACGTCCTCAAGCTTTTCGATCTGCCGTACGAGAGTATTTTCGGCGCGGTCGGCCTGCACGGTCATCTGAATATCCAGAAAGTGCCCGTCCTCGGTGGTGTCCGCGGTCAGATGCAGCAGATCAAATCGCCGCCTACGCGTCACGCCCAGAATGCGCACCAACGCGCCTTCGCTCTGCTTCACGCGCACCTGTAGCGTGAATTTGATCACCGCGCAACCTCGCGCGCCACTTCATGCTGGTGCAACATTTCGGAATTCGAGCGGCCGGGACCAACGATCGGCCAGACGTTCGCTTCCTGATGAATCAGCACGTGCGCGAGCACGGGTCCCGGTTCCGCGAACAGCCGGTCAATCGCACCAGAAACATCCGCGCGATCCTCCACGCGAAACGCTGGAATGCCCATGGATTCCGCTACGCGGCAGAAATCAGGATTGTCAGAAAGATCGACTTCGCTGTAACGCTTGTCGTGGAACAATTCCTGCCACTGCCGCACCATGCCCAGCGCGCGATTGTCGAAGAGTACAATCTTCACCGGCAAATCATAGCGCCGCAGGGTAGCCAGCTCCTGTAGGTTCATCATGATCGAACCGTCGCCCGAAACATTAATTACGGTGGCGTTGGGGAACGCGAGTTGCGCGCCGATCGCCGCCGGCAGGCCGTATCCCATGGTGCCCAAGCCGCCGCTGCTCAGGTGCTGCGAGGGGCGATTGAAATGGAAATGCTGCGCCACCCACATCTGGTGCTGGCCCACGTCGCAAGCAACGATGGAATCGTCGCCCGCGCGATCCGAAAGTTCTTTCAGAAAGCCGGGCGCGTAAACCTCCGTTCCCGGAGCGGCGTAATCCCAAGCGTGCGTTTCTTTCGAAGCGGTGCATTCGCGCCGCCACGGCTCAATATCAACTAGCTTACAAGCCAGCGACTTCAGTGCGTGGCGCAAATTGCCAATCACCGGAACGTCGGCGCGGCGCAGCTTGCTGACTTCCGCCCGGTCCACGTCCAGGTGAATCACTTTCGCGTTGGGTGCGAACGCGTTCAGCCGTCCGGTCGCCCGGTCGTCGAATCGCGCGCCCACGCAAATGAGCAGATCGCAAGTCTGCACCGCGTGGTTCGCGGTCTTCGTGCCGTGCATGCCCATCATTCCCAACGCCAGCTCGTGCGCCGTGGGCAAAGCGCCCAGGCCTTTCAGCGTGGCGACTACCGGAATGCGCGTCGTTTCGATGAACGCGCGAAATTCTGCCAGCGCGTTGCCCATGCCGATGCCGCCGCCCGCGTACACCACCGGATTGCGGCTCTCGCCCATCAGCGCCAGCGCGCGCGTGATGGATTCCTTGGATGGTTCGGCGGTTTCTTCGCACGTGTTGTCGTCGTGGAAATCATATTCGGCAACGGTGTTGGCGATGTCCTTCGGCAGATCAATCAGCACCGGCCCGGGACGTCCGGAGCGCGCGATGCGGAAAGCTTCGTGCACAATGCGCGGCAGCTCCGCGGCAGTCTTCGCGAGGAAGCTGTGCTTTACCACAGGCATCGTGATACCGAAAATATCCACTTCTTGAAATGCATCCGTGCCCATCAACGAAGTGGCCACCTGGCCCGTGATCGCAACCATCGGAACAGAATCCATGTAAGCGTTCGCGATCCCCGTAACCAGATTCGTCGCGCCGGGTCCGGATGTCGCCATGCACACGCCCACTTTTCCCGTAGCGCGCGCGTAGCCGTCGGCGGCGAGCGCGGCGGCTTGTTCGTGGCGCACCAGAATGTGCCGAATTTTCGAATCCAGCAGCGCGTCGTAGACCGGCATGATCGCTCCGCCGGGATAACCGAAAATCAGCTCGACGCCCTCGTGTTCGAGAGCCTTCACCAAAAATTCCGCGCCCTTCATTTGGCACCTCTTGCGGACGTCGCCGTCTCCGGCTTCAGCCAGGACATCTGCGCGCGCAATTCCGCTCCTACTTTTTCGATCGGGTGGTTCTTGTCCTTCTCCAGAAGCTTGTTGTACACAGGCCGCCCGGTCTGATTCTCCAGGATCCATTCCTTGGCGAAAGCGCCGGACTGGATTTCCGTGAGAATCTTCTTCATGCTTTCGCGCACGTGCTCGTCAATCACCCGCGACCCGCGCGTAATGTCACCGTACTTTGCCGTTTCGCTGACGAACTGGTGCATCTTGGCGATGCCGCCTTCGTAAATCAGGTCCACGATCAATTTCAGTTCATGCAGACATTCGAAATACGCGGCTTCCGGTTGATATCCGGCTTGCACCAGAGTCTCCCACCCCGCCTGAATCAATTCGCGCGCCCCGCCGCACAGCACAGCCTGCTCGCCGAACAAATCCGTCTCGGTTTCTTCCGCGAAAGTGGTTTGAATCACTCCGGCGCGTGTGCCGCCGATGGCGCTCGCGTAGGCCAGCGTGCGGTCAAACGCGTGGCCCGAATGATCCTGATGAATCGCGAGCAAGCACGGCACTCCACCGCCGCCTTCATAAGTTCGCCGCACCAGGTTTCCGGGGCCTTTCGGCGCGACCATGGTGATATCCACCGTTTTCGGCGGCGTGATTTGGCCGTAATGAATATTGAAGCCGTGCGAAAACAGAATCATGGCGCCTTCCTTCAGGCCGGGCGCCACTTCGTTCTGATACAGCGCAGGCTGCGCCATGTCCGGCGCGAGCATCACGATTACATCCGCGCCCTCGACAGCTTCCGCCGGGCCGGTAAGCTTCCAGCCGTCCTGCTCGGCCTGTTTCCACGAAGGCCCGCCTCGGCGAAGTCCTACCGTCACATTTAATTTGCTATCGCGCAGATTCAGCGCGTGCGCGCGGCCCTGACTGCCGTATCCCAGCACGGCAATGCGTTTTCCTTCGAGAGCGCGCGGATTCGTGTCGGTGTCCCAGAACATTTTCGCCATGGTCATTCTCCTTGTAATTGCAATTTCTATGCGGCGCTGGTTACGGCGCCCAGTGATGCCGATGTAACAAGCTTTGCGTACTTGGCCATCACGCCCGTGGTGTAATGCGGCGCGGGCGCTTTCCACTGCGCGCGACGCTCTTCCAGATTGGCTGCGACGTCCAGCCGCCGCGCGCGCACGTCCAAAGTAATGATGTCGCCGTCGCGCAACAGCGCGATCGGACCGCCGTTCGCTGCTTCCGGCGCCACGTGACCCACCATCAAGCCGTGCGTCGCGCCACTGAACCGGCCATCAGTAATCAAAGCAATCTTGTCGTCAATACCTTGACCCACCAGCGCGCCAGTCACCGCCAGCATTTCGCGCATGCCCGGGCCGCCCTTGGGCCCCTCGTAACGAATCACGACGACGTCACCCGGCTGAATCTGGCGGCTCTGCACCGCCGCGAACGCGGCTTCTTCGGAATCGAACACGCGCGCCGGCCCGCTGTGCAGCACGCGCTCGTGCCCGGCAAGTTTCACCACGCAACCTTCCGGCGCGATCGAACCGTGCAGAATCGCCAGGCCTCCGTCGGCCTTGATGGGCTTCGCGAGCGGCCGCACCACTTCCTGTCCGGCCGTTTCGCTCGCGTCGCTGATTTCCTGGAACAACTTTCGTCCCGATGCCGTGATCCCGTCTTTCAGCAATCCCGCTTCGAGCAAACGCTGCCCCAGCACGCGCATTCCTCCCGCGCGAAACATATCCGGCGCGTTAAATCGCCCCCCGGGTTTCAAGTCCGCCAGCACAGGGGTCTTCGCCGAAATATCATCGAAATCTTTCAACGTCAGCGGCACGCCCGCGTCGGAAGCAATCGCCAGCAGATGCAGCACGGCGTTGGTCGAGCCGCCGCTGGAGGCAACCGACGCAATTGCGTTGTGCAGCGATTCGCGTGTGATGATCTGCTTGGGGCGGATGTCGTCCTTCAACAGTTGCATCACCAGCTTGCCGCAATCGAACGCCGCTTTGCCCTTGCGCGGATCCGTGGCCGGAATTTCATTCGCGCCCATCGGCGAAATTCCCAGAAACGTGAGCGCCATGGCCATCGTGTTCGCGGTAAATTGCCCGCCGCACGCTCCGGCCCCAGGGCACGCCACGTCTTCCAACTCGCCCAGCTGCTTTTCCGTCATTTTGCCGGCAGCGCACGCACCGACTGCTTCGAACACATCCATAATCGTGACTTCGTGTCCGGCGAAATGTCCCGCCAGAATCGAGCCACCATAAAGCGACAGGGAGGGGAGGTTCAACCGCGCCAGCGCCATCACCGTGCCGGGAATCGTCTTGTCGCAACCGCAAATCGCCACCACCGCGTCGAACGCGTGCGCGCGCACAAACAGTTCGATGGAATCAGCAATCACTTCGCGCGACACCAGCGAAGCCTTCATGCCTTCGGTGCCCATGGTGATGCCGTCGGAAATTGTGATCGTGTCGAATTCGATGGGCGTGCCGCCCGCGGCGCGCACGCCGGCTTTCACGCGCTCCGCGAGTTGCCGCAAATGAAAATTGCAGGGAGTAACTTCGGTCCAGGTATTGGCTACCGCCACGAGCGGGCGCGCCAGATCGGCGTCGGTGAGGCCCGTGGCCTTCAGCATGGCCCTGGCGGGCGCGCGGGAAATCCCCTTCTTGATGGCGTCGCTTTGCATGTTGTCCTCATTAGTAGGCGTCCGGCAGACCGATAAGTCCAATTTGTAATTCTTGGCAAATTCATAAAAGAGGCTTATATGTAATTTCTGCACGCCGCGCTTGACGCTCGCCCTCCTCTTTCGTATAGTGGGGGAGCGTAAGCTTTTAAAAGGACACACAAGGCGCGTGGGTAATAAGCTTTATTACCGTTTCGCTTTTACTAGCCGCTTCCCTTATACCGGGGAGCGGGCCGGCGGGACGCGCGCGGAGCACCTAATCACTGAGTAACTAAGCACCGCACCAAGTCTTCCAAGCCGGCCGCGACCCTCAAGGGAACGCGGCCTTTTTTGTTTTTGGCGTCATTTTAAGTGTTGGACGCAAAGGGAGAGGCGGGATGAGTGAAATCAAAATTGGCGACTGGCGCGCGAAAATTGACGCGATTGACACCACTCTGCTGCATCTGCTGAATGTGCGCGCGAGCTTTGCGCTGGAGGTCGGGCGTCTGAAGGGCGCGCGCGGCATCGCTCTGCGCGTCCCCGCGCGCGAACAGGAAATCCTCACGCGCATGAAGAAGTTGAATCCCGGGCCGCTCGATAGCGAAGCGGTCGACAAAATCTACAGTCAAATCTTGCACGAATCCATTCGCGTTCAGGCCGATCACGGCCTGGGCTCGACGGAACTTCCCAAACGCGGCAAGACGCGGTTGACGGAAAAACGCCGCAAGGTAGCCGCGGCATGAAGAGCGCGGCCACAGCGCGCATCGCTTTTCAGGGCGAGCGTGGAGCGTTCAGCGAAGAAGCCGCGCTGAAATTGCTCGGCGCGGACATCGCGCTCGTGCCATGTCCCACGTTTGACGCGACCTTCTCCGCGATTCGCGGCCGGGCGGCCGATTACGTGCTCGCGCCGATGGAAAACAGTCTCGCGGGCTCAGTGCATCGCTCGTTCGACCTGCTCGTCGAAAGCGGCCTGCACATTGTGGGCGAAGTGATTATTCCTATCGTGCACAACTTGATCGGCTTACCGGGAGCGGCGCTCGATCGGATCACCTCCGTCGAATCGCATCCCGTGGCGCTTGCCCAGTGCGAACAATTCTTCATCGACCATCCGCGACTGAAGCGAATTCCCGCTGAAGACACCGCGGGAAGCGTCCGCGAAGTCATGCGCGCCGGTGACTCCGCGCGCGCGGCGATCGCCAGCAAACGGGCTGTTGAACTCTACGGCGCCGTAATTTTGCAAGAACATCTGGAAGACGACCGCGAAAATTACACGCGCTTCTTCTTGCTCGCGCCTTCCGCTGCACAGCCGCAAGAATTTCCGACAGCCGACAAAATCTCGCTCGTATTTCAGCTCGCGCACAAGCCCGGAGCGCTCCATCACGCCCTGGAGCCTTTTGCACGCCGCAATATCAACATGATGAAAATCGAAAGCCGCCCCGTGCACGGGCGGCCGTGGCAATACCGCTTTTATCTCGACCTGCAAGCCGCGGCAAGTGACCCGGGATTCGCGGCCGCGCTGGCCGAACTCGCGCAGCATGCAGTCGAACTGAAAGTTCTTGGCTCGTACAAATCGGCGGAAACAGCGCCGGCCGGTAAATTTGTTTCCGAGGGGATCCAATGATCATCAACATGGCCGTAAACGCAACGGAAGAGCAGATTGACCACGTCGTGAAGCGCATTCAGGAGTGCGGTTTTCAGGCGCATCTGAGCCGGGGGGAGGAACGAGCCGTGATTGGAGTCGTCGGCAAGAGCGAAAAGCATCGCGGGGAACTGGAGGCGCTGCAAGCGGCGCCGGGCGTGGAAGAGATTATCCGCATCACGCATCCTTTCAAATTGGCGTCCAGAAATTTTCGCCCCGAAGGCTCGGTGATCGAGCTCGGCAAGGGCGTCACCATCGGCGGCACGGAAATCGTGGCGGCGGCCGGGCCGTGCGCCGTCGAATCCGCGGCGCAGATCGGCGAAATCGCAGAAAAAGTGGCGCGCGCCGGCGCGAAATTGCTGCGTGGCGGCGCGTTCAAGCCGCGCTCGTCTCCCTATTCCTTCCAGGGGCTAGGCGAAGAAGGGCTGAAACTGATGCGCGCCGCGGCGGACGACAACGGCCTGTTGGTCGTCAGCGAAGTGATGGACCCATCGCAGATTGACGTGATGCTACCGTACGTCGACGTGCTGCAAGTGGGCGCGCGCAACATGCAGAATTATTATCTACTGCGCACGCTCGGCGAAATTCAGAAGCCGGTACTGCTCAAGCGCGGCATGTCCGCTACCATCGAGGAACTGCTGCTCAGCGCCGAATACATCATGGCCGGCGGAAATTACAACGTGATTCTCTGCGAGCGCGGCATTCGCACCTTCGACACCTACATGCGCAACACCATGGACATCGCCGCAATCCCTGTGATCAAGCAGCTCTCGCACTTGCCAGTAATCGCCGACCCCTCGCACGGCACCGGACGCCGCGACAAAGTCGGCGCCATGGCGCGCGCCGCCGTAGCCGCCGGCGCCGACGGCCTGCTAATCGAAGTCCACCAAGACCCCGAGCGCGCCCTCTCCGACGGTGCCCAATCCCTCTACCCCGATCAATTCGCGCAATTGATGGGCGAAGCGAGGATGATCGCTCCAGCCGTTGGCCGACGCATCGCCGAGGAGAAGGCGCACCAGCGCGCCGCGGTGTGATTCGCGAAACGCGTAAGGATCGCGATTGACGATTTATCGCAATAATGCGATAATCCGTGTTAACGGAAACTCGTGACCCGGGAATTCACGATCGAGTATGTGGAACTTCCTAACAGGCGAGTGCCCGCCCGGGAGTTTGTGGATTCGCTGGACGACAAAGCGGCCGCGCGCGTGGATGCGTTCATCGAGCGGCTGCGCGTCTACGGCAATCGGATGGAGGGCAAATTCGTCAAAAAGCTCTCGAATGACATCTTCGAGCTGCGGGTGAAGCAATTCGACCGGATATTTCGCGTTCTTTTCTTTTACAGCCGGGCATGCTGATCGTGATTGCGTCGGGATTTCAGAAAAAGACGGAAAGGACTCCGCCGAGCGAAATTGCCAGAGCGGAACAACTGAGAAGGCTGTGGCTCAAGTGGCGAAACCGCTACAGCGGAACACAGAAGGAACGGGAAGCCATCCTGAAGGAGCTGGGCCCATGAAACAAAATGCGAAACACGACAGACATCGCGAAATCACGGGACAACGCGCGCGCACGAGCGCCACGTACCGGAAAGCATTCGCACGCAGCCTACAGCAAATTGATCTGGCGGTTCTGATTCGCGAGATGCGGGAAGCTGCGGGGTTCACGCAGGCTGAGCTGGCGGCGAAAGTCGGCAGCACGCAGTCTGTGATCGCCCGGCTGGAGGACGCAGAATACACCGGGCAGTCGCTGCAGATGCTCGAGCGCATTGCCACAGCTTGCGGCGTCGCATTGCGCCTCCACGCCGAAAAGAAGCCTCATTGGGACCGCGAAGTCGCGCTTACATGAGTTCTGTGGCGCCTTTGCAGCCACGAGGCGTGCTATGTCAAAACGGCATGAATAAACTCAAAATGCGCCAAGTCTTTCAGGCTATGGGAGCCGACGCCTTTGAATTTGAGGGTGTGCCACGCGCCGGGCGTTTCACAGAACGCATGCAGCGTGGTCGCATCTAAACCCGCACCCTTCAAAAACCGAAGGGATGCGGCACCCGGAAAACCAAAGGCACCGGTGCCGGTGCCGGTGACGCCAAAGGATTGGCCACCCGACCCCGTGTGATCCCCGTGATCATCCCGTCCTACTTTCTATCAGCCGATCTATGCCGCTTTGGACATTGCAACGTTTGCCTCGTGGTTGCCACTCTGTTCGGAGAGCCATACCCTGAGCACATCCTGCTTCAGCAAATAGAACGATGCCGTAAGAAACAGTAAGTCCTTCATCAGAAAAGCGACGTGCTCCGTCATCGCCGGAAACCCTCCGGCCGACGCCGCCCAACCATCCGGCATAAATGGAATAATGGTGCTAGTGGCGATAAAGCTGAAGCAGGAACCGAGCGCGCCGAGGATTCCTAGTTTCTTGTTCCAGAATCCGGCGAACAACAGCGCCCCAAACAGCCATTCCGAAACTCCCAGAAAATAAGTCGCTCCTCGGATGCCAAATACAGGGTACATCCAGAAGATCAGCGGACCATGGCTAATGTACGGAACCAAAGCCTGCGCTTCATATTCGAACCATTTCTGATACCCAAAAAACAGGTAGATGATCACCATCGATGCTCTAATCAAGTGATAATCCAGGTCGTCCCTCAAAATTCCCATTCTGACTAACAAATTGGTAATGAATTTCATGTGATTTGCTGCCTTTTTTTATCGACTCAATTTTTTGCTCGCCGCAATCTTCGTTAATCGCCCGTCGATTTATAGTTCTTATCGTTGCTGCCGGCGCAGTCCTCATTGGCCCGCACCGCCGGAGTTATGCGCAGCAGCAGGGTGAACTCATTCTTGAACGTGCTGCTCGTCCCATTCGCGGATCGGCATCACAAGGCAAAGATCCTTCCCGTTGGGCAGATGCGCCACATAAGGCATTCCGTTCGACCCGTCATGGCTGAATGACTGAAGTTCCTTCTGGTTTTCGTGGGGGCTCACGATCATGAGGTGAGGGCCGACGTGAAAGTCTTGCGTTTTCGTGCCTGGACCGGACAGGTTGGGTACCCAGGCGCCGACATACATGTAGGCAATGCCTACGGTTTCGATGTGTGGCTCTTTGCCGGCAAGGCTTTCCTTGATCCATTCCATAAAGACGGGATCGAAGCAGCCCGGTTCGTCGTGCGTGTAGCCCGGAACGCCCGGCAGACAGGTCCATTCGTTCGAGCCTTTACGAAGTACACGGTATTCGCCTCCCGGCGCTGCAGGCCAATCGAGCAGTGTCGCGTCTTTGGTGACGAAGGCAGGACCAGCGCGCAGCGCGTCGGCGATCTTCTCTGCGTCAGTCGCCGGCAATCGACCTGACGACTGGGCGAAAGCGGGAGCCAAGGTCAAAAGAACAGTTGCGAGTAACTTCATCCAAAAGTTCGTCCGAATCATCTGTTTTCTCCTCTCTATCTGTAAGTCCTGCGTTCTCGTCCCAACACGTGGAAGCGCAGGATCAAAATGTTTTTCATCTTCTTAGATACTAGTTCGTGCTATTCGGTGCATGCATTGTTAGAACGTCTCTCATGCGCGATGTGCATTTACGTCCATGCGCTACGCCAGCCATAGGGCGAAACGAAGTTTCTTGAGTCAGCCGGCGACGAGCAGTCCGCTGCTGCGACTACGCGAGAGGATGTTCGCAGTCCCTCTCACGCAACGATTTGGTGGCGTTGAGCACCTAGATTAGAAATGCCGCACTCTAAGATATCTCCATCCGCCATGAATCGGTTCTTGCCCATGCCCACGCCCGGTGGAGTTCCAGTTGCCAGGATGTCGCCGGGAACCATTCGCATGTAGCGGGAAAAATAGGCAAGCAACTCGTGAACGGAAAACAACAGGTCACTTGTATTTCCTTGCTGCTCATAGTGGCCGTTCACTTTCGTCCATACGTCGAGGTCCATGGGATTGATGCCAGTGGTTAGATAGGGCCCGATCGGGCAATACGTCGGACGCGACTTTGCACGCACCAGGTGCTGCTGTTTCTGCGCATCCACCTGTGCTGAGCGATCCGAGACATCGTTGAGGCAAAGGTAGCCGAAGATGTAGCCAGCAGCCTCCTCTGCCGTGATGTCCTGCACCTCGCGCCCGACAACAATGGCAAGTTCAGTTTCCCAATCCAGCTTGACGCCCGGATTGGGACCGCGGCTGACGGGATCGAAAGGCCCGGTAATCGAAAGCATCGATTTGAGGAAAACTTCAGGCTCAGTTGGAACGGGAACCTTCATTTCCTCGATGTGCTTTTTGTAGTTGAACCCGGTTGCCGGAATCTGGCGTATGCCGGAAATTGGTGCGAGATAACGCACCTCTCCGACGAGAGGTTTAAGAGCAGCGGTGTTCACTTTAGTCAGGACGCCGCTCGCAATTGTTTCCGGAGAGATATCGGGGACGAGCGAACGAAGATCCAGAAGCCCGGCATCGCTGACGAGCGCCGGCATGACGGTATTGCCTTGTTGAACGCGTACGAATTGTTGCATGGCGTCTCCCTTCTATGCCTTCGCTCGAAGAGCCGAGCGATCTCGTTCTGCGCCTCGCCGTCTTTCTATCTGCAACATGCAGCGAGAAACGTGCCGGAAGAGCCTAAGCCGGCTGTCGCAGGGCGTTTGCGGGTACGCTTGCCAGCAAATAGACTAAGCCTTCGGCAGCGGTGGGATGCGTGAAAATCGCATCCCGCAGGACGGTGTACGGCAATCCGCCCAGCATTGCCGTCTGAACAGCCGCCATCATTTCGCTGGCTTCCGCACCAAACGCGGTGAATCCCAGAATTCGGTCGCTTTCCGCATCAACCAGCATCTTTACAAATCCACGCGTTTCGCCAATGGCAACGGCTCGAAGTACGCCGGCCATGGGCATCTTGGCCAAGCGATATGCGATGCCCTGCGCCTTCGCTTCCGTTTCGTTCAAACCCACTCGCGCCAGTTCCGGATCGGTGAACATGCAGAACGGTACGAGTCGATCGCGGGTCGTGCGGCTGCCGCCGTTGAGGTTATCGCGGACGACTCGAAAGTCGTCGAATGCGACGTGCGTGAACTGCGGGCTCCCGGCGCAATCACCCATGGCCCAAACGCCCGGCGCGGTGGTCTCCAGTCGCTCGTTTACTTTGATGTAGCCGCGTGAGTCGAGTTCGATTCCCGCCCTTTCAAGCCCGATTCCCTGTGTGTTCGCCGTCCGCCCTGTCGCGACCAGCAGGTCGGTGCCTTCGATCGTTTGTTCTCCATGACTGTTCTCAATGGCGATTCGGACCTTCTGACCGGAAAGTCCCTCCACCCGGTGCACTCGCGTGTCGAGCAGCACTTCGATTCCCTCGTTCGTGAAGTTCTCCAGAATCGCTTGCGCGATATCAGGATCTTCCGCGACGGCGAGCTGCCGGCCACGCTCGATCACCGTCACCTTGGACCCGAATCGGCGCAACGCCTGCGCCAATTCGAGGCCCACGTACCCGCCTCCGAGCGCGATCACATGCCCCGGCAGACGGTCGAGATCGAGCGCTTCTACGTGCGTCATGGGTCGTGCAGCCGCAAGCCCCGGGATGTCCGGGATAGCTGCGCGCGATCCAATGTCAAGGAACACACGGTCACCCGTGATCGTCCTCTGCCCGCCGTCATTAAGCTGCACTTCGACCGTTTTGGGAGCGACGAACCGTGCTTCGCCCCGAACCAGTTCCACTCCGGTTGCCTTGAACCTATCGAGATGAAATTGAACTTCGCCCTCGACCATCTTGCGCTTGCGATTCAGGACGCCCATCGTGTCCGTAGACATTAGTCCAGTTTGAATGCCATATTCCGCGCCATGACGGGCAAACCAATTCGCTTTTGCGCTGCGAATCACGTTCTTGCTGGGCAAGCAGGCAATGTTGGGACACGATCCGCCAATGTATTTCCGCTCCACAACAGCCGTGCGGCGTCCCGCCTGTGCCGTATTCCACGAAAGCTGCTTTCCCGCCTCTCCGCTTCCGATAACGAGAAACTCGTACCGTTCTACGTCAGGCATCGTTCACCTCCGTCTGTCAGCGCTGTCCGGCATCGACCGTCTTCGCAGGGTTTGAAGCGTATGACACGGACTCGGTCGCATGTTTTTTTGATTCGTGCTTATTTTCCCTGGTAGACCGGCTTTCGGCCTTCCGCCTCTGCCTTCCGGCCTTCCAGAAAATCCTGCGTGTGGAAAAGGGCTGCAAATTGCGCGTCGAGTTTTGACAATGCCTCTTCCTCAGTTTGATCAATTGCCAGGTGCGCTGACGCCAATGTGGTCTCGATGCCAAGCGGGGCACAATCGGCGATCTTGTTCGCGATTCGAATGCCAGCCTCTAGGGCTTCCTTGGCATCCGGAGCTACTTGCTGAACTTCTCCGATACGGTATGCTTCTTCGGCGCTCCAGTGATCTCCGGTCAGCATGTAGCGCATGGCATTCCCCCAGCCTACTTCCCGCGGGAACCGGATGGTCGATCCCCCTCCGGGAAAGCGTCCATGTGTATTCTCATCCTGGCCGAAGCGGGCGTCGGCTGAAGCAATACGGATGTCGGCAACGAGATGGAACTCATGGGCCATATTCCAGGTATCGCCATGCGTAATCACAATCAGAGGCTTGGTGAGGAACGGAGGACGCTTTGCAAGAGGGTCTATCGTCCCGGTGCTCGCGATCCAGGGCTTGCCCGTCCCTGCGAGCGACTTGAATCCTTCAACGTCGATCCCTCTGGAAAAGTTCTCGCCGTGGCCAAATAGAATCGCGGCGCGCAGCGAGGGATCGTGGTCATATTGGTAATATGCTTCGGCCAGTTTTTCGTAAGTCTCAGGATCAATGCGGTTCTGGATGTAAGGACGATTGATGCCAAAGAGGACGATCTGCCCGCGGCGCTCTATGGTCAGCTTTGCACCGGAACTGAACGGTACGTCCTGAAGCGTTATGGCCGGGGTGTCAGTCTGTTGCAGGGTATTCTCCGCGCCAGGGAGGTCGGGCAATGCAGCCACCGTGGAAGCGCCGCCAAGTGCGGTCGCAATTTTCAGAAAGTTCCGGCGACGTAAATTATTCAGACGAGTCATTTTATTTGCACCTCCTTTCGTTTGCTTGGAAATTGCGCAACGCCGGTTCGGCGCCGAAAAGGTCAGCGCGAAACGTACTGGGCCAGTCCATTTCCATAGGACCAATTCTCTTTTGGCACCTCAACGAGGTTGATGAACACGTCCTCCTTGCGCAGCTTCACTCCCTGATGGAGGCGGTCGGTAAGTTCCTTATAGAAATTTTGCTTCAGCTCTACCGATCTTCCGACGTTGAGCGTGATTTGAAAGTAG
This sequence comes from uncultured Acidobacteriota bacterium, assembly GCA_963786205.1. Lineage (GTDB taxonomy): Bacteria > Acidobacteriota > Terriglobia > Acidiferrales > UBA7541 > Palsa-295. The sequence goes on from CAWAYG010000005.1 coordinate 518,706, forward strand.
ATACAATCGTCGGTGCGATGGACGCCCAGATAGTCGCGATCAAACGGCAGGGCGCTCTTGCGATGTTCTGTAATCACTTGAAAGCGATCACCCTTGGGAACGTTTAGGACATCCAGCAGGGTCTGGTAAACAATTTCCCCGACTTGAGTGCGATATTCCTCTGATTTACCTTCGATGAGGTCGATCCGAACAATTGGCATTTCGGCTTCTCCTTTTTCGTCCTTCTACGATTTCTTAGATATTCGGCCATGCTATCTGAGGCATGCATTGTTAGAATGTCTCTCATGCGCGATGTGCATTTACGGAACCTCGATTTGAACCTCATACATCCCCTCCATGCGCTTTTGGAGGAATGCCACGTCACCCGTGCGGCGAAACGAAGTTTCTTGAGTCAATCGGCGATGAGCAGAGCGCTGGAGCGGCTACGGGATATGTTCGGAGACCCTCTCCTTGTTCGTGACGGCCGCGGCTATGAGCGCACGGTGAGAGGAGAACGTGTGCTGCGAGAGCTGGAGTCGCTCATGCCTCGGCTTGAGGATATGGTGCGAGGAGAAAAATTCGATCCAGCCCGAAGCCAGGAAGTATTTCGCGTGGCCATGAGCGACCATGCCTCGATGATCGCGTTACCATCGCTCTTGGCGAGCGTGAGGAGGGCAGCGAGTCACGTAAGGCTGGAAGTGTCCGCGTCTGGGGCCGAGACTTATGAGGATGTCGCGGCGGGAAGGATCGATACGTTTCTTTGCGCAGAGGAGGCGCCCCCCTCCCTAGAGTCGGAAACGCTCTTTAGCTTTGATTTTGTATGTCTGGTTGGCGCGGCTCTGCGGGTTCGTGCTCGTCGTCTTACGCTGAAACAATATCTGGAATTTGAGCATGCCCTGGTCGCGATACGGGAGGGGCAACAGGCTTTAGTGGATCGCGCTCTGTCGCAGCTTGGCGCAAAGCGGCGTGTGGCACTTACTCTGCCATTCTTTGTGCCTGCGATTTTTGCAATCGCACAGACTGACTTGATTCTCACCGTGCCGCGCAGATTGGCAAAGATTACCATGGGCATGGCTGGCGTGCGCGTTGTGGAAGCGCCTCGTGAGATCAAGTCCTTTCCGTATTTCATGGCATGGCATCCGCGACTCACCAATGAGCCCGCTCACAAATGGTTTCGTGAACAACTGCGCTCGGCTGTTCGGACCGCGTGAGCAATTCCAGGCTGACATCGTTCGAGCTGAGGCTGAAAGGATTTTGTGTGAATCGACCTTAGAGTCGATACCCTTGCTGCCGATTCCGGACTGATAGCACTGTGCCGCGAGAAACGTAGTGGCTCTGGCGTTTTACTGGACGTCAGTGACTTTTCCGTTGGTGAAGATTACTTTCAAGTCGGAGTAGAAGTACATTTGCTTGGCGCCTAGGTTGACGATTTTTTGCGGCTGGCCGAGGACTTCGATCACTTGGTCTGTGGTTTGGCCGAGGGCGATGGTTTTCGGCGGAGCGGATGATGGCGCGGGAGCTTCCGCAGCGGCTTGCGCTGGCGGCGCGGCGTTGTCCGCGGGCGCAGCCTGTTGCGTGTCCGCCTCCGCGGTGATTACCTCCTCGATCTCCTTCATGACTTCGTCGGCGGGAGGGGCGACGTTCTTCACGAAGGGAAATTTCAGCTGGCCGTAGTAGCGCACGTCGTTGTAAGGATCGCTGTAAAAGACGAAGACGACGCCGTCGGGTTTTATGGTGAAGTCCGTGACCCAGAATTTTTCGCCGGTTACGAATTTGCGCTGCGCAACCGTGGTGGTTTGTTGATTGGCCGGGGCGAGCTGCATGCCCCAGGCCATGTTGGCGCCGAAGCCGAAGGAGATGGCGCCGTTCTTGTAGGTGTTGGTGGGCGGGGCGATGGCTTGGGTGGTGGCCATCACCAGGCCGTCTTTGTGGAGGTCGAGGACGGAGCCGGCTGTGGCGATGTCGGAGCGGTCGGCGGTCATCTTGGTGCGCTTGAACTCTGCGGTGAGGCGCTTTTGGATTTCGGCGCGCGAATCCTGGGCGCGAAGCGCGGGAGCTGCGGCGGCCAGTGCGAGTGTGAGCGCTAGAAGCGGGAGCGGGGCTAAAGAAAGTGCTCGGCGCATGAAGTGCCTCCTCTTGAGCTGCGGCGGGATTTCCATTTTGATGTGCCGGCCGAGCGGTGGATAAATTACACCGGGTTTTGTTCGGATGCAATTGCGTCGCGTTACAGTTTCGTGACAACGCAGGGTCGCGGCGCGCCGACGTTTTGGTGAATCGCGTGCTGGGGCTTGTTTCCTCAGTCTCCTTGTTCCGCGATGAAGGCGTCCACGGTGAGGACTGTGGCTTGCGCGGGGAAAATTTTTTCGGTTAGGACGCGGTGAACTTCTTCGTCGGGGTCGAAGCAGGCGTCCTTGAGGACTACGCAGGTGTAATCGAGGTCGGCGGCGCGGCGGAGCGTGGAGAGAGTGATGCCGCTGGTGGAAAGTCCGAAGAAGATCAGATTTTCGATGGCGCGGGAGCGCAGGATCAGGTGCAGCTGGTTTTCGGAGAATGCGCCAACTCGCTGTTTATAGACTACTAGGTCTTCGGGGCGGGCGACGGCGGTGTGGAATTCGGCGGAGGGTGTGCCGATTACGAAGAGATTGTTTTCTTTTAGGCGCTTGAAGCGGGATTCGGTGTCGGGGATTTCTGGATGGCCGGCGGAGAAGCCCAGGCCTACGTGGATTATGTGGAATTGCTTCTTGCGGGCGAATTCCACGGCTTTGGTGGCGTTGGGGGCGATGGAGTCGGCGGTTGGGACGAAGCCGAAAATACCTTTTTGGAGATCGAGAGTGAGCATTGCTGTCTCTTTCGGATCTAGTTTCATGGGGCTCCCTTTGTGGTTGTTTCTATAAGATCGAAAATTGCCGCTTGTCCGTCCCAATGCTGAGCTGGGGAGAAGACCTTATTTACATCCGTTCGGGCTGCGTGCGATACTTCCGCACCTGAGGGACGGAGGTACGTCCATGCGCAGCTCGATTCGTGCAGTTTCGCTTTTCCCGGCAATTCTCGCCGCGGCTCTTTCTTGCGTGCTTGCACCGCCGGCATTTGCGTTGGGCGACGACAAGCCAGCGGCGCCGGCTACCGCGACGGCGGCCAGCGCGGTGCCTGCCGCGCCGACTGCCGCACCAATTGCCAAGGCGGCTCGGCCGGACCGCGAAAAGAAAGTGTACACCAATGACGATATTGACCAGATGTGGCCGAAGCCGCAAGCGGGCGCGAGCGAGTCGCAGAGTTATCCGGCGAGCGCTCACACACCGCCAGCGGTGCCGCGGTCAGCGGCTGTTTCGCGCCCGGTGAGCGTGGGGGGCGTTGCCAGCGCGCCGCCGAGCCGCGAAAATAATCCAGTGTGGTACGCGGGGCAGGTGGAATCGCTGTACGCGGAACTGGAGAGCCTCAGCGCCAGGGAAGCAAGCTTGCGCGATTTCCGCGAGACTGGATCGGATGCCGGCGTGACGATCGGGTTGCAATTCGGCGCTCCGTGTGAAGGAATCACTACGGACAATGCGATCCAGCAGCTCGCGGCGCGCAGAGAGGAAATCGAGCAGCAGATCAGCGATCTGCAGGATGCTGCGGAACAAAATGGCGTGCCACCGGCGGTAATTCAGGACCCATCGGAGATACTGCAAGCTGCGCGCGGACCGTTGAGCCCCGGACAAGAACGAGCGGCGCTCTTGGAAAGACAGAGTGAGCTGATCGGCAAGCTTGACGGAGTGCAGAACCAACTGGCGGATATGTCCAGCCAAGCCGCGGCGCAGGGAATGGTGCTGCTGCCGCCCACGCCGCAGTGGGGCGGCAACTTGACCACCAATCGGATTCAAAGCCTTGACGAGCGCGCCAACCAGCTCCAAAACGCGCTCGGCGAGAACGAAGACGCCTCGCGCCAAGCGGGCCTCGCGCCTTCCGCGCTGCCGTAGGCGAGCTTTTCGCGCGCGCAGAAAAATCGCGCATGCGCAATGGAGACGGATCGTCGCCGCGAGTGATGGTGAGACTCCCATCTTGTGCTTGGGAATCGTGGGCCCCGAAGTTTCGCGACGGCAACATCATTGCGCGGCTTCGACGGTGAGTTTCAACCCGATGGCTCTGGTAACCGCAACCAATGTGGAGAGGCGAGGATTCCCGCGCACCGACAGAGCGCGATAGAGACTCTCACGCTCGATTCCCGCCGCCCTGGCAACTTTGGCGATGCCCTGAGCTTGAGCGAGGTGACGCAGAGCCAAAAGCAGAACCTGCGGTTCGTCTTCATCTTCCAGCGCGGCTTTGAGGTACTCAGCAGCAAAGTTCGGGTCCTTGCGGAGCCGCCGAACGATGGCTTCGTCGTGCGAAGTGCTGGCTTTTCGTTTCATGTGGATTTGGTCCTTTCCCTGTAGTCTCTCAAGTATTCCACCGCACGATCGATGTGTGGCGATTGCTTTCTCTTGTCTCCGCCGCACAGCAGCAGGACACATTGCTTGCCGATCACCGCGTAATAGACCCTGTAGCCCGGTCCCCAATCGATTCGCAATTCGCAGACGCCACGACGCAGCGGCTTGCAATCGCCAAAATTCCCCGCGGCGAGGCGATCGATTCGAGTAGCAATCTTCGCCTGAGCACGGGCATCCGCCAGGTGCGTCAACCATTCGTCAAAGACATCTCTTCCGGCGCGAGTGACGTAGTGGCGAACCTCAATCACGACATTCATTGTAACCTATAAGTTACACGACGGAAAGCGAGAACATGCGAAAGTCGCAAGAGCGGCGTTAACGTGAGTAGTAACGCGCGAATTGCGGTCTCCTGCCCTACAGCCCGGATAGGGGCTTTTTTACAGGGAATACCCGCGAGGAGATTTTTGTTGCGGCTACTATGATTTGGTTCGCCAGCCCAATTTCTTTGCGAGGTGGGTTGTGCGAAAAACTTCAGTTTTACGCTGCACGCTTTTGGTCCTTTCTGGCGCCGCTCTATTGATCGCGGGCGGGCTATCGAATCAACTCCGAGCTTCTTTCGCACCGCCTGTGTTTCTGCATGCGCAGCCTGGCGATGAAACTTCGGTCGCCACGTTTACGGGCAAAATCGTTTCGCAGAATGGTGACCGATTCATTCTTCGCGACGAGGTAAATGAGGTGTGGTACCACTTGGACGACCAAGCGCAGGCGCAGAAATACTTTGGCAAGGACGTTGTGGTTACCGGCGTTTTGGATGGGCGTTCGGATATGATTCACGTCCGGAATATCGCTGAAGCGAAACCATAGCAGGCAGTCGCAAGGCCGCGAATAGGAATTTGTTCGCGCAGCGCTTAACGGGAGTCGCTAGCATGACGCGCGGTGGGGAGTGCTGGTGACGGTTGCGTCATCGTCGGATCGAGCGCCGGCGGCTGGTTGATTACGGTGACCCCTGACGACGCCCACGCGAGGCGACCGTCGCTATTTGCTACTTCATCGACAATCTTCGTAAACAGGCGATCCAGCATTGTGCTGCGCTGCGTGTAGTTCACCACGTAGTTGACGGTAAACTCCAATGCGGCGGCATTCACCGCGAGTGCGACGACGGGCTCGATGGGAGGGTTTTCGGTGCGATAGTCTTCACTCACCGCGTTCCAGGAGTTCTGCGCCTCGACCAGGTACTCGCCAATCACCTCTTTGGCTACGCGCAGCAGCATGGCTCTGGCCAGGGCCGGATCGCTGGTAATGGTAAGCACGACTTTAATCTGGTCCCAAATGAAGGGGAATCCTTGGGAGTAGTTGAAAACGGAACCTTTCAAGACGGCGTTATTGGGAATACGCACGATGCGGCCGCTATACAGGTCGCGGCCGACCCAGCTGCCGACTTCCATCAAAGTGGTGCGCAGCAGACTGATATCAATCACGTCGCCGCGGGTGTCGCCGATCTGAACTCTGTCTCCGACCGTGTAGAGCTTCGAAAATCCGATGGAGAACGCGCCCGCAATACTGGACAGCACGTCTTGCAGAGCGACCGCCACGCCAGCGCCGGCTACACCGAGGGCAAAGCTGAGGCGACCCAGGCGATCTTCAAAGAGGATGGAGACGAAAAGAAGAATCGCTATGTATCCGGAAAAGACGACGAACTTGCGAACTCGATAGCGTTCATCAACGCGGCCAAAGTGGCGGGGCAGAGTTCGTTCGAGCGCACGAAAGCCGGCATGAATCAGCAGGATGCCGACGATCGCGGCGATGCACTTGCCGAGCAGCGAAAGCGACATTGCTTGTTTGAAGAGCTCGTTCATTCTTTCACTATACTACTCAAGTCGCGGCCATGAGTGCAGGCGGCGTCAGGAATTTTTTTCTGCTTTTCCCATAGCTCCAGAAACAACGCGACGGTGGCGGGAGCATAGCCGGCGTAGTGATTGTTCGCGTAGGCGTAGACTTTGATGCCGCGTCGGGTGGTTTGGTAGCAATAGTCCACCCAGCGGGACAAGGCGGGGCGGCGATCAACGATGGTCTTGTCCCACACTTTGGTCTGTTCTTCGATTCCTTTGCGATCGCCTAGCCAGCGGACGTAAGTAAAGTTGGAAGTGATGGGATCGAGGCGGCTGGCCAGTTCCGTGATGCCCGGCATCCAGGCTTGATCGATGACGGCCAGGGCGACGTTGTGTTCGCGCAAAATTTCCGTGAACTTTTCATCGAGCCAATTCTTATTGCGGATTTCAAGGGCGAACTGATGGCCTTGTGGGAGTTTCTTCAAAAAAGGACGCAGGCGCGTGAGAAACTCTGCTCCGCTCTTGAACTTGGTGCGATTGAAATAGGGAAACTGCAGGAGCATGGGGCCGAGCTTGTCGTTTCCCAGGCCTTCGGCGGTGTCTATGAAAGTCTTGAATTCTTCATCGCAATCCTCGAGGCACTTTTCGTGGGTGATGACCTGGGGGATTTTCAGTGTGAAGACGAAACCAGGAGGGGTTTTGTTGGCCCAGCCGGTGATGGTAGATCGCGCGGGCGTGCGGTAGAAGGTGCTATCCACTTCGACGGTATTGAATTTCGTGGCGTAGTAGCTGAGAAAATCGCGCGGCTGCATTCCGGCGGGATAGAACGTGCCTTCCCAGCCGGCGGCGGTGAATGCGGACGTGCCGACGCGGATTTCAGATTCGGTTTCAGGCGCCACGATTGGAGAGCCTAACTCAATGGCTGACTGCGGAGCAAGCTGGGGTTTTGCGCTGGCGGACTTGGGGTGGTTGACGAACTTCGCTTCGGCCAGTAAAGTAGATCAGGGTCGTGCGAGCGACCCTTTTTTGTTGTCCCCCCTCTCAGCTGGGAGGTCGTACAATTGGCAGTACATCAGATTCTGGATCTGATTATCCTGGTTCGAGTCCAGGCCTCCCAGCCAAACTTTTCAAAGGACTTGCTCGGTTTTCGGCGCTTTGGCGCGTGCGATGCTGTTCTGTTTTTATTGCGAAACTTAAGGCAGGAGCACGCCTTCGGGACGCTTATCGTCGCGCAGGCCTAGAAAAACCGGTTGGCGAAGCTTCTTGTCCGCGGTCCACTCCTGGAACGAGATTTGCGCGACGAGTCGTGGCGCTAGAAAAACCACGCCCTTCTCGTGAGGCGGATCGACGAACAAAGTCTGCGTTCTGACGAACGGCTGGAATTTTTTGTGCAGCGCAGCAAGCGTCTTTTGGTCAAATCCCGTTCCGACTTTGCCGACGTAGCGCAGTTTGCGTTTGTCGTAAGCGCCGAGCAGCAGGGCGCCGAAATGTTGCCGCGAGCCCGCCGGCTTCGTGTAGCCGGCAATCACGAACTCATCTTCCTGGTGGACCTTCACTTTGAGCCAATTACCGGAGCGCGCTTCCACGTACGGAGAGGACTCATCTTTCGCTACGATTCCCTCGTATCCCCGCTGTTGCGCTATGCGAAAAGCCTTCAGGCCATTGGCTGCTAGCTTGCGAGACGGCAACAGAAGTTTGCTGGCGTCGATGGATTTCTCCAGCGCAGCGCGTCTTTCGGACAGTGGCTCGCGGCGCAAGTCCTTGCCGTCACGAAAGAGGCAATCAAAGACGGCATAGACCGGCTCGCCCTTGCCTTGTTGCAGGAGCTGGAATCGTGAAACTTTCTTGCTGTCAAACGCCACGACTTCGCCATCGAGAAGTAGCGTGACGGGCTTCAGGTTTCGGATGGCGGCAGCAATGCGCGGAAATCTGTCTGTACGATCCTTTCCGTTCCTGGAGAGAAGCCGAACTCGATCTCCTTCCTTGTAGGCGAGGACCCGGTCGCCGTCGTATTTTTCCTCATATACCCAGCCAGGCTTGTCGAAGGGTTCCTCAACGAGGGTGGCAAGCATGGGCTGCACGCGAAATGGAATGCGTTTCTTCAAGGTGAGGAGCCCTTCCGTTTCCCAGCGGCCGCCGCGCGATCGAACTCTCGTCGGCATAGCCCGGCAAGATTCAGCATAAACGAAGTCGAGGTCCCGGGTCATCAGTCGCGACGCTCAGCATCCTGAAGTTTTCCAGGGCATTGTCAAGCATCTCAGCGCCAACTATCATGACGCTTGCGAGCAACTGCGCACAGTGGGTAGTGAGTACCGGGCGTGCCTTGCGGCGCGATGGCTGATTCCAATTTCGGTTGAAGATTCGATTCTGTCGAATCGCTCACTTACCGCTGGCTCGATCAAAAACGGTTGTACTCCGCGCAACTCTTCGGCATCCTAGAGATCACACCAGCAGGTTCGGCTCAGGATGTCCGCGATCCAGGAGGAACCATGAGCTCCTCTCCACAGCTTACGAGCGAGTCGCCAGACACGAAAAAAGCGCTTTTCATCGATGCGGACCCGGAAGTTCGCGCGATGCTGGTTAACATTCTTGATCCACTGATGTGGAGCGTGCGGCATGCGCCCGACAACAAGGCTGCGCTAGCTCTGGCAAGGGCTGCGCATTTCGATTTGATACTCACCAGCGAGAAGACACCCGGAAAGGAAGATGTCGAGCTGCTGCGCAGGATTCGCCGCATGCGCCCCCACACGCGGCTGATCATTCTCGCGGAGGAAAGTACGCCGGTCGAAATTATCGCTGCGATGCGCGAACACGCCTTTAGTTACTTTTCACGGCCGTTCTCGCTTTCCGCACTCGCGGACATGGTGCATGCCGCCGCTGACGGACCGTGCTGGGATGACGGTATCGAGGTTTTGTCGGCGACGCCGGACTGGATACGACTTGCGGCTAGTTGCGATATGAAGACTGCGGACCGGCTGATCCAATTCATGCACGAGATTGCCGATTTGCCAGAACCCGAAGCCGACGCCGTGGCAATGGCTTTCCGCGAAATACTGATGAACGCGATCGAACACGGTGGGCACTTTCGTGCTGACCAATACGTGGAGATCTCCTACGTGCGAGCCAAGCACATGGTGATGTGCCGAGTGAAAGATCCCGGTGAAGGGTTTACTCTGGACGAAATCGATCATGCTGCCGTTGCGAATCCGGAGGGAGATCCGGCTCGGCACGTTGCATATCGAGAAGCGAAAGGGCTGCGTCCGGGCGGCTACGGCGTTTTGCTTGCGCAAAAGCTGGTTGATGAGCTGATTTACGACCAGAAGGGCAACGACGTTCTGCTTGTCAAGTATCTCGATGTTGCGCCCATAGAGAATTTGTAAGATTGGCGCCGATGCGGCACAGCGTGGTGGATCATGCGCAGAGCAACGCGGAGCGCGTGACTCGAGGCCGGAGGGCGCAGAGACTGCAGCGATTGTGCTTGCGCGCGGTGGGGCTAGCGGCGAACTGATTGTTTCGGAATCACGGTCGATCCTGAGAAACGATATGGGATTCGCTGGCGCTGTGCGAGCGATGCCGTGAGTTCGCTGCGTCGCGCAATAGCCGTAACTTTTTGAGCCGGTCGAACTGGGCGTGGTGCTTGCTTATGTTAAAATTAGATGCAGAGGGAAGATATGGGGCCATTTGGCAAGATATCACGGAGTTTGTTGTTGGCGGTTGCGACGCTGAGCTTGATCGCACCGAGCGGAGCGCGTGGGCAGGAGCGGGTCGAAGCCACGCAGCAAGGGCAAGAACACGTGCTGCGGCTCTACAACACGCACACCGGCGAACGGCTGGAGATTGTGTTCCGTCGCGGGGAAGAATACATTCCCGGCGCGCTCGCCAAACTGGATTATTTCTTGCGCGACCATAATACGGGCGACGTTCGCCATTTCGATCCGCGCTTGTACGATATTCTTGGTGATCTCACGGCGTCGGTGGGGCATCCCAATGGCGAGATTGACATTGTATGCGGCTACCGCACGCCTTCGACGAACGAATCGCTGCGCGCTCACACCACCGGAGTTGCGAAGAACAGCTTGCATATTCAGGCGGAAGCGATTGACCTGCGCATGCCGGGAGTTGACACGCTCACCTTGCGGCGAGCGGCGCTGGCACTCCGTCGCGGAGGCGTGGGTTACTACCCTCATTCTGATTTCATCCACGTGGATACTGGCCGGGTCCGCCAGTGGTGCTTCGACTGCCCTGCGCGCCTGATCACCGGCGACTAACCATTAACCGGGGTACGGGTAACCCTTAGTGAGAACTTTTTCGAGCGCGGCGTCGTGCCCATAGATGTCGTCGTAGAAGTGAACTGTTCCATCCTCAGTGACGATTACCGTGGCATAGACGATCAGCACCGGAATCGGACGCGTCAGGTTTACTTGCTGGTTGGGGCTTCCATTCAACGCCGCGCGAACGCGATCGGCGTTCCATCCTGGATTATCGCGGAGGACCCACACGGCGAGATCGGCGGGTTTTTCGAGGCGAATGCAGCCGTGACTGAAATCCCGGCGACTCTTTGCGAAGAATTCCTGCGCGGGCGTATCGTGCATGTACACGCTGTAGTCATTTGGAAAAATGAATTTCACGAGCCCCAGCGCATTCTTCGGTCCGGGCGCTTGCCGGATAAATAGTTTTCCGGAGCGGAGTTGCTGCAGCACATCGCCAGTTACAGGCCCGGATGCGACGACCTCCTGCTTGCTGTTGACGACTTCAAATCCCTTCGCGGAGAGATAGTTCGGATCGCGCGCGACCTTCGGAAGGTATTCGGATTTGGCGATGGAATATGGAACGTTCCAATAGGGCCGGAATATCACGTACTTCATGCTGTCCTCAAAAACCGGCGTGTTGTGGTCATACGCTTTGCCGACGACGATGCTCATCGTCAGTGCGACCTTGAAGTTTTCATCGTAGGCGCGCAGGCGAAATTCCGGAATATTCGCGACAACGGGCGCGGCGTGCAGGTCGAGTGGTAGCCAGCGCCAGCGCTCAAGAGTCAGCTGCATCTGGCGTACCCGGGTGCTGAGTGGCACGTTCAGGTCGGCCAATGTTTGCGTAGTGATTCGTCCGTCCGCAGTGCGGCCGAACCGGGCCTGAAAGTGTTTCACCGCGTCGACCAGCGGACCTTGATACACGGTGCTGTCGGCTGGCGTGCTGGCATCAGCCGGTAGATCGCCGACCACGCGGAGCAAGGCGATCAGCTGCGGCACGCCGGCATAGGAATCTCCCGGGGCGACCGTTTTTTGAATGGCGGGAAGTTGCGGCCCGTTGTACTGCTTCGCGTAAGCCAAATAGCTGTGCAGCGCCTGGATCGTGCGCTGGTAGCCCGGGTAGGGTGGCTCGACTTGAACCAGGGCCGCGGCAACATTCGGTGCGTCCACCACGTCTGCTCTCACGAACTGCGGCAAATCATATTTCTTGGACTGGATGTCGAAACCAAAATCAAAGTGCTTTGGATTCACCTTTCCGATGTGGAGGTCCGAGATATATCTCATTACGCAGACGGTAAGCGCGACGTCGAATTGCAGTGCGTCCGCTTCGGACGGTTGTGACGCAGTGGGTTTGAGTTTCGCGAGGCGGTCTGCCCAACGCGGGCCATCGTAATCCTCGGCCGACAATCCCTCCTGGTCGGCTTGCAGCAGTACAGCGATAACCTGTTGCGCCTGTGCAGTGGGTTGCATGCCGCGAACCCACGGCAGGGAATTAGCATACGAGTCGTAAAATTCCTTCACCAGTTTGGTGTAATCGCTGAAATCGGGCCAGCGCAACTGCGCAAGATTTCCGGAATCGATTGCGGCACGCAGCGCGGCTTGGCCTTCGGGAGTGAGCTGTTGGGGCGGAGCGGCGGATTGCGCGGAGGACTGTGATTGCGGGCGCGCGTTAGCCGTCGAACCAGTGTTGCAGCCATAGAGCAGAGTTAGTGCGATGACGGGCAGCGTAAACAGCAGACCCGCGGAGACGCGACGTGGTTTCACTGGATTCCTCCCGATTCGCTTGGAGCTGGCAACGGCGATTCTGCCGCACCTACAACTCGACACTATATAGATTCCGCGCAGGATAATTCGGCGTGCACGCTTCTGGTGGAAACCACGCAGTCTTCCGCGCGTGCAGGTCGTTCGCAGCGCAGCAGATTCTACATCAACTGAGGCGCGTATGTACCGAGGAGGTGTAAATGAAGATCCGCATCATTCCAATCAGGACGAAGCAAGAATTTTCAGGGTTTGTGGCGCTCTTGAAATCGCCGCTGCTGCTTGCAGTTCTTCGCGGTCAGGCGCGAGATACCGCGGCTGGCGAAATCGGCGAAGCGCATGCTACGAGCCGCTGGATTGGGCTGACTTTCTGGCCGGGCTCGCGATGCCTCTTTTGGCGGCGAGTTCGGAGGCCCACAGAAGAATGTCGAACAGGCGAGCGCGTTCCAAATTGTCCAGTCCCCGCATGGGATGGACCAGGCTAGCGGCTTGTTGCGCGCAGGAATGCAGGAAGCGATCGATGGAAACGGAGGCGGCTTCGCCGGGATCGGCGAAGCGGTTCGCGTTGCATTCATTCAGGCGTTCGTAGCAGCGCGCGATGAAATGGTCCACGCACAAATGTTTCAGTTCCAGCGAGGACATCGCGGGGCGTCCGCAATTTCCCGTGTCACAGCGGGCGAGTTTCCGCGCTAGCGATGGCTGATCTTGTTGCGAATCCGATGATTGTTTTTCATCCGGGAATTGCTGTGTATCTTCGTTCATCAAGTTCATGGGTCCCAAGGCCTCGAATTGCGCGTGGGTGATGCCACACACGCGGTTGAACCATTCGGCGTTTACGTTTCTTGTCAGCACATGCGTGCATCAGACAGCTCCCTGGTGCGGGAAGTTGTCTCGGCGGATTCGGGCAGTTCTGCTTCGTAGGTGTGAACCTTCACGCGGACATCAATCAGCGCGGCGACCAGTTTGCGCACCGCCGGTGAATCCTCCCAGTGATTTTCCGTCGCTTGCGGTGCGGTGTCCCACAGGCTGAGCACGCGAATCAGGCGCGGCTCTTTGTGCGACGTCAGCACGAAGATGCCTGCGAAGCCGGATTGCCGCCTTAGGAGTTCGGCAACCTCGCGGCGCATGCAGTTGCGCAGATGCTGTTCTCTTCCTGGCTTGGCAACGAACTCCACGGCCCGTGCGTTCAAGTTAGCAGCCTCCATATCGTGACCAGATCCCAAGAAGAGACGCGCGAGACGAGGGTCGAGGTTGCCAGTGGCTTTCGTCGGCGCGTCCAATTCCAAATACGCGTGTGAACTCATTTCAAAAAATCCTCGCTTCCGCCCGAATTTGCACGGGCGCAGATGGGGGGAGGCGCACCCCGGTGGGGTTCCCTGACCGTCAGGGCCGGGGCGCGCCCGGGGGGATGGGACATCGGCTTTCGCCATCGCATGGATTGGGCCATCTGATTCACCAATCCAATCTCAGTACAAGTACGCATAGGTAGTGCGCTCGCGCGACGAATCGTTTCACTTGGGCACGAAATATTTCGTCGCGGCCGCAACGCAAATAAAATGAGCAAGAAAGAGGATGGCGGCGGTACTTAGCTCCAGTAGTTCTGGGCAGGGGTTCGATTGCACTGTTCGTCTGCGGCGGGATATACTCGCTACCCTTCGAGGGGCGTGTGGAATTTTTCTCCTTTGACGAGGCCTACCTTAAACGTCTCCGGGAACGGGACTTCCCGACGGAGCAGCATTTCGTCGCGTACTTTCGCAAACTGCTGGTAATCAAATTAAGGTCGCGACTGCGAGGTTCGCAGGCTGTAGAGGACATCGCCCAAGAGACTTTTTTGCGGGTATTCAAGGCGATGAGTTCCGAAACGGGAATCCGGCAGCCGGAGAGGCTTGGGGCGTTCGTTAACTCTGTTTGTAACAATGTGTTGCAGGAGTTCTACCGGTCGTCGGACCACGGCACGCAGTTGGATGACGACACGCCCGAGCCCATTGATCACGTAATCGATTTGGACGGGTTTCTGGTGAGCAAGGAGACTCGGGAACAGGTAAGGAAGGTACTCGACCAGCTTCCCGAAAAGGACCGGCAATTACTGCGCGCTATCTTCCTGGAAGAAAAGGAGAAAGACCAGGTTTGCCAGGAATTTGGCGTGGATCGCGACTATCTGAGGGTGTTGCTGCACCGAGCGAAGCACAACTTCCGCGTTTTCTATGAGAAGAGTGGGATGGAGGGGGCGCGTCCTGCGAAACAATAGGGAACGGGATGAAACGATTTGGGGTCTGCCGTCACTACTGGTAGGACGGAATACATGGAACACACCCAAGCTATCCAATTGAAAGCCGCTGAGCGGTACGTACTCGGGGAACTGCCGAGAGACCTCCGCGAACAATACGAGGAACACTTCTTCAGCTGCGTAGAATGTGCGGAAGAGTTGAACCTGGCGGCGGCGTTCGTTGAGAATAGTCGGGCGGCTATGGGATCCGAGCCCACTATGCCGCCCGTCCGTCTGCCGGTTCGTGTGCCGCAGCGGCCGGCTGCGAGTGGTTGGTTTGGCGCGTTCCTGCGGCCGAGCTTCGCGGTGCCGGTGTTTGCGGCGCTGTTGATGTTGGTGGCGTATCAAACTTTTTTGGTGATTCCGCGTTTGAAGGGCACCGGGACACAATCTGTTGCCGCGCTCGCGTCTGCCGCGCCGCAAACGCTGGCGTCGTTTTCATTAATCACGGCGGATTCGCGCGGCGGGGAACCGTTGACGGTGACCGTTGCGCCAGGGCAACCTTTCAGTTTGTATTTTGATATTCCTCCGGATGGACATTACTCCTCGTATAGCTGCGTGTTCGAGAATTCTGCGGGCAAGGCGGAATTTTCCTTGAACATTTCCGCGGAACAGGCTAAGAATGCCGTGCAGCTTCTGATTCCTTCTTCAAGCTTGGGAACCGGGGAGCATGTGCTGGTTGTTCGTGGCCTTGGGACGCAGGAAGGCGCGGCCGGCAGTGGGACCGAAGTAGCACGCTATCCATTCACACTCGCAGTTTCGAACTAAATAATCCAATACTGAAGCAGGAGGGCAAATCCGATGGCGACGGACCCCATCAAGAAGATATATCTCTATAACGCGCACGGTTACGGCTTGGGAGGACGAATTGACCGGCCGTTCCAGCACGTGCTGGACGTGCACGCAGGCGCGTCGCTGCCGACGACAGGCGGCTTCGAAGTATCGCGCGCGGAGAATTTCCGGCTAAACGAAACGATCTCGTACCGGGCGGCCCACACGATGGTTTCTGGGAGCCTGGATGAAGAAGACGGAACCTACAACTCGCTGGCGTCGGCTACGATCGAGGGACTAAACATCCTCGACATGGTTACGGCGGATCGCATCGTCGCGCACGTCGCCTCCAAGCAGCGCCTAGATGACCCGGAACCAACGATCACACCCATCGGCAGCCACTTCGAGAACCTGCGAATTGCCGGTTGCCCGATTCACGCGGAACTGGACAACAACTTATTCAACCGGCTGGGTACGTTCAAGTCTTTCAAGGACGCATACGAGGGGAACCAACAGGCCCGGGAAGCCATGCAGGCCCACTTCCTGTGGGGCAAGCCCAAGTTCGAGGTACCGGAATTCCTGCGCGAACGGTATAACTGGTTCGCGGGAGATAAGTTCCCGGAGTCGAAGGGGATCGTACTTTGTTCGTTGGTAAAAGACATCAAGACGCCCTGCCCGGAACTGCGCGTGTACGGAAGCGTGATCGTGGTGCCGCAATTCGGCACGATTTATCTTGGCGAAGTGATGCTGAAGAATTACGAGCGCGAAGTTACCATGCTTCGTTTGGACTTGGGATGCCCGACCGCCGCGGTAGTGAGCGGTCCGGGCGGCGGGGGCGGCGGCACTGGATTCCCGTGATCGGTTTGTTTTTCGTGAGTGTGCTCTTCGGGGTGTCGAGTTGCCAGCGCCGCCCCGAATTGTCGCAGCAAGAGGCTTCTTACAAGGACGCCGAAACTAAATTCCAGCAAGGTGATCTAATCGCCGCGTCTGAGGAATCCGAGGCGGCTTACAAGGAACTTTCCGAGCGCAGCCCGGAATGGGCTTGGCGTTTCCGTGTGCTTGAGGCCGAAGTCTTGGTGTGGCGCGGTCTGAGTGCGGACGCCGTTCAGTTGCTTCAAGCGCAATATGCTCCTGAACTCCGTACGTCCGACATTGCTGTTCGACGGGAAATCATTCTGGGGCTTGCGCAATGTTCGCTCCAGAAATTTGATGAAACTGAACAGCATTTTGGCGAGGCCGAGCGCCTCTCAAGGTTGTACCAACCCGACCTCATGGGCGAGGTTTTTCTGGCCCGTGGGAACCTATTCGTGGCTCGCGGAGACTTTCCCACCGCAGAAAATGCCTACCTGCAGTCCCTCCGACTTGCACGAGAGCATAAACAATCTTTCCTCACGTTGAAGTCTCTGGGCAGCCTTGGATGGGTGTCTATGGGGGAAGAACACTACGATAAATCGATCGACTGGGACGCCGAGGCCTTGAGCTTGGGCCGATCTCTCAACGCCCAAATCGCGATTGAGAAAGTGCTCGGAAACGAGGGATGGAATTATTTCAAGATGGGGGACCTGGACAACGCGCTCTTACTTCTGCAAGAGGCCAAAGAGGCCGCGCACCGGTTGGGCGGAACCAAAGACGAGATGATTTGGACGCAAAATATTGGCGCGGTTGAAATTGCGCAGCGATCTTATTCTGCCGCCGAACGCGATTACAAGGAGGCTTTGCGGCTTGCGACGCAAATGGACAATAAAGCCGTGGCTGCGGTCTGTTTGTACAGCCTTGCGAACGTGAACCGCCGAGAGGGGAAGAGCAGCGAAGCTGAGGAATACAATCGGGAAGCAGTTGTCTTGGCGCGCGAAGGGGGAGATCACACATCTCAGCTTTACTCTCTAATTACCGACGGGTACATTGCTTACGATGATAAGAATTTTGCGCTCGCGGAGTCTGATTTCCGTCGATTAATCGCAGATAAAACCGCGGACAGTTACTTACGATCGCAGTCTGAGGCCGGCCTTGCGGTCACGTACTCGGCCCAGCACCGCCCCGGGTACGCAGATGCAAGCTTCAGAAAATCGCTCGCGACAATCGAGGCTGCCCGATCGTCGATCACGCACGAAGGTTTCCGTTTGTCGTTCCTTTCGAGCGTTATCGGGCCGTACGATGATTACATTGACTTCCTGGCCGCACGCGGTGGTGTAGGTCAAGCTCTGCAAGTGGCCGAAGTCAGCCGGGCTCGAACGTTGGCCGAAGGGCTTGGACTAAACTCAATATCCGTTGCTTTCCCAATCGCTAATTTCAATCCGCAGCAAACGGCGCAGCAACTAAACACGACGATTCTTTCTTATTGGCTTGGGGAGGACCATTCGTATTTGTGGCTAATCACGCCGGAGCGGGTGGAACTTTTCAATTTGCCGCCGGCGGCGGAGATTGATCCCTTGGTGCAGGCTTACCGCCAGGCGCTGTTGGGGTCGCGCGATGTGCTGGAGACGCAGAATGCGGCGGGGCGGAAGCTTTATGATTTGCTGGTGGCGCCGGCTGTGAAAATGATTCCGAAGGGGGCGCGGGTCACGATATTGCCGGACGGCAGCCTGTATGGATTGAATTTCGAGACTTTGCTGGCGCCTTCGCCGCAGTTGCATTACTGGATTGAGGATGTGGATGTTTCGTACGCCAATTCCTTGACGCTGCTGGCGGCTGGGGCTTCGCGGCATGCGGCGTCTGCGAAGAAACTTCTGTTGGTGGGGGATCCTGTATCGCCGGACGCGGAATTTCCGAAATTGCCGCAGGCGGCTGCGGAAATGTCGGAGATCGAGAATTATTTCGCGGCGGCGGAACGCACCGTTTTTTCTGGCGCGGAGGCTACGCCGGAATCGTATCTGAAGAGCGAGCCTGCCGGCTTTTCCTACATTCATTTTGTGGCGCACGGCACGGCGAGCCGCACCAGTCCGCTGGATTCCGCGGTGATCCTTTCCAGGCAAGGTGACGACTACAAGCTCTACGCCCGCGACATTATTCAGCATCCTTTGCATGCGGACCTAGTGACGATTTCCGCTTGCCACGGCGAGGGCGTGCGCACTTATTCAGGAGAGGGCTTGGTTGGGTTGTCTTGGGCGTTCTTGCGCGCCGGGGCGCATGGCGTGATCGCCGCGCTGTGGGAGGTAAATGATAATTCGACGCCGCAACTGATGGATCATTTGTATTCCGAAATTGGCAAGGGTGTGGCGCCGGATGCGGCTTTGCGTGACGCGAAATTGGCGCTTTTGCATTCTGGTGGCGTTTATCGGCGGCCGTTTTATTGGGCGCCGTTTGAGTTGTACCGCGGTTCGTAGCGCGTTGCAGAAAAAGTTAGGTCGCGCTACGATCTGCGCGATATTCGCGTGAAAAATAAATATGCAACGAGCAGGATTGCGAAAATTGCGGAGATTATGGCGCCTGCTATGCGGTCCCACGTGCTTGTGAATTGCACTTCGACTTGATGGGCGCCAGCTGGAATAGCTATTAGCATCTGAGCGGTTTCTGGAGCTGCGTCGGGCGAAACAGTTTTGCCGTCAACCCGAACTTTCCATCCTGGATAATTTAGCAGGCGTACGGCCAGCGTCGATGGGGCGGCATCATGCGCGGCGAAGCGTTTTTCGTTCGCGGTCCAGCGCTCGACTTGCACCGTATTGTCGGGTGCGGTTTTGAACAGGTGCGTTTCCTCATCAAACTGCTGAACGCGCGGGGCGGGTTTCGCGATCATTTCGCCCAGCGGGTCGGCGCCCGGCAACTCGTAGCGGTCGCAGCCTAGCGGTTGATATTCGTCGGTGCCTTCGTAGCCGCGGCCGGACTGAATACTCCTGGTCAGGACGGGGATGTCTTCGCTGTCCCACCAGCCGTCGTTCACCAGGGCGGCGGCCAGCGTCGCCAGAGCGAGTGCGATCGCGAGGCCGCCGAGCCAGGGGCGCTTGGCGCGTCCGATGGCGGCGGCGAGGAAAAACGCGAAGACGAAATCCAGCACGCCGAGCCAGCGCCAGGGGAACTGCACAAATTCTAGTTTGGGCAGCCAGCGCCATAAAAACATGCTTGGCGGAAACATTAGCAATACTGCGGCGACGCCGAGCACGAGGAGCATCCACCAGATCTCCGCAAATTCGCGGCGACGACGCGCCACCATTACGGCTGCGATTCCAGTTAGAAGCATTACGCCCATCGCCACGCCGGAAACTTTCCAATTGAAGATCAGGAATTCGGGATCGATCGCGTGGGTGAAGAGAAAGTTCTGATCCGGGCTTAGAAGATCAGCGAGGGCTTGATGAATCTGTACCCAGCGCTGTTCGTACGCCGCGGGGAAAATATAAAACGCGGCGAGGCCGAAGCCCAAGGCCATGGATATGCCGCCGAGAAGCAACGGCCTGATGCTGCGCCGCAAAAGGGACGCTACGAAAAACAACAGCATCAGCGAGTAGGTGGCCAGCACTGCGGCAGGCGCGTTCGCTAGCCAGATCAACGCGAATGGAACGGCCAGGAATTGCAGGCTGCGCCAGCCCTCGCGCAGCAGGCGCACCGCGCCCCACAATGCCAGCGGCAGCAGAGCGTTGGCGAGTAGTTCGGCGAAGTCGCTGCGGTAGTAGACGACGATCAGGTGATACGGATTTACGGCGTAGAGGACAGCGGCCGTTGCGGCTTCGCGCGGTGTGAGCCATTCGCGCGCAAAGCGCCACATCGACCAGCCCGCAAGCAGCAGCGCCAGCCAGATAAATGCTCCGGGCGCCATCCTCCACGGCAACAGGGAACCGAGAGTCGCGCCGAGCATCCAGGAGCCGGGCGGGTAAAAAATGAATCGCGGCTCTCCGTAGCCCCAGTTGGCCCATTCAGCCCAGCGCGGAAAGAAAACGCCTTGGTGCCATTGGCCCACGACATCCAGCCAGGAGGCCAGGTGGAACTGGAAATCGTGGCCGGACGCGTTGCCCAGAAAAAACATGGGCGCGATCACGGCCGTCGCGGCGACGGCGACCAGCAAGAGGGCCATGCGCGGCGAGCTCGCGGATGCGTGCGACGCGGGCTGCGATGTGGGTTCAGTGGTTACGGTCGAGTGAATTGTTTTCGTCCCATCGGAAAATGCCACAGCTTACAGATAAGTTCAAATGCGAACCGTCAGAGAATACCGAATCGCGCGCATTGTTTGCCACTGGCGCCACTCGCGCCAACTGTGATCGCAAACCCGGACGCGCCATGATACGTAACAGAGTATGCGTGCATGGCGCGCGCTTGCCAATACGCTGCCGCAGCGGGTAGAGTTCTTGAGGCTCAATTGAAGCTGGAAGCGGCGGCTTCGAGTTGGGTTGCGAGGAAACTCGCAATCATGAGCGTGCCAGACATTGCCCACAAGGGAAGAGCATGGAATCCACGTTTACTGCCGAAGAACAGAGGCTGCGGGCGAGCGCCGACCGCTCAGCCCACTGGAAGCGCTGGGGCCCGTACCTAGCGGAGCGGCAATGGGGAACGGTGCGCGAGGATTACAGCGCGAATGGCGACGCTTGGGATTATTTTCCGCACGATCATGCACGCTCCCGTGCTTATCGCTGGGGAGAAGACGGCATCGCCGGTTTCTGCGATCGGCACCAACATATTTGTTTTGGCCTGGGGCTGTGGAATGAAAAAGACCGCATCCTGAAAGAACGGCTTTTCGGCCTGACCAACAAGGAAGGGAATCACGGCGAAGACGTCAAAGAGTATTACTACTATCTGGACGCAACGCCGACCAGTTCGTATCTGCAATTCCTCTACAAGTATCCACAAGCGGCATACCCTTACGATCAGTTGCGCGAAGAAAACGCCAAGCGCTCGCGCCATCAGCCGGAATACGAGCTGATTGATACCGGAGTGTTCGCGGAAAATCGCTACTTCGACGTGTTTGTGGAATACGCGAAATTCACGTTCGAAGATATTGCGGTGCGCATCACGGCGTGGAATCGCGGTCCGCAAGCCTCGCGTCTGCATTTGTTGCCCTCGCTGTGGTTTCGCAATCGCTGGGACTGGGGCGATGCGTACAACACGCCGCAAGTGGCGCGGGTGCCGGGATTTCAAGGCGGCGAACTGTTCGAGCTGACTGAATTTCATTACGGCCAGCGCTGGTTGGTGATCGAAGGAGCGCCGGAGGTGCTCTTTACCGACAACGAAACGAACATGGAGCGGCTCTTCGGGCAGAAGAGCAAAACTCCTTATGTGAAGGATGCTTTTCACCGCTACCTGATCAATGGCGAACGTGATGCAGTGAATCCGGCGTTGATTGGAACAAAGGCTGCGGCGCACTTTGTTTCGGAAATCGCGCCAGGACAGAGCTGGACGATTCGTCTGCGGCTCACTGACGAGAACGTCGCGGAGAGTCACAAGCCGGCGAGCGAGTTTTTCGGACCGGCGTTCGAGGCGATCTTCGAGCAGCGTAAAAAAGAGGGCGATGAGTTCTACGAAAAACGTATTGACCCTGACCTGAGCGAAGACGCGCGGCGTGTGCAGCGGCAGGCGTTTGCCGGCCTGTTGTGGTGCAAGCAGGCCTATCACTACGATGTGCGCCGCTGGCTGGAAGGCGATTCGACGCAGCCGAAACCCGACGCCAACCGCTACAACGGCCGCAATCACGAGTGGACGCACCTCTACAATTCCGATGTGATTTCCATGCCGGACACTTGGGAATACCCGTGGTATGCATCGTGGGATCTGGCGTTTCATTGCGTCTCGATGGCGCTGATCGATCCGGAATTCGCGAAGGACCAGCTGGTTCTGTTCCATCGCGAGTGGTACATGAATCCCAGCGGCCAGGTTCCCGCCTACGAATGGAATTTTTCCGACGTGAATCCGCCGGTATTGGCTTGGGCGGTCTGGCGCGTTTATAAAATCGCGGGACGCGTGGAAGGCCGGCACGATCGAAAATTCCTGGTGCGGATGTTTCACAAGCTTCTGCTGAATTTTACCTGGTGGGTGAACCGCAAGGACCCGGAAGGGAAGAACGTGTTTGAAGGCGGCTTCCTGGGCCTGGATAACATCGGCGTGTTCGACCGGTCATCGCCGCTGGGACCGGGAAATTTCATCGAACAGTCCGACGGCACGAGTTGGATGGCCATGTTTTGCCTGGACATGCTGGCGATGTCGATGGAGCTGGCGCACGACGATCCTGCGTATGAGGATGTGGCCAGTAAATTTTTCGAGCACTTCGTGTACATCGCACAGGCGATGAACGACATCGGCGGCGAGGGAATCGGCCTGTGGGACGAGAAGGATGGTTTTTATTACGATGTGCTGCACTTGGGTACCACCAATCTTTTGCCGATGAAAGTTCGGTCCATCGTAGGCTTGACCCCGTTGTTTGCAGTGGAGACGTTTGAACCCGAGGATCTGGCGCGTGTGCCCGAATTCGTCAAGCGCATGGAATGGTTTCTGGCGCACAATCCGGACGTTGCGGAGCACGTGGATATGTCCCAGCGCACGGACAAGGGCGCGCGCGTGCTTTTGAGCATCGCGAATCGCAACAAACTCGAGCGCATCTACAAATATCTATTGGATGAAAATGAATTTCTTTCGCCGCACGGCGTGCGCGCGCTTTCGAAGTATCACAAGGATCATCCGTTCGTGCTGCATGTGAATGGTGCTACGCAGGCGGTCGACTACGAGCCAGCCGAATCAACGGGTGATATGTTTGGCGGCAACTCCAATTGGCGCGGACCGGTGTGGTTTCCGCTGAATTTCCTGATGATTGAGTCTCTGCAGCGCGTGCACTACTACTATGGCGACGGTTTCAAAGTGGAATGTCCCACAGGATCGGGCCGGCAAATGACGCTGTGGGAGGTGGGCCGCGAAGTTTCCCGGCGGCTCTCGCACATCTTTTTGCGCAAGGATGGGCGCCGCGCGGTGTATGGCGATGTGAATGTATTTCAGAATGATCCGTACTGGCGCGACCTGATTCTGTTTTACGAGTATTTCAACGGCGATACTGGAGCGGGGTTGGGTGCGAACCATCAGACTGGATGGACGGCGCTGGTCGCAAAACTAATCGAGCAGAGCGGCGAGTAGCGGGGCAGATTTCGTGTGCCGTCGCAGCCGCGCCGCGAATCGATGGCGGTCTGAAGACCGCCGCCACGAAGGCTTCCCGCCGTCGCGTGTTCAGAAGTCCGTGACCAGGCCCAGCCCCAGCGAAACGCGGTTGATGTAATTGAAATACGCCACGGTTAGGACTGTTTCGCGCACGGCGGCATCGTCCCACCCGGCTTTCTTGAGCGCGTCGGTATCGGATTCTTCGATGTCATCCGGATGGCGCGTCAATTTGTCGGCAAATCTGAAAAGTGCTTTCACGTTGGGATCCACCGCCGCATTTCCGTAATCCGCGGTCAGTTTCCGCGCCAGGGCCTTATCTACGCCGAAGCGCCGCAGCAACTCCATGTGAAACATCACGCAGTATGTGGAGGAATTGATGCCGCTTACGACCAGGCCGATCTGTTCCTTCACGATCATGGAAAGAGCGCCGTCGGCCATCACGGCGTCGCTCATCTGCAACTGCGCTTCGATAACGGCGGGCTTGGCTCCCAGCGTCTTGAAGTAATGCGGCAGAAATCCCAGCTTCTGTTCGATCTTGCCGTAAAGCTCGCGCAGGTGCCCGTCTGCCTCGCTTTCTTCGATCTCGTTTACGAATGGCATGGAGTTGCTCCTCGGTAGAAATATATGGCTAGAAATCAAATCTGAGTATTCGCGAATTGTAACACGCCCGAACGAATGCGAGATTACAAGGAAGTATCGCGCCGATCGATTCGATGGATTGGTTTGCCGGATGGTGACTGCGCGGACAACAGTGCCTGCGCTAGCGCGCGGCTTCCACTAGCTCGATCAGGACTTTCTTGGCGTCGGGGGTGGTGGCCAGGAAGAAATTGACACGCGTGCCGTCGGCGCCGGGGCGGGTCGCGGGATAGAGCGGCGGCAGAGCGAACCGCGTGTGCAGAATTTCCGTCGCGCGATCCACGTCGCGGACGTAAATTTCGATCTGCTGCACGCCTTCACCGAACTTTTGCAGGTAGCGCGAAATTGCACCCGGGCCGCCTGGCTCGCGCGTGGTGAGAATATCGAATTCGAGCGAAGCGTCGAGGTGCAGTTCGAATTCGAGGGCGTCCTGATCAGCGGGCACGTTGGCCAGCCGCGGAGAATTATTGGCCGCGCGGATTTGCTGGAACGTTTCCGGGCGCACGGCGATTCCCACAATGATGGCCGAAGGTTGGGAGCGAGCGTGCGCCTCGCCAGTCGGCCTGCCAGGCAAAGTCAGTTCGCGAAAATCGGGATCGGAAACCCAGCGGCTAAGTAGCGGCGTGCAAAGACTGACGCCAGCGAGATAAAGCCTCATGGCGGATTCGATCTTCGCGCGCTCGTCCGAGCCGGCGAGGTCGTGAATCCATTGTGCGATGCCAGCGGCGTCCGTCATAGGTGCGCGACGCCTACGGTGTCGCGGAGCGCGGGGATTTCACGGCGTTGATGTTGGTAAGGGTGACGTAACTGGGCTGCCCAGCGTGGACGGTTACGGGCACGTCCCAGCGCTCGCGCGCGTCTCCTGCGACTGCTTCGATATTCAGCGTGCCGAGCCAGTAATTTCCAACGGGAATTCCGCGCAGCGCGCCCTGGCCTTGCATATCCGTCTCGGCGCGAGCCACCAAGTATTTTCCGCGCGCGAGGTCCGCGGTTTCGCGGGCCAAGTCGGCGAGGTTCTTGGTTTTCACCATGTCCCATTTGTGGCCGGGGTTCACCGCTTCCAGGCCCAAGTCCAGGCCGTCCTTGCTGTCGGGGTCGGCGATCACGAACGCGCGGATAGCATCGTGGTATTGAGTCACCAGGCGATCGTATTTCGCCGGGTCTTTGGCGCGGTCAGCGAGCTTGTATTTCGGCGTGGGGAAACCTTCCGTGCGGTCGCCGACGTTTCGCTCAGTGTACGAGGTGAAGAATTCGGGAACGTTCATGATGTCGTCGGCTTTGACCATTTTGATGAAGTCTTCACCAGAGAGGCTTACGCGTTTGTTGGTCTTCATCCAGGCTTTCAGTTCTTTGGAAACGTCTAAGGAGTCTATGAACTTGTCCAGGCTCGTTGGGGGCGTGGCGGCTTCGGCTTCCTTCTGAATATCCGCGTAGCTTTTGCTGAGCAAGTAGAAGGATAGAGTGCGCACCGGTTCGTCTTCGCCGCCTGAAGGAGTAACGCGCGCGACAAACTGCACTGTGCCGGTTTGCGCGGCCGCGCGCGGAGCTTTCCCGATCACGCCCGCGATGAGGACGAGCAGAGAAACCGTGGAGATTGAAATCCTCGAGGAAATTTTCATAGCGCTCATCGTAGCAGATGCGTGGATTGGCAGATACGGGATGGTCCTGAAGGTAAACGCCTGCGAGCGAACGAATATTGGGGACGAAAATGGATCAGTAGAGGTGGAAGGTCACTTCGATCGTCTGGCGGACCGGCGCGGGCCTGCCGTTTGGTCCAGCGGCCGGCCGGAATCGCCAGGTTCGAACCGCTTCGATCGCTTTTTCGTCGAGGCCCAGGCCGAGGCCCTTCAGCACTTGAATGTCGGTGGCTTTGCCGTCCGCGGTGATGATCGCGACCAGCGTAACGGTGCCTTGATACTTTGCTTTTACGGCTTCGTCGGAATACTGCGCTTGCGGACAATAAATGCACGCCGGATAGCCGTAGCCGCCGGTGCCCGCGTTGAACGGGCCACCGCCGGTGCCGCCGCCTTCTCCTGGTCCGACGCCACCGCCGCTGCCGCTTCCTACGCCAGTGCCATTGCCGGAGCCGATTCCGTTGCCGCTACCGGGCCCGTTCGAGTCGTTGATCACTTTCGACAGCGGGTCGCCCCAGTTATTCATGTTGGGGCTGGGCAGCTTCAATTCCGGTGGACCTAATACTGTCGGCGTCATCGCTAGGCGCGCATTCGGATTCGTGACCACCTTGGGAGGAGTGAACTGGGTCATGGCGAATTTCGGCAGCTTACCGCGGCTCGCGGGCAATGGGTCATGCGAGCCGCCACCGCCGCCGCCGCCGGCTTTCTTCGCGCCGGGGGGCAGCTTGGGCGAAAACGGCGAGATGACCATCACGTCCACCTGCGAATTGGCTTTCGTGGTTGAAGGCGAGGGCAGCACCAGCAATAACGGTCCAATGATCAACACCAGAATCGTTACGTGGACCGCGAGAGACAGTGCTTGCACGCGCGTAAACTGCGTATTCTTGGACCAGAGCTCCGGCACAGCCACGGGCTGGCTGGTGGTCTTCAGCGGCGCCAGTTTCGGCGGCGAAATCAGGTCGCGCAGGTTCTGCCAGAAGCCGGCAAACCCCGCGTTCCAGTTTATCAGCAGGTCGGAGTTCACAGGGCCGCGCGGGGCGGAGCGGAAAAATTCGCTCAGGTTGTCGCGCATGCTTTCGCCGAATCCGGGAGTGTTGAATACGGTGGCTTTCGCGCCCTTCAGATTTACGGGGCGTTCGAAGAGGAAGTCTCGCACGTTGGAGAAGAAATTCCGCAGCTCGGAATCGGCGACGGGAGACTTGTAGCGGCCGATCTGGAGGGTCGGTTCTCCCTTGGTGCCGCCTGCATCGTTGATTGGCGTTGTAAGGTCTGCCATTTGGCTGCCTGCTGCGTGGTGCCGCAGTCCTCTGTAAGCTTAGACGCGCCCCCACGGAAAAGGATGTCTGGCCGGGCGCGGCTGACACCATTCAAAAAGCATTGTAACATACGTGTTGCAAGTTTCGTTGTGCAGCAACTCACAACTGTGCTTCGGTCTACGGGTCATGGAGCCAGGTGTTTCAGCTGCCCCGCGCGCAACTCTATCTCGCAAGATAGAAAGGCTTCCGAACCCCTAGAGATGGCTAAACCTGTGGACCTGAAAAGTACCCTGAATCTTCCGAAGACAGATTTCCCCATGAAAGCGAAATTGCCCGAGCGCGAGCCTGAACAGTTGGCTGCCTGGGAAGCACAGGGCTTGTATTACCGCATTCTGGAATCACGCGCGGATGCGCCGCTCTTTGTGTTGCACGATGGGCCGCCGTATCCCACGGGCGAAATCCATCTGGGCACGGGCCTTAATAAGGTTGTGAAAGACATGATCGTGAAGTCCAAGACCATGTCTGGATTTCGCGCGCCTTACATTCCCGGTTGGGATTGTCACGGGCTGCCCATCGAGACGAAAGTTGAGAAGGAATTGGGCGGTAAGACCAGCAAGGTGCCGGCTGCGGAATTTCGGCGCATGTGCCGGCAGTTTGCGGCGGGATTTGTCGAGAAGCATAAGGTGGAATTCAAGCGCTTGGGAGTTCTGGGCCAGTGGGACCGGCCGTACCTCACGATGGATGCGCGCGATGAGGCTTCCATCGCCGGCGCGTTCATTGATTTCTACGAAAAGGGTTATGTCTATCGCGGGCTGAAGCCTGTGTACTGGTGCATCTTCGATCGCACGGCGCTGGCTGAAGCTGAGGTGGAGTATGAGGATCACAGCAGCCCGTCGATCTGGGTCAGGTTTCCCGTTGTGGTCGGGGAGAACGCGAAAGCGCTGGGGTTGGATGGCGACGTCAGCGCGCTGATCTGGACGACTACCCCTTGGACTCTCCCTGCGAACCGCGCTTTGGCGTTTCATCCGGAGTTCGAATACGTGGTGGCTGATACCTCCGCGGGAAAATTGTTGCTGGCGAAAGAACGCGTGAATGCACTGGAAACTGAACTGCACATCGAAGTTCATGCAGTGCACGCTACGTGGAAAGGCGCGAAATTCGAAGGAGTTTTGTTCCAGCATCCGTTTCTCGATATGCAAGTCCCGGGTGTGCTGGCGGATTACGTGACGCTCGATCAGGGTAGCGGCATCGTGCACACCGCTCCGGGCCATGGCGCAGACGATTTCCGCACGGGGCAGAAATATGGGCTGGAATCCTACGCGCCGCAGGACGACGACGGACGATTCATCGAGGGCTTGCCCGAATACTTGGGCAAGACAGTGTTCGAGGCGAATCCCATCGTCATCGACTTGCTCAAGAAACGCGACATGCTGGTCGGCGAAAAGAAAATCACGCACAGCTATCCGCATTGCTGGCGCTGCCACAATCCGGTGATCTTCCGCGCTACCGAGCAGTGGTTTATTCAGATGGATGCCGGCACGGCCGCGATTCCCGCGCCGAAAGCGCCGGCGCTGCGCCCGCGGGCGCTGGAGGAAATCGAAAAAGTGGAGTGGCTGCCGGCGTGGGGCCGCGAACGCATGCGGGAAATGATCGCGGGACGCCCGGACTGGTGCATTTCACGGCAGCGTTTCTGGGGCGTGCCGCTGATCGTTTTCTATTGCGACGCTTGCGGGCTGCAGTTAAAGGATCCCGCGGCGCTGCGCCACGTGCTGCCGTTTTTTGAGCGCGAAGGCGCGGATGTGTGGTTCACGCGGAGTGCCGAGGAGTTGCTGCCGCCGGGAACGAAGTGCTCTTGTGGCCACGGTAAGTGGCGCAAGGAAACGGACATTCTGGATGTGTGGTTCGAATCCGGCTCGACGC
Organism: uncultured Acidobacteriota bacterium; assembly: GCA_963786205.1. Classification (GTDB taxonomy): domain Bacteria; phylum Acidobacteriota; class Terriglobia; order Acidiferrales; family UBA7541; genus Palsa-295. The sequence goes on from CAWAYG010000005.1 coordinate 547,469, forward strand.
ATCTGGCCGTGCTGACGCGCGACGATCAGCGCTGGCCGGCGGACGTGTATTTGGAAGGACCGGATCAGTATCGTGGGTGGTTCCAGAGTTCGTTGCTGGTGGGTATCGGCACTCGCGGCGGGGCGCCGTACCGGGAAATCGTGACGCACGGTTGGACGCTCGACGAGACCGGCAGGCCGATGTCCAAATCTCTGGGCAACGCGATCTACCCAGCGGAAATCTGCGCAAAGTGGGGCGCGGACATGCTGCGGATATGGGTCGTCTCGCAGGATTACACGGCGGACGTGCGCATTTCCGAAGCAATGATGACGCAGCTGGCGGAAGCGTACCGGAAAATCCGCAATACGTTTCGCTTTGCCCTCAGCAACCTATACGATTTCGATCCCGCGCGCGACGCCGTAGCCGACGGCGACCTGTTGGAAATGGACGCGTGGATGCTCCGGCGCACTGGAGCTCTGGCGCGCGCGTGCCGCGAGTGGTACGACAACTTCGAATTTCATCGCGTCTACCACGCGCTGCACGATTTCTGCACGGTGGACCTCAGCTCGTTTTATTTCGATGTGCTGAAGGACCGGCTATACACGTTTGCGCCGAAAAGCCGCGGGCGGCGTTCGGCGCAGACCGCCGTGTATCGCATCGCGAGCACTCTGTTGCGACTGATTGCGCCGATCACTGTGTTTACTGCGGAAGAAGTATGGAAGCACTTGCCGCGCGCTGCATCTGAGCCGGTCAGCGTGCATATGGCGACGTTCCCGGTGGCGGCGGAACTGGAACGCGTGTTGAACGAGGCGAGTGCGAAGAACTGGGATCGCTTGCTGCAGGTCCGCGAGGAAGTGCTGAAGGCGCTGGAACCGGTGCGCGCCGCGAAGACCATCACCTCTGGGCTCGAAGCGCGCGTAACGCTCGTGACAAACGCCGATTTCGCGGGGTTGCTGCGGAAATACGCCGCGTACCTGCCGGGTCTGTTCATCGTGTCGCAAGTGGAAATCGCGGATACGGGGGCAGAGGGCGCGGCTGCGAGTGGAATCGAGGGCTTGCAGATTCGCGTTGAACGCGCGCACGGAAAAAAGTGCGAGCGTTGCTGGAATTATTCCACGCACGTGGGAGAAAGTGCGGATTATCCGACCCTGTGCGAACGCTGCGTTGCTGCGCTGAACGAAATTGAACGCGATGGTGGCCTGGTTGCCGGGAGTTCGCAGTCCTGATGGCTTCAAGCGCGCGCGTTCGTGGGCTTGCGCTGGGGATTATTTCGCTGGGCGCGCTCGGGGCGGACCAGCTCAGCAAGCATGCGGTGGAAAGACATACTGCGGTGGGTTCGCTGCGCGTGGTGATACCCGGCTTGTTGAATCTGGTGCACACCAGCAATCCCGGCGTCGCGTTTGGCTTGTTTGCCGATTCCGAAAATCCCTGGAGAGGTCCGCTGCTCATCACCTTTTCCGTGGCGGTGATTGCGATGCTGGTGTGGTTGCTGGCGACGGGTCGAGCGGGCGGGCGCTTGGGCGAGTGCGGGCTCGCTCTGATATTGGGCGGGGCGCTGGGCAACGTGCTGGATCGCTTTCTCCGGCATAGCGTCACCGATTTCATTGACTTTCACGTCGGCGCGCATCACTGGTACACGTTCAATCTGGCGGATTCCGCGATTGTGCTGGGAGCGGCGCTGGTGGTGCTGGAACTCTTTCGCGAGCAGGCGCATCCTAATCAGGAGCCGGCATAGGCATGCATCCGATACTTTTCACATTTGGCGGTATCCCGATTTATTCCTACGGAGTATTGGTCGCGACGGGTGTGCTGATCAGTCTTTGGTATGGCCGCCGCCAGGCGCCGCGCGCGGGTATTGATCCCGACAAGTTATGGAACATGGGGATTTATTTCGTGCTGGTGGCGCTGCTGGTGGCGAAAATTTGGCTGATCTTGAGTGCGTGGGATTATTACATGGCGAACCCGCGCGACATTTTCAGCGTCGCTACGTTTCAATCGGGCGGGACTTTTTACGGTGGCGTCGTGGGCGGCGTGCTGACGATTTTGCTGTACACCCATTTTCAGAGAATGCCGCTGCTGCCGACGCTCGATACATGCGCCGCCGCGCTGCCGATCGGGCACGCCATCGGGCGGCTGGGATGTTTCGCGGCTGGTTGCTGCTACGGCAAGCCCACCACCGTGCCTTGGAGCGTCACGTTCAAGAATCCTTTGGCCGAGCAATTGGCCGGCACGCCGCTGGGAGTCCATCTGCATCCGACGCAGCTTTACGAGGCGTCTCTAGAATTCTTGAATTTTCTTTTTTTGATATGGCTGGGCAAGCGGCAGCGCTTCGTTGGCGAGATTTTTGGCGCCTACATGATCTTGTACGGCACCGAGCGCGGCATCCTGGAATTCTTTCGCGGCGATCCAGGGCGCACCATGTTGTTTCACGACAACGTCTCGCTGATGCAGATCGTGAGCCTGGTGTTGATTCTGACGGGCGCATTTTTGTGGTGGCGTGGGCTGCAGGGGAAAGCGCCGATTCAGCCGGTGACGCCCGCGAGCGCCGAAGCCGGCGATTAGTGCTGGCCATTTCGGCAGCGCGCCCCAGGAAGGTTGTGCCCGTCTTTAGCGCGCGAAGCAGAAGCAACGAATTCCTTCATGCACGACTATTCTGACACCGATACCGACGACAATTTTGACGCGCCAGATGATTCGCTCCGTCACCACCAATTCGTGGTCGCGGAAGAACAGGCCGGGCAGCGCCTGGACCGCTATCTCGCCGCGCAATTTCCGGACGTGAGCCGCACGCACGTACAGACACTGATTGACGAGGGGCGCGTGCGCGTGAGCGGCGTCGCGAAAAAACCTTCGCATCATCTGGAATCCGGCGAAACCATCACCGTGGAAATTCCCGCGCCGCCGCTTCCTGGCGTCGAAGCCGAAAATATTCCGCTTGCGATTCTTTACGAAGACGAGGACATCGCCATCGTAAATAAGCCCGCCGGGATGATCGTCCATCCTGGTGCGGGGGATGATACCGGCACTCTGGTGGCTGCGTTGTTGCATCGCTATGGCGTGGAACGTGGACTTTCCAGCGTCGGCGGTCCGCTGCGTCCCGGGATCGTGCATCGTCTCGACAAGGGAACCTCCGGAGCGATGGTGATTGCGCGCAACGACACAGCGCATCTGAAGTTGGTGGAAGAATTTCGCGCGCGCCGGGTGCAGAAAACCTACCTGGCACTCTTACATGGAAATGCAAAGGGTGAAAAAGGGCGGATCGAATTGCCCGTGGCGCGCGACCTGCGCCGCCGGTCGCGCATGACCGCCCGCCGCAGCGAAGGCCGCGAGGCGCGCACGGATTGGCGGCTGCTTTTGCGGCTCGGCGCGTTTTCATTGATCGAGGCGGACCTGCACACAGGACGCACGCACCAGATACGCGTACATTTTTCCGCGCTGGCGTTGCCCGTGGTGGGCGACACGCTGTACGGAGCGCCGCACCAGGAATCGATCGGGCGCGAGCAGTTGCCGTCGCTCGGACGCAACTTCTTACATGCCGCGCGCATCGCACTAGAACACCCCCGCACGGGCCAGCGCATGGAATTTCGCGCGCCGCTGCCGCAAGAGTTGGTGGCATACATCAGGGCTCTCGGCGCGATGGCGAAATCGCCGCCGGGCGGGATTGACGTTGCGCTGCAGGATTACCTATGATGATTCGCGTGAAAGCTCCGCGCACGATTGCCGCGCCTTCCGTATGGTTCCTGGCAGTGCTGTTCGCGATTTTTACCCTTTCCGCGCGTGCGCAACAAAGTGCGCCGCCGACACCGCACCCTCCGCCCGCCGCTTCCAGCGACGCGCCGGCGCAGAATCCGGAGCAAAGTCCGGCGAAGCCCGCGGCCCCGCAGGCCACCACACCGCCGATCACTTCCACGACGGGCTTGGTACACTTGGTCGCCACGGTGATGGATCGCCGCCACGAATTCGTTACCGACCTGGATCAAACCGATTTCAGAGTTCTGGAAGATGGCGCGCCACAGGAAATTCGCTACTTTGGACGCGACACGGATTTGCCGCTACGCATCGGCATCCTGCTCGATACCTCCAACAGCATTCGTCCGCGCCTGGAATTCGAAAAGGAAGCGGCCAACGATTTTCTGCAGCACGTGATCCGCAGAAACAAGGATCAGGCGTTCCTGATGACGTTCGACAACGAACCCGAGGTGATTCAGGATTTCACCGGCGACCTGTCGCTCCTCACCGACGCGATCCGCAAACAGCGTGCCGGTGGCGGCACTGCGCTCGACGACGCCATTTATCGCGCCGCCGAGAAGCTTTCCAATCCTCCGCTGCCTAAGGGTCCCAATCCCGAAGTGCGCCGCGTTCTGGTGGTGATCAGCGACGGCGACGATAACCTAAGCGATCACGCTTTGAGTGAATCCGTAGAAGCGGCCATCCGCGCCGAGGCCGCGATTTATTGCGTCAGCACGAATACCGACTGGCTGGCTATAGATGGAGACAAGCCGCGCAAGATGCATGTCGAAGGCGGCGACAAGGTTTTGGAGGAGTTCGCGGACCAGAGCGGCGGGCGCGTGTTCTATCCTTATAAGGTAGACGATCTGGCGCAGTCGTTCGTGGATATCGGCACGGAGCTGCGCAGCCAATATTTCATCGCGTATTCGCCTTCGAATCCGCAATCCACGGGAAAATATCGCAAGATCGAAGTGCAGACCGACCGCAAGGGCCTGAACGTGCGCACCCGCAAAGGTTATTACGCGACTACGCCCACTGCGCCACCATCAGGCAAGTAGGCCGGAAACATTCCTGCCGTGTTCGTGCAATCAATACAAGACTGCGCGGTGGGTTTTGTAGCGGCGTCCGCCGCCGCGGACGCCATCGGTCGTGCGGTGCGGAACGATGGCGGTCTCGCAAAGCTGGACCGCCGCTACGAAGACTTCGCGCTATTTGAACGGCGCGTAATATCCCTTGCGCGCCAAAACTTTCACGTCAGGACGCGCGACGCTCACCTGGATTTTGCGGAAGGTCCCGTCGCGCTTCAGGTTCGTGGGGTAATAGCCCAGCACGTACTGAGAACGCAGCTCCTCGGAAATTTCGTCGAACGCTTTTTCCAGCGATTTTTCATTGTGGACGTCAATCACGCGCCCGCCGGTGTCTTCCGCCATGCGGTGCGCTACGCCTGGGCCTGTGCCGAAAGTTGCCATGCGATCGCTGATTAGCAGGACGTGGATTACGGCGTCTGAGCGCTGCGCGGCTTCGATCGCGTCCTGCATGCGCAACTTGCTGCCGGTGTCTTCCGCGTCGGTTAGTATGATCACGCCCTTGCGGCCGGCTTCGGTGGCCAGTTCGTCGTGGCACGCCAGATACACCGCGTCATACAGATCCGTTCCGCCTGCGTTGCTTCCTTGCGGAATCGTGCCGGGAGTTACCACGCCGCCCCCGCCCACGGAATTTACGCGGGCGCGGCGAATCGCGCTGGAAAGCACGGAAGTGTCCTGAGTGAAATCGGCGAGCAGGTCCACGTCGAAGTCGAAGGTGATGACCATCGCTTCATCTTTCGGGCGCATCACCTCGCGCAGGAATCGCGACGCGGCGTCCTGTTCGGCGTCAATCATGCGGTCCATGCTGGCGCTGGTGTCAATCAGCAGGCCCAGCGTGATGGGCATATTCACTTCTCGCGAGAAAAATTCCACTTTCTGATCGACGCCGTCTTCGGCGATTTTGAAATCATCCTTGGTTAGGTCGTTGACGATTCCGTGCTGCTTGTTGCGCACCGTGGCGAACACGTTGACCACGTTCGTCTGAACTTTCAGAGGTCCCTGGTCTTGCGGTGTATTCTGCTGACCGGATGGCGCGTGCGGAACGGGATGCGCGGCGCCCTTAGCGGGCGCTTCGGTCGTCACCCCTATGTATCCCGCCAATGCCAAGGTAAAAATGCCCGCCGCGAGACTGGTCAGCCGCATTGTATAATCTCCCTGTAGTCGGTTGCGTTTGGTACGATGCACCGAGCGCGCCAGCGGATGTTTCCGGAAGCGGCCGGCGCGATATGAAAACAGAACTCCAAAACGCCGACATTTGGCCGAATCGAGAATCTCTGATGATGCGATTAATTTCGACGCTGGGTATTGTAGTACTTTTCGCCGCCCTTGCGTGGGCTCAGCAGTCGGGTGGCCCGGGGACGCAGCAGCAGGAATCCAAACCTCCCGTACAGCCGGGGCAGTTGGCGCCGCCGCCCGCGCCGCCCGGTGCGCCGGTACAAACGCCGCAGCCGCAGACCGGCCAGTCGCAGCCCGCGCCGCCACCGCGGACCCCCCAGTCTCAGAATCCGAAGCAACAAGGGGACACGCGCTCGATTCTCAAAGTCCGCACGAACCTGGTGATCGTTCCCGTAACCGTCAAAAACCGCGACTCCCAGTTGATCGGCGATCTCCAGCGCGACGAATTTCGCGTGTTCTGCGACAACGTGGAACAGCAGATTGTTTACTTTACCTCCGATCCTTATCCGCTTTCCGCCGTCGTGCTGATTGATGACGACCTCTCGATCAAGTCCGCCGACCAGGTGCAAAAAAGTTTGACCGCGATTTCCGGCGGATTCGGGCCCAATGATGAAGTGGCTATAGTGACCTACGATCAATTTCCCAACACAGTCTCGGAATTTTCCTTCAACAACGATCTGCTGTTCACGCAACTCAAGCGCCTCGACCTGCATTCGCACTATCCGGGCTCGCCCGTGGGTGGTCCCTTGACGACTGGCGCAACGTCGAACGGACGTTCGCTGGAAACTGGAGCGCCGACGACGCTCGGCGTGCAGCAGCAGAAGCAGGACAAGGACATGGACGACGCGGTGTACGCCGCGGGTCAGATGCTGCAGAGCCGCGGGCGTGATCGCCGCAAAATTATTTTCCTGATTTCGGACGGAAACAATTCTCACAGCAACGAACACACGCTGGACCAAACATTGCAGCTCTTGTTGAAGTCCGATGTCTCGGTTTATTCCATTTCCGTGGGTCACGCGCTCGGCCAGAAGGAAAGCACACGGCTGGAGCGATACGCCACCTCCACCGGTGGCGATACTTTTTACGCAGGGAAGGATCGCGGATTGGAAAATCTCTACGCTTCCGTCACGGAACAGGCCCGCAACCAGTACACCATCACTTTTCAACCGCAAGATACCGACCGCGGCAAGGATTATCACAGCATCGAAGTGCGCGTGCGGCGTCCGGATCTGGATGTAACTGCGCGGCAGGGCTACTACCAGAGCGGATTACACTAAACTCGGCGACCGCTCCGTTCTGTAAGTCGAGCGCGCCGGGGCACATCGCGATTTTTGTTTGTCGCGGCTCGCGCCACGACGCTCACCGAGCGCATTGATTCCGGCATTGAACTGCGAAAGTGCAACTTCTGGGAGTACCGCACGAGCATCAATGTGCGCTACCGTTCCGACGTTTTATAAATCGTGTTGGCGAAAAAGTTTTTCTGCTTGACTTCAACGTCGGCGGCCTTTATAGATTGACGAAGCGAATCGAGCGCGCTGCGAAATTTGCGGCGCCGCTGAATCGCGGGGAGAAAGTTCCACAGTAGTTCATGCGCGGAACATCCCGGGCTTAGTCAGGCAGAGAAGCCCAATCGGAAAGAAAAACGGGGCGTCACGAGAAATCGCGACGCCCCGTTTTGTTGTAACGTCACACCTGACAGAAGATTTTATTCCGAACCCTGCGAGGAATCCGCTTTTTCCGTCGCTTCGGATAATCCTCGTGCCGGCCGAATCGAAATCAGCTGTTCGTGCGCGGGGCACAACGGTTTGTAATCGCAGAATCCGCAGCCAAAGCCGGGCTTCGCGGAAAATTCGCGCGCGCGAATCAGGTCTGCCACTTCCGCGATTTTTTCCCTGGTTTCCTTTAGTGCCTTGGCGTCGCGCGTAGCGGCCATGCCTTCGTTGGTCATCAAGTTGTAAAACACCAAGCGCACCGGATCCAGGTCGAGCACTTCTTCCGCCGCGAGCGCGTACACGCCAAGCTGCAGATCTTTCGCCGCGGCCTTCGCGTCCTTCGGCCGGCCGGTTTTGTAGTCAATGATTTCGACCTGATGACCTTCGATGCGATTCACCTGGTCCATCCGGCCGGTGACGATCAGATCATGCTCCAGCGGCAGCTCGAAAGCTTTTTCCTGATACAGCACGTCGGCTGGCGCGTCGCTATACGTGCGGTGAAACGCTTCGAGCTGCTCGCGCCCTGCCTTGCGATACTCCTCTTCGTGAAATTCGTCGATGAATCCCGCGGCCGACCATTCGCGGTCGTAAATCGCGTGCACTTCTTCCAGTAGAAATTTCTTCCGCTTGCCGTGTTCCGCGACGAATTCCTTGATCGTACGATGCATTACATTGCCGAACGTGGCCATGGCGTGCGCGCCGCCGCGTATGCCCCACACATATTGGAACATGTAGCGCATCGGGCAGCGGTCGTAAGCGTCAATCGCGGAAGCGCTCAATTGCAGCGGCTCGGGGCGCGGTGGATGAAAAGCCTTGGCCCACAGCGCGACGCGCGAATACGCTCGGGATGGTTCGCTGCCGGGCGGAAAGAGTTGCGACGGATCGCTTGAATTGGCTTCGGGCCCGGCGGTCTCCACTGCGGGAGGCACTTGCACTTTGGGTGTGAGTTGATGCGTGTCCAGCGTTTTTATTTTCGCATTCGCCAGGAAGTCGTCGAGAAACGGCGAAGGCTTCTTGCGCTTGTTCACCAGCGTCGAAAGCGTCAGTTGGCTTTCCGCGCGTGTAAGTGCCACGTAAAAAAGCCGCCGCTCTTCCTGCATCTGAAAATCGAACTTGGGTTGTTCTTCTTTCATCAGCTCCGGTGGAAATTCGAAGACCACTTTGCGTACGCCGGAAGGGAAGTCGTTCTTGGAAACGCGCAGGATGAAGACGTGCGGGAATTCCAGTCCTTTCGCCGAATGCACGGTCATCAGCTGCACGGCGTCGTCCGAGATTTCTTCCTCGAGCGAAATGTCGCCGCCCGCTTCGTAAAAATACGCGAGGTATTCGATGAAATGGCGCAGCTGCTTTTCTTCGCTCTTGCCTTCCCACTCTTTTACGAACGACACGAAGCGATCGAGGTAGTAGCGGTCCTGATCCGAGGGCAGCGGCGCCAGGGCCAGCCCGGCGATCAACTCGTCCAGTACCTCCGTCGCGGTGGAACGCTTCGCGCTTTGGCGTAGCTGATTCAGTAATTGCACGAGCTCACCGAGGCGGCCGCGCGTGTTGAATGGCGCTTCGTTCTGCGCGGTTTCCAGTTCGTCGCCCATCGGCCGACGATGATTTTTCTCGGCGCGCTCGGCCAGGCGCACCAGGTCACGCGGTTCCAGACCCCAGTACGGCGCGGCCAGCACGCGCGCGCAGGCCACGTTGTCTCCGGGCACGACGATCAAGCGCAGCCATGCGAGCAAATCACGCACCAGGGTGCTGGAGAGAATTGATAGTTTGCGAATCACGAACGGGATTTCGCGCCGGCGCAACTCGTCCACCAATTTTTCGCGGTGCGTGTGTTTGCGGTACAGCACGGCGAAGTTGCGCCAGTGGGCGCCCGCCGCGTGCAGCCGTTCGATTTCGGAAGTGACCCAATGGGCTTCTTCTTCGGGCGTGCCGAATTCGGCGATGCGAATTTTTTCGCCTTCGCGATTTTCGGTGGTTAGCACCTTGGGCGGCAACAATGGCGATTTTTCGTTGTGCTGGATCACCTCGCCGGCCACGCGCAGAATGCGCTGTGTCGAGCGGTAGTTCTGCGAAAGGGAAACCAGGAATTTGTTCGTCGCGGGTCCCAGCTTCGCATCGGTGACGCTGCAGAAGCGCTTCAGGAAAATAGTGAAGCTGCCGAACGACGCGCCGCGGAAGCGGTAAATCGCTTGGTCGTCGTCACCCACCGCGACAATGTTGCGGCGTTCGCCGGCGAGCAGCCAGAGCAGCTCGAGCTGCGCGATGTTGGTGTCCTGGAATTCGTCCACCAGAATGTAGCGGTACTGCTCGTGCATTTGGCGAAGCAGAGATTCGTCGTTCCGTAACATTTGCACGGCATGCATCAACTGTTCGCCGAAAGTCAGCAGGTTGCGTTCGCGTAGCAGGCGCTCGCTCACTCGATAGACTCGCGCCAGTTCCTCCTGCCGCGCGACTTCATCCTCCGCGATTTGCAGCGCGTCGGATTCCAGCGATCCCTTGCCGGCCTCGTGTTTCTTCCGCACGCCTGCCACGAATCGCGCGTAATCTTCAGGCGTTACCAGCTCATCCTGGCAGCGCGAGAAAAATTTCACGAAGTCGCTAATGAATTCGCCAGGGTCTTGCAGCCTGCGGAAATGCTTCAGGTCGAGTTCGCCGATGTGCCGCCGCAGCAAGATCTTGTGGTCAATTTCATCGAGCGGCTGCGAATCCGGATTCGTTGCCTGCAATATTTTTTCCAGGCAAAACTTGTGGAACGTGCTGAGCCACACGCCCTCGGCGCGTTCGCCGATGGCTTTCACCACGCGACCCTTCATCTGGCCCGCAGCTTTGTCGGTGAATGTGAGCCCCAGGATGCTCTCGCCGGCCAGCTGCGGATTCGTCTCCAGCAAATTGCGAATCCGCTCGATGATCACGCGCGTCTTGCCCGTGCCCGCGCCCGCGACCACCAGCAGCGGCCCATCGCCGTGCTCCACCGCAGCGCGCTGTCCGGGATTCAGGCCGATGTTCAGTCCGGGGTGCCGCTCCGAATTCTCGTTGATCTTCATGGTGTGAATTTTCGCACGACTATCTTAACAGAGTTTGTTGCGGGCGAATGGAAGGCGAAGATCCGGCGCCTCCACGGCGTTGTTTTTCGTCTCCGCGATTCGCTATTATGCGCGAATGGATTCGTGGCGTTCGTCATGACACCAAACGACTGCCGATCTTGGGCAGTGCGAATATAGACCCGGCTCACGAATTGGGCATAAGGGAAAGAAAAATGACGGACGCAAAGATTCGGCCGTTTCCGATGTTCGAGGGCAAAGCTGAGGAGGCCATGAATTTCTACGTGTCACTGTTTCCCGGCGCTGAGTTGTTAGGAATTGTTCGTTATGGTCCGAACGGGCCGGGGGTCGAAGGTTCGGTGATGAAAGCAAGCTTTCGTATTGGAAGCCAGGCTGTCATGTGCGTCGATAGCGCCGTAAACCAAGAATTTTCGTTCACGGCGGCATTTTCGTTCTTTGTTGAGTGCGAGTCCGACGAAGAAATTCACCGGCTGCACGCCGCGCTGGCGGCGGGAGGCACCCAGCCGATGCCACTCGGCGAATACGGGTTCAGCCGCATGTTCGCTTGGGTGAACGATCGCCATGCAGTTTCCTGGCAACTCAATCTCGCATAAATCGCCAGTCGCGCTGCGCTCTGCGATGCCGCGATAAGGCAGCGGACGACCGCAAAATTGACCGCGCATGGCGCGGCGCTTATAATTGTGGTTCCGACCGAGAAAGTCTGAAGGAGCTGCCACCATGGAACGAGCCGTGATCTTAAGCGCCGTGCGCACGCCCATCGGAAAGTTCATGGGTGGACTTTCGCCGCTATCCGCGACGGAGCTCGGCGCGAAAGTTGTCGCCGAAGTTGTGCGCCGCGCCGGGATCGACCCGAATCAGGTGGACGAGGCGATCCTGGGAAACGTCGTGCAGGCGGGCTTGGGACAGAATCCCGCGCGGCAGGCGGCGTTGCGCGGCGGTCTTGACCCGCGCGTTGCCGCGATGACCATCAACAAAGTTTGCGGCTCGGGATTAAAAGCTGTGGCGCTTGCGGCGCAAGCGGTGCAGCTGGGCGAATCGGAAGTGGTCGTTGCCGGCGGCATGGAGTCCATGTCCAATTGCCCCTACCTCCTGAAAGGCGCACGGACCGGATTCCGCCTGGGCAATCAGGAAATGATCGATTCCATGATCAACGACGGCCTGTGGGACGTGTACGAAGATTTTCACATGGGCGTCACCGGGGAATTGGTTGCTGAGAAATACGGAATTTCGCGGCAGGAGCAGGATCAGTTTGCTTTCGAAAGCCATCAGAAGGCGATTCGCGCCATAAAGTCTTGCTTCTTTGGTGCGCAGATTGTGCCGGTGGAAATTCCGCAGAAGAAGGGCGATCCCATCGTTATCAAGACGGACGAATCGCCGCGCGAGGATACGTCGCTTGAAATTCTCGCCAAGCTGAAGCCCGCATTCAAGAAAGACGGCACGGTCACGGCAGGGAACGCGCCGGGAACGAATGACGGCGCCGCGGCGGTGATCGTCACCAGCGAAAAAAATGCGGCGCGATTTGGAAAACAACCGATCGCCCGCATCGTCGCGCAAGCCGTCAGCGGCGTCGAACCCAAGTGGGTGATGATGGCGCCGGTGGACGCCGTCGAAAAGCTGCTGCAGAAAACCGGCTGGGACCGCGATCAAGATGTGGACCTGTACGAGTTGAACGAAGCCTTCGCCGTGGCGGCGTTAGCCGTAACGCGCGTCCTGAAACTAAACCCGGAAAAAGTAAATGTGAATGGTGGCGCGGTCGCGTTGGGCCACCCCATCGGAGCATCCGGCGCGCGCGTACTGGTAACGCTGCTTTACGAATTGCAGCGCCGCAATCTGAAGCGCGGCATAGCCGCCCTCTGCCTCGGCGGCGGCAACGCCGTGGCGCTTGCCATCGAACTGCCGTAGCGCCGGCGTCGCACCCGCTCTTGACACTGTCCCAAGGTATTTCGGAGCAAACGGAAATCCATGTTCTGCCCAAACTGCGAAGCCGAGTATCGGCCCGGTTTCACGCGTTGCTGCGATTGCGACGTCGCTCTCGTCGAGCGGCTCGAAGAAACGGACGTTCATTCCAACAATTCTGAACTTTCAGGCACGCCCGAACTATTGTGGACGGGAACGGAAGCCGGGATTCGGGACGGAATCATCAACGCGCTCGACGAGGCCAATATCCCATATCACGAGCGCGGCGACAAAGTCGGATCATTGCCGGGTTGGTCTCGGCAAGTTTACGCAATTTTCACTCACGCACGCGATCACCGCGCGGCAAGCGCGGCCCTGGAAGAAGCGGCTCGCAGCCGCGAAACGGCGCCCGAGGATTCAGACGAAGCGCCCCGGCATTCGAATGCGCCGCCCCAGGTATCGCCGTCAAACGACGACGAGGACGATCTGTCCGACGTCCCGCCCGATTACGTTCCCGAGGATTTCGATCCCGACGACGCGACCGCCGAAGTCTGGGCCGGCCAGGACGCTACCGCCCGAGACAATCTGATCACCTGCCTCCGCGGGATTGGCATCGGCTCCGCAACAGACGAATTCGCAGGCCAGCTGCGGATTCGTGTAACGCCATCATCACAGAAACGCGCGAAGGAAATGATCCGCCAAATCGCCGACGCGTCTGAAGCGTGATAACCAGACCGCGGATCCTTGCCGCCAGAATCCTTTGTCTGTTCTCGCGCCGCGGCGCGGTTACCTCGCGGGCACTTGAAATTCCGTCCGGATGAAGGCCTTGATGCCTTCCTCGCTTGTGAGGCCCAGGCATACGAGGTTGCCTTCGCGTTCCAGATCGATGTGAAAATTGAAGAAGGGGCAGCATTTTGCCTCCGTGGTAACCCAACCCGCAACCTCTGCGACGGAAACATCCGACGGGCGGTATTGAAATTCGTAGCCTCGCGGCATCTCAACGATCTCCTTCCGCGCCGCGATCAGTTTTTCGGTTAATTGCTGGTGCTGCGCTCGCTCCGTGGGATTCAGAGCTTTTACGTTGCAGTAGAACTTGCTGTCGCTGCTCGTCTGTGGCGCCGCGACAGTCTTTGCGTCTGAAGCCTGCATCGACCCAAGACCCCCGCCACTGGTCGCCAGCATTAGCGTCAGCGCGGCTGCTGAGACGCTGCCCTTGCTGATTGCCGTGAATCGTTTCGTGTTCATGTGTTCGCTCCTTGAATTTGCCTTCACCTGCCAGCACATGCTAAAACTTAAAGTCAACTTTAAGTCAAGCTCTAAGTGCGGAAAAATCGGGAGGGAAAAATGAAGATTGGAGAGCTTGCCAGGCGCACCGGCCTGAATGCGTCAGCGATACGCTACTACGAGCGGATGGGCCTTCTCGCGGCTCCCTACCGCACGGGAGGGCAACGCAGATATCCCGCGGAAGCGATTCACCGCGTACTGCTCATCCGGTTCGCAGGCGAGATGGGTTTCACGCTCGCGGAGATCAAAATCTTCCTCAGCGGCTTGCGGGACAATTCTCCGGTAGGCCCGCGGTGGCGAAAACTAGCGGTTCACAAGATAAAGGAAGCGGAACGGACCATCGAGCGCTCGCTTCGGTTGAAATCATTATTTCAGCACCTACTTTGCTGTCACTGCGCGTCACTGCAGGATTGCGTGCAACGTCTCAGCCTTAGCGAGAAGCTGAAGAAAATCCGCAACGCGCGCGGCTGAACATTTTGGCGAAGTGGCGTTCGTAACAGCGGGACGAGCGGAACGATCGGAAATCGGCACACGATCCCGGTCTGGCGATGCTTGACCTTTCTCTCCGTCCTATGTTTCCTTTACTTCCTCTACATCCTTCTTAAATCCGGAGGCTTCATGTCCGTTTATGAGATCGAGACCGTCGCGGTGCTGGGCGCTGGCACGATGGGTAACGGCATCGCGCACGTCTTCGCGCGCGCCGGCTACCGCGTGATTTTGCGCGACGTCGAAACGCGCTTTCTCGATCGCGGCATGGAAACGATTGGCAAAAATCTCGACCGCGAAGTGAAGAAGGAAAAAATCAGCGCTGCCGATAAGCCGGTCATCCTCGCGCGCATCCAACCCACGACCGACGTCGGCGTGCTCGCCGCCGCGGATTTCGCGGTGGAAGCCGTGCCCGAACAGATCGAGCTGAAAGTTCGGCTGCTGAAAGATGTGGACGCGGTGCTGAAGCCCGGCGTGATTCTCGCCAGCAACACGTCTTCAATTTCCATCACTCAGCTGGCGGCGCAGACATCGCGCCCGGAAAAATTCATCGGCATGCACTTCATGAATCCGGTTCCGGTGATGGCGCTGGTGGAAGTCATCCGGGGCCTGGCCACCAGCGACGACACTTTTGAAATCACGAAGATCTTGTGCGAAAGGCTCGAAAAGAAACCCGTCGCCGTGAACGACGCGCCCGGCTTCGTTTCCAACCGCGTCCTGATGCCGCTGATCAACGAGGCCGCGTTCGCGGTGATGGAGGGCGTCGCGACACCCGAAGCCGTGGACGCCGTGATGAAAATGGGCATGAACCATCCCATGGGACCGTTGGAGCTGGCTGACTTCATCGGCTTGGACGTTTGCGTCAATATTCTCGAGGTGCTGCAAACCGGTTTCGGCGATCCCAAGTACCGCGCCTGCCCGCTGCTGCGCAAATATGTAGCCGCCGGCTGGCTAGGCCGCAAATCCGGCCGCGGCTTCTACAAATATTAGTGGCAGGGGCAATGCCGCCTGTGTGCTTGTTTGTTCCTGTCGAAGTTTGGGGGGGGGCGGCAAAAACGTCAAGAAATACCTTTTGCTTTTTGTTCGCCTCGTGATATTATGACCCTCGAAATGGCCGAGCCGGGAACGGGCACTCAGTGTTAAACTCACTCCGCCTCGGTCTCCAGCTAAGACCAAACAGAAAGTCCCCTTGAGGTGGCACTGTGAACGACGAAAAGTCAAAAAACCTGGATTTGGCAATCTCCCAGATTGAAAAGCAGTACGGCAAGGGATCCATCATGCGTCTCGGGAACAAGGACGTGCTCGTCCCCGTGAACGTAATCCCCACCGGCTCGATCTCCATTGACGCCGCTCTCGGCGTTGGCGGCTTCCCGCGCGGCCGCGTGATCGAAGTGTACGGCCCGGAATCGGGCGGCAAGACGACCCTGACTCTGCACGTGATTGCCGAAGCTCAAAAGCTGGGCGGCCAGGCGGCTTTCATCGACGCCGAACACGCGCTCGATCCTTCCTACGCGCGCAAGCTGGGCGTGGACGTGGACAACCTGCTGGTATCGCAGCCGGACAACGGCGAACAGGCGCTGGAAATCGCCGAAGCTCTGATCCGCTCGAACGCGGTGGACATTATAGTAGTGGACTCGGTGGCTGCCCTGGTGCCGCGCGCCGAACTCGAAGGCGACATGGGCGACGCGCAAATGGGCCTGCAGGCGCGCTTGATGTCGCAAGCGCTGCGCAAGCTCACCGCCATCGTCTCGAAATCGAAGACCTGCCTGATTTTCATCAACCAGATCCGCGAGAAGATAGGCGTGATGTTCGGCAATCCGGAAACCACCACGGGCGGGCGCGCGCTGAAGTTTTACGCCTCCATTCGTGTGGATATCCGGCGCATTCAGTCCATTAAGGAAGGCGATCGCGTCATCGGCTCACGCACTCGCGCGAAGATCGTGAAGAACAAAGTTGCCGCACCGTTCCGCGAAGCCGAGTTCGACATCATTTACGGTGAAGGCGTCTCGCGTGAAGGCGATTTGATCGATCTAGGCGTCACCAACGGCCTGCTTGAAAAATCCGGCACCTGGATTTCCTACAAGAATGAGCGCCTGGGCCAAGGCCGCGAAAATGCCCGCGTTTTCCTCAAGGAAAATACCGACATTCGCGGCAAGATCGAACACGATCTGCGCAAGGCCCTGGGTTTGCTCGCGCATCCCGCTGTTCCAGCCGATGGAAACGGCAAGCCCTCCGCCGAAGCGCAAAAGCTTGCCGCGGACGCAGCAGCCAAGCAGCCGCCGAAAGCGGCCGCTGCAGCCGCGGCGTCGCAAAGTCGCACGAGCCGCTAGCCGTAACCGCGGCAGCGCTACGACAATAACGATCTCGCACCGGGAGCGGGGCGGCCTCTTGCCGCCTCGCACTCCGCGATAGAATTTCGCGACGCTACCCAGCTGTCCCTCGGTCCAGTCGTGCGGTGCTGGAAAGCTGTCCTCCTTAACAGTTGCACTCACCCGTATTTCTTCCGTAAACTGGCATTCAAGCGGCTGAAGTATGTAATCCTTAGGCCGATATAGGATGCAATGCAACATAGCCCAGCCCTAAAACAGTTTGTCCCGGTTCTTTGCCTATTTCTCGCGGGCACCTTCGCCGTCGCGTCGGGGGCAACGCCTCCGGCTACGACTACGCACCACAGGAAATCCGGCGTTTCGGCCTATGGCGATCCCACTAAAAACGACAATGCGGATTATGACGATCCGGTGATCCGTCAGATCGCGGTCAATGCTCTCGGCCACGCCAACGGTTCCGTGCTCGCGATGGATCCATCCACCGGCCGCATTCTCACCATCGTCAATCAGAAAATGGCATTTTCTTCCGGCTTCGAGCCGTGCTCCACGATAAAGCCCGTCATCGCTCTCGCTGGGCTGCAGGAAGGCGTCATCACTCGCGACACTATGTTAAAGGTAGGCCATCGCCGTTACATGGACCTCACCGAAGCGATGGCGCATTCCAATAACGTCTATTTCGAGGAGGTCGGCACGCGCCTGGGTTTCCAGCGCGTCCACCAATACGCGCAGCTCGTCGGCTTGGGTGAACGCGCCGGCTACGAGATTCCCGAAGAGCAGCCTGGCCTCGTGCCCTCCGCGCCTCCCGCATATGGCGGCGTCGCGCGCATGTCCAGCTTTGGCGAGGGCATCCGCCTCACTCCGCTGCAGCTCGCCTCGCTGGTTTCCACGCTGGCCAACGGCGGCACGCAGTATTATCTGCAATATCCGCGCACCGCGGACGCGCGACAAAATTTTCAACCGCGCGTGCGCCAGCAACTTGACATCGCGCCGCTGCTTCCCGATTTGCGCGAAGGGATGCTGGCTGCCGTGATGTACGGAACCGCGAAACAGAGCTACGACCCCGATGGCGAACAGGCTCTAGGCAAGACGGGCACGTGCAATGACGAATCGCTCGGCGGACGCCTCGGCTGGTTTGTTTCTTATGCGGACCAAGCGCATCCAAAAATCGTGTTGGTGGTTTTGATTCGCGGAGGCGGCCGCGCAGTAAGCGGACCCCATGCTTCCGAGATCGCCGGCCGCATTTACCACGGTCTGCGCGAACGAAATTATTTCGCCGAGGCCGCGCGCAGAGCGCAGTTCACCACCGCTGCAGGCGCGTCTCACTAGCGTCTTGTAGCGCGAACATCTTGCGGGCACGGTTACACTTGCCTTCGGTTATCTCTGCGTCTCTGCGGTATCAAGCCTTTCGTACAATCACTCTGAAATCCGCGAACCCGTCTGTTACCACCCATGAACAAATCCGCACCATTTCACTTCCCGCCCCTCATCGCATTGCGCTATGCTCCCATCTTCGTAAATCATTCGCTGTCGGGAATTATGGGAACGAAAACCAAAGTCTTAATCGCAGTTACGCTCCTTGCCGCCGCTTCAGCAGGCGTCTTAGCCGCAAATTACTTGCGCACTTCCGCCGCCGATTACGAAATCATGACGCAAACTTCGCCCTCGCGCGAAGAAGCTCACCGCATGCAGGAGCAGCTGGTCTTGTTCACCGACGCCGCAGTGCCTGCGCGCCAATCGTTTCCATTGTTCCTGCAGAGTCTGGGGTTCACTTCGAACGACGCGACGCGGCTGGTAGCTTCGGCGCAATCGGTTTTCGACCTGCGCCATCTGCGCGCGGGAAACAGTTTCGTGGTGGGCCGCTCGATCCTGGGCGACCTGCGCGAAGTGCGCTACCGCATTGATGCCGATCGCGTCCTCTACATCCAGCCGCAGGGAGATAATTTCCATGCGGAGGTGCAGACTCTTCCGTCGGAGACGCAGGAGGTGGGCATCATCGGCCAAGTCAACGGCTCGCTTTTCGGCGCCGTGCTGGATGCTGGAGAGAGGCCCGAGCTGGCGATGCGCCTGGCGGAAATCTTCGCCTGGGATCTGGATTTCTACACGGATCCTCGGCCGGGCGATACCTTCCGCGTGGTCGTCGAAAAGAAAACGCTCGCGACCGGCGAGGTCGCTTCCTATGGCCGCATTCTTGCGGCGGAGTACAACAACGGCTCGCATCCCTATCGCGCGGTCCTGTTTCATGGCCCCAATGGCGCGCCCGCGTATTACACGCCGGACGGGAAGTCCATGAAGAAAGCGTTTCTGCATTCACCGCTGAAGTTTGCCGCGGTGATTACTTCGCATTTCAGCGAACATCGCTTCCATCCCATCCTGAAAGAGTACCGCCCGCACCTGGGAATTGATTATGCCGCGCCCACCGGCACGCCCGTGCAAACCATCGGCGATGGCCGCGTGATTTTCGCCGGCAGGAAAGGCGGCGCAGGCAATCTGATCGAGATTCAGCATAGCAATGGCTACACGACGTACTACATGCACCTGTCGCGCGTGCTGGTACATTCCGGCGAGCGCGTCGAACAAGGCCAACGCATCGGCCTGGTCGGCATGACCGGCCTGGCCACCGGCCCGCACCTGGATTTCCGCATCCAGCGCGGCAAAGAGTTCCTGAATTTCGAGCGCCTCCCTCTGCCGCCGTCCGACCCAGTATCCAAGCGCGACTGGAACGAATTCGCGGCGATGCGCGATCACGCCCTGGCGCTGATGCCACCGCTGCCCTCGCGACAACCGGCAGCGGTAGCTAGAAATTCTGCACCAGAAACTCTCGCACACCTCGCGCCTTCATCCGTGCCCGCAAGCCAGTAGTTTCAGCGAACCTTCAACTCGTTCCGCGTTGACTTGGGTTTCTGCCGCGGCCTAAGATGCTCGCTTGAGCGTTGCCCACACGTGAGCGATCAGACCGTCTCGCATTACCGAATCGTCGAAAAAGTCGGTGCCGGCGGGATGGGCGTGGTGTACCGCGCGCATGATGACCGGCTGAACCGCGACGTCGCGCTGAAATTCCTCCCTGATGAACGAAACCACGACGAAAACGCTCGCGCGCTTTTGATTCGTGAGGCGCGCACGGTCTCCGCGCTGAACCATTCCAACATTTGCACGGTTCATGATGTGGGCGAAGCCAACGGCAAGAGCTACATCGTCATGGAATTCGTCAGTGGGCGTTCCTTGGCCGAACAAATTCCGGAAGACCGGCTTCCCGTGGAGACGGTGACGACGGCGTCTTTGCCGATTGATCCCACCGGGAAGAGGCGCAGGTTGCGTGGATAGCGGCGCGGCGAAATCGAAGAGGGATCCTTCGCTGCGCTCAGGATGACGGCGTTACGAAAGCAAATCCAAAACCTGGCGGTCTGAAGACCGCCGCTACAAAATCCAGAACAAAAACAAAGTCAAAAACAAAATCAAAAACAAGGTCAAAAACGCCCGCCTGAAAAGAAAAAGCAGGCGGCCGCTACAAATTCAAAAACAAATTCAAGATTAAATTCAAATGACAATTCAGATGCTGAGAGCCGGCGGGACTACTCAGGCCTTTACTTCCCAGGTGTCGCCGGCGCGTAAGAGCTTGGCTAGATCGCCCTTGCCTTTTCTGGCTTGCACTTCGCGGATTTGCTGTTGGATCAGGTCTTCGTAGCGCGGGACGCCTTGCAGCGCGCGGAGGACGCCGATGGGGGTGGGGAATCCGGGCATGGAGTCCATGCGCGAAAGAGCGAAGGCGTAGACGGGATTCGGATTGTGCTCGTCGTGAACCAGCAAATCTTTTTCCGTGATGCCGTTTCCTAAAGCGACGACTTCCAAGTCCAGGCCGACGATGCGAATTCCTTTATCGCGATTCTTGCCGAAGATTAGTGGCTTGCCGTGTTCGAGCTGGACGACTTGCTCGCTGCGCGCTTCTTTTTCGGTGATGGTTTCCCATGCGCCGTCGTTGAAAATATTACAATTTTGTAGGATTTCGATGTAAGCCGAACCTTGATGGGCGGCGGCTTTTCTGAGCGTTTCTTTCAGGTGTTGCTGGAAGACGTCCACGGAGCGCGCGATGAAGGTGGCTTCGGAACCAAGCGCGAGCGAGAGTGGGCTGAAGGGGCGATCCACTGATCCAAAAGGAGTGGATTTCGCTTTTTTGCCGACTTCGGACGTGGGCGAGTATTGGCCTTTAGTTAGGCCGTAAATTTTGTTGTTGAACATGAGGACTTTGAGTCCCACGTTGCGGCGCAACATGTGAATGGTGTGATTGCCGCCGATGGAGAGTGAGTCGCCGTCACCGGTGGCTACCCAGACGTCGAGATCGGGGCGAATCAGTTTTACGCCGGTGGCGATGGCGGGCGCGCGACCGTGAATGGTGTGGAAACCGAAAGTGTTCATGTAATAAGGGAAGCGGCTGGAGCAGCCGATGCCGGAAATGAAGACGAATTTTTCGCGCGGGACGCCGAGCTCGGCGAAGACGGCTTGCACGGCGGCGAGGATGGCGTAATCGCCGCAGCCCGGACACCAGCGGATTTCCTGGTCGGTTTGGAAATCTTTTTTCGTGTAAACCGGCAACGTGGCCGTGGTCATTTTCAATCACCCCAAAAGGCGCCCGCCTGGAGGCGGCCGCCGTAGAATCCGAAACAAAGTCAAAAACAAAGTCAAGAACGCCCGCCTAAAAAGAAAAAGCAGGCGGCCGCTACAAATTCAACTGCAACTGCAAAGGGTGGCGATCGGAAGACCGCCGCTACAAATTCAACAACAAGTTCAAAAACAAATTCAACATCCAAGAGCCGGCGAGACGCCGGCGCTACAACTTCAAAGTCAACTGCGCCCAGCTAAAGCTGGCCGCCACGTAAAGACTAATCAAGCAGCTCCTCGATTTTTGCTTCGATCTCGGATTGCTTGAAGGGCTTGCCCTGGATTTTGCCGTAGCTTTCGGCGTCGACCAAAAATTTTGCGCGCAGGAGCATCACCAGTTGGCCCATATTCATTTCTGGGACGAGAACTTTTTTGTAGCGCTTCAGAATATCGCCGAGATTACGCGGCAGGGGATTCAGATAGCGCAGGTGGACGTGGCCGATGCGATGACCCTTCTCGCGCATAGGTTTCATGGCGGCGGTGATTGGTCCGGCTGTAGAGCCCCAGGCGACGATCAGCAAATCTCCCGACTGATCGCCTTCGGGAACGATATCAGGAATATCTTGCGCTATACCTTCGACTTTTTCGGCGCGGGTGCGGACCATGTGCTCGTGGTTCAGCGGTTCGTAGTTGATGTTGCCCGTGACGTCCTGCTTTTCGATGCCGCCGACGCGATGCTCGAGGCCCGGAGTGCCTGGAATGGCCCAGGGGCGCGCGAGGGTGGAAGGATTGCGCTTGTATGGGAGAAAGCCTTCGGGATTGGTTTCGAAGTGCACGGGAATTTGTGCCAATTCTGCGACGGCGGGAATCTTCCAAGGCTCGGCGCCGTTGGCGAGATAGCCGTCGGAGAGAATAATCACTGGCACCATGTATTTAATGGCGATGCGGCTAGCTTCGAGCGCAATCCAAAAACAGTCGCCGGGAGATGAAGGAGCGAGCACGGGAACGGGAGCTTCGGAATTGCGTCCGTATAAAGCTTGCAAGAGATCGGCTTGTTCCGTTTTGGTGGGGAGGCCGGTGGATGGACCGCCGCGCTGAATATCGCAGACCACCAGAGGAAGTTCGACGGCGACGGCGAGGCCGATCGCTTCGGTTTTCAATGCCATGCCCGGGCCGGAAGTGGTGGTGATGGCCAGCGCGCCAGTGTAGGACGCGCCGATGGCGGAAGAGACGGCGGCGATTTCGTCTTCGGCTTGAAAGGTGGTGACACCGAAGTCCTTGTACATCGAGAGCTCGTGAAGAATGTCGGAGGCCGGCGTGATCGGATACGAGCCCAGGAACAATGGGATCCCGGCTTGCTGTGAAGCTGCGACGAAACCCAAGGCGAGCGCTGCGTTGCCACTGATATTGCGATAGGTGCCCGGCGAAAGCTTGGCCGGGGGAATTTCGTAGCTGATCTGGAATGCTTCGGTGGCTTCGCAGAAGCTGTAGCCCGCCTGCATGGCTAGCTTATTGGCGCTTACCAGTTGCGGCTTGTTCTTGAATTTATCGTCGAGCCAGCGGAGGGTGGGCTCCATGGAGCGGTTGTAGAGCCAGTAGCACATGCCCAGGGCGAAGAAATTCTTGCAGCGATCCATGCTCTTCGCGTCCAGACCGACTTCTTTGAGCGCGGCGCGGGTGAGCTTGGTGAGCTCCACGGCGAAAAGGCGATAGCCGTCGAGCGAATGATCTTCGAGAGGGCTGACGGTGATTTGCGCTTTGCGCAGGTCGGTTTCTTTGAAATCGTCGGAATTGACGATGAGGATGCCGTTGGTCTTCAGGTCCGGCAGGTTCATTTTCAGCGCAGCGGGATTCATGGCGATCAGCACGTCGACGCTGTCTCCGGGCGTGTACACGTTGCTGGAGGAGAAATGGACCTGGAAGCCGCTAACGCCGGGGAGCGTGCCGGCGGGAGCGCGAATTTCGGCGGGGTAGTCCGGGAAAGTGGCGAGGTCGTTGCCGTAGAGCGCGACGGTGTTGGTGAACTGGCTGCCGGTGATCTGCATGCCGTCGCCGGAGTCACCGCAGAAGCGGATCACCGCCTTGTCTATGGTTTCTCGCTTGCGACCCAGGATATCAGAGATTGTTGTAGACATTTCTAATTGGCCCTCACGGAAGTGGCTGGAAAGAATCGCTCAGAACGGTGGTGCTTTACAAGAGGCAGAATCGGGCCTCGAAACGCGCCAAAAAGGCTGAAAAAGTAGCGATTAGAACTGATCGCTGTCATTTGTTTTGAATGAGATACGGACGTTTCTAATATTTGAGGACTAGCGATTAGACTGCGGCGGCGCGGCGTTGATCTTGACGATTCCACGAAGCCAAATGTTCGGGAAGCAGATAGCAAAGCGGATGCAGTGGGTTGCGCACCAGGATGGGAAAAACTAATAGGAGCGTGTGAGGCGCCGTAGTCAAGAGCGCGGCGCTGAATCTTGCGCGGGTTCGCTTCTTCTCGCATAACTCCGAAGACAGAGTGCCCAAGTCCAATTATAGGCTACCACATCGAGCGTGACTTCGCCGTGTACACAGTTAGATGATGTTGCGTAAGAGTTGAGATGCCTGGGCGAGGATTTGGTGGGCGGGTTGCGGAGTGGGAGCGTAGTCGATACGGAACCGGGGCACTTGCGGTAACGTCCTAGTTCCTAAGCGTTCCGACGAGCGACGGGCCCGGGAGGTCGCGGCCGTGAGTGAGCGGGTCGGTGCCCGCTATATAGACCAAAGGTTTGGGAAAAAGGCAGTAGCTAGTGATTAGTGGTTAGTGGCGAGAAACACCTAAAAGGAATCGCCGGCCGTATCCGCAATAAACAGATTCAGTGCGGATTGGGCGGCATTGCTATGAAATTCACCGTCGAAAAAATGGCGATTGCCGCGCCTACGACCGCGCATGTGGTGCGGCATTGGTTTTTGACGCTCGGCGGGCCGGGGCTGATATTGCTGGGATTGATTGACAGCTCGGTGATTCCTGTTCCGGGCAGCATGGATGCGATGACCATTGTGCTTTCGGCGCATCAACGGACGTGGTGGCCTTATTACGCGGTGATGGCGACGGTGGGATCGGTGATCGGCGCGTATCTGACTTATCGCCTGGCGCGGAATCGTGGGGAGAAGGCGTTGAACGACAGGCTCTCCAAGCGCAATAGGAAGAAGGTGGTGCTGGTGTTTGAACGCTGGGGATTTGGGGCCATCGCGGTTCCGGCGTTGTTGCCGCCGCCGATGCCGATGGTTCCGTTTGTGATTGCGGCGGGGGCTTTGCAGTATTCACCGAAGAAATTTTTGGTGGCGATGTCGGTGGGGCGGCTGGTGCGTTATGGGATTTTCGCGTATTTGGGAGCGGTGTACGGTCGGAGGATATTTGCGGTGGTGTTGGCGCATGGGGAAGTGGCGTTGTACGTGACGATCGGGGTTTGCGTGGCGGCGACGGCGATTTTATTGTTGTTGCGATTCAAGCGGAAACGGGAAGTGTTGGCGGGGGGGTGATCAGTTGATGAGGCTCTCCATCGAACGATTGCACGCGCGATCAGTGCGAAGCATGTGTCGCACCTACGGCGCTCTAGTCTCTCTCGCGAATTTTCCCAGGCCTTCCGGCCTGGGCTAACTTATGCCGCGCCTACGGCGCTGGTACGGTGGTTTTGTGGCGACGGCGCGGCCTGTTAACGTCGCAGTCGTGTTTGCTATAGTGCGTTGATGCGCTTCGCGATTGTATTTCTTCTGCTTACTACTTCCGTTTGTGCGCAGACGACGCTGCAGCGGCAGATTCGCGACATTGCTGTGGATGCGCGCGGGAAAGTTTCGGTGGCTTGCGGGTTGCCGGATTCCTCGTTGAACTGCGACCTTGATCCGCAGGCGCATCCGCCGATGCAGTCGGTGTTTAAGCTGCCGGTGGCGGTTACGGCGCTGCATCTTGTTGAGCAGGGCAAGTTTTCGCTGGACCAGCCCGTGCGATTTTTGCCTGGCGATCGGATTTTGCCGCATACGCACAGCCCGCTGCAGGATAAGTATCCCGATGGGAACGTGGATGTACCGCTGCGCGAGTTGCTGCGCCTCGAGATCTCGGAGAGCGACAACGTTGCAGCGGACATTGTGCTGCGCACCGTCGGGGGGCCGGCGATTGTGAACGACTACATGGGATCACTCGGAGTTCACGGATTTCATTTGGAGGACGACGAGCAGGGGCTGGCGCGCGACGTGGCAGTGCAATATCGCAACTGGTTTGAACCGGCGGGAGCGGTGCAGTTGCTGCGGCGGATTAGCGACGACTCGCCGCTGACGGCCGAGCACACGCGGATGCTATTGCAATGGATGCAAGACGCGTCCAGCGGAACGACGCGGATCAAGGGGGAATTACCCGGGGGAACGATCGTGATGCACAAGACCGGCACTTCGGGGACGCGGGATGGCGTCACGTATGCGACGAATGATATCGGATTGATCACGCTGCCGGATGGGCGGCGCCTCGCGATTGCGATTTTCGTTACGGATTCGAGGACGGATGACGATCCGCGCGACGCGGTGATCGCGCGGATCGCGAAGGCCGCGTACGACGAAAGCATGCGCACGAAGAAGTAGGCGCGACCTTCAGTTAAAATGCCAACCGTGATCAACCCAGCGACACGAGATGAAGCGGCGCAGAGGCAAGTCTTGAGCGTTGATAACTATCGAGCTGTGATTGTTACTGGCGCGAGCCGCGGAATTGGAGCTGCGATCGCGAGGTTGGTTGGCGCCAACGGTTTTCCCGTTGTTGTGAATTTTTTGAGGAATAGGGCCGCCGCCGATGAGGTGGTGCGCGAGATTGTGTCGGGCGGCGGCCGAGCGGTCGGTATCGCTGCGGATATTAGCCGCGAGGAAGAAATCCTGCGACTGTTCGAGACGAGTGCGGGAGAATTCGGGCCGATCGGAGGGCTTGTGAACAATGCGGGCGTCACGGGTGGCTTGTTCCGAGTTGATGCGCTTCCTGCGCAGGCAGTCGCACAGGTCTTGGCCACCAACGTCGCGGGCACGATACTTTGTTCGCGTGAGGCGGTTCGACGGATGTCTGTGCGGCACGGTGGGATGGGTGGTTCCATCGTGAACATCTCGTCGTTGGCTGCGAGGACAGGTGGAGCTGGGGAATGGGTGCACTACGCGGCGTCTAAAGGGGCGATTGATAGTTTTACCATCGGGCTGGCTCGAGAAGTGGCGAGTGAAGGAATTCGCGTCAACGCTGTGGCACCTGGATTAATTGAAACCGATCTTCACGCTGACAATGGAGTGCCGGATCGTTTGGAGCGCTTGGCGCCTTCGATTCCCATGGGACGTCCTGGCACACCACTCGAGATAGCGCAGGGCGTGCTTTGGCTGCTTTCGGCGGCGGCTTCGTATACGACTGGAACGATATTGGAGATTGGCGGAGGGCGATGACGAGGTAAGGAACGCGCGGTTATTGGGTTCTGACCCAGCAGAGCCAGTTTGAGAATTCCGAGGCTTTACTTTGTTGCTTTACGAAGGTGCCTGCGGGGGAATTCAAATCAACCAGATCGCCGTCGCGCAGGGAATCGAGGTTCGGCATTCCCTCGCATGCGCTTTTTATGAGGCAGATGGTTGGGAATTCCCAGATGTGGTAGGACTTCGATTCGGGATGAAACTCGCGGCAGGAGATGGAGCGGCCGCGGATGGTATTGGAAGCTGTTAGCTGCCTGATGCGATCGTTCAGCGCTTTGATCTTCTCGGACATTTGCTGCAGTAGTTGCGGAGCTTCGGTTGCGTCCTGCCATGGAACGGGGGCGGAGCCGTTTACCGCGACACCTTCCTTGGTGATGACGTAGGTGCGATCGCGGAAATTCCACCACGGAGCTTCCGTGCAGCGCAAACTGGGATCCAGCCTGCAAATCATGTAGTTATATCCGCGGCGCAATTTTCCGCAATCGGCTAGGATTTGAAACGTGAGCGTGCCGTTGCCCTCGATCAAGTATCTGGCGTTGCCACTGTAGATGCAGGGGCCGCCGGCGTCGCCTTGGGAGAAGTGTATGACGTAGCTGTCTCCCGTGGGATTTCCGGCGATGATGGACTGAGTGAGGCGTGGTTCGAGTGGGCGCGATTCGACTGTCATGGGCCGGCCGGTTTTATCTATGGATGTGACTATAGATATTGTGGGCGTGAAGACGCCATCTGGGCGGCTGGGCGGCTGATTCTGCGCAGCGTTGGTGAATGGTGCGCCGACCAAGGTGGCCACCGACAACAGCGCAATGATACGAAATGCGCTCTTCAATCTACCGTTCTCCTTATCGACCGGGGATTACGATGCCCGCGCTCGGCACCAAGCGTATTCGAGGCGAGCGCGGATTCAACAGATGCGAAAGACTCCCAACGCGATCAGCGCGATAAACAACGGCCAGCACAAAGCAATCGGTGCTGCGAGGAAAAACCAAAGCGCGCGGCGTTTATATTGCTGAAACGCATATACAACGATTAGGCACCAAGCGATGGAAAGCGGAAATCCAATCAACAGGTAACCGGTGAAGCTTCCATGCTCGAAAACACCCGGCCCCAGAACGGACCCCAGAGCAACCACGAGTGACGTAATCAGCAGCTTCCAATATTGTGATTCCATGGGTCCTACCGCGTCGGATTACGATCGCTGCTTCCGACTTCGTTTTGCGGATCTATTAAGGCCATTTTAGCCGACGGGGACGGGCTGTGGACGAAGCAGACTCGTGCTTGGGCGCGTGAGCCTAAACTGGCCTAGACCTGTCCTAGAGTACCATTGACTTTCGCTTTTGGTTCGCCTAGTGTGTAAGCTGCAATCAGGGTCCTGAGGGGTGTGAAATGGCGCTGACGAAGAGGCAGAAGGAAGTGCTGAATTACCTGGTGGGATTCATCAACAAGAACGGCTATTCGCCGAGTTTTGAGGAAATTGCGCGCGCGCTGAAGTTGACGTCGCTGGCGACGGTGCACAAGCATCTTTCGACGCTGGAGAAAAAGGGCTACATTCGCCGCGGATACAATCAGAGCCGGTCGATTGAAGTGGTGCAGCTGCCGAAGCCGATTCGCGAGCAGGTGCTGGATCGCCACGTGATCGAGCTGCCGCTGGCGGGGCGGATCGCGGCGGGGCGTCCGCTGGAAGCTGTGGAGACGAACGAGACGATTTCGCTGGCTGACTTTGCGCGCGGGCAGAACACGTTCGTGCTGCAGGTGAAGGGCGAATCCATGCGCGACGACCATATTCTGGATGGGGATTATATCGTGGTGGAACAGACGCAGGTGGCGAACCCTGGAGAGATTGTGGTGGCGCTGGTGGGCGAAGATGACGCCACCGTGAAGAGGTTCTACCGAGAACCGGGCGGGAAAGTCCGGCTGCAGCCGGCGAATTCGACGATGGCGCCGATTGTGGTGCAGGGCGCGGACGTGAAGATTCAGGGTCGGGTTGTGGGAGTGCTGCGCAAGTATTAGTATCGGGCCGGGAGCTACGCGATGAGCCGGCCGGAACGCACGGAAGCAGCGGCGTATTACTTCACTTACATTGATCGTATTCCGCAGGACGACATTGTTGGCGTTATGGAACTCCAGCTGGAAGATGTCGGGAAGATCCTCGCATCCATCTCCGAAGAAAAATCGCTGCACCGGTATGCGCCGGAAAAGTGGAGCATACGGCAGGTACTGAGCCATCTGAATGACGCCGAACGTGCGTTTGCGTTTCGCGCTTTGTGGTTTGGGCGCGATTTTCACGAGCCTTTGGCTAGTTTCGATCAAAATGT
This sequence comes from uncultured Acidobacteriota bacterium, assembly GCA_963786205.1. Lineage (GTDB taxonomy): Bacteria > Acidobacteriota > Terriglobia > Acidiferrales > UBA7541 > Palsa-295. The sequence goes on from CAWAYG010000005.1 coordinate 576,561, forward strand.
GAGCGTGAATGCGGCGAGGGCGGATGAGTATTCTTGGGCTAGCCATGTGGAAGAATTTCGGGATATTCGGCGGGCGACCTTGGCGTTGTTCCGGAAGTTACCGAGTGAGGCGTGGGGGCGGAGTGGGGTGGCTAGCGGGAACGTGGTGACAGTTCGGGCCCTGGCCTACATAATCGCGGGGCATGTTTCGCATCATGTGGCGATTTTGCAGGAGAGGTATCTGTAGGAGCGGCGGTACTTAAACCCAGCCAAAGTCAAAGACGCCCGCCTAAAAGGCAGGCGGCCGCTGGAACGTCGACAGCAACTGCGACCCGCGCCTACGGACGCTGAAGAATCGGGCTTGCGGTTTGGGGTCTAAAGTTTTAGGATGCAGTTCCCCAGCTTGACCGGACGGAGTTACCTCGCCGGACACACCTGTCCCATTTTGGATTTGGCACCGCCATCGCGCGGGACTACATTCAAAGACCCCGGTCCTTATAGTTTAGTTGCGCGGTCTTTGGCTTCAGCCTATTCGGGTGTTAGGAGGGTAAATGTGGGGAGACAAGAAACCGGAAGCTCCGGGGAAGAAGCCGACTCCGCAGCAGCCGCAACCGTCTCAACAAGTGCAGCAAGTTAAACCAACCGTGCCGAGTGCAAACGCACCGGCTTTTCCTGGGGAGGCAAAAACAATGGCACCGAATGATCCGACGTATCCGAACACGAGTTCGGGCAATACGGCACGGCTGGGTTCGAGCCTGCATGTGAAGGGCGAGATCACCGGCAACGAAGATCTGTTGATTGATGGCACCGTCGAGGGATTGGTTCAGCTGGAGGACCGCAAGCTGACGGTGGGAGCGAGTGCGAAGGTTACGGCGGATGTGATCGCCCGCGAAGTGGTGGTTTACGGGAATGTGAAGGGCAACCTGCGCGCTCGGGACCGCATTGAGATCAAGAAGGACGGGTCGGTGGTCGGGGATTTGACCACGGCGCGGATTTCGATCGAGGATGGAGCTTACTTTAAGGGCTCGATCGAGATTGACAAGACCGGCGACGCGGCCGAGGAAAGTAGCAAGGCGTTTTCGCGCGCGAATCGTGGCGCGGCCGCAACGACCACGTCGTAGGGTTGGTTTCTGCGTTTTACAAGGTGGCGGGCTGCCCCGGTGGTCCGCCGCTGACTTCGTTGTGTTGCGCTTCCTCGCGCCCTCTTTTCGATCTTCAGACCGCTAGTCCTCGTTGACATAAATCGAGACGTACTTTAGACTCAGAGTTTGTCCTTAGACGGAAAGGTGTGACTGCATAGATGCCGACGTATATTCCAAGAGGCCGCGAGGCCGAAGAGCTGATGGTAGGGAAGAACTGGTTCGTGATTGACGCCGAGGGAGTGGTGTTGGGACGGCTGGCGACGCGGATTGCGCGTTTGCTGATTGGGAAAGACAAGCCGACGTACACGCCGCATCTGGATTGCGGAGATCATGTGGTAGTGGTGAATGCGGAGAAGGTGAAGTTGACTGGCAACAAGATCGATCAGAAGTTGTATCGTCATCACAGCGGCTGGCCGGGCGGATTGAAGGAAGTGCCGATCCGCACGTTGCTGCAACGACGGCCGGAAGAGGTTGTGCGCGAGGCGGTGCTGGGAATGCTGCCGAAGAACAAGCTGCGCGCGCGTCGAGCAAAGAAGCTGCGTGTTTATGCCGGAAGTGAAGGCCTCGCCCGCCACACCGGACAAAAGCCTCAGCCACTCTCGCTGTAACCTCGTCACGGGAACCGAAAAAAAACCGTTTCGCGGATAGGTCCGCAGGAACGATTCAGGCTTTTCCTTAGCAGCGCTCCTTCGGGGGAGTGCGCTCGGGAAAATTAGGAGGAACTTTGAGTTCAGGTGCGAGTGCGCTGGAAGGAACAGCCAAGCAGTTTTATGGCACGGGGCGACGGCGGGAATCGATCGCGCGCGTGTACATCAAGCAGGGCGCGGCGCGATTCACGGTGAACGGCCGGCCGGTGGATGAATATTTTCGCAACGTGGCGTGGAACACGGCGGCTGTGGAGCCGCTGAAGTTCACGCAGATGTTGGACCAGGTGGAAGTGAAGTGCATTGTGAAGGGCGGCGGCGTGGGCGGACAGTCGGGAGCGGTGCGCATGGGTCTTTCGCGCGCGCTTTCGAGGTTGAACCCCGAACTGCGGCCGGCATTGCGCAAGAATGGATTTTTGACGCGGGATCCGCGCATGAAGGAACGCAAGAAGTATGGACAGAAGGGCGCGCGGCGTCGGTTCCAGTTCAGCAAGCGGTAGTTTGCGGCTGGGGCTTGGGTGCGGTTGCAAGCGAAGAGAGATCCTTCGCTGCGCTCAGGATGACGGCAAAGGCGGGCGGGTCTGAGACCCGCCCCTTCGACTGGACGATTAATAATTTCGGTTAGTAGTGATGGTTGGGTACGGATCGGGCTTCGAGGAATCGAGGCTTGATTAATTCACGGCCGGGAAGGGACCGGCAAAAAAGGATGCTGCCTTAGCGATCGCACGTGGATCGCGGGGAAATAAGCATCCCTTCACGAGAGGAGGAACTTTGGGAGTCGAAATTACGATGAAAGAGCTGCTGGAGGCCGGAGTTCACTTTGGCCACCAGACGCGTCGCTGGAACCCGAAGATGAAGGAATATATTTTCGGGGAACGCAATGGAATCCACATTATTGACCTGCAGAAGACCTTGAAGATGTTCCGCGACGCCGCGCGTTACGTGGCGGAACTGGCGGGACAAGGTAAACGAGTTCTTTTTCTCGGGACGAAGCGCCAGGCGCAAGAAGCCATCGCTGAAGAGGCGAACCGCTGCGGCATGTTCTATGTGAACCACCGCTGGCTGGGCGGCACCATGACGAACTGGGTGACGCTGCAGAAATCCATCAAGCGATTGAAATTGCTGAAGGGCATGGTGGAAGACGGGCGGATGGCGCAGTTTTCCAAGAAAGAAGCGGCGCGGCTGGAACGCGAGTTGAAGCATTTGAAACAGAATTTTTCCGGCGTGGAAAACATGACCACGCTGCCGGACGCGCTGTTTGTGATTGATCCGAACGCGGAGTTGATCGCTGTGCACGAAGCGCGGCGCATGGGCATTCCGGTAGTGGCGATTGTCGATACGAACTGCGATCCGGATTTGGTGGATTGGGTGATTCCGGGCAATGATGATGCGTTGCGCGCGATTCGCCTGTTCACTTCGAAAATTTCGGACGCGGTGATCGTTGGCCACCAGTCCTTCGAGCAGACCCAGATCGCCGATCAGAAGGCGATTGAGGGCAGCGGCGAAGAAGGCGTGGATTACGTGGACACCAGCGCCTACGAAGTTTACGAAAAGCAGGAAGGTGACTTCGTGGAAGGCGAGCCGGGTGATGTGGCGGTAGGCGAAGAAGCGGCCGCCGCAGCAATGCCGACTGAAGACGAGACACAGCCTCGGTAAGAGCGATTCCTCGCGGGTTCATTTGCAATCGCTGGGGGGGAGTGGGGCGGTCCAGCCGCGCGCAGAGTGCGTCCCCAATTCATAAAAAGGAATTGAGTACAATTATGGCAACGGCAGACGGAAAACCGAACATTTCGGCGCAACAGGTGAAAGAACTGCGCGATCGCACCGGTGTGGGTTTCGCGGCGTGCCGCGAGGCGCTGGTGGAAGCGGGCGGCGACATCGAGCGGGCGATTGATTTGCTGCGCAAGAAGGGGCAGGCGACCGCGGCCAAGAAGGCGCAACGAGCGACGTCCGAGGGGCTGGTGAGTTGTTACATTCACGCTGGCGGAAAAATCGGCGTGCTGATCGAAGTGAATTGCGAGAGCGATTTCGTGGCGCGCACGGATGATTTTCAGCGTTTGTGCCACGACGTGGCGATGCATATCGCGGCGCTGGATCCGCGTTTTCTGCGGCGCGAGGATGTTACCCAGGAGACGCTGGACCGCGAGCGAGAGATTTATAAGGAACAGGCCAAGGCGACGGGCAAGCCTGAAGCTGTGATCGAGAAGATCGTCAGCGGCAAGATGGAGAAGTTTTATGAGGAAAATTGCCTTTACGAGCAGCACTTCATCAAGGATGAAGGGTTGACGGTGAAGGAATTGATTGACCACACGATCGCGAAGATCGGCGAGAATATCGCCGTACGACGTTTTTCGAGATTTAAGGTGGGCGAGATGGACGGGGCGCAGCGCGCGGCGGGAGCGGCTGAGGCTGAGGCGCCGGGAGCTGTGCCGAGCGCATAGATTTTGAGCGATGTGAAGGGCTTCGCGATCCGCCACTTTTGTGGCGGATTTTTTTTGGTCTGGGCGGAGCGGCAAGCGAAGAGAGATCCTTCGCTGCGCTCAAGATCACGGCGAAAGGCAAAAAGCGAAAGAGCCGGCGAGACGCCGGCGCTACGGGCGGGGGCGGGTCTGAGACTGGCCCCTACAGACGCCGACTTGATGACGCGCGGCTTGGTGCCGCGAAGCGCATCGTTGTGTCAGGTTGCGGGGAATCTCTGCTAAAATACGCGCGGCCAGGGGGGCTGGCCAATCCGTGACGAAAAAAGCCGCAGGGCGCAAGGGACAGACGGTTCCAGCAAGCACCAATTCCAGGGGAAAGTCTTCGATACAAACCACCGTGACGGAAACCGCTGCCGCGAATGGCGGGCCGGTATATCAGAGGCTCGTGCTGAAGCTTTCCGGCGAATCGCTTTCGGGGCCGCAGGAGTTCGGGCTGCACAAGGAGACGATCCAGGGGATCTCGCACGAAGTGAAAGAAATTTGCGATCTGGGCGTGCAGGTGGCGATCGTGGTGGGCGGCGGGAATTTTTTTCGCGGCACGCGACAGAAGGAATTGGCGATTGACCGGGCGACCGGCGATTACATGGGGATGCTTGCGACAGTGATCAACGGCCTCGCGATGGTGGACGCGCTGGAAAAGGCCGGTTGCCACACGCGATTGTTGAGTGCGATTGAAATGCACCAAGTGGCGGAGCCGTTTATCCGGCGCAGGGCTACGCGCCATCTGGAGAAGGGGCGCGTGGTGATTTTCGCCGCGGGCACTGGGAATCCATATTTTTCGACGGATACGGCGGCGGCTTTGCGCGCCATGGAGATTAAGGCGCAGGTGATTCTGAAAGCGACGCGCGTGGACGGCGTGTATGACGCGGACCCGGAAAAAGTGAAGGGCGCGAAAAGGTTCGAACGGATCACCTACCTGGACGTGCTGCAGAAGGGACTTTCGGTAATGGATTCGACGGCGATATCACTGTGCATGGACAACCAAATGCCGATCGTGGTGTTCAATATGACTGTTCCGGGGAATTTGAAGCGCGTGGTGCTGGGCGAGCAGGTTGGTTCGACGGTTACCGCGGCGTGAGATTCAAGGGGCGGAGGCGAATTTCGCGATGAGCACGATTGCGACTAGTAAGGATGCGTTGGCGCAGGCCAAGACGCGGATGGAAAAAGCGGTGGAGGATTTCCGCAAGGAATTGGGTAGCGTGCGCACGGGACGAGCGAACACTTCGTTGTTGGATCATGTGCGCGTGGATTATCACGGGACACCGATGCCGATCAATCAGCTGGGCACTTTGAATGTGCCGGACGCTTCGACGATCGTGATTTCACCGTGGGATCCGGGGGCGGTGGCGCTGATCGACAAGGCGATACGGTTGACGGATCTGGGATTGAATCCGACGAACGACGGGAAAGTGGTGCGCGTGCCGATCCCGGCTTTGACGGAGGATCGGCGCAAGGACATGGTGAAGCACATTCATAAGGTGCTGGAAAATCATCGCACGGCGATACGGAATATCCGGCGGGATATTAAGGAAGGCGTGGAGAAATTGGAGAAGGAGAAGAAAATCAGCGAGGATGAGCGGAAGCGATCGCTGGATGAGTTGGAGAAGGTGACGCATGCGGAGACCAAGAAGATTGAGGATTTGTCGGCGGCGAAAGAGAAGGAAGTGATGGAGATCAAGTAGGGCGGGTTTTGGTTTGCAGCCCGAATTTCTGTGATGGCCTCGTTTTCGGCCTACCACGTAGTCCGATTTCTAGCAGCGAAGAAATCAACATCAACATCAACATCGACATCAACATCAAATTCAAAGACGCCCGCCTAAAAGGAAAAAGCAGGCGTCCGCTACAAGAGCAAGGTCAAGAGCAAAGTCACAGACAAAGTCAAAAGCAAAAACGCCACTCGGAGTTTGGCGTTCCCAGGCGTCGGCACCCGGCGGGCAGGGCATGCCGTGCCCCTACGCATCTCATAGGGGATGCACGGGTGGATTAGTTCAGGGTACGGACTTCTTCGGGGAGAGCTAGGGTGAAGGCGCAGGTCCCGGTTGTGGCGTTGCAGGCTAGAGTGCCGCGGCGGACGATTTTTGCTGGTGACGCGTCGGGAAACATGGGACCGAAATCCAGGGCGCGAAGTTTTTCTGTGAAGGGGCGCAGGTCCTGGCTGCCGCTGATGAATTTTGCGGATTCGACTTTGGGATTTTTGGCGCCGGGTGAAAGTAGGACGAAGAAATCGGCGCGGGCGTTTTCTTTCAAGAGATCTCCGGCGGGAAAAACGCGAATTTTCGTGAGCTCGGGCTTTGATTGCGCGACGAGTTCATCAATGCCGGCGTTGCCGCCGAGTAGAACGATCAGGCGGGCGCGAGTTTCGGGTACCGCGTGCGGCGCGGCGATGGCTTCGGCGTACATGCGGGCGGCCTTTTCCTTTTCTCCGCGTTTTTCGTAGATTTGGGCGAGATGGTCGCCGACTTCTCCGTGTTGATTAAGCAACCAGGCAGCGCGAATGTAGTGTTCGGCCTGATCGAGATCGCCTTTGCGAAAATTGACCCAGCCGAGCGTGTCCCAGTAGACGCCGATGCTTGCGACCTGATTGAGATCGTCGAGAGAGAGGCGCGAAAGCTCGACGTTGCGCAGATTCGTGGCGGTGGCGGCGATGGCCGATTCGGCGTATCGCGCGGCTTTGTCGAGTTCGAAATTGTGCTCGGCGAGAGCGTAGGCGACGTTGTTCCACACCGCGGGCGTTTGCGCGATGTCCACACCTTTTTCGAATGCTTCCAGCGCTTTATCTTTTTCGCCGGTGTTGAGGAGCGCCTGGCCCAGGCTGACTTCTAGTTCGGCATTGTCCGGCGCGAGCACCGTGGCTTTATCGAGTTCAGGGACGGCTTCGGAATATTTGTGTTGCTCGAGGAAGAGCGCGCCGAGCGCGGCGTGCGCGACGGGATCGAGCGCATTCATCGCGATCTGTTTTTTGAATGCGTCGGCGGCTTCGGGAAATTTTTGCTGTTGTTGCAGGGCGAGGCCGAGGTAATTGTAAACGTGCTCGTCGTAGGGATTGGCGGCGATTTGTTTTTGGAATGCTGTGGCGGCTTCGTCGAATTGTCCGAGGCGCAAGTAGGCGAGGCCGAGATCGTTCCAGCCTTGTTTGCTTTTCGGATCAATCTCGACGGCGTGCTGAAGAAGTGGGATGGCTTCGCGGACGTTTCCAGCATTGAGCGCGGCGATGCCGGCTTCCAGAAGTTCGTCGGCGCTTGCGGTGGTAGGAATCGCGGGGGCGCCGGTGGTGGAGTTTTCGACGACGAGAAGCTGGGTTTCGTCGGATTCGACGGCGCGGGTGAATGCGAGGTAATCGCTGACGCGCGCGGCGGGAAGCTCGCGCATTTTGAAATTTAGAGAGCGCTGCGCGGTGAGGATGTGATTTTGGAAATGATAGCTGGATTTGAATTCGGCGTAGTCCCTGTCAACGGAAACGGCGACGGGAGCGCGCGCGGAGAAATTCGCGGGCAGCGTCATTTTCAGATCCATGCTGACGTCGAGCGGGCTGCCTAGATGAATCGGGTCGGTTGAATCTTCGGACGCATCCGGCAAGCCGATCGCAAGGAGCGGGACGCCGACTTTGGATTTTTTGCTGGACCAGTCGAGGTAATTCGCCTGCGCGAAATCCAGGTCGAGTTCGAAGGGTTTTTCCGTATCGGAGGGATCGCTTGGTTTTACGTTGGTGATTTCGCCTTTGATGCCATCGAGAGCGGCGATGGTCTGGCCGAGTTCTTTCCATTGTGTTTCCGGGGTGCGGCGGAAGGCGACGCGCAGAGCGTATTCGTTATCGCCGCGGAGGAAATAGCGCAGCGTGGCGCTTAGTTTGCCGAGATCGTTTACGCGGGCTTCGATTTCGACGCGCTGCGTGGAAAGGAAGGGCGGATCCATGGGAGTCTGCACGATTTTGCCGGCGCCGTCGGGCTCGACCAGGAGCGCGGATCTGTTGCGCAGCGGAGGCGAGAGCAGGCGGAAGGGTGCGACTTCGGCGGTGGAATCCATCCAGATTAATTCGCCGCCGACGGGGACGGCGGTGATCAAGTGATCGAATTGCGACGGCGACGGAACGTCGATGTCGAGCTGGCGTGAGAAGGGAATCAGGACCGCGTCGGAGGGGATGTCCGCTGCTTGCAACATGGCGGCGAGGAGAGTGTGCTTGTCCTTGCAATCGCCGTATTGATTTTTGAAGACGTCGGCGGCGGAATGCGGCTGGTAGCGGCCGAGGCCGAAAGAGAGGCTGACGTAGCGAATATTTTTGGCGACGTAGTCGTAGAGCGCGGCGATTTTTCCGAGTTCGGTCGAGCGGCCTTTGATCAGCTCCTGCGTTTTCGCACGGATTTCCGGCGTGGGGTTGCTGCGTCCTTTTTGGAGATTGGCGTACCAGGCGGCGACTTGCACCCAGCTGGTGAAGGTAGTGAATTGCACATCGGGGCGGACCTCGGCGGGCTGCTGCGATTTTTTCTTGGCTTGTTCAGCGGCGGAGGGGCGGGTGAGGTTTTCGTGCTGCCAGTGATGAACTTCGCGATCGCCTGCGTAGTCAATTACGTCTTGCAGGGTCGGCGCAGTGGTGAACTTGTGCAGGCGGCCGGCGGGGAGGTTGACGTCGAGGCGCTCGTCGAGCGTGATTGCGTATTTTACGAAGGCGTAATCGAACCAGAAATTTCCCGGCGCTAGGGCGGCGACGGTGCGCGTGACAATTTCATATTCGATTGTGTCTCCCGCGTGCAGAGACGGCACGGTGACATGCTTTTCTTTGTAGTCTGTGTATTCGGGAGCATCGCGGGCGACGCTGGCGGTCATATCTTTCACTGCATCGGCTGCGGCAGTGACGACGGAGCCGTCTTTCTTTTTCACGCGCACGAAGTGGACGTCCATTACTTCGTTCGCGGAGTTGTAGCCGAAGATAAGTTCGCCCAGTTGTTGGACACCGGCATCGCTTTGCACGCGGATGCGGACCGCGAGATCGCGTTGGCTCGTGCCGTCGTTTTCGAAACGCGCGGCGGTGAAATATTGCTCGATGACGAAGGGTTCCTGGGAGTAATCGGCGGGCGGTGGTTTCGGAGCAGGGGGTGGAGTTTTATGCGGAGTCGGATTCGTGTTTAGCGGTATCTTGCGCCACTTGTCTGTGTCTGGTTGTTGAGCCGAAGATGCAGAGGACAACAGAAGCGCACACACTGCAGCCGTAAAAAATCTGATCATCCGTACTCCCCGTGGAGATTACTTAGACGTAAGCAGTGTAGGTGCGTTGGCTGATGCGGTAAAGCAGTAGAGCTTGCAAGCGTAGGCAATGATGAAACGCCATGGCGTGCGGCGCGGTGCGTGAAACTGCTGGGAGGGTTAACGTTGGGTGATAGGGACGGATCCGAATCAGGAACGGAAGGTTTTCTGTAAGCCGCTTATAATCAGACTGATGGAGAGGTTGTTATCGAAAAGACTGAGCCGCTTTCCCGTTTTGAAACACTCTCGTCCGACTGAATTTACTCAGAAATCGGAACGCAGAGTAGTTGTCCAAAGTGCAAAGCAGCCGACGACACGTCGGCGCCACTGTCCTGGACTCGGAGTCGCAAAGAGCAAGGAGGAGGCCAACCGCGCCGATTTATTTTCTGGATGGAATCGAGTTGACAAGACCTATTGATTCTCTTATACTTCCTCGGTTGTCTGAGGGTCATAGGACCCAGTGGTGATTAGGGAAGTCTTTCGTACCCCGGAACAAAGAGCGACGGAACGGGGTAAGGAAGAGCGGCCGAAATGGGGCGCCAGCCCCGCAAAGCCGTGTGAGCCTCTCCGCAGATCGGTAGAAGATGCAGTTCACTCCTTGGGGTGACTCGTTTTCGCGGAGTACCTGGTAATTCCTTCGGGTGTGGCGCCTTTTCCGTATCATTCACTCGCCGAATTCTGCGCGGGCTTATTTGCCGTGCGCGGAAATATGCGCGAAAAATTTCTCTGGCGAGTTTTGCGGAACGAATTTTTTCGAACGAGTTTTTGGGAATAGGGGGAGAGCGTGCCGACGTTTTCACAGCTTGTGCGTAACGGCCGGGAGAAGATTCGGGTGAAGACGAAGTCACCCGCGCTCGAAGGATGTCCTGAGAAGCGCGGGGTGTGCGTCCGTGTGTACACTCAGACCCCGAAGAAACCCAACTCTGCGTTGCGCAAAGTAGCACGTGCGCGGCTGACCAACAGCGCGGAAGTCACTACCTACATCCCCGGTATCGGCCACAATTTGCAGGAACACTCCATCGTGCTGGTGCGCGGCGGGCGCGTGAAGGATCTGCCCGGCGTGCGTTATCACATCGTGCGCGGGACATTGGATGCAGCAGGCGTTGAAAATCGAAAACAAGCGCGCTCGAAGTACGGCGCCAAGCGGCCCAAAGCCGCACAGAAGTAGGAGAGCGGAACGATGCCACGTAAAGGATGGGTTCTACGCCGCAAGATTCCAGGCGATCCGGTTTTCGGCAGCGACCTGGTACAGAAGTTCATTTCCAGCATGATGTACGACGGCAAGCGCGCGACAGCGCAGGCGATTTTCTATAACGCCATGGATCAGGTGGCGAAGAAGACGAACGACGACTCCTTCAAGCTGTTCAAGAAGGCGATTGAAAACTGCAAGCCGGTGCTGGAAGTAAAGACGCGGCGCGTGGGCGGCGCGAACTACCAGGTTCCGGTGGAAGTAAATCCGTTTCGCCGGCAATCGCTGGCCATTCACTGGCTGGTTCTGTATTCGCGCACGCGCAGCGGCAAGACGATGACGGACAAGCTGGCGGAAGAAATTATGGACGCTGCGAACGGACGCGGCGGAGCGGTTAAGAAAAAGGAGGACGTGCACCGCATGGCGGAAGCGAACAAGGCGTTCGCCCACTATCGCTGGTAGCCCGGAGCCCAATTTCGCATGGCACGACTGGTACAACTCGATCAGACGCGCAACATCGGGATCATGGCGCACATTGACGCAGGGAAGACCACGTCAACCGAGCGCATCCTTTTCTATACGGGTGTGACTTACAAGATCGGTGAGGTGCACGACGGCACGACCGTGATGGACTGGATGGAGCAGGAGCGCGAGCGCGGGATTACGATTACGTCCGCGGCGACGACGGCTTCCTGGGTGCGTTTTGACAAAAAGTATCGCATTAACATTATCGATACGCCGGGCCACGTGGATTTCACCGTGGAAGTGGAACGATCGTTGCGCGTGCTGGATGGGGCAGTAGCGATTTTCGACGCCGTAGCGGGCGTGCAGCCGCAATCGGAAACGGTTTGGCGGCAGGCGGACAAGTATCGCGTGCCGCGCATTGCGTTCATCAACAAGATGGACCGGATTGGCGCGGATTTTGATCATTCGGTGCGATCGATGCGGCAGCGCCTTTCGGCTCATCCCGTGCCGCTGCAATTCCCGATCGGGCGCGAGGAAAACTTCATCGGTGTGATTGATTTTATCGAAGAGCGCGCAATTATCTGGAGGGAAGAAACTCTAGGCGCGGAATACGAAACGCTGCCACTGGAAAAGCTCTGGGATGTGGCGTACTTGAAAGAGCATCCTGCGTTGGAAACCGCGGTGAAGGCTTCGGCGTTGACGCCGGAATTCTACAAAGAGCATCGCGAAAAAGTTGTGGAGTACATTGCCGAGCACGACGACGCCATTCTGACGAAATATCTGGAACAGCATAAGCTGGAGCCCGCGGAGTTGCGCGCTTCGCTGCGCCGTTCGACGATTGCGTTGAAGCTGGTTCCTGTGCTCGCCGGCTCCGCGTTCAAGAACAAGGGCATTCAGCCGCTGCTGGATGCGGTGGTGGACTATCTTCCGGCGCCTTCGGATGTGCCGCCGGTCGAGGGCACGGACCCGAATGGCGATGAGCCGATTTTGCGGCGCGCTTCGGACGATCAACCGTTTGCGGCGCTGGCGTTCAAGATCATGACCGACCCGTTCGTCGGCCACGTTACGTACATTCGCGTTTATTCCGGCGTGCTGAAGGCCGGGCAGAATGTTTACAACTCGACGCGCAAGACGCGCGAGCGTATTGGACGTTTGCTGCGCATGCACGCGAACAAGCGCGAAGAGATCGAGTCCATTGAAGCGGGCGACATCGCCGCGTGCGTGGGCCTGAAGAATGTGACCACCGGCGACACGTTGTGCGATGAAGAGAAGCCGGTGCTGCTCGAGAACATTGATTTTCCGGCGCCGGTAATTTCGGTGGCTATCGAGCCGAAGACAAAGGCGGACCAGGAAAAAATGGGCACTGCGCTGGGCAAGCTGGCGCAGGAAGATCCCACGTTCCGCGTGCATACCGATCACGACACGAACCAAACTTTGATCTCCGGTATGGGCGAGTTGCACCTGGAAATTATCGTAGACCGCATGATGCGCGAATTTGGCGTGCAGGCCAATGTGGGCCGGCCGCAGGTGGCATACCGCGAGACGATTCTGAGGATGGCGGAAGGCGAAGGAAAGTACATCAAGCAGACTGGCGGGCGCGGACAGTACGGCCACGCGGTGCTGACGGTGCATCCGCTCGCAAATTCCAATCACGAAGACATGCACGAGATGTCCACTGACGAAATTGACGAACTGGCCAAGCAAGTGTCAGGCGGCAAGGGCGGCAAGTGGCATTTCGACAAGGAACATCGCCTGCTGTTTGTGGACAAGGTGGTGGGCGGAGCGATTCCCAAGGAATTTATCGCGCCAATCGAAGCTGGAGTGCGCGAGGCGATGGAAACTGGTGTTTTGGCTGGATACGAGATGGTGGATGCCGCGGTCGTTTTGACGGATGGCAGCTACCACGATGTGGATAGCTCGGAAATGGCATTCAAGATTGCGGGGTCCATGGCATTTAAGGATGCTTGCAAGCGCGCGAATCCGAAACTGCTCGAGCCGATCATGCGCGTCGAGGTGGTAGTGCCGGAAGATTACATGGGTCCGGTGATTGCGGACCTGAATTCACGGCGCGGACAGATGCAGGGACGCGAATCGCGCGGCGGGACCGAGATTATTAATGTGCGCGTGCCGTTGGCGGCGATGTTCGGTTACGCCACGGAAATTCGCAGCCGTACGCAGGGGCGCGGCAGTTTTACGATGCACTTTTCGCATTACGAGCAGGTGCCGGGAAACATCGCAGAAGAGATTATTGGCAGCGCCAGCGGCGAGAAGTCGAAGAAGTAGGCGCTGCCGGGACTTTGGCAATCAGAACAGTTTGACTTGAGGAGCAGAGAGAGAAATGGCGAAAGAGAAATTCGAACGAAATAAGCCGCATGTGAATATTGGGACGATTGGTCACATTGACCACGGCAAGACGACTTCGACGGCGGCGATTACGAAAGTGTTGTCGAAGAACAATCCGAAGGTGGCGTTCCGCGCGTTTGATTCGATTGACAACGCGCCGGAAGAGCGCGAGCGCGGCATCACGATTGCGGTTTCGCACGTGGAGTATGAGACGGCGAACCGGCACTACGCGCACATTGATTGCCCGGGTCACGCGGATTATGTGAAGAACATGATTACGGGCGCGGCGCAGATGGACGGCGCGATTCTGGTGGTGGCGGCAACGGACGGTCCAATGCCGCAAACGCGCGAGCACATTCTGCTGGCGCGGCAGGTGGGCGTGCCGTACATCGTGGTGTTCTTGAACAAGTGCGACATGGTGGACGATCCTGAGTTGCTGGAATTGGTGGAGCTGGAAGTGCGCGAGTTGCTGAAGAGCTATCAATATCCTGGCGACACTTTGCCGGTGATTCGCGGCTCGGCTTTGAAGGCTCTTGAGGGTGATGCGAAGTGGGAGAAGTCAATTCTAGAATTGATGGAAGCGGTGGACAAGAGCATCCCGCAGCCGGTGCGGGATATTGATAAGCCGTTCGCGATGCCAATCGAAGATATTTTTTCGATTTCTGGCCGTGGCACGGTGGTGACGGGAAGAATTGAACGCGGCAAGGTGAAGGTGGGCGAGGAAGTAGAGATTGTGGGCTTCCGTCCGACGATGAAGAAGACGGTGACGGGGATTGAAATGTTCCGCAAGCTGCTGGACGAGGGCATGGCGGGAGACAACGTGGGATTGCTGCTGCGCGGCACGGAGAAAGATGAAGTGGAGCGCGGGCAGGTGCTGGCGAAGCCGGGATCGATCACGCCGCACACGAAATTTAAGGCGGAAGCGTACGTGTTGACGAAGGAAGAAGGCGGGCGGCACACGCCGTTTTTCACGGGGTACCGGCCGCAGTTTTATTTTCGCACGACGGACGTGACAGGGGATGTGAAGTTGCCGGCGGGAGTGGAGATGGTGATGCCGGGGGACAATATATCGTGTGAGATAACGCTGATAACACCGGTAGCCTTGGAGAAGGGCTTGCGCTTTGCGATTCGCGAAGGCGGGCACACCGTGGGCGCCGGAGCCGTTGCCGAGATCATCGAGTAAATATGCCAAACGGAGAAAAAATTCGGATTCGTTTGAAGGCGTACGATCACCGCATTCTCGATCAATCGACGAAGGAAATTGTGGACACCGCGAAGCGCACCGGGGCGGACGTGGCCGGGCCGATTCCTCTGCCCACGGTCATCAACCGCTGGACGGTGTTGCGTTCGCCGCACGTGGACAAGAAATCGCGCGAGCAGTTTGAAATGCGCACGCACAAGAGGCTGATCGATATTCTCGAGCCGACGCCGGACACGGTGGACGCGCTGATGAAACTGGATCTGCCGCCGGGCGTGGACGTCGAGATCAAAGCTTTCGGACGCGAGCATACCGGAAAATAACTGCGACTGCGGTTCTGGAAAATGGCAGTGGCTAGTGATTAGTGGCTCGTGGCTAGAAACAGCCGGCGATTGAAATTGACCCGCCTGAATATTATGGCGGAAGGAACGAGAGAGCGAGATGGCAGTCAACGGCATATTAGGAATCAAGTTGGGGATGACGCAGATTTTCGCGGATGACGGCACGGCGGTTCCGTGCACGGTGCTGCAGGCTGGGCCGTGCGTGGTGGTGCAGCGCCGCTCTAAGACGACTGACGGCTACGAAGCGGTGCAGCTGGGGTTGGTGGAATTCATCAAGCCGCAACGCGTGAACAAGGCGCGCACGGGACATTTCAAGAAGGCGAATGTGGCGCCGCTGCGTTATCTGAAAGAGATTCGCCTGGACGATTCCAAGGATGAAACCAAGTCTGGGGATCGCGTGCTCGTGGAGAGCTTTAAGGTGGGCGAGCTGGTGGATGTGACCGGCGTGAGCAAGGGCAAAGGATTTCAGGGCGGCGTGAAGCGCTGGCATTTCCGCGGTGGCGACGCGAGCCACGGTTCGATGTTTCACCGAGCGCCCGGCGGAATCGGAGCGAGCTCGTTTCCATCGCGCGTATGGAAGGGGCAGCATTTTCCCGGGCACATGGGCAACGAGCGTAAGACTTCCAAGAATTTGCGGGTGGTGAAAGTAGATTCCGAAGAGAATTTGCTGCTGGTGCGCGGCGCGGTGGCGGGGCCGCAGGGCAGTTACATTTTTATTCGCAAGGTTAAGGCGCATCTGTAAGCGAAATTTGTAAGCGAGAGAGACGATACGATGCCTGTTGTGGACGTAAAGAACCTGGAAGGAAAGAAAGTCGGCCAGATTGATCTGGCGGACGATGTGTTTGCCGCGAAGGTGAACGCGAACCTGCTGCACGAAGCGGTGCGTCATCATCTGCGGGGCGAGCGCGCGGGAACGCACAAGACGAAGGACAAGAGCGAAGTTTCCGGCTCGGGCAAGAAGCTGTGGAAGCAGAAGGGCACGGGACGCGCGCGCGTCGGTTCGATCCGGTCACCTTTGTGGCGGCATGGCGGCACGGTGCACGGCCCGGTGCCGCGCAGTTACGACTACGCGCTGCCGAAGAAAATGATTCTGGGCGCGCTGCGCTCGGCGCTGTCTGCGAAAGTGGCGGAGCAAAAATTAACCGTGGTGGATGGCTGGAAGCTGGAATCGCACAAGACGAAAGCGTTCCGCGCGATGCTGGATAAATTGCACGAGCAGACCGAAACGTGCTTGTTGGTGGAAAGCGGTGCGAACGTGAACCTGGAACGCGCCAGCCGCAACCTCGCGGGCGTAACGCTCGTGCCGCCGACGGGTCTGGAGCCTTACGACTTGTTGCGGCACGAGCGCGTGGTGCTGTCGCGCGAAGCGGTGGCGAAGTTGAGCCGTTCGCTTTCGGCGACGCGGCCGGAAGTGCCGGTACAGATCGAGCCAGCTCCGGCGCCTGCTGCGAGTAAGGCGGCTAGCGAGAAGGGCGCGGAAGCAAAATCTCCGGCCAAGGCTGCAGCTGCGAAAACGGAAAAAGCGGCGAAGAAGCCGGCGGCGAAAAAAGAAGCTAAGGCCAAAGCCAAGCCCAAAAGGAAGAAGGGATAAGCGATGGAGAACAGGGTTTATCAGATTATCCGGCGTCCCATCATTACCGAAAAAGGTTTGGGCGTGAAGGAAACGCAGCACACCGTGGTGTTCGAGGTGGCGAAGGACGCGACCAAGACGGAGATCAAGGAAGCGGTGCAGCGCGTGTTCAAAGTGAAAGTGGATCACGTGCGTACGGCAATTTTTCACGGCAAGTTCCGCAGGCGGGGACGCGCTGAGGGTTTCCGCAGCGATTGGAAGAAGGCGTACGTGCGGCTGAAAGAAGGCGAAAAGATGATCGAGTATGCCGAGAACATTTAGTTTTGAACTATTTATTTTTGAATGGGCCCGGAGTTGGCGGCAGGCAAGAGCAGGCGAGCAAGTGAGCGCGCAAGAAGCAACACAGTTCGAGGGGAACCGGTAAGAGGCAACAATGGCAATAAAAACATTTAAACCGTATACACCGTCACGACGCTTTCTGACCATGCTCGATAAGAGCGAGATCACCAAGCAAACACCGGAAAAATCGCTGGTGGAAGTGCAGAAGCGCACCGGCGGACGAAATTCGCACGGGGAGATCACTTCGTGGCATCGCGGCGGCGGGCACGCGCAGAAATACCGCAACGTGGATTTCCGGCGCGAGAAGACCGGGATTCCCGCGAAAGTCGCGGCCATCGAATACGACCCAAACCGCTCAGCGCGCATCGCGCTGCTGCATTATGCGGACGGAGAGAAGCGCTACATTTTGCAGCCGGTGGGCCTGGAAGTGGGCATGACGGTGCAGAACGGCGCGGGCGCGGAAATTCTGCCGGGCAATGCGCTGCAGATTCGCAACATTCCTCCTGGCACGATGATTCACAACCTGGAGCTGTATCCGGGCAAGGGCGGACAGGTGGTGCGTTCGGCGGGCGGCGCTGCGCAGCTGATGAGCAAGGAAGGCGATTTCGCGTTGGTGAAGCTGCCTTCGGGCGAAGTGCGCAAGTTCAGCATTGATTGCATGGCGACGGTCGGGCAGCTGGGCAACCTGGACCACGAGAACGTGACATACGGCAAGGCGGGACGCACGCGCTGGCACGGCAAGCGTCCTACGGTGCGCGGCGTGGCGATGAACCCGGTGGACCACCCGCACGGCGGCGGTGAAGGCCGCGTGAAGGGCAACCACCCGCAAACGCCCTGGGGATTTCCGACTCTGGGAGCGAAGACGCGCAAGAAGCGTCCGAGCGACCGGATGATTGTGGAGCGGCGCAAGCCGTAGTTGAGAGATTTAGTCGAGAGAGTTTTAGAGGAGCAGTAGAAAAGCAATGAACCCGGCGCGGGGGACAATGCGGAGTTACTCGATGACAGCCACTCGATCATCAAGACGTGCAACCAAGCGCGCGGCCAGACGTGCGCCGCGACGCGCAACACGTGCGCGGAAAGCAGTTCCGCGACGGGCAGCAAAGCCGGCGGTAAAGATTGCTTCAAAGCTTGTGCCGGCGCCGCAGATTCAGTACCGGTTGTGCCGGTCGGGCTGGGCGGTAATTGTGGAGAAGATTCAGAACGCGCAGGGGACGCGGTTTGTTTGTCCTTTCTGCCCGCTTTCGCACCGCGTTTCCGGGCCGGTGCGTGGATTCAAGAGAGTTCGCCGCGCGCAGTGGGTGAAGCTGCGCCGCGTGGAGGAGTAGGACAAAAGATGCCGCGCTCGCTCAAGAAGGGACCGTTCATTGATGGCCACCTGCGCAAGAAGGTGGAAGGCCTGAACGCCCGCAACGAAAAGAAAGTTTTGAAGACGTGGTCGCGCCGTTCGACGATTTTGCCGGACATGATCGGACACACTCTGGCGGTGCACAACGGCAAGAAGTTCATTCCGGTGTACATCACCGAGCAGATGATCGGACACAAGCTGGGCGAATTCGCGCCGACGCGCACGTTCAAAGGACACGCGGTGAAAGCGGCTCTCGAAAGGGCTGCGGCATCGGCAGGCGCGCCGGCGGCGGGAGCAGCACCAGCGGGCGGAGCAGCGCCGGCAGCGAAGTCTTAAAGGGCATAAACGATGACAACGGCAATTCAAGAGACGACGGACAAGACGCAGATCGAGGGCATCGCCCAGGCGCGTTATACGCGTGTATCGCCGCAGAAGGCGCGGCTGGTAATTGACCTGATTCGCGGAAGGCGCGCGGAAGAAGCGCTGCACACGCTGCAATTCACGAAGAAGCGCGTGGCGAAGGATATTGAGAAGACGCTGCGCAGCGCCATCGCGAACGCGGAGCGCAAGGCGGAGGATTCCGGCGAGACGCTCGATGTGGATGAGCTATTCGTTACGCGCTGCTTCGTCAATGAGGGGCCGCGCTGGAAGCGCATGCGTCCGGCGCCGATGGGCCGAGGGTTCCGATATCAAAAGCGTACCAGCCACATTCTGGTGGAAGTTTCCGAGCATCACCGCGCGGTGGCCGGTCGCGTAGCAGCAGCGGCGGCGGAAGCGCAGGCGTCGAAGGGCGTGAAAGGCGCGGTACGCAAGGCGCGCAAGGCATTGGAACAGCGTAATAAGCCAGGACAGAAAAAGAAGAAGTAGCGGGAGGACAGTTTGGGGCAGAAAACACATCCGTACGGTTTTCGGCTGGGCTACAACAAGGTCTGGAAGTCGCGCTGGTTCGCAAAGAAGGATTATGCCGACCTGCTGCATGAAGACGTGGTGCTGCGCAAGCAGCTGAAGGAAAAGCTGAAGTCCGCGGGGATCAGCGGGATTGACGTGGAGCGCGCCGCGAACAAGCTCGTGGTGCGAATTTATACCGCGCGTCCTGGGATCATCATCGGCCGCAAAGGCTCGGAAATCGACAAGCTGAAGGCCGACGTGCAGAAGCGCACCAAGCGCGAAGTGCACATTGACATTCAGGAAGTGCACCGGCCGGAACTGGATGCGCATCTGGTGGCGGAATCGATCGCGCTGCAACTGGAAAAGCGCGTGGCGTTCCGGCGGGCGATGCGTAAGGCGGTGGATTCGGCGCTGCGTTTTGGATGCAAGGGCATCAAGGTGCGCGTGGCGGGCCGGTTGAACGGCGCGGAAATCGCGCGCAAAGAATGGTATCTGCAGGGGCGGCTGCCTTTGCAGACGCTGCGCGCGGACATTGATTTTGGCACGGCCGAAGCGCACACGACGTACGGCGTAATTGGCGTGAAGTGCTGGATATATCAGGGTGAAAAAATCCCGCAGCGCGTAAACAAGAACGCGCCGGCTGCGGCGGCAAAAGCTTAGCGCTTAAAGTTTAAGGACACGGGCAAAAATTTATGTTGATGCCGAAAAAAGTAAAGTACCGCAAGCAGCAGCGCGGGCGACGGACGGGCAAGGCGTGGCGCGGCGGAGCGCTGGCGTTTGGCGAGTACGGATTGAAGGCTCTGGAACCTGCGTGGATCACCGACCGGCAGATTGAAGCGGCGCGCGTGGCGATTACGCGGTTTATCAAGCGCGGCGGAAAATTATGGATCCGGATTTTTCCGGACAAGCCCTACACCAAGAAGCCGGCCGAGACTCGTATGGGTAAGGGCAAAGGTCCACCGGAGAAGTGGGTGGCGGTGGTGAAGCCAGGGCGAGTGATGTTCGAAATGGCGGGCGTGGATCTCGTGTCCGCAACCGAAGCGATGAAGCTGGCTTCGCACAAACTGCCCATCCGGACGAAGTTTGTCAGCCGGGCGGAGGAACTGTAATGGCGGAACGTAACGCGGGGCGCACGGTGAAGTACCGCGAAATGAGCAAAGCCGAGCTCGAGACACAGCAGGGCGAGCTCGCGGAGCAGATTTTCCGGCTGCGTTTTCAGCTTTCGACCGGACAGGCCGAAGGTTTGAAGAAGCTACGGGAAGCAAAGCGCGATTTCGCGCGGATCAAGACGGTGCTGCGCGAAACTGAATTGAGGAAGGCGTAATGGCAAACGAAGCAGCTGGTGGAGCGGCGGTACAAGAGGGCATGGCGGAGCGTGGAGTCCGGCAGGAACTGACCGGGATCGTGACTTCGACGAAGATGCAGAAGACGATCGTGGTGAAGGTGACGCGCGCGGTGCAGCATCCGCTGTATCACCGGGTAGTGCGCCACACCAAGAAATACTACGCGCATGATGAGACGGGCGAAGCGCACGTAGGCGATACGGTGCAGATTGCTTCGACGCGGCCGCTTTCGAAGCTGAAACGCTGGCGGTTGAAGGAAGTAATTCAACGCTCAACGCGCGTGGCGTAAAGCCCCAGCGATTGCGCGGGGTGCCCGGAACAGGGGCGCTGTTAAACAGGGAGCAAGATCATGGTACAGATGCGAACATGGCTGACGGTGGCGGATAATTCCGGCGCGCGTCAGCTGACCTGCATCCTTCCGCTCGGTGGGGACGCGGGGTTGACGGCGGGACTGGGCGATGTCGTCACGGCGGCGGTGAAGGAAGCGCAGCCGGAAAGCCAGGTAAAGAAGGGATCGGTGGTGAAGTGCGTAATCGTGCGCACGCGCAAAGAGCAGCGGCGCAAGGACGGGACATACATCCGCTTTGACGATAACGCGGCGGTGTTGATTAATGATGCGAACGAGCCGATTGGGACGCGCGTTTTCGGGCCGGTAGCCCGCGAGTTGCGCGACAAGAAGTTCACCAAGATCATCTCGCTCGCTCCGGAAGTGTGGTAACCATGAGAAAAATACAGGAAAAGCCGGCGGCATTCAGCATACGCCACGGGGACACGGTGAAGATCATGTCCGGGCGATCGAAAGGGAAGACCGGGAAAGTGCTTTCTGTGAATCCCTGGAAACTGACGGTGACGGTCGAGCACGCGAACATGATCAAGAAGCACACGCGGCCGAACCCTTCGAAGAACATCAAGGGCGGGATTTTGGAGAAGGAAGGACCGCTGCATGTTTCAAACGTGTTGCTGGTTTGCCCGGGATGCGGCAAGCACACGCGCGCGGGACACACCACGTTGCCGGACGGGACTAAGGTTCGTTCGTGCCGGCGCTGCAATACGACTTTTGAGAACTAGAGATTTTTGCGAGGTAAGGGCGAGAAATGATTACGCGTTTGCATGAAAAGTACCGCAAGGATGCTGTGCCGGCGCTTTTGAAGCGCTTCGGGTTGAAGAACACGATGGCTGTGCCGCGCGTGAAGAAGGTGACGGTAAACATCGGGATGGGCGAAGCGAGCGCGAACGTGAAGCTGCTGGACACCGCTGCGGCGGAGCTGGGACAGATTACCGGACAGAAGCCGGTGATCACGCGGGCGAAGAAGTCCATCGCGAATTTCAAGATTCGCAAGGGCATGGCGATCGGCTGCATGGTGACGCTGCGTGGCGAACGGATGTATGAGTTCCTGGACCGGCTGTCGAGCATCGTGCTGCCGCGCGTGAGGGACTTCAAGGGATTGCCGCCGAATTCTTTTGATGGGCGCGGCAATTACACGCTGGGGTTGAAGGACCAGCTGGTGTTTCCGGAAATTGATTACACGCGGGTGGACAAAATTAAGGGCATGAACATAACGATAACGACGACCGCCCGCAACGACGAAGAAGGGCGCGAGCTGCTGAAGCTGCTCGGCGTGCCGTTCAGGGTCCAGAGCTAGGCTTTAAGGAGAGAGAGCGAGTATGGGACGCACCGCGCAATTCGCGAAGCAGTTGAAGAAGCCGAAGTTCAAGGTCCGCTGGCGCAACCGGTGTCGTGTTTGCGGGCGCCCGCGCGCTTTCCTGCGCAAGTTTGAGATGTGCCGCATCTGTTTCCGCGGGTTCGCGCTGAAGGGAGAAATTCCCGGCGTGACCAAGGCGAGCTGGTAGTTTTTCAAGGAAGATTAAGGACGAGGAAGAATGACGACTGATCCGATTGCCGATTTATTGACGCGAATTCGCAACGCCTCGCGCGCGAAGCACTCGCGCGTGGATTTGCCCAGCTCGAAACTGAAGGTGGAGTTGGCGCGCATCCTGAAAGAGGAAGGTTATCTGGCGAATTTCAAGGTTGTGGAAGAGCAGAAGCCCAAGAAGACATTGCGCTTGTTCTTGCGCTACACGCCGGACCGGCGCAGCGTGATTACAGACCTGAAGCGCGTCTCGCGGCCGGGCTCGCGCCGTTATGTGGGCAAGACGGACATCCGGCAAGTGGTGGGCGGGATGGGAATTTCGATTGTGTCCACTGCGAAGGGATTGATGACGGGACAGGCAGCGCGCAAGGCCGGGATCGGCGGCGAAATCATGTGCGAGGTCTGGTAGGGGTTCGGCGGTAATTTCGTTTACACGAGGATCGAACAGAGCCATGTCGCGAATTGGAAATAAAATTATACCGGTACCGTCCGGAGTGAAGATTCAGATCAAGGACGACGCCGTGGAAGTGCAGGGTCCCAAGGGTAAGATGCGCGTGGTGGTGCCGAAGGGAATCCATTTCGAGCAGAAAGACGGCACGCTCACTGCGAAGCGCGATTCAGAAGACAAGCGGGCGCTGCATGGTCTGGCGCGAGCGCTGGTGGCGAACGCCGTGACCGGCGTTACGACTGGCTTCAAGAAGGATCTGGACATCGTGGGCGTCGGCTACCGCGCTGAAGTGAAAGGCAAGAACGTGGTGCTGGCGCTGGGATATTCGCACCCGATTGAGTTTCCGATTCCCGAAGGCATCGCGATCACCATCGAGAAGCAGGTGCATATGGTGGTGACCGGGGCGGACAAGAATCAGGTGGGTCAGGTGGCCGCGAATCTGCGCGCGCTGCGCCCGCCGGATCCGTACAAGCAGAAGGGTGTGCGCATTACCGGCGAGCGCTTGAAGAAGAAGGCCGGCAAGGCTGGCGCGAAGTCGGCAGCGGCTTAGGCCAGGAGGAGAGCCAACGTGGCAGCACCGGTTCACAAATTATCGCGGCAAGCGCATCGCCGCCGCATTCACGTGCGGACGCGCAAGACGCTGGTGGGAACGGCAGAACGTCCGCGGCTTTGCGTGCATCGTACGTCGAAACATATACGCGCGCAGGTGGTGGACGATCAGACGAATCGCACGATTGTTTCTGCGAGTTCGCTGGATGGAGAAGTGCGCAAGTCCATCAAGGGCGGTGGCAACATTGCGGCGGCCAAAGTGGTGGGCAAGGCCATCGCGGAACGCGCGCAAGCCAAGGGTGTGGACAAGGTGGTTTACGATCGTGGCGGATATCAATATCACGGGCGCGTGAAGGCGCTCGCGGAAGCGGCTCGGGAGGCGGGCCTGAAGTTCTGAAAATTATGTCGAAACAAGAGCTCAAAGACTCGTTAGCGGTTCGCCGTCCGGTGGAAACCAATCAGGCGAACTTGAAGGATCAGGTGGTTTCGATTAACCGCTGCACGAAGGTAGTGAAGGGCGGAAAAAATCTCAGCTTCTCCGCGTTGGTGGTGGTGGGAGATCAGGGCGGCCACGCCGGCTTCGGCATGGGCAAGGCGCGCGAAGTGCCCATGGCCATCCGCAAGGCGATTGAAGCGGCCAAGAAAAATATGGTGAAGCTGAACATGAAGGGCACCACGATTCCGCACCAGGTGCTGGGGCGTTACGGGTCGGGCCAGGTGCTGCTGAAGCCAGCGCCGGATGGAACCGGAATCATCGCGGGCGGAGCGGTGCGCGCGGTGATGGAGGTTGCGGGAATTCAGAACGTGCTGACGAAATCGCTGGGCACATCGAACCCGCACAACGTGATCAAGGCGACGTTTGACGCGCTGATGCATTTGAAGGATGCGGCCAAGGTGGCGGAAGGCCGCGGGAAGATAGCGGAGGAGGCGACGGCATCGTAGTTCCTTCGCGCGAATAAAATGACAACGACCACATCGACAACTGGGGCAGCGGGCAAGAAGAAACCGGGGAAGCTGAAAATCAAGTGGGTGGTGAGCTTCATTGGCTGCCCGCGCGATATGCGCCAGACCGTTCGCGGGCTGGGATTCCGGCGCATGCAGCAGGTGCTGGAAGTGGAAGACACGCCATCGATTCGCGGCATGATCGCGCGCGTGCACCATCTTGTACAGATTGAGGGCTGAGAATGGCACAGAAACCAACACTATCGAATTTGAAGCCGCCGCGAGGGTCGCGTCACCGCAAAGTGCGCGTAGGGCGCGGCATGGGCTCGAAGATGGGCAAGACCGCGGGCGCGGGCAACAAGGGGCAGCAGTCCCGCCGTGGGTATTCGCGACGGCCGGGATTTGAAGGCGGGCAGATGCCGTTGCACCGGCGCTTGCCGAAGCGCGGATTTTCGGCGCCGGATTCGACGACGTATGCGGTGATCAACGTCGAGAGCCTGAATGTTTTCGAAGCGGGCGAAACGATTTCACCGGAGATTCTTTATGCCCTGGGCGTGTTGCGCGTGAAGCGCGAGTCGCTGAAGATTCTGGGTAGCGGTGAATTGAAAGTGGCGTTGACGGTGCAGGCGCATGCATTCAGCAAGTCGGCGGAGGCAAAAATCACGGCCGCCGGAGGAAAGGTCGAAGTCCTGCAATGAACAAGCTGTTCCTGGCAATTCGGAATATTTTCAGCACGCCGGATCTGCGTAACCGCGTTCTGTTCACGCTGGGCATGCTGGCGGTGTACCGCCTGGGCGGGCACATTCCGACGCCGGGAATCAATACAGCGCTGCTACAGGACATGTTCCAGAGGGGACAAGGCTCGGTACTCGGGCTGATTGACCTTTTCAGCGGCGGCAACCTGCGCCGCCTGACAATTTTTGCGCTGGGCATCATGCCGTACATCACGGCGTCAATTATTTTGCAGTTGATGGTGGTGGTATGGCCTTACCTGGAACGGTTGCAGAAGGAAGGCGAACTGGGCCGGCGGAAGATCACGCAGTACACGCGATATTTGACGATTATTTTGAGCTTGTTTCAATCGTTCACGATCGCGAAGACCTTGACGATGCAGAGCATGAACGGCGAAGCGCTGGTGTATCACCCCGGCGTGCGTTTCATGCTGATGACCGTGCTGACGCTGACGACCGGCTCGGCGTTCATCATGTGGCTGGGCGAACAGATCAGCGAGCGCGGCATCGGCAACGGGATGTCGCTGATTATTTTCGCGGGCATCGTGGTGGGATTGCCGAACGCGGTGCACGATCTGTACTTGAAGACCACGAGCGGTGAGTGGGGATCGCTCGCCGGGGTCATTCTGGTGGGCTTGATCGTGCTGATGCTGGCGGTGGTGGCCTTCATCGTGTTCGTCGAAGGCGGCCAGCGCCGGATACCGGTGCAATACGCGAAGCGCGTGATGGGCCGAAAAGTGATGGGCGGGCAGATGACTTACCTGCCGCTGCGGGTGAATTCCGGTGGAGTGATTCCGCCGATTTTCGCGAGCTCGCTGCTGACTTTTCCGCAGACTTTGGCGCTCTTTTTTCAGAACAAGTCCACGGCGTTCGGCAAGTTCGCGAACATGATCAAGTGGGGCGAGCCGCTTTATACCGTGATCTACGTGACGCTGATCATATTTTTCGCGTTTTTTTACGTGGGAATTATTTTTAATCCCACGGAGCTTGCGGACAACATGCGGAAGTACGGTGGGTTCGTTCCGGGGATACGTCCGGGGCGAAATACGTCCGAGTACATTAACCGCATTTTGACGCGGCTCACATTCGTCGGCGGCGTGTATCTGGCGGTGGTCTGTTTGCTGCCGGAATGGATGATTTCGGGGATCCACCTGCAGCATTTGTGGCTGGTGGGCGACTGGTTCGACCAGCACATGTGGCGCTTCGTGCTGGATGGTTTGAACGTGCAATTTTATTTCGGGGGCACGTCGCTCCTCATCGTCGTAGGCGTGGCCATGGATACGGTGCAGCAGCTGGAAGCGCAATTGGTCATGCGGAATTATGATGGGTTTGTGCGCAAGGGCCGGGTCCGGGGACGTCGCAGTTAATGATCGACGCATCGGCGGTGAGGATGGCGCTCAAACGGGCGTTAATTTTCCTGGGTCCGCCAGGAGCTGGTAAAGGGACGCAGGCGAAGCGCATGGCCAAGCAGTTGGGCGTGCCGCATCTTTCCACCGGCGACATGCTGCGGGACGCGGTGACGCGCCGAACCGCACAGGGGCGCCTGGCAGAGCCGATCATGGAACGCGGCGACCTGGTGCCGGACGACATTGTGCTGGGAATGGTGGAAGAGCGGCTGTCGCGCTCGGACTGCGACGAAGGATTCATCTTCGACGGGTTTCCGCGGACGATTCGGCAGGCGGAAGAGCTGGACGGGATTTTGCAGCGGCGAGGGTTGGGCAAGCCGCTGGTGATCCAGTTTCAGGTAAGTCCGGAAACACTGGTGCGGCGGGTAGCAGGACGCTGGACCTGCAGCGTGGGCGGCGAGACGTACAATATTTTCGAGCGGCCGCCGAAGACGCCGGGGATTTGCGATAACGACGGCGGGAAATTGATTCAGCGGTCGGACGATCAGCCGGAAATCGTGAAGGAACGATTCGCGGCGTACGAACGGCAGACCCAGCCGCTGGCGGACTATTACCGGACGCATGGCGTGCTGGAAGTGGTGGATGGTGATGCAGGAGTGGAGGAAGTAACCCGCGCCTTGAACGAGATTGTGAAGCGCGCGGAAGGGCGCAATGGTCATCTGTAAATCGCCTGCGGAGCTGGAAAAGATGTATCGCGCGGGGCAGGTCGTCTGGGGCGCGCTGGAAGAAATGCGCACGATGATCCGGCCGGGGATCTCGACGAAAGAGCTGGATGAGTTCGCCGAGGGGTACACGAAGGAGCATGGCGCACGGCCGGCGTTCAAGGGCTACCGTGGGTATCCCGGCTCCGTGTGCACTTCGATCAATCAGGAAGTAGTGCACGGGATTCCATCGGCGGCGCGGAAATTGCGCGAGGGCGACATTCTTTCGATGGATTTCGGGGTGGAGCTGGGCGGGTATTTTGGCGACGCGGCGTTGACGGTGCCGGTGGGCAAAGTGACGCCGGAACGCGAGAAGCTGTTGCGCGTGACGCGGGAATCGCTCGAGCAGGGCATCGCGAAGATCCGGGCGGGAAATCGCCTGGGAGACGTATCTGCCGCAGTGCAGCAGTGGGTGGAAAAGAACGGATATTCGGTGGTGCGCGAGTTTGTGGGCCACGGAATCGGCACCAAGATGCACGAAGACCCGCAGCTGCCGAATTACGGTTCTCCGGGACAAGGCCCCAAGCTGCAAGAGGGCATGGTGCTGGCCATTGAGCCGATGGTGAACACGGGCGGGCCGGGCGTGCGCGTGCTGGATGATGAGTGGACGGCGGTGACGGCGGACGGCAGCGATTCGGCGCACTTCGAGCACACCGTGGCGGTCACGAAGAACGGACCGTGGATTCTGACGCGGCCCAAAGAAGCGGCGGGGCCGGTCTGGTAATCAGCAGGAAGCAGAAGTCGGCTGGAGTGGAACACAGGAGCGCATGAGACCAAGGCCAGAGAAGGAAAACAAGAAGCCGGGCGAGAGCGGGAAAGAAGATGCCATCGAAGTGATGGCTACCGTGATCGAGCCGCTACCGAACGCGATGTTTCGCGTGGAGCTGGAGAACAAGCACCAGGTGCTGGCCCATATTTCGGGGAAGATGCGCAAAAACTTTATTCGTATTTTGTCGGGAGATCGCGTGGCGGTGGAGCTTTCGCCCTACGATCTGACGCGCGGGCGAATCGTTTACCGCTACAAGTAGTTCAGCGGCGCGGAGCAGTAGAACGCTGGGACCCCTGCGAGGGGATGGAGTGGAAAAATGAAGGTTCGGGCATCGGTAAAGAAAATCTGCATGAAGTGCAAGATCGTTCATCGGCGCGGCGTGGTGCGCGTGATTTGTACGAACGCGAAGCACCGCCAGCGCCAGGGATAGGCCAGAGGCCGGAGGATAGAGAATGGCTCGCATCGCAGGTGTGGATTTGCCGCCGAACAAGCGGCTTTGGATTGGGCTCACGTCAATTTACGGCATCGGGCAGGCACGCGCGAAATCGCTGGCCGCGAAAGCCAACGTGGACCACACCAAGAAGATCAAGGACCTGACCGAGGATGAAGCTACGCGTCTGCGCGCGGCCATCGAGGCCGAAGGCGGCATCGAAGGCGATCTGCGCAA
The DNA here is from genome assembly GCA_963786205.1 of uncultured Acidobacteriota bacterium. GTDB lineage: Bacteria > Acidobacteriota > Terriglobia > Acidiferrales > UBA7541 > Palsa-295. Next base: position 605,149 of record CAWAYG010000005.1, read on the forward strand.
AGAGACGCAGATGAATATCCGCCGGCTGATTGAAATTCAGGCGTACCGCGGCTTGCGGCATCGCCGTAACCTGCCGGTTCGCGGACAGCGCACGCACACCAATGCGCGTACGCGCAAGGGACCACGGAAGGGCGCAGTGGCGGCGAAGAAGATCGCGGCTCGCAAGTAGCAGCATTCGCAAAGATTGAATGGTTTAGAACGACAGGAGAGACACGAGCGTGGCGAAAGAACCGAAAGACGCGGCAGCAGCACCGGGAGGAGCGCCGGCAGCAGCAGCGGCGAAAAGCTCCAAACGCAAGAAGGAATTTCGCAAGAAGAAGGAAAAGCGCGTGGTGCCGCACGGCGTGGTGTGCATCCAGGCGACGTTCAACAACACGATCGTGACGCTGACCGATCCTGATGGCCGCGCGGTGAGCTGGTCTTCGGCGGGTTCGGTGGGATTCAAAGGTTCGCGCAAGGGCACGCCGTATGCGGCGCAGCAAGCAGCGGCGACGGCGGCGGGCGTAGCGCGCGATCAATACGGGATGAAGTCGGTGGAAGTGCGGGTGAAGGGGCCTGGCGCGGGACGTGAATCAGCGGTGCGCGCGCTGGCTTCTTCGGGCTTGCACATCAACGCGATCAAGGACGTGACGCCGGTGCCGCACAACGGCTGCCGACCGCCCAAGCGCCGCCGCGTATAAGGCTTGCGGCAGAGATTCAGGGAAATTGCAGAGTTGAGATAAAGGAGATAGGGACTTGGCAAGACATCGTGAAGCGGTTTGCCGGCTGTGCCGACGGGAAGGGCAAAAACTCTTCTTGAAAGGCCTGCGGTGTTTTACAGAAAAGTGCGCGATTGAAAAGCGCAATTTCGTACCCGGGCAGCACGGGCAGGCCCGGCGGGCGAAGATGGTGGGCTACGGCGTGCAGTTGCGCGAAAAGCAGAAGGTGAAGCGCACCTACGGGCTGCTGGAGCGGCAATTCCGCACGTATTTCGAGAAGGCGTTGCGGACCAAGGGGCCGACCGGCTCAAACCTGATGGTGATGCTCGAGCGTCGCCTGGACAACGTGGTCTACCGCATGGGACTGGGTGGCTCGCGTTCACAGGCGCGGCAACTGGTGCTGCACGGGCACATCCGCGTGAAGGGCCAGAAGGTGAACATTCCCAGCTACCTGGTGAACGTGGGGGATGAAGTCACGCTGAAAGACAAGATGCACGAAAACGTGATGATCATGGAAGCGCGCAATCTGGCGAAGAGCCAGGGCGTGGCCCCGTGGCTCGATATCGATCCAGCGAATTTCAAGGCGCGCGTGGTGGCGATGCCGCGTCGCGAAGACGTGCAGACGCCGCCGATGAACGAACAGCTCATCGTGGAACTGTATTCGAAGTAGCGCGCGGAGATTATCAACGTTTATAAGTTAGTCGGTTCGCCGCGGGCGAGCCAGGAGGAATGTCGAAGATGTGGAAGGGCTTCCAGAAACCAAAGCGGTTGGCAGCAGAACCAGAAACACTGACCGATAAGTACGGGAAATTCTCAGCGCAGCCTTTTGAGCGCGGCTGGGGAACCACGGTCGGAAACTCCCTGCGGCGCGCGTTGCTGAGCTCGATTGAAGGCGCAGCGATCACCGCGGTGAAGATTGAAGGCGTGTTGCACGAGTTTTCGCCGATTCCCGGCGTCGTGGAAGACGCGACGGACATCATCCTGAACCTGAAGCAGGTTCCGCTGAAGTTGAACACGGACCAGCCGAAGACGATCACTTTGATCGTCGATACGCCTGGGCCGGTGACTTCCGCGAAAATCGAAGAGGATGCGGATATCGCGGTGCTCGATAAGAACGTGTACATCGCGACCGTGAGCGAAGGCGGCAAGTTCGAGCTGGAGTTGCGCGTTAAGAATGGTCGGGGTTATGTGGCGGCCGACCGCAACTTCGATGAGGACCTGCCGATCGGCTACATTCCGATTGATTCGGTGCACTCGCCGGTACGCAAGGTGAATTATGCGGTGGAAGCGGCTCGTTTGGGACAGATGACCGATTACGAGAAGCTCACGCTGGAAGTCTGGACCAACGCCGCAATTACACCGCAGGATGCGATTGGATTGGCGTCAAAGCTGATGAAGGACCACATGAGCATCTTCATCAATTTCGAAGAGACGCCGGACTTGCCGGAAGAAGTGGTGGAGAATTACAGCGATCCGCGCCTCGAATTCCTGGACCGCTCGGTGGAGGAGCTCGAGCTTTCGGTGCGCTCCTACAATTGCCTGAAGAACGCGAACATTCAGAACCTGCGCGAACTGGTGCAGAAGACCGAATCCGAAATGCTGAAGACCAAGAATTTCGGACGGAAGTCGCTGAATGAGATCAAGGACATCCTGCACAAGATGGGCTTGAGCCTGGGCATGAAGTTTGACGAGCACGGCCGCATCATCTGGCCGCCGCTGCCAAGCCAGACCGCGCCTCCGCCTTCCGAGGGGGATGCCACGGCAATGTAATCGCGTGGGAAACCGCGCGAGCCACGGTAAGCGACTATGAGACACCTTAAATCAGGGTCAAAACTCGGGAAGCAGCCCGCGCATCGCCGCGCGGTGTTGCGCAACCTGGTGACGAACCTCATCGAGAAGGAACGCATTCACACCACCATCCTGCGGGCGAAGGCCACCCGTCGGCTGGCGGAGAAAATGATTACGCTGGGCAAGCGCGACTCGCTGCACGCGCGACGCCAGGCGGCGGCTTTCCTGATGACTCCGGGGGCTACCGATAAATTGTTCAGCGATTTGGCACCGCGATTTGCGGATCGTCGGGGCGGCTACACGCGCATTATTCGGGCGGGCTGGCGATTGGGAGACGGAGCGGATCTGGCGATTCTGGAGTTTATCGGCTCGGAGTTGAAGAAGAAGGACAAGAAGCCGCGCCGGAAGCAGGATGTGGAGACTCCGGAAGAAGAAAAGGAAAAAGAAGCGGTGGCCGCGAAGTAGCTTCGTTTCTTTTCAGTCGATCATGTAATTCAAAAAGGCCCGTGCCGATTCGTCGGAGCGGGCCTTTTCGTTTTTTTCGGGCTCATGCTTTCGCGGCGCGTTGCTACTATTTGATTCCCAGCCACGAATTATAGATGGCCTTCTGCTGATCCGTGGGGTGCTCCATCGGCTTCAGGGTATAGGTGGGATTCGGATTCGCCTTGAGTGCGACTGAGAAGTCCTTGAACTCGCCTAGACGCAGGACCGTCAAGCGCACCGTGTCGCCGGGCTTGTGCGCGGCGATTTCTTTTGCGAAGCCGTCGAAGTCCACGGCGCGGCTGTCTATCGCGTAGATGACGTCGTCGCGGTCGAGTCCGGCTGATTCACCTGGGCCGGCGGGAATGATGTTACGAATTTTGGTGCGGCCGTCATCGTTCTTCGTTGCATCTACGCCCATCCAGGGCTTGTTGGCGTCCAGTGTCTTTTCAACCGTGATTCCGGCATAGGCAAAATACTGTTCGTAGGGAACGGGTTCCTTACCTGAAATATATTGGCGGAAAACTCCGCTGACGTCTGTGCCTGCGACCTCGGATGCAGCTTTGATGGCATCTTCGGGCTGGAAGCCGGGTTTGGGGAGCGCGTAGCGCGAATAGAGCAGGCGCATCCAGTCGTCGAGTGATTTCTGGTTATTGGTATCCTGGCGGATCGCGAAGTCCATGATATGGCCTATGATCTGGCCGCCGTCGTAGTAGGAATACCAGGTGTTCAGAAGATTGTTGTCCTGATGGATCACGCCTTCGCGCGGAAACCAGGTGTCCCAACTTGTGTCTTCGATGCTGCGCTCGCTGCGGCCGGGAGACGCTTCAAACTTGGTGATGAGCTGGCTGATGGCATCGAGATATTGCTCGGGGGTGACCAACCCGGCGTGCACCAGGGCCAACGCGCCGTAGTAGCTGGTGAGACCTTCGGAGATCCACAGCGACGGGGTGTGCACCATCTGCGAATAATCGAAGGGGCCGAGAGGGAGCGGGCGGAGGCGCTTGACGTTCCAGGCGTGGAAGAATTCGTGCGCGGAAACGTAGAGCTTCAGATCGTAGGCGTTGACGAATCTGGGGTTCGGCTCGGTGGAGTCCCAGTCGGCCCCGAAATCAATCTGCGTGGAATTCAGATGCTCCAGGCCACCACCGGTCTTGGGCCAGACGTGGAAAATAAAATAATATTCCTTGAAGGGAGCGCCCTGGCCGGATGTGCCGGCCACCGGCTGGAACATCGCAACTTCCTGAGTGACTACTTTCTGCAGATCGTCCGCAAACTTCGCAAAATCTTTCCGGCCGATGACGTCGTGCACGATCACGTGATATTTCGTGCCGAGGACTTCGAAGTCTTTTTCGGCGAAATCGGAGATCTCCAGCGGGCAATCAGCGAACGTGTCGTAGTTAATCGATTGAAACGATGTGGCGGAGGTGTGGTCCATGCCGGTGGCTACGCGCCAGCCATCGGGGGCTGAGATGGAGAGCGTGGTCGGGCGGTCCTTTCCGTCGACGAGGTACATCCACAGGGAAGGGCCGCCGATGAAGGCGTGGCGCTCGTTGTACTGCGCGATGTTGTTTTGCAGCGTGTTGGCGTAAACCTGGTATTCGACGGTGACAGATTTTGCGCCTGCTAGCTCGATGCGCCAGGTCTGGCTGTCCGTCTTGCGCCAGGTAAGTTCCTGCCCGGCCGCGGAGTGCGCGTGGAAGTGCTGCACGTTGGCAGAGTAGTTTTCAATGTAGTAGGAGCCGGGCGCCCAATCGGGGATGGCGAAGTCCACGGATGTGCCGGAGAGAGCGTCCGCGTGGATCGTGACGTCGAGCAGGTGTGAGTTGGGGCGCTCGAATTTCAGCTCGTAACTGACGGGATTTGTGCCAGAAGCGGCGGCGGAAAATGCCAGCAGGCAGATAGCGGCAAGAACTGGCAGATGGCGCAAGAAACGGCTGGACAACTGTGGTTCCATGGCGTCTCCATTCCTGTAAGTGGATTTTCTAAGCTGTGTTGGTCGGGATCGTTGCGGCGGCGTTGCGTTCATCCTGCAGCCGCTTTTCACGAGCCTTTCCCAGAAGCACGAAGAGCGATGCAACGATTTGCGCTGCGATGCCGCCCGACGTGTCAATGAGCACATCGCCAACGGCGGCGGTGCGGCCCGGAACGAACGACTGGTGATACTCATCAAGCGCGGCATAGCAGGCGATGATCAAAATCGTGACCAGGGCCCAGCGCACGTGCATGCCCTTTTCGCCGGCGCGAACTCCGCGCAAGATCAGCATGCTCAGGATGAAATATTCTGTCAGGTGCCCGCATTTGCGGATGATGTGGTGCAGGAAATCGAGAGTTTCGGGTGCCGCGTGCGGAAGAAAAAAGCGCAGGATGGGGATGATGAAGTGACTGGTGTTATCCGACGTGAAAGCGCCCGTCGAAAAACCGGAAATTACTACGGCCCAGACGAGCGCAGGCCACCAGTAGCGGAGCCACTTCATCCTAGCGGTCCGGCGAGGCGCAAGAACACATTGATAGACAGCCAATTTTCCAAGGGGCGCTCTATTCGCGTCTGTAATTCGGAGCTTCGCGCGTGATGATTACGTCGTGCACATGGCTTTCCAGCAGCCCCGCCGAGGAGATGCGGATGAACTTGCTTCGTTCCTGAAGTTCGGTGAGATTGGCCGCGCCGCAGTAGCCCATGCCGCTGCGCAGGCCGCCGACGAGCTGATCCACCAGGCCGCCCAGAGGGCCTTTGTAGGGCACTTGGCCTTCGATGCCTTCCGGGACGGACTTGCCGCGCTCGGCGCCTTCTTGCGCGTAACGATCAGCCGAGCCTGCTTCCATGGCGCCGAGCGAGCCCATGCCGCGATAGGATTTAAAAGTGCGGCCTTGATACAAAATCGTTTCGCCCGGTGACTCCTCGGTGCCGGCGAAGAGGCCACCGATCATCACGGAATTGGCTCCGGCGGCGATGGCCTTGGTGATGTCACCGGAAAATTTGATGCCGCCGTCTGCAATCACTGGGACACCGGTGCCTTTCGCGGCGCGCGAGGTTTCGATGATCGCGGTGATCTGCGGGACGCCCGCGCCGGTAACGACGCGGGTAGTGCAAATGGAGCCGGGACCGATGCCGATTTTCAAGCCGTCCACCCCGAGGGAAATCAAATCGCGCGCGCCTTCGGCAGTGGCGACGTTGCCGGCCACGACTTGCATCTCCGGAAATTTCTGCTTCACGGCGCGGATGGCGTCCATCACGCGGGTGCTGTGCCCGTGCGCGGTGTCGATGGCCAGCACGTCAACTTTTTCGCGCGCCAGTTCCGCGGCGCGCTCCAGAAAGTCACCGGTGGCGCCGATGGCCGCGCCTACCCGCAGTCGGCCATGTTCATCTTTGGTGGCGCTGGGGAATTCGATTTTTTTCTGGATGTCCTTTACGGTGATCAAGCCTTTGAGATTGAAATCCGAGTCGACCACTAGAAGTTTTTCGATGCGATGGCGTTGCAGGATGCGTTCGGCCTCTTCGAGAGTGGTGCCCACCGGAACGGTGACAAGATTGTCCTTGGTCATTACCGAGCTGACGGGCTGATCGAGATTGCGTTCGAAGCGCAAATCGCGGTTCGTGAGGATGCCCACGAGGCGCGCGCCGCGGGTGACCGGCAAGCCCGACACTTTGTACTTGTTCATGATGTCGAGCGCCTGGCGGACGGAAAGTTCGGGTGCGATCGTTACCGGGTCAACGATCATGCCGCTTTCCGAGCGCTTGACGCGGTCTACTTCTTCGGCCTGGCGATCAATTGTCATGTTGCGATGGATGAAGCCGATGCCGCCTTGGCGCGCGATGGCGATGGCCAGGCGCGCGTCCGTGACGGTGTCCATGGCTGCGGCGACGATGGGAATGTTCAGCGAAATTTTGCGCGAGAGGCAGGTGCGCGTGTCCGCCTGCGCCGGCAGGATCGACGATTTGCCCGGCAACAGCAACACGTCGTCGAAAGTCAGCGCTTCGGGAATGGGTCCTTCAATCATCTATTCTCCTGTGAGCCTGAAGGTCCCCATATGCAGCAAAGCCCAGCGGGATGAGCTGGGCTTGTGGAAGATTCACTTGTAGCGGCAGACCTTCATTATCCAAGAACTCATTTTATGTGCATCTGGCGGCGAAATCAAGCGGGCCCACTGCGGGCTTTTTTTGCTAAAATGCCTTATTCCAATCAGAAGGCCTGCCATGCGATACGACAACTACAGCGACCAATCCTCCTTTCGAACGCAGCAGTAAGCGCCGTAAGGGTTTCCCGTCAGAGACCAACGTAAAACGAGGTTCACGAGTCGTGCACGGAGAAAAGGAACTCGTGGAGAAGCTCGGCCGAAATGATCCGTGCCCGTGCGGTTCTGCGCGCAGGTTTCAAGCGATGCTGCATGAAAGCCGGGAAGCATGATGGTACGAACCGCGCCTACTTCTTTTAGAGAATGAAATGGGCGCGGCAGCGCATGTGAGCGTCTGCACCACGCTCCATGCGCTTTTCGTTTTCTCTTCCCAAACCAAGCTTGGCTCTTGCGTTGATTCTGAGTTTCAGTCAACACTCGCACCTGGACGCTGCGCAGGTTCAAATTCGGCGCTTAGAACCCTCGGAAGGTGTCGCGTATCGCGAGATTCGGTTGGAAGCGTTGCGGCTCAATCCGGAGGTTTTTGGGAGCACGTTTGAAGCTGAAAGCGTTCGACCGCTCGCGCATTTTTACGAGCGCATTGCAAGTTGTCCGGTTTTTGGTGCGTTTCACGACGCCGGGCTTGTGGGTATGGCGGGATTTTGGCGTCGCGAGGGCATAAAAGATGCTCACAAGGCGATGCTGTGGGGAATGTACGTTCGATCAAATGCCAGGAATAGGGGCGTGGGACGGCGACTGGCGGAAGCGGTGATTGGCTTTGCGCGCGAGCATGTGGAAGTGCTGCAGCTCAGTGTGGTCAGCGAAAATCAACCAGCGCGGCGGCTTTATGCGAGTCTGGGTTTTGTGGAATACGGGATCGAGCGCAAGGCGCTGAAGCAAAACGGCCGCTACTATGACGAGATCCTGATGGCGAAAGACCTCACGACTGATGCAACTGATTTGAAAGCTGACGCGGAGTGATGTTGCGCGAATCGTCTGGACTCCCTACCATGTAAGCGGTGAAGGAATTCAGACCACATCCCCTGCTGCGCAATCCTCATGCGATGACGATCGCGGCAAATTTCTGGCCGCGGCCAGTTCCACTGCTTCCCCGTGGCGTGGCGCGTTCGTTTGAGACGGAACCTGGTACGCAGGTTCTGGGGCAGTGCCACTGGCAACAGAATCCGCGCGAACATCCCACTTTGGTGGTACTGCACGGGCTCGAGGGTTCGTGCGAATCCGGTTATATGCGCGGCACGGGCGAAAAGGCGTGGATCGCGGGGTTCAACGTGGTGCGCCTGAACCAGCGGAATTGCGGCGGCTCCGAGAAGCTGAGCCCGACACTCTACCATTCCGGATTGAGCTGCGACATTCGCGGGGTGGTGTTGGAATTGGCGGAACGTGACGGCCTGCCGGAAATATTTGCCGCGGGGTATTCGATGGGTGGAAATCTGGTGTTGAAGATGGCGGGGGAAATGGATGGCTCGCCACCGGCGGAGCTGCGCGGCGTAGTGGCGATTGCGCCGGCGCTGGATCTGGCTGCTTGCGCGGACGCGTTGAGCCAGCCGCGCAATTTTATTTACGAGCATCATTTTGTGACGCGGCTGAAGCGGCACATGCGGCACAAGGCGAGCTTGTTTACGGATTTGTATCCGCTGCAAACGGTGCCCGGTTTCCGGCGGATTCGCACGGTGCGCGAGTTTGATGACGTAATTACGGCGCGTTATTGCGGGTTTGCGGATGCCAGCGACTATTACGCGCGCTCCAGCGCGTCGCGGGTGATCGCTGAAATTCTCGTTCCCACTTTGATTATTGCCTCGAAAGATGATCCTTTCGTGCCGTTCGGGCCATTTCAAAATCCGGCGATCCTGGGCAATCGATGGATCACTTTGTTGGCACCGGAGCATGGCGGGCACTGCGCGTTCATTTCGCGGGAAGACGGGCCGGAGCGGTTTTGGGCGGAGGCGAGGATTGTGGAGTTTTGTAAGAGCAAGTCGGAAATCGTGAGCGAGCCCGGCGCGCGGCCTGGGAGCCTGACGAAGCTGGCTCGCGGATAAATTTAAAGCCAAATGAGCCGGCGGGGCGCCGGCGCTACGCTATGCGACCGGGGTTTCGAGCGACGGCTGAAATCCGGGCGTGAGCAGCTGGGCCTCGCCTGATTCGGCGATCACCATATCGTCTTCACAGCGCATACCGTAATCACCTACGACGTAAATTCCCGGTTCATTCGAAAACGTCATTCCCGGTTTGAGGATGGTGCGATTTCCGCGGACCAGGTACGGCGATTCGTGGCCGTCCATGCCGATACCGTGGCCCAGGCGGTGTGAAAAGTATTTGTAGCCGGGACCGAATCCGGCGTCGGTTATCACTTTTCGCGCTGCGTCATCCACCGAGCCACATTCGTGGCCTGCCACCGCCGCGGCGAGCGCGGCATTCTGCGCATTGCGCACGATTTCGAAAGCGTGTTGGAGCTTTTCCGGCGGTTTGCCCAGCACGCCCATTCGCGTGACGTCTGATTGATAGCCCTCGACGGTTGTGCCGTCGTCAATCATCACGCCGACGCCTTCGCGGAGCACTTGCTCTTCGCGCGAACCGTGGGGAAGGGCAGAGGACGGTCCGAAAAAGACGGAGGCTTCGCCCTGCAGACCCATGCGGGCGTAGCCACGCGTCGCAAGTTCGGAGACCTCGCGCTGCGTCATGCCCTCTCGCAGCGAAGCGAACACGGCTTTGTACACATCACGAGTGGCCGAGCAGGCCAAGCGCATCAACTCCAGTTCGTGAGCGCTTTTCTGCGCGCGGCAGCCGACGGTGATGGGATCGCCGCTGGTGTAATCGAGTGAGGTTGCGGCATGGCGCAGCCCGTCGAAAAAAACGTAGCGCGTAGTGGCCTCAACGCCCACTTGTCCGGTGCGGATGCCGCGCTCCGTCAGGCATTTTTCAATGATCGGATATGGGCTTTCGTCTTCCTGCCAGACGCGGAGTTCCACCGGCCAACGCATCTGCTCGCGCAGGCGGCTTTCTTCAAAGGCCGGGGCGACCAGGAGAGGATCTCCTTGCCGGGGCACTAAAAACGCGAGAATGCGCTCGCTGGGCCACCAATGGATGCCGGTGTAATAAACCAGCGTGGTTCCGGGAGTGACGTATAGCGCTTCGAAACGCGGCTTCGAGTCTGTCATCAGTTGCTGCGCGTGAGCGACGCGGGCTCGAAGCTCTTCGGCGCGAATCGGTTTGACGCGATCGCCGAGAGGCTTCAAGGCATCGAACGCGGGCGGCAGCGATTGTGCCGTGGATTGTGACCCGGCCACGGGCCGATCGAAGATGGTTTCAACCGCAACGCCGCCGGTAGCGACAGCAGCGGACTTGAATAAATCACGCCGGGAAAATTTCATGGAACTCCTGACGGAAGTATCAGTGAAAGTGCGAGATCAAGACGGCGTCCGTGACGGCGTGTCCGTGGGCGTAAATTACCTGCTTCCCATCCGGCGACAGCGTGCACGCGCCCCACTGGAAATCCGGCCCCAGATTCATCACTTGCTTGGCTGCGGCCGGCGCGCTTCCCTGGGGGCCCACGGGCTGGGCCCACAGTGTGACGACACCATCTTTCCGAATGGGGTACAGAATTGCGCGGCCGTCTTTTGTCCAGGAGATTTTTTGGCCACCGTCGCCACTGACGGCGGCTTGTGCTTCCGGAGGGAAATCATAGACGCTGCGAATCTCGCCGCCGTCCAAACCCATGACCGCGAGTTTGGACGGTTTGCCGGGCTCCGGTTGGTAGAGAACCGCCAGAGCGCTGCCGTCCGGAGCATATGCGGGAGAATATGCTTCCTGTTTGGACACTTGGGTCGGCGTGCCGCCGTCAATGCTGACGCGCATCACGTGAGTGGCGTCGCCTGTGACATCAACGTACACAACAGACTTTCCGTCCGGCGAACAATTCGGATGCACGGCAACCTTTCCGGTGCTGAGCTGCGTAAGATTCGATCCGTCCATATCCGCGCGCCAGATGGAGCTGCTGCCTTGGCCGCGGCCCATGGAGAAGACAAAGTGGCGGCCATCACCACAGCTGGAAAGCCAGTTGGGACTCACGACACCGGAGGCAATGTCATGTACGTTCGAGCCGTCGGACGAGGCGCTGGCGAGCTGAATGCTTCCGGAGGTGTAGTAGGTGTAGATGATCTTGCCGTCGGGCGTCCAGATGATGCCGGAAATGCCATCGGCGCGGCTGATGCCGCTGGAAATTTGGCGCGGCGGGGAGAGGGAAGCGGAACTGCCGAAGCTTGCAACCCACAAGCTCCCGGTCAGACTTACCTGGGCGGAGACGAGCGCGGAGCCGTCTGAGGTGATGCTGGTACCGTTGTAGAAATTTAAATCATTGGTGACGCGGCGAACTTCCGCGTCGGGATAGCTGAGCGAATAGAGTTGCGCGTTGAGAGACGTGCTGCTGACGCGCGCGTTGAAGAGGATCGCCGAGCCGTCGGGAAGCCAGGCCATTTGATCGGGAGAAATCCAGTCCATGGAGCCGAGGCGGGTTTTCGTTTTGGAATCAACGTCCACGATTTCGACGGCGTACTTGCCAATTTCTCCGCTGGGATTGTCCGCCACGGCTATGCGCTTACCGTCGGGCGACCACGCCGGGCCATTATCGGAAAAGCGGGGTGGATTGGTCAAAACTTCCAGGATTTGCTCGCCGGTGCCGTCTGAGTTGGCGAGCATCAAGTAGGAAGTTTTGGTCTTGTTGGATTGCCGCACGAATACAAACCGTTTCCCGTTGGGAGAAAAGCTGATGGGGCTATCCACATCTGTAATCACCTGGCGCGGGGCGCCGCCCAGGGAAGGCGCCTGAAAGAGGCTTCCGACAGCAGCCGATTCGTCTTGCTTGACGAAAAAAAGGTAATTGCCATCGAGCGAAAAATTTAGTCCTTCGATTTCGCCGGGCGAGCCGAGTTCCACTTGCGCAGTGCTTCCGGTCGCGAGTTGGCGAATCCAAATGCCGTGGCTCCCTTTTTCGTCTGCAACGTAGGCGACCCACTTGCCGTCCGCCGAGATCGTGGCGGAGTGGATGTTGCCGGTGGAGGTGATGGGAGAAATCGTCATTTGAGAAAAGGAGGAAGCTTCCTCGTGGTGATGTCCGAAGCGATCGTGTAGAGCGATGGCCGCGATTGCGCCGATTGCGACGAGGACTATCACAGCTGCTGCGATCCATAAGCCGAGACGCGAGCTATGTTGCGCGGGAGCGCTTGCAGGGGCGACTACTGACGACGGAATCGGGGTTGCGTGCGATGCGCTGGGTAGCGCTGCAGCCGTGCCAGAGCCGGGATTTGGGGTAGAGCCCGCCGCTGCCCATCCGCCGGTCGAGCCGCTGGGCGCGCGGGAAGAGTCGGTGTCGCGTTTTAGGCGCTTCAAATCGCCGCGTAATTCGGCGGCGGTCTGGTAGCGCAGGTCGCGATCTTTCTCCAGGGATTTCCCAATGATTTCTTCCAGCTTGGAAGGGAGCATCGGATTGATGGAAGTTGGCGAGGCGGGCGTGCGATTCAGAATCGCGTCAAATATAACCGCCGAGGTATTGCCGTTGAACGCCGCCTGGCCTGTGGCCATTTCGTAAAGCACCGCGCCGAGACTGAAGAGATCGGTGCGCGCATCGAGATCCTCGCCGCGCGCTTGTTCCGGGGACATATAAGCGACGGTGCCGATCGCAGAGCCGGGGCTCGTGAGAAAGAGATTGTCGGTGGTCGGCAGGGAAGCGGTGTTGCCCGCGCCAACCGCTTCACCAACGCGGCGTGAGGCGGCTTGCTTGGCCAATCCAAAATCGAGAATTTTTGCCTGGCCGCGCGAGGTGATGAAAATATTCGCTGGCTTGATGTCGCGATGAATGATGCCCCGGGCGTGCGCGGCGTCGAGCGCATCGGCAATCTGCGCGCCAAAATCGAGCAGGGCATCGGTGGCCATGGGCCGGCCGCCGATGCGTTCACGGAGCGTCTGCCCTTCGAGGACTTCCATGACGAGGAAGGGGCGGCCGTTGTGCTCTCCCACATCATAAATCGTGCAAATGGCCGGGTGATTCAGCGAGGACGCGGCACGCGCTTCGCGCTGGAAGCGCTCGAGCGCGGCCGGATCGCGCGTGAGTTCGGCGGAAAGAAATTTGAGCGCGACTTGACGGCCCAGGCGCGTATCTTCCGCGCGAAACACCTGACCCATGCCGCCGCTGCCCAGCGGGTCGAGAATGCGGTAATGCGAAATTGTTTCGCCGATCATGTACGCACGTCATCGTAAACAACTGCGCGCGATGGCGCAAGGAGCTAAAACAGAATGGATTCACGTCTGGCGAAGAAAATGGGAAGAAGAAAGGTCTCCCAGCGCTAGCCGCACAGGCCTGATTCAGGCAAAAATTTGTGCAACTTTTCCAAAGGCCCTGGGTTTCACTCGCAGCAGCAAAAAGGGGCTCCACCCCTCGGCCATCATCAATTACTGGTCTAAGTTTCTAGTCTAAGGAGAAATTCAAATGGGGAATCCTAAAGGTATTGGTGTGTTCCTAGCATTTCTTGCCGCAATCACGCTTTCCAGCTGCGGAGGGGGCTCCGGGGCGTCACCTAGTTCGACGCAGAGCCAAGCATCCATTTATACCGTGGGTACCGATGCTCCGTTGCCAAGCGTAGTGTCGTGTGAAGTCACTGTAAGCGGAATCACGTTGTTCAACGGCACGACGAACGTGAGCGTGCTATCGCAACCGCAGATTGTGGATTTTGCGCAGCTCAGCGGTTTGCATCAGTTGCTGGACCTTACTGCGGTGCCGATTGGGACCTATGCCTCGGCGACGATCACGATTGCGTCGCCGGTGATTGGGTTCATCGATACATCGGTGAATCCGCCGGTGATCAATACAATCAACGGAACACTGTCGCAATCGAGCGTGACGGTCAACTTTGCGAATCCTGTGATGGTTTCCGACGCGGATCTCTTCGGCCTGCGCATGGAATTTGACCTGCGCAAGTCCCTGCAAGTGGACGGGAACGGCCAGGTTACCGGCGCGGTGAATCCGGTCTTCGAAGTCGCGTTGCTGAATTCGACCGATTCGCAAGTCGCCATTGATGACTTTCACGGCGGCGTAGTCGGCGTCACTGGCCCCAACACATTCACGATGCAGGGGCCGCACGGGCGCCAGTGGACTGTCACGACCAGCGACAACACCATGCTCGACGACGCCAACAGTCCAGTGAGTGGATTCACCACCAACACGATCGTGGAGGTATCGGGTGTACTGGATCCAGTAACGCACAGCATTGATGCTTCTGAATTGGAGGTAGTCTCCAACGACGACTTCTTCATGGGCGGCTTGTTCACCAGCATTCGCCCGCCAACGGGTCCGGCGACGCAAGCGGACTTGTACGTTCGCGAATTGTTGCCGGCGGTTAACGGAGTCTCGGACGGACAGATTGAGACACTCAATTTGAACGGCTCGGAACGATACATGATCGAGCACATCAACCTGCCATTGACCACGCTCCTGTTCAACAATTCGGAACTGGCGGCGGGGCAACGCGTGGGAATCGGCGGGGAACTCACCACCACCAACGGCACCACCACTCTGACGGTTCACCGCGTGGTTCTGCGGCGTCAGGGTCAGGCGGGCGGTTGGGTACCGGGCAGCACAGTGATCCAGAACAACAACGCTGGCACGTTCCAGTTGAACGATCAATGGACGGCGGGCGTGTTGCTGCCCCAGCCGCTGACCGTGCTGACCACGAACGATACCAACTTCATCAATTTGAGCGGACTGTCCGCCTTGCAAGGGGCGCAGCCGATTTCGATTCGCGTGGTTGGTTTCATACTCATCAATCAGGCGACGGGCCAGCCGGTGATGGTGGCGCGTTCGGTGGAGGAACTTGCATCATAACCATCCATAACAGTCATACCATGTCATAACCGTTGCCAGGAGATTCTCGGCGACGGGCCACTGTCCTGCTCTACGTGGAGCAGGACAGTGGAATTTTTCTTTTGCCTTGCGCTTGTGAAAGCCAGAGCTACAATCGGCGGCATGGACAAGCCTGAAAGCTTCCCGCAGTTCTGGACTTTCTACGTATTGGCGCATCGCCAGCCTCTCACGCGAATTTTTCACACGGCAGGTACACTGGTGGGATGGTCGCTGCTGGCTGCGGCAATCGTGTTGCGAAAGCCGTGGTACATTCTTGCGGCGTTTGCGGTGCCTTACGCGCTGGCTTGGTTTTCACATTTCTTCGTCGAGCATAATCGCCCCGCTACGTTTGGACATCCGCTGTGGTCGTGGCTGGCGGACCAGAAAATGGTGGCGATGGTGCTGGCGGGAAGGATGGAAGCCGAAGTGCAGCGTTGCGCTTCGGTCGAACGTGCTGGATCCACGGCTTGAGTGCCGGAATACGCGCTGTCTTAATTGATTGCGCTTAATCCTGGCGCGGTCGCGCGTTATTGTTCCAGCTGAGTTGCATAGACTTGTTTGCCGCGCACTCTGACCTCGATCCCGATCGGCGGACGCACGCCCCGGCCGCTGACGATCGCTCCGCGGACTTCTCCATTCGGCCCCGTTCCGTACCGCGCCAGATCGAACACCACGCGATTGCAAGGGTCTGCGACCATAGGATGATCCGCATGAAAACGGTATTGGCGTTCAAGCTTGCCAAGGTCGGTGACATACTCCAACTCGCACGTTCCGTATGGCTGCCGCATTGATATACCCCAATACACGCCACTGGGAAGATGAACGACGAGCGCCGGAATATTTTCGGAAGCTTGTGTCGCGCGAAATACGAACCGCTTTGACGACCATGCTTTCGCGAGTTCTGCCGTTGTGGCGACCGGGCCTGGCGCCACCGGCACGTTGGGAGGCGATTGCGCTACCACTGGTGGCAGATCGACAGCGGGCGCTGCTGCAACTGCCGGAGCGGCAGGTGCGCGTACGGGGGTACTTGAATGCTTCCACACGTACAGCGCCAGACAGACGAGCACGATTACGATTGCAGCGATGGCTAGGGATTTTTGCGCCGAGCCCTTTTCGGGCGCACCCGCGGAATTGCGAAACTGCGGCGCCTCCGGGCGCGGAGGTTCCGGCGCCGGCTTGAAGCGCGCGGGGTTGCCAGTAACGCCGGGTATGTTCGGCTCTGTCGGCTTGAACGGATCTGGTTCTTTCGGTTTGTCGGACATGGTGAACGGCTCTGTGGTAATCCTCAGCTTGATTTGGATGGCAGGAATTTGCAAGCAGGCCGATGCCTTATGCGTTAATAGATTTGCAGCACGTTAGCGCAGGAGACGCGGGCACGAATATGCGTACCCGTCGTATTTCGAGCGGGCGAGTCAAATCAGGCGGGATGCTCGACGCGCACGGAATGGTGCGCGACGTATTCGTGCAGATTTGCGAGGATCAGCAACAACTCGAGCATGCGATCGCGTTGTTCTGGTTGCGGCTCGTCGGCGCTCTCTTCCAGGTTCTTCACCGTGGCAAGTGCGTCGGAAAGCAGCCATTCCAGACTCTCTTTGGTTAACGGAGAACCTTCACGGCAGCGCGTGAGGGCTTGGTCGGTGCGCAGGAACGCTTCGTCGAGAAAATGATCCAGGCAGAGCTCCGCGCGGGTTAGCGCCGAAGGCGCAGGCTTGGCGCATCCAGGACGGACGCAACGGACGGAAACACCGGCATTCATCCCACACCCCTGATTCTCGAGCGGCTACGGCCTCGAGGTTGAGGAGAGAGTAGCACAGAATTTTTGCGCGCAAGTTACCGTGAGTTGTAAAGGATAACAACGCTGCGGCCGAACGGAGAGACGTGCCGAGAGACGCGCGAGGCGACAAATTTTCGACCCGCCAACAGCAATCGCCGCTTCACGCGTCTGCAAGCAAGAAAATATCTAACGGATCTGAATGCTGCCGGAGCTAGTGCTGAGTTCCACGGTCGGGCCGCCGCCTCCTACTTTTCCCTGCAGTTCGCGCGGGCTGAGTTTGCCCTGCACCGCGATCTCGCGACTGCTGTCAATACTGCCGGAGCTGGTGCGTGCCAGTAGATTGAACGCGGCCTGCTGCGGCAGTTCGACGGTGACGTCGCCTGAACCCGTATGCAGTCGCCAGTCGCCTGTGGGATCACCTTGCGCGGTGATGCTGCCGCTGCCGGTCTGCACTTTCACCGCACCCTTGGCGCCTTTAATTTCTACGTCGCCCGAGCCTGTTCCGATTTCCACGTCGCCTGCGGCGGTCTGTTCGAATTTTACGCGACCGCTCCCGCTGGAAGCCGTAAGAGCTCCGGCAATTCCGATGGCGCGAATGCTGCCGCTTCCCGCGACGACTTTTGCGGCCCCTTGAATTCCGTTGAGTTCGATATCTCCCGATCCCGTGCGCGCGTGCGTTTCACCGCCAATATTGCTGAGCCGCACACTGCCGGAACCGCTGCTAGCGTCCGCCGGGCCGGCGATGCCTCCGACGACTTGATCACCCGATCCGGATTCAGAGCGCAGCTTGGTTTGCACCGGCACTACGAGTTCGTAGCTGATCGAAATATTGTTCTTCCAGTCGTGATTTTCAATATGGCCGACGCGGATGGCATTGCCGTTCTGCTCGATCGGTGGATTCGCTTCGATCTCGTGGATGCGCTGCTCGGCGTCAGCACCGAACCACCCGTGATTCGCATGGATGCGGCCGTGAATCTCCACCTTGCTGGAATCTCCCGTGCGCACAGTGATTTCACCGGAGCCGGTCTGTACGTCGAGATCTACCACGCCGGTCACCGCAAGAGTGCGATCAAAACGGCCATCGTCGCTGGCCTGCGCGGGCCTGGAGGCGATTGTGGCGGCCAGGGACAATACAAGCGCCAGTAGCGCGGGGAAAGTATGCGTACGAATTTTCATCATTCATCCTCCTGAGCAGTTTGGGCCTAACTCGGATGAAGATACGCAACCGGCATGCGAAAAGTTCAGCGGTGGGTGAGCGAGATTAGGCCGTTTGGCCGTGGCACTTTTTGTATTTCTTGCCGGAGCCGCACGGGCAGGGATCGTTGCGGCCGACTTTGGCGCCGGCGCGGACGGGCTTGGGAGGTTCGACTGGCGTGTTGCCGGTCTGAAACTGCATCTGTTGTTCCTGGCGGCGCTGTTTGCGCTCGATTTCTTCAGGGGAGAATTGCGAGAGGCCGCGCGGCACCGGCGGTTTCTGCGCGGACGGCGCGGGTTGTGCCGACGCCGCAGCGGGTTGTTCCGCAGGTCGCACGAGGAAGAGGAATCGTACCGCTTCGGTATCAATGCGATTCATCAGCTCATCGAAAAGAATGAACGCTTCTTTCTTGAACTCGACGAGCGGGTCTTTCTGTCCGTACCCGCGCAGGCCGATGCCTTCCTTCAAATGGTCCAGCGTGAGGAGATGATCTTTCCACTGGCCGTCCACAACGTCGAGCAGGATGTGGCGCTCGAGCCAGCGCAGCGTCTGCGCGCCGAAGAGCGCTTCTTTCTCCTCGTAACGCGCGCGAACTTTTTCGATGAGCGTATCGCCCACCGTTTCATGGTTCAGCGCTGCAAAATCCATTCCCACAGCTTTGGGATCGAAGCCGAACTGATTCAGAATTTCGTTGGAGAATTGCGTTAAGTTCCACTGGTCCGGATGCTGTTCGCGCGGGCAATAGGTTTCGACTAATTCATTGGCGATCGCGTCGGCGCGCTCCAGCACGAATTCCTTCTGGTCACGGCCTTCCAGGAACGAGCGGCGCAAGTTGTAAATCGTTTCGCGCTGCTTGTTCATTACATCGTCGTATTCCAGCAGGTGTTTGCGCGCTTCGAAGTTTTGTGCCTCCACCGCCTTCTGCGCGTTTTCGATGCGTTTGCTGATGAGCTTCGATTCGATGGGCACGCCTTCGGTCATGCCTAGCCAGTGCATCATGGCTTTTACTTTCTCGCCGCCGAAGATGCGCAGCAGGTCGTCTTCCAGCGAGAGGAAGAATCGCGAGGAGCCAGGATCGCCCTGGCGCCCGGCGCGGCCACGCAATTGATTGTCAATGCGGCGTGCCTCGTGGCGTTCGGTGCCCAGAATGTGCAGGCCGCCCATGGCGACCACTTCATCGTGCTCCGCTTTGCATTCCGCGGCGAACTGATCGTAGATGGGCTTCCACTGTTCCAGAGGAACCTGGAAGATTTTGCCTTCGATTTGAAACAGCACCATCGGCGGACTGCTGCCGCCGTTCGAAGGAGCTTGCGAAGCGGCAGCCGCAGCGCTGGCGGCGTCGGCCTGCGCTGCTGTTTCGGTGCCGGGAGCAGCACCAATCACCGAGCTGGCTGGAGCGTAGGGCAGCGCGAGCTTGTTCTTCAGGCAATAATCGCGCGTCATGGCTTCGGGATTGCCACCGAGCAGAATATCCGTGCCGCGGCCGGCCATGTTCGTCGAAACCGTAACGGTGCCCTTGCGTCCTGCCTGCGAAATAATGATCGCTTCGCGCTCGTGTTGCTTAGCGTTCAACACCTGGTGCGGGATGCCCGCCTTCTTCAAGTGCGCGGCAATCTTTTCCGATTTTTCGATGGAGATGCTGCCCACCAGAACCGGCTGGCCTCGTTCGTAATACTGGCGGACGCCGCCTGCGTGCGTGCCGTCCTCCTGTAGAATTCCGTTCACCGCGGCTTCGAACTTTTCCGCTTCGGTGCGGTACACCACGTCGGAATTTTCGATGCGGATCAGCGATTTGTTCGTGGGGATGGCCACCACTTCGAGCTTGTAGATCTTGTCGAATTCGGGCGCTTCGGTTTCCGCTGTTCCCGTCATGCCCGAGAGTTTCTTGTACATACGGAAGTAATTCTGGAAAGTGATGGTCGCGAGGGTCTGGTTTTCCCGCTCGATCTTCACGCCTTCTTTGGCTTCAACGGCTTGGTGCAAGCCATCCGACCAGCGGCGCCCGGGCATTTGGCGTCCGGTGAATTCGTCGACGATCACTACTTCGTTGTCTTTAACGACGTAATCCACGTCCTTCTGAAAGAGCGTGTGCGCGCGCAATCCTTGGTACACGTGGTGAATGATGTCCATGTGCGCCGGGTCGTACAAATTGCCCAGGCTTAGTAGTTGCTCGCACTTGGAGACTCCTTCTTCGGTGAGCGTGGCGGTGCGGTGCTTTTCGTCTAACGTGTAATCAATGTCCAGAATCAGCTTAGGAATGATTTTGTCGATGCGGTAATACTTGTCGGTGGATTCCTCGGCTGGGCCGGAGATGATCAGCGGTGTGCGCGCCTCGTCAATCAGGATGGAGTCCACTTCGTCCACGATGGCAAAGTGATGGCCGCGCTGCACGCACTGCGTCAGATCGTACTTCATGTTGTCGCGCAGATAGTCGAAGCCGAACTCGTTGTTGGTGCCGTAGGTGATGTCCGCGGCGTAGGCGGCACGGCGCTGCACGTCGTCCAGATCGTGAACGATGACGCCCACGGAAAGTCCCAGCATCTTGTAAATCGGCCCCATCCACTCCGCGTCACGACGGGCGAGGTAATCGTTCACGGTGACGATGTGCACGCCCTTGCCGGTGAGCGCGTTCAAATACGCGGGCAGGGTGGCGACGAGCGTCTTGCCTTCGCCCGTCTTCATCTCTGAAATTTTGCCTTGGTGCAGGACCGCGCCGCCGATCAACTGCACGTCGAAATGGCGCATGCCCAGCGTGCGGCGTCCCGCTTCGCGCACCAGGGCAAATGCAGGCACCAGCGTGGGCTGCAGCGCTTCCTGCAATCTTGGCTTGTAGTCCGGGTCGTCGCGCTCCAGGCCTTCCATGCGTGCCTGGACTTCCGTCTTCAGCTGAGCGGTCTTCGCCGTGATCTCGGCGTCCGAGAGCTTGCGCATCTCGGGCTCGAGCGTATTGATTTCCTCGACGAGTGGCTGCAGCTCTTTAACGTCGCGTTCGTGCTTGGTGCCGATGAAACGCGCTACGACACCATTTATGAATTTTTCGACATCCATATTTTCAGATTAGACGCATGCGAGCCCACAAATGGGGCGAAATTGTCGTTCAAGCTCCCAAGAACGGGGAACCCGGCCTGCAGGTGTGGCGGCTGCGAGGATCGCGCGTCTCCCTAGGTAGTATTGTAGCCGCTTGCGTGATTTCGTGCAAAGTGCTCATCGCACACCTGTGTAAACATCGTCCTCATCGAGCGAGTAATTCGCTGGCGATCGTGTCGCTCGCGGCCTTGCTGCTCTCGCAGTGGCAGTCTATCATTGCAAGTTGACCTTATGAATTGGGATGTCGCTGCTACGCGGCGTTACCGAAAGGACTCATATGCCTCCGGGACCTGGACCAGGACCTGCAGTTGATAAGAAGGCGCCCATCGCGGGTGTTAAGAACCTTGTGGCCGTCGCTAGCGGCAAAGGCGGCGTGGGCAAAACTACTGTCGCGGTGAATCTGGCCATCGCGCTGAAAACGCTAGGCGCCACAGTTGGCCTGCTCGATGCCGACGTGTACGGGCCGAACGTGCCGGTGATGCTCGGCACCAACGAACAGCCACGCGCGGTGGACGAGAAGACCATCATTCCGGTGGAAGCTTACGGCGTGAAAATGATTTCCATGGGGTTGCTGAATCCCGGCGATAAGCCGCTGGTGTGGCGCGGGCCGATGTTACATAGCGTGATGCAGCAATTTCTGCGCAGCGTGCAGTGGGGCACACTCGATTACTTGATCGTAGACCTGCCGCCTGGGACCGGCGACGTGCAGCTGTCGCTGATTCAAAGCGTATCGGTTACGGGCGCCGTGGTGGTCACCACTCCGTCTATCGTGGCGCTGGCGGACGTGCGCAAGGCTGTCGAGATGTTTCGCCAAGTCAACGTCGAAATTCTGGGTGTAGTGGAAAATATGAGCTACTTCAATTGCCCGCATTGCAACGGGCGCATTGATGTGTTCGGTCACGGCGAAGGGCAGCACATGGCGAAGAAATTTGGCATCCCATTTCTGGGCGAGATTGAGATTGACCCGCAGATTCGCATCGGTGGCGACACCGGCAAGCCGGTCGCGTCGCTCGGCGAAGACGCACCCGGCGGCAAGAGCGTGTACGCGGTGACGCGCAATGTGATCGCGCGGCTGGAGGTTGTGAACGCCTCGGCTGGCGCGCCTGTGGTGCAGATATTGTGATTTTGATGTGATTTTGTCGCGGCGCCTCGCGGAGTAACAAAAACGCACCTCGATCTTTAATCAGGAGTGGTACCTTGCTTCGCAGCTACAAGGGACAAATGCCGCGGATCGCGGCGAGCGCTTATATTGATCCGCAGGCCGTCGTTATTGGCAACGTGGTGATCGGTGAGGATTCCAGCGTATGGCCTTGCGCTGTGATCCGCGGCGATGTGCATTACATTCGCATCGGCGCGCGCACGAATATTCAGGACGGCTCGATTTTGCACGTGATGCGCGATACGAATCCGCTGGTGCTGGGAGACGACGTTACGGTGGGACACAGCGTCACGTTGCACGGCTGCACGATTGAGTCGCGCTGCCTGATCGGCATGGGCAGCATCATCCTGAATGGCGCGGTGATTGGCACTGGCTCGATCATCGCCGCCGGGACGCTGGTGCCGGAACGCACGATTGTTCCGCCCGGCAGCTTGATGATGGGCCAGCCTGCGAAATTGCGCCGCGCGCTGGGTTCTGAAGACTTGGATTCGATTGATGCGTATGCGCGTCGCTACGTCGAGTACAAAGAAACGTATCGCGCCGAAGCCGGTTGACGAAAAAGGCAGTGGCTAGTGACGAGTGGCTCGTGGCTAGCAAAGAGGACGTGTGGCTGAGTCCGAACATATCAAGCCGCGTCATTTCAAGGAACTACTCGTTTGGCAGAAGGGGATGGAACTAGCTAAGCCAGCCTATCGCCTGACAGCGACGTTCCCGGCCGAAGAGAAATACGGACTGGCGACGCAGATGCGGCGCGCGGCAGTCGCGATTCCGTCGAACATTGCAGAAGGCCAAGCGAGGTACGGCACAGGTGAGTTTGTCAGCTTCTTGTCGCGGGCGAGCGGTTCTCTCGCTGAATTGGAAACGCAGGCGCTGTTGAGTGCTGATCTTGCTTTTTGTAAATCCTCCGACATTCAGCAGATCACCGGAGAGATAGGAGAATTGCAAAAAATGCTGGCGGCGATACGGCGCAAACTTCCGGTTGTCTTTCCACTGGCCACTCATCACGAGCCACTGCCTTTATGACCCAACCCAAACAATTCCGCGCCATCAAAGGCACACGCGATATCCTTCCGCCCGATTCCACGTTATGGAATTGGTTCGAGCAGACGGCGCGCGCAGTGTTCGAATCTTACAGTTTCCGAGAAATCCGTTTGCCGATCTTCGAGCAGACAGACTTGTTTGCACGTTCCGTGGGAACGGATACCGATATTGTTTCGAAGGAAATGTTCACTTTCCGACTTCCGGATGGTTCCGAGCGCTTGGCAACGGAGGGAGCGAGTAGTTCGCTGACCGGTGAACAAGTATCGCTGCGTCCCGAAGCTACGGCCAGCACGATGCGTGCTTACATCGAGCACAACTTGCAGGCGTTGCCGGGGAACGTGAAACTCTACTGCATTGGGCCGATGTTTCGGCGCGAACGACCGCAGAAGGGGCGCTATCGGCAGTTTTATCAGCTGAACGCGGAAATATTGGGGCAGTCGGACGCTCCTGCCATTGACGCTGAACTGCTGGAAATGCTGCTCGTATTCTTCAAGCGCGTGGGACTGACGCGCACGATCCTTTACGTCAATTCGATCGGCGACAAGAATTGCCGCCCGCAGTACGTCGAATTGCTGCGCCAGGAACTGCTCAAGCTTAAGGATCAGCTCGGGCCAGACTCGCAGCGACGCATCGAAACCAATCCGCTGCGCGTGCTTGATTCGAAATTGCCGCAGGAGCAGGAAATTATTGCGAAGCTGCCGCGCATCTCCGATCATCTGTGCGCTGACTGCCGCGAGCACTTCGCGAGGCTGAAGGACGAGTTGAAGCTGCGCGGGATTGTGTACGAACAAAATTGGCGCTTAGTGCGCGGGCTAGACTATTACACGCGTACGACTTTTGAGGTGATTGCGGAAGGTCTTGGGTCGCAGAACGCGGTTTGTGGCGGCGGGCGCTACGATGGCCTAGTGGAACTTCTCGGGGGGCCGCCGACGAAAGGGATCGGATTTGCAATCGGCAGCGACCGCGCCATTCTTTCCATTCAGGAATCCGGCAATTTGCCGCAATTGCCGGGGCTCGACGTATTCGTCGCGTGGATGGGGGAGCTGACTTACGCTACCGCCGTGGCCCTCGCGAGAAAACTGCGGGAGTCGGGTGTTTCGGTCGAGCTGCCCGGCGAAGAAATGAAATTCAAGAAGTCGCTCAATCTGGCCGACAAGCTCGGCGCGCGCTATGCGTTGATCATCGGCAGCGACGAACTCGCTTCCGGCACTTTCACGCTGAAGCGGCTGGCCGACGCGGATCAGAGGAAGCTTTCCGAATACGAACTGCTAGAATATCTGGAATCCGAAAAACGCGGCACGCGGGGCTGACGCAACCTCGCAAGGGGATTAAATGCACAGCCCGCGCCGGCGGAAGGGAACCCAATCTTGCTCGATGCTCTCGGTAATCTGAAACGCACCAACTACTGCGGCGATCTGCGCGCATCGGACGCTGACAAAGACGTTGTACTGATGGGTTGGGTTCATCGCCGCCGCGATCTGGGACAATTGATTTTCATTGACCTGCGCGACCGCGCCGGCCTGGCGCAGATCGTTTTCAACAAGGAGCTGCATCCCGAGGCGCACAAAAAAGCGGAGGAATTGCGCGCGGAATTTGTTGTGGCTGTCGAAGGCAAAGTGATTCGCCGCCAAAAATCCAATCCTGAGATTGCATCCGGCGAAGTGGAAGTGATGGCCACGCGCCTGCACATCCTGAACAACTCCAAAACGCCGCCCTTCCAGATCGAAGACGAAGTGACGGCGAGCGAAGAGACGCGCCTGCGGCACCGCTATCTGGATCTGCGTCGGCCCAAGCCGCACCGTAACATCGAGCTAAGGCACCGAATACTTTTCGAGATGCGCAAGACCCTCGACAGCCTGGGCTTTTTCGAAATTGAAACGCCGATGCTGACGCGCTCGACGCCCGAAGGCGCGCGCGACTACCTGGTGCCGAGCCGCGTCCATCACGGGCAATTCTATGCGTTGCCGCAATCGCCGCAAATCTTCAAGCAGATTCTGATGATTTCGGGCATGGACCGCTATTTCCAGATCGTGCGCTGCTTCCGAGATGAGGACTTGCGCGCCGATCGCCAACCGGAGTTTACGCAGCTGGACCTGGAAATGTCGTTCCCGCGGCAGCAGGATATCTTCGAGGTGATCGAGCGCGTGATGATTCGCGCGCTGGAAGTGGTCGGCGTGAGAGTTCAGGGCCCGTTTCGCCATCTCGATTACAAGGAAGCGCTGCGGCGTTATGGGTCGGACAAGCCTGACTTGCGTTTCGACATGGAGCTGCGGGACGTGACGCAGCACTTCGAGCCGGCGCGCGCGACAATTCATTTTGAAGGAAATGTCCAAGCGTTGGTCGCGCCGGGCGCGGCTGGCTGGTCGCGCAAACAGCTCGCTGAACTCGGCGAGGTCGCGAAGTCTGCCGGCGCGCGCGGCGTCTACACGGTCAAGGTGTCCGCCGAAGGAACCAGTTCGCCGCTCGAAAAAACGCTCGGCGCGGACGGGCTGAAGAAATTGGCGGAAGCAGTCGGTGCAAAGGCGGGCGACCTGATTGTTGCGGTTGCGGCTAAGGAACAAATCGCGCATACCGATACTTCGTTAAATGTCGCGGGGCAAGTCCGCCTGTACCTAGGCGACAAGCTCAACCTGATCGACCGCGCCAAATGGGAGTTCGCCTGGATCACCGGCTTCGCGCTTTTTGAGTGGAGCGAGAGCGACAAGCGCTGGGTGAGCGCGCAACATCCCTTTACCGGGATTTTTGAGGAAGATCTCGACAAGCTCGAGACCGCGCCGTGGGAGTGCCGTTCGAAGGGTTACGATCTGGTGCTCAACGGCGTCGAACTGGGCTCCGGAAGCATACGAATTCACCGTCAGGACGTGCAGGCGCGGATGTTCAAGGCGCTGGGTCTCAGCGAAGAGACCGCGCGCCAGCGGTTCGGGTTCTTTTTGGACGCCCTCACGTTCGGCACGCCACCGCATGGCGGGATCGCGCTGGGACTCGACCGCGTGGTGATGCTGCTGGCATGCGAAAAATCCATCCGCGAGGTGATCGCCTTCCCGAAAACGACGGCGGCGCAGGATTTGATGGCCGAATCACCGTCCGCGGTGGGTTCTGACCAGCTCAACGATCTGGGCATCGCCATTAAGCAAACTGAGGCCGGGATCGCAGCAAAGAAGGATGCATGATTTCGTATCGTTTGCTGATTGGCATATCAATTGCAGCGTTATTGGGAGTGTTTCTCCTGGTGCGGAGCATGCATCGGCTTAAGCCGCGCGCGCAATTCATGGTGCTGTTGGGACTGGGCGTCTCGATCGGATTTATTTTTCTGGTGATGGTGCAGATGCCGTCGTTTCCGGAGTGGTTTGGAGTTTCTCTGCTAGCGGTGGTCTTTGTCGCCAGCTTGTTCGGTACCCGGATTTTCTTGCGCAGCATGTCCCAAGAAGATAAGCAGACCGAAGACGAAGCTCGCGAAGAATTGCGGCACGCTTCCGAGGACCCAGGATTGGCCGACCCGCACTCTGCGAACCATACTCCATGAGCCGCATCCGCATACTTCCGGAAACTGTCGCCAATAAAATTGCGGCGGGCGAAGTGGTCGAGCGGCCCGCATCCGTGGTGAAAGAACTGCTCGAAAACGCGTTGGACGCGGGCGCGCGTTCGATTCGCATTGAAACGGAATCGGGCGGCAAGCGCCTGATTCGCGTGATTGACGACGGTTGCGGCATGAATCACGACGACGCGCTGCTGGCCTTCGAGCGCCACGCGACTTCGAAGTTGCGCACCGCCGACGATCTGCTCTCTATCGCCACGTTAGGTTTCCGCGGAGAAGCACTGCCTTCCATTGCCGCCATCTCGCGCCTGTTGCTGGAAACGCGCGACGCGGAAGAAGGGGAGGGAACGCGCATCGAATTCGCAGGCGGCAAGCTTCTAAGCGTGAAGCCTGCGGGTGTCCCGGTGGGAACATCGATCAGCGTGGCGGATATTTTCTACGCCGTCCCTGCGCGGCGCAAATTCCTGAAGTCAGAAACCACCGAACTGGGCCACATCGCTTCTCTTGTGACGCATTACGCACTCGCGCATCCCGACCGGCATTTCCTGCTGAAAACGCCGTCGCAGGAAATCCTGAATTGTTCGCCCGTGGAAAAGCTTGCGGATCGCGTGTATCAGATTTTCGGCCGCCAAGCGCTGGACGAACTCACGGAAATTCCTGTGACGGAAGCGGCGGTGCGCAGCGCGATCACCGAGCCGCCGCTGGAACCCGAAGAGCGCGCCGCCACCCTGCGCGTCAGCGGATTCACTTCGCGCCCCGAAGTGCAACGCAGCAATCGCAACGGCATTTACATTTTTGTGAACCGGCGACTGGTGCGCGACCGCTTGTTGCTGCATGCCATCAGCGATGCCTATCGCAATATCGTGCCGTTCGGCGTTTTCCCGGTCGTGCTGCTTTTTCTGGATATGCCGTACGAGGAGGTGGACGTGAACGTGCACCCGGCGAAAATCGAGGTGCGCTTTCGCCATCCGCAATTCGTACACGATTTCACGCGTGATGCCTTGCGACGGGCGCTTTCGGTCGCGCGGCCGATTCCTGGGTTTCCCGCGGCGCGGGCGGCGACTGCTGCCGGCGGTGCCGCTACGCCGTCTGCCCCGACGAATGGCGGCTCGACTGCGTTTGCAGCCGGGGCGGCGGCGATTGATCCGGCCTATCTTTCGTCAGCGAATCCCGGAATTCTGCCCGGTGCACCTCCCGGCCCTCCACGCGCGGTGATTCCCACTTCTTTTGGTGATGTGGCCGGCGCGGCGGAAGGATTTGAATTGAGCGGCGCGCCGGACCGCCCGATTTCGCAGCGTCTGCAATTTGATCCGACCGGCGCGGGCGATTTTTCGCTGGGCCCGCAGGAATCAGGCGCTCCCATCATCGGCAACAGCGTTTACGCCAACGAAACTCCCGGCGCGCTGCCCAGCGTGGAAGACATCGCGGATTTGAAACCTTTGGGCCAGGTGAACAGCAGCTTCATCGTCGCAGTGAATGGGGAAGGATTGTGGATCATTGACCAGCATGTGGCGCACGAGCGCGTGCTGTTCGAACAGCACCTGCGCGCGCGCCGCGACGGCGAACTCGGCGGACAGCGCCTGCTGGTGCCGCTGATCGTCGAGCTGAATCCGCGGCAGCTGGCGATTTTCGAGCAGATTGGCGAAGAATTGCGCGCCAATGGATTTGAAGCAGAATTGATGGGCGCGCGCAGCGTGGCGATTCAGGCCGCGCCTGCGGGCATCACCAGCGGAGACGCCGAAAAATTGTTGTACGAGATCCTGGACGGAATTGCGCGCGAGAATCAGGCGATCTCCCTTGATTCGCTGCAAGCCAAGATTGCTGCGTCCACCTCCTGCCACGCGGCCATCAAGGTGAATACGCCGCTGGAGGCGGCAAAAATGGAATGGCTGTTGGGCGAACTCGCCAAGACGGAATATCCGATGAGCTGTCCGCACGGACGGCCCGTCGTGCTGCGCTATTCCGTGCGCGAAATCGAGCGCGCCTTCAAGCGAATTTGAGCCTGAATTCATTGCCGAACCACGGCCCGCGAGTGACCTCTTGAAGAAACTTATTATTGCCATTGATGGGCCGGTCGGTTCAGGCAAGAGCACCCTGGCGCGGCGCGTGGCGGAACTACTGGGCTACGTGTACGTGGACACAGGAGCGATGTACCGCGCGCTGGCGTTCAAGGCGCTGCGCAATGGTCTGGCGCTCGATGGGCACCACGAGGAATTGGTGACGCTCGCGCGCGCCACGCGCATTGACCTGCGCGCGGAAGACGGCACGCAGCGCGTTTTTCTCGATTACGATGACGTTAGCAACGCGATTCGCACGCCCGAAGTGTCCCAAGCCGCTTCGAAGATTGCGGTGAATCCGGGTGTGCGCCAGGTCCTGGTGGCGGAGCAGCGTCGCGCCGGCGAGCAGGGTGGAGTAGTGATGGAAGGCCGAGACATCGGCAGCGTGGTTTTTCCCGACGCACAACTGAAAATTTTTCTCACCGCTTCGCCGGAAACGCGCGCGGAGCGGCGTTGGCGCGAACATCAGCAAAAGGGCGACCACATCGACCTGCAGCGCACACTGGAGGAAATTCGCGAGCGCGACCGCCGCGATCTGCAGCGATCCACGTCGCCTCTGGTGCGCGCCACGGATGCCGTGGTGGTGGATAGCACGGCCATGGAACCGGAAGAGGTGGCGCGGCTCGTGGTGATGCTGGCCAAAGACAAGTCTTCTGCGCAAGCCGGCTAGCAGGTCGCACCGACCGTCCCCCGGCGTTCCCTAGGGTGTTTGCGGGCCGGTTTGGTGGCGCAGGTGGGGACATCGCCAGGAAGCACGCCCGCGCAAACCCGCCCCGTGATTTATGTCGGCTGCTCTACCGCCTCTTCGTGTCCGGAGAGCATCTGCCGCGCCCATTCGACGGCTTCGATATAGAGCGCGGAAATTGCATCTTCCTGGATTCCCAGGCGCGCGGCCGACGAACTGATTTCCTCCCAGCAGCCTCGTTCGTAATCGCGCACGAAATCGAAAATGTCGCGCAGCTTGTTCGTTTTCCCCAGCAGCGCGTCGCGGATATCGTCGCGGATCGCAATTTCTTTCAGCACGTCCGGCATGCGCATGTCCAGAATCCCGTCCCTCGCGGACAAAAGGCCGAGCAGGAAAAGATCGTTGGCGGATTTCGCGAGCCCCGCACACGGCGCGAGAAGTTCGCAAAATCTGGCGCGAATCAACGGCAAGGATATCAGCTCGACGGGT
Source organism: uncultured Acidobacteriota bacterium (assembly GCA_963786205.1). GTDB lineage: Bacteria > Acidobacteriota > Terriglobia > Acidiferrales > UBA7541 > Palsa-295. The sequence goes on from CAWAYG010000005.1 coordinate 635,159, forward strand.
TTGCCCGTGGCCATGCACGTGACGGCGATCAGTGACACCCACTTCCGCGTGCCGCGCTCGCCGAGCAACGAGAGGGCGTGAGGAATGGAGTGCACCTCCACGATCAACGGGAACGCCGGTGAATTCAGATAGCGGAGCAGGCGAAAGCTGAGCGACGCTTCAGCCTTGATGCGTTCGCTTACTTCGGCGATGTCCCTATGCGCGCGGTTCACCGCCTGCAGCACCAGCAAGTAATTGATCTGGTTCTGCGCGACGTCTTTGCGCGAAAGCATTTCGGGTTTGCTGAAGAAATAACCCTGGAAGTAGGTGTAGCCCCATCCACGCGTGCGGTGAAAATCGTCGTAGGTTTCCACTTTTTCCGCGAGCATCTGCACATTCAAAGGCAGGTAAGTCTGCGCCAGACGAAGCTGATCCGCGGACGGTGTTGCGAGCAGGTCCACCTGCATGAAATCCGCCATGGCGATCAGCGGCTTCCAATCCGGCCGGTCCTCGAAATCGTCCAGAGCCAGCAGGTAGCCAGCCTGTTTCAATCGCCGGCACGCGTCGTGAACTTCATAGTCCATGACAACCGTTTCTAGTATCTCCAGCACCACGCGATCTTTGGGCAGCATGGTCGCGAAATCGCGAATCAAAAAATCACGCGTGCAATTCAGAAACGAGCGGCATCCGGGAGTCAGCCGGTCCATTCCGAACAGTAATATGCTGTCAAGGGTCGAGGCGGAGGCCAAATCGGGCGCCGTTCCGTCGTAGCGATTTTCCGGGCCGGAGCGGAAGAGCAGTTCGTAGCCGTACACGACTCGTGCGGAATTGAAGATCGGCTGGCGCGCAAGAAAGCGTTGCACGTGTTTCTCCTTCCCGCTGTGCGCGGGTGCTTCATTACGGGAAAGGGGAAAAAGGGGCACGCGCCCCGTGAAAAACTGCCGTTACGCCGGGCTCGACATGGAAGCGAGGAATTCGCCGTTGGTTTTTGTCTTGGAGAGACGTCCGAGCAGAAGCTCCATGGCTTCCACCGTCGACAGAGGGCTCAGGACCTTGCGCAACACCCAAATGCGGTTCAACTCATCGGCGGGCAGCAGGAGCTCGTCTTTACGCGTTCCGGAGCGGTTGATGTCGATGGTCGGAAACACGCGTTTGTCCACCAGGCGGCGGTCCAGATTGATTTCCATGTTGCCGGTGCCCTTGAACTCTTCGAAGATGACGTCGTCCATGCGGCTGCCGGTGTCGATCAAGGCGGTAGCGATAATGGTGAGCGAGCCGCCCTCTTCCACATTGCGCGCGGCCGCAAAAAACCGCCGTGGGCGTTGCAGGGCGTTGGCGTCAATACCGCCAGAAAGCACTTTGCCCGATGGCGGAGTGACGGCGTTGTAGGCGCGGCCCAGGCGCGTGAGCGAATCCAGCAGGATGACTACGTCGCGCTTGTGCTCCACCAGGCGCTTGGCCTTTTCCAGCACCATTTCGGCGACTTGAATGTGCCGTTGCGGTGGTTCGTCGAACGTTGAGCTGATTACCTCGCCCTTCACCGTGCGCTGCATGTCCGTAACTTCTTCCGGCCGTTCGTCAATCAGCAGCACGATCAAAGCGACTTCCGGATGATTGGTGGTGACGGAATTGGCGATGGACTGCAGCATCATCGTTTTTCCGGTGCGCGGCGGGGCGACGATCAAACCGCGCTGGCCCTTGCCGATGGGGCAGAGCATATCCAGCACTCGTCCCGTGAGGTTCTCTTTGGTGGTTTCCAGGCGGATGCGATCGGCCGGATAGAGCGGCGTCAGGTTGTCGAAAAAGATCTTGCTGCGCGCGACTTCCGGGTCTTCGAAGTTGACGGCTTCGACCTTGATCAGCGCGAAGTAGCGCTCGCCATCTTTCGGCGGACGCACCTGGCCGGATACAGTGTCGCCGGTGCGCAGATCGAATTTGCGGATTTGCGACGGCGAGACGTAGATGTCGTCCGGGCCGGGCAAGTAATTGTATTCGGGCGCGCGCAGGAAGCCGAATCCGTCGGGCAGGCATTCCAGCACTCCTTCGGAGAAGATCAGGCCGTTCTTTTCCGTCTGGGCGCGGAGGATCTGGAAGATCAACTCCTGCTTGCGCATGCCAGAGGCGCCGGGAATGTTCAGCTCCTTGGCGATTTTCGCCAGGTCCGTGATGTTTTTGTCTTTCAGTTCTGCAAGGCTAATGCTCATCGATATCGTTCCTTCTCAAGCCTGGTTTTCAGGCAGATTGATTTCTGAATGGATTACGGGCGGGCGCAAATTCGAACCTGCCACACTCTTGAAACTTAAATACGGGAAAACCTACAGACAACCGGAAACCTCTGGCCGCGGGCCAAGCCTGCTGATCAAAGTGAGGAAGGACCAGAGGGTTTCAATTGGTTAGTTCATTGTCCTGCGCGACGTCCGCGCCGAACTCGGGTTCGACTCCAGCAACCGGTGGGTGGCCGGGAATCGGCAGCGGATGCTCCAGCGCAATCTGCAGCACGTCGTCCATGGATTCGACGAAATGAATAGACATCTGCGACTGGATGTCCGGCGGGATATCCGCCAGATCTTTTTCATTGTCCTTCGGCAAAATAATGGTGCGCAGGCCGAGGCGGTGCGCCGCCAGCAGTTTTTCCTTCACTCCGCCGATGGGCAGCACCTTGCCGCGCAAGGTGATTTCGCCGGTCATGGCGATGTCGCAGCGAACCGGAATTTTCGTCAAAGCGCTGACAATCGAGGTGCAGATGGTGATACCAGCTGAGGGGCCGTCCTTAGGTATCGCGCCCTCCGGCACGTGCATGTGAATGTCCAGGTGGCGATAGAAATCCTTGGGCAGGCTGAAAAGATGGCTGCGCGAGCGAATGTAGCTCATCGCGGCCTGCGCCGACTCCTGCATCACGTCTCCGAGTTTGCCGGTCAGCGTCAGGCGGCCGCGGCCCTGCATCAAGGTGGCTTCGGTGGAGAGCACTTCGCCGCCCACTTCGGTCCAGGCGAGGCCGGTAGTGAGGCCGATTTCGTTCTTCTTCTCCGCGAGGAAGTCGCGGTACTTCAAGATTCCGAGATAATCGTTCAGGTTCGCCGGGGTCACTTCCACGGCGACGTCCTTGCCTTCGGTGACGACTTTGCGGGCTACTTTCCGCGAAATGTTAGCCAGTTCGCGATTCAGGCTGCGCACGCCTGCCTCGCGCGTGTAATGACGAATGGTGCTGTGGATGGCTTCGTCGGTGATCTTCAATTGACTCTTCGCCAGGCCAGTGGCTTCCAGCTGCTTGGGAATCAGATAGCGCGTGGCGATTTGATATTTTTCGTGTTCGGTGTAACCCGGGATGCGCAGCACTTCCATGCGATCCTGCAGCGGCTGCGGAATGGTGTGCAGCACGTTGGCGGTGCACACGAACATGACTTTCGAAAGATCGTATTCCACGTCCAGGTAATGATCGGTGAAGGCGTGATTCAGTTCCGGGTCCAGCACTTCCATCAACGCGGCGGACGGATCGCCACGGAAATCCATGGACATCTTGTCCACTTCATCCAGCACGAATACGGGATTGGTGGTGCCGGCCTTGCGCATCATCTGGATAATCTGGCCGGGAAGGGCGCCGATGTAGGTGCGGCGATGCCCGCGAATTTCAGCCTCGTCGCGCACGCCGCCCAGTGACACGCGCACGAATTTGCGTCCCGTGGCACGACCAATGGACATCGCGAGAGAAGTCTTGCCGACCCCTGGAGGCCCAAGGAAGCAGAGAATCGAGCCCTTGGGATTCTTCACCAGCTGGCGAACGGCGAGGTATTCGAGGATGCGGTCTTTAATCTTGTCCAGGCCGTAATGATCTTCAGAGAGAATCACTTCGGCGCGCTTGATGTCGCGAATCTCTTTCGAGCGCTTCTTCCAGGGCACCGCCAGGAGCCAATCCAGATAATTCCGCGATACCGTGGATTCCGCGGACATCGGCGGCATCATTTCCAGGCGCTTCAATTCCTGCATCGCCTTTTCCTGCGGCCCTTCGGGCATGCCGGAAGTTTCGATCTTCTTTTTCAGCTGTTCGATTTCGTTGGCTTCGCCGCGGCCGAGCTCTTTCTGAATGGCCTTCAGCTTTTCGTTGAGGTAGTACTCTTTCTGCGCGCGTTCCATCTGGCGCTTCACGCGGGTATTGATGGAGCGATCCACGTTCAGCTTTTCAATTTCGACTTCCAGAATGTCCGCAATGCGATTCAAGCGCTCCAGCGGCTCGAAAAGCTCCAGCAATTCCTGCTTTTCTTCCACGGGGATCTGCAGGTTCGCCGAGATCGCGTCGGAAAGTTTTCCGGCATCTTCCACGCGCACGGCCGCGATCATGGTGTCGTAATTCAGGCTCTGCGAGAGCTTCACATACTGTTCGAAAAGCCCGGTGACGCGCTCGGAAGCCTGCTGCAGTTGCGGGGAAGGCTCGGTCTTGGATGTGACCACACGGATCGAAGCGCGGAAAAAGCCCTCGTCGCTGGTAATCTGCACGATCTTGGCGCGCTCGGTGCCTTCCACCAGCACCTTGATATTGCCGTCGGGCAGCTTCACACTCTGCACGATGTTCGCCAGCGTGCCCACCTGGTAGATTTCTTCCGGCTTGGGGTCGTCGATTGACGCATCATGCTGCGTGACCAGGAAAATCTTTTTGTCGCCGGCCAGCGCGTCTTCCAGCGCGCGCACAGACGCTTCCCGGCCCACGATGAAGGGGTGCATCATCTCCGGGAAAATGACCATTTCCCGCACCGGCATCATTGGTACGCGCTTGATTTCGCCTTTTTCGCGATTGAACATCGAGTCCTTTTTTCTCCCGTACGTTAGCCCGCTTTTTCCAGCAGGCTCCAATTGATTTCGCGTCCCTTGACCATGTCTGCCGTTACGACGAAGTCGCGCAACTTTCGCTGCGCCGGCAGGTGATACATCATTTCCAGCATCAGATCTTCCAGAATCATGCGCAGGCCGCGCGCGCCCACTTTGCGCTGTAGCGCCAGCTCCGCCACGGTGTCCAGGGCATCGTCCGTGAAGCGCAGGCGCACATTTTCAAACTCAAAGAGCCTTTGATATTGTCGCACCAGCGCGTTCTTCGGTTCGGTGAGAATTCGTACCAGCGCCGATTTATCCAGATCGCTCAGCACGCCTACCACCGGCAGCCGTCCCACAAATTCCGGGATCAGGCCGTAACGAATCAGATCGGTAGGCTGCGCCTGCTCCAGCATTTCGATATTGCGCCGCGATGCGGTCGTAACCTGCGCATCGGCCTGGAATCCCAGCGATTTATGTCCCACGCGCCGTTCGATAATCTTCTCAAGCCCCACGAAGGCCCCGCCGCAGATGAACAGGATGTTGGTCGTGTCCACCGGCGTAAATTCCTGGTGCGGGTGCTTGCGTCCGCCCTGCGGCGGCACGTTGGCAACCGTGCCTTCCAGAATCTTCAGCAGCGCCTGTTGCACGCCTTCGCCGGAAACATCGCGGGTAATCGAAGGGTTTTCGTCCTTCTTCGAAATCTTGTCAATTTCGTCTATGTATATGATGCCTTGCTGAGCCTTTTGGACGTCTCCATCCGCGGCTTGCAGCAACTTCAATATAATGTTCTCGACGTCTTCGCCGACGTAACCTGCTTCGGTGAGAGTGGTCGCGTCCACGATCGCAAAAGGCACGTCCAGCATGCGCGATAGCGTCTGCGCCATCAGCGTCTTGCCCGTTCCCGTAGGTCCCACCAGAAGAATATTCGACTTCGCCAACTCCACATCGCCGGGCTGCTTGTTCAGGAAGATGCGCTTGTAGTGGTTGTAAACCGCAACCGCCAGCTTCTTCTTGGTCTTGTCCTGGCCGATTACGTAGCCATCCAAAAAGGCCTTGATCTCGGGAGGGCGGGGAAGGCGCCGGTTCGCAGGGCTCGACTGCTCGCGCTTCTCGTCTTCGAGAATCTGCTGGCAGACGCCCACGCACTCGTTGCAAATGTACGAGCGCGGATATTCCGATGGAGAACTGATCAGCTTCTCCACCTGCTCCTGCGTTTTATGGCAGAAGGAACAGCGTAACGGCTCTTCCGGTGTGAACCGTTTCACTGATTAAGCTCCCTCGCTTCGGATTTCACCACACCCATAAAGAACGTATCTTGCATTGTAAATCGGAATCCGGCCGGGCGGCAGGGAATCATCTGTTTGGATACTAACCCTTTGGAACGGCAATTACCTGTGCTTCGTAATGATTTCGTCCACGATGCCGTACGCCTTCGCCTGTTCGGCCGTCATGATGAAATCGCGTTCCACGTCTCGCTCGATCTTTTCCAGCGTTTGACCCGTGTGGCCAGCCAGCAACCTATTGAGCGATTCGCGTGTGCGGATGATCTCTTTCGCGTGAATATCAATGTCCGTCGCCTGGCCTGACAGGCCGGACATCCATGGCTGGTGAATCAACACTCGTGAATTCGGCAGTGCGTAGCGCTTTTTCGGAGTACCGGAGGCCAACAGTACGGCCGCGATTGACGCAGACTGGCCGATGCAATACGTAACCACGTCGGGACGCACAAACTGCATCGTGTCGTAAATCGCCATTCCCGCGGAAATTGAGCCGCCTGGCGAATTGATGTACACCGAAATATCTTTTTCGGGATCTTCAGACGCCAGAAACAGGAGTTGCGCGGTCACCAGGTTCGCCACGTGGTCGTCAATCGGCGTGCCGATGAAAATTATGTGGTCCTTCAGCAGCCGCGAATAAATGTCATAAGCCCGCTCGCCGCGGTTCGTCTGCTCGACGACCATGGGAACGAGCGTGGTGGCGTACGGAGTCGCGTCGTCTGTATATTTCATTGGAAGTGTCTTTGCGCGCTGAGGAGCCCGAACCAGATATTACTCTTCACGTTTGGCTGTCTTCTCGATTCGGGTATTGCTGTAGAGCCACTCGATTGTTTTGTCGCTTCGCAACTTCGACTTCATCCTATCGAGCGCTCCCTGCTTTGTCAAGCGAGCCCGCAGCGACGTTACCGATTCGCCACTGTGTTCCGCCAGCGCATTTATTTCCTTTTCGACGTCTTCGTCGGTTGCTTCGATTTTTTCAGCGTCCGCGATACGATCAATGAGCAGCTCGGCCTTCACGTCGTCCACCGCGCGGTCATGCTGGCCCTTCCGCAGCGAAACCCAATCCACGTTCACTGCGCGCGGGTCCACTCCCTGGGATGCCAATGACCGTACCGTGCGTTCCAGCCGCACATCCATTTGATGCTCGACCAGCGCTTCCGGAACCGGAAAATCGTGCTTCTTTACCAGCGTTTCCAGAATCTTTTCGCGCGCTTGCGCTGACTGCCGCGCTTCCTTATCGGCTTCCAAGTTGTCCTGAATTTTCTTGCGCAGCTCGGCGATTGTGGTCACGCCGCCCACTTCCTTAGCTACTTCCACCGCGAACTCGTCACTTACTTCGGGGAGCTTCTTTTCCTTGATCGCCTGTACTTCGACGGCGTAGTCGTAGGTCTTGCCCTTGAGCTTCTCGTCGGGATAATCATCGGGATATTTGGCCTGGAACTTCTTGGTCTCTCCAGGATTCGCGCCGCGCAGATTTTCTGTGAAACTCTCGAGCGTTTCTTCCGCGCCGATGTGGCACATGATGTTGTCGGCCTCGACGGGCTCGCCTCCGCCCTCGGGCACGCCGGACAGTTTCATCAGCGCGTAATCGCCCTCTTTCGCCGCGCGGCCTTCTACCGGAACGAACGTCGCGGCGCGCTCGCGCATTTCCTTGATAACTTCATCAACTTTGGCGTCGCCCGCGTCCACTTCGTCCACTTGAACTTCCAGGCCTTTGTATTCGCTCAGCTCGAATTCTGGAAGCACTTCGAACACCGCGCGGAATTTCAGCGGCTCGCCTTCCTTGAACTCGACCTTGTCCACTTCGGGGCGAGTTACTGGGACCAGCTTTTTCTCATCGAGCGCTTTTTCCAGGTATTCCGGGACGAGCGATTGCACCACTTCGCCCTGAATATCCTCAGCGAAGCGTCGGCGGATCAGCGTCACGGGTGCCTTACCCGGACGGAAGCCGGGAATCCGCGCGACGCGCGCCAGATCGCGCTCTACTTTCTGACTGGCTTTGCTGACGACTTCGGCTGGAATTTCCAGCTCGATTTCGCGTTTGCAGGTTGTTTCGGTCATAGGATTTTTTGCAGGGGAAGGATTGCGGAACACCCTGTTTCCAGTCTGCCTTTCACCTGTTCGAAGTTCGAGAGGGAGGACGGCAGGGAAGTGCGGCCAAACACAACCGCATCAGAAACTCCAGTATAAAGAAAGTGTAAGCGCGCGTCAACGCCGATTGAATCGGAATGGGAGCTGTGATTTTCGGCTTGTGTGTCGCAACGCGCGTTCGCTTCGGTGAATTTGCCGCGGATCTCGGAACACGCGCTATACTTCCAGCGGGGAGGGCCCAGATGAATCAACCAAACGAAGACGCCGCCGCGCAATTAAAACTCGAGCACGCAGCCGCAAAGCAGAGACTGGAATCGCTGCGGGAAGAGGCGCGCAAGCTGGGTCACGGATTCGAAGAGAAACTGAAACCGGAAATATTGGAAGCCGAAGTGGAGCTGACCCGCCTGAGTGGCATGCTGGGGCAAATCGGGCTATAGCGATTCGCGTTTAGTGGAAGAAGAATTAGGAAGCAGAGTGCGGAAGAAGGGACTCGAACCCCTACGGCCTTTCGGCCACCAGCTCCTAAGGCTGGCGCGTCTGCCAATTCCGCCACTTCCGCGGTGGAATCCCCAGTATAACATTTGCGATGGATTTCACGCGTCCCCGCTCCTGCATTTTGAGTAAGGTCGCAGGCAGGCTCAGCGCGGGGTCGTCGCTTTTCGCGTTTGCGCTTGCTGTTGCCGCCGGCTTTTGCTAGGCTGCGCCGCAAATGCCACTCTGGGACGCCACCTATCTGGGAGGAGCTTCGTGCCACATTGCACTAAGTGCGGAACCGTGGTCGCCGACAACGTGGGGTTCTGCCCCAGTTGCGGCGCGCCGCAGGCGGAAGGGGTAGCAACCGCCATGACTCCCGCTGCCAGCACGCAATCAGGTCTATCCGAAAATGTTGCCGGGCTGCTGTGCTACTTGCTCGGATGGGTCACCGGACTGATTTTCTTTTTGATCGATAAGCGGCCGTTCGTTCGCTTCCACGCGGCGCAATCCATCGTCGTATTCGGCGGCCTCACGATCATTCGCATCGTACTTTCCATGCTCTTCATTTCAGGGGGACTGGCGGGATTTTCCGCGGGCGTCGGAATCCTCTGGCTCGTCTCCATCGTAGGCTTGGTTCTGTGGATCCTGCTCATGGTCAAGGCGTACCAGGGCGAAAAGTTTCGAATCCCGGTTGCTGCCGATCTCGCCGATCAAATCTTCGGAAAGTCCTGAAGCCGTCCGCGAGCGTAATTCCTTCAGGCGCGGCCAGGTTTTCTACACCGCAACTCGGGCTTACCTAATTCCCGTCACGGGAAAATTACAAAGTTCCCGATCGCGGCTGCCGAAGTTGCTCGCCCTCGTTCGCTCTTGACATTAGCCAACTGAACGTCCATCGTTGTTGGCTTTCCCCTGCGCGGGCGGCCATGCCGCGGGGTGGTCAGGAGAGGGAATTGAAGGTTCGGGTTTGCTTCCACGACAAATGCTTCGACGGGGCCTCTTCTGCCGCGATTTTCACGCGCTTTTATAAGGAGCGTATCGATCCGGCTGCTGAGTTCTTCTACACCGGAATGACGCACAAGGCGTCGCAACCTTTCGAGGACGGTACGTTTGACGGCGACGAAAACGCCATCGTGGATTTCAAGTATTCCAGCTCGCCGCGGCTCACTTGGTGGTTCGACCATCATCAGAGCGCGTTTCTGACGCCCGCCGACGCCGAACATTTCCGCCAAGACCATTCCGGCAAAAAATTTTACGACCCCACCTATAAATCCTGCACTAAATTCTTGGCGACCATCGCCTCCGAAAAATTTGGTTTCGACGCCAAGCCGCTCGCCAACCTGATCCACTGGGGCGATATCATTGATGGGGCGCAATTCGCTTCGCCGGCGGACGCCGTCAGCCTTGCAGAACCGGCCACTCAGCTGGCCCTGGTGATCGAAGCTGCCCCCGAAGCCGACCTGGTGCCGAAGCTGATTCCGCACCTGGCCTACCTGTCGCTCGCCGAGATGGTCGAACTGCCCATCGTGAAAAAATATCTTGGGCCGCTGCTCGAGCGCCACCGCAAGTCGCTAGACGTGTTTCGCGAGCGCGCCGATTTTCGCGATGGCGTGATTTTTTTCGATGTCAGCGATTTGGATCTCGAGGGCTACAACAAATTCGTCCCATACTTTTTGTTTCCCGATGCGCTGTATTCCGTGGGCGTCAGTTCCTCGCCGCTGCGCGCTAAAGTTTCGGTGGGCACCAATCCCTGGAAGGAAGCTTCCGCGGACGTGAATCTGGCCTCGCTGTGCGAAAGGTACGGCGGCGGTGGGCACGCGCGCGTGGCGGCCATTTCGTTGGGGCCTGGCGACCTGGTTCGCGCCCGGCAAGTAGCTCAAGAAATTGCGGCGACGTTGCGCCGCCACAAATAGATTTTTTCGCACGAAGCATCGCCACGTTGCAATCGCAGCAGCGTTTTTGCAATCAGCAGCGGTTGGGTGCGGTATTCACTCGTGTTACAATTTTTTCAGTGGGCCGGTAGCTCAATGGTAGAGCAGCTGCCTCTTAAGCAGCGGGTTGGAGGTTCGAGTCCTCCCCGGCTCACCACTTCTCAGCATTTCGTTTGATTTAGCGCGTCATCATCAGCGATACGGTCGTCCAGATGTAAACGAATCGCGTCTTGGATGTTTGCAACCGCTTCCTCGTAGGTATCACCTTGGCTATAGCAGCCCTGCAAAGCCGGGCAGGAAACAAAATACCCTTCAGCATCTGCTCCAATGACGACGGGAAGCGTGGGTTGCCGCATCGCCAAATTATACGGTCTCGATACGCGAAGGCCAATTGGAATCACGCTGCCCCGAAACAGATGAGCCACAGTGAGCATCACGATCGCGTTTTCGTGGACGCAGATTTAGCGTCGCGCCGCCATCGGTGATTTCCTGCATAACTGTTCCGCAATTCACTTCACACCAATACTTGCTTTGCCTGATGCGTAGCGATTTATCGTTCCATTGTGGGCGCTGTCCTGTAAAATTCCATCTCGTACAGCCCTGGTGCTTCTGTCTTGCGGCCGCCCCTCCCGATGGCCGCCGGATCTGCTGCTTCGTTCCGCCGGCCGGAATGCGCAGGCCGCAGATTTCCGGCGGTCGGTAGCGAAACGAATGGAGAATTGAAGCTAGAAGATGGCTAAGCTGGCCCAACCACCTCCGCCCATTTTCACAGAGCCAGAGGAGACAATTCGCGCCGAGCTTTTCAGCGTCGAGCGCCTGGAGCAACACGCGGAAAGTCTGGCGGCCGCGCAACTGGTGGTCACCGATCCCGAGGAAGGGCGCCCGCTGATTCCTCGTGTGCTCGAGAACGGCCGCGTCCTGCTGGAATATTATCGGGCCACGGCGCGCGCTATTCAGCACGAACAAGCAATCACGCCCGCGGCCGAATGGTTCGTAGATAATTTTTATATCGTCGAAGAACAACTGCGCGAAATTCGCGACGACCTTCCTCCTGGTTTCTACCGCAAACTACCGAAACTCGCGTCCGGTCACCTCGAAGGGTTTCCGCGAGTCTTTGGCGTCGCTTGGGCGTTTGTGGCGCACAACGACAGCCGCTTCGATCCCGAAGTATTGCGCCGGTTCGTCAGCGCTTACCAGCGCGTGCAGCCGCTGACGATCGGCGAACTTTGGGCGGTAGCCATCACGCTGCGCATCGTGCTCGTCGAAAATCTGCGGCGCGTTGCCGAGCGCATCGTGCGCAGCCGCAACGCGCGTGTGGAAGCCGACATCCTCGCCGACCGCGTCCTCGGGGCCGCTGGGCAGACTGCGGTTTCACCGGCCGCTGTGCTGCGCCGCTTTGAGAACAAGCCTCTCGAGCGCTCCTTTGCCGTGCAATTGGTTCAACGACTACGCGACCTCGATCCGAAGGTCGGACCAATTCTAGTGTGGCTGGACGAACGCCTCGCCGCGCAAGGCACCACCGCGGATGAAATTGTGCGCGCCGAGCATCAAGAGCAGGCCGCCATGAGCGTGACGGTGCGCAACATCATCACCAGCATGCGCCTGACTTCTTCGTTCGACTGGGAAGCATTTTTCGAGAGCGTCAGCTTGGTGGACGAAGTGCTGCGCAGCGGCAGCAATTTCGGAGAGATGGACTTTGCGACGCGGGATTACTACCGTCACGCCATTGAGGATTTATCGCGAGGTTCAACACATAGCGAAATCGAAGTGGCGCAACGCGCCGCGCAACGCGCAAAACGTGCGCGTGCGGAACTTCACAGTGATGGGCATCCACCCGACGAGCGCAAGGCCGATCCAGGCTACTACCTGATTTCCCGCGGGCGGCTCGATTTCGAGAAGGAGCTCGGGTTCCACGTCGCCTGGCGCCGCGGTGTTTTGCGCTTGTACGTGCGACACGCCGTACCAGGCTATTTGGGCACGATCGCCGTAATGACCGCGCTGATTTTGGTGTTGCCGCTAGCGCATGCTAGGGAATTGGGCGTGAGCGCGCCGATTCTGGCGCTCCTCGCGTTGCTTGCTTCCGTGCCGGCTTCGGATTTGGCTATAGCGCTGATCAATCGGGTGGTGGCCGATTTATTGGGGCCGCGCACGTTAGCGCGCCTGGAATTGCGCGACGGCGTTCCGCAGGAGCTGCGCACCATCATCGTAGTCCCTACGCTGTTGATCTCGAAGGATGCGATCAAGGAACAGGTTGAGCGCCTGGAGATTCATTACCTCGCAAACATTGATGGCGATCTGCGCTTCGCGCTGCTCACCGATTGGGTGGACGCCGTCACGGAAAGTCTGCCGGGAGATGATGAGCTGCTGGCGGCCGCCGCGAGCGGTATCGCCGGTTTGAACAAAGCCCACGGCCCCGCCCCCGGGGGCGGCGCGCGCTTCTTCCTATTTCATCGCAAACGTTCCTGGAATGACCGCGAAAAGAAATGGATGGGTTGGGAACGCAAGCGGGGAAAGCTGCACGAGCTGAATGAGCTGCTGCGTGGCTCGACGCAGACAAATTTCATTCCCGTCGGGGACCAGGTGCCCGAATCCATCCCCATGATTCGCTTCGTCATCACGCTCGACGCGGACACGCGCCTTTCGCGTGGCACCGCGGCGCGCTTGGTGGGCACCATGGCGCATCCGCTGAACCGGCCGCAATTCAGCGCAGAGCTGGGGCGCGTGGTGGACGGCTATGGCGTAGTGCAGCCGCGCGTAACGCCTTCGCTTCCCACCGATCGCGAAGGCTCACTGTTCCAGCGAATTTTTTCCGGACCGAGTGGAATCGATCCGTACGCTGCGGCGGTTTCAGACGTTTATCAGGACCTGTTCCACGAAGGGTCATACACCGGGAAGGGAATTTACGATCTCGATGCGTTTGAGGCCGCAATGGCCGGCAAAGTCAAAGAGAACACCCTGCTGAGCCATGATCTGTTCGAAGGCATTTTCGCGCGCGCCGCGCTGGCTAGCGACATCGAGCTTTTTGACGAATTTCCATCGCATTACGAAGTATCAGCCGCGCGGCAGCATCGCTGGGCCCGCGGAGACTGGCAACTGTTGCCGTGGATTTTCGGGCACGGCGGACTGTCGAAGGAAGAACGCCGCAAAGTTTCGATTCCCGCGATCAGCCGCTGGAAGATGATCGACAATCTGCGGCGCACGCTTTCCGCGCCGTACATGTTGCTTCTTATGGTAGCGGGATGGCTGATACCGCAAGTGTCGCCCTGGATGTGGACTCGTTTCGTTCTAGCCACGATTGCGATTCCCGCGTTAATCCCTTTTCTCGTCGGATTGAATGCCCGGCTCAGCGGCATTTCCAAACGCAGCCATTTTCGTGACGTTCTGTCCGACCTGTCCCTGGGCGCGTCGCAGATCGCTTTAACCATCACGTTTACTGCTTACCAGGGATGGTTGATGACGGACGCGATCGTCCGCACGCTGGTCCGATTGTTCTTCACGCGCCGAAATTTGCTGCAGTGGGTAACTGCGGCGCAGGCGAAACAAACCGTGGACTTGAGTCTCTTGGCTTCGTACGGACGGATGGTAGCCAGCGTCCTGGTGGCATTTGCCGCACTCTTGGCTGTGGCGGTCCTGCGGCCTCAGGCTTTGTGGGCAACGATTCCATTTGGCGCGCTGTGGATTGCGGCGCCCGCCGTGGCGCGCTGGATCAGCATTCCGCCTCCAGTCGAGGACGTCGAGCCACTATCGGCGGCAGACACCAAGGCTCTGCGGACAATCTGCCGCCGCACGTGGCGGTTTTTCGAGAAATTTGTCACCGCCGAAGACCGGTTCCTTCCGCCCGATAATTTTCAGGAAGATCCCAAGCCCGTGGTGGCCCATCGAACATCTCCCACCAATATTGGTCTTTATCTACTGTCCACTCTCGCTGCACGTGACATGGGTTGGCTGGGCGCGCAAGAGGTGGCAGACCGGCTGGAAGCAACTCTGCATACCATGAGCGAGATGGAGCTGTACCGCGGCCATCTTTACAATTGGTACGACACGCTTCGCCTCGTGCCGCTCGATCCCAAATATGTCTCCAGCGTTGACAGCGGAAACCTCGCCGCCAATTTGCTCGTTCTGGGCAACGGCTGCCGCGAAATCATTCAGGAACCGTTCGCCGCGGCGCGCCTGTTCACCGGAGTTGCAGATTCACTCAATCTCCTGCGTGAAGCGTGGGAAGAAATTGCGGATACGCAGCGCACGCACACCGTAACGCGCAAGCAGCTGGCCAACGCACTGGACTCGCTGGCCGCGTTGCTCGATCCAGTACCTGCCGGCCCGCGCGAATGGGCCGCGCGCTTTCTGGAGATTCAGGAACGCGCTCAGACTGTGGCCGATATCGCTCAGGCTTTGGCGCAGGAATTGGGCGCGCCGTCGGGTTCCGAATTGTGTGTTTGGGCCGAGGCCGCGCGCGCCAATCTGGAAAGTTACGCACGCGATGCGCGCATCATGATTCCGTGGCTGCGTCTGGAACCCAGCGAAGTGCTGGCCATGGCGGAGCGCCCGCAGGATGAAGCGCCCGAGTGGGTGGCCATTGAACCTTGCTTTCGTCATCTGCCAGCTCTCGCGGATGTTCCGGATCGCTGTGAATCGGCGGTGCGTGAACTGGCGACGCTGCGCGAACGATTGGCAGCCGACTTCACAACGAATCGCGAAATCCTGCAGCGCATCGACTCTCTCACGACAGCGTTCAACGGCGCCACGCGTGATGCGTCGGCCCTTACCCGCCGTCTGGTTGCGATCGCACACACTTGCCAAAGCATGTTCGACGGGATGGACTTCACATTTCTGTTTGATACCTCGCGCAAGCTTTTCTCGATCGGCTTTCGCGGCACAGACGGAACGCTGGACGGCAATTGCTACGACCTGTTGGCCTCCGAAGCGCGGCTCGCCAGCTTCATTGCCATCGCCAAAGGGGAGGTGCCGGCCTCGCATTGGTTCCGTCTGGGCCGCGCGCTCACGCCCGTGGGCCGCGGCTTGGCGCTGATCTCCTGGTCCGGCTCGATGTTCGAATACCTTATGCCCGACTTGGTGATGCGCTCTCCGGCGAACAGCATGTTGAGCCAGACGTACGAGCAGGTCGTCGCGCGCCAGATCGAATACGGAGAGGAGCGCAGCGTTCCCTGGGGAATATCGGAGTCGGCCTTCAACGCGCGCGACATGGATTTTACATATCAGTATTCAGGTTTCGGAGTTCCGGGCCTGGGGCTGAAACGCGGGCTGAGCGAGGACCTGGTGATCGCACCGTATGCCACGGCGCTGGCAGCGATGATCGATCCAACCGCAGCTGTACAGAATTTCACCAGGCTGGCGAGGGCGGGTGCCGCCGGCAGCTATGGATTCTACGAGGCGCTGGATTACACGAGCAGCCGTCTACCGGAAGGGAAGGATGTCGCGGTGATCCGCGCATTCATGGCGCATCACCAAGGTATGTCCGTCGTCGCGCTCGCCGACATTGTGAACGGCGGCGTGATGCGCGATCGCTTTCATTCCGAACCGATCGTGCGCGCCACTGAGCTGCTGTTGCAAGAGCGCACCCCGCGCGACGTGTTGGTCGCCCGTCCACGCGCGGAAGAGGTTTCCGCTGCGTCGAAAGTGCGCGAACTGGTTCCTCCGCTGGTGCGGCGGTTCAGCACGCCGCATGACGCCATTCCGCGGACGCAATTGCTTTCCAATGGACGCTATTCGGTAATGCTCACGGCCGCGGGCTCGGGCTACAGCCGCTGGCGCGATCTGGCGATTACCCGCTGGCGCGAAGACCACACCCTGGATAACTGGGGTCAGTACATCTTCCTGCGCGACGAACAATCCGGAAATGTGTGGTCGGCTGGTTATCAGCCCGCGGGAATCGAAGCCGATGAATACGAAGCCATTTTTTTCGAGGACCATGCCGAAATTATCCGGCGCGACCGTTCGCTCACCACAGCGCTGGAGGTGGTGGTTTCCTCCGAAGACGATGCGGAGGTTCGGCGCATCTCGCTGAGCAACGTCGGAGTACGCGCGCGCGATATTCAAGTCACGTCCTACGCGGAGCTGTCACTCACGCCGCAAGCGGCGGATGTTGCTCATCCTGCATTCGCCAAACTGTTCGTCGAAACTGAATTTGTCGCAGACGTCGGCGCGTTGGTAGCCACGCGTCGCAAGCGTTCCGACGACGAAACCTCCGTATGGGTCGCGCACGTTCTCGTCACGGATGCCGAAACCGTCGGGGAATTGCAATTTGAAACGGACCGCGCGCGGTTCGTGGGGCGGGCGCGCAACCTGCGCGATCCCGTGTCGGTGATGGATGGCCGGCCGCTTTCCAACACGGTTGGCGCCGTGTTGGACCCGATCCTGAGCCTGCGCCGCACGGTTCGCGTCCCTCCGGGCGGCACAGTCCATTTGATTTTTTCCACGATTGCGGCCGCCACGCGCGAGGAGGTGCTGGATCTCGCCGACAAGTATCGCGACGGGCGAACTTTTGAGCGCACGCACACGCTGGCGTGGACGCAGGCGCAGGTGCAGCTGCATCACTTGGGGATCACTT
Source organism: uncultured Acidobacteriota bacterium (assembly GCA_963786205.1). GTDB lineage: Bacteria > Acidobacteriota > Terriglobia > Acidiferrales > UBA7541 > Palsa-295. The sequence goes on from CAWAYG010000005.1 coordinate 652,279, forward strand.
CCGAAGAAGCGCTCCTATTCCAGCGCCTCGCGAATGCCGTTTTGTACGTGGATCCATCGCTGCGTCCCACCGCCGACGTGCTGGCGCGCACCTCGCTGGATATTTCCACGCTGTGGTCGCAGGGAATCTCGGGCGACCTGCCGATTATTCTGGCGCGTATTGACGATCCCGAAGATGTGGACATCATCCGGCAAATGTTGCGCGCGCACGAATACTGGCGGATGAAGCAGCTGTCAGCGGACGTGGTCATCATCAACGAAAAAGCGGCGTCCTACGTGCAGGAACTGCAAGACTCGCTCGAAGCGCTCGTGCGCGGCAGCCAGCTCAGGCTATCGCCGGACTCTGGCGGCGTGAGCGGGAAAATTTTCCTGCTGCGCGGCGATCTACTTACTCCGCAGGCTCGCACGCAACTGCAAGCCGTGGCCCGTGCTGTGCTGCTAAGCCGCCGTGGCACGCTCGCCGAGCAGATCGTGCGCTCGCAATATCCGGAACCAGCGGAGCGCGCCCTCACGCGTCCGGCACGTGCCACCAAATCCCCGGAAGTTCGCCTGCCGCAGCAGACCCTGCAATTTTTCAACGGCCTCGGTGGCTTCGCCGACGGTGGCCGCGAATACGTGATTGCATTGAACGAAGGGCTGCGCACGCCCGAACCTTGGGTCAACGTCGTGGCCAATCCGTCGTTCGGGTTCTTGGTATCCGAATCGGGCTCGGGCTTCACTTGGTCTCTCAATAGCCATGAAAATCAGCTTACGCCGTGGTCCAACGATCACGTGTTCGACACGCCGGGAGAAGCGGTCTACATTCGCGACGAAGCGAGCGGAGAGGTTTGGACTCCCACCGCCCTGCCTATCCGCGATGAAAGCGCAAGCTATCAGGCGCGTCATGGACAGGGCTATAGCCGGTTCCTGCACGGTTCGCGCGGCATCGCGCTGGAACTTCTGCAGTTTGTGCCGGTGGAAGACCCTATCAAAATCTCGCGGCTAACCCTGCGCAACGATTCGGACCGCGTGCGCCGCCTTTCCGTGACCGCTTACGCCGAATGGGTGCTGGGTGCCTCGCGCAGCGCCACAGCGCCGTACATCATCACGGAGGTGGAACCCCAGTCCAAAGCCATCCTCGCGCGCAGTGCCTGGAACGGTGAGTTCGGCGGGCGCATCGCTTTCGCTGATCTGCGCGGTCAGCAAACCTCGTTCACCGGCGACCGCACGGAATTTCTCGGTCGCAATGGCCGGCCGGAAAGTCCTGCGTCGCTGGAACGAGGTATTCCACTCTCGGGCAAAGTGGGTCCAGCCCTGGATCCGTGCGCGGCGCTGCAGACTACAATTGAATTGCGCCCGGGCGCGCGCGCAGAAGTCGTATTCTTCCTGGGTCAAACGGAAAACAAAGATCAAGCGCGCGACCTGCTGCTGCGTTATCGCACGGCGAATCTGGACAAAGTTCTGGGCGACGTCACGCGGCGCTGGGACGAACTATTAAGCACAGTGAAAGTTACTACGCCCGATCCCAGCATGGATGTGTTGCTGAATCGCTGGCTCTTGTATCAAACGCTTTCTTGCCGCGTCTGGGCGCGCGCCGGCTTTTACCAGGTCAGCGGGGCCTACGGATTCCGCGATCAACTCCAAGACGTAATGGCTCTGAATATCGCGAAACGCGGCGTGGCTCGCGAACAATTATTACGCGCCGCCGCCCACCAATTTCCCGAAGGAGACGTCCAGCATTGGTGGCACCCTCCGTCCGGTCGCGGCATTCGCACGCGCATGTCCGATGATCTGCTGTGGCTGCCCTATACCGTCGTCCAGTTCATCGAAACCACGGGCGACATGACGATCCTCGAAGAAGTCGTCCCGTTTATCGAGGGCGAGCCGCTGGCCGAAGGGCAGAAAGAATCGTATTTCCAGCCGCGCGTTTCGGAAACTCGCGCTACTCTTTTCGAGCACTGCGCGCGTGCCATAGACCGCAGCTTGAGCGTCGGCAGTCATGGCCTGCCGCTCATGGGAACGGGTGATTGGAACGACGGCATGAACCGCGTAGGACAGGATGGCAAGGGCGAGAGCGTGTGGCTCGGCTGGTTCCTGCATACCGTCCTGCAGGAGTTCGCAAAGCTTGCCGATGGCCGCGGCGAACATCAGCGAGCTGAAACGTGGCGCCTTCACGTCAGCAGCCTCAAGGCTGCGTTGGAACACGATGGCTGGGACGGTGAGTGGTACCGCCGCGCGTATTTCGACGATGGCACGCCGCTGGGCTCCGCACAGAACACGGAATGCCGCATTGACGCCATTGCCCAGTCCTGGGCAGTTCTCAGTCGCGCAGCAGAGCCTGGTCGCGCAGCGCGGGCCATGGCCGCAGCCGACCAGCAACTGGTTCGCCGCCCCGACGGCCTGATCCTGCTGCTCACCCCGCCCTTCGATCATCCGGATCACGATCCCGGCTACATCAAAGGCTATCTCCCGGGCATTCGCGAAAACGGCGGGCAATACAGTCACGCGGCAACCTGGACGCTAATGGCCTTTGCGGAGCTGGGGGACGGCGATAAAGCCGGGGAGCTATTCCGCATGATGAATCCCATCAACCGCGCCGATACGCGCGCCAACGTGCAGCGCTACAAAGTTGAGCCGTACGTTATGGCAGCCGACATTTACGGCGAAGCGCCGCACATCGGCCGCGGCGGTTGGACTTGGTACACAGGTTCGGCCGGTTGGCTCTATCGCGCCGGCATCGAATCAATTTTAGGATACCGCATGCGCGGAACTTCGCTTTCGATTGACCCCTGTATTCCGCGCAGCTGGCCCGGATACCGCATAGAGTTCCGCTATCACTCGTCTACTTACAAAATCACCGTCGAGAATCCTTCCGGCGTGGCGCGCGGCGTGGCGCTTACCGAGCTTGACGGGAAACTTCTGGCGGGCTCGTCCCCGATTCACCTGATGGACGACGGCGCAGTCCATCAGGTGCGCATCGTACTAGGGTGAGCGTAGAACCCGAACCATAGCCCCCCTTGGGGAGCCAATATTCGTCGAAACAGTCATTAGTTTGGTAACTTCCGCAGTTTCATTCGATTGCTGGTTCGTCTAACATTAATTGTGCCGACTAGGAACATATTGAGGCCAAGGAACCTATCGCGCCGCGAGCTGCTGCGAGACTTCGCGGCGCTTTCCGCCTGCGGTATCCCGCTCGCCGGAGGTCTTTCGCTCCAACACCCAGTAGCAGCTCGGCAGGCCGCCCCTTTGGCTTCGCAACTTCCGCCCCCTACATACCTTTCTCCCAGGGACGATTCCTTCCTCGAGGAGCTGGAAAAAGCGATTTTTCAGTTTTTCTGGGACCAAACAAATCCCACCACCGGCATGGTGAAGGACCGCTGCAATGTGCGTTCCTCCGATAGCGGCATAGTGGGCAGTATCGCGGCCACGGGATTCGGTTTGACCGCGTTGTGCATCGGTGAAAAGCGCGGCTATGTCTCGTTCACTCTTGCTCGGGAACGCGTGATCAATACCTTGCGGTTTCTGTGGAAAAAGCTGCCCACCCAGCGCGGATTTTTCTACCACTGGGCCAACATCAATACCGGCGAGCGGCTCTGGCAGTCCGAATTCTCCTCGATTGACACATCCATATTGCTCTGCGGCATCCTCACCTGCCGCCAGCACTTCGAACACTCCGAGATCAGCGATCTCGCGCATCAGATTTTCAATCGTGTGGATTGGAACTGGTTGTCGGAAGATACGCGCATCCTTCCGCATGGCTGGAGCCCGGAAACCGGATTCCTGCAATATCGCTGGGATAGCTACAGCGAAATGATGATGATGTATCTGCTGGGCCTGGGCTCGACGTCCCACGCGCTCGCGCCCGCCACCTGGGACGCCTGGAAGCGCACCATCTTTGAATTCGACGGGATCAAGTTCATCGGCTCCTACGCCCCGTTGTTCGTTCATCAATATTCGCAAGCTTGGTTTGATTTCCGCGGCAAGCGCGACCTCTATGCGGACTATTTTCAGAATTCGATCCTCGCGACAGACGTGCACCGGCGATTTTGTTTGAGTCTGGCGAACAAGTTCCCCGATTACAGCAACGACCTTTGGGGCATCACCGCTTCGGATTCCATCAACGGATATCGCGTCTGGGGCGGCCCGCCGGAAACCGGCCCGATTGATGGCACGATTGTGCCCTGCGCAGCAGCGGGTTCCCTCCCTTTCATGCCGGGCCCGACAATGCGGGTGCTGCGAAACATTGACAATCGTTACGGCGCCGGCACGTGGAGCCGCTACGGATTCGTGGACGCGTTCAATCCCCTGACCAATTGGTACGACAGCGACGTGGTCGGTATCGATTCCGGAATCACGATGGTGATGGCGGAAAACGCGCGCACCGGATTTGTCTGGGATACCTTCATGAAGAACCCGGAAGCGCAACGAGGCATGGAACGCGCAGGATTTAAATCCTATCAGCCGCTGGCCCCGCAGGAACTGGTCGGGATGCACTTGCGCTCGACGTCGTAAGTAATTGGGGACGGAAAACGCGACGATTGTTCGCGGTCACCAATTCGACCGCGGATTGCTCCTGACAGAGATCAAGACAGGTAAGAGTTAGCGGTAATTCGCGGCCTGCAACTCAAACATCTCCGCGTAATGCCCGCCCACTTTGATCAGCTGGTCATGCTGGCCCTGCTCGGCAATCTCGCCGTCTTTCAGGACCAGAATGCGATTCGACATTTTAACGGTCGAAAAGCGGTGCGAGATCAGCAGCGACATCTTGCCTTCCGTCAATTCCGAAAAGCGTTGAAACACTTCGTGCTCGGAACGGGCATCGAGCGCCGCCGTAGGCTCGTCCAGGATCAGCAGCTGCGCGTCGCGCAAATACGCGCGCGCAATAGCAATCTTCTGCCACTCGCCGCCCGAAAGATCCACGGCGCCTTCAAACCGCGAACCCAACACTTGGTCGAATCCCTTGGGCAGCCGGCGGATGGCCTGCTCCGCAAGGCTCTTGTTGGCAGCCGCGCGGATCCGGAACGGATTATTGCGTTCCTCGATGCGGCCCACTGCGATGTTGGCCGAAGCCGTCATCTCATAGCGCATAAAATCTTGAAAGATCACGCCGATTTCCTGCCACAGGCTCTCCAGATCGTACTCGCGCAAGTCCTTGCCATCGAGAAGAATCTGTCCTTCGGTCGGATCGTACAAGCGCGTCAGCAACTTCACGATGGTGGTCTTACCCTGGCCGTTTTCACCGACGATGGCGATGCGCTCTGAAGGCGCGAGTTTGAAGCTGACATTCCTCAGGATCATCCGCGAGCTGCCCGGATAAGCGAACGATACGTTCTTGAATTCAAACCCCTGCTGAATCTTCTTCGGAGCCGGCAACGCGCCAGGCTTGGAGAAAATCTTCGGCTTCACCGCGAAAAACTCCAGCAGGTCGGTCATGAACAGCGCCTGATTCGCGATTTCCGAGAACGTGGTGAACACCGCCTGGATGTTCGAGCTGGCACCACCAATGGCGCCGGCCAGAAAAATCATCGTCGCCAGTGAGATCACCCCGATCACCGTGTGATAAATCACGAACGCATACGTCCCGTAGTAACCAGCCACGCCCACCATCGCCAGCAACGAGCCAATAAACAGCCGGTGCCGCGCCACTCCTATCGTCTGATCGTGCAACTCGGTGGCAACATCGGAATAACGCCCAACCAGGAACGGCGCAAGCCCGAACAGCTTCAGCTCTTTCGCGCCTTCTTTAGTTCCGCCCAGGAGCCGCAAGTAATCCAGTTCGCGCCGCGCCGGGGTTTGCTGAAAGCTCAACGAATATCCCAGAAACGCGAAATGCGTCTCGCCTAAAAACGCCGGCACCACGCAGGCCACGAGCGCGATCAATAACCACGGAGAGTAAACGAAAATGCCGGCCGCCAAGCTGATCGTCGTAACAGTCTCCTGAATCAGCCGGCCCGAGATCTTGATCATCTGCACGCGGTCGGTGCTCTGCACGCGCGCGCGCTCCAGCTTGTCGTAAAAAACCGGGTCTTCGTAGGACATCAAATCCAGATTCGCCGCGTGCTTCATCAGCCGCACGCTGATGTGTCGCATGAATCTTTCGGCCAGCGTGGTATCGCAGAAATCAATCACGCGCATCAGCACTGCCGCAATTCCAGCCAGGACGAATTCCAGGGTCACTAGTCCCCAGAAATAATGTGGCAGCGGCGTCTGCTTGGCGTTCAACGCATAAATCGCGGCGATGATTTTCTGGGTGACCGCTAACATGGACAGCGGAATCAGCGCAGCCGTCAATCGCGAAAGCAAGTTCGCGACGGCCACCGCAGGCGCGGCGTCCCAAACATATTTCATGACCGGGGGAATATTCTTCAGCGCGCGCAGACGCTCTGCCCATCTAGGGCTTGGGATATCCTCGGCGGGATTCGTTTCTCTTACTGCCGGGTTGCCAACAAGTGCTCTTGTACTCACGACTGGGTCTCCGTTCTCGAACGCTGCGGTCTCGCGCGGTCATGTTGCTTATCGACGAGACTCGATTATGCGAGAGTGCACGTCTGCTGCCAATACTGATTTCCCTGTAACTTGCTAAGAAGTAAAGACCTACAGATTTGGCCGTAATCTTGCTACGCGATTTTTTTTCGTGGTTCCGGAAAGTTCTACTCGAAATAGTACTCGGCCACACAAGAGAAATTTCCCGGCGCCGGACTCGCTGCAAGAATCGATTGCCCCAGAACAGGACAGCCCTCGTACAAGAATACCTGAAAAACCTGATCTGCGCGCCGCCGCCGAAGAGCGTATGGTAAAGATGTGGCTACCTTCGTGAGCGAAGAGCTCCGCGCAACGGCCCCATCAAAATGGGCGAAGCTGCAGAATTTCGCACACAACCTCAAAACGAAGGCCAAACGCACGGTCTGGAGTTCCAAGGATGGCTGGCGCCAACTGACAGCAGGCATGGAGGCCGCGGACCTCTGGACGCAATTCAAATCGGAGGCGCAGGCCAGCTCTAGCCTCTATAAACGCGACGTTGACTGGCACGCCGTGCACTCGCAGAAAGCCTGGATACAGCCATTCAAGATAGTCGCAGCGCTCTTCGCGGGAATACTGAAAAAGCTTTCGCCGGCCCGGCGCGTTCTGTTGGTATCAAGCCTGCTTCTTGCTGTCCTATCGCTTATTGGATTTCAGTTTCTACTCATCACCACCAAGATGGAATTTCTAGCGGCTTTCGCGGGCCTACTCATCCTGCTCGTGATGGTTTTGGGCGATCACGTTGCCATGAAGCGCGACATCGAAATTGCCCGCGAAATCCAGCGCTGGCTGGTGCCGCGCGTCCCGCCCGAAGTACCGGGCATTGATATGGCTTTCGCCACGCGCCCCGCCAACACCGTGGCTGGCGATTACTACGACGCATTTCGTCGCGCCGTTGATGGCCCGCTCCTGATAGCTGTCGCGGACGTTTCCGGCAAAAGCGTGCCGGCGGCGATGCTCATGGCGAACTTTCAGGCTAGTCTGCGCGCGCTCGCCGGTGCTCCAGGGTCGCTCTCGCAGCTGGTCACGGACTTGAATCGGCTTGCGTGCGGCAACAATCTAAATGGCCGGCGATTCACGACCGCGTTCTTGGCGGAATTGAATCCCGCCACAGGCGAGCTGAGCTATCTCTCGGCCGGCCACAATCCTCCGATGCTGGTGCGGCAAGACGGCAGCATCGAGCGGCTGAACTCTGACAGCATGCCACTGGGAATCGAGCTGACCGAAAAATTTGTGGCTGGTACGACCGTGCTGGAACTCAACGATCTTCTGGTGATCTACACCGACGGAGTCACCGAGGCGCAGAACGAAAGCGCGGAACAGTTTGGTGAAGCACGCCTGCTCGCCTTGCTGCAACCAAGAATAAAGGAACGAGCCGCGGTAACACTTTCAGGAATCATGAAACGTCTTGACGAGTTTGTAGGTGTAGCCCCGCAGTATGACGACATCACCTGCCTGGTCGTCAGCCGAAATTAGCAGAGAGTGACTAGCCGCAGCGGCCGCGGTTCAATTCAGCAGCGTTCGATGATCGCCGCGATTCCCTGGCCGACTCCAATGCACATCGTACACAGCGCATACCGTCCCTTGATGGCCTGCAACTGATACATGGCGGTGGTCACGAGCCGCGCGCCGCTGGCGCCCAGCGGATGTCCAATCGCAATTGCTCCGCCGTTCGGGTTCACGTGAGGCGCGTCGTCCGGCAATCCCAGTTCTCTCGTCACCGCCAGTGCCTGCGCCGCGAAAGCCTCATTCAGTTCGATCACGTCCATCTGTGAAATTTTGAGGCCCGTCTTTTCCAGCAGTTTCTTCGTCGCTGGCGCGGGTCCGATGCCCATGATCCGCGGAGCCACTCCGGCTGTTGCCGTCGCCAGTACGCGCGCGCGGGGCGTCAAGCGGTGCTTTGCGACAGCTGCCTGCGACGCCAGCAGCAGCGCGCACGCGCCGTCGTTTATGCCCGAAGCATTTCCGGCTGTCACGGTTCCGTTCGGCTTGACGATCGGTTTCAGTTTCGCCAGCCCGTCCAGCGTCGTGTCCGGGCGCGGATGCTCGTCCCTATCAACAATCCTCGCATCGCCTTTTTTCTGCGGCACGGGCACCGCAACGATCTCATGCGCGAAAAAGCCGGCGGCATTCGCGCGCGCCCAGCGCTGCTGCGTGCGGTAAGCAAAAGCGTCCTGGTCCGCGCGGCCCACGCGGAATTCCTCCGCGACGCTCTCCGCGGTTTCCGGCATCGAATCCACTCCGTACTTGGCTTTCATCAGCGGATTGATAAAGCGCCAGCCAAGCGTGGTGTCGAATGTCTCCGCGTTGCGGCTGAAGGCGCTGTCCGCCTTGCCCGTCACAAACGGAGCGCGCGTCATGCTTTCTACTCCGCCGGCAATCATCAGATCGGTCTCTCCGGCTTTGATCGCGCGCGCTGCGACGCCCAGCGCATCCAGGCTCGAGCCGCACAGCCGGTTCACCGTCGCGCCTGGCACTTCCCGTGGCAATCCTGCCAGCAGCAGCGCCATGCGCGCCACGTTGCGATTATCCTCACCGGCCTGGTTCGCGCATCCGTAGATCACATCGTCTACCGCTGCCCAATCCACGCCCGGATTTCGCTCCTGCAACGCGCGAATCGGAATCGCCGCGAGGTCGTCGGTGCGAATCGTCGCCAGCGCTCCGCCGTAGCGGCCAAACGGCGTGCGCACTGCATCACAAATGAAGACTTCGTTCACAAATTTTCTCCAATGCATTCGATGAGGAAGTGGCCGCCCGCGGTTCGTTCTCGGCGCGAAGGATGCACCTGCGCAACGCCGCGAGCGCGATTATCGGCTAGCGCACAATATTTCCTGCCCTAGTATATCCGACCATACGCGACTTTCCGCGGTCCTGGGCGCTTCACAGGAAATGGAAACTTCGTGTAAGCTATCGCCATGAGCGAAAAAATCCGCAAGAGCGAGGCCGAATGGCGCGCCAAGCTGAACGACAATCAATATTACGTAACGCGCAAGCAGGGAACTGAACCGCCCTTCACGGGCGAATACGAAAACGAGGAAGCCGAAGGAACCTACATGTGCGTCTGCTGCGGCCAGTCGCTATTTTCTTCCGACGCGAAATTTCATTCCGGCTCAGGCTGGCCCAGCTACTACCAGCCGGTGGCGGCCGATAATGTGGAACTGAAACGCGACATCAGCCACGGCATGGTGCGCACCGAAGCCATCTGCAGTCGCTGCGATGCGCATCTGGGGCACGTCTTCGACGACGGCCCCGATCCCACCGGCCTGCGCTTCTGCATCAATTCCGCCGCTCTAAAGCTCGAGGAAAAAAAGAAAGACGAGAAGTAAGCGTTCTTCGTAGCGTCGCGACGGATTTACCCGCCCCGTCGGCACGCAGCCTAGTGGTTGAAGTAAATCACCTCAGGATGCGCGTTTCCAGGATTCGAATCGGTGGAGATCCCGCGGAAACTACTCGGCGACACGATGTAGAACACCATCCCCGACGGCAAGCCGGTCGTCGCACCAATCACCATCGTCCCGCGGCCATTGGCCGCCACCACGTAATTCGGGATGACCACCGACTGATCCGTGTGCGGTGTCCCGTCGTTGTCCGCTTCGTCCAGGATTCCAGTCATGGTCCCGTTGCCGGTAAGCGAATCCAGCTGTCCAGTGATATTCACAGCCGCCGGATCCAGAGTGGTTTCGGCGCTGAGCGTGTATCCACCCAGTATCGAGGTGCTCGTAAACGGCGCCGTGGAAATTTGTGCGTCCAGCAAGCCGTAAGTGACCGCGGGATCCGAACCGATCAATATTCCCTGATTCGGCCCGGTCAAATACGCAGCGGCAAGTCGCGCACCCAATCCCGTAAACGCCATCCGGCCGTTCGTGCTGGGGTCTGGAGTATAGGTTCCAGCGGCGGCGTTGTTCGCAGTGACCGCGCCTCCGTCATTTTGGTCGTACGTGACGTTTGCTTCGTTGATTCCGGCCGGGGTAGTCACGCCGGTAAGAAGGCCGGCAAGAACGCTGGCATTCGAGCCGTCTAAGCCGCTGCCGGTTGCCACGCTAGTTCCATGCAACGCCGTCGCATCGAACGGTGTGGACGGCTGTTGCAGGAACATCTCGCCCGCCAGGCGCGGGTGCGTCGCATCGGTGGGATCCACGGCGATCAAGAACAGATCGGATGGTGATACGAAGTAGAAAGTGTATGACGGGGGCGGGTTGACTGTCGTGGACCCCGGAATCTGATAGGTCAAAACCAAAACGCCCTTGCTGTTGCTCGAGCCCAGCGCAAAACTTCCTGTAAACTGCACCGCCGGATTGTAAGTTCCGCCGTCGTTGACGTCGAACATTCCCGGAGTAACCTGCGAGAGGCCGTCCGCGTGCCCGACCCCCACAATCACTTCGGACTTTCCGGTGTTGTCCTGCCCGTCGAGCTCAAATACATAATTTCCGCTGAAACTGGCAGCGGATGCCGCGCCTCCAACCACCGGCTTGATGATTCCGGATCCATGCGTCTGCGGCGTACCGATCGGGTCGTTCTCGATCATGTGGAAGTTCCCGCCGGAATCCTCAGCCAGCAGATAATTCGTGGTGGACATCGCTCCCTTGCTGTTCGTCGTGATCCACTGCATCGTGCCGCGTCCATCACTCCCCACGCTGTAGGTTCCACTAAACGTGGAACCGGTGAATACTCCCAACGTACCGCCCGAACGATTGCTGTCCAGCTGCCCAGTAACCGTGCCGTTGCCGCTGGCGTTGAAGTTTCCGGCCATCTCCACGTTGCCGCCCGAATCGAAGCCATGGAAAAGAAAGCTGTAAGCGCCGCTCATCAGCGAATTGGTAATCGCGGTTCCGGGTTTGATTACAATGCTCAGGGATTGCAGCGCTGGCGGCGAAGATTTGGAATCCTCGACTTGCACAGTAAAATTAGTGGCCGTGGGCGGCGTCGTCGCAAGAATCGGCGTGCCGGAGATGACGCCGGTCGTGGGATCCAGCTTTAAGCCCGAAGGAAGCTGTCCGCTCGTCATGCTCCACGTATATGGCGGTACCCCGCCGGTAGCCACCAAGCTGGCGTTGTAGCCCACCGCAACGTCGCCGGAAGGCAGCGGTGGCGTGACAGCCTGCAGCGGGGCCACTGTGATCACCGAAATCGTCACGCCCGCGGTCGAAGTGAACGTCTGCGGCGGAATGGCAGAATCCGTGACCGTCGGAAAAAATTTGTAAACGCCGGGGGTCGTTGGCGTGCCGCTGATTAATCCGGACGAAGGCGTCAGCGTAAGTCCTGGAGGCAAAGTCCCCGCCGGCACGCTCCACGTCAAAGGCGGAACACCGCCCGAAGAAGCAATCGCGGAGCTATAAAATGTGCCGGTGATCCCGTTAGCCATCGCCGTCGAAGCGATGGAGAGCGGAGGCGGTGGACTAATCGTGATCGTGTAGATCGGCGAAGGCACGGTTAGCGGCGGCGTCCCGAAGTCTGTGGCGTTAATCGTAAACGTGGACGTTCCGAAACTGGTGGGAGTTCCGATGACGGTTCCAACGCTGTTGAGTTTAAGGCCCGCTGGCAGACTGCCAGTCCCCACCGAATAGGTAATCGGTGCGACTCCGCCAGAAGTAACAATTGTTTGGTTGTAGGCAACGCCGTTGGCGCCGTTCGGCAGAGACGTGGTCGTGAACGTCACCGGCAGATCGATCGTGATCGTTGACGTCGCGGTTACGCTGCCATTCGCCTTGGCAATGGCTTCCAGGCTTACGGATATGCCGGTGGTGAGGCCCGATGGGGCGGTGTAGATCACGCCCGTAGCGGTGATGTTGGTCAGAGTGCCGCAACTCGTCCCGGCGCATCCGGAACCCGTAAGCGGCTGCCAGGTGACTCCCAGGTTCTTCGTATCGTTGCCCAGCGTCGCGACGAAAAGGAGCGACTCCCCCTGGTCCATGCTAGCGGTTTTCGGCGTGACCGCCAGCGTGATAGAACCATTCCCGCCGCCGCAGCTCGATATGAACGTCAGGCATAGAAACGCAAGCAAAGCGCACGCGACTGAGCACAGGCGGCTCCATCGGAAGCCGCCGCTGGCGCTGTCTCTCTCCCTCAGCGCCAGGAAATTTTTCATTCGGGCATACACCTTCAATGTCGTCATAGCACCTTGGATTTCTTTTCGGATCCGCCCGGAACGGAGGGAGTTGCTCCCACGTCGAACCATTGGCTCATTAAACGAAACTAGTTGAATAACAAAACCGCTGCAGCGTGTCAACGCACATCTCCACCCGGCCGTCGGCTCGCTGCCGGCCTCAAAAGGCTGTACCGCCTGCGATTTGATCTGCGATAATGCGCCCCATCGGTCAGCCATAAGGATGCAGACTAGGCGAACCTCGTTGCCCGGCCACATCCGGCCAAGTCGGCAGCTGCGGCCGACCGGCCGTATGTGGCATCAGGGTCGCAGCGAGTGCGGGCACGAAGAGCGGCGGACAGCAGAGTGATTCATTTTCTGAAAAAACGGCGCGCGAATCGCGAGCATCGCGGCGGGCCATCCACGTTGGGTCCTCTGGAATCCCGAGTGATGGAAATCCTCTGGGAGCGCGGCGAGAGTAACGTGCGCGAGGTTGCCGCACGCTTAGCCCGTCACTTCGCGTACACCACGGTGATGACCACGCTCGACCGCCTCTTCAAGAAAGGGCTGTTGCAGCGCCACAAAACCGATCGCGCATTTTTCTATTCTCCGCGGTTGTCTCGGCAGGACTGGGAGCGCCAAATCGCCAGTGAATTCGTCGCCGGTTTTTTGGCCGGCCGTCAAACTTCTCGCCAGCTTCTGATCTCAGGTCTTCTGGATGCTGTCGGCCAGCATGACGCCGCACTCCTGGAGGAACTGGAAAAAAAGATTCAATCGAAGCGCAAAGAAATCTCCGAAGGACGGCGTTCGTGAATTCTGCTTATTTATTGCGCCTGGCGCTTCTGTGCTGCGCATCATTTCTGCTGATCTACGTGGCTGCTGCTACGTTCGTCGCGGTACTCGCCCCTGTGGCATTCCGCCTCGCGGCAGGGATGAGGCCGCGAGCCGCCGCGCGTTTTCTCTATGCGATGCGCATGCTGCCGCTGATCGTCTCTGTTCTCGCCACCATCGCTCTATGCATCCCGAGCTATCTACGGCTGGAGCCGCAAGGCACGCCTGAGAAAATTGGATTCGCCTGCCTGTTCGCCGCGCTGCTCGGCGCCGCGCTCTGGTGCGTTTCGCTCACGCGGGCAGCCGCGTCAATCCTCCACTCCAGTAGATGGACGCGAGCCTTGCCCAAATCGCACCGGGCCATTCGCACGGCCGGCGAATCGTGCCGCGTTTCATTGATCGAGGTGGAAGCTCCGCTCCTGGGATTAACCGGCCTGTTTCGCTCTCAGATCGTGCTCTCGCGCGGCGTGCAGCGCGCGCTATCTCCGGAACAATTGGACGCTGCGCTGCGCCACGAGAATGTCCACCGTACCGCGCGTGACAATTTCAAACGCCTGCTTCTGCTGCTGGCTCCCGCGATATGGCCGTTCTCCAGAGCTCTCGTCGCGCTCGAACGCGATTGGGCCAGGCTCTCGGAATGGGCCGCGGACGATGAGGCGACGAATGGTGACGCACGCATGCGACTCGAGCTCGCTGCGGCCCTTGTCTGCGTCGCGCAGCTTGGGTGCGCTCCTCGGCAGCCGCTGCTCCGTGCGTCACTCGTCGCCGATGACCGCGATCTAGCCGCGCGCGTCCTTCGCCTGATCGAAGGCAAAGCCACGTCGCCCTCTAAATCGCCTTGGTACGCGCATGGACTGGCAATCCCCGCCGCGCTGCTTGCGGTTTGCGCCACCGCTGCGGTGATTCTGCGGCCTACGACTCTCTACGCCGTGCATCAACTCCTCGAGCATCTGTTGCGCTGAATTTCGCCCAAGCATTTCGCGCTCTGCCTTTTCCGCGAGCCTGCCAGTCACCGATTGCGTCGACTACGATCTGTAGTAGTAGATCCGTTTCTCCGGTAACGTGACGCCGCTTCCGCCAAACCAACGAACGAGCTGGCGAATAGCAGGAGCGGATCGTGAAATCGTGGCGTGCTGCCGTGCTGGTTTGTTCAGTGTTCATTTTCCCAGTGTTTTCTTGGGGGCAAGCTTTCCGCGGAAGCATAATCGGCCACGTCGAGGACGCCTCCGGCGGACGTATTCCTCGCGCCGCAATCGTAGTCCATGCCCGTGCGTCCGCCCTGGAGCGCACCGTAACCAGCGATAACAATGGAGATTTTCGCGTGGATGATTTGCCGCCCGGCAGCTACCACGTGAGCGTAACCGCCCCGGGATTTGCCGAGGCAGGCTCGGTCCTCGAAGTGGTCGTCAGCATGGTGCGGGAAATTACCGCCACGCTGCAACCTGCCGCCATTCAGCAGAGCATCACGGTGCAAGGCCACGCGTCTTCGATCAGCACCGAGCAGATCGATCTTTCCAGCGCCGTTCACCAAGGCGCGGTCTCCGCTGAAGACTTGCTGACCATTCCTCTCGTGCGCCGCAGCTTCGCCAACATCGCTTTCCTCGTGCCCGGCACCGAGCCGGTTGAGCCTTCCGATCCCACCAAAGCGCGCATCACCGCGGTTTCCTTTGGCGGCAGTTCCGGCTTGAACGTGGAACTATCTGTCGATGGCGGCGACAATTCCGATGATTACATCGGCGGCTATCTGCAGAACTACTCGCCCGATGTCGTCCAGGAATTCGTCGTGCGCACTTCGCAGGAAGATGCGGACACCGGCCGCACCACGGGTGGTTCGGTAGTGCTCACCACCAAGCGCGGCACCGATGATTGGCATGGTGAAACTGCGATCTACGAAAGAGCCGCCGCTCTCAACGCCCGGCTTCCGATTGATAATCCTCCGCCGGAACCCAAACAGCCCTTCTCCCGCCAGAATTACATCGGCACGCTCGGCGGCCGGGTGGTCAAAGGCAAGATTTGGTTTTTCTCGTCGCTCGAGTATGTTCATGAAGACGCTAGCATCGCCTACAGTCCCGCCAGCATTTCGCAATTCAATGCTTTGGCGACGCTCGCCTCAGCCAGCCTCGTCCCGGAAGTAAATTCCATCGCCGTGCCGGAGAACGCTCCCGTTCCGTTTCACGATTACCTGGTGACCACGCGCTTCGATTGGACGCAATCCGCCCGCTCGCAATGGTTCCTGCGCGCCGCGGTGGATCGCTACACCACGACCAACGATCTCGTCCAGCAAGCCACGCTGCCGTCCACCGGTGCGACGTCACGTTCGAATTACATGAATCTTCTGCTCAGCCAACAATTCGTTTTCAGCCCCACGTGGGTGGGCTCGTTCGTCGCCGAAGCCAGCGGCCTGCACCACACCGAGACGCGCAACGGCGATTTCGGATACGCGCTCGCCTTTCCCTTCAGTTCCACGGACAGCTCCATTTCCGGCTTCGAAACCTTTGGCGACAATCAATTCGTCACGCCCATCACCAATTTTCCGGTGCTGCGCAATCAGGAAAAATATCAATTCCGTTATGACGTCACACATACCATGGGCAAACATTCCCCGCGCTTTGGAATTAACTTCATCCACGAACCGGTGATGAGCGGCGCGCTCGCCGGCAACGCCGAAACCCTGATTCAATATCCAGAAAATCCCAGCTTCTACGCCTCGAATCTCTCCCAGTTCTACAACGATTTGACCTGCACCCAGCCAGTTCCAACAGGCGTGACGTGCACCGCGACGCCCGCCGCCGACGGCAGCTTCGTGCAAAACGTTCAGCGCCTGGGGCTCTACGCCGAGGATTCCTGGCGCGTCACGCCACGCCTAACCGTGAACTACGGCCTGCGCTATGACACTAGCTTCGGATTGTTCAGCGCCTCCGGCCGCAGCCAGCTGGAAAATCCCGCGTATCTCACGCTCAAGGCGTTGGACATCCCGCTCGTCGCGAGCGCGCCGCAGGATTATCGCCACGCCTTCGCGCCCCGTCTCGGCGTCGCGTATTCTCCGGGTCAGTCCGGGACCACGGTCTTCCGCGCCGGCTTCGGTCTCTATTACAACGATCTTGCGCAAAACGGCTGGGTCACCGCATTCCAGGCAGTGAACGCGCCTCCTGGCCCCTGCGTCGTGCCGACGGACTCAGGCTGCCTCCCGCCCGGTTCCGCAGGCGCTCTGATTGACGGCCGCTACCGGACGCCCTACGCTATCCACACCACGGCGGGTGTCGAACACGCACTCAACGCCCAATGGCTCGTCAGCGCCGATTACACGCACGAGCAGGGCAATCACGGCTATCGTCGTTACGATTACACCGCAGGCGTGAATCTTCCGGCGGACGCGCCAAACATCGCGCTCTTCAAGAGCGACAATCGCTCCAGCTACAACGGCCTCTCGCTTCACCTGCAAGGCAACGTCTCGCGCCATTTCAAACTCATTGCGAACTACACACTTTCCAAGGCGCAAACGTGGGGCTGCGTGCTAGGCGAGCTGTTCGACTACGTGAACGGCGTCTGCAATCCGCTCGACCCCTTCGCCAAAGGCGATTACGGCCCTTCCGGCGAAGACGTGCGCGACCGTTTCGTTCTGGCCGGAGTGTTCTATCTTCCTGCCGGATTCCAAGTCTCTCTTCTCGGCCAAGTCGAATCGGCCCGTCCGTTCACCATCACCCATACCGACGGCACCGACCGCATCACGGTGAACGGCGTTAAAACTTCGCTCGATGAATTTCGCGGAACTCCCTACATCCAATGGGATTTCCGCGTCAGCCGTCCGTTCACGTTCCATGAGCGCTTTACGGCCACGCCCTTCATCGAATTCTTCAACATTTTCAATCGCAATAATCCGGGCGCGAATTACGTCACGAACGTCGGCGCGTTCCCCGTTCCGGTGAACGACACGTCCAACATCACCGGCATCTGCGCGAACCCACCCACGTGCTCGGTCTTCACCCCCATCACCAGCCTCAAACAGTTGAGCTTCCCAGCGGGCGCCCTCGGCGATTTTTTCGGTCCCGGCACCACAGTGGGCGGCGCGTTCGCCGCTCAAATCGGCGGACGCTTCACCTTCTAAAGTTCGCGCTTCAAGAGGGACAATTTCCGACGATCAGTGGTCCCCTTAGGGCATTAGTCATGCACGATCCGATTAGGTTGCGATGCTCCACACAACCATTATCCGCTTGACAACAAAACGCGTAAGAACTATGTACAATGCTTCGTGACCGCCTGTGCAAAATTTTCCACCAAAGGCCCATTGTCCGCGCGTGACGCGAAATACGGAGGAAGCAATGATACTTTCGCGCAGGTATGAGCGTGCGCGTAATGTCTTTTTTGGACTCCAAGGATCATTCGGCGAGGAGCTAGGTCCGTACCTCGAACCTGTCAATCTCGCGATCATCGCCTGTTTGGCGTTCACCTACTTTATCGTCGGGAAAGTCGTGCAACGGCCGACTTCGCCGAATCATTCGGTGACCGAGATTTGGCTTCCAGCGGGGATCGCCTTGGCGGCTTTTCTCTTACGGGGCAGGCGAGTCTGGCCGGGCGTCTTTGCTGGGGCGTTTCTCCTGAGCCTCAAGATCACCGGATCTGTCTCGATTTCGCTTGGCCTTGCTCTTGGCAACACTTTGGAGGCGTTGATCGCGGCCTATCTCGTCAACAAATATGCGAATGGCATTAACGCCTTCTTTAAAGCGCGGGGTGTCTTGCGTTTTGTCTTCTTCGCGGCAATGCTCGCCCCGGCGCTGAGCGCCACTGTAGGAGCTGGTCTCTTGTGCCTGGGCGGTCTTGCCCGTTCCACTAATTTCCCGTCGATCTGGTTCGTTTGGTGGGTTGGGGACATGCTGGGCGTGCTTTTTCTGACCCCGTTTCTCGTGCTTTTGTTGGGCCACAAGCATCGTTTCTTCGGTCTAGCCGAACCGCTCGAGATTACGGCTCTGATTGCGGGCCTAAGTGTTATGTGCGTGCTGAATTTCGGCCGGAGCCCGTTGCCCTGGCTCCCAGGAAACGGCCTGCTGTTTCTTTGCGCTCCCTTTTTGGTTTGGTCGGCCCTGCGCTTTTGCCCGCTCGAGGCGGCGGGCGCGACACTCGTGATGGGCGGATTTGCGGTCTGGGGTTCTGTGCACGGATTGGGGCCGTTTGGAAACGCAACGGGCCTGCCGCTCTTCGTCGGTGGCTTTATGGCTGTGGGTACGGCGATGACAATGACGATCGCGGCGGCAAACGCAGAACAGAAAAGCGCGACAAAAGATGCGCTAGGAATGTACTGCGTTCTTAAGGATGTGAAGGAAAGCGAAATTCGCGTCCTGCAAGATACCGTTGACGCTCTTCGGGTCGAACTTGCCAAGAACAGATCCCGTCGAGCCAGCCCCTCGTCCCAGGAGAGCATACCCTGACATATAGTGATGGATCGGGTATCCTAAGCGAACGAAACTCGTGTCATCGTTGATGCCGAGGTCGATGCCGTAGACTCCGGCTCTCCCACTACGGTTGACGGCACGTACCGCCTCAGGAAGGTGTCAAACATGATTATTGGTGATCGGCTGCGCACTCTGAGAGAAATGAAGAATCTATCGCAAGGCGACATTGAGCAACGCAGCGGTTTGCTGCGTTGCTATATCTCCCGCGTCGAGAACGGCCACACAGTTCCATCGGTCGAAACGCTGGAGAAGATGGCGCGTGCGCTGAACGTTCCTCTCCATCAGATCTTCTATGATGGCGAGGAACCTCTCAAGCTTCCGGATTTCCCCACGCACAAAAAGGGGGACGCAGTCCCTTGGGGCACTTCCGGCAAGGATGCCCGGATCCTGCGAAACCTTCGCAGGCTTCTGAAGCGGGTTAGCGCGAGTGATTTGAAGTTACTTGTGTTCATCGCTCAGAAAATGGCACAACAGACTGCGCTCCGCGCGAAAACCCAGTGAGTTAAATCCGATAGTTCAGACTGCGAGTAGGCTGATGGGGACGCGGACCAACGGGAGTGGCGTCGCTCCGGGTAGGTGCAATCTGGGGAGTCGCGCTACCTGATGAGTTCTTGAGCAACATCCGCATTGCTGAGCGGAGTCTAGGAAGTGGCGGCTCCCCCGCGCGGGCTCAAAATCACCCGCCGCGATTCTTCCACCCGATTTTCAATTTGCCTCGTTTTTTAGTATAAACATTTGTTTGGAAGTGTCCGGCGGTTTTGCCGGATCGATCTTAGCGGAGGAATGCATTGATAGAAGTTCAGGATTTGACGAAAGCCTACGGTGGCGTCACCGCCGTGGATCACGTTTCTTTCACAGTGAATAAAGGCGAA
Source organism: uncultured Acidobacteriota bacterium (assembly GCA_963786205.1). GTDB lineage: Bacteria > Acidobacteriota > Terriglobia > Acidiferrales > UBA7541 > Palsa-295. Next base: position 672,008 of record CAWAYG010000005.1, read on the forward strand.
ATTCTGGGGTTCCTCGGACCGAACGGCGCGGGCAAGACCACCACCATGCGCATCCTCACCGGCTACATGCCCGCCACCTCCGGCACCGCGAAAATCGCAGGCTTCGACGTCTTCGGTGATTCCATGGAAGTCCGCCGCCACATCGGCTACCTACCCGAAACTCCGCCCGTCTATCCGGATATGGCCGTCGAAGACTACTTGGACTTTGTCGCGCGCATCAAGAACGTCCCGGCGGATAAGCGCGCCGCACGCGTCACCGAAGCGATGCGCAAAACCAATCTGGAAGATCGCCGCGCACAGTTGATCAAGCGCCTCTCACGCGGCTACAAGCAGCGCGTAGGCATCGCGCAAGCCTTGGTGCACGATCCCGACGTGATAATCCTCGACGAGCCCACAGTCGGCCTCGATCCCAAGCAAATCATCGAAGTCCGCAACTTGATCAAAGGCCTCGCGGGCGATCACACCATCATTCTCTCAACCCATATTCTCCCGGAAGTCAGCATGACTTGCGACCGCGTGGTCATCATCAACAAAGGTAAAATCGCCGCCGTGGACACGCCGCAAAATCTCACTTCCCAGCTCAAGGGCGGCCAAAAAATCCGCGTCGAAGTGCAAGCGCCCGAAAAAGCCCTGCGCGACGCGCTCACGCAGGTTTCGGGCACCACCCGCGTGGACACCGAACAACTCCCGGCGGATGGCCATCTCGTCGCGATTGTAGAAACCGCCCAAGGCGCCGACATTCGCAGCGCCATCGCCGCAAAAATCGTGCAGAATGGCTGGCCGCTCTTTGAATTGCGCGGCGTCAGCCTGAGCCTGGAAGAAATTTTCCTGGAATTGACTACCGACGACGCCGCGCACGCGCAGGCATCCTCGAATTGACCGCAGCGCGCCACATTTACCAAGGAGTCTGAAAACGATGCGCAACCTCTACGCCATTTATCGCAAGGAAATGCGGCATTATTTCGTTTCGCCGGTCGCCTACGTGTGCATCGGCTTATTCCTGCTCATCAGCGCGTTTTTCTTTAATTTCTTTCTTTCCGCGGTAATCCAGCAGTCCTTCCAAATGGAGATGCAAAGCATGCAATTCGGCATGCCGCAGCAATTTGACGTGCCGAGCCAGGTGATGCGCGCTTTTCTGGGCCTGCTTTCGACGCTTATTCTTTTCATCACGCCATTTCTCACCATGGGCGTCTTCGCCGAGGAGCGTAAACGCGGCACCATGGAGTTGCTCATGACTTCGCCAATCAGCGAAGTTCAGGTCGTCCTCGGGAAGTTCCTCGCTTCCTTGTCGCTCTTCGCGGTCATGCTTCTGCCGACTGCCAGTTACGTGGTTTACATGTATCTGCACAGCGATCCGATTCCGCCCTGGCGCATGTTGCTCGCAGGCTACGCCGGGATTCTGCTGCTTGGCGGCTCGCTGCTCGCGCTGGGCACTTTCATTTCTTCGCTCACCGAAAATCAGCTGATCGCCGCAGTGCTCACGTTCGTGGCTTTCCTTTTTCTCTGGGTTCTCGATCTCGGCCACACATCCGAAGGCGGCCTGGGTTCTGTGCTGCAATATCTTTCCGCCAGCCGCCACTACGACGATTTCGCCCGCGGCATCATAGACACCTCGGGGCTAATTTATTACTCCAGCTTTATGGTCCTTTTCGTTTTCTTAACCGTGCGCTCGATTGATTCGATGCGCTGGCGCCGCGCCTAATTCCATCACGCGCGGCTCGCAATTCATGGAGGAACTTGCAATATGAAATGGGATCGCGAAGAAATAGCCAGCTTCATAGGCACGATTGGTGTGGCGATGCTCGTCGCCAGCGGCGTGCGTTATTCCATTCAAGGCGAATTGCTCACGACGAGCAAAGTGCTCCTGATCGGCGGCGGAGTTTTCGTGCTGGCCGCCGTCGTCCTCGGCTTCCGCGGCATCGTTCGAGCATTCTCCGGACGCACCGCACAGCAGAGTACCAATACCACCATCCTCACGCTCGCAGTCATCGCGATTCTCGTCGCAATCAACTTCGTCGGCTTCCGCCATCACAAAACTTTCGACCTCACCACCGAAAAGCTCTACACCCTCTCCGACCAGACTCGCAATATCGTCAGCGGCCTGAAACAGGACCTCACGGTCGCGCGCTTTGACAAAACTCCCAACAACGCATTCGACGATCTGATGGCCGAGTACAAGGTCCTCAGCCCGCACTTCAAGTATCAATTCGTCGACCCGAACCAGAAACCAGAAGTCGCGCAGGAGTTCGGCGCGACGCACATGGGTGATGTCGTCGTCGTCTACGGTATTCGCAAAGACCATTTGGATGCCGGCGCGCACGGCGGCCAGCTCGGCGAAGAAGATGTCACCGGCGCGATCGTCAAAGTCACCGGCGACAAAGTGAAGGAAGTTTGCTTCGTCACCGGCCATGGCGAAAAGTCTCTCACCGACGGCTCGCAGGACGGGTACAACCAGGTGGATGCCGGCCTGAAGAAAGAAAACTACACCACCAAAACTATAAATCTGATTGCTGAGAACGGCGTACCGGCTGACTGCAGCGTCGTGGTGATTGCCGGGCCGAAACAGTCCTACTACCCGCAAGAAACCGCGATGATTGGCAAGTTTCTCGACGCCGGTGGCGACGCGCTAGTTATGGTGGATCCGGCGACGGATCCGAAACTTGACGACCTTTTCCAGGCCTGGAATGTGGATGTAGGCAGCAACGTGGTGGTGGATGCTAGCGGGATGGGCCAAATCTTCGGCGGCGGTCCAATTATTCCGGTGGTAAATGATTTTGGTTCCAGTCCCATCACCAAGGGATTTCAGGGCTCGATGGCATTCTTTCCCTTTGCTCGCACTGCCTCGATCGCGGACAAAAGCAAATCAATTCCGCAGACGATCGAGCTGCTGAAGACCTCCGAACGCAGCTTTACGATTCCCAAGCTGGAGCCGGGCCAGAAGAAAATATCCTTTGACTCCAAGACAGACAAGATTGGTCCGCTTTCTCTCGGAGTCGCAGCGAATCGCAAAGTGGGCGACAAAGACGCGCGCCTCGTGGTCATCGGCAACTCGCAATTCGCGGCCAATCCCTCGGTGAGTCACGAAAGGAACGGCGATCTTTTCTTCAACACCATTGACTGGCTATCGCAGGATGAAAACTTGATCTCCATTCGTCCCAAGAGCGCCACGAATCGTCGCGTCACCCTCTCCGAAGCCCAATCCGCCGCGCTGCACTGGGTGAATCTGGTCTTTCTTCCGGGACTGGTGATCTTCTCCGGCGTCTATATCTGGTGGAAACGGCGCTAGTGCCAACCCAAGGGAAATTGATAAACATTTCCGAACGCCATGATTAAGAAATCCACACTGATTGTCCTGCTCGCCGCTGTCATCCTGGGCGCGACCGCCTATTATTTCGATTGGAAGCGCGGCCAAAAAGAAGCCGCGAACTCACCTGCAGACGCCACTAAGCCGGCATTCACGCTCCAGGCCGATGACATCTCGTCGCTGAATATCTCCTTCCCGGCCGACCCGAAATCGCAGCCCATCCACTTTGAAAAACAAAATGGCGTGTGGCAAATCACCCAACCTCTGCAGACGAGCGCCGATGACGCCTCGCTGCAGGGAATTCTGCAGCAACTCGCGTCGGCCCGCGTCGCGCAGACCGAACCCGGCACGCCGGATCGCCTGAAAGTATTCGGGCTGGAAACTCCAGACGTCACGCTCGATTTTCAAATGAAGAATGGCGCAAAGCATTCGCTACGTTTGGGTAAGAAGGACTTCACGGGCGTTTCCGTTTACTCCATTGTGGACGGCGGCAAAGAAGTAGCTTTGCTCCCGGAATCGTTGCTAGCCAGCGCGGACAAGCCTCTGCAGGATTTGCGCGATCATTCCGTCCTGCATTTCGTTGGCCCCGACACTGCTTCATTCGACCTGAAAAATCCATCGGGTGAACTCGCGGCGTCTAAGGACCACGACGCGTGGAAGTTTACGAAACCCAGCAGCGCGTCCGGCGACCTTTACGCCATCGACCAGCTTCTCGCTTCCGTTGCCAGCAGTAGAATGACTACGATCGCCAGCGAGACCCCGGATAATCTCGCGAAGTATGGCCTCGCAAGCGCCGGAATCTCACTCACCGTTACGGACGCCCAGGGCAAGACCGCGACTTTGCTCGTAGGAAAAAAGGAAGGCGACGAATATTTTGCGCGCGATACCTCGCGCCCGACCATCTTCCGCATCAATCAGGACGTGTACAAGAAGCTCACGGAAAGCTTCACCGAATTGCGCGATAAAAAACTCGTTCATTTCGATCCGGCGACGATCACCCGCGCTGAAATTCACAACGCCAGCGGCACGATCCTGGTCACGCGCAAAGATGAAACAGACTGGACATTTGACGGTACCGGTCAACCAGACGAAAAAGCGAAGCAGTATGACCAACAGAAGAACGGCCAACCGAAAGACAATCAGCAGGCAAAGACCGTAACTCTCGACAAGCTCTTCAATCCGCTGCAGCAAGTTACCTCTGAGGAGATCGTCGACCGGCCTACGCCCGAACTGCTCTCGAAACTTGCGAAGCCCGCCTTCGAAGCAATTCTCACCGACAAGAATGGAAAAGTTCTAAAAGTTGAAATTTCGAAGGAATCCGGCGGGTTCGTTTACGGACGCACCAGTGAAGCTCCGACGATCTACAAATTAAAGCCCCAAATTCTGACGGGCCTAGATCTTAAGCCTTCCGACCTGACGAACTAACCGCGCACGAAAAAGCATCCGCACGGCGGACGCAGCACGCCCCGCGCATGGCCCGCATCAGGCCGTAGTGTGCATTTCTTCCAACACGTTCTCCGCAGGCCATGTCGCCACGAGCAGCACTTTTCCCGTTACGGGAGAAATGTGCACGTAAAACACATGCGTGTCGCTCTTAATCTCGTACAATTCAGGATGTTTCGGATCGGGAATTGCCGGCGCGCCACTGGCCAATAACTGGCACAGCTGCACGATCAATTCCGTAGGATGGTCCCGCAAGTCTTCGATCTGCGTGTCACATGCCCAGCGCATCACCTTGCTCCTCCCCCAGCCTTTTTTCGTGCCCCACTACTTATACGGTTTGATGCTGCGAAATGTTGCAGCGGCTCCTCATTTTTCAACTTTAATTTCGCCAAATTGGCAGCCATCCGGCGCAGTCGCCAAAATCAAGTATACGAACGTTAACCCCTAACTTGTTACTTGCGCGGCTCTTCCAAACTTGCCATAGTCCTCACAGCGGAGGGAACCACTCATCGTGACTAAGCCCAGGCTCAAGAAGACCAGCCGCATGAAACGCGACAAGCGGCGTAAGCACCACCATTGGCAGGTTACCGTGTACTACGCCGACGGTGAAAAGTTTGCTCGCGTTTACATTGATCGCGATCGCGCTCAGAAGTTCGCCGACCGGCAGAAGAAATCTCCTGTCGTCAAGGCCACGCGAATTATGGAAGTTGATTAACTCTCGGTTTGGCGGCGCCGGCGCTAGCATTTGTTACAGCGAAGACGCCCCGCCGCCCCTTCCATCTTGTTCATCTCGTCTAGAGAATAATCTCAGTCATATTAGCGACGGCGCTCGCGCAATCAAATCAGACCTGCGATCTTCGCCACCACCAGGCTTTGATTTTGTAGCGGCCGGTTCGGTTTCATCGAACCGGGCAATCGTTGCTTTGGGTCGCCCTCGTAGCGGCGCACACTAGTGCGCCATTGTTGACGCGCCGCCGTCGTCAACCCGCGAGTCTCTTCTGAACCGCGTCCCATTTCTGCTATAGTTGCCGCCCTCTGGACCACTTCGTCCAGGTTTCGAAGTAAGGCCTCGCGCCGATATCGTTGCGGCCCGAATCTCCTGCGGAGTTATCAACGGCTATGCCCGATCAAACCTACGTTCCCCACCCTGTGGATACGTCGCAAGTGAGCCTCGACGGCCTGCAATCACTTCTGGAAGGCCTCGCCCGCAACGCGCACGAGATCTGGGCGCAACAACGCCTGCGCGATGGCTGGACCTACGGCGCGCATCGCGACGATGTGAAGCGCACGCATCCCGGTCTGGTGCCCTACGAAAATCTTTCGGAATCCGAGAAGGAATACGATCGCGTGATGGTCAACGAAACCTTGAAAACGATTCTCGCCCTGGGATATCGCATCGTCAAAACGTGAGTGATGCCCAAATCTCAACCACCAAAACCCAGGCTCGCCCTGCGTGTCGGTGTCACCGGCCACAAGCCGGAAGGCTTGCACGATGCCCAAATAGATGTGCTGCAAGAGAAAATTCACGAAGTGCTGCAAATCCTGAAGCAATTTGCGCTGGAACACCCGCGAGTCTCCACGTCCTATCGCGAGCGCGACGAACCAATCCTGCGGGTAGTCTCCGCGCTGGCCGAAGGTGCGGATCGCTATGCCGCGCACCAGGCAATTGCGCTCGGGTACGAACTGCAATGCCCGCTGCCCTTCGCCCGCGACGAGTACCTCAACGATTTCGAAGCAGACGCCTCCGTCCAAGAATTCAACCGCCTGCTCGACGATGCAGAGCACACCACGGCAATCCTCGAATTAGACGGCTCCCGCGACCGCGCGTCGGAATCCTACCTGGCAGCCGGCCGCGTCATTCTCAGCCAATCCGATGTTCTGCTCGCGATTTGGGATGGTGAAGATGCGCGTGGCGAGGGTGGCACCGCGCAGATCGTCGCCGAAGCGGGCTTGCGCAATATCTTGTCCATCCGCATCGAATCCGCCTTCCCGCATCGCATCCTCTACCGCCGTTCCGCTGGCAATTGGGAATCCTCGAGCGAATCCAGGGACTGGTTGCTTGACCAGTTGCGCACTTTGCTGAACCCTCCGCGCCACACCAAAAAAGAAAAAGAGGAAGAGCTCTCGACGTCTCCGCACGACTATTTCTCTGAAGTGCAAAAGTGGTGGAATTGGGGCATGGGCTGGATACCGTTTCGCAACCTGTGGTTGTTTCGTCCCACCATGCCGCGCTGGACGGTTCAAGATTTCGGTTTGTCCGGCGTGGAGGAGTGGCTCGCGGTTTTGAAAAATTCCGACGCGTTCTCGGACAGCGCGATCCGGCTCATTGACAACGCTCGTCTTTGCGATCATTTCGGTTGGGCCAACGGCCTCGCCGAATACTACGGCAACCTCTATCGCTCGGCGTTTGTCGCGAACTACCTCCTCAGCGCCCTGGCGGTCTTTTGTGCATTCGTCCACTACGCCCTGGAACAACTAAATTGGGAGAAAACAAGTCTGGGATTCATCGCTGCGGAACTGGTGCTGCTAGGATTGATAGCCTCGATTTACGCCATCGGCAGGGCGCACCGTTGGCACGAACGCTGGATAGACTACCGCTTGCTCGCGGAGTATCTCCGCCAATTGTTTTTTTTGATGCCCTTGGGTCCCGGCGAACTGTCCTCGCCGCATCTGCCGAAATATATGTCGGCCGGCGATCCCAAGACGACCTGGATGTATTGGCATTACCTGGCCTTGCGTCGCGAAATCGGCATGGTCGGCGGCGAGTACAGTCACACCTACCTGGATTCGGTGCGCTCCTTTCTGAACAGTAAGGACGGCATTCGCGGGCAGATTGACTATCACGAGAATAATGCGGACCGCATGGAAACGCTCGATTCCAGATTTGTCAGCTTGACCAAGGCGCTTTTCGGCGTTGCCATCGCAGCGGCCATCGCCGCCGGGATTCTTCAGGTGCTATTGTTGAAGTGTCTTCTTCCGGAAGCTGTGGCGCACTCGTTGGCAGTTCTCTGGATCACGGCGGCCATTGCCTTTCTTGCCACCGCGTCTCCCACCTTCGGAGCCGCTCTGGCAGGTATACGCAGCCAGGCGGAATTCGAACGCGTGAAAAAAAGATCTCGCGCGATGCTGCACACCTTGCAGCGCATTTGCAAAGAGCTGGACGCGCGCGACCAGCGTCAGCAGGAAATATCGCTCGCGGCCCTGAACCTGATCGTCGCTGAAGCCGGTCAATTAATGGTGGACGAACTTCTCGACTGGCGAATCGTCTTCAAAGATAGGCCGCTGCCAGAGCCAGGCTAATTCGCTCGATCGCGCGCGGCACCGCAGCTCACCCCAGGAAACTCAGCGTCGCGAAATCCGGGAAGGAAGAAATGAACGGGCGCATGCAACGCGCATCCGACGTTTCAGAATTTAGCAGTCCTGCGCCGCAGGGTATGGTCTAGGTGCGAAAACGAGAATCCGCGTCGGTCATGCATCCAGCTACTGCCATGCCATAGATCTCTGCGGAAGTGCGGCGTCAGCCGCTGAAGTCCGGATTTTGCAGTTCGGAAATAAACTTGGCAGGTGGTCGTGATAACTAAGGCTGCGGCTCGGTCTTGGTTTTATGAAATTTGCGCCGAATGTCCGGCCAGAATTCGTTTAGCACAATCCGAATCGCGTCATACCCCACTTGCGTGCCCCACACCGATGCCGTATTCGGGAAGTTTTTATCGGCCTCGGGATGATAGCTATAGGTGGAAATCGCGGCCGCCGCGAGGCTGCCCCCGATTTCACCAGTGTTAAACGTATTATTGCCGGAATCCGTTCGCGTAATCGCCAGCCTGCTCAAAGCGTAGCCGGTGCGATGCCAGAATCCGCCCTTGCCCAATTGATAGTAACGAGGATCGGTATGCAATGCTGCCGGTACCACCGCGTTGACCATGAAATTCTCAATTGTGCCGTCCGCGAACGCCGCGCCATAACGCTTGGCATATCCTTCCGCGCCCTGGCCGTAGCCCGGTTCGCTGTTTTGCGCCTGGCTGATCCCCGCCAGCACCGCATACCAGGGATACTGCACGTAGTCGAACGAAGACCGCGCCGCAACTTGGAATTTTTGTTTCGCAGTCATCGGCGGTACGTGCGCGGAATTTTCCAGCGCTAGAAAATTCGGCAACGCGAAGAACAGCCGGTCCTTCGATCCAGCGTCAGATTGAGTCACGGTCGGCGCATTGTTGCGATCGGCGGGTTTCGGGTCGCTGGTCGCTGGGCCAGACGATTGCGTGGTGGCCGGAGTCGCGGGCGGTGGTTGCTGCGCCGGTGTTTGTTGCTCAGATGATTGCTGCGCAGGCTGCGGCGGAGGCTCCGCTTGTGGCCGACCGTAACTGCAGGGCGTTAGTAAGAGCAGCGCGATCGCAAGTGACGCCGAAAATAGAAATACGGGCCGCCAACCTCTGGTTGTCATGTAAATCGATAATCCCCTGGCTCTGAGCCGCTTTCTGAGCACTTCCCCGTGCCCATCCACCGAGCGACAAGTTCATCGCTCCAATTCCGTCCGTTCTGCTGGCTGTACTAGGAATTCATTACGAGCCGCTGGTTAGTTCCACAATCCGCTCGTCAGCGTCTGGAACCTGTGAAACCGCGCGCCATTCCGAATCGCGCCGCTCTCTTGTGAAATGGGATGTGACTACAAGCATACCAGAATCGTGATTGGGCGCGTCTGGGAGTTGCTATCTTCGCAATGCCACACTGCGAACTCTTGCTCTGCTGCATACGTCCAGCGATTCGTCCGACTCCGCCGGTAGCATAATTGCTCAGATGTGAGTTGCGGCCCGTTCGTTGCTTGCGTCGCCGAGGACGAGAACAGCCCCGCTGAAGGCCAAAGTATCGAAAAAATAGTTCACGCTAACGATGTCGGAGGGACTCGCGATTAGGATGGGCAAATAAACAAACAGCACCAGAAGCAGAATCATGACGCCCAGATATGTCGCCGCCAGCCGCGTTTTCTTGTTCACAAGAATGCAAAGCCCCGCCGCAATAAGCAGCGCGCCCGCAAGATAAGCCCAAAACAGTCGCCCTGGAATCCACTCCGGGATGATTTTTCCCAGCGGGACGCCGGGCGCGTACGTCGGGTGCAGAAAATGCTCCACGCCGAAGAATACCGCCGGTATCCCGACGAAAAATCGCGCGACAGTCACCAGCGGCGCAGCGCCGCCCGCATGCGTTGCCCGCGTCTGCGAGCCTGCAAACGCAAAAGCGCCGCCGCTGAAGGCAATCTCCCGCAATCCGACCGCCCAAAAAATTCTATTGCCCGGGTCCGAAATAATGTTGGGTCCGTGGATCATCAACACGAAGCAACAAAACATGACGCCGAGCAATGTTGCCGCGAGCCGCGATTGTATTTTCAGCGTGATGCTCAGCGCCGCGGCCAGTAGAGCAACGCCCACAAGGTAAGCCCAAAATATGTGCGCCGGCATCCACTGCGGAATGATGCTCGCGATGTCCGCCGTATCCGTGAAATGCTCCGTCGCGAACACCGCCATCGGAATCGCGAAAAACAGTCGGCCGAATGGCATGATCTTGTCGAGCCCGTGAGCTTGCGGCAGCTCGTCTTTGACGATTTTTACCAGAGCGATGACGAACAGCACCACTCCGGCAAAATACGCCCAGAACACCGTACCCGGTAGACCGAAGGCTGCAACCGCAACCGCGAAATTGGCGCGCGCGACGTCCAGAAAGTTGCACAGCATTTCGCGCTCCTTCCATGTCCGGCTCAGAATCAATAGGGTTTGGAACAGTTGCTCGCCACGCGCGCTCTCGGGGCAGGCAAGAAAGGCACGTCGCGAATATTTCTGTAACTAGCTCCCATATTGACGGCCCGATTGCACTTTAGTGAGGTACTGGTATCCCGCCGGCCAAAGTTAAATGATCTCGGATGTAACAAATCAGGAATGAAGCGCGATGGCGGGACGAACAGAAACGCCGCTAAAAGCAGAAGGCCCGCCTTGCAGCGGGCCTTCGAGGGGAGAAAGCTCCACGGCCACTGCGCGGTGGGCGGCAGAACTCTTTCCTCGGTCGCAGTCTAGTACGAGGTGCGGAAACCAGTCAAGCAGGAAAGGGTACTTTTTAACCCTTCGTTAAAATGCTGAAAATAATAACCTTATGTGTAAAAACGCGGTTTTTCCACCGGGTGGTCACTTCGGCTGATTGCGCTCGATCCCGTAGAAGTCCTCTGAATTGATGGGCTTACTGCCCAGCCCCAACTGCAGCACTTGCATCGTGCTGCTGCGATCAAACACCTTATCGGGAAACAATCGCTTCACCACGATGCGGAATCCACCGAATGCAATCCCCGAAATCAGCGCGAAACAGCAGATGATGCCAGTCCCGATGATTGCTCCGACGATCATCGTAGTGATCGGCGGCTCTTTAAATTGAAAAGTCGGCTCATTCCAGGTGACTTCCGCTCCCGATTGCACCTGGTTCAGCAATTTATCTGCTTCCGCCTGCGTGCGCGCGCCGAACACGATGGCCAACAGTGTGATGGAGCGCTTGCCGAAAACCGGAGAACCATTTTGGTCCGTGTCAGCCGCGTTCACGTGGTAAACCTGCTGCAGCTCGTTCAATTTTTTCTGCGCGGTCTGCGGAGTAGGAAAGTCCGCGATCAAAAGATTCAGTTCGCGTCCATCCACATGATACCGTGCGACCTCTGCTTCGGCGCCAGTCGAAAACCCCAACCAGTCATTCTGCGATACCGGGAAAAACTGGTTCAGCGTTACCGGTCCCAGAATGTATTTGTCGGAACGGTCAACGAAACCCTTCGTCGGCAAATGCTCGGTCAGCGTCGGCAGCGGACCTTGCTGCGCCTTGGATGCGACCGCGCTCACCAGAGCGTTCAAACCATCCCCATACTTGGTCAGATCGCTGCCGTGAATATCCAGCACCAGGTTTCCCAGCAGCACCACCGCTTCCTCGCGCGACATAACCGAATGGTCGCTCGGTCCCGATCGCGCCATATCCGGCGCGCGCAGGTACGAATACAGCCCGTACGCCCCGCTGGGATCCTTCATCCGATAAACCGTCACCTGCAGTGCGTCATCGCCCAGCGAATACGTTCCTTCCTCTCCCGCAAGGAACCCATATTCCTGTCGTGCCGCCGCTCGCTGGCCGGCAAGCATGCTCGCAATATGATCACCGTCGTATACGACAGGAGGATTCAGTCCGGCTTTGGTGCTGCCGCTCCATCCGCCGAAGGAGCTGGGCAAAATCCCCTGCGCAGAAGCGGGAAGGGTGGATAGAAGCACAAATAGAATGATCAAAGGTATGGCGTGGCGCATAGTGTCTCTCTATTAGACGCCAATATTCTACTTAGGGTTCCCGTCGGAAGCTACTGTTGCAGACCCGCCGCCCGAAGGTCGGTTGGCGGAGACCAGCTTGGACTTATCGTAGGAGAGACTGTTGAGGCTGTCGAGGTACGAGGCGATGCCGCGATATAGTCCGTCGGCGACGCGCTGTCGCTGGTCGGTCTTGCGCAGCAGCTTCTCATCGCTGGGATTGCTGATAAAAGAGATCTCCGAGAGCACCGAAGGCATATTCGCGCCGATCAGCACCACAAACGGCGCCTTCTTAACGCCGCGATTTCGCTCGTCCTGGCTCACCAACTGCAACCGGTGCGTCAGCGAATCCTGAATATCGCTCGCCAGTTCCTTCGATTCTTCCACTTTCTCATTACGTGCAATTTTCTTGATGATGTCCTGCAGATCGTGCAGCGAAGATTGCGCCAGCGCATTTTCGCGCGACGCTACTTCCATCGACTCTTCTGAAGTGGCAAAGTTCAAATAATAGGTTTCGATTCCGCGCGCCGCCGCATCGTGGCTGGAATTCGCGTGCACCGAAATAAATAGGTCCGCCTTCGCGTCGTTGGCGATGGCCGTGCGCTCTTCCAGTGGAATAAAAGTGTCGTCCTTGCGCGTATAAATCACTTCCGCGCCCGGAAGCTTTTCTTCGATCTCGCGCCCCAGGCGCAGCGCCACGTCCAGGCACAGGTCCTTCTCCATCAGCCCGTGCGGCCCAATCGTTCCCGTATCGTGTCCGCCGTGCCCGGGATCAATCACGATCCGGCTGATTTTCAATCCCAGAGCCCGTGTCAGAGAACGCTGCCCATCGCGCGTCGGTTTCGATTCGGTCGGCGGCACCAGCGCAGCCGCTTTGGTCGTATCTGCTTTCGATTTCGCCGCAGCCGTTCCAGACACTGGCGCTTTCGCGGCGACGGCAGGCTTGCTTTCTGCGCTCACGGAAACCGTCTCACCTGCTACAGCGCGCGGTTTCGAATCAGCATCGTCGGCTTCCGCTTTCGCATTCTTCGCGGCCGCGCTCGGCGCCGGGGCCACGGGCGACGCAGCAGCAACCTCATTCCCAGCGGAGGTAGCGACTGGTTTCGCGTGCACCTCAATCACCAGCCGGTAAGGATTCGCCAGCAAGTAACCCGAAAAATCGCGCGCTCCATTCACATCCAGCACCACGCGCACCACGCCGTCCTTGTTCTGCCCCAGACGCACGGACTTCAACAACCCGTCCTTCACTTCCCAGTTTTTCTTGGCGATGTCGGGAGTCAGCTTGGCCCGATGCATATCGAAATACACACGGTCCGGAGCAGCAATCCGCGCGGCGTTGAACGCAATGGTGTCGCTCAAAGTAACCACGATCCGCGCCGAATTCTCCGTGTTCCAGGTTTTCACGTCCATTACCCGCGGCGTTCCGTTGTCGCTCTCGGCCTGCTCCACCACTTTGCCTTTCAGTTCCGGAAAAGCCTCCGCCGCCGCGACAGCCTGAATCTTGGCCTGCGCTTGCAGCTTCGCCTGCGCTTGAGCTTGGGCCAGTGCTTGAGCCTGAGCCAGTGCTTGAGCCACAGCCTGTGCCTGCGCGAGAGCCTGTGCCCTGGCTTTTTCGCGCGTCTCGGCAATGTCCTTCAACGCCACGCGCGCGTCACTGGCCAAATCAGATTTCGGGAAGCGCTTGATGTAATCCTTCAGCGTAGCTTCGGCCACATCCGGCTGATGCAATCCGTCCTTCTGCACCAAGCCAATGGAATAAAGCGCCTGCTCGCGAAAGCGACTACCGGGATACTGCTTCAGCAGAAAATTGTAGGAATCGATCGCGGATTGAAAGTATTTAGGATCAAACAATCGCCCCATTTCCTCATACAACTCCGCTTCCGCTATAAGAGATGGCGTCACTTCTTCCGCCTGCGCCGAGATCAGATAAACCTTGTGGTAAGCGGAAACAGTCGCGCGGTAATCAACGAACGAGCGTTCTTTCTGCGGCGTGCCTTCCAGAGTAGTCCGCATCCGCACCGCGCGCTCGAACTGCTCGCGCGCATCCATCTTGTGATCGGTTCGCGCGAACGCAAAAAGGGGAACGGCTAGCGCCAGGGCTAGGAGGAGCCATCGGGCCGGCAATTGAATTCTAGCGGATACCACGTGCGTCATTCGTTCGTGAAAATTACCCGGCCATTCGCGTCCACTTCTTTTCGCACTGGATTTCTTGGCGGAGTCCAGAGCGTCGAGTCGCGGCCCGAGCCGGGGCGAAAGTATGCGTTCTGCACCTTCTGCACGTACCGTTGCGTTTCCAAATAAGCTGGAACGCCTCTGCTGGCGTCAACGGCGTGCTCGCCGGCATTGTAAGCCGCGAGCGTCTTGCTTAGGTCACCGTTATAACGATCCAGCAAAGCTTTCAGGTACGTCGTCCCGCCTTCCACGTTCTGCGCGGGATCGAAGGGATTGCCGACGCCAAAGCGTTGTGCCGTCCCAGGGATCAACTGCATCAACCCGACGGCGCCCTTGCGAGACACCGCTTGCGGATTCCACCCGGATTCCGTGCTGATCACGGCTTTCACCAGCGCGGGATCTACCTGATGACGCGCTGCTGCATCGCGCACAATGCGATCCAGCCGCCCGTCATTCGCGCCAAGCGTCTCCGCCGCAGCCTCCGTCGAAACTGCCGACAGGGAGTTCGACGTGCCCGCGGTAGAACTGCCCAGGGCAGCACTGCCCTGAGTAGAACTGATAGTACTCCCACGGCGCGCCTTGGGGGAATCCCCATTCACGAAGACGAGCTTGCCGTTCTCGTCCAGTGAAGTTGCAATCTGGGCGCGAAGCGGCGTGGACGGCGCGAAGAACGCGCCCGCGACCAGCACTGCAACTGGGATGCAGTTCTTGTTCATGGTTATAGTTTTCGCCAGCGCTTTTTCAGGGCACCGACGCACAACCTAACAGCGAGCCTCGGGGAAGGCAGAGCGCTTTGCTTCCAAGCCACAAACGAAAGACACACATACGGCGAAGAAGGAGGCTTCTCCGTCGTAAGCATCTGGTACAACAGCAATTATAACAATCGGTCGAGTAGGGGGTAAACCTGGTCTAGGGCGTTTTGTATGCCCGATGTGTCTTTTCCGCCAGCCTCTGCCAAATCGGGGCGTCCACCCCCGGAACCACCTACCAGCTTGGCCAGTTCCTGGACGATTTTGCCTGCGTGGAGCTTGGGGATCAGATCCTTGGTAACTCCTGTAATTAGAGCCACTTTGTCGTCATCAGCCGCAGCCAAAACCACCACTCCGGAGCCTAATTTCTGGCGCAAAACGTCCACCAACTGGCGCAGGGCGTCGCGGTCAAAACCGTTCACCTGGGCGGTGATAAGGCGAACATCCTTCACCGTGCGCGCTTTTTCGACCAGATCGCCGGCCAGCGATCCCGCTGCTTTGCGTTTCAGTGCCTCCAGCTGCTTTTCCAGCTGCTTGGTGGCTTCGAACTGGCGTTCCAGCGCGGCGATGATTTCGTCTTCGCCCGCGTTCAACATTCCGGCGACGGCGCGCAGCGTCGCCAGCGACTTCTGATACTCGGCGAGAGCTCGATCCCCGGAAATGGCGTCGATGCGGCGAACTCCCGCAGCCACGGATTGCTCGCCGATGATTTTGAAAACGCCGATGTCGCCCGTGCGCACCACGTGCGTGCCGCTGCAAAGTTCCTTGCTGTAGAAACCCCGCGGCGTAGAAGCGTCGGGAATAGTCACGACGCGAACGTTCGCTTCCGGATACTTGTCGCCGAAGAAAGCCAGCGCGCCGGAAGCCAGCGCGTCGTCAATATTCATGATGTCCGTGCGCATTTCCAGATTCTTGCGGATTTCTTCATTCACTTGCTGCTCGATTTCGCCGAGTTCACTGGGATCCACTTGTGCGAAATGCGAAAAATCGAAACGCAGGTGATCGGGCGCGACGAGCGAGCCGGCCTGTTTTACGTGCGTGCCCAGAATGTTGCGCAGCGCGGCGTTTAGCAGGTGAGTGGCCGTGTGGTTGCGCATGTCGCGCACGCGCCGCTCGGGATCGGCGATGGTGGCGACGTGATCGCCGACGTGCAGGTCTTCTTTCGCGACAATGCGATGTGCGATCAGCCCGGTGACGGGGTAGTACGCCCCGCGCACTTCGGCAACTTCCAGCGCACCGGAATTATCGTAGAAGCCCCCCGTGTCGGCCACTTGTCCGCCGGATTCGGAGTAGATTGAAGTGCGATCGAGCACCACTTCAGCTTCGGTGCCTGCTTTGATTTCGTTCACCGCGCCATCTTTCGTGACGATAGCTTGAATGCGCGCGTCGCGCGCCTTCGTGCCATGATAAAAATCCTGCTCGGTCTTGTGCGTCTGCGCCAGCTTCGAGTAAACAGGATTCGCCGCGTCTTTGTGCGCGCCCTTCCATGAGGCGCGCGCCCGCGTGCGCTGTTCCTCCATAGCGCGCTCGAAGCCTTCCTGTTCGAAATCCAGCCCGAAATCACGCACTGCGTCCTGA
This sequence comes from uncultured Acidobacteriota bacterium, assembly GCA_963786205.1. Taxonomy (GTDB): domain Bacteria; phylum Acidobacteriota; class Terriglobia; order Acidiferrales; family UBA7541; genus Palsa-295. The sequence goes on from CAWAYG010000005.1 coordinate 688,564, forward strand.
ATGAAGTCCAACGGTAACCCGAACGTATCGTAGAACTTAAAAGCATTCTTTCCCGGATAGGTGAGGCGGGTTCCCGTCTGGTTCGCGTCGCTTATTTTCTTGTACAGATCGGCGCGTTCCTCGTCGCGTGCGCCCTTGTTCCTTTCAAGTTTGTCACCAGGACCCGGCCGAACCGACTGCAGCGCGAAATTGTAGACATCGTCTTCCAGTGGACCTAAGCCGGCATCGAGCGTGCGCGTGAATCGTGTTTCTTCGCCCTTCACAACTCCCGATACTCGCTCAGCGCTCTCGACGAGTTCGGGGTACGCGTCCTTCAGTTCGTCCCGGACGGCGAATACCATCTGGTAGAGAAAAGGCTGTTCCTGTCCGAGCAGGCGGCCGTGATGAATCGCGCGGCGAATAATTTTCCGAAGCACGTAGCCACGGCCTTCGTTGGAGGGAACGACGCCGTCGTTCAGTAGAAAGGTTGTGGCACGAGCATGATCGGCCACGACTCGCAGCGAAGCAGCGCCACCGCGACCTTCCTCAAGCGATTCTTCTTTCTTGAGATCAACACTGCAAAGTTCCGCGGCGCGCTTGGTGAGCGGAACAAACAGGTCCGTGTCGTAGTTCGAGATGACGTGCTCGAGGACCGCAGTCGTGCGTTCGAGGCCCATGCCTGTGTCCACAGACGGTTTCGGCAGAGGATTGAGGTTGCCGGAGGCGTCGCGATTGAATTGCATGAAGACCAGGTTCCAGATTTCCACGTAGCGGCCGCAGTCGCACGGGAATTGACAGTCAGTGTGGCCTTGGTCGGAGGCCGCCACGCCCATGTCGTAGAAAATCTCGCTGCACGGACCGCAGGGGCCGGTGTCTCCCATGGCCCAGAAATTATCTTTCAGGCCGGGGATTTCGATCACGCGGTCCTTGGGCGCGCCAATATTGACCCACAAAGCTGCGGCTTCGTCATCTGGGGCGAGCATTTTCCCCACCGAAATTTCCGCCCCGCCGAAAACGGTGAAGTAGAGTTTTTCCAGCGGAATGCCGTACCAATCGGGCGAAGTGATCAGCTCCATCGCGAAGGCGATGGCATCCTTCTTGAAGTAGTCGCCGAAGGAAAAATTCCCAAGCATTTCAAAAAAAGTGTGATGGCGGTTGGTGAAGCCGACGTTCTCCAGGTCGTTGTGCTTTCCGCCGGCGCGCACGCATTTCTGGCAGGTAGTGGCGCGATTGTAATCGCGCTTTTCCAGGCCCAGGAATACGTCCTTGAACTGGTTCATTCCGGCATTGGTGAAAAGCAACGTCGGATCGTTCGTGGGCACGAGCGAAGAGCTGCGCACCACGCGATGTCCGCGCTCTGCGAAAAATTTCAGGAATGTGCTGCGGACTTCGTTGCCGGTCCACTGCTTCTCAGTCAAGGATATCCTCTGTCGAAACGGTTCATTATCGCAGAGGGTTACAGCGGTCGCAACGCCACGCCGCGTGAGGCAGCGTGAGGCCGAATGACGCCGAATGAGGCCCAATGAGAAAAGTACAGCTGTCCTAAATTGTCATCGGAAAAAGGTACAGGTTGGATACTTTTTCGACCAGCTTGAACTGATTCTGTCCCGTCACCCAGCTGCTTTCACAGCTCTTCAGTGTTAATTTCGAACGCAAACCCAAAAAAATGAAATCGCACCCACGATCGCATAATTTCCCCGGGCGCCCGACGCCTCTGACGCCCGCCCACCTCGGCCTCCCCGCCGTTCGCGCGTCGCGGGCCACGGGCTGCGAACCGCAACCCACAAATCACGCGTCATTACTCACCAATCAGAACTCACCAAACACGCAATTCCTAATCGACAGTACCGCAATTAGAAATTGTCCTATCCCACTGAAACCACACGCCTTATTTTTTCTAATCGGTCGAAAATAGGAGGTCTGCGCGCGCCTTTTTCGCACGTTTTGGCATTCGGCAGTGAGGGACAACGTAGGGGCGGCTCTAAGAGCCGCCCCTACCAACCCGACGCGTCGTGGCGGGCCAACGTCGCGCTAGTTTTCCGGCGCGGCTTGCTTCTTGGCTTTGGCTTTCGCTTCGGCTTCAGCGGTCCACGGCGGGACGATGCCGTTCATGCGGGCGTAGGCGATGGATTGGCCGAGGTGCTCGTGCGCGTGGGTGACGAGAATGTAGACCACGTCGCCGTAGTTGGCGTCGGGGCCGAGTTTGGGCAGCGGCTTATTGAAATCGGCGTTGGTCATCGCTTCGATCGCGGCGTGCGCGCTGGCGAAGGATTTATTGAGCGCGTCAATGATTTGAGCCTTGTCGGTGGTGGACTTTTCGAAAGTTTTGGGATCGAAGCCAGCGGGAAGCGGCGTGCCCATCAGATTTGGGATGTTGTAATTCGCGTTGGCGATGTGCAGGAAGACTTCGCCGATGGAGCGAACGCCTTCGGCGGGCCGCCAGTTGTATTTGTCAGCGGGGACGGCCGTGGCCAGGTCCACAAATTTCGTGTGCATGCCGTCGAGGTCGAGCAGGGATTGCGGCTTCATGTCGTAGCTGGGCGGAGTCGTGTCCTTCGCTTGCGTCGAGGAAGCGGATTGCGTGGCCGGGCCGGACATCGCGAAACTGCGGGACGCGCTGGCGGTGAGCAGCAGAGCCAGAGCCATTGCAGACATCAAGAGTTTCTTCATCTGAAGTTCTCCTTGGGAGTTGCTGGTGCGAATTTAGTGGCGCGTCCCTCGGAGAAGCAGAGTGTCCGAAATCGGCAAAGCATGCGGTGCGGCGTCCGGAACCGAGATGCGCAAACCAGAATGTGGATTGCGATTGGCGCCAGGCTCCCGTTTTTCGGAGGCTGCTACGAAGTTCGGCTTCATGGAACTCCCCGTGGGCTGCTGTGGGGCTTAGACGAAGGACGGAGTGAAAAATCTTCTTATGGCGGCGATTTTATCGCGGCGGGCAGCGGCACTCCTATTTACGGTTCGGAGAGTTCGGAGTCGGCGCCGTCGGGGAGTTCGGGGAGGTCGCCGTGGGTGATTCCTTTTAGTTGGGCGCGGATGATGTCGGAGGAGAAACCGGCGCCGAGGAGATTGCGGTAGAGGGAGGCGATCTTTTTTTGGTCTAGCGCGCCGCGGAGATGCGCGAGGCGGCGGGTGAGGCGCGCGCGGACGAGGCTGGCTTCGTCCGTCTCGGCGAAGACGGCGTCCACGGCGGATTCTATGTGGCGGTCGGGGACGCCGCGGGCGCGCAGTTCGCGGGCGATGCGGAAACGTCCCTGGCGGCGCAGCTTGGCGTGCTGCGCGGCGTAGTTCAGCGCGTATTTGGCGTCGTCGAGATAGTTGAGTTCGCGAAGGCGCGCGAGCACGGCGGGAATCAGATCTTTATTTTCGGCGCGGCGCTCGAGATGCTTTTTCATTTCGGAGACGGAATGCGCGCGGCGCATCAGGGCGCGTTGCGCGGACATGTAGAGCTCGGTTTCAGTGAGGAGCTTGCGGGTCGGTTGACGCGAACGCATGGGTTGAGGATAGAGCAGGAGGTGGAGGAAGTATAGGAGTTGGAGGAGGCAAAGGAAAATCTGCCACAGAGGCACAGAGGCGCAGAGGGGCAGAGAGAGGGGTGCGGGGAAAAAAAGCGGAGAGAGATCCTTCACCCGCTTCGCGGGTTCAGGATGACGGGCGCGACGGTCCGTCGATCCGGCAAAGATCCGCGCTGCGCTGCTACCGGCGGGGGGCGTTGGTGCTGTCGAATTCGGACATGGCGCGTTCCATATCTTCGCGGGCGGAATCGGCGCTGGAGCGGACGCCTTGGACGCGCAGACGGAAATCGTCCGGATTGCTGGCGCGCAGAATGGCTTCTTCGAAGGTGATCAGATTGCGCGAGTAGAGATCGAAGAGCGATTGATCGAAAGTTTGCATGCCGTATTGGCTGACGCCGGCGGCGATGGCGTCGCGGATCATGCGCGTCTTGTCCGGGTTGATGATGCAATCGCGAATGTAGCCGGTGGAGATCATGACTTCGACGGCTGGGACGCGGCCGGAGCCATCGGCCTTGCGCACGAGGCGCTGGCTGATGACGGCTTTCAGCGTGCCGGCAAGCTGCAGGCGAATTTGTTTTTGCTCGGGTGGCGGAAAGACGGCGATGATGCGCTGAATGGTTTCCGTCGCGTCCAGAGTGTGCAAGGTGGACAAAACCAAATGGCCGGTTTCGGCGGCGAGAATGGCGGTGGAAATGGTTTCCAGGTCGCGCATTTCGCCGACCAGGACGACGTCCGGGTCTTGGCGCAATGCGGCGCGCAGCGCGGTGGAGAAGGACGCGGTGTCCACCTCGACTTCGCGCTGATTGATGAAACCTTTCTTGTCGCGGTGCAGATATTCGATCGGGTCTTCAATGGTGATGATGTGCTCGGAGCGCAGCGAATTGATGCGGTCAATCATGGCGGCGAGCGTGGTGGATTTGCCGGAACCGGTGGTGCCGGTGGTGAGAATCAAGCCGCGCTGCTCTTCGCAAACGGTGGAGAGAATGCGCGGGAGCTCGAGCTCTTCGATGGTGCGAATTTTTGTGGGGATGACGCGCAGCACCATGCCGACGTTGCCGCGTTGCTGGAAAACGTTGACGCGGAAACGGCCGAGACCGGCGACGCCATAGGCCATATCGAGTTCGGCTGTTTCTTTGAACTTTTGCTTTTGGCGATTGGTCATCATGCTGAAGGCCATGGAGAGCATTTCTTCAGGCGTGATGCGCGGCACGTCGCTGAGCGGGTTCAGGATGCCATCAACGCGAAGATAGGGGTGGTTGCCGACTTTCAGATGCAAGTCGGAGGCGCGGCTTTCGACAGCGCGGCGCAGCAGATCGTCAATATTGATGGCCATTTAAAGTCCTGTGCTCGAAGGAGCGTCTAGTCAAGCTAGCATGGATTGAGGACGCTGCAAGGCAGAGCGGGCGAGGATGGTGCGAAATGGACAACCTGAACTTTGGGACAGGTCGGGAGTGCGTTAAATCGGGGGCTGGTCGGGGAGGAAGATGCGGTCGTAGATTACGCCGGCTAGGACGCCGCCTAGTAGCGGCCCGACCCAGTAAACGCCGTGGTGGGCCCAGTGGTTGCGCGTGACGAGGGCGGGGCCGAAGGCGCGGGCGGGGTTGACGGCCGCGCCGGTGAAGGGAAGGCCGCAGAGGGCGTCAACGGTGACGGCTAGGCCGATGGCTAGGCCGGCTACTTTCTTGAAGGCGCCTTTGGCGTCGACGCTGGTGGCGAAGAAAACGAAGACGAGGAAGAACGTCATCACGCCTTCGAGGAGCATGCCGTGCAGGCGCGTGAAATCGGGCGCGAGCGCTGGTGTGATGGAGCCGAGGGCTTCGGGGCGCCAGCTGGAGTCCGGGATGATGACCACCAGCGTGTAGGCGGCGGCTACGGCGCCGAGAAGTTGCGCGACCGAGTAGAGCAGAGCTTGCATGGTGCTCAGGCGTCGGCTGACCCAGAAGCCGACGGTGACGGCGGGATTCAAGTGGCCGCCGGAAATGTGTCCGATGGCGGTGACCATGATTCCGACGGTGAGGCCGTAGGCCAGGGCGAGGCCGAGGATGGTAATGCTGCCTTGACCCGAGGAGCGGAGATATTGGTCGGCGCTAAGGGCGCCCGCCGCGAAGAAAACCACTGCGAAAGTGCCGAAGAATTCGGCGAGCAATTTTTGCGTCAGGCTATACAAGCGGCGCTCCCAGGATATCGCGGCGCGATGCGTTTGACGTGATCGTGCTTGCGCCGCGCGCGATTCTACTGAATTAGCAGAGATAGGTCAAAAGATGGGGACGTACAGAGCCGCACGCGCCGAGATCTTTAACGGACGGCGGCGGCGGGGACGCCTACTGGGGTTAGCCAGTTGTGGCGGTCGGGTTTTTTGCCTTCGGCTAGGGCGAAGAATTCGTCTTGGATGCGTTTGGTGGTGGGGCCGCGGGAACCGATGCCGATTTTGACGCGATCAATCGAGCGAATCGGAGTTACTTCAACCGCGGTGCCGCAAAAGAACACTTCGTTCGCGATGTAGAGCATTTCGCGGGGGATGATTTGCTCGACGACGGGAATGCCGAGGTCTTTGCAGATGGTCATGATTGAATTGCGCGTGATTCCCGGTAACGCGGAATTCGATAGCGGCGGAGTTATGACTGTGTCCCCGGAGACGATGAATATATTTTCGCCGGAGCCTTCGCTGACGTAGCCGTTGGTATCGAGGGCGATGCCTTCGACGTAGCCGTTAGCGCGGGCTTCCATGCGGATGAGCTGGGAGTTCATGTAATTGGCGGCGCACTTGGCCATTTGCGGCAGAGTGTTGGGCGCGGGACGATTCCAGGAGCTGACGCAGACGTCCACGCCGTTGCGCAGGCCTTCTTCACCGAGATATTTTCCCCAGGGATAACAGGCCATGTAGACCTCGACGGGGCAGCCGACGGGATCCACGCCCGCTTCGCCGTAGCCGCGCAGAACTACCGGGCGAATGTAACAGGCGCCGATTTTATTCACGCGCAGCAATTCCAGATTGGCGTTGCAGAGATCGTCGAGCGTGTGGCGAACTTCCATGCGGTAGATGTAGGCAGAGTTCAGCAGGCGTTGCATGTGTTCTTTCAGGCGGAAAATTCCCGGGCCTTGCTCGGTTTCGTAGCAGCGAATGCCTTCGAAGACGGCGGAGCCGTAGCTGACCACGTGGGAGAGGACGTGAATTTTGGCGTCGTCCCAGTTGATGAACTTGCCGTCGTGCCAGATCTTTTCAGTCTTGGGGATGGGCATTGAGTGGCTCCGCTCGCGAAAAATATCTAAAAATGGCTACGAGGGCAGAGTAGAGCACGGATGGCGCGGTGTCAATCCGTCGTGGAGTGGTTGTGTCGAGGCGGATGCTCCAATTTGGACGGGTGGGAAGAAGTCAAAACCTCAAAGCTTTAACACAGAGTACACAGAGAAAAACCGGAGGACACAGAGAAAGATGAACCGCAGTGACGCAGAGAAAAGCAAAGGCAAAGGCACCACAGATAAAGTCAAAAACGAAAAGAAAAATAAAAAATGAATACGGGAAACTGCGAACAACAACAACTCCTGCCCCATCACCACCACCACGACCAACAGCAAAAATGCGGACTACTGTTCGCGCAGGGCTACCAGCGGATCTACGCGTGTGGCGCGGTGGGCTGGGATGTAGCAGGCTAGCAGCGCTACGGCCGTCAGGAGTGCGGCGATGGCGATGAACGTCACGGGATCTGTCGGCTTCACGCCGAACAGCATCGAGCGCAGGAATTGGGTCAGGAGCAGGGCGCCGAATAGGCCCGCGGCTAGGCCGAAGGCTACCAAGACCATGCCTTCTCCTAGCGCCATGCGGAGAATATGTTGTCGCTGCGCGCCAAGCGCGATGCGAATCCCAATCTCATGCGTGCGCTGGCTGAAGGTGTAGGCCATCACGCCATAAATTCCGATCGAGGCAAGCAAGAGCGCGATAACCGCGAAGACGCCCAGAATTTCCAGTGCGAAGCGGCGCTCCGCCATGGATCTGGCGATCACTTCTTCCATGGAACGCACTGCAAACACCGGCACATCCGGATCGACCGATTGAACTTCGTGCCGAATGGCGTCACCGATCTTACCGGGATCGCCGGCCGTACGGGCGTAGACGACGGAACTGTAGGAAGGGGATTGAAAGTCTGAGAGGTAGATATGCGGGACCGCTTGGGTCTCGAGCGAATCGGACTTCACGTTGCCGACGACGCCGATAATGTGCAACCAAGGGGTAGTGGAGAGGAAGGAGCCGGGTTTTATGCGTTTGCCAATTGGAGAGTCGCCGGGCCAGTACTGGCGTGCGAAGGCTTCGTCCACGAGGGCAACCGGCTCGCCCTTATCGTCGTCGGCGTCAGTGAAGTTTCTTCCAGAGAGGAGAGGGATTTCCAGCACATGGAAATGCCCGGGGCTGACCGAGGCAAATTCGGCGACTGGTGCTCGTTCGGAGTCCCCGGGTCTGCCTTCAATCGCGAAGGGAACCTGATTCCGCGCACGGGCAAGTGGCAGGCTGCCACCGCCGCCGATGGAGGCTTCCTCGACGCCCGGGAGAGCGGAGACGCGGCGGAGCACTTCACGCATGAAGGCAGCGCGCTTTGGAACCGTGAGATAGCGGTTTTGAGCAGGGTCGTTCGGGACCGACAGCCACATTTGCGCGGTGACAACGTGATGCGGGTTGAAGCCAGGGCGAACTTGCAGGATCTGCCAGAAGCTGCGCAGGAAGAGGCCCGCGCCAATTAAGAGGATCAGAGAAAGCGCGACTTCAGAGGCGACCAGCGCGCTGGAGACGCGCATCTGACGCTTGCTGGAGCCGGAGCCGCGACTGCCTTCTCTGAGACTGGTGATTTGATTGGGGCTGGCGGCTTGCAGCGCGGGCGCGAGGCCAAAGATCACGCCAGTCAAGACCGAAATCGCAAGCGCGAACAAGAGAACGCCAGGGCTGATAGTTACTTCGCTGAGCCGCGGGATATCCGCGGGGGCAAAGTTCAGCAGCGCACTTTTCAGTGCGACCACGGTAATCAGGGCAACGCAGCCGGAAACGAAAGCGAGCAGAACGCTTTCGGTGAGCAACTGACCAATCAGGCGGCCGCGTCCGGCGCCGAGAGCGAGGCGGATGGCAATTTCGCGGTGGCGTCCGGAGGCGCGGGCCAGGAGAAGATTCGCGAGATTTACGCAGGCGATCAGCAACACGAAGCCGACAGCGGCGAAGAGTACAAAAAGTTCGGCGCGGACGTTCGCGGTGAGGTCTTGCTGCACGGAGACCAGGCGAGGAGCCCAGCCTGCGGCGGCGGGATAATCGGTGGCGTAATCGCGGGCCAGGCCGGCGTCAAACGCTTCGAGGCGAGCTTGCGCTTCCGCGACGCTCAAGCCAGGCTTCACACGCCCGATAGCGCCGGGAAGCATGCGAACAGAACGGAGCGGCGGCACGGGAAATGGCAGCGCGTTGTAACCGGCGGCGATGTACGCGTCCTCTTCCGTTTCTATCGTTTTTCCTGGATGGTGGAATCCAGGGGGCATTACGCCGAAGATCTCGTAAAGATCACCATCGAGGCGAATGCTCTTGCCGATAGCTTTGGGGTCGCCGCCGAATTCGCGGCGCCAGAAGCCGTCGCTTAGGACGACGGCGTTGATGAAGCCGGGGACGTCGTCTTTTTGCGTAAAGACCCGGCCAAGCGCGGGCTGCACACCCAGCATGGTGAAATAGTTCGGGCTTGTGGCGAGGACTTCGATGCGTTCGGGTCGTTCTACGTCCGTGAGGTTCGCGGGAGTGAGCCAGATGACGGCGATGTCTTGAAAGACGCCGGCGCGATCGCGATAGTCCCAAAACTGGGGGACCGACATGCCGACGTCCTTGGTGTTCGAGGTGCGCAGATCGTCGAATACGCGCACCAGCTGTTCGGAATGAGTAAAGGGAAGCGGGCGAAGCAAGACGCCGTCAACAATACTGAAGGCGGCAATATTCGCGCCAATGCCGAGGGCCAGGGTCAGAATCGCGACCAAGGTGAAGCCGGGAGTCTTGAGTAACATGCGGCAGGCGTAACGGACGTCTTGAAGGAATTGATTCATGCGCTCCTCGATTCAACCTTCCATCAATCCATCAACCCCGGGGTCAACGCCGGACGACGCGTCCGGCGGTGAAGCGGTACTCGTGAGAGCAAGTCCATCTCCGATTTGACGCGCGACTAATACATTTGTTTTTAAGATGTTGTGGTGAGCGACGGAGTAGCCGGTGGATGTAAATGTCCGATGGTGGGACGGGTGCGTCCTCGATTAGAACAGCGGATAAGAGCGAGATGGGGCAGTCGACATGAAAGGCCGGGTCGGGATATGGGTCAACGACCCGTTGCTTGTGCGCCGCGCAGAACCATGCAGGTGGATGAGGAGCGCGCGACCAGGACGCCGGAGGCGTTGGTGATGTCGCATTCAACCATTCCGACAGTGTTGCCACGTTTGACGACCGTGCCAACGGCGCGCAATTTTTCGCTCCAGACCGGGCGCAGAAAATTGATTTTTAGTTCGAGAGTGGTGAAGGATTCGCCGTCTTCCAGGGTGGCAGCGAAGGCGACTCCCATGGCGGCGTCGGCGACATCGCAGAGAACTCCGCCGTGGAGTGTGCCCATGGGATTGGCGTGTTTTTCGCTGGCCTCGAAATCGAAGACCGCCTCGCCGGGCTTCACGGCGACTAATCTGAAGCCGATGAGCTGGCCGATCGGAGGAGGAGGCACCTCGCCGCGAATCATCGCCTCGAGGTTTTCCAGTCGTATGGTCATGAGATTTACCTCGCATGAATAAAGATTGGCGCGGCTTGGTTGATTAGAGTCGCGGGCAGCGCGAAAGATGCGGCCGAATATCGGGTAAGAACGCTAGAAGTGATCCTCGATGTCTTGGACGGCGTCCCCACGGCCGGAAAAGCCGGAGATGCGGCCCCAGGCGCTGGTTTTCCAGTCGTCCGTGATGTGGCTTGCGAGAATCCAGGGCGGCAGTTCGACGTACAGGTAGCGCGCGAGAGCGTGGAGATACGGTTCGTACATGCCGCGCAGCTCTTTCAGCTTTTGGTTGGAAGCCTCATCGTTGCGAAGTTGATAGCCGGCTTGCGCAAGACTGGCGTACAGGCGAGCGGATTGTTCGAGAGGCAAGCGGTCGGGGCCTGCAGCGCGCGGCTTGGCGAAGAAAACCTGCGCGAGATCAGCGACGGTGTGGCGGCACATGGCGAAGGTGAGCCGGGCTTGACGCGAGCAAGGGTTGTCGGACGTCGCGATCAGTAGAGCCGTGGAATCGAGGATCGCAGCGAGAGCCGCGAGCCAGGACTCGTTGGTGTGCTGCGAGCGGAAATAACTGACGACGGGATACGAGATGTGGCTCTCGAGCAGCTCTGCGGACCAGTGCTCCCAATCACGAAAAAGGATCAGCAGCGCGTCCAGCCCATGCGGGCCGGCATGACGGAGCAGCAGTTCGGCGGCGGTGGGCGGCGAACCGGCGCGAGCATCGAGCAGAACGATGCTGACCTCGCGCTTGGAAAACGCCTGATAGATGACCGGCAGGTAGCTGATGATGAGCGCGAGAAAACCGAAACCGAGGCCGCTCTCGAAGATCGAAAGAATGCGCTCGATGCGAGTGTGTGGAGTGACGTCACCCAGGCCGAGGGTGAAAAATGTGGTGCCGCTGAGGTAAAAACAGGTTTCAAGCGACGGCCGCGTGGGGTCGTGCGGAGTGTTGCCGTAGTATAAGAAACCGAACCCGAGAATCAGGCAGGCGGCCCAGAGTGCGAAGAGAACCAGCAGGGAGAGAGGGCCGAAAAAACTGAGGAACGATTCGCGCGTTTTGGCGGAGCGGATTAGGCGGGCGCAGGCCTTGGTGGGTATCCACAATGAAACATAGAACGCGCGCGTGAGACGGAAGCGGCGCGAGACGCGGCGCGGCAAAATGATGGTTTCGAATGCTTCGAGCAGGATGACCGCGATGATGCAGAGGCCGATGACGACCGGAACGATCATGCAGCTTGCTCCAGAACCGACGCGAGCGAGATATCGGCTTTGAAGAGGCGCGAGACTGGGCAATTGGCTTTGGCGCTGGCGGCCGCGGATTCGAACGCAGCCTGAGTAATCCCCGGGATGCGCGCGGCCAGATCGAGATGGATTTTGGAGATGGTCCAGCCGGCTTCGAGTTTTTCCAGAGAGACGGTGGCGGTGACCTTGATGCTTTCCGGAGTGAAATTCATGGTGCTCAGTTGCGCGGAAAGAGCCATCGCGAAGCAGCCGGCGTGGGCCGCGCCGATCAATTCCTCGGGGTTCGTGCCTTTGGCGTTCTCAAAGCGCGTGAGGAAGGAGTAGGGCGCGTCGGTAAGCGTGCCGCTAGGAGTGCTGATGCTGCCCTTTCCGTCTTTCAAGGTGCCGTTCCAGACTGCTGTGGCGCTGCGTTGCATACGTGCCTCCTGTGTACTGCTAGATTCTGTGTGACGGAATTTTCGCGGCCGTGAAACGGTATTCGGCCTGAATGCTACGAACTGTTTTACGCTTGCGACGCGCCGAAATCCAGCGTTCGCGAGAGTAGGGGCCGATCAATTCTGAACGACAGGCCGCCCATTTCGTCGCGAAAAAGCCGGGACCAAGCTACGGCTACACAAGCTCATCCAATCCGCGGGAGCGCCGTCATATCAACGGGCAACAGCGTCTTGATTGGATGTGACAGCGAGCTGTGTGGATTTAGATTTAAGGTGCGGCGTTGATAATCCAGGAATGTTCCGGGTTCAGTGTACGTCGGATGGTGGAGGAGGCGCTTCGCGGGTGTCCAGCATCTGGAAATCCTGGCGGATGCGGTTCAGGCGATGGCCGGCGACATTTTCATAGATGCCGAAGGCCACGAAAGGGACTAGCGCGGCGAGCACCCAGAGTTTGGCGCGGCCAGGAACTTTTGCTTCGGGCTCCCAGCGAAAGAGCTGGCGGGAAATTTCGAAAGCAACCACGAGTCCGAGAGCGAGCGCGACGAAGTCGGTAGCGATCTCGGTAAGCGTGGCGAGGTTCGTGGCGGCGAACTGCAGACCGGTGGCGAGGTAAGTGGCAGGGATGAAAAGCGACGCGCCCTGAATCCAATGAGGAAATCTGGCGAGCGGCACCGTGGCGCCGGAAAGAAACAAAAAAGCTGTCCAGATGATTTGGTTGATAACTTGAGTTTCCTGCATGGTGTTGGTTACGCTGGCGACGATCAGACCGAATGCAGAAAACGCCGCCGAACCAACGGTAATCAGCAGGAACATCGCCCACAGGTTGCCCCACGATTGCATGTGCAGGCCCCACTTGGTCACCATAATTTCGATGGCCGCGGAGGGGACTACCAGGATGTAATTCGCCAGGATGCTGGACGCGAGCATGGGGCCAGCGCCCACCGGCGCAAGGCGGAAGCGGCGAAGAATGCCTGTTTCACGGAACGTCACGAGCTGAACGCTGAGACCCCAAAAGCTGCCCATCACCGTCATGGTGAGAATCGAGCCGAGGATGAAGGCGGTCCAGGGAGAATCGCCTTTGCTGAAAACCATGACAAAAAAGAAGAGGAAGCCAAGCGGCATAAATAGGCTGAAAAACAAGAAAGTACGATTGCGCATGGCCAGGCGGACGCGGACTTTGGTGAGAGTCCATGTATTCGCCAGGACGTTCGAGGCCATTTTTTAGTCCCTCAGCCTGCGGCCGGTCAGCTCGATGAAGACGTCTTCGAGAGAGGGCGAGAACATTTCCAGGCTTTGCAATTCATTGTTTTCCGCTTCCAGTTGCTTCACCAACGCGACGATCGTGCGCGGCGGCAGCGTTGAATGGAGCACGTAGGTCCCGTCGAAGTCGCGGCAGTCGGCGACGCCCTCCAGTGTGCTGAGGACGTCGTCCGTGAGCGGTCGAGCGAGACGGACTTCGATGCGCGTGGTTCCAGCGGAAGAGTGCTTGAGTTCGCGCGGCGTGCCGGTCTTGATGATGCGGCCGTGGTCCACAATGGCGACGCGGTCACAGAGGCGCTCCGCTTCTTCGATGTAATGGGTGGTGATGAGGACCGTCTTTTTGTCTTTGCGCAATTCCTCGATGATGTCGTAGATTTCGCGGCGGACCTGCGGGTCGAGGCCGGCAGTAGGCTCGTCGAGAAACACGACCTGCGGATTATTGACGAGCGCCATAGCCAGCGCGAGGCGCTGTTTTTGGCCGCCGGAAAGGTGGCTGTAAAAGGCGTTGCGCTTTTCCTCGAGCTGAAAACGCTTTAGCAGCGATTCTGTGTCGGCGCGGCTGGTGTAGAAATTTGCGAACAGATCGAGCGCTTCCTTCACACGAAGCTTATCGGGCAGGGAAGTGGACTGCAGCACAGCGCCGATTTTCTGCTTGAACTCGGAGCCGGCCTTTTCGGGATCGAGGCCGCAGACGCGAGCGGTGCCGCGGTCGGGCGTGCGCATGCCTTCCAGGATCTCAACGGTGGTGGTCTTTCCGGCACCGTTGGGACCGAGCAGGCCGAAAACCTCCCCCTCCTGGACGGAAAAGCTCAGGCCGCGGACGGCTTCGACGGTGACACCGTTGGAGTTGTAGCTTTTGAACAGGCCTTCAACGGCGATGATGGGTTCCGGCACGAAGAATGTCCTCAGTGATTGTGGAGCTATCTTCTATATCACACTCGTGATTTCGGCGCGACTCGACGGGCAGGCTTGCGTTTTGGTTTGCGAGATTTAGCGCGCGATTTCGGCGACCACGCGTACAACTTCATATCAATTCTGGTGCCTTCGAAGGGCACACCTTCGGTGGCGAGCAGGCGGCGCTGCAGGCTGGCGTGCGGCTCGGGCATGGTTACTTTACCGCCGGCGCCGATGACGCGATGCCACGGAATGCCGCGGCCGTTCGGAGTTGCAGCCATGGCATAGCCGACAGCGCGAGCGCCGCCAGGTAGGCGCAGAGCTTTAGCGAGCTCCCCATAAGTAGTAACCCGACCGCGGGGAATTTGTTTCACAAGCCGATAGACTGGATCCCAGGACATCGCCCACCTCCGCCGACAGTTTAATCGAATCGAGACGGTCGCGTCGCGCCAACCTGTGGGCGTAAGCGCTGCGACAGAAGTGCGCGCGCCGGTTTCAGACGCTGCAGCAAGTAATGACGGATACGATACAGTGCAGGCAACTCCAACCTTTCGTACTATTGCTCTTGTAGTGGACCACCCATACACTACGTATCAGCATCTAAGCTTGTAGTCGTGCAGTGCGGTTGTTGTAGCTGCCCCGCTCGAAAAGGAGGTGTTGTGGCTTTTGTTCGACGCAAAGGCAACACCTACTTTCTGGTGCACAACGTGCGCCGGCAGGGCAAGGTGCAGCAGTTGCATTTGGCGCGGCTCGGGGAACGGCCGCGAATAACGGACGACGTGGTTCGCAAGGTATCGCGCAATCACCCGTTTCTCGATCTGGATTGGTCGCACCTGCGTGAGCAGGTGAATGGGCGGATCGAGTTATTTGATATTCGGTCGCCGTATGTGCAGAACCTGATGCATTCGTTGCGAAACCTTAACCTGGACCTGGCCGACCTGTCACCGCCGATGTTGCTTTTGGCAGATCGAGCCAATTCAAGCCGTGAACTGGTCACGCAATTACGGTTGTTGCGGTCAACGCTCGATGTGAAGTTGGATCAATTCGAGCGCACGGAACCGCGCAATCCGGAAAGCGGCAGAAAGTTCCGGTAGGGAGCAAAACGTGGGCGCGCAGGCACTACAATTAGACCCAACCCAACGCAGCGTGGAGTCGCGGGATTTTGAAGCCGGGCTGCGACGGAAGATTGTGGGACAGGACGAAGCGGTGCAAGCGGTGGTTGACCTGTACCAGGTGTTTCGCGCTGGACTGAATTCGCCGGGACGGCCGGTGGGAAATTTGCTGTTCTTGGGGCCGACGGGCGCGGGCAAGACGCGCGTCGTCGAGGCTACGGCCGAAGTGCTGTTTGGAGATCCGCGCGCGGTGATCAAGGTGGATTGCGCGGAATTTCAGCACTCGCATGAGATTGCGAAATTGATTGGCTCGCCTCCGGGATATTTGGGGCACCGCGAGACGCATCCTTTGATTACGCAGGAAGCGCTGGCGCAGTATCACACCGAGAAGCTGAAGATCAGCTTTTTGCTGTTCGACGAAATCGAGAAGGCGTCCGACGCGCTGTGGCAATTGCTGCTTGGCATTCTGGATAAGGCCACGCTGACGCTGGGAGACAACCGGAGAGTCGACCTGTCGCAGACGATGATTTTCATGACGTCGAATCTGGGCGGCGTGGAGATTACCGAACTCATGACCGGCGGATTGGGATTCGCGCCGCTGCAACGCGCGGAGACCAAAGCTGGTCTCGACGAGAAAGTTGAGAAGACGGCGTCGGAAGCGGCCAAGCGAAAATTCGCGCCGGAATTCATGAACCGCATCGACAAGACGGTGGTGTTCCATCCGTTGCGCTCGGCGCAGCTGGAACAAATTCTGGAAATCGAACTCGGCATGGTGCAACAGCGCGTGCTGGAAACGGCGAAGGGACGCTTCTTGTTCCGTGTGACGCAGCCGGCCCGGGAGTTCTTGCTGAAAGAAGGCACGGACATGAAATACGGCGCGCGGCATTTGAAGCGCGCGATTGAACGGCACGTGGTTTATCCGCTGGCAAGTTTGCTGGCGACGGAGCAGGTGTCGCTGGGCGACGTGATTTCGATTGATTGGCACGGCGGGGAGCTGGGCTTGACGTTCCTGAAAGAAGCCGAGGGAGCGTTGGTGCCGATGCCGTCTCCCGCGTCAGAGCGCCTCACTGAGGCTGCGGCCGCCAGTTCAGATGGCCGCACGGCGCTGTTCCCGGCGGCGATTGCGGCGGCGGATCTCACTTCGACGCAGAGAGTGGCTCCTGCGGCGATACGCGGCCTGCCGATCGAAAAGGCCAAGATCGACAAGAAGTAGGCAGTTTCGGCTTTCGGGCTAGTTTCCGCGCCACGATGCGCGCGCAAACTGACCGGTTCGTGCTGATCGTCGTGTGTAGGCGACCGTTCTCTCTGAGGCGTTATGAAGACACCGCGGTCCGCGCTGCCTCTCGCAGCCGCGGTTGCCTTGGCGATCGTGATTTGCCCTGCCGCACCTCCTCTCACGGCACAGGAAGAGGCCACACCCTTCGGCGCAATCTCCTGCTCTTCGAACTTCGGTAATCCGGTCTCGCTCGACAAGAAATTGTTTCATCTCGTAGCCGCTCCAGCGGCAGAAATTGCGAGCCTGCAAAAATCCAAACCCGCGCTTTCCGTCGAACCTATCGCGGCCGCCAAGTTCCCCTACCAGAAGGTTGATATTTATCTGGCGGAAAAAGACCCCGGCGAGAACGACCCCGAGGAATCAGACGTCTCTCTCTACGTGCGCGCGGTACGAAATCAAAAAGAGTCCTGGTTCAGGATCGTTCACGACCGCGAGGACAGCCCTAATCTCGAATTTTTTAGGCGCACCAAAGGCGATACGGGCCCGGAATCCGGAATTGATAAGGACGCCGACCCCGGGCCGGCAGTTTCCCTGGCGCTGAAAAACAACGACGTCCCCATTTTCGAAGTGTCCTGGTGGCGCCGCGAGGTCGGAGCCAGCACGGAAGCGGTGGAGCAGAAAATCCTGTTTCTCGATTTTCGGACGCTGCATCCATCGGTGCTGTCCGTTCTGCAATGTGTCGCCGCCGAGGGCGGAGGCGCCTGCGGAGTTTGGGACAACGGCAGCGCGCCCACAACATCTCTCGCGTGCGACTGGGATGCCGCGAAGTCGGACTTCCTGTGCACGTCGAGCGAAACTGGCGACTTCACGCCGCCCGTCACGCACCGATTCTATTTAGCTAGCGGCGCGGACGCGCCCTACACGGTCAAGGAAGGCGACCCGCCCACGTTGAACGCTGTCGCTGCCTGGAGCACTTCCAACGGGTTGAAGGACAAGACGCCGGAAGTTCCGGGCCTGGGCGCGGTGACCGTCCTCGGACGATACGCTCCTGCTGACGCTCGGGCGACGGCTGTGGTGCTGGCATCCCGCGGCAACAATTCTTTCGAGCCACGCTATTTTGGTGTCGTCGTAGATTCTCAAGGTCAGAGTGCTGCGTTCGAGATTCTTCCCCAGTCGCTGGTGGACGAGCCTTCATCCGTGTTGACCATCGATGTCCCGTCGGCGCCCGACACCCGCGGATATGTGGTTCGGGCCTTGATCAAGGCTGCTGATAAATTTGCGGACGATGCTGGGCCTTCTTTCCAGCTGCAGGCTCTAGAATCGTTGCCCAAGGTGTCGTTGTGGCAAGTGACGGCGAAGCAAGGCATGTCGCACGAAATCATTTGGCTTGCAGCGGGATTCAATTCCGGAACCGGGCGATTTGTGTTCAGTGCGGTGCGCATCGCTTCGGAGTTCGGCACATACACGTCCTGCGGCAGGACGCGGACCGAACCCTTCGCGGCGGCGATCGAACGCAAGAAGGGGACGCTGGATGCAACGCTCGACGTCGAACCCGTGCACCAATACGCCCAGGACAGCGAGCGCGACGATTCGGGCGACCAGGGGCAGCCGGTGACGCCGTGTCCGATGAAGGTCAGGATATTCTGGAATCCGAGCGTTGGTTTCGTACGCGAGGAGCGCGATGCCAACTGCCCCGCCACGGCGAGCGCTCGCAACTTGACCATTACCGACGCGGGCGTCATTACAACGAAGCCGGATGAATCCGACAAGAAGTGAGGAGCGGCGAATCTCGAGAAACTTTGCGACGTTCGCCGTGACCCTTTTTGCGACTGTGTGCCTTTCGTACTCTCAAATACGACAGTATTCCCGCAAGAGACCGATGCACGTTTACTCGCTAGGGCGCTGCTGGCGCCCAACCCTCTCGCGTTAGCTCGTAACGAATGGTCTGCATACCATCCTCGATAGGGCCGTCGCCGACAAAGGTGAACCCGCACTTTTCCAACACACGTATGGAGGGCGTCAAACCAGGCAATGTGTGAGCAATGACGATCTTCATTGCGGGCTGCTGAAGCGCCCAGCCGAGGAGAGCGCGAACGGCCTCTGTGCAATATCCGTTCCGCTGATGAGCTTCCAGCATGCTGTAGCCAATTTCTACCAGACCGTCTCGCGGCGTGCCCTTGAATCCCGCGTTGCCGAGCAATTCGCGTGGATCTCGCCGAATGCAGAACCACAAATTCCAGCCGGCGTCATGCGATGCGGCCTTTTGTAAGGAGGCTAAGAACGCTTGTTGAGAATGTTCGTCATTCAGAGGCGGCGGCCAACTGACAGGCCTCGGGACTTCGAGCAGGCCGGCAAATGCGCATAAATCATTTCTCTCAGCCTGCGCTAGTTTCACTGTGGCGGCTATGAGTTCGAGCCGAAGGGTAACTAACCGAAGTTCGTCCATATTCTTCGGGCAGCTTACTGACGGACAGGCCGTTTAGCAAATCGCGTTAATGGAGCAGACGCGAAAATCAAAGGCGCGCTTCAAGTGAGGCTACTCGCCACTCGGCTCGGGCATGGGTTCGTCGAAGCTGCCGCCATAAATATTGGGGACTTTGGCCCCCATGGGGCGAAGGTAGGCGACGAGCTGGCCGCGATGGTGAATGGCGTGGAGCAGCATGAACTGGAGGTAGAGCGCGGCTGCGTGATTATAAATACCGAAGAAGGGTATAGGGGTCGCCCAGAATTCGGGCGAAAGCTTTTTGACTTCGGGTAACTTTGATTCGAAGCTGTCTTCGTAGAGAGCGAGAATGTCTTCTGTGGTGCCGAGATCCGCGGGCATCACGTCGTCTTCCATCTCGAATTTGCCGGTGAGGAAGCCGTCGAGAAACCAGACATCCGAAGAAGCGATATGCCAGGCGAGTTCGAAGGCGCTGCGCGAGTCCGGGTGCGGGCGATAGCTTTCTTTGGCGATCGGGATCGCTTTAAGAACACGGCGAGTGGTTAGGTATTCCTTCTGGACTTGCGGCAGGAAAATCTCTGCGAGAAATGCGCCTTGTTCGGGTGTCACGTTGGTCCTCTTTCAGCTGCTGTTCGATAGCGCTTCAGCAAAACCCAAATATTCTGATAGTCACTTACATTATGCCAGCAAACGGGCAAAACACGCGAGTGGCTCTGCCGGACGCCCTTCTGTATGACTCTCAACGATTGCCGGCGCTATGCGGGTTTCCAGCGAAGAATTGGTTTGCGCGCGGCGGCGACTTCGTCGAGTCGGCCGACGCGTGTGGAATGCGGAGCCGTTTTCACCAAATCAGGCGTGGCATCGGCCTCGGCGGCGATGGAGCGCATCGCGTCAATGAAAAGGTCGCACTCCTGCTTCGATTCCGATTCGGTGGGCTCGATCATCATCGCGCCCGGAACGATCAACGGGAATGCCGTGGTGTAAGGGTGGAAGCCGTAATCAATCAGGCGCTTGGCGATGTCCATGGTGTTCACGCCTTTCACTTTCTGGCGCGCGTCGCTGAAGACGACTTCGTGCATGGAGGGCAGATTGTACGGGAGATCGAAATAGGGCTCAAGATTTTTGCGAATGTAATTCGCGTTGAGCACGGCATCTTCGGTGGCCTGGCGAATGCCTGGGCCGTAAGCGAGCGTGTAGGCTAAGGCGCGCAGCAGCACGCCAAAATTTCCGGCGAAGGCGCGGACGCGTCCCACGGATTTCGGACGATTGTGGTCGAGGGTGTACGTGCCGTCCGGCTTCTGAACGACGACCGGGATCGGCAGGAACGGCTCGAGGATTTTCTTGGCTAGCACAGGGCCGGCGCCGGGGCCTCCGCCGCCATGCGGCGTCGAAAAAGTTTTGTGCAGGTTCAGGTGCATCACGTCCACACCGAAATCGCCGGGGCGCGTGACGCCGGCGAGCGCGTTCATATTGGCGCCGTCCATGTAAAGCAGGGCACCGCGTTCGTGCAGGATCGCTGCAATTTCGGCGATGCGTTCTTCGAAGACGCCGAGGGTGCTGGGATTGGTGAGCATCAGCGCGGCGACATCGTCGGTAACAAATTCGCGCAAGTGATCGGTGTCAATCTGGCCGCGGCTATTGGATTTGATGTTCTGCACTTCGTATCCGGCGATCACCACCGACGCGGGATTGGTGCCGTGCGCGGAATCGGGGATCAGAACTTTGTGGCGCGGGTTGCCCTGGCTCGCGAGGTACGCGCGAATCATCAGCAGGCCGGTGAGTTCGCCTTGCGCGCCGGCGGCGGGTTGCAGCGTGGCCGCATCCATTCCGGTGATGGAAAGCAGACATTTCTGCAGGTCGTGCAGGATGCGCAGGCAGCCCTGGGAAACTTCCGCTGGTTGCTCGGGATGTTCGGAGGCGAGGCCGTCAAGGCGGGCCACGAATTCGTTGACGCGTGGATTGTATTTCATGGTGCAAGAGCCCAGCGGATACATGCCGAGATCAATCGCGTAATTCCAGGTGGAAAGGCGCGTGAAGTGGCGGATCACTTCGATTTCGCTGACTTCGGGGAAGCCTTCGATGGCATCACGCGTGAATTCGGAGCCTAGAGCTTTAGCAGGATCCACGGCCGGAACGTCGAGCGGCGGAAGTTCCATTCCGCGTTTGCCGGGCGCGGATTGTTCGAAGATCAGGCCTTCGTTCTGGCTGACGTGCGCGCGAGCTTTGCCTACGTTTTTGGCCGGCGCTTCGAGATCGGTAATCTTGGGATTCAAACCTTACGACTCCTTAAACGGGTCTTTCCAGAATACGTCGCACGGCGGCGGCGAAGCGTTCGATTTCGGCGCGCGGCGTGGTTTCGGTGACGCAGATAACGGCGCGTTTGGTGAGTTCGGGATATTGCGTGCCCAGCGCGAATGGGCCGATGATTTTTTCTCGCAGCAGCTCGGCGTTGATCATTTTCACCGAGCGCGGGAATTCCAGCGAGAATTCGTTGAACGTGGGGCCGGTGAAGACGCGGCGCACGCCGGGAATTTTTTCAAGTTCGGCCTGCGCGAAGCGGGCCTTCGCGAGATTCTGCAGCGCCTGTTCGCGCAAGCCTTCTTTGCCAATCAGGCAGAGATGAATGGTGGCGGCGAGCGCGTAGAGCGCTTCGTTGGTGCAGATGTTGGAGGTGGCCTTCTCGCGGCGGATATGTTGTTCGCGTGTGGCGAGCGTGAGCACGAATCCGCGATTGCCGGCGGCGTCTGTGGTTTGTCCGGCGAGGCGGCCGGGCATCTGGCGGACGAATTTTTCGCGTGTGGCGATGACGCCGACGTACGGGCCGCCGTAACTGGGAGGGATGCCGAAAGCCTGGCCTTCGATCGCGACGATATCGGCTTCGGCGGGCGGGCGAACGATGCCGAGCGAAACGGCTTCGGTGATGGCGGTGACGAGCAGCGCACCCGAGGCGTGCGCGGTTTCGGCCAGCGCCGGGATTTCTTCCAGGACGCCGAAAAAGTTCGGAGATTGCGCGACTATCGCGGCGGTGCGCGCGAGTGCTTCAGGCTTTAGCGCGGAGCGATCGAGTTGCCCGGACGCGGTGTAGCCAATTTCTTCAATTTCGAGGCCGAGATTTTTTGCGTAGGTGTGCAGAACCTGGCGATATTCGGGATGCACGGAGCGTGCGACAAGCACGTGACGGCGGCTGGAGAGGCGCTCGGCCATCAGCACGGCTTCGGTGAGCGCAGTTGAGCCATCGTACATCGAAGCGTTGGCGACTTCCTGGCCGGTGATCTGGCACATCAAAGTTTGAAATTCGAAAATGGCGGTGAGCGTGCCTTGCGCGAATTCGGCTTGATACGGAGTATAAGAAGTGAGAAATTCGCCGCGCTGAATCAGCGCGTCGGCCGCGACGGAACGCAGATGCTGGTACACGCCGGCGCCGAGAAAAGAAACGTAGCCGCGCGCATTTTCCGCGGCGCGCGCCTGGAAATATTGAATGATCTCTGCTTCGGAAAGTGGGCCAGGAAGATCCAGCGGAGCGCGCAGCCGAAATTTTTCCGGAATGGATGTAAAAAGCTCTTCGACCGAGCGCGTTCCGATGGCAGTCAGCATTTCCTGGCGTTCCGAAGGGCTTTTAGGGAGATAGCGCATCAGGCGGAGTGTTCCTTGGCTTGCTCGGCGATATAGGTCGCATAGGCGGCGGCGTCCATCAGGCTCGCCACTTCTTTCGGATCCGCGAGCTTCAGTTTGATCAGCCACGCGGTGTTGTGCGGGTCCGTATTGATTTTTTCCGGCGTGTCGGTGAGCAGAGGATTGGTCTCGGTGACTTCGCCGGAAACGGGACTGTAAATTTCGCTGACGGCTTTTACCGATTCTACGCTGCCGAAGGAAGCGCCTGTGGCAATCTTGGCGCCGACTTTGGGCATGTCCACGAAAACAACGTCACCCAATTCCTGCTGGGCGTAATCGGTGATGCCGATGGTGCCGATGTCACCTTGAACTTTGATCCATTCGTGCTGCTTCGTGTAGCGATAGTCGGCTGGGTACATTGTGCCCCTCTCGTTTGGATGCGCGCGACCTATTGCGGACGCTTGTAAAAAGGCAGAGCGACGATGCGCGCCGGCGCCGCCTGACCGCGAATGCTGATTTCGATTTCCGCGCCGACGGTGTTCGAGTTCGGCGGCACGTAAGCCATACCAATATTTTTCTTCAAGAACGGTGCGGGACAACCGCTGGTAACGCGGCCTGCTTCCTGACCGGTGATCAACACCGGGTAACCGTCGCGCCCGATGCGTTTATCGAGCATTTCGAATCCGATTAATTTTCGCGGCAGGCCGGATTGCTTCTGTTGCGCAAGAGCATCGCCGCCGAGAAACGGAGCCTTCTCCAGCTTGCAGATCCAAGCGAGGCCGGCTTCCCAGGGCGTGGTGGTGTCGTCAATTTCATGGCCGTAGAGGCACATGCCTGCTTCCAGGCGCAGAGTATTGCGCGCGCCGAGGCCGCAGGGAATCATTCCGGCGGATTCTCCGGCCTGCATCAGATCGGTCCAGAGTTTGTCGGAGTATTCGGGCGCGAAATAGATTTCGAAACCGTCTTCGCCGGTGTATCCGGTGCGTGCGATCAGGCAATCAACGCCGCCGACTTTGCCAAACGTAAAATGATAGTAGCGGATGGTGTCGAGCGGCGCGGGAGTGAGTTTCTGTAGAATTTCCGCGGCGCGCGGTCCTTGAATCGCGAGCTGCGAATAACGCGGACCGGCGTTTTCGACTGCGGCGTCGAATTTATTGTTTGCGACGATGTGCTGAAAATCGTCGTCCTGATTTCCGGCATTGACGCAGAGCAAATAATGCGTGTCCGAGATTTTGTGCACTAGCAAGTCATCCACAAACGTTCCGCGGGAAGTCATCAGGCCGGAATAGTGGGCCTGGCCGACGTTCAATTTCGCGGCGTTGTTGCAGCTGACCCACTGCACCAGCTGCAACGCGCCAGAACCACGAATTTCCAGTTCGCCCATGTGGCTCACGTCGAAGAGCCCCGCCCGCGTGCGCACCGCCTGGTGTTCGGCGATGATTCCGGAATACTCCAAAGGCATATCCCAGCCGCCGAAATTGACCATCTTCGCGCCCAGCCGACGATGGACGGAATTCAGAGCGGTCTTGCGCAATTCCACGGCAGCCGATGTGTTCACAGAGGGTTTCTCATTCTCGCGGCGAAATATCGAACGTAGCATGCGATTTTTGGAGTGTCAAGGAACGCGACCGCTGGTCATTTTCGGCGCGCTGCGGGGCAGAGCGCACGGCGCATCGAATCGCCCGCTTGCGGAGCAGGGAATCACGGAGTGCAAGACGCTTGTGGCTGTGTCGCGCATGTCCTACTATGAGCTGAGCGAAATAGGCGCGTATTCGACCCAGAGGCGGCGACGGTGCTTACACTGTGTTCGCAATGTGACAAGCCGGAATCGCAGTGCACCTGCGAGAAATTCTGCTGTTTCTGCCAATCGCAATACAATATACGGCTGGCGGTGGATGGAATGTACTATTGTCCAGACTGCCGCGAGGCCTGCGACGTCCGAGTGGCCGACGCCGAGCAGCACTAGTCCATGAGTAATCCCGAATGAGTAACGAGCCGGCGCACACCGAACTAATCCTGCACGAGGATACCCGGTTTTTCGGGGCGATCGCTGTAGTGGTGCAGCACGCTTCTCAGCGCTGCGGCTTGTCGGAAGCGGGCCAGCAGGGACTCACCGCAGCGGTGGAAGAAGCGTGCCGCGAGACTTTTCCGTTGATGGAAGGTCAGGCGAACGGGGAACCAACGGTGCGGGTGATTGTTTCGGATTATCCGGATCGCGTGGAAGTGGCGATCGAACATACCGGAGAGGCGCTACCTACCGCGGGGCTGGATACGTTCATCGGAGATGCGGCGGGGGATCCCGGGGCGGGATTGAGCCGGGCGCTGCAGATGACAAAGGTGGACCGCGTGCAGTATGCGACGAGCGGCGGCCTCTCGCGCATGACGCTAATCAAGTATTGCGACGATGGACGCAAGGACAAGGCTTAGCCTGTCATTTCGCTTCTTGCTGTAACTTCAAGAAAACACTTCCACAGTTATTCATCGGCCACGCGTGGATTTCCTGGTGTGAATTTTGCAGTGGGGGCGAAGTCAGAACTCTTGGATGCAGAAGTTCGCGCGGCGGCGAGTCTCGAGACCCGCCGCCGTTGCGCGAAACTTCGATCACATCGGCGCGGCGAAAGCCTTGGTTTGAATCAGCGACAACAATTCTTCCTGGCTTACGGGCGCTTCGATTTTCAGGCGGTCGCCAGTGGGCGTAACCTTCACCTGATCCAGAGTTTTCGCGAGCGATGGATTGCCCTGCGCTTCTTGATATCTGCGGTACATGATGCCCGCCTGCATGGCCGCGCCTAGTAAATTCGCATCGTCCACCGAATCACAGACTGCTTGGAAGTGCGCGTCCACACCGCTATCGGCATTGATGTTGATGATCATGGCGTGCAGGCGTCCGATGATGGCGGCAGCTTGCGGGAATTGCCCTGCCTGCGGAACGAGCTGTTGCATGGCGAGATGCGTGTGGTCCTTGTCCAGCACGGCCCAGATGATGCCGTTGCCGTTGGCTTCCGTGATCAGCGGGAAAAGCTTGCCGGTGAGAAGCGTTTCTTCGCCGCCCATGCGGACGTTGATGAGATGCTCGAGAACCGAGCGGTTTCCGAAAGCGGCGGTGCTGGAATCGAAGAAGACGAAAAGAATGTCGCCGGCGGCGGCTCCGCTGCCAAAGGCGTAAAGATGATAGCCCTGGACTTCGAAGGAGGGAACCTTCTGCGCCTTGAGTTTGGTTTCCACCGAAGAAGGATCGAATTGGCCGAGCGCGATGCCGACGACGTCGTCAGCGCTGCCGCTGCTGATGTTGGCCCACGCGATCTCTTCTACTTGAGAATTCGGGTCGACGCCGGAGGAACCGAGAAACTGTTCGAACTGGCGGAATTTCGGCGGCAGCACTTGGCCGTAGAGCTGCGTGAACCAGGGAAATTTGCGCGCGGCTTTCAGGTCGGCGTAGGAAAATTCGCCGACGGATTTCGGAAACATGCCGATGATCGCCGTGCTAAGCGAACCGGCCGAGGTGCGCGTCGGAGCGATGGTAACGGTGCCGAACACCAGAGCGAAGGCGAGTAGGCCTAAGATTGCGCTGCGTATGATTGTTTTCGTCATTGGGTATCCCCTCAGTTCAATTCCTTACTTTCATCCTCAAAAGTAAATCATCACCGGCCCACGGCGACCGGACTTTCGGCGACGCGCGCAGCAAGAGTTGCGGCTTCCGCGCGCAGCCTGGTGCCAAATTCGCTGTCTGTTATGGATTCCAGGTTGATGGCGACATTTTCCAGAGCGCCGCGAACCGCCGCCGCAGCCATCAATCTTCCTACGCGGATGTCTGAATACATAGACGGGCTGGAGATGCTTTCCAGTTGCCCGAGCCGGTCAAATACTTCCGCGGCCTGGCGCGCGACTTCGAGCGGAACGCTGGCTGCGACGTGCAGCGCCTGCTGGATCGCGGCGTTGCGCTGGCCCTCTAGTTCAGACGTATCTTTCGGTAACTTGTAAGCAGCCATCACGTGGCTGAAGGACGCCGCGTCGCGGTCGATCGCTTCCGAAAGCGCGCGCGCAGAGGTCTGAAATTCGGCCAGCGCGTCGCTGAGCTGATCCACGTATGCGGCCTGCGATTTTTTCTTGCGCGAGAGGCTGGCGACCATCTGTCCCAGGCTGGCGCCGAGCGCTCCCGCGAGCGCCGCGACGGAACCGCCGCCGGGCGTGGCTGTCGGCTCCGCGACCGCATCGAGAAAAGGTTGCGCGAGCGCTGCGAGCTTGCCGGCGCCTTCCGTCGTAAGGTTGCCGCTGAGCGAAGCCTCGATACGGTTCTCAAACACTTGCGCGGGGGAAAAGTTTTCCAGCTGGAGATAGAAATCGGCAGTTAGTTCGATGGCGCGCTTGGGAATCAGGCCCACGATTTCGCTGCCCACGATCGAGACGCCGAAACGTTCCGCTTCGCGCTTCACCATTTCGAAGACGCGATGCAGCGGTGTCTGCTCGAAATCCGTCATGTTGATGGAAACCTGCGCGAGCTGACGCGCGCGGAGATCCACGCCCATGGCTTTCACGTAACGCAAACCGCCATTCGAGAAGCGGATGTTCTTGCTGATTTTCTTCGCGATGTCGAGGTCCGGCGTATTCAGGTTGATGTTGTACGCCACCAGGAATTTGCGCGCGCCCACGACCGTCGCTCCGGCGGTGGGATGGAGCCGTTGCTCGCCGATATCTGGTGCGCGATCGGGATTCTTGGGAACTTCCGCGAGGAGGCCCTCGAACTGGCCCTTGCGAATATTTTCCAGGTTGCCGCGCTCAGGGCGTTGCGCGGCGGCTTCGTAGAAATAAACCGGAATGTGATAGCGCTCCCAAATTTCGCCGCCAACTTTTTTCGCGAGGGCGATGCAATCTTCGATGCTGACGCCTTCGACCGGGATGAAAGGCACCACGTCCGTCGCGCCCATGCGCGGATGCGCGCCGGAATGTTTGGTAAGGTCAATCAGCTCGGCGGCTTTGCCGACGCCGCGGAGCGCAGCCTCGGCCACCGCATCAGGCTCGCCGGCGATGGTGACGACGCTGCGATTGTGGTCGGCGTCACTTTCGCGGTCGAGCAGATACACGCCGGGAACTTCGCGCATCGCGGCGATGATGGCGTCAACCTTGGCCAGATCGCGTCCTTCGGAAAAATTCGGAACTGATTCGACGAGTCGTTTCATGTGGTTAAAGATTCTTCGAGTGGATTACGGCGCCGCGCTTCATGGTAAAGGCGCACAGGTTCACACCAAAATAATACGGGATTTCGCGGTAGTCGGCCACGTCAAAGGCGGCGATGTCCGCATACTTGCCAACTTCCAGGGAGCCGGCGCGATCGTGCGCGCGCAGCGAGTAGGCGGGGTTGATGGTTGCGGCGGTGATGGCTTCGGCGGGAGTCATGCGCAACTGCGTGCAGGCCAGCGACAAAATCATGGACATGCTTAGCGTGGGGCTGGTGCCGGGATTGAAATCTGTGGCGATGCCCACTATGGCGCCGGCATCGATCAGCTTGCGCGCCGGAGCGTAGTGACTGAGGCCGAGATGGAAGCAGCAGCCGGGGAGCAGTGTGCAGACGACGTTCGAAAGTGCGAGCGCGCGAATGTCGGAGGCATTGATTTTTTCCAGGTGGTCGGCGCTGGCCGCTTGCAATTCAATGCCGAGACGGGTTGCACCGGTGTTCGCGAGCTGTTCGGCGTGGATGCGCGGGACCAGGCCACCAGCGCGTCCGGCGGCGAGAATTTTGCGCGACTGTGCGACGGTGAAAGCGCCGCGATCGCAGAAAACATCGCAGAATTCGGCGAGGCCGGCCATCGCTACCGTGGGAATCCAGCGATCCACCAGCAGGTTCACGTACGCTTCCGGACGGCTGCGATATTCCGCAGGAACGACGTGCGCGCCGAGAAACGTCGAGTGGATGTCGAGCGGATGCTCCTGATGCAATTCGGAGAGCAAATTCAGGATTTTGAGTTCGCTCTTCCAGTCGAGGCCGTAGCCGCTTTTGGATTCGATGGTGGTGGTGCCGTGGGTGGCGAATAAATTCAGATTGGCGATGGCGCGTTGTTTTAGCGCGCTCGGAGTGGCGCGGCGCAGGCTATTTACGGTGGAGCGGATCCCGCCGCCTTTCGTTGCGATTTCTTCGTAGCTGGCGCCGGCGATGCGCTCTTCGTATTCGTGAGCGCGGCTGCGCGGGAAAATCAGGTGCGTGTGCGAATCCACGAAGCCCGGGAGAACGACGCGGCCTGCGAGATCGATCTTCTCCGCGCGGCGCGCTTGGCGCAACTTTTCGATGCGGCGGCGCGGACCGATGGCGGCGATGCGGTCTTCGTGGATAAGGATGGCGCCATCGGAAATGATGCCGAGATCGCTGAGAGCTGTACCGCGGCGGGGGACCGGTCCGCGCAAGGTCAGCAGCTGCGAGCAGCCGGTGATGAGGAAGTCGGGCACGGGTGAAGCGATACTAACGCCGAGAGGGAGCAAAAGACTACAGGCGATGCGGAATCGTTAACAGACCAGGGTGATTTCGTGAATCGCCCAGTCGGGCGATTCACAAGTGCGCTCCGAACGAGGCGGCGCTATGCTTTCGCCGTCATGCTCAAATACGCTGGGGCGAAAACTTCCTTCACGAAGGTTTCAATCGAAGTTGGCGTGGTGTTTTTCGCGCTCCTCGGTTCGTGAAACTTCAGCGCGCCAGAGTTCATCGATTTCCACATTTCGATCATTAGAGCGACCGTGGATTTCGGTAGGCCAGTCTGCACCAGTGCCGGCTCGAGCATCATGAACGGAACCTGCATGTAGCCGAGCTTGGGTTTGCCAATAGCGTTGCCGACAACGGACGCGACCTCTTTCATGCTGATGTCGCGTTGGCCATGCAGTTCCTGCACCGAACTGCCGCTGAAATCGCGCGCGCGTAATCTTGCGGCGGCGTACGCGCCGATGTCCCTCGCGGCGATCATCGCTTCCGGCGTGTCAGCGGGCGCCGGGCCGGGCAGCATGCCCATAGTGCGCAGCGGCTGCACGCTCATGAACAGATTCTCCATGAATCCGGCGGGACGCAGGTGCAGCAGGTTGAGCCCCTTGATGGCGTTCAATTCTGTTTCCAGATGGTGCAGGCCGAGGATGGGGCCGGATTTTTCGGTCAAGTCCGCGCCGACGCTACTGAGGGTTACGACATAGGGAAGTTTGGTCTCGGCAATCGCGGCGACATAGGCGGCCGTGATTTTCTCCTGATGCCCGCGATAGTCGTTCGTCTGCAAGTCGGGCGGGATCAGCAGGTATACCGCAGTCGCGCCCTCGAACGCTTTGCGCAGGAACGCGGCGTCTTCCACGGTGCCGGCGAAGGCCTCCGCGCCTTTTTGCACGAACTGTTGAAGTTTGGACGCGTCGCGCCCGATGACCCGAATTCTATCACCCTTCGCGAGCAGGGCCTCGGCTGCGGGCTTGCCTGTATTTCCTGTGGCTCCGGTGATTACGATCATGGTGACTCCTCTGTCTGCGCGCTTGGGGGCAGGGGTTCCCGCCTAAGCGCGGCAGCGATGCATCAGATGCGTGGGCTATTCACTGCGCATCGGGATTTTTACGCCCGACTTTTTCGCGAACGCGACGGCTTCGGGGTAGCCGGCGTCCACGTGGCGCGCGACGCCGATGCCGGGATCGTTGGTCAGCACACGCTGAATGCGCTCGCCCATTTCTTGCGAGCCGTCGGCGACCGTCACTTGGCCGGCGTGCAGCGAGTAGCCGATGCCCACGCCGCCGCCGTTGTGAATCGAAACCCAACTGGCGCCGCTGGCTGTATTCAGTAGGGCATTAAGCAACGGCCAGTCGGCGATAGCGTCCGAGCCATCCAGCATTTTTTCGGTTTCGCGATAGGGAGAAGCCACTGAGCCGCAATCCAGATGATCTCGGCCAATCACGATGGGACCTTTTAGTTCACCGCGCGCAACCAGATCGTTAAGCGCCAGGCCGAAGCGATCACGTTCGCCGTAGCCGAGCCAGCAAATGCGCGCGGGCAGTCCCTGGAAACGCACGCGCTTCTGCGCGAGCTTGATCCAGCGCGAAAGAATTTCGTCGTGTGGAAACATTTCCAGAACCAGCTTGTCGGTGCGGTGAATATCGGAAGGTTCGCCGGAAAGCGCCGCCCAGCGGAATGGGCCGCGGCCTTCGCAGAACAGCGGACGAATGTAAGCAGGCACGAATCCAGGAAAATCGTAAGCGTTCTTCACGCCTTGCTGAAACGCGAAGGTGCGGATGTTGTTGCCGTAATCGAAAGTGACCGAACCCATTTTCTGCAGCGCAAGCATGCCTTCTACGTGGCGCGCGATGGAATCGAGCGAGCGCTTTTCGTAGGCGGCGGAGTCGGATTTGCGTAGCTCGTCGGCTTGCGCAACGTCGAGGCCTTGCGGAATGTAGCCACCGATGGGATCGTGCGCGCTGGTTTGATCGGTGAGCAAATCGGGCACCACGCCGCGGCGCGCAAGTTCAGGAATCACGTCCGCGCAATTGCCCGTGAGCCCAACGGAAGTGGCTTCGCGTTTGCGCACCGCATTTTTCAGGATGCGCAGGGCTTCGTCCAGATCGTTGACCATCACGTCGCAGTAGCCCGTTTTCACGCGGCGCTTGATGCGTTCGGCGTCCACGTCAATTCCCAGAAACGCAGCGCCGTTCAGAGTTGCTGCGAGCGGCTGCGCGCCACCCATGCCGCCCATACCGCCGGTCACCACCAATTTACCGGCAAGGTCGCCGCCGAAATGCTGCCGCGCCGCGGCGGCGAATGTTTCGTACGTGCCCTGCAGAATTCCTTGCGAGCCAATGTAAATCCAGCTGCCGGCGGTCATCTGGCCATACATCATCAAGCCGGCGCGATCGAGCTCGTCGAAATGCTTCCAATCGCTCCAGTGTCCAACGAGATTGGAATTGGCGATCAGCACGCGCGGAGCATAGCTATGCGTGCGAAAAATTCCCACCGGCTTGCCCGATTGCACCAGCAGGGTTTCGTCATTTTCCAACGAGCGCAACGACGCGACGATTGCACGATAGCAATTCCAGTTGCGTGCAGCCTTCCCGCGCCCGCCATACACGATCAAATCTTCTGGCTTCTCGGCGACTTCCGGATCGAGGTTGTTCATTAACATGCGCAGCGCCGCTTCCTGCTGCCACCCCTTGCAGGAAAGCGTGGAGCCGCGTGGCGCGCGCACCGGTTGATAGCCGGAAGCTTCTTCGGTGGCTAGTTTCGACATGGAAACCCTCCGCAGGCATCTTATCGCACACGGGCGCCCGATTTGTAGCGCGGCGACAAGCTTCGCGTGTCTCCACAACCTCCATGGGCAATCGCGTTGCGCGTCCCGTGCCTATACGCTAGAGTTGTTTGAGAGCACATGGACTATCCCACGCTGAACAAACTTTTCCTGGACGGTGTCGACCGCTACGCGAATCCAAAAGCGCAAATTTCCAAGACCGCGAATGGCTGGGAATCCATCTCGGCCGGCGAAATGCTGCGGCGCGTGGCGGGTCTTTCGAAAGCGCTGGGCGAACTGGGCATCAAGGCGGGCGATCGCGTCGGCATCTTCGCGCCGAACTGCGCGGAATGGCACGTCGCGGATTTTGCGATCACTGGACTTGGTGCGGCCAGCGTGCCGGTCTATTTCAACGAGTCCGCCGACCGGCTGACTTATATTCTGAACGATTCGGGCGCGCGAATCGTGATTACCAAGGGCGAAGCGCAGGCGAGGAAAATTGCCGCAGCGCGCGAGCGCATGCCCGGTCTCGAACACGTAATTTCCGTGGCTCCGCCCAGCGATCTGCACGGTGAAATCCTGCGTTACGAGACGCTCATTGCCACCGCCGGAGACGCGGACGTCGCCGAATACCGCCGCCGCGCGAAGGAAGTTTCCAGCGATCAACTGGCCACGATCATTTACACCTCGGGCACGACGGGCGAACCCAAGGGTGTGATGCTGAACCATTCGAACCTCAGCTCGAATGCGATCGACTCGCTGAAGGAATATGTTTTTTATCCGGAAGATGTGGCGCTGGAATTTTTGCCGCTCGCCCATGTTTACGAACGCACGGTGGGCTATGGGTACTTGTCGCGCGGCGTTTCGATTGCCTATCTCGAGCAGATCGAAGCCGTCGCGGAAGCGTTGCTGCAAGTGCATCCGACCATGACGGCCGCCGTGCCACGATTTTTCGAGAAATTGTACGCGAATATTTTGGAGAAGGGTCATCACGAGACGGGCCTGAAGCGCAAGATTTTCGATTGGGCACTGCGCGTGGCGCAGGAATCGGTTCCGTGGCGGGCTTACGGAAAAAAGACTGGCAGCGGGTTGCGATTGCGCTGGAGTATCGCGGACCGGCTGGTCTTTTCAAAAATTCGCGCAGGGTTGGGCGGTAGGATTCGGACGTTTTGCTCCGGCGGAGCGCCGCTGGCGCCGGAACTTGCGGAGTTTTTCTGGTCGTTGAATGTGCCGGTGTATCAGGGCTATGGCCTGACGGAGACTGCGCCAGTGGTTACGGCGAATTTGCCGACGGCGAACAAGGTGGGCACGGTCGGCCGTCCAATTCCGCACGTGGAAGTGCGCATCGCGGAAGACGGTGAGATTCTGGTGAAGGGACCGAACGTGATGCAGGGCTATTACCGCAAGCCTGCGGAGACGCGCGAAGTCCTGACGGACGACGGCTGGTTCCGCACGGGCGACATCGGGAAGCTCGACGCGGACGGATTTCTCATCATCACCGATCGCAAGAAGGAACTGCTGAAGACCGCGGCGGGAAAATTCGTTGCGCCCGCGCCAATCGAAAATATGCTGAAGTCTTGCCCGTACATTACGAATGCGATCGTGGTGGGCGACAAGCGCAAGTTTGTATCTGTTTTGATTGTGTTGAATTTCACCGCCATCGAAGCCGAAGCGAAGCGGCAGGGGCGTGATTTTGCGCCGCGTTCGCAAATGCTTGTGGACCCCTGGGTGCGCGATTTAATCTCGCGCGAGGTTGAACGCCTGACGGCGTCGCTCGCGCAATACGAGAAGCCCAAGCGCTTCGCGCTGCTGGAGCAGGATTTTACGTATGCCAGCGGCGAGCTGACTTATACGCTGAAAATGAAACGGCGCGTGGTCGAAGAGCGTTATCAGGACACAATCTCGCGGCTGTACGCGGATGTGGAAGAGCCGCGGCCGCAGCACCAAGCCTAGCCCCGAGCGTAGCCCCAAACCTAGCAACGGGCGAAGGTTTCGCGTATAACCTCTGCGAGCCGTCCGTGCACGGGGTGCGGGCCGGCGGGAATCGCGCCTCGGGCAGTTCGCGCGCTGTACAATGAGATTCGGAGAATCGTGATGGCCGACCAACTGGTGATTGCCGGGCGCGCTTTCAATTCGCGCTTGATCGTAGGCACGGGCAAGTATCGCAGCTTCGACGAAATGCGCCGCGCGCATCAGGCTTCGGGCGCGGAAATGGTCACGGTTGCGGTTCGCCGCGTCAATCTCACCGACAAGTCCAAAGAATCCCTGCTCGATTACATTGACCGGGCGAATTTTTTCATTTTGCCGAATACCGCGGGTTGCTACACCGCCGACGAAGCCGTGCGCACCGCGCGGCTGGGACGCGAAGTCGGTCTTTCGGAGTGGGTGAAGCTGGAAGTGATCGGCGACCAGCAGACGCTTTTTCCGGATACCGAGCAATTGATCGCGGCGACGAAGATATTGGCGCAGGAAGGTTTCGTGGTGCTACCTTACACGAATGACGATTTGATCGTCGCGCGCAAATTGATTGATGCGGGCGCGGCCGCGGTGATGCCGCTTGGGCGCGCCGATCGGCTCCGGTATGGGCATCCAGAATCGTGACCAACCTGCGGATTCTGCGCGAACGCATCACGGAAGTACCGCTGATCGTGGATGCGGGCGTGGGCACCGCTTCCGATGCGGCTGTGGCGATGGAATTGGGTGCGGACGGCGTGCTGATGAACACCGCGATTGCCGAAGCGCAAGATGCCGTGCTGATGGCCGAGGCGATGGGATCCGCCGTGGACGCCGGCCGCAAGGCGTTTCTGGCTGGGCGCATGCAGCAAGAAACTTTACGCCACCGCTTCGAGCCCGCTGCATGGAGTTGTGAAGTAGCCTGATCGGTTTTGCTTTAACGAAATTGGGGCGGCACGCCGCTCAGCGTTTAGCGAAACAAGATGTGCCACAGAATATCTACCAGCGCGTGCACGATCGCGCTGGGAAATAGCGACCCCGTTTTGATCCACGTACGGCCGTAGAACAAGCCTGCCACCGTTGCCAGGAACACATATTTCCAATTCGGAAAAGGCGCGTGGAAAATGTGCGCAAAGCCGAAAGCGACGGACGCCACAACCAAACCCGCCCACTGGTTCTTGAAAGTGCGCGAAAGAATATTCTGCAGCACGCCACGAAACAGGAATTCCTCCGGCCACGCGGTGAAAAATAGAATTCCGACGACTTCAATTGGCGCGGTGCGCAGGCGCGCGAGCGACGGCGCATATGTGAGGAATCCGATGCGCAGCCCAAGCGCGACGGCGATCACGGCTAGTATTCCAAAGTGGAGAGTCACATTCCACGCGAAGCCGCGCCGCCATTCCACCGCGTAGCCGATTCCGTCCAGCCGCCGCAGCAGCACGAACGCCGCGACGCCTGTGCTCAGCGCCAGCAGGATTGTGAGCGTATGCATCAGCTGCGGCGGATAAGGGAATAGCACGTACAGGAATGTGAGGCCCTTCCAGCGCAGTTCAAGCGGCAACCAGATCAGCAGCACGGCCACGTAGTCTTGCCACTGGCCGGCGGGTTTCCCGATGCAGGTCGCGGCCAGCAGCGCCGGCAACACAGTGTAGGCCGCGCCGAGCAGCGCCGTTTTCCAATTGGCGGTGACGCCGATCGTGTAGATCAGCACCCCGAATAGCGGCACCAGAGGCGCCAGCACTGCGCCGTGTTCGCCGAACAAATGACGCGCTCGCTCGAGCACGCGAGGCGCCGCGAGAAATAACTCAAACGCGAACAGCGCCGCAGCCACCGCGAGAGCAAGCGTAAACGAACGGCCGGAGTATCCCAGGCGAATTCCATAGAACGCAGCGAGTCCGACGATCACGGCCCAGGCGGCGAACGCCGTCGGCAGATTCATCGACCAAGACTGAGAGTTCCTCGCCACGGCTGAA
This sequence comes from uncultured Acidobacteriota bacterium, assembly GCA_963786205.1. Classification (GTDB taxonomy): domain Bacteria; phylum Acidobacteriota; class Terriglobia; order Acidiferrales; family UBA7541; genus Palsa-295. Next base: position 724,176 of record CAWAYG010000005.1, read on the forward strand.
GATTTTACTGAAGTGGGCGCCAGTTCCGGAAGGAACTTCAGTGCTAGCCCAGTTTCCGACGAGCAGGCAATCAAGTAAGCCGATTGAGCCCGTTGAACGCGGCAGTCTTGTAACACTCGGCCAGCGTGGGATAGTTGAAAACGGTATCTACGAAGTAGGTGATTTTGCCCTTGAGCTTGAAGACTGCCTGGCCGATGTGTAGCAGTTCGGCGGCGTTTTCCCCGAAGATATGCACGCCCAGCAATTCCAGGGTTTCGCGGTGGAATAGGAGCTTGAGCCGTCCGTCGGTATGGCCCGCGATCTGGCCGCGCGCGATTTCGCGATAGTAAGCTACGCCCACTTCGTAAGGAACGTCGGCGTCGGTGAGCTGCTCCTCGGTCTTCCCGATGAAAGAAATCTGCGGAATGGTGTAAATCCCGTAAGGGTAGCTCTCGGGATCGGTCTGGACTTGCAGACCGAAGGCCCGTGCAGCGGCGATGCGGCCCTGTTCCATGGAAACGGAAGCCAGGCTGGGAAAGCCGATCACGTCGCCGACGGCGAAGATGTGCGGCTGGGTGGTGCGAAAATCCGCGTCAACTTTAATGCGGCCGCGATTGTCTGCCTCAATGCCTGCCGCGGCCAGGTCCAACCGTTCCACGTTGCCTTGGCGGCCTACCGCGTAAAGCAACGCATCCGCGTTGATGCGCTTTTTGCTCACCAGGTTCGCAGCCACCTTGCCATCGGGCAACGCTTCCACGCTTTCGACTTCTTCGTTCAAGCGCATGGTGGCGCGGTGATCGCGCATCTGATAGCTGAGCGCTTCGACCATTTCCGTATCCGCAAACTCGAGCAGGCGTGGCCGCTTTTCGACGATGATGACGCGCACACCGAGCGTGGCGAACATACAGGCGTACTCGACGCCGATCACGCCACCGCCGACCACAATAAGCGTCCTGGGAATCTGCGGCATGCTTAGGATCTGGTCGCTATCAATAATATTGCGGCCGTTGATGGGTACCTTCGGATTCTTCGCAGGCTTGGTGCCGGTAGCGATGACGACGTACTCGCCTTCAATTTCGGCGTAGCCATTGCTGTTCTCTACCCGCAGGTGATGCGCATCTATGAATTTTCCAGTGCCGTGGAGGACGTCCACACCGTTGCGCTTGAGCTGGTCCTGAGTGACTCCAACCTCGTTTTCGACCACGCGTTGGATACGAAAAATGACGTCGGCCATCGTGATGGTGGCCGCTGCCCCGCGATTGGCGCCGTAGAAGTTCTTGGAATAGAAGCCAGAGAGGTGCAGAACTGCTTCGCGCATTGTTTTGCTGGGAATGGTCCCGGTGTTGATGCACACGCCGCCGATGGCGCTCTGCTTTTCGATCATCGCCACGCGCTTGCCGGCCTTCGCGCCTTGGATCGCGGCACGCTGCCCGCCCGGCCCGGAGCCGATTACGATCAGATCATATGGCTGCATTCGACAGCTCCTGTGCGGCTGGTTCGTCCGTGGCGCGTGCTATAGGCTGAAGACTGATAGCGCAGGTGTGTTACTGCGAGATGAATGAACAGGCTGAGGCAACCACCGCGGCCGGCGAATTCAGCGGAGCAATTCAACCGAAAACAACACTCAACGAATCTGTGCCAGAATTGGGTATGCGTCGCGCCGCACTAACATCTCTGGTGCTTGTAGCTCTCATTGTCGGCTGTCGTACTCGGCTCGGTATAACAACATCTGCTGCCGCGGATGACACGAGCGGCGTCATTGAAGGCACCGTTCGTTATGAAAATGGCAATCCTGCAAACGGTGCAACTGTCTATGCGAGCCCTATGGGTCGACCCATGGGGGCGATTGTCCCTCACGCCGCAACAGACGAAACCGGACATTTCGCAATCCCTCATTTGCAGTTGGGAAAATATGCTGTAGCTGCGGAGAAATTGGATGAAGACTACCCTGATATGTCCAAGCAGTTCTACAGCGACGGCAAATTTGCGACCGTATTGCTGTCCCCCGGGCACGCTGACGACGACGTAAACCTCCGACTCGGACCTAAAGCGGGAGTGCTGACGGGCACCGTATCTGATGCGGTTAACGGATCTCCCTTAAGTCCTTGCGTTGAACTCATTCGAGCGTCCGAACCAAATAATTTCCTGAGCAGCAACGGACTGATCAAACCCAACTACAGGCTCCTCGTACCTCCCAACGCAGGCGTTCTGGTGAAAATGTGGCTCGATGGTTACAAAACTTGGTATTTCCCAGGGACTGTTGACAAGTCCAAGAGTAGGGCCGCCCACCTCAACGCGGGAGAGATCGTAACTCTCAACATTCGATTGCAACCCGGCAAAAACGCGGAAGGGTCTTGTCCAATGCCCTTTGGCACTCCGATCAAGCCCTGAAAACTGACCGGCAAGTTTTGGCGGACTTCTGCGCTGGTGGCGGGCAAGTTGCGTTCTCGTAAGCTAACGCGCCGCTGGTCTTTCTTTCGGGTTCCGGCGCGGTGATTCTTGTGCGATTCTGGTTCGGCTCAAAACGACGCCATACGAATGCCCGCGGCTACGAAACCCGAAAGATTTACTTACATTGATTGGCTGCGGGGATTCGCCTGCCTGCTGATGTTTCAGGTGCATGCGTACGATTCGTGGCTGAGTCCATCCGCGCGCGAGACGAAGTTCTTCAAGTGGTCGCAGCTGAGCGGGACGCTGCCCGCACCGATGTTCCTGTTTCTGGCGGGTGTGTCGTTCGCACTGGTGACAGACAAGATGCGGCGCAAAGGCGTGCCGGAGAACCAAATCGCGCGCAAGACGATTCTTCGCGGCGCAGAAATCCTTGCGCTCGGTTACGGTTTCCGTTTGCAGGAATATCTGCTCGGGCTGCCCTGGGCGCCCTGGACCGACCTGCTGCGTGTGGACATTCTAAATACCATCGGCTTCTCGATGATCCTGATGGGCGTAGTGTGCTGGTTCGCACGCACACGCGCGGCGAATCTATTGCTCGCGCTGGTAGCGACGGCGGCTATCGCGCTAGCCACGCCGCCGCTCTACACCACGTGGCGGCCGCGTTGGCTGCCGTGGTTTCTTGAGTCCTACGTCAACGGCGTGCACACGTTCAAGACTCCGCAGCCGTGGCTCTTTCCGGTTTTTCCCTGGGCGGCTTTTGCGTTCGCGGGACTGGCGCTGGGATTTTTCCTGTTCGACGATTGGGCGACGAAGAACCAGGCGAAAGCCGTCGCGTTCCTGGGCGCGTTGGGAATCGCGCTGTACTATGTTTCGATGTGGCTGGACGCGCGGCCGGTGCAGCTCGTCGCGGTGTACGACTACTGGCACACCAGCCCCAACTTTTTTCTGGCGCGAGTGGGTATTCTGCTGGTGCTATTTCCGCTGAGCTACGTGTGGTGTCGCGCGGTAGTTTCGCGAATCCCGTTCAGCCCGATGGTGCAGATGGGCCAGACATCGCTGTTGGTTTACTGGGTGCACATCGAATTTGTGTACGGCCGGTTCTCAATTCTGCAGAAGGGCGCGCAATCCATCGCGATGGCAACCTTCGGCCTGCTGATCATTACCACCGCGATGGTTTTATTGTCCGTGGCGCGCACGCGCTGGAAGGGAAATGGCGCAGAAGTGGTGGCGTGGTTGCGCCGTGTGGTGCAGCCTGCTGCCGGGTCGCAAGGCTAAGGATTACTCACTGCGCAGAACAGGGCTGTGGTGACACGGGATGTGCCGGATCGGTCGGTCGCGGCTGCGTCTTGAAAATTAATTCTCCCGGGCGCGCCAACCCAAAATCCTCGCGGGCGATACATTCCATGGTCGAAGGATCGGTCTTCAGATCCTTCACGTGGTTCTGCAGCTTCTTATTTTCGGCGTCCAACTGATTAATTTCCTGCTGAATTTTCCGCGCTTCGGCCTGCGAGCGCCGCATCGCCAGCACTCCGTGCGTTCCGAAAATATCCTGCAGGAGCAGCAGCACGAATCCCGCAATCAGGAACCAATACAAGTTGCGACGAAGGAACGCGCCCAACTGCTCGGCGAACGCCTGGCGCGGAGGGTTAGCGTCGCTTTTTTCCAGCGGCGGCTTATTGATGTGACGGTTCATTGGGTAATCCACGCGCGCGCTTCCTCCGCCAATTTCTTAGCGGCGGTGAGCTTCGCGGCTTCCGTGTAAATCCGCACCACCGGCTCGGTGCCGGACGGACGCATCAAAATCCACGAGCTGTCGTCGAAGATCAGTTTGAGCCCATCCGTGCGGTCGATCTTGGCGACTTTGTGTCCCGCGAAATCGCTGAAGTTTTCCAGCAAGCGTTTGGGCAGCTTGTCTTGCGCTTCCGCAGGGAGATGCAAATTCTCGCGCACGGGCCAAAATTCAGCACCCACGCGGCGAAACAGATCGCGCAGCTGATCGCCCAGCGACTTCTGGCGCGCTGCAATCATTTCGGCGACGAGCAGGCAGGCCAGAATACCGTCTTTTTCGGGGAGGTGCCCGTGGATGGTCATGCCCGCGCTTTCTTCGCCGCCCAGAGCAATTTTACCGGCGCGCAGCAGCGGGCCGACGTACTTGAACCCCACCGGAGTTTCGTAGGCCTTCACGCCGTGCAGTCGCGCGACGGCGTCAATCAGATGCGTGGTGGCGACGCTGCGCGAAGCGCCTAGCTTTTCGCCGCGCGTCTCGAGCAAATAATCGAACACCAGCCCAAGGATGTGATTCGGCTGCACGAATGTGCCGTCGCGGTCGAGAATGCCGAAGCGATCGGCGTCGCCGTCGGTCGCTAGTCCAGCGAGCGATTTCTTCTCGAGCACCAGCTTCTTCAGCGACGCAAGGTTTTCTTCGGAAGGGTCTGGGCCGCTTCCGTCGAAGAGCACGTCTCGCCGGGTGCGAATCGATTCGACGGTCATCCCGTGGTCGGTGAGGATGCGATCGAGCCAGCCCGCGCCGCAACCGTGCACCGCGTCGTAGGCAAAATTGCCTTTCGCTTTGGCCAGCACATCAAAGCGAACCATTTTTTTCAATTGCGCGAAATAAGGACCGCGCGGATCAATTCGTTCGAAATCGTCTGCAATCTCCTGGAAGTGACCGTCGTCGTCCGCCATTGCCGCGGCACGCTTCTCGATGTCCTTGGTGATGTCCGGCAGCGCCGGGCCGCCGTCGGGGCCGGAGAATTTCAGGCCGTTATATTCGGCGGGGTTATGGCTGGCGGTGATGTTGACGCCGCCATCGAATTTATTGTGAATGATGGCATGCGCCAGCACCGGAGTCGGCGTCGGTTCCGGGCAGAAAACGATTCCGCATCCATTCTTTCGCAGCACGCCCGCGGCGGTGCGCGCAAATTCCGGCGAAAAGAAGCGTGTATCATGGCCGACAACGAGTTTAGGATTTTTGCTTTGCGCGCAGACGTGTCCCGCGATGGCCGCCGAAGCACGGCGAACTCCGGCAAACGTGAAATCGTCGGCGATCACGCCGCGCCAGCCGGAGGTTCCGAAATGGATCGTTTGTTTCGTCACGGGCGACTATTGTATCTTGGCCTGCGAATTAAAATCACGCAAGAACGGCGCGAGTCGCAAGAGTAAAGGCAGGCGGGCGGCAAAGTTGACCGATGAAATCATAGTACTGGTCACCTGTGGGTCACAAAAAGAGGCGCGGAAAATTGCCAGCGCGCTGGTCGGACAGCGGCTGGCAGCCTGCGTCAGCGAAATCGGGGTTCCGGTAGCGTCAACGTACCGCTGGAAGGGCAAGGTCGAGTCGGCGAAGGAGTTCTTGCTGTTGATCAAGACGACTAAGAAGCGCTTCGAGGCGGTGCGCGACGCGGTGCGCAGGCTGCACAGCTACGAGGTGCCGGAAATTATTGCTTTGCCGATCGCGGCGGGTTCGCGCGCATATTTAGATTGGATTGCGGCGTCAGTAAAACCCGCTTAGCGAGCAACAGATCCAGATGGATTGCTGCCTGCTGGTCTATATGTCAACCCAAGCGCAGCGGGAAGCTCACTCTTACGCGTAAACGCTATATTTGCGCGAGAGCCTGGTCCAAATCAGCAATAATGTCCTCGACGTCTTCAATCCCGACGGACAAGCGCACCAACCCTTGCGTAATCCCAATCTGCATCTGGATTTCCGGCGGGATGGAAGCGTGCGTCATCAGCGCCGGCAGCGAAATGAGTGTCTCCACGCCGCCCAAGCTTTCTGCCAGCGAGCATAGGCGCACGTGATTCAGAAATTTCTTCGCCGCTTCCAACGGTCCCAAGTCAAACGAAATCATGGCGCCGAACCCACGCTGCTGTTTCTTGGCGATTTCATGCTGCGGATGAGAAGCAAGGCCGGGGAAGATGACGTGTTTGACCTTGGGATGAGCCGCCAGATACTTCGCCACCGCCATCCCGTTTGAATTGTGGCGGTCCATGCGCACCGCCAGGGTCTTCACGCCGCGCGAAACCAGAAAGCAATCCATGGGCGCGAGGCCCGCCCCCGCCGAGCGCTGCACAAAATAAATTTTCTGAGCCTGCTCGGGTGTGCTGACGATTACCGCTCCCCCAGTGCAATCACTATGCCCGTTCAGGAATTTGGTCATGGAGTGGACCACGATGTCCGCGCCAAGAGCGAGGGGCTGCTGGAGATAAGGACTTAGGAATGTGTTGTCCACTACAACCGTCAGATTTCGCCCGCGTCCTAATTTTGCAACGGCGGCGAGGTCGGTGACGATCATCGTGGGATTCGTGGGAGTCTCCACGTAAATCATTTTCGTGTTTGGCTTGATCGCCTCCCGCACTTTTTCCAGATTGGAGGTGTCCACGTAACTGAATTCCAGGCCAAACTGCACGAGGAGTTGCGTCGTGATGCGGAACACGCCGCCATACACCGACTGGGAAAGGATAGTGTGGTCACCCGGCCGCAACAGGCGGAAGACGGCATCAATCGCCGCCATGCCGGAAGTGAAGACGTAAGCCGCGTGACCACCCTCGAGTTTGGCGATGGTGCGCTCCAGAGCTTTTCTGTTCGGATGGTTGGTGCGGGCATAGTCATAGCCCTTGCTCTTGCCCATCTCTTCGATCACGTAGGTCGAGGTTTGATAGATCGGCGCGACGATTGACCCCGTCAGCGCGTCCGGTTCCTGGCCCACATGGATTGCATCGGTCGAAAAACCCATCACTTTCCTCCAGACACGATTCCTGCGAATTTTTGGGCTACGCGCTGCGCCTGATCCAGGCGTCTACCTCAAGAGCAACATCCTGGGCAGAGTCGCGCGACTCGCAAAATCAAGCGGCATAGCCTCTTAGAGTTTCACAGCAGACCTCGATGATCGGCATCGGCTCAGCGATTTGACCTTTCATCATACGACAGGCGAGCGGTGCGACGACACCGAACGCCCAACGCGTTGTTAAGGATGCAGCAACGTTGCCGCTGAAAAACGTCTCAGGTTCATGGTTCTAAAGCCATTCTACATTTCCTACAGTTGTCGGCTGCCGCCAGCGTCCCCGGACTTATGGCCTTGAGACACCGCCTGGATTAGAGTACAAGAAGGATGTATGAGCCGCTGCGCCTTCTCTCGCGGATTATTCTCTCTCTTGGCAGTCGCCACAGCTTTGGCCACGGGATTGCTATCCGCCAACCCTTGCCGGGCGCAGGCGAACCAGCCAGATAAGTCCATGACCCAGAGTCAACCAAGCGCCACGGACAAACCCAGCCAGAAGGACGATCAAACTCCCGCCGGCACCACGGTTCGATTGAGGATCCGCGTTACGAATAGCGAAGACAAGCCGGTGGGAAACGCCAGCGTCTACGTCCGCTTCAATCAGCCGGGCGGATTCTTGCACAAAGACAAACTCGCCGAAATGAGTTTCAAGACCAACGAAGACGGTTCAGTGAAAGTTCCCGCGGTGCCCCAAGGCAAAATTTTAATTCAGGTGATTGCCAAGGGTTTGCACACATACGGCAAGTGGTACGACATCGAAAAAGATCAAGACACGATTGCGATCAAGCTGGAACCTGCTCCTCGCTGGTATTAGCTTCGGTCCTCCAAAATTTTTGTTTCCCCGCGCTCCCTTGCTTTCTTCTTCGGCCAACGATTACAGATTGCCCGGAATATGTGCAAAGAGGATTAAACCGTTGCATTGCAGAAGGGTCTTGCTTTCCCTGCGTTCATTTCCACACGGTTTTCAACAGAACTGTTGAAAACTTTTACAAGAAATTTATATTTTCCTAGCGGTTCGGCGACGGAATGGTTTCAAAAATGCCTGCCAACATTTCCACAATCTCTCCGCAGTGACCGTGAGTTTTCTTTCCCAAAAAGAAATAGTCCGGCGTGGTGCTCGCACGCATGCCAACTGCGCTCGCTCGCAAGCGCTTGCTATCATCAGGTGCGAGGCTGCAAAATGTTTCCGAACCAAATGAAATCCTTGATTCTCAACGCCGATGACTTTGGCATGACGCGTGGTGTGAACGAGGGAATCCTTCGCGCTCACCGCGAAGGAATTCTCACCAGCACGACCCTGATGGCCAATGGTCCCGCGTTTGACGACGCGGTAAATCGAATCGCTGCGAATCCCGAACTGGGAGTTGGCTGCCACTTAGTTCTCGTCGGCGGGAAGTGCGTCGCTCGTCGGGAAGATGTTGCTTCGCTGGCCGATGCGAACGGTAATTTGCCGGAGTCTTTGCCGAAATTCGTCGCCAGACTTAGCTCTGGCATGATCTCGGCCAAGGAAATTGAAGAAGAACTGCGCGCCCAAATTGAAAAAATTCAAGCTGCTGGAATCACTCCGACGCACCTGGACACCCATAAACATACGCATGCGCATCCTCGCGTGATGGAATCGCTAGCCAGAGTCGCCAACGAATTTGGGATCAAGCGAGTACGCAAGCCTGTGGAAAATCTTCACGATTCCTGGCAGACGATGCAGGCCGACGAAAAGAGCTTCTCCATGCAGATCGTGGCGGCGGGCGCAGTGCGCGCCGTCGCGCCGCGCTTCCTCGCCATTGCCAGGAAGTACGGGCTGCTTTTTCCCGACCATTTCCTGGGTTTGGCGGTGACTGGGCAAGTGAGCTCCGCCGCACTGCGCCGTATGGTAGATGCGCTGGACGACGGCAGCACCGAAATAATGCTGCACCCTGGAATTTGCGACGCCGACCTGGTGCAGTCCGGCACCCGCCTGCGAGAGCAACGCGAGACGGAGCTCGAGGCGCTGCTGAACCCGGGCGTGCGCAGTGCGCTAAACGAACGCGGCGTTCGCTTAATCAGCTATCGCGAGTTAAACTAAATACATGCGCGAACACCCAAAAACGCCCCCACGGTTCTCCCTGGTGGTGCCCTTTCACGACGAGCAGCAGAGCGTCCGCGAATTGCACCGGCAACTGAGCGAGATCATGACCGGGCGTTTCGAGCCGGTTGAGTTCGTTTACGTAGATGACCAGAGTTCCGACGCGACTCCCCAGATACTCGCCGAGATTGCCGAGGAGGATCCGCGCGTCGCAGTGCTGCGCCTGAAACGCAATTACGGCCAGACCACGGCGCTGGCCGCCGGATTTGATTACGCCTCCGGCGATGTGATCATCTCTATGGACGGCGACTTGCAGCACGACCCCGCCGACATACCCACGCTGCTCGAAACTTTGGACGCCACCGGCTGCGACATCGTGAGTGGCTGGCGGCAAAAGCGCGTGGACAATTTTATTTTGCGCCGGCTACCTTCCCGCGTGGCTAACTGGATGATGGCGAAGCTTTCCGGGGTTCCGATCCATGATTTCGGCACCACGTTCAAGGTTTACCGTCGCGAGACGATCAAGGACGTCCCGTTGTATGGCGAAATGCACCGCTTCATTCCCGCGCTGGCGGCTTGGAACGGAGCCAAGATCGTCGAAGTTCCCATCCGCAACATCGTGCGGCCAGACGGCCAATCGCATTACGGGATTTCGCGCACGCTGCGCGTTTTTTTCGACATCATCACGATTCGCTTCCTGATGCGCTACATGACGCGCCCGCTGCACTTCTTCGGTCCTCCAGGACTGCTAGGATTATTCTTGGGCGGCGGAATCATGGCTTTCCTGCTGACCGAAAAGCTGCTTTGGTGGCGGCTGGACCTATTCGCGGAGCATGGGCCCCTGCTCGTCCTGGGAATGATGCTCACTTTGTTTGGAGTTCAACTTTTAGCGGTAGGGCTGGTAGGCGAGCTGCTCATGCGCACGCACTTCGAATCCCGAGAAAGCCCCATCTATCGGGTAGAACACGTTTACGGCGGCCCCGAGGCCACCAATATTTCCGGATACCCCAAAGCAAAAACGCTTGCTTCCCGGCAAGCTGGCGGATAGATTGTCGGCTGCCTAGCCGGGGGATATTGTATCCCCGCGAATATCCGGCGTTCGACGCCAGCGAAATCCGGCGTTGATAGAGATCGAGGAAAACTTGCGCAAGGCTCTTCTTTCCGGTTGCATCACGCTTTTGCTCGCGGCAATTGTTTGGGCTGGCGGCGATCCGTGGAAATCCAAGCCGTATCAGCAGTGGGACGCCAAGGACGTACGCAAGGTGCTCGACTCTTCACCGTGGGCGCGGAGCGTGCAAACGGAAGCGCCCTGGCTAAACGGAGACGCCGCCGCGGGTGGTGCTGACGCCGGCACGACTTCCCAACCCGGACCCGCGAGGGGCGGTCAAAGTCCAAGGACGGGGCCTGGCGGCGCCGGTGGCGGCGCTGACGCCGGGGCGGGCGGCGGTCCCCCTCAAACGGCTCTAGCCGCTTTCCTCGTGCGCTGGGCTTCGGCGCGGACCATGCGCGAAGCCGTGTTACGGAACGCGGTTCTGGCGGGTCAGATAAAGGAAGACGCGGCGGAGCAGCAGGTTGCGCAGCCCGTGGATAGCTACGAAATTGTGGTCGCGGGACCGGACATGAAACCGTTTCAGTCCGTTGATGAAAAGATTCTGCAGAACGGCGCATTTTTGATGGACAGGAAAACGAAGCAAAAAATCGCGCCCACCAGCGTGAAGATCCAGAACAGCGAGGACGGGAAAAAGATAGTGTCCGTTGCTTTCCTCTTTCCGAAGAAGTCGGACAGCGGGATATCTACAATCGGCGCGGATGTAAAAACCGTGGATTTTCTGTCTGTGGTCACCAACGTAAAAATAGAAGCCAGCTTTGACACGACCAAGATGATGGATACATTAGGACGCGACCTCTAGTCTGAATCGCTGGAAGTTCCAAGTACGCGAGGAGTGCTCATGAAGATGGTGGCGCGTTTCGGTTGGATTGGCGTTTTATTGACGATGTTGCCCGGCTTGGCGAGCGCGCAGATGGGCATGCATGCTGGTCCGGCCATGCGCGGAATTTTGAATCCGGTGGTGGGTTCGGGTGGCCAGTACGAAATGACGACGGAGAAGGGCACCACGTTGGTGATGGAAATCGCCATTGTCGGCAAGGAATCGGTAGGTGGCAAGGACGGCTACTGGTTTGAGATGACCATGGCCAATACTTCGATGGGTCAAATGGTCAGTAAGACGTTGACGGTTGTCGATGGCACGGACACCGTCACCTCCCGCACGATCATGCAAATGGGCAACCGCCCGCCGATGGAAATGCCCACGAACATGATGAAATCGGGCGCGCAAAAGCAGCCCGCCGATATCCGCGACCGGGCAGAAGACGTCGGAAGCGAATCCATCACTACTCCCGCCGGAACTTTCACGGCCGAACATTACAAAATGAAGGACGGATCGGGCGACGCCTGGGTCGCGCCGAAGGCCGGACCGTATGGCCTGGTAAAGTTCCAAGGGAAAGACACATCCATGGTGCTGACCAAGGTGATCACGGATGCCAAGGACAAGATTACCGGCACGCCGGTGCCGTTCAATCCGATGATGTTCCAGCAAGATCAGCAGCATCCGTGATATAGATTCTGTAATTTCTGGTTTTAGAGGCGCCCCAGTGGCTCCGGGGCGCCTCTTCTTTTTTTTGAGCCGCATTTTCCGGCGCATCGCACGCGAATCTGAAAGGACTGGGGGGTCCTGCTACATGGTTTCCACTGCCGACAAATTCTACCGTGGCCGCATCACGCAGCGTGAAAACTTCGCGCCAGACTTGTGGAAGGTCAAGATCGATCCGGGCGGCGAATTTAATTTTGTGGCGGGGCAGTACGCGACCCTGGGAGTGAACTCGCCTCTGAAGCGGGTGGAACGCGCGTATTCGATCGTCTCCTCGCCCTACGAGCGCGAACTGGAAATTTTCATCGAACTGGTCGAGCAGGGAGAACTGACGCCCTTGCTCCACAAGCTCCAGGTGGGTGATGAGCTTTCCGTCCGGAAAATCGCTAAGGGCCGCTTCACGCTGGACTTAAAAAGCGGGCGCCACAATCATCTCCTGCTCGCGACGGTCACGGGCGTCGCGCCGTACGTCTCCTATGTGCGCACGCTGTACGCCGACTGGAAAGAGAACAAATTTCCCGGCGCCCTGCGACTCTACATAATCCAAGGCGCCAGCCGCTCGTGGGAATTTGGTTATCGCGAAGAACTCGAGCGCATCGCCAGTGAAGTCCCGTGGCTGAAGTACGTTTCAACTGTGAGTCGTCCCTGGGAGGACAAGGCATGGCGCGGGGAAACAGGACGCGTGGAAGATGTCATCCGCAAATACGCGCATGAATGGAAACTCGACCCCGCCGATACCAGCGGCTACCTGTGCGGCCATCCGCAAATGATCGAGTTGGGAAGGGGAATCCTCCTGCGCGGCGGCTATGCGAAGGATTCCGTGCGTGAAGAAGTTTACTGGGTTCCGCCGAAGTGAAATCCCCAGTCCTGACGGGCGCGTGCAAGGGGCCTCGCTGCGCCCGCCAGTAAGGGAATCCGCCGCGATTTAATCCTGAGTTTCGGGACCTGCGGCGGCGACTTGTTCCACCGTGCTTTCGATCGCGCGTATCGGGGCGGAGACATGTACGACGTCATCTTTATCGGTGACGTCCACCACCACCGAACCGCCTGACTTGGTGACGACTACGTGCTGCCCGGGTTCGCGGACCTCCACCAGGGTTATATCCTCGCTCGCACGCAATTGTTCGAGCGCCGCTCGGATCGTGGGCATCCATGGCTTAACTTCGGCGGCCGCGCGGCCCAGTTTGCGGCTGGAGATAAAGTGCGTCGCAATGGGAACGAGCATGGCCGGCGCAAGAACGTAAACGTGATGAACTTCCGGCTGCTTTTCCACAACGTTCACTTCAATCATCCCTTCGCTGCAAATCAGCCCGATAGCTGCGAGCGCCGTCCCGGCGATTCCCAGCGCCACTTTTCCTAGAAGAACCATCCCGCACCTCCAGCGCGAATTTCCAGCTATTCCGAAGAGCTATGCGAATCGATCCAGATGCGCACGTGTTCCGTCGCGTCCTGCACTGTCACCAGGACGGCATCGCCCGCATCGCTGAGCGCGCGAATCGCCGCGGCTACATCGAGTTCGTTGTCTTTCGTGGTGGAAAATAGCGCGTCCACCACTTTCATCGGGACAATCACGTCCACTTTCTCGCCGTCCTTGGTCTTGTCCAAAACGTGGACGATCAGGTTTCCGTTCGATTTCGCCACCCGCACGTCCTGATCCCTTTCTTTCACCGTCACAAATTCGTTGTCCGGTGCGTTGCGAATCGCGTTCAGTATCGCGCGCACGTCCACCCCGTTGAAATCCGCTTCACCGATGGTTACGTGGCCATTGTGGAGGGAACCCTTGTTCACGGTGGGCAGGATTGCCGCCGCCATCGCAAGTGGCAGGTTTACGTTCACGCTCTCACCTTTGGAAGCATCGTCCACCTTCACGTGCAGGTAACGCTCGGCGGCCGCCGGTGCTGCCATCGCCGGTCCCGCCAGATTGCTCATCGTCAGAGCCAGCACACAACACACCCCAACCGCTCGAATTCCTTTGCGCATGTTTGGAAGCCTCCCGTGCTCTTCCTGCACATAAGTACGGGGGCCGTACCGGAAATGTTCCGTGAATTCTTGGGGGCGGAGCTGCGTTTCAACCGGAAGGAGCAGCGGGGAACTAATCGCGCTGGGGCTTGAAATAAAGAGCTGCCAGCGGCGGGACCTTCAGCTTGATAGACCATGGACGGTCGTTCCACGGAATCGGTTCCGCGCGGACGCCCCCAGCATTTCCGGCGTCGCTGCCTTCGTAGTACGCGGAGTCGCTGTTGAGAATCTCCCGATAATATCCCGCTGCCGGGACGCCGACGCGGTAATCCAACCGCAACACCGGTGTGAAATTGCAGACCGCCACGACAAAATCCTCCGGGTTTCGCGCCCGCCGGATAAACGACAGAATGCTCGCCGCCGCGTCGTTCGCATCAATCCATTCAAAGCCCGCCCATTCGAAGTCTACTTCGAAAAATGGCCGTTCCGTCGCGTGCAGGCGATTCAGATCGATCAAGAGTCGCTGCACTCCCCGGTGCGACGCGGACTCTTCCAGCGACCAGTCCACGCTACTCTCTTCCCAGAATTCGCTCCGCTCCGCAATTTCGCTGCCCATGAATAGCAGTTTTTTCCCCGGATGAGCGTACATGTATCCGAAGAGCAGTCGGAGATTGGCGAATTTCTGCCAGTCGTCGCCCGGCATTTTTTCCAGCAGCGTGCGTTTGCCGTGCACCACCTCGTCGTGAGAAAGCGGCAGAATGAAGTTTTCCTGGAACGCGTAAATCATGGAAAAAGTGAGTTCGTTGTGGTGATGCTGCCGAAAAAGGGGATCGAGCGCGAAATAACGCAGCGTGTCGTTCATCCATCCCATGTTCCATTTCAAATCGAAGCCCAGGCCGCCCACGTAGGTGGGGCGCGAAACCGCCGGCCAGGAAGTAGATTCTTCGGCGATCATCAGTGCGCCGGGATGCCGGCTGTGCAGCACTTCGTTCAAATGTTTCAGGAACGCGATCGCTTCCAGATTTTCGCGGCCGCCAAACGCATTCGGAATCCACTCACCGGGTTTGCGCGAATAATCGAGGTAGAGCATGGAGGCCACCGCATCCACGCGCAGTCCGTCGAGATGATACTTGTCCAGCCAGAAAAGCGCGTTCGAGACCAGAAAATTCTGCACTTCGTTACGGCCGTAGTTGAATACCAACGTGCCCCAGTCCGGGTGCGCGCCGCGGCGCGGATCGGCATGCTCGTAGAGATGCGTGCCATCGAACCAACCCAGGCCGTGCGCGTCGCGCGGGAAGTGCGCCGGCGTCCAATCCAGAATCACGCCAATCTCTTGTTGATGGCAGCGGTCCACGAAATACATGAAATCCGCAGGTGAGCCAAAACGGCTGGTCACCGCGAAATATCCGACGGTCTGATATCCCCAGGAAGCGTCCAGCGGATGTTCCATGATCGGCAGCAGCTCGATATGCGTGAAGCCCATGCGCTTCACGTAGGGAAGCAATTCGTCGGCGAGCTCGCGATAGGTCAGCCACCGGTTTTCTTCTTCTGGTTTCCGCCGCCATGACCCGGCATGCAATTCGTAAATCGTCATCGGCGAATGCAACCAGTCACGCAGCGGGCGTGACTCCATCCAGGGGGTGTCCTTCCATCTGTAGCCGTCAATCGTGCGCACCACCGAAGCGTTGTTCGGGCGCATTTCACCTGCAAAGCCGTACGGGTCGGTTTTCAAGCCCAGTTGATCGCCGACACGCGAAAGAATCTCGAATTTATAAAGCTCGCCTTCCCCCATGCCGGGAATGAATAGTTCCCAGATGCCGCTCGAGCCACGATGACGCATGGGATGAACTCGGCCATCCCAGAGGTTGAAGTTTCCCACGACGCTCACGCGCCGCGCGTTGGGGGCCCACACGGCAAAATGCACGCCGCGTACGCCGGCAACTTCGCGCACGTGCGCGCCTAGTTTTTCGTACTTCTGGTAGTGCGTGCCTTCACCGGAAAGATATAAGTCGTACTCGGTGAGCACCGGGGGGAACCCATACGGATCGAAAGTCTCGAAAACATTTTCGTCGCTGAAGCGAATCTGCAGGCGATAGACGCCCGGAGGCACGGGTTCGTTCTGCGACTTCGCTGTGCCGGTCGCGGGTACGCGCGCTTCAAACAAGCCTTCGGGATGAATTCGAACGGCGTGCTGCGGTTCGGCTTTCTTGCCCCACAGAACAGTTACCTCTGCCGCGCCAGGGCGGAACACTCGAATCACCAGCGACTTCCTTCCATCTTGCTCGGTCCAGTGCGGGCCCAGGACCGCAAACGGATCGGAATGCTCGCCACGAACGATCAACTCGATATCGTTCGTCGAAGTCTCCTGAGGATTTGCTGCGGGAGCTTTCAGTTTGTCTTCTTTTCCCATAAAACCCGGAAATCCAACGCCACAGTCCGCCCACCATCTTACCGGAGGGGAAGCGCCACGCCAAACTCACGGCACCGTGATTTTTGTCGCCCGAAACGTGCTGGACTTGATCGCAGAACCCCGGTAGCCTAGCCGGCAGCTCTGGGGCGCACGGCGGGGCAATCCAAAGAAGGAGATCACTCTTGAGAAGACTCGCTCGCTTAATTTTCCTCCTCGGCACACCGCTGCTGCTCCTCGGCTTGGCGTGCACGGCACGCTCGCAGGAAGGCTCGCAGCCGAAAACTCCGCAAACGCCCACGCAAGCCGTTCTGGAGAACTGGAACGACGTCGGCACCCGCCTAGTCACCATGGCGCAAGATTGGCCCGAAGAAAAATACACGTACAAATTGAATCCCGCAGTCCGCACGTTTCAGGAAGTGATTCTGCACATTGCAGGATCGAATTACGATCTGCTCAATCATCTGGCTGGCACCAAGGTCGGCGAAGCGCAGAATGATCCGCCCGTGAGTCAATACAAGACCAAAGCCCAGACAGTCGCATATCTGAAAAAATCCGTCGAAGATGGCGCAGCCCTACTTCAGAGGGAAGGCGACGCCGACGTGCTCAAGCACCTCTCCGGATGGATTGGTTACACCGAGCACATGGGTGAGCATTACGGTTTGCTGGTGGCGTACTACCGCGCGAGTGGCGGAGTGCCTCCAGAGTCCCGCCCCAAGAAGTAGCCATACCGACAGTGTTCGAGCAGCGGGGAATCGTGGCGCGGAGGCTGAAGCTGCCGCCGGGCAGCACCGAGCCACGATTCCCTTGTCGGAATGCCCTATTTTCGTCCCGGTCCCACGACGGCGGCCAGGGAGCCCAACCGGATGAATCGCGGCGTGTTTGCGATGCCTTCGATCAGCAGCGAAATCCCCACTAAATCCGCGCGATTCTTGGCGATTGCGAACATCTCCGCACACTGCAAAACCACCGATTCCTAGCCCCCAGCCTGGCGATAAATACGCATTTCGCGACCGCTAAGTCATAGGAAATGTGAGTGCTTAGTACGAACGTACCATTGTGACTCGGTTCGCCAGAATCTATACAAGAGGTGGGGGAATCCTCGGGAACGAGCTCCTCGTTCCGCGCCAGACAACATGCCAAACAAGGCCGCCACGTTGGCTAAGAATGGAAATGGTTCGTCGCGCGTCGCTGCAGGCAAGCGGCTGGACAAGCTTCAGCACACCGCGAAGGGCGCCGCCGGCGGCGATTCCTTTCTGCAGCACTTGGATTTTCAGCTCCTGTTCTCGAGTCATCCCGAGGCCATGGTCGTTCTAGACGTAAACCACCGCATTCAGATGTGCAATTCCGCCTTCGAAAAGCTGTTCCAGCATCGCCAGGCCGAAATCCTTGGCGCGAGCCTCGACGGGCTGCTGGCCTCCGACGAACTCCACGGCGAAGCGCTGCGATTCAGCGAGCGAGCGGCCGCAGGCGAAGTGGTTCGTGCGAACACTAGGCGCCGCCGCCGCGATGGCTCGTTCGTTGATGTCCAAGTCACCTGCCTCCCGCTGCTGCAAGATGGCAAGAGCGTTGGCTGCTACGGAATCTACCAGGACATTACCGAGCGCTGCGCGGCAGAACGCGCGCAACAGGAAGCCGAGAAAAAGCTCAGCCTGCTATTTGAAAACGCCGTCGAAGGCATTTTCCAGACGACCGTGGATGGCCGGGTCCTCAGCGTGAATCCAGCATTGGCGCGTATGTGCGGCTACAGTTCGCCCGCGGAAATGCTCGCCACGGTTCACGACATTGGGAAGGATTTCTACACAGATCCGCAAACGCGCCTCGAATTCCAGCGCGCGATAGAAGAACACGGGGCAGTCGAGGCCTTCGAATATCAGCTGCGCCAGAAAAATGGCGCACTCATCTGGATTTCGGAAAATGCCAGAGTCATTCGCGACGCTGACGGCAGGGTCACGGCCTACGAAGGCACCATGGAAGACATTACGGAGCGAAAACGCTCCGAGCTGGAGCGCCAGATCACCTTTGAGATTATTCATGGCGTGAACGTCACCGATAATCTGGACGAACTGCTTTACTTGATTCATCAATCGCTCAATAAAGTGCTCTACGCGGAGAATTGTTTCGTCGCGCTGTATGAACCCGCTTCCGGAATGTTCCACTTTCCGTTCTTTGTCGACCAGTTCGACGAAGCCCCGCCGCCGCAGCAGGTAGGCAGAAGCTGCACCGCGTACGTCTATCGCACCGGCCGCGCGATGCTGATTCCCCAGCAGGTTTTCGATCGGCTCGCGGCGGATGGAGAAGTGGAACTAGTCGGAACCCCTTCGCCCTCCTGGCTGGGCGTGCCGCTGCGCACTCCGGCCGCCACCATCGGCGTCCTGGTAGTGCAGCATTACGAAAATGAAGCTGCCTACACCGAGCGCGACCTCGAGTTCCTGGCCTCGGTAGGCGGACAGATCGCCCTGGCGATTGACCGTAAACGCGCCGAAGAAAAAATCCGCGAAAGCGAAGCGCGCCTTCGCGTGCTCGTCGAGCAGTTGCCGGCTGTGCTGTGGACAGTTGGCAAGGATCTTTGCTTCACTTCCGCTTTGGGCGCCGGCCTCACGCGCCTGGGCTTGAAACCGAACCAGATTGTGGGCGTCTCGCTGTTCGATTATTTCGAAACGCCGGACCCGGCGTTCCTGCCCATCGCCGCCCATCGTCGCGCGATCTCGGGCGAACCAACGACCTTCCACGTGGAATGGAAGGGCGGATCGTACACCTGCCACGTAGAGCCACTACGCACCGCAGAAGGCGAACTGCAGGGCGCAATTTGCATGGCGCTGGACATCACCGACCGCAGGCAACTCGAAGAGCAACTCCGCCAAGCGCAAAAGATGGAAGCCGTCGGGCGCCTCGCAGGAGGAATCGCTCACGACTTCAACAATCTTCTGATGGTGATACAGGGTTACGCGGACCTTTTGACCGAGCGCCTCGCCGAAGGTGACCCGTTGCGCCGCAACGCGGAGCAAATTCAAACGGCGTCGCAACGCGCAACATCCCTCACGCGCCAATTGCTCGCCTTCAGCCGCAAACAGATGCTGGCGCCGAAAGTGCTAAGCATTCAAGGCGTCGTTACGGAAATGGAAAAGATCTTGCGCCGGCTGATTGGAGAGGACGTTCAACTGGAAACCTCCAGCGTACCGGACCTCGGATTGGTCAAAGCGGATCGCAGCCAGATCGAGCAAGTGATCCTGAATCTGGCAGTCAACGCGCGCGACGCCATGCCCGAGGGCGGACGCTTAACCATTGAAACCGCCAACGTGGATCTCGATGAGTCCTTCTCGCATTCGTCCGTCATGCTTGCGCCGGGCCCCTACGTGATGCTTGCCGTCACCGACAACGGTTGCGGCATGGATGTCGAAACTCAAGCGCACATCTTCGAGCCTTTCTTCACCACGAAAGAAAAGGGCAAGGGCACCGGGCTGGGCCTCGCCACGGTGTACGGCATCGTCAAGCAAAGCGGCGGCTATGTGTGGGTCTATAGCGAGCCGGGGCGAGGGACGAGCTTCAAAGTTTACTTGCCTCGTGTATGGGACGAACCGGCCATGCCAGGACGCGATCGCAGAATCGAAGGGCAGAGGCTGCCACAGGGCACGGAAACAGTGCTGCTGGTGGAAGATGAAAAGGGAGTGCGCGAACTCGCCCGCGAGTATCTGGAAATGACCGGATACACTGTCATTGAAGCGGAGAACGGCCACACGGCGCTGGAATTGGCGGCGCTGCATTCCGGGCCCATTCACTTGCTCATGACCGACGTGGTCATGCCGGGAATCAGCGGCCGGGAACTCTCCGAACGCGTGAAGAGCATCCGGCCCGACATTCGCGTTCTTTTCATGTCTGGCTATACGGACCAAGCTGTCGTACACCACGGAATCCTTGAAACCGATGCGGTCCTGCTGCAGAAGCCGTTCACGATGGCGGCGCTTGCAGCGAAGTTGCGCGATATTTTGAATCTCGAAGTCGCTCGCTAGGTTTTTCCTCGCGCCTCACTTTCGAATCTAAAAATTCTTCAAGTTCGCGCTAAATCAACTAGTGCCCCGTTGTTTCCGCCTGGAACACTTGGGTTCATCCGAACCATCGCTGCGTCAGAACTCTCCACCATCTGCGCAAACGCGCAGCATTTTTCGTAGGGAAACCCCGCAGTTTCATGCGATTCCGTATTGCACCGTGCGCGCGCCGACTCTCCATACATTGGCGCTTCAGATGCTTCTATCCGTTGCGTCAGACCGGAAACGAAAGCATCCGGCTAGGGTGGAGGCTTCAGATGGACACCAGCACAGCGCAAGGGAACGTGGAGCTGCACAACAATGTTACCGAAGAACTGATTTCAGCCCGCCGCTTGTGGACGGCAGTGCTTCTGAACGCCGTCGAGGATTGGCGCCATGGCACCCTGCGCGCTCGGCGCGAAGCACAGGAGTTTCTCTTTGAGAACGACCAGGATTTCGAGATGGTCTGCACCGCTGCAGGATTGGATGCTTACGATTTCCGCGCCCGCTTGCTGAAGATCGGCAGCCGCGTCGAAATGCGCACGCCATTCCGCCTTACCTTCGCGGCCTAATTCGCGCACGCCCTGCGAGTGACGGCGGGCGAAGAATCCTCCGGTAGCACCCGTGCAAATAGCGTAGTATTTGCTGGTCGCGGACTTGCACGGGAAATGATGACGCCAGCAAACGAAAACATCTCATCTCCGGAAAAGCGTTTACTCGTCTGTTGCGCCCGTACGAAACTCACGCCCGAAGTCGCAGCCACCATCCGCGAAATTCTTGCCGGCCCGCTGGATTGGGATTTCCTGCTGTGGGAAGCGGAAGAAAATTCCATCACGCCCCTGCTCGATCGCCACTTGTCGGCCGTCGCTCCCGACGCCGCGCCGGCGGCCGCGCAGGAGCAGTTGAAGAAGACCTGCCGGGCCAATACCGTGCGCTGCCTTTATCTAACGGCGGAACTCATCAACATCCTGCGCCTCTTCCATTCCCAGAACATTCCCGCCATTCCTTACAAGGGTCCCGTCCTCGCCGCGCAGGCCTATGGAGACGTCGCGCTCCGCGAATTTGAAGATTTGGACATCATTCTGCGTCAGAGCGACGTACCGAAGGCGCACGAGATCATCGTATCGCTCGGGTACAAACCGAAATTCGATTGGATTCTCTCGCCCGGAGCCGCAGCGTCACTCGTTCCCGGCGAATATAACTACCGCGACGAATCTCGCCGCGCGATGGTCGAATTGCACACCGAGATCACCCTGCGGCATTTTCCCATCAAGCCAGACCTCGACGCATTCATCCGGAATCTTGCGCCGGTCCGCGCGAGCGATCGCGACATTCTCACTTTTACCGCAGAAGACTTGCTGCCGATGCTCTGCATTCACGGCTCAAAAGATTTCTGGGAGCGGCTGTCGTGGATGGCGGACGTCAGTGAACTGGTCCGATCGCATCCGGCGCTCGATTGGGAGCGTGTCTTGCGCTTTGCGCAGCCTCTGAATGCGACGCGCATGTTGAACCTGGGGCTCGCACTCGCTGTGAGCGTGCTCGGTGCGTCGCTGCCGCCTGAAATCAGCACCCAAGTCCAAGCCGACCGCGTGGCGGGCCAAGTCGCTGCCGAGGTTCAACAAAGGCTGCTGAGCCGTCCATTTCGCACGCTCGATGCCGCGGGGCGATTTCATTTTCGTCGCCGGATGCTGGAACGAAAACTCGAGGGCTGGCGCTATGCGATGCGCCTAGCGGTGGTCCCGTCCGAGGATGACTGGGAGATGATGCGGTTACCGCGGGCCTTGGCGCCGCTCTACGTGGCGCTCCGTCCACTCCGTCTGCTGCAAAAGTACGGCTGGGCGGGCAGACGCGACGCGAAGCCTCTATCCTGAAACTCCAAAGATCGCAGCCACAATCAATTCCCGGTTTTCGCGGGCGTGCGGAGGTCCTCGATCACAAAATCGCTGGGGACCTGGAACAATGAAGGATCAGGCTCATCCCGAGAAAGATCGATCAACTGAATCACCTGCGTTCCTTCCCTGGGATCCTTGCGCGTGACCGACAAATTGATTTCCAGTTCGCTCGAATACCAGAACTCCCGCGTCGTCACTACCGGCTGGCTGTTGCCAATCACTCCGGCATTTATCGTAACCGTTTCGCGCGTGCCCACCACGTTCAGATCATCCAACGTGTCGGTCCCCAAGCTCTCGCGGGTCAGGTAGCGAGTTCCGTTGTCCAGCGGGCCGGCCGGAACGGGCGCAAATTTCACGGCCGCGGAATAGTCATTGACGCTACAGCGACGAGTCGGAATATCGCAGGTCGTCCGCGTGTGTTCCGTCGGATCCAGAATGATCATCTCAACAGGTTTGGATTGCTCATTCGAATCGGCCGGAACGAAGTTAGTGCGCTCGCGGCGAATCCGCCCCAGGCTGTCGCGCGCAACGACTGCGGTGAGGTGCGTAGTGACGACACTTCCATCCTCCAGCGTGCGCGTCCACTCAATACTGTCCCGGCCCGAGAACGGCTTGCCAGTCGCGGGAAGCACTTGGATGCCAGTAACGTGCACGCGTGTGCCACCATCAGGTCCACGAGATGTCTCGGTCGATTCTTGAGCGGTAAGAGAACAGGCGAGGAGTGCGGACACAACCAAAAACAGTAAGGCGCGAAGTTTCATAAGGCTACCTCACTACTCCGTCACCAGAATATAACATTAGAATACGCCAATCTCAATTGCCCATGGTTTCCCTTGCTCTGTTTCGTGCGCATCTCCGCTGATTGTGCGGTAGAATGGGCATTCGCGGCGCCCGCTCGCCGATTTGCTCAGGCCGCACGTTCCAAGGAATTGCAGGACCAACTTTCTAGTTTTGACCAGGAGGGAATCATCATGAGCACCACCGTAAATTCGACCGCTGCCGCCAACGCCGGCAAATCGGGTCAGAATCCCCTGAAAGAGTTGATCAACTTTGGCCAGTCTGTCTGGCTCGATTACATTCGCCGCGACCTGCTCACCACCGGCGAACTGAAGCGCCTGATCGAAGTGGACGGTCTGCGCGGCATGACCTCCAACCCATCCATCTTCGAAAAAGCCATCACCGGCAGCAACGAGTACACCTCTACGCTGCAAGAGCTCGAAAAGCGCAAGGACCTCGACGCCAAAGGTCGCTACGAGGAACTCGCGATCAAGGACATTCAAGACGCAGCCGACTTTCTGCGCCCGGTCTACCAGCAAACCAAGAAGCGCGACGGCTACGTGAGCCTGGAAGTCTCTCCCTATCTCGCCCATAAGACTCAGGAAACGCTGGACGAAGCGCGCCGTCTTTGGAAGCGCGTCGGCCGCGAGAACTTGATGGTCAAAGTGCCTGGCACGCCGGAAGGAATTCCCGCATTCCAGCAATTGATCAGCGAGGGCATCAACATCAACGTCACGCTGCTTTTTGCGTTTGACGTGTACGTGCGCGTCGCCGAAGCTTACATCGCCGGCTTGGAAGCATTTGCGAAGAGCGGCGGCGATGTGAGCCATGTCGCCAGCGTAGCCAGCTTTTTTATCAGTCGCATAGATACCCTTGTTGATGGCGAAATTGACGCCAAGCTGAAAACCACAACAAACGCCGGTGACCAGGCGCTGCTGCGCAGCCTGCACGGCAAGGTGGCCATCGCCAATGGCAAACTCACCTATGAACGTTACAAGCAGATTTTCAGCGGTCCTCGCTGGGATGCTCTGGCGAAGCGCGGCGCTCAGACGCAACGCGTCCTGTGGGCCAGCACCAGCACGAAGAATCCGAAATACAGCGACGTGTACTACGTCGAAGAACTGATCGGGCCTGACACGGTAGACACCATCCCGCCCGCCACCTTCGATGCCTTCCGCGATCACGGCAAGCCCCGCGCCAGCCTGGAAGAAAATGTCCAAGCCGCGCAGGAAACCATGCAGGGCCTGGAAAAGGCCGGCATTTCCATGAAGGCCGCCACGGACAAGCTCACCGCCGACGGCGTTAAGCAATTTTCTGACGCTTTCGACACGCTGCTCGATGCCGTGAAGAATCGCGCCGCAAAAGCGGGCTCAGCGAAATAAATTTTGTGGCCTGCACTCTTGGCAGACGTGAGCCGCGTGGATGAAATCCCGCGCCGAATCGCTCCGCAGCATCGCCGGGCAATCGTTTGACGTTTGCGTGATCGGCGGCGGCGCCACCGGCTCCGGCTGCGCGCTCGATTCCCAGTTGCGCGGTTTCCGAAGTGTCCAATTGGAAGCCGGCGACTACGCCTCCGCCACGTCAAGCACCTCCACCAAGATGGCACACGGTGGCGTACGTTACCTCGAAGAAGCCATCCGCGGCTTCGATCCCAAGGAATACGCCGTACTGCAGCGCGCGCTGCATGAGCGCATTCACATGCTGCGCAACGCCCCGTTTCTAACCTCGACAAAGCAATTCATCACTCCCTGCTATCGCCGGATCGATATTCCGTATTTCGAGATCGGTTTGAAACTCTACGACTGGATCGCCGGCCGCGATGCTCTGGCGCCGAGCAGGTATCTCTCGCGCGACGAAACCTTGCGCCTGATGCCAACGCTTGCTGCCGATCGCCTCGTCGGCAGCGTGGCCTACACCGATGGCCAATTCGACGACGCCCGCTACAATATCACGCTGGTGAAAACGTTCGCCGCAGCCGGCGGCGAAACGCTGAACTATGCGCGAGTGGTCGCATTCGAAAAGGCGCCCAATCGCAAGCTCGCAGGTGCTCAGGTCGAAGACCAACTCACTTGCGAACGCTTCACCGTTCGCGCACGCGCCTTCATCAACGCCACGGGTCCATACGCCGATACAGTCCGCCAGATGGCGACCCCGGCCGCGCTGCCGCGAATGCGCTTGAGCAAGGGCATCCACATTCTCCTTCCACTCGAGGTGCTCTCCAGCGAAGACGCGCTGCTGGTTCCGAAAACTGAAGATGGCCGCGTACTCTTTGCAATTCCATGGCACGGACGACTTCTGGTCGGAACCACGGACGACGAAGCAAACTTGAGCGACGAACTATTCGTAAAGAAAGCAGAAGTCGCCTACGTCCTGCGGCAATTGAACAAGTATCTGGCCCGGCCCGCCAAAGCGAATCAAATTGTGAGCGGCACAGCAGGCCTGCGTCCGCTGGTGAGTTCCGGCAAATCAGCCGAAACGAAAAAGCTCGCGCGCGATCATGAAGTCGAACTCGATCGCGCCAGCGGCCTGATCAGCATCATGGGCGGAAAGTGGACCACGCACCGCGCCATGGCGGAAGACACCTTGAACGCCGCGCAGAAATATCTCGGCGATGCAGGGCGCAAATGCTCGACGCTGAGCCATCTGCTTCTCGGCTCCGACGGCTATGCGCCAGAATACTGGCAATCGCTCGCCACGCGATTTCGGCTGAAAGAACCTACGGCGCGTCACCTTGCCGAGAAATACGGCGTGTGCGCTCCCGACGTAATGAAGCTCGCGGAAGCGGAGCCGGATCTCGCTCGCCCACTGCTCGAAGGACTGGCCCCAATTCGTGCGGAAGTTGTGTTCGGCGCTCGCGATGAGCTTGCGGCTGCTATCGAGGATGTACTTGCGCGGCGCATCGGGCTGCAACTCTACGGCTGGCGCGACGCGATTCGTGCCGCCCCCGCCGTCGCGGAATTGCTCGCGCGCGAACTTGGTTGGCCGGAAGCCGCAAAGCAGCAGGCAATTGCAGAGTACGTCGCGAAAATCGAAGGCCTGATCGAGAAAGCCGGAATTTGAAACACGTTCTCGCCGGAAGTTCCGATTGCAGCCCTACAGCACAGACCCGATGGACTGTGCATGATCCGCGATTCATGCTGTAATGTCCGCGGAAACGCCGTGGCGCGCGTTTACGTGAGGATAAACAGATGACACTGAAGGAATACAAGAAGAAGCGGGATTTCGGCGTGTCGCCCGAGCCGTCCGGCAAGACCGCTCCGGCCAAAAAGCAGGACGCGCTCCTCTACCTGATCCAAAAACATCGCGCCACCGCGCTCCATTACGATTTCCGCCTCGAATGGAACGGGGTGTTGCTCTCCTGGGCAGTTCCCAAGGGACCTTCACTCGATTCATCCGTCAAGCGGCTCGCGATGCAGGTCGAAGATCATCCGGTCGAGTACGCGAATTTCGAAGGCGTCATCCCCGAAGGCGAATACGGCGGCGGCACCGTTATGGTGTGGGACGAGGGAACGTGGACGCCCGAATCGCCTGACGTGAACGCCGCGCTCGTGAAGGGTGACCTGAAATTCACGCTGCACGGCAAAAAATTGAAAGGCTCCTGGGTGCTCGTCCGCACACGCGGATGGGGCAGCAGCTCTGGAAAGTCGTGGCTGCTGATCAAACATCGCGATCAGTACACTTCCACGAAAGACGTCACCATCGAGAAACCGCGCTCCATCGTCAGTGACAAGCTTCTCGCGGGAATCGCGCGCGATGGCGGCGGCGACGTCGAAAAAGCCGCGACTGGAGATCCGGGGTATAAGCCAAAAAAGGCGGTAGCAGCAAAGAAAACGCGCACGCCTGCAAAGCGGCGAGCAAAAAAGTCTGCCGCGTAAGTTCCAGGTCAGCACCCGAGGCATCCATGGCCAAACTCCCCGTCACCATTTCCAATCCCGACAAAGTCTTCTGGCCCGATGAGGGCTACACCAAGCTGGACCTCGCCGAGTATTACGCCGCGATCTTTTCCAAACTCCAGCCGTATGTGGACGATCGTGTCCTGTCGCTCGAACGTTGCCCCGACGGTATGGGCGGCAAATGTTTCTACCAAAAAGAAAAGCCCAAGAGCATGCCGCCCAACACACCCACGAAGCGCATTCGTCATGCGGGCGGTTCCTCCGAATCAACGAATTACGTAGTGGGCGGCTCGCTCGAAACGCAGCTCGCGCTCGTAAACCTGGGCTGCATCGCCGTGCATGTGATGGCCGGCCGCTCAAGCGCGCCCCGCAAGTCCGATTGGATCTGCTTCGATCTGGACCCTTCTACCGGAAAATTCGCGGATGCAGCTCGCGCGGCCTTGCAGGTCAAGGAAGGTCTAGACGCGCTGAAACTCGATTCTTACGCGAAGACTTCCGGCAGCCGCGGCGTCCATGTCTTTGTTCCGCTGCGCAGCGGCCCGGATGCCGACGAAGTTCTCGAATTTGCCCGCGCGTTCGTCGCGCGCGTTGCAGCAGCGAACCCCAAAGACCTGACGGTCGAACACTCGATTGCGGCGCGCGGCCAGCGAGTCTATCTCGACCCCTTCCGCAACGGGTTCGGCCAAACGGTTGTGGCACCCTATTCCGTGCGTCGCCGCGAGAAAGCGCCTTTTTCAACGCCGCTGGCGTGGTTGGAAGTAAAACCCAGCCTCGACCCCGCAACTTTCAATCTCGGAAACTTCCGCAAACGCCTGAAAGCCAAAGATCCCTGGGCGGATTTCTTTCAAAATCGCCAAAGCCTCAAAGACGCCGCGAAATCGCTGAAAAAACTCTGACCCCGCCAGCGCGCGCTCATCCAATTTAGGTAGTGGGTCAGTTCCGATAAAAGTTAATCAGGAGTTGAGATGGTTCTCATACGCGCTTCGGATTTTTGCGCGATTTTTGGGGTCCGAGGTTATCGCCAGCTGTGGTTGGACTGCCCGGACCTATTCCGAGATGACACGGTCGGACCATTCAACCAGAGAAACGAAAATGGCAGGATTGCCGAACTTTGCGTTCCAATTCGTAAGATCGCTTTCCGAGACCCCACGGGCCCGGGAACAAGCTCCTCAAGCAAAGACCGGAATGTGTTTGGCGACGACCTTCTCGCGCAACTCGCTGAGCGGCGGCCAACCAATGGGAATCACTGCGTCCGAGGTAGCTCTGCGCATAAGATAGGTCGCGTCGGCCGTCAGAAATATCTGAACTTCGTGGCCAGCCTCCGCCAACGCCAATCCATGCGCGAACACGAACGACGCTCTGGTTGTATCGTCGGTCCCCCACGAACTCCTCATCAAGATTCTCAAAGTCCTTTTCGATTCCTGCGCTTTCGTTCCTAGCGCTAGAAATGGGAGACCCAGCAATTGCGACAAGAACTTGCGTCTCGCCATACTTTTTCTCCTGAGTTGGGGTGCGCCCTGGGCGGAAGATACGCGAGACAATACTCCTCGCTTCTAGAAGTGTCAAAGCTCAAATAGCGCGAATTATCGCCTGCTCTGGCGCGTCGCTGCGGAGATGCGTCGGCAAGTCACTTGTCCGATTGGGGCGGTGGTCAGGCTCGAGCCGATTAGGTGGTGATAATCCCTGTGGGTGTTGAAAAAGTCTTCGTGATTGGCGCTTGGCGTTGAACGGAAGAGCGAGCAGCAACGTCTATATGTGTGAGCGTTCTGCAGATGCTTTTCTTCATCGCCATTCACGGAGGCTTGCTGATTATGATGGGACAACACGCCCGTTCCGAGTCGCTGTTCTATTACTTCCGCATTGAGGATCAGGTTCCTGAAAACCACCTACTCCGTCTCCTTGACCAGCACATCCGCTTCGATTTCGTTCGGGAGAAGTTGAAAGACTCCTACAGCGATACCGGCAGACCCTCGATCGATCCGGAACTCCTCCTGCGCATCCTGCTGATCGGCTATCTATATGGCGTTACCAGCGAGCGCAAACTGGTCGAGGAGCTGCAGATGCACCTGGCCTGGCGCTGGTTTACCGGCCTCAGTTTCGATCAGGAGATTCCGCATCACGCTACGTTTTCCAAGAACCGTCATGACCGTTTCCTGGAGTCCAAC
Organism: uncultured Acidobacteriota bacterium; assembly: GCA_963786205.1. GTDB lineage: Bacteria > Acidobacteriota > Terriglobia > Acidiferrales > UBA7541 > Palsa-295. Next base: position 753,152 of record CAWAYG010000005.1, read on the forward strand.
CTGTTTCAGCAACTCTTTGAAGAGATCGTGGACCGCTGCCAGGCGGCTGGATTAGTCGAGGGCGAGCACCTGTCCGTGGATGGCAGCTTCATTCCGGCGAACGCCAGCCGGTTGAGCCGCATCCCGCGGGAGCAACTGCGGCAAGCAGCTCACGTGAAACGCACCGTTCGCGAGTATTTAACGGATCTCGAACAAGAGAACCCGGCCAAAGAGCCGGCCCATCAACAAGACCAGGTATCGACAACGGATCCGGATTCGACTTATTCGACCAAGGGCAGCCGTCCGGCGGAACTGGGGTACTTCAACAACTATCTGATCGACAACAAGAGCTGCGTAATTCTTGGTGTGCAAGCGACGGCCGCCCGGTTGAGTCAGGAAAGTGCCGCAGCTCGCGAGATGATCACGCGGTCAGCGCAGAGGCGAGGGCGCTTTCCACAATCTGTTGCCGCCGACACGACCTATGGGAACGGCGAGCTTTTGACATAGCTCGAGGAACGAGGCATCACCCCCTATATCCGCGTGAAAGAGAGTCCTGCTCCCAAAAGCACCTTGTATGGCATCGAAAAGTTCACCTACATTCGAGAAACGAACAGTGATCAGTGTCCCGCAGGAAAGCGGCTTACCTACGTCGGTGTCAATTCCCTAAATCGAACCCATGTTTACGTGGCCACGCGAAAGCGCTGTCGCGACTGCCCACAAAAAGCACAATGCACCAAGGGGCACTATCGACAGGTCGCCGTACATGTCCACCAACCTGCACGGCAACGGGCGTGTGAAGGGGCGAAACTTCCGGCCTTCGGCAGAGCGCAATGCCACCGCAGGAAAGTAGCAGCACTCTTTGCAGAGTTGAAGAACCAGATCGGGCTGCGGAGGGTGCGCTTGCGGAGAATGAAGTTTGTTCGCGAACAGTTCTATTGGGCAGCTACGGCACAGAACCTGAAACGACTCGCTCGCTTCCTGCAATTGAGATCTTTAGAATCGGCCACGATTCCGATCTGAGATAGAAAAAGAAAGCGCGATACTCCCCCGCAGGTTATCACTTCAGCCCAGAAATCCTCAACAGCGAGCGAGTTTTTCGACAACCACCCCTGTTCTCGACAGTTATCTGAACTACATCGCTTTCTGGCGGATGCAAGCGCGCGGTCGCTTGGGAAATAACTGGTCGCTGACGAGCTTGCAGCAACGGCTGGTGAAGACAGGTGGGTGGCCTGGTGAAACACGCGCGGTACTACCGGCAGTTGCTGGCGGAGAGTCGCCTAACCCGACACCTATTCAGCACGATGCTCCGGCGGATCGGGGCCCTCACGGTCCCAACAGGCTGAAAGCGCGTCAAACGAAGCTGCTGGGGCAAGAAGGCTCAGGGCATGGAGTCGTGTCCAAGAGACGCCTCGGAACGGAAGTTTCAGTGGGTTGTATATCGACACAAGTCCGCCTTAAGGGCTGCCGAGTGGAAGTTGATGCGACGAAGAACAATTGGTGTTCATTTGTCAGGGCCTCAGGTGTATAAGGGTGGCTATCCAGTAGATCAAGATGGAAATCCCGGACAATCCGTCGAAAACTACATCGACAAATTGCAAAATCGATTGCCTGTCATGTCGCAGCACGGGCAACTGATTGGATTTATGTCGAAGGATATCCGTATTTGGGAAGGCACCTCAGCTCAGCTAGGCGCGACCTGGGATGGGCTGGGAGTCAATTTCAGCCTGTTTTCAGCCAACGCCACGAAAGTCGAACTGTGTCTGTTTGATCAGAACGGAACGCATGAAATCGGGCGAATTGAGTTGCCCGAATATACTGACGAGGTCTGGCACGGATATCTGCCCGACGCCGGACCAGGAACGGTATATGCCTACCGTGTGCACGGCCCCTACGAAACCGAAAAGGGCCATCGGTTCAATCCCAACAAACTGCTCCTTGATCCCTATGCTAAGGCGCATATTGGCCAACTCAAGTGGGGACCCGAGCTGTTCGGTTATACATTGGGCGCTCAGGGCGACGATCGCACCTTTGATAACCGGGATAGCGCGCCGTTGATGCCGAAGTGCGTGGTAGTTGATCCCGCGTTCACTTGGTCTCACGACCGCAGGCTCATCACTACTTTGACTCGCCGGTGGCCGAACATACCGTGGGATCGGACGATCGTTTACGAATTGCACGTCAAGGGTTTCACGAAGCGCAATGCAACGATGCCGGAAAATCTTCGTGGCACCTTCGCAGGCCTGGCGCGTCAGGAAATCATCGATTACATAAAAAGCTTGGGCGTGACTTCCGTCGAGCTGCTTCCTATCCACTCTTTCATCAACGATAGCCTGCTGCTCGAGAAGGGGCTGACGCACTATTGGGGATACAATACAGTCGGCTTCTTCGCGGCCGATCCGCGTTACTTCGCAACTGGTGCGATCGCGGAATTCAAACAGATGGTCGCTCATTTTCATGATGCGGGTCTGGAGGTCATCCTCGACGTAGTTTACAACCACACTGCGGAAGGGAATGAACTTGGGCCGACCCTTTCGTTCAGAGGTATAGATAACGCTTCTTATTACCGACTGTTGCCGGACAAACCCCGCTACTACATCAACGACACCGGCGTTGGTAATACCATGAACCTTAGCCACCCGCGCGTACCGCAGATGGTGAACGATAGCTTGCGCTATTGGATAACGGAAATGCACGTCGACGGCTTCCGCTTCGATGAGGGGACCATTCTCGGACGCGAAGGTGCAGGTTTTGACCAAGGCGCTGGCTTTCTGGACAGCTGCCTGCAGGATCCATTTCTGAGCCAGGTCAAACTAATCGCAGAACCATGGGATCCCGGACCGGGTGGCTACCAGGTGGGGTCCTTTCCGCCGGGCTGGGCCGAATGGAACGATCGCTATCGCGACACGGTCAGAAGTTTTTGGAAGGGAGACGAAGGGAAAGTCGCAGAAATGGCCTCGCGCCTAGCTGCTTCGGCCGACCTGTTCAGTAAGAGGGGCCGCAAACCGTGGGCAAGTGTTAATTTTGTCACCGCTCACGACGGCTTTACGTTAAACGACCTGGTGTCTTATAGCGACAAGCATAACGAAGCCAATGGCGAGAACAACCGGGACGGCACTTCAAACAATCTCTCCTGGAATTGCGGAGTGGAAGGCCCGACTGAGGACCATGAAATCAAGAAGCTCCGCGAGCGGCAGAAGCGCAATATGCTCGCGACGCTGTTCTTTTCACAAGGGACACCGATGCTTTTGGCCGGCGACGAGTTCGGCCGTACTCAGAAGGGCAACAACAACGCCTATTGCCAGGACAATGAACTCAGCTGGGTGGACTGGGAGGGAATCAACGAAGACGGGCAATCATTAATCGCATTCACCCGCAAGCTCCTCCGTTTGCGCGATTCTCTCCCCATCCTTCGACGTGGCCGCTTTCTCACCGCCGAATACAACCCAGGACTCGAGGTCAAGGATGTCACCTGGATCAATGCATCAGGTAGAGAGATGCAAAGGAGCGACTGGGAGGACGGCAAGATGCGTTGTTTCGGCATGCTCATCGATGGAAGAGCTCAAACCAGCGGCATCAAGCGAAGGGCTTCCGACGTTACCCTGCTGATCGTACTCAACGGGTATTACGAGGCGGTCAAATTCACCCTACCCGAATTCGTCGGTGGCGACCGATGGCTTACCTTTATTGACACAACCGACCCCGAGCGCAGCGAAGTATCCACTCTAAAGACGGGGGATAAATACGAAGTCGCTGGCCGTTCGCTGCTTTTGCTTGCAGCGTTGACCAGCGGCGAGCCGCTTACCGTGATCCGGCGCCTCGCGCTCGATCTATTGCGCGATGCCGAGCGACCCATATGAGCATCAACTGGCTGGCGAGCTCCCCGCCAGGCTTTGGATTTCTTACTTAAGAACCCTGCCGGGAGACGTGTGCAGTTACCTAAAGACGAGGCGTGCAACCCAAGCGCCGCCAAAAACTTTCTAAGTGATAAGCGTAATCGGAAACTGACCTACTACCCTGCGTTAACCCGATTCGCGTCACAAGCGACTCAATGATATTCTAGAAGCATTCCGAGTGGTCCTTCCGTCCGGAATAGGTATTGCAGGAACAAAAAATGAACCACACCGCTATCCCTGAAGCGCCTGAATGCAAATCGCTCGAATGGGCGCACCCGCTCGTGCGCGAGTGGTTCGTCGCCAAATTCCGCACTCCCACGGAACCTCAGGAACTCGGTTGGCCCCACATTCTCGCCAGAAAAAACACGTTAATCTGCGCGCCCACAGGCTCCGGCAAGACTCTTGCCGCATTCCTGGCCTGCATTGACGTGCTCGTGCGCAAAGCGCTTGCCGGCGACCTGCTCGATCAGACCGAAGTCCTGTATGTGTCACCTCTGAAAGCTCTGGGAAATGACATTCAAAAGAATTTGGACATCCCGCTGGGAGAAATTCTCCAACTAGCCCATCAGCGCGGTGTCCTGATGCCCGAAATCCGCACCGCCGTGCGCACCGGCGACACGCTAATACGCGACCGCCTCGCGATGCAAAAGCGCCCGCCGCACATTCTGGTCACGACCCCGGAATCACTCTACATACTTCTCACCGCCGGAAAGAGCAGGGAACTCCTCCGCACCGTCCGCACGCTGATCGTGGACGAAATCCACGCCGTAGCCGACGACAAACGCGGCGCGCATCTCGCCTTATCTCTGGAACGCCTGGAAGCGCTCACCGCGCAACCGCTCACCAGAATCGGACTTTCCGCCACGCAGAAGCCCATCGAACTGGTCGGCCAATTCCTCACCGGCAGCGACCGGCCCGCGCCGGTAATCGTCGAAATCGAACAGCGCCGGCGCCTCGACCTCGCCATCGAAGTGCCCTCGAGCGAACTCGGCCCCATCGCCTCCAACGAAATGTGGGACGAAATCTATCAGCGCATCGCGAACCTGGTGCAGCAGCACCGCTCGACGCTCATTTTCGTGAACACTCGCCGTCTCGCTGAACGTTTGGCGCATCATCTAGCGGCGCTGCTTGGCGACGATGCGGTCGCCTCGCATCACGGCAGCCTCTCGCGTATCCGCCGCCTCGCCGTTGAATCCAAGCTAAAAGCCGGCGAAATTCGCGCGCTCGTCGCCACCGCTTCGCTAGAACTGGGCATTGATATCGGCACGGTGGACTTGGTCTGCCAGATTGGCTCGCCACGCTCGATATCTGTGGCGCTGCAGCGTGCCGGCCGCGCCGGGCACTGGCGCGGCGCGATTCCCAAGTGTCGTTTCTTCGCGACCACGCGCGACGAGCTTCTGGAATGTGGCGCGCTGGTTCGCGCCATCCGTCACGGCGAACTCGATCGCATCGAAATTCCGCAAGCTCCGCTGGATATTCTCGCCCAGCAGATCGTCGCCGCTTGCGCTGCCGAAGACTGGCAGGAAGACGATCTCTTCGCGCTCGTGCGCCGCGCGTTTCCATATCGCGATCTTGACCGCAAGGATTTCGACGAAATCGTCGCAATGCTTTCCGATGGCATCGCCGCGCGCCGTGGCCGCTATGGCTCCTACCTGCATCGCGATCAAGTGAACCATCGCCTCCGTGGACGCCGCGGCAGCCGCCTCGCCGCGATCACCAGCGGCGGCGCGATCCCAGATAACGCGATGTACACCGTGGTCGCCGAACCGGAGGGCACCATGATCGGCACGGTGGACGAGGATTTCGCCGTCGAAAGCTTGCGCGGCGATATTTTCCTCCTCGGGAATTCTTCCTGGCGCATTCGCCGCGTGCAGTCCGGTTCCGTGTCGGTCGAAGACGCGAAAGGCGCGCCGCCCAACGTCCCATTCTGGCGCGGAGAAGCCCCATCGCGCACGATGGAGCTATCGCAGCAAGTCGCGCATGTTCGTGAACAGGTCGGCGCGCTCTCGGAAGGCCTCGCGCCTTCGCCGGATCTGCGGAATTCACCGCAAGCAGCCGCAGCGATCAAATGGCTGGAAGACGAATGCGGCATGGACCGCCCCGCCGCCGAACAAGCCGCACAATATATTGTCGAAGGCCGCGCCGTGCTGCGCGCAGTTCCCACGCAGACCACAATCGTCGCCGAACGCTTCTTCGACGAAAGCGGCGGCATGCAGCTGGTGATCCACGCGCCCTTCGGCGGCCGCATCAACAAGGCCTGGGGCCTCGCTCTGCGCAAGCGCTTCTGCCGGGCTTTCAATTTCGAGTTGCAAGCCGCCGCCACCGACAACGGCCTGAATATTTCTCTCAGCGATCAGCACAGTTTTCCGCTCGCCGACGTTTTTCATTTCCTTCACGCCGCCACCATAGAGCCGCTGCTCGAACAAGCCGTGCTGACCTCGCCGATTTTCGCCACACGCTGGCGCTGGGTTGCGGGCCGTTCGCTCGCGCTGCTGCGTTTTATGGGTGGGAAAAAAGTTCCGCCGCCAATTCAACGCATGCGTTCGGACGATCTGCTGGCCGCCGTGTTCCCGCAAGCGCTCGCGTGCCAGGAAAATATTTCCGGCGACATTGAGATTCCGAATCACCCTCTCGCGCGCGAAACCATGAAAGACGCCCTCACCGAAGCGATGGATGTCGCGGGCCTAAAGGTTGTTCTGGAAGACATCGCCGCAGGCCGCATTCGCTGCGTTGCTGTCGAAACTCCGGTGCCTTCGCAATTTTCCCACGAGATCCTGAACGCCAACCCATACGCCAATCTCGACGATGCGCCACTCGAAGAACGCCGCGCCCGCGCCGTCGAAATGCGCCGCATGTTACCCGAAGCGGTGCTCTCAGAGATCGGCCGGTTGGATCCCGCCGCAATCGCCGAAGTTCGCGAGGAGGCTTGGCCCGATGTTCGCGATGCAGACGAGCTTCACGACGTGCTGCAAGAACTCGTAGCGCTGCCGGAAGATTCGAACTCAGCTGGCGTCGCCGCGAAGCCCATCGCAAATTGGGCCGAGCATTTCGCCGCGCTCGCGGCCACACGTCGCGCGATTCGCGCTCGCTCTGACGAGCGAACCTACTGGCTCGCTGCCGAAAAAGTGAAAACGTTCACCGCGATTTTTCCGGAGGCTAGTTTTGAATCGCAAGCGCCGGACATCGAACCGCAGCAACCGTCGCGTGAATACGCTCTCTTCACGTGCATCACCGGCTGGCTAGCGCATCTCGGTCCAATCACGATCCCAGGCCTGGCGGGTTTCTTGGGCCTCGCACCAACAGACGTTGAAAAAATCTTGCTGCGCATGGAAGCCGCCGGCTCCATATTGCGCGGCCAGTTCACCGATTCGTCCGGTGGCGAAACGGAGTGGTGCGACCGCCGCTTGCTCGCCCGCATTCACCGCCTAACGCTAGGAACGCTGCGCAAACAGATTCAGCCCGTGAACGCCGCGCAATTTATGCGCTGGCTGCTCCGCTGGCAGCACGTCACGCCGGAGACGCGCCTCCTCGGCGAGCGCGGCACGCTCGAAGCGCTGCAGCAGTTGCAAGGATTCGAAGCGCCGGCAAATGCCTGGGAACAGCAAATCCTCGCGCGCCGCGTCGCGAACTACGATCCGAACGTTCTTGACCGTCTCTGCCTTACCGGAGCAGTCGGCTGGGGCCGTCTCTCTCCGCATCCCGCCACCCAGGGCGAGCACAATGGCACAATTCGTCGCGTAGTTCCCACCAGCGTCGCGCCACTAACATTTTTTATCCGCGAAGACGCAGACTGGATGATTTCGCGTCACGCTTCCGATGGCGCCGCCGACGCAGTCGGTGAAAGTAGCGACTCCGCTGGCCTCAGCCACGCCGCACGTGAAGTGCTAGCCCACCTGCGCCAGCGCGGCGCTTCGTTCTTCGCAGACATCGTTCGCGGCACCGGGAAAATCAAAGCGGAACTGGAAACAGCGCTGTGGGAACTGGTAACCGCGGGCATGATCACCGCCGACGGCTTCGACAACATTCGTGCCCTGATCGATCCCAAACGCCGCGCCGGTCACGGCAAAGGCCACAACGCCCGCCCTCGCCACAGCGCCGGCCGCTGGTCGTTGCTTTACAGCAGCGAGACTCTCGACCGCTCGCGCGTAATGGAATCGATCTGCTGGACGCTACTGAAAAGATACGGCGTGGTCTTCCGCGAAATGGTCGCGCGCGAAACAATGGCTCCGCGCTGGCGTGAGCAGCTGATCGCACTGCGCCGTCTCGAAGATCAGGGCGAAATCCGCGGTGGCCGCTTCGTCAGCGGATTTCTCGGCGAACAGTTCGCGCTCCCCGTCGCGGTCGAGTCTCTGCGCGCATCGGCCCGCCAGCCGGGCACGAGCGAAGCCGTCACCATTTCGGCCGCCGACCCGTTGAACTTGCTTGGCATCTTGATTCCCGGCGACCGCGTGTCATCCAGCTCCAGCAAGACGATCACGCTCGTAGACGGAATCGCAGTCGACCCTGCCGAACCGCTCGACCATTATTCCGCCGCCGCAGCGGGCTAAACCGCACGCGACGGCCTGGGCGCGCGGTCACACCGATCTCCCCGCCGCAGCTCCCGATGCCCACGCCCACTGAAAATTAAATCCACCCAGGTGCCCAGTTACATCCACAACTTCGCCAATAAAAAATAATCCTCGCACCGTGCTCGCCTCCATAGTTTTGCTGGAGAGCTCGTCGGTGTCCACGCCGCCCGCCGTCACTTCAGCCTTGCCGTAGCCCTCCGTATCGGCGGGAACCACAATCCATCCATGCACGCGACGCTCAAGTTCATCCAACTCCTGCTTGCTCCAAGTATCCCTAACACCCTTGGCGGCTGGCGCATGTAATTCAAGCCAGCGAGTCGCGAACCTCTTTGGCAAGACGCCTTGGAATGCAGCTCGCGCGGCCGCGATGTTTCTTGTTCCCCTATCGCGCAGCGCCGCCGTCACATCGCGTCCCGGCGCCAGGTCAATGCGCAACGGCTCGTCCTGCTTCCAATAAGAAGAAATCTGCAGAATCGCCGGCCCACTCAATCCGCGATGAGTGATGAGCATGCTCTCGCGAAAGCGTTGCTCACCAGACGCAACGACGACTTCTGCGGAAACGCCAGCTAAATCGCAATAATGATCCCGATCCGAAGCGCCAAACACCACTGGCACCAACGCAGGTCGCATCTTCTGCACCTTCAGTCCAAATTGCCGCGCTAGATCGTATCCAAAAGAAGTCGCCCCCATTTTCGGAATAGAAAGTCCGCCCGTAGCCACCACCAGCGCCGGCGCGCGGAATTCATCGGCACCGGCTCGCACGAGGAACTCGTCCGTCCGCTGCACTTCGCGAATGTTGACGTTCAAATGTATTTTCACCCCCGCCGCCCCGCACTCCTCTTCGAGCATGTGCGTGATTTCGTTTGCCGAGCGATCGCAGAAAAGCTGCCCCAGTGTTTTCTCATGGTAGGGAATGTGATGTTTTTCGACCAACGCAATAAAATCCGCAGGTGTATATCGCGCTAGCGCAGATTTCGCAAAATGCGGATTCGAAGATAGAAAATGTTCCGGCTGGCAGTAAATGTTAGTGAAATTGCAGCGCCCACCGCCGGAAATCAGTATCTTCTTTCCGGGACGCTCCGCGCGCTCCAGAACCGCCACGCGCCGCCCGCGTTTGCCCGCCTCGATCGCGCACAGCAGTCCCGCGGCGCCAGCCCCCAGAACCACCGCGTCGAATTTATAAATCATGTCGCGAACGGCTCGGGGTCATTGGACTCGCGGAGCAAGCCAGCATTTGAATCTGGAACATTTTCGCGCCACGGCGCGACATCACCAGCGCCGATGCGTCTAAAATAGACATATGCAGCGGAAGATATTTTGGATCACTTTTACCGTTCTCGGCCTTATTGCCGATATGGCGCTTCCTCTCTGGTGGGCGCTGGCCGCGACGATCCCCATCGGGTACGCCAGCTGGTGGTTCGCCTACCGCAGCGATTGGTTCTAGTCCACTCTGTGTCTTTGCGGCTGCACCCAACAGCTTCGCAATTTTCTGAATAGTAGCCGTGTTCACGCCGCCAGATTTTGCCCCGCGAACTCTTCGAGGGTAAACTGATTCCAGGAGAAGGCCAAACAATTTGCCCCCGATTATCAATGCGCAAGGACTCTCGAAGCGATACGGCGCCGCGCCGCTCTTCCAGAATATTTCTTTCACCGTGTCGGAAGGCGATCGCATTGGCCTGATCGGCCCCAACGGCTCCGGAAAATCCACGCTACTCGAAATTCTCCATGGCAAGGTGCAGCCCGACAGCGGAAACGTGGCCATTCGCAAAGGCACCAGGCTAAGTTGTGTATCGCAGATTTCGGAATTCGCCTCTGGGGAAACCGCTCATTTTGTAATCGAAGCCGCGCTCAAAAAACCCGGCGTGCCGGAAGCAGATCGCGCCTTTCGCACCGAAGAAGCGCTCAGCCGCGCCGGCTTCGAAGATTTTGAAATCCCCACCGCGTCGCTGTCCGGCGGGTGGAAAAAACGCCTGGCGATCGCCGAAGCGCTCGTCCAGCAGCCGGATATTCTGCTACTGGACGAACCCACCAACCATCTCGATCTCGCTGGAATTAAATGGCTCGAAACTCTCCTGCAGAGCGCGTCCTTCGCCTGCGTCGTCGTCAGCCACGACCGCTACTTCCTCGAAAACGTCGCCGATCACATGGTCGAGCTCGATCGCGCCTACGGAGACGGATTCCTGCGCGTGGATGGAAATTACAGCCACTTTCTGGAAGCCAAGGAACAATATCTCCACGCGCAAGGGAAGCGCCAGGAAGCGCTGGAGAATTTGGTGCACACCGAAATCGAATGGCTGCGCCGCGGCCCCAAAGCTCGCACTACCAAATCGAAATCGCGAATCGATAAAGCCCACTCGATGATTGGCGAACTTGCGGACTTGAACAACCGCACGCGCACCGCGACCGCAAAAATTGATTTTTCGGCCTCCAATCGCCAAACCAAGCAGCTCATCGGCCTCGATGGCGTCACCTACCAGATCGCCGGCCGCACGCTTTTCAAAAATATCGAGTTCACCCTGCAGTCCGGGATGCGCGTCGGCCTGGTGGGACCGAACGGCAGCGGCAAGACCACCCTGCTTCGCCTTCTGCGCGGCGACATTCTTCCCACCGCCGGGAAAATCCAGAAAGCAGATTCGCTGCGCATCGTGTATTTCGATCAAAATCGTCAGCTTGATCCAGACGTATCTCTGCGCCGCGCGCTAGCACCCGATAGCGATTCAGTGATTTACCAGGAACGCGTTATACACGTCGCCGCATGGGCTGCTCGCTTTCTTTTTTCCGGTGAGGATCTCAATCGTCCGGTTGGCCGCCTTTCCGGAGGCGAACGCGCCCGCGTATTGATCGCTCAGCTGATGCTGCAGCAAGCGGACGTCCTGTTGCTCGACGAGCCGACCAACGACCTCGACATCCCCACGCTGGAAATTCTCGAAGAGAGCTTGCTCGAATATCGTGGCGCGTTGGTTCTGGTCACCCACGACCGCTACATGCTCGATCGCATCTCCACCATCGTGCTCGGACTGGATGGCCGCGGCGACGCTGAACGCTTCGCTGATTATTCGCAGTGGGACGCCTGGCTACGCTCGCAACAAGCAAAACGATCCACGGACACGACCGCCGCAAACGCACGCAACGCGCGTTCCAGCGCGCCGGCGGATACGAACCGCCCAGGCGCAACGGCGAAAAAGTTCTCCCACAACGAAGGCCGGGAAGTCGCTTCCATCGAAAAGCGCATCGCTAAAGCCGAAGAGGAGCTTCTAGCCAAGCGCGCCGCGCTGGAAGATCCCGAAATCTCGAGCGACGCTCCGCGGCTTCACACTGCCTACGTAGAAATGGAGTCCGCGCAGAAAACAGTGGATGAACTCTACGCGCGCTGGGCCGAACTAAGCCGACAAACCCCTGAACAACTGAAAAAGTAGCAGCGCATTCGAGAAGAGTCAGTGGCAGGGGCGCGGCTCGCTGCGCTCCTCTTGATGTGAGCGATTCATTCGCGAATCAGCCGCTAGTCCGCCTTGGAGAATTCTGCCAACAAGGCCTCATGCAGGCGCAGTTGATGTTCCGCCGATAATTTCGCCCCGGCAGACGTCAGATAAAAAACGTCGATCGCAGTCTCACCTTCAGTTTCAATCAGCGCGATCTCAATATTGCAATTTTCGCGCGAAAATGTAGAACTGATCCGGTGCAAAAGCCCCGGCTGATCCTGCGCAATAATTTCAATCAACGTGCTATGCGCCGAGCAAGCATCGTCTGTTTTCACCCGAGTCTCCACTTTCACTTTGGGCGCGCGCCTCCTCTCCGACCGCAAACGATCGCGCAGCATCCGTTCCAGATCCGCCTTTCCAGTCAACACATCATGAATGCTCGTCTGAAAGCGCTCCCATTCCGGCAAATTCAATTCCAGCGTCCGAAAGCGATCCGTGAAATAAAATGTATCCACCACCACGCCCACCTGATTAGAAAACGCCGCCGCCTTCACGATGTTCATTCCCCACGCCGCCAGCACGCCCGCCATCTTCGCGAAAAGGGAAGGGCGATCGGTCGTTACCAGGGTCAGCTCATACCAGTGCCGCCCGCGCCGCAAATTCAGCTGCACGGGATCCTTACCCAGCCGCGCGGCCATTTCCAGATGCGCCAAAACTTCTCCAGCGGCATGTGTCAGCAAATAACGCCGTGGCAGACCTTCCAGAAACGCGTCCAGCCGATCTCCCACGGTCAGCGCGAGCGTGCCGAGATGCGCCATCACCTCATCGTGCGCGTCCACGTGCAAGCGTTCGTCCAGGCTGCGATTCAAATGATTCGCCGTCGCAATATAGAGCTGCCAGATGTTTTCTGCCTTCCACGGCGTGAGCGCTTCGGGATTCACGGCCTTGATGTCGGCATAAGTCAGCAGGCACAGCATTTTCAACCGCTCCGGTGTCTCCACTTTTTCCGCGAACGCGCGCACGGTTTCCGGATCGAAAATATCTCTGCGCATCGCCGCGCTTAATTCCAGGTGGCGATCGATCAAGAACAGAACCGTCTCACAATCCGGCGCATCCAGATCCAGCCGTTCCAGCGCCGCTTCCGCGATTCTCACGCTCGCGCGCACATGGTCATCCGTTTTCGCGCCCTTGCCCACGTCATGCAAAAGCAGCGCAAGGTAAAGCAAGTCCGGCTGCTCCAGTTCCTCCAGCAGTTCGGCATAGCGCTGATCCCATTTCGATTGCGATTGACGCAGCGCGTGCAGATTATCAATGGCCACAAACGTGTGCTCGTCCACCGTGAAACGGTGCGAATAATCACGCACCACCAGCGCATCAATTCCTGCAAACTCCGGGAACAGCAAAGTGAGCAATCGCAGCGAATGCATTGCGCGCAAAGCATCCGCGGCATGGGGCGCCACAAGAATTTCCTGCAACAGATGCCACAGCTCCGTCCCTTTCGGTGGCACCGCCTCCAGCGCCGGAAATGCGCGCTCAATCTGCGCTTCGGTACTCGAACTCAGCCTCAACCCGTGCCGCGCCATGAAACGGAACGCCCGCAGAATCAGCTCGGGATCGTCCAGGGCCGCGGGCTGGCGCAATAACAACATCCCGTCCTCGACCAAAAATTCCGCATTCGAAAGCCGCGAGCGCAATTGCTGGAACTGGTGATGCAGTGAAAGCCGCGCCGCCGGAATCTCCTCCAGCATCTGCACGCAAACGTGATGCACCGTGCGTGCGTGGCTGAAGTACAGGCGCATCCACTCTGCGGTGCTCATGGCACCAGCGCCGGAATCAGTCGCCGTGCGAATCGTCCGTGGTGAATGCGCCACGCCGATTTTCTGCGCCGCCGCAGCGTCTTGCGATTCCCAAGTGAGCGTGTTGTCGTCGCGATTGTGCCGGAAATGCAGATAGCAACGGATGGACATCAGCGCGTTGCGAGCTGCCTCAAACGATCCCTGAATTGAGGCCGGCAAGACTGCGTCGTCGCTGGGCCACACGTGGTACTGCTCGATCGCGGCCAGCAGCGAAAGCCAGCAAACCACGTTGTAATCGCGCAGCCCGCCCGGGCCATCCTTCACATTGGGCTCGAGATGAAACACCGTGCTTCCGAATTTGCCATGCCGGGTGCGCGTCAACTCGCCCAGCCGCTTCACGATTTGGTCCGACTCGCGTGCCAGCAATTTCGGAATTTGGTCATCATGCAGCCGGGCAAACACGCGATGGTCGCCCGCGAGATACCGGCAATCGAGCAGCGAAATTGCGAATTCGGAATTGGCCGCCTCGAACTTTCTGCATTCGGCGAGCGTGCGCGTAGCAGGGCTGAGTTTCAATCCCAAATCCCACAGGTCCTGCGAAAATCTGCGGATCGGTTCCTTGAATTTTTCTTCCGTGCCGTCTCCAGCGTGCAGAAACAACACGTCGATGTCGGAAAAAGGGAAAAGCCAGCGCCGCCCGAAGCCGCCCAGCGCGACCAGTACAAAATCCGCAGGCCCGTTGGACTCGGCAAATACATGTTGCTTCCAAAGACGCTCGATGATGGATTCGATCAACGCGGTGCGGCCCCGCAGCGCAGCCTTGCCGTCGCCCGTCGCGGCGAACTGTTCCTTAATGCGCGCCGATTCCTTCGCGGATAGTTCGCGCAATTCAGAGGAAAGCGATGGACTCGTTGGCATCAGGGTTCGCCCGAAACTACCAGTTAGTCAGGCTTGTATCCTCGCCGCGATGAATCGCAGCCGGAAAGTCACAGACACGCGCCCGCGCGACCGCATGCAGTTCGCGACAAACGCAACGCTGGCCAATCCAGATCGCTATGCTCCCCGTTGTTGGGCGGCCTGCGATCCCGGCCCCAACATTTCGACAGCGTCTTCAGGGTACGCCAGCATCCCAAATTCCGGAACGTCCAAACCGGACAACTCCACTTCGCGCGTCACGCGCATCGAGCGCCAAGCATTGACCAACGAAAAAACAATGTACGTGAACCCCAGCGCATACACCGCCAGCAACGTAGCACCGCCCAGCTGAACCCAGAATTGAGTAAAGTCCCCATGCAGCAAACCCGTCACACCTTGCCCCGCCTTCCCCAGATACGCCGCCGCACCCACGCCATTCCATCCCGCGCCATAGGTTCCGTCAGCGAAAATTCCCACCGCCACCGCGCCGAACCATCCGCAATACCCGTGCACGGAAATCGCGCCGCAAGGATCATCAATTTTCAGCACGCGCTCGTTGAAAAGCACTCCGAGGCAAACCAAAACTCCAGCAAGCACTCCGATAATCACCGCCGAATTAGGCGATACGAACGCGCAAGGAGCCGTGATCGCCACCAGTCCCGCAAGCATGCCGTTGCATGCCATCGTGATATCCGGTTTTCCAAACATGAAGTACCACAACAGCATCGCCGCCGCTGACCCCGCCACCGCGGCAAGGTTGGTATTCACGGCCACCACGGCAATCCGCAAATCGGTCGCGCCCAAGGTAGAGCCCGGATTAAATCCCATCCATCCGAACAGCAAAACAAACGTCCCGCTCACCACGAACACAATATTCGACGCAGGGAATGCGCGTGGCTTTCCGTCCGCTCCATATTTGCCAAGCCGCGGCCCCAAAATGATGGCCAGCGCCATCGCGCAGAATCCTCCAATCGAGTGCACCACCGACGAGCCTGCAAAATCCACATATCCATGCCCCAAATGCATACTCAAGCCGAGTTGCGAAAGCCATCCGCCGCCCCATGCCCAACAACCGGAAATCGGATACAGAATGCCGCCAATAAATAGCTCGCACAGCAGAAACGCCCAGAACGTGATGCGCTCGCAAATCGCGCCCACGATGATGTACCCGGCGGTTTCCATGAACACGACTTGAAAAAGCGTCAAGCAGTTGCTGCTCGCGTCATAAGCGGGCCCGCTCAAAAAAAATCCCTTGCCCCCTAAGAATCCCCACTGGCCGCTTCCAATCAGAAAATGATTCAAGGTAGGAGCGCCGCCGATATTCGCAGGCGCCGCATTCACGGCCACTGCGCCGAACTGAAAAGCGTAGCCGATCGCATAATAAGCAAGGAACGCAAAGACGTACGCCGCGAAATTTAGCATCATCAAATGCCCGGCATTTTTCTTGCGCACCAGCCCGACTGTCAACAGCGCAAATCCCGCCTGCATAAAAAGCACCAGATAACCCGTCAGCAGCGTCCAGGAAAAATTCGTCGCGATCCGCGTGTGGCCCACGTCGTCCGCCAGCTTCAGCGCCAGCGGTTCCCGCGCGGCCTGCGCCTGATATTCATCGAAATCTTTCTTCAGCTTCGGATAGTCGGGCGAGCTGGGATCCGTCGGCGCGGGCACCACGAACGGATTGCCCGCGGCATCGGCCGCCGACGACCGGTCGCCCGTCGCAGTTCCGGCGGGATCCGGCTGCGTCTGGTCCGCGAGCGCCACGCTCATCGGACCACAAAGGATTTGCGCAAAGACGAGGGCGACAGCTATTTGCAGCATCCATCGTGTCGTCCGCCGGGCACATGCACATTCCATTTTCGAACTCCTATCCCGATTAGGGTAACCGCTCCGATTCTTCACAAATTCACCGCAATGGATCTTCAAATCGCGCTCGGCCCGCGCTCCCCGGTGCGTATGCGAATCACTTCGTCGAGCGACGTCACGAATATCTTCCCATCGCCGATCACGCCGGTTCGCGCTCCCTCCAAAATCGCGTCCACCACCGGATCCACCAGTTCCTCCACCACCGCGATGCTCACAAAAATCTTCGGCAGAAAATCCACGGTGTATTCCGACCCACGGTAAGTTTCCGTGTGGCCTTTCTGCCGGCCAAAGCCCCGCACTTCCGATACGGTCAGGCCGGTCACTCCCAGCGCGGTGACGCGCAGCTTCACCTCGTCCAGCTGGGAAGGTCTGATAACGGCATCAATTCGCTTCATTTGTGCCTGCTCCTTTTCGTCTGGAACCGAAAACCCGCCGTATGCAACTAGGTATGGAACCTAGTCAGTATGCGCAGAAACCCCGGCAAAACCGAGCAATTCTGCTACACTCCCACCAAACTCCCACCACGGTCTCGCGAGGCTCGCGCCGACCGTGAACTGTAATTGGTGGGAGCCTGCAAAATCAAATTACAAAACGTGATGGGAACGATAGGCGTTCAGCGGCGAGCCTTCCGCTTGGTGGGAGCCGCCGACTTTGGTGGGAGTGCCTTCGTCAACTTCACGGGCACCAGCCGTGCGACGTTCTGCATGAGCCTGCCCGTCTGCTCGGTGGAGATAATGTTGTATCTCATAAACACCGACGCATCCTTGTGCCCGCTGACCTTCATTGCTTCGGCTTGTTGTGCGCCGGGCGTCATCATCATGTTGCGAACTGCCGACCGACGAAGGTCGTGAATCAGTAGACCCTTGATGCCCGCCTTCGTGCAGGCTTTGTGCCACTGGTGTTGCATTGCCCACTTGGACGGAAAGACTTTGCCATCACGATTCGTGCTGACTTCAAGTAGTGTGACCAGTGCGGGCACTAGCGGCAGGACACGCGCCTCGTCGTTTTTCGTTTCCCCTTCCAGTAGCGTGATGGTGCCCGCGTTCAGGTCAACAGCCGACCAGAGGATTTTGCTACTCTCTCCGATGCGGCATCCCGTCGTGTACAAAAGCAAAAGCAGCGGACGAAGATGAGCGGGCATCGCGTCAAAGAGTTTCTGAAACGCTTCGGCGGGCAAGAATCCCTGCCGCGACTTCCACGAGAGCAAATCAAACTTCGGAATCACGGTCAACTTGTCCGATTCTTTCGCGTACTGGAACATGGTGCGGAGTAGACCGAGTGCGCCGTTGATGGTTTTGTTCGCGGCTCCCGCAGCCTGACGCGATGCGACGAACTTGCCGAGCAGGTCGCGGTCAATCGTGTTCACCTTCCGACCTTTGAAAAAATTATCAAGCACCGTCTGTGGTCCGAAACACCGCGTGCCATCTTTGCGAGTCGCGAGCGACTTCATCTGCGTGCGCACAGCATGTGCGACGTAGTCGTCGCGAATCTGCCCGTACGACAATGCCTGCGTCTGCGGTGCCGACTTCTCGCCGCGTTCGCTCTTGCCCATCCAGTCGCGCAGTTTCGCTTCGGCTTCGGCCTTGACCGACGTGCCCGTGGATTTGCGAAACCGCTGGCCGTTCACGTAGAACTGCGCCACCCACGAGTCGGACTTCGGCACACGCTTGCCTGTCTCTGGGTCGCGCCGCGTCTCAATGAAGAGACCACCTTGCCGAGTGTCGCGTTTCTTCATGACCGCACCTCTTCAATTGTGACCTTGGCGTGAGCGTTGACCAGCGAGGCGGGGATGAGCCACTCACGATATCCATTGCGCTCGCTGACCCACTCGTATGCCGCGAGTTGCTTGTACGAGAATCGCGCCGCGACGCGCAAGAGCACATCGCCACACGCGCCTTCATTCTCGTCTAGCGGCACGTTTGAGAACCACACTCCGCGATGATTGTGTGTCGTGCCGTAAGACCCACACGCATCGCGGAATCCATCGCGCAGAATCGCGTCGGCGGCTTCTTTGTCGGTGCGATGGAAGAGAATCATGATGTCTGGTCTCCTTTGAGCGTGACCAGTCTCCCACCAAAGAACCTAGCGTGCAATGGTACGTCGGTACTAGGTTCTTTGGTGGGAGTGACACACCCATCCGGGGAATTGTCTTGACAAGACTGGATTCCGGGTGTAGACTGGAGGTTTGGACAAGCCTTCGGAAGATTGGCACCCGGAGCATGTAGTAAAGCCTGAACGCAGAAGCCTGCCGCACAAGCGAAGCGAGTAAGGGCACAGCCGCTAGTCTCGCCAGCACGCGACATGGAAACTCAGTTGTACGGAGTACCATGTGCGTGCAAAACCAATTTTCGTTGAAGTAACCCCACCTGTCGTACCTCTGCTTGTCAACATCGCCGAAGCCGCGAAGCGTCTCGGCCTGCATCCCTACGCAGTTCGCAATCTCAAGTGGAACGGATTGCTCCGTTCAGTCCGCCCAACAAAGCCGTATCTCTTTGCCGTCGCGTCTCTCGTTGAACTGGCGGACAAACTCGCTCGCGGCGAGGTCGTACTTCCGCCGACGCCAAAGAAGCCGAGGAAACGGCGGGCAGCATGATGCGCCGACTCCTTATCAAAATCCACGAATGCGTCTTGCCTGACGGCTCTCTGCGCCGGGGGTGTCGTTGTGCTGGGCGAACGGACGAGGCTGGCGCGGCGGCTCTCATCGCAACGGGCTGCTATCGCTGGCATACGGGCGCGGGTGTGCCTCGGCGAAAGACGCTCGTATCTATGAAAAACAGTATTCGCTCTAGCATGGAAACTGCGGACTATAGGGGAAGGGTACTTCCTCTGGATGCGGGCGCGGCGACCCCGTCTACTAGAGAGACTCAGTTTAATCACGACGCAGCCGACCGAGCCGCAGATGCGTGGCTGGACGCGCATGTCGTGGATAAGGCCGACCGCAAGAGACTCGGACGCGGCGACTCCGCAAAGTACCGACCGATACGCCAACCGCAAGACATCGTAGGACAGGCGCGGTCAGTGCGTGCGACGGGTGCTGACCCGAACGACGAAAAAACAAACGACACGACCGACGACGCGTACACGCTCACGAATGAGTTGACCGAGAAGCCGCGAGGATTGCCAGAAGGTTGCTGTGAGCATTCCGTTGCACGCGGTGACGCGCTCTGTGTTCGCTGTTACGGCAAGACGGTCAACACGATTCTCTACTGTCTCAGATGCAGAGCGTGCGGAGTGAAGTCATTGAATGTTCCCGATGGCGTTCACGTTCCGACGCGAGACTTCTGGACCTGCCGAGATTGTACAGGCGTGGGAATCAATCGCCAGTTCGCATACTGGTATGAACGGCACAACGGGTTCGGGTTCCCGTTCGGCAAGACTGGCAAAAAGGTTAAGCATCTTTCGCTTGATGATTTTACTTTAATCACGGACGACGAACGCGAAGAGTCGTTGAAGTGGTTCCGACGTGAACTTAGTAGTTTGGAGAAGTTCGCGCCGACGCCGTTGCCAGTTGTTGAGTTTAGGCCCGACCCTTTTGAGGGACGAGCAATCTTGTTATCGGGAGAATGAAGATGCAAAACGAAATAGCACTACGCGAAGACGGTCTGACACCACGATTCGTTATTCCGAAACCTGCCAACGAGCAGGAGACGACAGAGTACGTACTGCAAACTCTTGTCGTGTTGATGCGAGAGCATGAGCAGGCGCGGCTATCCGTTGGATGGTTACAGACAACGCCGAACTGGGTGTCGGCGCACGAACTGTTCCAGCGTGTCGGCGACGTGAAGTTCGCGATGTACTGCGACTTCATGGCTTTGCTGCAAGGTCTGGCGATTGAGGAAAGAGTATTCCTTGATGATGACTTTGAGCACATGGAGACGCTCGTCCGCGTTCGCAATGTCGGCGAACCCGACAATCATCTGTGCGCGAGGCAATTTTAGTTGAAGTTTTAACGCCAGTCCCGAGCGAAATCGGGCAACGGAGAATGTGATGCAAGTTGAACATGACCAAATAGAGTTTCAGATTGAAGGTACACGGCTACAGCAAGAGAACGGAAGAATGGTGCTCAAGGTTCTCGCTCGCGGTGAGTACGGGAAGATGGTCTTTATCGTGTCGCCCAATGAGGACTTTCGTGTAGGACAATTCGTTATCGTTGGGCACAAATGGCTGACACCAGATGGTCGCCCGCCGCAAGGTCTTACCGACCGTAACAGTCCTGCGGCTAGGAAAATCGGCGGCGAGCGATGAGTTTTCAACTATCAGACGTGACGTTTGACATTCTCGGAATATCCAAGCAGGCGAAGGCTGTGCTCGGTAGTCTCGCGCATCATGCGCACACCGATAGCACGGAAGCGCGTCCCAGTGTCGCGACAATCGTGCGCGAGTCTGGATGGTCAGAGCGCGAGGTGTTTCGTGCGCTGAAAGAGTTGCGGAAAAAGAAGTTGATTGTGCAGACGAAGGCGTCCGACAAGAAAAAGAACACGCCTGCCGTCTATCGGCTGAACTTTTATCTGGTGTCAAGTAGGCAGGACGTGGTGTCAGGTTGGCAGGACGTGGTGTCAGGCAGACACGACCGTACTGCCACACAGACACAAGGTACTGCCACACAGACACGAGGTGGTGTCAGGCTGGCACCCGAATCAGTACTTGAATCTGGTAGTGAATCAGAAAATGAATCAGGAAGTAAATCAGTCCATCAATCGCCGACCGATGGACAGATGGAACGACTTGCTGTTGTCTTCGGTGAGCGCGGGCATCTGGGAACCACATCCTTCGGTCAAACGAAAGAGACTCGGAAGTTTTTCGCCGACGAGATTAAGCGGAAAGGCATAGAGCGCGTGTGCGCGGTCGTCGAAGCATTCGCGAACGACAATCATAACGACTGGCACGAAATTCGTCAGCCCGCCATCGTGCTTGTCAGCCGATGGTCTGACTACACGGCGATGTACGGCGATACGATGTACGCGAAGTCATTGAAAATTGAGAACGCCGCCGAGCGGAAGCGATTTGCTGATAAGCATCGGGAGTACTGAACGTGAGCATCTTTGAACAACTAGCACGAAAGCACTGTGTACCCGTTGAAGTCGTCAAGGCGACTGCGCGGCGCATGTTTGGTGACAAGGAAGTACTAGAAGCCCATGAAGCCATTTTGCTATCGCGGGGGATACGTCGTGAGAAGGATTCCCAGTGAATACATTGATTGCGGTAGCGGGATGCTGGCATCGCGCCGAACGAATGCAGGCGCAGCGAGAGACGTGGGCGCGAAACGGCGAAGTGTTCTTTGTCGGCAGACCGCCAGACGGTGAGTCTCGCCTGACGGAGCGTACTGTTGTGCTGGATGTAGACGACGGCTACGCCGGGTTGCCCGAGAAGGTTCGCGCCATCTGTCGTTGGGGAT
Organism: uncultured Acidobacteriota bacterium; assembly: GCA_963786205.1. Taxonomy (GTDB): domain Bacteria; phylum Acidobacteriota; class Terriglobia; order Acidiferrales; family UBA7541; genus Palsa-295. The sequence continues at coordinate 774,980 of CAWAYG010000005.1, forward strand.
TAGAAAATAACTTTGACGCGCTGTGCAAACTGGACGACGACGTGTACATGCGACCAGAGCGACTAGACGGTGTTCTCGGTGACGCAGATTACGTCGGCAGATTCCGCGCAGGGTACGACGGGTTCCCCGACTATGCCAGCGGGTTCACCTACATGCTTTCGCGCAAGGCGATGGAGATTATCGCGAACGCCGAATTAACAGCCGACCCGAATGAAGACCGCTGGGTCGGAACGACGCTGTACGAATCGCCCGCGCTGACCAGACATGAGCCGCGATTCTGTTGTCCGTTCAACGGCGGACTAGAACCCTGTGGCGAACGAATCTGGCATCGCGAACTAGGACAGAACATCTCGTTCGCGCAACTGTCGCCCGACAACATTCGCGACATGGACAAGTGGTACAGGATTATCAAACCGAAGTTTTTCACGGCGCGCCCGAAGCGGCGACGACGACTTCGTTGAACAAGTTAGTTGCGAGGGGTGCTTGCGATGCAGGCGCTATCTCTCAATTCTCTCGGCTGCATCTTCCCACGCTCTACGGAGCAGCATTGATTGATGCAGCCGAGTTCTAATTTTCAGGTCAGGATACGCACCAGACCTACACAACAACACCCCATAAGTGGGGGTAAGGAACGCGCGGATGACTCAAGACGTGACAAACCACGCAACAGTTGACGCAAACGCAGTAGCGCGGCTCCCAGTGTGGCAGGCGCGAGTGTATGCATTGCTGGCGACCGAAGTGGATTGCGTGTTTGAGATGCGTGAACTGGTCGCGACGCTGTTCCCTGACGTGAGTTACGCGTGCGACCGTGCAGCGTACAACAGAGCAACGGCAACAGTATCGCGTGCGCTGGATAGACTGCAACGTCGGAAACTGATTGAAGTTAGGTGGCACAAAGAACACAAAGACGCCGACTTCGGGCGCATCTGCAAGTGTGCATGGATAGACAGCGAAACGAAGTCAACAACACCACAACAACACGACGACAGCACGACGACAACATCGCAGACGTGGCACTGACACAAGGAATCTAGCACCAGCGCGAAGGATGGGAAGCCAGCGGGTATGTCGCGCAAATTCATCAAGAACGGAGACCGCCGCTGACACTTCGCCCGCTCGCCGCGTAATTCCGAGAATGTTTGACGGGGTTATACCCGCGAAATTATTTTTCAGGTCACACAAGGGGGATTCAGATGTTCAGCAAAATTTTGCAACGGTTCGTCCGTAAAGTAGCAGCGGAAGTCGTCGTCATACTGGACGCAGCCGCGAATCAGATTCAAGAAGAGGAATCAACGGCGCGTAGAGCGTCAGGCAAGGTTCCCGATATCCGTGCACGGCGACGTGTGGCGGGCAAGGTGGTGTCACTTGGCACAAGCGAGTTCACATCCGACTACAGCCGCGACAACTGTCCGAGCGGCGTCCGATGGGTTGCGCCGCCGTCCAGCGGAAAGTAAGTACGGTATGTGGACAGTTCTGGACGACGACGACCCGTTCGTAGACAAAGCGGGCGTAGCGCAGCGCTATCACCTGCGAGCCGCCCTACTTGTCCGCTGTGAGTGCGGCACAGAACGTCGCGTTCGCTTGCAGTCGCTAGAGATGGGCAAGAGTCGCAGTTGTGGATGTGTTCGCCTTAAGAATTTGCAGCGCGGCGGTAAAATAAAATCAAGAGGTAGAGAAAAATGACAAAGAGAGAATTATTCATTCTTGAAGCAGCGGTGCTCGGTATGCGCACCGTTCGGTCGCAGGCTCTCGCTGAAAATCGGCTAGAGAAGGCGGCGGATGTGAACGAACGACTTATCTTGATGGAGAGGCAACTCTCCGTTGAGCGGCAGTTGCGTCAGCCTGCCGAGGGTTTCCGAGGGCAGGCATTCTAACTTTTGTTCGCGTACATCAACGTACGCGGAGTGATACGGCACACAGCGGCGCGGAGTCGCTCATCATGCCAGCGGTACGCAGTAGAAGCACGCAGTAGAAGTACCGAGCATCACGACAGGCATTAAGCCTGCTCTCGCGGATTCCGAAACTGACGAATTTAATCCAGTGGACGAAGCACATGCTATTTGTGTGCCAACGAGTGCAGACCATCACGGGCGCGGCGGACGCGTCAGGTGAAAATCATTTTGTAGGTGAATCGAATGTCTCTACGAGAAAAACTAGAGAAGCGGAAGAACCTCGCCGAACAGGCGAACGTAATTCTGCGGCAACAGAGTGTCAGCAAAGAAGACCGCATCAAGGTCGATGCTATCTTCGTTGACGTGGACAAACTCACGGGCGAGATTGAATCTCTCGAACGTGAGAAGGCTACGTCCGAAGTGGAATACGTCGCCAAGTATCGCGGCCTTGAGTCTCCCTCGGAGCGTAACTATCGGATGGCCTACACGGAATATATCCGTGGCGGCGAATCCAACCTCAGCACCGAGAATCGGCGCATCCTCACGGAACGTCGGCGTGCCGCTGAACTTCGCGACACGGTGAACGGTCAGGAAGCGGGTACGCAGAGCATCTCTTACACGGCAGGCAGTGCGGGCGGCTTCCTCGTTCCCGCAGGGTTCGTGGCAGAGGTGAATCAGCGCATGAAGTACTTCGCGCCATTGCTGGATGGCAAGAGCGTGGACGTTATCGACACCGAGACTGGCAGCGTGCTGCCTTTCCCTGTGGGCGATGACACTGCCAACGTCGCGACCATCATCTCTGAGAACACTCAAGTCTCGGAAGACGACGTTACGTTGCAACAGGTGACGCTCGGTGCATACAAGTACACCAGCGGCGTAATCCGCGTCAGCATGGAGTTGCTGCAAGACTCCGCGATTGACTTGGATTCCTACCTGTCGGCTCGCTTCGGCGAGCGCTTCGGGCGTGCGTATGAAGCGGCTTTCACCACTGGCACAGGTTCCAATCAACCGACTGGAATCGTACAGGCGATGATTAACCGTGACTGTCCCATCGTTGTCGGCTCTGGTTCGTCCACGAACGATGGATTCGGCGCAGCGGCAACGACCATCGGGTCTAACGACTTGGTTGGTCTGGAACATGCCGTTGACCCGGCCTACCGCGTGAACGGTACGTTCATGCTGTCGGATAACGCGCTGAAAGTAATCAAGACGTTGCTGGACAAGTACGGACACCCACTCTGGTTGCCCGGTCTGGCCTACGGTGAGCCGAGCACGATTATCGGTCATCCGTACGTCATCAACCAGAGCCTCGCGTCGGTCGCAGCGAGTTCAAATTCCGTGATTTTCGGAGACTTGAAGCAATTCAAGATTCGCCGAGTCAAGGACATGAGAATCCTGCGCCTCAGCGAACGCTATGCGGATTACGGGCAGACTGGCTTCGTGGCATTCAGCCGCGTAGACAGCAACCTCGTACTCGCGAGCGGCTCGAACGCGCTGGCGATGTTGCAACAGCACTCCTAAGACGAGTGCGGTTGCACGAAGTAGCGGTAAAAAAAAACGTGGGAGCGGCTTCGGTCGCTCCCATTTTCATTTTAAAAATAAATTCTTGAGGTCAAGCACATGGAAACATTTTGTGGAGCAGTAGTGTACTGGAACGCAGAGAGATGGTTTGGCTTGATTCGTCTCTACAACGACTTCACTGTCAGCCGCCACTCTAGTCGTGGTAACGAAACATTTTTCGTGCGCGGTAGCAACATCGTGCCCGATGAGTACGGCTCGCGCCATCTAGTCAGGGGCGAGTGTGTGGAGTTCGTTGAAGACACCGAAGCCATTCCTATCAAGAACAGACCCGACCTTGCGGCGAAGAGATTCGCGAAAGATGTGAAGGCTACCGAACGAGCACCACGACCAGCCGACTACACCGAAGACTGTGTCGTCTCGGTCATCAAGACTAGATGGAATACAGAACCCGTCTGCGGGTTCGCGAAGCGACCAGACGGCGACTCGTTGTTCTGGCACAAGAACGACATCACGACAGACGGCGAGATACACATCGGCACAAAATTTAATTGCGTGCCAGAGCGTAATCGCGAAGGCTCGGCGTGCTGGCGAGCGTCGCAGATAGAGATATACGTGCCCGAAGAGGTGAACAATGCGTGACCTGACTGGGCAGAGATTCGGACGATTGGTCGCTGTGCGCTGTGTCGGCTCTCGCCTTCGCACTGGCGGACGGCATGACCGTTTGTGGGTCTGCACTTGTGACTGCGGCGCAGAGGTTGAAGTGATAACGGACTCGTTGCGCAGCGGTAACGATAAAAGTTGTGGTTGTCTAATCGCCGACGCGTCACGCGAAAGCATAAGGCAGATTCAAGGCAAGTCGTGGGCAGTGACGCACGGCGGCTCGTACACACCCGCCTATCAATCGTGGCAGGCGATGAAAACGCGCTGCCTGAATCCGAACGCAGAAAAGTACCCCGACTATGGCGGCAGAGGAATCGTAATCTGTCGGCGATGGCTCGGGAAGCATGGATTTGAAAATTTTCGCGCCGACATGGGCGAACGTCCTGCGGGTAAGACACTAGACCGCAGGAACGTGAACGGAAACTATACGCCGCGCAACTGCCGATGGGCGACTGCGTTTGAGCAAGTACACAATCGCCGCAAAGCGGCATAGGAGAACGTCATGTCAACAATAGAACAACGCGGCAGTCTCGAAAATCCCACGACTCCACTTTCGTATCCCGCAGAGTGGCTCTTAGACATTTTCAACGGCGGACGCACTGACTCAGGGATACGTGTCTCTGAACTGACCGCGCTGCAAGCCTCAGCCGTATTTGCGGCGGTTAACATAATCTCGTCGGCTATCGCGATGCTACCTCTTGCCGTGTACTCGCAAGAATTGAACGACGCTGGTCGTCTGCGCAAGCGCGAGAACCACGACCACGAAGTCTACGACCTGATACATGACGAGCCAAACTGCGAGATGACTTCGTTCACATGGCGGCGGACGCTTCTCTGCCACGCGCTGCTCTGGGGAAACGGATATAGCGAGTTCCAGCGAAACAAACGCGGCGACGTGATGGCTATCTGGCCGCGTAATCCTTCGCGCACTCGTCCGATACGTCTCGGTCTGCCGACCGTTGTGCAGGGTAAGAAGTGTTACGCTGGGCAACTCATCTACATGACCGCCGAAACAATGACGGGCGTTCAGATAGAGACGACGGACGCCGCGAATGACGACGTGCATGAGATGGTAGAAGGCCGCTATCGCTTCATCCTGCCTGAGAACATGCTGCACTTGCACGGGCTATCGCTTGATGGGCGGCTCGGTGCCGACATCGTTGAACTGGCTCGGCAGAATATGGGATTGGCTCTCGCGATGGAAAAATACGGCGCAAAGTTTTTCGGAAACGGCGCAATCCCGCAAGGCATTCTCTCGACTCCGCAGGCGATGGACGACCCCGAACTAGAGACGCTGCGTCGGTCATGGAACGAACAGCACGGCGGCGAGAATCAGCGGAAGATAACAATTCTTGAACGTGGGATGACGTACCAGCCAATCGCATCGGATAACAAGGCTGGGCAACTGCTAGAGGCTCGGAAATACCAAACGTCCGAGATTGCGGCTGTGTTCTGTTTGCCCGCGCACATGTTGACGGGAAAAGCAGAGCGCATGTCGTCGGATACTGCCGAACAGATGGCGGCGGCATTCTTGAATTACTGTTTGCGTCCGTGGATTGTTGCGTTCGAGCAGGAGTGCGACCGCAGACTGTGCGAGCCGCCGAAGGCTGGGCGCGGGATGCGCGAGAACGTCGTTCACCTTGACATCCACGACCTAGTGTATCCAGACGCCAAGTCGCGAGCGACGCTGTACGACGGCGGAATCCTCTGGGGATATCTGTCGCCGAACGACGTGCGTGGTCTTGAGAGTTTGAATCCTGCGGACGTTCCTGACTTGAAAGACCCGAGCACGAACGCGATGGACCAATACTACATCGGTCAGAACATGTGCCCGATTCAAGCGGTAACGAGCATCAAGGATATTTCGCCGAACAAGACGCCAGACGGCTCGCCACACGCGGGCGGCGCTGGCTCTGTCAGCGGCGGCTCTGCGGTCGGGCAGGGGAAGTGAATCCTGAAAAGAAAACGGCGAGCAGACCATAACGCTGCTCGCCCCACGTCCCCGCATCTTGGCGGAACACAAAAGATTATTTTCCGTCTTCGAGACGCACCTCGCCAACGGTGTAGACGATGGTCGAGGGTCTTTTCTCACTCAATCCTGCATTCGCTTCTCGCGCGAGTGCCATCGCCTTTTCTTTTGAATCGTACATCGTCTCGCCCTTGCAAGCCGTCACGCCGTTCTCTTCCCGCACCAGAATCCATTTGACTTTCATTTGTTCACCTCATTTGTCGGATTTGTTCGTGGTCTGACGGTAGGACGCGCATTCGTCATCACTCTTTTTTCGGTGAGGCTTGTGCAAGTGGCTTGTGAATTTCCAACAGTTCGCCGAGTATCGCATCGGCGTATAACTTGAAGTTCAGAACTTCTTCCAGCGTCCTTCCCGTATGAACGTCCATCGAGCCACGGTTGTAAACGGAGCGGCCAAGGGAAGGGATGCTTTCATCCAAGTGCTTGACACTATCTTCCGCTGTTTGTCTCGCGGCATCTGGAACTTTGCGGGCCTTCAAAATGAATCTGATTTTTTGCTTCATACTCGGTCCCTTCAGACCCTCTTCCAGTTTGAATCCTGTCGCAGCCATCACACTTGCATCGGGAGCAAGATGGTCCAGAACTTCCCTCAGGGCTTCGCGGAGTTCGGACGCTGTTCCTCGGTAGGAAACGCGCCCCTGTTGTTGAACGTCGAGCAGAAATTGTTTGTACGACGCTCCTGCGGTCGGGACGAAACTCTCAAGCGTGGAGAGGATGGCTCCCTCACTCGCGCTTTGGGTCACCGCAGGTGGAGTCTCGATTCCAATGAGGTACTCTAGTCCAGACTCTATCTCTTTGCGGTTTGCTTTTATGTTTCGGATTACTTTCTGGTACGAGGTCTTGCTGTTTTTCCCGAGCGAAAGTACATTGAGGCGCAGCATCTCGGCACTAAGTTTCTTAGTCGTTGCGTCAGTTATGCCGAGCCGCCGTAATGCCAGTCTTACTTCGTTGAAATATCCTTGCACTAAGTCTCGCGCAAATTGTCGCGATTCCGCTGCGTTGACATTTCGAGCCTTGCATCGAGACACCGCGCCCGAAAAATTGTCCACAAGCCGCCAGAACGATTCCCACGTTTTCAGGTGTGCTTCGCGACTGGACATTGCAGGGACCTCTAATTGCCCTTGCGCAAAGCCCTTTTCTTTTTCTTCTTTTTCTTTCTTGTATTCTTTGGACTGCCTTGTTTTCCAGACGTGCCAGCGGGGAGAGCGTGCACTACAAGGTTGTATCCGACTGGGTTTAGCCGATATTGTCCAGTGCCAGCAGATTCGAGGTAACCCGCATTCTTGGCGTTGACCAGCGTCATCACGGGGCTTGAGGGCAGGGGATATGGAGCCTGCTTGAAGTATGTCTTGACGTCATCTACGTCTATGTTCTGTTTGCGGTATGGCTCAGGCGCAACTTCTGCAAGGTAGTACGCCACAAGAGCGGCCATCTCGTTCGCGCTACGAGGTGCTTTCTCTTTTTTGAGCGTGCGAATGTCGCTCGCTTGTCCCCGCGACTCCGGCGTCGGCGGCTTAGTGAATGCATCCACCGTGAAGGACGGACTCGCGCTTGAGGGCGATTGCGGTTCGGCGGTCACACCCAGTCGCTTCAGAACATAGTCGAGCACTCGGTTGCGCCCTTCACCCTTCAACGGAACCAGCGCACCTAGAACCGCTCGGATTGCTTGTAGTTCGGCGTCACCTTCGATGGCTGCCGACACAACCACGCCTGACTTCTCGCTAGAACTTGGTTCACTCATACGCACCTCCAATCGTTCTGCGCGGAAACTGTGAAGTGGAACAGCGGTGGCTCGCGCTATAGGTCAAGGCGACTCCACTGCGCTCGTCTGTGGTCATCCTAACGCGAGATTCTTAGCCAACCATCTTTATTCTGTCGAGAATCTTTTGAATGTCATCGAGCACGCCTTTGTAGGCGTCGTGCGCGATATACTTGTGGTATTGGTCGCGAAACTGTTTCGCTTCCATCACGAAGCAATCGTGAAGTCGCTTCCTCTGTTCTGGCGTTAGGTCGGTGTTTCCGTACTGTAAAGCAACGCGCAATGCCACGCCGCGCAAATTTTCCGGGTCGTCCGCGTATTGTGGACCGGGTTGCACCGTCCAATGCCGCACCTTCTGAATCTCCGTCAAAATGGCTTCGTTGATTTCGGTAAATGGGTGTTTCATGTCGTCGCTCCTTTCTTGCGGCAGACTATACCACAACGCCATTTGACGTGCGTGCTCACTCGCGATACCCTGCCAGAATGGTCAGGGTGTGCTTCATGATTCCGAGCGAGAACAAAACGCTTCAACTCCCCGGCTCGACTTCGACCAACAAGAGCATCTCAGATATGCCGCACCCGCCGCCAGTCGGGTTTGAAATTACGGACGTAGCAACGGGCGTTCGATACAAGGTCGTGAGCGTACAGGATGTTCGTCAGGGAAGCCTTCAATCGCCGAACTTCTTGGACTACGTCGCGGCAATGGAACGAGCCTGAGCCGCAAATCAGAAAGGTAGGCAATTATGCCGACGCCAGAGCAGCAACGGGAATACACACGGCTATCGGGTATGCTGATGACGATTGGTCAGCGACATTACAGGGAGTTGCCAATAGGCACCACGTCGCTGAGTCTCACGCTGCCTGCCGACAAAATAGTCGTGGAAGCCTACGATAAGTTGGGGAAACAAATCGGCACCATTCCCAACGAGACTACATCGAGTGTCTTTGCTTCTGATTTGCAGCGAGCATTCGGCAGGGAAACCTTCTCGGCGGACGCCATCATCGCCATCGTTTCAAATCCGATGAACGTAACCTCGACCTAAGCCCTTCCGCTTCCCAAAGTGCGCTGACGACTCTGATGCTTATTCGCTGCGTGTTAGAATCAGGTGTCGAGCGAACATGATATCAAAGAGTGAAGTAGAGTCGAAGGCGAGCGAGTTCGGCCTCAATCCGTCTGATGTTGAACGAGACTACGTGTTTGGCTGGCTATTGGCAGGAATCTATTCCGTCTCACCTTTGAAGGATGTGCTGATACTGAAAGGGGGCAACTGCTTCAGAAAGGCTTATTTCCCTCACACGCGATTCTCAAACGACCTTGACTTTTCAACACTGAATGCTATCGAACCAACCTTTCTCTACCGTGAGTTGAATAGCGTCTGTGATTTCGTTCAAGCAAACAGCGGGGTCGAGTTCGTAAAGGACCGCAATCGAGTCGAAGAAAAGAGTAATTCCGACCAAGACCGTAAAATCTATCAGGCTCGGCTCTATTTTCGCGACTTTTACGGCAATGCATTCACCATCACAATTAGCGTCCGACTCGATATAGTCGAATTTGACAGAATCTATCTACCAATACAAAGCCGCTTTCTAATTCATCCTTATTCTGATGCCGACAGATGCGTGGTCAAAATCAACGCCCAAAAACTGGAAGAACTTCTAGCCTCGAAACTCAAGTGCTTAATTCAGAGACGCCATTCTTTCGACCTCTACGACTTCGTATATTCCATTTTTGTCAATCGCGACATAGAAGTGAACCGGGGTGAAGTGGTCAGCACTTTCTTTAGGAAGACTATTTTCGAACGAAGCCCCGGAGTCGTTAAAGGATTATTGCTGGATTTGCCCTTCGAACTCTTTCGCGGTTTTTGGACCAAATTCCTTGTTTGCCCGAAGCAGGGCCTTGTCGAATTTGACTTTGCATTGGAATGTTTCCGGAAAGGCATCGAGGAGTTGTTCGGCCATTTTCGCCTCGACCACTATGGAAGCGTTGCATTCTTCCCCTCTCATCTCAGGAACCCGATAATGGAAGCCGCGAGTAGCCTGACGCTTCTCGATGTGCTTTACGACAACCACAGACGCTTGGTGGAACCATATTCCTTGACGTTCAAGACACGGAAAGACGGTTTTGGTCAGGAGTACTTTTATGTCTACGATAGGACAGGTGGTCGGGCGCGTGGGCCCGGAATAAAAATGTTCGTGCACACTAATATTCAAGAGTTGAAGAACACGTCAACGGTGTTTGAACCGAGATTTCCGGTGGAATTGGGGAGAGCGGGGGAATTTGCGGGCAAGACGTACTTCGCTTCTGGTTTCGCAGCAGGGCATCGAACCGCGACAGGCAGAGCGGTGCGTTCCGAACGCAGATACATCGTGGAATGCGCATATTGCGGCAAGCGATTTCCGAGGAAGAGATATAGCACGCGTCTTCGCAAGCACACAGATACGTATGGAAATTCGTGCTACGGTCGCAGCGGCTTCATCGCGTACTAGTAAGGCGTGCTGCGTCTTGACCGCGACCGATGTGGAAAAGCAAGACCGGAACGGAATTGCGTTGCGGTGCTTGCGGTCACACAGATTCGGCGGATTGCGCTTGCGCGGGATGCAAGAAGAAACGCTAAACTCCCACCACTCCCACCAAAAACTCCCACCACCTACCCCTAAAATGGCCGAAGATGGTCGAAGATGACTGAAGGTAAGTGGCTGTAGAATCATCAAAAAGCCCTTATTCGCCTCAGTATGGAACCTACTAGCGCGTCATCAGTCAAATCAATAACGTTGATGGGATGCATCACTATCACGAGAAGGGCACCGCGTTCAAGAAGCTGCTGCTGAACCGGCGGCGATTTACGACGCGATAGCGAACCACCGCTTCTAGCTGCGGCGTAGAGAGTTTTTAAGTGAAGCGAATCCCGCTGAAAATTGGATACAATGCCCGGACGGCCGCATCGTCCGCCTGAGAAGTTGGGAATCTTTGTAGGTGGTAGCTTCGCAATTTGCGGAGAAATTCATGGAGGCCAAGCTTTTGACTTTGTAGCGGCCAGCTTTAGTTGGGCGCCTTTGACTTTGCCTTTGCATTTGTAGCGGCCGGTTCGGGTTCATCGAACCGGGCAGACGTTGCTTTGGTGTTGTTGGCTCGTGAGCATCCTGGCCGCCGCTGCGAGAGCAACTTTCGCAATCCAAAAATGATCACTCTAATCTCCATCATCGCTCTGGGTTTTTTCCTCGGCATGCGCCATGCCACGGACCCCGATCACGTCATCGCCGTCACCACGATTGTCAGTCGCCAGCGCAGCATGCGCCACGCCGCGGTGATTGGCGCGCTGTGGGGCGTAGGGCACACCATCACAATTTTTCTAGTCGGTTCGGCCATAATCCTTTTCGGAGTTGTGATTCCGCCGCGCCTCGGCCTCACGATGGAGTTAAGCGTAGGTCTGATGCTCATCCTGCTGGGAATTCTGAATCTCTCCGGCTTCACACTCTGGATCACCGAAATGTTCACGCCCTCGGCCGACGCGCTGCACGCGCACGTTCATCCCCACGTGCATGGAGACTATATCCACACCCACGCACACGCGCACGAACCCGAAAAACATGGCCACGCCGAAGACGCCACTCCGGTCGGCTGGATGGATCGCATTTTCGGACAACTCGGCCTCTATCAAGCTGTGCGCCCGCTGCTGGTCGGCCTCGTGCACGGCCTCGCTGGCTCGGCGGCAGTCGCCTTGCTGGTGCTGACCACGATTCGCGATCCCTACTGGGCCATCGCCTACCTTCTCGTCTTCGGTGTTGGCACGATTGCCGGCATGATGATCATCACCACCGCGATCGCGCTGCCGTTCAAATACTCGCAGCAACGATTCGCACGCTTCAATCGCGCTCTTCAAGTTGCTTCAGGAGTCATAAGTCTGGCGTTCGGAATCTTCATCGTCTATAAAATGGGCTACGTAAACGGAATGTTCACCAGCCATCCCAACTGGACGCCAGAATGATCAGCCAGTTTCCGTCCCGAGAAATAGTTGGGAAGAACTGACTTACTGCGCTCGCCTCACAGCAAATTAACCTGCCGATTCAGCTGACGCAGGCCATCGCTTACAGCATTCAGAAAAAATCCACGCGCACGCTCGCCAGAAATCCAGAACCAATCCCAGAAGGTACGTCTTCAGAATTCCTTTCGGCTTCAGCCGCGCGTACACTACATTCATGCTCCACGCTGGCGTGGTGTACACAGTCCCGGAAGTTCGCGCGCCCAGTCGGTTCCTCACTGCGGGCTCATACAGAATCCTTTCAATTCCCACATTAAAAAACTTGGCCATCTGCACGATTCGGCGGTTATATGAAATCCTGGCCCGCAAGGGCAGCGTGCCCCGTTTGCGGTATTCCAAAATCAGCGCGGAAGCTTCCGCTGCATGCCGCAGCGCTGCCGTCACTCCATTGGCCGTGATGGGATCCACCATGGACGCAGCTTCGCCCGCCACAAACCAATTCGGCCCAGCCACACCGTCGTAAGCGCGCGAACGGTAAGCAGTCACGTTACAAGGTCCCAAAGCTCCCGCCCGCAGCAAGACATCAAAGCGCGGGAACTTGATCAGTTGCTGCCGAAAAATATCCTCAACGCCCGGACCCCGTTCCCGGAACGTCTTCATCGCCGCTCCAGTGGTTACGAATCCCACGCTAACCACTTCCGGACGAATCGGAATTTCCCAAACCCAATCGAGATATTCCGTCGGCAGCGGCTCCATGTACAAAGTCGTCCCTTCCACCAGCTCGGAAATCGCAAAGTACGTCCAGATCGCCACCTTCGGCGGACCGAACGCAATCGCCGGAAGATCGAACTCGCGCGGCAGTACGGAAGTCGCGAAACCCGAAGCGTCAATGAACCACGGCGAAGAAAACCGCGCGCCTCCTGCAGTGTAGACAGCCGAAAGCCGGTTGCCATCCCGCTCCACCCGCGCCACCGTGTCTCGAACCACAGTCACGCCGCTGTCGATCGTCCGCTTCAGCAACTCTTCGTCTAGGCGTAGCCGATCCACATGCAAAGTGCGCAGCTCTACGTGGAACGGCGCATCAGCCAGCCAGGCTCCCGGAACATAGTGCGCGGAACCGCCGTCGCGCAGTTTTATGGTCACGTGCCGCTTCCATGTCGCCATCCCTGCCTTTACCAGATCTTCCATTGGCAGGCCCAAAGCACTCAGCAGAGCGGGCCCGGACCAGTCGAGCGACTCGCCCACCGCCTGCCGTATCGCGTCTTCCGGCTCGATGCACACCACCCGCAGCCCGGCCGCCGCCAACTGCATCGAAGCAGCCTTGCCACACAAACCCCCACCCAGAACAGTCACATCGTAATCAGCGGAAGGCGAAGGCACCGCGGGAAACTATCACTGCGGCCGTGAGCGCACCAATAGTACAAAACAACTAGACGTCATCATGTGGATACCTGATCTGGAAGGGCGGGGCTTCAGCCCCGCCGTAAAGCCCCGCAAAACTGGGGGCTTTAGACCCTGTGGGAGAAGTCGAGAGTCTTTGTAGGTCGTGGCTTCAGCCACGACATCAACGTAGCGCAATGCGCGCGGCTTCAGCCGCTGAAGTACCGATTTTGCAGTTCTCAAATAGACTCTTTAGCCACTGAAGCCGCGGCCTTGGATTTTGGCCACCCGGCGCTAAACGTTACTGCGAAGCTAGTTCAGCAGAACTACGAAGTCGGCTTGCCAAACGCGATGGGCTGCGCGGAAATAATCCCAGAGCCCTCTTTAACAGTAATGAACTGATTTGCAGCGATCTTGGAAAGTGAATCCTTTTGCCCGCTAGGCCACACAATTTCAATGCTGACCGTCTTACCCGCTTCCGGTTTACCCAACCCAAACGTCAGCGGCAACTCGCTCTGCGACGCATAACTCGAACCCGTCTTCACCATGCGGAACAACCGCGCGCCCGTGTTCGTCGTCAGCGTCACTTTCGCGCCGATCCCGTCGCGATTCGAGCGCACGCCGACAAGCTTCACGCGCAACATGTCATTCTGATTGCCGTTTTCGTTGCGCAGCAACCGGGCCGCCCCATTGTTCGCAGTGACGACCAGATCCAGATCGCCATCATTGTCGTAATCCAGGTACGCCGCGCCGCGGCCCACGACGGGCTGTTGCATCGCAGGTCCCACTTTTGCCGAGGCATCTTCAAACCTGCGATTGCGGTTATTGTGAAAGAGGATCGCCGGCTGCGCATACTTCAGCGTCGGCTGCACCACGCTGATGTCGTCGGAAACGTGCCCGTTCGCGGCAAAAATGTCCAAGCGTCCGTCGAGATCGTAGTCGAAGAAAAAACAAGCAAACGTCAGCGCCTGCAAAGACATCTGGCGAATCCCGGACGACACATCTTCATCCACAAACAATCCAGAACCATCGTTGCGATAGAGTGACATGCTCTCATTCGTGAAATTTCCGATCACCAGGCTCTGCCATCCGGAGCCGTCATAATCTCCGGCATCAGTTCCCATCCCAGCGCGCACTCTCCCGGATTCGCTGAACGCCACGCCCACCTGCACTGCCACGTCCGTGAAAGTGCCGTTGTGATTATTGTGGTAAAGCTTGTTCTGCTCAGTGTCGTTCGCGACGAACAGATCCATCCAGCCGTCGTTGTCATAATCCAGCATCGCGACGCCCAGCGCTTTGCTCGTAGGGTCGTGCAATCCGGCGCGCTTGGTCACGTTTTCAAACGTTCCGTCGCCCTTGTTGTGAAATAGCGTCGAGCTTTCGCCCTTATAAGTTTGCGGCGTGCAGTAGGATTTATTTTTGTTGTCGAGTGTGCAGTATTGATCCTTCGCGATGGACCAATCAATGTAATGCGTCACGAACAAATCCAGCTTGCCGTCATTGTCGTAATCGAACCACACGGCGCTAGTGCTAAATCCCGGATCGGCGACGCCCGCTTTCACCGTGACATCCGCAAATCTCCCGTTTCCCAGATTGTGGAACAAATGGTTCGCGCCAACCGTCGTAATGTAGATATCCTCGAAGCCGTCATTGTCGTAATCCGCCAACGCGCATCCCAGCCCATACGATTCCACCGCCAGCCCGACCTCGCGCGTCACATCAGTCAACGTGCCGTCCTTGTTGTTGTGATACAGCGCCGGGTAGGATTTCGTGGCGCCCTTGTGCCCAGGCCAGTCCATCGAATTGACGAACAGTATGTCCTGCCAGCCGTCGTTGTCGTAATCCAGAACGCACACACCGCTCCCCATCGTCTCAGGAAGATATTTTTTGCCGAAGGCACCGGAGTTGTGTTTGAAGTGAATACCGGCCTGCTTGGTCACATCGCGAAATTCGATTGGCCCGGAAGGACGCGCTAGCGACAACACTACTGCGCCCTGGGAAGCTCGGGGGATATAGCTCAGCAACAAAGTAGCGACGGCCAACAGCGCGCAGCACATCTTGCGGCGATCTTGCCTCAATGCGTGATTTCCTTTCGCGAGACGAACCAAGATTTTGTGCCGCTTGGAGCAGAAAACTCCGCACATCGCGCCCTAACGATCACGTGCTACGCGCTGGCACCGGCGCTCGCGCCCACGCTCACCGCTGGCGCGCGCCGCGAGTCCATCCACATCTCAATCAGCATCGCTGCTGGCCCCACAATGAAGAGCGCGTAAAACGGCGCGTAAACCACCTGGTGCAGTCGCAGCAGAAATTCCGCGAATGCCACCAGAAATACCACGATGCACTGCCCCTTCTTCGAAGGCACCGTCGTCTTCGGATCCGTAATCATGAAAAAAATAAAAAGCTGATACATCGGCCCAGTCAGCGGTGCAATTTCCGATTGCCACGGACTCCCCGTGATGTAACTCCGCAAAAACGCGAAGGCGATGAACGCTAGCACGTAGATCCCGGTGATATGGAAGCGCCGCAATCGCCAGATGATTACCGACCCCAGCGCCCAGATCACCAGCATCGGCAAAAGATAATTGCCCCATTGAATGCTTAATGTCGCCACCGTCTCCGGCGCGAGAAACAACATCGCCGAAATTCCGAAATTCGAAGGATTCCAGATGTGCCGCCCCTTCACGCGCAACACATACTTCGAAGTGATAGAAAGCACACTGCACAAGACGTACGGCCAGAAAGCCGGCGAGCGCACCAGGATACCCACGCTGATGCCCGTGATATAAGCGCTGGCCACGTTGGGCCACTTGCCGAAAAAAATACGCCCGAGCACCAAATCGGCCAAAACGCTTGCAACGATGGCCAGCGCCGTCTTCTGATAACTTTCAAGCATTCCGAACGAGAGATGTCCGCCGACCAGAATGCAGGTGATAAAAACAGGAGCGACATATCGATTATCAAGGCTCAACCAGCGTCTCCGCGGAGCCGTATCCGCAGCGCGCGCAGCCGGCGCGACCGGCGCCCTGGTCTGCTCGCTCACGCCGGCTCCTTGATCTTAAGAATTTGATTCACAGCCGGATGATCGATCGTTTGAATCTTGCCAGACGGCCAGCGAATCACTGCCTTCTCCACACGCGGAACCTTGCCTAATCCAAAATGCAGCCGCCGATCATTCTGCGCCGCAAATCCGCTACCCCCGGAAACTTCCTGCCTCTGCTGTTGCCCATTCCAGTAGAGCGTCACCTGCGCTCCGATCGCGCTGCGATTGCTCGCTGTGCCTTCCAGCGCAAATTCGATCCACTTGTTTTCCGCCGTCACCGTGTTCTTGTAAATCAGCAGCGGCCCTTTCTGATTCGCGACGACAGCATCCAGAACCCCGCGATTCCACAAGTCCACCAGCGCGACCGCGCGCCCATCGTAAGCGTCGGTGACGCCAACCGCCTGCGCCACGTTGATGAATTTCCCCGCGCCGTCGTTCAGCCACACTCGCTTCTGCTGGTATCCCGACAAACTGCGCCCCTCCATCGCCGGCCAGTTTTTGGCATCAATAATAATGATGCTGTTTCCCCCGGCAATTTTCGAAAAGTCGTACCAGTAGCTGCGATTGCGGTCCAGCGAAACGTATCCGTTCGTGAGATAGAGATCCAAATTGCCGTCGTTATTCAAATCCCCAAATTGCGCCCCGAAACTCCAGCCGCCCAACTCGACGCCGAGATCACGCGCGAGATTTTCAAACTTCAGCCCGTCGCCCGAAGTTCCTTCCTTCGGCATCCATAGGTTGTTGCCCTGAATCAGCACGCCATCTTCGGAAATATTCGACACGTACACCGCATACCGGCCATCGTTCAAAATATCTCCGAACGCAGCGTTCATCCCGCTCTTCGGTGAAAATCCCACGCCCGTTTGCGCGCTCACGTCATGAAAATGCTTGCCGTCATTGAAATACAGTTCCGACACGCCGTAATCGTTCGCAATAAATAAATCCGGATGCCCCGTGCCGCGCAAATCCGCAGCCGCGGATGCAAGCGCCCAACGCCGGCTGTTGATCCCCGCTTGCGCGCTGACTTCCTCAAATTTCCCATTCCCAAGATTGTGGAATAAATACTTCCGTCCGCCGTTTTTCGCGTACTCGAAACTGTCCGGCATGATCAGCGTGGTTTTCAAATGCCACAGGTCCACATCCTCGGAGTAATATCCGCCGATGAAAAAATCCAGCAACCCGTCGCCATCGTAATCAAACCACAGCGCGGTGTTCGCGTTCACCCACGGCGGAAGACCGGCCTGTTCCGTGACGCGCGTGAATCCGCGCCCGCCATCATTATGAAATAACTCGGGCCGTCCCCACTTGATCAGCAGCAGATCTGCGAAACCGTCGTTGTCGTAATCACCCCACACCGCGCCCATCGAAACGCCGGTTCCAGGCTGATTCACATCCGCGATTCCCATTTCCTCAGCCACGTCTTTGAAAGTGCCGTCGTGCAGATTGTGGTACAACGCGTTCTTGCTGCCTTCGCCGCTGTTCGTCACGTAAATGTCCGGCCAGCCGTCGCGGTCGAAATCAACAATCGAAACGGACGCCCCCATCGAAGCGACCTGCGGCATGATCGGCGCTAACTGGGGATCGAGTGTGGGAGCTTGATGAACGAAATTGACCCCGGCCGACCGCGATACCTCTTCGAAATAAAAACCGTGTCGAGCCAGCGCCGTTTGCGCATCGAGCTTAGCCTTGCCGCCACCACCGCCACGCCGAGCCGCCGCCCACTTGATCACCAGCGGCGCAGCCAGCATTGCAACAAACAGAATGCTCACGATAATCCGCGCGGTACGATTCTGCCTCACCGGGGAGGATCGCTCCTCAACGCGTTCTGGAAAACTTCCGGCGTCATGTAGCGAGTGTGATAGTTCTGCCAGTCCTCAGGATGCTGGCGATACGGCAATTCGTCCTCGAGGCTCCCCGGCCGCGTCGTGTACTCCTGCTTGGCGTGGTAGGGAAGTGGCAGCACCGTTTTCGAAAAAGTGGAATTGAAGTCGCCGTCCTTGATCCAACCGTCGCCGATCACCACGTAATCGCGCAACCATCCGGCCGGCGGCGCAGGCTGCTCCGGGAAGCGCAGCGACATCTCGTCGCCCGAGTTTACAATCACATAGCGATCGTCAATCTGCGTAAGCAACTCGCGCACATCCCCATAACGCGTGTAGTACCCGATCAGATCGCGCCAACGCTGTTTCGTGCTAACCACGTTATTGTAATCCGGCACTTCCGGCGCCCCGGAATCCGGCCGGCTGATGCTGGAATACCCGCGATAATGCAGGTCGGCGTAGCTCGGCTCCAAACGCGCCGTTTTCAACGGAGCGTCCGGCATGCCCTGCGCCCATTCGATGCAGTCCCAATAAATTTCCAGATTCGTGCGAATGCGCACGCGCCGCGGCGTGCCGGGCCGGAAAACATCCGTAAGATTGAACAGCACAGTTTTCTTGCGGCCAGCGGGAAATCCCAAATTCGCTTGCGCCGTCACCCAGCCGCCGCGCTCATCGGGCACTTCAATGCTCATGCCCTGCGCGTGCCAGCGATGGCCTTGCGTAATGGCCACATTCAACGACGACTCCGTATCGTGAATCGAGCCTTGCCCGATCAAATACAGCGGACCGCTCTTCGGCGCGTCATCGCCCAAATCCACTTCTAGATAATGATCGCGCGTGATCCCCTGATATTGCCCTCGCCCAAAATCGTCCAGCGCTTTTCCGTCGAGCGTATCCACAATAGCCGTAACGTCTCTGCCAGTGTCATCAGTCGCGCGAGCAATCTTATGCGGCGTGGCGACCGTAGTGACGCCCAATTTCGGCGGCGGAATCGAAAATCGTTCATCCACAAAAATTTCCGTCCCCACCGGATGATCCACTGTCATCAACGCCAGATAATCGTAGTAGTAGACCTCCCAAAGTTCCGCCGTGATTCGCAGGTCGTAATATCCGTCGTGCGGCACAAGCTGGTCGCGCCGAATTTTGTACCATTCTCCAGTAGTCTCCACCCGCGCCGTGCCAATCGTATTGATGCGTAGCCCGATCGCCGAGCCCCACGGCACCGCATCCTTGATAAACTCCATGCCCTTGCCGTTGTAAGCGAAAAGGAACGGGCAAGAAGCCTTCAGGCGCTGTTCGGTCACCACTTCCGTGTCCGCCGCCACGCCAAACTCAGCACGCACCGTGCCGTTGGGCCACACCACGCGCACCACGTCGGTGCTGGTCTGATTGCCCAGACCAAAATGTACTTGCGGTCCAGTGATCGGCTGCTTCTGCACCAGCATTCCGGCGCGAATTTCAATTTCGCCGCCCATGCCGAATGGATTAATGCGCTGGTCGCCGACAGCTTGCTTTGCGTGCGGCCGCACCACTTGCCAATGATAATTCTTCGATCCGTGATTGACCGCCTGCAGCGGCTGTCCGTCCGCGGTAAGCGCAAGCAAATCGAGCCGCCCGTTCCCGCCCGAATCCGCCGCCTCAGACACCAGTGCGGGCGCAGCAGCCTGCCCAAACGGATGATCCAGTAAAACAAATTTGCCTTTGTCGTCGCCGAGCCAAATCAATGCTCCAAACGTGTTGTGGCTCGTGTCCAACGACGCACGAGTGAGAAACAAATCCAGCGCGCCATTGTTATCCAAGTCCGCGACCCCCAACCGCACTTCGCCAGCGAGATAATCGGGAACATTCGGCCCACCAGGAACGCGCGCAATTTCCGCAACATCCAGCTCTTTTCCCTCGTGCTTGTCCGAGATCCGCACAATCGCGCCGTCCGCCTGCACCGCCAGCAGATCGAGGACGCCATCATCATCAACATCCCCGACGTTGAGCCCCTTCACGACCGGAAAATTAGCCGGCAACGGCAACTCGCGAAATTGCGCCTGCCGTTCGTTGTGAAAAACGTGCAGATGCCCCGCGCCATCCACCAGCGCCGCGTCGGGATTCCCATCTCCATCAAAATCCGCCCAAGCAAATGCCCGCAGCCCGGTAACGCCAGGAAACGGATGAATCGCTGTGAAAGTACCGTCGCCATTATTTCGCAAAATCAGCGGCAGTCCTTCCTTCGCACCCAGCACAATATCCAGATCGCCGTCCGCTTCGATGTCCACCGCCCACGCGCCGGTGTAGGCCGCACTCGTCACGGCTTTCGGCAATTTTGCTTGCGCAGTCACGTCCGTAAATAATTTCGGATTATCCTGACGCATCAGCCGCACGCCGCCGGCACCCGCCAGCACAAGGTCGTTGTTAAAATCGTAATTGAAATCGATCGGCAAAATGCCTTCCGGCAACGGCGCGACGCCAGCAGCTCCGCCGGGGAAGGGAAACGCCGCGCCCGAGAAAAGCCGCACTTCGTGGCCATTCGCTTCTGCAACCACCGGGGCTCCAGCGCTGCCCAGCGGCACAGCTCCGATCCATCCCCAACGCTTCGCGCCGGCACTCGCAAAAGGTTGCGGCGCAAATGTGAGCGCCATGTCCGCCGCCGCCGGAACGAAGGCAGGCGATTCCAATCGCAGAAAATGTGTGAACGGCTCGGCCTCTTCGCCAGGCGCTGCCTGCAGCACGGCAAGGCTCTCGCGGAACTCCGGCACGCGCATCAGCGTGTTGCGCAGGAAGGTTGTTCGCGTAGCCGCCGCATGCACATCAGCACCAGCCGCGGCGGCCTGCAATGCCGCAAGCTGCTGCTGCACCTCGGGAGGCCACTGCGAAGCTCGCGCACTTATCTGCGCCAGCGCGGATTTCAAAGTTGCTGCATCACCGCGTTTCGCAGCCGCGCGCGCCAGCTCAAGCCAAGCCGCCAGATTGTCCGGCTGCGCCTTCAAAATATCCTGGATCAGTGATTCAAACTCCGCGTCGCTACCCGGACCGCCCTCGCGCTCGACTTCCTGCGCCAGCTGATACGCCGCGCGATAGTTTTGCGGATTGATTGCGACGGCCTTGCGCCAATCCGCAATCGCTTCCTTGGAATTGCCGCGCGTGCTCTGCAAAATTCCCAGCAAATAATAAATTTGGTCGTTTTTTGGTGCGAGATCGCGCGTCCGCTCATAGCGTTGCGCCGCCGCGTCAAAATTTCGCTGCCGAAACGCCAGCACTCCCCAATTCGCCCATCCCGCCGGCTCGCCCGGCGCCAGCTGCGTCACCTGCACGAGTTTGTTCTCGGCGGTCACGTCATCGCCAACTTGCAGCGCCGCGAGGCCCGTGTAAAACGCGGAGACAGTCTCGGCATACTCCTTTGATGATTTGTCAGGCAGCTTGCCGCCCGCTCCGCATCCCGCAAACGCCACAGCGATCGCACAAACACCCACGACTGCCGCCGCTCGAAAGCGGAGCGATAATCCCATGAGCACGGCGCTGCCGTGCAATCTATTCGCGCGAAAATAAATCTCGCGCCGCGCCCGATCCAGCACGCAAAACATTTTCCGCGCCAGCAACGTAATCTCGTTGAGCATGAACCTCACGCTTTTTGCAGCTGACTATTTCGGTACTTTCGCTTGCGCATAATCACTTGAAACCACAGGAATGCCACGCCCAGAAACGGCAGCGAAAACATCAGCAGATCCCAGCGCCCCAGCCCAGGCGGCGTCACTTCCACATCCGCCGAAGCCTCCCCGTCGCCCTGCGAACTCTTGACGATCAACCGCACGTGCCACAATTCCTGCTGATCAAACTGCGCTTCGGTCCGATATTGTACTTGTCCGTGCAGATTTTCCAGCTGCGTGGAGTAAATTGCTTCGGCCAGACGTCCCGTTACCGGCCGCACGCCAATCTCAATTTTCAAATCCGGCGGAATCGCGCCTCCCGGCGGCGGATCCACGATTACGTAAAACAGTCCCGTGCCCACATCCGGATGAGTCCACAGCGAAACCACTACCGGCCCCACGCGCTTATCCGAAATGATGGGAAACGGCGGTCCATTGTGCGCGCCCAGCGGGGAACTCGCAATCAACAGCAGCGTCGCCACCGCCACGAGCTTGCCCCGTGCTGTTCCGCGCTGATTGTGGAAAAGTATCTTCGCCACTGTGTGCAATCTCGAAAATCGGGCAGCCAGCCTATCCCGCAAGAAATGTCCCGCGCATATCCATCGGCTGAAACATCATCCACATCGCCGCAACCCACAAGACCACCGACACCGCAGCCCACGGCGCAAAGGCTCGCAACGGACGCTCGGCGCAATCGCTCTCAGCCAATTGGTATATCACCAGCAGCGATCCCACGAGGCCCAGCACTAAAAATCCAATCTCCAGCGGCTGCACGGCACTCATCGGAATTCCCAGCCAGGTCCATCGCGGCGAGCCGAACGCGGTCCAGCCCAATCGCGCGAAGGCACTCTGCGTCACAGGCACCACAGTGTACAGCCCCGTCAAAAAATGAAAACTATAGTGTGCGAGCCACATTCCAAATCCCAGCGGCACCAATCCATACGTGTAACGCACAGCCAGCGGCACGAGCGCCCGCCGGCTGCCTCCCCAAACCTGCGTCAACCGAGCAGCCAGACCCAGCAACACCGCGGGCTCGAGCACCAGGAACATCGCAAATAGCACGCCCAACACCGGCGCCTTGCTGTTCACATGCAAAATGCCGGCAAGCCAACTCTCCAGCGCGTACACCGGGCTAACCATGCCAAACGCATTCAGCAACGCGCCAAAGCTAAATACGATCGCCAGCGCCGCCAGATCCTTGCGCCGCGAAAATCGCCCAATCCCCGACCTCCTCGGGTCAACCATCAATTCGCTCGCGGGCAAGCGGCTCAATATTCCGATGTTGTCGTGCGGGCAAGCATGCACGCAGTCCAGGCAGAAAGTGCAATCCATATTCCCGACTTTCAGCGGCTGGAACAGTGCCAACTCGCACCCTCGCTGGATCACTACCAGCACCGAACCCGGCGCGCGCCTTCCGCGAATGCAATCTTTCGTCCCGCATTCGTCGCAGACCTCCAGATCGCGCACCTTCACTTCCAGCGGCGAAATCGTGGAAGCCACGAAATTAAATTGTCCGATAGGACAAACAAATTTGCAGAAAGACGCATGCTTGAATACGCCATCCACCACCAGCACCGTCAGAAAATACGCGACGATCAGCCAAGCCGTCCACCAGGGCGAAGACCACAGACTGAACTCTTCGTAGCAAAATAAAATCAGCGTGAACAGCCCCACCGAGAGCCACTTGTTGCGCAATTTCTGCGGCCAGTTCAGCCGCGGACGTAAGAATCGCCGCGCCATATTGCGCACCAGCATAAAAGGACAAGCCAGGCAGAAAAAATTCCCAGCACACAGCAGCACCAGCACCAGCGCCCCGCGAAAATGGACCCAACTCAGCGTAGTAGCCAAATTTGCCGGCGCAAGCGACGGCCCCAGCAATCCGTCCAGAATCATCGCAATGCTTACAATCAGCAGCGGAATCTGCAGTGCCGTGCGCAGGTGACGCCAGTGGGATAAACGGCGAAATCCTGGCAGGTGCATCAAATCAAACGGAGGTGGCTCGACAGCAATAGACGGGTTGTGCGTTGGATTGGACAACGTAGTCTAGCCAGCGGTGACGCCGCAACGGCTCGACGCCAAGCGGCATCCAGGAATCACGCCTCTTGAACTCTTGCTAATCCCTTGTGCCAAGCACAGGTGCAGGTGTCCTGGGTCGCTTCGCCCTCGGCCGGAAACATATGGTAGTACATGCCAATAACCATCGGGATGAACACAATCGAGTTGTAGAAAAGGTGCAGCTCCACGCGCGGGAAGAAGAATTGCAGCACGCTCATGGGCACCGGTCGGCCGCCCAAATTGTGGTGCAACGTCGCCTGCGTCATGAGCAGCAGATGCTCAATGTGGTGCCAAAATTGAATCACCAGCGCAATCGTCCACCAAGTGCGCGCCTTGCCGCTGAATCCCTTGCGCAGCAACCAAAGCCCGATCAGCATCACCAAAGCGTACAAGTAGTGCAGCAGTTCAGACTTGATCAGCCACGGATACCACAGTCCCAAGATTCCGTTCGCCACTGGCCGCGGCCAGCCCATCACGTAGATCTGGTAGGCCTGCACAAGATGCTCAGCCCAATGCGCGAGCACAATAAACATAAACACCTGTAACGCGCGCTCGTGCCATACCGAGTTCAGCTTGTCATAGAGGCTAGTGCCGGTCGCTGACGCAAGGTGAGTGCTCTGAATACTCGGACTCGACACCGCCATTCCCATGGCCTCCCAAGCACTGAAGCTGAACACAAAGAGACTTGTGCGCCCGACACTCGCACACGCGCCGATCGTGTTCAATAATGGAATTATACTAGACGAGGGAACCCCGCCATTCAACCGTCCGATTCCGACGTCGGGAACGAGCGCCTTGCGGACTTCTCACAGGGCGTTTCGGCAGTGCGAACGGATTACCATGTCTCCATGGGCACGGTCAGATAGGGGCATGGTACTCTGTCGGGCGAATTTCAAATTCCCAAATACCGCCCATGACGATTATGACCAAAACGCTTCTACCGATTCAGACCGTCGCGCAGAAGTTGGAAATTCCAGCAAAATATGTGGAAACATTGGGGCCGTACGGCGCGAAGGTGCGCCTGGAGCTGCTCGCGGATCCTGCGTACAAGCAGCGCGGGAAGCTGGTGCTGGTAACGGCTACGACTCCAACAGCATCCGGCGAAGGCAAAACCGTAACCGCGATTGGGCTGACGCAAGGCCTCGCACTGATCGGAAAGCGCGCCGTCATCACTTCGCGGGAGCCTTCGCTGGGGCCGGTGTTTGGGATCAAGGGTGGCGCGGCGGGTGGGGGACTCTCCCAGCTGGAGCCGAGTGCCAAGATCAATCTCCATTTCCACGGGGATTTTCATGCCATCGCTTCCGCGCACAATCTGCTCGCGGCACTCATCGACGCGCATCTGTTCCACGGCAACGATTTAAACCTCGATCCAGATCGAATCACCTGGCCGCGCACCATCGATATGAATGATCGAGCTTTACGGCGCATCGCAATCTCGCTGGATAGCAAGAAGGACGGCGGCGGGCGCAAGACTGGATTCGTAATCACTGCGGCTTCCGAGATCATGGCCATCGTCGCGCTGGCGAAGGATCGGAAAGACCTGCGCGCGCGGCTGGACTCCATCGTGATTGGTGTAACGCGCGATGGGCAGCCCGCGCGCGCGCGGGATCTGCAAGCGACCGGAGGAATGATGGCGCTGCTCGCAGAGGCCATACTTCCGAATCTCGTTCAGACGACGGATGGAACGCCGGCGTTTGTGCACGCCGGACCTTTCGGGAATATTGCGCACGGAACAAGCAGCGTTATCTCCCAGCAAATGGCGCTGCGCCTTGCGGACTATGTCGTAAACGAAGCCGGCTTTGCGGCCGACCTGGGAGCCGAGAAGTATATGGATATCGTGATGCAACAGTCGGGCATCACGCCCGCGGCGGCCGTGCTCGTGACCACGGTGCAAAGTATCCGGAATCAAGGCGCAGGCGATCTGGAGCGCGGTTTGCCGAACCTCGGGAGACACATCGACAACCTGAGAGGATTTGGACTGCCCACGATCGTGGCCATCAACCGCTTTCCGCGCGACACGGACGCGGAGCTGAAGCGGTTGGAGGTTTATTGCGCAGAACATGGAACACAGACCGCGCTCTCGGAAGGATTTGCCAAAGGCGCTCCAGGCTCAAGGGAACTGGCGGAAAAAGTAGTGCAGCTGATTCAGCAGAATCCGCTGCCCGCAGTGCGTCCCGCGTACAACCTCGACGCGCCAATCGTCGAAAAAATCAATAAAGTTGCGCGCAGAATTTACGGGGCGAGTGACGTGAGCTTCACCGATCAAGCCCAAGCCAAGCTGCAGCAATTTTCCGAATGGGGTTACGCGAAACTCCCCATTTGCATCGCCAAAACGCAGTATTCCTTCACCGACGACCCCAAAGTGCTGGGAGCGCCAAGCGGCTGGACTTTGCGTGTGACGGATGCGTCGCTTTCGGCGGGTGCGGGATTTGTGGTGGTCATTGCAGGGAATACGATGCTCATGCCCGGACTGCCCAAAGTTTCACGCGCGGCATCGATCGACGTAGATGGCGCCGGTGAAATCATCGGTGTGTAAACTGTGCGCCTGCAAGGAAGCTTTGTGTAACCAGCATGGATTGCCGAAAAGGATCGGCGAGCGGAATTCGCAGTGGTGGTTGACCGAGTAGCGTCTAAACCCGCACCCTTCAAAAACCGAAGGGATGCGGCACCCGGAAATTCAAAGGCCTTCGTTTGGGTGGCGCGGAAGGGTTTGCCACCCGCCGGATTCCTTTTGGTCATTTTCCTAACCTCCCTGAAGTCCCGGCTCGACTCGCCATGTCAGCATCTTTGCAAATGGCGGAATGTTGGCACCAAATCCCAATGGCGACGAGATTCCTTCGGCCGCAAGGCGCTTATTTCCATGGAGATTGATGCGCTGGCAGCTCGGCCCCCGGAATGCTGCATGCGGAACTTGGAGCACGGAAAGGGTTAGATCATCGCTTCGGCGAGGATTTCGGCCCGTTGGTTCAGCGGAAGACCTAAGGATCACGAGACACGTCATCAGCCCGGGAAACTTTTGTAACACTTCATGGTTCGTGGGACCGCTGGCGAAGGACCGGCCGTTCGCGAGCTACGAAGCTTTGCTTAGATTCAGGACCACCGCTGGCGCCCTTCGAACTGGCACTGCCGGCTCTCACGACGAATCGCGCCGTAGCGCGATTCACAAAAAAGGAGAAATACAATGGATGATTACAACAAACCCACTAGCGAAACGCCGTACGGACAGCCGGAAGGTGGAGCTGGAACTGCAGCGCGCATGAAGCTTGCGGAAAAAGCTGCTGAGGTCAAAGAGAAAGTCGCCGACTTCGGCCGCAAGACGGTGGACAACATCGACGAATCCCGGAAAAGCACCGCGGGCGCCTTGGATCAAACAGCAGCGAAACTCCATTCAGGTGGAGACCAACTCTCCGGCGTAGCGCATACGGCCGCTGACCAAATCTCGGGCGTGGCGCACCGCACTGCGGACCAGCTTCAAGCCGCCGCGGAGTATATCCGCGAGACGGACTTGAAGGGCATGGGGGAGGATTTAAAGGACATCGTAAAGCGGTATCCGGGACCAGCGCTCGCCGCCGCGGCTGTGCTGGGCTTCATTGTGGCGCGTGCCGTTCGTCGCGACTAACGAATTCGGAATCGGGAAGGAGGCTGCTTATGGCAGCGCCACAAATGCAGCGATCCGTGCCGGAAATATTGGAGAACATCGCCTTTAATCTGACGCAGATCGTCCGAGCCGAGTTTCGGCTGGCCAAGAGTGAACTGAAAGAAGGGGCGGAAAAAGTCGCAGGGCCAGGCGCCATGCTGGGTGCGGGTGTGGCCCTGGCGTTTTACGGATTAGGATTCTTACTTCTTGCCGCTGTGTACGCGCTGTCATTGGTCATGGCAGGTTGGCTCGCGACGTTGATCGTGGGCGGTGTGTTAGCGTTCGCAGCAGGAATTTTGATTGGCGCCGGTAGCACGAAATTGAAGCGGGTAAATTTAACACCCGACAAAACGATGCGAACGCTAGAGGAGGACGTGCAATGGGCGAAACAACAAATCAAATAGAGTGGGAAATCGCACAAAAGCGAACTGAGCTAAGCGATAACTTGATCGAGTTGAAGCAAAGAGCGAAAGCGGCATTCGATTGGCGCTCGCAGGTTGAAGAACGGCCAGGAACGATGCTCGCAGTTGCATTCGGCGGCGGCATCGTCCTCTCAGCGCTGTTCAGCGCGCTGCGAGGACCAGCGAAGGTTTATGCGCAGCGAGCGTCGGGCAATGCCGTCGAATACGATAGCCCGATCTCTAAGACTTCGGCGCGACCGCCGAGCAAGTTGGCCACCGCGACCCGAAAGAACCTGGATGCTCTGGGCGGAGCTTTGCTCGGCATCGTGGCAACACGCACGACGAGTATCCTGGAAGGAATTCTACCCGGATTCCAAAGCGAATTTGAACGAGCGAAGAACTCGCAGAGCCAAATCTAAAAGACGGATGGGCCACCCTTCATCCGGAAATTCAAAGGCCTTCGCTTGGGTGGCGCGTAAGGGTGTGCTACCCCCGGTGCAGGCACTACTTCAGAAAATCAAGTTTCCGACAGTCAAGACGACAAGAGCAAGCACAATCCCGGCCGCGACTGCGATCAGCAGCCAGTTCCCGAAACGCGGGCGCGACCTCGGCATTCCTTGCATGTACGCGGACACGGGGTCATGAGAAAACGAACGCGGTGAGAGCGAATGATGCGCTGTGCGTGCCATGAGAAAACTCTAACATGCGGCAAACGTAATAATACGAATGCGGATATGGATATGTATCGCAAAAGTAAACGGTGTGTCGGCAGTTGGGTTGGTCGACGGTCGAGCGTCTGAACCCGCACTCTCGCCTGCGGCGAGGGTGCGGCTCCCGACAATTTAAAGGCGTTTGTTCAGGTGGTGCGGAAGGGTGGGCCACCGTCCACCCGCCCGTAAACATTATGAGTCACGTCGATATTCGAGGTGACCCATGTTGTCCTGCACAGCCTCCGGCCTTGGGTCTTCGCGCAGCATACGGTTGGAATGCGTGGCGCGGAAGCTCCGAAAATGCCCGTTAACGCTGCAATCGGCCGAGTCCGAATCTCTGCAAAGAGTGGTTGCAGGCATTCGCGGCCAAAACGGATTGCGGGTGTGTACGTGCGAAATCTGCCATCGAGGCGCCCTCCATGTGTCCCTTGACGGGGGTCAAAAGATAGGCGTGAATGTCGCCCTTATGGGGCCCGGTTTGCACCGTTCCCATGCCCGAAATTTGTCCGCTATCATTGATGTTGCTAGCCGAGATTATGAAGAGGCTGGAATCCGCGGGAATTAGCGTGTTAAGGTCGGTCATCACACCATCCTGCCAGATGAAGCCGTGGGACCAGTTGAAACTGGAGTCAAAGTTGTTTCCCACCACTTGGCCCCGGTTGTTGATGCCGGTGGCAAAGGCGGCAAAATCTCCCGGCAGAACGCCAAGACTTGTGACTGCGCTGTCGGCGCCGTTCAGCCAAACCGCGGCATAGAAGGTTGTGCCGTCGGCAGTGCCGACTTGCCCGGCGATTTGGCCGCGGTTGTTAATGGCGTAGCCGAAATTGGAACCTGTACCTCCGAGATCCTGAAGCACGAAGGCAGTGTTGTCTTTCCACATTACGGCGTGTATCGCTGTGGTGCAGCTTCCCGAGTAGCCTACGGCTTGGCCTCGATCGTTAATCCCGAATGCGACACCGTCTGGATCGTTACCCACCAGAGGAAGAGCTTCGGCGCTGCCTCTTTCCCACAACGCCGGCAACGTAATCCGATTGTTGGTTGTGCCGGCTGGGCATGTGGAGTCCACGGGACCGTCTTCGGCATATCCGACGACTTCTCCGCGGTTATTGATGGCGCTGGCCTGCCCATTATTTCCGCCGAGCGTCGGAAGAGCGCTCATGTGGCCGAATCGCCAAAGAAACGGAACGCACGTAAGGTGTGTGCCGAAGCCGCAAATGTCTTCGCCGTTCGGATCTGGATCAGCTGTTTCGGACTGACCAACGGCTTCCCCGAGGTCGTTGATCCCGCCCCAGTTAATCCAACTGTTGCCGTCGGGTTTTCCAAGCGTGCCCAGGTCGATGTTGAATCCGTAGATGCTTATCACCGCGCGGCCCCTTGCAACTGACGTAAACAAACTATTCTCGGGAGGGTTCACGGTGCCATCCATGTTCTCCGTCCAGCCCTGATTATTGAGGCCCATGGCCATGCTGAAGTTGTCTTTGCTGTTGTTAATGCCCAAATCGGTAATTTTGTAGCTCTGTTGAGCGAACGCATTGCTGAAGCAACCCAGAACAATCGTCGCAACTCCCGGTATCCAGAAATTCCGCAACCATCTCAGTACGCTCATATCTTCTCCTTTTGGTCCGAGCAAAGTCTCCGTGCCGAGAGGACTCGCGATTTAAGTCACGTACCACTCGGCGCTCTGACAGTTCATGTGCAATTGAGAGCAGAATCGGCTCACAGCTTCACAAATTCCTGCTGAGTGAGAACTGAGGGAGCATGTGGTGTTCCACGTTCACAACGATTACGTGACACAACAGGCCCAACACTTCAGAGTTCGAAAACGAGTGGCGGACTAACAAAATCCTGGGACGATCCCAAAACGGCTGGAGCGACTGTTTCTCCAACTTTTCATACACACTGGCGAGAGGTTATGAAATTCGAGAACGTCAACAGTCAAGAGTCAGTCCGCTCAATTGTGATTGATTTTTCAGATGATTTAACATACATACTGGTTGGTATGTTGGCAGCACGCAAGAATCCGAAACGTAGAGCGACCAGGCTGCGCGATTCTGAGCGCACGCGGGAGCGCTTGCTGCAGGCGGCATCTCGCGAGATCTACAGATCGGGTTTCCAGAGTGCAAGCCTGGACACAATTCTGGCCTCTGCTGGCGTCACCAAGGGAGCGCTGTACTACCACTTCAAAAACAAGGAAGCCTTGGGATATGCCGTCGTCGAAGAGGTCATCTCCCCCGACGTCCGCGGCACATGGGTGCGGCCTTTACAGAGCGTCAAGGATCCCATCGACGCTTTGATCGGCATTGTTCAACGTATATCCGTTCGGCCCAAGGATGTATGCGGCGGCTGTCAACTGAACAATCTGGCGCAGGAAATGTCTCCTCTTGACGCGGGATTCCGGAAGCGGCTGGAGATAATCTTCGATGCCTGGCGCGAGGCCGTTGCCTCCGTTTTGCGAGAGGGCCAGATCCACGGAAGCGTTCGCCGCGACGTGGAACCCGCTGACGCCGCCGGCTTACTGATTGCGATGGTCGAAGGCTATGGCTCGCTGGCAAAGAATGCTCAGGATCCGAAGGTGATAAAGGCGGGGATCAAAAATATCGTGGGCTGGCTGCGGTCTTTGCGCGCGCCGGGCAACCGCAAGCGAGGTTGATCGCATCGGTGTCTCAAGGAGGAGTGTGGCACTGTTACATACCAACCGGTTCGTATGCTCGGACAGTCAGCATCGCGATCGGGCGAAGCGCTTCAAACTACATCATGAAAAGGAGAACGAACAATGACAAGGATCGCAGTGTCGCGCAGGAATCTGCTCGCTACGGGAGCCTGCGCTCTGGTTGGTGCCGTGAGCCTGCCGGGACTGGCAAGTGCCAGCGCATTGGGAGGGCAGAACTTAACGACCGAGGAGGTAGTCCGGAAGTGGTATGCAGGCTGGGGGCAGAAAGACTGGGGCCCACTGGATAGCCTGCTCGCCGATGACTTCACCTTTTCAAGCGCGGCCGGCGACGACCACATCAGCAAGAGCGCTTTCAAAAAGCAATGCTGGGAAACACAGATCAATTTCATTGGACATTTTGACCTGGAGCGAGTCGCCACTGGCGCGGATGATGCTTTTGTGAAGTATCTTTGCCACACCACGAACGGTAAATCGTTCCGGAACGTGGAGTATCTCCGAATCAAGAACGGAAAGTTGCAATCCATTGAGTGTTATTTCGGCGCGCAATCCAGCTTTCCGTCAGCAGTGAGCACTGGGCAGAAGTAACCTACGGGCCTGGAAGGTAAGGCGTGGGGTGCCGATCTGCCGAAATCACCGGTGATGCTGAATCCACAATTCAAAGGCGCTCAACCAATCGACGTGTTTGTCGTTCCCGTGGGCAGGTGGTCAGACGGATCCGCTGCTCCGGCTATGTCAGGACCATTACAATCTAGAAGCAGTGCACTCGTCATTCTCACTTCGGGTAGCAGGAAGTCGAAACGAGAGAGCAAGGGGTTCCATCATGAGCGCCCGCGAAATTCAGGATCAGAAGGCCATTGCACGTGAGATGTTTGTTCAACAAGCTGCTCACGCTAATGCGGACGTTTCGGCTAGCCCACTGCGGGGAGCTACGATTTGCTCCACCAAGAGTAGACGGGATTACACTCTTGAATCGACAGCGGACGAGTTCTGCGAAGCTGCAGATACATCATTGCTTCCGGTAATCCGAGTTGATGCTGCAAACCTCATGCGAGTCTTGCGGCAGTTGGAGGTTATAGCAAAACGACAGGCGCCACGAATCGCGTTCAAGGCAAAGGGTAGCATCCTACTCTTGGATTTAGCCGACATCTTGGCAGTGCAAGCCGAAGGTAATTACGTTTCGTTGCGACACCGAACTAATCCCTATTTGGTGCACGAGTCCCTCTCGTCCATGGCGGAGAAGCTCAAACCCTACGGTTTTATTCGCATCCACCGCTCGGTCGTCGTGAATATTTCGGCCGTGGAGGAGATCCAACCTTTACCGACGGGGGAGTACAGGCTGCGTGTAAAAGGTGGGAAGGAATACTTGGTAACGCGTACATACAAACACAACCTCAGAGATCTGGCTCAACTGTGGGTAGGCTCAGAGCGGCTTTGCGGCTAACAGGCGGGCGGCGCACCCTTCCACACTACCCGATCCAACGCGGATGAATTTCGGGGTGGCGGGTGGGTCACATGGCCTGTCCACTGACGAGGCGATTCCGGGGTTGTGAGTGCAATGGCGATGTTCCGGCGGTTGACCCTGCGACCTCCACTTCGGTATATCTTTCGACCGAAGGTCAATTCGGAAAATGGAGGGTGTATGGCGTTTACCAGGCGCTGAATGACCGGAGCCGTTAGCCTTTTGAAAGGACAACGGGTCGGAGCGCGGCGTTGCCGTTGAGTCGAGACCGGCGTCACCTCCCCACGCTTGCGAAGCGCCTTGCGGACACTTGCGATTGCGCCAGTTCCTTGACGTCCAGCTCCCCGGTCTTGTCCTTATCCAATCTATCGAACTCCGCTTCCATGTACTTCATCCACTCTTGCTTGGAGATCTTGCCATTTTTGTCTGTGTCCATGAGGAGGAGTAATTGCTTAACCTCGGGCAACCCCAGTGCCACTTCATCCTGCGGCTTCGGAACTGAGGCTTTTTGCGCCACCGCAGTTCCCAACATGGCGTAAATCGCGACAGACGCTGCAATAGCCACGATGACCCGTGGGGCGTTCGTTCGCTTCAACATAATCACCTCCTATGATCCTCGGTTTCGGAAGGTCTTTTCCGGGCGGTCCTTAGGCGTTCTGTCTCCCGGTAGAATTGAACAAGAACATAGATGAAGAATACCCACGCCAAGAGGCAAATAATGCCGAAAATCAGCGCCACCATTAAGCGATTCTCCCCGGCTGGTCCCTACACTAAGGAACGTGTGACCGAACGCTAGTCCGTCGCGTGTTAGGAAGGCATAAGAAGTTTGTAAGATTCGTATAAGGATCGCCGTGGCGACAACTCATGAGTTCTCACGCTGCCAGCAGCCGATTCGCCCCCACTGTGGAATCCCATCACCTTGATAGTGATAATCCCTGTTCTCGACGGTTATCCGTTCGGCTTGAGTCAGTCTCTCCTGGGCGCGACGGCCTTTGTAAAAACTTTACGAAGTCCTGATGCCTTCCTAATGCGTGGTGGCCTACCGTGCATGCTACGGATCTGATCCGACTCTGGAGGAAACACCAATGAAATCGATTACTCGGTTAGTCATAGCAGTGATGGCAGTCATGTTCGCGTTCGCCGCCCTGTGTCCCGCGCAGGACGTCAAGCCGACCGACCTGGGTAAGGGGACGGCATTCAACGGCAAGAAGATTGAGATGAAGGACAAGGGAGAGGTCGCTTACCTTCTGTCTTTCACGGCGGGGAAAGAGTTCGAGGCCACCACGGACGGCCCGAAGAATACCGACGTGCACCTTTTCGTCTACAACTCCTCCGGCGCACAAGTCGCTAAGGACGACTCGCCCGGACCGAAGTGTTCGGTTAAGGTCACGCCGGCGGCGGACGCGCAGTACAAGTTCGTCATCACGAACGCCGGTGGAGCCAACACGGTGACCTTCAAGGTAAAGGTCGCGAAATGACGACTCGCCGCTTGTCAAGAAGACACTAGGATTCGCGCCAAATGGCTTTCGGAAAAGCTGCGGCTCGTTACAGTCAAATTGGAATGACCAACCCCGACCATTATTTTTCGTGTGCCTGGTAAATCGCGTGACCGGAAACTTGAAAGGAAGCTGTGAAAAAACCTATTTCCGTTGTTTTTCGCACATTTTTTGGACAAGGAAAATGTCTAGCGATGCCCGAATAATCGCTCACCGAGCTTCTAATTGAGAAAGGTTTTCAGAGCCATTTTGGAGGTTGGGTTTTTTCACAGCTTCAAGCGACATGTACGATGTGGGCGCTAACCAGGCACGACCTAAATCTCGCGCAATGCTGTACTGTGTCGCTAAATGGGAGAACCGCATGGCTATAAATCTAGAATTAGTTCCAGATAGTGCGGAAACCGAGCTATTGACCCGCATCGCGCACACGCTCACGATTTGTGCGCGAGATACCTATGAAGTTGGAACAGAACACGTTCTCGATCCTGAAACGCTGCGTGCCTATAATGAACTCCTTCACCGTGTCACTGGTTCAGTTGTCAGCCCTTTGTCAAGCTCACCGGGGCAGTCCCTCGAAGTCATTGTGGAAATGGTGCACTCATTTGGGACCCGCTACAACAGGGTCAGAGAAATGGACTGGGCATTGGAAAACGCTTTTCAGCAAACGGTGACAAACATGATGGAATAAGCGAAAAGCGACCGCTCAATGTCACTTCCGACGATTTGAGGAGTCAATGGACGCGCCGGGTGGCCTACCCTTCCACACCACCCCAACTTACGGACTTGAATTTCCGGGTGGCCCATCCTTCGCGCCTGTGTTTCACGCGAAGGGTGGGGGTTTAGACGCTCCACCACAAACCAGCACAGCGAACTGCACCCCATCTTTTCTATCGCTTACCCTTATGCGTATTTCTACGAATATTCAGTGACCAACGAATGTGTTAGCGTGAATCGGGGCGCTTTTCGGCGCTGCTGAGGACGCGACATGGAGACTGGGGCACAGGCGAGGGGCTCGGCTGGCTGGGCGCGCGGGCGCGCGCTTGGCGATGGTGTCTCCGGGCGCCGGGTCGCGGCAGCCAAGGTGCCGGGCGCTTACACGCGAATCACGGCGCACAGCGTGAACGTGGGCGCGCAATGCGCAATTCTAATCGGCTCCACCGCAATTAGAAATCCGCGTATCCCGCTGAAATCACACGCCATGTTTTTTTCTAATCGGTCGAAAATAGCATGCCTGCGTGCGCGCTTTGCGCACGTTTCGCGCGCGACGAATCGCCGATCACACCACACCACCCGCGCATTTCTAATCGCTACTCAATTATTAGAAATCGAGCTAACCAGCTCACAACAAACGAGAAAGCTTTTTCTAATCGCTACTTTTTGGACGTTCTGGGCCGGAGGCGTGAGGCCGCTGGCCGGGATGAGCGTTTGGCCTATCGGCCGAATGGGGAGTTCTCAGTTTCGTCAGTTGCCCGCGCCCTTCACCTCATCGCGCTTGATCTCGATGGGAAACGGGAACGAAGATATTCCGGCACCGCTCACGATGAGCGAGTAGTGGCCGGGTGTAACTTCAGGGTTAGGCGTGAACTCCACGGTTTCGATTCCGTCTTCACCCACGGCAATCTTGCTCCAGTTCGACGTGCGGGCGTAGAGGACATCGCCGTGCGAGTCCACCATGCGAACGATCGGGTAGTTGGAATCCATCTGGTCGTCGTCGCCGTAGGCAGCGCCCGACGATTGCCCATCGATCTGCAGGCCGGTGAGCCGGAACTTCCCGCCACCCAGATAGTTGACGTTGAGAATGATTGGCCGAAAGAACGGATTGGGCCCGTCGTCCGAGGTGTAAACCCAAAGCTGCGAGGAGCTATCGGAGAAGAGCAACTGGCCTGTAGGAAGGATCAGCATACGACTGGGATAGGAGCCTTCAAATGGAAGGTTGGCATCAGGCAGAGCCGATGTGATCTGGTGAATCGAATTCCTCAGCGGATCGAACTCAAACAGCTCCGTGGGATTGCTGAAGGTGCCTCCCCAACTGATCGCATCGCCGCTGGTCGTCGCTGTCGCCGGAGCGCTGATGGTCACCTGTGAGGGTGAGTCCACGCTCGCAATATAGGCCCCGCCTGGGATTCCTGTGCCGCTGACACTCCAGAAAACCTGGAAGATGGCTGTGGAGGGAATGCCGGTAATCACGGGCGAGCCGGCGGTGATGCTTCCCGAAGACGTGACTTGAGAGGCGCCGGCGTCGGCTGCAAAGATCACATGGCCGTTGGGCAGGATCGCCCCCGGGGCGTCGTCGGCGCCAAACGGAGATGCGATCCCGTTCAGCGTGCCGCTGATGTCCGGTCCGGCTTCCCAGGTATTCCAAGTAGGATTGTAGAGTGCGGTATGCTGCGAGGCGCCAATTTCGAGGACCCGCCCGTCCTGCAGCCGGAGTGATGGGCCCAGTTCGTAGCCTAGATTCGGGCTGCTTAACTGAGGAATCGTACCTTGGGCAGTACCATCCGACGGGCTGATGCTGCGCCAGTTTCCGGTCTTGGGATTGTACGTCTCCGCGTAGCTGCCATTTGCGGCGATGCTCTGGAACAGGTCGTAGGCGACGATCGTGCCCTCGCTGGTTCTCGTCCAGCCTTCTTCATCGCTCGACTCCGTCGGGTACACCTTGGTTCCTGAGGGACTCCAGGAGTTCGCGGCAACGTTGTATATGTAAGTGTTAGCGTTGACGAGGTCACCCACGAGGATTCTTCCTCTCGACAGAAGACTAGAGGGGTCATCGCCCAGGCAGCCAGTAAGTTGATAGTACTCATTGAACGTAACGACGTTGGCGGTAATCGTCTGCGACGCGGGTGCGGAAATTGTGATCTGCGTGGGCGAATCCACGCTCACGATGGTCGCTGGGAATGCAATCCCGTTGCCGAATACTTGCTCACCCACAGTAAGCCCGGTTGTGTATGGATAAATCCCGGTTATCTGGGCGCTGCCACTCGTTGTGTTCCCGGAGACATAATAGAGGAAAGGGCAGTTGGGCTGATTCGGGTACGGCGTAATAATCGTCCACGCATCGGTGAGCGGGTCATAAATCTCGCCCGTGTTCGACCAGTTCGGCAGCAGGCCGGGTCCGCTGTACTCTCCGCCGGCGACAAAGAGCCTGCCATCCGTCAAGACTTGGGAGGCAAAATAGAGCCGGGCAATGGGTTCCGATGCCAGCGTGCTCCACGTACCGTTGATGTAACTGCCCTTAGCATTCGGCGTCAACTTCATCCAGCTCTGGCCGTCGTATGCCTGTACCAGGATTGATCCGTCCGTCCCTTGAATCATGATTTGAATACCATTGGGGCCCGAAGGTGACTGGTTGGTCAGCGGCGTCCACGGAGAAGCAGCATTGTTTGTGGAACTCGCACGTTTAACGGCGGCGCGTGATTGGGACTGAGCCGAAGGCTTTGCGGGCGCGTGCTGGGGTATATCGAAGGGGTGGGGGAGAGGCTTAAGTCGATCCTGAGCAGCGGCGAACTGGGGCCGCGAGATCAACATAAGTACCAGCACTCCCAAGACTGCCAAGACTCTTGTCATCTGCGATTTCATGTCAGCTCTCCTTCTCAAGCTCGCATTGCGAAACGCGTGTTATCCACGAATGCTGAGACAGGAAGTTCGCGCATCGTCACGACCAGATTCTGAATCACCGTCGGGGCCCAAGGAAATGGCGGGCACGATACTTTAAAACCTTGCCTAAGTCAACGCTGAGAGTTGACGTGTCAGTAGCACATGATATGTCCGGTTGAGATAGCAAGTGATATGTCCGCTTTTCGGGCGGTGGTAGGAGACCATGCTAGGCATGATCTTCTACACACAAGCCGCCATGGAGCGGGCGATGAAAGTACAGGAAGTGATGTTGCAGGCGATGGCGAAGAAGATCAGCTGGTGGCAAGCGGCCGAGATCCTGGGCATCAGCGACCGGCATATGCGGCGCTGGCGGGAGCGTTATGAGGAGTTCGGATTCCGCGGCTTGTTCGACCGCAGGCGAGGCAAGCCTTCGCCCAAGCGCGTAGCGGTAGCGACCGTGGAGCGGGTGCTGCAGCTGTACCGGGAGCGTTATTTCGATCTCAATGTGCAGCACTTTCACGAGAAGCTGGGGGCCGAGCATCAGATTCGGCTCAGTTACAGCTGGGTGAAAGGGATTCTGCAAGGAGCGGGGATGGTGGCTCGAGGGCGCAAGCGCGGCACGCACCGCAAACGACGACCGCGCCGACCCTTGCCGGGGATGCTGTTGCACATCGACGGCAGCCGGCACCGTTGGCTGGGAGACGAGCGCTGGCACGATCTGATCGTGATTCTGGATGATGCCACCAGCGAGATTTACTACGCGCAACTGGTGCAGGAGGAGTCGACGCAAACCGTGATGGCCGCTTTGCGCGAGGTGATCGAGCAGCAGGGATTGTTCTGCGCCTTGTATAGCGACCGGGGCAGCCATTTTTGGCTGACGCCCAAAGCGGGCCAGAAGGTAGACCAGGCGCGTGTGACGCAGGTGGGACGGGCGCTGCGCGAGTTGGGAGTGCGGATGATCCCGGCCTACTCACCTCAGGCACGGGGACGCAGCGAGCGTAATTTTGGGACTTGGCAGGGACGACTGCCGCAAGAGTTGCGCTTGCGGGCGATCACGACGGTGGAGGCGGCGAATGCTTTTCTGCAGGAAGAGTACATCGCTGCGTTCAACGCGCGGTTCCGGGTGCAAGCGACGCAGGCGGGCAGTGCCTTTACGGTGTGTCGGCAGCGAGATTTGGCAGGAGTATTTTCGCTGCAGTTTGAACGCACGGTGAACCGCGACAACACGGTGAGCTTTCAAAATCTGTCTTTGCAGATCCAGCCGGTGCGCTGGCGAGCCACGCTGGAGGGTTGCACGGTGGTGGTGTATCAGCACCTGGATGGAACGCTGAGCCTGCGCTATGGGCCGCATTGCGTAGGGCGCTACAACGCCGAGGGTCTGCCTTGGATCGGTAGCGATTTGCAAAAGGCTGTGGAGAAGCCGCGCGGTGGAAAAGTCGCAAAGCCGACTTTCCCACCGCGCTTGGAAATCCCGCCCAAAGCGCGGGATTCCCACTTCCCCACAGCCGCGACGGCGGCGGGTGATTAACAGTCAACCGGACAACTCACTTACTACAAAAACCGGACCTTTTAACTTGCT
This sequence comes from uncultured Acidobacteriota bacterium, assembly GCA_963786205.1. Taxonomy (GTDB): domain Bacteria; phylum Acidobacteriota; class Terriglobia; order Acidiferrales; family UBA7541; genus Palsa-295. The sequence continues at coordinate 814,301 of CAWAYG010000005.1, forward strand.
ACGAACACGCTGAGAGTTGACGTTGTCGTTAGCACACGATGTGTCCGGTCTAATTAGCACACGATATGTCCGCTTTCGTAGAAGCGGCCAGGGAGCAAGATGCATGCATGAACTGCTACCCGATGGCCGCCCTGGAGCGGACGATGAAGATTCAAGAAGTGATCTTGCGAGCTTTAGCGAAGAAGATTACCTGGTGGCAAGCAGCCGAGATCATCGGGATCACCGACCGACAGATGCGGCGGTGGCACTGGCGCTACAAGGAGTATGGCTATGACGGGTTGCTGGATCGGCGACTGGGGAAGCCCAGTCCCAGGCGGGTGCCGCTGGCGGTGGTCGAGCAGGTGTTCCGTCTGTATCGGGAGAAATATTTCGATCTGAACGTGCGGCACTTTCACGAGAAGTTGGGGAGCCAGCATCAGATTCACTTGAGCTACAGCTGGGTAAAGAAGGCCCTGCAAGGAGCGGGCCTGGTGAGCCGGGAGCGCAAGCGCGGGGTGCATCGACGCAAGCGGGAGCGCCGCCCCCTACCGGGGATGCTGCTGCACATCGATGGGAGCCGGCATCACTGGTTTCAAGATGATCGCTGGTATGACCTGTTGGTGATACTGGACGATGCGACGAGCCGGATCTATTACGCGCAGCTGGTGGAAGAGGAATCGACGATGACGGTATTGGGAGCTTTGCGCAAGGTAGTGGAGCAGGAAGGAATTTTCTGCGCCCTGTACAGCGACCGCGCCAGTCACTTCTTTTGGACGCCTCGAGCGGGAGGGAAGGTCGATCCGGAACGGCTGACGCAAGTGGGACGAGCTTTAAAGGAGCTGGGGATTCGGATGATCCCGGCCTACTCCCCGCAAGCGCGCGGGCGTTCGGAGCGAGGCTTCGGGACCTGGCAGGGGCGCTTGCCTCAGGAATTGCGCTTGCGCGGGATGAGCACGCTGGAGCAAGCCAACGCTTTTCTGGAGCAGGAGTACACGGCCGAGTTCAATCAGCGCTTCCAGGTGCCGGCATTGCAGGCAGGTAGCGCGTTTCTGCCGTGCCAAAGGAAGGATCTGGATGTGCTGTTCTCGGTGCAGCAGGTGCGGGTGGTGAGCCGAGATAACACGGTGGTGGTGGGTGGGAAAACGCTGCAGATCGAAGCGACGCGCTGGAGAGGAACACGCGCGGGATGCTCCGTCACCGTCTGCGAACATCTCGATCAGAGCTGGAGCATTTACTATGGGCCTCACGCGGTGGGTCGCTATAACGCGCAGGGATGGCCCTGCCTGCCAGAGACGAAGCGAAACGGGCGGGGGAAGACTGTGGAAAAGACGCTCCGTGGAAAAGTCCTTCGGACTTTCCCACCGCGCTTGGAAATCCCGCCCAAAGCGCGGGATTCCCACTTTCCCACAGTCACGGCGGCGATGCTCTCTCAACCTCAAACCGGACACATCGCGTGCTCTAAAAAGCGGACATTTTAACTTGCTAACGACACGCTGAGAGTTGACGTCCGAACACGGGGAGGACGGAGACCGAGGACCGTATCAAACGTATGATCGAAGGACACAGTTCGTGATCCACCTTTCCAAATTGCGCAGTTACTTAGGTGCGAAACAAACTGAATTGCCGATGGCCAAAATTCCGGATGGACTGGGGACAATTAGGAAGTGGGCCAAAACTGTCTTTGCAAACTGAGCTGCCGCCTGCGAGGCTGGCTCGCTCTCTTTTTTGACCTAATCAGACTTGTCGGAGATTCCGTGCGCAACTAATATAGCTCGGGCTATTTCGGGATGAGGTGAGGCATGAAGCGATTTGCAGGAATGATGATCGTGGTGATGGGGATGTTGCTGGGCGCGCAGACGATTGCCGCGCAGGAATGGTCACAGCCCTGGGCGCGGGAGCGAATCGCAAAATCGCCGCGTCACAGCGAGTGGGTCACGGTAAAACACGATGGCCGAAACGTGGAGACGCTGGTGGTCTACCCAGAATCGAAAGACAAGCGTCCCCTCGTGCTGGTGATTCACGAAATCTTCGGACTGAGCGACTGGGCGCAGGAACTTGCAGACGAAGTGGCCGCGGCTGGTTACATCGCCGTCGCACCGGACCTGCTGAGCAGCATGGCGCCGAACGGCGGACGCACGAAAGATTTCTCCGCAGGAGTTACCGAGGCTGTTAGCAAGTTGAATCCCGATCAGGTGACCGCAGACCTGAACGCCGCAGCGGACTACGGCCTCAAGCTGCCCGCCGCGAACGGCAAACTGTACGTCGTAGGATTCTGCTGGGGCGGCGCACAGAGCTTCCGCTTCGCAACAACCCGCGGCGATCTTTCCGCTGCTTTTATTTTCTACGGCGCGCCGCCAAACAAAGAGGCGATGGCCCGCATCAAGGCGCCCGTCTACGGCTTCTACGCCGGGAACGACGCCCGCATCGGCGCCACAATTCCAGACACCGTCTCCGCGATGAAAGCGGCGGGCAAAACTTATGACCCCGTGACCTATGACGGCGCCGGGCACGGATTCATGCGCGCCGGCGAAGCGCCCGACGCCAGCGACGCCAACAAGAAAGCGCGCGATGACGCTTGGAAACGCTGGAAGAGTCTGCTCGCTCCGTGATCTCTTCGCAGTAACACCTTCGGCAAGTCAACACCCTATTTGAGATCCGTTCGTCCGGCATCGCGACTCACCGAAGCTTTGCCGAATCGTGGCTCCCCGAGGGATGCGGTTGCGAAGCCGAAGCAGCGAAATGTACGCGGCGAGATTACCTAATTAAACGGTGACAAAATCGCGATTTTGGCTATGATGTCCCTCCATGAAGTTAAAGTGTTACTCCGTGGCACTGTATCCCAGCTCTGCCAGCGTTACATTCGATTGCCTCCGAATCGCCGCACAGTATCCATGGCTGAGGGCCTTTGGAGGCAACGACACGAGTGGTGGCCGGCGATGCATTTCGCGACTTGGTCAGGCTCGCGGGGCAGAGTGGGCCGTTGACCAAGCAACCCACGAATTACGGCCGGAAGACGATTGTTTCAAAGGCGCTGATGGCGACACAATCACAAATCGAAGAGACTTATAACTACATGGATCAGGTTTTCCGTGCCGCATACGGTGAGGACGCCGATGTTAGCGGTGCAATGTTCAACGGCGATTTTTCACTATCGCTGGAGCAAGCACAGCATGCAAAACACGAGTACATTCTCACCCATCTAAGCGTCGGACCTGGCAAGCGTGTATTGGATATTGGCTGTGGTTGGGGACCTATGCTGAGAGCATTGCAACGGCATGGGGCGACTGGGCTTGGCATCACTTTGTCAACGAAACAGGCAGAGGCCTGCCGGAGGAATGGGTTAGACGCCCGCGTCTCGGACTGGAAACAAACGGATCGTGCAAGTTTGGGGCAGTTCGACGCGATCGCCGGTGTCGGATCGTTGGAAGCGTTTTGCTCCAAGGAAGAGTTCCTGGCAGGTAAGCAAAACGAAATCTACAGCCGGTTCTTCGCATTCTGTCACCAGCTATTACGGCCAGGCGGGAGGCTCTTCATACAAACCATGACTTGGGGAAAGAACGCACCCTCCCTCAATGATATCTCTCTGGAGGCTGACAAGACTTCCAATGAATATATAGTGGCGCTCACAGAGAAGTTTTACCCAGGATGCTGGCTTCCCTCTGGCGAAAGTCAAATCATCGACTGCGCGAGTCCCTATTTCAAGGTCGTCTCGAGCAACAGTGGACGTCTGGATTATATGGAAACGATTCGGCAGTGGAACAGACGATTGCGGCTCAACTTTTCAATCTTGATTGCGATGCTTCGCACGCTCCGCTATTTCTTAATCGACCGAAATTTCAGATTTAAATTGATGTCTCTGGTACAAGGTTGTCAATATGAGTGCTTCAAGCGTGAGATTATGGATCACCACCGAATGGTATTTGAGAGGATAGGGGCGGCCGATGACTAGCGGTCGGTCCCGAGATTCTAGCTACGATCCCGGCGCAAGGATTGCCTATCGAACGGCGATATTTCGGAGCTGAAACTTCCGGTTACGCATTCGTACACTCTATGATTGGAAAAACAATTTCGCATTTCCGCCTACTGGAACGGGTGGCTGCCGGCGGGATGGGAGTCGTTTACAAAGCCCGTGACGAAAAACTGAATAGAAATGTAGCCCTGAAATTTGTTTCGGAGTCTCTTGCAAGAGACCGGGTTGCTATCGAGCGCTTCCTGCGTGAAGCCCGAGCCGTATCCGCATTAAATCATCCCAACGTTTGCACCATATACGAAGTCGATGAGTTCGAGGGTTCATTCTTTATCGCGTTGGAGTTTTTGGATGGCGAATCACTCGAGCAATATACGTCTCATCACAATTTGACGGCAGAAGAAATCCTTGATATTGGAATCCAAATCGCTGAGGGTCTTTCCGCCGCTCACGCCAAGGGCATAATCCACCGGGACATCAAGCCTTCAAATATTTTTGTGACCACTGGACACATTGTCAAAATCCTGGATTTCGGTTTGTCCAAACTGACCAGCGAATCACCGGAAAATTTCGGAATTGGATCCAGTGACATCACCGCCCACGGCGAAATGCTCACTAGCGCCACGGGTATGGTCGGTACCCTTTCGTACATGTCGCCAGAGCAGGCGCGGGGAGATGAGCTGGATCCGCGCACAGATCTGTTTAGTCTTGGGGCAGTCATATACGAAATGGCCAGCGGCCAGAAAGCTTTCTCGGGTGACACGCCTGCCCTTATCTTGGCCGCCGTAATGAGCGCCCGGCCACCGTTAATCCGGAGCTTCGACCAGAATTTGCCAATACAATTAGAGAGACTTATCGACAAGGCGCTTCAGAAAACCAGAGCGTTACGTTACCAGAGCGCCCTCGAGCTTGCGGGTGAGCTAAAGCGACTTAGATATGATATGGGCGGAGGCAAGCCCAGCCTGACGACCACTCCCCATGAGGAGCTTCCACTCGCAGCGGACCCTGCAAATACTCGTGCTCGGAAGAAAAAACAGATAAGTTCACTCGCCGTACTGCCGTTTGGTAATGAGATTAGTGATGACCCAGACGCCGCGTATCTCAGCGAGGGAATAACCGACAATATCATCAACTCCCTTTCCCGGTTTCCTGGCATTAGCGTGATGGCGCGCAGTACCGTGTTTAGATACAAGAACCCGACTGAGCCCCAGAAGATCGGGCGTGAACTTAATGTGGGTGCAGTACTGATCGGCGGCGTACTACAACGCGGTGACAGGCTGATCGTCAACGCTGAGCTTGTTGATGTCGCAGATGGTCGCCAGCTCTGGGGCAGTCAGTACAACACGAAGCTGTCTGAGATATTCACGATCCAGGAAGAGATATCAAACCAAATTTCGTCCGAGCTTCGTCTGCGCTTATCACCGCAAGAAAAAGAAAAACTGCACCATCATGACACTCGGGACCTTGTGGCGTATCAGTTGTATCTCAAGGGAAGGCACCACTGGAATAAACGTACACCCGACGGCGTAAAGAAGGCCATCCGTTTCCTTCAACAGGCCATTGACCAAGACCCCGGATACGCCTTGGCATATGCCGGCTTGGCCGATTGCTTTACCTTGTTCGGGGGTTATCGATTTTTGCCGCCGCGCGAAGCTTTTCCAATGGCAAGAGCCTCCGCCATGAAGGCGCTTGAGATCGATGCCCGCGTCGCGGAAGCCCATAATTCTCTGGCGACCACGGCTCTCTTTTATGACTGGAGCTGGTCTCAAGCCGAGGAAGAGTATAAACGGGCCATTCGATTGAGTCCTCACTATGCCACTGCTCATCAGTGGTACACGATTTTTCTTGCCGTGATGGAGCGTCCCGACGAAGCATTGGTGTCTATCCGGCGAGCGCATGAACTCGACGTGCTCTCACTGCCAATCAACACCCACTTGGGATGGGCGTTCTATTTTTTTCGCCGATTCGACGACGCCATCGAACAGCTCCGAGCAACGCTCGAACTGGATCCTGATTACATCCTGGCGCATTTCGTGCTCGGACAGGCTTATACCCAGCGAGGCCTATACGCCGAAGCGGTTGCGGAATTGCAAATAGCTGCCGGTCTTTCCGCGCGTTTGCCCCCTATCTTGTCCGCGCTGGGCTACGCGCACGCCTTGGCAGGAGAAGTTGATCAAGCCAGACAAATTCTAGTGGAGCTGGCTGAGGCATCTTCGAAGAAGTACGTCTCGGCTTACGATTTGGCTCTTGTCAATCTCGGGTTGGGCCAAAAAGACATGGCATTCGAGCTGCTAAACAATGCCGTCAAAGAGCGCTGCGGATGGCTCATTTTCCTCAAGATCGAACCCGTGCTTGACGCGCTTCGATCGGATCCGAGATTTCGAGATCTAGTCCAGACAGTCGGGCTTCGGCTCGATTCTTGATTGTCCTATTGCTTCGCTTGAGCGTTTTTTGGGCGGGCGAGAGAGAAGTGATGCAGGTCAATGGCTGGGAAATTCACAGCTTGAATTGCGACGCGCGCTGGCATCTTTCACCGTCAAACACCTGGCGGCCTCCGGGTCCGCCAGTCGAGTTTAGGTGAAGCGTCCCGAATGTTCGGGAATGTCCAGCCTTGTGTGTGGCTTGCAGACCGGTTCGAGAGCGATCGCGATTCTAGCGTTTTCCACTGGTTTTCCATCGCGCATGTAGTCAGGAAACGGAGTCGGGCGGAGCAGGGACTTGAAGTCGCTGGAGCTTGGTACGTAATCCTTCGCGGCTGATCCCAAGCACCTCGGCTGCGCGTGTTCGGTTTCCCGCCGTGTGCCGTAACACCGAAAAGATCAATTGCTTTTCCATTTCTTGCAGCGACATCGGAGCTATCGTCGTCCCTTCCGACGAGACCGCGGACTGGCAATTGCCGCGACTGCGAATTCTTTCATTTAGTAGTGCGGAGTCGCAGGCAACGTCAGGCTCTGCCAGCGCAACCAGCCTGCCCATTTCACTTTCCAGTTCTCGCACATTTCCCGGAAACGCGTAGGACGCCAAGGCGGATAAACAATTCTCCGTGAGCAGTGGCGTCGGTCGGCCGTAACGCGCCGCGGCGGCTCGAAGAAAATGTTCAGCCAGGAGCCGGATATCGTGCGGACGTTCGCGCAGGGGCGGCAGACGAAGCGTGATGGCGGATAGTCGAAAAAAAAGATCGGCGCGAAATCTGCCGGCCTTCACTTCGCTTTCGAGGTCGCGGTTTGTCGCGGCGATGAACCTGACATCCACCTGCTCGGTCCGCGAGTTACCTAGCCGCGTAAATTCGCCGGATTGCAGAACACGAAGTAGATGGGGTTGCAAATCGAGCGGAAGATCGGCGATCTCATCGAGAAACAGTGTGCCGCGATTGGCTGCTCCGATGAAGCCGACGCGATCGCGATTTGCACCGGTGAAAGCACCCTGCACGCAACCGAAGAGCTCAGAACCTATCAGCGGCGCCGGAATTGCCGCGCAATTTAACGCGACAAAGGGTCCTTTTACTCGCGCGCTATGACGATAGACAGCCCGAGCGATTAACTCTTTCCCTGTTCCGGTTTCGCCTTCAATCAGCACCGGCAAATCCGTGGTGGCGATCTGGTGTACCGTCTGCAAAACCCGTGCCATTTCTGGGTCAGCGGTCAATATTCCGTCAGACCGGCTGTGGGCGTGTTCTAAAGCCTCCGCGCGGCGCTGCGCTTGACTCATGGCCACCGTCGATCGCAATCGCGGCGCGGCTAGCCCGCAGACTTCGTCTAGCAATGCTCGCTGCTCTTCCGTAAAGCAATTGGTGACTTGGCGGTTTTCCAGGTAGATAAGTGCGAAAGCCTCATCGCTAGTGACCAGAGGCGCGCACAAGACCGATCGAATCGAGAATTCCTGCACGCTCGTGCTACCGCGGTAAGGCTCGGTCGTGGAGGCGTCGCCGATCAGCAACGCTTTTCCACTGTCCATTACCGCACGGGCGATCGAACGGCTGAACGCCTCTTCTACTCGCGACAGCGCTTCGCTGCGAAAGTTTCGCGCCGCAGTTGCCCGGAACTCTCCCCCTTCGCGCACGACTACGAATCCCCGATCCGCTCCCAATCCTTCAATCAGTGTGTCCAAAAGTCCAGAAAGGAGTTCGCCGTATTCGCCTTCCCTGAGGAGTGCGCGCGACACGCGATATAGAAGTCCGAGGTGTTCAGCCGGAGGATTTTCTGGATTCAAGGCCATTCCAACCCTTCCTTCGGCGAATATACACGATCCCGCGACGCACCGCCACGCCCGACCGTCGCCCCTACTGCCGGGAATAATGGCAGGCCAGCTGCATACTCCGAGTCCGAGAGTGGCCACTCGCTGGCTCTCTAGAGAAAAAAATGAGAAATAAGGCACTTACTGGTCGATCCATCCTGGAGCTGCCTGAAAGCTGGACAAGGCGCTGCCAAGTTTATGGGCGCTCGGATTACCCACCCCGTCGAACTTGGCATGAGAACCGTGCGTGGCGCCAGGCTCGCCCGGGTGTGCCCCAAATGATGTTCGCTCCGATGGAGTTAGTAGAAAGAACGCGGGTGGTTCGACATAAATCAAAGCCATTTCAAGAGGAGGAGCGGATGCCTTCTAGATATCTCTGGTGCGGAATTGTGGTCATCGTCCTCGGCGCGGCACTGATTAAGTCAGCTGCGGCACAGATAGGAATCGGAACCGCAGCGGCTGGATTTAACGGCTTCGTCATGTCTCACTCCTTGGAGGACATTGCGGCGGTGCTGGTCGTCGCGGTTGTATACCTATACGAGTTATCGAGAATTCTCAATCTGTGTCAGTTTGCGGCGCCCATTCCCGCCCGATCCGCTGAAGCGACAAATGAATCCGCCCAGCCGCCCAGGCACGGCACCGCCAAGGGACTTACAGGTGCGCTTGGCGGCGTGGCGAAAAAGTCCAGCGCTGAAATGAGCTTACTGGGGGCGCTCATCTCATTTTCAGCAAAATTCGGGTGATGTAGGTGCAAATCCGAAATCGTTCGCCTTCGAAAAGGAGATGACACAAGATGCGAAAGCTTTGGATTCTCGCCTGCGTTCTTGCACTGCCCTGCGTTGCTTCCGCCCAATGGGACAACTTAAATAAGCTGCAAGCGGGACAGAAGATTCAAGTCGTTGGAGTGAACTCGAAAAAAGACTCGGGGACCTTCTTAAGTGTTTCGGACAAGACGATCTCGCTTCAAGGAAAGTCAGGCCAGCAAACCATCCAAAGACAAAACGTTGGCAGCGTTAAGCTCATGGAAAATAAGCATCGTTTGCGCAACGCACTCATCGGTGGCGGGGTAGGCGCAGGAACCGGAGCCGGTATCAGCGCGGCGGCGTGGGAGCCCCACGGATACGCCGGAGGCAGGGGAACGGGGGCAGCTTTTGGCGCAGTGATCGGCGCGGCGGGCGGCGCAATCGTGGGAGCTTTGTGGCCCAGCCACGAAACGATTTACCGCGCGACAGGCCCATAACGGTAAATGGACTCACGAAGCTGTGCATCCATGGCGTCTTCTGAAGAATGATGCGCCGTAAAGTCGGTCAGATCGGAAATCCCGGGTGAAGCACCTCGATTTAGGTTTTCCCACGGGCGGACTCGAACAAGTCTTTTTTCGAAGAGAAGCAACAGGAGTCGCCGAGTGAAACACGCCAGTGTTAGTTCTCGTCGAAGCAGTACGTCGTTTGCGGTTCTCGCGCTGATTTGCGTGGTCGCGGGACCGTCCCTACTTGCCTCTCAAGAGAAGGAAGCCAATCCGGCAATCGCAGCACCGGCTCAGCCCGCCTCATCCGTCGATGTAATTACGGTGCCAGACGGCAAGCCCGTCGAGACAAAACTCGCACACGACCTCTCCACAGCCACCGCCAAGGTAGGCGATGACGTGGGGCTGACCGTCGCTCACTCAGTGATGCAAGACGGTCTCGTGGTCATTCCGAAGGGCACGGTATTGTCAGCAAAGATTACGTCGGTTCGCCACGCGGGCCGCGCGTCCAGAAACGGAAGAGTAAGCTTCTCGGTCGAGAACGCGGTGTTCCCTGGCGGCGAAACGGCGGCGTTGCGCCCAGTGCCGCCGCCGACCGCCGGCCAAAACCTGCACCATGCTGCTGCGGCGATGGGTTACATGGCCGTGGATTCGGAGCTCCCTCCAGGAGGAGGTATCGTCTTGCTGGCGGTCGCGGGCCCTCTCATGCTCGTGTGGAAGGGCCATGAGAAGGAGTACTACGCGGGGCAGACCAGGACGCTGTATTTACATGGACCCCTTAATCTGAACCGAGAAGCCGTGCTGCAGATGCAACCGCCGCCTTACCGAGGGCCAGCTGAGGTTTTTTATAAAGACCTCGCGTCATTTATTCATTACAAGGGAGAGGACCTGGACATGGAATTCTACTGCGGCCGGAAAAATCTCGGCGACGTCCGTCCCTACGGCACCTTGCAGCTCGAACTGAACCCCGGGGCATATTGGCTGAGCGCCGGCAAGGACGGGCGGCTGAAGTTGCGTTTGGTGGTCGAGGCGGATCATCGGTATTACGTCGAGCGCAACGCTCAGGGACTCTCGCTAAAGTATTTTGACGATAACCCGAGCTTGATCGAAGACGGACCTTTGCGGAACAACATCGATTTCACTTCGGCTTCTCCTGAAATAACTGCCGATCTATGGGCAACGCCCCTGTCTGAGGATGCGGCGCAGAACAGCCACTGAGTTCTGGCCGTAGGCGCTTGAGCCGTCGTGAGCAGGAAGGAGGAATTTCCGTGCCGACTCGTCCTTTGGCCGCCAGAGTCTGGTTGACACTCACCCTGATTTCCATTTTTGTTGCCGCGGCGTCATCGTTGTGGGCTCAGGCGGATCAATGGGAAAAGCTTATGAAATTGGGCAGCAAAGCCTATTCGGGCGGCATGAGCCAGAAATACTTTCACGGATGGGGTAACGCCGCCCCGAACCCTCAGTTTGCGAAAGCCGAAGAAGAGTTTCTCGCCGCTCTGGCGCAGACCCAATCGTTTCCGGCTGGAGATATACGCACGGCGGAAACGCTGGGCGCCCTGGCGAGTGTGTACATGGAGGAAGGTAAATATGACGACGCCGAGAGCAAGGGAAATCAGGCGATTACCATCATGGAAGCAGCAGCACAGCCCAACGACGTACGGTTAGGCTACGCGTTGACCCGCTTGGCGTTGATTTACGATTCGCAGGGCAAAACGGCGCAAGCCGCTCCGATATGGAATTGCTCTCTGAGCATACTGAAGAACGTGGGAGGAGTGGATCCCAACGAGATCTCGAATTTGAATTTCCACGCTTCCTTCATTGGGGACTTCCACCCCGCCGCCAGCGCACAGATTCACCAATTCATTCTCGAACTCAAAGAGTCCACGGGTATCTCGGACGCTGATTTGCGGGTCGAGCTGGCGCATTTAGCGTTAACACAGCGCGGCGTAGATGCTGAACGGGACTACCTCCGCCTGCTGGACATCGACCAAAAGCTCTATGGCCCAGACGACGTCAAGACGGGCGCAGACCAGCAAGCGCTCGGCAAGCTCTACTTGGAAGAAGGGAAATACACAGCGGCGGTGCCGCTGCTGCAGCACAGCCTGGAAATCAGGCAGGCGAAAGCGGCGCCGGAGCACGAATCAAAGATGGACAAGAGATTCGATGCTTTGGGTTTCAGGCGTCTCGATACGGAGCTGGCGCAAGCGTACGCGGGCGCGGGCAAACATGCAGAAGCTGAAGAAATGTACAAGCGGGGCATATCCGTGGATGAGGCGGGCACTGCGGGCAACAACGTGCTTAACGATATGAATCTGACTGATGACTTGAGGGGTTTATCCGAAGTGTACCGGCATGAACGCCGCTACGACGAAGCTTTGGAAACCATCAAGCGTTCGGAAACGATTGACGACGAAATCACGGGTTCGAAGTTTGGCAAATCAAAAGCGGATTCAGGCAAACCCGGGCCAACAATTTGGTTTTGGCTCAGCCAGAACGAACTTGCGGAGACCTACCGTGAAAAAGGCGATAGCGCGGCCGCGGAGCCTCTGTTTCAGAGCTCTCTGGAGTTGACGCAAAACATGCATCTGGCGTCGGGGCATCCTAAGCTGGCGCAGATGCTGGACAACTACGCGACCTTGCTGCGAGACGCCGGAAAATATGAGCAGGCGGAAGCTCTTTACAAACGCTCGCTGGAAACCTGGGCGAAGTGCGTGTATCCGGAAAACGCGGACGCCGCCGAGACCCTGACGAATTACGCCGAGTTGCTGCGGAAAATGAATCGGCCAGCAGAAGCGGAACCGCTCGAAGCGAGCGCGTCCGCAATGCTCAAGAAAGTTGACGCACCCAACCCAGCGAAGTGACGGAGTATCTGTTTGCGGTACCACGAACGATAACTGCGGCAAATCACAGCACCTGCAGGATTCGGGTGTTCCGGCTAACTCCTGATACGTGGTCGGCGAATTGCACGTTGACCTTCCTAAATCTTGATGGCTTCGAATGCGTTGCTACACCGTCGAAGAAGCGAAGCGCATGCTCGCCAATGCAGATGGTGCAGATCAAGCGTTTTTTCTGGCTCGCAGCAGAGACCGGGCTACGTGCGGGGGGAACTCATTGCGCTTCGCGTCGGCGAGGTTGACCTTAGGAGCCTTTCTCTTGAGGTCAGCAAGGCAACTTGGAACGGAGAAAAGCACAGCCCGAAAACTGAAGCGGGACATGGAAACGTCTGCATCTCAGCCCGCCTCGGTACTCACCACAGGACGCAAAAGGAAAAGGCCGGACGCCTGGGCCCGGCCTTTAGAAAATCAAATTGGTTGCGGGGGCCTGCAATGTACCGAACGCACTCATCATCCCCTTTCGAATTGAGTTATTTCGTCCTGCCGCATAGGTCCACGTGATTGAAAATCGTGTGTGTGCCCCAAAGCAATGGTTTCGGTTCATTAATGGTTATATGGAGTTCTAGGACGGAAGCTGTGAAGAAACCCTCTGAATTTCCATCTTGCAAAAAAAGAAGTCTGCCGTAAGCTCGCGGCATGAGCCAAGAAAATCCGATCAGCAAGCAGCCTCTGATTCGCCACGTAAACCGACAGCAGATGAGTTGGCGGGCCGTGGATGTCGAACACCTCATCGGCGAAGACCATCCGGCCCGAGCCATTTGGGCACTGGTAGGTCGCCTGAACCTGAGGGCCTTTTATCAAGCCATCGAGAGCAGCACGGAGGAAGGGGGACGGCCGGCGATCGATCCGCAGCTGCTGATCAGTATGTGGGTGTATGCCTATAGCCAGGGGATTGGTTCGGCACGAGAAGTGGCGCGGCGCTGTGAGTACGATCCGGCCTTCCAGTGGCTGACGGGATTGCAGGAAGTGAACTACCACACGCTGGCGGACTTCCGTGTCGAGAAGCAGCAGGAACTCGATGAACTGTTCACGCAGGTGTTGGGGGCGCTCAGCAAAGAAGGGCTGATCACGCTGGAGCAAGTGATGCAAGACGGCACGAAGATTAAGGCCCTGGCGAGCCGTAGAAGTTATCTCCAGGAGGAGACGATTCGCGAGCATCTGGAGAAAGCGCGACGGCGCGTAACGGAGATGGGTGATCCCAGGAACGAGGAGAGCAGTTCGAAAGTAAAGCAAGCCCGGGTGCGCGCGCGACGCGAGCAACAAGAACGGTTGGAGGGTGCGCTGGAAGAGTTGCAGAAGTGGCAGGCACGCAAGAGCGGAGAAAAGGCCAAGAGGGAGACACGGGTAAGCACCAGCGATCCGCAAGCGCGGGTGATGAAGCATCCTGATAAAGGATTCGCGCTCAGCTACAACGCGCAGATTTCCACCGATGCAGCGCAGGGATTGATTGTGGGAGTGGCGGTGACACAGGAGGCCAACGACATGGCACAGTTATTGCCGGCGCTGGACCGCGTGGAGCAGCGGCTGGAGAAAAGGCCTCAGCAGATGGTGGCCGACAGCGGTTACACCACACGAGAGAATATCGAGAAGATGGCCGGGCGAGAGGTCGATTTTCTGGGGACCATGCGACACGAAGATGTGCCGCGTGGCGCGAACCTCGGGAACCGGTTTCCACCGAGCGCATTCCTCTATCAGCCGGAGAGGAACCGGTGTATTTGTCCAGAGGGCAAAGTCCTGCTTCCGCAGGCACGACGCAAGGTAGGAGCAGGGATGACTTACCACCTCTACGAAGCCCGGTGGGAGGATTGCCGAAGCTGTCCTCGCAAACCGGAGTGTTGTCCGGACAACAAGAAGAACGGCCGTTCCGTAGCGCAACTGGAAGAAAGCCCGGTGGTGGTGGCGTTTCGCAAGAAGATGGCCAGCGAGGAAGTCCAGGAGCGATATCGTCGTCGTGGACGAATCGTGGAGTTTTGTCACGCCTGGATCAAGAGCAAGCTGGGGCTGCGGCAGTTCCATGTGCGGGGCCTGGCGAAGGTCCAGATGGAAATGCTGTGGGCTTGCCTCACCTACAACCTGCAGCACTGGATCCGCTTGCAAAAGCTCAACGCCACACCCGCCGTCACCTGACAGAGAAAGAGAACAGCGAGAAGAACCGCGACCATCTCTCAAAATAGCAAGTCAACATTTCAGAAAACTCAGACCCAATCCGCAATCTCTCTCTACATCGAAGTTTCTTCACACCTTCGACGGGACTTGTCCGGTAACGCGGGTGATCTCAATGGGTCGATGCAACACCATCTAATATGGAAGCTCTGTTCAAAGGTGGTGTGTATGACGCAAGGGAAATACGTGGAGCTCTCTGCGACGCAGCGGACGGAGGTGTGGCGCCGCTGGAAAGCGGGAGAGTCGTTGCATAGCATTGGGCGCGCCTTTGCCAGGCCGCATACGTCCATTCACTGTCTGTTGGCGCATCACGGCGGGATTGTTCCCGCAGTTCGTCGGCGCTCCCTTCTCGTACTCACTGCGGTTGAGCGAGAGGACATTTCTCGCGGGCTCGCTTCCGGTTCGTCGCTTCGTGATATAGCCAAAGGTTTGGAGCGCGCGGCGTCAACGGTGAGCCGGGAAGTCGCACGCCATGGCGGCCGTCCTGAGTATCGAGCCACAGAAGCAGATCACCAAGCCTGGGAATCAGCCCGGCGGCCCAAGCGCTGCCTGCTGGCCATCCAGGTGAAGCTGCGGAAGGTGGTTGCGAGTAAACTGATTCTGGATGGGTCGCCGCAACCGATTTCTGGATGGCTGAAAATCGAGTATCCCGCGGACGAGAGCATGCGCGTGTCCCACGAAACGATTTACCGCAGTTTGTTCATCCAAGCCCGCGGAGTGCTGAAGAAAGAGTTGCTGGGGCACCTGCGATCCAAGCGCCGCATCCGCCGCTCGCAGCAGGCGCGTATCTTTAAAGACGCGCGCGGTCAAATCGTAGATGCCATTTCCATCCGGGAAAGACCGGCAGAAATCGAGGACCGCGCCGTCCCCGGTCATTGGGAAGGCGATCTCATTGGTGGCAAAAAAAACAGTCACATCGCGACGTTGGTGGAACGACATTCGCGTTTTACGGCCCTGGTCAAGGTGCGCAGCAAAGACACGGCTGTGGTCGTGGCCGCATTGAGCCGGCAAATTCGCAGGCTGCCCACATCCCTGCGGCGCTCCTTGACCTGGGATCGCGGGCTGGAGATGGCTAAACACAAAACATTTACGGTAGCGACGAATGTGAAAGTCTACTTCTGTGATCCGCACAGCCCCTGGCAACGCGGAACCAACGAAAACACCAACCGCTTGCTGCGCCAATACTTACCGAAGAAAACGGACCTTTCCGGCTACACGCAATCCCAACTGGACAAGATCGCGCTGCGGCTCAATCAACGCCCGCGAAAAACTTTGGGCTTTCAGACTCCAGCGAGTAAACTGCGCGCAAGTGTTGCACCGACCCTTTGAAGCCGCAGCGTAATTCAGGACCTGGCTAATTGCTCTTGGGTTACTCTTCGCGTGTTCAATCACATGCCGCTCCAACCGAGCGAGAAACTCGGGTGACACTGAATTATGAGACTGCACAAGACCGCCATTTGTTTGGCCGCGTTCATGGCCCTCATCGGATTGCTGGTTTGCTCGGGGCTCGCCCAGACAAGCTCGCAGCGCTCTCGCCAGGCCGAATCGACAGAGGTAAAGGGATTCTCAGACTCGGACAAGGCCGCGCTATCGCGCCAAATTAGCAGTGCTGTCAGTCGCGGCGACGTGCCGGGCGTGGTCGCCCTCATCGTCGGCCGCGAGGGCGTGCTCTACGAAGGCGCAGCCGGTAAGCTCGACGTTGCGCACGATACAGCGATGCCCGTGAATGCCATTTTTTCGATTGCCTCCATGACCAAGCCGGTGACTTCGGTGGCCATCATGATGTTGTTCGAACAGGGCAAGCTCAAACTCGACGATCCGGTGTCGAAATACCTGACGGGCTTCGACAACCTGCAGGTCATTACGAAGTTCAATGAGAAGGACGCAACCTACGAACTGCGACCGGCTAAGCGACCGATGACCATCCGCCATTTGCTGACGCATACCTCGGGCTTCGCCTACGGGGCTTTTAACCCGATCGTGTACCAGTTGAAGGAGGCGACGAAAAAGCACGAGTGGGAGCTGCCGCTCGTGAACGATCCTGGCGATAAATGGAACTACAGCCCCAGCACCGTGGTACTCGGCATGATCGTCGAGAGAATCTCCGGCCAGTCACTCGAAGCATGCTTCAAACAGCACATCTTTGTACCGCTGGGTATGGTGGATACGTCCTACGCCGTGCCGCTCGCCAAACAGTCGCGCGTGGCGACGCGGCACAGCCGTATAAACGGTGTGTTGCAAGAACAGCCGCAGGATCCGATACCGGCCACGCCGACGGCCCCGTTCCGAGGCGATTGCTGCCTGTACTCCACCGCCCAGGATTACGGCCGGTTCATGCAGATGTTGCTCGACGGCGGGCACCTGGGGCCCGCGAAAATTCTCAGCGAGAACTCTGTAAAGATGATGGGCGAGAACAACATCGGGCCGATCTTCGTGGAGTTGCAGCAGGCCGCCGACCAATCGCTCAGCAAATCGTTTCCGCTGGGCGCCGGCCAGGATAAGTTCGGCCTCGGTTTTCAGATTGCCTCCGGCGACCCGAAGTATGCAAAGTTCCGCAGCGCGGGCAGCATGAGCTGGGCTGGTATTTACAATACCGAGTTCTGGATCGATCCCAAACGGAATATCGGCGTCGTTATGATGATGCAGCTGCTGCCGTTTTACGATGAGGGTGCCATCCGAACGCTGCGCGACTTCGAGGAGTTGGTATACCAAAAAGTGCCATAGTCAGGCCTGCGGCCCGCGCTCCAGAGCGCGCCCACGCATCCAGAGTCGACGCCAAGCGCGAAAATCACTTCGTTCAAGCCTCTCCTGGCGCGGAGCCTGGTAGTTGCAGTTTAGTACCTAAACGATTATATTTCGTCCCAGTTTCGGTACTTGACAAAACTGTACCTAACGGCTAGCTTATGCCGCGATAAGGAGCTGCCGGTCGCGGCTTGGACGGCGCTCCTGTTCTCACAACTACACCCAAAGTTGCACAGGGAGAGTCCCGTGCGCACCTTGAACCGTATTCTGCTGGCACACGCCTGCGCGGTCGTACTGTTTTTTGCTGCGGCAACTTGCTCACGGGCCCAATCGTCCGATAGCGCGTCTGCGCCAACGGCACCAGCGTCGCCGCTGACCAAGCCGTCCGCAGCGCAGCACTATGGTGATCTGCCTCTGGCTTTCGAACCAAATCGCGGGCAGGCCGGCGATCCGGTTCAGTTCCTGTCACACTCGACCGGCCATTTGCTCCTGCTGGAGCAGAATCAAGCGGTGCTGCGCGTGGTGGCCAAGCCGCGCGCGAAGGATGGCAAGAATCCCGCCGGCCACCGATCCGACGAACTCAAGATTCGCTTTGCGAACGCCAATCCGACCGCGGAAATCCTGCCGCTCGATATTCAGCCGGGCAAGAGCAACTATTTTCTGGGCAACGATCCCGCGAAATGGCGGACGAACGTCGAGAACTACTCGCAGGTTCGCTACAAATCTTTGTACCCGGGCGTCGATCTGCTTTTCTACGGCAACCAGCGCATGCTCGAACACGATTTCATCGTGCAACCGGGAGCGGACTATCGTGCCATCGCGCTCGACATCAGCGGCAGCCGGAAAATCCGCAAGAATGCCGACGGCAGCGTAATCATTGAAGTTCTCAGCGGCAGCGGTACCGTGCGTTTTTCGGCCCCGCGAATTTATCAAGTCCGCGACGGCCAGGATATCGACGTCAGCGGCGGTTACCGGCTAAAGAAAAACGAGCTGGCCTTTAACGTCGGTTCCTATGACAAAAAGCTTCCGCTGATCATCGACCCGGTGCTCAGTTATTCGACTTACGTGGCTGGAAGCTCGACCGATGCTGCCGCCGGCATCGCGCTCGATTCGGCGGGCAACGCCTACATCACCGGCTATACCTTCTCCACCGATTTCCCGACCGTGAACGCGTATCAGGCGGCGTGCGACAATTGTGGCAATGGTCCGGATGTGTTTGTGACCAAGCTGAACGCCACCGGCACCGCGCTGGTCTATTCGACCTATCTGGGTGGATCGAATTACGATCAGTCGAGTTCCATCGCGGTGGACGGCGCAGGCGATGCGATCGTGACTGGTTGGACCTCTTCCACCGATTTTCCAACCAAGAACCCGGTACAGACCTTGACGAATCCGCAGCCCGAAGGCTTCGTTACCTCGCTCTCACCAACCGGGTCTGCGCTGAATTTTTCCACCTACTTGGGCGGCTCGAGCGGATCCTACGGTTCCAGAGTCACGACAGATGCCGCCAATAATGTCTATGTTTCCGGCCAAACCGACTCAAGCGATTTCCCGGTCACGCCCGCCACGAACGTCATCGGTGTTGCCCCAACCTATGCGACGTACGCTCTCTTCGTCGCCAAGTTCAGTTCTGTTGGCGCACTGAACTTTGCGACCACCATTGGCTCCGATCCGCAACAGCAATTAAACGGAAGCTCGACGTACTTCCCGGTGAACGCGACGGGCATCGCCGTCGATTCAGCTGGTGACGTGTATCTGGCTGGAGCCGCGAGTCTGGGACTGCTCGTTACTCCCGGCGCATATCAATCCACGTACATCGGCCCCGCACCATACTGCGGCGGATGCACGATGGGTTTTGCCAGCGCACTCCAACCCGACGGTTCGGCGCTAATCTTTTCGACGTACCTGGGAGGATCTCAGGGAGATCAAGTTACCGGATTGGCACTCGAAGCCGATCGAAATCTTTTCATGACGGGGGACACGACTTCGTCTGACTTTCCCACCACGCCCGGGGCATTCGCCACGACTTTTCCAGGCAATCAACCGAGCGGCCAGACTTTCGTGACGGAAATGAATCCGACCGGCACTGCGCTGGTTTATTCGACTTTTCTCGGCGGCACGACCAATCAATATCAGAACTACGCCACTGGCATCGCGCTCGATGGCGCGGGCAACGCAGTGGTGACTGGCTACACGGCCAGCTCAGGATTTCCGCTGCTGAACCCGCTGCAGAGCACGATTGCGCCCGGACAATACGGGAATGGTAGTTCAACCTACGTAACTGAATTCAATTCGACCGGAACGGCGCTGCTATTCTCCACGCTGTTTTCCGGATCGATCGCGACTCAGGCTGCCGGAGTCGCGGTGAATCCCGCAACTCCGAGCGACATTTACATTACAGGGACGAGTTACGACGTTGATCTCCCGACTACCAAAGGCGCTTTTCAGACCTCTGTGACGCCGCCACCGCCGTACAACGAAATCGGACACGCGTTTGTTACCAAGTTCGATCTGAGCGTGGCGGCGCCCGGGGCCTGCTCCAGTCCCGCTTCGCTCCAGTTCTATTCGGAAGTGAATAAGAATTCTCCGCCGTCGGTTATTACGCTGACGAACTGCGGGAATGCACCGCTAAACGTTATGCATCTCGCCGTCACTGGCCCATTCAAGCAAACGAATACCTGCCAGACTGCGGTTGCGCCGGGGCTGTCGTGCACCGTCAGTGTTGTTTTCCGGGGTACGGCGCGAGGCACGTTCACCGGAACTCTGACCATTTCGGACAACGCACCGATTACGCCATTGGTCTTGCAACTGTCCGGACAAGCGGTCGCACCGGTGGTGCAGTTCGAGAATAATCCGCTGCAGATCGACGACCAACTGGTGGGCCAGACCGGTCTCCCCGCTGCGGAAATCATTTTTAATCAGGGAGATTATCTGTTGCAGATTTCCTCGGTAACGATCAGCGATACGGCAGATTTCACGGTGGACAAGAAAGGTTGCAACGCCGCTGTACAGCCGCAACAAGCGTGCGTCATCTACGTCACTTTCCATCCTACCGTCGCCGGACCGATTGCTGGAACCTTAACCTTCACCGACAACGCGCTGGATAGTCCGGAGACCGTGACCGTCATGGGCAACGGCCTCACCGCCTATCCGGTTCCCTCGACCACCGGAGTCAGCCCGAATGCGATTCTGCAAGGATCTCCGGCGCAAGCCATCACGGTCTTCGGCACCGGATTCTTCCAGACCTCGCGGATCAGCGTTCATGGCACGCAACTCGCGACGACCTATCTTGGTGAAACGGCGCTATCCGCCAAGGTTCCAGTCGGCATGCTGAAAAACCTGGGGGAACTTCTCGTTCAGGTAGTCACACCGGCGCCGGGCGGCGGAATTTCGAACAGCACGCCGATTTCGGTGTATCAGGACCTGCCGATCAATGCCAACGGCTTGGTCTACGAACCCTACACTCAGCAGCTCTATGCTTCGATTGGCTCGTACGCAACGGTAAATCCCAACACCATCGTCAGCATCGATCCGGTAACGCAGGCGATGGGCACGCCGATCACCGTGGGCGGCGGACCTAACCATTTGGGTCTTTCCAGCGACGGCACGCTGCTGTACGCCGGGTTGGATCAAGCCGATACCGTTCAGCAAGTCAAAATCCCCAGTGGCAAACTGGGTACGTCCGTATCTCTGGCGGCGCTATCAACAGGCTATCCGGAGACCGCATCTTTCATCGACGTGGTTCCCGGGAAGCCGCAGCGATATGTCACTAGCCTGGGTACGCAGTACGGTCAGGACGGCGTGGGTTTGGTGGAAAGCGGAAGGCTTGTGTCCACGCTGGGCCAATACCCGGTTCAGGTAAACGTCTCCAGTCTCTGCTTCCTTTCCGATCCCAAAACCTTTTACGGCTCGAACGGCCAGCAGCTTTTGAGGATGGTTATTCAGGAAAAAACATATTTGGAAGTGAACGTAGATTCGTCCGCGCCCCAGGGTTTTGCCAGCCAGTTCAACTGCGACGGCAAGTACATTTACACCTCGTCAGGGTTGGTGTTTGATCCGGTCGCGAATCAGACGATCGGAACCTACATGTTCCCGCAGGGAGGCTCTTTCTATGACGTTCTTCCTGACTCGTCCGTCGGACTCAGCTACGGCCTTGGATACGGAGCGGGCGGCATCCTGGTGTTTGACCAGACAACGTTTGCTCAGGTGGGCTCGATCCCGCTGCCGTCGAACATCACAACCGCAACCGCGCTGTTGCGCTGGGGCACCGATGGTTTCGCGCTGCTCTACCAGAACTACCAGACCAACACGAACGATTTGGTTTTGCTGCGCAGCAGCCAGACTCAGCCTTCGGTGGGACCAAATCCGATTCCGGTGGTGACGTCAGCCATTCCCGCAGTTAACGCTGGGAATGGGAATTTCCAATTGACGGTGGAAGGAAGCGGGTTTGTTCCGGACGCAGTCGTGCGCTGGAACGGAGCGGACCGCACCACGATCTTCCAAAGCGACAGCGTCTTGATCGCCGATATTCCCGCGTCGGACGTCGCCGCGGCGGGAACCGCGCAGGTGACCGTCGTCAACCCACCGGCAGGTGGCGGAACTTCGGCGAAGGTCAAGTATGTGATCGCGGCAAAGTGATTCTCGCAATTTGCAGCTTCAAAACTCGCGGGCAGCGCAGCTCGATTCGCTGCCCGCGAGCGCTTTCGTCGCTGCAATTGCTCCGGCTAGCTGTGCGGTCACGAATAGAGGCAGGTCGATGGGGCGGATTCCTGCGGACGTAGGTTCACTTTGATCGCTCCGGGTGTGGGGGCTTCGACTCGAAATCAGTGGACAGGCTGAGTTCTTTCCAGGACCTTGCTTCTTCTAGGCGCGCGAGGTCGCTTTTCTCCGCCCCGTTGTACGCATCGCTGCCGAGCAGCAGTCGCAATGGAGGTCTCTCTTCCTGCGTCAGTCGCACGATCACTTGAGCCGCCTTTTTCGGATCACCAGGCTGCTTGCCGTTGTAGTCGCGTTGAAACCTGGCGGTTGCTCCAACAGTCGAGTCGTAGTCGGGATTCCCTTCGCTCAGTTTGGTGGAACTGCCCGCGAAGTCCGTGCGGAAGCCACCCGGCTCAACGATGGTGACCTTGATGCCTAGCGGCGCCACTTCGCGCGACAACACTTCTGAGAAACCCTCGACCCCCCATTTCGCCGCCGAATAGGGCCCACGCCCTGGAGGCCCGATCCTTCCTCCCACCGACGAAAACTGAACGAAATGGCCACCCTTCCTCGCGCGAAAGTACGGAAGAGCTGCTTTCGTCACGATGATCGTCCCGAAGAGGTTCGTTTCGATCTGTGCGCGAAAATCCGACATCGGCGTGTCTTCGACGGACGAGAGATTGCCGTATCCCGCGTTGTTGATAACAACATCCAGCGAGCCAAACGCATCGATCGCCGCCTTCACTGCGCCCGCTGCCGCGGACTCGTCGGTCACATCCAACGCGAAGAGCTTGATCTGGTCACCGTGGCGCTCCGATAGGTCATGTAGAGACTCGATGTCCCTAGCTGTCGCCAACACTTTATTACCCGCCGCAAGGCCGGCTTCGACAATCGCGCGACCCAGACCGCGAGAACTGCCCGTCACTAACCAAACTTGCGCCATTCATCCTCCTATTATTCGCAATCGGTTCTTCAGGATATAAGAAATCATTGCGAAGTCGTAGCGATGTCGAGATCGCACGTGCCGCGCCCCGCGCAACCAGCATGCAACTTGTGGTCAGATATCCGGCGTTGGCTTCATTTATGCATTTTGGTCTGGCTTTGCGACCGCTTAAAGCGGCCTGCATAACGGGGGTCCGGATGCTTCAAGTCCTGATCACCCCCCTTACCGTCCAAATGAAGTGTCACTTCACATCTCCGGTTACGCGTTAATCAGATGGGATGAGAAGGCCGGTCTCCAGCGGGATGCGATACGCTCCCAATGAACGACGCGCTCTAGGCGCAAAAAGGAGACCGGCGATGAAGAAGATTAGCACTGTGCAGATATTTGGGAGTGAGATTTTCAAAGAGCAAAAGCTAACCATCGGTGTGGATTTGGGAGATCGTTGGTCGTTCTACTGTGTTTTGGAGGAAGCGGGCAAAATCATTCTGCTACGGTACTTGCACCGCGGTAAACACCAGGTGCACAGCAGTGCCCAGTTGCTGCTGCTCTTGTGGCTCAGTCTTTCCCGCCCCTGTGCTGCCAACAGCAGCTGACACACTGTAGAAAAACGGAAGTCCACATTCTGCGCATCAGACTACTCTGCAATGCCAAACGGTTCTCGCGTCCGCAACATTAAGGGAACAGACCTGTCTGAAAATAGACCCCTCCTGCTGCCGCGGGCAATGGCGCCAGAAAACCTCCTCCCATTCCACTTTCTTTCCCACCATCCTTAGAAGTTCCGAAACCGTTGGGCCGCGCGTCGCCCGATTGCCGGCCTCGCAGACTCGGCGTATGATTTCGCCCGGAGGATTCGAATGGTCATCGGCGAAAGAGTGGTGGTAGAATCTCCGCCGCTTTCCAATACACCTTTCCCGGAGGTGCAACTTGGAAGAACTCCTCAAGGAAGTCTTGTCATTTGTCGAAGGCGACGTTCAATGGTGGGACGAGGCGGCGCAACACGTGGAAGAACTCGCAAGTGGGCTACCCGAGACGGAACAGGCGAAATGGCAACTGTTAGTCGCGGTTTACCACGAACGAGCGCGAGCCCATACAGAGTTAGTAGGGAGAGTTCGGAAACGCTCTGGCGGCTGACTCACACGGGGATCAGCGAGCGAATGTGATCTACAATGCGGACCGCGTCGGATTTTGCGACTACAAGATCAATCGGATAGTTTGGGCCCAAGGCGTACATCATTGTGTCTGCATGCAGCGTAAACAGAATGATTGGAACATCAGGCATAATTCGTTTCAATTCGTAAGCGGCCTCAATACCATTCATCACTGGCATCTGAAAATCTAGAATGACTAAATCAGGTTTGTGTTCTCTCGCTAGCGCGATCGCTTCCTCACGATTGACGGCCTCCGCGCAAAGATCGTAGTTCTCTTCTATTTCGAAGATTCTGCAAAGGCTCTTGCGAATCATCGCATTATCGTCAGCGACCAAGATTTTCTTTGGCATCGCTCTCCAGGCTCTTGGCCCCTTAGAAACAAGCTGAACAGGATAGGACCACGAAAGCGATACATCGAAGCATGTATTTAACAGATCGGGACTGATGTGTACCATTGCGTACGGCTGATTCTGAAATCCTGCGGACCGCCCAAGGGGCATGGAAGGAGAATTCGGCATTTGCGCTGATTAACTGGTGATGCTGGTTGTTCTCGGCACCCATGCGAAAGCAGAGCGTATACTCGTGTAGGGTATCGTGGCCAACTAAGGTGGGCTTATGAAATCCAACAATTCTCAATCGGCGAGTACTGCCGCACAGGAGCTACAGCGGCACGTCAATGAGCGGTTTGGCGTGCTTCCGAACTTCTTCCGTCTCTCGCCCGAGACTCCGGAGATTACCGAAAAACTGTGGGGATTTGCCCAAGCAGCCTATCTCGATAACCCCCTACCGTCTGTCTTTAAGGAGCGACTTTTCGTCCATCTTTCCCGCTTTTGCGCAGTCCGCTACTGCATAGCCCGGCACACCGGTTTCTTGATTGGACTTGGCCGGCCGGCCGGCGATAAGAATGGCCAGCCTGCAAGCATTGTGGATGTAATGAAATTGCTGCGACGGCCTCTGCCACGCGGGGCTGAACTGAAGTCACGCCTTTTGCTTTGTTCGCAATGTCCCGCGCCTCTTATTGAAATGCCGGCGGCCGAGACGCAGCTGGAAGATGCGATTTTTTCGCTCGCCAGTCATGTGTTTTTGCAAACGGCGGATGCTCCGGAATGCCTGGATGCACTGGAACGATTGCTGGGCACCGTTCGAATTCAGTACCTGCTGATTTTCCTGGCGTTCGTTCGCGCGGCGCACTATTGGACCAAGGTGCATCCTGAAATCCAGCTGGAAGATGACATCAAGCAGCTTCTGGCGGCCCATGAAGCACTCGCTAGTTGCATTCTTGACGACCCGGAAGCCAGCACCGACAAGATTACGCAATCCATTTTGGACGAGCTTCCCGCGTTGCGCCTGCAAGCCGATAAGGCTGTCGGCTTGCTCGCCGCAATCATAGATTCTTCCGAAGATGCGATTGTCAGCAAGACTTTACAGGGCGTCATTACCAGTTGGAACGGCGCTGCCGAGCGACTGTTTGGATACACAGCCAAAGAAGCCATAGGCCAGCCGATCTCGATGATCATTCCCACGGATCGCCGAGACGAGGAAACAGAAATCCTTGCGCGACTCAGCCGGGGCGAGCGTATCGATCATTTCGACACGGTTCGCGTGCGAAAAGATGGCACCAAGCTTGAGATATCACTGACGATTTCTCCCGTCAGAAACGCTGCAGGAGAAATCATCGGTGCTTCGAAAATAGCGCGCGATATCAGTGCGCGCAAGCGGGTCGAGCGCGAATTGCACGAGAGCGAACAACGCTTTCGCACGCTCGCTGATGCGCTCGATACTCAAGTGCAATTTCGCACGCAAGAGTTGCGGCGGCGCAACGCTGAGATTCTTCAGCAGTCCGATCAGCTTCGCGACCTTTCAGGAAGATTGATGGCTACTCAGGACGAGGAGCGCCGGCGCATTGCCCGTGACTTGCACGACAGCGCTGGCCAAAATCTGGCTGCGCTGGCGATTACGATTGCGCGAATCGAGGATGAGGCGAAGCGGGACCCCGCGCGACTGTCCCAAACCGTCAAAGAGGCCCGGGATCTAGTTGAGGGTCTGAGCCAAGAGATACGCACTACTTCTTACCTTCTGCACCCACCCATGCTGGACGAGTTCGGACTTTCGTCTGCGCTGGGCTTGTACTTGGAGGGACTGGAGCAGCGCAGCGGACTTAGTATTGAGCTGAATATTCCTGGCGACTTCGGAAGGCTTGCCCCGGATGTGGAACTCGCCATATTTCGCCTGGTGCAGGAATGCTTGACCAACATCCATCGCCATTCAGGAAGCAAAACTGCGGTAATACGTATCATTCGTGAGCCAGACAAGATTTATGCAGAGGTTCAGGATCACGGGAAGGGTATGTCGCCGGAACGATTCGCGGAGGTTCAATCCCAGGGTGCCGGGGTGGGTGTCGGGATTAGGGGAATGCGAGAGCGCGTGCGGCAGGCTCATGGCGAATTGACTGTGGATTCCAATGCTTTGGGTACAACGATTACCGCTATTTTCCCCGCCACGAGACCCGCGGCGAAGGAACAGGGCCCTCTTTCGCGACACAGCGTCGCGTGATTGCCTCGCACGACAGTCAAATTCGTGCAACTTTAGGTTTTCCACCACACGTTCATAGCTCGCGCTCCTCGCATCGTCAATGCCCGATAAATTGTGCGGGTTCAAAGGGCCGGTATCCGGAACTCGCCTACCGGGGGCGCGCCCGATCCGCGTAGAGCGGGTGCGGGTGAATGGCAAAATTGAAGGCGTCGCCGTACAGCGTTCGTAACCCCAGTATACAGTCCCGGCTCGATGGTTGAAGGCGATTCACTTCTCCATACTTGGACGATTCAAAAATTATCCGGAGGTGTACCGTGCAGCGAACAGAACTGAGAGAGCTTTACGTTGACGAGTTGAAAGACATTTACAGCGCAGAAACGCAGTTGGTGAAAGCCCTTCCGAAAATGGCGAAGGCTGCGGTTTCCGCAGAACTACGCAATGGATTTGTAGAGCACCTCGAACAAACCAGGGAGCATGTTTCGCGGCTGGAGCAGATCTTCGACGACCTCGACGAAACGCCAACTGGCAAACATTGTAAGGGCATGGAGGGTCTTATCAAAGAAGGCGGCGAAGCTGCCGAGGAAGATTACGAGCGTGACGCGAAGGATGCTGCTTTGATCGGCGCAGCGCAGCGAGTAGAACATTATGAAATCGCGGCGTACGGCACCGTGCGAGCTATGGCCGAGAAACTTGGTGAAGGCAAAGCCGTAAACCTTCTCAGCCAGACTCTCCAGGAAGAAAAAGATACTGACGTAAAATTGTCCAAACTCGCGGATAAGATGACAATCGAAGAAGGCGGCGAAAGCGAACCGGAAGGAACCTCGGGGACTCGAAAGGCAAAGGGCAAGGCCGCCCGGGCGTAATCCTGTCAGATCGCCAGAGCAAGTCGTACTGCCGCGGAAACCAGAGCAGTGCCGGGTCCGCGGCAGATTTCTTTGGGCGAAGCTTGGGAGCGAAATTGTTAATCACGCAACTCATTTTCCGTTTCGTCGTTGGCGGCTTCGTCGTCACAGTGTTCGCCGCTCTCGGCGACGTCCTCAAGCCCAAAAGTTTTGCCGGCCTGTTCGGGGCTGCGCCTTCCGTCGCGCTCGCCACTCTCGGACTGACAATCGTGGCAGAGGGTAAGATCTATGCTGCGATAGAGGCCCGCTCGATGATTGTTGGCGCACTGGCCTTCTGTGCGTACGCCACATTGTGCAGCCGGTTGATGATAAGGAATCGAATGCATTCGGCATTGGCATCGACTTCTGCGCTTGCGCTATGGTTGATTTGCGTTGTCGGAGTCTGGGCGATCGTTTTGCGCTAACGAGCGATGAAAATAACCTTTGATTTGTCAACTCTCGCTGGAACCAGGTGGTATGAATACGGCGTCCGTTTCTTGTTTGGCGGCGCCATCACGGTGATCGCGGGTTTGCTGGCCAAACGGTTCGGCCCCATATTCGGCGGCCTTTTCCTCGCGTTCCCGGCTATCTTCCCCGCGAGCGCCACGCTCGTTGAAAAACATGAGCGGGAAAAGAAGTGGAAGGCAGGAATTACGAACACCGCGCGGGGCCGACAAGCAGCAGCGCTGGATGCTCGGGGCGCCGCGATGGGCAGTATTGGACTCGCCTGTTTCGCTTTGTTTGTTTGGAAATTGCTTCCCGTCTGGAACGCCGGAGTCGTGCTCTTGGTAGCACTAAGTCTGTGGCTCGGCGTGTCGGTTCTAGTCTGGGAGGCGAGCAAAAGGCATTCAAGACGCTAGCCCTTACTTACGTGCATTCGCTCGCATGCCATCTTTAATACGGCGCCGCGCTTCGCCAGGGCCCTTCACTCCGATGATCGAATACGTTTTGCCCAGCATCTTGTGGTAATTCACAAAGAATTCTTCCAGCTCACGAACAAACTTTTTCCCCAAGTCGTCTACGTGCTTCACATGCGCGTAGCTGTGATTTTCCTGCTCGACCGCAACGATACGGTCGTTGCGTTCTTTTTTCTTTTTCTTGCCTTGCTCGCCCTTGATCACGCCCACAACACGGCATTTTAGGAGACATCCAGGGAAAGCCGGTTCATCCATCAGAACGAGCACGTCTGTCGGATCTCCATCCTCGGCGAGAGTTGAGGGAATGAAGCCAAAATCATAGGGAAACGCCATTCCGGCGGGCAACACTTTCATCAGCTGGAAAATCTTCTGCTCAGGGTCGAACGCGTACTTGTTCCGGCTTCCCTTAGGCGTTTCGATAATGACTTGGATTGTCTGCTTGTCATCCGTATCGATGGGAATCAGCCGTGATGGATCGGCTAGGCCGTTGCTCCCGACTTTTTTCGTGGCCATGCCGTTTCACCTTTTTCCGCTCCAGAGTCAAGGACTGTACAGCGAGCTCATTCACCCAGCCTGAATTCTTATTCTGTCGTGACGATATCTTTGATTTTCGCGTACTGTTCGCTCGATACGACATGCCTTGAAATCAATTCAGCCGGCTCACGATAAGGCCGGTTTCTAATAATTCGTCGAGCGGTCACACTAGAGATGTCCGGCAATTCCGTGAGTTCGCTCTCCGACGCGGAATTTAGATTGACGACATGGTGCCCGCCCTGAATCCAACCCTGTCGCACGCCTTCCGCGAAAGCGCGCGCTTCTCTTGCGGCTTCATCTGCTGCTCGACCGAGCTCGCGTCCCGCCGCCTGGATTTCCGGCTTCGCGCGGTTGGTCGCCTTCGCAACTTCGTCCCGAGTTTTGTCTTCACGCTCTTTCCGCTGCTTCGCCGTTTCGTTCGAGGCGCACCCGCACATCGTCGATATGAGAATTACAAAACCAAGCGCGGTAGAAACGCGAGTCACTGGTCCGGATTTCATGGGGGTAACGCCTGCTCGGCGCTCAATGCAATGCGCCGAGGAAATAGAGAACCAACACAATCAGGAGAACCGTGCCCACGATGCCGAGTCCACCGCCGGCACCCCATCTAGAATATCCGTAATAGCCGCCGCCACCAGCAAATAAAAGTACCAAGATCAGTATAATTAACAACATTTAGAGCCTCCTCGTAAACAAAGTTACGCCTTAGCCCGGAAAGTCGCAGCTCGGTGCACTCTGCCAGGAGCGACACAGACTACTTTGCGGACTTTTTTCTCTTCCGCCGCTTGATCGCTGCGGAATTGCCGCGTCGCTTCGAGCCTTTGGCGACACCTTGTCGGTGTTTCTCGGAAACAACTCCTAACTTGCGATGGCTCTTGCGTTTTGCTCGCCGACTGTTTGACTTGCGGGACGATGGCCGTACTTTCCTCGCCACGGTTCCGAGGGTCGAGCCAATCGATCGCGCCACGGTGGTGAGGAAATCCTCGCCTTTCGCGACTGGCTTACGGTCGGTAATTTTCATTGTCCTCTCCTGAACGGCTCCTGCGTGTACGGGTCGCTAAGACGACGAGTTCTTTGCTTCACGAAAAGCCTGTTCCCCGACTTCCTTCGCCTGGCGCACTCGTCCTTTCACTTCGTCAATACCTTGCTGCGCGCGCTGCGTAAATTTCTGACCGGCCGCGATCGTCCCATCCACACCGTCTTTCGCACTCTCTAGAATATATTCGCGTGTATCGTCGCCCGATCGAGGAGCAAAGAGTACTCCAAGGGCAGCGCCAACGCCGAGCCCGACAACGATTGCTGAAATCGATTCGGTCCATCTCATTCTGTGGTTCATTGCACCCTCCGTTTCGGAAGAAAGTCGAAGAGGAAGCTCAACGAGAGATTCCTCCCCGCGAATCTAAACCCTGCCGCCCGAAGTTGTGCGGCGAACCTGCGGCCCGTCGGCCTTAACGTCCGCAGAAGACTCACCGGTCGACGAGATGTCCTCCGCATTCGTGTTCTTTAGGATTTCCTTGGCTCGCTTGATTTCGTCCGAGGTGTCACAGTGAACCGAGAGAAGAATACCGCCCTTCTGCAGGCGTCCTTCATAACGCTTCGCTTCGTACTCGGGAATGCCCAGGCCGATCAGCGCACCTGTGACTCCGCCGACAGCTCCTCCAACCCCGAGCCCGGCAAGTCCCGCCATGATTGGACCAGCCGCTATGAAAGGACCAAGCCCCGGTATTGCCAGCATGCCAACACCTGCCAGCAAGCCGAGAGCACCGCCCAGGACCGCGCCAGTGCTAGCGCCCGCTGTCGCACCCTCGGGAGCCTTGGTGGCTTTTTCGGTCGCGATTGGTTTCGGACCGAGGTTCTCAGGGAGAAGAGCGGAAATATCAGAAGCGGAAAACCCAGCCTTCACCAATCTGTCGGTGGCTAAATCCGCGGCAGCCACCGTCGTGTAAATCCCGAACACTGCTGTTTTCTTATTTTCCATTTTGGATCTCCTGTTCGTTTCAATTTCGATGTCAGAGCATGACTGCTATTGAATCGGAGGCGCGATTCTTAAATGGTTTGTAACGTTCCCTGCACCTGCGACCTGCGCTGCTTTTTCACCGATGGCCGTCTTTTCATCTTCAGTGCGTACGGGTCCTTTTAGAGTTACATGCCCGTCCTGAGTGATGATCTTGATGTTATGCGCGTACGTGGACACCGTTTTGTCTTGCATGAGCGCGCTGCGGATCTGTTTCGTTGTGGCGCGATCAGCAGGATTCATCTTCTGCTGGTCGGCGGTAGTGGCACCTTTGTTAGCATCGCCTTGATTCGTTTTGGTATTGTCCGGTGCCGGCTGCTGATCCTGTTGAATGGGACCAGCTAGAACTGAGCCGGCGAATAGTGTTGTGGCGGCGACTAACCACAGGTACTTTTTCAATCTCATCTAAATCTCCTTTTCCGTTCTAGAACCTTCGCGGATCGAATCGGACCAGTCATTCGAAAGAATAACGGCACTTCCTATAAACAATGTTTGGGGGTGGTGGACCATACAGCGAAGCGAGTAGGCGTGAACAATTAAGCTTGTAGCGTTGCCGGGCTGGGGCGCCGAAGTGACATTGGACACCGATCGAATCCGTTCGCTCGGGTCGGCTCGGTAGGGTCAGGCGTCTTTGATTTCGCGCAGAAGTCCACTAGCGACGTCGTAGACGAAGCCGCGGACAGCGACACTCTTGGGAATCCAGGGATGGGTGCGGAGTTTCTGCAGTTGGTGGCGGACATTTTCATCGATGTCTTGGAAGGCGTAGAAGAAGGCGGGAGCAACAGCAGCCGTTCCGGTGCGGTTCTGGATTCTAGTGCGCAACTCCTGCTCGCTAGTCTGCATCAAGCCGCAATCGGTGTGATTGACGACCATGATTTCCTCGGTGCCGAGCAGATAGTGTGATACCACCAGCGAGCGCAGCGTGTCCTCCGTAACGATGCCTCCGGCATTGCGGATGATGTGCGCGTCTCCCGTGCTCAGCCCCAGAGTGCGAATTGAAAGCCGGGTATCCATACAGGTCAGGACCGCAAGTTTGCGCTCGGGACGCGGGGTTTGATTGCGCAATTCATGGGTGCGCGAATAGATTTCGTTAGCTGCGAGGACTTCGTCGATGGCGCTCATGGCCCGCATAGTTTAGCCCAGCCTAATCCGAGCCGCACGGTGAAGTCAGACAATCGGCGTCAGGATTTTAGGAATCGCAAAATACTGAACGAGAGATCCCCTGGGAATTGCCGTACGGCAAAAACGCCGTGCGGTGGAAATGGCGCCGGCCGAGTACCGAAGCGTCGCGCCATTTTGATATTCGAATTAGCTCGTGGCCACTCGGCGGATTTGATGCTCCGTCCGCCTGGAGGCGTTTTCATTTCTCACCTTCAGGCCAATTTATTTATTTCGTTGCCTTCCGCCGTCGTTCGCTCTATGGTTTAGCCATTGCAATGTCTACGTTCCTGCGCAGGGCGCCATGTGGAAAGTCTCATCATTTGCCAAAGGCGGTTGGGTCCCTGTAGAAATCGCCGAACTCACGTCTGGCGCTCCACCTTCTAGCGAAGCCGCGCTCTTTCCTGCCCGGACACTCCTTAAGAATCAATACAGCCATCTCTTGGGATATCTTGAGAGCGAGGCGTCGACTTCTGTTGAGGCGGGCACTGCTTCCACCGCTCGCAATGCAATTGAACTCTGGTCTAAGGCGGCGGAGGCTCAATCGCTGGAATTTGAGTGGGCCGGCACCGGAAAGATTGAAGCTCTCGATGAGGCTCTCGCGTATTTCCCGAGTTTTACACCCTCGGAAACTGCGCGTCCGATCGCGAGCACGCTGGCCTGGCACGATCACACAGGTGTGATTATTCCCATCGGCGTTGATGCAGAGGAAGTTCTCATCGAATACGTGCCGAGTCTCGAAGACGAGAATCGCATCGCACGGCTACGATATCGTCATGCGACGCCTGAACACGCTCTCGAAACTATTTTTGATTGGCGCGGTTACTTCGGCACGGCAAGCGTTGTAGTTGATGGATGGAACACGATGCGACGGGCGGGAAACAAATTCGTGGTTTCTGTTCGCGCTAAGTTTGGCTTCGTAGTCGGCAAGGTCTTGCACAGGCTTTCACGCCCGCAACCGACCCTCGAGCACGATCCCCTGTTCGTCGAACGCTTGGCTTCCGCGATCAGCGCGCATCCTAAGGTCGCGGACGGCGTGCCCGATCTCGATCGCATCTCGCCGGTAACCCACGATACCGCCATGGTCTTTGTACACGGTACAGTCTCGTGCGGGATTCAGAACTTGAAGGACCTTGACGGTCATCTTTGGGTCCCTACATATCGCTTCGAACATGATACGTTTCGTCCCATAGCGGAAAACGGCGCGGAGCTCGCAAAAGCCATCGCGTCCAATATCCGCACCAAGCAACTCATCCTTGTCGGACATTCCCGCGGCGGGCTAGTTGCGCGCGTCGGTCTGGAAAAACTTCGCAAAGAGCACTACTCCGCCGCCATGACTCTCCACACCTTTGGCACTCCACATCTTGGAACGCCGCTCGTTCAGATAGGGACCAAACTTCTCAACCAGATTTTCAAATTGGGCAGCCTAGTCGTTGGCGCGCTACCAGCGCTGACGCCTCTCGCTCTCGCTTATTCCTGTCTATTAGACGCCCCTGCACTTCCGCTTGGTATCGACGTAATGCGGTCGAACAGTCAGGGATTGGCACTCCTTAACGAACTCGGCGATAAGCAAAACGTAGAATGTTGGGGAAGCCAGTTCGATCGCAATGCGGGCACGTCAGGATTCGGCATTGAGGTCGAAAACATTCTCTTCGGAGCTCTCGATGGTGTACCGAACGACCTTGTCGTGCCGACCAGCTCTGCCCTGTTCTTCGGTACCCCGCGGCTTCTCCTCAATTGTTCCCATATCCAGTATTTCCAAGACGCGGCCGTGCGGAAATTCTTCGACTCTCTGCGTCCCGCAGCACCGCCTCCAACACCGCCGCCGGCGCCATCTCCGGCCTCTGCCGTGGAACTCCAGAAGGACGTCAAGGCTTCTCCGCTGATAAGATTCAAAGACCCCGATCACATTATCAAAGGCGGCGTGAAGATCCCTGTACAAAAGAAGAAAAGTCCCTGAGCCACCGTAGTTACGCGCATTTGAGACAAAGTGACCGTGAACTCCATTTTGAGAATCGCAAAATGCTGGACGGGGAACTGCCTGGGACGGGTAGTGCGAAAAGGGAGGTGTTGGGCGGAAATAGCGCTGGCCGATGCCCGGAGAGTCGCGATTTTGAGACTCGCAAAATGATCGGCTTCGAACCCCGCGGAATTTCAGAATGTCGAGATTGGGGTCCGGTGAAATTCAGGACCGAAAAAATTAGCGCTAATGATATTTGTACTTGAAAGCAACCAATTCAAGGTTTAAACTATCCAACGAATCGTAAGTGTTTTGTCTTTTCCGTTCACACACAGATACCTTAACGCGCCGGTCGCCATGCCGGTTGCCACAATGTAAAGTACTCGGAATCCTAAGACCGCCATGTCTTCCAGGGCCGCTTGCAATCTCGAATCCGGGGTTGTGAGTGGCCCTTTTTTTGGTTCTCGCTTGACGCTTCATCCGACGACTCGGGTGGCTTAATTGGAGGAATATCCGTGTCGAAAAAAGTCTCCGTGTTCGATTCGTTCGGAAATCGCGTTTTGTTTCACGCGGGAATCCCGCTTGCGAAAAAAAGCTGCGGGATGTGACCGGCGTTTTTTGTGCCCATTCCGATCAAGCCAGAATGATCCATATTGTGGGTGAGATTCGACGCAAGGTCTTGCGAAAAGCGAACATCGAAGTTCACAAACTGCGTGTCCCCAGCGTCGGATCACACGGATATGCGCAACTGAGAGGCTTTCTTTACGTTGTTGGAACAGCCGCGTGGATAAATCTTTTGAATGCGGACGCGCTTTTGGTGACGGAATGTGGTCCGACAATGTATCAGCCGAGGTTTTCGCCCCTAGATTCAATCACTATGACTACACATCCCGTTGTTCTCCGATTTGCGAGCGCGGTCATCGACGTTCTTTTGCACCGAAGAATCGAGATACTGACTCCGTTTGAGAATCTGACCAAAGCTGAGGTCGTTGCGCTTTCGCCGGAAAAACCGGGCTTTCGATATACGCACTCGTGCATTAGCCAAAGATTCGGAAAGCACGACGGAACCTGTTACGGATGCGTTATCCGAAGGCTTGCGATGATTGCCGCTGGAGTCGAGGATGTCCACTACGATCGGAACCCAATCGCGGGTAACCACGCAAACGCGGGAAATCTTATGACGTTGCTAGCGTACAGTTATGACTTACTGACAGACTATGCGGGTATGGAACCCTTTGAAACCGAGACCATTGAAGCGTACTCAAAACACGACCTGTTCAGGCGGTTTGCTCTGGACAATTTCTCGGCGATCCATCGACTGATTATCACGAAACGCCGTGTCCGTTTGTCGATTCGGAGAATGTACGAGAACCTAGCGACTCGTATAGGCACAGACGTGCTCTCGGCCCGCCTCGACGATCTCCAGAAAGCCGAATTTGTTGCCGCCTTCTAAACCCGCCTTGTATCCTGTAGCTGGAGCGTCGAGAGGACACATGCAAGAAATGCGAAAGATCATTGTGCTGAGAACGATGGTGGCGCTCGTATTTGCGGCCGCTTTTCAGGCGCAAGTGTGTGTAGCTCAGACGGACGGAAGCTTTGATGGTTGCTCCCTCGCGGGCAAGACAACCAGGACCGCAGTGATGGCGCTGAACCGTTTGAAGAATCGCACCGTCGTCCCGCTCAAAACCGACGTCAACCCTGCGATCACATTAACGTCCGTCCTTGCTCCGGGGAACGATATTGACCGCTGGAATGAATCGCAAGCCGCGATCATCACCGGATTCGTGGTGGCAGTGAAGCCCGGTGGCCCGGAAACCGTCAACTGCGGCGCAACCGATCCGGCTCATACCGACACACATATAGAGATGGCACTGAGCGCGGACGATTCGCTGGGCATTCACCACATGATTGTCGAAGTAACACCCAGAGGACGGGCGATGATCGCAGCCAAAGGAAAGGACTGGTCAACTGAGAATTTGAAGCGTACTTTGAAGGGCAGGAAGATCGTGGTGGTCGGCTGGATGATGCTGGACAAAGAACACTGCAACGCTTCGGAGAACACTAACCCCGGCGGCGCCCACAATTGGAGGGCGACGTGTTGGGAGATTCATCCAATAACCGCCCTTGGGCCAGCTCAATAGTGACGGCGTCATGCGGATGACCAATTCTTGTTCGTCCGCTCCGAAAAGCTACGGTGAGTGCTTTTCCAAATTCGCAGTAAGCTGAACTTCCGAGCCACTCTGCACGGTGATCTCTTTCGACCAATCCGTATAGCCGGACGATTTCACCGCGACGGTATGTTTTCCCGGCGCAAGTTTGAGGACCGCAGGAGAGTTTCCGACAAAATCGCCGTCCGCAAACACGTCGGCGCCGGCCGGGTTGGAGGAGACGTTCACGGTCCCTTTTGCGGGATCTTGGGTTGCATTTTCAGTTGGCTTGCTTTGGTTCAGGTTCTCCTCGGCCGTCTTTTCTTCTTCGCTCTTCGTCACTTGAGTCCGGATGCTCACAGGGACAAATTCGCGATCCTTTTCAGCGACCGACACCGACGCGCCTGTTACGCCTTGGAGTGCAACGAGGATTGCGCGGTAGTTGTCCTTGTCACCCTGCAGCAGGATACCTCCGGTCTTGTTGTCGGGAAGCGTGTACTGAATCCCGATGAAGTGCAGTCGAGTCTTGTGAAGCAGCCCAAACAAAGCGATTGGAGAAATGAGAATAGCCAGAGCGATCATCGTTCCGACGCGCCTGTGCGCCTCTTGGCCATAACTCAATGAAGTGACGGTCTTCGGCGGGATTTCAACCTATTTGCCGTCTTTCAACGTCAAGGTAATCATGTCGGAGGTGACGGTCAGCTGGTTGTGCCAATCCTTGGGATCAACCTTTGAGTCTACCGATCCGCCGTTGTATCGAATCTTGTCGAACGAATTGCCCTGCGCCCAAGCTGCCACGGTCGCAGACAGGAATAGGGCCAGGAGTCTCCTCTGAATTCGCACCGCGCCTCCGCAAAACGTTTGGGATAGGGGAAACCGGATAACTCAATGGGGACTATACCAGAGACTAACACCCTTGTTTCTTGCTTGTGTTCAATCAGAGAGGATCTGCTTGCGGCTCGCCAAGTCCAGATTGACAGCCTCGACGCGGTTACGGGCGGACCCGCGAAATAAACTC
This sequence comes from uncultured Acidobacteriota bacterium, assembly GCA_963786205.1. Taxonomy (GTDB): domain Bacteria; phylum Acidobacteriota; class Terriglobia; order Acidiferrales; family UBA7541; genus Palsa-295. The sequence continues at coordinate 851,475 of CAWAYG010000005.1, forward strand.
GCGCACGCCGGCCAGCATTAGCGCAACCTGTTCGATCGTGTACTCAGAGTATTTGCCGTGAGCCGCTTTGTTGCGCAAGTCCAGCCAAGCGGTGACGGATTTCTGGTCAAGCTTTGAATACTTGTCAGCTCTTGCGAGGTCCGCATTCAGGCTGTCAGCCTTTCGTGGCACCGACCGTCCCTGAGAAGAATCATCCACAGGCAGAGAAGCGGCTGCACAGAGCTGTCGCAGGTGCTCCTCCAACACGCTTCCCGCCACAACCGCCGCGGGGTCCTTGTACTTTTGCTCGAGGAGGTGTTCGGCCATTTCTAGAAAATCTGCGAATACCTCTGCGGTGACGAGGCCTTTCGTCGTTTCGATCCAACCGCCTTTAATTTGGTCGCGAATCGCGGTCAAGATACCGATGGCATATCTGGCATGATAATCCGAGGACTCATCCACTTTCTTTTCAAATTCTTCGTAGTAGCTATGCGCGCGCCCGAAGTTGATTCTATAAAGGCCAGCCCTGCCGCCCGAAGAGCAGTCCACTCCTCGGCTTGCATTACTGGCACACCAGAATACTGGGTGGTTCGGGCGTTCTTCAAAGCAGTTTCGGCTTGGGCAATTAATTGTTCGACTCGAGTTTGAAGATCCTTGAGCGTCATGACTTCGAAGGAGTCTAGCAAGTATTTGGGCACAACTGGAAAAAACAGAGATGAATGGAGTTTAGGCGCCAAGAGCGCAAATCTAAGCTGACCCAATTATCATTGGTCTGAAACGCACCCGGCAGCCTTTACCTCGCGAGGGATGCGGCGATTCACGGCCGCCCGCAGTGTTCTCGCCCGCTGTTCTCCACCTGTTTCAGGCCCATTTTCATTGCCTCTCAAGCATTTTGAGAATCACAAAACAATGTGAACCCGAATCGGCTAGAATTCACGCCGTGACCCACAAGCGTTTCCGCGCAAATCCACCGTTGACAAGGCTAATTTAAATATGCCAATCTACATAGGCACAATGAAAGCACATACAACCCCGGAAGTGGCGAAGCTGGCCGGCGTTCATTTGCGCACTCTGCACAGGTGGTTGGAGCGTGGCTTGTTGCCGGAGCCGAAGCGAGGCAAGATCGGCGGTCTTGCCGTTAGGATTTGGACCACGGCGGATATTGAACGCGCCCGCAAGATCAAAGGGACAATGAAAAGAGGGCGCAAACCAGAGAAGACGAAGTAAGAGACGCGCCGCCCCGGTGCTACCAACACTGAGACGGCGCTAAACACCAAAGGAGCGCGAACTCCCATGGCATCTGCTATTCAATTTATTCCGTCCGCTGTTTCCGCGCAACTGTACCCATTCGGATTCCTTGATTCAAACACTCGTGAGCACGCCAATCGCGTTGCCAGGCGTTCCGTTGCTATTGGTAAGCACATGGCCCTTGGAGCAGATGACCTTGATCAGCTGCATACCGCGGCGCTGTGGCATGACATTGGGAAAATCGCGATTGCGGCTCGCTTATTAGAGAAGCCGGACCGGCTGACCCAGGACGAATTCGCGTTAATTAAGCAACACCCGGGCAAGGGCGCAAGCATGGTCCGGTCGTTCTCCCAACACGTCCTCGCGGCCATCGAACTCCATCACGAACGCCTCGACGGGTCCGGGTACCCGTACGGTTTGGCTGGCGAACGGATTCCAATGACCTCACGCATCATTGCAGTCGCCGATACATACGACGCCATTACCAGCCATCGCCCCAATCAGCCCGCCATGAGTCGAGGATTCGCCGTCGAGCGTATCCGGTCCCTTGCTGAATCCAAACTCGACTCGCGCGTAGTCGCCGCTCTAGAGATAGTTATCGAGTTCGGCCAGCTATTTACTGAGCAGGGCGAACTACCGAATTGAAATCCCGCCTCGCGGCTTCCACGAATTAAGGGCGGTAAAAAGAAGGAAAATGAAGTCACGCGATGAAGACAAGTTGGCATCTATTCAGGGGCCGCCAAGTCAACCGACAGCCGATGAGGATGGCGGCTCACCGAGAAACGGAAAATCTAGTCGCTCTCAGTTGGTCGCATTCACTACGCCTAAAGCGGTGGTTCCGCAAGACGATCTGGTCGAGGAACGAATTCTGTACCAGAAAGCGATGCGCAGGGTCGAAGCGTGGCAGGAAAAAGCTCGCGAGATTCGCGCGGCAATCGAGGCTGGAGCGACCGTCGAACCAGGAATTTACCGGGCCGATGTCGTGGACGAAGATTGTGAAACTCCTCTCGGGTTTACGTTCCGCATCAGAAGGCTAGTTGTTCGCTGGGCAGTCGATCGAACGAAAAGATGTAATTTTCAGAGTCCAAAAATGCAGGGGTGAAGCGATGGAAGCCGAAGCGATATCGATCCCGCGTCCGCGCCGAAAGGCGCGCCGCGGCCCGCGGGGTTCGATCATTCACCGAGGTGATGGCTGGACGATTGTGTTTCGCGCGCCCGACGGCAAACAAAAGTGGCAGGGCGGATTTCGAACCAAGGATGACGCCCAGGACGCTCTTGGCGTGATCCTGAAGGCGGTTCGCGATAACCGTTATGTCGAATCGAAGCACGTCGAGTTTCGTAAGTTTTGTGATGACCTAATGAACGAATTGCGAAGCACGCTGAAGCCAAAGACGTGGTTGTCCTACAAGTCGGCCCTGGATAATCACATTCTGCCGCACTTCGGCAATTGGCCTTTGAACGAAAGCTCTAGATCCGCCGTGAAATCGTTCGTCGCTAATCTCCTAGGGAAACCTGAACTATCTCGAAAGTTCGTCAGAAACGTTCACGCGCTTCTCCATCGACTTTTCGAAGAAGCGATGGACCGGGAATTGTCTGCGGCCAATCCGGCACACAAAATCAAGTTGCCGAGCGCAGAATCTGAACACGTGGACGACGGTGAATCCAATTCGGCAGGAATTCCGAAGCCGAACGAGGTCGTTCGCGTCTTCGGAAAACTGCCGCCCACTTATCAGGTGCTTATCTGGATGGGCGCGGTGACAGGACTGCGCCGAGCAGAACTCCTCGGTCTATTTTGGAACGACGTTGACTTCGTACGTTGTACCGTGCAGGTCAGGCGATCGCTGCAGAGACTGAGCAAGAAACTTTTATCAGAAGGACATTTTCGCGGAGTGGAGCGCATCGAAAACAGTGGCCTGGCATTGTTGGGTTTGAAATCCAAGAAGGCCAGGAGAACCGTCGAAATGCCGGCGCGCCTCGCAAAACTTCTCACGGAACTTCGCCAGACCCAATACGGACGCGAGGCGAAATTCGTTTTTCAGGACGATCTCGGGCACCCACTTGACCCAGATCAATTGTATGAAGTCCTGCACACCGCGCAGGACGCGGCCGAGGTCGAGCACTTTGGACTTCATAGTCTGCGCCACCTGTACTCCAGCCTTCTCATCGATAGCGGCGCGCCGGTAAAGGACGCTCAAGCCCGACTCGGGCACGCGTCGGCCACAACGACTCTCGATATCTACGCGCACGCAATCAACGAAGATGGCCGCAAGTTCTCGGCCGCCGTCGAGGCGGCATTTTCCTCTGTTAGCAATTTGTTAGCAGAAACCAATCCGGGGCAGGAAGTGCAGGAAGTTGTGAACTGAAAAAGTGATGGGCGCTCAAGCAGTTACGCCGAGCGCCCATGGTTGCGGGGGTTGGATTTGAACCAACGACCTCCGGGTTATGAGCCCGACGAGCTACCAGGCTGCTCCACCCCGCGCCATAGATATTACGCGACTTGCCGCTCCTGTGCAACCGCACCCGCGTCAGGTCAGCGATTTCTGAACATGCGAAGGCAAGGAACAGTCGGAAGCAGATAGTTCCTTTCGTTTTCATTGGCAGGACGGTCTAAGGAAGATCAGCTATTTTCGGGAATAGAAGGCCATTGCAAGCACGGAGCTTGCTGTGGTTCGGAGCTGTCAGAGGGCCAAGTGAGTAGAGCAGAACCGTGGTTGGCTGGTGCAGGACCTTCAACTGGAGTTGATTTCGGTCTGGAGCGACAAGCTGACACGGAGCAGACGGACCAAATCGATGGGAGCGAGAATGCGGTGCGTTCCGCGATGCAAGTAGCGCTGCCGATAGAGGCGATCAATGGTCATGGCCAGTGCGGTGAGCAGCCAGACCACCAGCATGCTGTTGGGATGATGATGGCAGAGATGCTCCAGGCCGTGAAAGGTCTTGGCTTCATTGAATCCTTGATTTTCAATCTCCCAACGGCTCTTGGCCATCTCGAATAACGCCTGCGAGGTCACTTCCTGGATGGAAAGATCCGTCAGCCAGTAAGCCTCCACGACCGCACCATCGCGTTTCTTCTGTCGATAAAAAATCACGCGGACCGTCTGCCAACGCAAGGCGGTCCAGGGATCAAAATCCTGGGCATCCCAGAGTTCGACGTGGTCGTCCCCATAGTCAAAGGTGAGGTGGGGAGACGCCGAGGGAAACCGCCGCTGGGCCGCTGCGTACAACTCGGGTAGATTTCCTTTCAGCCGGGCCACCACCGCGAGCCCCAGATCGCCCGCCGTATGCAGAAAGGGGGCGGTGGCAAACTCACCGTCGACCACGACATAATCCGCAAAGCGCTGCCCCAACTGGCCCACCGCGCGGCGGAGCACCCGCTGCCCGGCGTCATATTCACTGTCCTCGGGCCCATACGGTTCCACATCCACCGGCAGCGCAAGACCCGTGCCCACCACGCTGAGTAAAACCAGAGGGTGTCGATAGCCCACGATCTGTTTCTTTTCGTTTTTCCAGCTACGACACCAACAGGACTTCCGCTGCTGCTGACGTCGGCAACCGCTGCTGCCATCGACAGCCAGACCGATGAAGGCACTGCCCGCAAAGGCCTTGTTGCGCTTGGCACGGCGCAGCACCCCAGCTAAAGCCTCGCGGCATGGTGCGGCATCCAGTCGCTCGGTGAAATAACTCAGCGCGTCATCGCTAAAGGTGCGGTTCACCAGTAGCCGGCGGCATCCCGATAGACGTACCAAAGATTCGACCCCGTGAAAGGTGATTTCGCTACTCTGAATTGGCCCCTTTCGATCGTTTGATTTGGCCCCACCCTACTGAAACTCATATACCGTGTACTCCGCTTCGGGCTCAGTCGCCCCAAGGGAGGCCGGGTGAACAGGAGAGCCAAGGTGGAGCTATTCGAGCAGATACGACGCGAGTACGAACACGGTGGGGGAACGATCCGAGGAATCGCCAAGAAGCTAGGTATTCACCGGCGCATCGTGCGTGAGGCCGTGCTCCGTGCTGTTCCCGTGGAGCGAAAGATAGCTGTGCGCGAGAGACCGAAACTGGAACCGGTGAAGACTTTTGTGGAAGCGATTCTGGAAGCGGACCGCAAGGCGCCACGCAAGCAACGGCATACCGCACATCGAATCTGGTGTCGGATGCGGGCAGAGATGCCTGGGGTGCAGATCGGCGAGTCCACGATTCGTCGCTACGTGCGCGAGCGAAAGATAGAACTCAGACTGCTCAGTCAGGAAGTGTTCATTGCGCAGTCTTACAGCTGGGGTCAAGAAGCGCAGGTGGACTGGTATGAAGCGTATGCGGACATTGGCGAAGAAAGGCAGAAGGCCTACCTGTTTTGCATGCGGAGCATGGCCAGTGGCGGAGCTTTCCATTGCGCCTTCCCGCATGCGAGCCAGCAGGCCTTTCTGGAAGCTCATGAGCGGGCGTTTGCTTATTTTGGCGGGGTGTTCAAGATCCTGCGCTATGACAACCTCCGCTCTGCGGTGAAAAGGATTCTGCGCGGGCACCAGCGAGAGGAGACCACGCGATTCATCGCCTTCCGCTCCCATTGGGATTTCGAGTCCGAGTTCTGTACGCCGGCGGAAGGCCACGAAAAAGGCGGCGTGGAAGGGGAAGGCGGATACTTTCGCCGGAACCATATGGTGCCGGTGCCGAATGCGGCCCGTTGGGAAGAACTCGATGCGTTGTTGCTGAGATCTTCCAAGGAAGATGAGCAACGCACCATTGGTGAGCGGATGCAGACCGTCGGGGCGGGAATGAGTCTGGAGCAGGAGCATTTAAAGGGGCTCAAGGAAAGCTTCGATCTGGCCGCGGTGCACTTCCCCCACGTGAACAGCAGCGGTTGCGTGAAGGTGCTGACCAACTTCTATTCGGTTCCGCTACCGGTGGGTCTGGAAGTGCAGGCCAAGGTGCACTCCGCCTACGTGGAGATCTGGCATCAAGGAGAGTGTGTGGCACGGCACGAACGCTGCTTTCAGCGGCAGCAGAAAGTACTCAACCTGGAGCATTACCTGGATGCACTGACGAAGAAGCCCGGAGCTTTTGCGGGTTCGACAGCGCTCGAGCAGTGGCGGGCCCAAGGACGCTGGCCGGCCAGCTTCGATCACTTCTGGGAGGCATTGAAGCAACGAAGAGGCAAGCAGGATGGGACCAGAGCCATGATCGACGTGCTGCTGCTGGGGCGCCCGCATGGATATCCGCGACTAAAGGAAGCGCTGGAGAAAGCTCTGGATCTGAGTTGTTTCGATGTCGAGGCCGTACGCTTGCTGCTTACCACCGACCCAGCCGGGAAGCGTGAAGTGAGTGAAGCGATCGAGATTGGCGCGTTGCGAGCGTATGACCGACCGCAACCCACGACGAGGAACTACGACCAGTTGCTGGCGAACTGCCCGTCGAACGGGGTGATTCAATGAACGCCCCCGTACAACAGGCCACCATCCGGCAGTATGCCAAGCAACTCCAGCTGCGAACGATCGGCGGGCAGTTCGCAGAGGGGGCCGAGCAGGCGATCCGCCAGAAGCAAAGTCATCTCAGTTATCTGGAAGCGCTACTCGGAGCCGAAGTGGAAGAGCGAGACCGCCATGCGGTCGCACGGCGGATTAAGGAGGCGCACTTCCCCAAGGTGAAAACGCTGGAAGAGTTCGCCTTCTCCGCTGCGCCGCACATTCCCGCATCGCTGGTACGGAACCTGGCTGAGGGCGGCTACTTGAGTCGGAGCGAACCCATCATTTTTCTGGGCGAAGCAGGAACGGGCAAGACGCACTTGGCGACGGGACTGGCGGTGGAGGCTTGCCGGCAGAGAAAGCCGGTGCGTTTCACGACGGCGGCGCAACTGGTCAACGAACTCAGCGAAGCGAAGAATAGGAGCGAACTGAATCGCGTGACCAATCGCTGGACGCGGTACGAGCTGATCGTGATTGACGAGATGGCCTATGTGGCGATGCCCGAAGCAGCCGCCGAGTTGTTGTTCCAGATCATCGCCGGGAGAGCGGAAAGAGCCGCAGTGATCGTGACAACGAATCTGCCGTTTTCCGAGTGGACCACCATGTTTCCGAACGCGCGATTATGCAAGGCGATGCTGGACCGGCTGACCGACCAGGCCCATATTATCGAGACGGGCACGGAGTCGTATCGTTTCCGCAGAACGCTGGAAAAGAAAAAAGGTGGCAAGGGATGAAGGAAAGAGACAAAAACCGGGGATGGGGCGGGTCGATCGAGTGGGCGATCGTTGCTCCTGGAGGATTCTGGCGCGATATTTTTCTGTGGAAAACTGGAGACAGGCACAAAGAAAGAAAAAAGGAGCAAAAAAGAAAGAAAACGGAGGCCTGTGGAAACTGACGCCGCTGATGGAAATCCGCAAAGAACGCGGATTCCCACAGCGGCTTGGAAAGCACAAAGCGCTTTCCCCAGTTCCCACAAGGCCCGGCGGCGGTTCCCTAGAAGGACTTAATTCACCAGCAGGGCGGGGCCAAATCAAACGATCAAAAGGGGCCAAATCAAGTTGACGGAACCAAAAGGAGCATTCCCGAAGCAGCTGGCCGATGAGTAGCGCCCAAAGCAATGTTTTCGCGGGGATCTGCGGGTACTTCCGACCATCTCCGGGGGAATGAAGAAACGAACCTAAACCGAGTCGCCGCGTCACATACTTCCACAATCGACGTGGCGTTGGGCCACTCATCTCTTCTTTTTTTTCTTGAGCTTCTTCTCTTGCTGCCGGGCCAGAACCAACAGCCGGGCATTGGCGGCTAACACTTCGCGGATGGCATCTTGGAGCTCCCGCCCGGCCTGGACTCGGCGCTGTACCTCCTCCGCCCACTGCGCGGGGATGCGTTCCACGTGTCGCTCCCCATCGAGCATGTAGGTCAGCGACCAAGCGGAGTGCCCCTTGTCTTGGGCACACCAACAGGTTGGCTTTCCGCACCGTGTATAACTCTGGGTTAGAGTTCCCGGGAGTTGATCCGCCAGCCGCGGGAGATGCTGAAGAATTTCAAACTTGCGTTGGCGCAAGCGCGAGGCGCGAGGTGTGCGTGGCTCTTTCCACATCTTGAAGCAATAATGCTACAAGATACTCATTAAAGCAAGCGCTCTCTGCGAATGCGAAAATAGAACGCATTCAGAAGAACACACGCTACTGCTGGGAATAGTTGTCCTTCAAGGGCTAACTTACGGTCGCCCGGCGTAGGGTTCCGAAATCGCTGGCGTCAGGTTCTCGATAAGTGCTCAGAATTCGGGCACGCTGACGCCCGAACTGCTCCATGTGTTCAGCCAATACGTGCGCGTAGATGTTGGAAGTGGTTGAAATGCTGCCATGCCCAAGAATCTTGGATACAACAGCAATTGGCACGCCAGCGTGAAGCTGCCGCATTGCGAACGTATGCCGGAACATGTGCAGATGCCCGTCCGTAACTTTCAGCTTCCCGCGTAGATGCGCGAACAGTTGTGGGACTGCTTTGGACGGGCCAATCGGCGACGACAGCCTGACTGGTAACGCCAATCGTCCAATGGACGGCACGGCTCGGGGCCGGATCCGTCAGCACAAGCGCCAACAACCGCGATGCCGATATCTAGCAATTTGGCGGCAAACCCGTTAATCGATCGCAATCTTCGCGCCTCGTTGGCCAGAGTTCGACAAGCGCTCGATGCGGTGGTCTATTACTTCGCGAATCGCCTTGAGGAATTCAATCCGCGAATTCGTCAGGTGTTGTCGCACTGTGGGCGGCACGTCAAAACATTCGTGTAGACGATCCAAGACCTCCCGGCACAGACAGGGTTCATGACCTACGCGTTCGCCCGCTGTTTGCGGGTTTGGATTTTGCTCGCTCATTGGGTCTCCTTCATTTCAATCGTGAGGACTTGATTTTCCAACCTCGCTCTGCCCGGCTGTAGCGCTGCCATCGACCGTGGGAGGCCAATGTGCCGACGCAAAGTGCCGATCTCAACGACCAGTTCGTCGCCCTTCTTGAACAGCCCAATCTCGCCTTTTGAGGCAAACGGCAGCAGCACCTGCACTTCGTACTCTCCGTCACGTTTCGCGAACGTGTAGGATTTCTCCGTTCGAGTCACCGCCGACGGATCTTGTTGCCCAGGATACAGCACCTGCGCAAGATCATCGAGCCGCTGTTTTCCCAAAACCTCGTGCTGGAATAAGGGCACTCGCTTCACCGGGACGGGCGCAAAATACTCTTCGATCTCAGTCAGGACTTTCTCCTGTGACGTGTGCCACTCTTTAAACCACTGATCCGTGACATTTGCGGGTAGCAGGCGATTGACGATTACAGTATCCACAGTCAGTCCGTGAAGGGAGAAGTATACAAACGCACGCTGAGTTTCGCGCAGCACCATCTTCTCAGGATTAGTAATCAACCGCACGCTCGTGACCTTCGGGTCCCCCATAATTTCGTCCACACCCTCGAGCTTCTCGAAGAGATCTCGAATGTTGAGGAAGTAGCTGTCCGTAGGCAGCTCGAACGGCGCGACGCGGTTCGCAATCGGTCGCACCGCCTTGAGCAGGTTGCGCTGGAAAGGAAAAATGTGCTTCATGTACCAGTCGAGTGTCGTCGGCATGCTGATGAACCGCATGGATTCGGCGGTCGGAGCCGCGTCAAGCACGATGACATCGTAACGCCCCTCGCGCCGATACTGATTGATGTACATCATCGCGCTAAGCTCTTCCATGCCGGGGAGTATCGCCAGCTCTTCGGCCTCGACGCCAGTGATCCCGGTGGTACGCAGCACCGCGCTGATGTAAGAAGAAATCTCCTTCCAGTGTCGCTTGATTTCTTTCTGTATATTCAGTTCCATGATCGAAAGCCGATCGTTGATCGGTAGTGGGTCCGAGGTTTGGACCTGGAAGAGTTCCGTATCCAGATCGAAGGAATCCGCGAGACTGTGGGCCGGATCAATGCTCATTACGAGCGTGCGGTAGTTAAGCTCGGCAAGTTTCACGCCGGTCGCAGCAGCGATGCTGGTCTTCCCGACGCCGCCCTTCCCGGTGAGCATTAGAATTCTCATGCGGCCATTATAAAGCTCATTCGACTGAACTGGTGCTATTACGAGCGCCGCTGGATATAGACGAAGGTCTTCGCTAAGAGTTGTCCGGCCTCGCACAATTGCAACCTTCTCTTCCAACCGCGAATGTAAATCCTGGTAGGCGGTGCCAGCGGAATCGGTCGATGCAACACCATCCAGCGCATTGATTCCACAATGCTTCTGCGCGAGAACCCTCTGTTTGGCTGTATTTGGCCAAAACCTAGCCGGGGCAGCGTTCCTGCTGGCCTAACCCACGCGAGCGATTTTGGCTCTTGTTTTCGATGCAAATTGGGTTCAAGCGCAGTGTTGTGTCGATCCATTGAGACCAGCGCATTTATCGGGCACCGGGATTAACCTCCGAGTTGCGCAAAATCGCTCCAAAGTCGATGTCAAGGGCAGAGATCACTTCCTACAGGCCGACTTATGAGGACTGGTGTGCTTCTTAGGCCCTCTGCAGCTTTCTCGCACTGGGCGAAATCCTGAAACCGATGAAGAATCAGCGGCATCCAACCACTGCCGAAAAACGCTGAGCCAGATTGGTAAGCATGGCTCGCTGCGGATGTCATTCCGCAGTTAAGTCAACTCCTGCACCACAGGGGAGAGGGGACCCACGGCGATAGCGGCAGTGTTCCGCACTGCTGCCCGTCGCGTGGTGCGTTTCGGCCAAGCCCCGACAGCCACGCGACGGAACTTTCTGTAATAAGGAGACCGCGATGGCAACTCTGAATCACACGAACCTCACCACCTACAACGTTCTGGCACTGACGGAGTTCTTCTGTTCTGTGTTCGGTTTTCAGGTAATCGACGAACGCGGCGATAAACTAGCTGTCCTGCGTAATTCCGAGGGCTTTCTGCTGACACTGATGTATGACAAGCTCATGACGCCAGAGCACGGATATCCTGGACTGTTTCACGTTGGATTTCTTCAGCCCACGCAGCATGCGGTAGACCTGATGCACGAAGGCTTGAGCGCTCGGAACTACATGGCGTCCAAGCCCACGAAGCTACAGCGCGGCGGACCGGACGCATTCGGTTTCTACTTCGAGGCTCCTGGCGGTGTGCTGGTGGAAGTAAGCACGATGAACATTGCTGAGCCGGCCTGACGGCAGCCCACAGCGAACCGCGTGAGAATCTGCGTCCTCGCCCGCGACGCACTGTCTACTGTCACGTCGCTCCGTGGCTGGTGTCGGCTCGTCCCAGTCGCAGACACGGCTCGTTCAAGAACGAGAAACGCGCTTGAGTTTAACGTATCTCACAGTCGAATGCGTCTGTGCGCATCTCTATGGGTCGAAGCTCGCAACCAGGCTTCGAGCGATCCCGAGCTTTTTCATCCGGAAGTAAAGCGTTGATCGGTTCAGTCCCAAGCGCGCTGCTGCCCCACCTGGTCCCGAGAGTATCCATCGCGTTTTTTTCAGTATGGTCAAAATATGGTTGCGCTCAACTTCTTCCAGGGTTTGCGCGCAGTCTGCGTTTGGGTCAGGCGCAAGGCGACCGCTTAAGTCGTGGTGTGAAATCAGCAGAACAGGACCGGGGCTTAAAATGATCGCGCGTTCGATTATGTTTTCCAATTCTCGGATGTTGCCGGGCCATGGGTAGTGCCGCAAGGCGTCCATTGTGCTTGATGGGATTATGTTTATCGTCTTGCCAGCTTTTCTTGCCAACTGCTGCACGAAATGCTGGACTAGCAGCGGAATGTCGTCTAGCCGTTCTCGCAGGGGTGAAAGGAATATAGGCACGACGTTCAAACGGTAGTACAAGTCGCTCCGAAACTGTTTTTCGAGCATCATGCCTTCCAGGTCCCGATGGGTTGCGGCAACAACTCGCACGTCCACTCGTTTTGTCCGCGTGCTACCCAGCCGTTCGAATTCTCGTTCCTGCAGCACGCGCAAGAGCTTTGGCTGGATCTCGAGTGGGATATCTCCAATCTCGTCCAGAAACAATGAGCCTTGATCGGCCAGCTCGAGGCGGCCAACTTTTTGCGCGATGGCTCCGGTGAAGGCGCCGCGCTCGTGTCCGAAGAGCTCGCTTTCGAGCAAGCCAGTGGGTATGGCAGCGCAGTTCAACTTCACGAAGCTGCGGTTTCTCCGATCACTGCGATTATGAATAGCGCGAGCGATGAGTTCCTTACCTGTACCGGTCTCGCCGAGGAGTAGCACAGTCGAGGAACCAACTGCGAGTTGCTCGACGATTTGCAGAACTTTTCGCAGTGCTAAACTCTGGCCGATGATTCCGTGGCATTCGATGTTGTCGGGAAGCGGCCCAACGACATCGAAGCGGGCCAACTTATGGTTGGAGCGAGGAGCTTGATTACCGACATCCTCGAGAACAAAGCTGCGTAATCCCATGAATCCCTCCGCGTCCACTTTTTGGGGAGCCGTACAAAAACATTGCCGAGCACTCCGTAACTAAACCCGGGCCTATCAAACACTGATGCGAACTATTCTGCAGCCTTGGCGGCCAACGATTGCACGATGGCGATATGGGGCAGCAGATCCTCCGGCAGGCCGTGACGCTGCTGCAAGTATTCGGAACTGTTGTACGAAATCCAGACCTTCCCGTGGGAATCTTCGGCGACCAAAAACTTCAGAGGTAGGTCAATGGCAACGCTCGGAGCGGCGAGCATGAGCTGCGTACATCCTTTTGGATTGCCGAAAATGACCAGTTTGGTAGGAGGCATTCTCATGCCCACCTTGGCGGCTTCACCACTGTCGTCAATCAGGGCAAACAGGGTGACGCCTTTGGATTGAAGAACGGTTTTGAGTTTGTCCACCGTCTCGTCAACCGAGTGATTGCTCGGAATTCTGACAATACCCGCCCCTTTTTCGCCGATCGCAGCCATTCTTACCGGAGCCTCCGGAGTGGAAGAATTGTCCGCAAAGTTAGCAGGCTCTCTATCAGTCGCGGACCCCTTCACCACGAGGCCTATCAGTAGCGCGGCAAACAGCCAACGTTTCACGACGGGCCTCCTTCGACCGCGGATCGCTGTCTTGTGATCTGCAAGGGCTTGATGGCGACGACTCGCTTCGGTCATGCGGTGGACAAAGCACTAAGTCCGCTGCCCGATTGCGGTTGATGCAGATGTTTCAACAGCGTTGACTTGCGCAGTGCAACTCTGGCATGTAACAGCCGGCTCTTGGTTGCTGCTACCGAGATGCACATCATCTCGGCGGTTTCCTGGAGCGAGCGTTCTTGGAGCTGCTGAATTTCAACAACGTCCCGGAGGGACGGACGTAGAGCCTGGACAGCTTTTTTCAGAACCCTTGCTTTTTCGTTCTGCAGGTAACGCCTTTCCGGGTTTGGCGCACGATCCGGTATTTTGTAGCTCTGTTCGGTCGCGCCGAGATCATCCCGATCTTTCGTGATAACCTCAAGCGTAGTTCGTCTCTTGCGCAGGATCATGAGTGCCGAGTTGATTGCGATTCGCGTCAACCAGGTCGCGAAGCTCGACCTGCCGTCAAAGTCTCTGATGTGCACAAACGCCCTCAGCAATGCGTCTTGCACCGCATCTTCGGCATCCTCGCGGTTTCTGGTTATGCGCTGCGCCGTGCGAAAAACTCGGTGTGTGTAACGCTCACAAAGTGTGTCGAAGGCAGTTGGGTGTCCGTTTTTAGCGGCTTCCACCAGCCTCGCGTCGCTCAGCCGATAAACGTTATCCGCTGATGCTGAAGTGTTGCTTGGTTCTCCCGAAGTGGTCGGCTTTATAAACAACGTCGTTGACTCCTTAGTTGGTATGTAGTGCCAGCTTCCAACCGCGAGGATGTGCCAAATCGGGAATTTCAACCACCTCAGATGGGACAGTTTCCGTACTGCATTTTTCTACAGGCTGTGAAGCCGATCCGCGGGTGGAGAGAAGGCAGAGACCCTCAGCTTGCATGTGGGGCCGGCGCGCGGAAAACGCGCTCACTCTTTTCGGCCATCGAATCAGCGCTTTGCACGGGTCTGCGCACGCGGCGTTCCCCGAATTCACGTCGTCACGTCGAGCCCTTGTCCGGGACCGAGGCGCGCACTACAATAACCACTGCCCGGAGGCAAGAGCGCTGCGTCACACAGAGCCAATTCGCATCCTGAGCGTTGACGACCATCCCGTATTTCGCGAGGGGCTGAGCACGATTATTACGTCGCAGCAAGACATGGTACTTGTTGCCCAAGCAGCCAACGCGATCGAAGCGGTGACCGAATTTCGTCGTCATCGGCCAGACATCACCCTCATGGATTTGCGCCTTCCTGGTACCAATGGCACGGACACTTTGATAGGCATTCGCGGAGAGTTTCCCCGAGCACGCATCATCATGCTGACAACCTCGGACTCCGACGGCGAGATCCAGCGGGCGATGCGAGCCGGAGCTTCGGCTTATATCCTCAAGAGCATGCCAAAAAATGAATTGCTCGCCGTGATTCGCGCTGTTCACGGTGGAAGGAAGCACATTCCGCCCGAAGTGGCAGCCCGCATCGCCGAGCACCTCGGCGAAGAAGACCTTACCACCAGGGAATTAGACGTGCTCCGGCTCATCCGCGACGGCTATCGCAACAAGCAAATTGCCGATCGCCTGGCAATTGCGGAAACTACGGTTAACTTCCACATCAAAAACCTCGTGGACAAGCTTCAAGCCAATGACCGGACTCATGCGGTCACCATTGCCATCCGTCGTGGCCTGCTTCAAGTCTGAATGTGTTACCAGTACCTGCGGAAAACTGCAGGGAGCTAGCTGGAGATTTTGATGTGCCACGAGAGCAAGGCATCGGGTAACGTGAAAGGATCGGACGGCACTCAACAGGGTTTGCTGGTGTCAGGCTTTTGAATTAGCTTGTAAATCTTATGACTTCAGAAGACAGATCTGTTTGAAGGATCGGATGCGGAGCTAGGCTCGTGCGCTTCACTCGCGTCCGATTCCTGCCAATGAGGCAGTGGGATTGGAACTAGCGTAACGAAGTGTCGACGCTCTTTTGGAAAGCCCATACGGAGTCAGAGGACGGAGTGCGCTGTGGATATGCCCACGAGCAGGTGCGACGGATCGGCTCAGTTCTCTCAGACTGACGAGACTCGAGGAGGATGGGTAAGGACACCAGCTTTTTTGTTATTCCTCAGCCTTTTGTTCGGCGGTTGCACGTCTCCGAAGGCCCATTCAGGTCCTTCGATTGAGTTCACGAAAATTCCTCCAGCAGCGCAAGGTGGCCGTGAGCGAGTTGACACCATCACGGGGCGAGTTACCGGTTGGCATCCGGGCCAGCAAATTGTCGTTTATGCAAAAAGCGGACCGTGGTGGGTTCAGCCTTGGCCCGACAAGCCGTTCATCCCGATTCAATCGGACTCTACGTGGAGCACTTCGACGCATCTTGGATTTGAATACGCCGCGCTTCTGGTTGAGCCTGGCTATCAACCACCGCCGACGATGGACGTCGACCCAGTGCAGGGCGGCTCTGTGGTTGAAGTAGCAATCGTTAATGGGGTCGGATCCTTGCCTCCCAGCCCCACCAAACTCCTTCAATTCAGCGGTTACGATTGGAAAGTTCGCATGGTTTCGGCTGATCGCGGCGGACTGAATAACCTGTACGACGCGGATAACGCTGTGACGGACGCCGATGGAGCGCTGCACCTCAAGATAACCAAAAAGTCGGGCAGGTGGACTTGCGCGCAACTGGTCCTGACGCGCAGCCTTGGCTACGGAACATACATTTTTGTCGTGCGTGACACTTCTCATCTGGAGCCTGCCGCCGTTCTTAGTATGCATACTTTCGATTCGGGGGGAGGAGACCAGCACTACCGTGAAATGGACGTCGAGATCAGTCGTTGGGGCGATGCAGCCGGCAAATACAATGCGCAGTATGGCGTGCAACCGTTTTACGTTCCTGGAAACGTCGCGCAATTCACGGAGCCGGCGGGAACACTTACGCACTCGCTTCGCTGGGAATCCGGGCGTGCGAGTTTTAACACAGTTCGCGGTTCTTCCGTGCGAGCTGAGGCGCCGCTGGTTTCGCAACACACCTTCACTTCCGGAGTGCCGACTCCTGGCCAAGAGATGGTCGAGATAATGCTGTATGTCGTCGCCAGCGACACAAGTCCGCTCCAAAAGGACACTGAGGTTGTCGTTGAGAAATTCGAATACCTCCCGTGAAGTCCGCCTAGAAAAGCGTCGGCTAATTCCATGGGTAATTGCTGCGCTCGTTTTCATGTATTTTGCCGGTCGAGTCGAGGCTGTTGATCCGCATCGCTTGCTCTCACAATATTCGCGGGACCGCTGGGGAAGCGAGAGAGGATTTCCGGGCGGATCAGTATCCGCGATAGCTCAAAGCAGCGATGGTTACCTTTGGATTGGCACAGACAAAGGCTTGCTTCGTTTCGATGGACTGAACTTCCAGGCGTTCCCTCGAGCGATCCCAGGTTCTGCTCCGATCGGTCCCGTCGCAGGATTGCAGGCCGATTCTGCAGGAAGCCTGTGGATCCTGCTCCAGAGCACAAACATTCTGCGCTACCACGACGCAAAATTCGATTTCGGGCGAGACCAGGCGGAGTTTGGCATCACCGCCGTCAGCAGGCGAACGAATGGTACGGTTCTATTTTCATCGCTTGTGTTTGGAGCGTTCACCTATAACGCCGAAAGATTTGAAACCCTCTCGTCTCCAACCCATGAGGTACCGGATTCCGCGGCAAGCGCACCTCCGGCAATTAACGACGATCTGAATACACGTCTCAGTTGGACCACTGCCGTCGCTTCTCATCGCCTCGCTGCACCGAACTCCACAGTTATTTCGATAGCCGAAACGACCGACGGAAAAGTATGGCTAGGCACAGGCGACAGCGGTCTCTTCTACGTTTCAAACGGGAAGGTGTCTGCCGCGGGCAAGGACTCCCTTGGCAGCAAGATTAAATGCTTGCTTCCTTTGGAGAATGGCAAGTTGTGGATCGGAACAGAAGATGGCGTCTTGGAGTGGGACGGAGCGCAAGTCACCCAGGCAGGAGTGCCATCCTCGCTCCATGACACGTCGGTTCTAAGCATGCTTCGCGACCGCGACTCGAACATATGGGTGGGCACCAGCAACGGACTGCTTCGCGTGAACG
This sequence comes from uncultured Acidobacteriota bacterium, assembly GCA_963786205.1. GTDB lineage: Bacteria > Acidobacteriota > Terriglobia > Acidiferrales > UBA7541 > Palsa-295. Next base: position 868,801 of record CAWAYG010000005.1, read on the forward strand.
CACAGGGAGTGTCTTTTGATTCGGATTACCTTGGGGGCGCCCCGCCGGTTACGGCGCTCTTTGAAGATCGAGAAGGCAATATATGGCTGGGAGGTCCAAAGGGAATTGAGCGCCTTCGCGACAGCGCCTTTGTGACCTATTCGCTCGCAGGCGTTCAATCGCAAAGCGGTGGCCCAATCTACGTGGACCAAGAGGGGCGTGCATGGTTTGCTCCGATAGATGGCGGACTGCATTGGCTGAAGGGTGAAAACACCGCAAGTGTAAGGAACGACCAGCTGAGTCAAGATGTGGTCTATTCCATTACGGGCAGTAAGAATGATCTTTGGATCGGCAGACAGCGCGGCGGTCTAACACACTTGTACTATCGCGATGACTCGATAACCACCAAAGATTACACGAAAGCGGATGGACTTCCGGACGATGCTCTATATGCGGTTTACCAGACTCGTGACGGATCCGTATGGGCCGCGACGCTCAATGCTGGAGTGAGCGAGTACAGAGAGGGCCACTTCACAACATATACGAACGCGACTGGTTTGGCGTCAAACACCGTTGCTGCGATTGAAGAGAGCTCCGACGGCACGATGTGGTTTGGAACGCCGAATGGGTTAAATTCACTTGCAAAAGGACGATGGCGGGTTTTTACGGTCGCTAACGGCATGCCTGCTGACAATGTCAATTGTCTGCGTTCGGATTCGACGGGCGTGCTTTGGATTGGTACGGCATCTGGCATTGGTTTTCTGAGGTCCGGCCGCGTTCAAGTGCCCATCGACGAGCCAGCGCCATTGCGTGAGCAGATACTGGGAATTGCGGAAGACAGAACTGGACGGCTGTGGGTCGCAACTGCCAATCACGTGCTTTCAGTGAAACGCGACTATCTGCTCGGTAACGTTTCCGGAAGTTCCGATGTGCGCGAGTACAGTTTGGAGGATGGCCTGCGCGGGACGGAAGGCGTAAGGCGCCAGCAGTCGGTCTTTGCAGACGCCTTCGGGCGGGTTTGGTTTTCGTTGAACCGTGGTCTCTCAGTTGTGGACACCACGCGCGCAACCGGCAGTTCGGCTCCTGCGATTGTTCAAATCGAAGGACTTTCATCGGATGGCAACTCCATCGCGCTGCGGCAACCCGTTCTCATTCCACCTGGTACGCACAGAGTCACGTTCAGTTATTCAGGTCTGAGCCTCGCGGTTCCCGAGCGGGTGCGATTTATGTACAAGCTGGACGGATTTGACAAAGTTTGGAGCGAGCCTGTTTCCGCGCACGAAGCCGTCTACACAAACCTCCGGGCAGGGTCATACCACTTTCACGTGATGGCCAGTAATAGTGATGGCGTGTGGAATGATCGAAGCGCAACACTGGATTTCCGCATCGCTCCCGCGTGGTTCGAAACAGGTTGGTTTCGAGTCATGTGCGTGTTCTCGATCGCCTCTATCGTCATAGCCTTCTATCGGCTGCGCGTGCGGAAGATCGCGCGAGCCATCAGTGCCCGTTTCGATGAACGAATGGCGGAACGGACCCGCCTGGCGCGAGATCTTCACGACACCTTCCTCCAGACAGTCCAAGGTAGCAAGCTGGTAGCTGACGATGCACTGGACGATCCCTCCGACCCGGCCCGCATGCGCCACGCCATGGAGCAGTTGTCCAACTGGCTCGGGCAGGCAACGCAGGAAGGACGAGCGGCGCTGAACTCCTTGCGTACCTCAACCACGGAGAGGAACGACCTTGCTGAAGCTCTCAAGCGGGCGACGGAAAGCGATTTCGTTCCAGCTTCTATGACCGTGACCTTTTCCGTGGTCGGCGAGCCCAGAGAGATGCACCCAATCGTGCGCGATGAGATCTATCGCGTGGGGTATGAAGCGATCCGCAATGCGTATATGCACTCACGGGCTACTCGAGTGCAGGTCGAACTCCGATACGCGCAGGATCTTGTTGTGCGTGTGAGTGACAACGGCGTGGGGATCGACCCCGCTGTTGTAGAAAAGGGTAAGGACGGACACTTCGGGCTACAGGGAATGCGCGAACGGGCCGCCCGCATAGCAGCCAAGCTCACTGTCGTCAGCTCTGCGACCTCCGGTACCGAGATTACCGTTATCGTCCCTGGCCGCATGGTTTTCCGAAAGCGGAGCATGGCTCTGGCAGAAAGGATGAAGCGTCTATTGAAGAGGAAAAGTTGAACGCTCCGCACCCTCCGCACGATGCCCAACCGGATCGCTTCCGGATAGCCGACCGGCCGGAAATTTTGTCTAGCGCCCTTCACAAGCCTAGAAAATACCGCATCAAACCGGAGCCAATACCCAGCAGGATCAGCGGAATGATCTTCAGTTTAAATCTCTGGACTAGGAAAAGTGACAGCAACGACAGGAGCAGAGAGGTCCCATCGAGTTGCTTGAGACCGACGACTCCTGATGGGAAGACCACGGTCTTCCCTAGAAAGAGGGTCAGGTTAAGGATCGCGCCGACGACAAGGGCAGTGATCAGTCCCAGCACACCTTCAACCGTGGGCTTGTTTTGGGTGCGCTCCAGCAGCGGCGCACCGGCAAAGACGAAGAAAAAGCATGGCAGAAAAGTATAAAAAGTTGTTGCCAGCAGGCCCAGAGTTCCCATCCACAATGAACCGTGAAAGTGATTGTACGCGGCCAGGAAGCCGACAAAAGCCACCACGATAATCAGAGGGCCCGGAGTGGTTTCGGCTAGAGCGAAGCCATCCATCATTTGCAGCCTTGTCAGCCAGCGTAGCTTCGATACCGCAACCTGCGCGACGTAAGGAATTACCGTGTACGAGCCGCCGAAGGTCACGAAAGCCGTCTTCGTGAAGAACAGCGCTAACCCGGTCCAGAAATGAAAGTCAGCGACGAAGAAGTAGAAGAGCAGCAGTGGTATGAGCCACAGAAGCAGGACACTCACCGCCAACTTCGCGGTCGGCTTCAACAGAGGGATACGCCCGGGCGTCGTCGAACTGCGGGGAATGTACTGGCCCCTATCCTCCTCGTCCGCGACCTCTCTCGGGCGATGAAGAAGGCCAGGCCACAACGCCCCTAGAACGATTCCTAGAACGACCGCACCAAGCATAATCACGAGCAGCGAGACATCAAAGCAGAACATCGCTGCAAACGTGGCAAGCGCAACGGCACTTTGCACCGGTTCGCGCAGGGCTCTTCTCGCGACTCTCGCCAGCGCGACTATGACCAGCGCGATGACGGCGGGTTTTAAGCCGTTGAACATCGCGGCAATCCACAGCAAGTTGCCAAATCGGACGTAGACCACGCTCAGTGCCAGCAGAACAAACATAGAAGGCAGCACGAAGAGCGTTCCGGCAACAATACCGCCGCGCTTGCCGTGCAGCTTCCACCCAATATAGATCGCCAGCTGCTGTGCCTCCGGCCCGGGAAGAAACATGCAATGGCTCAACGCATGCAGGAACGTTTCGTTGCTGATCCACCGCTTCTTCTCTACCAGCTCGTCGTGCATGATGGCGATGTGAGCCGCTGTGCCGCCGAAGCTGATCCATCCCAGCTTGAACCAGAAACGCAGCGCTTCCCGAAGGGATGGTCGTTGCAACGCGGCGTCTTCCTTCCTCTCGCGCCATTCCAGGTCCTGTGAGCAGGACGTCGATAAAAGTATCTTTCCAGAACTAGAATCCATCACGACATTATAACATCATAATGAGTGTCGCTGGAGCACGTTTGAATGTTCGGCGACCACTACGAGAAGGAGTCTTGCGCTATGAACGCACTTCGCCAATTATCCCAGCGGGAACTCCAAAGCCGTTTGCCCTCCTTAGAATCGTCTTCAGTAGCTCGATGGGCTCCAATTCCGTTACGCCTGATCGTCGGCTATGGTTTCATGGAGCATGGCTTCGCCAAGCTGTCCCATGGCCCCGAAGCTTTCGCTGTCATCCTGCAGGCTATCGGTGTGCCCGCGCCTCATCTCACGGCATGGCTTACCATTCTCACCGAACTCATCGGCGGTCTCGCAGTTCTGCTCGGAGTTTTCGTCTCGTTTGTTAGCCTGCCGATGGCGGCGCTACTCTTCGTAGCGATTTTCACCGTGCATCTGCCGCATGGCTTCAGCTCAATCAAGCTGATGAGTGTCACGGCTGGCCGCGCCCAGTTCGGGCCGCCAGGCTACGAGGTGAACCTGCTCTATCTCGCTTGCCTCGCGGCGCTCGGCTTCGGCGGTTCTGGACCGCTGGCGCTGGACGGCTATTTCAGGAAGAAACGATAGCGGCGGGCAAGCTCAACGAGGAAGCTTTCGGGTGAGCCGCGTCGCGAACCGCACGAGATCTCCCCGGTAGTACAGCCTTTCGTAATCGACGGGACGGCTGCCCGTCGAGTAGGACGTTCGTTCAATGCGAAAGATCGGGCTCCGTCGTTTCACTTTTAGCGCCGCAGCGACCTCGGGATCGGCTGGCACTGCGTCCAACTTGTACTCGGCCTCAATCAGCGGAACATCGTACTTGCGTTCAAGCAGTGAAAAGATAGGTTCGACCTTCAGGTTGTCGGCGATGATCTTCTTACCGATATCCAACGGGAGGTAGGTCTCATCGAAGGAGAGGGGAACACCATCGGCGAGGCGCACACGACGAATTCTGATGACGCGCTCACCCTTTGTCAGTGCGAGTTGATTCGCCACTGTCGCGTCGGCAGGCACAATTTCCTTGCTAACCACGCGGGCCGTCGGCTTGCGACCAAGAGCGTGCATATCCTCTACGAATCCACTCAGTTCGGTAAGCTCCTGCGTGATCTTCGGCGCAGCGACGAATGTGCCTTTGCCGCGACGAATCTCGACCAGACCGCGGCTCACAAGATTCTGAATAGCCCGTCGAACGGTAATGCGACTGACACCAAATCGCCCCATGAGGCTGTCTTCGGTCGGCAGTTGCTCGCCAACCTTTGAGTTGCCGTCGGCGATCTCGCTGGCGAGGACAGCTTCGATGCGTGAATAGAGAAGAGAGTCATGCACGATTGGCATGAAGACATTATAATGTCGTATCGTCACAAAACCCAGTCGTCGACAAACAGCAGACGGTGCGGTGCGCTGGTGGTTGAGTGCAAATAGCGACATTTGATTTTCAGGTGCCCCTTAAGTGCCCCGAATATCCCGTTTTGCGAGGGTTTTGCGGCTGAGAAGAAGGGCTAAGTCGTTTGAATCCGGCAGAGCCGGTTAGCGTTTGGCGCGTTATGAGCCCGACGAGCTACCAGGCTGCTCCACCCCGCCTAAGCATAATCGCGGATGGATGCGGTGCCGTCAAACGCCGGCAGCCGGGCGAAGATTTCGTTTCCATTGAACGCAGCAGAAGCGTTCAGCGCGGCAGAAAAAATTGGACGCCGTGGAAAATCAAAGAGTCTGCGGCCTACCAGGAACTGTACGGCGTGCTGGTAAATGGCGATAGACGGTCGGATGAGGAGTTCACATCGCTGATGCCGTAGCAGCTTTGTTCAGGGCTGAGCGAGACATCATCGGACTTTGTAACCCAATCGGTTTGGTTGGTGACTGGATCTTTCGGCACCGAGCGCAAGTAATTGTTGCTCACGAGATCGTCGAGCGAAGAAGGGCCGCATTCTTTGTCGCGCGTGTAGTCCTGAATCGCCTGCCGCAGCACCTTCAGGTCGGAGGCCAGCGTCGCCTCGCGCGCTCTCACCACCATTTGTTCGAATTTCGCAGTGGCGATGGTCATCAGAATTACGATGATCGCCATCACCACCATCAGTTCCAGCAGCGTGAAGCCGCGCCGCGCCAAGCCGCGCCGCTCAAGACTCGTCCTCGTGTTGAACCCTTCGCGCATCAATTCCTCAGTTGCCCCAGCGAACCCATCTACCAATCAGAATATTTCGAACCGTCCATCGCTGTTCCAGAACTTTTCGAATACACGTCGAACACGTCCTGCCCGCCCCAAGAAGTCGAATCGGTGTCATCCTGGACCGAACGCAGCCCCCAATCTTTGTTCTTGGTGATGGGATCCATCGGGATTTCGCGCAAAAACCGAATCCGTTTGTCAGCGGCGGTTCCGGTTAGCGGAGTCGGCTTGACCAGCGAATCGAGGCTCTCCGGATATCCTTCGGTTCCGGCCTTCACCTGGATTTGCCCTTTGTCCGACGCGTCCTTGTAGCGGTCAATCGCTTCGCGCATCTGGCGCAAATCCCACCGCAATTCCTCTTCTTTTTTCCACTTGATCGTATTGCGCGCAATCGGGATCGAAGCCGTCGCCAGAATCAGCAAGATCGCGCAGGCGACTACCAATTCCAGCAGCGACATTCCGGACTCAGACGCAGCAGAAACGCGTCGCCCGCGACTCAGCGCAAGAGATAGGGCGGGAAACTGCGGCCGCGCAAAATGGGGATTCGACTTGAAACGATTCCAGTTCATCGCGCCTCACTGCACCTGGATCGTGGCTTCTCCGGAAACCATCGGAATCGTCTGTTGCTGCGAATCATGAGCATTTACTTGCAGAATCTGCAACCGCGCGGTGCCGGGACCGACAGCCCGCACCACGAAACCGAACACAGTTCCGGTTCCATTCACTCCGGGCGTGTTGGGCTGGCGCGTCGCGGAGACGATCACCTGCCCCTGCTGCTGATCGATTCGCTGCACGACGGCCACCTGCTGCGATCCGCCGGATAGGAATCCGCCGTCACGCACCTCTTCTACGCGGACCACCGCTGGATCGAAGTGAATCATCAGTGGGATCGAATACAGATCGCGCACGTTGGAAACCGCCAGGCCCAGCGTAGTCGTGTCGCCAGCTTTCAAGACTACCGTGGCTGGCTCGAAATGAAGCTGCGCCGCCGCGGACGGTCCGTGCGCCGGAGCAGGCTGCGGCATCCCAGTTGGTGTCATGCCCGGCGCCGGCTGCACTACTCCAGAATTCGGGCGCGCGGGTTGCGCCTCCGGAGCGGAGGCCGGTGGTGCGGCCGTCGGCTCATCTCCTCGATAAACGCGCACGTTCGAATCGGTGCCCGCCGCCATGGATTGCAGATTTGCAGCCGTGAGCGAGGGCAAGCGCAGAATGTGCGGCGTCATCACGATCAGCGTTTCATCCTCTTCCACTTCGTGGCTATTATCCGAAAACAAATACCCCATCAGCGGCACTTCACCAAGTCCTGGAATGCCATTAATGTTTTTTGTGTCCGTGCGCTCGATTAAGCCCGCCAGAATGTTTTGCTCGCCTTCCTTTAGCCTCACGTCAATTTCTGTTTTTTTCTGCCCGATTACCGGCTGGTTGATTCCGCCAATATTGCTCGTCCCCGTAATTTGCGACACATCCACGGTTCCTTTCAAACTGATGTCGCCATCCGGATGCACGCGCGGTGTAATTTCAATGTTAACGCCCACGTCGATGTACTGGAATTGCGTGTTCACCAGGGGATTGACCACTCCAGAGCTGCCCGTGACACCCACGCCCACTCCAGCCTGAAAGCTGCCCGTCGCCACCGGCACCTTCGACCCAATCTTCAGCGTGGCCTTTTGCCCGTCTGTTACGCGCAATTCCGGATCCTGCAGAATTTTCGTGCGGTCGTCAGTCAAGATGGCGTTTGCTGTCGCCCCTGGCAAAGTGAGCGCCCAGTCCGAACTCCCCAGGTTCTTCAGTTGGCTCAATAAAACCTGCGGCACGCTCTGAGTCGTCGTAGTGGTGGTAGTCGACGTCGAAGTCTGAGGTCCAAGCGAAGACCGCGGCGTGAACGCCAACGAAACTGTCTGCCCCGGCAAGATGCCCAAATCGCGCAAACGATCCATGCTGGCGGTCATTACCTGCACGTGAATCAATACTTCTGGCTTAGCCTTATCAATATCGCGAATAATTTTCGCGGCCAGCAGCAACTTGTCCGGAGTATCGCGGATCACAATCGCATTCTGCGCGTTCACTTGCTGCAGCCGGTGCAGATCCAACAACACCCGCAACCCGTTTACCACTTCTGTCAGATCCTGCGGCGTCAGGGTGTTCGAAAGATAAAAAGTCTGTACAACCTCATCGTCCAAATCCTTGCGCTTCTGCGGCTGGTCCTGCGCGACGAAAATAATGTTTGAAGTAACCGGCTTCCAGAACGCCTTGCTCTCCATTGACACGGCATCCAGCGCCTGTTCCAGGGTAACGCTCGGGAAGTCAACGGTGATTCGACGCGAAGTGAAATCCGGATCAAAAATCACGCTCAGGCCGGCGAGCTTCGCGATCGTCTCGTAAACGACGCGCGCGTCGTTCGTCATCTTGAGGCCATTGATCGGGTCGCGCGATAGCGGCTTCAGTTCCGGTGGCTGCGCTAGTATCTGTTCGTCCGGTTGCGTAGCGGGATTCAGCGCCTTGGGCCCATTCTTCCCGTTCATCAGGTCGACAGTGCGCTTCACCTGCTGTTCGGCCGCGGTATTGGAAGGGTCGATCAGTTCCGCCTTCTGGAATTCGCCCAGCGCCAGCTGCAAATCGCCGTTCTTGAGCGCTTTATTGCCTTGCTGGACGTGGAATTGTCCGGCATCGTAACGTGCCTGGGCGGCACGGAGCTTGTATTCGGCATTGGTAGGGTCAGAGCGCAGGGCGCGTTCGTAGTGGACCAGAGCGGTGTCGTAATCCTGGAGGGCATTGGCCTTTCGGGCCTCTTCATAGTCTGAATTGCCCTTGGGGCATCCGCCCAGTAGCAGGGCAGCGGCAACCAAGAGTGACAAGTATCCGGAACGGCGCAAAAGCACTCCTCCGACGGGTAGGCTGTTACCTCAAGAGTCTAGCATCCCGTCATAATATGCAGCAAGGATTCCCAAGGCTGTGTTAGACGTATGAATAATAGAAGCGCCTCTGCCGTTTTGCGTAAAAATATCGTGAATTTGAACGCGGTTGCCCGGAAACCCGTCATCATCTGTGACTTGCGGCGACTCGGCTTCGGCGGCTATGATAGTTCTGCCGTGAAATCCAAGCCTGACAAATCTCAACACGAAGGCGTCAAGATTGTTGCGCAGAATCGCCAGGCCTCTTACAACTATCATCTCCTGGACAGCCTGGAAGCCGGCATGGTGTTGGTTGGCACCGAAGTAAAGACGCTCCGCGAAGGGAAGGGGACCCTGCGCGAGGCCTATGCCGAGATTCGCCTGGGCGAGGCGTGGCTGGTAAACTGCCATATTCCCGAGTATCTCGCCGGAGGTTACCGCAACCACGATCCGCTGCGAAAACGAAAGCTGCTGCTGAATCGTCGTGAGATTGACCGGTTGCTTGTGCAGACCCAGCAGAAGGGCATGACCATCGTCCCAACGAAGATTTATTTCCGGGACGGCATCGCCAAATGCGAATTGGCCGTGGCGCAGGGCAAGAAATTCCACGACCGCCGCGAATCCGAAAAACAAAAAGAAGCAAAACGCGAAGCCAGCGAGGCGATGTACCGCTCTCGCCGGCGCTAAAAGTGAAAGGGAGCTATGCAGATTCAACTGGAGAACCAGCCGTACTCTTCGATTCAAGCCGACGCGATCGTCACCTACATCTTCGACAAAGAAAATAAAATTGATGGAATATTAAGCGACATAGACCACGCCATGGACGGCCGCCTCGCCGCTCTGGTCGCTACTGGTGAACTCACTGGCAAGGCGCTCGAGCTTGTGCTCGTTCATTTCCCGGAAGGCCTGGACGCCAAGCGGCTGCTCCTTGTGGGCGCAGGCAAGCCCGAGAAATTCGCGCCGTCGGACCTGCGCAAGATCGCCGGCACTGCCTTGCGTTATCTGAAATCGCGCGGCGTGAAGAAATTTATTTTCCTTGCGCGCGAAGGCGAACGGGGACCTGCTGCCGCGCAGGCCGTCACCGAGGGGCTCGGCGTAGCCGATTTCGAATCCAATAAATACCAGACCGACAAGAAAACAAATCGCGAAATTCAGTCTGTGCAGCTCGCCGGTTTCGACGCCGTTCAGAATGGCAAATTGCCCGAAGCAGTCGAACACGGGCGCGTGATCGCCGAATCGCAGAATTTCGCGCGTGATTTGATCAACGAGCCTTCCAACCGCCTCACGCCCCGCATGCTCGCCGCGCGTGCGGAGGCCATGGCAAAGGAAGTCGGCCTGGGCGTTGAAATTCTCGACGAGAGAAAAATCTCCGAGCTGAAAATGGGTGCGCTGATCGGCGTCGCGCAGGGCAGCGTTGAGCCGCCGCGCGTGATCGTGATCCGCTATACTCCGGAAAATGCGCGGCCCGATGCGCCAGTTCTCGGATTGGTGGGCAAAGCCGTCACGTTTGACACTGGCGGCATTTCCATCAAGCCTGCGGAGAACATGGAAAAAATGAAGTACGACATGGGCGGCGGCGCCACCATGCTCGGCGCCATGCGTGCGATAGCCTACCTGAAGCCTTCGGTCCCGGTGATCGCCGTAATTCCCGCCACGGAGAACATGCCGGGCGGGCGCGCGCAAAAGCCCGGCGACGTGCAGGTCGCGATGTCTGGCAAGACGATTGAAGTGATCAATACCGACGCCGAAGGCCGCATGGTGTTGGCCGACGGCGTTTTTTACGCGCGCAAGCTGGGCTGCACGCACCTGATTGACGCGGCCACGCTCACTGGCGCTATTCAGGTCGCGTTGGCGAACGTGCACGTGGGCGCGTTCGGCACGCCGCGCGAATACCTCGACCAGTTTCTCGAGAGCGCCAAGGCCGTCGGCGAAAAAATGTGGCCCATGCCCATGGACGACGAGTACGAGGAGATGATCAAAAGCAATATCGCGGATATTCGCAATACCGGCTCAGGCAAGGGCGGCGGGGCGATCACCGGCGCGTGGTTCATCAAGGAATTCGCGGAAGATACGCCTTGGATCCATCTCGACATAGCCGCCACGTGCTGGGTCGATGACGGAAAGCCGTGGCTAGCCAAGGGCCCCACGGGCGTGGCGATTCGCTCCATCGTTGACTTCGCGATGAAGTTGTAGCGTTTATTTTTGCGGACTCTAAGACTGGAAAACCGAAGAGAGATCCTTCGCTGCGCTCCCTTCGCAAACTCACTCAGGGCAAGCAGCATGCCGGCCGCCGAAGCAAGCCTGGCTACATCTTTTCTGGAGCGGTGATGCCTAGCAGGGCGAGTGTCGAGACAAGCTGTTCGCGCACGAGCGTGGTCACATAAAGCAAGAACGCTCGCCTCTCTGCGTCCTGCTCTCGATTGATATTGTGTTTGTGATAGAAGCCGTTGAACGCCTGCGCTAGCTCGAATGCAAACCGCGCGACATTGGCAGGTTCCTGTGCTGCTAGCGCCAGCTCCAGCCGCGCGTCCAACGATCCCGCTAGCAAAACCAGATCCCATATGTCTTCGTAGTCCGGTGAAGCGAGAAAGCGGCTGGCGTCGAGCTCGCCGCTCTTGAGCCTTGCGATGTTCGTTGCGTCTTCTACCGCGAGGCTCGGATCCATCTCCGCGCCTTTGCGTAGAATGCCATTCACGCGCACGACTGCGTACTGAACGTAGGGGCCGGTTTCGCCTTCGAAGCTTAGCGCGTCCTTGAAGTCGAAGGCGATCACCGTGGAGCGTGTGAAGCGCAGCAGGAAGTAGCGGAGCGCGCCGATGGCGACGGCGTGGGCGATCGCGGCGCGCTCGGCGTCGGGGCTGTCTGGATGGCGCGAGTCCACTTCCTCGCGGGCGCTGGCTTCGAGGCGGTCGAGCAGGTCGTCGGCTTTCACGCCTTGGCCTTTGCGACCGCTGACTTCGATGTAGGGGCGTTTGGCATCCTCCGGTGGGATCTCGTAGCCCATCTCCAAAGCACAACGCGGCGTCAAAGCCACTACGTTGTAAGCGAAATGCTTCAAATGATCTGCTTCGGCGTTGTAGCCGAGTGCGCGCAGGCCTGCGACGACGACCTGCTGCGGATAAGACTGCCGCGAATCGATCACATTGAACACTTCGTGGGCATGGCCGAAGGCGGGCGCGCCCGGATCGTCCCGCTCACTCGCGGTAATCCACGCCTGATGCCCATCCGGATGTTTGTAAAAGTGGTGATAGTGAAAATCGCGGTCGAGTAGGCCAAACTTCCAGAGATGCAGCGCGATGTCTTTGCCGACGTAGGTGACCGTGCCGGTGGAGCGCACGATGATTTTGGCTTCTTCCGTTGGTTCCTCAGCCGCGTCTGCGGCCGCAGCATCCGGGCCTTCCGCAGCCTGCTTGGCGGCGGCCTCGTTGTCGGACGGAAGCTGCATCACCCAGCAGCCGGCATTTTTTCCCGTGGTGGCGAGCTGCACGGCACCGCTGCGTTTCAGTAATTCGAATGCGGCATCCCAGAATTTCAGGTGCAGGATGTCGCTCTCTTGCGTGAGCAGATCGTAGTCTATGCCGAGCCGGTCGAGCGTGTGCAGGTGGCAGTAATTGATTGCCGTGGCGACGATTTCGCCCATTTTCGCGGCATCGCCGTGACCTTCTTCGATCTCCTTCAACGTGTGGTTGCGCAATTCCAGGCGCGATTTGTCTTCGGCTAGAAACAGCGTCACGCGGGTGTACAAATCCCAGCACAGATAATCGAATTTTGGGGCCTGGGTGAGCGCCTGAACTTCGGCCAGCGATTTTTTCTCGAGGTGCAGAAAGCCGAGGACCACGTCGGCAACCTGGACGCCGGTATTGTCGATGTAATTCTGGACTTCGACGCGGCGTCCGGAGTGGCGCAGCAGGCGCGCGAAGGTGTCGCCCAGCACTGCGTTGCGCAGGTGCCCGATGTGGGCGGCCTTGTTGGGGTTGATGCTGGTGTGCTCGACGACTGTTTTCGTCGCGCCGGCTTCTGCGGTGACCGCCTGGCGTCCAGCTTCCTCCGCGGCAGAGCGAAAGAATGCGGCACGGTCGAAGAAAGCGTTCAGGTAGCCGCCGCCTGCGACTTCCACGCGCGCGATTCCGGCAATCGGTTTCAGGGAATTGGCGATTTCCTGCGCCAGAGCGCGGGGCGGCTTCTTCAGGCGCTTGGCGAGTTCGAAGCAGACGGGCGAGGCGGCTTCGCCCATCGAAAGCTTGGGCGGGCGCTCGGTGACGATGGGCACGTCCGTTTTGTAGCGTTCGTGAATATGATGGCGTAGCGCCTTGCGAAACCGGTCTTCGACGGCTTTGTACACGTGGCTCCCTGTGCAAAGTGAATCCGGCGATTATAGGTAATGCAGCCGGAAGCGTCAAAGCCGCTCGCGCTGGGAGATTTGACAGCATTGGGAGGCCAGACTAGTATCGTTTTTTCGCGATTTGACGGCAATTGTGCACGACCGTCCGATGAAAATGTTGCGGCACGCTTATTTCGATTGTTTTTCGGGCATCAGCGGCGACATGGTTCTGGGAGCGCTGGTGGATGCGGGCGCGGATTTGCGCGCGATCGAAGCCGAGCTGCGCAAGCTGGGCCTGGAGGGCTGGTCCATTTCGGCGGCGAAGGTGAAGCGCGGCGAGATTTTTGGCACGCACGTGAAGGTGGCGACGAGCGCAGGGCACCATCACCGCGGTCTTTCGATCATTCTGCAGCGAATCGAGAACGCGAAACTTGCGCCGCGCGCGACGGAGCGAGCGCGGAAAATATTTACGCGCTTGGCGGACGCGGAAGCGAAAGTTCATCAACTGCCTGTGGAGCAAGTGCATTTTCACGAAGTGGGCGCGGTGGATTCGATCGTGGACATCGTGGGTGCGGCGATTGGATTCGAACTGCTGGGAATTGATGAGTTTGGGTGCTCGGCGCTGGACGTCGGCGCGGGGCAGGTGAAGACCGCGCACGGTTTGCTGCCTGTGCCGGCGCCAGCGACCGCCGAGCTGCTGAAGGGCGCGCCGATGTTTACGAGCGGGATCGCGAAAGAATTGGTGACGCCGACGGGCGCGGCGATCGCTACTACGCTTGCGACGCGTTACGCCGAGATTCCGGAAATGACCTTGAAGGCCATTGGCTACGGCGCGGGCAGCGTGGACCTGAAGCGAAAAAGCGAACGTGCTGCGGCTGCTGATCGGCGAAACAGCCGTCAGCCAGGCGGGAGAATATTGGGACGCGCCGGTGACGGTGATCGAAACGAACGTTGACGACATGAGCCCGCAAATTTACGGATATTTCGTGGAGCGCGCGCTGGAAGCGGGGGCGCTGGACGTGTTTTCTTCGCCGGTGCAGATGAAAAAGAACCGGCCGGGAATGCTGGTGACGATTTGAGCGAGCCGCACAACGTGAGCGCGGTTGATGGACCTGTTATTTCGCGAGACGACGACCATCGGGGTGCGGACGCATGAAGTGCGGCGCAAGACGCTCGCGACGGGATTGGTAACGCTGGAAACGCCGTTTGGCGAGGTGCGCATAAAAATTTCGCGGATGAACGGGTCGATGTTGAACGCCACACCCGAATACGAAGATTGCCGGCGGATCGCGGCACAGAAGGGGATTCCGTTGAAGCAGGTGTTAGAGGCCGCGACGTACCAATTTCAGAAATGGCTCGAAGCGCAGCCGGATATCGCGACGCCGGACGGGAAATCCGCATAGTACATGGATAATTCCAAGCCCAAGTATTACCTGACCACTCCTATTTATTACGCGAACTCGCGGCCGCACGTGGGGTCGGCGTATACGACGATTGTGTGCGACGTGATTGCGCGCTACAAGCGCATGTGCGGTTACGACGTGGCGTATCTCACGGGGACGGACGAGCACGGCGTGAACATCGAGCGGGCGGCGGAGAAGCTGGGTATTTCGCCGGCGGATTTGGTGGACCGCAACCAGCAGATTTTTCGCGATCTTTGGCAGTTGCTGGGAATCAGCTATACGGATTTTATCCGCACTACCTCGCCGAACCACGCCGTGGCGGTGCAGAATTTGGTGCGGCGGACGCAGCACGTTTCACCGGATGCCATTTTCAAGCGCAAGTACGAGGGGCGCTACTGCATTTACGACAATTTGTACGTCAGCGACACGCCGGAGCCGGCGGATTGCCAGATTTGCGGCCGTCCCGCGGAATTGATTTCCGAGGAGAATTATTTTTTCCGGCTTTCGGCGTACCAGGAAAAACTTTTGCAGCTTTACAAGGACAAGCCGGATTTCGTGCAGCCGGATTTTCGCATGAACGAAGTGAGGAGCTTTGTCGAAAGCGGGTTGAAGGACCTTTCGATCAGCCGGAAGACGATCAAGTGGGGGATTCCGTGGCCGGGGGATCCGGAGCACGTCTTTTACGTGTGGTACGACGCGCTTTCCAGCTATATGAGCGGAATCGGATTCGTGGACGGCGAGCCTGGGAGCAAGAAGGATAGCCAACGCTTCAAGAAATTCTGGCCGGCGGACGTGCATATGATCGGGAAGGAGATCATCCGATTTCACGCGGTGTATTGGCCGGCGTTTTTGATGGCGGCGTTTCCGGATAAGAAGTTGTCGGAGTATATGCCGGGACGGATTCAGGCGCACGGGTGGCTGCTCTTCGAGCAGGAAAAGATGAGCAAGTCGAAGGGCAACGTGGCTTATGCCGAGCCGATTGTGAAAGTGCTGGGGAATGATGCGCTGCGGTATTACTTGTTGCGCGAAGTTGTGTTTGGGCAGGATGGAAATTTCAGCAAGGATGCGCTGATTACGCGGTACAACGCGGATTTGGCAAATGGACTGGGGAATCTTTCTAGTCGCACGCTTACCATGATCGAAAATTACTGCGGCGGCGTTGTCCCGGCCCAAGCCGCCGCGTCGGCGAACCTTCACGAGATTGCTTCGACGGCTTTTCACACCACAATCCGCAACTTGTACGACAAATTCGAATTCTCGGATGCGCTAACAATAATCTGGGGGTTTGTGGCGATCGCCGACAAATACCTGGCCGAAGAGAAACCTTGGGCGCTTGCGAAGGACCCTGCGCAAAGGACGCGGTTGGAGCAAGTACTGTATATCGCTGCGGAATCGCTCAGGATTGTCTCCGTTCTGGCGCACCCCGTCATTCCCGATGCGACGCAAAAGATTTGGGAGCAGCTTGGGCAAGCAGGAAAGATCGAAAACGTGAGCATCAATGCGTTGCAATGGGGCGGATTGAAGCCCGGAACGCAGATTGGGAAGCCTGAAGGGGTATTTCCACGCGCGGAGAAGATGGAAATATTGGAGAGGATTGAAACCATGGAAAACGAGATACGGAATCCGGGAAGTGCGCAGCCGGCGGCGGCTGGTGCGGATGCTACGTCGAGTTCGGCTGCTGGTGCGACGGCGGCTGCGCCTGCTGTCGCGGCGAAAATTGGGATTGAGGATTTTGCCAAGGTGGAGCTGCGCGTGGGCGTGGTGAAATCGGCAGAGCGTATTCAGGGCGCGGACAAGCTGCTCAAGTTGCTGGTGGATATTGGCGATGAAGTGCGGCAGGTTTTGGCGGGGATTGCGCTTTCGTATGCGCCGGAGGATTTGGTGGGGCGGAAAGTCGTGATCGTCGCGAATCTGGCGCCGCGGAAGATGCGTGGGTTGGAATCGAATGGGATGTTGCTGGCTGCATCCGTCGGGCCCGACGGGAAGCCGGTGCTCTGTACGTTTGCGGAAGATGTCCCGCCGGGCGCGAAAGTGAAATGACGGCGCACGTTTAGAAGGCGAAGAGAGATCCTTCGCTGCGCTCAGGATGACGGGCAAAACCAAGGGCGAAAGCAAAGTCTTACCGCAGAGACGCAGAGGGCGCAGAGATCGGCAACAGCAAGGACCAAGGCAACGCCAAAAGAGCCGGCGGGACGCCGGCGCTACTAAGTCAAAGGCAGTAACGGAGCAGCGCCGAATTTGGAGATTATTGATTCACACGCGCATCTGGAATCTGAGGAGTTCGATGGCGACCGGGCCGAGATGCTCGAACGGGCGCGGGCGGTCGGCGTGGCGGCAGTGCTGGCTATCGGCAGCGGCGGGTCGGGGCCGGAGCGTTTGGATGCGGCGCTCTCCGTAACTGCGGATTACGACTGGATCTACGCCACCATTGGCATCCATCCGCAGCATGCGGCCGACGCGCAGGAGCCGCATTACGCGCAGCTGGACGCGCTGGCGAAGCATCCGAAAGTGATTGCTTGGGGCGAAATGGGGCTCGATTATCATTACGAGGAGCCGCCGCCCGAAGTGCAGCAGCCGGTATTTCGGCGCCAACTGCGGCAGGCGCGCGCGGCGAAACTGCCGATCGTGATTCACTGTCGCGATGCGTGGGACGATTGCCTCGCAATCCTGGAAAAAGACTGGAAACCGACGGGCCTGGGCGGAATATTTCACTGCTTCACCGGCACATTACGCGAGGCGCAGCGCGGGCTGGACATGGGGTTCCTGATTTCGTTTGCCGCGAACGTGACCTATCCGAAATCGCAGCTGATCCGCCATGTGGCGCGGGAGTTGCCGCTCGAGCAAATCCTCACCGAAACCGATTCGCCCTTTCTTTCGCCCCAGGGTCGTCGCGGCAAAAGAAATGAGCCGGCCAACGTGGTGGAGGTAGCGCAGACGCTTGCGAATGTGAGAAACTTGGGCCGCGAAGAAGTTGCCGCCGCGACGGCGGCGAATTTCAGACGGTTTTTCCGGCTAGGCGGCCTGGAAATTCCAGCCTAGCCAAGGTGAACCCCAGGATGGCTTTCGCTGTCCAAATCGCAAAAGGCATTTTCGATCTGGTACGCGACGATTTAGCACTCGTCGAGCAGGAAATTGCGGCGCAAAACAGCGCGGCCATCGAACCGGTGTGCGAAATTTCCAGTTACCTGCGCGAAGGCGGCGGGAAACGGCTGCGTCCCGCGCTGTTGTTGCTGGCTGCGGGCGCTTCGGGATCTCGCGGCGAAAGCGCCATTCGGCTGGGCGCGGTAGTGGAAATGATTCACAGCGCGACGTTGATTCACGACGACGTGATTGACGGCGCGAATACTCGGCGCGGCCGGCCCAGCGCCAATGCACGCTGGGGAAATCATATGAGCGTGCTGGCGGGCGACTGGCTCTACATGCAGTCGTTCGAAATGGCGCTGCGCGAACGCAATTTCGCAGTGCTCGATATTCTGATTGATCTCACGCAAAACATGGTCGAGGGCGAACTGCTGCAACTCACGCGCCTGGGTCAGATCGATTTGAACGAAGCCGAAGCCACCGAACTCGCTTATCGCAAGACGGCTTGTTTGTTCAGCGGATGCGCGCGACTCGGCGCCGTGCTGGGCAAGCAATCGAAGGAAATCGAAGACGGGCTCGCGAATTACGGACGCAATGCAGGGCTCGCGTTTCAGTTGGTGGACGATCTGCTGGATTTCACCGCGTCGCCTGAAAAACTCGGCAAGCCTGTGCTCAGCGACTTGAAGGAAGGAAAAGTCACGCTGCCGCTGATTTTTGCTCTGCAGGCCCAGGCTCACGCGCACGTGGCGCCGCATGCCGTGGATGGCGACGGCAATGGCCAGCCGCACGCAGGCAACGACGGACGGCGGATGGTGGAAAAAGTTCTGGAGGAGCGCGATTTCCGCAGCGTGCGCGCCGAAGAAATCGCCCAGCTGGTGCGCGAGACTGGGGCGCTGGACCGCGCCACGAAGCTAGCGAAAGAATACGTGCGTCGCTCGAAAGCCAGCCTGGAAGTCCTGCCGGACACGGAGTACCGGCGCGCGTTGCTGGCCGTGCCCGATTTCATCCTCGAACGCGAGAACTAAGGCCGCAGTTCAATTGCTCTTCGTAGCGGCGGTCGCCGTCGGCGGCTTGCCGAAGCGCACTTCGTGCGCGATCAAATCGTTTCCCACCGGTTTCGCATGGATCACCACGCGATCGCCCACTTTTAGATCTTTGATGCTCGCGCTGGCGCCGCTCTTCACGAACGAGGTGTCTGGGGCTATTTTTACCACTTGCAGCTGACCATCCTGCCCCTGCACCGTGATTTCACGATCGGTGATTTTTGTGACGGTGCCCAGCACATGTTTGTCCGTGCCGTGGGCGAACGTTACCAGCGAAAACGCCAGGCATATCAGGATTGCGGATGCAATTTTGCGCATATTGACATCTCCTTTAGTGCGGATGCGACGGTTTGTGTGTGTCAGACGGCTCACTCAAGAACTCGTTCTCCCGCTCTTCTTCTTTTATGTCGGCTGGGCTGCGCGGGTTGTGCTCCTGCATGTCGTGCAAATCCTCTTCAGTCAATTTCGGTAGATGGCGAATGAACAGCACCAGATGCCAGGTGTCGTGATCGTTCGTGCCGCCCGTGCCCCATGCAGGCATGCCGGTGAAGCGCACGCCATTTTCGATGATGTAGTAGATCTCGCCATCGGAAAGATTTTGCGTTTGCGGCAAGCGCATGTCTGGCACGCGCGGATAGAGTTTCTGTCCCATCTCTGTGACACCGCTGCCGTCGTTGCCGTGGCAGCTGGCGCAGTGGTCCGCGAAATGCCGGCGCGCTTCGACCAGAAGCTCCGGGGTCGCTTGCATCGGATTGCTGAGCTCGCGCGCGGTGCGGGGGATGGCCACACGTTGCAGGGTTATTGCGATTCTGGTTTCCAACGTCCCTGGCGTGTCGCGAGCGTTTAATCCCGTCGAGCACAGCCAAAAAAATCCCGCGATCACCACGATTGAGGGAATCGCCAGCAGCAGTAGCAGTTGCCTGCAAAACACTTTCACAATTTGCCTCGTGCCGCCGGTTGGCGCGGTCCGCTTCTGATGATAACCAAGATGTTGATATTTTGCCTCAGTAGTGAAACCTCCATTTGAATTCGATGTAGATTTCGCGCGGGTCGTTGAAGTGAAAGCCGCCGAAGGTGAGGCTGTTGTCGAGCAGCACGCGGCGATTTGCCACGTTGAGCGCGGTGAATCCCACCGTGTATTTCTCGCCGAAAGATTTCCCCAGCGAAATGTCGAACGTGGTGTGTTGCGGTAGATAGTTGCCAGGATACTGGGCATTCGGTGTTCCGTTCGTGAAGCCCGAGCCGTAATAAACATTCGTCGAAGCGAACGACTGCCAGGGAAGCGTTGCGTTGAATCCAACGTTCAGCGTGTTTCTTTGATCGTGGTCTACCGGTGAATACCCAGGCGGTACAAAGAGAGGGCATGTGATCGGATTCACCGGTTGCGGGCAGATCAAACCGCCCGTAATGGGCCCGCTCGCTTGCGCAATCTGATTTGAATAAGCGAGGTGAAATTGACCGCGGTTCCAGATACGGGGAGATCGCAGGGTGAGCTCCCATGCCTGAATCAGAGCTTTATCCCACGTGATCGGCCAAAAAATGTTGGATTCGCCGATATTGTTGTGATCCAGCCAATTGCGCGCATAGGTCTGAAACGTGTCGGCGTCCAGAGACCAGCCGCGATAGGGAATCGTGACGCCCAGTTGATACTCGCGATCGCGTTCGCCGAACAGAGGCCCGAACGTGACACCAGAGTTTTGCGCCAACCCAAGCAGAGGACCCGTCGCAGTCAACAAAGGCGGGGCTTGGTAGAAGTCGCCCCAGAACCCGCGCAAGACCCAGTTGAGATGAGGAATCTGGATAGCGACGCCATATCGAGGATAGACGTGGCCCTCAGTGATCTCCCCGGTGAAGTGTGATTGCCGGAAACCGGCGAGCAAGGTGAGCCAGGACGTCACCTTGAACTTGTCGTCCACGTAAAATTCCTCGAGTCCTCCTGTGATCGCGCCTGTCGAAGCGGGACCGTTCGTGCAACCGATACCGCAAGGGTTGAAGACGTTATTGAAGTATTCGCTCTGGTGCTGGGCGAAACCATACGTTCCCACTTGAATGTCATTTTTCCAGACGTGTGCGTTCACGGAAGCCTGCAAGCCTCCGTAGTTCGAGGTCTGGGTGACGTCGGAGATTACCGGGGTATCGTTGGGCGACGCGTCATAGCTGGCCTTGTTGTAATGATAGAAGGGCGAAACGGTCGTCAGCAAGTTTGGATTGAACGTGTGCACCCACGAGAGCGTGACGTAACCGTCGGGCTCACGCTCACTATCGCGCAGACCGACACTGGTCGAGTTCGGAGCCGGATCGTAGGGGATTTGGTAATAATCCTGCCGTAACGAGGTAACGACCCTAAATTGGTTCTGGGGACTGGGGTTGAATATCAAAGAGGCGAATCCCCCAAAGCCGTTCTCCGCATCGTGAAATACTTGGCCGATCGGCGTCTGCAGGCCGTAGTTGCTGCGATTCGCGTTTACGCTGACGTAGTAAGCGAAGCGCTGCGTGTGGCCGCCGAAGTTGAGCTGATCGTTGGTTTGGAACCAGTTGCCGAAAGTGGTAATCAGTTCTCCTTCATTGTCCCGCTCGAATCCAGTGCGGGGCACGATATTGAAAATGCCATAGGTTCGGTCGCCGTAAGCGGCGTCGTAACTGCCTCGCTGTACCTCCAGGTAATCAATGTCCTTGGGATCAATCTGCGGGCCGAGATTGGTCGCTATGTTCGTGTTGGGAATCGGCACGCCGTCGATTAACCATGCGACTTGGTGGCCGCCGCGCATGTGCAACATGTCGTGGGTCACGTACGAGCCGGGCACGTAGTCGGTGATCATCTGCAATCCGTTGGTGCGGTCCGCACCGGGCGTCTGTGCGATGTCCAGGCGATCGACCAGGGTGGTAGGCGTGACGGAATCGACGTTGGCGACTTCTGCTTCGCCGACGACCACAGTCGTCTGATTGACGGTTGCGATGGCGAGCTGAAAGTGAAGAACGGGTGACGAGTTGGAAGCAACCGTAACGGTTTGCTGCGCAGTCTGGAATTTAGGCTGCGTGACGGTGATCTTGTAGTCGCCCACCGGCACGCTCGTGAACGAAAACTCGCCATTATCGTCCGTTTGCGTTGTTTGCGACCAGTCCGAAGTGATCGCTTGCAGCTTTACGGATGCGCCAGCGACCGGGCGGTGCTGCGGGTCGTGCACGACGCCTTGAATTTTTCCGAAAATAGTGGCGTGGAGCAGCGGGCCACAAAACAAAAAGACCATGAGACACGAGCAGAAAATGAACTTGCGCACAAAGCCTCCGTCCTAATTTTTCTTTTTTTAGCGCTTGCGGACGAGGCTAGCTGCGCGGCGGTTGAAAGGGGCCGGAGAGGAAACCGGCGGACAAATTGCCGGCGGGAAACTGCGGGTTGCCGATGCTAGAGACTTTCGGCGGAATGACGGAGGCGACCCCGGACGCTTGAGCCGGCGGTAATGGCGCGAGTAGGCCGTAATCCATGCGTGGTTGCCCGGACCTCATGCTGCACTCCATCATATGGCCCAGCGCGCCGTGATGGCAGTCCAGATCGTCCTTCTGAGGCTGCTGCGAGGGAGTCCGTGCCGGAGAATGATGGTGCCCGCCGTGCGGCAGGCAGCACATGCCGTTGCAATCCGCCATGCCGGAATCATTTGCGCGCGCGAGCAACGCCAGTGGCGTGGCCAGCAGCGCGACGATAACGAGAATGGCTTGTGCGCGACGCATCGCCAAAAATTCTACCACAGCCGCTCCCGGTTCGTATCCATTAGCGGCAGTCGCGCCGCGAGGCATCTCCGGCGATGATTTGCGCCAGGAAAGGCATCGCGATACGCTGGCGGCATTGTGCTGCCATTCAAATTGATCTACCACGAGCGGTACGATCTGAACCTGGGCGACCACGTATTTCCTTCACAGAAATACCGCCTGGTCTATGAAGAGCTATTGCGTCGCGGTATCGCTGACGCCAGCGATTTTCTTTCACCCGCGCCTGCGACGGACGAAGACGTTCTGCGCGTGCACACTCCCGAATACGTGCGCAAGCTGAAGACCGGCTCGCTCTCCTACGCCGAAGTCCAACAGCTCGAAATTCCGTACTCCCAGGAATTGATCGAAGCCTGTTGGCTTGCGGCGGGCGGCTCAATTCTTGCCGGACAATGCGCGCTGCGCGATGGCTGGTCAGCGAATATTGGTGGAGGATTTCACCACGCCTGTCCCGATCATGGGGAAGGCTTCTGCGTGATTCATGATGTGGCCGTCGCCATCCGGCGTCTGCAATTTGACGGCGCGATCGAACGAGCGATGGTAGTGGATACTGATGTGCATCACGGCAACGGCACCGCGACAATTTTTGCCGGAGATAACGACGTCTTCACGCTTTCCATTCATCAGCTGCATAACTATCCGTTTGTGAAGCCGCCATCCACGATGGACATCAATTTGCCAGACGGCGTAGCAGACGAGGACTATCTGGCGATTTTGGAGAAGCATCTGCACAAGGCATTCTTTGATTTTTCGCCGCAAATTATTTTCTACCTTGCCGGAGCGGACCCTTATCGCGAAGACCAGTTGGGCGGACTGGCTTTGACGATGGAGGGGCTTGGGAAGCGCGACGCGTTGGTGATGGAATACGCGCGCAGTAACAGATGCCCTGTGGTGATTACGCAGGCAGGCGGATACGCGCGGCGGGTGCAGGACACGGTGGCGATTCACGTGGGCACGATTCTGGCGGCGCGGGATGCGGCGGATCGTGCAGCGACGCGCGGCAATGCGAAGAGAGATCCTTCGCTGCGCTCAGGATGACGGCCGGAAATAAAACTCAATGAAAGTTATCAGGGAGCCATCGTGGATGGTACAGAGCCGACTGCGGCTTGAATCGCGGTTGTGAGGTTTTCGGCAAATCCTTCGGGTGGGTAGCCATTGATGCGATAGGTGATTTTTCCGGCGCGATCGAGAATCATTACAGTGGGCAACGACCCCACTTTCACAAAATCATCCAGGCCATCGGCATACGCGACAGGCACATCCCACTTCTCATGGCTCAGAAATGGCGCGACCAGCGATTCGTCCTCATCTGTATTCACGGCGTAAAAAGCAATCCCAGTATTTCCCGCGTAATTCTTAGCCACCTGTACAAACTGCGGCTCGAGTTCGCGGCAAGGCCCGCACCACGTAGCCCAGAAACTCAGCACGATGACTTTTCCGCGATCAGCCGCGAGCGGAACCGCGGTACCATCCAGCTTGCGAAGCACAAACGCGTAAGCGTCCTTGGCATTTTTATTGCCCGCGGCTGGACCTGATGAAGCCGCAGCAGTTGTGGTGTTGGCAGCTGCCGCCAGCAAATCGTACTGCGCCAGCACAGCTTCGCCCAGCCCCTGTTCGCTGCCATGCAGCTGGCGCCACACATTCCCCAACCGCTTGCGCACTTCGCGCCGGTTCACTTTTCCTACCGGCCCATCTTCAGGGAGGACAAAAGCGAGCAAATATTCCTGCACGGCAGTCGCGTAGTCGCGGCGCATCTCGGCAATCTCGCCAAGCTGTTCCGCGGCGATCGCATTCGGCCGCACGGAGTAGCTCATGCGCAAATCTTTTTCCGCAGCCGCATCATCGTGCTGTGATTTTTCAATTTGCCCGCGCAGATTGTAGAGCGCGGCGCGCAGTTCGTCGTGATGCTGCTGCCAATCGGCGAGCGAAACTCGTTGGGGCTTTTCTGCCGCGGTGGATTTGTCAATGCGATCCAGCACGCGGCTGACGTAGCCGGCCGCGCGCGTCAGGCTGGCTTCGTCTCCCTGCTTTTGCAGCAGCCCGACGGCCAGCATCATGATTTCGGAATCATCCGGACGCAGCGCGATCAATTGCTCTGAATACTTCAGCGCGCAAGCATCGTCCTGCACCTGCTCGCACGATTCCACGAGCGCGCGAAACACGGCTCCTTTTCGCGGCGCGTCTGGAAAACGCTGCAGGTAGCGCTCCAGATTGCGCACCAACGCGCCGCGATCGTTGCCTGCATCCGCTATGGCCTTTTGCAGTTCCGTTTCGGGGTCCGCGTCTTTTTTGGATATGGCATTCGAAGGCGTTTTCGGCGCGTTAGGCGGTGGCGCAGCATTTTGCGCACGGGCACTTGGTGCGGCAGCGAGAAAAACGGCGAAAATGAATAGCGAACAGAGGGTTCGGCAAACTGCAGTTCGGCTTTCGCGGGTTGGCAGAGACAACTAGACCCTCTCAAACTGTTCGGCGTAGCTAAACTCGAAACGTGATTCTAACGCGAAAGCGGGCGAGCCAGCGGGGAATTGCATACATCCATTATTTCAACGAAACGCTGCCAGACGAAGTCTGCACCTCGACGCGCGCCTTGCCATCACCCAGCCGCGCGCGCAGATCGTGTTTCTGCGTAGTGCCTTCCATCACAATCGGGATTGCGGCGTCAATGTCGCCCGAGTTCGAATGCGCCATCAGGCGGAAACTCGCCGAGGGCGGAACTTGCAGCACCACGTCGCCCGAACTGGTGCGGATGTCCCAGTAATTCGAACCTGCGGGATTGCCCTCAATATCAACGTCGCCGGAACCCGTGCGCAACCGTAAATCCGCGGACGCGCCCTTGATCCTAATGTCTCCGCTCCCCGTACTGGCTTCCAGCGCGTCAGCGGGATTCGTGATTTCCATGTCGCCCGAGCCGCTGTGCAGCCGCGCCTGATTGCGCACATCCTCCAGTGTGATGTCGCCCGAACCGGTCGTCGCCTGAACCTGGCCTTGCACCTGCGAAAATTTGATCTCGCCGCTCCCGGTCATGGCCTGCACGTCGCCGAAAATATTTGACGCTGTGATCGCGCCGGAACCGGAAACGAAATTCGCCGGGCCTTTGATTCCGTCCACCACCACGTCGCCTGAGCCCGTAGCCGCGTGAATCTCCGCGTCGGCCGGAACCACGATCGTGTAGTCGATCGAAACGTTGCTGGTGTGCAGCCCCGAGCCGCCGATGCGGATCAGATTGCCCTCCTGCGAGAGCGGAGGATACGATGCGACTTCGTGCGCGCGCTCCTGGCTGTTTTTTTCGGACCACGAATGCACTTCGATCTCGCCATGGACGCGTACCTCGCCTGGCGCTCCCGCGCTGATATGGGCATCGCCGCTGCCATTGGTCAGCTCAATGCGCACCGGTCCATTCACCGTGAAGGATTTATCGAACGTTCCTTCGGCGCTGGGCTGCGACCTGCATCCGGCGAGGAGGAGAGCCGTGCAGGCTGCCAGTGATATGCAAGCGAGTTTGTGTGAGCGGGTCATTTTTTGTGTTCGCCGTTGCGAGGCTAGCATCTCGGGCACCTTTGCTGATGGCGCCCGGCCATCCTTCCTATCAGAGATATACGAGGTTACGCAACCAGAAGTTCCGCGCGCATAGGGCCGACGCGCTTGGTGTTGGAACGATGCGGAGGCAGAAGAGAGATCCTTCGCTGCGCTCAGGATGACGGCGAAGCGCGAGGGCGGAGGTCACTTGATTTTGAGTAGGGAATTCAGCGAACCCTGGCGATAGCCTTCCAAATCCACGGTGACGAAGGCGAAGCCGGCACTTTTGATGCCTTCGGAAATCTTACGAGAGACTTCAGGATCGAATCCCCGCGTCAGTTCGTCAGGGGCAATCTCGATCCGCGCCAGCTCACCATGCGCGCGCACGCGAAATTGACGGAAATCCAGCGCGCGCAGCACAGCCTCAGCTCGATCGATTTTCTCCAGCAGCTCGGGTGTCACAGCGGTGCCATAGGGCACGCGCGACGAAAGGCAGGCGGAAGCGGGACGATTCCACGTGGCCAGACCAGCTTGTTGCGAAAGAAAACGAATCTCGGCCTTGTACAGCTGCGCGTCGAGCAGCGGGGCGAGCACGTGATGTTCGTGCGCGGCGCGATGGCCGGGGCGGAAATCGCGCGTGTCGTCCGCGTTGATTCCGTAAGCGATCGCCGCGAACGGGCGTGAGCGCGCGAGCGCATCCATCTGGTCGAAGAGTTCGTCCTTGCAGTGGTAGCAGCGGTCGGCGTTGTTGGCGACGTAAAGAGGATTTTCCAGTTCGTGCGTGGCGATGAATTCGTGGCGCACGCCCGTGGCGGCGATGAAAGCCTCGGCCTGCTCGCGATCGTGGCGCGAAAAACTTGCGGAAAGCGCGGTGATGGCCAGCGCGCGCTCCCCTAACACTTGATGTGCCGCCCAAGCGAGATACGCGGAATCAGCTCCGCCGGAAAACGCCACGAGCACGGAATCAAGCCCGCGCAAAGCAGCAAACAGTTTTTCCTGCTTGGCAAACGCCTGCGACTCATCCACCGCAAGAGCAGGAGCGGCAGCCGCAGCGATCGGCAATCGTGACATGTTGGACATAGAAGAGCAGTATAACTGAATTCCGCCTACTGAAAATCCAGGAGCACATCAACTTTGGCGTTCTGCGGATCCAGTTGCAGAAAACGTCCGATCTTGTCGTAATGCACCGGCAGCCCCACAAATGCGGCCTTGATCCCCGTGCTAACGAAATCGTCGTACACGCTCTTATCGAAGACCGCGCCAGGCGCAATGCTCCATGCTTTCTTCAGCCGGCGTTCGCCCTCAATCGACAATCCGGTGAGCACCAGTTTTCCCATGCGATATTGCGGGCCTTCGGTGACCTCCACCTCGTACTTCACGCGTTTCGTTTGGTCATCAAACGTCGGTACGGGATTCAACGCCGCGTCCAGAAAGCCCAATTGCGCGTACGCCGCCCGCGCCGTTTCCCAGATGGATTGAATTTTATTTCCGTCCGCCGGGTCTCCGGGCAGCAGCGCGGAAAATTTGTTCAGATCCTGCGCCGGAACGGAATCGTTGCCCTTCCATTCCACGCCGCCCCAAAGATAGGGGACGCCCACATCAATCGGCACCGCAACAATCAACTGTCCGGAAAGCTGATTCGTCGGATTCGTGGCAAAATGCGCCTGAGGCTGCCCGAACTGCACTTTTAAATACGCATGCGTCAGATAGATCGGGCGCAGCTGTTCGAACTCAAAAAGTTCCACGCGGCTGCGCGAGTACGGCTTGCCAATCAGATCCGGAAGACGCTCCTGCACCACTCGGTCGTTCTGCGCCAGCGGGTCGGAAAAATCAATCTTCTGAATCGTCAAATCCGTGTTGTCGACGCGGAATTCCTGCACGCTTTGATTGTTGAAAGGATGCGCGACGACCTCGTGTGATACGCGCGCGTGCACATTGTGTGCATCCAGCAGCTTTTCGAGCGCGCCGGACATCGCATCCAGAATTGTGCCCTTCGTTGGCGCGCCTCCATCGAACAGAATTCCCGAACTCTTTATTCCGGCGGCTAATTCCTCGTCCGTAAACCAAGGGAAATTATCAAACGTTACAGGTAGCGCCGGCACATCCGAGACTTGATAGGTAACTTTCACGCCGTTGGCTACAGTCGAAAAGCGGTACTGGATATTGGCGAACAACCCCAGCGCTGCCAACTTGTCGGCGGCACCCTGCAGTTCCTCGCGGCCTACGGTTGCGCCTGGCTGCAGACCGATGGCGGCCACGATCTGCTCCGAAGTAAATCGCATGGAGCCTGCGACCAGCACAGAATCCAGGCGCGCGGTCCCGGGGCGGGCATTTTGCGGAGCCTCGCGCAGGCGAGACGCAGACAACGGCGGGAACGCGAGTCCGAACAGGAGGCAGGCACAAAATAACGACGAGAGCTTGTGGAAGAAGCGGTAGCGCATCATCCTGTGATTCTAGAACACAGAAACCGGAAGGGGAACCCGCGAATTGCGCACCGAAAAAAGGTCAGCCGAAACGCGACGCCACTCCGCTACTCGACCGTGACAGACTTCGCGAGGTTTCGCGGCTGGTCTACGTCGCAACCGCGGCGCACGGCGATGTGATAAGCCAGAAGTTGCAGCGGAACAATTTCGAGTATCGGGGCCAGGAGCTCAGGCGCTGACGGCACCTCCACGACGTGGTCCGCAATCTCCCGCGCCTGGCGGTCGCCTTCGGTAGTCACCGCGATCACGATTCCGTCGCGGGCCTTCACTTCCTGCATGTTCGAAATGGTCTTCTCATAGCGCGTCATCGAACCCGGATCTGATTCATCGCGCGTGGCGATCACGACCACCGGCAAATCCTCGTCAATCAACGCGTTCGGGCCGTGCTTCATTTCTCCCGCGGGATATCCCTCCGCGTGAATGTAAGAAATCTCCTTAAGCTTCAGCGCGCCTTCGAGCGCGATGGGATAGTGGATGCCGCGTCCAAGGTACAGAAAATCGGTGTGACGGAAAAAGAGTCGTCCCAGCTCTTCCAGCTCCGCATCGTGCTGCAGAATCGTTTCAATCTTGTGCGGGATGCGAGTCAGTTCCTGCATCAACTTTCTCGCAGCCGCGGGAGACTGCTTGCCGCGCACCTGCGCCAGATACAGCGCGGTGAGCATCAGCGCGGTCAATTGGCCGGTGAACGCTTTCGTGGACGCTACGCCAATTTCCGGGCCGGCATGGGTGTGAATGGTGCCGTTGGCCTCGCGCGTCAACATCGAACCGACCACATTGCAAATTCCCAGAATCTTCGCGCCCTTCTGCCGCGCTTCCCGCTCCGCAGCCAGCGTATCCGCTGTCTCGCCCGATTGGCTGATGGCGATCACCAGATGGTGCTTATTCACGATTGGATCGCGATAACGGAATTCACTGCCGTAATCCACTTCCACGGGCAGATGCGCCAGGCGTTCAATCATGAATTTTCCGGCCAGCGCGGAATGCCAGCTCGTTCCACAGGCGATGATCTTCACGCCTTGAAAATCCTGGAATTCCTCCTCGCTGATGTCCATTTGATCGAGGAACACTTTGCCGGTGTCTTGCGAAATTCTTCCGAGCAGAGTGTCGCGCACCGCGCGCGGCTGTTCGAAAATTTCCTTCTGCATGAAATGTTTGAACCCGCCCTTTTCCGCCATGATCGGGTCCCAGGTCACGTGCTGCGGCTGCCGGTTGATCGGATGCCCCTCGAAATCCATTACGCACACGCCCTGCGGCGTCAGCACGGCGAGCTCGCCATCGCCCAGAAAGAACACGCTGCGCGTGTGCTGCAGGATTGCGGGAATGTCGCTAGCAACGAAAAATTCCTTCTCACCGAGCCCCACGACAATCGGTGGACCCATCCGCGCCGCAACAATCTTTAGAGGATCGCGCGTAGACAAAGCGACCAGCGCAAAGGCGCCGGTCATCACTTTTACAGACTTCAGCACAGCCTCTGCGAGCGACGCGCCGTCAGAGAATTTCTCAATCAGGTGCGCAATGATTTCGGTGTCGGTTTCGGTGAGGAATTTGTGCCCTTCGGCGATCAGCTGGTGCTTCAGTTCGAGGTAATTCTCGATAATGCCGTTGTGCACCACTACGATTTCACCGCTGCAATCACGATGAGGGTGAGCGTTCTCTTCGGTCGGCCGGCCATGCGTGGCCCAACGCGTATGCCCGATGCCGTAAACGCCTTCCAGCGGCGTCGCGCGGATGGATTCTTCGAGGTTGTGCAGCTTCCCGGGAGCGCGGCGAATCTCCAGCCTGCCGTCCTTCTGCACTACGGCGATCCCCGCGGAATCATAGCCGCGAT
This sequence comes from uncultured Acidobacteriota bacterium, assembly GCA_963786205.1. Classification (GTDB taxonomy): domain Bacteria; phylum Acidobacteriota; class Terriglobia; order Acidiferrales; family UBA7541; genus Palsa-295. The sequence goes on from CAWAYG010000005.1 coordinate 898,923, forward strand.
ATTCCAGGCGCTTCAGCCCGTCTAGAATCAGCGGCACCACGGATTTGTTGCCAATGTAACCGACAATTCCGCACACGGGAATTTGCTCCTGGAAGCCGCCTTGGGATCGAAGCTACAGGCAGCCGCGCCTAGAATAAGGTTAGCACATCGGTTGCATCCGACAACGGCGGCGGCCCTGACGCGTGCGGCAGACGTCACGCAGCACAAAAAGACGGCCCGTGAACCGGCAGGCTCGTCACTCCAAAATTTCGAAGCGGAATTCCTCGATCACCGGATTGGTGAGCACGTCTTTGGCAATCCGTTCCACCTGCGTCTTAGCTTCGTCGCGGCTCAGGCCGTCCAGCGCCAGCACAAAAAATTTTCCCTGGCGCACATCCTGCACTTTGGAATAGCCCAGCGAAGATAACGCTCGTTGAATGGTTTGACCCTGTGGATCGAGAACCGTGGACTTCAGCATGACCCAGACATGTGCTTTCATCGGCAAGATTATAGCAGCCCCGCCGAATCCGCGGCCGTACGAAAATCCACCAGATATTTTCGCTTTTCGTCCGGAGGCAGAAATGCCGCGTGGAAACTCTGCTCCATCAGCTTCACCAGGTGCGGCGTGGAAACGCCCAGCGATGCCACTTTGGAATATTCCGTCAGGAGATCGGTGTGAAACATTCCAGGATCATCTGTTGAAAGCGTGACCGCAATTCCGCGCTTGATGAAATCCGGCAGCGGATGGTCTTGCAGTGAAGCATCCACCTTTTCGATTTGGCGGGCCAGCGCGCCAGTGCACAAATTACTGGTGGGGCAAATTTCCAGCACCACGCGCCGCATCGCCAACGTTTCCGCGAACGCCGCATCGCGCATCACCGCGATGCCGTGCCCGATTCGCTCCGCTCCCAGTAGTTCGATGGCATCGCGCACTGAATCCGGCCCGCCAATCTCGCCGGCGTGGCACACAATGTGCAGCCCGTCGTGCCGCGCCAGATCAAACGCCGGACGAAAATTGATGGTGGGATAAGCGAGCTCGTCGCCACCCATGCCGAACGCCACCACACCCAAAGGCTGTAGCTTGGACGCCCAGACGGCAACTTCCTTCGCCGGGTCAGGGCCAAATTGTCGGGCAGCATCCAGAATAAATGCAGTACGCAGGCGTACAAAAGGGACGGACTGCGTGACCTCGCGAATGGCTTTGACGGTCGCTTCCAGATTTTGCATGCGGCGCAAAATCACGCCCGCTGAAATCGTCAGTTCGGCGTACACCACGTTCTGGCGCACTAACTCTTCGCACAGCTGGCGCGTGATCAGCGCATAGTCATCCGGCGTGCGGAGAAAAGAAGTGACCCACTTGAACATTTCCAGAAATCCGTTGAAGTTGGAAAAGTTGTAGCGCGCCGCCACTTCCTCGGGCTTCAGAGTGACCCCGTGGCGCGCCGCAAGTTTTATGGCGGTATCCGGGCGGATCGAGCCTTCCAGATGCAAATGCACTTCTGCTTTCGGCAGCGCGTCGATGGCCATGGGCGGCCGAGCTGTGTTTGTTTGCAGGTTCATTCTATTGCTGCGGCAATTGCGGCCGACCGGCGTTGATCCATGCCGTCAACCAATACGAGCCCACGTCGGTGGAAGCATCCGAAAGCTGCCGGACCAGAATCGCTCCGGCCAGTGAATAAAAACGATCGTAATAATCCTGTGTGTATCCGGAAAGCCCTTCGTGCGCGCGGCGGTCAGCTAGCAACAGATTCTCCAACCAGGAGTGCGCCGTGAGGCAAAGTTCGAAAGCGTGGTCCGTGGGATCGTGAATGAACACGGCTTCGTTCGGCTGCACGAAGAAAAACAGTTGATAGCGGTCAACCAACCCGCTGGAGAAGCGCTCGTTAACGCCGGGCTGCGCCGAAAGCTTTCCATCCATGTTGGTCGTGGTGTTGAAAGGATCGTGCGCCGCGTTCACATAATGCGCCAGGATGGCGGCGGACATCCGCACCTGGTTCCAATCGTGTTCGCGAAACGCGTCGGTAAGCTTCTTGCTGTAAAAACCGATTTCCCACGGAAGAATTCCGTACTGTTCCACAACCCGACGATTGAATTTCGTGCTCGCCGCGTTGTAGTCGCGCGGCAAGGCGGAGAAGGGAAATGGACCGTAGTGATCCAGTTGAATGAAATCGGTGTGGCGCGCGGTGCCATTTTTCACATCCGCATCATCGGCCGCGCCCACGTGCTCCACCAGAAACTGGCGGTTCGCGTAAAAAAACGGCTGCATTTCCTGCGGCAAAGTGTCCACCGCCCGATTCGTCACCAGGCGGTCCGCAGTTTCGTCCCAGCCAAAAAGCGGCGCCAACGCGAGGACCAGAATCCCCACCGACAATATCACCGCGCGTTGCAGCGAACGACGCATTACCGCAGTTTATCCTTATCGGCATCCGCTTTGATATTCGCGTCCGAAAGCTGGCTGTGGCGGCGCCCATAAAAATAATAAAAGCACAACCCGATCAGTAGCCACACGAAGAAACGAATCCAATTGGTAATCGGTAGCCCGGCCATCAAAAGCAGGCACGTGAGAATGGTAATCACCGGCGCTAGAATTCCTCCTGGCGCGCGAAACGCCCGCGGACGATCCGGCTGCTTATAACGCAGAATCAGCACTCCGCCCGCCACCAACGCAAAGGCGAACAGCGTCCCAATATTCGAAAGGTCTGCCAAGGTTCCGATATCCAGCAGCCCCGCGGGAATTCCCACCAGAAATCCTGCCATGATCGTCGAAAAATCCGGTGTACGAAATCGTTTATGCACGCGGCTGAAGACCCGAGGCAACAATCCGTCGCGCGACATCGCGAACCACACTCGCGCCTGGCCCAGCTGAAATACCAGCAGCGAAGAAATCATCCCCGTCAACGCGCCCAGCAGCACGATCAACTGAATATTTCTGAAACCTAGCTTCTTCAGCGTGTTCACCACTGGCGCCGCGTCGTCCAGCAACGTCTCCCAGCGCACCAGCCCCGTCAAAACCACCACCACCGCGATATACAAAATCGTGCAGATCACCAGCGTAGCAATAATTCCAATCGGCAAATCGCGCTTGGGCTGCTTACACTCCTCCGCCGCGGTGGAAACGGAATCAAATCCAATATACGTAAAAAAGATGATCGACCCGCCCGTGAGAATTCCCGGCCATCCATTTGGCGCGAAAGGATGCCAGTTCGCGGGATGCACATAGCGCGACGCAAAAATCACAAACACCATAATGGCGGTGATCTTTAGCAGCACCATGATGTTGTTGGCGTTCGCCGATTCGCGGATCCCGCGCACCAGAATCACCGTGAGCAGCATCACGATGATAAAAGCCGGCCAGTTGAATCCGAAATGCCAACCGGGCTCGTACAAAGCATTTCCCTGCAGATCCGCAAGCCCAGCCGGAAGATAAGCCGGCGTTATCCAGCGCAAGCTCGGGTGCACACCAAACCAATCCAGCAGATTCACTACGTGCGCGGAAAATCCCACGCTCACGGCCATATTGGAAACGGCATATTCCAGGATCAAATCCCAACCAATAATCCACGCGATCAATTCACCCATCGTCGCGTACGTATAAGTGTAAGCGCTGCCCGCGATCGGAATCATAGCCGCCAGTTCAGCGTAGCAAAGCGCCGCGAAAGCGCACACCACTCCCACCAACACGAACGACAATGCAATCGCAGGTCCTGCGCCCGGACGCCCGAACGACGCCGAGTGATAAATTAAATACTCCAGCAGGGGAGCGTTCAACACGGATTTAAATTGCAGTTTTTGTCCCGCGATGGCAGTGCCGATGATGGTGAAGATTCCCGAGCCAATTACGGCGCCAATCCCCAACGAAGTGAGGCTCAACCACCCTAGCGATTTCTTAAGCCGCTTTTCGGGGTCTTCCGAATCGGAAATGAGCCGGTCAATGTCCTTCGTGCGGAAAAGCTGTGCGCCCAATCGTCACCTTCCCCGTGAGAGAGCGAGAAACTTTACCCTGCGACAAGCTACGCTGCAACCCTGCGTATCAGTGCGTCGGGCAAAAATCTTCGCGCCACAGCGGCCCGCGCCACGCCGGGCGACCGCTGGCGACATCATGCTATAGCACGGTGCCTTCGACCTAGCTCGTTTGTGCCGCACTCGGGCGATTCGCAAACCCGCGCCTCACGCCAGCTGCAGGTTGGCATAGCGCTCGATGAGTTTTTTGGCCCCGTAATCCTGGAAGCTCACGGTCAGCTTGCGGTCTTCGCCTTCACCTTCGACTTCGATGATCGTCCCCACGCCGTATTTCGAATGCCGGACGCGCGTGCCGATCAGCGGATCCTTCGACGCGCGCCGCGCACCGCGCGACGGCTGACCGTACGGCGTTCGCGTTTTCTGCCGGTACGTATAATTTTCAGAAAATTCCGGATCAGGCTCGTAGCGCCGCGTCTCGCCCGGTTCCGATTGCGAACCGAGCGCGGCTTCGATCAGGTCTCCGGGAATTTCTGCGAGGAAACGGGAGGGCAGTGCGGCGCGCAGACGCTCTTCGCCGTAGGTGCGACGATACACGGCGCGTGAAAGTACGAGCGACTGCTTCGCGCGCGTCATGCCCACGTAAAATAGGCGCCGTTCCTCTTCGACTTCGGCGCCGCTGCCCAGTGCGCGACCGTGCGGCAAGAGCCCCTCTTCGAGACCTGCCAGAAATACCGCGTCGAACTCCAGCCCCTTCGCGCTGTGCAGGGTCATAAGCGACACAGGAATTGTGTCGTCATATTGATCCGAATCGCTCGCCAGCGCGGCTTGGTCGAGCACATCTTCGAGCGTCTGGCCTTGCTCGGTGGCTTCGGCCATGGCGTTCGCGAGTTCGCGCAGATTTTCCGCGCGCGAAGTGTGCTCCAGATTGTCTTGCTGCTCCACCCAATCGAGATAGCCGGTGCTGCCCAGAACGCGCTCGATCAACTGCGTCGGCTGCATATCCTGGCAATCCTTTTGCAAGTCTTCAATTAATTTGCAGAAGGAGCGCAGCGCGCCGCTAAATTTTTTGCCGGTGAGAAATTCGCCGCTGGAAATTACCGACCAGAGCGATTGCGCGGTTTCCTTCGCGCGCGCTTCCAGCGCCGCGACAGTGACGGCGCCGATGCCGCGGGGCGGCACGTTCAGCACGCGCAGCAAAGCGACGTCGTCCTCGGGATGAAAAATCAGTCGAACGTACGCCAGCGCGTTGCGGACTTCGGCGCGTTCGTAGAAGCTGAAGCCGCCTACCACGCGATAGCGAATCCCTAGACGCCGCAGCACTTCTTCAAAAGAGCGCGACTGTGCCCCCGTCCGGTACAGCACCGCGATGCGGGCATCCGGCTCGTTGCGCACCAGCGTGGACAATTGGCCGCAAATAAACTCAGCCTCCGCCGCAGAATCCGGCGCCTCGAAAAACTTCAGGCGAGCGCCCGCTCCGAGTGTGGCTTGCAGATTTTTTCCGAGCCGGTCGGAATTGTTTTTCACGACTGCGGCGGCCGCATCTAGGATGGTCTGCGTCGAGCGGTAATTTTCCTCGAGGCGGATCAGCTTGGCGTCTGGAAAATCGGCGGTGAAGCGCTTCAAGTTTCCGGCGCGCGCGCCGCGCCAGGCGTAAATGGACTGGTCCTCATCGCCGACCACGCAGACGTTCTGGCGCGTTCCGGCGAGGAAGCGCACGAGTTCCTCCTGCGAGCGATTGGTATCCTGAAATTCGTCCACCATCAGGTAATGGAAACGCGCGTTCCACGCCGCGCGCACATCCGCATGTTCGCGCAGCAGCTCCACGGCGCGGAGCAGCAGGTCGTCAAAATCCAGGGCGGCGGCTTTGCGCAGAATTTCGTTGTAGACGCGGAAAACTTCAGCGGCTTGTTTGCGCGCGTCATCGCGAGCTTCGGCGGCCATAGCAGCCATTTCGTCCGCAGCGAGCCCGTGATTTTTCGCATAGCTGATTTGCGCGCGCAGGCTGCGCGGCGGGTAATCGTCGGTGGAAAGATCGAGCTGCGCGAGGGCTCGCTTTACGGCGGCGGTCTGGTCGTCGTCGTCGTAAATCGCAAAATCGCGCGGCAGGCCGAGGTGCTGCGATTCGCGGCGAATCAGGCGCGCGCAGAAAGAATGGAAGGTGGAGACCCAGACATCGGAGGCATCGCGTCCTGTGGAGCGCAGCAGGTCGCTGATGCGCTCTTTCATCACGCTAGCGGCTTTGTTGGTAAAGGTGACGGCGAGGATCGCGCTGCCTGGCACGCCCAGTTCGATCAAGTGGGCTACGCGATAGGTGATCACGCGCGTCTTGCCCGTGCCTGCTCCGGCGAGCACGAGCAGCGGGCCTTCGGTGGTCAGCACGGCTTCGCGTTGCTGTGCGTTCAATTTGTCGAGCAAGGTGGAAGATGAAGTGGAATTGTTCAAGCGCAAATTCTAACTGACCGCATCAGATAGAGCAATTTTTCGGATGCGCGGCGAAATTGCGGGCGAGCCGGAGCGGCGAGGAAAGTCTGTTACAATCGTGCGAATTTCCAGGAGCAATTTGCAAATATGGGGCGGCGAAAGATACTCGTGTGGCTGCAAGGCTTGGTCATGGCCTTCGGCGGCGGAGGATTATTCGTCGTTACGTTTTTCGATTCCTCGCTGCTTTCCTTCCCGTTTTTCCCGGACGCGGTGCTGATCGAACTCTGCATCGCCAACCACGTGCGCATGCCGTATTACGCCGCGATGGCGGCGCTTGGCTCACTCTCCGGCTGCCTGGTTCTGTATTTCCTCGCGAAGAAGGGAGGTGAGGCTTTTTTTCACAAGCATGCGGGAGGCAAGGCGGAAAAAATCAAAGAGTGGGTTGATAACAATGGATTTCTCAGCGCGTTCATTCCCGCGATTCTGCCACCGCCGTTTCCGTTCAAGCCATTCATCCTGGCGGAAGGAGTTTTTCAGGTGCCGCCGCGTACCTTTATCGTAGCCATTTTGCTGGGCCGGGCGCTGCGCTACGGCGGCGAAGGAATTCTCGCGGTGCGCTATGGCGATGCCGCGCTAGGCTATCTGAAATCGCACGGCGGCGCGTTTGTTGTGGCCGTGCTTGTGCTCATATTGCTGCTCTACATCCTCACCCACTTCGTATTCCATCGCTCTTCCGCGAAGATTTGATTCCTGAAGTCCATCCAAGCTGAACCGAAGATCATTGCTCGCGATTGGCGAAATTGGCATAACGCAGTTCCTGACTGACGACGCGTAGATTGGTCGTTAGCTCCACGCGCACGACGATGTTATCCGCGCTGTGGTCGCTGGACGCAAAGCGCAGATCGCGCAGCGTGAACTGAAAGCCTTCGTCCTTGCGCTCGAGACTGGCCAGCGGAAACCGCGCGTATTGCAAGAATGTTTTCGCTGCGGACGTGTTTTGCGCGGCATCGAGCGCGGAGGAATCTTCGGGCTTGTAGTGTGGTATCGCGCGATCCGGGTCGAACGCCGCGCCAGGCGCAAGCGAAATCTCAAGCACTTCAATCGCGTTGTCGGTGGACACGAGGCCGCGCCAAGCGAAGGGCGAGAGCGCAGAAGGGAAGGCGCCTGTGGCGAGGGGTGGAGCGCCGCGATAGTCGTGTGAATTCAGTTCGTCCACAGCCCGGCTGTGCAGACCTGCGCGTGTGGCGACGTAAATCAGAAGCAGCAGCAAAGTGATTAGCGCGGCGCGCTGGCCGCGCGGTCTTTTCGCGCGCTCACCAATCTCCTCGCTGACCAACCGAAACACCTCCGGCAAAAGCAGACCCAACACGAGAAGCGCCAAGACCCAGGGATCGAGAGTGCTGAGCAAATTCCACGCGGTCCATCGCTGGCGAAACGGCCACAGCAGTTGCACGCCAATTCCGCTTGAGAGATCGAGAAGCAAATGCGCCACCACGCCGAAAGCACAAACCGCAAGCGCCTGGGCGAAACTCAACGGGCGAAAGTTCGAATCCGGATTTGTTGCAGTGTGCCGTCGAGCAGCGGCGCAGAACGCTGGCGCAATCGCACAGACCAACACAATGGAGCAGGGAACTGAGTGCAACACGCCACGATGAAACTGCAAAAACGCTGAGGGACCGCCAAGATAACAGGCGAAATCAAGATCAGCCGCAACGCCGGAAACAACGAGCATCGCGGCCCCATAACGCGGCAAAAGCGCCTGGCCGGCCCGCGCCAGCATCAGGGCTACCAGCGCGTGAGTGAGAATCTCCACGGTAGTGTATCCAGCGTGCTACTAGCGCAGCGATTTCATCGCGTTCTTGCACCTGCGACTCGGCTACTTCAAATTTGCGGGCGTAACCAGCGAAAGCGCGTCCGGGACAATGCGAAATGTCAGCGGCAACGGACCGATTGGCTCGCCATCCACCTGCGCGTAGACCGTGGCTCCGTTCGCCGATTCGCAAATGACTTCAGTGTCCTTCCAAGCCGCGATGCCGTCCATGCTGCGAAGTTTTCCCAGCCACAAAGCTGGCAGACACGCAAGGTAGCGAAACCTGCTCCGGGTGGAATTCGTCAGAAACTCAAACGAATCCTCGAACAAGTTCGCGCCGGTCGTGATCTTGAACGGCCCGCCATAGTGCACGGTTCTGCCAACCACTAAAATCGAAGCCAGACGCTCCTGTCCGTCCGAGCGCACGCGCATTTCCGGAAAATCGTAACTAACCAGCTGGCGCAGCCCTTCCGCCCAATAAGCCAGAACGCCAGCGCGCTTTTTCAATTCGCCGTTCACTGCATTCACGATCGCGCCATCGGGGCCCGCGCCACCCACGCTGACAAAATAGCGTCCGCCGGAAGGCATGTCCGCCGAATGGTTTCCGTTCAGCGAAGTCGCCAGGCCTAGCGCAACGCGGCGCACGACGCCGGTCGGAATCAAGCGCGCCGCGTGCGGAATGTCCCACGGAATACGCAATTCTTTCGCCAGAATATTCGCGGTACCTGCTGGAAGCAGCGCCATCGGCACCGCGCTACCCGCCAGTCCATTAATAATTTCATTGATCGTGCCATCGCCGCCACAAGCGATCACCATCCCGCGGCGTTGCTCGACAGCCTGCCGCGCGATCCCTTGTGCGGATCCGGCTGCGGTAGTCGCGGCGATCTCCGTCGTGATTCCGGCGTCCTTCAGAATCCGCGCGGCCTGCTCGATTTCCAGAAAACGACGGTGGCGCCGGCCCCCGCTGGTGGGGTTGTAGATCAGCAGCGCGTCACGAATTCCTTCAGGCATAGGTTTGCGTTCATCCTGTGAAACTAAACGGCCATTGTATAATACCCGGCGCAATTCACCGATGGCATTGGCACGGGGTGTTCATGGCTAAGAACAGCGCGGTTGCGAAAGAGATGGAACGTCTGCGCGAGAAAATCCGGCATCACGAATATTTATATTTCGTAAATGATGCTCCGGAAATTTCCGACGCGGCCTTCGACAAGCTGGTGAACCAGCTGAAAAAGCTGGAAGCGGAAAATCCGAAGCTGGTGACGCCTGATTCGCCCACGCAACGGGCGGGCGGAGCTCCGCGCGAAGGTTTTCAGCAGGTCCGTCACAAGACGCCGATGATCAGCCTCGACAATGCTTTCTCGTTCGAGGAACTTGCGAATTTCGATCGCCGCGTGCGCGAGCTTACGGGCCGCGAAAAAGTGGAATACGTTACGGAACACAAATTCGACGGGCTGAGCATGTCCCTGATTTATGGAAAGGGCGCGTTAGTCCGCGGCGTCACGCGCGGTGATGGCACCACTGGCGAAGACGTCACTCCCAACGTGCGGACCATCCGCTCGATTCCCCTGTGGATTGATGCCGCCCAGCTCAAGAAAGCCGGCATCCCGCATTCGTTCGAGGTGCGCGGCGAAGCCATTATGACCCGCAAAGCTTTCGAGGCCATGAACGAGCAGCAAGACGCAAAAGGCGAAAAGCGCTACGCCAATCCGCGCAACGCAGCCGCCGGTTCGGTGCGCGTGCTCGATCCGAACATTACGGCATCGCGCGGCCTTAGTTTCTTCGCCTACTACCTGCTAGTGGATGGCCGCGTACCTAAGAAACGCCACTCCGAAATCCTGGAAGCGTTGAACGATTTACGATTCAGAGCCAGCGCGGACTGGGTGCTGTGCCATGGCGTCACGGAAGTGGAGGATTACATTACCAAGTGGGACGCCAAGCGCGAGAAGCTCGGCTACGACATTGATGGAATTGTGGTGAAGGTGAACGAAGTCGGATTGCAGAACGAGCTGGGCTTCACTTCGAAAGCCCCCCGCTGGGCCATCGCCTACAAATATCAAGCGCACCAGGAAACCACACTGCTGAAACAAATCGAAGTGAGCGTTGGCCGGACTGGTGTGCTTACACCGTTCGCTGTTTTCGAGCCGGTGCAAATCGGCGGCGTCACCGTAACAAAATCCACGCTGCACAATATGGACGAAGTGCAGCGCCTCGGCGTCCATGCCGCCGATACGGTGCTGGTCGAGCGGGCCGGCGAAGTGATCCCGCACGTGCTGAAAGTGGTGAAGCACGGCAAGGAAGAAAAAGAATTCAAGATGCCGGAGAAATGTCCCGTTTGCGGCATGCGTGTGCATCGCGCCGAAGGCGAGGTGGCCTATCGCTGCGTGAACGTTTCTTGCCCCGCGCGTAAAAGGGAATCGCTGCTGCACTTCGCCGGGCGCCACGCGATGAATATTGATGGCCTGGGCGAAAAAATCGTGGATCAGCTGCTCGAAAAAGATTTGGTGAAGAATTTCGCGGGGCTTTACAAACTGGATCTGAAGACTCTGGAAAATCTCGACCGCATGGGCGAAAAATCCGCGCAAAATCTGCTGGATGAAATCGCCGGTAGCAAGAAGAACAGCTTGGCGCGGCTGATCTACGCGATCGGCATGCCGTTCGTCGGCGAACGCACGGCGCAGCTCCTGGCCGAACATTTCGGCTCAATGGCCAGGCTGGCGGAAGCCAGCCAGGAAGAATTGATGGAAGTTCCCGAGGTAGGTCCGAAGGTGGCGGAAGGGGTGCGCGAATTTTTCTCCGAATCCGCCAATCGCAAGCTGATCGACCACCTGCGCGCCGTGGGCGTGAACATGAAAGAAGAACGCCAGGCCCCGGTGTCTACGCGCTTCGCCGGAATGACCTTCGTCTTCACCGGGACCCTGGCCAAACGCACGCGCGAAGAAGCCGAAGCCCTGGTAGTCTCCCACGGCGGCAAACCCGGCAACTCCGTAAGCAAGAAAACCACCTACGTGGTCGTGGGTGAAGATGCCGGCTCCAAGCTGGACAAAGCGAAAGACCTCGGCGTAACAATCCTCACCGAACCCCAATTCGAAAAGCTAATCTCAGGCCGATGATTCGCTTACGAGTCAGCGAATCTCACACAACGAATTCGCGGCTGCTCCGTTAAGGCCACATCTACTACGTGGTTCTCGGTCGCGACACAATAGTGCATGAAAGCGCCCGGATACTCGAAAGTAGCGAAAGTGGCATTAGATATGTAATCGTGAAGTACGATTTCGAGTAAACGCGGAACCTGTTCTTGCCAATTGCGATCTCTGCGTCCTTTTCCGGACCACAGTACGATTCATTCCTCACGCAATATGATATGTAGGTATTCCAAATGATCTCAAAGAGCCGGCCCGCCCCTTTGATCGGGTGACAATCCTTGATCTGGGTTCCTCCGCTGTCGACTGTCACGAATTCCGGGCTTGCGCAAGCTTCCTCCACTCGTAAGCGAAAGGCCTGTGGATTAGATTCGCCAATTTCGCGAAGAAATAAGTATTCACACGAATCAATTTCGGCGAGTAACGGGATCGATATCATGATTGACGCCGCAATCGTAACACGGCGCTCCGAAAACATGTCCCTGTCGGGTATAATTGCAACCAGCGGGTGAGTCGGATGATCGCCGGTTTGTTTCGCGCAAGCGGAACGGGCGGGAGGAAAGTCCGGACTCCAATAGTCCTCAGCTCGCAAGAGTGTGGGACTACAGGGCGACGCGCCTGGTAACGCCAGGGGGTTGTCGCGAGGAGCCCTTCGAAGCTGCCACTGGCAGCTTCTGAGGATCTTGCGACGGCTACGGAAAGTGCCACAGAAAATTAAACCGCCGGTGACGTTTGCACCTCGGCGGCAGGCCTGCGGGAAACCACGGGGCTGCCTGTTTCGGCGCAGCGCATTTGGCAAGGGTGAAAAGGTGGGGTAAGAGCCCACCGCCCGGATGGCAACATTCGGGGCACGGAAAACCCCGCGTGGAGCAAGGCCAAATAGGAGGGGAGGGCTGGCCCAGCCCGTATGCAAGGCGCTCGAAGGAGCAAATTGCTGCGACCCTCGGGTAGGCTGCTGGAGTCCCGGAGCGATCCGGGACCTAGAGGAATGATCATCGCGCGGCGCGGTCGAAAATCTCGATGCAAATCGGGACGACGATTGCGCAGCGCACAGAATCCGGCTTACAGGCTCGCCCGCTAAAGTTTCTATTTCCTGACTGGCGCTCGGCATTACGCCTCGGCATCAAGGTTGCGCCTGAAACTGACCTGCGGCAGAATTGCCATCCCGCTGCCACACCTAGTCGAACGAACGAGCGACGGAAGAGGCCGTCTCGCTCTCGCACTAACGAACGCGCGTGCGCAGTTCCGGTTTGTGTACGTGAAAATGGAGGAAAGTCTCGCAAATATTCCAGGCCAGATTGGCAGCTTCAGGGTGGTAGCTCGCCCGCGCGTCGCAGAAAAAGCCGTGGTCCGCGTCTGAAATGTCCACATTGACATAAGGCTTGCCCAGTTGTTTGCATTCATCCACTACCGCGCGAATCTGCTCAACGCCGATGTGCTTGTCCTTCCCGCCCCAGAAGAACAGCATCGGCGCATTCAAGTTCGCCACCTGCGGTAGCAACGCTGGCGCAATCCCGCCGCCATAAAACGAAATCGCCGCCTGCAACGGTACGGTTGCGTTTGCCAAAAACGACGCGCGCCCGCCCATGCAAAAACCAATGCTCGCGATCGCGCCCTTGCGCACCTGCGGATCGCCCAGCAGCCAATCGTAAGCCGCGCGAATATCCTGCGTCATCCCCTCAACGCTCATCGCCTTCATGTGCGGCACGGTGGCAGGGAACTCATCATATTTTCCCTCGAACCCCGGCGCCGTGCGATGAAACAGTTCCGGCGCAATCGCCACCACCCCGGCGCGCGCGCAACGCTCCGTCACATCGCGGATGTGGGCATTCACTCCAAATGCCTCTTGAAATACCAGCAGCCCCGGATGCGCCGTGCCATCGGCCGGACGCGCCACGTAAGCGTTCATCGCGCTCCCGTCCGCCACTTGCAGTGAAACTTTCTGCGTTACAATCTGCGTCACCGCTGGACCTCTCGATTGCGCCTCGCGCCGAAGTCCCATAGGATAATCGCGTGCGCTCCAAATAGGAAACGATGTTTGCGTAGGGGACGGCGGCCGTCGTGCCGCGCTCTGGCGAGACGCGCGGATTGATGGAATCGCGCGAATGGGGCGCGGCATCCAAAAGACTCGGAGGCAACCAAGATGAGCTTGACCGACTATGTGACGCTAGGACGTTCCGGTTTGCGCGTGAGCCCATTGTCGCTGGGCACGATGACGTTCGGCACCGAATGGGGCTGGGGCAGCGAAGAGCCCCAAGCGCGCGAAATTTTCGACCGCTACACCGACCAGGGCGGCAACTTCGTGGACACCGCGAACTTCTACACGCAGGGCAAGAGCGAACAAATGATCGGCAAGTTCATCGCCGATAAAAAACTCCGCGACCGCGTAGTCCTCGCGACGAAGTTCACGCTCAATGTCGAGCCGGGAAATCCGAACGCCGGCGGCAACGGTCGCAAAAATATCTATCAATCGCTCGAAGCCTCGTTGCGGCGCCTGCAGACCGACTACATTGATCTCTACTGGCTCCACGCCTGGGACACCGTCACTCCCGTTGAGGAGGTCCTCGCCACCATGAACGACCTCGTGCGCGAAGGCAAAATTCGCTACTACGGATTTTCAGATTCGCCCGCGTGGTACGTCGCTCGCGCCCAAACCCTCGCCGAAAAGGAAGGCAAGGAACGTCTGATCGCTCTGCAACTCGAATATTCACTCGTCGAAAGAAATATCGAACGCGAACACATCCCCGTCGCGCAGCATCTCGGCATCGCCCTCTGCCCCTGGAGTCCTCTAGCCGGCGGTTTCCTCACCGGAAAATACACGCGCGAAGGAAATTCTGGAAAAGGCGAAGGGCGGCTGGAAACCACCAAAGCTTCCGGCAACCCGGCGTTCAACAAATTCAGCGAGCGCAATTGGAAAATCAGCGATGCTTTGGTGGCCGTCGCGAAACAAATCAACAAGCCACCCGCGCAAGTCGCCCTGAATTGGGTGATCACTCAGCCCGGCGTCACTTCCACAATCATTGGCGCGACGAAAATCTCTCAGCTCAACGACAACTTGCAAGCCGCGGAAATCTCGATTCCGCCAGACCTGCGCAAGCGCCTCGACGAAGTCTCCGCGCTCGAAGCCATACATCCTTACGTTTTCTTCAGCGGCGGCATCCAGTCCATAATCAACGGCGGCACCTCGATCAGAAATTGGGCACCCGCCGGCGTCCCCGCAGCGCCGGCCGTGCCCGCCGCAACTGTAAAGGCCAGCGCCGCTACGGAGAAATAGCACAACCCAACCCGAGATGCCACATTATAGCGGACCGAGCTCCGACCACTTCGACGGCGAACATTTCTTCAATCCACGTGACGGTGCACCAATGCACGGTGGCGGGAGCGTGCTCAAATGGATGCTCACGCGCAGGCCCGCGTCGTGGCGCAAATGGATTGACGCGCCGCCGGGCGCGACTCCGCCCGAACGCGTCAACCACGGAAAAATCCGCGTCACCTTCGTCGGACATTCATCGGTGCTGATCCAGCTCGCAGGGCTGAACATTCTCTGCGATCCGATTTGGTCGAATCGCGCCAGCCCGCTTTCCTGGATTGGACCGCCGCGCCACCGCGCACCGGGAATTCATTTCGACCAACTTCCCCCGATTGACCTGGTCCTGCAGAGCCACGACCATTACGATCATTTTGATCTGCCCACCTTGCGCCGCATCGGCGCGCAATGGCATCCGGCTTTTGCCGTCCCGCTCGGAGTGCGCGCGCGCCTGACGTCGCACGGCATCGCGCGCGATTCGCAAATTCAGGAAATGGATTGGTGGCAATCCGCCGACGCGTTTGACAAAATTACGGTGACCGCCGTTCCCGCCCGCCATTTTTCCGGCCGCAGCTTACGCGATCGCAACAAAACTCTGTGGTGCGGCTACGTAATCGAAAGCGCCTCCGGCACAATTTATTTCGCTGGAGACACTGGCTACGGTTCGCATTTCGGCGCGATCCGCGAGCGTTTTCCGGACATCCGTCTGGCATTTCTGCCCATCGGCGCATATCGCCCCCAATGGTTCATGGGCCCAGTGCATATTTCTCCCGCAGATGCAGTCCGCGCGCACAAAGAAGTAGGCGCGGCTACCAGCATCGCGATTCACTTCGGCACGTTCCACTTGGCTGATGACGGCGAGCAGGAGCCGGTAAACGAACTGCAGCGCGCCCTCGATCGCGAAAAAGCCGCGCATCGGTTTTGGGTATTGGATGCAGGGGAGGGAAGAGAAATCCCATGAGTGGTACGCGCTGGCGCGGTTGAGACTGCTTTTGGAATTGCTTTTGAATCTGTGGATCGCGTTGCGACGCGACTCACCCTGAGATGCCGCTCTGCGGAATCGAAGGCGACGGGGTCGGTTGCATTGAACCGTGCAGACTTTGGTGTCGTCTGCTTCCTACCTCTCGCCTGCCACCACGGCGTCGAAAAATAATCCCAAGAGATGGCGAATCTCCGGGTCCGACAACGAACTGGAATCCACCAAATGTTCCAGTAACATCGCGTGAGAGAACGCGCCCAAAGCTGTAGCTGCGGCCGCGCTCGATATCGGCAAAGACCGCCCGAGGGATTTCATCACCCGCCGCAAGATATCCCCGCCGCAAGCCCGCAACCCCTTCTGCCGCGCGCGCAATCGTGCGTGAGCCTCCGGATGGCGCACCGCGAAAAGTTTGAATTCCAGCGACAGCAAAGCCAGCCGCCGGTCCTGCGCAATCTGCGCGTAGTGCTCGCGCAGAGCGCGCATGCGCTGCTGCGGATTTTCGTGCCGCCGCAGCAGTTCGTTCACTTCGGAGATCCGCTGCGCCACCCACTGTTCCAGCAGCGCGAAAAAAATATCTTCCTTGCTGTCAAAGTTGGCGTAGAACGCTCCGCGCGTATATCCCGCCCGCCCTGCAATATCTTCCAATCGTGCCGCCTCATACCCATCGTGCGCAAATGTCTGCTCTGCTGCGAGCAAGAGCCTTCGCCGCGTAGCCGCGGTACGCGCCTCCTGCCGGGACGGTGACACAGCGGCAGCTTTCTTACGGTGGGCCGCTGTGACAATCATACGGGTGTTCATAGTTTGGTTTCTCTCAGACGTCTCAAAGCTTTGCAACATACATACATGCATGTATATAATAGATATTCCGCAAGCGCAAGAAAAGGTGATTCCTGGCCACTGCCGCCTTAACCGCTGACTCATCCTTCGACATCGCAGCCTGGCGTCCTCGCCACAATCCGTGGCTCATCGCCTTGACGGTCACCCTCGCCACGTTTATGGAAGTTCTCGACACTTCCATCGCTAACGTCGCTTTGCCACATATAGCTGGCTCTCTGGGCGCCAGTTCCGACGAATCCACCTGGGTCCTCACCAGCTATCTGGTTTCGAACGCAATTATCCTGCCCATCAGCGCTTGGCTCGCCACGCGCATGGGCCGCAAACGCTTCTACATGTCCTGCGTCGCGCTGTTCGCCGGGAGCAGTTTCCTCTGCGGCCTCGCTCCCAGTCTTGGCATGCTGATTTTCTTCCGCGTGCTGCAAGGCGCTGGCGGTGGGGGATTGCAGCCCAGCGAGCAAGCCATACTCGCCGACACGTTCTCGCTTTCGAAACGCGGCATGGCATTCGCGGTCTACGGGATGGCTGTGGTTGTCGCGCCCGCGATCGGCCCCACCATCGGCGGATGGATTACCGACAACTACAGCTGGCGCTGGATTTTTTACATCAACGTACCGATAAGCCTGATTTCGCTGTATCTCACCCATCGCTTAGTGGAAGACCCGCCTTATCTCAAAATCGAAAAAGAACGCCGCAAAGGCATTCGCGTTGACTACATGGGTCTCGGCCTCGTCGCTCTCGGCATCGGCAGCCTGCAATTGGTCCTCGACAAAGGCCAGGAAGCCGACTGGTTTTCTTCTCACTGGATCACCGCGCTACTCGCGGCATCAATCATCCTGCTTGTGACCTGGGTCATCTGGGAATGGCGGCATGAGCATCCCATCGTCGAACTCACGCTTCTGAAGAAACGCAACTTCGCAACGGCGATGTTCTTCATGTTCGTTCTTGGCGCCGTTTTGTACGGCACTACGGTTTTAATTCCGCAATACCTCCAGCTATTAATGGGCTACTCCGCCGTCAGCGCAGGAGAAGCGCTCGCTGGCGGCGGTTTCATCATGATGCTCATGATGCCGCTCTCCGGCTTCCTCGTCTCAAAAATGGACCAGCGCGTCCTCATGTCCGTCGGCTTTGCCACCACCGCCGCCGCGCTCTATTACATGACCACCCACCTCAGCCTCGGCATGGATTTCCGCACCGCTGCCATGCTCCGCGTCTATCAGGTCGCCGGCCTGGCCTTCATCTTCGTTCCATCGAACATGCTTTCTTACGTCGACGTCCCGCCCGAAAAAAATAATCAAATCTCCAGCATGATCAGCTTCATTCGCAACATCGGGGGCAGCATCGGGATCGCGCTGCTTGCCACGTTCATCACTCGCGGCACGCAGCAGCGCCAAACTTATCTATCCGGCCACATGAATGAAGGCAACCCGCGCTTCCGCCAAATGATTGACGGCCTCACGGCCACGCTTCGTAGCCAAGGCCTCAGCCCGACCGACGCCGCGCACCAAGCCTATGGCCGCGCCGCCGCACTGCTGCAGCAACAAGCCGCGACGCTCGCCTACACAGATGTCGTCTCGGGTTTGGCGATCATCGTCGCCTGCCTGGCGCCGCTGTGCTTCATCATGAAGCGCCCACCCAAAGGCGTAGCCGCACCGTCGCTCCACTAACCACGCGCTGTGCCGAGCGATCGCCGCGTGCACTGGGTCTCATCTCTTCACAGGCTTGTCGGTCGGATAAGTAATCTGCAATCCGCGCACGCGCGCAAACGGTGTAAGTTCGTGAGCCTCGGCACGTGCGGCGGTCATGATGTCTTCCACGGGGAACCGGCGCACCAGCAGCGCGTCCGCAATCAGCGAACGGTGACAGCGCCAAGGCACGGCTTCCGCGCACATTATTGCTGATGGTTTTGTCACCGCCAGTTTTTCCAGCCGTGTCAGGCTGACCTGAAAATCCGCGGTCTGCATATAATCGGCAAAACCGCGGAAGCTGGCGTTGTGCCAGCCCAGATTTTTCGAATCCGCTTTGGCGTGGCGCAACCCGCCGAGTTTTTTCAGATGAACGTACCCGATGCGAGCCGCGCGCAAATGCCGGGCCAGCGATTCTCGATTGAATTGCGGATTGTGGCGGGAACGAGGCACGCTGCGAACGTCCACAACCCGCTGCACGCCATGCGCTTTCAGAATCTCGATGAATTCCTCGAGCGGCCGCGTGGAATGCCCGATCGTGAAAACCGTTGGTTGCGTTTTTTTGCGGCGCGCGCCCATGTTATCCGCAGCTCCGAGTGCTTTGCAGAAGGATGCTACGACAAAAGGCTCCGCCCGGGGGTGCGAATTCGGCGCGATGATAAATTACTTTCGGCCCGTGGGCATTCGAAGAGATAATAGTCCCGCTGGCCAGCCGCGAGCCATCCCGCCTCATCCATAGCGGCCTGAGGGAACCATGACGGAAATTGGCGCGTTGTTCTGGGACAACGGTGGCGTAATTCTCACCAACGGTTGGGATCGCAATTCGCGCCGCGCCGCCGTCGAAAAGTTTCACTTGGATTGGGCCGATTTCGAAGACCGCCACGAGCTCATGTTGAACGCCTTCGAGACCGGCCGCGCAACGCTCGATGAATATCTTCGCCGCACAATTTTCTATCGCGAACGCGCTTTCACCCCGGACGATTTCAAGCAGTTTATGTTCGAACAATCCCAGCCGTTCGCGCCGTCCCTGGAATTTCTGGCCACGCTGGTGCAGCCGCGCAGCTATCTGATGGCGTCGCTCAACAATGAGTCGCTCGAGATCAATGAATATCGGGTTCACAAATTTAGTCTGCGCCAGTATTTCCAGGCATTTTTCAGCTCCTGCTATCTGGGTGTGCGCAAGCCGGAAGAGCAAATCTACAGACTGGCACTGAAGATTTCGCAACGCGAACCACAAGAGTGCGTTTTCATAGACGATCGTGGCCTGAACCTGGAATTGGCGCGCGAACTGGGAATGCACACCATACAATTTCAAAACGTTGACCAGCTGCGCAAGGATTTAGCGCAACTGGGAATTAGCGGGGCGGCAAAATAATTCCGCGGCACAAAATGCGAAAAGCTGTGGCAAATGTAAAATGAGGCGCAAAGTAAAATGAAACTCGACACTCGCATATTTCCGGATATTGACACGCTCAGCCGCGCGGCGCTGGAAGAATTGCTGCACGATCTGGGCGAGGCTATCGCCCAGCGCGGCCGCGGCGCCGTCGCTCTTTCCGGCGGCCACACGCCGGAAAAGATGTACGCGCTCTGGGCCGCCAACGAAAAATATCGCAACGAAACGGACTGGAATCGCGTGCACCTGTTTTGGGGTGATGAGCGCTATGTTCCGCAGGGCGACCCGCTCAGCAACTACCGCATGACCCGCGAGGCCCTGCTAGCGCACGTGCCGATTCCCGCCGCGAACATTCATGCCGCTCCCACCAGCTTGCCGACGCCAGAGCAGGCCGCTGAAGCCTACGACCAGGAATTGCGAAAATATTTCGGTTCGGCCGCGCCTGCGTTCGACGTCACGCTACTGGGCCTCGGTCCCGAAGGCCACACCGCTTCTCTTTTTCCAGATTCCCCGGCGTTAGAAGAAAAGAAGCGCTGGGTCGTGCCCGTTCAAGTCGCCGCCGTGCCGCCTAACCGCTTGACGTTCACGCTCCCAGTGCTGAACTCCAGCCGAAACACGTATTTCCTGGTAGCCGGGGAAAACAAGCGTCCAATCCTCTCCGCCCTGCGCGCCGAGCCGGGCGGTCGCCCCAGCGCATACCCAGCCGGACGTATCCGCCCGGCCGATGGCCGAGTCCTGTGGTTCCTTGACCAAGTCGCCGCCGGCTGACCCCGCGCCTAATTTTTCATGAAGCCTTCCGCGTTGTCTTACGTCTAAAAGGTTGCTGGGGTGTACGTAAAGACCGCAAGTGGATGCGAAATCGAATCGCCTGCGGCCTGCAACGCAGAATCTTGGCCCAATCTGCGCGACAGGCTGTAAAATAAACAGAATCCAAGTCCGGAAATCGCCCTAGGCTGATGCCCCGATCGCGCCGGGCAAGTGGATAGCCGAAGCTTTTCGCAGCAATCCAAACGAACCATGACGCAACGACTCCAAAGGGTTTTCATGCGCGCCGCGCTCACGGCGCTTCTGCCAGCGATCCTGCTCTGCCTCTCCGCCTGTAGCACCAAGACCGCGGAAACCGCGCCCAATCTCGCCGTTCCGGTGACGGTGGCGAAAGCAGTGCAGAAAACCGTCCCGATCAATCTCACCGCAATCGGCACCGCGGAAGCCTACTCGACGGTTTCAATCAAGAGCCAGGTGAACGCGATCCTGGAACAAGTGCATTTCAAGCAGGGCGACTTCGTCAAGCAGGGCGACTTGCTTTTCACACTCGATGCGCGGCCGTTTCAGTCGGCTCTCGCGCAGTCCGAAGCGAATCTCGCGCGCGACCAGGCGCAGGCGGAACTCAATCAGGTGCAATCCGCGCGCTACCAAAAGCTTTACGACGCGGGCGTCGCACCGAAAGAGCAGTACGACCAGATGAAAGCCACCGCGGACGCGCAAGAAGCGTTGGTTCACGCCGACCAGGCCGCGGTGCAATCGTCCAAGCTGCAGCTGCAGTACTGCACGATTTATTCACCGACCGACGGGCGCACCGGAGCCTTGCAGGTGTATCCCGGAAACCTGGTAAAAGAGAACGACGTTCCGATACTGGTGGTGATCAATCAGATTTCACCGATCTTCGTGGACTTCTCCGTGCCGGAACAATATTTAGGCGTCGTGAAGAAGTACATGAGCGGCGGACGCCTGCAGATCGAAGCGACGCCGTACGGCGAAACAGCCTCCGAAGTGGGCTATCTCACGTTTGTGGATAACAATGTGGATAACACTACTGGAACAATTAAACTGAAGGGAACCTTCCCAAACGAGGATCATCGTTTGTGGCCGGGGCAATTCTCCGTCGTGTCGTTGCGTCTGGCCGAAGAGGAAAAGGCGATCGTCGTTCCGTCGCAAGCAGTGCAAACGGGCCAGTCCGGCGATTTCATATTCGTAGTGAAATCGGATCAGACGGTGGAATCGCGCGTTGTGAAAGTAGCGCGGCAGCTGGAAGGCGAATCTGTGATATCGAGTGGCATCGCGCCCGGCGACACAGTCGTCACCGACGGACAGTTGCGTTTGATTCCGGGCATAAAAGTCCAAGTCAAAGCGGCCAGCGCGGGAAGTTAAGGAAGTTTACGGCAGAAAAATGATCAGCATCGCCGAACCATTTGTTCGCCGTCCGGTCATGACCACCCTGGTCATGCTCGCGATTCTGCTGTTCGGAATCCTCGGATATCGCGCGCTTGCGGTCAGCGAACTTCCCAACGTCGACTATCCGACGATTGAAGTCGGCGCTTCGCTGCCCGGCGCGAGTCCAGACACAGTGGCTTCAGCGATCGCCACACCTCTAGAAAAACAATTCTCCACAATCGCCGGCATTGATTCGATGACCTCCTCTAGTTCGCTCGGCGGAACTTCGATCACATTGCAATTCGACTTGAGCCGCAACATTGATGGCGCAGCGCAAGACGTGCAGGCGGCAATATCGCGCGCTTCTTCGCAGCTTCCGCCGAACATGCCTACACCGCCGACGTACAACAAAGTGAATCCGGCGGACCAGCCCATCCTGTACGTCGCGATGGGCTCGAAAACGCTGCCCGGTTACACCGTGGATCGCTATGCGGAAACGCTGATGGGGCAGCGGATTTCCATGGTGAAAGGCGTGGCGCAAGTCCAGGTGTATGGGTCGCAGAAATATTCGGTGCGGATTCAACTGGATCCGCAGGCCATGGCCACGCGGCAAATCGGGATTGACGAAGTTCATACGGCGGTGCAGAACGGCAACGTAAATCTGCCGGTGGGAACTTTGTACGGCGACCATCGCGCGTTCACGCTGCAGGCCGACGGGCAACTGACGCACGCCTCGGTGTACCGTCCGCTGATCATCGCCTATCGCAACGGCTCGCCGGTGCGTTTGGAAGACGTGGGCAAAGTTCTCGACAGCGTGCAGAACAATCGCGTGGCGAATTGGTGGAACGACACAGATTCGGTGGTGCTCGCGATCGAGCGTCAGCCCGGCACGAACACCGTGGAAGTAGTGGATGCGGTGAAGCAACTACTTCCGCAGTTTCGCGCAATCATTCCGCCTTCGATTCAGATGGAAACTCTGTACGACGCTTCGGAATCAATCCGTAATTCTGTTGCGGACGTGAAATTCACACTGTTTCTGGCGATCGCGCTGGTGATTTTGGTCATTTTCCTGTTTCTGCGCAATCTTTCCGCCACATTGATTCCCAGTTTTGCACTACCGATGTCCATCATTGGCACGTTTGGCGTGATGTACGTGCTGAACTACACGATTGATAATCTTTCGCTGATGGCGCTGACGCTCTCGGTGGGGTTCGTCGTGGACGACGCGATCGTGATGCTGGAAAACATCGTGCGCCACATGGAAATGGGCGAGGGCGTGATGGAAGCGGCGCTGAGCGGCTCGCGTGAGATCGGTTTCACGATTCTCTCCATGACGATTTCGCTGGCGGCGGTGTTCTTGCCTGTGTTTCTGATGGGCGGGATCATGGGGCGGTTGCTGCACGAGTTTGCGGTGGTCATCATCACAGCGATTCTGGTTTCCGGCTTCGTCTCCCTGACCCTCACGCCGATGCTATGCAGCCGATTTTTGCGCCCTGTGACTGAACTGAAGCACGGCAGCATTTATATGGCGCTGGAGCGATTTTTCGATCGTCTGCTGCACTACTACGACGTTTCGCTGCAGTGGTCGCTTCGCCACCGCGTATTCGTGATGGCGGTTTCCGGCGTCATTTTGATTGTTACCGTCTGGCAATTTGTGGTGATACCGAAAGGGTTTCTGCCGCCGGAAGATCGCTCCCAGATTTTCATTTCCACGGAAGCGCAGCAGGGAATTTCGTTTGATTCGATGCGGGCGCACCAGCTGGAATTGAACAAGATCGCGTTAGCGGATCCTAACGTGCGGGATTTTTTTTCGGGCGTGGGCGATTTTTCGTCGAGCAATTCGGGAATCATGTTCCTGCACCTAAAAGATCGCCCGGAGCGCGCGCTGATTCCCAATCCAACGATACTGGCGTGGCAGGAGAAATACGGCACGGTTCCCGCGGTAGGCGGCGCGCTGCGAGCCATCTCGCCGCTTTTCGCGCATCGCACCACGATTGATGAGGTGATCGCCGAATTGAGCGTGAAATTCGCAACCGTGACCGGCATGAACGCTTACATGCAAAACCTGCCGCCGATCCAGGTGGGCGGCGAACTTACCAAGAGCCAATACCAGCTCACGCTGCAAAGCCCGGACACGCAGGAGCTTTACCGCGAATCGGCGGCGTTTCAACAGAAAATGGCCAAGCTCCCGGGTTTGCAGGATGTGACGAGCGACCTGCTGATCGCGAATCCGCAGGTGAACGTCAATATTGACCGTGACAAGGCTTCGGCGCTGGGCGTGACCGCCGAACAAATCGAAGACGCGCTTTACACTGCCTATGGCCAGCGGCAGGTTTCCACCATCTATGCACCCAATGACGAATACTGGGTGATCATGGAGCTGCAGGATAAATACCAGAAAGATCCCGCGGCTCTTTCGATGCTCTATATCCGCTCGAGCAGCGGGACGCTGGTGCCGTTGAACGCGGTGGCTAGCCTGACGTCGAGCCTGGGGCCGCTCACCGTGAATCACTTCGGCCAGCTTCCGGCGGTGACGATATCTTTTAATTTGGCGAACGACACGGCCATCGGCGACGCCGTGGATTCGGTGAAGAGGCTGGCGCGCGAAGAACTGCCCCCCACCGTGACGGCACAATTTCAGGGAACCGCCAAAGCGTTCGAGGCTTCGCTCACCGGCCTCGGCCTGCTACTACTGATGGCTATCCTGGTGATTTACATCGTGCTAGGAATTTTGTACGAGAGTTTCATTCATCCGATCACGATTCTTTCGGGGCTGCCGTCCGCAGCATTCGGCGCGCTCCTGACGCTGCAGATCTTCCATCTGAGCCTGGACCTCTACGGATTCGTAGGCGTAATCATGCTGATCGGGATCGTGAAGAAAAACGCGATCATGATGGTGGATTTTGCGGTGGAGCGCGAGCGCACCGGGCACAAGACGGCAGCGGAAGCGATCTACGAGGGCTGCCTGATTCGCTTCCGCCCGATCACCATGACGACCATGGCGGCACTAATGGGCACGGTGCCCATCGCCTTCGGCATCGGCGCCGGAGCGGATGCGCGTCGCCCGCTGGGGCTGGCAGTGGTCGGCGGCCTGATCTTCTCGCAAATGGTTACGCTATACCTGACGCCGGTCTTCTATACGTATATGGATACATTCCAGCGCTGGCTAGAGGACCATTTTGGGAAAGTGACCGGAAAAAGGAATGCCGATCTTGCGGATGGCCACGTTTCCGCGGATTAGCGAGCTCGCTGAACGGAAATTTCTCGCTTCGTAAATTCTTCGTCCAGTTGTCCTGGGGTACAGCTGCACACGACAACCTGTACCACACCGACCTGTCACTTCGTACCATTGACCGAGCAAACGCAGCTGCTTAGGATGAATTCAGGACGTGCATGCGTCCCGGAATGTGGGATTGCTTACCCGTGTTTCGTGCCAGCCTCGCGGGGAGTCAATCAGGATGCCATTTGGCGTAGACCTGCCTAAAGACATAAGAATGCGCAAGAAGCGACGCGGTCCGCGGATGAATTCGCGCGTGCCAGTCACTATAGAGTTGAACGGGCACGGCGGCCCGCTGAGCCAGGAGCCTGCAATTACTCGGGTCGTGAATGCCTACGGCTGCCTGCTGGTATCTCCAAAAGAAGTTGAATTGCAACAAAGATTGCGTGTGACGAACATGGCCACGCGCCGCGCTGTGGATGGGCACGTCGTGTGGAAGGGAATGCGGCGGCCGGACGGTTGGGATGTGGGGGTAGAGTTCATTTCGGCCGACCAAAATTTCTGGGGTGTGGAGCTTTGAAACTTGAACCGTTAAGGGTCCCTGCAGCGAGAGCTTATGCATCCCCGCTGAGATCAGCGCCGACGTCCGCGCGTGCGGCAGCGCCACCCAGTCCGGTGCGAGCACACAAAGTCGGGTTGGCGGGCGAAGCTCACGCCGCCGCAGGAGAGGAAAAGCGCCGCAGTCAGCGCGTGCTACTTCGTGTACGCGCCAGCCTGTATGTGGCGCTCAACGGCAAACTCACAACATTTGAAACCGTGACGCTGAGCGTGAACAATCACGGTGCCATGATTATTCTGAAACAGGGACTGCCGCCGGAAACTCCCTTCGTGCTGGAGCATTCTGGAACGAAGGAACGCGTGGCCTGCAAGGTGGCCCGTCCCTCGCGCGAGATGCCCGACGGATTTCAGATTCCCATCGAATTCGATTCTCCAGCGCCTAATTTCTGGAGGATTGCATTTCCACCGAATGATTGGCGCCCGCTCGACGACCTATAGATAGCGGAGTGATTTCTGCGGAAAAAGTGCGCGGAATAAATGTAATTAGGAGAAGGGAAGTTTGCGCAGGTCGAGGTTTCCGCCCGAGAGGATGATGCCGATCCTCTTGCCCGTGGCGCCGACTTTTCGAAAGAGCGCCGGCGCGGCGGCCACGGCGCCGGAAGGCTCTACGACCAATTTTGTGCGTTCCCACAGCAACAGCATGGCCTGCACGATTTCTTCCTCTGTCACCAGCGACACTTCGTCCACTCGTTCGCGAAGAATTGAAAACGTGAGCGGGCACAACGTGGCGCGCAACCCGTCCGCGATGGTTTCCGTGGCTGCTGCAGGTTCAATTTTTCCTGAGGCGAGCGAGCGATAAAAGTCGTCCGCGTTGCGAGGCTCGCCGCCGATCACGCGAATCGTTGGGCGGAGACTCTTCGCGGCGATAGCCGTGCCACTGAGCAATCCGCCACCGCTTGCCGGCGTGATCACGACATCGAGATCGGGAATATCCTCAAGCAACTCCAGCGCCGCGGTTCCTTGTCCGGTGATAACCCGCGCATCGTTGTAAGGATGCACCAGATGCGCGCCCGTTCGCTTGATCACTTCGGCGGTGACGGCTTCGCGCGACTCAATATTCGGCTCGGATTCAGTGATTTGCCCGCCGTAGGCTTCTACCGCGCTCTTTTTCGCCGGCGAGGAGTTCCGTGGCATCACGATGTAGGCGGGGATTCCGCGCCAGCGCGCCGCCTGGGACAGGGCAGCGGCGTGGTTGCCGGAAGATGGCGCGGCCACGCCAAATTTTGCTTGCTCGTCCGTCAGGGAGAAAACCGCGTTTGTGGCGCCGCGAATCTTGAATGATCCCGTCTTTTGCAGGTTTTCGCACTTGAAGAAGAGGCGCGCGCTAGCGATCTGATCAAGAGACGCGCAAGTAAAGACAGGCGTACGGTGGATGCGCGGGGCGATGAGGCGATGCGCGGCGCGAATGGCGTCCAGAGTCAGGTTCGCCGCAGTAAGGTTGAGCGGCTGGTGCGCGTTCGCTTGGAGCTCGGTTGATTCGCTATGAGCGGACATGGTACACACAGTGGCACATTATGGCACATCCCGAGTGGAAATGGATTTGCAGTGATCGCGATTTGATTTAAGTTCGTCGGAGAAGATTAAAAATCTTGACGCGGTCGAAGGCAAGTGCGATTCTCGCTGTCCCCCTTCCGGCAGTAACTTCGAGAACAATCAAGATTGAAAGCTCCCGAGGAGGAGTCCATGTCGAGCCACGAGCGTCGCATCTCCCCGCGGAAATCCTACGCAATCCCTGTGCGGTTTAATGTGGTCTCTGAACAATACGCGATGGTGGGAGTGGCGAGCGTGGCGACAGCGCCGGCGCACGCGAATGCCAAAGTATTGACGACCATTCCGCTGCCGCAGCAAGGCGAAATTGTAAGTCTGTCCGAGCGCGGCATCGCATTCAAGACACGGCAAAATCTGAGCGTTGGCGAAACTGTGGAGATCTTTTTTATGCTGCCTACCGCATTGACCGCGCGCGCCGGAAGACGTGCGTTGCAGCGCGCGAGTAGTGCCTGTGGAGAAGGATCGGGACATAAGCGGAATGATGTCGATCGGCGCGGCAATTGATCGCTTTGAACGTACGCCGGCGTCGCGCGATTGGGATAACTAGGCGGTTGCCCGTTGGGATTAGCTGCCCGGAATTATTTGGCGGGCCGCGAAACTACGGTGAAAGTCACTTGCGCCGCCGTGGTGTTGTCGAAGCGGTCGGAAATTTGCACGGAGAAAGTGTGCGGGCCTGGCGCGAGGCCCGGAAGTTCGAGCTGATAGCTTTCCTTTGGCCCATCCGACAGTCCACTAGCGGGAAAAACGATTAGCCAGTCGCCGGCATCTACGCTGTATTGCGCGCGGGTGATCGCCAGGCCCGAACTCATTCCATCAAATGTAATCTTCGCCGCCGCGCCGCTGGTGTCCGCGCGGAGGTTTTCGATTCGCGGCGGAGTATTTTGAATTTCAAAGCGCTCGCTGATGCGTTCGTTGGTGAGCGCCTGGCTTGGGGGATTTGAGGGTAAATCCGAGCCGACAATTTTCAGATAGTACGCGCCGTCGGGCATGGTGGTGCTGTCCCAGGAATAAAAGCGCTGCGTGAGTTTATTTTTCAGCAGGCGCCAGGTTTGTTCACCTTCACCGCGGTAGTAAACCGAGAAAACCAGATCATCGTCGTTGTCATCGTGCGCGCTCCAGAGGACACTTTGATAGCCTTTTTCCTCGAAGCCTTGCGGCGGCACGTCCATCTTCAGCGATTTTGACGAGGTGTTATCGAGCATCGCGCCGATGTTGGGAAAGGGATTGGCGCCGCTTGTAGTACGCTGTGGGGTCTTGAGTTGCACGGACGCTGCAGTTGTGGGACCCCCGGGCGAGACTGAAAATCCCTGCACGCGCACGCCGGGATCTTGGATGGCGATTTCGTCCACGACGGGCGCGACATTTTCCGGTTGGTAGGCGACGCTGACCCAGGAAACTTCCGGCGCATCGCGCTTGTCGGCGACTTGGAATACCGCTTTCCACTGCAGGAAGCGGGCCGGCGGACAGCTTACGGATTCGCCGCTTGCGCTTTTGTATGGGCCCGACCACGGGCTCCATTCTTTTTCCGGATTGGAAGTGTTGCCGGAACGCGCGTAGAAGGAAACTTTTCCCGGCGTGGCGCCGTTTTCGCCCCACCAGGTCAGGCGTCCCCAGTGCGAAAAAATTTTGGCGTCGAAGGGGTCGGATTCGAAGGTGCCTTGCGCTTCCTGGCCTGGACCGAGCGTGAAAATTTTTCCGGGATTGGCGGTGCCTACCAGGAGCTGGCCATCGCGTCCTGCGATCAAGCTGGTTACTTGCGACGACGCGGTTTTGGCGACGATGGAATAAATATTGTCGCCTTGGAGCTCGATGATCGCGCCTTTGTTTCCCGTGCCGAGAAGGATTTTTCCATTCGGCGAGAACCCCATGGAGAATACGAGGTCGTCGCGCGAGGTCCAGAGCGTTGCGCGCGAGCCTGCGGGGGAAATCTTCACTACTTGCGCGCCGCCGGTGGTGGAAGGGAAGAGAGAGAACGCGGGAGGAGGTTGCGCGGCCGCGGCGGCCTGGAGGGCTAAGGTTACGGCGCCCTGTGCCGTGAGCGCTGGTGTCGTTGACGCAGGCTGCGGAGTGATCAATGGTTGCGGGCCCGGGGTCGCGGTGCGTTGCTTTTCGCCGATGGCGGCGGCGTAGAGATTGCCGCTGGAATCGGTGAGGAGCGACGTGACTTCCTTCTTGTCCGTTTCGTAGACTACGAAGGACGCGCCGGCTTTCGGCGCAGCTTGCGAATCCTTGGAGCCGGTCGCGCGTGCGATTTCGACGCGCAGAATTAATCCGTCTGGATCGGTGCCGACTAGAAGATTGCCTTTTACGTCGAAGGCGAGCGAGCGCGCGTGGCGTTCGTCACTTTGATAAAAGAGCTGGCCCTTGCCGTCGGGAGCTACGGCGAAAATTTCGCCTTTGTCTCCGGTACCGACGAACAGAGTTCCTTGCGCGTCCAGCGCTAGCGCCCAGATGTATTTCGCTTTGGGATCGAAGAAGACGCTCTTCTGCCCGTCGGGCGTGACTTTGTAGACTTTGCCATCGGGCGTTGTGCCCACGTAGAGATTATCGTGCGCATCGAATACGATGGTCTGCGCGGAGAGCTCCGGGGCTTCGAAAACTGTGGTGGGCTTGGCTGGGTCGTCGAAGCGCAGGACCTTTGCGTCCGAGCCGCCTGCCGCGTATATGCGGCCGCGCGAATCCGTGCGCAGCGCCCAGAGATACATCAAATCAGGATCGGAGAACGCCGCGAATTGCGGGGCGGGGACCAGCTTGCCGTCGCTGCGGATGGCGACACCTTTGGCCGTGCCTTTCTCGAAGTCCGAGTAGTCCGATTGCCGCCAGAAATGTGTGTGCTCGGCGTACACGAGGGCAGGCGCGGTGAGCCCCGTTGCCAGAAGGCACGTCAAGATGAGTCGCCGTGTCATTGCTGCAAATCTCCTTTACTGCGGGGCGTCTTTAAGGCGAGCCGTCACTTCACCGTAATCGTCAGCGTGCGCTCACCCGAAATTACCTGATGCATTTCGACGGACCATTCTCCCGCGGTGGACTGATACAGCAGGCGCGCGCCGCCGGGGCTTTGCCGCTGGTCCAGCACATTGATTGCGGATGCCGGCGCATTGGGCATCACTTTGTCTTCGACCATCAATGTGGGCGTGGGTTGCAACAGCGTGGCGTACAAGCGGTCATTCTGGTGCGTGCGGTTGATCAGTTTAATTTGCTCTTCGAGGCCGGGCAACTGGCCCTGAGAGCTCGCTGCGAGCGATTGCACGCTGCGATTCACGGTTTCCGCGTCGCTGATGACGAGTTGCAGCGAACCGCGCGCGGCCTGCATGGGAATCGTGATGGGAAATTCCTGAACGAACGCGGGGCCGCGATAAGGGCGCAGTTGGACTTTAACGTTGACGGCCTGGCCCGGGCGCACTTCGTTCGCTTCGACCCAGGCGTCGTCAATGGTTGCGGCGCGGCGCTCTGGCAACGCGGTTACGCGCAGATGAATCCTGGCGACGTGCGGGACTTCGTAAGGGTTTGAGTAGATCTGCGCAAAAATACTCTGCACGTCGGTGGCGACAAAAAATCCGCCGGGTACAGGCATATCGGTCGGCGCGAACAGATCTTTTAGTGTGACAGTGCTGTGTCCCTTGATCGTAATCTCGCCGTCGAGTTGCAGCGTGGAACCTTCGCCGTACGCCGTGTTGCCTACGATTCCGTTGTAGGTTGCCACGGCCACCAGCACCGGAGTGAGCTGCGGACTCTCGATCACTTCAAAATGAAATTGTTTTTGCGCGTCGCCGGAGACGAGGGTCACCTCCACGGGGATCATCGGCGGTCCGTCACCCAAATGTCCCGCAATGGCTGTGACGCGATCTTGCGTGAGCGTGCCGATGGTCCCGCCAGTGGTGATGATTTTTGTGGAAGCCATCGCGGAAGCAAGCGTCGTGACCACATGCGCGCGGGCCAGCGGCATGGAGACGTTGCCGAAGGAAAATATGGGATGGCCGCAGGCGAGGATTTTGCCGTGGTCTACGGTTGTGACGGTGCAGCCGGGGGTGATCGAGAGATCACCGCGAATCAATTCCACGCCGACCATGTCGCCTGGTTTCAGCTGTGCGTCCTCGGTCGTGGCCGCAGCGGTGCCCCCCGCCATCATCGTCATGCCCCATCCGGAGAGCTGCTTGCTGAATTGCGCGATCGTTTCCGGGTACAGGCCGGTGGAAATCAGCGGGGTTTCGATGGGCACCAGAAATTGGCCTGCACCAGCGCTGGTCTGGCGCGCGAAATTTTCGGGGAGCGGAATACGCGGCTCGGAATACGCGGTTCCGGTATTCGTCGGTTGAACGCTGGCGGCGGAACCTGCATTGGGCACCGGCGGGGCATCTGGCGTTTTTCCCACATCCAGCATGTTTTCAATGGGAGTCACGCCGCCGATGGCTTCCTTGGTGAAGGCGCCGAGCTTCAGCGACAGAGCGCCCACTAATTTTCCATCGTAATAGACAGGGCTGCCGCTCATGCCGGCCACCACGCCGGTATGTTCCGCCTTTTCGCCCAGAAGCTGGACGAGGATGATGTCCTGCTTGGGACCGAGCGCGTTGTGCAGCACGCCCAGAACGACCAGGTCCACTTTTTCGATCTCGTCGCCGGTGAATATCGTGTAGACGACGCATTTCATACCCGGCTGCACCTGGCTGAGGGGAAAAATCGTGGGGGTGTCGTCCGCTCTTGTTGCCGAAGGGCCGGTTAGGAGAATCAGAGCGGCGAGAAATGTTGGAAGCAATCTCCGAAGGGCCACGGGCATGAGAGGTTCATGATACCTGCCGCATACCGGGGAAGCAAATCGCGCCATGCTAGAATCTTGCGATGGCAAAGAAGACAATTTCGCCTGGCGGAAGCATCGGTGGAGTGGTGGAACTCCCTGGGGACAAATCCATTTCGCACCGTTACGCGATTCTGGCTGCGCTGGCAGAGGGTACCAGCAAGATTCGCAACTATTCTCCCGCGGCGGACTGCGCCAGCACGCTGGAATGTTTCCGTCGGCTGGGCATTAGGGTGGATGCAAAGGGCGAACATGTGCGCATCGCGGGAAAGGGGCTCGATGGATTGAAAGCTTCCCGCCGAACGATTGACGCGGAAAATTCCGGTTCGACGATTCGCATGATGTCCGGCGTTCTAGCCGGGCAGTCTTTCACCTCCACGATTACGGGCGATAGTTCACTACGCCGCAGGCCCATGCGCAGAGTGGTTGACCCCTTGCGGCAAATGGGTGCGGACATCCACAGCGCCGATGGAGACCGCGCGCCGCTGGAAATTCGTGGCCGAAAACTGCAGGCCATTGATTACACGCCACCGGTGCCGAGCGCGCAGGTGAAGTCGGCGATTCTGCTGGCTGGTTTGTATGCGGAGGGCGCGACCACGGTCCGGGAATCAGTCCGCACGCGAGATCACACCGAAGTGGCGTTGCGCGAATTTGGGGCGAACGTCACAGTGGCCAAGGGCGAAGTTCGCATCGAGCCGCGTCCTAAAATGCAGCCACGGCAGTTGATTGTTCCAGGCGACCTGTCGTCGGCGGTGTTCCTGATCGGCGCGGCGCTGGTGCTGCCGGAATCGTCGCTGATGCTGCACAATGTGGGGCTGAATCCCACACGCTCGCGCGTGTTGGATTTTCTGATTTCGATTGGCGCGTCGATCAATCTGGCGTCGGTGCAATTGCGCGATGGAGAACTCATTGGCGACGTTTCGGTGCGCCACGCGCCGCTGGTGGGTGGCAGCATCTCTGGCGCACAAGTGGCGGAAATGATTGATGAATTGCCGATGCTCGCGGCGCTGGGCCCGTTTACGGAGAGGGGAATTGAGATTCATGACGCCGAGGAATTGCGCGTGAAGGAAAGCGACCGGATCGCGACACTCGCGGAAGGATTGCGCCAGATGGGCGCGCGCCTGGAAGAATTTCCCGACGGATTGCGTGTGGAGGGCCGCGCGGGCGGCTCGCCCGCAACGAAGCTGCACGGCGCGAAGGTCGAGCCTCAGGGCGATCATCGCATCGCGATGGCGCTGGCAGTAGCGGCGCTGGGCGCCGAGGGCGATACGGTGATCAAAGACTCCGAGTGCGTAGGCGTTTCGTTTCCGGATTTTTTCAAGACGCTGGAGCGCTTGCGGGGCGGCGAAGTTCAGGAAAAAGTTCAGGAAGATTTGCGCAGGTAGATGGTGCCGTAGCTGGTGGCAATCTGGATTTTCGGGCCGGCGGAGCCGACTTTGCCGCTGAGGCGGCCTGTGCCGTTGTCGTCCGCGGGCTGCAACCCTGGCGCTTCGAAATCGCTCTGCACTTCACCGGAACGCGAAATCGCGGAAATTTCGAAGCTCGATTTTGCGGGCAGCGTCAGTTCCACTTCTCCCGTGCCATTCGCGATGTTGATTTCTTCGCGCGGCGGTTGAGCGTACGTCACCTTGATGTCGCCGTGCGTGCCGGCGATGTCCAGGCGGCCGGCGACATTTTCTACCTGGATGTCCTTGTCATGGGTGGCGAGTTTGGCGAAGCCGCCCACGTCTGAGATGTCAATCTGGCCGGAATCCAGTTCGAGCAGTCCGGTGAGGTGCAACAGGGTGAGATCGCCGGCCTGCGAAGTGTAATGCGTAGTCTTGGTGACGTTGCGGATACGCACGGGGCCGAAGAATTCGCCCTGCAGGGTGGCGTCGCCCGCGACGTCGTTCAACTCGATTTCGTCTCCGTGGCCGGTGATGCGCACGCTGCCCGTGATATCGTCGATGCGCGCGTTACCCTTCACAAGCTGGGCGGTTACGTCCGATTCTATGTTGTGCACTTCGATATCGCCGCTCTGCGTGGTGACGCTGACGGCGCCAGCCAGGCCCGAGACAGCTACGTCGCCGTGACGCGAATCGGCGGAAAGCGAGATGCGCTTGGGAAGAGTCAAATCGAAATCCACGGTAATGTGTCCTGCGTCCGTTTCTTGATTTACGGGATGAACGCTATAGCCGTCTTTGGTTTGCTCGATCACCACTTTCAGTGACTTCGAGAGATCCTCAGCGGCCGATTCGTTCGAGGCCTCTGCGGTTTCAGTGACGCTGACGCGCAACTCGTTGCCATCGCCCACGTGAGCCACGATATTTCCCATCGCCGTCGTGACCATGACGTGCGCGCCGGCGGGAATTGTTTTCGGTGGGAGTTCTTCACTTTGCGAGGATTTGTGGTTGAAAACATCGAGGTCAATGTTCATGTCAGGATGTTTTTCGCGTACCTTCGAATAAATTCCCATCCCCGCCAGAACGAAAACCACCAGGATGAGCAGCGCCGCTTCGCCGCCGGTTAGTAATGGCGGGCGCGCGTCTCCGGTTTGCTGTGCGCTCATGTGATCCACGAGCTTGGAGATGCCCCACAGAATGATCAGCACGGGCCAAAAGCGCCAGAATAAGTGCCAAATTCCCAGGTCCGGATGGAAGCGGGCGAGGAGAAACAGGATTCCGAGGACGATCAGGAGCAAGCCGCTGAACATCGAGCTGCGTTGTTGTCCACCGTTGCTCACGCGCGCCTCACGAGCCGAGATGGCCTTCTTTGGAAGCAAGCGACTGCGCGGTGAGAACGACACCGGCGACGATTAATAGGACTGGCCAAAGTTCCAAAAAACTGAAGCGCGTGTATTCGCCGATCAGGAAAAGCACGCCGACGGTGATGATCATCAGCGGACCCATCAGGCCGCGGATTTTGCAGTGCAGGCAGTGGCACAACGTTCGATTTGAGTCGCTCATCTTTCGCTTCCTTGGGTTCTTCCCTAGGCTCTTCCCTAGGAATTCTTGTGCAGACGATCCCACAGGATCCATCCGCCCACCAGAATCAATGCTACGGGCCAGCTTTTGGAAAACCACTCGCGCTGCAACAGGCCGAAGTTCGCGAGCAGCACCAGAATGCCGATGCCAATCAGCACAAACGCGCCAATCGGTTTGCGGTCGGGTCCTTCGATCAAATTAGCCGGTTCGGGCTCTCCCTTTTTGCGGGCCTGTGCGGTGCGATAGGCCTCGATGGGCATGTAAAAATAAAAACAGCCGAGAGCGATTCCGAGGAATGCGTTATAGGCGTCGGGCAGGTCGCTACTGAGGGCCGCGATGAGTCCGGCGAAGATCAGCACGTGAATCAGAGCCTTCAAGTATTGGCCGTTGTACACAGCGCCCAGGCCCGGAATGATGCCCAGCGTGGCAGCGAGTCCGGGATTCACTTCCGCCTTTCCGGGTTCTGGCGCGGGCGGAGCTCCGAGCAGTCCCGCGAGACAGTCCTCGCAGTAAAGCGCGCCGCGCACTTCGCGCGTGCACTGCGGGCATAGCGCTTTTCCGCAATTGCGGCAAAAACCGGTGGCCGGGGCATCGGTGTGCACCGCACAATTCATCGAGGCCTCCTGGGGACGTTACCAATCACGATCGCGCCAACATTTTCCGCCCAATTGCCGTGGAGCAGAAACGCCAGCATAGTGCTGTTGCGCGACTGGCTGTGGCTGGGATGCGGCGCGGTCTGCGATTTTTCCTGCGGATTCACGGAAGGCGGCTGCGAGTTCTGTTGCGGCGCGGGGGCCGGCGTGATGGAAGGGGAAGGTTCGGCGTCGGGCTGCAAGCGCGTCTGGATTTCGTATACCACGCGGAGGTCGTTCACGAATTTGGCGCTGCGCGCGTAGGTGAGATGCACCTGTCTGTTGGCGGTGCGAAAAACGTTCGCGGGGCTGAGGTCGGCCTTCTTCAGTTTCGCCGGGGAAATTCCAGTGGCGTAAAGGACGATCAATAAAGTTGCCGCTACCGTGATCGCTCCCATTGCGAATCGCGGTTGCCAGAATTGCGGGACCCATGCGATCCAGCGCTGCCAGCCGGCGCTTTGCTCGCGCCGCGGGCCGAGGGTGCTTTCGAGGATCTTGGGAATTAACTGCGGCGGAGTTTCGAGCGCATCGAGCGCGCGCATCTGATGGACGAGGCCGCCGACTTGCTTGACCAGCTTGCCGCAGGCATCGCAACCGCTGGCGTGCGCGGAAATTTCCGCTGCTTCCGCGGGCGAAAGAGTGCCGTCGAGAAAATCGCTCAGCCTTTCTTCGGTTCGTGCGCAGTTCCAGTCCGTCATACTCTCACTCCCGCGAATCAATTCTGCGGTCGAAGCCCCATTTCTTCCAAGATGCGCGCCAGCTCGATGCGCCCGCGGTTAATGCGGGATTTTACCGTACCCTCGGGCACTTCCAGAACGGTTTGAATCTCGCGGTAATCGAGGCCCTGCAGGTCGCGCAAGATCACCGCCTCGCGCAATTCCGGCGAAAGCCGCGAAAGGCCTTGCTGCAATTGCTCGCTCAATTCCGAAGCTAGCGCCAGCTTGTCCGGTGTGCGCGCGGCCGATTGTTTGTTCTCCAGCTTGGGCATCGCATCCTCGATCGAATCCGTCAAGCGGTCGCGCCGCGTGCGCCGGTAATGATCCACCAGCAGGTTGCGCGTGACGCTGGTGAGCCACGTGGGAAACGCTCCGAAAGCCGGCTGGTAACTCGCAAGCGTGCGGTAGATGCGCAAGAAAACATCCTGGCTGAGGTCCTCGGCTTCTGTGGAGTTGCCGGTGAACCGGTAGCATAGATTGAAAACGCGCCGCGTGTGCCGGCGCACAAGCTCCTCCCAGGCCGGCCCTTCGCCCCGGAGACATCCCTGCACCAGTTGGGCGTCCGGCTCCAATCTTCTCTAGCCTCGCAGCTTGCATTCCCTTTCAGCCTCACAAGATGTAACGCAATCCGGGGCTAGAAAGTTCCGCGCGCCGGACGATGTGTAGCGTCGAGCGGCCTTGTGTCTCCGCGGAGGCTTGCATTGTGCCGCATCTTAACTAGCTTGGCGGCGGGAACACAAGCGCCGCGATGGATTTCTGGCGGCGTCGCGAATGAAACGCGAAACCTGCCTTGACCTCTTGGAAGCTTGCTGTTACGGTGCAAAATCAATGCTGCGCACTTCACGTCGGATTTTCTTCCTGCTGCTGGCCTTGGTTGCGCTTGGCGGTTTGGTCTATAAGTTTCGCAATTCGATCACTCTGGAAGGGTTTCAGTGGTCCACGGTGGGGCAGTCGCTGCGGGATGCGCGGCTTTCGTTGCTGGTGCTCACGGTGGCGACGATCTATGTGTGTTTCGCGATTCGCGCGCTGCGCTGGATGCGTTTTTCGCGCACTTTGGGCGCGACACATTTCGGTAATGTCTACAGCGCGACGCTGATGGGATTCACTTGCACATTCTTGCTGGGCCGTGCGGGCGAGCCGATTCGACCTGTGCTGATCGCGAAGAAGGATGGGCTTTCGATCCCTCGCATGTTCGGTG
This sequence comes from uncultured Acidobacteriota bacterium, assembly GCA_963786205.1. Taxonomy (GTDB): domain Bacteria; phylum Acidobacteriota; class Terriglobia; order Acidiferrales; family UBA7541; genus Palsa-295. Next base: position 936,269 of record CAWAYG010000005.1, read on the forward strand.
TTTACGTTCTGGAGCGCATCTTCGATGTGGCTGCTACTGCGGTGATTGCGGGATCTGCGTTGCTGCAGTTCGAGCAGCGTGGCACCGTCAGTGCTGCAGACGAGTCGTTGTTGAAACTGACGCGTTCGGCGGGCAGTTTGCTGCTTGTCGGGTTGTTGGTGGCCGTCGGGTTTCTGATTTATTTTCGCTATCATGGCGCAGAATGGTTGGCGCTGCGGCTGAAGAAACCGTCGTGGCGCATCGGTTGGCGGGGCAAGATTATTGCGCTGCTGGAAGGGTTCGCGGAAGGATTGCAGGGCATACGAACTTGGAATGACCTGGGAGCTTTGATCACGCTTTCGGCCGTGCATTGGTTCCTCATCGTGGTGTGCTATTGGTGGGCGGCGCACGCGTTTGGCGGCAGGTTGGGCGAACTGACTCTGGCTGACGCGGCACTGGTGCTGGCATTTTCCATGGTCGGTTCCGCGGTGCAATTTCCCGGCGTGGGCGGCGGCGCGCAGGTCGCGACGTTTGTTGTCTTGACGCTGATCTTTGGAGTAGAAAAGGTGCCGGCGGCGACGATGTCCATCGTGGTGTGGCTGCTCACGTTTGCATCTTGCAGCCTGGCGGGATTGCCGCTGCTGTTCCGCGAAGGATGGTCCATGGGCGATTTACGCAAGATGGCGACTGCGGCCGAGCATGAAGCCGAGTCTGTGGCGAAAGAAATTGCGCTCGGCGTGCAACCTGCGAAACCGGGAGAGGAAGCGCGGTGAAATGCCCCTTCTGCACGAATCTCGACGATAAAGTGGTGGACTCGCGCGAGGCGCGCACCGGCGATCTGATCCGCCGGCGACGCGAGTGCCTGAAATGCAGCCGCCGTTTCACGACATACGAGCGCATTGACGAAATTCCCTACATGGTGATCAAGAAGGATGGGCGGCGCGAAAAATTCGAACGCGCCAAACTGTTGCAAGGCTTACTGAAGGCCTGCGAGAAGCGGCCGGTGCCGGTGGGCAAGTTGGAAATGATTGTGGATGAGGCGGAGCAGTTCGTCAGCGAGGCGCCGGAGCGCGAGCGCACCACGAAAGACATTGGCGAGCACATCATGCAGAAGTTGAAGAAGCTGGATAAAGTGGCTTACGTGCGATTCGCTTCTGTGTATCTAGATTTTAAGGATGTGAAGGAATTCATGGACGAGCTGAAAGTCCTGCTGAAGGATCGCGTAAAAAAGTAACCCCGCTAACCCCGCCAGACGCCTGCTGCAAATTTCTTGATGGTGCGAAATCCCAGATGCTCGTAGAGGCGTACGGCAGAAGTGTTAATGCTAGTCACCGTGAGCGATAGAGAGTCGTAACGCCTGCGCCGCAGCGCTTGAATGGAGCTTTCCATCAAGGCCCGGCCGATCCCGTGGCCTTGATATCCGGGCATCACGCAGATTTGGGTGGTGTGGCCGACGCGTTCATCCACGGTGGACGTCAGCACCATGCCGATGGGCCGCTCGCCCGTCGCGGGACGCACCAGGAAAGAAGCCTCCGGCAAGAATTGGCCGCAGCCGGGTAGCAACACAATGTTGCGCAGGAATTTCATTCCGCCGGATTCGGTGCGGTACTGGTCGTTGATTTCCCCATCCACATGATCGACATAAGCCAGATGAATCAGGCGGGCGGCGGATTCAAACGCGCGATCCGTCCACGGCTCCAGGCGCAGGCCGGTGGAAAGAGGCGTTCCGCTGAGCTTGGCGTCCGCGAGGGTCAGCAACATGAACTGCCGTGTGTATAACTTGAAGTACTGCGAGAGAAATTCAGGATCGAGTTCGGTGCCGAAGGGCATTAGCTGCGCTTCGACGCGTTCCAGGCGAGGAGTGGCGTGCAGCGCCGTCACCATTTCGGTGACCAGTGAGCGAGTGACAGGCGCCTGCGAAAAGCGGGAAGAAACGAACAATCCCCCGATGAGCCCTTTGTGATCTTCGAGGACATAGAAGCCATATCCCGCGGGATTGCCATCTTCCATGGCCACGTAGCCGCCCAGCGATCGAGCATCGACGAACCTGCGAATCAGCTCAATCGAAGAGCGATAGTCCCAATGCAACTCGTCGCGCCAGTGGCGAGTTTCTTCCTGGAAGAGCGGGTCCAGGGTCCGCGCCTGAATTTGCCGGAGATCAACAATCTGCATGTATTAAAGGAAACAACCCCCAAGCCATTATAAGCACGGGCGGCGGTAGAACCCAACTGGCGGGGCTTGCCGGCGGCGTAGCTACGCAACGCATGCAGGTTCTGGCGCTTTGGGGAATTTGTCTGAAATGTAACTGCCTGTACCATCAGGCTACCCTGCACTTGCGGGAAATTGTGCTACCATGCAACTCGCCGAGGCGAGAATTGGGTGCGCCCGCGCTCACCGGATGGCTTTCCTCTCAGAACTACGCTATCCAACAACGCGTATCGCTAAGCTCCTCTCGGGACTCTTCGCGATTGCGCTCTTCCTATTTGTGTCTGTTGCCGCCCTTTCCGGATTTCTGTTGTATCAAGTGCTCCACACTGCGCATGCGGACTCAAGCGTTGATCTGAACGTGATGATGGGGCATCCGGTGGCGTTTTCGTTTCCGATTGCCAATGGCGGGACGCGCGACGGATGGTTCTATCCGGGATTGCGCGGCTCGCCGACCATCGTGGTCTGTCACGGCTTCCATTCGCAACGCTCGGACGTATTGACCCTGGTTACTGCGCTGCAGGACCAGCAGTTCAACGTTTTTCTGTTTGATTTTGCCGCGCACGGTACCAGCCCTGGCGTTACGACGATCGGCTATCGCGAAGTGGCGGAGTTGCAGTCGGCGATGAACGCGCTGGCCACGCGCGACGACGTGGACCCGAAGCATTTTGGGCTGTGGGGCGTGGATATGGGCGGATATGTGGTGATGGAGAATGCGGTCTCTGATCCGCGAGTTTCCGCGTTTATCGTGGACGATGCCTATGCGGATCCGCGCGACATGGTGCGGATCGAAGTGAAACGCTCGGGTCTTACGGTATTGCCCTACGTGAGCAAATTTTGCGACCTAGGATTTCGCATGCTCAATTATCAATATCGGAATCAGCCGCCGGTGACGGCGCAGCTCATCCGAACCAAGGGCATTCCGAAGCTTTTCTTCGTGTCAGACGATCGCCCGGATCTGGCCAGGGGCATGACGGAGCTGTTCACCCGTGCGCCGGAGCCAAAGCAGATGATTCGCGATCGCACGAGTTATCCGGACATGTCGGACGATGACCGCAAGAATTATGAAAGTCAGGTGGTCAGTTTCTTCCTGCTGAATCTGCCGGCGACGTCTCGCGCTCCGAGCAACTAGCGCGGAGCGGCCTGCACGGGGACGTATAGGATACCTTGTTGCGGCGGCTCCTCCGCGCCGCGAAATCTTCCCGCCTTTACGATTTTTTCGAACCCCTCGCGTGACGTAAGCACCAGAGCTGCGTCTGGATCCTGCGGCGACCATTCCGGGATTTCGCGATGGAAATAGAAGGCGAGGCCGAATTTCCACGTGCGTCGTAGCTGATACGTGAAAATTCGCTCGGGATGAAGGTCGTTGCGCAAGAACTGTGCGTGCGGCCTGGCCGAGACATAGGGGTCCAACGACGGCAGGACCGCGAAATTGGCGAGTTCGAGAGTCGCGACGGCGGACAGGCTACAGAGGATCACCGCCAGACGAAAGTTCCTGCGCATTCCGGCGTAGAGATTTCCCACGGCGACCACGACGGCGAGTGCCAGAGCCAGCACCACCGATGATGCGATGGGGCGGCTCATGTCTGTGAATGGACGCTTATGCGTCGCGTACAGAAACAGCGCGGCCAGCAAAATCCAGGTCACGCCGATTGCGGAGCTGAGCATGAGCGCGTTCGACCGACTTCTCTGATACGCGCGGCCGGCGCTGATTGCCGCAACCAACGCCAGCGCGGGGACAGCGGGGAGAATGTAACTTGGCAGCTTCGATTGCGAAAAGCTGAAGAAAACGGTGGGGAAGATAGCCCAGCAGGCGGCGAAGAAACCCGGAGAATGTTTCCAGGATTTTTCGCGCCACAATCGCAGCGCTTCCTGTGCTGCAGCAATCAAGAATGCGGGCCATGGAAGAAGCGCCAGAATTGTGATGGGCGCGAAAAACCAGAAGGGCTGCTGGTGCCGAAAAAGCGGCGTCAAGTAGCGTTCGAAATTGTGCTGAAAAATAAAAACGTGCAGAAAGTCGGGATTGCGTAGCGCGCAGAGCACGTACCACGGCAGCGCCACCGCACAGAAGGCCACGACAGCAAGCGGATGCGCCAGCCGGATTGTTGCGCGCCACTGCGATGTGGCGAGTGCCCAAATCCCGACGGCTCCCCCCGCGAGTATTACCGCTGCTGGACCTTTCGCGAGCACTCCGACGGCGAGAAACGTTCCCCACAAGAGGAGCGCAAGCAGATTGTGTGCTTGATTTTCCACAGACGTGCTGTCCGGAGCGCGCAAGGCTCCGGCTCGCCTCAAGACGCTTGCAGCGCAGACCATCGCCAAGGTGATCGCCGCGGTAAATAGCATGTCTGGAGTAGCCGCGCGCGCGAATCCGATGGCCGCAACGCTGGTGGAAAAAATTATGGGCGCGAGCAGAGCCGGGCTGGCGGCGAAATCCTCGTCTCCGCTATAGTGGCGCCAAGCGAACACGCCTATCGCGAGCGCTGCTGCCAGCGCTGCGAAGGCGGAAGGCAAACGCGCCGCCCATTCTGCCGACAAATGTATCCAGAATCCAATGGCGGCTGCCCAGTAATAGAGGACCGGTTTCTCGAACCATGGAACGCCCCAGAGCCGAGGCGTAACCCAGTCGCCGGTTTCCGCCATGGCGCGCGCGATCCATGCATAGCGAGGTTCATCGGGACCGACCAAGCCGATGGCGCCGAGGTTTGCGAACAGCGACACCAAAATCACTAGGCCAGCCGTGACGAGCGCCGCGATCTTTGTCCTGCGCCGAGATTGCGCCAGTTCGTGCAAAGCGCGATGAGTCTAACATCCCTGCCGCGAATCTTGTTTCGCGAAGCGCGGCGCCGCGCGCGCTTGGCGCAACGGATAATCGCGAATGATCACGGCTATAGGCAATCGCAACAGGCGTTGCCAACACATTCATGGAACGATTGCTGGCATCCGCTCTGCGGGCTCTTGCATAATGGCCGGCTATGCGGGAATGGCTTGAATACGCCGTCGCCTGGACAGGCCTAAAATTGCTGGGGCTGTTGCCGCGTCCGGCCGCGCGATTCGTGGGCGCGTCGTTCGCGTCCGTGGCCTACGGATTCCGCACGCCATTGCGCCGTGCCGCGATGTTCAATCTGCAGCTGGCGTTTCCAGACTGGAGCGGGGCGAAACGCAAGGACGCCATTCGGGGGATGATTCGCCAAATCGGCTGGATGGCTGGCGAGTTCTCGCAATTTCCGCGGTACACCCCGCAGAACATCGCGCGCATCGTGGTGGTTGATGGCGCTGAGAATTTCGATTTGGGGCAACGCCGCGGCAAAGGTGTGCTGTTTCTGACCGGGCACATGAGCGCTTGGGAGCTGTCTTCGTTTGCGCACGCACTCTACGGGCACCCGCTGCATTTTCTGGTTCGACCGATTTCCAACCCGCGCGTGGATGCGCTGATTAATCGTTACCGTTGTCTGTCAGGGAATCGTCCGATTGATAAAAATAAATCCGCGCGTGCGATTTTGAAGGTTCTGGGGGACGGCGGCACGGTGGGTATTCTCTCGGATCACAACACCGCGATCGAAGAGGGAGTATTCGTAGATTTTTTTGGCATTCCGGCTTCTACTACTTCCGGTTTGGCGCGCATTGCTTTGCGCACGGACGCGGCCGTGGTTCCCGGGTTTCTTTTCTGGGACGATTCTCTGCAGAAGTACCGGCTGCGATTCGAACCGCCCGTCGAGCTGGCGCGCACGGGCGATGAAGAGGCGGACGTGCGGGAGAATACGCAGCGGTTTACTCGAGTGATTGAGGATTTTGTGCGCGCGCATCCGGACCAGTGGCTTTGGGTACACAAAAGATGGAAAACGCGCCCGCCTGGTGAGCCGCCGATTTATTCATTTTAGATTGAGGCGTAGTGCGGAGCGCGATTTTTTTGCCACGATTCATTTTTCTGACGAGGTGCAGTGATGATTCACACGGCTGGTGAAGTTGCGGAGCATCTGAGCGCTGAAATTCTGGGAGACGCGCGAACGCCAATATCTGGAGTCGCGAATCCAGAGGGCGCGAAGTCGGAGGATCTGATCTACGCGGATTCGCCGCGCCACCTCGAACGAGCGGCGGCGTCGGCGGCGCGCTGCGTCCTCGCTGCGCCGGGCACGGTCTTGCCCGGCAAGACAATTCTGGAAGTCGAAAATCCGAAGCTCGCCTTCGCGAAGGCGGCCGCCTGGCTGCTCCCGCGACCTCCGCTGCGTCCGGAAATTCATCCCACTGCAATCGTCTCAGCGACTGCGCAGCTCGCTCCCAACATCCGCGTCGGGCCGTACGTTGTGATCGAAGACGAAGTGGAAATTGGCACGGGCACTGCGGTGGATGCATTTTGCTTTTTGGGCCGCAGCGCGCGCGTCGGCGAGAACTGTTGGCTGCATCCTCGCGTGACGTTGTACGCCCGCGCTCGTCTCGCGGATCGTGTGGAAGTCCACAGCGGCGCAGTGATCGGTGGCGACGGCTTCGGATATGTGTTCGGTGACGACCGTCACATCAAGTTCCCGCAGATCGGCAGCGTGGAAATTGGCAACGACGTGGAAATTGGCTGCAACACCACGATTGACCGTGGTTCTCTGGACGCGACCCAAATTGGAACTGGCGTCAAGATTGATAACTTGGTGCAGGTCGCCCATAACGTCCGCATCGGTAGAAATACGGTCATCGCGGCCCAAGTGGGGATTTCCGGCAGCTGCACGGTTGGCACCCAGGTGCTGATCGGCGGCCAAGTCGGCATCGCCCCGCACTGCACGCTGGAAGACGATGCGATCATCGGGGCGCAGGCCGGCATCCCGAGCAACAAGACGATACGGCGCGGCCAGACGGTTTGGGGTACTCCGGCGAGGCCGTTCGCGCGATTCAAGGAGCAGTATGGCTGGTTGTCGCGTTTACCCGAACTGGCGGAAAGGGTGCGCAAATTGGAGGAAGAGAAAGCGGTCGAGTAGGGTGCGTCGCGCGCCGCTGGGTGCGGCGATCGATATCCAGTAGCGATTTATCTGTAGCGTGGGACATCCATTTCGGTTTCTATTCGCTTTTGCGTCGAGCCTGCCCGGCGGTTGTGGGAAATTCCGACAATACTTTTGCACACTTTTCCCGGCCGTTTGCATAATTGAAACATTTTAAGCAGCCATCTGGCCTCCGCGTACATCTATTGGTGATGGGAACGGGCAGCCCGTTTTTAGTTGACCCTAAGGGCAAACCCAAAGATAATATTAGCGTTAGCGTGAACACCGTGGAATTTGGGCTGCAGGGTGGGCTGTTTTTGCACGGCGATCCATCGCGCAGCACCTGTTTAGCAGGGTAAAAAGCGATCTGTAGGCCATTTATAGATTCGAGCATCCATCATTGGGTGGATCGCAGCAACCCGCAGTTGCTGCCATTCGTCGCCTGACGAGCACCGCGGTAGGCTGGACACGGTGCGAATGTTGTCAAATAGTACTGAGGGATTGATGACGCCGAAAGCAAGACTGCAGGTGGACGCCCCGAACGAACACAGTTCGCAGGGTACGGCCACAGTTCGCAGTCGAAACATCGAATTTCAGGTCGAGCAAGCCGTCGCGCGCGCTACGAACTGGCTGCTTTCCGCGCAGACGCAAGACGGTTACTGGTGGGCCGAGCTGGAAGCGGACACCACGCTGGAATCCGACTACATCCTATACCTCCACATTCTTGGTCAGCTGGAATCCGAAAAAACAGCAAAACTTGCGAACTACATTCGGCACAAGCAGTTGCCTGACGGCGGTTGGAACATTTTCGAGGGTGGTCCTTCTGAGCTGAACGCCACGGTCAAGGCTTACGTCGCGCTGCGTCTGGCGGGTGAATCGGCCTCGGCGCCGCCGCTATTGCGTGCGAAAGAGCGAGTCCTGGAGCTGGGCGGGCTGGAAGCGACGAACTCCTACGTGCGGTTCTACCTCGCGATGGTGGGCGGGGTAGATTGGAGCATAGTTCCTTCGATTCCTCCGGAACTGATGCTCTTGCCGGATTGGTTCCCGATCAATATTCATGAGATGTCGTCCTGGACGCGCGGAATCGTCATCCCACTGGCGCTGGTTTACGCGTATAAGCCGGATTGGCAGCTGCCTGAGGGCGTGACGGTCAGCGAACTTTTCAAAACTCCTGGTGGCAGGCCGAAATCTTTTAAGTGGGATAAGCGGGTTATCTCCTGGCGCAATGTGTTCCTAGCGCTCGATCGTGGGTTGAAGCTGCACGAACGACTTGGCTGGAAACCATTCCGCAAGACGGCGCTGGAACGCGCGCGTCGCTGGATGGTGGAACGTTTGGAACGCAGCGAAGGTTTGGGCACGATTTATCCGGCGATGATGAATTCGATCTTTGCGCTCCTGGCCGAAGGCGGCGACAGCCAGGATCCGCTTGTCGCGCGCGAAATCGGTTTTCTAGAGCGGTACGAGATTGCGGAAGGCGATACGTTGCGGGTGCAGCCTTGCATTTCGCCGGTCTGGGATACGGCGATTGCCATGGTGTCGCTGGAAGAAGCCGGACTCGATCCCGCTCATCCGTCGCTCATCGCTGCTGAGCGCTGGGTTGTCGCGAATCAGATTCTCGGGCCAGGCGATTGGCAGGTCAAAAATCCGGACGCCGCGCCCGGAGGCTGGGCGTTTGAGTTCACGAATGAATTTTATCCGGACGTGGACGACACAGCTTTCGTGCTGATGGCGCTAGGCCGCGTGGCCGATCCTGATTCGGAACGCTTGCGCCGCTCCATGCAGCGCGGGCTTTCCTGGCTCCTCAGCATGCAGAACGAAGATGGCGGCTGGGGCGCGTTTGACCACGAAAACAATCTGCAATTCCTAAATCACATTCCGTTCGCGGACCACAATGCTATGCTCGATCCTTCGACGGCAGACGTTACGGCGCGCGCCGTGGAATGCCTGGGGCTGATGGGTTGGTCGGCGGATGACCCAGTGATACAGCGGGCGCGAGCGTTTATTCGCCACGATCAGACTTCCGAAGGTCCCTGGTTCGGGCGGTGGGGCGTGAACTACATTTACGGCAGCAGCAGCGTGTTGCGCGCTCTGGAGACGATTGGCCTGTCAAAGGGCGCGGATTGCCAGGCTGCGGCCAATTGGCTGCGCTCGGTGCAGAATCCCGATGGCGGATTCGGTGAGTCAATTCTTTCCTACTACGATCCCGCGCTGAAGGGCAAAGGGAAGAGCACGGCTTCGCAGACGGCCTGGGCCATCATTGGATTGCTCGCGGTGTGCGGGCCGTACGATGCCTGCGTCGAGCGTGCAATTGCGTGGCTGGTGGCGAATCAAAACGAGAACGGTACCTGGGACGAGGACGAATTTACCGGCACCGGTTTTCCCTGCGTTTTTTATCTGAAGTATCACATCTATCGCAACGCGTTTCCCCTTTATGCCCTCGCGCGCTACGACAACATGCGCCAGGGCCGGCGCAAATTCGTCGGCGTGCAGATTCCTGCCGAGGAATTGCAAAATCACAACGGACTACGGACTTAGGCGATGCGCGCCTCGCTCGCCGTAAATCGCCGCTGCGGCTTCCGTAGCGCGAGAATCTTCAATGCTTCCGTAAACGCGGCTATGTTGATTGCACGTGGCCGCACCTGTAGCATCTGCCAGAAAAAATCGGTTCGGCACAAGCAGGTTTGCCACTCCTTATGACTACGCTGGTAACCGGCGCCACGGGATTTGTGGGGAGCCATGTTGCGCGGCAACTCGTCGCTGCCGGCGATGCTGTGCGCGTGCTGGTGCGCCGCAGCAGTAACCTGGCGGCGCTGGAAGGCCTTCCTGTCGAGCCTGTGGCAGGCGATCTGCGCGATGGCGCTTCGCTCGAGCGCGCGATGCAAGGCGTGCGACGCTTGTATCACGTGGCGGCGGATTACCGGTTGTGGACGCCGAAGCCCGCGGAGATCTACGAAAGTAACGTAGAAGGCACGCGGCGATTGCTCGAGGCGGCGCAACGCGCGGGCGTGGAGCGCATCGTATATACCAGCACGGTCGCGACGATCGCCGTGCCGCGACACGGCGCGCTGCCGAATGAAGAGACGCAGGCGAAGCTCGACGAAATGATCGGTCATTACAAGCGCTCCAAGTTCTTGGCCGAGGAAGTTGTAATTGATGCAGCTCGCGCGGGTGTCCCGGTGGTGATCGTGAACCCCACGGCGCCGGTGGGGCCTGGAGATTGGAAGCCGACGCCGACTGGGCGCATCATTCTGGATTTCCTGCAGGGTAAGATGCCGGCGTATGTGGACACAGGATTGAACGTGGCTGCAGTGGAAGATGTTGCCGCAGGTCACTTGCTGGCGGCGGAGAAGGGTCGCACTGGCGAACGATACATTTTGGGCTCACGCAATATGACGCTGAAGCAAATTCTGGATGCGCTTTCGGCGATTACCGGGCGTCCAGCGCCGCGTGTGCGTTTGCCGCACGCCATTGCGCTGGCGGCTGGGTATGCCGATGAATTGTGTTCGCGATTGACGGGACGCGAGCCGCAGATTCCTGTAGCAGGCGTGAAAATGTCGCGCCATAAAATGTTTGTCGAGAGTGACAAGGCGGCAAGGGAATTGGGCTATAGGCCGGGGAAAGTGGAAGCAGCGCTGGAACGCGCGGTGCGTTGGTACCAAGAGCATGGCTACATTGCGAATCGCGCGGGTGGTAAACGCGTGGCGCATGCGGCAGCGGCGTAGAGAAGTACAATGAGAATACTCGTCACCTTCGCGCTGGAAAATGAATTTGCGCCATGGCATGCGATGCGCAAGTTTCGCCCTGGCAAGTGGGGTGAAGCGGACGTATATTGCGCGGAAGTTGGCTTCGCTGAAGTCGGTGTCGTTTTGACTGGAGTCGGAGTGAAGCAGGCCCATTTGGAAGCGGCGAGAGTTCTGGGCAGCGATCCTGAGTCAATTAATCTCTGCATTTCTTCTGGCTTGGCGGGCGCGCTCAAGTCTGCATACCAGGTGGGGCAAGTTCTGGCGGCACGTTTTATTCGCACGGAAGCAGAGCTGACGGATCCAAGCAACAATCCTCTGGCGAGCAGCGCACCGTTGCTCTCGTTTGCAGAGGAGTGCGGCGCGACGATGGTCGAGCAGTTCCACAGCGCCGTGCGCGTCGTCGGTAGAGCGGAAGAGAAGCGCCATTTGGGCGAACGCTCGGATGCCGTGGAGATGGAGAGTTTTGAGATACTCCTGGAATCGGCCGCATACGGAATTCCGGCGATCGCAATTCGCGCCATCAGTGACACGGTTGACGATGACCTGCCGCTCGATATGAACCGGATTTTTACGGACCAAGGGCAGGTCAGCATTCCGCGCGTCCTCGGACAGGTTGCGCTACATCCAACATCCGTTCCGGATCTGGTGCGGCTGGGGCAGAACAGCAAGGCGGCGGCAGAATCGCTGGCGCGTTTTCTCGATAAATTCGTGGCATGTATATCGGAAAGATTTCAAACCCTGGAACGGCGGTCCGGAGTGGGGGCGCCCTAATTGGCGACAGTTTGACGAAGATGAGCCAAACCATCGAACACATCGGATCGCACCACGCGCACCAACCCAAGCGCGGACACATGCGGGCCGGGGTGTATCGCGGTAAAGGGCAGGTGATCGTCGAATCCGTGCCGATTCCTGAAATCGGCGAAGGTGAGTTGTTGTTCCGTGTGGCGGCCTGCGGAATCTGCGGCACGGACATCAAGAAGATTCATCACGGTTTTGTACCGCCGCCGCAAATACTCGGGCACGAGCTAGCCGGCACCGTGGTAAAAGTCGGCGCAGGCGTCACGAAGTTCAGACCCGGCGACCGCGTAGTCAGTTTTCATCACATTCCGTGCGCTGCGTGCTTTTATTGCGAACGGAAACTTTTTTCGCAGTGCGCGGGCTACAAAAAGACCGGCCTGACGGCGGGCTTCGATCCCAACGGCGGTGGCTTTGCGGAATACGTGCGCGCCATGCCCTGGATCGTAGAACGCGGAATGATCGCGCTTCCCGCGGACGTCAGCTTCGAGGAAGCCACGTTCGTCGAACCGGTGAACACCTGCCTGAAAGCCGTCCGCAAAGCGCGCATCGCAGCGGGCGAGCAGGTTCTCGTCATTGGGCAAGGCCCCATCGGTATGCTGCTGATGATTCTTGCGCAATACGAAGGCGCGGAAGTTTATGCGAGCGATCCGATGCCGGGACGCCGCGCCGCGAGTCTGCATTTTGGCGCGAAAGAGGTCTTTGATCCCACGACAGGAAATTTGCAGCAGGAAATTCGCCAGCGCACCGGCGGGCGAGGCGCCGACGCCGTCCTGGTGGCTGTGCCCAACCCATCATTGGTGCCGGAGGCCCTGGTGCTCGCGCGACCGGGCGGACGCGTGTTACTGTTTGCCCATAACGACCCGGTCCTAGGGCTGGAGTTTCCGGCGGCGGCAGTGGGGGTGGAAGAAAAGGAAATCCTGGGGAGCTACAGCGCATCCGTTGACGATCAGGCGGAATCCGCGGCGCTGGTTTTCGAGCGGCGCTTGCCGGTGCGCGAATTAATTTCCCATCGCTTTCCCCTGGAGCAAATCGCTGAGGCACTGGAATTGGCGGCGCATCCGAAGGATAATACTTTGAAAGTAGTCATAAGGCACGAATGAGCACTCATAGGCAGGGCAGTGGGCATATGAACGCAGCAGTTTTGTATGGCGCTGAAAATCTGAAAATTGAGACCGTAGATATCCCCAAGATTGGAGACGACGAAGTCCTGGTGCGCGTCGCCGTAGCGTTGACCTGCGGCACCGATCTGAAAGTCTGGAAGCGCGGATACCACGCGCGCATGATTCAGCCTCCTTCGCTTTTTGGGCACGAGCTCGCCGGCGTGATCGAAGAGACGGGCAAGAATGTGAATGGCGGTGTGCAGCCCGGCATGCGAGTGTTGCCGGCAAATTCCGCGCCGTGCAATGCGTGTTTCTTCTGCCGCAAGGGCCAGCCGAATCTTTGCGAGGATTTGCTTTTCAATAATGGCGCCTACGCCGAATACATCCGTATTCCGGGCCGCATTGTGCGCCAGAACATGATCGAAATTCCCGATGGCATCTCTTTTAAGGATGCTGCCATGGCCGAGCCGCTGGCTTGCGTGCTGCGCGGAATTCGCGAGACCAGCGTGCATCCCGGCGATACCGTGGTGGTCATAGGTTGCGGGCCGATCGGATTGAAATTTATCCGCATTCTTTCGCAGCGCAAGGTGCGCGTGATCGCCATCGGCAAGCGCAAGAGCCAGATGAAGGCCGCCGAACGCTTGGGCGCGACCGCCGCGTTTGACGTGGACAAAATCGAAAATCCGGTGGAACTGGTGCGACAGCTGACCGATGGCGGGCGCGGCGCGGATTCGGTGATCGAAGCCGTCGGACGTGCGATCACCTGGGAATGGGCGCTGCAGATGGTGCGCAAGGGCGGCACTGTGAATCTGTTTGGTGGTTGCCCCACGGGCACTGAAGTAAAGATTGATCCCGCGGCGCTGCACTATTCCGAGATCACCATCAAGTCCACGTTCCATCACACGCCGCAGTTCATGCGCGAGGCCATGGACACGATTGCGCGCGGAGAGATTCGCTCCAGCGACTTCATTACCGGCGAAGTGACTCTGGAAGGACTGCCGAAAGTATTTCAGGATATGAAGAACAGGAACGGCGAACTGAAGACTGCTGTAATTCCCTGACGTTTTCGCAAGTCAGGGCACCATGCTGCCCACACCGGAACTTGAAATCGCGCGTAATCTGCCGCAGGCCAATTGCGCTCCTGCGGAAGCCGAGCGCTACACGCGCTGGCTGGCGACGCACCACTACGAAAATTTCAACGTCGTATCGTGGCTGCTGCCCCGGCATTTGCATCAGCATTTTTATAATGTTTACGCCTACTGTCGCTGGTCCGATGATCTGGGCGATGAAGTGGCCGATCCGGCGCGAGCGCTGAAACTGTTTGATGCATGGGAGCACGATGTTCGCGAATGCTATCGTCACGACGCGAACGTGTCCCATCCCGTTCTGATCGCCTTACGCCAAACGATCATCGCGAAACACATTCCGGTTGTTCCGTTCGTGAATTTATTGAAGGCTTTTAGGCAGGATCAAACTGTTCATCGCTACCAAACCTGGGACGACCTTTTCGACTACTGCCGATATTCGGCAAATCCTGTGGGGCATTTGGTGCTTTACCTGTGTGGTTATCGTGATGCGGACCGCCAGTTTCTTTCCGACTTTACTTGTACGGCCTTACAGCTTGCGAACTTTTGGCAGGACGTTTCGGTCGACCTGCAGAAAAACAGGATCTACATTCCGCTCGACGCACTCGCTGAACATGGCTTGAGGGAAGCCGACATAGTTGAACGGCGCTTCAACGCACGGTACGTGGCCTTAATGAAATCGCTGATTTCCAGAACGCGCGAATTGTTTGCAGCGGGGCTTCCTCTCACTCAACGGGTGGATTCCGCGTTGCGGACTGACTTGGAGCTTTTTAGCCGCGGTGGTTTGGCGATTCTTGGCGCGATTGAGACTTCCGACTACGACACACTCCGGCGGCGTCCGTCGCTTTCGCGCACGACCAAGCTTGCTCTCGTGGCGCGGGCACTGGGATCACGAGCGTTGGGTCTTGGAAGCGAGTTTCCGGCCGAACCAACAGATTATGACCTAGCTCCCTCAGGCCTAGAGATAGAGATACCGTTGACGGAACGCACGCGGGGCGCGGCAATGCACGCGAGCGCAGAGGGAGTTCGCGAATCCTACGCCGAATGCAATCGCATCGCACGGGCCGCGCGCAGCAGCTTTTATCTGGCATTCTTCGGATTGCGCAAGGAAAAACGCAACGCGCTCTGTGCGCTCTACGCATTCATGCGCCTGATTGACGATGTTTCGGACGAGCCCGGCGATCTAGAATCCAAGCGCCAAGCCTTGGCGCGCTGGCGCGGTATGCTGGACCACGCCATTGGCGGCCAAACGAATGGGCACGCCGTGCTTCCGGCGCTGGCCGACACGATCGAGCGCTTTCAGATCCCCACGCGATATTTTCACGATCTGATTCTCGGCGCGGAAATGGATCTGACGGTCTCGACGTACGCGACGTTCGATCGCCTTTCGGAATATTGCTATCGCGTCGCGGGAACGGTGGGGCTGACCTGCCTGCACGTCTTCGGATTCAGCGATCCGAAAGCGCCTGATCTGGCGGAGCGTTTGGGGCTCGCCTTCCAGCTGACGAATATCATTCGCGATGTGGGCAGTGATTACGCGATGGGACGAATTTATTTGCCGCAGGAAGATCTCGATCGGTTCGGAATCCGCGCGGAAGAATTGCACGGCCCCGTCACTCCTCAGCTGCAGGAATTGCTCGCATTTGAAGCTGAGCGCGCGTGGCAGATGTATCAGGAAGGCGCGCCGCTGGTGAACCGCGTGAACGCGGACAGCCGGGCTACTCTTTGGGCGCTGGTTCGCACCTACAGCAGTTTGCTCGCGCGCATCGATGAGCGCAATTTCGACGTATTCTCCGCGCGCATTTCGCTCTCGGGCGCGGAAAAAATCCAATATCTGCTAACGGCGGGCCTCGCGGCGCGACGGGCTGGCTGGTGGAAGGGTGATGTCCTCGCAAAGCGTTCTAGTAATCGGCGGCGGACTGGCGGGCCTGTCGTCCGCCGTCGCGCTGGCTGAAGCGGGCCTGCAAGTCCGGCTGCTGGAAAAACGCCCTCACCTGGGCGGGCGCGCGACTTCCTATACGCTGCCCGACGGCAGCGAGGTGGACAATTGCCAGCACGTCACGCTGGGCTGCTGCACGAATTTAGCGGATTTTTATTCGCGCGTTGGCGCGAGCGAAAAGATTCGCTTTTACGACCGGCTTTACTTTGCCGACGCACAGGGTCAGCGCTCCACCATCGAAGCTGCGCCGTTGCCTCCGCCGCTGCACATGGCGCCGTCGTTCCTGCTGTTTCGCGTCTTGACGCTCAACGACAAGCTGTCGATTGCGAATGCCATGCTGACCATCGCGCGTTCCGGCGGAAACCCGCCGCGCATCGAGGGCATCTCGATGCTCGATTGGCTGCATGGCATGAACCAGACCCCTGCCGCGATTGAAAGGTTTTGGCGCGTTGTCCTTGTTAGCGCGCTCGACGAAGAACTGGCACGCACCGACGCCCGCTACGGAATCGAAGTGTTCTGGAAGGCGTTCCTGGGTAACAGCACAGGCTACCGTGTGGGGATTCCCACTGTGCCGCTCGCCGATCTGTACGAAGGATGTCGCGAATCGATCGTGCGGCAGGGCGGGGAAGTTCGCTTGCGCTGCGGCATTCGTGAAATTCGCGTGGTGGGAAATTGCTTCACCTGCGCGGTGATGGACGACGGCACCGAGGTTCACGCCGACGCCTGTGTTTCCGCAGTGCCGCACGACGTGCTGCTGGATCTGCTGCCGCCGGAATGCTCGGAAACGAACGCGCCGCTAGAGGGTTTGCGCCATCTCAAGACGTCGCCGATTACCGGCGTGCACCTGTGGTACGACCGCCAGGTGATGACGGAGCCGTTCCTGACGCTGCTGGACCACACCACGCAGTGGGTTTTCAACAAGACGCTTTTGTACAAGCCTGATGAAACGAATCATGACGGGGTACGTCCAAGCGAGGAGCAGGCCGCCACGGTTGAGGGTAGCGGACAATACCTGCAATTAGTGATCAGCGCCTCCTACGATCTGATTCCGCGCTCCCGGCAGGAAATCATCGAAATGTGCCGCCGCGAACTCGCAGACGTGCTGCCGCTCACGCGCGAAGCGCAATTGCGCAAGGCCACCGTGATCAAAGAAGTAAACGCGACATTTTCGCCAGAGCCGGGTTCCGACCAGTGGCGTCCTAGCCAGAGAATCGACCTGCTGAATTTGTACGTTTGCGGCGATTGGACGCGCACTGGTTGGCCCGCAACCATGGAGGGCGCGGTGCGCAGCGGTTACCTGGCGGCAGAGGCGCTGCTTGCGGACCGCGGTGCGCCTCGGACTTTTCTCCAGCCAGATTTGCCGTTCGAAGGCCTCTGCAAATTCTGGGCCGGTCGGAACAATGGAGTGCGCTCGTGAGCGATCCGCGCAAAGGAAACGTGTTGTTACTGTTGGTTAACACGCAGAGTGGCCGCAAGAACGTCCCATTGATCGTTCTAGGCCCGCACGACAAGATGAAAATGCATGTTGCAATTTCCGCCGCAGGGGTGTTCTATACAGAGGATGGCTGCCGTTCCTGGCTGCCACGGAATCGCGGTACTCGCGCTGATTTTCTACCTGATAAGCATCCCGGTTTCGGCCAGTGTGTGCATAAGCTGCTCCCCGCGGCGGATGGCAAGCGCCTCTACCAGCAAAACCACTGCGGCGTGTATCGCAGCAATTCCCGACCGGGCCGGAGTCTATTGCGGGACTTCCACGGGCCAGATTTTTTACACACGCGATCAAGGCGCCAGTGGCATTTGCTGGCGGATTTTCTTCCGCCGATTTATTCGGTGGAAGCTTTTGGACCATTCGACTGAATCAGCGCGGCCGCCAGGTTTTTCCGCGCTGGATTCGATGACCTTTCCACACCCGATTGTGAAATCGTCATAGGCAGAAAATCATTCGGAGTAACATGAATTAACCCCTTAGGAGGTCCGATGGACCGGAAGTATAAGCAGAGGGGCTACAGCGACCGCGATTCCCAGGAAAAGAAAAGAGAAAGAAGCGAACGCCCCAGCGGCGAGCCGCGCCCGAAGCAAGATTCCATGGGCCCGCGAACGCCGCGCATGGTCGGTACGGTGATGAGGGCGCGATGCTCCAGTTGTGGTGCGGTCCTGATGCCCGGATTTGATCCTAATGGTGATTGCCCTCGTTGCCATACCGCACTGCATTGCTGCAAACAATGCGTGCACTTCGATACCGGCAAGCAGTTCGAGTGCACCCAGCCGATTCCCGAACGCATCGCCAAAAAAGACGCCAAGAACGATTGCACGTTCTTTGAATTTCGCATGACCGTGGAGAAAGACACTTCACCAGTGACCTACGCCAGCGCCACTCCGGCAGCGACAAACCCCGGACGTCCGAACGACGCACGCAAGGCATTCGAAGATCTCTTCAAGAAGTAATTACCCCAATTACGCGGTTTTGCCCTTCTCTCTGAGCACTGGGACATGTATTGCCATTTTCGCGTTGCGCGTGCTACTCCGTCTATTTCGGGGGCAGGGGGCATAGCGTCGGCTCGGCTGAAGGCTCATTCGCAATTGATTCCAGCTGGGGATAATGCGCGCGGAGCGTGTCCGGCACCTTTACTTTATTTCCCGTCAGCAAGTGAATCAGCTGCAGCGCATTTACAATTCCTTTCGCTTCAAAATGATTGTTGGTGACGACGAATGTGGTGCTGGCATTTTCCGCGACGTGCTCGATGCGTTTCGCCCAGGGCTCGAGCTCTTCCTCGGAATATAGATAGTTGTAGCGTTCCGAAGAAGGCGACGTAGGATCGTCGCTGAACCACGTGTCGTAGCGCCGCCCGTGCAGGCGCACGTAGCCGATTGCAGACGTCACGCGTTCGCTGGGGCGGATCGACCGGCCGATCACCGGCTGATCAATGTTGCAGAACCCCACCCCGCGCTCGTGCAGCAGCTCGTAGAACTCTTTTTTCGCCCAGGACGCGTGGCGCATTTCCACCACTAGCTGGTAAACGCCAAAGTCATCGAGAATGTGATTCAATCGCGTGAGATTTTCGGCCGTGTTGTGAAATGAAAAGGGGAACTGCAGCAGCACCGCACCCAGCCGGTTCGCTTCGCGTAAGATATCGAATCCGGCGCGCACGATCTTCACGTCTTCGGCCGTCGCGTTATCTTCATGCGTGAATTTCTGCCAAAGTTTCGCGGTAAAGAGAAAACGTGGATTTGCGGCGACGTGCTCGAGCCATTGCGTGGCGAAATCCGGCTTCAACGGGTGATAGAACGAAGTATTGATTTCAATCGTGTCGAAAAAATCCGCCAGGTACGCCGCTTCGTGAAATCCCTTTTTGCGGCGAGGCGGATATAGGATCCCTTTCCAATCAGGATAGGACCAGCCGGCAGGCCCCACCAGAATGCGCGCCGGATTGAGTCCCGCGGTTTTCTCTTGTGCAGCCATGGCCGCCCCATAAACTCTACATGATCGCTCGACGAGCGTATGACGCGTGTGTTGAGGCTGTCAAATCCGGCGACTGGCCCGGCACACGACTCTGCGTTCCGTTAAGGAACAAGGAAATGGCTCACCGCGCTGCAGGGTTTTCGCCGTAGTCCAGTTGCAACCCACGTTGCGCAGCGCTATGCTGAATTTGCCTCTATGCCACGACTTTTTCTATCCGCAATTAGCGATACACCAGGGTGCCCCGATGAAAATTACTTACAGTCACGTGGATCCCGAATTTCGCGCTATCATTGAACATGAAACCGAACGTCACGCCGCAACACTGAATCGCATTTTGAAGCGTTATTCTCCCGATGCAGTTTTACTACACGGCTCGCTGGAAAAAACGCCGCGCAAGACCGAATTCAATTTTTCGTTGAATCTGAATCTTCCCACCGGCACGCTGCACTCGACTGGCGTGGGCGCGGACGTCCTGGGCAGCGCCAAAGCCGCGTTTGCCGAACTTGAAGTGCAGGTGAAGAAGCACCAGTCCAAGCTGCGCAAAGACTACGTCTGGAAACGGAAGCGCGCCATCACCCTACCAACGCCGCGCGAAACGCCCGCTGCGGACTGAGCGGCACCAAGCGCCAATTCCCGCAGTCGCGGGCCCGCCGCGATTCGCGCGTGCTCTGGGTGCGGCACCAAATCTGGAGACGAATCGTTTCTTTCGTGGGCTTTGCGTGTCAGCGAATCGTAGCCAGCGGGTCAGCGGCAGTCGCCGCGACGTGCAAGATTCTTCCGCGCGCCCCAATTCCTCCTAGGTCCGCGAATTTGTTTCCGTGTAAGATGTTTAGACGTATTTAGGGGTGTAGCTCAGTGGTAGAGCAGCGGCCTTTTAAGCCATTTTTCCGCCAGCGTCACGACTTGCCTCGGCACGCCGAGACTCGCCAAATCAAGCCATTTCAATTGCATCCTGGCTCGGCACGATGCCCGCGTGCGTCAGCGCATGCCTCATTTGGTCAATCGAACTGACACCAGAACTGACACCGGATTAATTTCCCAGGTATCACCCAAAGCGACCTTAAAGCATCCGAGGCCAGATCAAACGAGAAAGGCAATGGCCCGACTATGAGCGCTGCCTCCTCGAAACGCCGCGGTCGAGCACTGGCGACGGTCCCGATCGCAGCCTCGCGGATTATTTCTTTTGCAAGATGGCGGCGCAGCGTGGCTGGAGCGTCGAGGAAACCGAACAGAAACTGCTGGAAGTCAGCGAGAAAGCCAGGGAGCGCGCAAGGTGCGGCGACGAAGGCTACGCACACATCACGGCCCTCAACGCGGCCGCGGCGGCAGAGGAAGGCCGGAGGCGGGGCAGGGGAGGCTGATCCGCCGTAATACTATTGACTCTACCTCCACCGAACTGTACATTTCATGCAAGCGAAATGGAGAGTTCATGGCAAGCCTTACCACCGACAAAAATGGCACGATAGTGGTCTCGGCCCTGAAGGCCCGCACCAACTTTGGCAAGCTTCTGCGCCGCGTCGAAGACGAGCGCCGGTCTCTTGTCATCGAAAAGCGTGGGACGCCTAAGGCGGTGCTGCTCAGCATTCGCGACTACGTGAAGCTCGCCGCGCCCGAACCCGAAGTTTTGAAAATCCTCGGTGAGGAATCCGAGCGCAAAGGGACAAGCAAGCTGACCGCGCGTCAGATCGATCAGGCCATCAAGGCCGCACGCGCCGCTAAACCGAAGCGCTGATGCTTCCGCTGCGGCTTGTCATTGACACGAACGTGCTGGTTTCGGCCGCGCTCAAGCCCGAAGGGTTGCAACGCACCACCTTTCTTCTGGCGATTACGAAGCCCGCTCGCCTCTACGTGTCACAGCCCATCATCGATGAGTACGAAGACGTGCTCGCCCGCCCGGAATTGAAAATCCGCAAGGGCCTTCGCCTGCAATTGCTCCAGCTCGTGCATAACCGCAGCAGACTGGTTGTGCCTTCGCGGCCGATCGAGGCTGCAGGCGATCCTGATGACAATAGGTTCCTGGAATGCGCCGACGGGGCGCGCGCCGATTATCTTGTGACCGGCAATCAGCGGCATTTTCCAAGATTCTGGAAGAAAACCAAGATCATAACGCCGCGCGAGTTCATTGGGCTTGTAGCGCCGCACCTGGTTATTTGACGCGGGCATGCCGCGTGCATGCTTGCGGATGGCTTCGGCTTTCGAGCACGAAGACCTGAATCGGGCCGTCAACGGATAGCACGTGCCGCCGACAATGAAAGAGGCATACATGACTGCGCGGAAAAAAGAGGCCAGGTTCAACCTCCTGATAGACACGTGCGTGTGGCTCGATGTTGCCAAGGATTACCAGCAGCAGGCGATACTTGCCGCGCTCGATGAACTTATCCGACAGGGCGACATTGCACTCATCCTTCCGCGTACAGTCGTCGATGAATTTGCCCGCAATAAAGCACGCGTTATCGAGGACAGCAGTCGCAGTTTGTCCAGCACGCTGAAACGCGCCAAGGAGGCTGTGGCGAAGTTTGGCGATCCGCGCAAGAAGAACACCGTTCTAAACCAGCTTAACGACGTGGATCATCGACTCCCAACACTGGGCTCGGCGGCCGTCGACACCAACGGACTTGCCTGGACGACGGTTGCGAAGATACGAGGCCTAATGCATCGAGTCTACAAAATCGGCATCCTGCACGAACACGTCGCGAAGAATCCCGTGCTGAACGTCGAGACGCGTTCCAAGTCCAGCTACCGGGCGATCATCATCACCCCGGCCCAGACAATGACGATCCTGAAATCTCTCCTCTCCGCGCTTCACTACACGCTGGTGCTCACCTGTGCTGCGACCGCGCTGCGCTCGTCTGAGATTCTGGCGCTGCGCTGGAGCGATATACTTTGGGAGCAGGGAAGGATTTGGATATCGAAGCGCTGGGCTAAGGGAGAGGACGGAGAAACTAAAACGGACGCATCGGACGGAGAAGAGTGCTTCGGAGCGCCACTTAGTCCTTGCTCGCTTTCGCGATATTGGCCTTCTCGCACTTTGCGACACGCGCTTGCCGTCGTGCCCACTTCCTCGCAATCTGGGGATCCACAGTCTTATGGGACAAGACTCCCCTATTAAAGTAAGAGGTGCTATGGTTTAACAAGAAATATGCTTATTAAACCATAGCGTCAATGGCTAGCTGAGGGAACACAGCCCCTAAGCAACTAAGGAGCAATCTCAAAGACGACTTTCATTCTCGTCCTCGGATTCATCCTTTTCGTGATTCAAGACTTTTTGTCTTTCTTTTTTTTTGCTTTCAACCACCGAGTCTTCGCTGCTTTTCGTGCGATTTGGCTGCGCTGCTCAGGAGTGAGGGACTCTGCGCGCTTCTTCGCTCCCTTTTTCCCGCCCTTTTTGCCGCCTTTACGGCCCATCTCCTGCATGACTTTCGAAATCACGTTGGGATCCATGAGTCGGATTGTACCGGGCGCGCCCCAATTCTGCCAATGAACAGCTCTTGACAATATTGCGTTGACAGGAGTAGTTTTGTGCTTGCAGCGCTCCAAGCATAGAACTGGAGGCGTACCTGGTCTTGACAGCACAGAAGAACAGGCATTAGGATTATGCTTAGTGCGCTTCAAGCATTGATTTGCTCGGGAAGCGCTCCAAGATGAGCGGGACGCGCCGGTGTTTCAGCACCAACGCGCCCCTGACCACAGTCGCACGTCTGAGGTGCAACGATGGCTGCAAGAGAAGTTATCCATTTCCCGTTTGGGTGCAACTCCCCTCGCGCTGATTGTTTCCGCCTTCATCGCCTCCTGATCCAGTCGCTGAATCTCCACCCTTAACCGAAAATCACTGCGCAAGTCTTCCCGTTCGACCGTAAATTCGATCGTAGCCGATACTCGTGTGCCTCGACGAATGGAAGGGCATAGCCCCCGCTCCTGAGCGAGCGAAACGCTTCGAACCCGCGAGCAACCTCCCGTCTCGCAGAGGAAAGGAATACAGTCCCGTGGATGTTCGTGTTTACGAAGTCTTCCTTCAATTCAATCAGGGACTCGACCAAGCTCTTAGGCCCCTCGACATTCTCGAAAAGTCGGCTTTGGAATCTCCTGGTTGCATAACCAAAATCCGCGTCAATCTGACTGACCTTCGCTGCTACGCCAACAACCATTTTGCTTCCAAGATCGCGCAGAAAGAGCAGCAAGAGGAAAACAACTTCTACCGCGCTCGCCGGAACCGCGAGAAGGCCGACGAAGGTCCCAATGGAATTTACTTCCAATTGAAATCCCGCGAAGAACTTCGGCGCGAACAGGGTCTGCCGCCGCGAGCCGTGATTCTACCTTGGACCCAGGCCGATGACGATCGCGTCCTGGCCACGCAAAAGGTCGCGTCCTCCTCGCTCCCGACACCACCCGAACAGCTCCGGGTCACAGGTGACACCGAACAGGAAAACCAAGAAGGAGGTACGCCGACATGAAACAAACTGCTTACGAACTGCTCGCCCTACTCGACCGCAATCTTCGCGAATCCGTCAACCTTTTCAAGCAGCTTGCTGAGTGTCCGGGTCAGAGGTCCGACGTGCTGACACCCCTCTCGAACGAGGTTCAATACGTGAGGGCACAGGCCGGCTTCGAAGTGACCACGGAAGCCAGCGATTTCGAGCAAGACCAGGCGACCCGCTGGTCTCGCATCCACCACAAGTACGAAATGTGGCTCAAAGACCCGGACGACGTGTTCCTGGATGCCGAGGAGCGCGACGAACAGCGTAAAAAGAAGGGCCTTCCACCGCGGATCGCCGTCCTGCCCTGGTCCGCTGAGGAGGAAGAGAAGCTGCTGACCGCGAAGAGAGCGCAGGCCGCGAAGAAACGTAAGCGAGCTTCCTCACCCAAAGAAATTGTGAAGAGGAGGAAAAAATGAAAATCCGTCTCTTCCAGGAACTGCTTGCGTTAAACGAAGAGTTCGGTCACGTCATTCATGAAGACCCGGTTGCGCGTCTTGAAAGCGGAAAAGGAATGGTCGCAGGCAGAGCTTGCCGCGCAGGTCGGAGTAGCTCGCGGGACGATCATCGCCCTTGAAACGGGCAAGTACGATCCCAGTTTGCCGCTGGCTTTCAGGATCGCGCGCATTTTCGGAAAGACGGTGGAAGAGGTGTTTTTGTATCCCGAGGGGCAAGACCAGGCTCGTTCCCCGCAAGTCTGAGTTCGCTCCAGTACGAGCAACATGATGTGTGGTAGCTCGCAAGTTCGGTTTCTTCACTTTGTGCGCCGTTCGGAGTCTTTCCCGAAGTTCACACGAAGGTGAAACGAGAGGAGGTTCTCCGTGGACCATCCCTATCGCATTTCGGATTTCGCGTTCTCGTTCAGAAGACGTGAGGGAACCACGCGCGATCTGATCGAAGGGAGCGGCGACTCTTCAGACAGGGGCAGTTCGCACGGTAAGCCCGAACGCGACAGAGAGCCAAATTCGGCTCGGTCTAATCGTGGTTCTGACCGTTTGCGAACGATCTATAGCGGCCGGGACCGCGAACATTCGTTGCGCGAGTCCGAGGTTCGTGCGCTCATTGACCTCGGCAAGTTTCGCGTCGTGTCGGCGGACGATCTCGCCCGGTTCGGCTACGACGGCGACCTTTCCCAGATGGAAAGCGACGTTAGAAACCTAGCCCGGCACGGATTGGTCGAACAGCAGACCATCGAAGGTCACTCATCCTTCTCGACGAAAGTTCTAACTCTGACCAAGGATGGCCATTGGCTGCTAGAGCGGGCCCAGCTCGTCTCCCATCAGCAGGCCACGTATCACGGCCTTGTGAAACCCAAGGAAGCCCGGCACGACGCCGATCTCTACAGACTGTATCAGCAGGTCGCAAGAGACATCGAAGACTCAGGCGGGAACGTTCGCCGCGTCGTTCTCGACTTTGAATTGAAGAAAGACCTCTACCAAGCTCTCTCCCGGATGCGACCCGACAAAGACCCGAGGTATGAACGAATCGTCATTGCGAATCAGTTCGACCTCAAGGCCGTTGACGGCAAAATTCCCATCCCCAACCTGCGCATCGAGTATGAGGATGACTGCCGGGAAATCCGCCGCCTCGACCTCGAAGTCGCTACCCGCTACTACCGGCCCAGGGGACTCGGCGAGAAGGCCAAGGCTGGATTTCATCTCTTCGCCCGGCAGCAGGACCACGCCAAGTTGCGCCGCGTTCTCGATACGCACCGTCGCGAGGATAACCGTAGAGTTCGATTTCTCACCGAAGAAGAGGAGGAGCGCCTTCGGAAGATTGTTCAGGAGAAGTGGCCGACCCATCTGCCAGAACTGGATCTCGCGCTTAACACGGGCATTCGGAAGGGGAGCCAATACGGATTAACCTGGGACATGGTAGACTGGAAGTCCCGAGAGCTTCACATTCCACGCACCAAGAATGAGGAGCCATTGCACGTCCCGCTGAACGACGCGGCTATTCGTGCGCTCACGACGATATTTGAAATCGGGGATGGTAATGGACGAGTCTTTACGTCGGTGAAAACGGGCGCGCCTCTCGAAAATGGCCGGCATTGGTTCGATGATGCGGTAACAGAGGCGAAGATCAGAAACTTTCGCTGGCATGACTTGCGTCACACGTTTGCGAGTCGGTTGCGAACGAAAGGAACGCCGCTCGAAGACATAGCAGATCTGCTGGGGCACAAGAGTTTGACGATGACCAGGCGCTATGCACATCTCGGTCCGAACAAATTGCATGCGGTGGTGTCCTTGCTTAGCGCAACTGACACCACAACTGACACCGAGGAAATCGCTCAAGCGGGCGGTGTCGCACAAGTTGCTGTGCAGTAAGCACTTTAGGGGCGTAGCTCAGTGGTAGAGCAGCGGCCTTTTAAGCCGAAGGTCGTGGGTTCGATCCCCACCGCCCCTACCAGTATTTCCTTTTCTAACAATCAGTTGCAGTTTTGCGAGGGAGCTTAAGGGAGCATTAAGCTCACGCTACCTGCGCCGGAAGCACCAGACGAACCACTTTGCTGTTTGCCTCTCTCAAAGCGGCGGGAACCGCATGCGTGTAGATATTCATCGTCGTCCGAATATCTGCGTGTCGCAACAGTTCCTGCTGGACCTTGAGATCTACGCCTAACGCGTGCAGCAAAGACGAATGGCTGTGACGAAACGTATGGCAGCCGATCCGGCCTAGTCCCACTCTTTCCGCGGCGGGAACAAGCCAGTTCTCATGAATGCGTCCGGGCCAGTACGGTTTTCCTGTAGCCGGGTTTGCAAAGATCCAGCCTTCTGTGTTCACGGGCGAAGCAGACCTCAATTGGTGCTGACGTAACTTGTCCGCCAGAGAACGGTCGAGTGGCATCCATCGCTGGGAAGCCGGCGTCTTTACAGCGCCGGGCATTCCGTAAACATACGACTGGCGTATGCCCATTCGCAGGCCTTCCCAATCGATGTCACACCACTTCAGGCCGAGTACTTCGCTAACCCGAAGTCCCATGCACATGGCAACGATGCACATCGTTCGAAACGGTTCGGGGATGTGTTCCACCATCTGCCGAAACTCCTCTGCCGAAAGAGTTTTCGGCTCTCGTTTTCGTTTCGAACCGTCTTTTACCCGCACGAGGCTCATGGGATTGAGTTGATATGGGATCAACTCCCAGCGCATCGCGGCGTTAAACAAGACGCACATCAGATTCTTGAGATGAGACTTGCTCTTCGGCGCAAGGGAGAGCCTCTTCAACCAGTCTTCGACCGCAAGCGGTTTGATCTGGTTAAGCGAGCACTCGGCCCATTTTGGTTTTATGTAATTCTTGAGCCATGATCGGTAGCGAGACGCGGTCGAGTTCCTTTCGGGAAGCTCTTGCGCGAGATAGCGCTCAATCGCTGCGCCGAACCGTACAGGAACTCCCTCGGGTTTTTCCTGGTTGATTGAAAGCAATAGGGACATGCTTGCCGTGCGTGCCCGTGACTCGGTTGGATATTCTTCGATTGATCCAATGATTACACTTGGCACACGTTTGGAGCCGTCCGCTAGAGTTTCCCTGTAACGCAGGACCCAAACCTCCGGGCCATTCTTCCTCTTTTTCAAATCAAGCCAACCAAACTGAACCCGTTGCCGCTTATGTTCCATCCGATTCCTCCTGTTTTAAGCGGCACGGATGGCAAACTGAATTTACATGAGAGAGCATCCAGACTTCTAGTTCGGAAGCGCGGAATTTCCAATGCCGGAAATAATGATAGGCGGGTATGCGCCCCTCGCGTGCCCAGCGCTCGATGGTCTTCGGATGAAGGCCACCCAGGACGGCGGCAGCGGCTGCGCAATCGAGAAGCGGTTCAACGGCCTGAAGCTGCCCAGTGGTTGCGCCAAAGAATCCTTGACGGATTCCCATTTCGATCTGTGTGTTTGGCACTCGCATTGTGCCACCTACTTTCTGGGTTTCCTGCCGCGCCTTTTCTTGCGCCCCTGTTCTGCCTCCAAACGAGTCTCTTCGGCGGCGATCGCTTCATGAGGGATGATGCCGAGCCGAGGCGGCAATCCCAGCTTCCGGCGCTCTTCTTCTCTTTGTTCGGCCTTGAGATAGACGTCATCAGGATCTTCGAACTGCCGGTCCCACTCGCGACGAAGCTTGCCGAAGTGCGCCCAATCGTGCTGTTCGCGGTCGCTCAAGTGTTCGATCACCTCAAAGTTCGCCTGGGCACGCAGATCTTCAACTTCGATCTGAAACGATTGCAAAAATTCACGGCGTAGCCAGGAGCATTTCTCCAGTCGCTTGAGAATCTGCACAGTCTCTTGGAGTTTTTGGTTAAGGAGAAACAGATATTCGTAAATACGTAATTTCGGGGAATGCAGAATGAGTTGCGTAGGAAAAGGGGACCGGATACCTTGAGTAGCAGCCATCGTTGCCTCCTAAACAGGTGATGGTGGTTAGGGGCGCGTGGGTGTTGATCGCACCGGCGCGTCCCGTTTCTATATCTACCTTTACCTCTGCTTCTTGTACCGGAGCTTCCTGCCATTCTTGATCTTCGGCAACAGCTTCCGAACCCGTTCGATATCGCGTCTGGTCCAGAGATGAACTGTGATGCCGCCGGTCGTAACGACTTTTGGCGTTGGTACTTTCTTGGCCGCGATGTAGCGGCTAAGTGTGGTGGCGTCCAAACCAAGTTGCTTGGCAGTCTCACGCGTTGAAAAAGTAGACATCTGCTACACTGTGGCAGATAGCTATACAAGTGTCAAGTATTTTTTTCGAATTTGGCGAACGGAGGGAGTTGTGGGACCTTTGTTCTCAGACACGAATCCTGAAAGCCCGTGGAGTGGCGTTCTGCAAGAGCAACTTGTCCCGCGCTACTCGACTTGTTCCGGACGGGTCAGACTCGGTGACGTTCGTGGGATGGCCCAATAGGACCATACGCCCACTGATGTGATGACTGCCAGTTGCTGGTAAAACTACAAGAGATCTCGAATCTCCAAAAGGCGCGCCTGGACGTCCTGCCATGATGGATAGGGCCCATAACAGAGCATCTTGCATTGCGCCTCGTATCCGGCGCTGATGACCTTGGCCAGTTCCGCCTTGGGAAAGAGGGCGTCGCTGTTGGCAAAGCTCATCCCTTCGGGATAGAAATAGCTTTCCGCAAAATGGTTCCTGCTGATTTCGTCATAGTCGGCTTTGATGTCCGCGTACTCGGCGGATTTCAGCATAGCGATCACTTCCGCCTGCGCCGAGAGTTGAAACAGGTCGTAGTAGTGCCTTGCATAGGTTCCAAGTGGGCGCCCGTCGCGTTTGAGCAATTCAACTTTGCTGTGGATGGCGAACATTTTTTCGACAAAGGTGCGTCGGAAATGCAGGAGACGGAGCGGGAATCCGCCCTCGTCCTCCGCGCCCAGTGAGGTGTGCGTTTCCTCGAGGAACTGTCCTAGATAGGAGCGCAGTTGGACGATGCCGGCCGGCTCGCGGCCGCTGGCGGTGCCTGCTTCGAGGAGGACGCGATTGGCGACTTCGCCGGGACCGCCGAAGAGTTGCATGTAGGAGAAGCGGTCGTTGCGTCCAAAGCCGCCGATGGTCTTGCTTTCATCGGCGACGAATGTGAGCGCCGCGTGGCCACCCACGATATCGCGGAGTTTCTTAAGCTCGCGGTCGATGGCGTTCTTCCCAAGGCGAGGCTTGAAAGCCAGGGGATCTAGGAAAATATCAATGTCTTCTGAAAAGCGCTGGATGAGGTTCCAGCCTTTCGCCAAGCTCGTGCCGCCTTTGAAGATGATCTTGTCAGGAGCCGTAATGGCGATAAGTCGCAACGCTTCCGTAACGTAGTAGTCCTTCTCAATGATTGCAGAGCGAAGTCTGCGGTTTTGGAAATGCTCCGTCGCCCGGAGGATTGCTTGCTCGAAATCTGGGTGTTCAAAGAGCTTCATGTCAGCGGGGTCCCTTGGCCTGCCAGTCGCGGGCGTGTCGCAGTCCGGCGAGCAGGCCGAAGTCGAATCGTGAAAAGGGATTCAGGGAATTGCTCAGGCGGCGCAGCGCCCCGCGGTTTTTCCCGAGCTGATCGCCGATAGCGCCGATCATCGCTCGGACGCGCGGGGGCTCCGAAGCTGCAATTCTGAGCAGGCGCTCGAAGCGTCCTTTCTCGGAAAACAGTATGACGGTGCGGCGGACGGTCTCTTTCGGCGACAGCTCGCTCGTCCTGCCCGCCCGGCGCAAGAAGTCGAGCAAGGCCGCATCGCTTTCCGAGAGGCTCGTCCATGCCTCGGGTCTGCGCGTATGGATGACGGTATCGCTGCCAACGAGTTTTCGAGGTAGGCTGAGCGCGCTGGTAGCAACCTCGTTCTGCTTTGCCGTCTGCGTCGAGAAGCCGAGAAGATTGGCGGCTGCGATACCTGAAGGGAAAACACTCTTGCGCCGAGAGGCGAGCCTCTGGATCGCGGCGGGGTTCGGCCGACTCTTCCCGAAAGAGGTGTCACGGGTGCGGTAATAGACGCCCTTACTTAGGCGTTCGAGGCGCCCCTCGCGCGTGAGGCGTGAGAGAGCCTGTGCGACCGCTGCGAAGGGTCGGTCGCGGAAATCTTCAAGCTTCCATAGCCGTTCTCCACCGCGTTCGATCTGCTGGCGGACAAAAGCCATGGTCCGGCCAGAGCCTCTTAAAAAGGGGTTGCGTCTTCGCATGTGCCAAGTATCGATCTATAGACGGATAATGTCAAGTTTTTATGCAATAAAACTTGACATTTGCTTACTACTTGTGAACACTCAAATGTAACATCTGCTGAGGCACGTCGGCAACGGTCGCTGTCGCAGGCGTGCAAATGGAAGGGTACCCGCCAGCGTCAAGACTCCATACAGCGCGCTGGTAGTTCAAATGATGCGTCGGCCTCTCCTCTGCAGATCAAGTGAGA
The DNA here is from genome assembly GCA_963786205.1 of uncultured Acidobacteriota bacterium. Taxonomy (GTDB): domain Bacteria; phylum Acidobacteriota; class Terriglobia; order Acidiferrales; family UBA7541; genus Palsa-295. The sequence goes on from CAWAYG010000005.1 coordinate 966,878, forward strand.
ATGTCAGAACACGTCTTGGAAGGAATCTGTGGTGTGCTCAATGAAAATGTCCTCGTCTAAGCCTTGAAAATGTGTAGCCCAATGAGGAGCCCGATTAAGGGAGAAAGTTGCTCATCTATCCGACGCCGATTCAACGCTTTAGATTGACTTTCTCGATTTCCCCACGTTGGTTCGGGACCAGGCGTCGGTCTGTCATCCGTGCCGCAAAATTTGGGCCCGAAACCGAACGCTATCTTAGTGGCGCTAGGGAGGAGAACTCCACAGGATTGACGAAAGGCGAGGGAGCTTTGAGGGAGCAATAAGAATTCCTTTGGGTTCCCCGTCATTCCTTTTCAATGACTTAGCGTTTCTCTCCATTCCTCGTAAGTCCTTGAAATTCCACTCGTCGTTGTTTTCGATCCCCACCGCCCCTACCAAAAGTCCTGTTGAGTCTGTTGCGTTTGCCTCCCGAGAACCCAGATTGGGGCCTAAAAGGCCCTAGTTTCGGCCCCAAGTCGGCCCCAATTTTGTGAAGATGTCTGTAAGGAACCCCGATGCCTCTATTCGAGGTTAAAGGCGATTTTTGCGGCAAGGCAAAAGACATCCTCGTGCGTCACCAGCAAGCCGAGGATTACATCGAAATCAGCCTCGATTCCGAATACTTCTACAACCTGTCCCTCGCCAAATCTCTATCCGAGCTCGAAAGTGTTCGATCTCGTTGTATTTGTGGGCTGACCTGTTGTCTTGGTGAGATCAAATTGGAATCCGGCCGCGCCGGAGGGGGAATCCTCAAGTGCGCGTACACACGTCTTCTGAGTTCGCGTCTGACTCAAACTACAGTTTCAAGCAGCGCGTTCGTAGCGATGATGCAAACCGCCGCGGCGTGGGAACGAAATCACGCGCCCAGGTCCATGTGAGCCAATTCTCAAACTCGGTGTTTGTTTCGCGAGGCCCAAGTGCGTTCGGTCTTCGTGGTAATAGTGAACATACTGGTTGACAAGACGTTTCAGGTGCGATTCAGTCGCCGGAATCACGCGGTCGCAGAGATCCCGTCGGCCGCTTTCAACCCACCACTCGGCAACTCCATTTTGCCAAGGGCTCTCTATGGAGGTCCTAATCGGGCGGACGTTCAACGAGTGAACCGCTGCTCGGACTGTCCACGTGGATAGCCGGAAACATTGGAGCAGGGCGAAGCGGCGGCGTGAGTTTTGGAAGTGCGATGTTGAGAGCCTCTGGCCTTTCGTAAACGGACACTTTCTTCTCCTTGGCAGTCGGTTACGTTTCTAGCCTCGCAGTTCTAGCTTTCATGTAAGGCAATGATTGGATCCACCATCGTCGCGCGCCGTGCTGGAAGGTAGCTGGCTAGAACGGCAATGGCAAACAAAAGTAGAGGTACGATCAGAAACACAGCCGGATCATGGGGGCGAACACCATAGAGCAAACTTGCCATCATGGACGCAGTGGATGCAGAAACAACCAATCCGGCAACGATGCCCAGGCCAGCAAGCGCGACCCCCTTGCGTAAGAACATTCTCAGAATGTCGCCCCGCTGCGCGCCCAAGGCCATGCGAATACCGATCTCGCGCGATCTTTGGCCGACCATATAAGCCAACAAGCCGTAAATTCCGATGGAGGCCAGAAGCACCGCCAGTCCAGCAAATCCGCCCACCAGATCGGCAGAAAAACGGCGTGAAGCCAGTGACCGATCAAGGATGTCGTTCATCGAAGAAACATTAAATACCGGCAAGCCGGGATCAATGCTCTGGATTTCATGCCGAATCTGTGGTTCGAGCAGGGTCGCGGCCAGAGACGTCCGCAAGACCACGCTCACTTGCTTGCTGGGGTCTTGATAGGTCGAAACATAGATGTGGGGAACGCCATCGATGTCGAGACCGTCATTCTTGATATCCTTAACAATACCCACGACGGTCGTCCATGGCATGGTAGGGTCTTGTCCGAACCGCACTCGGCGGCCCAGCGGATCGCGATCCGGCCAATACTTACGAGCGGTGCTTTCATCTATGATGGCCACCAGCTGTTTGCCGTCTTCATCGCCCTCGGTGAATGAGCGGCCGCGTAGGAGCGTCGCCCGCAACACCTTAAAATAATCGGGGCTTATCCGAATTCTCTCGGCGCGCAGATCCTGCGAGGACTCGACCGGTCTATCTTCAATCGCGAAGCCTTCATTCGCTAAGCCTTCGACCGCGTTGGGGTTGCTATTGGTGGTCGGTAGAGATGAGGTGATTGCGGCGAGTTCTACTCCCGGAATTGCCTTCATGCGTCGCAGCAACTCACGATCAAAGGTGGCCGTACCACGAATACCGAGATACGGATCCATCTTCGGATCGTTGGGAACTCCTAGCCACGTATTTGCCGTGACAACTTGAGTTGGATTAAAGCCTGGATTTTCCTGCAACAGGTCCCGCAGCGTATGCAGCAGCAAGCCGGCTCCCACCATCAGCATGACGGCGAACGCCAGTTCAGAGACGATTAGAACGTCCCGCAAGCGGCCGGTCTTAGTGCTGTAGCCGGACCCTCGACCGCCTTCACGAATGGCCGAGGAGAGAGCGCCTTTTGCCGAACGAAGCGCTGGAGCAAGTCCAAACACTAAGCCGGTGAGAATGGAAATCAGCAGAGCGAACGCCAGCACCACCCAGTCGATTCGTACTTCGTTGAGCCGGGGAACGTTCGATGGCACAAAGCGCAGGATGAAACGCAAAGTACCCACTGCGGTTGCGATTCCCGCGGCACCGCCGATGAGCGACAGCAGCATGGACTCGGTCAGCATCTGGCGCACTATGCGGCCGCGGCTGGCCCCCAGCGCTAACCGCACCGACATCTCTTGTTGTCGCCCCGAAGCGCGCGCCAAGAGGAGATTGGCAATATTCAACGATACGACGAAAACGATCAGGATTACCGCACCCAGTAACACCAGCAGCATGGGCCGGACCTTGCCCACCAAAGTTTCTTGCAATGGTTGAATCTCAATTGTCCATTGCGCCTGCGGCGGGTAATCGGCGGGAAAGTCGTGGCGTAATTGGGCAGCCATGGCAGTGAGCCGCACCTGAGCTTGCGCCAGTGTCAGGCCCGGCTTAAGTCGTCCGATTCCAGATACTAAAATCCGCGTACCACGCATTGGCGGGGGAAAGGGATCTGCGCTGAATCCGCCGGCGCCAAACGCTTCCACGTCGCCGGAAACCGTCGGTCCCGGATGGCGAAATCCGCGTGGCAGAACCCCGATAATTGTATAGGGATCATTGTCGATCCGGACGGTACGGCCGAGAACATTCGGATCGGCGCCATAGGAGCGATGCCATAGGCCATCGCTGATCACGATCACGGGAGCGAAACCGAGCACGAAGTCCTGCGGACCAAACAATCTTCCAATTTGCGGAGTCGCACCCAGCATGGAAAAGTAGCTAAAACTGCCATTGACCCCCTCGACGCGCTCGGGCTGTTTGGCGCCCGTCAAATTCTCGCTACCCTCGAAGATCGGGGTCACATCTTCAAATACACCCGCTCGCGTCTGCAGGTCATCCAGTTCCGGCTTGGAAAAGCTGACGTCCCGCGATCCTACGCCGGGCTCGTTAAAGAAGATTCGTACCAAACGATCGGGATCGCGGTAGGGCAGAGAATGCAGCAACACGGCATTCACAATGCTGAAAATGGCCGTGTTGGCTCCCACGCCCAGAGCCAGCGTCAGGACAGCCACGATCGTGAAGGTGGGCTTCTTGACCAGCATGCGCAAACCATAGCGAACATCCTGAAGTAAAGTCCCCATGAAGACGCTCCTCTCGGTCAATATCACAGAATCTTATTTAGTTACCAGTTTGCGATCGGCGGAATCTCCTGCCACCGTTGCTGGCCCAGTGGCTCGGAGGATAGAAGGGTCCATTGGTTGTCGTTCAATTTTCTCCAGCCATCCCGTGCAACCGACACTCTGTACCCCTTGCTCGTTTTGCCATTCTTGTCCTTGGTCTCGACCTCTACTTTCGCAGATATGATTACCGACCAGTCGTTGCCTCTGGGTTCGACCGTGAGCACGCTGGCGTCATATCGCGTTATCTTGAGTGAAGGCATGGTATCGATAAACTCCTGCCGTGTATATTTTCGGTCTGGAGTTTGGACGTAGAAATCCGGAGCCAGCATCCTCTCGATCGTGTTCATGTCCAGCGCCGCACGCGCTTTAGCCCACTCGGCGTAACCGGCTTGAATCGCTTGTCGCGCTTCTGCCGAACTGACGGCAGGAGCACTTTGCGCCCCGGCTGTAGCCGTTACGATTACCGCCAGTAACGTGGAGACCAGAATGCGCCCCCCCAGATTCATGTAAGTCGCCAATCTCGATTTCATTCGCTTCCGCTCCTCTTGTAGGCCCTGTCGGCCACAGCGTCATCCCAACGCCAATACGTTCTTGGTGATGCTCCTGCTCACGGAACATATGCCGCGACAAGCCAGTGTTTGCAGGAAAAGTGACATGCGGCGTCCGAAATGAGACAAGCGGTCAGAGTTGGCCGTCAAATACTGTTGCAGAAAGAAGGCCAAATCTTTGACGGGGCGCTGGTAGATGTCGAGATAGACCTGCGGAATGCCGAGCAAGGAAAGCGTGATCGAAGGCAATCTCCTTTAGATCGCCGTGGCGGCCATTTGCCTCGCCGCAATGATCTAAAACGAACCATTCATTCGTTGCGCAACGCAGTAATCGGGTCGATGCGTCCCGCGCCGCGCGCCGGAATGTAGTTCGCAAGCATTCCGATTACGATGAGCGTGATTCCCGCACAGGTGAGGACCAGTCCGTCTTCAGAGTTGACGCCGAACAACAAGGCCGCGAGCATGCGCCCGGAGAATACCGCTGCGATGCAACCACATGCCATTCCCGCCAAAACGGGAACCAGGCCATCGCGTAGGATCATAGTGACCAACTGCTGGCGGCTGGCTCCGAGAGCCGAGCGTATGCCGATCTCCTTTTCACGCCGCACCACGGAATAAGAGGCAATCCCGTAGACACCCACACAAGTGAGGAGCAACGCTACCAGGGCGAAGGCTCCCAGCAGCCACGCCGCAAAACGGCGATCGCCCACTCCGTTGCTGATCAAATCGGTCATCGCTGTCATGTCAGAGACGGGCAGATCGGGGTCGACCGTTTGTATTTCACGCCGCACATTACGCGTCAACGCCGCCTGGTCTCCTATGGCTCGAACAAGTACACCAAAGTCCCTTTTTGAACGCTGGTACATGCTCTCGTAGATGTGAGGCACCTCAATTTCATCGAGGCTGGAGAGCTTCGCGTTGCCAACAACGCCCACAACCGTCATCCAGGGTGCAGGCACAGGCTTCAAACGGCTTAAAATAATGTCTCGGGAAGAGCGGACTCTACGCCCAACCGGATCGACACCACCCCAAAGAAGGCGCGCTGCGGCTTCATCCACCAGCGCGACTGGTTGGGACATCGCGTCATCGCTTTCCTGAAACATGCGTCCGCGCAGCAGTGGCGTACCCATGGTCGAAAAGAACTCTGGAGTTACAGATACTTCCACTGCAGTGGGAGCGTCTCCCTTGTCGGACACGCCTTCGACGCGAAATCCGCCCGGAATCACTGGGCCATTGAGTGGGACAACGCTCGACATGGCAGCATTCTCGACCCCGGCTACGCCATGCAGGCGGCGAATTGATTCGCGAACCAAGTGCGTACGTTGATCGATATCGACGTATTGATCTGCTTTTGGATCGTTCGGGACAGGAAGCCGGAAACTTCCTGCAAGAAGATGGTGCGAATTAAAGCCGGGATTGACTTCCATCAGGTTCCAGAAGGTCTTTAGCAATAATCCGGCGGAGACCAGCAGCACCAGCGAGAGGCCCACTTCAGCGCCAATCAAAGACTTGCCGAGTCTGGCGGCGTTCCGCGATGCGGAGCTACCCCGTTCCCGCAGTTCCGCCGTGCCCGGATGCGTGCGTGAAGCCTGCCATGCTGGAATGAGTCCAAAGACCAAGGTAGTCAGTAGCGCAATGGCGAGAGAAAATGCCAGCACGCGGGCGTCCAAGCCAATCGGGTTGAGCCGCGGAAGCTGCGACGGCAACACTCCAACCAAGACTCGTACGCCGATGGCCGCCGCACCCACCCCGGCGGCTGCCGAAATCAGGCTCAGCAAAACCGATTCGGTCAGCAGTTGCCGGATAATTCTCCCTCGGGTCGCGCCAAGAGCAAGCCGGACAGCCATCTCGCGCTGCCGTGCAGTGGCATTGACCAGGAGAAGATTCGCAACATTGACGCATGCGATCAGGAGAATCAGCCCGACTGCAAGCAGAAGAGATGTCAGCAGAGCTCTCGCGCTGCCCGCGACCACTTCCGTCAGCGGCGTGACCGAAAGAGTCCAGCCGGCGGTCGCCGGATAGTCGCTGCCATAGTCGCGGCGCAGGGAATCGCTGAAGGCTCCTAGCTGCGCCTTCTGCGGAGTAATTCCTGGTTTCAGTCTTGCGATGATTCCGGGGAGAAAGCGCAGGCTGCGCTGCGGCGCCGGGAAGGGCTCCGCACGAAAGCCCGCGGTGAACCACAGATCGACCGGGTGTAGGCCCGGGATCGAAGGATGGTGAAACTGCGGAGGAAGAACGCCAACGATGGTATAGACGTCGTTGTCGAGCCTCACGCTGCGTCCGAGCACGGACGGATCACCTCCAAACTCCTTGTGCCAGAGGCTGTCACTGATCACCACGGCCTCTGCAAATCCATCGGCGGTGTCTCTCGCATCAAACAGGCGGCCTAACTGTGGCTGCGCTCCCAGAATGCTAAAGTAGTTCGGACTTACTCCCAAGGCATCAAGCCGATCCGGGCGATCTCCGCCCGTAAGATTCGCAGTGGTCCGCCAAACGACGGAAACCGCAGTGAAAATACCGGCGCGATCGCGAAGATCTTCGAGCTCGGGAACAGAGAAGCCGACGTTATGCGCTCCAAGCCCTCGCAAGTCCGCATTTAGCTCAACCAGTTCTCCTGGATTGTGAAAGGGCAACGGTTTAAGGAGAGTGGCGTTAACAACGCTGAAGATCGCTGTGTTAGCACCGATTCCCAGAGTGAGGGTTGCCAACACCGTCAAAGTGATTCGTGGCGACTTCCGCATTGACCGAAGCGAGAATTGGACATCCTTCCACAAGCTCATTTGCACTCCTCGTCGTACGATCCAAGGCGTCGAAATCTGGCTTCCCGCTATGCCAGCCTGCCACCCCTGTTGAATTCACCACTCCGACTTCACCCTCAACCCCGCGGCGCTCTTACTTAGACCAGGGCGGAACCACGCCGTTGCTGCGCGCGTACGCGATCGACTGCCCCAGATGCTCGTGTTGATCTTCGAGAATCAGCACCAGCGCGCCCTGCTTCGTCATGTCTCTTCCGAACAGTTTCACCGGCGCCTGCAGGTCGTTGTCGGAAAGTCCCGTAATCGCTTTTCGCAGATTGACGTAAGAAGCCTGCAGAGCTTCCTGCATTTTCTCCGGATCGGTGATGGGCGCGGGCGGTGCCCCCGTATTCGGTGTGCCCGAGAGCACGCCGGCGAGCATGCCGTTCTCCTTAACGATCAGGTTGAACACGTCGCCGACGGAGCGAACGCCCTGGCCGGGCTTCCAGTCGTACTTGCCCGACATAACGCGCGCGAGTCCGGTGAATTTGTCGGAAAGCGTTCCGGCATCTTTTCCGAAGGCGGCCTGCAATCCTGCCGGCTGCGCCTGCGCCCGCGCCAACGGCACCATCAGCGCGACCGCAAGCGCGCACACTGCGTACTGAGTCAGAATCCTCTTCATGTGGAACTCCTCTACGTCACTTGAAACGACTCCTGCTGCTCGTAACGCCGAATGCAGGTCTCAGCGCGGCGTTTTGTTAACTCCCCTGCGCCAGCGAACCGGCTAGCCGTTTTCAGCACCGCCTGGCGGCGCGCCTCCGCCGGCCCCCCGAATCATGTATTCTTGGCGATGCTCCCGCTCACGGAACATATGCCGCGAAGAACCAGTGTTTGCAGGAAAAGTGACATGCGGCGTCCGAAATGAGACAAGCGGTCAGAGTTGGCCGTCAAATTCTGTTGCCACGGATCCGTTCACACGGCAAAACCGGAATTCAAAGTGTGGCAGCGGTATCCAGCAGCAACGTCTGGGCGGTTGGCGGCCAAAGACTTTGTACCTTCCGTTTCAAAGGCTTCGTTACATTGGGATGGCAACACGTGGAGTCTTGAGTTCCTTAACTTTCTCCCCAATCAACCTGGACAAAGGCCCTTCTACCGCTGCGATGGACGTGGGGTTGGCGCGCTTGCCAGCAACTGCCCGATTGCCAGCTCGCAAACCTGGACAGCTGGAGCGGTGAAATTGCTTAGCCGAGAGAGCTTGGCGCTCTCGACGGCTGTGTCCTCAGTGATGTCTCTTCGAAGGTTCAGCTATAATCCGTGCCGGAGGGTTGACACACCCATTGCTGCAGGCCACACCAGATATGGGACGGGCGAGATGGATTTTGATCCTGTGTGCGTGGACGATCGTAGGACTGTTATTTGCCGTGCGCAGGATCGTGCTGGTGAAGTTAATGGGTACCCACGTCAGCTGGGTGCTCCTGGGTACGCTCGAACTTGTCTACTGGTACGTATGGGCGGCATACACACCGCTTGTGATTGGTCTGGCTAAACGGTTCCCGTTGACGGGGCCGAGGTTTGTACCTCATATAGCGATCCACACAATCACGTCGCTCATGATGGCTCCCCTGGCATCTGTCACCGAATACTTTCTGAGCCGTGGACTTCTGCGGTCAGTTTTTCGCATAACTGATCCTGGCGTGCTGCACCTTCTCTCGCCGTTCGCACTCAGTGTGCTATCTATGAGCTTTACTGGTATGCTTACGTACTGGTTAGTTATAGGATTGTATCAGTCGATCCACTTTTACCAGGCCGCTATGGAGCGCCAGACGATAGCGGCGCAACTGGAGACGCAGCTCTCCCATGCCGAACTCGAGAACCTTAAGAGCCAGTTACATCCGCACTTTTTGTTCAACAGTCTTCACACCATTGGAATCCTGATGCAGGAAGACGTCGATGCTGCGAGCCATCTGCTAGTCTGCCTCGGCGACTTGCTGCGCATGGCCCTCGAACGGCGGGAGAACGAGATCACCTTGCAGAGCGAGCTCGAGTTCGTCGGCAAGTATCTGGAGATCGAACAGACACGTTTTCATGATCGCTTGAAAGTTCACATGGACGTGCCACCGGACCTTCTCGCAGTCTATGTACCGAGTCTGGCGCTTCAGCCACTGGTTGAGAATGCCATCAAGCACGGCTTCAGCGTCGATTCCGCCGCAGGCCGGCTAGAGATTGCTGCCAAACTCCACAACGGCAGAGTTTGGCTCTGCGTCCGCGATGATGGCCCGGGTCCGGCACCCGGATCGCGCCTGCGATTCGGCGTCGGACTCACCAACGTCCAGTCACGCTTGAAACAGCTCTACGGGGACGAGTCGTCGCTGGAACTTATCGGGGGCAACGGTCGAGGCTGTGAGGCCATCATCACCATTCCACTGAGGAGTTCGCATGAAGACACGAGTCCTCATCGTCGATGACGAACCGATCGCCCGCCGCGGTATCCGTCGCTATCTGGCCGAACACAACGGCATTGAAGTTGTAGGAGAGGCGGCGAACGGAATAAGTGCGGTGGAGCAGATCAATGAACTTCATCCCGACATCGTTTTTCTCGATGTGCTGATGCCTGATCTGGATGGTTTTGGAGTCATCGAAAATGTGGAGCCATCGACCGGCCCCGCTCCCGTATATATCTTCGTCACGGCTCACGATGCGCACGCCATTCGTGCGTTCGAAGTGCACGCTGTTGACTATCTCTTGAAACCGTATGATAAGGAGCGATTTGCCAAGGCCCTGGTTCACGCACGCCAGGTCCTCGAACAGTCCAGGAAAGCAAATCGAGGTCTCGAACCACTGCTCCAATCCCTCCGTAGTCTCCGCCCGTTGGAACGTTTTGTGGTAAAGGACAAGAAGCGGATTTTCTTTGTTCCCGTTTCTCACGTTTTGTGGATCGAAGCCACGGGAAACTATTCCTGCATACACACCGCCAGCGACAGTCACCTGTTGCGGGAAACCCTGGCACACCTGGAAGAGAAGCTGGCGCCACACCACTTCATCCGAGTGCGGAAATCGGCCATTGTGAACAGTGCCCGCATTAGCGAGATTCGTCCGATGTTCGATGGGGTATACGACATCATACTGGCAGAAGGAACGGTGGTCACGTCGAGTCGCAGATATGCTCACAAGTTACGGGCTCTGCTGGAATCCTAGTCTTGGCACCTGGGATGTAAAGTGGCGCGTCGGCGTGGAATGCCAGCGGCGAAAATGAATTCGGTACTTGCCTCGATCCCGATTTGGCGGGCGTGGGCTTTTTGTCTTCAATCGTGGGCCTGTGACGCAGCTGGGAGCGCGCTTCCATGGCATGGAAGAGGTCGTCGGTTCGATCCCCACCGCCCCTACCGACCATCCTTTTGGCCGGTAGGCACTTAACGGAAACACGCGGGGGCAAAAAGGGTCAGATTAGGCCGATGATGATGATCCGGTTCCGTTTTTCTTTTCAGCGGCAAGGGTGACAACCGGACGCGCCAATTTTAGCGTTCAATCGATATTTCCTCGAAGTCCGTTTGAACGTAGTCGCTGGCGCGACGGACGCTTCGCGTGCTATGCTCCTTGCGTCATGCTGCAACGTAGCGCCTTTAACAGCGATTTTCGCTTTTCTCTGTTTTTCCTAAGCCAAGCAAAATCAATAGACTACAGAGGAAAAAAGATTCAATTCCCATAGCCGTTAGATCGGCTGAAGCCACTAGCCCGCATCCGCCGCAACCGCCAGCGCCCACCTTCAAACGGCTCTATCGAACGCGCGCAGAGCACCTCGCCCGACTTCGCGCTTTTGTGAAAACGCGCCTCCGATAGAGCACTAGCGTTTCTAGCCAGCTTCAGGTACTTACTAATCGGAGCATAATATAGATGACATTTAGAAAATAATGTGATAGTGTGCCGGGCATGGGAAACCAAGATGCTCGCTCGCTGCCGGCGGAAGCTCAAGAAGATCTTCGCCGGCGAGTCGTGGAGGCAGTTCAGAAAGGTCTTTCGCAAACTGAGGCGGCTGGAGTCTTCGGGGTAGCTCGCGGTACAGTGAGCCGCTGGATGGGGATGGTGGAACGGGAAGGACGAGGGGCGCTGCAGGCACAACGGCGCGGACGACCGCCGGTTTCGCGGTTGGCACCGCATCAAGCAGCCACGACGGTGCGCCACATTCTCAGCGGTTGCCCGGACCAGTTGAGCTTGCCCTTTGCGCTGTGGACCAGAGAAGCGGTGCAAGAGTTGCTGTCGCGAAAGTTCGCTGTGCAGGTTTCGGTGTGGACGGTGGGACGCTATTTGCGAGCCTGGGGTCTGACCCCGCAGAAGCCGGTGCGCCGAGCGTACGAACAAAATCCGGCTGCGGTACGGAAATGGCTAGAGGAAGAATACCCAGCGATTCGCGAACAGGCGCGACAGTTTAAGGCCCAGATTCATTGGCTAGACGAGATGGGTCTGCGTTCGGACCATCAAGCGGGACGATCCTGGGGACGTCGAGGGCAGACGCCGGTAGTTTTGGGAACGGGTCAGCGCTTTCGCTGCAACATGATCTCTGCGATCACCAATCGGGGGCGGCTAGCGTTCATGATTTTCCGTCAGCGTTTCACGGCGCGGGTGTTTCTGAATTTTCTCGGCCGTCTGTTGCGCTTGATGCGAAAGAGCAGGCGGAAAGTGTTTCTGATTGTAGATGGTCACCCGGTACACAAGGCGCGATCGGTGAGTCGTTGGTTGGCAGAACACCGCGAGCAAATCCGGATTTTTCACTTGCCGTCTTACAGTCCGGAACTGAATCCGGATGAATTGCTGAACCAGGATGTGAAGACCAACGCACTGGGCCGTGTCCGTCCCGTAAACGTTCAGGAAATGATGGACAACGTTCGCTCTTACCTTCGAATCACACAGGCCAGGCCCAAGTCGGTGAAGAACTACTTTCGCGAACGTCACGTCCAATACGCCGCCCGTTGAAAAGTGTCACCAATTAAGTGCTCGGAGTAATAACTGCGTCAGACTATGTGGCTTGGCATCTTTCGTCTCATATGGGTCTGGTTTGCCATACTGCTCGACAGCGGGTTGCTCAAGTACTCGTTACTCTAGCCCGCACGATCGGGAAAAAAGTTCCAGGCGGTATCGCGCTGCATATCACCAACGAGGAGCTGGCGAATGCGGCGAATGTCACGCGCTTTACCGCAAGCCGCGTTATTAGCAAGTGGCACCGCGAGCGCGCCCTGGTAAAGCGTCGCTGTAACGTCCTACTCGTGTTGCCAGAACGCCTTTCTTGCGAATGATATGACCGCAGTTCGATTTACTTGGTCCCTTTCCCTCTGGCGTTGCATTCCGAAGTTACGCTTGATCAAATTCAAGATTGCTCTGAGGCAACGTCTTAGTCATTCCCGTATGCGAGCGACAATATTTACCGATTTGCATTTCGGCTGCGTTGGGGGTTATTTATCGAGCAGCGGAGGCCCACTGACTCGCTTTCCCTTGAGGTGGAAATCTACCTCAACATGGTCGGCGATCTTAATGAACGGAATGCCTTTGTTCATCCCGTAATCTTTACGGTTGAACACCATTTTCCCTTTAATCTCCCCTGAGCCTGTTCCCTTGCCGGAAACTACTAGAGTCAGCTTCTCGGGATTTGTCACTCCGCGAATCGTGAAGTCGCCATCCACCTCATAGGTGTCGTGGCCGGTCTGTACAATCTTTGTGGACTTAAAGGTGATCAGCGGATTGTGCTCGACGTCGAAGAAGTCTTTGCCTTTCAGTTTGCCGTTCTTCATACCGCTTCCGGTGTCCACGCTGTCAGCCTGAATTGTTATCTCTAAAACGCCCGTCATTTCGTCAGGAGATGTAAATGTCAAGCTGGCATCCCACTTGTCGAATTTGCCGGCGATATCCACCGACGCCTTCACGTCGAACTTAATCCGACTCTCCGTCGGCGTAATCTCGAAAACCGGAACTCCCTGCGCTTGGCTGACTGACGGGAAAACGCCGGAGGTTAAGAGGCAGAGAATAGCTAATTGCATGGCTCGTCGTCTGGGTCTTCGTTTTCCCATTGTCAATTGATCGGGGTCGAGTCTACTTCCGATGAACAAGGTGATCTCAATGGGTCGACGCAACACTAAGCTAGAACCCGCCTGGCATTGAAAACAAATACCTAAATCGCTTGTTGGGGATAGACCAGTCGGAACGCTGCCCTGGCTAGATTTTAGCCCAGTACAGGCAAACAGATGGTAATCCCGCACAAGCATTGTCGAATCAAGGCACTGGATGGTGTTGCGTCGACCATCTGAGCTGGCAAACGTAATCAGACGTGTCACCATTGCCCAAGCCAAGCTAGCACATCGGCCAACCTGGTGAGGGTGAATTTGCGAACGCCATTGGGAACTTCAAAAAACGCCGGCGGTTGGGACTCTTGCTTCGCGTTTTGCAATTCATACCCAGACTCGACGCCCGACTTCGAGACCCGCAAAACCGTTACGATGAAATTCAGTTTTGGATCAAACCAGAGAGGTCCGTGCACTCCGTCGAGTGTCGCAGCGTCCCACCTCTGGGCCGGTCGACCATCGACGATGGCTTGTCCTCCGCTTTTACATCGTAGTGCTATTCCGCGCCGGTCCGACTCTGACACCCGGTCGTGGCAGGGATATTCCGGAGCGTAAGGTCTGAACATCCACGCCGCACTATAGGAAGGCGTTCCTGCCGAACCTTCAATTTGCAAATACAGTTTGGCTTGTGGAATAAGCAGGAATATGAATTGATGATCGACGTCGATGAGGATTGACCCAATCCCGCTGGTGTCATTCCCTTCTTTCGAAAGATCGAATCGCGCGCTCATGTTTCCGACAAAGACTTTCAGGGTTTGCGTCCGCCCTGGGCTATCCGACACTCGCATGTCGGCTGAAAATTCGACCTTTTGCGCTGACGCAGATACCGCTAGCATCAAGCACATGGTTGCCAGTAATTGAGGAAATACCTTCGTATCAACTCCCTATTCGCTCCGAAGCAAAGCCTGTGGTTCGCAACACTCCGGCATGTCTGTGGAAACATGCTTGCAGCCAACTACTCGCTGTCGAGGAACTAAAGCTGCCGCTGGTCACGTTCCTGCTGAATCTGTCTCCGCGGACAGCAAGAATAAGTTTGACTTGATGTGAGGACAACTAGGGGATTCCCTAGTTGTGCGCGATCCAAACCAAGAGCTATACCTTGGAGCGAACCAGGAGCCGTTATCAAGGTCTTTCTCTCGAGGACTAGCTACCATCATGTCGTTGTTCATTGATGTCAGCCGCAGCGAAGTTAGCGCAGCAGTCGAGTTCTCGGCTCAAGTCCAGTGCAATAAACGTTGTCATCATCTAAGGACTCCGCGCGGGAAAACCGCGGGTCGCCGGCTTGGATCGCGGTGCAACCAAGGTTCGAACAGCTACCTGCATCGGCCGCGCTTCACTTTTTTGGAGGATAAATGCAGCAATCTCGAGTTGTCCGAGTAGATCAGACGTAAAACTGATTGCAAGTGAGATCGGCGGCAGTCTCTTGTGGTTGGCAAAACCAGTGAGAGCTTCACAGAGCATCAGCAGCCCTTCTTCGCACTTTTCATAGCGCGTGGAACATCTAATCCCTTCCAAACGAATGCGTTGAGGTACTACAGCTCTTTTGCCGTCGCCTGCGGCCCGCCCGCTGCCAGGGGTTGGACGAAAGTGTCCCGCTCGGAAGAGCTATCGTAACGGCGAAAAGCCAACCAACGTCCAGAGCGAACGATGCGCTGGTATTGTTCGTTTGCACTGAACGACTCGCGCATCGGGATGCGCTAGCATAATTCACGCGCCGCGACACAGTGGGCCACTCGGCCTTGTACTGGAGAGGCTGACAATGACTCGAGCGCGCGGCGGCAGATTGCAGTTCGAAGAAAGGACGTACATATGCCAGAACAGAAAACGGCAATCGTGACGGGGGCATCGGGTGGTATTGGCGCGGGACTCGTCGAGGGATTCCTATCGAAGGGGTATAACGTCGTCGCAACGTCTCGAAATGCGAGTAAATCGTTGTCTGCTTCACCGAGCCTGGTTCTCGTTGATGGCGATATCGGTAAACGAGAGACCGCTGCTAAAGTTGTCGAAGCGGCGATCGGTCGTTTCGGAACCGTCGATGTCCTGGTAAATAACGCCGGAATCTTTCGCACCAAGCCTTTTACCGACTTTACTACCGAGGATTTCAACGCCTTGGTCTCGACCAACCTGCTGGGATTCCTTTACGTCACTCAACTCGCTGTAAAGCAGATGCTGAAACAGAAGTCGGGGAACGTTGTGACCATCTCGGCAACGCTTGTGGACCAGCCGTTCACCGGCGAAAATGCCTCGGTTTCCATGATTACGAAGGGGGGACTGAATGCGGTGACCAAGAGTCTCGCGATCGAGTACGCGAAAGCAGGTATCCGCTTCAACGCCGTGGCTCCCGGCGTGGTTGACACGCCGCTGCACGAAAATGATTCTAAGGACATTATGAAAACGTTCCAGCCAATGGGGAAAATCGTCCAGGTACAGGACATTTTTGACGCTGTGTTTTACTTGGCAGAGGCCGGCCAAGTTACCGGGGAGATAATTCACGTGGATGGTGGCGCTCACGCCGGCCGATGGTAGCCGTCACGCTCGCAGGATTTCTATTTCCGGAGAATCCGTCCAAGAAGCTGGATAATTCTTCATCGTCCCGTCCCGGCCTGATGGATTCACTTAAGACCTCGATGAGCACCTTCCGATGCCGATCAAGGATTACCGCCGCGAGAAGCAATCGCAGCCACATTTTTCACTTGGCATAATATCCGGCCCTGGTGCTCACCCTCAGATGGCGATCCTTCGTGGTCAATTTGAGCTTGTGATATTTTCCGTCCGATTGCGCTCGCGTCGGCGTGTACCCGATGCTGTACTGATTGCGCAACGCCTCCTCGATCTGCGAGTAGATATCCTCGATTGACTGGCTCGCCGTCACCTCGAAGTATGCTCCGCCGGTTTCATTGGCCATACGGCGCAGCCCCCGTTTCCCGTGCTCGCTGGCGATGGCCAGAATCGCGCCAACCACCGGGTGCGAGAACGGCACAGGGTCGGAAAAGCGAATCGGGTAGATGATAGTGTCGGCGCGTTGCGCGTATTCGATTGCCGTAGTGATGGATGTCGGCTCCTTGAACGCCACGCCGTCCGACAGCAGAATAAACGCCTTACGGCCCAGCAACGGACCCATCAAGTCTTCCGAAGAATCTTTAATCGCACTGAAGACCAGAGTGGAATCGCGCTCGGGAATTTTCAGTCGTCCGAGCGCCGACTCCAGATCGCTGCGCGAAGACGTCGGATTCTGCAGAGTTTCAACCTCGATATCGAAGTGCACGACGAATGCCTGGTCCTTACCCTCACGCAGCACTTGATCCAGGAATGTGTAGCTCGCGCTGCGCTCCTTTTCCAGCACGCCCGTCTGGCTGCGGCTGGTATCCACGAGAAGCCCGATGGTAAGAGGAAGATCCGACTCCTGCGAAAAGTAATCGATTTTCTGGGGCGCGCCGTCTTCCAGCAATACAAAATCGTCGCGCTTCAGATTCTTCACCACCTTTCCGTCGGCATCGTGAACCGTCGCGAAAAGTGTGACAACATTTACCCGGCTGGAAATCGTGGGCCCCTGTTGCGCCCCGACCTCCGCGCCCAACACCACGACCAGAATGGCCAGCGCGATCTTCGCTAACCGCTCAAATCCTCTGACGATTCCGCTCTCAGCGTGCATAGACGTCATGTGACAAATGGATGCATCAACGGTCGCGCAAGTTTGCCGCTTTTTTGTGGTATACAGGTTTTTCGTGTCACCAATTCCGCAAACTCTGCTACCATCCGCGCCTAATACCCATTCGGTACACAGATGGAGCTTGCTATGCAAATCTGGCGAAGGCGTTTCCTCCTCCTTTACATGATGCGCGTCCCTCTGCTTTTCCTGACCGTGCTCGGTTTTGGTTTGCCCGCGGCCTTCCGGACTTCGATCTTTCACGGTGTTGCAGACTTGGCGCTGCCGCAGGTGCTGACGGCCGCGTGTCTCGCCTCCCTGCTGATGAGCACTGCGATCACCAGCTGCTTTATGACTTTGCTCTACGGTCAAGAGCGCGCCGACGGTTGGATCGTGCAGCCCGCACCGCAAGATCGAGTTTCTCTCTGGGGTGTGGCTTTCCTCTACCTGTACGGCGGAATCTGCTGGATCCTGTTTCTCGTTTCGATTTGTAAGTTCATGAGCATGGCAGGGCGCGCCGAAAGCGGTCTCGGTCGCGGATTTTTGTTCTATTCTTTCTGCGGATGGTTCCTTGGCCTGCTCATCGTGATGGTCTTCTTTCTGGGCGCATTGCGTTTTGCGAAACCAGAAAACGACGATGCATTGGAAGTTTTCGCCTTTCCCGCTTTTCTCATTCTCCGCAAGATATTTGGCGGCGCTTGGATTCGCTCGTTCAAACGCGGCACGCGCGCGCATGCCGCTTCCGGCAGCTTCGCTGCTCACGACGGAGTCTTCAGCCGGCTCTTCGCGCGTCTCGGCCCGGGCTACGGAACGGAGCCAACCCCGGGCCATCCTGCGGTACTACATTCCGGACATCGCTTCGTAATGATCGTCATGTTCATCTTTCTCATCGCCTACTGGCTTTCCGGAAAAAGCACACTGCATGAACTTAATAACGCGTATGAATGGCCGAACGGCGGCCCTTCCAACTCGGTGCTGAATTTCTTGTTGCTGGTCTTGATTTTCTGGAGCGGTTTGCTCGCCGCCCTCACATTTCTTGTGGATCGATTTCGTTTTCCAGTTTTGGCGGTGCTCGCCGTTTTCCTTTTCTGCGTAGCACACCTCGGCAGCTCCGATCATGTGTTTTCCACCGTGGAACTCCAGAATCACAACCCGCTCCCCACGCCGGAATTTAGATTTCAACATGCTCCGGAGCCGCTGATCGTTGTGGCTGCAGCAGGTGGCGGAATCCAGTCCGCTGCGTGGACCAGCCGAGTGCTCTGCGGCTTGCGAGCGGACAAGTCAGTCAGCGGATTCCAGAATAGCGTGCTCGCAATCAGCGGAGTTTCAGGCGGTTCCGTCGGCGCAATGTTTTACGTGCGCTGCCTGGAAGCTCCGGCGGGCGACGACTCGCCCGCAACGTGGGCGCACAATTCCAGTCTCGAAGCCGTCGCCTGGGGGTTCACGCATCCCGACCTTCGCCGCATTTTTTTTCCCGGCCCTGAAAATTCTTGGAATCACGCCGACCGCGGCTGGGCGCTGGAACGATCTCTACTGAAGAGTGCGCAATTCCAGCACACGCAGCGGCGCCTTGCCGACGAACACTACAACCCCGCTTGGCCGGTGCTGCTGTTGAATTCCACGGACGCGCTCACAGGTGATCCTGTGGTTTTCACCAACAGCCAATTTCCCGAGAGCAAATCAAGCGTATCGAGCGATCACCACTACGTGCGAAATTTTCACCAGTCAAATCAGGGCAGGGACGTGCTACTGGAAACCGCCGCGCGCATGTCCGCCGCATTTCCGTACGTCTCGCCCGAAGCACGTCCAGACGACCCGCCCGGCATGCCCATCGGAACGCATCTCGGCGACGGCGGCTACTTCGACAATTCCGGCGTCTTCATGCTTTCTGAATGGCTCGAAGTAGCTGTCAGCACTTCCGCACCCGGCTCGAAGAGGGTTCTGATTCTACAGCTCGACGCTTTCCCGGATAGCGAGCCGCCGGTTACGGACAAAGTGAAAAAATGGTATTACCAAATCGGCTCCCCGATCACGACGATGCTCACCGTCCGTTCCGAAGGCCAAATCGTTCGCGACAACGCGGTCGGCGAGGACCTACAGAAACTTCTGAACGCAGCTGGTTTTGAAACCACGTGGATGCTGGTTCGCTACACCTCGCCTCCTGTCATTACAATGTCCGACGGCATGGCTTGTCCCTCCGATCCACCGCTATCCTGGCACCTGACGCCGCACGAAAAGCGCTGCATTGACACCGCATGGAAAATCGTGCAGCCGAAGCTCGCAGGGGAGGTTGAGAATTTTCTGAAACCTCCGCCGGATTTACCGGCGCCAACGTGCGAACCGTTACCCGACCTCCCTCCGGGTATGGTGGAGCGGCGCTGCGGGCCAAAGGTTTCCGCGCCACTTCCGCAACCTGCGAGAAGATGAATCGCCAAACGTCACTGCAAATTGATTTTGCGGTCGCCGCGTTCCCTGTCGAAGACTAGCGTTGCCCAGACTTCTAAATCGTAGTAGTCTCTTGCAAATTCGGTAATCCACTAGGTACGCTTCGCAGCGTGACTGGGGCAAATCCCCAGCGGTCCATCTCGAAACCCGGCAAGTCCTGAGGGGGCTGCGGATATGAAGAAGAAAATTGCGTTCGCCGTTGCGGCAATCGTGGTAATACTGCTTGTCGTTGGCATCAAGTATTGGCACGAAAATTTCGCAGTCGAACTGCCGGAATATCCGCAGATCGGTAACGTCGTCTGGCTCGACCAAAATTGGACCTCTGAGCAACGCGACTGGTTCCACCATGCCGACCAGGGCACGCAAACCTTCGGCATTCCCCACGAATGGTTCATCGCTCTGGAACAACCACCGATTTCATCCACACCCTCCGGCCTGCTAAGCGATCCTCTGTACCTCGATCGCTACGGTTTTATTCCAGACACCACGCATTCCAGCAAGTCACAATTGCCGATCGGCTTCGCCCAAGGCGGCCCGTTGTGGAATCCAGACGGCACTCCAGTTCTGAATCCGCAAACAAGAGTCCCGATGACTTCGCTTGGCCTTACCTGCGCCGCATGTCACACGGGCCGCTTCACGTATCAGAGAACCACGGTGCTGATTGATGGTGGCCCGGCTCTGACGAACCTCGACAAGTTTCAAAACGGTGTCGGCTTGGCGCTGTTTTACACGAGATGGCTGCCGTCCCGGTTCGATCGCTTCGCTGACCGCGTTCTCGGTTCAGGTGCCAGCACGGAAGCGAAGTCCGAGTTGAAAGCTCGGCTCGATCAAGTGCTGGCCACGGACGATGCGATTCACAAATTGGAGAATAGTGTCAAGTCGCGAAGCATCGAAGAAGGCTATGCCCGCCTGGACGCGCTCAGCCGCATCGGAAATTTCGTATTTGCAGTCGACCTCGGCAATCCCGCGAATTTTGTCGCATACAGTGCGCCTGTCCATTTCCCGCGCATTTGGAATTCTTCCTGGTTCGAGTGGGTGCAGTACAACGGCTCGATCGAGCAGCCCATGACGCGCAATGCCGGCGAGGCTCTCGGCGTTCGCGCTGCCGTGAATCTCACAGGTCCCAAGGACCAGCTGTATGCGTCAAGCGTGCAGGTCCAAACGCTTTTTGACATGGAACAACTCTTGGCCGGGAAACCGCCCGACGCAAGCACCGGCTTCAACGGCCTGCTTTCGCCAAAATGGCCGGCAAATATTCTGCCTCCGATCGATACCGACCTGGCGGCGAAAGGTGGCGCCCTTTACAAAGAAATTTGCCAAGGATGCCACATGGCTCCCGTCACGCAGGCGGAGTTCTGGATGTCGCCGCAGTGGAAGTCGGCAACTCCCGGTGGAGAGCGCCACCTCGAACTCGAGCAAATCCCCATCACCCACGTCGGCACTGATCCCTCCGAAGCCGCGGACATGATGAATCGTCGCGTCGCAACTCCCCCCAGCCTCGGAATCACTTCCGATGAATTCGGAGTCGCGCTCGGCCAGCTCGTCGAGTTCACTGTCAATCACTGGTACGACATCCAGAAACCGCCAACCTCCGCAGCCATGCGCGAACAAATGAACGGAAACCGCCCCAGCCAAGTGCGCGGTCAGCTCGCTTACAAGGTTCGGCCGCTGAACGGCGTCTGGGCCACGCCGCCCTACCTTCACAACGGCTCAGTGCCAAACATCTACGCGCTGCTTTCGCCGGTATCCGAGCGGCCGAAAAAATTCTACCTGGGCAATCGTGAGTATGATCCCGTTAACGTTGGCTATGTCACCGATGAATTTCCCGGCGGCTTTGAATTCGACACCACCAAAAGAGGCAACAGCAATTCCGGCCACGAATTCAGTGATGACTCCAAGAAACAAGGCGTCATCGGCCGCAGCCTGAGCCCCGACGAGCGGCGCGCATTGATCGAATATCTCAAGACCCTGTGAGTTTCTGACAATCAAGCTGAAGCGCATCCAAAACAATCAGCGCGCAACCTGAGGAGATTCGCATGCACAGTTCCAAAATGTTTTCTTTGCGTTACGCGAGACTTGGATTGATCGGATCTTTGATCATTAGCGGTGTCAGCGCTTGGGCTTGCAAGTCCAAGCCGCAGCCGCAGCCCACGCCATCCGTTCAACCACTCTCGGCGAACGATGTCTCGTGGCTATTTCCCGCGCCCACGCAAGCTACGGATTTCGCGAACCTGATCGCCGTGCGCGACATCACCACGCCCGATCCCCAGGACGCGACGAAACGCAATCCAGTCTGGTCCGATGCCGCATTTCAACAATTTCTCGCTATCGCCGACGGCCCCGCTGCGCAAGCAGCCCCAGGCGCAACAGGGCAAATCGCCCTGCCCAAAGAAGCGCAAACTCCGGACGCTTGGTTCGTCGCCGGTATCCGCATTGATGCCGGCGCGCCCGGCCTTTCCAGCGACATCCACGCGCAATACGGCCAGCTGCCGGAAATACGCCTGATCATTCAACCCATCATCAAGAATCCTGACGGCAGCCCGAAAGTTCTGGACATCGCGGGCCACCTGATTTTCGATTTCATCACCGCGACGCCCGACCCGCCGGCGCAAGCCGATTGCTTTCCGCGCTTCGTGGCCGATGCGAACGCCTTCAACTCCATCGTCACCGACGTCGCTGCGCTGCGCACGAAGTTAAGCAGCGGCCAGCTCGGCGGCCACGCCGTAAGCACCGCGGGCGCTCCGCTCGGAGTGCATCCCGGCCTCGCCGATCCCGCCACGGCCAACAGTGTGCGCAACGAGATGTTGGCGCTTCTCGAACGCCACATCTCCGCGCAGCGTCTGGGCTCGATGGCCGTCGCCGGACTTCCCGCCTCAGCGCCCGCGCCTTGGATTTTCCTTTCCATGCTCGGCGATCACGCCGGCCACTTCGGCCCCGCCCACGGACCAACGCTCGACGGCAATCTGCAATTCGCGCAAATGCTGACTCCCGCAGGCACCGATCCACGCGTAGTCCCGGAGCCGCACACCAACAACCTCAATCCCATCACCTGCAAAAACGCTGCCGTTTCGACCACCAGCCTGCCAATCGCGCAGCGCAATGGCGTCGCCACATCCGCCGTCTTCTCGACCCCAGCGCCGTCCGCCGATCAATCCAAACAAATCCTCGACACCATCGCCGATCCGACGAAAAGTTTCTTTTTCAACACGGATTGCGTCAGCTGTCACACCGAAACCCGACGCACCATGGAACTGCTGAACGTCACCGCAGTCCCCGGCATCAATCCCGCCGCGCTTCCAGGCGGCACATGGGATGTCCGCAATTTCGGCTGGGGCAACGCCGGAAAAGCCGGCATGCAACCCACCGTAACCCGCCGCACAGCCAACGAAACCGCCGCGGTGATTACCTTCATCAATGCGCAGATGCTGCCGAAGCCACAATAACAACGTTTTTCGTCCCGCTAGGTTTCTCGGCTGGTGGGGAGCGGGCGTCGCCGTCGCGTCGCAGCGCCACTTTCTCAAGCTCATCTCCGCGCGCACGAGCGAATTCTTCCACGCTACAAATAATGGTATGAATCCGGTAAAATTCCTCGCAGGCGTGCCACCACCCGATGGCGCGCGCATCTAACCTTTGTCATGTTTCCGCGCAATCGTGACGTCCGGGTCGCGCTAGGCCCAGATCTTCATTACGACGAACTCATAAAGGAGCACTAAAAATGGCAGCCAGCGCCAAATCCGCCGCAAAGAAGCCCGAAGCGATTACGCCTCTTACGAAACGCAAAGCCTGGAAAGCGCTCGGCGCGCACTACAAGAAGATCTCGAAAGTACATCTGCGCAAACTTTTTGCGGACGACCCCAAGCGCGGCGAGCGCCTGACGCTGGAAGCCGCGGGCATCTTCCTCGACTACTCCAAGCACCGCATTAACGATCAGACCATCAAGCTGCTGCTGCAACTGGCCGACGAATCGCGCCTGCGCGAACGAATTGACGCGATGTTCAGCGGAGAAAAAATAAACATCACCGAAAAGCGCGCGGTGCTCCACGTCGCGCTGCGCGCACCCAAAGGCTCCTCTATCATCGTTGACGGCGAAAACGTTGTGCCCGGCGTCCACGCCGTGCTCGACAAAATGGCCGGCTTCTGCGACCGCGTGCGTAGCGGCACCTGGAAGGGCCACACCGGCAAGCGCATTCGCAACGTCATCAATATAGGCATCGGCGGTTCCGATCTCGGCCCGGTGATGGCCTACGAAGCGCTGAAGCACTACAGCGACCGCTCGCTCACGTTTCGCTTCGTCTCAAATGTTGACGGCACGGATTTCGCCGAAGCTGTCCAGGGCGTGGATCCAGCCGAAACCCTCTGGATCGTCTCATCGAAAACATTCACCACGCTCGAAACCATGACCAACGCGCACACCGCGCGCGACTGGACGCTCAAGGGTTTGGGTGGCGATGAAAAATCCATCGCCAAACATTTCGTCGCCGTCTCCACCAACGCCGCCGAAGTCACGAAGTTCGGTATTGATACCGCCAACATGTTCGAATTCTGGGACTGGGTCGGCGGGCGCTATTCAATGGATTCCGCGATCGGCCTTTCCACCATGCTGGCCATTGGCCCGGATAATTTTCGCGCGATGCTCAGCGGCTTCCACCAGATAGACGAGCATTTCCGCACAGCTCCCTTCAAGCAGAATCTGCCCGTGCTGATGGGCCTGCTCTCCATCTGGTACGGAGACTTTTTCGGCGCGCAGACTTCCGGCGTCTTCCCCTACGAGCAGTACCTGAAACGTTTCCCGGCGTATCTGCAGCAACTCACGATGGAAAGCAACGGCAAGCACGTCACGCTCGATGGCACTCACGTGAACTATCAGACCGGCGCCATCTACTGGGGCGAGCCGGGAACCAATGGCCAGCATTCCTTCTATCAGCTGATTCATCAGGGAACTGAACTCATCCCCTGCGACTTTATTGCATTCGCGCAGGCGCTGAATCCAGTCGGTCGTCACCACGATATGCTGCTTGCGAATGTTTTTGCTCAGGCCGAAGCCCTCGCGTTCGGCAAGACGCCCGAGCAGGTGAAGAAAGAAGGCACGCCGGACTGGCTCGTCCCGCATCGCGTCTTCGAAGGCAATCGCCCATCGAACACGATTCTGTTGGACAAACTCACGCCCGAAGCGCTTGGCAAGCTGGTGGCGCTTTACGAGCACAGCGTCTTCACGCAGGGCACGATCTGGCACATTGATTCGTTCGACCAATGGGGCGTGGAACTCGGCAAGGTTCTGGCGCAGCGCATCATCCCTGAAATTGAAAGCCCGACCGAGCCGAAGCTCGCGCACGACAGTTCTACGAACAGTTTGATCCGTCGCTACCGCAAATTAAGAAAGCCCTCGTAGTGAAGTTTAAGTTTAACGGGATACACGATAGAGCGCTGAAGCGTGAGCGCGTAGCGTGACATCGAGATTCTTTTGGCGGCCCAAGTTCTTGTGTTGCCACAGATCGCGCACGCCCGGGTCAGCGATCTGAATTCCCACGTCCGTCCACGGCAGATGAATCGTCTCCGCTGCATCACCTAAATTAAATGCGGCTGCATATTTGTCCGTACCGCCCGCCGCATCAGCGGTCCACACACGAATATTGCCACGCTCCAAAACTTGCCGGTTGCCGCTGCTGTTCTGGTCGATGTCAAGCACCTCACGATTCGTCAGCAGCGCCAGAGTCGCGGAATCGGCGGACGGCAAATCCCCACCAAATATCAGCGGCGAGCGGAAGATGGACCACAACGTCATCACTGTCTGCTGTTCATCCGGGGTGAATCGTGTTTGCTGGGGCGCGCCGTTCTTGTCGGTGATGCGCAACTTTCCCAGAGGCAACATGTCAGCGTCGGGCCAAGTGGCGTCTTTTCCGATGTAAGGTGCCCAGTCGCGCGTGTAGTCGAACTGCTTCTTCAGCAATTTCCAGTCGTCCCAGAAATCGTCGGAGATGCGCCACATCTGCGCGTTGTCGCGCAGGTCCGCCGCTTCGGAAATGGGCGCGGGACCTGGCGACAAACTCAAAATAATGGACGCGCCACTCTTTCGGATTGCGCTGCTCAGTGCGTGCACTTCCGGCGCGCGCAACTCATAGGGCCGGCTCATATCATCTGCTTTGATGAAATCCACGCCCCACGAAGCGTACAGGGCGACGATCGAATCGTAATACGCCTGCGCCCCGGGTTTCGACATATCCACTCCGTACATGTCCGGATTCCACTCGCATACGTTCACGCGGTCGGCAATGTCAGCAGCGCGATAGCTCGTGCCTAGGATCGGCAGATTTTGCTCCACAGCCTGCCGCGGAATTCCGCGCATGATGTGGATTCCGAACTTCAATCCTTCGGCGTGAACATAAGCCGCCAAGGTCTTGAATCCGGCCCCGCCGCTGGCGGAAGGGAAGCGATTCGTCGCCGGCAGGAGTCTGCCGAATCGGTCCATCGTCAGCGCAGCGCCCGCGCGATAATCATGGCCTCCGGCATGGGGCTCGTACCACTGGATGTCTACGACGATGTATCGCCAACCGAATCGCAATAACTCTCGCGCCATCGCGTCCGCGTTCGCCTTCACTTGCTCTTCGCGCACTGCTGTGCCGTAGGAATCCCAGCTGTTCCAGCCCATGGGCGGCCGGTTCGCCGGGGATTTATCGCTCCCAGGAATAGCGACGAGAGGAACGCAGCACACGAGAAATGCGATTATGGAACCCAGCTTCAGTCCGGAGCAGCCCGCTCGCTTCACAATCTGCATTTGCGCATCCTCCCGCTGTCCGTTTCGCTGGCGAACCATTGCGATACCACAACTGAGCCATCCGGACATGAGCTTGTGCGCACATTCTGGCCGAGGCGCTAGACATTTTAGTTGCAGTAAGCGTTTTCTCAATGCTAGATATGCAGTCCCGGCCATTTGGGCGTTGCCGGGCGAATACCCGGCCACCAGCCACCCCGCAACGCAATCGAACTGAGTGCCACTCACCAGTCGCTTGCCTCGGGGAAAAGACAGCGGTAGCACAGAGGGGAACCATGACGATCGAACGGCGGCGATTCATTCGCAACGCAGCACTGGGGGTTGGTTCGGCGCTGCTAGCTCGGCAATTCAGTTTCGCAGCCACTGCGGATGCGCGCATCGATATCTTGCTCGACGAGCCTCTCGGCACCATCTCACCAAATATTTACGGTCATTTTACGGAAAATCTCGGCGGAGTAGTTTACGACGGCATATGGGTCGGCGAAGGTTCGAAGGTCGCCAACGTCCAAGGCATCCGCAAGAACCTGGTGGACGCGCTGCGCAAAATCAAATCGCCCGTGATTCGCTGGCCCGGTGGATGCTTTGCCGACGGCTATGACTGGAAAGATGGTGTGGGACCCGCGGCGCAGCGTCCTCGCCGTACAAATTTTTGGGCGGGCGAGCAGCTCGTCCGCGATCAGGGAAATATTGCGCAGAAATACGATCCCAATCAATTCGGCACCAATGAATTCGCGCATTTCTGCAAACTAGCCGGCAGCGAACCATACCTCGCCGCGAATTTACGCAGCTTGCCCGTGGAAGATTTCTATCGCTGGATCGAATATTGCAATTCTCCGGCGGGGAGCACTACGCTCGCCGACCTGCGCGCCGCTGGCGGAGATCGCGATCCGTTCGCCGTGCGTTACTGGGGAGTCGGCAACGAATCTTGGGGCTGTGGCGGCGATTTCACGCCCACCGAATACGCGCAGGAATTCCGGCGCTTCGCCGCATGGGTTCCGCGCTATGGAATGCAGGATGTTTCGCTGATCGCTTCGGGGCCCAATTCGGACGACTGGAGCTGGACCCGCGGTTTTCTGCAAGGATTACTAGAAAAAGGCCCGCGTCAATTACGTTCCGTCTGGGGATTGTCGCTGCATTACTATTCCTGGAATCTCAGCCGTGGCAAAACGCAGGATTGGGTGCAAGGTAAGGGCGACGCTGTGAATTTCGACGCCGTGGATTGGTATGAATTGATGCGCGAAGGCGATCGCATGGAATCGCTGATCACCGGGCACTGGCAAATCATGCAAGAATTCGACCCACAACATCGCATCAAGCTCGTCGTGGATGAATGGGGGCCTTGGTACAAACCGGGCAGCGAGGTTTCGCCCACGGATATTCTCGGACAGATGATCACGCTGCGCGATGCGGTGATGAGCGGCGCGACCCTGGACATATTCAATCGCCATCCTGAAAAAGTCACCATGGCCGCTTGCGCGCAGCTCATCAACTGCCTGAACTGCTTGTTTCTCGCGCACGGCGATCAATTTGCCCTGACGCCGGTGTATCACGTGTTTCAGATGTACGCGGCGCATCAAGGAGCGCAATCGGTCCGCACGATTTTCTCCGGCCCCTCGGTGAATTACGATCGCGACGGCAAGCCCGCGTCGTTCTGGGGATTGCAGGGCTCCGCTTCGATTAAAGACAAGGACTTGACGATCACGGTTGTGAATCCAGACGTCAGCCAGCCGCGCGAAACGGAAATCGTGCTTCGTGCGTCCCAAGTTGCGTCCGAAGCCAAGTCCGGTACGGTCACGGTGCTAACGGATCCGGATATTCACGCGCATAACACGTTCGAGAACCCGAATGCGATTCACCCACGTTCCGAGGACCTGGCGGCCACGGGATCACGCATCCGGCACACGTTTCCGCCGGCTTCGGTAACTTTAATACAGGCGAAATTGGCCTGAGGAGCATACACTTGACGGCTGGGGAAATGGACACGCAGGAGCAATCGGGGTTGACGAACGCGTGCTAAGATAAGGTAGTATTTATTAGCAAGTAAGCGTTTTCTCGGTTTTCCACCAACAGCACCACGAGGACACGGTCCATGAAATTGCAGCGTTTGAGAGAGCAGGTTCTGGAGGCGAACCTCGAACTGGTCCGCCGGGCCTTGGTCCTCTATACGTTCGGAAATGCCAGCGGAATTTCCCGCGATGAAGGGCTGGTGGTCATCAAACCCAGCGGCGTCCCCTACGATGAATTGAAGCCCGAGCATATGGTCATCACGGATTTGGAAGGTAAAGTTGTCGAAGGCGATCTTCGCCCTTCCTCAGACCTTCCCACGCACATCGTCATCTATCGGGAATTCGCCAATACAGGCGGCGTCGCACATACTCATTCGGAGTTCGCCGTGTCTTGGGCGCAGGCTGGTCGGCCGATTCCGTGTCTGGGTACCACTCACGCAGATACATTTCATGGCACGGTTCCCGTCACCGCGGACCTCACCGCGGACGAAACCGAAAAAGAGTACGAGAAGAATACCGGCGTCGCGATCGTGCGCGCCTTTGCGCACGGGAACCCAGACAGCATTCCCGGTGTCTTAGTGAAAAGCCATGGTCCGTTCACATGGGGCGCCGATCCCGGCACAGCGGCGCACAATTCCGCGATCCTGGAAGCTGTGGCGCGCATGGCCTATTACAGCACCACCATAAATCCCGCGGTCGAGCCAATTTCGCCGTGGCTCCATGACAAGCACTTTTTGCGCAAGCACGGCAGCGCCAAATACTATGGCCAGCCGGTAAAGAAGTAATTTTTGTGTAAATTGTTGACGGACGAAAATCCGTTCCGTTCGAAATTGTCGCTCCTGTTAATCGCGGATTGAAGGGACCCATGGAAAAATCGAAAATCACGTTGGGGCTGATTGTGGGAAACCGCGGCTTTTTCCCGGGCCACCTTGCCGAGCTTGGCAGGGCAGAGATGGTGAAGGTGCTGCAGGAGTCCGGCGTGGATGTGGTTGTGCTGGACGTGAAGCTCAGTAATTACGGCGCGATCGAAACCTATGAAGAGGCCATGCGCTGTGCGGAATTGTTCCGCGTCAACAGCGACCGCATCGACGGCGTGGTCGTCACGCTGCCGAATTTCGGCGACGAACGCGCCATCGCCGACACGCTGCGCCTTTCACGGCTGAAAGTTCCGGTTCTTGTGCAAGCCACACCGGACACGCCGTCGAAAATGACCATCGCGCATCGTCGCGACAGTTTCTGCGGGAAAATGTCAGCCTGTAATAACCTGCGGCAGTACGGCATCCCGTATTCGTTGACCACCTCTCACACCGTCAGTCCCAGCTCTGAAGAATTCAAGAAAGACCTCGCCTGGTTCACCGGCGTTTGTCGCGTCTACCGCGGCTTTCAGAATTTGCGCATCGGCAGCATCGGTGCGCGCCCCGCGGCGTTCAATACCGTTCGCTACAGTGAGAAATTGCTCGAAGCCGCCGGAATTTCCGTCGAGACCCTGGATCTTTCCGAGGTAATCGGCCGCATCGAGCGCATGAAGGATAGCAACGACGCGGCGCAGGCCAAGCTGACGGCCATACACAAATATGTCACAACCAGCGGCGTGCCCCCGGCCGCTCTGCTGAAAATGGCGAAATTGGGCGCCGTGATTGACGAATGGATGAAGGCCACGCGCGTCACCATCAGCGCCGTGCAGTGCTGGACTTCCATCGAAGAAAATCTCGGCGTCGTCCCGTGCACGGTGATGAGCATGATGAGCAACGAACTGCTGCCCAGCGCATGCGAAGTGGACATCTGCGGCACGCTCAGCATGTATGCGCTCGCGCTCGCTTCGGAAACGCCGAGCGCGCTGCTCGATTGGAACAACAATTACGGAGAAAATCCGGACAAGGCCGTATGTTTCCATTGCAGCAACCTGCCCAAGCATTTTTTCAAGGAAGTCCGCATGGACTACCAGCAGATCATCGCCGGCACCGTGGGGAAAGATAACACCTTCGGAACTTGCGTTGGTCAGGTGAAGGCCGCGCCGATGAGTTTCGCGCGCTTTTCTACCGACGACGAGAATGGCGTGATCCGCGGTTACGTAGGCGAAGGACGCTTCACCGATGATCCGCTGGAAACTTTCGGCGGCGCCGGAGTCGTCGAAATTCCCCACATGCAGAAACTGCTGCGCTATATTTGCGAAAACGGTTTCGAGCATCACGTCGCTGCGAACCTCGCAACGGTTGCCAGGATCGTCCATGAAGTCGCGACAAACTACATGGGCTGGGAAACGTACTGGCACGGACGCTGACGCTCAGCGCAAACCCTCGCGAGACGCGCTCGCACATCCACGAATTGTAGAAGCGTCGGCACCGCCGGTGGTTGGTAGGGGCGCCCGTGTGAATCCCCCGCAGGGCGATTCATCCTGAGATCTTGCGGGACCGAAGGGCCGCGCCCCAGTTTGCCTGGGTGTCTAGAGTGAAATCGCTCGATTCGTTGGCATTCTCACCACCCATAAGAAATATCTATCGAATGCATCCACTTACCTGATGTCATAAAATTTCTATCGAATGCATCAACTTTGTGAGTTGTACTGTGTGGCCTCCCATGGGTTAGTTATGTATCATGCGGCCTTCGCGTTCCCAGCCAGAAGTGGACCACGATGCCTGCGGCGTCGGCTTCATCGCGCAGTTGGGGAGCAGCGGCTCGCGCGACGTCGTTGAGCGCGCCCTCACCGCGCTGGAGCGCCTTTGTCATCGCGGCGGAGTTGACGCCGACGGACTGAGCGGCGACGGCGCTGGCATCCTGACGCCGATCCCGAAAGCTTTCATCCGCAAGCGCGCCCGCGAAATAAATATCGAATTGCCGGAATCGTTCGGCTTGGGCATGGCGTTCATTCCGCCCAGCCAGGAATCCGCCGCACGCGCGTCCGTTGAATCTTCCGCAGCGGAATTGGGTCTGCGCTGTCTCGGCTGGCGCGAAGTTCCCACCTATCCGTCCCTGCTCGGCCCCTGCGCGCTGGCGACGTTACCTCTGATACGTCAATGTTTTTTCGTCGCCGAAGATTCCGCCGCCGATCTGGAACGCCAGCTTTTCCTGATGCGCAAACGCGTGGAATCGGGCGCGACCTCCGGCATCTATTTCTGTTCGCTCTCGTCGCAATCGCTCGTTTATAAAGGATTGCTCACGCCGCTGCAGCTTGCCGCGTTTTATGCGGATCTGGCTTGTCCGGACTTCATCGCGCCCTTCGCCATTTTTCATCAGCGCTATTCCACTAATACCAGCCCATCGTGGCAACTGGCGCAGCCCTTTCGCTTCGTCGCGCACAACGGTGAAATCAATACCATCAGCGCGAACCGCCGCTGGACAAGCGCGCGCGAAGGCGCGCTGCAGCAGGAATTTGCCGCCCACGATTGGTTTCGCGTTCTCGAAGAGGGCGTCAGCGACTCGGCCAGTTTTGACAACGCCCTCGAAGTTCGACTGAGGCAGGGCTCCAGCGTGGCCGCCGCGATGTTGCGCATGGTCCCGCCGGCCTGGGAAAGCGATCCGCAAACCGGCCCCAAGCTTCGGCGCTTTTTGCAGAAAGCAACACGCGAACAGGAACCCTGGGACGGCCCCGCCGCGCTGGTGTTCAGCGATGGCCGAATGGTCGGCGCGAAGCTCGATCGCAACGGTCTTCGTCCCATGCGTTACACGCTCACCTCCGACGGTTTACTCGTGGTCGGCTCGGAAGTGGGCATTGCGGATTTGCGCGGCAAAAAAATTGCCGAACGCAATCGCTTGGGCCCCGGCGAAATTTTCCTGGTGGATGCAATCGCGGGAGCGATCTTCCGCGGCAACAACGAAGTATCCGAATTGCTCGGCGCGGAACCGAGCCGCATCGGCTACCGCGACCGTGATTCACAAGCCCGTATCGGGCGCCTCCAAAGCGCCGCGGCAATTCCTTACGCTTCAGAAATCGAGCCGCAAAGACTGGCCGCGGCTATGGGTTGGACCGAGGATCAATTCCGCCTTCTGTTTCAACCTCTCGGCCGGGAAGGGAAGGAGGCCGTCTGGAGCATGGGCGATGACGCGCCGCCCGCGTTTCTTTCTTCCGTCAAGCGTCCGCTGTGGGATTACTGCAAACAGCGTTTCGCGCAGGTCACGAATCCTCCGATCGATCCGCTGCGCGAAGTTCACGTCATGTCGCTCGACGTCTATCTCGACCCAAACATCGTCGCCGGTTCGCCGGTGCTCGACGCGGGTCATGTGGCGGCATTGGAATCGCGGCTGGGCAATCCGCTGCGGCGGATTGATTTCACATTTGACGTAGCCGGCGGAGTGGAAGCAGCCCGCGCAGCGCTGCAACGCGTGCGCCAGGATATTTCGGCGGCTCTCGCCGTAAGTATCAGCGAGAAACCTGCGGTGATCGTGCTGAGCGATCACCATGCGACCGAGCAACGTGCCGCGCTTCCGGCTTTGCTCGCGGTTTCCGCCGCGTGGAAGGAAATGGTTCACGCAGGCGCTTACGATGTTCCGCTCATTGTTGAATCCGGCCAGGTAATCGAAACGCATCACATCGCGCTGCTGATCGCCGTCGGCGCGAGCGCCGTGTTCCCGTATCTCGCGATGGAGCTTTCGGAGAATCTGAAACCGGGTGGCGCGGTAAGCTATCGCGTCGCGGTCGAGGCAGGGCTGCGCAAAGTTCTCGCGCGCATGGGCATTTCCACCGTCGCGAGCTATCGCAATAGCCACCTCTTTGAAACGGTCGGCCTCGATGAAGATATTTGCGAGGAATTTTTCGAAGACGCCTCCGCGAGTCTCGGCGGCAGAAGTCTCGACGACATTCTGGAAACCGGCATCCACTCCCATATTCGCGCCTTTGCGGCGGGCGACGCTCCGATGCAGGATTCGGGCCTCTATCGTTTCCGCCACGCCGGTGAGCGTCATTCCACTTCGCCTGAACTAGTCCGGCGCATGCACGCGTACCTGAAATCGCCGACGCCGGAAAAATATGCGGCGTATTCCGAGCTGGCGGACAGTCGCGACGCGGTCTCCGTCCGCGATCAACTGGAGTTTGCGCCGAGTTCTCCGATCCCACTTGACGAAGTCGAACCAGAACGCGCGATTCTCGCTCGTTTCTGCGCGCAGGCCATGTCCTTAGGTGCGCTCAGCCCTGAAGCGCATCGTACACTGGCCATCGCCATGAACCGTCTAGGCGCGCGCAGCAACACAGGAGAAGGCGGCGAAGATCCCAGCGTTTATCGCTTCGAACCCGGAGCCGCGAATCGCGTGAAGCAAGTCGCCTCGGCGCGTTTTGGTGTGACCGCCGAATATCTCGCGCGCGCCGATGAACTAGAAATCAAAATGGCGCAAGGCTCGAAGCCCGGTGAAGGCGGCCAGCTTCCCGCCATCAAAGTAAATTCCTACATCGCACGTCTGCGCCACGCCGTTCCGGGGATGTCGTTGATCTCTCCGCCGCCGCATCACGACATTTACAGCATCGAAGATCTCGCGCAGCTGATTTACGACCTGCGCTCGGTGAATCCAGTCGCCAGAATCGGCGTGAAGCTCGTTTCGGGTGCGGGCGTGGGCATCATCGCCGCAGGCGTCGCGAAAGCGGGCGCGGACGTGATCACCATCGCCGGATTCGACGGCGGGACCGGCGCCTCGCCGCTCACTTCCATCAAAAATACCGGCCTGCCCTGGGAAATCGGCCTGCGCGCCGCGCATTCCGCGCTGGTGCGCTCAGGTTTCCGCGAAAGAGTGCGCCTGCGCGTGGACGGCGGATTCAAATTCGGCCGCGACGTAGTGATTGCCGCGCTGCTCGGCGCCGACGAATTTGGTTTTGGCACGGCTACTCTGCTCGCGATCGGCTGCGTGATGGCGCGGCAATGCCATCTGAATACGTGCCCAGTCGGCATCGCCACTCAAAACGAAACGCTGCGCGCTCGATTTACTGGCAATCCGGAAATGGTGATGGCTTATTTCCGCGGCGTGGCTGGAGAAGTTCGCGGACGCATGGCCGCGCTGGGAATTCGCTCGCTGGCAGAAGTAGTCGGCTCGGTGGAAAGATTGCGCCCGCGTAACGAATCGGCGTTGCACTCGGTTGGCGGATTGCTGCAGCCGGCGAACAATGCGGCGCAACAGTCCGCAAAAGATTTGCCACTCGAAATCCATCTTCCCGAAACCGCCAAAGATATCCGTCGCAAATTGCTGCGCGGCGTGGACGGTCTGAAATCTTTCTCCTTCGTTCACCACTCGCTTTCCATTTCGAATTCCGACCGCAGCGTCGGCGCGCATCTCAGCGGACACATTCTGCGCCGCACGAATTTTGACGGCCTGGCGGCGGGGAAGAGCATTCGCTGCGAATTTCGCGGATCCGCCGGGCAAAGTTTCGGTGCATTTCTGGTACCCGGCATTCGTTTCCGGCTCGTGGGCGATGCCAACGATTACGTCGGCAAAGGCCTCAGCGGCGGCACCATCGCCATCACCGCGGGCGCTGCAGCTTCGAAGCGCGGCGACGTGCTCGCAGGCAACACGGTGCTTTACGGAGCCACCAGCGGAAAACTTTTCATCGCCGGACGAGTCGGTGAGCGCTTCGCCGTACGCAATAGCGGCGCGCTCGCCATCATCGAAGGCGCCGGCCAGCACGGCTGCGAGTACATGACCGCGGGCATCGCCGTGATTCTGGGCCCGGCCGGAATGAATCTTGGTTCCGGCATGACCGGCGGTCTCACCTACATTCTTCGCGACGCACTCACGGGCGACAATTGCAATCACGAATTCGTACGTTGCGCCGAAATCGGTGACGGCGCCGGCGAACAGGAAGAAGGCTGGCTGCGCACGCTCCTTCAAGAGCATTTTCGGCTTACCGGCAGTCAGCGCGCGCGGCGCTTGCTGCAATCCACGCACCTGCTGCCGCTGGTGCGACTCGAGCCTGTTCACCTGCCGTGTTCGATTGCCGATACGTGGGCGCCCTTCCTCACGCGCCCGAGCACTCGCGACGAAGCAGAAGTTTCCGAAGTGGTCCGCGCGCTGCCGCTGGAAAACGAAAGCATGCGCCAGACCAGCGAATCGGCAGGCTGAATCATTTCGCGCGCGTAAAATTCGCTTGACGCTCCCCGCGTCTGTCGCATACTTCACCGAAATACTTCGCGGTAGAAAGTCAGATGGAGCGACGCACGGCGTAGAGGAGGCAAGCACAATGCTCCCCAGTGATTCCCCAAGAGCGTACCGGGTAGGCGTCGCCGGACCGGTGGGTTCGGGCAAGACGGCGCTCGTGGACCAACTGACCCGCCAGCTTTGGCCGCGCACCAATCTTGCTGTAGTGACCAACGACATTTATACGAAGGAAGACGCCGAATTTCTGGTGCGGCAGGGCGTGCTGCCCGTCGAACGCATTCGCGGCGTGGAGACCGGCGCGTGCCCGCACGCCGCAATTCGTGAAGACGCGTCCATGAATTTGCTGGCCATTGCGGGATTCGAAGACACGCTGCCGGGTCTCGAACTGATTTTCGTCGAAAGTGGCGGAGACAATCTCGCCGCCGCCTTCAGTCCGGAACTCGTGGACATCTGGATTTATGTGATTGATGTCGCCGAAGGTGACAAGATTCCGCGCAAGGGCGGACCGGGCATCATGCGTTCCGACCTGCTGGTGATCAATAAGATTGATTTGGCCCCGTATGTTGGCGCTTCTCTCGAAGTGATGGAGCGCGACTCACGCCGCATGCGTGGCGAAAGGCCTTTTATTTTTACCAATTTGCGCGACGGCGTGGGACTGGATCGCGTGGTGGACTGGCTGGAGGAAAAGCTCAATCATCCGGCCGACGCGCGCCGTTCGCTGATTGATGCACATGCTCCCTACGCCGCGCATCGTCATGGACACAGCCACAGTCATGATCATGATCACGATCATGAGCATAGTCACACCCACGGCGCGGAACATGATTAAGGATGCGACGATGCACGCGGATCTTCGCCGCCAGGTCAAGTATTCGTGAACATGGACCGCAACCCAGGGAACGAGGCGCTTCTTCAGGCTCGCGAAGTTGCGGATCTCCGCCTTCTCCACTTGGCCGATAGCGCTCTCCCCATCGGTGCGCTCGCGCATTCCTTCGGCCTCGAATCGCTCACCGCTTGCGAAATGCTGACCACGCGGGATCTACCAGACTTTCTTCAGGCGTACCTGCAAGAAGCCGGAATGATGGAGGCGGTTTTCTGCAAGGAAGCGTTTCGGTTGGCCACCACCGCAGCTTCGGAAAATTCATTGGTGGCTCGTTGGCTGGAACTCAACAATCTGTTGAGCGCACGCAAGCCAGCTCGCGAAAGCCGTGCAGGCAGCGCGTCGCTCGGCGGAAATTTTCTGCAAGTTGTGCTGAACCTCGCGGACCTTCCGCTCGCGCGCACGGCCGTGGATGCCTCGAAGCGCTCGGCCAGCCCGGTGCATCACAGCACGGCGTTCGGCCTCGCATGCAGCCTGCTCGGCTTCGAGGAAGATCGCGTGGTGCTCGTCTATCTCCACCAATCCGTTGCGAGCCTGGTGTCGTCCTGCCAGCGATTATTGCCGCTGGGTCAGTCTGAGGCAGCGCGCATTCTGTGGAATTTGAAGCCGGCAATAATTGAAGCCGCCAATCGCAGCGCAAACTGCGCACTGGACGGCGCGTGCTGCTACATGCCGCTGCTCGATTGGGGCGCGATGGAGCATCCCGCGCTCAACACGCGACTTTTTATCAGTTAAGCGGTCATTCGTTGCAGGTGCTCGCAAACACCATGGCTTCCGTCGCGCGAAACCCGCGAGAAATCGCCTCGGAACCCTGCACGCCGCCGAGAGTGCAAGCATCCCTCACGCTCGATTTTGCGCGCGATGATTGTGCGGGGCACACCGTGCTCGCGGCTAGCCGACAGGAACCTCCGCTGAAGGTTGTCCGCGCGTTCGCGGTGCCGGATGGCGCCGCCCTGGCGCATTTGCACAATGTTTCCGGCGGATTTCTCGGCGGCGATCAACTCGTGCTGAAAGTAAATGTTGGCGCCGGCGCTTGCGCGCAATTGACCACCACCGGCGCCACGCGTATCTACCGACCTCGCCGCGAGGCGCTGCCCACGTCGCAATCGAACCAATTCACGGTGAACGAAGGCGCGCTGCTGGAATATGTTCCCGACGCCATCATCCCCTTCGCAGGCGCTCGTTTTTCTCAAGCAACCACGATTCGCCTGGCGCAGGGCGCCGGCTTGTTCTGGTGGGAAATTCTAGCGCCGGGACGCGAAGCGCGCGGCGAGGCATTCGCGTACGATTGCATGGAAATGAAAACGGACATAGTCGCGCTCGGCCAACCCATCGCCAGCGAACGCGTGCGCATCGAGCCTCGCAAGCGCTCGACCTACTCTTTCGGCCGCCTCGGGCCGTATCGCACGTGGGCGACCTTCTGCATCGCACGAGTGGGACCGAGCGCCGCGGGATGGCTCGCGCTCGAGCACGAGCTACGCGAAAAAACGCTGGTGCTGACGAAGCACGGCGAAACATTGTGGGGAATCAGTGTGCTTTCCGCGCACGGCCTGATGGTGCGCTGCGTCGCCGTTCACGGACGCCACGTGCTCCCCGGACTGCAAACCTTGTGGCAAACGGCCAAGCGGCGCTTATATGGCCGCGACGCGGTGTTGCCGAGAAAAGTGAACTGAGGATTCATCGCGCCTGACGCGTCATAGGCGACGCAGCACAACCCGATCGGGAGAAATGCAATGCATCTGACCCCGCGTGAACAAGAAAAATTATTGCTCGTAGTCGCCGCGGACGTGGCTCGCCGCAGGCAAGCCCGCGGCCTCAAGCTGAATTACGTGGAAGCCATGGCGATCCTTTCGGCCGAAGTGATGGAAGCCGCGCGCGACGGCAAAAGCGTCGCAGATATTATGAGTTCTGGCGCGACGATTCTGAAACGAGACGACGTGATGGAAGGCGTGGCGGAAATGATTCATGAAGTTCAAGTGGAAGCCACATTTCCCGACGGCACCAAGCTCGTCACGATTCACGATCCGATTCACTGACGGCGCTGTGGCCGGGAGCACACACATGAAACCGGGCGAATATTTCCTGAATGAGGCCGCCGGGCCGATCGAAGCAAACGTCGGACGCGGCACAACGCGCGTACTCGTGCGCAATGCCGGCGATCGGCCGGTCCAGGTGGGCAGCCACTATCATTTCTTCGAAACCAATCGCGGACTCGAATTCGATCGGGCCGACGCCTACGGTATGCGTCTAAACATTCCTGCAGGCACCGCCGTTCGCTTCGAGCCAGGCGAAGAAAAAGAAATCGAACTGACGCCGTTTGGCGGCCGCCGCGTGATGCAAGGCTGCAACGGCCTCGTCGAAGGTCCGCTCGACGCCGAAGGCGCGCGCGAAGCCGCACTCACCCGCGCACAAAACGCTGGATTCCACGCGCACCAGCTAGGGAAGAGCCGATGAGCTTAAAAATTCCCCGTCGCACGTACGCCGACCTCTACGGCCCCACAACCGGCGACCGCATCCGCCTCGCGGATACCGAACTCATAATCGAAATCGAAAAAGATTACACGCACTACGGCGACGAGATCACCTTCGGCGGCGGCAAAGTAATTCGCGATGGCATGGGCCAGGGCGCCAGCGCAATCAGAGAACATGAGCACGGCGCGCTGGACCTGGTGATCACCAACGCCGTGATCCTCGATCATTGGGGCATCGTCAAAGCCGACGTCGGCGTGAAGAACGGCCGCATCGTGAAAGTCGGCAAAGCCGGAAATCCAGACACGATGAATGGCGTCGATCCCGACCTGGTCGTCGGCGCGGC
Organism: uncultured Acidobacteriota bacterium; assembly: GCA_963786205.1. GTDB lineage: Bacteria > Acidobacteriota > Terriglobia > Acidiferrales > UBA7541 > Palsa-295. The sequence goes on from CAWAYG010000005.1 coordinate 1,005,702, forward strand.
AACCGAAGTGATCGCCGGTGAAAATCTGATCCTCACCGCCGGCGGCGTGGATAGCCACATCCACTTCATCTCACCGCAGCAAATTTACGAAGCTCTTTCGAACGGCATCACCACGATGATCGGTGGAGGCAGCGGCCCAGCCACCGGCACGGCGGCCACCACCTGTACGCCCGGCGCGTGGAATCTCGCCCGCATGTTGCAAGCCGCCGAAGCGTGGCCCATGAATTTCGGTTTTCTCGGGAAGGGAAATAGCGCCACGGCCGCCCCGCTCATCGAACAAATCGAAGCCGGCGCCTGCGGCCTGAAACTGCACGAAGATTGGGGCACCACGCCGGCGGCGATTGATGCCTGCCTGAAAGTCGCCGACGAATTTGACGTCCAGGCTGCCATCCACACCGACACGATCAACGAAGCCGGATTCTTGGAAACTACCGTCGCAGCTATTGCCGGACGCGCCATCCACACCTATCACACAGAAGGCGCCGGCGGAGGCCATGCACCAGACATCATCCGCATCGCGTCGTTCCTGAATGTTCTGCCGTCCTCGACCAATCCGACCCGCCCCTATACGGTGAACACCATCGCCGAGCATCTGGACATGCTCATGGTGTGCCATCACCTGAACCCGCAGGTTCCGGAGGACGTCGCATTCGCCGAAAGCCGCATCAGGCCGGAGACAATTGCAGCTGAGGACATTCTGCATGACCTCGGCGTGATCAGCATGCTCTCCAGCGATTCGCAGGCAATGGGACGCGTCGGCGAAGTAGTCACGCGCACCTGGCAAACCGCGCACAAAATGAAGGTGCAGCGCGGCGCGCTACCCGGCGATTCCAATGGCAACGACAATTCTCGCGCCAAGCGCTACGTCGCGAAGTACACCATCAATCCAGCAATCACCCACGGCATGGCTACCGAAATCGGATCCATCGAATCGGGAAAACTCGCGGACTTGGTCCTCTGGAAGCCGGCATTTTTCGGTGTGAAGCCGGAAATGATCGTGAAAGGCGGCTTCATCGCCTGGAGCGCCATGGGAGATCCGAACGCTTCGATTCCCACGCCGCAGCCGGTGATGTATCGCCCGATGTTCGGCAGCTTCGGCATGGCAACCGCGCCAACCAGCATCACCTTCGTATCCGAAGCGTCGCTCAACGCAGGCATTCCGCGGCGGCTAGACCTAAAAAAGCTCATAGCTCCGGTGCGAAATTGCCGGCGTATTGGCAAGAAGGATATGGTCCACAACAACGCGACGCCCAACATCGAAGTGGATCCCGAAACCTACGAAGTCCGCGTGGATGGCACATTAATAACCTGCGAGCCCGCCCGCTTCCTACCCCTCGCCCAGCGCTATTTCCTGTTCTGACCCTAATTCCGCACCGACCGTCGCAGCGGCCCGAATATTTCAGCCCCGGGCCCGCCATTCCCAGTCATTTTCCACTCCACGCAAGCCGTTTTGAGCCCCCCAGAATTACTCTCCCGGCTACTGTATTGACTCGTCAGCGTTAACCCTTTAGCGCACGGTCCGTATATTCAGGTTGAGCGCACCCCCCATGCCAATTAAGTTAACACTAGGCGTTGTACCCGTAACTGGAATGCAACTACAAATCTAGGATTTAGGCGGTCCTATGGCAGTCTTGGGGGACTTGACGGCGTCACGTGTGCGCCGCAGTTCGAACGTTGTATCACGCGTCGTTGCGGACGAGGCGATCGTAGTTCCCATTCGCCGCGGCGCCGCTGACCTAGACTCAATCTATACCTTTAATGAATCTGGCACGAAGCTCTGGTCTCTGATCGAAAACGGCCTGGATGCCGCCGCATTGGCTTCCTATCTCCAATCAGAATATGGGCTTAATCAGGCCGAGGCTCTTTCGGACGCGGAAGCTTTTGTAAGAGACCTGACTCAGGAGGGTTTGGTCGAGCCTGCCTAACCGCAGGCATCACCCCGGCTAGGCGGTCGGGCACTTGGGAATGAACGAGACAACCTACTCCGCATTCAGCGTGGGCGTGCACCAACGGACGTCTGGCAAGCGCGTACCGATGGAAGTGTCCATCGAAGTCACGCGCCGATGTCCATTAGAATGCCTGCACTGCTACAACAATCTTCCCATGGCGGATCGCGCCGCCCGAAACAGCGAGCTGTCCCTCGAAGAATATCGCCGCCTGCTCGATCAAATCGCCGACGCCGGCTGCTTCTGGATACTCTTCACCGGGGGCGAAATTTTTGCCCGCGCCGATTTTCTGGACATCTACTCCTACGCCAAATCCAAAGGCTTCCTGATCACGCTTTTCACCAACGGCACGATGATCACGGAACGCGTCGCAGATTTTCTGGCGGAGTACCGCCCGTTCGCGATCGAAATCACCCTCTACGGCGCCACGCGCCAGACCTACGACGCGCTAACGCAAATCCCTGGCTCCTACGACCGCTGCATCCGGGGCATCCGCCTGCTGATCGAACGCAAGCTGCCGCTGAAGCTCAAGACCGTTCCCACGACGATCAATCGCCACGAAGTCTACGAAATGCAACGCATGGCGCAGCAGGATTTTGGCGTCGATTTCAAGTTCGACCCGCTGGTGAATCCGCGCATCGATTGCTCGCAAAGCCCGGTGGAAGTGCGACTGACTCCCGAAGATGCCGTGGCGCTGGATTTGCACGACGCCCGCCGGCGCGCGGAAGCTCTACAACTAATCGAGCGCGATATGGCGCTGCCCGCTGCTGCTTTCACGTCAGAAAACGTTTACGTCTGCGGCGGAGGCCTCACCTCCTGCGCCATCGATCCCTACGGACAAATCAGCATTTGCGTGCTTTCGCATCAGGAAAGCTACGACTGGCGCTCGGGCAGCTTCAGCGCTGGCTGGGACGATTTTCTCGGTCGCGTGAGAGCCAAGAAGAAAACCCGCCAGTCGAAGTGCGACGCTTGCCGCATCAAGACGCTCTGCGGCATGTGCGCCGCCAATGGCGAACTCGAAAAGGGCGACGCCGAATCTCCCGTGGAATTTCTTTGCGAAGTAGCCCACCTGCGCGCCATGGCGCTCGGCGTGGAAATTCCGGCGCACGGAGATTGCGAATGCTGCGCGGGCGGAATCGCACACAGCAAGATCGTTCGATCGGCTGAGCGCATTAGAAAGGGCGAAGTGGACGTCGGCTCCTGGACGCCCATGCCTCCCGCCGCAACGCTGCCGATTTTGCAACAGAGCTCCAGTTGCGGCAGTGGCTGCGGTTCCTGCGGAGTTCATGCATGAGTAGTGAAGCGCCCATGCCCGATCAGATTCAGGATCAGAAGCAAAATTCTGCGCGCGGCACGAAGCCGTATGAGGCTCCGAAAATCATCCGCGTCAGTTTGCGCCCCGATGAAGCAGTCCTGGGCCATTGCAAGACGCCGTCAGGCGCTGGTCCGGCATCTCCCGGCTGCGGTATCGCGCTTGGCGGTTGTATGTCCTTTGGTTCCTGACATGAGAACTGTGAACTTACTAGCGCGAGCACGACAATTGCGCGCCACTGGCCCGTCGTCACGAATTGCCGCGCGCATCGGCGGTATTTCGCTCGGCACGACATCGGTCCCGGGAGGCCCGGCGCTCCTGGCAGATACGCAGCTCAAGGATTTCGTCATCACGGATCCTATCTGCGATCTGGAATTCGATGTGGCGTACGGCGGGCGCTTCGATTCTTCTCCCGGAGAATTAGTCTTCGATTCCCGTGGCCTCTGGAAATTATTTCGCAATTCAGAAGGCTTCTGCTTTCGCTTGGCCACGGCCTTCATAGGCACGCTGCCATACAAACAAGTCACCGTCGCGCCAGATTTCAAATCGGGCTGCATCGAAATGTCGCGCGAATATTTCGCGCAAGGCCACGCCGTGAATCCGCTGGAATATCCGCTGGATGAACTTCTCTGGATCCATCGTCTCTCGATGGGCGAAGGCGTGGAAGTCCACGGCTGCGGTGTAGTTGCTCCCGATGGCCGAGGCCTGCTGCTTACAGGCCACTCCGGCGCGGGTAAGAGCACTTCTTCGCGCCTCTGGTCGCGGCGCGATGGCGCGCGCGTCCTAAGCGACGACCGCATCATCCTGCGCCGCGAGCACGGCCGCGTATGGATGTACGGAACTCCTTGGCACGGTGACGCGGGAATCGCCGAAGCCGATCGCGCGCCCCTCGACGGTATTTTTGTCCTGGCCCACGGCGGCCAGAACGAGATCAGGCCGCTTAGTCGCACCACAGCGTCCGCAGAACTATTCGCGCGCAGCTTTGTGCCGCATCACTCGACGGACGCGATCACCTTCATTTTGGAGTTTTTCAGCAAGGTTACAGATTGCGTACCTTGCTCGGAGTTTTCGTTTGTACCGGATTCTACGGCCGTGGAGGCCCTGCTCAGTGAAGACATCGGTAAAATTATTGCGGCGTGATACGTCGCAATTCGCGATGCTCTGCCAGGCCGCCCTGCAGCGCGGCTCGCAGGTGCGTTTCCTCGCGCACGGGCAAAGCATGCAGCCGAACGTCCTGAGCGGTGACGCGGTGATCGCCGAGCCGGTCGGCGCGCAAGACCTCCGGCGCGGAGATATCGCGCTCACACTCGGCCGCTACGGTGTTCTCCTCCATCGCGTGATTGGCATCGACCCCGCAACAAACGGAATCGTCACCCGCGGCGACGCCGGCCAGCAGGACGACACTCCAGCTGAACTGGTTCTTGGCAGAGCTGTCTGCATCGAACGCGACGGTAAAAGAATCTCCCTGCAGCGGCCCGGCACAAAATTTTTGCACGCGCTGCGCAGGCAATATCGCCGCGTAATTCAAGCTGGGGCGCGCCGCTCTTCGCGCTTGCGTGGAATCCTCGCTCCATTGCTGTGCGCGCTTTTCGCACTCTGCCTGCACGCTTCGCCGGCAACCGCGCAATTTACTATTTCGGATAGCGTCCTGCCCACGAACGTTGCGCCCGGCGGCACAGTCGTGTACACGCAGGTGCTCACCGCCACTGCAACGTATACGCCGTCAGCCGCTGCCCCGGTAACCACTACCCAGACGATCCCGACTGGTTTGGCCTTCTCGACGTACGGAGTGGCTGGCACGGCTAACGGGCACTGGACATGTGTAGCCGCAGGCGCAACGCTCACTTGCACGGACAAGAGCGGCGCGACGACGTACAACAACGGCAACACGACGACCTTCACGATCACCATGACCGTCCTCCCCACCACGACGAACGGCAACATCACCGATTCCGTTACTTCTAATCCCGGCGGTTCGAACGCCACCGCTACCATCACGGTCTCAACTCCGGCCCTCTCCGTCAGCGGGACGGCAGCGCCTAATCCCGTAGCGACGGGCGGGCAAATCACTTACACCGAGACAGTCACGAACAATAGCGCCACGACAGCAGCGGTCGGCGCAACCCTCACGCAATCCACACCGCCGAATACGACTTTCGTCTCCGCCACTCCACCCGGCACGTGGACCTGCGGCACAACCCCGGCAGCAGGCGGCACCGGATCAATCGTCTGTACGGCCACTGGAACATTCGCTGCCGCAACGTCTGTAAGCTTTACGATCGTTGTAGCTGTGAATTCGGGCGCGCCGGGTGGAACCACGATCACGAACACCCCAGTGACCGTCAGCGAAACGGGAACGAACCCGGGAACCCCAAACAACATCTCGATCTCTACCACAGTCCAAGGCGCCGATCTTTCCATGACGCAAGCTGCCTCAGCGCCCGAAGTCGCCCCTGGAAGCACGATTACGTATACCGAAACCGTCACCAACAACGGCCCGAACGCGGCCACCGGCGCCGTGCTCTATCAACAGACGCCCACCAACACTACATTTGCTTCCGTCACGCCTCCCACAGGATGGACTTGCACGTCACCTGCCGTCGGCGCAACGGGCCAGGTAATTTGCACCGCTGCCGCCAACCTCACCAGTGGCACGACGACCACGGCGTTCACCTATGTCGTCACCGTCAACGCGGCCACCGCGGCCGGCACCACCATCGTAAATTCCGCGGACGTGACTTCGCAAACGACCGACCCGGTCTCATCCAACAACACCACATCCACATCCGTACTCGTTGAAATTACAGGCGACTCGGACCTCGCGGTCTCAATGACCGCGGCACCCACTCCAGTATTCGTCGCGACGGCGCTCACTTACACGATTCAAGTGACGAATCTTGGTCTCGCAAACGCGGCTGGAGTGACCGTCGTGGACACGCTGCCCGCTGCGCTCATCGGCCCGTCAGCGACTACCTCGCAGGGAAGTTGCGGTGCGGTTACGGGCGGCACGATTACCTGCAGTCTCGGCGCCGTCGCGTATCCACTCGCGACGCCGATTACGATCACCGTCACCGGAACGACCCCCGGAACCGGCAGTCCTCTCACGAATAAAGCCGTGGTCAGCACCACCAGCACCGATCCCGTCGCGACGAATAACACCGTGACGGTGGTCACCGTGGTGCAGCCACTCGTTTGCGCCATGCCCGGCAAAGACGGCGCCGGCGGAACGCTCAGCGGAGTCGTCAACGCGTACTATCCCCCAGCGGTCGGCACCGTTGCGGTCGGCGCGACCTCCATCACCTTGGGCGCGGCCGCCGCTGCGCCTGGTGCGCAAACTCCGATCGGTATCGGAGACTTGCTGCTCGTTATCCAAATGCAAGCCGCGCAAATCAATTCGACGAACACCAGTTCGTACGGCGATGGCGTGCCGGGTGATCCCGCGTCCGGCTCCACAAGCCTTGCTAACTCAGGACAATTTGAGTTTGTGACCGCAACGGTCGCAGTCCCCGTGACGGGAGGCGCGCTCACGTTTACAGGAACCGGCACAGGCGGCGGACTGCTGAATTCATACACCAGCGCAGCAGCCACGGCCACGCAGGGAATTCAGACGTATCAAGTGATCCGCGTTCCGCAGTACACCACTGCAACATCTAGCAGCGCTCTTGCCGCGCTGCCCTGGAATGGAGCCGTAGGCGGCGTGCTAGCGCTCGATGTTGCCTCGCAACTTTCTCTCGGCGGAACCGTGAGCCTCGATGGCCAGGGCTTCCGCGGCGGCGGCGGACGGATTCTAGGCGGCGCGGCCGGCACGCTCGCGACGGACGTGATCACGTTATCCACCCAGGCCACCAATGGCTCGAAGGGTGAAGGCATCGCCGGAACGCCGCACTACATCGCACCTAAGCTCAGCAGCATTACTCCGGCAACCACCGCGGTGAGCACTGCTCAGGCCGTTCTGGAAGGTTTGCCAAACGGAAGTTACGCCCGCGGCGCACCAGGCAATGCAGCCGGCGGCTCTACCGACGCGAACCCGACCGCTAACAATCAGAACAGCGGCGGAGGCGCCGGCGCAAACGGTGGCTCGGGAGGCACGGGCGGTTTTGGTTGGCAGAGCGCTGGCATCGTGGGCGGTTTCGGCGGTCAACCGTTTCCAGCCACCACGAGTGCAATCGTCATGGGTGGTGGTGGCGGCGCTGGCACAACGAACGATGGCTCCTACTGGAATCCCGTCACAAACGCCGGCGGCGCGGATTGCGGCGCGAACTGCACCGGCATCTACAGCAGCGGAACCGCGGGCGGCGGGATTGTAATCATCCACACCGGCTCCGTCGCTGGCACTGGAACGATCTCCGCGAATGGGGCCACCGCCCTCGAAACCGAAAATGACGGCGGTGGCGGTGCCGGAGGAGGCGGTTCGATCTTAGTTTTTGCGAATAGCGGTTCGCTTACCGGGCTCACTGCCAGCGTCGCGGGCGGCAATGGCGGAGTCACCTGGCCTGCGGATCCGCCAGGAACTCCTTTCCCGGGAAATCGGCACGGCCCGGGGGGCGGCGGTGGCGGCGGCGTGATCCTTGAGTCTGCCACGCCCGGGCCCACAAACGTCAGCGGCGGCATACCAGGCTGGTCCACTCTCGCCAACGACTCGTACGGAGCCACGGCCGGACAGCCCGGATTCGTCAGTTCCGGATTATCAATCACCGAAACTCCCGGCACGCAATCGGGCGCCTATTGCGCAGGAGCGGATCTCGCGGTTACGAATGCCGGCACGCCCAGCGTCGTCGTGCCCGGCGGCACTATTACCTACACTCAGGTGGTGACCAACAACGGACCGCAAGACGCCGTGAACGCCGCGTTCAGCGAAGCCGTTCCAGGCAATACCACCTTCAGCTCCTTGGCAGTAGCTCCCGGCTGGTCCTGCGCTACTCCAGCCGTCGGTGGCACCGGCAACATCAGCTGCACGAATCCAGACGTCGCCAACGCCGTCGTTGGTACGTTCACATTCGTCGTTACGGTCGTCCCCGGAACCGTAAGCGGCACGCAAATTCTCGATACCGCCTCGGTTTCATCCGGCACCAATGATCCGAACCTCGCGAATAACACCGCCAGCGTCTTGACCTTGGTCGGTTCGGCAATGAGCGCCAACATCGTCGTCACGAAAACCGCTGCGCCGAGTCCCGTGCAAGCCGGCAATCAACTTACGTATACCATCGTCGTGCACAATAATGGCCCGGCTGCGGCAACCACCGTCACGCTTACCGACACGATTCCGACTCACACGACATTTGTATCGCTGGCGCAGACAGGCACCACATGGGTTTGCCCCGCTCCCAGCGCAGCAGTCAGTTGCACCATCTCGTCGCTACCCGCCGGAGCCACAACGACATTCACTCTAATCGTCACAGTCGCGGCAGGTACCGCTTCCGGCACGGTCATTAGCAATACGGCCAGCACCTCCACTTCAACGCCGGATCCGAATCCATCCAACAACAGCTCCACCGTAAACGTCACCGTCGCAGCCGCTGGTCAGTACGATTTGAGCGTCACCAGTTCCGCGTCGCCCAATCCAGTTACAGCTGGAAATAACATCACCTTCCTGCTGAATTTCGCGAACAACGGGCCGAACTCCGTCAGCAACGTCGTCTACACGGATAGCGTTCCGGCGAACACTACGTTCGTATCGCTCGTGCTTCCTGCCGGAGCTACATGTACTACTCTTCCGGCTGTCGGCGGCACCGGCGCGATCAGTTGCTGCCCCGGAGCCGGTGGAGTTTGCTCCGGCGCCGCAGTTCCGTCTGGCACCAATGCGCAACTTCCGCTGATAGTGAAAGTGAACGCCGGCACCGCGCCGGGAACGGTGATTTCCAACACCGCGAATGTCGCTCCCACAACGAATGACGTGAACCCCGGCAATAACACGTCCACGGCGACCACCGTTGTCGCTTCACCGTCGCAGGCAGACGTTGCCATCGTGAAAACCGCCGCGCCGCAGCCCGTGGACCAAGGCGCAACTCTTACCTACACGCTGCAAGTGACGAACAACGGCCCGGCAGTCGCGCAAAACGTGAATGTGTCCGATCCGCTGCCGAGCCAGGTTTCATTTGTCTCCGTTTCAACCACGCAAGGCACCTGCACGCAGAGTGCCGGCACAATTAGCTGCAGCTTGGGTTCCGTCAGCGTTGGCGGTCTGGTGATCATCACCATCAACACCACGGCTACGGCATTATTTAGTTCGTCGACGCTCGTGCCCAATACCGCCACCGTCGGCTCCTCGACCAGCGATCCAAACCCGAACAACAATTCCTCGACCGTGATCTCGACGATTCAGGCGCCCACAGCCGTGCAGCTTTCTTCGTTCCAGGCGCAAGCGCGTGCCGGCGGTGGCGTCCTGCTGGAATGGCGCACGCGTGAAGAAGTTCACAATCTTGGCTTCCACGTGTACCGCGAAGACGCGCAAGGCCGGCACCAACTCGATCCTTCGCTCATCGCCGGTGGTGCGCTTCTGCTGCGCGGCGGTCAGCCCGGACATCCCGCGCGAACGTATCAGTGGATCGATCCGCAAGGCGGCCCAGGCTCGTCCTACACACTGGAAGACGTGGACCTCAACGGCATCCGCAACACGCACGGGCCGGTGACTCCGGTAAGCGCTGATTCGACCATCCCTGATGCGGCTTCGTATTCGCCCGCGATGCTGCTAAACCAGCTCACGAACTCGTTGCCGGCCGCGAGGCCGATGCTTATGCCATGGCGTCCGGGTGCACCCGTGCCTCCCACGGCGCCGGCGGGCAATGCGGAGGTCTCGAGCGCGTATCTCGATTCGCTCCCGGCTGCAAAAATCTCTGTCAACGCGGAAGGTTGGTACGTTGTCACGCGCGCGCAACTCGTCGCCGCGGGTTTCGATCCTGGCTACGATGCGCGCACGCTCCAGCTTTATGCCGAGGGCGTCGAGCAGCCCATCGCGATCCTCGGACAGCAAGGAGGATTCTTCGGCAACAACGGCGCCATTGCCTTCTACGGCACAGCGATCGACACACCTTTCTCCGGCACACGCGTCTATTGGCTCGTACGAGGTTCACAACAGGGCAAACGAATTCCCGTTTCCACTTCGGCAGGGTCCAACTCTTCCAGCGTGCAGAGTTTCTTGTCCATTGTGACGCTCGAGCAGCGCACCACCTACTTCGCGGCGCTGCTGAACGGCCCGAATGCCGACAACTTCTTCGGCGCCTTAGTTAACACCGAGCCAGTGGATCAGGATCTCGCGATCGAACACTACGATTCGTCCTGTGGCATTCCAGCGCAGGTGACCATCACTCTGCAGGGAGTAACCGCCGGCCAGCCCCACAGCGTCAGCGTCACCGTGAACGGCTCGTCCGTCGGCGTTCTGAATTTCAACGGCCAGGATAATTTCACCAGCACTTTCCCGGTCGAGCAGGGCCTGCTCCATGACGGGACGAACGTCGTTACCCTCACCGCTCTCAACGGTGACGCCGATACCAGCCTGGTCCAATCCATCGTCCTCAATTTCCCGCACACCTACACCGCGGATTCCGATTGGCTGCGCGCCGCCGCTCCTGCGGGCGCGCACGTAAAAATTAGCGGGTTTTCGAATCAGCAGATTCAGGCCTACGATATTTCCGATCCGCTCAACATCATTCAACTTGCCGGTCCCATCACTTTTGACAACACGGGCTCCAGCATCACCATCACCGTGCCCGGTGCGCCGTCGAGCCTTGTGCCGCACACGCTAATCGCGTTCGCGGCGGATCAAATATCGTCGACCGCAGCGATCACTTACCATCCGCAGAGTAAGCTCGAAGAACAACGCGCCGGCGCCGACATCGTCGTCATCACCCATCCGGATTTTGCGTCCACCGTCACGCCGCTGGTGAGCCTGCGCGAATCGCAACAGCATGAAGTCGTGGTCGTCACCGTAGACCAGCTCTTCGACGCCTTCAATTACGGCGAACGCAGCCCCTTCGCGCTGCAAAGCTATCTGCAATTCGCTTCCACTCAGTGGCGCGAAAAGCCGCAGTCCGTGCTGCTCCTCGGCGATGCTTCTTTCGATCCGCGCAATTATCTAGGCCTGGGCGATTTCGATTTCGTTCCCACGCGCATCATCGAAACGGCCGCATTCAAAACCGCCTCCGACGATTGGCTCAGCGATTTCCAAGGCACAGGCTTCGCCACCATTCCCACCGGGCGCATTCCCGCGCGCCGTGCTGCGGACGCGGCGCTGGTGATCTCCAAGATCGTGAATTACGAACGCGGCACGTCGCAGGGCAGTTGGCAGCAGCAAGCCTTAATCGTCGCGGACCAGAACGTCGGCGTGGATTTCTCCGGCGAAGCAGATATGGCCGCCGCGCTACTGCCGCCCTCGCTCGTCACAACCAAAATTCTGGCGGACAGCCAGTCCACCAGCGTCGTCTCGCAACAGATTCTTGACGCGATTAACTCCGGCACCTTGCTCGTCAACTACACCGGCCACGGCGCCGAACAACAGTGGTCCTTCTCGGACTTGCTCGATAACACTTCGGCCGCCGCACTCAGCAATGGCGGACGACTGCCAGTCTTCCTGCTAATGGATTGCCTGAACGGCTTCTTCCACGACGTCTACGCCGAGAGCCTCTCCACCGCGCTACTCCTGGCGCCGAATGGCGGTGCAGTAGCCGTCTGGGCCTCTTCCGGATTCACCACCGCCCCTCCGCAAGCCGCCATGGACCAGGCGCTGCTGCGTATGCTAGCAGCCAATCCGACCCAGCCCCTCGGCCGCTCGATTCTTACGGCCAAGCAGAACATCACAGATCCCGACGTCCGCCGCACCTGGATCCTCTTCGGCGACCCCGCCATGCGCGTAGCATTCCCCACCCCATCCTCCACATTCACAACGAAGCCGCGCATCACTCCTGCAACGCAAAATCCGCGCTAGCGCCGGTCGCAAACTACAGGGCGTGTCATCCCGAGCGCAGCGAAAGATCTGCTTTTCGTGCCCGCGCAATGCGAAGATGTCCTCGTTGTAGCGGCCAGCTTTAGCTGGGCGCCTTTGACTTGTTCTTGAATTTGTAGCGGCCGGTTCAGTTTTATCGAACCGGGCAGCCGTTGCTTTGGTGTTGCTTTCGTCGCGGCGCACTTCAGTGCGCCATCTGCAACGTGACAGTCGCCGCTCCCATGGACCGCGGCGCTCGCCGCAAGGTGCGCGGATAGGGCAGGGAATTCACATCAACTCCGCGGTACAATCGTATCGGCACCGGAACCATGCCAAACCCGGACAAGCTCTCCAAACAAGTCGCCGTCGTCGTGCTCGGCACATTCGCGATCGTGTACGCGGCTGACTATGCTCTGCTGCAATTTAGGATGAGCAAGAATGGCGGCGCCGACGCCCTCGGCTCCGTCACCTCCTACTACGGCGCCGCCCTGAAAGACGGCAAGATGGAAATCTTCACCGACCAGCCGCAGGTGGAAACCTGCGTGCACTCCCTGTTCCCGCATTCCGGCTACCGCCCGTGCTGGTACGCCAGCCGCAACACCGTGAAACCCATCGGCTAAGAATCCCGCCACGAAATTATCTTCCGCCAGATCGTGCGTTCACCAAGCCGCCACACCAGCGCCGTAGCCGCGGCATAACCTAGCCCAGGCCGGAACGCCTGCGAATCGTTGCAAGAAGAATCCGGAGCGCCGTAGGTGCGACACATCTTTTGCGATTACGCGTACGCTCTCCGGCTAGCGCCTCCTTTTGCGCGCCTTCCGCACGTGGCCCTCCGCATTCGCCGCCGTCTGCAAAAGTTGCAACAACGCCTGCGCATCCCGCGTAAGCGCTCGATGCCGCGGATAAATCACATCCAAATTCCGCCGCAAGGGCTCCTCGTTCACAATCTCAATCGCCGCCAGCTTGCCTTTGCGCAATTCGTGCGTCACCGCAATCAACGGCAGAAAACTCAATCCCAGCTTCCGCTCCACCATCCGCTTGGCCGCCTCGATCGTCTCCACTTCCAACACCGTATTCGGCAGCTGCCCCGCGCGCCGGAATAGTCCCTGGCTCAATGTCCAATCGCTCGAACCGCGATCAAAAAAAATCAGCGGCATCGCCTCTACATCCTCCAGGCGCACCCGCCGTTTCCGTGCCGCCGGATGATTCGGATGCCCCACCAAAATCAAAGGATCGTCGCGCAGAGTCATCGTTTCAACTTCCGGATGGTTCAACGAGCGCGCCACGCCAATCTCCGCCTCCCCGTCCAGCACCATTTTCAATACCTGCACGGAAGTCCCCGAGCGCAAATTCACCAAGACCTTCGGATGCGCCGCCTGATAATCCTTCATCACGTCCGGCAAAAAATAAGTACACACCGAAAGCGCCGCAGCGATGCTCAAAGACCCGCCAGCGGAAGGCTGCAGTTCGTGCACTGCCTGCCGCGCGCGCGTAACATCGCGCAGCAATTGTTCGGCATGCGGGCGTAGCGCCTTTCCCGCGGGCGAAACCGAAAGATTTCCGCGCACGCGCGCAAAAAGCTTCACGCCGAGACCGTCCTCCAAAGCCCGCACCCGCGCGCTCACCGCCGGCTGGCTGATGTTGAGCGCCGCCGCCGCGCGATGAAACCCGCCGTAGGTCAGGACCGCCAGAAACGTCTCGAGTTGATCGATTTCCACGTAACCTCGCTAAGCCGCGCAATCCCGATTCGCACCACGGTCGAAAGAACGCCACGGAACAAACGCAGGAGAGCATCGTTCCAAGGGCCGTACTACGCAACTTAGTACCGCCGTTGGAAACTATCTGATAATCATATTCTATCAATATGATAAGGACAATCAGTTTGACTGATTGCCTTATTTCCTCCACACTGGGCGCCAGTCGCCAGTATTTCACCGGACCGCGAGCGCTCAGCAACCCGGCTCACCTCCACCCTGGCTGCTCCGGCCCCAAGACCCAGCTCTGTTATTTCGAAAGAGAGAAAGCTCGCGCCACATAGCATTTCTGTATCGGAGAGGACTCAACCAATGACCACCAACGGCAATCACCGCAACCTCGAACATCAATGGAAGACCGACCTGCGCTGGGAAGGCATCACTCGCCCCTACTCCCAGAAAGATGTCGAACAACTGCGCGGTTCCGTCCACATCGAGCACACTCTCGCGCGCATGGGCGCCGAGCGCCTCTGGCATTTGCTGCAGGATGATCTCTTCGTTGCCGCACTGGGAGCCTTGACCGGCAACCAAGCCGTGCAGCAAGTCTCCGCCGGACTGCAGGCGATTTACTTGAGCGGCTGGCAAGTCGCGGCCGATGCCAATGACGCCGGACAAATGTATCCGGATCAAAGTTTGTATCCCGCCGATAGCGTGCCCAACGTGGTGCGCAACCTGAATCGAGCGTTGGCCCGCGCCGATCAAATCCATCATGCCGAAGGCAAGAACGGAATTCATTGGTTCGCGCCAATCGTGGCCGATGCCGAAGCCGGATTCGGCGGCAATCTGAACGCATTCGAGCTGATGAAGGCGATGATCGAAGCCGGCGCCGCCTGCGTACACTTCGAAGATCAATTGTCCTCGGCAAAAAAGTGCGGGCACCTCGGCGGGAAAGTTCTCGTCCCCACAGTCGAAGCCATTCAGAAACTCGTCGCCGCGCGCCTGGCCGCCGATGTGATGGGCGTGCCCACGCTGATCATGGCGCGGACCGATGCCGACAGCGCACGCCTGATTACCAGCGATATTGACCCGCGCGACCGCGAATTTCTAACCGGCGAACGCACCAGCGAAGGATTCTACGGCGTTCGTGCCGGCCTGCCCGCCGCGATTGCTCGCGGTCTGGCCTACGCGCCCTACGCGGATTTGCTCTGGTGCGAAACCTCCAAGCCGCATCTCGGCGAGGCCCGTCAATTCGCCGAAGCGATTCACGCCAAGTATCCGAACAAGATGCTGGCCTACAATTGCTCGCCTTCCTTCAACTGGCGCAAAAATCTCGACGACGCTACCATCGCGAAATTCCAGCGCGAACTCGGCGCGATGGGCTACAAATTCCAGTTCATCACCTTGGCCGGATTCCACGCGCTGAATCTCACCATGTTCGAGCTTTCGCGCAACTACAAGCAGGACGGCATGACCGCCTACTGCCGCCTGCAGGAAGAAGAGTTTGCCAGCGAGAAGGATTACGGCTACGCAGCCGCCAAGCACCAGCGTTTCGTCGGCACCGGTTACTTCGACGCGGTCCAACAAGCAATCACCAGCGGCACGGCGTCCACCACCGCGCTCGCCGGCTCCACCGAAACCGATCAATTTCACGAAGCGAAGCCGCAGCATCCGTCGACGCACGCGAAACAGGAAATGCGCCACGCAGCGTCCGCGGACTGAGTTCCGTTCACGCGAGCAAATTGGGGGCAGACAAACAAAAACGGGCGAGCTCATCAAGCCCGCCCGTTCGCTTTTGCGGTTCTCAAGCGTGCTCTGCCGCCCGAAGTTGCCGACCTACCCGCGTCGCGCAATCACAATCTTGGACGTCGTAATCGCCTGTCCCACATGCCGCTGCGTGTGATCCGCGACGTGTACCAGCAACCCGCCCACGGTCGTCGGCAGTAACTTCGAGCCAACCGGCCGCGGTTCCTGCAAACGATTCGTATCAATTTGCCGGACGCGCACAGCAGCGCGCAGCAAAGCAGCATCCAATTCCGCAAATAGCTTGTCGCGCGTGGCACCGCCGTCGAGCTCGTTCTTCAGCGCCGCAATCTGCGACTCGTCGAGTCGCTTTCCTTCCGCATAAGTCAACAGTCGATCAACACTCCGCGCAATATGTCGAACATGAAACGCCACCGGGGCAAGTCCCTCAGGTCGAGCATTCAATTCCGCGTCGCTCAAATTCCCGCACCAGCGCGAAAGATCTTCGCCCGCAAGCTCCAGCGCATGCAGCACAGCCCTGGGCACCGCCGCGACGTCCGTCAGCGTGCCGCGTAGCCACGGTTCCGGCATCCCAGCTTCACTCATTCGCGCACACCTCCCATTCCTAACCTACCTGAATTCGCGCGCGCAATAAATGACGACGCCAAGCACTGGAAGTTGTTCAATGCGGTGGGGGATTAGGCTTAGCCGCGGGAGTCTCGGCAGATTTTGTCGCGTCCGGTGCTTTTTCATCAGCGGCCTTCGCGTCTTGCGCATTCGGCGCGACCATGTATTGTACGATCACGGAAATGCGCCGGGTCGACGCATCGAGCGGGGCGTCCGGCTTGCGCAATCGCTGGTCGCCAAATCCTCGCACCTGCGTCACTTGATCCTCTCCCACGCCATTCAGTTGCATCAATCTCCGCGCCGCGTTGGCCCGATCCGAGGAAAGTTCCCAGTTGCTGTAGTTGCGGCCCTTCGAGTAGGACTTCGCATCCGTGTGGCCCTCGACCGCGAGCTTGTTTGGCAGCTTCCCCAGTTCCTGTGCCAGCGTGACGACGATTTCCTTTCCATCGCTATTCAGGTCCGGACTTCCGAGATCGTAAAAAGTTCCCTTCGCCGATTCCATCAGCTCGATGCGCAATCCTTCGTTCGTTATCGTCATTTCGATGGGGTCTTTCAATTTGTCAAAATCAGGGACCTGCTTCATCGCATTTTCCAGCTGCTGCTTCAGCTGGTCCATGTTGTCTTTTTTCACCACGAAGTTCTCGCCCACTCCGGCTCTGTCGCTTCCGGGTTTGTCGGCTTTGCCGGAGGGGTCTCTGAAATGTCCTGCGACCGCTTCTTTCACTGGTTTGCTGCTGCTCAGCAGCCACAAGACGATGAACAATGCCATCATCGCCGTCACAAAATCAGCGTACGCGACCTTCCACGCGCCGCCGTGGGCTCCGCCGTGGCCGCCTTTCTTCTTAATGACGATGATGGGAGCTTTTGCCGCCGGCACGTGTAAAAATCCGTCCTTATTAGCGTTATGCGGCCGCGGCCGCCGCGCCACCCTTATCCTTGATAAATGTTTCTGCTTCTTGGAACGCGGGCCGAACGTTGCCAGGAATCGCGCGGCGCCCGATTTCCACCGCCATGGTCGGCGCCGTGCCTTTCATAAATGCCACGATCATTACGCGCAACACCTGGTAGTAGGCGTGTTCATCATCAACGGACTTGGCCATGTTGGAGGCCAAGGGTCCAACTAATCCGTAGCACAATAAAATCCCCAGGAACGTGCCCACTAGCGCGGCGGCGACCTTCTTCCCGATTTCTTCCGGCGGCCGGCCTAACGATCCCATCGTAATCACTACCCCCAACACTGCCGCCACGATCCCCAGCCCGGGAAGGGAATCAGCCACCGTAGACAGCGCCGCGATCGGCATCACCGCCTGATGATGATGCACGTCCATATCGTTTTCGATCATCTGATCGGCGTCAAACGGCTCGATTCCGCCGCGGGAAGCCATGCGGATCGAATCGCAAACGAATGCCAGCGCGTGATGGTCCTTCAGGAATTTCGGATACCTCGAAAAGATGGTGCTTTGCTCCGGGTTGTCGCTGTCGGTTTCCAGCGCCATCAATCCATCGCGCCGCGCGCGACTGAATAGTTCAAACGTCATTTTCAGCGTGTCTAGGTATTTTGACTTGCCGTACTTCGATCCTCCGAACGCGCCCGTCAGGCCCCCAACGAGTGCCTTTACGATGTATAGAGGGTTCGCGACGAAGATCGTCCCCAGCGCAGCGCCACCTATGGTGACCAGCTCGGCGGGCTGCATCAACACCTTCAAATTGCCAGGTTCCATCAGGAACCCGCCCACCACCGCACCGAATACCACCACGATTCCTATGATTATGAACATCGCAAGCCACGCCTCTCGTCAATTCCTGTTACTTCGCGATCGTCACGCAATCTGCAGCGGCTGCCACGATTTCGGCCAGCGCTTTTTCCGCTCTCTCAATAATCGATTTCTCGTCATCGCCCACTTCTACGGTCGTTCCCCCAAAAGTTACGTCCACTGCCAGCTCATCACCCCACCATTTGATCCTTGTGCTGTTCACTGTGTTTTTCACGCGCTCCATGGCTCTGGAAAGCTCGAACGCGTTGCACTCCGTCAAGATCACCAGGAAACTGCTCTCTCCGGAATGGCCTACGAAATCAGTCGGGCGCAGGTTAGCTTCCACTGCTTGCGCCACCACGCGCAGGGCCGCACTCAGCGCGCCGCCGCCGTAAGTCCGCCGGAAGCGCCCTAGCGAGTCAAATTGCACGCACAGCATGCTGAATGGAATGTTGTGCTCAGCAAACGTCGTCAGGCTTTCGCGCACGTGCGTATGAATGTAGCTGTCGCTCAACACCCCAGTTGCCTCGTCCAGGCACCCATACGAAGCCAATTTCCGATGTCGCCGGTCGGCCTCAAATGCCCACGGATGCGCGTCAATGGACTCGGCCGCCCCAATCACCAGACCAGCCGCGTGCCGGATAGGCACCGCTCGGATTCGCACGATCACTTGCTGGCCGGCCTTGTGCTGCAGGGTTATCTCCGCAATCGCAGGCCGTCCATCGCGCAGCACGCTCGCTAGCGCGCCGCCAATCTCGCAAATCCCGTTTTTCCCCTCTTCCTTTTGCGGCGGGAAGAAATCCCGGCAAAAATGTCCCACCACGTCCTGCCGCAGGTACCCGGTAATCTTTTCCGCCCCTTCATTCCAGAACCGGATTCTCTGGTCGCAGTCCACCATATAAAGCCCCGTCTGCGTTCCCTCCAGCAGAATTCGATAAATTTCAGAGTCTGCGAAGAGGGGCATGGAACTACTCCATAACGAATCATCGGTCAAAAGCCGAACAGGTTTAGGTCGTCACTGGGTCCATGAAACGTCATGCACGAAGCGTTCCGCGCCACGTGTGAAATCGGCACACCCGCTCGAATAAGCCATCATTCATGCGTCCGTAACACTCCGCTAATAGTATTCTGTGGTTCGTAAATACGCGTCGCTGCGCGGCTTGCTGCGTTCCCAGGAGAGAATTCCGGATGGAAAAACGAAATTTCCTTTTTGTCTCGCTCACCGGCCTCATCAGTGACATCGCCTGGCAGGTCTCCAAAGAAGGTCACGAAGTCCGTTACTTCATCCAGGACAAAAAGGAACGCGACATCGCCGACGGCTTCGTCGCCAAATCAAAAGACTGGGAAAAAGACGCCGATTGGGCGGACATCCTCATCTTTGACGACACCCTTGGTCAGGGCGAAAAAGCCAAGAACCTTCGCGCCGCAGGAAAAAAAGTGATCGGCGGTACCCCTTACACCGATCGCCTGGAAGACGACCGCTCCTTCGGCCAGGAAGAGCTCAAAAACGCGGGCGTCAACATTCTCCCCTACGGTGAATTTTCATCCTTCGACGACGCCATCGACCACGTCGAGCAGAATCCCGGCCGCTACGTCATTAAGCCCAGCGGCGAGGCCCAAAACGTCAAGCGCCGCCTTTTCGTGGGCGAAGAAGACGACGGGCAAGACGTGATTCACATGCTCGAAGCCTACAAAAGGGCGCTCTCCGACGAAATTAAAGTCTTCCAGCTGCAGCGACGCGTTACCGGCGTCGAAGTAGCCGTCGGTGCATTCTTCAACGGCAAAAGTTTCGTCTATCCGATCAACATCAATTTCGAGCACAAGAAACTTTTCCCCGGCGAAAATGGCCCTCCCACTGGTGAAATGGGCACCACCATGTTCTGGAGCGAGGCCAATCACCTGTTCGACCAGACGCTGCTGAAGATGGAAACCAAGCTCAAGGAAGAAGGCTACATCGGCTACATAGACTTGAACTGCATCGTGAATTCCCACGGCATCTACCCGCTGGAATTCACCTCGCGCTTCGGTTATCCCACCATCAGCATCCAGCAGGCCGGAATGATCACTCCCATCGGCCAATTTTTTTGGGACCTCGCGAGCGGCAACGATCCAAGACTCAAAGTGCGCAGTGGCTTTCAGATCGGCGTACGCATCGTCGTCCCGCCATTTCCCTTTGACGACGATGAGACCTTCGATTCGTTCTCCAAGAACGCCGTGATCGTTTTCAAAAAGCCTCCGACCGATGAAATGCACATCGAAGACGTGAAACAAGTGAACGGCCAATGGCTGGTAGCCGGAACCTCTGGCGTAATCCTGGTCGTAGTCGGCCTGGGCCAGACCATGAAGCAAGCCCAAACCCAGGTCTATTCCCGCATCAAAAATGTCCTAATCCCCAACATGTACTACCGCACAGACATCGGCGACCGCTGGGTAGAAGACAGCGACCGCCTACACACCTGGGGTTATCTCCGCTGAGCCGCCGCACTTGCTCTGACGTTGCGTTCGTAGCGCCGGCGTCCCGCCGGCTCAGTTGCCGTTGCCGCTGTTTTTGCCTGGGCGGTTGCCGTCGCTCTTGACTTGGTAGCGGCCAGCTTCAGCTGGGCGCCGTTGAATTTGCCGTCGATTTAGTAACGCCCGGTTCCGCGAAACGGGACCGGGCAGCCGTTGCTGTTGCCTTTGCTTTTCTCTGCGTCCTCTGCGCTTCTCTTTCGTCGTTGCACTTGTAACGGCTGGTTCAATTTCATCGAACCTTGTCAACCACCCCCGCCTACGCTAAAGTAACCGCTCTTTGACGGAGCGCGCCCCAAAATGCCAGTAGTCGCAGGAAAAGAAAAACTGAAAATCCTAATCCGCCGCGCCGCCATCCAAAAACGCGTCCGCGAAGTAGCCCACCAAATCACAAAAGACTTCGCAGGCCAGCGCGTCCATCTAATCGGCGTACTAAAAGGCGCCTGCATCTTCCTCTCCGACCTCGTCCGCGAAATCAACCTGGAAACCTCCATCGATTTCATCGCCGTGTCCAGTTACGGAAAAAACAAAGAAAGCTCTGGCCAAGTCCGCCTCCTGAAAGATCTCGATAGCAGCATCGAGGGCCTCAACGTCATCGTGGTCGAAGACATCCTCGACACCGGTATCACCTTGACCTATCTATTGCGCGTACTCGAGCAGCGCAAGCCCAAATCCCTGCGCATCGCCGCGCTGCTCGATAAGCCGTCGCGCCGCATCAAGCAGGTCAAAGCCGACTACATCGGTTTCCAGATCCCCAATGATTTCGTAGTCGGTTACGGCCTCGATTACGCCGAACGCTATCGCAACCTGAAAGACGTCTGCATCTTGACGCTCCCCCCGGAATGATGATGCTCCTCACCGAATCCGAAATCGCTCGCCTCATAGATCACACCCTGCTGAAACCAGACGCAACGCAGGACGAAATCCGCAAGCTCTGCGAAGAAGCCCTGCAATACCATTTCGCTTCCGTCTGCGTGAATCCCTGGAACGTGGCGCAGGCCGCCGAACTTCTCCGCCGCAGCACCGTAAAAGTCTGCACCGTAGTGGGATTTCCGCTAGGCGCCACATTGCCAGAAGTAAAAGTTTTTGAAGCGCAGAAATCCATCGAGCGCGGCGCCCAGGAAATAGACATGGTCATCAACCTCGGCGCGCTTAAGTCCGGCTTGCTGGACACGGTTGAGAAAGATTTCCGCGGCGTAGTAGAAGCCAGCCATCACGCCGGCGCCATCTGCAAAGTCATCATCGAAACCTGCCTGCTCGCCCGCGAAGAGAAAATCCAGGCGTCGCTCGCTGCCAAAAATGCCGGCGCGGACTTCGTGAAAACCTCCACAGGATTCAGCACAGCCGGCGCGACGCCCGAGGACGTTCACCTGATCCGCGAAATCATCGGCCCCAATACCGGCATCAAAGCCGCCGGCGGAGTCCGCACCCTCGAAGACCTGCAGAAAATGGTCGCGGCCGGCGCCACCCGCATCGGCGCCAGCGCCGGCGTCAAAATCATCCAGCAACTGCGCTCCGGAAAATCGCCGGCAGCCTCCGGCGCCTCCTCCGGCGACAAATATTGAAAACCTCCAAGCAGGCTCAACTCGGCCGCAAGTGCTCCACACCCGCCTGCTATAATGAAATCATTCTGTAGGCGCGATATTCGGCATTGTGAAAATGTGGGTAGCGAGCGCATGCATTTCCCCGGCGGGGGTCGGGGAGTCCTAAACATAGCGAAATGGACGCAGCAAAACTAAATCCCAAAATCGACGTCCCGGCGGACGCTCTCAAAGTTCTGGCGGAGCTTAGCCAGGAGATCAACGCGTCGCTCAATCTCGATGAAGTGCTCCCTACCGCCGCCGCGCTCATCAAGCGCCTGGTGGACTACGAAATTTTCGCGGTCCTCCTCCCCGAAGAGGGGACCGATCAGATGTACTTCCGTTTCGCCATCGGTCACCGCGCGGAAGTCGTGCAACACTGGCGCATCCCCGTGAGTGAAGGCATCATCGGAGCCGCTGCCACCACCGGCCAGGCCATTCGCGTCGGCGACGTTCGCTCCGACCCGCGTTACCTCAACGCACTGGATGCCGTTCGCTCCGAACTTGCCGTCCCGCTGATCGTGCGCGGTCGCGTGATCGGCGTTCTGGACGTCGAAAGCAGCGAACTCGATTATTTCACTCCCTATCAGCAAAGCATCCTGACGCTCGTCGCCTCGCGCATCGGCACCGCCATCGAAAACGCCAAGCTCTACGAACACGAGCGCAGCCAGTCTGAAACTCTTTTGCTCTTGAACGAAGTCGGCCGCGAAGCCAACTCCTCCCTCTCCGTCGAAGAAGTCCTCCGTCGCGCCGCCGAACTAACCAAGCGCCTGATCAACTACCAGATTTTCAGCATCCTGCTATACGACGAAACCGACAACGTCTTCCGTCATCGCGTCACGGTGAAATTCGGCCAGCGCGTCCAGGAAAAATTTGCCGTCCCCGGGCACGAAGGCATCGTCGGCGCCGCCGCATCGCTAAAACGCGCCGTAGTCGTACCAGACGTGACTCTCGATCCGCGTTACTTGCGCATCAATCCCGAAACGCGCTCCGAGCTGGCCGTCCCCATGCTCAATAAAGACCGCGTCATCGGCGTCATGGACCTCGAGAGCCCGCAGCTGAATTATTTCACTCCGGATCACGTGCAAGCGCTCTCGATTCTCGCCGCTCACCTCGCAGTCTCCATCGAAAACGCACGCCTCTACGAACAACTCGCCCGCGACGAAGCCCGCATGGAGCGCGACCTCAGCGCCGCCCGCCGCATTCAAGGCGCGCTGCTCCCGCGCCTGCCCGGACCGGAATTCGGCCTGGAGATCGCCGCCCGCGTAGTTTCTTCCCGCGAACTAAGCGGCGACCTCTACGATTTTCTTCGCTACGGTCCGCAAGAATTAGCCATCGCCATGGGCGACGTCAGTGGGAAGGGAAGCGCCGCCGCACTTTATGGAGCCGTGGCCATCGGCACGCTGCGTAGCCTGGGCCCACAAAAACATCGCCCCGCGGAAATGCTGCGGGCAATCAATGGCTTTCTCGGTGAGCGCCGCATCGAAGGCCGGTTCATGACCTTGTGCTTCGCCACCTGGCACCGCGGCCGTCACAAATTGCGCATCGCCAATGCCGGACAGGAAGAGCCTTTCCTGTATCACGGCGGCCGTTGCGAACGAATCATGCTCGCCGGTTTTCCGCTAGGAATGTTCGAGGAATCCACCTACGATCAACGCAGTTACATCCTGAATGAGGGCGACGTAGTCGTATTTCATTCCGACGGCATAGGCGATACGCAAAATCCCGCCGGAGAATTCTTCGGCCATACTCGCCTAGCCGAGCTCATCACCGCAAACCATCATCTCAACTCGGATAGCATCGCCGACAAAATCCTGGAAGACGTAGATGCCTTCTCCGGCGGCGCCCATCCCTTCGACGACCGCACCCTGCTAGTCCTAAAAGTAAAGTAGCTCGCTGTAAAGATCAGAGCCCCAGCTTTTGACTCTGTAGCGGCCGGTTCAGGTTCATCAAACCGGGCAGCCGTTGCTGTTGGTTTGCGGTTGGCTTTGTAGCGGCCGCCTGCTTTTGTTTTTAGGCGGGCGTAGTTGACTTGCTTTCGACTTCGTAGCGGCGCACTTCAGTGCGCCATTTCGCCGGCCTAATCCACCTTCGCCATAGCTCCAGCCGTCTTCGGCTTCTTCCAATGCACGAACGTATTCACCGAATCATTGAACATCCCCGGCTGATCCACAAACGTCAAATGCCCGCTCTTCGGTAAAATCACAATCTGCGAATCCGCGATCTTTGCGTGCATTTCCTGCGATAACGCCGGGTCGCACTCATCGTGATCCCCCGCAATAATCAGCGTAGGCACATGAATCGTGTGCAGCCGCTCCACATACTCCACCGACTTCAGATTTCCATCAATTATGAACTCGCCATCCGACCCCCACATCTCGCGATACAAATCCCAAGCCGTATTGCCGATCGTCGTCGGGTCGTAGTTCGGGTCCGGATGATTGTGATAAAGGTATGGGAAATACGCCCCGCCCCAAGCCGCAATCATGTAATCGTTCGTGTACCGGTTTTTCTCGTAAGTTCTGCCGCGCCCGTAAAGTCCCGCCTTTTCCTCGCGATCAATTTGTTCACGCACATCAGCCGGAGCCGCCGCTTTGACCCGCGCTAGCACCTGATTCATCTCCGCGGTACTCGCAAACGTGCTGCACAAAATCAAATGGCTCAAATTATTCTGATATTTCAGCGCGTAAGCCTGCGCCAACACGCCTCCGTAAGAATGTCCCAGCAGCGTAATTTTCCCCAGCACCAGCGCCTGCCGCACCGCTTCCACGTCCTCCACCATATTTTCCACGGTATATCCGGCGGGATCGTCCAGCTTTTGCGACCGCCCCGAGCCCCGCTCATCAATAAAAATCAACCGATTCTGACGTGCCAGCGGCAAAAGGTACGGCAGAAAATAATCGTGCGATGCGCCAGGCCCTCCGTGCACAATCACAATCGGCGCCCCACGGCCCATCGTCGTGTAATAAATTAAGACGCCGCTCGAATCAATGTACCCTTCCTGAATCGGATAATCTGCCACGGGCACGCGACGAGGCGGCGCCGTCGTATCGCTCGCAGCCTGTTCCACCGGCGCTTGCGCCTGCACAACAGGAGCAGACGGTGCAGTCGGCGCGGCCTGCGCACGTAATCCTTGCGGCCCGGAGCACGCGCACACCAATCCCAACAGCGCAAAATAAATCTTCAATCGCATGGAGATCCTCCGTGGAAAGACGATGCTCTTTAGCAAGGGACCCTTCACTTTGCCGTTATAGCGGTCACAGGGGGGCGCCGTTGCCGTTGTAGCGGCCGCCTGCTTTTGCTTTTAGGCGGGCGTCTTTGACGTCGTTATTGATTTTGTAACGACCAGCCTGCATCTATCATCGGCGGTGCGGCAGCGATGGGTCGAGATTCACACCGCTCAGCGCTCTCCCCACCGCAGTTTGCTGCGCAGAATTTCGTAGTACGTCTTGCGAGGGGGGTTGACCACTTGCACTTTCGTCGCGGCCTTGGTAATGACCACTCGGTCCTGCGGCTGCAACTGAAATCCAATCTGTCCATCCAGCGTCAGATACACGGGCTCGCCCGACGCCGAAAAATCCAGCTCCACGTGCGCGGTATCCGGCACCACCAGCGGCCGGTTCGTCAACATGTGCGGGCAAATCGGCGTAATCACAAACGCATCCAGATCCGGATGGATGATCGGCCCGCCCGCCGCCAGCGAATAAGCCGTCGAACCGGTGGGCGTCGCCACAATCAAACCATCCGCGCGATAGCGCCCCACATGGTGATGATCCACATGCACATCAAAATCTAGCATGCGCGCCAGCGCCGCCTTGTTCGCCACCGCGTCATTCAAAGCCGTCAGTCGCTCAGCCGGTTTATTGCTGTGCACGATCTCCGCTTCCAGCATCATCCGTTCGCTGGTGCGGTGTTCGCCCGCCACAATCCCTTCCAGCACCGGATAAAGTTCATCCAGCGTCACGCTCGTCAAAAATCCCAGTCCGCCCAGGTTCACCGCCAGAATCGGAACGTCGTGCCCGCCCAGCGCCCGCGCCGCCGCAAGCAAAGTTCCATCCCCGCCTAAAACGATCAGCAGGTCAACTTTCGCCGCCATTTCTTCCCGCGTCATCGCTGGACCGTTCGGGTCGAGCGTCGTCCGCGTACGCGGATCCACGGAAACTTCGATCTTGCGCGCCTCCAGCCAGCGCTTCAATTCCGGCACGACGGCCGTGACCATTTCGGGGATTGGTTTGCAGATAATGCCGGCAGCACGAATCATAATGGGAGGCAGAATTCTACTCTACCCGCGAGCGCGGGCGTGGAGAAAAAACTCCTGGTTGCCTCCCGTCCCCGGCAATTGGCTCGGGCGCACTCCAACAATTTCCAGACCGCAAGCGGTAGCCGCCGCCTGCACCCGCTCGATCGCTTTCTGGTGCAGCGCCGCATCCCGCACGATCCCGCCCTTGCCGATCTCACTCTTCTCCAACTCGAATTGCGGCTTGATCAATATCAAAAAATCCGCGCCAGGCGCCGCGACAGACACAACAGCCGGCAAGACCTTCGTCACCGAAATAAAAGACACATCCATCGTCACGAGCGCAGGCCGCTCCGCGATATCCTCAGCCTTCAAATAACGCGCATTACGCTCGACGGTCGTCACGCGGCTATCCTGCCGCAATTTCCAATCCAGCTGATCCACAGTCACATCGACAGCGAACACGCGTGCAGCCCCATGCTGCAGCAAACAGTCTGTAAACCCGCCAGTCGAGCTCCCCACGTCCAGGCAAAACCGCCCTTCCGGCGAAATTCCGAAATCCTCGAGCGCCCCCTCCAGCTTCAACCCGCCGCGGCTGGCGCAGCGCAAAACCTCGCCGATAATTTCTATCCGCGCATCCGTAGCCACCTGCGACCCGGGCTTCTCCATCTTCTGGGCGTTCACCAACACATTCCCAGCCAGCAATAAAGCCTGCGCGCGCTCCCGCGAAGGCGCCAACCCGCGCTCCACAATCAAAACATCCAACCGTATTTTTCCAGCCTTGCGATTCTGTTGGGCGTTGTCCGAAGTAGATGTTTCCGAACTAGGTTTGGATTTCATACGTAAGCAGAGCAGCGGCCGTACGAACTGTTTTCTCTGTGTTCTCCGGTTTTCTCCGTGTCCTCTGTGTTAATGTTCTCGCCTTTCTCTGCGCCCTCTGCGCTCTAACCTCTGCGTCCTTTGCGTTAAATCGTTCCGCCCTTTTCTTCGCTCGCGTTCATCACTGCCTTTATCAGTGTTCATCTGCGTTCATCAGTGGTGAATTTCACAACCGCGACTCAACCGACCAACCCTCACGCCCGCCGCGCCACCAAAAATTGCGCCAACGCGCGCAATCTCCCCGCCCGCTCCCCATAAAAATCCAACTCCTTCAAAGCCTTAGCCTCCAAATCTGCCGCAATATCCCGCGAAACCTCGAGCCCGTGCAAAGCCGGATAAGTAGCCTTCTTCTGCGCCTGGTCCTTGCCCGCCGTTTTCCCCAACGCCGCCGACGACTCCTCCACGTCCAAAATATCGTCCACCACCTGAAACGCCCACCCGATGGACTCCCCAAACGCCAGCAGCCGCGTCACATCCCCGCGATCCGCCCCGCCCGCAATCGCCCCCGCCACAATGGACGCGCGAATCAAAGCCGCCGTCTTCGACAGGTGAATATACTCCAGCATTCCCTTGTCCGGCGCTTTCCCCGCCGCTTCCAGATCCGCCACCTGCCCGCCAATCATTCCGCGGTCGGTGCCCGCCGCTTCCGCAATCATCGCCAAAATCGTCAGCCGCCGCTGCGGTTCCACGGGCGCAAGCGCCAAACTATGAAACGCCAAGGTCAGCAGCGCGTCGCCCGCCAGAATCGCCATCGCCTCGCCAAACACTTTATGATTGGTCGGTTTTCCGCGCCGCAGATCATCGTTGTCCAGCGCCGGCAGGTCGTCGTGAATCAAGGAATAGGTGTGAATGAATTCCAGCGCGCAGCCCACCTGCACCGCTCCACTCTGCTCTTGCGAGAACATCCGCGCCGCTTCCATGCACAAAATCGGCCGAATCCGCTTGCCGCCGGCAAACACGCTGTAGCGCATCGCCTTATGAATGGTAATCGGCAGCGCATCTTCCGGCGGCAATAGCTCCTGCAACGCCGCTTCCACCGTTGTTCTGTCCTGCTCGAAGAAATCGGGGATCGTCATAGGCTCGATGCAGATGTGTGGAATGCGAATCGCTCAGCCAAACTCAGCCAGCAAACGTTAATTATTCTCGTCTTCCGGATCAAACGGCTCGGCCACAATCTTGCCGTCCGCCTTCTTCAGCAGTATCTCCACGCGCCCTTCCGCCTCTTCCAGTTGCTTCTGGCACTCGCGCGAAAGCTTCACGCCTTCTTCGAAGAGCCGCATCGCCTCATCCAGCGACAAATCCGCGCTCTCCAAACGTTTCACCACTTGTTCAAGCCGCACAAGCGACTTTTCAAAGTCGCCCTTTTTCGGCGCTTCCACCGGCACAACCGATTTATTCGGCGCTGGACTCATTCTGCCTCGTTGCGCGCAACCTGCAAGCGCTGGAAATGTCTCACCACTGTAGCAGCCAACCGGATTCTATCGCGATGATTTTATTGCAGCAACGGCGCTCTGCCACCCGCGGTAGCGCGTCAGTTTCCGGCCGTCCGGCTTATCGGCAGTTATCTCGAACCTGCCGAGTGGCTCTCAGACGCCGACATGCATCTGGACACTGATTACATCTTGGTTCTTGACTGTGTTGTCCAAAACAACCGTGCCAATTACGGATGAAAACCCAGATAGAGTGGTCTGGAACATGTAGGTACCTTCTTTAAGGTGGTGAAACTGGAACCGCCCTCGTGAATCCGTCTTTGTGGCTATGATTTTTCCCTCAGCGTCTCGAAATTCAACGAGTACATTCGGGATTGGATCTTGGTCAGTGGAAAGGAAGACCACACCCTTTGCTTCGTGGACCTTGAAAGGGTCTCGCAGTTCGACTAGAAACGACGCGGTGCACGACATGAACCCTTTGTATTCGCCGGACTTGAATCGCTCGTGACACTCCTCTTGACCACTGCTCGCGTCCGACAGCAACAGCAACGCACCGATGACAAAGGCAGATCGAACTCTCATGATCCGGATTATATCTGCGATTTGGGTAATTCAATCAGTGCGCTTGCAATCTTCTGATTAACTCGCTAAACGGAACCTCTGACCTGCTCCCTTTTGTTGACTGGCAACAGCATCAGCCGATGCGCGCGCGCTCCATCCTCAGCCGCAAGCGAAAACGCCGCCGGAATTCTGCGCCCCGCAAACCATTCCGCGAACTGGTCCCGATAATACGGGCTCGCGTACTGTCCCGATTCTCCGGTGGGAATTTCCATCAACGATTGATCGAAATTCGAAAGGTCCGCCACAAAACGCATCGCCGGCCCATGCCCCACGCCCATCGCCCGCACCGTATCAATCGTCCCGCCCTGCTCGTACGGCCCAATGCTCAGCAATTGGTGCAGCAATCCCGCGCGCCCCAGCGGATGAACCATATCCAGTGGGTGGAGCCGCCCCCAATTCCACCCGGACTCCGTCGCTTGGCCTGTTTGCTTCTGCAACGCAGCAACGGCGTCATCCGCGCTGGCCATCAACAACTCATCGTAATTCGCAAACCCGCTCGGCAGCCAAGCCGCAGCCCGCGTATTCAAAATATTCTCCAGAAACACTTTGTCGCGCCACCACACGTCGTTGTAAACGCTCTGCGGCTCCCACAACTCGTACTTCGTAACCTCGTCGCCCAAATATGGCTGCAGCAAACGCACAAAAAGAGCCCGCCGCGTGTATTCCACAAACGAAGTCTCCACCGACTCCGCCGTAGCCCGCGCGTCCCATCCCGCCAAGTTCGCAATCAATCGCTGCGCCCGCGCATCCGCTGGTTGGCCCGTCTTCGCGGATTGCAGCAGGGCGCCAGCCAGAAAACGATTCGGCGAGCTGACGATGTCATTTTGAATCTCGTTGCAGTCCTCAGGCCGCAATCCCGTGCGCCCAGCCAGCAATTCATAAAGCCGCGCCGTCCTATAAGGCCCAGCCTGCCGATCGGACAAATAATATTTGTACCCCGGCCCCACCGTCCGCGCATTCGCCGTAGCAATAATCCCGTCGGGGGGATTTTCCACTCGCGGCAACTCCTCAAACGGAATGTATCCCTTCCACTCATACAAATCCGTATCGCCGAGCACCGGCAACGCGCCATCGCCGTTAGCGCGCACCGGAATCCGCGCCGGAATCGTGAACCCGATATTCCCATCCACATCCGCGTAAATCGTATTCTGCCCCGGCCCCGCAATATGCCGCGTCGTCTCAATAAACGAATTCCAATCCTGCGCCTCGCCCAACAACGGAAATCCGAAATCCAGTCCGCCTGGTTCGAGCGCCGTCCAGCGCAACGCATAAGCCCGTCCACCTTGCTCCGCCGCATCGCGACGAACGATCGGCCCATGCCGCGTCACCACCACGTCCAACGTCACATCCGGTTTCCCCCGCACACGAATCACTTCGTGGCGCACCTCCGCCGTCAGCATCTTGCCGTTCGCAGAATATTCCAGCGGATTCGCATCAGGAAATTTCTCGACGTAAAGATCCTGCACGTCCGCATTACTGTTCGTGAATCCCCAAGCGATCCGCTCGTTGTGCCCGATGATCACCAGCGGCGCCCCCGGCAGCGCGAACCCCTCCACGTTCAGCCCCGGCGCCGTCAAATGCACGATGTACCAAAGCGCCGGCGTCGAAAGCTGCAAATGCGTGTCGTTCGCCAGCAACGGCTTGCCCGAAGCCGTATGCGCCCCGCTCACCACAAAATTGTTGCTGCCAATTATTTCCGAAGACTCCTCCTCGAACTGCGCCAAAGAATTCCGCGCCTCCTCCCACTCCAGCGAAGCGAACGGCGGGGCGTCATCATCGCCATCAACCGCGCGAGCGTCGTCCGATCGCGTCGTTGACGGAAAGCCCGCAACCGCAGCCCGCGAGGGCGGGGAAGTCCCCGCATTCCAAATAAAATGGTCCAGCGGCGAATCGCTCACAAACAAATCCCGCGCCCGCTCCTCCCCCACCTTCTCCGTAACCCACTGCCGGTTCAATTTCTCCTTCCAAGTGGACGTCAGCGTCTTGTACATATACAAACTGATCAAATAAGTGTCCGCCGGAGTCCAAGCCCGCGGCTTATAACCCAGCGCCACAAACTCAATCGGTAATTTGCCGCCACGCTCCGCAATATTGTCGTTCACTCCCCGCGCATAAGCCTCCAGCAACCCGCGAATCTCCGGAGAAGCATCCGCCACAGCCCGTTCCGCCGCCTGCCGCATCCCCAAAGTCCGATTTTCCCGGTCGTACGCCAGCCCGAGCTCGCCGAAAATTTCGCTCAAATCTCCACTCGCGGCCCGCCGCAGCAAATCCATCTGCCACAACCGGTCCTGCGCCATCACATAACCCTGCGCGGTAACCAAATCTTGCAGTGATGTCGCGCGAATCCACGGCCGTCCCCACCGGTCGCGATCCACAATCACCCCATCCTGCAATCCGCCAATCGCAACGCTGCCGTCGAGCCGCGCCAACGGCCGACACACCAGCCACCAGCTCAGCACCATCCCGGCGCCGACCATAAGCAAAATCCCCGCAAACAAATTCCGAAAAATGCGCGATGCGCGTGTCATTCGCCTCGTCCCTCAGTCGCTAGCTACAACAGCGGCGGAGTGTAGCCCACAGAATCACTCGCGTGCAATGCAGGTGACTGCGCATCCAGACGCGATCGGTCGTGTGCGCCCAGCAAACTATTGCTCCCGCGCGGCAAACGTTGCAGAATCCCGCCATGCCCCACGAATTCACCGACTCCTACCTCACCGACGCCATCCGCCTGCTCCACCATTACAAACGCCTAGGCGAACGCGCCATCGCACAAGCTCCCGACGAGGCGCTCACCACGACCCTTGACGCCGAATCAAACTCTATCGCCATCATCGTCAAACATCTCTACGGCAACATGCGTTCCCGCTGGACCGATTTCCTCACCTCCGACGGCGAAAAGCCCGACCGCAATCGCGACACCGAATTCGAATCGCCCGCGGCAAAGCGCGCACAACTCACCGCCCAATGGGAAGCCGGCTGGCAATTCGTCTTCGACGCCCTCGCCTCGCTCACCGACACCGACCTCGGCCGCAAAGTCCTCATCCGCAACGAACCACACTCCGTAATGCAAGCCATCAATCGCCAAGTAGCCCACTATTCCTACCACGTAGGCCAAATCGTATTTCTAGCCAAACATTTCGCCTCCGATCGTTGGACCGCTCTCACAATCCCGCGCAGCCCATCCGCGGCCGCAAGCGCAAAAATCCGCGCCGCTCAAGACACGAAGCAACCAGCGAAGTAGCCAAGCGATTTCCCTGCGAAGACCGACGAAGATGCAACCAGATGGGCGCGTTCTCACCTCTCGCCACCAATCACTAATCCTGCATCACCCGCCACCGCTTTTCCCCCATTGCTACGCGCCTCTTGCTAAAATCAACCAGCAATGATCGCCCTGCAACTTTTCGCAGTCCTAGCGCTCGTCGGCATCAACGCCTTCTTCTCCGCCGCCGAATTCTCCCTCATCGCCGTCCGCCAATCCCGCGTCCGCCAACTCGTCGAACAAGGCGACGCCCGCGCCAACGTAGTCGAAATCCTGCTCACCGACCTCACCCGCGTAGTCTCCGGCGTGCAGGTGGGCATCACGCTCGCCAGCCTCTCGCTCGGCTATCTCGGAGAAATCACTCTAGCCGGAATCCTCAGCCCGCTCGTGCGAGCGATCCCGCGTCCCTGGGCCGCGATTATCGCGCACGGTACCGCCCTCGCCATCGCCTTCGGCCTTCTCACCGTCCTGCAAGTCGTCCTCGGCGAACTCGTCCCCAAAAGCCTCAGCCTTGCCCGGGCCGAACGCGTCGCCCTGCTCATCGCGCGCCCCTTTTCCTGGTTTCTAAATACATTTCGTTGGGCCATTGACCTTCTCGACGGCTGGGCCGAAAAAATCGTCGGCGCTCTCGGCGTAGTTTCACCGCACAGCCACACGCTGGTCCGCTCCACCGAAGAACTGCAAGTGATGATCCAACAAGCCCGCGATCGCGGCCTGCTCCCCGCCGCCGAAGTAAAGTTCATTCAAGCCGCAATGGAACTCGGCCAGATCCAAGCCCGCGAAGTCATGGTCCCGCGCCCAGACGTTCACGCCCTCCCCGCCTCCGCCACTCTCGAAGACACCATGACCATGTTCGCCACCACGCAACGCTCGCGCATTCCAGTCTACGAAGGCACGCTCGATCACATCCTAGGCTTCGTCCATATCAAGGACATGATCTGGGTCCTGCTCGATCGCGCCCGCCGCGCCGAGGACCACCAGCCGCTAGCCGAATTCAATCTGCGCACCGTCCTGCGCGACGCGCTCATCGTTCCCGAAACCAAGCCCGTCAGCGAACTCCTCCTCGAATTTCGCGCCCGCCGCACGGGCCTAGCCATGATCGTAGACGAATTCGGCAGCATCCTCGGCCTAGCCACGCTCGAAGACATCCTGGAGCAGATGGTCGGCGAAATTCACGACGAATTCGACGTAGTCGAGCGCCCGCTCACACTCCCCGACGGCGGCATGATCTTCGACGCCGCAATCAAAATCCGCGAACTCGCCGCGCGTTACAACATCATGCTTCCCGAAGATCCCTCCTACGAAACGGTCGGCGGCTTTGTGCTGACGCGCCTCGGCTTCATTCCCCGCGGCGTAGAAAGTTTCGAAGCCGATGGCTATCGGTTCACTGTAATGGAAATGGACCATCGCCGCGTCTCGCGCCTGAAAATAAAGCAGCTGCCACCCGCGATTGTTCCTACGCCCGCGACGGAGTCTGCGCCGCACGCCACGGAAGTCCCGCAACCCGAAACTCAGGATGCGAGCGCACATCACGGCGCGCACGCCGAAGTCTTGCAGATGCCCGCGCCAACCTCCGACACTGATTCACGGATCGCCAAAAAAGTCCGCCGCGCTGCCCGAAAAAAATCCCCCAAGCTGCCCGCCGCAACTGATGTACCCTCTCCCGAGGAGCCCGCCGCCGATTCGCCGTCATCAGGGCCAGCCCATAAATGATTCGCTACATTTCAATCCGCCTGCTGTTCGCGTTGCCAGCGCTCTGGCTAATCCTCACTATGGTTTTCCTTCTCGCGCACATCGTTCCCGGCGACCCAGTAGCGCAAATGCTAGGCGAAGGCGCCCGCGCGGAAGACCTCACGCAACTCCGCCACGCGCTAGGCCTGGATTTGCCGCTACCCGTGCAATACGGCCGCTATCTCGGGGGCGTGCTGCACGGAAATCTCGGCGAATCCTTCCGCTTCCAACAGCCCGTGCTAAAAGTTGTCGCTGAACACTATCCCGCCACTCTCGAACTCGCCATCGTCGCGCTCTTAATCTGCGCGCTCATCGGAATTCCCGCCGGAGTGCTAGCCGCGCATAAACGCGGCGAACGAACCGATCACGCCGTAGGCGTACTTACTCTCTTTGGCCTCTCCGTCCCGAATTTCGCGCTCGGCCCGGTTCTCATCCTCTTCTTTTCAGTCGTCCTCGGCTGGCTACCAGTCTCCGGTCGTGGCGGCCCTTCCCACCTCATCCTGCCCGCGTTCACGCTGGGTGCCGCGCTCGCCGCCATCCTCACGCGAATGGTGCGCACGTCGCTAATCGAAGAGCTTTCCGCCGACTACGTCCGCACCGCTCGCTCGAAAGGCGTCTCCGAATCCGGCGTGCTCTTTCGCCACGCGCTGCGCAACGCGTTGATTCCCATCCTCACCATCCTCGGCTTGCAATTCGGAACGCTGCTGGCCGGCACCATCGTCACCGAATCCATTTTTTCCTGGCCCGGCATCGGACGCCTCGCGGTCCAAGCCATCGGCGCCCGCGATTATCCGCTGCTGCAAGGCTGCATCCTGCTGATCGCCGGCTCCTACGTTTTCGTCAACCTGCTTACCGACCTCGTGTATGCGCTGGTGGACCCGCGGGTGCGCTTCGAATGAGCGAGCCGCGAACGAAATCTCCGCCGCGCATTCTTCCGCGCGAACTCCTGCACGAACTCGCCGATTTCCTGCGCCGCAGCGTCCCCGGCCGTTGGGGATTCGCGCTCACGCTGATTCTGGTGGTCGTCGCCCTTGCAGCGCCGTGGCTAGCACCCTGCGATCCCGTAGCGCAAAATTTGCCCGCCCGCCTAGTCCCGCCCACCGCCGCGCACTGGATGGGCACCGACGAGCTCGGCCGCGACATCCTCTCGCGCATCATCTTCGGCACGCGCGTCTCCATGCTCGTCAGCATCTGCGTAGTTTTCGGTGCGGGAATAATCGGCCTGGCAATCGGCGCGGTCGCAGGCTATTTCGGTGGCTGGTTCGATCGCTTCGTCAACATCATCCTGATCAACGCGTTTCTTTCGTTCCCCGGCATCCTACTAGCCATCGCCTTCGCCGCATTTCTAGGTCCCGGCCTCGACAAAGTAATTCTCGCGCTGGTCGTCACCGGCTGGGCCGGCTACGCGCGCCTGGCCCGCGCGCAAATTCTCCAAGCCAAGGAAATGGAGTACGTCCTTGCCGCGCGTTCACTAGGCGCATCACACGCGCGCATTCTAGTTCGCCATCTCCTCCCCAATATTTTGCAGCCCATCCTCGTGCAAGCCACCATCGCCATGGCCGGCGCCATCCTAGCCGAATCCACCCTAAGTTTTCTCGGCGTCGGCGTTCTAGCCCCCATGCCCAGCTGGGGCGCGATGCTCAACGACGCCCGCGGCCACCTCTTCGACGCCCCCCACCTGGTAATTTTCCCGGCCCTAGCAGTGATGACAGCAGTCCTGGCCTTCAACCTCCTAGGCGACGCCCTCCGCGATTGGCTAGACCCCCGCATGCGCTCCTACCTAATCATCACCTCACTCGCCCGCTAAACACGCAAGCAAGACTCGGCAGGGGCGCTGCTTGCTGCGCCCCAACTTGCCACGATGTCAACTCCGCCGCAGGTTCGTAGGCGCACGGCATGCCGTGTCCGTGTAAGCATGGCGAGGAGCCCGCATGCACAACTACCCAACAATTCATTCCGAATGAAACTACAGGAAAAATCCGCAGCACAACGCAAACAAGAAAAGCCCTACCCCAACTCCACCGTAACCTCAGCCCCCCGCCCAATCCCCAAAACCCGCGCCGCATTCCCCTTATTCACGCACAATTCCAAATACCCGCCCGACCCAATAATCGCAAACGGTTCCCCCGCCGCCCCCGACGCAAACGTCGGCAACAATTTCTTAATCTCCGCATTCCCCGCGCGAATCGTGAATTTCGCGTCCGGCGCAATCAAAGCCGGCGTCTCCTCGCCCTTCAAATTCGTAATCAAATTTCCAAAGTTATCCAGCTTCAGCACCACGCACTTGATCGAATTCCCATTGACCTTCGGCTTGGGAATGCTGAACCGCACGAAATCCTCAATCAACTCGCCAAAACTAGCCGTCTGCCAGTTCTTCGACAGCCACCCCGCCACCGGCGCAAAAATATCGCGCCCATGAAACGTATTGCTCACCGGCTGCCGAAAATAATGTTCCGAAGTAATGTGCCAAGCAAAAAGCGATTCCGACTGATCGTAAATCGCGGAAAGCACTCCATTATCCGGCGCCACAAAATAATGCTGGTCTCCCGCCACCAGAATCGGCCGCCGCTGCGTGCCCACCGACGGATCCACCACCACCATATGAATCGTCTTCGGCGGAAAATACCGGTAAGCCTGGCTGATCGTCAGCGCTCCATCCAGCACATCGTGCGCAATCACGTTGTGCGTAATATCCACGATGCTCACTTCAGGGTTGATGGTCAGAATGACTCCCTTGATCACTCCCACCAGGTGATCGCTCGTCCCATAGTCGGTCGTCAAAGTAATAATTGGCCGTGCCAAGTTTCTCCCCCGTGTTTTGCGCGGCCCGAA
The DNA here is from genome assembly GCA_963786205.1 of uncultured Acidobacteriota bacterium. Lineage (GTDB taxonomy): Bacteria > Acidobacteriota > Terriglobia > Acidiferrales > UBA7541 > Palsa-295. The sequence goes on from CAWAYG010000005.1 coordinate 1,042,769, forward strand.
CGCAAGTCTATGACGCCGCGTTCTTCGACGCTATCGGACACCCGCAACCCTGTCAAGGCAACCCGCGTGTACCTGTAACGCACTCGTACTATCGCCGCTCGGTGGTACTCTTCGAGTTTGCAGACCGTTTGTAGGCGTTCATCCAACGACGGAGCGTCAGCTTGGCCAAGCCCAAACTCCAGCCGGTCGAACCACTAGCCAGTCATCACTAGCCACTGTCTTTATCAGCAAACGTGCAGAATTTCGCGCTAACTCCGGACGATTGCGTACGGGCGCCTGCATGTTCGCTATTCATAGAATTAGCACACCGCCCGCGGGGCCTTTGCTGTTCGTAGCAAGTTAAAAGGTCCGGTTTTTGTAGTAAGTGAGTTGTCCGGTTGACTGTTAATCACCCGCCGCCGTCGCGGCTGTGGGGAAGTGGGAATCCCGCGCTTTGGGCGGGATTTCCAAGCGCGGTGGGAAAGTCGGCTTTGCGACTTTTCCACCGCGCGGCTTCTCCACAGCCTTTTGCAAATCGCTACCGATCCAAGGCAGACCCTCGGCGTTGTAGCGCCCTACGCAATGCGGCCCATAGCGCAGGCTCAGCGTTCCATCCAGGTGCTGATACACCACCACCGTGCAACCCTCCAGCGTGGCTCGCCAGCGCACCGGCTGGATCTGCAAAGACAGATTTTGAAAGCTCACCGTGTTGTCGCGGTTCACCGTGCGTTCAAACTGCAGCGAAAATACTCCTGCCAAATCTCGCTGCCGACACACCGTAAAGGCACTGCCCGCCTGCGTCGCTTGCACCCGGAACCGCGCGTTGAACGCAGCGATGTACTCTTCCTGCAGAAAAGCATTCGCCGCCTCCACCGTCGTGATCGCCCGCAAGCGCAACTCTTGCGGCAGTCGTCCCTGCCAAGTCCCAAAATTACGCTCGCTGCGTCCCCGTGCCTGAGGTGAGTAGGCCGGGATCATCCGCACTCCCAACTCGCGCAGCGCCCGTCCCACCTGCGTCACACGCGCCTGGTCTACCTTCTGGCCCGCTTTGGGCGTCAGCCAAAAATGGCTGCCCCGGTCGCTATACAAGGCGCAGAACAATCCCTGCTGCTCGATCACCTCGCGCAAAGCGGCCATCACGGTTTGCGTCGACTCCTCCTGCACCAGTTGCGCGTAGTAAATCTCGCTGGTGGCATCATCCAGAATCACGATCAGATCGTGCCAGCGCTCGTCTCCCAGCCAACGGTGCCGGCTGCCGTCGATGTGCAACAGCATCCCCGGCAAGGGTCGGCGCGGTCGTCGTTTGCGGTGCGTGCCGCGCTTGCGCCCTCGAGCCACCATCCCCGCTCCTTGCAGAATCCCTTTCACCCAGCTGTAACTGAGCCGAATCTGATGCTCGGCCCCCAGCTTCTCGTGAAAGTGCTGCACATTGAGATCGAAATAACGCTCCCGGTACAGCTGCAGCACCCGCTCCACGGTCGCTACCGCTACGCGCTTGGGCGAAGGCTTGCCTCGCCTGCGGTCGAACAAGCCGCGGAATCCGAACTCCTCATAACGCTCCCGCCAGCGCCGCATATGCCGGTCGCTGATGCCCAGGATCTCGGCCGCTTGCCACCAGCTGATCTTCTTCGCCATCGCCTGCAACATCACTTCCTGTACTTTCATCGCCCGCTCCATGGCGGCTTGTGTGTAGAAGATCATGCCTAGCATGGTCTCCTACCACCGCCCGAAAAGCGGACATATCACTTGCTATCTCAACCGGACATATCATGTGCTACTGACACCCGCGGGGCCTTTGCTTGACCCCTCCGTCTCGTACCGCTATCCTGAACACTCGCAGCTTATCGTCATGCGCACCTATCTCGATTACAACGCGACAACGCCCGTGGACCCCGCTGTCCTCGATGCCATGCTGCCCTATTTCGCCGAGACCTTCGGCAACGCCAGCTCGATTCATTCCCCCGGGCAGCGCGCCCGTTCAGCGGTTGACACTGCCCGTGCTTCGGTAGCCGCGCTGCTCGGCGCAAAGCCCTCCGAAATAGTGTTCACTAGCGGCGGCACGGAATCCGACAATCTCGCGCTCTTCGGCGTAGTCGCCGCGTCGCAGGAACCCCGCAAGCACCTCATCACTACGGCGATCGAACATCATGCCGTCCTCAACGCCGCGCAAGCCCTCGAAAAACTCGGCGTCGCAGTCACCTACATTCCCGTCGGCCGCGAAGGCGTCGTGGGTCCGGAAGACATTCGCCGCGCGCTCAAGCCGGAAACAATTCTCATCAGCGTGATGCACGCCAACAACGAGCTTGGCACCATCCAGCCGATCGAAGAAATTGGCCGCATCGCCGCCGCTGCGAAAGTTTTGTTTCATTGCGACGCGGTGCAGTCCGCGGGAAAGATGCCGCTGGATGTGAACCGCCTCGGCGTGGACTTGCTCTCAATTTCCGCGCACAAGATCTACGGTCCCAAGGGTACGGGCGCGCTCTACGTTCGCTCCGGCACGCCCCTCGAACCGCAATTCCATGGCGGCCATCACGAACGCGATCGCCGACCCGGCACGGAAAATGTTCCGGGCATCGCTGGCCTGGGCAAGGCCGCCGAATTGGCGCGCAAGAATCTGATGGCGGACTGTGCCCGCATCACTTCGCTGCGCAATCGCCTGGAAGAGGCGCTCCTCGCGACGTGCAGCAACGCGCGCGTAAACGGAAACCGTGCCCAGCGCGTCTCCAACACTTCGAACATATCGTTTCATGGCGCAGGCGGAGAAGCGCTGGTAATCGCGCTCGACCTGCAAGGAATCGCGTGTTCCACCGGCGCGGCCTGCTCGTCCGGAGCAGTCGGCCCGTCGCACGTGCTGATGGCCATCGGCCTCTCCCCCGACGAAGCCCGCAGCAGCCTGCGCTTCAGTCTCGGCCGCACCACGACAGCCGAAGAAATTGATCAAGCAATCGCGGTAATACCGCAAGCAGTCGAGCGCCTCCGCGCCCTCTCGCCGCTAAGCGCGAACGCAGCGCTCTCAGCATGATCGAGCGGAGCCGTGATTTGCCTTTGTAGCGGCGGTCTTCAGGCCGCCAGCCTTGGCCGTGGCCTTTGAATTATGTAGCGGCGCTTGCTTTTTCTTTTCGGCGGGCGCAGTTGACTTTGCCTCTGAATTTGCTTCATTAATTTCACAAACGTAAAGGACCAGACAGTTGTCGTCACTAACCCAACTCGAACCCGTAATTAGCGAGCCGACCACGAACACAGCGAACACCGTCGCGGTCGCGATGAGCGGCGGTGTAGACAGCTCCACAGTTGCCGCGATCCTCCACAACCGTGCCCAAACCATCGTCGGCCTGACCATGCAGCTCTGGAACCAGCGCCGCCTCCCGCAACTCCAAGATAACGGCCCCGCCCAGCATCGCTGCTGCTCGCACGACGACGTCTACGACGCGCGCCGCGTAGCCGAACACCTCGGCATCCCTTTCTACGTCGTGAACTTCGAGCGCGAGTTCGAGCTCAACGTAATCCGACCCTTCGTCACCGACTATCTCGAAGGCCGCACGCCCATCCCGTGCACCATGTGCAACAATCACGTCAAGTTCGATCAGCTTCTCGTCACCGCGCGCCAGATTGGTGCCGAACGCATCGCCACCGGCCACTACGCCCGCGTGCGTCACAACGCGCAGTCCGGCCGCTACGAACTTCTCCGCGCCGTGGATGAATCCAAGGACCAAACCTATTTCCTCTTCGGCCTCACGCAGGACCAGCTTGCGCGCACCGATTTCCCGCTCGGCGAACTTTCCAAGCACGAAGTCCGCGAAATCGCCCGTCGCCTGCAGGTTCCGGTAGCGGACAAGCCCGAAAGCCAGGAAATCTGCTTCGTGCCCACGGGAAACTACGTGAAGTTCATCGAAGGCTATCTGCAGGAGCAGGGAACTGACCTACCGAAGGAACCGGGCGACATCGTCACCACATCCGGAGAAGTTCTCGGCCGCCACACCGGCCTGCACCAATTCACCGTAGGCCAGCGGAAGGGTTTGGGTCTTTCCGGCGGGCAGCCGCCCATGTATGTAGTCGCGCTCGACCGCAAGCAGAATCGCCTGGTAGTCGGCGAGGATCAGGAGCTTCGCAGCGCGAGCTGCGAAGTGCGCGACGTGAACTGGATTCCCTGCGTCGTCCCGGAGCAACCGGTGCAAGCGATGGTCCGCATCCGCAATCGCCACGAACCCGCCGAGGCCGAAATCACTCCGCTCGACGCAACTACCGCGCGCGTGCATTTCCGCGAGCCGCAGCGCGCCATCACGCCGGGTCAAGCCGCAGTGTTTTACACAGGCGAAATCGTGCTCGGCGGCGGATGGATCCGCTGATTGTTTTCACACGTTAATTTTCAGATTGAGCCTACGGAAAAAAACGAAACGTAGAAGGCGCGGCGGGGTGAAATTTACAGCCGCGAATTAACGCGTCAAATAAAAAGTTCTTCATCCTGCGAAACCGAATCCGCATCTCCATCCGGTTCCCGCTTATTATTCTGCTGCCGGCGCAGCATATCCAGACCCACCTTGATTCCCTTCATCACTGCGGAAGCCTGCCGGATCGGGCCCCACAGGGTATTGCGGAATTTCGTGCCGGCCTCATCCACCACTTCCAGCGCGCCGGTCAAAATCTGGTCCGCGCGAATCACCTGGATGCGCAGCCGCTCCAGCGCTTCGGTGACCACGCGGTCCACCTTCTGCGCTTGGCCGCGCGCTATCCGCGTGATTTCGGCTGTGTCGCCCATCACACTGGAAATGCGGCCTTCGGAATCTTCCAGTATGCGATTCACGCGCAACAGGATCGGGTCCACGCGCCCCTGCAAGTCATTCGCAATCCGCGTAAATTCCTGCATGGACATCTTCAATTGCAGGAACATCGCCACCAGGATAGCCATCTGCAAAACTATAGCTACCGCGGCGATGATGATGAACGCCTGGACCCAGCCCGTCATGAAGCTCCTTGCGCTGCCTTAGGAAGCTTTGGATTCCTTCCGGTACGTGTCCTTCCCCGCGTCCACTGCCGAGGAAAGCGCATCCTTCTGCCGCGACATGATCTCTTTGCTGCGTTCGATCAAGTCTTCGGCGCGTTCGCGCAATTCCCGCGCCTTCTTCTGCGCGAATTCGCGGCCTTCGTCGGCCTTGCCGGTCAAATATTCACGAGTCTCGTCGCCCGACTTCGGCGCGAATAAGATGCCTACCAGCGCTCCAATTCCCAGTCCCACCAAAAAAACGCTAACTTTTGAACCTACACTGTTGTCGCTCATGTTCCACCTCAGAACCCGACAGTAGCACAGCCGTCCCGACCGAGGCAAGAAAACCCGCAGCGGTGAGTTGCAGGGCGCGAAGTGTGCGCCAATGCATCGTATTTTCGACCGATTAGAATGGGAGTCCTCCGTTTAGTTTCATGAAGTTGCGACGATTTCTAATTGCGGTCGAACCGATTAGAATTGCGCATCGCGCGCTCGCCCGCGTTGCCGTCGCCGTTGAATTTGTAGCGGCCAGCTTCAGCTGGGCGCCTTTGGCTTCGCTTCGCCCTTCGACCGCTCCATCGCCGCTGCCGCAGCCCCAGCGCCCGGGGACACCGTCGCCAAGCGCGCGCCCGCGCGCCCAGCCAGCCGAGCCCCTCGCCTGTGCCCCAGTCTCCATGTCGCGTCCTCAGCAGCGCCGAAAAGCGCCCCGACGCACGCTAACACATTCGCCGGTCGCTGAATATTCGTAGAAATACTGACGAGGGTAAGCGATAGAAAAGATGGGGTGTAGTCCGCTGTGCTGGTTTGTGGTGGAGCGTCTAAACCCCCACCCTTCGCATGAACCAAACGCGCGAAGGATGGGGCACCCGGAAATTCAACTGCGTTCGTTTGGGTGGTGTGGAAGGCTGTGCCACCCGCCCGACTGGCTCAAGATAGAAATTGCGCTGAAGCAAGAGCTTTCGGAACCCACCCAATGAGAATCCCGGGCGAGCGGCCCCGTTAACTCGTTTTCATCCGCTTTTCGACATTCTTAGCTATACGGGTGTTCTTTATTGCTTCGCGAAACGGTAATTGAATACTCTGTGTGAAATCCGTAAGAAGTATCGGATGGGCCTCGTTTGTCGCAAAACAGCCCGTTCGCGATTCAGCCGTTACGGTTTTCCCCAGTTCCAGGACGAATTGAACACCGCAAGCATGGCACCGGTAGTTGAACTTTTCTCCTGTGTTGTCCCGGTACGGATAACAGTACTCTATCGCTCGGTGGGGCCAAGGCAGTATTCCCGCCGTCAAAAACATCCGCTCCGGAAAAGGGTTTCACCGAGCACGAACTTTCGAAGCGGTTCGGTAGAGGGCCCAAAATCAATCCACGGTTCAGTGCTATTTCCCTTCCACGAGTGGGCGGTCCCTTTGAAGAATATTCCTATTGCGAAGTGCATCAGCTTTTCGGTCTCAATCTCGGGATTCCTTGCCGCAAAGGGTACTTTCGTCTCACCCAATTCCTGAGAAGCGGGTTGTTTGACGAGCATGTCGTAAAGCGGAAATCCTGTGTCAAGCCGCGCGAGAAGCGGTGGGACCCATGTTTCGCTCCCTTTATTGAAGATGTCTTCGCAATCCTCACAGAAGACGTAATCGTGGACCATCCGGTCGCTCTCGATGATGATCTCACTCGATACCACGATCGCGTGGCCGCCCGGAGGCCTACAGAAATCCCCGAGCGCCGCAGGCATAAAATGACTATCCCGCAAGGGTTTCTGTTTCTGGCAGAGCGGACATATTCCGATAGGCATGAGGTAAATGGACGGCTTACTTGCAGCTGGAAAGGTCGGTTACTCTCCACACACTGAGTGGCACCGTGCGTTTCTTATCCCAGGAAGGGATCTGCTTGACCTCGAACGTCAGTCCTCTGTCCGATACCAAACGGCCGAACGCTGCATCTGTATCGGTCCATTCCTGGGAACCGCGGTCGATCTTCTGATAGATTTCGTCATAGCTCATGCCTTGCGGATATCGGCAAACGATCGTAAAAATATCGCTTTCAGCTTTCACGATAGTCTCCTCGCGCTGTCGTTCTTCGTCCGCTTGTCGGAGGTATTCCGTCACGAGGTATATCCCTGACGGAGCCAACAAACAGATGCCGGTAACGGCGATCAGTCTCCGTTTCTGCTCGCGCCACAGGGGGATGAGCGCGAGAATCGCCACGACAAGCGCGAAAGCATCGATGATTTTGTGAAGCATCGCCGCTCTTTACGAAAGACGTTGGGTCGGTAAGCCATGCCAACACGTTATCGTCGAATAAACCCTCGCATTCTACCTCCAATTCTTATGCCCAGGGCGGGTGACCGACCATTCCGCACCACCCAAACGAACGCCGTTGAATTTCCGGGTGGGCGGGTGGCGCACCCTTCAGTTTATGAAGGGTGCGGGTTTAGACGCAGAGTTGCTCAGTCGTCCCGTGGAACTTCTGCCTCGGTTCCCGGTCGGCACTGGGTGGTCCAACTGCCACCCTTAAAATCAAAGGCGTCGACTCCGGTGCCGCCAAAGGATCGGCCACCCGCCGCGATCAACATGCGATTCATTAACGCGGGACGGTGTTATTTGGGCAACATACCACGTGTTTTCGGCTGCGGCGAAAGCCAAACGCATTACGATAACCCTGGAAACGCAGAGCAAGCTGAAGTGATGTTGGAATCCCTTGCGCCGAAGGAGGCCTGACCCTTGAGAGCGAGCTCGATGCGAGCTGTCGGTGTGTTTATGTTCTGTATGGCGTTTGTTTCGTCACTTCCGGCGCAAGACAATTTCTGTCACCCGCGCACCATTTCCGTAACAGGGACTGCTGAGATCAAAGCCGCACCTGACGAAGTAGCATTGACGCTGGCCGTCGATTCACGCGACAAGGATCTGTCCGTCGCCAAAGCCGATAATGACCAGCGCATCAAGAAGCTTTTGAGCTTCGCGCACGCGGCTGGTGTTGAATCAAAGAACATTCAAACAAGCGCGCTGACGATGGGTCCGGAATATTCCGAAGAAAGGATCCCGAAATTCTTGGACTATCAGGTGTCGCAGGTCGTTATCCTCACGCTGACCGACCTTTCCAAGTATGAGGATTTGATGACCAACTCACTGAAGGCCGGTGTGAATCGCGTGGATGGAATTAATTTCTTCGTCGCGGACCCGACCAAGTTTAGAGAACAAGCTCGCCTGCAAGCGCTGCGAGCCGCACGCGAAAAAGCCAAGGCTATGGCTGCCGAGCTAGGTCAGACGATCGGTAAGCCTTGGGAGATCAGCGAAGAATCGACCAACGTTGGTTTCGGTGGTCTTGCTCCGAACGATCTAGCCTACGATCGCAAACTCCCAATCCAGCAGGACGGCTCGACCATAGCCGGAGGAGAGACAGTAATCCAAGCTTCCGTGCAGGTTCGCTTTCTGTTGGAATAACGCGTGCGACGTCAGTCTCCCCTCGATGGTACGCAGGATTAATTGCATCGCCGCGCACAGACCCGGCATCTAATCCGGTTGGCGAGTGGGTAGGCCCCGCACCCGCGGTGATCGAAAATCGTAACTCGACCCGTAACCTCGATTTCTAACGTCTAATAAAATTAGCGCGCTGCGCCAAACTCTGTTCGAGCAAAGTTATTGAAGAGCCTGCTGCAATGAACGTACCAAAAGCTTTCTCGCACTTCCTCATTCTGGAGAAAGTTGCTGATGGCGGCATGGGCGTGGTTTACAAAGCCAAAGACACCAGGCTCGGCCGCTACGTAGCCTTGAAATTTCTCCCCGAGGGATTTTCCAATAACCGCGTAGCCCTGGAACGTTTTCAACGCGAAGCCCGCGCGGCCTCCGCTCTAAATCACCCGAACATCTGCACCATTTATGAGGTGGACGTCGTCAACGACGGCGACGAAAGCGTCCCCTTCATCGCTATGGAGCTGCTCAAAGGGCAAACGCTGAAGCAGTTGATCGCAGAAAGGCCCATCGCCTACGATCAGCTGCTCAACCTGGGAATTCAAGTTGCCGACGCGCTCGCCGCGGCTCACGCGAAAGGCATCATTCATCGCGACATCAAGCCCGCCAACATCGTCATCACTCGCCGCGGCCACGCCAAGCTCCTGGATTTCGGCCTCGCCAAATTCACCCCCGAAGCGGATCGCGGCAGTGCTAGTGCGAACGCTGGGTCCGGTGCGGGACCGTCCGCGGCACACACTTCCGCGACGACTGCCACGTTGGAAGCGCCACTCACCAGCGCCCGCGCAGCAGTGGGAACCGTCGCGTACATGTCTCCCGAGCAAGTGCGCGGCGAAACACTCGATGCCCGCTCGGACCTTTTCAGTTTTGGCGCAGTCCTCTACGAAATTTCCACCGGGCGCCAAGCATTTGCAGGCAGCACGGCGGGCGTAATCCTCGATGGCATCCTGAACCGCGCGCCCGCGCCTCCCGCGCGCGTGAATCCGGAGCTGCCTGACGAATTCGAAGCCATCGTAACCAAGGCGCTGGAGAAAGATCGCGATCTGCGCTGCCAGACCGCCGCGGAGTTGCGCGCCGATCTAAAGCGCCTGAAACGCGAGGCGGAGCTGCGTCGCCGCCCGCATCTGCTCCACGCGCCAGCGGAATCTTCGCGTCCTCGCGCGGACTGGATCAGCCGAGCGCGGTACGCGCTGGCAGTAGCCGCAATTCTGCTGATCGCAACGGGATTCGCCGGCGCCGTGTACTTCGCAAAAGGCGCGGCCACCGCGCCGCCGCTGTCGTTTCGCCAGATTACCTTTCGACGTGGCATCGTTTATTCCGCGCGCTTCACGCCAGGCGTCGGAACCATCATCTACAGCGCCGCGTGGGACGGCGGCCGCTCCGATCTTTTTTCCACACGCGATGACAACCCGGAATCGCGCTCCATGGGTTTGCCCGGCGCGCAAATCGCCGGAATTTCTTCCACCGGAGAAATGGCGGTCCTGCTTCGCAGCACCGGGGGCGTCTTTGAACCGTCCGGCACGCTCGCGCGCCTTCCCGTCGCAGGCGGCGCCCCGCGCGAAATCGTGGATCAAGCCAATTGGGCCGATTGGTCGGCCGACGGCTCGAGTCTTGCGATTTCTCTCGGCCAAGGCGGCTCCGAACAACTCGAATTTCCCATCGGAAAAGTGCTCTTCAGAACGCCCGGCTGGATCGGCGATCCGCGCATTTCGCCAAACGGGGACCGCATCGCCTTCCTCGCTCATCCCGCGATCGGCGACGACGGTGGCTCGGTTGCCGTCGTTGATCTGAATGGCAAAGTGACGGCGCTCTCAACCGGTTGGGTGTGCGCCGAAGGACTGTCATGGTCTCCGAGCGGAAAGGAAGTTTGGTTCACCGCAACCAAAGCCGGCGTGAGCCGCGCTCTTTTCGCCGTGGACCTCGCCGGACGCGAGCGACTCGTCGAGCGCGTTCCCGCGGAACTCACCATTCTTGATACCGCGCGCGATGGTCGCGTGCTCCTGAAGCGCGAACTGACCCGCCACGAGGTCAAAGCGCAAATCGCGGGCGATACCCGCGAGCAAGAACTGTCCTGGTTTGACGCCTTCTTGCCCGTAGCTCTCTCGAGCGATGGCAAGACTCTGCTCTTTGCTGAAGTTGGCGAGGCAGGCGGCGCCACCTACGGCGCGTACGTCCGCGGGACCGATGGCTCGCCTGCAATCCGCCTGGGCGATGGAGAGCCGTTCGCGCTCTCGCCCGATGGAGCGTGGGCGCTGTGCTCCACGCACACTTCTCCGCCGCAGCTCATCCTGCTGCCCACCAAAGCGGGAAAAGCCAGGTTTCTGACGCATGATGCGATCGCGCATCTTGGCGCTGCGTGGCTTCCCGACGGGAAGCACGTCATCTTCTCGGGCAGCGAGCCTGGACACGCTGTGCGCCTCTACATCCAGGAAGTCGAAGGCGGAAAACCGGAAGCAATATCGCCGGACGGAAGCGGCACATGGACCGTCCTCATCTCTCCGGACGGAAAGCTGGTAGTTGGTGTCGGGCCGAATGGAAAATATTATTTTTTCCCTGTCGATGGCGGCGAAGCCCAACCTGTCCCCGGCATCACGTCGGCGGATGCGATTGACGGCTGGGCCGCAGACGGCCGGTCCTTCTTTGTCCATAATTTCATGGGATTGCCGGTCAGCATCTCGCGCGTGGATTCCGTCACGGGGAAGAGAACGCTCTGGAAACAGATTTCGCCCGCCGATCCCGCCGGCGTGGACGCCATTCAAGGAATCGCCATCACCCCAGACGAAAAGTCCTTCGTCTATTCCTACCGCCGCAGGCTTTCCGACCTGTATCTGGTCGAAGGGTTGAAGTAGCCCCGCCCGCGCTGTCCTTCAGTAAACAGACTTCTCTGCTTCCGGCGCGCATCTGGCGCTGCGAAATCTTTCAGGTTGACATCTTACCCGGACGCGATATTATTCGGGTGACATGTCTACCCAAGACGCTCGAGAACGATTGGAATTGCTGCAGGGGACGCTCGACCTGCTGATCTTGCGCACGCTGATTTTTGGCTCGCAGCACGGCCAAGGCATCGCGCGCGCGATTCAACAGACTTCGGACGAAGAACTGCTGGTCGAGCACGGAGCACTCTATCCCGCATTGCAACGGCTGGAGGAGCGCGGGTGGATTTCCGCGAAATGGGGAATCTCCACAAATAATCGCAAGGCGCGGTTTTATGCGCTGACATCGGCCGGGCGCAAACAACTGGTGAAAGAAACCACCAGGTGGAATCGCCTGACGGCCGCGATCGGGCGGGTTCTGGAGAGTGAGGAGGGCTAAGCCATGTTCGGACGCACGCGCAAAGCGAGCGACTTCGGCGCTGAAATCGAAGCTCACCTGGAGATGGAGACGGACCGCCTGAAGGAACAGGGAATGAGCGAGGAGGATGCACGAGCCGAGGCGCGCCGGGAATTTGGAAACGTGATGCGCGTGCAGGAGCGCTTCTACGAATCCAGCCGCTGGCCGGGGTGGGAACACTTCTGGCAAGACGTGCGCTATGCGGCGCGCATGCTGCGCAAATCTCCGGGCTTCACCGCTATCGCTGTGTTGACGATTGCGTTGGGCATCGGCGCGACGACCGCGATTTTTAGCGTGGTGGATGCCACGCTCTTGCACCCGCTGCCTTACCCGCATCCCGAGCAGCTTGTCAGCGTCATTGACGATCTTCCGGGCGTGGGCGCGCAGGACGTGGGAATGTCCGTGCCGGAATGGCACGATTTTCAGCGCTCCGGCATTTTTGAATATGTTGCGCCATCCGGGGGCGGAGATACGAACCTGACCGGCTCGTCGCAGCCTACCAGGGTTCTTTTCGCGGCGGTGGCGCCCAGTTATTTTGCGCTCCTGGGCGCGCAGCCGGAGCTGGGACGCTCCTTCAATCCTGAAGACACAACACCCGGGTTTACGCTGGAAGTTCTGATCAGCGACCGCTTGTGGAAGGGAGCCTTCGCAAGCGACCCGCAGATCCTGGGCAAAAGCATTCGGCTCGACAACGACCTGTATCAAATCATTGGAGTGATGCCCCCCAGTTTTCACGACCCAGGACCAACCGCCGCGCAAAGGAACACGGAACTGTGGGCCGCGGCGGGTCTTGCCGGTCCGCCTGCGCCGGATCCGTTGCGCGCCTCGCATTTTCTTGCGCCGGTGATCGCGCGCATCAAACCTGGATTAACGGTTACCGAAGCGCAGAGCCGCTTGGACGCGTTGGTGGCAGCGTTGCAGAAAGAATTCCCGCAGGATTATCCGCTGCAGAGCGCGTGGAGAGTGCGTTTGGTGCCGTTGAAGCAGACGGTTGTCGGAGACGTGCGCCAGTCGTTGATGCTGCTGCTCGGCGCCGTGGGATTGGTGTTGCTGATCGGCTGCGTGAACGTCGCGAATTTGCTGCTGGCGCGTGCCAGCGCGCGAGGTCGCGAGATGGCCGTGCGTCAGGCGCTCGGAGCCGAACGCAGTCGACTGGTGTGGCAACTGCTGACCGAAGGCTTGCTGCTGTCGCTGGTCGGAGGAATCGTCGGGCTGGCGATTCTTTACTGCACTAAGGGATTTCTGCTGCAGATTGTGCCGGATAGCTTGCCGCGTCTGAACGAAGTGACAATTAATTGGCCTGTGCTGCTTTTTGCGCTTGGGGCCACTCTTGTTGCTGGCGCGATTTTCGGACTGGCTCCCGCGTTGCACGCCGGGCGGCAGGATTTGACTTATGCGCTCAAGCAAGAAGGGCGCGGCTCGACGGGCTCGGGAGAACAGGCGCGCACGCGTCGCGTGCTGGTGATAACGGAATTTGCGCTGTCGCTGGTGCTGATGATTGCCGCGGGTTTGCTGCTGCGGAGTTTTGCGGATTTGATGAATGCGCATCTGGGATACAACCCACAGAATGTGATGAGTGTTCGCACGTGGTTGCCTATACCGAATGATCCGGCGACGGACGTCTATCGAACACCTGCGCTGCAGGCGCCGTTCTTGCGCGAGGTATTGCGGCGCGGCAGGACGCTGCCCGGAGTGGAAGAAATCGCGGTGGGAGATGTAGCGGCGCTTCCGTTGGGGCATGGGCGAGGTGATCTGAATTCGTTCCCGTTGATCGTGCAGGGCCGTGAAACGCCCAGCAACGAGGCACCTTTGGTGAACGCTTCCATCGTTACGCCGGGATATTTTCACTTGTTGGGCATGACGCTGCTGCGCGGGCGATTATTCGGAGAAGCGGACGATGAGAAAGCGCCGCCCGTCGCGCTGATCAACGAGGCGTTCGCGCGGACGTACTGGCCGAATGAAAATCCGGTGGGTCAGCGCATCCAATTGCCAACTGCCGGAGGGAGTTCTTCTGTTGCGTGGAACACGGTGGTCGGCGTGATCGCGGATGCACGCACGGAATCGCTCGCGGAGCCGACCGTCCCGCAAATGTATCTGAGCTTGTATCAGAGGACAGCGAAAGACTGGGCCATATTCTTGCGTGGGCAACTGGATACTGCTGCGATTCCCGTGCAGTTGCGCGCGCAGGTGCAGTCGGTGAATCCGGAACTTCCGGTTTTCGGGGCGCAGACGCTGGAAGATGTGCTGTCCGCGTCGCTTTCGCAGCGGCGATTCTCGATGGAGATTGTGGCTTTGTTCGCGCTTACGGCTTTACTGCTGGCGGGTATGGGAATTTACGGCGTAATTTCCTACATCGTGAGCGAGCGCACGCACGAGATCGGAATTCGTCTCGCGCTGGGGGCGAAAAGCCACGACATCTTACGCATGGTTCTGCGTCAAGGATTGGGCTTGGCCATTGCCGGCGCTGCCGTCGGGCTTGTTGGTGCGCTGATCGTGTCGCGTCTGATGGCCGGTGTGCTTTATGGCGTGCGGCCTACCGATCCCTTGACGTTTGCGGGCGTCGCGCTACTTCTGATCGGTGTGGCGCTGCTGGCCTGTTACATTCCGGCGCGTCGCGCGATACGCGTGGACCCGCTGGTGGCGCTGAGATACGAATGAGCAAGGAGAATAATCCTATGAGGAAAAATCCCAAGCTGGCGCTGGCGGTGTTGATGGGCGTGTCGATCGGAGTTCTGGGGGCTGAAGTGATCCGTGCGCAGCAAGCGAAGGTGGCGCCAGGCTACCTGATCGCGGAAGTGGAAGTGACGGACCCGGTTACCATGAAGAAATACGTCGAGACGATTCCGGAAACGCTCGCACCTTTCAATCACCACTATGTGGTGCTCGACGGCAAGCCGCAGTCTCTGGAGGGCGCACCGGCAAAACCAACCGTGATCATTGCTTTTGACAGCGCGGAGAAAGCTCGCGAGTGGTACGAATCGCCAGCGTATGAGGCGATCAAGTCGCTTAGGTTGAGCGCAGCGAAGAGTCGCCTATTTATCGCAGAAGGTATCGCACCGGAGTGACCGGAAAGCGCGCGTGATTTGCGGATGAAAGGCCCGCGAACCGGAAACACAACTACTACACATCTGAGGAGAGCGAAGGCGATGAATCGAACACGAATCTTTGCGCTGTTGGCTGTACTGATTTTTCCGGTGGTTGGTTTGAGACCGGGGACCATGAGCGTCGTGGCTGGCGAGCGTCCGGTGCCAGCGCCGCGGCCAGCGCTTCAGGAGCAGCAGCCTGCGCCGACGGTGGCTTCGGTGCTGGACCGCGAGATCAGCGCGGTCGAAAAGGAATTCGTGGGCGCTGCTGAAGCCATGCCGGAAGACAAATACAACTTTTCGCCGGAGAATTTGAAAATTCCCGGGAGCGACTACAAGGGTGTGCGCACGTTTGCCATGCAGGTGAAGCACGTGGCCATTTCCAATTATTTTATTTGGGCGCCGATTAGCGGCGAGCCGGTGCCCGAAAGTCTGAAGGGTGATAACGGCGGGGAGAACGTGAAGAGCAAGGCCGACATCATCAAATTACTGAAGGAGTCCTTTGCGCTGGGGCATAAGGCCGCGGCTACTCTGACTACCGAGAACATGTTGCAAACCGCGGAGCACAGCAAGTCCACGCGGCTGCGTTTGGCGATGTTTGGCGTGGGGCACGTGTACGATCATTACGGCCAGCTGGTGGAATATTTACGAATGAATGGCATGGTGCCGCCGGCCAGCCGCGCGCAATCGAACTGATTGCCGCCGTCGAAGTAACGGCACAAACGCGAAGTCAGATTGCCTCGTCCCACCCGCGCCACCACCATATCCCGCCGGGCCGTAGCGCGCGTCAGAAAGCATCGCCGCCGAATCCGGATGCGAGCGCGCAGAAGAGAATCGTGGCGGCAATAGCGATCACAATCACGCGGGTATCCTGCGTCCACCATTCAATCATCACTCTGCAGCTCAGAAATGCCCCGAGTAGCCCGCCCAGAACGAAGCGGACTGCAAAGCCAACCCAATCGAAAGGCCGTGCGGCATCGTCCTGCGCGCCTGCGTTGCGAGCATTCTCGATTATCCGGTAATACTCCGCGGCATCCTGTGCCGAATCGCGCCGAACGTATTCGCTGCGCGACGAGGACGACGGATCTGAATTCGTATCAGCAGTTGCATCGGTCTGCAGCGCTTCGCCAGAGGAAAACGGAGCAGCGAATCCTTTTTGCAGCGGAGCGTCTTGGATGCGAGCGTAGGATTCGTTCAGCATCTTTGCCATGAGTGTGGAATCGGCGTGAGCTTCTGTGCCGGGCGCTGACGATCGGGATGCCAGCGTTTGACGAGCGTGCGATAGCTTGCTTTGATCGCGCGCGGCGACGCGTCCCACGGAACATCGAGCACACGGTAAGCATGCGCCAGATTCTGAATGTCGCCTTCGCGTTGAGTCATGTGAGAAGTGTATTGCAAAGCCAGCGCGGCAAACCGATGACCGTGCGAGACACGTACCGAAGGATTATCGCGACCTTCGGTAGCGAAACTGCCCGTCGCTACAACGGCAATGCGCTGAGTTGGCGATCCAAGCGAAAGTTAGAATCAGAGTCAAAGTCAACGGCGCCCAGCTAAAGCTGGCCGCTACAAAGGCAAAAGCAACGGCAACGGCGCGCTGCACGAACGGAATCTGTCTACCACGGCGTCTGTGATCGTGCGGTAATTTATGTGCCCGGCGGCGGAGTGCCGGTCCATACGTGTTGGACGATTTGCCACGCGCCGTTTGCTTGCCGCTTATAGATGATTACGTAGCTGCCTTTGGAATTTATTTTGGCGCCGGTGGCGATGTTGGTGAGCGTTTCCTGGAAGTCGCCGCTGTCGTACGCCAGATCGCCGGAGGCCTCGAGATTCTGGCCATGCAGCGTGAGGTCGCTGTTAAACGTCGCCATGATCGTTTGGAAAAGCGTACGCAGCGCCGCCGAGCCGGTGATGCGTTCACCGTCTGGTTGCAGGAACGCTGCGTCCGCAGCATAAAACCTCAAAATCGGTTCGAGTTGTTTGGTGCGCAAATCTTGCACCCAAGCTTCGCGCAGTTTGGCGAGCGCTTCCAGAGTTGCGGTTTGAGGCGCGGCCGAAGCGGCTGGGCTGCCGATAAAAGCAGGCACGGCGATCAGAGCGACGGCCAGGAACGCGACGACGGCGCGCCGCCAGCGGGGAACTCGCGGCGATTTGGCTCGGCGTGTGGGATCGATATTCATGGCGCCCCCCATTGAGCAGAAACTCATTTTAATTTCGAACGTGGTGGCGATCCTACACCGTGGGCGCTAGAACCCCTCTCATAAATATTTGGCCGCGATGAAAGACCGAGGCTTCAGGGGCTAAAGAGCTTGGGTGAGACCTGCAAAATCGGTACTTCAGCGGCTGAACATTTTGCGGAAAAGGGCGTGAAGCTTTTGTAGCGGCGGTTGTCGCACCACAGATGGCGCACTAAAGTGCGCCGCTACGAAGTCAACGCCGAGGCAACTGCTGCCCGGTTCGATGAACCCGAACCGGCCGCTACAAGAGCAAAGGCAACGGCGTGATGCAAATGCAAAGGCAACAGAGCAGGCGAGACGCCGGCGCTACAAAGTCAGAGGCGCCCAGCTAAATCTTGCCGCTACGAGGAATTCAGTTTCCACATCCCTGCGCGAATCGCCGCGTGGAAGCTCGGGATGAAAATCATTTCAGATTGTACGAGCCGGCAAAGTGGGAGTAGACTTTCTGCCGGGGGGAGGACCAATGCTTACCAAATAACTGCTTAAAGGAGTAGCTATATGAGGACAATCAAGCGTCACCGCTTCAGCCGGTTCCCGTTTGACGCACTTCGTCTTGCATTCATCGCAACCCTCCTCGCGGCCACCTTTGCACTACCATTATCCGCCGCGACACCGTCATCTCAGCCCGCATTGTACGGCCAACCCAATTTCGGCTCGAACGTCTACATCTTCACTCCGAGCACACCGCAGAGCACAATTCAGGCGACGGTAGACGCGGTAGCCAGCACACAAGTCTCCAACCAATTCGGAACGCAGCGTTACGCCTTTTTATTTGAGCCGGGCACATACGGTTCCAGCGCCAACCCGCTGATCTTTCAAGTTGGCTACTACACCACGGTGGCTGGCCTGGGCCTCTCTCCATCCGACGTCACGATCAACGGCGCAATCAATGTATCCAATCAGTGCATCAGCGGCAGCTGCACGGCGCTGGAGAATTTTTGGCGGTCGTTGTCGAACCTGACTATCAATGTAGTCACCGCGTCCGCTTGCACCTCGAGTGCTGAGTTCTGGGCCGTCTCACAAGCCTCGCCCGTGCGGCGCGTCCAGATCAATGGCAACCTCTTCCTCTTTGACTACTGCAGCGGTCCCGGCTTCGCGAGTGGCGGCTTCATCGCGGACTCACAGTTCACCGCTGGCGCCATTATCAATGCCACACAGCAGCAGTGGATCACCAGGAACAGCAACATTGACAACTGGACCAACGGCGTGTGGAACCAGGTGTTCTCCGGCGTTGTGGGCGCGCCCGCTCAGTGTTTCCCCGAGGTGGCGCCATGCAGCGGACCGTACACCACACTCGCCACCAGCCCAGTGACGCGCGAGGAACCGTACCTCTATCTTGATTCCGATGGAAACTACAACGTCTTCGTGCCGGCGGTGCAGCGCAACTCTTCAGGTGCGTCATGGGCCAGCGGACCGACGCCTGGCTCGTCCATCCCGCTTGATCGCTTCTACGTTGCGCAGCCGACTGACAGCTCCGAAAAAATCAATCTGGAATTGTTGTTCGGCAAAAACCTGATCTTGACGCCGGGCGTGTATGACCTGGACCACGCCATCATCGTCCCGTATCCCGACACGGTCGTGCTCGGTCTCGGCATGCCCACGCTGATCCCGCAAACCGGAGATGCGTCCATGCGTGTACTCAGCTCGAAGGGCGTGTTGGTCTCCGGGATTATTTTCGATGCGGGCCCGACGAATTCTCCGGTGCTGTTCGAGGTCGGGAGTTTCCTTTCCTTCCTTGGTGGCGATTGTGACGCCTCCGACCCGTCGGCGATTCAGGATGTGTTTTTCCGAATCGGCGGCGCGGAAGCGGGCAGCGCGACCATCAGCCTGTTGGTGAACAGTAACAACGTAATTCTCGATGACATTTGGGCTTGGCGCGCGGACCACGGCAACGGTGTGGGTTGGACGGTCAACACCGCTGACACGGGCCTCGTCGTCAACGGCGACAACGTGAGCGCGTACGGACTGTTCATTGAGCATTATCAAAAATACGAGGTCATCTGGAATGGCAACGGCGGGACGGACATTTTCCTGCAGAACGAAATGCCCTATGACCCGCCCAGCCAAGCCGCGTGGATGGAGGCTCCCGGCGTGGACGGTTGGGCGGCGTTCAAGGTCGCGAATCACGTGACCCGCTTTAACGGATACGGCATGGGAAGCTACAGTTTCTTCAACCAGGGCATAAACATTTACGCTGCGAATGCGTTTGAGGTTCCCCGCACGCTCGCGGCGGAGAGCATGAATGATCTGCTGACGATTTTTCTGAACGTGTCGGGGTCGGGTGGAATCTTGAACGTGATTAACAACACAGGCGGGTCGTCCACTATCGCCAATCCGGATAATCCGGTCACGGTGGTGAGCTACCCTTGATGAATTAACAAGTTATTCGAGGCGTTCGATTGTGAAATCGTGCGATCGTCTGATTGTTTGAGCACAAACCGTCAAGCCCCGCCTCCCTCGGTGGGGCTTGACGACCATTCACGCGCTCGGAGCTTCGGACGATTGAGTTTCGCGCAACGCTTCGAACACGCGCTGCGCCTGCGCGCGGGGAACTTCTGCCGCGAGCTGATCCAAGGTAAGTTGGCGCAACTGCGCCACGCTGCCGAAGCGCTGTAGTAACTTTTGCGCTGTGCGCGGTCCCACGCCGCGTATCTCTGTTAGCGCTGTGCGCAAACGGCGGCTCGATCGCCGTTGCCGGTGAAACGTCACCGCAAAGCGATGCGTTTCGTCGCGAATCTGCTGGATCAAATGCAGCACTGGCGAATGCCGCTCCAGCACCACCGGCTCGTCTTCGCGTCCTAGCACGTAAAGAATTTCTTCTTTCTTCGCGATGCTGGCCATCGGTTGATTGATGATCGCCAGCTTGTCCAACGCTTTCGACGCTGCGTGCAACTGGCCGATCCCGCCATCAATCAAAATCAAACTCGGCATCGGTTTCTTTTCCAGCTGCAGGCGGCGATAGCGGCGCTCCACAGCTTCCTGCATGCTGGCGAAATCATCACGCAGAATGCCCGCGGATTTCTCCGCGCCCTCAGGCATCGCCTCGCCGCGAATGATAAATTTCCGGTAGTCCGATTTTTTCATGCGGCCGGCTTCCCACACCACCATCGAAGCCACCGTGTCCGAACCTTGAATATGCGAAATATCGAAGCACTCGATCCGTTTCGGCGGCTCTGGCAGCCCCAGCGCTGATTCCACTGCGTCCACAATCGCTGCGGAACTCGGCTTCAAGACGCGGAAGCGCTGAATAAATGAATGCTGCGCGTTCTTCTCAACCAATTCCAGGAACGCGTGTTTCTGCCCGCGTTGCGGATTCACAATCTCTACGCGGTGGCCGGCTTGCTCGGTGAGCACTTCCTCGATCAGCGCGCTATCTTCAAATTCCATCGGCGTGTGAATGTAGCGCGGGAGATACGCAGCATCCAGGTACAGCTGCTTGATCAACGACGGCAGAAATTCCTCGGGCTTGAATTCTTCCATGTCCTCCCAATAAAAATCACGCCGGTCCACCACCTTGCCGCCGCGCAAGTGAAACAGATTCACGGCCACTTGTGGCGGTTCGGCGTACCAGGCCAGCACGTCGGTGTCGTCGCCCGAAGCCGCCGCGATTTTCTGGCGCTCCTCCATTTCGTTCAGCGTGCGCAGCAGGTCGCGATAGCCGGCGGCCTCTTCGTAACGCTCGGCTTCCGAAGCGTGCTGCATGCGGTCCTTCAGGCTCTGCGCCAAATCGCTGCGTCGGCCTTCCAGAAACAGCCGCACGTCGCGCGCCGCTTCACTGTAGCGCTCGTCCGTTACCAATCGGGCGACGCACGGGCCCAGGCAACGGCGAATGTAATACTGCAGGCACGGCCGCGGATGCGCGCGCGTCAAATCCACGGTGCACGAAGGCACCAGAAAATGTTTGTGGATTAGATTCACCATTGAGTACGCGAGGCGCGCTGGAAAATACGGCCCGAAATAAATCGAGCCGTCTTTATTGAGTCGCCGCGTCACATAAACCCGCGGATATTTCTCAAACGCGGTGTAACGAATATATGGATAAGTCTTGTCGTCGCGCAGCAGTACGTTGAATTTCGGCTTGTGCTGCTTGATCAGATTATTTTCGAGCGCCAGCGCTTCCTTCTGGTTGTCTACGACGATGTAGTCTATGTCCGCGATCTCGCGCACCAGCGATCCGGTCTTCGCGTCCTGCCAGTGCGATTCTAGGAAGTAAGAGCGCACCCGGCTGCGCAGCGAATTCGCCTTGCCCACGTACAAAATCTTCCCGCCGGCGTCCTGAAACATGTACACCCCGGGCTGGGTGGGCAATTGCGCGACTTTTTCGCGGAGTTCCATGGCGGCGAGTTACACTATCTAAGTGTTACAGTATCTGGCGACGGCCCGGCTCGTGGTTCATGTTTGATGCGCGGGGCCGCGTACAACGTTCATGATACCAAACGCTATCTAATTGCCGCAGGAGCCTGATGCGTCGCAACGTCTCACAATTTGGTCCGCTGATCCTTCTTGCGGGAAGTTTGCCCTTGGCGGCGTTGCTTTCCGCTCCGGGCTGCTATGGCCGGCAAAACCAACCAGATTCGTACGGCCAGCAGCCCGGACAACCCGCCACTCCGCCGCAACAGCAGCAGCCGCCGGCGGGCACGACGCCTCCGCGCCCGAGTACAAATTCCGGCTCGAGCTCGGACCCTTCGGAAGAATCGTCCTCGAAAAAAGCGCTGCCGCCGGACGATCCTGCGCCTGCGAAGACTCCCGCCGACGCTCCGAAAAAATCCAAACCGGGCGTACTCCCTCCCGAAGACGATCCTGCCTGGGATCCGTTCCACGCGCAGCAGGACATCGACGTCGGAATGTTTTATCTGCACAAAGGCGACGTGGACGCCGCCATCAGCCGTTTTGAACATGCCATCAGCCTGCGCGCCAATTTTGCCAAGCCGCGTTTGCTATTGGCCGAATGTTACGAGAAGAAAGGCGATCCGTCCGAGGCCGTACGCTACTACAAGGAATATCTGCAGGTGCTGCCGAACGCGCCAGACGCCAAGAAGGTCCGCGAGAAAATCGAAAAACTCTCCAAGAAGTAACAGCCCGCACGAAAAAGGCACGAGGCCTTTGTAGCGGCGGTCTTCAGACCGCCATCGGTGATAGCCGCGCCATCGATGGCGCACCAAAGTGCGCCGCTACGAAGCCAAGGGCGAGTGCAAAGGATTACCGCGGAGACGCAAAGGACGCCGCGAAAAGCAACGGCAAACCAACTGCTGCCCGGTTCGATAAAACTGAACCGGCCGCTACAAAGTCAACACCCGCGCGACTTTTTCCGCAAACGATTCAGCTGCGGAGGAGCCGACCTTGCAGCTCACCGCCCCGGAAACCGATCCAGAAACCTCATCGCCCGCTGGTAATCCACAAATTTCTTTTCTTCCCGACGAAATTCCGCCCCATGCGATTCCCGCCGGCACCGCGCAAATTTCATTGGATGCTTCACGTGCAGCATCTCGTGATACATCACGTAAGCCACGACAAACTCCGGCACGCCCTCACGATCCAGCTGCCGGTTGATCACAATCTGCTGCAGCGCCGGATCAAAACACCCCAGCAAGCTGCGCCACACGCGACGGCTCCAACCCAGCCGCGGTTTCGTAAGCTCTCCCGCAAAATACCGCGCGTTCAGCCGCTCGAATAATTCATCCAAGTCGTGATGCGTCCCAGCGGGCCGATGCTCCACGCGCCGCGCTCGCCGCTGCCGCAAAGCCAGCAATCGCCGCCGCGTCGCACCCGCATAAGAAAATTCCCGATACGTCTGGAGCAATTCCTTCGGTGGCTCGCGGCGATACAAACGCCCGAGCAAAATCGCGGCCGTAGCTTCCACCACCGGGTGCGGCGCATCGTCCAAGGCATCCGACAAACGAACGTACGCGGTATCCTCACGCAAACGAATGGTGTGTGTCAGGTCCGTGTACGGATGAAATTCAACAACGAAACGCGGCGGGCGCCCTTCGCAGCCTAAACGCGTATAAATCCGCTGGAAAATCCGTTCGCCACCCGGCACGGGGTTCTTCACGCGGCGTTTTGTCACGATGGCTTTCTCCGCACCGGCGCCGTATTCAATTCCTTCAACGCTTTATCCACGTCCGCCAACGCGTCCTGCGTTCCTTCGATCGCATCCTGCAAAGTATCCTTATATATGTCGTACTCCGGCCCGCCCTGATTGATTTTCTGCAGCGCTTCCAGAAATTCCTTGCCCTTCGACTGCATATTTTTCAACGCGGCGCGAATATCCACCTGTTTTTCCCGCGCCACTTCGATCTGGTCCGCGGCATCGTCAATGCATCCTGCGTAAGCGTTGAGCAGGCCGTTCAGGATTTCAGCCCGCCGACCTTCCGGCACGGTACGCGTCAGTTCGTACTGAAATTTCTTCAGCCGATCGTCCGCGAAAATCACAAAAAGCTTCATCCGCTCCGGAGGTGTCACCGCATCGCGGATGCGATCGCCTTCCGCATCGGTCAGATAATCCTTTTTCTCTTGCTGCGCCTGAACGCCGCGAGCGAAAACCACCATCGCTGCCACCAGCAGCATCGTACCGGCCGCCAATTTCCATCCCTGCCGCAACATTCTGAGCTCCTAACTTTTCGGCTGCTCCGTCGGCTTCTCTGGCGGCGGAACCGGCGCCGCCGTTCCCGCCTCCGGGCGCTTTGGAAATAGTTGATGAATCATCTGCCGGTCCAGCTCGGCCAAGTCCTTGCGAACTTCCGCGAGCGGCGCCTGCTCGTCCTTCGCCAGGCTCACCATGATATCGTCCAGCCGCCGTATGGATTCGCGCACCGAAATTTCCAGCTGCTTGTAGCCGTCGGGATGCGCCTCCGCGTCGCGGCTCTTCGCGTCGAGCGCTTTCTTGCTAGCTTGCGCTTCGTCGCGCACGCGCCCCGCAATCTCCGCCGCGGCCGCCAAATCCCCCGCGTCAATCTTCTCGTGCACGTTGCGAAATTCCGCGTCGGCCAATTGCCCCACCAGGTGGGCCTTGCGCACCGGATCAGTTTCTTTTTCGAATCGCGCGCGCAGTTCCGCCGTCCGGTCCTGGGCTACCAACGACCCCGCAACCAGCGCGACCAGAAAAACGGCTAGACAACAGCTGCCACGTGCCGGCAATGTACTACCTCTTCTTGTTCGCGAGCTCCCGAGTCAGAGTTCGAACGCGTGCGCTTGCCTCAAAGTACATGTCGCTGTTCTCGTCCTTGTTCATTTCCAAAAATTTCTTATAGGCATCGAGCGCCGGCTTCGCTTGCCCCAGTTTATCGTAACAAGTGGCGCGGACGAACCAGCTTCCCAGCGGAGGTGTTTCTCTTTGCGCCAACACGTCCAGCCCGTGCAATGTTGCCGGGTAATTCTTGTTCAGATATTCCGCCGTCACCCAATCCTTCAGCACGTCTCTGGACTGCGGATTCATTTTGATCGCGACCACCAACGCGTTTACCGCATTCGGATAGTCTTTTTTCTCCAAATACGCATGTCCCAGTTGCGCGGGAAGGTCGGGATCCTGCGGCGCCAGCGCGATGGCCCTCACCAGTACTGGCACGGCGTTGTCATACTGCTTCTTGCGAAAATAAATCAGCGTACGCAATTTCAAAGCACGCAAAGATTCCGGCCCCGCCGTTGCAGCCTTGTCCAATTCGGCTAGCGCATCATCATCTTTTCCCGCATCAACGAGCAGGGAAGCGTGCTCGAGCTGCATGGCGGGATCGCTCGGATGCGTCGCGAGATAAACACCCATCTCCGTCGCCGCTTCGTCGTTCTTTTTCTCCGTGAGTAGCGCCTGCAGCAAACCCTTGTGCGCCTGATCGGCCGCCACGGCCGTGGGCTGCAACGCGAGCGCCTCACGAAATGCAACCTCGGCGTCGCTTGCGCGCCCGGTCCGCAGCAGCGCGAAGCCCAGCGAATTGCGAATCTCCACGCTCTTCGTATCCAACTTTTCCGCGGCCTGATATTGTTCGACGGCCTGCGAGTCCTTTTTCGTGGCTTCGAGCGCGATCCCCAAAAGCCACTTCGTACGCGCGTCCTCCGGCGTTAATTCCGCCGCGCGCTGCAGAGGCTCGATCGCCGCCGCGGGATCGGTAGGAATCAGCGTCACGCCCAGATTCTGATATGCCGACACCATTTTCGGATCGAGCGCAATCGCTTTCTCGTACTCGCGCTTCGCGTCCGTGGGCTTTTGCAGCGCCGTGTACGCGTAACCCAAATCGTAATGCACCAGGGCGTCGTCCGGCTTCTTCGCCAGATAAGCCTGATAATCCCGCGCCGCGCTGGCGTAATCCTGCTTGTTCACCGCATCCTGCGCGGCGGTCAGCAGACGATTCAATTCAATCGCGGTGGAATCCTGAGGAATTTTAGTGCGAGAAGTTCCAACGGTTTGCGAAAATGCCGAGGCCACGAATGGCAGCAGCGCCGCGCCCAAAAAAATGCTCCGTGCGCCAAACACCAGCGGCTTCATCAATAGAGTACTCCGCCGTTTCATTCCGTCGGCAAATCAAGCGGCGGTGTAGCAGGCTCCGCGGAACCAGCAGCCTCGCCTTTTTCCGCCGCATGATTGCCATGATTCGCGCCATTGCCGTTGCGCCCGTTCAGCACGCGTGCCAAATATTTTCCCGTGTGCGATTGCTGATTGCGCGCCACCTGCTCGGGCGTTCCCGCCGCCACCACGCGCCCGCCGGCCTCGCCGCCCTCGGGACCCAGGTCAATCACCCAGTCTGCTGATTTGATCACGTCCAGATTGTGTTCGATGATCAGCACCGAAGCGCCACCTTCGATCAATTTGCGAAACGCCGTCAGCAATTTCTGTATATCGTCAAAATGCAGCCCGGTCGTTGGCTCGTCGAAAATATACAGGATGCCGGTGTTCTCCTGCCGCGTAAGATGCGCCGCCAGTTTCAAACGTTGCGCCTCGCCGCCCGAAAGCGTCGTGCCGGATTGCCCCAGACGCAGGTAGCCCAGGCCGACTTCGTCCAGCACGCGCAACTTCGCCGTTACCTTCGGATGCGCGGCAAAAAAAGTAATCGCCTCGCGCGCCGTCATCTGCAGCACGTCGTGGATATTTTTATCCTTATAACGCACGTCCAGCACCGCGCTCTTATAACGCGTGCCGCGGCACTCCTCGCAAACCAATTCCACGTCCGCAAGGAAACGCATCTCGACGGTCACCGTGCCATCGCCCTGGCAAGCTTCGCAACGTCCGCCGGGAATGTTGAACGAAAAATGTCCCGCCGTAAATCCGCGCTTTTTCGCTTCGGGCGTCGAAGCAAAAACTTCACGGATCGGGTCGAACGCCTTTAAATACGTGGCCGGATTCGACCGCGGCGTGCGCCCAATCGGAGACTGGTCCACCATCTCCACTCCCGCCAGTAAATTATCGCCGTCGAGCCGGTCGCAGCATTCCTTCCAATTGCCGCCGGCGCGTTTCGCCTGCAGCGCTTTGTAAAGCACGTCGTACACCAGCGTGGATTTGCCCGATCCCGAAACGCCCGTCACCGCCACCAGCAGCCCCAGCGGAATCATCACGTCCACCCCCTGCAAATTGTGGCTGTGCGCGCCCAGTATTTTCAGGAATTTTCCTGTGGGCTTGCGCCGTCGCGCGGGCACCGCGATTTTCAGCTCGCCGCGCAGATAACGCCCGGTCAGCGAATGCGCGTCCGTCATCATCGCCTCGCGCGTGCCTGCGAAAATCAATTTGCCGCCGTGCTCGCCCGCGCCCGGACCCAAATCCAGTACGTAATCCGCAGCCATGATCGTGTCCGGATCGTGTTCCACCACCAGCAAGGTATTTCCCAGATCGCGCAGGCCCTTCAATATTTCAATCAGCCGCGTAGTATCGCGCGGATGCAATCCGATTGAAGGCTCATCCAGCACGTACAAAGCGCCCACCAGATGCGATCCCAGCGAAGTCGCCAGTTGAATCCGCTGCGCCTCACCGCCCGAAAGCGTGGACGTCAGCCGGTCCAGGGTCAAGTAATCCAGCCCCACGTCGTCCAGAAACCGCAGCCGCTGCTGCGTTTCTTCGAGCACCTTCTCGACGATCGCCGCTTCAGTCTCGCTGAGCTGCAAATTCTGAAAAAACGGCCGCGCGTCTTTCACCGTCATCTGGCAGACTTCCGTAATCGAGCGCCCCGCGATTTTCACCGCGCGCGCCTCCGCGCGCAGCCGCGTGCCGCGGCAATCCGGACAAGTGGCATATCCGCGATAGCGGCTCAAAAAAACGCGCACGTGCAGCTTGTATTTTTTGCGCTCCAGCCAGCCGAAAAATCCCTTCACCCCGATATAATCTTCACTCTTGTCGCCATCGAGTATCGCGTGGCGCTGCGCGGAAGTCAGATCGCGAAAGGGAACATCCATCGGAATCCCTTTCGCGCGCGCGAATCGCCGCATGTCCATCGTCAGCTGCCGGTAACGCGGCTTGGTCCACGGCTCGATCGCGCCTTCGTTCAGCGTTTTGCTTTTGTCTGGGATCACGCGGTCCAGATCGAAATCCACCGTGTTCCCGAATCCCTGGCAGCGCGGGCAGGCGCCATACGGATTGTTAAACGAAAAAAGCCGGGGCTCCGGCTCCTGATACACCGCGCCGCATTTTTTGCATTCGAAGCGCTCGTTGAAGACCATCCGCTCGGGCTTCGCGCCCGCGGTTTCCGGGACAAATTCCAGAATCGCTTCGCCGCGCCCTTCGCGGTAGCAGATTTCGATCGAGTCCATCACCCGCGAACGCACTTCGGGCGAAAGCTCCAGCCGGTCCACCAGCACGTACACCGGCTTCGTGAAATCCACGTCCAGCAATTCTTCCGGCGTCGAGAATTCGAATACACGTCCTGCTTGATAAATCCGGTTGAAGCCACGCTTGCGCAGACTGATCAACGCCTCGCGGACTGCATCCGCACCCAGACGAACCGGTTTGCGTGCGCGCGGAGCTTGCGGCGCGTTTGTCGTTGGCTCCGGTGTCAGTTTCAGCTCGTAGAGAACGTAAAATCGCCGCCCCGCCGGCAACGCCAGCACCCGCGTCGCGATCTCGTCCAGCGTGTCCTTGCGCACTTCCTCGCCGCAGCGCAGGCAGAATGTCCGTCCGATGCGCGCGTACAGCAGGCGCAGATAATCGTAAATTTCGGTAGCCGTCGCGACCGTCGAGCGCGGATTGCGCGTCGAGTTCTTTTGGCGAATCGAAATCGCCGGCGCAATCCCAGTGATCTCGTCCACGTCCGGCTTCTCAATGCGCTCCAAAAATTGCCGCGCGTAAGCCGAAAGCGATTCGATATAGCGGCGCTGGCCTTCGGCATAGAGCGTATCGAACGCCAGGCTGGATTTGCCGGAACCGGAGACGCCGCTCACCACAGTGATCGCGTTGTGAGGGATCACAAAGTCGATGTTTTTGAGGTTATGGACTCGGGCGCCGCGGACGCGGATCTCCTCAATCTCGCCCGGGAGGGGAACTCCTGCGCTCGCACCTGCAATCGCACCGCCGGGCGCACTCCCGCTGCCTGGAACGGCGTCCGTGCTCGATTCGTCGCGAGGCAGCTTATCTAAAGGTTCCGTGGCCATATGTGTAAACCAAAAATTATACCCCCCGCAGTCAACCCTCCGCAAATCGCCCTGGGCGCGGGTAGTGGCGCGATTTCCGAGTCCGGAGCAACCGGGAACATGCCGTCCGCAATGCCGGCGTTTAGCTATTCGGATCACCTGAACGTCAGTACAGTACCTCTACCGTACCCGCCTAGTTATCATGCAATATGCTCAAACGACAGGGTTGCACCGTATCGCGAATCGCAAACCTTCTTGCACTCTTGATTCTTGCGCTTGCCACCGGCTCTTGCATTCACTTCGACGTGACCCAGGCCCAAGTCCCGATCGAAACCGTCATGCAGGCCATTCATGACTACGGACGCGGCCACCAAGTTTTGCCTTCTCCCGCTGCGTCCACCGCGACGACAGAAACCGAGGAAAGTTATCGCACTGATGTCAGCCTGCTGCTGGCCGAGGAAAATTTCGCGGAGCTTGAAAAAATCGCCGAACAGAATCGCGCTGAACGAGGCCTCTTCGTCGGCGGCCTCTGGAAAAACAACGCCTTCTTCAATTCATTAGGTTTTCCGCCCCACGACGGCGAAATGAAGGATTCCGACTACCAATTTCAAATCCGCCGCATCCAAAAATGGGTTGCCGCCTATCCGCAATCCTCCGCCGCTCGCATTTCTCTCGCGCGCTGCTATACCGACTACGCTGATTTCGCTCGCGGTGACGGCACAGCCGACACTGTCTCTAACGGCCAGTGGAGGCTTTACTATGCGCGAGCCGCGACAGCCAAAGAGTCCCTGCTGGCCGCAGCGAGCCTCAAAGAGCGCGATCCCCATTGGTACGAGGCTATGCAGCAGGTCGCCTTTAGAGAAGGATGGGATAACGCGCACGCGCGCGAGTTGCTCGACCAAGCAGCGGGCTTCGAGCCTAGCTACTATCATTATTATCGCGAATATGCCGACTACCTGAAGCCCCAGTGGTACGGCAAGCCTGGCGCAATCCCGGCATTTGCCGAGGAAGCCTCATCCAGTCTTACCGAGCCCGATGGTTCGATACTCTATTTCCGCATCGTCAGCTCGCTCGCTTGCAATTGTGCGCCGGAGATCGCGGAGTTGCCCGGCGTATCGTTGACGAAATTCAGAACCGGCTACCAGAACGTTCGGCGGCTCTACGGGTTCTCGAACTTGAACGCCAATCGCTATGCTTTCGTGGCCTATACATTGAAGGACAAGGCTTCGGCCCAGCAGGCCTTCGCTTCCATCGCGGATATGGAACACGATGTATGGTGGGGACCGCACACATTTGAGTCCGCGCGCGCCTGGGCTAATACGCCCTAGCGCTGGTTCGGTTTGCGATCGGATTCAATCTTCTGGCCAGCGTCTGATTAGGGCTTCGACCATCACCCATTCCACCTCCCGAGCTCGCCAGCACGAGTGCATCTGCGTCGGTGGAGTACAATCTCATTTCCGCAGCGTCGGGGAATTGGCGGGGAGGTATTCGTGGGGCAGGGCACTACGCATTTCGCGCGCGTGATCTGGATCGTCCTGGATAGCGTCGGCATCGGTGAACTGCCTGATGCCGCTGATTACGGCGACGTGGGGCGCGACACGCTTGGACACATTGCGCGCTCGCGGGCGCTGCATCTGCCGAATCTTGTGCGCCTAGGCCTGGCGAATATTAAGCCGCTCGCACATCTTGCGCCGCCCGCGCATCCAGCCGGAAGTTACGGCAAAGGGGCTACGCGCTCGCCGGGAAAAGACACGACGACCGGCCACTGGGAAATGGCCGGCATCTGGCTCGACCAAGCCTTCCCGGTTTATCCGCACGGTTTTCCGCAGCCGCTCATCGCCGAATTCGAACTCCAGATCGGCCGCCGCACGCTGGCCAACAGGCCCGCCTCCGGCACAGAGATCTTGAAGGAACTCGGCGCAGAACACGTGCGCACCGGCTACCCGATCGTCTACACCTCCGGCGACAGCGTCTTCCAAATCGCCGCGCACGAAGACGTGATCGCCGTACCGGAACTTTATCGGATGTGCGAAATCGCGCGAAAACTTCTTGATGGCCCGAACCGCGTGGGGCGCGTCATCGCTCGTCCGTTTACTGGCACGGATGGAAATTTTCGCCGCACCGAGCGGCGCCACGATTACGCCGTCGAGCCGCTCCGGCCCATGCTGCTCGACGTCCTGGCCGAAAACGAAACGCCGGTGTTCGGCATCGGCAAGATTCACGACATCTATAACGGCCGCGGTGTGGACGACTACGTCACCACAAAAAATAACACCGACGGCATGGCCAAGCTCACGGAAGCGCTCGCGCGGCAACCGAAAGGCCTGATCTTCGCAAACCTGGTTGATTTCGACATGCTCTACGGCCACCGCAAAGACGTGGAAGGTTTCGCGCGTTCGCTGGAAGAATTCGACCAGCTGCTAGGCCCGTTCCAAGAAGCAATGCGTCCGGACGACCTGCTGCTAATGACTGCCGACCACGGCTGCGATCCCGACCCCGTTAATCCCACGACAGATCATTCCCGCGAATACGTTCCGATCCTCGCTTACAGTCCGGGCGTCAGCGGCGGCGTGAATCTGGGCACACGCGAGACGCTTGCGGACATGGGCCAGACCATAGCCGAAAATTTCGGTGGGAAAATCCCGCACGGGGTCAGTTTTCTGGAGTTGATTTCACGCGAAGATTAAACAGTATCCGGAAAAACGCTCAAATATTCATTCCGATCCCGGATGCGGCAGAGGAATCCGGTTTTCCCCTTGCGTACGCAGGAAAAGCAGATCCCCCCGGCCAAAAATCGGCCTGCGGGATGACGGCTACGGCGCTTTTTTGGCGAACCGTAAAGTCGGCAGGTTGCGGAAATAATCGACGTGATGCCGTGCCGCAGATGGCGCACTAAAGTGCGCCGCTACAGAGTCAAAACCTTGGGCATGTTCGGGGATTGCTGACGATCGGTGTCGCCGTTACAGCACAGGCAGGATTGCCTATGCTACCCGGCTGCTCGGTGACTCCGTCCACGGATTACGATTAGTCGCCCTGCGCGGCCTTCTGGGCGTAATACCCAGTCCGCGTCCGCACCGCCAATTTCTCATGCCCCTTCGACGCGTTCAATTCCACCTTCACACCTCGAAACGTCCCATCTTTCGCCACATTGGTCGGATAGTAGCCCAAGGTGTACTGGTTGCGAATATCGCGCGCCACCTGTACGCAAACCGGGTCCACATCTTCTAGTCGGTCCGGAAAGAAAGCCAACCCCCCAGTAGATTCCGCGAGGGTAGTCAATTCCTTCTTCGACTTGCGCACCATCTTCTTTTGGTTCTTGCGATCTTCATCGCTGAACACGCCAATCGCATAAATCACCGCATTCGATTCCACTGCCGCCTTCACCGTGTACGAAAAATCCTTGCGGCTGGCGTCGTCATCCCCATCGGTGATCACCAGCAAAACGCGCTTGTCTTTGTGCCCCTTCTTCAAATGGTCCAGCGAACCAATGATCGCGTCATACAGCGCCGTGCTGCCGCGCGTGTCGATGCGTTCCAGCGCCTCGTGCAATTCCTGCGGATTACTAGTGAAATCCTCATCCAGATCCAGGTAGTACTCGTCGTTAAAATTCACCACAAAAACTTCGTCCGCCGGATTGCTCGTGCGCACAAAAGAAAGCGCCGCAGCGTTCACCTGCGGCCGCTTCTCCTTCATGCTGCCGCTGTTGTCGATCACGAGGCCCATCGTCACCGGAATGTCTTCTTTCGAAAATACCGAAATCTTCTGCTCCACTTTGTCTTCAAACACGCGAAAATCGTTGCCCGTCAACCCCGGAACGAATTGCCCTTTGTCGTCCACCACGGTCGCATGCAGCACCACCAAATCCACAACGGATTTTAGATGATGACTCTGATCGGTCTGCGCGTTCGAACCCGCAGCTCCAGGAGGAGGTGGTGGAGGCGGGGGATTGGGAACGGGAATGGGATTCTGCGCAAGAGCACACGGCGCCGCGAAAACCGCGAGCAGCAGAATCATAAACGCACAAGAAAGAAATCGCCTAATGTCCCGGCGCGTAATATCCGGTCTTGGCATAGACGGTAAGAGGTGGCAGTCCCTTCGGCGGGCGCAGCTTGATTTTAATCTTGCGCCATTTTCCATCGCGGTTGTGATCGCTCGGTCGGTATCCCAAGACATATTGATTGCGCAGCTCCATGCTGATTTTCGTCGCAACATCCGGCAAATCCTTCAGGTTGTTCACCGCGAAAGCGCGGCCGCCCGTCATCTGCGTCAAATCCGCCAGCAAGGATGGCCCCAGTTGCTCTTCCGGCGTCGGACCACCGTTGGGTTCAAAAAGTCCGATCGCGTAAATCTGTACGTCCGCTTCCCGCGCGTACCGGCGGATGTCCGTCTCGGAGTACCGACTATGATTATCGCCTCCGTCCGATATGATGAGCAATGCCTTCTTTGTGTTGCGTGCTCCTTTCATCTCGCTCAGTCCCAGGTATATCCCGTCCAGCAGCGCGGTCTCTCCGCGCGCCGCCGTGAACATCAAATGATTCTGCAATTCCTCCACGCTTCCCGTAAAATTACTCGCCAGCTGCGCGCGGTCGTTGAAATTCACCAGCAGAAATTCATCCTGCGGATTCGCCGTGCGGAAAAATTGCACCGCCGCCAGGCGCGATTTTTCGATTTTGTCAGACATGCTGCCGCTCATATCGAAAATCACGCCGATGGAAATCGGCACATCTTCGCTGGTAAAGCGCACAATCTCCTGCTCGCTGTTGTCCTCGAATACGCGGAAATTTTCCTGTTCCAGTCCGGTCACAAGCCGCCCGTAAGGGTCCGTCACCGAAATGGGAACCAGAGTAATCTCTGTCTCCGCCTTCAGCGATTTACCTTTCTCGATTTTCTGGGAATTTTCCGGATGCGTGGGGCCTTGCGTTTGGGCCCCGGCGGGAACGGCAGTCAATCCACTACAGCAGAAAATCAGTAACGCGCAAGTTCGCACAACGCTTGCACTTCCAGCTGGCTGCGGTGCGCGGTATCTCAACTTGGCCCCCACCTCTGCCGCGGGACTCGCGTAGCTCTGGGCAGCTCTGCAGGTCGCTGGCGGCGATTCTATCACTCGCGAAGCCCAAAGCAAGCGCCACGTGTAACTTCTATGTAACTTCCGACCTGTCCGAGCCGGGCAGAATCCAGCGCTGTCTCTCCAACGATAGATGTTAAGATGCTAGCGCCAGCGAAAGGTGAGCAACCGCCATGCCAAATTCCGGCGATCCGACGGTCCTGGTAGTAATCCCCGCGCGCTACGCTTCCACCCGCTTTGCCGGTAAGCCGCTAGCGCCCATTGCTGGCAAGCCCATGATTCAGCACGTTGTTGAGCGTGTACGCCATGCCAGCCTGCCCGCGCGCGTACTCGTCGCCACCGAAGACGACCGCATCAAGTCCGTCGTCGAAGCCTTCGGGGCCGAAGCCATTTTGACCCGCCCCGACCACCGGACTGGCACCGACCGCATCGCCGAAGTCGCCGCCCATATCTCCGCCGACATCTATATCAACGTGCAGGGCGACGAACCCCTTATTGACCCTGGCACCGTGGACGCCGTGGCCGCCGCTATGGCCGAAGATGATGCCATCCAACTTGCCACCCCCTGCGCCGCGATCACCCTGCCCGGCGAAATCATGGATCCCAATGTCGTCAAGGTTGTCCAGGATTTCGACGGCAACGCACTCTATTTTTCCCGCGCCCCCGTCCCCTGGGTTCGCGACACCGGCGATCGCGTCGCCGCCCGCCACTGGAAACACATCGGCCTCTACGGCTACCGCCGCGACGCGCTGCTGGAATTTCCCACGCTCCCCCCCGGTGAACTCGAGCGCATCGAACAACTAGAACAACTCCGCTGGCTGGAAAACGGTTTCCGCATGCATTTAGTAGAGACCATGTACAACGCCGTAAGCGTCGACGTCCCCGCCGACATCGAGCGCGTGGAAAAACTTCTGCACGCCCGCGCCAAATCCTCCAGCCAGTCGACCAATTAGGTTCTACCGCAGAGACGCAGAGGGCGCAGAGAAAACCGAAGAGCACAGGCAAGATTGCCTATGCTGCCCTTTGGCTTTAGTCTCTCTCTGTGTTCTCCGCTTTTTCTCTGTGCACCCTGTGTTAAATCTTTCCGATCGCCGCCATCATCCAAAAAATAAATCCCACCAAAGGAAATTCGTAATTTGACTCTCATCCCGAATGCCCGCATAATGTTTCGTACGCAGATTGTCCCGGAGGATTTCACCCGACTTGCGCACCGCCCCAAAATACATTTTTGTGACGGGTGGCGTGGTTTCTTCTCTCGGGAAAGGCGTAGCGGCGGCCTCGATGGGCTGCCTGCTCGAGAGCCGCGGTCTTCGCGTCACCCTCCAGAAGTGCGATCCCTACCTGAACGTAGATCCAGGCACCATGTCTCCCTATCAGCACGGTGAAGTTTTCGTCACCGACGATGGCGCTGAGACCGATCTCGACCTAGGCCACTACGAACGCTTCACATCCGCGCATTTAACGCGCGACCACAACTGGACCACCGGCCGCTTCTACGAATCCATCATCACCAAAGAACGCCGCGGCGATTATCTCGGCAAAACCGTGCAAGTCATTCCGCACGTCACCGATGAAATCAAAGCCGCCTTCCGCAAAGTTGCCGAAGGCGTGGACGTCGTCCTCGTCGAAATCGGCGGCACCGTCGGCGACATCGAATCTTTGCCATTTCTCGAAGCCATCCGCCAGATGCGCCTCGAGCTCGGCCCCGAAAACGTCATCTTCGTGCACCTAACGCTAGTCCCATTCATCCCCACCGCCGGCGAATTGAAAACGAAACCCACGCAACACAGCGTGAAAGAACTTCTCAGCATCGGAATTCAGCCGGATGTGCTGATCTGCCGCAGCGATCGCCCGCTAAGCACGGATCTGAAAGCGAAAATCGCGCTCTTCTGCAATGTCGCCGAAGCCTGCGTCATTTCCGCGCCCGATGTCGGCAACATCTACGAAGTCCCCATGACTCTGGCATCCGAGGGTCTCGACGAACAAATTCTGCGCCTGCTTCGCCTGGAAGCTCCGCCGCGCGATTTGAGCCGCTGGCTGGCCATGTTAGAGACGCTCGAGCATCCCAACGGGGAAGTGCGCATCGGCGTCGTAGGGAAGTACGTCCAGCTCGAAGACGCCTACAAAAGTTTGCGCGAAGCTTTAGGGCACGGCGGCCTGGCCAATCGCCAGCGCGTCGTAATCGAATGGATTGAAGCGGAAGATATCGATTCGCCCTCGACCGCCGAGCGCCTGCTGCGCCATGTGGACGGCATCCTTGTTCCCGGCGGCTTCGGCAAACGCGGCATAGCCGGCATGGTTCACGCCATCACCTACGCCCGCGAGAAAAAAATCCCGTTCTTCGGCATTTGTCTCGGCATGCAATGCGCTACCATCGAATACGCGCGTCAGGTTTCGCACATCGAGCACGCCGATAGCACTGAATTCGACCCGTCCACTCCCAATCGCGTGATTTACAAACTGCGTGAACTCCTCGGCGTGGACGAAATGGGCGGCACCATGCGTTTGGGCGCTTGGCCCTGCAAACTCGAGCCCGGCTCCTTCGCCGCTAAGGCCTACGGCAGCCTAGAAATTTCCGAGCGCCACCGCCATCGCTACGAATTCAATTGCGAATACGAAGAAACTCTCACGCGTGCTGGTTTCCGCATCACCGGGCGCACCCCCGACGGCGTTTACGTAGAAATAATCGAAGCCCCGAACCATCCCTGGTTCGTCGGCTGCCAATTTCATCCCGAATTCAAATCCAAGCCGCTAGCCCCGCATCCGCTCTTCGCCGCCTTCATCCGCGCCAGCCTGGAAAATCGCCACCACCGCCTAGGCGCCGCAACAGAATCCAGAGTAACAGCCGCCGAACCCGCCACCGATTAGTCGTGGCTCATTAGGCTTTTTCTCTTTCTTTCTCTGCCTTCTCCGCCTTTCCTCCGTGCCCTCTGTGTTAAATCTTTTGACCTTCTCTGCGCCTCTGCGGTAATAGCGGTTCTCTCCGCACAATTCAAAGTTGAAATACCACCGATTCCCGCATAGTCTGTTCCCTCGAACCATTCGCCCACACATGCCACCCATCACCAGCTTCCAGATCGCCAACATCCGCTTCGGCCCAAACGCCCCGCTATTCCTGATCGCCGGCCCCTGCGTAATCGAATCTGAATCCCACGCCACCTGCATGGCCGAAAAAATCGGCGCCATCGCCGCCGAACTCAAAATCCCCTACATCTTCAAAGCTTCTTACGACAAAGCCAATCGCTCCTCCGTCTCCTCGTTCCGCGGCCCGCAACTAGAAGAAGGCCTGCGCATCCTGGCCGCCATTAAAAACCACACTGGCCTCCCGATCCTCAGCGACGTCCACGACGTCTCCCAGGTGGGCCCCGCCGCCGAAGTCTGCGACATCCTGCAAATCCCCGCGTTCCTCTGCCGACAGACCGATCTGCTAGCCGCCGCAGGCCGCACCGGGCGCGTCGTCAACGTAAAAAAAGGTCAGTTCGTCTCGCCCTGGGAAATGTCTAACGCGGCGGAAAAAATCGCGAGCGCGGGCAACGAAAAAATCATCCTCACTGAACGCGGCACTTCCTTCGGCTATCAAAATCTAGTCGTGGACATGCGTTCGTTCCCCATTATGAAAAAATTCGGCTACCCCGTCGTCTTCGACGTAACGCACTCGGTGCAACTTCCCGGCGGAGCGGGGAAGTCCAGCGGCGGCCAGCCGGAATTCATCGAGCCGCTTGCGCGCGCCGGCACCGCCGCAGGCATCGATGGGTTATTTCTTGAAGTGCACGACAATCCGGCGCAAGCGCTCTCTGATGGCGCGAACGCGCTGCCGCTGGAAAAACTTCGCCCGCTGCTGCAAAAAATTCTGCAACTCGCGGCCCTCACGCGCGAGTGGGACGCCCAAGTCCAATGAGCCTGGAAACTGCCAAGCGCGTCCTACGCGTTGAATCCGAAGCGATCGCCAGCCTGATCGACCGCCTGGACGCCCGCTTCGAAAAGGCCGTGGAACTATTGCACGCCTGTAAAGGCCGCGTCGTAGTCACCGGCCTCGGGAAATCCGGCCTCGTTGGCCGCAAACTCGCCGCCACTTTCGCGAGTACCGGCACCCCGGCGCTTTTCCTGCACACCGGTGAAGCGCTGCACGGCGATCTCGGCATGTTAACCGCCGGCGACGTGATGCTGGCAATTTCAGCCAGCGGCGAAACCGCGGAATTGATTGAGCTGCTCGAAACGGTGAAACGCCTGGGCGTTCCGCTGCTCGCGCTCACCGCCAATCCGAAATCGACTCTTGCGCAGGCCAGCAACATCGTTCTCGACACCGCCGTGAAAGAAGAAGCCTGCTCGCTGAATCTCGCGCCCACCGCATCCACCGCCGCCGCCATGGCCATGGGCGACGCCCTAGCCATCGCGCTCCTGGAACGCCGCGGCTTCAACGAACAAGATTTCGCAGCCCTGCATCCGGGCGGCCGCCTCGGCAACAAACTCCGCCGCGTCGAATCGCTGATGCACTCCGGCGAAAACGCGCCTCACGTGCTGCCCACGGCAAAAATGCCGGACGTCATTTACGAAATGAGCCGCAAAGGCCTCGGCCTGGCCGCAGTCACAGAAGCGAACGGCAAACTCCTAGGCATCATCACCGACGGCGACCTCCGCCGCGTAATGCAGAAGCGCCAGGAAAACGTCCTGGCCCTCAGCGCCGCCGACTGCATGACCAAAAATCCCATCACGCTATCGCGCCACGAACTAGCCGCCAGCGCCCTGCGCGTAATGGAAGAAAAAAAGATCACCAGCCTCCTGATCACGGACCCCGCAGGCAAACTAGAAGGCGTCCTGCACATCCATGATCTATGGACCCTGCAATTGCTCTGAGGTTCTCAGCTAGCGCCAGCAGGAAGAAGGAAACTCAGGATGCCGATACGCGAAATTAAATTCCCAGCCAAGGTTCTCCGTCGCGCCAAACCCGTGCGCGTCCTCCTCATGGACGTCGACGGCACCATGACCCCTGGCTACGTCTGCCTGCAAACTTTCCCGGACAACAGCGTCTGCGAAATGAAAATGTTCCACGCGCACGATGGCGCCGGCATTAAACTCGCCAGCATCATGGGCATCCGCACCGGCATAATCACCGGACGCGATTCTCCGGCGAACGCACGCCGCGCCCGCGAATCCTCGATGGAATTTGTGATTCAAGGCCAACCGAAGAAGCTCGAAGCCTACAAAGCAATCTTAGTTCGCGCGGGAGTAACCGACGAAGAAGTAGCCTACATCGGCGACGACTTGCCTGACTTGCCGATCCTGCAGCGGGTAGGCCTAGCCGTTGCGGTTGCCAATGCAGTATTCGAAGTAAAACGCGTCGCCCACTACGTCACCACTGTGCGCGGCGGCGAAGGCGCAGTCCGCGAACTAGTAGAACTAATCCTAAAAGCCCAAGGCCGCTGGAAAAAAGCGATCCCGCAGGCCATCGCGTAGGAGCCGCATCATGAATCCGTAGCCAAGGACGCCGCCGCTACTCCTTCTGCCTTTCCTTCCGCATTTGCTCAAAAATCTGCTCCGCCCACCCCGGCGGCTCCGGTCCTTTGCTCAAATCCAGTTTCATCCCCAACGCCAATTTCCACCGGTCCATCCACAAAATCCCCGTCCCCACATAAAGATCCGGCGTCGCATAAGCCGGATCGCTCATAGCCGCATCAAGCAACACAAACTTGTACCCGCGCTTCTCCAGTTTCTCCAGCAGCGCATCCAAACACTCCGTGTTCAAAGCATTGTCGTGCACCAACAAAATCTGCGGAATCTGCCGCCCAAACATTTCCGCCGATTCCTTCTCCGCGTAATCAAAAACCGTGTCCACATACTCCAGATATTCCTTCTTCGCGCGCGCCGCCATCTTCTTGTCTTTCTTTTCTATCGCGTGCCCCAGCGCATCGTTAAAAACGTAGTCCGCATCCTCAATCGTCACCGGCGCGATGGTGTATCCGCGGTCCTTCAGAAACGTGTCGAACGCACTCTTCACGTCCATGGTCATCCCCGTATTCAAATAAGGATGCCGAAAATATTTTTCACTCTGTCCCGCCGCTTTCAAGAGCGCCTCGGTCACCACCTCGCCCCGAATCAGGTCATCCTCATATTTTTGCAGCGGCGTATTGCTGAAATCGTCGTGCTCGAAGTTGTGATTCCCCAAGGTGAGCCCCGCATCCAACCACATCCGCAATAGTTCGGCCCGCGCATCGCGCTCACCAGCCACTTGCAGTTTCCGTTCGTTCACGAATCCGATCGCCCACGCATGGTGCGCCTTCAACGCCGCCGGTATCCCCCGATTGATCCTCTGCAATTCCTTCAAGTCTCCGTAAGCAAAGTCGTCGCCGGGCAGCGCCCCAGGTAAATCGTCCACCGTAATCGCCACGCTGTGCTGCAGGGCGTCTTGCGCTCCGCCTCCGCCAAACTCCGTCGCCAATCGCGCTCCATGCGCGCCCCAGGCCGCGGCCGCACACGACAGCGCACCTACGAAAAGCAGCCGCAATCCCAACTGTCCACTCCCCAAGAGTTCCTCGCTTCGCATCAAGATAGAAAAATCACCCACGCCAACTTGCAGCGCGCCGAATCACTTCTTCCGGACCTGCCGAAGCAACGCCTCCGCGTGCAACGCTCCCTCCGAGGTCTCCTCATGCTTGAAATAAACAAACACCTCCCCGCTTCGCGCGAGCTTGCGCACCCTCTGCGCCACAGCCTTCCGCGAATATCTTTGTTTCCGCAGCCGCAGATAATGAAAATCAGCAGTCACCACTTCCGGCGTCTTCAACTCCTCGCTCTCCGCCAGACAAAGCGCCGCCCCAGCCTTCCGCAGCGCTGCATAAACTTCCTCGCTAAACCAGGACTCGTGCCGGAACTCGAACGCCGCGCGCACCCAGGGCGGCAAGCCTGCCAAGAACTCGCGTAACCGCACGACATCGCATTTGAAATTCGGCGGTAATTGGAACAGCACTGGTCCAAGCTTCTTTGCCTTGCGCACCGGTTTGAGCGAGGCCAGAAATTCCGCCGTGACCTCCGCCGCGTCACGCAGCCGTTTGATGTGCGTAATTCGCTGATGCGCCTTCACTGCAAACCGGAAATCGGCAGGAGTCGCTTCCGCCCAGCGCAGCAGCAACTCTTCGCTCGCGATCTGGCGGAACGTATAATTCACTTCCACCGAATTCACCCGGCTCGCATAGTGATTCAAAAACCGCGCCGCGCTTAGCTTCGCCGGATAAAAATCCGGCTTCCAGCTTCGGTAAGCCCACCCCGATGTCCCAGTGTATATGCCTCCCATATGCACGACATTCTAATCGTTCATCGAAAACTTGCGCGCACAATCTGCTCCGCATACAGAAATCACCGCATACTCGCGGCGGCTGGCAAAGT
The DNA here is from genome assembly GCA_963786205.1 of uncultured Acidobacteriota bacterium. Taxonomy (GTDB): domain Bacteria; phylum Acidobacteriota; class Terriglobia; order Acidiferrales; family UBA7541; genus Palsa-295. The sequence continues at coordinate 1,083,824 of CAWAYG010000005.1, forward strand.
GCTAGAATCGCAATCCGCAGGCAGGCAAGCCGCAGCTGCGGTAATGAATTCAGCTAGCCCCGAGGCCCTGATGGCTCCGCCACTCGAACTAGTGGTCAATGACCAGAAATACCCGGTCCACTCCGATCCCGATACCCGCCTGCTCACCGTCCTGCGCGATGAGCTCGGCCTCACCGGCACAAAATACGGCTGCGGAGAAGGGCAGTGCGGCGCATGCACGGTCCTGATCGGCGGCTCGCCCCGGCGTTCGTGCCAAGTCCTCCTCGGCGAAGTAGTGCAACCGGTCACCACCATCGAGGGCCTCGAAAAAGATGGCCATCTCCATCCCGTCCAGCAAGCCTTCCTCGATCTCGATGCCTTTCAATGCGCTTACTGCACCTCCGGGATGATCATCAGCAGCGTCGCGCTCCTCACGCAGAAGCCGGATCCATCGCCCACTGAAATCGTGCAATTCATGCAAGGAAATATCTGCCGCTGTGGCACCTACCCGCGCATCGTGGACGCGATTCAACAAGCCGCGAAATCCATGGAGAAGCAACCGCGATGAGCACCCTTGTGAACAAATTTACGCGCGAGCCTGAGCTCGAACCCGAGCGCTACGAATTCCGCGAAGCCCCAATCCACCACTTCGCACTCGACCGCCGCGATTTCTTCAAGTTTTTCGGCGCAGGCATCATGGTATTTGCTGCCGCGAAAGAAGTGCTGGCCCAGCAGGAATCAGGAGGCAACCGTCGAAATCATTCCGACGCGCTGCCCAAGGAAATTACAGCGTGGCTGCACATCGGCGAAGACGGTAGCGTCACTGCCTTCACCGGAAAAGTCGAGATCGGCCAGAACATCCGCACCTCGCTCGCACAAAGCGTCGCCGATGAATTGCGCGTCCCCTTCGAAACCGTGCGCATGGTGATGGGCGACACGCAACTAACACCTTTCGACATGGGCACATTTGGCAGCCGCACCACGCCCACCATGGCCCCGCAACTCCGCCGCGTAGCCTCCGCCGCGCGCGATCTTCTTCTGCAAACTGCAGCAAAGGAATGGAACACCGCACCTGAAAAGCTGCTAGCAGCGAACGCGAAAATCACAGACCCAGCTTCGGGGCGTAACACAACCTACGCGGACCTCGCGCACGGCAAAACGCTGGCACAAAGAATCCCCGACGAAGATCCAATGACGCCAGCATCCGAATGGACGATCGCCGGCAAATCCCTGCCGAAAGTAGACGGCCGCGCGTTCGTCACCGGCCGCCACCAATACACTTCGGATCTGCGCCCAGCAGGCCTCATGTACGGTAAAGTCCTGCGCGCACCGTCTTTCGGCGCGACGATGACCTCCTGCGATATAAGCGCCGCGCAAAAATTGCCAGCAGCAGTAATCGTCCACGACGGCGACTTCGTCGGCGCAGCCGCACCTAGCGAAAACGAAGCCGACGAAGCCATCGCGGCAATTCGCGCGGAATGGAAAGAAACTCCGCAGCCTTCCAGCAGCGAACTCTTTTCGTATCTCAAGCAAAACGTAGACACCAGCGAGCGTAGCGACCTCACGCAATCCGGCTCCATCCCAGACGGTCTCGCGGCCGCCACGCATCGCCTCGACGCGACCTACTCCGTCGCCTACATCGCGCACGCGCCGCTGGAACCACGCGCCGCCGTGGCCGAATGGAAAGACGGCAAGGTAACCGTCCGGACCGGATCGCAACGCCCGTTCGCCACGCGTGACGCTCTCGCGGAAGCCTTCCACCTCGCCAAGGAAAACGTGCGCGTCATCGTGCCCGACACCGGCTCAGCCTACGGTGGAAAACACACGCCCGACGCCGCGCTCGAAGCTGCAAGGCTTGCGCGTGCCGCAGGCAAGCCTGTCAAAATCGTCTGGACGCGCGAGGAAGAATTCACCTGGTCCTATTTCCGTCCAGCCGGCGTGATTGAAATCAAGAGCGGTGTAGCCGCCGACGGCAAACTCACCGCGTGGGAATTCCATAATTACAATTCCGGCGCCGCGGGCATCGGCACTCCATACACGGTCCCGAACCAGCACATCGAATTTCACCCAGTAAACTCGCCCCTGCGCCAAGGTTCGTATCGCGGCCTAGCCGCCACAGCCAACCATTTCGCGCGCGAATCGCACATGGACGATCTCGCCCACGCCGCCGCGATGGACCCGCTCGATTTTCGCCTCAAGAACATTGCCGATCCGCGGCTGCGCGACGTCTTTCGAGCTGCTGCGAAATCCTTCGGTTGGCCGGCCAAGAAAACCAAGCCCAGTCAGGGTTTCGGCATCGGAGGCGGGATCGAAAAGGGCGGCTACGTAGCGACCTGCGCTGAAATTTCCACCGACGACGCGCGCGGCGCCATTCGCGTCGTCCGCGTGGTCACTGCATTCGATTGCGGCGCAATCGTCAACCCCGACGGCCTGCGCAATCAGATCATGGGCGCAAATATCATGGGCCTGGGCGGCGCACTCTTCGAAGCGATGGCCTTCAACGGCGGCCGCATCACCAACGCGCGCTTTTCGCGCTATCGCGTCCCACGCTTTCGCGACGTCCCCGACATGGAAATCGTCCTGATGAATCGAAAAGACATTCCGTCAGCCGGCGCGGGTGAAACCCCACTCGTGGGCTTGGCCCCAGCCATCGGCAACGCCATCTTTGATGCTACCGGCGTCCGTCGCACCACTCTCCCGCTAGCTCCGCGCGCCGAGTAAGCCGCTCAGTCCGGATTTGCAGTCATGGACGCGCGGCGTCCCGTGGTAATTGAAAAATATTCCATCCACTGCTTCCGAATCCCGTTGGTTCGTTCCATCAGCTCGCTGCTGGGCTTGGCGCTGTGCTGAACGACCATAACCATCCCGGTGTTGAATCGCCGTTGCGATTTATCAACGTCCGGCACGCGCGGGCCTTCCGCCGCAATCACGTCTTGAATCGTCACTTTCGTTCTGTCCGCCTTGAAAATAGGACGCCCGCTCGCATCTTTTCCCGCGGGAACCAGATTGCGCAAAATAAAAAAGTCCGGAACTTCGGTAGGTGAAATCAACCCCATCAAATAGAGGTCGAGGTACGAATAACCCGTCGCGGGCACGTAGTAATCGTCGTCGCGCTGCGTGTACGTGCCGTCGAAATTGTCCAGCCACACGCCGCCACCCATGATGGATGCTTCCGTCGGCCGCACGTACGGAAAGGGCACGACGGCCTGCAAGCCCCTTGCCCAGTGCGTCGGGCCGAGCGGAATTGTTTCATCGCCCACTTTTGCTGAAACGAACGCCGCCCAGCGATGCCCCATTTCGTGTGCGATCTGCGACATCGCATACAAGTAAGGAGGCATTTTGCTGTCCTGAGAAATCTCCGCGAGCTGCTGCTGGTAGAAAGTGATGTCGCGATCGTTGCCCACTGGTGCATCCTGTGGCGGCCGCTCCTGCATTTGGTTCGAGCCCACGTAAACCGGCTGAATGTATTGCCACTGGAATCGGCCGGGTGTGCAGTAGCGGTCGAGTCCGCTCTGCTTCGCGCCGATTCCGGTGACGGCGCCCCCCACGGCTCCCAACGGACCGTCGCTCGGCGTGCCCGCTTCCTGGTTGTCCACGCGGAAGTCCGAGTAGTAAGCGAGGAAGTCGTACTGGTCGCCCAAAGTTTTGATCACGCTGCACGTCAAGTCGCGTGGATTCGGCAGCGCGTAGTAGTGGAAGGATTCATAGAGCAGCGGGAACGGGCCGTCATGCTGCGTGAGCGAAGAAAGATGCACTTCCGGATTGTGAATCGTGCCCAGCTCGACCGGCCGCGCGGGAATCCGCGCCACGGGCGTTTCCGAGCCGGCGGCGGAGCTTTCGGCAAACACCGCAAGCTGCGCGGTGCCGCGCAGTGCCGGCGGCAGGATTCCCTGAATCGAAATGGTATTTCCGTTGATCTTCACCCCGTGCGAGACCCCCGGGCCGAATGCAACGTATCGCGATTTGCCCGCGCTCGCGCGGCGCGGCGCGAAGCCGCGAATCGTCCAGACCGCGTCGGCATCGGCGGCGCTGGCAGTCTCGCCGGAAACTTTGTGCGCGGCGAAGTAAAGGTGATAACCGATTCCGGAAACTCCCGGATCTCCCGCGGGCAGTATTGGGCCCGCCGTTTCGAACGTGACCTTCAGGAAAAATTCGTCCACCACCGAAAGTTTCACGTTCTTAACGTCCAGATTCGCCGGCATCGGCACGATGCTGGACGAAGAAGAGGGCGGGTTTTTCAAGCCGTTCAGCGTGGCCAGCGCCCTTTCCACTCCGCCGGAAATCAGCGGATATAAGCCGACGATCGCGTCCTTGGCCGCAAGCTCTTGGTACGACATTTCAATTGCACCATCTTTGTGCAGCACGGCCTGGAACCGGTTGACCGTCTTGGTCCAAGTAAAATCCTGAATGTTGCCCCACGGTTCCGTTACGTCCCACGTCACCACCACGCGATCCGCAAGCTCCTTCACGAATTCATTGCCGGACATCCGCGGCTTGAAAAATACGCAAATCGCCGGAACCGTATTCAGCAGGTTCGCGGCCCCTTCGCTGAGCGCGTCGAACCGCCCGATCGAGACTCCTCCTTCATCGCTGCGCGGTGGCGCGCCCCATTCACCAGTCTCGTAGGATTTGTCGCCGAACCGGATGGATCCCGTAACGCCCATCGAAAACGAATTCCAGCTCTTCCCCGAAAAAGGAAATGTGAAATTTTTCAGCGTCACATCGTGCTCGCTCAGCGGCTGGCCAAAATCGGCATCCCAGTTCAACGGAAGATTCTCCACGCTGTACCCCGTGCCCGCGGGCGTAAAACGCAGGGTGCGCTGGCCCAAGTCGAAGAGTTTCTGCTGTCCGAGCGCGCCCTCGTCCAGCTCCAGCAAAATCAAATTCCCGGCAACGGAGACTTTTCCAATGGGCTTCCCGGGCGCCTCCCAGTCTTGAGCGAGTGCAGCGGTTCCCGGCAGAACAACGGCGCAAAACAGCAGCAACAGTCGGAAGACAAGGCAATTAGGTTGAGTCACTGTGCCTCCTCAAGGTTAGGGCGCACCGTATGTATACAATATCCAGTGGCCGAAGCGAACGCATTTAATGTACTCGCCGCGCCCGGTCTCTCCGCAGCAAAGCTTCTATCGCACCAATTCCACTTCCTTGACCTCCGTCGTCTGAAACGGCAGCCGCACCGGAAACGTCGTCCCTTTACCCATTTCCGTCACGAAATTAAGCGTCCCCCCGTGATTATCAACCACCACCGCGCGCGCCAGCGCCAACCCCTGGCCCGTTCCTTTGCCGACTTCCTTCGTGGTGAAAAACGGGTCAAACATTTTGTCGCGCACTTCTTCCGGTATTCCAGTCCCGGAATCCGTAATGGCGATTTCCACCCAGTCTCCGTCGGCGCGCGTCACGATGCGTATCACGCCCCGCGCTTCCGTGCCCTTCACCACGTCCCCGATCGCATGCGCCGCGAGCAGTACTCGCCTGGAAAACTATCGCCATTTTTCCGCCAGAAAGTTTCTTCGATGAGGTGCGCATCGTTGCCGGTGCGCAGGCTGGCGAATACGGGGCAATCCTCCAGTCGGTAAGGCGTGCCGTCGGCGCGCGTGCGATGGATCAGGCCATGAATTTTCTTGCCGAGAATTTCTTCCGCATCGTCGTAACCCAGCAAGCGCAGCGCCGCGGGATTACAAAACGTGCAATTCGCCTCGAAATCGATTCCGTACATCGCGCCGGGCGTAGAATCCAGCAGCAGTTTCACCAATTCGCCGCGTTCTGCAAGTTCCGCCGTGCGTTGCGCCACCCGCTCTTCCGGGTCGGTTTGCGCCTCGCGCAGCGCCTCTTCGGTGCGCTTGAACTCGGTGGCGTCTTCGGTGAGACCCGCGATTTGCTTCAGCAGGCCGCTTTCGTCGCGCAACGGAAAGGTTCGTTCCCACAGCCAGCGCACCTCGCCGTTTGGCCGCACAATGCGGAATTGTGTGCCGGTCGCGATGCCGCCGAACTGCTCGGAAATCGCGTGTGCCGCGAGCATCCGATCCTCCGGATGCAGCAGTTCGAGCAAACTTCGCGGGTTCGCCGCTAGCGCGTCCCCAGATTTTCGCGAACGCGCTGCTGGCGTAATCGTACGCGCCCGATTTCGCGTCGCGAATCCAGCATGCTTGGTCGATATTTTCCGCGATCAGCAGCACTTGCTTCTGGCTTTTTTGCAGCTTCCCCAACATGCCGTCGATGGAGTTTCCCAGGATGGTCAGCTCATCCCGCCCGCTCACATGGACGCGTTCATCTATCGCGTTGCGCTGCCCGATGCTGTGCACCTCGCGGCTCAGCCCGCCGATGCGCGACAAAATAAACTTCTGCATGAAGAAAATAATCGCCAGCGAAAAAATTACCGACCCGCCCAATATCGTTGCAAACAAGTAGAGCCGGCTCAGCTTGCCGGGCTCATAGATCGGGCGCGGTGTCGCCACCCTCATCAGCAGTAGCGGCTTGCGGAAGCTGTCCGCCAGCATCACGTAGCCCGCGACCGTCTTTTCTGAGAGTGCCTGGATCGCAAAGTCCTCGTTCCCACCCAAGCTCTTGCGCGCCTGGAGAAAATCCCCGGGGCAGCGACGGCGAATCGATTTGCTCCAATGTGATGGTGGTGCGTGTCAGCTCCGCCAGCCGGTCGATTTCTGCTTCGTCGAACTTGCGCGCCAGCATGAACACCCCGCGCGAATCCCCACCTCGTTGCGAAGTCAAGATCGGGCGCGTGGGTACGATGTACGGTCCATCCGCGAATTCCACGATTCCGTCTTGCGGCATCACGGCCACGGCCGCCGGTTCCAATTGTTGGCGCGAAAATATCCCCCGTAGAAATTCCGCTGGTACTTCCGCCCGTTGGTGTTTCTGGCGGTCGTAAGCGCGGGCAAATACGATCTTGCCGCGCACGTCCCGGATGACTACCAGTTTGAATCCCAGCTGCTCCATCTCCTTGTCTTCAAATTCTGTCCGGATATCCGCTTTGGCCGGCGTTACGATGAATTCGCACATGCGATCCCAGTACGCATAATCGTCGGTGCTCTCCGCCAGGTTCCGAAAATCCAGATCCAGCACCGCCGTCGCGAATTCCACGTTCCGCTTTATCTGTTCGTCTTCCAGCTGCCGGAAACTTGCCAGCACCATCTCGCGCGATACCACCTACACGATCGCCGTGCCGATGGCCAGCGTCACCGCGAAAATCAGCAGCATTCTCTGTCGCAATCTCACCGACGCTCCCGCGCGCAAATGCACACACCCACAAGAATCTAATCGTCGGAAAACGAACGAAGTTTAGCTTGGGGCAGGGAACTCACGAGGGTTCCGCTCTTCCTAAGAATGCCAAGGAGGGAGCAATTTCCTCAGCCACAACTTTCCGCCTGCGCGAAAGTGGGTTTTGCGAATGAAGGATTCTGCGAATAAATGGAGCGGGCGATGGGAATCGAACCCACGTCCGAAGCTTGGGAAGCTTCTATACTGCCATTGTACGACGCCCGCTCATCTCTTTCGCCGGTCGATTATACATAACCAAGCGAGGTCAGGTCTAGACTCGCCATTTTCCGACAGTTTGCCACTTTCCGAAACCTGCGTTTTCGTCGCGGCAGAATCGTTTGGCCAGCGCCACCGAAACGCGAGGGACGCGATGGGGTAGCTGAGTGCGAAACCGGTGCTAATCTCGTACTTGGCGCGCGGGGCTGCTTACGTTAGGCTAAGTCGAATTTGTCGCCAAGGAGACGTGCCCAATGACTCAACAGGCTCCAACGCAGCAAGTTTTGGCGTGTGCGCAATGCGGAAAGACGTTCGGACAATCGGATCTGGTGCCGATCGCCGGGAATTGGGTTTGCGGCGCTTGCAAGCCGGCTTTTTTGAGCAGGGTCGTAGCGGGCGGACCTGCTGTGGCCTCGTCGCTCCGTTACGCGGGTGTCGGCATTCGATTCGGCGCCCGCTTCATTGACGGTTTGGTGTTTATGGTTCCCTTTGCGATCGTCGCATTCCTGCTTCTGCCAGGCATGCTGCGAACGGCGGGCAACAAGGCGCCTACTATATTCAACGGAACCTTTGTGTTGGTTGCCCTCGTTTTCGGTGTGTTTTATGAAGTCCTGATGCTGCGCTACTGGGGAGCAACGCTCGGGAAAATGGCCTGTGGGCTTAAAGTCGTACGCTCGGACGGAAGCAGCCTGGACTGGGGCGTTTCGTTTGGCCGCTACTTTATGTACAACGTGGTAATCTCCGCTGTCCCGTTTGTGAACTGGATCTTGCTCATCACCACAGCCATTATGGCCGGCACGGACGAGCAAAGGCGTGGACTGCATGACCGGGTATGTGACACGCGTGTGATCTACACACGGAGCTAGGATTGAGTCTGAATCTAAACCTGTTCACTGCTGCGCCGAGCAATTCCGAATCGGCCGGCTTCGCAACACGTGCGGCCACGGATCTGCCGCAAGCTGCGCCAGGAAGCGTTGCATGCCCCAGCTGCGGCGGGGCTGTTCCGTCCACAGAGCTGCCGAGCGGGTGGCAGAGCTGTCCCTACTGCGACAAGCGACTGCGGATTCGGGTCTGGCCTGTTGCGCGGCAGAAAACGAATACAGTTTCCGCTATGCCGGAGCACGCGACATGTTTCTTTCACCCAGAGAAGGCATTTGAGGCTTGCTGCCAGAGGTGCGGCCGGTTTGTGTGCGCGCTGTGCGACTTGCAGCTCGGAGCGGAGCACGTTTGCCCCACGTGCTTCGAGCGCGGGCGCACCGATACTGGGCTGCAGGGCGGCGCAGCGGAATGGCGCCATCGTGACGTACTCTATGATTCAATCGCGCTGACGATCGGGTGGGGCTGGATTTTGGTTTGGCCGTTCATTGTCGCTGCGCTCCCGGCGACGATCGTTTTGCACGTCAAGTTTCGGAAGGCGCCGCGTGCGTATTTGATTCCGCGCTCGGGCTGGCGCTTCTGGGTGGCATACGTCGGGTTAGTCTGGCTGCCGTTGCTGATTGCCGGATCCATCTTCATGGCGCGGATGGCGGGGAGACACTGATTGCCCACAGCATTCCGCAAAATATCGCGCATCGGCAGCCTGACGGGTGCGACGAAGTGGTATCTGAGCGAGGACTGTCTGCTAGCCGCCAAGCGCGTGATGTACGCGGTCGAGTACCGGCGGTTTTACTTGCGCGACCTGGAATCCATTGTGGTCTGGCACAGCCGCACGTGGCTATTGCGGCCGGCCATTCCCGGCGTGCTGCTGCTCGCGCTCGGTGCTGTGCTGTGGCAATCGGTGAATTTCACGGCTGGGGTGATTGCTGCGGGCGCGGGCCTGGCGTGGGCTGCCTTGGAACTGGCGCTCGGGCCGACGGCGCAGTCGCGCATTCAGACGACGGGAGCAAGCGTTGACATGCCGATCGTGAAGCGAACGCGTGGCGCCCGCAAGGTCCTCGCCAAGATTGATGCCGCAGTTCTCGCCACTCGGGGTGGCGCGATGGAGCAGCCGACCGCTGCCATAGACCAGCCCCGACTAGCCACGCCCGCCGGCCAAACAAAATCCGAATCAGCTCCCTCAGCCGCCCCCATCGGGGATGTAACGTAAGCGAATGGCTCCTGACACGCCAGCCGTGCCCTCTGCCGCACTCGCCGTGTTGCGCTTGCGCCATGCGCGCTGCTTGTTTCATCCGCTGCGTGAGGCGGCGGCGAGGTGCCCGCACTGCGGAGGAACGTTTTGCCGCGAATGCGTTACCGACGAGGATGACAAGCTCGCCTGCCCGCCTTGCCTGCGCCGCATGACGCGTCCGCCCGCGCCGAAACCGTCACTGGCGCGCCAGTTCCGTCAGGTCCTGGCTGGATTTATAGCGCTCGCCTGTCTGATGACACTATTTTTTTCATTGCTCCAGTGGCGCGCGAATAGGCCCGAAATGCATCTGAACTTCGACGGCGCTACCGATTCTCGCTTGCCCGGGCCAGCTCATGAGTGAAGCGGCGGTGGCTACGCTCGCTCCGCAACGTGGACGCTCGATCGTTGCGCGTGCGCGCCGGAGCCGCCTTAGCGCGCTCGAAGCGCTGGAAGGCGGATTCGCGCTGTTTCGGTCTACATTCGGGCGCGAGGCGTGGCGTTATTATGCCGGCGCGGCGCCGCTCGCCATATGTTTCATTCCGACGTGGGTGGTTAACGCGCAGGTGCGCGTATCCAGCGGCGGACTGCTCATGGAGGCGCTGATACTTGCCGCGGCGTATCTGCTGCGCGTGTGGGCGGTCGCCCGCTACATGCAAGGCGTTCGTGAGCGCGCGTTCGGCGTGCCGATAGCGAAACGCGCGGATCGTGCCGCGAAGGCTGCGGCGTTGGGACGCCTGCTGGCGTGGAAAATCACTTTGAGCGCCGCTGCTTTGGTGACGCTGCCCACCGTCGCAGGCGCGTCGTGGCTCTACAGCGCTTGCCAATTCGCAAGTCTCGAGGCTTCAGAGGACTCGGCTGAGCGACATTCCGTTCGCGGCTGCCTGGCGCTTGCGGGCGAATGGTTCGGCGGCGGGCTGCTACTATTTCTCATGCTTTTCCCTCTGTGGATTGCCGTGTGGCTGAACTGCTTGCTCCTGGCGATAGTCGTGCCGCAACTGCTGCACTCAATTTTTGGGGTAGATACCCTTTTGTCGACGCAAATGGGCGCCTACTCGCTAGGTAGCAGTTCCGCGTTCTGGCTTTCGCTTTTCGGGGGGGCGTGGCTGGCGCTCGATCCGGTCGTCAAGTGTACGTACGTGGTCGTTTATCAGCATTTGCGTTCGCGGCGCGAAGGAGACGACCTGCGCGGGTTACTCGCAAGCCTGCCAAGCCAGCAGAAAAAGAAAGCAGAGATGATTGGATCCGCCGGAGTTGGGCGCGGCGCGGGGCTCGGTTGGTTGGTCATCCTTGCCACGATTCTGCTTGGCCCTTCGCAAATAGCCGCGCGCTCTACGCAAGCGCCGCCAAGCCGCAGCATCGCAGAAACAGCCGCCGATCCAGCGCGCCAGGAGCGCGTGCAAGAATTGCGTCAAGCCCTTGATGCGGAATCGCAGCGCGCGATTTATCGCTGGCATGACACCGAGCATCCGAGCCCGCCCACTTGGTTCGACAAGGCGCTCGCCAGGATTGGACATGCCATCGAGAGTGTCTGGGACGCGTTCTTGAATTTCCTGAAGAAACTTTGGCCACGCGGGTTGGATTTCTCGCCGGGGGCGAATGGTGGATGGCGGCTGAAAGACCTCCGCTTTTGGCTGGCGCTGGTGGTGGCGTTGACCTTGGCGGTGGGAGCGATGCTATTTTGGCTTCGGCGACGCCGCGATGCGCCCCAGATCTCCATTCCCGTCGCGGCAGCAGCGCTGTCCGACCTGCACGACGCGGCGGTTGCTAGCGAACGTTCGGAGGACGAATGGTTTGCGCTGGCAAACCGGTTGGAGGGCGAGGGCAAATTGCGGCTGGCACTGCGTGCGGCGTACCTGGGCTTGCTCGCCGGATTGGCGCAACGCGCATGGCTGACGATTCGGCGCGATCGCACGAATCGCGAATACCTCGATGAGTTTACGCGGCGGTGGCGGCGGCGTCCGCAAGCGGCGGTCGAGGCGCGTGCGGAAATTCCTGAGAAAGTGCGCGGTAGCCTGCGGCAGTTCGATCGCGTGTGGTATGGATCTCATGCGCTGACGCCAGCTTCGGTCGCGTCGTACTGCCAAGATCAGCGTGAGTTGCTCACCCATGTCTGAGAATAATTCTAGCGAAAGCACGGGGCTCAACTGGCGAGGTCCGCTGCTGGCTGCTGCGATTTTCGCGGCTGTATTCGCCGTTCTGTTGCTCATGGCGCATCAGAATCAGGCGAATACGAGTGACATGGGATCCAGCCTCCGGCAGGACCCTTACGGCACCAGCCTGCTATTCGACGCCTATGAGCGCGCTGGGTACCATGTCGATCGCAGCCAGGATCAGGACGCGCTCGCCGATCAGAACGCGTCGCGGACGACTGCGTTCTTTATCGGTGGCTATCCCTCTGGCGATTGGGAAATGGAAAATGGAAAGCCTCGCACCGGACCGAAATTTCTGGGGCGACTGGAGAATTTTCTAGCCCGCGGCGGGCGCGTCGTCTTGGTCCAGCCTGCTTGGAGACTAAGCTCCGAGTCTCAAGGCTGGGAAGTGGAGAACAAGTGGATCCAAGGACAACAGGTGTCGGATCCAGCCTGGGTCTCTCCCGATCTCCGCGTCATGCCGGCTGGCAGCGAGAGCATGTATCTCACCGCTAGGGCCCCGTGGCTGAAAACCGACGCCCACTGGACAACGCTCTATGGGGCGCCGGTGGACCCCGGTGCCAACGCTGACTCCTCTGCGCGTGTTTATCTTGCAATGCTGCGAGTCGGGAAAGGCGAACTGGTCGCGGCGAGCCAGGAATCCTTCTTGCTGAACGAAGCGATCAAGATGCGTCCGAATCCGGTGCTGCTGGATTTTCTCGCGGGCGGACGGCCGGTGATTTGGGTAGATGAAACACTGCACGGATTGCACCAGGATCAGGGCGCGCTCTGGCTGGTGCAGCGCTATCGGCTGCAAGCGGCGCTACTGCTTTTCTGGGCCGCTTTGCTAACACTGCTCTGGAGTCTGAGTGGCGATTTGGTGCGGCGTCCGCCGCGCGACTGGAGGGCGGAGGTCGTCCGCAATGGCGAGAGCGCTGGCGTGGCCGGGCAACGCCTGCTGCAACGGAGTATTTCGACCGAGCGGGCTGTGGCGGAATGTTGGGAGCAGTTCAACCGTCGCTCGCCACAGGATGCGAAGGTCATCAGCACCGACCCTCGTTGGGGCTCTCGACTGCGCGCTGCGCTCGCGAAGGCCCCTTTGCCGGGGTACAAGGAATTGACGGAACTGATCGGCGAACGGCGCGCGACTGCGAAGGGCCTGCGACACCTGGCTCAAGCTGACAGTGGACGGTCGGATAGAGATTCCGTTTCGCCGAAGACGACTCCCGAGGAGGCACGAATCGCATGAACGAGGAACCCGTACTGGATTCAGACTTGCCGGCGCGGTCCGCGAGCGCGGAAACGCAACCGCAGGCCGCGCTCGCAACGGTCACCAGCGGCGCGCGGCGCGTCAGAGAGAAGCTGGGCCGCGTGATTGTCGGCCAAGACGAAGCGATTGATCTAGCGCTGGTGACGCTGCTCGCTGGCGGTCATGCGTTGATCGAAGGCGTTCCCGGAGTGGGGAAAACGCTGCTGGCGAAGGCGCTGGCGCGCGCGGTAGGCGGCGAATTTCAGCGCATTCAGTTCACGCCAGACCTGATGCCCGCAGATATCACCGGGACGAGCGTCTTCGACCTGAAGACGCAAGAATTCCGCTTGGTGCGCGGGCCCATATTCACGAACTTCTTATTAGGAGACGAAATCAATCGCGCACCGGCGAAAACGCAATCGGCTCTGCTGGAAGCCATGCAAGAGCGGCAGGTGACGATCGATCGCGCGAGCTACGCGCTGCCGCCGGTATTCGTCGTTTTCGCAACGCAAAACCCGATCGAGCATCAGGGCACGTATCCGCTTCCAGAGGCGCAGAAGGACCGCTTTCTCGTAAAAATTCGCATGGGCTATCCGGCGGTGGAAGACGAAAACGAGCTGGCGCGGCTGGTGGCGGCAGGCGAAGCGCCGGAGCGCCGTCTGACGGAGGAACTGCGCGCGCCAGTTTTGCGGCCGGGCGAACTGGATCAGTTGCGCGCGACGACGGCGCGTGTGCGAGTCAGCGAGGCCGTAAGCACCTACATAGTCAGTTTGGTTCGGCAGATACGGCAGCACGCGGCGGTATGGGTTGGCGCCGGGCCGCGGGCGACGCTCGCGCTGTTGTCGGCGTCGCGGGCGCTCGCGGCGCTGGAGGAGCGCGATTTCGTGCTGCCCGAGGACGTAAAGACGCTGGCTGCGCCCGTGCTAGAGCATCGCATGCTGCTGCGGCCGGAGTTCGAGATGGAAGGTGTCGAGCGGCGTGAAGTCATCAACGCAGTGCTGGAGGCCGTTGAAGTGCCGCGGTAGGCAGCGAGCCGCGTAGCCGATGCGGACACGGTAAAGAGGCAAGCGAATCATGACGGCGATGAATGAGAACTCAAGCGACGTTGCTGTGCCGGGCGCGGCAGCTATGGTCGCGGTGATCGAATCGACAGCGAAGCCGACGAGCCACGCTCTACAATCGCGCGACAATTCGGTTGAGCGGATCGCATTTCAGCCGTCGCGAACGCTGTTGAGCCCGGCGGCAGCATTGCCGTGGTTGCTAGGATCGCTGGGCGTCGCCGCGTGCATCGCACCATGGCTGACGCGCGGATGGCAGTGGCTCGATCTGATTGCCGCCACCGTGATTCTGGCGGGGTGTTACGACGCATTTGCGCTCTGGTTTGCGCGCAAAGAATTCGTGCCCGTCCTGCTGTCGTCGAAGGAAGGACTTCGCGGACGCGAAGGGCAGAGCATCCAGATTCCGCTTGCGCTTGCAGGCTCTGGACGGCGCCCATCGCGCAGCGAAGTTCGGCTTGCAATCATGACCGCCACGCGAGAGAGCGAGACCGCCATATCGGTAAATAGCGGTCCTCAACGTGTGAGGCTTGAGCGCTCGGAACCAGCCGAGGGACGATCGGGCTCAGCCAGCAACGCGCTCGTCCACCTCTGGCCTTGGACCCCGCAGGTCGCGTTGCTGCGGCGCGGCCTGTGGCCTGCGCCGCGCGTCGGAATCGAGCGGCTCTCGCGCTTCGGGATTTGGCGCTTGCGTCAATGGTTCGATTCACCGGCGCTGTTGCGGATCGATGCAGATTTGCGGCCTGGGCGGCGCGCAATCTTGCGCAGCCCCGTTTACCGCGCGCTGGCGGCGGCGCGGCAGTTTCCTTGGATCGGGCACGGGCGCGAGTTCGAGCGCTTGCGCGAATATCAAGCGGGCGACAACTACGCCGAAATCGCGTGGAAATCCACGGCGCGACGCGGCGTTCCAGTTACACGGCTGTTCCAGTGGGAGCAGAAGCAGGAAGTATATTTCGTGGTCGACCAATCGCGCGCTTTGGCGTTGCCTATCGATCCGGCATTGGAAAGCGACGCCAACATCCCGCAGGCACAAGCGCCGAGGCGGCTGCTGGATCTAGCCGTCGAAACAGCGCTGGTGGGCGCGACCGTTGCCTTGGAATTGGGCGACGAATTCGGACTTGTAACCTACGCGGACGAACCGAAAACCTGGTTGCGGGCGGGAAGCGGCCAATTCCAATTTCGCCAATTCCGCGAGCGGCTTCTGAATTTGGAACCTCTGCCGACGACCGCGGATTACGAGGCGCTTTTTAGCAAAATTCGGCTGCAGCTGCGGCGGCGCGCTTACCTGGTGCTGCTGGCCGACTTGGCGGAGCGCTCGATTTCAGATTCGATGCGACGCGGAGTCGCGCTGCTCCACACCTCGCACGTCGTTTTGATGACGAGTGTTCTGCCCGCTCACGCGCGCCCGGCATTTTCACCAGGGGAGCAGCCTCGGACCGATCAGGATGTGTACGCGGCGCTGGCGGGAGAAAAGGAAAACCAGCGCCTGGCAGCGCTCGCACGTCAATTGCGCCAATTGGGCGCGGAATTGCGTTTTGTCCCGCCCGAGAATTTTCTGCGAACGGCCGTGGAAGGTTACCTCGAAAGCAAGCGGGAGCAACGGGTGTGATTCTCGACCTCCAACGGTTTCAGGCGCAAGAGCAGCCGCGCTGGGACAAACTCGAATGGCTGCTCGCCCAGCTGGAAAGCCGGCCGGATCGGCGTCTGAAACCCGGCGAAGCCGAACTGCTGCAAGAGCTCTACGCCCAAACTGCCGCGGATTTGAATCGCGTCATACACGGCGCGTTGGCACCCGACTTAAGGCAATATCTCGAACGGCTGGTGGCGCGGGCTTACGCGGATATTTACTACGCTCAACCGACACGCTCCGAACTCTGGCAGCCCCGCCGCTGGCTGCGGATTTTCACGGCATTTCCGGAGGCCTTCCGGCGGCAGTCCCGCTATTTCGCGCTCGCCGTCCTGATCACTATTTTGGGCTGTGCTTTCGGAGGCTTGGCGGTGCGCTACGACCCAGCGTCCGTGGATGTGCTGCTTCCCGCCGATTACCTGCGCAATCCGAGTCTACGCGTGCAGCAAGAGGAGAAAGGGCAGAACCGGCATCTGGACTCTGCGCAGACGGAGGCGCAATTCTCAGCGCAACTGATCACACACAATATTCAGGTCGCGCTGCTGGCGGCGGCGCTTGGCGTAACGTTTGGCATTGGGACGGCGTTACTGCTTTTCGAAAATGGCTTGCTGCTCGGCGCCGTGGCGGTTCGTTACACGCAGCAAGGCTTCGGATTATTCGTTACGGCATGGCTGCTGCCGCATGGCGCGTTCGAGATCCCGTCCATCCTGATTGCTGGGCAAGCTGGATTCTATCTGGCGCGCTTGCTGCTGCGGCGGCGCGAGGACCGCAACGTGCGTCAATCCATGCGCGAATGGTTGCTGCTGATCGCGGGGCTGGCGATGATGCTGGTCTGGGCCGGAACTATGGAGGCGTTTTTTTCGCAGCATCAGGCTCCGGTGTTGCCGTATGGGTTCAAGGTCGCGGTTGGCGCGGCGGAGCTGGTGCTCCTGACCATCTATCTGCTGCTGATTGGGCGAAGCGACACCGGCGCGGTTGCACCCGCGAGCCTGCCAGCGGAGAGTAAATGAAGAATTCTCAGCCAAACCGTTTGCCCACGATTGCCGAACTGACAATCGCGACTCCAGAAGGCGTGCTCTTTCGATTGCCGCTGGCCGGTCCCGCGGCGCGGCTTTACGCGATGCTGCTCGATATCGCAATCGTGCTGGCGGGGATAAACGGGCTCGGTTACCTGGTTTACTTGATTCTTGCGAAAGCACCCGGATTCGCGGCGATGACCATCACGCTCGCGGAATTCGCCATCGGGTTTGCCTATGGCGCATTGCTGGAAGGATTTTGGAATGGCCAGACAATCGGGAAACGCCTGTTCCACTTACGTGTAATTGACCAGTCAGGGCTTCCGCTACGGATCGAACAGGCGTGGGTACGCAATCTGATGCGCACGGTTGATGCGTTGCCGCTGGCGTACCTGGTCGGAGGGGTTTCCGCGCTGAGCAGCCCGATTATGCAGCGTTTCGGCGACCGCGTGGCTGGAACCCTGGTTGTCCGCGAAACCCCTCTAGCTGCTCCGGCGGAGGAAGCCTCGAGCCGTCAGAAGTACAACTCCTTCACGGACTATCCTGTGATTGCCATGCGTCTGCGCCGAGCAGCGACGCCGGAGCTAGCCGGTCTCATCCAGGATGCGTTACGCCGCCGCAACGAGCTGGCACCCTACGCGCGGCGGGAAATTTATCGCGAGCTGGCGACCTACCTACAGAGCGAGATCGCTCCATTTCCCGACGAACTGGTTGAGATGCTAAGCGACGAGCAGTATTTGACGAATGCGGCCGGCGTGCTCCTCGCCAGTCAACGTGCCTGGTAGGTGGTGGCACCCCTCCGTGGTAGAGACCCTGCGAGACTCGGCAAGTCTCGTATCGCAACCTGAATGGTCGAGGAAGGCGCCGCAAATGGCCGCGGCTCACTCCTGTTCAGTACGCTGAAGAGCACATCGCGCGGATCTTGTAGGAAACACAAATTCAAGCAATCCCGCGCGCCGCTCCCACCCTCATCGGACAAAACTCAAAAGTATTCATCCCTGCCCTGATCGAAGGGTCCTCTTCGCCAAACTTCTGCACGTCCGCGGCATCATTCATCTCCAGCACCGCGATTCCGAAAGCTCCGCCGCTCGCCATCACCGGCCCGTAAATCAAAATCTTCCCCGCGTCGAACGCCTCGCGGGTATATGCCACATGCTGCTGCATCAGCGCCCTCTCTTCGGCGGTCATATCCGCGCCAAACGTAGGCCGCGGCGGGATCAGTTTAAAGTAGAAATGTTGTTTGCTCATCGAGTGGTGTTGCCCCTTGTTACCGCGCGAGATTTTCCACAACCGTGCATGAACGCGAACGCGAAGGCCGCGAAATCATACAGCCGTTCCACCGCAAAATCCCATAAGGATTTTCCAAATCTTGGCGATGATTCCACTGTGGCGTTTCAATTTGCTACTTGCAGGTACATCCGCGCCAAAAACCTGCGCGCCCACGACAGTGGCATTGAAATTGCCCGCACTGCCACGATGTCGGCAGATTTATCTAGCGCCACTTGCCGGATGTCGCTACACCCGGATTTCACGCTCGGAGGCTCTTGCTATGGCCGATAAATGAATAATCGTTAATGGCGCCAAGGGCGGCGTCGCAACCACCACCGTCGCCGTCAAGCTGACGGTGCAATTGGGCCATCGTACTGGCAAGCGCATAGCGCGCTGCTCGAATTCGCGCGCCCCTTCGGCCAGATCAGCCTAATGCTCGACTTCAGCCCCCGCTTCACTCTGCTGGACGCCCTCGAACGAGTGAATCGCCTCGACGTGGCCCTCCTCGCCAGTATGCTCACCCGCCACAAGTCCGGCATTGAGATCCTCACAGGAAACCCGCACGCGGCGCTGCGCGCCGAACAGCGGCAGTCCATCACCATCGAGGCTTTGCTGCGGGTTCTAGCATTGGCATGTGAAGCATTCGACATGGTAGTCGTGGATCTCGGTTACGTAAACGCCGCCGAGTGGGCCGCTATCCTGAAAATGGCAGATACTCCCTTACTGATCACCGAGCCCACCGAGCTCGCCATGGGCATGCTCAATCGCGATCTCGATGCCGTTGATTCCAGCGGCATTGATCGCACTCATTTTCAGATTGTGATTAATCGCGCGCTCTGCAGCGAGGAAGACTCCGCCGCCTCATCGGACAAGACCCCAAAACCAACGTTCTTTGCGCGCCTGCCCAGCGATTTCCGTCAAGTCAGCGAAGCGGTAACTCTGGGAATCCCGCTCCTCACCAGTGCCAAAACTGCGCTCGTCGGCCGCTACCGCGCTATGGCCGCGCGCCTGCTCGCGCAGCCACCCAAAAACGAAATTGTCAGCGCCGATTCTCCCGCCGGCTCTCGCGCCAACCACACCGTCGCCGTTGCAGCAAAATAGCCGCCCGTTTGGCGGACTTCGCGCACTCCGCGCCTGGGTCTTGGTATTTGATTTTCTCTGCGAACTCCGCCTGTCCTCTGTGACCTCGGTGTTAAATCTTTTGAATTTCTCTCCCAACTTCAACCGCCCGACCCTCCATGCTAAAGTGGCAAAGCCAATACCGACAGCGGGAGGGGAAGTGGCGCACCGAGATCTCCGCGATTTCATCCACAAACTGGAAAAGCAAAACGAGCTAGGCCGCATTCAGCTCGAGGTAGACCCCATCCTGGAAATCACAGAAATTTCCGACCGCACCGTAAAAGCGCAAGGCCCCGCGCTACTCTTCGAACGCCCCAAAGGCTCGCGCATTCCGGTAGTCACCAATCTTGTCGGCACCGAGCGCCGTATGTGCCTGGCCCTTGAAGTTGACTCCCTCGAAGAAGTCGCCGCCCGCATCAGCTCCTTCCTCGACCTCCAATCACCCCAAGGCATCCTGGAAAAAGTGAAGATGCTCCCGAAGCTCGCCGAGATCGGCTCCTTTTTTCCAAAGTCCGTTCGCAGCGGCGCCTGCCAGGAAGTCGTCCTAACCGATAATTTCTCGCTCGACGCGTTTCCAATCCTGAAATGTTGGCCCCTGGACGGCGGCCGCTACATCACCTGGCCAATGGTAATCACCAAGAATCCGGAAAACGGAAAACGCAATGTCGGCTGTTACCGCATGCAGGTCTACGACTCCCGCACCACCGGCATGCACTGGCAGACGCAAAAGCACGGCGCCGATCACTACCGCAGCAGCCGCGCGAAAAATCCCACTGGCAAGCTGGAAGTCGCCGTCGCGATCGGCGCCGACCCCGCCACCGCTCTCGCCGGCATCCTCCCCGTTCCGCCCGACATGGACGAATTCATGTTCTCCGGCTTCCTACGCAAAGACCCGGTAAATCTGGTCGCGTGCAAAACCGTGGACCTCGAAGTCCCGGCCAACGCCGAAATCGTCCTCGAAGGCTACGTCGAAATCGGCGAGATGCGCACCGAAGGCCCCTTCGGTGACCACACCGGCTTCTACTCGCTCGAAGGCCAGTTTCCCGTATTCCACGTGCAGTGCATCACGCACCGCAAAGACCCGCTGTATCTCACCACCATCGTCGGCCCGCCTCCGCAGGAAGACTATTTTATGGGCCACGCCATCGAGCGCGTGTTCATGCCCGTGATCAAAATGCAGTATCCGGAAATTGTGGACGTCGCCATGCCCGCTGAAGGTATTTTTCAAAATCTGATGATCGTTTCCATCCGCAAAAGCTACCCTGGCCAAGCGCGCAAAATCATGAATGCGATCTGGTCGCTCGGTCAGGCGATGTTCACCAAGGTAGTCGTCGTCGTTGATCACGACGTGGACGTGCAGAACTCCAGTGAGGTCGTCTGGAAAGCGCTCTGCGCCATCGATCCCGAGCGCGATATCCAGTTCGTTCTCGGTCCGCTGGACACTCTGGACCACGCCGCGCGCCGCCAGGATTTCGGCTCCAAGATGGGTGTGGACGCCACGCGCAAATGGCCCGAAGAAGGTTTCTCCGGCCGCTGGCCCGACGAAATAAAAATGGACCAAGCCACAAAAAAGCGCGTGGACGCAATATGGCACCAAATTAAGCTGACGCCCACGAACAAAAAGTAAACCTCAGGCGAACCCCCAAAGTGTTCGCCTTTTCGGCCCTTTCCCGCAATGTTTCAGGCCTTTAGCGCCACCCCACCTGTCCTTTTTACCTGTCCTTTTCGCCTACCTGTACTTCCGGACTGTGTTTAACCAATAGCACACCATCGGAACACGTTGCTTGACACTCTGTGCTGCGGATGTAATAAACGGAGAAAGAGGAAAGGTACCGGGCGTAGCAGTACTGACGGTCCTCTCCAGTCTCAGCGCCGTTGCCGGGGTGATGTGGCGAAGCAGTGAGCAGGTTTTGGGGATTTTTTCCAAGAAAATTTTTACGCACCAGATGATGCCGTGCCCGTCCTGCGAAGCGGGATGGGGTGAGGAGTGAGGGGCCGCGCGATGTTCAATCTGGGTAAAACGAAATCTTTGATCGGCCTGGACATCGGCTCGAGTTCTGTCAAGGCAGTCGAGCTGAAGAAAACGAAGTCCGGCTACGAGCTGGTCAGTTACGGCATCGAAACCCTCGCCCAGGATACCGTCGTGGACGGCGCCATCATGGACGCTCCTTCGGTCGCCGAGAAGATCATCTCGATCTTCGACACTCAAAAAATAAAGACGAAAGATGTGGCCACTTCTGTGTCAGGCCACTCCGTGATCGTCAAGCGCGTCAGCATGCCGCTGATGACGGAAGACGAACTCTTCGATCGCGTTCAGGCAGAAGCCAGCCAGCACATTCCTTTCGACATCGCCGACGTGAACCTCAGCCATCAGTTGCTCGAGGCCACCGAGAATCAGATGGACGTGCTGCTGGTCGCCGTCAAGAAAGACAAGATTCTGAACCACACCAACGTGCTGGCCCAAGCGGGGAAGGCGCCGGTGGTCGTGGACATCGACGCCTTCGCCCTGCAGAACTGCTTCGAGGTCAATTACGAACCCGATCCTTCGCAAGTGGTCGCGTTGCTCAACGTCGGCGCCAGCGTCATGAACATCAACATCGTTCGCGGCTGGACCCCATTGTTCACCCGCGACGTTTCCGTCGGCGGCAATCAGTACACCGACGCGTTGCAGAAGGAACTGGACCTGAGTTTCGAAGACGCCGAAAAATTGAAACAGGGCGGCACTCTCGCCGGCGTCAACGAAGAGCAGCGCACTGCCATTTTGCGCTCCGTCTCCGACATCTTGATCCTGGAAATTCAGAAGACCTTCGACTTCTTCCGCGCGACTGCCAGCGGTGAAAATATCCGCCGCATTTACGTCGCCGGCGGCACGGCTCGCGTTCCCGGCTTGCTGGACCTGCTCAAAGAGGAATTTGCCATGCCGGTCGAGGAGCTCTATCCGTTCCGTAAAATCGCAATCAATCCTGGGCGTCACGATGAAACCCAGATCCGTGAGTTGGCGCCGCGCCTGGCGATCGCTGTGGGCCTGGCGCTGAGGAGCTTCGACACGCCATGATCCGCATTAACTTACTGGGCCAGATACGTCCCAAGGCCACCAAGCAATCCGTGCCGCTGGAGTCTACACTCCAGATTTTGCTCGGCGTCGCCGCTGTGGCCATCGCGCTCATCGTGCTCTCCGTCACTTACTATTCGCAGAAGCACCAGCTCGACGACACCAACGCGCGCATCGCCTCTCTCAAGGCCGAAAAGGCCAACTTGCAGCAGATCAAGCAGGACGTTGACCGTTTCGAAGCGCAGAAGGCCGCCCTGCAGACACAGATTGGCGTCATCGAAACCTTGCAGAAAAATCGTACCGGTGCTCAAGAGTTGCTCCAGATGGTCGCCAACACAGTCGTGCGCGTCGATCAGCTCTGGCTCACCTCACTGGACCGCACCGGCGACACTCTGCATATCGCTGGCGAGGCTGGCAGCGTCAACTCCGTCGCTAACTTCATTACGCAGATGAAACGCTCCGGCTATTTCGACAAGATCGAGATCGAGGAAGCGAAAGAGGACGATGTGGCTAAGTCCGTCACCACTTACGGCTTTACCATGTCGGCCGCTGTCGCCCAGGCGGCGCCCGCTACGGGTCAGCCCCAGGCGAAGCCCGCTTCTGGAACCAGCACCACCACGCCCCCGCAGCCCGCGGCTAAGGGGAGGAGTTAGCGATGGCTACCGCTTTTCGAGATTGGCCCTGGCCACTTCAGGCTCTGTTCTTCCTGGGGCTCGCCGTTATCTTGATCGCCGCAGGTTTCTACATGCCCGGTTCTCCGGTCGCCAGCGTCCGCACCGAGCTGGAAGCCGCTCAGCAGGAAGAAAAGCCGCTGGAAGCGGATGTTGCCAGCCTGCGGGTTTACAAACAGCGCCGTGCCGAGCTGCAATCCGAAATGGATGCGCTTTCCAAGCAGCTCGCCACTCTGCAAACCATCGTTCCGGAAGACAAGAAGGTGGACGAATTCATCCTCATGGTCCAAAGCGCGGCCGCCAGCTCCGGTGTCTCCATTCGCCACCTCAAGGCGTTGCCCGTCGCCCCGAAGCAGTTCTACTTCGAGGTGCCATTTGAAATTGACTGCGACGGACCCTATTTCGCCGTGCTGGATTTCTTTGCCAAGCTCGGCAGGCTCTCGCGCATCATCAACGTCGGCGATATGAAGCTCACCAGCGCGGCCTCGAAAGCGGGCACCACTTATCGCATGACTCCCGGCACTTCCGTTGCCGGCGTCTTGACCGTTACCACTTTCTTTTCGAAGCCGGCAGACGCTTCGGCTCCCTCGACGGCAACGCCTGCGTCGGCAAAGCGATAGGACGACAATGATGAGACTGCCAAAGGCATTCAACATACTCCTTACCGCGCTGGCACTGTCCGTTTGCCTCGTCCCCGTAACCTGGGCTCAGGGGCAGGCTCAGACGCAGCAAGCCAGCCCGGCGAAAAAATCCGCGCACAAAGCGAAAGCGGCGGCACCGAAGGCCGCTCCGGAGGCTAACGCCGCGGCACCCAATCCGGCCGTAGTCAAAGTGGCCGAGCGCGATCCTTTCGTCCCGCTGGTCAATGAACACAAACCCGGCGGCGGCCCACCGCTTCCTCCAGGCAAAGCAGGCCTGGTGGTCGCTACCATCCGCGTGGACGGCGCCGTGCGCTCGCCCAACGGCATGTTCGCGGTCGTCACCAATCCCGATCAGCGCGTTTATTTCCTTCGTGAAGGCGACCAGCTCTACGACGGCGATGTGGAAAAGATTGGCCTGGACGGTGTCACGTTCAAGGAAGTTTCTAAAGATGCTTTCGGGAAATCAGTCGAAAAAATTGTTACGAAACGAATCTACCCGAGTGCAGGAGAGCAGCAATGAGGATTATGCGGAGGGCGTGGGGCCTGACTGCGTTCGTGGCGGCAGCCCTGATGTTGACGAATGGAGCTCTATCGGCCAGTGATGCGCCGGTGGTGCATGTAAAGGCCGTGGTGAAAGACGGCGCCGTGACCCTGGATGCTCAGGCCAACGGCCCCTTCGAGTACACCACGTACCGCCCCAGCGAGAGCCTCTATGTGCTCGACCTGTCCGGCGTCTCGGCCGGCGACACTTCCGGCGCGCGCGTGGTGCCCTCGGAGCTCGTCAAGAGCTACCGCCTCACCACTTACTCCGCGGGTCAAAAGCCCGTGGTGCGCTTGGAGATCCTGCTGCGGCCCGGCATTACTCCGCGCCTCGCGCGCAATGGCAATCAGGAGCTCACGCTCTTCGTTTCCGCGAACGGTAACGCCGACGCTTCTGTCGAGCCCGTGGCGATCACGGCCGCGTCGGCAACGAAATCTGCAGAGGGCAAGCCCACTCCCGCAGCGTTGAAGCCCATCGCCGCGAAGCCTTCGGACACGAAGACCACCGCTTCCGACTTTCAAAACATCGAACAGGTGAACCTCGCGCAGGTTGGCGCGCAAACCGAAGTCAACGTGGTCGGCAACGCCAAGCTCACCTATCACGTCAGCCGCCTGCACAATCCCGATCGCATCGTGCTCGATTTTTCCGGCGCGCACCTGAAGACCACCGAAAAGCAAATCGCCAGCAATCTCGATCCCGTGAAGGAAATTCGCCTCGCTCAATTCACGCCGCAGGTTTCGCGCATTGTAATTGATCTGCGCACGCCCGCCCGCTACAACGTGAATGCTTCCGGCAACGCCGTCACTGTCGCTTTCCGCGCCGATGCCCCGACGCCTGCTTCCGGCGGCGCCAGTAACTCCGCTCCGGCCGCGAACAGCGAACCTTCCGACGTCACCACTACCAAGGCAATCAGCGCCCCCGTAGTTCCGACGGCCGCTCCGGAAGATATTCCGGCGCCCGCGGCTACTCTCCCCACGGCCTTGACGCAGACCTCCGCCGCCCTCGCCGTGCCGGTTGCGCCCGTACACCAGCCCGAACCCGCCGCTGCCAAACCGCTCGCCGTGAACACGGGCTACACTGAAATCAGTGATAGCAACGCGGCCCCCACGCCAGCCGCTCCGGCGTCGTCTCCCGCAACTGCCGCCGCGGCGCAGCAGGCGCCCACACCCGCTCCCGCCGGGCACTATTCCGGTGAACCGATTTCCGTTAACTTGAAAGATGTTGACCTGCGCGATTTCTTCCGCCTCATTCACGAAATCAGCGGCCTCAACGTCGTCGTGGACCCCGCCGTAAAGGGCAGCCTCACGATCGTTCTCGATGATGTACCGTGGGATCAAGCCCTGGACATCGTTCTCAAGAACAACGATCTCGATAAACAGCTCGACGGCAACGTTCTGCGCATCGCCACCAAGGAAACCCTGAAGCGCGAAGCCGAACAGAACCGGGATCTCGCCAAGGCGCAGGCCGAGTCAGCAGACGTGGTCACCACCACGCGCGTCCTCAGCTACGCCAAGGCCGCGGACATGGTCCCCACGCTGAAGAAGTTCCTGTCTTCGCGCGGCGATATCCTGGCCGATAGCCGCTCCAACACCTTGATCATCCGCGACATTCCCACAGTTCTGCCGGTGCTCGATAACCTCCTGCGCCAGCTCGACCGCAAATCGCAACAGGTCGAAATCGAAGCGCGCGTCGTCGCCGCCAACCGTTCGTTCTCTCGTGAAATCGGCACTCAGTTCGGTCTAGGACTCGGCGCGCACGGCAGCACCATCGGTGGTGCGACCGCTGTCGGGACCAGCACGGTCATCAACACTCCGGCTCCGCCCTTGGCGGTAGGCACTCCGCCGCTCACGTCCGGTTCCGTCCCGCTGCTTACCAACCTGGGCGCGGCCACTCCGACCAGCGGCTTTACCTACTCGTTCGCGAACGCCAATTTCGCGCTCGATATGGTCATCACCGCGGCGGAAGATCGCGGCGTCGGCAAACTCATTTCCAAGCCGAAGATCGTCGCGCAGAACAACCAGAAATCAATCGTGAAGCAAGGTACCAAGATTCCGGTGCAGACCATCGTGAACAACACCGTCTCGGTCCAATTCGTGGACGCGGTGCTGGAGCTTGACGTCACCCCTCAGATCACCTCGGAGGGAACCATCTACATGGACGTGGACGTCAAGAACGACCAGATCGACTCTTCCATCCCGCGCGTCCAGGGCATTCCGGCCATTGACACGCAGGAAGCCACTTCCAAAGTCCTGGTCGCGGATGGCGCCACCATGGTCATCGGTGGTGTGATCGTCACCCAGCAGCGCACCGACATTCAAACCGTTCCGATACTCGGCAGCTTGCCCGTCATCGGCAACCTGTTCAAGCACACAACGGTCAGCTCCACGGCCCAGGAACTCCTCTTCTTCCTAACCCCGCGCATTCTGCCGGGATAGTCGCAGTAGGCAAGAGAGAGGTTCGCAGGTAGGACGTGGCCCAAAAAACTGTGCACGCGAAATCAGCCCGGAGCCGGATCCATCGGCTCCGGCTTTCTTTTTCCGCTCTCAATTCCGACGCGCTGCTCGTCACCCATCTTCCCAACGTCCGTTACCTCTGCGGCTTCACCGGCAGCGCCGGAATCCTGTTAGTCGATCACTCGCGCGCCGCTCTGTTCACCGACAGCCGCTACACCCTGCAAGCTCGCCAGGAAGTTTACGACGCCACGACGGTCATCGCGCCGCACGGCTTGGTTCGCGCCGTGGGAGAAGCCCTGAAAGCCCGCCGCGGTACCATCCGCCTCGCCTTTGCGCCGGCGCAGCTCACTGTCGCCCAGAAAACCGCGTTCCAGCTCGCCGCAGGCGCGCGCTTGCGCTGGCTCGCCGCGCCAGACCTGATCGAACGTCTGCGCGCAGTAAAGGACGCAGACGAGCTCTCCCGCATGCGCCAAGCCGCGCGCCTTGTCAGTGACGTCTGGACCGCCGCAGTGCGCAACGTCAGGCCCGGAGTCTCCGAACGAGCCGTCGCTGCCGATATCGAACGCTCCATGAAACTCCAGGGAGCCAGTGGCCCCTCCTTCGAATCCATCGTAGCCTCAGGACCGCGCTCCGCCTGGCCCCACGCCCGCCCCACGCCCAAGCTCCTCAGGAAAAACGAGTTGGTCGTCCTTGATCAGGGTGCTATACTGCGCGACTACTGTAGCGACATGACTCGTACCGTCTTCCTGGGACGGTCCACTAACAGAGTGCGTTCGCTTTACGACGCAGTTCTGCACGCCCAGGAAGTCGCGATATCCGCCATCCGGCCGGGAGTTTCGGCTGCATCCGTGGACGCTGCAGCGCGCAAAGTTTTCAAGCAATCGGGCCTGGAACGATACTTCACTCACAGCACCGGGCATGGCTTGGGCCTCGAAATCCACGAGATGCCCCGGCTGGGCCGCGGAGAGGAAACCTTGCTCGAAGAGGGTATGGTCGTAACCGTCGAGCCGGGCGTCTATGTTGAACGCCTGGGCGGTATTCGAATCGAAGATGAAGTGCTGGTGACCGCGCAAGGCGCGGAAGTTTTGACCAGCGCTTCCCGGGAATTTCTAGAACTCTAAATGGCGAAAAAACAGACTCTCCAAGCATCATCCAGCTCGCCCGCTCACGGCGTGGACCTCCCCGAAATCGAAAAGCTACTGGAGTTCATGCGCAAGCATGGCCTCGAAGAATTCGAATACGAGCGCCAGGGCTTCCGCATCCGGCTGAAGAAGCCGTCTTCGCCCGCGTACGCCTTTTCGCCGGGCCAAGCTCCGGAAATTGTAGTAGCTTCCGCCGCGCCGCACGCGAGTCATGCGCCGTCCGCAGCGTCTGCCGCAGGCTCTGGCGCCGCGCCCGCCGCCGCACAGCGCGAATCGGCCGCAGACACCATGCGCGCCGAAGACCTCCACATCGTGAAGTCGCCGATCGTCGGCACGTTCTACGTGGCCGCCGGCCCCGACGCAGACCCGTTCGTCTCGATCGGCTCGAAAGTCGAAACCGGCCAGGTTCTCTGCATCATCGAAGCCATGAAATTAATGAACGAAATCGAATCCGACGCAGCCGGCGAAATCGTCCGCATCTTCGTCGAAAACGGTCATCCGGTGGAGTACGGCGAAGCCCTATTCGGCATCCGCCCCCACCGGAAGAAATAATGGTTCGCGGCTGTCGTAGGGGCACGGCATGCCGTGCCCGCTGTTCGTAACCGGCGCTTTGAATTTTCTCCGAGGCCCATGTTCCGAAAAATCCTAATCGCCAATCGCGGCGAAATCGCCCTGCGCATCCTCTCCGCCTGCCGTGAACTCGGCGTAAAAACCGTCGCCGTCTATTCCGAGGCCGACCGCAACTCGCTGCACGTCCGCTTCGCCGACGAAGCGATCTGCATCGGCCCGCCGCGCAGCAGCGAAAGCTACCTCAACATTCCGCAAGTAATCAGCGCCGCCGAAATCGCCAACGTGGACGCCATCCACCCCGGCTACGGCTTCCTCTCGGAAAACGCCAATTTCGCCGAAGTCTGCGAAGCTTCCCACATCACCTTCATCGGCCCCGCGCCAGACGCCATCCGCCTGATGGGCGAAAAAGACAAAGCACGCGAAGCCATGGCCGCCGCCGGTCTCCCCATAATTCCCGGCAGCGCCGGCGTCGTTCCCGACGAGGACGCCGCCAAGAAAATCGCCGCAGAAATCGGCTACCCAGTAATGATCAAAGCCGCCGAAGGCGGTGGCGGACGCGGCATGCGCATCGTGCGTCACGCCCGCGAGCTGATTCCCCTGTTTCAAACAGCCAAGGCCGAAGCCCAGCAAGCCTTCGGCAGCCCCAACGTGTATATCGAAAAATTAATCGAGCACCCGCGCCACATCGAATTCCAGGTTCTCGGCGATAAGCACGGCAACGTAGTCCACCTGGGCGAACGCGAATGCTCCCTGCAACGCCGCCACCAGAAAGTCCTGGAAGAATCGCCCTCGTTAGCGATGGACGCCGCCACGCGCAAACGCATCGGCAAACAAGTAGTCGACGCGCTGAAAAAACTAGGCTACTCCAGTGCCGGCACCGTCGAATTCCTGCGCGAAGAATCCGGCAACCTCTTCTTCATCGAAATGAACGCGCGCATTCAGGTCGAACATCCCGTCACTGAAATGGTCACCGGCGTCGACCTGGTAAAATCGCAAATCCGCGTAGCCGCCGGCGAAAAACTCACCGACCTCCTAGGCCCGATCGAATTTCGCGGCCACGCAATCGAATGCCGCGTCAATGCCGAAGACCCCGAAACCTTCGTCCCCAGCGCCGGACGCATCACTGCGTTCCGCGTGCCCGGAGGCCCGGGCATAAGAGTGGACACGGCAAGCTATTCCGACGCCGTAATTCCACCCTACTACGATTCCCTGATCGCGAAGATAATCGCCCACGGCAATGACCGCGCCGAAGCCATAGCCCGCATGAATTGCGCCCTCGACGGCTTCGTGGTCGAAGGTATCAAAACCACCATCCCGCTCCACAAAAAAATTCTAGCCGACAAAGATTTCATAGCCGGCAAATTCGACACCCACTTTCTCGATCGCGCCCTAGCAGTAGCAGCCAAGTAATTCGCAACTGCGGTTGCCTCTGACGATGTAGCGGTCGCCGTGTCCCGCGCCTCTCGGGACACAGCGGGCATCTTGGTTTGGTTCTGAATCTGTGTTCCACTGCGACTGAGGCTCACATGTTTCCCGCCCTCTACGCCATCCTCGACGCCACACCCAACCAACCCGCTGACGCGCTCCTGTCCCTCGCCGATAAACTCGCCGACGCCGGCGTCCAACTGGTCCAACTCCGCGCCAAACACATACCCCCGCGCCAATTCCAGGAAATCGCAAACGCCCTGATCACCGCCGCTCCGGCCAACCTCAAAATCATAATCAACGATCGCCCCGACATCGCCAGCATCGCAAAAGCAGCAGGCGTCCACGTAGGCCAGGAAGATCTCCCGGTAGAAGCAGCCCGCCAAATCTGTCCGAGCCCACAATGGGTTGGAATTTCGACACACAATCTCGAACAACTCCGCGCCGCCAATGACACTTCGGCGGACTATATAGCCGTGGGCCCCATCTACCCGACAGCCACCAAAGAAAATCCCGACCCGGTAGTAGGCCTCGACCTAATCCGCGCAGCCAGAAAACTGACGCGCAAGCCCCTGGTAGCCATCGGCGGCATCACCATAAACTCCGCCAACGAAGTCTTCCGCGCTGGCGCCGATTCCGTAGCCATAATCAGCGACCTGCGAAACGCGCCCGACCCAGCCCAACGCGCCCGCGAATATCTAGCCGTGGCAGCGCAAGCCATCGCCGCGCGCAGCGCGAGAACGTGACTCGAATTGGCGCACAGCGACGATTTAGTAGTTGCTACCTCGCGGCTCTGTGCTATTTTGCATCCGCGTTTGCCGCAGGCCATATTGGTCTGCGCTTGAATGATCAGCGCCGTTATCTGCGTTAATCAGTGTTCATCAGTGGTGCCTTTGACTTTCTGCCAAAGCGCCAAACCAACGGAGGGACGGACCGCATGAGCAACCCGCTGTTCAAAAAGAAGCCCATGGATATGCTGCTGCGCGAAGCGGCGGACACCGGCGAGCACACCCTGAAACGCACGCTCGGCCCGCTCTCGCTCACCGCGCTAGGCGTCGGCGCAGTAATCGGCGCCGGAATTTTCGTGATGACCGGCCTCGGCGCCACCTACGCCGGACCAGCGCTCACCATATCCTTCATCGTTTCGGGTTTCGGATGCGTCCTGGCGGGTTTGTGCTACGCGGAATTCGCCGCGATGATTCCGCTGGCGGGAAGCGCGTACACCTACGCGTACGCCGCGCTGGGAGAACTGCTAGCCTGGATCATCGGCTGGGACCTGACCTTGGAATATGCCATGGGCGCCAGCACCGTCTCCTCAGGCTGGTCAAACCACTTCGTCGAATTACTCCAGATTTTTCACTTGAAGATGCCGCTCTGGCTCGCTTACGACCACTGGACCGCGCTCGCCACCGCGGAAAACATAGTAGCGCGCGCCCAGATCCACGCCGCTGACCCCTCTCTCGGCATCACCACGAAATTGTTCGTCGAGCGCGTGGCGCAGATTCTCGCCGCGCCCTCGCCGGATCTGCTCCGCCAAGCGCATGATCTTGTCGGCGCGCCGCGCATTTTCGGTTTCGACTTTGGCTTCAACCTGCCTGCCTTCGTGATCGCGCTCATCATCACCGCCGTCCTGGTGGTGGGCATCAAGGAAAGCGCCAACTTTAACGCCACCATCGTGGTCATCAAAGTCGGCGTCGTCCTTTTCGTCATCATCCTGGGTCTGAAGTACGTGGACAGC
This sequence comes from uncultured Acidobacteriota bacterium, assembly GCA_963786205.1. Taxonomy (GTDB): domain Bacteria; phylum Acidobacteriota; class Terriglobia; order Acidiferrales; family UBA7541; genus Palsa-295. The sequence goes on from CAWAYG010000005.1 coordinate 1,115,098, forward strand.
ACAAACATCGGCCACAGCTGGACCGAATTCGCGCCCATGGGCGTCGGCGGCATATGGAAAGCCGCCGCCTACATCTTCTTCGCCTACATCGGATTCGACGCCGTTTCCACCACCGCGCAGGAAGCCAAGAATCCACAACGCGATTTGCCCATCGGCATCATCGCCTCGCTGGTTGCCTGCACCATCCTTTATATCCTCGTGGCATTCGTGCTCACCGGCATGGTGCCTTGGAAGTCCATCAATATTGAGGCGCCGCTGGCCGTTGCGTTTCTCGATCACGGCCTCAGAACAGCTTCCACCGTAATCACCGCCGGCGCGCTAGCCGGACTCACCAGCGTCATGCTCGTGATGTTGCTTGGCCAAACGCGCGTGCTCTACTCCATGGCCAACGACGGCCTGCTCCCGCGCAAATTCTTCGCCGCCATTCATCCCAAGTTCCGCACGCCCTACAAAACCACAATCCTCGTCGGCCTGCTGGCCGCGATCGTCGGCAGCATCACCCCTATTGACCAACTCGGCAAAATGGTCAACATCGGCACGCTGCTAGCCTTCGTGATCGTCTGCATGGCGGTAATCGTTCTGCGCCGCACCAATCCCAATCAGCCTCGCCCATTCCGCACGCCGCTCGTCCCGCTGATCCCGGCGCTGGGCGTAGCCATCAACGTCTACATGATGGTCAATCTAGGCTGGGTCAACTGGGCCCGCTTGGTCATCTGGCTGGCAATCGGCCTAATAGTCTATTTCGCCTACAGCCGCCACCATAGCCGCGTCCAACAAATCGATCGCAACTCGATGTAGCGCGTTCGAGCAAGATTGCCCCGGGCCGATCCGTAGGGGCGGGTCTCAGACCCGTCCCGCTTAGATTTACGCCCGCCCTCCGCCCACCTTCCCTAACGCCCACTCCTCAGCTATTCTTCTATCGCTCGAAACCAAACCAGTGAACCGACTCTCCCCTCGCCGCCTAATCATCTTCCTACGGCACGCCTCGCCGCTGGACATAATCGCGCTCGCAATCATCATCCTCTACGCACTAGCTCGCGCAGCACTCGCACTAAACGCCAAAATCCCGTTCGCTGGATTCCTCGGCTTCTTAGCCTTCCTCGCAATCGTCTACCTCTTCGTCCGCCTGATCCCCTGGCTCCGCAACCGCTTCATGTGGACCCTCCGCAATCGCCTGGTCGTCACCTACGTTTTCATCGGAGTAGTCCCAGTAATCCTCCTCCTCTCCATGGCCGGCCTGGCCACCTACGGCCTCTACCTCCAACTAGGCGCCCACCTCTTCCACGACGATCTGCAACAACGCATCAACACCATCGCTGCCGATGCCGACGCCCTGGCCGGCGCAGTGGAAATGGAAGCAGCCCACGGCGCCGAGCCCACAAACGAAACAATCCTGCAGCGCCCGGGCGTCGCGAATCTAATCGAAGCGGAACGCCGCGAATGGCCCGATCTCCGCGTCTTCCCCAATCGCGGCCAGCGCCTGATCCAATCTCAATCCGAAGACGGCCAACACTTCGGTGGCCTGGTAGAAATTGACAAAAAAATCTGGATCGCCGCAGCCGTGCGCAAGAACGGCCCCGCTGGCCCGTTCGATCTAGTAGTCGCGACGCCACTAAACCCCGCGTTCCTGGACAGCTTCGCCTCCGAATTCGGCCCGATCGCAATCATCCCGCTCCGTCCCGGCAGCGAAAATAATCCTCCCAACATCTCGCTCAATTTCAACGGCCACGTCTTCATTCCCGGCGAACAGATCGCCAGCCGCCGCCGCACTCTCGGACCCCCGCAAAACTGGGCCGACGTGCGCATCAACGGCGTCTCCACCATCGAGCTAGCTCACGTCGGCCCGCAGCCTCCCGACGCGCCCGCTGCCGTCTTCGCGTCCTTCGGCATCCGCGCCTCAGCCCTCAGCCGCCGACTGTTCACTTCGGTCGGCGACGTCGGCCCCGTGCTGGAAATTCTCCTAATCGCCGCCGCCGTAATTTTCCTGCTTCTCGGCATCGCGGGCCTCGCCACCGGCTTCGTCCTAACCCGCACCATCACCACCTCCGTCGATGATCTCTACAAAGCCACGCTCCACGTCCGCCGCGGCGATTTCACCCAGCGCGTCCGCGTTCATCAACGCGACCAGCTCGGCGCCCTGGGCGAATCCTTCAACGAAATGACCAGCTCCATTGCCGAACTAATCGAAGAACAAAGCAAGCGCCAAAAACTGGAAAACGAAATCGTAATCGCCCGCGAAGTTCAGTCGCAGCTTTTCCCACAGGTGCTTCCAACGCTTCCCGGCCTGGAACTCGCCGCCATCTGCCGCCCCGCCCGCGTAGTCAGCGGCGACTACTACGATTTCATCCGCACCGGCAACAACACAGTAGGCATCGCGCTCGCCGACATCAGCGGTAAAGGCATCTTCGCCGCCCTGCTGATGGCCAGTCTGCAAGCCACGTTGCGCAGCCACGCCGGCTTCGACGGCCTAACCGGCACAGCCGAGCTAGTAGCGCGCCTGAACAGGCATCTCTTCCGCAACACGTCAGACGATCGCTACGCCACATTCTTCTACGCCGTCTACGACGTAGCGGCCCGCACCCTCACTTACACAAATGCCGGACATCTAGCCCCGTTTTTTGTGAATGGTTCCAACGTGCAGGAACTTAGCGAAGGCGGCACAGTAGTAGGCCTGATCGAAGACTGCAATTTCACCCAAGGCACAATCAAAGTAGAACCCGGCAGCCTCTTCGTAGCTTTCAGCGACGGCCTGACCGAGCCAGAAAATGTCTACGGCGAAGAATTCGGCGTCCATCGCCTGCGTGAAGAAGTCCTCCGCCAACGCAGCCTGCATCCGCAACCAATCGCCGAAAACCTAATAGCCGCGGCCGAACAATGGGCCGGCACAGCCGAACAAGCCGACGACATCACAGTCGTAGTAGCCCGCATGGGCTAGCCCAGTGATCCGTTGCCATGCGCTCCGCAACTCACCGGGCGCCGTCATCCTGAGCGGAGCGAAGGATCTCCATTCGTTTTTCTCGTTGCGCGCCTTTCTCTGTGGCTCTGTGCCTCTGTGGCCAATCCTTTCCCCCCACTCACCCGCCCAAATCCCAAAAAAATCCACTATACTTAGCGCACTCTAAACCCAGGAGCCACCGTGCCCTTACGCAATCGCGCCGCACTAATCACCGGCGGCAGCCGAGGTATCGGCAAAGGCATCGCCCAAGGACTAGCCCAGGAAGGCGTCCGCATCGCCATCTCCTACCGCACAAATAAAACTGCGGCGCAAAACACCCTCCGCACGCTGCAAGCCCAAGGCGCCGAATGCTTCGCGGTAGAAGCCGACGCCACCGACCCAGAAAAAGTCCAATTCCTAATGGACGCCGTCCTCGAACGCTTCGGCCGCCTGGACATCCTCGTCAACAACGTCGGCGAATTTAACTGGAAACTAGTAGCCGACACGAGCGCCGACGAATGGCAAAAAGTAATCGCCTCCAATCTCTACAGCGTCTTCCACGCCAGCAAAGCCGCATTACCAGCCATGCGCCGCCAGCACTGGGGCCGCATCATCAATCTAGGAGCCGTCGGCGCCGAACGCGCCTTCGGGCAGGGAACTATCTCAGCCTACGCCGCTGCCAAGGCCGCGGTCGTTTCCTTCTCCCGTTCGCTCGCCATCGAAGAAGCCAAAGCTGGCATCACCGTCAACGTAATCAACCCCTCCAACATCGACGAACGCGAGTTAACCGCCGACGAGGCCCGCCGCATCCGCGACGCCCGCTCCCCCATGGGCCGCCCCCCCAGCTCCGAAGACGTAACCGCCGCCGTAAAATTCTTCGCCTCCGACACCGCCGACTACATCACCGGCCAGGTCATCAACGTAACCGGCGGCTGGATGCTGTAGCGGAGTTAGCGTAGGCCTGCCCGCCGCGAGAATCGCCAACCGGAGTAAGAGTTCGATGCGACGGCTGTAGAGACGCTGCATCTAAACCCGCACCCTTCAAGAACCGAAGGGATGCGGCACCTGGCTTTACAGGAGCCTGAATGCAGATTGGTATCGATAGTTTCGCGGCAGCCATCTCCGATCCCGCCACCGGTCTAACGCTCGCCCCCGTCGAGCGCATGCACCACCTCCTCGAAGAGATCGAGCTGGCCGATCGCGTCGGCCTGGACGTCTTCGGCATCGGCGAACATCACCGCGCGGAATTCCTGGACTCAGCTCCCGTCGTCATCCTCTCCGCCGCCGCCGCACGCACGCAGAAAATTCGCCTCACCAGCGCCGTCACCGTTCTCAGCGCCGCCGATCCTGTTCGCGTCTTTCAGGAATTCGCCACGCTCGACCTCATCTCCCGGGGCCGCGCCGAAATTGTCGCTGGTCGCGGTTCGTTCATCGAGTCCTACCCGCTCTTCGGCCTGCGTCTGGGAGATTACGATTCGCTCTTCGCTGAGAAACTCGATCTGCTCTTAGCAATTCGCGCTAGCACGGAAGTCCACTGGTCCGGTGAACATCGCCCCGCCCTCACCGGCCAATCCATCTACCCTCGCCCGCTGCAAAATCCGCTGCCCATATGGGTCGGTGTAGGCGGCACGCCCGAATCATTCGTTCGCGCCGGCATGCTCGGACTTCCTCTCATGGTCGCGATCATCGGCGGCGAGCCCATCCGTTTCCGCCCCCTCGTTGATCTCTACCGCGAAGCCGGACGTCGCGCCGGACATTCTCCCCAGCAACTCACCGTCGGTCTTCATTCCATCGGCTTTCTGGCAGACACTACCGACGAAGCCGCGGAAACTTTCTTTCCAGGCTATGCGCACACTTTTACCGAAATCGGCAAGGAACGCGGCTGGCCCGCCACCACTCGCGCCCAATTCGATGCGCAGCGCGGACCGACAGGCGCGCTCCTGATCGGTGACGCCAAAACGGTGGCAAAAAAAATCCTTTATGTAAACGAAGCTCTCGGTGGCATCTCTCGCATCACTTTCCAAATGGGCGTCTCCACCCTCCCCCATCAGAAAATGTTGCACGCCATAGAAATCCTCGGCACCCAGGTCGCTCCCATCGTGAATCGCGCACAGCGCGATTCACCCTGAGAATTGGCAGTGCCGGTTCGAAGGGTCAGCCCGCAACGCGCTTCTGTCCTACGATTTTTTCTCCATTGAAACTTATGGAGGGCCTGTTCCGTAATAAGCAGTTGGGGGGCGCATCCATGCCAGATCCAGGAACGACAATGCGACATGATCCCCAGACCCCGCCAGCGGGCTCGACAACCAAGCGAATTTTCATTGGTCCGAATGGCTTGCGCGCGGGATGGCGCCTGCTCATCTTCATGGCGATGATAATGGCCATGTCGGCCGTAGCGCGAATGATCATTACGCGTTTCTTCCCGGCGGCGCTGGATCCGACGCAACTGACACCTATGAGAATCATCGCGCCGGATCTACTTGTCTGCTGCATCTTGGCGGTTGCGGTCTCGATCATGAGCAAGATTGAAGGCCGCAGGCTGGGCCAATATGGCCTTCCCAGGAGCGAAGCGCTGAGGAAAAACTTTTGGGTAGGAGTATTGATAGGCCTGCTCGCTACCAGCAGTACGGTGCTGGCAATTTTCGCCCTGCATGGCATACGGTTCACAAGTGCGTCGATCCATGGCACCGCGATTTTCACTGCAGCGGCCGCCTGGGGGCTGGCATTTTTGCTCGCCGGCTTGGCCGAGGAATTTTTATTTCGCGGATACACGCAGTTCACACTGACGACGGGCATGGGATTCTGGCCGTCCGCATTTTTGCTCTCGGGTTTATTCGGGCTGGTTCACGGCACCAATGGCGGAGAAACCGTTTTGGGAGATCTGTCGGTGGTTTCGTTCGGTTTGTTGTTGTGCCTGTTTCTCCGCCGGACCGGAGATTTATGGTGTGCGGTCGGCTTTCACCTGGGATATGACTGGGGTCAGACGTTCCTGTACGGTGTTCCCAATAGCGGCTTACTACCCTCCCAGAATCTTCTCATCGCATCGTTTAGTGGGCCGCGCTGGCTGACCGGCGGAACGGTCGGGCCTGAGGCCAGCATCTTTTGCCCGATCGTCTTGGCCATCGTGGCAATCGTATTCAGCCTGAAATACCGCGACGCGCGATATCGACCGTTGAGTGCGCCGTCAGCTTCCTGAGTCGAGCCACGGAGAACGCAGAGCAAGGGTCCGCCACCCGCCGAAAAGTGCGTCGTCTATTGGGCTCTTAATTCCGGACACGTAGCCTCCGGTCTTGCGCTCGTACCACGAAGTTATGACGCCAGCGAGCTATGTTAGAATCGCGCCGAATCGACGCCTAGCCATCGAGGGACAAATACCGTGTCCGACACACACCGGCAATCAGCCGATCAGCACGAGCTGGCGGCGCACGCTCATCGCACAGCCGCCGAACACAATGAAAATGAGAACAACGAGTTGGTAAACTGGCATTTGCAACGGGCGATGGAATATTCCGATCACGCCTACAAACTCGCAAAAGACGCCCACTCTAAATCGGGCCAGATGGGGTCGCTTGAGGCGACGCCTGCCCTTCATGACACTGAACCTCTTTACCAGAACCGAAAGCAGAACCACAACCGCGCCGCCGAATTACATGACCGTGCCGCAGAAGCCCATCGCGTTGCGCAAAAACATGAAAAAGGTGATGAGATAACAGGCCAAAAACATTCACACCAGGCGCTGTATCACTCACAAGCGGCTAACGAACTCACTAAAGCGATGGCGTCCGGATATGGCCTTACGACCTTCGCACACGACGAAATCGCGACCCTCGCCTACGAACTCTGGCAAGCCAGAGGTTGTCCGTACGGATCACCGGAGGAAGATTGGTCGCGTGCCGAGAGTGAGCTACGCGCCCGCCAATGAATACGATAAAGAACTTTCAGGAGCGAGCGGCGGCGGCCATAGCAAGCTGCTGCTGCATCGCCAGCTGATCCCAATTGTCCCAGCCTCGCACAATCTTGCCGTGCTCGATCTGTGCGATTGTAATGCCGGTAATCTTGATTCGCTTATTCGTTGCCGGTAACCCGAGTCCGTCGCCCGTGTGGGTCATATCCGCAGACCAGCGCACTACCACCTTGTCGTCCGCTCCGAATGTGTCTTCCACTGTAATCTTGATGTCTGGAAACGCGCCGTGAAGTCGATTGAAAAGGGCCACGAAATCGCGAGGGCCGTGAATCACCTTACCCGGCTCGTCTTGTCCCACGCCAATCGCGTTTTCATGCATCAGATCGTAAATAGTTTGAACCCGCGCTTCATTCCAAACCTCTTTGAACCACCGCCGCATCAACACAACATTTTCTTCGACGGACATGCGACACCTTCCTCTCAAGCAACACGTCAGCTCGATGCAATGCAGACTTGGTATACCACGAAGTTACGACGCCAGCCAGCTATGCTAGACTCGCGTCGGTTCGGCCCCCGAGCCAGTCATTCTTCAATTTATGAAATCGGGACTTGCCAATATTGCCGAAGGGAGGGTGGTCAATCCTTCGGCAACACCGGAACCGACGCCTTTGTTTTTGCGGGTGGCGCATCCTCGCCGTAGGCGAGGGTGCGGATCTTGACTTTGCACGGGTCGAACTTGCGCGACATTTTCAGTGACTAGCGCGCGCGGGTTATGTATGTTCTTCCTCAGCTGAGTTTTTCCAGGATGGATTCGGTGGAAATCTCTCCCTCAATTTTCGGCATCGCTTCTGCGGCTTGGCCGACGGGTGCTGCGACGGTCCGCACGGGCGGCGCCGTGTACCCCGCCTCACCTGCAAACGCGAATTCCTTGCGGTCGAGCCCGCGGATCATCCGCCCATCGGCGCACTCCACGGAGAGGGTCAGCACTTTGCCAATCGTTTCGACGGCCGTGACCACGCCGTGCGTGCCCGACGCTCGGTGCATCACTTTGTCACCGGGCTGCGCGATGCTTTCCTTCACTTCCGGCTCTTCGGGCACCGCGTTCTGCACCTTCGTCGAAATCTTCTCCCAAAGTTTGCTCATAACCGTTGCTCCTCGATACTCGAATCGATTCCGAAATTGAGGTGTCGGGTGCAGAACGCGAGCGATCAACGCACAGAGTTCCACCTGCGAATGCCAGCTTGAGCCCAAGCAACTCTTCGCCCAGCATACGTGCTTTTCACCGTGCGCCTCGCGTTTTCGCGGCATTTCGTCCGTAACAAGCAACCTCGTCGCGACTGAGACTGCGCGGCAACAGGTGCAAAAAAAACGCCCATCCTTCCCGGGAGGAGCTTTGGGAAGGATGGGCGTTGTGTCGTGCTCAGTACTGTTCGAGGCTTGCAGTTACGGCAGCGGATTAGCGATGGCCGCCGCCGTGACCGCCGCCACCACCGTGGAAGCCGCCACCGCCGCCGTGGACTCCAGCGCTACCGTGGAAACCGCCACCGCCACGCACCGCGCCACCGCGGAAACCGCCGCCAACCGCGCCGCGTCCTGCGAAGCCACCGCGACCGTCGAAGCCGTTACCGTGCCAGCCGTATCCGCCGCCCCAACCACGTCCGCCCCAACCGCCGTGGAACCACGGGCCCGCGCCGATGAACAGGCCACCGGAGAAGTAGCTAGGGCCGTAGTAGCCGTAAGGCGCGCATGCGTACGGGTAATAGCCGTAGTAGCCGTAGGCGCAGACGGGAGCCGGACCGACATAGCCTGGGCCAACGCCCACGCCTACCGCGAAGCGCTGAGCGCTGGCGTTTGGCGCGAGTGCCAACGCCGTTCCAAGTACCGCAAAAACCATGAGATATTTCACGAGGTGTTTCATATTTGGGCCCCTTCTGAGCCCGTAAAGCCTGTCTAAAAGTTGCAGCCTTCGGACGCCTCCCGAATACCTTCGGTGGCGTCTGATAGTGAAACACGCCTTGCGGTGGAAAGTTGCGGTGGGGGCGAAGAGGAGGCAAAGTATGGAGGAATAGGGGCTTAGCGCAAAACGAACAGGCTTGCGAGAGGCGAGTCTTAAATGGTGCTCCGTCGCCAGCGGCGTGCAAAAGTCAACGGCGGAGGCCAAAGCGCGGTCAAGTTTCATCCAGCAGCGCAGCCAAGAGTGGCTCTGAGACGAAGATGAGGATGCGTTGACGAGGCGCTTGGGGGCTTGTTACTCTGAATCTCCGGCGACAGCGCGGCATCGAATGGCGATACCGAAAAAATTGCGGCGGACGACTGATATTAGGGAGGAATGCGCATGGCAACCCCAGCTAGGCCCAAGGTTTTCAAGAACTTCGTCAATGGAGAATGGATCGAGGCCCGCAGCGGCAAGGCGATCGAGAATCGCAATCCGGCGAACACGGCGGAACTGGTGGGAATGTTCCCAGCGTCGACCGAAGAGGACGTAAACCTGGCGATCGACGCCGCGAAAGGCGCCTACGACAAGTGGCGGCTGACGCCTGCGCCGAAGCGCGCGGAAATTCTGTATCGCGCGGCGGAGATTTTGATCGAGCGCAAGGAAGATTATTCGCGCGATATGACGCGCGAGATGGGCAAGGTGCTGGCAGAAACGCGCGGCGACGTGCAGGAAGCCATCGACATGACCTACCTGATGGCCGGGGAGGGAAGGCGTCAGTTTGGGCAAACCACGCCGTCAGAACTGCCGAACAAATTTGCGATGTCGGTGCGCACGCCGGTGGGGGTAGCAGGCCTCATTTGTCCCTGGAATTTTCCGATGGCGATCCCTTCGTGGAAAGCGATGCCGGCGCTGGTGACGGGAAATACGGTGGTGATTAAGCCGGCGGAAGATACGCCGCTCTCCACCTACAATTTGATGCAGGTGCTGAGCGAGGCCGGATTACCTCGCGGAGTGATGAACGTGGTGTTCGGCGATGGTCCGGAAGCGGGCGCGCCGCTGCTGAAGCATAAGGATATCAACCTGGTCAGTTTTACAGGGTCCACCGAAGTGGGGCGAATCGTGAGCCAGGCTTGCGCGCCAACTTTCAAGAAGTGCCATCTGGAAATGGGCGGCAAGAACATCATCATCGTGATGGACGATGCGAATCTGGATCTGGCGGTGGACGGCGCGGTATGGGGCGGGTTTGGGACGAGCGGCCAGCGTTGCACGGCGGCGAGTCGCGTGGCGGTACACAAGAAAGTTTACAGCGAATTCGTCGAGAAATTTGTAGCGCGCGTGAAAGCGCTGAAAGTCGGGGACGGTCTGGATCCGTCCACGGACATGGGGCCGTGCATCAACGAGCAGCAACTGAAGACGGTGATGAAGTACGTGCAGATCGGCAAGGATGAGACGCGAAGCTCGCGACGGGCGGAAATCGACTGGAAAGCGGAGCGTGGGGACGCGGCTGGTTCCACGAGCCGACCGTGTTTACCGATTGCGACCCGAAGATGCGCATCGCGCAGGAAGAAATTTTTGGGCCGGTGGTAGCAGTGATTCCGTTTGAGGATTTCGACGAAGCGCTGGATATTGCGAACGGTGTGCAGTACGGCTTGTCGGCATCGATTTACACGCGCAATGTGAACAATGCGTTCCGCGCGCAGCGCGATTTGCAGACCGGGATTGTTTATGTGAACGCGCCCACGATCGGCGCGGAAACGCATCTGCCGTTTGGCGGGATCAAGAATACGGGCAACGGGCATCGCGAATCGGGCGAGGCGGCGCTGGATTTTTATTCGGAGTGGAAGACGGTTTACATTGATTATTCGGACCGGTTGCAGCGGGCGCAGATTGATAACGCGTAGGTTGTAGCGTTGGACGAAAAGCCGATCCCTCTCTCCGTCCCGCGCCCGCCAGACTGCGGCGGGAATGAAAAAGCGCGGGACTCCGTTCGGGATGACAGCGTTTGCTTGGCGTGCGGCGTTTCAGGGCGAGTCGAAGACTCGCCCCTACCATCTCAAATCCACTACACCCTCAGGCCGATCAGGCGCATCAGCTCTAGCGCGTTGCTCTTGGCTACTACACCGTCGCGGAGTTTGTGATCGAAGCGCATTTTTCCTTCCTCTACGTAATCCTGAAAATGTACGTTGCGCACGGCGTTGGGCAATACTTGCGCGATTTCTGTTAACGCTAGATCGTGCGTGGTGACGATTCCCATCGCGTCGCGGTCTAGTAACGCGCGCAGCAAACCTTGCGAGCCAATCCGGCGATCGTTCGAGTTTGTGCCCTCCAGCAGCTCATCGAACAGGAACAGCACGCGCGCACTGCCTTCCGCTAATTCGAACACATCGCGGATGCGCAGGATTTCTGTGTAGAAACTGGAGCGGTGTTCTTGCAGCGAATCCACGCGGCGAATGCTGGTGCCGAGCAGGATGGGCGTCATGCGCAGCGACTTGCCGCGAATCGGCGCGCCAGCTAGCGCGAGCACCGCGTTGATTCCCGCCGTGCGCAGATACGTGCTTTTTCCGGACATGTTGGAGCCGCTCACCAATAGCACGCGCGATTGCGGATCAAGCCGCACGGTGTTACGCACGCATTCTGCTGATGGAATCAGGGGATGGCCGAGCTCTTCGCCGAGGAAGATTGCGGGCGCGTTGGGAATTTCTTCTACGAATTCTGGGAAGGGATCGTCGGGATGCTCGTAGGAATAGCTGGCGAGCGAGAGCAGCGCTTCCATTTCGGCGGCGATGTCGACCCAGGTGCGCAGCTTGCCGCCGTGACGCTTGCACCATGCTTCCGCCGCGAATGCGCATTGTATCGTGTAGAGCATTGGCAATTCGAGCAGCCGGCCGAGCAAATCTTCGCGCGCATCAATCCAGTAAACGATGTTTGCGAGTTGGCGCACGGACTGCGAGGCTGCTCGGGGGCGGGTCTTTAGCTCCGTCGCGAATCCTTGCAAGCGAGGAGAAGCAAATGGCTCCCGTTCGAGCCGCTGCAGAATGTCCGCGAACAGGCCCAGGCCTTCGGCGTTGCACGCGAGAGTCGAGACCACTTTCTCAGCGCGTATGCGCAGCCAGAGCAGGACGATGACTTCGAGCGCCAGAACAACTGCCAGCGGCCAGAGTCTCAGCGTAGCCAGCAAGTATATCGTCGTGGCCGCGGCGGAAATCGCCAGCAGCGCGGAGACGATTCGCCACGCGCCCGCGGGAAGTAGCCGCGGCGCTTCCGCCCAGTTTTCCAGCGAGCGTGGATCGAGGCGCACTTTCAGGTCCTCGCCCAGCGGCGCGAGCTCTTCACGCAAATCCAGTTTGTCGCGCAGTTCGACGATAACCGTTTGTCTTTCGTGAATTTCCGGCACCGGTGACGCGGCGCTGAGCCATTGCGCGAGGCGCTCTTCGCCCATCGGAAGGCGCGCGGTCGAGAGAAGTTCGAAGAGGCAGCCGGTGCCGAATAAGTCGAGATCATCCGCGTACACGTGCTTGGGATTGCGAAAACGCTCGCCGGTTGCACCGGTTCCGGCCCAGCGGTCTTCCATGCGCGCGAGGCTACGCTCGTAAAACGCGACGGCGGTGCGGGCGTGAGCTAGGGTGCGCAGTGCGAATTCGTGCGCTACGGCCAGGCTCGCGTAGACCACGATCGGAATCGCGAGCCAGTATGCGGAGATTACTTCGTCTTTGAGCGAAAGCCACAGGAGGACGATCGTGACGATGACCGTTGCGAGCTTCGCATTTCCGATCTGTTTGTGCAGGGCGTCTTTTGCGGCGACGGTTTGCTTGCGAGCTGCGAGGCGTTGTGTGTACTCGGCGTGTGGCTGAGACAAAACCGGCCTCCATGTGGCGGATGATAGTTTACTACTCGAATGGGTGCCAATTGATGTGGTGAGTGCGCTCCTGCTCTCGAGCGCGATCTGGCAACGAGGAACCACGCGGCTCTGGTGCGAAAAGCGGATCCCTCTCTCTGCGCCCCGCGCCCGCCAAAATGCGGCGGGAAAGAAAAAGCGCGCGGGACTCCGTTCGGGATGACAGTGGTTGTGCTTTTTTCGCGGGCTGCGTGTGGGTTGCCGCGCGCCGAGAAAAGCGCGCAGCAACGGCTGCCCGGTTCGATGAAGCCGAACCGGCCGCTACAAACGCGAAAGCAAAGTCAAGGGCGCCCAGCTAAAGAGCCTGTGTGGCAATTTGCGCTGACTTTGTGTTTCCGGGGCTGTGGCATGCCGACCTCAGCCCGGTGGCGGTCGATGCTGTTCGACCGGCTGCGCTCGCGCTGATATCAGGCGGCCCGCTGCTTCCACAGGCGCGTCAGATTGTAGGCGATTGCGGCTAAGCTGAACTCCACCGCCACGCGCGCCAACCCGCGCCGCCGAAACTGCCGCATTCCTCGCTGTTGCTTCAGCACTCCAAACACCGGTTCCACAATCGCTTTGCGTCGCCCATACACCGCGCGTCCCGCCGGACTGCGCAGCTTGGCGCGCAAGCGCCGATGCACCGGATCATGCGCTCGTCCATGAAAGCCTCCGCGCCCGCGCCCGTTCAGTTCGCGCGCGCTGTTAGTGTCGGGCACATAGGCATCGATCCCCACCGCTGCCATCTGACGCACATTCGCAATCGTGAAAAATCCGCTGTCCGCCAACACGCGCTGCGGCCGTTCCCCACACTCTCGCTCCACCGCCTGCACCAGCGGCAGCAACAACCCGTGGTCCGTCGTCTCCTGATTCACCTGCTGCGCCACAATCAGATGATCCTCGCTCACCGCCACCGTGGCCGTATATCCCAGCACGAATCCTTTTCGTTCGCGCAGAAAGCGGCTCTCCTCATCCGTCCGCGACAGCCGCTGCACTCCCGCCTTCTGCAGCCGCTCCATCCGCCGCGGAATCTCGGCCAACCGCTCTTGCAACCGCTGCATCTGCTCGGCTCCCAACTCCGTTCCCGGTGCTTCGTTCGGATCGTCGGCAGCGCATTGCTTCTGCCAACGCCGAATCTCGCGCCGAATCTTGGCCCGCTCCGCGCGCAGTCTCTGGATCGTCTCGGTCGAATCCGCCGCGGCGTTCGCCGCCACGCGCGTCGAATCAATCGCCACGTGTCCCAATCGTCCCATCCCCGCCGCGCGCGCCGTCTCCACCACTTGCGTAAACACCTGGTTGATCGCCCGCCCCTGGCGCTTGCGAAATTCGTTCAAAGCCCAGTAATCCGGCGTCGCGCCGCCGGCCAAATAACGAAAGGCCAGATCTTCCCGAATGCGTTGCTCCAGGCGCCGCGCGCTCGTCACCCCCAGCGCATAGGCGTACAGCCAGACCTTCAACATCAGCAACGGGTGGTACGCCGGATGTCCTTCCTCGCTGTAGCTGCGCTCGAGCTCGCTCAGCTCCAAGCGCTCTACGACGCCACTCACGAAAAAACACAAATGGTTCTCTCCCAATACATCCCGCACGCTCGGCGGCAGCAGATAAGCTTGCTCCGGGTTGTAATCGTAAAAGCTAGGCATCGCGCACCTCTCACCCGCAGTATACGAGACGCGTCAACCCCAGTTGCCACACAGACTCTAAAGCTGGCCACTACAAAGGCAAAATCAACATTGCCCAGCTTACGGTTGCGGCTCGGCGGCGACTGGCATGTACATTGGAGCTGGCGGCGGAGTCCACGCCGATACCGGGACCCGATTCGCCTGGTAATCGCGATACCAGATTGCTTCGCTGGCTCTTTGCCAGAGGCGCGTGCCGAGCCAAATCAGAATCATTAGTTGGCTGAGCAGAAATGCGGCGACGTTGGATTGCGGGCTCAGGCGGAACATCCAGATGTACAGGCCGAACGCGAACAGCACCCACGTGATGATGCTGACGCGCAGGTAGAGCCAGAGGAGCGAGAAAAAATTGCGGCGCAGCAAACCGAACGCACGGCGCAGGGCGCGATGCATCTTCTTCTCATCATCGGCGACGGCGATCACTTGTGCCATGTCAAAGCAGAGGCGCACGATAATCAAGAGCAGCAAGATTACGACGGCAGCCGCTTCGACGAAATGATCGCCAGGGTAGGGAGAAATGGATTGCTCCTCAATGTGCATGTGCATCGAGCTGGTGAGGGCGGCGAGCCCAGCGATCGGCAGCAGCACGATGGCGAGATAAATCAGCAGGCGGAAAAAACGCCAGAAGTGATGGCCAGCAGCCTCAAAGAACGCCGTGGTGGTGGGTTTTTCATCGAGCACGTAGGCGGCAAGAATGCCACCCGTCGCGAAAAGCATGAAGACTACGAAGAGCGCCGAGAAATGAAAAATATTGGGGCTGTGAATCTCCAGCGGCGAATCCCGCAACTGCTGGAGCATGATGATCGCCGAGAAGTCGAAACCATTTACCAGACGCTGCGCGGCGGCGCTGTGATCGAGCAGCAAATTCGCGCGTTCCGTCATTCCGTGCGTCGAGAAAAACCCGAAAATCAGGCCGACGGCGAAAATCCACCAGACCAGGCGCTGCCATTGCCATACCAGCCCGGCGCCTGAAAAAAACGTCCCTCGATTCGATGCAGCCATTCCGTTGCTCCTTCGATGCCGTTACGTGAGCCAGGCCAGCAATTGCGACAGCCATTCGCTGGCGAAGACCCAGATGGTTCTGAGCTTGTGCGCCGCGCGCGGATCGGGTTCTTCCGTGAAACTGTTGTTGAACGGATCGCGATCCAGCGGGATCTGGTTGCGCGCGTCAATTTGGGCAGATTCGATTTTGGCTTTGCGATCGTACTGGTAGCGCACCCAGCGGTCCTGGCCGTCCCAGTGCTCGACGGCGGTCGAACCATCGTCGAATTTAATATCCACGTCCAGCGGGAACACGAAATCGCCCTTGCGCACCACGGTGACGTAGGTTCGATACACTTCGTCCTTGTCGTTTTTCTTGGAGGCGTGGGCCGGAGTGTCCCACCACTTCAGCGGATCGGAGTGGGCGTCGGCGAGCGAATAGTTCAGGACTTGCGTGCCGTAGATTGCTTGATTGAAATACCAGCGCAGCTCTTTGCCGGAGACTTCCTCGATCGTTTTCAGAAAATCTTCGCCGGTGGGATGCGTGAACCGGTAACGCAT
Organism: uncultured Acidobacteriota bacterium; assembly: GCA_963786205.1. Classification (GTDB taxonomy): domain Bacteria; phylum Acidobacteriota; class Terriglobia; order Acidiferrales; family UBA7541; genus Palsa-295. Next base: position 1,130,965 of record CAWAYG010000005.1, read on the forward strand.
GAAATAGGTGTGCAGGGCCTGGCGCAAAGTGTCTTCGCCGATCACTTTTTCCAGGGTGAGCAGCACGAGGGCGGTCTTGCCGTAGGTGATGTCAGCGTAAGAATCGCTATTTATGAATTTCCAGGCGAAGCGCGCGATGGGGTCCTTGTCTGGATCCGTAAAATAGCCGGTCTGCTGCAAGCCTGTTTCGCCCATCTGCGCGAACGGAAACTTCACTGCCGAGGTGTTTTTGCCGTAGAGCTCGTCCATCACTTTCACTTCGGTGTAACTGTTGATGCCTTCGTCGAGCCACGCTTCCTCGAACTCGTTAGTGGCGACCATGCCGTACCAATACTGGTGGCCGAACTCGTGCTCGGTGACAATTTCTGGAGCCAGTACGCCTTGAGGCATGTGCACAGAGGTTCCCAGTGTAATTAAGGTGGGATATTCCATGCCGCCGGCGTCGATGCCGCCGTGCGGTGGGTCAACCATGGTGATGCGGTCGTACGGATAAGGGCCATACCATTGATCGAAAAGGCGCAGCGAGCCTTTCTCTGCGTAAATGTATCGTTGAGCCGACGCCATGTGTCCGGGCGACATCAGCAGGTGAATTTTTACGGGGCCTTGGCTGCCGGTCCAGGAGTCTTCGACGACGGTGAAGCTGGGGCTGGCGGTCCAGGAAAAATCGTGGACGTCTTCGGAATGATAGGTGAGCGTTTTCGTTCCGTCGGAATTATTCTGGGTGGATACCAGATCGCCGCCGGCGCCGACGATTTCGTTTTGCGGGACGGTGATTTTCACGTCGAAGGTGCCGAAGTCCGCGAAGAATTCTGTGGTGGCGTGGAATTGATGGCAGTTCCAGGCATTCTTCCACCACACGCCGACTTTGGGGAACCACTGGCCGACCATATCGAAGTCGTGGACGTAGCCGGTGCGCTCGACGACTTTGGGAAGCACGTCGCGGAAGACAATGTGGAATTGAACGGAGGCGCCGGGGGCGATTGGTTTCGGCAGCGTGACTTGGAATACCGTGCGGTCTTCGGTGTTGTTATCGTCGGGATGGATGAATTCGATTTTATTAGTGAGGTCACCGGCGCCTTCGACTTCCAGTTTATCTACCGTGATCGAGCCTAAATGTTTGGGATCCCACTCGGAGTCCGGACCGTTGCCGCGCGTTCCGGCGAGGCGGACTTCGGTCATGAAAGTGGATTGCGGTTGGAAGGCGTTCATATAGAGATGGAAGGGGAAAGTTTGCTGCGGTTGGCCGGTCAGGTTTTTATACGTGAGAGTTTCGCTGGCGGCGATGGTGTGCTTGGTCGGGTCGAGCTTGGCTTCGATCTGGTAGGCGACGATGCGGGTCGAGAGCGGTTTCGCTACCGTGTCGGCTGATGCGGCGGTGGGCTTTGCTTCCTGCGTCGGTGCGGGGGCTTGAGAAAAAACTGGGCCGCAGAAAATCGCTACGCCTGCGGCGAGTGCAAACACTTTCGTCAATCTCATCCATCCTCCCACGCGAAGTACGCTCTGAGGGGTGTTCACCAGCGGCGACAGCCCGTACACAGTATGATACGAGGCTAAGGGCGCGCAAGTTTCCTTTCTGGCGGTGGCACTTGTGTATGTGGATGTGCGTATTGCGCGACTGCTTTTTTGGGTCAAGTTGACGGCTTGCGGCGCAGCGTCTACACTAAAATCAGATGGTAGTGTTGCGGCGCGCCTGTGATCATGGTCGCCGGCTTCGTTTCGGTGGAAACTCATGAGTCCAACGGTTTTACAACAGAAACGCCACCAGCAGATTTTAACGGACGTGGTGCGCGCGTACATCGAGACGGGCGAGCCGGTCTCTTCGCGCAGCATTGTGCATCGGCATATTGAGCCGCTCAGTTCGGCTACGGTACGCAATGTGATGGCGGACCTGGAGGACGCTGGTCTGCTGTTCCAGCCGCACACTTCTGCTGGTCGCGTTCCGACGGCGGCGGCATATCGCTTTTTTGTGGAGCAAGTGGCCGCGCAGGCAACGGCCAGTCCCGCGGACCTGCTGTGGATTCGTCGCGAGCTTGCGGCGGCGCAGACTCCAGAAGCCGTGATGGAGCGCGCGAGCCACGTGCTGGCCGCGGTTTCGCGCGGGCTGGGAATTTTTATCGCGCCGCCGTTGGCGCGCAGCGTCGTCGAACATTTGCGTTTTCTGCTGCTGCCGGACGGGCGCGTGCTGGTGATTCTGATTTCCGGTGGGGGAGTGACGCGCGACAAACTGATTCGGCCGGAGAAGCCATTTCTGCAGGCGGATTTGGATCGCACGTCGGAATATTTGAACCGGCATTACATCGGCTGGACGCTGGAGGCGATGCGCGCCGATTTGCGCAAGCAGTTGGAAGAGGACCGCGAGCAGTACGGGCAACTGGCGGGCACCGCGCTGATTCTCTGCGATCCGAGCGTGCTGGGCGATGTGGCCGACAGAAAAATTTATGTGGATGGCGCGGCGCAGATCGCTTCTTCGCCGGATTTTACCAATCCGGAGCAATTGCGCGAATTGCTCGAGGCCATTGAAGAGAAGGACCGCTTGATCGCGCTGCTCAGCGGCTGCATCGAATCGCCCGAGCCGGTGCACGTGGAGCTGGGACTGGACAAGATTTCGAATGCGGGAAAACATCTTGCCATCGTTTCCGCTTCCTATTCATCTAAAGATCAGGTGCAGGGTACTCTGGGCATCCTGGCACCGATGCGGATGCATTACGAGCGAGTGATTACCGCAGTGGCGTTCATGGCGCAATTTTTCTCTGAAGAGCAAGAGGGAGGCTGATTTCTTTGGCGTCGCACAAACAACATAAAGATAGAGATTTTGGGGACAAGGGCTTTGCGGCAGCAGCCGGTCCAGCGGAGGGCACCGTGGAGGACCAGTCTGCGCCGGATTCTTTGCCTGCGGGCGATGGATCGGCTGCCGAACAGATTGAGAAGCTCGTCGCTGAAAAACAGGATTTGCAGAATACCCTGGTGCGGCGGCAAGCGGATTTTGAGAATTACCGCAAGCGCGTCGAGCGTGAGCGCCAGCAGGAGCGGCATCGCGGCGCGGAGCAACTGATCGAGCAGGTGCTGCCTGTGCTGGATGCTTTCGACCTGGCGCTTTCCGGCCAATCAGGCGCGGCCAGTCCTGAATACCGCAAAGGATTCGAAATTATTCGCGCACAGTTGTGGAATGCGCTGGCGAAGCAGGGGCTGCAGCCGATCGAAGCAGTGGGGAAGCCGTTCGATCCGCATTTGCATCACGCGATTGAAAATGTGCCGACCGCGGACAAGCCGGAGGGCACGGTAATTGGGGAGATGCAGACGGGGTACATGTTTCACGATCGCGTGCTGCGGCCGGCGATGGTACGCGTGGCGACGGCGCCTTCGAACTAAGACGCACGCGTGGCGCAAGCGGTACGGCGTGAGCGGAATGCGAGCAGCGATTCTCGCAGTACATCAATTTTAATTACCCGGAGAGATAAGAACGATGGCGGCCAGCAACGGCAATGATTTTTACGAAGTTTTGGGTGTGGAGCGTGGTGCTACGCCCGAGCAGATTAAATCCGCATATCGCAAGGCGGCTCTGAAGTGGCATCCCGACCGCAATCCTGAGAAGAAAGAAGAGGCCGAGCACAATTTTCGCGCGGCTTCCGAAGCCTATGCCGTACTTTCCGACGAACAGAAGCGTTCGGTGTACGACCGCTACGGAGCTGCTGGGCTGGGGAATCGCGGGTTCGATTCCGGCTTTAATTCGACGATCTTCGAGGAATTTCAGGATATTCTCGGCGATCTTTTCGGCTTCGATGAAGTGCTGGGCGGCGGGCGTCGCCGCGGTGGACGTGGCGGGGCACGAGGGCAGCGCGGCGCGGATTTGCGTTACGACATGTCGCTAAGTTTCGAAGAGGCTGCCGCGGGCATCACCAGCAAGATTCAACTGTCGCGGCACGAACTTTGCGAAGCGTGCAAGGGCACGGGCGCAAAACCGGGCACGGGCATGTCCACTTGCACGACGTGCGCCGGGCGCGGGCAGCTGGCCTATTCGCAGGGATTTTTTTCCATCACGCGGACTTGCCCGGCGTGTCAGGGAGCGGGTCAGACGATCAAGGACGCTTGCGCGAGCTGCCGCGGCGTGGGGCGCATCGAACGCGAACGCACATTGGAAGTGGGCATTCCGGCGGGAGTGGATTCCGGGACGCGTCTGCGCATGACGGGCCAGGGTGAGCCGGGAACGAACGGCGGCGGGCCGGGCGACCTTTACATTTTTCTCGAAGTGAAAGAGCACGCGTTCTTCGAGCGGCGGGGTTCCGATCTGATCTGCGAGATTCCCATCAGCTTTTCGCAAGCGGCACTGGGCGACAAGATCAAAGTACAGACGCTGAAGGGCGAGGAAGAGCTCGAGATTCCTGAAGGCACGCAGTCCGGGCAGATTTTTCGCAAGAAGGGCAAGGGCTTGCCCAATCCGCACGGCGGCCGCGGCGATCTGTACATCAGCATCCGCGTGGTGATTCCGGCGAAAGTGTCGCGCGACCAGCGGCGGCTGCTGGAGCAATTGGGGCAGACGCTGAAAGTGGAAAACAAGGCGGCAGAGCGGAATTCCACATTCTTCGATAAGGTGAAGGATATTTTTGGTTAGGTAGAGTTGGCGCGGAACGCGCCCTTCACCAGGCGAGTGTTGAAATCAAAGGAGCTGTCAGGAAGGAACTGCAAGGCCAGCTGCAAAATCTTCGGCCTGTGCTGCTAACCGCACGCGATCGGTCGTTGCTGGAGCTGTTCGACGAGTTCGTGGGGCAAGACGAGTTTGAATTGGCGGTCCATGTGGTGTGCGACTTCATCGTTGATTCAGATTCTCCGCAAGTCAGCAAATCAATTCTCGATCAGATTCAGAACTTGCACTCGGCGATGAAAATAGACGATGGCTGTGTCCAGATCCTGCCAAGGCCTAGGCCAGCATGATGTGCTGACATCCTCCAGGTCTTCCTTCGACACCGATTTTTCAATTATCAACCGATTGGGCTGATTTATGCGTCGCAGGGTACAATTCAACTCATGCGACGGCGATTTTTCGTTGATAAATTCGAGGATGCCACTGCTACCGTGCGCGGCGATACCGCTGAGCATTTGGGGCGCGTATTGCGTGCCGAGCCAGGGCAGCTTTACGAATTGAGCGATGGGGAACGGGTGTGGCTGGCGCGCGTTGAAAGCGTGGGGTTGCGGAAGCGCGGCGACAATCGCGTGGAATTTTCGCTGGTTGAACCGATCGAAGCGCGCGACCCGGCGCTGCATCTGCATTTGCTAATTGCGTTGGTGAAATTCGATCGGTTCGAGTGGTGTTTGGAGAAGGCTACTGAGCTGGGCGTGAGCGAAATCACTCCGTTGATTGCTGCGCGGACCGACAAGGCGTTGGTTGCCGCAGCAGCGAAGAGGTACGCGCGCTGGGAGAGGATTGTATTGGAATCGGCGCAGCAATCGAGGCGTTTGCGGCCGCCGAAGATTGCGGAGGCTATTGCGCTCGAGAAGGCCTATCGGGCTTCGAGTGCGGAGTGCAAGATTTTGCTTTCGGAGCGCAGCGATGCGCCGCCTATTAATGATGTGTTGCGGGATGTCACGGCGAAGTCGGCGGAGATTTCGATTGGTCCCGAGGGTGGCTGGACCGACGCCGAGCTTGACGCCGCCCGCGCTGCCGGATTTATGGAAGCGTCCTTGGGCGAGTTGGTCTTGCGTACCGAGACGGCGGTGCTCGCGTCGCTAGCGATTCTGCATTTTGCGTTGGACGCGTGAAGAAAGGCGCACCGCAGAGGCGCAGAGGACGCAGAGAAAGTCAAAAGACTTACACAGAGGACACAGAGGAATGGCGGAGGAAAATCTGCGAAAGACAAAGGCGCTTGCCACTTTGATTTTGGTTAATCTGTGTTCATCGGTGGTGGTTTTGCCTTTGCAGTTGCTTTTGCAACCGCTCGCGCGGGCATCGCATCTTAACCACGCAAACGGCGCGCACTTGGCGCGCGCTATCTTGCCGTGTTATAAACATTTGAGAGCGGAATGACGGAAAACACTCAGCCCGAGCCGCAAGAACCGCAGAACAACTCGACTTTGCCGCGTTTGCGGCACGAATTGCGCAGCTGGACGCGCGATTTGGCCGTCGCACTGGGTCTGGCGCTGGTCATCATCATCTTCCTGTATCAACCCGTAAAAGTGGAAGGCACCAGCATGGCGCCGCTGCTGAGCGATCAGGAGCGGATCTTCATCAATAAGTTTGTGTATCGTTTCGAGCCGATCGAACGCGGCGACGTGGTGGTTTTCTGGTATCCTCTGGACCATTCGAAATCGTTTATCAAACGCGTGATCGGATTGCCGGGCGAAACGATCGAATTGCGCGCCAGTCATTTGTATGTGAACGGCAGGGAGTTGACGGAACCGTACGTTCCGCCGAGCTATCTGGACGGTTCCAGTTACGGCCCGGTGCAGATTCCGGATGGAAATTATTTTGTGATGGGCGATCACCGCGACAGCTCGAATGATTCGCGCGTGTTCGGGCCCGTCAGCCGGCCATATATTTACGGCAAGGCGGTTTTCGCGTATTGGCCGGTGGATCATTTCGGCTCGCTTTCTTCTTCGTACACGGTGAACGCGGCATCGCGATGAAATATTCTGGAGGATACACTGACGGAGCAGCCCGCAGCTCGCGCGACCCTCGCGCTGGAAGACGGACGAACATTTAGCGGCCGTGCCGCGGGTGCGCGCACCCGGCGGGGCGGCGAAGTCGTTTTTAATACCTCTCTCACTGGCTACCAGGAAGTTTTCACCGACCCCAGTTATTCCGGGCAGATCGTGTGCCTGACTTATCCGCACATTGGAAATGTGGGCGCGAATCTCGAGGACGAAGAATCCGCTCGTCCGTATATTGAAGCGCTGATCGTGCGCGAATTTTCTCCTTTGGCTTCGAACTGGCGGTCGAGTGAATCAGCGCAGCAGTATTTGGAGCGTTATGGCGTGCCGGTGATTTGGGATTTGGATACGCGCGCGCTGGTGCGGCATTTGCGGGACGTGGGAGCGTTGCGCGGAGTGGTTTCAACGGATGGGACGCCGGCGCAAAGACTAGTGGCAGAGGCGCGGGCTCTGCCGACGATGGCGGGGCTGGAACTGGCGGGGCGAGTTACTTGCGCGAAATCGTATGGATGGACGCAGGGATCGATTGATTTGGCTGCGCCGGTTGCTTCCGGTGCCGGCGTCGCGGCGGGAGCTGTCGCGAGTGGCGCGGCCACTAAGGCGGCTGCCGATGCGGGGGCGAAAGCGCAGCGCCGCGTGGTCGCTTACGATTTTGGGATTAAGCAGAATATTTTGCGGCTGCTGGTGGACCACGGTTGCGAAGTTACGGTGGTTCCGGCGCGCACTTCCGCTGCGGATGTGCTGGCGCTGAAACCGGACGGCGTGTTTTTGTCGAATGGGCCGGGAGATCCTGAGCCGGTCGACTACGCGGTCGAAAATATTCGCAAGTTGCTGGGGCGCGTTCCGATCTTTGGGATTTGCTTGGGACATCAGCTCTGCAGCCTCGCGCTGGGCGGGCGCACATTCAAATTAAAATTTGGGCATCATGGGTCGAATCATCCGGTGAAGAATTTGCGGACGGAGAAGGTGGAGATTACCGCGCAGAATCACGGATTTTGCGTCGACCCGGATTCGTTGCCGGCAAGCGACGTCGAAATCACGCACGTGAATTTGAACGATCACACCAATGAGGGCATGCGCCATCGGTCGTTGCCACTGTTCAGCGTACAGTATCATCCGGAGGCGTCGCCGGGGCCGCACGATGCACGATATTTGTTCGATGAATTTGTGACGATGATGGATGGGGCGCGACGATGAGGGACGGGAGAGACGGATTGGTTTTGTTGGCGACGCGGAAAATGGGATCGTAACGAGAGCGAATGCCGAAACGGACTGACATCAAGAAGATTATGATCATCGGCTCGGGGCCGATCATTATTGGGCAGGCCTGCGAGTTCGATTACTCGGGGACGCAAGCGTGCAAGGCTCTGCGTTCCGAGGGCTACGAGGTCGTCCTGGTGAATTCGAATCCAGCCACGATCATGACGGACCCGGAAATTGCGGACCGCACTTATATTGAGCCACTCGCGAAAGAATATCTGGAAGCGATCATTGCGGCGGAGCGGCCGGACGCGCTGCTGCCGACTGTGGGTGGACAGACTGGGTTGAATCTTGCTGTGGAGCTGGCAGAAGCCGGCATCCTTGCGAAATATGACGTGGAACTGATTGGCGCGTCGCTTGCCGCGATTAAAATCGCCGAGGATCGGCTGCTGTTCAAGGAAGTTTGCCGCAAGATTGGGCTCGAGGTTCCGGCGTCCGAAGTTGTGACGAGCGTTCCGGAAGCGATACAGCTTGCCGACCAGCTCGGGTATCCCGTGGTGATTCGCCCGTCGTTCACGCTGGGCGGCACCGGCGGATCGATTGCTTACAACCATGAAGAATTTGCGGACTTGATCGCGCGGGCGCTGGATGCGAGCCCGGCGCATCAGGCCTTGATCGAAGAATCGGTGCTCGGCTGGAAGGAATTCGAGCTGGAAGTGATGCGCGACCACCGCGACAACTTCGTGGTGATCTGCTCGATCGAAAATTTTGACCCGATGGGGATTCACACCGGCGATTCGATCACGGTGGCGCCGGCGCAGACGCTTACGGACAAGGAATATCAGCGCATGCGCGACGCGGCCGCTGCGATTATTCGCGCAGTGGGAGTTGAGACCGGTGGGTCCAACATACAATTCGCGGTGGACCCGGCATCGGGGCGCATGACCGTGATCGAAATGAATCCGCGGGTTTCGCGCAGTTCGGCGCTCGCGAGCAAGGCGACCGGTTTTCCGATCGCGAAAATTGCGGCGAAACTGGCCGTGGGCATGACGCTCGACGAAATCCCTAACGACATCACCAAGAAGACCCCGTGCTCTTTTGAGCCGACTATTGATTACGTGGTGGCGAAAATTCCGAAGTGGCAATTCGAAAAATTTCCCGGCAGCGATACGACACTCACCACGCAGATGAAATCCGTGGGCGAAGTGATGGCTATCGGCCGCAACTTCCAGGAAGCTCTGTGCAAGGCGATTCGGTCGCTCGAGCCGAGTTCGGCGTGGCGCCCTCCGGCGGAAGTGACGACCGTGCTGCTGCGCGAAAAATTGCACGTGCCGGGGCCAGACCGTTTGCACTGGCTGTTTGAGGCGCTGGAGCGAGGGATGTCCAGCGAAGAAGTTTGCGATCTCACCAAGATTGATCCGTGGTTCATCCGGCAGTTGCAGGAAATGCTGGCGGTCGATCAGCGTGTGGCGGCGACGACGCTGGGCAAATGTTCGCCGGAATTGCTGTTGGAATCGAAGCGTTCGGGCGCGAGCGACGAAGAAATCGCGAAACTCTGGGGAGTGAAAGCGGCGAGCGTGCGCGCGCGGCGCAAAGAGTTGGGCGTGCAGCCCGTTTTCAAACGCGTGGATACGTGCGCGGCGGAATTCGAATCGTTTACGCCGTATCTTTATTCCACTTACGAAGAGGAAGACGAATCGGGAGCGGTGGATCGGCCGAAAGTAGTGATTCTGGGCAGCGGGCCGAATCGCATCGGGCAGGGAATTGAATTCGATTATTGCTGCTGCCACGCGGCGTTCGCGTTGAAAGAGGATGGCTACGAAACGGTGATGGTGAATTGCAATCCGGAAACTGTTTCGACGGATTACGACACTTCCGACCGCCTTTATTTCGAGCCGCTAACTTTGGAAGATGTGCTGGCAATTCTCGACCGCGAAAAGCCGCAGGGCGTGATCGTGCAATTCGGTGGGCAGACGCCGTTGAACTTGGCGCTGGAGCTGAAGCAGAACGGCGCAAAGATTATTGGCACCGCGCCGGAGTCAATTGACCTGGCGGAAGACCGCCGTCGCTTCGGTGGATTGCTGGACGAGTTGCGCATCCCGCAGCCGCGCAATGGTACTGCGCTGGCGCCACAGGAAGCGGTGAAACTCGCGAGCGAAATTGGCTTGCCGGTGCTGGTGCGGCCGAGCTACGTGCTGGGCGGGCGTGCGATGGTGATTGCTTACGATTTGAAGACCGTCGAGGAATATGTGGCGCAAGCGGCGCTCATCGGTTCCGGCACCGATCCGAAGCGGCCGATTTTGATTGACCAATTTCTGGAGGACGCGACGGAAGTGGACGTGGACGCTCTCGCGGATGGCGAAGACGTGCTGATCGCGGGAATCATGGAGCACATCGAGGAGGCCGGGATTCACTCCGGCGATTCTTCGTGCGTGCTGCCGTCGGTGACGCTGAAGCCTTCGGTGCTGGAGCGCATACGCGATTACACTTCGCGGCTGGCGCGGGCGCTGAAAGTGGTGGGGCTGATGAACGTGCAGTATGCGATTCAGCGCGACACGGTTTACGTGCTCGAAGTGAATCCGCGGGCTTCGCGCACGATTCCGTATGTGAGCAAAGCGACGGGAGTGCCGCTGGCGAAAGTGGCGGCGCGATTGATGACGGGGCGAAAGTTGCGCGATTTGCATTTGCCTTACACCGAAACCAACGGCATTAAGGAACTCGCAGTGCGGAATTTCTACGCGGTGAAGTCTCCCGTGTTTCCGTTCAACAAGTTTCGCGGGGTGGATACGATTCTGGGGCCGGAGATGCGCTCGACGGGCGAGGTCATGGGAATTTCCTCAACTTTTGGCTTGGCCTTTGCCAAAGCGCAACTTGCCGCGGGGCAGCGTTTGCCGCGTGAGGGGACGGTGTTCCTCAGCGTGAACGATCATGACAAGCGGCACGTGGCATTCGTCGTGCAGGATTTGCTCGCGGCAGGGTTGAAGGTCGTGGCCACGCGCGGGACGGCGGCGGCGCTTGCGAGCGCGGGGATCGAAGTGGAATCTGTGTACAAGGTGAATGAGGGGCGGCCGAACATTGTGGATTTGATCAAGACGGCGAAAGTGAATTTGGTGATCAACACGCCTTTGGGGCGCGAATCTTTTTACGACGAGAAATCCATTCGTCGCGCGGCGATTCGTTACAACATTCCGTGCATTACTACTCTCTCGGCGGCCAGTGCGGCGGCGCGGGGGATGCGGGCCGTGGCGGGGCACGGGGCGGATGTGGCGGCGCTACAGGATTTGCATCGACGGACCTCGGCGGCTTCTGCGCCCGCGGAGAAGTAGTTCTGCGCGGGTTGTGGTTTTCTCTGCGTCTCTGCGGTGTATGCTTTTTCTTTCTCTGTGTACTCTGTGTTAAGGCTTTTCCGGAAGAGCTGTGTGTTTGCTCTTGGATGCTCCGGTGTTTGATATAAAATGACCCTTATGAAACTTCACGGAATCTTTGCACCGCTTACCACGCCTTTTGACGCCGAGGGCAACGTCGCGCTCGGCCAAGTCCGCAACAATGTGGCGCTTTACAACAAGACGAAGCTTGCGGGCTATGTGCCGAATGGCTCGACCAGCGAATCAGTCCTGCTGCTATGGGAAGAGGTTTACAAAGTCTGGGAAGCGGTGCGCGATGCCGCGGCACCCAACAAAATTCTGATCGCCGGCACCGGCGCGGAATCCACAGCGGAAACCATCGAGCACACCAATCGCGCGGCACGAATTGGGTATTCGGTGGCACTGGTGCGCACGCCAAGCTTTTACAAGCCTTCGATCAACGACCACATGCTCGCCGAACACTATCTGCGTGTAGCGGACGCCGCGCGCATTCCGATGATGGTGTATTCGGTTCCGGTTTTCACGCACGTCACCGTGGAAGCTTCGCTCGTCGCGCGTGTGGCAAAGCACCCCAACATTATTGGTATGAAGGATAGCTCCGGCGATATGAAGGGCATTGCTGCGATCATCGCCGCGGCGCCCAAAGAATTTCAGACGCTGACGGGCTCGGCGTCGACGCTCTACGAAGCGCTCGAATTGGGCGCGGTGGGCGCCATATTGGGGCTGGCGGACGTGTTCCCGGATCTGTGCGCGGAAATTTACGAAGCGGCCAGCGCGGGTGATCGCGCGAAGGCTCAGACGCTCGCGCAAAAGCTGGTGCCGCCAGCGAAAATGCTGCTGATGGATTACGGCATCGGCGGGCTGAAATACGCGCAGGATCGCATGGGTTTCTTCGGCGGCCTGCCGCGGCTGCCACTGCAAGGCGTAAGCGACGAGGGCAAGCTGGAAATCGACCAGATGTTGGCGAATCTTATCTCCCAGCCAGCGCATCATTTGTAGCAGCGATTTGCGGTTGCTTGGGGCGCGCTGGGAGGACGTTATTCGCACGATTTGCCCGAATGCAGGTTATTTGTGCGTAATTGCGCGGCCAAATTGGCGCTTCGTTTCGCGCTGTTGCTGTTGTCTGATCAAATTCTCCGCTGCTTGCATTCGTGATTCTGCTTCCTTCGCCGATTGCTGCTTCTCAGGGCCGCGTGTATCATGAACCCCTCGATGGAGTCTCTCTGTCTTTCCTTCCGCGATATTCCCCAGACATCCAAAATATTCTCTACGTTCCTGGAGGATTTTGGCCGCGTGGCGAAGTATTACGGGCACGCGCCTTCGATTGGGGGCGTGACCGCAGCGGCGAAGGAAGTGGAGATTGATCCGTCGGTGCGCGCGGGTGTTGTGGAAGTGCTGCGCGAACAAAATCTGAAATTTGGCGGAGCGGCGACGCTGGACGCGGCGATCGCGCGCAACCTGGAACGACTGGCGAATGGCGCGGTGGCGATTGTTACCGGGCAGCAGGTGGGGCTTTTTACTGGGCCGGCTTACAGTTTGTATAAGGCGATCACGGCGGCGGCTTGTGCTGAAGAGCTTACCAGGCGCGGGGTAGACGCCGTGCCGGTCTTTTGGCTGGCGACCGAAGATCACGACCTTGCGGAAATCAATCACGCTTCGTGGACCACGCGCACGGGATTAGCGGAATTTATTTTGCCCGGCAAGCCGGAGGACGAAGGGCACCGCGTGGGAGAAATTGCGCTGGGTGCGCCAATCACAGCGTCGGTGGTGACGGCGATGGATACTCTCGAAGGCCCTTACGCCGCCGAAGTGGCGCGGGCGCTGCGGGAATCTTACACGCCGGAAGATACGTACGGCTCAGCTTTCGGGAAATTAATGACGCGGTTGGTCGCAGGTCGAGGAATCATTTTTCTCGATCCGCTGGATTCGCGATTGCATCAATTTGCGAGAGGGATTTACAGGCGTGCGCTGGATGATGCCGAGCCGCTGGGCGATGCGCTGCTGGCGCGGTCGAAAGAGCTCGAACGCGGAGGATTTCACGCGCAGGTGAAAGTGACGCGCGAATCCACGCTGCTTTTTTACAATGTGGATGGCGTGCGCCAGCCGCTGCGGCGTCGCGGCGAGAAATTCCACGCCGGTGCGGCCAGCTTTTCGCTGGAGGAACTCCGCGCAGCGATTGAAAAAACGCCGGAAGCTTTCACGCCGAATGTGCTGCTGCGCCCGGTGGTACAGGACACGCTGCTGCCTACGGCTGCTTATGTCGGCGGGCCTGCCGAGATTGCTTATATGGCGCAAGTGCAGGTGGTTTACAAGGATTTGCTGGGGCGCATGCCTGCGATTTTGCCGCGGGCGAGTTTTACTTTAGTCGAGCCACCGATCGCGCGGCTCTTGAAAAAATACGGGCTGGATTTTCGCGATGTGATGCGCGGACGTCAGCACTTGCGCGGACGGATGGAAATGAAATCGTTGCCGCGCGCGCTGGCCGGACGTTTTGCGGCGGATGAAAAGGCGCTGGGTCGGCTGTTACAGGCTTACCGCAAGCCGCTTGTGCATCTGGACCGCACGTTGACCGGCGCACTCGAATCCGTCGAGAAGAAAATTCTGCATCAGTTTTTGAAGCTGAAGGGGAAGGCAGGGCGCGCAGAGAATTTTCGCACGGGGATTTTGGATCGGCACGAGCGGATCCTAGTGGACGCGCTTTACCCGCATCGCGATTTGCAGGAACGCATGCTTTCGTCATTGCCGGCGCTGGCTGCGTACGGGCCGGAGTTGCTGGATGATTTGGCCAGCGTGTCAGTGATCAGCGGATCGGACGTCGAGCCGGTTGTTAGCGCAGACGATGAAGCGCCGGCGAAGGCGCAGCCGTGCTCGCACCAGCATCATGTTTTGTTCATGTGATCGCGCGTGCTCGTTACGGCACGAGGAACAGCCTCTTCAGCTGCTCGAGGTCTGCGTAGGCAGTGTCCGAGACCGCGGTGAAGGTAAAACCGTTTTGTTGCCAGGCTACCCAGTGATAACCCTGTAGTTCACCTGAACTATCCGACGCGTCGCCCGGCTGCGTCTTCGTTACGAACACATTCACGATGTGTTTTCTGCACCCGTAGACCAGCGCGGCTGCGGTGCGTCCGTCCAGCACGTCGAGGCGACCGCCGACCAGCGGGAATCCATCGTTCGCAAAATCGCGGACGGGCGGCGCGAAATCGATTTTGCCGTCGAACCACGGCTTTACGGTGTGCTGGTCCGTCGAGATCACGTCTTCCAGGTGTCCGGGCTGCAGTGAGCGGAGATGTGCGTCCACGATCACGGCGGCCATGGCCTGTTGTTGCGAGTGGCGATTCAATTTTTCCATGTACTGCGTGCCGAGGAGCACGGCAAGGATCACCGAGGCCGCGATGGCGAGCCAACGCCAAGAATCTGCGGCCGAAGGCTTGGGATCCTTCAACGGAGGCGGCACCGCAGCTTTTGGCAAACTGTTTTGCAGGCTTTTTCGCAAGTTTTCTGGCGCGCGCGAGTAGAGTTGCGCCCCGGCGAGTGCGGAACGAAGTTTTTCCTCGGTTGCCAGGCGTGTTTCGCAATCGGGACACGATTCCAGATGGCGCTCGAACTCAGCGGCGCCCATAGCGTCGAGTTCGCCGTCGAAATAAGCGTGCAGGCGCGTTTGCGAAAGCTCACAAGTCACGGTTGCCCCCCTTCGGAACAGGCTCGGTCAATAGAGTGCGCAATTGCTGACGCGCGCGAGCGAGCGCGGACATCACCGTGCCGATCGGACGCGTAGTGATGGCGGCGATTTCTTTGTATGAGCAGCCTTCGAGTTCGCGCAGGACGATGATTTCGCGAAAATGCGCGGGCAAGTCTTCGAGCGCGCGTTGCAAGCGCTCGCGGTCGTGGATGGCCATCGCCAGCGATTCGGGATTTTCAGTTTTTCGCGGCATGGTCTGTTCGTCGAACTCCGTCATTTCCTCAGCCACGTGATTCTGTTGCAGCCATGTGAAGCAACAATTGCGCACGATCTGCAGCAGCCAGGCGCGCGCGTTGCCCGTCTGAAACGCGCCGAAGGAACGGTACGCGCGCAGGAAGGCCTCCTGCGTCACGTCTTCAGCTTGCGCGCGGCCACGCAAGATCCAGCGCGCCAGATTGTAAGCGGCGTCGCGATGGGGCATTACGTCTGCCTCGAAGCGCGCGCGGTCTTCCCGCTCTAACACGTCCAGCCCTTTTTACAGCTCCACAATAGAGGTAACTGCGGTGGGAGTAATTTTATTCCCACCGGAGGCGATTTTCTTAAAAAAGAATGGATCGTCTCGCCCGGGAATAAAACCGCCCTTGCGCTGGTCTTGCACAGTGAACACGTCCACAGGTGGCGCGTTGCTCGAGTGCGAAGCGGGCGCGCGCCACTCTTAAGAGCGTGGGCGGTGCGGGACGCTAGAGGTTTTGCAGCCGAGGGGCTGAGGAGGCAGCAAATGTCGCAAAACAAGAAGGATGAAATTTTGCACGACCATAACCACGACGGAATTGACCGGCGCGGCTTTCTGAAGTGCATGGCGTGGGCGGGAACCGGCGCGCTGTGCGTGATGCAGGGCGGGGTGCTGAAGTCTTACAGCATGAGCCGCGTGAACGAATGGAACGCCGCGAAGATGGCCGGCGAGTTGAGCTTCGCGCAGATCAGCGATAGCCATATGGGCTTCAACAAGGCGGCGAATCCGGATGTGGCCGCAACCTTAAAAGCCGCAGTGGATAAGCTCAACGCGCTAAGCGTGCAGCCGGAATTTTTATTGCATACCGGGGATATCAGTCACCTCGCGCGGCCGGAGGAATTCGACACCGTGGACCAGATTTTGAAAGGCGCGGTGGCGAAGGATGTGTTTTTCGTTCCCGGCGAGCATGACGTGATCGGCGACGACGGGAAGCAATACCGCGATCGCTACGGGAAGGGAACGCAGGGCGAAGGTTGGTACAGCTTCGAGAAGAAGGGCGTGCATTTCATCGGGCTGGTGAATGTGGTGAACCTGAAGGCGGGCGGGCTGGGGAATTTGGGTGGCGAGCAGCTGGAGTGGCTCGAGGCCGATGTGAAGCATTTGAAATCGAGTACGCCAATCGTGGTGTTCGCGCACATTCCTTTGTGGTCGGTGTATCCGGAGTGGGGTTGGGGCACGGACGACAGCGCGCAGGCTTTGAGCTATTTGAAGAAATTTGGATCCGTGTCGGTTTTGAACGGGCACATTCACCAGATCATGCAGAAGGTGGAGGGCAATGTGACGTTTCACACGGCGGCGTCCACCGCGTTTCCTCAACCGCAGCCGGGGAAGGCCGATTCGCCGGGCCCGATGAAAGTACCGGCGGAGCAGCTGCGGAGTTTGCTGGGAATTACGGATGTGAACTTCGTGCGCGGGCAGCATGCGCTCGCGATCGTGGATTCGCAATTGGGATGAGGTTGAGGCCGCTGCACATCACGCAACAGGCATCGTGAAATTAAATTTGAATTTCAAGGAGACCAGAAGGTCATGAAAGGAAAATTCGTAAGGATGGGTTTGGCGAGCATGGTTGTTGTCCTGGTAGCGATGTTTGCGACTGCGGGCCAAGTTGGCGGTGCCGCCGCGCAAGATAAGACGGCCACGACCGCGGAAGTGAAGATTGACAATTTCAGCTTTGGGCCGACGGCGATCACTGTGCCGGTGGGCACGACCGTGACGTGGACGAATCGCGACGATATTCCGCACACGGTGGTGAGCACCGATGGAGTGTTCAAATCCAAAGCGCTGGACACGGACGATAAGTTTTCGTTCGTCTTCAGCAAACCCGGCACTTATTCGTATTTCTGTTCGATCCACCCGAAGATGACCGGCCAGGTGGTCGTGCAGTAAGGAGACTATGCCGTGCACCCTTTCGATTTGAAGCAGATGCTGATGGAAAAGCATGCGCAGCATGTGGTGCTGATCCATTTTCCGATCGCGTTGTTCATCGCCGGAGTGGCGCTGGACGTTGCGGCGCAGTGGACGAAACGACAGGCGCTGGGGTACGTGGCCTACGTTAACTTGCTGCTGGCGGCGGTGATGGCGCTGCCAGCAGTGGCAGCCGGGCTCGTGGCGTGGCAGTGGGCGCTCGAAGGGCATCGCGTTCGCGGGATACTGCGGCTGCACATGGTATTTGGATTAGCTTCGACGGCGCTGATCTGGGCAGTTTGGTGGATACACTTTCGCGCCCGACGCGGTGGCGGAACTACCTTGCCGAATTACCGATTGGTCTTGGAATTTGCGGGGGTGGCGCTGCTGGCAATCACCGGGCATCTGGGTGGATTTCTCAGCGGAGTGAATATGTAGGACGGGTGCAACGAGGCACGCGCCGTTGCACGGAGTTTTCGTCACGGAGCAGACTTGCAGATTCGGCACAGGCAGGATTGCCTATGCTACCAACACCTTCCGCCGTACCGCGGGCGTTAGCTCTCGTGCTAAAATGCCGCGTTCCGGTTTTACGAACCCTGCGGAGGGCTCCAATGAAAATTACTCCTGGCAAACAGAAGGGGCTGAAAGCGGTATCGGATGCACGCGGCGTGATCGCCGCGGCGGCGATGGACCAGCGCGGCTCACTGAAGAGCGCGATTGCGAAGGATAAGGGCATCGACAAGAAAGACGTGCCCGCGCACATGCTGGAAGAGTTCAAGACGATTGTGACGCGCGTGTTGACGCCGCACGCGAGCGCCATTTTGCTGGATCCGGAGTATGGTTTGCCGGCGGCACGAGCGCGCGCAAGGAATGCCGGATTGCTGCTGGCCTACGAAAATAGCGGCTACGACAATACGCGTCCCGGGCGCTTGCCCGACCTGCTGGATATATGGTCCGTGCATCGTTTGGTGGGCGCGGGCGCGGATTGCATCAAGATTTTGCTGTACTACACGCCGTTCGATCCGCCGGAGGTGAACGACATCAAGCACGCATGGGTGGAGCGCATTGGCGGAGAATGCACCGCGGCGGACGTGCCATTTTTCCTGGAATTTGTGGGCTACGTGGAGAACGGCGACGAGAAGGGAATCGAGTACGCGAAGCAAAAGCCCGAAGTCGTGCGCGGGAGCATGGAGGAATTTTCCAAGCCGCAATACGGCGTGGACGTGCTGAAGGTTGAGGTGCCCGTGAACATGGCTTTCGTGGCGGGCACGAAATCCTGCAAGGGCGATAGTGCCTACACGCGCGATCAAGCCAAGGAACATTTCCGCCGCGCCGCGGCTGGCGCAAAAAAACCTTTCATCTATCTTTCCGCGGGCGTGAACAACGATGTGTTTGCGGAGACACTGGATCTCGCCGCTGAATCCGGCGTGGAATTTTCCGGCGTGTTGTGCGGCCGTGCCACGTGGAAAGACGGCATCCCCATTTATGGCAAGCAAGGCCCGAAGGCGCTGGAAGACTGGCTGAGCGATCAAGGCGTGAAGAACATCAAGAACGTCAACTCGCGCCTCACCGCCGCAAAGCCCTGGTACAGCTTTTACGGTGCGACGTCTGCGGCGGCGCTCGGCGACTAGACGCCGTCGGGCGATGCGAACATGGTAAGCTTTTTGCCAGAAACGAAATAGCCAGCAACGGTGCGCCGCAGCTGCAGCAGAAGCTGTGTCGCACCTACGGCGCTCCGGACTCTTCTCGAAACGATTCCCAAGCCTCCCGGCCTGGGCCAGCTTTTGCCGCGCCTACGGCGCTGGTGCGGCAATCCCCAATTCACGGCTTCCTGACTTGACTCGACGGTTATAGTATAGCTCCCCGCGGAATTGTACGGCGTGGCAGGCGTGCCGTGCGTGCACACCGCGCGTGTGTCTCTTAAATGCAATAGACCTGTATTGAGGTGATCGCCGTGAAGAGCACCCCCAGCCCGCTCTCTCTGGTGCCCGTGACGTGCGCGTTGATTTTCGGCCTGTGCTTTGGGAATTTGGCGCGCGCACAGAATTCTCCATCGCGACTCGTTACCGAAGCCATCGACGAGTCGAAGCTCGTGACGCTCCACAGCACAGTTCATCCGCTCGCCCAGCCACGCTACGATCAAGGCCCCGTGCCAGATTCGTTCCCCGCGCAACGAATGCTCCTGATCCTGAACCGCCCGCCAGAACGCGAAGCCGGCCTGCGGCAATTTCTGCGGACAGTGCACACGCCAGGGAATGCCGGCTATCACCAATGGATCACGCCGGAACAATTCGGCCGTCAGTTTGGGCCGGCGGATGCCGACGCGCAAATCGCCACGAGTTGGTTGGCCGGACATGGCTTCGCCGTGGCGGGAGTCAGCAAAGGAAAGCGGCTCATCGAATTTTCGGGCACCGCGGGACAATTACGTGATGCCTTCCACACGCAAATTCATCAATACAACGTCCAGAATGAGATCCACTACGCGAACGCGAACGATATCGCAATTCCGCAAGCTCTTGCGGCCCTTGTTTATGGTGTCTCACCTCTCAATAATTTTCGCGCGAAACCCTACGTGCGCTCCGCCGGAACAGCCGCGTACTCTCCGCTTACAAATCGCGTGACGCCGCAGTTCACGAATCCGGATGGAATGACAAATTTTTACGCCCTGGCGCCTGAGGATTTCGCGACGCAATATGATCTCGGGCCTTTGTACAAAGCGGGAACCAAGGGCTCCGGGCAGACCATCGGCATCATCAATGAAACCAACATTGATCTCACTCTGCCGAACGCCTACCGGACGCTTTTCAACCTATCCAATAATCCTCCGCAGGTGGTCATAGACGGTGCGGATCCCGGCGAAACGGGCCTCGCGCAGCTGGAAGCCTATCTAGACGTGGAACAGAGCGGTGCGGTGGCGCCCAATGCCACAGTGAATCTGTACATTGCGAACGGCAGCGACGTGCAGGAACCCTTGGTCCTAGCTGCTTTACGCGCCGTCGAAGATAACCAGGCCGCCGTGTTAAGCGTGAGTTTCGGCGAGTGTGAAATGCACCTGGGAGACGCCGGCAACCAACTATGGTCGGGACTCTGGGAGCAGGCCGCCGCCCAAGGCCAAACCGTTTTCGTTTCCAGTGGCGATAGCGGATCGGCGGGCTGCGACCCGGCCGGCGTTCTATTCGCGACCGATGGCTTAGCCGTGAACGGGCTCGCTTCGAGTCCGTGGAACGTCGCCGTGGGCGGGACGGATTTTTATTACAGCGATTACCAAATCGGTGCTCCCAGTGCGGCTACTCTCTGGAATCAAAGCAACGATTCGAGCGAGGGCTCGCTGATCGCGCCGCTGCCTGAGCAGCCTTGGAACGAGGCGTTTGGCCTGAATGTGACATCAGGTTTTGCTGAGTTGCCGTTTCGACCGACGGTGGGCGGAGGCGGAGGAGCGAGCGGTTGCGCCGTATCCACGTCCTCCGCGCCAGGAGTCAATACGTGCCAAGCCGGATATCCGAAACCGATCTGGCAGAATGCGCCAGGCGTGCCCAACGACAACGTGCGCGATATCCCGGACGTTTCCTTGTTCGCATCGTCCGGGATTAATCTGAGCGCGTATCCCATTTGTGTGAATACCGGGGATTGTATTGCCACGGGCGGCGCGCAGCCGAATGTGTTTCTGGTGGGCGGGACTTCCGCTTCGGCGCCGGCGATGGCTGGAATCCTCGCGCTGATCAACCAGAAATATGGCCGGCAAGGGCAGGCGGATTTCACGTTGTATGCGCTGGCACAGCAGCAGCCCGCGGTATTTCACGACATCACTCTGGGAAGCAACAACGTGCAGTGCCAGACCGGGACTCCGAATTGTTCTCTGGACACGAACGGAGACGGTTTTTATTCGTTGCAAGAATATCCGGCGGCGGCGGGCTACGATCTTGCGAGCGGACTGGCCAGCATCGATGCCAACCTGTTAGTCACGAACTGGGGCAAGATTTCGTTTCTACCCACCAGCACTACGCTGGCGCTCTCGCCTGCAACCGTTGTACATGGTAGCCCAGTTACGATCAATGCCACGGTCGCGCCTGCATCGGGTTCGGGCGTGCCGTCTGGAGACATCGACATCGCGACCACCGACACGCTGCCGCTGCACCAGGCAAGCGCCATTCCACTGGCGAACGGAACGGCGGACGCATCCGTGAATTATTTTCCGGGCGGTACGTACCAAGTAACAGCGCAGTACGCCGGAGATGGCACCTACGCCACCAGCACATCCTCGCCGGTATCTCTCACAGTGACGCCGGAGCCCAGCGCCGTTACGCCTGTCGTCAACTACGTGTATATAGACTACACAACGAACATCGAGCACATTGGAATTGTGACAAACGGCCAGCAATTGCCGTTCAGCTGCCAGTGGACTCTTGCAGCTGACCCCACTGGCGTGAACAGCCACACTTTGGGGCTCGCCACCGGGACCGTGACTTTCACTGATGGAGCAACCTCCGAACAAGTCCTGTTGGACAGTGCCGGAATCGCTGCCACCACCCTACACACCTTGGCGCTTGGCGCGCATTCGGTTACGGCCAACTATTCGGGCGATGCCAGCTACAATGCTTCTTCTGGCGGCCCGGTCACGTTTACTGTCGCGCAAGGCATGCCCAAACTCATACTGAACCCTGAGCTTCCGGCGGGGCTCCTTAGCGACCCTCCCCTTCCCATTCCGGCCGGATCCAACGTCGCGGTAGGAATTTTCATTGGAGCCGCGGGCGGGGGAGTAGCGCCGACGGGAAGTGTGAACGTAACGCTGGGCGGTGCGACGCAGGCGGTCACGCTCGC
The DNA here is from genome assembly GCA_963786205.1 of uncultured Acidobacteriota bacterium. Taxonomy (GTDB): domain Bacteria; phylum Acidobacteriota; class Terriglobia; order Acidiferrales; family UBA7541; genus Palsa-295. The sequence goes on from CAWAYG010000005.1 coordinate 1,152,866, forward strand.
GCCAGCTACGACGGGCCGCCCGAGTAATTCACGTGCCACCGTCACGTTTTCAAATATTGCATCCGGTACTCTGACCTTAAGCGCAAGCTACGCGGGCGACGCCAATTGGAACGGCGCCACGCTCACCTATCCCAGACCGATCACAGTGGCTGCCTCGAGTCTGTTGCCGACGACGACCACGCTCACCGTCAGTCCGACGACCATCGCCAGTAACATGAACGTGAAGCTTTCCGCGACGGTGCAGGGAGGTGCGGGAGCAAAGATTGCGCCGAGCGGATTTGTCGGCTATTACGTTGGCGGAGAGCAGGTTGCACTCGGCAACCTGACACCATCTGGAGCCACCGCGTCGGCGGAAACCATCACGATTCCAAGCACAGCACTGCCCAATGGACGCGACCCAATAACGGCCGTATATTCGGGAGACTTCGGCCTGACCTTCAATCCGTCCACGAGCGCCCCGGTGACTGTGTCGGTTACGCCGACGGCTTTTGAAATGTCGTTTGCGCAAACGCAACTGGAAATAAAGTCCGGTCAAGCGGGAACGGCGAGCTTGGTTTTGAAGGGTTTGAATGGCGCGAGCGAGGCGGTTGCGCTGACTTGTGCTCCATCCTCCAGCAGCATTGCGTGCGTGAGCCCTGCCTCCGCCGCCGCCGGCACAACTGCTTCGGTCATGATCAATGCGTTCATTCCCGCGCAAACTGCCCAGGCATTTCCGTTGCAATCGGGCCGGCGCGACGGGATGATTTTAGGTGAGTGCGTTGCCGTACTGGTCGTGCTGTTGTTCCTGACCTGTTCCAGCCGCAAGCGGCGCTGGCAGTTGGCGCCGAGCTTATGCATCTTCGCGAGCTTGGCGCTGCAGACGGCTTGCGGCGGCAGCGGTGGTGGCACCACGTCCCCTCCGCCCCCGCCGCCGACTACGACTCCAGCTCCATCCGGCACGTATACTGTGCTGGTGACTGGAACGGCGGGTGGGGCGATTCACAACGTGAAGCTCACCGTCATCGTGCAGTGAGCCGCGCGATTAGCTACTTGCGAGCGCGTGATGCTGCTCGTTCGTGAGTGGCACCACGGAAAGTCGTCCTTGATGCACCAACGGTGAAGCGGCGAAGAGCTTGTTCGCTTTGATTTCCGCGAGCGAAACAGGTTTAGCCAGCGGTTTTCCTGCGGCAATTTTGACCAGCGGATTTTTGGGATCGGAAGCATCTACAGATACGACGGATGCGGTACCCACCGCGCTCCTGACGTCGCCCGTTTCGTAGATGATCAGCTTCGCGCCAGGTTTCATCTCACGCAGATTTTTTACCGCCGCCGGATTCGATATGCCATCCCAGATCGTCGCCTTGTCGTGCTGCAGATCCGCGAAAGAATACTCGGACGGCTCAGTTTTCAGCAGATATGCCGCAGACATATGATCCTCCTCGGGTCTACCGCTGGACATTCTACATCAACCGGAAGACGGCTCTTTGGACGGGCCGTCGTTTGCCTTCGCCGAAAATCTCCAGCCGGTGGACTACTGGTTTGGCGTGGCCGCGGAGTCGCAGGAGGCCTGCGCCTCTACGTTGAAGACCGGGACTAAGCGAACGGGATCGTCCGCGGAAAATAGAAGCGTGGACTGAGGATCGAATTCGATGTTGAGGTTGACGGCTGTTTCCGGAAGGACTCGAAAAAAGCCGCCGGAAATGTGGTTTGACGGAATTTGAAACTGTGCAGAGGGGCGATCCAGGACGAGCGGGCGGATTCTGCCATCGGATGTGACGACGCAGTTCAAGCCCGCACTTCCGCACGCGTTTTCTTCGGGAGCCGATTCATCGGTTGCCGGCTGATTGGACGCCAAGCGCAAGCGGATTTGGCGGTACGCGTCGGCAGGGACGGCGACCTCCTCAAACGTGCTCCGGGCGCAGGAAGCGGCGACGCGCGCGAGCAGGTCGAGCTGGACAGGTTGTGTTGCCAGCTTCGGAGCCAATTCCCGCCAGTCGGGCGAATCGTCGTCGGCGAGGGCGCTCGCGATGGTCTCAATGCCGCGGAGCGTCACGAAAATATGTTGGACGCTAGTTTGCGTTGTTTCCGTGGGGGCCGTGGGTGGCGCGTTTATGCGCAAGCGCACGGTGCCGGTAGCGGTGTTCAACTGGCAGCTCGGGGTGCTGGTCGAGATTGAGCCACCGGGGTTGGAGACAAATACGAAGCAAGAATTGTCGCAGCCAAAAAAGCTCAGGCAGAAAAGTAACGCGGCAAAAAACCACGTTCGAGACGCGCGGTTTGCCTCCCGGTACCAAGTGCGGCGCTGCATGGAAGGGCCTCGATGGGCGGATTATGTGCGCTGGCGTTGGCACAGTCAAGTGAGGGGCGATGGTCGAAGGGTTGATTGCGGCTGGGGGTGATCTGATGAATGGACGACCCGGAAGGGCGGGGCTTCAGCCCCGCCGTTAAGCCCAGCAAAGGAAGGGGCTTTAGCCCCTGAAGCCCCGTTTGTACGGCGCGGCCTCGCCCCACCCTTACTCTCATTTTCACATCTACTTCCATTCGAAGGTTTGCTTGAGGCCGCCGATTTGAACGTCGAAGAGGCCCGGCTCGAAGACGCGTTTGTTGTCGGCGTTGATGAAGGAGAGGTCTTCCGAGCTGAGCTCGAAAGTGTAGCGGCGGGCCCGGCGGGCGTCATGTGCGATTGCAGGAAAACGCTTGGCTGTCCACAGCGCCCTGCGAGGCCTGGTCCCGCGGTCCGCGGCAAGAGGCAAACCTCGCGCACGCGCGAACAGCACAGCAACAACGATTATGTACAGGCCCAAACGAGGCAACGTCATCCGAATCTCCCGCCGGGAATGATAGATGCGCGCGACAGCGAGTTCCAGGTGCGATTTCGCGCGCGAGCTCGTGAATGCCGGAGTGCTCTCGGTCACGTAGAAACGGACGAAGTTTTGCCGGGAAAGAGAACGCTGAGGCGGCGGAATCCCTTACGATTTCGCTTTCTTCGAGCGTTGCGGCTTAAAAGAACTGTTGAGGGCAACCGCTTCGCGAACGAGCGCCTTGAATGCGGACTCGTCAACTTCCTCTCCCTCCTGGATGTCGATCGCGCGGCGTAAGTTCCCGTCGAGACTCGAGTTGAACAGACGCGCCGGATCCTTCAGAAACGCGCCCTTGGCGAAGGTGAGCTTCACTACATTCTTGTAGGATTCGCCGGTGCAGATGATGCCATCGTGCGACCAAACTGGGGTCATCCACTTCCACTCCTCGACGACGCCTGGGTCTGCCGCCTTGATGAGCTTGCGCATTCTGCTGAGAGTTTTCCCGCGCCAATCGCCGAGCTCGGCGATTCTGTGCGAGATAAGCTCCGACGCCGGTTGGCCTTGGCTCGCGCCCGACTTTTTCATGTCATCATCCTGGAAGTTCGGAGTCTATATCAATCGCCTGCCGCGCTCAGACCGTAGCGCTCTGTCGGACCGATCGTTTCGGAATCAGCCGTCGCAGGAGATGGCCCTTCCACATCCACAATCCCGAAACGACCATGATCGGAACGAAGACACGCCGCACAACGGGTGCGTACTTTGGAATTTCTTCAAATGGACTGTAAATATAACCGAGTATCGGGATGCTAAAGACGATGTGAATCCAGCGAAAAATCCAACGTACGATGCTTTGGCTCATGTCCGTCCAACCCTCCTTTGTTCCGGCCCTCCTTAGGCCGGTCCTCCTTGGTCCAATCCGTCTTAGTCCAACCCTCCAACGACACGCTCCATGTTGCCGATGAACTTCGTCCAGCCGTAGGTCGCCCCCTTGTAGTTGGCATCTTGTTCCGAGCGGAAGCCGGTCTGCTCCATGCGCAGATGCGTGCCGGCCGTGGTCGGCGTTAACGTCCAGGTGACAACGCTCATCGTTCCCATAGTGCCCCAACTGTAAGAGAGCCTTGAATTCGGTTCGATCTCGAGGACTTCACTATTTATGACCCCGTCCCACCCCGGCACAGGCGTGGAGCGGAAACTGAACCGGTGGCCGACGACCGGCTGGAAATCGTTCTTCATCAGCCATTCTTCGACCAACGCGCCCTGCGTGAGCGCGCGCCAGATTTTTTCCGGAGGGTGCGGCATTTCGCGTTCGATGACGAGGGAGCGTGAAGCTGCAGGTTCGTTCATTGGTCCATCCTTTTCAAAAGAGATTCGAGGCGATCGAAACGGTCGTGCCAGAAAGCGGCATACATGCCCATCCAGTCGAGCATGGGCTTCAAGGCTTGCGGTTGCGCGCTGTAGTGGGTCTCGCGGCCGGCGCGTCTGTCGCGCACCAGCCGGGCGTGCTTCAGGATTCCCAAGTGCTTGGACACCGCCGGTTGCGATATGCCCGCGCGAGCCGTCAGAGAACGCACGTTCTGTTCGCCGTCGCGCGCCAGATGCTCGAAGATCGCGCGACGGGTGGGATCGGCGAGGGCGGCGAAAACATGGTCCGTTGCGACTTGGGCTTGCATGGCGGGAATCATAACCATATGGTTATGGGTTGTCAAGCGCAAATTTGCGAAGGCTCTGCGTTATTTTGTGAATCTCGGCGACGAATGCGGCGGCTGCGTCCGTTTATGAGTGTTTGCGCAACTGTGCGCTTTCCGCTAAAATGAATGTTTCAGCATGTGCGCGCGAAGCGCCCTGAGGCGTTGCCCGCACTGCGACTCGTAGGGCACCCGGACACCCAGAGGGAATGGCGGAAGAAAACCACAGCAGTACACTAGCCTTCGATGCCGCCGACGAGTACCGCCCGGAAGCACCACCGCCCCCTGAAATTCCCGCGTGGAAAGATGGCAGCATCCGCATTGGGATACACACGTCCATCGCAGGTGACATCAGCAGTTCGCTGGAGATCGCGCACAGCCTGGGCGCGAACGCGCTGCAGATTTTTTCGTCGAGTCCGCGCATGTGGAATCGCGGCGGCATGCGCATCGCCGAAGCCGAAGCCGCTCGTTTTCGCGCGCGGCGCAAGGAACTCGGGCTTGGGCCGCTCGTCATCCATGATAATTACCTGATTAACCTGGCCTCGCCGAATCCGGTGTTGCGCACGCGTTCCGTGCAGGCCTTTCATCAGGAATTGGTCCGCGCGATCGCATTGGGCGCGGATTATCTGGTGGCGCATCCCGGCAGCGGACGCGAGAGCACACCGCTGGAAGCCGTCGCTGCGATCGCGCAGGGGTTGAAGCAAGCCGCGCGCGGGCTGAAACTCGGCGACCTGAAAATTCTGCTGGAAAATACCGCGGGGCAGGGGACTTCGATCGGCTCGCGCTTCGAAGAGCTGCGCGCGATTCTGGATTCTTCGCCCGACCTGCCGCTCGGCATCTGTATCGACACGGCGCACACCTTCGCCGCGGGATGGGATCTGCGCACGGCGGAAGGGCTCGAGCACACCTTGCAAGCACTAGACCGCACCGTGGGACTCGACCGCGTATACGTGGTGCACGTGAACGATTCGAAGACGCATGTAGGCTCGCGCGTGGATCGCCACGAGCATATCGGCAAGGGCAAAATTGGCCTGGAAGCTTTCGGCCGCATATTGAATCATCCGCTGCTCGCCGCGCGCGCTTTCATTTTGGAAACGCCGATTGATGCGCCGGGCGACGATCGCCGCAACGTCGCGGCGCTGTGGAAACTGCTGGGGCGCGTGGTAACGGCCAACGGCAACGGCATGAAGCCGCGCCCGCATCGCGCCAAAAAGGCGAAGTCTGCGAAAGCAGCAACCTCGCGGCGCACGAAAACGACTTCCAAAACACGGAAGAAGGCGAAATCACGCTCGCGAGGGAAGTGAACTTGGCCGATTCCGACCACAAACATGCAAATTACGATCCCGCGCAAATCGAAGCAAAGTGGCAGAAAGTGTGGGAAGAGCAACAAGCCTTCAACGCCGTAGATAACGACTCCTCACGCCCCAAATATTACATCCTCGAAATGTTGCCTTATCCCTCCGGCACGATGCACATGGGACACATGCGCAATTACACCATCGGCGACGCCGTGGCGCGTTACAAACGCATGCGCGGATTCAACGTGTTGCATCCGATGGGCTGGGATGCGTTCGGCTTGCCGGCAGAAAACGCCGCAATCAAGAACGGTACGCAGCCGCGGGAGTGGACCAAGGGTAACATCGCTGAATTTCGCCACGTGATGCGCCGCTTCGGATTCAGCTATGACTGGCGCCGCGAAATTTCCACCTGCGAGCCGGAATATTACCGCTGGAATCAGTGGCTTTTTCTGCGCATGTTTGAGAAGGGGATCGCGTTTCGCAAGAAAAGCAAAGTGAACTGGTGCCCGGAGTGCGCGACGGTGCTGGCGAACGAGCAAGTGATTGACGGCTACTGTTGGCGGCACGAAACCACGCTGGTGGAAGTGCGCGAGCTGGAGCAGTGGTTTTTCCGCATCACGCAATATTCCGACGAACTGTTGGCGGATATGAAACAGCTGGAAGACGGCTGGCCGGAGCGCGTCCTGGCGATGCAGCGCAACTGGATCGGCAAATCGCAAGGCGCGCGCGTGAAATTTGCCGTCTCGCAAATGGATGGTGTGGCGCTGGAGGTTTTTACCACGCGCATTGATACGATCTACGGCGCTTCGGCGCTGGTGATTTCCGCTGGCCATCCCAAGCTCGACGAACTTCTTGCCGGCGTTCCGGGGCAAGGAGCGCTGAACGCGCAACTGAAAGTCATGCGCCAGAAAAGCTCGCGCGCGGCGGACATCGCGCTGGCGGAAAAAGAGGGATTTTTTACCGGGCGCTTCGCGGTGAATCCATTTTCCGGCGCGCATATTCCGATTTGGGTGGCGAATTTTGTCCTGGCTGAATACGGCACCGGCGCGGTGATGTGCGTTCCCGCGCACGACGAACGCGATTACGAATTCGCGGAAAAATATCATCTGCCAGTGAAAATTGTGGTGCAACCGAAAACCGGGGTGCCGCTGCGCATTGATCGCATGAGCGAAGCGTTTACGGAGTACGGGCGCGTGGTGGATTCCGGCCCTTATGACGGCTTGACCACCGAACCGGCGCAGGAAAAAATGATCGCCGACGCGCAGGCCAAGGGCTACGGCGCGGGCGAGACTACCTATCGGCTAAAAGATTGGGGCGTTTCGCGGCAGCGTTATTGGGGCACGCCGATTCCCATCGTCTACTGCGAGAAAGACGGGATTGTTGCGGTGCCGGACGATCAATTGCCCGTGCGTTTACCTGAAAATGTGACGCTCACAGGTCAAGGGCAGTCGCCGCTTGCGGGCTCGCCCGGATTTGTGAACACCACTTGTCCGAAGTGCGGCGGTCCGGCACAACGCGAGACGGACACGATGGACACGTTCGTTGATTCTTCCTGGTATTTCTATCGCTACACCGATCCGCACAATAGCTCCGCGCCATTCGATAAGGAAAAAGTGCGTTACTGGTTTCCGATTGACCAGTACGTTGGCGGCATCACGCACGCCATTCTGCATCTGCTGTACTCGCGATTTTTCTGCAAAGTGATGCGCGATATCGGCCTGGTGAATCATAGCGAGCCAATCACGCGGCTCTTCACGCAGGGCATGGTGCAGAAGGGCGGCGTCGCGATGTCTAAATCGCGCGGCAACGTGGTGGGCGCGATTGAGATGGCCGATAAATATGGCTGCGATACCGGGCGTTTGTACACTTTGTTTGCCGCGCCTCCGGAAAAAGACCTGGAGTGGAGCGAAGAGGCGATCGAAGGCTCGGCGCGCTTCCTGAAAAAGGTCTATAGACTGGTGACGGACCACGCTGACAGGCTGCGCGGCATTCAAACCGATCTGTCGCAGCAAACGGATTTGAGCAATGCGACCGCGAAGGAAAAGCTGCTGGTGCGCAAAGTGCACCAGACGCTGAAGCGCATCACCAATGATTTCGAGGTGCGTTGGCACTTCAACACCTCGGTCTCGCTGCTCATGACGCTGACGAACGAGATCCACGCGCAGGAGCCGCTGGACGTCGAGCTGAGTCCGATGATCTTGAAGCGCGTGCTGGAAGCACTGCTGCTGATGCTTTCGCCGATGGCGCCGCACATCGCGGAGGAGTTGTGGCAGATGCTCGGGCACCCGACCAGTCTGGCGCGCGAGAAGTGGCCCCAGTATCGCGAGGAGCTGGCGCGCGAAGAACAATTTGAAGTCATCATCCAGATCAACGGCCGCCTGCGCGGCAAGATCCTCGTGGAAGACGATCTGAGCGAGGACGAAACTCTGAACCGCGCGACCACCGATCCGCGCATCGCGGTTCTGATCGCCGGCAAGGAAATCATGAAAACCATCGTGGTGCCCAGGAAGCTCGTAAATATTGTTTTGCGCTAGTACGAATTCGAGGGAACTTATGACTGCGAATGCCGGAACCGTAGTGCAGCAGCAAGCCGGAGGCACGGTGAGCACGCGACAGGGAATTGTGGTCCTGGATTTCGGCGGGCAGTACACGCAGCTGATCGCGCGGCGCATCCGCGAGCAGCAAGTGTTCTCCGCGATTCTGCCGTGCACCGCGAAGCTTGAGGAAATCCGCGCGCTCGAACCTGTGGGCATCGTTCTGTCCGGCGGCCCCAGTTCGGTGTACGACAAGGACGCTCCGCTGTGCGATCCACAGGTGCTACAGCTGGGCGTTCCAGTGCTCGGCATCTGTTACGGCATGCAGTGGCTGACGCATTCACTAGGTGGTAAAGTCGCGCCCGCCGCGCGCCGCGAGTACGGCCCTGCGCAGCTGGACATGGCCTGCGCCTCGACGTTATTCAGTGGCATACCTGACCACCTGAAAATCTGGAACAGCCACGGCGACCACGTCATCGAAGTTCCCGCAGGCTTCGCCATTACTGGGCGTACGGACAACGCCATCGCGGCCGTCGAACACCTCGAAAAGCGGATCTACGGCGTTGAGTTTCATCCCGAAGTAAATCACACCGATCGCGGCACGGAAATTCTGCAGAATTTTATTTTCGCCATCTGCGGCGCGAAGCAGAACTGGAACCGCGCGGGCTTCATTGCCGCGAGCGTGGAGGCCATCCGCAAACAAGCCGAAGGTGCCCACGCGATCTGTGCGCTTAGCGGCGGAGTGGATTCCGCGGTGGCCGCCGCCCTGGTCCATCGCGCGGTTGGCGACCGCCTGATCAACGTGTTCGTGGATACCGGCCTGCTGCGCGGCAACGAATACCGCGAGACGCTCGAGCTCTTGCGGGAACGCATGGGTTTCACGGTGATCGGCGTGGACGCTTCCGAGCGTTTTCTGGGCAAGCTCGCAGGCGTCACCGACCCCGAGCAAAAGCGAAAAATCATCGGCAACCAATTCATTTCCGTGTTCGTCGAAGAGCAGCGCAAGCTACTTGCCAATACCGCAGGCCTGCCGGTGAAATTCCTAGTGCAGGGAACGCTATATCCAGACGTAATTGAATCGGTCTCCGTGAAGGGCCCGTCCGCCGTCATCAAATCGCATCACAACGTCGGCGGCCTGCCCGCGGACATGCCTTTCGGCCTGATTGAGCCGCTCCGTGATCTGTTCAAAGACGAAGTACGCCAAATCGGGCGCGAATTGGGCCTGCCGGAGGAAATCCTCGTCAAGCACCCGTTCCCGGGCCCGGGCCTAGCCGTACGTCTGCTGGGAGCGATCACCCGCGAGAAACTGGAAACGCTGCGCGCCGCCGATGCCGTGGTCGTAGAGGAAATCCGCAGGGCGGGGCTATATGAAAAGGTGTGGCAGGCGTTTGCGGTTCTGTTACCAGTGCAGAGTGTAGGAGTAATGGGCGATGGCAGGACGTATGGCTACACCATCGCCGTGCGCGTCGTGGATTCGCTGGACGCGATGACCGCTGATTGGACCAGACTACCTCGTGAAGTGCTCGAACGGATTTCGGTGCGCGTAGTGAACGAGATCCCCGGTGTGAACCGGGTCGTTTACGACATCAGCTCGAAACCACCGAGCACCATTGAGTGGGAATAGGGCAGGCGCCGCGCAAGAAATCCCCGACAGCGGATTCTTAGCGGTTAGCCATTTTCTGGGCCATGTACATCAGCAAGCGGCGGTCGCCTTCATCAATACGACCGAGCAAGCGACGGAAACGTCCCAGGGCCCGAGCATCTTTCCCACGGCTTCCCCACGCGATATCGTCCGCCGACTTCCGCTTGGGAAGGTTCGGCAGCACGGGCGGTTCTTCGCCGTCGTAGAAAAGCTGGTAGAGCGGGACTTCCATGGCCCGCGCCAACTTTTCCAACGTTTCGATCGCCGGAACGGTGTGGCCGTTTTCGACGCGCGAAATGTAACAGCGCAGAAGCCCAGTGCGCTTCTCGATGTCGCCTTGGGAAAGTTTCTTTGTTTCACGGAGCAGACGGATGCGTTCTCCAATTATCATGTGCGGTATTGTCACATGATAAGCTATCTCCCGCAACAAGCTATTTTGAGGGAGCCGTAAAATTACGGATGTAACCAGAATCCCGTGCCTGACGTCCCAAAGAACATGGCAGCCACTGCTTCGGCGCTATCCCTCCCGGTGAGCCGGCGAGAGAAAGGCGAAGAAGAAAGGCAACTGGTGCGGTTGGCCCAGAGCGGTGAAGAGGCCGCTTTCGAGGAGCTGATCCGGCGCCACCAGCAACGTGTGTTCGGGCTGGTGAGCGGCATTCTGCGCCGGCGCGAAGACGTGGAAGACGTGGTGCAGCAGGTGTTCTTGAAGGTATTCGTTTCGCTAAAACGCTTCGATCAGCGCGCTGCTTTCTCCACCTGGCTGTATAAGATATCGGTGAACGAGTGCTGGGACTACCTGCGCAAGAAGAAGGTCCGCCCGCTGGTCTACGAAGCGGACCTTTCGGAGGAACAAGTTTCGCGGCTGGACGGCGTGGTTTCGGCCGACCAGCCGCCGGCAAGCTCCAGCGACCGTGCGGAAGCGCGCGATTTGCTCGAGCGCATGATGGAAAAATTGCCGGAGCAGGACCGGGAGTTGCTGGTGCTGAAAGAAGTGGAAGGATTTTCGGTGCAGGAGCTTGCGGAAATTCTCGAACTCAACGTGAATACGGTAAAAGTGCGACTGTTCAGGGCTCGTGCTCGTTTGATGGACGTGTATAAGCGTCGCCTCCATTCCAAGCCGGCTGGGCCGGCGGAAGGTAAGGAAGGATAAGGAAAATGAGCATGAATTCAGAGAACAGGAACGCGGAAGTGAATTACGCAGCATGTCCGCAGTACGAGGCGGCGCTGGAAGATCAGCTCCAGGGCACGCTGCGTGGTGCGGAAGCGGTGAGCCTCGCCCAGCACTTGCAGGCTTGCACGGGGTGCCGCGCGGCGCTAGAAGACGCTGCGGTCAGCGCGCGCTTGCTGGCCATCGCTGAGCCTGCGCCCGATCCCGGTGCGGGTTTCAGCCGGATCGTGATGGCGCGCATCCGCCAGCAGCTGCAATCGAACGAAGGCAAATCAATTTGGCGTCCCGTTGTGTCAGTGGCGTGGCGCTTTGCGGCTACAGCCGCTTTTGCGCTGGTGATGTTGGTTTCGTTCGATCTGGGCCGCCAGAGTCAATTGCAATCGGAGCAATCGATCGTGGCGGAAAATCGTGTGCCGGAGATTGCTCCGGACCGGCCATCGCTGCCGGCGAATCGCGATGAAGTGATATTAATGATGGCGGATACGAGTCATGGAAAACAGTAAAACACGGCGCGAAGCGGCACTGCTGGTGTTCGTGGTTTTCCTGCTCGGCGTGCTGCTCGGCGGCTTGGGAAATCACTTGTGGGGCGAGCGCGTGTGGGGCCGGCAGAATCCCCCTGGTGCGCCGACACGCGACGAGTTGGTCAACGCCCTCACGCACGAACTACAGCTGACGCCCGACCAGCAGCAACAGCTTGGCGCGATCGTGGACGACACCCGCGCGAAAATCCACGCGGCCTATGCGCCGGCGGATGCGGAGCGTGAAGCGCTGAGGCAACAGGGCCGCGCCCGCGTGCGCGCAGTTTTGACGCCCGAGCAGCTGCCCAAGTTCGAAGCCTTCATGCACCGCGTTGACGAGCAGCGCAAACGAGACGAAGCCGAGCACCCGAAGCATTAGTTCTCGCCGTGGCTACGCGCCCCGTGCCACGGGCTGTGTGGGCCCGCGATCCGTACGACCCGGCCCACCAGGAGCAACGCATGAAAGTCCTCCTCGCGTTCGTTCTTTTCGCATGGCCCTGCACGGCGCAGAGCTATGTGCCTCCTATCGATCCCGAAGCGGCTTGCGGACCCGACGAAGTTAGTTTCCAAGTAAAAGCGGATCCCCAGGGACAGCATCTGCCAACTGCTGAGCGCGGCGAGGCAGTCGTCTACATTGTGGAAACGCAAAAGGTCTACGACATCGCCAACATCACCGTGAAGATAGCGCTGGATGGCGCTTGGGTCGGCGCAAATCAGGGCGATTCTTATTTCTTCGTAACCGTCAAACCTGGTGAACATCACCTCTGCGCGCGCTGGCAGTCCAACCTGGCAAGCCGGCAGCAAGTTTCACTGAATAGCCTGACCGCGGAGTCGGGAAAGACTTATTATTTCTCGATAAGAATTACGGGAGACGGTCGGGAAGGTTATTCGTTTGATCTGGTGAAGATTAATAGCGACGAAGCGCAACTGCTCATTGCCAGGTCTCCGTATGGTATTGCGCGTGCGAAGAAATAACGATTCCCTTGCACGCGCAATATTCCCCCGGCGCCGTTGGCATCGGGTGTGGCGGGCAGAGAAATGTTCTTAGAACGGAATATCTTCGTCGGAAATTTCCGGACCGTGGCCGCCAGACTCATCGCCGGCCGGCGCGCCTTCCATATCCGGATCCGCAGAACGGCCTCCGCCGCCAAATCCACTGCCGTGCGATGACGCGCCCGCGATAGCTCCCGCTGCGGCACCATCAGCGCGGCCCCCCAGCATGCGGAAGTTATTGGCGACAATGTCGAAGCTGATGCGCTTCTGGCCTTCCTTATCCTGCCACTCGCGCTGTTGAATGCGGCCCTCGACGAACACCAGCGAGCCTTTCTTCAGATATTGCTGCGCGATTTCCGCCTGTTTGCCCCACACCACGATCTTGTGCCATTCGGTGCGCTTCTGCTTCTCGCCGTTCTTGTCTTTGTACGTCTCATCCGTCGCCAGCGAAAAATTGGCGACAGCTTGCCCGCCTCCGGTAAAGCGGGTTTCCGGATCGCGCCCAAGGCGCCCCACGAGAATCACTTTGTTGACTGACATTTGGTTTCCTGCCTGTTTTAAGAGGATTTCCCTGAAGAACCGAGTATAGCCGATGTACAGCGCTCCGGCGAGAAATAGCGCGCGGCGTCAGGCAGCATCGCGGCTCGCGCGTGGGGCTGCGCGGATCCGGAGCGCAACCCGGCGAGAGCAAATTTTGCTAGAATCCAGCGGCATCCGCAGATAGCTCGCTTCCGGAGGAGATGACATGGCCCAAAGCTTTCAGAATCACGCCAAGTATGTGCCGGTGTTTCATTTTTTTGTGCTGCCGGTACTGGTGTTCAACTTTGTATGGGCGATTGTTCGCGTGGTGCGCGTGCCTTCCGGCGGATCAGTCGAGACGCTGGTGGTGGCGCTCGCGCTGGTTTTGCTGGCGCTTTATGCGCGGATGTTCGCGCTGGCTGTGCAGGACCGGCTGATTCGCCTCGAAATGCAGTTGCGGATGCAAGGCCTGCTGCCGGTGAATTTGCGGCCGCGCATTCCTGAGTTCACAGTGAACCAGCTGGTCGCGTTGCGCTTTGCCAGCGACGCCGAGTTGCCGGCACTGGCCGGCAAAGTTCTCGGCGAGAATGTCAACGATCGCAAGACGATCAAGAAGATGATCCAGAATTGGCAGGCGGATGATCTGCGGGCGTGACCAGGACAGATGGCGGTCTGAAGGCCGTCGCTACGAATCCAGAGCGCGGACTGACGCGGCGAACTTCTTTTAGTGTGGCGAGGAAGAACGCGGCGCAGCAGTCGTCGCGCCAATTTCTTTTAACTTGGCTTGCGCGCGGCGCGCTTCGTCCGCGCCGGGGAAGCGACGCACCACTTCGCGCAGGTCCTTCGTGCCCGTAGCCTTCATGCCCATTTCCAGTTCGGCGAAGCCCTTCTTCAGCAGTGCCGCCGCGAGTTTGTAGCTCTGCGGATAATTCGCCAGCACCAGGTTGTACTGCGCGATCGCATCCTTATAGTCCGCTTGCGCGTAAGAAACTTCCCCCAGATAGAATTGCGCGTTCGAGGCGAGATCGGTGGAAGGGAAGTGCAGCACATAATCTCCGAATTCCTGCCGCGCCAGATCGTATTTTCCCGTCGTGAAATCGCGCAGAGCGTTCTGATAGAGCGTGTCGGAAGAAGCTCCTGGGAGCGACGAGAGACCGCCGCGACCAGACGGACTTCCCGCCGCGCCGCCTGAGTTGTCCGTGGACGGAGAGGCTCCCGCACCACCCGCTCCGTTCGCGCCGCCGCTGGGCGCGCCGCCAGCAGGAGGACCGCTGGGCGCGGCGCCGCCGGCGATCCGGCCGTCGATACTTTGCAGCGTGCTTTGCATATCATTAATCTGCGCCGCCACCTTGCCCACACGCGCCTGCACGTCCTGCAGATTGTCGGAAATCCCCTGCGTCTGTGTGGACATCGTGTCAATCCGGGATGAGCTGTTCGCCGTCGCTTCCTGCACGTTCTTCTGCAGCGTGGCCATCTGCTGGTTCAGCGCGTTCGCCGAATCCAGCGATTGCTGCAACAGGGTGCGCATCGACGCGTTATTCGCGTCAATCGTGCTACGCATGGTCTGTTGGCCTTGCAGCAGCTGCGAAACGTCTTCCTGCAGCTGGATAATTTCCTTCGAAACGGCGCCGGTAGGCCGAGGGTTCAACATCGATCCCATGACCACGCCGACAACTAACGCCGCCACCGCGAGCACTGCCGATCGTGCGCGCATGCTTGCCTCCTAGACTGAATTCAATCGAGTGAACAGGACTGGGAGCGACGCCAACAAAAAATCAGCGACGCTGGGTTTCCTGATTCGCAGAGACGGGTCCCGCAACGTCGCGGAAACCCGCCCCCACGTTATCGCAAAACCTAAATCAGTAGTTTACTGCGCCGCCACAAAGTGCGCGCGGCGATTTTGCTGCCAGCACTCTTCGGTGTGCTCGGTGCAGAAGGGCCGTTCCTTGCCCCAGCTGACGGTGTCCATGCGGCCCGCGCCGATGCCCAGCGAAATCAGATAATTCTTCGCCGCCTGCGCGCGCCGTTCGCCCAAACCGATGTTGTATTCCGTGGAACCGCGCTCATCGCAATGGCCTTCGATGGTCACGCGCACTTGCGGATAGGAACGCAAAAATTCCGCCGTCTTGGCCAGCGCGTCGCGCGCGTCGGCGCGAACATCGGCTTTGTTGAAATCAAAGTAAGCGTCCTTCACGTTCTGTTCGAAAAGTTCGCTCATGCTTTGATTGCTGGCAGGAGGAACTCCCGGAGCCCCCGCATTCACCGTAATGCGCGTGGAGGCCGTGCCAGTTCCGCCCGCACCGGAGACGGTGATGGTATAGGTCGTCGAGTTGGTCGGGTTCACAGGTGTGGAACCCTGTACCGCAACTTTGCCCACTCCTGGTTCGATATCCGCGTCGGTGGCATCGGTCGAATTCCACGACAGCGTGGAAGTGTCTCCGCTATTAATCTGCTGCGGAGACGCAGATAGCGTCGCCGTGGGCTGCGCAGCGGGTGCGGGTGCGGCGTGAGTCGGCGGCGCGGTGGCCACCTGCTTTTTACAACCGCCAATAAATGCAAATACTGCAGCGATTCCCAACAACAGCGTGAATTTCCGAATAGTACCCGCCTGCATGAGTTGCCTCCTTCTGCATTTTCCGGGTTTCCTTGCGGAAACTGCCGTGATATTTAGTGCCGTTGCTTTTCTCTGATGCTACTGGGCCTAAAAAAACTGTGTGCCAGAATCGGCGAAGCGCGACGACGCACAGGCGCTGTTCGCGCGCAGCCAAATTTACTTCGGCGACCAGTTGGGCGATTCGTTCTGGCCTTGATACGTTAATTGGCGCGGCAAGCTGCCATCGGCCAGCATGGACCAGATGTGTCGCGTGCCGGTTCGCGTGGATTCGAAGACGATGTGGCGTCCGTCCGGCGCCCAGCTGGGCCGCTCGTTGCGCCCTTGGTCGCGCGTCAATTCCACGAGCTGCCGGTTCACAATGTCCATGATATAGATATCGAAGTTACCGCTCGGGCGTCGCCAGCTAAATGCGAGCAATTGTCCATTTGGTGACCATGACGGGTCCACGACGTAGCCCATGTCCGGCATGTCCAGCTTCTGCACGTCGGTGCCATCGGAATTTGCGAGATACAACACTGGCTCGCCGCCGCGGTCGCTGACGAAGACGATCTGCTTGCCAGTTTTCGGATTCCACGCCGGAGAAGTGCTCACACCCGCGGCAAACGTGATGCGTTTCAGGCCGCCGCCGTTCGAATCGGAAAGATAGATCTCCGGATCGCCATTCTGGCTGGACATAAACGCGATTTGCGTGCCGTCCGGCGACCAAGCCGGCGAACTATTCGATCCGCGGTAGCGCGGAAACGAAATCAACCGGTCCGAAATCGCCGAATACAAGCAAATCTGCGGCGAGGTGATGCCGCGGAACGGCACGTAACAGGTGAACGCGATGCGATCCGCGCTCGGCGCCCAGCGCGGCGTGAGCGAAATAGATTTCAGATGCGTCAGCTGGTGCTGATTCTGGCCATCGTAATCCATCGCCCAGATTTCCTTGTTGCCGCTGCGCGTGCTCACGTAGGCGATCTGCGTCTGCGCGATTCCGGGTGAGCCGCCGCTGAGCAGCCCGACGATATCATCCGCGAACTTGTGCGCCAGCGCGCGCGCGCCAGCGTCGGTGGCCGGGCCGCGATAAATTTTTTGCAGCGCGATCGGCGCTTGCGGGTTGTGGACGTCGGATAGGTAGCCAGCGGCAGCTAAGTTTGTGGCGTCACCGGACAAATTGCCGTAGGCCAGCATGTAAACATTGGCCGGCGCGGCGGCCCATTCCGCGAAGTTCACTTCGCTCGGCTGGCTCGGCATTTGCGGTGGATAAAAGCTGGGGCTGACGAGCTCCAGCACGCCGCAAAATTCCAGGTCCGACCACAGCACGTCGTGAAAAGTTTTCTCCAGCGCCTGCGGAATGGGTTGGCGCACCGCGAATTCCGGCACGCCCACGCGCGCTTTGCTTACGCCGAGGCCAGTGCCGGTCTTGAACCAATCCTGCGCCGAAGCGTTGCCAGCACAGAGCAGCAGCGCCGCAGTAAACAGTGTTGCGATGATTGCGAGTTTTCTAGTCATATTGTTTGTTGTGCGCTGGTTCGCTGCCGCGTTATCGCACGGCCCGCGGCTCGCATACGCTTCCTCACCTCTTAAAATCAAACCAAAATTCCACGCTTACTCTCGAGCCGGAATACGCAGGAGGCAGCTGTTGCATCGGGCTGGCGTCGCGAATGGCGCGCACCGCCGAAGAATCCACCGAAGCGTTCCCGCTGGATTTCGTCACTTGAATATTCGTGACGCTGCCGTCGCGCAAAATGTCGAACGTCGCCACCACCCGCGGCGCAAATTGCACGCTCGGATCCACCGTGGATTGCAGCCACCCGCTGCTGATCTTGCGTTGCACCGCTTCCACGTACCAGGAAAAACGCGCGCCAAAATTTCCCGCGCCGGCTCCTTCGAATCCCATTCCGGCCTGCGTCGTCGAACCCGCTCCCATCGCGAACGAACTGTAGGGCACCGTCGGAGTGCCGCCCCCACCGTAGGGGACTGCGTTCGGCGGCGGAGGCGCGGGATTTTCCAGGATCTTCGATTTACGCGTCACATATTTTGGCAGTTTATTTTTCTCGAATTTCGGAATCGGTGTGACGTCCGGGGGAGGCTCGAGCTTAGGTTGCGGTTCGGTTTTGTACAAGCCCTTGGATTCGTCCACCACGCGGCTGGGTGTTTCCACATCCGGCCGCGGCATCGGAACTGCCGGCAAACTTCCCACCACGCCCACCGTGACCGCCCCGCCCGGTCCGCCCCACGAATCACCCTGCTGGCTGTAAATCGCCGAGCCGATGAATAGCACCACCAGCCCCGCGTGCAACACCAGCGAAGCCGATAGTGGCCCCGCTAATTTGTCCGAAGGCGGGTTGGCGGCGACTGTAGCCATGTCACTGAATTTCCGAGCGCTCGGTGAGCGGCTGCGTAACCACGCTTATATTTTGTATGCCGGATTGCCGCAGCGCATCCACTACCGTAGCCCAGCTACCGAAAGGCACCGTCTCGTCACAGCGCACATACACCGCCTGATGCTGCGGGTCCTTCATCTGCGAAAGCAATTGCGCGCCAAGTTCGTGGATGTTCACCGGCTTGTCGTTCAGATAGACGCGTTGCGCGCGGTCAATGGTGATGACCATGCGCACCTGCGTAAGCTCTTTCACGGTTTTCGTTTTTGGCACGTCCACTTCGATTCCGGACTGCAGAATCGGCGCCGTGATCATGAAAATGATAAGCAGCACCAGCACGACGTCAATAAACGGAACCATGTTGATTTCCGAAAGTGACGGCCCGGTTTCGCGTTGTAGCTGCGGCATGGTTTTCTGTTTACCCGAACACGTAATTAGATAAGGTTGTCATCCCGAACCCGCGAAGCGGGCGAGGGATCTGCTTTTTCTTTCTCCAGCCGCTCTGTTACGCGCTATAAATCGTTTCAATCTTTGCGACGAACTCCGCCGCAAAACTATCCATGCGCGCCGCAATCCCCCGAATTCCGCCCAGATAATGGTTGTAAGCAATCACCGCCGGTATAGCCGCAAACAATCCCGCCGCCGTAGTGATCAATGCCTCCGCAATTCCCGGCGCCACCGCGCGCAAACTTGCCGAACCCGCATCGCCCAATCCAGCGAAAGCGTCCATCACGCCCCAGACGGTGCCAAACAATCCGATGAACGGCGAAACCGAGCCGGTAGTCGCAAGCCACGACATCCATTTTTCCAGCTTGCGCACTTCGTCGCCCGCTGCGACCTGCATCTGCACGCCAACAGCATTCGCATTCTTCACCCGCGGCGCGCTGGCTACAGCAGTGCCGCCTTCCGCAACGCCAGGAGCCACCGGGCGCCGCTCGCGCGTGCCCAGTTGCGCTTCCAGTTCGCGGTATCCGGCCTGATACACGTGCGCGAGTGGAGTTCCACCGGCGCCCATCCGCAGCGTCGCCGGATCAGGAAGCCCGCGTCCCGCGCGGAACATCTCCAGAAATTTCTTGGTTTGTGATTCGATTTGCCCGAGACTCCGGGATTTTTGGAAAATGATAGCCCACGAGAAAACAGAGAGGACTAGTAGGATGCACAGTACGACTCGCGCCACCCAACCCGTTTGTGTGATCAGCGTTTCGAGCTGGCTGGAAAAAAATAACAGCGCCAGAACAGAAATTGTTCTCCCCCAGTAAAAAGTTTTGAAAAATGGCCCGTAAACACCGTAGCACACGCCCAACGGAGGGTCAAACGAATCAACAACCTACAGGAAATACCCGATGCTCTTAACGACACAGGAGTTCGCGCGAACGGCGGCTGCTTTCTCGTCAGTTCGAGGGGCGACTGACCGAACGAGTCTGCCGCGGAAGCGCTCGATCCACACCCACGGCGCCGCCTTCACTCTTCATTGATCGCTCATCCGTATTACTGGCCGCTCGTTATCGCGTACCGCTCCTGCCTACAGCGTCGTGCGGCCCGTGGCTGCCTTGTACGAGTAGGTAACTTGCGCTAGGGCTTCCGCGAATTGGATGGCTTGTGCTGTGGTGATCGTGGTTGGCAGCTTCAGCAGCCCAGCGCTGGCGAAGTTGGTAATCATCGTCGCGATGCCGGAGTTCGCTTGCGTCCAATTCACGGTGCCGCTCGTGGTGGCGGTCACCACGTAGGAATCAATCACGCGCAGCATCGTACCCGGAGAGAGAAGTATCCCGTTGTTCGTGTTCATCACGTTCACCAGATCGAGCGAAAACCATTTCAAGTCCTGCGGAGTCGTCTCCGCCGGCAGCACGAGGATGTTATTAGCGAGGCCTGCGTCCACGATGGCATCAATCGCGGTAGTTTGCGCCGCTTGATTGGCGGTGCCGTTCGCGTTCGTCGGAGGCAAGGCATCGGCCACCGCGCTCGCCAGGCCCACTACTGCCAAAGCCGTCGGCTGCTCCTGCACGATCTTCGAAACGGACACGCCGTATGCCTTAAATTGCGTCATGGTCATGCCGTACTGCAGCGTCACCAGGTTCGTGCGCACAGCGTTCCCGACAAAGCACTGCACCGCAGCGTCCGGTGCTGACGCACAACCGCCCTGCGCACGCAACGGCGGCGCCACGGACACCACAAGCAGGCACACCCCTGCCACTGCAATGTTTTTCAGGATCATTTTGGCGAGCTCCTCAGTATGGAATATCTTAATGCGCGGTCCTACGTGGGCCTGGGGGCCGTGAAGAGCGCGCTGGCTGATTACGCTCCAGCTAAATCCATCATCCGTGTTGTGCCGTACACTCACAACTGGCCAAGTGGACAGATTGAGGCCAGTCCATAGGTCGGGCCGCTTCCGCTACATCAATCGCGACGTGCGACCTGTCGGCTTTGGGCGCACGAATCGTGAGGCGCAGCGTGCCGCGCACCGTGCTAGACTTCAGATTGAGCCATGGCTAAATCATTCGACGTCGGAATCGAATTGCTGGCGAGCGACGGCACGCGCACAGCTGCCGTGCATCAGCCAGCCATGCGGGAGACCGCTGCCGTTGGGTTACTCCCATTGCCATTGCGAGGGGCGCGCGGCGGTAATGGGGCGGCGGCGCTCCAAGAGGCGTTGGCTGGCGGCGAAGCGCCGGTCGCGGCAGGGAAGTCCTTCTTCCTCGAGACTTTCGGCTGCCAAATGAACGATCACGACAGCGAAAAAGTGGCCGGTGTGCTGCAAGGCCGCGGCTATCGTGCTGTCGAAAGCCCCGCGCAGGCCGACCTAGTCCTCTATAACACCTGCAGCATCCGCGAAAAGGCCGCGCAGAAAGTCTTCGCGCGCCTGGGTGACTGGAAAACTTTGGCCGATGGAAAAATTATCGGCGTGCTCGGCTGCCTGGCGCAGCAGGAAGGCGAAGAAATTTTTGAGCGCGCTCCCTGGGTCAGCCTCGTATGCGGCTCGGCGAGTTACCGCAAGCTGCCGGAGCTGATACAGCAGCTGGAATCCGGCGGGCGGCGAGTCACTGGCCTGGACCTCGACACGGACGAAACGTTCGAAACCGAAATCACGCGCCGCGATAATCTGCTGCGCGCCTACGTCACCATCATAGAAGGTTGCGACTATGCCTGTTCCTACTGCGTCGTGCCGCATACGCGAGGGCCGGAACGCAGCCGCTCAAGCGATGCCGTGCTGGCCGAAGCTCGCCGCCTCGCCGACGCGGGCTACAGCGAAATTCAATTGCTCGGCCAGACCGTAAATTCCTATCGTGATCCCTCGCCGCGCGGGTGGAAATTCGTCGACCTGCTGCGCGCCGTAGCCGACGTCCCGGGAATTCGGCGCGTGCGCTTCACCACTTCGCATCCCAATGATTTTCACCACGAGATCGTGGAAGCGATTGACGAGGTTCCCGCGCTCTGCGACCACGTGCACTTGCCCGTGCAGTCCGGTTCCACGCGCGTGCTGCGCGAAATGCTGCGCACTTACACGCGCGAAGAATATCTCGAGAAGATCGACTGGATCCGGAACGCACGTCGGCCGATCAGCGTTACATCGGACATCATCGTGGGCTTTCCGGGTGAAACCGAAGCCGACTTCGCGGAAACGCTTTCGCTCCTGGACGCGGCTCAATACGACGCGATCTTCTCGTTCAAATACTCACCGCGGCCCAACACCTCCGCCATGCACATGCCCGACGCGATTCCCGAAGAAGAAAAGTCCCGCCGCCTCGCCGTTTTGAACGAACGCCAGCGCGCAATCCAGATCGCCGCTAACGAAAAGCTGGTCGGCCAGTCCTATGAAGTACTGGTGGACGGCTGCCATCCCGCACGCACGCAATGGGGCGGCAGAACCACATGCAACCGATTAATAAATTTTACTTCGCCGCACACGAATCTTCTGGGAGAATACGTGCAGGTGAAGATTACGCGCGCGGGTCCGAACAGTTTTGCCGGCGAGCACATCACCTAAAGCCCCGGGGAGGCCACCATGGAACTCGAAGTAAAGATTCGAGGCTTAATGATGGACCCCGTAACGAACATGCCTGTGGTCGTCCTGAAGGAAACCTCCGGTAGTGGAGTTCTGCCCATATGGGTCGGCGTGTATGAAGCCAACGCCATCGCCCTCGAAATCGAAAAGGTGCAGACGCCGCGCCCGATGACGCACGACCTGCTGAAGAATGTCCTCACCGGGCTAAACGTGCACGTGCAACGTGTGGTGGTTTCCGATCTCAAGGACGATACGTTCTACGCGCTGATCTGGATGGAGCGCGACGGCCAAACCATGTCCATGGATTCACGCCCCAGTGACGCGCTGGCGCTGGCTCTGCGCCTGGATTGCCCGATTTTCGTTGAAGATGAGGTGCTGAAGCATTCCCGCATGTCCACCGCCGTCACCGAGAAAAGCTCCAGCGAGGATCTCCGCAAGTGGCTGGAAAATTTGAACGACGAAGACCTCGGCCGCTATAAGATGTAGTCGTGCGCCGCTCGCGACAACTCCTTCTTTTACTGCTCGCCGTCTTTCTCACGCCGCAATTTGCTTTTGCGCAAATGTCTGGTCGCCAGCCCGGAGGATCGCCGGGCGGAGCGCAGCCCGGGCCGCCAAACATTCCGGAAAATCCTGCGCCTCCTGCACCGCCCGAACGATCGCAACGGATTTACGTTACTGATTTTGAGTTGGACGCCACGGCTGCGATCGCCGATGCGAGTGCGGCGCCGCCTGTTAGCGCTTCGCCAAAGGCCGATGCTTCCGCTGTCCGGGCCCAACACCTCGTGAAATTAATGTCGGACAACCTGCTGAAAGATTTCGCGAAGGCGGGTTACACCACGAAGTTGCTGCATCCGACCGATCCGCGCCCTGACGATGGGTTTCTGATTACCGGGATATTCGCGCAAGTGGGCGAGGACAATCGCCTGCGCCGCGCCGTGATCGGCTCCAGTCAAAACGCCGAAACGTTGCAGCTGTACGTAGCGGCCAAAGACCTGGCGCATTTTACGCCACCGCTGTATACCGCGGATCCCGCCGACGCCCACAGCGCCAAGCCCGGTGCGGTGATCGAGGTGAATCCCAACGCCGACGCCGTGAAGTATTCCATCGAAGCCGACATCACAGACAAAGACATCAAGCAAACCGCCCAGCGCATCAGCGCCGACCTCGTAAAGCGCATCAACGCCGCCGTGAAATCCGAAGGCGACCCGCTCAACCGTTACGCTAAACCGTGAAATTGAAGTGGCTGCGGCGTAGTCCCCGTAGCACCAGCCTCGCCGCAATCGCGATAGGCCGCCTGGCAGATCCACAACTAGCTGGCGGGAAGTTTTCCGAGATGTTTCAAAAATGCAAAGCCGAGCCCTGCAAACGAATCCTGCGCCGCGTGCTGAATCATTCCCGGCCGTAAACTCTTGCGGTACATCGCGAGCATTCCGAACAGAGCACCATACAGTGTAATCGTGACCATGGATTTCACGCCCTGATAACTGTGCGCAATTCCAAAAAAGACAGCTTGGAGCGCGACAGCCGCGGCTTCAGAGCCCGTGATCGCAAGAAACTGCTTCTGCAAATACCCACGAAAGATGAATTCTTCGCAAATGCCCGCCGTCACGGACAAAATCACCCACACGATCATTTCTGCGAGGCTGCCAGGCGCGAGCATGAACACAGCCTTGGCGGTCTGCGGGCTGTGTCCTATCGAGAATTGCAATCCGACCAGCACAACGATCACGACAAGCCAAAAAAGAAAGGCAACGCCGATATCGCGCAGCACGTCTCCAAGCGAATTCCACTTGCCGCCGATCAATGCGCCAAAGTTCCCGCCCGCTGGCTTCACGCCCAAAAACCATACATACGACACCAAGCTAAGCTCGAGCAAAATCATAAAAAGGTACAGCGGCACTTTGCTGGCGAGATGGAGGCCCTCGACGTGGGCGACGGTCGTCCGTCCGTGGAACGCGTAGCCGATGAGGAACAGCACAAACATGATCGTGTGCCACAGCGGCGCGATCAGCTTGCGTCCAGGATTTAGCGGCAGATCGGTTGCGGCGGGCGTAGTGGCCATTTTTGTGGTTGCGAATGAGTTCGCGATTCAGGATATCTCACGGACGCCGTTTCTAACGCGTGAAATCCGACGCGCGAATCCATAAAGTTACCGAATGCCGCGCATTCTGGTTTCGTCGGGTCGCGTATCGCGCTACGAAACCCTGCGCGCTACGTGAGCGGTTTGGACATCAGCACGAAGTGGCACGGCAATTTCGACTTGATCTCCGCGGGAAACGGTTCCGTGCCAGTCTCGACGTAGCCGAGCCGCCGGTAGAACGGCGGCAATTCCGCGCGCAGGTTCACGATGCGTATGTCCATCACGAGGCAACCGGCTGCGCGCGCATAATTTTCCGCTTCATCTATCAGCCGCCGGCCGACGCGGCGATGTTGCCGCACTGGGTCCACCGCCAGCAAACCGAAATATGCACGCTCACCGTGCAGCTCGACTAACACGCAGCCCTCAAGCCCGCCGGCATCCTCGGCCAGCAGAAAATTGCCCTTCTCCAACATCGGCTGCAGAGTTTCGGCGCTGATGCGGTCGCGCTCAATGAAAAAACTCTCCGCCGCGCGAAACGCCAAGTTAATCACGCGCACGATCGCGGCAACGTCGCGCGTTTCCGCCCATCGAATTTTTGTTTCGTCGCTCACCGGTGTGTCGCTGGCATGGGTATACTGTCATCTCGAAGGCGTAGCGCGCAACGTCACGCACAGGCGAAAGGCTGGGGGTTCGTTCCAATCGATTCTCTGTACCTCTGTACCTCTGTGACTCTGTGCCGGCCTTCCTGCCGAAACCCAGCCAAATCTAGCCGCTGGCGCATTTTTCCCTTGCAGTAGGGGCGTTTAAGTGGGTACAGTGGGCCTACTCGTGGTAGGATTGGGTCCATAGGCCGCCATATATGGGCCTGCGGTTGCCCAAACGGGGAACGAGGGGCAGAGCTTGACTTGCGTCATCGCAGTTGCCAATCAAAAAGGCGGCGTCGGTAAGACCACCACATCCATCAATCTAGCCGCGGCTCTCGCCCTGAAAAAGAAACGCACGCTGCTCGTGGATCTCGATCCGCAATCCAACGCTACCATCGCCTTCTTCGAGCCAGCCGACATTCAGACTTCGATGTACGACGTCTTCGCCGATCATCCCACGGAAATGGCGAAAGTGATCAAGCCGACCAAGGATCCCAACCTGTTCATGGCGCCGGGCATTCTGGCGCTGGCGCGCCTCGAACAGCAGCTCGCTGGGCAATTCGATGCGCCTTACAAGTTGAAAGACGCGCTGACGCCAGTGCTGAAGGATTACGATTTCATCGTTTTCGATACGCCGCCGGCGCTGGGTATCCTCACCGTGAACGCGCTGGTGGCTTCGACGCACTTGCTGGTGCCGATTCAAGCCGCATACTTCGCCATCGAAGGCACCGACGACCTGCTGGAGACGTACGCGCGGATTCGCTCGCGCCCGAATCCGGACCTGAAAGTTCTGGGCGTGGTGATCACGCTCTTCGACAAGCGCACCAACATTTCGCGCGACACGCACGAACAGATTCGCGCCACTTTCGGCGACGCGCTTTTCAAGACGCGCATCAGCAAGAACGTGCGGCTGGAAGAAAGTCCAGCCTACAAAGAGACCGTATTTACGTTCGCGCCCAAGTCGTCCGGCGCCGAGGATTACAAGAAGCTTGCTCAGGAGGTATTACAACGTGTCCAAGAGGATCGGGTTACCCGTCACTCTCAAGATGCGGCATGACGCGCATTATGTGGAGACGCTGACCAGTTTCAGCGGCGCGTCCATCGGCCGCATGATTCCGACGGACAAGATCCGCCCGAACCCCGAACAACCGCGCAAAGCTCTTGGCGATCTGCGCGAGCTTACCGATTCGATTCGAGAGAAGGGCGTGCTCGAACCGCTGCTGGTGCGCTTCATTCCGCGCGAAGACACCTACTATATTATTTCCGGTGAGCGCCGCTACCACGCTTCCAAGGCTGCAGGCCTGCACGAGCTACCGTGCATCGAGAAAATCGCGGACGACGCGGAAACGTTGGAACTAGGCCTGATCGAAAATCTGCAGCGCAAGGATTTGACGCCGTTTGAAGAAGCCGACGGCCTGCAGCGCCTCGCCGATCATTTCGATTACACGCACGACGACATCGCGAAGAAAATCGGGCGCGCGCGCTCCAGCGTCACAGAAACCATGTCACTTCACGTGATTCCCAACGACATTCGCAAAGCCTGCATCGAGCGCGGCATTCTGACGAAATCACTGCTGCTGCAGGTCGCTCGTCAGCCCACCGAAAAGAAGATGCAGGAAATGGTGCAGCGCATCGCGCAAGGTGGCCTGACGCGCGACGAAGCCCGCCGCACGCGCCAGGAAGAAACCGGCTCCGCGCCGCGCCCGCAACCTTTCCTCTTCGACTATCGCGCCGAGGACGATTCCTTCCACGTGCGCATACAATTCCGCAAGAGCCAGGTAAGCCGTGAAGAACTCGCCTCCGTGCTCCGCAAAATTCTGCGCGAGATCGAGTCCGGCACAATCTCCTCCTCCGCGGCGTGACGTCTCGGTAGCATAGGCAATCTTGCCTGTGCTCTTCCTTTTGTAGCCGCGGTATTCAGACCGCCACCGCTGTTTATCGCACCACCGATGGCGTCTGCCGCGGCGGACGCCGCTACAAAAGCGCCGTCCAAACCTGCGCATCCAATCGTGGCTCTGCTATTCTGAACCTCCATGGACCTCTCGCCGCAGCAACTCGCAATTCTCCAGCGCGTACACACCGCAGGTTTCGAAATCGTCGCATTCCCCATGTACGCAAATTACGTCGGCACGCGAAAAGGGAATTGCGCAGCGTTGCTTGCCCCAGCCGCCGCCGGCGGCTTCGATATTTTCGGCACCCCCGCGTATCTGATCGGCGGAAACTTCAGCGTACGCGTCCAGCGCAACGGCCGCGAATTCTTCGTGTGGAAGAAAGAAAGCCTGGACGTAACGCCCGAGCGCCGCACCGAACTCGACGCCTTCGCCGCCGAATTGTCGCAGGCCCTGCTGCCGCAACTCTAACCAGTTTTCTCTGCGC
Organism: uncultured Acidobacteriota bacterium; assembly: GCA_963786205.1. Lineage (GTDB taxonomy): Bacteria > Acidobacteriota > Terriglobia > Acidiferrales > UBA7541 > Palsa-295. Next base: position 1,180,086 of record CAWAYG010000005.1, read on the forward strand.
ACGGCGTTGGCCCCGACAGAATCGGGGCGTCTCCGCGGTAAATCGCTCCCCACCGTCGCAGCCATAAAAACATTCCGCCGCAACCACGAATCCACCGTCGCCGCCCTGGCATCCAACTCCGCAAGCGATGGAGTTGAATTCGCGGCCATCCCATCGCACACTACTTCCATGAGCGATTCCTACGACGCAATCTGCATCGGTGCCGGCCCTACCGGCCTCGCCACCGCCATCGAAGCCCGCATCGAAGGCCTGCGCGCCCTAGTGATTGACAAAGGCTGCCTGTGCAACTCGCTGTTCCACTATCCCGTGAACATGTCCTTCTTCACGACGCCTGAACGCATGGAAATCGGCCAGCTGCCGATGACCGTCGCAGCAGGCAAGCCGACGCGCGCGGAAGCCCTGAAATATTATCGCCGCGCGGTCGAGCACTTCGAGCTGGAAGTGCGCCAATACGAGCGCGTCGAACGCGTCACCGGCCACGACGGCGCATTTATCGTGCACACCATAGATTCCGAAGGCCAGCCGCAGAAATATCACACGAAAAAAATAGTAGTCGCCACCGGATTCTACGATCATCCGAATTTTCTGGATGTGCCCGGCGAAAATCTACCGCACGTTTCGCATTACTTCACCGAGCCGCACCCGTACTGGAATCAGAACGTCGCGGTGATCGGAGGAGGGAACTCCGCCGCCGAAGCTGCTCTCGACCTGTTTCGCGCCGGCGCTCGCGTCACCATCATTCACCGCGGCGCGGAAATGGGCCGCACCCTGAAATACTGGGTGAAGCCGGACATCGAGAACCGCATCCGCGCCGGAGAAATCTGCGCGAAATTCCACGCGCAAGTAGTCGCGTTCGAGCCGCAGCACGTGCTGATCAAGGACGGCAAAGGCGAAGAAAAAGTTCCCGCGGTCCAGGTTTTCGCGCTCACCGGCTATCATCCCGATTTTGATTTCCTCGAAAAGCTGGGCATTCGCCTCGCCACCACCAACAAAAAACCCGCCATCGATCCAGAAACTCTCGAGAGCAATATCCCCGGAATTTATCTCGCCGGCGTAGTGATCGGCGGGAACGACACCTCGCACATCTTCATCGAAAATGGCCGCTTCCACGGCCGCCAGATCATCGCTGCCATCACCGGCAAGGGAAAATTGCCGGACCAGGAACCAGTCGCCCCTCCGGGAGAGTGAGGCCCTACCCTTCGATCCCGCACCGCGGCATCTCAGAGTGAATCGCGCGGCAGCGCGATTCCGAGAAAGTGCGCGAGACGCGTTTCCGCGCCGTTCCTGGGAGCGCCAATCTCCGGAATTCGCCTTGGTGGTTGGTCGAGTCGCGCCTAAACCCGCAGCCTTAAAATCAAAGGCGTCGGTCCCGGTGGTGTGCATCGGTCGGCCACCCGCCGCCGGCAAAATTATTCCGAGTGAAGCGCTTGTATGACGTCGACGCGGGCGGCGCGTGCCGCTGGGAGCATCGAAGCGACTACCGCCGCGCCTAACAGCACAAACGCCGAAACGATCACAGGCAATGCGCCCGGCATTTTTAAGTCGCCGAAATAACTGCCCGCCACGCGCGCGACGACGATCCCGAACACCGCGCCCGCCACAACGCCCAGGGCAGCCATCACGGCGCCTTCCGTCACAACACGTCTGAGGAGATTTTCCGGCTGTGCCCCCAGCGCCAAGCGGATTCCGAATTCGCGTGTCCGCGCGCTGACAGAAAACGCCAGTACGCCGGCGACGCCAACGACAGCGATCAGCAGCGCGACCGCTGCGAATACGCCAAAGACCAAGGAGTTCAAGCGGTCTGGCGCAAGCACTTTTGCACGGATGTCTTCCAGTGTGGCGGCGTGCTCAACGGGCTCATCGGCGGCCATCTGGCGGATAATTTTCGTTACCGGCGTTACCAGCGCATAAGGATTTCCGGTGGTGTGGATGAAGAGATGGCCGCCGAACATTCCGCCGTCGGCATAGGAGCTGTAAATGGTGGAGGTGGGCACCGGAACGATATGTTCGTCGTCCACATCGGCGACGACGCCAATAATACGTTGCGGCGAGGTAACTCGCGCCTTTTCTGCCGCAGTGCCAGGAAGATACTCGAGCACCGGATCGGTCCAGTAGACATGGCGATTGATCGGATCCTGGCCGGGAAACATCTGCTGGGCGAGAGTGGCGCTGATGATCGCGACCGGCTCTCGATTCTGGTCATCGAGTGCGTTGAAATCGCGGCCGGCAATAATGGGAACGCCAAGCACGTTGAAAAAGCCGGGAGAGATGGTACGCCACAGCGCGCGAGGGTCGTCTTTGCCATGGACGTGACCATCACCAGAGAATTGCAAACCTGGACCGAAGTTGTCGGCATCACGCCAAGGAGCGATCATACCGACGGCCGTCTCGCTGACGCCGGGCAGCGCATCGATTTGACGTATCGATTCCTTGTAAAAATCGAGGACTTGCTGAGGCGTTCTTCCATTGGACGGCGCCGGAACGTCGATGGCGAGGACGTGACGCGTATCAACACCGGTCTGGATCCTTTGCAACGCGAGCAGCGTAGTGATCAACATGCATGCGCCCGCGAGCAGCACGAAAGACGCTGCGATTTGGGTGATGGCAAACGCACGCTGGCGGCGGCTGGTGCTGCTGGTGATGCGGACGCTGCCGCTGGCGAGGTTCATGCCATTCGACGCGTTAGCCGAGGGCAGGCGCGGCACAAATGCCAAAATCACAGCGGCGACCACGGCGAGCGCTACTCCTACCCACAGCAGGCTGAAATCAACCGTCAAATCCAGCGCGCGAACAGAGAAGCGCGAGGCGTATCGAGCCAGGATTGTGACCAATGGCTGCGCGATTATTACACCGATCGCCGCGCCCGCGCCGCAGAGCAGCAGGCTTTCAGCTAACAACATGCGCCGCAGCGCGCCGGTGCTTGCGCCCAGCGCGGCACGGACGGCCAACTCGCCCTCGCGGCGAACCGTCCGCGCGAGAATCAGGTTGGCAACGTTCGAGCAGGCGATGATGAAGACGAGGCCCGAGGCGGCGAGAAGGACGAGGAGAACGGTACGCGCGTCCGAAGTAATCTGGTCCCGGAGCATCTTGGCATCAATGCGGTAGCCGCCATTATCGGGATACGCATCGGGGTGGTCCTTCGTCATAGAGGCGTAGACGGTGCGCAACTCGGTGCGAGCCTGGTCGAGGGTGGCGCCGGGAGCCAGCTTGCCAAAGAGTTCGGTCATGCGATGGAGGCGGCCTGTGACCATCGTTGCGGAAAGGTGATGCGGGCTAATGACCAGGTTGCCGATGATCTCTGTCTCCGCGGGATATGGCACAGAGGGTTCAAGCACGCCGATGACCGTGGCGGAACGATCGCCAAGGCTGCTGAGGCGAACGGTCTTGCCGATCACATTCGGATCTTTTTTGTAAACAGTGGACCAGAAACGATAGGTCAGCACGATGACGCCCGGGGCGTCGGCACCGGCGTCTTGAGGTTCGACGAGACGGCCGAGAACAGGGCGCAGACCCATCACGTCAAAGTAGTTGCCGCTGACGACACCGCCGTGAACCACGCGAGGTTCGCCGAGTCCGACCATCGTAAAGTCCATCTGCGAGAAATCGCCGAACTCGCTCACGGAGCGGACGCTGCCCTCGATATCCTTGATTTCGGGCACGGAAAACGTTGTGTTGTCCTGTCCGCCGCTGGGGGCGCTCTGGCGGATGTACACCAGCCGGTGCTCGTCACGGTTGACGAGCGGCTTCAGCAGGACTCCGCGCACGAGCGTGAAGATGGCCGCGTTGGCACCGATTCCCAGCGCCAGCGTGAGAATCACAATCGCCGCCAGCCCTTTGCTGCGCATCAGCGAATGGAACGCAACTTTCAGATCGCGGAAAAATGACATGGTTCTCGCCCCCTTTACCGTTTTTCAGCACCACGCGTGCCAATCGGAAAACCCACATTGTGAATCACTTACCACGGGCTGCGTCGAAGCGCATGGTCGTTTTCGCCCGCCGATGTCCAAATTCGGACACCGCATCGCCCATGATACTGATCATTCTTTTCCTCGTGGCCGGCCTCATCGCGAGGTAGCCTTTCGCCGTCGCCGCTTGCTCTCTCTCACGATTTCGCTTATATCCGCTGCTGGACGTATCTCGATTGTTCCACAATGCAACTTCACTCCCGGAGATTGGGAGATGAGCTGAATTGCGTGATTCAGATCTCGCGCTTCCAGCACCTGAATTCCACCCAATTGCTCTTTCGTTTCCGCGTACGGACCGTCGGTCACTGCAACCTTTCCGTCGTTCCAAGACACGGTCACCGCCGTGTTCGGGGGCTGAAGAGGTTCCTCAGCGACCAAATGTCCGTTCTTCTGCAGTTCGTCGTTGTAGCTAAAACACTCGTCCAGCACGGTATTGCGCTCGCTCTCAGACATGTTTTCGAACTTGCCGGGCTCGAGATAGCCCAAACAGATGTATTTCATTGGGTCCTCCGTCAGAGACCGCGTAACACATCGACTGATGCAGTTGCTGGTCGCTAGTAAAACCAGACTTCGCAGGCTAGCCGGTAGCAAATGCTCGCCGAAGGGCAACCATCCACGATTCCGTGAACCGCTTCGAAACTGCGGCGTCCGGGACGAACACATCGAAGCCGTGATACGCGCCTGGAATTACATGGAGTTCCGTCGGAACTCCAGCGTCGATCAGGCGGCGGGCGTATTCCACATCTTCATCCACAAACATATCGAGAGCGCCGACGCCGATGAATGCGGGAGGAAGTCCGGCGAGATTTTCCACACGCGCAGGAACGGCGCCTGCCGGAACCGTGGGCGAGCCGGCCGGGACGCCGAGGAAGGAAGTCCAGGCGAAACGATTCGAGCCCGCGTTCCAAACGAATTGTCCGATATACGGCGGAACTTGGCGAGTGCTGCCGGTTCGATCGTCGAGCGCCGGATAAATCAGCAACTGAAATAGGATGGGAATTTCGCGGCGATCGCGCGTGGCGATGGCGAGTTGCGCAGAATGGCCGCCACCAGCGCTTTCTCCACCTATGGCGATGCGTTTGCGATCCACGCCGAGTTCGTCAGAATTTTTGTAGAGCCAGCGTAGAGCGGTGTAATTATCTTCGAGCGATCCCGGGAAATGAGTTTCCGGCGCGAGGCGATAGTCGACCGAAACGACCAGGCATCCGCAATTCTGCGCCACTGCTTGCAGAAACGGATTGAATTGTCCGGCGAAGCCGGAGACATACCCGCCGCCATGAATGTGCAGAAGCGCAGGACGCCCTTTCGTGCCCGGAGCCGCATCCACAATCACCAGACGCAAGTCCGGCGCGCCCGATGGACCGGGTATGTGCCGTTCAAATGGCTGCGGCGCCGGCGGAGGCAGCGGCGGGACCGGCGGCCATTTGCGTCCGGCATCGAGAGTTTCGCTGGTGAAGCTCTGAGTGGGGAATGGAAATTTCTTGATTGCGTCAAGCAACTCCGGATCGACCATCGCGTAGGGGTCCGCCCCCGCTGCCGGCGCAATCGCCTGCTGGGCGACGGCCGAGCGCAGCAATTCAGGCGCGATGCCGATCCCAATTCCCGCAGTCAAACCGCCGCGAACAAAAGCACGCCGCGTGAGCTCATTCATCGCTGACTCCCGCTTCTGAAATTGAAGCGTCTCTTTTCGGTCACTGCTTCAGGTAACGAAGCAGAACGCTTCCTGACGACTTAAAAGTCGTGGACTCCACAAGTTTTAATTGTAATTTCTCCAGGCTAACGCCTTCGAACAACCGTTTCCCTTTTCCTGCAAGTACCGGCATAACGACAAAACGAAATTCATCAACCAGGCCCAGCGCTATAAGTTGTGAAGGAATATCCACGCCGCCGACTAAAATATTCTTGCCTTGCTCCTGTTTCAATTTAGGTATTTCGTCTTGCAAGTTCGTGCGAACGATTCTCGTATTGTCCCCTTCAGCGCTAGCTAATGATCGTGAGAAAACAACCTTCTTTTTGGAGACAAACGCCTCGGCAAAATCTTTATCTAATTTGTCCTCCGAATCGCTTTTGGCGATATCCGGCCAATAAGGAACCATCAATTCATAGGTTTTACGCCCATAGACGAGCAGGTCAGCATCTCGAACCAGGTCCATGTAATATTGCCCCACTTCTTCATCGGGAGCTCCGTGGCTGTGGTCGAAGCAGCCATCCAGGGTCAGGTTGATTGCGTAGACTACCTTTCTCATTTGGTTACGCCTCCGTTTCTGTATCAGTGCCTGCAGGGCCTTGCGCGCTGGATCGGTCATCTTCTGGCCGTCAAGGATGTCCCGCCCCGGCGCGCTCATAATTGATGATAATGACGCCCTTCGGGGTGACTGTGCTTTCCGTCACCTTGAATGCCGCCGGGATCGTGCCATCGGCAAACAATTTTTTCCCAGCGCCCAACGTGACCGGAAATATCTTCAGCCATAGGCCATCGACCAGATCATGTTGAAGCAGTGCCTGAACCAGATTCCCGCTGCCCCACACGTGCAGGTTTGGCCCGTCCTGCTTCTTGATTTCCGTGATTTTTTTCGCGATGTCGCCGTTCAGAAACACGATCGGCTTCCATTCGGAAGAGGTGATGGTATTCGAGGCCACGTACTTGGTCGCAGTCTGGACCTCCGGCCAAATGTCGGCATGTTGCGGCCAGAATGCGGCAAACATTTCAAACGTCTTCCGCCCGAGCAAGACGTCAGCCGGCGCCTTCATCTGCTTCATCATGGCCGCGCCTTCTGCGGCGTCGCCATGCGCTACGGTCCAGCCGCCATACTCGAAGCCGCCGCTGGTGTCTTCCTTGGGTCCGCCGGGAGCTTGCATGACTCCATCAAGGGAGACAAATTCAAGTACGTTGATTTTTCTCATGACCGAGCTCCTTTCGCGCGCTATGTGATTTTGCCCGTCAGGCCGCCATCACCGGCGGTGTTGCCCCTGCCGCTCAGTCGCCGGGGTTAGGGAGAAACGCGCGCACCTCGACCGGCGCCCGACAGGCGACGACAGCCTTGCGCCCCCACGCCACTGCCTCATCCATGTTCGCGCATTTCAGCAGCCAAAAACCGCCTACGTGCTCCTTGGTCTCCAGGTACGGCCCGTCGGTGACGAGCACCTTGCCGCCGGGCTGCGCTCGCAGCGACCTCGCGCTGCTGGCCGCGGAGAGGCCACCAGCGAAAATCCTGGCACCTGCAGCCGCCATCTCTTCGTTGAGCACGTCAATATCGCGCATCATCGCTTCACCTTCGAGGGACCCGTCGTACCCGTCGGGGTGGTGAATCGCAACCAAATAGTGCGGCATGATTTCTCCTTTTCCAGTAACGGTCTCCGGGCCGTGCGGTTGCCCTGCCTTCGCCATATAGACGAACGGCCGGACCGGATCTCGACAAAGCGTGGAGAGTTTTTTTATTGCTTCATCTCATCGGCGACGTCGTCGCCGAACTTCTTTCGGATCTCCGTTTGGGTCTCGGGATCGAAGTCGGTTAAGTCAAACAGCCGGCGGACTTCGACTACCATTTCGTTATCCTTTGCCGGGATGCGCGAGGCCCATTCGAGCGCCTCTTCGCGCGACTTCACCTGAATAATCCAGAAGCCGCCGATCACTTCCTTCGTTTCGGGAAACGGTCCGTCGGTAACTTTCGACTTTCCGTCTTTGAAGGTCACGCGCGCGCTCATCGTCGCAGGCGGGGTCAGCCCGTCGAGCGCGAGCAGCACGCCGGCTTTCCCTAGTTCCTCGTTGTACTTGCCCATTTCCTCCATTTCTTTGAAGTCGGGTACCCAGCCGGGTTTCGCGGTTTCGTATGCTTTCGGATAGTGGATCATCATGAAACGCATGGTGTTCTCCTTGAGTGTTGTGCGGACGCCGTATCAGGGCCGCTACTTTTATATACGAGCTTGCACCGCGCTGAACCTGGAAAGTTGCGAGGCCCTGTTTCGTGTCCCCCGGCGCGCGGTGCGGCTCCACTTACTAGTCGAACAGGGTGATGGGGAATCGACACGCGATTTGCAGATTTTTCGCGTAGCGTATCACCTGGGAAACTCTTTCTGGCGGGCCGGTTGGCCGGCCTTCACCATATAATCGAACGGCCGCACCGGAATTCGACAAGTCGTCCTAGAAATCTTACTCCTCCCGCGCTTTAGAACTATGTTTTGCGCGTGGTCATCTTAATATCAGATAGCAGGCCAGTTTCCGATTACGCGACTTAAGTGTGCCACGAGCACGAAAGGAGAAAACGCTGAGTAGTGCGCAACTGCTTGACTGATGAGGGTAGGCCCCTCGGAATCGGTTTACAGGAACAGGTTCCAAACCACCTGCGGCGGCTGTAGCCAAAAGCTAGGGTCGTGAACGCGGAAGGAAAAGGCCTGGCAACGACCAGGTCAGGTGACCGGCAAGAAGAGGACCGCAAGGGAACCACTGCTGAAGTGTCGAAACGTTAAAGACGATGTCAAAACCGCGGGGGGGTAAGTTACTGCGGGAGTAGCTCCGACGAAACCTGTTTACGGGCGGAGCGGCATCCGGCATGAGAGGTGGCCTGAGCTTGCCAAAGAGGCGGTTGAGCGGAACGTGGGAACCTGAGGCACCGATGCCAACGGAGAAGCCACAAGTGGAGGAAACCACGAGGGCGAGAGTACGGATGCGGAGTCTCAGGGTCGGACTGCCCTATAGTAGCGAAGAAGCGGGGCAATTCCCGTGGAGCGAAGGGGGCGGGTCACTCGCGTCCTAACCAATACGGTCAACTGGCAACAGGAGGAACCGAGCGGTTCGGACGGAAGGTAGCAACCTTCACTGGGTGGCACGAGCCGTGTGACGGGAGACTGTCAAGCACGGTTCTGTGAGAGGCTCGGGGTGAAATTCCCCGGGCCTACTCGGCTCAAGAGTTGCAGACCTTAGTGTGGAATCGATTTACGGAGTTTGTCAGCTTGTTGTTTGAAAGACTGCAACAAGAATTGCATGGTATGTGCGAATTCTTGGGGCGTTTGACCAGTTTGCTGTGTCGCAGTCAGCGCGGTGCGAACGATATAGACCGGGCCAGAGTCGGGCTTGTCACGGAACGCCTGCTGATACTGGTTGCGGTTCCAATTCTGGTCCAGTCCCCGCTGTAATATCGCGGCAGCATCTTCATCCTCGGAGGCGTGCAGAGCGCGGTTGTTGAAGATATTGCTTGCCCATTTGGGTGGGCCAAAAGATTCACCGTCAGCCCAGGTACCTGCGATTACTTCCACTTTGTCAGGTAGAGCGTTTCCAATGATGGGACTGAGAGGACGTAGGACCGTCTGACCCGGTTCGATGGCAACGTTACCTTGCACCAGCGCATCCCAGACTTGCGTTGTTTTCCTTGCGCCTTGCGACGGATAGGATTGTTCGAAGACGCAGGCGGTTACGGTCTTGGCAGTGAGATTCGTGACGGCGAAACTTGGTCCTTGTCCTTTTTCACCGGTGGCACGAATCTCAATTTTGAATTTAGGTCGTTCTGGGGCGGTCGATGTTCCCTGAGCTGCGGTTGAGAAAAGCATTCCCCCGCCGAGGACGCAAAAAGCCGTGGCAAGCATCTTCATCGAAATCTCCAATAGCCGGGCCGATGTGTGCATGCTTCCAGAGTCATTTCTAACATCAAACTACCGCTATGGGTAACAGAGTTTGGGCAGCCGCATTAACTCAGTGAACTGACAAGTGGAATTAGTGCGCCGGACTTGTTCGGCAACGCGGGCGGTCTCGATGGGTCGATGCAACCACTGAGGTCGAACCCACCTTGCGTTGAAAGCAAGAGCTAAAATCCCTCGCTGGGGTCAGACCAGCCGGAACGCTGCCCTGGCTAAATTTTAGCCGAGCACAGCCAAACAGATAGTTCTCCCGCAGCAGCATTGCCGAATCAATGCGCTGAATGGTGTTGCATCGACCGGTTGAGCCGGCACGACCAATCAGGAGTTAGCAGTAATTGAAGAATTTCGGACAAGTAATTGGGATGGCTCGGCCCGTGCTATGATCCGTTTTCAGAATGAATAACAAGCAAGTAAAAGACTTCCTCGTACAACAAACCACTGAACAAGCGACCCTCGAAAAAGTACCTCTCTCTAAGTCCGCGTCTGCGCGGTTCGATTGTCACTCTTATTCGTAAGCGTCTGGTTTGAACCGTCTGGACGAATTAAGGGTGGATAAGTGATGGTGATCGTGGGCACTAAAGAAGTGCCCACGAGGGATAAGTGGACACTACTGGTAAGAGACGGCGGCGTTGGGCTGCTGAAGAGAAGCGAAGGATTGCGGAAGAGAGCTTCGAAGGAAACTTCTCGGTAGCGCAGTTGGGGCAGAAGTACGCGGTGAACGCCAATCAGATTTTCCTGTGGCGGAGGCAGTATCGCGAACGGCGGCGGGAAAACAACACCTCGATCGACCTGCTTCCGGTGACAGTCTCGAACGAACTGGTCGTAAAAGCAGCAAACCCCCGCAACATGTCTGGCCACGCGCCGGCAGGAACTCTGCAGATCGAACTACCCAAAGGAAATTTACGGATTGCGGGGAGCGTAGACCTGGCGGTGTTGCGAACTGCGCTGGAGTGTCTGCGGGGATGATCGGGATGCCGGCAGGAACGCGCATCTGGCTGGTGGCTGGGGTGACGGATCTCAGGCGCGGGTTCACGGGCTTGAGCGGGATGGTGCAGACGGCGCTTGCGGAGAATCCGTTTTCTGGTCACCTGTTCGTGTTTCGGGGCAAGCGCGGGGACTTGGTCAAGGTTCTGTGGTGGAGTGGAGATGGGTTGTGCTTGTTCGCGAAAAGACTGGAGCGCGGAAGATTCATCTGGCCGCAAGCGGCGAATGGAGCAGTATCACTGACCGAGGCGCAGCTGTCGATGTTGCTGGAGGGAATTGATTGGCGGCGCCCGGTGCGCAGCTACGATCCGCAAATTGCGGTGTGAATGAAAATAATTTAGTTTTTTTTCCGTACGATTTTAATCAAACTGTAAAACAACTGCAGTATATTTTCCGGCAATGAATAACGCGGCTGGCGTTCTCCCCAACCTCGAAGCGCTCAATCCCAGCGAACTGAAGGCGCTGATCTTCGCGCAGCACCGCCAGCTGCTTTCGAAAGATGAACAGCTGCAATCCCGCGACAGCGAGATCGAACATCTCAAGTTGCTGCTGGCCAAGCTTCGTCGCGCGCAGTTCGGACGATCTTCAGAAAAGGTGAATCGGCAGATCGAGCAGCTGGAGTTGCGGCTGGGAGAACTGGAACAGAGCCGATCGATCGAAGCGGAGTCGCCGAAGGTGGTCGCAGCCGAACCCGTTGCGGCACGGCCGGCGCGGCGGCCACTACCTGCGCATCTGCGGCGGGAAGTCGAAACGTACCTGCCGCAACAGAAAGCTTGCCCGGACTGTGGGGGAGAGCTGAAACATCTGGGCGAGGATGTTTCGGAAATCCTGGAGTATGTGCCGGAGCGAGTCAAAGTGATCCGTCAGGTTCGCCCGAAGCTGGCTTGCGCGGGCTGCGACCGCATCGTACAAGCCCCAGCGCCCAGCCGGCCGATCGAGAGAAGTATCGCCGGCCCCGGACTTCTGGCCCATGTGCTGGTCTCGAAGTATAGCGATCATCTTCCGCTGTACCGTCAATCGGAGATCTACGCGCGGGAAGGCGTGGAAATCGATCGCTCGACACTGGCGGAATGGGTGGGCGGAACGAGTCGGCTACTAGCTCCCCTGGTGGAGGCGCTGCGAGGTCACGTTCTAGCGGGACAGAAGCTTCATGCCGATGACACGCCGGTTCCGGTGCTGGCGCCGGGGTTGGGAAAGACCAAGACGGGACGACTGTGGACCTATGTGCGCGACGACCGGCCGGCAGCAGATCCCACACCACCGGGGGTATGGTTCTGCTACTCGGCCGATCGCAAGGGCGAGCATCCGAAGCAGCACTTGAGTTCGTTTACCGGGACCCTGCAGGCCGATGGATATGCCGGGTTCGATCAAATTTACGAAGCGGGACGGATCCAGGAAGCGGCGTGCTGGGCGCATGTGCGCAGAAAGTTTTACGATCTGGTGGAGGCGCACAAGTCGAAGACGGCGGAGATGGCACTGGAAAGAATCGCTGAACTGTATGCCGTCGAGAAGGGAATCCGGGGACGTAGCTCGGAAGAGCGACGCGAGATCCGCAACCTGCGCAGCCGTCCATTGCTCGAATCCTTCAAGCAATGGCTGGAAGAGACGTTGGGGAAGCTGTCCAGAAAATCGGACACAGCGATAGCGGTTCGCTACGCGCTGGGACGCTGGGAAGCGCTGATGCGTTACTGCGATGATGGCGTACTGGAGATTGACAACAACGCGGCAGAACGAGCGTTGCGGGTGGTGGCTCTGGGTAGAAAGAACTTCTTGTTCGCAGGTTCGGACCGAGGTGGCAACAGCGCGGCTGCTATTTACAGCTTGATCGGAACAGCAAAACTAAACGGATTAAATCCAGAAAGCTATCTGCGTGACGTTCTGTCCCGCATCGCCGACCACCCCATCAATCGTATCGAAGAACTCTTGCCTTGGAATCTCTCGGCAGAATCCGCCGATATCCAAGTCCTCTCCGCTTAATCCATCTTCGCCTTCGTCAACACGGTTCGCACCAGACGCTTACTCTTATTCAAAGAGGAGGAACCCATGTTCGACAGCGTACTTCCCGCCGAGAGCGAGCCGATCAGTGCGGTTAGTTCTCGGTGGCTATGGGCGGCCCGGTGCTTTGCCTTGATTTGCACGATCGCCTTGGGCGTAGGGTTTGCAGCTGAGGCTGCAGCTGATCAGAATGGGCTGGTAGCCCTAATCTTTTTTGGTCGCTGGGGGTCGCTCAGTCTTGCACTGCTCTATCTTTTATTCCGTAGGGGGAAGAATTCACTGGCATTTGCGCTTGGTCTGGGCGCGGCAACGACTTTGATTGCCCTGCTCCCACTCGCCTCAATGTTGTCGCGGGTGGGGCGCCACCTGGCTTTCTTCATAGTAGTGTTTAGTGGGATTCTGCCACCGTTTGCCAATTTGATGAATGGGCTCCACCCACAGCTTGCCACACTCGGGGCGTTGCTCCTTTGGATCTTCAGTATCTCTTTGGCAATGCTCGGGTTAAGCAGTATTGTCGCATTCCAGAAGATGGCGCACGAGGCAAAGGGGATGGGGAAACCGCGATTGGCATTTCGCGGCGGAATGTGTTGCGCACTTGTCGTTTGGCTGATATTCACGCTGCTTGGCCTCTTTTTCGGGGGCTTCCGCATCTGAGCTTTCCTTGCCGCGCGGCCAGGCTCCTGACCCACTTGAGGTCTGATCACTACCTTCTTCTAGGCACAGCTCCGAGCACGTTTGGTCGCGTTACTGTCTGACCCAAGTCTCGCATCGTGATTTTCGGCAACTTTCTTGTTTAGATCGTCGTCCTTGTAGTACTTCGTACCCTGCAGGGTCAACTGGAGGGCAATGCCATTTTTAGTGATTTGGTAGACCCATACACCCGGGGCAACCTCGACCGCGCCCGAGTAAGCTGCGCCAGATTCTCCGACCTTGGCCGCAGCGTCCGTCTGCGCTGAACCAGACCACCCAGAGTCGAGGAAATTTGACAGGGCCCCATCGTTCTCGAACACAAAGATCACTCGATAGTTCTTCACTCCTAGGCCTAGACCGGCGCCGGCCGAGATCATCTTCATAAAAGTTTCCTGCTTGGTTTTGGAGTTGACGGCAACCCCCGCGCCGCGCGCCGTGCTCAGCATGAAAAGATGCGTTCCCATATTGTTGAAAACGGCATACCCCGCCGACTTCTGGATGGCCTCCGTAGAAGTGGGTTCAAGCTTGTGCAGTTCCTTCAGGGTTTGGTCTGCCATCTTGTGGGTTTTCTCTCTTTTCTTTTCGTTGTCGTCTTTTGCGACGCATGTGCTTGCGGAAAGAAACGCCACGGCGAGAATCGCAGAGATCATCTTGAATTTCATGAGAGGTTTCTCCATCGTTGCGAGAGGTTTGCCTCGGGTCCTTACCTGGTTTCCATGAGCAATGTCGCCACTCTATTTTCTAATCGCCGTTAGGAACAACTAGGGTTTTGCCTAGTGTCTCTTCGGCTTAAATAGGAAACTGAAACAGAGCGCCTGGTAAGCCGTGTTACCGCGCATTTGAAGTAAAACTTCACTTCTCCTGTAAGCGCGTTAGGACGTAGCCGCCCGGCGGCGGACGCTACGCGTGAGGTAGTGGAGCGTTGGTTGCTCGATGGCTTGATGTAAATGTGGGTCACAGGAGGTGTTCCTGTGACCCATCTTCGTAAATTGATGCTGGAGGAACTCCAGCGCCGTAATTACGCTCCACATACCACACGTTCCTACATCCGCACAGTCGAGGATTTTGCTCGACACTTCAACTGCTCCCCAGATCGCTTAGGCCCTCGACATATTCGCGAATACCAAGCGGAACTATTTGAGAAGCGCAAGTTGTCGGCGGGTAGCGTCGCGGTTCGTCTGGCAGCCTTGCGGTTCTTTTACACTAAGACTCTAAGAAGGGCTTGGAGCGTCGCCGACACTCCTTATCCAAAAAGGAACCATCGCCTGCCAGCGATCCTCAGCCAGGAAGAAGTTGCGCAACTTATTCAGGCGGCCGGCACTTCCTTCCATCGCACTCTGCTGCTGACCCTCTACGCCACCGGCGCACGCTGTGCCGAGCTGACGCATTTAAAGTTCAGCGATGTCGACAGCAAGCGCATGGTGATTCACATCCGAGGCGGCAAGGGGCGCAAAGACCGCGACGTAATGCTCAGTCCTAAATTGCTGGAAGAACTTCGTGAGCACTGGCACCGCCTACGCAGAAAACCAAGAGTCTGGCTCTTTCCGGGCCATCACGACCATGGCGCCGATCACCCGATCGATACGAAAACCGTTTGGCATGCGTGCCAGCAAGCCGCCCAGCGAGCCGGCCTCCAGAACGGTGTTCATCCGCACACGCTGCGTCACTGTTTTGCGACGCATCTCCTCGAGGATGGTGCGGACCTGCGCACCATTCAGATCCTGTTAGGTCATCGCGATCTGAAAGAAACCACTATCTACCTACATCTTTCGGAGCGCCATCTCCACGCAACTTCCAGTCCTCTGGACTCGCTGCAGCTGCAAGAGAGGTCCACAGGGGAGGAGTAGATGAGCCGGCCACCACTGGAGGTGGCCGATCTGATCCGCGCCGCGGGAGATGTCTTCCTCGAACGAAATCGTCACTGGCTCAGCTGGAAGCACGTCAAAGTGCTGCGAGCCATTCGCCGGTGTCGTACCGCCGCACTCGGCGGTCATCTCGATGAGTGCACCCGTTGCGGGCATCGTGCCACCATCTCCTATAACAGCTGCCGCAATCGCCACTGCCCGAAGTGTCAGATCGCTGCACGGGAACGCTGGATCGCTGCGCGTCGACGAGAATTACTCCCGACCCGCTACCTGCACGTGGTCTTCACACTCCCCGGCCGCTTGGCACCACTGGTTCTGCAGAATAAGAAGATCCTCTACGATCTTCTGTTCCGCAGCAGTGCGGAAACCCTTCTCGAAGTCGCTCGCAATCCCAGACACCTCGGCGCAGAGATTGGCTTCTTCAGCGTGTTGCATACCTGGAGCCAAAAACTCAAAATTCATCCGCACGTTCATTGTGTCGTTCCTGCCGGCGGCCTCTCGCCCGATCACACCCGCTGGGTTCGCTCGCGCGACAACTACTTTCTTCCCAAGGAAGTGCTGCGGGAAGTTTTTCGCGGCAAGTTCGTCGACGCTCTCGAACAAGCTTTCCACAAGGGCCAGCTCAACTTCCAGGGAGACCTGCAGCTTCTTGCGCAACCCAAGATCTTTGCCGCCTGGCTGCGACCGCTGTACCGGCAAGACTGGGTGGTCTACTTGAAACGTCCCTTCGGTGGCCCCGATTATGTGCTGCACTATCTGGGCCGCTACACCCATCGCGTGGCCATCTCCAACCACCGCCTGGTCTCCTTCGCTGATGGCCAAGTCACTTTTCGCTGGCGTGATTCTGCTGACCACAACAAACAGAAGTTGCTGCCCCTATCGCTCGATGAATTCTTGTGCCGCTTCTTACTGCACATTCTTCCAAAAGGCTTCGTGCGCATCCGTAACTTCGGCTTTTTGGCCAACCGCAAACGCGCCACGCTCTTGCCTCTTTGCTTTCAGTTGTTGGGTTCGGCACAACAGCCGCCAGCCGATCCACACGCCTCTGCCAGCGAAGACTTCCCCGATTCTTGGCGCTGCCCTAAATGCGGTGGACCGATGAAGGTCATCGAGAGGCTCACCGCTGCCGAAATCCAACTTCGTTCTCCACCAGGAATCAGCGTCGCGGCATGAGACTACTCTCTCCAACTCGAAAACTCTGCGTCCTTGCGGGCGCTCCGCATCTCTGTGCCTCGCGGTCAAACCGATCCCTTCTTCCAGCTTCTTCGACCACAACCTTTGCGATCCTTTTTCGCCGTAGCCAATTTCCGCGCGCACGGTGTCCTGTGTCGTGCCCTGCAGCACAGTCTCGGCACGGCTTAACGCCGCTCCTTCCCACCATTGAATTTGCATAAGGCCCGCGTCCACCGCAACCACGGGCGGCCACGTCCAAACGGCTTTACCGGACGCGCGCAGAGCTCCTCGCCTCCGTTCACTCCTCACCGAGAACGCGCATCCGGTAAAGCGCTAGCGTTAGGACGTAGCCGCCCGGCGGCGGACGCTACGCGTGAGGTAGTGGAGCGTTGGTTGCTCGATGGCTTGATGTAAATGTGGGTCACAGGAGGTGTTCCTGTGACCCATCTTCGTAAATTGATGCTGGAGGAACTCCAGCGCCGTAATTACGCTCCACATACCACACGTTCCTACATCCGCACAGTCGAGGATTTTGCTCGACACTTCAACTGCTCCCCAGATCGCTTAGGCCCTCGACATATTCGCGAATACCAAGCGGAACTATTTGAGAAGCGCAAGTTGTCGGCGGGTAGCGTCGCGGTTCGTCTGGCAGCCTTGCGGTTCTTTTACACTAAGACTCTAAGAAGGGCTTGGAGCGTCGCCGACACTCCTTATCCAAAAAGGAACCATCGCCTGCCAGCGATCCTCAGCCAGGAAGAAGTTGCGCAACTTATTCAGGCGGCCGGCACTTCCTTCCATCGCACTCTGCTGCTGACCCTCTACGCCACCGGCGCACGCTGTGCCGAGCTGACGCATTTAAAGTTCAGCGATGTCGACAGCAAGCGCATGGTGATTCACATCCGAGGCGGCAAGGGGCGCAAAGACCGCGACGTAATGCTCAGTCCTAAATTGCTGGAAGAACTTCGTGAGCACTGGCACCGCCTACGCAGAAAACCAAGAGTCTGGCTCTTTCCGGGCCATCACGACCATGGCGCCGATCACCCGATCGATACGAAAACCGTTTGGCATGCGTGCCAGCAAGCCGCCCAGCGAGCCGGCCTCCAGAACGGTGTTCATCCGCACACGCTGCGTCACTGTTTTGCGACGCATCTCCTCGAGGATGGTGCGGACCTGCGCACCATTCAGATCCTGTTAGGTCATCGCGATCTGAAAGAAACCACTATCTACCTACATCTTTCGGAGCGCCATCTCCACGCAACTTCCAGTCCTCTGGACTCGCTGCAGCTGCAAGAGAGGTCCACAGGGGAGGAGTAGATGAGCCGGCCACCACTGGAGGTGGCCGATCTGATCCGCGCCGCGGGAGATGTCTTCCTCGAACGAAATCGTCACTGGCTCAGCTGGAAGCACGTCAAAGTGCTGCGAGCCATTCGCCGGTGTCGTACCGCCGCACTCGGCGGTCATCTCGATGAGTGCACCCGTTGCGGGCATCGTGCCACCATCTCCTATAACAGCTGCCGCAATCGCCACTGCCCGAAGTGTCAGATCGCTGCACGGGAACGCTGGATCGCTGCGCGTCGACGAGAATTACTCCCGACCCGCTACCTGCACGTGGTCTTCACACTCCCCGGCCGCTTGGCACCACTGGTTCTGCAGAATAAGAAGATCCTCTACGATCTTCTGTTCCGCAGCAGTGCGGAAACCCTTCTCGAAGTCGCTCGCAATCCCAGACACCTCGGCGCAGAGATTGGCTTCTTCAGCGTGTTGCATACCTGGAGCCAAAAACTCAAAATTCATCCGCACGTTCATTGTGTCGTTCCTGCCGGCGGCCTCTCGCCCGATCACACCCGCTGGGTTCGCTCGCGCGACAACTACTTTCTTCCCAAGGAAGTGCTGCGGGAAGTTTTTCGCGGCAAGTTCGTCGACGCTCTCGAACAAGCTTTCCACAAGGGCCAGCTCAACTTCCAGGGAGACCTGCAGCTTCTTGCGCAACCCAAGATCTTTGCCGCCTGGCTGCGACCGCTGTACCGGCAAGACTGGGTGGTCTACTTGAAACGTCCCTTCGGTGGCCCCGATTATGTGCTGCACTATCTGGGCCGCTACACCCATCGCGTGGCCATCTCCAACCACCGCCTGGTCTCCTTCGCTGATGGCCAAGTCACTTTTCGCTGGCGTGATTCTGCTGACCACAACAAACAGAAGTTGCTGCCCCTATCGCTCGATGAATTCTTGTGCCGCTTCTTACTGCACATTCTTCCAAAAGGCTTCGTGCGCATCCGTAACTTCGGCTTTTTGGCCAACCGCAAACGCGCCACGCTCTTGCCTCTTTGCTTTCAGTTGTTGGGTTCGGCACAACAGCCGCCAGCCGATCCACACGCCTCTGCCAGCGAAGACTTCCCCGATTCTTGGCGCTGCCCTAAATGCGGTGGACCGATGAAGGTCATCGAGAGGCTCACCGCTGCCGAAATCCAACTTCGTTCTCCACCAGGAATCAGCGTCGCGGCATGAGACTACTCTCTCCAACTCGAAAACTCTGCGTCCTTGCGGGCGCTCCGCATCTCTGTGCCTCGCGGTCAAACCGATCCCTTCTTCCAGCTTCTTCGACCACAACCTTTGCGATCCTTTTTCGCCGTAGCCAATTTCCGCGCGCACGGTGTCCTGTGTCGTGCCCTGCAGCACAGTCTCGGCACGGCTTAACGCCGCTCCTTCCCACCATTGAATTTGCATAAGGCCCGCGTCCACCGCAACCACGGGCGGCCACGTCCAAACGGCTTTACCGGACGCGCGCAGAGCTCCTCGCCTCCGTTCACTCCTCACCGAGAACGCGCATCCGGTAAAGCGCTAGCGTTATGCCTCGCGGTCAAACCGATCCCTTCTTCCAGCTTCTTCGACCACAACCTTTGCGATCCTTTTTCGCCGTAGCCAATTTCCGCGCGCACGGTGTCCTGTGTCGTGCCCTGCAGCACAGTCTCGGCACGGCTTAACGCCGCTCCTTCCCACCATTGAATTTGCATAAGGCCCGCGTCCACCGCAACCACGGGCGGCCACGTCCAAACGGCTTTACCGGACGCGCGCAGAGCTCCTCGCCTCCGTTCACTCCTCACCGAGAACGCGCATCCGGTAAAGCGCTAGCGTTAATCCGGATCTACCAAACCACTAGAAGGTGTTGCATCGACCGGTTGAGCTGGCGGCGTAATCGGAAACTGATCCACTTCCCAATATCCGCATCGGCTTCCGACGAGTCTTTTTTTATTTCAACTTTTATTTCAGCTGCCGAATCCGCTCTTGCAGGAATTGACGCTCTGGTTCCTGTTGGGTCAGGGCCAGAGCTTTCTCATAGGCGGAGCGAGCCTCCGCTGTCCTGCCGAGCCTGCGGTACATATCGGCACGGGCGGAATGTGCCAGGTAATAATCGGCTAATTCGCCATGTTCCAACACCGCGTCGATATGCGCCAGACCGGCCTCTGGACCATCGCGCATTGCAATTGCCACGGCGCGATTCAGCTGCACAACTGGCGAAGGCTGAATTCGTGTCAGTTGATCGTAGAGCGCAACAATCTGCCCCCAGTCGGTCGCCGCGACCGATTCCGCCTCCGCATGAACGGCTGCAATCGCAGCCTGCAGTGTGTAGGGGCCGAAGCGGCGGGAATTCAGGGCTTTCTCCAGCAACGCCACTCCCTCCGCGATCTGCTCCCGGTTCCAGAGCGAGCGATCCTGGTTCTCCAGCAAAATCAGCTCTCCGGTTGGAGAGGTTCTCGCGACGTTACGCGATTCGTGTAGCAACATCAGGGCAAGCAGCCCAACGACTTCCGGCTCTGGCTGGAGTTCGGTCAGCAACCGGCCCAGTCGAATCGCCTCGCCGGTTAGCTCGGCCCGCGTTACTTCCGCTCCCGCCGCGGCAGAGTAGCCCTCATTAAAGACGAGATAGACGACCTGAAGCACCGCGCCCAGTCGCTCCGGCAATTCCCGCGGCGCCGGCACCTCGTACCGAATTGGTGTGTCTCGAATCTTTGCCTTTGCGCGCACAATGCGCTGCGCCAGCGTGCGCGGAGTGGTGAGGAAGGCCTTGGCTATTTCTTCGGTCGTCAGCCCGCACACCTCACGCAAGGTGAGTGCAACGTGCGCTTCCGGCGCAAGAGATGGATGGCAGCAGGTAAAAATCAGGCGCAGCCGATCGTCCTCAAGGCCGTCCTCTTCATCGGACCTTTCCGCCGAACTCGATTGCGCTTCGAGATATCGCACGAGCTCGCCTTGCGACGCATCAAATCTTGCCCGTCGACGCAGAGTATCAATGGCTTTGAATCGGGCCGTCGAAATTAACCATGGTCGCGGGTTGCCGGGTACTCCACCTTTCGGCCACACGCTCAGCGCAGCCGCAAAGGCTTCGTGCATCGCCTCCTCGGCAAGATCAAAATCACCGAGCAACCGGATCAGAGTCGCCAGGATTCGTCCCGAATCCACGCGATAAAGGGAGTCGAGCAATTCGCGTATCTGCTCGGTGGAACGTTCGGACATGACGACGACCTTAGCAAACCAGCTACCCCGAATCAATTTGGCAAACAGCGGATCGATGCAAACTGCCCAGGTCTTGACTCTGAAATCTGGACAACAGAACGCTTTCTCGGTTGACTCGAAATCGCCAACGCACTCAGTTGAGCTTCGTACAAGCTCAACACTACCGCGTTGCGGATTGATTTGGTGACGGCCGGCTGCGGCGTTTATTGGATCTGGAACGCAGCCTGGACTGTGGCGCTGACTGTGATTTTTTGCGGGCGCACGGGCGGGGGCGGCGGGGGTGCCGGAGCTGCGGCGCGATTCCCGTTTGCTGGCTCGGCCGATACCATGACTGATTCGGTGAGCGAGGCTACTTGGTTGCCGTAGTATTGCGCGACGCCGACTAGCTGGCGCACGTCGAGGCTGGCGTAACGAATCGCGCCGACCTTTTGGTTGTTCTGTGCGAGCGCGAAGGTTGCGCGGCCTACCGCGTTTTTCATGGCGTTGGCAGCGGCATTTTCCTTGGCGTGCTCTTCGTCTTGCAGCGAATAGGTGAGCGAGCGGAAATCGACGATGCCGTCTTGCACCGCGCCGTCGAGGACCGGGCCAATCTGCGAAAAATCGCGGACCTTGAGCGTTAGCTCTCCCTGCACGAAATAGCTTTTTGGCCTTTTATTGCGATCTTTGTCATAGGAGGGGGTCAGGGTCAGCGCACCGGTGTAGATGTCTTCCCGTTTGAGGCCGCCCTTTTCGGCAACTGCCACAATGCGTTGCACGGACTGCGTCGCGGATTCGTAGGCTTTCTTCAGCTCTTTGTCCTGCGCGGAAATGTTGAAGGTGAGCGTGGCGAGGTCGGGATCGGTCTCGTAGGTCCCGTCAGCTTCGACCACTAAGGTGTCAGCGATGAATTTTACGTCGGGCTTTTGCTGCGCGCTCGCGGGGCGCGCCGGTGCGAGCCACAAGATGGCTAAAAGTAGTGTTGGAACGATGCGCTTCATGTGCCCTCCGATTTTGCCGCGCCAATCGGGATACGCCAGATACTAGTTGTCTGCTCAGCTACTTTTAGCGTGCCACAGCGGAATTGAAGGGCTTAGGTTTTTTTGGATGTTCTTGCGCGAATCGTTATTGGCTGAAGCTGGCGGGTGGAACACCCTTCCACACTACCAAACGAACGCAGTTGAATTTCCTGCCGCCGCAACTTTCGGTTTTTGAAGGGTGCGGGTTTAGACGCGGCCTGGCGCATGTCGCTCCGTCGAAGTTCAACCTCGCGTGCTGGGCCGGAAAGGCTGGGCCATGCGGGAACAACGTAATTCCGCGCCGCGAAAATCAACAGCCCAAAAACCAAATGCCCAAGAATCAAATGCCCCACCCTTCCCAAAATGCGAGAAGGATGGGGCATCCGGTTCGTGTTTTTCGATTTGCGACGAGTCAGCCACTGGTTGCGTTACGGCGCGGCTGTTGGTCGGTTATTGAGCTGGCACGTTGATTACGGTGTTCACCATCGTGACAGAGGCGTTCAGCGCAAGCGCTCTGCCGTTAAGCGTGCAGATCGCGGCGTTGCCGGGGCGGAGAATGTGACGCCCATGGAAGCGATTATCGTCCCGACCATGGTGCCGCCGCCCGCGGGATTGATCGTGGCGGCGCTGCCTACCTGCCAAAACACGTTCTTGGCTTGCGCTCCGTTGATCAAAATCACATTGCGAGCAACGGCCGCATCACCCACGGTCAGCGAGCTGGCGGTCTGAAACACCCCGACGGCGTTGGTATTACCTTGCGCGTCCAGAGTCAGATCCCAGCCGGAGATGAGAAACGTACCGCCCGCGGCCTTGTAAATGCCAGGAGGCAGAGTGAGGTTGGCAAGTTGTCCTGCGCCAGGATCGGTAGCTCCGGGGCGCGAGGCGGGATCAAGAGCATGGTATGGTATGCCGCGTTGGCATCCGAGGCCGCCTGCGTGGCGATGGAGAAAGTGCTTGCGGTTCCTTCCTCCAGACACGTGCCATTCGGCGGTGGCGGAGCGGTGTCTATATTTCCGTTGACGAGCCCGACGTTGCTGCCGGTCTCCGCGTAGGTGCAGTCCACACCGTTATCGTGGAATCCGGTGACCAGTGTGGATGCGCCGGTCGTGCCGATGTCCCCGTTAATCACAGTGTTGATGCCCTGATTGGTTATGCCCGCGCCGCCTCCGAAGGAACCGAACGTCGCAGCCGTTCCCAGATCGGGCGCCAGCAGTTGGGTGGTCGAGCCCGTTATGAAAGTCCACGGATTCGGAATATTTCCAGCGGCTAGCGCATTGCCGGATACGTCCGTCGCGGCGGCGCTAATCGTGGCGGTGTAGCTGGTGGTGGCGGTGAGGTTCGCGCTGGGCGTGAAGGTGGCGATATCGCTGTTGACTTCGTAAGTTACGCTTCCCGGAACGGACGCGCCGCCCACTCCAGCGACGGCGAGCGTGAAGATTCCTGGAGCTAGCACAGTATTGGGATTCATCGCCGCGCTGAAGGTAGCGTTGATGGAGCCGTTGAGCGGAGCGGTGCTTGATGCGGACGCGGGATTCGTCAGAGTTATGGCTGGCGCTGTGGTGCTGGCGCCAGCTCCGGTTGTAAAGCTCCAGACATAGTCTGCGGCCAGCGCATTTCCCGTGAGGTCCTCCGCTGCGGTGGTGATCATAGCGGTGTATTGCTTGGTGGCGGTCAAGGCGCTGGTGGGCGTGAATGCGGCGGTGGCGCCGGCATATTGAACCGTTCCCGGCACGGCTGTACCACCGACTCCGGCGACGGCCAGGGTGAAAGTTCCGGCTGTGGTGACTCCGGTTGCGTCCATGGCCTTACTGAATGTAGCAGTGACAATGGTATTCGTCGGGACCGTCATGGCAGCCGATGCCGGAAGCGTGGAAACTACAGTGGGCGGGGTGCTGTTCACATTGGTTCCAGCCTTAAAACTCCACGTGTAGGCGGCTAGCGCGTTGCCGGACGCGCTTTGCGCCGCAACGCCAATCGTCGCTGTGTAGTTCGTGCTCGGCGCGAGGTTGGCCGTAGGCTTGAATATCGCTGTATTGGCCGCCGCTACGTATGTGACGGTTCCCGCGACGGCAGCTCCGCCGCCCGCGATCGCCACTGTAAATGTTCCGGCGGCGGTGAGCGTCGCGGGATTCATTGCCTGGTTGAAGTTCACGGCGATTTTCTGGTTCAACGGCACGACCGTCGCGCCGGTGGCGGGATTGGTGGTCGCGACCGTCGGTATGGTTCCGGTGGTGAACGTCCACGTATCGCTTGCGAGCATTGCGCGCCCGGCGATGTTTTGGACTCCGGTAGCAATCGTCGCGGTATAGACCGTACCGAGAATGAGCGGTAGCGTGGGCGTAAACGATGAAGTTGTCCCGGCGCTCGTGACTGCACCACGGACGGCGATTCCGCCAGGGGCCGTCAGCGTAAATGTGCCGGTGGTGATCGTTGAGTGATTCATCGCCTCGCTGAATGTTGCGGTCACCACCTGGGCGAGTGGAATCCCGGTCGCGCTCTTGGTAGGCGTGGTGGAAACGACAGTGGGATTCAGCGGGGCAGATGTGGTTCCCGAGCATCCGGCGATCACGCCGGTTGCGAAAAGCGCCAGGATCCAGAACGTGCGAAGCGTAAGCTTGCTCATGGAATTCTCCTATTTGTCTTCATTGCCGCGGAGTGGTGTACTCCGCAGCTTGGTCGCCGGCCCGAGGAAGTTGCTAAGGCGAGTCCCCTAGACTCTCGGCGATGAATAACCCCCATCAGACGACACGCGATTGTTGGCGGGGTAGAAATACTCCGTGGTTCCGTAATTCAGATACACGTCCTGCGGCAACGCATTCTCACGATTGCGTGAAAACCGAAACTTGAAATCGCGACTGCAAATTGACTCACGCGGGAGGGACTCTGTGCACAAGTTGTGCCAAAGCAAGCGGAAGGAACTTAGTTTTGAGGAGCGAGCATTCTCCTCAAGCTGAACCAGTTACCTCATGGCAAAACGCAGATGGCGGCTCCTTCCGCAACGGCACACCGTTTTATTGCGGGGCCTCGTATCAATTGGGGAAGGAATCCGTACCATGCTTGAATGCGGCCCGGAAGCGCCAATCTTCTGATGGGCGCTCAGGCGTCCCCAGGAACTGCACTTGACGCATCACAGCAGCTGGTGATACCACTACGGCAGTTAACCCAGCAGTGCATGGCGGTCGACCGTCACCGCTTCGCGGAGGCTCCTAATGCGTATCGCCCTCATTACGCTAGCTCTGGCTTGCACCCTCTCTCCCGCGCGCGCGCAAAACAACGACGTCAAGCCCACCGATGAAAAAGCCCTGAAGACTTACAACAGCGCCGTGCAGCTAATGAGCCAACGCATGGAGGCCGCCGCGCTGGGCGAATTCAAGAAAGCGGACAAGCAGGACGGCGGCCATTGCTACGCCTGCCAGAAACAAATGATCAGGCTCGGCCTCGAGTTCGACGATTGGAAAGCAGTCGAGCTAGCCGCGCAGGAAATGATGGCCGATGCGAAAGGCGACCGCGCCACCGCCATCGCGCACTATGAATATGGCGTGATTCTCGTCCGCGAGGCCACGCAGAAGCACAAAGAGGAGTACTACATCCGCGCGCACGATGAATTCGTAAAAGCGGTGGCGGCCTATCCCGGATTTCCCGACGCGCTGTTTCTAGATGGCAAGGCGCTAGCGCAGCTGCATCAGGACGACGCGGCCAAAGCGCGCTTCGACGAATTTGCAAAGATGCAGAAACTGGACGACCCCAATCACCAGCGCGCGCTGCGTTACATCAACAATCCCGAGCTGGCCCGCGCACGCATGGCTCCGGCCTTCGCCGTCACCACGCTCGACGGCCAGCACATCTCCATGGACGACCTGCAAGGCAAAGTCGTACTGCTGGATTTCTGGGCCACCTGGTGCGGGCCCTGCCGCGAGGCGCTGCCGCATCTGCGCAACATTGCCAAAAAATTTGAGGGCCAGCCGCTCGTGGTACTGAGCGTGAGCCTGGATGCGAATGAGGAGCAGTGGAAGAAGTTCGTCGCAGAAAATGGCATGACCTGGCTGCAATATCGCGACGGTGGTTTTACTTCGCCGATCTCAACGATGTTCGGCGTCACCGCGATTCCCCATACCTTCACGATTGATGCCGAAGGCGTCCTGCAGGACGAACACATCGGCGACGCCTCCATCGAAGGCAAGCTGAAAAAACTCCTGGCCCAAGCCCGCGAACTGCAGCAGCAACCGCAACCCCGGGCGGCAGAAACCGCCGCAGCGAAGTAGGCCAGCTTTAGGGTCTGTGTGAGAGTTGCAACATCCTACTTCCACCGTCCATTCAACCGGCTCGCCCTCAGGAAGTCTTCCTCTGGTGATCGCACGGAACAGGGAAACTCGCTATTGCTGCACTTGGGTCCAGCTCTGATCGGGATTGAACTCGGTCATTGCGGCCGCGGTCTGTGCTGTATCAGTCCCCAGATCCTTCTGCAGCAGCACGCCGTCCTGGTTAATGATGAACGTCATCACGCCGGAGTTGCGGTATTCAGCGGGATAGGCGACGAAGGCGAAGCCGCCAGTCATCTTTCCATTGACGGTGTAGTCCTTCGCGCCGCCGGGAACGTTCGCGCCTTGCCGGGTGAGCATACGAAAGTAGTAGCCATGGAACGGCACATGCGCATCCGGCTTCACGTTATAGCCTTCGTTGGTGGCAAATACCGCCAATGGGCCGAGCGGGCTTTTGGGCTGACCTTCCGCTGCCTCCCAGTACAAACCGTTCTGTTTGCCGGTGTCACTGATGAACTTCGCAGCGAACTGGCCGGTGCTTCCGTCGCCGTGGCGCATCGAGAAGTATTCAGCCTCAGCGTCAACCAGCGCGTCGCATACGTCTATGATCGCGAGTTCGTTACGGCCGATGCGGCGCATCAGGATCTCGTCCCTTCCCGCAGCCACGTCGAAGTACCACTGCCCGGCTGCATTCTGCTTCAGCGGGATCGGGAAGGGAAAATTGTCCGCTCCAACCAAGAGGGTTTGGGACCCGTCCGGCATCTTGCGCCAGCGATGCATCACGTCGTATGCGTGCACGAGTAGACCGGCGATCTCCTTGTCCTGCACGGGATCGCCAGAGAAAATGATGGCTTTCGCGTCTGGGCCAAACACGGCGATCACCGCATTTGAATCGCCCGATTTCGCCGCCGTCAACAAGCCGTTACCCGCGTCGTCGGGCGAAGCAAACGTCTGGTAAGAAGGATTGGCGGTCTTGCTGCATCCGGCAAAAAGAAAGAGTATCACCAAGGGAATGATGCAACTCGTGATGGCGATTGTCCGCGTTGCTCGCGACATATCGATCCTCCAAAATTTGAACTGTAAGCACTTCATCAACATACAAAAATTGCGGTCGCTTGCATCTGCCGCGATGGCGTCGGGCTCACCGGCGGCCGTAGCTCGCCGAACCGCGAGCACTGGAAGACCTGGAACTCCATCCGCCGCCTCCGCTGCTCATAGCCGATGACCCGCCGCTCTTTTCCTGCCCACCGTAGCCGCTGGAACTGGACTTGTTGTAGCTTGACGGGCTTCCGCTCTTCTGGTCCCAACCGCTGCCGGTATTGCTGTAAGTCTTGCCATTTGCCGACGCATACTTGTCGCCATTTGCGCTTTGGCCAACGGCGGCGCTGTTGCCGTTCTTGCCCGTCGCGCCATAAGCCGAGGCACCGGTGGAGCTGTGCGCCTGGGCGGTGGTTCCGTTAGCGTTGGTTTGGTGCTGGCTGTCAACGGTGGTGCCATTTTTCGAAGCGGTCGAGGCCCCAGCGCTGCCATACGCATTGGACCCTTGCACTGTCGAGGCAGAGGCCCCAGTGTGAGGGTTGTACGCTTGACCGGCACTTGCGCTGCCGTAACCATTTGAGACCGTGCCGCCACGCGCGTAAGTCCCGGTGGACGGGTTGTAGCCATTTGATGCATGGGCGCTGCCGCCGTAGCCGTTGTAGGCAGAGGCGCTAGAGCCGTAGTATCCGCCGTGCCATGCGTTGTTTCCGTAATACGCGCCGCCGTGATAGACCACGGTCGTGCTGCCGTGCCAGCCACAATTCCAACTGCTGTATCCCCATGCGTAAGAGCCGCCCGCCATCATGGCCCCGACCGCAATGCCGACTCCGAACGCCACGACCGCGGCACCGGCGGGAGGCGGGACGTAAACGTATGCTGGAACCACGTAGGGATAGCCGTACACCACTGCGGGGTTGTACATGGGAACGTAAACCACTTGGGGGTTCACTGGTTGAATCACGATCACTTGCGGCGACTGTTGCACGATGGTGAGTTGCGTTCCTGATTTCAAGTTGCCCGCAGCGTATGCTTTCGCGCGCAAGACCTGGATGGCCGCCATCACGTCGGCTGACTGCAGGTGGTACGCCTCTCCCAGCGATGAAGTCCAGGATAGGTTGGACGCCAAGTTACCCAGCACGGAGGGGAATTGTGTGAGCGCCTTCACGGCGGGATCCCACGGTTGCTGATCTACGGCCGCCATCAGCGCCGAGCCGGTCAGATTGCTGTGGTACTGATACCAGCCTTCCGCTGCAGCAATCTGATCCGGAAAGGTGGCGGCTGCAAGGACTTGCGCTACCAAGGAGTCCGGATAGAGGGCGATGGGCGCCGCCAGTTGTTGTAACTCGGCCGCAGTTAGCGGTGCGCCTTGTCCCGAATATCCCGGTTGACCCGACTGCGCTCCAGTTTCGAATGGCGCGGTGCCGATGAGTAGCAGGACGGATAGCGCCGAAGACAAAAACTGTTTCATGAAGATGTTGTTCATTTTCTTCTCTCCGTTCGAGTCGCGTTGCCGGACAGGTGGTTGAGTTTCTGTCCCAGGGGAATGGCGGTTTGTGAAAAAATTAGCATCGTGTTTCTGTGCGTCCTCTTGAATCGCCGGGCTCGTTCTCCAGCCTTGGCCTCATGCCTCGGGTCAAATGCGACGCAACCGTTGGTGCGGCGCAAATAATTTTCACCTGTCCTATGTTGTCACTCGCGGTCACGTGGTGCCATTGTCAGAATTGACAGGATATGGAAGGTCCAAAAGAACATTGGATATTCGGCCTTGCAGCGCAAACCTCGCCAACCAGTCGCGTTAAGAGAGCTCTGACTTTGCTAATTGAGTTCAATGCCTGAATAACGCTAGTGCTCTATCGGAGGCGCGTTTTCACAGAAGCGTGAAGTCCGGGCGAGGTGCTCCGCGCGCGTTCGATAGAGCCGTTTGAAGGTGGGCGCTGGTGGTTGCGGCGGATGCGGGCTAGTGGCTGCACCGATCTAACGGCTATGGGAATTGAATCTTTTTTCCTCTGTAGTCTATTGATTTTGCTTGGCTTATGAAAAACAGAGAAAAGCGAAAATCGCTGTTAAAAGCGCTAAGTTGCAGCATGACGCAGGGAGCATAGCACGCGAAGCGTCCGTCGCGCCAGCGACTACGTTCAAACGCGGTTACAGGAGAAGTGAAATCAGGGCAAAACCACTTGTACGATTATGCGACTGATCAGGACTTGGCCTGGTTGTCTCTCGGCGGCCCCAATGGCGGCTTCGGCGATTTTTTCAGGCGATTTAGCGCGCAAGAGAACGAGACATTCGGAATTATCCTAAGCAATCCTGTTACTTCTGACAATTGCGACGTGGAAGGGCCACGGGCAGTATCACGCGGTCGCGGACCTCGTCATTTTTTTGTTCGTGAGAAAAGGAAAGGGGAGAAAAATCATGAAGAATAAGATCTTGTTTGCAGGACTGGTAGTCGCGTTCAGCCTGAATATGAATACCGCAGCGCAAACGACGGCCGCACAGCAGGGTGCGCCGACGGTGAAGACGGGTGCGGCTCTGAAGGCCAAGGCAGCTGCTCCCGTTCCATCCGCCACGGCCAAGAATCAGTCCCAGAAAACGTCCATCGGCAAAGGCAAGGCCACTGCAAAGGCCTCCGCTCCGTCGTCGTACTGGACGGAAGAAATTGCCATGCAGGACGACGGCAGTGTGGTGACCACCGAATTTCTGAACGACGCCAAACGCGGTATCCTCTACGCTTACGGACAGGATAATTTCACGTGTGCGAACGGCAATCCGGAGAAGGCGGGCATCCTGGAGGCGGTTTACGCTGCGGGCAACAAAGCCGGTCAGCCGGTGGGCTCCGGGTATTATATCGTGAGCCTGAACGCCGGACAGTGCGCCGCGAAGAAGGCGGGTGCCTACGGCTGCAAGTTCGATGCGAACGGCAATCCGACCGAGTGTGGCGCAATCGCGGTGAACGACGCCACTGGCGAAGTCGCCGTGGCAGTGGTGAATTAGGTCCGCCGCAGCAACCGCCAAGTGTCGCCGCGACTGCTGTGAGAGCGCCAGAGTGTTCCGGATTCAGGCACAACGCGGCGGCACTCGACGGAGCGGATTGACATGCCCGATTAGCGCGGTGGTCGGAAAAGTGATGTTTTACTTCAAGTGGACGATAACGCGACGTGTCAGGAGTTGGCCGCACAGCCCTTGCTCTGCCCATTCCAATAATTACTGTCAGTTTTGACAATTTACGGTAGCGAACCCTTCGCATACCTTGTGCCCGACGACGAGTAGCGCACGCTTTCCTCGGCCGAGTCGACTTGGAAACATCGACGCCCGGCACGTTTTTGTCGTCGTGCCCCGCGCCTCACCAAACAAATCGCAGTTGCTGACACATCCGAAGAAGGAGCAGATAAAACGTTACCCGCGAATACCCGATGCGGCGGAAGCAAATCCGCGAGGTTTGCAATTTGTGTGCGGACTGCTAGTTTTGCCAATTATAATCGCGGCACCGGCGCGTATAGCGTGGGGCCCCGGATCCGAGCCGGTCAGGATAAGCGTTCCAAGGACGCGGGTGCGCGACAAAGGTGCGCTTCCACTCCTAAACGGCGACGTCATCACAAAGTGTGTAGGATCCGCGAAACAAAATGCAGAACTTTGCCGGCCGCAATCACCCGGCACAGCTAATACTCGTAGGAGGAAGCCATATGCGCGGTGTAGCGCGGGTAAAACAAAGTCTCTCCCTTGGACTTAGCATCGTTTTGGTTTTCACCATCGGGCCTGGAGCCGCCACCGGCATGGGATATCAGAGTTCGGGAACCGCACCGGCCACTGGCACGGCCTCCGCTTATCCCGGTCAGGGTGTGCCGGCAACCGCCGAGGAATTGCAGGCCGTGGTTGCGCCAATCGCTCTTTACTCGGACGCGCTGGTGGCGCAGATCCTGAGTGCTGCAACCTTTCCCGACCAGGTTGCTATCGCCAGCTATTGGGTAGAGCAGAACAAAGGTCTTACCGGGAGCGCGCTTGTGTCGGCGGTTGATAAACAAACCTGGGATCAAAGTGTTAAAGCGCTCACCGAGTTTCCATCCGTACTCAATAACATGGCTCAAAACCTCGCCTGGACCTCACAACTCGGTGAGGACTACCACAACCAGCAGGCCGACGTGATGACGGCCATCCAGACGCTGCGCGCCAAAGCGAAAGAAGCGGGCAATCTAAAAACTACTGCGCAGGTAACAGTGGTGCAGAAGTCGCCGCAGGTGATCGTGATCCAGCCGACAAATCCCCAAGTCGTGTACGTTCCGGTATACAACCCGGCAATCGTCTATGGCTACCCGTACGTAGTCCCTGCGTATGTCCCTCCTCCCGCTAGCACTGTGGTTGCTGCAGGCATTATTGGGTTCGGCGTTGGAATCGCCGTCGGTGCCATGATGAGCGGCGGATGCTGCGGCTGGGGATACAGCAGCTGGAATTGTAATTGGTACGGTGGTGCCGCGGTCTACCACGGCGGAGCCTACTATGGAAACAGCGCTTGGCATGGGGGATACTATGGTTCCAGCGCGTCCGCATATGGAGCGTACGGCAGCGCCCACGCCTCAGCTGGCTACAATCCCTCCACAGGCACTTACGCGCGTGGCGCGTCAACTTCGACGGCGTATGGCACCCAAAAGGTAGGGCAGGCGTACAACCCATACACGGGAGCGTATGGCGCAACCCATCAAGGTTCCAACGCCTACTCGAATTGGGGAAGCTCGACGATGTCGAAAGACGGCCAGACTGTTGACACGCAGCATTACTCGGGCGCTAACGGAACCGTGGGCACCGCCGAGAGTTCAAATGGCAATAGGTATGCGACCGCGAACGGCAACGTCTACAAGAACACCGGGAGCGGGTGGGAGGGTGCCAATTCTAATGCTGCACACGGTTGGGGAAGTAGCAGTGGATCGGACTATCACAGCAGCGGCTCATCATCCGCATTCAGCGGCTGGGGCAGTCATTCTGGTGGCGACTCCGGCTGGGGGTCCAGATCTTCGAGCGCGCAGGGCTGGGGCAGCCGAGGCGGCGGTGGAGGCTGGGGCGGCCGAGGCGGTGGCGGCTGGGGCGGGCGTCGTTAGACCTAAAGATGGAACTCAGGCATCGTCAGAATCCAGAGCGAACGGAGGAGTAAAATGTACGAGTTACTCCGCAGTCCTGCGAGTTTAAGACTGCGTTACCTATGGCTAATGCTGAGTGCCGCAATGTTATTTTCGATTTGGGCATGCGGCAACAAAGCGCAGACTTCTGCCACCCAGGCCGCCCCAAAAAACTTTGCTTCGCCGGATGACGCCGCCAAAGGCCTGTTCGACGCGGCCAAATCCGGAGATCAAGAAACGGTTCTGGCAATCTTTGGTCCGGCGAATAAAGAGCTCATTTACACCGGGGATGCGGGCGAGGACAATGCTTCGCTTGCCGGATTTGTCCAGGCATACCAGGTGATGAACCGCTGGCGGAAACTCGGCGACGGCAGCGAATTGCTCTTGGTCGGCGCGGATAATCAGGCATTCCCAATCCCACTGAAGAGCGCCGCCGGTCAGTGGTATTTCGACGCCGCCGCTGGGAAAGAGGAACTCGTGGCGCGGCGCATAGGCCGCGACGAGATCGTGGCCATTGACGCATGCGCAGCATTGGCAGACGCCCAGGCGCAGTACCTTGCGCAGAAGCATGGTGGCGTGAAACAGTACGCACAGAAGTTCATCAGCGATCCAGGCCAGCAGAACGGTTTGTATTGGCAATCCCCGGAAGGTTCTACTCGCAGCCCCCTTGGGCCGCTGGTCGCATTCGCCAGCAAAGAGGGAATAACTCTCACGCCTGATGTCGCCAAGCCGTTTTACGGCTATTACTTCCACCCGCTCGATAGTCAGGGCTCCGCTGCCAAAGGTGGTGCGAAAGCGTATGTCGTCAATGGAAAAGCCACCGCTGGATTCGCTTTCGTCGCCTACCCGGCAACATATGACGATACAGGTGTGCAGACGTTCATCGTCAATCAGGACGGGTTGATCTACGCGAAGAATCTTGGCAAAGATACCGCCAATCTCGCAAAAGCGATGACCGAATTCAATCCGGACAACACCTGGACCGCCGTGCAATAAGTCACGGCAAGCACTATTAACAGGAGTCGTCAATCAACACAGCCCTGCTGCCGCTGAGCGATCCGCACGCGCGGGCGGCCGAGCGATCCACACCTCGGAGACGTGGCTTAGCTTTTTAGGGTGCCGACTCTCGCAGGCGAGGGTGCGGGTCTAGACCCAGCATTCCCGCAGCTGTGCCGTCAGACTCCTACTGCGGTTCGCGACTTCGGCATGTGGCCAAGTAAAACACTCTCCGCCTGAGCTGACAAAAACCTGTACCAAACCTGTCCGTCGCAATCAGCACAGGTTTTAGCCGATTTCGTACAGCTAGCACTGGTTCTGGACCAAATCCGTTCCACCGCGCAGCTGTTTTCCCCGCGCCTTCGCGCTACATTCGAACGGAAACCAAAATATGAAACCGCAGACAAAATCGCGATGGCCCGTCGATCCCGCAGCGCGGGATCTCAGGATGAATTGCGCTGTGGCGCAGTTCACAAGCGTGCGCCCCGCGCTGCTGACCCCAGTCTCTCCGTGCACTCGCTGGGAAAGTCTAATCACTGGTGCCCCAGGATTAGAAATGGACGCAAATGATTGAAAACAAAAAACAACGACCCATTCTAATCGCTAGTTTTTCGGGCGTTTTGCGTGATGCCTCGAATTCGCCAATCAGGCGATTGGCGTACCCAGGCGTGCGCGGGTCGGGTGAGAGGCCTTTCGAACCGGCGCCGCCGGTTCCCAGGATGAATTGCGCTGTGGCGCACTTCACGGGGCACGAATCACGATTCACAGGCCACGAACCACGATCCGCGCGGCGCTGCCCAAATCAATCGCTAGCGAAACATAATCGAAAGCCCACGCAAATGATTGAAAATAAACAACCGCGACGCAAATCAATCGCTAGTTTTTGTCGTGTTTTTTGCGATTACAAAGGCCAAGGCGTCCAGCAGAAACTGGCCGCTACAGATTCAAAGGCGAAGTCAACTTCGCCCGCCTGCCCTTCGGGCAATCAGGGGCGGCCGCTACAAAGTCTGACCTTGGACTGCGGTGCCCCGGCGCAAATCTTCAGGGATGCTTTTCCAGCCAGCGGCCCCGGACTGCGGCGGCGTGTTCGCAGATGGTGCGGTCGTCGGGGGTGAAGGCGGCGAGGAAATGGCTGTCAATATCGAGTTCACCAACGACTCTTTTTTCGACCAAGACGGGGACGACGATTTCGGATTTGGTTTCGAGCGAGCAGGCCAGGTAACGCGGGTCGGCGCTGACGTCGTCAATGACGATGGTCTTGGCGGTGGAGGCAGCGGCGCCGCAGATGCCCTGATTCAGAGGGATGCGCGTGTACGGCGTCATGGTGCCGCGGAAGGGGCCGAGGACGAGCATGTCCTGCGCGCCCTCTTCTTCGAGCACGTAGAACCCAACCCAGTTGTAACGCAGCATTTTCTGGTGCAGGAGTTTGGTGATGCCTTCCATCAGTTCCTGCGCGGAAGTCGCGCCGGAGGCGAGGGCATTCAGCTCGCCGATTACTTCGCGAGGGTTTGGGCTGGCCGCGAGCATCTCACCAATACTAACGTGAAAATTCGATTCCGACTACTGGCGCGCGGAGCAGGCTGCGGACTAGCGTTCGATCATTTCTTCCATTTCGCTGGCGCCGGATTTTTCCGTTGCGCGGGGCGAGCCCGACGGAATGTTGTCCTCCCGGCCTTCCAGCATGTCAGCCAGCAGCAACCGCAAATTGCCTTCATTCGTGCAGTAGGAGAGGCCGGTGTCAATGTCCAGCACTTTCGCGCGAATGAGCTTTTCGATTTCGATGTCGAAGCACTGCATGCCTTCGCCGGCGGCATCGCGCATGGCATCGAGCAGCGATTTTCCTTCGGATTCGCCTTTTTGCACGTATTCGCGGGTGCGCAGCGTGGATTTTAGAATCTCGAAAGCGGCGACGCGCCCGCTGCCGTCCGCCTTGGGAATCAAGCGTTGCGAAATAATATAGCGGAAAGATTTCGCCAGGCGTGCGCGGATGGCGGGCTGGTCGGCGGAAGGGAAGACGCCGATAATTCGCTCGATGGTCTTCGAGGCGTCGATGGTGTGCAGCGTGGAATACACCATGTGCCCGGTTTCCGCGGCTTCCAGCGCCACTTCGATGGTTTCCTTGTCGCGCATTTCACCAACCAGGATCAATTTGGGCGCCTGGCGCAAAGCGGCGCGCAGGGCCAGCGCGAAACTGGGCGTGTCGCTGTAAAGCTCGCGCTGATGAATGGTGGCGCGTTTGTGCTGGTGCAGAAATTCGATGGGGTCTTCGATGGTGATGACGTGGCAGGCTTTTTCCTCGTTGATCTTGTTGACGAACGCCGCCAAGGTCGAGGATTTTCCACTTCCCGTCGGTCCCGTGACCAGCACAATTCCCGGGCGCACTTGCGCCGCGTCGCCCAATTGTTCGGGGAGATGCAGCGTCTTGAAATCCGGCACGTTGGTGGGAATCACGCGCATGACGATGGCGCAGGTTCCGCGCTGGGTAAAGACGTTGACGCGGAAGCGCGAAAGTTTCGCCACGCTGTAGGAAATGTCGCAGGAGCCTTCGTCCTTCAGTTTTTGCACCGCGAATGAGTTTCGGCCGATCAGGTCCGCGGCGATGCGCGCGGTGTCTTCCGAGGAAAGCACGCCGACGCCCTTGATTTTCAATTGCATTAATTGGCCGTGGAGTTCTACCTGCGGAGCGCGGCCGGGAGAAAATATCAGGTCGCTGGTCTTCGGCGCGGCCTGCAACATTGACGCGATGATGTTGGCGGTAGGTGCGTGGCCAACCTGTTCGGCGGCCGGCTCCGCTGGTGCAGCGGGCGCAACTGGCGCAGCTGACGCGATAGGCGCAGCGGTGGGCGCAATCTTTGCATCTGCCATGGCTAATCCTCCCCAGCCGTCCGGGAAGGGGCCCGCACGTCGTCTGGTCCTCTACAGTATGAATCATACTGAGTGTGAAGACAGAGCAGAGTGCGCGGCTGTTCTCAAAGGATTAGCTGTACTTTTGTGCCATTGCGGCGAGGCGAGAGGTATCGCGCGATTGGCGCGCCAAAACAGTAGCCATTTGCGCACTGAAACCGCAGCTATTTGTACGTTTTCAGACCTGGCCCGACCCGATACTCTTTCCCTACACCTGCCCTTCGTCGCCCACCGCGCGACGCGCTTCTCTCTTACTCTATATGGTGCAGATATGACCGAACCAATCATTCCGAAATCGGGCACTCCGAAACCGGACGCGCCAGCGCGTACGTCTGGTCATCGGGACACGGTCCTATTGAGCGACGTGCCGGATGCTGCGGCGGTGATCGCCGAAGAGGCTGCGGCGTCGGCTGCGGCGAGTCCATCGCT
The DNA here is from genome assembly GCA_963786205.1 of uncultured Acidobacteriota bacterium. Classification (GTDB taxonomy): domain Bacteria; phylum Acidobacteriota; class Terriglobia; order Acidiferrales; family UBA7541; genus Palsa-295. The sequence goes on from CAWAYG010000005.1 coordinate 1,216,627, forward strand.
GAGCCCGGCGGCGCTTGCCGCTTTGGGTGTGCGTTACGAGATTCTGGGCGAGGCCGGCCACGGCAGCATGGGCAACGTTTACAAAGCGCGCGATCGCGAGACGGGCGAGACTGTGGCGCTGAAGCTATTGAAGCCTGAGATTGCTTCCGATCAGGCCATGATGGACCGTTTTAAGAACGAGCTGCTCTTCGCGCGAAAAATAACGCACAAGAATGTTTGCCGCGTGCATGAATTCAATCGCGTGGGCGGAATTGCTTACACCTCGATGGAATTTGTGGAAGGCGAAAGCTTGCGCTCGGTGCTGAATCGTTTTGGCGGGCTGCCGCAGCGCAAGGCGACGGACCTGGCGCTGCAAATTTGCTCCGGATTGAAGGAAGCGCACGCGCAGGGAATTGTCCACCGCGATTTGAAGCCGGAAAACGTGATGATTGACGGGCAAGGCAACGTGAAGATCATGGATTTTGGCATCGCGCGCTCCATGGAAGCGGGCACGCGGATGACGGGTTCGATGGTCGGCACGCCCGCGTATATGGCGCCGGAACAAGTGGCGGGCAAGCCGGTGGATTACCGCACGGATATTTATTCGCTCGGACTAATGCTTTACGAAATGTTTACCGGCGCACCGGCGTTTACCGCGGATAATTCGATTGCTGTCGCGTTGAAGCAGATGCGCGAGGATCCACCGCCGCCGCATGAGATCGAACCGAATATTCTGGTGGGGACCGAGCGCGCGATCTTGAAGTGTCTGGAAAAAGATCCGGCGAAGCGCTTTCAGTCCGTTGCCGAGCTGGAATCAAATCTGCGCTCGGGCGCGCCCGTGATGCCGCCTCCGCGGATGCTCGGCACCACGGCGACGACGGATTTGACCCATTCCTCCACGAGGATTCCGAGCGCTTCCGCCGCCGCTGCTGCTGTTCCGCGCCCGGCGCCACGCGGCACATCGCCCTTCGTATGGATTTTGCTTGGCGCATTGCTGGTGGTGGGCACGCTGAGCGGGCTGCATTGGCTGGGAGTGGCGCAGGCAGCGAACCGAATTGCGCCGCCCGACGTAGCAGCGCCGCCGAAGCCGCCGGATTTCGCTTACGAGCATCCCGCGCCGTCCGTGCCTCCTCCGGTCGCGCCGGTAGTGGCAGAGACCAAAGCGCCGACGCCGGTGGCGAAGCCGGTTGCGCACGCGAAGGCTCCTGCGCCGGAACCCGCGAAGCCGGCTGTACCCGACGTGTTCCCGCGGATGGAAACCGGGCCGGTGCGGAAAAACTTTCACGCGGCGACGCCGAACTCTTCCAAGGGGCAAGGGGCCAATTCTGTAGTCACCAACTCCATGTACTTGTGGGTGGGGCGATTCGAGCGCGAGGATAAGGCGCAGGCTGCGGCGAAAAAAGTGGAAGACCTGCAATTGCGCGCCGCCATTGTGCCGCGATCTATGGGATCCGCGAAATTTTATGCGGTGTTTTGCGGACCGATTGATGCGAAGCGCGCGGTCGTTATAACGGAAAAGCTCGAGGCCAAGGGATTTTCGAACGTGCGGCAGGTGAGTAATCCCATGGCGGGTTCGAAACAAAAAGACTAGGCGCGGGTTCGAGAACGTGTCTTCGTGGGCCGAGGTTTCCCAGGGTAGGCAAGAATTCGCGATAGTGACGCTCCGTCCGCGACGGAGCGCAAGGGAAGTGCGATGGAAGTTGGCGCGCGCAGCGATATAGGGCGTGTTCGCGAGAACAACGAAGACAGCTTCCGGCTGGCGCCGGAGTTGAATCTGTTTGTGCTGTCCGACGGCATGGGCGGGCTTGAGTCCGGCGAGCGGGCCAGCCGCATGGCGACTGAAACGGTGCTGGCGCATTGCCGCGACGCGCAGGCAGATGCGACGCTGGCGGTTTTCGGGAAGCCCATCGAGGGCGTGAGCGACGTATCGAATCGCCTGGCGAGCGCGATACGCCTGGCCAACCAGGAGATTTTTCAGGCTGCGCAGGATTTGGGAGGGAAGGGCGGCATGGGCGCGACGATTGTGGCCGCGCGCTTTCTCGAGGATCGTGCATGCATCGCGCACGTGGGCGATAGCCGCGCGTATCTGTTCCGCGATGAACAGTTGAACCAGCTGACCGAGGATCATTCCTTCGTCGCCGAGCAGGTGCGCCGCGGAATCATCACGTTGGAGCAAGCCGGCCGCAGCCGTATGCAGAACGTGCTGACGCGCGCGCTGGGTGTGGAGCAGAACGTGGACGTGGAGGTTACCGAAGAACTTTTGCGCGAGGGCGACACGTATTTGCTCTGTTCCGACGGATTGTTTCGGGAGCTTTCTGAGCCGCAGATCGCCGGAATATTGCTGGAAGCGACCGGGGCACAAGAGGCCGCCGATTCACTGGTAGAGCAAGCGAATCATGCAGGCGGAGGCGACAACGTTACCGCAATTGTCTTGCGTTATGCGCCGAAGACAGCGGGCGCGATGAGCAAGATCGGGCGATGGCTTAAGGCATCCGAGGATCCATCTTGATAGGGAGGGCGTTCCCATGTCCAAGCTGGTTTTGAAGTTCGAGAGTTCCATACTGAAGGAAGTGGCGGTGGGGCAGCAGGAAGTGAGCATCGGGCGTTCGCCGGACAACGGCATCGTCATTGATAATCCGGCGATCTCCAGCTACCACGCGCGCGTGTTTCACGAGGATGGCCGCTTGATGCTGCAAGATTTCGGCAGCTTGAATGGCACGTTTGTGAATGGGCAGCGCGTGAAAATGGTGACGCTGAAGCCGGGCGATTCGGTAGGCATCGGCAAGCACACTATCGTGGTGACGGATTCGGTGGAAGTACGCGCGCATTCGCTGGACAACGTCGCGGCGAAACCCGCCGTGCCTAAAATCAACGAGACGGTGATGCTGGACACCAAAGATCGCCGCGAATTTTTGCGGCAGGTGGCGGCGGTGGGCGAAAGCGCGCAGCCCGCGCCGGGCCGGATGAAATTGCCGACACTGGTGGTGCTCAACGGGAGCACCGACCGGAAAGAGTACACGCTGACGGACAAGCTCACGGTCGTGGGGAAATCCGCGATGGCCACGGTGAAGCTGAAGGGCTGGTTCAAGCCGAAGGCCGCCGCGCAGATTAATCGCCGCGAAGACGATTCGTATTACATCGGGCCGGCCGACAAGGTGCCCAGCGTGAATGGCACGCCAATCACGCATCCGACGAAATTGGCATCGGGCGACGTGATCGAAGTCGCCGGCGTTGAGCTCGAATTCGTTGTGCGGGATTGAAGTCAGTCCGGCGTTCGGCAGCCGCCGGTTTTGATCTCGCGCGTGTCCCGTGCGAAGGGAATCTTGCTAAACCTTGTCCGCTAGCGCGTCACTTTGAAGAATGGCGAGGCCGGATTTAGAACCGATTGAACAGGTCCGGCAGGATTTCTGGAAAGCGGGTAACGTGCCGAATACCGAACATTGCGATCAGGACAAGAATAACTCCCGCGACGATCGCATGCTCATTGTTGGTGTTCGTACCGTTTGGCAGCCCGATTCCTGATTCTGCGATCGCATCTGTTTCATTAGGAATGATGCTGTCGCTCGTGAATCCCGTAATGACTGAATCCGGTGGTGCGACAAGGGTGTTTCGCAACGTCCACGTTGAAGCGCCGACATTTTCGACGTACTGATAAATGGAATCATTTCCGGCGAACTCGATATCCGATCCGTCATCATTTGCGCCAAATAGATTTCCAGACACGAACGCTACCGGGACTTCGGCCAGAGTAAAAATCTGCGATCTGCTAAAGGCTAGATTCGGTGGACTATTGTTAAGATCTGCAGTGAGTAACGGTTGAACGGAGACGATGTTTTCGTTAGCAGAAAAGCAAACGACGGTAGGCGAGAAAACGCATCCGAGAAATGCTTCGCCTTCAAGTAGCGCCAAATTGGTGCTGACGAGTGTTCCGCCTGTCCCGACATAGCCAAAGACAATTTGCGGGTTGTTACTCGGTTGCGTAACTGTTGGCACAATCGCAACGGCGAGGAATTGATACGGAGCAGGTAGAGCTCCTGTCACCACAATGCTACTGGCGGGAAACGGCAGGCAGGTGGAACTGCTCAGGGTCACATCTTCGATTGCAAGACCATTGGAACAGGAAATTAGAAACTGTTCGCTGCCACCAATTCGACCGCTGATGCTCGTAACATTCGAGATAGCAATTTGCGAAGTGAGTGTTGCGACACAGTTGGCGAACGAGTAGATCGCGACACCATTTGAATTCGCTATCGCGATGGAGTCCGTCTGTGGCGCGGCAGAAGTGCCGAAGTTCAGAAGTTGTACGGCCGCCACGGGCCATACGATCGTCTGGGAATTTATCGGTTGCGAGAACATACCCGAACCTAGATTTTGCAAACACGATATCTGTCCTGCGAACGGCGTGCCATTGGTGACTGTCACAAGATCGTCTCCGTTGCTTTGACTCGTTGACGAGAACTTGCCAGCCGCAAGCGACTAAAATTGATTGGTCCGTAAGGGCTATTCCGCAGAGCGCCAATCGCGGCGCCGGCATCCGGCAAGCTGGACGTGACCGGAGGTGCTTGCGCCTGTAAGCAAGGTGCCGCGAGCATGAGTAAGAATGTTGCCGCGACAATGAATCGCACGAGAACCTCCACGTCATACTGACTAATTCGCTTAGAGGGAGGAAACCGCAGTAGAAACACCCTCCACAACGCAGATCGCAATTCGTTTGGCAAGCCGGTCGCCGAACTCTCGAATGCAATTTCCCCTTCGGTTACGGATATCATTGGCTGTCCTCGGTACGAAGTTAAAGCAGCGCTTGAGAATGTTTCTGTGCGCTGATTAGCTAACGTTGTCGGGCTCGCACCGTTTTCGCAGTCCTTTCACCATCGCCCCAGCCAAAGCAGCGGCCGGACCACTTGCGATCGTCGCCGCGCCCGCGTCGACTCGCACTGCCCAAGACTCCTGAATAGACCTTGCTGGCGTTACTGCGAGTCGGGCGTGAGCGCACCAGTCGCGGGGTCAATGCGGAAACGGGAAATGGAGGAGTCTTGAAGGTGCGCCACGGAGAGACCTGCACCATCCGAATCGACTTCAATGCTCCCCGGCTTCGCGCCTACTGGAAATGGCGAAGAGACAATCGGATTCAGCTCGCCAGTTTTCCAGTTAACAGTGAAAGCCGAAATACTCTCGGAAGCGTGATTCAGCACATATAGGTAGCTGCCAGAGGGATCGATCGCTAACCAAGCCGGGCCGCGCTCAGGAAGAACGGATATTTCGGTCGCGGCCATACCCTCGCCATCGCGCGAAATCGTCACCGAATCCGCCAAGCCATTTGCCGCGAAAGTCATCCGCTGCCCCGTACGCAGATTCGTAACGTGCAAGACGCGCGAATCGCCTTGCACTGCGCTGGCGACATTCGCGGCGGCAGCCACAGTCAAGACGGTCTTTGTATTGTTACCGTGGTAGCTGGCCAAGATATTCGCGGTTCCGATCGCAACAGGCGTGGCCAGACCCGAACCATTAACGGTGGCCACCGCCTTATTGTCCGATGCATACGTGGAGTCGCTGGTCGTAACGTTCGTGGTCTGGCCATCGAGATATGTCGCGGTCAGAACGAACTGCTGCGTCGCGCCAATCGCAATCGTGGGATTCGCCGGAGTAAGCTTGACTCCGGTGATGAACAGGTTGCTCACGGCGGAGCTGAGGCAACCGGACAACGGAAGAATCGACAGCAAAGCAATAATTTGAACGGGCCCCTTGAACTTGAACAATGAATTAAACTCCGACCTGGTTCGCGCGAAAAGCTTAAGCCGGGAGCTCTATCTTGATTTCCCGGTCAAGCGCTAATCTACATCCTTATTCTTGGGCCCACAAGGAGTCATACAGAGCTTGTGCGCAAAGCATTCGCGATGCCAGCGAGTTCGAAATCGCTCTCCGAGTGCTGGCAGCTGTTGCTGTTCAATCTTCGTCTTCTACTTAGGCAAGATCGATAGAGGCGGGGCTGCCTGCGGTGCGGCGGCGCGATAATCCTGGCCTAGGATCGGGAGATTGGCGCTCCCAGGAACGGCTACCATCTAATTGGATTGCGAGCTCGTGGCCAGCGGTGCGTCGTTCAGATAGGTGTCTAGCGCGTTAATTGGGAACTCGACCAGGAATGTGGCGCCGCCTTCTGGGCGGTTGAAGCATTCGATGCGGCCGCCATGTTCCTGGACGATTCCGTAGCAGATGCTCAGGCCCAGGCCGGTGCCTTTGCCTACTGGTTTGGTGGTGAAGAACGGATCGAACACGTGCTGAGGCGATTTGATGCCTGGGCCGGTGTCCGAGAACTCGATGAAGAGCTTGCCGTCGGCGTGCGAGGTGCGGATCACCAGCGTGCCGCCGCCGACTTCCTCCAGCGCGTCCACGGCGTTGCTGATCAGGTTGAAAAAAACCTGTAGAACCTGATTGGCGTCTCCGAAAATGTGCGGCAGGTGTGGGTCGGTCTCGGCCTGAACCTGGATGTGTTTTCCGCGCAAATCGAGGTTGCTGAGATGCAGCGCGGAGGCGATCACCTGGTTCAAGTCGAGCGCCAGTTTTTCGGTGGGCACGCGGCGCGCGAAACTGAGCAGGCTGGTGACCAGCGTCTTGATGCGGCGCGAAAGCGTGCGGATTTTTTCGGCGACGATGCGCTGGCGCTCGCCTAGTGTGGGATCGTCCACGAGAAGATCGGAATAGCCCAGGATTCCGGTGAGCGGGTTATTGATTTCGTGCGCGGCGCCGGCGGCGAGTTGTCCCAGCGAGACGAGCTTTTCCGTCTGCACCATCTGCGCCTGAAAATGTTTGAGGTTCTGGAATGATTCGTGCGATTCGTCCAGCAAACGGATGCGATCGTGGTCCACCAAACGTTGCCTTAGTGCGATCAGCAGCGCCACTACGACCAGCGTGACTTGCGTGACACCGATGCGGAACGTGCGCACGTCCGGTTGATTGCCCGTGCTCCACAGGCTCCAGAGCGCCATCAGCGGGATGGAAAACACGGCGGTCATGGCCAGCAGCGCGGCCCATCGCTTCGAGCGGTCGTTGTGCGAGGACATCGCTTCGCGCGGAGGCTTGAGGCGATAGGCCATGATGCCTGCAGTACCGAACCACACGAATGAAGCGACCAGCGGCAGGTCGAAAGGGCTGCCTGTGTAGTAATCCATGCGGTCGATGGCGCGGTTGGTGATGTAAGAACCCGCGGCGTAGAGCAGGGAAGCACTGAAGAGGTGTGCGTAGACTTCCTTCCAGGTGCCGCGCGCCCTGGTCATTAATACGGCGAAGCCCACGGTGAGCACCAGATTTTCAGTCGCGGCCAGATGATCGTAACTCCAACCGTAGGTGTGCACGTTTGGAGCGATGTACTGCCACGGGATTACGACGAACAGGTATAGATAAACCCACCAGACCAGTAACAGCGAGAAATCCAGGTAGCCGATGTGTACGTGCAGATCGTCGCGCTTGTCGTGCGGCTTCAGCGCTAGGGCGCCGATCATCGGCACGGGATGCAGGAACAGGATTACGTCTCCGATGAAGGGATTGGGAACGCTTTGGCGGAGGTCCACTTCAAAATACGTCCAAATGCACTGGCCGGCGAGCCATGCGAAGCAGCCTAGGCTGAGGAGGATCCAGAAGACGCGTGTGCGCTTCTCTGTGGTGCCCCAGTTCAGGACGAGCCCGCCGCAGGCAAACATGGCAGCCAGGCACTGGACGATATCGCCGAACGCGGTGAGCGTGCGACCGTTCGGAACTGTAAGAGCCGCAATGGAATAGCTACCGACCAGCAGGACCCAGCCGGCGGCAAGCGCCCAGCCCGTCGGCGACATTTGCCGCAGACCTCTCTCCAGCGTTTTGTGCAGCGGTATCGTGGCGCTCATGGTGTCTGGCGGACTGGTGCGAGCTGGGTTAAGGATACGTTTTCCGGATGTGGCGGTCGAATACGTTTCGGGGCGGCGTGCCGTTGCGTGCAATAGTTACCAATTGCAGGCTACGTAGTACCTTAGCGTACGGAGGGGCTTCAGTCGGCCAGCATTGGCTTTCGGTCGAACGGAGCCAGCATCATCGATGATCAGGGCAGCTTCGATCGCGGTCCCGCACAGCGGGACCGCCGCTGCGTGACCCTGTCCTACGGCTGGCTGAGTTGGCCGGCACTGCGTTCGGCCAGGATCTTGCGGGCGTTCTGGTAGAGCGCTTTGGCTTGCGGGATCAGCTCGATGGCTTTTTCGAGTTGGACGTCGTCCTGCAGCTCCACTTTGTAGCCATCGTTCAAGCCGAAGTAGGACGTGAAGACTTCGCGCTTGATCTGCCACCTCAGCCAGTTGATGTTGGCTTGAATGTCCGCGTCGGTGTATTTGATTTTCTGCTTGTCGAGATATTTTCGGAACTCCGTGACCACCGCATCGTTCACCACGAATTCCTTGGTGATGTCCGGTTTTTCGCCGAGATAGAAGCGGATGAAATCGCCGACGCCCTGCTGCTGCGAATAGAACACGCCGCGGCGGTAGAGCATTTGCTGGAAATCGTCCGGCTTCGGCGCCGCGATGATGTCATCCGGGGTGATGCCGCCGCCGCCGAATACTTGACGGCCGCTATCGGTGAGCTTCACTTCGGGTTTGGTCGGCGGTTGCGGATTGTAGTGGTAGTCGTAGAGCGAGACGTTCTTGTAATCGCGCTGGATCAGGCGGCCGCTGGGCGTGTAGTAACGCGCAGTGGTGAGCAGCAGCGCGGTGTCTTCGCTGAGCGGGAATTGCGTTTGCACGAGGCCCTTGCCGAAGCTGACTTCGCCGACGATCAGGCCGCGGTCATGGTCCTGAATCGCGCCTGAAACAATTTCGGAAGCGGAAGCGCTTTGCCCGTTTACCAGCACGATGACCGGAACTTCGATGCCTTGGTTGCCGCGCACGGCGTAATAGCGACGTTCTTGCGAAGCGCGGCCGCGATGCGAAACGACGATTTCGTTTTTGTCGAGGAACATGTCCGCCATGCCCACGGCTTGGTTCAGCAGGCCGCCGCCATTGTTGCGCAGGTCAATGATCAGGCCATCGAGCTTCGAAACATCGAGCTGGCGCAAAGCCTCGTTGAGATCGCTGTCGGTGGTTTCGTTAAAAGTGGAGACGCGCACGTAACCGATTCCCGGCTTCACCATCGTGAAATATTCCACACCGGGGCGGGGAATTTCGTCGCGCGTGACGGTTACTTCGATGGGCTTTTCCCAGCCTTCGCGGCCGAGGGAAATATGGACGATGGTGCCTTTGGCGCCCTTCAGCATATCGGCGACTTCGGTGGTGGTGAGGCCGTCGCAGGATTTCCCGTCCACTTTCAGAATGATGTCGCCGGGACGTATGCCGGCCTTGTAGGCAGGCGAGCCGACGAACGGCGCCAAAACCACGGTCTGGTTTTCGCGCTGCTGCACGGTCATGCCGACGCCGTAATATTTGCCTTGCTGTTCTTCCTTGAAGAGGGCGTACTGCTTGGGATCGAAGAAATTCGAGTGAGGATCGAGAACGCGCAACATGCCGGGGATCGCGCCGTCGTAGATCACCTTGTCGGTGTCCACGGGTTCGGCGTAATTACGCTCCACTACGGAGAGGACGCGCGTGAAACTCTTCACCGAGTCCTGCATGTCGTTCTGTCCCGCAGCTGTGGCGCGCACCGACGGACCATATAAGCCGCCCAGTACCGCGGAAATACCCAGTACCACTACCAGGACAACGACACCGCGTCTTGATGACCCCGTTGATTCCATGCGTCCTCGCTTAAGCCCCAGCAATCAAGTATAGCATACCACTTTGGGGCGGTTTGACAGGTCTGTGCCCCTCTTCTATGATTCAAAAACGGCGCGGGAGATGCAGGCGAAATGCGCATCCCTGCCGTTTGCACTCAAAGAAGCCACATGTTCAGCGTCCCACACCTGATTATCATCTTCGCCGTCGCGCTGATGGTGTTCGGCCCGGAGAAATTGCCGGAGCTAGCGCGCACCTTGGGCAAGGTGATGGGCGAGTTCCGGCGCGCCACGGGCGATCTTCGTTCGACGTTCGAAGGGCACATGCGTGAGCTGGAGCGCGAAGCCGAATTGCGCCGTGGGCGCGAAGCGGAGACGCCGACCCAGACTATTGGAGGCGGTGCGGCTGCTCCGGCGTTGCCTGTCTCGACGGCTGAAGCGTCGTCTTCGGAGGGATCGGCGTCGGAGGACCCGCTGCCGCCTGCGCCGGGGACGGTTTCGACCGAACCGCCGAATTCTTTTGCGGCGCGCGATTTGGCGGAACCCAAGCAATTGCAATTTGAAGCTCGCTCGATAACGCCGAGTGCGCAACCTGAGCAAGTTCCTGCTGCTGACGTTCCCGCATCTGAGCCAGAACCCGAGAAAGCGAGCGATGGTCGCGCCCGTCCAGCCTGAGCCCGCCATCACGCCGCCCGCCGAAGAAGACGCCGGCGGACGGATGTCGTTTTTCGAACACCTGCTTGATCTGCGCAAGCGGCTGATTTATTCCGCGGCGGCGATTGCGGTGGGGGCGGGGATCGGGCTGCTGGTCTCCAAACATTTCATCGTGATTCTGGTGAAGCCGATGCAGGATGCGCTGCGGGCTGCGCATTTTGACGACAAGCTGTACTTCACCAGTCCTGCCGGGTACTTGACGCTGGTCATCAATATTGGTTTGTATCTGGGCGTCGTGTTAGCGATGCCCTTCGTGTTGTACCAGGTGTGGTTGTTCGTCGCGCCGGGGCTCTATAAACACGAGCGGCGCGCTGTTTCCGGATTCATCGTTTCTTCGATGATTTTGTTTCTTTGCGGCATTGGCTTTGGGTACTTCATCATGTTGCCGCGTACTTTGGGATTTCTTATGGGCTTCGCGACGGATTCTCCGGTGAAGCCGCTGATCAATTACAACGAATATTTCGAGCTGATCCTGATAATTCTGGTGGGGCTGGGTGTGATTTTCGAGCTGCCGGTGCTGATTTTCATTTTGTCGCTGTTTGGCATTGTGACGCCGAAATTTCTGCTGAAGAATTTCCGCTATGCGATGTTGATCATCACCGTCGTCGCGGCGATTGTGACGCCCACGCCCGATGCAACTACGATGCTGGTGTTTATGGCGCCGATGGTGGTCCTGTATTTTGTGGGAGTGCTGGTTTCATACGTTGTGCTGCGGAAAAAGAGACGCAGGCTGTGGCCAGCGGGGAGGCGCAATAGCGTGGGTACCTTGTGGAGCAAGGTTTGGTTGGCGTCGGCGGCTGCGGTGTTGTCCGGCGTCGTGGCTTGCGGGGCGTCGAACGCGCCTTCGTCTGCGTCTTCCGGTTCTTCGAACTCTGCCGCGCCTGATGCGTCCGCAGCGGGTCAGTCTGCGGCCGCGCCGAAATTGGCGGAGGTTGCGCCGCCAGCGGATCAGACCGGTGGATTCGATGGCGCGAAGGCCTACCAGCACGTAGCGACTTTGGTCAGCTTCGGTCCGCGCCCGCCTGCTTCCGAAGGGCTGCGACGCTCCCAGGAATACATCATCGGGCAGTTGAAAGCTGACGGCTGCGAAGTAGACCAGGACGACTTCCATGCTTCGACGCCCAAGGGCGACGTGGTGATGAAAAACATCATCGCGAAAGCTCCGGGCACGGGGCAGGGAATTATTTTGTTGCTGACGCACTACGACACGTTGAGCAGCATCGCGAATTTTGTGGGCGCTGAAGATAGCGCTTCCTCGACCGGGATGATGATCGAAATGGCGCGGCAGTTGTGCGGCAAGAAAGGCGCTAATTCCGTGTGGATGGCGTTTCTTGACGGCGAAGAGGCGTTCGTGAATTGGGATCAGGACGATGACCACACCTACGGCAGCCGCGAACTCGCTGCGCGCATGGCGGTTTCTGGCGACCTGAAGCGCGTGAAGGCGCTGATTCTGGCGGACATGATCGGGCAGTACGGTTTGCACATTTTGCGGCAGTCGGATTCGCCCAAGTGGTTGAACGATCTGGTGTGGAAGACGGCGGGGCGGCTGGGTTACCAGGATATCTTTGTTGCGGATTCGACGCAGACCAGCGACGATCACGATCCATTTCTCGCGCGCGGCGTTGCAGCGCTGGACATTATTGATTTGAACGATTACATCAGTGCGGGTTACTGGCATACGCCGCAGGATACGATGGATAAAGTGAGTCCCCGGAGCGTGGCGATCGTCGGGTACGTCATTCTGGAATCTGTGGACGAGTTGCAGAAGAAATTCCACTAAAGCCGGATAAGGCTGCCCGGTCCCGCAAAGCAGGACCGGCCGCTACACAGGCAACTGCAACAGAGCCGGCGGGACGCCGGCGCCACTAAGGGCAACGGCAACTGCGCCCAGCTGAAGCTGGCCGCTACAAATTCAAAATCGACATCGCTCTCCTGCCCGCGCCGTCTTTGCCAAGCACTTGTGCTACATTTCTTGAACCCAATCATGCCTACTATTCGCATTTATTCATCTGGCGGGGCTTATCAGGTGCAATGTGCGCCGGGGGTCTTCGCGCGCGCGGGCGCGGCGGTGGCGCGTTTGGGCGAAACTACAGGGATTTACGTGCTGTCCTCGCCGCGCGTTTGGGAGCATTGGGGGCGGCCGCTGATTCGTGCGCTCGGCAAAGGCAAGCGGCAGGGCGTGCCGGTGCGCGTGATGCTTTTTGACGACAGCGAATCGGCGAAGGATCTTGCGGCGATTGAGCAAGTTGCGCGCCAGTTGGTGCTGGCCGGCGCGGATCGCAAGGCCACAATCGTGGCGCTGGGCGGCGGCGTGGTCGGCGACGTCGTGGGTTTCGTAGCGGCCAGCTATTTGCGCGGCGTGCGCCTGGTGCATGTGCCGACGACACTGGTGGCGCAGGTGGACAGCTCGATTGGCGGGAAGACCGGCGTGAATCTGCCGGAGGGGAAAAATCTTGTCGGTGCGTTTTATCCGCCGAAGCTGGTGATTTCGGACCCGAAAGTTCTGCTGACGCTGCCGCATCGTGAATATCGCTCGGGGCTGTACGAAGTGGTGAAGTACGGCATCATCGCCGATCCGGAGTTGTTCGCGTATCTAGAACGCCACATGCTTGCGCTGCTACGCCGCGACGCGAAAGCGCTGGAGTGGGTGACTACGCGCTGCATTCGCATCAAGGCGGACGTCGTCGCGCGCGACGAACGCGAAGGCGGCTTGCGCCATATTCTGAATTTCGGCCACACGCTTGGACACGCGCTGGAAGCGGCCACGCGCTATCGCCGCTTCCTGCACGGGGAAGCGATTGCCTGGGGCATGTTGGCGGCAACTTTGTTTGGCCTCGCCACCGGACCCCTGCGCGAAGGCGAGGCGATGCGCATGATGCGGTTGATTGGCAGCGTGGGCCCCGTGCCGTCGCTCGCGGGAATTCGCGCTGCGCAATTGCGTCCAATCCTCGCAGGTGATAAGAAAGCTCGTGGCGGACGCGTGCTATGGGTGCTGCCGCGCCGCCTTGGTAAAGTGGAATGGGGCATCGACCTTCCCTGGACTCTGGTGTCCCGCACCTTCGCGGAACTGCCCAGCCTCGCCGCGACGGCCCAAACCTGATGGGCAAGCACGTCTGATGACTGTGCAAACTGGAAAGCCGCAGAAATTGCCCGGCACACGGCCTGAAGGCACGCGCACGGAGGGCGAAGCTTCGGCGCGCGTACGCGAAATGTTCAGCCGCATCGCGCCGCGCTACGATTTTCTGAACCACGCGCTTTCCTTCTCGTTGGACAAGGTGTGGCGCCGGCGCACCGCGCGGAATTTCCGTCGCCTGCTGCGCCGGACCGATGCGCGGGTGCTGGATTTGTGTTGCGGCACCGGCGATCTGACTTTTGCGATGGAGCAAGTCCGCGTGCACGAGATCCGCGACCGTGGCGCGCATCGTTTTCCGCTGATCGGCAGCGATTTCGCGCAGCCCATGCTGGATCGGGCGCAAAGAAAAGCTGCCGCCCGTTCGCGTTCGACGGTGTTCACCGCCGCGGACGCTCTGCATCTCCCGTTTGCGGATGCTTCGTTCGATCTGGTTACCAGCGCTTTCGGCTTTCGCAATCTGGTGAATTACGAGCGCGGGCTGCGCGAGATTGCGCGCGTGCTGAAGCCGGGCGGGGAAGTGGGCATACTGGAATTTTCAGAGCCCGGCGCGGGGCCTATGGCGGGGCTGTTCCGCTTTTATTTCCGCAATGTGTTGCCGCATGTGGGCGCGGCGATTTCCGGGAACAGCGAGGCCTACACGTACCTCCCTGGCTCCGTTGCGAGGTTTCCGGTACCGAAGGAAATCACGGCGTTGATGCAGAAAGTGGGTTTCACTTCAGTGCACACGACTTCCTGGAATTTTCGCAGCGTAGTGCTGCATACGGCGCGATTACCTCAGGACTGATGCGGCGCGAGTAGAGGCCATCTGATAATCATTCAGCCGCGATAGAAAAGTAAGGCTTCAGGGGCTAAAGCCCGTCTCTTGCGAAGCGTTCCGGCGGGGCTGAAGAGTCTGTGTGAGAACTGGGGTTGACGCGTCTCGTATACTGCAGCGGAGAGGAGGCGCGATGGCGAAATTTCTGGATTACAACCCGGAGCAGGCCTATTTGTTGCCCCCGAACGTGAGCGACGTGCTGGGAGCGGATCACTTGTGCTTCTTTCTGCGGCGGGTGGTGGCCAAGTTGAACCTGGACGCTTTCCGCGACGCGTACGGAGAGGAAGGCGGTCCGGCCTATGCGCCGGAGATGTTGGTGGGGGTTTGGCTGTACGCCTACGCGCTGAGCGTGACCAGTTCGCGCCGCTTGGAGCAGCGCATTCGCGAAGATTTGGCGTTTCGTTATTTGGCGGCAGGAGCGACGCCGGATCACTGGACGCTGAACGCTTTCCGGCGGCGGCACGGGCAGGGCTTGAACGATTTGTTCACGCAAGTGGTGGAGTTGGCGCGCAAAGCCAGGATGGGCAAGTTGGGACACGTGGCCATTGATTCGACGCGTATCGCGGCGAACGCCTCGCGTAATCGCATCGACAGCGAGCAAGTGTTGCGCAACGCGCGGGCACGCATTCGCCGGGATATTCGCCGCTGGCAACAGCAGTGCAACACCGAAGACCCGAACGAGGGAGCCGGAGTGGCCGTGGGGCAGGCCGCGCTGGAGCGGCTGGAAGAGCAGTTGGCGGCGCTGCCCGAACGGCTGGAGCGTTTGCAGAAAAGCGGCGTGCAGAAAGTTTCGCGCACGGATCCGGACAGCCGATTTTTGCGGGAGCGCGGTGGCTTCACGCTGGGCTACACGGTGGATTTGGCGGTGAGCGAGGATCATGTGATTTTGGCGCAGCGGGTGACGCAGCAGAGCAACGACAACGAGTCGCTGCTGCCGATGGTGCAAGCGGTCGAGCAGCAGGTGAGAGCCAAGCCGCAACGGGTGAGCGCCGACAGCGGTTTTTTCTCGCTGGCGAATCTGGAAGGATTGCAGCAAGCGGGGATCGAGGCCTACGTGCCGGATTCGACGTTGGCGCACGAGCTGAACTGCGGTCGTCGGGTGCGCGGAGCGGCACCAGTCCGGCATCGGCTGCAGCGGCGCATGCGGCAAAAGCTGCGCGATCCGGTGGGCCGGGCGATTTATCAGCGGCGCAAGGCCATCGTGGAACCGGTGTTCGGAGTGCTGAAGCAGCAGAGAGGAATGCGGCGCTTCCTGCGTCGCGGGTTGGCACAAGTGGCGGTGGAGTTGGCGCTGGCCGCCACCGCCTACAATCTGACGCGGCTGTGGCGCCAAAGATAGTCGCGCCGCCACCGCTGAATTTGTAACGCTGCTAAACATCACGCGCATGCACCCCGATTCGCAACCAACAATTGCGCAGGCACCGAGTCCTCACACAGACTCTGAAGCCCCGCCCTTCCGTTTCAACTATTTACGAAATGATCTCTCGCTGCGGTGACGCAGCGCGCGACGCCGTCATTTTGGTACGCAGCAGGGCAATTTGGATTGGCCTCAATCGAAACCGAAGGGTACGCACACTCCAGGTTAAGCTATTCTAATAATTGGACTTATTTGCTGTTTTGCACTCCTGCAAGACTGCACCCTATGATGTAATGCGTCTCAGAGCTATGAGGAGACGCAATATGATCGGAGCTGCGCTGGCAGCCAAGATACTCCTGATTGAGAATGACCCGGCTATAGCCGAAACAATCCGCGAGGCGCTTGCTACTTCTACCGCGGGCACATTTGGACTGGAATGGGCTCATCAACTCTCCGATGGTCTCGAGCGCCTGAGCAGTAGAGGAATTTCCGCCATCTTGCTCGATCTAAGGCTGCCCGATAGCAGTGGAATGGAGATGTTCGACAAAGTATTTAGAGTTGCGCAAGACATTCCGATTCTGATCCTCGGCGTGAACCATGAGGAAGAACTGGCGAGACTAGCGGTGGGACGCGGGGCGCAGGACTACTTGCCGCCAGCTCACTTATTGAATCCCGCATAATATAGCGAATCTTTTTCGGATATGCTGCGTCTAACGGGATATGGGAAACCCTGCTGGAGTACCTCGCGATTTTGATGCCTTGGAGAAACGCCGCTTTCAAGCCATACAGTTATGGGAACGCGGACAGAAACAATCGGAGATTGCGCGTCAACTTCGCGTGGTCCCACAGACCGTAGCCCGCTGGGTGCACGAGTATCGTGCCCAGGGGAAGTCCGCACTGCGCCAAGCGGGACGCGCCGGCCGCAAGCCGCGCTTGAGTGAAAAGCAGCGACAGCAGTTAGAGAAGCACCTGGTCGCAGGTCCGGAGCGGCTAGGCTATGAGACTCCGCTGTGGACTTGTCCCCGCGTGGCCCACTTGATCGAGCAGGAGTTTGACGTTCGCTATCACGAGGGTCATGTTTGGAAAATTCTGGTTGGTCTGGGCTGGAGCCCACAGCGACCGGAGGGGCGAGCACGAGAACGCAATGAAGAGCAGATTCTCAATTGGAAGAAGAAGGTCTGGCCGGAACTAAAAAAAAGCGCGCCGAGAAGGGCGTATCCTCGTCTTCATCGACGAAAGCGGACTGAGTCAGCGACCGCATCGTTGCCGCACTTGGGCTCCTCGTGGACAGACACCGATCCTGCAATACAACTTTAATTGGAAGAGTCTGTCGGTGGCTGCCGGTCTCACCCTGTGGAACTTTTACTTTCGCATCTATGCCGGGGCCATCAAGAAGGAACAGGTCGTGCACTTTCTCAAGGCCTTGCTGCGCCACCTGGACCAGCCGTTGCTGATCGTGTGGGATCGTTTGCCGGGACACCGCAGCCGGCTGGTGCAGGATTACATCGCGAGTTTACGGGGTTGGATTTCCACTGCCTATCTTCCGCCCTACGCACCGGAACTGAACCCGGTCGAGTACATCTGGGGTTACTGGAAGCAGCACGAGTTGCCGAATGTCTGCCCAAAGGACTTCTGGCAGCTGAGCGAGGCAGCGCGACGAACGCTGCGTCGGATGCGCCGCCGTCCGCGACTGATCACCGCCTTCTGGAAGCAATCTTCTTTGTGGTCAGAATAACGCTATATTATGCGGGACTCTGTAGATAACTTCTCATTGCCGCGCTTGCTGCGCAGCGCGATCGAACGCAAGGACGTGGAGGACGCGCTATACGTGGAAAGAGAACGCGCCTTGGTGACGCTGAACTCCATTGGTGACGCCATTCTCTGTACGGACATTTCCGGCAACGTTACGTACCTCAATCTCGTCGCAGAGACCATGACCGGGTGGGGCCGCGAAGAAGCCACGGGCCGGCCGCTCGCCGAAGTTTTCCGAATCATCGATGGCACCACGCGCGAGCCGGCGCAAGATCCCATGGAGATGGCCGTGGCACAAAACAGGACCGTGGGACTGGGCGTGAATTGTTTGCTGATTCGCCGCGACGAATTCGAATCCGCCATCGAAGATTCGGCGGCGCCGATCCACGACCGGGACGGCCGGGTGATCGGAGCGGTGATTGTCTTCCACGACGTGAGCGCGGCGCAGGCGATGACGCTGCAAATGGTGCACGCGGCGCAGCATGACGTGGTGACGAATCTGCCCAATCGCTTGCTGCTCAACGACCGGATTTCCCAATCGATCTCGTTGGCTCGCCGTCAAAGAAAATCGGTGGCGGTGATCTTCCTGGATTTGGATCATTTCAAATACGTGAACGATTCGCTGGGGCATGCTGTCGGCGACCAGCTACTGAAGAGCGTTTCTAAAAGATTCGTGAGCAGCCTGCGCCATTCGGATACGGTGAGCCGCCAAGGCGGAGATGAATTCATCATCCTGCTATCAGAGATCAGCCATCCCGCGGACGCGGCGACGAGCGCGGCGAAAATTCTGCAATCGCTCGACGCGGCGCATTTCATCAAGGGCCAGGGTCTGCACGTCAACGCAAGCATCGGTATCAGCGTCTTCCCGGACGACGGGGAAGATGCCGATACGTTAATTCTGAATGCGGACATGGCCATGTACTACGCCAAGGAAACCGGGCGAAATAACTTCCAGTTCTACCAATCCGAAATGAATCTGAAGGCGGTGAAGCGGCAATCACTGGAAGGCAACCTACGAGGAGCGCTCGAGCGGAAGGAGCTCTTGCTGCACTATCAGCCGAAGGTAAATCTGGAAAGCGGAGAGATCACGGGAGTCGGGGCATTGATACGCTGGGCGCAGCCTGGTCACGAAGTGATGCCTCCGGGCCAGTTCGTACACATCGCCGAAGATTGCGGCCTCATTGTTGATATTGGACGTTGGGTGCTACGTGAGGCGTGCCGGCAAGCACGTGCCTGGCAGGACCTGGGATTGCCGCCATTGCCTGTTTCCGTGAATGTATGTGCCTTGGAGTTCCGCGATATAGATTTCGTCGAGGGAGTGCGAACGGTTCTCGCGGAAACCGGGTTGGCCGCGCGTTATCTGGAACTGGAGCTCAGCGAAGCCGTCCTGATGGAGGATGCGGCTTCCGCGGTCTCCACGCTGCAGGAGCTAAAAACGATGGGGGTACAGCTGGCTGTGGACGACTTCGGAACCGGCTATTCAAGCCTGAGCTATCTTCGACAATTTCCCGTTGATGTACTGAAAATTGACCAGTCTTTCGTGCAGGAGTTGACCGCGGATCCTGATGGGATGGCAATCGTGGCAGCCATAATTGACATGGGACGGAGCTTGCGCCACCTGGTAATTGCCGAAGGCATCGAGACGCAAGCGCAGAAGGAAAACCTGCAGGCCCGGCGATGCGCGGAAGGACAGGGCTATCTATTCGGCCGACCTGTGGCTGCGAAGCAATTTGCTCCGTTATAAAAGACGGGCATTGCGGAAAAGCTCCTCAATTGAGAGGGCGAATGTCGTTGCGCACCTCACTGAAACGGCCAGCAACGGCAGGAGTGTTCGCCCGACGTATGATTGCGGAAACTAGGTAACGATCGCGTGGCGCTCAGTTGCCGGTCGGTATGATTCCAGCGTTTTCGACCATTAGAATCACGGTCCGGTGAAGGGCGCGTGTGCGATGCATCACTCCCTTCGGAACAACGAATCCCTTGCGCGGCGGAATTTCCACGGTGCGGCCTTCGAGGTCGATCAACAGCTCGCCTTCGAGCACGTAAAAAAATTCGTCGTCATCGTCGTGTTTGTGCCAGTGATATTCACCTTCAATGACCCCGAGGCGCACGACCGAGTCGTTTACTTTGCACAGCGTCTGGTTGTACCACTTGAATTCGCAGGCGTCCGCAAGCGCTTTTTCGTCAATTAATTCGAGCGGCTTGTGCAGAACGTTGAGGCGTGTTTCGTACGGATAAGCGGGGGTCGCAGCCATGGCAGACATTCTCCTTTGGCTCAGGATCCCGCCCCGTTCGGACCTGAGCACCACCGCAGGATACACCGAAATACCGGTGGGCTAAACCCAACCAATCGAAGCTTATTTGATGAGTCCTAAGGTATTTGCTGCGTCGGGCCGATGAAAAGTATGAGCATTCTTGGGGGCCGCCAACATTGACTTGGTACAGCAAGATGATCGCATTGGGTGCGCTACTCATTGTGGCCTGCATCGGCGTGCTCTCCTACTCGAGTGAAGTCCGCAGTGAGCAGGATCGCGCCTGGGTAAGACACACGTACGAGGTTGTCGAGAACCTTCAGGAAGTTCGCATTGACATCACGCAGGCGGAGACCGGCCAGCGAGGTTTCATGCTCACCGCACAGCCCAGGCATCTGGAGATGTACGCGACTGTTGTCATACAGGTGCGGCAGGATTTGAGCGAACTGGCAGAACTGATCGCCGACAACTCCAGGGAGCGGGAGGCCGTGCAGCGGTTGGATGTGCTGGTCACTGAAAGGCTGGCGGAATTGGGAGACGGAATTGAGGTTCGGAAGCGCAGCGGACTTCTGGCCGGCGTCAAAGCAGTTACAAACGCGATTAGCGGTGAAAAGCGGATGGGGCAGATCGCGGCGCAGATCGCTGAGATGCGTCGCACAGAAGACAAATTATTGAACAGCCGGCTGGATACGGCGGAGATCAGCACGCGAAAGATAAAGATCGCCATCGTTTGCGGCAACGCTTTGGCCATTCTGATTCTAGTGGTGCAAGGTTTTGTGATTCATTGGGAAACCGGGAAGCGCAATCTGGCGGAAAAGAATCTGATGCAGTCCAATGAGCGGCTGGAACGCCGCACGAGCCAGCTTTCGGAGACCAACATTGAGTTGGAGAGTTTCGCCTATTCCCTGGCCCACGACCTGCGCGCGCCGCTGCGTCACATCGCCGGATTTTCCAATGTTCTGGTGCAGGATTATGGACCCCGTCTCGATGCGGAGGGCTTGCGCTGCCTGGAAAAAATCTCGGCAGGCGCACAGCAGATGGGCCGCCTGGTGGATGATTTGCTAAGCCTTTCGAAAATTGGGCGGCAGAAACTCTCGATTCAAGATACGCCGCTGGATGCGCTGGTGGCGCAGGTGATCGAGGATCTTGCGCCAGAGTATGCAGGCCGGGCAATCGAGTGGCGGATCGGTGCGCAGTTCAGCGCGGAATGCGACCCCGCGTTGATGAAACAGGTGTTCGTGAATCTGCTCTCGAATGCCGTGAAGTACACCGGGAAGCGCGAACATGCCGTGATCGAAGTGGGACAGACCAAGCAGGATGACGAGCGCGTGATATTTGTCCGCGATAACGGGGCGGGCTTTGATATGCAGTACCTAGGAAAACTATTCGGAGTCTTTCAGCGCTTGCACAAGGGGCGCGATTTTGAGGGCACGGGAGTGGGACTGGCGATTGTCCAGCGGATCATTCGGAAGCACGGCGGACGGATTTGGGCGGAGGGAGAGCTCGATCGGGGAGTGACGTTTTTCTTGACCGTCGGATTGCCCGAGCGCCAGGCGAGCCTGTCGACGGAATTTGTGATTGTCGAGGAGGAGATCCATGTCGCATGAGGTGGAGATTCTGCTGGTGGCGGATAGCGCAGAGGATGCGGAGTTGACGATTCGCGCGTTGCGGCGCAGCAAAATCGCGAACGAGATTCGCGTCGCGGAGGATGGCGCCGAGGCCCTGGACTTCCTCTTCTGCCGCGGCCCGTACAAGGATCGCACGTTCGTCCATCCGCCACGGCTGGTGCTGCTCGACTGGAAGCTGCCCAAAGTCAGTGGCATGGAAGTATTGCGGGCGATTCGCGCGGATGAACGAACCAAGGCAATCCCGGTTGTGGTGCTCACCTCATCGAAGGAAGAACGAGACGTGATCGATGGTTATAAGCTCGGCGTAAACGCCTACGCGCAGAAGCCGGTGGACTTCGCGCAATTCGCCGAGACTGTGCGGCAGATTGGAATGTTTTGGATGCTGGTCAATCAGGCGCCTCCCGCTGCGCTGTTTGCCCTAAGCACGGCGCCAGAAATGCAAGTGGGAAGCAAAATTCCGGTGCTGTGAACCAACGTTGTGGTGGCGCGCCCTGCGGATCAGGATCGGAACGACCTGAGAGCTGATCTGTTGCGCGACGCTTCTAGTTTTCCAGGCCGAGGACGCGGATTTTGTTTAGCAGGGTTTTGTAGGAGACGCCGAGTTTTTCGGCGGCGCGGGTTTTGTTCCACTTGGCGTCGCGCAGGGCGTCTTGAATCTTGAAGCGTTCCACGTGCTGCACGGCGCGCTGTGAGACTTCATCGAGCGGACCTTCCCACAGAAATTGTTCGGCTAACATTCCGCCCGGCAATTCCTCGACTGTTGGTTTGGACTCGGGCAATTGCAACGCGCTCTCGTTGATTTCGTGGCCGTTGGCGAGGATGGCGGCGCGCTCGATGGCATTTTGCAGCTCGCGGACGTTGCCGGGCCAGGAATAGGTGAGCAGGCGCGCACGGGTTTGCTTGCCGAGTTGCAAATCCGGCTTACGGAATTCGCGGCGGAATTTCTCCAGGAAATATTCGGCGAGCAGCAGGACGTCGTCGCCGCGATCGCGCAGCGGCGGGATGGTGATGGGCACGGCGGAAATGCGGAAGAAGAGGTCCTCACGGAAAGTCTTGTCGGCGACGGCCGCGCGCAAATCCTTATTGGTCGCCGTCAGGATGCGCACGTTTACTTCGATTTCTTGCGTGCCACCAACGCGCTCGAAGCGCTTCTCCTCCAGCACGCGCAAGAGCTTGCTCTGAATGGCCATGGGCAGCTCGCCGATTTCATCGAGAAATAATGTGCCGCGATGCGCGAGCTCCAGCTTGCCGATTTTGCGCGCGCCTGCGCCGGTGTAGGCGCCGCGCTCGTGGCCGAATAGTTCGTTTTCAACGAGGCCTTCCGGAATCGCCGCGCAATTCAGCGCCACGAACGGATGATCCGCGCGCGGGCTCAAATGATGAATCGCCCGGGCGAAAACTTCTTTACCCGTGCCGCTTTCGCCCAGCAGCAGCACCGTGGAATCCGTCGCGGCCACGCGCTGGGTCATCGAGCTGGCATCTTTCATTGCGGGATGCTCGCCGACGATGCGCGGAAATCCGTAGCGCACCGCATATTCTTCGCGCAGCAACAAATTTTCGCGCAGCAATTCCTGTTGCTGCGCAGCACGCTGCAAAAGCAATTTCAAATGGTCCAGGTCTACCGGTTTCTGGATGAAATCGAATGCGCCTTCTTTCATCGCGGTGACGGCTTCTTCCACCGAGCCGTACGCCGTCATCAGAATGACCGGCAAGGTGGCTTCCACTTTCCGCGATTCGCGCAGCACGTCCAGACCGGAACTACCGGGAAGTTTTAAATCGGAGAGAACCAGCAGGAAGCGCCGCCCGCGCACTTTCTCGATGGCTGAATTTCCGTCCGGAGCTTCTTCGACGGTGTAACCCGCGCGTTCCAGCGCCTTGCGGAGCATCGCCCGCAACTCGGCTTTGTCTTCGACAAGGAGGATTGGTTCCATGAAGCGAAACTTCTAGCGCGCCCAGCCGGGATCGCCGCCGGCCTTGTGCAGTTCCTCTTCGGCGTCGGTGATGGCCTGTTGGTCGGCCTCAATCGTCTTCTTCTTGGCTTCGATCTTGCCTGTTTTCTCATTGATGTCGCTGCGCGAATAGCCTTGCTGCATGCTTTTGACGGGATCGTTGTAATACTGCACGTCGAGCACGCCCAGTTCGCGCTGCATCAGGTCCAGGTCGGCCTGGTCCTGTTCCAATTTCTTGCGTAATTTCGCAAAACGGTCGCGCCAGGCTTTTTCGCCCGCATCGGCGGAAGTTCCGCCGGACGCCGGAGCGTTGCTGTTGCCTGCTGCTGCATCGGTGCCGTCAGCATTATCCGGTGTGGGATTCTGGCCTACCGCGGAAACTCCGCCCTGCGTGGGGATATTGTCATTATTGAAAACTCTTGGCGGTTTTGCGCCCGCCTGTTCTTTTTTCTGCTCGCGTGCCTTACGCGCGGCCGCTGCCAGCGGATCGGTTGTCTGGGGCGGAGGACTCACAACGGTGGATTGCCCGGGCGCTTGAGCCGCCGACGCTTGCGCCGATGCGGGTGCCGCGGATGCCGCTGTAGTGGGAGCGGCTGACTGTTGTTGCTGCGCTTGGTTCTGGCTGGGTTGTCCCTGGGCGCTCTGGAACGCGTACGCGTGCCCCGATAACAATAGAACTGCCGCGACTGCGGCGCACAATAAGTGTCTACGCATGGGCTAACGCCTCCTCGGAGGTTCGTGGAACGCCTGCTCTGAGTTTAGATGCGCGCAGCGCGGGTGGCAACCGTGGATGGTGTAGGGTCCTGCCGCAAAGGTAACCACAGCAGAAACTCAGCTCCGCCACCCTGGCGATTGCGGCCTTCGATGCTGCCGCCGTGTTGCAGCGCCACTTTCTGTACGACCGCGAGGCCCAGTCCGGTGCCTTCGGATTTTGTGGTGTAAAAGGGCAGGAAGATTTTGGGCAGGTCTGTCTCTGGAATACCCGGGCCGTCGTCTGCGACGCAGATGCGCTGCCACTTTCGGCCGCCTAGTTCCTCGATGGTTCCGGAAATCGTTACGCGCGGGGTCTTGCTCGCGGTGAGCGCGGATTCGGCGCCATTGCGTGCGAGGTTCAGCAGGGCTTGGCGCAGCAGGGCTTCGTCGCCGGGTAAATCCTGGAAGGTGCCTTCGAACTCGACAGAACACTGCGGAATGGTTTCGTGCAGTTCTTCGGCCACTTTTTCCACCACGGTCTGCATAGGCACCGTCTCGTAGCAGATTTCCAGTGGCTTGGCGAAGCGCAGGAATTCGGTGACGACATGCGTGAGCGCGCGCGTCTGTTCCAGGATGCGTTCGGAGGATTCGCGCACGTCGCCCGGGGTCGTCTCGCTGCGAATCATCTGCGCGTAGCCGGAAATCGTGGCGAGGGAATTCTTGAATTCGTGCGCGATGCCCGCGGACATTTCGCCCAGCGCCGCGAGATTTTCCTTCCAGCGAATTTGTTTTTGCAGCGCGGTGAGTTCCGTCAGGTCGCTCATCAGGCACAGGGCGCCGCTGATCTTCATATCTTGGGCATGCGTGTCTTTGGCACTGGGGGCGTTGGGCGCATGTGGGGCATTGGTCAGGCCGTCTGCCACTCCGGATTTGCTGGACGCGCGCGCCGCGCGATAAATCGGCGAAATGGTTACGCCCAGATTGCGCACGGAGCCGTCTGACGTGAGGTGCTCGATCTCGCCCCGCTGAAAGGTCTTGCCGTCGCGGATGCAGGCGGTGAGCATCTGCGTTAGCTCGGATTCCGGGCCCAAAATGTCCTTGTACGAACGGTAGCGCAACGTGCGTATCCCCAGGGCTTCTTCCGCCGCGGGGTTCGATGTGCTGATCGCGCCGGTGGCGTTTACCAGCAGCAGGCCCGTGGGCATATTGCGTGTGACTTCTTCAGTGAGCCGTTCGGATTCCTGCGCGCGTTCTTGCGCCAGCAAATGCAGGCGTGCCAATTCTTTTTCCTGCGTGCGCAACTTTTCGATCACGCCTTGCATGGATGCGGCCATAAACGCCGAGGGATTCTCGACGTCCGTCTTCGTGTTGGTCCAATCTTCCTTATTCGCGCGCGCCTGGTCGCGCATGAATTTGCGCAGCAGAATTGCCGCCACCACCATGCCGGCGAACAATACCACCACCAACGCGACCGCGAAGGCCATGTTGAAGGGCACGGCTGCCACCGAGTGCGGATGAAGTGGCGCGGTCATTGAAGATTCTCGTTGTTCAGATTTATCAGTTTCAATAATTTCGCCAATATCATTAGCGCACCATCAGCAGAGACTGATACCAATTCACCAGCGGCGTGCCGAAAAAAACGACGAGTAACGCTCCGGCGCCCAGAAATGTGCCGAACGGCAATTCGTAATCCGCGTCTTTGCGCCGTGCCAGAATAATCGCGACGCCCAGCACGCTGCCCAGTAGGGAACCGGCCAGAATCGTCAGAAGCGTACGCTTCGCGCCCAGGAACGCGCCGGCCATCAGCATCATTTTCACGTCGCCCAGTCCCATGCCTTCGCGCCCGCGCAATTTGAAATACGCTTCGGACACCAACCACAGCAGGCCGCTGCCGACTGCGGCGCCCAGTAGCGCATCCACCAGCGAAAGCACCGGCGCCGGGGGAGGGTAGTCGAACAGATGATTCGCGATCCACAACGCTGTTCCGTCCGTTGGCTTGGTGAACAAGCTAAAAATCAGCCCGATCGCGAAGCCCGTGAAGTTCACCACGTCCGGCAAGATGCGTTCGCGCAGGTCGGTGAACACCAGTACGACCATAATTGCTGAAAACGCCGCCCACTTGCCCGTCTCGATGCTGATTCCGAAGGCGTAGAAGCAGCCGAGAAACAGCAGGCCGGTCAGGAGTTCGACCAGCGGATACATCGGTGAAATTTTCGTTTTGCAGCTGCGGCACTTTCCGCCCAGCAGCAGATAGCTGAGTACCGGAATATTGTCGTACGGGCGGATCGCCTCACCGCATTTCGGGCACGCCGACGCGGGCAGCACGATGGATTTGCCCGATGGGATGCGCAAGATGCACACGTTCAAGAAACTGCCGATGATCAGCCCGAACAGAAACACAAAAATCCCGATGAAGGTGGATAACGCCACATCTCGATTCTGCACGAACGCTCGGCGGCCCTCAAGCGGGCGCTTCGGCATCGTGCCCGACTGCTAACGCGGGCAGGGGCACGGTGGGGTTGAGAGACCTGCAAGACCAAAAACTGACAAGAACAGGACAATGATTTGATTTGTCCGTGACAAGCTCCGCCGCCCGCGCGCTTACCGTGATGGCTCGGGCAGCGCATCTCAATTCAATCCGAGAGGAGCATCATGGACCAAACGAAAGAATTAATGAATCGCAAGGTAAACCGCCGGTCGCTCTTGACGAAGGGTGTGATGGCGGCAGGCGCAGCGACGATGGGCGCGGTAATGCTGGGCGGCAGCAAAGCCGCATTCGGGCAAGACCGAGATGACCGGCTCACCCAGGGAGACATTGCAATTCTTCGCTTCCTGGCTGCAGCCGAAATCATCGAGTCGGACCTTTGGATACAGTACGCGGAACTGGGCGGCATCGGCACGAATCCTCCCATTGAAGTGGACCCCAACCAATCACCGAACAATTACCAGATCGCGTTGTCGAACCTGGATTCGGACGGCCCGCAATACATCAGCAGCAACACGCTGGACGAAGTAAGCCACGCCACGTTCCTTAACGCCTATCTAGAATCCAAAGGCGCCGAGCAGGTGAACTTCGACGAGTTCCGCACGTTGCCGGGAAGCACAGCCACGGGATCGTCAGGCATCAAACGCCTCACGAACCTGATGCACTTGAACGTGGACACCAGCTGGTACGTGCGGTACCGCAGCACGACCAATCCGGACTTTGGCGCCACTTTCCCGCAGGCTCTCAAGCTCAACAACGTTACGGCCATTCCCCGAAACAACAACGATTTCAACGGCGCTACGAACTCTAACTTTCTCGGCAACGAGCATATCCAGGCGATCGCCAACGTAGCGGCTTTTCACTTCGGATACATCGAACAGGGCGGATCGAGTCTCTATGCGGCGCTTAGCCAGAAAGTCACCAGCCTGGAAGCGCTGAAAATCACACTGGGTATTGGGGGCGACGAGATTGCTCACTTCCTCGAATGGGTGGATTTTTCCGGCAATGCCGTTCAACAACCCGTGGCGCCTTTCACCGACCCCATTTCCGGTCTGACGTTTCCCGATTTTTTCAACTTCCCACCACTGAAACCGGCCAACCTGGTTCAGCCCAGCCTGATCTTTCCCGTTCCCTGCGAATTCATCAACGCGAATTTGCCGCACTGCGCGGTGATTCGACCGAGCGATGACAAATTTGCAGGCGCGGTAGCGACGATTGCATCGTTCACCGCGGATGGGCTATTTGTCGGGCAGACACCGAAGTTCTTCCAGGCGGTCCAGCAACTGGCCGAAGAAGCGGACGCCGCACACCGCGAATTCTAGTCGGCCGCAGACGGAGTTGTACGAGATTGGTCCCGCGCTTCCTGACCGAGCAGGATGGCGCGGGACCATTTCTCATTTTCTCATTTGGATTTCTTGAGGCTTGAGAGCGCTAATCCTGGCGGAGGGCTTGCGCGGGATCGATGCGCAAGACTCTAGCGCCGGGGATGGCGCAGGCGACGGCGGCGACTGCCATCAGGAAGATGGGAGCGCCGGCGAAGGTGAGCGGATCAACGGGCGAGATGCCGAACAGCAGGCCGCTGGTGAATTTCTGCGCCGCGAACGCGCCACAAAGCCCGATGACCGCGCCAATTGTGGCCATTTTCAGGCCTTGCTTCAGCACCAGCCACAGAACATTGCCGTGGCTGGCGCCGAGCGCCATCCGCACGGCCAACTCCTGACTGCGTTGCGCCACGAGAAACGAAATCACACCGTAGATGCCCACAACTGCGAGCGCCAATCCCGCCACCGCGAAGGAAGCCAACAAAACGGTGGTGAAGCGTTGCCCGCCGGTTTGGCGTTCGACCAGTTCGTCAATCGTTTGTACCTCGGCGAAAGGCATGTCGGAATCCAGCGCACGAAGTTGACTTCGTATTTCGGATTCCACTAAATGCGGATCTGAAGCCGTGCGAATCAAAATATCCTTGAACCCTCCATTCACCAGCGGGTGTTGGGAATACAGCACGGTAATCTGTGGTTGCGGCGCGTGGGCCAGTCCAGCATTTTTGAAATCGCCAATAACGCCAATGATTGTGACGTCCACTTCGTCCGTTATATTCTCTTCAACAGCGATTCCCGATAATTGCGGAGGCCCGATGTGAATCTTCCGGCCGACGGGATCTTCTCCCGGAAAATAGCGCCGCTCGAATTCCTCGCTAATCAGTGCCACCGGAGGGCTCGTGGCGGTGTCCGACTCCGCGAAATCTCTGCCGCGAATCAGCGGTATTCCCAAAGTTCGAAGGAAATGTTGGTCCACAACTCCAAACTGCGCAGCCGGAATATCTTGAATTTGTGTTGCAGGTTGCCCCGGAATAACCAACATCTGAGTCCAGCCGTTATTTGGCGGGTAGACGGTTGTCACCGTCGCCTCCATCACGCCTGGTAATGACCGGACCCTTGTTGCAAAATCATCGCAGAAGCGCGTTCTTACTCCGGGGTTTGCATAGCGGACAGGCGGCAAATAGATGCGGCCTCTCAATAAATGGTCCTGGGGGATACCCAGATTCTGGCCTTGCAAATGCATGATGCTCCGAATCAGCAGGCTCGCTCCCACCAGAAGCATCAAACACATCGCCATTTCCGTTATCACTAGCAAGCTGCGCACGCGCTGGCTCGAACGCCCGGACATCCCGGATCGCCCGCCTTGCTTCAGTGCATCCACGAGGTTCAGCCGGGTGCCCATGAACGCCGGCGCTAGCCCAAAAAGCGAGCTTGTGAGAAGAGTTACCGATAAAGTGAACGTCAGCACTCGCCAATCGATTCCCACCGAACCAAGTTGGGGTAGGTTTTCCGGGTGCATCCTTGTGAGAGCGCTCAGTCCAATCTCCGCACAAGCAAATCCCACCGCTCCGCCGCCGAGCGACAGCAATAGCGTTTCCGCAAGCAACTGTCGGACAAGGCCGCCTCGTCCCGCACCCAAAGCCGCGCGCACCGCCACCTCCCGTTGACGCGCCGAGTTGCGCGCCAGGAGCAGATTAGCCAGATTCACGCAGGCTATCAGCAGGATCAGGCTCACGGCTCCCATCAACAAGTACAGCATCGGCCGCAGCGCTCCTACCCGGGAGTCGGCCAATCTCTTCACCGCTACACCGACACCTTGATCCAGCGGATGTTCTGCTGCGAGCGCAGCGGCGATCATCGAGAGATCTGCCTGAGCCTGTTCGAGCGACACTCTAGGCTTTAGCCGTGCCAACGCTGCGTACCCGCGCTCTCCTCTCCCACTTTCCGCCCACATGTCGGGCGAATAGGGAAAGGGAGTCCAAATTTCGCTGTGCCGCCCGGTCTCCACCCATGCCGGAATTACGTCCGGCATCACTGCGACAATGGTGTAGGGCTCCCCATTGATGCGAATCTTGCGGCCGAGCACGGACGGATCGCCATCGAACCGGTTTCTCCATAGCTGCGCGCTGATTGCGGCCACGTAATTCTTGCCTTCCTGATTTTCATCCTCGGAGAAGAGCCGGCCGATGATGGGTCGAATATCCAGGATTTCGAAATACGCTGCTGGGACCAATCCGACCTCCATCTGCTCCGGTTGGCCCGCGGACTCACCGAAACTCACGTTCTTAGCCCAGGTGTCATAAGCCACCATCTTCTGAAAGCTGCGACTTCTCTGCGCGAAGTCGCGAACGTCCAGTGCCGAAGGTCCGTCAGGATTTGCAAAGGTATTAAACAGGCCTTTCTGAATGGAGTAGATACGCACGAGTTGGTCCGCAGCAGTGAAAGGCAGCGGCTGCAGCATCAGTGCATTGATTGCGCTGAAGATTGCGGAGTTGGCGCCGATGCCTAGCGCGAGGGTGAGAATCGCAACGGCTGCGAAACCGGGGCTTTTGCGCAGCGAGCGCGCGGCGTATTTCACATCGCGAGCAAATCGTTCCAGCCAAATCGCGTTCCAGACACCGCGTACGTCTTCCTGGACCAGCGCGGTGTTGCCGAAAGCTCTTCGCGCGGCGTAATGGGCTTCTTCGGGCGGCACACCGGAGGCTTGCTGCTCCCGCGCTTCTAGTTCGAGGTGCGCCTCGATCTCGCGTTTGAGCTCCACTTCGCGGTTCCGATGCTGCCAGGAGCGAGTGCGGAGCGTACGCAGCCAATTTTGAACGCTCATGGCTAATCTCCCGGCACCGGCCGCATCACTGTCGCCACCGCTGTTGCCAGTTGTTTCCACCGCGATTCTTCGCGCACCAGTTGCTTCTTGCCCGCGGACGTGAGCCGGTAATACTTGAACTCACGATTGCGGTCTTTCGCCAGCTCCCACTTCGCGGCGATCCAGCCCTTGCGCTCCATGCGATGCAGCGCCGGATAGAGCGAGCCATGCTCCACCTGCAGCACGTCGTCCGTGGTGCGTTGAATATGTTTTGCGATTTGATGGCCGTGAGCCGGCCCGAAGAGGAGCGTGCGCAGAATCAGCATATCGAGTGTGCCTTGCAGCAGTTCGGCGCGATTGGCCGTCTTCTTGGGTGTCATGATGGTAGGCATTCTACCTCAACAAGGGTAGACGCACTACCCTCGCCGAGGTTAGCAAACAAGCGCGACAAAGACCTCGGCGGATGTCAGGGTCGGGCGGGCCTGGTCGTTTTCTGTTCGTTCCCGCTCGTTCATGCGTAGCTGCATCGTCTTGTGATACTGTGCCCGGCGAAAGAATCCTGGACGGTCACTTAGGTCGATGTTCATTCGTGTTTTGGCCGCATTGATGACTTTTGCTTTTGTCGCGCTGGGTGCGACGCAGGGTCAGGATCAACCTGCAGCCGCAGATACCTCGCCGACAATCGTGACCGATCGCCCGTCGTTCACAAACTCCAGCATTGTGGTCCCGTCCGGCAGTCTGCAGGCGGAGAATGGCTTTCTGGAGACTTACAATGAGGGCCAAAACGTCGTTGACGGCTCGGAGACTTTACTGCGTTTCGGCATCGCCGCGAAAACGGAATTGCGTTTCACAGTGCCCGATTATTTCTACAACGTGAGCAGCGGCGGCGGCCCCGGCTCAGGATTCGGAGACTCGGCCGTTGGCGTCAAGCAGCAGCTCGGCCCCACACCGGGCGGATTCGATGTGTCCGCGACCGTGTTCGTGAGTTTGCCTACGGGGGCTAAGAACGTGTCTAGCGGCGGTTACGATCCAGCGTTGCAGGTCGCGTGGTCGCACAGGCTCTCGACCAAGTGGACGGCAGCGGGATCGCTCTCGATGTACTGGCCTACCGAAGGCCCATCGCGAAATCCCACTGGGCAGGCGACGATTCTTGTGGATCGGCAAATCACAGGGCCTTGCGATGCGTTTTTCGAATACGCGGGCAACTTTCCGACCCGGGGCGGAACGCGGCAGTTTCTGCACGTGGGCACAGCGCTGAAGCTCACAAAGACGCAGCAGCTCGATTTCCAGTTCGGCGAGAGTTTGACCGGCACTGCGGATCGCTTCGTCGGAATCGGCTACTCATTTCGATTTCAGGTGTTCCATCGCCACTGACAGCTGCCGGTTCTCTCGGTAATGCGATTGAGATTGGGAAAAAGACGGAGTAGTCGCGTCGGTCGCGCAGTAATTGATCTTCGCTTTCGCAAGGCCTGGCAGCGGCGTTCCCGCGGGCTACTCCGCTCTGTTTACTTTATTTTCGCACGTTCGGATTTGGCGGCGATTAGGATGGGGACGTCGGTGTCGGCATCTTTCCAAAGCGCCAGGAAAGCGTCGTATTGGGCACGAGCTTTGTCGGTGTCGCCAGAAAGCGCCAAGGCGCGCGCGAACTGGGCATGGGCCAGGGCCATGATCGGGCCGTTGAGGACGAGGCCGGGATGGTCGAGGATTTTCTGAAACTCGGCGGCGGCTTCGTGGCCTCGATGATCCTGCAAGTAAGCTTCTCCGCGCACGTAAACCGAATACATATTGCCGAGCGGAGAAGCACTGACGGGAAACGGATCGGCGGCATCGTAAGGAGCCGCGTCCTGGAGCGACTGTAGCGCCTGGCGCGCATCGCCGCGGCCGAGCGCGACGGCTCCGCGAATTACCGGGAGCCAGTAGTAGTGCAGAAGAGTGTCATCCGAGTAGTTCTGCTCAAGCTTTTGCGCCAGTCCTTCCGCGCGTGGGGCGTCGCCGGCGCATGCGAACGTCTCTGCCGCGAGTGCCCACAGTTGTTTTCCGGTCCCGTGACTCAGCGCGGACTCGGCCCCTCGTCGTGCCAACTCGCGATTGCCGAAATCGCACTCTCGCAGCGCGGCGCTCGCTTCCCAAATGGCAGCTGCCTCATCCATATCGCTGCGTGTGGAAGCCTCAGAGGCCCGCCGAGAAAAATCGCGCGCCTTGCGTAGCCGGCCGTAGTAAGCCTCGGTGTCCGACTGCGCTGAAAGAAACAGGCCTTCTCCGGGTTTTTGTGCGGCCCAGGCCGCCTGCGCGTCCAGCTGCGCCGCGTCGCCTTGGAGAAACGCGAGCTGATATCTAGTCAAGCGCAGGACCGTTCCATCGACCTTCTGCTGATCGGCCTGATCGAGAATTTGTTTGGCCTGATCGAGTTTTCCCAGCGCTAGATAATCGCTGCCGAGATTGCTGTAAATCAGAACGGAATCCGGATCGAGTTGTTGCGCTTCCTGCGTCTGGGCGATCGATCTGTCGAATTGGCCGAGCAGCGCGTAGAGGCTTCCTAGCGAGGCGCGCGGCAAGGAGTCATGCGGGTAACTCTGTCCCCACAACTCGTAGGCCTGAAGGGCTTGGCTGGTGTCTCCCGTGACGTAAGAATGATAAAACGCGACGATGCGTAGCTTTTCGCGCTCGCTTACGTGCTCACGCAAGTCGAAAGCTTTCTGGGCGTTTTCGCCCGCGAAGTACACTTGCCCTAGATTGTTGTAGGCTGATGCCAGCCCGGAATAGGCGAGAGCGAAATTCGGGTCGAATTCGATGGCGCGTTTGTAAAAAGAAATGGAGGCGGCGTCGCCTTTCTCGGTCTGCGTTTTTCTCGCGAGTGTGTACGCGCGTAGTGCGTCGAGCGAAGGCGTGGTGGCTCGCTCCAGTGGCATATCGTACTTGCGTATGGAGCTGAGCGATTCACCCAGCTTGGCGCGCACGGTTTCGGCCTCTTTGCCGAGCACGTCGAGAACCGCGTCTTTATTGGGCGCACGGGTCTGCTCGCGCGCCAGAGGATCGCCACTAGCGCAATTGACGGCATTTAGTGCCAGCACATACTGGCTGCCCAACGCGGAGATCGAGCCTGTGAGCAGAACCTTGCTGTCCGCGCGCATGCAGACCTGGCGGGCCACGTCTTGCGTCAACGGCTGATCCGCCGGCTTTCTCATCAACAGCAGCGTGTCGCGTACTTTCTGCTCGGATAGCGTATTCAGAAATGGGGACTGCTCGATTTCTACGGCCAGCGCCTGTTTCAGGGTGTCGTCGAACACAGGATCTTTCGTGGCATTATCGAAATCAGCGAGCACGATGGTGTCTTTTTCCGTCAGCGCGTTTACTTTCGGGGTGCGATAGAAGAATCCTGCGACTACAACTGCCACTGCGACGCACACTGCGACCAGGCGGAGCGAAAGTTTCCTCTTGGTGCTGCCGGCGCGCGCTTGCTCCGCCGCGGCCAGGGCAATGGACAGCTTCTGCGGAATCTCCGCGTTGCCCGCTTCCTCGGTGCACAGGTTGTACAGATGAACGCGCACGCCGTGCTTTACTTCGGCCTCGCCGAGATCTCGTAGATATTTCGTCCAGGAACTGAGCTGCGCCAGCACATCGGCCGTCTCTTTCGACAGCAGGATATGCCCGGCATCGCCGCAATCCATCACTCGTTGCGCGATGTTGATTCCGCCGCCTGCGACGTTGCGGTTCGCGTTGATGTCTGCGATGCAGTAGACCGGACCGGCATTTATCCCCATGCGTAGCTTGATGTCCGGATAGCGGCGCAGAATTTTCGTCAGCTCCAGGGCGCAGCGCACTGGAGACTCCGGATCGCGAGCGAAGACTAGCGCCATTCCGTCCCCGGTCGGCAAGCGAATCAATTGATCGGCGGCTTGTGCGCGCGCGAATTCAGAAGTACCGCGAACCGCCTCTTGCAAATCGTGGATCACGCGCTGCTGTTGGTCCATGGGCAGCCGTGAGTAGCCCACAATGTCCAGGAATAGGACGTGCGCCATCTCGAGCGACGGCGTCGTCGGAGGATTGAGTTCGCCGACCTCGCTCACCTTTCGCTCCCAGAGCGGATCCGAGCTGACGCGGCGTGGTGTATGAAGGGCTGGGCGTGCATATCGGAATGGCCTCTCTCGCGAGAAGCTTAGAGGCTAGGTTTGTAGTGGGTCAATGGAACGGCAGTTTGGCCGTGCTGCTCAAGCCAATACAACGTAGGTCCGAGTTGCGGCGACGCTTGCGGGAAGGAACACACGTGGGCGCCGGCCGACCAGTCAGTAGGCGCGAAACCGGAAACTGGCCTCAACGCTAGGGGCGTTAATCAACAGTTCGCAAGGCTGGCCGGCGATTATGGGTGGACACAAGCAGAAACGCGCGGGTCGCCGCACGAGACGATCGCTGTGTCCTGGCAATGGTATTGCGCGAGATATTGCGCGACGTCAACGCGATTGAACTTTCGTGCGAGTCCCTCAGCCGTGTGTTCTTCGAGGTTCTTGGCGCACGGATCGGCGCCCTTTTCGATCAGAAGTTTCGCGGTATCAAAGTGCCCCATCTCGGCCGAGTCCATTAGCGGAGTGTCCTGCGTCCCCTTCCATTTTCGGTTCACATCGGCGCCTCTGGAAATTAGCAGGCGAACCATTTCAGTCCGGCCCGCAACCGCGGCAGCAAGAAGCGGGGAATCGTCTCCCGAGCCTTCGAGGTCGTAGCCTTTGTCTAGAATGTACTTGACCAGACGCTGATTGCCCTCGGCAGCCGCGTTCACCATGAAAGCGTATTCATATGTGGAACGCCCTGCGATTCGCAACATCAGCTCCACCCAAGTTCCTTGTGAAATACTCAGTAGCCCCGCGAGCGCGAGCAGCAGCACAATTGGAACCCAATCAAGCAGTGGAATTCGGAATTTTCTTCGAATTAGAAGAACCAACGAAGCGAGGAGCCACAAGAAGCCTCCCCCAACGCCAATAAAAAACGCCACCAGGTACAGAGGCATCGCGCCGTGAAAGATTGCGAAGCCAACTATCTGCGGGCCGTTGACCCAAGTGAGGACCGTCTCCTCGTAAACAATCCGCAGGACGAAAATCGCAGCTACGGTGAGGAAGGAGTATCCTGCGAGTCGCCATCCAATCGAAAAACCGGCTTTCGAGCCATTCTGCATGCGGCGGATATTGCCACTTTTGTGTCTCGAACGGAAGCTTGGCAAATGAGATCGCAGGCCGAAAGTGTCGATTCGCCGGCGTTGCGCAAGTCACGTCATCCGAGATTCATCGCCCGCTCAATCGCTGCGCGTTTGAAGGCGAGCCACGGACTACGCTATATTCGATGGTTTACACCTTATGTCCTGGATCGCACAGAAGGTCTTCGCTTACGAACAGATGCGCTTTGCGCAGGAGCCGAATCGGCGCGTGTTGCCGTTTGCCTGGGGGCTGGAACATATCGGCGGGTCGGCGAACGAAGGCGACCCGCGCGGCTGGCTGGAGAATTTCGCGCACGAAACTGTAGCCCATAGTGACGAATGGTTCGCCACCACCCCAGCTGACGACTACGCGCTAAGCGACAATGCGCTTACTTTCACCAGCGCCATCGCGTCGCCCTGGCCGGAAAATGATCGCGTGCACGCGCAATTTTTCCAGGCGCGACGCAGTGGTCCGGCGGTGGTGGTGCTCGCGCAATGGAATTCGCGTTGGGAAGAGCAGCAGAACGTCTGCCGCTGGCTCAACAAGCTGGGCATCACGGCCGTGAAGCTAAGCCTGCCGTATCATGATCGGCGCGCCATCCCCGGCCATCCGCGCGCGGACCATCTGGCAGGCCCCAACATCGGCCTCACGTTGCAGGCGAATCGCCAGGCCGTGCTGGACACGCGCCGCACCCTGCGCTGGCTCGAACAGCAAGGCTACGATCGCCTGGGCATCCTCGGTACGAGCATCGGTTCGTGCCTAGCGTTTCTCACCATCGCGCACGAGCCGGCGCTGCGCGCTGGGGCCTTCCTGCATGTCTCCACATATTTTGGCGATGTGGTCGCTGCCGGGCTTACCACCAGCAACGTGTGGCAAACTCTACATCGCGAGATTTCTCTGGAGGAAGTGCGGCGCTACTTTTCACCGATCAGTCCGTATCCTTATATCTCTCGTCTGCACGGCACTCGCAAAAAAATCCTGGCGATTAGCGGCCGCTACGACCCGACCTTTCCGCGTGAACTGACCGACGAATTCATTACCGCCATCCGCCGCGATGGCGTGGCGTTCGAAAACCTTTCCCTCCCATGCGGCCACTATTCGATGGGAGTTCCGCCGTTCAGCTACGCGGTGGGGTACCGTTTCGGTACATTCCTCTTTCAAGCGCTCGCCTAGCTCTCCGAAATCGGGCTTTCGCCGCGGATGCCAGAACATCCGAGCCAATCTCGAGCTAACTGCAACGCTTTCACAGCGATTACAAAATTCTTAAAGTCCAACGGGGCTGGCGCCGATTAGGGAAGCGGAGGTAATCCCATGACAAATCCAGTAGGCGCCGTCTCGTTCGATCCAAAAGTGACCCTAGCGCAGCAGCCGCCACCACCGGTAAAGCCAGCAGTGAACGTGGCTAAGGCGACGCCGCAGGACAGCGTCAAGATCAGCGAGGCAGGACAAGCAGCGAGCCGGTCGCAACCAGCTTTAAAAGCGACAGGTAACGTTCATAACGATAGCAAAAACAAGTAAGCGCGCTTGCTCTCCAATCGAATCCGTCCGGCGGCGATTCGGGGCTCGACAAAATGGCGATAACCCCGATCGCGGCTGATTCATTTTCTGGGGCAAGTAAAGCGTGCATTTCAGCGCAAAATCTCGCTGAAGTCGCCCGCGGCAATTCGTCGTTCGACGGCGCGAATATCCGGCGCGAGCGAGCGGTCCGCTTCCACCATCTTCGATTCCGAACGCACGATGGCTTGCGCTGTCGCGGCCTGCGTGCCGGTGCGCAGAGGCGCGAGCAGGTCAATCCCCTGGCAAGCGGCCAGTAATTCGATCGCCAGCACATTCCGTAAATTCGCCATCATCGGCTGAATCCTGCGCGCCGCGCCCATCCCCATCGAAACGTAATCTTCCTGATTGGCAGACGTGGGAATCGAATCCACGGAATGCGGCGTGGCTTGCGTCTTCATTTCGCTGGCGAGCGCGGCTGCTGAGACTTGCATGATCATGAACCCGGAATTCAGACCGGCGTCACGCACGAGAAACGCGGGGAGCAAACTGGTTTGTGGATTGGTCATCTGCTCGATGCGGCGCTCGGAAATTCCCGCGAGCGTCGCCAGCGCCACTGCCAGTTGATCGGCCGCCATTGCCAGCGGTTGGCCGTGAAAATTTCCGCCGCTGATCACTTCGCCGGAACCCGCACCGGAATCGCCGCCCGGGTGAACGAAGACGAGCGGATTATCCGTCGCGCTATTCAACTCCACGGCGAGCGTGGCGCGCACCTGCGACAGCGCGTCGCGCACGGCTCCGTGGACTTGCGGCGTGCAACGCAGGCTGTAGGCATCCTGCACGCGTTGATCTTTTTCGGTGGCGCGATGCGATTCGCGAATCGCGCTGCCTTCATTCAGCCTGCGCAGATTACGCGCGGTGATGGCGTGCCCCGCATACGGCCGCGCCGCCGCGATGCGTTCGTCGAACGCCGCGGGGCTGCCGCGCAAAGCGTCAAGCGACAACGCCGCCGCCACATCGGCTGTATCCACCGCAATTTCCGCCTCGCGCAATCCAAGCGCGAGCAATGCCAGCATCGCTTGCGTGCCGTTCAGTAGCGCGAGGCCTTCCTTCGCTTCCAGCGCCAGCGGTGCGATACCTGCAGTGCGCATCGCTTCGGCGCCGGAAAGTTTGCGGCCTTGCAGAATTGCCTCGCCTTCGCCGAGCGTCACCTGGGCCAGATGCGCCAGCGGGGCAAGATCTCCCGACGCACCGACCGAACCTTGCGACGGAATCAGCGGATGCACGCCGGCATTCAGCATCTTGCACAGCGTTTCCGCCACCGCCGGGCGCACGCCGGAAAATCCCTTGGCGATGGCATTCGCGCGCAGCAGCAACATCGCGCGAGTCTCGTGCTCGCTGAGTGGCGCGCCGACGCCGCAGGCATGGCTGCGCACCAGATTTACCTGCAGCTCGCCAATCTGCTCGCGCGAAATGCGCACCGAAGCCATTTTCCCGAAACCGGTATTGACGCCGTAGACGGCCTGGTCCGATGCGATCAGCCGCTCGATCACCGCGCGCGACGCCAGCATCCGTTCGCGCGCCGGAGGGGCAAGCTCCACCTGTGCGCCTTCGAAAACCACGCGGTAGAGCTGCGCGAAATCGAGCTGTTCGCCGTCAATCTGTAATGTGCTCATGAGTGAGGTTGTTTCTCGACGCGAAGATGCGAGCCGTCCTTCAGGGCAGGGAAGTACTTGCGATATTTTTCCGGCAAGGATTTCGGCCGTCCCTGGCGGTCGCAGAAAACGTGCAGCGTGTCTCCGGTGGCCAGGACTTCGCGCGATTCCTGATGCACGATTTCGTAACCGAATTTCACCGTGCGCCTTTGGGACGCTAGCACTTTGGTGCGCACCACCAGCACATCGTCAAATCGCGCCGGGCGTTTGAAGCGGCAGTGCGCGTCCGCGACGACGATGTAGCTGTCGTCCTCGGCTTCCATTTTTTTGTACTCGAAGCCCAGCTGGCGGCACAAATCCACGCGGCCCACTTCAAACCACGTGAAATAATTGCCGTGGTACACCACTCCCATCTGGTCCGTTTCGGCGTAGCGCACACGAATTGTAGTTTCCGTGTAGTCCATAATTGTTTGGGAAATTGCTCAGGGCGTCAGAAAACGGCGCCGGTCCAGAGAGCCGATTCGTGGCAGCGCGGGCAGCACCATCAATGTCCGGTCCATTTCGGCTGTCGCTTTTCCAGAAACGAAGCCAGCCCCTCGCGAAAATCGTCAGTAGCACGAATCGCCGCGTTTTCCTGAGTCGCCATTTCGATTTCCTGCGCCACTTCCTTCTCGTTGTATTGCAGCAGCAGGCGCTTAGTGCGCCGCAGGCTCGTGGGGCTCGCTCCCAGGAATTTCGCAGCCACTTCATGCGCGCGCTTCAGTAAATCCTCCGCCGGAACGATTTGCGTCACCATTCCCAGGCGGAACGCCTCCGCCGCATCAATAATCGCGCCGGTCAGCAGCAATTCGCGCGCGTGTTTTTCGCCAAGCTGCCTGCGCACCAGCACCGAAACCAGCGCGGGAATAAATCCGATGCGCACTTCGGTGTAACCGAACTTCGCTTCCGGCACCGCCAGCGTGATATCCGAAAACGTCGCGATGCCGCAGCCGCCTGCGATCGCCGCGCCGTTCACCGCGGTAATTAGCGGCTTCGGAAAGGAATACAGCCGGTGAAACATGCGCGCGATCTGCCGCGAATCCGCCAGATTTTGTTCGGGCGTCTGCTGCGCGATCGTCTGCAAAGTTTCCAGGTCCATCCCCGAGCAGAAACACTTGCCCGCACCGGTGAGAATCACCACGCGCATTGCGGGATCGCCCTCCGCCGCGTTCAGCGCGCCCATCAGCTCGTCAATCATCGCGCTGGAGATGGCGTTGCGCTTATCCGGGCGGTTCAGCGTGATGGTCGCGACGGCGCCATCCTTTTCATATTTCAGTGTGGTGTAATTCGCTGCCGCGTCGGATGCTTGTGGCTTAGTCTTCATCACGATTTGCTCTGCGCCCTCTGCGTCTCTGACGATGCGATGAGTATCGTCATGCTGAGGCCGGCGCCTTTGTTTCAAGCCGGCCGAAGGATCTCTCCTGCCCGTTAGTTCGGTTTACCTGACTGTGCCGCATCCACCGCCTGCGGCGCATGCGCGTATTTCTCGCGCAACTCTCCAGTCATCGCGCAAGCCACCGCCAACGACTTCGTATCGATGCCCGTCGCAACTCCGCGGGACGCAAGAGTTGTGAGCAAAGCTTCCGTGGGAATGTTGCCAACCAACTCGTCGCCCGCGAACGGACATCCGCCCATGCCGGTGAGCGCCCCGTCAAATCTACGGCAGCCCGCCTCATACGCCGCCAATATTTTTTCCGCAGCGCGATCCGGCCGGCTATGCAAATGCACGCCGATTTCAACTCCAGCGACGCATCCACGCACAACCTGAAAAAGTCGCGCGACTTCCTCCGGCGACGCCCTTCCAACCGTATCCGCCAGCGAAACCGTGCGCACGCCCAAATCTTTCAGCCACACCAGCGTCTCTTCGACGATTTCCGCGCCCCACGGCTCTTCGTAAGGATTCCCGAACGCCATCGAAATATAAATCACCAGCTTCTTTCCCGCCGCCTTCGTGTCGAGTTGCAGTTTTTCCACCAGCTCGCGCGATTCTGCACGCGACATATTCGCATTCGCGCGCCGGAAGTACGCCGAAATAGAATAAGGGTATCCGACGGTCGTCACGCCGGGAGTCGCGAGCGCCCGCTCGAGGCCCTGCCCGTTCACCACGATTCCGATAATTTCCAACGGCTCGCCGCCGGGAGTTTTCACTTGGCTTAGGCGCGTCATCACAGCTTCGCTATCCGCCATCTGCGGCACGTGCTTCGGCGAAACGAAACTCACGGCGTCAATGTGCCGAAATCCGAGCGCAATCAGCCGGCTCAAGTACTGAACCTTTTCCTCCGTGGGAATCACCTCGCGCAATCCCTGCCACGCGTCCCGCGGGCATTCGACAATCGTTACTTCATTGGCCATAAGTTTTCAGAACCACGGGCTCCGGTAAATGTGCACTGCATACCACAGCAAGAAAACCGACAGCAGCACCGACAATCCCATCAACATCACGGCGATGCGCGAAATTTTTCCTTCGCTCGCCTTGATGATCGTTAGCGCCGCCGCGACGATGATTCCTATGATGCCGATATACTGCGACACCTGGTACATAAACCACAGCGCCGAACTGTGGTACGCACTCCCCGTAATCTGCGCCGAAACGAACACCGCGAGCATCGCCGGCAAACACAACAGCATCGTAACGCCGAACATTGCGTAGCCGCCGTTTCGCGACTGTTCCATCACTTTCGCCTTCGATACCCCGACCAGACATCAAGCAGCAGTGACGCTAGAAAAATAGCCGAACAGATTTCTCCGGCCAAGATCCACGAGTCGTGCGCCGAAGGGCCGGCTTCACTCACGTCCCACCCTTTTACCGGAGATCGGCCGTCGCGGGTTGGAGTGTTTCGCTCCCAGTATGCGAACGCCACGCTGAATGCGATAACCGTCGCAGCAAGAAGCGCCCATGTCCTCACCCGAATCACGTTTGCAATACCCCAGTCTTGAACTCCGCGACCTTCGGATTTAGAGAGGCGGCTTCCAGCGCCTCAATCAATGCGGCGCGCGTATGCGCTGGATCGATTATCGCGTCCACCCACAGCCGTGCCGCAGCATAGCGCGGATCGGTCTGACTCTCGTAGGTTTTGCGAATCGATTCGTGCAACTCCTTCTTCTCCGCGTCGCTGAGCTTTTTTCCTTCGCGCTCCAGCTGTTTGATTTTGATTTCCACCAGCGTGCCCGCCGCCGAATCGCCGCTCATCACGGCATAACGCGCCGTGGGCCAGGCAAACACAAACCGGGGATCGTAAGCCTTACCGCACATGGCGTAATGTCCGGCGCCAAAACTACCGCCGCAAATCACCGCGATCTTCGGCACTACGCTATTGGCCACCGCATTCACCATCTTTGCGCCCGCGCGAATAATCCCGCTCCACTCCGCTTCCTTGCCGACCATGAATCCATTCACGTCGTGCAGAAAAATCAGCGGCAGCAAATTCTGATTGCAGTCTAAAATAAAGCGCGCGGCCTTATCCGCCGACTCGTTGTAAATCACTCCGCCAAATTCAATCCGCTTTTCGCCCGTGCCCGGCGCCACGGTGCTCACGTTCTTCTTCTGATTCGCCACGATCCCCACGGCCCAACCTCCGATGCGCGCGTAACCGCACAAAAGCGTCTGGCCGTACTCGGCGCGATATTCCTCGAATTCGCTGCGATCCACAATCCGCGCGATGATTTCGTGCGTGTCGTATTGCTTGCCGGGGCTCGCCGAAAACACGCCGTAAATGCCTTCCTCGGCGTACGCCGGAGCAGCCGCGGTTTTGTGATCGAAAGGCGCGCCCGCCGCGTGGCCCATCTTATCCACGAGCGCGCGCAAACGCTTAATGCACGCCGCATCGTCCGGCTCGCGAAAATCAATCGTGCCGCTGATCTGCGCATGCATCTGCGCCCCGCCCAATTCTTCCGCCGAGGTTTTCTGTCCGATCGCCGCCTGCACCAGCGCCGGACCCGCCAGAAATAATCCGCTGCCCTCGGTCATCAAAATCTTGTCGCACATTACCGGCAGGTACGCGCCGCCCGCGACGCACATGCCCATGATTGCAGTGATCTGCGGAATGCCCATAGCGCTCATCACCGCATTATTGCGAAAGACGCGCCCGAAATCGTCGGTATCGGGGAATACATCCTCCTGCAGCGGCAGAAAAACGCCCGCGGAGTCCACTAGGTAAATTGTGGGGATGTGATTTTCAATCGCGATGTTCTGCGCGCGGATCACTTTCTTCGCGGTCATCGGAAAAAACGCGCCGGCTTTCACCGTGGCGTCGTTGGCAATGATCATCACTTGCCGTCCGGATACGCGCGCGAGCCCGGTGATTGTCCCCGCAGCCGGCGCTCCGCCCCATTCCTGATACATTTCGTGCGCGGCGTAAAGTCCCAGCTCGAAAAGCTCGGTTTTCGCGTCAATCAGCTTCGCGATGCGTTCGCGCGCCGTCAGGCGATTCTTCTTGTGCTGCGCCTCAATTGCTTTCGCACCGCCGCCCTGGCGGATCTGCTGCTCTTGGTTTTTTAATTCCGTCAGGCGATCGACCATCAGCCGGCTGTTTTTCTCAAATTCCGCCGACTTCTCGTCCACGCGCGTTTCGATTTTCGTTCCGCTCACCCAGCGCTCTCCTCGCACCAATCCGCACGATGATCGATCTTCATCAGTTTGCGGCAGATGCAGGATTCTATCACCCCTGAATTGTTTTGACTCGCGCTCCCAGTACGCTAGGATGAATGCGGCCCGCGGTTCTGCCGCGCGCCAACTCTCTCCTCTGGAGGCGCCTATGCGCTGTGGTACCCACGCGAAGCATAGGACTGTCTCCCGCTCGCCCCGCCCATAGCGCTAGTCCCGGCGTTTCGGCGCGTTCCTGTACTTCACGAGTGCGACTTCGCGACTTCGCCAATCAAGCGATTTAAGGCGGCCCTGGCTCGTGTAACCGCGCGCATCGTCGCGCACAGGAGATTCACCAATGCGTTTTATTGATTTGGATTTGGCACGCCGCGTGGAAATGGCCGAAGCAAATGCCGGACGCGCATGCGCCGAAGCCTGCCAGCGGTTTCACCCGGAATATTCCGTAGCCATCGAAGAAATTGCTGGCGGTGTCGCCGTCTTCGCTGGAGTCGATTCGCCAATCACCCAGGCTATAGGAGTGGGCCTGCATGGCCCCGTGAGCGATGCTGAAGTGGACGCGCTCGGCGACTTCTTCCACAGCCGCAACGCTCCCGCGGCCATCGAGTTGTGTCCACTCGTTGACCAAAGCCTGTACGAAAAATTTGCGGCGCGCGACTATCACCTGCTCGAACTTACGGATGTTCTGATCTTAGACCGCGTTGAAGCGGCGCGCACGCTGGGCACGATGTCGCCAGGCGTGATCGTTCGCACCTCGGCGCCAGATGAAGCGAAACTTTGGACGCAAACCGTTGCTGAGGGCTTCGCCGAACATTATCCAGTGACACAGGCGATGCTCGACGTGATGGAGGGTTTTTACGGCCGCCGCGACGCCTGCTTCTTTCTGGCGTTCGTAGACGGCATCGTGGCGGGCGGCGGTGGCGTGTTCGCTGGCCAAGGAGTCGGCGGGCTTTTTGGCGCAAGCACGCTGCCCGCATTCCGCCGCCGCGGAGTGCAATCAGCCTTGCTTGCTACCCGCCTTGCTTGGGCGGTCGAGAAGGGTTGCGATCTCGCAGTCAGCTTCGCACGGCCCGGCAGCATCTCGCATCGCAATATCGAACGCAACGGCTTTCGCGTAGCTTACACGCGCACAAAACTTATCCTCCCGCTGCCGTAGTCGCAGCTCGTTGGCGGTCAAATAGCTTGCCTGTAGGGGGCGGGTCTGAGACCCGCCCCTACAGCACGGGCATCGCGTCCGGTCTTTAGGTTAT
Organism: uncultured Acidobacteriota bacterium; assembly: GCA_963786205.1. Classification (GTDB taxonomy): domain Bacteria; phylum Acidobacteriota; class Terriglobia; order Acidiferrales; family UBA7541; genus Palsa-295. Next base: position 1,261,447 of record CAWAYG010000005.1, read on the forward strand.
CTTGGCGCCCTCTGCGGTAAATGTTTTTGCATTGCTCGGATGCAACATCGCTCTCACTCTATCGTGCAAGAGCGCGCGTCAATCGAACCGCATCGTCCAACAATTCGCCGTCCGCGGAAGCTTTGCTAACCAATCCCCATGCTAGCGCCTCGCTCGCGCGAATGCGGTCGCCGGTGACTAATATTTCCAGCGCACGCCCGCGCCCAATCAACCGCGGCAATCGCTGCGTTCCGCCCCAACCGGTAATAATTCCCAGCGTCACGCCAGAATGCGCGAACAGCGCGTCAGTCCCAGCGATCCGCGCGCGGCACGCCAGCGCCAAGTCGAGACCACCGCCGATGCAGTAACCGCGAATCGCGGCAACGACCGGTTTCGCACTCGACGCAATCACTCCCAGCACTGCCTGCCCACGGCGCGAAAATGCAAACGCATCACCCGACGTCAATCGCGCCACCTCCGCAATCTCTGCGCCCGCCGCAAACGCGCGCTCACTGCCGGCAATCACCGCGCCGCGAAGTTCCGGTGCCTCCGCCAGCCGCGCGATTTGGCACTCAAGCGCGTCCATCACGGACATCTCCAGCCGAGGAAATCCATCGTCACTCTCAAGCTGTAGTAAAAGGATATCGTCCTGTGGATTGGCTACAAGGCGAGTGCTCACCGCGACGTTACGCTTCGCGCGGAGCGGTGGAAACGCGGTGGCGGATAAAATCAACGATCGCTTGCGTTGTAGTTCCGGGGAGAAAAACTTCCGCGATCCCGCCTTGCTTCAGCGCTGGAATGTCCGCTTCAGGAATAATTCCGCCGATCAGCACGGTCACATCGTTCATGCCCTTGCCGCGCAGCAGCTCCATCAAGCGTGGACAAAGCGTATTGTGCGCGCCGGAAAGGATTGAAAGGCCGATCACGTCCACGTCTTCCTGCGCCGCCGCCGACGCAATCATTTCCGGCGTCTGCCGCAGCCCAGTGTAAATCACTTCCATCCCGGCGTCGCGCAGCGCGCGCGCAATGATTTTCGCGCCGCGGTCGTGCCCGTCCAGCCCCGGCTTGGCGATCAACACCCTAATTGTTTTGTCGGGCATAGCTAGGCAAGAATACTCAAATCCGCAGCAAAACGATAGCAGCGCGACTTGGCGAGGTTCTATCGCGCCAAATTCAGCAGAAAATCCTCGACGAGCGCGTTGAACTTGTCCGGATTGTCCACGAACAGCGCGTGGCCGTCGCCCTCGAATATTTCCAGCTTCGAGTTCGGAATGTTTTTCTGCATCGCGACGATCGTGCTCATGTATGGAGTCTTCGCCGCGCAAACCACCACCGGCTTGTCAATCTTCGCCAGCACCGGGCGATAGTCCGCCACAAAATAACCCACGAGCAGCGCCACTGCTGAATTGGTAGGCACCTGCAAGGAAGCTTTTTCCAATTTGTTGATGTACTCCTCGGGATGCGGCTTCTTCAGATTCAGATTGCGCATGAATGCGTCCAGCGACTTCTGCCGATCCTCGAGCACTCCCTTCAACAGTCCGAAATCCTGATCCGCGTCTGCCGGCGCGCGCCCGCCCGCATCGTTATCCACCAAAATCAGCCCCGCGAAATCGTTCGTGCCGAACTGATCCACGTACGCCATCGTCTCCACGACGGCCATGGACCACGCCACAATCACCACCGGCGCCAGGTGCAACTGCTCCACCACGGCCTTGATGTCGCGCGCGCGTGCCGCAGGATACAGCCCATCATTCGTTTGTGATGATTGTCCCTGCGAGCGCGGGTCCATCGCCACCACGCGATAATCGTGCGCGAAATAATCAATCTGGCTCTGCCAAATCCACGCGGGCATCGTCCATCCCGGCACAAAAAGAATGGAAGGGAACTGGTGCGCCGCCGAAAGGCCGATCTCGCCCTTCTTGATCACCGCATCTTTCGGCATCGGATTGCCAATCTGCGCGCTAGGCGAAGTCGCGAGCCGCCCCGCCTCGATATAGTGAATCTTCACTCCATCGGAGGTGGTAACGAACCCACTCCGCTCCCCGGGCTTCTTCTCTTTGGCCTGTGCGGCACTTCCACTTAACACCAGGGTGCAAAAGATCGTGAGCACGACTGCTTTCATTGGGCGTCACTTTCCACTACGTGAATGTGGTAGTCGAGGATCCCTTGAGTTGCCTCTATCAGCCAAAAATGCAGGTTCAATGCACGGAAGACCCGACGAGGAACAAGCCGGACGAGGCGCACGAACTGGTCGTGACAGGGCAGGGCAACGATGTAGATGGTGCGATCGTCGTTCATCCGCAGGATGATTTGTCCGAGTGCTGCTTGGAAAAAATTGCGAAACATTTCCGGTCTGCTGCCCTCGCCTTTCGCCTCGACTACGATTTTGCGCCCTCGTGTTGAAAACGCCTCGAGGTCAGGCCCCCGTGGCAATCTACCGCCGGTCTTAACCGAGTAGCCCTCACGTTCAAGCAGTGCAGCTACGACTCCCTGTACAAGCTCTTCGGTGAATCCCTTCCTCCCGCGGTATTCAAAGTCCACAAGAAAGCCCGGACCCGGGTAAGTGATGGCCGTGATCCTAGATCTCTGCGGTTGGGGAAGGGCTGGGGTTGAGGACATGTCTACGTAATCGCTACCTCTTCGTAGATGCCGAAGACTGCGCGCATGGCGTCGCAGACTTCGCCGAGCGTGGCGTAGGCTTTCACCGCGTCGTAAATGAAGGGCATCAGATTGTCTTCGCCTTCGGAGGCTTTGCGCAAAGCCAGCAAGCGCCGCTCGACCTCTGCGTTCGAGCGCTCCGCGCGCAACTTGCGCAGCTGCGCGGTTTGGCGGGTCGCGACGGTCTCATCAATCTGCAAAATGTCGATGCCTTTTTCTTCGGCGACGTAATCATTCACGCCGACGATGATCTTTTCCTTGCGGTCCACGGCCAACTGATACTTGTAAGACGCCTCCGCGATTTCCCGCTGCGGATACGCGCGTTCGATCGCCGCTACCATCCCGCCCAGCGCATCAATCTTCTGGATGTATTCCCATGCGCCGCGCTCTTCTTCATTCGTGAGCGCTTCCACAAAATACGAGCCGCCCAGCGGGTCCGCTGTATTCGTCACGCCGCTTTCGTGCGCGATGATCTGCTGCGTGCGCAGCGCCAGCGTCGCCGCAAACTCCGTCGGCAGCGCCCAAGCCTCATCCAGCGAATTGGTGTGCAGCGATTGCGTGCCGCCCATCACCGCCGCCAACGCTTGCAGCGCCGTACGTACCACGTTGTTGTAAGGCTGCTGCGCCGTCAATGAGCATCCCGCCGTCTGCGTGTGGAAACGCAGCGCCCACGAGCGCGGATTCTTCGCGCCAAACCGCTCCGTCATCGTTTTGTGCCAGATGCGCCGCGCCGCGCGATATTTCGAGATCTCCTCGAAGAAATCATTGTGCGAATTAAAGAAGAACGAAAGCCGCGGCGCAAACTCGTCCACATCCATCCCGCGCCGCACGCCCCATTCCACATACTCGATTCCATCGCGCAAAGTGAACGCGAGTTCCTGAATCGCCGTCGAGCCGGCTTCGCGAATATGGTAGCCGCTGATCGAAATCGGATTGAACTTTGGAGTTTCCTTCGCGCCGAATTCCAGCGTGTCAATCACCAGCCGCATGGAAGGTTCCGGCGGATAGATGTATTCCTTCTGCGCGATGTATTCCTTCAAAATGTCGTTCTGCAGCGTGCCGGAAATTTTCTTCCAGTCCGCGCCCTGCTTTTCCGCGACGGCCAGATACATCGCCCAAATCACCGCGGCCGGCGAGTTGATGGTCATCGAAGTCGTCACGTCTGCCAACGGAATCTGGTCGAACAGCACTTCCATATCCGCGAGCGAACTGATTGCCACGCCGCACTTTCCCACTTCGCCTTCGGACAGCGCGTGGTCCGCGTCGTAACCCATCAGAGTCGGCAAATCAAACGCCACGGAGAGTCCTGTCTGCCCCTGCCCCAGCAAATAACGGAAACGCGCATTCGTATCTTGCGCCGTGCCGAAGCCCGCGAATTGCCGCATGGTCCACAAACGCCCGCGGTACATCGTCGAGTGAATTCCGCGGGTGTAAGGAGGCTCGCCCGGATAGCCCAGATCCTTTTCCGGATTCCAGTCCGGCAGATCGGCACCCGTGTATAGTCGGCGGATCGGATAGCTCGAAACCGTCGTGAACTCATGCGCACGTTCGGGCGATTGCGCGAGCGTCGGCGCCAAAGTTTTTTCCTCCCATGCGCGCTCTCCCGCGGAAACCTTGCGCTCGGGGTCAAGCGTAACTGTCGCCTGCGATTTTGCCGACTTGCCGGCCTTTTCAATTATTTTTTCAGACATGAGGGAGGACTCCTCCAAGGCCGCGCCAGGCGAGAAAACACAGGCAGGCCAGCGCGTCCATACTTCATCTTAGGGCAAGGGAAGAGAAGCAGCAACCAGCAGAAACCGGGGAGTGCTCCGAGCGTGGGTGAGACGTGCTTTCGTAGCGCGGTCTTCAGACCGCCATTGGTCCGCACCGCAGCACTCCTCCCGAGCGAGTGATCGAGTCGCGGCGCAACACCGGTGGCGCACCGATGTGCGCCGCTACAAAGGCCCGGGATCCCGCCGCGCGTCTACTTCGCGCCAACCACCGTGCCAGGCCCGGGAGTCCCCGGAATCAGCGGGTCCCGCGTCGTCTCGCCGCGCATCGCATCCGCCACCGTGATGTGCTGCACTTCCAGCGTGCGGCCCATCGCCTGGTTGAAATTCACCAGCGCCTCCGCCAGATTTGCCTGCGCGCGCAACGCCGTGCCCTGCGCCGCCGTCAAGTCGCGCGAGCGCAGCACCACTTGATACGACGTGGACGACCCCAGCTGATATTTCTTCTGCTCGGCGTCCAAAGTCTGCTGCGCCAGATTGCGCGCTTTCTCCGCCGCAGCCACCTGCGAACGGTCTTGAGCCAACGCGATAATCGCGTTGCGGACGTTGATGACGATGGTGTTCTCCGTCTGCCGGTATTGCACTTGCAGCTGCCGCTCGTCGAACTGCGCGCGCGCGCTGTCCGCTTGCGCCGAACGATTGCGCAACGGCATCGTCAGCGTCAACCCCGCTGCATACGTTGGATATTGGTTCTCAAACACGTTGGTCAGCGCCTGGCTCACACCGCCGTGGCTCAATGAGGTCGTGGTAGCCGGCACGCCGGCAAAAACAAAGTTGCCATTGATTTGAATGGGAGTTCCATCCGCACCTACGAGCGGCGCTGCTGGATCGGCGATAAACTGCCCCGCCACTGTGTTGGTGTTGATTCCTGTTCCGTTCAGTCCTTGCGACGCGTACTGAATGTAAGCGTTCAGCGAAGGCAGCAAGGCATTTCGTAGGACCTTAACCTCGATTTCCGCATTCTTCCGATTCAGATCCGCCTGGTACAGTTCAGGACGCTTCCTCCACGCTTCCTGCACTGCGTCCTGCAGCGGAATATTTTCCACGATGTCCGGAATGGTGATCGGAGTCGTCGGCACGATTTCGATTCCGGCGACGTCTTTGGCCAGCAGGTTCTTGGCGATGTCGTTCAGCAGCACGGTTTCCTGCTGCAGTTTCGTGGTTTGCGCCACGATCAGATTTTGCTGGTCCGTAGCCAGCTGCGATTCCGCCGTCAGCACGTCCAATGGCGCCATCGTCCCGATTTCCAGCTGCTTTTTGTTGTCCTGCCACAGCTTTTGCGAGACGCCCACCGCCGCTTCCTCCACCTTCACGTTCTGGCGGTCGTACACCAGTTCCCAGTAATCGTTCGATGTCTGCGTCACCACCGCGATCACCTGCTGCGCAAAAAGCGAATTCGCCGCCTTGATCGAATTCTTCTGCTCGATGATGTAGCGCGTATTCGGCAAAATACCGAATCCGTTCAGCAGCGGCTGCGACAAAGTCGCCGTCAGCACCGGACTGAACGCCGGATTGAAAAACACGTCCGGTTCGTTCGTCGCGGTTCGCGCGGTATTCATCGTGATCGAAAGGTTCGTGCCGGTGTGGAATCCCTGCGTGTAACCGAAATCCACGGCCGACGAATTTTGATTTACCACCAGGATGTTAGTGCCAGTGCCCGTCCCCGAAATAAACGGGTTATTTACCGGCGTATTGGAGTGATACCAGTTGTAGCTCGCGGTAAATACCGGATCGAAAGACACCGACGGCGACGTGCCCAGTACCACTTGCTGCGTGCTGTTGCTCTGCGGAACGCCGCCTGCCTTGGCTTTGAGCAATTGCGTTTCGGCAATCCAGGGCTGGAATCGCGCGACGAAGATATTCAGATTATTCTCCAGCGCCAGCGATATCGCGTCGTCCAGGCTCAACATCAGCTTGCCGTCCTGGATCAACTGGTCCAGCCGCGTCGAATTCGTCAGCATCGGCTCAGGAATATATCGCGGCGCGTAAGGCGAAAATATATTCGGGAACTCCGGTTTGCCCGTGGTGTAATCGGCGCCCCGGCTCTCCTTCAAATCGCGCGCCGGTTCCGAGGCGGCCGATCCCGTTTGCGCGCCCGGCTGGCTGAGGGGTTGCGCTCCGGCGGCGGCCTGTCCCGGCTGCGCTTGAGGCGGGCTCTGGTTCTGGCCCTGTTGCGCCTGTGAGTACGCCGGTGTCACAATCAGCGAAGCAGCCGTCAGCAGCGCCACCGCTATATGCCTTAGACTTCCGTTCATCGTGTTGTCCTCTCCAAAGTTCTTTCGTGAGCTTCGACAGGCCTGTAACTTACTCAAACGCGCGAACAAGGGTGTTTGTTTCATTTTACGTATTCCCGATGCAACACTGCGGCCATGCATAACCGCTTGAATTTAGACGATTAAACGGGAAATAGTGAGCGTAAGGCGTTCATTTCCGGACAGTACCGTGCGTACCCGGACACGCGCCGCGAAGTTTAGCATCGCGTCTTGCTCGTCGCAATCGCGGCCGGAAACGATTCAGATCCGCATCGCCGTCGGACGGTTCCGACCCACGCCGCGGTTACTCCGAAGGGGCGGGTCTGGGACCCGCCCCTACAACCACAGAAGAAACCCAGCGTGGTCACTTCCGGATCTGCAGATTCTGCGACATCAATACCTCCAATCTCTCGACTCACTATCTCCGACCTCTGCGTCAAGGTCTTACGCCGTTGCTTTGGACTAGCGAGCCGCGCGCGTTGACACCCAGCGCAACGTCGAACTAACATGCCCGCGGCACCCAATGACTCGCGCCCTAAGTTCGCGCTCCTGCTCAGTTGCGAAGTGGCAATTGCTGGCTCGCTCCTTTCTGCTTCTGCTCGCGCTTTACCTCACCGCGCTCTCGGCAGCCGGTCAAACGACTGATCTTCCCGTCAAGCCGAAGGGAGACGTCATTGATGTCCCTGCCAAGCCCACGGGCTACATCAACGATTACGCCCGCGTCCTGAGCCCCACCGCCCGCCAGCAACTGGAAGCGCTCTGCACGGAAGTAAACGACAAGGCCAAAGCGCAAATTTTTGTAGTCATCGTCCCGTCGCTCGGTGACCGCACCGTTGAAGATTACTCCTTGGACGTAGCGACGAAATGGGGCGTCGGTCCGAAGCAAACGTCGAGTGGCATCCTGATATTCCTGGCGGTCAACGACCACAAATACTGGACGCAAGTCGGCTACGGCCTGGAAGGCATTCTGCCCGATGGCAAAGTCGGCGGCTTTGGCCGCGAAGCAGTTCCGTATCTCCGTCAGGGAAATTACGACGCAGCTGTGATGCTGATGACGCGGCGCATTGCCGATGTCATTGCTCAGGATCGCGGAGTCACTCTGAGCGGCGCACCGCTGCCCGCTGGGCGGAGGGAAGGCTCAGGCCAGGGTAATATCAGCGGTCTCGCGGCATTCCTCATATTGGGAATCGTCATTTTCGCACTGTACGCAATGATGAAGGGCGGCGGCGGGCGTGGTCGAGGCGGTGGTAGTGGCTGGTGGATCGGTCCCCTGATCGCCAGCGGAATGGGCCGCGGCGGCTGGGGCGGTGGCGGATTCGGCGGCGGAGGTTTTGGAGGCGGTGGAGGTGGATTTGGCGGCGGAGGCGGAGGCTCGTTCGGCGGAGGCGGTGCCGGCGGCAGTTGGTAATAAATTGGGCCTGTAGGGGCGGGTTTCCGACCCGCCCGCGGTAATGTCAATTCAGCAAAGGTCGCTTAATGGAAGCCAAACTAACTGAACTCGTAGGCCGTCTGAAAGCCGCAGCTGAGGCCAACCTGAAATGCATCGTGCTGTATGGCTCGGCGGTCACCGCCGAATTCCGCGCGGGGCATTCCGACCTCAACATCCTCTGCATCGTCGAACGCGCGGCATCGGAGGATCTCGAACATCTCCACGATGCCTCGGAATGGTGGGTGCGCCAAGGCAATCCACCGCCGCTGCTCTTGACGCTCGATGAACTGCATCGTTCCGCAGACGTTTTCGCCATCGAGCTGCTGGATATTACTCGCCACCACCGCCTGCTTTTCGGCACCGATTTCTTCGCCAATTTTGAAGTGCCCCTGCGTCTGCATCGCCTGCAAGTCGAACGCGAACTGCGCGCCGATTGGCTGCGCCTGCGCCAAGCCATCCTCGCCGCGCCGCTAAGCTACAAAGCGCACTTGGGAATCATGTCGCAGTCCGTTTCCACGTTCTGCGCGCTATTCCGCCACGCTCTCTTCGCGCTCGGCCAACCCATGCCCGCAAACAAACGCGAGGCGGTAGCGGCGGTAGCCGCCCTCACCGGCGCAGACCCCTCCGCATTTCACGCCCTGCTCGACGTGCGCGAAGGCAAGCGCAAACCGCGAAACATAGACGTCGAAGCGTCCCTGCACGCCTACCTGGAATTCGTAGAAGTAGTAACCAACGAAGTAGACCGCCGCCTCGACGCGCTCTGACCAGCACGATTCGCGGCTATTGCAGTATGATGGCACCGCATCACAACCTGATCGGAGGCAGTCCATGAAAGCAGCCCTTGGCGTAATCGCCGTTCTAGTGATCATCGCGCTCATCTTCGGCAGCATGTACGCCGGCCGCCGCAACGAGATGGTCCGCCTCAATGAACAGATCAAATCCAATTGGGCGCAAGTGGACAACGTGCTGCAACGCCGCGCGGACCTGATCCCCAACCTCGTAGCCACCGTCCAAGGCTTCGCCGCGCATGAACAAACCGTCTTCGACGATATCGCCAAGGCCCGTACGCAATACATGAACGCGCAGACTCCCGCCGACAAGATCGCCGCCAGCAACCAAATTGCTCCGCTGGTACAGAAAATACTCCTGCTGAAAGAAGATTATCCCCAACTGAAATCCAACGAGAATTTCCTCCGCCTGCAGGACGAACTAGCCGGCACCGAAAACCGCATCGCCGTCGAGCGCAAGCGTTACAACGATTCCATCCAGGAGTACAACACCTACATCGGCCTGTTCCCCAACAACATTTTCGCCGGATGGGCTGGCTTCAAGCGCAACAACGATTACTTTCAGGCCCCCGAAGCGGCACGCGAAGTTCCCAAAGTCCAATTCCCAGCCGCGAAGCCGTAAGCGGTCGGCGAACGCGCGCCGCAATTCGCACGATGGCGGTAGCAGCCATCGAATTCGCGCGTCCCAATCAACTTCGTAGCTATTTTTTTTCTTGCGGACCTGCGGGGTGCGGCTTCGCTGGCACTGGAACGCGCTTGCGTTCCGTGGATTCGCTCCAATCTTCCGGCGGAAAGCCGATGCGCCAGAAAAGCGGCGACGACTCAGTAAATTCCAAACCCACCTCGGTCTTGCTGCCCTTGTTTTCGCTGATGAACGCCACATTGCACAGCAGTTCTTCGACGGTCTTCGAATTGATGATGGAAACCTGTTGTCCGCGCGTCAAAGGTGTATCCAGTGAAACCAGACATCCATTGGCGTTCACGGTGGTCGTCTTGGTCTCTTCTTCGAAGGTTTTGCCTTTGCTCGTACCGCGCACGATCACCGCCATCTGGATGTGCACGCGCTGGGTGCGCCGTAACTTGCTGTACTGCTGGGCCGCCTGAATCTGCGGCAGTTCTTTGCCGTTCGTCATCCAATTCTCCCCGGAAGCAGCCACCCGATACAATTTTGAGGGATACAAGGCCCGCAATCGGGCATATTCAAGCAAGCGGTGCCCAAAAGCGAAACCTTCACGCCCCGCGACCCATCCGGCTGCCGCTCACCTACGTTGCGACCCATGTTACTCTCTGATGAATCCTGCGCACGCACCTTGACCCTCCCGCCTTCCCGCGCTACGCTAATTCCAGCAATAGGGGTCGTATCCAGGAGGCTTCGCTCCCGCGAAACTGAATGAAACAAACCGTCCGGCTGGCAGGTGGCATCAACGAACTCTTCGGAACCCTCGACGAAAATCTTAAGCTCTTCGAGTCCGCCCTTCACGTCACTACGCATCTGCGCGATCACGATCTGGAAATCGAAGGCTCGCAGCCTCAGGTGGAGCGCGCCGCGCAAATCCTGGGCGAATACAATCAGCGCATCCGCGACGGGCGAATTCCAGACAGCTCGGAAGTGAAATCACTGCTGCGTATCGCGACGGGCGCCACCGGCGAACATGCACCGTCCACGCGCGGCGCATTTTCACTCTCCAACACGCGCTCCTTCGGTAAGAAGACCATCACTCCGAAGAGCGCGAACCAGAAGCGCTACATGGAAGCCCTCGAAGCCTACGACATGGTCTTTGCCATCGGCCCCGGCGGCACAGGCAAGACGTATCTCGCTGTCGCTATGGCTGTCACCGCGCTGCTCTCGAAGCAAGTAAATCGGATCATTCTCGCGCGCCCCGCCGTCGAAGCCGGCGAGCGCCTCGGCTTTCTTCCCGGCACGTTGCAGGAAAAAGTGGACCCCTACATGCGTCCGCTGTACGACGCGCTGCACGACCTGCTCGAAGCGGACAGGCTCGAAAGCTTCCTCGAGAAGGGCATCATCGAAGTTGCGCCGCTGGCTTTCATGCGCGGCCGTACCCTGAACGATTCCTTCGTCATCCTCGACGAAGCCCAGAACACCACCAGTGAGCAGATGAAAATGTTCCTCACGCGCCTGGGCTTCAATTCCAAAGCCGTCATCACCGGCGACGTCACCCAAATCGATTTACCCGAATCGCGCCGCTCCGGCCTCATCGAAGCCATCGAAATCGTCGGCAAGATCGAAGGCATCTCGTTCGTGTATTTCGATGAACGCGACGTCGTGCGCCACAGTCTCGTGCAGCGCATCATCAAGGCCTACGACGAGCACGCCGCCACTCATCCCGGTCACAACGGTCGCGCCTCGGGCGCCGGACGCGCCGGCCATTCCGGCCTGCAGAATCCGCGGGATTAATCTCGCGCGCATGATCCTCAATCAGCAGCGTCGCGTGCGTGTTTCCATTTCGGGCCTGGAGAAATTCCTCGCCGCCGCGCGCAAGCGCTTGCGTCTTGCACCGCGCTGCCTCACCGTCGCCTTGGTCACCGATGCGCAGATGGCGCGCTGGAATCGCGCCTACCGTGGCAAAAATCGCCCGACCGATGTATTGTCCTTCCCAGCAGATGGCTCGCACGCAGAACCCGCAACCAGACGAAAGTATCGTCAGCCGCGCCGCACGCGCGCCACGCGCATCTCCGTATCTGCGGCCGCGTCCGCGTCTGGATCCGTCCCCGAATATCTGGGAGATATCGCCATCGCGCCCGCGGTCGCACGCCGCAACGCTCTCCGTCTCGGCCGCGCCTTCGACCACGAAATGCGCATCCTTATTCTTCACGGCATCCTGCATCTGCTGGGCTACGATCACCAGACCGACTCAGGCGAAATGGACCGGCGCGAAAATCGCCTGCGCCGCGATTTAGGATTGCTCTGACGATGCCGATTTTCTTCTACTCCGCCGGCGTCCTCGCTCTCACCACTGGCCTCGTGGTCTTCTCCTACTTCGACCGCGCCTTTCGCGAACTCGGCCGCGTTCATCCCGGACGAATCCACCGGCATCTCGACACGTTCGAAATGGACGTCGAGCCGCGCTTCCATATGGAACGCCGCCGCGCAGCGCTCGGCTTCAGCCTGCTCGCGCGCTTCTGGCTGGTTTTTGTCGCCGCCATCACTGCGCGCGGAGTGCTGTTCTTCGTTCCTGGCACCTGGGAAGCCGGCGTCGAAATGATATTTTTTCTGGGCGCTGAAGTTGTCATCGCCATGCAATTTTTCCCGGCGTTGCTGCTGGCGCGCGCTCCGGGGAATTGGGTGCTGCCGCTGGTTCCCATCGTGCGCGTGTTTCTGTTCATGATTTGGCCGGTGCAAGCGGTGCTTGAGCTGCTGATCTCGGTGCTGCATCTGTCCGAAGAAAGCGAAGAAGCGCAGACCCCCGCCGCCGAACAGCAGCAGGCCATCGAAGCGCTAGTAGACGCCGCCACCGAAGAGGGCATCATCGAACAGGACGAAGCCCGCCTGATCGAGTCCGTCGTCGAATTCGGCGACAAACGCGTCCGCGATGTGATGACTCCGCGCCCGGACGTAATCGCCATTCGCGCCGACGCGTCGCTCGAGGAATTGCGCGACCTCGTTGTCGAAACAAAATTCTCGCGCCTGCCCGTGTTCGAAAAGAGCCTCGACGACATCGCCGGCATCGTCATGGCTCGCGATATGCTCGAAGTACCCGACCGCGAAGCCGCGCACCGCACCGTGCGCGAATTGATGCGCCCCGCGCTGTTCATCCCGGAAACGAAATTCGGCTCAGAGCTGCTGAAGGAAATGCAGCGCAAGAATCAGCAGATGGCCATCGTGATTGACGAATACGGCCTGATGGCCGGTCTGGTCACGATCGAAGATCTGGTCGAGGAAATCGTCGGCGAAATTGGCGAAGAAGACCGCAGGCCCGCTCCAGACGTCGTGCGCGAAGCCAGCGGCGCGCTGGTGATTCGCGGCAGCGTGCAGCTCGAAAAAGTCGGCGAGCTTTTCGGCGTGCAACTCGATTCCGGCATGCAGCATTCCGCCGCCACCACCATCGCCGGCCTGCTCAACAGCGTCGCAGGCCACGTGCCGCGCACAGGCGAGGTCATCGAAGCCGACGGCTTGCGCTTCGAGGTAATCGAAGCCAACCAACGCAAAGTCCTTCGCGTTCGGGCCAAGCCCATCCCCAACACCGCTGCTTCCACCGCCCGCACCGTGTAACGAGTTCGCAGCATAGGCCCGCCGGTCGTAGGCGGGCGATCTCGCCGGTGCTCAAACCGCCGTCTCGCAATCCGATACTCGCTAGGGGCGCTGCTTGCTGCGCCCCTACCTGCCACAGCGTGAACCCCGAATCGGCTTGCTGTTGTTTTTCGTCAGCTGCCGCATCTTGCGGCGAATGAATGCAGCCATGAAAAAATCGGGCCCGCCACAGGCAGGCCCGATGCCACACTTCCGATTGTGCGAATACGCAACAGGCGACTAGCTCTGTCCCGCGGCCTTGGCAAAAAACGCCGCAGCCCGCTTGCCGATTTCCTCGGGAGCCACGTCCTCCACATGCGTTGCGATTCCCCACTGGTGCCCAAACGGATCTGTCACCTTGCCGTAGCGATCGCCCCAGAATTGGTCGTCCAGCGCCATATCAATCTGCGCGCCGGCGGCCACTGCTCGCGTGAACACCTTGTCCGCATTTTCGACGTAGAGGAACAGCGACATGCCCGGCGTCCCAGGAGTGGCGGCCGCGGCCGGTCCCATCACGTCGTTTACAAAAATAATCGAGTCTCCGATTTTCAGTTCTGCGTGAGAGATTTTGCCATCGGGAGATGGCATGCGCATCAATTCTTCGGCGCCGAACACGTGCTTGTAAAAATCAATCGCGCGCGCGGCGTCTTTACAGGTTACCGATGGACTAATCGAGTGATATCCCTCTGGAATTGCCTTTACGGGGTTGGCCATGCAAGCCCTCCTTTGAAACTGGAACGCGCCGTGCAGTTGGTAGCGTGGAAAGCGGAACCATCCGCAGCGGATAGGCTGCAGCGAACCGCAGAGGAGTCAGAGCATACAACTCTGCAAGCCGAAGTCAAGAATTCCTGGCAGGGCGGGCTGGGACATTTTTCGATAACGCGATTAATGTGTGCCACGAGCACGAAAGGAGAAAACGCTGAGTAGTGCGCAACTGCTTGACTGATGAGGGTAGGCCCCTCGGAATCGGTTTACAGGAACAGGTTCCAAACCACCTGCGGCGGCTGTAGCCAAAAGCTAGGGTCGTGAACGCGGAAGGAAAAGGCCTGGCAACGACCAGGTCAGGTGACCGGCAAGAAGAGGACCGCAAGGGAACCACTGCTGAAGTGTCGAAACGTTAAAGACGATGTCAAAACCGCGGGGGGTAAGTTACTGCGGGAGTAGCTCCGACGAAACCTGTTTACGGGCGGAGCGGCATCCGGCATGAGAGGTGGCCTGAGCTTGCCAAAGAGGCGGTCGAGCGGAACGTGGGAACCTGAGACACCGATGCCAACGGAGAAGCCACAAGTGGACGAAACCACGAGGGCGAGAGTACGGATGCGGAGTCTCAGGGTCGGACTGCCCTAAAGTAGTGAAGAAGCGGGGCAATTCCCGTGGAGCGAAGGGGGCGGGTCACTCACGTCCTAACCAATACGGTCAACTGGCAACAGGAGGAACCGAGCGGTTCGGACGGAAGGTAGCAACCTTCACTGGGTGGCACGAGCCGTGTGACGGGAGACTGTCAAGCACGGTTCTGTGAGAGGCTCGGGATGAAATTCCCCGGGCCTACTCGGCCAAGCGCTATGTCAATCCATCGCAAACGATTATTCTGAAGTGTGATTGAAAATCCAGAAATACCGCCGAAGACCCCACCGGAGACCGTGCCGGAGACCCAGCCGGACCCCCTGCGTCGAAGAGTCACTTTCCGATTCGTTATTAAGTGGCTTCTGCTCGGACTGGTGCTTCTTTGGTCGCTAGCTGTGCTGATCCTCGTGGCCGCCCGCTGGATCGACCCACCGACCACAGCGGTGCACATGGAGCGCCGGTTGCAAGCATGGATTCATGACACGCCGTATCACGAAAGATACGAGTTCGTTCCCCTGAGCCAAATCTCGTCCGATTTCCAGCATGCCGTCATCGCCGCGGAAGACGCGCGCTTCTACCAGCATCATGGATTCGATTGGGACGCGATGGAAATCGCCGCGGAAGGCGACCTGGAAGGCGGACGCATTCGCGGCGGGTCCACCATAACGCAGCAACTGGTAAAAAACCTGTTCTTCGGAACCGGCCGCTCCGTCCTGCGCAAGGGCGCCGAGTTCACACTAGTCCCGGTGGCCGAATTGGTTCTCGGCAAGCGGCGCATTCTGGAGCTCTACCTCAACGTCGTCGAATGGGGCCCGGGTGTTTATGGCGCGGAGGCGGCATGCCGTTACTACTACCGAGCCTCAGCCCGCAGTATCGACCGGCAGCAAGCGGCCCAACTCGCCGCAATTCTACCGCTCCCCTTGAAACGACGCCCCGAACGCATGAATCGCTACAGCGCACTAATCCAAGAGCGGATGCGCCAAATGGGTTGGTGATCGCGCGTCACATCCTTGAGAACCTCGGAAGAATCGTACCGACGAACGCCATCACCGGATAAATGGCTGCGGGTGCGCACTTGTACGGCATCTCACGTTGACCGGACCTTTGTCATTGAAGTACTCTTAACCTCCGCAGCCCAGAATTTTGTTCGAGCAGTTGCATTATGAACAGGTTAGGCCGAAATTCAGTTGGAATGCTCGCGAAAGGAGTGTGTGATGCCCAGAAAAATCGACCCGCTCAATAAGAAGCTCTATGGTTCGGTAACGGCAATACTGACGGTGACCGACGTGAAAGCGGCGGCAGCCTTTTATCAAAAGGCGTTCGGCTTTGCCAAACGGGGCATCATGAATGGCCCCGACGGCAAGGCGGTCCATGCCGAGCTGACGCTGCGCGGAACGACATTGATGTTGGGGCCGGAAATGCCGCAGATGGGTGCTCGCGGCGCAAAA
Source organism: uncultured Acidobacteriota bacterium (assembly GCA_963786205.1). GTDB lineage: Bacteria > Acidobacteriota > Terriglobia > Acidiferrales > UBA7541 > Palsa-295. The sequence continues at coordinate 1,277,363 of CAWAYG010000005.1, forward strand.
ACAATCGGCGCCTCGCCAACGAGTTTGTATCTGCTGACGGAGAACGCAGACAAGACGGTTGCGAAGGCCGTAAAACTCGGCGCCGTGCCTAACGGGCCTGTAATGGACATGTTTTGGGGTGACCGCTGTGGAACCGTTGTTGATCCCGAGGGTTACACTTGGATGGTCGCTACCCACACTGCGCAACCCACACCTAAGGAAATGCAACAGAAGATGAAGGAACAAATGGAACAAATGAAACAAATGGCCAACCAACAGACAGCTCGCGCTGCGACTGCTGGCGCCTGATTCATATCCTTCAATTTCTGCTATCTTTTGACTTATTCCAAACTGCTCCGTTGCCGTGAGCATGCACTGCTGACCGACGTCGTCGCATGTCCTCCGCGGTGACCGCGCCCTCGGAAGCAGTCCGCGTGCCTGATTAACGCCGCAATCGAAACCACGCCTCAGCCTAGTTCCCACCTCGCTTTCCTCACCGCACCTCAAAGGCGTACAATTCTTATATCCATGCCATTCAAATCTGGATTCGTCGCGATTGTCGGCCGCCCCAACGCGGGCAAGTCGACGCTCGTCAATACGCTCGTCGGGCAAAAAGTCGCTATCGTCTCGCCCAAGCCGCAGACCACCCGCAATCGCATCCAAGGCATCCTCAATCGCGAAGACGCGCAAATCGTTCTGATAGATACGCCGGGAATCCACCAACCAAAAAACGTGCTGAGCCGCATGATGATGGACGAACTGCAGCACGCCCTGGAAGGCATCGACATCCTCTGTTTGATCGCGGACGCCTCCGTGGACTACGGCCCCGGCGACCGCTTCTCCATTGAATGGATCAAGCGATTTCACGGCCCCGTATACCTGCTGTTGAATAAAGTGGACCGCATCGCCAAAAATTTGCTCCTGCCGCTGATCGAGCGCTACAGCAAGGAATTCGCATTCGCCGAAATTTTCCCCATCTGCGCGCTCACCGGAGCCGGCTGCCTGGACCTCGTCAATTCCTGGCTTACGCGTTTGCCCGAAGCCCCGCCGCATTTTCCCCCCGATCAGTTTACCGACCAGCCCGAGCGCTTCCTCGCGGCCGAAGTGGTGCGCGAGAAAGCCATCCTCCAGACCCGCGACGAAGTGCCGCACGCCATCGCCGTACTCATCGATAATTTCGAGGAAACGCCCAAGCTGCTGCGCATCCGCGCCACCATCTACGTCGAACGCGAAGGCCAGAAGGGAATTCTGATCGGGAAGGCCGGGGAAGCCATCAAGAAAATCGGCACGGCTGCGCGCAAAGAACTCGAATTCATCCTGGGCGCGAAAATATTTCTGGAGCTTTTCGTAAAAGTCCAAGCCAACTGGCGCCAAAACTCCACGCTGGTCCGCCAACTAGACTGGCACCGCCAGCTCGAACAATTAGCCCAATTCCAGGAAGCCGAAGAAGGCTAGACCTCGTCGAATCGCGCCGCGGCTGAAATTCGCGCGCAGCACACGCTCAGCGCAAACGAAATACATTCGACGCAACTCCCGCAATCGCTCCAACAAGCACGAGCCAAGCGGAATTTACCCGATACCGTAACAGCGCAATTGCCGCCAGCACCGCCAAAGCCACGGTCACAACATCTAGCAGCGCCGCTCGTCCGAGTTGCCAACTGACCGCCGCCATCAAAGCAAGCGACGCGACGTTCACCCCATCGAGAAACGCACTCGCAATCTTGGACTGCCGGATCCGAGGCAGCAGCGGCCCGCTGATCGCAACCAGCACAAATGCAGGCAGGAAGATTCCCACCGTTGCTACAATCGCGCCGCGCATTCCGCCCAGAATGTACCCGATGAAAGTGGCGGTCGTAAAAACCGGGCCCGGGGTCACCTGTCCGACCGCAACCGCATCAACCAACTGCGAGTCTGTGAGCCAGCCGCGATGCACGACAAGATCCGCGCGCAAGAACGCCAGCAAAACGTAACCGCTTCCGAACACGACCGTCCCAATTTTCAAGAACACGAGAAAGAGGGAACCAAGAGTGAAGGAGGTTGCTCCGCCGGCCAAGGCCGCCACCGGCGCAGTAGCCAATGGAATCGCACCAAGTGCTGAGCGCGATGTTCCAAGGCTCATCAAACAGACCGCGCAGCCGCCCAGTGCCAGGACCAGCAGAGAATGCAAACCGAGAAAAGCCAGCAGCACGCACACGACGCCCACGACTCTCAGAAATGTTGTCTTCACCGCGGTGCGTCCCAGTCCCCACAGCGCCTGGAGAATCACCGCAATCACAACCGGCTTCACTCCGTAGAGAATCGCCGAAATCGCTGGAAGCTTGCTAAACCGCACGTAAGCCCACGCGACGGCGGCTACCATCATTGCCGCGGGAAGAATGAAACACGTTCCGGCGACCAGCAGTCCGGCCCATCCTGCGAGCAAATAGCCGATGTGGATGGCCAGTTCACTGGAACTGGGGCCTGGAATCAGATTGCTGGCGCCGAGCAGGTCAAGAAATTTCTGACGAGAAAGCCACTGGCGCCGGCGCACCAGTTCGTCCTCCATCATCGCGATGTGCGCCGCAGGCCCGCCGAACGCGGTACAGCCCAGCCGCAGAAAGAACACGGCGAGTTCGCGTACCGAGACTTTTTGCGGAGATGAGGCGGAGTGCGAAACTTCCGGCGCCGGCTGCTCACCCATGGCCGCTTCGAGAGGAAAGCCGCGCGCCGAGCGACCACGTTCCCGCGCCGACAAGGAGGAACACGCCGCCGACGAGGAGGCGGATAACTAGAACGACCGATGGTGCATTCGTGCGCAGCAATTGTCCGAAGAAATTCATGACGATCCAGTTTTTACACGTAATCGAACAGGGTCATAAAGCCAAAGTCCATGTGCAGCTGCTGATGGCAGTGGAACAGAGTAAGCCCAGGGTTGTCGGCGGTGAAATCCAATTCCAGTTCTTGATAGCCGCCGAGCATCACTACGTCTTTCATCACTCCCGCCGTGGCCATGCCAGCGATTCGCGTTAGTTCAAAACTGTGCCGGTGCAGATGGATCGGATGAATATCGTCGCTGGCATTGCGCAGGCGGATACGATAACGCTTGCCCTGCTTCAGATGGAATGACGCTGGAACGATTCCCTCAGTCATGGGATAAGCCGTGCCGTTAATCGTCCAGCGGTTAAATCCGCCTTCCGCGGCGTTATCTTTCGCGATGAGCATGTCAAACGTCTCGTCGGGCGGTGCCGCCGTCGCGCCAGCATTCGCAAAACGCAAATAATTCCAATGGAAGGGCTTCGGCGGCGCCCACACGGGCTTGCCGCTGCGCCCGGCGTACTCCACGACGGTGCCCATGCCATGGCCGCGATCATCATCCGCCAAGTCGCCCATAATCCACATGCCTGGATGATTCATCTCCACAATCGCCGAAATGCGCTCCGCTGTCCCGAGCCACAGTACAGGAACTTCGGCCGGCGCCGGGACCGCATTCCCGTCCAGAGCGACAACTCTAAACAAATGCCCGGGCAATGCCAGGCTGCGAATCTCGGTCGCGCTGCCGTTCAGAACATGAAACAGCACGCGCTCGCCCTGCTTCACCCTTACCGGCTCGCCGTGTCCCAACATGCGCCCGTGGATGGTGAAATAGCGGTAGCCCACTTCGTAGCCGTGGGGCATGCCCTTCGCGAGCGAAGCTTTCATCGCGGTTTCGCCCGCGGATTGCAGCTCTTCGACTTTCAACGCGGGCGCCAGGAAATCCTGCGCCATATCGCCACCCTGGCTGAAAGTTGGCTCAAACTCTTTCAGTACGAGAAACACTTCCCGGTCGTAGCCGCCCGGCTCACGTCGAGGCTCGATGTAAACCGGTCCAACCTGGCCGGTGTATTGTCCCGCATTCAAATCCGCTCCCGCGCGATTATGCGTGTGATAAAAACGTAGCCCGGCCGGACGCGGCGTGAATTCAATTCGCCGCATTCCGTGCGCCGGAATGAATGGCGTACCTTCCTCCGCGGCGCCGTCCACGTCGGTGGAAACGAATTGCCCGTGCCAGTGGAGTTGCTCTGGTGTGTCCGTATCGTTGTGCACTTCCACAGAGACGGGCTGTCCTTCTTTGAAGCGCAGCAAAGGTCCCGGGAACTGGCCATTGTAAGTAATCGTAGAGACGATGCGCTTCGGGGCGATCTCCACGGCGTTCGCGGCAATGCGCAGGACGTAATCCGGCCGGCCGCCTGCAGATTGCAGCAGCTCAGCCGGCGCAGCGAAACCGCGCAAAGCGTTCGGGCAGGCTGCCGTACAAGCTGCAGTCCCAGCCAGCTTCAAGAAGTCGCGGCGAGATTCATTTGCATCGCGCAATTTCGGATTCCTTCAGAAAACTTTGTCCAGCCGGCGGCAATTCTGCAATTCGCAGCGGCGATTTCCGGCTTCGTCGCCTGCCCGCGCGCTAGATTCGGAACTATCGTAAATTAGATTGGCCTTCGCGCAAAGACGTCGCAATTGAAATTGGAGATGATCGCGAGCCGCGGAAGCTGCCAAGGTGGGACTTAGCACGAATAGCTACAGAAGCTTCGAAGCGTCCGGATGCCACTTCCCGCATTCGAGACCAAATCACAGGCAGCCAATACGGCTCTTTCCCTCCGCACAGCCTTCTGTACCCTTGTCTCAGCGACTCCCCGTCGAATGCGGCGCGTCCTGCGACGGATCGGCGCACGCAGAAATGAGTTCGCAAGATTCGCAACAGAACCGGAGGCTTCCGCGATGAATCCACGAGACACGCCCGCGCTCCTAGCTCGGGCAGCCGAGATGGCCACGCGTTATGCCAGCGCCGCTCCCGAACGCAGGGTCTCTCCGTCGGAAGCTGCATTGGCCGGGCTGCAACGATTCCATGAACCGTTTCCGGACGTGAGCTGCGATCCGCAAGAAGTACTCGAGATGCTCGACGAGTTCGGCTCACCCGCCACGGTAACCACCACCGGCGGACGCTACTTCGGTTTTGTCATCGGCGGAACTCTGCCCGCCGCAATGGCTGCAAACTGCCTGGCCTCAGTCTGGGGCCAGAATGTCGCCTTGCGCGTCATGTCTCCCGTCGCCGCAGAGCTGGAAGAAATCGTGATTCGCTGGGTTTGCGAAGCCGTCGGCCTGCCGCCCGGCTGCGAAGGTGGATTAGTGACAGGCGCGACGATGGCGAATTTTACAGCGCTAGCCGCGGCGCGCTACTGGCTGCTAGCCCGCGAAGGCTGGAACGTAGTCGAAGATGGACTGTTCGGTGCACCGCCAATCGAAGTTGTGGCGGGCGCGGAAGTGCACGCCTCCGCGCTAAAAGCGCTGAACATGCTAGGCATGGGCCGCAGCCGCATCCGCTCAGTTGAAATGGATAGGCAGGGAAGGATGCGCGCGGACAAATTACCCAAACTCGCCCGGAACACGATCGTTTGTATTCAGGCTGGCAACGTCAACACCGGAGCATTCGACCCCGCCGCTCCGATCTGCGAAGCCGCGCACGAGCAAGGCGCCTGGGTCCACGTAGATGGTGCATTCGGCTTGTGGGCCGCTGCATCACCGAAGTACCGGCACCTCATGAGCGGATTCGAGCAGGCCGATTCTTGGGCCACAGACGCGCATAAATGGACCAACGCCAGCTACGATTGCGGCCTCGCGATTGTCAGGAACGGAGAAGCTCTACGCACGAGCATGGGACTTTCCGCCGCATACCTCGCGCCGGGAACCAAGCGCGAGCCAATGCACCACACGCCCGAGGCCTCACGCAGAGCCCGCGGAGTCGAATTGTGGGCCGCGCTGAAGTCGTTGGGCCGCTCGGGCCTCGCCGATTTGATCGAAAGAACCTGCGCCCATGCACGTCAGTTTGCCGAAGGCCTGAGCACCGCGGGTTTTGCAGTGTTGAACGAAGTCGTGATAAATCAAGTGCTGGTAACCTTCGGTGACGCACAGAAGACGCAAGAAGTCATCCGTCGCGTACAAGACGAAGGCACCTGCTGGTGCAGCGGCACAGTCTGGCAGGGCAAAACCGCCATGCGCATCAGCGTATCGTCCTGGGCTACAACGAGCGACGATGTAGACCGCAGCCTAGCAGCCATCATAAAAATCGCGCGCTATACCATCATGTGACAACTCGTGTGGTGGCTCGCCGGAGTGTGCTTTTGGCTTTTCTCTGCGCCCTCTGTGTTAAATCTTTTGACTTCCGCACGCAACCAAGCACGCGCCGTACGTGCGACGCAGCCTCGCACCTAGCGGCATAACGTAAATCCCTAACCGCGCCTACTCCCTTCCGTGTATGGCCCACGGCCACGGCGCTGCGTATTCTCACATCGAGAAAAGTCAGTACGACTGCTCAACAAAGGAGGTCAACAACCAATGCCATTGTTGACGGTAATAATGGTTCTGATCGTCGTAGGAGTACTGCTGTGGCTGGTCAACCTGATCCCCATGCAGGGAACAATCAAATCAATCCTGAACGCGGTAGTAGTGATAGCAGTGGTGCTCTGGCTCCTGAATATTTTCGGGCTGTTTAACTCCTTCGCGCACATCCGCGTCGGCTCATAGCGTTAAGCGCGCCGCCGCGCGGAAAGGGAATAATCCGAGGGACCCGGTTTCCGTCGCTGCCGCTCAGCACCAGCGGCGCGCAACAGCGTGCAACAACATGCGGTGTCACACCCGCGTCGGCGCAATCCCCAACGACCGCATCTTCCTGTACAAATGGCTGCGCTCTAGGCCCAAGGCGTGCGCGGCCTTCGTCATGTTCCAGCGACTTTCCTCCAGCTTGCGCAGCACGAATTCGCGCTCGTATGCTGACCGCGCCTCCTGCAAACTCTCATAAGGCTTCTGCGGGCTTTTCGACGCGCCGCGAAAAAGTTCCGGCGGCAAATGATGCGGCTCAATCCGCGGCGAAGGGCAAACAATCACCAGCCGCTCCACCAAGTTTTTTAATTCACGGACGTTGCCGGGCCACGGATAATTCAAGAGCACGTCGAGTGCCGTCGGGCTGAACTCCTTCGCCTTCTTCCCATATTCCTGGCAAAAAGCCGCCAGAAAATGCGCTGCCAGAATCGGAATGTCCGCCACCCGTTCGCGCAGGGCCGGCACGTAAAAGGGAATCACGTTCAACCGGTAAAAGAGATCCTCGCGAAAAGCGTTGCGCGCAATTTCTTCCTCGAGCTTCTTGTTGGTCGCGGCAATCACGCGCACGTCCACGGTAGCCGGCTGATTCGACCCCAGCGGTTCCACGCGCCGTTCCTCCAGCACACGCAGCACCTTCGACTGCGTCTTCAAACTCATGTCTCCAACTTCATCCAAAAACAGCGTTCCGCCGTCCGCCTTCTGGAATTTCCCCACCTTGTCTTCGCTCGCGCCCGTAAAACTGCCCTTACGATGCCCGAACATTTCCGATTCGATCAATTCCTCCGGAATCGCCGCGCAATTCACTTCCACAAACTGCATCGAGCTGCGCAAACTGCTCGCATGCAGCGCCCGCGCCACCAACTCCTTGCCCGTGCCGCTCTCGCCGTAAATCAGAACGCGCCCGTTCGTCGGCGCGGTCAGAGCAATCTGCTGCCGCAGCGCCTTCATCGGAATGCTGCCGCCCAAAATTTGATGCTTCTCCTCCAACTCCGCGCGCAAACGCCGGTTCTCCGTTTCCAAACGCAAATATTCCAGCGCGTTGCGTACCACCAGCACCACTTTTTCGAGCGATAGCGGCTTCTCCACAAAATCAAACGCGCCCAATTTCGTAGCCCGCACCGCGGTCTCAATATTCGCGTGCCCCGAAATCATCACCACCATCGGCGCTCCATCCTGCGCCTGCATCCGCTCCAGAGTCTCGAGCCCGTCCATCTTCTTCAACCACACATCCAGCAAAACCAAATCAAACGTCCGCGTCTCCAGCCGCGCGAGACATTCTTCGCCCGACGCCACAGCCTCGACGTCGTAACCCTCATCGCGCAGCAAAGCGCCGAGAGATTCGCGTATCCCGTTTTCATCATCAACGATAAATATGGAAGCTGGCATGTTATGCGGGTTTTCTCTGCGCCCTCTGCGCCCCCTGCGTCTCTGCGGTAAATCTTCCAACCTTCTCCGATTTACCTCCGCCTTTTCTCCGTGTCCTCTGTGTTAGAGTGTTTGACCTACGCTGGCGTAACCGGAATCTCGACCGCCGGAAACCGAATCAAAAACCTCGTCCCCGTGGGCAGATTGTCCTCCACGCGAATCGTCCCGTTATGCTCAGCAATAATCCGGCTAGCGATCGCGAGCCCCAATCCCGTCCCACGCTCCTTAGTAGAAAAGTGCGGCAAGAACAACCGCTCCTTGTCCTCCGGCGAAATCCCCTGACCGCTATCAGAAATCTCAATCTCCACCGCGTCGCCATCCCCATCCACCCGCGTAGCCACGCGCATCCGACGTATCGTCGCGCCCTCCATCGCCTCCGCCGCGTTATCAATCAAATTAGCCAACACGCGCCGCAAGAGCTCGCGGTCCGCCTTCACCAGTGGCAAGGCAGCCGCAAGTTCCGTCCGCACCGTAACGCCCTCCAGCCGCCCATAAAACAAATCTAAAGCGCTAGCCACAATCGTGTTGACGTCCTCAGGCGCCAATCGCGCGGAAGGGAAGCGCGCAAATTGCGAGAACGCATCCACCAGCGATTTCAGAGTGTGCACTTCGCGCTCGATCAACCCCGCACACTCCGCTACCAATTTCTCCAGTTCCGTCCGCAAAGCCGCGACCTGCTGCGTGCCACTCCGTTCCAGAAAGCGCAGCAACCTCTGCGCCGAAAGCTGTATCGGCGTCAAAGGATTCTTGATCTCGTGCGCAATCCGCTGTGCTACTTCCTGCCAGGCCGCCGCCTTCTGCGCCCGCAGCAAATCCGTCAAATCGTCAATCACGATCACATACCCAGGATTCGAAAGCCGTGGCCCCAGCGAACTCACAGTAACCGCAGCGCGCACCAGCCGCCCAGCCGTAGCGATCTCAATCTCCCGCGAAGCCACGCCCATGCGCAAAGACCGCCGCATCAAATGCAAAACCGCCCGCGCCGCTTCTTCACCCACCAACTCGGGCAAAGTCCGCGCCTCCCGCGCCGAATCCCCCAGAATCGCCGGCACCGCCGAATTCACCCGCGCCACTTCGCCCGAAGAATTCAGCGAGATCACGCCCGTCGGAATATTCTCCAGAATCGCTTCCATCAACTTCCGCCGCCGCTCGCGCTCCTCAATCGCCTGCTCCAGGCTCTGCGTGAATTCATTGATCTGCCGCCGCCCTTCGCCCAGCTGCTCCGTCATGCGATTGAACGAACGCACCAGCATTCCCAGTTCGTCCTGCGCCTTCACGTCAATTCGATAATCGAAATTCCCGCGCGAAATTTCCCGCGTAGCCTCCGCCAACGCCTGAATCGGCACCGTCACTTGCTTCGACAAGAACAGCGCCACCCAAGTCGTCGAAAATCCCAGAATCACCGTGACCACCAGCAGCCCAAGCAAAACGTCTCTCTTATACGCGCGCAACCGCTGCTTCTGCCGCGCATAAGTTTCCGTCTGCGTCCGAATTTCGGAATAGCGCGAGAGGAAATCACTCGGCAGAACCCGCGCCACGTACAATCTTCCTCCATCCAGCGGCGCGCTGCCGGCGATGTACAAATGATCGTCCGTATGCCAAATCTCCGCGCCGTTCGGCAGCGTCTGCACCAGCGTGGGCGTGATCGTTTCCATCTCGGGTATGCTTTGATCGCTGGAGGGGTCCTGGGGTTTCACATACGCCACGCCGTCGTCTGCTTGTCCCTTGGAATGCGCGATCCAAGAAGCGTCCACCGACCAGGCCAAACCCAGCAGCGATTGATTCTCCTTGCTCGTCGCCGCGGCCTTCTCCGCGATGGCGTTCAAATGGCCCAAGTTGGCCTGGCCCATGTCCTCTAGCAGACGTTGGCTCTGCTCATTTGCGATTTCCAGCGGTCGCGGGAACCACGCGATCAGCGTGCGATTCACAATCGCGTAACTGAAGAAGAAAAAGAACCCGATCGGCAGCAGCGACACACCAATCGCGCCCAGCACCATCTTCACCTTGAACCGCGAACCCATCTGCCCGGTGCGCCGCTCAATCCACAGCCGCACCAGGCTGCGCGCCAAAATCACGGTGAACACCAGCAGCGCCACGGCCAGCAGCGTCGTCAACGCAAAAAATACCGCGAACTCGCTGCCTTGCTCCGGCCGCAATGGCACGTCCAGCGACCCCACCATGAACACGCCCGCGGTCAGCAATGTGACGACGATTCCGCCGATCCACGGCCACACCCGGTTTTTCCGCTTGGCTCGTTCCGCCTTCAACGCCGTTCCTCCAGATAGCGCCCCAGCCGACATTCACCCCACGCTGGCTCCCGCGGCTCGCAAACCAGTGCCAAATCGGCCGCGCTTGGACGGACTGCGGCCGCCATAGCACGCCATTCCGGGTGAAAACACGTCGTTTGGAGTGGATTTGCCATCGAAATCCCACAATACCGGGGCTAATTCAGCAAGTCAAGCCGACTGTTGCGCAGTTACCACACTACTGTGGCTCTTTGGTAATCGCCTTTCGACGGAGGATTGGCAGGTGATCAGACAGGTTGTGGCGTCGCCGGTTTTCTCTGCGGACTCGGCGTCTCGGCGGTAAGCGCCTCTATCTTTCTCAGATTTTTCTCCGGTTTTCCTCGGTGACCTCTGCGTAAAATCTTTCGCCGCTGCCTTACCCATTCGCCTTCTGAAACTCCTTCATGAAATCCACGAGAGTCCCGACCGTTTCCACTGTCACCGCGTTATATATCGAAGCTCGCATCCCGCCGATCGACCGGTGCCCGCCCAACCCAATCAACCGCGCCGCCGCCGCTCCCTTAGCGAATTTATTCTCGATCTCCTCGTTTCCGCCCGCGACCCGAAACGTCACATTCATCTTCGACCGGGACTCCTTCTCAATCGGCCCCACGTAATACCCGCTGCTAGAATCGATCGCGTCGTAAAGCAATTTAGCCTTAGCCTCATTGCGCTTCTCGATCGCAGCGACTCCACCCTCAGCCTCAATCCACTCGAGCACCAACCCCACAATGTAAACCGCAAAAGTCGGCGGCGTGTGATAAAGCGACCGCTCCTTAATATGCGTCCGATACTGCAGCACGGTAGGCAAATTCTTATCCGCACGCTCCGCGAGATCCTTCCGCACAATCACCACCGTAGCTCCCGAAGGCCCTAAATTCTTCTGCGCCCCCGCGAAGATCAACCCAAACCGTCGCACATCCACCGGCCGCGACATAATATCCGACGACATATCCGCCACCAGCGGAACCTCGCCGGTCGCCGGCAGCCAATTCCACTGCGACCCCTCAATCGTATTGTTCGTGCACAAATAAACGTACGAAGCGTCCGCCCCCAAGTGAATTTCATCCTTGCGCGGCAGCCGCATGAACCCCGCCGCTTCCGTCGAAGCCGCAATTCGGTAAGGCGTCCCGCGCTTCAATTCCGCCAGCGCCTTTCCAGTCCACATTCCCGTATGCAAAACGTCCACCGGCTTCCCCGGCAAGCAAAGATTCGATGGCGCCATCGTAAACTGCGCGCTCCCGCCCCCCTGCACGAAGATCACGCCGTATTCCTCTGGGATCCCCATCAACTTCCGCAGATTCTGCTCCGCCCGCCCGATAATCTCCTCGAACTCCGCCGACCGGTGACTCATCTCCATCACAGACATCCCAGTCCCGCGATAATCGAGAAGCTCTTCACGTATGCGCTGCAGCACAGGCAAAGGCAAAGCCCCCGGCCCAGCATTAAAATTAGCCGCCCGCTCCACGCCCCGCGGCGAAGCAATAGAAAGTGTCACGATGCCATCCTCTCATTCGAAGTGAAAGCTCTACGGCTAGAATACCCTGAAGCAACAAGAATAGCAGATGCCCGCGCCCCCAGCGAATCCAGCCGATCTGGCGCCAGATCAATTCAGATGGATGCATTCAACAGGCACCTACTGTTTTAAGGAGGGGTTTATTCGCAGTCCGTCTCGACTCCCGGCTCCGAAGCTATTCAGCATCGGAGCAATGAAATAGCCCGAGACTAATAAGTCGGCCACTCCACAGGAAACATCTTGCCCGCTTCCTCGGGGGAAAGCGGCACTCCAGCCGCCAGCTGCGCTGCCGCCGAAAGCAGAGGATCGCGCTGCTCTGCCAGATCGAGCGAAGTGGGGATGATCTTGAGATCTGGTTTTACGCCCCGGCCCTCCAGATCGGTACCGTCCGGTAACTTCAGGCGTGCGACGGTCACTTCCACACTATACGCCAGGCCGGAGACCGGCCCCCCACGCAGCAGAATCGGTTTTCCTCGTCCCACGGCTCCGGCGGTTCCATCTCCCATCACGGTCCCTCGCTTCTGTAGCTGTACCGTGCGGGCAAAAATCTCCGCGGCAGACGCGGACGAGTTGTTCACCAACACGTACAATTTTCCCGCAAAGCTTTGTTTGCCCAGCGAAGGAGCTGTCAGGGGCTCGTGTTTGTCGCGCTGCATCATTTCCCCCACCGTGACGTCGTGATCGAAGAAACTGCCAATCATCCACCGCAGATCGTCCTCGTTGCCGCCGCTGTTGTCCCGCAGATCCAGAATCAGGGTGTCATGCTTCCTGGCAGAGTTGAGTTCGCGTTTGATTTCACTCTCCGCAAGTCTGAATGCAGGCAGTTTCCAGATCATCAGCTTATCATTCACCTCGACCACTCGCGACCTGCGAACCATCCAATCGCCCTCGAGCAATCGCATCAACTGCTGCAGGGTCGTGCCCCCGGCTACGGCGGTCATGGGAATGGTTATTAACCGGCTCTGAGTTGTTATTAAATGGGCGCCTGCAGCTGGATTGCTGACCAGCAAATGGTATTCAGTCAGCGGTACTAGAACGCCAAATGTATATCTGATTTGTCCAATCGTTGCGCGATTCGGCTCGTAATCCTCCACCTTCAGAACTACGTCTCCCGGCCGCAGTCCTCGTTTCCATGCATCCGACTTCGGTTCTACTGCAGAGATCATGCAGGTCTGCCCGACCATTTCCATTTGCCAACCGCTGTAGACGAGGACGTTCCGCATCGGAGGGACAAACCGAGTGTGCGTGTCGCGGAGGCCCTCTACCGCCCACCCGACCACGTTCACGCCCATCCCGAATGACGTTGCGTCGCCAAGTTTCTGATCAGCCTCCTTGAACCGACCATCCAAGTCGTAGCCGTGGAACGTGGGATCGTAATAGTTTTTCTCGATCGCGTCTTTTACCTGCAGAAGCATCTTGCGGGCGAGCTCCAGCTCGCGCTTACTGAGCTTCTGCTGCGCTTGGGAGTAAGCGCCTGCGGCGAGGGCCGCGAGAAAAAGGGCGAATACGCAAAAGTATGTTGTGGACTTCAGCATGGACGCGAACTGAAAGATATCACGGCCGCCAAATCCATAAAACTTGATGGTCTATGCAGTTAATAGAGCGACGAGTTTTCCGGGAGGACTGCACCGCCCCATCAAGATTTCTAGACATACTCTGCGCGCGGAATCGGGGCGCAGTACCCAGCTCTGCGTCACAGGGCGGTCCCCACCATCCGTAGAAATTCTCGAGCGAATACGCGTTCTTGCTGTTACCGCAATGAACACTTTCGATAGCAATCGCCATCGCCCTTTGGAAGCGTCGGTGACATTATTTGCCAACCGCTTCACGATCTCGGGGAACGCACGCAGCGGGTCGCATGCAGGGGGCGCACATGCAAAAGATTAAACTTTTCGCGAATTACAGTGTTCCGGTGATCTGGGGTGTGGTCGGCCTGGTCGTTGGCTGCGTCGCATTTTACCTTCCCGTCGCCATCATGTGGGAACGCGTCATCGTTAAGCCCGAAAACATCACCCCCACCGACGGCCTCACCGTCATCATTCTTTCCGTGATCGCCGGAGTTTTTATCGGCGCCGCCGCGCTTTTTGGCTCCGCCCAGAACCGTTGGACCGCCCGCCACTAAACGCCGAAAAATCATCGCAGCCACTTGCCTTGACACTCCGCGCAGCCTGCCAGTAAACTGATTTGCTCGCTTGCTATGCGGAGTCGAACAGAATGCTATTGTCGCGCGATTATGTCGGTTACATGGCCAAGGAAATCGTCAAGCGCCTGGTAGCCGCCAAAATGATCGAAGCCAAGAACGCGGAAAACCTCACGCAGCAAGTCCGCCAGGTGATGGCCGAGGAAGTCACCATCGAGGACCGCCTCAACGAAGAGGTCCGCGAAATCCTCGCCAAATACGCCGAGGAAATGCGCACTTCCGGCGCGTCCTACCAGGAAATGTACAAAAAAGTGAAGGGCCAGCTGGCCCGCGAAAGGAAATTAATTCTCCGCTAACCAGCGGCCGATGCCATGCGACTGACACGCGAAAAAACCGTACGCCTCTCCCATCGCATCATTGATTTCCTGGTCTCCAGCCCCGAGGTGGATTTCGTCGAAGACCGCGACACCATCCGCCAGGAAATCGTCACCATCATCACCGCGCTGCTGAAAGTCGAAGCTCAGGTGGACACCGAAGTCCGCGCCAAAATCGCCTCCCAGAAAAAAGAAATCCTCGAAGGTAGCGAAGAGTGGGACATCCTCTACCGCAAATACTACGCCGAAGGTCTAAAACGCATGGGCGTAGCCGAAGTGCAAACCCGCTGACGCCGCTTTCGCCGCGCCCGACTTGAGCCCGCGCAAAAAAAAGCGCCCGGCAGAAGAACCGGGCGCCTCAAGTGTATCGAAACGTTTTAACTTTTAACCGTCAACTCTCGACTGTCAACCGCCGTTCACGGCTGCTGATTCGGATCCGTCCGGTGCTGCAAAGTCGGTCGGTCCGGATCAGAATTCGGGTCCGACGTCGTCGAAGTGTCACCCGGTTGCGGCGCGGTAGTCTGCGCAGTCTTCTTGCGCAAACTTGGCTTGTTCGGATTCTTGTCGTTCACCTTCACGTTCTGTTCGATCAATTGCAAGCGGTGCTTCACCACGTCAAATTCCGACGTCGTGACGATGTATTCCGCACGCTGCGGCAGAACCGTCGCAATCTCTTTCTGCGAAGCCTCAATCCGATCCGGCGTCGGCGGATGCGTCGAGAAAATCTTCGGAATCGTGCCCGGCTGCTTCTTCTCGTCCGAAGCTACCTTCTCGAAAAACGCCACGAACGCGTTGGGGTCATATCCGGCCTTATACATGTACTCGAGACCGAGATAGTCGGCTTCTTTTTCGTCGGTACGCGTGAATTGCAGAAACGCCATGGGAATCGCGAACTGCATCCCCTGATAGATCGCGTACCCCGCCAGCGTGTAAGGGATAAAAATCATCGCCGGAATCATGGCCAGCTGCGCGATTTCGCCTTTGGTGGCTTGCTTCGTACCATGCCTCGCGCAGACATGCGCGATCTCATGCGCCATCACGCCCGCCAGTTCCGATTCCTCGTCCGCGTGCAGAATCAATCCGCTGTTCACGTAGAAAAATCCGCCGGGCAGTGCAAACGCGTTCACCACATCCGAATCAATCACCTTGATCGTGAACGGCACCTGCGCGTCCGAATTCCGCACCAGGTTCTGGCCCACGCGGTTCACGTACTCGGTCACCACCGGGTCGTTGATGAATTTCGCCTGCCGCTCCACTTCCGCGGACAACTGCTTGCCCAGCGCAATCTCATGTTCCAGCGAATAGAAATTCAGCCCATGGCCAACGCTGGTGCGATTCCCGATCGCGCTAACGTCCGCCCTGCTCCCCGGCTTCACATTCGGATCGGAAGGCTGTTCGATCGGCTTGTCCGCCTGCTGCACCGCGCCTTGCTGCTGCGCGCCAGACGCGCCGGTACTGGAGGAATCCGTGCCAGGTGTCGTAGTGCCCGGAGAAGCCGTGCCGCTCGAAGGTGTAGAGGAAGGCTGCTGCGCTGGCGTGGTGCCGCCCTGCTGCGCGCCGCCTTGTGGTGACGAAGATTGTTGTCCGCCCTGCTGCTGCCCCAGCGGGACGCTCGCAACGCTGGTCGAAGTAACCAGCGACGCCGCAATAATCAAGGCCCCCAACTGCCCCGCCCAACTGTTTTTCATGGCTACCTCCGGCGGATACTGCCCGGATTATACACCCCTCCGGGCACCTTCCTACGCTGAATTCCTTGGATGTACCTCGCCCCCATTTAGTTTTCTCAACTTTGTAAAAGGTAGATCACAAACGAGGCTGCCACACACCGGAAAAATGCGCTTAGCCCAGGGTGTTAATTTTGTAGCGGCCAGCTTCAGCTGGGCGCCTTTGACTTCTCGGGTCGCCCCACCCTTGAAATGTTGCCCCCCGGAATCACCGTCGCGCACTCATATTGACGCCCCTCCCGATTCTGTCTACATTTGTCATGTGCCCGCTCGCAAACTACAAGTCGGCCAGGTCTGGAAGAAGGACGATACCGGCGAATCCTATTTGGTTACTAAGGTTTACAACGAAGCCTTGGCCACTTTCGCCATCCTCCGCAAAGCCGGCGCAGAAAGCGAACGCCCGGAAAAAGTCAAAGTCGACCGCAAAGGCGCCGCGTACGCCCTCCCCGGCTTCAGTTACGCCCAGGAATCCGACGAGTTCTGACGATGCGACCAACACCGTCATCCTGAGTCCGGCGCCTCTGTTTCATGCCGGGCGAAGGATCTCTCCCGCTTTCGCTGAGCCCTCCACCTTTCTCTGTGCCTCTGTGCCTCTGTGGCAGAAGTTGCCTCAGGTTTTCTCTACGCCCTCTGCGTTAAATCTTTCGCCGTCCTCAGCCAACCTCACATCGATCGCACCCGCAGCTTAACTACATCGTCCACCTGCATCACTTCCTTAACAATAAATCCCTCCGCATACCGCACGCCGATCAGCCGCCCGTAATACTGCGCCATCGAATTCATCCGCGCCTCCAGCTCGTCGAGCGGCAACACCACCTTCGACCTACGCTCGTCCTTCGGCGGTGTGAATTGCGAAGCGTACGCCAAAATCGCCTTCTTCCGCCGGTCGAATTCCTTCGTAATATCTAGGCAAAAAGTGGGACGCTGGTACTCGTAAGCTGCCGCATACAATATCTTGAACGGCCGGTAAGCCTCGCCGCCCAGCGGATAATTTTTCAGCCCCGCCACAAAACACGCTTCAAATCCCAGTTGCGCCGCCGTGTAATGGTCCGGATGCCGTCCTTCCCAGAAGGGAAGTATCACAGTCCGCGGCTGCAGTTCGCGAATCACCTCCGCGATCGCCATCTTGTAATCCTCGCGCATCTCCAAATGCGCGTCCGGCAATCCCAAATTCCTCCGCACCGCCACACGCATGATTTTCGCCGCCCGCGCCGCCTCCTGCAAACGTATCTCTGGAGTCCCCCGCGTGCCCGTCTCTCCACGCGTCAAATCCAGAATGCCGGTGCGGTACCCAGCCGCCGCCATCTTCAGCAAAGTTCCGCCGCTGGTAAGCTCCACATCATCCGGATGCGCCGCAATCGCCAGCAAATCAACTTTCATTCCGCCTCCAAAATCAGTGCCAAGCTATAAGTGACGAGTGACAAGTAGCCTCGCAACAGTCCCCGATTCTACATCAATCACGACATCCACTCAGTCAAGCGATCTGACGGTTTTCTCCGCGCCCTCTGCGTGCTTACGTCTGCGAACTCCGCGTTAAATCTTTCGCTTCTCTCTGTGTCTCTGTGCCTCTGTGGCAAATCTTTTGACGTTTGCGACACCTCCTGCAACTCCTTCACTTCCTCCGCCTCTTTCCCCACCGCGCGCCAAAATGGTAAGGTAACCCCGAACCAGGAGGGAACTCGAATGACGGATAAACCCCTAGCAGGTCGAGCGGCCCTCGTCACCGGCGGCTCCAAACGCATCGGCCGCAGCATCGCCCTGCGTCTCGCCTCCGAAGGCGCCGACATCATCATCAACTACGATTCCTCGAAATCCGAAGCCGACTCTTTGGTCTCCGAAATAAAATCTCGAGGCCGCCGCGCCCTATCCGTTCAAGCCGACGTCTCCCATCGCGCCGATGTGCAAAAATTATTCAGCGCTGCGGAAAACGAATTCGGCCGCCTCGATATCCTCGTCAACAACGCCGGAATGTTCTTCGGCGCGAAATTTGAAGAGCTGACCGAAGAGCAGTGGGACCACATTATGAACGTAAACCTGAAATCTCAATTCCTCTGCGCGCAATCTGCCGCGCCCATGATGAAGCGCCAGGGCCGCGGCCACATCATCAATCTCTCCTCGCTCGGCGGTCTGCTTCCATGGCCCGGCTACACGCACTACTGCGTTTCGAAAGCGGGCTGCATCATGCTCACGCGCTGCCTCGCGCGCGCTCTGGGCCCCGAAATCCTCGTCAACAGCATCGCCCCCGGCACCATCCAATTTCCCGGCGAGCCTCCCGACGAAGATTACATCCAGCGCGTCCCCCTCCACCGCACCGGCACAGGTGAAGACATCGCCGACGCCGCAGCCTTCCTGGCCAAAACCGACTTCGTAACCGGTCAAATCCTAGCCGTCGACGGCGGCCGTTCCTTGGTCTGATCACGCGACAGAAAGCCGCCCCCAAAATGAAAAGCCCCGGCTCGATACCACCAAGCCGGGGCCGCGTCCTTTGCGAACGCTGGAGACCGAATCTAAGAAATCACCGGATTAGGTTTCTCCGGATCAATCCCCAAATCCGCAATCGCCTTCTGCACCACGCATGTCTCAATCCTCCCATCGAGGAACAGCTCATTCAAAGTCGCCAGAGTAATAAACCGCGCATCCACCTCAAAGAAATCCCGCAAAGCGGCTCGCCCCTCGCTCCGCCCAAACCCATCCGTCCCGAGCGACGCCGTCCGCCGCGGCACCCACTGGCTAACCATGTTCGGCAAAGTTTTCAAATAATCCGTAGCCGCAACCAAAACACCAGGCGCATCCGCCAAACATTCCGTCACATACGGCACTCGCGCTTTCTCAGCAGGATGCAACCGGTTCCAGCGATCCGTCTCAATCCCATCCGTATAAAGCGCCTTATAGCTCGTCACGCTCCACACGTCCGCGGCCACGCCGTATTTCTCCCCGAGAATTTCCTGCGCCCGCAATGCCTCGTTCAAAATCGCCCCACTCCCAAAAAGCTGCGCACGCAGCTGAGATTCCTTATTCTCCGCAGCCCGGAACCGGTACATCCCTTTCAAAATCCCTTCGCGCACGTCCCCCGGCATCGCCGGCATCGGATAATTCTCGTTCATCACCGTGATGTAATAGAAGATGCTTTCGCCGTCCTTATACATCCGGCGAATTCCGTCCTCGATAATCACCGAAACTTCGTAAGCGTACGCCGGATCGTAAGCCCGCAGATTCGGCACCGGCAGCGCCAAGATCTGGCTGTTGCCGTCCTGGTGCTGCAAGCCTTCGCCCGACAAAGTCGTGCGCCCCGCCGTTCCGCCCAGCAGAAACCCGCGCACGCGCATATCCGCCGCCGCCCAAATAAAATCCGCGATGCGCTGGAATCCGAACATCGAGTAGTAAATGAAGAAGGGAATTGTGTTGATTCCATGCGTCGCGTAAGCCGTGCCCGCCGCGATGAACGACGCCATCGACCCCGCTTCGGTGATCCCTTCCTCCAGAATCTGCCCGTCCTTCATTTCGTTGTAATAAAGCAGCGTGTTCACGTCGACCGGCTCGTAACGCTGCCCCACGCTGGAATAAATTCCCGCCGTGCGGAACAGCGACTCCATACCAAACGTCCGCGCTTCGTCCGGCACGATGGGTACAATCAATTTCCCCATTTCCGGATCGCGCAGCATTTTTCGCAAAATCCCGACGAACGCCATCGTCGTCGATACTTCGCGCCCATCGCTGCCAGTCAAAAATTCCTTGAACAACTCCTCATGATCCGCCACCAACGGCTTCGACCGCGCGCTCCGCCGCGGCACATACCCACCCAGTTCCTGGCGCCGTGCACGCAGGTAAGTCATCTCTTCGCTGTCTTCCGCCGGCCGATAGAACGGCAATTCCGCGCACTGCGCATCGTTCAACGGAATATCGAAACGCGTGCGAAACTCGCGCAATTCGTCTTCGTTCAATTTCTTCTGCTGGTGGGTGATGTTTTTGCCCTCGCCCGCTTCGCCTAACCCGTAGCCCTTGATCGTCCGCGCCAAAATCACGGTCGGTGATCCCTTGTTCTCCGTGGCCGCCTTGTAAGCGGCATACACCTTGCGCGGGTCGTGTCCGCCCAGTTGCAATCGGCGCAGTTCGTCATCCGAAAAAGGCTCGACCAGCTTCAGCAGCCGCGGATCAGATCCAAAGAAGTGTTCGCGCACATAGGCGCCCGACGAAACCACCAACTTTTGATATTCGCCGTCCACCAATTCGCCCATGCGCTTCACGAGCAATCCCTCGGTGTCGCGCTCCAGGATCGGATCCCACTCGCCGCCCCACAGCACTTTAATCACGTTCCAACCGGCGCCGCGGAATGCGGATTCCAGCTCCTGAATGATCTGCCCGTTGCCGCGCACCGGCCCATCCAGCCGCTGCAAATTGCAATTGATCACGAAAATCAAATTGTCCAGCTTTTCGCGCGAAGCCAAAGTGATCGCGCCCAACGATTCCGGCTCATCCGTCTCGCCATCGCCCAAAAACGCCCAGACTTTCGCGTCGGTCGCCGGCTTCAATCCGCGATTTTCCAAATAGCGGTTATAACGCGCCTGGTAAATCGCCATCAGCGGGCTCAATCCCATCGAAACAGTAGGGAACTCCCAGAAATCGGGCATCAACCAAGGGTGCGGATAAGACGAAAGCCCGCCCCCCGGTTTCAATTCGCGCCGGAAATTTTCCAGTTTCTCCGCCGACAGCCGTCCTTCCAGGAAAGCGCGCGAATAAATTCCCGGCGCGGCGTGTCCCTGAAGATAAATCGTGTCGCCTTCAAACTCAGGCGAGCGTGCCCGGAAAAAATGGTTGAACCCCACCTCATAAAGCGTTGCCGCGGAAGCGTAGGTAGAAATGTGTCCGCCAATGCCGTGCTCTTCGCGATTCGCGCGCACCACCATGGCCATCGCGTTCCAGCGCACCAGACTCTTGATTCGCCGCTCCAGTTGCTGGTCGCCTGGAAAATCCGGCTGCAGACTCGCTGGTATGGTGTTCACGTACGGCGTTTTCGCCGTGAACGGAATGTCAATCCCGATCACCTTGGCGTGCGCGCGCAAACGCTCCAGAATGTATGACGCCACGTCCGGCCCGCTCGACTGCAGTACCGAATCCAGCGATTCCAGCCACTCCTGAATTTCCGCCGCGTCCAATCCCTGCAACGGCAAACTGATCTCGTTGTTCATGTCCTCGTTCGGCCCTCGCATCGCACCAAATGCCACAGCACGTCAGCCCGGCGGGCGCCGCGCCGTCCTCTATTTCCCCACCACTAGAATACACCCCAACGCCAGCCCGCGCACACCTCCATCAATTCCTTTTTTCAATCAGCGGTGTCGCGCGTCCCGTGTCGCGCCGTCATCCCGAGAGCAGCGAAGGATCTCTCTTCCGCTCCTTCGTCGAGCTGCTGGTCGCCTTGAAGTTCGCCCTGATTTCACCGCGCGCCAACTTGCCAACAAACTCCCGATCTGCCGGCAAAAAGTTCAACTCGTCCAAAGTCTCAGGAGCACGCCACTCCATACTCTCGAACACGATATTGCGCACCGCCGCCGCGTCAACCGAAACCGCAAAGAGAATCAACTCGATCGCATCACTCATTGCCGCATAACGATGCCGCGTGCGAAAAACTTCCGCTCCCACCACCGCCTCCACTGCCAACTCCTCCCGCAACTCGCGCGCCAATCCCTCCTCCGAAGTCTCACCCATCTGCAATTTCCCGCCAGGAAATTCCCACATCAATTCAAAGGTATCCCCGCGCCGCCGCTGGCACACCAAAATCTCGCCGTCCACCTCAATCAACCCAGCCACCACAGTCAGCATGCAGTCTCCCGAATCGCGCGCGCCAAGTCCCGAGCTCCCTCCATCAACGGCGGCCCCGGCGTATTCAAAAGCTCATCGCGAATCACCACCACGCGTCCATTCCGCACCGCCGGCACATCCCGCCAAGCCGGATTCCGCAGAGCCGAAGAAACTTTCGCCCGCCCGCCAGTTGCTGCCCAAGCCAACACAATCAATTCGGGAGCAGTCCGCGCCACCTCTTCATCCGTCACCCGCGAGCCCGCACCCACCACCATCTTTCCGCCCGCGATCTCCACCAACTCCGCCACCCAGGGAGGGGAACTGATCCGCGGCTTCGGCCAAGCCTCGCAATAAACCCGCACGCGCCGCGAAGCGCCACGTCGCCGCGCATCCCGCGCCACTTCCGCAAATTCCGCGCGCATCTTCCGTATCAAAAGTTCCGCTGCGCGCCCGCGGTCCACCAATCGCCCAAGCGTCCGGACATCAGAATAAATATCCGCGAGCGACCGCGGATTGATCGCCAAAAACGCTACCGGCTCCGCCAAAATCTTCTGCACCGTCTCCGCCGCAAACGGCACCGACCCAATCAAAATCGAAGGCCGCAGCCGCATCACCTCCCGCAAATCCATCTTCCAACAATCACCGACCGCCGGACGCCCACCCACATCCGCCACATGCTTGCACCAGCGCGAAACTCCCACCAATTCCCGCCCCACGCCCAACGACAACAAAATCGAGGTAACACTAGGCGCAAGCGACACAATGCGCATCTCTCCGTGTTTTTTCATCCGCCCCATAGCACCAAGATTCTACTACCTCCGCCCCCTCCGCATTTCTCTACGCCCTCTCCGCCTCTGCGCTAAGCGTCTCTTCGGATTTTTCTCCGCCCTTCCACTGTGCTCTCTGTGTTAAGTCTTTTGCCTTTCTCTGCGGCCTCTGCGCCTCGGCGGTAAATTTCTCTGCAAAAACAAAAACGCGCCGGAGAGTTTCGCTCTCCGGCGCATTCGATTGAGTAACCTGAAAAAACTTACTGCGCCGCTTCCACCTTCTTCAACGCCGGCTTCGGGATCTGCCAGATAATCCCCGAATCATCCGCATTGTTCGGATAGAACTGCGCCGACTTCTTCCCCGACGGCAGCAAAATAATATCCGCGCGCCGGTTGTAAGCGTACCAGGTGCCCTGTGCGTTCCGCGCCCGCACCTTAGGAGCCGGGTTCGGATTGGTGCTCTCCAGAGTCTTCACTTCGGACTTCTCCATCGGGCGTTCCTTACCATATGCCGCCGTCTGAATTTTGTCCGCCGAAATTCCCTGGTCCACCAGATATTGCTTGATGCGCTCGACGCGCCGTTCGCTCAAATCCTGGTTATGTGGCTTCGAGCCGCGAATGTCCGCATAAGCTTCCACCGAGAGCTTCGCGTCCCCATCGTATTCCAGGTATTTCTTGAATCCCGCGGCCAAAGTGGCGAGCTCCAGCTGCTGGCTCTTCACCAATCCCACCTGGGGGTTCTTCTTATCCGGATAATCCGTCGGGTAGAACACGCTCTGCAGCACCACTTCCGGGATCGGTTCAATCGAGCCCGTCACATGGAACGCCGCAGTCTGTGTCGAAGACCCGCCGCAAACGTTCGTCGCTGTCAAAGTGTAGCTCTTGCTCTCGTCCACCGTTCCGATATCCGTCTTGGTCGGGTCCGCCTTCACGGTTTGGCTGCCGTTCAGATCCACTTTACCGATCGGCGTGATTTCCGCCGAGTCCGCGTTCGAAGTGGTCCAGGTCAGCGTGCCGGAGTCATCCGTGATCACCTTGTCGCCGATCTTGCGGTAGTGCAATTCCGGCGGTGCCGCGTTCAGCGTAGCCACCACGGTCGTGTTGACGTTCACCGTCTCCGTGCCCGTCACCGTGCCGCCCGGTCCAACCGCCGTCAAAGTGTAGGTCGTGGTCGCGTGCGGCGATACCGCTTGCGATCCGCTGTTCGCCACTTTCCCGACGCCGTTGTCATAGCTCACGTCCACTGCGTCCGCCGTCGTCCATTCCAGATTCGTGCTCTGGCCGCAGTTGATGTTCGCCGTGGAATTCGTAACGGTGGCCTTTACCGGCGCAACCACCACTGTTGCGCTGGCGACTCCGGCATGAAAACGCGGCAGCGGTGCTTTCTTCGTCAAATCCGCGTCGCGCTTCGACCAGTCCGTCGTCACCTGAGAATTCTTTCCGACATTGATCGAAACCTTCTTGCCCGCCTCCACCTTCACGTCTCCCGACCACAATTCCTTGCCTGCACGCGTGATCGTCAGGTGATGCGTGCCCGGAGGCAGGAGCAATTCCTGCTTCCAGAGCCAGAAATCATTATCGAATTCATCCACGTGGCCCACAAAATATCCGGGAGTCTTTCCGTTCGAAAGCACTGCCGCGCGAGTATCCGTTCCACTGATGTACACGCGGCCCCATGGGCCGGACACTTTGTCACCGTACGCTTCCAGCGCCACATTGAGGTCGGTGGTCTTGCCCGCCTCGATGTTTACGTCCTGCGAGGAAATCTTGAAACCGTAGTTGACCACCACCACGGTGTGCTTGCCCGCAGCCAGTTTCATCGAGTGGCTGCCGTCGTTGATGGCATTCCCATCTACGAATACGTACGCCTGAGGCGGCGTTACCTTAATCTTCAGCTTCCCGTCTTGCGCGAAGCTGGCGCTCGCTAACATCGCGAAGGCCACCGCGAGGGTGAAGACATATCCAATTCGTCGCATCTGTCTATCTCCTGACGATTTCTGTAGGCGAAATGAGAGGCCGCTTTCCGCGCCCGGTTCGGATAAGCGCTGGCTGGGACTGCTACGTTACTTTCCTAACCCCACTTGTGTCAATAAGATTGAAAGAAAAAAAGCGAAACCCTAGCAAACCAACTTGACTGCCACTCGATCAACTGTTCAATCTCAAACCCGCTGCATTATACTGAGTGCTGCCCGCGAGCCATTCAGAATCATTGCCCGCAGGTGAAATTTTTTCGTAAGCAGAATTACAAAAGCACTCCGTGTTCAACGACATCATCCTCGATCACTTCCGCGCACCGCACAACGCCGGCGATCTCTTCGATGCCAGCGCGACAGTAGAAGTGACAAATCCCGTCTGCGGAGACGTACTGCGCCTGGCCGTCCGCCTGGAAGGCGGCCGCATCGCCGCCGCCCGCTTCAAAACCCAAGGCTGCGTAGCCGCCATCGCCTCCAGTTCGGCACTAACCGACCTGCTCATCGGCAAATCCCCAGCCGACCTTCGCACAATCACCCCGCAACAAATCTCCGAAACCCTAGGCACTTTGCCCCCCGCCACCTTCCACGCCGCCCAACTCTGCACCGACGCCGTCGTCGCCCTCCTAAAAAAAGTCACATAATACGTCTTTCTCTGCGTCTCTGCGGTTCAAGCTGTTAATCTCTCTCCGATTTTCCTCCTCTTTTCCTCCGTGCTCTCTGTGTTAAATCTTTGATCGCTCAATACCAAGACTCGCTCCGCTAATAGCCGATCGCCTTACGCGCAGTCTCCGGATCATTCAAATTCAAAATCACTCCCTCTTCCTCCGTCTCCACCTCCATCACGTCCGCCGCATGATTCCAAACCACCTGCCTCGCGCCAACCGCCAGCGGAGCCGCCAGCAATTCCTCATACACGCCAGCCGCAAACAAAACCGGATGCCCCCGCCGCCCATGATATTTCGGCAAAACGATCAATTTCCCTCCAACATCAAACGCCGCAATCAACGCCGCGATCAAATGCGCCGAAACCAAAGGATGATCCACCGGACAAACTAAAATCCCCTCCGTCCCGCCCGTCGGCAAACTCCGTACCGCCGCATGAATCGAAGAAAGCTGCCCGGTCGGCCAATCCGCGTTCACTACAATCGATGACGGATCAATTTTCAAATTCGCGCGAATCCCCTCAGCGCCCGCGCCCAGCACCACCCGCGTGATCTCCACACGAGGATGCCGCGTCGCCGCAATCAAATGTTCAACGAAAGTAGATCCTTGGAAGGGAACCAGCGCCTTAGGCTGGCCCATCCGCTTGGATTCTCCGGCAGCGAGGATCGCGGCGGCCAGCATGGCAGGTCACTCACCCAGCAGGTGCGCGGCTTCTGAGATCCTGATGGATTTGTTCGGCAGTGCCGCCGCGTTGCGCCGCACCGCGATCAGTTCCGCCGTAATGCTCACTGCAATCTCTTCGGGCGTCAGCGCTCCGATATCCAGTCCCACCGGCGCATGCACGCGCTCGAACTGCGCCGCCGAGAATCCTTCTTTCTCCAGCGCCTTGTACACCGCAATCACCTTGCGCTTGCTTCCCATCATCCCGATGTAACGCGGCGTGAACCCGCGCGCTTCCGTCCCGACGGCCCAGGCCAGCACGCGCATGTCGCCGCTGTGCCCGCGCGTCACGATCAGCAAATACGCCGAAGAATTCGGCTGGATTTTTTCGAACGCCTCTTCATAGGAAGTATAAATCTCGGAAGCCATCGGAAACCGCTCGACATTCGCAAAAGCCTCGCGGTCTTCCACAATCACAATCTTAAATCCCGCCTGATGCGCCAAGGGCGCCACCGCCGTCGAAACATGCCCGCCGCCAAAAATATAAAGCACCGGCTGCGGCAATACCGGCTCCACAAAAATTTCCAGAGTCCCCCCGCAAATCAACCCCGCGTCGTAACGCGCGTCCTGATTCAAGTTGAAAATCATCTTCCGCGGCTGTTCCGCCACCATCACTTCCTTCGCTGCCGCCCAAACCTCAGCCTCGACACACCCGCCACCTACCGTCCCCACAATCGACCCATCATCGCGCACCAGCATCCGCGAACTCTCGTAGCTCGGGATCGACCCGTTCGTATGCACAATAGTAGCCAGCGCCCCGCGCTCGCCCGCCCGCCGCATCCTCACCACTTCTTCAAATATATCCATCGTCCTCATGCCCAGGCACCACCACTTCCTCAAACATAGCGATCACGCCTGCGCCTCGTCATCCTGAGTCCGGCGCCTTTGCCTCAAGCCGGGCGAAGGATCTCTCCCGTCTTTCTCTGCGCTCTCTGCGTCTCTGCGGTAATCGTTTCCATCCTTACTCAGATTTTTCTCCGCAGTTCCTGTATGCAGCCGGTGTTAAATCCTTCGCAGTCCCCAGCCGTCCCACCCAAACATAAAGATACCGCACCCACCAATCCCCAGGGTATCCAATACTTTGGGAACAAATGGTGTCGCGCGAGCGTGGGAACCTCTGTCTCGCGAAAACTTCCGTGCGCGCGATACGACCTGCGGCGCCGCCCTTAGCGCCCATCCCAGCGTGGCATGATCAACCGCCGCGCGCCGTCCGAATTTACGCCGATTTCGCCACGAGGCTCTCGTTGCTGCCTGCCGCCGGTTGCGCCGTGGACGATTCATACACCGCAGGCTGCGCGCACAGCGTCACAGCTTCTGAAATCCGCAACACCTCGTGCTGCATCGCCGTCTGCCACTTTTGAAACGCGTCTTTCTCCTGCTGCTTTTCCGTCAGGTTGCGCTTCATGCGCTCCACATACTGCCGCGTCACTCGCTCCATCTCGCTCTGGAGCAAAGTATTTTCCTCGGCGCGACGCGTCCAGTATTCCTCAAACTTCTTGCGCTGCTCCACTTCGTAAGCCGCCACCGCCGACTGTCGCTGCGCGGCGTCCTGCAAAATATCCCCCAGCGGAATTCCCGCGGCGCTCAGCGCCATCAGCACCGACGCGCGCTTCACCTCGTCGCCCAGTCCCCGCAAGTGATCGTTGCTCAGCATCTCTACCACTTTCGTGATGCTGTAACCCATCCGCGGTTCCATGATCCCCGCCGTCCGGTAAATGTCTTCCAAGAGCAGCAGATCTCCCCGTGGCGGCGCAGCAGTTGTGTCACCAGCCATGCCCGGCGGAAAGAGCGCTGCGCTGATCGCTCCCGACGAACCCGTGCGCGCTCCGTTCGCACCGTCTTTTTCTTGACCCTTGGATCCCAGATTGAGCCACTTGTTTGGCATTTCGGTCCTCTCCTCAAAGATCGACGTTGTTCGCCTTCGATACTGCTCTTCAAAGATCGATTTTGTTCGCGTCTGATACTGCGCGCTCTATTCTGACGTCTCGCGCGCCTCTGCCTCGTCCTGCGAATTATCGAGGGCCATTTCGAAGCCAATCACGGGCTTTTGAATCACCGCCGGTGGAAATGTAATGCGCATCAATGGCAGCGGCTTCGGTTTCGGAATCGGAACCAACGTTCCCCTGCGAATCAATTGGCGCTGCGCGACTGGAACGTTCTGGATCATTGCCGGAACCAGCGACGAGACAGCGATTAGATCCATGCGTTTCGGTTCTATCCGCTCTTGCTGCTGCAATTCGCGCTCGCCGCGCTTTTCCACCTCGTGCACCACGGGCCTTTCCACTTCCTGCACGCCCAACCTATCTGCCTCGTGCACTTTGGCTACATCTGTTCGCGCCGGAGGAACATCCAGCGACCGCGCGCTAGGTGCCGGCGGCTTGGACACCATTTGAGTCACAGCCTTGCTCCCGATCCTGTCTCGCTGCATTCCCACCAGGTACTCGCCTTGGTCCTCCCGACACCACTTGGTCGTGCCTGAAAAATCGTCCCGGCACCAACTCACGTCAACCCTCGTCCCGGGTCGAATTGGGATTTTCAGCCGGAAGCACGCACCGGAAAGGGAAGTGTCCTCAATCGTCGCCGGAGCGGTATGGATCGTCTCGTCTTAGTCCTCCCACGTCACCTTGGCGACGGCCATCATCGCCTTTCTCGGCTCCTGTGCCCCTCGGGTCATACTCTCCATGCCAATCACAGCGGCCGCAAATAAAACCGCTTTAACCTGACGATGCGACGAGCATCATCATCCTGCCTGCCCTGAGTGATTTTGCGAAGGGAGGCCGGCGCCTTTGCTTCAGGCCGGCCGAAGGATCTCTCTTGAGGTTTTCTCTGCGTGCTCTGCGCCTCTGCGGTAGAAGTTCGTTCATACCGTTCGCCTTTGCTCTTAACTCTTAACTTTCAACTCTTAACTCGCAACTGTTGCTCCCATCTTGTGTACCGAACTGGAACTTTGTAGCATGGCAACCGCGCCACGGAGACCCCATGCCCACGCGTCGCATCAAACCCGTCGCAACCTGGCTCGCCGGCACCCTGGAATCGTGCGAAATCGTCGTGAAGGATCCCTCCGTCTCCGCGCGTCACTGCCGCCTCAGCCAATACCCCGACGGCCACTTCGAAATCGAAGACCTCGGCTCAACCAACGGCACCTACGTGAACGGCCGACCGCTCCTCGCCAACACCTCCGTTGACGTTTCCGCCGAACAAAGCATCACCCTAGGACCGAACGTCACATTCCCCTGGCCGACGCCATTCTCCGCGCAACCGACTCCACAATTATTCGCAGACACCGCCCCCGGCACCCGTGTAATCAGCGTAGGCCGCGCGCCGGAATGCGACGTAATTCTCGACTACGGGGTCGTCTCGCGCGAACACGCGCGCATCATCGAAAGCGCCGGCCATTACGCCATCGAAGATCTGCACTCGACGAACGGCACCGCGCTTAACCAGCTCCACAATCGCATCTCCACGCGCGTCGCCATCCGCCCGGAAGACGAAGTCTATTTCGGCTCCTTCAAAATAAAAGTAGCCCGCCTTCTCTCCGAACGCGGCGCCATCGTCGGCGCAGCCGTCTGCGAATCGGTCGGCTTCCAGGGCGGCTCGATCATGCTTGGCCGCGATCCGCAATGTGATCAGCCCCTCAGCAGCCCACTGATTTCCTGGCATCACGCGCAAATTACCCGCACGCCCCAGGGAATTTTTGTCGAAGACCTCGGCTCGCTGAACGGCACTTTCGTCAACCGGGAGCGCATTCAAGGCAAAGTGCAAGTAGCACCCGGCCAGGAAATCGGCCTCGCCAGTTTTCGCTTCCAAGTTCGCGCCGACGCCCGCCTGGAACGCCGGGAGAATCATGGCAACGTTTCCATCGAAGCCGCCCAAATTACAGTCAACGCCCCCGACGGCACCCGTCTCCTCGATCCCATCTCGCTCACTGTCTATGCGTCAGAACTCGTCGCGCTGATGGGTCCCGCCGGCTCCGGAAAAACTACCCTGCTCAAAGCGCTCAACGGCTACACGCCGCCCGCTTCCGGCAAAGTTCTGTTCAACGGCGCCAATCTCTACCGCTATTACGATTTGTTCCGCCAGCAAATGGGCTACGTTCCGCAGGACGACATCGTCCACCCCGAACTCACCGTCCGCGAGGCCCTCTATTTCTCCGCCAAACTGCGCACCGACCTCTCCGATGCCGAAATCGAAAAGCGCACGGACAGCCTCCTCGAAGAACTCGGCATCCGCGACAAAAAGAATTCGCGCATCGGCTCGCCCGAACGCAAAGTCCTCAGCGGCGGCCAGCGTAAGCGCGTCAACATCGCAATGGAACTGATCACCGACACGCCGGTCCTCTTTCTCGACGAGCCCACCTCCGGCCTCTCCTCCTACGACGCCGAAGGCGTGATCGAATTGCTCAAGCGTCTTGCCCGCGACGGCAAGACGATCATCACCACGATCCACCAACCCAGCATCAACATCTTCCGCAAGTTTGACGACCTCATCATGATCTCCCGCGATTCCGGGGGCCCCGGCGCCATGGCCTACTTCGGCCCCGCCTATCCCGATTCCATCCAGTTTTTTCGCCCGCGCCCCGCCGGCGAAACCGCCTCCGCCGACGGCCACGACCTCAGCCCCGAAATGCTTCTCACAGGACTGAACAGCGCCCCCACGCCCGAATGGTGCGGCCGCTTCGCCAAATCCGAATACCACAAACAATTCATCGTGGACCGCGCCGGAAAAGTCCCCGAAGCCGCCTCGCAAGCGCGGCCCTCGACGATCCGCCGCTTCAGCACCAAGCAATGGGTCCAACTCGTCCACCGCAACCTGATCTTGAAATTCCGCGACCGCGCTCAGTTTGTGATCCTGGCTCTGCAAGCTCCGCTGTTCGCATTCCTCATCGTGCTGATTTTCGGCGCGCTGAAAGAGCCGCCGAACTTGAACGCCCCAGGAGTCGTGCCGACGATGGCCGCGGCAAAAACGTTCAGCGAACTAGGCGGCAGCATCGCTGAAATCGAATTCCTCATGGTCGTCGCCGCGATCTGGTTCGGCTGCAACAACGCCGCCCGCGACATCGTCGGCGAATGGTCCATCTATCGGCGCGAGCGCATGGTAAATCTCAAACTCCCGTCCTACGCCTTTTCGAAATTTGCGGTGCTCTGCGGCCTCTGCGTTTTTCAATGCCTCGCACTGCTGGGGATTGTCACGGTCCTCTGCGGTCTGAAAGGGAATTTCTTTGAAACGCTAACGGTCCTGACGCTTTCCTCGTTAGTAGGCGCCGCGCTGGGCCTCGCAATTTCCGCCCACAGCAGCACCACCGAAAGCGCCATCGCTCTGTTACCGATCGTCTTGCTGCCAATCCTAGCGCTAGGCGGAGGTGTCCGCGCCGCCTACAAAATGCCCACCCCCGCCCGCTGGATCAGTAGGCTAGTGCCTTCACGCTGGGCCTTCGAACGCAACGTAGTAAACGAAGCCCGCGCCCACAACTGCGGCTACCCACCTGGCGTAGAAATGTGGGACGCCTGCCCCACCGGCGGCAAAGGAGTAGACGCAGCAACAATGGTTGTCCCCGAAGCCGTCACGGGCGATGCAAACAATCGCGAGCCAGCCCCCCGCGCCAGCGGCACAGAAAATCTGCGTTACAGTTTCGCCCAAACGATAGCCGCGCTAAGCGCCATGCTGGCAACCCTGCTAGCCGCAGTTCTCGTATCTCTGAAATCCCGCGACGTCCATTAATTTCGCCGCGCTGCGAGATCGGCCTTGGTAGCATAGGCGATCCCGCCTGTGCTCCTCGCTTTTCTGATGATGCGAGAAGCATCGTCATCCTGAGTCCGGCGCCTTTGCCTCATGCCGGGCGAAGGATCTCTCCCGCCTTTCTCTGCGCACTCTGCTTCTCTGCGGCTCACGCCTCTGTCTTTCTCAGATTTTTCTCCGCAGTTCCTCTGTGCCCTCTGTGTTAAATCTTTGATCGTTCCACAAATAGTCCTGAAACGATTCGCCCGCCCGCATCACTACCAACAGAGCCCACGCAACAGGAGGCCAAGTGTTCTGGACCATCGCAGTCCTACTAGCAGCCGTAGCCTACGAAGCCCTCCAAGCCCTAAACCGCTTCGCGTCCCTAACCCGCGACGACATCCCAAAATCCGAAAAACAATCCCGCGAACAACCCGACGCAAACCTAACTTCGCCGCTACTCCTGTAAACCCTCACCGAACTCAAAATAGAAATGATAATGTTTCCGGCACCCCGGATTAAACGCCGCCCCACATCCCGGACAACGCGACTCGCACCCCATATACTCCCGAATCGTCAACTCGGCCCGGCAACCCCCACAAAGTATCGCGACACAGTCCCACTCGCTTTCGGGCCACGCGATAATCGCATGCCCCGCCAGCTCGATATGACAATCCTTGCACGCATAATATTCCCCGCAGCACTTCAGCTTGATCGCGATGATATCCGTGGCCCCGTGATAATGTCCGCAGCGCGTCTGCGGATCCACATGCACGCCGCGTACCTGTGGTAAATTCATTTTCGCGTCACCCGTCTGCCGACGAGATTACCGCAGCCGGCAATCCGATCGGCCTCATTCGATCGTACATATAGATAGGGGGCAAACTCTCTTGCGTCACCGCACCCCAAGTTCTCATTTGCACACGCAATGTTGATCTATCTATTAGCCTTCGTCGGCGGCGTCCTGACGATCCTCAGCCCCTGCATCCTCCCGGTGCTCCCCTTCGTCTTCGCCCGCGCCGACCACCCCTTCCGCCGCGCCGGCCTCCCTCTGCTGCTCGGCATGGCGCTAACGTTTTCACTAGTCGCAACCGCAGCCGCATACGGTGGCCACTGGGTAGTCCGCCTCAATCAAGGCGGACGCTACGTCGCCATGGCTGTCTTTCTAATTCTCGGACTCACCCTACTTTTCCCGGAGCTAGCGGAAATCTTCACGCGCCCACTCGTCCGCGCCGGCAGCCGCTTGCAAGGCGCACCTTGGTCGGAAGAGCAAAGCGTCGCGAAATCTTTCGCACTCGGAATTTCCACCGGCCTGCTCTGGGCTCCTTGCGCCGGCCCAATCCTAGGCCTCATCTTAACCGGAGCCGCCATCCAAGGCCCCGGTGCGCGCTCCTCATTCTTGCTATTATCCTATGCGCTTGGCGCCGCCACTTCGCTCGGCATCGCGCTCTTCGCCGGAAAGAAGGTCTTCTCCACGATGAAAAGTTCTCTGCGCTTCGACACCTGGATCCGCCGCACTCTGGGCGTAGCCGTGATCCTGGGAGTAGTCGCCATCGCGCTAGGCTGGGATACCAACCTCCTGGCGAGATTTTCTTTCGTCAACACCGCCACAGCCGAAGAACATCTGATCCACGCGCTCGGCGCACCCAAGCCCGCAGCCGCGCTCGCACCAGCCAGCACCGTCGAACCCAGCCCACCTCTCGCCGACGAAGGCCCGATGCCCGAACTATCCGGCGCAGTCGCCTGGCTCAATTCGGCCCCGCTAACCCGCGACCAACTCCGCGGCAAAGTAGTAGTGATAGATTTCTGGACCTACTCGTGCATCAACTGTCTCCGCGCGCTTCCGTATGTAGAAGGTTGGTCCGCAAAATACAAAGACGCTGGCCTGGTAGTAATCGGTGTGCACACGCCCGAATTTGCATTCGAAAAAGAACGCGCGAACGTCGAACAAGCCGTCCGCGACCTGAAAATCACCTATCCCGTCGCCATCGACAGCAATTATAAAATCTGGCAGGCCTTCCACAACGAATACTGGCCAGCCCACTATTTCATCGATGGCCAAGGCCGTATCCGCTATCACCATTTCGGCGAAGGCGAATATGAAGAATCCGAACGCGTAATCCAACAGCTCCTGAAAGACCACGGCGCGAAATCCCTAGCTGATGGCACCATCAAGGTCTCCGCGACTGGCGCCGAAGCAGCCCCCGATCTCGCCGACACGCGCTCCCCCGAAACCTATATAGGTTACAAACGTGCCGAGCACTTCGCCTCCGCGCAATTATTTGCGCAGGACACGCGCATGGCGTACACCCCGCTCCCCCGCCTCACGTTAAATCAATGGGCGCTAGGCGGCAGCTGGAAAGTAGGCCCCGAAAGCGCCGTGCTGGAATCCGCCCCTGGCAAAGTGATCTTCCGTTTTCACGCACGCGATTTGCATCTAGTGCTAGGCCAGACAAAAACCGGCAAGGCCATCCGCTTCAAAGTCACACTCGACGGCACAGCCCCCGGCGACGACCACGGCAGCGACACCGACGCAAGCGGCGTCGGCACAGTCCAAGGCCATCGCCTCTATCAGCTAATCCGCCAAAAAGGCCCAGTAGAAGACCGCACCTTCGAAATCGAATTCCAAGACCCAGGTGTGCAAGCCTTCGCGTTCACCTTCGGCTAATCAGCTTGCGGAACGATGCACGAAGGCCAACATGCGCGTGACGCATTTGGTTTTGCGGGTGCCCCATCCTTCGCGACGTTGGTTCATGCGAAGGGTGGGGGTTTAGAGTCCAAGTGATCGAGGGCGTAGCCGGTCACGTCAGCTTTTGACTTTGTAGCGGCCGCCTGATTTTTAGGCGGGCATCTTTCACGTTGCTCGATGAATCATCGCAAAAAGCCGAAACGCTCTTTACCGCATCTAACAGAGATACCGGGCCGCCAACGCCCAAAGGCAAAAAAATGAATCGCTCGATAAAAATTAGCTTAATCCTCTGTGCCGCGATGCTAGTCCTCTACGCCGCGCTCCGCCACGACGCAGCCAGCGCCGCCACCGCGCTCCCCGATCCCGCCGTGGATCAATCTCTCGCCCCACAAAAAGGTCAATCCACGCTAGTAGTAGCAGGAGGATGCTTCTGGGGCGTGCAAGCCGTCTTCCAACACGTGAAAGGCGTCACGAGCGCCACGTCAGGCTACGCTGGCGGCACGGCAAAAAATCCCGACTACGAAGATGTCAGCAGTGGCGAAACCGGCCACGCCGAATCCGTGGAAATCATCTACGACCCGTCGCAAATCACGCTAGGCCAGCTCCTGAAAGTGTTTTTCTCGGTCGCCCACAACCCCACCGAACTAAATCGCCAAGGCCCAGACAGCGGCACGCAATACCGCTCCGCAATTTTCTTCGCGACGCCAGATCAACAACGCGTCGCCCAAGCCTACGTAGACCAACTCAACCAAGCCAAAGTGTTCTCCAGCTCCATCGTCACCCAAATCGCTCCACTAAAAGCCTTCTACCGCGCCGAAGACTACCACCAGAACTACGCCACCAATCATCCCGACAACCCCTACATCGCCACCTTTGATCTCCCCAAGGTCCAACATCTCCAACAACAATTTCCCAACCTCTACGTAGCCGCCCACTGATCGCTCGGCGACGTGGCGCGCGCGAACCATCTCGACACTTGACTCAATTCCACCACCGTTGTTAATTGTGGGCCTCAACCAAACCCAGGAGCGCCCATGAAAGCCATCGTCTACGCCACGCACGGCGGCCCCGAAGTTCTGCAGTACAAAGATGTCCCGGAACCGCAGATCGGTCCCTACGAAGTCCTGGTCCGCGTGCGCGCCTGCGCCCTGAATCACCTCGACCTCTGGCTGCGCATGGGCCTCCCGAATTTGGCTGTCCCCCTGCCGCACATCCCCGGCAGCGACATCGCCGGCGAGGTCGCCCGCGTCGGCGATAAAGTCACCAACGTAAGAGTCGGTGAGCGCGTCCTGCTGCAGCCGGGAATTTCCTGCAGCCAGTGCGACAGCTGCCTCTGTGGG
Source organism: uncultured Acidobacteriota bacterium (assembly GCA_963786205.1). Lineage (GTDB taxonomy): Bacteria > Acidobacteriota > Terriglobia > Acidiferrales > UBA7541 > Palsa-295. Next base: position 1,313,078 of record CAWAYG010000005.1, read on the forward strand.
CAAGACAGCATGTGCCGCGCTTACACTCTGTTCGGTCAGGGCGTTGACGGCGGCTGCGCCGAGTTCGTGAGATCCCCAGCTGTAAATTGCGTCCCGATTCCAGAAAAACTTTCCTTCGAAGAAGCCGCCGCGTTTCCGCTGGTTTCACTCACCGCGTGGCACATGCTGATCGGCCGCGCAAAATTGCAGCCCGCCGAAACCGTCCTGGTGCTAGGCGCAGGCAGCGGCGTCGGCAGCGCAGCGATTCAAGTCGCCAAAGCCGCAGGCGCGCGCGTGATCGCCACCGCCGGCTCCGACGCAAAACTCGAGAAGGCCAGGGAACTCGGCGCCGATGCTGTCATCAACCATTCCACCCAAAAAATTGCCGACGAAGTAAAACGCCTAACCAATCGCCACGGCGTCGAGGTCGTCTTTGAGCACGTCGGCCAAGCCACATGGGACAGCAGCATCCACAGCCTCGCTGTCGGTGGCCGCCTGGTCACCTGCGGCGCCACCACAGGTTTCGATGGCGCAATCAACATCGCGTATCTTTTCACGCGCCACCTCAGCATCCTCGGCTCCTTCATGGGCAGCAAAGCCGAATTATTTTCCGCGCTAGAACTGCTGCGCCGCGGCCTCCTCAAGCCCGTGATTGACGTAGTCCTGCCGCTCGAAAAATGCGCCGAGGCCCACCAGCGCATGGAAAACCGCGAACTCTTCGGCAAAATCGTCCTTAAGGTGGCGTGACAATGTGGATTCGCTGCGCACTACTGCTCGTCGCCTCGCTGCTGCAAGCGACCGCGCTGGCCGGAACCGTTGCGCAGCAGAAAAAGGTTGACCTTATTGTGGTTGAGAAGTCCGCACACACGATGACGCTGATGAGCAAAGGAAACGCCCTGAAGACTTACAAAGTTGCGCTGAGTACGGTGCCGGTTGGAGCAAAGGAACGCGCGGGCGATCACAAAGTGCCGGAAGGGAAGTACACGATTGACGAAAAGAAACCGGCGAGCCGATTTCATCTTGCCCGGCATGTCTCATATCCGAATGCGGCGGACCGTGCGCGGGCGAAAAAACTGCGCGTCGATCCAGGCGGCGAGATTGAAATTCATGGGCTCGAAAATAAGTATGCGTGGCTCGGCAGCATGCATCGCGAAAAAGACCGGACCGATGGTTGCATCGCGGTGACCGATGCGGAAATTGAGGAGATTTATCCTCTTGTCGCGGTGGGAACGGCAGTAGAAATTCGGCCGTGAAACGGGCCGGAGGAAAACGGGAATGCTCCAGCAGCCGGAACAAAAAACGCCGCGCACCTTGCGGAACATGTGGACGGTATTTGGCGTGCTCGCCGCGATCGTAGTCGGATACACAGCTTTCGTCTTCTGGTCGCGCTGGCAGGAAAATCAAGATCTCGCCGCGAAGCAAAAAAGCACGCAAGCCGCCGCCCAACGCGACGCAGCCGAAAAATCCGTCGAACTGCTCGGCGGCAGCGATTTCAAGATCATAAGTTTTTACGCGACGCCTGGAAAGATTCAACGCGGCGACACTGTGGATATGTGCTACGGCGTCTCCAACGCCAAGTCGGTAAAGCTGGATCCACCGGTCGCAAACGTCTGGCCGTCCGTGGACCGCTGCATGCAGGTCTCGCCAAAGAAAACGACGACATACACGTTCACAGCCGACGATGGCAAGGGCAACACCAAGACCGCGCAGCTGACCATCGAGGTGCACTGACGAATTTGTGTTGCACGAATTGCGCTTAAGAAGTCGCGCGGTGGGGAAGCCGAGATGCCAGCGACCGACACGGGAACAACGCGCGCGTTGCGTTGCAAAGTGCAGCGCAAACAGGCAAAATGAGTACAGTCGGTGCCAGCAGTTGCGCCGCTACGGAGTCACATAGGCCATGGCTGTCGAACTCGCAAAGGGCGTCACACTCGAAGCGCCAGGACAGGATGCGAACTTCCTGAAGGAGGAAGGAATCTTGTTCGCGTCGCTGGACAAGGTGGTCAACTGGGCGCGCCGCAGTTCGATCTGGCCAATGTCCTTCGGCCTCGCCTGTTGCGCCATCGAAATGATGTCCATGGCGTCGTCGCGTTACGACATCGCCCGCTTCGGCGCGGAAGTTTTTCGCGGCTCCCCGCGGCAATCGGATTTAATGATCGTCGCCGGCCGCGTCTCCGTGAAAATGGCCCCGGTAATCAAACAACTCTACGAGCAAATGCCCGAACCCAAGTGGGCTATCTCCATGGGCGCCTGCGCCACCTCCGGCGGCGTCTTCAATAATTACGCGGTAGTACAAGGCGTCAATCAAGTGATCCCGATTGACGTATACGTCCCAGGCTGCCCACCGCGCCCCGAAGCTCTCCTCTACGCCATTTTCCAACTGCAGAAAAAAATCGACAACGATCGCGGCAGCTTCATGCGCTCCATGAATTTCAGCAAAAGCTGAACATTTGTTTCACGGTTCACAGTTAAAAGTTGAAATCGATTTTAGCCCGAGTTTCCGCCGCAACAAGATTTTCAAGTCGTCTCTAACATCGGGCGCATCATTCGTTCGCGGGTTCGTCCGACTCCGCGTTTGCTGCCGCTTCGGAAAGCTTCTGCTCGAGCAAGTCCGAGGCAATTGCGGCATCCGTCTTTCTCACCTGAAGTTTGACTCCACCGAGCGCGTTTGACCAAAGCCAATTCATGCTGATGACGTTGTCGTCCGCCAGAACGCTATCGACTCCCGCGGAATCCAGAATGCTTTTCGCCATCACAGCTTCTTGCACGGTCAAAAACTGACGCAGAGTCACGAGGCTGGGTAACTCAGGCGTTGGAGCCGGCGACTCTCGGATGGCGACGTGCATCCGTCTGCGCGACAACTCGCGCTTCAATGCGATTCGTGCCAGCTCTGTAAGCGATCCGCCTTCATACGCGAGGCTCGTCAGCTCCTCATTTGTCTTGCCGGCGTAAACCTCCGCAAGGCGTTGCCCTTCGCGTTCGGAGTCGGGAGATGTCATCACAAGCGGAATATAGGTGAAAGGCCGGCGCAAACCAAGCAGAAGTCTTAAACGATGTGCTACGTATTTATGGCGGCAACAACCGTCGCAGTGCCGCCGTTGAAATCGAGGATGCTGCCAGGCGAATTATATTCGCGACGCACGTAGGCCATTCCGATCGCGGCATCCGCAGCGGGTGAAAACGCGGAGCTGGTTACGATGCCGACTTCTTTCGGTTCCGCGCCGCTGTCTGCACTGTCGCGCGCGCGCAAACGCGTCAGTGGGGCTGGTGGAGCGGCGGTCGAGAACTTCAGCCGCACGCGGCGGCGATTGACTTGGCCGCGCGAGCGCACGCGCTCCACAATTTCCTGTCCGGTGTAGCAGCCTTTGCTGAAGCTGATGTGCGTCGCTTCCAGCGCGGCTTCGTGTGGAATCACCGTGTCGTTGAAATCGTCAGGGAACCATGGAACGCCGGCTTCGAGGCGCAGGGAATTCAGCGTGCGCATTCCTATCGCAGCGCCGTGTTGCGCAACGACGCTGGCGCGCAGATTCTTCCACAGCATCCCGAGATGCTCACCCGGCGCGATAATTTCCGCGCCCGGCAAGCCAAAGTGTGAGTGTCGGATCAAATGGCACGCGACTCCATCGATCTCCACTTCCGCGATCGCGTGCTCCGAAAAACCTTCGAGCGCCAACCCGCAAGCTTCCGCGATCACTGTGCCAGCGCGCGGTCCTTCAACCGCAAGGCTGCCAAACTGCTCCGTGACGTCGCTCAGCGTCACATCGTCCATGATGATGAACTTATCGAGCGTGGCGATGGTTCTTTCGCGCGCCGAAGCGTGCGAAAGAACCAGCAATTTGTCCTGCAGCGCGTAAATCTCCAGCTCGGCCAAGATGTGCCCCTGCGGTGTAAGCAGCAACGCCAGCGTCCCGCGGCCTTCGCCGAGACTCTTCACGTCGCCCGAAACGATGGCGTTCAAATAACGCACGCGGTCCGGCCCGGTAAGTTCGATAATGGTGTGCCAGTTGGTATCGAAGATCGCCACAGCCTCGCGCGCGGCGCGGAATTCGTCCGGAAAGGTAGTGCAGGATTCCGGCAAGTTGCAACCGTGATAGGACGCGAGAGTCGCGCCAGCAAGTTTGTGCTCTTCCAGTAGCGGCGTATCCATAATCTTCAGATCGCGCTGGCAAATCACGCCCAGGGCGACGCAGTTTCATATTATCAGATGACGCTGCGACGCGGCCGGACGCTGATAAGCGCTGACTCCGGGCCACGCGCCCGGCCGCACTCAGGATATGCGTAGTTTTCCGTACAGCAGTTCTCTTGGCGACGGCGCAAATCAGGTCCAGACTACGCCTCAGTGAGTAAATTGAACTAGATCCCGGCGAAACGCGCTCGCCGTTTTCAATCCGGGCGCATTCGACGCTCAGCAGTCGCAGCTCCTTTCGCTCCCGACCTGGATTGAATGGAGTTTCTCGCGTGTAAATCCTCTTGCAAGCCTGGTAGTTGAAATGCATTCCAATAATCCTCGCGCCGCGTTGTTACGCAGTGTTGACGACACGCAGTCGTACTCCTCAGGTACAGACAGATTCCGCGAATTCGAAGCGGTGGTGGAGAACCTCGAAGAGATGATCGTAGTGCTGGACCACGACTACCGCTATCTGATGGCGAATCGTGCGTACTTGAACTTTCGTGGAGGGCAGCGAGAACAATTTATCGGCCATCTGGCCCGTGAGGTCGTGGATCCGGAAATATTCGAGAAGATCGTAAAGCCGAAGCTGGATGAATGTTTTCAGAATCACGTCGTTAAATTCGAGCTGACGTATGCGTATCCCCAGCTGGGCGAGAGAATCCGCTTCATATCGTTCTTTCCCAGCAGCGGACCAACCGGAGTAGAGCGAGTCGCCGCGCTGGGGCAAGACAGCACTGAGCGCAAACGGGCAAACGACTTGATTTACCAGGAGCGCGATCGTGCGCAGCGTTACCTAGACATCGCGGACGTGATTCTGTTGGCGCTGGACGCGGAGGGGCGCATCACACTGATCAATCGCAAGGGATGCGCGACCCTGGGATGGGAAGAGAACCAGCTGCTGGGGCGCGACTGGATTGATACCTGTGCGCCCACGAGAATCAGGCGCGAGCTGCGGGCGAGTTTCCGCAGGCTGCTGAATGGCGAAGTGACTTACATCGAGAACCCCGTCGTCACCAGCTCTGGCGAAGAAAGAATGATTGGCTGGCGCTATTCGATATTGCGAGACCGCGAAGAGCGAGTCATCGGCACCCTCAGCTCAGGCGAAGACATCACCGAGCGCAAGAGGTTCGAATCTGCGCTGCGGCATTTGTCGGGACGCCTGCTTCAGTCACAAGACGATGAACGCCGGAAAGTCGCCAGAGAGCTGCACGACGGTGTCGGAATGTACATCACCGGGTTGAGCTTGGCCCTAGGCAAAATACGGACGTTCCTGGACGAAAAGAATCCCCAATATCAAAAGGTTGTAGCGGAATGCCGGGACTTGATCCACTCGGCGGCCGGAGAAATCCGTTCCATTTATTATCTTCTGCATCCGCCTACGATCGAAGAGATGGACTTAGTATCCGCGCTGGAATGGCTGGTGCGCGGTTTCTCCAGTCGCAGCGGAATTATCATATCGTTGCAGCTCGCGACGGACCTGGGTCGCTTGAAAGCCGAGACCGAATTGACACGGTTTCGTGTCACGCAGGAAGCCCTGAATAATGTGTATCGCCATTCCGGAAGCAGCACCGCCGCCGTTCGTTTGTTCCGTGAATCCCAGAGCGTCGTCCTGGAAATCACCGATCAAGGGCAGGGCATGCAGCCCCTTGCAGTCGGATCAACGCCAGATTTCACCGTGGGGATCTCGGGAATGCGAGAACGCGTGCAAGATGTTGGCGGGGTCTTCAGCATCGAAAGTGTCGCCGGCGAGGGCTGCACCGTGCGCGCTGCTCTTCCGCTGACCAGCCGGTGGTGATCCTCATCGCGCCGGGAAAATTGAGTGTAATTGACGGCAACGACTAGTTCTTCCCGCTCTTCAGCAAGATGATCTCGCTGGATTGTGTACCGTGCGAGAGAAACAGGATCTTCCCGTCGGGCGACCAGTTGAAAGAGCGAATGATGCCGCTGGGAAAATTTGTGATTTGCTTCAGCGTGCCGCTGGGAACGGGTTGCCGCCAAATGTTCGTGGCGCCTCCGCGCGTCAGAACGAAGTCCACGCCGTGACCATCTGGCGCCCATTGCGGCAAGCCTTGTGCGCCGCCCCCAATAGGAACTTCAAAGGAAAAAGCGGGTGGGCCGCCTTGCACAGGCGCCGCGACCAAATCATCGCGCCTTTGCGGCGACTCCGGATGCCCAAGCCGGTATAGCACGAGCTTGTTATCCCTCGACAAGAACACGAATGGGCTCGTCTGATGTTGCAGACTCAGCGAAGTCGGATTCGTGCCATCAATTCCCATGCGCCAACTGCTCAATTGATCCTCGTAGTCGAAAGTTACCATCGAACCATCGAGCGAACACACCGGGAGAAGCGCGGACTTGTCGTGCGTCAGCTGCACTGTGTTAGAACCGTCCGCGTCCATACGCCAGATTGCTGATCCGTTACCGCTCGGGACAGAGTACACGATGTGTTTCCCGTCGCCGCAACCGTACACGAACAGGATATTGCGATCGCTGCCTGCTACCAGGGTGCGATCGCTTCCGTCGAAGTTCGCGGTGAAGACCTCGCGATTTCGATTGACGAACACGACGCGATCTCTGCTCAAAATCGAAACTCCGAATATGGAAGGGCCGCCCGAGGTGAGCTGCGTGGCACGCGAGGAATCGCCCGCGGGCGCGGCCCACAGATCCAGCGAAACGCTGGTTTCGACGGTGACAACTGACGAGCCGTCCGCCGTCAGGTCCAGCCAGGGCAAACTATAGTCCGTCAGATCGTTGGTCAGCCGCTGCGCTTCTCCCGAGGGATAGGACACTTTCCAAAGTTGGCCTTGCGCGCCCCCGCTCTCGTCGCGCATGGGAACCAATAGCGCGTCTCCATCCGGCAGCCAATGCGGCCGGCCCAGAGCTCCACGGGTTGCGTAGAGCGTGCGAACCGCTCCGGTGTCGAGACTGAATTCGTTGAGCTGGCTGCTGACGGAAGGCAGCAATGAGGCAAAGATGATCGTCCTTCCATCCGGGGACCACGCAGGAGCCAGAAGGCCATTTGTAGATATGTTGCCGCTCTTAGAGATGAGAACCTTTTCCCCCGAGCCGTCCGCATTCGCGACCAGCAGATTGAAGACACCTTTGTCTGGAATTCCTCTGATGAAGGCGAACTGCTTGCCGTCGGGAGAGAAGGTGATGGAGGTGTCTATATCGCGCACTATCTGCTGCGGGTTGCCCCCGAGCACGGGCATTTTGTAGAGCGAGCTGAAGAGCTGGTTCTCTTTGGAGGCTTCGCAGTAATAGATGTAGTTGCCGTCGGGGGAAAAAGTGAGGCCGTAGAAGATGCTGACGGCGGGCGCGAGGATTTGCACGTCGCTGCCAGTAGCGACCTGGCGGACCATCAGGCCTTGCATTTCGCCATTGCGCAAGACATAGACCACGTATTGTCCGTTGGGAGAAATCGCGACGCCGGCTGCTTTGCCGGATTCGGTGAGTTTTTCGGGGCGCATGTTTTGTGCGGTGAGAGCGTTCCCGTGGCCGTGCGATTTGAAGAGGAAGAATGCGACGGCTGCGGCGGCGATGAGCGCCAGGACCACCATCCCGGCTATGAGTTTACCTTTGTGCTTTTTGGCTTCACCCAGGACGATGGCGGCGCTGCCGGAGCCGCTGGAGGAAACTTTCGCCGACGAACCCGAGCCTGACGGCGGCGATGGCGGCGCGACGGCGGCGGAGTTCGCGCCAGATGAGCCGGCAGCGGCAGTGGTAGCGCCGAGATTCGCAGAGCTGAAATTCTCCGCGGTGCTGAACTGCGTTTTACTCGAGCCCGAATCACGCTGTAGCCGCTTCAAATCGGTGCGCAGGTCCGCGGCCGTCTGGTAGCGCATGGTGCGATCTTTTTCCAAGGATTTATTAATGATGCGTTCGAGTTCTTGCGGAACTTCGGGATTGATGCGCACAGGCGCGACGGGCGCGCGATGCAGGATCGCATCAAAAACAGCGGCGGATGTGGAGCCGGAGAAAGCTTGGCGGCCGGTGGCCATTTCGTACAGCACGACGCCGAGCGAAAAAATATCCGTGCGGGAGTCGAGCTCTTTGCCGAGCGTTTGCTCCGGCGACATGTACGCCACGGTGCCGACGGCGATGCCCGGGCTGGTTAGGTTGGCGTCGTCGAGGGTGGCGCTGCCCGAAGTGGTGTGGCCGTCGCTGCCGGGGGTGGCCATCATTTTGGCCAGGCCGAAATCCAGAATTTTTGTCTGGCCGCGGTCGGTGAGAAAAATATTCGCGGGCTTGATGTCGCGATGGATGATGCTTTCGGAGTGCGCGGCGTCGAGCGCGTCGGCGGACTGAATGCCAGAATCGAGCAGGGCATCGAACGCCATGGGGCCGCCGGTAATGCGATGTTTCAACGTGGCACCCTTCAGCAATTCCATGGCGATGTAACTGCGCCCCTGGTATTCGCCGATTTCAAAAATCGTGCAGATGTTGGGATGGCTCAGCGCTGCCGCGGCGCGCGCTTCGCGCAGAAAGCGATCGAGCGCCAGCTTGTCCTGCGAGACTTCGTCCGGCAGAAATTTCAGCGCGACCATGCGCCCGAGCTTGGTGTCTTCGGCCTTATACACCACGCCCATGCCACCGCCGCCAAGCCGTTCGATAACGCGATATTGAGAGATGATTTGCCCGATAAGGGGCTGGGAGTCAGTCATTCCGTGCACATATTAGATTCGCCGCCTAGACAAGTCAACGCGGGTGACAATGGCCGCGGCTGAGCTTCCGATTTCGCGATTCCGCATACTCCGACCGCACTTTCCTCAGGCGGGGTTCGCGCCCGTCGGCGCAGGAAGGCCGACACGCTGCAACAAGTCTTGAAAACGCGGGTTGTCCCGCAGGCCGTCCATGCTCGGATCTATGTGAAGATAGATGAGCCAGTGGGAATGCTCTTCGTACGATTTCTCCAGGTATGCAATTGCGCGGTCGTTTTCTCCTAAGCCGACATGGATCCCAGCGAAGAAGTACGGTGCGACATACCTGTGCTTGGCTAGCTCGGTCAGCTCATCGAGCGTCTGAACTGCTTCTGCTGTCCTACCCGCCGCGCCAAAAGTGTGCGCCAACGCCGCGCGCATCAGGGGGCTACCGCCTGAAAGCTTGACCCCCTTTTCGCCCTCGGTCATGGCCAGTTCGTAGCGGCCCGTCTCCCTAAGCAGCAGTCCGAGAATCCAGTACGTGACAGGGTAGTTTGGGTCCAATTCGACCGTTCGGCGCAGTTGTTCGATGCCTTCGTCGTATCGGCGGTCATTATAGAAGGCCCACCCGACGGCCACGTTGATAATTAGAGACAGCGGATCGAGCTCCTGGCCTCTTTTCATCCTGGCCATAACCGCTGCGTGTTGCCCCATGGTCATCAGATACTCGGCGTACCAATGGTTGGCAGTTGGATATGTGGGGTCCAATTCAAGGCTCCGCTTGAATTCGATCTGGGCCTCTTCCCACCGCCAATCATGCAGCCACAACAGTGCCGCCAAGGACGCGTGCGCTTCGGGGAGATCCGGGTCGAGCTGTAGGGCCATCCTTGCCGCGGCTTTGCCCTTCGGGAACACTTCCTTCGGCGGCAGATAACTGTTCCATCCCAAGAGTACGTAGGAATCGGCCACACCGGCATAGGCAAGCGCGTAGCTGGGATCTTTCTCGACTGCCTGTTGAAAGTAATCGATCGCCTTATAGAACCCTTGTTCGGTCCACTTGTTCCAGTGGTGACGGCCCTGCAGGTAAAGCCGGTACGCCTCGGCATTTTCCGTGTGGTGTTTTGTCAGCCGCTTCTTTTCGGCCCGGGTCAACTGTAACCGCAATTTTCCCGATATCTCGTTGGAAATTTCGTCCTGGACCACAAAGATGTCGTCGGGCTTGCGATTATATTGCGCGCCCCACAACTGAGAACCTGTGGCGACGTCAACTAATTCGGTCCCGATGCGCAAAGAGCCGCCGAGGTGCATTATTCTTCCGGTAAGCACCGCGCGCACATTTAGCTCGCGACCGATGGCCTGAGGGTCAATTTTCCGGCCCTTGTACCGAAATACGGTGCTCTGCGCCATCACGCGCAGTTTCGGAACCGTTGCCAGAGTATTGATCAGACTCCCTGTGATCCCGTCACTGAGATACTCGTGCTCGGTCTCGCCACTAGCATTTTCGAACGGTAAAACTGCAAGCGAGTGAATGATCTTGGAGACTCGTTGTGGCCGGACCGCAGCTGTTTGCATCGACGAAGAATGCGCCCTGCGCTTGCTGCTCGACGATAAGTGACCTGCGATTGGTGCCGCGAGCGGTTCCGTTCCTTCTTGCTCACTTCTCCAGCCCGAATCGGAATCTCGCCTCAGCCGTTGCAGCTCAACCCCCATATCGGCCGCGTTCTGATAGCGCAGATTGCGGTCCTTCTCCAGCGCTCTGCGAATCACCTCCTGCAGGGCCGGCGGAACGTTGGGATTCAGGTGTACGGGAGCCACCGGATTGCGATTGAGGATGGCTTCCGTCAGGACGCCCGAACTGGCACCTTGAAACGGGAGCCTCCCCGTCGCCATCTCGTAGAGAACGATCCCACAGGAGAACAGGTCCGTGCGGCCGTCCAATTCCTCGGCCCGTACTTGCTCCGGAGACATGTAAGCCACAGTGCCCAAGGCCGTTCCCGGGCTGGTGAGGTGCTCTTCGGCGGCGTAGGATAAAGGTTGTGTCGGGTGCGTCGCCATCTGGTTTGCGAGGCCCCCCTGACGCATGCTTTTCGCCAGACCAAAGTCGAGAATTTTGACGCGACCCCGCTTCGTGACGAAAATGTTGGCGGGCTTGATGTCACGATGAATGATGCCCTCGCTATGCGCGGCATCGAGCGCATCGCAGATCTCGATGGCAATCGAAATAATCCGCTCCATATCCAACGTGCCTGCGGCTATCCAATATTTCAGGGTCACGCCATCCAGATACTCCATGGCGATGTACGGATGTCCTTCGTGGATCCCAATTTCGTAGATGGTGCAGATGTTCGGGTGATTGAGCGCAGATGCACGTCGTGCTTCGCGGCGAAAGCGTTCCAGGGCAAGCGGATCTTCGGCTGCGTTTTCGGGCAGGAACTTTAAGGCGACAAACCGCCCGAGCTCATTGTCTTGCGCTTTGTACACTACGCCCATGCCGCCGCTTCCTAGTTCCTCCAGAACGAGGTAGCGCGAAATGGTTTGCCCGCTAGCGGCAGGGGTGTGAGCCACACCTGAAGTTAGAGCGGGGGCGCTCCAGTGCATAGTGGTAATAGTGACAGTTCGCCCGAATTCCCGTGCCAGCGAGCCGTAACCATTCGGCGATTGCTGACGGCGGGCGGGGCGCGCGTCTGATTAACGACGTGGTTATCGGACGAACGGATGGGCTCGCATCAGGAGTTCGTGAAACAGCGGCAGACCGGGCCTAGACTCCTTGAGCCAAACGCCGTTCACCATTGAACAGCTGCAAGCGCGAGCTGACCACCTGTTTCACTGCATCCAAGGCCGACGGCAAAATCTTGTATGGCACCACTTCCTCAGTATGTTTGGCCAAACCCTCTTCCAAACCGCGTCTCCAGGCGACACGCAGTTCAGTATTGATGTGGACAATGTTGATCCCCGCCGCGATTGCCTTGCGCAAGTCTTCATCATCGGTTCCTGAGCCGCCGTGAAGCGTCAAGAAAACCCCCGCCGCTCGCTTGATGCTGACGATCCGCTCGATATCGAGCCGCTTCTTCGTTTCTCCCCGCACCATGCTCCGCAGCATGCCGTGCATGTTGCCCACTGCGGGAGCCAGGACGTCCACTCCGGTGCGCTCCACAAATTGTCGCGCTTGTTCCGGTGTTGAGAGTCCCTTCAAGAGGTCGGGGGCCTGGTCGTGAATTTCAGAGCCGGTTCCGATGTCCCCAATTTCTCCTTCAACGAGCAGCAAAGGATTGATCGATTTCAGCGCTTCGACCGCCTGCTTGGTTTGCTGCACATTTTGGTCAAAGGGCAATACGGACATATCGAATACGATCGAGTCAAACCCAGCTTTTGCAGCCTCCACCGCCTTCGCGAGGGAGTGGGTATGATCTGCGTTCAGAAAAATCGGGTAATCGAACTCCTTGCGTAAGCTTCGCACGAAGGCCGCGATCTGCCGAACTCCTACAAACTCGCGCTCCCCCTCGGATAAACCAACCAACACCGGCACGTTCAGTTCGCGCGCAGCCCCAAACACCGCTTTCAATAGCACGAGGTCAGAAATATTAAAATGCCCGATCGCCTTTCCACTTTGTTGCCCTTCCTGCAAGAGCTCCCGTAACGAATGCATATCATCGTCCTCCTCTCGCCCACGCACGGGCCGCATCTCGGTGTCGGCCACAGGCACGGACGAACACGGTTTTACAACGGAGGCGATTATACCGCCGATAAACCAAATGCGGATGGCGCCGAAAATATCTGGGCACCGACGCATTGAACCCGCAGCTCTCACCGGCCAACTGAATACCGATGGTCCGTAGCCCTTGCAGAGGATCAGGTCAACAGCTTTCCCGTTTTTCATGACAACCATCCAAGGACTGTCGCGTAGGAAAAACACGTCTCCTCGATTGCCTTGCGTCTCCGCCTTCCCAGCAGAGTCTGGAATCGCATAGCAGTCGCGAAGGTACGGAGTGGCCTCATCCAGCGTTCGGATATATTCAAAACGGCTCTTAAGCTGTTCTCTAGTCAAGCCTTGTACCTGTCTGACAGGCCAGGTGTCGTGAGACATCGCCGCCAAAGCAGAATCAAGATTCACGTTGTTGTTCAGCCTGTGCTTCCAGAGCACATGGTAGATGTTCTTTGGGTCCACGTCGTCCGGATAGGTGTGCAGCCAAATGACGAACACACCCAGTGGCAGAATTACGCCAACTCCAATAAAGAATGCCGCAAACACGAGTCGTGCAAGCCATCTACTCTTATTCGCAGCTATCATTGCGATGTCCGACGCATTGAGGACACTTTGCTGGCGCAATCGTAGCAGAAGTGTCCGCATCCTGTTCAACGCGCTAATTGGAAACTGACCCGCCGCCGAAAGAGTTGCTATACTTTCAGCGTGAGCGAAAAACTGATTCACGAAATTATTCCGGTGGGGATGCTGCAGTGCAATTGCTCGGTCCTTGGCGATCCGGAGACGCACGAAGCGATCGTGGTGGATCCGGGCGACGAGGTCGAGCGCATCCTGGAAATTTTGCGCGCGCAGCAGCTGAATGTGCGGGCGATCGTAAGCACGCACACGCACATTGATCACGTGGGAGGCCTGGCGAGGCTGCATGCCGCGACGAAAGCTCCCGTGCTGATCCACGAGGCCGATCTGGAGTTGTACCGGCACTTGGACATGCAGGCGCAATTTTTGGGGATGCGCACGCCGGAGAGCATGCGCATCGAGGACTTCGTAAAAGAAGGCGACAGCGTGCGTTGGGGCGCGTACGCCGCGCGCGTGATTCACACGCCGGGTCACACGCCGGGAAGCATCGGTTTGCTGGTGGAGAGAGGGCAGCCGACCGAGCAACCGTACGTAGATCGCATTAGACCACAATCGGCGAAAGCTTCGGCGGAAGCGCATTTGCATACGCACTTGAAAACGCATGCAGGCGAACTTGCGCCGTCTCGCAAAGGCGCGCTGGCACCGGGGCGTCTGGTGGCCGGCGACACCTTATTTCAAGGCAGCATCGGCCGCACCGACCTCTGGGGCGGCTCGATGAAAGATATTTTGAGATCGATCCGCGAAAAGCTGCTCGCGCTTCCCGATGAAACGCTAGTCATCCCCGGCCATGGCGACAACACCACCATCGGCGCGGAACGCGCCGAAAATCCCTACCTGCGTTAACCGCACGCCAAACTAAAACTTCACGTCTTTGATGTGCGTGGCAAGAGACCACAGATTGCCGAACGGGTCTTGCACCGTAGCGGTGCGGTCGCCATAGGGCGCGTCCTCGAGCCCGCGAATCGTGGTGGCGCCGGCGCGGACAGCGGCCGCGTACACGTCGTCCGTATTGGGTACGTACATGTGCAGCAGGAACGGAGCGGACCGCGATTCTCCGTGCGCTTCACCGCCCGCCAGGATGGAATCTCCCATGCGCAGTCGGACATGCCGCGCGATGCCTTGCGGATCCTTGGCCGCAAATATCTCGCGAGCGCCGAAGGCTTGCTCCAGGAATTCGACATATTTCCCGGCGTCGCGGACCTGGAACATCGGAACGATCGCAGGGGTGTTTGCGCCGATGTGCTGCCCGCTGCCGTGCGTCGTGATGTGCCAGGAATTGCCGCCGGGGTCTTTCACGCTGCCCTGGCGGTCGCCGTAGGGCTGATCCATGGGCGCAGAGAGCGATGTGGCGCCGGCGTCCAAGGCGCGCTGGAACGCGGCGTCCGCGTCAGACACGTACAAAATATTCGTCGAGGCTCGGGGCTTGAATTCAGCAGTCGCGTCGGCGAGTTCGACCATCGAGCCGGCAATGCGAACTTCGGCGTGCATGATGAGATTCCCGCCCGGACGCGGAACACGGAAGATTTCCTCAGCGCCGAAAGCCTCTTTGAAGAAGTTGATGAGCTTCGCGGCACCGGGAACTAGCAGATACGGCGTCAGCGTGCGGAATCCTTTGCGGATGTAGGGCACGGAGGGTGTCGACTGCGGTTCCTCGGCGGGCGTAGCGGGCGATGCCTGCTGCAATGCTGCGAAGCGGCGCTGGACTTCTTCGCGGGTTAGTTCTTCTTTTCGCGTGGCGATCATCCAGGTGTATCCGAACGGATCGGAAAATTGCCCCGACCGTTCGCCGTAGAACTGATCTTCCACTGGGCGCACGGTCTTGGCGCCGGCTGCGATGGCGCGCGCGGCGACGGCGTCCACGTCACTGACATGCAGGTGGAGCATCACAGGGGAGCCGCCGAGAGTTTTGGCGCTGATGGCGCCGTGGTCTGGGAATTCATCGGCGAGCATGATGGTTGTGTTGCCGATGCGCATTTCCGCGTGGCCGATTCTGTCATCCGGGCCCGTCAGGCGCATCGTCTCTACAGCGCCGAAAGCCTGTTTGTAGAATTCAAGAGCGCTGGCAGCGCCGTTCACGATCAAATATGCGGTGGCGGTCTGCTGCGGTTCAGGTGCTGCTGCTGGTTTGCTGGCCATCGGAGTTCCCCCTTCGAGCTTTGCTCGTAGTGATGCTTGGAATTCTTCGCGGGGCAGGCCGCGGAGTTCGCTAGCGACGCGCGCAAGTGCGGCGACGGGCGCTTTGGGAACTGCGCCATCGCGGCGGCGCGGCGTTGCGCCCGGAGTGAGAAGCGCCTGGATGGCCCGATCGAGTTGTTCGCTCAGGTTGCGTTTAGGCATTGGCTGCACCCGACCGATTCCTTTTCTGTGACGTCTTAGCGGCCGCGTTTCTGCCGGAAACTTTAGCGGCTCCTTCGCGCAGGGTCTGAATCCCGCGGAACTGAAGCTGCTTCACGGCGCCTTCCGTGCGTCCGAGGGCCTGCGCGATTTCACGGATGCTTTTTTCTTCAGCGAAGCGCATTTGTACGACCCTCCGCTGTTCGATGGGAAGTTCCTGCACCAGGCGAAAGAGCTGCGCGCGGATTTCGATTTCTTCCGGGCTCGGCTCGGCGCTGGCTGGGTCGTTTGCGAGCGCGTCGCTTTGCTCGCGCCAGCCGCGCCGCCAGCGGTCGGCGATGGCGTTCGCGGCGATCCGCATAAGCCACGCGCCAAACGGAGCGCCGCGCCATTCGAAGCGCGGGAGATTCGCCAAGGCGTGGTGAAAGACCTCAGACGTAACATCCTCGGCGGCTTCGCGGTTGCCGATGCGTCGCCAGACGTACGCGTACACGCGCTCGAAGTGAATTTCGTAGAGCACGGCAAAGCGGCTGGGATCCTGCTGAGCCGCCTCGATCAGCCGACGCTCGCTCAATTCTTGTACGGCCTTCAACGAGAGCTCCGGAGTTCTTGCTGCCATAGTATAGAACTGTCGGCCCGGCCAAAGGTTACGGCCGGAATTGAGAATTAAATGGGTCGTCTGCGGGGAGGGGGACTGACGGGCAGCGGGCGAGGCAAGCCTCGCCTGGGTCGTTTCTCGCAGGACACTTGGCTCTGACGAAAGCGGCGGCGAGCCGCCGCACTCCAAAATGGGCCAGGCGGGTTCAGTCGGTGGAAGACGATTGATCGCAATGGAGAGAAATGGTCGTTTTCTGTGTTAGTTGACAAAAGCAACTAGTTGCATGACAATGGCACGCATGGCACGGACGCGCAGTGCGACCGTGAGAACAGGTGCAACCGTGAAAAATCATGTCGCGAGGATGGGGCGGGTGGAGGCGATTCGGCGGTTTAACCGTTTTTATACACGCAAGATTGGAGTGTTGCAGGAAGGGCTTCTCGGCAGCGCATTTTCTTTAACACAGGGGCGCGTGTTGTACGAGGTCGCGCACCGAGGGAAGCCTACCGCGACGGCGGTGGGCGCTGAACTCGGACTGGATGCCGGTTACCTGAGCCGCATTTTGCACGGATTCAAGAAGGACAGGCTGATACGCGCGGAGCGCTCGGACGTGGATGGGCGCGAGACACTGCTATCGTTGACCGCGCGAGGACGAAAAGCGATTGCGACGCTGGACCAGAGATCGAATGAAGACGTGACGGCGCGATTGCAAGGCGTCTCACAGGCGGAGCAACAGCGGCTGGTGACGGCCATGAATGCGATCCAGTCGGTGCTGGCGCCAGCGGCCGTCGAGAGCGAACCATATATTCTGCGGCCACATCAGCCGGGAGATATGGGCTGGGTGGTGAGCCGGCAGAGCTTGCTGTACGTGCAGGAATATGGATGGGACGACCAGTACGAGGCGCTAGCCGCGAAGATTGTCGCGAATTTTATCGAAAAGTTCGACGGGCGGCGCGAGCGGTGCTGGATCGCGGAACGCAAGGGCGAAACTGTGGGTGCGGTTTTCATGGTGAAACATTCGAAGACCATCGCGAAGCTGCGTTTGCTGCATGTGGAGGCTTCCGCGCGCGGCCTGGGAATCGGCAAAAGATTGGTGGACGAATGCGTGCGCTTCGCGCGGCGCGTCGGATACAAGAAAATCACTCTGTGGACGCAGAGCATTCTCATTGCGGCGCGGCACATTTATAAGCAGGCTGGGTTTCGCTGCGTGGCGAAGAAACGGCACCGTAGTTTCGGTCATGATCTGGTAGCGGAGACTTGGGAGCTGAAGCTGTGATGTAAGTTGTGCCCTGCGGATTCAACCCAGCACGACAAAACCTTCCTTGTTCCTTGCGTTGAATTACCCCTTCTTGTCGCGTTCCGCGCGCATTGCTTCCATCACACTTTGGATCAGTTCTTTGGCTTTGCCGATTTCCGCCTGGATGATGCGGATGTCCATGACGGGGACGTCGGGATCGCGATTAGTGTGGCAGTAGACGCCGTGCTGACCTACGAGAACGAGGGCGTTGGTGAGCAGGTCGAGCGAGACCGCTAGCCGGCCGCGGTGCGGGCCCATCATGGTTTCGTAATGTTCCAGTTCGTCCTTGTGTTCGTCAAAGGCCGGCATGAGCGCCATCGTAGCATAGGCAATCTTGCCTGTGGTCTTACGGTTGCTGTTGTCGTTGGTAGCGCCGACGTCCCGCCGGCTCCGTACCTGTTGCTTTTGCCTTTGTGGGGATGGTCCTAGAACCATCTGTTGCGCGCTACGGAACACCTGAGTCCAGTATCCTTTACTATGCTGCGGTGAGATTAGATAATCTGGGCCGTTGCGTTGATGTTGCGGGAGATGCAGGGGATGGCGTGGTCTCTTCGAGTGGCTGTTTCATAACGGGGCGGCGTTTGCTGGGGCGGCAAACGAAGCTATACTATCGCCAACGAAGATGATAATTCGCGCTACGCAAGCGCGTTTCTTGGAACTCCAATCGGCCCGTTGCCAACGACTTCAGCAATATTTGCAATTGTACCGGGGCCACTGCTTGGGATGAATGCGGCTCCTGAGATCCGCGGGGTGAACAAACGATGAGACGTTCAGACTTGGTACGCAATCCTGGGAAGAGCAAGGCGGTGCGAACTTCGCAGATCGTTTTCGGCGAGCGCCAGCATTTGCTGCGCGTGTTGGATTCGGTGGAACGCAGCGCTTTGCCGGCGGCGCGCTTGGAGCAGGAGCGTCGCGTGATCGAACAACTGATTCACTCGCGCACGCAGGAACTGAACCGGATTAACCCGGGTTGGGATGAGAAAGTCGGAGTGGTGTTGAGCGCGGAAGTGAAGCCGGAAACTCTGGACGGGCTTTCGCGGCAGGCTCCCAAGGAAGATTTTTATTTGCTGCGCTTGATCAGCGAGCATCCAAAAGTTTCGGCGAAGACGCTGGGCCGGCTGTCGCATCATCCGTATTCGGCGATTCGGGAAAATATCGCGAGGCATCCCAACAGCGACGCGGCAACCTTGTCCAGGCTGAGCAAGGATCGCACGCAGCCGCTGTGGTACTTGGTGGCGTTCAACCCGAACGCGCCCATGACACTGCGCAAGAAATTGCAGGAGCGCATGCGCAGGCTGGGCGAGAAGTCCGCGACGCAGTAGGACGGTAATGATCGCCGAGCGGCAAATGGTTAGAAGCCGTTTGGTGAATTACTGAGCGCGAAGTTCGCGATTACAGAGTCCGCTCGTGAACCCGAGAATGTTTATAGCCGTTTCTAGCCACTAACCACGCGTCACTAGCCACTGCCTTTTTCCCCAGCGGATTTATCGGCGTGCGTTGGGGCACCGTTTTGGCGCCCCTTTTTATTTTGGAGGGAGTTTTCGTTGCGGGCGACGCCTGAAATCGTAACGCGTTGCTGCGCAAGTTTTATTCTAGGGTAGAATCCTGCCATGCCGGATCCGTCCTCCTTGCCTGCTTTTGCATCTTGCACCGCGCACGGACCCATTTACAACATCGCGGATGAATTTGTGTCGCGGCCGGCCCGCGAGCATCCGGAGAAACTGGCAATTCTGGGAACCGGCCGCGCACGCACGTATACAGATTTGCAATCGCTGGTGCATCGCGTGGCGCAGGCTTTGCGCGACGCGAATTGTCAGTCGGGCGAACGCGTGCTGATCGCTTTGCCGGATTCCGCGGAGCTGATTGCTGCGTTTTTTGGCGCGGCGAAGATTGGCGCGATTGCGGTGCCGGTCAATCCGATGGCGCGCGCCGCGGATTACCAGCATTGGCTAGAAAATTGTGGGGCGCGGATTGCGATCGTGCACGCGCCGATTTTGGGTGAGTTCTGTGCTGGCATGGCGGGTGATGCGGCGCTCGACCTTCTTGTAATTTACGAAGGCACGCCGGGAACCGAGAAGCCGGAGCGCGCGGCGCGGCGCATTTTGGAGTGGGATGACTGGCTGCCTGCGCACGTTGGTGTGGTCGCAACGCATACGACGGTTGCGACAGACCCGGCATTCTTCTTGTTTACATCAGGCAGCGGCGGCACGCCGAAAGCCGTGGTGCACCGCCACCAAGACATGGCTGTTGCCGCCCACAATTACGCGCGGGGCGTCCTCGGATTGCGCGCGGACGACCGGCTATTTTCAGTTTCGAAGTTGTTTTTCGCTTACGGCCTGGGGAACGGGATGTACTTTCCGTTGCACTTCGGAGCCTCGACGATTTTGTATCCTGAGCGGCCTCGCGCGGATGAGATTGCGGCGGTGGTTGCGGAGTTCCGCCCTACTGTGTTTTTTTCGGTGCCTACCTTTTATGCGTCGATGCTGCGCGCGTCCGAAAAAGGCTTGGCGCTTGATTTTTCTTCAGTGCGGCTGGCAGTTTCCGCGGGCGAATCCTTGCCGGCGGAAATCTTCGACCAGTTTCGCAAGCGTTTTGGAATCGAGATTCTGGATGGCATCGGCTCGAGTGAGATGCTGCACATATTCTTGTCGTCGCGGCCGGGTGAAGCACGCGCGGGCAGCTGCGGCCGCGAGGTGCCCGGATACGAAGCGCGCATTTTGGCCGACGCGGGCGAGCCTGCGGGCGAAGACGAGGCCGGCAACCTCTGGGTGAAGGGCGAAAGCGCGTTCGCGGAGTACTGGCGGATTCCAGAGCTTACCGCGCGGACCAAGCACGACGGCTGGGTAAATACCGGCGACAAATTTTCGCGCGACGCGGACGGATATTTTTATTATCGCGGTCGCGCCGACGACATGATGAAAGTCTCAGGCATGTGGGTGTCTCCCGGGGAAGTGGAGAATGCATTACTCGGCCACGCGGCGATCGCCGAGTGCGCGGTGGTGGGGAACGCAGACGCGGTCGGCCTGGTGCGGCCGGTGGCGTACATCGTGCTACGGCAGAGTGTGACCAATACCGCAGGCGGACTCGACAGCGAAATTTACGGCTGGCTGCGCACGCGGTTGCCGGGGTTTAAGTGTCCGCAAGAGTATCGCTTCGTGAAAGAACTACCGCGGACGGCCACCGGGAAGGTGCAGAGGTATCTGCTGCGAGGTGTAAACGGTTGAGAGTTGTTGCTTGTGAATTTGCAGCGGCCGCCTGCTTCTCTGGCGGGCATCTTTGACGTTGAACTTGTAGCGGCCGGTCCCGCCTTGCGGGACCGGGCAGCCGTGGTAGTCCTCTGGTGCGCGTCCGAAATGACACCCGGTCTCGCTTCGCTTACAAAGATTCTCGAGCTCCGAAGCAGAATGGGATCCCTTCCGCAAACAGCCAGCACCGTCGGAGACTTCAGCCCAGAGACATATTGGCTCTTTACGGCTATAATTGTTCTTGTATATTGGCCTACAGGAGTGAGCCAATGCTGCCGCTGCATCTCCAGTCTGAAAGCCACATTCCCTTGTACGTGCAATTGCGCGATCAGTTGCGTGCGCTGGTGCATTCGGGCGAACTGCGCACGGGCGACCGCATTCCTGCCAGCCGCGAGTTGGCTGCGCAGCTGGGCGTGCATCGGACTACCGTAGCCAACGCCTACGCGGAACTCGAATCCGAGGGGCTGATTCAGGGTCATGTGGGGCGGGGAACTTATATTTGCGGCGCGCCAGCGCGGCAGTTTACTCCGCCGCCGCGTTCGAATGGAAATGGTGGGTCGGTGCGTTGGGAAACGCTCTTCGCAGACGAGCGCGGCGAGGATGGTCTGAGCCGGCTGACTCCGCAAGTTCCGAAAGACGCGATCGGCTTCGTCGCCGCGCGGCCGCCGGAAGAATATTTTCCGCTGGAAGAATTTCGCAGCTGTTGCAACGCGGTCTTGCGCAGCGATGGGCGAAAGGTGCTGCAGATTGGGTCGTCGGATGGATACGAGCCGCTGAAGAGTGCGTTGATTGATTTCTTTCGCGACGAAGGGCTCAACGTTCGCAGCGAACAATTATTGATCACCGGCGGTTGCCAACAGGCGATTGACCTGTTGTGCAAGGCGTTCTTGCGCCCAGGGGACGCGGTGGCGCTGGAGAATCCGGCCTATCCGGGAGCTCTCGCCACTTTCGGCGCGGCGCGAATTCGCACTTTGGCGGTCGCGGTGGATACCGATGACGCCCCAGGCGGGCGGCTGGGCCTGAATATTGACGCGCTAGAATCCGTGCTGATGCAGAACCGCGTGAAATTTATTTTCACGACCCCGGATTTTCACAATCCAACAGGCACGGCTCTGCCGATGACCGACCGGCGGCGCTTGCTGGATATGGCTGCGCGGTACCAGGTGCCGGTGATTGAAGATTATATTTATGGACGGCTGCGCTTGCGCGGAGCGGTGACGCCTTCGTTGCGTTCGCTCGATCGCACGGGCAGCGTGATTCAGATTGATAGCGTTTCGAAGATCGCATTTCCGGGCCTGCGTGTCGGCTGGTGCATCGGACCAGAAAGCGTGATCGAGCGGTTGCGGCTGGTGAAGCAAGCCACCGACCTGCATACGGACCAGCTGGCGCAGGCTACGCTGGCGGAATTTATTCGGCGCGGGCATTTGGCGCGGCATCTGGTGAAGATGAAGAAAGTGTATCGCTGTCGGTTGGACGCAATGGAATCGGCGCTCGGGAAATTCATGCCCGAGGAAAGCAGCTGGACGCGACCGGAAGGTGGGATGTCTGTGTGGCTAAGTTTGCCGGCGGGATTTGACGCGGGCGAACTGCTGATTCACGCGC
Organism: uncultured Acidobacteriota bacterium; assembly: GCA_963786205.1. GTDB lineage: Bacteria > Acidobacteriota > Terriglobia > Acidiferrales > UBA7541 > Palsa-295. The sequence goes on from CAWAYG010000005.1 coordinate 1,335,280, forward strand.
GGGAGCGCGGCGTAATGTATGTCCCCGGGCGGTACTTTTATCATCAGAATCCGCAGCCGAATACTTTGCGGTTAGGGTTTGCGAGCTTGGACGAAAAGCGGATTGCCCGGGGAATCGAGATTTTGGGCGAAGTGGTGAAGACGGAATTTCGCAAGAGGCAGCGCGGGTCGCGAAGTGAATTGCATTCGCGCGTGGCCTTGGTCTAAGAAAATCGTGCTGCTGAAACCGAATCCGGCGAATCTTTGTTTCGGCTGCGGCGGCGCGAATCAGCGCGGCATGCAGCTTACTTACGAGCAGGACGATGCGGCGCAACGAATTCGCGGGAATTTTCGCCTGTGCGCAGAATATCAGGGTGGGGCGGGATTCATTCATGGCGGTATCATAGCTACCGTGCTCGATGAAGTGATGGGCAAGGTGTGCCGCTTCCGCGGATTGCATGCGGTCACGGCGGAGCTGAGCATCGAATATCTGAAGCCGGTGCCGGTGGATGCGGATTTGGTTGTGGAAGGATACGAAGTGGAGATGGCCGGCAGAAATTTGTTCATGGTTGGCGAGATACGAAACATTGCAGGGCAAGTGCTGGCGCGCGGAAAGGGGCGGTTTGTGATTATTACGACGAAGCAGGCTGCGAAGAACGACGCGACGGAGGAATTAGCAGGGAAGCCGCTCCAGGAGTGAAATTCGCAAGCAAACCCGAGGGAGAATCTCGATGGAACTGATGAATAATAATTTGTGGCGCGTGAAAGTAGGCCTGGCTGAAATGCTGAAGGGCGGCGTGATCATGGACGTGACCAACGCCGAGCAAGCCAAGATCGCCGAAGCCGCCGGAGCCTGCGCGGTGATGGCGCTCGAGCGCGTCCCTTCGGACATCCGAAAGGAAGGCGGAGTAGCGCGCATGGCTGCGCCGCGCATCATTCGCGAAATTATGGATACGGTTTCGATTCCGGTCATGGCCAAGGTGCGCATCGGCCACTTTGCGGAGGCGCAGGTGCTCGAAGCGCTCGAAGTGGATTACATTGACGAGAGCGAAGTGCTCACGCCCGCGGATGAAGAGCATCACGTATGGAAGCACGGCTACAAAGTGCCGTTCGTTTGCGGCGCGCGCAACCTGGGCGAGGCGCTGCGGCGGATCGCGGAAGGCGCGGCGATGGTGCGCACCAAGGGCGAAGCTGGCTCGGGAAATATTGTGGAAGCAGTGCGGCACATGCGCACCATCGTGAGCCAAATGAAGCGCCTAACTTTGCTGGGCGAAGAAGAATTGGTGCACGAATCGAAGGAGCTCGGATCGCCGTTCGAGCTGGTCGCTTGGGTCGCGAAGCACGGCAAGCTGCCGGTGCCAAATTTTTCGGCGGGCGGAATTGCTACACCGGCGGACGCGGCTCTAGTGATGCAGCTCGGCGCCGAAGCCGTGTTCGTGGGCTCGGGCATTTTCAAATCAAGTGATCCCGCCGTGCGCGCCCGCGCAATCGTAAAGGCCACCACGCATTACAAAGATCCGAAGGTAGTCCTGGAAGCCTCAGAAGAGCTGGGCGACGCCATGAAGGGTCTCGACATTCGGCAGATGGACGAGAAGGATCTTCTTCAGACTCGAGGTTGGTGACGCGCGCGACGGGTGATTAGTGATCGGTGAGTAGTGATTAGTAGGGCGTGATCCGGGGTTGGGTTAGCGCTCGCGGCCGATTTCCGGCTTGCGTAGCGCCTATTGCGCTTGACTCTGACTTGGTTGTAGGGGCGGGCCTCAGACCCGCCCCTACGTTTTTACATAGAACATTGCTGCAGGGAATGTTCTCGGGGCCATTCGAATGAATCATGACGGATTGAAAATCGGAGTTGTTGCGATACAAGGGGACTACGACGCTCACGCCAAGGTGCTGGAGCGCCTGGGCATTACGCACACATTCGTGCGGACACCTGCGGATTTGGCGGGGCTTGCGGGCGTGATTCTTCCTGGCGGGGAAAGCACAACGCATCTGAAAGTGATGACGGAAGAGGGCCTGTTCGACGCGCTGAAGAAATTCGCGGCTGCCGATGGCGCGTTTTTCGGAACTTGCGCCGGTACGATTCTGCTGGCTAAAGCAGTGCATGGCCCAGCGCAGGCATCTCTGGGGTTGCTGGACGCGTCGGTGCTGCGCAACGGGTACGGGCGGCAGCTGGCCAGCGACGTCCATATGGGGCAGACGAAACTGCGCGCGCAGCCGCTCGAGATGGTCTTCATTCGCGCGCCGATAATCGAATCGGTGGGCTCCAGGGTGGAAATTCTCGCGGAGGATGCGGGGCATCCAGTTTTAGTGCGCGAAGGGAAGATTCTAGCGGCTACGTTTCATCCGGAGCTGAGCGCCGATACCGCGGTGCACGAGTATTTTGTGCGGATGGCGCGGAACGGCGCGGCCGTCGCGCGCTGACCGCCCCGCAGAGCGATTCACAAATTCAACCGCGCGGTTTGACGGTTCAATCCCTCCCCAATTTGTGAGATTCTGTCGCCCTAATGAAACCCCCGGTGAAAGTGCTGTTCGTCTGCGTGGGGAATTGCGTGCGCAGCCAAATGGCGGAGGCGATCGCGCGCCATTGCTGCGCGGATATCATTTCGCCGGAAAGCGCCGGAGTTTCGCCGCTAGGTTTCATTGATACGACGACGCAGGCGGTGCTGCGCGAGCACGGCATTCCGTTCGACGGCCAATTTTCGAAGGGCCTGCACAGCCACAAGCTGCGCAAACCCGATGTGGTCATCAATATGTCCGGGATTCACGGCAAGGCGCTGTTTCCGGAGCACGACGTAGAGGAATGGCCAGTGAAGGATCCGTTCGGCGAAGACATCGAGCGGCATCGCAAGACTTTCGATGATATCGAGGCGCGCGTCACGTTGCTGGCGGGGCGTTTGCGGACAAAAGCGGCGAGCGCAAACTAATCTTTGCAGAGGCTGAGAACAGGGAGCAATGCGGCGCGAAACCACAAGCGTTTCCCAAGAGGATTACCTGAAAGCGATTTGGGAACTGGTGCAGGAAGAGCAGGCGCCGATCAGCGCGCGGCTCGCTGAAGATTTGGGCGTCACTCCTCCGGCGGTGACAGCCGCCCTCAAGCGCATGACGCGCGGCGGATACTTGCGGGTGCGCCGGGATGGGCACATCGAACTGTCGTCGAAGGGGCAGGAAATTGCGGGACATCTGGTGCTGCGTCACCGGCTGGCGGAAAAGCTGCTCACCGATGTCATTGGGCTCGAATGGGCGCGCGCGCATGAAGAAGCAGAGCGCCTGGAGCACGGCATCTCTCCGGAAGTGGCCGAACTGCTGCTGAAGCGATTCGGACGCGACAGTCGTTGCCCGCACGGTGTGCCCCTGCTCGGCGGCATGGCCAAGTTGCGCAGGAAATTTGGCGCGGTGCGCTTATCGGATGTCTCGGTCGGCAAGACGTACGAAGTTCTGCGCGTCTATGAGAAGGATCCCAAGTTTTTGGAATTCCTGACTGGCCTCGGATTGCATCCTGGAACGAAAGTGCGCGTCCATCAGCGCGAATATGACGAGACAATGGTCCTGTCCGTTGCCGGCCACGCCGCCCGGATTCACTTAGGTAAACCTGCGACGCAAAGGGTTTGGGTTCGCAACGCACCGTAGTTTGTAGCTTCCTCGATGTGCTCGCAGCAAGCACGGAGCAGCAAGCACCAAGCACCAAGCGCCAAGTTCCGAGCAGCCCGCCTATCCACCAATGCGACATCAGGCCGCAGCCCGACAATCGAAAATAATAATGCGGACCATTGGCCAGCGATTTCGGAACCCTGCGCCGGGCGACCGTAAGTTAGCCCTTGAAGGACAACTATTCCCAGCAGTAGCGTGTGTTCTTCTGAATGCGTTCTATTTTCGCATTCGCAGAGAGCGCTTGCTTTAATGAGTATCTTGTAGCATTATTGCTTCAAGATGTGGAAAGAGCCACGCACACCTCGCGCCTCGCGCTTGCGCCAACGCAAGTTTGAAATTCTTCAGCATCTCCCGCGGCTGGCGGATCAACTCCCGGGAACTCTAACCCAGAGTTATACACGGTGCGGAAAGGCAACCTGTTGGTGTGCCCAAGACAAGGGGCACTCCGCTTGGTCGCTGACCTACATGCTCGATGGGGAGCGACACGTGGAACGCATCCCCGCGCAGTGGGCGGAGGAAGTACAGCGCCGAGTCCAGGCCGGGCGGGAGCTCCAAGATGCCATCCGCGAAGTGTTAGCCGCCAATGCCCGGCTGTTGGTTCTGGCCCGGCAGCAAGAGAAGAAGCTCAAGAGAAAAAAAGAAGAGATGAGTGGCCCAACGCCACGTCGATTGTGGAAGTATGTGACGCGGCGACTCGGTTTAGGTTCGTTTCTTCATTCCCCCGGAGATGGTCGGAAGTACCCGCAGATCCCCGCGAAAACATTGCTTTGGGCGCTACTCATCGGCCAGCTGCTTCGGGAATGCTCCTTTCACGGGGTCGAATCTTTGGTACGTCTATCGGGATGCCGCCGGCTACTGGTGAACCGCACCTTTAGCGATGACGCGCTGAGTTATTTCACCGAGCGACTGGATGCCGCACCATGCCGCGAGGCTTTAGCTGGGGTGCTGCGCCGTGCCAAGCGCAACAAGGCCTTTGCGGGCAGTGCCTTCATCGGTCTGGCTGTCGATGGCAGCAGCGGTTGCCGACGTCAGCAGCAGCGGAAGTCCTGTTGGTGTCGTAGCTGGAAAAACGAAAAGAAACAGATCGTGGGCTATCGACACCCTCTGGTTTTACTCAGCGTGGTGGGCACGGGTCTTGCGCTGCCGGTGGATGTGGAACCGTATGGGCCCGAGGACAGTGAATATGACGCCGGGCAGCGGGTGCTCCGCCGCGCGGTGGGCCAGTTGGGGCAGCGCTTTGCGGATTATGTCGTGGTCGACGGTGAGTTTGCCACCGCCCCCTTTCTGCATACGGCGGGCGATCTGGGGCTCGCGGTGGTGGCCCGGCTGAAAGGAAATCTACCCGAGTTGTACGCAGCGGCCCAGCGGCGGTTTCCCTCGGCGTCTCCCCACCTCACCTTTGACTATGGGGACGACCACGTCGAACTCTGGGATGCCCAGGATTTTGATCCCTGGACCGCCTTGCGTTGGCAGACGGTCCGCGTGATTTTTTATCGACAGAAGAAACGCGATGGTGCGGTCGTGGAGGCTTACTGGCTGACGGATCTTTCCATCCAGGAAGTGACCTCGCAGGCGTTATTCGAGATGGCCAAGAGCCGTTGGGAGATTGAAAATCAAGGATTCAATGAAGCCAAGACCTTTCACGGCCTGGAGCATCTCTGCCATCATCATCCCAACAGCATGCTGGTGGTCTGGCTGCTCACCGCACTGGCCATGACCATTGATCGCCTCTATCGGCAGCGCTACTTGCATCGCGGAACGCACCGCATTCTCGCTCCCATCGATTTGGTCCGTCTGCTCCGTGTCAGCTTGTCGCTCCAGACCGAAATCAACTCCAGTTGAAGGTCCTGCACCAGCCAACCACGGTTCTGCTCTACTCACTTGGCCCTCTGACAGCTCCGAACCACAGCAAGCTCCGTGCTTGCAATGGCCTTCTATTCCCGAAAATAGCTGACCTTCCTTAGACCGTCCTGCCAATGAAAACGAAAGGAACTATCTGCTTCCGACTGTTCCTTGCCTTCGCATGTTCAGAAATCGCTGACCATTGGCGTGGCCTATTGCAACGAAGCGGGCTGGGCGACTATGATACGCGGTGCTAGCCCCCGCAGGGTGACTGGAATGGTCCAGAAATCCTTGATTTCTTCGCGCAGCTTCCAGCCAGGTGTGATGAGGACGGACATATCTACCTCAGCTTTTCGTAAGGAAAGGATTCGAGAAACAACGCACGTCAAACGCTTCGTGAACGAGATTTTGGTTTCCCAGAAAATCACTGCAGACTGAAGGAGGAACACGAAATGGCAACCGCATCGGCAGCTGTAAGACCGCATGAAAATGTAACCGGCTACGTGACCAAAACTCGCAAGATGCTGATCAACGGCAAGTGGGTTGATTCCGCATCGGGCAAGACCTTCGAAACTTACAATCCCGCCACGGGAGAAGTGCTGTCGCACGTCGCCGAAGGCGATAAGGAAGACATTGACCGCGCGGTAAAAGCAGCGCGCGCCGCGTTTGAAACCGGCCCGTGGTCGAAGATCTCGCCCTCGGAACGCGGGCGCATGATCTGGCGTCTCGGCGACCTGCTCGAAAAGCACCTGGAAGAATTCGCGCAGCTGGAATCGCTGGATAACGGCAAGCCGCTGAAGATTGCGCGCGTGGCCGATCTGCCGCTTTCGATTGACCATTTCCGTTACTACGCCGGCTGGGCCACCAAGATCGAAGGCAACACCGTTCCGATGTCCGGCTGGAAGCAAGGCATGTTCCATGCTTACACGGTGCGTGAGCCGGTGGGTGTGGTGGGGCAGATTATTCCGTGGAATTTCCCGCTGCTGATGGCGGCGTGGAAACTCGGCCCCGCACTGGCGTCGGGTTGCACAATCGTGTTGAAGCCTGCAGAACAGACTCCGCTGACGGCACTGCGCCTGGGCGAATTGATTCAGGAAGCGGGCATTCCGGACGGAGTGGTGAATATCGTTCCGGGCTACGGCGAAAGCGCAGGCGCCGCACTCGCCGCGCATCCGGATGTTGACAAGGTCGCCTTCACCGGTTCCACCGAAGTGGGCAAGCTGATCTTGAAAGCCGCAGCGGGGAACCTGAAGAAGGTATCGCTGGAGCTGGGCGGCAAGTCGCCGAATATCATTTTCGACGATGCCGACCTCGACTCCGCGATTCCCGGAGCGGCCAGCGCGATCTTCTTCAATCAGGGCCAGTGCTGCTGCGCCGGTTCTCGTCTGTATATCGAAAAGAAAGCTTTTGACAAGGTCGTGGAAGGCGTCGCCGACAACGCTTCGAAAATCCGCGTACGTCCGGGATTCGATCCGGACAGCGATCTGGGCCCGCTCGTTTCCGAAGAGCAGCTCAATCGTGTCTGCGGCTACCTGGATAGCGGCGCGAAGGAAGGCGCGAAAGCGGTGACCGGCGGCTCGCGCGAAGGTACCACGGGCTACTTCGTGAAACCCACCGTGCTGATAAATACCAACCCGAAAATGAAAGTCGTGCAAGAGGAAATTTTCGGACCGGTGGTCACGGCGATTCCGTTCAGCGATCCGAGCGAAATCGCGGCGACTGCGAACGACACGATCTACGGCCTGGCTGCCGGAATCTGGACGCGCGATATCAAGAAGGCGCATCAGATGGCGTCAAAGATCAAGGCGGGCACGGTGTGGATCAATTGCTACAACATCTTCGATGCGTCGCTTCCGTTCGGCGGCTACAAGCAGTCGGGCTGGGGCCGCGAAATGGGGCACGAAGTGCTCGAGCATTACACAGAAGTCAAATCCGTCTGCTCGGCGCTGTAATTCGCAGCGGGCAACGTGGCTGTCGAGCTGATTTGAGTGACGGGTGGCTGTCGGGGCGGGTCTTAGACCCGCCCCTACAACTGCGCGTGTGAGTGTGTGTGATTTTCGGGCCCGGGAGTCTTTGTAGGTCGTGGCTTTAGCCACGACGTAACCGCAGCAAAGTTGAAGCGGCTTCGGCCGCTGAAGTACCGCTTCTGCAATTCTCACATAACCTCTGTAGGGGTGGGTCTAAGACCCGCCGCTCCGAATGCGCAGCTGGGCATGGTGGGTTTCCCTGCGGGAAATTTTTATTTTGGCCGAGTGCATGTTGCTCGGCCATTTCTGTTTCTGTATTGTTTTAGCGGCGACTACGCGTTGCGATTCATGGGAGTTCTTATGTTGATCGAGGTTTCGCTGAACGGGGGCAGGACGCGAGCGGAGCATCCTCGTGTGCCGTGTTCGCCTCAGGAAATGGCCGCTGCCGCGAAGGAAGCGGTTGCGGCCGGGGCTGGTGCTGCGCATTTTCATGTGCGTGCCGTTGATGGGCGCGAGAGTGTGGATGCGGATGATGTGGCAGGTGCGGTGGCGGCGGTGCGCGCGGCAATTCCTGGGATCCCGTTTGGCGTAAGCACCGGTTTGTGGATGGTGCGCGATGCGCGCGAGCGTCATGAAAAAGTGGCGGCGTGGAAAACCTTTCCGGATTTTGCTTCGGTCAATTTCAACGAAGAGGGCGGCATCGCGCTGGCGGAGATGCTGTTGGCGAAAGGCACGGGAGTCGAGGCGGGAATGGGCAGCGTCCTGGCGACGCAGAAATTTCTAGAAAGCGGACTGGCGGCGCGTTGCCGGTGGGTGCTGCTGGAGCCGGAGCCGCAGGAAATGGACGCGGCGCTCGCGGTTGTGGCGAAGATTGAGGAGATGTTGCGCGGCGCCGGGATCGCTCTTCCAATCATTTTGCATGGATTGAATCGCACCGCGTGGGATTTTATTGAAGTCGCGGCAAAGCGCGCCTACGGCACGCGCATCGGCTTCGAGGATGTGCTTACTTTGCCGGATCGAAGACAAGCGCAGGGCAACGGGGAGTTGGTCGCGGAAGCTGTGAAGCGCGCTGGTCGCGTTGCTGCCGCGAATCGCGGCGGGTGAATGCAATCTTCTGCTAGGGGGTAAGAAGCCTAGACTTCTCCGCCGCTCGCCTTTTGTTCCTTCAACTGCTGCTTCCAGCCCAGGATGCGCGCCTTGTTGCCGGCCTCTTCGGCTTCGGGCACCATGCCTTTGCGCTGATAAGCGCGTGAGATGGTAGTCCAGGCGAGAATGTCGTCGGGGTCGAGCGCCAGGATGCGCCGCGCGGTTTCAATCGTGCGGTCAAAATCCTGCTGGGCGTGATAGGCTTGCGCCAGGCCATGCAGCGCGTCGCTAAATTTAGCATCCAGTTCCAGCGCGCGCGTGTATTCCGCGATTGCTTCCGGCAATTTTCCGTCACCGAAAAAGTCAATGCCCGCGTAGTAATGGTCTTCCGCGCTTTTAGGAGCCTGACTATTCACGCAGCAATTCTAGCACCCGTCCCCCCAACATGTTGAACGCCCTTCGCTATTACTGGATTATCACGCGCGGCTACCGCCTCCGCCCGTGGGCGTCGCCCTATTTGCAATGGAGGCTGGAAACTTTCTTCGGCAACGACGCAGCGGACCTCGATGCGGCCAAATTCTTCAGCCTGATCTGGCGCGAACGCGCCCGCATGGAGCGGTTTTTAGAGTGGGTTGCCGACCGGCGCCGCGAACAGCGATCGTAGCCATGCCGACGGTACGCCGCCTTTCTCGGCGTCCTCTGCACCTCTGCGGTAAGCGCCTCTATCTTTCTCAGATTTTGCTCCGTAGTTCCTCTGTGCCCTCTGTGTAAATCTTTTGAATTCGATTTGCGCCTATAACCGCGCGGACATGCGCGACATGATTTTCCCGCTGGCGGAGATTACCGAAAGAATCAGGTGGTCGCTTAGCGGGACGCTGTGGTCGCGCAGTTTGATCACGTAGAGCATCCGATTGTCGCCTTCTTCCATCTGCAGAGGCTTGCGCTCGATCGTCACCTTGGCGACAGGGCGCAGATATAGGCCGCGTTTCCACTGCACGCGAAATTGGATTCCCTTGATGATGTCCGGAGTTTTGGCCGGGGTGTAGATGTTAGCGTCGCATACCTCGATCCGGATGTTGATTTCGATCGTCAGGTAATCCGGAAAGAAATCCACGGGGTGCGAATTTCGAAGGAATTCTGATCCCTGTGCCGTGTCGATTCTCTCCAGTCCATTGAAGAAGCCCAGCGATTGCAAGACCGGGATGAAATTCACACAGACATCGCCGGCGCGGATTTGTCCGGTGGAGAGAGTAACGTCGTCCTTGTATTCGTGCATTCTGCCGGCGTTGCCTTCGGATTGCGCGCGCGCGATGGGGGAGAGCAGCAGGCAGGCTGCGGCGAAGGAACACGCGATTGGCCGAATAGGTTTCATCGATAGCGGATTACTCGCAGCGAGTGCAGGACTGCGCGAAATTCCATCCAGCCACGATATAACGCGACGTCGGGGACTGGCAACTGTGGTTGGATGGTACTGTGCCAAGATAGTGGGCGACGAAATCGCGTGCTACGGTTCAGGCGTATAATGAGGCTGTAGAGCACACGCCATGCAGGACCTGAAAATATTGCAAAAATCGGCGGAATTGCACGAAGCGAGCTGGTGGGAGGCAAAACCCGGCGGCAAGGTGCATTGCTATCTTTGTCCGCGGCATTGCCACATCGGCGAGGGCCAGGCGGGGTTCTGCTACATTCGCGCGAACGAGGGCGGAAAACTTTACAGCCTAGGCTACGCGCATCCAGCGGCGATGCAGATTGATCCCATCGAGAAGAAGCCGCTGAACCATTTTCTTCCGGGTACGCGCGTATTTTCGATGGGGACAGCAGGCTGCAACATGGGCTGCTTCTTCTGCCAGAATTGGGACATATCGAAGTCGCGTGCGGATCAGGTCGGCTCCTCGTACGTGCCGGCGGAAGACGTGGTGCTCCTCGCGATTCGCAATCACTGCGACTCGATCGCTTTCACCTACAACGAGCCGACGATCTGGGGTGAGTATGTGATCGATATCTGCCAGGCGGCGAAAGAGGCGGGCCTGAACACGGTGATGGTCTCAAACGGTTACATCACTTACGACGCGTTCCACGATATTTACGATCACATTGACGCAGCCAACATTGACCTGAAGGCCTTCACCGAGAAATTCTACGGAAAAATTACGCTCACTCATCTCCAGCCGGTGCTGGATGCGTTGCTGTGGCTGAAGAACGAAACGAACGTGTGGTTTGAGATCACCAACCTGATGATTCCCACATTGAACGACGCCACCGAAGAAACCCGCGTGCTGTGCGGATGGATCCTCAAGAATCTGGGCCCGGATGTGCCGTTGCACTTCACAGCATTCCATCCCGACTTCAAACTGCAGGATAAGTCGCGCACGCCGCCGGAAACCTTGCACTCGGCCAGGCGAATCGCGCTCAAAGCGGGCCTGCGCTACGTCTACGAAGGAAATATCTACAGCGACGGGGCGCATACGTCTTGCCCAGAGTGCCGGACACTATTAGTGAAGCGCTCGTGGCACGATGTGCAACTGAATCGGCTCAAAGACGGGCGTTGCCCGAAATGCGGCGCGGCCATTCCGGGGCGCTGGGCGAATCCTCACGGCAAGACCCCGCAGAAACTTTACCAACACGCGCAGGATACAACTGCAGCTAAGTATTCGGACTTGAATTTGTAGCGGCCGGTTCAGGTTCATCGAACCGGGCAGCAGTTGCCGTGGGTTTTGACGTGGCCCTCGTAGCGGCGCACTTTAGTGCGCCACCGGTGAAAAGGCGCGGCGCGGCTCGGCGCACGACAAAGAAACGTGTCATCCCGAACGGAGTCCCGCGCTTTCTCTTTCCCGACCCGTCCTGCAGTCGCGGGACGCAGAGAGGGATCTGCTTTTTGCCAAACATCCCCGCAGTCTGGCAGTCACTGCCAGAACTCGAGAATCTTTGTAGGTCGTGGCTTCAGCCACGACGTGAACCCGCAAAAGCCGAACGGCTTCAGCCGCTGAAGTGCCGATTTCTCTGTGTCCTCCGTTTTTCTCCCTAGTCTCTGTGTTAAGGTTTTGATCTTTGCAGTCGTCACACCGAATCTTCGCGCTGTTCTGCATCTTTTCTTCATGTGTAACGAATGGCACCAACGATGCGTAATAATGGTATGGGTGAAATGACTAGCACTTCTAATGGATTTGCCGTACGCACGGAACGCGTCTCGCGGCAGTACGCGATGGGCGAGGCGCTGGTGCACGCGGTGGACGATGTTTCAATCGCGGTCAAGCCGGGCGAGTTTGTAGCGCTCCTCGGCAGCTCCGGCTCGGGCAAATCCACGCTCCTCAATCTGCTGGCTGGCCTCGACCGGCCCACCTCCGGCGCAATTTACGCCCACGAACAAAACCTCGCGGGCATGACTTCGCAGCAGCTGGCGCATCATCGCAGCCACACCGTGGGCATGGTCTTTCAAGCATTCAATCTGCTCCCGCGCATGACGCTGGAGGAAAACGTTGAGCTGCCGCTGCGCCTAGCCGAAGTGGATCGCGCGGAACGCTCGGCCCGGGTGCGCGAGGCAGTCGAACGCGTGAGCCTCGCGGCGCGCTTAACGCATCGTCCCAGCGAACTTTCCGGCGGAGAACAGCAGCGCGCCGCGTTGGCGCGCGCGCTAGTGAACCGCCCGACGATTTTGCTGGCCGACGAGCCGACGGGAAACCTCGACAGCGTGACGGGCGACGCCATCATGCATCTCTTACAGGAAATAAATCGGACGCTGCAAATGACCATCGTTATGGTAACGCACGACAAAGTGCGTGCCGCGCGCTATGCGCATCGCATCATTACTATGCGCGACGGAAAACTAATGACCGAGGGAGCCAGCGATGAAATTGCGTGACCTCACAGAACTGGCCGCACGCAATCTGCGGGAAGCGGTACTGCGCAATTCGTTGACGACCCTGGGAATCGCCGTGGGCGTGGCGTCGCTGGTGGCGATGCTCTCGCTGGGAGTGGGCTTGCAGGAACTTGCGAGCACCCGCCTCTCGCGCTCCGGGCTGTTCGATGCGGTCTTCGTCACGACGCAGTCCAACATGCGCGCGTTCGGTGGCCCTCCGCGTCCGTTAGCCGAAAGGACTTCGACGCAGCCGCCGCGAAAGCTGGATGAGGATGCGCGCCAGCAACTCGAGCAGATCAAAAATGTGGTGGAAGTGTACCCGGAGGTCCGTTTCCCCACGGAAGTGCAGTTCGATGGCAAGCCGTACATGACGACCGTAGCGGGGATTCCCGCGTCGGCGCGCCGCGATGGCGCGTTCGACGAGATGAAGGGATCGTTTTTCTCTGGGCCGGAGGCCAACGAAGCGATCCTGCAGATCGAATTCGCGCGCGACCTTTCGAAGCAGACGGATTCGCTCATCGGTAAGGATCTCGTGCTGCGCTACGCCGAGAAAGAGGCGTTGCCCGCAGATGCTCCGGCGGAAAACGCAGCGGGCAAACCCGCAGCGAATCATTCCGATGCGGATGACGCTCCTGCGTCCGGCGGATTCTCCCTAGTTCCGCGCGAACTGAAGCTACGGATCATCGGCGTCGTAGAAACGGAACCAGCCACCGGTTTCGGCGGCTTCGGCCGCGGGCGCTTGCTGATTCCTTTGCAGATCGCGCAGAATTTGCGCATCGCGCAGCCCACGGACATGCGCGAAATGCTCCGCGGCAACACCGGAAAGCCAAGTTATGAAACTCTGACGGTCCGCGTCAGCTCGCCCCAAGTAGTACAGTCCGTAGAAGATACGATCAAAGGAATGGGCTTCGGAACATTTTCGATTCTGGACGCGACAAAGAACATGATGTTGTTCTTCACAGTATTCGATTCGTTGTTGCTGATTTTCGGAAGCTTGGCACTCACGGTGGCGTCGCTGGGAATTGTGAATACGCTGGTGATGGCGATTCTGGAGCGGCGGCGCGAAATTGGAATTTTGAAGGCACTCGGAGCCGCAGATCGCGACGTGCGCCGCTTGTTTTTCGTGGAAGCGGGCGCGATGGGATTGCTGGGCGGCGTGCTGGGCGTGGCAATGGGATGGCTGATTGGCCGCGCGCTCACGATTGGGACCAACGCGTACTTGAAACGGCAGGAACTCCCGGCCATTGATATATCCTCTATCCACTGGTGGATGGTGGCGCTGGCGATTGGGGTTTCATTTTTCGTGAGCCTCGCGGCGGGGATGTATCCGGCGTCGCGCGCTGCGCGCCTGAACCCCGTCGAGGCCCTGCGGTATGAATAGGGCCCGCCGGCGGGCGCTGGGTTTGGTGGTCGCGCTGATCGCGTCTGCCGTGGTTTCTGTCGCGCCGGCTGGTGCCGCGCCGGGAAGGGCGGAGTGCCGCTCGGCGCCGAGCAAGATTCTCGGGCATCCTGTTCCGTATTGCGTGATTCTTCCTTCCGACTACGACTCCAACAAGGCCAGCGATTATCCCGCGCTCTATTTTCTCCACGGATTGGGTGGTAATGAGCAGTTGCTGCTGAATTCCGGCGGCATGAACATGATTCAGGATTTGCGCGACTCGAAACGAATTGGGGAATTTCTCATTGTCGCCCCCGACGCTGGCCGCAGCTTTTACATCAATTCGCGCGACGGCAAAGTGCGCTATGAGGATTTCTTCATCCGCGAATTTCTGCCGTACATTGAGAGCCACTACCGCGTGCGCGCGGAACGGAAGTCGCGCGGCATTACGGGCGTTTCGATGGGTGGGTATGGCGCGCTGCGGTTTGCGCTGCGCTATCCGAATTTGTTTGTAGCCGTGAGCGCACACAGTCCTGCGCTGATCGAAACCCTGCCAAACATTAAAGTATCGCGCGATCAGGCTGCGGCGGTCGCGGAGGTGCTGGGCAAGGCCTTCGGCTCGCCGGTCGACGCCGCTTTCTGGCAGCGCGAAAGTCCGTTTACGATTGTGAAGGACGGGCCACGTCCCGCGGACCTTCGGATTTATTTCGATTGCGGCACCGACGATGAGTTTGGCTTCAACAAGGGCAACGAACAATTTCACGAGTTGCTGACGGCACGCGGCATTCCTCACGAGTTCCACCTCTACCCCGGCGGCCATGATTGGGATTATTTCGCCGAGCGTCTCCCCGCGTCGTTCGAGTTTCAGTCGCACGCCTTCGGTCTACCGCCGCCCGCGAAGTAAAATCAGGACAAAACCGTCAAGTTCAGAGCCGCTGTCCGCTGGCGGAATCGCTTCGTCCCACGAGCGCACAGCACACGCAAAGCCGTCCCAAAAGCTGCCGCGCAATTCCTTTGATTTTCCAGCACTTAACCGAATCCACCGATGGCTGCGAACGTGCCACGCACTATACCGCGCGACGGTATAGTCCTCTTGAGTGCGATAGAGTGCGATGCATGCCGAAGTAGAGCGACCCACACGGAGGCGGGATTTTGACGACCAGGAACAAGAATGTGGAGTCGTTTTTGCCGATGACGCCGGCGATGTTTCACGTGCTGATCGCGCTGGCGGACGGTGAGAAGCACGGGTACGCGATTTTGAAAGAAGCGGCGCGGCGCACCGAAGACAAAGTGCGGCTGAGCGCGGGGACTTTGTACGGAAACCTGGCGCGCCTAGAAAGTGCTGGGCTGATTGTGGAATCGGACGCGCGGCCGGCGATCGGGCTGGATGACGAGCGCAGACGTTATTACCGGCTGACAGAGTTTGGTAGGGAAGTGGCGATTGCCGAAGCCGAGAGAATGGACGAGGCGCTTTCACAGGCGCGCGCGAAGAAACTCTTTCGCAAGCCCCGATTGGCATAGCGCGACGCAGCGCGAACGCGCACGACCACGAAGGACCAGGTAAGAAAGGAGAAGCATGCCCCGTACGACGCCTCGATCGAATCTGTCGCTTTCGCAGAAAGTATTCCGCGGCCTGCTGCGCGCGCTGCCTGCAGACTTCCGCGCGAATTTCGGCCATGAGATGGAAGGCGTCTTTGCGGAACAGAAACGCGATGTCGATGAGCGCGGTGGGCCGCTGGATTTCCTAAGGTTGTGGTGGGAGACGCTCAGCGGAATATTCCACACAGCTCCGCGCGAGCATTGGGACATCCTCAAGCAGGATTGCAACTATGCCTTCCGCATGATGCGAAAAAATATCGGTTTCGCAACGATCGCCGTGCTGACCCTAGCTCTCGGCATCGGCGCGAACACCGCGATATTCAGCGTGGTGTATGCCGTGTTGATGCGTCCGCTCCCCTATCCCCAGGGGCAGCAACTGATTTTCATTCGTCAGCAAGCCCAGCGGGAAGGCATCGATGACATTGGGTTCTCCGCGCACGAGATTCAGGACTATCGCGAACAGAATCGAATGCTGTCTGGCGTCGTTGAATATCACAACATGTCCTTCATCCTGTTTGGCCACGGCGATCCGGATCGTGTTCGCGCCGCAGTCGTATCGGCGAATTACTTCGAACTCTTTGGCGTGAAGCCCCTGCTCGGTCGTACGTTCTTGCCGGATGACGACACGCTCGGCGCACCTCCCGTGCTCATCATCAGCTACGACTACTGGAAGACCAACTTCGGCAGCGATCCCGACATTGTCGGCAAGACGTTTGAGATGAACGACAAAGTTCACACCGTAGTTGGCGTGCTGCCGCCGGTGCCGCAATATCCCGTCGAGAGCGATGTCTACATGCCGACTTCAGCATGTCCCTTTCGTTCCTCGAAAAAGTTCATCGAAAATCGCGATCTGCGAATGATGGAAGCGTTCGGCCGGGCGAAGCCGGGAGTGACGATCGGCGAAGCTCGCGCCGATTTGGCGACGATTTCCGATCGGCTGAAGTCCGAATATCCGAAATCGTACCCAGAGCAAATGGGCTATGCCGCCGTAACCTCGCCGCTGCGCGAAGAATTGACGCGTGACGCGCGCCCCACTCTGCTGATTCTCCTGGCCGCCGCAGGGTTTGTCCTGCTGATCGCTTGCGCCAACGTCGCGAATTTGACCCTCGCGCGAACGTCGCGCCGCGAACGCGAACTGGCCGTGCGCACCGCATTGGGCGCAGGCCGCGGCCGCTTGCTGCGCCAACTGCTCACCGAAAGCTTGATCCTCGCGTTAATGGGAGGACTGCTGGCGCTCGTCTTTGCCTCGAACAGCTTGCAATTGCTGGCCGATTTCGCCGCTCGCCTGACGCCACGAGCACACGAGATTCGCATGGATACAGGCGCGCTGCTCTTCACGCTGGCTGCGGCCCTGGGAACCAGCCTGGTTTTCGGCACGCTCGCGGCGCTTTTCTCGCGCGCGAACCTCACCTCGGGATTAAAAGAAGGAACCTCCGGCGCGGGCACTGGACGGCGCAAAAATCGCATGCGCGGCGTGCTGATCGTTTCGCAAATTGCGTTTTCGTTCATATTGCTGATCGGCGCCGGACTGATGCTGCGCAGTCTGCAGAAGCTTCTTACGGTTGACGCGGGATTTTCCGCGCAACACGTCCTGGCCATGCGCACCACATTCAGCTTCAGCAAATACGCATCGCGCGATCAACTAACGGTAGTTGCCAAGAAAGTTCTGGATCGCGTACAAGCAGTGCCCGGCGTGTTGTCCGCTTCGCTCTCGTCCGTCTATCCACTGGAGCACGAAGTGATCGTGGCGGGCGCCAGCGCGTTTTCCGGCCCGTTCCGCATCGAAGGCCGCGAGCTCAATCCCGGCGAAGCTCCGCCCGTCACGGGTCAAGTAGTGGTCTCGCCAGACTACTTCCCGACTCTCGGCATTCCTCTGCGTGAAGGCCGCCTGCTCACTGATGCCGACGATGGCAAGCATCTGAGCGTGGCCATGATCAATGAAGCGGCCAAGCGCCAGTTCTGGCCGCACGAGGATCCCATCGGCAAGCGCGTCAAGGGCGAGAACTCGACGGAGTGGACGACCGTTGTCGGTGTAGTGGGAGATGTCCGCGACTTCGGCTTGGAGCACCCCGCAACTCCCGAATTCTACGTGCCGCAGGGCGAAGCAGCGAGTCCCAACACATTGCTGGTGAGGACCGCAGCGGACCCTGCCAGCGTTGCCACTGCAGTCGCGAGCGCAGTTCACGAGGTCGATTCCCAAGCAGCCGTCACGCACGTCCTGACGTTGGAACAAGCGCGCTCCGAATCGACGGCTGCGCCGCGCGTAATCGCCAGCCTGCTCGGAATATTTGGAGCGCTGGCGCTCCTGATCGCGGGCGTCGGCATCGGCGGAATCATGGCGCTCACCGTAAGCCAGCGAGTCAAGGAAATCGGCGTGCGCATGACTCTGGGCGCTCAGCCGTCCGCGATCCTGCGCATGATTCTGAGCCAAAGCCTTCTGCTCGCGGTGGCAGGTGCGACCATCGGAGCACTCGGGGCATTGGCGCTGACTGGTTTGTTCAGGTCGCTGCTGTTCCAGGTCGCACCCACCGATCCCGCTACGTTTATCGTGGTAGCGTTGGTGCTGATCGCGTGCGCGCTGCTAGCCAGTTTTCTGCCGGCGCGCCGCGCCGCATCCATCGATCCCATGGTCGCGCTGCGAAACGAATGATTTGCGCGTTACCGCAACTCAAGCAAAGGGAGGGAGTTTCACATGAAGAAAGAAAATCTTACTCGCAGGGAATTGCTGCAGGCATCGAGCGCATTCGGTTTGGCGGCCGCTCTTCCGCTGTCGCTTGCGGCGGCGCGGCTTGTTGGCGAAGAACAGGCTTCCAGCGGAGACAAGTCTGCCGAGTCCGCCGCAGCGCTAAGCCCGCTGAAGCCGCCGGCTAGCGGTGCGATACCGGTGGCATTTGTAATCTCCAAAGGCGCGGTGATGATTGATTTCGCCGGCCCATGGGAAGTATTTCAAAGCGCGAGCATTCCCGGCCGCGACATGATGGACGGCGCGTTCGACCTTTACACCGTTGCGGAAACACTCGAGCCAATCAGGGTCAGCGGCGGAATGAAGATCGTTCCCAACTATACTTTTCAGAACGCCCCGCAGCCGAAAGTCATCGTCATTCCCGCGCAAGATGGATCCACCGACGCGATGCTGCAGTGGATTCGCAAAGCAGCGCAGCGCACGGACGTAACCATGTCGGTGTGCACTGGCGCCTTCGTCCTGGCGGCCACCGGACTTCTGAATGGCAAAGCCGCCACCACGCACCACACTGGTTATGCCGATTTGGAAATGCAATATCCGGACATTCAAGTGAAGCGCGGCGCGCGCTTCGTCGAGGAAGGCAATCTCGCCACGGCCGGCGGGCTCACGTCCGGCATGGATCTCGCACTGCGCGTCGTCGGCCGATATTTCGGAGCCGAAGCCATCGAACGCACCGCCTTTCAGCTGGAATATCAAGGTCAGGGCTGGTTGGACGCGAAGTCCAATTCCATTTTCGCGGTGAAGCCGGCCGGCGACATTTGCGCCGTCTGCTGGATGCAGGTGGATCGCAAGATCGCGCTCTCAGAGCTATACAAGGGCCAGACGTATTACTTCTGCATGGATCAGCACAAGGCCACCTTCGACGCGAAGCCCGAGAAATTCATCGAGGCCCTATCGCAATCGTAGTCGGCCCGCCGAGGATCCTTGTTTAGTGGGGGCGGTTCGCGAACCACCCGCTTCAGCCGGCCGCATGAATCGCCGATCGAAGTAACGCTGCAATGGAACGGCTGTAGAGACGCTTCTAGACCCCCAACCCTCGCACGAAACAGGGGCGCGAAGAGTGGGGCACCGCGAAATTCAACTGCGTTCGTTCGGGTGGCGTGGAAGGGTGCGGCGCGCCGCTATTTGACGGGACGCGAACCGACGATGAGGATATCCACTAATCTTCTGGCGCTTGGCTGCCAATCGGGCGCGGACGCGACATTGGAGACGCCGACCAGAGCGCGAAGCAAGTCAACTGGGTCGAGGTCGCTGCGTATGTCGCCGCTCTCGACGCCGCGCTTCACCAGCGCGCGAATCGCCTGATGCATCTTCGCGTAAGAGGCTTCGAACACCTTCTTGGGATCACCGAGCAGCGTATTCAGCGCGGGCGCGATGAGCTGCTTCGCTGCGATGGCATCAACGAATAACAATAGCCAAGCTCGCAGTGCGTCAGTCGGCGCCATCGTTTGAGAGAACTTCTGTTCGGCTGCGGCCAGCTTTTCGAGCTCGGCCCGATAAACCGCCTGTAGAAGTTCCTCGCGCGTCGGGAAGTGGCGATACAAGGTTCCGGGTCCAACTCCCACCTGCTTGGCGATGTCGTCCAGACTGGCGTTTGCGCCGTGCCGGGCAAACGCTTCCTTCGCCACTTCGAGAATCCGTTCGCGATTCCGCTGCGCATCCGCCCGGGGCTTTCGCTGGACCTGTTTTGCGTGTTTTTTGGGCATGATAAAAAATACTTGCAACCGGAGACAGTCTCCGGTTATCTTATGTGTTGCGGAGACACTCTCCGTTTTATTCGAGATGCGGCGGCTTGTCAATAGCGATCTCCGGCCTCAATTCGGCGAGCCACCCGAAGGAGAAACAATATGAATACGAATACGGTGGATGTGTTTGGAGCGACCTCGACAACGGACGAAGTTCTGTCCGGCATGAATCTGCAGGGTAAACGAATCCTCGTGACCGGCGTTTCGGCGGGTCTGGGCATTGAGACGGCACGATCGCTGGCAGCGCATGGCGCAGACGTGGTGGGCGCCGCGCGCGATTTGAAAAAGGCCGAAGCGGCGACCGCACAGGTCAGAAGAGATGCCGCGACTGCCGGCGGAAGCTTCGAGCTGGTTGCGCTCGATCTCGCCAGCCTCAAAAGCGTGCGTGCATGCGCGGATGAGCTGCTGGCGAAGGGGCAGTTCTTCGACGTGATTATCGCCAACGCGGGCGTGATGGCCACTCCCTTCGGCCACACGGCGGATGGCTTTGAGACGCAGTTTGGCACCAATCATCTCGGCCACTTTGTCCTGATCAACCGGATTGCGCCGCTTCTGCGCAAAGGCAGCAGGCTGATCAACCTCTCTTCCGCAGGTCATCGTTTTTCCAACGTAGACCTGGACGATCCCAATTTTGAGCGAACGCCTTACGAACCGTTCGTCGCCTACGGCCGCTCGAAGACCGCGAACATTCTTTTCGCCGTCGCGTTTGACCGACGGCACCGCGGACGCGGCGTGCGTGCGGCCGCCGTGCATCCGGGAGTGATTCAGACCGAGCTGGGGCGCCACATGGACCGGAGCCGCCTCGAAGGCATGATCAACCAGATGAACGATCAGCTCGCCGCGGAGGGTAAGGAGCCGTTCCAATGGAAGACGGTTCCTCAAGGCGCCGCAACATCGGTGTGGGCGGCAGTCGTCGCTCCAGCGGACGAGATCGGCGGCAAATATTGCGAGAACTGCCATGTCGGCGAGGTCGTGGCGGACTCCGCGACGATCAGCGGCGTCAGCGAAGGCGTGCGCGGTTATGCGCTCGATCCAAACAACGCAGAAGCGCTGTGGAAGAAAAGCGAAGAAATGGTCGGAGAATCTTTTTCGCGTTAGGTAGGTACTGACTCGAAGGGAACAAACGAATAAGGAGACTACGATGCAGAGCAAGCCTGTCGCCCTGGTCACCGGGGCTAATCAAGGAATCGGTCTTCAAATCGTAAAGGATCTCGTGGCGCACGGCTTCACTGTGCTGGTCGGGTCGCGCAATCTCCAGCGGGGCGAGGCTGCGGCCAAGGCGATTGGGCCGGACGCACGCGCGCTTCAACTCGACGTGACGGATCAGGCTTCGATCGCTGCCGCGGCGGAGCGCATCCGCAAGGAACTCGGCCGCCTCGACGTCCTCGTCAACAACGCGGCTATCTCGAATACGAGTAAGCAGCCGGACATGTCCGTCCAGGAGTATGCGAAGTTGACCCGCCCGAGCAACGTGTCCCTCGATGAAGTGCATGCAATCTGGGACACCAACGTATTCGGCGTCCTCGCCGTTACCCAGGCGATGCTGCCGCTTTTGCGCGAGGCGCCGGCGGCCCGCATCGTCAACGTGTCGAGCGGCGTTGGCTCGCTGACGAGGAGCTCGGACCCGGCCTATGCCTACCGCTCGATCTTCGGCCCCGGCTACGCTGCGTCCAAGACGGCTCTCAATGCCATGACGCTCGCCATGGCGATCGAATTGGAGTCGACCGGGATCAAGGTCAATGCCGCCTGCCCGGGCTACACCAAGACGAACCTCAACAACTATACAGGCACGCGGACTGTCGGCGAGGGCGCGCGCGAGCCAGTGCGGCTCGCGCTGCTCGGTCCGGATGGTCCCACGGGCACGTTCTCCAACGAGGACGGCCCGCTCCCATGGTGACACAGTCTCGAGCGCGTGAAATGCGAAGTAGCTGCGGATCATTGCGGCCAACAAGCTCGCAAGACTCGGCCATCAAATATCGAAAATAAAAGGAGAAGACAAAATGCGTATTTTCGTCACAGGAGCTACAGGATTTATCGGTTCGGCGATCGTGCCGGAATTAATCAAAGCGGGCCATCAGGTGCTCGGACTGACGCGTTCGGATGCGGGCGCCCAGTCTCTCATTGCCGCCGGTGCCGAAGCGCATCGCGGGAGTCTTGAAGACCTGGAAAGCCTCCGCACCGGAGCGGCCATGTCGGACGGCGTCATCCACTGTGCGTTCATTCACGACTTCTCGAAATTCAAAGAGAACTGCGAGATCGACAAACAGGCCATCGAAACCTTGGGTTCCGTGCTTGCCGGCTCAGATCGGCCCCTGATTGTCACATCGGGGACGGCTGGATTGGCTGCGCCGGGTCAGGTTGCGACCGAAGACTACGTGGTGCCGCCGGATTTCCCATTCCCCCGGGTTTCGGAGCAGACGGCTCTGTCGCTGAAGGGCGTTAGCGCTTCGGTCATGCGCCTTCCGCAGGTTCACGACACGATCAAGCAAGGGCTGGTCACTTATCGTCGTCGCTGTGGCGCGTGAGAAAGGCGTGTCGGCTTATGTCGGGGAAGGGCGCAACCGTTGGGCGGCAGCGCACGTTTCGGATGTCGCCCGTCTTTACCGGCTTGCGCTGGAGAAGCATGAAGCAGGCGCGAAATATCATGCGGTGGCCGAAGAAGGCGTACCGATGCGAGATATTGCCGAAACCATAGGTCGCGGCTTGAAGGTTCCGGTGGTTTCCCTGTCGCCGGAAAAGGCCGCGGCACATTTTGGATGGCTGGCCATGTTCGCCGGCTTGGACCTGCCGGCTTCAAGCGCGCAGACCCAGCAACGTCTCGGATGGCAGCCCAACCGGACCTGGACTGATTGCCGATCTTGAACAAATGAACTATCTCGAAGACTGATACAGCTACCGCATCTGCGGCGCGACGCGCCTAAGAACTGGCGTTAGACGCTGTGCAATCTGGGAGGATCAAACGATGGAAATCAAAGATCACGTATTCA
Source organism: uncultured Acidobacteriota bacterium (assembly GCA_963786205.1). Taxonomy (GTDB): domain Bacteria; phylum Acidobacteriota; class Terriglobia; order Acidiferrales; family UBA7541; genus Palsa-295. The sequence continues at coordinate 1,358,112 of CAWAYG010000005.1, forward strand.
TTGTGACGGGCGCTTCGTCGGGGATCGGGCTGTCGACGGCGATCGCTCTGTCTGATCGCGGCGCGAAAGTCGCTCTTCTCGCTCGCAGCACCGATGCGCTGCAAAGAATTGGCGCAGAAGCTTCCGGGCAGCTTGCCGGTCACGGTAGACATGACGCAGTTTGATCGAGTGCGGGAAGCCGTAGGCGCTGTGCACCAGCATTACGGCCGCATCGACGGTCTCGTAAACAATGCAGGGCGCAGCTATGCGGCCGCAGTAGAGGAGATCGATCCTGCGCTTTTTGACGAAATCTTCCATCTCAATGTGCTGGGACCGATCGTCGCAATGCAGGCTGTGATTCCGGTGATGCGCGCGCAAGGCGGCGGAAGCATCGTAAACATCAATTCGGGAACTGCTTTCATGACTGTTCCGCAATACAGCGTTTACTCGTCGTCGAAGCGTGCGCTTCTTGGCTTCAGTCTCACCGCACGCGCCGAGCTGGAAAAGGACCGCATCGTCGTCAGCGAAATCTACCCGTTCATCACGGCGACGAACTTCGGCAAGAACAGGATGGGCAATCCAGCCGGCGGCGGACCCGCGGCCAATTACGCCGAGGGTGACAAGCCCGAATTCGTCGCCGGCCTCGTTCTGCAGGCCATCGAAGAAGGGCAGGCCCAGTATTTCGCGAATGATCGTCTTCGCAAAATGGCCGGAGTCGGGGCCTAGGCCATCCTCACCCTGCGCTGATTACACGACGTTGTCGGCTCGTTCCGCGGAGCAGACGTAGTAGCGCTAACGACCAAGGGTGGGTCGCCCGCGTCCACACCACCCAAACGTATGCCTTTGAAGTTCTAGGTGCCGCACGCTCGCCGCAGGCGAGGGTGCGGGTTTAGCCGCCACCAGATCGGCCACCACAACCGAGCGCTGCTACTCGATTCGGTTCCACCCCGCTCCCGTCCACACGCACAGCTGTTCCTTCCCTTCGTCTCCGGTCCGTATCCGTAATTCTACGAATAGCGCCGAAGTGATGAATATGTTAGCGTCAGTCGGTGGACTGTTGCAGCGCCGACAGGAAGCGACATGTTTGCGCTGGCTCCAACTCAGACCTCGGCCCACCTCAGGCGGCCTTTCCCCACCGCAAATCAATCGCTAGCGAAACAAAATCGAAAGCCATCGCAAGTCATTGAAAACAATCACCAGCAACCAAAATCAATCGCTAGTTTTTGTCGGGTTTTTCTCGATTACGCGCACTTCGTGGCGCCCGAATTTCGTATTTATAACGGCAACGTCAATGGCGCCCAGCTGAAGCTGGCCGCTACAAAGGCTAAGGCCAGACCAAAATCAAAGTCCATGTCGAAACCCTGGGGCTGGAACGCTTCAGAGACTTGTTTCGTGCGACGTTGCGAGCAACTCTGCTGCTAGAGTTTCGATCGCGGAATCATCTGTGGTAGCGGCAAAATATTTGTCCCAGTTTACGTCGGGGAAACCCATGCGGGTGGCTTGGGCGGGAAGTTGTTCGCGGAGTTCGCTTGCTTCGCGTCCTGGCAATAGCATGAGGGCTTCGAAGACGACGCGATGTTCGGAATCTTGCCAGCGGTGCGAGCGCAGTTTCGCGATGATACTGGAACGACTAGTGGAAAGGGCGGCTTGATCGTCTATGCGCGGTGACGGGTTGCTGCAGAGTGCGCGGAGAATTCTGGATTCGAGGTCGAGGTCAAGATTGAACACGGGCACGAGTGAAAGGGAAGACTGCTGGGGAGTTCCGATGGGATCTCCCCGAACCTTAGACGGAAGTTATGCTGCGCTGGAGACTACCGGCCGGACGAAGTCAATGCGGTCAATGGCAACCGCGACGCCGAAGACGGGTGTAACTTCACCCGGCAGTGGCGTGCTGCGCAGAGTTTTGGCGCTAGCACGGACCAGGACGGACGTGCCACGCTCGCGCTCCGCAGGAAGCGAAAAAGTAAGTTCCAAACCCGCGCCAGATTCGATAGCAACATCCGAGTGGAAGAAAATACCGGTACGGGAGACGTCTCGCAACTGCCCGGTGTGGAACTCCAACGGGCGGTGCTTGGACATACACACCTGTACGGGCAGGTAAACCTCGTAGCGTCTAGCCTTTCTGCGCTCTCCCATAATATACCCCCAGGGTTAGATGCACGACGGCGGCCAGGAGAAGCGAGAGCTGTTTTATTGAAAACAAGGATGTTACAGCTGTGTGACAGATTCCAAAGCGGGAACGACAATGCAAATTCTTCCCGGTATAGGAAATACCGACACGCTCTGGTCAAGTCTGTGTACCTGTGCGGAACACCAGCGCTGCGCCAATTTCCAGGGTTTTGGACGGTAAATTTACTAGGTTCGGGCGAAGGAGAGTGGGAAGACGGGCGAGTTTCGGACTTGTAATGGAAAACGCCAATCAGAAGATTGGCGTTCCCAGATATCGCGCTAACCCAAGTTCCGCAGTTTGAAGAATAAATACCTGTGTTTTCAATACGGACATGCCCGAGTCTTCACTACACTTGGGCCATTTCCAGCGAATTGGGGAGATGCAGATTCAAGTGTCGCAACAGTATCGCCTGGTGCTCAGTCGGTCGACTGATGCAGCGCTTGCGGATGATTACTCCGTTGCGCGTTGGTAACACGACGTCGACCAGGGTGATGTCCGCCAATTCCTGGAATACTTTTCGTGGTTCGTTGCCCAACCCAGCGCGTTGACAGAGTTGCGCCAGCGTCTTCCACAACACAAAGGCCAGAAAGCACACCAGGATGTGTGCTTCCACCCGCTCTTGTTTCTGGTGCCAGATCGGTCGCAGTTGCAAATCCGTCTTCTGGATGCGGAACGCGGCCTCGGCCTCGGTCAACTGCATGTAGGCACGCCAGAGTTCTTCTGGGCTCCAGTCCGTCACGTTGCTGCGCAACACATAACAACCCTCACTGAGTTGTGCCCACTCCCGCCAGCGATCGATTCTTTTCCAGCGACACTTCGCAAAACCGTCGGTATCGGGATCGATCTTGACCTCAAACGCTCCCGCTGCCCGAGAGTTCTTGCCCAGTAATCGCCCCACCCGCTGCCCCACAGCGGCCGGCAGTTGTTTGCGCTTGGCGCAGCTGGCCACGATCTTTTCCAGCCCCTCCTCGATGCGTTTCTCAAAGCGCTCATGCATGGCCTGCTCTTTCTCTTTCCGCTGCGCACTCCGGCACAGAAGAAATACTTCTTCCCCACCGGGGGCCGGACACAAACGCACCTGCAGACCTTCCCGCACTTGATTCCAGTCTTTGGCGCGCAGTTCTCCCTCGAACCGTTTCAGCATGCCCTTCGGTGTCCCCACGATGTACCGTCGCTTGGCTTCCTTCAAAAACCGCACGTTCTCTTCGCTCACCATGCCGCGATCCAACACCCAGATACGGTTCGCTTTCCCGTACAGTCGTTCGATCCGCTCCACGATTTCTTCCAGTGTGGTTCCGTCGTTGCGGTTCCCGGTGAACAACTGGTAGCCCAAAGGCATTCCTTCGCGGCTTACCACCAGAGCAATGTTCACCTGCTTGCAGTCGGGGCGGTGATCGCGCGAATAACCCCGCTGAGCCAATTCGTTCCGCTTGGCCTCGCCTTCGAAGTACGTACTGGTGACGTCGTACAACAACAGGTCGTAGTCCAGATCGAATAGTTCTCCCAGGCGATTCTTCAGATGTTTTTCCAGCTCTTCCTTATGCGGCAGGAGTCGATCCAGAGAGCGGTAGAGTCGGTCTTCATTGACCTTATGAGCGGGCACGCCCAGCAGATCGCTTAACGCACTTGCTTCATAGAATCGTTCCGCGATATGCAACTCGCTGGAGGGATCACAGAGCCGTGCCAGGATTAGGATCTGCGCCATCACCGGCCAGGAAATCTCTTCTCGTCCCGCAGGGAGAGTTCGTTCCAGAAAATCGAGCAGTCCCACTTGCTGACACAACTCCTGCCCGATCCAAGGACCGCCAAACGCCCGCTTCCGTTCGATGGCGATCCGCTTCAGATCGACTTCCACCCACTGCGGTTCGATGTCCCGGAATAATCCTCGCTGAGCAACAGCGGTAGCACCTGCGGCTTGTTGATGAATGCCCAGACGCCCTGCCGCATCCATCTCACCGAGGTAGGCCACCACGCGCTGCCGTGGGCCTCGCGACGAACGATAACTCTCGACCAGCGCCCAGTAGCCATGGCGCTTGCCATCCTTGTTGCGATAGCAGCGACGCAAGTACATGCATCGATCCTACGCATGGCTACTCCACTTTCAAGAGGGTTGGTCTTCACTACAAAGACTTTTTCGCGGGACACGCAATACTTCCTGAGGACTCGCACTGAGGATAGGAAGGTTAAGAAATCTGTAGATTCGAATTACTCCGAAAATGTGCTCAAAAAATAATCAAATCACCTCAGACTGCGGAAGGTGGGCTAATGTGCGATCTAAAGTACCGGATCGTGCAGAACCGAGGTGCCTTCGGCTTCGGTCAGGATGCCTTTGCCGATCATCAAGTGGATCAGGCGCACCAGCGAAGTCCATTCAGGGCCGCGATGGCTCCCGGGAGGCATCGGCATACGCACAATTTCCGGAATAGCCTGGCAGTCGCCGGTTATTTCCGCGAGCCATTCGCCCAGCGCCGTGCGACGCGCGTCATCTTGGTCCTCAAACGAGATTCCCATCCCGAGGCCCATCTGCGAGTAGACGACGGTGCCGCCAGTCTGGAACGTGGTCTTGGATTTCTGTAACGTGACGCGAACCTTGGAGCCGACCGGGAACGGACAAACCGTATCCACGAAGCAGCCGCCGGGGCCCAGGTCTGTGGTGCGCGTGGAAAAGCGCGCGCCGGATTTCAATTCGACGACTTCGGCGGCGGCGGTGAACATGTGCCGGGTGGTGCCGCGCCGTTCGGTTTCCAGCACTTCCGCGGCTTTGCCGACGGCGTCGTGCAGCTTGCGACTCGAAAAGTTGTGCATCAATTTATCCTTTTGGCAGCCCCCGACTTCCTGCTGCAGGTGTGGTTAAAATCGTTACAGCAGGAATCGGACCGCGATTCCGATCGCGCCGTCCGGGCGCTCTTCCAGGCGAACGATGGAGCCGAGAAATTTTTTGTGCGCTGAGATTTTCTTGCCGAATGGGAAAGTGACCAACAAGCGCATCCCTACGAAATAGTGCGGCATGCATGTGGCGAAATAGAGACCGTCGCGCGTGAAGTCCACGACCTCGCCGACGTCGGCGATATCCATGAAGCGGGCATCGAAGGGCCGGACTTCGACGGGCAACGACACTTTTAAACGTTCGCGTCTGCGCGCGTCGGCCCCAGCCTTTTTTCTGGACGGAACGTAGGCTGCGGAACGCGGGGCATGAACTGCCGTGGCCATGAACAACCTCCGGAATGCGATTGGCGCGAAACGTTGCTCCATTCAATGTAGATGGCAGGCGAAAATAGGCCAATAGGACGGCGGTACTACCAGGTACTTACGGATGGATAATAGGCCCCTTCACGCGGGGTACTGCGGGGCACTTAAAGCCTGTGTTTATAGCAACTTGTTGCGTGGCAGGACCGGCCGTAGTCCTACTATGTTTCTTGAACGCGGAGCTGCTTTGCGCCGGCGGCGGCTTGCTGGGAAATTCGTCGAAAAGTTTGGAGTCGGGCGAGGTGAAATTGAAGCGAGATTCGCCTTGGCCGCTCTTTGTGCCGTCCAGTTATTTTGCGGGCGGCAGACCTTCGGACGCTTCGAGGGCGGTGGGATACATGGAAATGACGCGGTGGACCTGCGTCATGGTCAAAACGCCTTGGACCATAGGGCTGCAGGCGGCGAGGCGAAGGGTGCCCCCGGATTTCGCGAGGCGGGAGAAGGACTTCACGATCTGGCCGATCACGGCGCTGTCAATATGATCTACCGCAGCCATGTCCAGGATGATGTGATTTTCCTGGTTCTTGATGTGGTCTTCGACTTCCTGATCGATACGTTTGCAATCAGGGCCCATTTGCACGCGGCCGCTTAATTCCAGAACCCAGATGCCGGGCTTGATTTGTTTTTTCTGCAGAAACATGTGAGGTAGCTCCTGGCCGGCGGGCGGCGCGAATTATTCTTCACAGGGAAATTGACGGATCAGGCGCATGCAATCGGCCAGAGCTTTCAGAACCGAATCGCCCCATCCTGACGGCACGAAACCGGCGGTGCCCTGGTTTACGGGCCGATCGGCTTGCGCGAAGAAACGCAGATGCTGGTCTTTGGGAGCCACGGCATATTCCTTCACGGTAATTGCGAAGAGAATGTCCTTGCCGTCTTGATGCTTGGTCATCGAAAAATGATGGTGTTGCGCTAGTTCCTCGCTGCGGTCTGCTTGCGCGTACTGCCAATCTTCCACGGTGCTCCTCCCAGGAGTGGTGGGGCCGAGAGAGATGCGGCCTGAACGCCGAAATCTTAGGCTGGCGCGGGCGGCAAGTCAATCGCAGGTCGGAGGGTGTTTTCGTGAAATGGGGCGCAGGGCGAATTATCCGAACCGGGACTATGTCGCGAAATTGTCGTGTGATAGAAACTGGGATGGCAATGAAGAGCGAGCGATTGAAGATTCGGCGGTTGGTGCGCGACGAGCTGCCGGTATCGACGGTGAAGCTGGCGCGATTTTTGATTGGCAAGACGCTGGTGCACGATTTGCCGCGCGGGCGGCTGGTTGGGAAGATCGTCGAAACGGAAGCTTACGTTACGGGAGACGCGGCGTCGCATACTTTTCGTGGGATGACGGCGCGCAATCGGCCGCTGTTTCGAGAGCGGGGACATGCTTATGTGTATTTCGTTTATGGCAATCATTTTATGCTGAATGTTTCTGGGCAGCGGGAGGGGATTGGCGAAGGCGTACTGTTGCGCGCGATTGAGCCGCTTGAGGGGATCGCGCAAATGGAGCGCAATCGCGGGACCGAGCGATTGTTGGATCTGGCGCGAGGGCCGGGACGTTTGGCGGAAGCGTTTGGGGTGGACCGGCGGCTGGATGGAGTGGATCTGTGCGGCGATAGCGTGCTGTGGCTTGGTGCCGCAGTCCGGCCTGTGGGGCGGATCGGGGTTAGCGTGCGGATTGGAATCAATAAGGAGGCGCACCGCTTGCTGCGGTTTTATGAGCGGGGGAGTTTATTTGTAAGCGGGTCGAAATCGCTGCGCGGGTGAGAAAAGAAAAGGCATCACAGATGAACGCAGATGAACGCTGATAAAGGCGATGATGAGACCCGTGAGGAAAAATTCAAAGTTAACAGTTGAAGTTAGAAGTTCAGGCTGCAACGTTGATCGTAGTGCCGCCGTTGTCGCGGTTCAGTGCATGGTGGAACCGGAAGTGATGAAACGACACTTGCGACGGGGAATCCTGTTATTCTGCTGAGAGCGCGGAGTTTGAGCTGGCGGTAATCGGTTGGTTGGGTTGGCGCATCTAATCTTTATGCCTCGACGAGCGAAATCTAATTTGGTTTCTAATGTTTTCCAGGCGTCCATGCGCGCAGGATTTCGGCGCGCTTACAATGGCGTGCAGGTGGACCCGCAAAAATTTCTGCAGCAATTTCGCAGGGCGCATCGCTTGCCGATTCATACCTGGTCGGACATGTTCAACGTCGACGAAAAATTGGTGAACCATCACGCGGGTAGAGTGGTGAAGTCCGCGATGCGGGCGGCTGCGTTCGAGGGAGCTGGACTGGGCCTGGGCGGCATGCTGACGATTTTGCCGGATGCCGGCATTCTTTCGGCGATTACGATCCGCATGTTGCAGAAGCTCAGCCTGATTTACGGGTTCGAATATAAGACCGAGGAAGAAGTGACCGAGCTTTGGGTGGCGGCGGCGAGCGCGGCTGGGCTGGATCTGGGGCGCGAATTTCTTGAGAAGCAGGCGATGGAAAAGATCGTGCCGCGGATTATTGATCGCATCGCGGTGCGCGTCGGCGCGGAAGTGGCTGAGAAGTGGTCCGGTCGGCTGATTCCGCTGCTGAGTTCCGGCATTGGCGGGACACTGAATTATTATTTTGTGCGCTCGTGGGGGCGGAGGGCGCAGAAACATTTTCTGGCGCGGCATCGCGAGGTGCGCGCGCATGGCCTGCCTGCTTCAAGCATTTTGAATTTGCCGCCGCAAGCGCGCCTGCGTGCGGCCAACTGACGCAACATTCGCGGCACTTGATCGCGTTGTAAAGAACGTTACAACGATAGCCATTCAGATCGCTACGGTATTGCCCGTTTTCGTTCTCCGTGCCATCCTTTCCCACCTAGTCCAGGCTGAATCGGAGGAAATGGCATGCCCGTTTGTGAAGGCTGCGGCACGCGCACGGACGAAGCGCACATACAGAGCCGCGCCGAGCGTATCGAACTTGCGGGACGCTATCGGCCCACGCAAATCAAAGTTCTAGTTTTGGATTCGGCACCGCCGGTGCGCATGGACGATTTCTTTTATCGCGCGGCCACGGATCGCTCGGTGCGGTCGCTGGCAGCGCGCATGTATTTCGACGAGCTGGTGAAGGCCACGGGAGCGCCGGCGCATACCGCGGCGCAGGAAGAAGCGGCGCTGACGGATTTTCGGCGCAAGGGATATTTTCTGAGTTATGGCGTGGAGTGTCCCTTTGAGTCGGAAGGCGAACTGCATGCGGCACTGCGGCGCCTCGCGCCTACGGCGCTTAAACGCGTGCAATATTCCTTGCAGCCGAATTACATTGTACCGATTGGCTCGGCGACAAAAGAGTTGATACGGCTGTTTGGTTTGATCGGCTGGGGTGACCGCTTGGTTCTGGATAAGACCGGGCCGTTCGTTGATCCCTACCTTGGTGACTTGAAGAAGCAAGCTACGTTTGGCACTGCGTTCGGCGAGCGCATCAGCAAAGTGTTGGCCGCCTTGCCGTAAAACCCCGAGCGGGGCTGTCCGCCTTTCACTGTTGCTTTATTGTGTATCCACCCGCAGCAGCATTCCACTGCCGCCGCGGACGTTCAATTGCCGGTTGGTCGTAGAAAGAATGATCTGACCTCTTGGATCGCTACGCCCAGCATGGCTAATCGAAACGCCGGCGTAGCCGTAAACCCCGCAGGCATCGGATGAAAAGAGCCAGAGGGCTTGTGGTTGATTGTTCCCTTCGGTAGCTCCTCTGCACGGCGCGTCTGGCGCGGAACTCACGGCAACTAGCACTCCACCATAGACCGGTTTGCCCACCACGACATCGCCGCGCGCGACAGGCCCGCCGCCGCGGTATACCACCTCATCGTCGCCGATTTGCACGGTGGTGTAGGCCGTGGAGGGCGTGCCGCGGTCGCCGCCGTACAGCGGCAATTGCGCATCGTCAATTTCGGACGGCGAGGCGAGAGCGCGAAGATTCGTGGTGAGGGGAATCGTCGAATGGCCTAGCTGCATGGAATCGAACTGAAATGAGATTTGGGTGGTGCCGCCGTTTGTGGCCGGGGTAACGCTGAGAACGCGGCCCATCACTCGAGTGCCTCTGTGAATCGAGGATCCGTTTTGCAGGGGCACGTCCTGCATGATGCGGCCTGAGATCAAGTCTCCAGGCTTCGATTTCCGCGAGGACAAGGAATTGTTCAAGGAAATCGCTAGTATTGTTCCGGGTGTGACAACGGTTTGCTGCAGCAAGGCGGTTGCACCGCTCGCGCTGAAAGCGCCCAAGGTAGTAAGCAATAGCCCAAGAGGTTTCGTGCTTGTTTTGCTTGGCATGAAAATACCCTCACGACCGCTTCCCTTGCGAACTATGCCATCCCCTTTGGGAAAGCAACGAAGGCTTGGCCGGAGGAGGCGGCCTAGGCACATTTTAGTCCTGACGCGGCGCAATCGCCAGTGCGTGAACTAGCAGGCTGCGCTGAAGGAAGGAATGGTGCCGAGGGCGGGAATTGCTCCCAACTGCCTCCTACGCTGCGGCCTGTAATTCCATTTGACGGGATTTTCAGGAGAGCGGCGTGAGCGCCGCTATGAGACGACCGCCGGGTTATGAGCCCGAGAGGCCAACCCTAAAGCCCGTTGATGGTGTTGCCCTTAACCTCTACACCACGCCATTTTCTCCTATAAACACCCCTGTTTTGGCCACCAGTTGGACACAACGGTTGTATGACGTTTCGGAGTCCAGAAGAATGGCCGCAGGAAACTCATTTAGGAGGAAGCATGAACTCAGATGACTCAACTGTATCTGTTTCGGCACAACACAGCGTCTGTCGGGAATCTCCGCTAGACCCAGACCCAGACAAGGAGCCCGTGGGTTTCGTCGCTACGTATAGCGAACTCATCATTCTGGTGAAGCAAACATATCTCGAGTACCTGGACGTCGGGTGGGGTGGTTTTTTGACTGGGTGCACTGCGTGGGATTTGGACCTAAAAATTCTGAGTCGACTTGGGAAAATGGCAGCCTTGCTACCGGAGGAGGTATATAACCGGATAATTGCCGAAACATTTGCAGAGTTCGGCAAACAAGTTGATTCGTAAGCGTCTGGTGGGAACCGTGTTGACGATGGCGAAGATGTGCTAAGCAGTGACGACTTGGGTTTCCGGGGATTCTGCTGAGAGGTTCCAGGGCAAGAGTTCTTCGATACGGTTGATCGGATGGTCGGCGATGCGGGACAGAACGTCACGCAGGTAACGTTCCGGATTTAAATCGTTCAGTTTTGCCGTTCCGATCAAGCTGTAAATGGCTGCGGCGCTCTCACCGCCTCGATCCGAGCCAGCGAACAAGAAATTCTTTCTCCCCAGAGCCACCACCCGCAACGCTCGTTCCGCTGCGTTGTTGTCGATCTCCAGTGCGCCATCATCACAGTAACGCATCAGCGCTTCCCAGCGTCCCAGTGCGTAGCGAACCGCTATCGCTGTATCGGATTTTCTCGACAGCTTTCCCAACGTCTCCTCCAGCCACTGCTTGAACGATTCCAGCAATGGCCGGCTACGCAGGTTGCGGATCTCGCGTCGCTCTTCCGAGCTACGTCCCCGGATTTCCTTCTCGACGGCATACAGCTCTGCGATTCGTTCCAGGGCGATTGTTGCTGTCTGCGATTTGTGCGCCTCCACCAGATCGTAAAACTTTCTGCGCACGTGCGCCCAGCAGGCTGCTTCCTGAATCCGCCCCGTTTCGTAAATCTGATCGAACCCAGCGTAACCATCCGCCTGCAGTGTTCCGGTGAATGAACTCAAGTGCTGCTGCGGATGCTCACCCCTGCGATCGGCGGAGTAACAGAACCATACCGCCGGTGGCGTGGGATCTCCTGTCGGCCGATCGTCGCGCACATAGGTCCACAACCGTCCCGTCTTGGTCTTTCCCAACCCCGGCGCCAGCACCGGAACCGGCGTGTCATCCGCATGCAGCTTCTGTCCCGCTAGAACGTGACGTCGCAGCGCCTCCACCAGCGGAGCTAGCAGCCGGCTCGTTCCGCCCACCCATTCCGCCAAGGTCGAGCGATCGATTTCCACGCCTTCGCGCGCGTAGATCTCGGATTGGCGATACAGCGGAAGATGATCGCCATACTTCGAGATCAGCACGTGCGCCAGAAGTCCCGGGCCGGCGATACTCCTCTCGATCGGCCGGCTAGGCGCGGGGGCTTGCACGATTCGATCGCAGCCGGCGCAGGCCAGCTTCGGGCGGACCTGACGGATCACTTTGACTCGCTCAGGCACATACTCCAGGATTTCCGAAACATCTTCACCCAGATGTTTCAGCTCTCCACCACAGTCCGGGCAAGCTTTCTGTGGCGGCAAGTAAGTTTGCACTTCCCGTCGTAGATGCGCAGGCAGTGACCGCCGCGCCGGTCGTGTCGCAACAGACTCAGCCACGACCACCTTCCGCGACTCGGTTTCGATCGCGCGGGTCTGTTCCAGGTCTCCCAACCGCAACTCCAGCTGCTCGATCTGACCATTGAGTTTCTCGGACGAGCGGCCGAACTGCATGCGGCGCAGTTTTGCGATCAGCAGTTTTAAGTTCTCGATTTCCGTATCGCGCGAAGCCAGCTGCTCGCGCTGCGAAAGAATTTCCTGTTGTTGCGTGGCGATCTGTTTCCGATGTGAGAAAACTTGCTCATGCAGCGCGAGAAGCAGTTCCTTCAGTTCGCCGGGATTGAGTCCTTCGAGGTTGGGAAGAACGCCAGCCGCGTTATTCATTCCAGGAAATATACTGCAGTTGTTTTACAGTGTGATTAAAATCCCACCGAAAAGAATAAAAATCTTTTGCTCACACCGCGATTTGCGGATCGTAGCTGCGCACCGGGCGCCGCCAGTCGATTCCCTCCAGTAACATGGACAGCTGGGCCGGAGTCAAGGACACCCCTCCGCTCGCCGCTTGCGGCCAGATGAATCTTCCGCGCTCCAGTCTCTTTGCGAACAAGCACAACCCATCTCCACTCCACCACAGAACTTTGAGCAAGTCCCCGCGCTTGCCACGAAACACAAACAACTGACCGGAAAACGGATTCTCCGCAAGCGCCGTCTGTACCATCCCGCTCAAGCCCGTAAATCCACGCCGGAGATCCGTCACGCCCGCGACGATCCAGATGCGCGTCCCTGCCGGCATCGCGATCATCCCAGCAAACACTCGAGCGCAGTCCGCAAGACCGCCAAGTCTACGCTGCCCGCAATCCGCAGATTTCCTTTGGCGAGTTCGATCTGCAGACTTCCTGTCGACGCCTGGCAAGATGGGTTGCGCTGATTTGCCGCTTGCACTACGACTTCCTTCGAGACCGTCACCGGAAGCAGCTTGGTCGAGGTGTTATCGAGGCGCCCTTCGCGATACTGCTTCCGCCAGAGGAAAATCTGATTGGCGTTCACCGCATACTTCTGTCCCAACTGCGCTACTGACGCGCTTCCCGCGAAGCTCTCTTCTGCGATCCTGCGCTTGATCTCGATGGCCCAATGCCGCCGTCTCTTCGCCGAAGTGTCCACTTATCCCTCGTGGGCACTTGTTTAGTGCCCACGAGCACCATCACCTATCCACCCACTATTCGTCCAGACGGTTCAAACCAGACGCTTACGTTGATTCCACGTTGTGGGATGTTTATTTGCACGGAGACGGAATCGATCAAATGGCTGTGTGGACCGCAACGGACACAAACCAAAATCGCAAAAGGCGACTGGGAATGAAAGCATTCTTAAGCTTGGTTCGAAAACTGGCGAAACGCGAGCGCGGAAAGAGTGGCACGTCCACCTAACGCTGCGAAGAGTCTGGGCCTGAAAAAAGACGAACAAGTTCGCCCGTTTGAGCTGATGAGAAGGCGAGGCAAACTCACCCTAAGTTGATGGCAACATCCGCGCGGTCAATACCGAAGAGTCGCACGCCACATCGGCATCTAAGCGCGCGCCAGCGTGCAATGTTAGAGAGTATCTCGAAGGGCATGACCGCAAGGGACGCTGCTCTAGTCGCCGGATATTCAAAGAAAAATCCTCGCCAATCAGGCTATCAAGCGCTTCAGGGCCTCAGAAACAAAATGCCGGAAGTTATGGAGAAACATGGATTGTCCGACGACGTGCTCATTGACAAGTATTTACTTCCGGCACTCAATGCCTACGAGACTAAGTTCGTGCAGACGAGGGGAAAGATCACGGATTCTCGTCAGGTCGTGGCATGGCGTTCACGCGTCAAGGCACTCGACATGGTTCTTAGAATGAAAGGGCTCTATGCAAGGAGGCGAAAGTCAGAATCCGTCTCCGGACACATAAAGACGATATTGGTAGATCGGCGTCCACCGCCCCCGTGATCCCCTAAAATCAGTACGGAGCGTCCCGTCGGCAACTACTTCCGATCAGCCATTTCAAAGCTAGCAAGGCTTGCAAATAAGGTTGCTCAAGACCAGTTGAGCCTGCAGCGATTATCGGGAGTTGAGTTCAATAAACAAAGTCGTCAGTAAATACTGCACCATTAGATAGGAGACAAATTCGGCGCCGAGCAGATCACTGGCAGCGCAACACCATATGAGTGAAGTCGAAATCGATGCGTTTTGCATGTAAGGATGCGGCACCAAGAATGCCGTCCACTCCCGGAAGGTCGCCTTGACCAGGACCACCAATCAGAAAGACAATCCTCATCTGGTTCGATCCCCCGATTCGCACGCTAGGCAGTCTGACCTCGGTAGCTCGCACGCCACTCTCTACTACCTCGTTCGGTTCGCCTTCCGTGCGCATCCTCGGCAACTGTTTCCGAACGCGGTCTCGATATAGCAGGATGCTTTGAGACCCTGTATCCACGAGGAGCTGTACAGTCGCTCCTTGTACGACTATTGGAATCTTAAAACCGCGCACCGGGGCCCGCCCGTCAGGGAGCCCATTCGCCAACTGGAACGACAGAATCCTTCGATCGTAATCAATACTCAAGTACTCGCTCCTGGATAACAGATCAAGGCCGATGACACCGTCAACGTTCTTCCCATACCGTGAATATTTCGAAAGATCAATGACCATAACCCAGAGCGCTTTAGCAACAATCGGTCCCACCCTGAATTCCGGAATTTCCGTCCACTCGACGGGAATGCGTCGATCAAAGGTCATGACCTTCCCGGCGCTTCGTGGCAACCGTAGGCTGTTAGCCACCTTCGCATCGATCACGCTACTGGTAGCGCCGGTGTCTATGATGAACCTCATAACTCTCAGATTTCCGATCTGCCCGTTTACTACGACCAAAAATCCAGAAACCAACTCGAAAGGCATCGTTAGGCTAACGCTGGACCCGACTACGTCTTGGGCACGGGTCGGGGAGGTGGAAATCATTCCAAGGACTAGAATGGTCCTGCCTACAATGCGCATCCAACGATGCATCGCACACCCCTCGGCCGCAGCAGCGGCTTGGGCCAAGGGTCGAGCTGGCGAGCTGGTACCTCAATGCACCCAGCTTCTCCTCCGTGTATTGACTTTATCAACCTCCAATGATTTGATAACGCAGCTAGTTAGGTTTAGTTGTCTCCGCACACAATTGCACCGAGGTACCGAATCGTAAAGCGCGTAACTTGCGAGGCATTGTGAATGTCTGAGTCCGTTCGAGATTCCAGGATTCGGTTCGGGGTCTTCGAGTTGGATATGCGATCGGGCGAGCTTCGCAAAGCGGGCGCGCGGATTAGTCTGCAGGATCAACCCCTAAAAGTTCTGAACGCCCTTCTGGAACATCCCGGCGAGGTAGTTACCCGCGAGGAACTGAAACGCCGAATCTGGCCGAATGACTCCTTTGGCGACTTTGATCACGCCGTAAACGTCGCTGTGGCCAAGCTCAGGGCGGCGCTGGGAGATTCCGCGGATGTCCCGCGTTATGTTGAGACTCTGCCTCGCCGCGGCTATCGTTTCATATTCCCTGTTGCCCTGCCAACGGCGCTGGACTCAGGAGCCCGATCTGGTGAGGCGGAGACCGAGGTAAGGCCTGACAAGAGATCCTCCCGGTTTCTATGGGCTGCTGCTGCTGCAACAATTGTGATTGTCGGACTGATCGCGGGAGCCTGGTGGTTTTTCTCACACAAGACATACGCGCCAATGCAGCTCAGTGCCGAACTGCCAGTTGGCGCAGGAATTGATCGATTCTTTGGCGCTCAACTGGCGCTATCACCAGACGGTACTCGCATCGTTGTTTCCGAGGACGAGCCGGACCGCAACTGGCGCCTGGCCATGCGCACTCTGGATCAGAGTCAGTTTGTGCCGCTGTCCGGTGCCGACCACGGTTCCCGGCCCTTCTTTTCGCCTGACGGTCAGTGGCTCGCCTTCTTCGCGGATCACAAGCTCAAGAAGTTGCCAGTGCAGGGCGGCGTGCCTGTGACTTTGGTCGACGCGCCTGGATACAGCGGCGGTGCAAGTTGGGGTGACGATGGCAACATCATAGCGGCCTTCAGTGGCGGCACTTCCGGCCTGGTGCGAGTTCCTTCTGGCGGAGGCGCACCCGTGCAGGTAACCCAGCTGAGCAACGACAAAGGCGAAACCGCGCACGCTTGGCCGCAGGTTCTGCCGGGCAGCCAGGCGGTTCTATTCACCGCCTACGGCAGTGGCGCTTATGACGACGGAGAAATTGTCGTCTTTACCTTCAAGACTGGCGAGCGGAAGACCCTTCATGGCGGTGCCTCGTTCGGTCGGTACCTGCCAAGTGGACATCTGGTCTACCTGCATCAGAACACCCTGTGGGCCGCTCCGTTTGATCTCCGTCGGCTGGAAGTGACCGGAGCCCCGCAGCCCGTGCTCGAAGAGGTCAATAGCAACGTTAGTGGAGGCGGCGATTTCGCCTTTTCCCAAACCGGGACTATCGTGTACGTCAGCTCGAAAACTCAAATTTCGTTTCCCTATTCAATCTGGTGGCTAGAGCGTACGGGCCAGACCAAGGCGTTACAGGTACCCCCAGGGTTGTATGAGAATCCGCGTTTTTCACCCGACGGTAAGCGCTTGGCATTTGAGTTGGCCACTACTTCGGTGCGAGCGGACATCTGGGTGAAAGACCTCGAGCGCGACACTGTTTCGCGTCTCACAAACCTGCCGGGCCGGAACAATTTCCCCGTGTGGACTCCGGACGGCAAAAACATAGTCTTCGAATCGTGGAACTGGGCAGGTTCGGGCATGTATTGGATCCGCGCTGACGGTGTGGGCGAGGCGCAACGGCTAACGGAGGCGAACCTAAAAACCTTTCAGTCCCCGTATTCGTTCTCGCCGGACGGCGAAAGGCTCGCTTACTCTCATTATCAGGAAAGTTCCGGATTCCGTGCGGAGATCTGGACAGCACTCTTGGAAGGCGACCGGGACCATCCGCGGCTCGGAAAGGCGGAGGTGTTTCTGCGCGCATCATTTTCGCAGTCGGATCCGGCGTTCTCGCCTGATGGCCATTGGTTGGCGTATTCTTCGGATGAGTCGGGGAAAGACGAGGTGTACGTGCGACCTTTCCCAGGACCGGGGAGCAAGTCACAGATCTCAACCGGCGGCGGCGTGTACCCCCTCTGGTCGCGCGATGGGCGCAAGCTTTTTTTCCTTACTCCGGATTGGCTCATCATGGTGACCAGCTACTCCGCCAAAGGCGGCTCCTTTGCCGCCGGAAAACCCCAGGTTTGGGCCCAGGAGAACTTGCCGTATCTGGGCGGTAACTACCCTTACGACTTGGCGCCCGATGGGAAACGTTTCGCGGTGGTGCTGAATCCAGGTGGGACAGAAGTGAGGTCCACCGACAGTGTCACGGTCCTCGTGAACTTCTTCGATGAGCTGCGCCGGAAAGTGCCCCCAGGGTAAAGATTGAGAGTGTTTTCGAACGTGAGGCCTGGCATCGCGCGGTTTGAGCAAGAAAGGGGGATTCCGATTCTCCAGCTTTGTAATGATTCGATTCGGCGCGGCTCAGCGAACTTTTCAATTTCACAATCCTAATATTCGTGGTCGAAATTCAATAGATACCCATTCGTGCGGCTGTGTGTATCACTCGAATTCTACTTGCCTGGTTAGCTGCGTAATCGAAAACGTGAAAATCCATATGGACGGCTGGTGGGTTAATCAGGGCTTGTTCTTAAAGTTGGCCATCTTTGCCCGGCTCGCCTCACTCACACGTCATTCGGGTGTAGACTCGTCGCCGAGTTTGAAGTTAACGTGCAGGTCCGTTGTGGCCGGAGAAACCAGTATGAGATTTCGCCAGCGGGTCATCATTGGATGGGCGCTCGTAGTTGTAAGTCCCTCCGTAGCACTTGGGCAGACACGAGGAAAGTCGGAAGACGCCCTTCTGGCTGCTGACGTGGCTTGGGAAAAAGTTTATGCCGCGAAGGACCTCGCCAAAGCGGTGGCCTTTTGCGACGAACACGGCTCCATGTTAGTACCCAACGCTCCAATTGCTACTGGGAAGGAAGCCCTTTCGAAAGCCATTGCGAGCGATTTTGCGCAGGGCAACACCACCTGGCACCCGAACAAAGTCGGCGTCGCCCGTTCCGGCGAACTTGGCTACACGAGCGGCACGGCCGAACTTACGTTCAAAGACCCATCGGGCAAGACTGTCACCAGCAAAGGACATTACCTGACCGTATGGAAAAAAGTGGACGGTTCGTGGAAAGTTTTATTCGACTCGTTTAATCTTGAGTAGACCCGGCCGTAATCATTATGCCGCACATTTTTGGAGAGTGCCCAGAAACAGTACTTTTTGAGGTGCGGTCCCGCGGACTTTTGGGCAGGCGGATTCTCAATGATTCTGACAGCCCGAGGCGATAGGGATTTTGGGCAAGGACGGGTTTTTGGGCACATGTCCGGTTACGCGACTAACGTGTGCCACGAGCACGAAAGGAGAAAAGGCTGAGTAGTGCGCAACTGCTTGACTGATGAGGGTAGGCCCCTCGGAATCGGTTTACAGGAACAGGTTCCAAACCACCTGCGGCGGCTGTAGCCAAAAGCTAGGGTCGTGAACGCGGAAGGAAAAGGCCTGGCAAGGACCAGGTCAGGTGACCGGCAAGAAGAGGACCGCAAGGGAACCACTGCTGAAGTGTCGAAACGTAATGGATGATGTCAAAACCGCGGGGGGTAAGTTACTGCGGGAGTAGCTCCGACGAAACCTGTTTACGGGCGGAGCGGCATCCGGCATGAGAGGTGGCCTGAGCTTGCCAAAGAGGCGGTTAAGCGGAACGTGGGAACCTGAGGCACCGATGCGAACGGAGAAGCCACAAGTGGACGAAACCACGAGGGCGAGAGTACGGATGCGGAGTCTCAGGGTCGGACTGCCCTAAAGTAGTGAAGAAGCGGGGTAATTCCCGTGGAGCGAAGGGGGCGGGCCACCCGCGTCCTAACCAAATTCGGTCAACTGGTGGTTCCGTCAACTTGATTTGGCCCCTTTTGATCGTTTGATTTGGCCCCGCCCTGCTGGTGAATTAAGTCCTTCTAGGGAACCGCCGCCGGGCCTTGTGGGAACTGGGGAAAGCGCTTTGTGCTTTCCAAGCCGCTGTGGGAATCCGCGTTCTTTGCGGATTTCCATCAGCGGCGTCAGTTTCCACAGGCCTCCGTTTTCTTTCTTTTTTGCTCCTTTTTTCTTTCTTTGTGCCTGTCTCCAGTTTTCCACAGAAAAATATCGCGCCAGAATCCTCCAGGAGCAACGATCGCCCACTCGATCGACCCGCCCCATCCCCGGTTTTTGTCTCTTTCCTTCATCCCTTGCCACCTTTTTTCTTTTCCAGCGTTCTGCGGAAACGATACGACTCCGTGCCCGTCTCGATAATATGGGCCTGGTCGGTCAGCCGGTCCAGCATCGCCTTGCATAATCGCGCGTTCGGAAACATGGTGGTCCACTCGGAAAACGGCAGATTCGTTGTCACGATCACTGCGGCTCTTTCCGCTCTCCCGGCGATGATCTGGAACAACAACTCGGCGGCTGCTTCGGGCATCGCCACATAGGCCATCTCGTCAATCACGATCAGCTCGTACCGCGTCCAGCGATTGGTCACGCGATTCAGTTCGCTCCTATTCTTCGCTTCGCTGAGTTCGTTGACCAGTTGCGCCGCCGTCGTGAAACGCACCGGCTTTCTCTGCCGGCAAGCCTCCACCGCCAGTCCCGTCGCCAAGTGCGTCTTGCCCGTTCCTGCTTCGCCCAGAAAAATGATGGGTTCGCTCCGACTCAAGTAGCCGCCCTCAGCCAGGTTCCGTACCAGCGATGCGGGAATGTGCGGCGCAGCGGAGAAGGCGAACTCTTCCAGCGTTTTCACCTTGGGGAAGTGCGCCTCCTTAATCCGCCGTGCGACCGCATGGCGGTCTCGCTCTTCCACTTCGGCTCCGAGTAGCGCTTCCAGATAACTGAGATGACTTTGCTTCTGGCGGATCGCCTGCTCGGCCCCCTCTGCGAACTGCCCGCCGATCGTTCGCAGCTGGAGTTGCTTGGCATACTGCCGGATGGTGGCCTGTTGTACGGGGGCGTTCATTGAATCACCCCGTTCGACGGGCAGTTCGCCAGCAACTGGTCGTAGTTCCTCGTCGTGGGTTGCGGTCGGTCATACGCTCGCAACGCGCCAATCTCGATCGCTTCACTCACTTCACGCTTCCCGGCTGGGTCGGTGGTAAGCAGCAAGCGTACGGCCTCGACATCGAAACAACTCAGATCCAGAGCTTTCTCCAGCGCTTCCTTTAGTCGCGGATATCCATGCGGGCGCCCCAGCAGCAGCACGTCGATCATGGCTCTGGTCCCATCCTGCTTGCCTCTTCGTTGCTTCAATGCCTCCCAGAAGTGATCGAAGCTGGCCGGCCAGCGTCCTTGGGCCCGCCACTGCTCGAGCGCTGTCGAACCCGCAAAAGCTCCGGGCTTCTTCGTCAGTGCATCCAGGTAATGCTCCAGGTTGAGTACTTTCTGCTGCCGCTGAAAGCAGCGTTCGTGCCGTGCCACACACTCTCCTTGATGCCAGATCTCCACGTAGGCGGAGTGCACCTTGGCCTGCACTTCCAGACCCACCGGTAGCGGAACCGAATAGAAGTTGGTCAGCACCTTCACGCAACCGCTGCTGTTCACGTGGGGGAAGTGCACCGCGGCCAGATCGAAGCTTTCCTTGAGCCCCTTTAAATGCTCCTGCTCCAGACTCATTCCCGCCCCGACGGTCTGCATCCGCTCACCAATGGTGCGTTGCTCATCTTCCTTGGAAGATCTCAGCAACAACGCATCGAGTTCTTCCCAACGGGCCGCATTCGGCACCGGCACCATATGGTTCCGGCGAAAGTATCCGCCTTCCCCTTCCACGCCGCCTTTTTCGTGGCCTTCCGCCGGCGTACAGAACTCGGACTCGAAATCCCAATGGGAGCGGAAGGCGATGAATCGCGTGGTCTCCTCTCGCTGGTGCCCGCGCAGAATCCTTTTCACCGCAGAGCGGAGGTTGTCATAGCGCAGGATCTTGAACACCCCGCCAAAATAAGCAAACGCCCGCTCATGAGCTTCCAGAAAGGCCTGCTGGCTCGCATGCGGGAAGGCGCAATGGAAAGCTCCGCCACTGGCCATGCTCCGCATGCAAAACAGGTAGGCCTTCTGCCTTTCTTCGCCAATGTCCGCATACGCTTCATACCAGTCCACCTGCGCTTCTTGACCCCAGCTGTAAGACTGCGCAATGAACACTTCCTGACTGAGCAGTCTGAGTTCTATCTTTCGCTCGCGCACGTAGCGACGAATCGTGGACTCGCCGATCTGCACCCCAGGCATCTCTGCCCGCATCCGACACCAGATTCGATGTGCGGTATGCCGTTGCTTGCGTGGCGCCTTGCGGTCCGCTTCCAGAATCGCTTCCACAAAAGTCTTCACCGGTTCCAGTTTCGGTCTCTCGCGCACAGCTATCTTTCGCTCCACGGGAACAGCACGGAGCACGGCCTCACGCACGATGCGCCGGTGAATACCTAGCTTCTTGGCGATTCCTCGGATCGTTCCCCCACCGTGTTCGTACTCGCGTCGTATCTGCTCGAATAGCTCCACCTTGGCTCTCCTGTTCACCCGGCCTCCCTTGGGGCGACTGAGCCCGAAGCGGAGTACACGGTATATGAGTTTCAGTAGGGTGGGGCCAAATCAAACGATCGAAAGGGGCCAATTCAGAGTAGCGAAATCACCTGGCAACAGGAGGAACCGAGTGGCTCGGACGGAAGGTAGCAACCTTCACTGGGTGGCACGAGCCGTGTGACGGGAGACTGTCAAGCACGGTTCTGTGAGAGGCTCGGGGTGAAATTCCCCGGGCCTACTCGGCCAGGACTTATAAGAACCCTAGCGGAACTCTGTTCTGTTATGTGGATTCATTTCTGACTCAGAAGATAGAGGTCCGCGTGACCGCCGGGGCGCGCATAAACTATGGTGGAAAGGTCTCTGGAAAAATCGTAAGCGCTACCGCCGTAATTCATTGGAAAAGTAAAGGGAAGCTTCAAAGCGACCTGGGGAGTCCCGATGGTTTTACCGTCTTTCCAAGGTTGACGGTAAATCGTGACTTCGGCGCGGGAAGCCACGGCATACAAGAAGGACTTGCCATCGCGAGCAAAAATTGCACCGAAAGTTGCCACTCCGGGAAGCAATGAGATGCATTTCTTATCCGAAGTGGACACGTCGTAGATTCCAGTCTTTTCCCCATACGTTCCGAAGCCAAGCAAGTACTCGCCGCCGGGGTCGATGTCCGAAATCAAAGTACAGTTCTCCACGATCTTTTCCGGATTTGAACCGTCCATGATCCATTTCCAAACGGTCGATATCGAAGTCGCCTTCTCCTCGACACTGACGTAAAGGGATTTCTGGTCGGGACTCCATACAGGATTGTCGGGGATACCGCCCATTGGGGGCAGCTGACGAAGTCCGCTGCCATCGGTCCCAACCATGTAAGCTTTGGCCTCTGCGCTGACTCCTGAGTCACTAAACGTCACGTGAAAATTGTCTGGCGCCCAAGACCCAGTCCACAGAGCCTCTCCGGTGGCGATCTTGAATTTGTTGCCACCATCGAGGTCCGACACCCAGAGTTGGGACCGGTGGGTTGAGGGAAACGTGACGTAAATCACGCGCTTTCCATCCGGCGAGATGCTCGGCCCAGTTGCGTCCTCCGCTATGTCCGTGGATTCCTTCGAATGAACGTGGTACGCGGTCAGGGACCCGGAGGATTTGCCATTCACAAAATAAATTCCTCTTCCTCCCGGATCCGGCATAGGAGCGTAGTCCGGTCCCGTTCCGAAAGTAATCTGCGTCAGATTCCGGTCGCTCAAGTTGTAACTCCAGATGTTCATCAGTCCATTTACCACCCGACCGAGTAGCACGGTCTTCCCTGGCTCGGCCCACACGGCGTCAAACGCATTCGCGGACACCTCACCTAGATCAACCGCTGCATGGCTGGTCAGGTTTATTCTGTAAAAGCGGAATTTGGACTCAAAGGCCACTTGAAAACCACCTGCAAGCAGGTCCTTGCCGCCGGGAAACGGCAGTACCGGGATGAAGAACAGGCCAGTACCCTTAGCGTCGTAAACTAATTCTTCGTCCAATCCGGATTTTCCTGCACGAAATATTCCGGAGCCTTCTGACTTCGCATAAAAAATGGAACCACCATCGGAAGAAGGAACCATCCATCGTGCAGCTACCAAGAGCCGAGGACTGCCGCCGAGTGTTGGCACCGACCAGGTCTCGTCGCGGCCGAGATTCTTCTGGTAATAGATTTCTTTTCCGTCGGACGAAAAATTGTCTATATCCTTGTCGCCTTCGTCATTCGTGAGCTGCAGAGGCTCCCCGCCAGAAGTGAGCATCAGGAACACTTGTGCGATGCCGCTAACCGGGGAAACAAACGCCACGGCGTGGCCATCGGGTGAAAGCCTCGCGTCGTCCAGCGGTTTGTTCCACTGGCTGATTTGCGTAATCTTTGCGGGGCCGCTAGAAATCATCGTTCGCGGCCAAAGGTAATATGCCAGAAAGCATGCCACAAGTAGCGCGCCGCAAGCGGCCAAAGCAATGTAAAGCTTTCGAGTGTGGTGCTCAGACGGCTGAGGCGCTGCCACTGTCGAGACGGTTGCAGGCTCTGCCTCGGAATCGTGAACAGCCTTGCTCCCTGAAAACAATCCTCGATCCGAATCCGAATCTCGCTTCAGCCGCATGAGTTCGGAACGCATTTCTGACGCATGCTGATAACGCAGTTCTCGGTCTTTTTCCAGGGCCCGATTGATGATGTCTTCTAGTTTCGGCGGCAGGTCGGGGTTCAGACGCAGTGTGGGAACGGGTTGTCGTTCCAAGATGGCATTGAATATAGCCCCAGAACTTTCGCCGCGAAAAGGCAAAGTACCTGTTGCCATTTCGTATAAGACGACTCCGAACGAGAACAAATCCGTGCGCACATCCAACTCTTTGCCGAGCACCTGCTCTGGCGACATGTAAGCGACCGTGCCAAGCGTGGTGCCCGGGCTCGTCAGATGTTCAGCACTGCCGTCCTCCGTGATCTCTCTTGTAACCGTCGCTCCTGAAGCACCAACTCCGGTGAACTTGACCTTCGCCAGGCCGAAGTCGAGAATCTTCGCGTGTCCGCGTTCGGTTACAAAAATGTTGGCGGGTTTGATGTCGCGGTGAGCGATTTCTTTAGCATGGGCAGCATCCAGAGCGTCGGCAATCTCAATCGCCAGAGGGAGCATGATATCTGTCCCGATAGGCTTTCCGCTGATGCGGTGCTCTAGCGTCATGCCATCCAGAAATTCCATGGCAATGAAACGTTTGCCGTCCTGTTCGCCGATTTCGTGGATTGTGCAGAGGTTGGGATGATTCAGAGTAGAAGCGGCGCGAGCCTCTCTCCGAAATCTCTCCAACGCTTGAGCATCGTGCGCCAGATCGTCAGGCAAAAACTTCAAGGCGACGAAGCGACCAAGCTCCGTGTCCTCCGCCTTATAGACCACACCCATGCCACCGCCGCCGAGCTTTTCGACTATCCGGTAATGCGAAATTGTTTGGCCAATAAGTGATAAGGAGTCGGCCATCAGGCGCTCATCTTAAGTTGCGTGTCTGAGGTAAGTCAACGAATAGGGCCAAGTGGATAGTCAAGTCCTGGTTAACGCTAGTGCTTTACCGGATGCGCGTTCTCGCTGAGGAGCGAGCCGGGGCGAGGAGCTCCTGGCGCGTCCGGTAAAGCCGTTTGGACGTGGGCGCCCGTGATTGCGGTGGACGCGGGCTCTATGCAAATTCAATGGTGGGAAGGAGCGGCGGTAAGCCTTGCCGAGACTGTGCTGCAGGGCGCGACACCTGACACCCTGGGCAGGGAAATTGGCCACGGCGAAAAAGTATCGCGAAGACTCTGGTCGAAGAAGCTGGAAGAAGGGATCGGTTTGACGGCGAGGCACAGAAATGCGGAGCGCCCCGAAGAACGCGGAGTTTTCGAGTTGAAGAGAGTGGTCTCATGCCGCAGCGCTGATCCGTGGTGGAGAACGAAGTTGGATGTCGGCAGCGCTGAACCTTTCGATGACCTTCATCGGTCCACCGCATTTAGGGCAGCGCCAAAGATCGGGACGGTCTTCGGTGGAAGAGGCGTGTTGGTCGGCTTGCGGCTGTTGTTCCGAACCCAACAACTGAAAGCAAAGCGGTAGGAGCGTGGCGCGTTTGCGGTTGGCCAGGAAGCCGAAGTTACGGATGCGCACGAAACCTTTTGGAAGGATGTGCAGCAAGAAGCGGCACAAGAATTCATCGAGCGATAGAGGCAGCAACTTCTGTTTGTTGTGGTCAGCGGAATCACGCCAGCGGAAGGTGACTTGGCCATCGGTGAGGGAGACCAGGCGATGGTTGGAGATGGCCACACGGTGAGTGTAGCGGCCCAGATAGTGCAGCACATAATCGGGGCCACCGAAGGGAGGTTTCAAGTAGACCACCCAGTCTTGGCGAAACAGCGGCCGCAACCAGGCGGCAAAGATCTTGGGGTGAGCGAGGAGTTTCAGATCGCCCTGGAAGCGGAGCTGGCCCTTCTGAAAAGCCTGCTCGAGCGCATCTACAAACTTGCCGCGAAAAACTTTCCGCAGCACTTCCTTGGGGAGAAAGTAGTTGACTCGCGAACGAACCCAGCGGGTGTGATCGAGCGCGAGGCCGCCGGCAGGAACGACACAATGGACATGGGGATGAAGGTTGAGTTTTTGGCTCCAAGTGTGTAACACGCTGAAGAAACCGATCTCTGCACCAAGATGCCTGGGATTGCGTGCCACTGCGAGAAGGGTTTCCGCACTGGTACGGAACAGGAGATCGTAGAGGATCTTCTTGTTCTGTAGCACCAGTGGGGCCAAGCGATGAGGCAGTGTGAAGACCACGTGCAGGTAGCGTGTGGGGAGAAGTTCTCTCTGGCGTGCGGCGATCCAGCGTTCCCGTGCAGCGATCTGACACTTCGGGCAATGGCGATCGCGGCAGCTGTTATAGGAGATGGGGGCACGATGTCCGCAACGGGTGCACTGATCGAGATGACCGCCGAGTGCGGCGGTTCGACACCGGCGAATGGCCAGCAACACTTTGACATGCTTCCAACCAAGCCAGTGACGATTTCGTTCGAGGAAGGCCTCTCCCGCGGCGCGGATCAGATCGGCCACCTCCAGCGGTGGCCGGGCCATCTATTCCTCCTGCGGTGAAGCACCTTTCAGTGACAGTGAATCGAGCGGACTCGCGGCCGCATGCAGGTGACGTTGCGAGAGATGCAGGTAGCGAGTGGTCTCTTTCAGATCGTTATGACCTAACAGGATCTGAATGGTGCGCAGATCCGCACCCGCCTCGAGGAGATGCGTCGCAAAACAGTGCCGCAGCGAGTGAGGATGAACACTTTTCTGGATGCCAGCGCGCTGCGCGGCTTGCTGGCACGCCTGCCAAACGGTTTTGGTATCGATGGGGTGATCGGCGCCATGGTCGTGGTGGCCCGGAAAGAGCCAGACTCTTGGTTTGCGGCGTAAGCGGTGCCAGTGCTCCCGAAGTTCTTGCAGCAATTTAGGACTGAGCATTACATCGCGGTCTTTGCGCCCCTTGCCGCCTCGGATGTGAATCACCATACGTTTGCTGTCGACATCGCTGACTTTCAGGTGGGTCACCTCGGCGTTCCGGGCTCCGGTGGCGTAGAGCGTCAGCAGCAGAGTGCGATGGAAGGCAGTGGAGGCCGCAGCGATGAGTTGAGCGACTTCTTCCTGGCTGAGGATCGCTGGCAGGCGATGGTCCTTTTTCGGATAGGGAGTGTCGGCGATGCTCCAAGCTCTCTTGAGCGTCTTACAGTAAAAGAACCTTAAGGCTGCCAGACGGACCGCGACGCTACCCGCTGACAACTTGCGCTTCTCAAATAGCTCCGCTTGGTATTCGCGAATGTGTCGAGGGCCTAAGCGATCCGGGGAGCAGTGGAAGTGTCGAGCAAAATCCTCGACGGTGCGGATGTAGGAACGTGTGGTATGTTGCGCGTAATTACGGCGCTGGAGTTCTTCCAGCATCATTTTGCGAAGATGGGTCACAGGAACACCTCCTGTGACCCACATTTACATCAAGCCATCGAGCAACCAACGCTCCCTACCTCACGCGTAGCGTCCGCCGCCGGGCGGCTACGTCCAAACGCGCTAATCGGACATGCGAAGTCCTGGTACGCCGACTGTCGGTGTAATGGCGCGACATAGGTTTAGCGGTCGGCGAAAAGAGTTCTATCTTCTTTGGTGGTCTCTTAGAACCAGTTCGCGGCCATTCAACCTTGCCCAAAAACCTTGCCGCCGCGCGCCTCCCAAAAGCTTGATTCTGTTGGATGCAAAATGAAAAGCCCGGCTGCCCAGAATCAGCTGTTTCTGGGCAGTCGCGCGGACCCACCCTACGAACCCAGGACAAAACCAACGCTCGCACAACGCTGTTGGCTCTCGGAGTTCCGAGACACACGGATGGAGTAATGGAGTAGTATTGTCGGCACGGCCAGAACTCGCAAATCCTGAGGACCTGTTCGACTGGAATCTTGGGTGTGCTCCTATGAGACTGAGTGCCGTGCTCCTGCTACTTCCAATCGCCCTGCTTGGCCATTGTCTGTCCGATAATTTGAATGCGCAAACGACGACCTCGGGTGGATTGACTGGCGTAGTGACCGATCCGAGTCATGCAGTTATTCCCGGCGCCGGCGTAGAGATCAGAAACGACGACAAGGGCACACTCCAACTCGCCAAAACCGACCGTGACGGTGTGTACCGATTTTTCTTCCTGTCTCCAAGCAGATACACCCTGACCGTGTCCCATAACGGCTTTCGCGAGGTCAGTCAGGAAGTGAATGTGCTGCTCGGTCCGCCGGGAACACTGAACATCACTCTCGAAATTACAACGCAAAGCACGACGCTCAAGGTGACGGGTGAGAGTCCGGTGCTGCAAGCTGAAAATGGCGATGTTTCAACGACCATGAATCAGATGCAGATCAGCGAGGTTCCAAATCCAGGTAACGACCTCACCTACGTTGTTCAGACCGCTCCTGGCGCGATCATGAACACCGACAGTTCGCTCAACAGTCTTGGGAATTTCTCAATACTCGGAATGCCCGGCAATTCATATCATTACACGCTGGATGGGATGACCGATAACGAGAACGGAAACAACTCTACCCTCAGCAGCGCTCTCGGGCTTGTTTTAGGGCTGAATCAGATTCAAGAAGCCACGGTGCTAAGCACAGGCTACTCCGGACAGTTCGGGGGCGCCGCAGGAGGCAACATCAATTTCATCACCAAATCCGGAACCAATGTTTACCATGGCAACGCGCAATACTATTGGAACGGACGCGCTCTAAATGCCAATGATTGGTTCAATAATGCGAACGGAATCGCGCGACCTTTCGACATCGCGAACCAATGGGCAGGGTCTCTCGGTGGCCCTATTCGAAAAAGCAAGCTATTCTTCTTCCTCGATGTTGAGGGTTTGAGATTAATTCTTCCCCAAACCTATCAGGTTGTCATTCCGAGCCCGCAGTTTGAAGTTGCGACGATCAAGAATATCGATTCCAAGTTTGGCAGCACGTCGGCGTCTGATGCGTTTTATCAGAAAATATTTGACCTCTACAATGCTTCACCGGGAGCAAGTTCCGCCAAGCCAGGTGGTTTGAGCCCTTCGACCGACCCCAGCGGTTGCACGGGGTTTGCGGGCCTGGGCATCGACTCAAACACGAACATGCCTGTGCCCTGCGCTGTGAATTTCGTTACCTCTGTGGGTCGTCCGAGCTCAGATTCGCTCGGTTCCGGTCGGGTGGATTGGAACTTAGGATCGAGCGACCGTCTTTTTGTCCGCGTGCAAGGCAGCCAGGGTTCGGGTTCATTTTATTCCGACCCTATTAACTCGCAGTTCGACGCCGTTTACGACGTGTCGTTGTGGCAAGGGCAGATCTCGGAGACACATACCTTCGGCACATCGGCAGCAAGCCAGTTCCTGGTGGCCGGCTACTCGTATTCAGCTGTATACGCAGTGCAAAATCCTACCCAGGCGCTTTCCGCATTTCCGACGACATTGAATTTCTTCGCGACAGGCGGTGGATTTACCCAACTAGGAGGGCTGGATAACATCGGGGCGTATGGAGGCACCTATACCCACTATCAAATCTCCGAAGACTTTGTGAAGAACCGAGGTAGCCAGAAGTTTGATTTCGGCACAACGCTTGCACCAATCCGTTGGCGCATCTTACCGAACACGGTAAATGCCATCGGACAGCTCAGCCCTCGGACGCTCGATGCTTTCTATCAGGGGGGTGTGGATCCCAAATCTCCAACAGCCGATTTTACTACCCTCACGCAGTCCTTCACGTCGCAATCTTCCGTACCGGTGTCCTTCTTCCAGTTTGGTATTTACGGCCAGGATGAATGGCACACTAGGCCGAATCTGACGCTCACTTTTGGCTTACGCGTCGAGCATTATTCCCACCCAACATGCGAGAATAATTGTTTTTCCCGGCTCACCGGACCTTTTGAGTCAATCAGCCACGACCCATCTCAACCATACGATCAGGTGATCCTCGTTAACCAAAAACACGCGCTGCAAAACACCGACGACCTTTTGTGGTCACCGCGGTTCAGCTTTGCATGGCAACCACTCGGAGTTTTTCGCAATGGCGTTCTTCGCGGTGGTGTGGGTCTCTTCTATGACCCTTTGCAAGACAGCATCATGGAATCGTTTTACATCAACTCGCCGAACTACAATGTGTTCACACCGTTCGATGATAATCTCACGCCGAACGAGAAGACGAGCCTGTTCAAGGACGCGGCGAATTCGAATGCGGCGTTCCTGGACGCTTTCGTTGCCGGACAAAACCTCGCTGAGATTCAAGCGCTTGTTCCAAACTTTGCTCCACCTGCCATCAACGCTGCTCAGAAGACGCTCCACGCCCCGCAATATCAGAAATGGAGCCTCCAATGGGAGCAGGCCATTCGCGCCGATTCAACGCTTAGCATAGGTTATTTCGGGAATCATGGCATCCATGAGCTAGTCAGTAATCCTGACGCCAACGCCTATGGATTCGGCTCATTCCCAGCGGGTCTATGCGGCAGCCCCCCTGTACTTCCTTGCGCTGACCCACGCTTCAGTCAGGTTACGGAATACAGCACCCAGGCAGTCTCAAACTACAACGGGATGGTAATTTCCTATCAGCAGCACTTTTCCGGGTGGGGTGGAGGAGTTTTTCAAGTCAATTACACCTACGGCCACACGTTTGATGAAGTTTCCAATGGCGGAATTTTCAGTTTCACGTCTGGTAGTTCAACGTCTCCGCAAGATCCAAACAATCTGCGGGGCAGCTATGGAGCTGCGGAATACGACGTTCGTCACTCCTTGAACGCAAGTTACGTTTGGGAACTTCCACTGAAGTCAGCTTTTCGGAGGCATGGACCGGACACCGTATTAGCAGGATGGCAGGTCTCTGGAACGATCTTCGCGCGTACCGGTTTTCCCTACACCGTCTTCGATAGCGCCGAGTCGAGGAATCTTGTTCAGAATAACTATTTCGGGCTGCTCTATGCAGTGCCTGTCGGCCCGATCAATTCCACTCCGTCGTGTGGAGAAGGTGCCGCTTCCCCGCCTGCTGCGAATCCGTGTCTCCCGCCCCAAGTGTCGGCCGTCGATGGATTAACGCCCAATCCACACGCGCTTTTCCTCCAAGCCGGCTGCGAGACCGAGTTCAATGCCGGACATCTGGGCCAGGCTGGTGTATGCGATGGTCCCTTGGTGGCGTTCGCGCAAGGCAGGAATCGCTTTCGTGGACCCGGCTATTTCAACACGGACTTTACAATCACAAAGACTACGAAAATCCCTCATTGGGAAAATGGAGTGCTGCGGCTCGGCTTTCAGTTTTTCAACGTCTTCAATCACCCCAATTTCGGCTTTCCCGATAATTACAGTTCCGACGCGGCGTTTGGTCAGATCTTTTATCCGGAACAGCCACCTACCAGCATTGTTGGTGCAGGTCTTGGAGGTGACGCGGCCCCACGATTGGTTCAGCTGAAGGTCGAGCTCCAGTTCTGATAGTGGAACGCAAAAATTCGTGCGGATGTAAGGAATCAGAACCCACGCAAGGGCCGATCTCAAAAGTTTTCCATCATCCACATATTGGCTCGCAGCTTCTCGTCATAAAGCGCCAGGTGCCGACCATCGGGGGACGCTGCCCACGTACACCTGTCACTCCCCTCGCTACATTTCCACAAGACCGTCGCGTTGCCCTGCAAATCCAAATGAAGCAGTGCTCCACCAACCTTGAGGCTGTTGGAAATCATCAGACTCTGCCCATCCGCGGCCCAACCTAATAATCGTATATTATTCAATCCTTTCACCTGAATGACCTGAGCCGGTTCCCCGCGTAAGGAAAGAATTTGGATAGGTCCGTCCGGTCCTCGGCTGGCTACGAGCCGCGTGCCGTCAGGCGAAATACCGCACAGCGGCCAGTCATCTGGAGTTCGAAATGGATCGATGTCATACCGGGCAAGCTCGGGGCCTCGTCCTTTGATTGGGTCTAGAGCCGACACGATCATCTGTTTATGATCTACGGTCGGCTCAACAACCACACAAAGATTTGACGGGGCCCTGGCGCAGAAAAATCCACCCCAAGCAGGAACTGAGAGGATCAGTTCAGGTGATCCACCGCTCATGGGAATCCGTACGATTGGTTTTGGGGTTGATGAATCTCCCGGCATCGGATAAATCTCGGCGATGGTCCACCGGCCATCCGGGCTCACTAGAGCGCTTACCAATAATCCTCCAGCAACCCTGGTCACGATGGGTTCCGGGATATCCGAGTCGAGTCGTTGCTTATAGACTCCGTAGTGATCGCCGCGATTTTGAACAACGATGACCGCCTTGCTGTCGGCGGTCCAATCTGTTATCGCATCATCACCTTCTTCTAGGGTGAAATGTCTCAAGTTCGCGATTCGCTTTCCAGCCGCTTCGAGTTCGGCCATGTACCCAGTACCCTGGTTTGACCACTCCAGAAACGCAAGGCGTTTGCCATCACTGGTTACGTTGGAACTGGACATGCAAAATCCAGTCCAGTTCGTAAGCCGCTGGGGAATTTCGATGGTTTTGCCAGTGCGTGTGTTGACTCGCATCGTCCAATAATTGCAAGTGATATCGACTGATCCTGGCTCCTGCACCGTATAGATGAATCGCCCATCGGGCAGCCATGTGAAATCGGGGATATACCTCAGTTCAGAAGGGCGCAGCAACGTGGCGAGAATGTGGCCTTTGAGGTCGCCGCTCAAGAGAGTATCTCCAGATTCGTCGGTGCGAAAAAGGAGCATTCGTTGGGCATCGGGCGACCAGATCGCGCCGCCAATCGCGCCGTTTTCATCCACATCAAATAGCTTTCGCGCCTGGTCCCCGTCAGGTTGCATTATCCAGATTTCACGTTCACCAAACCTGCCTTTGTTTACGCCAAAAGCGATTGCGTCGCCAACAGGGGAAACCGCCCACGCGACGGCATTTTCGCGAACTTTGCGTGGTGTTCCACCCTCCACAGAGACGGTCCAAATGCTGGAAGTCTTAGATGAGAAATCCTGCCGACTCTCGCTCCCTGGGTGGGCATTTGCGAGGAACGTCGTACTGTCCGGGAACCACGCGCTTGAACCAAGCTCCCATTTTGAATTGTCACTCTTGAGTAGCATCGGCTGAAGAACGGTTCGTGTCTCCTCAGTTCCAATCACTTTGACGTGCATCCCCTTCCCGTCGGTGTAAGCGAGATATTTTCCATCGGGAGAAATCGCCCCGCTCGTCACTGGGTTTTCTGAGGAATTTGTCGTGAGTTGATGAAGCCTCAGATCCGGCACAATCAACGTCGGTCGCTTCGTACGCCAGAAAACAGTGGCGACCAGAACCAAAACAACTGATACCGCGGCGGCTGCCCACGACCGGAATTTAGGAGGGTGTGGCAGGACATCTCGCTTTAGAATTTCCAAATCACTCAGCAACTCCGCCGCAGACTGATAACGTTGTTCAGGCTCCTTCTCCAGGGACTTGCGGATGATCTGTTCGAGCTTCGCCGGAACTTTGGGGTTCAGTTTGCGGACCGACGCGGGTGTCTGATTTAGGATCGCAGCACGTAGTTCCGGCCCGGAGTCGCCGCGGAATGCCCGGCTTCCGGTTGCCATTTCGAAAAGCACTAGTCCAAAAGAAAACAGATCCGTACGCGCATCTAATTTCTCGCCGCGCACTTGTTCGGGTGACATGTATCCGGCCGTGCCCATCGCGACACCGGTTCGGCTCAGAAACAAATTCGGAGTCCCCGGTTGCTTAATTTCGCGTGACGCTTCTTCCGGTCCTTCATCGGGTCGAACTCGTCCCGCGTCAGGGGCGATTACCGTCACCGGGGGAGCGAGTTTTGCCAAACCGAAATCCAGGATCTTGGCTTCGCCTGCGGTGGTGACAAAGATGTTTGCCGGCTTGATGTCGCGGTGAATGATTCCTTTCCGATGTGCAGCGCCAAGGCCATCAGTGATTTGGATCCCGAACTTCAACAATTCCTCTAACGCCAGCGAATGGCCGCCGACTCGAACGTCCAGCGTGCCTCCCTCCAGCAGTTCCATGGCGATAAAGGGTTGCCCTTCGAACTCGCCAACGTCGTAGACAGTACAGATGTTGGGGTGGTTGAGTGCAGAGGCAGCGTGAGCTTCTCTCTCAAATCGTTCGAGGGAGGCGGGGTCACGCGCAAGTCTCTTCGGCAGGAACTTCAGAGCCACTGTGCGATTGAGCCGTGTGTCTTCCGCCTTGTATACGACTCCCATACCGCCGCTGCCCAATTTTTCTAGAACGCGGAACCGTTGCAGCGTCCCACCGATTGGCACAGGATCAGCTTGATCCTCATCGCTCTCGTCCCGGGCAATCTGGTTTGCGGCCAACTCAAAGGCCGGACTCTCCATGAATTGCTCGGCTGCGCTTTCATACACGAGGAGCGATTCAACTTCTTCGCAGAGCTGGACATCTCCTCGACATGCACGCTTTAGATATTCGGCGCGCTCAGCGGCTGCGATTTGCAGCGCGGAGTGATACAACTCCTCGACTCGGCGCCAGCGTTCAGGCTCCACGATGTCCTACTCCGTTGAGCTCTCGCAAGAGCCACGCCTTTGCCATTTTCCAGTCGCGCATCACGGTGTCCTGCGATACTTTCAGCACTTCCGCCGACTCTTGAACACTGAGACCACCAAAAAAACGCATCTCTACGACTCGGCTTTTCCGCTCATCAACGGCCGCGAGTTTTTTCATTGCGGCGTCTAAGGCGGCGAAGTCCGTATCCGATTGCGGGGCGAGCAAGAGGGCTTCCGAGAACGTTACTCGATTTACTTTGCCGCTTCGTTTCTGATAACCCCGTGAGCGCGCGAAGTCCGTCAGTATGCGGCGCATCAGTTGCGCGCAGATGGCCAGAAAGTGGGCGCGATTCTGCCAGCTGACTCTCCGCACACCCACTAGCTGCAAATAGGTCTCGTTGACGAGGGCTGTCGTTTGGAGGAGATGGCCCGTTCTCTCTCCGGCCATGTAGCGCCGGGCGGCTTGGCGCAATTCGCGGTATACAAGGGGAACGAGTTTTGCCAGAGCCGCTTCGTCACCCCGGCCCCAGGCCTGAAGAAGACCAGTTACCTCTTGTGTGCTGTGCGTCGTCATGTAACTTGCTCGGACGCTTTCGCTTAGCGATTCCGGGCGCGAGCTTACCACAACTGTCTTGCTCCTGCCCCCGGCACACACAAACAAAGCCGAATTTAACTTGCCAGTTTTTCGCTCAAATTCCCGCCTATAGGAGTAGGCGGTTGGGAGAAAAAGATGAATCCCAAGAAATTAGCGATAACGATTGCGGTCGTTCTGGGAGTTGTGCTCGCGAGTCAGCTGCCGCTTTCCGCGCAAGAGCCCACAATGCACCACCATTACAAACTCATCGACCTCGGCACGTTGGGCGGCCCTCAAGGCTATCTGGATCCCGACAACGGACTCGAGATCGGTAACTCCTCCCCTCTTCTAACCAGTGGTGGGGCGGTCACAGGGTTTGCGGATACGTCCACGCCCGACTCCTTTGCACCGAACTTTTGTTTCGAGGACTGTTTTGTAACTCATGCGTTCCGATGGACACGCGGTGTGCTGATCGATCTGGGCGCGCTCCCAGGCGGCGGCAGTAGTGCCTCCACCTGGATTACGCCCAATGATTTGATCGCGGGACTCTCTGAAACTGGCGGAACTGATCCGTTGTTTTCGGGCTTACCGACGGTTCATGCCGTCCTCTGGCAGAACGGTCGGATCACCGACCTTGGGACTCTGCCGAGTGGCGGGTATGAGAGCGAAGCGAACGCCGTCAACAGTCTGGGTCAAGTGGTCGGGGCGGCCTTGAACACCGTTCCCGACGCAAATTCCATGGCGCTCGGCACATATTGGCTCTTCGGAATACCGTATGGATACCAAACCCGGGCGTTCCTTTGGGAAAAAGGGGTAATGAGAGATTTGGGTACGCTGGGAACCGGGAGCGACGCGCAAGCAATCCTCATCAACGATGCCGGACAAGTGGTTGGATGGTCCTACGTCAGTTCGAATGCGAGCCCGCTTTGCGTTACGGGTTTTTTAGCTACCGACTCATTCATCTGGGACAGAAAGGATGGCATGGAGGACCTCGGGAGTTTGGGAGGCACCTGCACGCTTGCAACAGCTCTGAATAACTACGGTGAAGTCGTTGGCGCCTCCAATCTGACAGGAGACCAGAAGCAACACGCCTTTCGGTGGGAACACGGTTCAATGCAAGACCTAGGCGGCTCATTGGGAGGGGACTACACAGGAGCCTACGCGATGAACGATGCCGGGGCGGTTGTCGGCTATGCATACTTTCCGGGAGACACCGCCTTTCACGCAACTCTATGGAGCCA
Organism: uncultured Acidobacteriota bacterium; assembly: GCA_963786205.1. GTDB lineage: Bacteria > Acidobacteriota > Terriglobia > Acidiferrales > UBA7541 > Palsa-295. Next base: position 1,393,796 of record CAWAYG010000005.1, read on the forward strand.
TGTGGGGAAAATGACCGACCTCGGGGTAGTGGGCAGGGATACATGCAGTTCTGCTGGATCGATTAATGCGCAAACGCAGGTGGTTGGCGAATCGGCACCCGACTGTAACTTCGACAACGCGCGCGCGTTTCTGTGGGAGGGTGGCTCGCTCGTCGATTTGAATGCGCTAATTCCCGATCGTTCTGCATTGCGTATGCAGTTCGCCGAGAACATCAACGAGCGTGGTGAGATCGTCGGTACCGGGTTGGACGCTCAGGGCAACGGCCATGCAGTACTGCTGATTCCGTGCGACGAGAGCCATCCCGATGTGGAGGACTGCGACTATAACCCAGTGGATCCGTCCGAAGCGACAAAAGGCGACGCCACGCAGGTTTCTAATTCACCTACCGCCACATTCAATGCGACGAAGTTGTCCCCGGCTAACGAAATGACTCGAATTCGATCCTTAATGGCCGGCCGCATTCGTCACCACGAAACGTCGCAAAGTTTGTCGCAGTAGCGTGAGCGAACGTGCGTCAAGCTCGTCTCGGCCTGACGGATAAGATCTCGGGGAGGCGTCATGAAAAAATTCCTGTTAATCCTAGTGCCTATCTGCGCTCTATCCGTTCTCAGTTCGTGCGGCAGCGGCACGACCGGCGGGACTAGCGGAGGTGGTGGAGGGGGTGGCGCTCATACCGCCGCTCGCTTCTCCGTCAACGCTCCGGCCACCGCTGCCGAGGGGATGACGGTCAGCTTCACGGTGACTGCGCTCGACGCCTCGAATAACGTAGTCACGAATTACGCCGGAACAGTGCAGTTCACAAGCACAGACGCCAGAGCTGTTCTCCCTGCTAACACGTCGCTCACGAATGGGACTGCAACCTTCTCAGCCACAATGAAGACCGCCGGCAATCAGACCGTCACCGTGACTGATACGACCACGGCTTCGATTACCGGGACTTCCAACTCGATTGACGTCGGAGCGCAGGCGACCCTCAGTATAACCTCCGGGACTCCGCCGAACGGCACAACTGGAAAGCTGTACGATGTGCACTGCTTTCAAATTCCGCCCTGTAATGTGTTTGTTTTCGGATTCGCTCTAGAAGCCAGCGGCGGCGTGACGCCCTACTCATGGAGCTGGGTTGCGGCCCAGGGTTCATCCCTGCCGCCCGGTTTGGGCATCGCTGGCCCGGAATTTCTAATCGGCGGCACTCCATCGTCGGCGGGAACCTACAACGTAGTCGTCACGGTGAACGATTCGGCGTCTCCCGAAAATCGCGCGAGTGCAAACTACACTATTCACATCAGCAATCCGCCAGCGCCGGCCATCGGTACGACTCCTACCCCTTCTGCCGGCGCTGTGACTCTCCCGTATAGCTTCGCTTTCGCGGCGACAGGTGGGCTTGCTCCGCTTACATGGAGTGAAACAGGCGCGCTGCCTCCTGGCATTCAACCGCTCAGTCCTGCCGGAGTGCTTTCCGGTACGCCGACGCCGGCAGCGGCAGGATCATTTCCGATTACAGTCAATGTTCAAGACTCACTCGGCCGAAGCGCACCTCCGCAGAATTTCACAATTCAGGTGTTCTTGCACGGTTTCAAGGCGGTCGGCAGCATGGAAATCCCGCGCACAGGCCAGGCTGCCACGCTACTCGTCGACGGAAGAGTCCTAGTAACAGGTGGATTCAATAGTGATGCGGGCGATCTCGCGGAGACTGAGCTCTACGATGAGACGAGTGAAAGATTTTCACCAGCAGGCAGCATGTCGACCGCAAGACCCGGACACACGGCAACATTGCTCGATCACGGCTCGGCCCTCACGAACGGAAAGGTGCTTGTCGCAGGAGGAAACACGGCCACGGCCGACCTCTTTGACCCTGCCAGCGGATCCTTCACGCCGACGGGAATCATGGAAAGTCCGCGCCAGGATCACACGGCGACGTTGCTCAGTTCTGGCAAAGTGCTCGTTGCAGGAGGCAATGGCCCGAACGGTCCACTCAACACCGCTGAACTTTTTGACCCTGCCAGCGGGACCTTTACTCCGACGGGCAACCTGCAAGTGGCTCGCGCTGCACAGACGGCAACTCTGTTGAAAGACGGACGGGTACTCGTGACTGGAGGATATGATTCCAATCTGAATTCACTCGTGTCGGCAGAGCTATTCGATCCATCCAGCGGCACCTTTACACTGACAAGCAATCTGAGTACTCCACGCAAGGTGCATACGGCCACGCTGCTCGGTACCGGAATGGTGCTTATCGCAGGAGGATTGGACTCGAACTCGACTGAGCTCTCCTCAGCGGAGTTGTTCGACCCAGCGAGTGGAACATTTGCCCCAGTCGGCCCGATGAGCATCGCGCGCGCTTTCCATGCGGCGACGTTGCTGAACGACGGCACGGTACTCGTTTCCGGGGGAACCTCCGCAAACGCGAGCCAGACTTCCGCTGACCTATTCGATCCCGCTAATGGAAACTTTTCGTCAACCGGCAGCCTGACCACTGCGCGGTCCTCCCACACGGCAACGCTCTTGACGAACGGCACGGTGCTCGTCGCTGGCGGTGGAGATATCAACTTCGCCGCTCTTAGTTCCTCGGAACTGTACCAGTAGCCCGCGCGCGGACACAGTAACCCGGCACGGCGGCTCTCGACATCCAACCCGTGCAGTCCGACGCTATTTGCCAGCGGAAAGGCCAAGCGGGAATGCGAATCGAAGCAGCACCAAACACCCGCTGTTCGAATTCACGTAGCTTTGGTGCACAGACACGCGAAGCTACAAAGGAGAAGAAAAATGACAAGAAAAATGGGAACGCTCATCCTCGGGATTTCAATCGTAACACTCTGTGCGTTGGTGCTGTCTGGGAGGAATGCGGTTCACGCTCAAGATCCGGCCCAAGTGGGAATTGTTGGCACCTGGAATTTCCAGGGAGCAGTCGAGGTAAACCCGCCTCTTCCCTTCATTTTCGTCGTCGCCTTCAACGATGGAGGCACAACCGTTGAAATCGACTCGACGGCCACCGGTAACCCATCCACAAGTGAATCCATTTCGTTGGGGACTTGGAAACAGACAGGGCCAGCAACCTCCACATTAAGACAGGTGAATTACATCTACGATGCCTCTGGGAATTTGTCACAGCTCGCGATATCGAGCTTCAAATTAACCCTTGATGCTGATGCGGATAGCCTCTCTGGCCCAGGTTCGGTCAGCTTTTACAGCTGTAGCGTGTCGCAATGTCCTGGCGCACTCATCGCCGGTCCGATTCCGGAAACGGTCACAGCGAAGCGGATCTGAACGCGGGTGCCAAAGCAGTAGATGCAAAGCCCGGTACAAGAGCAGGCGAGGTACCACCGGTCGTCGGGGACGAACCGGACTCGTCCGTTCGGAACGTCGTAACATTGAACGAAGAAGCGCGGGCGAGAGCGTCTGAACCCTACCCGCGTTTCTCATCTCTCGAACTAGCGTGAGCAGCCGGTGGCCTCCTTATTACCCTCACGCTGGCTCCTCGTTGCTTTACTTTCCTGGGAGAGCGCTCTGCTTCACCATCCCTGTGATTCAATCGCCGATCGCCGCACACACGTGTCTCCTGGCGTTAAAATGCAATTCGCTGAAAGCTCGGGTGATAATCCTCACCTATTATCAAAATGTTCGGCTCCCTTCTCCCGAGCCATTGGCGGTGACACAACTACAGTCTACCCGGGTCGGGGGAATTGACATTGCTACGAGTTCAAGTGCCCACAAACTTGCGATTTTGGGCAAGCCACGGACGGCCCTTTGGGCTGAACCTTTACTGACCCCTGTCTCCGCCACGATCTCACGCCACGAGAGTCCCTGGTCGCGCAGGGCGCCAATTCTCGCGGCGTCCACGACCTTTCGTGGTCGTCCCAGGCGTCGCCCTCTCCCCTGCGCGCGCTGAAGGCCGGCTCGTACCCTTTCGCTGATTCTAATTCTCTCCTGCTTCGCGATAGTCGCTAGGATGGATATTACCGCGTCTTTGAAGATCCCACAGGAATCGAAATACTGCTCCGTGAAGCTTCGGTAGCCGAGGCCGTAGGACGTGAGCCGATTGAGGTGTTGGAGCGTTTCTAGGACGCCTTCGCGGGACAGACGGTCCAAGGCCCAGAAGAGTAGCACGTCAAACTTGTGCTGGCTGGCATCCCTGAACATAGTTTGAAACTCAGCGCGATCGTCAGTCTTGCCCGATTCATGGTCAACGTATTCACGGGAGATTGCCCAGCCCTGGCGCGCCGCGAACTCGCGGAGCTGGCGCAACTGGTTTTCTACTTCCTGACCTTTTTCCTTGGTGCTGACTCTCGCATAGATCGCTACTCGGTTGGATTTTCTGTCTTGCTGTAGAATCTCGGAAGCCACGTTGCACCTCCACTGTGCAATTGGGTTAGCCTCGCGTCAGTGTTGGTAGCACTGGCGCGGGGCGCTTACTTCTTCCTCTTCTTCGGGCGACCTTGCCCCTTCCAGTAGATTTTCTCTTTCGTCTCGCGCAGTCGGGTCAAGTCTGATTTCGTCCAAAGCCTCTTCGCACGAGCGCCCACCAGTGTTGGTTCCGGCGGGATGAATTTGCCAGCGGCAATCCACGCTTGCAAAGTGGCCCGGGAAATCCCGACTTTCATTGTGGCCTGTACTGTCGTGCACTTTGAAGTCATCACGAGTAGCATAGCAGTGCTCTAGACATCTGTCTAGTCTTTTTGTTAAGATGACTTAGAGAAGGAAAAGCCCCTGTTCGCGGCCGGGGTTAGGAGTGATTCGATTGTCAGATCAACCGAAGGATAGCGCTCCGCGCAAGTTGGACACCGGCTCGGATTCGGCGCCGGATGTGCCTTCGTTGGGCGATATGAATCAGTCGCCCTCGCAAACTGCGAGGCGTGAGTGGTGGCAAAACCTAGACGAGATCACGATTGTGGCGGTCCCATCGTTGAAGGACCTTCCTGACCCAGAGCGCGAAGCTGCTCGGCGATGGATTGAGAAAACCAAATCCCGCAAAATACGGAAGTGGAAGAATCCTAAGACATCCGTGTGCCCCTTCGTCGTGAATGCTTCCGAGGAGCAAATCGCCAAGCGGCAGGATGAGATGCTCGCGGAACTTGGGGTGCGTGGCCCAGTGGTGTGGGCTGCGTACCGTGGCTCTCCTGCGAATGGAAATCGCATTTGGGTCACAGGAGTTCCGGGCGCGGATGGTGGCTTATCCGCGCTATATGCCCATATCAGAGATGAGGCGCATTTCAAGGCCGACGGTGCTGCCGTGGATGCGAGGCGACAGCCTCGTGTCTCTGTAACCGAGCCTCCGGTGAGACCATCCGACGGGCAAGCGCAAATTGCGCCTATGCCGGCCAAAGCAACCGCAGACGCTCCGCAAGTACCGGACCCTCCGATGATCGAACAGAACCAACAACAAACGCCGCCGACGAAAGGTCGCCGGGCGCGCGGGCCTGCTCTTGAGAAACACAAGGAACGCATGGACTTGGAGGACATCTTAATTTTTGAACTGGCGACGATCCGCGAACGTCTCGGGAACGCGACTCCCACTCTTGAGGAGCTCCATAACAGGCATCCGGATTTCAGACTCTGGCGCATTCTGTCGAAGAACGAACAGGACGAACTGTTAGCAGGAGAGTTCAAACCAAAGACGTACGCCCGCAATCTGACCGGGCGCAAGTTCGGAGTCAGCGCCGAGGCAATTAAGAAGGGTCGGCAGATAGTGAAGCATCGGCGCCACACACCAAGCGCTTAACTTTCCCCGGTTTCCGTCTTAACTCTACCCGTTTCTACCCTATTTTCCCTTGCACGCCATGACAATCTGGATGCAGCAATCAGCTTCGCTGTAGGAGGTGGCTTTTGAAGTTTCCGAATTTGAACTGGGCACTTGCGCAATTTGGACCGCAGTATCGCTTTGCGGCTGCGCTTGGCGAAAGTGAGTCGTGGTTGTCTCGGCGGCTGGCGGGACGCCTTGACTTCTTGGATGCCGATCGGAAGCGCATCGCGCAGACCTTAGGTTACCCAGATGAGTGGCTTTTCCAACACCCGGCGCCGCCGGCATCGACCCGAATCGCAGAACCGATCCACGCTGGAGTGTCAGCCTGATTCTAAGCCTTAAATGCGAACGCCCAGACCGTAGAAGTCTGGGCGTCACGAAATCGTCCGCTGGCTTTGCAGGGCGGCGGACATGGGAGAACAACCATGACTCTTATCGCAGATACAGCAGTTGAAGTCAACAGACCACCGAGCGCACCCACTTTCCGCAGTCCTTCAACGGACGTAAGTCTCGCAGCTCACCTGTCCTGTGAAGACAGCCGGCTCCTGTTGATTGCCAGCTTGACACTCTTCCTTAGACGAGCTCGCCACGGCATTCGGGTAACGGGCGATGACCTCGTTAGACTCGCGCGTTTCGCTGATTCGATCGCGCGCCTACTGGAACAGGGGCAACGAGAAGAAGCCGAGGCCATGCCGTTGTTCGCCAGGGTATCGGCGTGACGTCGAACGGACGCAGATACGGCTATCGGCAGTCCTACAGCTTTCCCGTTTGGAACGGAATCTTTGAGCATCGTTCCAGGATAGGCGAGGCAATCTGGGTTTTTCTCTGGTGCATCGATCGGATCACGCGAGAGAAGGACGGCGTCGGCATCGTCTACGGCGGAGCGCCAGTAAGAATCCGCCAGATGGTTGAGGATCTGGACTTCAGTTACCACACGATCGAGCGTCACTTCAAAATCTTAGAGTCCGGACGGTACGTCGCGCGCAAGCGAACGCCCTGCGGATACGTGATTCACGTTTCGAAATCCCTAAAATTCAGAACCGAGAAGAGACTCGGGGGATCGTCCAGAAATGGCAAGTCACTGGGCGAAGGATCTGCCATGGATGGCAAGGGGAGTTGCCACGGACGGCAGATCAGACCTGCCATCGATGGCAGAAACAAAGAAGACGTTGCAGTTGACTTCAGCAAAGACCCTGCAAGCGACGGCCAAAACCGTTCTTTCAGGTCAAAAGCAAAGCCCGAACCCAAGAGGGACAGGTGGGGAACGATCCTAGCGGATCAGGGAGTCGCTTAGATGCCAACCGATACGGAGATCGCGCGAAAACTCCCTGCGGATGAAGCGGTGGAGGAAGCTCTGATTTCCGCCTTCCTCTACGGGCACAAAGACTCACACTTCGTCTTCGACTCCATGCAGGAGGAGTTTTTCACGAACACCACTTACCGGAAGATTTTTGCTGCCGGAAAGAAGCTCTACCTTGCGGGAAAGCCATTTGACCCCATCTCGGTAAACGACGCGATGCTGCCGACGGATCTCGAGTCCATCGGCGGGCTGCAGGGCCTCGCAAAAGTCTAGTCTGATATGTTCGCCCGGTACAACGTGGAAAACGCCTGCAAAATCGTCACGAAGAAAGCGCAACAGCGAGATTTCATTTACACGCTGGCGCACCTTACAGAGGAAGCCTGGAATCTCGACGGCGATGTGGACTCCCTGATTGACCGAGCACTCCTCGAAATCACGGATGTTTCCAAGCGCGCCTCTTCGAGTTCCGACGATCCTACGGACATGGACGCAGGCCTCGCGATGCTCGCGCGTCTGGACGACACGACCGAAATTCGCATTATTTCGGGAGTCAGGGCGCTCGATGCGATGACTGGAGGATTCCGTGCGGGCGAGCTGGTCGTGGTGACGGCCGAAACCGGGACGGGGAAAACTCTGTTCGCCTCACAAATCAAGCGCGTGGGCTGCGCCCGAGAGTGGCATTGTCTGTTTGCGAACGGCGAAATGCTGGCGCCCCACCTGCGGGCGCGTGAAGTTGCCGTGCAAGCGCACGTTCGTTACGAACGTTTTCGAAACCCGGAGCGCATGAGCGACGCAGATCGCCGGGCAGTTATGCGGATTGTCGGTGAAGGCTGTACGAAGTGCCGCATCATGGACGGCGAGCTATCCATCGGCCGCATCCGATCGCGGACGCGGAAGTATGCCAGCAAGGGAGAAATTTCCTTCCTGATTGTCGATTATGACGAGCTGGTCGAGGCGCCCGGCAAGGATGAGTTTGCCGAACAGAAGCAGGTCGTCCGCGGGCTCAAGTCCCTGGCTCTTGAACTGCACATCCCCGTGATTCTCATCTCTCAGCTCCGCAAGGCACTGCAGAACGAGGACCGCAGCAAGCCCACGATTTCGCGTCTGTATGGTTCCGGTTCAAAAGTAAAAACGGCCAGCATCATCCTCTATGTGGACCGCCCCTTTGTGCGCGAGCTGGAAGGCGACGAAACGGAAGCGCGAATCGTGGTGGTGAAAAATCGCGATGGAAAAGTCGGATCGATTCCGTGCCGGTTCAACATCACCACGCTCGAATTTGAAGATGAGGCGCGCGAATGAAGCTCACCGAGGGACAAAGCCGCGAACTTTTCCGCCGAACGGGAAACTATCTCAAGGAAGCTTGTAACGGTTGCGGAAAGCCTCTCGCGGAAGTGAGGTACACGCGCCGCGGCCAGCCGGGCGAATCGTGTTCCGAGTTGTGCCGCGATGGCCAAGCAACAGCGGAAAACAGCGCCGCGCGACGGCGAAATACGAAAAGGCGGATTGCACAAGCGCGGGCTGGTCGTGAATCGGCTAGGACAGCAAAAAACGTCGCTGCGCGCGCATGATTCTACGGCATTTGCTTGGGGGGTAAACATAGTTCCAAGGGGGTAAGGCTAAGGCGGATATGAGCAGCGTGACGCTAGGTCGGCTACACGAAAGCCTGTCGCCCGAGCTGCGCGAATTTTTGGACGCCGTGGTCGTGCCGGCGTTGATTCGCAAATACCTACCTGAACTCGAAGAAGAAAAAGCTCTTGCGTCTGCGAACCACCCAGCGGCATACTCACTCCCGTCAAGGCTCTCCGCGAAGCGCCGCCAGGAGAAGGCATGAGCGGAACTTTGCGTTGCGCAGTTTACAGTCGTTATTCCTCAGATCGACAATCTCCCTGTTCCATCGCTGACCAAAATCGCAAGTGCGTCCAGTTCGCGGCCGCCCGGGAATGGACCGTACTCGAAGACTACATTTTCGCTGACGCCGCGACCACCGGGACCATCTCGGACCGCGCCGGCCTACAAAAATTGCTCACAGCCGCCGAAAGCAAACCGCGGCCCTTCGATGTGATTTTGGTGGACGACAGCTCCCGGCTTTCCCGGAAGCTCTCCGACGCGCTCCAATTTTCCGAACGTCTCAAGTTTGCCGGCGTCCGCTTGGTCTTCGTATCGCAGGGATTCGATTCCGATTCCGAGCAATCCGATATTTTGATCGCGGTCCATGGCATCACGGACAGCCAGTATATTCGCGAGCTATCGAAAAAAACCTTCCGCGGACTCGAGGGCCGCGTGCTACAAAGTTTGCATCACGGAGGCAACGTGTTCGGATACCGCAGCGTGCCGATCGAGGATCCGACGCGCCGCGATCAGTACGGCAGACCGTTGATCACCGGCGCCAGGCTGCAGGTGGATCCCGAGGAAGCCAAGATCATCCGAAAACTGTTTCATCTCTACGCTGACGGCTTTTCGATAAAGAGTGTTACGAAGCAGTTGAACAGTGAGCACGTTCAATCGCCGCGGCCACGCCCGGGACGCGAACACAGTTGGGCGCCCTCCAGCGTGAAGAACATTCTGGAAAACAGACGGTACATCGGCGTCGTGACCTACGGCCGAACCAAAAAGATCCGCAACCCGCAAACCGGGAAAAGGATTTATCGGCGCAAGCCTGAATCGGAATGGATCAAAGTCGCGAGTCCCGAGCAGCGCATCGTGAGCGATGAACTTTGGAACGCGGTCCAGGCGCGGCTGCGATTCGTGAATGAGGCTTACGGGGATCGCGCTGGCCGTCGCGGAGGGCTTCTCAACTCCCGTAGCGCCAGTTCGCGCTACATTTTCTCCGGACTTCTGAAGTGTGGCACCTGTGGCGGATCGATCACGATCACCTCGGGCGCCGGCAAGCGACACCGCGCGGCGGACTATGGATGCCCAGCGCGAGAGTTTCGCGGTACCTGTTCGAATACTCGCCGGATCCCTTCCGACGTTCTCGAGAAACAGCTACTCGCAAAGCTGCAGCACGACGTGTTGTCACAGGCGGCGATCGATTACGTGTTCCAGCAACTCGAAGCGAGACTTTCGCAACACCTCGCGCGCGTTGGAGGTAACCTCGAAGACATGGGGCGCCGGAGAGCGAAACTCGAGACCGAGCTGAGAAATCTCACGAGTGTGGTCGCCGGCGGAATGGATAGCCCATCGCTTCGACAGGGAATCACCGAACGCGAAGCGGAAATCTCTGCGCTGACTGCGAAGACGCTCGGCCGCGGCAAGAACAGCGTTCAGACCCAAATTCGAGATCTGCGGAAACGCGTCGCGGCCGACCTCGGAGATCTGCGCGCACTGCTCTCAACCCGCGACAACGCAGCGGCGATGCGCATGGAGCTCGCGAAACATGTTAAGGAAATCGTGATGCTCCCCGGGCAAAAAGCGGGCGAGATCAAGTACAAGGGAACATGGGATCTCCTGGGTGACGGCGGCAGAAGGGAGTGTGCCGAGGGCCAGAATCGGACTGGCTACGCCGGCCTTTTCAGGGCCGCGCTCTACCGGTGAGCTACCTCGGCACCGGTGCGTCAAATGATTCTACGGAAAATTCGGCGGAGTGACAAACGAAAACGGGGTGTGAGGAAAAGGAAAATTGCGGTGGGTGAGGCCGGACGTAACGGCGGAGACCAAAAGATTTAATACAGCGGGTATTAGGAAAGGGGGCAGGAAAATCGGAGGAGGCTACGGCAAAGGATTACCGCAGAGACGCAGAGGGCGCAGAGGGCGCAGAGGGCGCAGAGAAAACCTGGAGCAAAGGCGTGCCCGGTCCCGCTTCGCGGGACCGGCCGCTACAAATTCAAAGGCAGCGTCAAAAGCAAGAGAGCCGGCGGGACGCCGGCGCCACCAAAGTCAAAGGCGCCCGCCTGAAGGCGGCCGCTACAAGTTCAGAGGCAACCACAACACCGATTTCTCGCTGCGGTTTCCCACGTGATAACTACTTCACCGAGTCGTCGTACTCTTTCATCCAGTTACGGGCTTTCAGGACTTCGCGGGCTTTGGAGCCGTCGGCTGGGCCTACTATGCCGTCTTTTTCCATCAGGTCAATGAGGCGGGCGGCGCGGCCGTAGCCTACGCGGAGGCGGCGCTGCAATGTTGATGTAGAGGCGCGGCCCATTTCGCATACGACGCGGACTGCGTCTTGGTAGAGATCGTCGTCCACTTCGTCGTTGGCATCGGCGCTTCCACCACCGCCGCTTGTGGAACCGCCTGCCGCGTTCTCATCTTTCTCCTTCGGCGGCTTCAAGAGTTCTTCGTTGTAAATTGCCTGGGCTTGTTCACGCCAGAAATCGCAGACGGCTTCTACTTCGCGTTCGTGGACGTAGGGGCCGTGAATGCGGTGGAGGCGGGAAGAGCCCGCAGGCAGGTAGAGCATGTCGCCCTTGCCTAACAGGGATTCCGAACCGTTGGCGTCGAGAATGGTGCGCGAGTCAACTTTGCTGGCCACGCGGAAGGAAATGCGCGCGGGAAAATTGGCTTTGATCAGGCCGGTGATGACGTCTACCGACGGGCGTTGCGTCGCCAGGATCAGATGGATGCCAACCGCGCGAGCCATTTGCGCGAGGCGGGTGATGGATTCTTCTACGCCGTTGGTATCTACCATCATCAGGTCGGCGAGTTCGTCCACGACGATGACGAGGTAGGGAAGCGGCTTGTGTTCATCTTCCTCGGCGCCATCGAAGAGTGACAGCGACTGGCCTTTTTCGAAGGAGCGATTGTACTGCTCGATATTGCGCACGCCGCGGGAGGCTAGCAGCTTCAGGCGGCGTTCCATTTCGCGCGTGGCGTTGCGCATCACGTTGGCTGCAACTTTCGGGTCGGTGACTACCGGCGCGAGCAAGTGCGGTATGTCGGCGTAGAGGCCTAGTTCGACCTGCTTCGGGTCGATGAGGACCAACTTCAGTTCATCGGGCGTGGCTTTGAAGAGCATGCCCATGAGCAGGGAATTGATGAAGACGCTTTTGCCGGTGCCGGTGGAACCGGCGATGAGCAAGTGCGGCATCTGGGTCAGATCGCCGGCGCGGATGCGGCCGATGAGGTCTTTGCCGAAGGGCAGGCTAAGTTTTGACGGCGAATGGCTGAATTCGGGCGATTCGACCACGTCGCGCAGGGCGATGGTTTCGCGATGGACGTTGGGAACTTCGATGCCTACCGTGGATTTGCCGGGGATGCGTTCGATCAAGATGGATTCGGCTTGCAGCGCGAGGCAGAGATCGTCGCTGAGGTTGGTGATGCGACTGTACTTGATGCCAGCCTCGGGCTTGAATTCGAAAGTGGTGACGACGGGGCCTGGATTGATTTGGGTGATGTGGCCGCTGACGTCGAATTCCATGCACTTGGATTCGATGGCGTGGGCGCGCTCTTTCAGCTCGTTTTCGTCCATTTTTCCGCCGCGTTCGGCATTGGAGAGCAGCGAGGGCGAGGGGAGCTTGTAGGTGGTCTTGCCTATTGCGATTTTTGGCTCGGCGGATTTTTTCTTGGCGGGCGGCGGAGCTACGGATTCGTTTTCGTGGAATTTGATGACCGTTGGGGCACGGCGAGTGTCGCGGAGCGCTTCCTCGGCTTCGCGTTCTTCCTCTTCCTCGTCCTCCGCTGTGAGTTCCTTGGTTGAAACGCGCTGGCGGGGGACGGGCGGGCGTCCAGCGATTTTGATTTCTTCCACGCGCTTGCGCAGGCGATCCGATTCACGAGCTTCGCGCCAGTCTTTCACGCGGGCCAACAGCTGGCCTACGTAGCCGTCATTCGCCATTGGTTTTTTCAACCACGCCCAAGCCGCTCGGAATGAAAAGCTGGTGGTGAGGAATAATGCCGTCAGAAAGGTGGTAGCAGCAACGAGTCCTGCGCCCCACTGATTGAAAGCTGCGCGTAGGGATTGCGCGAGGATCGTTCCCATCATGCCCCCGGCGGGAAGCGCGCCGCGGACCTCGGGCATTGGGAGCATAGCCAGCGCTGACGAGAGGGAAGCCAGCAGCATGGTGAAGCCGATTATTTTCGCAATCGGTGCGTCGAGCAACTGGCTGCGGAACCATTTCATGGCGACGAGGAACATGCCGACCGGAAAAAGAAACGCCGCGTAGCCGCAGAACTGGAAGAAGAGGTCGGCGAGGTGCGCACCGACCGGACCGATGCAGTTGTGCACACGGCCCGCGTCGAGCGGCGGCGCGGAAACGTTGAATGAAGCATCGCGCGGAGAATAAGTAAGTAAGCTGAGAGCGAGCAGGAGGGCGAGGCTGATGCCGACGAAGCCGATCAGCTCGTTGAAGCGCTTATTTTCAGTAGGTGTAAGGATCCGCACGACGATTTCCCCTTTTTTCCTGTTGGCGCGGCGTCGGTTGCGGGCCGGATTCTCCGGCTAAGCGCGTGACGTGGCGGCAACAGGGCGCCGAAGGATGCCGCTTTGAGGCGTCCCAGGGCTGAGCTTCAACGACCGAGCACAAATAGGGGAAGGCCGCCGCGTAGAAAACCCGGAGTGCGCCGGCGCTATCGCGCAAATCCCAGGTGGAGGAACGCGAGCAACAAAATGACTATACCAAAGGCAAGTCGGTAGTAAATAAAGATTTTCAGCGTGCGTGTCTGCAAATACTGAAGGAAGAATGCGATGACGACGAAGCCGACTACGGCAGAGACAGCGATACTGGCGATCAGCGTGGAATGCGGCAGATCGAGCGCGCCTGCGTGATGCTGCTTCAGCAGTTTTGGCACTTCCACTGCGGCTGCTCCGGCGATTAGTGGAGTCGAGAGTAAGAATGAGAAGCGTGCGGCCGCCTCACGAGTCATGCCGCGGAACAGGCCTGTGGTGATGGTGATGCCGGAGCGCGATACGCCGGGGAAAAGCGCGAGAGCTTGCGATGTGCCGATTGCTAGCGAATCTCCCAGGGACGTCTGTTCGATGCGACGGGTGAGGCGGGCGGAATATTCGGCGTACCACATGAGCAGCGCGATCAGAATCATGGCGCAGGCGATGGGAACGGGGTTGCGTAGATTCTCATCGATCCAATGCTCGAAGAAAAATCCTACGAGGGCGCCGGGGATCGTTCCGGCCACTAGATACCAGAACAAGCGCTGATTTTGCAGGACCATTTGTTCGCTGGCGCGCTTGGGGTAATGAAAGCCGAGGCCGCAGAGGGTGAGCTGAATCCACTCGCGGAAGAAATAGAGCAGGACAGCGATCAAGGTGCCGAGGTGCAGCGCTACGTCGAATGCGAGGCCCGGATCGGGCCAGTGCAGCAGGTCCGGGATCAGGATTAGGTGCGCGGAGCTGCTGATGGGAAGGAATTCGGTTAGGCCCTGCACTATCGCCAGAATGATTGCTTGCCAAAGAAGCATGAGTTTCAGTTCTCCCTAGTGACGGTTCGTGCCGCCGAAATTAATGCGCACTCTATCGTGGAAGGGTCTTGCTCATCGCGAACGCATCGCGTCCGCCGGGATAGTAGTCTTTTTTGGTGCCGCGATTACGATATCCATGCTTGGTCCAGAAGGCAACCGCGGAATCGTTATCGGTTGCTGTTTCGAGCGTTACTTCGCGGACGCCGCTCGCAGCCAGGCGGCGCTCGATTTCGGTTAGTAGCTTTGCGCCGACGTGCTCGCGGCGGAATTGCGGCAGGACGTCGATGGTGACGATGTAGCCGCTTTCGTCGCGGCGCGCGCTGATGCAGAAACCGGCGATTTGGCCTTCAGCTTCGGCGACCAGGCAATCCGAGCCGCTGAAACGCAGATAGGCGCGCAGCTCGCGCTTGGAGTATGCGACTTCGGGTTCGTAGCAGGCCTGGTCGATTTCGTAGAGCGTGTCGAAATCCTCGGGCTCGAAATTCCTGAGAGTGATGTTCACAGCGGGGTCTAGACTTCCAGGATCACCGGCAGAATCAGCGGGCGCTTGGCTGTTTGCTTGTTTAGGAAGCGCTTCAGGTCCTGGCGAACTTTTTCTTTGATTACGCTCCAGTCAGTTTTTTCTTCCTGCGTGGATTGCTCGATGGTGCGCAGGATGATTTCGCGCGCTTGAGTGAGGATTTCGGCGCCGTCTTCGGAGGGCAGGAAGCCGCGCGTGACGATTTCGGGCGCGGTTTCCATGCGGCCGGTGTGTTTGTTGATGACCATGATGGGTACAACCACGCCGTCTTCGGATAAGTGGCGGCGATCGCGGATCACTACTTCTTCGATTTCTTCGAGCGAGCCAGAATCCACTAGCACGCGGCCGGCGGTCACCGGCTCGCGCCTGTGTGCGCCGCCATCGGCTGTGAACTCCACCGGCTGGCCGCTTTCCAGCAGGAAAATCTGGCTGCCCACGGCGCCTAATTGTTCTGCTAGCGCGGAGTGGCGGAAAAGCTGGCGATATTCGCCGTGAACCGGCACGAAATACTTCGGGCGCACAAGTTGCAGCAGGATTTTCATTTCTTCCTGGCTGGCGTGGCCGGAGACGTGGATCGGAGCGGAGCGTCCACCTTCGTAATAGACCAGCACGCGGCGGCGGAAAAAATGATCGATCATGCGGAAGATGGCTTTTTCGTTGCCGGGAATGATGCGCGAGGACAGGATGACCGTGTCATTTTCGGCGATGCTCAGCAGGCGATGATTGTCCACGGCGATGCGCGAAAGCGCCGACATCGGCTCGGCTTGCGTGCCGCTAGCTAGTACGACCAATTTTTGCGGATCGAACGTACGAATATCTTGCGGACGCACCACGCTGCCGTCGGGTACGCGGAGCTTGCCCAGGCCGTGCGCGATTTCGACGTTGTCCACCATGCTGCGGCCGACGAAACCGATTTTGCGTCCTACCATTCGCGCGATATCAATTACTTGCTGGACGCGGTGCACGGAACTGGCGAAGCAGGAGACCAGCACTTTGGCGGGAGCGGCGCGGAAAAGTTCTTCGAGGCGCACTACTACGGCGCGTTCTGAGGGCGTGAAGCCGGGGCGCTCGACGTTGGTGCTGTCGCTGAACAGCGCGAGGACGCCTTCCTGGCCGTAGCGGGCGAAGGCGTGCATGTCGAAGGGCTTGTCGTCCACGGGCGTGTGATCAATTTTGAAATCGCCAGTGTGGATGATTACTCCTACGGGAGTGCGCACGGCTAGCGCGACGCAATCAATGGTGCTGTGCGTGACGTGCAGGTATTCGATGGAGAAAGGACCGAGGACTGTCGTTTGCCCGGCCTTCACTTCGTGGAGTTTGGCTTTATCGAGCAGCGCGTGTTCTTCGAGCTTCTTGCGCACAATGGCGAGCGTAAATTCCGTGCCGTAGATCGGAACGTTCAGATCGGCAAGGATGTAGGGAATTGCGCCAATGTGATCTTCATGCGCGTGGGTGAGGACGATGGCGCGCACCATGCGTTTGTTCTGCTTTAGATAGGTGATGTCCGGGATGACGATGTCCACGCCGAGAAGTTCCTGCTCGGGGAACATGAGGCCGGCATCAATTACGATGATGTCGTCGCCGGTACGCAGCGCGAGCATGTTCATGCCGAACTCGCCCAGCCCGCCCAGCGGAATGGCCCACAGTGATGGTTGGCTCAATTTGTGTGTCCGACTTGTTCGTTCAGCTCGACCAAGGGGGTTGCACGCAGCGAAAGCAGTCCCGCAATGAAGCCGATACACGAAATGGTTCGATCTTTGTTCGCGGTTATCGTATCACACCCGGGCGGTGCGGATGGCGGTCCCACGTTGCAGAACTGCCGGTAGTGGGTCAGTTTCAGAGAACGGCGTTACACGAGACTTGATGAAGGGGAACCTAGTTACTTGCTCTTGATTGCCTGCACACGCAATTTCACCTCTGTGTTTGCTGGGTGCACCACGCCATCCTGTACTAATGGAAGAAAAATCCAATTTCGAGCGGAAGCAGCGAGTCTTTCACCAATTCCACAGTTCGTGGCGTGAATGGTCTCGGCCTGTTCTAACAATCCGCTCTGGCCGACGTGCAACTTGAGCTGCACGTCAGCGACACCCTGAAAATCAGATGTGACCATAATTCTCTCGAAGTCACAGTACAGGCATTGAAGACCTTGGGAAGGACTGGCATCCAATGGTGGCGCGGAAATTCGTGGCGGGATGGGAGAAGAGGTGTTGAGATAGGCTGGCATCGTCTGTGTCCTCGTTGCCGCCGTGCATTTCAAGCTCGCTCCCACAGTACAAATCGTGCCTTTTGCGACCGCCCATCTTGCCGTGACCACGTTTTCCGGTGCAAAAGTCCAAAAACTTACTGGCGATGTCGGTGGAAGTTGTACTCCCGCACCATCCCAGTAGAGGCATCCCTGCGAAACACACCCGGAGAATTCATTTTTTGACCACCTCGGCAAATGGGTCCAATTCTCTCCATCAGGCGAGTGCATGACAAGAGGAACGCCGTAACCGCCGCCAGGTTTGTCTTTCTCGATCACTTCCATACCTGCGAACCAATACTCGCCCCCGTGGGAGGAAAGTTTGCCGAGACCCGTGCTAGGAATTTCCGAAACAGCCCACTTCGCACCACCGTCGTTGCTGAGGAATAATTTGTAGGGATAAACAGACGCGTTCCCTGCACTCATAACGATTGCCATATGGTTCACATCAGGAGCAACAACATCAAGGACGTGAGAAAAGTGCTTCAAATCTTCGCCGGTAAGGTCGATTTTTACAGGAACCCATGTCGCCCCACCATCGATCGTTGTGAAAATGTCTCGCGGGGTGTGGATGATGCCATGTTTTTCATCCGAGAAAGCAGCTTCGTAGACCACTTGAGACGGGACTTTGGCCGAGCCCCAGGTCTTGCCGCCGTCCCTAGTGATAAAAATCTGCCCCCTGTCCCGGCGGCGTAACCAAATTGCTCATCAGCAAATCCGATTGTCCGAAGTAGGCTGCCGTTAGTTGCGTTGTGTTTGATAGCCCATGTATTCCCTCCGTCCGCGGAAGCAGCAATTAACTCATCCGCCCCACACACCCAGAGAGTCCCGCTATTCTCAGCGATGCTCAAGGCACGAGCTGGCAGCTCAACAGCACGCCATTCGGAAGCCGCAGAAGCTGCGACTGCGACAATGAACAGCGACACGAAGATAAAGAGTAGTTGTCTAGAGTTTGAGAAATGGACGACCATTCCGGCCTCAGTTTTTCTGCACCGTAAAAAGTTCAAACAAAGCTGACAAGACAGAATCGTACTGGCAATCTTCCCTTAAGTCGCATACCCGAAACCGACCCGCTATCGAACTGTCGCTGAGTGGGCAGGTCGTGAGGTGCTAGTCTGAGCGGCCGCCGGCGAAAATGCGGGCTACTGCTACTAGCAGGACTGCGCCGACGGTGGCGGCTGCGAGGCTGCCCCAGAAGCCGAAGGTCATAATTCCCAGGCGGGTGAAGATCCAGCCGCCGATTACAGCTCCGACCAGGCCCAGAATCACGTCGGTGATGCAGCCGAAGCCGCGGCCGCGCGCGATGGTGCCGGCCAGCCAGCCCGCGATTAGGCCGATGATGATCCACCAGATGATGCCGTGCGTTTCGACGTACACCACCCAGCCGTGTTCGGTGGTGGGAAGTTGCTGAAGTATTGCTGCCATTGCAGAGCTTGCCATGCGGCCTCCTGAAATTACCCCTGGCAGAAAATATAACCCAGAGTCTTATAGATTAGCTTGGCCGCCAGAAAATCCGAAGCGTGATCGCGCGGACGCGGGGAAAGCTCGGCCACATCCATGGCCACAATTTTTTTGTGGTCGGCGACGGCGCGGATCAGCGACGTGACCTGATACCAATCGAGGCCGCCGGGTTCGGGCGCGCCTGTGGCGGAAACGATCGAAGAATCGAAGCCGTCGACATTTACGGTGAGGTACACGCGCGGGCCGAGATCTTCCAGAACTTTTGCGATCCATGCTTTCACCGGGGCGCGTACGATATCTTTCGCCCAATACACTTTCGTTTGCAGCTTTCCAATTTCCTTGGATTCTTCCTCGGAAATTGAGCGCACGCCTACTTGCACGGCGGGGCACATTTCGACGACGCGGCGCATGGTGCAGACGTGGCTGCCGGGATTTCCCTGATATTCGTTACGCATTTCGGCGTGCGCGCCGATGTGCAGCACGCAGAGGTCCTTGAATTTTTTGAGCGTGGCGGAAACCAGCGGCGGAGTGAGGGAATGTTCGCCGCCGAGCGCGACGGGAAATTTTCCGGCATCGAGCAATTCCAGTTGCGCGGTAAAAAGTTCGCGCAGCACTTCTTCGAACGTGCCGTCCTGCGTATCAATGGGCGGCCAGGTGGCGATGCCGATTTCGCGGCTGGGATCGAGCTCGAGTTCTTCGTCGTAGAGTTCCATATGGCGGCTGGCTTCCAGGATGGCGCCGGGACCGTTGCGTGTGCCACGTTCGTAGGTGGCGGTGCGTTCCAGCGGAACTGGAAAAATCACCGCGCGCGCGGTCTCGTATGCGGAAAGATCTTCGGGAAGCCCGCCGAAATTTTGCGGCGGCATGGGCGTGTATCGGGACATGTGCGGTCTAGACTCCTGCGATGTAGTAGAGATTTTTCTTTCGTCTCATGCGCATTTGTACTATCAATGATGGGCGCGCACGCGCGATTCCGTGCTCCCAGGCCTCTTGGGAGACATACATTACCTGTGAGGACGCTGAATGGCAAAGAAAAAGGGCGTGACCGGACGAATCTTGCACGATCCGGTGGAGGACCGCCTCACTCCGATTTATCCGCTGGACCTTTCGAAGATTCGCACGATCAACGATATGGTGCGCGCGATGGGGCAGACGGCGTACACCGCACGGCAGATGGGTGACGCGGCGGACGTGCTGGAAGCGATGGCGCGCGATAAAGAATGTTTTATTGTGATGACGCTTTCCGGCGCTTTGACTGTGGGAAAAATGGGCTTGGTTTTTTGCGATTTGGTTGAATCGGGGATCGTGAAGGCGATCGTTTCCACCGGGGCGTTGATGGCGCACGGGTTGGTGGAAGCTACGGGGCGTTCGCATTTTCGTTATGACCCGAAGATGGACGACAACGAGCTTTTTCTGGCCGGCTACAATCGCGTTTACGATTCGCTGGAGCCGGAAGTGAATTTGGACGCGGTGGAAGTGGTGGTGGATCACGTGCTGCAGCGCTGGCCGGACGACGAAGTGGTGTGCAGCTATAAATTGAATCAGCGCATTGGGGAATATCTGGTGCGTCATGCGAAGGGGCGCGGGATTTTGAAATCTTGCATCGAGCATAATGTGCCGGTTTTTGTGCCGGCGTTTACGGATTCGGAGTTGGGGATTGATTTTGCTTTGTATCAGCGGCAGCGGAAGAAGGAAGGGAAGGAGCCGCTGCGTTTTGATCCATTTTTGGATTTCGAGCAGTATGCGAAGACTATGCTGGCGACGAAACGGATGGGGATATTTACGATTGGCGGAGGAGTGCCGCGGAATTGGGCGCAGCAGTTTGGGGTTTATGCAGAACTTTTGGCGCGGCGCGGGTACGAGAAGATTCCGTTGAAGCGTTATAACTATGGCTTGCGGATTTGTCCTGAGCCGGTGAATTGGGGCGGACTTTCGGGGAGCACTTACACGGAGGCTGTTTCTTGGGGGAAATTTGTGCCGCTGGAAGAGGGTGGGCGGTTTGCTGAGGTTTTGGATGATGCTACCGTGGCGTTGCCGTTGATTGTTGGCGCGGTTTTGGAGCGGTTGGGATATCGGCACGGTGACGCGGCGAAGTCGGCGGAGCTTGCACGGGGCGCAAAACGGAAGTGATCGCTTGGTGATGAGTCGCGCGGTTGTGAAGCGCAATTTTTGTGCGGGCTGTGCGTCCCGGCTGTCGATGCTATTTTGCCTTTCTACTACCGGCGGTCGTGCCGCTTCGGTTCCCGCGCCTTCGAGTCCCAATGAAATCCGTATTCCGCGCGGGCGGGCGATTGTTGTGGACGGCGTGAAATCGGCCGCGGAGTGGGACGACGCTTCGATGACGCAAATTGCGGTTGCGCCGGGGTGGAATGTGCGCGTTTTCGCCAAGCACGACGCGCAGTTTCTGTATTTTGATTTTGAGGGCGTGACGCACGGCGGAAAGCGCTTGGTCCCGGAAATCTTGCTCGATCCGCACAAGACACAGTCGCCAGCGTGGCAGAAGGGGCAATGGTGGCTGCACGTATCCAATAATTTGTGCGAAGCGAGTGGCGCGCCAAACGTTTACGAAAAGAAGGGCGCGCTTCAGAGCGCGCGGCGCAAGGCTGGTTGG
Organism: uncultured Acidobacteriota bacterium; assembly: GCA_963786205.1. Lineage (GTDB taxonomy): Bacteria > Acidobacteriota > Terriglobia > Acidiferrales > UBA7541 > Palsa-295. Next base: position 1,415,018 of record CAWAYG010000005.1, read on the forward strand.
GATGGAAATAATCCACCGGACGAACACACCGAGCTGATCGAGGTGAGAATTTCATTCGCGAAGTTGGGGGCGGAGTTGGCACCGGGGATGAAGATCGGACTGGCTTTCGATGTGACCGGTGCCAGCGGAAGCGCGGATCAGAAGTAGTACTTCTGGCCAGCGAGCGCGAAGATCGATTCGCCGAAAACTTGGGGAATTGCGATTGTGGAATGAAAGCGCGGACCAGCTAATCGTCTTCGCCGATCAGGATGGCGGCGGCTAGGACCGTGGTCCAGAGGCCGCGCTTATCGCCGACGGCGGATTGGGTGATGTTCATGGTGCGGACGATTTTGTTGGAGATGCGGTAGACTTCCTTTTTCTCGTCCCAGGATAGATCGGGATCGAATTCCACGTTCAGCGTGGTCGCCAGCATTTCCGCGGCTAGTTCTTCGGTGTATTCCCCGGCAATTTCTTCGCTCTCACCGAATGAGTGGTGTTCGGACAAGTATCCGAACATGGACTTATCCGCTGGGAGTGCCAGGCCTACGCCTGCGGCGATGAGGCGATGCGGTTCGCGCGTCTGATTCTCGCTAATTACTGTGAACGCGACCTGACCGGGCTTGATGTGCTTCAAACCTTCGCTGCGGGAGATCAGTTTGCAGTAGGGCGGGAAAATCGAAGAGACGCGAACGATGTTGCACGCGGCGATTCCCGCGTTGCGCAGCGCCAGCTCGAAGCTGGAAAGGCGCTCGCGGTGTTTTCCGACTCCCTTGGTGAGGAAAATTTTCTTCGCGACGAACGCCATGAGCAGTACCGGACTGCGGTGCCTCCACTGAATCGAGTCAAAAAAACTAGCGACTCGAAAACTAACAAGCACACGTAGCGATGTCAATCGAATTCAGCGTCGCGACGAGTGCCAGTTTCTCCAAAATGTAGGTGGCGCGAGGGAATTATTACAGCTGGATGAAAATTATACGGCGGCGTTGACGCAGCAAAAAGCAGATTCCTCCGGCAAAAACCGCCTGCGGAATGACAAGTCGAGCGTTTTTCCGAAAACTGTGCCGCGCGCGACGATGCAGCGGAACCGAACGCTGCGAGGGACTGCAGCAGGATTTATTCATGCGTACGGAGTGCGGAAATAAAAAATGGGGACCCGCAGTGCGGGTCCCCATTTGAGGGAAGCGGCGGATGGCGGCTTCGCCGCCGTCGCCTGTTTGATTTCTACCAGCCCCAGCGGCCGTAGTAGCCGTAATACGCCGGATAGGGATACGGGCCATAGGGGTACGCGTAATATCCGTACGGTGGCGGCGGATATGGCCGGACCAGGCGCGGCCGAGGCGGTGCGGGCCTTGTCTGTGCGTAATCCTGAGCGGTGACTGGACGGAACGCCACGTTGCTGCGCACCGTCGAGATCGTCACTGGATTCTCCAATCGGAACGTAAGCACGTCCTCGGGAGGAATGATCGTGGGCTTGCCGCGAGTAAGCAAAACTCCGGCGACGCTGGCGACGAACCCGGCGCCTGCGCCGATTGCCGCGCCCGTACCGCCCGCCGCGGCAGCGCCGATCGCTGCGCCTGTGCCAGTAGTGAGGCCGATAGCAGCTGCATCGCGGCCGTTTGACGTCCCGGCGGAAGCGTTCAGTAGAGTCGTTTGCACGGGCAGAAGCTGGCCGTCAACCAGCGTCAACTGGCTCAAATCGAGCTGGAGTCTTGAAACGCCCTTCACGCGTCCGGCTCTTTTCGCGTCAGTCACATGGCCGATGATGTTCTGATTGCGGCGCATTACGACCCAGCCGTCCACGACGATGGGCTGAGTGAGCGTGGCGATGAACTCATCACCGGTTTTGTTGCGGTCGCTGGAAAGCCAGTCCGAGGTGCGGACTTGGATCACGGTGCCGGCCGGAATCGTCAGCGCATCGGGCAGATTCGCAGGGCGCCCGCGTGAGTATGTTTGCGGCGGCGCTGGCGGTTCATATTGCGGCGTTGGAGCCGTCGCCAGCGGCCCGGTCTGATCCGGTGGCGGCGGAGGCGCCGCTTGCTGGTCTTGTCCCTGGTTCTGTGGCGGGGGTGCCTGTTGATCTGGCTGGCCCTGCTGATTCTGCTGCGGCTGGGCTTGTTGATCTGGCTGCGCCTGTTGGTTTTGTTGGGGCTGAGCGGATTGATCTTGCTGCGGCTGCTGGTCTTGCTGCGGCGGCATCGCTTGATCCTGCTGAGTTTGGGGGACGTTCGCCGGTGCAGTCGCCGGCGGATTCGAGTGGTCGGGCGGATTCTGCTGGCCCTGTTGCGCGAGTGCTGGTGCGGCGCTCAGCAATATCCCCAGCGCCAGGACGCTGAGCGTCCGGCCATTCCATTGTTTGCATGCGTTGCGGATTGATTGTTCCGAGTTCATCGTCTACTCCTCAGGTGTTGCTATCGCAGCTCGGCAACTCCACGGGAAGCGTCAGGCGTCGCTAAATATCGCCCTGACCGTCGAACCTGCTCTCGACGCTCCTTATAAGTGATGGCGAAATGGCCACCCGGAGTTGTCTCCGTAGGGTGTAACCCAGTAATGTTAGAAAAGTTTCGGTCGCTGTTCGTATAATTAGATTCGAGAGCATTCGTTTACGTTTCAGCAGCCGACGGGAGGCGATTATTGCTTGCAGAGGAGTGGGACACAAGGCGAGAGCGTATCCGCGACCAATTTCAACTCGCGCAGTTGAGGGTGCGTGAAATCCGGGCCAGCGTCGGCGGCGGTCTTGCCTTTACGCGAAATCTGAATCACGGCGGCGACTTTGCGCTCCTGCAGGATCGGCGCGCTCATGATTTTCTGGATGGCTTCGCCGCGTTCGTCTTCGGTGATGGGCACCGCTTCGAACACGGAGGAGTGCGGCACCACCGCGAAATGATTGATCACCTCGGGGCGCTTCTCGCGCACGGTGCGCGCGGCCAGGGAATTCGTGCTGGTGAGCGGAATCTGGCCCACTTGGCGGAGCTTTTCGGGGACTATGAAGCGCAAGAAGCGGTCGTCGTCAGTGATCACCAGGATCGCGACTTCGTGCGGCTGCACCGCGAAGTTCTTGCTGACCATGTCCACCACACGGTTTAGTCCTACGAACTCGCCATCCGAGCTCTGGCGGACAACTTCGCCCACCCACTTTTTCAGGTCGCTGATGGATTCGGTGGACATTTCGGTGCCGTTCCCTTTCGGGTCAGTCTAGCATCGCGCGCGAAGGCTCCCACGACCCAATCGGCAGGCTGTATCCAAAGGATAGCTAGTGAGTAGCGCACGGGATAGAGCGAGGACTACCGTGCGACCACACTTCTGCTCGAACTGCCGCTGATTCCGTTGTTTTGGTGATGGGGCCGTGATGAATAGTGGCGTTGTGCTGGCTAGGGGTTGATTTCTAATACGCCGTAACCCGCGATTGACGACTATAGGATCGCTCGCACCACGCCGCCGTCTACGCGGAGGGCGGAGCCGGTTGTTGCGGAGGCGAGCGGACTGGCTAGGTACACGATCATGTTGGCGACTTCTTCGACGGTTTCGAATCTTTTCAGCAGGGAAGTGGGGCGAATGGTTTTGAAAAACTCCGCTTCGAAGGCCGCGGAGTCGCCGCCAGCTCCCATTTGCGCGATGAAAGTTTCCACGCCCTCGGAGCGGGTGGGCCCTGCCAGAACGCTATTCACAGTAATGCCGGTACTAGCGACGGATTCCGCGATGCCTCGAGCGACGGCAACTTGCGCCGTCTTGGTCATGCCGTAGTGAATCATCTCGGCGGGAATCTGTACGGCGGATTCGGAGGAGACGAAGAGGATTCGGCCCCAATTTTTTTCGCGCATTCCCGAAAGATAGTGGCGAGAGAGCCGCACGCCGCTCATCACATTGGCCTCGAACAGGCGCAGCCAATCCTCATCCGGAATCTGCTCGAACGGCTTCGGCTCAAAAATCCCCATGTTGTTAATCAGAATATCGACTCGAGGAAGGGTTTGGATGAGTTTCGCACAACCGGCCGAGTTCGAAACGTCGCTCGCGACGCCCGACACATTCGCGTAAGGATGCAATTCCCGAATCTTGCCGACGGCGGCGTCCACGCGCTCCTGCGTCCTGCCGTTCACGACCACCAACGCGCCTTCGGCCGCGAATGCGCTGGCGGCCGCGAAACCGATTCCCGCGCTGGAACCCGTTACCAAAACTTTTTTGCCCGCGAGTTGCATATCCATGAGCGCTTCCTTCGATCGGCTGCACGCAGCGTTTCAGCTACGATTTATTGTCAGCTTCGCAGCTGCCCTGTTTGGCAAGATAGCACATCTCAGAATGGGATATGGGTGGTGCCGCGCGCGTCACTGGGAAATCATTGCCGAGAAAAACGAGGAGTCTTAACAGCTAGTTTGGATTCATCTTTAATTGCTACAATCACGGATCGTTCTACGTGCGGCAGGGGAGTGGGAAAATGAGTGGCACAAGAATCCACTGGGGACGAATTTTGCTCGGCGGGGTGCTCGCGGAAGTAGCCGTGATTCTCGCAATTGTTCCTCTTGGCTTACGTCTCGGCGACAATTTCCTGCACTACACTGCTCCCCCTGGGTCCTTCATCACGTGCTTCCTAGGAGCGCTCTGGGTGTGCCGGCGGATCGAATCCCATTTCATTCTGCATGGGACGTTGGTGGGGGTGGTGGCGGCGCTGATCTACGTTGCCTTGACGCGCGCGCAGCCTGAACCCTTTGCATACATATTGGCCCACGCGCTGAAACTGGCAGGTGGCGCATGCGGCGGCTTGGTCGCCCAAGTGCGTCGGTCACCGTCTCGGCCGCAACCCGTTCACGATTGATTCACCGCCTCACCATTTCCGGCTCGCGGTTTACGAGAATTCACCTTCCGACAGGCCCGACGAGGAGGTCAAACTATGGGGAGAGACGGGCGCATAATGTGCTCAGGGATGGGGACGATTTCCGGTACGCGATACCGCGGTGCGCGCTTCCCGGTAAAGTCCAGGTAAAGCTTGTGCTTCAGTATCCACTCCGGGAAGTGCCCCATACGGAGCAGCGGATACTTCATGGCTTTGCCGAAAAGACGCCGGCCCAGGAAGTAGTAGTAGAGCGGGATGCCCACGTTGTAGACGAGGTGCGCGCTCTTAGCACGATGGAAGAAATCCAGGTTATACCGCCAGCAGGTGAAGAAAAACTCCCATTGCAGCTCGGTCAGTTGAAAAAGCTTTGCGCTTTCACGCTTCTGCAGCCGCGTGTCCTCCAGCGGCACGAATAGCGTCGGAACTACGCACCACTTCGCATCTTTGAGCGCGTGGAGAAGGTCGAGCGACTGGCGGGTGTCGTCGGGCGTTTCGCCGGGCAGCCCCAGGATCCAAGTACAGAAGGGGAACCAATTGTTGCGGTTCAGAATCTCCATCCCCTTCAGGACCACGTCCGGCCACTGCTCAGGTCGGAACGGATAGCCCTTGCCCTTCATGAATTCTTTGAAAAGACGGACCGACCCGGTCTCGATGCCGATGAAAAGGCACTGGTAACGATGATCGGGGCGCGTGGAGGCAGCGTGAGTGTGGACGCTGCGGTCCACTGCAAGCTGCAATTCAGTAATCATGTCCGGCTGGGCGACGATCGGAGCCATGGTGCCGTGAGTGAGACCGAGGTACTCGATCCCTTGCACGGCCGCGACGGATTCCAACAGACGCTTGAGGGCGGGGATGTTCGCGGCGAAGCGCGGCCCGTGCTCATAGAGGAACAGGTCTTCGGTGGCAAGGAGCGCGAGGTCGGCGCCTTCGGCGGCCTGGGTCCGCACATTGCCGAGAATGTGTTCGAGCGGAACGCTCTTGCCGTCCCGTAGTGCCACCGAGCAGAACTGGCAGCCCCGGCCACAGCCGCGGGTGATCTCGACAGCACCGAAAGTCGAACGGTGCAGCAGTGGCGTGATGCTCTCCAGCCGGGGACTATGCCCCTCGGCCTTGCGCGGAAGCGCCTCGCCCCGTAGGGCAGCTTCAAAGAGCGGCACCACAATTTCCTCCGCCTCTCCATCCACGATGCAGTCGATCAACCATTCGTCTTGCAAGCCCTTCTTCTCGATCTGCCAGGAGCCGGGGCCCCCGACAATGATCTTCAGATGTGGCTTGTGCTTGCGCAGCAGGGGATGCAGGATCAAACGACGGAATTTTTCCGCGTTGATTGGCTCAACGTCCGCGCCATAAAAATAAGCGTAGACGTCGGTGGCGAAGGTGATGCCCAGAGGATTGTGGGCGTGGATGCCTACGACGCGCGTATCCTCGCCAACGAACTGATCGAGCTGGTCGGCATAGCAGACGGCGATGTCTTCCTCGCCGAACCGCTGGGCCAGCAGCGCTTCGATCACACGCAGGCCTTGCGCGACATACTTTGCCTGCCCGTCAGGCCAGATTTCGGCCTTGTCTGCCCAGTCGACATTGAACTCGGAGGCGTAGCGGGCAGGGAGGGTCGCGAGCAGCATTTGTTTCCAGGTGCTGTGCATGTGCTCGGAGGATTCCGAGGTGCTCGCCGCAAGAACAATCTTTCGTCCACGAGAGGCCATAAGGTTCGGCTCCAGGCGAAACCTTGGATTCTGACACGGGGTGGTTTGGTTCCATGTAAAACGAGAAATAGCCTTCGTTGCGGTCAGGCCCGATCTTCGAGCAGTGGTTTCACGCGGAGCGCCCTGGTACGCAGCCCCAGGCGTCTTGCACAAGGACTGCCCTTGACGTGCGGGAACATGAAGCACCCTCGATCGGCCTCACTCTTAACGTGTGCTGCCGTCGCGTTCACCGCGTCCATCCAATGGCTCTTCTCCGAGCACGCATAGACTGTGTAAGCTCTGATTAGTCCGATGCCGGAAACTGAGTCGCGCTGCCGCTTTCGCCGTCTTGCAAACTTTTGCGGGCGCAACTATACTGAAACTTCTGCGACTTAGCGTTCAACGCGCTTGGAGTGTGCATGTCGGTTGCTGCGCCTGATTCTAAGACGAGTTATCTCCTCGACAAATTGCAGTCCCTCAGCGGCGTAATACCAATTGGAGCTTTTCTGGCCGAACATTTCTGGTCGAACAGCTACGCGCTCGTGAGCGCGGGGAAATACGACGACGTTTCGCGCGAATTGCAGCAGATTCCCTGGCGAATCATTGTCGAAACCTGCGCGCTTTTCATTCCGATTCTCTTCCACGGGCTTTACGGCTGTTACATCTGGTGGACGGGCAAGTCCAACGCCATCGGGCATCCCTGGATGGCTAACTGGCTGTACGTGCTGCAGCGCTGGACGGGCATCATCGCTTTCGTTTTCATTGGCTGGCATTTGTACACCGAACGGTTTCTGGGTCACGGCGTCACCACCTACGCCGACGTGCAGCGCAACATGGTGAATCCCTGGTACCTCACTTTTTACATCGTCGGAATTACCTGCGCTTCGTTCCATTTGGGCAATGGGCTGTGGAATTTCGCGTGTAAGTGGGGAATTGCGGTTAGCGTGCAGGCGCAGCGCGCGGCAGGATGGTTCGGCGCCGCCGTTGCGGTGGCATTTACGTTTATTGGCGTGGCGATTGTGATCGCGCTGCATTATGGGGCATTCCCCTTGGGGGGCTACGTCCAATGAGGCAGCCGAAAATTATCATCGTGGGCGGCGGGCTGGCCGGTTTGATGGCTGCGATCAAGGTTGCGGAAACCGGCGTGACGGCTGACCTGTTTTCGATTGTGCCGGTGAAGCGTTCGCATTCCGTGTGCGCGCAGGGTGGCATCAACGCCGCGAAAAATTTGAAGGGCGAAGGCGATTCCACCTGGAAGCATTTCGACGACACGATTTACGGTGGCGATTTTCTGGCGAATCAGCCGCTGGTGAAGGGCATGTGCGAGGCGGCGCCGGCGATCATTGACCTGCTGGATCGCATGGGTGTGATGTTCAACCGCACGCCCGAGGGATTGCTGGATTTCCGGCGCTTTGGCGGCACTCTGTATCACCGCACGGCATTTGCTGGCGCGACGACCGGGCAACAATTGCTCTACGCGCTGGATGAGCAGGTGCGCCGCTTCGAAGCCGAAGACAAAGTAAAGAAATTCGAGGGCTGGACGTTTCTTTCAGCCGTGCTGGATCATGCCGGCGTGTGCCGCGGCATTTGCGCCATGGATTTGAAGACCATGGAGATCAAGACGTTCGCGTGCGACGCTGCGATTTTCTGCACCGGCGGAATCGGCGCTGTCTTTGGCCGCTCGACGAATTCTGTGGTGTGCACTGGCTCGGCGCAATCGGCTTTGTTCCAGCAAGGCGCTTACTACGCGAACGGCGAATTCATTCAGGTGCATCCCACCGCGATTCCCGGCGAAGACAAATTGCGCTTAATGAGCGAATCGGCGCGCGGCGAAGGCGGCCGCGTGTGGGTGCCCAAGACTCCGCAGGACCCGCGTCCTGCGCGGCAAATTCCGGAAACCGAACGATTCTATTTTCTTGAGGAGTGGTATCCGAAGTACGGCAACCTGGTGCCGCGCGACGTCGCTACGCGCGCGATTCACAAGGTTGTGTACGAAATGAAGATGGGCCTAGTGGGCGACCCAGCGGTTTATCTGGATGTGACGCATATTCCACGCGAAGTGCTGGAGCGCAAGCTGGAAGGCATTCTGGAGATTTACGAGAAATTCGTAGGCGTGGATCCGCACGTGGAGCCGATGAAAGTATTTCCGGCGATGCATTACACCATGGGTGGCTTGTGGGTGGACAACGAGAACCAGGCCACGAACATTCCGGGGGTTTACGCGGCGGGCGAATGCGAATACCAGTATCACGGGGCGAACCGGCTGGGCGCGAATTCGCTGGTCTCGTGCATTTACGGCGGAGGAATCGCGGGAGTTGCGGCGGTGCGTTACGCGCGCAGCCTGGAATCGGGTTGCGAGAACACTTCGCCTGCGGTGTATGAACGCGAACGCGTGCGCCAGCAGGATATTTCGGACGCTTTGCTGAACCAGCACACGGGGACGGAAAATCCGCTGACGATCTGGCGCGAGATGGGCGACATCATGACGGAAAACGTGACGGTGATCCGCTACAACGCCGCGTTGCAGAAGACTTTGGTGAGGCTGGACGAGCTGAGCGAGCGCTTCAAGCACATTAATTTGCAGGACCGCACGCAGTGGTCGAATCAAACGCTGAATTTCGTGCGCGAATTGGGCAACATGCTGGTGCTGGCGAAGGTGATCACGCTGGGGGCGCTCGCGCGTAACGAAACGCGCGGCGCGCATTACAAGCCAGAATCCCCGGATCGCGACGACAAGAATTGGCTGAAGACTACCAAGGCCAGCTGGGACGCCGGGAAAATTAAATTGGAATATGAAGCGGTGGATACGTCGTTGATTCCGCTGCGCGAACGGAAATACACCGCGGCGAAGTGACCGCGCAATTAGTTGGCGACGTGGTGGGCGGAGAAAGTGAGGTGAGGCATCGTGGCCGATAAGACTTTTATCGTGAAAATCAAGCGCCAGCAGCGCCCGGATGAAGCCGTGCGTTGGGAAGAGTACGAACTGCGCTACCGGCCGCACATGAACGTGATCATCTGCCTGCGCGACATTGCGGAGAGGCCTTTCACGCGCAGCGGCAGCGAATCCACTCCGGTGAGTTACGAAGCGAACTGCCTGGAAGAAATTTGCGGAGCTTGCGCGATGATCGTGAACGGCAAGCCGCGTCAAGCTTGCACGGCGCTGGTGGACGATCTGGAAAAGCCGATTCGCCTGGAACCGCTGACAAAATTTCCTCTGATTCGCGATTTGCAGGTGGACCGCAGCTCGATGTTTGAGAATTTGAAACGCACCAAGTGCTGGATTCCGATCGACGGCACGTACGATCTCGGTCCCGGACCGCGCATGTCTCCGGAAACGCAGGAAGTTGGCTATGCGCTTTCGCAGTGCATCACTTGCGGCAATTGTCTGGAGATATGCCCGAAAGTAAATGAAAATTCACATTTCGTGGGCGCGGCGATTGTGAGCCAGGTGCGTCTGTTTAATATGCATCCGACGGGCAAGATGCATGCGGGCCCGCGTTTGGAGGCGTTGATGGGGCCGGGAGGCATCGAGGACTGCGACAACGCGCAGAATTGCGTGAAAGTTTGTCCCAAGGGCATTCCGTTGACGGAGTCTTTGGCGGCGGTGAACGGTCAGGTGCTGGTGCACGCAGTGAAGAGTTTCTTCCGGGGCTCGTGAGCCGCGCTCACTCGCGAGCTTTCTGTTTTAACGCCACGGGTTATAGAATCCCAAAGAACGTTTGAGTTTTGGGGGCTGAATGGGCTGTAGAGGTTTGCTTGCAATTTGCTGTGCGCTGGGAGGCATTTTGTCGCTGGTAGCCGTGACTACTGGATCGCAATCGCAATCAAATATTTCGCCGCAGGCGCGCGAGCTGCATTTCCAATCCATCGTGGTGGATACGCACGACGATACGACGCAGCGCTTGCTGGATCCGAAGTTCGATTTTGGCGTGCGTCACTTCGACGGCAGCGTGGACATACCGCGCATGCGCGAGGGCGGGCTGAGCGCGATATTCTTTTCGATCTGGATTCCCGGAACTGTTACCGGGCCGGCGGCCGTGCAGCGCGCGCTCGATCAGATTAACGCGGTGCGCGAGACCGTCGCGCGGCATCCGAACGACCTGGTGCTGTGCACAAACGCTGACGAAATTCGCCGCGCCAAGGCTGGGGGTAAAATTGCGGTGCTGATCGGCGTCGAGGGCGGGCACATGATCAACAACTCGCTCGCGAACCTGGACAAGTTCTTCGCGCTGGGCGTGCGTTACATGACGCTGACGCACACGGTGAATACGGATTGGGCGGACGCTTCCACGGACAAGGCTGCGCACAATGGCCTGACCGATTTCGGCAAGCAAGTGGTGCGCGAAATGAACCGCCTGGGCATGATGGTGGACATTTCGCACGTGGCGGACAAAACTTTTTACGACGTGTTGGCTGTGAGCAAGGCGCCGGTGATCGCTTCGCATTCTTCTTGCCGGGCGCTGTGCAACGCGCCGCGCAATATGACGGACGACATGATCAAGGCGCTGGCGGCGAAGGGCGGCGTGATTCAGATCAATTACCATGTCGGTTTTCTGAGCCAGCAATTTCAGAACGCGTCGAAGGCTCACCCCGAACTGGGCAAGGAAATCGAGGCGGAAGCGAAGAAGCGCTGCAGCGAAAATGAAGCGTGCCTGCTGATCGAAGCGGATAAAGTCACGCGGGAGATGGTGGCGCAGGGGAAATTGCCGCGCGTGGACTGGACCGAGATCATCCAGCATATTGACCACGCCGTGAAATTAGTGGGCGCGGACCATGTGGGCCAGGGCTCCGATTTCGACGGCGCGGATATGCCTTACGGTATGGAAGACGCTTCGGACATTCCGCGCATCACCGATGCGCTGCTGGCGAAAGGTTATTCTCCCGCTGACGTGCGGAAAATTCTGGGTGGCAATACGCTGCGTTTGATGCAGGATGTGGAAGCTGCGGCCCCCAAATAGTGCCAATTATAGCTAGGAGGAAAATCGTGAAACGCTTTGCTCTCTGGTTCTTGATCGCGGTGCTGTTCGCCCTCGTTCCGGCCACGACGCCGGCGCAAGATCAATCTCAATCGACCGCGCCCGCGGCGAAGCCGGCTACCGCGGTGCATCCGCATTCAACAGCGCCTCATACGGACCCGGCTTTGTTGCATCCCGCGACGCTTACCGCGAAGGCGCCAGATGTGTACGAAGTGACGTTCAAGACCACGGCGGGCGATTTCGTCGTCACAGTGACGCGCGGGTGGGCTCCGCTGGGCGCGGATCGTTTTTACAATCTGGTGAAGCACGGATTTTTCACGGATGCGGCTTTCTTCCGCGTGGTGCCCGACTTCATCGTGCAATTCGGATTGAGCGCGAATCCAGCGGTGAATAAAGTTTGGGACAAGGCTTCGATCAAGGATGATCCCGTCACGCAGAGCAATCACACCGGCTACTTGACGTTTGCGACTGCCGGAGCGAACACACGCACTACGCAGCTGTTCATCAACCTGCATGAGAACGCGGGGCTGGACGGGCAGGGATTTGCTTCGCTTGGGCAAGTAACGACCGGGATGGACGTGGTGCAGAAGGTTTACAGTGGATACGGAGAATCTCCGGATCAGGCGCAGATCACGTCGCAGGGGAAGGCCTATCTCGACAAAAGCTTTCCGAAACTAGACCACATTATTTCTGCGACGGTGACTTCGCCCGCGCCGGCAGTGCACACGACTCCTGCGCACAAGGCTGCACCGGCGGCGTCTAAGCCCGCGCCCGCGCAGCAGTAACAGCGGTGCGTGATTGGTCAATGGCGGTCGCGTTTTGCGGAACCGCCGCTCCGAAAACGCGCTTTCAAATTGTTGATAGAAATCATACGAACCGTGCAGGCACGGTTCCTTGGGGGAATGACGAATGACTACGAAGGCCTCTTTGCTGGATGCGGGCAATCTGAAAGACACTGCGCCGGAAAAATTTGACGTGACGTTCAAGACTACCGCGGGAGATTTCGTCGTGCAGGTGACGCGCGCGTGGGCGCCGCTGGGTGCGGATCGCTTCTACAATCTGGTGAATCACGGCTTTTACGATGACGCGGCCTTTTTTCGCGTGATCCCGGGGTTCGTCGTGCAATTCGGATTGAGCGCCGACCCGGCGGTAAATAATGTGTGGCGCAAATCGAACTTTAAGGACGATCCTGTCACGCAGAGCAACAAGCCGGGCTACATTACTTTCGCCACCGCCGGAAAAGATACGCGCACCACGCAGCTTTTCATCAACACGGGGAACAACGCGCAACTCGATAAGATGGGCTTCGCTCCGTTCGGGCAAGTGATCTCCGGGATGGACGTGGTGAAGAAAATTCACAGCGGCTACGGCGAAGCTCCCGACCAGGGTTCCATCACCGCGCTGGGCAAGCCATATCTCGACAAAAACTTTCCTAAGCTCGATCGCATCAACTCCGCGACGATCGCTTAGGATGTCGCTGCTTAAGCTAGTGAACGGCGGTGCGCGCAGCGCTTGTCGCCACAACTGACGATGGACACGCTGTCAGCTGCGTCAATTCCTCGCGATTACGCGATAGAGCGCGAGGTGGCGCTGCGCTCGCGCGTGATGCTCTTCGCGCTGGCTTGCTGCAAACTGCTCATCCAATTCGCCGGCATCAATCATTACGGATTTTTTCGCGACGAGCTTTACTACATCGCCTGCGGCCAGCATCTCGCCTGGGGTTATGTGGACCAGCCGCCGCTGATCGCATTCGTCGCGTGGTTCGCGCGCCAGGCGCTTGGAAGTTCGCTTTTCGCCACCCGCTTGTTTCCGGTTTTGGCCGGAGCTGCGGTCGTGTACGCCACCGGCCGCATTGCCGCGGAATTGGGCGGCGGCCTCTTCGCGCAATTTCTCGCAGCTACCGCGATTCTGTTCGCGCCCGCCTATATTGCGTTCGACAGTTTTTTTTCCATGAACGCGTTTGAGCCGCTCTTCTGGCTTTTGTGCGCATGGATTGCCATACGCATCGTTAAAGGAGCGTCGCCGCGGCTGTGGCTGCTGTTCGGCGCAGTGGCGGGCCCCGGGCTGGAAAATAAACACAGCATGTTGGTATTTGGTTTTGCGCTGGTTGCTGGATTGCTACTTTCGGGTCAAGCGCAGCTGTTTCGTTCGAAATGGATTTGGCTCGGCGCGGCGCTTGCGCTGGCACTTTTCCTGCCCAATCTGATTTGGGAAGCGCGGCACGGGTGGCCGCAGATCGAAGTGGTGCGCAACGCGCAGCAGTTCAAGAACGAAGCGATCTCTCCGCTGCAATTTCTGTTCGAGCAGGTTCTCTTTATGCAGCCGCTGGCGTTGCCAGTGTGGCTCGCGGGGCTGGTGTGGTATTTCGCGGCGGTGGAAGGGAAGCGCTTCCGCTTTCTGGGCTGGGCGTACTTGTTCGTGCTCGCAATCTTTATGGTGCTGGGTGGCAAGTCGTATTACGCGCTGCCGATTTATCCTGTGCTGATGGCTGCGGGCGGCGTCGCGCTGGAAGGATTTTTTGCGGCGCCCGCGCGGCGATGGATGGCGATCGCGTTTCCAGTGTTGCTTGTCGTTGCAGGCCTCGTGACACTGCCGTTCGGCGCGCCGATTTTGTCGGTGGACACCTTTCTGCGCTATTCGAACTCGCTGCCGTACGCGAGTTCGGTGAAGACCGAGCGCGATGCTACCGTCGCGCTTCCTCAGTTGTACGCCGATATGTTCGGCTGGGAAAATATGGCCGCGCAGATTGCGCAGGTCTATCGCGCGCTGCCGCAATCGGAACAGGCCAGCTGCGCGATCCTGGCCGGGAATTACGGCGAGGCGGGTGCGATTGACCATTTCGGTCCGGGCCTGGGCCTGCCGGCGGCGATCAGCGGGCACAATAGTTATTATTTCTGGGGGCCGCGCGCGTATAACGGTTCGTGCGTGATTCTTTTCGGTGAGCGCGCTGATGAGCTGAAGGATTTGTTCGGGGATGCGCAGCTCGTCTCGACGATCAGCGATCCTCACGCCGCTCTGGCCGAACGAAATGTGCACGTTTATGTTTGCCGAAAGCCACGCGCGGCGCTTGCGGAGCTTTGGCCGCATTTTAAATTGATTATTTGAGCGAAAAGCGGGCTGCGTCGGCGCGAATCGGTCTGCAGACTAATGTAGGGGCGCGTGGCGGGGATTTCTCGCCGCCTGTTCTAGTTCGGCTACGTTCAGTCCTGACGCCACCAGCCTGTGGCCGATTTCCGAATCGGTACGCTTGGCGATCGCGAGCAGGACGCATTCGCAGGTGAGAATCGGAATGATTCTGTCGTGCAGCACGTCGTGCGCGGGCGCGTCTTCTTCCGCGCTCGTCAATAGCGCCGTCAGCTCGCTCGATCGCGCGAGAGGCTTGGCGTCAGCGTCAGGATTCTTCGCCGGCCTCGGCCATTGCCATTTGGGCGGTTTCTCGTCGCCGCGGCGCTGCTGGTCGTAGAATTCGATCCAGTAATGCCAGCGCTGCGGGCTGATGCGGCAGATCTGCTGCAAATATTCCTCGATGCCGTCCTGCTCCGGCCAATACTTCGAGAGGCGCTCCCAATCATAGATATACATTCCGGCGAGCAGGTCCGCGACTTCCACGGCGCTGGCCGCGCGGCTGTGCGCGAGCATCGCCGCCAGACTTTCCGCGCGCGCCAGATCCTTGGTGAGCCGGTGCGCCACAGGAGTCGGAAGAGCGCCGCTGCGCGACTGTTGCGCGCCTGCGCCCGAGCCCGCGAGCTTGTCCCCTTTGCGTCGGCCGCTGGAATCAGCGCCTGCAGCCGCACCTTTGCCATTCTTTCGCCCAAATAATTTCATTTTAGATTGACGACTCCCGTAATAATGTTAGCAGACACCCGGTTTTCTCCACTGGAAACTGCGGGCGGCTTTCTCCGATTGGTCACTTGCTCTGGCGGGAACCCGGATATATATTTATTTTTAATCCGTGGGAATTTGCCGGTGGGCGGCTTGGGCGCGGTTGAGAAGGTCGATCAGCAAGCGGCAGAAAATTCGCGGGCGACTCAGAAGAAAGGCCCCGTTCCATGACGCAAACGCAAAGCATGACGATGCGCGATGCCAGTCACGCCACGTCGAATCCGTTCGTGGGAACCTGGAAGCTGGTTTCCATTTCCTCGTCTGAATCGCGGCTGTTTGGCGAGCGCCCAGTGGGCATTCTGATTTACGACGCGGACGGCCACGTGGCCGTGCAAATTATGCGCAACCCACGGCCGGATATTTCTTCGGGCCCGGGATTTCCCACCGCCAAGGAAGTGCAGATCGCTTACAAGGGCTATTACGCGTACTACGGCACCTACGAAGTGAACCGCGAGAAGAAAACCATCACGCATCACCTGGAAGGAAGCCTGCGGCCCGGCGATGTGGGCAAGGATTTCACGCGGGCTTACGAAATTTCCGGGAATCGGCTGGCGCTTACGCCGGTGGACGACTCCCAAGCGCGCGACGCCTGCCTGACGTGGGAACGCGCGACGTAGCTTCTTTGATGTGACGAATATTCTGTGGCTGCAGTGCCGCCGCTGAAACTAAATCCCCAGCACGTTCACCAACTCCCGCACCGAGGCCGCAGACTTATCGAGCGCTGCTTTCTCGTCCGGCAGCAACTTAACTTCGATGATCTCCTCGATGCCGCCGGCGCCCAATTTCGCGGGCACGCCGACGTAAAGTCCGTTGATGCCGTACTCGCCTTCGAGATAAGCGGCGCAGGGCAGAATCTTTTTCTTGTCCTTCAGAATCGCCTCGACCATTTCAAACACCGCCGCGGACGGCGCATAGTAGGCTGACCCGGTCCTCAGCAGATTCACAATTTCCGCGCCGCCTTTTCGCGTGCGGGTCACGATCGCGTCGAGTTTATCTTTCGCGATCAGTTCGGGGAGGGGAACTCCGGCGACGGTGGAATAGCGCGTCAGCGGCACCATATCGTCGCCGTGGCCGCCGAGCACGAACGAGTGCACATTCTCGACTGACACTTTCAGCTCTTCCGCCACGAATGTGCTCATGCGGGCCGAATCCAGCACGCCGGCCATGCCAATCACGCGCGCCTTCGGAAACTTACTGATCCTTAACGCGGTCTGGGCCATGGCGTCCAATGGATTCGTGACCACGATCAGAATCGCTTTGGGCGAAAGTTTAACGACCGCTTCGACGACGCCTTTGATCACATCGTAATTCGCTTTGAGCAAATCGTCGCGGCTCATTCCCGGCTTGCGCGGGAAGCCGGCGGTGATCACGATAATGTCGCTGTTTTCCGTGCCGGAGTAATCGCCACTGGCCGTGGAAATTCCCGCGGCGCGCGCGTCAGAGCCCATAATTGGCCCGGATTCCGCCATGTCCAGCGCTTTTCCCGCCGGCACGCCATCCAGAATATCGGTCAGCACCACGTCCGCGAGGCCTGCGTCATGAATCCGCTGCGCCGTGGTCGAACCGACGAAGCCGCCACCTACCACCGTCACCTTCTTCCGCATTCCACTCTCCCCGTTGGATTGAATTCCGTGCGGCTGCCTGCTGCTGCGTCAGCGTTCAGTCGCCCGCGCCCACTGCGGCTTGCATGTTTTCGATAATCGCCGAGGCGTACTCGGACGTTTTCAGTTTCTTCGCGCCGGGCATCAGGCGTTCCAGGTCGTATGTCACGCGTTTCTGCTGAATGGTGCGCGCGATGCCGTCTTCGATGAGGCGCGCGACCGGCTTCCAATCCATGAAATCAAACATCATGGCGCCAGAGAGCATCACCGAACTCGGGTTGATCACATCCTTATCCGCGTATTTCGGCGCGGTGCCGTGCGTGGCCTCGAAGACTCCGAAGCCGTCGCCGATATTCGCGCCCGGAGCCATCCCGAGGCCGCCGACCTGTGCGGCGCAAGCGTCGGAAAGATAATCGCCGTTCAGATTCGGCGTCGCGAAGACTTGATATTCATCGGCGCGCGTGAGCACCTGCTGGAACACCGAATCGGCGATGCGGTCGTTGATCAGGATTTTTTTCTTCCACTGGCCGTTACCGTGCGAGGCGTACAAAGCGTCCAGCGTGCGTTTCACTTCCGCATAAACCTGCTTCCTGAATTCATCGTTGGCCTGGTCCAGGCCGGGCTCGACGGACGCCGCATTTTCCTCGACCGAGATGTTCGGATTCTTATCCTTATTATCGAGGATCCAGCTCTCGCGCTCGGTCACCACTTGCGCGCGAAATTCCTGCGTGGCCAGCTCATAGCCCCAATCGCGGAAAGCGCCTTCGGTGAACTTCTGAATATTTCCCTTGTGCACCAGGGTGACGACCGTGCGCCGATTTTCCAGTGCATGCACGATCGCGCGGCGCACCAGTCGCTTGGTTCCCGTTGGAGACATCGGCTTGATGCCCACGCCGGAATCTTCGCGGATTTTTTTCGAGCCACCCTTCAGCATTTCGTTGTTCAGGAAATCGATGAGCTTCTTTACCTCTTGCGTGCCGGAGCGCCACTCGATTCCGGCGTACACGTCTTCGGTGTTTTCGCGGAAGATCACGACGTTCATGCGTTCGGGCTCGCGCACTGGTGACGGGACGCCGGTGAAATAACGCACCGGGCGCACGCAGGCGTAGAGATCGAGCACCTGGCGCAGAGTGACGTTCAGCGAGCGAATGCCGCCTCCGACGGGAGTGGTGAGCGGGCCTTTGATGGCGACGCGGAAATCGCGAATTGCGTCCACGGAGTCTTGCGGCAGCCATTCCTGGAACTGGTGGTAGGCTTTTTCGCCCGCAAAAATTTCCAGCCATTCGATTTTGCGTTTGCCGCCGTATGCTTTTTCGACGGCCGCATCGAATACGCGCCGCGAAGCTTTCCATATGTCGCGGCCGGTGCCGTCACCTTCAATAAACGGAATCACCGGATGATCCGGGACACGAAACACGCCGTCTGTAAACTCGATGGCCTTGCCATTTGCCGGCACCGCCACGCCGTTGTAGGTCGTCTTCATGGTTTCCCAATTCTCCCTGGCATCGAACAGGCGCCGAAACGCGCGGTTCCGGCGTTAATTCCGAACCGACAACCTTAGCACAATCATTGCCAGCCGGACATCAACGTTCCCGGTAGAAGATGCGGGGTGTCGAAGGGCGCGCCTTCGATGGCCGCCACGGATTAAGGCTTTGAATCGAGAGGTTGGGGGACTTGCTGGCGAGGAAGCGCCGGTGCTTTGTCGGGGAACAGGAACGTCTTTCGCGCCAGGTCGGAGGACAACGTTTCATCGCGGTAGTATTGTTTCAGAATGGTGCTGCTCCAGGTCATCAAGTCCGGATTCGCCGACGCGAATTCCGTCCAGCTCTGCGGCCGCCCCGCGCGTTGCATTCTCTCGTGAATCAGCAGGATGTACGCCCAGCTGATCGTTTCGTGGTACAAGCCGCGTTTGCCGTGCGCCTCGGCGTAGCGCGTTAGCGCTGCCGGAAAGCGCGCGAGGACATCGAGCAACGGGTGTCGGCACAAGTACAAGAATGCGATTTGGATATGCACGCTGTGGCGCAGAGCTTCGAGGGGCAGGGAACAGTCCTCAAATTGCCGGATGAACTCGTCATCATCGCTAACGCTCATCGCGGGCTCCTGCTTGCGCCTCTCGCCGGTGTGCAAGCCACACCGTGACGGCGGACGCGTACACCAGCAGCGCGCCGAAGTCGAATTGCCCCTGCAGTACGTGAAACAGAATGGCGAATGCAATTACCACGAGCAACAGATAGCTCCCGGCTACATTTACTACCGGCGCCAGGAACATGATTGCTGCAACAATCTCGACGGTCGCTAGCCCCAACAGGATCCAGACGTGCGGCCCGATGTGCCCCGAGTCAATCGCGGCTCGCATTTTGACGATCATCGCCCACAGCAATTGGCTCGATGCCCACAGCACGACTACGCCGAGAACGTAGCGCATCGCTGCGATCGCCCGTTTGGTGCTCCACTTGGTCATTTGGAACCCCTGGTCTTCTTGCGTGGCCGCGTACGTTTCGTGCGGCCCGTGCGACTCGGCGTTTTCGATTTTGGCTTCTGCGCAGCCGCGCGCGCTTCGATCAGGCGATGGCTGGCGCGGAAATCAAGGTCGAGGCCGTAAAACTTCTTCAATTCCTTGATGCGTTGGCGCGAGGGCTTCTGAAACGCCGTCTTACCGTCAAAAGCATGCAACACGATGCCTTCCAGCAGGTCGCCCAGGGTCAAATCGTGGAATTCGGCCAGGGCCTTGAGCACTTTGAGGAGACGCTTCTCGATGCGCACGCCAGTCTGCACTCGCTCCACGACAAATTGTTTATGATATTTCTTTGTTCGCACTGTGGTACCAATGTACCACGGTACATCCAGCAGATGCAAACGCTCGCAATCGACAACTTGACACGAGCAAGAGCACGGCGGATGGCGGCGGCGAAAAGCCCGCACTCCGCTAGCGATGAAGGCGCTTCCGACTCTTGCAACCTTTCTTGACGCGTGCCGCCACTGCCCTTAGCATCGTTAAGGAACGAATTCGGGAGGGTGCCATTCGAAATCATAGGGAACGATGCAAGAAATTTCCCTGCGGCGCGCTGGCGCTGTGCGGTGCGTTGTTGCTCGCGTCGCCAGTGACAGAGCACGCACGCGCAACGGCCGCGCAAGCTGCGGCGCAGAAAACGCCCGAGGCGAAATTCCAGCTAACCAGCTCATCCTTCGCAGCCGACAGCGCCATTCCTGCGCAATACACTTGCGATGGTTCGGATGTTTCGCCTGCGCTCGCTTGGACCGAACCACCCGCCGGCACACAAAGCTTTGCGTTGATCGTGGACGATCCGGACACGCCGAAGAAAACCGTGATTCACTGGTTGTTGTACGACCTGCCTCCGACCACACGCGCATTACCGCAGGGCGTCCCGACCAAGGCGAAACTTCCGGACGACTCGCGCCAGGGTAAGAACGATCACGGCAAAATCGGCTACAGCGGGCCATGTCCTCCGCCCGGCGCGGCGCACCATTATTTTTTCAAGCTCTACGCGCTCGACGACAAGACAGGCCTGAAACCGAAAGCCACGGCCGCGGACGTCGAAAAGGCGATCAAAGGCCACATTCTTGCGCAGACCGAACTGATCGCACGCTTCCAGCACTGATGCGTTCTCTTGCCCACACGCGTGCGTGCCGCCGCAGATGGCAAAGTTTTATTTATCGGTTCGATTTGAAATTCTTTACCGTGCCTGGACATTTTGGGATTTGACGCTCACCAGCCTGCGCGGTACCCTACGCTGTTCAAAAAATGCCGCTGACCCCGCAATTCATTCGCGATCTATTCCACGGCAAGGAGCCTCATGACTACCGATCTGCGTAACTTTCTGGCAATTCCGTACGACGAACTGGAAGAAATGAATCTGAAGGCCAAGGCGCAGCGCATGAATCGCGTCGCGCCCCACAAAATCCAGGAAGAACGCATCAAGTACCTCACGGACGAAAAGCGCATCAAGGCCGTGACCGTGCTTTTCAGCGACCTGGAAGGCCGCCTGCACATGCTGGATTACGACAAGAAATTTTTGGTGAAGAGCTGGGACAACCTCACGTTTGATGGCTCGTCCATTCGCGGATTCACCGCGCAACGCGAAAGCGATTTGCGCCTGGGGATGGACTGGAGCGCGTTTTACTGGGGCCCTGCGGATGTGTTCGGCTCTGGCAAGGTGCTGGTTTTCGGCGAGGTGATCGATAAGGACGGGTCGCCCTACAGCGCGGACATTCGTGGCGTGCTGAAAACTTTTGCCGGGGACAAATTCAAGAAAGACGGCTACACGCTGAACGCCGCAAATGAAATCGAAGGCTTCCTCTTCAATGGCGCGGACGCCGAAGCGCGCTACAACGAAACGGGAAAGTTCGATTACGTCAATACCGGCGGCTATTACCATTCGTTGCCAGGCGATCCGCTGCGTACTTTCATTGATACTTGCGCCGAAGTACAGCGCGCCATGGGCTTCCAGAACGAGAAGGATCACCCGGAAGTTGCACCTTCGCAATTTGAAATCAATTACGGTTACGGTGAAGTGGTCGCCGCAGCGGACCAGATTCAGCTTTACAAATTAATCTGTCGCCAGGTGGCCACGCGCATGGGGCTAACCGCGAGCTTTCTGCCGAAGCCGGTGGTCGGCGTGAACGGCAACGGAATGCACACCAACGTTTCGGTAAGCAAGGGCGGGAAGAATTTGTTCTGGGATCCCAAGGGCGAAGAGAAGCTCAGCAAAATCGGCTGGTCGTTTATTGATCGCATCCTCACGCACGCGAATGACGTTTGCCTGATGCTCAATTCCAGTGTGAACGCCTATCGCCGCCTGGATCCGCATTTTGAGGCACCCAATCAGATCAAGGCTTCGCCGGTGGACCGCGGCTCAATGATCCGCATTCCGATCGGCAATGAGAAGAGTATGCGCGTTGAAGTGCGCTCGGTCGCTCCGGACGCGAGTCCGTACATGGTGATGTACTCGATCTTCAAGTCGGGGCTGGATGGCGAAACCGCAAAGATCAAGAATCTCCGTCAGGCGGAGCGCTATTTGCCGGACAACATTTACACCGCCATCGAGCATTTCCGAAAATCCGAGTGGACCTCGAAAATCCTCGGCGAAGACGTGAAAGGGCGCTACGCGGACTTGAAACAAGCCTCCGCGGACCGCTGCTCGCGCCTACTCGGCACGTTCGTGAAGGCTCCGGAGGTGCAATACCACCACGAGGTCTACAACCAGTATCTCTGGAACCAGTTTTAAGCTCCCGCTACCGCCGACAGACCTCGCAAAATTGCAAGCGCCCTGGCCACAGGCCAGGGCGCTTGCGTTCGTGCGTTCCAATCTACTTCTCCCGCAAGTCCGCGGCGTTCAAAGTATGATCTGTAACTCCAGCTGCACTCCGGGGTGCGCCAAGTCCACCAGGTAGTACACGCCGTTCACGTCCACGATGTACACGTCGTCGCTGTAGCCCCAGCCTGCGGGCCACGGCTGCGCGATGATGAAGGAGTAGCCTCCGTACTGAAATCGCGGCCGACCTTCGACGATTACAGGGTGGCCGACGTGGAACGTGTGCTCTCGGCCGAAGTGCGCCCGGAATTTATCGTCAGGAATCCGGCCGTTCCCTGCATGCTGGTTGCGTTGCGCGTCTTCAGGGCGCTGCGCATCCTGTTTGTGTTCCGTGTCCTTCGGTTGTTTCGCGGCACTATCGGGCCGCGGACGATCGTCTGGAGTCTTGGGCGGCTCGGCTTGCGGATGCTCGTCGTGGGTGGCGGGTTTCGCGTCCGACGGTTTGGCGGGCTGGTCCTGCGGGTCGTGTTGTTCCTGTGCGAAGGTTGGTGCGGAGATTCCGAAAAGCAGCAGCAGGGCCCCAGTTCCGATCAACATGGCGTTCTTCATGAATTTTTCCTCCCGTTCATTTGAACGTATAAACGCTTCAAATTGCTTCCGCGCCCGAAAGAGCGCGCCAGAGGAATGTAGCGGCACGCGCTTCCTGTGCGAATACGGTTGGGCCTGTATATTGTCGCGGAAATCGCGTTACGGGGATTTACTGTAGCGGCGACTTTGGAACGAACGCCCGCGCGACGGCCAGCGCCGCGATCATCCAAGCGCTGGCTTCGCGCTGGACTAACGCGCGGCAATTAAGTCAATATCGAACTGGGGCAGAGAATTCACCCGAGGCTCGTAATGGACCAATCACGCGATCTGGATCGCATCGTAAGTGAACTGAACGCACGGCCGGAAGCCGATGGCGACGAGGCGTCGGACACTGCGCCGCTCGATCGCTGGCTCTCCGCGCTGCTTGCGAAAGGCGGCAACGATCTGCTGCTGGTGCCGGGCGCGCCGGTGTGCATCCTGCACGAAGGCGGCGTAAAAAATATCGAGGGCGAGCCGTTGAACGGCTCGGAGATCGAAGCGATTGTGCTGCCGGCTCTCACACCGCACGCTCTGCAGCAATATCGCGCGGGCCAGATTGCCGATTCTTCTTATCGCATCGCGGGCGTGGGCCGCTTTCGCATCAATCTGCACCGAGAACGCGGCCACGCCGCCGCGGCGATTCGTGCGTTGCCTTCGAAGGTTCCGCAGCTGAGCGAGCTGCGCCTTCCACCTAGCGTCGAGTCTTTGTCTCATCTGCAGCGCGGGCTGGTATTGATCGGCGGCCCTGCCGGCTCTGGAAAATCGACCACGCTCGCCGCTTTAATTCACGAGATCAATCGCCGCGACGCGCGGCACATCGTCACCATCGAAGATCCCATCGAGTACGAGCACACGCACGTGCACAGCGTGATCGAGCAAGTGGAAATCGGCACGGACGCGCCGGATTTTCCCACGGCGTTGCGCGCGGCTTTGCGCCAGGCGCCGGATATTATCGTGGTGGGCGAAATGCGCGACATCGAAACCATGCAAATCGCCGTGGCTGCCGCGGAAACCGGCCACTTAGTGCTCTCGACGATTCACACTACCGATGTGGCTTCGACAGTCTCGCGCATTTCGGATTCGTTTCCTGTGGAGCGCCAGAACACCATTCGGCAGGAACTGGCCATGGCGCTTACAGCCGTGCTCACGCAGATTCTGCTGCCGTGCAAAACCGGCGGTCGCATGCCTGTAGCGGAGTTGTTGATGATGAGTTACGGCGCGCGCCAACATATCCGGCACAACGCGCTGCAGCATTTGCATCAGGAAATAACGCTGACGAAGAAGAAGGGTTCGTTCTCGCTGGAGGAGTCGCTGGTAAAGCTGGTGAGCCAGGGCTTCATTGACCGCGAAGACGCGCTGCTCTGCGCGATTCATCCCGACGATCTGGAAATTCTGCTCAAAGCGGAAAACCAAACGCGCGCGGCGCGTCCATAACTCAGTGCAAAAGAAAGCGGCGGAGCCTGCGCCCCGCCGTGGTCATTCCTTCACGTCAATTCACTCGCCTAGTCGTAATATTCGTTGCCCAAGTGCGTGATCAAGTCCTCGCCCATCATCCAGCGCAACGTGTTTTTCAACTTCATTAGCTGAATGAAGAGGTCGTGCTCGGGGTAAAGCTCTTTCGCGCACATCGGCGACTTGAAATAGAAGCTGAGCCATTCCTGGATGCCGCGCATCCCGGCGCGTTGCGCGAGATCGAAGAATAGCGCGAGGTCCAGCACGATGGGCGCGGCCAAAATCGAATCGCGGCAGAGGAAGTCCACTTTGATCTGCATCGGATAGCCTAGCCAGCCGAAGATATCAATGTTGTCCCAGCCCTCTTTGTTGTCGCCGCGCGGAGGATAGTAGTTGATTCGGACTTTGTGGTGAATCTTGCCGTAAAGGTCGGGATACAACGCGGGCTGCAAAATGTATTCCAGCGCCCCGAGTTTCGATTCTTCTTTGGTCTTGAACGAGCCGGGATCGTCGAGCACTTCGCCGTCGCGATTGCCCAGAATGTTCGTCGAAAACCAACCGTTTAGGCCGAGCATACGCGCTTTGAACGCGGGCGCGAGTACGGTTTTCAGCAGGGTTTGGCCGGTCTTGAAATCCTTGCCGCCGATCGCCACATTTTTGGCCTTGGCGTATTCCTCGAGCGCCGGAATATCCACGGTCAGATTAGGCGCGCCGTTAGCAAACGGAACTCCTTCGCTGATCGCCGCATAGGCGTAGAGCATCGACGGCGCAATCGCCGGATGATTTGCGCGCATGCCTTTTTCAAACGACGCCAGATTCTTGTGCACGTCCTCTGCTTTCAGGAACACTTCCGTCGAGCCGCACCACACCATCACCAGGCGGTCGAGCTTATTCTTCTTCTTGAATGTGCGAATGTCCTCGCGGAGTTGTTCGGCCAAGTCGAATTTCGTCTTGCCCTTTTTCACGTGCGTGCCGTGCAGGTTCTTCACGTAATTCTGGTCGAAGACGGCCTTCATCGGTTTGATGCCCTTGAGGAATTTTTCGGCCTTCACCAGGTCCTTGGCTTCCAGCACGCCGGCCTTGGCCGCGGCCTGGTAAGCGTCGTCGCTGAAAACATCCCAGCCGCCGAATACAATGTCGTCCAGTTTCGCGAGCTGCACGAAATCCTTGATTTTCGGCGTGCGGCCGTCGGTGCGCTTGCCCAGTCGGATCGTTCCCAATTGCGTCAGCGAGCCTACCGGCACCGCGTGCCCTCGCCGCACCAATTCCACCCCCGCCATGAAGGTTGTGCTCACCGCGCCCATTCCGGGCGTCAGCACTCCCAATTTCCCCTTTGGCGGAGCCACACTCACAGGCCTGCGCATTCGTTTTCCCCCAGTTCGTTTGGTAAATGACAAATGATGATGAAAATGATGATCGTGAGAGCCGCGAAAAAGTCCGCGCCATCCTCCGTCGCATCACGCCGTCGTTGCCCCGTGCTCGCGGCGCGTCCAGGAACCTGCGTTTTCTTTCTTGCGCGGCAGATGAGT
Organism: uncultured Acidobacteriota bacterium; assembly: GCA_963786205.1. Classification (GTDB taxonomy): domain Bacteria; phylum Acidobacteriota; class Terriglobia; order Acidiferrales; family UBA7541; genus Palsa-295. Next base: position 1,440,847 of record CAWAYG010000005.1, read on the forward strand.
TGTTCAGCGGCGTGTCCCGCGCCTAGACGGGAGAAACGCTCAGAACAAACAATTTATGATGCGGCAACGCGCAAAGATTTGCAAATTGATTTCCCTTCGCGTGGAAAGTGATCGCGATTGGAAAAGATGCGTTCAGTGGCGCGTGTATTTCAAAATGGAAAGGGAAAAAATGCGGGGAAGGAAGAAGTACGAACGAAAGGAGCGCGATGCCGTGCGCGCGTAAATTATTTCCGACGGAAGAGGTCGGAGATCTCTCCCGATATCGAGAGGAATACGAGTACCGCGAGTGCCCCCATCATGCAAAACTCGATCATCACCATTCTCCGACAGCGCACAGCTTCTTATTGGAGCACGCAAGTGGGGTGCCAGTCGCACGCATCAGCTAACTCGTGTATTTGCAATAGGCAAGCGATTGGTCGAACGGTCGGTGTGCAGAATTCTGGTCAAAAATGTGGGCCAAGGCCGACACTGCGTCAGGTTTTCCGGGCTTTGGCGCACGATCAGCTAGCCGCACAGGGCGACACCGAATAACTCGCCTCACAATTTTTCGATGTGAATGGAACCGTCGCCCGAGCTGATCGCGACCGTCGGTCCACCGGCATTCAATTTTCCGCGCACGGAGGAATGGCTCAACGAACCGGAAACTTGAATCGGAATATCCAGCGTGATGCTGCCGTCGCCGGTGTGCGCGTCCAGCGTCGCGTTCAAATCACTAGGCAGCCGCAGCGTGATGTGCCCGTCACCGGAATGCAGATTCCAACCATTCGCGACTTTCGATCCGCTGCCCGCTTGCGCCTCGATATTTCCGTCGCCGGTCTTCAGCGTCAGCGCGTCGAAGCGCCCGTCGATGCGCAGATTCCCGTCGCCGGTGTTGGCATCGAGCGAGCCATCGAAGTTGTGTCCCTCGATGTGGCCATCGCCGGTGTGAATTCGTATGTTGCCCTTGATGCTGGAGGCGGTCACGTTGCCATCGCCCGTATCGAACTGAATTTTGCCGGAGACTGCCTGCGCGGTGATGTTGCCGTCACTGGTGCGCACGTCCAGATCGAGTTCGCGCGGCACGCTCAGGTCCACGCGCAGGGACTTATGGCTGCCGCCGAACATTGAAAAGCCCCAGTGCGGTACTTTCACTTCGATCGAAACGCCATTTCCTGATTGGCTCTCGATGATCTGCACGTCGTTCGGGCCGATTTTCCACCCGTTGGCGGTGACGCGCGCATCAATTTGGTGCTGGTCGGTGCCGGTGACGGTGACGTCGCCATCGCCAGTCATGACGTGCAGGTCCGCACGGCCATTTACCTGGTATGTTTTCGACCACTGATCCGCGCGGGATGGCGCAGCGCTTGCTGCGATGGCGATCGCCACAAGAAATGCAGCCGCTGCTGCAAAATTTCGTAGCTGCTTTGTCGGTGGGTTCGTCACTGGATTCGACGTTCGATTCATCATTCGCTCCGTGGCAGAGTCACTCGCGCCATCACTGAGAGATACGACGGCCCCACGTAAAATGTTCCGTGACCCAATTACGCCGACTTCCGCTTAGCTGCCTTACCCTTCGCGGCGCCGGGTTTTGCCCGTAGCGACGCCAAGAACTGCTCCGTCGGCAAAGTGTTAATCACATCCTTCTTCTCTACCCAGCCCCGCCGCGCCGTGATCACGCCGTACTTCATCAAAGGGAAGTGCGCGAAGGAGTGCGAGTCCGTCGAGATGACGATCTTCACGCCGCGCTCCTTCGCCATCCGCAGGTGGACGTCCTTCAAATCCAGCCGATCCGGGAACGCGTTGCATTCCGCCACCACTCCGTGCGCCTTCGCCGCGTCCAGAATTCTCTCCATGTCGTAATCAAAGGGATCGCGCCGCAGCACAAGACGGCCGGTAGGATGCGCCAGAATCTGCACGTACGGATTTTCCAGCGCGGCCAGAATCCGATCGGTCATTTCCGCGCGGCCCTGGTTCATATAGGAGTGGACCGACGCAACGACGACATCCAATTGCGCCAGAACTTCGTCGTCCAGATCAAGCTTGCCCGTTTTCAGGATGTCCACCTCGATTCCCGCGAGCAAACGAATTCCCGGCACGCGTTCCTGCGCGGCGCGGATTTTCTTGATTTGCTCGAGCGTGCGTTTTTCATCCATGCCGTTCGCGACGGTCACGGCTTTGGAATGGTCGGTGAGCGCGATGTATTCGTAGCCGAGCTTCTTCGCGGCTTCGCCCATTTCTTCGATGGAATTGCGGCCGTCGGACGCGGTGGTGTGCATCTGCAGGTCGCCGCGAATGTCCGCGAGCTTCACGAGATTCGGCAACGTGTGCTGCTCGGCTGCCGCGATTTCGCCGGTATTCTCGCGCAGTTCGGGCTCGATGTAATCCAGCTCCAGTTTTTTGTAGATTTCCTCTTCGGTCTTGCCGGCGACGAATTTTCCGCCCTTCAGCGTGGTCAGCGCGTACTCGTTCAGAGTCCAACCCATGTCCCGCGCGCGTCCGCGCAGAACCACGTTGTGCTCTTTCGAACCGGTAAAGTACAAGAGCGCCGCGCCGAAGCTGTGTTTCTCCAGCAGGCGCACGTCCACCTGCAGGCCATTGCCCAGAAGCACGCTCACTTTGTTTTCACCGTGCGCGAGCGTCTGGTCTATGCCGGGATATTTCAGAATGTGCGCGGCCACTTCGTCCACGTGCTTCTGTTTATCGTGGCCGGGCCGCAGCGTAACCAACAAATCCAGATCGCCAATCGTTTCTTTTCCACGGCGCAAAGATCCCGCGGGCGTCACCGACTCCACAATTTCTTTTACTTTGCTGATATACGCGACCAGCTTCCCCGCTTCTTCATCCGCGACGTCCAGCTTGAATCGTCCGGAGGAGCGCTTGGCGAGCTCCGTGGCCTTCAGGATGTTGGCCTCGGTTTTTTCGCCGAAGCCTTCCAGATCGCGCAGCTTGCCTTCGCGCGCAAGTGTTTCCACGCCCTCGACGGTGGCGACCTTGAATTTCTTGAAGAGGAGCGCCACTTTCTTCGGGCCCATACCCTGCAGATGCAGCAAATCGAGCAGCGTCAGCGGATATTTTTTCAGTAATTTCTGGCGCAGGCTGTAATCGCCGGTTTCCAGAATTTCGCGAATGTGCGCGGCCATGCCGTCGCCCACGCCGGGCAGTTCCTTTAGCTTGGCGTCGTCCTTGGCCAAATCCTCGATGCGCTCGTGGATGCTGTAGAGCAGCTCCGCGACCTTCTCGTAGCTGCGGTAGCGCCCGATGATCGCGCCGTCAATTTCCAGCAGCTGCGCTGTCTCCTGCAGAATCTTCGCGACTTCTCGATTTTCCATGTGGTTTCCCGGTGGCTGAGATTCGTCCCAGATTTTACTTCTTTCTGAGGCGCAACTGAAAGGGGAGGGTGTTGCGTGGAGCCGGGCCGCCCGCCGGTAGGCAGGCGTTCCGCTGACTGGCTTTCTCAACTAGGATTTTGCGAGGATTTCTTTGGCGCGCGCAATATCTTTCAGCACCTGTTCGCGTAGCGCCTCCGGCCCGGAAAATTTCTGCTCGTCGCGCAGACGCTGCAGGAAGCGTACCTTTATCGGTCCAGCGGTTAACGATTCCGCGAAATCGAACAGATGCGATTCGATCGCCAGGCGCTTGCCGTCGAACGTTGGCCGCACCCCAACGTTGGTGACCGAGCGATAAGTGCCGCCCGAAAGCACGGTCTCGGTAACGTAAACGCCGGTCTTGGGCAGAGTCTCCTGCTCGGTGACAAGATTCAACGTTGGCACGACCAGCTTCCGCCCTTGTCCGGTGCCCCTCTGTATCTCGCCCATCAGCGCGAACGGCCGCCCCAGCATGCGACGCGCATCCTCCACGCGCCCGCTGCGCACCGCCTCGCGAATCGCGGTGCTGGAGACGATTTCGCTGCCATCGTTCACCGGCGTCACGATGTCTACTTCAAATCCCCAGCGTTGCCCCAATTCTATCAGCAGGTTCACATCTCCCAGCTGTTTGTGTCCGAAGCGAAAGCTTGCGCCTACCAACACTGCGCGCGCGCGCATCGTATCCACCAAGTATTGTTTCGCAAAATCTTCCGCGCTGGCTTGCGCCAGAGTTGCATCGAATTGCAGCACTAGAGCCGCGCCAATTCCCATCGCGGCAAAATCCGCGAGTCGCTGGGGAAGTGTCTCCAGCAGGGAAGGGGCTTGTTGCGGCCGCAGAACGCGCGTCGGATGCGGATAAAACGTTAGCACCGCCGGTAGCAGTTCCTTCTGCGCATCGCGCGCGTCGCTGCTTTCCGCCGCGGCACGTTCCACCACATCACGCAAAATTTCTTGATGCCCAATATGCACGCCGTCGAAATTGCCAATCGTCACGACCGTCCGGGGGCGGTTTTCTCCCAAGCGTTGTTCCCATTCCTCCGCCGAACCGATGACGCGAATTTCCACGCGTGCAGCGTCGCGCGCCGCCAGGTCGGTAAGAAACTTGAACGACTCTGTAGTCCCGTCTAGCAGCATTAAATCGCCACCTCAAATTTCAACCCGTCATACGCCAACTGCACGCCTTGGGGCAATTTTGCGTTCGCCTCCACGTGCCCCAAATCGTGGCAGATGTGCGTGAACCACGCGCGCTTCGGTTTTAGCTCACGCACCAGCTCGAGCGACTGCTCCACATTCGAGTGCATTGGATGTGGCGTGTAGCGCAAGGCGTCGAGAATGAAGTCATCCAGTCCGTGCAACGGTTTCTTGGAACTTTCCGGCACCGCGCTGAAATCCGTCAGGTACGCGGCCTTGCCAAAACGAAAACCCAGCACTGGTTGCGGTCCGTGCTGCGCCGGCACGGGAGTAATCCGCAGCCCGAACAGTTCAAACGGCCCGTCAATCGCATGCATTTCCACCGCCGGCACGGAGCTTTCCGTGCGCACCCCGTCGAACACGTAGGCGAATTGCCGTCGCAGCGTTTCCTGCGTGCTCTCCGCCGCGTAAACCGGCACTACTCCGCCCTGTTTCAAATTGTAAGGACGAATATCGTCGAGCCCCAGGATGTGATCAGCGTGCGAGTGGGTGTACAACACGGCGTCCAGGCGATCGATTCTTTCGCGCATGGCCTGGAAGCGAAAGTCCGGCGTCGTATCAATCAGCACCACTCTGCCGTCGTATTGCAGCATCACCGAAGGCCGCGTGCGCTTGTCGTGCGGGTCTGGGGAATCGCACACCGCGCAGTGACACCCGAGCGTAGGTACGCCCATCGACGTGCCCGAACCGAGTACGGTTAATTGCAGGGAAGCCATAGTCGGGTGGGATGTTGCAAAGCTCGCTCTCGATTCATCCGGGGAAGTCGCAGCTTGTAGCTGATCGAGCCGAAAAACCCTTACCCAAAAATTACCGTGGAGCGGCGAGGCGGCGCGCCAAATCGGTTCTTGTAGGGGCGGGTCTCAGACCCACCCCTTGCAGAGCGCGATGACTACTTCGCCTTGGCCTTCTTGGCCATCTGTTCCGCGGCCGCTTTGGAAATTTCCATGAACGTCAGTTTCAGGCTGCCGATCACTTCGATCAGCAGGTTGTCGTCGTCCTTTGACAAATTCCCACGCGTTTTTTCGCGTAGCGCGTCGAGCATGTCGATCACTTCGCGCGCGCCTTCCAAGTCCACGAACGCTTGTCCGGTGCGCGGGTCGGCCATTCCACCTAGCATCGCTGCCGCGTTGCGCGTCAGAAAATCGATCAACATCTGAAAGCTGCGCGACGTGGGATTGATGTCGCCGCTGTCCTGCGCGTCGGCTGTCGCGTCTTCGGGCGTTACGGCCGCAAGCGCCGCGCCATTTCCGGCCGCGCCCTGCGTGCCCGCGTTTGCAGCCAACGGACTTGGCGCCGTCTGCGTTGGCGCAGGCTTGCTTGCGGCCGCCGCCTTGGCTTTTTCCTGCGCTTGCGCTGCAGCTTTCTTCTCCGCCGCCTCTTCGTTGCGGCGTTCCTGCTCCACTACATCCTTGCGCAATTCGCCGTCTTCGCCAAACAAGCGGCGATCCACTACTTTGAATGTCTCTTCATGCTTCGAATCTGCCACGGCAGGTATCCTTGGAGGTGCTCCTGAAAGTTACAAACAAGTTTAACATCCGCTTCCGCCCGGCGACAAGCTGCACTCGCTGAGACGCCGCGCGAGTCTGCGTCGCGCCGCATTTTTCCTGTTGACACGCTTCCGGCTATCTGTTACAAGATGTAGCGCTACAATGAAGAACACACAAAATACGCGCCCCCGCAACCTCGGTGAAGTCGAACAGATGGTCATGGACTACGTCTGGTCGCATGGCCCGGTTTCCTCCGAAGCCTGCCGCGAAGCCCTCGCCGCGCGCCGGCCGATGAAGGAATCCACCATTCGCACCGTGCTGCGCCGCCTGGAAGCGAAAGGCTACGTCGCGCACGAGACCAGCGGCCGCACGTACATCTATCGCGCCGCCGAGCCGCGCCAAAATGTCGCCGTGCGCGCCGTGAAACATATTATTGACCGTTTCTGCGGCGGCTCCGTCGAACAACTGGTGATTGGCATGGTGGACAACGCTGTGCTCGATCGCCGCCAGCTCGAGCGCCTCGCCCATAAAATCGCCGAACGCAAGACCAGTCAGCGGAAGGAGGCGAAGTCATGAACGTCGGCCCTCTACTCGACGCATCCGGGAATTTTCTCGCGCAGGTTTTGCAGCCAGCCGCGCGCTCGCTCGTGTTTGCGGGTGTCGCTGGAGTCGCACTCGTAGCCTTCCGCGTGCGCAGCGTCGCGCTGCGTCTAGCGGTCTGGCGCGCGGTACTGCTCGTGGCGCTGGCGATGCCGCTGCTGGGCCTGTTGCTTCCGCCGCTTCCCGTTTTTGTACCGCTGGCCGCGAAATTCATGCGCACCGAGGCTCCTGCGGAAAGCGCGCCTTCCCGCCAGCCGAACTCCCACGCGATTATCGTCAACCAAGTCGCGCGTTCAAACTCCACGAAGGCAGGCACGTTCAGCAACGGCCTCCACGCATCAGACGCAACAGATGCAGCGCGCGCGCCAAGATCGGCGAGTGTGTCTCCGACGAGCGTGCAACCCCGTCGCCCATTTCCATGGCTCGCCGCGTCGGCAGCAGTCTATTTCACCGTCGCAATCTTTATGCTGATTCGCCTGGCGCTCGGCATCGTTCTGGGCCGGCGCCTGGAGAGGGAATCGCGGCCAATCGAAGACTTCCACGCCCTCGCGCGCCTGCATTTCTTCACGCGCGCATCAGTGCTCCGCGCAGCGCCGAGCTTCGCTGAATCCGACCTGCTCTCCGTGCCAGTAACTTTCGGCGTGCGCCGCCCCGCGATTCTGCTGCCCGCGGAATGGCGCGATTGGGAATCCGCGGAACTCGACGCCGTCCTCGCGCACGAAATTTCTCACGTGGTTCGCCGCGACGCGCTCGCCGAACGCCTCTCGCTGCTGCATCGCGCGATTTTCTGGTTCAGCCCGCTCAGCTGGTGGCTCGCGCGTCATCTGGCGGACCTCGCCGAAGAAGCTAGCGACGATGCCGCGCTCGCAGCCGGCGCCGACCGCACCCGCTACGCTGAAACTTTGCTTGATTTTTTCGCGGCGCTCGAAGCCGCGCGCGGTCGCGTGTGGTGGCAGGGCGTATCGATGGCCACCGCAGGGCAAGCGGAAAAGCGCGTCGATCGAATTCTCGAATGGAAAGGGAGCGTCGCCATGCGCCTGAAGAAACCCGTCGTGATCGCCTACATGCTCGCGGCAATTCCAGTGGTGTGTCTCGTCGCGGCCTTCCGCCCCACGATTGAAAATTTCCGTGCCACATCTTCGCAGCAGACTGCGCCGCCGGCCGCGCCACAAGCGACGCAGCCTCCGGCCGTTCCCGACGCACCCGTGGCGCCGCCACCGACGCAAGGAACCGCTCCAGAGCAGACTGCCGCTCCGGTTGCCGCGCCGGCCGCTGCTCCCGATGGCGTGCCTGAGCCCCGTCCGCTGCCATCTGTCGGTCCGATGCCATCACTCAGCCCGATGCCGTCGCTCGCTCCAATCGCGCCGGTCGTTGTCGTAACGCCGGAGGTGTCGGTGGCGCCAGTCGTCTCCGTGCATCCGATCATCGCGCCAGCGGTCAAGGTTGTTTCAATCGTCCCCGTGCCTCCCGTCGGCGGTCCGGGCAGCTCGGTGGTTCCGGTGGTTAGCGTGCATCCATTTCTGCCGCGCGCACTTCAATCCACCACCACGACCGTCAGCCCCAACCGGGTCGTCATCGGCGACAACGATGGCGAGGAATTCACCATCGTCTCCGGCAACTCCGTCGTAAGCGTTTCGTCCAATAGTTTTACCGTCAGCAACGATGGCGATTCCTCTGTTGCGAATTCGCTGCGCCGGAATTTCCCCGGCGATTTCATCTGGTTTATTCGCGACGGCAAGGCTTACATCATCCGCGACCCGGCCACCATCAAGCAGGCCATGGATTTCTTCGCGCCCGCGCAGGCGCTCGGCCGTCAACAGGAAGAGCTGGGCAAGCAGCAGGAAGCCCTGGGCGCGCAGCAGGAAGCGCTCGGCGCAAAGCAAGAGGCGCTGGGCGAGCAAATGGAAAAAGTTCGCGTGAAAATGCCGGACCTGACCGCGGAACTTGAGAAACTGCAAGCGGACCTGAAAAAGCTGGGCACCGACGGCACGCAGGACGACCTAGGTCGCATCCAGGAAAAAATCGCCGAAATCCAGGCGCGCATCGGCGAGCTGCAAGCCAAAGCGGGCGAACAGCAAGCCGAGCTCGGTGAAAAGCAAGGCGCTCTGGGGCAAGAGCAGGGCAGGCTGGGCGCCCAACAAGGAAAGCTCGGTGAACAACAGGGCAAACTGGGCGAGCAGCAAGCCGCCGCCTCGAAGAAAGCCACGCGCGACATGAAGAAGCTGCTCGACCAAGCCATCGCCAGCGGCCTGGCCAAGCCCGCATGACGATGCGACAAGCATCGTCATCCTGAGGTCGGCGCCTTTGTTTCAAGCCGGCCGAAGGATCCCTCCCGCCTTCTCCGATTTACCTCCGGTTTTTCCTCTGTTCACTCTGTGTGAAATCTTTTGACTTATGCTTTCTCTGCGACCTCTGCGCTCCGGCCTCCGCGTCTTCTGCGCTAAATTTCTTGTAACAAACCCAACCCCACTCGCAAAATCCCGCGACGTGCGTTAGTCTGTTGCATCGAACTACTTATAGTCAGCCAGTCATCAAGGATTCACATGCCCCGTGCCAAAACAGCTAGTCGCAAATCCCACGCGCCGCGCCCGAAGCCAGCAGCGAAATCGCGCAAGCCGGCGGCGCCAACAAAACCCATCGCCATCTACCACGAACACCCGCGCTGGTTCGTCCCGGTTTTCGCGGAATTAGATCGCCGCGCCATCCCGTACGTGCGCCTGGATGCCGCGCACCATCATTTCGACATCTCGCCCAACGGCCATCAGCAATACGGCCTGGTTTTCAACCGCATGAGCCCTTCGGCGTGGACGCGCGGCAACGCCCACGCGATTTTTTACACGCTGAGTTACCTTGCGCACCTGGAGAAGCAAGGCACGCGCGTCGTGAACGGCAGCCACGCCTTCCGCGTGGAGACTTCCAAAGCTCTGCAGCTTTCACTGCTCGAATCGCTGGGCCTGCCGCATCCCCGCTCGGTTGTCATCAACCATCCATCGCAAGCGGTCGCCGCGGCAAAAAATCTGCGCTACCCGATCGTGGTGAAGCCGAACATCGGCGGCAGCGGCGTCGGCATCGTGCGCTTCGATTCTCCCGAGCAGCTTGCATCCGCCGTACAGAACGGCGCAATCCAGCTGGGCCTCGATTCCACAGGCATCGTCCAGGAATTCATCTCCGCGCGCGGCGGGCACATCACGCGCGTCGAGACGCTCGGCTACAAATATCTCTACGGCATAAAAGTTTTCACGTCCGGTGAAACCTTTGACCTGTGCCCCATGGACATCTGCAAAACCACCGACGGCGCCGAAATTAAAACCGCCTGCGTGGTGGAAGGCGCGAAAACCGGCCTGCGCGTCGAAGGTTTTACACCTCCCAAGAAAGTGATCGCAGACACCGAAAAGATTTTCCGCGCTGCGCAAATCGAAGTCGGTGGCCTGGAATACATCATTGACGACCGCGACGGAAGGCTCTATTACTACGACGTAAACGCGCTCTCAAATTTCGTTTCCGACGGGCCACGCATCGTCGGCTTCGATCCCTTCGCGCGCCTGGTGGATTATTTGGTGAAGGAGGCGCGCTGATGCGTTACGGCTACTGGCTACCCGTATTCGGCGGCTGGCTGCGCAATGTGGCCGACGAGCAGATGCCGCCGACGTGGGATTACGTTTCGCGCCTGGCGCGCCGCAGCGAAAAAATCGGCTACGACCTGACGCTCATTGCCGAACTGAATCTGAACGACATCAAGGGAGTGGACGCCCCTTCGCTCGACGCCTGGTCCACCGCCGCGGCGCTCGCAGCCGTCACCGAAACTTTGGAATTGATGGTCGCGGTGCGGCCCACGTTTCATCTACCAGCGCTGCTCGCCAAGCAATCCGCCAACATTGACCGCATCAGCAACGGGCGCCTATCGCTGAACGTGGTTTCTTCATGGTGGGCCGAAGAAGCCAAAAAATATGGTGTGCAATTCGACCAGCACGACGACCGCTACGCGCGCACATCCGAATGGCTGGATATCGTGGATGCCGCCTGGAAGCAGGACCATTTTTCCTACGCCGGAAAATATCATTCTGTGCAGGATCTGGTGCTGCAACCGAAGCCGGTGGCGAAGCCGCGCCCCACGATCTATGCGGGCGGGGAATCCGAAGCCGCGAAGGAACTAATTTCGCAGAAGTGCGATGCCTTCGTGATGCACGGCGATTCGCCCGCCCGCGTCGCGGAAAAAATCCGCGATATGTCCGAACGCCGCGAGCGCAAGAATTTGCCGCGCATGCAATTTGGCGTAGCCGCCTACGCAATCGTCCGCGACACCGAAGCAGAAGCCCAGCAGGAGCAGGAGCGCATCACCGACGTGCAACAGAACGCGGCCGGCTACCAGAACTACCAGCAATGGCTAGCGAACACGCAGCTGGAACACCGCGTCTCGCTCGAAGAATATTCTGTGTCGAACCGCGGCCTGCGTTCCGGCCTGGTCGGCACGCCGCAATACCTCGCCGACCGCATCGGCCAATTCGAACGCGCCGGCGTGGACCTGCTGCTCCTGCAATTCAGCCCCCAAGCCGAAGAAATGGACCGCTTCTCCGAAGCCGTAATTCGCCCCGCCACCGCCCACGCCGCCACACACTAGTTGTTCCGCCGAACAGTTGAGCCCGCACCCGTAATCATCATATGGATTCCAGTTTCCGATCACGCGACTAGGCAGGAGTCTGGAAAGACTATGAGCCTCGGAGTCTGGAAAGACTATGAGCCTCAATGTGGCCCGCGTGCCGAGGAACTCACCGTCCTGAATGCTGCTTTCCACAGTATGTATGGCCGAATAAAAGTCAGGTTGTGATAACTGGAGTTATTTGGAGCAAAAAAATGACCCAGTTTTCGTCCTCTCTGGCGAGGACAACCGTCATACGGTGCATGGACCTGATCGATTGACCCCCAATCGTCAGGTTCTCCCACAAGATACTTGCTATCAGACAAGCAGCGGGGCCCAGGTCAGTCTTCTCAAGGTGGAAACTGACGTTTTTCTTTGCGTAGGGAGCGAAGAGGACTTCAAATTGTTTTTGAATTTCGTCGAAGCCTTCCCAATGCGTTCCTTTAGAATCTACGACGTGAGCATTCTTAGCGAAGTAAGGAACTAACTCAGCCGCGCTGGCCACCTGGAGCCCGGCGAGGAAAGTTTCAAGAACCTGCACTCCGATAGTGCTTGGCCGAGAACGCATTATGACAGCGTCGCCCAAAGAGGCTTTTGAAAGTTGCTCTCGGACCGGTTCTGGTTTAATGCCCGTCTCCGTCAAAATTTGGGCAGCAAGCGAGCTTTCTACCAAAAGCATACCGAGCAGAAGGTGCTCCGTTCCGATGTGTGGATGACCCAGCCTGTCCGATTCCTCGACAGCCAGATTCAAGATGTGCCTACTATCATCTGCCAGCGGCACCTCGACGGAGGTGGAGAAGCACTCGCCCCGAGCGACTCGCTTCTCAATTTTGGCACGAATATCTATGCCGCTCCCTTCTGCGTCCATGAAGCGCCACAGGAGGCCCTTGTCTTCTCGCAGAAGCCCGAGCAATAAATGCTCGGACTCGATGTGAGAGCTCCCATACTGACCCGCTTCATAGCGCGCATAGAAAATGACTCGCCTAGCCTTCTCGGTGAAACGCTGGAACATTATTTTCCTTCCACCGTAGACTGCGCCTAGAGGTGCTGCAGGTGATGAAGACTTTAGTCTAATCTCGCATATCTCGAGAATGCAATTGGCGGCGCGGGTAAGACACCTGCCCAAATCCTGATAAACTCCGCGGGTTCACAGGGTCGGCGCAGCACGCGCGTCCTTGTCTCCGCCGCACCTTCCCTGTAAATTGTTCTGTCGCCCATGAAGAAACGAACTCGACGCAAAATTGCGAAGCGCCCGCGCCAACAGCGCGCTACCTCGCCGCGCATTCCGCTGAACCGACGCGACAAACTCGCCGGCGAATGGTTCGCGAAACTGGTCGCGTTGCAAGCTCGGCTGCGCGGGCCGAACGGCTGCCCGTGGGACCGCGAGCAGACGCATGCTTCGCTGCGCAAATTTTTGATCGAAGAGACCTATGAAGTGCTGGACGCGATGGAGTCCTCGGACCCGCATGAATTCGCGTCAGAACTCGGCGACCTGCTGCTGCAAATCACCTTCCACTCGATCCTCGCCGAAGAAACCGGGGTGTTCACCATTTCGGATGTGATCGAATCCATCCACTCGAAGATGGTCCGCCGCCATCCGCACGTTTTCGGCGACACCAAAGCCAAGGATTCCGCTGCGGTCCTGAAAAATTGGGAACAAATCAAAGCCGCGGAACGCGCGCAAACAAACGGCAAGGAAGGGAAGGCGCCCAACGCGAAGGACGCAATTGCCGCACCCGAGTCCATACTCTCCGGCGTCCCGCGCTCACTCCCGGCGGTCCTCGAGGCATACCAACTCACCCGCCGCGCCGCGCATATCGGTTTCGATTGGGACAACCTCGCCGGTATCTTTGAAAAGCTCGACGAAGAGAAGCGCGAAATACTCGCATCGCTCGAAACCGCCGCGCCGCCATCATCCGGAACGGCCCGCCGCGGCAAGCCTGCAGAGACGCCGCCGACCGTAGGGGCACGGCATGCCGTGCCCGCTTCAACGCCGCGCCTCTCGCCCGCTTCAGCACACCTCGAAGAAGAAGTCGGCGACCTGCTCTTCGCCGCCGTAAACGTGGCGCGCTTCCTCGGCGCCGACCCCGAAATCGCGCTGAAGAAGGCCAATCGCAAATTCCAAACTCGTTTCCACTGGATGGAAGCAGCCGCAAACGCCGAAAGCCGCCGCTTGGCCGACCTGCCGCGCGAGCGCATGGAAGAATTGTGGAATCTTTCGAAGCTGCAACAACCTCTCGAGGCCGCGCACACGAAATGAACGCCTCCGCCGAAACACCATCAGCCCAAGCGCACGAAATCGAAATACGCCCCTGCGAATCGCTCGCCGAATACGAAACCTGCGTGCGCCTGGAAAAACAAATCTGGGGCGAGCACATAGCCGTGCCTTCGGCGATCTTCGTCGTCGCGCACCACACCGGCGGCCAGATTTTTGGCGCCTTCGACGGCGGCAGAATGATTGGGATGACTCTTGCGCTGGCCGGTACGCGCAGCGGAAAACCCTTCCTGCATTCGCACATGACGGCTGTCCTGCCCGAATATCAAAATCTCGGCGTGGGCCGCCGCCTGAAATTCTTCCAGCGCCAGGACGCGCTGAAGCGCGACATTCGCCTGATCGAATGGACTTTCGATCCGCTGGAGTTGAAAAACGCGCATTTCAATTTCGTGCGCCTCGGCGCGATCGCCCGCCGCTACATTCCCAATTGCTATGGCGTTACGGAAAGCCCGCTGCACGCAGGGCTGCCCACCGATCGTCTCGTAGCCGAATGGTGGCTCGATTCCGACCGCGTGAAGAGCATTCTCGCGGAGAATCCGTTGCCGACCGCAGTTGCCAGGCAGACCATTTCGCTGCCCGTGAGCCTGGGCGAACTCAAAGTCCAAGACCGCGAATCCGCCGCGCGCCTGCAGACCGAAACGCGCGACCACTTCCGCAAATTGTTGCACCAAGGTTACATCGCGACGTCCGTCGAGCGCCGCGGCGAAACAGTGGATTACATTCTGGAACCCGCCGCTTCCATCGCGGGCTTGCGTCTGCCAGAATACCGCCCGGAAGAATTCGAAGGCTAAACGCGAGAAACCGAAGCCCAAAGGCCCCCAGCCCCCATGCGCCTGCGTAAAATCACCCTGCGCGAAATCCACATGCCGTTGATCACGCCGTTCCAAACCAGCTTCGGTGAAACTTCGTTGCGCCGAATCTTGCTGCTGGAAGTGGACGCCGATGGCGCAACCGGCTGGGGCGAATGTACCGCCGGTGAGGACCCCTACTATTCCTACGAAACCGTCGAGACCGCCTGGCATATCATCCGCGATTTTCTCTGGCCCATCGTGAAATACAAGGAATTCGATTCCGCTGCCGAAATCTTCGACCTGCTCGCCCGCGTGCGTGGCCACAACATGGCCAAAGCCGCCCTGGAAACCGCCATCTGGGACGCCGACGCCAAACAAGAAGGCCTTCCGCTCGCGAAACTACTCGGCGGCACGCGCGACGAAATTTCCTCCGGCGTTTCCATCGGCATCCAGCCCGATATCGCCACGCTGCTCGCCAAAGTGGAAAAAGAGCTAGCCGCCGGCTACCAGCGCATCAAAATAAAAATCAAACCGGGCAACGATGTAGCCCCCGCTCGCGCCCTCCGCGAAAGATTCCCGCGCATTCGTCTGATGGTGGACGCCAATTCCGCCTATCGCCTGGAAGACGCCCCACTGCTGAAGCAGCTCGACGCCTTCTACCTGATCATGATCGAGCAGCCGCTCGGCCACGACGACATCTATTCCCACGCCGCCCTCCAGCGCCAGCTCGATACGCCCATTTGCCTTGACGAATGCATTCACGATATCGAGCACGCCCGCGCCGCCATCGAAATCGGCGCCTGCAAAATCATCAACATGAAACTGGGCCGCGTCGGCGGCCACACCCCGGCCCGCCGCATCCACGATCTGTGCGAAAAAAAATCCATCCCCGTCTGGTGCGGCGGCATGCTGGAATCCGGCATCGGCCGCGCGCACAACATCGCCATGTCCACGCTGCCAAATTTCACGCTGCCCGGCGACGTCTCCGCCAGCCGCCGCTACTGGACCGAAGACATCATCGAGCCGGAAGTGGAAGTCACCTCAAAAGGCACGATAAAAGTTCCCACCGCGCCCGGCATCGGTTACACGCCGCGCCTCGATCACATCGAATCGCTCACCAAACGCCGCGAGGTGCTCCAGTGACAGCGAAAACCCGAGCGCGCGAGTGATGTCACCACTGGCCTCTCCATTGACGTCGCCCGCCACCACCACGCTGAATCCCGAGCCGCCGCGTCCCAGCAAACTAACGCTGGCGTTCTGGCTGTTCATGATGCTCGTCCTCTGGTCCGGCAATTACGTCGCCGGAAAAATCGCTCTGCGCACGCTCGACCCGATCACGCTCACGTGCCTGCGCCTGCAGCTCGCCGCGTTCATCATGCTGGCAATTTATTTCAGCAGACGCGAACGCCAGCCGCTGAAGCTCGGCGATGCGTGGCCCTTCCTCTATCTAGGTTTCCTCGGAGTCGTCGTCAATCAAGGCCTCTTCACCGTCGGGCTGAACTTCACCACATCCGACCATTCCGCCGTGATCATTGCTATCGGACCGATTATCATTTTGCTTCTGGCGCGCGCCTTGAAGCTCGAAGCCCTCACCACCGCGAAGGTCACCGGCATGGCGATCTCGTTCGTCGGCGTCTACCTGCTCGAAACCGAGCACGGTTCGCCCGCGCATTCGCCGCTCCTCGTCGGCGATATGATCACCTTCGGCGGCGTCATCGGCTTCTCCGCCTACGCCGTCCTGGGCAAAAGGGTAGCCGCGCAATACGACGCCATCGCCATGAACACTTTCAACTGCGTTGCCGCCGCCCTGCTGCTTCTGCCGCTCACCATTCGCCAGATCATCCACCTCGATTGGCACGCCGTAGCACCCAGCGGCTGGCTCGGCATGATCTACATGGCGGTAGGCAGCTCCGTCGGAGCCTACACAATTTTTTACTGGGTGCTGCGTTACATGACGGCCTCGCGCGTCGGCGCGGTAAGCTACTTCCAGCCGATCGTCGTAATCCTGCTCTCTATGGCCTTCCTGGGTGAACGCCCCTCCCGCATGCTACTGGAAGGCACTGCCCTGGTCTTGGTAGGCGTCTTCCTGGCCGAACGCGGTAGATCCTGACCCGCCTCACCCCCGGCGGACCTGTCCGCAAGTTCCACCGAAACTTTTTCGAACCACCCGTGTTGTACCCGACGAGGGCAGGCGTGCGAGTTTCGCTGTGTACGTGGTTGGCTGAAGGTGAAAGACTTAACCAAGTTGCAACCAACCATGTTCCAAGCGAGTCTAATTGGTGTAGAATGGCTTTTGCGTTCGGCCGCCCGCACCGCTTGGGAAGCAGTTGGGTGGAGGTACCAAACATGAATAGGTCCGCTGGTCTTAGGTTTCTCTTCACTGCAGTAGCTTCAATGGCACTGCTATGCGCGCCGGCTGCATTCGCGCAGCGTGGTGGTGGCGGTCATGGCGGTGGCGGGGGCGGCGGCTTCCACGGCGGCGGTGGTGGAGGCGGTGGCGCCCATTACGGCGGCGGAGGCGGCGGCAGCTACCATGGCAGCGCTCCGTCTTCCGGCGGCGCTCGTTACGGCGGCGGGGGCTACGGCGGATACCGCGGCGGAGCCTACGGCGGCTATCGCGGCAGCGCGAACCATTACTCCAGTTCACCCAATCATTATTCGAGTTCTGCAGCTGGTCGCCCGTACGGCGCGATCGGTGGCCGCACTGGCAATTCCTATAGTGCGGGTAACCGCGCGGGCGTAACGCCTCCTTCGAGTGCGCACTTCGGCTCGTCTGCGTCAACGGCCAATCGTGGCTCGACTGCATCTCCGTATTTCGGGCGCAGCGGGCCCGCGAATTCCGCGTCCGGATCCACTGCACGCGGCGGCACGGGTACAAACTCCAACACGTACGCGAATTCGCGCGGCGCCTCGCCTGCAACGAACACAGCCGGCGCGCATAATTCCACTTCACTTTCCGCTGCCACGACGAACCGCAGCACGACCAATTCGCTCTCTGCCTCTTCACGCGGCGCTTCAACCGTTTCTACCAACCGCGCGGTGTCAAACATCGAAAACTCTCATTTCAACAGTTCCGCGACGTCTAGGTCGGCTTCGCTCGGTGGACGCTCCTCCACGTCTCATTTCAGCAACACCACCCTCACCAGCGCGCACTTTGGTTCCGCCGGTTCGATGAGCGCTCCACATCTCGGCGGCGCGCTGAACGTGCACGGCTCTTCGTCGAGTTTCGCAGGCGGCCACTCGTTCGCAAGCAACTCCGTGGGATTCCACGGGAATAGCTTCGCCGGAGGCTTCCACGGGAACGGAATTAACAGCGGCTTCGGCTGGCATGGTGGTGGCTGGGGTGGTGGGTGGCATGGTGGTTGGGGCGGTTGGGGTTGGCGCGGCGGCTGGGGATGCTGCGGGTTTGGTTGGGGCTGGGGTTGGGGCGGCTTCGGCTGGGGTTGGGGCTGGGGCGGCTTCTGGGGTCCTGGGTGGGGTTGGGGCTGGCCCGGGTACGGGTACAGCATCGGCTACTACCCTTGGGGATGGCCTGGCTACTATGATGATCCCGGATACAGCATCGGGTACGGCGACAATGGAAATTACTCCAGCTCGGACAACGGTCCGGTCGACAATAATTCCGGAAACTACAACTCCGGCCCTGTGGCGCCAGCGCCAGACAATTCAGGCGGCATAGCGGAACCGGAAGCTTCGCCGAACGACAATCCGGTTACCGGCAACGTCTCATCTTCTCGGCCGACCGTGCTGCTCTATCTGAAGGACGGTACGACCTACGCCGCCAGCGATTACTGGCTCCAGGACGGCGAGTTGCACTACACCGTGAACTACGGCGGCGAAGGCACGCTGAACATGGACGAACTTGACCTGCAGCGCACGGTGAACGAAAACGCGCGTCGCGGCGTCAACTTCTCGCTGCATCCGAATCCAGCCAGCGCGAACCCGCAGCCCAGCTCGAACGGGAATCCGGCCAGCGGTTCGTCCACCGATCAGAGCAACCGCTATCGCGCGCCGCAGTATGGCAACGGCAACGGCAATGGCAATCGCAACAGCGCAGCGCCGGCCGCGACGCCCACTCCCGCGCCCGCGCCACCAGTGCCGCAGACGCAAACAACATCGCAAACGCTGTAACCACGATTCAACTTTCAGGGCCGCGGCAGGCCAACACCATAGCCTGCCGCGGCTTTTTGTGTTTCTGGCGAGGCCGAGCGATTTACTCTGACATTCAACGGCGTGAGATCGAATAGTTCGCCTTGCACGGCGATTCGCCCTTTGTTCCCACGCGCGTTGTCGTGAGCGCCAGCGCACCGGATTTTGGCAAATAATCATCGAGTTTCTGTATTATCTGTAAATGTTTCTTGACAATTACGTCGGGGGGTACCTTCCCGGGCAGTTACATACTTAGCCGTATTGGGGGATACCCCTTATGACTACTCCGAGCCGGTTCAGGTTTTGGATCAGAATGATGACCCTAGCAGGCGTACTGGTCGTGACGACTCCTCTCGTAACGTCCCCGACCGCATCCGCTTGTCCAAGTTTCGATTGTGACCTAGAGCAGTGGATCCCGTGCGGGTTGCCAGCAGGCTGCGGGGAATGTGCTTCAGACCTTTGCATTTATGCCTGCGATGGGGTGCTGATTCATCAACGGGGCGTTTGTTGTACATGCACCTAGGAGGAGAGGCCGTGCGTATCGATCGAATCGCCGCGCTTGCCGGCGCTCTGACTATGGTGGCGCTATCAACGAGTGCCCAATTTATGCCTGTGATCGCCAAGATGCGACAAACAGCGGAGACAACGCGCCAAGGTCAAGTAGTGAAGACTGAGATCAAAGAGGGCGAATTCTATCGCTCCTCCGACGGATCAGTCGTTCGCCGGTGGTCCAAGATCACTGTTAACGGCACCGAGAAGGACGCTGGACTCTCCCAGGGTGATTTCTGGGACAACCGAACTGCGACGTCGTACCGCCTCGACTACGCCAACCGGCGTGCCTACTTTGCTTCGAAACATGATACGCCGGTGAGCCCAACCATGAGTCCGAAGAACCTGAAAGCGGCGGAGTCCCAGCCGGAAGAGGACATTCAGGGCATTCGATGCAGAGTCCAACCCGCGAAGTTTCTGCCGGCGGGAAAGCCGCTCGCCGAGGCGGTGATTGCCGGTTGCTCTTGGATGTCGGTTGAAAACGTCTTGCTGGTGAAAGACGATTTGACGTATCCCTCGACCAACGGCGATACCATACACATGACTTTCGAGCTTTACGATATTCACCTGGGTTCAGAACCTGATAGAAATCTTTTCGATGTCGAGAAGAACTTCCAAGTCCTCCGGCCCTAATTTTAGGGCTGAGCGAAGTAGAAATGCCGATCGGACGCGCTGCACAAGAGCGTCGAGTAGCCGGTGACTCCTAGAATGGCTGCATGGGGCAGTTTTGGATGTGTGCGGAGCACCTGAGTTTCTAGTCTAACCATCACGGTTTCAGCCGAGCCATCATCGCTTGGATTCGATCAGCGTCCTGTGCCTTAAATAGTTGGGGCTGGCACGGCGAAGCAGCGCAGGCTCCGAATCCATCCCAACGAGCGGCTATTCTCCGTATCGCGCTCCCTGTTGCCGTCGTCCGTGAACCGAAATAGACACAACCAAAGTGATTTTCACCCGCGCCGGTGGGGCCGCGCGCAACGCAAGCCGCGAAAACTTTCCCGCGCATTCTTAATTGGTTCCACCGCGATCAAAAATCGGCGCAACATTTTGAATCCAATCCAGCAAACTTCTTCTAACCGCTCGAGAACTGCAGGTTTGCGCGCGCCCTTTGCGCGCCACAGTCCACAATTCACAACTTTTCGCCGAAAACAAAAACGGCGCGGCAACCTTTCGGTCACAGCGCCATTTCTATTTCTGCCCGCTCCGCCACGGTCTGTCTTGGCTATCCGTCTGCGGCCGGGGTAGGGAATTTGGTCTACGAGTTGCTGCCGACGCCCGCCCCCACCGGCTCCAGTTCCGCCGATGCTTGCTTGTGCGACTTGCCGCGCTCGATCTCGATTTGCCCCTTCAAGTACGCGCCGTCCTCGATCAACACCCGGCCTCCGGTAATATTGCCGATCACCGAGCCGTCTTTCTTCACCTCAATGCGATCTTCCGCAAACAGGTTGCCGCGCACCTTGCCATACACGATTACTTCCCGTGCATGCACATCCGAAACAATCTCGCCGTTCTGTCCGACGGTGAGGCGCTGGCCCTTCAGCGAAATCGGGCCCTCCACCTTGCCGTCAATCTGCAAATCTTCCTCGCCCGAGATTTGACCCTTGACGGTCAGCCCCGGTCCCAAGGTCGCCAGGTTGCGCGCCGTCGGAGCGCTGGAGCGGAACGACTGCGACGCTGTCGGAGCGGGATTGGCGTTAAAGTTGGCCGACGATTGCGTTGTTGGATAGGCCGCCGGCGGTGCCGCGGCCGGGTTCGGAGAATCGGACTGCTTGCTGTTGCTCCACATATTCCCTCCGGGTTATGGTTCCAAGTCGTCGCTAAGTGCTGCCAGACGCTGAATTCAATGTATGCGCGCGCTGCGAGGCGGGCAATCGCTATTGAAACGCGAGTTGTTCGCAATGCCACTGTACGCAGGGACAGGGAGAACCCTGCGAAACGCGAGCGTCCGATTTCGCGCAACGCTTCCCATCTCCGAACAACGCGTCGCGGGCCAAGAGTTTGTGCGGCAGCAGCGTTCCGTAAAATATGTATCGGTTCGGTGGGCGTGGAACTTCGGTCCCGCCATCAACTTCGCACAACAAGGGCATTTAGCCGTAAAACCAGCGCATTTGGTCGTGTAGCAGCTGGCTAGTACGCTTGCTCCTGGCACCCGCTAGAACTTGTTCTGCTTGGCGCGGTGATTGCAGTGTGTAAGGCTGATTGCTCGCGGAGGAAATGATGGGTGCTTTGTGGCAGGATGTGCGCTACGCGCTACGCGTGTTGCTGAGATCGCCTGGCTTCACGGCCACGGCGATTTTCACGCTTGCGCTGGGCATCGGCGCCAATAGCACCATCTTCAGCTGGATCAACTCCACCCTGCTGAATCCGATACCCGGCGCGGCTAACACCGGCAACATTCTCGCCTTTACCTCCGGTGGAGATTCGCGCAATCCCATCCCGTTTTCCTATCCGGACTTTCTGGATCTGCGCGAGCGCACCAAAAGTTTCTCTGCGCTCACGGGATTCGACATCGAACCCATGAATCTGACGGGCAAAGCGAGACCCGAGCGTACCTGGGGCTCGCTGGTTTCCGCGAACTACTTCGATTTTTTAGGCGTGCACCCCATTCTTGGTCGCGGATTTCTGCAGTCTGAAGACACTGCGCCAGGTGGCGCTCCCGTCGTCGTCATCAGCTATCGCATGTGGCAGCTGCGTTACGCCGGCGATCGCTCGGTGATCGGCCGCACACTGCAAATCAACGAGCATCCCTACAGCATCGTCGGCGTTGCACCGCCCGTCTTCCAGGGGACGCAGACTGGACTGCGTAGCGAACTGTGGCTCCCCATCATGATGGCGCCACAAATCTTGTCTAACTCGGACCGGCTGCACGAGCGAGATAGTACCTGGGTAATGACACTGGGCCGCCGGATGCCCGGAGTCTCATCCGAACAGGCCCATGCCGAGATGAACCTGCTGATGAAGCAGCTCGTGACGCAGTACCCCAAGGAACATCAAGGCGAAAATGTGGTGACGCTGCATCCGCTCTGGCGCGCGCCCTTCGGAGCCAATGGCTACCTGTACGTGCTTCTTCCGATGCTGATGGCTATCGCCGGAGCGGTGCTTTTGCTGGCGTGCGCCAACGTCGCGAATCTGCTGCTGGTGCGCTCCGTTGCGCGCCGCCGCGAAATCGCGATTCGCCTGTCCATCGGTGCCAGCCGGTGGCGGCTGATTCGCCAGCTGCTCATCGAAAGCCTGATCCTGGCCCTTGCGGGTGGCGGCGTTGCCATGCTCATCACCATTTGGACCGCGGGCACATTTTCACAATTCATTCCGCCCACGAATATTCCCGTGGCGATGGATATTCACGCTGACTATCACGTTCTGCTAGCCACGATGGCGGTCTCCCTTTTCACCGGAATCGTTTTCGGAGTGCTCCCGGCGTGGCGCGCTTCGCATCTTGCGCCCAATTCCGTATTGAAAGAAAATTCGGGCAGCGTTTCCGGCGGGCTGCATCGTGCGCGGCTGGCGAGCATTCTGGTCGTCGCGCAAATTTCGCTCTCGCTCTTTCTACTCGTTTGCGCGGGACTCTTCATTCGCAGTTTTCGCGCCGCGGAGACCTTAAATCCCGGCTTCAATCCGGATCACGTGCTGATCGCTTCCTACGGCCTTTTTCCCTCGGGCTACAGCCGCGAATCCGGCGTGCAATTCCATCGTCAGTTGCTGGATAAGATTGCAGCGCTGCCCGGCGTGCAATCCGTCTCCATCGCGGACTGGGTGCCGCTCGGTTACACCTGGGACGAAACCACCACGAAACCCGAAGGCTACGTTCCGCAGCCCCACGAATCCATGAATATTGCGACGGCTGCAGCGGGCCCGAATTACTTTCGCACCATGCAGATTTCGCTGGTCGGTGGCCGTGATTTCACCGAGCAGGACACCGCAACTTCGCAGCCAGTCGCGATCGTCAACGAAGCTTTCGTGCATCGCTACTGGCCCAATGAAGGCGGAGTGGGCAAGCGCGTGGATGCGGGAGGAGGTTGGCGGACAATTGTCGGCGTGACGCGCACCACCAGCTATTTCTCGCTGCATGAGAAATCGCTGCCGTTTATTTATTTGCCCGTGCTGCAGGTGTATCACGACGAAGTGGCGATTCACGCGCGTGTATCGGGCAATCCGCTCACCTACACAGCCGCGGTAGAAAAAGCGGTGCACGAACTGAACGCCAATCTGCCGGTGTACGATGAATCCACGCTGGCATCGCGCGTGCAAGTGGCCAGCACGGGGCAGCGCATCGCCGGCACGTTCGTCGGTGCCTTCGGTTTACTGGCACTGGTTCTTGCGGCGGTGGGAATTTACGGCGTCATCGCGTACACCACGCGCCAGCGCACGCACGAGATCGGCTTGCGCATGGCTTTGGGCGCGCAATCCACGGATGTGTTTCGCATGGTGCTGGGCAACGGCCTGCGCCTAATCCTGACGGGCCTGGCCTGCGGACTGGTGTTATCGCTCGCGCTGACGCGTTTTCTGCGTACCATACTATTCGGCGTCGGCGCCACTGACGCCATCACCTTTGCCGCCGTCGGTCTGCTGCTCAGCGCCGTCGCGCTGCTAGCCTGCTACATCCCCGCGCGCCGCGCCATGCGCGTGGATCCCATGGTCGCCCTGCGCTACGAGTAGCTCTTAGCTCATGCGCCGATCTTCAACACGGAGCGAAAGCGCACCGTGCCATTCATCATGACGTCGTAAGCTTCGTTCACTTTTTCCAGCGGAAAAACTTGTGTCATCGGACGAACGCCGGTGAGCGCGCTGAAGCGCAGCGTATCCTGCGAGTCAATCGAGCGGCCCGAGTACCATCCGCGCAACCCGGCGCGGCTGAAGATCGCGGTGATAGGATTGACCTGGATCGGTCCATCCGGCACGCCGATCACCATCAACTTGCCGTCAATTCCCAGCCCTCCAAATGCCGCAGTCATCGCCTCGGCGCTGTTGGCGGTCGCGAGGATCGTCTTCGCGCCGCCCAGCTTCTGCAGTTCCGCCGCGACGTCTTGCTTGTCGCTATCAATGTAAACGTGCGCGCCTAGCTTCTTCGCCAGCTCCGCTTTGTCCGCGCCGCGCGCAATCGCTACGGTCTTGCAACCGCACTTTGCTGCAAACTGCACGCCGAGATGTCCTAGCCCGCCGATGCCCGACACCGCGACAACTTCACCCGGGCCCACTCCGGAATTCCGCAATGAATTGAACGTAGTCACTCCCGCGCACATCAGCGGCCCAGCATCGATCGCGCTGACTTCGTTCGGTATTAGCGCCAGCGTCACGGCCGGCGTGACCATATACTCCGCGTAGCCGCCGTCGCGCGAGATGCCGGTGACCTGGCGATCCACCAGGCACAGATCGAAGTAGCCGCGACGACAGGAATCGCAGTAGCCGCAATGCCCACCGTACCAGCCGACTCCGACGCGGTCGCCGAGCTTCCAGCCCTTGACGCCGTCGCCGATCGCGTCCACTACGCCCGCGACTTCGTGTCCCGGAATGCGGGGATACGAGATGTTCGGAAACAGGCCCTCTTTGGTGATCGAATCGCTGTGACAGACACCGCAGGCTTGAACTTTCACGCGGACATCGCCGGGTCCGGGCTGCGGAATTTCGCGTTCCACGATTTCAAATGGTCCCTTGGCTTTGGAAACTTGCACTACGCGCATCTTTGCCATGATTCCTCCGTGCAAATTAAGATTTCGACTGCGCTGGTGTTATCGCAGTCCCTACCTTCGATGCCTCGGCGCCGTGCGACGGTTCCAACTATTCTCGCGGTTCGCGCGAGGTCGCGTGTCGCTAGCAAGTTAAAATGTCCGCTTTTTAGAGCACGCGATATGTCCGGTTTGAGGTTGAGAGAGCATCGCCGCCGTGACTGTGGGAAAGTGGGAATCCCGCGCTTTGGGCGGGATTTCCAAGCGAGGTGGGAAAGTCCGAAGGACTTTTCCACAGAGCGTCTTTTCCACAGTCTTCCCCCGCCCGTTTCGCTTCGTCTCTGGCAGGCAGGGCCATCCCTGCGCGTTATAGCGACCCACCGCGTGAGGCCCATAGTAAATGCTCCAGCTCTGATCGAGATGTTCGCAGACGGTGACGGAGCATCCCGCGCGTGTTCCTCTCCAGCGCGTCGCTTCGATCTGCAGCGTTTTCCCACCCACCACCACCGTGTTATCTCGGCTCACCACCCGCACCTGCTGCACCGAGAACAGCACATCCAGATCCTTCCTTTGGCACGGCAGAAACGCGCTACCCGCCTGCAATGCCGGCACCTGGAAGCGCTGATTGCACTCGGCCGTGTACTCCTGCTCCAGAAAAGCGTTGGCTTGCTCCAGCGTGCTCATCCCGCGCAAGCGCAATTCCTGAGGCAAGCGCCCCTGCCAGGTCCCGAAGCCTCGCTCCGAACGCCCGCGCGCTTGCGGGGAGTAGGCCGGGATCATCCGAATCCCCAGCTCCTTTAAAGCTCGTCCCACTTGCGTCAGCCGTTCCGGATCGACCTTCCCTCCCGCTCGAGGCGTCCAAAAGAAGTGACTGGCGCGGTCGCTGTACAGGGCGCAGAAAATTCCTTCCTGCTCCACTACCTTGCGCAAAGCTCCCAATACCGTCATCGTCGATTCCTCTTCCACCAGCTGCGCGTAATAGATCCGGCTCGTCGCATCGTCCAGTATCACCAACAGGTCATACCAGCGATCATCTTGAAACCAGTGATGCCGGCTCCCATCGATGTGCAGCAGCATCCCCGGTAGGGGGCGGCGCTCCCGCTTGCGTCGATGCACCCCGCGCTTGCGCTCCCGGCTCACCAGGCCCGCTCCTTGCAGGGCCTTCTTTACCCAGCTGTAGCTCAAGTGAATCTGATGCTGGCTCCCCAACTTCTCGTGAAAGTGCCGCACGTTCAGATCGAAATATTTCTCCCGATACAGACGGAACACCTGCTCGACCACCGCCAGCGGCACCCGCCTGGGACTGGGCTTCCCCAGTCGCCGATCCAGCAACCCGTCATAGCCATACTCCTTGTAGCGCCAGTGCCACCGCCGCATCTGTCGGTCGGTGATCCCGATGATCTCGGCTGCTTGCCACCAGGTAATCTTCTTCGCTAAAGCTCGCAAGATCACTTCTTGAATCTTCATCGTCCGCTCCAGGGCGGCCATCGGGTAGCAGTTCATGCATGCATCTTGCTCCCTGGCCGCTTCTACGAAAGCGGACATATCGTGTGCTAATTAGACCGGACACATCGTGTGCTAACGACATTCGCGCGAGGTCGCGTTGACAGCACCGGACCCGCATGTTAGTTTGCGCGACGGCATGAATGCAACGACTGCGTCCAGCGCGCGCAAGCGCATCGCCGTGGTTCCCGGCGACGGCATCGGCAAAGAAGTGATTCCCGAAGCTGTAAAAGTGTTGCAGGCTGCGGCGGCGTCCGGCGGCAGGGAAGTGGCACTTACGGAATTCGATTGGGGCGCGGATCGCTATCTGCGCGATGGCACCACGCTGCCGGCGGACGCGGTAGAGATGCTGCGGCGCGATTTCGACGCTATTTTGCTGGGTGCGATGGGCGATCCACGCGTCCCGACGAATATTCACGCCGCGGAAATTCTGCTTGGATTGCGCTTCAAGCTCGATTTGTATGTCAACGCGCGGCCCTGCGTGTTGTTCGACAAGCGCTTCACTCCGCTGAAAGACCGCAGCGAAAAAGATGTGAACTTCATGGTGTTTCGCGAGAACACCGAAGGTTTGTATGTGGGTATGGGCGGAAACTTCAAGAAGGGGACTGGCGACGAAGTTGCGATTCAGGAGGATGTGAACACGCGCAAGGGCGTGGAGCGGATTATTCGCTACGCTTACGAGTACGCTAAGCGGCGCGGGTTGCAGCGGGTGTGCATGTCGGACAAGTCTAATGCTCTGACGTTTGGGCATGATTTGTGGCAGCGCGTCTTCAAGGAAGTGCGCGCGGAATATCCGGGGATCGAGTCGAGCCATCAGTACATTGATAATCTGCTGATGCAGATGGTGCGCGACCCATCGCAGTTTCAGGTGATCGTCACTTCTAATCTGTTCGGTGATATCGCGAGCGATCTGGGCGCGCAACTTGCTGGTGGCCTGGGTCTGGCGCCTTCGGGGAACATTCATCCGGGGCAGGTATCGTTGTTCGAGCCGGTGCATGGCTCCGCGCCCAATATTGCTGGCAAGGGCATTGCGAATCCGATGGGCGCGATTCTGACCGTGGGGATGCTGTTCGAGTTTCTGGGCTGGGAGTCGGAAGCTCGGGCGACCGATAAGGCTGTGAGGGCGGCGCTGAAGGAAGGGAAGACGCCGGCGGAGCTGGGCGGGGGGCTGACTACGCGCGAGGTTGGTGATTGGGTCGCGAACAGCGTCGCGAAGTCGGGCGGTGTGGATTAATGGGAAAGATCAAAACCTTAACACAGAGGTCACAGAGAAAAGCTTCGAGGCAAATGTGAGAAAGCTGGAGAACTGAGCGCGACTTTCTCGGTTTCTGCGCAGAACAAGTTGTTAAGATACTTCTTTAACTTCCACGTCGTGCGTTCCTCACTCAATCTTCTGCCGCGCTTTTCGACTCTGCCTATCTTCGACAAACGCATTAATTATTTTTTATGGCTGGGTCCGCTTGTTGAACTGTTCCGGGCGCGAGGTCTGTCTTGACCGTGATTTTCTGTTTGGCTAGGAGCGTGACGTCGGTTTCGAACGGCTGGTAGCCGACCAGGTCAATCTTAATATGATGGTTTCCCGGGGCGATCAGCATCGCGCGGCCGGCTCCGCGAAACTGGTTTACGGTCCCAGCAAAATGCCCATCAACGAAAACGGCGGCTCGGTCCGGCGTGACCTCTAGTTTGATCTCGCCAGTAACGGCCGAGAACTGCGCTTGCGGGTTTCGCTCCAGTGTGACCGTCAGGATGGTCTTCTTCGCGGGCTCGGCGACGATCTTCGCGGTCATCTCGAAGTAGCCCGTCTGGCGCACGGCGATATCGTGTGCGCCGGGCAGCAGCAGAAGCTTCTTGTTGTCTTTCAATTCCTTTACGAAGCCGACATATTGGCCGTCCACCCAGACGCCGGCGGTTTTCTCGGCCTTCGTCTTCGCGACAAACGCGAGTTCGCCCATGATCTGGTTGCCGGTCGGAGCTTGCTGCGCAAACACCACGAGCGGGAAGTAAAGCGCGCCGAGCAGGATTGCAGCAGCCGCAAACACGCCGACTAGACTCGATTGCGCAAAACCAGAATTGCCGTTCGCCATTCCATGCCTCCCTTGCTGACATCCAGGAAATTGTTAGTGATAGCACACTGGGCCAGGAGTAGACGCCATTGTAATCGTGTTCCGAGACGTGGAAACAAAATTATGCGGAAAGAAATACTCGGCGAAAATGAAGGATTCACTTTACGTGCTTCGGTACGTGGCTTGCTTCGACCGATTCTCGAGTTGTCGGCGCACCGACGAGGACCGCGCGCGCACTTAAACTAACAGTTACAGTTCGCGCAGCGCAACCGCAATGGGCCGGCGAGCGGCGCGTACGGCGGGCGGAACTCCGCCGACGATTCCCATCAGCAACGCGAAGACGATCCCGATGGCGAGCAGCGGCGGCGTGACTTTGAACGCGAACGCGAGATGCGAAAAGGTCTGCATGTTCATGGTGCCTGTGGTGAAGCCGTTAAGTGGGAGTACGAAGATGCAGCCCACGATGCCGCCGATCAGCGCGATCAACACGGCTTCAAAAACGAACGATACGGCGATGCTGCTGCCGGCAAAGCCGATGGCGCGCATCGTAGCGATCTCACGCGAGCGCTCGGAAACGGCGGAATACATGGTGTTGAGCGCACCAATCACGGCGCCGATCCCCATAATGACGGCGACCAGCGTGCCCAGCACGGTGATGAGCGTGGTGAGTACCTGCGATTGCCGCGCGTAATACTCAATCTCGCGGTCCATTTCCACCGTCAGGCGCGGATCGGTGCTGAGCGAATCCTTCAACTGGTCGTACGCCGCAGGAGAAGTAAGGCGCACGGTAGCTGATTGAAATAATTCGTCGGGACGCTTGTATACCTGGTTGACGACCCGGCTATCCGCCCAAACTTCCGAGTCGAACGCGCTGCCGCCTGCGTCAAAAACACCGACGACGTTCCAAGTGCCGCCGCCGAACTTCGTGGGCTTGCCCATTTCCAGGCCGGAATAAGTGGACGCGACATTTTTGCCGATGATGAGTTCGGTGAGGCCCGGCTGAAAGAAGCGGCCCTGAATCATGTGCACATTAGGCCGTACTTTAAGTGTTTCCAGAGAGACGCCGCGGACTTGCACGTTTGCGTCGGTACCTGTTGCGATCAGCGGGAATGCCGCGATCACCACTACTTCGGGGCTGATCAACGGACGGGCGTCTTCGCGCGCGATCCCGGGCGCATCCTGAATCACTTTTACTTGATCGAGACTGATGGAGCCATCCAGTTCGCTGGAGGCGCCGGCGCGGCGGATCAGAGCATTCTCGGGCGAGCCGGAATTCACGAGCGTGGCGTGAAAGCCGCGCGCGAGCGAAAGCATCGCGAGAAACACGCCCACGGTCCCTGCGATACCGAGCACCGCGACGATCGCGGAAACCCAGCGCGCGCGCATGCTGCGCAAATTGTAGACAATCGGTATCGCCATCTGTCAAATCCTCCGAAGCGCGTCCACGACGCGCAACCGCATCGCGGAACTGGCCGGCAGAATTCCTGCCAGAATGCCCACCGCGAATGCCGCCAATATGCCGAGAAGCATCGCGGAACCAGGTAGGAAGAAGGATTGCAGGACCCCGCCCGTGGGATCGCCGCTCAACGTAAACAATTTCGAAAAGCCTAGGCCAATCGCTCCGCCCACTACCGCTATCAGCACGGATTCGGCGAGGACGATGAACAGCACAAAGCGATCGGAGAAGCCCACCGCCTTCATCACTGCCAGCTCGCCCATGCGTTCACGCACCGCCAAGGCCATCGTGTTTCCGGTGACCAGCAGGAGCGTGAAGAACACGACTCCGCCGATTGCGAGAATCAGGAACTCGATGTTGCCGGCCTGTTTCACCCAAGAAGCGGCCATCGCCTGCATCGTTTCGGTTTTGGTTTCGTAGGGTGAGTTCGCGAAGCCCTCGTCAATCGTTTTCACTACCCGGACCGCATCGTCGGGTGAGTCAAGCTTCACGGCGTACCAGCCGACGTCACCCTTGCCGACGGTGCGGCGCTCGTCGAGATAGTCGTAGCGCAGCCAGAATTGCGTGAGGTCGGCGCCTTCGCGAGGATCGTTGTAAATGCCGCGAATGTTGAACTCCCAATTGCCGCCGTAAATGGGCGCTTTCAGCGGGACGCGATCGCCAACTTTCCAGCCAAAACGCTTGGCGGTGCGCGAGCCGACGATTGCTCCTTCGCGATCAGCCAGGAAAGCGTTCCATTGGTCCTCGGGAACGGCGAATTCCGGGAACACCTCGTGCTGAGTGACGGGATCAATCGCGAAGCTCGGGAAGAAATTCTTCGGGTCCTGATAGATTCCGCCAAACCAGCTTTGGATGGCGACGTACTTGACGCCGGGGATGCGCTGAATTCGATCCCCGTAAGAACGCGGCAGCGTTTGAATGATGGAGACTTTGTTGATGACCATCAGGCGGTCTATCCCGGCTAGGTCCACCCCGCCGTTGAAAGCCCCGTGAATGACGGCGAGGAAGCCGAACAGGAAGAGCGCGACGGCGAATGAGCCGATGGTCAGAGTGGTGCGCAATTTCTTGCGCGACAGATTTGCAAGTATTAGTGGAAGGAATTTCATGCGAGGCTCCCCACGCGCGCTCCTTCTACCAGCACGCCTTTGTTAAGGTGAAGTGTTGCTTGAGCTCTCTCGGCGGCCAAGGGATCGTGCGTTACCATCAGGATGGTCTTGTTGTGTTCCTTGGAGAAACGCGTAAGTAGTTCAAGTATTTCATCAGCGCTCTTGCGGTCGAGGTCTCCGGTCGGCTCGTCGCAAAGCAGGAACGTAGGATCGGCGACGATTGCGCGGGCGATGGCCACGCGCTGCTCTTGTCCGCCGGAGAGTTGTCTCGGGTAATGGTTGATGCGATCGGCAAGTCCGACAATCGCAAGCGCTGCTTCAACGTGCGTGCGGCGTTCGGACTTCGAGAGTTTCGTGAGGAGTAGCGGCAGCTCGACGTTCTGGAAGGCGGTGAGCACCGGGATCAGGTTGTACATCTGGAAGATGAAGCCTACGTGGCGCGCGCGCCATTCGGTGAGCTTGCCGCTGGACATGTTGGTGATTTCGTCGCCGGCTACGGTGATGCTGCCGTGGGACGGAACGTCGAGCCCCCCAAGCAGATTGAGCAGAGTTGTCTTGCCGGAGCCGCTGGGGCCCATGAAGGCGACGAATTCGCCTTGGTCCACGTCGAGATTCAGCCCCTGCAGGACGTCGATCTCCTCGCCGCCGCGTTTGTACTTCTTATCGAGGCCGCGAATTTTGATCAGGCTGTTTGCGCTGCCACTGCCATCCACTCGAACCATCTTGTGCGCTCCTATTTCTTGATCTGAATCGCTTCACCGTCGTGCAAATCGTTTGGCCCTTTGACGACGACCGCATCGCCCGCCATGAGGCCCGCCATAATTTCGGCGTCGCTGCCGCGCGTATGGCCTACGGTGACGGCGCGACGCTCCAGCTGATTATCCTTAACAAGGAAAACGATCTTGTGGCCGCTTTCGTCACGCAAGGCGCCGGAAGGAATCAGCGCGGCAGGTGCTGCGCCTGTTGGCTTGTCCGGCTCGCTGCCGAGGAAGGTGACCTTGATGCCCATGTCCGGCAAAATTCTGGGGTCTAGCTTCAAGAATGAAATGCGGACTTTCACCGTAGCTTTCTGGCGATCGGCGGTGGGAATCACGGTGCGCACTTTCGACGGAATCTGCCAATCGGGATAAGCATCGAGAACGGCGGTGACCGGCTGGCCCGGCTCGACGCGCGAGATGTACGCTTCGTTGACGTCGACTTCAATTTCGTTCGAGTTCATGTCCACGATGGTGGAGACGCCGGTGCGCGTGAAGCCGCCGCCTGCTGAAATGGGCGAGATCATTTCGCCGACCTGCGCGTCCTTGGAAACGGCGATGCCATCGAACGGGGCGCGAATCACGCAGTTGTCCACGGCCTGCTGGGCTTCGGCAATGCGCGCTTCGGAGCCGGCCACTTGCACTTTGGTCAGCGCGATTCTGGCCTTTAGGCTGTCCACGGTGGTGCTCGCGTTGTCGAGTACTTCCTGGCTCTGCACGCCCGCGGTTTGCAAGGCTTGCGCACGATGCTTTTCAATCTCTGCGTTCTTGAGCTGCACTTCGAGGTCGGCAATTTGCGCGCGTGTGGAATTGCGATCGGCGACGGCGGATTCGAGAGCGCGCTTCACATCGGAATCATCGAGTGTCGCGAGAATCTGGCCTTGTTTTACGTGCATGCCTTCGTCGAAGAAAACGCCCGTGACGCGCCCGGTGATTTTCGCGGCCACCGTGGCGCGGCGGCGCGGAGTGACGTAGCCACTGGCGTTCAGCAGTGCAGGGCGACCGGTCGCGGCCTTCTGCGCGACGGCAACCTCTACGATCGGCTTCTGGTCGCGGAAGGCCAACGCGGCTCCGGCGATCAGGGCGACGACCAGCACGATGGCTGCGACAATACCCCAGCGCTTGCCGCCTGTTTCGGCCGTGCGCTGGGTCTTATCGATGCGCAACGCACTCAGGTCAGGTTTTGCCTGCGACGACGTGGACATGTACGGCCGGTGCTCCTTCGCTTGGGCGCGAGGACTACAAACCTTACTACGCGCGACGGGTTACAGAAGTAACGCGGTGCGCGCGGGACTGAATGCGTGCGCACAT
This sequence comes from uncultured Acidobacteriota bacterium, assembly GCA_963786205.1. Taxonomy (GTDB): domain Bacteria; phylum Acidobacteriota; class Terriglobia; order Acidiferrales; family UBA7541; genus Palsa-295. The sequence continues at coordinate 1,473,723 of CAWAYG010000005.1, forward strand.
TGTATCTTGGGTTCGCTCCGTAGCGGAGCTAGTTTCGTCGGGTCGAGCTATGGATGCGCAGGCGGCGAATGGGATGCAGGGTTCGCTCGCTCGTTCGAGCACACCTTTAGAGTTCGCTTGAATTATCCTTACCCTATGTAGAACGCGTGTGGACGCGAAACGTCACTTGGATTTTCTTGCCCGCCCGAAGATCGCAGAAAGGGGACTAGGCTCGAAATGGTTAAAGTAAAAATTGAGATATTACCTTCCGCATTAGAGGCAGCGAAATCTCTAAAAATTTCCTTTAGCGACGCGGCGCGAAGAACTCAACGATTGCTGGAGTTGTCGGCAGGGCGACAGATTACGCGCGCGCGACACTTCGAGTACTAAGTGACATTATGAATGCGATCAGCATGCCGAGCAGAAATCCGCCGACGTGCGCCCACCAGGCGACTCCGCCCGACGCCGACGCGCCGGTGGCGCCCAGCGAACCGATGCCGCTGAGGAATTGCATCGCGAACCACAGGCCGATGAACACCAGCGCGGGAATTCGTGCAAAGAACCACAGAATGAATAGAGTGATCAGCGTTGAGATCTGCGAACCAGGGAAAAATACGATGTAGGCGCCTAGCACGCCGGAGATCGCACCGCTGGCGCCGAGCGACGGAATGTGCGAGCCCCAGGAAAAAAGCGTTTGCGCGACGCTGGAACCGATTCCGCAGACCAGGTAGAAGAGCAAATACGCGATGGGGCCCATGCGGTCTTCGACGTTTGCGCCAAAAATCCACAGAAACCACATGTTGCCGGTGATGTGCAGCCAGCCGCCGTGAAGAAACATGCAGGTGAACAGCGGCACCAAGGCTTGCTGCAAGGTGTAGTGACGGCCGGCGAGGGCCATCTGAATTTTGTAGGGAACGACGCCGTACGTCATGATGAAGGCGTCAGCGGCGTGCGGCGGTAGCGAAATCTGGTAGAAAAATACGAGCGTATTCGCAAGGATCAGCAGCAGCGTCACCACGGGGAAAGAACGCCGCGGCGTTAAATCTTTCAGTGGGATCACTCGTTGGTTCCCGCGTGATTGGTCATTTTTCGCTCGGACGTGAAGGTCATCATCTGAATGACTGTATCTGACGTTGCGCCTTTTTCAAGAGGCAATGATGATCCGCGCGAGCGCGAGGATGTAGAAAATTGCGGTAGCGGCGCGCGGGAAAATCGTTTTGCAATTGCGCCGGATGCCGCGCTGTGATAAAAATTTTCGTTTCGCATGCGCGCGGCTGGGCATAGAAGGGTGTCGTTCCGAGCTGGAGGGAGCGAACCGCTTCTTTGCACGGTGGCGCGCCGGCACCCTGATGCCAGTTCACGAATCCGAGGCCATCATCCTGCAGAGTTATCCGCTAGGCGAAGCCGACCGGCTGGTCAGCTTTTTTTCGCGTTCGATGGGCCGCGTTCGCGGCGTGGCTTCGGGCGCGCGGCGCACCAAGAGTCGCTTTGGCTCGACCCTCGAGCGGCTCTCGCACGTGCACATCTGGTTTTACGAGAAGCAGAATCGCGAGCTGGTGCGAATAAACCAGTGCGATTTGGTGGAATCGTTTCTGGACGCTTTCCGCGATTATGGATCCGGCGTCGCGCTGGCGATTCTGAGTGAGGTTACGGAGACGGTGTTGCCGGACCACGAGCCTTCCGACGCGAATTTTCGCCTGTTGTTGCTCACCGCGCAAACCATTAAGAAGGCCGGGAAGCCGGAACTGCCGCTAGCTTATTTTGTGCTGTGGACTGTGAAACTGGGCGGATGGCTGCCCACGCTGGATGCTTGCGCGCGCTGCGGACGCAAACTCGATTCGAAAGAAGCCGCCTATTTTTCGCCGAGCGCTTCGGCGATCTCCTGCAACAAGTGCCGTAGGCCGGGGATGCGCACGCTTTCGCCGGCGGTGCTGGCTGCGGCGCGCAAGATGCTGGGCGAGCGGCTCGATCGGCTGAACGAAGAAATGATTTCGCCGCGCGCCGCGCGTGACCTGAGCGATGTTATGCTCGACGTCATCGAACATCAAATTGACCGCAAGTTGAAGTCGCGGGAACTTCTGGAGTCCCTGGCGTGAAGAAACACATGAAGAAAGTTGCGGACACGAAACCTACGGCGAAGCTTGTGAAGGGCTTGAGCTTTCAGGACCTTCTACTAAAACTTGAAGAGTATTGGACGCGCCGCGACTGCATACTTCAACAGCCGTATGACATTGAAGTCGGCGCCGGCACCATGCATCCGGAGACTTTTCTGCGCGTGCTGGGGCCGGAACCTTACCGCGTGGTTTACGCGCAGCCGAGCCGACGTCCCGCGGATGGGCGCTACGGCGAAAATCCCAACCGGCTGTATAAGCACACGCAACTTCAAGTGATACTGAAACCCGCGCCTGCGGACGTGCAGGATTTGTACCTCGAGAGTCTCGCCGCTGTTGGAATCAACTTGAAGGAGCACGACATTCGCTTCGAGGAAGACAACTGGGAATCGCCCACGCTCGGCGCGTGGGGGATTGGCTGGCAAGTGCTGCTCGATGGGCAGGAGATCACGCAGTTCACTTATTTCCAGCAGAGCGGCGGGCAGAATCTGGATCCGATTTCGGTGGAACTGACTTACGGGCTTGATCGCATCGCTTCATATCTGCAGGGCGTGGACAACGTTTTTGATGTGCGCTGGTCGGAGACGGTGACTTATCGACAGGTGCGGATGGCTGAGGAGCAGCAATTCTCCGCCTATAGCTTCGATTATGCGGATGCGGTATCCACGCGCAAGCAGTTTGACCTGGCCGAAGCGGAGTCGGCGCGCCTGCTCGCGGCCTATGCCAGTTTGAAAGGCCCGCAAAAGAAGGGGTTTCCGATCCTGCAGGCATACGACCTGTGCCTGAAATGCTCGCACCTCTTCAATTTGCTGGATGCGCGCGGTGCGATTTCGGTGACGGAGCGCGCGGCAATGATTGCGCGCGTGCGTAAACTCGCCATTCGCGTGGCTGCGGCTTGGCTGGAACAGAGCGGCGGAGCGGTGCCGGATGCGGCGAAGGTTGTCGCATGAAGGTGAAGGCAGCAGCGGCGGGCGGAAAAACGCGCGGAGATTTTCTTTTTGAAATTGGGTGCGAAGAAATTCCCGCGGGAATGATTTTGAAAGCGTCGCGAGAACTTAAAGCGTTACTTCAAAAGCAATTTCTTGCGAATGGTTTGCTCGATGAAAAATCCGCGGAGAGTTCAATTGAAACCTTTGGTGCGCCGCGCCGCCTCGTCGCGATTGCGCGCGGCGTGCGCATGCGTCAGGAGGATGTGACACGCGAAATTACTGGACCGCCGAAGTCGGTGGCGTACGACCAGGTCGGCGAGCCGACACGAGCAGCGATGAGCTTTGCGGAGAAGCAGGGAATTCCAGTATCGAAGCTGAGCATCGTAAATACGCCGAAGGGCGAATATCTTTGCGCGAAGCAAGTGGTGATCGGCAGACCGGCGGTGAAAATTCTCGGCGAGGTTCTGCCGCAAGTCATCCAGGAAATTTCGTGGCCGCGCTCGATGTATTGGACCGGTGCGCATGGACCGCGGTTCATTCGGCCGATTCGGTGGATCGTCGCGCTGCTGGATGGGAAGGTGATTCCATTTTCATTCACCGGAATCGAAGCGGGGAATCATACCGATGGGCACCGTTTTCTCGGGAGGAAAAGTATCCCGGTTAAGACTCCTGCGGATTACCAAGCAAAGTTAAAGAAAAACTTTGTATTGTGCCGGCCTGCGGAGCGCGAGAGCAAGATTGCGACGGAGATTCGCGCACTCACCAGCCGCGGAGGGTTGCGCACCCACGAAGATGCCGAGTTGCTGCAGCTCGTCGCATACCTCAACGAATACCCGAGTGTGATCGTGGGCGATTTTGATCCAGCGTATCTGGCGCTGCCGGATGAGATTCTGCTGACGGTGATGCGTGATCACCAAAAATACTTCGGCCTGGAATCGCGCGACGGTGAGCTGGCGCCGCATTTTCTGGCGGTCATTAATCTGCCAAAGGATCCTAAGGGCCTAGTGCGGGCCGGGCACGAACGCGTCTTGCGGGCACGATTTGCCGACGCGCAGTTTTTCTGGCAGACGGATCAGAAAATCAAGCTGGGTGATTATTTGCCGAAGCTTGCAGCGGTCACTTACGAATCGCGGTTGGGAAGTTATGGCGATAAAGTCGCGCGGATGCGTTCGCTGGCGCGGTGGCTGGCGGAGCAGTGGTTCAGCGGCGGGGTATCGCAGGCGGACGTGGCCGGGTCCGACCGTGCCGCGGAACTCGCGAAGTGCGACCTCGTGACGGGGATGGTCGGTGAATTTCCGGAACTACAGGGCGTGGTGGGCGGGCTTTACGCGCGGGCGCAGGGCGAGGCGGAAGATATCGCGTGGGCTGTGTATGATCATTATAAGCCGCTGGGGCTGGATGATCCGCTGCCGCGGAATTTGACTGGGTGCGCCGTGGCGCTGGCGGACAAGCTGGATTCGCTGGTCGCGTGCTTCGCGGTGGGCGCCGTGCCCACTGGGTCAAGCGATCCGTTCGCGCTGCGTCGCGCGGCGCAGGGAATCGTGAACATTATTCTAGAGCGCAAGCTCCCGCTTTCCATTTCTGCTGCGATATCAGCGGCCGCGAAGGCGTTGAAGGACAATGCGCCAAGAATCGAGGCATCGGAAGCGCTGCAGAAGCAGGTGCTCGAATTTCTGCTGGAACGCGCGCGCTACATCCTGCGCGAGCGGCGTGGATTCGCGTACGACGAGATCAATGCCGCTTTCGCTGCTGGCGCGGACGACCTGGTGGATGCGGTGGACCGTGTGGCAGCGGTCAAAGCGATCCGCAACATGAAGAACTTTGTGCCGCTGGCGGCTTCGTTCAAGCGTATTCGCAACATTCTGGAAAAATCCGCGGCGGGAATTGATAAATCACAACTGGTGGTGCAAGCCGACCTCCTGTGGGAGCCTGCGGAACGCGAACTGTACGCTGCGGCGCAGCGCATCGGCGAGGAAGCGACGCGCAAGAAGAAAGTTCGAAAGTATCGTGAAGCGCTGGAAGCGATATCGGAGCTCCGTCCGGCGGTAGATCTGTTTTTCGACAAGGTTCTAGTGATGGTTGAGGACCAGAACGTGCGGCGCAATCGTGTGACTTTGCTGGCCGGACTACTTAAAGAATTCTCTACGATTGCAGATTTCTCGGAACTGGGCGGAGAGGAAGCAAAGTAATTTCTGAAGTGGTGTCGTGTGCGTTGAGGTGGCGGTTTAGTTGTCGGAGCGTCGACGAATTTCATTCAAGTGTTTAGTGAGATGGTTGCGGTGAATGTCCTCTTTCAAGTTTTGTAAACTTAAAGTGAATCTGGAGACCAACAGATGAGATACGTTTATTTCTTCGGAGCCGGGAAGGCGGATGGTACAGGTGAAATGCGCGATCTGCTGGGCGGCAAAGGCGCCGGACTCGCGGAGATGACGCGCATCGGTCTACCAGTGCCGGCGGGGTTCACCATCACGACCGAGACCTGCGACTATTTTCTGACGCACGGCCGGAAATATCCGAGCGCGCTTCGCGGAGAGGTAACCAAAAGCATCGCGCGCCTGGAAAAGCTCACGGGAAAGAAGCTCGGCGACGCAAAAGATCCGCTGCTGGTGAGCGTGCGCTCCGGCTCGGCGCGGTCCATGCCCGGAATGATGGAGACGATCCTGAATCTTGGGCTCAACGACCGGGCAGTGCAAGGTCTGGCAAAGGCCACGAAGAACGAGCGATTTGCGTATGACGCGTATCGCCGCTTCGTGCAGATGTACTCCTCGGTCGTGATTGGATTGCCAAAGGAAGACCTCGAACATCGCTTGCGTGCGTTAAAACAATCGCTCGGCGTGAAGGACGACACGGAAGTGAGCGCTGAAGGCTGGAAGAAACTCGTCGGAGAATACAAGGCTTATTACAAAGATAAGACCGGCAAGGCATTTCCGGATGATCCGCACGAGCAGTTGTGGGGCGCGATCGGAGCGGTGTTCGATTCCTGGATGGGCGAGAAGGCGGTGACGTACCGGCGTGTGGAGAAAATCACGGGCCTGTTGGGCACGGCGGTGAACGTGGTGCAGATGGTGTTTGGCAATACCGGCGATAATTCTGGGACGGGCGTCTGCTTCACGCGCGACCCTTCAACCGGCGAGAAAACTTTCTTCGGCGATTTCCTGCTGAATGCGCAAGGCGAAGATGTGGTGGCGGGAATCCGCACGCCGATGCAATTGCAAGAAATGGCCAAGCGCATGCCCAAGGTGTATCCGCAACTTGAGCGCGTGCGACACAAACTGGAAAAGCATTATCGCGACATGCAGGATCTGGAATTCACGGTGGAGAACGGCAAGCTGTACATGTTGCAAACGCGCACGGGCAAGCGTTCGCCTTCTGCCGCGTTTCAGATTGCCGTGGACATGGTGAACGAGAAGCTGATCAATATTGAAGAAGCACTTGAACGTATCAAGCCTGAAGATGTGGAGCGGCTATTCTATCCGGTGATCGATCAGAAGCTGTCGCGGACGGAATTGTCCAGCCGATTGCTTGTGACCGGAAACAATGCGGTGCCGGGCGCGGCGGTGGGCAAGGCAGTTTTCACGGCGCAGGCTGCGGAGGAGTGGGCGGCGCGCGGCGAAAAAGTGATTTTGGTGCGGCATGAGACAAGCCCGGAAGATGTGGGAGGAATGTTCGTGGCGCAGGGAATTCTGACGGCGACGGGCGGCAAGACCAGCCATGCGGCGGTGGTGGCGCGCGGCTGGGGCAAGTGCTGCATCGTGGGCGCGGATAAACTGGGCATCGATCTCGCGAAAAAGACGATTCATGCGAATGGCAAGGCGGTTCGTGAAGGCGAGTGGATCACTCTCGATGGTGGCGATGGCTCGGTGTACACGGGGCAAATCGATCTAGTTCGCCCGCAACCGCCGAAGGCTTTCGCCACGCTGATGAAATGGGCCGACAAGGTTCGCCGAATTGGCGTCCGCACGAACGCAGACACGCCGCACGATGCGAAAGTGGCGCTCGAGATGGGTGCGGAAGGCATCGGCCTGTGCCGCACAGAGCATATGTTCTTTAAGGATTTCGAACATCCCGAAAAGAGCGTCGAGCGGCAACGCGCGATTCAGGAAATGATCCTGGCCGAGGTGCCGGAAGCGCGCCGCGCGGCGCTCGATAAGCTGCTGCCGTTCCAGCGGCGGGATTTTATCGGCCTATTCGAGGTGATGGATGGGCTGCCTGTGACGATTCGCCTGATTGACCCGCCGCTACACGAATTTGTGCCGCACGACTCTGCCAAACAGGCCGAGCTCGCGAAGCAGATCGGCATATCAGCCGAGGCCGTGGCGCGTCGAGTGGAACAATTACATGAAGCCAACCCGATGCTGGGTCATCGCGGCTGCAGGTTGTGCATCACTTATCCGGAAATTCTGGAGATGCAGGTTCGAGCGATCATTGAAGCCGCGATTGACTGTCAGAAGCGCGGCATTAAAGTGATACCTGAGATCATGCATCCTCTGACTTTGGATAAAAAAGAATTGAAAATTCTGGATGACCAGACACGAAAAGTTGCCGAGGAGATTGTTTCGCGCTCTAAAGTGAAGCTTCACTATCTCGTGGGCACGATGATCGAATTGCCGCGCGCGGCATTGCTGGCGGATCAGATCGCGGAGGTCGCCGAGTTCTTCTCGTTCGGGACGAACGACCTGACGCAAACCGTCATGGGGCTTTCGCGCGACGATGCAGGCCGCTTCCTGCCGGAATATGTGGATGAGCGTAAAGCAGGAATCTTCAAAGAAGATCCATTTCAGTCGCTCGACATTCCCGGCGTGGGCATGCTTGTCGAATGGGGCATCGAGCGGGGGCGGAAGACACGACCGCATCTGGAGATCGGCATTTGCGGTGAACATGGGGGCGACGCGGAAAGCGTGAAATTCTGCCATCGCGTGAAGATGGATTACGTGAGCGCTTCCCCATTTCGCGTGCCGACGGCGCGACTGGCTGCGGCGCAGGCGGTTATTGAAGAAAAGAGGGCGAAGAAACCGGCTAAAGCGAAACGCTGAATGCGGCACGCTGTCGGTGCTCAAGAGTCGGTTCTTCCGCAGAGACGCCGCGAGGGCAGAGAAAAGCCGCATGGCGAGGAAGCGCGGGAGAGATCCTTCGGCTGGCTTAGAGCAAAGGCGCCGTCCTCAGGATGACGATGCTCGCCGCATCGTCAGAGGAGCACACCATTTCGCCAGGGAAACTGCACGCGACGGATGGGCGGCCGCTGATCATTGGTATTTGCGGCGGGACCGGCTCGGGCAAGACCACGATCACGCGGCGAATCATCGAGGCGCTCTCCGAAACGAATGTAGTGGTGCTGCAGCAGGACAATTATTACCGCGATTATCCCGGGATGCCGTTCGAAGAGCGGGTGAAAGTGAACTTCGATCATCCCGATTCGATGGACACGCCGCTGCTCGCCGAGAATGTGCGCCAGTTGCGCGCGGGCCTGGCGATTGAACGCCCCAGCTACGATTACGGCAACTTCCAACGCTTGAAGGGAACTGCGCGCATCGAGCCGCGCGCGGCGATTATTGTGGAAGGCATTCTGATTTTTGAGAATAAGGCGCTGCGCGATTTGCTGGACATCAAGATTTTTGTGGATACCGACGCGGACTTGCGTTTTATACGCCGGCTGGTGCGGGACATACGAGACCGCGGGCGTACGACGCAGATGGTCGTCGATCAATACATGAAGACGGTGCGGCCGATGCATCTAGAGTTTGTGGAGCCTTCGAAACGCTATGCGGATGTGATCATCCCGGAGGGTGGGCATAACGATGTGGGGATTGACCTGGTGATTCAGAAGATCAGGTCGCTGCTGCAGCGTCCGGCGGAGCAGTGAACGAAATTGCGGTTTCGCGCGTATCAATAGATGTGGGTGAGTGCAGGAGCGGAGTAAGGAGATGATGGTGAAATTTCTACTTTGGTGCATTTTGCTGGTGCTGTGCTGGCCGCTGGCTTTGCTGGCGCTGGTGCTGTACCCGATTGTTTGGCTGATTTTGCTGCCGTTCCGCATTGTGGGTATCGCCGTGGACGGCGTGTTCGACCTGCTGCGCGGGATTTTGTTTCTGCCCGGGCGGATATTGCGCGGGCCGCGCAGCGCATGAGTGATGCGGGTGAAAAGCAGATCCCTCTCTGCGTTCCGCGCCGGCCGAACTGCGGCGGGAAAGAAAAAGCGCGGGACTTCGTTCGAGATGACACGCTGCAATTTGTTTCGATGAGCGGTCAAAAGAGAGTTCGAGGATTAATTCAACCGTGGGCTGGCCGACAATTCGTACTGCAGTTAGATTTTGGGTGTGATAGAAAAGCTAAAGAAATGTGTTAGACCGCGTCGTGAGCGTGCAGCCTCTTGAAGCATGACATCGGTGAATGTTTCGGTTTCGCTTTAAGGTTTGACCGCGGCTTGTTGATCGGGTGTTTGCACGATCACCGGAAACACCGCCACAGTGGTTGCAACCGGAGTTACTCGCGATACGGGTTGAGGTTTCGCTTGAGGTTTCGCGGTGCCTTGCTCAACGCCTGAGGATCGCGGTACGCGCAGCGGGATGTTGCCGTCTACCAGCGCTGTGAAGTGGTCGGACGATGCAAAGATAGCAGGCGCACCCTTGCGGTACTCCGAGAGGAAGAACGGATAGCCGGCGAATCTACCGATCGTTGCCTTCGCGTCTTGCACTGCCGCGAAACTTGCGGGGATGTGGTCGCCCGTCGCCGCGGTTACATCCTGCATGAACCAGACTACCTGCCCGGAACTTCCCAAGCTCGAATGCCTCACCGCCATGATTCGCGCGCGCGCTTCCGCGCCTCTGGGGATCACCGTGACGCCGTTCAGCGTCACGGGTTCGGCGACCGTCATTTCCACGACCGTGCCTTCTTGTAAATTGTCGGCGGAAACATCGCTGCTCACGGCCACTTGTACCGGGGTTTGATCGGGAACATTTACTTCGGTTGAGGGCGCTCCGTCGGGCGTCAGCGCAGGGAACGCGGCTGGCGCGTGCATCATCGCCAAAATGATCCGGTCGGAAACGCCGGACAATTTCAAGCGATGAAGCGCCGCGGGTGATGTATCGAAATCGCAGCGAGATGAATTCAACCTGGTGATGATCGTATCGGGGCCAAGGTGTGCGCCTTGCATTTTCATCACGTTCACGTTGGTGAGGAGCGGCGCGGATTCGTTCGGTCGCGTGACAACGGGGCGTTCGATCGGCTCTTCCGCTGCTGGGACGGGCACTCGGGCGGCCGGTTGATTGGCCGGCTGGCTCGGCGCCAGGGCGATAGACTCGACGCTCGGCTGAACGATTGTTGGAGCGGGCGCGAGAGCGAGAGTCGGAGCAGGAGTTTCGACAACCGTCGCTGCGGGCTGCGGGGCTGGAATAGGAGCAGCTGCCTCGACAAACGCCGCTGCGGGCTCCGAGGCCAGAATCGGGGCGGGCGTCGGAAGGGGTGCTTCGACAATCGTGGCCGCAGGGGCGGGAGTCGAAGCAATTGCCTCGACAATCGTCGGTTTGGGGTTCGGCGCGAGTGTCGGTGCGACAGTCGGAGCAGCTGCCTCGACAATCGTTCGCGCGGGCGTCGGCGCGGCGGTCTGAACAACCGCGGCTTCGGGCGGCGCCTGGCTGGCCGGTTGATCTACCGGAGCATCGGACTTGGGCTCGGGCTTCGGCTTCTGGGTCCATCCGAACGTGTAAACCGCTTGAGGAGGAGGCGCGGTGGTGGAAAGATCGCTGGTCGGAACCCAGCCGAATCGGCCGTCGGCGGTTCGCACCTGGGTGAATTCTCCATCCTGGCCAGTGATTACAACGCTTTCACCGCAGTGGAGCTTTCCTAGCTCTTCGAATTTCTGTATCGACTTATAGAGTAGGATGTAGGAGTCGTAGGTTCCGCAGTGTGCGTAGGCAGGCGTGTTCGCGGGCGCGGACTGCGGCACAACAAATAGAATCCCCAATACCATCCAAGCGTATTTCATTCCGAGCCCCCAAGCCGGTCCAGGAATCGCAGCTGGCGGCGTCCCCGGGCCCGTGTTGACGCATTTTTTCGTCCACCGGTATTGACCGCAATAGTACTTTAAAACAGCTGGCGGATTGGGTTGGTACAGGCTGCCTAAAGTGTAGGTTTAACTAAGGATTAGCATATAGGCGAAGAAAATTGACATTTTGCGGCGACGGGATTGCGAAAAGTTCGCGTGCAGCACGAACAATTTTGTTCAAGCTCTTGATTAAGTATCGAAAATGGCTTGACAGGACGTTCGGTGATTCATGTGAAGGAACACTTCAATTAAGTTTTTGGAATTGTGCGAGCAGCGCGGAGCCGAAAGCCAAGCGCTTTCCGTGATTTCTCGCTTACGTTGGCATCTTCAAGAAGAAGTAGACGCCAAGAAATCCGAAGATAGCATCCGGCGACCAGGCGGCGAGCAGGGGCGGGAGCTGGCCTACCGAACCCATGGCTTCGAACAGCGCGGCCGTGGCCCAGTAGATTATGGCGACGCCGACTGCGACAGCAAGTCCTCCGACGGCGCCACGCGTTCCGGTGAGGAACGCGAAAGGCGCGCCCAGAAAAACGATGATCCCGGCAATTAGCGGAAAGGCGAACTTCTTTTGCCACTGGACGGAAAGCCGCGCCGTGTCGAACCCCGCCTGTTTCAAGCCTTGAATGTATTCGCCCAGCTGGCGCCAGTTCATCTGGTACGACTGCCGCACCTCGCGGCGGAAATAACTGGGCGGCTCGGAAATCTCGGGGAGAGATTGGACTTTGAAGGGGGTGTAGCGACGAACTTTGCCATCTTCGAAGTCGCGGATCCAACCTCCGGTGAGGGCCCAGGTGTTTTCGGATTGCACCCAGGTGGCGCGCGTAGCAAAGACGCGGCGGCGAATCTGGAAGGTTTCCGGGTCGAGCTCGAAGACGCTCAATCCGCCGAATAGGTTTTGGTCGGGATCGAAGAGCTCGTAGTTATAGATTTTGGTGTTCTCGCCGAAAATCCATTGGTGGGCGGGCTGAAAATAAGTTTGCGCTGGGCGGCCTTTGATCTGGTTGCGCAGAGCGTCCTGGCGCTGGTTGGCGTAGGGAAGATAGGTATCGTCGAGGAGGAACATTCCCGAGGCAATCAAGCAGCCCGCCAGAGTGAGCGGCAAAACCAGGCGGTAGAGACTCATGCCGCTGGCCTTGAAAGCGATCACTTCATTATTTTTTGCGAGCACGGCCAAGGTGACGAGCGTCGCGACCAGAGTGGCGAGCGGCGCAAGCTGATACGTCATTAGTGGAATGAGGTAGCGAAAATAACTCAGGACCATGGAGACGGGAATATTATTTTTCGAGATGTCGCCGAGCAAATCGAAAAGCGTGAATGCGTCAAAGATCAGGATGAAGCCGGCCAGCAGCACCAGAAAATAGTAGAAAAATTGCTGCAGCAAGTAGACGTCAATCAGCATCGGGAAAGCGACAGCGCTACCTTCCGGAACAATTTTCCGGGCGTCCGAGCGGGACGTGACGCCGCGTTCACCACCCGCGGTTACACCATTCGAAGCGGGCATCGGCGCGGCATCGGCTTCGCGGCGACGAGCCGGACGCGAGCGGCGGAAGAACGCATCGAGCCAAGCCACAATCACATTGGGCTTGCGGACGGTTTCGATGCGACGCAGAAAGATCAAGCCCAGTATCAGTCCCGCGATATTACCAGCCCAGATTCCTGCCCACGGAGCGATGGAGCCTTGCTGCGCCATGTGCGCCCCGGTAACGAAAAGGAAATAGTAACCGCCGATCAGCACGAGTGTAAGGATCAATCCGGCGGCGCGCCCTCCGCGGCGTGGACGCACGCCGATGGGCACGCCCAACAGCGCAAACACCAGGCAGGCGGCGGGAAAAGCGATACGGCGGTGGAATTCCACTCGCGCATCGCGCCAGCGAGGGCCGTTTTCGGCGAGCAATTCGGAAATCGAGCGCTCCTGGTCCGATACCGCCACGTTCTTCGGGCCAGCCACCGGGCTGGAAATCTCCACGGGAATTTCGCTCTGGCCGAAAGTCGTCACATTGTAATGTTGAGGCTCGCGCGGGTCGTATTCGTGCGTGCTGCCGCTGCCCAGATGCAGTTCGAATTTGTTGTTTCCGGCGTTGGCGACCACTTGCGCGTCTTCCGCTATGGTCACGTTGGTGGCGGTGGTGGCCTGTGCGGACGAGGCCAGGAACACGCCGCGCCAGCGGGTCGCTGCGGCTTCCACATCTTGCACGTATAATATGAAGTGGGGAACTTGTTCGTTGAAGACGCGCGGCTGAATCGCGTAGGGTGCTTGGGTCAGCAGCAGGCGTTCTTCCAGGCGTTGCAGGGTGCGTATGGCCGCGGGACTAAGCCAGAAGGTCAGGACGAGAGTGCCGAGGCTGCAGCCGAGCGCCACCAGGCCGATGGGAACGAGAAGGCGGCGCAGGCTGATGCCCGAAGCGTGCAGTGCTACGATTTCGCTGTCGGCGGAGAGACGGCCCAGACCTATCAGCACACCGACGAGCACGGCCATCGGGATGGTGAAGGCTAGCACCGGCGTGAGCGAGCAGAGAAAAATCAGCGCGACGGTGAAGACTCCGCCGGAGTGCCGGACAACCAGGTCCATCAGGCGGACGAGTTGAGGCACGAAGAAAACGAAAGTGAAGACAGCGAGGCCGAGGATGGCGTGCGAGCCGACTTCGCGACCGATATATTTATCGAGCAGGCGCATGATTGCGCTTCGGGATTCTAGCATGGACGTTCGGAGCGTGCGGGCGAGTTAAGGGTTGTGTTAACGGAGATGCGGAGGACAGAAAGTTGGGCCGAGTAAATTTAGTTTTGGTTTGGCACATGCACCAGCCGCAGTATCGCGATCCCGTGTCGGGGCGCTACATGCTGCCGTGGACGCGCCTGCATGCCTTGAAGGATTACTGGGGCATGGTGAAAGTGCTCGGAGAATTTCCGGGAGTACACGCGACGTTCAATATTGTTCCGCTGCTCGCCGCGCAGATCGAGGAGTACGCCAGCGGAAAATTTCGCGAGCCGTGGTTTGATCTGGCGTTCGCACCGGCCGATTCGCTGAAGCCCGAGCAGAAAAGGGAAATACTGGAACGCGCGTTCCAGGTGAACGAGATTTACGTGCAGCGCTGGCCGCGCTTTTCTGATCTGCAAGGGCAGGTGCGCTCGGCAGGCGCGGAAGCTTGCGCCGCGCGTTTCAACGAACGCGATTGGCTCGATCTGCAATTGCTCTCACAGCTGGCGTGGATGGACGAGGAGTACATCGCCAAAGATCCGGTGGTGAATCTGCTGGCGACAAAGGGCACAGGCTTCACCGAACGAGACAAGGCGCTGTTGCGCGAAAAACAGCTGGAATTACTCGGTGCGGTGCTGCCGGAATATCGCATCGCGGCGGAAAGCGGACAAATCGAGATTTCCACGACGCCTTACTACCATCCGATTCTTCCCCTTTTGTGCGATACCGACATTGCGCGCGTTTCCAATCCGCACACGCCGCTGCCGCAGCCTCCGTTTCACTTTCCCGCGGACGCGCGCGAGCAACTGCTGCGCGCCCGGAAATATCACGAGCGCGTGTTCGGTAAACCGCCGGCAGGCTTGTGGCCTTCGGAGGGCTCGGTTTCCGATGAGGCCCTGGCGATTGCCGCGGACCTGGGCTTCAAGTGGTTCGCAACGGATGAAGGTGTGCTGGGCCGCACGCGCAACATCGGATTTTGGCGCGACGCGGGAGGTTATCCGGAAAATGGACCGGACCTGTATTCGCCGTGGAAATTGCAGCATAACGGAAAGGAAATGTACGGATTTTTCCGCGATCATTACATTTCGGACTTGGTGGGCTTCGTCTACAGCCGGATGGGCGCGGTGCAAGCCGCCGAAGATTTGCATCGCAGGATTCGCGCCATCGGCGACCGCGAGCCGGCCGGGCGCACGGCCACGGTAAGCATCATTCTGGACGGTGAAAATGCCTGGGAATATTACCCGGAGAACGGACGCCAATTCCTGCGGGAATTCTACCGCCGTGTGCAGAATGACGGCGATATTCGCGCGCTAACGGCCAGCGAAGCTGTGGAAGCAAACGCAACTGCGCCGAGCATGCCGGGAATTTTTCCAGCGTCATGGATCAACGCCAATTTTGACGTGTGGATCGGCCACCGCGAGGATGTGCGTGCCTGGGATCATTTACGCGACGCGCGCGAAATGTACGAGCGAGTTGCGCAGCGGAAAACTGGAGGCGCCACCGCCGCTCAGCTCGAGCGCGCGTACGAAGCAGTGCTCGCCGCTGAAGGCAGCGACTGGAACTGGTGGTACGGCCCGGAGCATGGCTCGGCCAACGACGCGGAGTTTGACGAACTCTATCGCAAGCACCTGACGGAAATTTATACCGGGCTGGGAGAACCCGCGCCCGACGTCCTGGCGCATCCGATCAAGAAAGCACCGGAATTGGGGCGCCGCGAACCGCCGGAATCGTATCTGGACGTGACCGTGGACGGCCGCGAGAGCAGCTACTTCGAGTGGCTCGGCGCGGGTATGTATGCCACCGATCCTCGCGGCGGCACGATGCACGGACGCACCCGCGCCCTGGGCGGCTTGTATTACGGTTTTGGCGAAAAACATTTCTATCTACGCGTGGATCCCGTGGCAGAAGCGATCGCGGAAATTCCTGATTTTCAATTGCGGCTGACGTTGTGGGATTCGCGCGAAACGCGCATCACGGTGCGCGTGGCCAATCGGAAGTTCGCTGGATGCGTGCTCGAGCAAGGTGGTGCGTGTCTGCTGCATCCGGAGACGATGGTGACGGCCGCGTTCGGGAAGATCATCGAGGTAGCCATCGCGCGGGAATTATTCGATTTGCGCGGGCGCCGTCAGCTGCTGCTTAGCGTGGCGCTGTGGGAAGGCGGGCTGCCGGTCGAGGTCCTGCCCGTGGATGGAATGCTGGAGCTGGTGTTAGGAGAAGAAAATTTCGCGTGGGGAACGGAAACCGGGGCAAAGGTATAATCCCGCGCGACTCTGGTGCTCGACCCATCCTTGACCGTTTCGTACGCCACATTTCTGGGCGGGACCGGCAACGACGTCGCGCAGAGCATCGCGCTGGACTCGACAGGCAACGTCTACATCGGTGGCACCACTACTCTGGCGAGCACGTTCGCGGAAGGCAGCGCGAGGCTCGGGCCCACGGGCGCTTCGGATTTTTTCATCGCGAAAATAAATCCGTCGAAGGCCGGCGCAAGTGCGCTGGTGTATCTCACGTTCATCGGAGGCAGCAACACTGAACTCGGTGGGGAGATCGCCCTGGACGGCAGCGGCAACGTAGCGATCGTGGGCACGAGCACTTCCGTCGACTATACCTCGTGTACTGCACCTATCTGGGAATCTTTGCAACAGAAGTCACGTTAACCGGTGTGGCGGTGGCTTCGGTAGGGAACGCCTACCTTGCCGGCTATATGTCGAACCCCGCCGGCACGCTGCCCACGATCAACGGCTTTCAGGCAATGTACGGCGGCGATCCTGAACGTCGGCGTCGCGAGTATCAATCCTCCAGGTGGCTTCACCACTGTGAACAATTGCACCGCGGGAGTTCCTGCGGCGGGGTCATGCACGTTGGTCGTGACGTTTACTCCACCCGCGGTGCCGACGGCAGCGCCTTGCGGTTCTACGGTCGGGCCGAATAACGCGACCCTGACGATTAACGACAATGCCCCCACCAGCCCACAAACCATAGCCTTGTCGGGCACTGCGATGGACTATTGCCTCGCGCCTTCGGGCGTCGCGACTCAAACGGTTACGGCAGGCACACCGGCAACGTTCCAGCTCATCGCCGATTCGGTGCAGGGCTTCGCTGGTGCGGTCGCGCTCACTTGCGCCGACGCAGCGTCGCTCAGCACCTGCACTGTGCAGCCGACCACGGTGAGTCTTACTTCGGGTGGGCAGGTCCCCATCGTGTTCAACGTGGTCACCACCACGAATGGAGAAACGCCGTTCGCCAGAGTGACAGACGATCGGCGGTTTAAGCCGACTTCACCTCTCTCTTGCTGCGTGGCATTGGCAGGGAATTGCGCTGTGGCTGCTCATGCTATTTGTGCCGGTCGCGGCGTGGGCGTCGGCTGCAAAGCATCAGCTCGCGCATGGGGTGCGCTTCGTTCAAGCGGGCGCTATGACTGTTCTGCTCTCGATCGGCCTAGCGGCGTGCTTTGGAAGCAGCGCTGGAACGGCGGCGCCCGTGGGAACGCCGACGCCCGTGGGAACGCCGACGGGAACCTACACGATGACGGTTACTGGAACATTTACCGGCACAGGAGGAAGCACAACGCGCAGCGTGCAAGTAACTCTGATCGTCCAGTAGCTTTCCGGTTGGCGAAGGCGACCCGCGATCAGAAAACTTTGATCGCCAGATCGCGCGGATGCGAGCCTACTGCAATCAGCGCGGTAGGAGGGCGCGGCGGCGAAAGCCCCGGCTGGCCCGAGGGCAAGGTCTTCGTGCGGATGGCGGCAACGTCGTTTGACGCCGTGTCCACCACCAGCAGAATGTCCCCGCCCGGAGTGAGCGCGCAGGTAACGGGCGACTGCCCTGCCTGAATCGGGCGCCCGACTTGACGGGTCTCAACGGAGACCGGTACGACGTGGCCAGCGGCCGTGTCCGAAACGTACAGTGTGTCCGTCGCAGGAGCAAATACAGCGGAAGTGGGCGACATTCCCAGCAACAGAAAATCGGCGACTTCGTTTGTGTCCGTATTCACGATCAGCAGGCCGTGCGCTGAGCTCGACGTGATGTAAAGTTCGCCGCCGTCGGGCTTCAGGTCCAGCCCATCGGCCGTGCCGCCCAGCGCCAGATTCGCTAGCAGCACCTTGCGTTTCAAATCCACCACGGAAACCTGGTTGTAGACGCTGGAGGTGACGAACGCCTTGGAATTGTCCGGCAGGATCGCAATTTGCTCGGGATCGGGCGCCGTCGCGATGGTCGCTATCGGGGCGAGACTGCCGCTGTCGAGCAGAGAAATTGTGGCGTCGTCGCGATTGCTCACGACGAGCGTCTTGCCATCCGGAGAAACGCGCGCGATCCAAGGGCGCCGGCCAGCACTGCCGCGCGCGACGATCAGCCGCGTAGCAGTGTCTATGGCGACCACGGTGTTCGATCCGGAAGCAGCCACGTACGCACGGCGTCCGTCAGCAGAAAAATCCAGCGCGTAGGGGAGCGTCCCCACCGGAATGCGCGCGACGATTTGATTCGATTGCACGTCGAGAGCCCACGCATAACCGCCCGCGGAGCTGACTCCCCAAACTTCAGGACGCTTCGGATGAGCGCGCAAGCCACTGGGTCCCGGGCCGACGACGATCGTCGCGATACGCGAGAGTTTAACCAGGTCAATCACGGAAATTGTGCCGTCGCCCGTGTTTCCCACGTATGCGAAAAGATGCAGCCCCGGACGCAGAAACGCGGGGCGAAGTTCGAGAGCGACTTCGCGAATGGCCAGTGCAGCAAGTAGTACCAGCAGAAAGACGAGGCGGAAATTGAAGCGCAGTTTCAATTGATGGTGCGGCCCAGCACGGCGGCGATCTGGCGAACTTCCCGAATCAGCTGTTCGAATTCCGCCGGCAAGATGGATTGCGGCCCGTCGGAAAGCGCGCGATCGGGGTCGTGGTGAACTTCCACCAGTAGCCCGTCGGCGCCCACAGCCACCGCGGCGCGCGAAAGCGGCAGCACTTTATTGCGCCGCCCCGTGCCGTGCGAGGGATCCACCACAATGGGAAGATGGCTGCGCTTCTGCACGGCGGGCACGACGGCCAAGTCCAGCGTGTTGCGCGTGAAATCCGAAAAAGTGCGCACGCCCCGCTCGCACAGAATCACGGAGTAGTTGCCCTCGGACATCAGGTATTCGCCGGCCATCAGAAATTCGTCCAGCGTCGCGGACATGCCGCGTTTCAGCAGCACCGGCTTTTTGGCCCGGCCGGCGCGCTTGAGCAGCGAAAAATTCTGCATATTGCGCGCGCCGATCTGGATCACGTCGGCATATTCCGCGACAAGGTCCAGTGATTCGTGGTCAATCGCTTCAGTGATGATGCCCAGGCCGAACTCCTTGCGCACGTCGGCCATGATTTCCAGCCCCGCTTCGCCCAGGCCCTGAAAACTGTACGGCGAAGTGCGAGGCTTATAAGCGCCGCCGCGAAAGAGGCGCGCTCCAGCCGCCTTTACGTGCTTCGCAACGGTGAAGGCCTGCTCGCGCGTCTCGATGGCGCAAGGGCCGCCGACCATCGCGATATCTGCGCCGCCGAAGGCGACTTCGCCGAGCGGTGTGGGGACGCGCACGACAGTATTTTCTGCTTTGACGTCTCGGCTGACCAGCTTGTAAGGCTTGCTGACGGGGATGCATTCGATCACGCCGGGCATGGATTCCAGCGAGCCCAGATCCACTGCGCCGGAATTGCCGGTGATGCACACGGCGGTGCGTCCAGCGCCGGGAACGGGCAGGGCTTTGAAACCCAGCGATTCGATGCGCTCGCAGACGGCGCGTACCTGTTCGTCCGTCGCGTGCGACTGCATGACCACCAACATGAACGCCCCCTGAGCGAAAGACAATCCAAGAGTCTACTGCATGGGGGAAGCGGGCTGCAAATGACGCGCACGGGAATTTAAGGATGGAAAACGCACGCCCAAAGCAGCACGAGAAAGCCAAGCAGGCTTAATAAGGTGCGCACCGAGTGTAGAGCAGCCCATTTCGCGAGCAGGGATTCCAGCGTCTGCGCATCGAGTTTCTTGGCCTCGTCGAGAAGCAACCGATTGGTCGGCATACTGAAGATGAATGTAAAAGGCACGACGGATCCTACCAGGATGCCGCCCAGCAGCCACAGCCAATGTTGCGTGAGCAGCGCCAGCGACACGCCGCAAACAAAACAGACGATCGCCAGCGCGGCCTGTTGCGGTGCGGCGCGTTTGTAGCTGGGGCGGAATTCGCGCAGCGCAACCGAAGCGCCCAGGGACATTCGTGCCGGATGTTCGACGGTCGTGAGATAAAGCGCTGCGCCTGCGAACATGCCGGAGCTGAGCAGTGCGAGAAGTTTCAGAATGCTTTCCATGGCAGGATTCAAGCACAAATCCGGAGAAAGACGCAAAGGTCGAAGCGGAATCCCGCAGGGAGAAAAGTTGGAGGCGCGGGGCGGAATCGAACCGCCGATAAAGGTTTTGCAGACCTATGCCTTACCACTTGGCGACCGCGCCGATTGCTTGTGGCAGATGCGAATCATAACATCGGAAGCGCGGCATGATGTATCGAAGATTCGTATGATGTTGATTTACCAGCCTACAGACTGCGTGGAACGAGAATGCCGGAAGGGGACAACCGATGAAAGCGAATGAGAAACGCGGCGCCGGTAATCTGATGTATACGCTGCAGGTGCGCACCGCCCGCCGCACGGAGATTCAGGACGTGACCGACGAAATCGAAGCTTCCGTGCGCGAATCCGGCTGCGCGCATGGCGTGTGCCATCTCTACGTGCCGCACACCACGGCGGGTGTGATGATCAATGAGGGCTACGATCCCGCCGTGGCGCAGGAAATCGCCGCGGCATTTGACCGCCTGGTGCCGCGCGTCGCGAATTCAGCGCACGCGGAAGGGAATTCGGATTCGCATATTAAGACAGCCCTGGTGGGATCGTCGGAAACGGTATGGATCGCTGCAGGGAAGCTCGCGCTCGGGCGCTGGCAGCGGATCTTCTTCGCGGAATTTGATGGCCCGCGCAGTCGCGAACTGCGCGTGAAGGTCGTTCCAGACGCCGCCGCATAAAACGCGCCGCGAGGTCTTCAGGTGAAGTGTATTCCGTTTGGTTGTAAACTCTTTTTCCATGAAACGATGGCTGCTTGCAACGGCGTCGGTGTGCGTTATGGTGCTGGTCGTCAGTACCGGAGTCCGCACGGGCGTCCCTCCGAAGGACGAACTCTTGATTGAAGTCGTGGGCGATCAGCAAGTTGTCGGCAAGCCATTCGCGATTCGCATCAAGAACAACGGCGAGAGGCGCCTCACGATCTGCTTGACGGCGTGCGGCAGAGCGATCGTAAGCGCCGACGGTCATCCTCTGCCTGCGTTCGCGGTGCAGACTCGCGTGCGCAAGAAATGGAGTAAGGAAATATTGGGCTGCGATCCCGGCAGCGACGCGACTGCCAGTATCCTGCATGGCGGCGAGGTGCAGGAGTTTCAGGCCAAAATGGTGCAGCCGGGACGCTATCGGCTCTACCTGTCCTACAAGGACGTCAGCGTGGAACCGGTGGGCGCTCATTGCGAAGCGATGAAGGACGGCAAAGCGGTGCAAGAAGTCGTAACCGATGAATTCGAGGTCGCCGCGGCGCCCAAATGAACGTTGGCATATACATTCAGGTGCCCTTCTGCCAGACGAAGTGCACGTATTGCAATTTTCACACGGGCGTAGTGGCGCGCGAAAAATATGCGCCGTACGCCGATGCGGTGCGCCGCGAAAGCGTGGAGCTGGCGGCGAGCGGCGAGATTTCCAGCTTGCGCGACGCCACTGTGGACACTGTGTACTTTGGCGGCGGCACGCCTAGCTTGCTGGAGCCTTCGGCGCTCGGTGCGATTTTGGATGCGCTGCGCCGGAATTTTGGGTTCGCCGAATCTGTGGCGCGTGAGTCTGAATGCACACGCGAAGTGATTGTGTCCGCTGCGAGCCCTGAGATCACCCTGGAAGCGGACCCGGAAACCATCACGCCCGAAAAAGCGCGGGCATGGATTGCGGCTGGATTTAATCGCATCAGCCTCGGCGTGCAATCGTTTGCCGATCGCGAACTGCAGGCCGCGGGGCGAATGCATCGTCGTGCGGATATTTTTGCGGCGACGCGGATTCTGCGCGAAGCTGGTTTTCGCAATATCAGCATGGATTTGATCGCTGGCCTCGCGCAGCAGACGCCTGAGTCGTGGGAAGAATCCCTGGCGCACATTTTGGAAATTCGGCCCGAGCACATTTCCATCTACCTGCTGGAAATTGACGAAGGCAGCCGGCTCGGAAAGGAATCGCTCGCGGGCGGCAGCCGCTACAGCGCCGAAGCCATTCCCAGCGACGATGCCATGGCGGAATCATACGAATCCGCATGCGCGCGGCTGGCAGACGCCGGGCACGAGCACTACGAGATCTCGAACTGGAGCCTGCCGGGATTACGCTCGCGCCACAATTTGAAATACTGGCGCCGCGAGCCCTACATAGGCCTCGGTGCGGGCGCACATTCCTTCGATGGCGCGCAGCGCTGGTCGAACGTGCACGATTCGGCGAAATACGTCGCGTGCATCGAGAGCGGCATCTCGCCGCGCGACCAGATCGAGCCCGTGACGGCGCAGCAGGCGCTCGACGAAGAATTATTTCTCGGCTTGCGCCAACTCGAAGGCGTTGACCTCGCTCGCGTCGAGAAAAAGTACGGAGTGAGCCTGCAAGCGCGCATCGCCAGGCTACGGGAACAGGGTTTGCTCGAAATGGACGGCGCAAATTTGCGCCTCACGCCTGCGCACCTTACCGTATCGAACGAGGTATTCGTCGAATTGCTGGGATAAGGAGCGGAGCGTGCGCAGCGGACTGGCAGAAGCGCCGAACAAGAACGCGGTCGTGGATTTGCGCAGCGATACGGTGACGCGCCCAACTGCCGCAATGCGCGCCGCGATGGCTGCCGCGGAAGTTGGCGACGATGTCTACGGCGAAGACCCGACGGTGAATCGCCTGCAGGCTCGCGCGGCGGAACTTTTTCAGCGCGAGGCGGCGCTCTTCGTGCCGACCGGCTGCATGGGCAACTTGCTCGCGATTATGGGCTGGACGCAGCGCACCAACGAAGTGATCTGCGAGCAGCGCGCGCATGTGAATTTGTACGAGCTGGCTTCGATGTCCGCCGTAGCGGGAGTGATGCCGCGCACGGTTCCGGCGCCGAGCGGGATTCTGGCATGGGAAATGATCGAGCCGCTGATACGCGAAAAAATCTACTACGATTCACAGACCGCGCTGGTGACTCTCGAGAACACGCACAACATGCACGGCGGGACGGTGTACCCGACCGCGGTGGCCGAAGACATTTGCGAGCGCGCGCACGCCGCGGGCTTGCGCGTGCATTTGGATGGCGCGCGGATTTTCAATGCCGCGGTCGCGCTGGGGAAGAGCGTCGCGGAAATCGCGCGCAAATTCGATTCCGTGATGTTTTGTCTGTCGAAAGGGCTGGGTGCACCGGTGGGGTCAATCCTGCTCGGCTCGCACGAGTTCATCAAGCAGGCGCACATCCGCAGAAAAATGCTTGGTGGCGGAATGCGCCAGGTAGGAATTCTCGCAGCAGCTGGATTGATCGCGCTGGAAGAATCTCCCAAGCGCCTCGTGCTCGACCACAAAAACGCGCAACATCTCGCGCGAGGCCTCGCCGCCATAAAGGGAATCGCCCTCGATCCATCGCAAGTGGTAACCAACATCGTCATCTTCAACGTGCGCGGAACCGGATGCACCGCGGCGCAGATTTGCGAGCAACTGACAGCTAAGAAAGTTTTGTGCTCGGCGACCGATAAGTATTCCGTGCGTATGGTCACGCATTGCGATGTGGATCGCGGCGGAATTGACGCGGCGTTGGCAGCGACGGCGCAGGTTTTGGCCGAGAAAACGCCCGCAGCCGCCACGCATTGAATTAACCCGCGCCCCGCCTCGGGCCGTCATAATCCTGCCGGGCATCGAGATACTTCTTCAGTTATACTTTCGCGCGGATTGCTGATCGGCAGGGGCAGCCGACAGGCCACAAGAACAATCCGGGGGTGCAAACGTGAAGATCACGAATCTTTTGCAGGTCTGCATCAAAGCCGGGCTCCCCGTTATCTTAATTTCAGGTGGACTAATGACATTCCAATCGCAAAAAGCAGCCAGCGCGGCGCAACCGCAAGCTGCGACGCCTCCGACGGTCGAGGAAGCGCGCCAATTCACCGACGCCGCCGAAAAACGTCTGCTCGATCTGTGGATCAAATCCGGCCGCGCGCAGTGGGTGCAGGAAACCTTCATCACCGACGACACGGAAATCCTCGCAGCCCAGGCCGATCAAAACGTGAAAGCCGCAACGTCCGAGCTAGCCGCGCAATCGCGACGATTCGAGCCACTCGATCTGCCGCCGGACGTAGCGCGCAAGTTGAAGCTCATCAAACTTTCAGTGGACATCCCTTCGTCACGCAATCCCAAAGAAAGCGCGGAGCTTTCGCAGATCAATGCGTCGCTGCAAAGCGATTACGGCAAGGGAAAATGGTGCCCCGAAGGCGCGCAAGGAAAATGCCTTTCGCTGAACGATCTGGAAAATATCATGGCCACCAGCCGCGATCCCATCGAGCTGCAACGCGCGTGGATCGGCTGGCACGCCATCGCGCCGCCGATGCGCGAGCGCTACTCGCGCATGGTGGAACTGGCCAATGAAGGCGCGCGCGAAGTGGGATTCGCAGATGTGGGCGCGATGTGGCGCTCGAATTACGATATGCCGCCGGGAGTTTTCAGCGCGGAGATGGATCGGCTGTGGGAACAGGTGCGGCCGCTGTACGTTTCGTTGCACGCGTACGTCCGCACGCAGCTGTTGAAAAAATATGGACCAGGTGTGCTTGGCCCGGACGGCGCGATTCCGGCGCATTTGCTGGGGAATATGTGGGCGCAGGATTGGGCGAATGTTTATCCGCTGGTGGCTCCGGCGAATGCCGATCCGGGCTACGACCTGACGGAAATCCTGAAGACCAAGCAGATTGACCCTCTCGCTATGGTGCATTACGGCGAGCGCTTTTTCATGTCGCTGGGTTTCGAGGCGCTGCCGCAGACATTCTGGCAGCGCTCCATGTTCGTCAAGCCGCACGACCGCGAAGTGGTGTGCCACGCCAGCGCGTGGGACATTGATTACGTTGACGATCTGCGGATCAAGATGTGCATCGAGCAGAAAGCCGAAGATTTTTCGACCATTCATCACGAGCTCGGACACAATTTTTACCAGCGCGCCTACGACACGCAGCCGCCGCTGTTCCGCAATAGCGCGAACGACGGTTTTCATGAAGCGATTGGCGACACCATCGCGCTTTCGGTAACGCCCGAATACCTGAAGCAGATCGGCCTGCTGGAAAATGTGCCGCCGGAATCCGCGGACATCGGAATACTGATGCACAAGGCGCTCGAGAAAGTCGCGTTTCTGCCGTTCGGCCTGCTAATCGACAAATGGCGCTGGGAAGTTTTCTCCGGAAAGATCACCGCCGCGGATTACAACAAGGCGTGGTGGGAGCTGCGCGAAAAATATCAGGGCGTGAAGCCTCCCGTCGAGCGCAGCGAGCAGGATTTCGATCCGGGCGCGAAATATCACGTCGCGGCGAATGTTCCCTACGCGCGTTATTTTCTCGCGGACATTCTGCAGTTCCAGTTTCATCGCGCGCTTTGCAGGGAATCCGGATACAAGGGCCCGCTGCATCGTTGCTCGATTTACAACAACAAGGCAGCCGGCGCGCGCCTGAACAAAATGCTGGAAATGGGCCAGAGCCGCCCGTGGCCGGAAGCACTCGAAGTGATGACCGGCGAAAAGCAGATGGACGCCACGGCGATACTTGATTACTTCGCGCCCCTGAAGAAATGGCTCGACGAACAGAACGCGAAAGATGGCGCGAAGCTCGACTGGTAGCGTGCGTGTCCTGTGATCCTGCGCCGAAGGTCATCCTAAGGTTACGGAAGAAAACAATACGGACGAGATTGTCGCGTTTACCCCGCCATAATCTCCGCGGTCACAATTGTCGTCAGCGCCGACCCGTGTGATATAAATTGTAGTACGGGTGCAGTATTTATCCCGCTTATCATTGATCCTACATATCGGCGAGGCCACGTGGAATTTGCGCTGACCGATGAACAGCAGCAGTTGCGGCGAACGGTACGCGAGTTTGCCGAGGGCGAAGTTCTGCCGCATGTGATGGAGTGGGACGAAGCGTCGAAGTTTCCCTCCGAATTGATTCCCAAGCTGGCGGAAATGGGTTTTCTCGGCGTGATTTTCCCGGAGAAGTACGGCGGCGCGGGCATGGGCTACACCGAATACGCCATCATCATCGAGGAACTGTCACGCGTGGATGGCTCTGTTGGCATAATCGTCGCCGCGCACAATTCGTTGTGTACGAATCACATCTATAAATTCGGCAGCGAAGAGCAGAAGAAAAAATACGTCACACCGCTCGCGCAAGGGAAAAGACTCGGCTGCTGGTCGCTGACGGAGCCCGAAGCCGGCTCCGATGCCGGCGGCACGCGCACCACGGCCGTGCAGAAAGACGGCGGCTGGGTCCTCAATGGCTCGAAGACTTTTACGACGAACGGCCACTATGCGGACGTCTGCGTCGGCATGGCCGTGACGGACTCTGCGAAAAAGAGCCACGGAATTTCCGCCTTCATCATCGAGAAGGGAACGACGGGATTCAAGCCTGGCAAGAAAGAAAACAAGCTGGGACTGCGCGCGAGCGACACGAGCGAGGTGGTTTTCACCGATTGCCATGTCCCGGCGGAAAATCTGCTGGGCAAAGAAGGCGAAGGATTCGTCAACAGCCTGCAGATCCTGGATGGCGGCCGCATTTCGATTGCGTCGCTGGGCCTGGGCATGGCGCAAGGCGCTTACGAGGCGTCCGTGCGTTACGCCAAGCAACGCAAGCAATTCGGCAAAGCCATCGCGGAATTTCAGGCGATTCAGTTCAAGCTGGCGGACATGGCCACGCAGATCGAAGCGGCGCGCTTGCTGACGTATCAGGCCGCGTGGCTCGCCGATCGCGCCATCGCTTCCGGCAATCACGACGCGCGTATCACGCAGGAATCCAGCATGGCCAAGCTGTATGCGGGCGAAGTGGCCGTGCGCGTCGCCAATGAAGCCGTGCAGATTCACGGCGGCTATGGCTTCATCAAGGATTATCCGGCGGAAAAGTTTTATCGCGACGTGAAGTTGTGCACGATTGGTGAAGGCACCAGCGAGATTCAGCGGATGGTGATCGCGCGGCAGATTCTGGGCAAAAAATAATATCCTTTTGGCGTCGGCACTCATCGGTTCCAGCCGTTCCAGTGATACCATTCCGAGGCTGCAATCCGCGTTGCTATGACTGTGTCTATCGAAAACTGGGCCGAGCAAGTGCGCGCAGGAGACGTGCGCGCAATTTCGCGCGCCGTTTCCGCCATCGAAAACCGTGAGCGCGACGCCGAAGAAATTCTGCGGCAACTTTTTCCGTTCACAGGCCGGGCGTATCGCATGGGCATCACCGGCGCGCCAGGAACGGGCAAGAGCACCCTGGTCGATCGCCTGGCGAGCCACTATCGCGCCGAAAAGAAAACGGTTGGGATTATCGCCGTGGATCCGTCCAGCCCTTTCACCGGCGGCTCAATTCTGGGCGATCGCATCCGCATGCAAGGCCACGCAACCGATGCGGGCGTCTTCATTCGCTCGATGGCCACGCGCGGATTTCTAGGCGGCTTGTCGCAGGCCACGCGAGACACCACGCTGTTGCTGGATGCCGCCGGAAAACAGATCATCCTGGTGGAGACGGTGGGCGTCGGCCAGGGCGAAATTGAAATCGTGCGCTTGGCGGATTGCACCATCGTGGTGCTGATGCCCGGAATGGGCGACGACGTGCAGAGCTTGAAGGCCGGGCTAATGGAGATCGGCGATATTTTCGTGCTGAATAAATCCGATCGCGAAGGCGCGGACCGCTTCGAGCAGCAGCTGAAAGGAATTTTGCAATTGCTCCCGGAGCGCGACGGCTGGAAACCGCCGGTGGTGCGCACCATCGCGACGGAAAATAAGGGCGTAGCCGAATTGGGCTGTCAAATCGAATTATTCCGCGAGCATTTCGAGCAGGCGCACGAACGCCAAGCCCGCGAAATCGCGCACTGGAAAGAATGGATTTTGCAATTGCTGGAAACGCGGCTGATGGAGCGCGTGACAGGAAAATATCTTGGTGAAAAAGAGCTCGACGCCATCGCGGCGGCGGTCGCCGAACGAAAAACGGACCCCTACGGCGCGGTTAACGAAATACTGGCCCGGGCCGGACTGGGAGAGGATCGTTGAAGCTAGGGGACCTGGAAGTTCACGTGTTGGTGGACGGATATGTGTCGCTCGACGGCGGAGCGATGTTCGGCGTGATACCCAAAGTGATGTGGGAGAAGAAAATTCCCGCGGATGGCCGCAATCGAATTCAGCTGGCGATGAATTGCCTGCTGGTGCACGCGGGCGGAAAAAGAATTCTGGTGGAGACCGGTATCGGCGCGAAAATGTCCGCGAAGCTGCGGGACATCTATGGCGTGGAAGGGCCGTTCTTGAACGACCAGCTGGCCGACCACGGTCTGCACCCGAGCGAAATCGATGTCGTGATCAATACGCACCTGCATTTCGATCATTGCGGCGGGAACACGCGTGTCGAGAAAGACAAAGTCGTCGCCGCGTATCCCAACGCGAAATATGTGGTGCAGCGCGGCGAGTTCGAACACGCCAAGCATCCCAACGAGCGCGACCGCGCCAGCTACATTCTCGAAAATTACGAGTCGCTGCCCACCGCGAAACTCGCGCTGCTAGAGGCCGACCGCGCCATCGCTCCCGGCGTAGAATTGATTCGCGTGCCGGGACATACTGCGAATATGCAATGCGTGAAACTGACGGGCGGCGGCAAGACCGCGTTTTTTCTCGCGGATCTGGTGCCCACGACGGCTCACCTGGCGTTGCCCTGGATCATGGGCTTCGATTTGTTCCCGGTGACCACGCTCGAAAATAAAAAGAAATGGATTCCGGAACTGGTTAAGGAAGGATGGATCGCGCTGTTTTGCCACGATACCAAGACGCAGGCCGCCTACATCCGCGAGCGCGACGGGCATTGGGAAGCCGAACCGGTAAAGGTGAATTGAAAATGGCAAAAGCTGGAAAACGCTCGACGAAATCCGCGGTTCAGTCCGTGCAGAAGTCCGGGGCGAAAAATGAAAAGGTGAAGATTGGCATCATCGGCGGAAGCGGGCTGTATCACATGGCTGGCCTCACCGATTCGCGCGAAGTGCGCGTGAAGACTCCGTTCGGCGACCCCTCCGATGCAATTATCATCGGCACGCTGGAAGGGAAGCGCGTGGCGTTTCTCGCGCGTCACGGCCGCGGTCACGTGTATTCTCCCAGCGACATCAACTACCGCGCGAACATTTGCGCGCTGAAGATGCTGGGCGTCGAAAGGATCATCTCTGTCAGCGCTGTGGGTTCGTTGCGTGATGATCTGCCGCCGCTGGACTTTCTAATCCCCGATCAATTTTTCGATCGTACGCGCGGACGCGTGGCCACGTTTTTCGGCGTCGGAATCGTTGCCCATGTGGGATTTGACAAGCCCACCTGCACGCATCTCTCTGCACACTTGGCGGAAGCCTGCGACCGCGCCGAAGTGAAGGCCCATCGTGGCGGCACATACGTATGCATGGAAGGCCCGCAATTTTCCACGCTGGCCGAATCGCAAACTTACCGCCAACTCCGTTTCGATGTGATCGGCATGACCAATCTGACGGAAGCCAAGCTCGCGCGCGAAGCGGAACTCTGCTACGCGACGATCGCCATGATCACCGACTACGATTGCTGGCACCCGCAACACGATGCGGTGACGGTGACCGAGGTCATCGAGAATCTGAATCGCAATACCTCCAATGTCCAGCGTGTGCTGCACGAAGCCGTGGCACAATTGCCGGATGACCGCGCCTGCAAGTGCGGAGCGGCCCTGGCTCACGCGGTGCTTACCGACCGCAAAATGATTTCCGCGGCTACCAAAAAGCGCCTGGCGCCAATCATCGGCAAGTACATTTCGTAATTGTTGCGCTTCCAGAATTCAGCGAACGAGGAGAGTCTATGGCGTTGCTAGTGGTTGGGTCCGTGGCATTCGATGGAATCGAAACTCCGCATGGCAAGCACGATCGCTTGTTGGGCGGTGCCGCCAGCTACTTCGCGCTGTCAGCATGCCATTTTGCGCCGGTGCGCCTGGTAGGCATCGTCGGCGATGATTTCACGGCGAAAGACGTGGCCGTTTTCAAACATCAGCACATTGATTTGCAGGGCCTGGAGCGCGCCACAGGAAAAACTTTTTACTGGGCCGGGCGCTACAACCAAAACATGAACGAACGCACCACTCTGATCACAGACCTCAACGTCTTCGCGAATTTCCAGCCGACATTGCCGCCGACATACACGGACTCGGCCTTCATATTCTTGGGAAATATCGACCCAATGCTGCAGCACTCCGTCCTGAAGCAAGTCACACGCAAACCAAAAGTGGTGGGCCTGGACACGATGAACTACTGGATCGAGCGCACTCCAGCGGAGCTAAAGGAAACGTTGAAACATGTCCAGGTGCTGGTGATCAATGACGACGAGACCCGCCAGCTCACCGGCCAGCACAACCTGACCCGCGCCGCGAAGGAGATCTTCAAAATGGGCCCGAAAACACTGGTGATCAAGCGCGGTGAGCACGGTGCGATCATGATGCACGAAAAGTTTTTGTTCTCGGTGCCGGCTTTTCCTCTGGAAGAAGTTCACGATCCCACCGGAGCAGGCGACAGTTTCGCCGGCGGTTTCATGGGCTACCTTGCTGGCGCCGGGAAGGTAAACGAGCGCACTCTGCGCAACGCCATGGTTTACGGTTCCGTGCTGGGAAGTTTCGCGGTGGAAAAATTCGGCGTGCAACGCCTCACCACGCTCAAGCGTAGCGAAATTCACGCCCGCGCGCGCCTATTCTCAAAACTGACGTCTTTCAAGCTCTAAGAACTCTGGTTGCCAATCTTGCCACAGCGGGAACTTTGAAAAACATCGCACCACTCTAGCGTGCCTTCCAGTAGAATCGCCGGGCGCAAGGCACGGGGGTGCCATGCTTCACGATCTGAACACATACATTTTGCTGCGGCTCGTCTTCGCCGCATTTCTTGGCGGCCTGATCGGCCTGCAACGCCAGCTGCGCGGCAAGCCCGCTGGCATCCGCACCAACATGCTGATCTGCTTCGGCGCCGCGCTCTTCACTATTATTTCGTACGAAATGGCCGGCTCAGTCGGCGGAGACCACACGCGCATCGCCGCGCAAATCATTCCGGGCATCGGCTTCATCGGCGCAGGCGTAGTGATTCGCGAGCGCGGGGCGGTAATGGGCATTACCAGCGCCGCCACAATCTTCGTGATGGCCAGCATCGGCATGGCCGTGGGCGCTGGAATGCTGGCCACCGCCGTTTTTTCCACGCTGATGGTCCTGGTGGCCCTGGTGGCGCTGGGTTACCTGGAAGACCGGCTGGGATTACAAACGCGCCTGATGACGTTCCAATTGACCGCTCCAGTCAACGCGGATCTGCTGATCCCGGCGCATCGCATCGTGGAGGAGGCCAAGATTCCGGCCCGCCGCTGGCAGACACACAAAATCGACAACGAGTTAATTGTGGATTTCGACGCGGAGATTACCTACCCGCAAGAGCGCGACCTCTTCACAAAATTTGCCGCCCTCAACGCCAAGGTCGAGGCGCGGCCCTCGCGCGCTTGAAGAATCGTTCGTTCCAGCGCACTTTGCGGGCGATTTGCCACCACCACGGTCGTCCCCGCCGGGCTCGGCAACCTCGCAAAAGGCCCCCTGCAGAACAAAGCAAGTCCCGCAAATTGTGGGCCAACCAAACACTGCCTCAGGGAATCCGAGTTGACGAGTGTTCGCCGGGATGCTATCAATTCTTGGGCATTATTCAGGGGACTCGCAAGCGTTTGCATCGTTTCCCTCGTTCGGCTATCCCAGCGACGCCAACGAACGGCGGCGCCAGTTTTCGTGAACACTACCGGTAAAAATTGCAGGAGGACAGGCTTGATGCGTTTGCGGTGGACCGCGTTCGGGGTGGTTGCTGTGCTGACGATTCTCACGTCTAGTTGCAGCTCCAGTAACGGCAACACGGTCGCCCCGGGCCAGCCGAATCCCACTCCAGCAATTACCGGGCTCTTCCCATCCAGCGTCACGGCCGGTAGCCAGTCCTTCACCGTTTTTATCGCCGGCAACGGCTTCATCGCAGGATCCACAGGAACTTCGACGGCGTTCTGGAACGGCTCCGCGCGCTCGGCCACAGTGAATCTTTCCACGGGCCAGATTGCCATGACCGTTCTAGCTTCCGACATAGCGTCGCCCGGAACTTCGCTCGTGACGGTTTCGAACCCGCTACCCGGAGGCGGCATCACCATCAACGCCGCGCCATTCACGGTATTCCCGACGCAAACAAACACACCGCTGATCGCCAGTCTCAGCCCCGCGAGCGCCAGCCCGAACGGCGCCGCATTCACGATCACCGTGAATGGTTCGAATTTTGTTTCTGGCAACGCCAATATTCCTAACCCACCCACACCCCCGCAACCGCCATTTTCAGGTTCCATCGTCGCTTGGAATGGCGGTCCTCGCACCACAACGTTTGTGAGTTCCACGCAGCTGACTGCACAGATCAACGCCGCAGACCTCGTTGGTGCCAGCTGTAATGGCGTGAGCGTGTTCACGTACACGGGCGGCGGCAATGAAATTTTCTCGCCTGCGGTCAGCTTCATTGCTTCTTCTACGAACGCACCGGCGATCTGTTCGCTTTCGCCCGCCAGCGTTGTAGCGGGCGCTTCCGATTTCACGATTACCGTCAGTGGCGCGAGTTTCGCCGCGAACTCCACCGTAAGGTGGAACAACAGCGCGCGCAGCACCACGTTCGTCAACGCAAATACTGTTCAGGCTCAGATCAAGGCGGCGGACGTGGCGAACGCCGGCGTCGAGCCGGTCACCGTAGTGAACTCCGGCGGTGGCTCCTCGCCAGCGCTGAACTTTTCGATTTTGCCCACTCCGCCTGTCACACCCACGATTACTTCCGTTACGCCGGCGAATGCCACCGCCGGAGGCGCGGGGTTCACGCTCACCGTGACCGGTACGAATTTCATTCGCGATTCCGTGGTGGATTGGAACGGCGCGGCGCGCACCACTGCGTTCAAGAGCGCGACGTCGTTGCAGGCAACGATACTGAGCACGGATATCGCGACGGCTGGAACAGTCGAGATTACGGTTCTCAACACCGCCTCAAACGGCGGAGCTGCTTTCTCGGCGCCGTTTCCGTTCACGATCAATCCGACGGCCGGGGCAGCGGTGAAATTTCCGCAGGTGATTTCTGTCAGCGTTGCTGGGGGTCCGGCGGACGGGCCCAGTGAAGCGCCGGCGCTTAGCTCCGGCGGACGCTACGTAGCGTTTTACTCCCAGGCAAAAAACCTGATCGCTCCGGCAGTCTCCGGAAATATTTTTGTGCGAGATACCTGCGTCGGCGCGACGAACTGCACGCCGAAAACCCTGGCGGTGGATCTGGCGCCGGACGGCAGCGCCCCCAACGGAAAATCCAGCAGGCAAGTCTCCATCAGCGGCGATGGCCGATTTGTCGCATTCGTGTCTCGTGCGACGAATCTAGCTCCCGGGAATGCCGTAGTGTCACTCGGTTACTGGGAACTGTATGTCCGCGACCTCTGCGTAGGTGCGAACGCGCCTTCGGGATGCACGCCGCACACCGAAATTATTTCCGCGGGCCCTGAGGGAGAAGCTGCCAACGGCCCCAGCACCAGCCCGTCGCTAAGCGGCGACGGCCGCTTCGTTGCTTTTGTTTCCGCAGCTACGAATCTCGTCGCGGAAAAGTCTCCGCTGCTGCCGCAAGCTTATGTACGAGACACCTGCGCGGGTCCTACGGCCACGAAGGCTTGCATCACGCAAACCGTGGCCGTTCCAGTGGACGACGAGGATCGCGTCGCAGGCGCGCAGGCGGGACGTCCCGCAATTTCTGCCGACGGCCGCTACGTCGCGCTGGAAATGTGGGCGGCAAAATCAGCGGCGCAGAACGCGACAAGCACTTCGCAGATCGTTCTGGCGGACACTTGCATGGGTATTGTCCCGCCTGTCACCTGCGAGGCGTCGGCGGAGAGAATTTCTTACGCGCCGGACGACTCAACTCTCAGCGGCGCGAATATTTCGCCGTCTCTCAGCAGCGACGCGCGCTTCGCGGTCTTCGAATCACAACCCGCGGATTCCTCGACTGGAAGTACAGCGCACGTGAGTAGGGCCTACCTGCGCGATACTTGCCTCGGCGACACGGCGCCGGACGGCTGCGTTCCGTCTACAACTCTAATTGCGAACGACAGCGCCGCCCCTGCCACCAAAACGCAAAATTTCTCGCCGGTCATTAGCGCCTCCGGAAGATACGTCTC
The DNA here is from genome assembly GCA_963786205.1 of uncultured Acidobacteriota bacterium. Taxonomy (GTDB): domain Bacteria; phylum Acidobacteriota; class Terriglobia; order Acidiferrales; family UBA7541; genus Palsa-295. The sequence goes on from CAWAYG010000005.1 coordinate 1,507,968, forward strand.
GTTCGTTTCCGGCGCCGCTTCCGCTGCCCCTGCCGGCCAAGTTGCCACTGAGGGCTCCCTGGTCGTGCGCGATACCTGTTTCGGCGCCGTGCTTCCGTGCACGCCGCACACTTACGCGGTTTCCGAGGCTTCGGCGTCTCTGACGGCAACGCGCGCAACGCTCGTGGTCGCCAGCAACAATAAATCCGCTCCACTCGTTGCGGATCGCTACAGCGCCGCTCCGCTCAGCGCCGATGGGCGCTTGGCGGCGTTCTACGCGCCGGACACGATCGCCGCCCAGCCTGCCAGCGGCATTGGCGACGTGTATTTGACCGTCACGCCGTTTTGAGCGCACTTCGCGCTGCTGCTCGGATGTAAACACCTTCGCTCGCGCGGCTGGACTCGCTGCGCAAAATTCCTTATTCTCCTTTGCGACCCATGCCGCAAACTCTCAAGCCTGAAGCGCTTCGTCCCGCCGATGCGGTGCGCATTCTTTCACTCGCCAGTCCCGTGGACCCACCTCGTTTGCAGCGCGGCATCGAGGAAATCGCGCGGCTGGGCTACACCTCGAAGCTCGATGTGGAGCGGGTGCTCGCGCGCGGTGATTTTTTCGCCGGTAGCGCAGCGGATCGCGGCGCGGCTCTGAAGGAAGCGCTCACGGAAACCAGCACACGCGGAATTTTCTGCTCGCGCGGTGGTTACGGTTCGAATTACTTGCTCGACGGACTCAGCGTCGCTCTGGCCAATCCCAAAGTTTTAGTGGGCTACAGCGATCTCACCTCGCTCCAGATTTTTCTGTGGCAGAAATTTCGCTGGATCACTATTTACGGCCCCATGGCGGCCGCAGGGCTCGACAAAGGCGCGAATGTCGACGATGGCTACGATTCCGAAAGTCTCACGCGCGCTCTAACAGAAACGAAGACAGGCTGGACGATTCCGCTCGCCGGCACCGAAGCAATCATGCCGGGTTCGGCGGACGGCATTCTTCTCGGCGGATGCTTGACTCTAATTGAAACCGCACTCGGAACTCCGTGGGAACTTGACACGCACGGCGCGATTCTGCTGCTCGAAGATCGCGGTATGAAACCTTGGCAGGTGGACCGCGCTTTGATGCACCTGAAGCAGGCAGGCAAGCTTCGCGGCGTCTCGGGCCTGCTGCTCGGGGAATTTCCCGAATGCCACGGCCCGGCCGGGACCGAGAGCGTGCTGGCTGTGGCGCGGCGAATATTGGGAACCATGGGATTCCCCGTGGTGTGGGGCGCAGCCGTAGGTCACACACCCCAGCCAATGCTGACGTTGCCGCTAGGCGTGCGCGCGCGTCTAAGAGCCGACGATACGTCGCGGTTGGAAATCCTGGAACCGGCCTGCCGCGCGTAAAAACTCGGCAGCGCGACGAACACGAGCGCAGCGCAACAAGAAGCTGCAGCAGTCGTCGGCAAGCATAAGAGGAGACCGCAAATTTCGACGCGAGCAAATAAGGTCACCGAGCACGTCCATCTGCTCGGCATCGCCGGCGCGGCCATGGCGCCTGTTGCAGGCATGCTGAAAGAGCGCGGATTTCACGTCACCGGCTCGGACGTAAATGTCTATCCGCCGGCTTCCACGCTGCTTGATTCCCTCGGGATTCGTTGGAACGAAGGATTTCGGGCAGAAAATTTGCAGCCCGCGCCGGACCTCTGCGTAGTAGGGAACGTAATCGCGCGTGGCAACCCGGAAATCGAGTACATCCTCGACGAAAAATTGCCGTACTGCTCGATGCCGCAACTCCTCGAGCAATATTTCATTCCCGGCCACCGATCCATCGTCATAGCCGGAACGCACGGAAAAACCACCACGACGGCAATGCTGGCGTGGATTTTTCAGACGGCCGGACGCAAGCCTGATTTCCTGGTCGGCGGCGTCTCTCCGAATTTTGGCGAGCGCAGCTACGGCCTCGGCGGCGGGGAAGAATTCATCATCGAAGGTGACGAGTACGAGACGGCCTTCTTCGACCGTGGCCCAAAATTCCTGCACTACCATCCGGACGAACTGATCCTCACGTCGCTGGAATACGATCACGCTGACATTTACCCGGACTTGGCATCCATCGCTCTGCAATTCCGCAGACTGGTGAACTTGGTGCCGCGCCGCGGGAAAATCCTGATCTGGGGTGAAAGCGCAGATCTACGCCAAACCGTGGCGAAAGCTTTTTGCCCGGTGGAAACCTTCGGCTTCACGCTGGAGTGCGATTGGTGCGCTGGCGATATTCAATGGCACGACGAAGCCACCGAATTTCGCGTGGCGTTTCGCGGCAAGGAAGTGACTCGCGTGCGCATGCCGATCGCGGGAAAACACAATGCGCTGGACGCGCTCGCGGCCGTCGCTATCGCCTATGGCCGCGGCGTCGAGTGCGACGCCATCGAACGTGCCATGGCTACGTTCATAAGCGTTCGCAAACGCATGGAGACCAAGGGCGAAGCCAACGGAGTGCTGGTGGTGGAAGATTTCGCGCATCATCCCACTGCGATCCGCATGACGCTGGACGCCACGCGCACGCGCTGGCCCGGGCGCAAAATCTGGGCGGCCGTGGAACCGCGATCCAACACTATGCGCCGCAAAATTTTTCAGCACGTGCTTCCGGAAGCGCTGGCCATCGCGGACGCGATCGTGATTGGTCCGGTGAGTCGCGCGCAGCTGCTGGAAGAGGGCGACCGCTTGTCGCCTGAATCCATCGCGCAGTCGCTCGTCGAGCTAGGCAAACCCGCGCGGGCGTTCGATTCGTCAGGCGCGATCGTGGAATTTCTGGCCGCCGAAGCCAAGCCCGGAGACATGGTGATGATCATGTCCAACGGCAGCTTCGACGGACTGAGTGGAAAATTGCTCGACAAATTTAAATCGCTCGAAGGAGCTAGGAAATGAAATCGGCCCGGCGGATCGTTTTGGCAATCATGCTACTGTTTTTCGCGCGACCCGCGGCCGCTACCATTGGTTATCACATTTCCCTGAAGAATCCGGAGCAGCACGTTTTTCAAGTCTCCATGGATATCCCTGCGCAGCCGGCAGACCAGGAAATAATCGTCGCGCTTCCTGCGTGGAACGCTTTGTACCAGGTTCGGGATTTTTCCTATCGTGTGCGCGACGTGCGTGCGCGCAATTCGGCAGCCGCTGCGGCGGCGCCACTGCCCGTGCGCATGCTCGATAAACAAACTTGGAAGATTTCGCTCGCTGGCGCTAGCGGCGGTGCAGAAGCGCATGCTGCGACACTCGATTACAGCATCGAATGGGACGATCCCGGCCCGTTCAATTCGCAGCTGAACGCGCATCACGCTTTCCTGAATTTCGCCGAAGTGCTGATGTACGTTCCCAGTCGCCGCGCGGAAGACACCCAAGTCCAGTTCGAAGACATCTCGGAGGGATGGCGGCTCGCCGCGGAACTTCCCGCGGGCGCAGCGCCGAATTCTTTCGTCGCGGCGAACTACGACCAGCTAGTGGACGCGCCCACAGAAGCAGGGAAGTTCGCTGAATTTGGATTCGATGAAGCAGGCGTGCACTTTCGCGTGATCGTGGACGGCAAAGAATGGCACCGCGAACGCCTCGAATCGATCTTGCGCGACGTCACCAAATACGAAGTGCATCTGATGGGCGGCGCTCCGTTCGGCCAGTACACGTTTTTCTTCCACTTCGGCCCGTATCCCGAAGTCGGCGGCGGAGGGATGGAGCACTCCAATTGTACCGCGATCTCCACTTCGTCCGGCGACGCAGCCGCCTCCGTGACGGCGCACGAATTTTTTCACGCGTGGAATGTGAGGCGCATTCGCCCGCAAACGCTTGAGCCCGTGGACTACACCAAAGAAATGTACACGCGCGCGCTGTGGTTCGCCGAGGGAGTCACCAGCACCTACGGGGACTACACTCTCGAACGGAGCGGCCTGTGGACCAAAGATCAATTTTACGCGAACCTTTCTGGAGAAATCGGCGAGCTGGATTCCCGGCCCGCGCATCGCTGGCAGAGCGTCGAGGAAGCCAGCCTGAACTCCTGGCTCGAGGGCTACGACGAATACCGCCGCCCGGAGCGCAGCATTTCGTACTACAACAAGGGCGAAATTGTCGGCGACATGTTGGACCTTGCGATTCGCGACGCGACGGACAATCACAAATCACTCGACGACGTGCTGCGCCGCATGTACGAAGTCTATGCGAAGCAAGGCCGCTTCTACGACGATTCGCAAGGTGTCGAGGCCATCTCCGAAGAAGTCGCCGGCGTTAAGTTCGACGACTTCTTCCGCCACTATGTGGCAGGCACCGACGAAATTCCCTACGACAAATTTTTCAACGCCGCGGGCCTGGAACTGAAAGCCGAAAAGCGTGCGGCGCCGAAACTAGGTTTCTGGACTACTCAGCGCAGCACCGATGCGCAAACGCGTGTATCTCAAGTGGTGCCGGGATCTGCCGCGGAAGCAGCGGGCCTGCAAGCAGGAGACGCGCTGGTTACGTTGAACGGTCAACCGCTGCCGCGTTATCTGGCGGCGTGGCTGCGCCAACACGAGCCCGGTGAGACCGTGACTCTGCGCGTGCAACGTGATAACCAAGATTTGGATTTGAGCTTCGCGCTAGGCTCCGCTGATTTGAATAAATTTACCCTCGTCGAAATGCCGGGAGCCACCGAGAAGCAGAAGCGCATTCGCGAGGGCTGGCTAAAAGGGAAAACCGATTGAGGCGTCCGGCATCGTCGTGCCGCTGAATCCATGATTCGCACCATCATGGTCTTGACGTTCGTCGCTCTGGCACTGCTGATCGTGCAGCCCCTCCTGATTTTGTGGACGCTGCTGACCGGCGACGCGAATTTCATGTATTGGACATTCATCGGTGCCCTGCGCATCGTGTTGCGTCTGGCCGGGATACGCGTTCGCGTCGAGGGCCTGGAAAATATTCCGAGCGGCGTTTGCGTGTTTACGTCGAATCACGCCTCGAACCTCGATCCCGTCGCACTGGTACCCAATATTCCGCGGCGCGTTGGACTGCTCGCCAAACAAGAAGTTTTTCGCATTCCAATCCTTTCCAAAGCGCTTCTCCTGGCCAGGCTGATTCCCGTCGACCGCTCCGACAAAGAGGCCGCGGCGGAAAGCGTGGACATCGCGGTTGATTCCTTGAAGGAAGGTCTGTCGTTCCTCGTTTTTCCGGAGGGAACGCGTAGCCGCGACGGCCGCCTGCTCCTGTTCAAGAAGGGAACTTTTCTGATGGCGATCCGCGCCGCAGCTTGGGTGGTGCCCGTCTCCCTCGCTGGAACACAGCGCCTGATGCGCAAAGGCGATTGGACCATTCATCCCGGCGAAGTGGTGGTCCGCTATGGCCCCGCCGTCAAAGCGACGGAATATGCGGAGGACCAGCGCGACGAACTTCGCCGGCTCGTGCAGGAATTAGTCGCCGCAGGCTTACCCGAAGATCAAAAGCCGCCGGTGGGGAACTAACGGCGGGCGTCGTCAGGATCTTTAACTACTTTCTTTCATAATCTGCCGGACCCGGATCGTGGAATGTCCATGCCATGCTGTGTTGCCACCGTGCCGCAAATTCCTTTGGTTCCATTCGCCGCAGAATCTTGTCGGTGGATACTTCCAGTTCGTAACCTAAAACTTGGCACCTGATGCCGCCCACGCTCGACGAGCAAGGCATCTCTGCCATTACCACTACCGCCGAAGAACCGTGCGTCCAATCCACGGCGATTACGTTTATATCTTCTGCTGCCAAAGCGCAATCCTTCGGCGCATACTTTGCTTTGCACGGTGGAAAGCTTGTCCGCATGCCCTTTTGAGCCGTCGCGACATCAAGTGGTCGGCTGCCCGGTTCGCCCAAGTGATAGACATATAGGTACTGGGGACCCTCAGCACCGTCGCTGCCGTTAATCAGGACAGCCTTTGAATCGGGTGACCAAAGTACTTCGTCTTCAATCAAGCCGCGCTGTGCTATCCCTGTGCTTGTTCCGTCTTTTCTCGTAACACCTAGTTCCACAAACGAAAACCAACCTCCGTCACCTGACGACACTTTGCGATACTGCACTTCCACAAAGCTTTCGTGATCGGGAGAGGGAATTCGAAGGGCTGGGCATTTTACTGGCAAGTCCGAGCGGCAACTCCCAGGGAAAGCTGCGGCGTGCTTGGCCCAAGTTGGCTTTTGCGCAAACGCAGACGACGCGGCGAAAAGGAATACGAGCGCCGATCCAGCGAGCACGCGTGCGCAACTCGGAGTCCGAATCGGTCTCATGGTCGTTCAGCTCGCTTGTAGCGTGGCGTCATCTTCCCCGCAGCGTAGCAATTTCCGCCTTCAGCTCGCGCAATTCCTTCTGCAGCTCAGGCAGGCGATTGAAAACCGCCACCGATTTCCGCCACGCCAAATTATCCAGCGCCGGATATCCCGAATAAATTGCGCCCGCAGGAACGTCGCCCGGCACTCCCGACTGTGCCGTGAGCACAGCGCCATCGCCGATCGTCAAATGTCCCGCCGCGCCCACTTGCCCAGCGAGGATGCACCTGTTCCCCACCTTTGAAGTTCCGGCAAGCCCCACTTGTCCGCAAAGTAGGGTGTCCTCGCCAACTTTGCAGGCGTGACCCACCTGCACCAAATTATCAATTTTTGTTCCGCGTGCGATCCGCGTCTCGCCGACCGTTGCGCGGTCAATCACGCTGTGCGCCTGAATTTCCACATCGTCCTCAATCGCGGTAGTCCCAGATTGCCTCATCTTGTGCCAGCGCCCATCCGCTTGGCGCGCGAAGCCAAATCCGTCCGCGCCGATCGTGACACCGTTCTGCAATAGCACACGATTGCCGATGCGACAATTCTCACGCACCGTCACGTGCGAGTGCGCGAAAAAATCGTCGCCGATTTGCGCTCCCGGATAGATCGTCACAAAACTATGCAAGATGGCGTTGCGACCAATCGAGACGTCTTCGTCTACGAAACAATAAGGCCCAATGTGCACACCCGGTGCGATTTTCGCGGTCTGTGCGATCACCGCAGTCGGATGAATTTCCATCGTGAAGCGCGGTGCCGGATGAAACAGCTCGATCGCGCGTGCAAAGTCCAAATATGGATTAGCAGAACGCAAAGCGGCGATGCGCATCGGCCCAGCGTCCTTCCCGACAAAGATCGCCGAAGCGAGCGTCGTCTCCAGCGCAGGCCGGTATTTGCGGTTGACCAGAAACGTCAACTCGCCTGGCTGCGCGTCTTCGATCCCGGCCACGCCGGTGATTTCCAGGCTCGCGTCACCATCCACTTCGCAGCCCAGCTGTTTCGCGATCTCGCCCAATTTCATGATGGCCTCTCCTCACGCCGGTCTTTGCGCAGCCTCAATGTACAACAGAGACGCAATCAGGCATACGTCGCCCCTATCAAGCATCAAGCACACGGAAGAAGCAGAGTCCTCACGGATTCCGCGGGTTTGGAATAACGCGACGGGGAATTCTTCGCGGACTGGACTTCGGGTCGCAGCGCCTCGAACAACTATTCGTTGAAAAGTTTGGATTGCGATGGTGCCGCAGCTCCCGCCGCCCGCGGAGTCCGCCGCGCCGCCCCCACCACTCCGAGCACCTTCATCTCGGAAAGCGCCGAGCGGGGAATAAACAATCGCAGGGTATTCCCATGCAGGTTCGGAGGCGTCAATTGCAGGGCATTGTCCAGCAAGTCCAGGAGATCATTTGCAACGATCCCTTCCATCACATCCTCATCCCGAAACCGCAGCCGAACCCACAACCCATCCAGCTTAGGCCGGCTCAAAAACACCTTCCGCTCGGGCTGAAACGCGTCCGGGAATTCCCGCACGAAATACACCGACTTAACGGTACGCATAGGCACGGAAACGTGTTCTCCGTCAGGCGTCAACAGGTCAATCGTCTCCGCCCGCGCCAGCGTGGCCGGGTTCAAGTAGCCCTTCAGGTGGCCGCGATCCAGAAGCAACACCACCACTTTCTTTCGCGTCGAGGCTGGGGCTCGATCTTTCACTATTTCGGGGCCTTTTTCGGCGAGATTCTTGCTAAGTTCCCGAGCGTTATGTTATTCTTGCGGCTGTTTTTCGTCAAGTCATTGGTGCTTAAAGGGTTAGCATCGGAGTCTCCGCCGATTGACCGAAAAGGGCAAGATCCTAAAGTCTGCCTCGGTAATAGCCCTAGCCACCGTTATCAGCCGGATTTGCGGATACTTACGCGATCAGCGAGTAGCGCTATTGCTCGGCACTTCGCCAGCAGCCGACTCGTTCATCTTGGCGTTTCGCATTCCCAATATGATTCGCCGCATGACCGGCGAAGGCGCCCTGGGAGCCTCCTTTATACCCGTATTCGTCGGGTATCTGAGGGGAAAACCGCGGAAGGAGTCTTGGGCGTTCGCGCAGAGAACCTTCTGGGACCTTGCGGTGATTCTGGCAGCGGTCGCCGTCCTGGGCAGCATTTTTTCAAAGCAGATTGTCGGGTTCTTTACGGTAATGGGCGCCAGTCGGGTCCGGTGGGATCTGGCGATTTACCTAAATCGGATCATTTTTCCGTGCGTGTTTTTTTTGGGCTTGGCGGCGCTGGCAGCCGCGATTCTGAACAGCTTTCACCGCTTCGGGCTTCCGGCGTCGACGTCGATCTTTTTCAACGTCGTGTTCATCGCGTTTTCGTTAGGAGTGCTGTACCGGCCCATCATGAACTGGGCGCCGCCAGCATACCGAACGCCCGCGGTTGGCCTTGCGGTTGGAATCGTCGTGGGCGCGGCGTCGCAGTTGGTAATGCAACTTCCAGCGCTCGCGAGGCTGGGGATGCGTTTCCGCCCGGACGTCAGTTTCGCCGATCCCGGCGTGAAGCAAGTCGGCAAGCTGATGGTGCCGGTGTTTTTCGGCATGGGCGTCTTTCAAGTGAATTTCGTCGTGGATACGATTTTTGCTCTCTCGTCGCGCATGCCGGAGGGCAGCGTCATGTCCTTGTACGTGGCGGACCGCGTAATGGAGCTGGTGCTGGGAAGTTACGCGATCGCGCTCTCAACGGCGATCCTTCCCACCATGTCGCATCAGGCGGCGGATGGCAAGCACGACGAAATGAAGCAGACGTTCGGATTTGCGCTGCGCGTCGCATCGTTCATCACCATTCCGGCGGCGCTGGGCTTGATTCTGCTGCGCGTGCCGATTACGCAAGTGCTCTTTCAGCACGGCGAGTTCATGGCGCGCTCCACCGCGCTCACGGCCCACGCACTGCTGTTTTATTCGATGGGACTGCCGGCGTTCGCGGCCATCAAACTGATTACGCCGATGTATTACTCGACGCAGGACACCGTCACGCCTACGAAAGTAGGAGCGTACTCGCTGGCGCTGCACGTGGCGCTGAATTTCATCCTGCTTTTCGGGTTCGGGCGCTATTTGTGGAACGCCAGCCCCGCGCTGGCCAGCACGCTGGCAGCATATTTTAACTTTGGCGCGCTGTTCGTAGTTTTTCGCGGACGTTACGGGCGTCTGGGCGCTTCAGCCATATTTAACTCGCTCGGAAAAATGGCGCTCTGCGCCGTGGCGATGTCAACAGTCTGTTTTGCAGCCTTGAAGTATTCGCATTTGGTGATGCTGGAGCACTTCGTGGCCAAAGCCGCGTGGCTCGTCGGAATCATCGCGCTTTCATCCGGAATTTATTTCGGCTTGGCCTGGGCGCTGCGCTGCGAGGAACTGCCGGAATTGTTCCTGCTGCTGAAACGCGCGGAGCCGAGCGCCGCAGTTGGCGGCTTGGACGTCTCATAAGCTGCGCGGCCACCAAGCGCAGATTTTCTGCCGGAAGTCTTGTACCGGCGCGTGAAATCGGGAGATATGAATTGGAACCACAGATTCGATCATTTCTAAACTACCTGCGAGTCGAAAAAGGCCTTGCGGCCAATACCCTCAATGCCTACCGACGCGACCTCGAGAAGTTTGCGGCCTTCGCAGCCAAGCGCGGCCTGACCCTGGACCAGTTCACCCACGGCGATGTGATCGACTTTCTGCGCACGCTCTATCTGCGCAAGCTGGATAGCCGCACGGTCGCGCGCCACCTGGTCACCATCCGTCATCTCTTCCGGTTCGCGTTCACCGAAGGCATGATCACGGAAAATCCGGCCGCCAATGTGGCGGCGCCGAAATTCCGCCGCTCGCTGCCGGAATTTCTGAGCGTCGAGGAAGTGGACCGACTGCTGCGTCAGCCGGACGTCTCAACCGCGCTCGGCCTGCGCGATAAGGCCATGATCGAACTGTTGTATTCCACTGGACTGCGTGTCTCCGAACTGTGCGGCCTGAAGGCCGCCGATGTTCAGCTCGAGGACGGCTGCCTGCGCTGCATCGGCAAAGGCAGCAAAGAGCGGCTGGTCCCGGTAGGTCGCGCAGCGTTGGATCTGGTCCTGCAGTACATGAAAAAATCGCGCCCGAAAATTCTGGCAGAGAAGATTTCACCGTACCTTTTTCCCACCCGAATCGGCACAGCCATCAACCGCATCGCGTTCTGGAAAATTTTGAGCGCTTACGGCCGCAAAGCGGGGTTGCGTAAACCCCTCACGCCGCATATGCTGCGGCACAGTTTTGCCACGCACCTGCTGGATCGCGGAGCAGACTTGCGCTCCGTGCAAATGATGTTGGGCCATGCGGATATAGCAACAACGCAGATTTATACCCACGTAGTCGAAGAGCGTTTGAAACAAGTTTATAAAGCGCACCACCCGCGCGCCTAGAAGGCTGCGCGCAATAATTCGAGGAAGGCGGAAACTTCATGCCCGATTACATGTACTTGCTGGAAAGCCGGCTGTCGCCGGAACAACGCGCCGTGATGGAGCGCGTGCAGGAGCTTTCGCGCACGCAGGACGTGAATGTGTATCTCACCGGCGGGGCGGTGCGCGACCTGATCTCCGGCATGCCCATCCGCGACCTCGATTTCACGGTCGAAGGAAATCCCGTGAAGATGGTGCGCGAGCTGGAAAAAGGCGGCGCGCGTGTTGTCTGGGAAAGCGAGAAGATTCGCCACCACGAAATGGTTTTCGCGGGCGATGTGGATGGCTCCATCTCCGCCGCGCGCGAAGACTTTTACGAACGTCCGGGCGTCAAGCCCGAATACCGTTTCTCCAGCGTGATGGAAGATTTGCGCCGCCGCGATTTTGGCATCAATGCCATCGCCATCTCGCTGAACACGCAATCGCGCGGCCTGCTGCTTGATCCCATGAATGGCCTCGCGGACCTCGAAAAACAGGAAGTCCGCGCGCTATCGATCCACGCCTTCACCAATCAGCCCATCCGCTTGATGCGCATTCTGCGCTATGCCGCGCGCATGGGATTCAAAATGGATCCGCGCACGCAAGAGTGGTTTGACCTGGCGATTGAACGCGGTGTCACGGACCGCATCGAAGGCGCCGAAGTCGGCCACGAGATGCGCGCACTCGTGCGCGAAGATAATCCCGTCGCCACGCTGAAACTTTGGGAATCGCACGACATGCTGGCGCTGATTCATCCGGCGCTACAGAAACGAAAGCCGGATTACGACAGCCTCAACAAGCTGGCGCGCGTACGCTTCAATCTTTACAGCGCGGGCTTGCGGCCGCGTCTGCATTTGGCGGTCGCCTATTACACGCTGGGCCGGCTGAAATCGCGCGAAGCTGCGGCGGCTCTGCGTCACCTGGAATTCAGAACCGCCGAAATCGACGAAGCCGCTGAGTTGGTTCCCGAGACGCAAAAAGTGGTGAAAGTACTGAAGAGTGCCAAAACCAATGCCGCGAAAGATGCCTACTATTACCTGGCTTCATTGCCCGCGGAAACCCTCGCCTTTATCGAAGTGGAAATGCCCAATCCCCGCGCGCTTTCCAAGATTCGGAATTATTTGCAGAAGTGGCGCCCACTGCGCATGGCGTCGCCGGCTGGGGAGCTCGAAGCGCTTGGCGTCGAGCGCGGACCGAAATTCGACAAGATCATCGAACAATTCTTCGAACTGCAATTACGCGGCAAGGGCAAGACTCCCGAAGACCGCACGAAAATCCTGAAAAATCTTGCGGGCATCAAAGACGAAGTGAAGAAGCCCGAAAAAGAGAAAAAGAAGCGTAAAGGTGCGCCCGAAACAGCGCTGCATGCGGAGGGGAAGCCGCACGACAAAGCCAAGGGCGCAGCGGCCGGCACCAAAGCAGCGCCGACTCCCGCGAATGATGGCAAATCCGCGCCCTCAGGAAAGGCTTCCGCCGCTGCAACGAAGCCGGGGCAATCTGCAGCCGCCGCAATCGGCGCCAAAGCCCAGGCCAAACACGACAAAGCGGCGCACGATGACAAAGCAACGCACGCCGCGAAGAAACCAAAACCTCGTCCGGCGAAAAAATCTCGCCGCTGACGATGCGACGAGCTTCGTCATCCTGAGACCGGCGCCTTTGCCTCAAGCCGGCCGAAGGACATTTCCCGTCACGAGAACAAAAAATCTCGACGCAGATTGCTGTTACACCCGGCCTCAAGCTGGTTTAGAATGAACTTCGCATGGATGCCTCGAACTTCGTTCACCTTCATCTGCACACGGATTACTCTCTTCTGGACGGCGCTTGCGAAATCGGGGAACTTACCGCCGAAGCCGCGCGCCGCGGAATGCCCGCCGTCGCCGTAACCGATCACGGCAACCTCTTTGCCGCCGCGAATTTCTATCACCAGGCCACCACTCATGGCGTGAAGCCCATCATAGGCTGCGAAATGTACGTCGCGCCGGACAATCACAAAAATCGTGGCACGGGCGCCGAGCGCTCGAACCACCTCGTGCTGCTATGCGAGAACGAAAAGGGCTATCAGAACCTCATCAAGCTGGTTTCCACCGGATATCTCGACGGCTTCTATTACAAACCTCGCGTCGATCACGAACTTCTCGCCAAACACAGCGGAGGTCTGATCGCTCTCTCCGCGTGCCTGCGCGGCGAAGTGGCAGACGCGCTGCTCTCCGAAAAATACGATCAGGCACAGAAGAGCGCCTACCGTCTGCGCGATATTTTCGGGAAAGGGAATTTCTTCCTGGAAGTGCAGGACCAGGGCCTCGAGCAGGACATTCGCGTCAATCGCGACCTGGTGCGCCTCTCGAAAGAATCCGGCATTCCGCTGGTCGCGACGAACGATTGCCACTACCTCACGCAGGCCGATTCCCACGCGCAAGAAGTCCTAATGTGCATCCAGACCGGCAAAACCATGAGCGACGCCCAGCGCATGAAATTTGCCACCGATCAGTTTTATTTCAAGACTGCCGAGGAAATGGCGCACGTGTTCCGCGAATTGCCGGATGCCGTAACGCGCACCGTAACAATCGCCGAACGCTGCAACGTTAAAATCCAGCGCGTCAACAATCCATTCCCGGAATTCAAAGTGCCCGACGGCCATACCACGGATTCGTATTTCGAGCGTGTCGTCCGCGACGGCTTCACCTCCCGCGCTCCCCAAATCGAACGCCTCACCAAAGAAGGCCGCCTGCGCCATCCGCTGGCGGACTACGAAGCACGCTTAACCGCCGAAATCGAAATGATCAAGAAGATGCGCTTCGCCGGCTACTTCCTGATCGTCTGGGACTTCATCCATTACGCTCGCGCGCAAGGCGTTCCGGTAGGCCCCGGCCGCGGTTCGGCCGCAGGCAGCCTGGTGAGCTACTCGCTGCGCATCACCGACGTTGACCCAATGCAGTACGAGCTGCTCTTTGAGCGCTTCCTGAATCCCGAGCGCATCTCCATGCCGGATATTGACATTGATTTCTGCATGCGCCGCCGCGGCGAAGTGATCGAATACGTCCGAAAAAAGTATGGCGCCGAAAGCGTCGCGCAAATCATCACCTTCGGCACCATGGCCGCAAAAGCCGTACTGAAAGACGCGGGCCGCGCTCTCGACATGCCTTACGGCGACGTGGACCGCCTGGCGAAAATGATTCCCACCACGCTGAACATTTCGCTCGAAGACGCGCTGAAACAATCGCCGCAGCTCGAAGCCGCACGCAAGGAAGGCCAGGTAAAAGAATTGATCGAAGTGGCGCTGCGCCTCGAAGGCCTCGCGCGCCACGCCTCCACACACGCCGCGGGCGTAGTCATCTCGCCTCGTCCGCTCACAGAAATCGTCCCGCTCTACAAGTCGAACAAGGATGAAATCACCACGCAGTACGATATGAACGCGCTCGGCCGCATCGGTCTGCTGAAAATGGATTTCCTCGGCCTCACCACGCTCACCATCCTCGACGACTCCGTGCGCATGATCAAACAAAACCGCGGCATTGACCTGGACCTCACCACGCTGCCGCTCGACGACGCGCCCACCTATGCCCTTTTCGCGCGCGGCGATACCACCGGCATCTTCCAGTTTGAATCGCACGGCATGCGCGACATCCTGAAGCGCTACCAGCCCACGCAAATCGAAGACCTGACCGCGCTGAACGCTCTTTATCGTCCCGGCCCCATCCAAGGCGGCATGATTGATGAATTCATCGGGCGCAAACAGGGCAAGAAAAAAGTCACCTACGACTTGCCGGAGCTCGAAGAAATTCTTTCGGAAACCTGGGGCGTCATCGTCTTTCAAGAGCAGGTAATGAAGATCGCCAACCGCCTCGCCGGATACTCACTGGGCGATGCCGACATCCTGCGCAGCGCGATGGGCAAGAAAAAAGCAGATGTGATGGCCGCGCAGCGCGAAAAGTTTCTGGCAGGCTGTGCCGCCGGAAAAGTTCCCGCGAAGAAAGCCACCAAGATTTTCGATCTGATGGAAGAGTTCGGCCTCTACGGCTTTCCGAAAGCTCACGCCTGCGCCTACGCGCTGCTCGCGTACCAGACCGCCTACTTGAAAGTCCACTACCCTGTGGAATTCATGGCTTCGATGCTCAGCTCCGAAGCAGGCAACACCGAAAAAGTGGTTAAGTACATCAACGAAGCGCGCGGCATGGGCATCCGCGTCCTGCCTCCAGACGTCCACGAAAGCGGCTTGTACTTCACGCCGGTGGGCGACGACATCCGCTTCGGCCTCGCCGCCATAAAAAACGTCGGCGAAAATACCGCCAAAGCTATCGGCGAAGCGCGCGTCACCGCCGGACGCTTCCGCACGCTCTTCGAGTTTAGCGAAGCCATCGAGCCCAAATTCCTCAACAAGCGCGTCCTCGAAAGCCTCGTAAAGGCCGGCGCCCTCGATTGCACGAGCGGCTCGCGCGGACGCCTTTTCGCAGCAATAGACCAAGCCATTTCCCGCGGCCAGAAAAAACATCAGGAAAAAACTGTGGGGCAGGGCGGCCTGTTTCTCGCCGGGCCCAGTGCATCGCACGACAGTCAGCCGTGGCAGGAAACGGAGCTCCCCGAAGCCGATGACTGGTCCGAAGAGCAGCAACTCGCCGGTGAATATTCAGTTCTTGGCTTTTACATCTCCGGCCACCCGCTCGATAAATACGCCGGCCGCCTGAAGGATTTGAACGCCGCCGAGCTGGCGACGATGGAAAGCCGCAAGAACAACGAAGACCTCGTCGTCGCCGGCATCATCGTGCAGATTCGCCCCATGCGTTCGCGGCGCGGCGCTCGCTGGGCCATCCTAACCCTGCAAGATCGCACCGGCGTGATCGAAGCCTTGGTTTTTCCGGAAGCGTTCGGCAAGCTCGAAGCAATCCTCAAATCCAATACGCCGCTACTGGTGAAGGGCCGCGTCGCGGTGGAAGATGTCGGCACGCGCCTGATCGTCGCGGATGCGCGCCTGCTCGAGCAATTGACGGATCGTCCGCCCAGTCTGCTGCGCGTCCGCATGGATCTGAGCACCGTGAACACCGGCGCGCTGGACCAGCTGAAAGCGTTGTTTTCCAGCCGCCCCGGCCGCTGCCGCGTATCGTTCGAGCTGGTCAAAGACGATGGTAGCGCTGCGACGCTCGACGCCGGCAGCGCGGTCCTCGCGGACCGCGAACTGGTCGAACGCGTGCGCGAAATCTGCGGTACGGATTCAGTAGCGCTGGTGCAATAGGCCGCCCGCGGTAAAATAAAATGGCTTGGCCGGCGAAGTCGCGCCGCAGCCCAAAGCGCCAAACTCCGAAAGCTTCAAGAGGGAAGAGAATTGAGTGATGGTGATCCATTGAGCAAGCGCCAGATTCTCGCCGAGAAGCTGCGCAAGCGCCGCGAGCGCAAAGAACGCATGAAGAAATTCCGCGCGATCAAGAAAGCGCGTCGCGCGGCCCGCGAAGCAGCTGCCGCCAAGCTTGCCGCGTCGAATCCAATTAAGCCTGTTCCGCAACCCGAAAAATCAGCAACAGTAACCTTGCGAGCTGGCATCAATCCTCCACAAGTCTCGAAACCAGCTGCCGCGAAATCCGACTCCACTCCCACGCCCGGCGAAATTGACAAACTGAAACAGCGTGCCATTAACGCGCTCGAGCGCGACGTCGCCGATCTCAGCCGCCTCAGCGCGCCCACCGGAGAACAGTCCGTCGAAATCGAACGCATCCGCAAAGAAGTAGATGAACTCAAGCGCGAGTTCTACATTCATCTAGGCGCCTGGCAGCGCCTGCTCCTCGCCCGTCATCCGCAGCGACCTTACACCGACGATTACATCCGCCTGCTCTTCGAAAACTTTTCCGAAATCCACGGTGACCGTAATTTCGCCGATGATCCCGCGCTAATCACCGGCATGGCCAAATTTCACGGCCAGCCCGTGATGATCGTCGGCAGCCAGAAGGGCCGCGACACCAAGCAGCGCCTGGCGCGAAATTTCGGGCAGGCCAAACCCGAAGGCTACCGCAAAGCTCTGCGCGCCATGCACCTCGCCGCGAAATTCGGCCGCCCCATCATGGTCTTCGTGGATACGCCCGGTGCTTATCCCGGCGTAGACGCGGAAGAGCGCGGCCAAGCCGAAGCCATCGCGCATAATTTGCGCGAAATGTCGCGCTTGCCCGTGCCGATCGTCATCACCATCACTGGCGAAGGCGGTTCCGGCGGCGCGCTGGCTGTTGCCGTCGGCGACCGCGTGTACATGCTGGAAAATTCCGTGTACTCCGTGATTTCCCCGGAAGGCTGCGCTTCCATCATGTGGCGCGATTCAACCAAAGCGGAAATCGCCGCTGAAGCCCTGAAAATCACCGCCCCTGATTTGCTGGATATGAAGCTAATCGACGAAATCGTTCCAGAGCCGGAAGGCGGCGCGCACAACGATCCCGAAGCCGCCGCGAAAATGCTCGATCCCTTCCTCACTCGCGCTCTCGATGAACTTTCGCATCTCTCTCCGCGCCAGATCGTCGACCAACGCTATGAAAAATTCCGCCGCATGGGCCAGTTCTTCGCATAGCGAAGGAATTTGCGGAGGGAGCGTGTGGGCCGTCGAGAAGTTTTAGGAGGTACCAATGCGAAATCTTGGAATTTTGTGGGTTCTGTACGGTCTCCTCCGCCTCATCGGCGCGCTGGGCGTCTTTCTCTACAGCGGCACGCTCACTCTAATGTGGGGCGCGCTGCTCACCCGCGTGCCCAATCCGTTCACGTTAATGGGTCTGTTCCACAGCTTTCTCATTTTCGCGATCATTCTCGGTATCGTCGCCGGAACCGTATCAATAATCGCCGGGCTCGGCCTGATGTCCAGCGGCACCTCGGCCAGAAGCCTGGGCCTGGTTGCGGCCTTCTTCGGATTGACCAATGGCCCGCTAGGCATCGCGCTCGGCGCCTACACGCTGGTCCTGCTCGTGCCTTCAGGCGCGCGCAACGCCTAGAATTCAGCCCCACAGCGCGAATAGAAAGTCTTCGTAATACCTTCCCCATTGGAGCATTGAACACGTCACGATTCTGTTTCGATTGCCCTCCGTCGCGGCGTGCTTTAGTTTCGATAGCGGGGACACCAATCCAATGGCAGACGCGAGCACACCACTTATGGACGAGATTTTTCGGCCGTACGAAAAACTGGTTGAAATCACTATTCTGGGCAAGACGTTCCTGGTCCCGGAACGAAATTCGCTTCTGCGCGCGTTCCAATTCATCAGCCCGGAAACCATCCCCTATGGCCGTTTCTGCTGGAACCAGGAATGCCAATATTGCAAAGTGAGCTGCCAGCTTTCCGATGACGATCAGGCGCGCCCGATTCTGAGCTGTAAATTTCTGGTTTCCGACGGCATGAACATCTCCGAGATGGCTCCCGAATTGGTCGGATGTCTTCGCAGCAAGCTCGGTGCTGCCGCACAAAAGAATCCGACGGCACCGTCCGTTGACCAAACGCCAGGAATCGCAAAGTCCGACATCAAGACCAGAGATCAAAACGAAAAGCTCGACCGCTAGCCCGCGCCAACAGCACAGCCTACCGCCCCGGTTTTCCTCCACTTCCTATATCTCTTCTAACTCCTCCACCTCCGTCAACCGGAGTCTCGACGCAACTTGCACCGCGTAGACAGCGCATGTCATCCTTACCCTTCGCCAATTCACGCGACGGAGAATTCCAAATGCCAATTTGTGATGGATGCGCGGCTCAGGTTGATGAAGCCCACATCCGCCGCCGCATCGAGCGCCTCGAGCTAGCCACGCGCTTCCGACCGATCCATATCCAGGTACTTTTTCTCGACGCCGCACCGCCGCCCGCGCCCAACGATTATTTCTATCGCGCCGCAGGCTCGGCCGAACGCTCCGTCGCGTCCCAGATGTTCTTCGACGAACTCAGTAAGTGCGTCGGTCGCAAGCCCGGCGAATCGCTGCACGAAGAATCAACTCTCGCCGAATTTCAGCGTCACGGTTTTTATCTTGCATACGCCGTCGAGTGTCCGGTCGAATCGCCCGAGCAACTCGCCGCCGCCGTCGCACGGCTCGCCCCGACCGTTTTGCTGCGCGTGAATGCGTCTTACAAGCCGAAATTCGTCGCGCCGATCTCTGCGGCGCTGCGGCCCCTGATCCCACTGCTCGAAAGCATTTCCTGGGGCGAGCGCTTGATCCTGCACGAAGGCAAACCGTTCCATGATCCATTCCTCGGAGACCCGCAGCGCCAAGCCGAATTCGGCACCGCGCTCGGCGATCGCTTGAGCAAAGCCCTCGCCCATCACAATTGATTCGCCGCGCGGTCACCAGCGCGATCGCTACAAGAATTGGGCATCTCGTGCTGCGAAATACGCGCGGCAAAAAGTTCCACAAATCTCAAAAAATATTTGCGACGGTTGCCCGCATTTCGAGCAACCCACATCACACCCTCGCCAGTCCAATGGACTGGAGCTCCTCAGTGTTCACGCGATGGGTGTTGACCCCGCGGGCTCAGACGCGCTGGTAGTTCGTCGATAGCTCTCAAAACAAAAAATGCACGGTCCTTCATGCCCACGGGTGTGCCCATACCCGTGTGTCTGCGGACGAATTCAAAAACTAACGGAGGCATCAGGAAATGCGTATCAAGATAGGTCTGCTTTTAGCCGCTCTGGCCGTGCTATCGCTGCCAGCGCTCGCTCAGGATGGCAATTCGGAAGTGTCCGCGAACTTCACCGGAAACTTTCAGAAGCAAGCGAATGGTTTCGGAGTGATTGACACCGCCACCGATTCCGGCGGGTTCCTGGTCAACTATCGTTACCATTTCAATCGCTGGAGTGCAGTCGAAGGGAACTACGGCAATACGCTTTTTTCGCAAGTCTATAATTCCGGCACGGTCACGCAAGCGCGCGTTCAGGAAGCCACCTTCGCCTACGTCTTCACTTTCGGTGTAGATCGCGACGCTCGATTCCGCCCCTTCCTCGAAGCCGGCACCGGCGCGTTGTTCTTTTCTCCCACTACCGCCGGTTCCACCGGACCCTCGGTGAGCCAAAATCGCCCAGTCTTGCTCTATGGCGGCGGAGTTGCGTACAAACTCACCAACCGTTTCAGCGTGCAGGCAGGATACCGCGGGCTCGTCTATACCGCCGCTGACTTCTCCGTTCCTACGCAGGTCACCAACGCCAAAACCAACATGGCCGAGCCCTACGTAGGCGTCTCGTTCCGCTTCTAAATTACCCCTGTAACAACCACCCTGCCGCGGCGGTAGCTTGTGCAACCGCGGGCTACCGCCGCGGATATACTTACTCGTCGGCCCGCCCATGAATTTGAGTTTGTTGCGGTCGCCTGCAAGCGGGCGATTTTGCCGTTGGTTCTCTCTGCGTCCCCCGCACTCCGACCTCTGCGTTCTCTGCGTCAAATATTTCCGCCTTCCTCTTTGCCCGCCTTCATCAGTGCTCATCAGTGGTGCCTTCGAACTTCGAACTCCTCCGCCGCGAAGATATTTCGGACCCGCCCGCCCCCACGCATCTCGATGTCTCGAATAGCCTTGCGACCGTCCACTTGCGTTATGTTAGAATTCCCCTGTTTCACTCAGGAGCACGCTGGAGCGTTCACATGCATGCGCGCCATAAATTCCTCATCGGTTCGGGAATTATTGTCGTAACGCTGCTCGCCCTGGCCTACGTCGGCTTCACGCAAAGCAAGACCTATTACCACACGATCACAGAGCTCTCGACGCTGCAAGGCGCGTCGCTGCACCAACGTATGCGCGTCTCCGGAAACGTGCGCGCCGGTTCCATAGCACACGTGGCCGGCCGCGTGGATTTCGTCCTGACGGAACAGGGCAGGGACCTCCCGGTTAGCTACGTCGGGCGCGACCCGTTGCCGGACACATTCAAAGACGGCGCGCAAGCTTTGGTGGAAGGGAAGATGCTCCCGGATAATCACTTCGAGGCCGAGCAAGTCCAGGCCAAGTGCGCTTCAAAATACGAAGCTGCGCCGCCGGGCACTCCTGTCTCGCCGCAACCGGGACAAACTTCGAGCGGTGGCGGCACGCGACCTTCAGGAAATTAAGTCTCTTGGGAAACTGAGAAAGCAGCGCCGGAGAATCCGTGGATATTTTAGGTTCATTTGCACTGCTGCTCGCCTTCCTGACCGCGGTTTACGCGGTCCTGGCGGGAATAGCAGGCATCATTACGCGCCGCACGCTGCTCACCAAGAGCGCGCGCAACGCAGGCATGGCCGTTTTCGTCTTGGTGACGGTCGCGGTCGGCTGCCTTGAATATTTTTTCTTCACCAACGATTTTTCGATCGTCTACGTGGTCGAGCACAGCAATCGCGCGCTCCCCGGCTTCTATAAATTTGCCGCGCTCTGGGCCGGCCAAGAAGGCTCGCTGCTTTTCTGGTCCTGGCTGCTTTCTATCTACGCGTTTCTGGTCCTGTTCCTGAATCGCAAGCGCCATCCGGAACTGATGCCCTACGTAGGCGTCGTCCTCGCAGGCGCGCAGACTTTTTTCCTCACGCTCAACAATTTCGTGGCCACGCCTTTCCGCGTGCTCGCCGGACCCGACGGCGCCGGCGTGATGCACCTCGCGAAAATGTCCGAAGGCCACGGCCTAACTCCGCTGCTGCAATATCCCGAGATGGTGATTCACCCGCCGATGCTCTATCTCGGTTACACCGGTTTCTCAGTTCCGTTTGCATTTGCCTTGGCCGCACTGCTGGGCCGCTACCCCGGTGAGAAATGGATTCACATCACCCGTCGCTGGACCATGATCGCCTGGTGCTTCCAAAGCATCGGCATACTCCTCGGCGCGCACTGGGCTTACGCGATGCTCGGCTGGGGCGGTTATTGGGCGTGGGACCCGGTGGAAAATGCCTCACTGCTCCCATGGATTACCGGCACCGCGTTTCTACATTCCGTGATGATGCAAGAAAAGCGGGGCATGATGAAAGTCTGGAACGTGTGGCTGGTCTTCACCACTTTCATGCTCTGCATTCTGGGAACGATGCTCACGCGCTCCGGCGTCGTCAGCTCCGTGCATGCCTTCGCACAATCGTCCATCGGCAGCTGGTTCGTCGCATTCCTGATCATCACTTTCGTCGTCTGCTTCGCCGCATACTGGAAAAATCGCGATTATCTGCGCAGTGACAATCAACTGGATTCGCTCGTCTCCCGCGAATCCAGTTTCCTCTTCAACAACTTGATCCTCCTCGCCGCGTGTTTCGCGGTGCTGTGGGGCACACTCTTCCCAGTTCTTTCCGAATGGGTACAGGGCAGCAAAATCAGCGTCGGCGCGCCCTTCTTCAACAAAGTAAACGTCCCGATCGCGCTCTTCCTGCTGTTGCTCACGGGCGTTGGCCCACTGCTAGCCTGGCGCAAGACCTCCTTCGACGCGCTGAAACGCAATTTCGCATGGCCCTTCGGCGGCGGCCTGTTCGCCGGAATCATCGGATTCATTTTCGGCTTCCGCGATATTTACTCTCTGCTCTGCCTGATCCTCGGCGTATTCGTCACGCTGACCATCGCCTCCGAATTCTTCCGTGGTGCGCGCGTCATCTCCTCGCGCGACGGCACAAATTTTTTCACCGCCATGGGCGAGCTGACCATGCGCAACACCCGCCGCTACGGCGGCTACGTCATCCACTTCGGCATGGTGCTGGTATTCATCGGCATCGCGGGCACGCCGTTCAACAAAGACCTGCAAAAAGAAATGGCCGTGGGCGACTCGTTGCGCATCGGTCCGTACACGGTTTTGTGTCAGAACTTCGATCACTTGGATAACGCCAACTTCGAATCCGACCGCGCCACGCTAGAAGTTTTCAAGAACGGCAAGTCGGACATGATGCTGTTCCCCGAGCGCCGCCTCTTCCACGCCAGCCAAGTAACCGAGACGATGGTGGCGATTCAATCTTCGCCGCTGCGCGATTTGTACGTCGTCTACGCCGGCCGCAGCCCCGAAAGCGGCAAGCCCGTGATTCACGCCTATCTGCTGCCCCTGATCAAATGGATCTGGTTCGGCGGAATCGTAGTAGTGCTCGGCACGTGCCTGGCGTTGCTCCCGAATCGGCGCACAGCTCTAGTCCTGCGTCCCGCCACAGAAAGATCCTGGGCCGACGCAATAGCCGAAGCCACCCCCGCAATCGGCGCAGTAGCCCGCAGAGCCGAGGGCCATGACTAACACCCCCATTTCGCGCGCCAATGAACGCGTGCCACAGCAGTCTCTGTGTCCTCAAAGCCGTCGCTCTGTGTCCTCTGTGTTAATGTTCTCGCTTCGAGCCGCAGCCCTAGCCACGATCGTAACGATGAGCGCCGCGCAGCCAGCAAGCGCGCAAGAAACTCCTCGAGCCAAAGCGCTCAGCAAACGCGTCCTCTGCATGTGCGGCGGCTGCGAAGACTCCGCCGGCCTCTGCAACCACCCCGGCGGCACTTTCTCCGGCCCGTGCGAAACCGCCCGCGGCATGCAGAAGGATCTCGACGCGCACGTAAACCGCAACGAATCCGACGACCAGATCCTGCAAGCCATGGTCGAACAATACGGCCCCACGGTGCTCGTCGAGCCGCCGAAAAAAGGTTTCGATCTGCTCGCCTGGATCATGCCTATCGCCGTGCCGCTCATCGCGCTCGTCCTCGTCTGGGAGGTGGTCCGCCGCTGGCGTCACAAAGCCACTCTCGCTCCAGCCGGTGGTCCGCAAGTAAGCGCCGAATTCCTCGCCCGCGCGCAGCGCGAAGGCGGCAGGGAACCGGGACGTGAGCACGATGAGTAGCGTGGACATCGCCGTAGCCTGCGCCTTGCTAGCCGCCCTGATGATATATTTCATTTTTGGCGTCAAGCCCGACGCGTCAGACGACGCGCCTCACCGCACCAAGCTCGACCAGTTGATGGAACGCCGCGACGCGATCTACGAAAATCTGCGCGACCTGCGCTTCGAATTCCGCGCTGGAAAGTTTTCAGAGCAGGATTACGAGGAAATCAAGCAGTCGCTGGAGGTGGAAGCCGCGCGCGTCCTCGCCGACATGGACCAGCTAACCGGCGGCGCGCCCACGCCCGCCACGCGCCAAGCCTCCACCCGGCTGACAGCCGCGGAAAAGGTGCGCCAATCATGAGTCACCGCTTCGCCAGCATCCACGCCATCCCTAAAATCGCCCGCCGCGGCGGTGCCGCAGCTCTCGCGCTGCTGTTGCTCGCCGTTGCCGCGGCCGCGACCAACGCATCAGCCGGCACGCTCACCGGCACCGTGAAAAACGGCACCACAGGCCAACTGGCCGTCGGCGCCGACGTGATCCTCATCCAATTGCAAGGCGGCATGCAACCGATTGCCAACACCAAGACCGACGCGCAGGGCCACTTCCACTTCGATAATCCCCAACTCGGCACGGGCCCGATGCTCGTTCGCGTCGTATACAAAGGCGTGAACTACCACGAGCCCATCACCCCCGGAAAAATGTCCGCGGAAATCGAAGTCTTCGAGCCCACCAACGATCCCAAGTCATTCAACGTCGCCAATCACGCCATCATCCTCCAACCAAACGGCGCGGACCTGATGGTCGGCGAAGAATACATGATCGCGAATAAAACCCAGCCGCCCCTGGCTTTCTATCGCGCCGATGGCTCCTTCGACTTTACCCTGCCCGACGGCGCCGATTTCAACCAAGCCTCCGCGTGGGGTGCGTCCGGCATGCCGGTGGTGCAGGGCACGATCGACAAGGGCAAAAATAAGATGGCGATCGCGTTTCCGTTTCGCCCCGGCGAAAGCGGCGTGCGCCTCTCCTACAAAGTGCCTTACGCAGGGAATCATGTGACGTTGCGCAACGTCTCGCAGTATTCCAGCGACCGCCTGATCATCGCTGCGCCGCCCACGGTACAGATTTCCGGCGCCGGCATCACAGCGGCAGGCCAGGACCAAGGCTTCAACGTCTACATGCGTGACAACGTCGCCGCGAACGCGCCCGTCGAAATCAATGTCTCCGGAACGGCGCCCATGCCCACCGCGTCGCAAGGGGGCGGCGGCCCCGCTGGAGCATCCGGCGCCGCTAGCGCAGACGATTCGCAGAATCCCTCCGTGAATTCGCGCGCCGATGCAGGTTCGGCCGACGCGCCTTCGGCAAGCGCCACAACAATTCCCGCGCGTCTCGACAGCCTGAAGTGGATTCTCACCGGCGGATTCGTTTCCATCTTCATCCTCGGTTTCGCATACCTCTGGCTGCGTCCGCAACCGGCTGGCACCTCCGACGGAGCATGGGTCACCGAAGCCGATGTCCCAGCTCTGCGCCCCGCGAAAAAATCCCCAGCGCGTTTTGCGCAGCAACCCGCGACGTACGCATCAGCAGCGGCGCCAGCACGTGTAGAAGCCGGCACGCCGCCTCCGCAAACCGAAGCCTCGCGCGGCGCGGTGGAAACCATCGCCGATGTTGACAACCAAGTCCAAGGCAGCCTCGACGACCTCAAAAACAATATCTTCCGCCTCGAACTCCGCCGCCAGGCCGGCACCATCAGCGAAGAGGACTACACCCGCGATCGTGCCCGCGTGGAAAAAGCGCTCCGCGACCTGGTGCGAGGCTAGGCGCAACGCATTGCCCGCGCCAGCGACGCAAACGTCATCTACACCCGCGTCAATCGGCGTATCGTTCCACAACGTCGAAAAACGTTTCGGCTCGCTAGCCGCACTCCGCGGCGTTTCCCTCGAAATCCGCGCCGGCGAATTCGTGGCGCTCCTGGGACCAAACGGTGCAGGGAAGACCACGCTCCTGCGCATGGCGGCCCTCCTGCTGAATCCCACACGCGGCTCCGTTTTTTTCAGCGCTGCCGCAGCAACGGACTCGACGCCGCTAGAGCATCAGCAAGCCAGCACCTTTAGACCGAAACACTCCATCGGCCTGGTCGGGCACAGCACGCTTCTGTACGATGAACTGACCGCCGCCGAAAACCTCACGCTGTTCGCGCGTCTCTACGCACTCGATAGAATCTCCGAAACAGTAGCAGCCGCGCTCGAAGATTGTGGCCTCGCGTCCCGCGCCGGAAGCCTCGTCCGCACGTTTTCCCGCGGCATGCGCCAGCGCCTCGCCATCGCCCGCGCGCTGCTGCATCAGCCAAGCCTGATCCTGCTCGATGAGCCCGCCGCCGGGCTCGACCGCCAAGGCCTAGTCTGGTTCAGCGCCCACCTCGCGCGCCTGAAGACCGACGGCTGCACGGTACTGATGAGCACCCACGCGCGCAACGAATCACTGGACCTGGCCACGCGCGCGATTGCACTGGCAGGCGGCCGCGTCGAACACGATAGCGGCTCCGCAGGCGATCCACGCGCATTGCTCGCAGCGCTGCGGACGGAGCAGTAGCTTGACCAGCGCCAGAGCCGCCGGAATCATCCTAGCCAAGGAACTCCGACTCGAATTCCGCACGCGCGAACTCCTCACAGCCACCGTAATCTTCGCGCTAGTCGTAGTAGTCCTTTTCAGCTTCGCCTTCGACCCCACCGCTGCAGAATCTCGCCGTTACGGCCCCGGCCTGCTCTGGATCGCGTTCCTGTTCACGGGCTCGCTGATGCTCAATCCATCCTTCGCGCGCGAACAAAACAACGAAACGCTCGACGCTCTACGCATGGCCCCGATTTCCAGCTTCGCGATCTTGCTGGGAAAAATTCTCGCCAATTTCATTTTCATGTCGCTAGCCGAGCTAATTCTCGTTCCAGTCTTCGCTGTCCTCTACAACCTCTCGCTCGCTGGCATCGTCTGGCGCCTGATTCTCGTCCTGGTCCTCGGCACTTTGGGCCTCACGGTCACCGGCACGGTCTTCTCTGCGGTCTCCGCGCACGCCCGCATGCGCGAGCTCCTGCTGCCGCTGCTCCTGCTCCCGCTCCTCACGCCCCTGCTGATCGCCGCCGTGGAATCCACGGCTTCGCTCTTCGCTGAACAGCCAGCCCTCGACCGCACCTGGCTCGCGTTCCTCGCAGGATTTGATATTGTGTTTCTGACGGCTTCCTGGCTTTTGTGCGATCATCTTTTGGCGGAATGAGCCGTAGCGAATGCTGCGCCGCAGCGACAACGTGCGCAGGCATCAACGAACAAGGAAAAGTCCGGAATCCATGAAGGCACGATTCACAATCACCGCACTAATCGCCCTGCTGATTTTCTGCGCAGGCTATGCCGCCCTATTCATCGCGCCCGACGAAGCCACCATGCACGCCATCCAGCGCATTTTTTATTTCCACGTCGCCAGCTGGAACGCCATGTTTTGCGCCTTCTTCGTCGCTTTCTACGCCAGCGTTGCCTATCTCGTCACCGGCAAACGCAAATGGGATGCCTTGGGCGTCTCAGGCGCGGAGGTTGGCGTAATTTGCTGCACGATCGGCCTGATCACAGGTCCGCTTTGGGCGCGTCCTGTCTGGGGCATCTGGTGGACCTGGGACGCCAAGCTCACCTCCACCTTCATCCTGTGGCTGCTCTTCATCGCCTACCTGCTGCTTCGCGGCCTCGTCGAAGATCCCGAAAAGAGAGCATCCCTCTCCGCCATTTTCGCAATCTTCGCGTCGCTCGATATTCCGCTGGTCTATCTCGCGAATCGTTTGTGGCGCACGCAGCATCCTCAACCTGTGATCGCCGGCGGGCAAGGTTCGGGCCTCGACCCCACCATGAGCAAAGTCCTGCTTCTTTGCCTCTTCGCCGTATTTTGCGTAATGATATTGGTCCTGATAGATCGCTACCGACTGGAGCTGCTGCGCAACGAAGCCGCCGAGCTAAGATTTGAAATCGAATCGCGCGGGCCCGATGGATCGGATGTCGCATCAGACAGCGCAGCAACCCCCGCGCTGCAAAAAGGTAGACAATGAAGAACTTCGAATTCCTGTTTACGGCGTGGATGGTCGTCTGGGCGGTCTTCTTCGTCTATGAGCTCACTGTCGCGCGCCGCATCACGCAACTGCGCGAAGACATCGAACGCCTGAAGCAGCAATTGCAGCAGCGCTAAAAGAACTGGTAAGAGGTGCAACATGGCCGGCCCAAAAAAAATCGCCGTGGTGCTGTTCCAGCTCGGCGGCCCCGATAGCCAAGCTGCGGTCGAGCCGTTCCTCTACAATCTCTTCTGCGATCCAGACATCATCAATTTTCCCGGCGCCTTTCTCGCGCGCAAAGCCATCGCCAAACTAATCTCCACCACGCGCTCCAAAGTCGTCGGCCAGCACTACATGGAAATCGGTGGCGGCTCGCCGATTCGCCACCTCACCGAACAGCAAGCCCGCGCGCTCGAATCCGCTCTCAAGCCGCACATTTCCGCACGCACGATTGTCGCGATGCGCTACTGGCATCCCAACACCGCAGAAGCCGTCGCGGCACTGGACGGCGAGCCCTACGACGAACTCGTCCTGCTGCCGCTTTATCCACACTATTCTTTCGCCACCACCAGAAGCAGCCTCAACGAATGGAACCGCCAGTACAAACCAACCACGCCCGTAAAAATCATCGACCACTTCTACGATCATCCCGACTACATAGCCGCCATCGTCGAACGCATCAACCGCGTTCTCGCAGATCTAAAACAACCCGACGACATCCACCTCGTGTTCAGCGCGCACGGATTGCCGCTCGCGCTCGTAGAAAAGGGCGATCCCTATCCAAAACAGATCGAAGAAACCGTACAAATGGTCCGCGACTTGGGCGCCTGGCCCAATCCGCACGTCCTCTGCTACCAAAGCAGAGTCGGCCCGCAGAAATGGCTGCAACCTTCGCTCAGCACTACGATCGAACAGATGGCCCACAACGGCATTAAGCGCATGCTGGTAATCCCCATCGCATTCCTGACCGAACACATCGAAACCCTGCACGAAATCAATATCGAAGCCCGCGAAGAAGCAGAAAAACTAGGCGTAACCGAGTTTTGCATGATGCCCGCGCTCAATGATTCGCCGCTCCTCATCCGCGCGCTCGCCGATCTGGTGCTGCGCTCCGTCGGCATGCGCAGCGGTGTCGCCTCTCTTGCGTCGTAGCCGCGCCGCCCGACCCAATCTGCAGCCGCTTGCCGTAAAAACCACGCGAAAAATTTTACTTGAGAAAGTCTTGACACAGCCATCTGCAAATCATATAACCCTCTGTTGATTGGCAAACCTTAATACGGGAATTCTCGACTCATAGATTTTCGTCAGTGGTACCAGTAGCACACGGGCCTATGGCAGAAATTCCGGAAGGGAAGTCGGGTCAAGCCGCACCGTCGCCTGTAGCGTCGGGAGCGGTCGCATCCCAATCGCCGGAAGCGCAAGCTGCGGCTAAAGCCATCAACACTGGCCGCCGTAGAATTGTCTGGGCGCTCATTTGGGGGTATCTCGGCGTCAACTTCCTGATGTTTCTCCGCTTTTTCTTCCCGCGCGCGCTGTACGAACCCAACACCGTCTTCAATATCGGCTTCCCTGCGGATTTCAGCCTCGGTATTGACCAGCGCTATCTGATGACCAACCGCGTCTGGGTCGTCCGCGAACCTGATCGCCTGTTCGTGATCTACGCCCGCTGCACGCACCTCGGCTGCACGCCCGAATGGAAGCCCGCGGAAAACAAATTCAAGTGCCCCTGCCACGGCAGCGGCTACGACAGTGAAGGCGTAAATTTCGAAGGTCCCGCGCCGCGTCCCATGGACCGCGCCAACGTTATGCTCGACCCCACCGGGAAAATCTCGGTGGATACCAGCCGGCTCTACGTGGATGATCCGCGCGCCGGCGTAAATCAGTTCAACGACCCGGGAGCTTTTTTGAACGTTTAGAACGAACAAACGCGGCGCAAATAATTTTCGTGCGGCAAAAGTTCCAAGCTACACAGACCACGTAGATTTGGGTTCGGAAGGGGTAACACCGAATGCCTGAAGAAAACGGCGGCAGCAAAGAAAAAACCGGCGTCCTGGAAAAAGTGCAGGCCGACGCTGCCGCGCTACGCGAGACGCTCAAAGAAAAGACCAAGCAACAGGTCGACGGGCTGAAAGAGCCGGAGAAGACCCAGCTCTATCGCTCGATGTTCCGCGTCAAGCACGACGACGAGCCGCGCAACCGCGCTCTCAGCGTACTCTCCAACGTTTTCTTCCATCTCCATCCCGCCAAAGTCAATCGCGACGCCACCAAATACAATTTCACCTGGGGCATGGGCGGCATCACTTTCTACCTTTTCATCGTGCTCACTTTCACCGGCGTCCTGCTGATGTTTTATTACCACCCCACGAAAGTGCAAGCGTTCCGCGACATTCTCTATCTGGAAAACGACGTCCCCTTCGGCAAGCTCCTGCGCAACATGCATCGCTGGGCCGCACACCTGATGATCATCGCCGTCTGGCTGCACATGTTCCGCGTGTTCATGACCGGCTCCTACAAGCGCCCGCGCGAATTCAATTGGTGTGTCGGCGTACTCCTGATGGTCTTGACGATGCTTCTCAGCTTCACAGGATATTTGCTTCCGGACGATCAGTTGGGTTTCTGGGCCGTCACGGTAGGCACGAACATGGCCCGCGCCACTCCATTCTTAGGACACGAAGGCCCGCTAGGCGGCCTCCTCGGAATGACGCCGTACAACGACGTCCGCTTCGCACTGTTAGGCGGCTCCATCGTGGACGCGAACGCGCTACTGCGCGCCTACATTTGGCACTGCATCGCGATCCCGCTGATCGTTTCGATCTTCCTAGGCGTGCATTTCTGGCGCGTCCGCAAAGACGGCGGCATATCCGGCCCCGCGCCCGTAATGCTCGAAAGCGAAATCAAAGAAGAACGCAACCCGCGGCCGGTAGTCCTGCGGCCCAGCGGCATGAGTCAGCACGACAAGTGATTTTGTAGCGGCCGTCTTCAGACCGCCGGCCTTTGACGTTGCCTTTGTTTCGATTTTGAATTTGTAGCGGCCGCCTGCTTTTCCCTGTTGGGCGGGCGTCTTTGACGTTGCTGTTATTGTTGACGTTGCCGTTGTAGCGGCCGGTTCAGCTTCATCGAACCGGGCAGCCTTTGGTTTTTTGTTGTTTCGACTCCGGTAGCAAGCATCGAAAGTAGGAGCCTAGCAGATGGACTGGCATCAGCTCTGGGAAATCGCCTCGGCGCCCGACAACGTGCCCATCGTGGCCATGTTGTTCCTGATCCCGTTCTATCTCTGGTACGCGCTGAAGCAAGGCATCGAAAACGACAAACTAATCGCCATCCTGGAATCCGACGCCAACCTGGCCAAAACCAAATACCGCAAAACGCAAGAATGGGATCCGAAGTGGGAGCGCGAAGTTCACACTTGGCCCTATCTGATGCGCATGGAATTTCTGGTAGCCATCATTGTCACCGTGCTGCTGATGGTCTGGTCGCTCACGCTGAACGCGCCGCTCGAAGAACCCGCCAATCCCAACGTCACCATGAACCCTGCGAAAGCTCCCTGGTATTTCCTGGGCCTGCAGGAAATGCTCGTCTATTTCGATCCGTGGATCGCGGGCGTCGTGATGCCCACGCTCGTGATCGTCGGCCTGATGGTCATCCCATACATCGACGCAAACCCTCTCGGCAACGGCTACTACACCTACAAACAGCGCCGCTTCTCCATCTGGACGTTCATGTTCGGCTTCGTCGGCCTATGGGTACTGATGATCGTGATAGGCACATTCATCCGCGGCCCGGGTTGGATGTGGTTCTGGCCCGGCAGAACCTGGGACGCTGAACGCGTGGACTACGCCGTGAATCGAAACCTCGATCAGGTTTTCGGCATCGATGGCTCGTGGACTTCCGCCATTTTTCACGTGACGAAAGATCAAGGCGCCATCTGGGCGCGCGTGGTCTTCGGAATCTTCCCGCTGATTGCATTCTTCATTGTCGCGGCGATCCTTGTCCACTGGATCTGCATGCGCACCGAATTCAGCCGCAAAATCTACCAGCGCATGAGCCTGGTGCAACTCGTAACTATGTACACGTTCCTGATTTTCATGTTTTCGCTGCCAGCCAAAATTCTGCTGCGCCTGGTTTTCACAATCCATTACGTTTGGGTGACGCCGTGGTTCAGCATATGACGTTAGCGGCCGCGCGAGTTATCTGTCATCCCGAGCCCGCGTTGGCGGGCGAGGGATATGCTTTGGTCTTGCCGCCCCTCGCCGGTTCATTGAAGGAGGCCCTTGGTGCCTGATCGTTCTCCAGAACTCGGCCCCGACGATCCGATCAAGAGCCGTTCCTTCGCCTTTCCGCTGTTGATCGCGTCGCTCCTGCTGATGCTGACGGTCGCGTGGTCTTTCTACGTCGAGTTCTACGGCCTGCAACCCTGGCGCGAATACCAAAGCCGCTTTGCCAAAGCCTATTCCATGTATCTCGCGAAGGCAGTCAAAGACGAAAAGAAAAATGAAGACGCGGTGTACGCTTCCGCTGACTACAAAGCTTTGCTCGCCAAAGTAGACGCCGCCGAAAAAACCGCCAAAGCCCAGGACGATCAAATCGCCAAGCAAATCGCGCTCCTCGACGACCAGCGCGCCGCTCTCGGCGACGCCTTCAAGGACGCCCGCGGCAAAATCGGCTCGCTGGTCTACCAATACGAAATTGTCCCCGATTCAGACAAGTCCACGAAGGAGGCGCGCAAAAAAGATCTGCTAGCCGGTCGCGCCAGCATTTGGAAAGTGGATTGGCCCCTCGGCGACGGCAAAATCCAGAAAGATAAACCCTTCACCGGCGACGAACTCAACGACGTTTTCACCGGCATCATCGCCCAGCGCGCCGTACTCGTCGCCCAGCGCGGCGATGTAGATAAACCCGCGAAAGAAGCCCGCGACGCTCTAAGCCAATATGCCTCCGAACATTTGCCCGGACTCAGCTCCACCTCCCTCGAACTGTTGCAACATTCCATGCGCGATTTCGATGAGCGCATCATTCAAATCAACGTAAATCCCCCAGGCGCGTCCCTGAATAATCTAGGCGGCGCAGGCCTCGTGGATCGCTGCCAGTCCTGCCACGTCGGCACGGAAACGCGCTACGTTCCGCCGCAAGTTACGCTCACCAAAGCTGACCTCGGCATGGCCAAAAGCAAAGACGCGCCCTACAACAGCCATCCCGACCTGCAACTTCTGGAATGGCATCCCCTCGAAAAATTCGGCTGCTCGCCCTGCCATGGCGGCAATGGCCGCGCCGTCAATTCCGTCCAGCGCGGGCACGGTCGTTACGAGCACTGGCTCTATCCGCTCTACTATCCTGAAAATTACAACGCCGGTTGCCAGCAATGCCATTCCGCGGACATGGTCACCGAGCACGCGCCCGTCCTCAACGAAGGCAAGCAACTCTATCGTCAGAAGGGCTGCATCGGCTGCCACCGCTTCCAGGGCTTCGACAATCAGGACGAACAGCTCGTCAACGCGCGCCAGCAAATTCTCTCGCTCGCCAAATCCAAATCCGACGACGTGCTGGAAATTGCGAGCCTGCAAAAAAAAGGCGACACCGCCGCCAGCAACGCCGCTGCCGAAGCCTACTACGCGCGGGCCACCAACCTCACCGTGGACATCTCGCGCATGGATGCCACCACGGAATCGCTTGAGCAACGAAGTCACGATCTACTGCAAGAAATAAAAAAGGTTGGACCGGACCTGAAAGAAGCTCGCCAGAAACTGCGCAAGGAATGGATTCCGTACTGGATCGGCCACACCACGGAATTCCGCCCGACGACGAAAATGCCGCAGTTCCGCATGTCGCAAGACGAAATCCAAGCGATCTCTGCATTCATCTGGCAGGATTCGCTCCCCGGTCCCGCGCTCGAAAAACAAGCGCCAGGAGATGCCGCCCACGGAAAGGAATTGCTCAATGAACGCGGCTGCCTCGCCTGTCACGCCATCGGCGAAGGCGCGAACGCGGTCGGCGGCACTTTTGCCGCGAACCTCAGCCGCGTCGGCGAAAAAGAAAATTACGACTATCTGGTCCGCTGGGTGCACAATCCGCGCCAGCGCACGCGCCCCTACTGTCCCTACGAGAAAAAAGATCTAGGCCCGGAAGATTACGCGAAGCACGCTCTCCCGTACGTCTTCGATCTCGACCACTCGCGCTGCCCGAACGACGGCCACGAGCTTCTCGTTCAGCAACCGACCATCATGCCCAGCCTGCGCCTCTCCGACGCAGACTCGCGCGATATCGCCAGCTTCCTGATCGCTCAGAAACACGCCGACGCCACCTACGCCGCCGCAAACTACATGGACGATCCTCAAATGGCTGCCAAGGGCAAAGACCTCGTCCGCCACTACGGCTGCGCCGGATGCCACGAAATCAGCGGCCTCGAAGACGAAGGCCGCATCGGCACCGAACTCACCAATGAAGGCAGCAAGCCCATCGAGCGCCTGGATTTCGCACTCTGGACCGAAGACGCCAAGCGCGGCGAGCAACCTGTCTTTAATGCCGACGGCACATTTACCCTCAAGCCGTACACGCGCGATGGTGAGAAAATGGCCTGGTTCGATCCCAAAGGTTTCTTCGAGCACAAACTCGAAAATCCCGCACTGTACGATACCGGTAAATACCACGCGAATCCGATGGACGCCCTGCGCATGCCCAAGCCCAACCTGCAATCGCAGGACGAAGTTCAAGCGCTGGTCACCATGCTCCTGGGCAGCACCGATCCCACGCTGCCTCCCGAATACATGTACAAGCCGGCTGATCGCCGCAAGTACATTCAAGACGGCTGGTGGATCGTCACCAAATACAATTGCATCGGCTGCCACCAGATTGACGTCGGCCAAAAATCCGTGCTGCAGGCACTCCCGATGTATCAAGGTGATCTCAAAGGCAACCTGCCTCCGGTCCTAACCACCGAAGGCGCGCGCGTCAATCCCGAATGGCTCCGCGGCTTCCTAGCGAATCCCGCGCTCAGCAGCACGGACACAAATCGCAACGGCGTCCGCCAATATCTGCAAGTGCGCATGCCCACGTTCTCTCTTTCGAACGATGAGATCCGCAAACTCACCCTATTTTTCGAAGCCATGTCCGCCCAGCCCGACCCCTTCATACCACCGAAGGTCGTGCCTCTCAGCGACGCCGAGCGCGCCATGGCTCGCGGCCTGTTCACCAGCCCCGCCGCGCCGTGCCTGAAATGCCACATGACCGGCAACGAAGCGCACGACAAAAACGCTTCGGCGCCCAATTTCCTGCTAGCGCACGAGCGCCTGCAACCCGCATGGACCGCCCGCTGGATCACCGATCCCGCGAAAATAATCCCCGGCACCGCCATGCCATCGGGCCTCTTCCGCAAGGACGGCGACATCTGGGTTTTCGCCGGCCCGACACCCGGTGCCATGCAGCAATATCACGGCGATCAAGCCGACCTGTTGGTGCGCTACATGTTCACGCTAACGCCCCAGGAGCAAGCCGCCCTGCTAGGCCGCACGCCATCGGCCAGCAATACCGCAGCTGCAGCAGGGAAGCAGTCCGGCGGAAAGTAGTTTGGAGCGTCGGCGTCGCGCCGGCTCTTCGCCGTTGATGTTGCCGTCGAATTTGTAGCGGCGGTCTTCAGACCGCCAGCCTTTGCAGTTACCGTTGCCCCGAATTTGTAGCGGCCGCCTGCTTTTGCTTTTTTTGGGCGGGCGTCTTGGACGTTGCTATTGACCTTGTAGCGGCCAGTTCAGGTTCACCGAACCGGGCAGCCGTTGCGGTGGGTCTGCCGTTGCCGTCGATTTGCCGTTGCCGATCGTAACGCGCACGTCCCGGCGGTTCTCTATGTTCCAGAAATCGCGCACCATCCGTACCCGATCTTGTTAGAATACGCAGTTCCGCCAAGGAGGAATTTTTCAACATGAGTAACAGATGTTTTCATCTCGCCCTAACCGCGATCCTCGCCCTTGCCGTCACCGGGTGCGGCAATAAAGAAAGTACAACTACCGAGCAGCCCGCAACCCCCGCCGCGCCTGCCGGAAAAACGGTGGACGTCACCACGACAGGTTCCGTCGCCGGCACGGTAACCCTCGACGGTAAAGCCGCTCCTGAAAAACCGATTAACATGAGCGCCGAACCCTACTGCCAAAAGGCGAATTCGGGCCCAGTAGTACCGCCCACCGTCGTAGCGGACGACAAAGGCGATCTCGGCAACGTAGTGATCTTCGTGAAAGACGGCCTGGGCGATTACGTCTTCACCACGCCCACGGATGCCGTGCCGCTCGAGCAAAAGGGCTGCATG
Organism: uncultured Acidobacteriota bacterium; assembly: GCA_963786205.1. Classification (GTDB taxonomy): domain Bacteria; phylum Acidobacteriota; class Terriglobia; order Acidiferrales; family UBA7541; genus Palsa-295. Next base: position 1,543,717 of record CAWAYG010000005.1, read on the forward strand.
TACTCCCCGCACATTATCGCCGTCATGGCCGGTCAAACCTTTGAAGTGAAGAACGACGACCAGACCACCCACAACATTCACCCGATGCCCAAAGACAATCGCGAGTGGAACAAATCGCAAGCTCCCGGCACCTCGCCCATCGACGATTCCTTCGCGCGTCCCGAGCTCGCCATCCCGGTAAAGTGCAACGTCCATCCCTGGATGAAGAGCTACATCTTCGTTTTCAAGAATCCCTACTACGCCATCACCGCGAAGGACGGCTCGTTCGCGCTGAAGAACCTCCCTCCGGGCACCTACACCATCGAAGCGTGGCAGGAAAAGTACGGAACGCAGGACCAGACCGTAACCATCGGTCCCAAAGAATCAAAGACAGTTCAATTTAAATTCAACGCCGCCGCGCCGGCAGCGCCACCAGCGGACTAGTCCAAGCATCAAACGCAGTAGGGGTGGATCCCGCAAAGCGGGACCCGCCCCGATGCTGTTCGCATCTGACGTTGCTCTTGAATTTGTAGCGGCCGCCTGCTTTTGCTTTTTAGGCGGGCGTGTTTGACCTTGCTGTTGCTTTTGACGTTGCCGTTGCTTGATGTTGGCTTTGAAAGTGTAGCGGCCGGTCCCGCCATTTGGCCGGGCAGCCTGTGGTTTGCTTCTGCTTTTGCAATCCATCGGCGCAGCACGCACGACATGAATCGCGGCCCCAAATGTGTTACGGTACTTTTCTGAAAAAAATGCCCGAAACCGCCACCAACGAATCAGCGATCACCCCAGGCCTACACCGTTTCGCCTTCGCCACCTCGGCCTGCACCATCCTTCTCCTGATGGCCGGCGCCCTAGTCACCAGCAACGACGCCGCCGACTCCGTCCCGGATTGGCCGCTAGCCTACGGAAAAATCATCCCGCCGCTGGTCGGCGGCATCCGCTACGAATACGCGCATCGCCTGATGGCCGGCACAGTCGCAATTCTCACGCTGGTCCTGGCCATCCTCCTAGCTCGCAGCGGCTCCCGCTTCCTCAGAAATCTCGGCTTCACCGCATTAATCCTGGTAATCGCCCAAGCAGTCCTAGGCGGCATGCGCGTCCTCTTCCACAATCCAGCGCTCACCGCGACGATCCACGCCATCCTCGCCCAGATTTTCTTCATTACGGTGGTGAGCCTAAGCCTTTTCACTAGCCGATGGTGGAATAGCGCTCCGCCCAAGCTCGACGACCCAGCCTCACCGCCGCTGCGCACGCTCTCGGCCATCACCGCCGCAGCCATATTTGTCCAATTGATCTTGGGCGCAGGCTTCCGGCACGGCGCATTCCAGATCCTCCCGCACATCATCGGCGCATTCGTCGCACTATTCCTCGCCATCTGGACCAGCCGCACCGTCCGAGTCCGCTTCGGCAACGTAAAGCAACTCCGCCGCTGGGGCGTCCTGCTGATGGCCTCCATCGGCACACAATTTCTTCTGGGAATCGCCGCGTACTGGGCGGTAGTGCAAGAAATCAAAGCCCAGCAGCCCAATACGGCGTACGTGATCCTCACAGTAGCGCACGTCCTGGTAGGCGCGCTCACCCTTGCAGCCAGCGTAGTCCTCGCGCTTTCTGCTTTCCGCGCGATTCGCAACGATGCTACAGTCTCAGCCGCCACCGCGGTTACCGGCTCGCCCGCGACCGGCTCCAGCACCGAAGGCTCGCGAGCATGAGCACTGTGAGAATCATGCGCACAACGGACACGACGCCATGAGCAACGGCCGCGCCGAAGCCATCACCGCCTACGAAAAGCCGTGGGCCTACGTCGTGCTCACAAAGCCGGACGTCACCTTCCTAGTCGTCATCACTACCGTCGCCGGTTTTTACCTCGGTTCCAGCGGCCCCATGGAATGGGCGCGCCTGATGAACACGCTCTGCGGCACTCTGCTCGTCGCAGGAGGCACCGCCGCGCTCAATCAATACGTCGAGCGCCACATGGACTCAGTCATGCGCCGCACGGCCTCGCGCCCGCTGCCTCTCGGAATTCTGCAACCAAGAGAGGTTCTGCTTTTCGGCGTCGCCACCATCATCGCCGGCACCATCTGGCTCGCGCTCGCGGTAAACGGCCTCGCGGCACTTATAGCGTTAGCGACCAGCGTCTCCTACCTCGGCGCATACACCCCGTTGAAGACGCGCACCACCCTCGCCACAGCCGTAGGCGCCATCCCAGGCGCGCTACCCCCATTGATCGGCTGGGCCGCCGCCACTGGCACGCTCTCCGCCGGAGCGTGGATACTCTTCGCGATTTTGTTTTTCTGGCAATTCCCGCACTTCATGGCCATCGCCTGGATGTACCGCGAAGATTATAGCCGCGCCGGCATCCTCATGCTCCCGGTAGTTGACCGCTCCGGCGACCGTACCTTCCGCCTGATCATCGCCACCGCCGCGATCCTGATTCCGGTAAGCCTGCTGCCCGCGGTGCTAGGCATGGCGGGCATTCATTATTTCTACGGCGCTCTGATCTTGGGACTCCTGCTTCTACAGGTCTCCTACTGGGCCAACCGTGTGCGCACCAACGTTCGCGCGAAGTGGCTCATGCACGCCACCGTCGCGCATATTCCGCTGCTGCTCGGTTGGATGATTCTGGATAAAGTCTCCCGATGACCACCGCCGCAACAGCAGGAGGCGTGGACATGACGTCCAAAGCGCACCGCATCGAAATCGGCGCTCTCTGTACCGCGGCCATCCTGATTTGTCTCTGGGGAATCGTCTGGGACATCACCAGCGGCCTCCTCACCAGCGGCATTGACGGCATCATGCTGCTCCTGATCGCCCTGATGATCGCCGGAATTTTCGGCGCGATGTTCGCGCACATGCTCTGGCAGGCCGGCCTGATTCCGTTCTTGAAGCCTGCGCCCGCGGTGGCCGCTCCGGCGAAAGCTGCAGCCGCGCCCGCGAAGCCCGCAGCAACTACCGCCACTCCTGCCGCAACGGCGGCACCGCCGAAGCCTCCCGTCGCTGCACCAGCCGCATCCGCCGGCGCTCCGGCAGCAGTTCCGGCCACCGCAGCGTCCGCGCCGAAGCCCGCACCCGCCGCGCCACCGCCGACGTCTACCGAGCCCACCACCAAATGATTTCCAGCGCAGCCCGGCTCGATCGCAGCAACAAATGAATTCGTCAGCTCCAACTTCCGCTCCCATAGACGCAGCCACCAAGCCTCTGAAATCCTTCGGTGGACGCTGGGCGCTAGGCATCGTAGTCCTCACGCTCTCCTTCGTAGTCATGCCGTTCCTGTTCTGGAACGCCACCTGGTTCGGCCGCCCCATCACCGACGTGCAAATCTCCAAAGCCCTCGCCGACCGCTCCCACCCTCGCGAAATCCAGCACGTCCTCTCGCAATTCGAAACCCGCATCGAACGCAGCGACACCTCCGTCCGTAAGTGGTATCCGCAAATGGTCGCGCTGTCGAAAGATCCTATAGACGAAATCCGTGTCACCGACGCCTGGGTCATGGGCCAAGACAACACCGCCCCCGAATTCCACCAAGCGCTGCTACCAATGCTGAACGATCCCAACCCCATGGTCCAACGCAACGCCGCCCTGTCGTTAGTCCGCTTCCAAGACGATTCCGGCCACGCCCAAATAGTCTCTATGCTGCAACCCTACGTGATGAATGCGCCGCAAACAGGCCTGCTAATGACGCGTCTAAAGCCCGGAGATATCGTGAATCCCGGCACGCTGGTAGCTCACATCGACTCGACAGGCAATGGTGGCGCAGCAGGAAAGAGTAGCGAAGCAGGGAAGAGCAACGAAGTCCGCGCCAAAGTCCCCGGCACAGTAGATCACTGGCTGGTGCAAACAGGCGCCACAGTTTCCGTAGGCCAACCGATCCTAGCGTTAGCCCCCAACGAAAGCATGGCCTGGGAAGCCCTGCGTGCGTTATTCCTCACGGGCCGCCCAGAAGATTTACCCTACGTAAACGCGTTCATCCGCGGCGCCGACGGCATGTCTCCCCAAGTAGGAGCCCAAGCCCAAGTCACAGCCCGCGCCATCCACGACCGCCAGACTCCGCGGCCGTGAACGCCAATCTCAGCAACGCTAACCCCGGAAGGCCACCCCTGGGAACGCCAATCTCCCGATTGGCGTTTCAAAACGCGAGCCGTCATCCTGAGCGCAGCGAAGGATCTCTCTTGCCTTAGATTTTCTCTGCGTCCTCAGCGCCTCTGCGGTGAAACGCCGTTGCCTTCCCAGATTTTTCTCCGCACTTCCTCTGTGCCCTCTGTGTCAAGTCTCGTGCCTTTCCGACGCCCGCGCCGCGCATCACTGCTTGTACTGAATCACCGCCTTCCCATCCACAATCTTGATATCACTAATATCCGCCGGCAAACGCAACTTGTCCCGATTTTCCGGCGAAGCCATCATCTTCTCCACCGCTGCGTTCAAAGTAGACTGTGGCAAAGGCAACGATCCCAACTTCCCGCTAACCGGCTCAAATTTCATCATTCCATTCTCCGAGCTCAAATGCCCGTCCAGTTCCAACGAAATATCTTTCCCATGAAAATCGAAAATCACATAAGCCTTCACCAGGTCGCCCACCAAATCCACCTTCACATCCTTCACCGACGACTGCACATCTTCCAGCGACCGCGGATCGCCCGCAGCCAAAGCCGCACTAGGATCATTCACCGCATTCCCACCGCCACCCGCCGCCGGAACCACAGGCGCAGCGCCCGAACCACTGCCAGGAACTGCGGTCGAAGTCCCTCCAGGAGCCTCCGTTTGCAAGCTCTGCGCCAAATAAGAATTCAATTCGCTGCGATCCAAGGCCACCTGCCCCGCCTGCCCCGAAGCCTTAGCCTGATCCGCCGCCGCAAATTTCTGCTCCGCCCGCGCCGCCGCGCCAGGATCAAACGGAATAACCGGCGCCGGCGATTTGTGCAACACCAGCACAATCGTCAAAATCAAAGCCGCCAAACTGCTCCACGAAAGTACCTTGTAAATGATCCCCACCAGCTTCGCATCAGCCATAAGTCATGCTCCTATGCTGCAATAACGCACGAATAAACGCAGAAATTCCAGCATAGCAGCAAGGATGGGAACCAGAGGATCACAGGCAAGCAGCAGTGCTCAATCACCCATTGAACCAACGTACAGCCCACGCCCGAGAAGGCCAATCTCCCGATCTGCGACGTGGCACCCCCAAAAAAATAACGTGTCATCCCGAACGCAGCCCCGCACTTTTTCCTTCCCGCCGTACTTTGGCGGGCGCGGGACGGAGAGAAGGATCTGCTTTTCGTGCCAATGCCACGCCGCTCACTTTCTCTGCGCAAAATATTTCGTGTAATACAAAATCCCCGCCACCGTCTTCCCGTCCCGTATCTTCCCCCGCCGTATCCACGCCAGCGCCTCACGCAACGTAACAATCGCCTGCGTGATCTTCTCGTCTGGCTCAGGATTTGCCGCCCCCTGCTTCAACCCGGTAGCCAAGAATATCGCCATGTTCTCCCGCAAGAATCCCGGACTAGGAAACAAATCCACCAGCAGCCTCATCGACCGCGCCGTATACCCAGTCTCCTCCTGCAACTCCCGCCGCGCCCCGGCCACAAAACTCTCCTCCCCATCCCGCCGCCCCGCCACCAATTCCCACAAATACTGCTGCACGCTATGCCGATATTGCCGGATCAACACGATCCGCCCGTCGGGCAACACAGGCAGCACCACCACCGACCCCGGATGCACAATAATGTCCCGCGTAGCCTCGACGCCGCTCGGCTCGATCACTTTCTCCCGCTGCACATCAAACACCCGCGTGTGCAAAACCAACTCGCTGCTCAAAACTTTCGCCGTAGAGTTTTTCTTCGCCACAATCGCTCCCTAACTCGGCATTCGATCATCATACTAACCCAGCTGACGATGTAACCAGCATCGTCATCCTGAGGGCGGCGCCGTTGCCTCAAGTCGACCGAAGGATCTCTCCCGCCTTTCTCTGCGCACGCTGCGTCTCTGCCGTAAGTACGGTTCATCCTCCGCCCACGCGATTTCTTGCCGCCCCCACCCCCGTTGCATATACTGCTTCCGGCAAACAAACTCCATGCCCATAAACACAGTCATAGTCGACGACGAGCGCCCAGCCCGCGACGAGCTGCTCTACCTGCTGAAGGGCTTTCCAGAAGTAAACGTAGTAGCCCTGGGCAAGAACGGCCTGGAAGCCGTCACGCTAATCAAAGAACACGATCCCGACCTGGTCTTCTTGGACGTGCAAATGCCCGGCCTGGACGGCTTCGGCGTAATCAAAAAACTCCTGGAACGCAAATTACGCGTCCCGCAAATCGTTTTCGCCACCGCCTTCGACAACTACGCCATCCAAGCCTTCGACGTAAACGCAGTTGACTACGTCCTGAAGCCCTTCGACAAAGCCCGCATAGCCAAAGCCCTGCAACGCGCCAAAAAAATGGTAGACGCGCACACCTCCCCGGTCGAACGCCTCGAAACTCTAATGGGCCAGCTAACCGCCCCCGCAACAAACGCCAAATCCGCGCAACCGGTAAAGCTCCTAGTAAAATCCCAAGAACGCATGTTCCTGGTGGACGCCGACGACATGATCTACTCTTCGATCCAAGACGGCACCATCACAATTTTCACTCGCGACTTCGAAGGCGTCTCCAACTACCGCACCATCGAAGAGCTTTCCGCCTCGCTTGATGCCGATCACTTTTGGCGTGCGCACCGCTCCTACCTCGTCAACATCAATCACATCAAGGAAGTCGTCCCCTGGTTCAAGTCCAGCTACATGCTGAAAATGAACGACAAGCGCGCCAGCGAAATTCCCGTCTCGCGCGCCCAAACCAAACGCCTGCGCGAGCTTTTGAAACTGTAACGCCGCGGCGTCGGCTCAAGGGTTGGACGAAACGTAAACGCATTTTCAGGAGGGATATGTCACGCAATAAACAATTTAACCGTCTCGCCACCGTAGCGGCAATCTGCATCATCTCGATTTTGTTCCTCAGGCCGGCCGCGCCAATCCAAGCAAACGCCCAAGCACCCGCCAAAGTCCCGGCCCCAGCACACGCCCCAGTCAGCACCGGCTCCATCTCGGGCAACGTCTCCGATCACCAAGGCTCCCCGCTAGCAGGCGCACAAGTCACCCTCACCGATCTCAGCACGAAAGAATCCACAAACGGTTCGACGGACGGCACAGGCGGCTACAGCTTCGAAGGCCTAAAACCCGGCCACTACACAGTAGTCTTCGAATCCAAAGGCCTCATTTCCAAAACCCAATCAGTAGAAGTAAGAGCCGGCAAAAAATCCAAACTAAGCGAGCGCCTGAAACCCCCAGAAGTCCAAAAGAAAACCAACGTCGAATAGCAACACGCGGCGCGAGCTTTTGACTTTGTAGCGGCCGCCTGCTTTTGCTTTTAAGGCGGGCGTCTTTGCCGTTGGTTTGCTCTGCGCCGCTGCGCTCCGACCTCTGCCTTAAATCTTTTCGCCTTTCTCTTCGAACGCTTTCATCATTGCCTTTATCAGTGTTTATCTGTGTTCATCAGTGGTGATTTTGAACTCCGCCGCAAACCCTGGCCACAACGTCCCCATTGCATCACCTTCATCTGTGGTGCCTTTGACCATCGCACTGTGCTAGCATCGCTCCTACACCTTTCTCGATGGATTTTTCACTCAGCAGCGACCAAATCCTAATCCGCGACACCGTCCGCCAATTCATGGAGACGGAAATGCGCCCCATCCTCCGCGAATACGAGCGCCAGGAGAAATTCCCTGCGGAACAGCTAAAGAAACTCGGCGAACTAGGCTGCTGCGGCATGCTAGTCCCCGAAGAATGGGGCGGCGCCGGCACAGACACCGTCAGCTACGCCCTAATGCTGGAAGAAGTCGCTCGCGTCGACGCCTCCACCGCCGTGGCCCTCAGCGTCACCAATTCCGTAGTAGCCATCCCGCTCTGGAAGTCCGGCAGCGATCAGCAAAAGAGAAAATATCTCTCCCGCCTCTCCCGCGGCGAAATTCTCGGCGCCTTCTGCCTCACCGAACCGCAAGCCGGCTCCGACGCCGCCGGTATCCAAACCCGCGCCGTCCGCGACGGCAATCACTACGTCCTGAACGGTACCAAAGCCTGGGTCACCAACGGCGGCGTCTCCGGCCTCTATATCGTATTCGCGAAAACCGATCCGGTAGCAGGCAGCCGCGGCGTCACGGCCTTCCTCGTCGAACCAAATTCTCCCGGCTTCCGCATCAGCCGCTACGAAGATAAAATGGGTCTGCGCCTTTCGCGCTCAGCGGAAATTTCGCTGCAAGATTGCCGCGTGCCCGCGGAAAATCGGCTGGGCGAAGAAGGCCAAGGCCTGCGCATAGCCCTGGAATCGCTCGACGGCGGCCGCATCGGCATCGCCGCGCAATCCGTAGGCGTAGGCCAAGGCGCGCTAGAAGCCGCCACGCGCTACGCCAAGCAACGCAAGACTTTCGGCCACCCGATCGCCGAATATCAAGCCATCCAATGGATGCTAGCCGACATGGAAACAGAAGTCTCCGCCGCCCGCGCTCTAACCCACTACGCAGCGTGGCAACGTGACAAGGAATTGCGCGACAAAGACTCGCGAGGCAGGGAAGTGGGCAACACGCAAACGCGCCCGCGCGGCTCGAGCGCCCCGCGCGCAAAGTTATACGCCAGCGAAATGGCCAACCGCGTAGCCCACAAAGCCGTCCAAGTCCACGGCAGCAGCGGCTACTCGCGCGAGACCGACGTCGAGCGCTACTATCGCGACGCCCGGGTCCTAACGATTTACGAAGGCACCAGCGAAATGCAGCGCCTGGTAATCGCCCGCGACCTGCTGCGGCACTGAGCGCCGTGCGTCTTTTTGATTGTGTAGCGACTCGCTTCAGCTGGGCGCCGTTGAAGTTGGTGTTGGATTTTTTGGCGCCGGCGTCCTGCCGGCTCTTCGCAGTTGATTGTGGTTTTGAATTTGTAGCGGCCGCCTGCTTTTGCCTTTTAGGCGGGCGTCTTTGAAGTTGCTGTTGGTGTCGCTTTTGTAGCGGCCGGTTCAGGTTCATCGAACCGGGCAGCGGTTGCCGTTGGTTCTGCATCTGTGGCGGCAGCCTGTTCGCCCGCAGGGCAGCCGAGCGGTTTAAATTTCAATTCGCCGAGCCCGAAACGTGAGCACCAAGCCCGAACCTAGGAGATCGAACCAATCTTGGCTAAACAGAAACGAGTTCTCAGCGGCATGCGCCCCACCGGCCGCCTCCACCTGGGCCATTTCTTCGGCGCCCTAGCCAACTGGCTAAAGCTCCAACAAGAATACGACTGCTACTTCTTCGTGGCCGACTGGCACGCCCTCACGACCCACTACGAAGACACCTCCTCCATCGCCGAAAACACGCTGCAAGTAGCCATGGACTGGCTAGCGGTAGGCCTAGACCCACAAAAATCCACGCTCTTCGTGCAATCCCAAGTCCTGGAACACGCCGAGCTCCACGTCCTCCTCTCCATGATCACTCCGCTAAGCTGGCTAGAGCGCGTCCCCACCTACAAAGAACAAATCGAAAACCTAAAAGGCCGCGACCTAGGCACCTACGGCTTCCTAGGCTACCCGCTACTCCAATCCGCCGACATCGTAATGTACGGCGAGCCGAAGCGAGAATTGTTAGTTCCCGTGGGAGAAGATCAAGCGCCCCACGTTGAACTAACTCGTGAAGTCGTTCGCCGGTTTAACACTGCCTGGGGACTGGCTATCAAGGATGAATTTTTTGACTTAGCGAATCGGCCGGCACGCGAACGGATACTTGGCTCCGCCCCGGCATGGATGAGCCTTCCGGCATTTGCTTGGGGCGAAAAACCGTTTACGTCGGATATGAAACTTGCTGTCGAGCAGGCGATAAAGCGACAGATTCGTGAAGAGGGATTCCAGAACTTCCTCGACCGCCTTCCTATGGAGTCGAGGCATCTAATCTCGGACAGAAAAATACTTCGGGAGCCTAGTTATCTCCCCACCGAAACCCCCCGCCTGCCCGGCCTCGACGGCCGCCGCATGGCCAAATCCTACGACAACGCCATCTGGCTAACCGATCCCCCTGACGAAATCCGCACCAAAACCCGCAACATGCTCACCGACCCGCAGCGCGTCCGCCGCACCGACCCCGGTCGCCCAGAAATCTGCCCAGTCTTCGCTTATCACAGATTATTTTCCACGCCCGACACGGTAGCCCGCATTGACCGCGACTGCCGCTCCGCCGCCATCGGCTGCGTGGACTGCAAAAAAGAAATGGCCGAAAACCTGGTGAAGTGGATCGAGCCTATCCAGGCACGCCGCAAACAATTTGAGGCCAATCCACAGCAAGTTTGGGATATCCTCGACACCGGCTCCAAGCAAGCCCAGAAGGTCGCGCGCAAAACCATGAAACGCGTCCGCAACGCGATCTTCCAATGGGACGAAGCGCGTCAGTCATCCAGCCCGGCGCGTGCAGGAAACGTGGCAACAGGCGAATAATGGCATCACCCTATCGCATCAATCTACCGGCGTACGAAGGCCCGCTAGATCTCCTGCTCGATCTCATCCGCAAGCAGGAGATGGACATCCACAATATCCCCATCGCCAAAATCACCGAGCAATATCTCGATTACCTCCACCAGCTCGAAAAACTAGACATAGACGTGTCCGCCGACTTCATCTACATGGCCGCCAGCCTCATCCACATCAAATCGAAAATGCTGCTACCAGTGGATCCACTCCTAGCCGCCGAAGAACAAGACCCGCGCGACGAGTTAGTCCACCGCCTGCTGGAGCATGAAAAATTCAAAAATGCCGCCCAGCTCCTCTATCAAAAACAACAAGTCGAAGCCAACGTTTGGTCGCATCCCGATAAATCTCTCTACGGCGGCGACGAAGTACAAGGCGAGCTGGTCGTCTCGCTAGTGGACCTGGTCAAAACGTTCCAGCAAGTTCTCGAACGCCGCAAAGAAGTCCCGCAATTCGGCCTGCGCCACGACACCGTCTCCATCGCGCAAATGATGGACCGCCTCCGCCAGCGCCTGGTGGTCACCGACGATCCCGTCTCCTTAATCGAATTTTTCGAAACCTGCGAAACCAGAAACGCCATGATCGTCGCCCTGCTAGCCGTCCTGGAAATGGTCCGCATGCAAGCCGTCCTGCTAGTGCAATCCGACCTGTTCGAAGACATCCGCCTGCGCAAACACAAAATGTTCGACGCCGTCTTCGCCGGCCCAGACGCCATGTCCCAAATCGAGGAGCAATACCTGTGAAGATTGCTTTCGCAAAATCGACGCTAAACGCAGCAACGGATTCTGCGGCAAGCGACTCCACCTCGGCGCCGATTTTCAGCGTCTCCGTACCAACGTGTTATCCCGAACGGAGTCCCGCGCTGTTTCTTTCCCGCCGCAGTTTGGCGGGCGCGGGACGCAGAGAGGGATCTGCTTCTGCCGTTGCCGTAACCGCACCAACCGCGCCACCGCAATCTCCAAGGGGAAACGCATGACGCCACAAGAAATCGAAGCCGCACTGGAAGCCATAATCTACGCCGCCGACGAGCCCGCCACGCTCGACCAAATCTCCAAAGCCCTCGGCATCGAAAAACCCGAAGCCCGCGCCGCGCTCGAACAACTCACCGCCGCCTACCAAACCGAAGACCGCGGCATCGAAGTCCGCAAAGTAGCCGGCGGCTGGAAGTTTTACACCAAAGCCCAACATCACGACGTAGTCCGCAAATTCATCAAGAGCCTGCAACCGCCGCTGCGCCTCACGATGCCCGCGCTGGAAACTCTAGCCGTGATCGCGTACAAGCAACCAGTCACAGTCCCCGAAATAAACGAAATCCGCGGTGTCCACGTAGGCGGCGTGATCAAAACCCTTCTCGAAAAACGCCTGATCACCACCGCCGGCCGCAAAGAAGTCATCGGCCGCCCCATCCTCTATCGCACATCAAAACAATTCATGATGCGCTTCGGCCTCTCCGACCTCGACGAACTCCCCAGCCTGAAAGAATTCGAAGCCCTAGCCCAAGCCGCTCTAGGCTCCGACGAAGGCATAGCCGAAGCCCAACCCGAAGACTCCGCAGCAATCGGCGAAGTGGTTGTCGATACAGAAGTCGTCAACGTAGAAGTTGCCGCCGAAGCCGCAGTCGCCGAAGAAGTCTCTACAGAAGACGCGATCGCCGAAGACGCCGTCGCAGTCACTGAAGAGGTGTCCACCGCTGCTGCGTCCGAAACCCGGTCCGAAGATGCCGATAAGTCCCGCGCCGCCGCAGCCAGCGCCGGTCCCGGCAGCCAATCCTCCGATTCAGAAAACTAGCGAGCGTTTGACTTTGCCTTCCTAGCGGCCGCCTGCTTTTGCTTTTTAGGCGGGCGTATTTGACTTTGCCGTTGGGTGTGAATTCGTAGCGGCGGTCTTCAGACCGCCAGCCTTTCACGTTGCCGTTGCAATTGTAGAGGCCGGTTCAGGTTCATCGAACCGGGCAGCTGTTGCCGTTGTTTTCTCTGCGTTCTCTGCGCCTCTGCGGTAATCCTTCGCCGTTGCTTAGCAGAAGGAAAGATCCGCGGGTCATCCCGAACGCACTCCCGCGCCTTTCGCGCTCGGCCAACCTTCCGATTCGCTCCCAGCCCGCTTTTCCGTTAAGCTATACAAGCACCACGGAGCCACTCAGCCTTCCCATGCTCGAACGACTACAGAAAATTATTGCGCGCGCCGGCATCGCCTCCCGCCGCCACGCCGAAGAACTAATAAAATCCGGCCTGGTCACCGTGAACGGCCAAACCATCACCGAACTAGGCAGCAAAGCCGACGAATCCAAAGACCACATCAAAGTCCAAGGCAAACTCCTGCGCCCAGAAACCGAGCGCGTTTATCTCCTCCTGAACAAACCGCCCGAAGTAGTCTCCACCATGATCGACCCCGAAGGCCGCCGCTCCCTCACCGATCTGCTCCACGGCGTCTCGCAGCGAGTCTTTCCTGTCGGCCGCCTGGAATACCACTCCCTCGGCCTCGTCTTCCTCACCAACGACGGCGAGCTAGCGAACTTGATGCTCAAAGCGCACCACGTGCCGCAAACCTACAACCTAAAATTGAAAACTCTCCTGACCTTCGAAGAAATCGAAAGCCTGGCGCAATCCACGGGCGCCCGCATCACGCGCATCAAAGGCAAAGACGCTCCCTGGTACGAAGTCACACTCTCCGAAGCCCGACGCGACCAGCTGCGCAATCGCCTGTTCCAGACCGGCCATCCCGTGGAAAAAATCAAGCGCGTCAAAATCGGCAACCTCGCCCTCGAAGATCTTTCCGCAGGCACCTATCGCCCGCTTTCAGACGCCGAAGTAAACACGCTGCGCCGCCTGGTGCAACCGGGCGCGACGCCGATCAGCCCCACAGCACACCCCGCGATACTGACACGCACTCAATCTGGTCTGCTGGCAACAGCAACGCCTCCAGCGCCAGGAACGCCCACGCTAGGATTTTCAGCGGCGGTCCCGCGCCGTCCCTTCGTGAAGCGCCGCCCCTATCAACCCAAGCCAAAACCCGGCGACGCAAAGCGCCCACCTCAGCCGTTCATCCCGCGTGATGGCAGCACACCGCGCCCGCATCAGAATTTCAAGCCCGCGCCGCACGATCGCCCTATGCCGCCAGGATCACCGCCAGCAGCAGCAATTCCATTCTCCGCCCCGCCACGAAAAAGCTTTCAGAATTCGCGCCAAGGCCATCCCGCGCGCCCCGATTTCAAATCACGCCCCGCAGCCGCAGGCGGACGTCCCTCAAAGCCGCCATTTGCAAAATCATTCGGTGCAAAATCCCACAGCCCGAAATCGCACGACGAAAAACCGCGCGGTCCCTGGAAGCCCCGACCACCCTTCAGAAGGGAAGCCCCCGGCGGCGCAAAACCACATCACAGCGGAAAGCCATTCCAGAAATTCCTCCCAGATTCTTTCCAGCGCCCAGATCAAGACTCAGACTACGATCGCCCAATCAAACCAAAATCAGAAGCCCCCTGGCGCCGCACCGAATCATCACAACTAAGCGGACGCCCGAGCGAAGGCCCAGGCGCGAAATTCCGCGGCGGCGGCGCAGCAGGAAGCAGCCGCAAATCCGGCGCCCCCTGGAAATCGCGCAAGCCCTCCGAACCCGGCGCCTTCGGCCGCGCGAAAAGTAAATTCACAAAATCTGGCGGACGCCCCACGGGAATGAAACCACGCCCAGGCGCACCAAAACGCAGCGCCCCCGGCCATCACAAACCAAAACCAGGAAATTTCACAGGCCCCAAGGGAAGGCGCTGAGCCATCGCACTGAATGACCAAACGGATTCATGATCTCGTCCCACCTCACATTCGCGCGCTCGCTCCCTACGTGCCCGGAAAACCAATCCAAGAGGTCGAACGCGAACTAAACATGCACCCGATCAAACTCGCATCGAACGAAAATCCCCTAGGCCCGTCGCCCCTAGCCATCGCCGCCGCACAAAAAGCTCTCGCCGATTCCAATCGCTATCCCGACGGCAGCGGCTTCTACGTCCGCGAAGCCCTAGCCCAGAAACACGCCGTTCCCATCGACAATATAATTCTCGGCGCAGGCTCAACGGAACTAATTGACCTTGCCGCGCGCATCACGCTCACCAGCGCCGATTGTGGCGTCGCCTCCCACGGCTCTTTCCCGCTCTACTACATCGCCATTCGCGCCGCCGGAGCCCGCCTGCTCGAAATTCCCCTGCGCAATTACGCATTCGATCTCGACTCGATCGCCCGCAATCTCCCGCCCGATGCGAAAATCGTCTACCTCGCGAATCCGAACAATCCCACCGGCACCATGTTCAGCGCCGACGAGCTCGACTCCTTCCTAGCCCGCGTCCCCGAAACCGTACTGGTAGTAGTAGACGAAGCCTACTTCGAATACGTCGAGCGCCCCGACTACTCGCGCTCCATAGCAGTTGCGCAACGCCGCCGCAACGTAATCGTCCTCCGCACTTTTTCCAAAGTGTACGGGCTGGCAGGCCTGCGCATCGGCTACGGCATCGGCCCCGCCGACCTGCTCAACGAAATGAACAAGCTCCGCGGCCCATTCAACACTTCCGGCGTAGCGCAATCCGCAGCCCTGGCAGCGCTCGAAGACGCAGAACACGTTCGCAAATCCGTCGAATCCAATCGCACCGGCCTAGCCCAACTCTCCGCAGGGTTGAAATCAATGGCGATCCAATTCGTCCCGTCCTTCGCGAATTTCCTTCTCGTCGAATTCGGACGTGACGCCGAACCCATCAGCGAAGAACTCCTCACCCGGGGAGTAATCGTACGGCCCATGCGCTGGATGGGCCTGCCCACCGCCATCCGCGTCTCGGTCGGCACCCACGAAGAAAACAAAAAATTTCTGGACTCGCTCGCCCTGGTAAGAGACACTACGCCGCGCGAATCGCAACCATCCATTCGCCAATTTCTGGAAGGAGATTCCCGGGACATTTGATGACTGAATCCACCCACGACTTTAACGCGTCCACAAACCTGCCGGTGCGCGGAAGCACTCCGGCCGCACCCCACGATCCGGTCACAGAAATCCTGAAGACGAGTCGCACCATCGCCGTAGTGGGCCTCTCCAATCGCAAATTTCGACCCAGCTACGGCGTGGCCGATTACCTGAAATCCGTCGGCTACCGCATCATCCCCGTAAACCCGCTGGAAACGGAAGTCCTGGGTGAGAAGTGCTACGCGCGCCTGGAAGACATTCCCGAAAAAGTAGACATCGTGAATATTTTCCGCCGCTCCGAGTTCGTGCCAGACATCGTCGACTCCGCCATCCGCATCAACGTCCGCGCCGTCTGGATGCAAGAAGGTGTAATCCATCACGAAGCAGCCGACCGCGCCCGCCGCGCCGGCCTCTTCGTCACAATGAACGCCTGCATCCTAAAAGAACACGTCCGCCGCCTCCGCCTAACAAAGGACCCCGCCAGCGTTTGACGTTGCTTTTGATTTTGACGTTGAGCTTGCATTTGTAGCGGCCGCTTGCTTTTGCCTTTGAGGCGGGCGTTGTTGACGTTGCCGTCGCATTGGACGTCGCCGCTGAATTTATAGCGGGCAACTTTAGCTGGGCGCCTTTGAGGTTGCTTTTGATTCTGTAGCGGCCGTTTCGGCTTCATCGAACCGGGCAGCCGTAGCCGTTGTTTTCTCTGCGTTCTCTACGTCCTCTGCGGTAATCCTTCGCCGTTGCTTGATGGGTTCCGATTGAATCGCTTTTATCAGTGTTCATCTGCGTTCATCTGTGGTGCCTTTGAATTGCCTCAGCCCCACACTAAAACCGATACATCACCAGTGCCCGTTTCCCCGGTTCCGTCACCCCGACCGTCTCCCCATCCGGCGCAATCGCAAAACTATGAAACTCCAACCCGTGAAAAAATGGCTCGAACGTTCCACTATAAACTCCCACCCAAACCAAATTGTTCGACTGCTGCGGCTGCCCGCGCTTCAACAAAATATGCTGCTCATCTCGTGCCCACTGGAATTCCCCAATCGCCACGCGCACCACCACCGGCCGCGCAGAGCCGACTACGTCGCGCACCTCCAGCGTATCCCCATCCTTGAAATAAGCGATTTTCTTCGCCGAAGGCGCCACCGTCAAAAAACCCGCGTACTCCTCCACCGATCCCAGTTCTGTCACGCGTTCCGCGGTCAAATCCAACTGCATTATTTTCGGCGGCCCCACCAGCCGCGTATTCTGTTCAATCGCAAACGCCTGGTTGCGCTTCGTGTCCCACGCCACCGCCGCGAACGTGAACCCATCAAACAGCACGCGCTTCTTCCCATCCGCCGGACGCAACGCATTGATCTGGCTCAACCCTCCGGTAGTTTTCGACAAATAAACCAAAGTCTGCCCATCCGCCAACCACGCCGCATTAAACGCATCCGAAAGCGTCGCAGTCTTCGATCCCGAAATCGAAATCTCTCGCCCCTCCGCGTCCATCAAATACAAAATCGTGTTCGGCCGCACCGTCTGCTGCTCATCCAGTTGCTGCACGATGCTACCCCGGGGCTGCGCTAGCTCTGAAGTATCCATCTTCACCACGATCCGCTTGCTGTCCGGCGACCAGGTCAGCGTGTCAACCTGATAGCTATGCTGATGCGGCAAAGGCGGATGTTTGGAATCCCCGGGATCGCTAGGCTCCTCATCAGGAGAGGAGGGCACTGGCGTAAACTTGTCGCCGTCGATAATCTTCCGCTTTTTTCCGTCAACGTCGCCCACCCAGAAATCGTCATGCTCCACAATCAATTTCTTGATCCGCTTCATCCGCTCCACGGCATACACCAGATGATTGTCGTTCGAAATCGCAAACGCCTGCACGTCCTGGTCAAACACCGCCACCTGCTTCACTTCCGCAATCCCTAACACAGGCACCGCAAGCACGCACACCACCACGAGCCACAAAAAATAATTAGAAGCCATCCCAGGAACGGCTGAGCCGGAAGAATCGGAAGGTTGGGAAGAGCAGGGAACGCAGGGAAGGTGGGGAGACCGAGAAGGCCGGGAAGGGCGGGAAGGGCGGGGCTTCAGCCCCGCCATGTAGCCGTACCAAAAAGGTGCTTTGGCCCCTGAAGCAAGGCTTTTCCGTCGCATCACTTTTCTTTCGTCTCCGCCGGCTTTTTCTGAATGCGCCGTATTTCCTCCAACCGCTGCCGAATCCTCGCCTCGAATCCCTGATCCGTCGGCTGATAATAAGTCCTCCCCGCCAAACTTTCCGGCAAACAACTCATGTCCGTAACCTTATCCTCGAAATCGTGCGCGTACTGATATCCCTGCCCATACCCGATATTGTTCATCAACCCCGTCACCGCATTCCGTATCTGTAGCGGCACCGGCTCAGCCATTGTGCTCTGCAAATCGTCCTGCACCCGCCCATAAGCCTTGTACACGGCGTTCGATTTCGGCGCGAGCGACAAGTACACCGCCGCCTGCGCCAAAGCCAAATGACCCTCAGGCGGTCCCAGCAACTCAAACGCCTGCATCGCCGCAATGGTAACTTCCATAGCGTGCGGCTCAGCCAATCCAATATCTTCACTCGCCATGCGCACCAACCGCCGCGCGATATACAGCGGATCCTCGCCCGATTCGAGCATCCGCGCCAGCCAATACAGCGCCGCGTCCGCATCCGAATTGCGCACAGACTTGTGCAGCGCCGAAATCAAATTGAAATGTTCTTCGCCCGACTTGTCATACGGCAGCAACTTCCGCTGCAGCACATCCTCGAGCCGCTCCTGCGTCAAAACCCGCCGCCCCTCTGGCCCAGGTTCCGTCCCCATCACCAAAGCTTCCAAAGTGTTGTAAGCCGCCCGCGCGTCTCCATTCGCCAAAATCGCAATTCGATGCAATATCTCCAGATTTGCCGCGACGTTCAACTTTCCAAGTCCGCGCACGTCGACCGCGAGCGCGCGTTCTAGCAGCGAAACGATCTGCTCCGCCGTGTGCGCCTTCAACACATACACTTTCATCCGCGAAAGCAACGGCGCAATCACCTCGAACGAAGGATTCTCCGTAGTCGCACCAATCAATAAAATGTTTCCCGCCTCCACATGCGGCAAAAACGCATCCTGCTGCGCGCGATTAAACCGGTGCACCTCGTCCACAAACACAATCGTGCGCCGCCCGTAACGCCGCGTGGCCTCCGCCTTGGCCATCACTTCCTTAATTTCCTTGATCCCAGAAAGCACCGCGCTGAAAGGAATGAACTCCGACTTCGTAGTCCGCGCAATAATCCGTGCCAAAGTAGTCTTGCCGCACCCCGGAGGTCCCCACAAGAGCAAAGAAGTCAAATCATCGCGCTCAATCTGCACGCGCAAAGGTTTACCAGGCCCAAGCAATTCTTCCTGCCCGACAAATTCATCCAAGCTCTGCGGACGCATCCTGTCCGCCAGCGGCCGCCCCGCCGGCGATTCTTCGTCAGGTTGAGTAGCTTGAAAAAGTCCCATGGTTTTAAGCCAGTTCAAACGCACCACTGAAAAACGCCTAAGCTTTCATCTGCGTTCATCAGCCTTTATCAGTGTTCATCTGTGGTAAGCCTTTCCTCTGCCGCGACGCCTCGTACAAAACCACCGAAGCCGCCACTCCCGCGTTCAATGACTCCACCGCTGCGCTCATCGCTATCGAAATGCGCGCATCCGCCGCATGCTCCACCTCGCGCGGCAACCCAGCCCCCTCATTCCCAATAAAAATTGCCACAGGCTCGCGCAAATCCGCCGCAGCGTCAGCCCCAGCGCCAGTAACGACAGCCGAATGTGAACTAGCGGCCACAATCCTAACCCCAGCCACTCTCAACTGTGCAAGCAACACCGGAACCGCCATCCCGCGCAGGACAGGGAAGCGCAAACCAGATCCCGCCGACGCGCGCAAAGCCTTCGGCGACCACGGGTCTGCGCTCCCGCGCGTAGTCACCACGCCGGTCGCGCCAAACGCCTCCGCCGACCGCACAATCGTTCCGACATTCCCTGGATCCTGCACCGCAGCCATCACCACCACCAGCGCCGCATCGCCACGCAAACCCCCGTCAGGCGCAGCCGCCCCGCGCACCACATCATCAAACTCCCACGAACGCTGCACGAAAAGTGCCGCCACCCCCTGCGGCGTCTCCGTCCCCGCCACCGACGCGAACAATTTGTCCGTAGTCCGCATCACCCGCGCACGCGGAATCCCCGCCTCACTCTCGCCAGCCGCGCGCAAAATCCGTTCCAGGTCCGACGCCTCCCCGGATTCGCTCACGAGCAACGCCTCAGCCTGCAATCCCGACCGCAGCGCATCCTCCACCAACTTCGGTCCCTCGACGCCAATCGGCTCACCCTCGGCCGGCCCCGTACCACGCAGAGCCCCCCGAAATATCTTCAGCCACTTATTCTCGCGGCTCGTAATCGTCTCTTCACTCAAGTGTGACGCCACGCCCCCAGCCTAACAAACGCTCATCGCTCCGTCGAGTCATCCGCAGCACCGCGCCAGCCTTTGATATGCTGTTTGATTTTGAAGTTGGGCTTGCAGTTGTAGCGGCCGCCTGCTTTTGCCTTTTAGGCGGGCGTCTTTGACGTTGGGTCTGAATCAGCGTGGAAGGTCATCAAACCGCCATCGCTTAGGATCGCGCACATCAATGCGCCCACCAGCTTGCTTCCATTGCAGCCCTTATGATAGCGTCCGTAGCGAACTTGAGGCGTAACCCGCAGAGAGTGATCACTTGCCCGTCGAAGTCCTGAAAATTTCAGCCGCAACTCCGGAACAACGTGTGGTGGACTACGCCGCCGGCTTCATCAAACGCGGCCAGGTAGTCGGCGTTCCCACCGACACCTTCTACGGCCTCTCCGTCGATCCATTCAATCTCGCCGCTATCGAAGCGGTCTTCCGCGTGAAGGGCCGTCCCGAAACCAAAGCGCTCCCGATCCTGGTGAGTTCCATCGAACAAGCCGTCACACTTATCCGTGATGTCCCCGACGCATTTCTAACGCTAGCCCACAAATTCTGGCCCGGTGCCCTAACGCTAGTAGTCGAAGCCACGCACCGCCTGCCACTGAAAGTAACAGGCAACACCGGCCGAGTAGCACTCCGCTGGGCCAACATGGCAGTCCCCACAGCAATCATCGAAGCTGTTGGCGGTCCCATCACCGGCACCAGCGCCAATCTTTCCGGCTTCCCGAGCTGTACCGCCGCCGGCCAAATCGTGAAGCAATTGGGCGACCGCCTCCCCCTAGTACTAGACGCGGGTGACACCGGCGGCATCCTGGCAAGCACCATCGTCCGCCTAGACGGCCACCACTGGAACGTAGTCCGCGAAGGCGCCATCCCTGAATCCGAAATCAAGTCCGCCCTGCACGATTGACGTTGCGACGAGCATCGTCATCCTGAGACCAGCGCCTTTGCCGCTAGCCGATCGAAGGATCTCTCCCGTCTTTTTCCGCGTCCTCTGCGCCTCTGCGCTAAACGCCGCCATCTTTCTCAGATTTTTCTCTGCCTTTCCTCTATGCCCTCTGCGCTAAATCATTTGACTTACGCGCCTACTTCAAAAACGCCGAAACCAAAAAATCATAATCCCCACCAGGAGACATCGTGATCCCCTCGAGCCTCTCGCGATGCACGCAAACATTATCCACATACCACAAATTTATGTACGGCTCATCGCGAGCCACAATCTCCTGCACCCGCGCCAAAATCGCCTTGCGCTTCGCCTGATCCATCTCTACCCGCGCCTCATCCAACAAAACATCCAACTCCGCATTCCGGTAATGCCCGCGATTAGCCCCCACAGGCGGCATCCTCTTCGACCCAAACACATACTCGAAGATATCCGGATCCGTATTCGCCCCAACCCACCGCAAGGTGTACATCTGAAAACTCCCGCGCGTAATGTCCGAATAAAAAGTTGCAAACTCCAAGGGTCGTAGTTCCAGCACCACTCCCACGCGCTTCCACTGATCCGCAATCGCCGCGCTAGTCAAACGCGTGAACTCATCCGTCGAAGTCTTCAACGTCAATCGCAATCGCACTCCGTCCGCCCCGCGCGGATAACCCGCCGCATCCAATATTGTCTCCGCCGACCCAGGATCGAAATCGTACTGCTGCACGTCCGCATCAAACGCCCAGTGATTAGGAGGCAGCAAACTCTGTGCAGGTCGCGCCTGTCCCCGCAGCAAATATTTAATAATCGTCGCGCGGTCCGTCGCGTGAGCCAGCGCCTGCCGCACCTCGCGCTTCGCCAAAATCGGATCGTCGAAATTGAACGAAAGATATGCCACCGAAGTTCCGGGCTCCTCCACCGCCGCAAGCCCTCGTTCCTTCGCCAGCGTCACCACCGTGTCGGGCGTCAGAGAATTGATCGTCGCATCCGCCGAGCCCTTGCGCAGCTCCAGCGCGCGAACGATCGGGTCCGGCACGATGCGCATCCGCAGCCGCTCGATCTTCGGCGCGCCACCAAAATAATTGTCGTTCCGCTCCAGCACGATTTCTTCATCCGTAGTCGCGCTCATAAACCGAAATGGCCCGGTGCCAATCGGGTGCTGCGCCATCTCCGCACCCGATCCGCGCGGCACAATTCCGATGGCCGGCGATACGATCGTGGTCAGCAGCGACGCGTACGGTTCACTCAAATGAAAAATCACGGTCGCGTCGTCCGGCGCCTCGACGGACGTAACCATCTTGAATCCCCCGCGTTTCGGAGTCTTCAGCGGGCCAAACAGAATCGTATCGAACGTGTATTTCACGTCCGCCGAAGTAAGCGGCCGCCCATCGTGAAATTTCACGCCAGCACGCAGATGGAAAACGTAGGTAAGCGGGTCGGGAATGTCCCAGCTTTGCGCCAGATCCGGAATCACATTAAAATGCGCGTCGCGTGCTACCAGGCTGGAAAACATCAGCCCATCCACGTGCGCCGAATAAGCGTCCGCTCCGATTCGAGGGTCCAGATTGGTCGGCGCGGAGTCCATCAAGAAATTAACAGTGGAGGAACCAGCGGAAGTCTGCGACGAGGTGCAGCCACCCACAAGGAACGCACCGCACACCAAAGCAGCGAAAAGCGCGCCCGAGCCCAGCGGCGGGAAAATTATCGTGCGTAAAATCCTAGCGCGCGTGGCCGTGCACCGACTTCCCCAGAATCGCAGCCCGCTTCGCCCCAGTAGCCGAAGGCAAATTATTCGCGCGCCCATGAAACGCCTCATAAGCCAGCACCGCAAAAGCCAGCGCTTCCTTCGCCTCCGCCGGCACCCCAAATCGCGAAGACGGCACAATCTCAATCCCCGGTAAAGCCGCCCGCAGCTGCGCCATCAACAACGGATTCTTCGTGCCGCCGCCCGCCACAATCAGCTCATTCACGCGCACTCGCGAAAAAATAAATCGACGAAACGCATCCGCAATCGAAAGCGCCGTGAAAATCGTCGCAGTCCGCACCAGATCTTCCGTCCGCGCACGCCGCTTTCGAGCCCACGAAATCAGCGAGTCCGCGTACTCCAATCCAAATTGCTCGCGCCCCGCCGTCTTCGGAGGCGGCAAACGCAAATAAGCGCTGCGCAGCATCGTCTCCAGCAACGATCGAATCACCTGCCCGCGCAAAGCAATCCGCGCATCGCGATCGTAAGCCAAACGCCGCCCGGTGCTGCGCTCCACCAGCGCGTCAATAATCATGTTCCCCGGCCCGGTATCGAACGCAAACACGTCCTCAGCCCGCGCCGCCCGTGGAATCACAGTAACGTTCGCGATCCCCCCAATATTCAAAGCCACGCGCCCCAACTTCGCATCCCGGTAAAGCAAATAATCCACAAACGGTACGAGCGGCGCCCCTTGCCCTCCAGCAGCCATGTCCGCAGGACGAAAATCCGCGATAGTCGCAACGCCGGTTCGCGCCGCAATAATGCTAGGCTCGCCGATCTGCAAAGTCGAAGCCACGCGACGCCCGCCTAAAAATCGCGCCGCCACCCCCTGGTGAAAAATCGTCTGCCCATGCGATCCAATCAATCCAATTTGACGCAAGGGAACGCGCCAGCGCCCACAAGCAGCCACAGCCGCCCCTGCAAACTCCTGCCCCAGCAAAAAATTCAGTTGGCTGATTTCGGCGGTCGATGTCGCCCCGCCATTGGCAAGCCGCAAAATCGCCCCGCGCACCCGCGCGGGAAACCGCACATGATAATGCCCTTCGAATTTCACCGAAAGGGAAGGGGGCGCGCCCGAAATACGCACCAGCGCGACGTCAATCCCGTCGGCCGATGTCCCAGACATCATTCCCAGTACGCGCATCACTCCCCAGAGTCTAGAAGCCCCAAACCGCAGTTTACAACCGCGAATTAGCAAGAGGTTTACACATTGCCACACGCTCTACCCTGATTTAGCAGGTCACCTTCAGGCGGAGCCACGGTAGGGGCGCTGCTTGCTGCGCCCCAGCTTGCCCGCGCGTAAACACTTCCGAGGACCGCAGTTGCATCTGACTTTGTAGCGGCCGCCTGCTTTTGTTTTTCAGGCGGGCGTCTTTGACTTCGCGGTTGAACTCGCTTGTCTCTGCAGTTACCTTCCTCTGCGCCTCTGCGGTAATCCTATCTTTCTCAGATTTCTCTCCGCCTTTCCGCTGTGTTCTGTGTGTAAATCCTTTGACTTGGAATTTGCCTGCTACTCACGACAGCTGCTTCTGCAAAGCCGCCAACAAATTCATCGCCTCCAACGGAGTAAGCTTATTCAAATCCGCCGCACGCAGAGCCTCCACCACCGAAGCATCAATGGCCGCAAAATGACTCTGCTCCGCCGCCACCGCCGCCCCCGGCGAAAGCTCCTGAGTCAATTTCTCCTCACTCCGCTCATGCCTCCGCAAAATCTCCCGAGCCCGCGCAATCACATCGTTCGGCAACCCCGCGAGCCGCGCCACCTCAATCCCATAACTCTTGTTCGCGCTCCCCGGCTCCACCCGCCGCAAAAAAATAATCTCGTTCCCAGCCTCCTGCACGGACACGTGCACATTCCGCACTCCCGGCAAAAGCTGCTCCAACTCCGTCAGCTCATGATAATGCGTGGCAAAAAGCGTCCGCGGCCGCGCCCCCGAATGCAAAGCCTCCACTACAGCCCAAGCAATCGACAATCCATCAAACGTAGCCGTCCCGCGCCCCACCTCATCCAAAAGCACCAAACTAGCCGCCGTAGCCGTATTCAAAATCGCCGCCACCTCGCTCATCTCTACCAGAAAAGTAGACCTGCCGCGCGCCAAATTGTCCGAGGCCCCAATCCGAGTGAACACCCGGTCCAAAAGCGGCAATTTCGCCGACACCGCCGGTACAAACGATCCCATCTGCGCCAAAATCGCAATCAAAGCCGCCTGCCGCAGATAAGTTGATTTCCCGCCCATATTCGGCCCGGTAATCAACAGCAAAAATTGCGCCTCATCGTCAAGATACAAATCATTCGGCACAAACCGCTCGCCGCGTTCCTCCAGCAATTTCTCAATCACCGGATGCCGCCCGCCCGCAATCATCAGCACCCCGCGCTTTCCTTTTTTCGCCAGCGACGTCTCCGTAAATTCCGGCCGCGCGTAATTTCGCGAAGCCGCAATCCGCGCGAAATTCACCAGCACATCCAATTGCGCGATGCCCGCCGCCACTCTCCGCAACCGCCCCGCCTCCCGCGCGATCGCTTCGCGAATCTCCCCATAAAGCCGCCGCTCGATTTCCAGCACGCGCTCTTCCGCGGACAGCACCTTCCGCTCATGCTCTTTCAACTCCGTGGACGTAAATCGCTCCGCATTCACCAAAGTCTGCTTGCGCTCGTAATCCGCCGGCGCCAAATGCAAATTAGGCTTCGAAATCTCAATATAAAAACCAAACACCTGGTTATAACGAATCTTCAGCGAGCCAATCCCGGTCCGCTTACGCTCCCGCTCTTCCATCGACGCAATCATCTGCCGCCCCTGCTTAGTAATATCGTGCAGCTCATCCAGCTCAGCATTGAATTCGCGCCGAATCACCCCCGGATCGCTAGCCACCGCCGGAGGATCATCCGCAATCCCGCGCGCGATCATCTCCCGCACGTCGGTCATTTCATCGAGCTGCTCGCGTAACGCAGCCAAACGCGCGTCCGGCGCGGCCGTCACCAGCGGCTCGAGCAACCCGCGCAATGCCGGAATCTTCTCCAGCGATTGCCGCAACGCCAACAAATCCCTCGGCGTCGCCACACCCAACGTAATTCGACTGGTCAACCGCTCCAGATCCAGTATCCCCTCAAGCGTCCGATGAATCTCCTCGCGCTCCACCGTCCGCGATTTCAATTCACCCACCGCATTCAAACGATCCTCAATTTCCGCCAGCGCAATCTCCGGACGTAAAATCCATCCGCGCAAAAGCCGCGCTCCCATCCCGGTAGCAGTCTCATCAATCGCCTTCAACAAAGTCGCCGACGCATCATCCCCCGCCGAAGGCTCCACCAATTCCAAATTCCGGGCAGTCACCGCGTCCAAAATCATCGAATCCTGCTGCTCGTAATAAGCAATGCGATCCAGATGCTCCAGCCCTGCGCCCGCGGGACGCAACGAGGGATTCGTCACCGAATCTTCCGCAGTCCGCGCCCCAATCGCCGAAGTCTCGCGCAGGTAATGCACCAGCGCCCCAGCCGCAGCCGTCGCCTGCGCATGACCGTTCAATCCAAATCCTTCCAAAGTCGCCACGCGAAAATGCTGTTCCAGCATCCGCGTTGCATAATTCGCCTCGAACACCCACTCGTCCAAACGCGTTTCCACCGCGCCCAACCCATCCATCTCCGCGGGCAAGCTCACCGGAAACAAAGTCACCGCCCGCGCCAGCAAAACCTCGCGCGGACGCAAAATGCCCAGTTCATCCCGCAACCGCGCCTCCGCCTTCTCCCCAGAAAATTCCGTAGCGCGAAATTCGCCAGTCGAAAGATCCACAAACGCCAACCCAACCTCCGGCTCCGCCCCGCGTCCACCGCCCGCTCCGCCTCCGCGTGTCCCCGCCGCAGCTCCTGCAGCCACTCCCGCCGCCGCACTCCGCGCCACTGCTGCCAAATAATTATTTTCCTTCGCGCCCACTAGCCCCGCGCCGCTAGCCGTCCCTGGCGTCAACACGCGTATCACTTCCCGCCGCACAATCTTCTTTCCCAGCCCCGGCACTTCCATCTGCTCGCAGATCGCCACCTTGTGTCCCGCCCGTATCAATCGCGCAATATAATTCTCCGCCGCGTGATAAGGCACTCCGCACATCGGCACCGCCTGCCCCTTCTCCTTATTCCGCGCCGTCAAAGTAATCTGCAGTAAACGCGAAGCCAGCACAGCATCGTCATAAAAAAGCTCATAGAAATCGCCTAAACGGAAAAGCAGCAATGCAGCCGGATGCTGCTTCTTCACCGCATGATATTGCTGCATTAAGGGAGTAGTAGGTTCGTTCATGAACGAGCCACGCTCAAGGCCTCAAATCGGCAAGAATCACCAGCCAAGAACGCAAGCAACAAACAGATTATGCTGGCACCCCACCCGCTTTGCCACCGGTTTTCTCTGCGCCCTCTGCGGTAATCCCGTATTTCTCCGATTTTCCTCCGCCTTTCCGCTGTGCCCTCTTTGCAAAATCTTTTGACTTCCTCCAGCACAGGCAACCACACTAGCCCCATGCCGAAACCCAAAAAAACTAACCCCGAAATCGAAATCAAACTCCGCATCACCAACCTCCCCACAATCCTGCACAAAATCAAATCTCTAGGCGCAAAAACGCATGGCCGAGTCCGAGAACAAAACACCCTCTACGACACGCCCCAATCCGACCTGCGCCGCCGCGACATGCTCCTGCGCCTGCGCATCGAAACTCCAGCCGCCCGCAAAACGCAAAACACCCGCGGCGAGCGCGTAATCCTCACATCCAAAGCTCCCCCGCACCGGCCACCGACGAAGAAACCGGCCCGCTACAAAGAACGTGCCGAACGCGAACAAGTAGTCGCCAAATCCTCCCGCCAAACCGCCGCAGCGCTAACCTCCCTCGGTTTCCGCCTAGCCTTCCGCTACGACAAATTCCGCACCACATTCCGCCTCCCAAACCTGCACCTGGACCTCGATGAAACACCCGCAGGCACATTCCTCGAACTAGAAGGCGAGCCCCAAGCAATCGACGGCGCAGCCCGTGCATTAGGATTCGTAGAAAAAGCCTACCTCCGCACGACCTACTGGGATCTCTACGTCGCTGATTGCCGCCGCCGGGGCATCCGCCCAAAAAATATGCTCTTTCCCGCAAAATAATTCGCAGAAATCGCACTCTTCGCTTGACAAACTTTCCATCTGCATTTACTAGTCAATTGGGACTAAAGCACAACAGCACAACGCAATGGAGCTGCCGTCCAATTCGGAACCGGGAAGTCACCGCCTCGCCGCGCAATTCGGGAACGCTTGGCTAGGGCAGGGAGCTTCCCCGCAAGTATCGGTTCGCTGGACCTGCGAATTATGCGGGGACAGGGAGGCAAGGCCCGGCCTGTAGCAACGAGGGGCGATTTCTGCGCGCCCGTGGCCGGTACCATTCGCCGGCCCGGGCTTTTTTTTTGCCCGCAGCTTGGTACCGTTGAAGTTGTCTTTGAATTTGTAGCGGCCGGTTCAGGTTCATCGAACCGGGCAGCAGTTGACGTCGGTCTGGCCGCTGAAGTACCGGCCCTGCACTCGCCGTACGCACCATGAAGGAGCACCCATGTTGCACGCCACAGAAATCATCGGCGCCGAGACCTACGACTCACTCGGCAACTACGTAGGCCGCGTAAAAGAAATGTTCGTCGAGCCCGCCGACCAACCCAACCGCGTCGCCCACCTGTTGCTAGGCCGCGGCCAATATCGTCCGCTCGTCGCCCGTTACGACCAGATCGCCTCCGTCGCCCCCGGCCGCATCAGCCTCACCACCGACGAATCCGCCCTGGCGCTCTACCATCCCAACGAAGCTTGGCTAGCCGTAGGCAAAGACCTCCTAGACCAGCAAATCATAGACACCAACGGTCGCAAGGTAGTCCGCGTAAATGACATCGACCTGTCCGACCAACGCACCAACGGAAACACCGAACTCCGCATCACGCAAGTAGACGTCGGCCTTCCCGGCGCCGTGCGCCGTCTGTTGCAGGGAATCGTCCCCCCAATGGCCATCCGCCAAATCCAGCTAAAGCTCCCTCCGCGCAAGATTCTCTGGGAATTCGTGAACCTCGTCGAACCCGATCCTCTCCGCCGCGTGAAGCTGCGCCTCTCCAGCCAAAAACTCGAAGCCCTGCATCCCGCCGACCTCGCCGACATCATGGAAGAGCTCTCGCCCGACGAGCGTCAAGGCATCATCAGCTCCCTCGACGAAGAAACCGCGGCCGAGACCATCGCCGAGCTCGACAAGCGCCTGCAAACGCAAGTCGTCGAAAAACTCGACCCCGAGCGCGCCGCAGACATCATCGAAGAAATGAGTCCCGACGCCGCGGCGGACATCCTTGCTAGCCTCGAGCCCGAAGCCAAAAACGAAGTCCTGGAGGAAATGGAAAATCGTGAAGCGGAAGACGTCGAGTCGCTGCTGAAATTCGAACAGAACACCGCAGGCGGCATGATGACCACAGAAATCGTAGTCGTAGGGGAAGAAGCCACCCGCGGCGAAGTCGTGGACTACATCCGCTTCCACGAGCTTTCCCCCGACCAGCTCGACAACGTGATCCTCATCAACAAAGAGGCCGCCTTATCCGGCACCGTCCCCATCGCGCGCCTCCTGCTCTCCGATTCCGATCAACGCATGTCCGAGCTGGCCTTCGAGCCGCTCCTATCCGTGACGCCCGACGCACACGATAAAGAAGTCTTCGAACTGTTCGACAAATACAATTTGCGCGGCCTCACCGTAGTGAACGCCGCACAGCATCCTATCGGCAACATCACAGTAGACGACGTGGTAAGCCGCATGCGCGCAAAAATCTAGCAGCATGCCGTTGCCGTCGCTGTTGCTTTTGAATTTGTAGCGGCCGCCTGCTTTTTCTTTTTAGGCGGGCGTCTTTGATGTTGCCCCTGAATTTGCTCTGCGTTGCGTGGGCGTTGAATTCGCAGGGGCACAGCATGCCGTGCCCGGCCTCAACCAGAAAATGCGAGATCGCCTTTAGAACCCAATGAACGACGAACTCACCAACTCGGAACCCACCGTCACCTGGAAATCCCGCGGCGCCAATTTCCTTCGCCGCACCCGCATGACGCGTCGCCGCCTAGCCCTCTTCCTAGCCGTAGTCGGCCCCGGCCTAATCACCTCCAACGTGGACAACGACGCCGGCGGCATCTCCGTCTACACCACGGTAGGCGCCCACTTCGGCTACACCATGCTCTGGTCGCTGATCCCCATGACCATCGCCCTCTACGTCTCCGAAGAAATGTGCGCCCGCATGGGCGTCGTCACTGGCAAAGGCCTCTCCGATCTGATCCGCGAAGAATTCGGCTTCCGCTCCACCTTCTTCGTAATGCTCGCGGCCTTGGCGGTGGATCTGGGCAACACCGTCGCGGAATTTGCCGGCGTCGCCGCCTCCATGCAAATCTTCGGCGTCAGCAAATTTATTTCCGTTCCCGTAGCAGGCATCGCCGTGTGGCTGCTGGTAGTGAAGGGAAGCTATCGCCAGGTCGAAAAAATATTCCTGGTCGCGTGCGGCTTTTATCTCGCCTACGTCGGCTCCGCGCTCCTGGCAAAACCGGACTGGCTGCTAGCAGCCAAAGAAACCGTAGCCCCCACGATGCATTTCACCACCGACTACCTGCTAATGCTCACAGCCCTGGTCGGCACCACCATCGCCCCCTGGCAATTCTTCTACCTGCAAGCAGGCTTCGTCGAAAAACGCGTCGGCCCCAAACAATACAAACACGCCCGCCTAGACGTCCTGGTCGGCAGCATCTCCTGCATGGTAATCGTCTTCTTCATAATCGTCTGCTGTGCCGCCACCCTGAACAAGAACGGCATGGTCGACATCCAAAGCGCCGGCCAAGCCGCCGCAGCCCTCGTCCCGCTCGCTGGTCGGTGGGCGGGCTATCTCTTCGCCTTCGGCCTGCTCAACGCCTCGCTCTTCGCTGCCTCCATTCTCCCGCTCTCCACCGCCCACGTAATCTGCGAAGGCCTGGGCTTCGAAGCTGGCATCGACCACAAAGTAAAAGAAGCCCCCGCGTTCTACGGTCTCTACACCGGCCTAATCATAGTGAGCGGCGGCATCATCCTCATCCCCAACGCCCCCCTCTTCAAAATCCTGGTCCTCTCCCAAGTAGCCAACGGCGTCTGGCTCCCCGTAGTCCTAATTTTCATCCTCCTCCTAATCAATCGCCGCGACCTGATGGGCGTCCACACCAACACCTGGGGTTTCAACCTGGTCGCCTGGGCCATGAGCATAATAATGATCATCCTCACCCTAGTCCTCGTCTACGCCGCAATCACCCAGCCGTCAAGCGCAGGCTTAGTCGGCTCCCTAATCCATTCCCCATGACGCTCCACCATGCATCAGCCCGCCTCCATCATTGCGCGTCGTCATCCGGCGCCTTTGCCTCATGCCGAGCGAAGGATCTCTCTTGCTTTAGATTTTCTTTGCGCCCTCTGCTTCTCTGCGGTTAACGCCTCTATCTTTCTCCGACTCCCCTCCTCTTTTCCTCCGCGCCCTCTGTGTTAAATCTTTTAACTTTCACAGCCGCACATTCGCCTCCCATTCACACGCGATCGCATCCACAACACCGCCCATCTACAAATCAGCAATGGTCGTCATAGACGCATCCAGCGGTACACTGCGCGGTGGATCCTGCGCATCATAGAAAACCGCCACAGTCATTCCTTCGAACAGCGACCGCGAAGCGTCGTTGCAATGCCCCGCGAATAGTGTTCCGTCGCCGCGCCGAAAGCAGTAGTCAATTGACTGTGTATAGCGACTATTACTTTGAGCCGTCACGTAACCCATCGCCAGCTCCCCATTCGCCAGAAGTTGTCTTTCGCGAATTCGGTTGCGCAGGAAGAAACAGAACGGCCCGTAGATCGTCGCCACCTCGACGGGAAGTTTCCAGTCGTTTAAATCCCGGGAATGCCGAGTGCGGAACTCGCGCCACGCCGCCGGTAGGCCGTATATCGTGTAAAGACCAACCACCACCAGCGCAAAAGCCCAATATCCTCGCCCCTTCCAAGTCGTTTTCACTCTCCGCGGCCGTGGAATCACAGCCAGTTCCGGGAACTTCTTGTCCTTGAATGTCATCGCCTTCGAGTCGTTCGTCAGCGACGGCGTGGCGTTGGAAATCGCAATACTACTCGTGCGCTGGGACGCCTGTTGCAACGACAGCTGATTCAATTTGCGGAGCTGGAACCCAGCGGACACTGCCCAAAACAATGGCAATCCCGAGACGGCAAGCAGAATCGGTGCCGCCCCCCACTTTTGGTCCGGGTTCTTTGTAATAACGACGACAGCGAAAATCAGCTCTAAAGCTACAACGATCAGGCTTAACCTTATCGCAGAGACCAGAGCGGCCCGCGCAATTTCGCGATTCCAACCGCATTGCGAACAATAGAATTTGTTACCGCGTGTCAGCGATGCTTTTACCGCCCGCGCTCCGCAGTCAGGGCAATTCACCTTCGGCATGACCAAAATGTAATACAATTCCGCAACAGTTAGGTAACCCTCATGCTCAACCTGTTCGTAGCAAGTTAAAAGGTCCGGTTTTTGTAGTAAGTGAGTTGTCCGGTTGACTGTTAATCACCCGCCGCCGTCGCGGCTGTGGGGAAGTGGGAATCCCGCGCTTTGGGCGGGATTTCCAAGCGCGGTGGGAAAGTCGGCTTTGCGACTTTTCCACCGCGCGGCTTCTCCACAGCCTTTTGCAAATCGCTACCGATCCAAGGCAGACCCTCGGCGTTGTAGCGCCCTACGCAATGCGGCCCATAGCGCAGGCTCAGCGTTCCATCCAGGTGCTGATACACCACCACCGTGCAACCCTCCAGCGTGGCTCGCCAGCGCACCGGCTGGATCTGCAAAGACAGATTTTGAAAGCTCACCGTGTTGTCGCGGTTCACCGTGCGTTCAAACTGCAGCGAAAATACTCCTGCCAAATCTCGCTGCCGACACACCGTAAAGGCACTGCCCGCCTGCGTCGCTTGCACCCGGAACCGCGCGTTGAACGCAGCGATGTACTCTTCCTGCAGAAAAGCATTCGCCGCCTCCACCGTCGTGATCGCCCGCAAGCGCAACTCTTGCGGCAGTCGTCCCTGCCAAGTCCCAAAATTACGCTCGCTGCGTCCCCGTGCCTGAGGTGAGTAGGCCGGGATCATCCGCACTCCCAACTCGCGCAGCGCCCGTCCCACCTGCGTCACA
Source organism: uncultured Acidobacteriota bacterium (assembly GCA_963786205.1). GTDB lineage: Bacteria > Acidobacteriota > Terriglobia > Acidiferrales > UBA7541 > Palsa-295. Next base: position 1,576,452 of record CAWAYG010000005.1, read on the forward strand.
CGCGCCTGGTCTACCTTCTGGCCCGCTTTGGGCGTCAGCCAAAAATGGCTGCCCCGGTCGCTATACAAGGCGCAGAACAATCCCTGCTGCTCGATCACCTCGCGCAAAGCGGCCATCACGGTTTGCGTCGACTCCTCCTGCACCAGTTGCGCGTAGTAAATCTCGCTGGTGGCATCATCCAGAATCACGATCAGATCGTGCCAGCGCTCGTCTCCCAGCCAACGGTGCCGGCTGCCGTCGATGTGCAACAGCATCCCCGGCAAGGGTCGGCGCGGTCGTCGTTTGCGGTGCGTGCCGCGCTTGCGCCCTCGAGCCACCATCCCCGCTCCTTGCAGAATCCCTTTCACCCAGCTGTAACTGAGCCGAATCTGATGCTCGGCCCCCAGCTTCTCGTGAAAGTGCTGCACATTGAGATCGAAATAACGCTCCCGGTACAGCTGCAGCACCCGCTCCACGGTCGCTACCGCTACGCGCTTGGGCGAAGGCTTGCCTCGCCTGCGGTCGAACAAGCCGCGGAATCCGAACTCCTCATAACGCTCCCGCCAGCGCCGCATATGCCGGTCGCTGATGCCCAGGATCTCGGCCGCTTGCCACCAGCTGATCTTCTTCGCCATCGCCTGCAACATCACTTCCTGTACTTTCATCGCCCGCTCCATGGCGGCTTGTGTGTAGAAGATCATGCCTAGCATGGTCTCCTACCACCGCCCGAAAAGCGGACATATCACTTGCTATCTCAACCGGACATATCATGTGCTACTGACAACCCTCATGCTCAACCTTGCACCCACCACGACCCTGTGCTAGCTTTTCACTCCGCGCATCCCCGAGTGAATCCGAGTGAAAGCATCCGACCTCTTAAAACCCGCCAACCGCGAAGAAGCCGATCTTCTCGATAAACTCGCTCTAAACCAACTACCTCAACACCTAGCCATAATCATGGACGGTAACGGCCGCTGGGCCCAACGTCGCCATTTCCCCCGCATCGCCGGACACCGCGCCGGAGTAAAAGCCGCCCGGGCGATCATCGAAACCTGCGCGCGCCTGAAGCTCCCATGCCTAACCCTCTACGCCTTCTCGCTAGAAAACTGGCGCCGCCCCCAAGCCGAAGTAGATTTCCTGATGCGCCTCCTCCGCGAATACCTAAAACGCGAACTCCCCTCCATCCACAAGAACAACATCCGCCTCCTAATAATCGGCCGTTCCGAGCAACTCCCCGACGCCGTCCGCAAAGACATCGAAGCCGGCATGCGGCTGACCGTCAAAAACACCGGCATGAAATTAGTCGTAGCCCTGAATTACGGCGGCCGCGCCGAACTAGTCGACGCCTTCAACGCCATGCTCGACCAAGTCCGCGCCAACGGCATGTCCGCCTTCCGCGCCGACGAACATACCATCTCCGAACATCTCTACACCGCCGGCCTCCCCGATCCCGATCTATTGATCCGCACCAGCGGTGAAATGCGCGTCAGCAATTTCCTTCTCTGGCAAATCGCCTACGCCGAACTGTACGTCACCGAAACTCTCTGGCCCGATTTCTCCCGCGCGCGGCTCCTCGAAGCCCTAGCCGATTTCCAAAAACGCGAACGCCGTTACGGCGGCCTCGGCACAGCCCGCGAACGAGGCAGGGCAGCGGTTGCAAGCGCCGCAGCACACAAATCCAACGACACCTCAGGCCGAGGCTAGCGCCGAATGCTCCTGCGTCTAGCCACAGCCGCCGTCCTGATTCCGATCGTAGTCGTGTTGGTGTGGTGGGCGCCGCCCATCGTGCTAGCGGGCATGGCGGCCGTCGTCACAATCTTTGCCCTGGTGGAATTCCTCAATCTCGGCGAACGCATCGGCCTGCGCGGCTTCAAGCTCTGGACGTACTTTTGCACCGTCCTGATTTTCTACGCGCAATTTTCGCTCGGCCGCATCGAGACGCACACCCTCGCAGGCGGCATCTCCATGGTTCGCGACGCCGCTGGCGGCACGCTCTCTGTCGAAGCCTCGCTCCTGATTTTTCTCTTCGGCTGCGTGGTCCTGGGCCTGATAACGAAGCGCCCCCTGCACGACGTCCTTCCCGCAATCGCCATCGGTTCCGCCGCCCTGCTTTTCGTCGTGCTCCCGTTCAGCTACATCGTGCGCCTGGACGAAATCGAACCAGTCGGCCGCCAATTAGTCCTGTTCACACTAGTTCTGGTCTGGGCCGGAGACATGCTGGCCTACTTCGTAGGAAAATCCCTAGGCCGCGTCCCCATGGCTCCCGCGCTCAGCCCCCAAAAAACCTGGGAAGGCGCGATGGGCAACGTCCTGGCCTCCATGATCGTAGCCGTCCTCTTCGCCCGCTGGATGCAGACCGATGTCCTCGCGCTGTTAGTAATCGCCGGCGTAGCAAACATCGCGGGCCAAGCCGGCGATCTAATCGAATCCGCCTACAAACGCGGCGCCGCCGTAAAGGATTCCGGCGGCCTGCTCCCAGGCCATGGCGGCATGCTAGACCGCATCGACAGCCTAATCTTAGCGACGCCCGCAGTCTGGATCCTCTACCAATGGCTAGCAGCCCGCCCCCAATAATGATCTCGGAGTCGCATAGTAGTCACTGCTTGCTGCGCCCCAGCTTGCCACGGTGTTAGCCGCGACGCCGACTCGCCGTTGGCGTTGCAGTCGTAGCGCCGGCGTCTCGCCGCCTCTTCTGTCGTTGTTTTTGAATTTGCTGTTGAATTTTCTTTTGAATTTGTAGCGGCCGCCTGCTTTTTCTCTTTAGGCGGGCGTTGTTGACGTTGCCGTTGAATTTGACGCCGCTGTTGAATCTGTACCGGCCGGTTCAGTTTCATCGAACCGGGCAGCAGTTGCCTCAGGTTTTCTCTGCGCCCTCTGCGTCTCAGGGGTCAACGCCTCTATCTTTCTCGGATTTTCCTTCGCCTTTCCTCTGTGCCCTCTGTGTTAAAGCTTTTGACTTCCGAAGCAACAGCGCAAAACCGAGGTTCGCATTCCGCGCCAAACCCCTATAAAATAATCCGCGCGAACAGATGAAACGAATCTCCATCCTAGGCTCCACAGGCTCCATAGGCCGCCAATGCCTGGACGTAGTAGCCACCAACCCCGGCAAATTCCAAATAGTAGCCATAGCCGCAGGCCAAAACGTAAAACTAGCAGCCACCCAAGCCCGACAATGCCACCCGCAAATAGTCTCCGTGGCCACAGAAGCAGCCGCGAAAGAACTATGCGACGCCCTAAAAAGCACCAGAGAAAAGCTCGCGCCCCGACCAGAAATCCTCTTCGGCCCAGAAGGCATGGAACGAGTAGCCACTCACCCAGAAGCAGAAATCGTAGTCTCCGCAGCAGTAGGAGTAGTGGGCCTCCCCGCCACCTACAAAGCCATCGAACAAGGCAAACACATAGCCCTAGCGAATAAAGAAGTCCTGGTAGCCGCCGGTGAAGTGGTAATGGCCGCAGTCCACCGCGCCAAAATCGCCCTACTCCCAGTCGACTCCGAACACAACGCCATCCACCAATGCCTCCGCGCCGGCGAAGCCAAAGAAGTAAAACGCCTGATCCTCACAGCTTCTGGTGGCCCCTTCCGCAAAACTCCGCTATCCCAATTCGCAAAGATCACGCCAAAACAAGCCCTAGCCCATCCCAACTGGAAGATGGGCCAACGAATCACAATTGATTCCGCCACACTAATGAACAAAGGCTTCGAAGTCATAGAAGCCAAATGGCTCTTCGGCACAGACCTCGACAGAATCCAAGTTGTCATCCATCCGCAATCCACAATTCACTCCATGGTCGAATTTGTGGATGGTTCAATCCTGGCACAACTCGGCCCAACCGACATGCGCATGCCCATTCAATATGCGCTAACCTATCCCGAGCGGGTCCCGTCCAATACATGCGCTCTGGACTGGTCCACCCTGCGCAAACTCGAATTTGCCGCAGTACCCGCGAAGAAGTTCCCGTGCCTCACTCTGGCAAAAGAAGCCGCTCGCCAGGGTGGCCCGCTGCCATGCGCGTTAAACGCAGCAGATGAAATCGCCGTAGCCGCATTTTTGGAGAAGCGCTTGCCTTTCCTGGGAATCGCAGCAGTGATTGAAAAAGTGCTCGAAAAAATGCCGCGCACCACGTTACACAGCATCGCCGACGTGCTCGAAGCCGACGCCGAAGCCCGCCGTCTCGCGCGCCTCGAAATCCAACTCGTATCGCGGCGCGGAAAGAATTAAAATACTCTTTGAGGTCTTATGCATAATTTCTTAGTCGATCTCGTCACTGTCACTATCGTCCTCGGCATCATGATCTTCGTCCACGAGTGGGGTCATTTCGCGGCCGCCAAACTCTGCGGCGTGCGCGTGGACGTTTTCTCTCTCGGTTTCGGTCCGCGCCTTTTCGGCGTGAAGCGCGGCGACACCGATTACCGCATCAGCGCCCTCCCGTTCGGCGGTTACGTGCGCATGGCCGGTGACAACCCGCTCGAGGAACGTACCGGCGCAGGATACGAGTTCCTCTCTCGCCCCCGCTGGCAGCGGGTAATCATCGCCATCGCCGGACCCACCATGAATTTCGTTCTCGCGCTCGTGATTCTGTGGGGAATTTTCTGGCGTCTCGGTATTCCCTCACCGGTCTTTGAACATCAGGCCGCGGACGTCGTGGCTGTCCCGCAAACCATGCCCGCGTCAGGCGTGCAACCAGGTGATCGCATCATCGCCCTGAACGGTGTCCCAACTCCCACGTGGAAGAAAGTATATTCAGAGTACGAGAAGGCCAAGCCGGGAAGTCCGATTACGATCGCCGTCTCGCGCAGTGGCGCGAACCAGATTATCACCTCGACTGTACCCGAGCATCTCACCTCGCCCGATAATCTGTTCGGATATCCTCCGCTACCCGCCGTCATCGCCGAAGTGGATGGAGGCACGCCCGCAGACCGCGCCGGCCTGAAGCCCGGCGACACCATCATCGCGATGAATGGCAAGCCGGTAGTCACTTGGCCGCAATTGGTCGAAGGCGTGCATCAGTCCGGTGGACATCCAATCCAGTTCCAGGTCCGTCGCGACGGCCAGCAACTCGAATTGGACATCACTCCCATGCAGGGCACGGACCTCGAAGGCCAACCAGTCTGGCAAGTCGGCGTGCTACCAAACACCGATGAAGACTACGAGCGCCAATCGTTTCTCGAAGCAGGGAAGGACGCCGCGTCCTCAACCGTCTCCGGCATCCGCCAGATTGGCCAAGTCCTCGTGGGCCTCTTCAGCGGCAAAGTCTCCATCCGTCAACTTGCAGGCCCGGTCGGCATCGCGCGCATTTCCGGTGAAGCCGCCAAACGCGGCCTGCCCACTCTGCTCGAATTCATGGCCGTCATCAGCCTCAATCTCGGCCTGCTGAATCTTCTCCCCATCCCAATCCTCGACGGCGGCCACATCCTAATGCTGGCAATCGAAGGCATTCTCCGCCGCGATCTAAGCATCACCGTAAAGGAACGCTTCGTCCAAGTTGGCCTGGTCTTCCTGCTGGGCATCTTCGCTTTCGTAATGTACAGCGACATCCTAAAAGCAGTCCAAAGCCACCGCTGATCGAGCGGCGGTGGCCACGGGTGCACGGTCTCGGTCGCACAACTCTGTTGACACGCCGTCCTTATGCCTTGCGTCGTCATCCTTAGCGGAGCGAAAGATCTCGCTTCGCAACTGCGGTTGCATTTGATTTCGTTATGTCAGGCGATCAAGCGTTTCTGCATTCAGAGGTAACAATGACCAAGATCATCCTGGCGGTTTTTCTGTTCGCCCTCCCAACCCTCGCGCAGGACTCCGGCTCAGCCGCCCTCGCCGCCGCAGGATGCGGCGCGCCGAATACCGAATTCAATGTGAAGGTCAACAAGAAGCACCACCCCATCCCTGAGCCCGAACCGGGCAAAGCCACGGTAGTAATTCTCTCGCAGTTTGGCGGCCTTTGCATCGGCCCCTGCCTAACGATAAGGGCGGGAATCGATGGAACCTGGGCCGGCGCAGTTCTGGGCCCTTCCTATATGTCTTTCACGCTCCCACCGGGCGATCATCGCGTCTGCGTCGCGTATCAATCGCGACTCAAAGGACGCTCCGAGACCGCCGCAGCCGCCACGGTAACCGCCCAAGCGGGCAATGTGTACTACTTCCGCGTGGGCTCTTTTCACGACAGCGGCACGTTAGCGCTGCAACTAGTCGATAGCGCTGAAGGACCCCTCCTCATCAAATCCGCAGCCCTCAGCACCTCCACGCCCAAGAAGCCATAGCGCCCCAGCTTGCCACGATCTCAGCCACGTCGCGCGCTCGCCTCTGTCTTTCTCTTGTGCCCCTGCGTGTTAAATCCTTCCCCGTTGCCTTTCTCCGCGCACTCTGCGTCTCTGCGGTATTAGATTCTTCTCACCGTCGCGTTTAGCAATCAACTCCTCCCCTCGCCCCCTGGCCTCCTTTGGTATAATCTCCCCATATCATGGCCGCCACACCAGCACATCGCGTCTCCACCGGCGAACGCATCAATCACGAACTCCCCGGCCATCTCGAACGCGAACTCGGCGCCCGCGGCATCCGCCTCACGCGCCAGCGTCGCGTCCTACTGCAAGTAATGGACACCGCCCGCCGCCACCTAGACGCCGACGAAATCCTGCAACGCGCCCAGAAACTCGACCCGCGCGTAACCCGCGTCACCGTCTATCGCACTCTCGATCTCCTGAAGCGCCACGGCCTGATCGACGAGCTCGACCTCCTTCATCTCCGCGGCGACCGGCACTTCTACGAAAGCCACGGCCCGCGCGACCACATCCACGTAGCCTGCATCCGCTGCGGCAAAGTCCGCGAATTCGAAAGCGAACTCTACGAACAGCTAAAGAGCCAGATCTCCCGCGACTGCGGCATAGAAATCACAGTAACTCGCACAGAAGTAGGCGGCCTCTGCGCCGACTGCCGCAAACCTCGCTAGCTCGGTAGCATAGGCCTGCCCGCCGCAGGAGGGCAATCCTGGCTGTGCTCTTGCTTTTGAATTCGTCACTGACTTTACGGGTGCCGCATCCTTCCCGCCTTTGGTTTACGGGAAGGGTGCGGGATTAGACGCAACTATCTTGCACACCTGAGACGGGGATCCGAAACGTAAAGGAGTAGTGCATCCGATGACTCAACGAAGAATATCAAACTGAAGTTTTTCCCTGCAGAATCCCCAAGCAGCCCTCGGCGTTCTCTGCGTAGCTGCGGTAATTATTGTCTTTCTCTGTGCCCTCCGTTTTTCTCTGTGTTCTCTGTGTTAAATCTTTTGACTCTCCGACCGATCGCAAAACCTAAAACGGCATCACCCCATACTTCCCCTCAAACTCCGCCAAAGGCACCATATCAATCGCATCCCAAGGACACCCCTCCAAAAACGACCCATCCGGCCCCTTGCTAGTACAAAGCTTGCACCCAATGCACAAAAGCGGATCCACCAGAATCCTCCCAAACGGCGGATGCTCCCCATCCGGCACCCAGAACATGCAATCCGCCACCGGACAATACTCCACGCAAGCCGGCGACCCCGCGCATCCCGTGCACATCTCGTTGATCACCGCCACAATATGCGGCTTGCGCTTCCGCTTGGTAGTCGTCCCCTCGGAAATCGGCTCATACTTCTCAATCTCGCCGTTCACATAACGCGCCACTGCCGGTGTATATTCAGTCACGCTCGCTCCATGGAACGCCTAACTCGCCCACATTCTCAACGCCCGGGGCAGGGAAGTCAATGCTCACCTGAATCGCATTTGTAGCGCTCGCCCCCGTCAGGCGGGCAGAACTGATTTTGACTTTCTAGCGGCCGCCTGCTTTTTCTTTTGAGGCGGGCGTTGTTGACGTTGCCGTTGATTTTGTAGCGGCCGGTTCAGCCTCATCGAACTGGGCAGCAGTTGCCTTAGGTTTTCTCAGCGCCCTCTGCGTCTCTGCGGTAAGTCTCTCTGTCTTTCTCAGACTTGTCTCCGCCGTTCCTCTGCACCCTCTTTGTAAAATCTTTTGCCGTTCCGCTCACTCACGCAAACGCCGCAATCACAGCCGCCGTAAACTCCGCAGTCGAAGCCGTTCCCCCCACGTCCCGCGTCAGACTCTTGCCGACCCGATACACCAGATGCAAAGCGTCCTCAATCCGCTGAGCCGCCCCCATCTCCCCCACATGCCGCAACATCAAAATCGCGCTCATCAAGAGCGCCGTAGGATTCGCAATCCCCTTACCAGCGATATCCGGCGCAGTCCCATGCACAGCCTCAAAAATCGCGACCGTCTCCCCCATATTCCCGCTAGGCACCACTCCCAATCCCCCCACCAGCCCCGCCGCCAAATCACTCATAATGTCGCCATACAAATTCGTCAGCAAAAGCACGTCAAACTGGTGCGGATTAATCACCATCTGCATGCAAGCGTTATCCACAATCAATTCCTTGTACTCGATCTCCGGATAACCCTCCGCCACCTTCCGCACCGAAGTCAGAAACAATCCATCCGACAACTTCATAATATTCGCTTTATGAATCGCGTGAATCTTCTTCCGCCCATATTTCCGCGCGTACTCAAAAGCAAACTTCGCCACCCGCGTCGAAGCCCTCTCCGTAATGATTTTCAAACTCTCCACCACGCCGGGAACCACGGTGTGCTCGAGCCCCGAATAAAGGTCCTCCGTATTCTCGCGCACCAGCACAATATCCACGCCCAAATATCGCGACTGTACGCCCTCCAAGTTCTTCACCGGCCGCAAATTCGCATACAAATCCAGCGCCTTCCGCAACCCCACGTTAATACTAGGCGGCCCGCCAGCCACCGCTGTCGCCAAGGGCCCCTTCAACGCCACGCGGTTCTTGCGGATCGATTCCAGAACACCCGAGTGCATGAAATCCTGCCCCCGCCGCTCAATCTCCGCCCGCGCCGGAATTTCTTCCCACGTAATGTCCACGCCCGCCGCCCCAATAATCTGCTGCACCGCATGCGATACTTCCAAACCAATCCCATCGCCAGGTATCAAAGTAATCGTATGTCTCATAGTCGCTTTTCATTTTATGGGAATCCCCGCACCTTGTACACGAGAGCCCAACGTCCCCGTGTCCATTGATAAGCAACTCCCGCGCGCAGTGTGCGCTCGAAGCTTAGATTCTTTGCGCCTCAGGCATTCCGAATCACGTCGCGCGCGATTAATCTGCCGCTTTGCCGCGCGGTTGTGGTCTCTTGGATCTGCCGTCCTTCACCTTGCGCTTACTATCCCAACCGCCCAGCTCCAGCGCCATCGTCGTGCAAGCGCCTCGCAATTCACCCGCCAGCCCACGATCGTCCAAAGTCCGCGCCACTACCATCCCTCCGATGCACAAAGCCGCGATGCTCTCCGCTGTAACGCGTCGGCGTCGGCCATTCTGAATCAAGCTCCGCTCCAACACGCTAACCATCGCCTTGAAAACAGTTTCGAACGCAACCTTCGCGGACTTGCCGCTCCGCGCCACATCCGTCGGCAAAGCCACCATCGGACAAGAATTCTCCACATCCTCGAAATGCTGCCGCGACAAATATGCGCGCACCACTTGCGGTCCTACATCTGTTGACGACAAATCCACATGCACGCCCTCCCAGCAACTCTTCCACTCCGGGTCGGTGAAGAAGCACCCCAGCACGGCCGCATACAAATCGCTCTTGCTCCGGAAGTAGCTGTAAAATCCACCGTGCGTCAGCCCCGCTCCCGCCATGATCTGCTGCAGCGACACACTTTCAAATCCATGCAAGTTGAAAAGCCGACGCGCGCTATCAATAATCCGTTTCTTCACTGCCGGGCGATGACCAGCAGGGTAGGGCATAAGACCTCCTGACACACGATCCGCCAAAGTATGCTCCGATCCGCGTCCATTCAACCAGTAAAATATTATGTTGAACATATTTTCGCCCAGTGTTGTCATACACCCGCACCCCAACAAGCAATTTCAACAGCACTCAGGAGGATGACGATGAGCAATCGAACCAACAAAGCAGCTCTACCCGACGACCCCGCACGCAGGCAAATCCTGGTCGGTGCCGCACTAGCCGTCGGCGGGCTTGTGCTCGGCCAAACAGAAGCTCACGCGAACGCCGCTGATCCCATTTCTCACACCGCCGAATCCATTCACCAGGAAGTCACCTTCAAAGCCAGCCCCAAGCGCGTCTACGAAGCTCTCACCGACGCCAAACAATTCCAGCGCGTAGTCGAACTCAGCAACGCCATGAAGACGCGCATGCCCGCCGGAGCACCGCCCGCGCAAATCAGCACCGAACCCGGCGGCGCCTTCTCCATGTTCGGCGGCATCATCGTCGGCCGGCACATCGAGTTATTGCCCAACCAACGCATCGTCCAGGCCTGGCGTCCGATGTACTGGAATCCCGGCGTCTACTCGATCGTAAAATTCGAACTCGCCGAAAGCGGCTCCAACACCAAACTCACCCTCGATCACCGCGGTTTTCCCGATGGCGACGCGCAACACCTTCTCACCGGCTGGAACGAAAACTACTGGGAGCCCCTCGAAAAATTCCTGGCTCAGCCGTAGTGTGTTGCGAACGAGCGAGGCGTTGACTTTGTTCAGGTCTCGCACGGACGTCCAGTGAAGCGTCGTAGGGGCAGGTCTCAGACCCGCCCCTCGAGAAAGCGATCACCCGGCGCCGTACCTCCTCTACATACCCGCAGGGTTCCCAACTAACCACCTCCAAATCTCTCGCAACCATCACACCCCCGTCGGAATCTGATACAATGTAGTTGGAATTGTGCCCCGGGTCAGACCCGGACATTTCGTGGAGGAACCGAGAATGGTCCAGTTAACCCCAGTAGCCATCACCAAAGTGAAGGAAATCCTGACGCAGCAAAATCCCTCTCCGACTGGCCTGCGCGTCGCCGTCGTGGGCGGCGGTTGCTCGGGTTTCAGCTATCACATGGCTTTCGAGAACCAGGTCAATCAGAATAGCGACAACGTCTATGAATTCGACGGTCTGAAGGTTCTCGTCGATCAGATGAGCGAAATGTATCTCGACGGTGTGCAGATTGATTACATCGAGACAGTCGAAGGTTCGGGCTTCAAATTCAACAACCCGAACGTCAAGAGCACATGCGGCTGCGGCAGCTCCTTCAGCGTTTAATCACGCTAGCTGCGCCGGCAAGAACGCTCCGCCTGACCTGACTTTGTTCAAGTGCGGCGAGGCATAGCTCCCGAAGGCTTCCTCCTTCGGGAGTTTTTTTTGCCCGTCGCTCGGGCCTAAGTTTTTGACTCTTCCGTTGAATTTGTGGCGGCCGCCTGCTTTTTCTTTTTAGGCGGGCGTCTTTGACGTTGCAGTTGTCGTTGCCTTTGCCTGTGTAGCGGCCGGTCCCGCTTTTCAGGACCGGGCAGCCGTCGGTTTTGGCTGCATTCGTAACGCTCCAACAACCGATCACATCACAAAGCGAACCACAACAAACCGCAATTCCTTATCAAGGACCCAACGCACAATGCGCATCACGCACCCTAATCGCCGCTAATGAAAATCGCCCTAGCCCAGTTCAACCCCACCGTCGGCGACTTCGAAGGTAATTCCAAACGCATCCTCGAACTAGCCGCCGAAGCCAAATCCCGCGGCGCCGAAATCGCCGTCTTCTCCGAACTCTGCGTCTGCGGCTACCCCCCGCAAGACCTGGTCGAGCGCCCCTCCTTCGTAGAACGCAATCAACAAGAACTCGTGCGCCTCGCCAAAGCCATCCCACTCCCCTCGCTAGTCGGCTTCGTAGGCGATGCCATGGACAAAACCGGCAAACCCGTAGCCAATTCCGCCGCGCTAATCGCCAACGGCAAAATTCTCTTCGAGCAACGCAAAATGCTCCTCCCCACCTACGATGTCTTCGACGAATCGCGTTACTTCCAGCCCGCAAGCAGCCAGCTGATTTTCCCCTTCAACGCCGAACAACTCGGCATCACTATCTGCGAAGATTGTTGGAACGACGAACGCTTCTGGCCCTACCGCCTCTACGACCGCGATCCCGTAGCAGAAATTGTCGGGAAGGGAAGTAGCCTGCTGCTGAATCTCTCCTCCTCGCCCTACACAATCGACAAACGCTCGCTCCGCCACGACATGCTGCAAACCATCGCCCGCGAACATCGCGTCCCCGTCGTTTACGTCAACCAAGTCGGCGGCAACGACAGTCTGATCTTCGACGGCTCCAGCGTCGCCTTCATGCCCGACGGTCGCGTAGCAGCTCGGGCCAAATCTTTCGAAGAAGACCTGGTCCTCTTCGACAGCGTCACAGGCGAAGGCGACATCCGTCCGCTAATCGAAGACGAACACGAAGCCGCTTTCGGCGCCCTGGTAATCGGCACGCGCGATTACGTCCGCAAATGCGGTTTTCGCAAGGTCGTCGTCGGACTCAGCGGCGGCATTGATTCGGCACTCGTCGCCGCTATCGCCGTAGAAGCGCTCGGCGCGCACAACGTAACTGGCGTCGCCATGCCCGGCCCCTATTCCTCAGAAGGCAGCTGCCGCGACGCCCGCCAACTAGCCGAGAATCTCGGCATTGAGTTTCTTACACTGCCAATCATCGAAGCCTTCGCCACCTATCGCCAAACGCTAGCCGGAACCTTTGCAGGACTCCCAGAGGACGTCACTGAGGAAAATATCCAAGCCCGCATCCGCGGCAATTTCCTAATGGCGCTCTCCAATAAATTCGGCTCGCTAGTTCTCAGCACCGGTAACAAATCCGAGATGGCGGTAGGCTATTGCACTCTCTACGGCGACATGGCCGGCGGCCTGGCCGTAATCTCCGACGTCCCGAAAACCCTGGTCTACGAGCTATCCAAATTCGTAAATCGCAAAAGGGAACTGATTCCCCGCGAAACGCTGCTAAAGCCCCCGTCCGCAGAGCTCCGCCCCAATCAAAAAGACCAGGATACCCTGCCGGACTACGCCGTCCTCGACCGCATTCTGAAAGCCTACGTAGAAGACGTCCGCAGCCCCGAAGAAATCGCCGATCACTACAATCTCCCGTTAGACCTGGTCCGCTCAGTTGCCCTGCGCGTAGACCAAAACGAATACAAACGCAAACAAGCCCCCCCAGGCCTAAAAGTCACCAGCAAAGCCTTCAGCGTAGGCCGCCGCTTCCCCCTGGCCCAGAAATTCTCAGTCTAGCAGTAGCACAGGCAATCTCGCCGGTGCTCTGAATCGCGCGAAAGCGCGATTCACCCTGAGAACCGTGAGCGCCAGTTCGAAGGGTAGCGTTCTGCGATCTCGATCGCCGTTGCCCTTCACGCCGTCATCCTGAGCGAAGCGAAGGATCTCTCTTGCCTTAGATTTTCTCTGCGCACTCTGCGCCTCTGCGGTAGGAGTTGCTACTTGCAGTTTGCTTCTGCTTTCAACTCTCAACTCCGTCTTTCTCCGATTTACCTCCGCCATTCTTCTGTACCCTTTGTGTAAAATCCTTTGACTTTCCCACACCGCAAGCTGCGAATTCACTTCGTCGCCCGCCCCCAAAACAATTACAATCTCAACGTTTTCGCCGTACTCGCACCGATGCGCACACGCAAATGTCCGCACGCCCGGTGTGCACAAATACCTGGAGCGAAAAACATGAATCGCGCGTCGTACCTACTGATTGCCCTGACAGTATTCACCGCGCCAAACGTTACATCCGCACAATCCGCATCCGCCGCAACATCAGTTAATATCCCACCCGCCGAAGAAGCACAAATCCTGAAAACCACCGAAACGTTCGTCCGCGAACTCTTCGCCTGGGGCCCAGACTTCAAAGTCAAAACCGGACCACTAGCCCTCTCGCCCTCCGCATCTTTCTACACAGTCCCTATCGAAGTCACCACAAACGGACAAACCGACAAAGGCACGGTCTTCGTCAGCAAAGACGGCAAAACCTTCTTCCGCGGCGATATGTTTGACATGGCCGCCAACCCCTTCGCCGACAATCTCTCCAAGCTTCGGACAGAAGGGAATCCGTCTGTCGGACCCGCGAACGCCCGCGTCACCGTCGTGATTTTCAGCGATTTCCAGTGCCCGCACTGCCGCCTGCTCGATGGCATCCTCGCGACACTGATCCCGCAATATCCCCAGGTCCGCTTCGTCTATAAGGACTACCCGCTCACCCAGATTCACCCCTGGGCCGAAAGCGCCGCCATCGGAGCCCGCTGCGCCTTCATACAATCCCCAAAAGCCTACGCGCCCGTCCAGGAACAGATCTTCGCAGAACAGGACCTACTTTCTACCGAAAACATCTGGGAAAAGTTGACCTCCTACGCAGCCCAAGCAGGCCTGGACCCAGACACCTTCAAAGCCTGCATGTCCTCCCCCGAAGCCAAAGCCGCCGTGGATGCCAGACACCAGGAAGGCGACTCCGTCGGCATCACCCAGACGCCCACCGTATTCGTAAACGGCCATCCCATATTGGGCGGCGACAAAGCCACCCTCGAGCAATACATAAAATACGAACTCTCCGCCACGTCTTCAGCCACAACGCCAAGCCACCACTAACACCCATCTCGAGGTGGTCTGGCCCGAGAAGTCAGTCGCGTCTGCGGCGATGCTGCGGACCGCAAAACGCTTTAGAAATGGACCGTCGCAACAGGGAAGCCCGCCCACAGCGGGTCCAGTTCAGCTCGCCAGAAGCATAGCTACGCGCATCCAATCGCGCGCTCGCGACACTCGACAATCCTTGGGGGAGTGGCCTGAGCGAAAGCTGAAAGCGTGCCTGTCGCAGCCTCAAAGTGTCGTGCTCAAGACATTGTTGACGTGGAGGGCAAATCAAAGGTTGTAACACCCCTATTTCGATTAGCCTCGGATCGGATATCACGGAGCAGAAGGAACGAGCTCCCCCGGGCTAACAAGGCAGCCGTCGATTGTGTAAGACCCTCGACCTCGCCCGGCACACTCTCCCGTCGCGACACCAGCCCTGCCAGTTCCCGACCTGCTCGCACCAAAGGCCTGAAACTTCACACCGAAAGCCCATCCATCGCGTTCACGGTTCGCCTCCTGTCGCCAGCCCTGTACCGCGACAACGTCGCTGTCAGATCCTAGAGGATGAATGCCCTCCCTTCGAGCCGAGCTCCCGCCGTGAAAGGGCCGTGAAAGCCGAACCCACGCCGCTTAGAACTGGTTCAACATCACACGAGCGCAAGGGTGGTGAGATGCAGTAAGCTCTCCATCGTATTACAAAAACATAGAATGCGCGGTCGGCGGATACGACCCAGGCTAACCAGTACCACACCGTCCCAAGCCCGTCCAGAACTCGCTTCGCGAAGCGCCAGGTCACCCCGGCGCGCCCGCACAGAGGAACATGTGCCGCATCCGCAAATCCGAATTGGTAATCCAGTCATCACTACCCGCTGCCGAGTCCACGACGGCACGGCACCCCCGGCCTTTAATGTCGTGACTCTCCAAATCGCACTCACCCACCGCGCCGAACGCAAGCTACGACACGTACCAGCAGTAGACAAATCCATTCCCCCATCTCGAACCTCGCAGCTAACATAATACCCATTCCCGGAAGTCAAGAGCTAGATGCGGACTGAGCATGGGTGGGGCCGATTGGGGGCGTGCACATTGCGCGGGCTGCTGGGGGACGCGGGTGGTGATTGTGCGCGTCGTGGATCCATCTCGCTTCTCGGGAGGTGGCTGCGGGAGCTGGATTGCCGGAATTGAGTGAGAGGTCTTGGCGCGAATTGATCTTCGCAGCTTGTTGATTTGCGGGGTCGCGATTTGGATGGATGGACTGCGGGTGATGTGTGCGGGTTGGCTCGCATGTTTGCTTGCGTGTGGGGTTGTCGAAGGACGCACGCTGGAGCCGAGGGTGACAGTGCGAGGTGGCTCGACGGTGCGGCTCGAAATTTGCGGTGAGTTTATCGGGCGACAGATGCCTCGGTCGATGGGCTGCCGGCGGCGGGGGTGTTCTCGCGTGGTTCTTTTGGCTATGCGTTCCAGGGTGCGGGCTGCATCGGGCTGGCGGAAGAAGTCTCTTGGTTTCACTGGCGCTTGAAACAATAAGGGCGCTGAGGGGCGCGCGGGTCTACGTGTGTTTGCGGAGGGCCTTGGTCAGTGCAGATTGGAACGAGGGATTGATTGAAATTGGATGCTCCATTTGCGAGCGGAATTCGAACAGTGCAGTCACGATCAAGGATTAGTCACTATCAAGTGTTGGCATAGTGAGCGTCGCGGGCGGATTCACCAAGTTGGGGTCTTGCGAATTTGGTGCGACGCGGCGGAGCTCCGCTGTCGCAACAGGGTAATAGAATAATGCAGTAAAACAGGTTCGAGGGAACGGCGGGAGTAACGATGCAGTCGCCCAGAGTATCGCGTCGCGACTCGAAGCCATGTCAAATATACTCGACCGCGAAAATAGAGTGGCGCTTCAGAAGCTAGAGCGACTCTGTTACGCGGGTTTACGGTGGGGCTGAAGCCCCGCACTTCCGGTTCGGATATTCATGAGATGGCTACGAACGATGAAGTAGCTCTCACAGTTTTATGGCGGGGGCTTCGGAGATGTTTGCTCTCGGTGCGGCTAGCGTTCGGCGGTATGCTTCAGCGGCAGTGGCCTGTGCCGCAGACCGCAACTGCTCTTGCGCCGGCGCCCACTACGAACCAAAGTGCGTTGCGGTGCAGGCGTTGCCAGAATGCGCCGCCCTTGGCGGTGGTAATTGCGTCGCGTTCTTTGGTGACCGCGGCTAATTTCGCGGCGTTATCGGTAGAGTCTTGCTTGGCAGCGGCTAGTTGGGCTTGGCAGGACCGGCAATCCTGGACGAAATCGAAGAGTGGTTTTAGATCGGCGGCGGGAATTTGCGCGGAGGGAGCGTCGGGGAGGTCTTGCTGGTTTGCCGGCGTGGCGGCCCCGCAGGGGATTCAAGCCCGGGCGAACCTTCCGGTGCGGAGCTTGTGGCAGAGGGCGGAGCAGGCGGAGGGCACCCTTTCTTCCCGGCGCATGCAGACTTTCCAGGTTGCGCAGTTCCCTGCTGGACAGTCCCCTGCTGCGTTGCGGACACGGCGCTGCGCGCCGGTGTAAGCGTGATGGGTTGAGGAAGCGTGAGAAATTTCGGCAGTTGTTCGAGGATCTGCGCGGGAGTTTGCCTGTGGCGTTTGAGCGCGTCGATCTGGGCGAGCGGGCCCTTCAGCGTGACCGCGCGATCGCGTTCACGCACTTCAGCGGCGTCTCGAGCTTGCTTTTGGGTGGCGATGGTTGCTTGCAGGCGCAGGCGGTCGTCATGCTCTGTGAGCCAAGCATGGAAGGCCATGGCGGCTAGTAGGACAGCGAGTAGGATGCCGGAGATTTCCAGTGTGTTTCGCATAGGAGTGATTGGTGACCCTTGCCCCGTGATTAGTGATTAGTGATTCGTGAAACGCAGTGCGCGAAACCTGCGCTCAAAGCTGACATTTTCGACCGATTAGAAAGTGACTTTGCGTTGATGGCAAGGGAGCTACGGACGTTTCTAATTGCGGTGGGACCGATTAGAATCTGCGGCAATTATTAATAGAGATCTTGTGGCTCTGTTGACATCCTGGACCTTTGGCGAAAGCGAAATAGCTGGCGAGAGTTTGCGACAATAGCACCAAAACCTGTGTCGCACCTACGGCGCTCCGAATTCTCTTCGCGAGTACCCAGCGCTTCCGCGCTGGGCTAACTTGAACTTGTGCCGCGCCTACGGCGCTGCTGTGGCGGCGATGAATGGGAAGAGGGCCGGCGAGACATCGCCGCTGCCCTCCCATCGTGAGAAAGCGGCGTTCCGGTGGGTTCAGATTCGCACCTCACGACACGGGATCGCCTTCCTGCGTACCGCGGTCTGCTTCGTAAACCGATTGCCACTGCCCTTTACTTGTACCTTTGTCCAGTTGTTTGCTGGCCGCGTCGGCGCGCATCATGTAGGCAGGGATTCGCCCCGCGTGCGTAGCCGTGCACGCGTGTCCTTACTACCAGCTCGGAACACTTGGAGAGAATAATGCGACGCGCTTCACTGAGGCTCGTTCTAGCGCTCATCCTCGTGCACGTGAGCTGCACCGGGACGACCAAATCAGGAGGCGGAACCACACCGCCTGCGCAGATTAGCGTCAGCGTCACGCCGACCGCGGCGAACATTCGTGCGGGAGCGGGACAGCCCTTTGCCGCGAGCGTTACGGGGACGACGAATCAGAACGTGACTTGGTCGGTGAACGGAGTCGTCGGAGGGAACGCGACCATCGGCTTCATCACGAACACGGGTGTATACACTGCGCCCGCAGTTCCGACGAGTCCAAACACGATAACGATTAGCGCTGCATCGGCTGCGGACTCCAGTGCGAGCGGAACGAGTGACGTGACGTTGTGGAATGCAACGCCTGTGCTGAGCAACGTGAGCCCGGCAACTTTCGCGGCCGGCGCGTACACCCTTACTTTGACGGGCAGCCAATTCGTGAGCGGCGCGCAGGTGTCGTTCGGCGGCGCATCGATCACTTCGAACTATGTTTCAGCGACGCAGCTGACAGCGACGGGCTCGGCACCTTCGGCCGGGGTGTTTTCTGTCAGCGTCAGCAATCCAAGTCCGGGAAGCAGCAATTCCGGCGCGATCAACGTTACGGTGACGTCGCAATCTGGCGGAAATCCGCCGAGCGCGTGCAGCGCTATCAGCGTGGGCCAAGGAGGCAGTCTCAATGGCTTTCTTCCCTTCCCTGCGGACAACCTGTGGAATCAGAACATCGCGAGAGCGCCGGTGGACCCGAATTCCGCCGCGATTATCAATTACATCGGACCGAGCGATCCGGTGCATCCGGATTTCGGCTCGGGGGAGTACAACGGCTCGAGCATCGGAATACCGTACATCGTGGTGGACTCGTCGCAAGCGCCGGTGGCGATCAATTTCACGGCTTATGGCAGCGAGAGCGATCCTGGACCGATGCCTGTGCCGGCTGGCGCGCCGATCGAGGGCTACCCCAATCCGGGCAGCGGTGATCGGCACGTGTTAGTGCTCGACAACAGCAACTGCTGGCTGTATGAGCTGTACAGTTCGTATCCGCAGACTGACGGCAGCTGGAACGCGGCTTCCGCGGCCGTGTGGGATTTGCTGAACGATGAACAGCGGCCGCTGACGTGGACTTCTGCCGATGCGGCGGGGCTTTCGGTTTTCGCTGGGCTCGCGCGCTATGACGAAGTGGCCAGCGGCACGATCAAGCACGCGTTGCGCTTCACACTTCAGAACAGTCGCGCCGCCTTCGTGCCACCGGCATCGCACTGGGCCGCGACTACGACGAATGCCAGCGCCGCGCCGATGGGCATGCGTCTGCGGTTGAAATCGAGTTTCGATATTTCGGGCTTCTCTGCTGCGAACCAGGTGATCCTGACAGCGCTGCAGCAATACGGCATGATCATGGCGGACAACGGCTCGAACATGTACATCAGCGGCGCGCCGGACGATCGTTGGGACAACAGCGATTTGCACAATCTGGACCAAGTGACGGCCGCGGATTTCGATGTGGTGCAGATGAATCCGATCTACACGCAGTCCAATTTGCCCACCGGCGCCGTGCCGGTCATTGCCAGCTTCACGGCCCGCCCCACGACCGTTTCCGCCGGCGCGAACGTGACGCTGTCATGGAGCGTAACGGGAGCTTCGTACTTCGACGTTACGCCGCAAGTTGGAGCTATACGCGGCACGAGCGTGGTTGTGACGCCGTCGCAGACGACTACCTACACGCTGAATGCGACGAACGAGTTCGGACGCTGCACTGCCACAGTCACTATTACCGTGCAGTGAAGCCCCGCGTGCAACAGGCGTGGCGTGGGCGGGCACGGCATGCCGTGCCCCTACGAAAACCATTTGATACGCGAATGCACACGGGCTGCCTGAAACTAATTACTTGACCGTGATCACCAGATTGGATGGTGAGGCCGGCGTGATTTGCGCGGACGGCGCGACTGCTACGGCGGAGTAATTCACGTTGCCGTTGAGATCAAGGCCCATGGTGCGGGCGTAGAAGATTACCGGGCCGTAGGGAGGGCCTTGGGTGAATTGGACGCTGACGCTGGTGGAGCCGCTGGCAGCTGTGGTGGCGGGATTGGAAGCAACGCCGATTTTGACGAGCGCGGTGCCGCCGTCGGATGTGGTGCCGTACTCGAAGCCGGTGACGCAGTTCTTGGTGACCGTGGTGCTGCAGACTGGATCCACTGTGTAATTGAAGGACCAGTTCAGGGTGATCGATGCGGCGTGGGCGACGACGGCCGTCATCAATTGCGCGGCGATCACGACGGCGATCAGCGCGATGCCGCGAATTTACTGACCGACGTGCGATTCGTTTTCATGTTGAATGGCTCCTTGGATTGAAATTCGAAGACTGCAAGCTTGCGCTGGCGTTACCGCAAATCGCCAAAATTCGTGAGGTCGCGTGCGGGTCGCAGGCGCATTGCGCGCAGCCAGCGATAGCGCGCGGGAGACGTCCACCACGCGCGAAAGTCCGTAAGGTTCCAGGTGATTTGCATTAGAGGATCTATCTCATCAATATCGGGCTGCGATCAGAGCGCGCCTTCAGGGCTAAAGCCCCTCGTTTGCGGCTTTACGGCGGGCTCAAACCCCGCCCTTCCGAGTCGACGATTTGTCAGATGGGTTCTGCGGATTTACTCGCGATTAGCGGTAGCGGGCCACACGCGCGAGCACCAATGCCGCGTAATCGGGATTTCCGCCGCCATTCCAGAGCGCGAGGCCACGCGGCACATTGCCACCTCCGGCGGCTAGCTTCGACGCCAGAACGGCGCATCCTATCGCCAGGCCGACTGCCGGATCACACAGGGCGCTGAGAAAATGCCCTTGGAAACCGTGTTCGCGCGCTACCTGACCCATCACCTGCAGCGGCCCCCAGGAAATTGAGCCAGCTATCTCTTCGGTGGGCGACAGTTCCAGCGTCGCCACATAGCGGGCGCGAAATCCTGGCTCGTAGCGGATCGCGTGAGCGTCCCACGCGGATTCCTGCTCCACGACCGCGCACACCAAGGCCGGATCCAATCCATGTTCGGATGCGATCGTGCGCGCCAGAGCAATAATTTCAGTGGTGGGGGCCATTCAAGTTCACCCAACGAAGGGGGGTTCCGCGGGAGTTTCAATTCCCTTCTCGTCGCACAGCTTTTCCAGTAGCCGGTAAACGTGCGGCAGATGGCTGGTGGCCATATCCTCGACAAACGTGCGGGTCATTTCGTCGTTGCGAATGCGCCGCTAGAGCCAGCGCACGAACAACACGAATTGCACGAGAGAGGTCAACGCCACCGTCCACCAGTAGGGATCGATTAGTTCGCGCATGAACGTGGTGATCCCCATGGAAAACCCGTCTTGTTTGTGCCGGCACCCTTTGGGCGTCGATGCTGATGCGTCACCGGCCTGCGGTTTGAATGGGTATTGTTTCATCGCGAACGTAGGGAGGCGGCAGATTGATTGGCGCGGGCCTCGAAGGGAGCGCGTTCGTGGTGGGGATTTGGCGTTCGCGGTGAAGCTTTACACTTCCGGCCCACGCATTGTTCGGCCGTCGCAGGTCGCGGTGCGAGCGTTTACCCGAACAACGAAGCGACGCTGCTTCCTAGTCCGAGCGTTCCGCCCAGGCTTGCGGTGGATGATCCGCTGGAAGCGCGCTGCCGTACGCCGAGGAGCTCCGACGGCACTCCCATGGCCTTGCCCAGGAGGTTCGTGTCCACTCCGTAGGTCTGGCCCAGAGCGCTGAGGTCGGCGAGCTGCTCCTTCAATTGCTGGTTTGCGAATGTGACTTGGTTCTGCTGTGCTTGTGACGCGTCAGTCTGCGCCTGCTCGCGTCCGAGTTGCGCGGTCAAGTCGCCATAGCCGGCGGAATTATTCGGCGCGGCGGTGCGGTTCGCGGCCTTTTCTTGCAACGCGTTGAAGGCCGTGTTCGATGCTCCCAGGCTTTGCTGGGTGATGGCCGATTGCTGTTGCGGCTTGTAGCCCTGGCTATTGAGCAGGCTCTAAATCGTCGGCATCAACAGAGAGCGGTCCTGGGCGTCGGATTGGCCTCCCTGCGAGATCATCTGGTACTGTTGCGCTAGTTGCTGGTCGGTAAGGTTACGCGTAGTCTGCTGTGCTCCGCGGGACATAGGGTGCCTCCGTCGAATTATTTTCGTGGATCATGAAACGTTCCGAAGCGGAACTGCACTACTGGGTAATGGATTTGTGATGCGTTCCAGTTAGGCCGGGCCCGGCACAAAACATTGTTGCGCGATTTCGGACTTCTGTCGGCGGCGGACTTTCATTTCTGATGAGGTCGCAGGCGGAAGCAGTAGGGCGTCCACGCGTCGTCGCGGACCCAGCCTAGGGCTGTGAGCCTGCGTCCGAAGCGTTTGGCAATGGGCGGCGGAAGCCAGGCGTGTGCGTCGTCCAGGCCGCGCGCGAGAAGATCCTGTTCACCGGCTTTGAGTAGCGCTAGCAATCGCGCATACCTTTCTCGCGGATTCCCTGCTGCTTTGGCGCTTTCCGCATCCCGGTTCATCAGAAGATACATCTCGCACGTCAGGCGGGCGAGAGATGCCATCACTACTTGGCCGACGTCGTCTTCCAGAACCAATTTCGACACTAAGATCGGATCGCGCAGGTCCGGGAAGGCGTAATCGAATCCCTGTCGCGCGTGCATCCGTCGCAGCGGCTCCAGATCCGTTTCCGTGTATTCGCGTATGCGCATCGTGCTAGAACACGCGATGACGGAGCAGGGGGTGGAACCGCGCCACCGCTTCGGCTGCGTCGAATGTCGTTGCACCCGATGCGACGCCGTACGAGGCGAGTGCTGACTGAGCCTCGGGTGAGATGGGGTGTTGCGCTAGGGGATGCGGCAGCGCCTGGAATTCTGCGTCGTCTTCGAGAGCGAGGTGAGCGCCTTCGTCGGCTTCGATTAGGGCTAGGATCTGCGCAGTTTCGGGTAGCGCCACGGCAGACGAATCCGGTCCGCCGATCGCTTGAACCGGCTCACCGTTCGGCACAAGTGCCAGCCAATGCGAGCTCGTCAGACGGGTGGCGTGCCGCTGCAGGGCCCCGAGCGTGGTGAGGTAGTATGCTTTTCCTGTCATGGAATGGTTCTGCGGATGATCGACGCAGGATCACGGCGCCGGACGCGCTCACGTGGTCGGTAGACCCGGCAACGCTCCAGCGCTTTCTCGCTCGCCTTATCGTTGGAAATCGCCAGCAGGACGCTGGCGCTACGCTACGAACTGAAAGTGTAGTTGTGGGTCAGCACGGACGCCGCGTGTCGCCCCGCGTAGAATTGATGGATCGGCTCGCAGCTCACGGTGACTTTCTGCGAATCCTCGCAGAGGGCCTCGATTTTCCGCAGCGTGAGGCGCCCGAAGCGGCCCACTAAATTATCGGACATGCATAATCGCTCGGCGCGCATGGGCGAACCATCCGCGAGCGTGAAGATGTGGTGCGGCGTCTCGTCGAGCGATTCTTCATTCGAAAAGTGCAGGCGGATGAAAGTGTCCGCTTCGCGGACTTCCAGTCTTGCGAGGCGCGTCCAGCCTTCGCCGGCTGCGGTTCCTGGGCAGCGTAGATGCTCGCCGGGTTTGCAGGTCTCGATTGCTGCCGTGCCGCGCTCCTGCGTGAGCAGGGCCGTTGCTCGTACCGGTTTGCTCGTTTCCTCGAGCGCAGGTTTGGAAAAAGCGGACGACTACTGCAGTTTCTTGAAGATTCCGTAAAAGGTGATCGTGTCCGATGTGATCGCTGTGGGATACGCTCCCGCCGCGAGTTCTGGAAACGCTCCGGCGGCGCTTCCCTGCTGAAAGATTTTCACTTTGTTCGCATTCATCGTGGGACCGGGATAGAACACGTAATCGTAGCCAGCCAGCCCATCCATCCAAACCGTGCCCTGCGTCGGCGGCTGGTCCGACGCAATTAGCGGGACTTGCGAGAGATCAAGTGTGTCTCCGCTGGTGGTGTAATTTCCCGATGGCGCAACGGTGCCGCTAACGTGGATGCGCTTCCCGTCGTCCCATGTATCAACAACTGAGAATGTCAGTGCCATGTTTCCTCCGATTGGTGTGTCGCCGCGCTGTATTTCTAGGCCCGTACGCCTTCGGTACGGATTCCGGCGGGTGAACAATCCCGCTGTTGGCTGAGATTTGCGATGCGCCACGCCTTGCCCACATCGCGCTGGCGCGCCCAGCGTTCCGCAGTCAGCCGCTACAAAACGATGCTGTTCGCTGCTATGATGTTCAATTCGTGACGCAACCCGAAAGCCTGCAGTTGAATCCTAAGCGTCGAAGTTCTGGCCGAAGTCCAAGAGGGGGAACCTGGTGCGGTTACTGAGAATTGTCTGTGTGCTCGTAGTGATGGGTTTTGCGGCGTTCGCGCTGGGTATGGCGCTTAGAGATCCCGCAAATCACTCCCACGCCCAAGAGCAAATCGAGATTCAGGCGAGTAGCGCCGCGCCAGCACAGTCTAGTTCGCGGGCTGCATCATCCACCGCCAGACCGGTTTCATCCAGTGGCGTTGCCGCGACGGTAATCGCATCGAATGTTGGCATCCGCACCTTAGCCGCCGCGTCGCAATCTTCTGAGATCGCAGCCGCGAACGCCGGGGCGTCATCTACTCAGTTGTATCTGAGCGCCGTCGATCGTCTGGATCAGGTATTTGCTTATGTCGTTCCCGCCACGCCAAATATCGCGCCTGCTAACGTCGCCAAGCTTCTCACCGCTCCCGCGGCAGGAGTAGGCACTGTTGGCTCGATTGGTGATGGTGGCGCGGCCGCTGCCGCGGAACTGGATCTATCCTTGAGTGAGTTCACCATGCGCAGCGAAGTCGCGATCGCGCCCGACGGCACGCTCTTTATTGCCGACACCGGCAACGCTACCATTCGCACCGTTGGTGGCGCCGCGACCAGCGAGCCGTCCATCATCCGCAGCGTCGCGGGACGTTGGGCGCCGCGCCAGAATGTCGAGCTGACCGAGCCGCTCGGAGTGGCGCTCGATCGTGCGGGTAATCTTTATATCGCCGACCACGGCGCAAATGCCATCGTCGAACTCTTTGGCGCCGCTTCTCCCAAAGCCGGCCAGCTGGAAGTCGTGGCGCACATGGTGTCGCCCGCGGCGGTCGCGGTCACGCGTGATGGCAACACCGTATTCGCAGCGTCGCCAGACACTGGCGTGATCGTAGCCATCAACACGCAGACGCATGCGCTGCGCAGCGCCGGCATATCTCCCGCGCCACTGTTCGCGACTGCGCTGGCGCGCTCCAATGGCGCGCGCATCATTCCCCAAGGATTGGCTGTGGATGGAGGCGGAAACTTATTCATCGCCTACAGCGTGACAGGGGGCAATTCGGACCAAATTTTGCGTCTCGATGCCATTTCCTCGAAATTGACCGTCGCCGCGCGTGGCTTGAGTGCTCCTGGAAATATTTCCTTCGACGCGCAGGGAGACTTATTCGTCGCCAATCAGGGCATGCGCCAGGTTTTGAAATTCAATGCGATGGGAGTTCCTGCCACCGGAGTGACACTGCTGCCGCCGACACCGTGTACCACGGCGACGGTATTTTGCGACCAGGTAATCGGAGGTACCAGTCCGACGCTCGCTTACGAGCTGTTCAACAACACCAGCAGTGCAATCACAGGAATCACCGCGGGCTTCACTGCCGGCAACAACACCGACTTCACGATTTCCAATTCTTCTTGCGCCACGTCACTGGCCGCGAACAGCAGCTGCGCGTATAACGTCGCATTCACGCCTGCGGCAAACGTTACCTCGGCCTGCCCTGGCGGAGCCGGGTCGAATATTCGATGCGCTACCTTCACGGTGAACTACACCGGCGCCTCCGCACCGCTCTCAGCCGAAGCGAGCGGCGTCGCTGATGATTTCGAAATTACGTGCATGAACACCATGGCGTTCACTTGCCCGCCGCCGTCGAATGGCGCGCCGTATGAGATTACGATCTCGCAAGGGTTTCCCGCGACGTTTCAGTTGCAGATTGTGCCGGACGACACGTTCAGCGGTTCCGTGACGCTGAACTGCCCCACAAATCTACCTTCCGCGCCGGCAGGAAGTGCAGGAAATCCCACCACCTGCGGCATTTCGGCCGGCAGCACTGTTAGTCTGCCGCTTGCCAATACGCTCACGGTGCCAGTGATCGCCGGAACTGCGGTGCCCTTCAATGTCACATTTCAAACAACTACCACGAGCGGTAAGCAGTTCCCTGCCCCCGCGGCTGCCGCAGCAAGACGGCTGGGAGCCATCGCCGGGATTTTCTCCTCGACATCCGGCGGATCTGCTAGCTCGGGCGGTTCTGGAGGCCCGCGAAATCAAGCGGCACGTGAGCTAGCGGCTGCTGTGTTGCTAGCCGTAATATTCTTCAGTTTGGTTTGGCTCGTCCGTCAAACGCGTTGGTCGCGCAAGGTCACGGTTCTCGCCTTGACGTTGGCCGTCGCGATTTGCGCGGTATTGGGCGGGTGCCATAACACCAACTCAACCGCAAACGTCATTCCCTACACCCCAACAGGCACCTACACGCTTACGGTGCATGGTTTCGTACAAAATGCCTCGCGGGGATTTACAATGACGCTCGTCGTAGACAACTAGATCTGCCGCAACTTTGCAATGTGCTCGCGGTCACGCGCGTCGCGCCCCGGCGATAGGTTCACTAGGGTCTATAGGTACACTATTCCCCGTCGATATCCGTAGGGCTTGCGTCGCCGCCCAGTCGTCTGCTCTGGACGCACGTAACGATTGATCAGATTTTCGATGGCGGTCTGCGCCGCGCCCAGCAGGTCCACGGCGAGCGCTCGCGCCCCGCGCGATCGCGCCGCTAGCGCGGCGGTGGCGTATCCCAGGGCATCCGTGGCGGAGCGAATCTGCACCGGATCCGTGCCCAGCGTAAGAGTTGCGAGCACCTTTTGGTAACGGACACGCACCGTGACGGATTGGGTGGCGCCGATTAGGTTTATCTTGTCCTCTCGCCATTCCCACAGCCGCATGTACGTGCTGGGTTGCAGGTTTAACATGCTGCCGCCGCTGGTGAATTTCTCCATAGGCACAAAGACGTCACAGGTGTTCGCGGTAGCGCGTTCCCATAGTACGTGAGGCATCAGGCAGTCCGTGGGAAGTTGCGGGCTGGAGACGTCGCTGATTTCTATATTCGTCACGTCGGTCGTCCCGACCGGGTCAAGCTCAATGTCCTGCTGCTCCATCAGCACGCTTACGCCATTTTCCGCTAGCTCCCGCTGTAATCCCCGGTACGCCGAGTTCAACAGCGGCATCAACAGCGTATCCGTGAACACCGCGCCCGAGGTGTCATTCACGAGCGCGCGCGCCAGCGTCAGTGCGTCTTCCGCTTGCGAATATGCCGTTGTGGGTAGAACGGGCATGGTTCCTCCGCTGTGGTAACACGCAGGTTCCGAACTCTGTGTTTTGCGTTAGGATGTTTTGCAGCGCATCGAGCACACGAGCAACAAAGGAGCAGCCATGGCAGCCACCGACAAACGCCAGTACATTCCACCGCCCGGCGGCGCGGGCGATTTGCCGTTCAGCAACGCGGTGATCGCCGGTAACACGATTTATCTCGCGGGCCACATTGGATTCGATCCGGCCACGAGAAAAGTACCAGAAGATGTCGAACAGGAAGCGCGCCTCATGCTTGACGCGCTGCGCGATACGCTGAACCGCTGTGCGTTGACCATGCAGGATGTGGTTTCGCTGACATTGTATTGTTCCGATGTATCGCTCTTTGACCGCTTCAACGCGGTGTACCGCTCGTATCTGTGCGCGCCGTTCCCGGCACGCGCGTTCATCGGCTCGGGCCCCTTGCTCTTCGGTGCGCGCTTTGAAATCCAGGGCATCGCCGTCAAGCCGGAAGCCTGAGACACGCTAATCAGTTTTCAAGACCGGGATTTCTTTTTGCAGAAGCGGAATTTTGGCGGCCGCCCAGTCCACCAGGCTATCGCCCGATAGTCCGAACATCGCCGCGCTGCTGGATCATCGTCAGCAGTATGTCGTCGCGCTCATATCGCAGTGGGAGCTTGTCGCGAACTTTTTCCAGTTGCAACGCAACAGATTGTGCATTCTGCAACTGTGTCATGGTCTGAATTTCTCCCTGGAATTGGATTTCGTGCAGCGGGTCGAATCAATCGCGCGCTGTCTTCCCGGCCGCCCCGAAATCTGGCGCGCGGCCGTCATGCCAAGATACGATGGGTGTCTCCTCGGACGCGTACATGGAAAAACGAGTCTGTCATTACGTTATTCACCGAAATTCACCTGACTGTAATTCGCCGTAAACGACTGGCTGGCAACCTGTCCTTGGACAGTCTCAGCCCTCGCCTCGGGCTGCACCTCGGTACAGTTGAGCTATTTCTCGAAATCGCCCATCATCGAGCTGCTGGCCAATGCGGTGGCGTCCGAATACAGAAGACAGATCTGATTCCGAATCGAAGCGGGCTTGCGCGTATTCCCCCCTCTACGCGTCGAGCGCGTGGAATTTCACCATGGGGGATTCCCGAATGAACGTTCGCAAATTGTTTTTCGTGGTTGTGTTTCTGCTCGCCGCGGTGCTCGTTGCGCGGCCCGCATATTCCCAAGCTGCTTCAGCCAGCTGCACTGCAAGCCAGCGAGCCGCCGTGGAATGTTTCGTGGCCAACGCGGTGGCCACCGACCTAACCAAGCCTCGCTACGGAATGACTCTCGCGCAGTTCGAGTCCTACGGTGTCGCTGTTTCCCAGATACTCCAGACGCATCACACGTACCTTGTTCTGGTGGGTGTCTCCAGCGCCGTCGCGGATGCCATGCCGCCCACAAACGCCGACGGCACGTCTAATCAGACAGCACAAGAGAATGCGGTCACGCAAACCGTCGCCGCGGCGACCCATTTGGGCCTCGCGTCGCTGCCTGCCGGCACCACTCTGACTGATCTCGAACACTTCTCGATGGACATCACTAACGCCATGAACGACAACAACGGCGTTCTGGAGTTACTCACGCCCGGAATTTCCCTGCGCATCATTGACTCTTACATCGTCACCGCGACCACCAACGGCGCGGTAAACTGGAGCGAAGTGAACGCCAAGCTTTCCGCCGCTGTCGCCAACTTCATCAGCTCCGGTCTGATGAAAGTTCCGACCGGAATGACCGCGACCCAGGTGACTTCATTCGCCGACGCTCTGGCTCAGGTCATTTACAGCTACAAAGTCGCGACGCATCGCACGACTCTGAGCGCTAGCTGAAGCCGCATTTGAGGGCTCAAAACGGGCTGGCTTGGCAACCGCGCTGAATCTCGACGGCGCGGAACAAATCGCGCTTGAATGCGCCGTCACGCCCATTTGCTTCGAGTCGCTTCCTAGGCCGTCTCCACTCAATCGCTGCCGCTTTTCTTTCGCGGAGACTTCTGTTCCTGTCCTGTTAGAGTCATTTGCCCCGGTCATCTTCTCGACTTCAGGCCAGTTGCGTCCCCCAGTGGCAAGCGTGATGATTTCAGAAATGAAATCCACAAAGCCATGTGCGTTTGCGTCGGGCGTCGCCCACCAAGTCGCCGCCGATAGCGCGAAATCGTCATTCATCGTAAGTCGGAGATACCTGATGCGAGTTCTCGTCCCAAAGATCAGCCTGGTTATCGTTTTTCTTGAGGTTGCAGCGGAATTACCACCTCAAGCGCGCGCCCAATCCACGCCGCCAAGCTGCACCACCAGCTCGGACGCCGCGGTGCAATGCTTCGTGGCCAACGCCGTCACCACTGGCCTCACTCAACCTCGTCACGGGATGACGCTCGCGCAGTTCCAGGATTACGACGTCGCAGTCACAAAAATTCTTCAAACCGATCAAACCTACTTGGTCTTGGTGGGCCTGTCTAGCGCGATCGCGGACGCCCTGCCGCCGACAAATTCCGACGGTAGCTTCAACACCTCAGCACAGGACGCCGCCATCGCTCAAATCGTCGCCGCGGCAGCTACCAATGGATTCGTCTGGCCGCCGTCTGGCACCGATTTGCAAGACCCCCAGTGGTTCACACAAGACCTGGTATACGCCATGAACGCCAATCAGCAGGTGCTGCAAATCTTGACGCCTGGCGTCACGCTGCGCATCATCGACTCGTACATCATCACGGGCACTGGCTCGGACGGCACTGTGAATGGGCCGCAGGTCAACGCCAGCCTCGCCACGCTGGTTGCGACCTTTATCTCCTCCCGGCCTCGTTCGTCTCACTCCTTCGCTCACCACAGCGCAGATCACGTCGTTCGTTACGGGGCTGGCGCAAATAATCAGCACTTACAAAGTGGCCACGAATCGCGCTTCTCTGTGAACGCTTGCGTCACGGCACTACAGATTTAAAATGTCGGCGTCGGACATCCGTTTGTAGTCCACGTCTCGTGAAGTCACCGTGCGCCCGCCATCATTCCCGGCGCCGCCTGATCCCGCAATATCCACACGCCGTTCCGCCGTCCGCTGTCGCGCGCGCCGCTCGTGATTTGCAGAAACCACGGTCGTGGTCCACTCATTTAGCACGCGCTTGGCTACTCCGGGCAGCGCCTGTCGCGCACGGCCGGTAACCAGCGACACGATAGCTCGCTGGTGCTCCTCATCGAACGCACCGGAGCGGAATGCATCGCGCATCTGCTGCCCCAACGCGCGATTTCCCCTCAGCGTGGTGTCCAACTCGCAGTAGATTTCCCCCACCACCCGGTTGCGCGCCGACTTCGATATGCCTTCGGGCAGAAGACGCTCCACCTGCGATTCTATGGCGTCCACCACACTGGAAACCGCTGCGGCGTTCGTGGAATGAAAAAACTCCATCTGCGCTGGCGATAGCGTGGCGCCGACTTCTCGCTGGCGGCCTTGAGTCGTTTCTTGGGGCTGGATTTGGTTTTGAGCCTGCGCTTGCGCTGGCTGTTGCGCTCGATTTGTCTGGTCCGCGAACAAATCACGCGTGCCGGGTGTACGAGCGACATCGCCCGGTTTTCGCGCTGCATCGTTAGTCAGTGCGTTCATTGCGCGCGCGAGTGATGCAAATGCTTCCGGATCCAATTTAGAAACGGCGCGGGCCAATTCCACGTGGTCTTCCGGCCGCCGCGAGAAAAACAGCGCCTCCATCCAATTCAAATCCCCTAACGACGCCGTCGCGGCCCGTGCCTCTTCCGGAGTTGCAAATGTTTCGCGGTACGCGCGCGCCTCTTGCCACGCATCGCGCAATTCTGGATTCGCATCCAGCGCCGCGCGCAAATGTTCCGGCTCAATCTGTTCCGTGTCGTTCGCGCTTGCAGTGACCGTGTCCGTCGTAGAACCTCGGCGCGTCTCCTGCGCAGCTTCCTTGTCACTAAAATCCATTGCCAATTGTTCGCCTGTCCGCGTCCGCCAATCCTGCGCCCTTGGATCGCGTCCTTCGTTATTCGCCTCACGACGAGTTCTGCGCGGCGACTCCGTAAGCAATCCAAGTATCTTGTCGTCGCTAGAATTGCGATTCAACACCGGCGCCGGATTAATCGTGTATGATCCCATGCCCTCTTCGCCTCCATTAGTTCCGGGCGTGTGCCAAAGTGCACCGAAACTACCCACGTCTGGCCATGCTATCGCTCTGTATCTACAGCAGTTACCCAGACCGGACTGCGGATGCCCCAGGAGTTTTCCACAATGAAACTACAGTACTATTCCCGCTTCGGCACCGCTCTTGTACATCTACAAGTAGCGGGGGAGCTGTACGTTAGTCCAGGAGGACGCGACAGACCCTGCGAATAACTGAGGTAACACCGATGAGCACGCCGCCGAGCGCCTCCGCAGAAGCCAACGTCAAATCTGGATCCTCCAACTCGCCAGTGGGCATTGAACGCCGCCGCCGCAAGCGCGCGAAAATCACCGCGCAAGTTCACATTCGCGGTGGGAATACACCGGAACCATTCGAAGAAATCTGCAAGAGTGTGGACGTGTCGCGTGACGGACTGCTCGTCACTGCTGCGCGCACCGGCTATTGGAAAGGTCAGCGACTCGACGTCACTTTCCCGTATTCCACAGCCGCAGCAGCACTGAATTCCGCGCAGACCGCTGAAGTGGTGCGCGTCGCCGAACAGGACGGCCGCTACGCCGTAGCGTTGCAATTCATCAACGCGAAGTCCGATTCCGCCGCGAAAGTGGATCCCTCAGTAGCGGGCGTCTCAGCGAATCCCGCGGCTACGCACACCAAACAACAATCGGTTGTGCTCGCCGTCGAATCCGATCCGAAGACCGCCGAAATCATGCGCAGCATCCTTTCGAATGACGGTTACACCGTCATGATCGTCCCCACAGCGAAGCAAGCTTTGGACATTCTGCGCCACACAGTGCCGGCCGTATTCCTGGCTGAAGTTGAGGGGACCGACATGAGCGGCCACGACCTCTGCCTGATTATCAAGCGCAACGACCGCTTGCAGCGGGTGCCCGTAATTCTGTTAACGAAATCGGCGCGACCCACCGACTACTCCGCCAGCCACCAGCTCGGCGCAGTCGTCTGCATGGCCAAGCCCTTTAAGCCAGAACGTCTCCTGCACGTCGTCCGCTTGGTAGCTCCGCCGCCAAGCGCCAGAAGCGCGTACGGCGCTTCGCGCTACTCCAGCGGCTCTGTCGAACGCGCCTTATAGCTTAAGCGGCATTTCCGTCACCTACGCCTGCCAGTATTTACCTGCGGCTGCACCGGTGTAGCTACTGCTGCCGCTTGCTGTTTCCGCAGGAAATCCCGATGGAACAGCGCGTGTGCCCGCACGTTTGCATATCCCAGCGGCGCCTCAATCTTTGCCACCTGTCCGGCATCTGACGAAAACCACCGCATGCATATCTCTAGCTCTACCGCGTGGTTGTCCGCAAACTCATCCGGCATGATGCTCGGCAGAATCACTTCCGCATCCACTACAGCGGCAGCAGCAGACCCTACCGCCGCTGTCACGTCCTGCCGGTGTACAACAGGCATCTGCGCCACCAGTTGCGCAATTTCGCGACACTGTTTCGTCCGCGACTCTCCTTCCGGAATTACAAACTCTTCCAGACCAATCAATCGCTTGATCAGTGCCGTGTTTTCCGGATGCGCCAGAATCGCCTGCATCTGCGGATCCGGATTCGCGAGCAACTGCAACAGCACGGCACGTTGCTGAGACCATAGTGTGGGATATTGCTCGTCGGTTTCCGGATAACTGAACAAATTCCCTTTCAGATCCGCCGGCCGAATCCATTTCGATTCGAACGCCGCGCCTGCGGCGAGCAACGTCACCTCCACATCGTTCGGTCGGTTCCGCCGGAAGCAATCCACCGCCAGCAACATGATGTCCGCGTGGAAAAACTTCATCCGCCGCCACACTAAACCGATGCGGCCCATGGCCTGGTCGCGCGCCATTGCGTAGCCAGACGCAGTATCGTTGTTCGACATCGCCCCGCCAAACAGCGCGGGAAATGCGCTAGTGAGAAACTGCGCCACCGGGCCCATCAAACCAGCAGCATGCTCAGCCAGGTCAGGGGGAACTTCAGCAGCATCGGGCTGAAAGAATCCTGCGGCCAGGGACTGTCCTGGTTTCGCCCGCGCTGGATAATGCGCGCCCGGCTCCGCCGTCTGCCCTTGCAGCGCGTCGAAATCCAGCACCTCGCTGTCCGCATAAATCGGCGGAATTCCGTACTCGTACGTCTCCATCTGCAAATTCGAGAGCGTGTTAAATCGTTCCTGCACGCTGATCAGTGCGTCGCCCAGCGCCGGCCGTCCGCTCGAGCCGTCTCCCGCGGCAAAGCGTGCAGCACGCGCCAGTGATCGTCCATATTTTCGCTGCGCGATTCGCAGTAGGTCTCTCCCGCAAACGCGACGTAAGCACCATCGGGAAACATCTCCAGTAGTTCGTCACGTAGTGCTTTATCATCCAACGCGAAGAACGCCCACGGCCGCAGCCACGTCCGCTGAAAAGTGATCAAATTAATGTTGGTATCGCCGCCCTCGGTCAGCGGTCCGCCTTGCGATTGCGCCAGTCGCGCCACCCGTTCATATTCCTGCGCTCCGCCAGCGATCGGCGACCCAATCTTGTCCGCCGCGTGTGGATAAGCCGCGCGCAGCCGCGCCTGGTGGACTTGCATGTTCCACTGAATATACGGATATTCGTGCATCTCGCTCGCCCATGGCGGAGTCTTCAGTTCCAGCCCGCCAACGATGGTCACCACTTCTGCCCGTTCGGCACACGCTGTCGAGTTTCCGCTGTAGGTACTGTCACCATTTCCGCTGCGACAAAATCCTCTTCCGCTAGCACCGCGCCGCAAGTGTCACAATCTCTGCCAATATTCGTGTCATCGCCCTCGTCCGAGTTGGAACTTGATTCTGCATCGTCAGCCGCGGGCTGTCGGCTTTCGTAGCCATCCCCTCCGCTGGCTCTATCGCCCAGAGCACTCTCATTTCGCGCCAACCCACGCCGCTGTGCCTTGTTCTCCGCCCCGCATTCGGGACACACATACACATCACTGCCAATCATCACCTCGCGCGACGCGATCTCTGCCTCGGGATGAAATCCAAATCACTGGCCATCCACCACGAACCGCACGTACGCTTCCACTTTCCCATCGGTCCAAAGATTGAACGCTTCCTCCACTATCAAGTTCCCGATGCGATTGTTGCGCTCCACTAGCTGCGCCACTTCCGTCGCCGACTTCGCGGCCGCCACATCCTCTTCCGCCTGCGCCGAAGATGGGAAAAATCTCACTCGCGGCACGTCCTGCGAAAGCACCGCCACCAACGACAATCCGAAAGCCTGATAAATATTCGTGACGAACTCGTAGCGCGGCAAATCCTCAAGCGTGGAATTGTCGGAGAGCTTTTCTTCAAACGGCGGGTGCCAATTCTGGTCGCGCTCGTTCCACCACGGATATTGCAAGCCCCGCCAGAATTGGTGCGCCTGTTTGATCCTGCGCACTTCTTGCCGGAGCGTGCCTTCCGACTCAAATGAAAATTGATACACGAGCCGGCGCAGCGCGCCTTCCAGGCGCTCCGGAAGTTGTTCGTTGTTTGGGCCGTACGGATTGCTCTCGGTCGCTGCCCGGAGCTGCCGCTTTCCGTCCTTAGCGGACGCCGCGTTTGCTCCGCTCAACGCCGGCCCTTCCACCGGGACAATCGCCGGATCGGCTGATGAAAATGATTTCTGCGTGGGCACGCACTGTCCTCGCTTGTGCTGATAATAATGGTGATCTTCGACCTGACAGGAATGGGATCCGCCACGACAAACACACCAACAGAAAACGCGTCCACGGAATTGAATCGTGCGGAGAAAAACGGATGCTCAACTATAACTACAGCGGAAAGAGCGACATATCGGCAGCTACTGCATCACAAACGATCGCTGCCCCAACGCGATCGCGTCGGCCAGTCGCGCCCCTCGCTCGTCAGCGGAAAATCCAAAAGTGCAATTCGTAAAACGCACATTCTGCAGCGACACTTCGCCGCCTTCGTAGCGAAGGCGCGTGCCAACAAACGTAACGTTCTTCCATCGAATTCCGTCCAGCGTCTGCGCAGCCCCCGTGATCGTCAATCCATCCACGCGCACCCCATCCGCCATCACCCGCGTCGACGGCGGCAGCAGAACCTCCGACGTAACTGGCATCAGCGTGGCGTCAATGTAATTCCCGCGCAGCGCCGTAGGATCCAGCAACTCATTTGCGGCGAGCGCCCGCGGCGCTGCCAATATCACGTGCCCTGGAATACTCACGGCGTGCACCGCCTGGACTCCCGGCCCCACATCGGCCCCGGAATTCAGACTTCCGGTCTGCGGCGCATTTTTATTCTTCGACGCCGCACCCTCAGCCCCGCCACCTGCTTCAGGCATAACTGGTTGTGCGGAACGCAACTGTGCAAGTTCAATCCGTGCCAATGTCACGTGCTCGACTAATCGCACGGTATCGGGATGCGTCTGCAGCACGCGATCCAACTCGCGAACAGTGTGCTCAAAGAACTCAGGAGTCGCGATTAGAGTCTGCATCCGCGCGGTCATGAGTATCGTCGCCGCGCGATCAGACTGCATTTCTGCCGCTGTAATATTGCCGCCGGCTCCCTGCGCCACCGCCTGTTCCAAAGCGTCCGACAAATCTGTCTGCCACGCCGGCACCCCCGGTCTGTCGCTCGGGGGCCTCGCCAAAAAATGAGCCGCGTCGTCGCTCCCCATCCTCGCTGGAACCAACAGTCTCTGCGCGCCTTGCCATGCCAGTGTCGCCATCAGCGCCATCGCCAGCGACACTACTGCCACCCGCGCGTACGTCGGCGCCGGAGTGAATCCGCTTTTTCGTCTCACCCAGCGGCGGTCCCGCCCGCTGGGCGTATCCCAGATCTTCAAACGCATCCTCGCTTCACAATCGCCGAACGCCAAGCACCATTCTAGAACAGCCCGCGTCCCGACGCGAACGTCCAGGATGGGCCGGCTGAAACCAGCGGAACTCAATCGCGGCGAGTCGCGCGCTCGCGCCCACTACCCGCGACCGCAAGATTTTGCGAATTCATCGCGCAGGAAGTCGACCAGCTCGTGATGATCTGCAAACACATGCGTCTCCGGACGTGACGCGTTCCCCGCCGTCGGCAGCTGCCCTGCTTGTGGTGATCGCAACGATGCAAATCGCGCCCGCGGCCCTGCTCCGCTCGACCCTTGTTCAGCGGCGGGGCGGACTTGACGCTCCCGGTCGTCCTCGCGGCTTCACGAGCGTTCTTTCTCAGCGGTTCTCCTATCACTGGCGATCCTTCTTTCTCGCCGCGTTCGGCGGCGACCTTCTCCGCGTCGCGCACCTTTTGCAATTCAGGAATGTCGCTCATAAACGCGCTCGTGATGTCTTCAGCGTGCTGTTGTCCTTAAATGTGGGAGCGGGACACGCGCGTGGTGGGTCCGGTTCGCGCCGCTCGGGCGTCGTTGTTGCCGCCGCGACGTTGCGCGTGTCCCACGCAGGTGAACTTCGTTTGCGGCTTTTGCGGCGCCGTTTCTTGCGCTTGGGCGCCAGCCGCCCTAGCGCCAAAGCAACAAGTTCTTGAAACTTCAGCATCCCCAGCAGCGCACCGTCCAATCCGTCGCGATGCTCCGCGTATAATCGTCCCCGCACTGCCCGCCGTGCGCGCCGCGTCCAGGCACTCGTGAATGATTGCGAGCGCACGAATCCAACGCAAACTGCCATGGGGCGGTCTGGAACTCCGCACGCGGAAATGTGTGCCGCGGCCGGCAGCAGTGCGAGCGCGATTCTCAGTGAGAGGCGGGTGGGCTCGGCGGGTTATCCGCCTTGATTTCGATGATGACCTTGCAATCGCGTGGCGGCGATTTCTCGCCATTGGGCATCTGCGCCGAAACCCCGATGCGATGCTTTCCAATCGCGAACAACATCCGCGGACTGGTGGCCGTAATCCCCTTCATCACGCCTTGCGCGTTCTGCGGCACGGGAATGGAAAACAGCAGATATGGCTTGTCGCCGGAAATATCGTACACATCAAATGCCTTCACGCACGCGGTCGTTACTTTCGTCGAGCACGCGGGGGTCTTCGTGAAGTCATAATCGAAATGGACGGTAATGCTGTGCGTCGCCGATCCGCTCGGCGCCGCATTCGGCCCCGATTGTGTCCCGGACGATTGCGGCGCGGCGTTCGATTGCCCGCTCGTTGCTTGCTGCTGCCAGACTCCGCCGCCTGGCGCCGCACGAAGAGTCACGCCGGCGCTGGCAACTGCTGCGCCAACGGCGGTAACTCGCGCCGCTAGCAGCAATACGACGACGAGAATGGCTCCATACTCCCGACGATCCCTCAACGACACTTCTCCCTGTCGGCCGCGAAATTACCGAGCTGGAGCGGGCCACGCATACCCTTCACGTTATCATCGCCGGTCTGCACGCGGGAAGCCGCGCGTGGAAAATTCCCGCCCGACGCCGATCGCACCACTCCGCCCCCGCAGCCTTATCCGAGGATCTGCACCGTCACGCCCGTGCCTCCGGAAATCGCGATGACCTTCGCGCGCACGAAGTTCGCGCGAACTCCGGTAGCCACCAGATTATCTCCCGCAGTCAGTGTGGAACTCATGTTTGCGGCCCCCGTAGGCACGGCGTATTGCGCATCCACGTCGTTGATGGCGGTCTGCAGCTGGATGTTCACCGAAGTTGGTGCGGTCGCGAAACTGATCTGCCAACGAATCGCGCGGCCATTCTCCGAAAAACCCGCGTAGCTCGGCAGCGCGAACTGCTGGGTCGCCTGGCCCGCAGCTGGGGCTTCATTATTGAAAGCTAGGCCAACATCCCCGGGGAAAATCGAGTACGGAGGGACCTGCGTATTATAGTTCGCCATCGTCGGGCGTCTCCAGATGGATCTGCGTTTTGATTGACCGTACAGCTCGCGCCTCATCAGTTGAATTACAAATCGACGCGAATGGGATAAGGCACCTGTCTTCAACTTTTGGCGCGCGATAGCGCGCAGCATCACGCCGTCGCGTATCTCGAGACACACCACTAGCAGTGCGTAAGTCAGGAGAGAAAGGAGGGATACGAATCGCCTGCTGCTTAAAACACCGTTCGATTCGCTTGCTGCGCTCTACACTTTTCGAGGTTAACGACTAAGTTTATATGCTCACTTGATATTTTTGTCAAGTCGTTGTGTGTACACAAAAATAATCCAAGGCATACCCGCTTTATTGGACTTGCTGTGGCGTAAAAGCAAAGACCGGCGGAGAAGTTCTTTCTGAGAACTTCTCCGCCGGCAGAGTCAAGCGATTGCACCGTTTGACTGTTACGGCTTCTGCGGTTCAGGATTCTGCGCAGGCGCGTCGCCACTCGGCAGCCGCTCCGGGCGCAAACTAAAATCCACGCCTCGCGCGGCATTCTCATTTACAGTGCGTTGGAGATCAATCTGGCCTTCATCAACCGCGTTTTCACCACCGTACGAGGTGACGTAGTGCAGCTTCCCATTCGCCATCCAGTAATCGCTCACCGCAAAACTCGAGCCGTCCTTCAGATAAAGCAAAACATACGTTTGCTGCGAGGTCGAATCAGGAGGCGTCGGCGGCACCGCGTTCGCCGCATCGTCCGCTTGCGCGCTGCCTGTACCAAGCGCGGCATACAAATAGGAGCTCGGGTTGTCCGGAGACGTCACGTTTCCTGATCCCTCCGCCGACTCATTCGTCCAGCCCGAACCGTAACCGCCGGAACTGCCGCCGTAGGCCCCAAGACCTCCGAAATACCCAAAGCCGCCGCCGAAGCCGTACCCAAACCCATATCCATTGCATCCCCAGAACGGATCGCACGGCCCGAACCCACCCCACCCAAATCCAAGCCCGCCGTAGTATGGGTAGTAACCGAAATACGGGTAATACGGATAGTAGGGATACCCCGGACGCACCGGCTGAAATGGATGCTCCGCCGCAGCAACCGCTGCTGCTCCATGCACGGAAGTAATGGGCGCACGAGTCGTAGCAGTAAGTGGCACGAACGGCCGCGACGCATTCACGTTCGCAGGACCGTAGTAATTTACACGAGCCGCTGCGCGTGCCGATGCGCTCGGCGGTTCCTGCCAAGTATTGTTCCCAGCGGCAAGGCGTCCGGAAGTCGCACTCGACTCCGACTTGATGTTTCCTGCGGGCACTGCCGCAGCCGCGGAACCACTGTGAAATGGATTCCACCAATGTCCACTGCTACCACTGTGGGCGGTGTTGCCGCTTCCGGCGCTCCCACCACTCGCGTGAGACGCGCCCCCACCAGATGGCGCCGAAGCGGTTCCTCCGCCCCCAAAGCCGCCGTGTGACCCGCCGCCCCCGCCTCCTCCCCCATGCGAACCACCACCGCCTCCGCCACCGCCGCCATGTTGCGCGAACGCGGGAATAGGCGCCAGCGCCAACGCGCCGATGAATGCCAAAGCCGCAGCAAACTTCAGAATTGGCGCTCCGCGCAAGGTATCAAGCAACGTGAATTTTTCTTGGAAAGCCGGAAACCGCTGAGAGATCGTGGTCATTTTGTATCCCTCCACCCGACTGGGCGACTGAAGGGTGGTTCTACGTCTACCGCTGCTTCCACTGCATTCTACACGATTGGACGCTTGCCCGCTCCTTTTGGTTTCCTCGAGGTGCCAAACCAGTCAGGCTGAAAGCCTTCCGCGCGTCGCCCGCCCCCACGCACAATGACGTTATACTATTTCACGTGATTCCTTTCCTCCACATCGGCTCCTTCTCCATACCCACGTTTGGCCTGATGGTCGCTTGCGCAATGCTCAGCGCATATTTCGTGCTGCGCGCCGACTTGGCGCGCCGCGGAATCGCGGCCAAAAATTCCGGCGAAGCGGAAGCCTTAATCTCTTTTCCGTGCCTGGCCGGGTTCGTCGGCGCCAAGTTGTACCATCTCCTCGAATCTCCAGCGGAATTCTTCGCGGACCCAGTCCATTTATTGTTCAGCCCGTACGGATTCGCGTGGTTCGGCGGCCTGCTAGCGGGCTTCGCCGCCTTTGCGTTCATAGCCTGGCGCATCATCAAGCACAATGCAGCCTCTGGTCATCCTGTCGCTCTGCTCACGATTTTCGATGCGGGCTCTCCCGCCGCTGCGCTCGGGTATGGCATCGGCCGCATCGGCTGCCTTCTTTCGGGCGACGGGGACTATGGCATCCCAACGTCCCTGCCATGGGGCATGAGTTTTCCGAACGGGTTGGTCCCCACCGTCGAAAGCGTTCACCCCACTCCCATCTATGAATTTATCGCCGCGTGCGCCATAGCATGGTGGCTATGGAACATGGGGGCGCTCGGTCATCGCACTGCGCTCGCCAACGAACGCGCTTCCCAACAGCTGCTCACCGATACAGGCGCATTCGCCACCTCCGGCAGAGCGCCGGGCGAGGTTTTCGCGACCTATCTTGTCCTAAGCGGTGCTGCTCGATTTCTCGTCGAGTTCATCCGAATCAATCCGCGCTCGTTCCTCGGAATGTCCAACGCGCAATCTGCTGCCGCGGTTTCGGTAATAACCGGATCTGTCTTATGGGGATGGTTGCGCAGAAAAAAGTGATTGCGTATTGGCGAGATCTAGGCCCGGCAGCCTGCACTCACGATAAGACGCATCACGCGACGCGCGGAACCGGCGTTTCTAGCCCGGCCTTGCCCATGCGAATCGCCAGCAATCCGTTGGAAAGCACCGCGACACTGCGCTCTGGATCTACCTTCGCCCGCAGTGCCACCACGCAGAGTGGCCGCGGCGCAGGCAAGCTCGGCACTCCGTACTCGTGATTTCGCTCGCCGATCTGCGTCGCTGAACTCTCAGTTCGTCCCTCGCCATTTTGCGGTGCATAGGCTTCGTCTGAAGTGACAGACTCCGACCCTACATCATCGTCGGAGCCGCCGGAACCCGCGCGCCGTTCTTCCGGCGCGCATTCTCCAAAGTCGTTTGCCACGTGTGCTTTCCCGTTATGACCTGCATCACCACAGATCAGCAGCCAACATTCATCCACCGCGACCGTCATCTGCCTTCCCGCACATCCCGGCAGACTAGCGAGCGCGTACAAATTTCCGCCCGACTCTTCGAAATCCACCGCAATCACATCATGAAGAAAATGAATTTCTCCAGCTTCAGCAAGCTAATGCGCTTCGCCATCCGCAATCACGTGGTCGAGCCATAGCCGCTACCTTTCTGACGTTTTTGAATTTTGTTTTGAATTTGTAGGTGCCTTTAGCTGGGCGCCTTTGACGTTGCCCTTGAAGTTGTGGCGGCGCACTTCAGTGCGCCATCGGTGTAGTGGCAAAAATCGATGGCGCTCTGAACACTTCCATTCGCGCCGCCCCAAGAGCTAACCCGTCGGACCAGGATCGGCATCGCCTGTAAAATTATCTGCTCTCCGCAACGCCGGAAACGACCAAGCCCAAAGCGCCGTCACGACCAACGTGCCAATCCCTCCCAGAATTACGGCCGGCACGGTTCCGAACCAACCCGCCGTCACTCCAGATTCGAACTGCCCCAACTCGTTCGAAGCACCGATGAAAATCATGTCCACCGCATTCACACGTCCGCGCATCTGATCCGGCGTCGCGAGCTGCACCAGCGTCACGCGAATCACCACGCTAACCATGTCCGCCGCGCCCGTTAGCGCCAGCGCAACCAAAGACACCGTCAAACTCCGTGAAATCCCGAACATGATCGTGAAAATACCAAACGCCGCGACGCACCATAACATCGTACTTCCCACGCGCCGCCTTAACGGCCGGTATGCCAACAGAATGGCCATCGCGCCCGCGCCCACAGCCGGCGCGCTCCGTAGCAGCCCTAATCCCCACGGGCCGGTATGCAAAATGTCCTGCGCATACGCTGGCAGCAGCGCTACCGCCCCGCCCAGCAGCACCGCAAATAAATCGAGCGAAATCGAACCCAGCACCACTTTCTGTTTCCAGATGTAGGCGATACCGGCTAGCACCGTCTGCAAGCTGACCGGCTCACGGCTCCGCGTCTTCGGCTGAAACTGGATGCCGATGGTGCACGCTACTGCGGTGATGTAGCAAGCGAGGGCCGTCACGTACACAGCCGTGGGCCCGCGGAACAATGCATAGATCAGCCCGCCCACCGATGGGCCCATAATCGTGCCTACCTGAAAAATGGTCGAGTGCCAGGCCACCGCATTCTGAAAGTGCTCTTCGGAAACCAATTGCGGCAGCAACGCCCGGCTCACCGGGCCGTTCAGCGAACGCACCACTCCCACGAGCACGAGGACGGCATAAATTGGCACGATCGAATGCGTCGGGCGCAGCGACACCAGCAGAAAGAGCGCCGCACACACGCCAAACGCGGTGTAACAGAGCATTAAGAGTTTCTTACGGTTGAAACGATCCGCGGCGTGACCGGAAACCAAAAATAGCAGAATGCCCGGCAGGAATTGCGCCAGTCCTACGTAACCCAAATCGAACTTACTGTGGGTGATTGCGTAAATCTGCCACCCCACAGCCACCGAGATCATTTCCATTGCGACCACGGTGAAAAGTCGCGCCGCCTCATACAGCCTGAACGCCGGATACCTGAACGCTACTCGCCCAGCCAATCTCCCTTCCCCGGAATCAGCCGTCGCCAAGCTCTCCACCCTCCCCAGTCGCGCCAAGCAAGATGTCAGAGCGCATCAAATTGTAACCGAAAGCCGGAAACTCCAATCTCCCGATTGACGCTCTTCGCCCTAGGTCCCGGCCCCGCTCGTCAGCGTGTAAACAAGCAGCGCCAAAACTAACAACGTCAGCACCACATACATCCAATCGCGTTCCAATGCGAAGCCCAGCACCGAAAACAAAACCCGCGCCACCGGCGTCGCAATCAGCAGTAGCAATCCAAACTGAATCAGCCCCAGCGGTCGAAACGCGATCGCTTGGTGCACGATCTGTGGCACCGCTCTCAAATCCGCAGGCTCCCCTCGAAAAGTTCTATAGTTCTGCTGCACGTCGTACGACTTCGCCAGAAACCACACCCCACCCACAAAAACCACCAACGCCGCCAGCAGCACTCCCCAACGCAAAAGTTTCCCCAAAAATATTTCGACACTCTTGTCGTCCACCTTCCCGCCCACAGCAGCGTCGCGATCCAAACCCGTCATCACAATTTCCCCCGCACGCCCTGAAATATCATCTCGATCGCCAGTGCCGCGATAACCACTCCAAACACAATCCGCAAAGTTCGCACTTTCGCTCCCGGCAAAATCTTCGCGCCCACCAGCGCGCCCGCCAGCACTCCCAACATCACCGGCATCGCCAATCCCGGATCAATGTATCCTCGACGCAGATAAATCCCCGCGCTCGCCGCCGCCGTCACACCGATCATAAAATTGCTGGTCGTCGTCGAAACCTTGAACGGAATCTTCATCGCCTGATCCATCGCCAGCACTTTCACGGCGCCCGAACCAATCCCGAGCAATCCCGATAGCACCCCCGCCACGTACATCAATCCAAAGCCCAGCGGCACGCGCCGCACATGGTAGGACTTCAGGCCATCCGCGGTGGGATAAGAACCGTCCAGACGCAGCATCGTCGCGATCCGGTCCGGCGCCATCCCCTCTGGTGGATCAGCCAAGGTATGCGTCGAAGCATAAGCCGAGTACAGCAGCACCACGCCAAATACAATCGCGATAATCGAAGTATGCAAATATCCGGCGAGGAACGCACCGCACACAGCCCCAACAGTCGTCGCGATTTCCAAAAACATCCCCACGCGCATATTCGAATACCCTTCTCGAAGATACGCCGCGGCCGCCCCCGAAGAAGTGGC
Source organism: uncultured Acidobacteriota bacterium (assembly GCA_963786205.1). GTDB lineage: Bacteria > Acidobacteriota > Terriglobia > Acidiferrales > UBA7541 > Palsa-295. The sequence goes on from CAWAYG010000005.1 coordinate 1,620,546, forward strand.
AATCACCGAAACTAACGAAGCGCCAATTGCATACCGAATGTCCACGCCAAACACCAGCGTCAGCAGCGGCACAATCACCACACCGCCGCCCAAGCCCGTTAGTGACCCCAGTATCCCCGCCACAAACGATCCCAGGGCGACCACCAGCGTGAATCCCAGCGTGTTCAATTGCGAATTCAATTGATTGAGTTCTCGCTTCCGAACGAAACACCGCTCCGGAAGCGAGATTCTAGCACTTCAGGGTTTCTTTACAGGAGGGTTGCTCTCGCCAACGAGGTCATACACGAACCGAATCTCCACAGGACCATTCGAGCGCGTCCTTTCCAGCCGCACAATCTCATAAAGCTGCTTCCCGCCAGGCGCCGGCTCAAACGAACGCGAAATCTGCGGCCCGTGACTTCCGCCCATATCCGCTACCAGCCGATAGTCTTCCCAGTGCGCGTCGAATTCCTGATATTTGTCGTCCTTCGCTTTCTGCACTTTGTGGCCATCGGTGTAGAACGCGCGCTGCCGCCCCGAGTCATCGATTAATAACACTTCACCGTTTTTCGCGTCGGGCGTGTCCTTCATCGCCAGCGTGATCGATCCCGCGGGATTCAGTAATTCCTGCAGCTGCTGGTGGTCATAATCGCTGTCGCTGTTCTTGCTTCCACCGTTTCTGGGATTGCCGCCGCCATTGCCACCGCCACCATTGCCGCCTCCGCCGCCGGGATAAGGCGATCCGATTCCGCCCATGTGAATTCCTGGCCCATTCCCGCCACCGCCTCGCGGATTCGCCGGGTTGTCAGCGTTGGTTCCGCGCGCCTCGCGCATCTTGTCCTGCGCGTCGTCGCTCTCATCCACATTGAACTTCCACGAAGCAAAAAGCTGCTTCTTATCCGGAACAACCATCGCCGGCTGCACGGCCGGCCCGGATGACCCCGCGTGCGAATCTCCCGAATCCGCCCCCGGCCGGATCGGCCCAGCAGGCGCCTGCGCCGCAGCACCGCCCGAAAATGTTGCGCACGCGCCCCAAAAAATCGCACCAACCGCGATGGTTCGCGCTAAAGTCCAGATCGCGTCGATTGGCGAATTCAATGTCCTCGTCCTTCTCATCGTCTTACTCATCCTCGCATTATCATTTCTCGGCAGAGGCCGAACCATCGCCCAAGCCCAACCGTACTCGTCAGCACACCTTCACCCACCTGCCAATTCGGATGCAAAAAAATCCTTCCGGGATGTAACGGAACGCTATGTCCGCCCTCGAGAACCACGCTATTCCCCGGCCGCCGCACTCGCACCGCGCGCCTGCACCTTCTGCAGCATCGCCATAAATTCCGCGCGCTTGTTCCCACCCGACGCAGCCCCCGCATACGCCATGTGAATCAATTGCTGGTTCGCCCGCGCGCCGTCATACACCCAGGGGAACGGATTCACCGCGCCAATCGCCCAGTAAAACTCCGCCTGCGCTCCCTGCAAATTCGTCGGCAAATTGAAATGCGCCGACGCTCCTGGAGTGATCGGGCTCAGTCGCTGCGCCGAGAACACGAACCAAGTCATCCCCGGCGACGTGACCCGCTCCATCGGCGCCAGATAAAACTGCGCCGTCATCCCATAAGCCCGTGGCCCGTCATTCGTCTGCACAAACGTAATCCCGGAGCTCACCTGCGCTCCGAAAAATCCGTCGAGCGTCACGTCATGCCGGCAAGCGTAGGACACCTGCAATACAGGAGAAGCATTGCTCGAACCGCTATTCGGCGCCGGAGCGAAGCTCGCTCGCGTGTTGTTCGCCATCGCCTCATTGATGCACGTCTCCGACGGCGGGAAAAAATAATAAAACAGAAGGTCAACCATGCTCATTCCCGAACCGCTGGGCATGTGCATCTGTCCGTCCAGCCAGTTGGCATCGTGCCCCAGCAGCGGATTATCCGAAGTCGCGAATTGCACGATCGCATTCGCCTGCACATTTTGCAGCGCCAGAATTCCACCGAGATGAAACGGCGGCGAATAAGGAGCCAGCGCCGCAGGCGCGTCACCAAGCTTAAATTCAGTCCACGCCACCGGCAGCTCCACCGTTACGCCGTTGGTGATCCCGTGCTCGATCATCCGCGCCGCGCTTTCACCAGCCGCCGCTCCCGCCGATGCCTGAGCCATCGTCGTCTGCGCCATCGCACCCCAAGCCAGCAGCATTCCCGCCGCTACCACAAATGCCTTCGAATTTTTTCGCCCAGGCTTCATTTCACCAGTGCTCCGCACGCCTCGTCTCTATTCGAGTGTGCCAGCATCCCGCACCAAAATGAAGCCCCTCCCTACGGCCTGCGTGAAACACCCGATGCTTCTTCGCAGCGCGCAAGCACACCACAACCACCGCTCACGTCAAGCGAAACGATGCCAACGAACACACCACCGCCTCCGGGCCTCTCGGCCCGGGAGTGATGTTCAAGGCTCTCCCATTGCTATTAAGCCTTCTTGGCGGACTTGCGGCGTCCACGGCGCTTCGTAGGCGGCGTGGCGGGTGGCTCACCCACCAGCTCTGCGGACCAAATTGCTGTCACAAACTTCTTCACACCGTGATCGTCAAAATCAATCGTCGTGCGCTCGGTGTTCGACTCGGTCACCACTCCCATTCCGTACTGCTCGTGACGTATGGACTGCCCTTCGACCAGTGTCTGCACAGCTCCCTCCGTAGATTATGACTTCAACGCGAAAAATCCACACCGTCGCGACGCGCTTCCGCCCGCCGCAACGTACTACCAGAAGTTTGTCCTGCGCCCGCTTCCGAAAGGGACAGCGGCCGGATCCGTCCCTTCCAGAACCACTCCACTGCGCCAGTCGCACCGTCAGCTACACGCATGCGCATCTGGGCAAGAAAAAGAAACACATCCAGCGACCGCGCGGGATTGCCGCTTCGTAGGCCCTGCACCAGCCAGCGTCGAGCGCGCTGAGCAACTACCGTTACCAGCGCGCCACCGATGACTACAGCCGCTGCAGCCTGAAACTCAAACTTGGCACTGAAGAATTCGCAGACTTACAGGCCGACTACGTTCTCCGCCTGCAGACCTTTCGGCCCCTGCTTCACTTCGAATTCCACCGCCTGACCCTCGTTGAGGGATTTGTAGCCCTCGGACTGGATCGCGGAGAAATGTACGAACACATCTTCGCCAGATTGGCGCTGAATAAACCCATAGCCCTTGGCCGCATTAAACCACTTCACTGTACCTTGCTCTCTGCTCACGGAAACTGCTCCTAAATTATTCATCAGGCGGCGCTTAGCCACCTTGAAAGCTGCCTGTCGCCCCGCTCGTATCGCCCCGCACAAAAAAAAAGCCGTCGGACGTTTGCCCGGCAGCCATTCCCCGCACGCGCCAAAAACGAACCACAAAGCAACAAACGCAAACGCAGTTTACCACGTTTCGCCCTTCGCCGCAATCCCCCCGCGCTGCCGTCAGCGATTCCGCAATCGCGACTGGAAGTGTAGGAAAGCGCGCCGATTGGGGCCAGCAGAGATCCCCCGGCAGTTTCTTGCGAACGTTTGGGAACCCAAGTATGTCCAGAGAGGGGTCTTTTCGTTCGCTCCGAACGGTGTAGAGAAAGACTCTCCCTTCCTTGTGGTGAGGGAGCGCAGAGGAATCGCTGGAAGAAAGAAAGATCTGTTCTCAGGGGGAACGCGCTGTGAGGTGTCGGCCGGCCTCGCTATAGATTTGGGCGGCGATGAGCTGAGCCCAGAAGCACTCCGTCTTGGCGCGGCGCAGTTGCGCTTTGATATTGCGTGCCAAGAAAGCATGGAACAGGTTGTAGGCCAGGAAGGCCAACAGAGTAAAGGCCTCGATCGCCTGCGGATCGTGTTTATAGATGTGATCGGCGTGCCAACCGTTCACCAGCTCATTGAAGCCATAGTTTTCTATGTCCCACCGCGCATGTCCCAGATGCACGACCAGCGCGGTGGAGGCTCGCGCGGCCGGCAAGGTCGTCACCCACATCCATTCGCTCTTCTCCTGGGACATTTGTTTGTCCGACTGGCGGCGTACTGGGTAGGTTTCTTCCGAGCGCACCACCCGTACCGGGACGCTCACGTTCGACCAAGAAGTCAAATCCGACACATCCCACCACAGGCAGTCCCGCGATCGATACTGCCCCTTCTGGGGTGCCACCAGTGGCAACAGTCCCAAAACATCTTTATAGAGCTCGCGGCGCTCTTCTTTGAGAACCAACAAGACCTGCTTGCCGTGGCCGATCAGAAAGTTAAGAAAAGGTGCCTGCGCATAGAGAGCATCGGCCAACAGCAACTGGAAGGCGCGCGGGTAAGCTGGCAACACACGCGCGAGCAGGCGCAGGGCGGTCGCGACTTCGTTTTCACCAGGAAGCTGGGCTTCCACATCCAGCAACAGGTGCATCTTCTCGCAGCGCAGCATCAGCGTCACTTGGCGATGATAAAACTGAACCTTCTCTGCGTGCTCGGTGCGCACCGTCCTTTGCAGGCATCCCCGGCAATGCCTGCGGTAGCTGGCATGGTTCTCATGTCCATCCAGCACGGCCACATCCCATTCCCCCACGCCCCGCAAGGCCTTGTTGCGCTTCAAGCGTCCATACACCTGCTGCAACCCTCTGCGCAGTCCCTCATTTTCGAGCGCGGCGTGTACGCGCCCCACCGTATCGGCACTCGCCAGCTCCTGCCCCAGCCAATGCTTCCAGAAAGAAGCCCCGCGCACGGCCTCCAGCGCATTCAGGCTGCCCAAGCGAGCCCAGTAAAGAACCAAAACCGATTGCAGCAATACCGCGGTAGGAATGCGCGGACGGAGACGCTGATCGGAAACTGCTCCCAGAACCTCACCGAGGTCAAAGATCTTCTCTGCGTAGCGGATCAGTCGTGGGAGAACCGGCTTACTCCTTTCTCTCCCGCAGGCGCTTCCACTCTAAATCAGAGAGTTCCTCGATCAACTTTTCCATCTCCTGCTGATTCTGCACCGCCTGCCGCACGCGGTCTTCCCAGAGACGCGGCACGAACATCTGGCGTAATTTCCCTCCCTTGCGTCGGACCAGATAGAGACAAGCATGCAGTTCTCCTCGGGCGCAATGACAGCCGGCTTTGCCACAGCGCACATTGCGCACGCTGAGAGTGCCGCGCAGAAAGCGAGCGCCGTGGATCACCTGCGCCAGGCGCGATCGCTGGCGTCGTTCCCGGGCCGAGAACTGTGAGCGGTGCAAGCAGCCTCCTTCTTCTTATACACTACAGTATACAAGAACAGCCTGCTGTCAAGTCGAAAAAAGCCAATGCGAATTTGCTTCGATAACCGCAGGAAGGGTAATTCTAATGGGAAGCTCTATTTAGGCTCTAACCAATTTCTCGGATGCGGAATCGCTGCGCTGCCGTCGCCGCGGGCCGCTTGACAACTCCGAAGCCGCGAGTGCAGGATGACCACGCACACTCGAGGAGTGACTCCCATGTTACTTGGTGTCCCGGTTGTTACCTGGGTTTTCGTAGGCATCGTGTTCGCCGTCGCCTACGTCTTCATGTCCTTTCATCGTGTCGGACCGGCCGAAGTCGGCCTGGTTCTTAAGCGTGTCTCCTCGGGCAAACTGTCCGGCGACAACGTAATCGCATTCCAGGGCGAAGCGGGCTATCAAGCCGATCTACTTCTGCCCGGACTGCGTTGGAAGCCCTGGCTGCTTTACGAAGTCCAGAAATTCCCGTGGGTCCAGATTCCCGCCGGAGAAATCGGAGTCGTCATCGCACAAGTGGGCTCGTCCCTGCCGATTGGCGCAAAGTCGGCCGTCTATAAGAAGGCCTTCGGAAATTTTGCCGACCTGCGCTCCTTCATCACAGGTGGCGGACAAAAAGGCGTCCAGCGCCCCGTATACTCTCCGGGGACGCTTGCCCCGATTCATCCCGTTGGTTTTCTCGTCGTCACCAAGAGCCAGGCGTACGGACTCCCCATTTCTCCCGAGCTCCGCTCGCGCTCCTCGAAAATGGGAAGACTGACACCCGAAGCCTTCGGACTCCGGCCCGAGCAACTCGAGCTTCTACGCATCGAGCCCAAACCTTGCGGCAAAGACGGCGCTCTCACAGACATGGTTGGAATCGTCACAACTTACGAGGGCGATCCCCTGCCCTCGGGTGATATCGCGAGCCGCCTCGGAGGCTTCGCCGATATAGACAAGATGGAAAAAGACAAAGCCACCGACGGCGATGTGATCGAAGTCCTGCTCGGCAACAAAAATAATCTGCACAATAATTATCAGGACTTTCAGGCGTTCCTCGACAACGGCGGCCGCATCGGTTTACAGCATGACCCACTGCTCTATGGCGCCTACGCGCTCAATCCTTTCCTGGTCGGCGTCGAAATGGTGGGAATGCTGGTCGTGCAACAGGGCCAAGTCGCGGTCATCAAGGCGTACGTGGGACTTCCGACGCAGGATATGTCCGGTACCGATTTCAAATTCGGCTCGCTCGTACGACCTGGACACCGCGGTATCTGGCAGGAGCCGCTGCGCACGGGTAAATTCCCTCTAAATCCTCGCTGCTATCAAGCGGAAATCGTTCCAACATCCATCCTCACGCTGAATTGGGCCGATGCCGTTTCACAAGCTCACAACCTCGACTCTCAGCTCTCGCAAATCGTCGCGAAAAGTAACGAAGGATTCGTGTTCAAGATCGACCTCCAAGTCCAAATCCACGTCCCAGACACGAATGCTCCGCGCGTGATTTCCATGGTGGGCACCATGATCAACCTCGTTAATGAAGTCCTACAAGCTGCCGTCGGCAACCATTTCCGCGATAAGTTGCAGAGCATGCCGGCCGTTCGTTTCATCGAAACGCGGCAACAAGTCCAGGAAGAAGCGTTCAAGCACATTAAAGAACAGCTCGATCAATACCGCGTCGAAACGCGCGGCGTCTACATTCAAGACGTCATCTTGCCGGAAGACCTCGTCAAAGTCCTGACCCAACGCGAGATCGCCAACCAGGAAATTAACACCTACCGCATGCAGCGTTCCGCCCAGGATGAGCGTATCTCCATGGAAAACGCCAAGGGCACAGCCGAAATGCAGGCCGATCTCGCCAAGTCCAAAGTAGGAGTGGACATCAAAACAAATGACGCCAATGCCCGTACGGAAGAAGCGCGCGGAGAAGCCGAATTCATTCGCCAGACGGGCACTGCACGGGGCGCGGAGGTCGAAGCGGTAGGACTCGCGCGCGCTCGCGGCTACGAAGCACAAGTACGCGCGCTTGGGTCAAATGCTACAGCGCTCGTCAACGTAATCGCCGCGCTCTCGGAAGGCACATCGAAATTCGTCCCGGACATCCTCGTCACCAGCGGCTCCAACGGCGGGGGAGCGCTCGATGGCCTGGCGGCCACCGCGATGCGCTATCTCGCTGGAAACGGCGGCAATGGATCCGCGACTGCGGCCGCCAAACCCACCGAGCCAAAGGGCGGCTCGCTCCCGAGTGGCCCGGCCGGAAAGTCAGGGAAAGAGTAGAAGGATCAAATAGCAGCCAAAGAGTCTGAATGGCAACCCGAGAGTCTTTGCAAGTCGTGGCTTCAGCCACGACACAAATCTCGCAAGTTTAGTGCGGCTTCACAGTTTGCGGAAAAAGTCGGGAGTTGGCGACGGGCGGGGATGAGAGCGTCTAAGGGAGCATGCGAGGACACGACGAAGTGCAAGGAGGGATGTTCAGTTACATTAGCATGGAGAAGCGAGTGCCGGCAGGATCATCCGCTGCGGCGAGTGCGGGCGATGACGGACGCGGCGCTGCAAGGGGATGTCGCCGCAATTGCGAGCTGTATGCGCGCGGGGGGCGGCCGTCGATCGCGCCGGAGAAGCTGTTGCGCGCGTTGCTGCTGCAGATGTTCTACAGCGTGCGCAGCGAGCGGCAGCTGATGGAGCAGCTGGAGTACAACTTGCTGTTTCGCTGGTTCGTGGGACTGAGCATGGACGAGGCGGTGTGGGACGTGACGGTGTTCACCAAGAACCGGGAGCGGCTGCTGGAGGGAGAGATCGCCGAGAAGTTTTTCCAGCAGGTGCTGGAGCCGGCCAAGCAACAAGGGCTGCTCTCGGACGAACACTTCACGGTGGACGGGACGTTGCTGGAGGCCTGGGCCAAGCGCCGGAGTTTTCAGGAGAAGAAGGATCCGCCGAAACACGGCAGCGGGTACGGCGGGCAGAAGTTGTTGCGCGACACGCACGAGAGCAAGACGGATCCGGAAGCGCGGTTGTACAAGAAGAGCGCGGCGGGAGAAGCCCGGCCGAGCTATTTGGGGCACGTGCTGATGGAAAACCGCAACGGGTTGATCGTGCAGGCCTGCGTCACGCAGTCGGCGACGCGGGCGGAGCGGGAGGCGGGGTTGGCGATGTTGCGCAAGAATTCCGCGGAAGCAGAAAGACGGAGAGGTGCGGGCGATCACGCTGGGTGCGGACAAGGGATATCAGGAGCAAAATTTCATTGCTGAGTTGCGCGCACTTTAGGTGATACCGCACATCGCCGAGTACGAAAAGCAAACGTCGCAGTGGCCGAACTGGTTGACGACGAGCGAGCGCGAAGCGGCCGGGTATGCAATCAGTCAGCGCAAGCGGAAGTTGGTGGAGAAGATCTTTGGCTGGATCAAAGTTGTGGCCGGACTGCGGAAGACGAAATTCCGCAGACGTCGGCGAGTGGACTGGATGTTTCGCTTGGCAGCGGCGGCGTTCAACCTAGTTCGCATCGCCAAGCTAATTCCGAGAGCAGGGTAAAGCAGGGAAAGGCACGGCGGAACCCAGCGGACAGTTGGCAGTAGGGGCGGAAAGCCGCAGCAAAGCGGAGCGAGAAATTCGCAAGCACCCGCCCGCCACGCAAAAACCAACCCTTTTTCCGCAAACTGTTTAGCCGCTGAAGTACAGATTCTGTGTTTGCCACACAGGCTCCAAAGCGGAGCGGCCTGTTGCTCCACGCCGCTCGGCTAGAACTGCGAAGTGATTGTTCCGATCAGCACACGCGTCGTGTCGGAATCAAACAGCAGAACCGTGTCCGCGCTCACAACGTAGTAAGTCACATTGTAGGTGACGTTCGGGTTCATCCCCTGTATCACCGCCGTGCCCCGCCCACTGGTAGCATCCGGCGCCTTGAGTGTCGTATTCGTCACGAAGATCAGATCGCCCGGAAACACCGCGCTGAAATTGTTGATATCAATCGTTCCCGAGACGGACGCGAGTCCATTCAGCGTCAACTGCCCCGATAAATTCTGCTGATACTTCGCCGGCGCGTTATGGAAGATTCCCTGCCCCGCCAATCCAAACGCAAAACTCCCCGTCAAGCCGGTCGGTATCGTTGTTGTTTGGGCGAAAGCCGAGCCCGTCGAAATCGCCGTCGCGTCCAGCTCCAGCATCACCGCGGGTCCTTGCGCCGATTGATACATCGCGAATTCCTGAGTTGTCGTGCTCGGCCCCGCAGCACACGTCCCGCTCGCGGTACTCAAGCGCAGGTCAATCCGTCCGCTCGTTGGATCCACGGTGTAGCTGCACGTACCCAGCGTGGTGTCGGACGTCACCGTCCCCGCGTTGTTGCTGTCGATCACGCCACTCGTCCCGCCACTGCCGCTTGAGACGAATACTCCGCCAGCCGCGTACGCGCCGGTGGGCGACGTTCCCCCCACTGTAAATGGATAGTTGCCGCTCGGAAGACTCGCATCATTGAACGAACTTCCCGTGGGCGCAGCATACGCATCGCCGCCCAGGTAGTTATTGGTATCGATTTCCACCAAATGTAACTGCGTGCTCTGCTCGGAAGCCGTCGTATCCACGATGTAGAAAGCATACTGAATCGAACCCGTCGACGTGCTCGAAAGCGTCAGCGTGCCCCGCCCTGTCCCCGGAAGATTCGCGTCCATCGTGTATGTTCCCGCCAGGCTCCGGTCCTCTGTCGAAACTCTGCCCGCCGGGTTGCTGCTATTATTGACGTCCAAAATCGGGCTCCCACCCGTAATTTGCCCCGCGCCATTCGCCGAGAATTTTCCCGCCATCCCCTGCGGAAAAAACGCAGCATCAGCCCCAGCCACACTGAACACATACGGCCCGCTAAGCGCCGTCAGCGCAGTCGTCAGTCCGTTCAGATTCTGCTGATCCACCGTTCCGCTTCCCGTGTTTCCCGCGTCAAAGCGCGTCAGCACGCCATGCTGGAAATTCGCCATCGCTAACTGCCAGGTCTGCACGGTTCCTTGGCCCGCTCCCGAGCCCGATCCCACATTGACTTTCACAGTGATGCGGCCGTCCGGACCCGCCACGTATGTTCCGGTCAACGGCACCTGCGTCGCCACGCCCGTCGAAAAGCTGTCGCTGTCTTCGACGCCACTCACGATCTTGCCCTTCCCATCCGCCGTAAAACTTCCCGCCACCGCTACAAAACCCCCGCTGTCGTTACCCGAATATGAAAACGCAAACGGCCCGGTCAAAGAAGCCTGCGAATACGCAACTGTCGCGGTAGCCGTCGCGGTTGTTGTTCCGAATTGAGCAGTGATCGTGACCGTGTTACCCGGCGGCGGCGACGGCGGTGCCGTGTATATTCCCGTGGGACTGATCGAGCCAATGTTTCCACCCTCGGTCGAGGATACTGACCAGGTAATCCCCTGCGTGGTGGCCACGTTATTCAGGATCGCTGTAAATGGTTGAGCACCGCCCGCTGGCACATTCGCGGTCGGTGGAGTCACGGATAGCCCCGACCCGATGCCAACGGTCGCAATCGCTGTATTCGATGTGATCAAGTTGACGTTCGTCGTCGAACCAGGAACCTGCGGAGTCGTCGCCGTAATGTTTACCTGCCCGCTGTTGATATTCGGCACCACCGCGGGCGCCGTATAAACGCCCACCAGCGCATCGAGCGTCGAAGTCCCGATCGTTCCGGTGGTCGAATTACCGCCCGCCACCCCGTTCACGTACCACGTCACGATCGTCGTCGTAGTAGAGGTCGAAGAAGTCGTCACCGCCACTTGCGCCGTGAATTCCGCCGTTTCGTTAATTTGTACTGTCGCCGCCGTCGGCGAAATCGTTACCGCTGTCACAGTACCCACGGCGGAGCCGCCGCAAGACGAAATCCCCAGTAGGCCCGCTATCGCCACGGGCAGCAGCAATAGTCCGCAAATCCGCCTCCGCATCGAACGACCTTCCCTTCCTGCCTCAGTTGTATGCGAAATAGCCCTGCGCGCCATCCGTCCTTCTGCCTGTGTTCCTTCGGCCACCCGCGCATTGCCCAACCTCTGACTCCCGCTCTTCTGTCTGGTCATTTTCCTCGGCCCGGTCTTCCGCCACGTCGTTCTCGGACACACACGTCGATTCTAGTATTCCCGTTCAGATAGAAAAAGTTCCAATGCTTAGAGGTAAGCGCGCAAGATTCGGTTGCACGTCGACAGCGTATTTCGCGAGCCCCGCACCCCGTAAAGCGGGAATCATCTTACATCAATCGCATCCCGTGTCACACCCGCAATCGCCGCAATCGCAGCGGTCAATTACCGCATCCGCGCTCGCATTGGGCCGCAAATCGCATGGCCTTTTCCGACGGGCCCCTTACTGCGACAGCGCCGAACTCCCGTAAAACGCTTTCAGCAGGATGACTCCCCCAAGCGTCGCGACCGAAATGCTCAAAAGCGTCCCGATCAAAAAATATTCCGCGAACTGCTCGCGCTTGAATTCCGGGTACCGCGCAATTGACTTCGCCGCCAGAATCAATCCCGCAGTCGCCGGCGAATGCAGAAACAAAGCCGTCATCACCAGGAACCGCTCGAGCCACCCGATATACATTCCCGCATTGCTCAATTCTGCCCGCGATTCCCCCGTCTGCAGATGCTTCAGCAGCGGTCTGGTCATGAACCGGATCAGGTATCCCCCGCCAAAAATCACCCCCGCATAAACCACCAATGCCAACAGCACGCGGTTGCTCGGCGTCTGCAACCGATTCAAACCATGCAGCAGAATCCCGGTGGGCTCCACGCGCGCCATCCAGCACGCTGCCACCACGATCGTCAAAAAATGCATTCCCTGATCCACCACGAACGCGGCAGTCCCTTCCGCGAGTGCCGTTCGCCGCGCCAACCGGATCTTGCTTCCGTCGATCGCCAGGTGCGCCAGCGTCAATCCCAGCGCCACCGCCAAAAATCGCCACGAATACGCAATCACCGGCACAAAGAATCCCGTCAACACCACCGCGCACGCAAAATAAATCGCCCCATGCTTCACATAACCCGCTGCGCGTCCGCTCTTCTTCTGCTGCACCAGCGCATTTGTCTGAAAAACAAAATCCGTCAGCAAATGCCCCAGCAAAAGCGTCAACACCGTTCTCGTCAGAATTTCCATCTCATCCCGCCACTTGCACGTTTTAATACAAATTCCCCGCCTTGTACGTTTTCGTACAATCTACCCCCAGCGCTCCTCCATCAACATCTTCATCCCCTTCATCGTCTGTTCCACTTGCCAGAAATATCCCCTCTTCAAATTTCGCGACACCGTCGACATGTCCAACCGCATCGCTTTCGCGGTCGCCTGCAGCCGGCGTTTCTTCCTAAACACCGCGATCGTTTCCCACTGCTTCTGTGTGATCTTCAGCAGCAGCGTATCCTGCAAAGCATAAATCAAATTCGTCGTGGAATCGAACGCCGCATCCTTCGTTTTAAACCCCGTCAATACCTTGACTTTATTTCCTTCGCCTCTCTTCACTCCCTCCAGCGCCGTGCGTGCGAACTGAAATGCCTCGCCCCCCAGCCGGTTCACTGGCCCGCGCAATCTTCCCGGCACTCTCCCGATGCCGATCCCCATCCGCAGCCGCAATGGCCACATCCGCTCGCGCAAATCGAAAATCAGTTCCGGCAGCCGCGCACACGATCGCACGATCGTTTGAAACTCATCGCCTGCCGTGATCGCGTACGGCAGCCGGATATATTTCCCGCGCAAATGCGCCCGCGACGCCATCTCCAGCCGGTGCCCCAGCACCGCTCGCAAATCACGCCGCGCACTTGATCCCACCACATCCGCGATCAACACTGCGTACCGATCTTGCTTCATCATTTCCGCCTTGTACGATTTCGTACAATTCTACTGATTTGTACGATTTCGTACAAGCACTAAAAACCACCCCATCTTCGCATCAGTACCGCGGTCCGTCGCGGCGCCCCTCTTCATGCCCTAACCCCACTGCCCGTCGCTCGTCTCAATGAAACCGGTTTCCTCCGCACGTAAAATCCACCAATCCGTCGCGGCAAGCAAGACTCCCCAGCACCGCCGACCGCACGATCCACTTCCGAATCTTGCAACGCAGCATAACTGCTCACCGCGATCGCTCGGCGCGCGCAATCTTACAGCGTTCGCTGCCGAATTCTCTCCGCCAATATCTATCCTGGCAATCGCTTGGCGCGCCATCGGTTCGCACCCTCACACTCCTCCCCACCACGTGCCTCACTCCCGCCCGTGCAGCGTGTCCGCACTTCCGGTTGCGCCCCGACCAAAATCGTCTAGAATTGTCACCCGGGTTCCCTCACCCCGGTACCGCTTCCCGCCGTGGTGACAGGCTCTATGACGCTTCCCATGCCGTCGGAAAATGCAGCTCCAGCGCTCGACGCCAGCATTCTGATCGTGGATGACGACGTTGAGCTGTGCGACCTCGTCTCGGAATATCTCGTTTCTCAAGGCCTGCGCGCCGAAGCCGTCCATGACGGCACCGTGGGCCTCGATCGCGCTCTCTCCGGTGCCTATTCCCTGATCGTCCTCGACGTCATGCTCCCTGGCATGCGCGGCTTTGAAGTTCTCCGCAAGATCCGCGCAACCTCCACCATCCCCGTCGTAATGCTAACCGCCCACGGTGACGACGTCGACCGCATCGTCGGCCTCGAAATCGGCGCCGATGACTACCTCTCCAAGCCCTTTAATCCCCGTGAACTCGCCGCGCGCATCCACGCCGTCTTGCGCCGCACTTCTTCCGCATCGACGAATCCCGCGGCTGCCCCTTCTCCGGACCGCACCATTCTCGGCGATCTCGAAGTGGATAATCGCGCCCGCCTCGTGCGCCACAACGGCCGCGCCGTCCCGCTCACCTCCGTCGAATTTGAACTCATGGCCGCTTTCTCTAAGCTTCCCGGACAGGTGATTCCCCGCGATGAACTCGGCAAGCGCGTCCTCGGCAACCAGTTCCTCCGCTCCGATCGTAAGCTCGATGTGCACATCAGCAATCTCCGCAAGAAATTGGGCCCGTCGCCGGATGGTTCCGAACGCATCCGCTCCATTCGCAATATCGGTTATATTTATGCCTTGCCGGGGAATTCGTATTAACGGGTGAACCGCATTTGCGTACTTTGTTCTTGAAGATTTTTCTGTGGTTTTGGCTCGCGATGGTGCTCGTCAGCGGCACCCTGATTCTTTCCGTCGTCACCACTCAGTCGCAGTTCACCGCCAGGCGCGCCGCGCAATCCGATCGCACCATCACCCCGATCATCGCGGCGCGCGCTGCCGACGTCCTGGACGATCACGGTATGGGCGCCCTCTCGGATTTTCTCGCCTCGCTCGACACCACACTTCACGCCCAGGCATACCTCTTCGACGACGAAGGTAAGGAAATCCTCTCCCAGCCCGCGCCTCCAGAAGCCGAAGCGCTCGCCCAAACCGCGCTGCAAACCGACGAGACTAAAATCGTCATCATTCACGGCACAAAATTCGTTGCCCGCAGAACCGTAGGTTCCACCGGCAGTCGCTACGTCCTCGTTATGGGAACCGCCGTCGAATCCGCTGCCGACGCTCTGCGCGCTCCGCTCGAAACTCAGTTCAGCCGCGCCGCGGTGGTCTTCCTAATTGCGGGGCTCGTCTGTTTTTGGCTCGCTCGCCACATCACTGCCCCCATCCGCCATATTCGCGCCGCGACCCATCGCCTTGCTGCAGGCCATCTCGGTGCTCGCGTCGGCGGCAGCGCTGCCAATCGTGGCGACGAACTCGCCGACCTCAGCCGCGAGTTCGACCATATGGCCGAGCAGATCGAAGCGCTAATCTCCTCCCAACGCCGCCTCATCGCGGACATCTCTCACGAATTGCGCTCGCCACTCGCCCGCCTCACCGTCGCCCTCGGCCTCACACGCCTGCGCGCCAATCCCGAATCCATCAGCGGGCTAGACCGCATTGAACTCGAAGCCGGCCGCCTCGACGGCCTCATCGGCAGCTTGCTCCGCCTCGCGCGCCTCGAAAGCGGCAGCGAAAACATCGGCCACGAATCATTTGATTTGGGCGCCTTGGTCCGCGATGTCGTTGCCGACGCCGAATTCGAAGCTCAGAGCATCGAACGCCACGTTCGCCTCCTTCACGCGGACGCCTGCAGCACCTCCGGTAACCGGCAGCTCCTCGCCAGCGCCATCGAGAACGTCATTCGCAACGCCGTCGCTTACACTCCGGAAGCTACAGCCGTACACGTCACCGTCGAGAATGGCACTGGCAAAGACTCTGGCTTCGCGATCGTGCGTGTGCGCGACCACGGTGAAGGCGTTCCCGAAAATTCCCTCGGCGACATCTTTCTTCCCTTCTATCGCGTCGGCGATTCCCGCGATCGCTCCTCCGGCGGTTCCGGCCTAGGCCTTTCCATCACCGACCGCGCCGTCCGCCTCCACGGCGGCACCGTGACCGCCGAAAATTGCCCTGACGGTGGCTTGGCCGTCGAGCTCCGTTTGCCGTTGGATGGAAAATCCATCGAAAAGAAGGAACGCGAGCTAGCATCTGAAGGCCGACTCAACCGCTGACGCACCGGGATGAACGATCGGCCGGTCGCAATTCCCCGCTGAGGTTTTGCCTTTGTAGCGGCCAGTTTCAGCTGGGCGCAGTTGACGTTGTAGTTGACTCTGTAGCGGCCGCCTGCTTTTGCTTCTTAGGCGGGCGTTGTTGCCTTTGAATTTGGATCGGCCGACATCGCCGCGTCGTCGGCGTCAGCGCAGTTCCAATACGACCGCCGGGCGCTACCGCAAAACCGCTTCGACCCGTTGCCTCTTGAACAAATACAACGCTCTCATTATCAATAGGATACGGGAACATCAACCTAGTACTAAAACCCCCTGCAGCCTGAAGTACTACTAGAATGTGACTTTTACCCTAGTGTGCCGTTCTGCTCCGCCGCGTATTCTCTACTCGTCGGAGAACCCTTCCGAACTGAGGCTCGCACCGCATGAGTAAGGCGTCCAGAATGTTTCGTTCCAGGTCGAACCGGGAGACTAATCTGGCCATCCGCCCGATCGCCGAATTGGACGTTCCCACATTCGTCGAAGCCGATCTCAGCGCCTGCCTTGCCGCCCTCTACAATCCATCCACCGGTGCGTTTGTTGATTCTGTCCACGCGGGAATGATTCCCGTCGCACCCTTTGCTGATCAATCCAACGCAGCCCCCGAAGGCCATACGTTGCTCACCTTCACTCCGAAACCGGCCGCCGACAACGCCGAAACCGACGACGTACTGGCCATTCTGTTTCAAACCATAGACTCGGCCGCACGCAGCCAAAATTTCAGCGCCTCGGATGTAATTGCTGCGACCTTCTCAGATGAGTCCACGATAATCAGCACGTCTTCCCCAGACCCGCGGCGCGCCGAACTCTTCATCGTCGAGAAGCCTGTCGCCGCCGTCCGCCCACCCGCGCAATTTCTCACCGAAGTCATGGACCTGGAAACGATCGCTGCCTCAGCACGCGAATCCGCCACTCCTACGTCAGACGATTCTTCGGCGTTCGCCGACGGCGAAGATCCCTGCGCCTCTGAAGTTGTGAAAGAACAAGTCGTCGCCGAAATGAACGCGGTAGCTGAAGAGTTTGTCGCCGAACAACGCCACCACGCTCCCGCCGCCACGGGAGCGTCCGCGCACGAGCGCCCGCAGGATCGCCGTCAGAAACGCCGCGCTCTGATCTCCGCGCCCATTCGCGTCCGCACCGTGGTCGCGGAATCTACCGGTAACCAGGAAATCGCCACCACCTTCGACGTTTCGCGCTCCGGCATCCTGTTCCACACCCGGCTCGATTGTTATTCCCGAGGCATGCAAGTCGCCGTCGTGTTCCCCTACAGCAAATCGCCCAAAGCCGTTCACAACGAGCAGAAGGGCCGCGTCGTTCGCATCACGGAACTAGGTGACGGCCTCCGTGGTGTCGCTATCACCTTCACCGCCGCGCCCGTCGAAGATCTTTCAGCTGCACTGGAGGCCGCGCAAAAGGCTGCGCACGACGATATCTACGCGCCGCCAGCCCCAACTGAAACCGTCAAAGGCCCGACGAAAAAGCCGATGGTCCTCGCCGTGGACTCAGACGCCCAGCTCCGCGAATCCCTCAAGATGTATCTCGAAAATGAAGGCTACGACGTAATCGCCGTCAGCAACGCCGCCGACGCCCGCGAGGTCCTCGATCTCTTCACTCCTTCGCTGCTCGTCGCCGAAGTCGAAGGCCAGGGCCTCGAGCGCCCCGGCTACGATCTCTGCGGCCACGTAAAAGCCACTTGGCGCCTGCGTAGCGTGCCCGTCGTCCTCACCACTTTTTCTGCATACCCCAGTGATTATTCCCAAGCCCATTCACTCGGTGCCATCGTCTGCATGGCCAAGCCCTACAAACAGGAACGCCTCGGCCACATCGTCCGTCTGCTCGCCCCGCTTCCCGACCACATTGAAAAGACCGCCGCGCCGCATACCCCCGATCCTACGCGCGTTCCCGGCCGCGATTTCAGCGCCCACAATGGCCGCAACCGCAAGTCCAACAACACAAAAAGCCTCTTCGGCAGACTTTTCAACAAACTCCCCGCCTTCCGCTGACGATGCGACGAGCATCGTCATCCTGAGGCTGGCGCCTTTGCTTCAAGCCGGCCGAAGGATCTCTCCCGCCTTTCGCTGCGTACTCTGCGTCTCTGCGGTAAACGCTTCTCTCTTTCCCGGATTTTTCTCCGCAGTTCGTCTGCGCCCTCTGTGTTAAATCTTTTGACTTCTCTCTTCCTCCTCGCGATTCCTTGGCCCCATCAGTTAACTTCATCGGTAATTCACCTTTCATCACCACTACAACTTTCGCCCGACGTTTTGCCCTGTACCAATACTGTCCCTCAAACGCATTGACCCCGCCACTCCCCCCGCACTACCCTCTCGCACAGAATTAATGTTCGCGTATTCTCGATGTACCGGCGCGAACCGCAGTCACGGTCATTCCACGAGTTATCGCCCCAGCATTTAACTTCGGAATAACAGCAACCGGGGGTGCGCCCACTTTCTCCCGCGGCCCGGCCAAAGGAGGTTTTGATGACAAGCTTCACTCGATCTCTGTTCATTTTCGTTCTCGCGTTGTTCGTGCTGGCCACCACCCTGTGCGTCCAGGCGCAAAATCGCGATGGCCAGCGCGGCGACTCGTCCGGGCCCGGCTCATCGTCGACCGGCGCCCAAGATCCCGGCCCGCGCGCCGGCACCGTCAACGCCGGAACACCACTCTCCAGCCTCACTCCCGCCCAACTCCAATTCTTCCAAGACGGCCTCTCGCGCTTCCTGCAGACCGACTCCGTCAACGGCCAAATGGCGGGCGAACCGGGCGTCGGCCTCGGTCCCGGATTCAATTCCACTAGCTGCGGAAGTTGCCACGCACAGCCCGCTGTCGGCGGCACCAGCCCCAGCACCGCGTATTACCCGTTCGTCGGCCCCAATCCGCAGGTCGCGGCCGCAACAGATTACGGCGGCGCCAATTCCGTTCCTTTTTTCATCACTCTCGATGGCCCCGTGCGCGAAGCGCGCTTCCCCTTCGCCGTTTCGGCCAGCGGTAACATCACCACGACTCCCGATGGCGGCGTGCACGACGTCTACACCATCGCCGGACGCCAGGACGCCGTGGGCTGCGTCATGCCTCAGCCCAATTTCGAGCACATGAACAGGATCGGCAACCTAATCTTCCGCATCCCCACTCCCACGTTCGGCACGGGTCTGATCGAAAACATTCCCGATGCGACCATCTTCGCCAATATGGCCGCCAACTCGTCCCTCAAACAGCAGCTCGGCATCTCCGGCCATCCCAATTACAGCGGCAACGACGGCTCCATCACCCGCTTCGGCTGGAAAGCCCAAAACAAGTCGCTCGAGATTTTTTCCGGCGAGGCTTACAACGTCGAGATCGGCGTGACCAACGAGCTTTTCCCCAACGAACGCGCCAATCCACCGTCCTCCTGCCTCTACAATCCCACTCCCGAGGACGAAACCAACTTCACCCTCGCCGGCTATCAGATCCCCAGCGACGTCGTCGAATTCTCCAACTTCATGCGCTTCCTCACTCCTCCCGCTCCGTCGACGACGGGAATCCCCGGCAATCCCTCTCCGCAATCCATCGCCAATGGCCAGGCGATCTTCACTCAAATCGGCTGCGCTGCATGTCACACTCCCTCGCTGCAGACTGGTCCTTCTAACTTCACGCCCGGTCTCAGCAACCAGCAGGCCGCCCTATTCTCCGACTTGCTGGTCCATCACATGGGCTCGGGTCTTGCCGACAACGTCTCCCAAGGCGCCGCCGGCCCCGATGAATTCCGCACCGCACCTCTCTGGGGCGTCGGCCAGCGGATTTTCTTCCTGCATGACGGTCGCTCGACGCCCGCAAACGGCGGCCTGCTGAACGCCATCCAAGCCCATGCCAGCCAAGGCTCGGAAGCCAATCGCGTCATCAACCAGTTCAACAACCTAAGCCTCAACCAAAAGCAGGAACTCCTGAATTTCCTGCGCTCCCTGTAAAAAAACAATCCGGCGCGGCACACGCAAAAAAATCGCGCGTGTCGCGCCGAAGTCTTTCGTAGCGCCGGCGTCTCGCCGGCTCTTCGCCGTTGAATCTGAATTTGAATCTGAATTTGTAGCGGCCGGTTCAGTTTCATCGAACCGGGCAGCAATCGGAGTGGTGTGGCCCTGGACGTCGCCTTGTTCTGCGTCCGCTGCGCGTCCGGGCTAATTGCCGGTGCCTCTCTCGCTGTGCCCTCCGCCTTTCCTCCGTGCCCTCTGTGTTAAATCCTTCGCTGTTGCTGTTGCCGTCGTCTTCCCTCTGCACGTGCCACCCCGCCACGCCTGCCGTATACTCCCCCAATGGCGATTCGTTGCAACATCTCTCAACGTCGCGCGAAACTCCCGCTCATCGCGACACTACTAATCGCCGTCACCGCGCTCGCCGCCACCGATAAACCCAAACCAAAACCTCCCCTCGAAAATTTCTACGTCGTCACCCAAGCCATCTTCCACAGCGATCCCAAATGGGTTGACCACATCCTCGAAGTCCGCCCCCAAGGTCTCAACGACGTCCAAGCTCGCGAAATCCGCATCGCCCCGCTAAGCCCCGCCTGCCCCCACCACGTAACCGTCCGCGCCGTCGAACGCGTAGTCCCAAACACCACGGTAAAAAAAGTAGCCGTTCATTTCGACCTCTGCGCCTTTACCGAAGATGACGTCGAAACCATGGTCCAAGCCGCCAGACGCAGCAAGCGCGGTGGCGCCAGCAGCGCCGACGACGACTCCGCCACCCAAACCATCGTCGCCCGCTGCGGCCAAAAACAAAGGATGTTCGAGCTTCCCGATCAAGCGACCCTGCGCTTCGACGGCCTCAGCCTGGCCGATTCCAAACTCGCCGCATTCTGGAATCTAGCCGCGACGGTCGAAGCCCAAATCTTCGGCGACGATTTCTCTCTCGCCCACCTCACCCCTGAACAAGACCGCGACGCCCAGGCCCTAGGCGCCAAACTGGTCGATGAAATCAAATCCGGCAAATACGACCAAGCCTTCGCCGATAACCAGTGCCCCTACGCTGAATGCCCCGATCACAACGCCGCCAGCGCGTTGCAAGGCTACGCCGGCCCAATCTTCGCGTGCCCCGAAAAATAAGCGCTTCAAACGGTAGCCTCGCTGTCGTTGAATTTGCCTTTAAATTTGTGGCGGCCAGCTTCAGCTGGGCGCCTTTGACGTTGCCGTTGACGTTGACATTGCCGTTGCTTTTGAATTTGTAGCGGCAGGTTCAGGTTCATCGAACCGGGCCGCAGTTGCAGTTGGTTTTTGAATTCGAAGCGGCGGTCTTCAGACCGCCATCCTTTGCCGTCGTAGGGGCACGGCATGCCGTGCCCGCGCCGCGCACGATCCGACTCGGTAGGCGCGGTCTTGTGAATCGCGCCGCAGCACGATTCATCCTGAGACCCCGCAATGCGGGATCGAAGGGCGACGCCCCTGCTCGCCCGGGCGTCAGCAGTTCCACCACGCCGTAATTGCCCTTCATGCTCCACGCAAAAAAAAACGGGTCCCGCGCAATCACGCGAGACCCGCCCAAGCTCTAAATCTAAAACTCCCTCAGCACTTACCTCTTCGCGACCGACTCCCGCACCTGGCTGGCGAAGGTTTCGGCGGTAACCTTCTCGCCATGCCAGGTGTTCGCGCGATTGAGGGGATAAGCAAAAACCACGGTCCCAGAACTGCGCTCGATCAGCTGCAAAGTCGGAGTCCCATCCGAATGTTTCGCGTTCTTCCCGGCCGCGTCGTCGCTGCCCCAATAAAGGTGCAGCACATAAGTCGCATGTGCATCGCTCACGACCGGCGCCAGCCCTACATGTTTCCTTTCAAACGCCACCGAAAGATATCCTTCGAGCCCCTGCATCGGCTCGATATACACCGAAGGCCCCAGCGCAACCGGTGCCTTCACAGCCGCGTCAGCCAAAGCCGGCGCCGAAGCGTAAGCGTAAGTCGGCACGCCAGCATAAGGCTGCGTCTGCGCCACGGTCGTCGGATCCACTGTGTTCGCGGCAGAGCTAGCGCTCGAGGACGACACAGGACGGCATGCCATCCCGTTCACATAGGTCTCATCGGCCGCCATATAATTCCCCGAACCACTCAAATTGCGGCACTGCATCTGCAGGGTCACCGACTGCTGCCCCTGCGCGGCCCCTGCCCAAACCAACCCTGCTACCAACAAGGAAGCTGCGGCTTTCATGGCGGTATTTCCTCCACCACCAGAATGCGTTACACGACCGCCCGCAGCAATATTACGAACGTACCATTCTGAAACACCGCTTCCAACGCGGCAGACGGCCTTTTTGTACCGCTTCGGGACATCGCGCCGCATTCCTCAATCGGCGTGCGCGCTGCTAGATCCACTCACTTTTGAAGTTGGTTTTGTAGCGGCCAGCTTTAGATGGGCGCATTTGACTTTGACGTTGTACAAATTCCATTCTCACGGCTCCGGTTTTGCGTCACTGTCAACCGCAGCTCCGTCCCCAGGCCCCGCAACAAAATACCCAAGCCGCGTTCGCACGGTTACATCTGGACGCGTGACCGTAATTTTGATCGTGTGGAAACCCGCACTCCGCTCGACAGTCGGCGCGTAGCTCACAATATACTGCGCGTGCAACTCGCTGCCGATCTGGTCGAGCGCCGTGCGCACCGTGCGATCACGCAGCGCCCGATAATGCACGCCCCCGGTCGCCGCCGCAGCCACCGCCAGCTGATGATTACTTATTTCATTTGTGCCACGCGTGATCAACCAGACCGCCGCGGGCATCAGATCGAGTGTGCCGCCCGGCGGCCCTCCGTTCCCTGGTATCTGCAGCGCTCCAGGGCGGATGGGTCCTGGAATCACTCCGGGAGGATATTTGATTTGCCGGTCCGGCGGCTTGGGCCCAAAACGCAGGTCCGCCGAACTGCTGCTCGGGCCAATCGCGTAGATCGCGATGTTTGCAAGCTGCGCATCCCGCAAAATGAGCCCGAGCTTCGCATCGCTCGCAATGTCCTGCGACTCTCCCACCACAAGCATGACGCGCCGATAATTAACCGGCCGCGTTTTCAGCTGTTCCACCGCCTCAGCCATCGCATCGTACAAGCGCATCTCCGGCGCTTCGAATTTCACCTGCGCGATCGCCTGCTGCACATCATCATGATCGTGCGTAAAGGCCTGTCGCACATCCACCGTGCTGTCATAAGTGATCACCGCCGCTTCGCCATTCAGCGCCATCACCGTTTCCGTGAAGATGCTCCCCATGCCGCGAATCACCGGCGCCATCATTTCTATATGTGAGCTCGTCTCGATCACCAGCACCACCGCCACTGGATCGCCGCCCAAATCCCAATGATCAATGGTTTGTTCGACGCCGTTGTCGAACACGCGAAAATCCTTCTGCGTCAGATCCAGCACAGGCGCACCCGCTTTGTCGAGCACCGTGACCGGCGCGATCACCTCCTCGGTATGCACCTGGATTTTATTTTGCGACTGAACCGGGGTCTGCGCCGCGGCCGCGGGCGTCGTCTCTTGTGCCTGCGCGCAAATCGGCAGCAGCGCAAGACACGCGACAATTGCCCCGCCGAGCCTGCAGTTCCCGCCGAGTTTAATCACTCGCCCCACTCCGCTGCCGAATGTGATTCCATTCCCCGGCTCGCTGTTGCCCCCGGCAAACTCTCGATCCCGCAAAAATGATTCGCTAACGCCGGCGATCGACCATTCCATCGTGGCAGAGCCACTCCTGGCTGTGCGTCGTTGACTTTCGTAGCGCCGGCGTCCCGCCGGCTCTTTGCATTTGAACTTGTGAATCGCGCTGCAGCGCGATTCATCCTGAGAACCGGCAGTGCCGGTTCGAAGGGTAGCGGCCGCCTTCAGAGTCTGTATGAGAACGGCCGATTTTCGTCAGGGCACGGCTTCACAGGTCGCGGAAAAAATCGAGTTTGTAGGCGAAATGAGTGCAGCATTTGTTGAGCAGTTCTGCTATGTAAGCAGCATGCGCGGACACGACGAAGAACAAGGCGAAGTTTTTAGCTACATTCCACTGGAACAGCGGATTCCTCGGGATCATCCGCTGCGGCGGATTCGGCAGCTGGTCGACGTTGGGCTGAAAGAGATGGGAGCGCACTTCGAAGCGCTGTACGCGCGACGCGGGCGACCGTCGATACCGCCCGAGCGGCTGCTGCGCGCGCTGCTGTTGCAGGCGCTGTACTCCATCCGCAGCGAGACGCAGTTGATGGAGCAGCTGGATTACAACCTGCTGTACCGCTGGTTTGTGGGCTTGAGTGCCAGCGATGAGGTGTGGGACGTGACGGTGTTCACAAAAAATCGCGAGCGGCTGATGGAGGGCGAGGTGTCGCAGCGGCTGATGGAGGCCGTGCTGCGGCAAGCCGAGGAAAAGAAGCTGCTGAGCGCAGAACACTTCACCGTGGACGGAACGCTCATCCAGGCGTGGGCCAGCCGTAAAAGTTTCGTCCCCAAGGAGAAGCCGCCGGAGAAAGGGAGTGGGGCGGGCGGGAAGAGGTTGTTGCGCGACACGCACGAATCGAGGAGCGATCCGGAGGCGCGATTATTCAAGAAAAGCGCCGGCGGGGAATCGCGGCCGAGTTACTTGGGGCACGTGATGATCGAGAACCGTAACGGACTAGTGGTGGCGGCCTGCGCGACGCAGTCGAGCACGAAGGCGGAGCGGGAAGCGGCGCTGGCGATGTTGAAAGAGCGTGGCCGGAGGCCCTGCGAGGTAAAGAAGAAACGCCTGCCGGCCATCACACTGGGAGCCGATAAGCTGTATCAAGAGGAAAAGTTCATCGCCGCGCTGCGACGGCGCAATGTGATTCCGCACGTGGCCGAGTACGAGGCCAACGCCCACTGGCCGAATTGGTTGACCAAGAAGGAGCGGCAGGACGCGGGCATGGCCATCAGTCAACGGAAACGCAAGTTGGTGGAGAAAGTGTTTGGCTGGGCCAAGCTGGACAGCATCGTGCGGCAAGTGAAAGTGCGCGGGAAGAAAAAGGTGGACTGGTTATTTCGGTTGGTGGCCACGGCCGGCAACTTGATACGCATGGCGAAGCTAATTCCAGCAGTGTAGGCCGAGGGAGTAGTGTCTCAGCAGGAGAACAAAAGCACCGAAACGGTCGGCCAAAGAACAAGAAGGGCGGCGGCAAAGGCGGAAAAACGAGCACTCCGAAAAAGGAATCGCGCGCAAAACCGATTTTTTCCGCAACCTCTTCAGCCGTGCCGTAACCGCCGCGAAAGCAGAGCGGCTTCACAGTTTGCGGAAAAACTCGGAAGTTTGCGACGGGCGGGGATGACGAGCGTCTAAGGGAGCATGCGAGGACACGACGAAGTGCAAGGCGGGATGTTCAGCTACATTAGCACGGAGCAGGGAGTGCCGGCGGATCATCCGCTGCGGCGAGTGCGGGCGCTGGTAGACGCGGCGCTGCAAGAGATGTCGCCGCAATTCAGTGAGCTGTATGCGCGCAACGGGCGGCCGTCGATCGCGCCGGAGAAACTGCTGCGCGCGCTGCTGCTGCAGTTTTTCTACAGCGTGCGCAGCGAGCGGCTGTTGATGGAACAGTTGCAGTACAACTTGCTGTTTCGCTGGTTCGTGGGGCTGAGCATGGACGACGCGGTGTGGGACGTGACGGTGTTCACCAAGAATCGGGAGCGGCTGCTGGAGGGTGAGATCGCCGAGAAGTTTTTCCAGCAAGTGCTGGAGCCGGCCAAGCAACAAGGGCTGCTCTGGGACGAGCACTTCACGGTGGACGGGACGTTGCTGGAGGCCTGGGCCAAGCGCAGGAGTTTTCAGGAGAAGAAGGATCCGCCGACACGCGGCAGCGGGTACGGCGGGAAGAAGTTGCTGCGCGACACGCACGAGAGCCAGACGGATCCGGAAGCGCGGTTGTACAAGAAGAGCGCGGCGGGAGAAGCCCGGCCGAGCTATTTGGGGCACGTGCTGAGGGAAAACCGGAACGGGTTGATCGTGCAGGCCTGCGTCACGCAGTCGGCGACGCGGGCGGAGCGGGAGGCGGGGTTGGCGATGTTGCGCAAGATTCCGCGGAAGCAGGAAGACGGAAAGGTGCGGGCGATCACGCTGGGTGGGGACAAAGGATTTCAGGAGGAAAAATTCATTGCTGAATTGCGCGCGCTGCAGGTGATACCGCACATCGCCGAGTACGCGAAGCAAACGTGGCAGTGGCCGAACTGGTTGACGACGAGCGAGCGCGCAGCGGCCGGCTATGCACTCAGTCAGCGCAAGCGCAAGTTGGTGGAGAAGGCCTTCGGGTGGATCAAATTTGTGGCCGGGCTGCGCAAGACGAAGTTTCGCAGACGCCGGCGAGTGGACTGGATGTTTCGATTGGCAGCGGCGGCGTGCAACCTAGTTCGCATCGCCAAGCTAATTCCGAGAGCAGGGTAAAGCAGGGAAAGGCACGGCGGAACCCAGCGGACAGTTGGCAGTAGGGGCGGAAAGCCGCAGCAAAGCGGAGCGAGAAATTCGCAAGCACCCGCCCGCCACGCAAAAACCAACCCTTTTTCCGCAAACTGTTCAGCCGCTGAGGCCACGA
The DNA here is from genome assembly GCA_963786205.1 of uncultured Acidobacteriota bacterium. Classification (GTDB taxonomy): domain Bacteria; phylum Acidobacteriota; class Terriglobia; order Acidiferrales; family UBA7541; genus Palsa-295. The sequence continues at coordinate 1,646,794 of CAWAYG010000005.1, forward strand.
ATTTCGAGTTGCCTCACAGACTCTTCAGACAGGCGGTTTTGACTTCCCTCTCGCCGTGCCGCCTCTCCGGTCGTACCGATCGCCACCGACCCAGCGCCGTAGGCGCGGCATAAGCTAGCCCAGCGCGGAAGCGGTGGGAAATGTTGCCAAGAATGCCCGGAGCGCCGTAGCTGCGACACAGATTTTGCTCTACCGCTGTGGTCATTCCTGATTTCGCCCCGCCGATTATCCAGTGCTATGATTCCGCCGTCCCTTTCAACCGGAGCGCGCCAATGAAACCAAACTTTCACGCGATCGCAATAACCGCCGGAATCCTTTTCGCGACGGTCCTCTGCTCCCCACTCGCAAACGTTCAATCTGCAACCCCAACTCCCTCCCCCGCCCTCCTAGTCCTCAACAAAGCCGAAAACTCGCTCGCCATCGTTGATCCCGTGACCCAAAAAGTAGTAGCCCGCATCCCCACCGGCGAAGGCCCCCACGAAATCGCCGCCTCCTCCGACGGCAAGCTGGCCGTCGTCACTAACTACGGCGCCAAAGATCCCGGCCACTCCCTCTCCGTAATTGATCTCACAACGCAAGAAGAAATCCATCGCGTAGATCTCGGACCTCTCGGTCGCCCCCACGGCATCCTTTTCGCCGACAACGAATTTTATTTCACCGCCGAGCTCAATAAACTCATCGCGCGCTACGATCCCGCCACCCACAAACTCGACTGGCTCCTAGGCGTAGGCCAAAATCGCACGCACATGCTGGTGCGCACGAAATATCTGAACGAATTTTTCACCTCCAATGTAGATTCCGGGACCGTCACCGCCATCGAAAAAAGCTCTGACCCCTCCGGCTGGAAGGAAACCAACATCCGGGTAGGCAAAGCCGTCGAAGGTATAGACATCTCCCCCGACGACAAAGAAGTCTGGGTCGCCAACGCCGGCGACGGCACCGTCTCTATCATTGAAATCGCCACCGGCAAAGTCATCCAAACTTTCGACGCCCGCACCAAACATTCCAATCGCCTGAAATTCACGCCCGACGGCAAGTTCGCCCTCATCTCGGATCCCGCCACCGGCGAACTCGTAATCGTGGACACTGCCACCAGAACCATCACCAAAATTCTAAACGTAGGCCGCGGCCCGGGTGGCATCTTGATCGTCCCAGACGGCTCCCGCGCCTACGTAGCCCTGGCCGGCGACAACGCCGTAGCCATAATCGATCTTCACAAACTGGAACTGGCAGGCCAAATCCCCACAGGCCAAGGCCCCGACGGCCTAGCCTGGTCCGTCCGCCCGTGACGATGCGACATGCATCGTCATCCTGCCTGCCCTGAGTGATCTTGCGAAGGGAGGCCGGCGCCTTTGTTTTATGCCGGGCGAAGGATCTCTCCCCGATTTTCTCTGCGCCCTCTGCGCCTCTGCGGTAAACTCCGTTGGCTTTCTCAGATTTTCCTCCGCCTTTCCCCTGTGTCCTCTGTGTTAAATCTTTGGCCTTTCTCTGTGTCTCTGTGCCTCTGTGGCAAAATGGTTTTCCGCACCGCATCCACAAAATAAAAAGTTGCTCACTCTCAACCCAACCTGCGAAAATCCCTCCGCATCTTTGCAACGGCAGCACGTCATCCAAAGCACCACCCAGCACTCAAGGAGCCACTCAATCATGGAATTCCGCACCCTGGGCCGTTCCGGACTAAAAGTTCCCGTGCTCAGCATGGGCACCGCCACTTTCGGCGCCGGCAGCGAAGTCTTCCGCGCCATGGGCCAATCCAGCGTCGCCGAAGCCACGCGCCTGGTGGACATCTGCCTCGAAGCTGGCGTCAACATGTTCGATACCGCCGACATCTACCATGAAGGCCTCTCCGAAGAAGTTCTCGGCCAAGCCATCGCCGGCCGCCGCGACAAAGTTCTCATCTCCACCAAAGCCACATTTAAAATGGGCCCCGGCCCCAACGAAGTCGGCTCCTCCCGCCATCATTTATTACAAGCCTGCGAAGCCAGCCTGCGCCGCATGAAAACCGATTACATTGATCTCTACCAGATGCACGGCTTCGACGGCCTCACTCCCGTGGAAGAAACTCTCAGCGCCCTCAATGATCTCGTCCACAGCGGCAAAGTCCGCTACATCGGCTGCTCCAATTTTTCCGGCTGGCATCTCCAGAAATCGCTCGACGTCTCCGACCGCTACGGCTGGTCCCGCTACGTCGCGCATCAGGCGTACTACTCCCTAATCGGCCGCGATTACGAATGGGAACTCATGCCCTTGGGCGTAGCCGAAGGAGTCGGCTGCGTAGTCTGGAGCCCTCTAGGCTGGGGCCGCCTCACCGGAAGAATTCGCCGCAATCAACCGCTGCACAAAGAAAGCCGCCTGCACAAAACCGCCGAGTACGGTCCACCGGTGCCGAACGAGCATGTATATAATGTTGTGGACGCGATAGACGGCATCATCGAAGAAACCGGCAAGACGGTCTCGCAAATCGCGCTGAACTGGCTCCTGCAACGCCCCACCGTCTCCAACATAATCATGGGCGCCCGCAATGAAGAGCAACTTCGCGAAAATCTGGGCGCAGTGGACTGGAATCTAACCCCCGCACAAGTAGCCAGACTCGACGCCGCCAGCACCGTGACGCTAGCCTACCCCTACTGGCACCAGCGCCAATTCTCAGACCGCAATCCACCCCCCACGCCATGAGGTAGCATAGGCAATCTTGCCTGTGCTCTTTCTTTTGCACTTGGTTTTCGAACTTGGTTTTGAAGTTGGTTTTGAAGTTGGTTTTGAACTTGGTCTTGAACTTAGTTTTGAAGCTGAATTTGACTTTAAGGGTGCCCCATCCCTCCCGCTTTTGCTTTATGGGAAGGGTGGCGGTTTAGACGCACCACCGCCGACCTCGCAACACCAAGCCTCGCCGACTCGGCGTTATCTTCCTCTGCGTCCTCTGCGTCTCTGCGGTAAACGCCTCTATCCTTCTCAGATTTTTCTCCGCCTTTCCTCTGTGACCTCTGGGTTAAATCTTTGGTCGCTCTGCCGCGCGGCGGAATGCAACGACCTCTACTCAAACTGTTTCCGAAACAACGCCAACTGCTCCCTCAACTCCGCAACTTCACTCCGCAACTCCGCTACCTCGCCTTCCAAACGCGCAAACCTGTCACCGTCTCCCTCACCGCGACTAACTCTCGCCGGTTCCCGCGCCCCTTCCCCCGCCAAATCCTCCACATCCCCACACAACAAATGCACATACCGCGACTCCTTAGTCCCTGGCTGCCGCGCCAACACCTTCACCAACGCCGGCTCCCTCTGCATCAATTTCTGCAAAGCCCCCTGCACATCGCTCAACTCCTCAAAATGGTACAAACGATCCCCGCGCCCGCGTATTTCCCCCGGCGTCTGCGCCCCCCTCAGCAAAAGCACGCACAAAACCGCCGTCTCCGGCCGCGTAAAATTGAAGACTTCTCCCAAACGATGCTCGTACTTCCGCACCCGACTATCATTCGTATCCGCCGCCCCAGCGAATTCCAATTCGCTCAAGCCGCGCAGCGCTACGGTGACCGCGCCCTCATCCAAATTCATCACCGGCTCGCGATTCGTTTTCTGATTGCAGGCATTCACCAGCGCATTCAAAGAAAGTGGATAATATTCCGGCGTAGTAATCTCCTTCTCCACGAGCGCCCCAAGCACCCGCGCCGCCACCTCACTCAGTCGAATCTCAGACGTCAACAAACTCCTCCCCCGCTAGTGCGCCTTAACCAAAAGCCCCTGCAACACTTTCAAATCGCCATCCACCGCCCCCGTCGACAAATGCGAAATATCCAAACCCAAAATCCGCGCCACAAACGGATACAAATTCACGTCCTCAAACGGCGCCACCTTCTCCCCGCGACGAATATCCGGCCCCGCCGCGAAAAATATCGCCTTCATCTCCGGCATATGCGCGGCATCGTACCCATGCATTCCCGCAGGCGGCCCCGCAGAATGCATAGCATCCCCCGCCCCAGACGGCGGCGCATTCACGCGGATCAAGTAAGGCGCGGTAGCAACCACCACCGGGTCCCCTTCGCGCAAATTTCCATCGAAATGCAATCCCGCGGGCACCTGCCCATTGCGATAAACCTTAAACTTGTCGCTCTTGCCATCCAGTGCCGCGAAAATCTTCTCCGCATCCGCCTCGGACCGTGGATACATCGCACTTTCGACGGACTTCTCCAGCATCCGCGTATCGAAATACTCGCTAAGGTTGATCCAGTCTCCTTCCACCTTAACCATCCCATGGTCCGCCACCACAATCACATCCACGCGCAAATTCAATTTCGCCACACCCGCCACGAGCCTGCCGACTTCGTCATCCACTTCCCGCACCGCCGCCGCCACCTCTGCACTGTCTGGACCATGCGCGTGTCCCGCGCTATCCACATCGCTGAAATACAAAGTAATGAAATGCGGCCGCTGCGCGGGCGGCGACTGCAACCACGCCAACACCTGCTCCACGCGCGCGCGATTCGGAAATTTCGCGTCGTACTTAATGTAATAAGTCGGCCGCACGCCCTGAATATCCGCCTCCGACCCCGGCCAGAAAAAACAAGCCGCACGCATCCCCTGCTGTTCAGCCAGCACCCACAGCGGTGTCCCGCCGTACCACGTGCCGTCGGTCACGGTCTGCTCGTCCTTATAGCTATAAACCTGCTTGCGCACCGGATCGTAGAACGCATTCGCCACGATCCCGTGATGCTCAGGATAAAGTCCGGTAACAATCGTGTAGTGGTTAGGAAAAGTGATCGAAGGATAAGCCGGGATCATCCCCTCCGGCGCGCTAGCTCCCCGCGCGCCCAATGCATCCAGATTCGGCGAATGATAAATGCGCGGATAATCGTAGCGAAACCCATCAAGCGAGACCAAAATCACATATGGCTTGGACTGCTGCTCCGTCGTATTCGGCCCGTGCTCCACGACGATCGGCGCCGCGAGCGCCGCGGAAGCCGCCTGCTGGGCCATCGCCTGCCGCACGACGTGCAATTCGCTCTGCCCGAAGGCCGGCGCCAATCCCAGCGCGCCGAGCACGCCCGCGACAAGAAGAATCCGCAGGCCTCTAAGCCAATCCCGCCCACGCACATTCATTCCACACTCTCCGTGCCCGCTCCGTTGCCACATCACCGCGCCACATTATCTTTCCTTCCACGCATTTCTATTATGAAAATTATTCGGCTGGCGATCGCGCAAATTTCTAGCAACCGCGCAGCCACGTGACTCGTCTAATTAACTGTAGCCCTAAATTGGCTATGCAGTTCAGAAAGAAGGCCCGATATGAAGGAACTAAATAGAGCTGTAAGCACCAACGTCATCCAAGCCACTTTTACCCTGCGCGATCCCGAAACGAATCCCAAGCACGAACACACCCACACGCTGAACGAAGTCCAAAGGCGCGCCTACCAGATTCATCAACGCCACGGCGGAATCTACGGCGGATACACGCTGGAAGATTGGCTGGAAGCAGAGCACGAACTGGACGAAGAGGACAATTCCCCGTCGCCGAAAAAAGATCAAATCCACTGACGCCGCGAGTTTGCGGCTTGTCCAGGCATGCACGGCGGAAAGTAAAACGCCGCCCGAAAGGGCGGCGTTTTGCATCCAGCGATACAGAAATCTGCAAATCGAACTGCGCGATTCCGCTGGCGAGAATTAATTCAACAGTTTCCGTCGCGTGGCCAGCGCAAGTCCGACCAAGCCTGTTCCCAGCATCAGCAGCGAGCCGGGCTCCGGCGCCGTCGTAACCGACCCCGCGTAATCCAAGCCGTACGAACTACCCGCCTCTTGATACACGACGAACGAAAGTGTGTTCGTGCCATCCGTTAGGTACGGCTGCAATTCCGCGAAGTTGAAAACGCCCATCGTGCTATTCAAGCACCCGATCGGCAACGACGAGCACGTGGGATAAGACCCGCCCAAATTTCCCGACGCCAATTCCACTCCATTCAGCCACACGGAAGACGTATCATCCGCCAGCACATCCAAATTCGCCCCAGTAATTGTGCCGGTCAAATTGAACGTGTCGGTAAATGTCACCGCAGTTCCGTTGGGCACCACCACGAATCCCGCAGACGATGGGTCGCCGGTATTAGTAAACGAAATCCAGCTTGAGCCCGCCAGCGGCGCCGCCCAGGCCGGATTTGGCGAAATCACTTGCGTCGCGCTGCTCGTCGAATTGGTCGTCGCGGTGGAACTTACCACCGACGTCGAATCCGCGCGCGCATTCAGCAAGCAACCGCTCGCTGCGATCAGCGTAATTACCAGTCCGAATTTGTTCACGATTTGTTTCCTCCGTCGAATCCAGTGCAACTGCGCCGCCTAAACGATAGTGTGCGGCACCGGGAACAGTGCAAACGGCCCACCAACTAGCCGCCTGCAAATACGGGAGTTATGAAGCGCAGCCGCATGCTCAGTCGAAGGATTTTCCATGGAACGGTAATCGCTCTCCAACCCGCACGCCGCGCCCAAATGATGACATTTTTTGTTACCGCTGACATAAATAGGCAGGCGCTTCCCAAATCGCTTCTAGCGATGAACTTTCGCGTAGTGCCACGGTTATTTCGACGCTACCGCCGGAGTCCCCAAATAGCTCTGCACCGCGCTCGGGCTGATAGCAAGCTTCGTCGCGATCTGCGGTATTGACTGTCCCTGGTTGTGCAGCGACCGCACTTGTATCGACATGGGCTGCGGAATCTCCTGCGCCGCGGCTGAAATCGTCACGTTGTCTTCCGTAGCCGCAGCTGACGCTGTGGACGGTGCCGGTGCGGCTGCTTTCGGCTGCGCTTGGTCAACCGCCGGCGCAGCTGCAGTTGCGCTGGCTCCCGCGGGTCCAGATATTGCAATAGTCATTGTCCTTTACCCCCTTGGTGTGTGCCGTTCCTACGTAGGCTCTATCTGCCCACCCGCGCGAAAACGTGAATGCGCCGCGTGATTCGCCCACCCGCAACCACCTCGCGCCGCGATTCGCCCGCCGAAAAGCTGTCGCATTCCAGCACAAGGTAGTGGGTCAGTTTCCGATACGCGCGTTTGAACGTAGTCGCTGGCGCGACGGACGCTTCGCGTGCTATGCTCCTTGCGTCATGCTGCAACGTAGCGCCTTTAACAGCGATTTTCGCTTTTCTCTGTTTTTCCTAAGCCAAGCAAAATCAATAGACTACAGAGGAAAAAAGATTCAATTCCCATAGCCGTTAGATCGGCTGAAGCCACTAGCCCGCATCCGCCGCAACCGCCAGCGCCCACCTTCAAACGGCTCTATCGAACGCGCGCAGAGCACCTCGCCCGACTTCGCGCTTTTGTGAAAACGCGCCTCCGATAGAGCACTAGCGTTTACCAGGACTTATGCCAGCATCTAAGAGGACCTCGTTATCAAGCCTCTTTGTCTGAGGTAGAATCACATTTGTGAAGCGAATCCGCCCAGTCCTCTGTTCATTTCGACCATCATCTTTGCTCATGTCTAATGTACGAGCACTCGTTGCACTGAGCTTCTTCGGACTGCCGACCGTTCTCTCCGCAAATGTAAGCGAAAAGCCTCCAGTTCGCCTTGGCAATGCGATGCCCGCAACCTCTTGTGTTGACCCCGGACTTCACTTCACCGTACGTGATTTTCGCGGCACGGTTCTGGATGAGAAGGGGAACCCAGTACCGAATGTAAAAGGGGACCTATTCCGTTACCACAAAAGTAAAACATCGAGTCCGGGCGGGCCGTTTTATGACCCCACATCGGTGGTGTTCAGTACGTTCGTGACTGACGACCAAGGTCGCTTCCGACTTCCGAAATTGCGCCGTGGCATGTACCTAGTGGTTCTTCACGCCCCACCGGGATACGAGGCGCTACGTGTCAATGTGAAGCTTGACCAGGAAGGTGTTTCCGACGAATTAGTCGCCAAACTCCAACTTAGCGGTGGTTGCGGCGCATGGTGGGAATTTGCACACCCGGATAACTCCCGATAAGTAACCGGACGTTAGGAAAACGCAGCGCATGCTGCGTGGGGAAGCCGAGAACGCACGCGCTCAGTGTAATTCTCGTGCGCTCTCGATACCATTGTGAACAAGTCTACGATCGACCCTCTTTAGTCGCTGCAATGTCCAGAGGGCATCAGCCATTTCCCTTCGCTCCTGGCGAGAGGCTCTGGCATCCGACGCACGGGCATTAATTGAATCCTCAGCTGCATCCAAGCGAATTTTAAGGAGCGAGCGGTCAACTTCAAGAATGGCGGCTCTGTAAAAGTCTCGCCAGGTGGTTTCTATCATTTTCGGACTCCTGAGATCTTTAAGCGGCCGCAGATCTTCTGCGGGGTATTCGTTAAATTCTGGGGGCTGGGTCCCAGTCCTGCCCCAGGAGCATTCCACACTCGCTTGATGTCGTCGTTGCCTCCGCGCAACTCTGTGGCTGCTTAAGCGCAATCAGACGGGGGCTAAAGTGGAAGGGGAGCCGACAGCGAACGTCGGCCCGAACCGGAGCAGGAGCAAACTTGGGGAACCCTGGGACTGTCAGTGGACGGCCGAGTAGGCCCGGGGAATTTCACCCCGAGCCTCTCACAGAACCGTGCTTGACAGTCTCCCGTCACACGGCTCGTGCCACCCAGTGAAGGTTGCTACCTTCCGTCCGAACCGCTCGGTTCCTCCTGTTGCCAGTTGACCGTATTGGTTAGGACGTGAGTGACCCGCCCCCTTCGCTCCACGGGAATTGCCCCGCTTCTTCGCTACTATAGGGCAGTCCGACCCTGAGACTCCGCATCCGTACTCTCGCCCTCGTGGTTTCGTCCACTTGGAGCTTCTCCGTTGGCATCGGTGTCTCAGGTTCCCACGTTCCGCTCGACCGCCTCTTTGGCAAGCTCAGGCCACCTCTCATGCCGGATGCCGCTCCGCCCGTAAACAGGTTTCGTCGGAGCTACTCCCGCAGTAACTTACCCCCCGCGGTTTTGACATCGTCTTTAACGTTTCGACACTTCAGCAGTGGTTCCCTTGCGGTCCTCTTCTTGCCGGTCACCTGACCTGGTCGTTGCCAGGCCTTTTCCTTCCGCGTTCACGACCATAGCTTTTGGCTACAGCCGCCGAAGGTGGTTTGGAACCTGTTCCTGTAAACCGATTCCGAGGGGCCTACCCTCATCAGTCAAGCAGTTGCGCACTACTCAGCGTTTTCTCCTTTCGTGCTCGTGGCACACATAAGTCCTAGTGCTGTATCGGAAGCGCGACGCGGCAAGAGGGATGCACGAGCAGGGTGTGCTTGCGCGCTTTCGATAGAGCGACTTGAAGGAAACCGCCCGCGTTTGCGACGGACGCGGACCTTATGGGGATTGAATGGAATCGAGGGGTGCTGTCCCGGTGCGTTGAGGTGGTGTGGCTGAGCCGAAAAGACAACAGGGGATGCTCCAGGGTTGCGGGAAGTGCCAGGCGACCGGGGAACGAAGGCCCGAGAAGCTGGCAAGACGAGAATGGTAGAACGGCCAGGCACAGAGAGAGTGCGCGAGCCGAGACCCGCAAAGATTTGGTGCTGTCGATCGTTGTCTCATGCGGCTACCGTGACCGCCAGAGGTGGAGAACGGAGCTGGATCTGGACAGCTGTGAATCGTTCTAGAGTCACCATGGGCCCACCGCACTGCGGACAAAACCAAAGAGCGCGCGGACTGGCGCTGGAGACTTCCTGCTGAGCTTGTGGTTCTGGTGCTGAACCAAGCAACCGAAAACAAAGTGGCAAGGCCGTGGCACGCCGGCGATGAGCCAGGAAGCCGAAGTGCCGGATGCGCACGAATCCTTTGGGAAGTAGGTGCAACAAGAATCGGCGCAGGAACTCATGGAGCGCTAGAGTCATCTCTCGCTGTTGGTTTTTGTGAGCGGAGTCGCGCCAGCGAAAGGTGACCCTTTGGTCAGCTAACGAGACCAGTCGATGGTTGGAGATGGCCACGCGATGGGTGTAACGGCCCAGATAGTGGAGCACATGTTCTGGTCCCCCAAAGGGAGGTTTCGAGTAAACCACCCAGTCCTTTCGGAACAGTGGTCTGAGCCACGAGGAGAAAGCCTTTTTCTGAGCCAAGGAGGTCAGATCTCCATGGAATTCCAGTTGGCCTTCGCGAAAGGCGCGCTTGAGCGTCGCAACAAACTTGCCACGAAAGACGCGACTAAGCACCTGGACGGGAAGAAAGAAAGCGTAACGAGTTTTGATCCAGCGGGTGTGATCGGCGGAGAGTCCGCCGGCGGGCACGACGCAGTGCACGTGCGGGTGATGTTGGAGTTTTTGGTTCCAGGTGTGCAGGACGCTGAAGAAGCCGATCTCCGCACCGAGATGTTTGGGATCGCGAGCCACTTCCAGAAGAGTTTCCGCACTGCTTCGAAACAATAGGTCGTAGACTACGTTTTTATTTTGCAGAGCCAGTGGTGCCAGCTCACGAGGAAGCGTGAAGACCACATGCACGTAGCGCGCGGGGAGAAGCTCCCGGCGACGTGCTTGGAGCCAACGGTCACGGGCGCTCGTCTGACACTTCGGACAGTGCCGGTTCCGGCAGGAGTTGTAAGAGATGGCGCGATGCCCGCAGCGGGCGCACTGATCGAGATGCCCGCCGAGTGCGGCGGTGCGACAGCGCTGAATGGCCAGCAGGACTTTGACATGCTTCCCGCTGATCCACTGGCAGCTTTGTTCGATGAATGCGGGTCCCGCTGCGCGGATGAGGTCGGCCACCTCCAGCGGTGGCCGGCCCATCTAGCCATCCTGTGGTGATTCGTCTTTCAGCTGCAGCACGTCCAGAGGGCTCGCGGTCGCGCTGAGGTGACGTTCGGAGAGATGGAGGTAGATGGTGGTTTCTTCCAGATCGCGATGGCCTAACAGCATCTGGATGGTGCGCAGATCCGCGCCTGCTTCCAGTAGATGAGTGGC
>CAWAYG010000006.1:0-9357 GCA_963786205.1 uncultured Acidobacteriota bacterium
GCGCGACGACGAAGGAAGCGGCTGTGAGCGTTCCGTTCGCCGTGGCTCCGGGTGCAGCCGCCGCGTTGGTGGTTGGCACGGCGCATGCGGTAACGAGCGTGCTGCCGGGCGTGCAGGTGAAAGAGACCGCGCCGGTAAATCCACCGAGTCCGGTGATGGTCACGGGGAAAGTGCCCATGGCACCTTTGGCGACGCTCGCACTGCCGGCCGAGACCGAGAAGTCCCATGCAATTCCGGTCAGCGAAACGGACTGCGGGCTTCCGTTGGCGTTGTCTGTGATCGTCAGCGATCCCGTCACTGGCCCAGGCGTTGTGCCTGCAGCGGGAGCGAACGTCACACTGACTGTGCAGCTCGCGCCGACGGTCAAGCTTGCTCCGCATGTTGTCGTATTGGCAAAATTGGGTGAAGTGCTGGGGGCGCTCGTAAAGTTCAACACCGCGTTGCCGTTGTTGGTGAGGGTTACTGGAGGTTGCGGCGCGCTGGTGGTCGTCAACAACTGGCCACCAAACGCCAGACTCGAGACAGAAATTCCAAGGACCGGTGCACTGCTGGTTCCGGCTCCGGTTAGCGCCACCTGGATTGGATGGGACGGACCGTCCACCATGTCCACAATATTCAGAGTTGCGGATTCGGCCCCGGCAACGGACGGTGTGAAGACCACTCCGATAGTGCAGCCCGGTGTTCCCGGAGCGAGTGGTGAAACACATGGCGTCGTGCCGCTGGCTGTTGCCACAAAGTCTGCGGCATTAGCACCAGTGGTTGTGGGCGGAAGGGTTAAGGGGATGGGGGATGACGTGTTATTTGTAAGAGTGACGAACTGCGCCGACGTGGGCGCGCCAATCAGCTGAGTGCCGAAGTTGAGGCTGGTCGGAGATACCGAGATCGTCGGAACCAAAGGCAGGTCCGCGACAAACGCGTTCGTCGCTGCTGTGCTGTTCAAGGTTGTCTGGAATGCGCCAGTACTCACCGGTAAATCTGGTGAAGAAGTCTGACCTGTGATGTACGCATTGTCAGCGGCGGAAACGGCGATCCCATAACCAATATCAGGGTTGCTCGAACCGTTTCCACTCCCTCCAAAGTAAGTGGAGTAAAGCAGGTCGGCTAGCCCGTTTCCACCTGGGTTGATTTTCGCAACGAACCCTGTACCAGCCGGGTTCTTCTTCGTCGCAAGAATCGCGCCCTGAGTAACTGGAAAATTGGTAGAAGACGCGCCACCCGTGACATAAGCATTGCCTTTCGCATCCGCGACGATTCCCAAACCGATGTCGCCGGTGGTTCCTCCCAAAAACGTTGAATACTGGTTAGGAGTTGCGCTGGTCGTGTTGAGCAGTGAGACGAACGCCACCCCGTTCGTTACAGCTCCCGCCGGGGGAATCGAGTTCGCGGTCACCGGAAAGTCCGGCGCCAAGGTTTGACCCGTGACATACGCGATATTGCTCGGGCCCAGCCCGATCCCAGAGCCCTGGGTCTCTGCAGTCGCGCCCCCCAAACAAGTCGAGAACGTCTGCGCCGGAGTGGATGTGTTGATGACAGTAACGAAAGCGATTCCATTCGTGTCAGTTAGGCAGGAACTAACAGGATGTGCTGTTGCAGGGAAGTCGGTGGAGGTTGTTGTACCCACAATGTATGCGTTCGAACTAGTGTCGATCGTCACCCCGAACGCGGCGTCCCCAAACAAAGAAGCGTTTCCTGCACCGTTGGTCCCGCCAAAGTACGTGGAATACACCTCTGACGCCGGTCCGGTCGCTGCATTGGTATCGATTTCCGTCAGAAAAGCACTTCCATTCACGTTCAGTAGCGAAGTAGAAATCGCGTTTGTCGTCGTCGGGAAATTCGTCGATTGCGTCACTCCCACGACGTATGCGTTACCGCTGGAATCCACAGCAATACCGTTGCCTTCATCCAGCGTGTTACCGCCCAGGTAGCTCGAGTACCCGAGTTGAGCTGTACCGGCATTGCCAGGAATGAGCTTGGTGACAAACGCCGATCCGCCAGTACTGGTTCCCGCCGGCCCGGGCTGGCCCATTAGCGCATTTGCGCTAACCGGGAAATCCGGTGAACCTGTATAGCCGGTCACGTAAATATTCGGAGGGCTCGCAGTGTCCACTGCGATCGCATTTGCGCTTTCTCCGAAGGATCCATTCCCGCTGCCACCGAGGTACGTCGAATAAAGAAGTGCCGTTCCGGTAGGGTTCAGTTCGGTTACGAACGCGGTCCCGAGCGAAAGATCGCCCGGCGGCGTGGTCGAGACTGGATTCATCTGCGGAAACTTCGTCGATTCAGTAAGGCCGGCGATGTAGGCGTCGCCGGACGAGTCCAGCGCGATGCCAAAGGCAGCATCCAAAACCTCGCCGCCGATGTAGGTTGAGTAGTTCAGCACGGGGTCAATGATCAGAGGTTGCGTATGATCATATGCTGCCACCGCAAAGCGGATCTGACGACCGTCCGCAATCGAATAATTGCCCGCAATCTGACGGCGCTGGCCGTTTACCTCCTGATAGATGACTGGTTTTTGCAGGGCGACTTTGCCGTTCGCCACACTCATCACCACATCGCCCCGCGAATTGATTTCCAGCTTGCGCGCACCAGCAACGCTCAGCGCGATGGCTTTAGGGTCGGCTCCCGGCGCGACGATGAAATCGTATTCCAGGCGTTGCTCCCGTCCATAAAACAGTACGTCCACGCCGGGATAAATTCGCTGGTAGCGCACCGCTTCGTAGGAGGGAATGTCCGTGTGCCATTTGTGGGGATCGTTGCCAATGAAGTAGTTCACTTTCCCGGGAAGCAGTTTCGTTCCGACGATTTCAGGCGCCGGATTCGCTCCGTCCAAGTGCATGCGCAGAACGGAAGTCTTCAGCGCGCAATTCTTCTTCCGGCGTGCTGCGAACAAAGCCGCGCCCTTCGCAGCTTTCGTGCTGGCTGCCAGCGGATGGCGCAATGTGAGAACGGCTCCCTCGGTCGTCAGAAACAATTGATACCCCTGGCCGTGCGCAAGGAATCGCACGTCGGGAGCCGTCTGTCCCTGATTGGGTTCGAACGCCAGCGGTAGCTCGCCGTAAGCATTCGTCCAATCGCGTTTCAGCGGTGCGGCATTTGGCGCGCCCAAACCGGCCGTCACGCCGGCGCGTTCCGCCGCCACAGCAAGCGACGTTTTTCGCACATGGTGAATCTCGGCAAATATAAGGAGCGTGAGAATCGCCATTGCGATTGCAACGAAAGCTGCGATTCTTGCTGCTGGCGACTTCGTCTTCATAGGGGTTCTCCTCAAGTTCCGTTCTCCCAAGTGATACTTCGCGAGCTAAAAGGAATTTTGGCAGCACCCGGTTGGAGGCTGATTACGAAGTCGACGTTTCGTGAGCGCAGGGTAATCCACCGGCTCGGACAACGACGCCGACTCGTGGGGCAGGGACACGCCATTTGACGAGGAATGGTAGCACACCTGCAAATTGGGGGCGAACGTTGAAGGGCTCTCTATTCCACTGCAAAGTATTCAAAAAGGTATTCGGCGTGGAAGGCACATAAATCAGTCAATTTTCTGCTTAGGCGAGGCCAGAGTTCCGCAGTTTTATCACTTCGATGTCATCGCAAATCCGAGCGCAAAGTTCTTGAAGCCGGCTCGCGTCTTGGTGAGCGCGGATCTGGCGGATCGTCACGCTCGGGACCAGACGCCCTAAGGTTTCGAATTCCTTGGCGCGCATGCCGCTATCAAGGATGTTTGTCGCGAATGTGTTGGCTACGAGCGAGAGAAATGCGTCTTGCGGCGCGATCTCTTGCACCAGCGGCGCGGGATCGCCCCGGCGTTCTCCGAGAATATAAATCGCGCCCAGTGGTAAGGCTCGTTCTGCGAATCGTAATTCTTGTTTACCAAGCGAAAGGCAGCGCTTTTCGTAAGTCGCACTGAACGGCGGCAGGGCTTGCGCCGAGCCATAGATCGATTCCACGGATTCGGGCCACAGGCACAGATAGGGGTACCCGGGATGAACAAGGAACGATCCGTTGCGTTCGGCCAGCGTCACCACGTCATCGGACAAGATCGCGTGGCCGCGCCGAGCCAGTGCCGCCGCCGTCGTCGATTTTCCTGCTCCCTCGGACCCTACAAACGCCACGGCTTTTTCGCCGAAAGCCACAGCGCTAGCATGCAGGCAGGTCACACCGCGCAGCCGCAGCAACAGCCCGAGAACTGGACCTAGCAGATAGGTTGCCGTGTCTTCGATCGTCAGATTCTCGGGCCAAGTCGACCAAACTTCGCTGCCTTGCCGATCCAGCCAGAATTGAATTCCGTCCGAATAGGCAAGCCGGCTAAAATCGCCGCTGCCAATTTTCCACATTTTGAGAGCTGGGTTGCCTGCCTCATCCTTATAGGCGCTGATGTAAGTCAGTACTTGCGGATCGGACGGGACGATCCCGGCCCCCACAGGCGAAACGTTTAGGTGGATGGCCACAACAGGATCTGCAGATGACTTTCTTGTGAGCGGCAATTCAGGGATCTGCTGATTCGATTGAAGTGACAGACCGAAAACGCGATAAGTAAAATTCAACTCAGTCAAGGGACGAGGCCCACCTGATCCAAACAGGCGATCAGCTTTGCCTCGACTGCAGAGAGTCTTCCCGTCATGGCGATGCCCTTCGCGAATCACCTACAGCGAAAGCACTTCTGTGTGAATGAGCTGCATTGCCTCGCTTCGAACGAAATTATTCAGAAGCCAGTGCGATTCCTCGGTGCACCTCCATGGTCGTGGCCTTTACTTCCGGGTATGTGTCGCGTGAGCTCTTGTACCGGTCCGTACATGGTTATGATAGGAGATGAATAAGGCTTCTTAGGCTCCCGTTTTACGGGCTTAACCATTGCGGACCTCCGCAGCCAAGTTATACCGGACTCTGCGCGCTGACTGCAACCAAAAGTTGAAGCAGAGAGCGCGAACATTCCTCTCCACGTTCGCCCAATTCGTCTCGTGGCGAAGTCCGATTAGTATAGATGTTTCAACATAGGGTTCAATCTCTTTGCTCCAAGCTCGCTGATTCATCCAATCCGTCGGACGTTGTCGAAAATGCGCCATCAAGGGGTCGCCGGCCAGCGGACTTTTCCGGCGCGTGCGAATGCTCTCGGGCAGCCGCCCCGCGACCGCC
This sequence comes from uncultured Acidobacteriota bacterium, assembly GCA_963786205.1. Taxonomy (GTDB): domain Bacteria; phylum Acidobacteriota; class Terriglobia; order Acidiferrales; family UBA7541; genus Palsa-295. Next base: position 5,128 of record CAWAYG010000006.1, read on the forward strand.
TCCCGCAAAAGCTTCTTCTCAAAAAACAAGGGGAAGGGCGGAAGCGCAAGAAGATAATTGACGATCCGCAGATCGAAAAACGGATGTCGCACCTCCACCGGGCAGTGCGTCATGCCGGCGTTTTCGAGTTCGAACATTTGAGGCCAATGTGGCGGTGAGAGCGAAGCATGGCCCTCGGGAAGGACGGGATGGGGCGGGGAAACGGGAGGAAGCCGATTCCATTGTTTCGCGCGTTCTGGTAGATTCAATCGTCGAGCAAAGTCAGGTGCGAGCCAACGCGGGTACTCCGGAGTAGTTGCATTTTTCCTGAAGAGGTTCCTAGTCCGCCGCCAAATTCCCGGCAGAGGAGAAGGCCGAATCCAGGCGTAGTGCGAAGTCTCGGCCACCAGCCGTCGAAACTCTCTGTTGCGCACCATGTCCTTTACATAGGGCCACATCCGAAAGTGCATTAGGCTGTCATTACCTTCTCCAGTAAGCACGACACGGCAACCGGCCGAAATCGCCCGAAACTGATCGAAGAGTCCCGCGAAACAGGGATCGTCCACCGGCTCGGGCATGCTCACGTCGGGATCATCCCAGCGCTCGAATGGTTGCACGTTATCTAGGGGGATGATCTGAATCGGAATATTGAGAAATCTGGCGGTCTCCCGGGCGTACGCGCCTTCTTCATCGCGAAACAGCGACTCGTACACTACGGTGTAGGCAAGCAAATCTTGGGCACCGCCGGCGCTTCTCGAGATCTCGCGCGCGGCGGCTGCGACCGTCCCCGAATCCAGGCCTCCGCTTAGCAAGATTCCGGTGCGGTCCGGAGCCATGCGGTCCGATACCGCCGCTTGCAGCAAAATCTGGAAATGCTCGACGTAATCTTCCGCACGCTGGTAGCGAATGCGTCCTTCCGTGGGTGGCGACCAATAGCGACTGAGGCGCAGACCTTCGGAAGACACCGTCATAGAGTGCGCCGGAGGCAAGCGCCGGATATCGCGGAAGGCGGTGGTGGCGACGTCGCAATTCAAACCGAAAAGGAGGAAATCGCCGATGGCGGCGTCGTTCAGTTCCGCGGAAACCTCGGGATGCTGGCGAACGCAATTGAGTGTATTGCTGAAGAAAAAAAGCTCTCCCAGTTCGGAATAGTAGAAGGGCTTGATGCCGAAATGGTCGCGCGCGCAAAAAAGGAGCTTTCGCTGAGTGTCCCAGATGGCAAAGGCGAAGTCGCCTCGGAGATGCTGCACGCAATCGGCGCCCCATGCTGCGTAGGAACGCAAAATCAAATCGGAATCCGTGACGCCGCCGCGAGGTCTGCCGGTCTCCAGCTCGGCAAGTTTGCCCTGCAGTTCTGCGCGGCAATCAATCCTGGCGTCGGCCGTAATCCAGAATCGTCCGCCGAGGCTGGCCGGCTGGCGCTCAATTTGCGATTCGCGGCTGGTGCGCAACATCGTGTGACCTAAGCCCACGGGACCGTGGGACCAAGTGTCCCGCGCGTCCGGCCCGCGATAGGAAAGAAAATGAGCGAGGGCCCGCAACAGCGTCTGGTCCACCGGCGCGCCGCTGCGATCGTACATGCCGACGATGCCGCTCACTCGATGCGCGCCTCCATCGAAAGAACCGGCTTCTCGAAAGGAACAAAATGGCGATGCTCTGCGGTGGCATCGTTGAGCACCTGGGAATTGAGTTCCACCCAGGCATGCGCCTCGAAGCGGTCGGAATCCTTGCGCGCGCCGATGCGTAGATCCGCGGCAGTTCCGCGCCGCCGCAACAGCCACCACAGCACCAGCGATTGTTCCAGGCAATTGGTGCGCAAAAAAAGATTCCGTGCTGCCGCTGCTTCCATCCGCGCGATCAAGAGCGCTGGTTCCTCGACCGATGCATCCTGGGCGGGCCCGGTTGCGTTCGCCGGTGGCGCAAACACGGCCAGCACACGCCTCCAGCGGCGAAACCCGATCAGCCGCAAGCCGACCCAGGTCGCGAGAAATCCGCCTGTGGCCTCGAGGACGAGGCCTCGTTCGAGAGAACTCAGCCGCTGAAATTTTTCCCAACGCTCGATCATGTTTCTCCGGCCCAACGTGCCCGCTTGTTTTCCAACCCGCATCGCGCGACAAAGTCGCGCGCAGCCTCAGCTAGCCGCCGCGCACACTTCGATTAAACCTTCATCCCGCATCCTGTGGAGCAATGCCAGCAAGTCCTGCGCGCAACGTTCCTGATCCACTTCGTATTCGTCGAGCAAGACATCGCGCAGTTCGCGGACGCTCTTGGGCTGCTTCAATAATTCCCAAACGCGCGCGCCCACGGGATTCATCCCGTAGTAAACGCTGTTCTTCAGATTCAAGATGGCAGCTTCTTCACCGAGAGGACAGGAAACCTGTTCGGCGGATGCGACAACCACTGCGTGTAAGGAAAGAGGTGCGTCCATTTCGGCCGCTCCCATGGTTTCGGGCTGGGTAGGATCCACCGCTCGGGTTGACGACGGTGGTTCGTTTCGATAGGCACGCGTCGTGCTTATCAATCTGTCCGCCGCTATTGTACATGCCATTGGCTGGAAACAGCAACGACGGAACTGGATTCGCCACGGCGAATTCGGTTATAACCAGCGGGATGTCAGCGTCCGCCATTTCCGTGGAGTCGCTTGAAAAGTATTTTCCACCGGCTCGCACCGGCTGGCGTGCGTTTCTGCAGCCAGTTGTTCGGCCCACCGAAAGGGCGCTTGCTGGAATTTCCTTTTCCGTCCGGCCCGCAGAGGCTGTAGCCATCGTCGGGCCGAACGGCGCAGGGAAGTCTACCCTCCTGCGGGTACTTGCTACCTTGATAATTCCTACGCGGGGCCGCGCATCGATTGCGGGGTGTGACGTCGAGCGCGACGCTTCCCGCGCGCGGTCCCAGTTTGGCTATCACACCGGAGGTGACGAGGGCTTTTATACGCGTCTGAGCGGCCGCGAAAATCTGGCCTTCTTTGCGGCGATGAACAATATTTCCCGTGCGGAGGCGCGTCGCCGAATCAAGTTGGTCGCCGAACGCATGGGCATCACCGGCGAACTCGATCGCCAGGTACGCACGTTCTCTACCGGTATGACGCACCGGCTGGGCTTGGCGCGCGCGTTGCTGCATCAACCCGCCATTTTGCTGCTCGACGAACCCACGCGCAGCCTTGACCCGCTGGCCGCTGCCGATTTCCGCCGGCTGCTGAAGGAGGACCTGGTGCACCGGCAGGGGACGACTCTGCTTTTCGCCTCGCACACGTTGAGCGAAGTCGAACAGATCGCCGATCGCGTGATACTGCTCGAGGAAGGTCGCATCATCGCGTTCGATTCCCCACGCGGGCTGTGCGCGAAGGCGGGGGTCGCAACGTTCGCGGACGCCATCACGCGTCTGGCGCGACGCAGGGTCACAGTGGACGCACAGCCATGAAGCCGGTGCGCGCCTTGCGGAAGGTTGCCGCGTTTTTCGCGCGCGACTTTGCGATTGCTCGCGGGTATCGCGGAGCGTTTCTGCTGGAAATGCTGGAAGCTCTATTCGGCGTAGCGACCTTTTATTATTTATCGCGTTTCGTGGAGAGCCCCGAGCTGACGAAGGCGCTGCCTGCGGGAGGAAGCTACTTCGAGTTTGCGCTGGTTGGCTTCGCATTCTTCGATTACCTCAGCGTATCCATGACGGCTTTCGACTCGAGCATCGAGGAGGCGCGCCAGAACCGCACCCTGGAAGCCTTGCTGGTCACGCAGACGCCGCTTCCGGTGATCCTCGCGGGTTCCGCGGTGTATCCATTCACTGCTTTGGCGCTGCGGACGTGCGTCTATCTCGCTTGGGGCGCGCTGCTTTTCGGGTTCGCGCCGCGGGCGGCAAACTGGGCGGGAGCGGTGGTGATACTGCTGGCCTCCATTCTCGCGTTTGCAGGGCTAGGAATATTATCGGCCAGTTATTCGATTCTCTTTAAGCGGGGCAATCCCGCAAAGTGGGTGGTATTGGGCGTCTCGAGTCTAGTGGGCGGGATGATGTATCCGGTGAGCGTCTTGCCGGGTCCGTTACAGGTCCTGGCGCGGTTGATTCCGGTGACCTACTCGCTGCAGGGAATGCGCGCCGCGTTGCTCGTCGGTGCCGGATGGTGCCAGCTTTGGCCGTCGATCGCGGCACTGCTTACTTTTGCCGCCATCCTAATCCCCCTATCCTTCATAGTTTTCGCATGGGCGCTGCGACGCACAAAAATTACCGGCACGCTGACGCATATTTGAGCGATGGGAAGAA
>CAWAYG010000007.1:0-35401 GCA_963786205.1 uncultured Acidobacteriota bacterium
CCCGAGAGAGGACTCGAACCTCCACTCCCTTGCGAGAACTAGCTCCTGAATCCGAACTGGACGATGTCCCATAGCTCGCCTTGGCGCGCCTCGGACGTCCGCTTGTGTGTTATCAGCGAGATCCAAAACTCCGCACGCGACTAGATAGGCTCCACAGCGTCACGAACCCACAAACGAACTGCCACCAGAACTGCCACCATCACCGTCGGCACGATTCCTCGACCTCGATGTCTCCGTCCCAGATAGATCGCCGAGTTGGAATCGCCAAGCCATCAAGCTTGCGGTCACATCACGCTTCGACTTTCTGGTTATGGCTGAACCTATCGCGCACTTCACGGCGGAAGGAAGAACGGCGAACCGCGTGGCGGATATTTTCGCGGGTGCACAATTCGTGTTCTACCACGGGGAAGGCGCGAAACCGACGCTAGCCGCAAGCTATTTCCATCGTGCGTATGATGGCGGTGCTCCTGAGTTCGATTACGAAAGTCCGACGAACTCCGTTCTGATTCTGGCCAGTGCGGATGTCAAAGGATTTCATTATGACGCTAACGCTTTTTTCACGGAATTAAAGCAAGCGCCGGTGCGTCGTGGGCAGTTTGGCCAGTCGCTGACAATTTCGCATCCGTTTCTGCGCCGCTTCACGCTGTCCGGGGAGATATGGCACTTCACTCAGCCGTTTTTGAGGAGCAACGCTGTCGGAAATCTTTGGGCTGTTAGTTATTCAGCGCGGAAAACGCTCGTCCTTGATGCGGGTTTCAATCACGGACTAACGGGGACATCCACAACTTGGGAGGCGTTCGTGGGATTCACGTACTTGTCGCCGCACCGTCTTTGCCAGCCTTATTAGCTGAAAACCACGCCGCCGCTTTCTCGCAGCTTCGCTGCGCACTCTTTCATCTTGCTTTTGCTGCCAAACGTCACCGAGACCGCGACGACGTCCGGAAAACGGATTCATAACGGAGACAAGCAGTGCTTCAACAAGTCGAACTTGACCGCATAGCTGAAACATTGGCCGATTCTATTTTTGCGGAGAATGACACGGATCACGCAGCGCCGCCGTTCATAGCCGAAATAATCCCAGCCAGCGGTCGGCTCCCCGCTATTTATGAGACTCATCCGGAGCACCCAGGAATATCAGACGATCCGGGAATGCGAGCGTACCAGCGCTGCATCTTCGGCAAATCACCATCCGTGGTTTCCAACGTTGTCCGGCGAGCGCATCGCGCAAGCCTCCGAGTTGAGGGCCGTCTGCTACTGGGATCCTGTCCACCTCAACACCTTGCCCGCAAGATGAGCAGGCGACTCCGAAGATTCTTAACTTGGACATTCCGAGCCTTCTTCTAGGGTGGCACTGAACAGTCAAGGAGCGTGGCTATGTGTTCAGGCGCGGCCGGGCTTACTGTTACGTTCGGACTGATAGGTGAGATCGATTGCGCGGTAGGTCGATTCGGCCATGCAATTAGGGCACTCGCATCGGAGACCTTCGGGCGGAAACATGGGCCGCGCGGGGATACAGTAGTCAGCGAGCGTGTCGGGTATCTGTGAATGTGTGAAAGTCGCGCGGCAGTTCTTGCAGGCCAACCCCCAGCTCCCCATTGCTCACTTCCTCAGGCTCGCAACCAATGCGGGTTAATTCTGGATAGGGAATTTTATGTAGGGGACGATACGGAATGCCATCGGCATTTTCATGTATTTGGCAGCACCGACCGAGGTTTTAGCCCCGCCCTGGCGTTGGCTCTGTGGCCTTGATAGCGGGGGGAGGGTTGAGTGCGGCTATCACCGTCTGGGTCGGCAAGTGCATCAAGCGCACTTCGTTCGTGGTATTCGCAGACAATTCCTGCAACGCTTTAATCGCTTCCTCTCTGCCAGTGACGGTGTGACGCCAAAGAGCAGAGCCATCCGGAAAAAGCTCAAACAGATCGTATTCGCGGGGAATTTAAGTGTACACCCCGCGCGCGGAGTTGGCTGACCGTTTGTTTCACTTTCCGGATCAGTTTGGCACCGAATTTCAGGGCTGTGCCCCAGGTGCAGTGGGAAGATGCCAAGATCGGCCTGCAATCCATCCGGCTTTTCGACGGCTGCGCCGCAGTCACGGACCTCGCTTGGATCCGCGAAGTTACGCGGCTCGCCGGTTTTTTTCATGCCGTGCCCGGTGTAGGTATTCCGGCAAAGACTCGAAAGTCAGCAGAAAGTATGTGATCAAACACCGTCGAGCATGTGTTAACACGCGCACGACTTCAGAGAAATAATTGTTCATATCCTCCGGAAGCAGGTGCGTAAAGACAGACGTGAGAAAAACAAAGTCGAACGAAGAGCGCTCCGAAAAGGAATTTGTATTCAGACGCACGATATTTTCCCCTGGGGTTGTACATTTTGTTGTATATGTTGCTGAAGTGAAAATGGAAGTTCGGATAACGCGAGGTGTCCCAGCGACAATACCGTGATCCTTCCGGCACAAAGTTCCCGGCAAGTTCTCCAAGTATTTCCCCGCAGTTCCTTCAGCTGGTTATCGCACCAATTAGTAACACATAGAGAAAGTACTATAGCCGCCGCGCGTACCATTCGAGACCCTGTAACGGTACCCAGAGTCTTTGCCCGTCAATGAGGAGCGAAAGAGATGAAAGCCGCCGCAGCCATGTTGTCGCTGCTAATGCTATCGACCGCAGTGTCGGCACAAAGTCCGGACCCGTCGAAGTGGACGTGTCGAAACCTCTCGGACTCTGGCGGATTCCTTTATCAAGGCGAGACGATCTTCGGTTCCCAGGCTTGCGTCCCAAAGCCACAGGTTCCTACGCCTACGTTACCAGCAGCGTCTTCCACGACCGCTAGCTCTTCGCAGCCTCAACATCCTGCCGCGCAAGCAATGCCAGCGGTCAGCATCACGGCAGCCGGGAAACCACAAGTGACCAAGTTTATGCACCAGACACTAGGAGAAAGCTGGGACGACTTCATGTCCATCACCGGTGCAAAATTGAGCCCTTGCACGTCGGATAAGCCGGAGCTGGCGCTCTGGTGTGAAACGTTCAAGAAAATCGAGTCCGGCGAGAACGGGACGCTGACTAACAGCAGCCCTACTACATCTGCGTCTCTGGTCTTTTCTCAAAAGCATCTGGTACAGGTCTTGGTCGTGGCTAAGGCGGACTGGGCCAAGTCTCTTGCTGAATTTACGCAAACGTACGGCGCGCCAGACACGCAGACCCAAAGCTCTGCTATATGGTCGTTCGCCGATGGGGGTGGAATCACCGCGAGCCTTGGATCGGGCAACTTAGTCCGCGCCGCGTTTTACTCCAAAGATGACAAGCCGACAGATCAGGAGGTACCACCATCCGCTGCGCAACCGGAATCCGTACAAACTGCAATGTCGTCTGTCATAGCGCCCTTGGTGACACCTGCGCAATCCGAGTATCTGACGCCCGCCGAACTCGAACGGGCAGCTCAGGGCGGTGGTAAGGGTGTCACGATAACTGCGGGTAGTACGATGGGGCAGGCATTTGCAGCTAGCCTAGCGAACGTCAATCTCGCGCAGTTTGCATCCATCCAACTCTTCACAACGGAATCTTGGACCGCTTTCCGGGCGCAAGTGGCGCATCGGCAATACCAGCAGTTCAACCCTGCTTCCTTGTCCCAGGAGGAGACACTGCGAGGACTGATCGTCGTCGCGCTTGGCGGCGCATACGGCAGCACTGCCGGACCTCAGTGCAATTCAGTCACGAGGATCGCATTGATATCGGACAAAGGCGGTGCGGTCGTTGCTGAAGCCATCAATCAGGAAGCCGCGTCCTCTTCGTGGAGCAACGCATTCGGGGCGTCGGCGAGTTGCAATGCTCTTGTCGCCAAGTTCGCGGAGACAGATGTCCAGCGCGTATCAGCCGCCGCACAGAAAGGGGAATACTTCGTCGGCGTCTTTTCCGGAACCAATCTGCTCTTCATGTATAAGGTCAAAGAGAAATACTTGAAGGAGCTGGGCCGGTAGTTATCGTCACCGCTGCGACGGATCGCAAGCCACAAAGGGGTAACGCTAATGAAAAAGCTCGCCATGCTCGGAATCGGACTGTTCCTTGTGGCCGGTAGCGCGAATGCTCAAACCACGAAGGTGTGCATAGCAGACATGGTTACAACGGGGAGTGGAGAGATCGTTCTTTTTCCGCCATGTCATATTGTTGCCTCTCTGCCGTTTTCACTGTCGAAAGATGACTACGATATTTACGGCAAGATGTTGACCGCTATGGCCAACGCGAGCACGTTCATGAACGCAGAGGTGATGTATCCGAAAAACAACCACGCCTTGGACAAAGCGTTGATCGCAGCATCCGCAAAGGAGTTCAACTAATGCAGGTCGAAATCTTTGTCGCAATCGTGGAGGAAGGCAGTATGACGAACGCGGGCCGACGGGTGTTTCGTACGCAGCCCGCGGTCAGTTTGTCTCTTCGAAATCTCGAGAATGAATTGCAAGTCCCGCTGATTTGCAGGCCCCGGAAATATCCGCTCGTCCTGACGCCGGCGGGAGTGCTTTTGCCCCATTACGCGAAATGTCTGCTTGCGCTCCGGGATAACGCACGTGCAGCCGTGAAGGCCTGTGGGCAAACGCTCAAAGCTGATGCTCGCGCGCGCAACGCGAAACTTCCTCCCCTGCTCAGCATTTCTTACAGGCAAGGCACCCGGTCCAGCGAAGATTAAGCCGCCAAATAGTTCTAATTTTGGCGTCCTTTTCCATAATTCGCGAAGCTCCTGCGGTTATAATTCGCCCGTCGGGACGAGACGTTCATCACTTGAGGCCCCGTCGGCGAATCTTCCTGTGCGATTGTTCCTGCGATTCGCCACGAAACATTCGCTAAGCAGTCAGCACCCGGCAAGAACCACAAGAAGCGTTGCGTGTGCGGAGCTCAGGCGCCGCCGAGGCAAATCATCCGGCAAGATCCCACAGCTTTACGCGGACATGGGCTGGTCAGAGGTCTCGGCACATCTGCCGCTGCTGCGATCGTCCTGGGCACCATGATCGGGACGGGAATTTTTCTCAAGCCCAGCGAGATGGCGACAGAGGCCGGTTCGATCAGCGTCGTTTTCGCCGCGTGGATCGTTGCCGGAATTCTCTCTATGTGCGGCGCGCTATGCTACGCGGAATTGGGCTCTTCATTTCCCGAGGCTGGTGGCGAATACGCGTACCTGCGGCGCGGATTCGGAAAGCGCTGGGGCTTTCTATTTGGGTGGATGCACAGCGTGGTGGCGAGGCCCGCCTCGGCAGCCGCGATTGCTGCTGGATTGCTGCGCTTTTGCAGTTTTTTGGTTCCGGCACTGGCCAGTCCGCTCTGGACCATTCGCCTCCACGCTCCCTTTGGCGTCCCCGGCACATATCTCTTTGCGTTTACGTGGTCGCAGCCCACCGCCATGGCCGCCCTGATTTTAATCACAGGCATAAATTACCTGGGGGTACGTTTGGGCGGACAAGTGCAGGTTGCTCTTACCGTGCTGAAAGTGGGCGCCGTGGTCGCAATTATCACTGGCGGGTTTCTGCTCGTTCGCGGCGCCCCTCATCATCTTGAACCGCTGTGGCCGAAATCACCGGGATGGGGCACCGTGACCGGATTTCTCGCGGCGTTGGGCGCGGCCGTGTGGGCGTACGACGGGTGGAACGACTTAAACCTAGTCGGCTCGGAAGTGGAAAACCCGGAGCGCAACTTTCCGCGCGTTCTGGTCGGCGCCACGTCCTTTGTGATCGTGATCTTTTTGCTATTCACCGGCGTTTGCTTCTACACCTTGCCCTTCAACGCGATTGCCTCATCCCCACACGTGGCCTCGGACGTATTTAGCAGCTTCGCAGGACATCACGCGGCTGTTTGGATCACTTTAATCATGGCCATCTCCGCGCTGGGGACGCTGAATTCTTCAGTTCTGAGTGGCGCGCGCGTGGATTACGCGATGGCTCGCGACGGAATCTTTTTCGCCACCTTGGCAAAAGTTCATCCGAAATTTCGCACTCCGGGAAACGCGCTGATTTTTCAGTGCTGTCTAGCGAGCTTGCTGGCGCTGAGCGGCACGTTCGAAGACCTTACGTCCCTAGTGATGTTTGGCAGTTGGACTTTCTACGGCCTGGCCGTGCTGGCAATGATGCGGATGCGTCACACCGAGCCAAACCTTCCGCGGCCCTATCGAACGTGGGGATATCCGGTTGTTCCAGTAATTTTTATGGCCGGCGCTGGGTCGGTGGCCGTCGGGCTTTGGGTGGCGCGGCCGGTGAGGTCGTCGATCGGGATGGCGCTGGTGCTTGCAGGATTATTGTTCTATCGCGTGTGGGCGGCGAAATTGAAAGACGATGAGCCCGGCGAATCCGCATAAACGCGGGCGCTTCGCTACTAGGAACGCATGAACTTGTCGGTGACCGGAAACTGCCCCGCCGGCTCGGTATACCAACAGCGAACCACTGGGTCTCCCGAGTTGACCGCTTTGTGCGACCACACCAGCCCCGCGATTCCCGCTCTTGCTACTCGCACTGTCTCGACCGTCTGGCCGAACACATCGCAGATCTCACCCACAGCTTGCCCTGCTGCCACGGCGTCGCCAATCTTGACATTGAGCCGCAGCAAGCCCGCGCGTTTGGCGCGCGTGATCGCTCGATCGGTGGCGCGAATCTGTGGACCGCGCACCACCGGGTCGCCATGAATCATTTTCAGGTAGCGCATAATGTTGCGAATCCCATCCACGTGAACGCGAACGTCCGCTTCCTTGAGCGTGCCGTTGCCACCCGATTCGGCCAACATCGCGACGATGCCTCTGCGCGTGGCCGCGTGCACGATGGAGCCGGGAAACGGAGGCAGAGTATCGCCTTCGAGCGCCAGCGAGATCAGGCCCGGCGTGAACAATCGCGTGAGAGCCTCTCCCTCGCGATCCATTTCGGGGCTGCCGGTCAAGCTGTAGCCCGCAAAAGGCAGCAGCATTTCGCCGAAGTCGCCGGCGTGAAGGTCCACGTGGTATCGCGCCTTGGCGATCACTTCGTCCAGCAGCACGCGAACAAGAATTTCTGAAATCGAGCCGCCGCCTCCGGGCGCGATCTTGTTGAGATTCAGGCCGTCAATCGGCGACACAAACCCACAACGATTGGTGAACATGGCCATGTTCACTACGGGAACGGCGATGACCGCGCCGCTTAGCGCGCTGGGAGTCAATTCGCTCACAAGCCGCAACACAGCTTCGATTGGCGCGTACTCAGTCGCGTGAACGCCGGAGGTGAGACAGAGCACCGGGCCGTCCGATGCGCCGTTGATGATGACCACCGGCACCTGGATCGGCCCGGCCGCGGTCTCTCCAATATCGAGAAAGCCTCGCGAGACTTGTCCTCGCTCGGCGCTGATATTGCGAATCACTATCGTCGCTTGCGACATTGTGAATTTCCTTCTTAAGGCCACTAGCGCATCGAACGAAACGCGCGCGTGATGCGTGCAACGCCCTCATCAATCCGCTCGGGTGAAGCATAGCTGTACGCCGCGCGGATATGATTCTTCGGGGGCGGTTGTCCGGCGCCGCGGCCTCCGGTCGCCGCAAAGAATTTGCTTCCAGGCAGGATGATCACGCCTTCGTGCTCGGCGCGCTTCGCGAGTTCGTCGCCATCAGTGCCTTCGGGAAGAGTCAGCCAGACGTAATAGCCGCCTTGCGGCACTTCCATGCGCGCCTCGGGAAGCTCTCGCCGGACGGCGGCTACCATCCGGTCGCGGTGCGAGCGATAGACTTCCTGCACGCGGCGTGTGTGAGCCGGGAGCCGGCCTGCACGGCAAAACTCGATGATCAACCGTTGCGTCAAGGGACACGATCCGCCGTCGGACTTCAGCTGCACGATCCGCGCCAGAATTTCGCGCGGGCCGGCAATCCACCCGATGCGCAGGCCGGGCGCCAACAACTTGGAAAAGGTGCCAAGCGTTAGAACGGTGTTCGCACGATCCAGGGCTTTCAACGAGGGCTGCGACTCTCCTTCGAAGCGAACTTTTCTGTAGGGGCTGTCTTCCACGATAAAAATTCCGAAAGCGGCAGCGAGTTCGATAAGCGCTTCACGGCGCGCGCGTGACATCGTGACGCCACTAGGATTATGAAAATCCGGAACATCGTAGATGAACTTCGGTAAGCGGCGGCCATTGCGTTTGACTTGTTCGAGCGCACGGCGCAGTTCGTCCACCATCAGACCGTCTTGGTCCTGCGGAATTTCGATGAAGTCCACTCCGAAACTCTTGAAGATCGGAATTGCCGTGAAGTAAGTAGGCGCGGTCACGACGATCGAATCGCCTTCATCCAGGAGCAAGCGGCAGACCAGCTCGAGGCCATGCTTCGCGCCGTTCACTACCTGCACGTTGTCCGCGGTGAAATTCGCGACGCCGTCACCACTCATGTATTCTGCAATCCAGGTCCGCAGTTCTGGAAGGCCGGGACGGGGCGCGTATTGCAAAGTTTCCGGACGATGATCCGAAAGCACGCTAGCCGCGAATTCCGTTAGATCCGGCAAGACTCCCGGAAAGGCGTGGCCGGAATCGAATGAGATTGCGTCTCCGTTGTGCGACGGTGCCACTATATTCGGCGCGAGGCGCGCAGCCCTGCGCGCCAGTAGAACTTGTTCCATGCGGTCCTCCCTATGTGATGTCGCCGCGTGATATGCATCACGCGATACGCCTGCACTAAGCGACTTCGCGCAGCAAGCGTTTGATTTCAGCGTTAGCTCGTGCTACGCCGGGCGTATCTCCCAGTTGCGATAGCACCCCAGCCAGATTCTTCCAGCTCCAGATATCGTGCGGCCGCCGATTGGTGCGCTCCGCTAACAGCGTGGCCGCTAGTTCTCCGCGGCCTGCACGCACGGCCGAATCAATCAACAATTGTTCGAAGAGGTCGCGCTGAGCATGGCTGCCGCCGATTTTCCAGATTAAATCGCGAACAGGCAAAAGAAGATCACTCGCCTCAACGAAACCACGCCGTCGATGGGCAACAATAGCCTCCGCAACTCGGAGTCCAACCTCGGCCATAACCTGCGATTCCGTGACGCCGCCGGAATTCGCAAATTGGCGGCACGATTCCAGAAAGTGGTCCACCACAATCGCCTCTCCCGCCGCGACAACAGCCATGCCATAGTGCAGATCGGCAAAAACAAAAAGATGGTCGTCGATATGCATCGCCGAACGCTGCGCCAGCTCTTCCCAACGATGCCCTACGTCCACTCCCACTTGCTCCAGACGCCACAGCAGCGCTGTAGCATTCGCGATATCGAGATATTCATCCGTTGATTGCGCACGAACGTTCCAGTCGTAAAGTTCCAGGAGCCGGTCGTATTGATTGAGCGCGAGATGGAACAGGCACTGGTGCCACCACAGATGCAGCACGAAATTGTTGCAGTCGCGCCACTGCTCGTGGAGACCGCCAACCCATGTAATTCCGTCGCGCGGCCGTCCCTGCATTTCCATCACGTGCGTCACGGCGTGGGCGGCCCACAGATCGGTGGGATTATTTTCGACGGCCTCGCGCCCGAACCGTTCCGCGGCGGCGTAGTCGCCGGCCTCCTCCAGACCGTAGGCGTAGCAGCCTAAAACAAACCCATAACCTGGCACTCGCGCATCCCAAGCCGGAAAAACGCGCGAAACCGAATCGCGAATCGCCGCGCTTCGCCCCAAATATGACGTCATGAATTGCGCGAGACGCAACGCCAGAATATCCAGCGGAAAATCACTCAGGAGCGCTTCCCAGCGATCCACCGCCTCCGCGAAATCACCGGCGATCCACGCCTGAAGAGCAGCCAGGTGCAAAGATTCTCGCGGCGTGATGCCTCCTGTCGCGGCCCGTGCGGCGCACGAATGAACCTCGCGCGCGCGTGCGTGGCACTCAGGCTTGCCCGCGTGCAGAAGCAAATATCCCTGCAAGCAGAAAGCAAGAACGCAACGCGGATCGTCCGCGACCAGCGCGGCAACATGATCGGGCGTGTCCTTGCGCGCGCCCAGGTAGCGGAAGACGGCAGCATCGAACCGTTCAACCGAGGAGCTATGGGACGCCGTGATGGCCAGACCGCGTGAGTCAGAATACATGGGCGATTACTTCGATCTCTGGCGCCGGAGGTCAAACCAAGACTGCGGCGCGTTGAATTTCAGACCGGCAGCGCGTCTATCAAGGCATCCGCATCCGCCAGCGTGTTGTAAAAATGTGGAGCAATGCGCAAACGTCCGAGCCGCGCCGAAGTGATAATGTTGCGCGCGTCGAGTTCGCCGCAAACCTTGTCCGCGGACAATTCGGGATGGCAGCAGACAATGATTGCCGATGAGTCGCCGGCGCGCCGCGGACTCGCGACGCGATACCCGCGCTCGTTCAATCGTTCCACCAGGTGGTCGGTCAAGGCGAGCAGATGCTGTTCGACTTTCTGCGGACCCGCGCGCAATAGAAGGTCGATCGCAGCGCCGAGCCCGCAGATTCCAAATTCGTTCAGCGTTCCGCCCTCGAAACGCACCGCGCCGTCGCGCAAACTCAGATCGTGCGTAAGGTAGTCGCGATAGTTCTCGACGGCGGTCCAACCGATCACCGTGGGATGGACTCTTTCGAGCGCCCAATCGGACACGTAAAGCAACGATATGCCTTTCGGCCCGAGCAAAAATTTGTGCGCGCTCGAAGCGAAGACCGCCACGCAATCGCGTTGGACATCGAGCTCGAAGGCCCCCAGCCCCTGCACTGCATCGACTACGAAAAGAATTCCCCGTTCGCGGCAGAATTCACCGATTCGGCGGATGTCCAGCTTTTGGCCGCTCGCGAACTGCACCCAACTCACGGTCACTATGCGCGTGCGCTCATTGATCAGCGTGAGCAGATGTTCGACATCAATGCGGCCATCCATTTCCGGTTCGAGACGGAGTTCGATTTCTTTCTCGGCGGCGACGCGCGCCCAGGGATAGACGTTCGCGGGAAACTCCACGGCGGTGCTGACAATATTGTCGCCCGGTTTCCAATCCAGGCCGTTCGCGACAATCGAAAGCGCCTCGGAAGTGTTGCGGAGAAACGCGATTTGCCGCGCTTCCGCATTCACCAGGCGCGCCGCAGCGGATCGCGTGGCTGCTTGCATGCGATCCCACTCTTCGGCTTTGCGCGCGCCGTGCCGCACCACACCATCCAATAGCTCCGCCATACGGTCACGTGCAAGGCTGGAAAGCGGCGAAACGCTGGCGTGATTCAAATAAACATAACGTTCGGTTATCGGGAAATAGCAGCGGTACTCTTCCGCCAGACTCTGTTTCGCAAGCAAATTCGGCAAGGTCATTTTCTTGGCAAATCCGCCGCTTGTTCCTTGAAATAGAACCGCTGGCCGGTGCGCTGCTCTTCGGCTACTTTCTTGAGCAGCAGCGTCGTCGAATGCCGCCGTTCGCTGGTGACGGCGACCAGCATGGCGTTGACAAATGCCATGCCGCTCGCATAGGAATCAGCGAACGAAATGCAGTCGATCGGGGTGACAAAAAATTCATCGGAAAAGCTCACGAGCGGCGAGAGAAACCCGCCGCTCACTCCCACGCAAAAGCTTCCAGCCTTCGCTGCGGCCTCCAGAGCTTCCACCGTTTGGCGCAAGCCGCGGCGATGGGTGATGGCGATGACCACGTCACGCTTGTCCACGAAACGCACGCGATGCACCATTTCCCCAGGGGTGACCGCGATAACCACGTTTGCGCGCACCATCGAAAGGGTGTACTCGAGATATTTCCCCAGACTGGCAACCATGTCGCCGGCCAGTATCAACACGCTGCGCGCGGCGGAGATCCGTTTGGCGACGCTGATCACCTTTGCCGGGTCCAGGCTGTTCCGAAGCTGCTTCAGATTTTCCAGATCGCGCTCAATGGATTCCTGGATCAGGCCCGGAACACCCGTACGCTTCGGGCTGTGCTCCATCGCTTCCAGCGAAGTGGCAAACGTGATGACGCGGTTATGCAGATAAGTGCGGAAGTCGGTGTAGTGATGGAAACCGAGAGCACGAATGGTGCGCAGAAGCGTCGAAGGGTCCTGACCCAGCTTGCGCGCCATTTGCCGTAGACTCAGGAGCACGTAATCGCGAGGATGATCGAAAATCGGCTGAATGATTTTGCGGCGCTGGCTCGGCATGCCGTCCAGGCGAATCGAAACGTTGCCGTCGCTCGCTGATCCCGAATTTCTTGGTGTCGATGAGTTCATAGTTGTGGGCTCTCGCAGGCTGGAATTGATGACGAATCTTAGCCCACAAGCCAATGATTGAGCGACGGCTTTTGTTTCCTGAACCTCGACTTTATCTGCTACCGGAGCCGCTCGCCTGTAGCATTGCCCGGCGCTGGCTGATACTTTGCAACTCCGAACCCCGCCGAGCCGTTCGTCCGCGACCGCAGAGGAATCCATTGTGGCTCAGTTGTGAGCCATGGTAAAACATTTGTTGCATCCATGCAATAGGAAACGCAACAAACGTATCTGTGGGCAACAAGCGGCTGCGGCGTCGCCGGAGTTATGCTCGGGAAAAGCGGCGACCGCCCCACGAACGCTTACGAGTGAAAGGATGGTTATGGACCGTAAGACGCAGAGAGAATTTCGCCTTCTCAAAGCTTATGCGGTGGTGTCGTCCATGCTTCTTACGGCTTTATTGATCATGGGCGCCGCTAACGGCCGCAAGAAGGAAAAGCTTGATGAGATTGACGTGCAACGGATCAATATCGTTGAACCGGACGGCACCCTGCGCATGGTCATCTCCAATAAAGCCGCATTTCCGGGAGCCATTATCAAGGGAAAGGAATATCCTCACGAGGACCGCAAAGCGGCCGGCATCCTCTTTTTCAACGAGGAAGGCACCGAGAACGGCGGCCTCATCTTTGGCGGAATGAAGGATAAGGATGGCAAAGTGGCAAGTTACGGGCACCTCAGTTTTGACCGTTACGAACAGGACCAGGTGCTGAACCTCGATGCTTCGGAAGACGGAACCCACAAGCGCTCCGGACTTAGCATCGTGGACGATCCCGATTGGCCGATGACGGAGTTGCTGGATACTCCTAAAGCACAATGGAAGGACTTCCTGGCCACGCATCCGCTGCCGCACCAGCGCATTTACCTGGGACGCAACGATGACAAGTCCGCCGTGCTGAAATTGAAGGACGCCGACGGTCGAGATCGCATCATTATTCAGGTGACCTCGGACGGTTCTCCCGTCATCCAGTTTCTCGACGCGGCGGGAAAAGTAACCAGCGAGTTGCCGTCAACCAGATAGCCGCAACGCACACGCTGTGCGGTGAATCATCTCAGGCGCGAAGGAGTCAAGCGAAGTGAAATCTTCAATGCACGCTCTCACGTTCCGCAGACAGCCTTTCATGGTAATCACGTTTTTCCTGCTGGCAACATTTTCGCTGTCCGCGCAAACATCGAAAACCGTGGCAATTCGGGCCGGAGAGTTGATTGACGGCAGAGGAGGCCGGCCGATTGCAGATGCCGTCATTGTTGTACAGGACGGCAAGATTGCATCCGTTACGCCGCACGGCAGCGTGCCAGGGGATGCAGAGCTGATCGATCTCTCGCACGCGACGGTATTGCCGGGGCTGATCGACGCGCATACGCACATTTTTCTGCAAGGTGATCCCACGGCCGCCGACTACGCCGATCAACTGCTGAAGGAATCCGTTCCCTACCGCGCGATTCTGGCCGCTCGCAATGCTCGTATCGCGCTCGACCACGGGTTCACCACGCTGCGAGATCTGGAAACAGAAGGCGCCATGTACGCGGACGTGGATGTGAAAACAGCGATCGAACGCGGCGAGATTGCGGGATCGCGATTATTCGTTGCGACGCGGGCCATGGCACCGACCGGCATGTATCCCTTGCAGGGCTATTCGTGGGAACTGAATTTGCCGCATGGGGTGCAAGTGGTGGATGGAGTGGAGAATGCTCGGCTCGCAGTGCGCGAGCAAGTGGCCCACGGCGCGGATTGGATCAAATTCTACGCAGATCGCGGCGCGCACTTCACGCCCGACGGCGTACTGCATAGCAACGTCAATTTTACCGGCGACGAAGCGCGCGCGATCGCAGACGAGGCGCACCGGCTGGGACATCACGTAGCGGCGCATGCGGTGGGCGAAGAAGGTATCGCTGCGGCGTTACAGGCTGGCGTCGATTCCATCGAGCACGGCGTCGCATTTAACGACGCTCTTCTCGACCGTGCCTTAGCGCAAGGCGTTTACTGGATTCCCACGGCGATGACGATCGCGCACGCTACAGCCGATGGCAAGACCGATGGTGGCCCGATGGCCGCCGCGCAGAAGCAGGCTTTTGTTAATGCTCTGCGCAAGGGCGTGAAGATTGTCTTCGGGACAGACGCGGGCGGTTTTGCGTGGACCCAGAAAAATGAAGCGATTGAATTTCAGCTGTACGTTGCCTATGGAATGACGCCCATGCAGGCGATCCAGACCGCCACAACCTCCG
The DNA here is from genome assembly GCA_963786205.1 of uncultured Acidobacteriota bacterium. Lineage (GTDB taxonomy): Bacteria > Acidobacteriota > Terriglobia > Acidiferrales > UBA7541 > Palsa-295. The sequence continues at coordinate 14,422 of CAWAYG010000007.1, forward strand.
CGGCGCAATTACTCGGGTGGAGCGACCGGCTGGGCACGATCGAGCCGGGAAAATTCGCGGACATCGTGGCGGTTGCTGGAGATCCGCTCGCGGATATCAAGAAATTGCAAAACGTTCAATTCGTCATGAAGCAAGGCGTCGTCTACAAAAACAATTTGAAGTAATCAGTGCGTGGCGGCGGATAATTTGGCGGCAGCGCTTGCAATCAGCGCGGACTCATCATCGAGAACCGTCCCTACCCGCGCGATCTCCTCGTCTGCCAGCTTCCACTGCTTCTGTTCGATGGCTTCGCGGACGGCGGGAATCGTCTTGGCATCGTATCCGGTGTAGTAGCCAGGTGCATAGAGTTGATGTTTATACCAAGGCCGGTTCGGAAGACCTGCCGAGGTCAGCAGCTTCCGTTCGCTTTCCATGAGCAGGTGATTTACTTCCGGCAAATTGGCGGAAGCCAGCCCGGCGCCGCCGTTCTGGTTCGCGCGTTCAAATTCTTTGTGATATTCGGCCGCGCTTTGCGTGAGTTTGTCCGCGGCATTTTCCAACGGAGCGAAATTCAAGTAGGGCGGAATTGCCTCCGCCTGCGGCGGAACGTATTTCTCGCGGGGATCGGCCGCAGCGGTGAAAACTCCCTCGGTAATTTCAAGATTGCGCTCGCGCGCGTCGTCCTGCATCCCTTTGAGCACCGTTTTCAAATCGCGAATGTACATTTGGACCGTGTCGGCGAAATCAGTGAATTCGAATGGCAGTAATTGGGCGTCCGCCAAGCGCATTACCGCGCTGCCGGCTGTCTGCGCCAGCGCCCGACCGTAGCTGAAGTCCGTATCGTCGAAGTGCGTGTACCAGTAAAAATCGTCGTAAATCGAGTGATAAATGCCGCCATGGTCCTCTCCGCTAAACCCCAGATCCAGCGAGGCAACGCCATCGTGCTGCAAAAAAGCCGTGTAATCGGAGCCTGAACCGAGCGGGCCAATCCGCAGATCGGGCCGTTCGCGAGCCTCGGTGCGCTTCTCCGACGTAGAAGCATCCGCAATAGAGTGGAGTTGGTCGCGCTTCCACACCGAAAGTTTCGTTTCGGGATCTTGAATTTCCCGCGCGATGCCGTTGATGAAATGTTCGAGGGAATGCGACCCAGCCATGGATAAGTAGCCGCGCCCATTCGAATCAGAATTGATATACGCAACCGCGTGAGCGCGAAGTTCGTCGGCGTGCTCCTCGGCCCACTCAGTCGACCCGAGCAACCCGGGTTCTTCTCCATCCCACGCGCAATAAACGATGGTGCGCTTCGGCTTCCAGCCCTGCTTTACGAGCTCGCCGAGCGCGCGGGCCTCCTCGAGTTCGTCCACCATTCCCGAAATCGGGTCTTCGGCGCCGTTCACCCAGGCGTCGTGGTGATTGCCGCGCACAACCCATTCATCGAGAAACTGGGAGCCAGAAATTTTCGCGATCACGTCGTAAACGGGCTTGGTGTCCCAATTCGATGCCACCTTCAAGTGGACTTTGCCGGGCCCCGGGCCGATGTGGTAAGTGATTCCCAGCCCGCCTCTCCACGCTGCAGGCGCAACCGGACCCGTAAGCGCCGCGAGCAGCGGCTGCGCATCCGCGTACGATAACGGCAGCACAGGAATTCTTGTGATCGTGGCCGCACCCTTAATATCCAGGCGTTTGGCGGTTTTTGTTGCTCCCACGCCCGGCGTCAGCGGATCGCCGGGATAAAGCGGCATGTCCGCGACGCTGCCGCGTTGCACGCCGTCCGCGGGACGGAATGCCCCTTGCGGAAAGATGTCTCCCGCTGAGTAGCCATCTTCGTGCGGATCGGAATAAATCAAGCAGCCGATCGCGCCGTGTTCCGCGGCTACTTTCGGTTTAATCCCGCGCCAGGAGTGTCCGTAGCGCGCAATCACAATCGCGCCTTTCACGGAAACGCCGAGGCGGTCGAGCTGCTCGTAGTCCGCAGGAATGCCGTAATTCACGTACACCAGGGGAGCGGTAACGTCGCCGTCAATCGAGTAGGCGTTGTAAGTGGGCAATTGCTCGGACTGCTGGTTGGAGGTTGGATCCTCGGGGATAGCAGGTTCCTGCAAGCGGGCCTTGAAATGAGTTCCCTCGCCGACCAGCTCCACCAGCCGTTCCACGGGCGTCGGGTACAGCACGTCAAATTGCTCGATGTGCGTCTGCCATCCATAGGAAGTGAACTGCGCCGCGAGCCACTTGGCATTGTCGGCGTCATAGGGCGAGCCGACATTGTGCGGCCGGGCGGAAAGGTGCTGCATATCCGAGCGCAGCACCTCGGGACTCGGAATCGCGCGAAATTTCTCTTCCCACGATTTCTCTTCACTGGATGCGGCGGCCGAGTACCCGAACAGAGCGCCTCCATCCGCGATCGCAGACCCCGATAACCCCGCCAACACCAAGATCATGCCCGCCAGAAAAACGAAGCGCCTCATAGTTCTCCTTCATCCGCGGACTCTGCGATGTCGGAATTGGCTACAAACAACAATTCACATTGCTTTCAAAGAAAGAAGCCCGCACCACATGATACATAAATTACGAATGCGCCAGCGTGTGGACGTGAGCATGGCGCGGAGCGCTAGCGTGCCTTCTGCGCAGCGAATTCAAATGGTGCCCAATAAACCGGATGACGCTACGGCTTCGGAGCGGCGTCCGGCGCATGCGGCAAAGAGTCAATCACCTTGCCGGTTTCATCCAGAAATTTGAGGGTAGGGACCCCGGCGGAATCAACGGCCATGATGATGCGCGGCCTTCCTTTTACATCGTTGAGAATCACGGTGGCGTCATCCTTGTCGCTTCTTCCGACGAAAAGCCGCGTCGCGCCGCTCTGCCCCTGTGCAATCGCTTCCTCGCGTATTTTTTTTAGTGCGGCGGTCTTTTCGGGGCCATCCTTCATTTTCTCCGCGGCGTCCATCTTTTCGACCAGCGGCAACAACGGAACATCGGGCCGCTCCCACACTTGCAGTCCAGCGACTTTTCGCGTCGGCGTTTGACGATAGGTAATCCCGACGATCTGGTCTTGGCCGTACTGATCAAACGCCAGCAAACCGTCCGCCTCGCCTTTGCCGTCAACGCTCTTACCGCCGTAGGCGAGCCCACCGTTTTCGTCGCCTTCGTCGTTATAGAAGATCAATCCCGCACCCCGCGTCCCTTCGCGCGCTGAAAAATACTTGCCGCCCATCGCCAGGCCGGGAGATTGCGCATTATTCGAAATTGAGAGGCGCAGCTTGCCGTCCGGCTCGACGACGTTGATGCGTCCGACTTCGATCTCGTTGAATTTCGCCTTCTGCTCGGGCTGCCGCAGCGCCGCAAAGAGCAGCACGCAAAAAACCAGCCCGGACACTACGGCGTAACCTTGCAAAATTCGCAACTGCCGCTGAATCTTGCCAACAGCCAAACGTTCGTCGCCGCTCATCATTTCCTCCGGTCCTCGAGAAATTCTAGTTGTTCGCGATCATCAGTTGTAATGCCAGGAGTGCGTATCCGTTCCAGCCGGCGCATTCTTTGCCATCTCGCTCGCCATCGCTCGCAGCATGTCCCCGGTGGAAGTAGGGCGGATGCCGTGGCCCTTCATCGGCCGACCGTAATCGAATGAGCCGCCATAAAAAGGATTCTGAGTAGTCTTCAGAAAATCTTCCAGGCGGTACACGGCCAGGTTCAAATAGAAGCTGTCCATGTCACCACAATAAAAATGCAATTTGCCCACAAGACTCGGTCCAATGGCCGCCCAATGCGTGCGCAGAAAATCGGTAAGGTCATAGCCCTTCGCCTTCATGTACTCGCCGACCGCGTGGTCGATTGTGCCCGTCGACTTGTTCCACACAGGTACGGGATAGCCGTCGTCGCCGACCGGACCATACACCGCTTCCCAAGCGTCCTGCTGCTCGCCCGAGCGGCCGTGCGAGCCGAGAACTTCCTCGAGCTGACTTTGCTGGCGCGCGGTGACTTGCACCTGCCCTTCGGCGGTTCGCAAGAATGGCCGTTCCGGATTCAACCAGCGTGACCCGGGTGGGCTGAAAGCGTTTTGATCCGAATAAATATCGGTCACCTGCCAGCGATGAAAATCCACGGGATCCGGATAATAGACCCACGCGCCGCCGAAAAATTCCGGATGATAGGCTTGCAACGCCAGAGATTCCCAGCCGCCCGTCGAACCGCCGGAAAGCACGCGCGCGTACGGCTGGCGAATGATCCGAAAATGAGTTTCGATGTATGGAATCAGTTCCGACATGATCGCGTCGCCGTAGGGGCCGTCATTTGCGGAATTCACGGCGTAGGAATCGTCGAAATACGGCGTCGGATGCAGGAAGGTGACCATCAGCATCCGCGGAAAATTGTCGGACGTCCAATCTTGATACAGGCGATGACCCTCGCCCCGCCGCATATTGATCACCCACGCGCGGTGGCCGACCTTCTGCTCATCAACCGGAGAAACTGGCTCGGATTGAAAATGATACGGCGGGGCCAAGCTGAAATGGTCCTGCTCGTAATCAACCGGATAAAGGGTCTCAGAATGCCGCTGATAATCTCTCGGCAGTAATACAACGGCTCCAAGGTACATCGGCCGTCCCCAGAATTCTGTGAGCAGCTTGCTCTGAATTTTGATGTGCTTGATCCACTCGGTGTCGGCGGGAACTTCCACGGGAGGCAGCACCGATGACAACTCCAGATGAATTACATTCTCGCCGGACGAATCGAAGTGAACCCGTTGCACCGGGCTTACAAGATTGCCCGGTGAACTTGCAAATTCCTGTCCTTCCCATTGGTCCATGTGCGCCCAGATCGTGTGCCCGTCGGAACGATGAAATTCGGTGTAGACATTCAGCAGTGCCTGCACGTAGTAATCGCCCGTCGGCACATCTTTCAGGCTCGCCTGCGGATAGCCTGATGTCGTGTCATCAATTTGCGCCATTTCGCCGGGCTTTAGCTGCTCAACATCCTTGCCGAAAAATGGCGCGTCCAGCCCTGTTCCGCCGGCCTGAAAACGAGGCTCCCGGCTGCCGTCCCTCGACAGAAACACAAACACCCGGCCGGTGATCGCTTCGCTGTGCACGCTGGAGGGAAAAGAAACGTCGAACCGCGTGCTCTGGGTCTGTCCGCACGCGGAGCGCGCAAAAAATAAGAACGCGGCGCTCATAATCAACGCGCCAATTCGCGGGCTTCTCATTCTGTACCCGATTCCCCGTCGCGGCGCTATCCGTGGCGATCTCGTCATCACAAGATCGCCACGCCCAACCAAACCTCGGGCATGTCCGCGCAGATCTGCTGTGCCCCGCCTAGAAATTAAACTTCAGCGCAAACTGCACGACCCTGGGACTGACCACAGTCTGCGATCCCGGATTCACCCCGAAATATCCAATGGTGTTATAGAGAAAATCCGTAATTGGATCCGCAAATTGTGGGTGGTTGAAGGCGTTGAACAATTCCGCGCGAAACTGCAAGCTGCTGCCTTCGGTGGGCCAAGCGATTCTCGTATTCTTGATAAACGAGAAATCGAAGTTCACCTGGTCGGGGCCGTCCACCAAGCCTATCGGCGCATCGCCGAAATCGGTGCCAACCCCGTCGGCTCCTATTACCGGGGGCGTAGTGAAGCAATTCGGGTTCAAGTAGCCATTCGCTCTCTTCTCAGCTGAACCGCTGGTGGCCACCTTGCAACCCGGAACGTATTGCGGCCGGTCGTAGAAAATCCCGTAAACATTCAACTGGTTGGTGTAGGTAATTTCCAGGGGGTGACCGGACTGAATCGTGGTCACGCCTCCTACGGCCCATCCGCCAAGCGCTCTTCCCTTGAGCGAACGCAAATCGCCGGGGCTCGGAAAATCATAGACGTAGCTCAGTATGAACCTCTGCTCGCGGATGAATGTCTCGGGGCCGTAATTCGCGTGAGGATCAAACTGATTTCCGTTAATTACGTTTCCGCCCAGGTTGTTGGTCGTGTATCCGTTGGTGTCTGTCAGGTCTCGCGCGAACGTGTAAGAAGCGAGAAACTGCAACCCGTTGCTGTAGTGCTTATTCAAACTGATCTGGAGGGCGTTATACCAGGCACTCCCGGCCGATTCCACCGAGAGCGTCCCTGATGGAACGAACCCCGGAATCGGCTCGCGAAGCGGGATGTTGGCAATCGTGTTTGTAGTTTCTCCGCGAATCGGATCGGCTGGACTTGCCAGGCCGGCCTGATCGAAGGCCACCAATTCAGGCAGCTTCGTGGACCTCATCCCCACATATCCAATGTCCAGCAAATAATCCCCTGCAAACTGCGCCTGCAAATCCATGCTGTAGTGCTGCACGGCAGGAGGTTGGAAATTGGGAGCGAAACCCTCAAATCCCTGCTGAGTTGTGGGCGAATAAGGAACAAATGACGGCACCGCCGGGAGGACTCCGGGAAACGGTTGTTGCAACGTGGCGGCCGGAAGAGTGGCTTGCTGGAAGAATCCGAAGGGCTGCCCAACCAGCGATTGGATTTGAACTCCGGCCGTGCTGCGCGAACGGAACAAGCCATAACCAGCCCGGAGCACAAAACGGTTTGTCCAAGGCAGCTGCCACGCAAATCCAACACGCGGGTTCCAGGTGTTTTGCCCAAGTGCTTCCGTGCCGGAATTGTTTTTTATTTGTGTCACACCCGCCGGCACCGTTCCCGTGTAGTTCGCCGGAACGGTCCATCCTTGCAGCGTGCCGGTAGCAGGAGGATTGGGGTCCGCCAAGTTCGGCCAGAAAGAGGTATTCCGGCCTAAGGCGTCGTTGAAGGTTCCGTATCGCTCATAGCGCAGACCGATATTGAATGTAAACTTCGGTGTCAACTTGATGTCGTCCTGCCCGAACACATTTCCACTCAACACGCGATATTCACGCCCGAGATCGCCTACAAGATAAGTGGTCACCACGTCATTCGGAAAACCGGAGCACCCGCAAGCGGCCGCCGTGCCATTTTGCTGAGCGTTGAGCCCGAGGAGGAAATCAGGAAACGACTGAAAATTCGCGCCGGAGTACGTGTGGAAGTTCTCGATGTTTACCTGCGGGCGAGTAACGCCTCCGCCGAAATGAAACGTTTGGCGGCCTCGCGTATAGGCAACGGTGTCCTCCACGATGACCGTATTCTGCACCAAGGTAGATCCTTCACCATTGCCCCCCAAGCCCAAGGTGCCGATCAGGATGTTGGGATACGGGTCGAGTTCCGGAGGCACAGTGCTTCCCAGACCCGACCAGGTAAACGGCTCCGCCTGTGCCACCTCCGCAAACGAACGGTCGAACGCCAGTTGGAACTGATTCACCATATTGGAAGTGATCGTGTAAGTGTGAGTTAGAGACGCGTCGTCGAAAGCGGAGATATTTGACCAGGGAAATCCTGGCGGCGTTTCTCCGCCTTGAGGATTTCCAGGGAAAGTCTGCGTTGCGTCGCCGTGTGCGTGGAAATAACGCGCGGACAATTTGCTCCTCGAGGTATGGAGATAATCCGCGTTGGTCATGAATTGGTTTTCATTGAAAGGGCAGGCAGCGCTGATTGTCGAGAGGCCGTTACCGCCTTGAATCACCTGGGGAGTGGGGATTAGATAGCCGCCATTTGGCAATTTCGCTTGCAGGATTTGCAACGCGACCGGATTGATATTCGAGCCATCTGGGGCGATGGCCGGCCCTACGCCTCCCAGCTCATTCTGAATCGTGCCCCTTTGCCCGCCGAAAATTGCCCCCAACGCGGCCGCCGAGCGGTCGTCTGTAAGCGGAGGGAGATTGAGCGTGGTAGTGCATCCGCCCGAGATGCCGTTTTGCTGTTTTGTGCCCTGATAGGAACCGAAGAAAAAAAGTTTATTCTTCTTGATCGGTCCGCCCAGCGTGAACCCGTATTGGTTCTGGCGCAGCAGCCCGCGCGGCTGGCCGACTAGCTTGTTTTGATAGCTGTTCGCGTTGAGATCCTCGTTGCGGAAGAACTCGAACACGGATCCGTGAAATTGATTGGTGCCGCCTTTCGTGACCACGTCAACATTCGCGCCCCCGTTTCGCCCATTCGCTGCGTCGTAGGGCTGCGTCACTACCTTGAATTCTTCAATGGTATCCGGATTGGGAATTGGAGCTCCGCCGGTGAAATTCAAGGCAGCGCCTAGATCATTCACTTCCACGCCGTTCATCTGAATGTTGTTGTCTATGGTAGTACTACCATTCGCGGAAAAGCCGGCGCTGCCAGCGTTGTAACTTTCATTTCCACGGCCAAGATCTCCGGCATTGGTCACCTCGCTTGATATCCCCGGGTTTAAGCCCACAATTTGTTCGTAGTTGCGGCTTACCAGGGGCAGGTCACTGATGAACTTGGCGTCGGTGACTGTGCCAAGCTCGGACGATTCCGTTTGCAGCATCTGTTGCGCCGCATGAATAACGACCGTCTCCTGCGGAGACCCGACCTTCATATCGAGGTTTACGGTTGCCGTCTCGGAAACCACCACGGTGACGTGCTCAAACGTGGATACTTCGAAGCCCGCCTTCGAGGCTGCGACGCGATATTTTCCGGGTGGCAGAAGTGGAGCGAGATACAATCCTTGGCCGTTGGAGTCCACCGCGCGCGTATCGCCGGACGCCTCATTCGTTAGCGTGACCTGGGCTCCGACGATCACGCCGCCGGATGCGTCCTTGATCACGCCGGTCAGCGCGCCGGTGCCAGCGGTTTGGCCAAGCGCGGGCTGCACGAACACAATCGCGGCAAATGCGAAGAGCATAAGCGCGGCTGTCTTCAGCGGGCCTGCATACTTGATCTCACTCTTGCGCGTGTGGTCTTGCGGTTCCATATTCATGGTTCCTCCATCGAGGAAATTCGTTAGCGTCGAGAATCCGACGGCCCAAGTCCATTTCAGGCGCCATCGGCCCTGCCAGAATCAATAATTCCAGTCTGCAATATTTGCGCCAGCGGGTGCGTTCTTTGAAACTTCCGCGGATATTTGCCGCAGCAGGTCCGCCCAAGTCATCGGATGCCATCCGTGTCCCTTCATGGGCCGGCCATATGCAAAGAAACCCTCATAATGAGGATTCGTGGTCGTCTTCAGAAATTCTTCCATCTTGTAAACGGCGAGATTCAGGTAGTAGCTGTCCATGTCTCCCACATAGAAATGCAGCTTTCCGACGAGATCGGGACCAATTTCTTGCCAGTGCGCGCCGATGTACTGGCACAGGTCGAAACCGTGATCGCGCATGTAGTCTGCGACCTTGCGATTAATTTTTCCGGTTTGCATGTCCCACAGGGGCAGCGGATAGCCGTCGTCGCCCGCGGGGCTAAACACCGCCCACCAACCGTCGAGTTGATAGTCCGAGCGTCCATTCGGTCCGAGCATATCCTCGTAATGGCTCACGTCTTCCACCGTGGATCTCACCTGACCTTCCGGTGTTCGGCTCCATGGACGCGGACTCCCCAACCACGCTCCCGGTCGGCGATATTCAAACGCGCTGTGGTCCTCGTAGATGTCCAACAATTGGAACCGCTGGAAATCAATCGGGTCTGGATCGAAAACCCACGCCCCGCTGAAAAACTTGGGATGGTAAGCCTGCAGCGCCAGCGATTCCCATCCTCCGGTTGAACCGCCCTCCAGCACTCGCGCGTACGGCTCGCGAATAATCCGGAAATGCGATTCGACGTAAGGAATCAATTCGTTCATAACCGCGTCGCCGAATGGCCCGCAGTTGGCAGAATTCACGGCATAGGAATCGTCGAAATAGGGACATGGATGCTGGAACGTGACCATGATGAAGCGCGGAAAATGGTCTGAATTCCACGCCTGATAGAATTCGTAACCCGTTCCGAGGCCCGATCGCTTTCCTTCCGCAATTGCGTCAGGCGTTTCCTTCGTTGGGTCGGGATCAAACTCCCACGGTATGGGTTGGTAAAAATGTCCCTGGTTGTAAACCACAGGATAGTGCGCATCGGGATGCGCGTCGTAGCCCTTCGGTAGCAGCACCGTGGCGCCCAGATACATGGGCTGTCCCCAGAATTTCGTCAGCAGGGCGCTCTGGAACTTCACGGTCTTGATCCACTCGGTCTCTTTGGCTGGCGCCAGGGAAGAAAGCAGCTTGCTCTGGCTGAACTCCTCCGCGGAGATGGCCTTGTCCAAGGACAATCGAATTACGAATCCGCTGGCGGGATCGAGGTGAACCTTCTGGACGTCGCTATGCAAATTTCCGGGAGCCAGCGTGGGAAGCTCTCCGATCCAATCCTGGTGCGCCCAGATGGTGTGTCCATCGGAGCGATGAAACTCGGTGTAAATATTCAGCAATGCTTCGACGTAATAGTCTCCCGCGGGCAGGTCCTTCAAGCTGCGCAGCGGATATCCGGCGGTGGTCTCGTCGAAGGTTATGACTTGATCGGCCACCAGCGCGCTCACATCCTTCCCGAAGAAAGGCGGAGCAGCTTCCGAGAGCATCTGGATGCGCGGTTCTAGCTCGTTCGTCCTGGTAACCACGACAAACGCGCGGCCGGTAATCGGACCGGCGTGTACGCTGGCGGGGAAGGACACTTCAAAGCGCCCCGTCGCTTGCGCCGCGGCCGAAGAAAGACACCCCAAAACGAGCAGCAGGGCCGCCCAACCTCGCAAGCCGACGCCTGCCAAATTCGGTTTACCTTCGCCGAGCGGGCGCCCCTTCTTCCGCTCGACGTCCCCAAGGGAACCATCACTGGAAACTGTCACGATTCTGCCACCCCCGCCCCGACCGCATCGTCTAGCAACACTTGTATCGCAAATAGGTTATCTGTGCAACAAATGTTTTACATCGAAAAATGCGACGGAGCTCACTGAGCTACGGAAACGCAAGGAAGGGTGGCATCGGTGCTGAGGAATGTGTCGATGGCGAAAATGCGCGAAGACTTAAAAAAGGACCGCGCCGCTTCGCCTCGGATCTTGCGACACAGTGAAGATTCCGCTCTCACCAGGGATCCCCGTCGGGTTACTGGCTGTCAGAGCGCTTTGCGGAGGCCACAGAAATCGCCGGAATATCGGCGCTCCGAATCCGAGCATTCAATTCCACCAAATCCTTCTCCCGGACCTGTTTCCAGTTGGCAATTTGCTCGGCGATTTTGGCGTCAAGAACTTCGAACACCGCGTACGACGCCTGCGTCGGTGCGGTATCCGCGCTGTCTACCGTGTGTCCTAGCGCCATCAGCTGATCCGCGAGCCGCACCGGATAGTTCAATGGATCTTCGCCGCTCTTCGATTTTGGCTGGATAATAGCCTCTTCAATCGCGGTCATTTCAGCCGTCAGCTTGTCCGCGGCGGCGGCAATCTCCGCATATTTACTTTCCGTGCCAAGTCGTTTCTTCAACGCGGTCAGCTGGCCGCGAACATCACGTATCTGATTCACCGCATCGTGCGCTTCCGCAACCCGATCGCTGATTTTCAACGCCAGATCGAATTGTTTCTGCAGATCCTCTGCCGACACGTGAATCCGTGGATCTTCTTTCACTGCAATGGGAGCCGTATAGGTCTTTCCGTCTGCAATCAACCTCACTTCATATTTGCCCGGCACGGCCAGAGGTCCAACTGGCGTCCCCGACCACGTCGCAATGCCCGAAACCTTGCTCGCTGGCTCGTAACGCAAATCCCACACGAACCGGTTCAAGCCAACGGCCGCGGGAGCCTGTTCGTTTTTCTTGGACGACTCGGAATCTTCGTCCGGCGCCTCTTTCTCCTCCTTTTTTTCTTTGCTCGAATACTTGCGAATCATTTTCCCGTCCGTGTCCAGAATCTCTAGAGTCAGCGCGTCTTTCGGCTCGGCCTTGAGGGTGTAATCGATAATCGCGCCATCGGGGGCATTGGCGCCCAAAGATCGCCCTTTTGGAATTTCAAATGAACCGCCGCGAAAGCGGTATGCCACCGCCGGCGCATACAAGTGAATTTCCTCGGCCTGCACACCCGAATTCAGTTGGCGGAGCGGAGAAATATCGTCCAGAACCCAAAAACCACGTCCATGCGTCGCTAAAATCAAATCGTCGCCATGCACGAGCAAATCGTAAACGGGCACGGTCGGCAGTTCCAGCTGCAAGGACTGCCACTGAGCGCCATCGTCGAACGACGTGTACACGCCGGTTTCGGTCCCAGCAAAGAGCAAGCCCTTCCTTGCAGGATCTTCGCGCACCGCGTGCACGTAATCATTGGCGCGCAGTCCATCCGTGATGGACGTCCACGTTTTTCCGTAATCAGCAGTCTTATAGATGTACGGACGAAAATCATCCAGCGCGTGGCGGTCAATCGCCAGGTACGCCGTTCCAGCGTCATGCGGCGATGCGTCGATCAAACTCACCTTGCTCCACTCCGGCAAACCCTTCGGCGTGACGTTCGACCAAGTCTTCCCGCCATCGCGCGTGACGTGCACCAAGCCATCGTCGCTTCCCACCCAAATCAATCCGTTTTCAATGGGCGACACGGCAATCGAGAAAATCGTGTCGTAATACTCCGCGCTGGTGTTGTCTTGCGTGATCGGCCCGCCGGAGGACGCTTGCTTGCTCTTGTCATTGCGCGTGAGGTCCGGGCTGACGATCGTCCAGGTCATCCCAGCGTCGGAAGTCTTGAACAAAACTTCCGCGCCCTGATAAATCACGGTGGAATCGTGGCCGGAGACAGCGATCGGTGAAGTCCACTGGAAGCGATGCTTCAATTCCGCGGCCGGATAGCCCATCGGATTCAGCGGCCACGCAGAGATAACCTGCTCTTGACCGTTGGATTTGTCGTACCGTGTGATGCGCCCATCGTAGGAATCGGCGTAAACGGCGTTGCTATTCTGCGGATCGGGAACGACAAACCCGCTTTCGCCTCCGCCCACGGCGTACCAATCTCTCACGCCAATGGCTCCATCGTCCGACCGGCTCGCAATCGAAACGGATGAACTATCCTGCTGGGCGCCATACAACCGGTAGAGAAATTGATTGTCCGCGGCCACGTGGTAAAACTGTGCGGTGGGCTGATTGTCCTCCGCTATCCACTTCTTTCCGCCGTCGCTAGTGATCGCAGCGCCGCCGTCATCTCCTTCAATCATGCGCATCGGATTCGCCGGATCGATCCACAAATCGTGGCGGTCCGAATGAGTTCCAGGAACCGCTTGAAACGATTTGCCGCCATCGGTCGAGCGGTACATCGTGGTGTTGAGAATATAGACGCCTGAATCCGAAGCCGGGTCCGCAAAAATGTGGGTGAAGTACCAGGCGCGCTGGCGAAACCGGTGATCGTCATTCATTTTCTGCCAGGATTCGCCGGTGTCGTCCGAGCGGTACAGTCCGCCTTCTTCCGCTTCGATCAGCGCATACACGCGGCTCGGATTCGTCGGCGAAACCGCCACGCCGATCTTCCCCAGCACGCCCTTAGGCAGCCCGTGCCCCTGCAACTGATTCCAGGTGATCCCTCCGTCGCTGGATTTATAAAGTCCGCTGCCCGGGCCTCCGCTCGTCAGGCTCCACGGCGTGCGGCCCGCTTGATACATCGCCGCGTATAGAATCTTTGCGTTGGTGGGATCGAAGGCGATGTCAATCGCGCCGGTCTTGTCATCCTTGTAAAGAACTTTCTGCCAGCCTTTCCCGCCATCCTGCGAACGAAAAATTCCACGTTCCTCGTTGGGGCCAAACGCGTGGCCCAGAGCCGCGACGAACACAATTTCCGGATGCCGCGGATCCACAATCACCTTTCCGATGTGGCGCGTGTCCTCTAGCCCCACGTGAGTCCACGTTTTCCCGGCATCCAGCGATTTGTATACTCCATCGCCGTACGAAATATCGCCGCGAATGCACGCCTCTCCTGTGCCCGCATAGATCACATTCGGATCAGAAGGCGCAACCGCGATGCTGCCAATGGAAGAAACCGGCTCCTTGTCGAATACCGGCGACCAGCTCAGTCCGCCATTCGTCGTCTTCCACACGCCGCCAGCGACAGCTCCGAAATAATATGTATTGGGATCGGAAGCAATCCCAGCTACCGTCAGCACACGTCCGCCGCGAAACGGTCCAACCAGCCGCCACTTCATGCCCTTCAGCGTGTTTTGGTCCAATGTTTGGGCGCAAAGCGAGAGCGTCAGTGCAATGACCGCGATCAGCGCAGTCAAGAACTGCGCGGCAAATCGTCTAACGCGACGCATGAATCCTCCGTAGCTATAGCAAGGCAGAATTTCGCGCGCTGCGACCGCTAACTCTTATCTACAGCGGCCCAATATTGCTGGCGAGGCGAGCGGCTGTGTACGGCTTGGCACGATGACTGGGCGGCGCGGCGATAATCAAGAGCGGGCGGCTCCGCCAGTTTGCGCGGGCTCCCCGGGGAATTTGCACCCGCGCTGCCGCAGCTCCCCGAAAGGCGAAAAGTTGCATTGCCGCCGAAGCCGGCAAACGCGGCGCAACTTTTACGGAGCCGCCTCAATTTGCAAGCCAAACGGCGCGACTTGATCCGCGATTACCTTCTTATCCCCCACCATCACGATTGTTTGCTTGGACGCAGGAAAATATTCGCGGCTGATCTTCGCCACATCGTCGAGCGTCACTTCCAGAATTTCCGCGTCCTGCCGCTCCAGAGCGTCCGCAGGAAGTCCTTTCGACCACAAATCGCAAAACTGATTCGTCAGTTCCACTTGCGATTGCAGTTGCAGCGCTTGCGAACCCACGATGTGGCGCTGTGCGCGTTCCAACTCGTCGGGGCGCGCCCTGGTAGTGGCCATCCGGTTCAACTCGTACAGGAATTCGTTGAACGCTGCGCCCGTTACCGCATTCCGCACATTGGCGCCGCTGTACGATAGCGCCGTGCCCGCGTAGGTTTGCAGGAGCGAACCGGCGCCGTACGAATATCCCTTGTTCTCACGAATATTGGAACCCAGCCGCGCGCTGGACATGCCGCCGAGAATTGTATCCGACACTTCGAACGGCACGTATTGCGGATCGCGTTCGGTAGGCCCGATGCCTCCGAGTAGCATTGTGGTCTGCACTGAGCCAGGCCGCTCCACAACAAATATTTTGTGATGCGTCTGCGCTTCCGGCGCTGCAATCGGCGGCGCGGCGCTTTCCGGCGGCTCTTGCCAACCCGCAAATGCACGGTTGATCGCCGGCATCATTTGCTCCGCGTCGAAATCGCCCACGGCTACGAATAGCGCGTGGCCCGGCCGGAATCGCGACCGGTAAGCCTGCTTCAATAATTCCGAATTTATTTTCGCAATCGCTTCTTCCGTCGGAGCGATCACGCTGTACGGATTTGACCCAAATACCAGCTTCGCGAGAACCCTGCGCGCCACAAATATGGACCGGCTTTCACTCCCGCGCAATTCCTCCGCCGAGTTCCGCTTGATAAGCGCTACTTGGTCTTCAGGAAATGCGGCATTCTGAGAGATGTCCGCCAGTAGGGACAGTCCGTCCTGAATCTGCCACGAAGGTACTTGCACGGAAACCACAATATCGTCTTCGTCGGCGCGGCTCGTTAAGTCTCCACCTGCGGCGCCGATTTGTTCGGCAATTTGTTTCGCGGTTCGCGCCTCGGTTCCCTGCGTAACACTGGATGCCAGCAATTCCGACAAGCCAGCCAGATCCTGTGGGTCGGACGCCAAGCCTCCGTGCACGGCCAGCGCAAAAGTTACTTTGGGATAGCCCGGGCGCGGTACTAACCATACCGTCATGCCGTTCGCCAAGGTGTTCGCCGCGACCTTCGGCGAAATGTACGGCTTCAACGGTCCATAGGCCGGCAAATCATCCGGAAGCTTGGGAGCTTTTTGCGCGTGAAGCGGAAAACCAAATGCCGCAAGGAGCGTTGCTGCGGCGGCGAGTCTGTTCCAGGTCATGCGTCGAGTTCTCATCGGCCCTCCTTCCCGTCGGCTCCCGGAGCGCTTTCTGTTTTCGGTGCCGGAACGCGGTTGATAATCGTCCGGTTCGTTTTCGCGAGATATTTCGTCACGAACGCCTTCACATCCGCGGACGTCACGCCAACCACTTCGTCCGGAATCGCGTTGACCAGCTCTGGGGTGCCATCGAACAGCGTGGCGAGCGAAAGCGCCTCCGCGCGCTCGACTGGAATTTCCAGTTGTCCGTACCAATCCGAGCGAATTTTGGTGATGGCAATTTCCAGCTCCGAAGCCGTGGGACCATCGGTGCCCAGCTTTTTGATCGCAGCGTCGTAGCTCGCCAAAATATCCGCTTCCTTCACTTCGTTCGGGTAGACGATGAACGCAGCCAAAAGCGTGGGCCCGTTGTACTCAAACTGATTTCCCAGCGGCCAGTTCACACCGCCCATCACCGAAACCGCCTGTTTCTTATCTTGCACCAGGTCCTGATACAAGATGGACGCTTTGCCGCGATAAAGCAGTTCCGCGACGACTGCTCCCGTAATCGCTTCCTTGCTTTTTCGCGAAGGCATGCGATACCCGATTGCCAGCGCCGGCGCGCGCGCCAGGCGGTCCTCTTGCGTGAACGATCGCTCCGCGGTTTGCGCCGCTTCTGTGACGTCGGGTTTAGGCGGGTTTTTTACCGCGGGAATCGCTCCAAAATACTTTTCCGCCTTGGCGAAAACCTCTTCGGACTGCACGTCTCCGGCAATCGCCAGGACTGCATTATTCGGGCTGTAATAGGATTCGTAAAATGCCTTCGCGTCAGCGATTGAGGCCGCGTCCAGATCCTTGAAATCACCGATGATGCTGTGGCTGTTGGGGTAAGTGTCGAACGCCTTTTGCGGCAGGTCCACCGCGTAGAAGAGGGCATACGGCTGATTCAACATTGTCGATCGAGCTTCTTCCTTTACCACGTTTCGCTGGTTATCCAGATTCACGATCGAGAAATCCAGTGTCTTCATGCGGTCCGCTTCGAGCCACAAGACTGGATCGAGCGCTGAAATCGGCGCCGAATCCACGTACTCCGTGAAATCGGCTCGCGTAGCTCCGTTGAACGAACCGCCGCCTTCGTCAATCACGGAATTGAAAATCCCCTTGGGCGCATTCGGCGTGCCTTGAAACATGAAATGTTCGAAAAGATGCGCGAAGCCAGACCGTCCTTGCGGCTCGAGCCGGTAGCCGATGCCGTAACTGATGCAAATTCCGAAGGTGGGAGAAGTGTGATCCTCGGAAACAACAATGGTCAGTCCGTTCGCGAGTTTCTTCTGCGCCGTGGGAACTTTCCAAGATTGAGGAGTCGTGGCCAGCGTGGCCGCAATCACTGGACCTAAGAGCAAGAGAATGCCACCGCGCCATCGTGACAAGGTCGCCTCCGCCGTGCCTGAAACTCCGTTCTTCCGGCCGCTAGTTCTTCGCGGCCGTTGCATTCGCCGCCGAATTGCTGGAATCGCTTTGTTTCAGATAACGATCGAACCAGCTCACCATGCGCTTGAGCGCATCCAACTGATTTTCGCGCCGCGCGTATCCATGCCCTTCCCGCGGATAGATTTTCTCGTCCACCGGCAAATTCCGACTCTTGTATATCTCGACAACCTGCTCTGCCTCTTCTTTCGGCACCCGCACATCATTCTCGCCTTGCAGCACCAATAACGGCGCTTTGGCGTTCTGCAAGTACTTGAAAGGTGACGCAGCGTCGTACACCGCGCGGTCTTTTTTCGGATCTCCCAGGATGCCGCGAATATATGCCTGCAGGAACGGATCGGAGTGCTGCAGCATCGTGTACCAATTCACCACACCGTACTGCTCTACGCCCGCCGCCCACACGTCCGGAGTTTTGCCAAGCGCCATCAGCGTCATGAACCCGCCATACGATCCGCCCGTGATTCCCAGTTTCTTGGAATCCACATAGCCCGTCGCGGCTAGAAATTTTGAGGCGTACACTTCATCCTGCAAATCCAATCCCCCCAAGTCTTGATAATTCGCCTTCTGAAATTCAATCCCATATCCCGTGGATCCCCGGACGTTCGGCGCGATCACCACGTATCCGCGCGATGCGAGCGCCGCGGCGTTTGGATTGAACCTGTCCACGGTCTGGTCGGTAGGACCGCCGTGCGCCAGCACAATACCGGGATTCGTCCCGTCTCGTTTGAGATTGAATGGCATCCAGAGAATCGCGCTAATGATTTTGCCGTCCGCGGATTTGTAATGGACTTGGCGCGAGGGAGGCAGCAACGAGGGATTCAAACTGGCAACGGCCGAGAAAGTGAGTTGCCGCGAGCGTCGTTCGCGGATGTCATAGACCCACAGATCGTCGGGATGTTGCGCGCCCTGATGGCTCATGAGCAGTAGCTCTCCGTCCGGTGAATAGGCACTGGGTTTCCCCGCGGGTGAGGTCAAGCCCTCGGGAAACGCAATCTTTTCCGCGTGGCCGTCGCGGTCGGCGATATATGCGCTGGTGCGGCCGTCCTCGTTCACCACATAACTGAAGTGCCGGTTGTCTGGAGAAAATGAACCTCCGGATGCGGACCACTCCAAATCAGTGACCCACTTCGCTTCTTTGGTGGCTAAATCAAACAGCGCTACATTTTCGGTACCGCGCTTCTCGTTAGAGGTTATCAGCAATGTGCGCCCATCCGGCGACACGGAATCCGCGCTGACCAGCCGGTCGCCGGTGTGGGGCGTAAGCTCTTCCACTCCTCCCGAATCCACATCAATGCGATACGCACTCGAATCCGCGAACGAAGTATCGAACCGCGTCGCGTACAAAGACTTCCCATCCGCACTCCATCCGGCAAGCGACCAGAAATGATTTTTCGTCGCTTCGTGGGTCAGGTCGCGCACCTGTTTCGTCTCCAGGTTGATCAGCGCGATCCCCGTCGCTGGCGAACTGTGCTCCTTGCGAGTTACGGCCAGCTGTCGGCTCGAGGGCGAAAAATGCGGTTCCATGAATCGAATGTCCGGGTTATTGGTGATGTTGAGTGCCGCGCCCCCGTTGCTGGGCACCATGAAAATCTGGTATTGCTCATTGCCGCCGGAATCCTGAGCGTACGCCACCCACTGCCCGTCGGGAGAACAGTCCGCCTGGATCTCCCGATCGTCCGACTGCACCAGCTGAATCGGCCACGCACCCGCAATCGGCACTTTCCACAGATTCATGCGCCCCGTGAGGTTGGTGGAAAGAACGATGTATTTCCCATCCGG
Source organism: uncultured Acidobacteriota bacterium (assembly GCA_963786205.1). Classification (GTDB taxonomy): domain Bacteria; phylum Acidobacteriota; class Terriglobia; order Acidiferrales; family UBA7541; genus Palsa-295. Next base: position 33,436 of record CAWAYG010000007.1, read on the forward strand.
CGACCACGCTGCCGAAGAGACCTGCCGCGTGAAAATGAGATCCTCAAAAGAAATGGGTCTCGCCTGCGCGCTTTCAGCGGACGTTACCGAGTGGGGGTCGGTCACCTGCATTTGCTGTGCGAAAACCGAACTTCCCAGCGCCACACTAAGCAGTGCGGCTGATAACAAGACTTTCACGTCAGGCGATCCTTTACCGCAAGGTTGGCCAACGAGGCATGCTGACACAAATGTTGCACCAACTCAAGATGTTTTGACACATACGCTTCGAACGGCTTGCATCGCCAGATCCTTCCGCTGCGTGGTCCAGCCAACAGTATCGTGCGGAATCCGATTCTGGTCGCTCTTTCCTCAATTTCCTTAGCACTGCATTTTGTTTCTTTTCCCGCACGAGTAATAGGGAAACTGCAAATTCAGAAAAAAGGAGAATGCAAATGAAAGCGGTAGAACCAGTGTAGCTTTCGAACGAGTAAGGGAATGTAGCGATAACGCAGTTGGCCGAGTCCGCCACCAATCCGCGCAAGGCGTTGGACGAGACGGTCTCGAAGAACCTGCGCAAAGCATCCGCAGCCACGGCGACTGGCTGGGCGATAGCGCGGATACCGAGAGGAACGAACTCGCGCCAAGCGTGCAAGAGTCCATCGAGCGGGAATATCGCGAGGACGAGGCGAAGAACGCCGCCGCGAGCGCATTGCCGACGCCTTCTCTGTCTTCACCGGAGCCGCAAGCAAAATTTGGCGACGGTTATTTTTCGCGGGACGCTTCTGTTGATTCCGGAGGCCGGTCGCCAACAATTCGCATGGCGACTCCGGTGACTCGCCCGACGATTTCCGCTTCGGCTGGATAATCGAAGGTGCGGACCTCTCGGTGCGCATGCGCGTGAGGAAGCACCATCAATCTCCCGCGGTCGATCTCGCACCAGCTGCACACGTACCCATCGCGCAACTCGGTGAAGTAAATCGGCCTGTCGAAATCGGTCTTCCACGGCGCGGGGCTGATTTTTCGCTGGGCCGAGTCGATCTGCACCAGAGAACCCGGCCGAATGATCGGATAGAGCGTGAAGTCCTCAAGACCGATATAGCCATACATCGACGTGCGCAGGTCGAGATGCTGCAAGAGACCCAGCGACACGGCCTCCCACTTTTCCACGGCGCGGGCCAGGAAGTTTATTGGATGCTCGATGCCGCGACGAAACACCTCATCTCGGTCAATCCTGCCTACGAGACCATCACGGGCCGGTCCCTCGGAACACTTCGCGACAATCCCATTTCCTACCAGGAACTGTTTCATCCCGAGGACCGCGTTCGGCTTCTCACTCGCCTGGAGCAAGCAGGCGAGACCGGCCAGATCGACGAAGAGTTTCGGATCATTCGGCCCGATCGGGCGGTGCGCTGGGTCTCGGTCCACGGTTTCCCGGTGCGGGACGCAGCCGGGGTTGTGCGGCGCCTGGTAGGGACAGCCCAGGACATTACCGCGCGCAAATCGGCCGAGCAGCAAATGGCGCAGAACCTCGCGCTCGCGGAATCGGCCTCGGCCGAAGCCGATGCCTTGCGCAGGACCACCCTGGCGCTTACCCAAAATCTCAGCATGGACTATGTCCTCGACACCTTGCTGCAATCGCTTCTGAAACTAGTTCCCTGCGAGTCGGCGCGCATCCTGCTGGTCGAAACCGACACGCATCTTTCTCTGGCCCGGGAGATGCGCCACCCGGAGTCGAGCCGGCGGCTTGCAAAATGTCCGGCAACCTTCGACGCCAGGAACAACTGCTTTCTGATGGACGTACTCTCCTCGAAAGCATCTGTCCTGATTTCAGACACCAGCAGCGAGCCCGCGTGGCAAGGTTTCAAAGGATATGCGCAGATGCGCTCGTGGCTCTGTGCTCCCCTCGTCGCTTCCGAACGCGTGCTGGGCCTGCTGTCGCTCGGGGACACGGTCCCCCACGCCTTCTCGCCAGAGCATTTGCGCTTGG
>CAWAYG010000008.1:0-322004 GCA_963786205.1 uncultured Acidobacteriota bacterium
AGATCACCGAGAACACTGTGCGATCCGATTCCGTCAAGTTTCGCACGCCTTCGCAGGTGAGCTTTATCGTCTCGACGGTGAATGGACAGGTAGCCTTGTTTGAGCGGCACCCGCATCGGGCCGTAAACATACTCGTGAAAAGTTCCGAGGAGGCATCTTTCTCCGGGCGTTTCACCCCCGACTTCAGCCCAGGGCGGGGATAACACGCAGAAAGAGCTGGCCGATGCGACGGAGACGGCAAGGAAATGAAGCGCGGCCAAAACACGACCAGAGGCGGGAGCGACCCCATCGCGCCGCAAAATCGCGGCCCGATCCCTTCGGGCTTCGGGGGTCACTCCCGCCTCTGTCTGCTGGAAGTCGCAGATCGTGTTTTGGCCACGCAGGCGAAGGGAAGGACCGAGTTTGTAAGACAAGTTGCATGACAAAACCAACGAGGAGGAACGAGACGAAAACATGGCGATCATCAAGGCACCACCCAAACAACCGAAGGCGGTAACAATCCAGGCGCGAGTCGAGGAGTCGGTGAAAACGCAGCTCGACCAATACGCAAAATTCATCGACTCCACTCCGTCATACGTCATTACCGAGGCTCTGAAGGTTCTTTTCAAACGCGATGACGAGTTCAAAACCTGGCTAGGCCAACACTCCGCCGACGGAAAGATCTGCGAACTTACAGGAGGCGGACTCAAAGAGACCGAGTAACACGAATGAAGGATGCACCAACAAAACTCGACATGCCCAAGAATCCAGACTCGTCACGACGGCCTGGTTTGCGCCTCCCCACAGTCAATGCAAGACACGAGTCGGACCAAAAAATGTTCGCGCCGAGGTTGAGAATACTTGAGTGCCCTAACGACGACATGAAATTGACGGCCCAGTCCAAAGAGCCTCACGTAACCTTGCCGGAGGAATCTGGAGTAGATCGAACTTACGGAAAAACAAAAGGTGGTGTCGAAGCGCAGCGAAAACGCGCCCGAGGCAATTGGAGCGTGTCTCCGCTATGGGAAGGAAAGATTCTCCTGGGTGTGTTGCGAGAACAAGGGCTCGCGGGCAACGGTTTGGTTAGAGCGTTTGAGAAATGGGCGCCGCGAGTGGCGGGTTGTTCACGAGACGAGATGAATCGAGTTTACCGCGAGCAGACAGGACGCGAGATGTCCGATTATGTTCTTGTACAACAAGCAGACAAAGTCGTTCGCTATCGCCAGCTTCCGCCCGAAGCCGACTTGGTTCGCAGAACGGTTCTGGGCTCAGACCCGTTCAGCGGGAACGCCGCTCTTCAGCTCAAACAAGCTGAGAATCCTTGGGAACGAAAAGGCTCGCTCAGATGGTCGAAGCAGTGCCTCATTGATGAGCATGACTCGAACGTGCTCTTAAGCACGAACGAGTTGGCCAGTCTCACGGGATTCAGGCCCAAGACAATCCGTCGTTGGGTTTCCCGAAAACTCCTAAACTACATCCGCGTTGGGAATCGTCTTCGATTCCGGCTTGCGGCAGTGGAACTGTTCTTAGCGCAACGTGAGGTGCGGAAGTGAAGATTCCGCACACGATTAGTAGAGGGTGCGGCGACGCGCGAACATCGTCGGCCTTGGTCCGACGAGTTCACTTCTATCGATAGTCGCGCCCTGGGCCTTCTGATCCGTACTCAAATGGGCTAACGGTCCGCGCTGACCAAGACGAAGGCTGGCGCGCCCGGGACTCAAATGCCGCGTACCACGAGCTGCGGATCCACGCGTTGAATCGGCTTTCGCCCTTTGACCTTGGAGTTGGCCATCACACGAATGCCCCCATCTCTTAAGGTTACCGCCTTGCGACAAGAAAAGGCTTGTGACTCGGGATGATGGAGAACAAATCGGCCTCATTGATGCGGGCACGATGTTTGTCGGATTTTGTGTTCGCCGTGCGCAAGTAGATTTGAGTCGTCGTGATATCGGAATGACCAAGCTCCTGCCGCAAGGTCTCGATGTCAATTCCATTCTGATGACGCCGCGTGGCGTACAATACCCTGAAGGCATGGCAGGGTTTCTCCGGCTTATCAACCGTATAACCCGCCGCCTTGGCTTTGTGGATCAGATCGTTGACGATACGGTCTAAGTGCTTGTCCACCGTTCGTGTCGCGGGAGACGGGAAAATCAGCTCGTCGTCCAGCGCGCCGACGCGATATTTCTTAAGGCAGGCAAGTAGAGTGTCGCTGACCGCGACGGTTCGTTCTTCATAGTCCTTGGGCTTGAAACCGAGCCTCGGCTTGAAGCGAACCGACACGGTCTTTTCCTCCCAATTGATGTCTGCCCACTCGGCGACTGCAGCTTCGCCGATGCGGAAGCCAGTCCCAGCGAGAAAACGGATGAGTGCATCCCCGGTGTTGTCCGCGACGCTGAGCATGGCGGCGACTTCTTGGTCCGTGTAGGTTGCATATTTCTTGTTCTTGTTCCGCTTGTCCACATTGATTGGCCAATCCTTCTTCTGCACCCAGTCCTCTCTCGCAACGTGCTTGCCGATGCCGCGGTCGTTCAGGAAAACCATTGTCTTGAGGAAGTAGTTGAACACAGTGGATTCGCCGATCGGTGCCCCCGTCGTTTCAGAGGGACGTGTCCGCAACGCGTGCAGAAAGTCGAGCATGTCATCGCGGCAAATTTCGTCGAAGAACGTTTTCTTGCAGCTTGCGACAAATAGGTTGACGGCTGTGCGGTAGCCGAGGTACGTCTTGCGCGATTTCTGCTCGCTGCGTTGGATGTATTCACGCGCGCTATCCTCAACCGTCTTTCGAGGCACCGTACTGGCAACCACCAACGGCGGATGAGCCTCTCGCTCGGCACGGCGTTCGAGTGGTCGGCCATCGTCCATGTTGATCATCGCAGTGTGAGCCACCGCGACATCTTTGCCAATTCTGATGGGTGTGCGTTTCGCGCGACTCGTCGGACGGAGGTAATACGTTGCTCCTTCTATGGGAATCGGACGATGATTTTTCGAGAACTGCACATTCACGAAGGGAAATTTTCCGTTGCCGGCGTTGATGCGTGCGATGAGTGTGTAGTGCGCCATATCTGTTTTCCTCGCAGAGCGTGAAAGATTCATGTTTGAATGCAAGAGGAAAATGCAAATGTGGCAACAGTACGTGGTAACAGTTAGCGGATTTCGTAGGTAACTTCTTTGATTTCTTCAAATGGTGGAGCCGACGGGGTTCGAACCCGTGACCTCATCGATGCCATCGATGCGCGCTCCCAACTGCGCTACGGCCCCACTGTCGTACGACGTAACTCACTTATAACATCCGGCTACGCGTCGCGTCAAACATCCTCTAGGCGCCGATTGCGGTATTGTCCCTAGCCCACTGAATCTAAGCTATTTGGGAGATAAAACCGAAGCCGGCGGGGCCGGTACCTTCGGCACATACCCACCTCCGCATTTTCTGCTATGCTTGAAACGAATTAGGGCGTGTGGTGTCTAACTATTCAGAAGGACACGCCCTGAAGCTCGGCGCTTCGGGAGGGTAAACAGAACGGCATGTCCGACTTTGCGCAATCACTGCCGTGGGGCCGCGATGAATCAGAATTAGTCACCGAGCTGCAGGCGGGCTCGGACGCGGCATTCGACTGGCTGGTCACCTATTATCACGCCGGGGTGTACAACCTGGTTTACGGCATTCTTTCGGATTCCGCCGACGCCGCCGACGTCACGCAGGAAGTTTTCCTACGCGCCTTTCGCGGGATTCGTGGATTCCGCCAAGGCAGTTCGCTGAAGACTTGGCTGTATCGCATCTCGGTTCGTCAGGCCTTGAATCATCGCCGCTGGTGTTGGCGGCATCACCGGCAGCAAGTTTCGATTGACGCGGAAGAAGAAGGCAAGAATCCCGCGCTGGATCTGAAGGATTCGGAAGCGTCGCCTTTGGAGCAATGCGAGACGCGCGAAATGCAAGCGACGGTTCGCCGAGCGCTGGCGCAAGTGCCCGATTCGTTCCGCAGCGCCGTGATCTTAAGAGACCTGGAAGGCTTGTCGTACGAAGAGGTGGCTGAAGTGCTCGAAGTATCCGTTGGCACGGTGAAATCCCGCATTCTTCGCGGCCGTCGGCTGCTGAAAGAAATTCTCGATCCGCTGGTGCGCGCTCCGGAACGGACCCCTTCCGGTTCTCCAGAGCATGCGAGTCTTTCGTATCCGGCATCTTCCGAGCTGCATCCTCATCAGCATCCATCGCCATCCATCACTACATCCGCCGCGCCGCTTGCTGCCGCGGCCGCTCAAGTTTCCGCACGGTCGTTGAGAGGTCTTCGATGAACTGTCGTCAGGCCGCACGCTTCCTCCCGGGATATCTCGACGGCGCGATTTCCCCGCAGCAGCATAGCTTGGTTCGCGAACATCTCGTCGCCTGCGAAAATTGCAACGTGCAACTGGAGCGCTTCCGCCGTTTGGCTGTTTGCCTTGCGACCGTTGCACCGGCTCCGCCACCTGCAGATCTTGCGGTGCGCATTCGTATGCGTGCTGTGCAGTCCGGCGCGCCCTGGGCGGATTTTCGGCGCATGTGGTCTCGTGCGGCTGTCACGTTCGAGAATATTTTGAAGCCTCTAGCCGTTCCGGCCACCGGCGGAATTTTGACGGCGCTGGTAGCCTTCGTTCTGATCGTTCAGAACATTCTGGTCGGCGTTCCCATGGGCGGCATCGTGCCGAACGATCTGCCGCTGAACCTGGTGCAGCCTGCGCGCCTGGAAAGCCTGGCGCCGTTCCCGGTTCCCGGAGTGGTCGGTTCGGCCGCACATTCGGAATCCGGCGAGTTGCTGCTGGAGGCTACGCTCAACGCATCCGGCGAAGTCGTCTATTACAAGATTCTCTCGGGCCCTAACGACGAGGCCGTCCAGCGCCAGCTCGATCAGGTGATGCTGTTCTCGCGCTTCCGTCCACAGTTCAGTTTTGGGCGTCCGCAGGCCGGCGGCCGCGTGCTGGTAAGCTTCAGCGAAGTGCGCGTCCGCGGCTGACGCCGCGCGTCGCGCCATTTCATTGATGCCGCGTCGTCATCCTGAGTACAGCGAAGGATCTGACCCGCTTTTCTTTGCGTACGCGGCGCTCTCACCGCCGCGTCAGATCCTTCGCCTTGCTCTAATGCAAGTCTAGCCCCGCCCGCTCCATCCTTGACTCTGCTCAGGCTGCCATTTAGAGTCTCTCTGCATCTTTTATACAAGACGCGCGCACTGCACGGGGCAGAGCGCGAGTTTCCGATGCGAATGCAGCCAACTCGACGAATCCGGTGAGGAGTTCCATCATCCCAAAGCGTTCCCAGAAATTTTCAGCGCAAGTGTTTCTCGCTGCCATCATCATTTTCCTCGGCAGCGCCGTCACTCCCTCCACGCGTGGTCAGGCCGGCCCCGGAGATGTCCAGACCGGCGTGAGTGTCGAGGCCAGCCAGTCGATTTTTTCTGTGATGTGCGCCCTCGATGCCGCCGGATTCGCCGCCGACGAAAGCACGCTCACAGAAATGCCTTCGCGCCTGGCTCTGCGCGGAGAATTGCTGAAGCTGCAAGGGCCGGCCACCGAGGCGCTGCGCCAGTTCTATCGCGACTACGCTCTGGCCGATCCTGGCGAGACGCTCTCGCGCTACATTACCTTTGCGCTGGTTATCGGCCCGCCGCCGAATTTTGCGTTTCTGCTGGGCCACGACGTACTGCCGCCCGACGCTCTGGCCATCGAAGGTTTCGAGGAAGTCCTGGCCAATTTTTATCACGAAGCGCATCTCGACCTGCGCTGGGCTTCGGTGGAACCGGAATACAATCGCGCGGTCGAGCGCTACCAGTCTCCCGTGCGCCGTGTCGTCACCGTCTCTGACGCTTACTTGCGCGAGATTTACAAACCCCGCTACGCGCATTCGTTTACCGTGTATATCGAGCCGCTGGTGGGCAATCGCACGAATTTCCGCAACAACGGCAATCACTACGCGATCGTGGTCGACGGCGGTCCGCAATTCCCGGAGGCCGACGTTCGCCACGCCTACCTGCATTTCTTGCTGGATCCGCTGCCGCTGAAATACCGCGAATCGCTGATGAAAAAGCGCGGCTTGCTGAACATCGCCGCGCGGGCGCCGCGCCTTTCCCCCGAATATAAGAACGATTTCATGGCTTATGCCGACGAATGCCTCATCAAAGCTGTCGAGCTGCGCATCCGCCACCTGAAGCCGGACAAAGAGGAAGCCGTGCTGGCCGAAGACGATCAGGCTGGATTCATCATGGTCCGCTCGTTCGTCGCGCAATTGCAGAAGTTTGAGAAAGCAGAACCCGCGATGTCGTATTATTTCCCCGACCTGATTGACGGGATTAACCTGGAGGCCGAGCAGAAGCGTTTGCAGAATTTCCAGTTCGCGGCGCTGCCGGAAGCTGCGGCGGAAAAAACGGCGCCGGGCAGCGCGCGCGGTGGATTGCAGCCGGGACAATCAGCCAATCCGGAAGCGGAGTTGGAGAACGAGCTAGCGCAGGGCGATCATGAAATTGCCTTGCAGGATGCGGTGGCGGCTGGAAAAACGTTCGAGAAGATTCTGACGAAATATCCGGACAACGCTCGGGCGAATTTCGGCTTGGCTGTTGCTTCGTTGTTGAATCACGACGCGGATCGCGCGCAGGAGCTTTTCGAAAAATTGGTAGGCGCTGCGCCTGCGGCCTCTGGGGCTGAAGGTCAAGCGGCCGCTACTCACGATCCGAGTGTCGTCGCTTGGTCGCATGTGTACCTCGGACGCTTGCACGATTTCGCGGAAGAGCGCGACCAAGCTCTTGCTGAATACCAGGCGTCGCTCGCGACTGCGGGTGCGCCGGAGGCCGCTCGCGTGGCCGCACAGCGCGGGATTGACGCGCCGTACAGTCCGCGCGGCGCGAGCGCTGCAAGTGGTGCAAGTGGCACTAGCGCGCCGCCAAAACAATAAGCTTGGACCTGGGCTATCAGCCGGCCGCGGGTTTGTAGCTATTCTAAAAAGGAAGGCAACAAAAATGATGCTCCGTTCAATCCGCAGTGGTCTAACCGCACTTGTGGTGCTCCTCGTCGCGTTTCTTCTGGCGCCAAATTCTTTCGCGCAGTATCAGCAGAGCACGCCCCCGGCTAGCCCGAGCACCCAGGGCGGAGCTGCGTCTCAGACACAGCAACAAACGAAGAAGGACGGGCAAGCCGCGCCTACAGCCGCAGCGCCAAAAGTAGATCCCGAAGAAGAGGCTGCCTACAAAGCCTTCAGCGATACGAAACCGGAAGACGCGGACAAGCGCATCCAACTGGGCGAGCAGTACGTTCAGAAATATCCCAGCGGCAAGTATGACGCGCAAGTGTATCAAGGGCTGACAACCGCGGAATATTCCAAGCAAGATCTGCCGAAGATGTACGCCGACGCCGACAAGACACTGGCGATTAATCCGGACGACGTTACCGTGCTGGTGCTGGTCGGCTGGGTGATCCCGCACAATTACGATCCCAACGATCTCGCGGCGGAAAGCCGACTCGACAAGGGCGAGAAATACGAAAAGCATGCTTTGGAAGTTCTCGCTACTCTTCCCAAACCCGCGAACTTGACCGACGAGCAGTTCGCCAAAGTGAAGGCGCAGGGCGAATCGCAGGCGCACAGCGGTTTGGGCCTGATCTATTTCCGCCGCCAGGACTACGATCAATCCATCGCCGAGCTGAAAAAATCCACCGCCGACCCCGCCAATCAGGACGCCACGGATTATTACGTGATGGGCGTGGAACTCACGCGCCTGAAGCGCTTCTCGGAATCCGCCGACTCGTTCCAGAAATGCGCGGCGATGCCCGGTGGCCTGCAGGATCGTTGCAAACAAATGGGCGCCGACGCCAAGAAGCAGGCCGCAGCGTCGCCCGCGCCTCCGAAATAAGCGTGAGGTAATCGCGCCATGACACCAGAGGAGCGCGCCGAACTCGAAGCGGTCCTCGGCCACCATTTTCAGCGGCCCGAGGAACTCGATCGCGCGCTCACGCACCGCTCGCATCGGCAGTCTTCGAATGGCACGGACAACGAGCGCTTGGAATTCCTCGGCGATCGCGTCCTCGGGTTGATCGCCAGCGAGCATCTCTGCCGTTCTTTTCCTGATTGGGATTCCGGACAGCTTTCGAAGGGATTGGCGCGCGTGGTCAGCGCAACATCTCTTCATGCGGCTGCGAAGAAGTTGAAACTCGGGCACTATCTGCGCCTTGGTCCTGGCGAAGAAAAAACCGGCGGACGAGATAAGAAGCGGCTCTTGGCCGATGCCTACGAGGCAGTGCTCGCCGCGATTTATCTGGATGCTGGGCTTGCTGCAGCCGCTTCCTTTTTGCGGCGTACGGTACTCGACCCTGCTCTATCCGGACACGGCGAAGGACTCGAGCGCGCCGATCATAAATCGGCGCTGCAGGAGTGGCTCCAGCAACGCGCGCGTTCTCCTGTGGAATACCGCATTCGCAGCGAATCAGGGCCCGAACACCAGAAAGTTTTCGAAGTGGAAGTGTGGCACGGCGGTGAACGCCTCTCCGTATCCACAGGCCGCAGCAAGAAAGAAGCCGAGCAACAAGCCGCCAGCGCCGCCCTGGTAATTTTGGAGTCCCGCGACGCCAAAGTTTAGCCTCGAGTCCCACCCAATGTGCGACCTCGGTCATTCCGCGCCGTCATCCTGAGCGGAGCGAAGGATCTCTCTTCGATTTCTCCGCAACGTCGGTGTCGCAGAACCACCCTTGCTGATTTTTTCCACAAGCTGCTAAAGTGAACGCATGGCATCTGAAACCACGGCCCTGCCCGCGCCGTCCCCGGAAGCTGCAGCGCTGCCCGATCCGGGCGTGCCCGCCGCGCCGCAAAAAATCCTCCGCTCCCGCAGCGGGCTGGCCGAATTTCTGGAAATGCTGCTGGTGACGATGCTGCTCGCGCTCTTCGGCACCACTTTCATCGTACAAGCGTTCAAAATCCCCTCAGGCTCAATGGAACCGACGCTGCTGATCGGCGACCACGTCTTCGTGAACAAATTCATCTTCGAGGGCACGGGCGCGTGGTACGACAAATTCCTGCCGTATCGCGATATCCGACGCGGCGACATCATCGTCTTCAAATTTCCTTACGACGATCATCCGCACTACGTGAAGCGCGTGATCGGGCTGCCGGGCGAACGCGTGCGCATTGTGAACGGCGGCGTTTACGTCAACGGGGAACTGCTGCGCGAGCCTTACGTGGTGCGCGATCCCGCCTATCAGGATCCTTATGGCGATAATTTTCCGCCCGCGAATCGCGCAGCCTTGGAATTCGTCGCGCGCCGCGAATGGGCTGACCAGCTTTTCGATTACGTGCACAACGGCGAGCTGGTCGTTCCCCCCAATCATTATTTCGCGATGGGAGATAATCGCGACCACAGTGCGGACAGCCGCTACTGGGGCTTTGTGGATCGCGACGCCATCATGGGCAAGCCCATGTTGATTTACTGGTCGGTGCGCGCCACTTCCAACGACTATCGCACGCGCGATGCCTCCAGCGCTCTGCGCGGCATCGGCCAGACTCTGTTGCACCTGCGCGCGCAAACCCGCTGGAATCGCATGCTGCGCGAGGTCCATTAACGCGATGGCCGCGCACCGTCGTTAGTCATGTCGCAAACACTTTCAGAACCCGTGGTGCACACTCCGCGGCCCGAATCGGCGCCGCCGCGGCGTCGTAGCTGGACTCGCTGGCCGCGCTGGATCGTTCTGTTCCTCATATTTTTGTGGCTTGCGGATTTCGGCGTCTCGCTGCTGATTCGCCACACACGCTTGCAACGCAGATTGACCGCCCGCCTCGAATCCGTTTTCGGTCGCAGCGTCGAAGTCGGTCGCTACAATTTTTCGCTGTGGGGCGGGCCCACGCTCGTAGCCCAATCCGTCACATTCGGCGAGGACCCGCGTTTCGGCCACGAATATTTCCTGCGCGCCGATTCGCTCACGGTGCGCCTGCGCTGGCAGAGTTTTTTCCGCGGGCATATGGAATTGGGCGCTATTTCGCTGCAAAGTCCCCGCTTGAATCTGGTGCGCAATGCCGAAGGTGACTGGAACGTCGCCGAATGGCTTCCCAAATCCGTCGCAGCTATTGTTCCGTCGTCTTCGCCCGCACCCTTGGTGCGCTTCGGCCGCATAGACGTAACTTCCGGCCGTATCAATTTCAAACGCGGCGAGGAAAAACTTCCCTTCGCGTTGACCGATGTGAACGGCTACATCGAACCCGACCGTTCCGGTCGCTGGACTCTGAACCTGGAAGCGGTTCCAGCGCGCGCCGCTGTGCTGCTGCAGCAGGCTGGCACGATTCGCGTTTCCGGTCACGTTGGCGGCACTTCGTCGCGCCTGCGTCCCGCCGTGCTCGACCTCGCGTGGGACGACGCCTCGCTTTCCGACCTGCTGCATCTCGCGCACGGTTATGATTTCGGCGTTCGCGGAGATTTGGGGCTCGTCGTTCACGCGGAAACCGAGGGCGATAATTGGGCGCTGCAAGGCCGCGCCGAACTGCGCCGCTTGCATCGCTGGGATTTCGCCGCGCGCCCGGATAATCCCGCCGTGAACGTCAACGCGAAAATGATCCTCTATCCGCTCGCGTCTGGCCTCGACATCACCGAAGCCACCATCGAGGCGCCGCATTCCTGGGCGCGCGCCGACGCGCATTTTGCTTGGCCCGCCGCCGAGGAAGCACACTTCAGGCCGAAGAGTCCCGTCGCAGCCGCGCCCGCGCAATTTGAAATCACGCAATCGCTGCTGGACCTGAGCGACGTACTGGCCTGGATCCGCGCGTTTCGCTCGAATGTCGCCGCCGACGTCTCGTTGCGCGGCTCGGCCAGTGTGCATGCGGGTTTTTCGGCGTGGCCGCTGCGCTTGACGTCCGCGGCAGGAGCGCTCGCGAACGTAAACCTCTCCGGCACTGCCTTACGCATCCCCGCGCATCTCAGCCAGGCGCAATTCCGTTACGACCACGAAATGTTCACGCTGCTGCCTGCAACCGTTTCGTACGGCGCGACGGATGGCGCCTTTCATGTCGAAGCCAGTCCGATCCCGGGCCAGCGGGAATTTCCCGTCTATCATTTGTTCGGCAATCTTGCGCAAGTGCGCGACCTAGTGGCCACGGCCGGCGCGCTGGGATGGAATATTTCGCGCGGCTGGGATCTTGGCGGTCCGGTGCGTTGCGATTTGCGTTGGCAGGGCGCGCGATTTCCCTGGCAGACGCAACCCGTTGGCACCATCGAATGGGGAGGGGAACCTACCGGCGCGTCGCTGCTCACACCGTTCTTGAATCAGCCGGTGAAGCAGATCGGGGCGCGCGCGGAATTGAAGCCGGGGTCGCGCCACATTGCGCTCACTTCCGCCGACGCATTCGGCGCGCGCTGGACCGGCACGTTCGATCGTCGTGATAATGGGCGCGACGATCGCCACGATGACGTCGCCGGATGGCAGTTCGCGCTCTCCACCGACGTGCTCTCCGTCGCGGACCTGGATCGCTGGCTCAATCCGCGCTGGCGGCAGAGTTTTCTGGACCGCATGTTGCCATTCTTGAATTCCAGTTCGCCCGCGAATGCTGTCCCGGAAAATCTTCGCGCGGAAGGACGCATCAATATAGAAGAACTCGCGCTCGATCCCATGACTCTTCACCATTTCCAGAGCGATGTGAAGATGGGCGGGCGCCACATCGAAGTCTCGCGCGCCACGGCGCAGTTCTTTGATGGCGCGCTGGCAGGCTCGCTCGATGCGCAGCTCACCGCGACGCCTGCGTACCGGCTCAATCTGGATTACTCACATGTGGATCTCGCCGCTCTTACTGCCGCGTTTCCCACGCTGGCGGATTTATTTGCCGGCTCTGCTTCCGGCGAGTTTGCGTTAGATGCCGGTGGCGCCACTCGCGCCGATCTGGTTTCGTCGCTGGAATGCCGCGGCAATGCGCGCATCACCGATGCCAGGCTGCTAAAAATCAGCTTGCTGCAATCCACGCGCGAAGCTGAGCCAGCTCCGGCGACGAGTTCTTTCCCCGCGGCCACCGCTGCATTTGCGTGCGGCGATGGAAAAATCGTCTTCCAGCGATTGCGTTTTACCGGCGTCGCGGAGGACATTGCGGCTTCCGGCTCCGTGGATTTTTCGCGCAACGTTAATCTGCAGTTGCGCGTGATTCCTGAAGCTGGCGCGGGCAACACGCCGCGCCCGTCTGGCAATGCCGCGCAGCTCCTCAAGCTGACCGGACCCATCCGTTCCCCGAATATCCAGCCAGTGAACCCATCAGCGCCCCGCGCCGCCGAGCAAGAAACCACGGAGCAGAGGAATTGATCGCAAGCCGTCTGCCTCCCTTCGCATACTGCATGGCATCCGTCGCAGCCGTATTGCTGTTTTTGCCGTTCGTCGGCAACGCCTCCTCGCAGCGCATTCACTTAAGTCCGAATTTCACGATGGGCGAATCGTTCCGCTACCACATCGAATCGCGCACGACTACCACTGGAACCACAACGACGCCGATCGCCAATCCCGAAGGCGCCTCACAGCTGAAGCAGGTTGCCGACCTGGAAGTGCGGCTCGACGTCGTCGGCCTGCAGCCCGCCGCGAGCGGCACGCCCGGTGCGGCCCGCCTGCGCGCCACCTACGAGAAAGCCAGCGCCTCGACGGAAACCGACGCCTACGACCCGGCGGCTGCTTCGCTCGATGCGCAATACAATAATTTGCAAGGCCGCTTCGTGGAATTCACCATCGAAACCGACGGGAAGATTTCCCACATCACCGGCCTCGATGAAGCCGTCACAAATCCCTCCGCGGCCGCCGCCGTGCGCAACTGGATCAACGGGTTTTCTCCCAGCGGGAATTTGCCTCCCGAAGGAATCGCCATCGGCCAGAAGTGGGCAGCCGAGCATCCACTGGAAAACACGCCGCTCGCGAATTTACTGTGGCGCACATCGTCCAGTTATCTGCGCGATGAGCCATGCCAGGTCCCGGGCCAGTCAGCATCACCCGCGCAGAATCCCGCCGAGACTGGCAACCCTCTCGCCGCATCGCCCCGTCCACTGTGCGCTGTAATTCTCACGACTTTCGATATCTCGCGCCACGGCTCAGCCAATGCCGACGCCACTCCGGAAGATTATCGCCACAACGGACTGCGCACCTCCGGAACGTGGACCGGCAATGGCCAAAGCCTCGACACCATCTCACTGCAGACCGGCATGCTGCTGCGCTCCACCCAAACCAGCTCGCAGAAAATGGACTTCGAAATCGTAAGCGCCCTCTCCGGCTCAAAAATGCACTACGCCGGCCAAGTAGAAACCCAATCCGAAATCACTCTGATACCCAACGCTCCCGCTGCGCCCTAGCCCCCAGTCCAAGCGCCGCATTTAGCTTTCGTGGCACAGCCACACTCTTGGCTGTGCTTTCTCTTCGACGTGTCAACCAGGCATGCGCAAGCCGAATAGGTGAAGCTCGGGGTGCTCGAAGCTCGCGATCCCAATCGCGACATTCGACCTCAAAGTCCCGAGCCAAGTTGCGACTTTCTCTCCCAACCAGTGTTAAACTTCATGAATCCGAGCGCATCCCCCCAGCCAGCCCGGTTCGCAGTCAAAAAATGCAAATAGCGAGCGACCTCGACTCGCGCATTTGGTTCTAAACTCCAAAAACAAACAGGAGCTGTCTCTGAATATGCCGCTAACAAAATCAAGCAGAACCTCATATTTTTTGCTCCCGCTCTTAGCCTGCGTGCTGTTTCTTGCGTTGCCGGGCATCACTGCCGGCCAAGACGATCCCCCTAGCCGCGTCGCGCGGCTCAACTTCATACAAGGTTCAGTTTCCTTTCAACCCGCCGGCACCGAAGATTGGCTTGAAGCTGGTCCTAACCGCCCCTTGACCACCGGCGATCAGCTCTGGGCCGATGAAGGTTCGCGCGCCGAACTTCACCTCGGCAGCACCGCCATTCGCGTTTCTGAGCAGACCGGCATTTCATTCCTGAACGTCGCCGACCAAGCAGTACAAATTCAAGTAGCCCAAGGCACGGCTGATATTCGCATCCTGCATATGTGGGACAACGAGGCCTATGAGATTGACACCGCCAACGTCGCGTTCACGATTCTGCGCCCCGGCGAATATCGCGTGGACGTGGACCCAGATGGCACAGAAACCCTCATCACGGTTCGCAACGGCGCCGGCGCAGTAACCGCGGGGGGCCAGGAGTACGACTTAGCAGGCGGCCAGCAGTACGCGTTTCAGGGCACTGACCAGATTAACTACAGCGCCGACTATATTCCCGATCCCGACGATTTCGATGGTTGGTGCACGGATCGCGATCATCGGGAAGACAACGCAATGTCCGCACGCTACGTCTCCCGAGAGGTTATCGGGTACGAAGATCTCGACACCTACGGAACTTGGCGGACAGACCCAACATACGGTCCCGTATGGGTTCCGACGGGCGTTGCAGGTGATTGGGCGCCCTATCACACCGGCCATTGGGCTTTTGTCGGTCCCTGGGGATGGACATGGGTTGACGACGCACCCTGGGGGTTCGCGCCATTCCATTATGGACGCTGGGCTTACGTCGGCGGCGCATGGGGATGGGTCCCAGGCCCGGTTGCTGTGGTCGGAGTCGGCGGAGTCGCGGTCGTAGGCGGCGGATGGGGTGTGCGCCCCGTTTACGCACCGGCGCTGGTTGGCTTTGTCGGCGGCGGCGGGTTTAGCGCGTCCATCGAGATCGGCGGCGGAGTTGCCGGCGTCGCCTGGGTCCCGCTGGGGCCGCGCGACGTCTGGGTTCCCGGGTACCACACGAGCGCCGCGTACATGACGAACGTCAACATTACCAGCACGACCGTGATTAACAGGACGCAGATCACCAACGTTTACAACACCACGATCATCAACAACCACACGACCACCGTCACTAAGATCACGTACTCGAACCAGGCTGCTCCCGGTGCCGTTACCGCCGTTCCGCAGAGGGCGTTTCAAGGCGGACAGCCCGTCGCTGCCGCGTCGGTCAAGGTGTCGGCGGAGGTGGTGTCTAGTCCTAAGGTGATGTCCGCAAAGCCTGTCGCACCAACCGCGGAGAGTGTTAGGGGGCCGGCGCGTCCCGCAGCGGCTTCTGCGCGGCCACCCGCATCGCTCGCGAGCCATCCAGTGGTCACGAAGATGGCTCCGTCGCCCAAGGCCATACCCGTCGGGCATTCGGCGCCTTTGACCCCGGCGGCGTATAAGCCGGCTACGAAGCCCAACGCGCATCCAAACACGAGCGTCAAGCCTGCAACGCGACCGACCATCGCAGCGAAACCTACGGGAGCGCCGGGAGGTAAGCCCGCGAACGCAGGCCCGCCAGCTGGTAAGCCAGCCAATGCACCGCCACCGGCTCGCAACGCTTCGAATCCAGCCGCCTCGGAGCAACCCAATAAGGTGAATCCTCCGGCCGGTAACGCGAACAACAACGCAAACGCCAAGCCCAATGCCAATACGGCCAAGGCCGCGAACGGCGAAGCGCAACCACCCAAAAAATCCACGCCTCCGCCCTCGCACGACGATACAAACTCGCGCGACGAGGCCGCCAAGCCGGCTGCGCCCGCGAAGGAGCCAGCGGCCGTCAAGCCACCTCCGCCGCCCCCCGCACCGAAGCCGGCGCCCGTTGCGAAGCCACCCGTGGCCGAAAAGCCTGCACCTGCAGCGAAGCCAACCGAGGCACCGAAAAAACCAGCCGCTGCGGCGCAGGAAGCGCCGAAGAACCAAAACAAAGAGCCAAAAAAGGACGAGAAGAAGCCACCAAAAGACGAGGAAAAGCACCCGGAGAAGAACTGACCGGTTTTAGATCGGAGATCGAACCGGCCCCGAGCAATCGGGGCCGGTTTGCCTCTACCCTGATGAGCTAGTCTTCTGCGCCCATCGCCACAAACTCCTGCCACAAACAGCTATAATCTATTCGCATGATCCCTGCGTCCTACAAGCCGAAAAAGAAGTTCATGCAGCTGGCTATTGCGGAGGCCAAGCTCGCGGGCGACCGCGGCGACTATCCCATTGGCGCGGTGATCACGCGGCTGGTGGGCAAACGCGAGGTGGTCATCAGTAGCGCCGGCAACCGCGTGAAAACTTCTGGCTCCAGCATCAAACACGTGGAACTCGAAACGCTCAAATACGTGTGCAGCGGTTACGGCCGCTATCTGCCCGACTTCGTCCTGTATTCCACGCACGAGCCTTGCGCAATGTGCGCCGGCGCGTGCGTGTGGTCCAGAATTGGCGCGGTTGTTTACGGCGTCTCGCAGGAAGATATCGCCGCCTACGGCCGAAAGTGCGGCACGGAAGATTACAAGTGGCGAGCGTGCCTAATCTCCTGCCAGTTCGTCTTCCGCAAGGGCAATCACCGCATCCCCGTCATAGGCGGTTTTCTTCGCAAGGAATGCCAAAAACTTTTCAGTTACAAGACCACGCGCCGCTGACGAGCGCGTTCCGCAAGCCGCCTGGGGACGCCAATCTCCCGATTGGCGCGTTGCGCTTTCTCCCGTTTTCTCTGTGCTCTCCGGTATTCCTCTGTGTTAAATCTTTTGCCTTTCTCTTCGCCCTTTGCGTTTCTGCGGTAAACGATTTTTTGCCAGCCCGATGTCCAAGCACGCCGCGCCGAAATGAGTTATAATTAAAATTTTCCGCGTAGCGCGTTTTGCGCGCTGAGGACTTATGTATGAATTTCAAGCTAGCCAGCGACTACGAACCCCGCGGCGACCAGCCGCAAGCTATCTCGCAGCTTCTCTCCGGCCTCTCGGCTGGCGACCGCCACCAGGTCCTCCTGGGCGTCACGGGCTCGGGCAAAACTTTCACGATGGCCAAGGTCATCGAGGAAATTAATCGCCCGACGATTGTGCTGGCGCACAACAAAACCCTCGCCGCGCAGCTTTTTCACGAATTCAAATCGTTCTTCCCCGATAACGCCGTCGAATACTTCGTCAGCTATTACGATTATTACCAGCCCGAAGCCTACGTCCCCGCCAGCGACACCTACATCGAAAAAGAATCCACCATCAACGACGAGCTGGACAAGCTGCGCATGAGCGCCACCCGCTCCCTCTTCGAGCGCCGCGACGTGATCATCGTTGCTTCGGTCTCTTGCATCTACGGCCTCGGCTCGCCGGAAGCCTATTACGGGATGATGTTGCTGCTCGAAAAGGGCATGTCCATCAATCGCGAAACGATCCTGCGCAAGCTGGTGGAAATCCAGTACGAGCGCAGCGAAGATTTGCGTCGCGGCACTTTCCGCGTACGCGGCGACATCATCGAAATTTACCCGCCCTACGACGATCTCGCCGTGCGCATCGAACTGTGGGGCACGCAGATCGAAGCCATCCGAAGGATTGATCCGCTCACCGGCGAAATCCGCCTGACGCGCGAAGGCGATATCACGCGCCAGCCGATTTACCCGAAAACGCACTACGTCCTGCCCGCCGAGCAGCGCGAGCGCGCCATCCAAAGCATCTACGAAGAGATGGAATGGTGGAAAGGGGAACTGAGCCGCCAGGGAAAAATCGTGGAATCGCAGCGCATCGTGCAGCGCACCAATTTCGATATCGAAATGATGCGCACCATCGGCTACTGCCACGGCATCGAAAATTATTCGCGCCATCTTTCCGGCCGCTTGCCCGGTGAAGCGCCGCCGACCCTGCTTGATTACGTGCCGTCCGATTATTTGCTCGTCGTCGACGAATCGCACCAGACCGTGCCGCAGCTACACGCGATGTATCACGGCGACCGCTCGCGCAAACAAACGCTCGTGAACTACGGTTTCCGCATGCCCTCGGCCCTCGATAATCGTCCGCTCACTTTCGAGGAGTTCGAGCACCGCACCAATCAAGTTGTCTATGTTTCCGCCACGCCCGGGCCGTACGAGCTAACTAAGACTGGCGGCGTGGTGGTCGAGCAGGTGATTCGCCCTACTGGTCTTGTCGACCCCGAAGTCGAAGTGCGCCCGGTGAAAGGCCAGGTGGACGATCTGCTGGAGCAAATCCGCCAGCGAACCGCGCGTAACGAACGCATCCTGGTCACGACGCTCACCAAGCGCATGGCCGAAGACCTCGCCGAATATTTCGCCGAAGTCGGCATACGCGTGCGCTACTTGCACTCTGAAATTGATACGTTGGAACGCGTGCGCATTCTGCGCGATCTGCGGCGCGGCGAATTCGACGTGCTGATCGGCATAAACCTGCTGCGCGAGGGCCTGGACCTGCCGGAAGTTTCGCTGGTCGCGATTCTCGACGCCGATAAAGAAGGCTATCTGCGCAGCGCCACATCGTTAATTCAGACCATGGGCCGCTGCGCACGACATATCGAAGGCCGCGCCATTCTCTACGCCGATCGCATGACGGATTCCATGCGCCAGGCCATCGGCGAAACCAGCCGCCGCCGCGCCATTCAGGAAACCTACAATCGCGACCACAACATCACGCCGCAATCCATCATCAAGTCCGTGGACATGCAGCTCGCGCGCATAATCGAAGCCGACTACCTCACGGTGCCGGCAGACGAGCCTGTGATCGGCGAAATCACCAGCGAAGCGCAAATGGTGCAGGCCATCGCGCAACTGGAAACTCAAATGCGCGAGGCGGCAAAGAATTTCGAGTTCGAACGAGCGGCGAGCATTCGCGATCGCGTCCGCGCCCTGAAGCAACGTGACTTCGGTGCCATATTTTCGCCGGTTGCGATTGATTCGCCGCTTGCGGCTTCCGCCGCTGCCGCTGCGGTCGAAGAGCCACCCATCGCTCACCTTCCGCCACCAAGAACGCGGACGCGCGCCGCAAGAGTGTCGAAGAAATCGTGATTGCGGGCGTACGTTTCTGATATCCTGTGCGGGTTTTGTGGCTCGGAGAAAACGCAGTGCGCGACATATTATCCTTCGCTCGATCGCGCCTGCACGCGCTTCTGCTCTTGACTGTAGTTACAGTCGCATTTTCGGCGCCGGCCCGCTCGCAAACCGCCCCGCAACCGCAGCCGCTCCATCCCCCCGGCAACGAATTCGCCGTGTGGGGCGGTTACTCGGTCGGCAATTCCCAGGTCTTCGGAAGCACCTCGAACCGCCAACTCGGCGTTCTGGCCCTGCGTTATGCGAGAACGCTGTACGATAAGCCCTCCACTTCTCTGCAATACACCCTCGACGTCGTCCCTGTTGAAACCGTGCGTCAGTACACCTACCAGGTCTGCATGCCGAACCCGAGTCAAATCGCTTATTGCACCAACGGCCGTGAGACGGTCTACGGCGGCGGCGTGAATCCCATCGGGCTGAAGCTGAATTTTCGCCGCGAGCATCGTCTGCAGCCGTTCATCGCTTCCACGGCGGGATTCGTCGCGTCGGTGAGGCCCGTGCCCGTGGATGTTCCCGGCGGCACGCAATTTAATTTCACGTTCGATTTTCAAACCGGAGTGGACTGGTTCAATTCTTCGCGCAATCGCGCCTGGCGCTTCGGCTACAAATACCAGCACATCTCCAACGCCTATCGCCACAACTTCAATCCCGGCGTGGACTTCCACTTCCTCTTCGTTTCCTACTCATTCTTCAAGTAGCAATGCGTTTTTCTGCGTCTCTGCCGTAGGGGCGATTCGCGAACCGCCCGCTGCCGCAACCCCACGGCCTGCCATAATGGAGCGATCCTGAAGCTCACACCACTCCGCGTTTCAACTCCTCAATCGCATAAAACGTCCCCCGCCACCGAATCCCTCCCTGCCGCAAAGTCACAATCGTTGACCGCACGATCATCCAAACAAAAATCAAAGCCCCCAACGGCTGCGTCATCGCATACAAAGGCGACTCCTCAAATTCCAGCGCCGTTCCAGCCTGCGCCGTCACCGGCAGCACAATCGCCACGACCGCAAATATTCGCGCCCATCCATGCACAAACGGCAAAGCCACCCAGGGCAGCACGAACATCAGCAAAGTCCCAGCCACCTGCCCACAAGCCACCCACCAGCGAAAGCCGGTGGTCGCGTAAAAATTCTTGGTCGTTCCGCGAATAATGTTTCCCAGTCCCGCGTGCCAATGCACGCAGACCGCCCGCCCAGCCTTCGCGATGCCCGAGCGCAACCCCACCGATTTCACCAGTTTTCCCACTTTTACGTCGTCCACCACTTCCATCGCCAGGCGCCGATGCGTCCCCATTTTTTCGTAAGCGCTACGCCGGATCAGTTGAAATGCTCCGACGCCCACATAGCCGCCCGATTTGGGGTCGCTCGCGCGCCAAGGCCGCAGGCCTAGCATGAACGACATCCCGAAGAACGTCATCGCGATTTTTTCACCCAGCGTGAACATTTCCGCGTGGCACAGCAGCGTCAAGTGGTCCCAATGTCTCTGTTCCGCGAGCGCGATCGTGGTGCGCAATACGTTCGGCTCGAAACGCACGTCGGCATCGGTGAGCACGAGCCATTCGCCGGTCGAATGTTCGAAAGCCGTTTGCAATCCATGCGGTTTGCCCAGCCAGCCCGCGGGAAGGGAAGTGACATGCACCACTTTCAGCCGAGGATTGGTGCGCGCGGCCGCGTCCAAAATGCTGCCGGTCGCGTCTTCGGAGCGATCGTCGACGGCGACGACCTCATAATCCGGATAATCCATCGCCAGAAACGTTTCCAGTGCCGCTGGCAATTTTTCTGCCTCGTCCAGAGCTGAAAATAAAATCGAAACGCGCGGTGCGGCTTCGGGCTTGCCGCTGTGAGCATTTTCAACCGCGTGTAGCAGGACTTGATTCAGCGCCGGAATCAGATACGCCCCTCGCGCCAATTCAATGGCCGCAAGCAACCACCCAAACGCAATGCAACCCAGCAATCCGGTCCAGAACCAATGCAATTTGAAATTTCTCCCAGCGCGCGTGGTGCGAACACGCTATGCTATCACTTTGCATGTCGCGCTCTATTTCCATCGTCGGCGCAGGACGCCTGGGCTGCGCGCTCGGTCGTTCTCTGCGGCAGCTCGGTTGGCGCATCGGCCCGGTCGTGACGCGCTCCGCAGCCCATTCCCGTGCTGCCGTGCTCGCGATTGGCGCAGGAAAACCACTCGGCACACTCACGAGCGAAGTCATGGATGCCGATGTTATTCTGTTAGCCACGCCAGACGATGTTCTGGCAGACGTAGCGCGTCAGCTTGCCAAACTTGCCGGCCATAAATGCCGCGGCAAAATCGTGCTGCACGGAAGCGGCGTGCTGGACAATAAAGTATTGCAGCCGCTGGCGCGTTGCGGCGCAGCCACCGGCTCGATTCATCCAATGCAAACATTTACGAAAAATTCGCGACCAAATTTGAAAGGCGTAGTTTTCGCGATCGAAGGCCATCCGCGCGCACGACGCGCCGCTGGTGCCATGGCTCGGGCGCTCGGTGGCGTTCCCGTGCCTGTCGCAAGCAGCAGCAAACCCGCCTATCACACCGCTGGCACGCTGGTCGCCGGTCACGCGCTGGCCTTGACCGAAGCCGCCGCGCAACTGCTGATCAAAGTCGGCTTCACACGTGCGCACGCCGTGGTGACGCTGCTCCCACTAATCCGCCAGATGCTCGACAATTTCGAAAAACACGGCCCGCGCGCCGCGTGGACCGGACCCGCTTCGCGCGGCGATTACGCCACGGTAAAAAAGCATCAGCGCGCCCTGCGCCGCTACCCGCGCGAATTCGGCGATTCCTACGCCACGCTAGTGCGCCTATCCGCGCGCGTCCTAGCTAAAAATCCGAAAGCCAAACTAAAGCAGCTCGAACGCGCTCTGAAAAGTTCCAGGAGGAAATCGCAGTGAAGAATCTGCACATCCCAGTCGAACACGCAACGCTCGCGAACGGCTTGCGCGTGGTCATTTCGCCGGACCGCTCCGCTCCCGTCGTCACCGTCGGCGTCTATTATCAAATCGGTTTTCGTCTCGAGCCCCGCGGCCGCAGCGGCTTCGCGCATCTCTTCGAACACATGATGTTTCAAGGCTCGGAAAACGCCGGGAAAATGGAACACATTCGCCTGATTAACTCCTCCGGCGGCATGTTGAACGGCACCACGAATTACGACATCACAAATTATTTCGAATCTGTCCCGTCGAACGCGCTAGAACGCGTGCTTTGGCTCGAAGCCGATCGCATGCGCGCGCTGAAAGTGGACGACGAGAATCTGCGCAACCAGCGCGACGTGGTGAAAGAAGAAGTCCGCGTCAACGTGATGAACCAGCCCTACGGCGGTTTTCCGTGGCTCGACCTGCCGCCCGTGGCCTTCCGCAATTGGCCCAATGCGCACAATTTCTACGGCGATTTTGCGGATCTGGATGCCGCGACGCTCGCCGACGTGCAAACGTTTTTTCACACTTACTATTCGCCAAACAATGCCGTACTGCTGATGGTCGGCGATCTCGATCCCGCCGAAGGTTTCGCGCTCGCGAAGCGCCATTTTGAAAATATCCCCACGCATCCGCTGCCGCCGCGTGCAGATGTGACCGAGCCGCCGCAAACCGAAGAACGCCGCGGCGAGGTAATCGAAAAATTCGGCCCGTTGCCCGCGATCGCGATCGGCTACACCGTGCCGGATCGCCACAATCCCGATTGGTACGCCGCTTCGATTCTGGATCACGCGCTGCACGGCGGCCGCGTGGGACGCATCTATCGCCGCCTGGTGCTGGAAAAAGAAATTGCCGTAGAAACGGATGGCGGCGCGGACTTCGTCGAAACCAACGGCCCCACGCAAATGGTAACGCGCATTTTTCACAAGCCCGAATTCACCAGCGACGAAACGATCGCCGCGTACGACGAAATCATCCGCGAAATTCAGGAGCAGGGAATCAGCGAAGACGAACTGGCGCCGGTGAAAGTGAAACTGCGCGCCGATTACTATTCGAATCTCGAAGGCGGAATGGGAGCGCACATGCCACGCTTCGGTTTGATGCACTATCTCGCATGCTTTACGTTGTTCGATGGCGACCCCGGGCGAATCAACACCGTGCTCGATGGCTTTCAGGCTGTGACGCCCGCGCAGGTGCAGGCCGCCGCGCGAAAATATCTCGTCCCGGCGAATCGCGCGATTCTGGTGCGCCGTCCCATCGCAAAGGACGTGGCCGCATGAGCGGAACAACTACGAAACCGATGACTACCACGACGGATTCTATCGCTGTGGCTCAAGCTTCTGCGAGTCTCGTTCCCGCACTCGGCCCCGAACGCCCCGTTGCGTGGCCCACGCGCGCGGTGCGCACTCTGCCCAACGGCATGCAAGTTGTACTCGCGGAACTGCGCACGTTTCCGAAAATTTCCGCGCAGCTTTTCTTTCGCAGCGGCAATGCCATCGTCGCTCACCGCGCGCCGGGCCTCGCCGAATTGACGGCTACAGTGGTGCGCACCGGCACCGCTTCGCGCACCAGCCGCCAGATTGAAGAAGACCTCCGCCGGATGGGCGCGGACCTGGGCTCGCACGCCGGCGCGGATTCCAGCGCCATCTCCATTTCCGGCCTCGCTGAATTTTCCGAAGGCCTTTTCGATCTGCTCGGCGATCTCGCGCGCAACGCTTCGTTTCCTACCGAGGAATTCGAACGTGAGCGCGGCCGCAAAATCGAAGGCCTGCGCATCGAGCGCACTACACCTGGTTTTCTTGCGAGCGAACGCTTCCGCCGCGTCCTTTTTGGTGAACATCCTTACGCCGTCGTCTCGCCTACAGAAGAACAGGTGGCAGCCATCGAGCATCCGCAACTCGAGGAGTTCTATCACCACAATTATGCTCCGGCCAACGCGCTGCTGATCGTCGTCGGCGATTTTTCCGCCGATGCCATGTTCGCGCAAATTGAAAAAGTGTTCGGCAGTTGGACGGCTCCGCAGCCCCGCCCGATCATCTCGCCCGCGCCGCCGCACAATGTCGGCCGCAAAGTTCACCTGGTGCATCTGCCGGGCAGCGTGCAGACGCAGGTGCTATTGGGCAATATGGCGATCACGCGCCGCGATCCGGATTGGTTCCGCCTTGTGCTCGCGAATTCAATTTATGGCGGCGCGTTTCATTCGCGCCTGGTCATTAATATCCGCGAACAGAAGGGCTACACCTACAGCCCCCGCAGCGGCCTACAATCGCTTCGGCAGCACGGATATTTCAGCGTGCATGCAGCGGTGCGGAACGAAGTAGCCGCCGCCACTCTCACCGAAATCTTCTACGAGATGGACCGCATGCGCTCGCTGCCCGTCACTCCCGAAGAACTCGAGAGCGCGCGCAGCTACCTCACTGGCGTTTTTTCGCTCGGCGTTGCCACGCAGGATGGCTTGCTCGGCCAGCTTTCCACCATTTACCTGGACCACCTGCCCGAGGATCATCTCGAAACCTATCGCCAGAAAGTTCACAGGCTCACGGCCGACGACATTCTACTCGCTGCCCGCCGCCACTTCGATTCCGCCAACGCGCAAATCGTCCTGGTCGGCGACCGCGCGCAAATCGCGGACCAAGCCGCGCTTTTCGGCGAAGTCACCGAGTACGACGCACAAGGGAATCGGCAAATTTAGGCACGGCTGGTCTTGGCAACGAATGTGCGACATGCGATCCACCTACGATGACGTGATCGCGCACGTGCGGCGAGAGCCGTGAAACGCGCCGCGATTATCGTGATTGTTTTTTTCGTCTGTGCACTTGCGGTGGCTGCGCAGAAAAAGACGCCGCCAGCACACCCGCTGGATCTGAACGTCGCGAATGTTAAGGAACTGCAGCAAGTCCCCGGCATCGGCCCCAAAACTGCCCAAGCCATTGTGGATTCGGGCAGAAGAGTGGCCGGTTCCGGCGCGTCGAAGATTTGCTGGCGATCAAAGGCATCAGCCAGCGCAAACTCGACAAGATGCGCCCGTACTTGAAAGTCACGCCGCCACCGCCGCCGCACAAATCGCCCTAGCAGCGAAGCAGACCGGGCTTTCTCTGCGCCCTCTGCGTCTCAGCGGTGGCTTCGTCTTTCTCTGTGTTCTCCGCCTTCCCTCTGTGAACTCCGTGTTAAATCTTTTTCCCTTGCGTCCCGCCCCACCAGCAAAAGAAAATCAACCCTCGGAGACACCCATGCTAACGAAGAAAGTTGTTTGGTCAGCCATCGCAGTGCCAGCACTCATCCTCGCAACGCTCGCTGCAACCACCGCAACGAAGTCCGCAACGCGCACCGCATCCGCATACACGTCCGCGCCCGGGCCTTCCGGCTATCATCTGCAGAAGAAAATTCCGCTTGTAGGCGAGGGCGGCTGGGATTACGTCGCGTTCGATTCGCCAACGCGCCGCCTGTTCATCTCCCGCGGCACGAAAGTGGTCGTCGTCAACGTGGATACCGGCACAGTCGCCGGCGAAATCGCGAATACCGACGGCGTACACGGCATCGCCTTCGCGCCCGAACTCGACCGCGGCTTCACCTCCAACGGCCGCGCCGGCACCGTCACGATTTTCGACCTGCAGACACTGCAAGTAATCGGCAGCGCGAAAGCAGGAATGAATCCCGATGCGATCGTTTACGATCCCGCGTCGAAGCGCGTCTTCGCAATGAATGGCCACAGCAACGATGTGACCGCGATAGACGCCGCGACCGGCAACGTGCTGGGAACGATCCCGGTAACGGGCAAGCCGGAATTTGCCGTCGCGGATGGCGCCGGGCACGTCTACGTGAACATCGAAGACAAAAGCGAGGAGCTGCAGATTGACACGCAGAGTCTGAAAGTCACAGCGCAGTGGCCGCTCGCCCCGTGCGAGGAGCCGTCGGGTCTGGCGATAGACGTCGCGCATCGCCGGCTGTTCGCCGGCTGCCACAATGAAATCATGGCCGTAGTGGACGCCGATTCCGGAAAAGTGATTGCGACACCGGCAATCGGCGATGGTGTGGACGCCAACGCGTTCGATCCCGGCACGGGGTTCGCCTTCGCGTCGAACGGAATGAGCGCGACGCTCACTGTGGTGCACGAAGATGCACCCGACAAATTTTCAGTGCTGGAAAATGTGGTGACGCAAAGAGGAGCGCGCACCATGGCTCTTGACCCGAAATCGCACGAGGTCTATCTGGTGACCGCCGATTTCGCGCCGGCACCGCCGTCCGCGAACGAAAATCCAAAGCCGCGCATGATGGCGGTCCCTGGCACGTTCGTAGTTCTCATCTACGCCAAGTAACGACGAACCGCTGACGGTGAATCGCCGATGAAGACCCGTAATGCGCGCTACAAATTCTGGTGGCTCGATTTCGACGCGTCAACCGCGAGCGGCACCTGGTCGGCAATCTCCAACCCGTAGCCTTCGAGCGCGACCACCTTGCGCGGATGATTCGTCAGCACGCGAATCCGCCGCAATCCCAAATCAATCAATATCTGCGCGCCGATTCCGCTTTCGCGCTGCACCAACCGCTGACGCCCTAAATCCTGCTCCACTTCCTCACGCGCGTGAAAACGAATCCGCGGCAACTCGCCGTTTTCCGCTTCGCGCGGCGGCGCGTCAATCTGAAATCCGCGCCCGGTGTGATGCAAATAAACGAACACGCCGCGGTCTTCCTTCGCGATCGCTGCGAGCGAGCGTTCGATGATCGCGTGACAATCGCACGCCGTCGAACCAAAAACGTCCCCGGTGAGGCAGTGCGAATGTACGCGCACCAGCGGCGGCCCGGATTTCGTGAGGTCGGCCAACTCCCCGCGTACCAGCGCAACGTGCAGTTCGTGGTCGGCGTCGTTCGAATATGCAATCATGCGGAAATTTCCGTGGCGCGTGGGCAGGACGGATTCGGCGATGCGCCGCACATGCCGTTCGTGCTGCATGCGATAACGGATCAGGTCCGCCACGGTCAACAATTTCATGGAATGTAGCCGGCAAAATTCAACCAGCTGCGGGATGCGCGCCATGGTTCCGTCGTCATTCATGATTTCGCAAATCACGCCGGAATGGTCCAAGCCCGCAAGGCGCGCCAGATCCACAGAAGCTTCCGTTTGTCCCGCGCGCACCAGAACTCCGCCGTTGCGCGCGCGCAAGGTGTAAACGTGCCCCGGCCGCGCCAGATCTTCGGGATGAGTGTTCGGGCTGGTCGCGGCCAGAATCGTAGTTGCTCGATCCGCCGCGCTCGTTCCCGTAGTGGTGCCGCGACGCGCGTCAATCGGCTCGCAAAATGGCGTGCCAAACATCGAAGTGTTGCGCGGCGTGATCGGCGCCAGCGCCAACGCGTCGCAACGTTGTTCAGTCATCGCCAGGCAAATCAGCCCGCGGCCGAATTTCGCCATGAAGTTGATCGCTTCGGGCGTCACTTTTTCAGCGGCCATGGCCAAGTCGCCTTCGTTCTCGCGATCTTCGTCGTCCACCAGGACGATCATGCGTCCGGCGCGTATATCTTCCAGCGCTTCCTCCACGCTGGCAAAAGGTGGTTTTCGGTCGCTCATTTTGGGTGCCTCGCCTATTCCCTAAATATACCACCGAGTCGCGCAGCGGTTGTGATTCGTGAGTAATGATTGGCGATGAGTGAGGTGTGACCCGCGCCCGGTGAATCTTGACGCGCCGGCCCTTCACAGTTGCTGCCGGTAACTGGTCGGAGACATGGTGCCAACCTGCCGCACGCAGCCCGCATTCTCGGTTTACGATAGCGCGGGGCTTCCTATTCAGCGCAACTCTCACGCACCTCTCGGAGGCACGCACATGCGAATCTCTCGCTTTCTTCTGCGGTTGGTCATCGTCGCCGCGTGCCTCGGCGCCTGCTCGCACCCTCCCGATCCCGGATATCTGGAATTGAAGCGCTCGCAGGAAGCCATACAGGAGGCCACCAGTTGGCAGAACGACGTCTTGGTGAAATATCCCACTGGCCAGCCGGCGATTATTGAGCTTTCGAAAGTGGATTGCCCCGGCCGCATGGAACGCGTCGGCATTCTGCGCGAAATGCACAACATCTCCGTGCGCGAAATCTGGCTCGACGGAACGTATTACAACAAAACCGAAAATGTAGCCGTCTGGGTCAGCCATCCCGCCAATCTAAATCCGTTTCCAGAATGCGGCCGAGGCCCCTTCATGATTTGGGACGGCGTGCTGTACGGTGATCTGGAAAAAATTCACGCCACGGGCGAAATTCGCCGCGGCAAGGACGACAATTACGACAGTGTCTCCTGCGTCTGGTGGGATGTGGCGCCGGCGAAAGGAGCCGCGCCGCACTATTCGGCGTGCGTCTCGGACACCGATCACCTTCCGCGCCTCGTCACTACTCTCGAGCACGATCTGCATTACACCTACACACTCTCACGCTGGAACGCCACGGTGGTAACCCTCCCGCCCGAAGCCCAAGTGGTCCCGAACTGAAAGCCCCCGACGAACAGTAATTTGTGATTGGTGAGTAGTGATTGGTGATTTGTGATGCAGCGCGGCCGCCGCACGCGCTAGCCGGCCGCCGGTCTCTTCGCACGCCTGCGCACCCAGTGGCGAATCAACTCATACTCCGGCACAGCCGTCGCAGACCCCTTGGTTATTCTGATCAGGCAGCGGCGTTTCAGCAGCCGAATCGCAGCCTGCACGGCCGATTTGGACAAGCCCGTAAGCTCCGCGAGCTGCTGCAGGCTCACGGCCACGCTCCGCTCCTCAGATCTGTAGAGTCGAGTCCACAAAACAACATAGGTGAGGAACGCCGCGGGCGAATGGTCGTGGCCGGTAAGGTCGGGGAGCAGCACATCCAGAACGTAATCGTCGATCGCCACGTGGAGCATAATCACTATACTAATTAAAGTTATAGGCCATTGCAATCAGGGAGCGCGTTGCGCAAAATCACGAACCGGAAGGCGGCTCTGCCGCCAAGAATCCAGGCGGCTCGCTGTCCGCATCTCCCGGACCGAACCGCGGAGGCAATATGATCAAAGGCGTCAAGTTCGCTAGCATTCCGGTCACCAATCAAGACCGCGCTCTCGCGTTCTACACCGAAAAGCTCGGTTTTCGCTTGCTTACAGACCAGCCATTCAGCGACGCGCAGCGCTGGATCGAGCTAGGCATCCCCGGCGCGGACACACGGGTAGTCCTGTTTAAATTCGGCGAAAGCCTTCAACCTGGCAGCCAAATGAACATTACATTCTGGGCGGATGACGTCGAAACCACCGCGCGCGAGTTGAAGAGCAAAGGCGTGCAATTCGTAATGGAGCCGAAACGAGAAGACTGGGGCACCGCCGCCGCATTCAAAGACGTTGACGGCAACACCTTCGTCCTCAGCTCTAAGTAAATCGTTCGGTCGCTCGGTCGTGCCGGCGCTGATTCGCGCCGTGCGGCCCGCAAATCGCACCTGTGATTCACCACGTGCGCCGCGCCGGACATAGGTCGGGGTATAATCCGAGACAATCTATGCCCCTCCTTCCAGGCTCACGTCTAGGACCATACGAAATCGGCACGCTGCTTGGTGCGGGCGGCATGGGTGAGGTTTATCGCGCGCGCGACCCACGCTTGGATCGCACCGTGGCGATCAAACTTCTGCCGGCCGAATTATCCGCGGACAGCGATCGTTTGCACCGCTTCGAACGCGAAGCGCGCTCCGCCTCCGCGCTCAATCACCCCAATATCGTCACCATCTACGAACTCGCGAAAGACGGTTCCGCTCACTACATCGCGATGGAACTGATCGAGGGCGAGACGCTGCGCCAGCTGCTCGTTGCCGGCTCGCTGCCCATACGAAAGGCAATCGAAATTGCGGCGCAAGTTGCCGAGGGCCTGGCCAAAGCGCACGAAGCGGGGATCGCGCACCGCGATGTGAAGCCTGAGAACCTGATGGTCTCGCGCGATGGATTCGTCAAAATCCTGGACTTTGGCCTGGCGAAAGTCGCGTCACCCGCAGGAGACCAACTGGAGACCGGCACTCTCTCCTCGTGGCAGACGCAACCGGGCATCGTAATCGGAACCGTGCAATACATGTCGCCGGAGCAGGCCAGCGGCGCGCCGCTGGATTTTCGTTCGGACCAATTCTCGTTTGGCCTGGTGCTCTACGAAATGGTCACCGGAAAACGCGCGTTTCCCAGAAACACAGCCGCGGAAATTCTGGTAGCCATCATGCGCGAACACGCCGAGCCGATCGCCGTGCAAAATCCCGACGTCCCGGCGCCGCTCTGCTGGGCGATTGAACGCTGTCTGGCGAAGGATCCCGACAAGCGCTACGTGTCTACTCGAGATCTGGCGCGCGAACTTGCCGCGATACGCGAGCGCTTCTCGGAGAAACCCGCGCAGCAAGCCGAGCCTCGCGGCACCAATATTCCCGTGCAGCGCACCGCTTTCGTAGGGCGCGAAAAGGAAATCGCGGCCGCGAAGGAGCTCCTGCTCTCGAAAGATGTGCGCCTGCTGACAATCACGGGTCCAGGCGGAATCGGCAAGACACGGCTCGGCGTGGAAATAGCCACCGGCCTGCTGGAAAACTTCCCCGGTGGAATTCAATTTGTCCCGCTCTCGCCGCTGCGCGATCCCGCCTTAATCGCTTCCGTGATCGTGCAGACGCTGGGCATTCGCGAGGCCGGAGGTCAGTCGCCGCTCGAATTGCTCAAGAAACATTTCCAGGATTCATCACACGCGCCGGTGCTGTTCCTGCTCGATAACTTCGAGCACCTGATACAGGCCGCGCCCATCGTCGCGGATCTGCTAGCCATCGCGCCCAATCTTAAAATTCTAGTGACCAGTCGCGCCGCGCTGCACGTGTACGGTGAACATGAATTCCCCGTGCCGGCGCTGGCCGTGCCCGATTCGCATGCCAAGTCTTCCCTGGATGCGCTTTCGCAATTCCCGGCGGTCGCTTTGTTCGTGCAACGCGCCGTAGCCGCCAGGCCCGATTTTGAATTGAATCAGCAGAACGCTTCGGCCGTCATTGAGATTTGCGCGCGCCTCGATGGCCTCCCTCTTGCCATCGAACTCGCAGCCGCCCGCGTGAAAGTTCTTTCGCCCTCCGCGATGTGCACGCGCCTCGCCAGCCGCTTGCAATTGCTAACTGGCGGCGCGCGCGACCTGCCGCAACGGCAGCAAACTCTTCGCGCGGCCTTCGATTGGAGCCACGATCTCCTCAGTCCCGCCGAGCAGAAACTTTTCCGCAGATTATCCGTGTTCGTCGGCGGATGCACGCTGGAAGGCGTCGAAGCCGTCTGCGATACCAAGGGCGATCTGGAATTGGATCTGCTCGATGGCATGTCGTCCATGGTGGATAAAAGCCTGCTGCAACAGCTCGAGCAAGCCAACGGCGAATCGCGGTTCACCATGTTGGAAACAATCCGCGAGTACGCGCGCGAAAAATTGGAAGCCAGCAGCGAGGAAGCCGCGACCAAGCGCGCCCACGCCGCTTACTGCCTGGTGCTGGCCGAAGAGGCGGCCACGGCCGAAAGCGGCGCGGAAGGTGCGGAAGGGCGCGAGCGCATCGCGCTCGAACACGACAATTTTCGCGCCGGCCTGGAGTGGTTGACCGAATCTGGAGACGCGGACTGGGGTCTGCGTCTCGGCACGGCGCTGTTTCGTTTCTGGGAGTCGCGCGAATATCTCGCGGAAGGTCGCGACCGGTTGGGCAAGCTGTTGTGCATGCCGGCAGCAGCGGCTCCCACGAAGGCGCGGGCGCGCGCTTTGTTTGCCGCGGGCGTGCTGGCGAGCGAGCAGGGAGAAATCGCCGCGGCGGACGCGCTCATGATGGAAAGTCTGGTGATCGGCCGTCAGTTGGGCGACAAGCAAGGCGTCGTCGTCTCGCTGAACGCGCGCGGCGTTCTTGCGCGCGACCAGGGTGACGTCGCGCTGGCGCTTTCGCTGTTCCAGGAAAGCCTCGGGCTGTGGAGAGAATTGGGCGACTTGAAAGCGATCGCGCGCGCGCTCAGCAATCTCGCGAGCGTCCTGAAGATGCAATGCGAATACGACCTCGCGCGCTCTTTGTGCGAAGAATGCGGCGCCATCTTCGAAGGACTCGGCGATCGAACTGGCGTCGCGTGGTCGCTCAACAATCAGGGAGATGTGGCGCGCGAGCAGGGCGATTTAGCGGCGGCGCGCGCTCTGTATGAACAGGGCCTCACAATTTTTCGCGAACTGGGCGATACCTGGGGCATTGCTGGGACGCTTGCCGATCTGGGAAACCTGGCGCGCGAACAGCAGAATTGTGCCGCGGCACTTTCTTTGTATCGTGAAAGCTTGAAAATTTTTCAGGAACTCGATCACAAGCGGGGAATCGCGCGCCTGCTGGAGTGTTGCGCGTGCTCGGCGTCCGCGCAACGGCAGCCCGAGCGTTCGCTGCGCCTGGCAGGCGTCGCCGCTGCGCTGCGCAAAAGTATTGGCGCACCGTTGACGCGCGCCGAGCAGGCGAAACTGGAGGCAATCCTCGAACCAGCCCGGCAGGCACTCGCCAACACCGCGAGCGCAACGGCGTGGCTCGAAGGCTGGAACATGCCGCTCGATCGGGCGATTGAAGAAGTGCTGGTGCCTGAGGCGCCGTCGCAGCCGGGCTAGCGGCTGAGCAGGGCCTGAGCCGACAGCTGCTGCTGATGGCGAAAAAATTTGCGCGCCGCTGGACGGTCGCGCTGGATTTCACTCCGCGGTAGTGGGATCGATCAGATGCCGCACTGCCGAGACGCGATTGCAGGGAATCCCGGTGCGCCGCGCGTGCTCTTGCACCGTCGCTTCGTCCGGAGCCAGATACACGCAATACACTTTGTTGCCGGTGACGTAGCTGTGCAGCCACTGGATCTGCGGCCCCATTCCCTTCAACACCGCGACCGATTTCTGCGACATTTCGCGCAATTGCGCCTCGGTGAGGTCGCCGGCTCCCGGAACATCGCGTTCGATTACGAATTTGGGCATGAGCATTCCTTTGAAGCGTTGGCATGCTAGCATGCACATGGAGCGGCTTCAAGAAGTCTGGGCCGAAGCTGCCGTCGGATTCGCACGACGATGCGCGCGAAAATGCGCGAGAAATGAGGCAACCTTGGATCTTCGCACGTTGCAAAAGCCGCTGAAAGAGCAATACCGCGCCGACCCCACTACGTCGCGTATTACCATTCGCGCAAAAGGCGCGCAGACCGGCGCGCCGATCTCCTGCTCGGTGGACATAGGGCGGGCCATCCACCAGGCCGAAGCGCACAAAGGCGTCGGCGGCGCTGGGGCCGGTGCCTGTTCCGGCGACCTGCTGCTGGGCGCGCTCGCCGCCTGCGCGCAAATCACCTGTCAGATGGTCGCCGCCGCCATGAACATCCCCACCGAACGCATCGAAGTCACAGTAGAAGGCGACCTCGACCTGCGTGGCACGCTGGGCATTTCCAAAAAAGTCCCAGTAGGCTTCGAGAACATCCGCGTCAACTTCGACATCGCCGCGCGAGGCGCAACGCCCGAACAAATTGCCGCGCTGCGCGAGAAGACCGAGCAGTATTGCGTGGTGATGCAGACTTTGTTGCATCCGCCGACGCCGCAAAGCTCCTGGACGCGCCACGATTAGACGCGTGATTTGGCACGAGTGATGAGTGACGAGTGGCCATGAGTGTCCGGTTAAAAGGTGAACATTTGCAATTGGTTGCGGATGTCCGGTGGTTCGGGGTGCGTAGCATTTTGCGTAAGTATTTGACTCAAGGGGACTTTCTCGAACAAGGAGACACTCAGGATTTGCAGCATCGCGTAGAGTTCCAAGTCGAGCCCCAGACGCTTGCGTACGATGGCCACCAGCACATAAACGGCGATGGCGGTCCAAATTTGCGTCTTGACCGCGTTCTCCGACACTCCGTAGAAAGCCTTGATGCGCAGATGCTGCTTGATCCATTTGAAGAACAGCTCGACCTGCCAGCGGCACTGGTAGAGTTGCGGAATGGTGAGGGTGGGCAAGGAAAAGTTGTTGGTGAGAAAAATCAAATGGCGCTCGGTTTCTCGGTCGCAGTAGCGGATGCGGCGCAAGTGTTCGGGATAGCCGTGCAGGGGGTAGAAACTCACCAAGCGGATGGTTTGATCGCAGCGCAAGCCCGTGGTCTTGTCCACGGCCTGAGAAGCTACGCAGCGAAAGCGAAAATCTTTTCGCGCGCGAATGATGAAGAACGCCAAGCATTGCGTCAGGGTGTAGAGACGCGCGAAATCCAAGTATCCGCGATCGAGAAGATAGCAAGCACCGGGCTCCGGCCGCAGTTGATCGAAGACACGAATTTCGTGGATTTTGGCTGGTTTTATATCGATCCCGACAGGAATGTTGCCGCGCAGATCGAGCAGCGTGTGCATCCGGACGGCCGCATTCAGCTGTCTGTAGCGGGCCCAAGGAAACAGCGAGAGACACAGATCGATGGTCGTGCAGTCCAGTGCATAGGCTGTTTCTTCCAGCTCGAGACCCAACGGATCGCCCGCGTACAACGGGCGCGCGGTGGTGATCAGCGCCCGAGCGAGATCGGCAAAGATGCGCCAGTCGCGCGTCTCGTTGGCGTCAGCCAGCGTGCTGCGAGAGATGTGACCGCGAATTCCCAGGTGATACAACTTCCCACCGAGAGCGCGCAGGCAGGTTTCGATGTCGCGCAAACTCTCGCGATAAGTGAGCTGCGCAAAAGCCATGCAGAGAAACTGGTCCCAGCAAGAGAAACTCCGGACCCGGTAGTGGCCTCGATAGCGCGCCACGCAACCCCGGAATTCGTGAGCGGGAATGAAATCCATCAACTGCGCGAACACGGTCTTCCCAGAGTTCATTTCCCATCCCTCCCCGTGCAGAAGAATGGAGAATGGGGCCTTCCCATTTCAAATCGAAAAAGCGACTTTCCGTTACCAAATTCATGTGTGCTAACACCTTGCCCAAAATCCCAAAATCCTCAACCGGACAGTTATGACGAGTGGCAAGTGATGAGTAAGCCGAGAACCGTCGCGCGCTGCGTGGCCCAAACAGGCCGAAGAACTAGCGATTAGAAATGCGCGGGTGGTGTAGCGCGGATGATTCGTCGTGCGCGAAACGTGCGCAAAACGCGCGCGCAAGGATGCAATTCTCGACCGATTAGAAAAAACATGTCGTGTGGTTTCAGCCGGATACGCAAGTTTCTAATTGCGGTAGAGCCGATTAGAATTGCGCATCGCGCGCTCGCACATTGCGCGCCCACGTTCACGCTGTGCGCCGTCATTCGCGTGTAAGCGCCCGGCACCTTGGCTGCCGCGGCCCGGCACCTGGAGACACCATCGCCATGCGCGCGCCCGCGCGCCCAGCCAGCCAAGCCCCTCGCCCGTGCCCCAGTCTCCATGTCGCGTCCTCAGCAGCGCCGAAAAGCGCCCCGACGCACGCTAACACATTCGTTGGTCGCTGAATATTCGTAGAAATACTGACGATGGTAAGGTGCAGAAAAGACGGGGTGTAGTTCGCTGTAGTGGTTGATGGTGGGGACTCTAAACCCCCACCCTTCGCATGAAACAAAGGCGCGAAGGATGGGCCACCCGGAAATTCAACTGCGTTTGTTCGGCAGTGTGGTAGGGTGCGCCACCCGCCAGCCCGGACCCAATCCAATACATAATGGCCTCGAATAGAGCCCCATCCCTACAGAGGTGATCGACGAAGTCACGGAAGTTTTAATTTTCGTCCTCTCCCTTAGGATTGCTGTTAGAATGCGCCCCCGTGCGAATCCTTCTGCTTACGATTCTCTTTGTCTCCCCCGCTGCCGCTCAATCCTGGACCATCGAGACCAGCTCCATGGAGGCCAGCCGTTGGAACTCAAATCTTCGCGCCGTCTCCGCCACTCACGCCCGCAATTCGGAACGTCACCCTGCCCCGGTCATCTGGGCCTCGGGTTCAAATAGCCGCCTGCTTAGATCAAATGACGGCGGCAAGCACTATACACGCCGCCTCATCCATAGCGACCGGGCGCTCGATCTCCGCGGAATCCAAGCCTTCAATGAGAAGCTCGCCTACGTCTTGTCCAGCGGACCGGGAAAATTGTCACGCATCTACAAGACCCACGACGGCGGCGACGCCTGGACGCTCCAATTTTCTGGCTCGCGCCCGCAGTTCTTCCTCGACGCGCTCGTCTGCATCTCCGAAAAGGAATGCTTCGCGCTCAGCGATCCCGTCGACGGGAAATTCGTACTCATCAGCACGACCGATGGCGAGCACTGGAAAGAACTCCCGGGTGACACGATGCCCCCAGCCCTCCCCGACGAAAGAGCCTTCGCCGCGAGCGGTTCCTGCCTCGCCATCTACGACAATCGCGAAATCTACTTCGTCACAGGCCAAGGTGCCGCGCGGGTCTTTCATTCGCCCGATCTCGGCCGCACCTGGACGGTCACGGACACGCCCATCGCAAAAAGCAAACCGTCCTGGGGAGCGTTCTCGATCACTCGCTTGGGAAGCATGCTTGTTGTCGTCGGTGGGGATTACAACGATGACGCTGGCCCAGAACGCACGGTGGCCTACTCGCTCGACCAGGGCGCCACGTGGAATCTCGCCGCGGGACCGCCAGGAGGATTCCGCTCAGCGGTCGCGTTCCTCGATCGCAACACGCTTCTGACCGTCGGCACGGGCGGCGAAGACGTGAGCACCGACCAGGGCGCACACTGGACGCGAACCGGCGACCTCGATCTCAACGCCATCGCCGTCCTCGATGGCGCCGCCTGGGCCGTCGGCCCCGACGCCACCATCGCGCGCTGGAGCGATCACAGCCGCTGAGACTCTTAGTGAAGACCAGGCGGGTGGGCCACCCGCCAAAAGTATTCAGCTGTGATTTTCAGCCATGATCGCTTTTCGGCCATAATAGCTGATCGGATAGAACGCAACTCCGAAAGAGATGATGTCCTTGAAGAGAAACAGCCCGAGATTGTTCATGTAATGGATGCCGTGAACCACGACGGTGTCATCCGGAGTCGTGATCAACATGGAGCTTGTGGTGAAGAACATGCCGACTAGAATGATCCCGCCCAGAATGCCTGCTTTAGGTTTAAAGTAGCCAATGATCAGTAGGATTGCTGCTGTCCATTCAGTGGCCCCGATCATATCCGACCCAATATATGGTCCAAAGATCTTGAATAGCCAACTGGTAAATGGGCTGTTAGTGACGAGCGGGATGATGCCCTCTGCCCCGGGTGCTGTCATTTTGAACTTGCCTGCCCACAGCAACATCACGATCATTCCAATGCTGCAAACAAGGAAAGGGACATTTCGATCTGCAACAAACGCTGCAATCTTCGTTAGAACACTCTTCGCCTGCGACGCCTCAGCGGATCTGGTTTCAGTCATAAAAGGACTCCTTCATGTGATGATCCATCGTTGTCAAATATTGAAGGCCGATTTGAACCGGGATTTCCGATTTGGACCTCTGTCTCGCGGATCATATGCTTCTCCCGCCCTCGACAACAACGAATTTGCCACCGGGGCGGGCCCAAACGAGATCAGCAGTGTTTCGTCCGGTTGGTTTTCGCCGTCTGACAAACCCCGCTTGCTGCTGTGCAATCTCCCTCAGGCTCAGTGAAATGCCGCGTCGCAATCAGCAAAATTGCGAACAGTATGGCGTATCCAATAGCGCCGACGAGAGCAGCCCGCGAATAAAATTGAGACATTCCCGAAATCGTACATCCATGTCTGGTTCAGCCCAACGGAACTCAAAGGCAAGTTTCCGGTAAATGCTGCCAGCTCAACCGGTCGATGCAACACCATCCAGCGCATTGATTCGCCAATGCTTCCGCGGGAGAGCCACCTGTTTGGCTGTACTCGCCCAAAACCTAGCCAGGGCAACGTTCCTTCTGATCTGACCCTAGCCAGCGATTTTGGCTTTTGCTTTCAATGCCAGGTGGGTTCGAGCTAAGTGTTGCGTCGACCCATTGAGATCGCCGCGTTTGAACGTAGTCGCTGGCGCGACGGACGCTTCGCGTGCTATGCTCCTTGCGTCATGCTGCAACGTAGCGCCTTTAACAGCGATTTTCGCTTTTCTCTGTTTTTCCTAAGCCAAGCAAAATCAATAGACTACAGAGGAAAAAAGATTCAATTCCCATAGCCGTTAGATCGGCTGAAGCCACTAGCCCGCATCCGCCGCAACCGCCAGCGCCCACCTTCAAACGGCTCTATCGAACGCGCGCAGAGCACCTCGCCCGACTTCGCGCTTTTGTGAAAACGCGCCTCCGATAGAGCACTAGCGTTTATCAGGCATGTGGATTATTTCCGAGTTGCACTGTTAGTTTTGACAGTTTACTCACTAGCAGGAGAATCCTATTCTCTGCGGCAGGCGAAAGAGCTGCGACTTGTCGCTCTTGATGACCGCGCCACTCGGAGGACGCATGAACCGTTTCAGGCACTTGCTCGCATTCCTGATTACCTTAACTCTTGTGGGATCCGGCGCGCAGATTGCTTCTTCGCAAGGGAGTCCCGGCACTTCCAGCACCGTCCAGGTCCACATGGTTATCACCGACGAGGCGCTGCGCGACGATAGCGAAGTGCCGATCCTGCGGCCAGAGAATGTGCAAGTAAAGCAAGGAAAGACCTCGCTGAAGGTTGATCATCTGATTCCCGCACGCGGAGACAGTGCCGCTCTGCAGCTTTTTATTTTGATAGACGACACCTGCGATACCAGCATCGGCAACAGTCTCAACGACCTTCGCGATTTTATCAACGCGCAGCCAGCAACGACGGTTGTGGGCCTCGCCTACATGTCCAACGCCAGCATCCAAATCGTGCAGAACTTCACGGCCGACCACGCTGCGGTGGCCAAGGCTATCCGCTTGCCGCGAGGCAACGTGTCCTCGATGGATAGTCCGTACTTGTCGCTGATCAGCTTGCTCAAGGGTTGGCCGGAACAGAAAGTTCGTCGTGAAGTCCTGATGGTGAGCGATGGCATTGACCGCCTGCGCGGTGACGCGACGGGACTCACCTCATTCACGCCTGCCAACGGCCGCGGCACTCGCGGCGGTCCCACGCCCACCATGTCCATGTCCACTGGCATGTCTACGATCAGTCCAGATGCGGATAGGGCGAGCACGACGGCCCAGCGCTACGGCGTAATCGTTCATGGAATCTACGCTACCGGCGTCGGGCGCGCAGGCCGGAACGCCTGGGAAGCGCAGCTGGGTCAAGGTGGTGTGGGCAAGATCGCCGACGAGAGTGGCGGAGAATATTTTTCTCTCGGAACGCAAAACCTGGTCAGCTTCAAGCCTTATCTGGATCGCCTGCAGCGGGTGCTCGACAATCAGTATTACCTCGTTTTCGGGGCCGTTCCGAGAAATAAGGCGGGTTTGCAG
The DNA here is from genome assembly GCA_963786205.1 of uncultured Acidobacteriota bacterium. Lineage (GTDB taxonomy): Bacteria > Acidobacteriota > Terriglobia > Acidiferrales > UBA7541 > Palsa-295. Next base: position 39,018 of record CAWAYG010000008.1, read on the forward strand.
CGCGTCAAGTTATCCACCGAAACCGCGGGTTTCGAAATTGCGGCGGCTGACAACGTCTGGGTCCCGGCCACCAATCAGGCGGCTCCTGCGAAGAAGTAGCGGCTGGGGTTTTTCCACTGGGAATTTCAGGTAAATGCCACCGAGCAGCGGAAGGATAGCCTTGCTTTTCTCGGCGAATTAAACTGAACCATCGCGCAGCAACGCGAGAATTTGTCCGCTCACGACGAGTCACCACAATCTGCCCGCTCCGTCGCGTTAAACACCACGAGAAATCTCCTTCACCTATGCGCGACTAACAGTTTGTTGAAAAACTCTTTCGGGTCGTCATTTCGAGATGCGCTGCGACACGGAATCTCTCTTTTTGTTGGGTTTTAGCGATGAGGAATTCCTCGCTGCGCTCGTAATGGCGAGTTCAGGAGCCTTTTTCAATAAACTGCTAATCGACCAGACGGGAGGCCCAGCCTTCCACACCACAGCGACGTGTGCGTTGGATTTTCCGGGTGCCGCACGCTCGGCGCAGGCGAGGGTGCGCGGCTGCAGCGCTACTGAGATGCGCAATCCCTGCGCAAGCCTGTGCCCTGTGTACGACAGCGTACATATCGGGATACACATTTCCCTGTATTGCTCGAATCTCCATTGGCTGTGAGTATGCTCCCCGAACCGAGAACGCTCTGCGGGGACTCGGGCTGGGATTTCGCGAGCGTTCTCGGTTCGGCCATTTCTGCTGTCGTCCGCCGGATCGGAATTGACATGAGCACGAAATTAAATTGCCCCCAATGCAGAAGCATCGAGACGTCTCGTTCGCATCGGCGCGGTACAGTTGAACGCTACCTTCTTGCAGTCATCGGCGTTCGCCCTTTCCGCTGCCTCAATTGTGACGCCCGCTTCTACTCTTTCGCGCGCTTCGATGAAGAGACCTCACTGAACAACAAGGCTGCGTGAGCAGTCATTTCTGAGGAATCCGAAATGATCGAGAATAATTGGTGGCAGCTATACCGGGACGCTGTTTTTGAGATCAATCGCGGCAAAGTTCTGGATCGCGTTAAAGCAGCGGAAGATGCAATTCGGGCCCGTGCGTCGCTTGGCGGACAGGTTTCCAATGATGAGCGAATCTCGATACAGGATGCTATGGCCGCTTTGCTCGTCTTGCGGCGAGACTTGGTGCAAAACTCTGTTGCTCACATCAAGCAGCGCTGAGATGTGTGAGGGAAGAAATGAGTGAAACACAAATCGAAGTTTGTGGAAAATGTGACGCTGAAATCGATCCAACTCGAAGAGTCGATTTCACGCTGAAAGACGGAACGAGGGTTTGTGAACCCTGCTTTGTGAGGGAAACTCCCAGGCCCAGGAACGATTGGGCCAACTAAGATTGCTCACGGCGAGTCGCCGACCCTTCTACACCACCCAAACGAACGTGTTTGCATTGTCGGATGCCGCAACCTCGGGCGGCCGGCGGCAGTTCAACTGCGGACTTACGTGTTCGCGGTTGCGATGATTATGCCGCCTGTGAGGATGAACAGTCCGCCGACAAGAACTGCCAGGGATGGAATCTGCTTGAATGCCAGCCACGAGATAGCTTGAGCGGTGAGAAAGAAAAAGACTACGTAGAGGCCAAGCAGTTTGCCGAAGTCCCAGGGCGGCGAGTTGACAGTCCATCCGTAGGCGAACAAGACGACCGCCGCGACTGCAAACAGAGAGGCCTTTTGCCAGAACAGAGACTTGTGAAGTCCTGCCCTGATCAATGCGTCTCCGCCAGCCTCCAGCAGTGCGGCCAGGAACAGAACAAGAATGGTTGTGCTGCGTGACATTTTGGCCTCACGGATCAATCTCACGAATCATTTTCACGAATCAACGGCTGTGGTATCTCACACGCTGCGGTGGAATACAACAGTTAGGCAGTGATGAGTGACGAGTGATTAGTGATGCGCGCCCCGATCCAATCGCTCGTACCCTCGCATGAAACAGAGGCGCGAAGAGTGGGCAGCCGGAATTTCAACTGCGTTCGTTTGGGTGATGCGGAAGGGTCGGCTACCCGGCGCCAATCAGGAGATTGGCGTTCCCGGGTCAGGCAACGGCACGAGATAAGGCAACGGCAGAAGAGCCGGCGAGACGCCGGCGCCGCGAAGAAAAGGCGCCCCGATGTCGCGATCGTGGCGCCTTTTGCTGGAGGCGGCCGCTGCAAATGCAAATTCACCTGCGGCGGACGCCTTGGGGTTAACTCCTAACGCCGGCTGTGATTTTCTCCGCCGCCGCTGTGCGAACTTCCGCCTCCTCCGTGCGATCCGCCGCCACTGGACTTCGCGGCGTGCGGTGCGCTGGCGTGCGATCCGCCGTTGTTGTGCGATTGCTGGGGAGCGGCGGATCGTGGGGCGTGACTTTGTGCGTGGGTTGTGTTGGTGCGCGTTGCTGGCCGCGAGGCATTCTGCCGCACTGCGGGGCGGGAAGACTGCCGCGCGGAACTGGCGGAACGCGAGTTGGACGCACGCGCGTTGTTCTGTTGGACGTGCGTTGCGTTGTTCTGCGAACGCGCGACGGCATTTTGGCGTGTGGCATTTCCACGCACCGCATCGCGGGACTGTGTAGCGCTGTTTGAGGCTCGCGCGGCGTTATTGCTGTTCGAGCGCGCGAAGGTCGAACCGCGGTTGAAGTTGTTCGAGGCCGTTGCACCGCGGTTGGAAGATTCTCCGGGGCGCGCGGTGGCTGCCGTTCCCGGCTGGCCATGATTCACCGACGCGAATTGCGCGCGGTTGGTGCTGGCGAAATGCTCCTGCTGCTTCTGCATTCCGGTGGCGCCGATGTGCTGATCGCGATTCGCCGCCATTTCGGCTGAGGTGGGACGCGCGTTGATGCCGCCGCGGCCGCCGTTGAAGCTGGTGCGATTCGTTTCGCGATTGTTGATCACCGTGCGGTTGTAAACGTTGTGGACGTTGTGGATGTCGACGTTGTTGACGCCGCGATTGTAGAAGAAGTGGCCGCCGTGCCAGTAGCCGCCTTCGTAACCGAAGCCGCCGTAGCCGAAGCCATAATTAATTCCGCCATAGAAGCCGACGTGCGGGCCCCAGAAACCGGCGTGCCAGAAATATCCGCCGTCGCCCCAGCCCCAATATCCTGGAGTCCAGAGAAATCCGATGCGCGGCGCAATGACCCACGTGCCGGGCACCCAGAAATAGCCGTCATCGCCGTAGGCCCAATATCCCGGCGTCCAAATGTAGCCATCGCCAGGGCAAATTGGCTGTGCGTACACCGGGAGGGGCGGCGGCGCGATGGTGACGGCGACTCCGAAACCAAAGGCAGCCGAGGCCGTCGGCGCGGTGGCGGGAATCGCCATGAGAACCAGCGCGAAAAGCAAAACGCGAATGATGAGAGTGTTGCGCATGATGTCCCCCTTTCAGTTCATCGAAACGAGAAACCTTTCCGGCGCCGAATTCGCCTTGGTGCTGAATGGCTGGCGATTTCTTGCGCCTACTGGGTTCAACACCGGGGGTGGGCAAAAGTCGCGGCGGCGAAAACGTGTAGAAGTGGCGGAAGATTGACCTTAGTACGTAGGGCGGGAAAGCGTAGTATTTGGGGGCGCGATTTCAGGCGCTGGGGCGGCTGGGTCGAGTTGGATCTTGCGGCGCGGAATTGGGATATCGTCCTGCGGGCAAGATTTGAAGCGAAGGAGACATTGGCGTGCGCAAATGTTTGGTGGCGTTTCTGTGTGTGATGGTGATGTTAACTGTGATGTTATCTCCGGCAATCATGCGCGCGGGCTTGGCGTCGCGGGCGGCGGCTACCGAAAAGCAAGCGGCGTGGGACCGGCTGGCTGACGAATACTTCGAGCAAGTGTATTTCAAGTTTGGGCCGAGCAACGGCACGAGCGCGGGATTTCATCAATATGATGCGCTGCTCGAAGATTATTCGCGCGCGGGCATCGACGCAAATGTCGCCGCGTTGCACGCATTCGAGAAGCGCGTGGCGGCGGTGGATGCGCAGGGGCTGGACGAGACGCGTGTGGCGGACCGCGAACTGGTGCTAACGAATATTCAGGGCTCCCTGCTGACGCTGGAAACCGTTCGTCCGTGGGAGAAGAATCCGGATTTTTATTCGAGCGGGATCAGCAACAGCGTATACGTGATCATGATACGGAAATTCGCGCCGGTGGATGAGCGGCTGCGGTCGGTGGTGGCACGCGAGGAGAAAATGCCGGCGGTGTTTGCGGCGGCGCATGCGAATTTGCGGAACCCGCCGAAGATATATACGGAGATTGCGCTGGAGCAACTGCCGGACATTATCAGCTTTTTTCAGGATGATGTGCCGGCGGCTTTTGCAGGCGCTAGCGATCCCGGGGTGAAAGCGGCGTTTGCGAAATCGAATGGCGCGGTGATCGAGGGGTTGCGGAGTTACGCGGATTGGCTGAAGTCGGATGTGCTGCAGCGTTCGAACGGAGATTTCCGGATCGGCGCGGAGACGTTTTCGAAGAAATTGTTGTACGACGAGATGGTGGATACGCCGCTCGACCGGCTGCTGGAAATCGGCTGGGCAGATTTGCACAAGAATCAGGCGGAATTCAAGCGTGTGGCGGCGGAGTTGGAACCTAATAAATCAACGAGCGACGTGCTGGCGGAGCTGATGGCGGACCATCCGGCGGCGGATCACTTGTTGCAGGGTTTTCGCGACACGTTTGATGGGTTGATCGCGTTTATTCGCGCGAAACACATCATCACCATACCTTCGGACGTGCGGCCGATTTTGCAGGAGACGCCGCCATTTATGCGGGCCACGACGTTTGCTTCGATGGACACTCCGGGGCCGTTCGAGAATGTTGCGAAGGAGGCTTACTTCAACGTGACGTTGCCGGGAGCGCACGACACGGCGGAGGAAATCGCGGGGCGCATGACCGCGTTCAACGTGGGCACGATTGTGAGCACTGCGACGCACGAGGCGTATCCGGGACACTACGTGCAATTTTTGTGGGTGCACGAGGCGCCGACGAAGACGCGGATGCTGCTGGGCGCGAGCTCGAACTCGGAAGGTTGGGCACATTATTGCGAGCAGATGATGCTTGATGAAGGATTCGGGCAGCCGGGAACGGGCGCGAAAGATGCGCGCGAAGCGAAACTAATCCGGTTGGGGCAGCTGGAGGATGCGCTGCTGCGCAATGCGCGGTTCATTGTGGGGATTGAGATGCACCGCGGCAAGATGAGTTTCGAGCAGGCGACGGAATTTTTCGTGAAGGAAGGGTATCAGTCGAAGGAAACGGGATTGGTGGAGACGAAACGCGGCACGGCCGATCCGACTTATCTTTACTACACGCTCGGGAAGCTGGAGATTTTGAAACTGCGCGAGGACGTGAAGAAGAAGGAAGGCGCGGCATTTTCGCTGGAGCAATTTCACAATAATTTTATGCGGCAGGGCTTTCCACCGATCAAAATCGTGCGCCGGGCGATGCTGGGAGATGATTCGCCGACGCTCTAATCGGCGCACCTCATGCACTCCATTGCGATCGACGTGTTGTTCGCGCTGCAAAGTTTTCATGTGCTGTTCCTGGCGTTGCATGATTGGATTCCGCTGGGAACGCTGAATGACGTGACGGCTGTGCGCGCGGCGAACCCGGGCGGCAAGTTGGCGGTTGGGACGATTATCAGCACTATTCCGTTTGCGATACCGCTCGGCGCGAGCGCTTTCCACTTCGGACGGGCGTATCCGGACTGGTTGTTCTGGTGGCTGTGGATCAGCTACTGCTTATTATTTGTCGGCGAATTGACGGCGTGGTGGATTCCATACTTTTTTCGCGGAGATCCGGCGCGGGCCGCGCGCTATCGAGTGATGTTCGGTGCGACGCATGCTTTCCTGCCGGAGCGCAATGGCATCCGGCCGAATACGCTGCATGCGATCCTGCACGCCGCGACGGTTGCCCTATTGATTGTTCTGGGTGTGCTGACGGCTCAGCGGGGATGAGTTGTGGCGGAATCCCTGGGATTGGCAGACACGTGCACCGGCGAGACGGATCTTGCGATGGTTCGTGCGTCGCGGCAGCGTTGCCGCCGCGGAACGATGGATTCCTCGCTATTGCAAGTTTTTACGGATTGAGTAACATAGCTGCGCTACGACTACTTCTGACGCGCCTCGCTTCGGCGATGCTCCGGTGCTAATTTTCCGTACACGTGCGCGACACAAGGTCTGTGGGGCCTACTTGCGACGGAACAGCATTATTCCGGTTCTGATATTTGTGGTAGCGATCTTCACGCGAGGGACGTGTGCACAGCAAGGCGCGACGGTGCCTGCGGCAGTTCGCGGAACCGTGGACGTGCGACTGCGGCTTGCGGGCGGCGAGAAATTCAACGGCATCGCGAGCGTGCGCTTGCTGACGAGCGCAGGCGCTGAAGTTGCGGAGCGTAAGGATGAGATCGGCGGGCGATCGCATTTCGCGGATGTCGCGACGGGCCAATATGGCGTTGAGGTGATCGCACCGGGCTTCGCAACGGTTCGTCACGACGTGGAGATTTCCGCGAGCCAGCCATTTGCCGACGTTTTTCTGACGATGACGCCGGATGTGTCGCGAGCGGCGGCGTCACCGGGCGCGCGTTCGAGTGCGAACCTTGAGCCGACTACGCGCGAGGAAGCCGAGAAATCGGTGCACGCGCTGCAGCAGGAGGATTCGATTCCGCCGGTGCAGCCGAACATTACATGTCCGCTGCCCCTGGTGCTGCAGGGTGTGGAGCAGACCGTAAAAGAACTCGTGAGCAATCTGGACCGGTTCAGCGCAACGGAGCGCGTGGAGCACTTCGCGGTACACGGCGATGGTGGGCTGGGTGTGACGGAAGCTCGCTCGTTTGACTATGTGGTGGTGGTCAACCGCGGCGGCGACGCATGGTTCGGAATCGACGAATACCGCGACGGCGGGCTGGATCCAAGCCGTTTTCCGGCCGGGATTGCGACGATGGGTCTGCCCGCGATGGCCCTGATTTTTCATCCGAACTTCGCCCCGGATTTCAATTTTGTGTGTACTGGGCTCGTCGAGTGGGAAGGAAGACCCGCGTGGGAAGTTCAATTCGAACAGCGACCGGACCGCCCAAACCAGATACGCAGTTACATAATCTACCAGAATACTTATACGGTCCCACTGAAGGGCCGGGCGATGATCGACGCCGGCGCTCTGCAAGTGTTGCGGTTGGATTCCGAATTGATCGAGCCGGTGGAGAAAATCAAGCTAAAACAGGAACGTATTTCGATTGATTATGCACCGGTGCAATTCCGCACCGAGGAACAACAGATGTGGCTGCCGCAGAGCGCCGAACTTTACGTGGAAAGAGGCAGGAGCCATTACTATCGGCGGCATACGTTCAGCAATTTCCAGGTGTTTACGGTGGGGACGCAGCAAAATGTTCACGCGCCGAAGGAATCGTACGCGTTCACTAACAATTCGAATCACGAGATTTTGGGAGTGCTGACGGTGAACCCGATTCCGGGCCGGGAGCTGCGCGAGGTGACCATCACGTTCAAAATTCCCGCGGGCGGCACGGTGTTCAAGGTGGTGGGGCCGGGGAAGGATGTGAACTTCCCGGTGGACGCGGTGGAATCAGCGCGATTCGCGCACAACGGTCCGCCGGGGTCGATTGATGCGAACGCCTACTTCGTGAAGGCGAGCACGCTGGAGCTGGTACCGGACACTGTGGTTCCTGCGGCCCAATAAACTGGGTATTCGAATTCTGCTCGCTGCTGCCAATATTACCGCGGATAACCTCGCCGACTGTTAAAATCCCCATCGATTATGTGACAAGGCGCTTTAGCTGGGGCGCGAAGCGCGATTGTACGGAAGGGCTTGCGGTGGACGGCGAAGAAAAATGTCCGGTGAGCGGGAAGCGGAAGTACGCGAGCGAACGCGAGGCGCTGGCGACTGCGGCGCATCAGATCGCGGCCGCTGGTGCACCGAAAGAGCTGCGGGCTTATCGCTGTTCTTGGTGTGAGGCTTGGCATTTGACGAAGAACGCGGGAAAAGGCGGCAAGGCGCGCGGATGACCGGCTCGATGGCGCCGCGCGGGTGGGCAAAAAAAACCGGGAGGGTGATTGGCCTCCCGGTTTCCGTGCGATTTAAATTCCCCAAAAAATCGGATGGGAATTATTTTTGGTCCTTCTTGCTGTTCTTGTCGTTGTGAATTTCCTTGCTGGTTTTGTTCTGTTCCTTGTTCACTTGTTTCTTTTCCGCGGGAGTCAGCTTGCCGCCGTTGGCTTCGCGATCGGCTTTGGTCTGCTGATTGATGTGCTGCTCCTGCTTTTCGACGTGAGCCGTTTGGCCAGCCGACATTTTGCCGCTGGAGACGCCTTCGCCGATGCGCTTCTGCTGATTTTCGGCGCGTTCTCCGACGCGGCTCATTGCGGGATTCGCGGGTTTGCCATGATTTTCGGAGGCGAAGTTGGAACGGTCCTGGCTGGCCGCGTGTTCGTGGCCCAGCTGCTCCGAGGTCGCGTTCACGTGCTCTTCGTGTTCCGCGGCGCGTTCCTGGGCCGTCGCTACAGCTCTGGTGCCGCCGGGACCGCCATTGAAGCTGGCGCGCACGCCGACGTCTTCGTGGACCACGGTGCGGTCAACGAAGGTGTTATGAACGACCGTGGTGTTTACGTTGACGACTGCGGTGTTATACGCGAAACGTCCGCCGCGCCATTCGCCGCCGATGAAGCCCGCGCCGCCATAACCGAATCCGTAATTCACGCCGCCGTAGAAGCCGACGTGCGGTCCCCAATAGCCGGCATGCCAGCCGTAAACGCCGCCTGCGAAGCCCCAGTAGCCGGGAGTCCAGAGAAGTCCGACGCGCGGGGGAGCGACCCAAACGCCGGGAACCCAGTAATAGCCTGCGTCGCCGTAGGCCCAATAGCCGGGAGTCCAAAGATAGCCTTCAGTGGGGCACGCGGGCTGCACGTAAACCGGAATTGCTGGGGGACCTACGTGTACGGAGATGCCCACCGCGATCTGCGCAGAGGCCGAGGACGGCATCGACGCGAGCGCGAGGGGCACGCAGAGAGCGAGAAGAAATGTTCGAATGAAATTGAGCTTACGCATTGCAAAATCCTCCCTTTCGAGAATTCGTAGATTGCTAAAATTTCAATTTTTGCTGCTTTTCAGAGACCGAGCTGGGCTAGCTCCATGGTTCGTTAAACACGGGAACTCGCCGAAGGTTTCGCGCAGATTTCGCTACGATTCCGGCGGCGGCCAAGTTGCTGGCTGACATTTATTATAGGGCGGAGGAAATCGCTGGGAATCTTGAGCTGCAGGAGTACTCCGTGAGTCGGTAAATATGACTCGAAACTGCTGATAATATATGACTTACGTGCGCTACGAGAATGGCTTTGCGGATGAAAACCTGCACTAGTGGACAGAGCGACGCTTGCACCGTAGGACAGTCGCCGAATAGGCTGGTCAATACGATGTCTCAATGTGACCGCATCATTAATCGCGGTCACTTGGTGCGAACATCGTTCCAGCCGCACGTATGCGGAGCAGCTGGAAAACTGGTTGTCCTTAGGAAAGAGCTGAGCGAGAGGATTTCGGCCGCAAACAAAAAGGGCGCCTTGGCGATCGCACGAAGGCGCCCTTTTAATCCAATACGCCCGCCTAGACAGCAGGCGGCCGCTACAAATTCAACTTCTTAGTACATGCCGCCCATGCCGCCGGCGCCTGGGGCACCGCCGCCGTGAGCTGCGCCGGCTTCCTTGGGTTCCTTGATGTCGGCCACCAGAGCTTCGGTGGTAAGCATTAGGCCCGCGATGGAAGCGGCGTTTTGCAGAGCGAGACGAGTTACCTTGGCCGGGTCAATCACGCCTGCCTTGACCAGATCGCCGTACTCGCCGGTGTCCGCGTTGTAGCCGAAGTTCTCGTCCTTGGACTCGCGGATTTTGCCCAGAATGACGGCACCTTCGTCGCCGGCATTGTGGACGATCTGACGGAGAGGCTCTTCAAGCGCGCGCTTCACGATGTTGACGCCGATGGCGTCGTCATCATGCAACTTGAGCTTATCGAGAGCCGGGATGCAGCGGATCAACGCCACACCGCCGCCGGGAACGATACCTTCCTCGACAGCCGCGCGGGTTGCGTGCATGGCATCTTCGACGCGAGCCTTCTTTTCCTTCAGCTCGGTCTCGGTAGCAGCGCCGACCTTAATTACGGCAACGCCGCCGACGAGTTTCGCCAGACGCTCCTGCAGCTTTTCCTTGTCGTAGTCAGAGGTGGTGTCTTCGACCTGCGCACGGATTTGACGCACACGGCCTTCGATTTCGGACGGCTTGCCGCCGCCTTCGACGATGGTGGTGTTGTCCTTATCAATGGTGATCTTCTTGGCGCGGCCGAGATCTTCGGGCTTCACGTTCTCGAGCTTGATGCCGAGATCTTCGGTGATGGCCTTGCCGCCGGTGAGGGTGGCGATGTCTTCGAGCATGGCCTTGCGGCGATCTCCGAAGCCAGGAGCCTTCACGGCAGCGCACTGCAAGGTGCCGCGGAGCTTATTGACGACGAGAGTGGCGAGAGCTTCGCCTTCGACGTCTTCAGCAATGATCAAAAGCGGCTTGCCCTGCTTGGCGATCTGCTCGAGAAGGGGCAGCAAGTCCTTCATCGAGGAGATTTTCTTTTCATGGATGAGGATGCGGACATCTTCCATCGCGCATTCCATGCGTTCAGGGTCGGTGACGAAGTAGGGCGACAGATAGCCGCGGTCGAACTGCATGCCTTCGACGACCTCGAGCGACGTTTCCATGGTCTTGGATTCTTCCACGGTGATGACGCCGTCCTTGCCGACCTTCTTCATCGCACCGGCAATGATGTCGCCGATGTGCTTGTCGTTGTTCGCGCTGATGGTGCCGACCTGGGCGATCATGTCGCCCTTGACGTCCTTATGCAGACGGCGGACTTCCTCGACGGCCACTTCGACGGCCTTTTCGATGCCGCGCTTCAGAGCCGTGGGGCTGGCTCCGGCTGCAACCGCCTTGACGCCTTCGCGGAAGATGGCCTGGGCTAGTACGGTGGCGGTGGTGGTGCCGTCGCCGGCTACGTCGGAAGTCTTAGACGCGACTTCACGAACCATTTGCGCGCCCATGTTCTCGAGCGGATCCTGCAGCTCGATTTCCTTGGCGACGGTGACGCCGTCCTTGGTGATGATCGGCGAGCCGAACTTCTTTTCGATCACCGCATTGCGGCCCTTGGGGCCGAGGGTGATTTTTACTGCGTCGGCGAGCTGATTGACGCCGCGCAGGATCGCCTGGCGAGAATTTTCACCAGTCACGATTTGCTTTGCCATGATGTCTTTCTCCTATTTTTGTATTGCGAGTTGGTTATCCGGTGCGCGGCTTAGGCCGCGTCCGAGAGGTTGCGTTTAGAGCGAGTTACTTCTTGCCGCCGGCTGCTTTGGCAGCGGGGCCGAGTTTCGCGAGGATCTCGTCTTCCTTCATGATCATGTATTCCTCGCCGTCAATGGTGATGTCGTTGCCGCTGTACTTGCCGAACAGGATGCGGTCACCGGCTTTTACGTCGAGGGGGATCAGTTCACCTTTTTCGCGACGGCCAGAGCCGACGGCGATGACTTCACCCTCTTGTGGTTTCTCTTTTGCGGAGTCCGGGATGATGATGCCACCCTTGATGGATTCCTTTTCTTCCAGGCGCCGCACTAGCACGCGGTCGTGTAGGGGCGTGATATTGACTGCCATTTGTGAAATTCCTCCAATTGTTTGGTGAGACTTGCCGGGAGGAGTTGTGGCGGTCAGGAGACCGTTTAGCACTCCTCGTAGGCGAGTGCTAATATAGCAACGGCGGGTAGGGGAGTCAAGGGAGAATGTGATAATTCGAGGCTCACATACGGCGGCGTGAAAAGAAATTATAGCGTTTATTATCAATTACTTGAATGCCGCCAGATTTTTCTGACACTTGATTCTTGCCTTGGCGGCGGTGTGAGACTAGAATCCCGGCACCGACGCTGGTGCCATCACTCTTCTATATCCGGCTCATCAGTTTAACTGCTGGGACGCTGGTGTATTTGTTTTTGCTGGCGCTGATTTTGGGGCACCGAAGGCCGCGGTTATTCGAGCGACTGCTCTTCTTCGTAATCCTCTCGCTGTTCCTGATTTACGCGGGCGGCTTGCTCGAAATCAACGCACTCATTCAGTACGGCATGCCACCGAGCTTAACAATGATTTTCTGCCAGAGCCTCATCGGATTGGGCTCCTTATTTCTTCTGCCTTTGGTTTGGCACACCTTCTTCAAATATAGCGAGCAAGTGCGGAAGGACAGGGTGGGCCCTATCGCTCGTCTGATCCTTTGGTTCTTCTATCTAGTGCCATTCTTAACGGTGAGCGGAATCATCATTCTCGGCTATGAGCCTCATGCCCCATTGACGCTGCCGGATGTCGCTAAGTTTTTGGCCGAGACCGCATCGGGAGAATTGGCGTTGTGCGCGGCATCGGCGGCGTTTCTGAGTTTTGCGGCGATGCGCAGCGCAGCAGGTGCGACTGAACGGCAATTGTTTCGATGGATCTTTTTGAGCTCATGTTTATTGGCCGCGATTTTGACTGTGCAGAATGTCCCTTGGAGATTTGCTGCATCGAATGCCGACACCCTCGTGACGGCGGCTACTGCGGCGGGCGTGTTCCCGGGGGCGGCGCTGCTGTATTACGCGGCGAGGCGGAATTTCTTGGAATATGGGGCGCAGAGAAATTTGATGTATGCGCTGCCGGCTACATTTTTGGCATTGCTTTATTTAGCGCTGGTGCGGCGGGTCAGTGGATGGCTGGAGCCGGTGTTGCCGCCGGAGGCTACAGCTAGCGTGTTGTTGTTTGTGCTGATTTTTCTTTTTGAGCCGCTCGAGCGGGCGATTGGGCCGGTGCTGCATCGGCAGTTGGCCGAGCGGATGGACCGGGTGCAGAGGTTGACGTCGCAATTGCAGCAGGAGGCGCGGCAGGGGAAGGTGGCGCATCTGGTCGCATCGGCCAAGACGAGGATCCGCGAGGAATTTGGGTTGGCGGCGGTGCGGATTTCGATTCCGCGCGATGCGGGGCTGAAAGCTTTGGAAGCGCCCGGAGGGCTGGGGCACACGGCCCAGATGCGGTTGATGAAGGATGGGCAGGAAATTGGAATGCTGGAGGCGGCGACGACCGGATCGTATCTGACGGGCGAGACTTCCGCGGCGCTGGAATTTCTGGCTGAGCAATTGCCGGGAATGGTGGACCTGGCGCGGTTGATCGAAGACAAGTTGCGGCTGGAGCGCGAGCTGGCGGAGCGCGAACGGATGGCGGTGCTGGGACAGATGGCGGCGAGCGTCTCACACAATTTGCGGAATCCGCTGAGCTCGATGAAGACGGTGCTGCAGGTGCAGCTGGAAAATCCGGATTTGCCGCTGGATGTGCGGCGCGACTGTACGTTGATCGTCGGTGAAATTGATCGCATGAGCGCGAAGCTGACGCAGCTGCTGCATTATGCGAAGCCGGCCGTCCACGGCGAGCGCGTGGCGGCAGTGGCTGTGGCGGCTCAGACGGCGTGGTTATTCGGGCGGGACGCGGAGCGGCGTAACGTGCGGTTGGAATTTGAGAAACCGACGCACGAGATCATGGCGCTGGCGTCGGAAGAGGCTTTGAGCGAGGTGCTATCGAATTTGATTGTGAACGCGATGGAGGCGCAGCCGGACGGCGGGCGGGTGCGGATCAGCGTGGGGCGTTGTGACAGCAGGCTGGACATCGTGGTGGACGACGACGGTCCGGGGATTACGGCGGAGCTGCGCGCGAAAATATTTCAACCTTATTTTACGACGAAGGCGACGGGGACGGGGTTGGGGCTTTCGATTGTGGCGCGGAGGATTGAGGAGTTGGGCGGGACGCTGGCTGTGGAGAGCCCGCTGCATCGCGGGAAGGGGACACGGTTTCATTTGACGCTGCCACTGGCGGAAGAGGAAGCGAAATAGATTATGCGAACAATCTTGTTGGTCGATGACGAGAGCGCGGCGCGGTATGGGATGGGGCGGGCGCTCGAGAAGCAATACAAGGTGATCGAGGCGGGGTCGGTGGCGGCGGCGCGTGAAGCTTTGGCTGCTGCGGCACCGGATTTGATTCTGCTGGATCTGGTGATGCCGGGGGAGAATGGGCTTTCGTTTTTGCGTTGGTTGCGCGAGAACGGGCACGACGTGCCGGTGCTTGTCGTTTCGGCTTTGGATACGGCGAAGACGGCGGTGGAAGCGCTGCAGAGTGGGGCGGCGGATTACATTGTGAAAGGATTTGACATCGAGGAGTTGCGCCGGCGTGTTGGGAATTTGCTGCGGCTTTCTGAACTGGCTGAAGAAAACACGCGTTTGCGGCGCGAATTGGTGGCTGACGGGCAGTTCGGACGATTGCTTGGGGCTTCGGATGCGATGCGGCGCGTTTTTGAGATGGCGGGGCGCGTGGCATCGACGGATGCGACGGTTTTGATTTTAGGCGAGAGCGGGACGGGCAAAGATTTGCTGGCGCAGGAAATTCATGAGCGTTCGGCGCGGCGCGGGCGGGCGTTTGTGGCGGTGAATTGCGCGGCGCTGCCAGAAAATTTGATCGAATCGGAATTATTTGGGTATGAGCGCGGAGCGTTTACCGGGGCGGCGCAGCAACGGAAGGGGAAATTCGAGCTGGCTTCGGGCGGAACGATTTTTCTGGATGAGATTGGGGACATGAATGCGGTGACGCAGGCGAAGGTGCTGCGCGCTTTGGAAAATCGCAAGATCGAGCGGCTGGGCGGGACGCATGCGATTGATGTGGACGTGCGGGTGATCAGCGCGACGCACCGGGATTTGCCGGGGGAAATTGCGGCGGGGCGTTTTCGGGAGGATTTATATTACCGGCTGCGAGTGGTGACTTTGGAGCTGCCGCCCCTGCGCGCGCATAAAGAGGATCTGGCGATGTTGGTGGATGCGTTTTTGGGGCAGCTGGGTGCGCGGCACAAGCATCGCGTGCATGTGACGCCGGAAGCGATGAGCTTGTTGCGGCGCTACGATTGGCCGGGGAACGTGCGGGAATTGCGCAACGCGCTGGAGCGGACGCTGGTGTTGTGCGATGGCGATGAAATTACTTCGACGAATTTGCCGGAGGAGATTCGCGAGCATCGCGGCGCGGCTGGCGCGGGCGGTACTGCGAAAAAGGCCGGGGACGAATCTTTTTTGGGCGAGGCGGATTTTCGCGAGGCCAAGCGGCAGTTTGAGATTGTTTATTTGCGGCGGAAATTGGAAGAGCATCATTGGAATGTGTCGCAGACGGCGGCGGAGGTGGGGCTTCATCGGCAGAGTTTGCAGGAGAAATTGCGGGAGCTCGGAATTCAGAGGCCGGGGAAGTGAAGAGCGAAGCAGATCGCTTTGCAATGATGGCGGGATTTATTTTGGCGGGTGGGGAAAGCTCGCGGATGGGTGTGGATAAGGGGTTGCTGGAGATTGCTGGTGTGGCGATGATCGTGCGGGCGGCGCGATTGGTGGAATCGGTGGCGGGCGCGCCCGCGGTGGTGGTGGGGACGCCGGAAAAATATCGTGGGTTGGGATTGCGGGCGATTGCGGATGGTTGGCCGGGCTGCGGGCCGCTGGGCGGAATTGCGACGGCGTTGCGCGCGTCCGAGGCGGATTGGAATTTAATTGTAGCGTGCGATTTGCCGTATTTGACGCGCGCGTGGCTGGAGTATTTGCTGCAGCGGGCGCGCGATTCTGATGCAGAGGCAGTGGTACCCATGAATCTGACCCCCGCGAACAAGCGGGGCGCGGAGCCGCTTTGCGCGGTGTACCACAAGGGCTGCGAGCCGTCGATCCGGCGAGCCCTGGAGCAGGGTGTGCGCAAGGTGACCGATGGCCTGGCAGAACTGCGCATCGAAATGATAGAACCAGCGAAATGGAAAGGCTTTGATTCCGACGGACTCCTATTCAAGAATGTGAACACGCCTGCGGATTACGACGAGGCCAAGGCGGAATTTGCCGGGCACGCGGAAAAATGAGCGAGCACTATTTCGAATTCAAAAATGTTTGCAAGGCGTTTGACGACAACGCCGTGCTGAAGGATGTCAGCTTCTTTGTGGAGCAGGGCGAGACGGCCGTAATCATGGGGCGCAGCGGCGTGGGGAAATCTGTGTCGTTGAAATTGCTGCTGGGATTTCTGGCGCCGGATTCGGGGAGAATTATTGTGGCGGGGCAGGATGTGACGGACTACACGGAGGAGCAATTTTCGAAGATTCGGCGGCGCGTCACGATGGTGTTTCAGTCCGGCGCGCTATTTGATTCGCTGACGGTGGAGGAGAACGTGGCGTTTCCCCTGGAGAGCCGCAGCGAGACGGAAGCGCCGGAGAAAATTGACGCCACGGTTAAAGAACTGATGACGGATCTGGAGGTTGTTGACTTCGCGGATCGTTTGCCGTCGGATTTGAGCACGGGAGCGAAGCGCGCGGTGGCGATTGCGCGAGCGCTGGCGGAAGATCCGGATGCGATTCTGTACGACGAGCCGACCACGATGGTGGATCCGCTGATGGCGGCGCATATCAGCGACCTGATTGCGAAATTGAAGGCGAAATTGCGCAAGACTTCGATCGTGGTTACGCACGACACACATCTGGCGAAAAAGCTAGCGGATCGGATCCTTTTCCTGCAGGAAGGGCGGGTGGGATTTTTCGGCACGTGGAAGGAGCTGGAAAATTCCAAGGAGCCGTTTCTGCGAAATTTCCTTGCGCAGGATGAATTGATTCCCGCGTTGGACGCCAACGAGTGAGCCAAAATCCTTCGGCAATCGGCGCGCCTGCAGCGAAAGGCGGCGACCCGAAATCCCAACTGCGCCGCGTGATGGGGTTCTGGGACGTGCTGCTATTCAATATTGGCGCGGTGCTGGGGCCGCGCTGGATCGCCGCGGCGGCGCACAATGGCACTTCTTCCATCAGTTTGTGGGTTCTGGCCGCGTTGTTCTTTTTCCTGCCGACGACATTCGTGATTGTGGAACTGTCCACGCGATTTCCGCACGAGGGCGGATTGTACGTGTGGTCGAAGGAAGCGTTCGGGGATTTTCACGGATTTATCGCGGGGTGGACGTATTGGGTGTACACGTTCTTTTATTTTCCGGCGTTGCTGATGGCCAGCGCGGCGATGGCTGCTTACATCGGCGGAAGCGGCACGGCGTACCTGGCGCAGGACCGGACGTTTCTGGTGGCGGGATCGTTCGGACTACTTTTTGTGGCGGTGGCGCTGAATATTGTGGGATTGAACATCGGCAAGTGGTTGCAGAATGTGGGCGCGGTTTCGACTTACGTGCCGCTGCTGATGCTGGTGGGGATGGCGGCGTATTTGTGGCACGCGCACGGGTCGGTGACGCATTTTACCTGGCGCAACATGATGCCGACGTGGGATTGGGGGACCGTTAATTTTTGGCCGCAGATCGCGTTTGCGTTTGTGGGGCTGGAGCTTTGCGCGACGATGAGCGAAGAGGTGCGCAATCCGCAGAAGACTTTGCCGCGCGCGATCTTCGGCTCTGGGATTTTGATTGCGTTGATTTACATCGCGGGAACTTTTGCGGTGCTGTCCATGTTGCCGGCCGATGCGGTGGATCCCAAGAGCGGAGTGTTTCAGGCGTTGACCGCGGGCTCGACGATGCTGCGCATTGTTTTGTTCGGTGTGATCGCGGCGATTCTGGTGACGGTTGGGAATGCGGGAGGCGTCGGAGGGACGGTGGCGGGAGTGGCGCGCGTGCCGTTTGTGGTGGGGATTGATCGCTATTTGCCGGCGGTGTTTGGGCGGATTCATCCGAAGTGGAAGACGCCGTGGGTGGCAATTCTGGTGCAGGCAGTGGGTACGGGGATCGTGCTTTTGCTCGGGCAGATCAGTGACAGTCCGAACACGGCTTATCAGGAATTGGTGGATGCGGGGACGATACTTTATTTTATTCCGTTTTTGTATATGTATGGGGCGGTGATTCGGCTGGCTTATCGCGGGGATCGCGGGGCGAATGAGAATGAAGTCTTGATTCCGGGCGGGAAAGTCGGAGTTTGGCTGATGGGGATTTTGGGATTTACGGTGGTGCTGGGGGGAATTGTGTTGTCGTTGATTCCGCCGGCGGAAGCTGAGAATAAGTGGATATTTGAGGGGAAGCTTGCGGGCGGGAGCGCGTTTGCGATTTTGTTTGGGTTGATGCTTTATTATCGCGGGGCGCGGGCCAAGGCGCGCGAAGCGGGGACGACAGTGGCGCGGTAGGGGCGCCCGAGCTGAGTTGTTGGGATCACGTGAATTTCAGGCCGGGCACGGCATGCCGCGCCCCTACGCTCGCGTCATCAGCTCCAGCAGAGTGTTTAGTGGATCTTGCGATTTTGCGTGGTTTGTTTTGTGGCTAGCGAGAAGCGCGGTTCGATTTTGTTTTCTGCCGCGGTGGACTGGGTTAGGCGCGCTGCTACGTATTCTCCTACCGATGGGCCGTGCTTGAAGCCGTGACCTGAGCCGCCGCCTACCAGCCAGACATTTGTGAAATCCGGGTGCCGGTCAATCAGAAAATCTCCGTTGGAAGTGTTTTCGTATTGGCAGACCCGCGTTTCGACAATGGGCGCATTCTTTACGGCAGGGAAGCGGCGGGCGACAAATTCGCGGGCGGATTCCACGGCGACGGCGCTGGCGACGCGGGATTGCGTGTCAGGATCTACCGGCGCACCGTGGTGATCGTCGGCGACTTTCAGGCCGCGATTTTCCAGGTCGGGCATGCCGTAAAATTCGTCTTTTAGATAGAGCCAGGTGGGCAGGGCGTTCTGCCCGAATTGAATTTCTCCTTGCGGGATTCCGAAGAAAATAATCTCCTGGCGCGAAACGAAGATGCGTGGGCCCAGGAGATCGGGGAATATTTTGGCGAGCCAGGGGCCGCAGGCATAGACGAACGCGCCGGCGGAAATATTTTCACCGTGTGTGGTCATAATGGAAGCGACGCGGCCTTCGCCGAGAGGCGCGAGCGCGGAGGCAGCGCGATATTGCACGTCGATTTTCCGGGCTTCTTCGACGACGGTTTGTACGGCGCGGCGAGCCATGAGGACGCCGCTTTCGGGTTCGAGGATGCCCCAGGCGTTGTCGTCAAATGCGATTTGCGGGTAATGCTTGCGCAGGCCCATCAGCGAGAGACGCTCGTGCGGGATATTGTGATTTTGCAGAGCCGTCAGAGTATCCATCGCGTAGGAATATTTATCGTGCGCGATCCAGAGGACGCCGGTGGGCTGAAATAATTCGGGGCGGCCGGCTTGGGCGAAGATTTCTTTCCAGCGCGGGAGAGCGCGCAGGGACCAGCGGGTGTACATTTCGTCGGCGCCGTAGCCCATGCGGATGATGCGCGATTCGCCGCCGGAACTAGCGCGAGAGTTGGCGGGGCCGTAGGCGTCGAGCAGCACGACGGAGGCGCCGGATTTTGCGAGACGGTAGGCGGTCCAGGCGCCGAAGACTCCGGCACCGATTACGGCGACGTCGTAGGTTTCGCGGTCAGTCATGCGCGGACGCCACGGCAAAAATGCCGGCGGGACGCCGGCGCTACGAAAACCGAGTTGTCGCAAGCGCGGGGAAAAAGTTGCGCGCGCATCAGAAACCTTCCTCGACTAGATGTTTTGCGGTGAGATGCGAGGTGGCTTGCGACTTTTCATTGTGCAGCAGGCTCTCGACGTATTTGGCCAGGATGTCGGTTTCGATGTTGATGGCGTCGTTGACGGACATGCTGCGCACGTTCGTGTGGGCGTAGGTGAAGGGGATGATAGCGATGTCCGCGATGCCGTCGTGCCAGCGGGCGACCGTGAGGCTGATGCCGTCGAGGGCGATGGAACCTTTTTCGGCGACGTAGCGGCCAAGGTCTTGCGGGACGCGGACGGAGAGCCACCAATTTTCGCCTTCGGGGACCAGGCGGGTTACGCGGCCGATTCCGTCTACGTGGCCTTGCATGAAATGTCCGCCTAGGCGGGCGCCGGCGGTCAGCGGGCGTTCGAGATTGAGTAGATCGCCGGGTCTTTTTTCACCGAAGTTGGTGCGGCGGAGGGTTTCACCGGAGAGGTCGGCGGTGAAGTGGTGTGCGTCGAATTCGACTACTGTGAGGCAGCAGCCGTTTACCGAGATGCTGTCGCCGAGTTTTGTGTCTTTGGCGATTGTGGAGTCATTTTCAGGAGCGGAGCCAGGCATGGCTGGGCCACGAAAGCTCACGCGGAGGTGGCCGCCGGTCTCGGAGTGATCGAGGGATTCGATTTTTCCTACTTGTTCAGTGATGCCTGTGAACATTTGTTTTCAATTCCTGTGGTCAGTTTCAGCGCGTCTAACTTGGGTGCACAGGCAAGATTGCCTATGCCACCTTAGCGCTCGTAAACATCGCGAAAATATCCTTGGACTACGAAATCGGGGCCGCAGGGTTTTACTGTTAGGTCTTGCAGCGGTGGAGATTTTGCGAACCAGCGCGAGGCGATGCTGGCCATTGGGACGCCGCCTGTGCCCATGATTTTGGGAGCATAGAAGAGAATCATTTTGTCCACAATGCCGGCTTCGAGGGCCGCGCCGTTCAGCTCGGCGCCCGCTTCTAGCAGGACGCTGAGGATCTGGCGGCGGCCTAGCTCGCGGATAACGGCGCGGAGGTCCACGTGGCCTTGGCGCGCGGGAACGCGGAAGACTTCGACCCCGGCGCGCACCAAGGCGCGGGCTTTCGGAGAATCGGGCGATTGGGTGGTGAACACCACTACATCTCTCTGCGCGGAATGCGCCAGGTTCGAGCGCAGCGGCGTTCGGAGGTGCGAATCAACTATCGCGCGGAGGAGCGGGCGCCGGCGGGGCTCGCCGGTGCGGTCGCTCATGCGCGGGTTGTCGGCGAGGACAGTGCCGATGCCGGTGAGGAGCGCGTCGGCTTCGTGACGCAGGCGCTGGACTGCGTCGCGTGATTGCTGGCTGGTGATCCAGGTGACGCTACCGGCTTCTTGCGCGATTTGGCCGTCGAGGGTTAGTGCGGTTTTCAGGGTCACTAGCGGGAGCCTGGTTTTTATCCAGCACGCGAAATCTTCGTTGAGGTGCTGCGCTTGTTTTTCCAGGACGCCACTGACTACCTGGATTCTGGCGCGGCGAAGTTCGGTTAGGCCCTTGCCGGAAACGGCGGGATTGGGGTCGCGCATAGTGGCTACTACTTTTTTTATTCGCGCGGCAATGATGGCTTTGGTGCAGGGGCCGGTGCGGCCGGTGGTGCAGCAGGGTTCGAGGGTGACGTAGAGAATAGCGCCTCTCGCATTTTTTCCGGCCTGTTTTAGCGCGACGATTTCGGCGTGGTCGCGGCGGTCGTAGTCGTGGAAGCCTTCTCCGATGACTTTGCCATTTTTGACTAAGACTGCGCCTACGATTGGATTCGGATGCGTTAGGGCCGCGCCGCGAGTGGCTAGGACGAGCGCAAGCGCCATCCACTTTTCGTCGGCGGCAGTTATTTTCACGTCGGTCATTTTGGTCAGTGATGCGTTTCAGCGAATCATTCGCAGCGCAGGCTGCGGTTGTATGTTTGAGTTCAGAACATCACACACGTCAACTGCGCCGGCCTGAAGGCCGCCGCTACGAACCCGAATCGCGACGCGTGCGTGCCGCCCTTCGTGCCTCTGGGCAAGCCGGCGCTACGCCGCTTAATCGAAGAGCGAGTTGACGTAGGTTTGGGCATCGAATGGGACGAGGTCGTCGATTTTTTCGCCTGTGCCGACGAAGCGGATCGGCAAATTCAGTTCGCGGGCTATGGCTACGACGATGCCGCCTTTGGCGGTGCCGTCGAGTTTGGTTAGCACGATGCCGGTCACTCCAGCGTGGCTCCAGAATTCGCGAGCCTGGTTCAGGCCGTTCTGGCCGGTGGTGGCGTCGAGGACCAGCAGCACGTCGTGCGGCGCGCCGGGAATTACTTTGGCGGCGGTGCGCTTCATTTTGTCCAGCTCGGCCATGAGATTGGATTTCGTGTGCAGACGCCCGGCGGTATCTATGATGACGACATCGGCTTTGCGAGCGCGCGCGGCGGTGAGCGCGTCGAAAACTACCGCGGAGGGATCGGCGCCGGGTTTCTGTTTGATCATTTCGACGCCGGAGCGGCGCGCCCAGATTTCGAGTTGTTCGATGGCGGCGGCGCGGAAAGTATCGGCGGCGCAGAGCACCACGGTGACGCCCTCTTTTTTCAGGCGATTGGTGAGTTTGCCGATGGTGGTGGTTTTGCCGGTGCCGTTGACGCCGATGACGAACAGGACGCGCGGTTCATCGGCTGGTCTTCCATCAGGGGCGTCCGGATTGGGCTGCGTGGCAGCCGGTGCGGTGAGAATTTTCAGGATTTGATTCTTCAGCTCGCGTTTCAGCGCGCCGGGCTCTACGAGCTTGTGCTCGTTCACTTGCTGGCGGAGCGCGGCGAGGACTTCCTTCGTGGTGCGTACGCCCAGGTCAGCGCTGAGCAGCGCGGATTCGAGTTGTTTCAGGAGTTCGGGATCGACCGGGCGGTCGCCCGTTAGCAATTGCTCGACGCGCGCGGATAATTCCGTGCGAGTTTTGCTGACGGAATCTTTGAGGCGTTCGAGGAGCGTAGGCTCGGGTGGTCCGAAGAGGGAGATCATGAGTTTGCGCCACGTGCGGCGGAGCATTTGATTGTAGCAAAGAGGCGGTGGCAAGTGACGAGTGACGGGTGAGAAGCAACCTCGGGATTTGGTAGCGCCGGCCGTCAGGCGGGTTGGCGAAAAAGGCAGTGGCTAGTGATTAGTGGCGAGTGGCTAGAAATGCCGCTACGGACACGGGTTACGACGAGCGGGCGCGTTGCTGGAATCTATACTTCGACCAGAGCGGCGGTTAGGCGGAGGCGGCCGGAGGCCACGGCGGCATCGAGGGCGGCGACTACGTCGGGATCAAATTTGGAGATGGCCAGGGAGCGGATGCGGCCAAGCGCGAATTCCAGGTCCATGGCGGATTGATACGGACGATTGGTGGTGATGGCGTCGAGCGTGTCGGCGACGGCGATGATGCGGGCCATCATCGGAATTTGATCGCCCGCGAGGCCGTAGGGATAACCGGCGCCGTCCATGCGCTCGTGATGCAGTTCGATGCCGGGCAGCATGTCCTTCAGCTGCGCGACCGGACGCATGATGTTGGCGCCCTTGGTCGGGTGCTGCTTCATCAGATCGAATTCTTCATCGGTCAGCTTGCCGGGCTTTTTCAGGACGCGATCGTCCACGCCGATTTTGCCGACGTCATGGAGCAGTGCGGAAATGCGCAGGCGGTCGATATCTTCGGATTCCAGGCCCATGTACTCGGCGATGATCAGGGAATATTTTGCGACGCGACCGGAATGACCACGCGTGTAGGGATCCTTTTCGTCGATGGCGGCGGCGAGCATGCGGATGGAGCCGAGGAATAGCTCGCGATTTTCGGCGGCCGCTTGCTTCAGGCGCTCGACGTACTCTTCGATGTCTCCGGCCATGTGATTGAATGTTTCGGCCAGCTCGCTGATTTCGGCGGCGCCTTCGACGCGCACGCGTTCGTGGAATTCGGCGCGGCTGATGGCGCGCGTGGATTCGACGAGACCGCGAATCGGCCGCGTGATGCCCAGGGCGAAGAGATATCCGAACATCAGCGCGACCAGAGTGACGACCACGACGAAACTGAGCGCTTGGGCGGTGAGTTCTTTAACGCCGGCGTCAATGCGCGCGCTATCGAGGCTGCGTTCTGCGATGACCGTCCAGCGATATTCCGGGATGGTGCTGTAGGTGCCGATCATTTCGACAGGATGACCATTCTTATCCTGCTCGACGAAATGCATGGTTTCGGTGGCGCGCAGATCCTGCGGCAATTCCTTCAAGTGCCTGACGACGGGAGAAGTGGAGGTGACGTCGCGGCCGGGAACGACTTCGGCGGAATCCGGGTGCGCGACAATGTGGCCGTGTCCATCGACGATGAAGACCGTGCGCTCGCGGACGCTGGCATCACGGATGCGTTCCAGCAGGGGGTCAATGGAAACGACCGAGGCGATCATCCCTGTAAATTGGCCGTTCAAAGATAGTGGGACCGAAACGACCTGCGCGGGGCGATTATTTTTGCCGAGCGCGAAGGATTCGCTGACGGAAGGAAGTCCCTGAATGCTGGCGGTGAAAGCGCGTTTGAGCGCGCCGCCGACGAACGGATCCTGATCGGCGTTGAAACTGCCGGCGGATTGGCCTTTGGCGAGCTGGTTGACGGCGGTAACGTAGAGAATGTTCTGATTATTTTCGACGAAGCTTTGCAGCAGACGCGCGAGCTGCGGGGCATGCGCGGGATCGTCCACGTTTTCGATCCAGCCGGTGAGAGAGAGAACCTGGCGCTGGCTGAGAAGCTGTTCGCGCAGATTTTGTTCGAACTGCTGGGTTTCGCTAGCGAGCGAACGAGTGATTTCGGATTGCTGGACACGCTCGGTGTCTTGCAATTTTTCTTCGCTGAGGCGCAAGACCTGGCGATGGTAAAGCCATAGGGGAGTGATGCTTACGACCAGCAGGGCGCCCAGCACAATCCAGAGGATGCGCAGGCGACGCGTCGTGTGCTGCTTGAGGGCTTCAATGGGCACAAGAATCTCTTCAGTGAAATGCTAGCGAAGTGGAAGCTGCGATACAACGGGACGATGGTACTGGGGTTGGCGAATAAGATACAGAAGGATTGGGAGTTACGGGGCGTTCCGCGGTGAGAATCTGCGCGTTGCAGTAGGGGCGGTCTGAGGCCCGCCCCTACAGCACCGGGTTTTCGCGCCCGGCACTGTCGCAGTGGAAACTAATCGTCTTTTTTGCCACTGAAATTCAGGTGGGGCTCTTCTCCGGCGACAAGGCGCGCAATATTTGGGCGATGTTTGAAGAGGACGAGGACGGAGATTATTACGGTGCCTAGCGTGATGAATTCGGGGGGCGCGTGGCCGGGCGCGTAGAGCAGGTAAACAAAAAGCGGCAGCGCGACTGCGGCTGAAATCGAGCCGAGCGACGAATAGCGCCAGAAAATCACCACGAGGAGCCACAGGACGATCCCGGCGGCGACCGCTTGCCACGCTATCGGCAGGAAAACGCCGAGGCCGGTGGCGACTCCTTTGCCACCTTTGAAATTGAGCCAGATCGGAAACATGTGACCGATGACCGCGCAGACTGCGGCGGCCATCATCCAGCGAATATTTCCGTGGCTGTGATGCGCGGCGAACCAGACGGCGGCGTAGCCTTTGCCCGCGTCGAGGAGCAGTGTTAGTATGCCGGCGAATTTTCCGGCTTCGCGCGTGACATTGGCGGCGCCGATATTGCCGCTGCCGATCTTGCGGATGTCGGGGCCGCCCTGCGCTTTTACGATAAGCAAGCCGAAGGGGATCGAGCCGAGAAGGTAGGCGATCACCGGAGTGAGCCACGCGACGGTGAACCAGAATGAGATTGAGTGATTCATTCGACGAACCGGAACGCGGCGAGCTTGGTGTATTGCGCGCCGGACGGTTTTAGCACGCTTTCGAACAAATGGAATTCGGATTCGCGCGCCGCGCCGAAATCATACGACTTCAGGGAGTCAGCTGCGCGGGCCAGATTTTCGAGAGCATCGCCCGGCTCGAGGCGCGCGAGAGTGAGATGTGGAGAAAACGTGCGAGTCTCGCGCGCGAAGCCGAGTGGTTCGAGCGCTTGCTCGACGGCCGCAGCGAGTTCAGCGAGATTTGGCGTGGCTTGGACGCCGCACCAGAGGACGCGCGGTTTGAATTCGTTGGGAAAGAAACCGAGGACGCGGAAATCCATAGCGACGGGCTCAGCGGAGCGGATTGGCACGAGCGCGGCGCGGATGCCGTCGAGCTTTTGCGGATCGGTTTCGCCCAAAAATTTCAGAGTGACGTGCATGGATTCCGGGCGGACCCAGCGCGCGGCGCGGCATTCCGGTTTCAGTCGCTGGCCGAGCGTGGCGAGGGCGTTGCGTACTTCGCGCGGCAAATCGAAGGCGACGAAAAGGCGCATGGCTTTGGCTCAGGCTCTCGCGGCGGCGGGAAAAAGATAGTAGCGGCGCACGGCGTCGAGGGCGGATTGCGAAGCGAACTGGCGAATACGTTCACGATCACCCGGAAAGCGATAAGCGCGTTCGCGCGGGCCGTGCTCGTCGGCGAGGCCGATGTGCACCAGGCCAACCGGCTTTTCCGGCGTGCCGCCACCCGGACCGGCGACGCCGGTGACGCCGACGCCGAGCGTCGCACCAGTGCGTTTGCGGATGCCGTCGGCGAGGGCGAGAGCGACTTCGGAGCTGACGGCGCCTTTCGATTCGATCAGACTTTGCGGAACGCCGACGAGGGTGGTCTTCAGGTCGTTGCTGTAGCAGATTACGCCGCCCAGAAAATAGGAGGAGCTGCCGGGAACTTTCGTGAGGCGTTCGGCTAGCATGCCACCGGTGCAGCTTTCGGCGACGGCGATGGTGACGCGATTTTCGTTGAGGATGCGCGCGACGACTTCTTCGAGGGCTTCTCCATTGGTGGAGTAGAGATGTTCGCCGAGAGCCAGAGCCATGCGGTCGGTGATTTCGTCGAGCAGTTTTTCGGCTTTGGATGCATCGCGCGACCAGGTGCGCGGATGCAGCTGCGTGCCGGCGGGCGAGGCGAGGATCGTAGTTTCGGTATCGGGATAAAGCTGATAGAGCGGACGAACGCGCGTTTCGACGTCGGATTCGCCCAGGCCGGTGGTGCGCAGGTCGCGGGTGAAGAGGCGCTCGTCGCCGGAGATTTTCGCGAGGCGCGGGCGGACTTCGGATTCGAAAATGGATTTGAGTTCGTGCGGGACGCCGGGGAGCAGCACGATGATATGGCCATCCGCTTCGAGCCACAGTGCCGGGGCCGTGCCGCGTGGATTCGGGAGAACGGTGGCGCCTTCGGGAACCATCGCCTGGCGCTTATTTATTTCGGGCATGGTGCGCGCGAAGCGGCGGAAACGTTCCTGGATTTCGCGCACGATGGCTTCGTTCATGTGCAGCTTGCGGCCGAGGAGTTCGGAGACGGTTTCGCGGGTGCGATCGTCATCGGTGGGGCCCAGGCCGCCGCTCGCGATGATCAGGTCGGCGCGATCGAGCGCGTGGCGGAAGGAGGAGCGCATCTCGTCGGGTGAATCGCCGACGACGGCTTTGTGGATTACGCGGATGCCGATTTTATTTAGTTCGTCGGTGAGCCAGAGAGAATTGGTATCGAGGCGGTAGGGCGTGAGCAGCTCGGAACCGATGGCTATGATCTCCGCATTCATCTGCAAATGTTGTACTCGATTCGGACTGGGGTGTGCAAGTCGCGGGCGTCCGAAGCGTGCTGGGGTGTCGGGCGCGAGCGAGGAAGAACATGAGCCGGCGCTGTGAAGTGCGTGCCGGCTCGTCGGGTAGCGTTGTGACAGTCCGTGGCTGCGTTGCGATATGGCCCTTTGCGGCGCGCAGGCTTGTTCTTCAGGGTTGTTTGCGCACGTAGTCGCCTTGGAATTCCATCGACCACGTTGCGCCGTTGTCGTGCGATTTTTCCCAGGTTTGCTTCACGTTGTTGTCGTTGAGGTGCACGATCTTGATGCGATTTAGGACTGCTTCGCCGTTTGGGCCGCGGCTGGGGCCGATGAATTCGGCAGAGCCTTGCGCGACTTTTCCTTCGAACACGTGCACGCGGCCTTCATTGTCTGCGAACATGCCGTGCCAGCTCTTGTCGTCCGAGCTGTAGGCGAACATGTTTTCTCCCGTGTGGCCTTTGCCGCCGACCCAGCTCTCGACGACGAGGCATTTATCGAGCGAGAGATGGACTTTGCTGCTGGAGGTGGCGGACATTCCGGGATAGCTGACGGTCCAATCGCCGAGCCAGAAGTCGAACTGGCGGCTTTCTGTGTTTGCGGAGCAGCTGCCTGGATCTTGCGCTCGGGCTGCACGCGGCGCAGCGAGGCAGAAGCACGCGATTGCGAGAAGGATTGGAACCAGCCGGCGCGGATGTGAACCGCGTACCACTGTGGTGCTATTCATGATTAGGCTCCTTGCGGCATTTGCCGCTCAGTACAACTTCTGCGAACGTGTGGCGCGGAAACGGATTGCGCCGTCGGAAAGCTCGATATTTTCGTTTGTGAAGCCGGCGCGACGAAGGCGTGGCGCGAAAGTTTCTGGGTCCACGATCATCATCGTGTCGAAGCAGTGAAAAAGTTTCATGCGCAGGCTGATGCGGCTGTCGGTTCCCAGGAACGTGCCGCCGCGAGCGAGGACGCGCAGAGCTTCGGCTAGAACGCGGTCCTGCAGCGATGGGGAAGGCACGTGGTGCAGCATCGTGAAACAAAAAACCGTGCGGAACTTGCCGGCTTCAAAGGGCATCGAGGTTGCGTCACCTTCGATTACTTGCACGTTTGTGTTTTGGAATCGCGCGGCCAACTTTTTTGCGAGGCTGGGATCGTTTTCCAGGGCTGTGAGTGAGGGAACTCGCGTGCGGAGGTAATTTGTGGTGATGCCCGGTCCGGGGCCGATTTCCAAAGCCGGCCCGTCCAGGATCGCGCCGCCGAGAGCCCAGGGCATGAGCTCGGATTCGACTCTGCGCTTCCAAAGTGCTGATTGGCAGTACCAATGATGGATTCTGTTCATTTTGCGATGTCCAGCCTGCCCGAGAAGAGAATAGCGGTTGCTGGGATTGCGTTCTTTCGATATTGTGACAATGAATGTCGCGAAATAGACAAAACGCAAGGTTCGATCCTGGCGCGCCTGGTACGGCGCAGGTCACAACGCTGAGCCGAGACTACTCGGCGGGGCACGTGATCCCGCTGCATTTTCATCAGCGCGATCAATTGGTGTACGCGTCGCGCGGAGTGATGACGGTGCGCACGGGCATTGGCACATGGGTGGTTCCGACGCACCGCGCGGTGTGGATTCCCGCGCCGGTTCCGCACAGCATCACCATGTCCGGCATGGTTTCGATGCGAACTCTTTATTTGCGGCCGCGCTTGGCGAGGACTTTGCCGCGGAGTTGTTGCGTGGTGAACGTGTCGGCGTTGCTGCGGGAACTAATTCTGCACGCATGCGCGTTGGCGACACTGAACATGCGGAAGGAGCGGCAACGGCACGTGATTGATCTGATCGTGGACCATCTCGAAACTATTCAGACGGTCTCGCTGCAGCTGCCAAATCCGACGGATGCGCGGGCGCTGCGCGTGGCTGGCGTGCTACTCGCGAATCCGGGCGAGCAACGGACGCTGGCGCAGGTCTGCAAAGTCACCGGCGCGGGCCGGCGCACGATCGAGCGGCGGTTCCTGGATGAAACGGGAATGACTTTCGGCAAGTGGCGGCAACAGTTGCGTCTGATGCAGGCGATGCGGCTGCTGGCGGAAGGTGCAAAGATCACGCACGCGGCGCTCGAGGCGGGCTACAGCACGCCGAGCGCGTTTATTTTCATGTTCAGGAAAACGCTGGGGACGACGCCTGGTGCCTATTTCGGCGCGGGCGCGAAAGTCTAATGACCGACGAAAGTATTATTGCTCGTTGAGCAATTTTGATTCGCGTGCGACGTTTTCCGAAGGTTGGATTGTCGCGCGCGACCTTGCGAAGAAGAATTCTTGATTCTTGCGTTCTAAATATCTGAGGAGCTTAAGCCCCATGCTGACGAATCCCCGCTGGCTACTGCATCTGGAAGGGGCCAGTATTTTCGCCCTGACGCTCATTCTGTACCGTGCGGGACATTTCCATTGGTGGCTCTTTGCGCTGCTGCTGCTCGCACCCGATCTGTTCATGCTGGGTTATGTGGTGAATCCCAGGATAGGGGCGGCCGTCTATAACCTCGTGCACACTTCTTCTGTGCCGATTTTGTTGTTAGGCGTCGCGATCGTGGCTCCGCTTCCCGCTCTTGAGCCTTGCGCCCTGATCTGGCTGGCACACATTGGTATGGACCGCATGCTGGGCTTTGGTCTGAAATATCCGACGCGATTCCGCGACACACACCTCCAGCACGTGTGAACCGAAACCCGTCGCAACCGGTACGCGCGATTCCCCTTCCATCAAACGCGTCACGGGTGCGAAATAGACTGCTCGGATTGTTTGCTGGCAGGCGGCAGTGGTTTCGGCTTGGCGAATTTGGCGGGGTCGATCGGGGCATTTTGTTGCATTTGCTCGAATTGGATTGTCGAAGCGTTTCCTGGTTGAGAAGTGGTGACGCGGAAGGGGATTTCCACGCCGTCTACCTCACGATAGTCGGCGTAATCAATTTGAGTGGGGTTGCGGCCCAGCGGGGTTTCGGCGTAGCGAATCATGCGGACTAGGAGGCCGGATTGTTCGTCGAAATATAATTTTACCGGGGGTTGGCCTTCGCGGATGGCCAGGAGCAGGTAGGCGTCGCGGTCGCTTATTTTTTCGGGGTATTCGAGGCGTAGCTCGGGGAAGATTTGCTGGATGTGCAGGGGGAATTGCAGGTCGGCGTCGATGCGGGCTGCGGCGACGTCGGCATCGTGCATTTCGCGTGGTGGGCGACCGGGAGCGCTCGACCAGCCTGATTGGCCATCGAATGTGGTGACTATGCTTTCTCCGCCGGACATGTGGCGGACGATGGATCGCTTGTCCCGGGCTTGCGTGAAGATTTCTATGGCCTGGGGTTGGCCGTGGAAGGTGGTCGAGCCTTTTTCCGCGCGGGTCGTGATTTTTCCGATCGCGGCGGGGCCGCCGAGCGCGCGGACGTAGTTTTCAAGTAGCTGGCTAACCGTGGGCATGTTCGCTGGAAGTTTCGGCCCGGCCGTGGCGTCGCCAGTGACAGCATTGCCACCGGCACCGGCAGCGGCGGGATTCGGCTGCGATTCACCGCCGACGACCGGAATCGTCAGCGGATTCGGCGCGCCGCGATGGCAGGAATAGCAAGTCACTTCGCGATGACCTTCGAAATTACTTTTGTTGAGCGCGAACATCATTTGCATCATGTCGCGCGCGACTTGCTTGGGCTTCTTGTCGTCTTTTTCGAAATGGTCCTCGACGTGGCAGAAGGTGCATTGGACGCCGAGCGATGCGGTCATGAACTGCATGGCCGGGATCACTTGGCCGGCCGGGACGCCTTTGAAAACTTCGATATTTTTGTAAACCTGTTCCGCGGTTTTTCCTGAGTCATTGTTGGGAGATTGCGGCGCAGCGGGATCGGCTGCGGGTGTCTCGTCCATTGCGGCTTTGATTTTGCCGGCGAGAGCGTCGGCTTTCGCGGTGTCGCCTTCTTTTTGATATAGGCTCATCAGCGTGCTGGCCGCGGGCAGATACAAAGGATCGAGGGTGAGCGCGCGCTCGAGGTGCGCGATGGCTTGAGGGGCGTCGCCGGACGCGACGTAGGGCGAAGCGGCGCTGGCTTCGGCGAGCGGGGAATTGGGATCTAGCTCGAGCGCGCGCTCGAACGCGAACTTGGCTTCCGAGGATTGCTGCGCAAGGAGCAGGGCTTCGCCGATCCATTTGAAAAAGTCGCTGTCGTTTGAGAATTGCGCCTGCACTTCCGTGAGCGTGCGATAGCCCTGCACGATGAATTGCGAAGATTTGCGTTGCATGCCGGCGTCAATGTAAGCGATGCCGAGATTGCGGGCTTGCAGATCGGGCGACGGCTGACGCCAGGCGGCGATGCCGGTACCGGCGGGGGCATCGGGCAGCGATTCAGGGCGGCGCTGAATTCTGTGATCGGTGAAGGCGGAGTGGCCGCCGTCTTTCGCGTCGCGGCGAGGCATGTGGCAGGAGAGACAGTCGCTATCTTTCGCGGGGTGCGCGCTTACGGTGGTGAATTTTGCAGCGTGGCACGTGAGGCACACCGAGCGGTAATACGCGACGGCCTGCAGCGGCTCGTCATTCAGATTATTGTGCGGATCGTGGCAGGTGCCGCACCACAGGCGGCCGCTGCTGTTGCGCGCGCAGGCGCTGAGCGCGAGTTGCTCCACATGGCTGATGACTTTGAACGCGCCGGTGGGATTCGCGTCGTGATACGTGGTGAATACATCCTCCGCGCGCTCGCCCGGGACGAAATCGCTGAGGTGCTTTCCGGGATTCGGGACGCGCGCGACTCCGAATAGGTGGCATTGCTCGCAGATGCTGTCGCGAGCGGCGGGTTCGAGTTTCGCGGGATCAACAATATTACCTGCGCGCGAGTCGGCCAGATGTTTCTCCGTGGGGCCGTGGCAGCGCTCGCAAGTGATCGCTTCCTCTGACGTGGGAAATACGGGCGAGCGGTATTCGTTCAGCGTATCGGTGACGTGCAGCGCGTTTCCGGAATGGCAGAGCACGCATTCTTCGCGGATGGGCCTGGTGAAATCGGGATCGGGCTGATTTTCGTAGCCGGGTGCGAGGTCGTAGGATTGGCGGGATTTGTAGTAGGCGACCGGGGATTGAAAAAGGTGGCCGCCGATGTCCACCAGATAACCGCTGGCGTGATTGCCGGAGCCAACGACCCAGTCAATGTGATATTCGCTTTGGTCGCCGCCATTTTCCCAGCGCTGCCAGTAGCCGTTGGGCGTCGAGTACATGGTGATCTTCGAACCGTGCGCGGTGACTGTGCCGTCTGGTTGCTGGCCCGGGCGGCGCAGGGAATGCGCCATAGCCGAGCGAGCGTATCCCGCGACTTCGGCGGGGTGGCAGGTGACGCAACGACTTGCGCCGGTGGGTGCGCCGGACAGCGGTGGCTGCTGTGGCGTGGGAGGCGCTGAATCTTGCGATGCAGCGGACGCCGTGGCTGCGGACTGACCTTGGATCGTTGCCGCGTTGCCGAGAAATACTAGAGCAACGAAGAACCATGTCGGGACGGATGAGGCTGCGGTCGTGAGACGAGTTCGCGACTTTGTGCGGCGAGACGATCCAGTGGCAAAATTCTGGCGTCGCGACATGCGCTAGAGTATAGAAGCCTCGGGCTTGAGACGCGAGCGCGACGAGAAAGGTTGCGAGGCGGTGCGAAAGTTCGGAAGCGGTGAAACGCAGGCACTGGCAACGGCTGCCCGGTCCCGTGTTACGGGACCGGCCGCTACAAATTCGCGAGCAACGGCGAGAGAAAGAGACCCGGCGGGACGCCGGGGCTACGAAAAACTTTGGAGTCGCAGCGGGTGTCAAGGTAGTCAGATGGCTTGTACAAACTGGAGAGCACAGTGGAACAAAACTTACAGGACACCATAGCGCTGCTCGCGCGCACGCCGGCAACGCTCGATGCGTTGCTGCGCGATTTGCCGGATGCGTGGACGTTGCGCAATGAAGGTGAGGGCACGTGGAGCGCGTTCGATATCGTGGGGCATCTGAATCATGGCGAGCGCACGGATTGGATGCCGCGGGCTAGGAGGATATTGGAGTTCGGCGAGACGCGGGCGTTTGAGCCATTCGATCGTTGGGGACAGGAGCGCGAGAGCGCGGGCAAATCGCTGGGACAATTGTTGGATGAGTTTGCACGCTTGCGTTCGGATGGACTGGCTGAACTGCGCGCGATGAATCTGCGGAAAGAAGATCTCGAGCGGCGTGGACGGCACCCTGCGCTCGGCGGAGTCACGATGTCGCAACTGCTGGCGACGTGGGCCGTGCATGATTTGACGCATTTGCACCAAATCTCGCGAGTGATGGCGCATCAATATGACGCGGAAGTGGGTCTTTGGCACGCGTATCTTGGCGTGCTGAAATGCGCGGGGCATAGCGCGACATAGT
Organism: uncultured Acidobacteriota bacterium; assembly: GCA_963786205.1. GTDB lineage: Bacteria > Acidobacteriota > Terriglobia > Acidiferrales > UBA7541 > Palsa-295. The sequence continues at coordinate 72,587 of CAWAYG010000008.1, forward strand.
GATTTGCCCACGCCGCCGATGGCGCACTAAAGTGCGCCGCTACAACGGCAAAGTCAAATGCGCCCAGCTACGGAGGATCGAAGATTGAAACGCCCGCAACGATTGCTGTACCTGATCTTTCCTCGCGGCCATTTCGATTAATTTGTGAGCGCACGGTGGCGGCGGCACCCGAAACGCTTTTTCTTGGGTGGACGGAGCAATTCGATCGGTGGTTCGCCGCGCCCGGCACGGTACGGCAAACGCCGCATGATCATCGGGCACACCTTTTCGGACTTCCAGCTGCTTTCCGTGCAGACGCAGCAGGTCATCGAGAAGCCCAAGACGCCGTGAGCGAACCGCGCGCCGCCGGCGCAAGTGCCGAGTCAACACCACTACCCTGCGCGACGGGTCCAAGTGGAATCCTCGGCTTGTCAGCGCTCGTGCAAAAGCAGATCCCTCTCTGCGTCCCGCGCCCGCCGGACTGCGGCGGGAAATAAAAAGCGCGGGACTTCGTTCGGGATGACACGCATTGCGGTGTTTGTGATTACCGCAGAGGATTAGCCGTTCAGCGGCAGGCCTTGGACGTCCCAATCTAACGAGTAGAGGGCAGTGTTGGTGGTGATCATGGCGCGGCGGCTCGGAAGCAGGGCGAGGCCAACGATGTTGCTGCCGCTGACTACCAGCTCGGGCTTGGCATCGGGCGAAAGGCGTACGATGCCGCGCTGGCCGCCGAGCGATGCGGCGACGTAAAGGTTACCGCTGCGGTCGAAGGCGAGCCCTTGCGGGCGGCCGAGGCCGCGGAAAAAAGTGCTGACTTCGCCGGCGGGATTGATGCGATAGACGCGGTCGTAGCTCGAAGTGGTGGGGCCGGTGACGTAAAGCTCGTCGGCGGCGCTGAACGCCAGATGATACGCGGCCATGGAAGGCTCGAGCGTGGCGAAGACGAAAATTTCGCGGTCGGCGCCGATTTTGAAAATCGTGCCGCTGCGATCGCCGACGTAAAGATTGCCGGCTTTGTCGAACGCGAGGCCGGTGGCGATCCCCATGCCTTCGATCCATTGCATGGAGTGGCCCTCGGGCGTAACGCGATGGATGGCGCCGTCGTGGCGGCTCGAGACGTAGAGGAAGCCTTCGCTGTCAATCGCCAAGCCGGTGGGATTCATCATTTCGGTGATGAAAGGCTTGATGGCGTGGTTGGCGGTGACTTTGTAAAGCGAGACGGGGACTTTCTGGCCGCGCTGGCCGCTGAAGGTGACGTACACGTTGCCGTCGGCATCCACGGCGGGGCTGGCGACAGGATGAAGATTATCAGCAATCTGCGTGCCGAGCGCGAGCGGGAACGGCGGGCTTTCGACGCCGGCCATTCTGACGCGGACAGTGCCGCCAGCAGCTCCTTCCGGCACACGCGCAATCAGGAAGTTTTCCGCGGCGAGGACGAGGCTGGCTTCCGCGGCGCCAAATTGCACCAGTGGACGCGCGTGATTGCGCGTGCCGAATCCGCTGCCGTGAATGGCGACTTCGCCGCCTGGGAGTGCGGCGGCTGGCTTGATGCTTTCGATTCTGGGAGTGGCGGTCATGTTCGCGTTTAGGCTTATGTGCCGGGGCGCTTGGTGCTGACTTTGATAGCTTGCACTAAATTTAGGCTTGTGTCATTGCGTGCTTCGTTTGCGTCTCGCGAATGCTTGATGCGCTGGCTGCAAAAGGTAAAAGCCCCGGCCTGAAATGCAGGCCGCCGCTACAGGTGGCCTAACTTTACTGCTCTGCCAAGAACATTGCGCTCGCGGCCTTGCGTTACCGCTCGCTACAAGCCTGCGGCGCGGGCTAGCCAGAGGCCGATGGCGGCGTAAATTCCCGCGATCCAGTCGTCCGCCATGATGCCCCAGCCGCCGGGCAACGATTCCGCCCGGCGCGCAGGGAACGGCTTCCAAATATCGAATACTCGAAAAAGTATAAAACCCACGAGCAAATATTTCCAGCTACCCAGCGCGAGCGCCAGAACGTAAGTGAGGTGTTGACCTGAGACTTCATCGATCACGACGTATTGCGGATCTTTCTCGCCGAAACGTTTGACCACTTGCGAGGACGCCCAGACGCCGGCAGCCGCAATGAGCAGAGTCAGTGGGAGCATCCACGTGGCGATCCATAGAGCGCTGGTCGACGGCATGTGATTGGAGTTCGGAAGGACATCGAGAGGGGCGAAATAGTCGAAAAAACCAAATATTGCGACACCAACGAGCGAACCCCACGTGCCAGGCGCTTTCGGAAAGTAGCCCAGGCCCGCGGCGGTTGCTATGAAGAGCGCGAGGCGGGGTTTGCGTTCAGCAGCGGGCGTGGAGTCGCTCGGGGATTCCGCGCTGGGCGACGATGCTGTTGCCGCGCCTGATGCAGTGGGATCGTCGGAAGCGGCGGGATCAGTTTTTGCGGTCATCAGTTCTTGTGTTCGTCGGGGGATTCACGCGTGATGTCTTCGAAAAGCGTATCGTCGTTGGCTGGTTCGCTGATGACGTATTTCTCGCTGGACCAGTTGCCGAGGTCGAAGAGCTTGCAGCGTTCGCTGCAGAACGGAAATTCCGGATTGGCGTCGGAGTCCGTCGGCTTCTTGCAGATGGGGCAGCGGAATTTCATGCGGTTAAGAATACCGCAAACTACGCGCGAGCGAGACTAGATGTTGAGGTCAGTGGCGGAGCACTCGCAGCTTGTGCTCGGTCGCCACCACGAAACAACTATTCCACGTTCCTGTGTCTTCGCGCTCAAATAACTTAGCGATGCGGGAGATGATCGCCCCTTGGTTGGGCGAATGAAGGCGTAGAAGCAAAATCCCTGCGTGTGTGCCCGGTGCAAATTTTCTCGCGTCGGAGAAATCCAAATCCTGCGTGATGAGAAATCGCTCTTCGGACTGCGCCGCAGACCGTATGTCACCGTCCGGCTTGCCGGTGAGTCCTTCTTCGCTTGTCGTCGGTACGTCGTGACCGAGTTTTTTCCGAACCGGCATGACGCCGGTCGTCACGTTCTCGTCCAGCTTAATTTTCATCGCACGTGCGGAGTTGCCGGAACCGGAAGGTCTTCTTCAGCGGACGCGGCTGCAAACGCGATCGCAGCTTGGATGTCGGCTGGTTTCAGCGAAGGATAGCCTGCAAGGATTGACTCAGTCGTCTCACCGGCGGCCAAGCCAGCAAGCACGGTGCGGAGCAGAACGCGCGTACCCTTGAACACGGGTTGGCCGCCGCAGATTTGGGGGTCCCGAATAATGCGCTCTTGGTAGTTCATGAGATTTAGCCCGAGCCGGAGAAATTGCAACCGGCTAGTCGACGGCAGAATTATATCACCGTGGAACTGCGAGACGCACAAATCGCAGGCTGAGTTGCAATCCGGCGAACTTACGCGAGGATTGCGAACGGAGAGGCTGGGGCGAGCGTTTGGCGGCGGGTTGATTCTGGCGTCGGTGCTTCGAATTCGATGGCGCGGCCGATTAGGTCGTAGTGCTTGGCCTCGGTGATTTCGATTGTGGCCAGGGTGCCGGGGAGCGGAAGGTCGGCGGCGTCGTTCACGCCAGCGAAATCGGTTATGTAGGCTTTGCCGTCTATTTCGGGGGCCATGCCTTCGAGGCGGGCTTCCCAGATGAGATCGGTGTCTTTCGACGGGCCTTCGAGCATCACCTGCAGGCGCTGGCCGATTTTATTTTTCAGTTTACGCGCGGAGATTTTTTTCTGCAGGGACATGAGCGTGTCGCGGCGGCGCGCAATGGTTTTCGCGTCCACTTTATTTTCGAGCACGAAACTTTTCGAGGTGTCTTCGTCGGAATAGGCGAAGACGCCCATCCAATCGAATTCGGCGGCGCGGACGAAGTCGCACAGCTCGCGGAAATCGGTTTCGGTTTCGCCGGGGAATCCGACGATGAAAGAAGTGCGAATCGCGACGCCGGGAATCGCTTTGCGCGCTTTCTCCAGCATTTTCAGAAACGCGTCGCCGTTCGAGCCACGCTTCATACGCGCGAGGACGCTGCGGCTGGCGTGTTGCAGCGGAACATCGAGATATTTTGCCAGGCGCGGATACGCGGCGATGGTATCGAGCAGGCGCGCCGTGATGCGATTGGGATAGCAGTAGAGGAAACGCACCCAATGCAGGTCTTCTATTTGCGCCAGGCGCTCGAGCAGCGTGGCCAGGCCCTCGCGCAGGCCGAGGTCCTCGCCGTAGAAAGTGGTGTCCTGGCCTATGAGCGAAATTTCGCGCACGCCGGCGGCGGCCAGATTTTCCGCTTCGCGAATCACGGATTCGAAGCGGCGGCTGCGGAATTTTCCGCGCAGCTGTGGGATCACACAGAAAGTGCAGGGATGGTCGCAGCCTTCGTTGATCTTGATGTAGGCGGTGTGGCGGGGCGTGGCGAGAATGCGCGGCGTCGCGTCGTGGTACAGATACGTCGGCAGTTCGGCACCACCGAGATTTTCAGAATCGTCGGGGCGCAACTGGCCTTCGCAGGCTTGCAGAATTTTTTCGATTTCGCCTGTGCCGATGACCGCGTCCACTTCTGGGATTTGCTCGCGGATATCGTTGCGGAAGCGCTCCACCATGCAGCCCGCGACGATTAATTTTTGCGCGCGGCCGAATTTTTTGTACTCGGCCATTTCCAGAATGGACTCCACGGATTCTTTTTGCGCCGGCTCGATGAAGCTGCAGGTGTTGACGACCAGCACGTCAGCCTCGCCCGCGCGCGGCGTCAGCTCATAACCGGCGCGCGCGAGAATGCCCATCATCACCTCGCTATCTACGAGGTTCTTCGGACATCCCAGGCTGACAAATCCGACTTTCGGCATGCAGAGCGGTCCTTTGAGGTAATGCGAAACACACAATTCTACCATAGTGCGCGAGGACTACTTGCGCTATAGAGGCGCACAACTCCAGCGGTCTTCTAGAGTCGTTGGCCAACCTGGCAAAAGATTAGGAGGCCCCGTTGATTGGCGCGCGAAGCTTAAGCATTCGCAAAATCCAGCACGCGGAAACGGCGGCGGTGATGTGTTTCAGGGTGTGCCCGCTGACGATGCCGCCCAGATTGAAAATCGGACGGTCCGCAGCTTCAAAAACTTTCGCGAGCGCGTAGATGAGCAGGGAAACGATGAGGTCCGTTCCGCGGGTGTAACGCGGAGGGAAAAGCGCCACGAGCAGAAGCAAAACCAGCAGCGAACCAAACTGCGCCAGAACGTAGGGCCGCAAATCGCCGGTACCGTGAGCCAGAGTCACATTCCAATACAGCACGCTGGCAATTCCGAAAATCAGCAGAGGACCGAGCAAACGCGTACCAATCTTTACACTCATGCGCTCGTTCAACGTGGCGGCGAGCAGGGACATGAACCCGAGAGTCATCGGAAGGCGGTCCCAAACGAGGCGAGCGTCGTCTGGATGCAAGTGATAATAAGCGGAGCCGAAGGCGGTGAGCGCGACACCGACGAAAAAGAAAAGGTAGGGCCAGCGCTCGCGCTGGTCGAGAAATCGCGATCCAGAATCAGCGGTTGGGGAATGGCCAAACACGAAACGGATTCCGAGCAATCCCACGATCAGGAAAAATACATTCGACGCGACATCGAACGCATTGTTAACTCCGCCGAACGTACGAGTATCCACGAAATGGTGATAGTTCTCGCTCTGCGGGATCGGCGGAACGAGAAATACGCCGATAGTGACGGCCGCGACGGCAAGCCATAACACCAGCACGCGCCGGTTCATCTGGCGGAAAGTTTACCTGCGCGGGTGATTTCGCGGATGGAGCTTAGTAGCGCGGACATTTGCTGCGCAGGGGCGGGGCGGTCGCCGAAGCGGGCGGATTGATATAGCGCGGTGAGCTGCGCGACGGGCGCGGCGATTTCGGCGGCCGGGATGGCGGCGGCAAATTCGAGCGCGGTTTGCGATGGTGATTTTTTCCAGCCGCGGCGTTCGAGCAGGCGCAACATTTCGCGGTATTCGAGCGTGGCAAGCGAAGCGGTGACGTTGCCAGTGGTACGCGCGCGCAGGCTCCAGCGCGCCATCAGGTAACCAAACATGCTGCGGCCGCGCAGGTAAATCAGCAGCGCCACGAGAAAAACCAGAATGCTCGGCAGAAAATACGGCGAGGCTTCGGTTTTCTTGTCGAGCTTGACGATCAGCTGCAGGATTTCGCGCTGTTTATCCTGATAATATTTGCGCGCGCCCTCGCCCCAATCGCGTGAAGTTTTCTGCACGCTTTGCGCCAGAGTGATCTGGTGCCCGAAGTCGTAGTTGATGATCCACTCGCCCCAGGCATATTGAAACCAATCCCAGTACATGCTCATGCGCTCGAGCAAGCCGCCGCGCTTGTCGTTTCCGGGCGGCGTAGGATCGAATGTGATCCAGCCGTAGCCGGGGAAAAAGACTTCCACCCACACGTGCGCGTCACTGGCGCGGACGATCCAATCGCCGCCGATGTCGTTGTACTCGCCGGGAAGAAATCCACCAACATAGCGCGCGGGAATGCCCAGGTCGCGCAGCATCACGGTCATCGCGGCGGCAAAATATTCGCAATGGCCGGCGCGGCGCGTGAAAAGGAAATAGGCGAGAGGATCGGCGGAACGCGGGCCGGTAAGGTCCAGCGTGTAGCGGTAATGAGTTTTCAGATACAGCTCGATTTTCGCGGCTTTGTCGTACTCGTTGGCCGAGCCTGCGGTGATTTGTTCGGCGAGTTGCTTGATGCGCGGATCGAGGCGCGGAACCTGCAGATACGAGCCGGTGACGGAATCCGGAAAGTCCGGGGAAGCCAGGCGCAACTGCGGCGCGGGAATAATTGGAAGATTGGAGGTGGCCTCGTAACGGATCTTCGAATTGTTGTGGAAAGGATTGGAGAGCGAGCCGGTCTGATCGAGGATCAGATACCCGTTATGTTTTTCACCGCCGAGGTGTTCGGTGTCGTTGGAAAAGCGACCCTGCAGGGTTGCGATGCGCGGCGCGACGAAAATCGCATCGGTGGCGATGGGCTCCATCAATATTGTGTAATGCAGCGGGATGGAGTAGCCAACTGGAAGCAGAGGCGCTTCCAGACGATAGGTGCCGGCGGAATCGGCCGAAACAACAATTTGTTCGCGCGGGGGCGTGAACCAACGGCGGCCATCGAAATTGGTGAGGATGATGCCGCGCCAGTGGACGCCTTCGGCGAGCGTGGGATCGCCGTCAATATGAATGCGCATGACGACCGCGCTGCTCTTCTGAATTTCGCCGATTTCGCCGAGCGTGACGTCGTCGCTGAAACCGGTCATCAACTTTGGTTGCAGGTTCAGGGCACTCAGATATCCAGTGGTAAAGCGCGGCAGCATGAAAAATATCGCGCCGCCGACGAGCAACGTGCCGATGGCGACCAGCAAGGAGGTCAAGCCTAGCGCGCGATTCAGGCGATGCGCGAGCGGAGAGCCGGGCTCGAGCGAAGGCGAGACGGCATCGTTGGCGCCACGGCGAATTTCCAGCGCGACGAAAGTGGAAACGGCGAGGACCAGAAAAATTGCCAGCGCGATCAGGAAACCGGTTTCGACCGTGAGAATCGCCGAAGCCAGCATGCAGGTGACCGCTAGCATGGCCAGAAACGCGTAGTCTCGATTGCCGCGCGCAGAGAGCAGGCGCACCAGGGTGGCGAAAAGCATCAAGTGGATCGCGGCCAGCAGCGCGGAATAGAGCGCCGGGTTCGGCGCGCCTTGCGAAACCGTGCGGGAGAGCACCCAAAGGTCAATCGGGAAGAATAGGAAATACGCGAGTACCAGGCCGGTGGCCGTGCGCACCGATAGTTCAGGGCCGCGTCCGCGCCAGAGGCGGCCGGCTTTGTAGATGAGCACCGCGACGGGAATGAACGTGGAGAAGAGGTCGAGCTTGCCGGTGCTCACGACGGCGAAGATGCCCGTCGAGACCAGCAGAAACAGCGACACTTCAAAATATCGTTGCACCGCCGGGAGGGGCGGAGCGCTGAGGCGCGCGGTGGAAGCCATGGACGTTTATATGATAGCAGCGGGGGAGTGGGGTGGTCTGCGTGAAGGATTGCGGGGTGTCTATCGCGTCATGGGGTGGACGGCTGCGGCGGCGATTTTGCGGGTGGCGCTGGAGATGGGGAGCTTGCTGAGATTGTTCAGGGCCAGGATTCGCGTGCGGGGGAGCTTGGGCAATTGGCGGACGCTTGCTAGAAATGGGAGCAGGGTGATGTTGCGGAAGGTAACGCCGTGGCGGGCGGTGGGTAGTGCTTCCAGTGAAATTTTCGTGAGGGAGAGCGTTTTGGTTAGATGCGCTACTAATGCTGCTTTCGGATTACGTGCGACTTCCACGGCTGGGAATTGCCACATGCGGGAGAACAGAACCGAGTCGTGCGTGCCGGGGTCTTGCACGAGCAGGGTGCGGCCCTGCGGATCACGGAGAATTGCGGCGGCGATTTTCATGTGAACTGGAGCGCGCTTGCGGCGTGGCGCGGGGATTTCGTCGGTTAGGCCTTCAGCGAAGGCGCGGCAGTAGCGTGCGGCTGGACATTCTGCGCAACGCGGCGATTGCGGCGTGCAGACTACTTCGCCTAATTCCATTAGGGATTGATTCCAATCGCCGGGAGCGTGTGATGCGAGCAAGGATTGCGCGGTTCTCGTTAGAGCTTGCCAATTTTTTGGAGCGCGCAGGTCGCCGCGGATCGCTTTCATGCGCGCTAAGACTCGCGCCACGTTGCCATCGAGTACGGCTAGCGGAACATCGTAGGCAATGCTCAGGACGGCGGCGGCGGTGTAGGTCCCGATGCCGGGAAGCTCGAGCGCGGCGTTGAGTTCACGCGGGAATTGTCCCTTGTGCTGCGCGACGATAATTTTTGCGGTGCGACGCTGATTGCGGGCGCGGCTGTAGTAGCCGAGGCCGGACCAGAGTTTCAGCACCTCTGCTTCGGAAGCCCGCGCGAGCGATTGCACTGTGGGGAAACGCGCGAGGAAGCGGTGATAGTAGGGCATCACCGCGGCGATGCGGGTTTGTTGCAGCATTACTTCGGCGACCCAGACGCGATAGGGGTCGCGACTGCGGCGCCACGGGAGATCGCGCTGGTGGGCGCGAAACCAGACGAGCAGGCGGGTTTGGAAAGTTTTCAGCGCACGGCCAGTGAGTTGCAGTTTCATGCGGCGTCATTCTCGCATCTTTTTGGTCAGCTGCGGCTCGTTTAGGAGAGTCAAAAGATTTAACACGGCGGGCACAGAGAAAAGGCGGAGAAAAATCTGAGAAAGCAACGGCGCGAGACGCCGACTTTACGCTTACAGCGAATTGAGGAACAGAAAATACGAAGACGACCAGAGCGCGGTGGGGATGGTGTTTTGTGGGCGGGCGGTGAGGATGATTTTGAAGACTTCGCGCTCGGAGGCGAGGTCATCGAGGAACTGCCCGCCCAGCGCCGAATCATCTGGCTGGATGGTGGCTAGCTCGCGCAGCGCGTCGTAGATGATTTCTGCGGAGGGGGCCATGGGCGTCGTGAAACGGTGCGTGCGGAATTGCAGGGCCGCGTTGATTTCGTTGAAGTGCCAGGCGATGCAGGCGGCCATGGAAACGGCGCGTTCAAAGCGCGCGGCGTGAGCGGCCGTGGCTTGCTGCGCCTCGGCTTCGGATTCGCCTGGCGCGGTGGGTGGCGGACCGATGAACGGATCGAGCACCAACATCACGCGGCGCTCGTCCTCGCGCGCGAATTCGCGGACCATCAGGCGGCCGGCGCGCGCGGTGACTTTCCAATCCACGAAGCGGGCGCTGTCCGTGTACAGATAATCGCGCAATGAATGCAGCTCGTGCCCGCGGCCGCGAAAATTGCTGGCCATTTCACCGCTCAGCAGCGGAAGCACTTCGTAAAAATGATCGGTGGGCGCCACTTTGGGATACACGATGATTTCCATATGCGAATCCACCTGCCGCGTCTTTTCGAAAAAGCCGAAAGGGAAACGCGTGCGGATGCTGAAAGCGTCCTGGCGATAGTTGCCGCGATGGGGAAAACTAAGCTCGACCTTCTGGCGCGCGGAGGATTGCCGCGGGATGTAAGGAAAAAAAACCGGGCGGGTGAGAATCTGGCCCGCGCCTTTTTTGTTTTCGCCCACCACGCGCAGCGAAAAGGACGGCCACGCCTCCTTCTCGTTGCGCAATTCCAGTTCGGCTACCACCGGTTGCTCCGCGAAAATGTGTTCGGGCATGTCGAATTTGAGCTCGACGCCACGGAGCACCGCGCGCGAAAGCGCACCGGAAATCAGCAAGCCGGCCATCGCGCAAGACAGCAACATCCAGAGCAGGTTGTTCCCAGTGTTGACGGCGGCGAGGACGAGAACGAAGACGACGCCGAGGTACACGATTCCTTCACGCGTGAGGCGGTAATCCACCTGATAGACGATCCAGCGCAGGCTGGTGCGCCGCGCGAGCTTGGGCACGATGTTGATGCCCACCCATCCGGCGAGACTCAGAGCGACGACGGTGCTGATGGCTGCGAGCGTGACGCGGCCTTGTTGCGCGACGGCGGCGGAGAAGAGCGCGACGAGCAGCGCCACGGAGAGAACCAGCATGGCGATGGCAAAGTTCTGCCAGCCGTGTTTATCGCGGTCGCGCCACAGCCGAAGGACGAGCGAGTCGGCCATCGTGGCTACACAGGGACGCGGGTAGTGTCGAGGATTTCGCCGAGGATTGCTTCGGCCTGGTCGGATTTTTTCTGCGTGGAAACGTAGCGCGAGCTGACCACCACGCGGTGCGCGAAGACCGGAACGATGAGGCGCTTGAAATCGTCAGGCAGGCAATAATCGCGGCCCAGCAGGAACGCACGCGCTTGCGCAGCGCGATGCAGCATCACGGCGCCGCGCGGGCTGACGCCCAGGCTCAGCTGTTCGGTCTGGCGCGTGCGCTCGACAATTTCCAGAGCGTAGTCGAGCAGGCTTTCATCTACTTTCACGTGCGAGACGGATTCCTGCATCGCGACGACGTCGGCTGCATCCATCACCGCTGTGATTTTTTCTACCGGAGCGTGCCCGGCATTACTGCGAATGATCTCTTTCTCGCTCTCGCGCGAAGGGTAGCCCATGCGAATGCGCATCAGGAAGCGGTCGAGCTGCGATTCGGGCAGCGGGTAAGTGCCGTGATGCTCGATGGGATTCTGCGTCGCCAGCACCAGAAACGGATTGGGCAGGGGGTGCGTGTGATTGTCCACGGTGATCTGCGCTTCGTTCATCGCTTCCAGCAGCGAGGATTGCGTTTTCGGCGTGGTGCGATTGATTTCGTCGGCCACGATGATGTTCGCGAAGATCGGCCCGGGCTTGAATTCGAATTCCTGAGTAGCGGGATTGAACACGCTGACGCCGATCACGTCGCTGGGCAGCAGGTCGGAAGTGAATTGAATGCGCTGGAACGAGCAGTGGAACGAACGCGCGAGAGCCTGCGCGAGCGTGGTCTTGCCGACGCCCGGAACGTCTTCAATCAGCAAATGCCCGCGCGCGAGCAGCGTGGTGAGCGCGAGCTGGATGACGTCTTCCTTGCCCTTCACCACGCGCGTGATCGAGCGCAGAAGCTCGGCGAGGCGCGTGCTGGCGTTGGTCGTGGTTGTTTGCAATTCGCGTGGCCTTCTGCTACAAAAATAGGTTGCTGCTGCTTCAGGGAACGGCCATGTAGGTTGCGCCTGCAACCGCGACGGCCTTTTGCAATTTTTCGGGGATTTCGATTCAGCCCCGGAAGTTCTGCACAGCGTGGGCGACTAGCTCAGTGGTTAGAGCGCTCCCCTCACACGGGAGAGGTCCAAGGTTCAAGTCCTTGGTCGCCCACCACTCACCCTACTGTTCAGTTCTACCACCAATCCTTAGATGATGCGAAACGCCGAAGGGACAGGTGTGTTCAAAAAGTTTTGGGGTTGTACAATGCATTGGCGTGGGGAGCACACGATGAACAGCGTTTTGCGATTCGTGCAGGTGATTGCTTTGGGCACCTGGGTGGGGTCCATCATCTATTTTATTGTGATTACGCAGGGGATATTTGGTGTATTGCAGAGCCGCGATCAGACTGGGTTGATGGTGGCATATTCGCTCGCGCGTTTGCACTATTTGGGGATGGTTGGTGCGGTTTTGTATTTGGTGGCGGGATTGGCGCTGGCGCAGTCGGTCAGGGCGTTCTTGCAGCCGGCGATGATTGGCGTGGTTTTGATGCTGGCGCTCACCGTCGTGACGCAGACGCGGGTTATGCCGCGCCTCGCGGAATTGCGGACGGAGATGGTTTCAGTGGACGCGACGCCGAAGGAGAATCCTCTGCGCGTGGAGTTCGACCGGTTGCATCAGACGTCGGTGCGGATTGAAATGGCGGTGTTAGTGCTGGGGATTGCGGCTCTGTTTTGTACGGTGCGCGGCTTGGGGAAGTAGCGTCGAAGAGCGGCGCCGAATCACGCTTTTTTGAACCGTGCTCGTACCACGCTCCCGCGTCACGCGCCGTCATCCTGAGCGCAGCGAAGGATCTCGCTTGCAGTGATCGCTCTACGGTCGCTTCTTTGTGCGCAATGTTTGCTTCTTCACAGAGTGCTTCTTTGCGGCCGGCTTCTTGTTGGACTTCTTCTTCGTGGGCTTGCCGCGCTTCTTCGTCTTAGTGCTCTTCGTGATTTTGCGTGTTTTGCCGTAGTGTTCGACGGCGCGCCACATGTACCAGCTGGCTACCGTGCGATACGGCCGCCAACGTTCGCCGAACGCGGCCAGTTCGCGCGGCTTGGGGATTTCTTTTCTGCCGTAGGTGAGTGCGAAACCTTTTTGCACGCCGTAATCGTGGATGGGCAGCACGTCGGGGCGTCCGAGGCGAAAGATCAAAAACATTTCGACGGTCCAGGCGCCGATGCCGCGCACGGAAATAAGGCGCTCGACGAGTTCCTCGTCGGACAATCGGCCCGCGGCTTCGAGCGTGGGCACCACTCCATCAACGGTTTTCTGCGCGAGGTCCTTCATCGCCGCGGTTTTCGCGCCGGAAAGCCCCGCCTCGCGCAGTCTTTGATCAGGAAGCGCGAGAATCTCCGCGGGCGTCGGACATAGTCCGTCCGAGCCGAGCGCTTTCACGCGCGCGTAAATCGTCGCTGCGGCTTTGCCGCTGATGCTTTGGTAGACGATCGCTTCAAGCAGCGATTCGTAAACGCTGTCGCACTGGTCCAGCTGGAATCGGAACGCGCCGGTCTTCGTGATGATGCGCGCCATGCGCTTGTCCGTGCGCGTGAGATGTTCGTGCGCTTCGACGTGATCGAACGGTAGAGATATTTTTTCGGTCATGGGCGTTGCGACAGGATACCGGAGGAAGAGAGTGAAGTTAGCCTGCGACTGATGATTCGCGTGACGCAGAAAATGACGATGGCGTAGATAACTGCGTTGATGGGAATAGTGACTGTGGCAAAGCGCGCCTTCATGAGGGGATCCCCGCCGAGCATGAAACCCGCGACGAATCCTACGAATTGTGGCCAAAATAACAGCCGCGGCCACCAAAGGAACCCGATGAGGTCCAAATAATCCCAGGAAAATGCGAACAGCGACGCCGAAATTAGCAAACCTGCTACGGCTGCAGTCCAAGCACGTTTCCGAATCGCATATCGACTGGCGGTCACCCGCCAATAATGCCACACGGTCTCGGACCGCGCTATGTGTTCAGCAATCAATTCGAATTGATGCCGCGGGTCCGGAAGCGGTTAGAAGGTTGGTGCTGTGTTAGTATCGTGGGCTTATGAAAACAGGAATAATTGGGTTGCCGCAAGTAGGGAAGACCAGCTTGTTCCGCATTCTCACCGGAGCGCGCGTGGAAGGGCGCAGCACGCCTAATCAGGCGCACATCGGTATTGCCAAGGTGCCGGACGCGCGCGTGCTGAAGCTGGCGGAAATATTCAAGCCGAAGAAAAACACATTCGCGACGATCGAATACGTCGACGTCGGCGGCTTGCAGAAAGATCGCGAAAAAAATTCGGCATCGCTCGTGCCTTTGCGCGAAGCGGACGCGCTGGCGCAAGTGGTACGGCTGTTTGAAAATCCGGCCGTGCCGCACGAAGGTGGGTCGCTGGATGCGTTGCGTGATATCGAGAGCGTCGAAATCGAATTGATGCTCTATGACCTGGAACAAGCTTCCAAGCGCGTGGAACGTCTGGAAAAAGACCTAAAAAAGAAAAAGGAAACGATCTTGGAAACCGAGCTGGCGCTACTGACGCGCTGCCGCGCCGCGCTGGAATCCGAAAAGCCCCTGCGCGAGCTGGAATTCAAGCCCGAAGAATTGAAAATGCTGAGCAGCTTCGAATTTCTCACGCGCAAGCCGATGCTCTACGTGCTGAATCTGGGCGATGACGAAGCGGCGGACATTGACCGCGTGATCGAAAAGCATCATCTGGAAAAACTCGGGGCCAAGTCGCAGACCGCCGTCGTGCCGTTTTGCGGAAAGATCGAAGCAGAGCTCGCGGAATTGCCGGAAGCGGAAGCCAAGGAAATGATGAGCGCCTACGGGCTGAAGGAATCCGGCCGCGACCGCCTGATTCAGGCGAGTTACCAACTGTTGGGCCTGATTTCATTTCTCACTGCGGGCGAACCGGAGTGCCGTGCGTGGACCATCCGTCGCGGCATGAACGCGCAGGAGGCTGCCGGCGCGATTCACAGCGACATCGAGCGCGGATTCATCAAGGCCGAAGTGGTGAATTGGGAAAATCTGGTGAAGGCCGGAAGTTTTGCGGCCGCTCGCGAGAAGGCGCAGGTGAAGCTCGAAGGGAAGGAATACATCGTGCAGGACGGCGATGTGATTTTGTTCCGGCATTCTGGGTGAGGCAGTGGCGAGTGACAAGTGACAAGTGATGAGAAAAAGCAGATCCCTCGCTCCGCTCGGGATCACAATTCTCCTTAGAATGGCCTGGAATCACGGAGTTCATGGCGTCTCCTGAAACAACGCGAATTTTGCTGGGGCTGCTGCTGGGTGTAACGGCGGCGGGAGCGAACGTTCTCGGCGGGTCGTTGATTGCGCACGGGCAGTGGTCGCGGCGGTATTTGAAATATTTTATCGCGTTGGGCGCGGGATTCATGCTGGCGACGGCGCTGCTGGAGATGATTCCGGAATCGCTGAAGCTACGCGGCGATCACGAATCATTTTTCTTCCACGATACCAGTTCCGTTTTTCTCCTCGTGCTGGCCGGATATTTCCTGGTGCATTTTTTCGAGCACACGCTCGCGCCGCATTTTCATTTCGGCGAAGAAACGCACCACGAAGAGATTTCTCACGCGCACGCGAGCTATGCAGCGCTGCTCGGCTTGGGAATCCACACGTTGTTCGACGGAGTGGCCATCGCTTCGGGGTTGCTGGTCTCCAATTCGCTGGGCGTGTTGATTTTTTTCGCGATCTTTCTGCATAAATTGCCGGAAGGTTTTACGGTGGCTTCGCTGATGCTGGCAAGCGGGCAGAGCCGCCGCGCCGCATTCATCTCGTCGGTGATCCTGGGCGGCGCCACTCTGCTGGGCATGGCGCTGATGTTCGCACTGCGCAGCACGGTGCAGGATGCCTTACCGCTGTCGGCGGGAGTGACGCTCTACGTGGCGGCCTCGGATCTGATTCCCGAAGTGAACCGCGAGCCAGCGCTGGGCATGGCCGTGCTGGTCTTCCTCGGAGTAGCCGTAATGCTAGGGCTGAAGGCCCTATTTCACCTCTAGTTTCCACGTGTAAGCAGTCGGGCTTAACCTGCGGAAGGCAAAAGAGTAAGATCCGCACTGTCGCGCGCCACTTCTACCGTCGAAGGCAACTTTTTGCCCTCCGCCGGGTTCCATACAGTGAGTCCGGAGCGCACTTATGGAACAC
This sequence comes from uncultured Acidobacteriota bacterium, assembly GCA_963786205.1. GTDB lineage: Bacteria > Acidobacteriota > Terriglobia > Acidiferrales > UBA7541 > Palsa-295. Next base: position 88,358 of record CAWAYG010000008.1, read on the forward strand.
GCCCAAACCCTGCAACTTTATGGCACGGCAGGTGTTAGATACAATGTGGGGGCCATGACCAGGTCTGACGTCCAATTGATGCTGGACGTGAAGGCGGGGGACGAAGCGTCCTTCAACCTTCTCCTCCAGAAATACCGCACGCCACTGGTCAATTTTCTCTACCGCATGGTCCGCAACACGGGGACGGCGGAGGATCTGGCGCAGGAAGTTTTTTTGCGCGTGTATCGCGCGCGGAAGCAGTATTCTCCGAGCGCGAAATTCACCACCTGGCTGTTTCGCATCGCGACGAACCTGGCGCTGAATTCGCTGCGCGATAATCGCTATCGCCAGATGGACGTGTCGATTGACGCGCCCGTGGAAGAAGACGCCGCGCCGCTGCAATTGCCGGCGCGCGAATTGCGCATTGACGAAAAGATGATCGAGCGCGACCGCTCGGAATTTATCCGCCGCGCCATCGCGGCGCTGCCGGAAAAGCAGCGCGTCGCGGTGCTGCTGCATAAATACGAAGAGATGGACTACGGCGAAATCGCCAAAATTTTGGAATGCTCGGAAAGCGCGCTGAAATCGCTTTTGTTTCGCGCTTACGAGACCTTGCGCGTGCAGCTGGCCCCGCTGGTGTCTCAGCCGGTCGCCAATCGCGCAAGGGAAGGACGGCCATCATGAAGAAGTGTGAAGAGGTTTCCAAGCAACTAGTCGCCTATCTGGATCGCCGGGCGAATTCGGCGGAGCGGCACGAGGTGGAAGAGCACCTGGCCGCGTGCAGCGCCTGCCACCAGCGCGCGGAGGATTTCCGCAAGCTGTGGGGCGTGCTGGACGAAGTGCCGCTGGTTGAGCCGTCGCTCGGTTTCGATGCGCGGATTCGCGCGCGCATTGCGGAAGAGCCGCGGCGAGGATGGCTCGGCTGGCTGGTGCCGCAGCCTCGCTTGGCATTTGCGATGGCGTTGCTGCTGGCTTTGAGCGTGTGGATGGCGAAGCTGCCGCGCGAAGGAAATGTGACGGGCACCGAGCAGCAGGATTTCGAGGCGATCAAGGATTTGGGCGTGCTTGAAAATTACGACGTGCTGAGCAAGTTCGATGCTTTGTCGGAAGTGCCGGTGGAAGCGGCGCCTGCAGACCAGCAGGCGCAGCCGGTGAATCAGGGCAGCGATCAACAGCCCACCACTGAAGAGTAGCGCGAAGAATAACAGCTGAATAATGGTGAAATGACAATGCGTTGCCGCAGGACACTATTCGCGCTCGCGACGGGGCTGCTTCTTGCGCCCCTGCTGTTGATGAGCGCGCAGCCTGCGTCGGCGCAACGGCCTTACGGTGCGCGGCGCATGTACGCGCCCCGGCAATTCCGGCCGCAGCGCGTGCAAGCGGCGCGGCCTCCGCATCCTCCTCAGAATAATCCGCAGAACCATCCACAAGGATCGGGCGCGCACCCGAATGGCAATCAGGGTGGGAATGCGAATCACCCGAATGGCGGCGGTGGCGCGGGCGCGAATCAGGGCGGACAGCATCCCAACGGCAATAATTATCGTCCACCAACGAATGCCAATGGCGCGCAGGGGCAGGGAAGTAACGCGCCAGCGAATGGCCGCGCCGGTGCAAACGGACAGGGCGAAGCTAAATTGCCCGGACCATGGGTGCAGCGCCTCGGGCAGATGTCTCCGCAGGAGCAGGAACATTTTCTGCAGAACAACGAACGCTTCCGCAGCTTGCCTCCGGAGCGGCAGCAGCAGATCCGGCAGAATTTGCAGAAGTACAATAATTTGTCGCCCACAGAACGTGGCGCGCTGAAAGATCGCGCTGCGACGTGGCAGCGCATGACGCCGGATCAGCGGCAATATGTGCAACGAGCGCTGCTGCCGAAGTGGCAGCAGATGTCGCCGGACCGCAAGCAGGTAGTCACCGGGCGTCTGCACACGCTACAGCAGATGACGCCGGAGCAGCGGCAGGCTGCGCTGAACGATCCTCAATTCATGCGGGGTCTGAGTCCGGACGAACAATCCGTGCTGCGCGGCCTCGATTCCGTCCGCAATCCTTCAGGTCCTTAGTCCGGGAATATTCCTGAAATCAGCGATCTGCGCGAGGCCTGTGGACAAGAAAAAGAGCCGGCGAGACGCCGGCGCTACCAACACCCGGCTGTAATGCTTTTACATTATTGCGTTGTTTTGGCGGATTCTTTAGATTGTACCCGCATGGCAGATATCCGGTGTCCTGGCAGACGCCGGAGCCAAATCACCCAGACGCATCAGAAGTTCGCCCCGGCCGGTACCCCCATACCGACCGGGGATTTTTTTCGCGGCAATTACTCTAATTCGCAATCACTACGGTATGCTGGTCCGTCTGTTGCTGCGGCGTGTTTACATCCTGCTGCGGAGCTTTTCCAGCACCCAACAACCACTTCCGGAGCTTGGTGCGTTCCTCGAATTCGATGTCCACAATCTCGAACGACGCCTCCTGCGGAGTCGCGTTGCGAATCACCGCCTGAAAACGGATCGCTTTTCTTCCCGGGTTCAAGCGCAGCTCCACGATAGCCCCGGGATGCAAGATCTGCTGCGGTTCGCCCATTCCGCCGGACAAGCTGAGGGCTCGCACCGCGATTTTGCACTTTTTCTTCGAGGCGATCGCCTCACCGGGCACGGGCGGGTCCATCTGGAATCGTACGTATCGTCGCTGGCAAACCGTCAGGGATTCCGGATCGGCGGCCAGCGGCTCAATCATCAGATCCGCCACGTGCAGTTCGCTGCGCGGAATGAAACTTTGCACCCATTCCAGGTTGATGTTGTTCATCGCCTGAACTGCCGCCAGACGCATTTCGTACGGATGCGCCCAGCGCAGAGTCTTGCGGGCCTCCGCCACTTTTCGCAGCACCGCTTCAGCCTGCGAAGTTCCCAACCGGCCCAGCGCTTCGATTGCTTTCAGCCGCAGATATTCGCTTCCGTGCTTTGGCAGGTCTCCCTCGACTAGGCGCAGCAAGCTCATATCAGCCGACGTTTCACCGCTCATGCCGATCTCATCAAGCACCGCCGGACGCACCAGCGGATCAACGTACGGGAACAGGTCGAGCAACAGTCGTCCGCGCCCCGGCGCGCGGCTGACGGCGATTTGCCGCACCACGCGGTCATGCGCGGCGCGTTTCCATTCTTTCACGCGTCCCGGCAAGATTCGTTCGACGGTCTCAATGTCTATGCGCGTGAGCAATCCGACGGTATCGATTGCCGCACTGGGTTCGCCATGTTCCAGGCGTTCCCGCAAATGCTCGATTACTTCTGGGCCCAGCACTTCCATCATCCACAGCAGGCTTTCGGAGTCCTCTACGAGCGACGCGCGCCCAAACCGCGCCGCGATGTGCTCGACGGCCGCAATCGGCATGCGCCGCAACAGTTCTGCCAGTTCCTCCGGCACATCGCCGGTTTTCAACGCTCCTTCGATGAAGTCCGGCACGCGGAGCTCGAGACCGATCCTGGCCCGCAGATTGTTGGCCGTGCCGGGATTTTCGGATTCGATGAAGCTCGTCATTTCCGCGGCATGCTGGACTACCGGATACGCCCGCTTGTTCGCCGCTTCTTGTGCCAGACGAACGAACGCCGCTCCCACCACGCTCTGCAGATTCGGATCGCTGGTCTCCGCGAACTGCAGCCCGGCCAGACGGATCACGTCCAGAAAAAGCTGTTCGCTGGCGTTGGCATACACCGGCGCGAGTTCAATTAGCCCCGTGGCGGCGTGCCGCCGTTGCTCGGGATTATTGCTCGCGATGCAATTCGCGTAATTCCGCAAAATCTTTTCCGCGGCTTCGGTTTGTTCGTTCAGGCGCAGGCCTTCGACGTAATCCCGCACTTTCGCCGCGGGCACGCACCATGCGTCGCCGGATTCCAGCACACTCTTCTTCTTCTCTTCCGTCACTTGGCCCCAGAATCGATGCGCCAGCACTTCGTTTTCGGATTGCAGCTCAATCCCCGCTTCGGTCATCTTTTCTTCGTAGACGCCGAGCGTCTTGCGCAGAACATCGAGCTCCCGTTGCATGTCGCTGAGCGTCTGTTGCACCGCGTTCACTTTCGTGTCGCCGCGCTCGTAACTTTCCAGCGCAAAGCGCACCGCGATGTGCTCGGCGAGCTTCAAGAGTTCCGCGGGATCCGCTGTTTGCGTAGGAGCGTGCGCCGCGAGTGTCGCCAGCACCTGGTTAGCTGTGAAGTCGGCGTTCTGCGGCAGCGCCGCCAATTGCGCTTCGATAGTGTGCAGTTTCCCCTTCGGGCGGCCACTCGCGCGCCCAAGCTGCCCTAACACTTGCAAGATCCCTTTCAGTTCGCCGGCCTTCAGCCCGATCTGCCCGGTCTTCAGCGTCTCCGAGCCAGGCCCCTTGACGCTGCCTAGCGGTCGAGCGCTTGCGGCCGTATCGCCGCTTCCTTCTCCGTCGCTCCAGCTCGCGAAATCGCCGGCCTTCGATTCGAATCCCACCGCCCCGGCGGTATTTTGCCAGTCGCCCGCCGCTTCGTTCCTGACGACCAAACCAGGATCCTGGCTGACGTATTGGATCGTCGAGTCTTGGCCTTCCGGTGCGGCTGCATTTCGCGGATCTAGACCGGATCCGGCCGATGCACCCTTGTTCGGTCCGGGGTTCGCTCCCGTGTTCCCAGACCGCTTCGTCCCCTCTGCCGCCATAATCAGTTGCAGCAGTTTCTCGGGGTCGCTGAACAAATTTTCCGTTCTTTCCGGACTGAATCCCAGCGAGCGCGCCGCCAACTGCGCGGCCATAGTGGACTTCGCGACCGCCGAATCCGCCGCGACGAAGCACACTTCGTTTACCTGGATGTGCGGATCGCCTTGCAATGCGGCCTTGAATTGCTCCCCTACTTGCGCGGCCTTCATGCCTGTTCCCGTCGGGAAGGCTTTTACGAGCTTGGCGAGACTGGCTTTCGTAACCTTGGGAGAAAAATGAAGGCTGGCGATCCCTGCGTTGGAAAACAACCGCGCGAAGCTTTTCTCCGCCGCGCCCCCTTCCAGGGGTTTTCCATCCAGGAGGAGTTGGCTGCCGGAAACTGCCAGCAGCAGGCTCGCTTGGTCTTGCTTGGGCCCGAGCGCCACCTGCAACTCACTCCACGCGGTTTCGTATTGCGTTGTGGTTCGCGGATGCCCGAAGTCATACATTTTGGCGAACTTCAGCAGGATGTTAAGGCTGCGCACGAAGGCGCGCGCCGCAGTCATCCGCACATTTGCTTGATCTTCCACGAAGTCCCGCCGTGCCGAGAGAGCTGTGTTCAGTATTGGTACAGCCCCCTCCCCGGGCAATAGTACAGGCGTGCATTTGTATGTGCCCGATGACGTGAGAGTTACCGAACACTCTCGCCCGCCGGCTAGTTCGTTAAGTTGTTGGGGGGCCAGTCCGGCCATGACGGGGAAGAGGCCTGCTAGAGCGCCACGTCTCCCGAGATGTGAACGCGCGATGACGGTTTCCTTCCCACTTTCACGCATAGCGTAGTGAATGTCCGTGGCCGAAAGGCCCGGCGGGGTGCGAAGCGTACTGGCGTCTCCCTGGCGTCGGGGCTTTTCGCGTTGGTTATGGGCGGGGATATCGGTTTTAGAGATCTGAACGGCCACTGCGCAAATTCCAAGGACTTCAAGTGAACGAGGTAAAGGAGGAGGAACGATATGCCAGGATATGAATCGCAACAAATGGGCGACGCGACGGAAATCTCGACGACTCCGGAGCCAGTGCCGGCCCCGTGGCTGCTGGTGGCGATTCCCGGCAGCCTGCTCGTGTTGATCGCGCTTTCGACGGGCTTCATCTACGGCGTGCTTGCCGCCGGCTTCGTCTACGGCGCGATGTACCTGCTGATGCACTCGAAGCAAGCCACGCAGTATCGCACGCCCGCGAAATTCCGCGTTTCGAAGAACGGCATCGAGGTGAACGGAAACACCATCCCGAAGGACGCCATTCACCGCGTAATCCTTCGCAACCACGTGCTGCAGGCTGCTGGCGATGTGATCATAGTCGCCGACGGCCACCCCAACAGCGGCCAGCAAAACGTGGTCGCCGGGATGAATTGGGCCGTCAGCAAGCTCGGCCCCATCTCCTACCGCGTGGATGCCGAAGCGCGCGGCGTGCCGACAACTCTAGCCGGCGGCCTAACCGAGCCAACCGCCGCCGCGATCATGAGCGACGTCAACAAGACCCTGCAACTTTCCTAGACTGGACGGATATTTCGAGCCGGATGACGCGCGCATTCGCTTGGCGCGTCGTCTGGCGCTTCGTCCAGCGCTGGACGAGCCTCCTCCGGACATCCGAAATAACACTTCAGCGCTCCATAGTACGTCTCCTAGCGCGTCTCCGCCGCACCGCCGCGCAAAGTCGCCGTGCAAATGTCCGAGCTACGCCTCGAAACACACCCAGAGTGGATCGAACCGGAAGAAGAGCGACGTCAAGATTGAGTTCAAAATTTTTCTCGCGGATGTTAACTGTTACAAAACATTTTGGAATTTTTTTCTGCAACGCGGGGACTAGCGCTATGAGTGGATTCTTGCGCTGCCCCTAGTAATTGTGGTTTGCGTTGCGGCGACCACAAGAAACGCGCCGCGCCTCCGAAAATCCACAAATATTTTCCATTTCCAGAACAATTCCGCTTGACATGTTTGCGAAGCTATCTACAATCAGGGCACAAAGTGGGAAGAAGTGGCGCAGAGTGGTAGAACTTGGTAGCGAGTGTAGGGCAGTGGGGCCCTGGAAGCAATCGGCGAACCCAGCAGCAAGTAGTGGCGAACTCAGATTCAAGCACTTTCTTATATCGCAACACGACAGCAGGGGCGAACCAGCGAGTGATTCTAATGACGCACACGCCGGGCGGGCTGTTTGAGGGCTTTCATGCTGCGGGGCAACTATCTAGCGACGGTGGACGAGAAAGGCCGGCTGAAGATTCCCGCCGACTTTCTGGCCGAACTGCGCAAGAGCGGCACGAAGTTCTACATAACATCCACGAAGGGCGATCGCGCCACCATCTATCCCCTGAAAGCCTGGGAAGAAATCGAAAAGAAGCTGGCGAAGCTTTCCACGCACAACGTGGCGAAACAAAAATTTCTATCGCGCACGAATTATTACGGTCAGGTGGTCGAGGTGGATGGCTCGGGGCGCATTCTAATTCCACCCGTACTCAGGGAATCGGCGGAAATGAAAGGGGAAGTGGACGTTCAGGGGCAGTTGACGTTCCTGGAAGTCTGGAATCACAGCCGATTCCTGGATCAAATGAACCGTAATCCGATGACGGCGGAAGACGAAAAGGCACTGGACGATCTGGGCATTTAAGTTTTGACCGTACTGCATACGCCGGTTCTGTTGGCTGAGATTCTGGAGTGGTTGCGAATCCGGCCCGAAGGGACGTATGCGGATGCGACGGTCGGCACGGGCGGTCACACGCTAGAGATCGCCAGGCAGCTGACCACGGGACGAGTTTTGGGTTTGGATCGCGACCCGCGAGCACTGGAAATTGCGCGGGGGCGGTTGGGGCCGCACGAGCGGCAGGTGATTCTGGTGCACGCGGAATTTTCGAAGATCGGCGAAGTGGCGGCAGCGAATCAATTGCCGCCGTTCGACGGCATCATCGCCGATCTGGGGATTTCAAGCCTCGAGCTGGACAGCCCTGAACGCGGATTTTCTTTCCGCTGGGCCGGACCACTCGACATGCGCATGAATCCCGACAGCCCGCTGACAGCGGACGAAATTGTGAATCAATGGCCTGAGAAACAGCTGGCCGATCTCCTCTACCAGAACGCCGAGGAGAGAGATTCACGCAGAATCGCCAGGGCGATCGTACGGGCGCGGCCCGTACGCGACACCGAACACCTGGCAACGATTGTGGCAGGGGGACGAAAAGCAAGGGGAAGGCAGAGACTGCATCCCGCGACAAAAACGTTTCTGGCGCTGCGGACAGCGGTGAATCGAGAAGAGGAGGAACTCGGGCAGTTTCTTTCGCGTACCCCTGCCACTTTGAATCTGGGAGGACGGTTGATTGTCCTCAGTTATCACTCGCTAGAAGACCGCGTGGTGAAGCACGTGTTCCAGCGGCTCTCGCACGAGGGATTTCGCATACTGACTAAAAAAGTAATCCAGCCCGGCGACGCGGAAATCGCAGGCAATCCGCGGTCGCGGAGCGCGAAGATGCGCGTAATCGAGAGGGTGGCGACGGCGGAGACCCGCCTCGGCGGGGAACGCACGGCGCCGCAAGTTTGCTGATGACCGAATATTACACAGTGAAGAGGATCGATAATTCGCGGCTGGTCCGCTCCATGGCTCCGGCGCGTTTGCAGGATTTCTGGCGGCGCGTGGCGGCGGGTGGCGCGATGGCGGCGTGCCTGCTGTTTTACGCCTGGCAGCATTTTGCCTGCATCCAGCTGCAGTATGAAGTCGAGCATCTTTCCGCGTTGCGCGCGCAATCCGCGCAACTGAACCAGCAATTGCACGTGGAAGTCGCGACGCTGAAGGCGCCGGGCCGTGTGGACGGCATCGCGCGCAACGAATTGGGTTTGACAGTTTCCGTGCCGGGCCAGGCAATGCCGGCGGACGGGCCGAGCGAAGCCGTGTTGGCTGAGGCGCGCGCGGTGGTCCAGCCGCAGCGGCCCTGAAAATCCGGCTGAAGATTTTCTGGCGGTCCGTTTTCCGGGCCCATTCCGGCGAAGCGGCGTGAACGATGGCCGGACAAAGTTTCTCACAAGTTAGGGCGGAATCCATGGAGCAGCGCAGCCCGCGTCTCCGCTGGTTGGTGGTCTGGGTCGTGGCGGTGATTTGGATGGTGGCGGTGCTGGCCCGCCTGAGTTACCTCCAGCTCTTCTGCTATAGCGAATACTTCGCAAAAGCCCAGCATCAGCAACAGCGCATATTTGAAATAAGTCCGATGCGCGGCGTGATCTACGACCGCAAAGGCCGGGAACTGGCCGTCAGCATTCCCATGGACTCGGTTTTCGCGGACCCCACCGATATTAAGGATCCCGAGATGGTCGCGCGTCTGCTTTCGCGCGTCTTGAATCTGCCCGCGGACGACCTGGAAACAAGAATCAACGAAGCCAGCAAGCCCGTGCGTCTGGCGAAGAAACTTTCGCCGGAAACCGTCGAGCGCATTGACGACATGAATTTGAAAGGCATTTTCTTTGAGAAAGAGAACCGGCGCGTCTATCCCGAGCACGATTTGCTCGCGCATGTGCTGGGCTGGGTGGATACGGACGAAAAGGGCATGGGCGGCATCGAGCATGAGCTCGATAAACTGATTCGCGGGCGGCCGGGGCGCGTGATGTTGATGGCCGACGGCAAGCGGCGCTTTTACGACCGGCGCGAATCGGCCGCGGATCCGGGCGCGAGCGTCGTGCTGACGATTGACGTAACGATCCAGTACATCGCGGAAAAAGAATTGGCGCGCGCGATGCAGGAATCGCACGCGCACACCGGCGCGGTCGTGATTCAGGACCCCTCAAACGGAGCGCTGCTGGCCGTGGCGAATAGTCCGACGTTTGACTCCAACGACGCCGGGAAATTTTCCGATGAAGTGCGCATGGACCGCGCGGTGACTGCCGCGTACGAGCCGGGCTCGACGTTTAAAGTCGTTACCATGACCTCCGCCATCGAAAACCATGTCACGAATCCCGATGTGCTGGTGGATTGCCAGATGGGTTCGATCCTGGTTGCCGGGCGCTTGATTCATGATTGGCATCCCTTCGGAGTGCTCAGCGTGCGCGACGTGCTGGCGCATTCCAGCGACGTGGGCTCGATCAAGGTCGCGTTGAATCTGGGCGCGCCGCGGTTTTACGACACGATGCGCAAATTCGGAATCGGCCAACTCACCGGGATCGAATTGCCGGGAGAAAATCGCGGCCTGCTGCGTCCGTTGGAGAATTGGACGGCCAGCTCGATTGGGTCGGTGGCCATCGGACAGGAAGTGAGCGTCACGCCGGTGCAGATTATTTCGGCGATTTCCGCGATTGCCAATGGCGGCACGCTGTATCGCCCGCACATCGTGCAGGAAATTCGCGGCGATGCGCCTATGGCGCTGCCCGCGCGCACGGAACCGCAACAAGTGACCGACGCCGAGACCGCAGCGACCGTGCGCGGCATGATGGAAACCGTGGTTCTGAGCGGAACCGGAACGCCCGCGCAACTGAACGGCTACACCGCGGCGGGAAAATCGGGAACGGCGCAGAAAATTGACACGAACACTGGACGTTATTCGCCGAATCAGTACGTCGCCTCGTTCGTTGGCTTCGCGCCGGTCAACGAGCCGGCGGTCACGATTTTAGTGGTCCTGGATTCGCCCGAGGGAGCGCATCACGGCGGCGAAGTCGGTGGCCCGATTTTCAAACGCATCGCCGAGCAGGTGCTCGCGTATCTCGACGTAGCCCACGATGTACCGATGACCGCACCCAACGGGCTGCAGACGGCCAAGAATTCGCAGCACACGCCGGCAGTGGTGCCCGGACAGGATAAATTCCGCGCGGACTCCAATCAGGCGGCAGCGGATCATGAAGCCGCGAATCGTGAAAATGTGGCGCGCTTTCAGGCTGTCGTCGCGAAAAAAGATCAGGCGGCGGATCAGCTCGCGGCTAAAGACGCCAATAGCGCGGCGCCGACGATCGCCTTCAGCGAAGAGGATGCGGTCGAGGTTCCGGACTTGTCGGGACAAACCGTACGCGGCGTCACCGAGACTTGCTCGCGGCTAGGCTTGATTCCCTCGCTGCTTGGCAACGGAGTTGCATTGGAACAATCGCCGGAGGCCGGCTCGCGAGTAATCCGCGGCAGCACGGTGACAGTGCGTTTCGGGCGCGCCACGACGCAGTCCGCGCCGACGACGCTCGCGGGGAGTTCGCAGAGGAATGTGCATTGAAATCCGTAGTGGAAGGCGGCCCGAAAGTGCAATCGGCAACTCGGCGTCAAAAAAAGCGCGCAGGGATGGAAATGGAATTGTCCGAGGTGATTGCGGGAATTGAAGGCGTTCGTGTGACGGGCAGCACGCGGCTGCGCGTCGCTGCGGTCGCATGCGACAGCCGCGAGGTTGCCGCCGATACGCTGTTCTTTGCAATGCCCGGAGCGAAAACGGACGGGAACGAGTTTGTGGCCGACGCACTCACGCGCGGAGCGGTGGCGATTGCCAGCCCGAATCCGCGGCCTGCACACATTTCGCAGGACGTGACCTGGATCGAAGTGACCGCGGGAAACGAACGGAAGGCGCTGGCTTTGGCCGCTGCGAATTTCTACGGCCATCCTGCAGATGCGCTGAAGCTGGCGGGCGTCACAGGCACTAACGGCAAGACCACCATCACATTTATTCTGGATTCGATTTTGCACGCCGCGGGATGGAAGACTGGGCGCATCGGCACCACCGGCTATCAGACTCCGCGCGGCAGCCGCACGGCGACGAACACCACTCCGGAATCGCTGGATCTGCAGGAAATGTTCGCGGAAGTGCGCGGCGCAGGTGGCACGACTGCGGTGCTCGAAGTCAGTTCCCATTCGCTGGTGATGGACCGCGTGTGGGGATGCCACTTCGCCGTCGCGATTTTCACCAACCTCACGCGCGATCACCTGAATTTTCACAAGACGTTCGAGGAATATTTTGAAGCGAAGCGCCTGCTTTTTTCAGGGACCGGCGCGGGCGCGCCTGACGTAGCGGTCATTAATATTGACGATCCGTATGCGTCGCGCCTGCAAGCGCTGGCGAAGCGCACGCTCACCTACGGATTGAACGAAGCCGCCGACCTGACCGCGCGGAAATTCGCCCTAAGTTTTTCGGGCTTGGAATTTACGGCGCAGACTCCGGCCGGGAAAATTGAAGTGCGCTCATCGCTGGTCGGGCGCATTAATGTTTACAACATCCTCGCGGCCATCGGCGCGGCTCTCGCGCTCGATGTGCCGGTGGCAAAAATCGAAGAAGGCATCGCCAATCTGGGGCAAGTGCCGGGGCGCTTCGAGCGCATTGACGAAGGCCAGCCGTTCCTCGTAGTCGTGGATTACGCGCACGCGGACGACGCGCTGCGCAATTTAATCTCAACGGCGCGCGAATTGAATCCCGCGGGAAGAATCATCACGCTGTTCGGCGCGGGAGGAGAGCGCGACCGCTCAACGCGTCCTCCGATGGGTGAAGCGGCGGGCTCGTTGAGCGACCTGGTGATTCTCACCAGCGACAATCCGCGCACGGAAGATCCGCTGCTGATTATCAACGATGTGGTCGTGGGATTGCAGAAAGTGAATGCGCAGTACCGGATTGAACCGGACCGCGATGCGGCCCTGGAAATCGCGATTGATGAGGCGAAAGCAGGCGACATCGTGCTGCTGGCAGGAAAGGGGCATGAAAATTATCAAATTTTGCGCGACCGGACATTTGAATTCGACGATCGCGAAAAAGCCCGCGCCATTTTGTACCGGCGCGGGTTCGTAAAGAAGAAGCCTTTGTAGCGGCGGTCTTTAGACCGTAATCGATCCAAGGCGCGAATCGATGGCGCATTGAATGCTGCTGCGAACGCAGGGCCTGAGCGTTATAAAATTTGTTCGGCAGATTTCGGCAGCGAAATCGAGCACTTTCGAGAGTCCAAGCTTGAGAGTGAAGCCCAGTCCAGGGGAGACGCAATGCGGTGGACCGTTGCTCAAGTGGCTGAAGCTCTGGGTGTCGCGGCTCCCGCGCGCCCTGACGCCTTGGCCGGGGTGGCCGGCGTCTCGATTGATTCTCGCACGATTCAGCCTGGAGAACTGTTCATCGCCATACACGGACCGAGTCACGACGGACACGATCACGTGGCGGCGGCTCTGGCCAGCGGCGCGGCAGCCGGGGTGGTTGCGCTCGGAAGATTCGCGCAGTACGCGCAAGAAATCCGCGGAAAACTTTTCGCCGTGGACGACACGCTCGAAGCGCTGCACCGCCTGGCCTCGCGCGCATGTGCCATCTGGCGCGCCGCGAAGCCGGGAAGAAAAATCGGCGGCGTGGCGGGATCGGTGGGAAAGACGACCACCAAGGAAATCTTCGCGGCGCTGGTGGCCGCGCGGTTCCGCGTATTGAAGACCCAGGGAAATTTGAACAACGAGTACGGGCTCCCGCTGACGCTGTTGCAATTGGATGACCAGCACGACGCGGCGGTGATCGAAATGGGCATGTCGCATCGCGGAGAGCTGGCGCGGCTGGCGCGCATCGCGCCTCCGGACGTCGGGGTGATCACGCGGATCGCCGTCGAGCATTTGGAATTTTTTTCGTCGATCGAGGAGATTGCGCTGGCCGAACGCGAGCTGATCGAAAATTTGGCTTGGCCCGACGCGACCGCGGTGTTGAACGCCGATGACGAGCGGGTGGCGCGATTTGATGAGGTGGCGCGCGGTCGCGTGCTCTGGTTTAGCACCGGCAGCAGCGGCAGCGCCGGCGTTAATGCGGGCAAAGCCGCACGCGCAGAATTTCGCGCAGAGAAAATCGAAGGGCGCGGCGTCAGCGGCTCCGCGTTCGATTTCGTCTCGCCAACAGGCCGCGCGCGGCTCGAGTTGCCGCTGATTGGACGGCATAACGTGATGAACGCCGTGGCCGCGCTGGCAGCCGCAAGCGCGTGGGGCATCGGCGCGGAAGACGCGCAGCACGTGTTTCCACAACTGCAGCCTGCGGACAAGCGCGGCGAAGTCGTGAGGTTCGCAGAAGGGTTCACGGCGATCAACGATAGCTACAACTCAAGTCCCACGGCGTTAAACGCGCTGGCAGAATTGCTCGCCGCGACGCCCGGATTCAAGCGGCGCATTCTGGCTGCAGGAGAAATGCGCGAACTGGGCGACTCCGCGCCGGAACTTCACCGTGCGTGCGGCCGCTTCGTCGCCGGATTGCGCAAGATTGACTGGATCGTCGGCGTGCAAGGCCCAGCCGAAGAATTCGTGCGTGCGGCCGTCGCAGCCGGACATCCCGCAGGACGCGCCAAATTTTTCCAGAACTCCGCGGAAGCCGGAGAATTTCTCGCGAGCTTCATCAAGCCGGACGACCTGCTGCTACTGAAAGGCTCCCGCGGCGTAAAAATGGAGAAAATTCTGGAAGCGATTGACGCAGGCCATGCCCGCAGCGGCGCGCAGGCGAACTCCAATGCCAACGCCAACGCCGAGCACGCCGCGACGCAACCCAAGGGCCGGAGCTAGATGCTCTACTATCTATTTGTCTATCTGCTGCGCCCGCACTTCAGCCCGCTGAACGTGTTCCGCTACATCACCGTGCGCACCGCAATGGCCAGCACCAGCGCGCTTCTGCTTTCGCTGCTGATGGGCCCGTGGGTCATCGAGCGCTTACGCGATTTGCAGGTGAAGCAATACATCCGCGAGGAAGGTCCCAAGGGCCATCAGAAAAAGGCCGGCACGCCCACGATGGGCGGCGTGCTGATCGTCGCCGCGATCATAATTCCCACGTTGCTGTGGGCCGACTTGCGCAACGCCTACGTGCTACTCGCGATGGGCGCGACTCTGGCCTTCGGCACCATCGGCTTCGTCGACGATTACAATAAAGTAGTGCGCCGCAGAAATCTGGGCCTCACGCCTCGCGCGAAATTTTCATTGCAGGTGATGACATGCGTGCTCGTAGGCATCGCGCTGGTTTCCTTGCAAACGCAGGGCGCCTATTCGACGCAGCTCAGCGTGCCGTTTCTCAAGCGCCTGCACCCGAATTTGGTCATTTCTTCGCTATTCGGTCACACTTATATCTGGCCGCTCGCATACGTGCCGTTCGTTTTGTTTCTGGTGCTGGTGATCGTGGGCTGCTCGAACGCGGTGAATTTGACGGACGGCCTCGACGGCTTGGCGATCGGCTGCGTGCTGGTTTCTTCCACCGCGCTCACGGTGCTCACCTATCTTTCCAGCAACGCGAAGTTCGCGGATTACCTCGATCTGCAGAAAATTCCCGACGCCGGAGAGCTGGTAATTTTCTGCGGCTCGCTTGCTGGGGCGTCGCTCGGTTTTCTTTGGTACAACGCGCATCCCGCGGAAATGTTCATGGGCGATGTGGGTTCGCTCGCGTTGGGCGGCGCAATCGGCACTGTCGCGGTGATCATCAAGCAGGAAATCTTACTGCTCTCGATTGGCGGCGTGTTCGTGCTGGAGGCGCTTTCGGTGATCATTCAGGTCGGCTCGTTCAAGCTCACCGGCAAGCGTGTCTTTCGGATGGCGCCGCTGCATCATCATTTCGAGCTGCTCGGCTGGAGCGAATCGAAAATCATCGTGCGCTTCTGGATCGTAGCGCTGGTCTTCGCGCTCTTTTCGCTGACGACCTTGAAGTTGCGGTGAGCCAGATGTTCGGCGGCCGCCTCGTTTTCAGGCGGGCGTAGTTGAATTTGCCTTTGACCATGTAGCGGCCGGTCCCGCTCTGCGGGACCGGGCAGCCGTTGGTCTCTTTGTAGGTCGTGGCTTTAGCCACGGCATAAGCGCAGACAATTGACCGCGGCTTTTGCTGCTGAAGTACGGGTTTCGTCGTCGCGGGATAGAAGCTGCGGACACATTTGAATGTGAATTAAGGAGCTTCGTTGCGACTCGGTTTCGATCTATCGGGCAAGCGCGTACTGGTCGTAGGCCTGGCGCGCACGGGCCTAGTGACGTCGCTCTTCAGCGCCGGCTACGGCGCCACAGTTAGCGCCACGGACGAGCGCCCGGAATCCGAACTCGCTGAGACCGCCGCGCAACTGCGCGCCGCCGGAGTGAAGCTCGAACTCGGCGGCCACGTAGACGCAAGTTTCCTCGATCAGGACCTGATCGTCGTGAGCCCCGGCGTCCCAGCCAAACTGCCGCCGCTCGAACTCGCCCGCACCCACGGCATCCCAGTCTGGAGCGAAATCGAACTAGCCTGGCGTTTTCTGCGCGGCAAGCTGGTGGCCATCACCGGCTCGAACGGAAAAACCACCACCACGGCGCTACTGGCGCATATTTTGCAGACCTCGAACATTCCCACGCTGGTAGGTGGCAATATCGGCACGCCGCTACTAGCATTAGTGGAGAGATCCACCGACCCGGCGGTGACAGTAGCAGAGATCAGCAGCTTTCAGCTGGAAACGATCGATAAATTCCGCCCGGAAATTGGTGTGCTGCTCAATCTCACGCCCGATCACCTCGATCGCCATGGCACGTTTGAAGAATACGCGCACGCCAAAATGCGCATGTTCGAAAATCAACTGGATCGCGACATCGCACTCCTGAATGCAGACGACCCGGCAGTCACCAAGCGCATGCCCGCGAAGCCACACATTTTCTGGTTCAGCCGCCAGAAACGAGTGGCCAACGGCTCCTTCCTGCGCGACAACGAAATTATTTTTCGCAACGAAGGTACGGAAGCCGTGCTGGCACGCCGTGACCAGATTCCCCTGCGCGGCGAGCACAACGTGGAAAATGTCCTGGCAGCCTGCGCGGCGGCGTACCTCGCGGGCGCCACTCCGGCCGCAATCGCAAACGGCGTGAAATCTTTCAGCGGCGTCGAACATCGCCTGGAATTCGCCGGCGAAATTTCCGGCGTGCAGTTTTACAACGACTCCAAAGCCACAAACGTGGATGCTGCCGTGAAGGCAATCGAAGCCTTTCCCGGGCCGCTCGTGGTAATTCTCGGCGGAAAAGATAAAGGCAGCCCCTACACGCCGCTGCGCGATTTGCTGCACGAACGCGCGCGCCTGGCACTGCTGATCGGCGAGGCCGCGCCGAAAATCGCGAACGATCTGGAAGGCGCAGTCGAAATCCGGCATGCTGGCACGCTCGAACGCGCGATGCAACTAGCCATGGAAGCTGCGCAACCCGGCGACACCGTGCTGCTCGCCCCAGCCTGCTCTAGCTTCGATCAATTTGAAAATTACGAACACCGCGGCCGCACATTCAAATCGCTGGTAGCACAGCGCGCAAATCAATCCGCAAGCGGCGCGACCGCAGCCGAGCCGCCGCCGTCAGCGGACAAAGGATAGCGATGCCACGAAGTCTGCACCCCGATAAACGATTGTTCGGCGTGACGCTGGCGCTCTGCCTGATCGGCGCCGTGATGGTCTTCAGCGCCTCGGCCATGACCGCGAGCGAACAATTCGGCGCAGGTTACATTTTTTTGCTGCGCCAGCTGATTTACGTCGTGCTCGGAATCGCCGGAATGTTCTGGCTGATGAATGTGGATTATCACAAGCTGCGTCAGCCGCGCGTTGTGTTTACCGGCCTCGCCGTCACATTCGTACTGCTGGTCTGCGTCTTTTTCCTGGACCGCTCGCACCAGACGCACCGCTGGTTCCGCATGGGCCCGTTCAGCTTTCAGCCGTCGGAAATGGCCAAGCTCGCGCTGATCGTTTATCTCGCATGGCTGCTTGAGCTGCGGCGCCTGCCCAGAAATTTCGGCGTGAACGATCCGCTGTACACTTTGGCTCCCGCGATGGGCGCCACGCTGATGATGGCCGCGCTGGTGGTGAAAGAGCCGGACATGGGCACCGCGTTCATGATTCTGGTGATCGCGATAGCGATGCTTTTCGTCGCCGGTCTTTCGCTGAAATACATCGGCGGTACGGTGCTGGCCGCCATCCCCACGATTTATCTGCTGATCGTGCGCGTGCCGTACCGGCTGCAACGCATCGAAGCGTTCCGCCATCCCGAGCTCGACCCCAAAGGCGCGGGCTTTCAGCTTCTGCAATCGTTGATCGCGGTCGGCTCGGGAGGAATGAGCGGCGTGGGCCTGATGGAAAGCCATCAGAAACTTTTCTTTCTGCCCGAAGCGCACACCGATTTTATCTACGCAATCATCTGCGAAGAAATCGGATTCATCGGTGCGGTAGTCGTCCTGGGACTTTTCGCGGTATACGGCTGGCGCGGTTTCGTCGCGGCGATGAAAGCACCCGATGATTTCGGAAAGTTTCTCGGCCTGGGAATCACGACGATGGTCGTGGGCCAGGCGTTGATTAATTTAAGCGTCGTGCTGGGGCTGATGCCGACGAAAGGAATCCCGCTGCCGTTCATCAGCTACGGCGGCTCGAGCCTATTCAGCATGCTGTTGGCAACGGGCGTGCTCCTGAATATTAGTCAGCACGCGGACGAGACGTGACGGCAGATGGCAGCACAACCGCGAGTGACGCGGCAGCCAGAACAGACGCGGCAAGCGGCGCGGCAGCGAAAAGCGCTGTGGCAAACAGCGCTGGCTGCAAACGGCTGCTGATTGCAGGCGGCGGCACTGGCGGCCACGTTTTTCCTGCTATCGCCGTAGCGCGCGAATGGCTCCGACGTGAGCCGGAAGGAGCGCGAAGCGTAGTGCTAGTCGGAACCCAAGCCGGAATGGAAGCGCGCCTGGTGCCGCAAGCCGGCCTGCCCCTTGAGACCATTCGCGCGGCCGGCCTGAAAGGCATGGGCGGCGCGAAGCTCGCGCGCAATCTGGCCGAGCTTCCCGCGGGCTTCTGGGATTCGGAGAAAATTGTGCAGCAGCATCATTTTAATGTGGCGTTCGGCGTCGGCGGCTACGCTTCCGGGCCGATGATCCTCGCCGCGCGCTTGCATGGCGTCCCCGCGATGATTTTCGAGCCGAACGTCGAGCCGGGCTTCACCAATCGCGTGCTCGCCAGCCTCGCGAACCGCGTCGCGTGCGGTTTCGCGGAAACGGCCAAGCGCTTTGGCGAAAAAGCGGTCGCCACGGGCATTCCAGTGCGCCACGAATTTTTCTCCATCGCGCGAAAAGAACATCGCGAACCCTTCAGCCTCCTGATCACCGGCGGTAGCCGCGGCGCTCTGCCCATCAATCGTGCCGTGGTTGATTCACTTGACCTTCTCGCGCCTCGAAAAAATCAGCTTTTCATCGTGCATCAGACCGGAGAACGCGACTATAATGCTGTGCGCGTGGCTTATGCGCGACGCGAATTCCAAGCGGAGGTCGTGCCCTTCATCGAGAATATGGCGGAGCGTTTTGCCCAGGCGGATTTGATTGTCTGCCGTTCGGGCGCGATCACGACGGCCGAAGTTGCCGCCGCCGGACGTGCCGCCATCTTCATCCCCTTCGGCGCCGCCACCGACGCGCACCAAACGCGCAATGCCGAGGCCATGCAGAACGCAGGCGCTGCCCGCCTGCTACCACAGGACGATCTGACGCCCGAACGTTTGACGAAGGAAATTTTCACCCTCCTGGACCAGCCCCGGAGAATCACGGAAATGGAAGAGCAGGCGCGGCGTATGGCTCGTCCGCGCGCCGTGGAAGATATTGTGGACTTGCTCGAAGGGCTGGTGCGCGCATGAACGTTCCTTTTCGCAATTTTCAACGCATTCATCTGGTCGGCATCGGCGGCAGCGGCATGACCGGCATCGCCGAAGTGCTGCTTTCCAGCGGCTACGCGGTTTCTGGCTCCGATTTGAAGCAGACTCCGGTGACCGAGCGGCTGCGCAAGCTCGGCGCCAGCATTTTCGAAGGCCATCACGCAGAAAACGTGCACGGCGCGCATGTCGTCGTGATTTCCTCGGCGGTGCGCACGGATAACGTCGAAGTAGTCGAAGCCCATCTGCTGAAAATTCCGGTGATTCCGCGCGCCGAGATGCTCGCAGAGTTGATGCGCCTGAAATATGGCATCGCCGTAGCCGGTGCACACGGAAAAACCACCACGACCTCGATGGTCGCCGCCGTTCTCGCGGCTGCTGGTCTCGATCCCACCTTCGTCGTCGGCGGGCGCGTGAATCATGCCGGCTCTAACGCGCGCGTGGGCCAGAGCGAATACATGGTCGTCGAAGCGGACGAAAGTGACCGCTCGTTCCTGCTGCTCGCGCCGGTGGTTGCCGTCGTCACCACGATCGACCGCGAGCATCTGGATCATTACCACTCGCTCGAGGAAATTCAGGACGTGTTCCTGCAATTCGTCAATCGCGTGCCATTTTACGGTACGGTGATTTTGTGCCTGGACGAGCCCAACGTGCAGGCCATTCTGCCGCGCGTGAAGCGTCCAGTGATCACCTACGGCACTTCCAGCCAGGCCGACCTGGTGATCGGCGACGTGAAGCTGCGCGGCCTCGCCAGCGAATTCCGGCTGAAATATCATGGCGATGATCTGGGAATTTTCAATCTTCCTTCGCCGCCGGGAATTCACAATGTGCGCAACGCCGCCGCGGCTGCAGCCGTCGCGCTTTCGCTGAACGTTCCGGCGGACCTGATCCGCGCGGGCCTTTCGAAATTTTCAGGCGTCGGCAGGCGCTTCGAAATCAAGGGCAAGTTCAACGGCGTAACCCTGATAGACGACTACGGCCATCATCCCGCGGAAATTCGCGCCACTCTGGCCGCAGCGCGCGGATGCGATTATCAGCGGCTGCTGGTGCTCTTCCAACCGCATCGCTACACGCGCACGCAGCATCTCTGGGAAGATTTCAGGCGCTCGTTCAACGAGGCGGACATTTTGGTGATGACCGACATTTACGCGGCGGGCGAAGAGGCCATTCCGGACATTACGGGAGAAAAACTGGCGGAAGCGATTCGCGGCGCGGGGCACAAAAACGTAGTCTTCACCAGCACCATGCAGGCCGCGATCGAATATCTGTTGCGCGAAGCGCGCCCGCACGACGCCGTATTGACCATAGGCGCAGGCAGCGTGGGTCGCGCGCTCGATCAGCTCGCAATGTTGTTGGGCTCGAAAGTTTCAACGACGGTGGTGGACTAGACCTAGACCCGATGCGGATTAGCGACACACTCGCGGCGCGCCTGAAAGAACTCGGCGTGGAACTGCGCCCCAGCGTGCCGCTCAGCGAAAAAACATCACTCGGCATCGGCGGCACCACCGACCAGCTACTGCTGCGCAAATTCGAAACCATTCCCGACGTAATGCACCTGCTCGCGAACGAAAAAATCCCGCACCGCTTTCTCGGTGGCGGCACCAACGTGCTGATCGCGGACGGCGAATTGCCCTACGTCGTCCTGCATCTGCCCACGTCGCAACCCGGAATGCGCGTCGAGGGCAATGCCGCCTACGTGGACGCTGCCGCGGACCTCGGCGGCATGGTCACCTTCTGCGCGAAGCGCGATTTGGGCGGCATGGAAGGCCTCATCGGCGTCCCCGGCAGCGTCGGCGGGGCGCTGCGCATGAATGCCGGCGCATACGGCACGCAAATCGGCCCCCACGTTCGCGAAGTGGAGCTTTACCGCGCGTCCACAGGCAAGCTCGAAACTTTGCGCGGAGATGACATTCGTTTCGATTACCGCCATACTTCCTTCGCGTCCGATGATGTAATGCTGCGCGTGAAGCTGGAGCTGCCGCAGAAGCCGTTCAAGGATATTCTGGCGATCATAAAAGTCTGCAACGAGAAGCGCCGCGCCAGCCAGCCGCTGAACCAGAAAAGCGCCGGCTGCATTTTCAAGAATCCCCCGGGCGGCTCCGCGGGACGCATGATTGACGAGCTGGGCCTGAAAGGTCACCGCGTGGGCGATGCGATGGTCAGCGACCGCCACGCGAATTTTTTCGTGAACGTCGCAAACTCCAGCTGTGCGGACATGCTGCGCCTGATTGACGAAGTGCGCGAGCGCGTGCGCGTCACCTACGGCGTCGAGCTCGAGAACGAGGTAATTTTCTGGAAAAATTGAGAGCCATGGACGCGGACGCTTACCCCCAGGAAGTTCTGGCCGACGACGAGCCGAAGTATCTGCGCCGGCAGAAGCCGCTGGAAATCAAGCGGCGCAAGTTCGGCAAGAAAGCCTGGAAGACGTATCTGCGCGTCACGTTTTGGAGCGTGATCGCCCTCGCGGCCGCGGTGACGAGCTACGCGCTCGGTCATTACCTGCTGGTCTCGCCGGAGATGGCGCTGATTCATTCCGATCAGGTGCAAGTCGCGGGCAACCAGTACGTCCCGCGCGGGCGAGTCCTCGAAATTTTCGCGGCCGATCGCAATCGCAGCGTCCTGCGCATTCCGCTTGCTGAACGTCGCCGCCAGCTGGAAACGATTCCGTGGGTCGAGCAGGCCACCGTCCGCCGCGCGCTGCCCAATCGCATTGAAGTCGAAATCACGGAACGCACCCCGATCGCGTTTCTGCGCGAAGGCAGCGACCTCGCTCTGGTGGACGTCCACGGTGTAATCCTCGACCGCCCATTGAAAGCGAATTTCCATTTTCCGGTAATCACCGGCATTGGCGCGGACATGCCTATCGAAGACCGCGAGTTGCGCATGCAAATGTTCGCCGGATTCTCGCAGCAGGTAGAATCCGCGCGCGCCGGCGCGATGGACCAGGTGAGCGAAGTGGACCTTACCGAAGCGAAGGATTTGCGCGCCACGATTTCCGGACTGCAGGTGGTAAATACCTCCAGCGGCGGCGCCGCCGCAAACGACGCCTGGGGCAACGCCGATGCGCCCATCGTAGTGCATTTCGGCGACAGTGATTTCCAGAGCAAATATCTGACGGTGCTGAACGATATCGGCCAATGGCGCGCCGCCGCAGGCCGCGTGGAATCCGTGGACCTGCGGTTCAACGGCG
Source organism: uncultured Acidobacteriota bacterium (assembly GCA_963786205.1). Taxonomy (GTDB): domain Bacteria; phylum Acidobacteriota; class Terriglobia; order Acidiferrales; family UBA7541; genus Palsa-295. The sequence continues at coordinate 110,749 of CAWAYG010000008.1, forward strand.
AGGCGGTCGTGAATCCGGACCGCACCCTGCTCGCGCTGAAGAAAGATCCGCCGCCGATTGCTCCAGTGGCGCCGAAGGTCACGGCCCCGCATCCGGCCGCACCAGCAAAGCCAGCGGCACCCGTTAAATCAGCAGCGCCGCCGAAAGCAGCTCCGTCCGTGAAAGCAGCGAAACCGATGAAGGCGGCAGCGTCAAAGACGGCGCCGGCAAAGACAGCGTCGGCAAAAACAACAGCGGCGAAGACGAGTGCCGTGCAGCACGGCGCGACAAAGGGATCGGCGAAACACGTAAGCCCGCAGCAGCAACAATAGCGTAGCGCCGGCGTCCCACCGGCCCGTCGCAGTCGAATTTGCAGTAGCAGTTGAATTTGTGAATCGCCCCACAGGGCGATTCATCCTGAGATGCGGCAGTGCCGCATCGAAGGGCGACGGCCTTTGCAGTTGACGTTGTAGCGGCCGCCTGTTTTTTAGGCGGGCAGATTTTGTTTTCGGTTTTCTTCGAGAGAGGCTCGGCAGGAGCCGCGGCGGCGCAAAGATTAAGGAGCATCAGCTTTGACGAAGAAGGAACGGCACATCGTAGCGCTGGACATCGGCAGCACAAAAACCTGCGCGCTAATCGGCGAACTGGACGAAGACGGCAGCGTGAAATTCGCCGCACTCGGCGCCGCGGAATCCAAAGGCTGGCGCAAAGGCCAAATCGTCAACCTCGATCTAGCGGTCAGCTCGATTCGTCGCGCGGTCGAAGAAGCCGAAGCGCTGACAGGCGTCCCGGTGGAATCGGCGTTGATCGGCGTAGCCGGCACGCACGTGCGCGGCGTCAATAGCCGCGGCGGAATCACCGTCGGCTCGCGCCCGCGCGACGTGCAGCGTGACGACGTGCGCCGCGCCATCGAGGCCGCCCGCGGCGTGCAATTGCCCGAAGACCGCGAAGTCCTCCACGTCCTCCCCCAGGAATTTTCGCTCGACGCACAAGATAATGTCCGCGACGCCATCGGCATGGTGGGCCAGCGCCTTGAGGCAAACGTCCACATCGTCACCACCTCCGGCACCGCCACGCAAAATATCGTCACTGCTGTGAACCGCGCAGGAGTGCGCGTGGACGACACGGTTCTCGAGCCGCTCGCTTCTGCCGAAGCCTGCCTCACGCAGGACGAGCGCGAACTCGGCGCGTGCCTTCTCGACATCGGCGGCGGCACCACGGAAATGGTCGCCTTCGCGGGCGGAGTAGTCCGCCACACCGCGGCGGTTCCGGTAGGCGGCGATCACTTCACCAACGATCTCGCCGTCGGCCTGCGCACCCCGAGCAGCGAAGCGGAAAAAATCAAACGTCTGCATGCCTGCGCGCTACGCGAACTTCTGACGGAAGATGCACCCATCGAAATCGCCAGCGTCGGCGATCGTCCGCCCCGCACTGTGTTCTCGCGCATGCTCTCCGAAATCGTCGAGCCGCGCGCGCATGAACTATTAATGTTAGTCCGCGACGAACTCCGCCGCGGCGGCGGCGAAGGCATGATCCCCGCCGGCATCGTGCTCACCGGCGGCGGCGCGCAGTTGCGCGGCCTGTGCGAACTGGCCGAGCGGATTTTCAATCTTCCGATGCGCGTGGCTTCACCGCGCGGACTCGCCGGAATGAGCGAAGAAGTTTCCCAGCCCGAGTATTCGACGGCCGTAGGACTGGTTCTGTACGGCGCGCGCACCAGGCGCGCCGGCGGATCGCGTCCCAGCGGCTGGGTGGGCAAGTTGAAAAGTATGTTTGCAGGGGCGTAACAAGCAACGGATGCAAAAAACGAAATTGGGAAAAGACTGGGGAGGAAGCATGGCGCAAAAAGAATCGGCAATGCGTGTGTCGTTTGCAGAAGAAGCAACCAACGGAGCAAAGATAAAAGTCATCGGCGTAGGCGGCGGCGGTTCCAACGCCGTCAACCGCATGATCCGCGCGAAAGTAGAAGGCGTGGAATTCATCGCGGCCAACACCGATTTGCAGGCGCTGAAACTTTCGCAAGCGCCCGTAAAACTGCAACTGGGCGCGAAGCTCACGAAAGGACTCGGCGCGGGCGCAAATCCCGAAGTCGGCCGCAAAGCCGCGCTTGAGGACACCGAAAAAATTCTCGAAGCGCTCGACGGCGCGGACATGGTGTTCGTCACCGCAGGCCTGGGCGGCGGCACCGGCAGCGGAGCGGCTCCGGTCGTCGCGAATCTTGCCAGCGAACTCGGCGCGCTCACCGTCGCTGTTGCGACCAAGCCCTTCGCGTTCGAAGGCAAGCGCCGCATGGAGCAGGCCGAACAAGCGCTCGCTGAACTGATCGGTTGCGTGGACACCGTCATCGTCATCCCCAACGAACGGCTGATGGACTGCGTCGAGCACGGCACCAGCTTCTTCGAAGCGTTCCGCATCGCAGACGATATTTTGCGGCAGGCGGTGCAGGGCATTTCAGACATCATCACCATTCCGGGCATAATCAATCGCGATTTTGCCGACGTGAAGACGATCATGTCCGGCCAAGGCTACGCGGTGATGGGCACCGCCGTCGCTTCCGGCTCGAATCGCGCGATTGACGCCGCGAATCGCGCCATCAATAGCCCGCTGCTCGAAGACAATTGCATTCAAGGCGCGCAGGGTATTTTGATCAACATCACCGGCTCCTCCAGCCTCAGCTTGCAGGAAGTGCACGAAGCTTCCTCCATCATCCAGAAAGCCGCACACGAAAATGCCAACATTATTTTCGGCGCTGTGATGGACGATGCCATGAAGGAGTCCGTGAAAATCACCGTCATCGCCGCGGGCTTCCGCGACGTGGCCGGCCGCAAATCGCAGCAGAAACCATCGTATCTGCCGAAGACGTGGAAAGCTTCGCGCGAGCAACCCACCGCCGGAAACATCGCGCCGCAGCGGACCAACGTCGTGCAGCAGGTCGCCCGCAACGTCGCCGACGTGCGCAGCGAAGTCCCAGCCGACGACCTGGACGTCCCGACGTTCCTGCGCCGCCAAGCCCAAAAAGCGTAACGGTCTTAGTCCCAGCGGGGCGGCTCGCGAGCCGCCCCAACGGCATCCCTTTCGCTGCGCAATGCGCCGCGGCAATTCCGGATCTCTGATGCCCGAAGTAAAGCGACGCGTCGGCGCAATCCTATTTGTTCTTGGAGTCATTTCGCTAATGTTGGGCGCCGTCGGTGCTGCAACAAATCGAGCGCAACGATTTAAAGGGGGTAATTGTTCGAAGGGCGCTTTCGATTTATCGATTGTAGCCGGGGAAAAACGGTCTTTCGTTCTGCGCGACCCGACTGGGAGACGAGAGGTCAAAATTAACGACATGGAGCTAGCAACGGATATTCCCGGAGGCGCCAAGGCGGGCTTTCAGCTGTACTGGTTAGCGGAATTAGACTGGGCGAGTGACGGGAACGCTTTCTTCGTGACTCAGAGTGACGCTGGCCTGCTCGGTACGTGGTCTGTCAAATCTTATACCTTCGATACGGATCGAGTCTTGGAGGTTGATGTCAGTGCGTTGGCGGTCCAGCAATTCGCGAGGAGTAATGCTTGCCGCGACGCTAGGTCTGTGATTCCGAACGCAATGGGTATCGCCTGGGTCAACGGTTCGAAGGATGTTGTTTTGGCCGTACGAGTACCCTTCGACGTACACACTTGTGCCGACAACTCCGTCACAGGTTATCGCGTTAACGCAAGAAGTGGTGCAGTGGAGGAAGAATTTGCATTTGCAGAACTTCAACGAAAGTGGGGTCGGCTATTAGGACGAGGATTCCATGATGTGAGCGGATAGGTCAAAATCGGCGGTCCGATGTTCGATCGCGCCCCAGCGAGGATCGCGCGTTCTCAATTTTTTCGTTGCGATATAGACTTGCATTCGTGCCAAACGTAATCCGGGTTCAAGACGGTGTTCTGTTTGCGCTTCAGGCGCGTGCGCAGGGTGCGCCTGACCATGAACGTTGCGGGCTGCTGGCGGGTCGCAACGGCGTGATCACCCTCGTCTTGCACGCATACAACACCGCTGGCGATCCCGCGACGCAATACGAGATTGCGCCTGCGGAATTATTCCAGCTGATGCGAGAGATTCGCAGCGCCGGACTGCAGTTGCTGGGAATTTATCATTCGCATCCGCTCGGCGCGAACGAGCCTTCGCGCACCGATATCGCGCGCGCCTACTATCCAGACGCCGCGTATTTCATCATCTCGCCCCTGCCAGATGTGGAAAAACCCGTACGCGCGTTTTCGATTCGCGATGGCAAAGTGTCGGAGCTGCGGATATCTACAGTTTGAGAGCTAAAAGTTTTTGTAGCGGCGCACTTCAGTGCGCCATTTTGCCGCGGTGATCGCGGTCGGCGGTTTGCAGACCGTCGCTACGCGGGCACTCTCAGCACGATGGCCGTGATGTCATCGTGGCTCCATGCGCTGCCGGAAAATGCGCGCACCTCGTCGAACAGAAAATCCAGACAGTCGTCCGCGGACTTGCATCGGCATTGCTTCCAAATTTCTTCGAGCCTGCCCCAGCTCAGGTCCTCGTTCCGTTCGTTGCGCATTTCGTGCAGGCCGTCGGTAGCAAACAGCACGGCGTCTCCTGGCGCCAGTTGCACGCTGTGGATCTCGTAGGCAGCGTCGGAAAACATGCCCGAAGGAAACCCGCCTTCACCCAGCGAGCGGCACGCTTCGCTCGAGACCAGCAGTGGAAGCGGAATACCCGCATTCGAAAAAGTCAGCACGCCCGAGGCTGGATTGACCAGAGCGTAAATCATGGAGCCGTAACGCCCGGGAACTGGCCGCGCGCGCAGGCGTTTGTTCAGCAGGCCCAGCACCGCGGCGGTGTCTTCGCCAGTCTTGTTGATCCCGCGGATCGTGCCCATCACCAGCGACGCGTACATTGCGGCGATCAACCCCTTGCCGACGACATCGCCCATGTACATTCCCACCAATGCGTTGGGCAGGTTAAAAAAATCAGCGAAGTCGCCGCCCACTTCACCGAGTGGCGCGAAACGGAACGCGATCTCGAACGCATCTCTCCGCAAAGTGCCGCGCGGCAGCAGGGAATCCTGGATCAGGCGCGCCTCATCTCTCGCGGCTTCCAAAGTATGTGGCCAGGCGACTGCCTCCACGGCCGGGCTGGTGCTCATGATGGGCGTATCCCCCCGCTGTGATGCACTCACAAATCCGCTTCCAAAAGGGGTGTTGGGGTGAGTGCCGAAGCGTGGCACCGGAACGAGTTAGGGCGGGGAAATGGTTGACGGCGGCGGAGCAATCGCGCAGTTGTCCCGGAACGGCACCCGTGTATTTGTATGGAACTTTGCGCTTGGGAACGCGGGCTCGGCCCGAGCGACGCCGTGACAGCCAGCCTTTCTCTGCGAGCCTAGCTAGAGTTGAAAAGGACGCTTGACGACATACCGACCAGTGGGTATTGTGTGAGCGCAAAATCCCTGATCATATGAATAACAATGGACACCAATCCAAAACCAAGTTCCTCGACGCCGCTCTCCACGTCATCCGCTACAAGGGCTACACCGCCACTCGCGTTGAAGACATCTGCGAGGCGGCTCAACTCACCAAAGGCAGCTTCTTCCATCATTTCGACACCAAAGAAGCCCTGGCGCTCGCGGTAGCGGAGTATTGGGGAACTAGGACCAGTGCCGTGTTCGAAGCGGCGCCCTATCAGGCGCTGCCCGACCCCCTGAACCGCCTTTTGGCGTACGTGGACTTCCGCAAAGCGATCCTGCAAGGTGAATTGCCCGAGTTCACCTGCCTGGTCGGCACCATGGTTCAGGAAGTCTACGAGACGCATCCAGCCATTCGCGCGGCATGCGACAAAAGCATCAGCGATCACGCCGCAACGCTCGCAGCAGACATCGCTGAATGCATGAGCAAGTACAAAGTTAAAGGGGATTGGACCGCGCGGAGTCTCGCGCTTTACACCCAAGCGGTGATTCAAGGCGCATTCATCCTGGCTAAAGCCAAAGGTGGCCCCGCTGTTGCCGCCGACTGCATCGATCACCTACGCCGCTATCTCGAATTGCTTTTCGTTCAGCCCAAACCATAAGGAGAAAACATCATGTCCAGCGCAACAGGACGCGGTTTGCAGCTCACCGAAGTACCGGAAGTGATGAACTGGCCCGAAACACACTACGCTTTCATCGAGAGAGTTGGACCATTCCAAAATACCGCCCCGCAAGCCTGGCAGCAGATGCATCAGTTGATTGCCAAGGTGCTGGAGCAAAACAAAATCACCGGATACATGAGCCTCTACAAAGTCGCGCCGCAGGTCTATCGCGCCGGCGTCGCGCTGGCCGCACCGCCGAAGGATTTACCCGAGCGTCTGGCCTACGAAAAATTCAAGGGCGGCAAGTACAGCCGTTTTGTGCTGACCGGACCTTACTCGAACCTGCCCGAAGCCTGCGGCCGTGTTTTTCAGATCGTCGCCGAGACGAAGATCCCGCTACGCGACGACTTCGGAATTGAAAATTATGTCACTGACCCCAGAAACACGCCTGAGGAGAAACTGATCACTGAAATCCTTGTTCCCACGGCGTAGAGCCTGTTCAGTTCATAAGTGAGGTGTCTCTCGGCGATCTAGGCGGAAGCGCGCAGCTTTGACCTGACAAGCTCAGAGCGTCGCATGCGCGAGCTTAGCCGGCAACCTTAGAATGCAGCGCGCCGCCGGCATCTGCAGCTTCGAGGCGCCGCGAATAGAGCGGAAAGCGGGCGGCCAAAGACGCAACTTCCGAGCGCACGCGCTGTTCGATAGCCGCGTCGCCGAGATGCGTCAACACTTCCGCGATCCACGTCGCGATCTTTTCCATCTCAGGCTCGCGCATTCCGCGAGTAGTTACCGCCGGAGTGCCGATGCGAATTCCGCCGGCCTTCATCGGCGGTAGCGGATCGAACGGAATCGCATTCTTATTCACGGTCATGCCGGCGCGTTCCAACGCCAGCTCCGCGTCGCGTCCCGTAATCCCGCGCGAATGCATGTCCACCAGCATCAAATGATTGTCAGTCCCGCCGGTCACGATGCGAAATCCGCGCGCGCTTAAGCCCGCAGCGAGCGCCTGGGCATTCGCCACCACCTGTTGCTGATACGCGCGAAAATCCGGCGCCGCAGCCTCCTTCAAGCATACGGCCTTCGCCGCGATGATGTGTTCCAGCGGCCCACCCTGCAACCCTGGAAAAGTAATGCGGTCCAGGTCCTTCGCGTATTTCTCGCGGCACAGCACCAGGCCGCCGCGCGGCCCGCGCAAAGTCTTGTGCGTCGTGGTGGAAACAAAATCAGCATAGGGCACAGGGCTAGGATGCACGCCGGCGGCCACCAAACCGGCGATATGCGCCATGTCCACGAAAAATAGCGCTCCCACCGACTGCGCGATTTCCGCGATGCGCGGAAAATCAATGATGCGGGCGTAAGCGCTCGCTCCGGCCACAATCATTTTCGGCCGATGCTCGCGCGCCAGCTCCGTGATTTCGCCGTAATCGATCGTCTCGCTGTCTTTCGTGACGCCGTACGCGACAAATTTGTAAGTCTTGCCCGAAAAATTCAGCGGGTGGCCGTGCGTCAGGTGGCCGCCGTGCGCCAGGTTCATGCCCAACACGGTAGCGCCCGGCTCCAGCACGGTCATGTAAACAGAAATGTTAGCTTGCGTTCCGGAATGTGACTGCACGTTGGCATGCTCGGCGCCGAAAAGCAGCTTCGCGCGTTCGATGGCCAGGCGCTCCACGCGGTCCACATTCTCGCAGCCGCCGTAGTAGCGTTTGCCGGGATAGCCTTCCGCGTACTTATTCGTGAAGACCGAGCCCATCGCTTCCAGCACCGCTTCGGAAACGAAATTCTCAGACGCGATCAATTCCAGCCCGGTGGCTTGTCGCCGCACTTCGTCGCGCAGCGCTTCAGCGACCTCCGGATCGACTTCTTCCAGCGAGCGGCTCATGCGTAGTAATTCTGCAGATTCATGTTTCATGTCAGGGCACCCGGCCGGGATTCGCAACAGCGCGATACTTGCCAGCAACTTTGCCTGCGCCAGCGTGTTTACAAATTCGAGAAGAGTTTATCGGAGCGCTGCGTGCATTGCAATCGAACGAGCGCGCTAGCGCACCAGTTCAGGGAGCCATAATAAAAATGCGATTCAATGCGCGTTGGTTGGGAGCGTTCTTGCTGGGTGTAGCCGCGCTTTCACCGGTCGTGCTGACGGGTTGCGCCTCGCACGCCACGGTCCGCGTCTACGATCCGTACTACAACGATCATCACGTCTGGAACGACAACGAAGTCGTCTATTACCGCCAGTGGGTGGGCGAAACGCACCGGCCGTATCGGGAGTTTCGCAAGCTACCACCTCCCGAGCAGCGCGAATACTGGGCCTGGCGCCACAATCACCCGGATCGCCGCTAAACACCCGGCAGCATTCGCGCCAATGGTAATTTAAAGCAAAAAAGCCCGCCGACGTGTAGACACCGGCGGGCTTGCAATCTTCGCGATCGCTTCAATCAAACGATTACTGCTGGCTGGAACCCGTTGCGTTCGAAAGCACCGGGACATGATGTTTGCCCAAAAAAGTGTGCGGCCCGCCATAAATAAATTCCAGCGCGATGTTTAACCCCGCTTGCACGGCCAGGTTGTAATTGCCTATGCGGAAGCCGTCCTTATCGTTGTAACGGCTCGGGTACCAGGCCAGCGCCGCGGTTTCGCCTCCGGCATACGGCGCGACCAGCGACGCAAACGAAAAGACGCGATGTCCATCGTCGCCTCGGCGCGCAGTAATCGTCGAAATCAACGCATGCCTTAAACGGGGGACAAACCCGTCGCACTCGCAGCGGTAGAAAAGCGTGTCCTCGTGGAAAACTGCAGCCAAACCGTAGCGAGTCGTCTGCGTCACCAGGTTGATGCCAAAATTGTTGGCCACGCGCACGCCGTAGGCATCCGCCCCCTGGCCCCACTCTGGCGCCGCGTTGTCTGCTTGTTGCACTCCAGCTGCGGCAGCCGAGCCGACGAAGGCATAAGGCCCGAATGAAACGAAAGCCCAGGAGCGCAGTTTTTCCTTTGCCGTTGGGCGATGATAGGCCTCGCCCGGCTGCACGTTCGCCACGTTCGGCGAAAAGATCTTGGGCTGGCTGGGTTGCTGCTGGGCCGGGGGCGTCGTCTGCTGCTGGCCGGAGGACGTCGAGGACGTGCCTGCTCCCGCGCCGCCTTGCGCGCTTACCGGAACGGACCACATGATTGTACAAAAGCATATGAACAGTACTGCTAGGGCAAGGCGCATCTTCATCTCAAAAAATCTCCTTCGAATTTGGATAACCAGTCCGGGGAACCAGTGCGAAATAGCGTACACTGATTTCGCATTTTGCACACGCAGAAAAGGCCACCTCCAGCAGGCGAATTAGCGTGCCGGCAACTCCATCTCCGAGCCCAACGCAAGCCCCCGCACTTCCGCAAAAGCTCTGTCATTGCCGTTATCAGTGTTCGTCGTTCATCCATCTGTAGTGCACTTCGACCCTTAGATTCACGCATCCGCGTCATCGTTGCATTCTTCTTTACGGTGATCGCATTTGACGTTATCAGTATTGATCTGCGCTCATCAGTGGTGCCTTCGACCTTCTCCCGCGATTGACTTCGCGCAAACTCTCCCCTAACCTTGATTGCTTACCGCGCCGACGCACGCGCCACTGTGCGCGCGCCCAATACAAATCGGCGCAGAAAAGAGCCCACCCAGGCATGTCCGACCAGAAGCTCCCAACTCGCGCGGAAGATTTTTCGGAATGGTATAACCAGCTCGTATTGCGGGCCGAGCTGGCGGACTACGCCCCGGTGCGCGGATGCATGATCGTCCGGCCTTACGGCTGGGCGCTGTGGGAAAACATCACGGCCGCGCTCGACAGCCGCTTCAAAGCCACCGGCCACGTGAACGCCGCGTTCCCACTGCTGATTCCTCGCAGCTTTATCGACAAAGAAAAATCGCATGTCGCAGGATTTTCCCCCGAGCTGGCGGTAGTCACGCACGGTGGCGGCGAAGAGCTGGAAGAGCCACTGGTAATTCGTCCCACTTCGGAAACCATCATCGGCCACTCCTACGCAAAGTGGATTCAGTCCTACCGCGACCTGCCGGTGCTGATCAATCAATGGAATAGCGTCGTGCGCTGGGAGCTGCGCACCAAGCTCTTTCTGCGCACGCTGGAATTTTTCTGGCAGGAAGGCCACACCGCGCACGCCACGCTGCCGGAAGCGGAATTCGAAACGCGCCAGATGCTGGACATCTACACCGATTTCGCGGTGAAGGAAGCCGCCGTCCCGGTAATTCCCGGACGCAAGTCCGATTCCGAGCGGTTCGCGGGCGCCGATCAAACCTTCTCGATCGAAGCGATGATGGGCGACGGCAAAGCTCTGCAAGCCGGCACTTCGCACAATCTTGGGCAGAATTTCGCGAAGGCTTTCGAAATTCGCTACCTGGACAAAGGCGGCGTGCTGCAGCACTGCTGGACCACGTCGTGGGGCCTCTCTACACGCTTCGTCGGCGCAATCATAATGGTGCACGGCGACGACCAGGGCCTGATTTTTCCGCCGCGACTCGCGCCCATCCAGCTGGTGATCGTCCCAATTTTCAAGACGGACGAGGAGAAGTCGAGCGTCCTCGAATGCGCGCACAAGCTGCGCAAGGAACTGGCAGACGCTGGAATCCGCCTGAAGCTCGACGAGCGCGAAGGCTCCAGCCCCGGCTTCAAATTCAACGATTGGGAGATGCGCGGCGTGCCGCTGCGCCTGGAACTCGGCCCCAAAGACGTCGCCAAAGGCTCGGTAGTGCTTGCCCGCCGCGATCGTCCCGGAAAAGAAGGCAAGGCGTTCGTAGCGCAGCAGGGAATCGCCGCAGCCGTCGTGCAAATGCTAGAAGAAATCCAGAAAGCGCTCTTCGACCGCGCACTAGCATTTCGCAAAGCGAATACCCACGAGACCGCCGATTACAAGGAATTCAAGAAAGCCGTCGAAAAGGGTTTCGCCTTTTCCTGGTGGTGCGGCAAAGCCGAATGCGAGGCGAACATCAAGGAAGAAACCAAAGCCACCATGCGCTGCATTCCGCTCGAGCAGCCAGGCGGCTCCGGCAAGTGCGTCCACTGCGGCGAGGCGTCCACCGAAAAAGCCATTTTTGCGCGGGCGTACTAGCGGTACGTTGGTACGCCCAGGCCCAGTTACTTATTCAGAACACATGCTTTAAGCCGACCGCAAACGGGTTGCCTATACTGTTAGCATCAGCTCTATCGAAATTGCTCTCGGGAGGATTTTTCACTTTGCGCGCGCAGCGAGTTCGAGACGGTGAACGGGGCGGGGCGAAGCTGAGCTTCGCCATAACTATCATCATTCTGGGGACGATGGTCTTCTGCGCCATTAAAGTCGTGCCGTCGTGGTTCGCGAATTATCAATTACAGGACGCCATCACCACCGAAGCGCGCTTTGCAACGTCCACCTATCCCAAGAAAACCCCGGAAGACATCCAGGGCGACGTCTTTAAGAAGGCCCAGGAGCTTGGTGTTCCAGCGAAGCAGCAAGACATCAAAGTAACTTTTGATGGAAACCTCGTCACCATTTCGTTGGACTACTCCGTCTCCTACGATCTGGCCGTTACTCAGATCACTCATCACTTCCATCTCTACGCAGACAGCCGTCCCATTTAGCTTTACAATCCATTCTGATCGAGGCCGTGCGGAACGAATCATGCTAGCGCCGCGTCCGCCCAACCGTCAGGCTCTCGCGTGCGTCTAATCATTAGAGAGTATTTCTAAGTGCAGTTGGTCTGCTGCATTTCATGGAGAAACTGATTGCGGATTCGAATCGCCCCGGGCTTCTGGACCTCGCGCGTTGGTTTGGCCGTCTTGGGTGGCGTTCTACTTGCGTTCATCACCGCCACTTCCGTTTTCGCCTACTACTACGTTCAGTTCGGGAAGCTGATTGACCAGCGCCTTACGGGCCAGGTCTTCCAGAACACCTCGCGGGTTTTTTCCGCCCCCGGGCACGTTTACCTCGGCGAAACCATGCACGCGAGCGACCTGGCCACCTACCTCCTGCGCGCCGGGTATCAGGAAGGCGAGGCCGAAGGCGCTCTCGGCTACTTTAAAGTAAAGGGGCCGTCGGTGGAGATTCACCCGTCATCCGCTTCGTATTTCCGCGGTGGCAACGCGCTACGCGTAGATTTTTCCGGCGGCTCGATTTCGCGCATCGTAGACCTATCCGCCGTCGCGCCGCGCGATTCTGCGGAAATCGAACCCGAGCTGATCACCAACCTCTTCGACAGTTCGCGCGAAAAACGCCGCGTGGTGCGCTTTGACGATCTTCCCAAAAATCTCGTGGATGCCGTCCTTGCGGCCGAGGACAAGCGTTTCTTCGAGCACGGCGGCCTGGATATCGTGCGCGTCTTCGGCGCGGCCCTCGCGGACCTGCGCCGCGGGCAGAAAGCCCAGGGCGCGAGCACGATTGATATGCAAGTGGCGCGCAGCTTCTTCTTCACCACCAAGCGCGAGTGGCGCCGCAAGGTAAAAGAAATCCTGATGGCCGTCGAAATCAATCAGCGCTATTCCAAGCAGCAGATTTTCGAGCTGTACGCCAACGAAGTCTATCTTGGCAACCGCGGCAGCTTTTCAATTCGTGGGTTTGGCGAGGCCGCCGAAGCCTATTTCGGCAAGGATGTCCGCGAGCTGACCCTCGGCGAATGCGCTTTTTTAGCTGGAATCATTCGCGCCCCCAATCGCTACGCCACGGCCGAGCGCCATCTGGATCGCGCCGAAGAATCGCGCGATCGCGTGCTGCCGCAGATGGTCGAAGATAGCTACATCACGCAAGAGCAAGCCGACGAAGCCAAAAAAATGAAACTGAAATTCGTCAATGGCGGCATCAACAGCGGATCCGCGCCCTATTTCGTGGACATGGTGAAAGACCACCTGCTCGAAAAGTTCTCTGAAACCGACCTGGAAACGCAGAGCTATCGCATTTACACGACGCTCGATCCGCAATTGCAGCATGCCGCCGCCGAAGCCATTCAGACCGGCGTACAGGGCGTGGACAAATTACTCGCCAAGCGCTACGCCGCCTGGGCCAAGAAGGGCGAGCCCGCCACGCGCGTGCAGGTTGCGCTCGTCGCAATGGACGCGCGCACCGGAGAAATCCGCGCCCTCGTCGGCGGACGCAATTACGGTGAAAGCCAGCTCAACCACGCGCTGGCGCGCCGCCAACCAGGCTCGGTGTTCAAGCCGTTCGTCTATGCGGCGGCCTTCGACAACGCGGCCGAGGGCTTCACGCCGATCGTCACGCCAGTGACGACAGTAGATGACGTGCCCACCACATTCGAATTCGACGGTAAGGAATACACGCCGGATAATTACGGAGAAGAATTTTACGGCACGGTCACCGTGCGCGACGCGCTCATCCATTCGCTCAACGTTGCCACAGTAAAAGTCGCGGAGCTGATCGGCTATCAGCGGGTGGTAAACCTCACGCGCCAGATGGGCCTCGGCACCAACATTCAACCAACGCCCGCAGTCGCGCTCGGCGCCTACGAAATGACGCCCATTGACGTCGCCGCCGCCTACACGCCCTTCGCCACCAATGGCTTTCGCGCCGAGCCGCTCTTCCTCCGTAGCGTACTCGCTGCTGACGGCACGGTCGAAGAAACCGTCGGCCCCCGCACCCGCGCCGTGCTCGATCCGCGCGTGGCGTTCCTCACCACCAGCATCATGGAGGAGGTCATCAACCGCGGCACAGGCGTCACGGTTCGCTCCATGGGATTCACGCCGGTAGCGGCTGGGAAGACCGGCACGTCGCGCGACGGCTGGTTCGCAGGTTTCACTTCGAATCTCCTCTGCGTGGTGTGGATCGGATTCGACGACAATCGCGACCTGGGCCTTTCCGGCAGCGCATCCGCCGCCCCGGTTTGGGCGGAATTCATGAAACGCGCCACGGCCCTGCCGCAATACAAAATGACTGAGGATTTCGACCCGCCGCCCGGCGTAATTGCCGAAATGATTGATCCGAAATCCGGCGAACTGGCCAACTCCAGCTGCCCGGAGTCCGTGCAGGAATATTTCATCGCGGGCAGCGAGCCGACCGAAGTGTGCGGCCAACAGACGTCTTCGCCCTCCAACTGGCTCTCGCACCTTTTCGGGAAGGGCAGCAATCCTCCGCCTCCGCCCTCCGCTGCCGCCAATCAGCCCGGTCAGCCGCCCAAGCCCGGTGCCAAACCGGCCGCTCCCGGCGACGCTCAGGCCCCCCCTCCAGCCAACGCCGACGCCGAAAAGAAAAAGGGGCTTCTGGACAAGATTTTTGGTATCTTTGGGTCAAGCAAGAAGCCTGCGGACAGCCAGAAACCACAGCCGTAGGTTCAGGGGCGCGGAAAAAAGGAGTCGGGCTATGAGCCGATTGACTCTCTTTGCTATCCCGCTGTTTTTGGTTGCAGCTTGTCCCGCATACGCGCAACAAACTCCAACCAAAGTTAGCGATACCACTTCCAGTTCCACGGCTGCCAATTCTGCCAACTCTTCCAGCGGCGCGAAGCCGCTCTCTACCATGTCGCCACGCGAAGCAGCAGAAATGCGCGCGGATATCCTGATGGCGCGCAAAGAATATGGCCAGGCCGTCGGCGCCTACTTGGCGATTCTAGTCAGCGAACCCAAGAACGCTTCGCTGCTGAACAAAGTGGGAGTCGCCTACCAGCAATTGGGCGATCTGGACCGCTCCGAGCGGTTCTACAGGCGCGCGATGCACGCGGACAAAAAATTCGCCAGTGCCGCGAATAATTGCGGCACCGTGGAGTACGAGAAGAAGCATTACGGCAAGGCCATCAGCTTCTACTCGAAAGCGCTTGAGTTGCACTCCGATCTGCCCACGGTCTACAGCAACCTTGGCTATGCTTATTTCGAGGATAAGCAGTATCCGCGCGCCATGGATTCCTTCCAGAAGGCTCTGGCGCTCGATCCCACCATCTTCGACCGGCGCGGATTGGGCGGCACGGTTGTGCTGCAGCGCACTGCCACCGATCCCGGCCTGTTTTATTTCTTCGTCGCGAAGACTTACGCGCAGGCTGGCGACGCGGAGCGCGCCGCGCATTACCTAAAACTCGCGCGCGACGACGGCTACGCCGGATTCCTCTCCGCGCAAACCGATCCCGCATTCGCAAAAGTCATCAAAGATCCCGCTTTACAGGAAATTCTAAACGTACCGCCCTCCTACGCGGGCACGACCAAGAAACAAATTCAAAACTGATACGATGTATTTCGGGGGATTCATTAAATGGCAGGTGAAGCTCCAGCTGTCGCACACGAAGATCTACTGCACTCAGTTTACGACGCGTTCAACGAGCGTGATCTCGATTTCATGATGCAGCTTCTGCATCCCGACGTGGATTGGCCCAACGCTATGGAAGGCGGGCGCATGCGCGGTCACCAAGCCGTGCGTGAATACTGGACGCGCCAGTGGGACATAATTGACCCCATCGTCAAGCCGCAGCGCTTCGAACTTCTCCCCGACGGCAGAATTGTCGCCCACGTCCATCAACTGGTGCGCGACCTCGACGGCAAAGTGATCATGGAACGCATGGTCCAACACATCTATCGCCTCGACGGCGCCCAAATCGTCAGCATGCATATCCACGAGCCGCACAACTAATTCGCGCACGCCATCCGCAACAGACTCACTCTTACGCGTCGTCATCCTGCCTGCCCTGAGAGCCTTGGCGAGGGCAGCGCAGCGAAGGCTCTCTCTGGTCTTTGCCTTGGGCTTTCTCTGCGCCTTCCTTGACCTTCGTGTGCTAAGACGTTACAGTACGCCCAAGTAATCCACCCGAACTTCGTCGCGGACTCCAATTCACCTCTCGCTTGTCCAGGAGTCCATCGGAGGCGCCAGTGCTACGCCGCATCAAATTTCCATTCCTGTTCCTGCTCGCATTCATTTCTATCGCGACTTGTCCCCTCGCCACGCGCGCCAATGCTGGCGGCCCGTGCGATTTCGCCAACTCGGACTATGCGGGCCACCGCTTGCTCTCCGGCGAACCCGGATTGAATTACTACGAGGTCGGCCAAGCCATCGCCAACGCTTTCAACAAAGACCGCGCCCCGCAAGACCAGCTGATCGCTTGCCCCAGCGACGGCTCGATCGAGAATGTGCGGCAACTTACCGCGGGTAAGGCCGCCTTCGCCCTGGTGCAGAGCGACGTCGCCCACTCTGCCTGGTTCGCACATCCTTTGCACGCCTTCAGAAAAGTTCCTCCGTCGCCGTGTTTTGTCGACGCCCCTAAGTTTCCACCCCCGTCGAATCCGCATCACGTGCTCTTGATCGTCCCGCTGTTTACCGAGGCCGTCCACGTCCTCGTTCGCCCGCACTCCTATATTTCCAGTGTCGCGGACCTCCGCGGACGCAAGATCTGGGCCGGAAAAGAAGGCGCAGGGGGCTACCTGACCGCCGAACGCGTGCTCGCCGCCGCCGGCTTGGGAATGTGCGACGTAAAATTAATCCACGCGGACGAGCGTGACCAGCACATGGAGACCGTGCAAGACGCGCTCATTAGTCTGCGAAGTATGGATCTAGACGCCGTCATTTTCACCGGCTCCGTGCCCACCACCGCGATTCAGGCCGCGTTCGCGTCTCCCGCCGATGCGACAAATCTAAATTCGGAAATTTCTTTTCTTCCGTTGAGCCTCGGCATGGTCACGCAACTAAGCCGCGATTCCAGCTACGTGGAAACCATGATCCGCAAGGACGAATATGGTCCCGGCAATCCGGACGGCCAGGGTATCGCGACGGTGGGCGTCGAAGCGTTTCTCGTGGCCAGCGACGACAACTCCAACAGCGATGTCGCGCAAGGCCTCGTCAACTTTCTCGCCGGCAATATGGACAGCGTGCGCCACTACATCCCGAAAGATGAACGCGCTCTCGCTCGCCTCGATCTGGTGGACGCGCCCACGCCCGCCTATTTGACTCCGGAATATTTCCTGCCGGTTGCGCGTGCCTCCTTTTACAAAGATCGCTGGAGTTTCTGGCGCCGCGCGATCCTGTGGACCGTCGGCATCATAATTTTGCTGTTCGCGCTCTTCTGCTGGAGGCGTAAAAAAATCGGTCCGTGGCTGATGAAGGAACCTGTCCTGTTTTTTGCATTCCTGGGGATTCTGATCACCTGGGCCGCCGGAAGCTTCACCCTGTGGGCCTACGAAAAGCATGTGAACGGAGATTTCACCACAGTCCTCCGCTCGCTGAAATCGCTAGCGTTGTACCTGCTCCCGTGGATCGCCAGAACGCCCGTCACCGCCAGCGGCCAATCCACCGCCACGATCGTCCGCTACGTAATGCTAGCGTTATTCGGCGGCGCAGTCTGGCCCTACGCAAAAAAAATCCTGGTCGAATATATCTGGCGCCCCCTCGCGCGCTGGCTCCGGGGCGGCCACCTCTTCGCCCGCCACAACCACTCCTCGCGCTAATCCCGTGCCGCCGCCTCTGTTTTGCTTTTGTAGCGGCCGCTCGCGCAGCGAGCGGGCAGCCTTTGTTTTTGCCGTTGCAGGTTCCTCCCTTGGTTTGCATCGTCATCCTGAGTGCAGCGCCTTTGTTTCAAGCCGGGCCAAGGATCTCTCCTTCTTTCTCTGTGCCCTCCGCCTTTCCACTGTGTCCTCTGTGTTAAATCTCTTGTCGTTGCTTTTGCTTTTCTCTGCGCCCTCTGCGTCTCTGCGGTAGCACTCGATTCGTCCTTCATACCCAGCTTCAGCACGTCGCGCCCGCTCTACGCGAATCTCCACCGGAACATTACGGCGCAACCCGCTTCTGTTGCTATAATGACTCGCGAAATGTTCCTCCTGGCGGTTCGTCGCTTCTTACTGCTTACGTGCACATTCGCGGCACTGTCGCTCGTAACTTCCGCATCGCTTTACGCGCAAACCGCGCCACCAGCCCCATCCACATCGGCAGCGAATTCCACCGTCGTCGAACTCCACATTGACGGCGAAATCGAACCAATCCTCGCCGACTACCTTGTCCGCGAAATCGAACAAGCCAATCAAGAACAAGCCGCCCTGATCCTCATCACCATCAATACCCCCGGCGGCCTAGACAGCTCCATGCGCGAAATAATTCAATCCATCCTGCGCTCGCCAGTGCCGGTCGTAACCTACGTCTACCCCACCGGCTCGCGCGCCGCCTCCGCAGGATTCTTCATCCTGCTCTCAGCAGACGTCGCAGCCATGTCGCCTGGCACCGAAACCGGCGCCGCCTCACCGCTAATCGAAATCGGCGGCTCGCCCGTGCAAATCGACGACACCCTACGCAAGAAAATCGTCAACGACGCGACCGCGTACCTGCGCAGCTACACCAGCAAGCGCGATCGCAATCCGGAACTGGCCTCGACCGCCGTCACCGATGCCAAAGCCTTCAGCGATAAAGAAGCGCTCGACGGCAAGCTAATAGAAGTCGTCACCGCCTCGAAAGAAGACCTGCTCGCTCAGCTCAACGGCCGCACCATCACGCGCTTCGATGGCACGAAGCTTGCGCTCGCCCTTCCGCATCCAGTAATCGTCGCCCGCGATATGACCGGCCGCGAAAAATTCCTTTCCCGCATCGTGCAGCCCGACGTATTTTTCATCCTCCTGATCATCGGCGTCTTGGGCCTCTACGTAGAGTTCACGCATCCCGGCGCGTTTGCCCCAGGCGTGTTCGGTGCGATCGCTCTGTTGCTCGCGCTCTACGCTATGCACATGCTGCCGATCAATCTCGCCGGACTGCTGCTAATTGCCTGCGCGTTCGTCCTATTCGTCCTCGAGGCGAAGTTCCCCACGCACGGCGTGCTCGGCGTCGGAGGAGTGATCTCCATGGTGCTCGGCGCGCTCTTCCTGATTAAGTCGCCGCTCACGGGTATGGGCGTAAGCCTCTGGACCGCCCTCGCAGTAGTGATTCCGTTCGGAATCATCGTAATCATCCTGATGCGCCTCGTCCTGCGCTCGCGCACCTGGAAAGTTTCCACAGGCAGGGAAGAGCTGGTAGGCGAAGTAGGCGAAGTGCGCGAGCCAGTAGGCGCCGGCGAATCAATGGGCAGCGTCTTCGTCCACGGCGAACTATGGCGCGCCGCAGTAGGTGCCGGTGAAAAAATCCCAGCCGGCGCCCGCGTCCGAGTAAAAAAAGTAAAAGGCCTAACGCTCGAAGTCGAGCCCGTCGAATCGCACTAGGTGAGCGCAGTTGCCTTTGAATTTGTAGCGGCCGCCTGCTTTTTTTGGGCGGGCGCAGTTGCCGTTGATTTTGAGTCGGTCGGTTGAAGGAGACACAATGGATTTCGTAACAATTCTCTTCGGCGTGGCCGTAGTCATCTTCCTAATCTGGCTCTCCAACTCCGTCTACGTAATCAAAGAATGGGAACGCGGCGTAGTCCTCCGCCTGGGCCGCATGTTACCCGAAGCCAAAGGCGCCGGCCTGCAACTGGTATTTTTCCCAATCGATAAACTCACCCGCATCAGCCTGCGCATCGAAACCCTCGACGTCCCGCCGCAAGACGTCATCACCCGCGACAACGTCTCCGTGAAGGTCAACGCCGTATGTTACTTCCGCGTAGTAGATGCGAATCTCGCCCTGTCCCAAGTCCAGAATTATCTATATGCTACTTCGCAGCTGGCCCAGACCACGCTGCGCAGCCTGATCGGCCAGTTCGAACTGGACTCCATTCTCTCGGAGCGCGAAAAGGTTAACGCCAAGCTGCAACAAATCCTTGACCAGGATACCGAGCCTTGGGGTATCAAGGTAACGAAGGTTGAGGTCAAACAAGTAGATATCCCGGAGAATATGCAGCGCGCCATCGCCCGCCAAGCGGAAGCCGAGCGCGAACGGCGCGCGAAAGTAATCGCGGCCGAAGGCGAATTTCAAGCTTCGGCGAAATTGTCCGAAGCCGCCGCGGTGCTGCAAAAGGAACCAACGGCGATTCAACTGCGTTATTTGCAGACGCTCGTCGAAATCGGCGTGGAGAAAAATACCACGGTGATCTTCCCGCTGCCCGTGGACGTGATTTCGCAGTGGATGAAGTCGCTGGAGAAAAAGTAAAAGCAATGGCAAGCAACGCAAGACGTGGAGGCGGCGACCGGGTTCTCGAGAGCCGGCACCTGGTAGGGCTGTTTCTCGGCGTAGTCCTGCTCTGCGGAGTTTTTTTCACGCTCGGTTACGTGATGGGCCGCACGCAATATGGCGGCGCCGTGCACGCGGCCGACGGCTTTAACAGCAACGTGCCCTCCGCATCAGTTTCGCCGAAATCAAAAGCTGCGCCGGCCGCGAAAAACGCGCCCGCCCCGGCCCTCGATAACGGCGGCTGGGATTTCTACGACAATAAGAAGTCTGCGAGCGATCATCTGGAACCTCCGCCTGCCGCGTCTTCCGCGCCGGCTACAAAAGCTCCCGCCTCGGTTCCTGCGGTAGCCAACAAGTCAACGAACGCGCCGCCTCCGGCAGCCAGCAAGACCGTCGCAGCCACGCCCAAGCAACCCGCAACCTTCCAGCCGCCGGCCGTGGCCAAAAATTCCATCGTCCTGCAAGTGGCGGCCGTAAAACTCCAGCGCGACGCCCTCGAAATGGCCGACGCCATCCAACAGAAGAGATTCCCGTCCTTCGTAGCCACGTCACCCGCCGATAATTTCTATCATGTGCAAGTAGGTCCCTACCCCGACATGGCCTCAGCCGAAAACGCCAAGCGCGCCCTCGAACAATTGGGTTTCAAGCCTATAATCAAACACTAGATGAATTTGCCTCGTTACGCGCGAGTCTTGCTCGCCATCGGCAGCGGCGTCGCCCTCGGTCTTTCGTTCCCCAATTACAATTTGTATCTGCTGGCCTGGATCGCCATGGGCATGCTAGTTCTAGCCTCAGCCGGCGCGCCGCTGAAGGAAGCCCCGCTCTACGGCTTTCTCCATGGCCAAGTGTTCTACCCGGTGTGCCTTCCGTGGGTTGATACCGTCATGCGCCAGTACGGCAACATTGACCCGCTGATCTCCGCGGCCTTCGTAGCCATGATCGGTTTCATCGGCGGACTGATCTGCGCTACATTTTCCACCGGCGTCGCGCTAGGCTCGCGCAAAAGCAAACTGCTCGCCTGCGCGCTCGCGCCTTTCCTCTGGACCACCCTTGAGTACTTCCGCACCAACATCCCCATCATCGGCTCGTCCTGGGATTTATCCGGCTATCCCGCCGCGCGCAGCATGGCCCTCCTGCAAATCGCCTCCGTCACCGGAATCTACGGCCTGTGTTTCCTGATCGCCGCGTTCGGATCGCTGGCAGCCTATGCCGTGCTAGTAAGGACACGGCGTGCGTGGACCACGGTCGCAACCGTGACGATCGTCTTGATTCTCGTCGCGCTAATCGGCCCGCACCTGATCCCCACCGTAACTCCCCACTACGTAGCGCACCTGGTGCAAACCAATTTCCCCCAGTCCGAAAGTTATCCCCCCGATTGGTTACAGCTGCACTCACGTGAATTAGATCAGCTCGAACACATCAGCGTTGACGCCGCGCATCAAATCCCCGGCATCATCATCTGGCCGGAAGTCCCCGCTCCCTTCTCATTCACAGAGCCGCCGTTCGCTGTGCGCGCCCAACGCATCGCGCAAGAATCCGGAAATTATTTTCTGGTAGGCGTGGTCGATTGGAAGCGAGACCCGGAAGGGAAGTGGCTCGCATCGAACAGCGCAGACCTGCTGAATCCCCAAGGTCAGCGCATCTTCAGCTACGACAAAATCCACCTGCTCCCGTTCGGCGAATACGTCCCGCTGCGCGGCTGGCTGACCTTCGCAAAAAAACTCACCGCCGACATTTCCGATTTCACTCCAGGCACCACATACGGCGTCGCACAGCTGCCGCAAGGAAAATTCGGCACCTTTATCTGTTACGAAGCTATTTTCCCCAGCGAAGTCCGCCACTTCACCGCCAATGGCGCGCAATTGCTGGTCACCATTTCGAACGACGGCTGGTTCGGCCGCTCCTCCGCCCCCGAACAACACATGGCCATGGCGCGAGTAAGAACCGTAGAAAATCGCCGCTGGCTCCTCCGCGACACCAACAACGGCTACACCGAATCCATCGATCCCTACGGTCGCACCGCAGCTCAACTAGCCCTCGACGTCCGCAGCCAACTAGACGCCCCCTACGATTTCCGCAGCGACCTAACCCCGTACGCGAGATTCGGCGACTGGTTCAGCTGGCTCTGCGTAACAATCACGATCGTGCTCCTAGGGATGTCGTTCGTAAAACGCCACGCATCGTAACTCCCCGCGCTGTCGCCCTCGTTTTGGGCACGCTGTTTTGCGTCGTCATCTTGAGCGGAGCGAAGGATCGCTCTGGTCTTTCTCTGTGTTCTCCGCTTTTCCTCTGCGCCCTCTGCGCTCTGACCTCCGCGGCCTCTGCGTTAAATCATTCCGCGTTTCTCTTCGCGCGCCTTCATCAATGCCTTTAGCAGTGTTCATCTGCGATCATCAGTGGTGAATTTGACGTGCGGTTCGACCTGCTCACACGCCATCCCCAGATGACACCCAGCCCAAAATCACTTAACATGTGAACCACCCAAATGGCCGAACACATCGAAGACCTGCAACAACGCTTCGCCGAGCTGAATAAACGTATCCAGCTCGTGCGGAGCTTTCTTTGACGCAGCATCCGCCCGCAAACAACTGGCGGAATTCGAAGCAATAACCAGCGACCCCATTTTCTGGCAGGACCAGGAAAAAGCGCAAGCCACGCTGCAACAGCGCAAGACCGTCGAAGACCGCGTAAACGCCGAAGTAGCTCTCGACTCGAAGAAAAGCGACATCGAGACCTACCTCGGCCTAGCCCAAGAAGAAAAAAACGACGCCCAACGCGACTCGCTCCTCGAAGACGTAGCCAAAGAAATCGCCGCAGCCGACACCTACGTCTCCGACCTGGAAACGAAAACGCTCCTCGCTGGTGAAAACGATCGCCTCAACGCCATCGTCACCGTAAAGCCCGGCGCCGGCGGAACCGAATCGCAAGACTGGGCCGAAATGCTCCTCCGCATGTACCTGCGCTGGGCCGAACAAAAAGGTTTTCGCGCGACGATCCTCGATTCCACTCCCGGTGAAGAAGCCGGCATCAAATCCGCCACTGTCCAGATCGAAGGCGAAAACGCCTACGGCATGCTCTCCGGCGAAAGCGGCGTGCACCGCTTGGTGCGCATCTCGCCCTTCGACCAAGCAGCCCGCCGCCACACTTCATTCGCGTCCGCGTTCGTCATCCCGGAAATTGACGATCGCATCGAGATCAACGTGAAGCCCGACGACTTGCGCATTGACACTTTCCGTGCGGGCGGCCACGGCGGCCAGAACGTCAACAAAGTCGAATCCGCCGTCCGCATCACGCACCTCCCGTCAGGCATCGTGGTCCAATGCCAGAACGAACGCAGCCAGCACAAGAACCGCGAAATCGCCATGAAAGTCCTGCGCTCGCAACTCTACGAGCTCGAGCTAGAAAAGCGTCGCGACGCGCTCAACAAACTCGACGCCTCCAAGCCCGAAATCAGCTTCGGCAGCCAAATCCGCTCCTACACCATGCAACCGTATCAACTAATCAAGGACCATCGCACCAAAGTCGAACGAGGCGACGTCCAGAAAGTCCTCGACGGCGACCTGGACCCATTCATCCGCGCCTACTTGCTCTATCGCCGGGACATGGCGTAGCCCAGTTCTTTCCCCGAAACGGCAAGCAAAGTTCCCGTTGCCTGCCAGTTTCGGGTCACCAAGGCACAATTCCCCCTGCTTTCGCGACCATTCAGGGCCGATTTAACGCCTTTCGATGCAAAAGTTTGACACCCCCAAACCCCCATGCTAGCCTCGTTTTTCGGGTTCATTTGAAGCAATCGCATTCAGGCCCTCAAATTGCACTAACTCCGCCGGAGGATACTGTTTTGGCTCACCACGATGAAAAGTTTCTGTTCACCTCGGAATCCGTAACCGAGGGTCATCCCGATAAAATCGCGGACCAGATTTCAGACGCCGTCCTCGACGCCGTCGTCACAGACGATCCCATGGGCCGCGTGGCCTGCGAAACCCTCGTCACCACCGGCTTGGTAGTCGTCGCCGGCGAAATCACCACCACCACATACGTTGACTTCTCCGACCTCGCCCGCGAAGTCATCCGCGATGTCGGCTACACCCGCGCCAAATTCGGTTTCGACGCCGAAACCTGCGGCGTCATCTGCACCATCCACAAACAATCTCCCGACATCGCGATGGGCGTAGACACCGGCGGCGCCGGCGATCAGGGCCTGATGTTCGGCTACGCTTGCGACGAAACGCCTGAGCTGATGCCCATGCCCATCCAACTCGCGCACAGCCTCACGCACAAACTCGCCGAGGTCCGCAAGCAGAACGTGGTCGAATTCCTCCGCCCCGATGGCAAATCCCAAGTCACCATTGAATACGTTGACGGCCGCCCCGCCCGCGTGGACACCGTCGTCATCTCCACGCAGCACAGCGACAAGGTTTCGCTCAAAGACCTCCAGCACGCCGTGCGCAAGCACGTAATCGATCCGGTGCTCCCCGCGGCCATGGTGGACAAAAATACCAAGTACCACATCAATCCCACTGGCCGCTTCGTCACCGGCGGTCCCATGGGCGATGCCGGCCTCACCGGCCGCAAAATTATCGTTGATACCTACGGCGGCTACAGCCGCCACGGTGGCGGCGCTCTCTCCGGTAAGGACGCGACCAAAGTTGACCGCTCCGCCTGCTACATGGCCCGCTACGTCGCGAAAAATCTCGTTGCCGCCGGCCTGGCCACCAAAGTAGAAGTCCAACTAGCCTACGCCATCGGCGTCGCCGAACCCGTTTCCGTTATGGCCGATACATTCGGCACCGGCACAGTCCCGAATTCGCAGATCACCGAACTGATCCGCGCGTTCTTCAAATTAACGCCCAAAGGCATCATCGAGACGCTCGACTTGCGCCGCCCAATTTACCGTCCGACAGCGTCCTACGGCCACTTCGGCCGCACCGGCCCCGGCTTCACCTGGGAGCGCACCGACAAAGCCGAAGCCATCCGCAAAGAAGCCGGCTCCCGCGGCGCCGTGGCAGTCTCGCGAAGTTAAGTAGCGCTGGCGTCTCGTCGGCTCTTTGCAGTTGAGTCTGTAGGGGCGCCGGTTGCTGCGCCCGCTTTTGAAGTTGGTTTTGTAGCGGCCAGCTTTAGCTGGGCGCCTTTGCCGTTGATTTATGTAGGGGCCGGTTCAGCCTCATCGAACCGGGCCGCCGTTGCCCGGTTTCGAATCCGCAACGCTGGCGCTTTTTCTCTAATTTTTCTCTGTGTCTCTGTGTCTCTGTGTCTCTGTGGCAAAAAAGATTTTGAACCTATCTAAAGCACCCAAAACTAAAGGGAGTCTCCAGTGGAAACAGCAACCAAGCTAGCCGGCGACGTAAAAGACATCTCTCTCGCGGAAAAAGGCAAACGCAAAATCGAATGGGCCAATCAACAAATGCCCGTGCTGCAACTAATCCGCAAACAGTTCATCAAAGACCAACCCCTAAAAGGCATCCGCATGTCCGCCTGCCTGCATGTCACCAGCGAAACCGCCAACCTCGCGATCACACTCCGTGACGGCGGCGCCGACGTCGTCCTCTGCGGCTCGAATCCGCTTTCCACGCAGGATGAGGTGGCCGCCTCGCTAGTAAAAGACTACGGCATCCCCACCTACGCCATCAAAGGTGAAGACAACGCCACCTACTACGCGCACATAGCCGCCGCGATCGACCACAAGCCACAGATCACCATGGACGACGGCGCCGACCTCGTCACTCAACTCCTCACCAAGCATCCCGACCTCGTCAAGAACGTAATCGGTGGCACAGAGGAAACCACCACCGGCGTAATCCGTCTGCGCGCCATGGCGAAAGACGGCACTCTGAAGTATCCCGTGATCGCCGTGAACGACGCGCTCACCAAGCATCTCTTCGACAATCGCTACGGCACCGGCCAATCCACACTCGACGGCATCATCCGCGCCACCAACATGCTGCTAGCCGGAATGCGCGTAGTCGTAGCCGGCTACGGCTGGTGCGGACGCGGCGTCGCCATGCGCGCCAAAGGTCACGGCGCAGACGTAATCGTCACCGAAATCAATCCCACGCGCGCCCTCGAAGCCATCATGGACGGTTTCCGCGTGATGCCCATGGCCGATGCCGCCAAAATCGGCGAAATTTTCGTCACCGTCACCGGCAACAAATCCGTAATCGCCCAGGAGCACTTCGAAAAAATGCGCGATGGCGCGGTCATCTGTAATTCCGGCCACTTCAACGTCGAAATCGATATCGCCGCGCTGGAAAAGATGGCCAGCTCCAAGAAGCCAGCCCGCCCCTTCGTCGAGGAATACGCCATGAAGGATGGCCGCAAAATCTATCTCCTAGGCGAAGGCCGTCTAATCAATCTAGCCGCCGCCGAAGGCCACCCCGCGGTTGTGATGGACATGAGCTTCGCCAACCAGGCCCTGGCCTCTGAATACATGGTGAAGAACGCCAAGGACCTGAAGCCGCAAGTGTACTCAGTCCCGGAACCCATCGATCGCCAAATCGCCAAACTAAAACTAGACTCCATGGGAGTCCTGGTGGACAAACTTACAGCCGACCAAGAACACTACCTGGCCAGCTGGTCCGAAGGCACGTAGGTAGCATAGACAATCTTGTCGGTGCGAACCGCAGCAAGGCGCGTAGTCGGCGTGGAAGGGCATTTCGTCCGCGCGGCCAATGTTTTTGTAGGGGCGGGTTTCAGACCCACCCTTTTTTTTGCACTGCCAGCGCGTGCCATTCAACCTTGAACCTTCGATTCGCAACTGTTAACTCCTTTTTTTGGCTGGTCTACGCTTGCCACCCCGATGTACACACCAGGGATTTCGCATAGCGCCTGCATGCCGTTGGTATCTCAAGGAGTAAGGGGAAATTCGCAATAAGGGAGATTCGCATTTGCACTTCGGGGCGTATTGGGGTATAAGCTTGCAGCTATATGAAGGCAAGTGGCGAACTCCGCAAGATTTCTGACCTGGCCCTTCGCAACCGCCGGCAGGGGCTGGTTAAGCTGCTGCCCTCGGCGGAAGAGACCTTGCGCGGATCCTTAGTCGAACGCTATGTAACGTGCGGCAATCCTAACTGCAAGTGCGCTCAGGGAGAACGGCACGGCCCCATCTGGTATTTGACTGTGACCTTAGGCCCGGGCCGCACCACCGGTGGCATTATCTCTGCTGAGAAAGTGGTGGAAGTGCGCCGCTGGATCGCGAACTACCAAACCTTCAAAGAAAAGCTGGAGAAAATCTCCGAAATCAACCGCGAACTGCTGCGCCGGGAACGAGCGCGGCGGCGAGGGAGATGAATCCATAATCCCGGAGCGCGGCAGGGGAAGAAGGGCGCCCAGTGTCTTGCATTTATGAGAAGGCAAGATAGACCACAACACGAACTCCCTTCCTTGGCACGTTACCTGAATAAAGTCTTCGATTTCCGCTCGCTCTCCGACTCCCTCAGCGATGCCCGCAAGAACCCAGAAATTGCCGCTCCCACCGTTTTTCGAGCCGTCTTCCACGGCTTCCTGTTCCGCTTCTGCAGTTTTCAGGAGCTCCAGTCCGAACTCGCCCTGCCCGCTTTCCAGCGCTGCATCGGCGCCGCGCGCTCCTTCGGCGATGACGTGCTGCGTTATAGCCTTTGCGGCTTTGACCTCTCCCAGTTGGAAACCGCGTTGGTTCGCAGCAACCACACCTTGAAACGCAACAAAGCCTTCCAGCAGGGGCGCGTGCAAGGACGAATCGTAGCCGCGCTCGATGGCCTAGAAATCCTGTCCAGCTACAGTCGCTGCTGCGAAACCTGTCTGGAACGCCAGATCGCATGTCCGCAACCCGACGGGAGCGTACAGGAGCGCATCCAGTATTATCATCGCTTGGTCGGCTGCCAGATCGTCAGCAGCCCGCTCAAGC
The DNA here is from genome assembly GCA_963786205.1 of uncultured Acidobacteriota bacterium. Classification (GTDB taxonomy): domain Bacteria; phylum Acidobacteriota; class Terriglobia; order Acidiferrales; family UBA7541; genus Palsa-295. The sequence continues at coordinate 138,666 of CAWAYG010000008.1, forward strand.
CCTGGCTGGCTTTCGAATGGGTCCAACCTGGGGAGGGGGAGGACACGGCCGCCCTGCGCCTGTTCGCACGGATCGGTGAATTCTATGGTCCGCGCTTCTTCGACATCCTGCTGCTGGATTCGCTCTACGCACAGGCTCCGGTGCTTGCTCTGCTCGACCGGCTCGGCTGGGATGCGGTCATTACCTTCAAGCAGGAACGCAGGGATCTCTATCAAGATGCCTTGGGCCTGTTTCAAACTCGCCCTGCCGACCAGGTTTTCGAGCAGCAGCAGGAAGGTGTCCGCCGCCGGGTACAGCTCTGGCACGCTGCGGATCTGCCCTTTACGAAGGATTACCCACGACCGGTCAGGGTCGTGCGTTCCCAGGAAGAAGTAAAGCGTCAGAGGATCCAAGGCGGCAAGCCTTATGAACAGATAACCCAACAGGAGTGGTGCTGGATCAGCACTCTAGAGGACAAGGTATTTCCCGCTACCCTCATCTGGCAACTCGGACATCTTCGTTGGAAAAACGAGAATAATGGTTGGAATGATCTCACCCAGAACTGGGCGCTCAAGCACGGCTTCTTGCATGCTTGTAGGCATCGCCCCAAAAACACTGGCGCGGACGGCCAACATCGTCCGGTTCCCAATCGAGGACTCGCAGCCGTCGTGCTGATCCTCAGTCTGGCTTTCAATTTGTTTTCCGCTTTCGCTCTGTTGCATTCCAAATTGTTCCGTCGTTATCAGCCCACATTGGTCGAGGTGGCTCGTCAACTCCACCGCTCCGTTGGCAAGATGCCGCCTCCCATCCGCTCTCCAGGCGACGGTTCTCCAGCTGGTTGCTAAATCGACGGCCCTCGATTCGCCTCCCTGCCTGACACCGGGCGGTTAGGAATCCTATTCTCCGCGCACCATCGTGCCATCCCTGTTCCGCCTTCCCAGACTCCGTTTTGAGACCTGCGAATTTCCTCGCGCCACTCCCGACGGCTTCCCGCCGGATAAATAACCTCGTACCTCGCCCTCTCTGCCTCGTGTGCGAAGATCTTGATGTACACACAGCATCGTTTGCATTCTCTCCGCGGTCTCTCTAAAATAGCGCGATGATTTTTTTACGCAATTACGACCAGTACGAATCTGGGCGTGACGTCCGGAGCGCTCGAGCGTGTAGTTGCACCACCCCGGGGCCCCTCCAGCCATGTTCCACAGCCGACATTCTAATCGCTAGTGCCCTAATATCAGAAACCGCCGTAACTCATTCAAAAGAAACAACAGCGACCAGTTCTAATCGCTACTTTTTTGGCACTCTTGGCGCCGCACCACTCCCAACGCCGCAACAGCGGACACCCCGCGCATGATGCAAGACTGGGCCGCCTGGGCCATCGAAACGGCCAAGCGCCGCGGCGCCACGTATTCCGACGCGCGCGTCATGGACATCCGCCAGCGCGAAATCGGAACCAAAAACGGCGAAGTCGGCACGCTAGTCGAATCCGAAACCCTCGGCATCGGCATTCGCGTGATCGCCGGCGGCGCCTGGGGCTTCGCCTCTACCGACCGCCTCACGCGCGAAGGCATCCAAGCCTGCGCCGCCGAAGCCGTGGCCATCGCCAAAGCCTCGGCCCTAGCGAAGCGCGCCGACGTGGCGCTCGCCCCCGAAAAGCCGCACGTGGACACTTGGCAGAATCCATTCTTGAAGGATCCCTTCCGCATTCCGGTAGAGCGGCAGATCGCCGTGCTGCTCGCCGCCGACAAAGAAATGATGCGCGTAAAAGGCGTCACTCTCGCCGAAGGCTCCATGTCCTTCAAGCGCATCGACCAGCTCTTCGTTTCCAGCATCGGTTCGGTGATCCATCAGGTGAAGATGCATTCCGGTGCGGGAATCGTGGCTACCAGTTTTGCGGGAACCGAAATTCAGAAGCGTTCGTATCCAAATAGTTTCGGCGGCCAGCATGCCCTACAGGGTTACGAGATGGTCGAAGCTCTCAACCTGGCTGGCAACGCCCAGCGCACCGCCGAAGAAGCCGTCGCGCTGCATTCCGCCGTGCAGTGTCCCGAAGGCACCAAAACAATTATTTTGGGCGGCTCGCAACTCGGCCTGCAGATTCACGAATCCATCGGCCACCCCATCGAACTCGATCGCGTACTCGGCCAGGAAGCAAATTTCGCCGGCATGAGTTTTCTCACCATCGAAAAATTGCGCAAGTTGAAATACGGCTCAGACATCGTGAACGTAGTCGCCGATGCACGCCTCGAACACGGCCCCGGCCTCGGCACATTTGCCTACGACGACGAAGGCGTCCCCGCGCAATGCACGCCCATCATCACCGACGGCCTCTTCACCGGCTATCTCAGCAATCGCGAACTGGCCTCAGCCATCGGTGAAACGCGTTCCGGCGGCACCATGCGCACCGAAAGTTGGAATCGGCTGCCCATGATTCGCATGACCAACATCAGCATCAACCCCGGCAAATGGAATTACGACGACCTGATCGCCGATACCGACGATGCGATCCTGATGGAGACCAATCGCTCTTGGTCCATTGACGATCGCCGCTACCATTTTCAGTTTTCCACGGAAATTGGCTGGGAAATTAAAGGCGGCAAGCTCAGCCGCATGATCAAAAATCCCAGCTACAGTGGCATCACAACCGAATTCTGGAACAGCTGCGACGCAATCTGTTCGCGCGATCACTGGACGCTCTGGGGCACGCCCAACTGCGGCAAAGGCCAACCCATGCAAACCATGGGCACAGGCCACGGCGCCTCCCCCGCGCGATTCAGAAACGTAAAAGTAGGAGTCGCCTTTGCGAAGTAGCCGGTAGCACAGGCCTGCCCGCCGCAGGAGGGCAATCTTGCCCGTGCTCTTGCAGTTGAGTTTGTAGCGGCCGGTCCCGTTTTTTGTAGGACCGGGCAGCCGTTGCAGTTGGTTTTGACTTTGTAGCGGCCAGCTTTGGCTGAGTGCCTTTGACTCGGCCTTTGTGGCGGCGCACTTTAGTGCGCCACTCGCCGCGTGACTGAGAACTGAAAAAATGGCACGAACGAAGAAAAAATCGGCAACCAAGCAACCGCGGCAACCCTCCGCAGCTCAGTCCTCGAACCATCCCAGCGGTGCGCGCTTCACCGCCTCAGAACTCGAGCACATCGCCGACCGCATCATTAAATGGAGCGACGCCGACGAAACCGAAGTAGAAATTGACGCGACAGTAGATGCGCTCACGCGTTTCGCGAATAACACGATTCATCAAAACGTCGCTGAGCACACGCTAGGCATCTCCGTCCGTGCCGTCGTGGACGGCCACACCGCCCGCGCCACCACCAATAAAACCGACGAAGAATCTCTCCGCCGTGCGATTGCCGCCGCCATCAGCCTCGCGCGCAACCAGCCCGAAAATCCCGATCTGCTTCCGATGCTCGGCCCGCAGAAATATCAAAAGGTCTCGAATTTCTATCGCTCCACGGTCGCGGCCACTCCGCAAGACCGTGCCCGCGCCGTCGCACGCGTCTGCAAAATGGCCGACGCCGCCGACCAGACTGCCGCCGGAATTTTCACCACCGGCTTCGTGCAGAACGTGCTGGCAAATTCCAGAGGACTTGTCGCACGGCACGACCACACCCGCGCGGAATTTTCCGTCACGATTCTCGAAGACAATTCTTCGGGTTGGGCCAAAGCCAACTCTGCGGACATTCTGAATATTGATCCGGATGCATTATTCGAAAGCGCCAGCGAAAAAGCGGCAGGCTCGCGCAAGCCGCAGGAACTCGCTCCCGGCCGCTACACCGCGATTCTGGAACCGCCCGCTGTTCTCGATCTGGTTGGCTCGATTTTCTATGATTTTGCGGGCACCGGCGTTCTCGACAAGCGTTCCTGCCTGAACGATCGCATGGGCAAAAAGATTTTCGGTGACCACATCACGCTGTGGGACGACGTCTACCATCCGCTGCAAATCGGCGCGCCGTGGGACGGCGAAGGCTTGCCGCGGCAGAAAGTTTTGCTGGTAGACCGCGGTGTGCCGAAGAATCTGGTTTATTCGCGCTCCACCGCGAAAAAAATGAAAACCAAACCCACCGGCCACGGCTTCACGCTGCCGAACGAATTCGGCGAAGCCCCCATGAACCTAGTATTTTCCGGCGGTGATAAATCCGTGGACGATATGATTCGCTCGACGGAGCGCGGAATTCTAGTCACGCGCCTCTGGTACATCCGCGAAGTGGATCCCTACGAAAAGGTATTGACCGGCATGACGCGCGACGGCACGTTCCTCATTGAAAATGGCCGCGTAGCCGGCGGTATCCGCAATTTCCGCTTCAATCAAAGCGTGATCGAAGCGCTCGCAAACGTCGAGATGCTAGGCCCCGCCGTGCGCGCCGCCGGCGAAGAATCATTCGAAATGGTAGTCCCAGCCATGAAGATCAATAATTTCCATTTCAGCGAAGTAACAAAATTCTGACGCGCGAACGAAGCCTGCTTTCGGTGCGGTAAAGCGCACCGCTGCGAAAGCAAAAACAAGTTTCCGCGAATAGAAAAACATCGCTGTCATTTGGTGAACTGCAGGCTAGTGATCGCGCGGGAAATCACGTTCTCCTGAATCTGCACGAGGTCGGTATCCGCGAGAGTCATTCCGAAAATCGTATATACGCGCGTCCCGTGCGGAATGTAAACCACGATGCCAGACCAATCGCGCGCGTCCACGCTGCCGCGAAAACGCCGCTCCGTCGCGGAGGCGCCTGAAATCATCACCTGCTTCTCACCCAGCGGCCGGAAGTTTTCCATCACTTCATGCAGCCGTTGCTCCGTCGCAGCAATATCGTTCGCCAGCGATTTCCCGGTGGGTTCCTGCCCAATCAAAAGATAAGTGTTCTGATCGTCCGTTCCCAATGCCGTAATCGATCCTGGCAGAATCGTGCGCGCGCCTTCGATCAGTTTCCATGTTGGCGGCTTGTACATGCGGAAACCGTAAGTGTCGTTCGTGTAGAGGTTGCCGCTAACTTCCTCCCGCATCGGTTCCGGCGCAGCGGGTTTCGGCGGCGCAGCCGCCGCGATAGGTGTTGACGCGCCCGATGTGTTCGACGCTGCTGGCGCGGGCTGCGCGGGATTCTTCGCTGATGCAGTTGTAGCATCCGTGTGCGGATACTCGACCACAGCATCGTCTGCGGAAGCCGCAGATTGCGGTGCCTGAGTTTTGGCTTGCGTCGTCATCGTCGGCGTTGCTGACGCTGGCGGTGCGGAAGCGTGCTCGGCCTTTTCCGTTTTCGGCGCTGGCGAGGCGACAGGTGTTTTGGCCGCTGCGGGCTCGGGCTTTTTCACCGCTTCCGCATCGGACTTCTTCGCGGTCGCTGGCTCCGGCTTCTTCGCGCTGTCCGTCTCTGGTTTCGGCGCGGCGTCAGTGACCGTTATGGAAACGACCTGATCCTTTTGCACCACGGCGAAGCCATAACTGGTCTTCACCTTGAAGGAATTGTCCTCGAAGCCGACGATCGTGCCGTTGATCTTCGAGCCGTCCTTAAGTTTGATCTCGTCCGCGCACGCCGATGCAGCCGACAGTAGTAGAGCGAGCGCGGCGAAGCCGGCGACGGATGCGATCCTTCGATTCATGCGTTCGAGTATCGCGCCGGAGCGCGCGAGCAGCAAGCCTGCGCGTGAAGTGGTTGCTTGTTTAGTCAGCAAGAGTCGGTGTCTTGCGAGAGGAGCTTTCGACGCGATGCGTCCTAAATCAGAATCGAGCGGTTAACGTGATCGGGCCGCTAGCGCGCGCGTTTGCGCTTGCGCGCAGCCTTTGGCTTTGGCCGCGATTTCACTCTGGGTTGTGGCGTCGAGTGAATCGCGCGAAGTTCCTGCTGGACGAGAGCGAATTCGGATTCCAGAGTGCGCAATGCTGCAGATGTTTCGCGCACGTTGTCCGCGCGGCCCAGGGCCTCGAGATTGCGCGCGGCGGCGACAGCTTTGGGCGCGCCGAAAATGGCGAGCGTGCCTTTCAGCAGGTGAGCGGCGCTGGCGAGCTCCGTGGCGTTCTTCTTCGCAACGGCGGCGCGGATGCGTCCAAGCGCCTTCGGAGCGTCGGCGAGAAATGTCGCAGCGAGCGAGCGAATCAGCTTTTCATTTCCTCCCGTGGTGCGGCGCAAATGCGTGACGACATCTTCGGAAGCAATCGGCGAATTCGCGGCCGAATCGGGGGTGGAATCCACATTCGTGTGTGGCGCTGACGCAGCAGCGTCGGCATGATTTGCTTCGTGCCGAGAATGAGCAGCAGTCGGATGCAAGTTCTGCGCCGCAGATTCGACGGCTCTGTAGAGCGTCTTCACTTCGACAGGTTTGGCGAGAGATGCGTCCATCCCGGCTTCGTGGAATCGGCGTTCGTCATCTTGGGTGGCGTTGCCGGAGATACCGATGATGATCTGATGTTTTCCGGTGGCGGCTTCGCTTTGCCGGATCGCAGCGGTCGTTTGCAGTCCGGTCATGCCTGGCATTTCTTCGTCCAGCAGCACCACATCGAAGCTGTGCTTTTCCAGCGCGGCGAGAGCTTGACGACCGTCGGCCACGCCTTCGGCGGCGTGCCCGCGTTTCTTCAATAGCTCGATGATGAGCTCGCGATTGAGTTCGGCATCGTCCGCGACCAGAATGCGCAGTGATTTTTCGGCTTTCTTAAATTTGTGCGACTTTTCTTTTTCCACGGATTTCTCGTGTCCTGCCGGCTGCGCTACGCTGTCCGCGGCTGCTGCGACGCGCGGCAAACGGAACCAGAATCGCGAGCCGCCACCCTCGCGCGTTTCCGCGCCGATGGCGCCGCCCCAGCGCTCCACGGTGATCTTGCAGAAATAAAGTCCAAGGCCTGCTTTCCCGGCGTGCGTCTTGCCTTTCGCAAAAAGCGCGAAGAGTTGATCCGGGCGCTGATCGGGAGGCAGGCCGGGACCTTCATCGTCTACATAGGCGAACACAAATCCGTCGTGATCTTGCAAGCCGATCGTAACTGACGTTCCCTTCGGCGCGTAGCGCAAGGCGTTTTCCAGCAAATTGCCGAAGATGCGGTCGATGCGCGAAGCGTCTCCGGCCACGCGCCAGCCACGGGAACCATGCGCATGAGCACCCAGAGTCAGGCGAATGTGCCGTTCGCGAAACGCCGGCGTGAATTCCTCGATCGCTTGTTTGGCGCAGGCGAGCAAGTCCGGCGCTTCGTGGGCACTTGTTTCGCGCGCTTGCTGCGCGGCGAGATCGCTGGAAAAAGCTTCGAGGATTCCGCGAATCATCAGTTCCTGGCGCTGCGATTCGCGCTCGCCGCCCTTGACGTATTTGCGCAATTCAGCCGGAAGATTTTCACGCTCGAGCAGATGGAACACTCCGTTCATGGCGCTGAGCGGCTGAGTCAGGTCGTGCACGATGCAGTGCAGCAGAATTTCCTTCTTCTGAATTTCCTTCAGGAGTTTTTCGTGTTCGAGCAGGGAATTCCGCGCGGTCTGGAACCACCTCTGCTGTTGGCCGAATGTTTCCGAAAGATTCTGAATCAGCAGAACGCGTTTTCCGTCGAGCGAGCGAGCGGAAGCTTCGAGTGGAATTTCGCGGCCATCCGCGCCATGTTCGATCCAATTGCCAGAATTCACCGAGCCGGGCGAACCCGCGCGCCAGAATTCTTCGGCATCCACGAGGAAATTCTCAAGGAAGGGTGACTTGGCGGCCAAGCCGATCACCTGGTCGCGACTCGGCTGCACGCCCCAAATATTGGCGCACCAGTCGGGCCATTTGCCGAGCAAACGGAAACGGCCATCGTCGAGAGATTCAAACAGCGCGTATCCTTGGCCGGCGAGGAAGGATTCGAATATGGAATTTGCGGGCATTTATTCAGCCAGGATCGCCTGCACCAGATGCAGAAAAGCTTTCTCAACGGCGTCGCCTGTTTTCGCGCTCGTATGCTCCAGCGTCCAGCCCGCTGCCGCCAACTGCATTTCCCGATCACGTTCGATTTCCCATTGATCGCTGAGATCAAACTTATTGAGGGCCAGCACCGCGGGAACTTTTCCGATTTCGCTGACTACGCGATCGTTCAATGCGAGCGCATCGTCGAGAGTTTGGCGACGCGTGCCGTCTACGACCAGAAGATAGCCGTGCATCCCGCGCAAGTAGGACATGCGCATTTTCTGGAACACATCTTCGCCGTAAATATCCCAGAGGACCAGCGTCAGGTCTTCGCCATTGGCGTTCACCACTTTCTTGTCCACTTTCACGCCGATGGTCGTGTGGTATTGCTCGTCGAACATGCTTTCGACAAAGCGCCGCACGAGACTGGATTTGCCGACCGAGAAGGAACCGAGCATGCAGACTTTCTTCTGGAGCATCCCGATGTCTCGCTCAGTTTGCGGGAGTAGCGCCTGACGCACTGGTGACAGTGCCGGCGGCGGGTAGGGGAGAGAGCGTGACTTTGAAGGTGACGCTGCGATTGAGGCGGCGGCCTTCTTCGCTGCCTTCATCGCGCAGCGGCTGCGAGGTGCCGACGCCGCGCGGAAGCAAGCTGGCGGAATTGACGCCGTTGCGCAGCAGCGCTGCGCGAATTTGGTCCGCTCGCTCGCGGCTGAGCGGAAGATTGGCGGCTTCGACTCCTGTGATATCAGTGTGGCCAACCAATTCCACCGTCACAACCTGGCGCAAAGGCACGGCCTGTGCGATAAGATCGCGAATGTTTTTCTCGGATTGAGCGAGGTTGGTTTCCTGTCCGGCATCCAGCTCCGCGCGACCGAGCGGGAACAGCAGGACGACGGATTCGAGTGCGCCCTTGAGCGCATTCAATTGCTGCAAACTCGAATTCTGCAAATGAGATTCATCCACTTTGCTGACGCCGGCAATCCAGGGCGCTTTTTCTTCGAGCTGCGCGATCCAGGTCTGCGAAGCGCTGCCTATGGGGATTAATTCGCCGTCTTTTGCGGTGATGCTGACGCCTGCGGGAGGATGGAGCAATACCGCGGCACGACGGGCCACGATGGCGTCATCGAGCGAATAGTAGGGCGCCAGTTGTAGGTCCGCGTGATCGGGATCGAGGCCGGCTTGAGAGATTAATTTCTTGGGATCTTCGGAGAGTGGATCGCGGAATCCTTGAATATGAAACGTGCGGCCATCTTTCGTGTAGGAAACCACGACGATGCCCGGCTGTTTGCGCATCTCGGATAAGAATCGCGACCATTCGATCAGCAAGTAGGTGGAGTAGCCGGCCCAGCAGAGCAGCAGCAGTGCGGCAATCGCGCCCGCAATCATGGCTGCACGCGGCCGGCGCATTTCCGGCGGCTTCTCGCGATACTGAGTTTCGAGCAGGCGCGCAATCTGAGGTTCCGCCGCGCGGAACGGGCCCGGATCGCCCGTGAAATGCGCCAGCGCGGAACTGTAATGGCGCTGAATTTCTTCCAGAGTTTCGTTCATCGCCAGGTTATAGGCTTCCGGCGCGTGGCCGCGAATCGCCGCAGCGATTACGGCGTTCGGGCCGCTGACGACGCGTATCTGCAATTCGTCGAAGGTCATGTTGCCGAGGTTTTCGGTTTGCCCGGGCTGAAAGGAGTCGCGCGCAAACTGTTGAATCGCGGAGAGGAGCCCCGCGACCATATCGGCGTCTTGCGCAGGCGCGGACGGAGCGACGATGTGATTCAAGACCAAGCCAGTTTCGCGATGAATCAGGAAAACCTGTTCGACGCGATAGAGCAGGCTGTGCATCAACACAATTTCGGCGAAAGGTTTTCCGGTGCGGAAGGCTTCGACGCGCCACCGAATGCCGCGCCAGGAAAGGCTGTGCTCGAGAGCTTCGTTGAAAGATTCGAGCATGCCGCGCAAAGTTTCGGCGATGGATTTGCGGATGGCGGGGCCCATCACGGGGAAAAGCGCGTCAGCGAGAACGTGCGGATCGCGGCGAACGGACTCGCGCAAAGTTTCCTGGATGGTCGGCGCGAGCGCGGCCGCCAGAGCGAGGTCATCGCCTTTTTCGCGGCGCATCTGAATGGCTTCGGCGACGACGACGCTGACGTCTTCCGTGCGTTTTTCGAGGTTATCGAGGCGGTCCTGGATCGTCGCGATACCTTCCTGTTCGGGCGCGACGATCAAGTGGCGCAGCTCTTCGTACGCGTGGTTATTGTCCGTCGGTTTTTCCTGGGCCTGCGCCTCGAAGGCGCGGCGTTGCGCTTGCTCGGCCATATTGGGAGGGTGAAGGTTTCGCCTGCGGGCTCACATTGCAACCCGCTGAATCCGCGCGTTACCGATGCACTCGCCGGCGATTCTTCCGGCAAGTTTTCTGACCACTCTTCGGCTACTCTCCGGGCAGCTCGAATTTATTCTTGAGCCGCAGCGAGAATTCGTTGAACAAGTCGGCGAGGCCGGCGCGGTCGGTCTTCTCATCGCGCAAGACTTCGACTTCGCGGTTCAGGGCCGCGGTGGAATCGCGGCGTAGCTTGTCAATTTCCGCGGAGACCGATTTCGAGTGTTCAAGCAGCTTGGCACGCAATTCCGCGTGACCGTCGGACATCTGATCCTCTAGCTGCGAGAGCTTTTTCTCGACGATCTTCCCGGTGTCCTTCATCTCGCGCGTCAGTTCTTTCAGGCCTTCGGCGCGTTCGGACTTTTCAGCCTTGATGCGCTGTCCCAGGGAATCGGTTTCTTCCTTGATGTAGCTGCCGAGGGTGTCGAGGCGCTTGGTCATGTCCTCGCGCAAGGTCTCGATGGCCTTGGTGACGGTTTCTTCCAGGCGAACGAAGCGCTTTTCGTAATCGCGCATCTGCGAGCCGAATAAAATGTCGCGGATCTTGTCTACATTGGCGCCTTCCGCGTTTTCCTTGGCGGATGAACTGTTGGCTTTTGCGTCGGCCGGGGATGCCATTTTCCTACCTCTCCTTTGCATGCCCTTACCGCGAAGCCGGGGGGACCGTCGCGAGGAAGGGCGGGGCATGGCGGGACATTACTACGAATGGACGCGTGCCGCAATATACAGGTCGTCAACAATGGGCGAACGACGAGTAGTAGAAGTTCTAGGACTCGGGCGTGTAACAAAATGAGATTCTGGCGTGGTTTTTTATCGGTCGAGGAAGGTGCGGAGGCGGGCGTAGCCTGCTCGGCTTACGGGAAGTTGTGTGCCGTTTGCCAGCACTGCGATGTGGCTGTCTTTGCCGTAGGGCTCGACCTTGGCTACTCGTTCTAGGTTGACGATGTAGGAGCGGTGGATGCGCATGAAGCGCGAGGGATCGAGCGCAGATTCCAGGCTGGAGATGGTTTGTTGCTTCAGATGCTTCTTGCCTTCGGCGGCCAGAGCGACGTAGTCGTCCTGAGCCTCGGCATAATCGAGCTTGGCTAGCGGAATGATGTAGACGCGAGTGCCGTCGCGCACCGCGATGCGGTCGAGAAATTGCGCTGGAGGACGAGCGGCGACGGCTAGTTGTGTCGCTGATGGCGCGGTCTCCGGGAGTTTGCCTGTGAGGCGCTCTTTGGCCCGTTTCAACGATGCTTCGAAGCGATCGGCGCCGAAGGGCTTCAGAAGATAGTCCACCGCGTGAACTTCGAAGGCCTTGATGGCGTAGCTATCGTAGGCGGTGACGAAGACTACGGCGGTGTCGTTGCCGATCAACTCCAGAACTTCGAAGCCGTCTAGTTTGGGCATCTGGATGTCGAGGAACATCAGGTCGGGTTTCTGCTCGGTGACGATTTTGACGGCTTCGAAACCGTTGGCGCACTCGGCGATCAACTCGATTTCGTTGTGCGCGGCGACGAATTCGCGCAGGACCTGGCGAGCGAGTTCTTCGTCGTCCACAATCACCGCTCGAATTTTTGCTGCAGCTGCGCGGGTCATGCCGGTTGCGCCTCACTTTCTGTGGGCAGAGTCAACGCTACGCGGTAACGATCGCCTTCCGTCTTTACGGCGAAGCTGGCTTGATTGCCGTAGCGCGCCTGCAGGCGCTGGCGGACATTCACCAGGCCCACCCCGCTTTTGCGGCGCGGCGGAGCGTCGGGGTCGAAACTGTTTTCGACAGTGATGGTCAGCGTGCCGTTCTGCGAATGGACATTGAGGTGAATCCATCCGCCCTCGACCAGGTTGGCGATGCCGTGCACGACAGCGTTTTCTACGAGCGGCTGCAATAGAAGAGGCGGCACGGGAACGTGCAGGGCGGCCTGGTCAATATTTTCTTCCATCTGAATGCGCGCGCCGAAGCGGACTTTTTCGACGGCTAGAAACGCGCGGATGAGTGAAAGCTCCTCTTCAAGGGGTATCGCGGCTTTTTCTCCCAGCCCCAGCGTGCGGCGCAGAAAATCGCCGAGCAGGATGCACATTTCCCGGGCCTTGGATGCGTCGGAACTGGTGAGCGCGCTGATGGAATTCAAACTGTTGAAAAGGAAGTGCGGATTCACTTGGGCTTTCAGCGCGCGCAGCTCAGCGTCGCGAGCCAGGACGCTAGCTTTCATTACGCGAGCTTCCGCGTCGCGCGATGCTTCCACCGCGATGATCACGTAATACAGCGTTACCCAGAGCAGATAGAGCAGTAGACCGGTAACGATTACCAGCGGGACTTCCGGCCGGAAGCGATGGCTCAGTCCTGGAAAATATTGCATCCTGGAAAGCGTGCTCGCCAAGCTTTCCGCCGCAACCGCCCAAATGATGCTGGCGAAAAGCGCAGCCGTGAGATGAGTGGCGATCAAGCGCCCTAGGCCATATTTTTCCAGCGGGTTGCCGCGGCAGGAATACCACGAAGTGAGGCAGAGAAACGCATACAGCAGGCAGAGCGGCACGGAAAGGACGATTGCTTCGTGAGCGCCGATTTCGTGAGAGACGGTGAGTAGATAAGCCAGCAACCCTGCGATGGGAATCCACGCGAGGAGGTAAATTAGGACGCGGCGGAATTGGCTGAGTATGGGGTGCATGAGCGCGCTTTAATTCTTGACCACAATGCCGCCGAAAAGGCTGGCGCCTTTCATGATCAACTTTTTTTGCGTGCCAGCGGCGGCGGGCGGTTGCTGATCGGTTTCGTCAACGAACGCGCCGAACAGACTGATGCCCTCCATAGAAACCTGCCACTCGTCCGGAACTTTGATTTCGCCGCCGCCCATGAAGGACATCGCTTCGATGGTGGCCGAATCACCTTCCATGTCCGCTTGGCGCAGGTCAATTTGAAAGCCGCCCATGACGGACAGAACACTTCCGCCTTTGAATTTTTTGCTGGTGATGCGGCGTTTGAAGCCGCCGAGAATTGCAACACCGTTGAAATCGGCGTCCGGGGAACCGGTGCGGCTCCAGCGGTCGAAAATCTCCGGCCACGGAGACCTTGCAGTGCCATCAGGACGGATGCGCGGCCCGGCGGCTTGCCAGATCATTAAGACACCGATAGCGATGACGACTAGTGGCCAGACGGTATTGAAGTGGATACGTGCCACACCGAGATTTTCAAGAACAAGCAAAACTCCAGAGGCCAGCAGAATGACGCCCCAAAGGCCTCGCCCCCCGTGGCCGCGGCAGTCAATCAGCATGGTGGTGCCGGCGGCGATCATAACGACGGGCCAGAAATAACTTAAGACGCGGTCAGCGTTGATGAAACCTTGTTGATCGAGCAGCAGCACCACTCCGGCGGCGACGATCAGCGCGCCGAAAATGAAGCTCCAGCTGTAGGACCGGTTGCTTCCCATGATTGTTAACCCCTCCGGGATGCGGAGAAGCGATTTTCCTGTGTGGCGAGCAAGATTGCGAGACCCAGGCCCACGAGAATCAGGGGCCAGTAACGCAGTACCTCTCCCGCGCTGGGGAGATTCAGGCGCATGGAGAGGATATTCCAAATGTCGGCCAGCATCATGGAAAAGAGCCACAGGTTGTCCAAGCGAAGATGGCCGTAGCCGAGCTCGCCGAGTTGGAAAGCGATGCCCAACAAGATCAGCAAGGCCGCGCCCACCATGGGGATTCGCGCGCTGGAAATTAGTGAATTCATGGGCGACTGGCCATTTGTGCTGGTCATGGTCTCATCTCCGATTCGAATTGCGTTGCCGTTCATGAGGCGAGAATAGAGGAGCGGCGGCAGGGGCGTCTCGTGTTAATCGGCGAATGGCGGGTGGGAATCGGTGAATGGCGGTGCCCTGAAGGTAAAGGAGGTAGAGGATGTGGAGGACGTGAAGGTGAAGGAGAAAATCTGCCACAGAGTCACAGAGGCACAGAGAGAAACGGAAGCAAGGAGTCAGAAAGGCAGAGACTTGGAGAAGCACGGAAGCAGAGAGGCAGAGAACCGCAGGGGTACCGCGGCACGGACCTCAGCTAGCATTGCGTCACGACAGTCCGCGCCTGCTGTCGCGAGAAAGGCGCGCTTACGACAGAGTCATGCCGATCCAGAAGGCGGCGGTGAGGATGCCTGTCAGAAGCAGCATCAGCCGCAGGCGCTTCTTGCGCACGGCGACGATTATCGCGCCCATGGCGCAGAGCAGAAAACCCAGCTCGGGCCAGAACATGGCGGAGTTAAATGTGTTATTGGAGGCGTTGGCCGGATCCTGAATCCAGAAAGACGCGAACGAAGTAGCAGCAGTGAGCGATGCAGCCACGCAGCCCGCGAGCGCCAAGCCTTTTGCCCACTCCGGCACAACCCAGTCTTTTTTCGTGTCGCGCCAGTCCAGCCACGTTTGCGCGACCACCAATGCTGCAACCATCAAAACGAAAAGCGCCACGTCCCCCCTCCCCAAGCGCGTACCGTTGCTGCTCTTTCACAGCTGCCCAGCACCGGAGGCGGCCCGCTCTGCGGAGCGAAGATTCCGTTGCTGGACATGGAGCAGAACCGGCACGAGGGCCGTTGCTGCCGAATCACATCCTCAGTGCGCGGCCGCTTTTGCTTGTAGCGGCTTCGCTGCTTCGACAGACCCCGTTGCTTTTACCCTATTGCAATGCGCTTCTTGTAATGCCAGTTCTTCCTGCGCCAAGCGCCTTAGCATGGCTTGAATTACGATGCTGCCTTTCGGTGCTATTCCCAAAACTCCTCCGCCAACCCCTGCAAACTCGACCGGCGAGGCAGCGGCTAATTCGCCGGTGAGCCTACGACGGATTGCACTCCTACGTCAAAATCATTCTTTCGCCCAGAATGCGCGCTTGCTTGCAACGCTCGTCCTGATTCGCGCGAGCTCAATTACCGCCTTACGAACTGACGCTGCAACTTTTGATGCGAAACTAAGGATCGCGGCAGCGCCCAAGATCCTAAAGGGACGAGGCCACGCCGCTGAGAAGGCGAATAGGGAAGGGCAATCGGACTTCCAAAGGTGCTCGGCCTGGGCCAATCGAGTAGGAGTCATCTAACTTCATGCAACGATTAGGGATATTCACGCTCGCGGGAATTGAGCGCGCGGCGAAGGGTAGAATTGCCGAGCTTTCATCTTGGAAATTCTCCCGCTGACCAACACATTGTCCAATTTAGGCAACGTTTTGCACCAGTTCAGCGATCCCGCTGCATGTCTCAGGCACGGATTTGGCTCGATTTCAGTGCGGTTCTTTGGGGTGCAACTTCCATCACTACCATAAATACCGGAGAGCCGTAGGGTCTGGGTTCTCTGCTAGGATAGCCGTGGCTATGCGGAAACCTTGGGTTATTGCGCATCGCGGGGCCTCCGGCCACGCGCCGGAAAATACGCTGGCGGCGTTTGAACGCGCCGTGCAGCTGGGCGCGGGATTCATCGAGACGGACTTGCACCTGACGCGCGACGCGCGCTTCGTGGCGATCCATGACGCGACGCTGGAGCGCACCACCAACGGGCGCGGGAACGTCCACGATTTCACGTTGGCGGAACTGCGCCAGTTGGACGCGGGCATGTGGTTCGACCGTGAATTCATGGGGCAGCGCATACCAACGTTGGAAGAAGTGCTGAAATTCAGCAGTGATCACGACGTGATTTTTTATCTCGAAGTGAAATATGACGCGGCGTGGGGCATGCATCATTCGCTCGTCGCGGAGCTGCACAAATCGCAAAGCACGGCGCGCTCGATCGTGATTTCGTTCGACCAGTCCACGCTTACGGCTCTGCGCCAGGTGGATTCCACGATGATGATGGGTTTACTAGTGGATCAGCCGCGCGACGATTTCGCGAAAGTGGCCATCGAACTGGGCGTGCGGCAGCTGTGTCCCAAGGCGAATTTGGTGACGCCGAAACTGGTGGACGATGCGCACCGGCTGGATTTGCAGGTGGCAACGTGGACCGCGGATGAGCCGGACGTGATGCGGGCGGTGGCCGCGGCGGGCGTGGATGGAATTATGTCGAATTTTCCTGATCGACTGCAGACGGTCCTCGAAGAGTCGTAATCTCGGCGCGAACAAATCACAAGGTCATAGGAACTTTGTGGTGAGTTGTGTGGCTACGCGAGCTGGGCGAAGAGCGCGGCGAATTGGGCGAGGGATAGTTGTTCGGCGCGGGCGTCGGGGCGCAGGGCGGCGGTTGCTAGCACATCGTGGATGCGTTTGTCACTCGAGATGCTGAGCAGGTTGTTGCGCAGGGTTTTGCGTTTTTGACTGAAGCAGGTCTGCACGAATTCCAGGAAGCGCTTTTCTTCGGATTCTCCCATGATGTTGAGGTTTGCTTGCTCACCCGGCAGGGTCATGCCTACCAATGCGGATTTTACTTTTGGCGGCGGACGGAATGCGCCGGGCGGAAGGCGCAGCGCGATTTTGGGTTGCGCATAAAATTGGCAGAGCGTGGAGAGATAGCCGTAGTCGCGCACACCAGGATGCGCGGCGATGCGCTCGGCTACTTCCAATTGAATGACGATGTGGATGGAAGCGATCCGGTCGGCCCAGCGGAAAAGATGCTGCAGGATGGGCGAGGTGATGTAGTACGGCAGGTTTCCGTACACGTGAATCGCGCCGTTGGCCAGGTCGCCGATGTTGGTAGCGAGAACGTCTCCGGTGACGATTTCAAGACCAGGCCATTGAACGGGATGGGTGTCGCGCGAAGCGCGCAGGCCTTCGGCAAGACGCGTGTCGGTTTCGATGGCGATGATGCGGCGGTTGTTGCCGACTAAGAGCTGCGTCATTTCGCCGTGGCCGGGGCCGATTTCGATCCAGGTTTGATTAGCGGCTAGGGGCAGCGTGGCTAGGATGCGTTTGCGCCACCCGATATCGTGGAGGAAGTGCTGCCCTAGACGTTGGCGTGACATGTGTGCTGCGAGTGTAGCAATGCGGGGGCGGACGAACAAATCGGAGGCTCGAGCGATTGGTTGCCGATTTGCCTTGACCCTGCGACGGTGCGACCGGTTACGGCTGTCAAGAACCGAAAAGCAAGATGCCCGTTTCGTCCGGAAAGACACGGGACGAAACGGCCGCTACAGAGTCAGCTACAAAGAGCCGGCGGGACGCCGGCGCTTCTGAAGCAAGAGCACAGGCGAGATCGCCTATGCTACGGTAAGCTTGACGAACCTCTGGCGTTCCGATACCGTTTGCGTTTCTGCTGACGACTTATGAAAATTTTGTTCATTGCATCGGAAGGGCTGCCTTACTCGAAGACTGGCGGCTTGGCGGACGTAGTAGGTGCGCTGCCCAAGGCTTTGGCCGAAATGGGCCACGAAGTCGCGGTGCTGCTGCCACGTTACCGCGGAAACAAGATTAGTTCGATTCTTGTTTCCAGCGTGACGGTGACGCTAGGCGACAAGCTGCGCTTTCCAGCGATTGGCGAAGGCCCGGCGGTCGCGGGCGTGCGCTATTTTTTCGTGGACGATCGGGGATTCTTCGACCGCGAGCAGCTGTACGGCGAGAAGGGCGCGGATTACCCGGACAACGCCGAGCGCTTCACGGAATTTTCGCGCGTGGCCATCGAATTCATGAAGCGGGTGTGGCTGCCGGACGTGATTCATTGCCACGATTGGCAGACGGCGCTGGTCCCCGTGCTGTTGCGCACGCAGCACGCCGAGGATCCGGTCGTGCGCGCTTTGCCGGTGGTGTTCTCGACTCACAACATCGGTTATCAGGGAATATTTCCGCAGTCTGTGATGCGCACGATCGGGCTACCTGACACTTTTTTTACAATGGATCGCCTGGAATTTTACGGGAAGGTGAATTTTCTGAAGGGCGGGCTGTTGTACGCTGATTACCTCACCACGGTGAGCCGCCGCTACGCGCAGGAAATTCAGACGCCGGAATTCGGCACTGGTTTGGAGGGAGTGATCCGTGGGCGCGCGGACCGGCTGATCGGTATTCTGAACGGCGTGGACTATTCGGTGTGGAGTCCGGAGGTGGATACCTTCATCACGCAGAACTATTCCGTGCACAATTTGGAGGCGAAGAAGGCGGACAAGAAAGATTTGCTGCAGCAGTTCAAGCTGCCCGTGGACAAGCCGGAATGCCTGGAACGGCCCGTAGTGGGAATCGTCTCCCGCTTCGCCGATCAGAAGGGATTCGACCTGATCGCGCGGGTTGCGGGCGATTTGATGAAGGAGAATTTGACGCTCGTGGTGCTGGGCACCGGCCAGCCGGAGTATGAAAAGCTCTTTAAGGATATGGCCGAGAAATTCCCGGGGCGCGTGGCTGTGAAGATCGGGTACGACAACCCGCTGGCGCACAAGATCGAGGCTGGCGCGGACATGTTCCTGATGCCTTCGCGCTACGAGCCGTGCGGCTTGAACCAGATATACAGCTTGCGCTATGGTACGGTGCCGATCGTGAGAGCAACGGGCGGTCTGGATGACACCGTGCAGAACTTCGACCCTAAAACGCATCATGGCACAGGGTTTAAGTTCGAGGCGTATGACGGGCGGGCGCTGCTGGACACGCTGCGTGCCGCGTTGAAACTGCAACGTGATCCGAAGGCCTGGCAGATGGTGCAGAAGAACGGCATGGCCAAAGATTTTTCGTGGAAGGCTTCTGCAGCGGCTTATGTCACACTGTATGAAGCAGCTAAGAGGGCTCGAATCCCGCGGGTTGCTGGGACATCTAAAGGATAGCGCCGGAAACGTTTCCTGCAAGTTTTCTGGAGGCGTAGTGCGGCGTTACAAGGGACAATAAGGGACAACATGTCAGAAAACATCCAAGCGGTGAACGACGCGAATTTCGAAGCAGATGTGGTGGAAGCCAGCAAGACGCAGCCGGTGATGGTGGATTTCTGGGCGGATTGGTGCCGCCCGTGCCATATGTTGACGCCGACCGTGGAAGAGCTCGCGAAAGAGCACGCCGGAAAGTTGAAGGTGGTGAAGCTCAATGTGGATGAGAACATCAACGCGGCGGGCAAATTCAATATTCGCGGCATTCCTACGCTGTTGATTTTCAAGGGCGGGCAGGTGGCCGACCAGCTCGTCGGAGCGCAGCCGAAAGAATCTATCGAGAAAGTCATCCAGCGCCACATTTCGTAGGTCTTAGGCGCGATTTCACTTCAAGCCAGGTGACTGTGAGCGGCAGCGAGCCAGAGATGACATCGCTGGGGATTGCCCCGACTTTGAAGAACTGCGCGGCTTGCGGCGAGTCATTCTCTTGTGGCGCGCCGGCCGCGGGTTGTTGGTGCGAGGAAATGCGGATCGCTGGCGCCGTGTTGAGCGATTTGCACGCGCGTTATGCGGATTGCCTGTGCCGGCGGTGCCTTTCGGCTGCGGCGGCGGCTTCGCCCTCGCGAGAGCTGCATTCGGATTCTGAATCTGATCGGCGTAACATCCTGCCGCAACATCTCCTATGAGTGTGAAAGCGAAAAAAGAGCAGCGGCGCTGCCATTGGGCACAGAAGCCGCTAATGGTGGAGTACCACGACCGCGAGTGGGGCAAGCCCGTGCACGACGACCAGGTGCTTTTTGAGTTCCTGATACTCGAAGGCGCGCAGGCGGGATTGAGCTGGGAAACGATTCTCAACAAGCGCGAGAATTACCGGCGGGCGTTTGACGGATTCGATGCGGAGAAGATTGCGCGTTACGATAAGCGTAAGGTGCGGGCTCTGTTGGCGGACGCGGGGATTGTGCGTAACCGGCTGAAGATTGCGGCAACGATTTCGAACGCAGCTGCGTTTCTTGCTGTGCGGCAGGAATTCGGATCGTTTGATCGTTACTTGTGGCAGTTCGTTGGTGGACGCCCGAAGAAGAATAGTTGGGCGACGTCGCGGAAGGTGCCGGCGCGCACGGCGGAATCGGATGCGATGAGCAAAGACCTCAAGCGGCGCGGTTTTCGGTTCGTCGGCACCACCATCTGTTACGCCTTCATGCAGGCCGTCGGCATGGTCAACGATCATGCCCGCGATTGTTTCCGCTATAAATCGGTTGGTTAGCTCGTCCGCTTCTGGGTTTTGCCCCCACGCTTGCTTCGGCGGCGAGCGGAGGCTAGAATTGGTCGTACATGTATTTGAGTTTGCCTGCCTGCAGTGCTTCTGTTGTCAACGATAGGGGCAAGGTGCGGCCTGACGAAGGGTGGGGCGGCGACGGTGACTGAGAAAGCGCGAGCGAAGGCGATCTGCGTGGTCGGGGCGCAGTGGGGCGACGAGGGTAAGGGCAAGGTCGTCGACTATTTGGCGCAGTCCTTCGACTATACGGCGCGCTATGCGGGCGGGCACAATGCAGGGCACACCGTAATCTTCAATAATCACAAATACATTCTGCAATTGATTCCTAGCGGGATTTTGCGGCCGGAGAAGAAGGCTGTGATTGGCGCGGGGACTGTGGTGGATCCGGCGGCGCTGGTGGCTGAGCTGGAAAATCTGAAGCGGTCGGGGATTGAGGTGCGCGGGCGGCTTTTTCTGAGCGATCGCGCGCATTTGATTTTTCCTTACCACCGCGAGATGGATAAGGCTGCGGAATCGGCGCGTGGGGCTGCGGCGATCGGGACTACTTCGCGCGGCATTGGTCCTGCGTATGAAGACAAGATGGCGCGGCGCGGGATTCGCGTGTGCGATTTATTTGATGCGGCCGGGTTTAAGGAAAAACTGGAGCGCGTGATTGCTGAAAAAAATGCGATTAGCCGCGCGACGTATGGGCATCCACTAGAGACCGCTGGAATCTACGATCAATATATGGAGCTGGCGGCGCATATTCATGGTCTGGTGACGGACACGGGCGTGTTGCTGAACCGCGCGCTGGACGATGGCGAATCGGTTCTATTTGAGGGCGCGCAGGGCACGATGCTCGACATTGATCATGGGACGTATCCTTATGTGACTTCGTCGAATGCGACGTCGGGCGGTGTGGCGACGGGCTTGGGCGTGGCGCCGACGCGGATTTGCGGCGTAGTAGGCGTGACCAAGGCTTACACTACGCGCGTGGGCAGCGGGCCGTTTCCGACGGAGATGCCTGACCTGGACGCGCAGGCGTTGCGCGAGCGCGGCAAGGAATTTGGCGCGGTGACGGGCAGGCCGCGGCGCTGCGGATGGCTAGATCTGGTGGTGCTGAAGTTCGCGAAAATGCTGAGCGGAATTGATTCGCTGGTAGTGACCAAGATGGACGTGTATGACACGCAGCCGGAGATCAAGGTTTGCACCGGCTATAAATTTAAAGGCAAGACGCTGGAAAATATGCCGGCGGACGTTGAGACGCTGATGCAGGTCGAGCCTGTGTACGTCACTTTGCCGGGGTGGCAGAAGCCGACGCCGGGGATTCGCGACGTGAAGGAATTGCCGGAAGCGGCGCGCAATTATCTGAATTTTATTTCTGAGCAACTGCAGGTTGAAATTGGAATGATATCCACCGGGCCGGAACGCGACGCGACGATTGTGCCGCGCGGGACGAAACTCGCGTCCTGGCTCTGAGGCGCCATGCTTTCCTACGAAGCAGCTCGCGCGAAAGTGATCGAAGTAATCTGCGCGCGGCGTTGTGCGCCTCCTCCTCCTACGGAAACCATTGAATTCGCGGACGACCCTGCGCGTGTGCTGGGGCGCATCGTGGCGGAAGACGTGCGCGCCGACCGCAATTATCCGCCGTTCAATCGCTCGACGCGCGATGGATTTGCGTTGCGTGCGGCGGACGCTGCGGAAGCGGGAGCAAAACTACGGCTGATTGGGGAAAGCCGCGCGGGAGTTCCGTTTGGTGGCATGGTTGAGCCGGGAACTTGCGTGCAGATCATGACGGGCGCGCCTTTGCCTCGCGGCGCGAATTCAATTGTGATGAATGAGTGCGCGCGGATCGAGGGTGAGCATGTGGTGATGGAGCAAGCGGCGCGCGAGGGCGCGCATTTTATCTTGGAAGGCCAGGAAACGCGGGTGGGCGAGAGCGTGATCGCGCGCGGCAAGCGGCTGAGCTATGCCGAGCTGGCGATTGCGGCGCAGGTGGGACGCACGCGGCTGGTGGTGGCGAAGAAGCCGCGCGTCGCGATTCTTTCGACTGGCGATGAATTGGTGGCGATGGACCAGACGCCGGCGAAATATCAGATTCGCAATAGCAACAATGTGTCTTTGGCGGCGCAGGTGGCGCTCGCGGGTGGCGAACCCGTTATGCTAGGGACCGCGCCGGACAATCTGGTGGGATTGCGCACGCACATCGAGCGAGCTTTGGAAGCGGATATTGTGGCGCTGACCGGCGGAGTATCGGTGGGGAAATACGATCTCGTCGAGCAAGTGCTGCGCGAAATGGGCGCGGAATTTTATTTCGATGCGGTGGCGATTCGTCCGGGGAAGCCTGCGGTGTTTGGTTTTTGCCAGGGCAAGCCCGTTTTCGGATTGCCGGGAAATCCGGTTTCGACGATGGTCACGTTCGAGCTGTTCGTGGTTCCGGCGATTGAGCTGCTGAGCGGAAACAAGCCGGGTGCTCTGGCGCTGCTGAAGGCTAAGGTTGCGCATCCTTTGAACGAAAAGCCGCCGCTCGCGCATTTTTTGCCGGCGCGAATCAGTTGGCCGGAAGGCGAGGCCGTGGTGGAAGCGATTCATTGGGAAGGATCGGGGGACATCGGATCCGTAGTTAAGGGGAATTGTTTTTTGGTGGTGCATGAGGCGAAGCTGGTTTACGCGGCGGGAGAGATGGCGGACGTTTTGCCGCGGAGAGGATTGTTTTGAGTTGGGTTCCGCCCGGGCGGGTCTTAGACCCGCCCCTACATAAGCAGCTGCAAATTCAACGACGCCCTCATACAGGTGGCCGCTACACAGTCAAAGGCTAGAAGCCGGCGGGACGCCGGCGCTACGAGTTCCATGGCGAAACTCTCGCACTACGATGAAAAAGGGCGCGTGCGGATGGTGGACGTTTCGGCGAAGGCGGCCACGTCGCGTACTGCGCAGGCGCATGCGTTTATTCGCATGGAGCGAGCGACGATTCGCAGCGTACGAGCGCTGAAATCGCCCAAGGGTAATCCTCTCGAAATCGCACGGATCGCTGGAATTGGCGCGGCCAAGCGCACGGCAGAGCTGATTCCACTTTGTCATCCCCTTGCTTTGACTCACGTAGATGTGAGCGCCAAGCTGTGCCAGAATGGAATTGAGCTGACATCGGAGGCGACGGCTACGGGCCCGACCGGCGTCGAGATGGAGGCGTTGGTGGCGGTGTCGGTTGCGGCGCTGACGATTTACGATATGTGCAAAGCGCTGGAACGCGGCATGGAAATCACCGAGGTGTACGTAGTGAAGAAAGCGGGCGGGCGAAGCGGCACGTACGTGCGTCCTGGGAAGCGTGTGAAGCGATGACGCCGATGAAGGATGTCAAAGTCCTGGTCGTCGATGATAACGCGCTGATCCTCGACCTTTTGATGAAGGGGTTGCTGCCGCACTGCGATGCGCGCGCGGCTGCGGATGGCGCGGATGCGCTGCTGAAGATTGTGGACGATCCACCGGATTTGGTGGTGTGCGACTACCGCATGCCGGGGCTTGACGGGCGGCAGCTGTATGAAAAATTGCGCGGGCGGCAGCAGACGAAAGCGATCCCATTTATTTTTCTGGCTAGCCGCAGCGACATCGAAGAGAAATTGCGGCCGATCGTGGAAGGCGTCGAGGAATTTATTCCGAAGCCGTTTTTTCTGAAGGACCTGGTGCGGCGCGCGAAAAAAGTGGTGGACCGTCTGCAGCTGGAGAAATTGCAGAATCGCCAGGTGCGTCCGGGAGTGGTCCAGGGGCGGCTGGAAGAAATGTCCATCATGGATTTGATGCAGTCGCTGGAGATGGGCCAGAAGTCGTGTCAGCTGACGATTCGCCGCGGGGAAGAGAGCGGCGATTTATTTTTTGCGTCGGGGCAATGCAAGGATGCGCGGCTGGGCGCGCTGGAGGGTGAAGCGGCGGTGTTTGAGGCTGTGCGCTGGCCCGAAGGCGAATTCGAAATTGATTTCAATCGTGCGCCGACGCGTGACATCATTTCGCGTACTACGACGGGGCTTTTGATGGAAGCGTTGCGATTGGTGGATGAAGGGCAGCGCGATGGCGAGAGCGAAGACGCGCAGGTCACCGAAGGCTAGTCCCGGAATCGTCGGGACGCCACTCCATGCGGGTTTCCATACTTACAGTGAGTGATTCGGTCGCGGGCGGGAAGCACGAAGACGCTTCCGGGCCGGCTGTTGCGGGGCGGTGCAGGGAACTGGGGTGGGAAATTGTGTCGGCCTCGGTGTTGCCGGATGAGCGCGAAGCCATCGCAGAGCTTTTGCGGAAGACGGCTGACGCGAAAATGGTGGATTTGATTCTGACGACCGGCGGCACCGGCGTGGGACCGCGTGACGTGACGCCCGAAGCTACGATTTCCGTGGCGGAGCGGCTGATTCCTGGATTCGCGGAACAGATGCGCGCGGAGGGTTTGAAGAAAACGCCGCGGGCGATTTTGTCGCGCGGCGCCGCGGGAATTCGCGGCACTACGATGATTGTGAATCTACCGGGAAGTCCTCGGGGAGCTGTGGAATCGTTGGATGCGATTGCCTCGCTTTTACCTCATGCCGTGGATGTGCTGCACGGCGCACGCCATTAATACATACCCAGAAACTTAGTCGCGGGACCGCCTCGATGCTGACGTGCCCGCTTCGTCCCGAAAGGCGCGGGACGAAGCGGCCGCTACATAATTTAACTGCAAAAACCAGACAATTCGAGCGGCCGACGGCGGGAATTTTTTGTGGTGGATGACGCTGGCTGAGAGTTGACCGCTGTGCTAGGATGCGCTGTTCGTGGGTCAACGTTGATCCGACGATGCCGAGCCAATACATTCCGATATTGATTTACGCGCTTCTTGCCGCGGCTTTTCCCGCTGTCACCCTGATTATTTTCAAATTTATTCGGCCGGACATGAAGCCGAATGGCGCGAAGCTGGAGCCGTACGAATGCGGCGTCCCACCGGAAGGGAATGCGCGCGGGCGGTATTCGGTGCGGTTTTATATGGTGGCGATTCTGTTCGTCATTTTCGACGTGGAGACGATTTTTCTGTTTCCTTGGGCAATCAAGTACGGGCAGCTGGGCGTGTATGGTTTGGTGACGATGTTGGTGTTCTTGGGAATTTTGCTGATTGGGTATGTGTGGTTGTATCGCAAGGGCGCGCTGGACTGGGTGTAAACGCGGCGGCGCGCAGAAACTTGGGATTCGGCGGCGTGGAATTGACGTTGTTTTTTGGAGTGTGTTAAAAAGGCGGGCTGCGAGCCGATTGCGGGGCGCGGGATGTGACGCGTACCGGGCGAGGGCAGCCGATCGAACCGATGGTCAACGACCCTTCGGAAAAAGGTCCAGCCGCAAACCCGCCGGAAGGCACGGCGGAAAAGTCTTCTATTCCTTCCAAGCCAGAGGCGCCTGCGGTTCCTGCCGCGCCTTCTAAGCCAGCTGAAACCAAACCGCCTGTCCCAGCGACGCCTGCTGAGCCAGTTGCAGCGAAACCACCCGCCGCGCCACCTGCTCCCGCTAAACCGCCCGCTGCGAAGCCTCCTGCTGCAGCGACTACGCCCGCGACACCTGGAACCCCGGCTGCACCCGGCGCACCGGCCGCGGCTGCGCCGCCGAAACCCGCTGCTCCTCCCGCGCCACCGAAAGAAGCGCCGCCGAAGCCTGTTCCGCTGGATAACGAATTGGTGCAACGGCTGAAGGCGCGCTTCGGCGAGGCGATTCGCGAAGCGTCCCTGGACCGCAAGCAGGCGATCGTGCTGATTGCGGTGG
This sequence comes from uncultured Acidobacteriota bacterium, assembly GCA_963786205.1. Classification (GTDB taxonomy): domain Bacteria; phylum Acidobacteriota; class Terriglobia; order Acidiferrales; family UBA7541; genus Palsa-295. Next base: position 164,591 of record CAWAYG010000008.1, read on the forward strand.
AGCAGCTGCGGGAAATTTCGCGTTATTGCCGCGACGAAGAAAAATTCGACATGCTGGTGGATTTGACCGCGGTGGATTGGCCGAAGCGCGAGAAGAGGTTCGACGTGGTGTTGAATCTTTATTCTTTCACGAAGAACGAGCGGCTGCGTTTGAAGGCGCACGCGGGAGAAACCGAGCTCGCGCCGAGCGTTTGTGAAATCTGGCCTGCGGCGAACTGGATGGAGCGCGAATGCTACGACATGTTCGGGATTGTGTTTGAAGGACACCCGGATCTGAAACGCATTTTGCTGCCCGACGAGTGGCAGGGCCATCCGTTGCGCAAGGATTACGACATTTTGAAACAGGATACGGATTGGGTCCGGGAAAATCTGGGAATCGAGAGCGGGCAATAGCGCCGCAAGACGGCCACGGGCGAATGAGCGACGAGCACACGATAAAAACGATTTCGGCGATGGACAGCGTCAACACCACGGTGTTGGGCGCGGACGAAATCATTTTGAATATGGGGCCGCAGCATCCTTCGACGCACGGCGTGTTGCGCGTGAAGTTGAAACTGGATGGCGAGCGCGTGGCGGGGTCGGAATGCATCATCGGCTACCTGCATCGCGGCGTGGAGAAAATCGCCGAGCATCGCAGCTACCAGCAATTTGCGCCGTACGTGGATCGCATGGATTACGTGGCGGCGGTTTCGAATGGATTGGGCTACTGCGAGGCCGTGGAAAAATTGCTGGGCACCGAAGCGCCGCTGCGCGCGCGTGTGGTGCGCACGATTCTGACGGAGCTACAGCGGATCGCGAGTCATTTGTTGTGGCTGGGGACGCATGCGCTCGATATCGGCGCTTTGACGCCGGTTTTTTATTGTTTTCGCGAGCGCGAAGAAATCCTGAAAATCTTCGAGAAGTATTGCGGCGCGCGGCTTACGACTCATGCCTTTCGTATCGGCGGGTTGCAGTACGAGACGTACGACGGGTTCGAAGAGGACACCAAACGTTTTTGCAACGATTTCGCGCACAAGATTGACGAGTACGAAACGCTGCTGACGGAAAATCGCATCTGGGTTGGTCGAACGAAAGGCGTGGGAATTCTGAACGCGGCGGATGCGATTGCGTTGGGAGTGACCGGCCCGGTGTTGCGGGCGAGCGGCGTGAAATGGGATTTGCGCAGAGCGCAGCCTTACGCGGCTTACGACCATTACGAATTCGACATTCCCACGCGCGAAACCGGTGACACGTATGACCGATACGTGGTGCGCATGGAAGAGATGCGGCAGTCGCGGCGGATCTGTTTGCAGGCGGTGGAAAATATTCCTACTGGGCCGATCATGGCGCGCATCGGCAAGGTGCTGAAGCCGCCGCCGGGCGAGGTGTATCACTCGATTGAGGCGCCGAAGGGCGAGCTGGGGTATTACATCGTCAGCGATGGGACGACGCAGCCGTATCGCGTGCGCGTGCGACCGCCGTCATTTATTAATTTGCAGGCGTTCGACAAGATGGCGAAGGGCTCACTGATCGCGGACGTGGTGGCGATCATCGGGACGATTGATATTGTGCTGGGGGAAGTGGACCGCTAAAAAATGGGACATTTGATTCGACCATCGATCATGCCTTTCGTGCTGCCGGTGTTGTATGCGGTGGTGATCGTCGCGGTGTTGCCGCTAATGGCGGGATACATCGTGTTGATGGAACGAAAAGTAATGGCGGACATGCAGGCGCGGCTTGGCCCGATGCGCGTGGGGCCGCACGGATTGCTGCAGCCGATTGCGGACGCGGTGAAATTGCTTTTGAAAGAAGACATAATTCCGGACAAGGCGGACCGGCTGATGTTCTGGTTCGCGCCGCTGGTGAGCGTGACGATGGCGCTGCTGGCGTACTCGGCGCTAGCTATCGGGCCGGCGTTTCAGATTGCGGATTTGAATATTGGATTGCTTTTTATTTTGGCGGTCAGTTCCTTAGGGATTTACGGCATTGTGCTGGGCGGGTGGGCGTCGAACAGCCATTATTCGCTGCTGGGGGCCTTGCGCAGCGCGGCGCAGTTGGTGAGTTATGAAACCGCGGCGGGGCTGGGATTGATTTCGGTGCTGCTGCTGGCGGGCTCGCTTTCGATGAAGGATATCGTGCAGGCGCAGTCGGATCAGGGTGTGTGGTTCGGTTTCTCGGTGCCATTCGGATTTTTTATTTATTTGGTGGGCTCGATCGCCGAAACCAATCGCGCACCTTTTGATTTGCCGGAGGCGGAATCGGAACTGGTCGCGGGATACATGACGGAGTACAGCGGATTTCGCTGGTCGCTTTATTTTCTGGCCGAATACGCGAACATGATTATCGTGGCGGGGATCGCGACGACTTTATTTCTGGGCGGGTGGCTGCGGCCGGGGGCGCGTTACCACGAACACATTCCGGGAACAGGCATCGAATGGCTGGACGCATTGCCTGCGCTTTTGACGCTCAGCGTGGCGTTATATTCGCTGAAGCTTGCGCCGAAGCAGCCGGTGAAAATTCAGAAAATCGTGATGGTGCTGGTTGCGGTATTGTGCCTCGGTGTGGCTTGCGTGTTGGCCGGAGCGCTCTTTGCGCCTCCTGCGGTGATGCAGGGAATTCATGGCGCGTTTTGGTTTATGGCGAAAGTGTTCGCTTACATTTATGCGTTTTTGTGGATCCGGTTTACGTTTCCGCGCTACCGCTTTGACCAATTGATGCGGTTGGGTTGGCGATTTCTGATTCCGCTGGCGTTAGTGAATGTGATTGGTGTGGGCGTGGCGATCGTGCTGCGGCAACAATTCGCTTGGGGGCCGATTGTGTCGTTGATCCCGACAACTCTGGCAACTTTGGGCGTGGCGATGTTGCTTGCGAAGGATGACGCGCCGGTTGCTGAGGCACAGACGGCGGACGGTGAATAGATGCAGACGCTGAATCAGGCGTTATTTATATTTTTCGCGGTGCTGGCGGTGGCTTCCGCGATTTTGATGGTGACGCGACGGAACATCGTGCACGGCGCGGTGTTTCTGATTACTACTTTGCTGTCGACTGCCGGGATTTTCCTGCTGCTCGAGGCCGAGTTTCTGTTCATTGTGCAGGTGATTTTGTATGTGGGCGGGATCATGGTGCTGTTTGTGTTCGTGATTATGCTGGTGAATCTGGACGTTTCGATGCGCCAGGTGCAGTTCAACCGGCAATGGTTTGTGGCGGGGGCACTGGCGCTGGTGCTGGCTGCGCAATTCTTGTTTGCGATCTGGGCGGGGCGAGGGGCACTGCGTTTGCCGGCAATGGCCAACGAAATCTCGCCGAAAAATACCGAGGCCGTGGCGGATGCGCTGTTCAGCCATTACATGCTGCCGTTTGAGATTGCTTCGATTTTGCTGCTGGTCGCGATGATTGGCGCGGTGGTGATGGCTAAGCGGAGAGTGGGATGATTCCGGTGGACTATTACTTGTTTCTGAGCCTGGCGCTGTTTGTAATCGGCGTGATCGGAGTGCTCACGCGGCGCAACGTGATCATCATGCTGATGTCCATCGAGTTGATATTGAACGCGGTGAACATCAACCTGATGGTTTTTTCGCGCATGTGGGGCACGGTAGATGGGCAGGTGTTCGCGATTTTCATTATCACAGACGCGGCGGCGGAAGCTGCGGTGGGACTGGGCATCATCCTGGCGTTTTTCCACAACCGCGAGACCGTGTTGGCGGATGAAATGGACATCATGAAATGGTGAAGGCTTACTGATGAACGCGCCGTATTTTCTGGAGCATATCTGGCTGATTCCGCTGTTTCCGTTGCTGACGGCGGCGGTGATGCTGTTCTACGGGCGGAAGCTCGCGAACAACATTGTCAGCTATTTGTGCGCCGGAAGCGTGTTCATTTCATTTATTTTTTCCTTAGGCGCATTTTTTCAACTCGTCGCTATGCCGCAAGGCGAGCGATTCTTCACGAAGATGCTTTTCCAGTGGCTGCCTGCTATCCCGTATCACATGTTCGACGGCCGGTTGGCTCAGTTTGTGGCCGAGTGGGAATTTCAGATTGATCCGCTTTCGGCGGTGATGATTCTAGTGGTCACCGGCGTGGGATTCCTGATTCACGTGTATTCCACCGGATACATGGCGCACGAGGGCGGGTATTCTCGATTTTTCGGTTACCTAAACCTTTTTATGTTCGCGATGTTGATTCTGGTGCTCGCGAATAATTTCCTGATGATGTTTGTGGGCTGGGAAGGCGTGGGGACCTGCAGCTATTTGCTGATCGGATTTTATTTTCACCGCAAGTCTGCATCGGACGCGGGGAAAAAAGCGTTCATCGTCAACCGCGTGGGCGATGCGGGATTTCTGCTGGGAATTTTCCTGTGCTCTGCGGTGCTGGGGAGTGTGCGCTTCAGCGATATCGGGCCGGCGCTGCAAGCGGGACATTTTCAGATGGGCGATCCATGGCTGACGGCGATTGCACTGCTGCTTTTCGTGGGCGCGGCGGGAAAATCGGCGCAAATTCCGCTGTACGTGTGGCTGCCGGACGCGATGGAAGGCCCGACGCCGGTGAGCGCGCTGATTCACGCGGCGACCATGGTTACCGCGGGCGTGTATATGGTGACGCGCGCGAACGCGATTTACCAACTGGCGCCGAAAGCGATGGGCGTGGTCGCGCTGGTTGGGGCAATCACCGCGCTTTTCGCGGCTACGATTGGCGTGGTGCAGAACGACATCAAGAAAGTTCTGGCGTATTCGACGGTGTCGCAACTCGGTTACATGTTCCTGGCCTGCGGCGTGGGTGCGTTCACGGCAGGAATTTTTCACTTGATGACGCACGCGTTCTTCAAAGGGCTGCTCTTCCTTGCGGCTGGCAGCGTGATACACGCGCTTTCCGGCGAGCAGGACATGCGGAAGATGGGCGCGTTATCGAAGCGCATCCCTGTGACGTATTGGACGATGTTGATCGCGACGCTGGCGATCGCGGGCATTTTTCCGTTTGCCGGATTTGTGAGCAAGGACCTGATCCTGGGCAAAGCTTACGAAAAAGATGTGCTGCTCTGGGCCATCGGATATTTCACTGCGGGCATGACGGCGTTTTATATGTTCCGGCTGATTTTCATGACGTTCCACGGCACATCGCGGGTGGACCATGAAGTGGAGCACCACATACACGAATCGCCGAAGGCCATGCTGGTGCCGCTGGTGATTCTGGCGGGGCTTTCGATTGTGGGGGGCTTGGTCAGCTGGCCGGAAATTCTCGGGGGCAACAGTCACTTTGTGCATTTCCTGGAGCCGGTGGTGGGCACGGCGCACGAAGCGCGCATTGAGCCGCTGAAGGGGCCGAGTTCACGGATCGGCGAGATTAATTTAATGCTGATGTCTGAAGGGCTGGTGGTGCTCGGAATTTTGTTTGCGTGGTATCTGTACATCAAGCGCACGGAATTGCCGTCAAAGATCGCGAAGAGACTGAACGGATTCTACGAGTTGGTATATCACAAATATTATGTCGATGAGTTGTACGACGCGCTGTTCGTGAATCGCGCGAAGGATTTGGGTTTGGCGCTGGGCTGGTTCGATACGAACGTGATCAATGGGGTAGGCGTGGACGGCGCAGGATGGTTGACGCGATTCATTTCGCGGGTTTCGATGTGGTGGGACACGTGGATAGTGGACGGCTCCGTTAAATTGGGCGCGCGCATCGTGTGGGTGCTGAGTTTTCCGGTGCGCTTGATTCAGGACGGGTTGGTGCAGAGTTACATGCTGTTCATCGTGATCGGGTTGATTGGGTTCCTGGGATATTACTTTTATCTGGCGCGTCACCCGGTGCACTGAGCTTCCTGCTGGGTGGGCACGGTCTGCAAATCGCTGTAGTAGAAGAACGCGAGGGAACGGATGCTCTTTTCCGATAGCCATATTTTAAGCACGATCCTGTTCACGCCGTTGATTGGCGCGATTTTGATGCTTTTTATTCCGCGCGAGCGGGCCGACCTGCATCGCTGGATGGGCAATTTGTTCGGGTTCCTCGGCTTGTTGGTTTCGTTGCCGCTGATATGGCGCTTTCAATCCGGGCCGGACGCGCCGCAATTTCAATTTGTGACCAATCTGAGCTGGATTCCTTCTCTTGGCGGCGGGCACGGACCCGGCGCGCAGTTCACGCTGGGCATTGATGGGTTGAGTTTTTTGATGGTGATGCTGACGACTGTGCTGGGCGCTATTGCGATTTTGTCGTCGTGGTCGGCGATCCACAAGCGCGAAAAGGAATATTACATTCTGCTGTTGCTGCTGCAGACGGGCATGCTGGGCGTTTTCATGTCGCTGGATTTTGTGCTGTTTTACGTTTTCTGGGAAGTGATGCTGGTGCCGATGTATTTCCTGATCGGGGTATGGGGCAGCGAGCGGCGGCTGTACGCGGCGATCAAGTTTTTCCTGTACACGCTGGCCGGGTCGGTGCTGATGCTGCTGGCGATCCTGGCGATTTATTATTACCGCGGCACATTCGACATGCGCGAAATTTTGGCGCATCCCTTTACGGCGCAATTTGGCTGGCTGCAGAAGTGGCTTTTCTGGGGATTCTTTTTCGCGTTCGCGATCAAGGTGCCGATGTTTCCGTTCCACACGTGGTTGCCGGATGCACACACCGAGGCACCGACGGCCGGTTCCGTCATTCTGGCGGGTGTGCTGTTGAAAATGGGGACGTACGGATTTCTGCGGTTTTCGCTGCCGATGTTTCCCGACGCGACTGTGAAATACCGCGGGATCGTGATTGTGCTCTCGCTAATTGGAATTATTTACGGCGCACTCGTCTGCATGATGCAGAAGGACATGAAGAAGCTTATCGCGTATTCGTCGGTGAGCCACATGGGTTTTTGTACGCTGGGGATTTTCGTGCTGACGCCGCTGGGACTTTCCGGGAGCATCATCCAGCAGATCAATCACGGGATTTCCACTGGCGCGTTGTTCTTGCTGGTGGGCGTGCTGTACGAGCGGCGGCATACGCGGCTGATTTCTGAATTTGGCGGACTTTCAACGCCGATGCCGAATTTCGCGGCGGTTTATTTGATTGTGACTTTGAGCTCGCTGGGCATGCCGCTGCTGAACGGGTTTATCGGTGAATTCACGATTTTGCGGGGCGTGTTTGAGGTGAGTTGGCAGTGGGCAGCCTGGGGCGTGTTCGGCGTGATTTTGGGCGCGGCGTATTTGTTGTGGCTGTACCAGCGGGTGATGTTCGGCTCGGTGACGAAGCCTGCGAACGAACATTTGCCGGATTTGAATGCGCGCGAATACGCGACGCTGATTCCGTTGGTGGTGCTGGCGTTCTGGATTGGAATTTATCCGGCACCGCTTTTCAAGGTGGTGGAGCAGCCGGTGCGGCGCCTGGTGGAATGTGTGCACCCGGGATACTACGCGGATACGCATTCGCCGGGTGAAAAGGCTGCGATGGCGGAATCTGGCGCGACCTCTCCGGCTGGGGCAACGCCCGGTTCGACGCCGGCCAGTGGCCCGACGGGCGCACGGGCCGAGGTGAAATAGATGAACTGGCAGAACATCTTCGAGCAAACACGCGGGGATTTTTTCCTGGTGCTGCCGGAAGCGATGCTGATATTTTTCGGCCTCGCTATTTTATTGAGCGATTTTCTGCTTACCAGGCCGCAGAAGGCCTGGAATGCATTGACCGCGATGTTGGGGGTCGTATTCAGCGGTGGGTCGTTGTACATGCTGCGTGCGTATGCGGCGGCGCCATACGGCCCAACGCCGGGCTTCTACAATTCTATCGTTGTTGATCCATTTTTTATTTTCTTTGGCTTTCTTTTCCTCGCGTCCACGGCGCTGGTGATTTTGATTTCGGTGCGTTACATGGAAATTGAGGACGAGCAGCACGGCGAATATTACGCGCTGATGCTGTTTGCCACCGTGGGCATGATGTTTCTGGCGTGCGGCAACGATCTGGTGGTGCTGTTCCTCGGTTTGGAGACGATGGCGCTGAGCTTTTACGTGCTCAGCGGATTTTTGCGGCGCGATCGGCGGTCGAACGAAGCGGCGATGAAGTACATGCTGATGGGCGCGTTTAGCTCGGGCATTCTGGCTTATGGATTTTCGATCTTGTACGGACTGGCAGGCTCGACGAACCTGCAAGTAATTGAGGGAGCGATTTCGCGGCGGCACCTGGACGTTCCAGGAACGGATCTGCTGACTTTCCTCGCGCTCGGAACGGTGGCTGCTGGAATATTTTTCAAAATTGCCGGAGTGCCGTTTCATCAGTGGGCGCCGGATGTTTATGAGGGAGCACCTACGGCGATCACGGCGTTTGTCAGCGGCGCTTCCAAGGCTGCGAGCTTCGCGCTGCTGTTGCGACTGTTCCTGACAGTTTTCTGGCCGGTGAATCTAGATTGGGTGCGGATCATGGAAGCGGTGGGAGTGCTGTCGCTGACGGTGGGCACGCTCGCGGCGATCACGCAGACGAACATCAAGCGGCTGCTGGCGTATTCTTCGATCGCGCAAGTGGGATACATTTTGCTGGGGTTTGTGGCGGCGGTGAATCCGGACGGGACTTTGCACGAGCGTGGCCTGCAGGCGATGGCGTTCTATTTGTTTGTGTATGTGTTCTTCAACACCGGCGCGTTCACGGTGGTGATTTTGTTGCGGCGCAAGGGGATTATCGGCGACGAGATTGATGATTTAAATGGGCTGATCGAGCGCAGTCCGGGCGCGGCGGTGCTGATGCTGATTTTTCTGCTGTCGCTGGCGGGAATTCCGCCTACGGCTGGGTTTGTGGCGAAACTTTTGATTTTCTGGGCTTTGATTGAAACGCATCACACGGTGCTGGCGGTTCTAGGCGTGCTCTATATTCTTCCCGCGGTGTATTACTATTTCCGGATGGTGGCGGCGATGTGGGTGCGCGAATCGAGCGACAAGGTGCAGCCGGTGATTTCCTGGGCGCAGAAGTTTGCGCTGGGGGCGATGGTGATCGTCACGCTCGCGGCGGGAATGTTTCCGGAGCAGTTCCTGCGTTTGGCGACGTATTCTATTCTGACGCCGTTTGGCCAATGAGTGCGGGCGGCCAGTGACCGGCAACTTGTAATGTCCTCCGAAAATCCAGCTCCTCGTAAACGGCCGAGCGGCGGCGCGACCCAAGTGGCAATGGCCATGGAACTGCCCGTCATTTTGATCGCCACGATTGGGATTGCTGGTGGTGCGGGATATCTGCTGGATCGTTGGCTGCACACCTCGCCCCTCCTTACGCTTATTCTTGGTTTTCTCGGCTTCGGCGCGGGGGTGTGGGACGTGATTCGCCGGCTCTCGCGCGCCGAGAAGCCGGACGGCGGCGCCAATGGTGGGGGATGAAGCGTTTTACAGCGCTGCAGAGCGGCGTATTGAGCGGCTGATCGCGGGGATCGGCGCTGTCGCAACGGCCGCGGTTGCGTTTGTGTGGGGCGGCCGGGCAGCGGCGGGATTGGCGGCCGGGGCGATTCTCTCCTGGGTAAATTATCGCTGGATGAAGCAGGGAGTGGATACACTGGCGCGGCTTTCGACGGCGCAGGCAGGAACGCAGCGAGCGCAGGTTCCAGCCAGTGTGTATCTGAAATTCCTGGGGCGCTACGCTTTGCTGATCGTCGCTGCATATGCTATTCTGCGGGCCTTTAGACCTCCGGTAGCAAGCCTGCTGGCCGGTTTTTTTTCCGTGATTGCCGCGGTTCTGGTGGAAATGGTGGGGCAGCTTTTCCGTCGCAGCCCGCCTCCAGACGCGAGTTCCTGAAAGGGTGGAAATGGGAGAGCGGTTACTGTGGGTTACGATTGCGGTGAACCGCTTGCTAGGCAAGCCGGTCGGCGCATTGCTCGAGGCCCTGCACATCCATCCGGCAAATCCTGGGTATCCGATCCCGAACCACGTGGTTTTGCAGCTAGTGGCATTTGCCCTCGCTGCGATTTTCTTTTTGTGGCTGCGTGCGCGAATTTCTGTCGACCGGCCCGGCGGCACGCAACAGTGCATGGAAGCGCTGCTAACGAATCCGATGGGCGTGGGAATTCGAGACCTGCTGGACGATAACGTGGGTCACGATGGACAGAAGTACGTGGCGATGCTCGGCAGCATCGGGATTTTTGTGCTGATCTGCAACCTGGTCGGATTGTTTCCGACGTTTATGTCGCCGACCGCGGTGGTTTCCGTGCCGCTGGGCTGCGCGATCGTGGTGTTCATTTATTACAACTGGGTGGGCGTAGTGAAGCACGGGGTGCTGGGGCACGGGAAGCATTTCCTGGGTCCGGTGCTGGCGATGTCCCCGATCATGCTGCCGATTGAAATTGTGAGCAACCTGGCGCGATTGCTTTCCCTTACCGTGCGTCTTTGGGTAAACATGCTGGTGAGCGAGACGCTGTATGTGTTGTTTCTCGGGTTGATGCTGGAGATGTATCTGTTCCTGGGGCATCTGGGAAAGTGGGGATATATTGGCGCAATTATTCCGCTGGTAGGTCCGGTTCCATTTATTCTGCTGCACATTTTTGTGGCGGTGTTGCAGGCGTTCGTTTTTACGATTCTTCCTGTGATTTATGTTGCGGGGGCGGTGGGCGACGAGCACGAATAATAAGCGGTACGTCTTTATAAGTTGGCTGGCATTATCGCGGTCAGTGTGATCCCGGCTGCTTGAGGATGACGGGAGCCACCGCCTGGCGGCAAATTCATAACGAGGAGAACACCATGAAGAGGTACGCGTTGTTTCTGCTGGGGGTGGTCGCGGTGATCATGTTTGCCCCGGCGGCGTTCGCGCAAGGGACGGCGGGGGAGGCCGTGGCGACGAACTGGGTTGCGATCACGTCGGGTTTCGCGATGGCGATTGCTTCGGCGGCGGGCGGTTACGCGCAGGCCAAGGCCACCGCGGCGGCTTGCGAGGGATTGGCGCGCAATCCGGGAGCGGCGGCGGCGATTCGTTTCGCGTTGATTTTGGCGCTGGTGTTGATCGAGTCGATGGCGCTGTACACGTTTGCGATTGTATTTTTGAAGGTGAAGTAAAGTTCAGGCAAGGAATTCGGAGCCCGGAAGTTCGCGGAGAGCGAGCTTCCGGGCTTTTTGTTTTTCAACCACCTAAATTACGAGCGTAGACAAGCGCGAGGGTAGGGGCGGGTCTGAGACCCGCCCCTACGAAAGACAAATCAGAGCGTCAACAGCGGCGGGCTGCTGCTAATGCAGGGTGAGAGAATCGGCGGCGGTCTTGGCGTAGTCCAGGACGTGGCTGGGGAGGATGCCTAGGTAGAGGGTGCCGATGGCGGCGATGGTTAGGGCTAGGACTACGGCGGGGGCGACTTTCGATGGCGTGTAGTCCTTTGATGGCTCCCAGAAATACATGGCGATAATTACGCGCAGGTAGTAGTAAGCGCCGATGACGCTGTTGATCGCGGCTATCACTACCAGCCAGACGATGCGCGAATCGAGCGCGGCTTGAAAGGCGAAGAATTTCCCCAGGAAGCCGCCAGTGGCGGGCAAGCCGAGCAGCGAAAACAAGAATAGCGTGAAGCACGCGGCCAGCACGGGCTGCTTCGTGCCTAGCCCCGCGTAGTCGGTGATTTCCAGGCGCTGTTCATCGCGCTGACCGAGGTGCGCGATTACGAGGAAGGCGCCGACTTTCATCAGGACGTAGGCGGCGAGATAAAAGAGCACCGCGGCGACGCCGTAAACGGTGCCTGCGGCGAAGGCGACCAGAATGTATCCGGCATGCGCGATGGAGGAATAGGCCAACATGCGCTTGACGTTGGTCTGCACCAGCGCGGCGAAGTTGCCGATGCACAGTGTGAGGACCGCGGAAATCGAGATGGCCCAGAACCACAGGCCATCCGCGGTGCCGAAACCCACGTAGAAAATTCGCAGCATCAGTGCGAAGGTGGCGGCCTTGGGACCTGAAGCGAGCAAAGCCGTGACCGGCGTGGGCGCGCCTTCGTAAACATCCGGGCCGTAAATCTGGAAGGGCGCGGCGACGACTTTGAAACCCAATCCGACGAAGATCAGGGCGAGGCCGACGATCGAGAGCGAATCGAGGCGCCCTTGCGTGGTGATTAATTTTTCGAGCGCGTCGCGCACCAGATCAATGCGCGTGGTTCCGGTGGAGCCGTACACCATAGCTATGCCGTAAAGAAAAAATGCGGTGGCGAAGGAGCCGAGGATGAAGTATTTCAGCCCGGCTTCATTGGATTTTACGGCGCGGCGGCGGAAACCGGCGAGGATGTAGGTTGAGATCGAACTCATTTCCAGACCGATGAACGCGGTGACTAGTTCGTTTGCGCCTGCGAGGATGCCCATGCCAGCGGAGGCGAACAGAACGAGCGCGTAGTATTCGCCGCGCTGAATGCCTTCCTGTTCGAGATATTGCATGGAGCCGAGAATCGCGAGGGCCGCGGAGCCGATTACCACTACGTGCATAAAAATGCTGAAAGCGTCGGCGCTGATCAGATTGTTGTAAGCCATGCCCGGATCGAGCGCCATGACGCGCACCGCGCCGAGCGCTACGAGCGTGCCGATGAATGCGACCCATCCCAAGACGCGCTGTTTCGCGGGGCCGAGGAACGGGTCAGCGAGCATGATGACGATGCCGAAGAAGCACAGAACGAGTTCCGGCGCGAGGCGATGCAAGTTCGCGAGCTGCTCAGCGGGGAACTGGATCACGGCTGCACCGTACGTACGGCGATGGAGGTAAGCGAGCGGTCATGCAGCGGCTGCGGTAGCGGCCGCGGTGGCGCCAGGAGCATCGTTTGTCCGGCGGCGACCGCGGGAGGCGGCTGCGGAGGCCGCGTGGCATCGTTCCGCGGAAGACCCTTTGTCTGCTGGACCAGGCTATCGGTGGCAGCCTGCATGCGGTGCGTGAAGAGCGGCGACGCGACGCCCATGAAGAGAATCGCGAGGGCGACGGTGACGAGAATCACGCGTTCGCGGCCGGAAGCATCGGGGAGCGCGCGATTCTTTTCGTTCGTGACTTCACCGAGCGCGACGCGTTGGTAAGACCACAGCAAATAAATCGCTGAGAGCACCGAGCCGCTGGCGGCCCAGGAGGCCCAGGCGTGATGAAACTGGAAAACGCCGATCAGGATGAGGAACTCACCGATGAAGCCGTTAAGCGGCGGCAGCGCGAGCGACGCGAGGCAAACGAACAGGAAGAAGGCCATCAGCACCGGCATGGGATTTACCAGGCCGCCGAATTCCTTGATCTCATAGGTGTGGCGGCGATCGTAAATCATGCCTAGACCGAGGAAGAGCGCGCCGGTGGAAACGCCGTGGCTGATCATCTGAAAGACTGCGCCTTGGAATGAAATGGTGGTGAACGAAAAAATTCCCAGCACTACAAAACCCAAGTGGCTGATGGACGTGTAAGCGATCAGCCGCTTGAAATTTGGTTGGATGGTGGCGACCAGTGCGCCGTAAACGATGCCGATAATTGCCAGCACGCCGATGAGCGGAGCCATGCGGCGCGCAGCGTCCGGGAAGAGCGGCAGGCAAAAGCGCATCATGCCGTAGGTGCCGAGCTTCAGCATCACGCCGGCGAGGATTACGGAGCCGGCGGTGGGAGCTTCAGTGTGCGCGTCCGGCAGCCATGTGTGTAGCGGGAAGAGCGGGACTTTGATGGCAAAGGCCAGGAAGAATGCACCGAAGAGCCAGAGCTCGCTGTGCGCCGGAATCAAGATGTAGCCTCGCTGCAGGCGCGAGACAAGTTCTGGCAGATCGAAAGTGCGCACAAGACCTTGCGGCCCGCCGCTGAGATTGTAAAGCCACAGAATCGCGACTAGCATCAGGATCGAGCCGAACATGGTGTAGAGGATAAATTTCACGGTGGCGTAGATGCGGCGGGTGTGACCCCATATGCCGACCAGGAAGTACATGGGAATCAGCGTCAATTCCCAGAAAAAGAAGAAGAGGAGCAGGTCGAGCGAAACGAAGACGCCGATCATGGCCGTTTCGATCACCAGCAGCGAGACGAAGAAGCCCTTCACGTATTCGTGAATCGAATTCCAGGAGCAGAGGATTGCCAGCGGCGTCAAGAAAGTGGTGAGCAGAACCAGGAACAGGCTGATGCCGTCCACGCCGATGTGGTATTGAATTGCGTCCCCAATCCAGCGGTGATTTTCAACGAACTGGTAGCCGGGATTCGCGGAATCGAATGTGGGCAGCAGGAACGCGAGTGAAATCGCGAATTCCGCCAGCGAAACAGCCAGCGCGATGCGGCGAATCCAGGTGTGGTCGTCCGAACGCAGCATTAGCAGCGCCGGCAGGCCCAGCAGCGGCAGGAAGATGATCACCGAGAGCAAATGAGATTGCATTTCCACGCTAGCGCACCATCCCCCAGAGTCCGATCATCAGCACCGTGACGCCGACCGCGCCAATCACCACCCACGTGGCGTAGCTTCGCGCGTTGCCGGATTGAATTTCGCGCAGTTCGCTGCCGGATTCGCGGGCGACGCGGGCGACGCCGTTCACCGTGCCGTCGATCACGCCTTCATCCACCACGTGCCAGAGCACGTTGGTTGAAATCCACAGCAGCGGCTGGATGATCGCGGCGTTGTAGAGCTCGTCCACATAATATTTGTGCAGCACCAGCGTGTAGGGCGCGCGGAGGCTGTCCGCCAGTTTTTTCGGCGTTTCGGGGCTCTTGATGTAGAACCACCAGGCTACGAGCAATCCCGCGAGAGCGATGAGCACGGGATATCCGATGAGCGCGTGGAACAGCATCATTCCGGGGCTTTCCAAAGCCTCCGGGGCACCCTCGGCGACCGCCGGAGCGTAGGTGGCGAATACTGGATGCAGGAATTTCTCGAAGTAGTCCGTGCCACCGATCAGGTGCGGCGCGGCGACCCATCCGCCGACCGTCGAGAGAATCGCTAGGAGAATCAAAGGCACTGTCATGTTGTACGGCGATTCGTGCACGTGTACCTTGTGCTCGTCGTAACGCGGTTCGCCGAAGAAGGTGAGAAAAATCAGGCGGAACATGTAGAACGAAGTGAAGCCTGCGCCGATCAGGCCGAGCAGCCAGAGCCAGATGTTGGCGTTAGGGCCAGAGCGCGCGGCTTCGAGAATTTCGTCCTTGCTGAAAAATCCGGCAAAGCCCGGGATGCCGGTGATGGCAAACGTCGCGATAAACATCGTCCAGAAGGTGATGGGGATTTTGCTCCGCAGGCCGCCCATGTGCGGCATTTCCTGGTCGCCACCCATCGCGTGAATCACACTGCCTGCCGCGAGAAAGAGCAAGCCTTTGAAGAACGCATGCGTCATCAGATGGAACACGCCTGAGGCGTAGGCGCCCACGCCGAGGCCCAGAAACATGTAGCCGAGTTGCGACACGGTTGAGTAGGCGAGAACTTTTTTGATGTCCGTCTGCACCAGGCCGATGGTGGCGGCAAAGAAAGCGGTGAGCGCGCCGACCAGGGCGACGACGAACATCGCCACAGGCGCGCGGGAGAAAAGCGGATTCATGCGCGCGACCATGTACACGCCTGCGGTGACCATCGTTGCCGCGTGGATCAAGGCGCTGACGGGCGTGGGGCCTTCCATCGCGTCCGGCAGCCAGACATATAGAGGTAGCTGCGCCGATTTGCCGACCGCACCGGTGAAGAGCAGGAGGCAGATGGTTGTTAATACGCCGGTGGAGACGGCGGCGTCCGGCGGACCGCTAACGAGGTGCTTGAAAATAGTGACAAAGTCAACGGACCCGAAAGTCCAGAAAAGCAGCAGGATACCGACGGTGAAGCCGAAGTCGCCGATGCGCGTGGTGATGAAGGCTTTCTTGCCCGCGCTGATGGCGGACGGTTTCAGGAACCAGAATCCGACAAGCAGGTAGCTGCACAGGCCCACGCCCTCCCAGCCGACGAACATCAGCACGACGTTGGCGGCGAGGACCAGAGTGAGCATGAAGAAGACGAACAGGTTCAGATAGCTGAAGAAACGGTAATAACCTTCCTCGTGCGCCATGTAGCCGGTGGAATAGATGTGGACGAGCAGGCTGACGAAGGTGACGACGCCCAGCATGACGATAGTGAGCTGATCAACCTGCAAGGAGAAATCCACTTTGAACTGGCCAGCGGTAATCCATGTGAAGTAAGTCTTCAACCACGGGATCTGGTCGGCGGAAAGCGGGGAGAATTCACGAACCGCTTCGGCGACCGAAAGGAACGAAAGCGCGACCGAGCCGATGCCAACGGAATTTACGATGGGCTTGGAAAAATTCTTGCCCAATAGGCCGTTGATTGCCGCGCCGAGCAAGGGCAGCGCGATGATGATCCAGAGATGGTCGAGTATGAACATTAGAATTTAAGCAGATTGATGCGTTCGATGTTCAAAGTTTGGCGATTCTGGTACACGGTGATGATGATGGCGAGGCCCACCGCAGATTCGGCGGCGGCGACCACGATCACGAAAAAGACGAACACCAGGCCGTCGAGCTGGTTGTGCGCGCGCGCGAAGGCTACGAACGCCAGATTCACGGCGTTGAGCATCAGTTCGATGGCCATGAAGATGGTGATGATGTTGCGTTTGACAACGAATGCGACGATGCCGAGGCCGAAAAGGACGGCGCTCAACAACAGGTAATACGAAATGGGGACTATGCTCATTCGTCCTTCTTCGCCAGAACCAGCGCGCCGAGAATGGCGATCAAAATCAGGATTGAGGTAGATTCAAACGGGAAAAGGTACTTCTGGAAGAGCTGCGCGGAAAGCTCGCGCGTGGAAACCGACGCATTAGTGCCGCCTACGCCATTGGCAATTTGCTTGCCGATGAAGGAATCGAACATCCAGTACGCGAGCGCCAGCAGCAGGAATATGCCCAGCGGCAGACCGGCATATTTCGCGAGCTTGCTGTAGTCCGTGCGTTCTTCGACGCCTGCGTTGAGCAGCATGATCACGAAGACGAACAACACCATGACCGCGCCGGCATAGACGATGATCTGCACTGCGGCGATGAATTCCGCGCCCAGCAGCAGATAGAGCACGGCGAGCGAGACCATCACCAGCACGAGCGCTAAAGCGCTGTGAATCGGTTCGCGCGCGAGGATCAGCGTGAGAGCGCCGACGACGGCCAGGAGCGCGCAAACGAAGAAAACGATGAACGGAAGCGTCATCCGTGGCTCACCAGCAGCGGCCAGACTTTCACCAGCGCCGTGATCACCAGGTTTGCGAGCGACACTGGCAGCAGAAATTTCCAGCCGAAGGACATCAGCTGGTCGTAACGCAGGCGCGGCAGCGTGGCGCGCGTCCAAACGTAGAAAAACATGATTAAGCCGACTTTCAGCAGGAACCAGAACGGCCCCTGAATGATGGCGAGCACCACGGGAAGCAAGCAGGCGAGGCCGGTTACCAGCGCACCGGCGGTGACGACGATGAGCTGGATGCGCGCGATGCCGCGCGCGAGGACTAACGTGTCATAGGCGAGATAAACTGCCAGCGCCAGCAAGCCCACGGCAGGCAGGTAACGCGTGAATGCCCAGGAGTCAGGGAAGGGCGACAGCCAGCCGCCGAAGAAAAGAATGGTCGCGAGGCAGGATACCGTGATCATGTTCGCGTATTCAGCCATGAAAAACATGGCGAACTTGAAGCTGGAATATTCGGTGTGGAAGCCGCCGACGAGCTCGGTTTCGCCCTCGGGGAGATCGAAGGGGGCGCGATTGGTTTCGGCGACCGCGGACATGAAATAGCAGAGGAAGCCGACGATTTGCGGAACAACGTTCCAGCGCGGAATGAAATGAAGATAATAGCCGCTCTGCGATTGGATCATTTCGTTGAAGTTCAGCGTACCGGAAAGCAGCACCACGCCCACAACCGCGAGGGTGAGCGCTACTTCGTAGCTGATCATTTGCGCGGAGCTGCGCAGGCCGCCGAGCAGGGGATACTTGCTGTTGGAAGACCATCCTGCGAGCGCCACGCCGTATACGCCTATCGAAGTTATCGCGAACACAAACATCAGGCCGATGCTGCTATCGGCGACGATGAGCGTGGATTCGCCGAGCCATTGCACGCTGGGCGGCCCGAAGGGAATCAGAGCCAGCGTGGTCATGGCGAGCGTGAGCGCCAGCACCGGCGCGAGAATGTACACGAAGCGATCCGCGCCCGGCGGCGTGAGGTCTTCCTTAAATAGAAATTTCACGCCGTCGGCCAGCGGCTGCAGCAAGCCGTGCGCGCCGACATAGTACGGGCCCCAGCGCGATTGAATGTGCGCGATGACCTTGCGTTCAAACCAGGACAGGTACGCCAGCGTCGTCATCAACACAAACATCAAACCGACGATTTTAGCTAGCGATACCACCAGGACTGGATGTTGGGTGATGAAATCCACGGCGTATCTTTCGCCTCTTTGGTAGAAGTGAGCTTGGAACAGTAACGGCCCAGGGAGCCGCTGGTAAAGAGAAAATCGTTCGCCGAAAAAATATTTCCGACCGGGATGTCGTAAGAAGGCTCGGACGCTTTGCATGTGGCGGCGGACTGCGGCGCGCCGCCGCCGAGCAGGCTGGAAACCGGCAGGTCGTAGCCCGTGACGTTCTGCCGAATTTCGTCGAAAGCGGCTTCGGGCGTGCGCAGTCGGATGGGCGCGCCAACTCCCAACATGCCGAGCTGGTGCGAAAGAATGCGGATCAGGTCGAAATCGCTGCGCGGGCCTTGCGGGTCAATCGAGCGATGCGTCATTTGCACTTCGCCGGCCGTGTTCGTTAGCGTGCCGTCTTTTTCGTAGGAGGACGCGGCCGGGAAGACGACGTCGGCTCGCTGCGCGGTCTCGGTTAAGAACATGTCGTGGACAACGAGCAATTCCAGCCTGCCGAGCTTGTCGGGTTCCGCCACGCTGAAAGTTTTCACGGGGTTGGCGCCGACCACGTACAGCGCTTTCAACTTTCCGGCTACGGCTGCGTCCATCATGGCGCGCGCGGTCATGCCTGGCGCCGATGGAATTTCAGCGCCCCAGATTTTTCCGAAGCGAGCGCGTTCGCCGGAATCGTGGAGTGATGCATACCCGGGCAAACGATCCGGCAGCACGCCCATGTCAGCAGCGCCACGCGAGTTTGAGTAGTCGCCGAGCGCCATAATTTTCGTCGCGCCGCCGATACGCGCCGCGAACGAGACCAGATCACGCAGCGACGGACCTTGAATTTCCGCGCCGAAGAGGATCACGACGTCCTGTTCGGCTGCGAGCGCGGCCTTCAGTTTTGCGAGCGCCTCAGTGGTAGGCGCGTCGAATGTGCCTTCACCGTGCGTTAGCCAGCGGACTGCGGCGCGTTCGCCGCCTTTGGCGGTTTTCACCAGATGCGTGGCCTGGCGATGGATATTGCTTTCGACACCGTTGACGACGTAGAGACGCGTCTTGTGATGACGCACGCCGGTGCGAATCTGCCAGGCGACCAGCGGGTTTTGTTGCGTGACATCGTTTCCGATAAGCAGGACTGCGGGCGCGGTGTAGACGTCGGCCATGGTTGCGAGGGCGCTTTTGGCGTCTGGGCCGAGGGCTGCGGCGAGGCCGACGTAATCCGCGGTGCGGTGGTGGTCAATATTGTTGGTGCCCAGGGTCGCGCGCGCGAAGCGATTGAGCAGGTAATTTTCTTCGTTGGTGGTGTGGTTCGAACCGATCACACCGAGCGCATTCGCGCCGTGCTTGTCGCGAACCTGCTTCAGGCGTCGCGCGACTTCTTCGAGCGCGTCTTCCCAGCTTGCCGGCTCGAGCTTGCCGTTGCGGCGAACCAGCGGCTGGCGCACGCGTTCGGCATGGTTGGTGAAATCGAAACCGAAGCGGCCCTTGCCGCAGAGGAATTCGCCGTTCACGCCGGACGAATCGCGATTATTGGCGCGCAGGATTTCGTTGTTGCGCACGCTGAGCGTGGTCTTGCAGCCGTTCGAGCAGTGCGTGCAAGGATTGGGAACGTATTGCATTTCCCACGGCCGCGTCTGGTAGCGATAGGTGCCGCTGGTAAGCGCGCCGACCGGGCAAATATCAATGCACATGCCGCATTCTTCGCAGGCGAGCTGCCCGGGCTCATTGGGAATGATCACGGAATGGACGCCGCGCGCGCCGACGCCCAGTGCTTTCACGTCCATGCCTTCATCGCACACGCGCACGCAACGGAAGCACATGATGCAGCGCGGAGCATCGTAATAAACCAGCGGCGACCACTTTTCTTCGGGATAGTGCAGCTTTTCTTCGGCGAAGCGGCTGTGATCGAGGCCATAGCGGAAAGTCATGTCCTGCAGTTCGCACTCGCCGCCCTTATCGCAGACGGGGCAATCGAGCGGATGATTGGAAAGCAGGAACTCGATCATGTCCTTGCGGGCTTTGTGAACTTGCTCGGTGTCGGATTTCACGACCATGCCTTCCGTAGCTACGAGCGTGCACGCGGTTTGTAGCTTGGGCATTTTTTCCACTTCGACCAGGCACATGCGGCAGGCGGCCTGCAGTGAAAGACCCGGGTAATAGCAGAACGAAGGGACCTCGACGCCCTGTTTTTTGGCCGCTTCGATCACCAGCGTGCCAGCCGGGGTGACCACCTGCTGCCCGTTGAGAGTGAACGTGACTTGCTTTTGATCCGCCATGCGTTTCCTAGTGAGCTCCCAGAATCATCTCCGCGGATTTGTACGCGCATTTTCCGTGGAGATGGTCTTCAAATTCGTTGCGCCATTTCTTGACGATGCTGATAGTCGGCATAGCCGCGGCATCGCCGAGCGGGCAGAAAGTGCGGCCGAGCATATTTTTCGAGAGCTCGTCAATCAGCGGAATATCTTCCGCGCGGCCGCCGCCATCGTGGAAACGGTCCAGCATCTTGCGCAGCCAGGTGGTGCCTTCGCGGCAGGGAATGCACCAGCCGCAGGATTCGTGCGCGTAAAAATGCATGATGCGGCGGGCCAGATCCACCATGCAGGTGTCTTCGTCGATGATCACCGTACCGCCAGAGCCGAGCATCGAGCCGATCTTGGCCACCGAGTCGTAGTCCATGCTGACGTCAATTTCATCGGCGCTCAATAGCGGGCACGAACTGCCGCCGGGTATGACGGCTTTCAGTTTTTTGCCGCCGCGAACGCCGCCGGCTACGTCTTCGATCAGCTGCCGCAAATTGAATCCTAGCGGAAGTTCGTAGATGCCGGGCTTATTCACGTGACCGGAAATCGAATAGAGGCGCGTGCCGCCATTTTTCGGAGTGCCCAGGCTGGCGTACCAATTGCCGCCGCCGCGAATGATGGCGGGGACAGAGCTGAGTGTTTCCACGTTGTTGATCACCGTGGGGCAGCCGTACAGGCCGACTACGGCGGGGAACGGCGGTTTGATGCGCGGATAGCCGCGCTTGCCCTCGAGCGATTCCATTAGCGCGGATTCTTCGCCGCATTCGTAGGCGCCGGCGCCGGTGTGGGCCGCGAGGTCGAAATTAAACCCGGTGCCGAGAATATTCTTTCCGAGGAAACCCTTGGCATAGGCTTCGGCGATCGCGGTTTCCAGGATGTCGATGATGTAGCGATATTCGCCGCGAATGTAGGCGTAGCCTTGGTTGGATCCGATGGCGCGGCCGGCGATCACCATTCCTTCGATCAGTTGGTGCGGGTCCATTTCCAGCAGCGGACGATCTTTGGAAGTGCCCGGTTCGCTCTCGTCGCCATTCGCGAGGATGTATTTGGGCTTGGGGATGTCTTTGGGAACGAAGCTCCACTTCATGCCAGCAGGGAAACCGGCGCCGCCACGCCCGCGCAGATTCGACTTCTTCATTTCGTCGATGATCTGGTCGGGGGTCATTTGCTTCAGCGCCTTGTCGAGGGCCTTGTAGCCGTCGCGCTGCATGTAGGTGTCGATGGAGCGCGAATTGGGAATGCCGAAATTCTTGCTGATGACGACTACTTCGTTGGGATTTCGCTCGTGCAGCGCGCCGGAGATTACCGGGACGGGCTTGGGCCGCTTGCCGTCCTGCAACTGCTCGAAAATCACATCCACTTTTTCCGGATCGAGATTTTCGTAGAAATCGAAATTCACCTGCATGGCCGGAGCGCCGGTGCAGGCGCCCATGCATTCGACTTCTTCCAGGGAAAACGTACCGGTGGGGGACACTTCTTTATTGCCGATTCCCAGGCGCTTCTGCACGTGCGCGTAAAGTTCATTGCCACCGCGCAACATGCAGGAAATGTTGGTGCATACCTGGATGTGATAGCGGCCGACTGGCTTACGGCGCAGCATGGAGTAATACGCCAGAGTTTCGGTGACCTGAGTCATGTTCAGGTCCAGGCGTTGCGCGATGTCGGTGAGCAACTCGTCGCTGAGGAAGCCGAAATAATCCTGCGCGTACATCATCATCGGGATCAGCGCGGAACGCTTCACGGGGTAGCGTCCGAGCAGAGTTGTGAATTTTTCTTCCAGTGCCGCAGGCAATTGCATAAATCCCTTTTTCCTCTGGGGTCTAGCGGTCCACTTCTCCCAGGACGATGTCGGTTGTGCCGATGCAGGCGACCACGTCTGCGATCAGGCGGCCCTCCGCCAGTTTTGGCAGCGACTGCAAATTCACGAACGACGGCGCACGAAACTTCACCCGATATGGCTTCGCCGTTCCGTCGCTGGCCACGAATACGCCCAGCTCGCCGCGCGGCGATTCGATGGCTTGATAGACTTCGCCCGGCGGCGGCGCAAAACCTTCGGTGAATATTTTGAAGTGGTAGATCAGGCCTTCGATCGACGTCTTCATTTCCTCGCGCGAGGGAGGAATGATTCCGGGCACTTCGGCGCGGAAAGGTCCTTCGCTGGGGATTTTCTGCATCGCCTGCTTCACGATCTTGATACTTTCGCGAATTTCGGCGACTCGAACCTGATATCGCGCGTAACAATCGCCCGCGGTCTGCGTCTGCACGTTGAAATCGAATTCATCGTAGCTCGAATACGGAAATGCCTTGCGTACATCGTAGGCAACGCCGCTACCACGCAGCATCGGCCCGGAACAGCCCATGGCAATGGCATCGGCAGCGCTGATGATCCCCACTCCCTGTGTGCGGCCGAGCCAAATTTTATTTTTGGTGAGCAGATCTTCGTATTCGTCGATGTGGCCGGGCAGGGAATCAACCACGCGCTGGACTTTATCGAGCCAGCCGGGGGGCGGTTCCAGAGCGAGGCCGCCGATGCGGAAATAGCTCGTCATCATCCGCTGGCCCGAGAGATATTCGAAAATTTTCAGAATTTCCTCGCGCTCGCGGAAGCTGTAGAGGAAGACGGTCATCGCGCCCAGGTCAATGGCATGCGTGCCGACCCACACTAGGTGCGAGGCGCAGCGCGTTAATTCAGTGAGCAGCACGCGGATGTATTGCGCGCGCTTAGGGACTTCCAGTCCGAGGATTTTTTCCACGGCGAGGCAATAGCCCAGGTTATTCGATAGCGGCGCTAGATAATCAATGCGGTCGGTCAGGGTAATGGCTTGCGAATAGGTTTTCGCTTCGCAGGACTTTTCGATGCCAGTGTGCAGGTAACCGATGATCGGCTCGGCTTTCACCACCATTTCGCCGTTGAGCTCGAGGATCACGCGGAGCACGCCGTGCGTGGATGGGTGCTGCGGCCCCATGTTTAAGACCATCGTTTCAGCCGCGCCGATAGGTGTTTCGATCGTGGTGGTCATCGGTAGCCTTCGGTCGGGTAATCCTTGCGCAGCGGGTGACCTTCCCAATCATCGGGCATCAAGATCCGCCGCAAATCCGGGTGGCCTTCAAAGCGGATGCCAAAGAGATCGTAATTTTCGCGCTCGTGCCAGTTGGCCGTGGGCCAGACGCCGGTGACGGAATGGACCGTGGGATCGCTGCCGCTTAATTTTACTTTCAGGCGCAGTCTTTCGCGGCGATCCAGCGAAACCAAGTGGTAATTGATTTCGAAGCGCGGCTCTGCGGGGAAGCGGTCCACTGGCGTGATGTCCGAAAGAAACGAAAAGCGCAGGGACGGCTCCGTCGCGAGATATTCGGCGACGCGCAAGAGATGTTCGCGCGGCACCACCACGGTAATTTCGCCCCGAAATTCCAGCACTTCGGCGACCGCGGGGGCGCTCCACTCTCTGAGTTTATGGACTATCGGATGTTTGTCGATTTCCTGGGGTTCCATTATGAGTTCGGCTTCCGAGGGCGGCAGATTAGTGAGTCCAGTCGAGCGCGCCCTTCTTCCAGAGGAATACGTATCCGGCCAGCAGAATTATAATGTAAAGCAACATCTCCACAAAGCCGAAGACTTTCAAGTCGCCGTAGATCAGCGCCCACGGGTAGAGGAAGATTGCCTCGATATCAAACAATATAAAGAGCAAGCCCACCATGTAGAACTGCACGGAAATGGGTTGGCGGGCGTCGCCGGTAGCACGCATTCCGCATTCATACGGTTCGTCTTTTTCGCGCGAGCGCTTGTGTTTGCCTATGATAGCGGACGCGATCACCAGCACCCCGGCCAATCCGGCGGAGAGTATAAACATCAGCAACAATGGACCGTACTTGTCGAGGTAATTGCTGTTCATTTTGGTGACGCTGTTATAATAACGACCCGAGAGCAGCCGGTCAAATGAACTCTGTGTTACTTCGAATTTCTTTTGTTCTGTTCAGCTGCATGGGGAGCGCGGGAAATCTAGTTCCATGAGCTCTGGCTTTAATACGGACGTCAAAGTGGGAGAGCACGTCTTCCACGTGCAGACGGAAGATCGCGGGCCGCATCATCCCGTCATTGATACTGTCGTTTATCAAAGTGGACGCATCCTGCACCGGCGCGCCTCGAACTACGAACAAGGCGCCAACGCTACACCGCACACGGCGGAAGAGCTGCGCCACCGCGTGGAGGAGCAACACCGCGCGGTGATTGAAGCGCTTCGGTCGGGCGTTTTGGATGCGGAAATTGCTTCGGCTGAAGCGGTGACGCAGGCCAGCCGTCCCAGCGGCATACAAGTGCAGCTGCTGAATCCTGGATCGTGGCTTTCGGCGGGGAAAGTTTCGCTGGAGCTGGAAGTTTCGCGGAAAGCGGATCGGCAGCCACAGGTGGGCGCCGCAGTGAAAGCAGTGATCGAAGGAGCGCTCGATAACGGTACCCACACCGGCACGAGCGACGAGCAGGGGCGCGTGCATATTCTTTTTCCGCTGCCGCCGCTCGGCAAAGGCGACCTGGCGCTGGTTATTCGGGCGCAGGCGGACGCGTGGAAGGATGAAATTCGCTTCTCGATGCGAACGCGCGCGAAGAATCCCACCGCTGGCGCGGCGCAATGATTGTGACGATCAATGGCGAGCGCCGCGAGGTGCCCGACGGCATCGCGGTTTCAGCGCTGCTCGAGCATTTGGGCATGCCGCGCGAGCGCGTGGCCATCGAACGCAATCTGAATATTTTGCCGCGTGCCGATTGGAACCAGACGCAAGTGCTGCCGAACGACCGCTTCGAGATCGTGCACTTTGTCGGCGGGGGTTAGTGGTTTGGGTTCGCAGGCGCCTTGGCGGGAGTGTTCGCCGCCATGATTTTTCGGGCGGGATCGTTGTCGCAGTAGACGTGCCATTCGGCTATGCGTCCGTCTTTCACCACGCCTTTCCACGCGGCCGGAATTTCCCAGAAATTTTCCCTCGCGACCTTGCCGTTGACGGCGAAGGTGCCGCGTGCTTTCCCGAACATGGCTACCAGTTCGCCGCGATCGAATTCGTCTGTCACTTCGATGGCGTAGTCGGGGAACATGCCGAAATAGAACTTCCAGCCCTGGCGCATTTGTTCGGCGCCACGGAAGGAATTATTCAGAGCGTCCACGAAGAGGTGGTCGGGCGTCATCAGCGCCACCAGGCCATCCACATCGTGCGCGTTGATCTTGGCGACGAACGCCATGGCTACGTCCGCTGAGTTGGGTTGGTTCATAGCGTACAGCCCTCGCATCGAAATTGTGTTGCGTGCGTGAGCATATCCAAAATGGCGAACGAAGAGCCAGTGGTTTGTGCCGCGGAGAGCCCGTCGCCCGTGGTCACGCGCTGCTATTTCTTGCGCGTGAGGTGAAACGTTTCGGACTGTTCCTTTCCGTTGGCCATTAACGTCCAGGTCTCGGAGAAGTGGTCGTTATCCTCGATCTTCAGCCTCATACCGTGCATGTGCATATCATCGTTGCTGGCCAGATTCGCGGCACTGGTGAAGGCGAACGCAAACTCATTGGAACTCGCCGTCACGGCGGGAGTCTCCAGGTGCGGCTGATTGCCCTTCGAGCAATAATGCGTCAACGCCAGGCGATGTCCGTCCGGCGTGTACATCGTCACATTTGATTGTCTTTTTCGGTCTGAAATGTCTCTTCCAGTGCAGTGTTATTCGAGACCAGGCGGATCGTGTCTTCGACCTGCTTGCCTGTGGGGTCCGTGCCCTCCCATTCGCCCACTAGCGTTTTCAATCGGTCAAACGCGTTCGCGGGCGCCGGTTGTGAACCAACCCGCGCGGCAATCGCTCCCAGCGCCAAAATTGCCGCGGCCGAAATGACGATCATCCTGCGCATCGCTCCCTCCCCACGGTGTCGATTGTGAATTTTCAGATCTTCCTACTTCTCCACAGCTTCGGCAAGTTTTTCCAGGCATCCAGTCCAGCCGCGCTCGTAATCGTCGCGCTCTTTTGCTGCGTCTACGCCGAGATCATGCGTCAGTACTACCTCAGTTGATTTTCCGCGTTCCAACAGCTCAACGGTAACGGTGGTTTCCTCAGCGTGGTCCATTACTTTGCGACCGGCGGCGTCGGCTTGTTCGATGTTCCAGGTGAAGACAATTTTTTTCGGGCGCTTAATTTCAACGTACGTGGAACGGTGAAGGTAGACATGGCCATCCGGCGTGCGTATGTGCAGCGCAAACCCTCCGTCGACGCGGAAGTCGAATTGCAGATATTTGCTGACGTGACCGGCCGCATCACGGCACATCCAGCGGTCCATCTGCTCTTGGCGCGCGAAAGCTTCGAAGACTCTTTCGCGCGGCGCGGCGATGGCGCGGCGTACTTCGACCTTGCGGGTTGGGCTTATGGTTGCAGCTGTCATGGTGTTCCCTCCCCGAATCGTTGTACGCGATCCCGTGATGCGGGTTTTTTCGCGCGGTGCTTGGAAGCGGCGCGTGACTTCGGCCGTTGTTGTTGCGTCGAATGCGTACCGTGCTTAATGCTGGGGTCTTGCGTCGCGGAATCTTCTAAATAGCGCGCCAGAGAATCGAGTTGAGTTTCCCAAAACTGACGGTAGTGCTCGATCCAGGCCGCTGCGTCCTTCATCGGCTCGGCGCGCAGGTGGCAACGGTGCACCCTGCCGTCCTTCTGCCGCAACACCAAGCCGGCATGTTCGAGCACGCGCAGGTGCTTCGATACTGCGGGGAGTGACATTTTGTACGGCGCGGCAAGCTCGCTCACGGAAGTCTCACCTTGGCGTGCGAGGCGCGCGAGAATTTCGCGGCGCGTGGCATCGGAGAGAGCGGCAAAGGTGGAGTCGAGCACGGCTCCTGAATAGTTAACCATATGGTTTAGTATTGGCGCAGCACGGAGCTTTGTCAAGGAATGGTTTGCACCGAGAACGAGGTGGGATGCGAGCTACAAGCCGGCCAGCAGATGCCCGAGCTTGTCTTTCTTGGTGCGCAGGTACGCAGCCGAGTGTTTGCTGGTGCGCGGGCGGCAGGGAACGCGTTCGACGACGCGAATGCCGGAGCGTTCGAGCTGCTCAACCTTGTCCGGATTGTTGGAGAGCAGGCGCACGTCGCGAATGCCCAGCGCCTTAAGCGCTTCTGCGGCAAATTCGTAGTCGCGCGCGTCGTCGGCAAACCCGAGCTGGCGATTCGCTTCCACGGTGTCGAGGCCTGCGTCCTGCAGTTCGTAAGCTTTCAACTTATTGATTAAGCCGATGCCGCGCCCTTCCTGTGGCAGATACAGCAGCACGCCGGATGGCTCCTTCGCGATTTTGCGCAGCGAAAATTCCAATTGCGCACGGCAATCACAGCGTTCGGAGGTGAACACGTCGCCCGTAAGGCATTGCGAGTGTACGCGCACCAGCGGCGCCTTGCGTGATTTCGCGGCGGCGCGCGCCGAGCCGTTCGACCCGATTTTCACGAGGCCGTGCTGGATCGCTACGGCTTCCTCTCCAGGTTTGCGTCCTTCAATGCCGAAAATTCGGAAGGCGCCGAAGCCGGTAGGCAATTGCGCGTTAGCGACGATGCGCGCTTTGCTGCGCTTCACGGATTTGTTTTTGCGTCGCATGGGAAACTTCGATTATAGCAGGGTTCGCAAAATCGGCTTGTCGCTGCCAGCGTGCGCGCGACAGCACCGAATGCTTGCGTCCCTTTACATCGCTGGCGGCTTTGGCTAACTTAGTCGGTGCGCTGCGAAGGCAGCGCTCCGCGAGCAAAATGAATACATTTCTTGGCGCAGAAGAGTTGATATTCGCGCTGGTGCTGAAAGTCGGCTTCGCGGCATCGCTCGCGGCGCTGTTGGTACGTTTCCGCTCCTTCCGCAACCTGCTCTTCACCGAGATCCGCGATTCCGACCAGAAAGTAATGTTGCTGCTTTTCCTGACGCCGCCGCTGGCGATTGGCGTGTTTCTGCGGCTGGTTGGTGGTTACCGGTTCTTCGATCTCACTCTTGAAGGTTCGTTCCTGATGGGACTGATCGGCGGGCGAATCGTGGGTCTGCTCGGCGGTTCGCTGATCAGCTTGCCCGCGTTTGGCAATCACGAATGGCTTTCCAGCCCGATGGCGGCGCTGATAGGGCTGATTGCGGGGATGGTCCGCGAGTCCATGCCAGAAAAAGAGGATATCTGGCATTTCGGGCCGTTTCTTTTTCTCAGCGTGCCGGAGTGGATCTGGAGACTGATTCGCTACGGCAAGGGAAATTGGGCGATGTTGCCGCTGTGGACGTGCGTCGCCGTGACGGTGGGGGAAATCGAACTCGCGGACATCGGCCGAGTGCCGGAGAAATGGCTCTTTACCTATCGTCCCAGCAATTGGGGCTACTCGCTGCTGGTGGTGATGTCCTCGATGATGTGCGTGGCGATGGCCATCAAGATATGGAATAACACGCGCATCGAAATGAACCTGGAACAGAATCAGCAGCTGCTGCTGAAAACGCGCATGGACGCGCTGACCAGCCAGATCAATCCGCATTTTTTGTTCAACACGCTGAACACGGTGTCTTCGCTGATTCGCTTCGATCCGGACATGGCGCGCGGCGTGGTCCTGAAGCTTTCCAATATTTTGCGCCGGCTGCTGCGCAAGCACGAGACGTTCGTACCGTTGCGCGAGGAGCTGGAATTCATCGACGATTATTTGGACATCGAAGTGATTCGCTTCGGGCGCGACAAGCTGCAGATCTTCAAGGAAATTGACGAGGAAACTCTGGAGACTTTCGTGCCCAGCATGTTGCTGCAGCCCATGGTGGAGAATTCGATCAAGCACGGACTTGCACCGCGCCTGGAAGGCGGGCAAATTCACCTGCGAACCCGCCAATCGAATGGCCGGCTGCTGATTGAAATCGAAGACAACGGCATGGGAATTTCGCCGGAACGCTTGGCTGAGGTGTACGGCGGAGGAATCGGAATCAGCAACGTGCACGAGCGCCTACGTTTGCTTTACGGCGACCAATTCAGGATGGACATACGCAGCCAGGAAGGGCAAGGGACGCAGATTCACATCGAGATTCCGGAACTCGCCACGGCGGAGCCGTTTGCGGGGTTGTAATTTCACACTCTCTAAATTTTGCCGCGCGCCGCGGCGATAGCGTAGAATGGCGAGGCCAAAATCCCTTTAAGCGAATAGGTGGAATGATCGACGACCAGGAAAAAAGCAGCGCGCGGCCCGCAATTATATTGCTGATAGTGGTGTTCCTGGTTGCCGGCTTCAGCGTGAAATACGGATTGCAGACGCTGACATGGATCGAAGGGAAGCTTTGGAGTTCCGATAATCCCTGGCTGGCGAGTGTTCCGCAGCCGCTTCCGCAATCGCAGGCGCCGCTGGAGCCGTTGGCTCCGCTCCCAGCCGCCGCCAAGCCCGGGAAGCCCGCGCCGCCCGCCCAGTTGAAGGCGTACAACTACGAATTCAAATCACCGTGGCCGGGCAATCCTACAGCCAAGGGAACGCTCACTTACACGGAGTTCCGCTACGACTCGGGACAGGTGATCGTCTTTTTCGATCCGGATTCGCAAGTGGACACGATGCGCACCCTGAAGGCCTCTAACCCCACCGAGTATCAGAAATTCGCGACCGTGTTTGCGGATAAGCCGCTCAATACGAATTTCGAAATGTATCAGGCGGTTTACCAGACAACGCCGTCGCAGCTCTCACCTATTGCGAGTCCTTCCGATGCGATGCGAATGAACGTGCTGCTGCTGTGGAAGCTTTCCTTCGGGCTGGATCTTCCCTGCGAAGGCGACTTTTATTCTTTCGATTGGAGTACCGCCAAAGGATTTCAGTTCGGCAATCCTGACAAGAAAGTTCCTGTGGCGGTGCGCGCGTTCAACGACCGCGATCATCAGTTCCGGTTTATCTTCACCGCCGCGAACGCGGCGGCTGAGAGGATCACGCAGAACGACATCAATACAATCATGCAGACTTTAAAAGTCGAGCCGTTCAGCGAGCGTTGACGGCGCTGGGTGCGGGTTGTACAGCCTCTAGTACCTTGCGGTAATAAGCCTCATACATGGGAATCACATCGTTCGCGCAATACTTCGCTTTAGCGTGTATGCGCGCTCTCTTGCCCATGCTTCGTCCGCGATCGGGCCGCGTTAGTATTTCCAGCGCGCGATCGGCGCCGGACTCGACGTCGTGCGGCGCGATCAAGTAGCCGTCCACTCCATCGGTCACCACTTCCGGCACGCCGCCTACGTTCGTCGCAATCACTGGAACTTCGCAGGCCATCGCTTCCAGCGCAGCCAGGCCAAACGATTCCTCTTCGCTGGGCAGCAGGAACAGGTCAGCAAGCCCAAGCTTTTCCTGGACGTTGTCCTGCTTGCCCATGAAAAACACGTCCTTCGACAGATTCTTTTTCCGCACGATGTATTCTGCCGCGCCGCGGTCGGGGCCATCACCCATCATCACCAGTTTTGCCGGAATTTTCTCGCGCACCAGCGCGAATATTTCCACCACGTCGGTGATGCGCTTCACCGGCCTAAAATTCGAAAGGTGCGTCAGGATGGGCTCGTCGGGCTTGGCCCACTGCTTGCGCGCGGACTGATCTTCGCAGCGCATGTACTGATCGCAATTCACGAAATTGGGAATCACTTCGATGGGGCGCTTAATCTCGAATTCGCGAATGGTGCGCTCGCGCAGGTAGTTCGAAATGGAGGTGACGCCGTCGCTCTGCTCGATTGAAAAGCGCGTGATCGGCAAATAGCTGCGATCGCTGCCCACTAGCGTGATGTCCGTGCCGTGGAGAGTGGTGATAAACGGCAGCTTTTTCGGCGTGGCCATCATGCGTGCCAGCAGAGCGCTCACCGAGTGCGGAATGGCGTAGTGCACATGCAGCAAATCCAACTGCGCCTGCTCGGCCACTTCCAGCATTTTCGTCGCGAGCGCCAGAGTGTAGGGAGGATGGTCAAAAAGCGGGTAGGAAGTCACCTCCACTTCATGGAAATGGATGCGTTCGTGTACGGAGCTCAGCCGGATGGGCATGGCGTAGCTGATGAAATGGATTTCGTGCCCGCGCGCGGCCAGTTCGATGCCCAGCTCGGTGGCGACTACTCCAGAGCCACCGTACGTTGGATAGCAGGTGATTCCGATTTTCATGGGACCTCTCGGCACTGTATCAGCCATCGCGCGCGAGCGGCAACCGTGGCCGTCCAAGTGGGCTCGCTTACGCTGGCTTGCACCCGGGGGCGGCCGGATGCTAGATTCGCGCCTTCCGGTCCCACATTAGACGGACCAACGGGCGTTCTCGATGCTGCGACTTTCAGGCAAAGTAGCGTTCATCACTGGCGGCGGCACCGGCATCGGCCGGGCCTGTGCCTTGGCTTTTGCGCGCGAGGGCGCGCAAGTAGCGGTAGGTGGCCGTAGGCAGGACCCTCTCGACAAGGTCGCGGGCGAAATTGCGGCGGCGGGTGGCAAATCGCTCGCGGTAGGGTGTGACGTTACGCAGCGATCATCGGTGGAGGGCGCGCTGGAGCAGGCGGAGAAGCATTTCGGGCGGCTCGATACGATTGTGAACAACGCGGGAGCCGTGGTTGTTGCGACCGCGGAGCACACCTCCGATGAAGATTGGAACCGAGTACTGGCCGCAAACCTGACCGGCACATTCTTTGTCTCGAGGGCTGCGCTGGCGCCGCTACGCAGGGCGGGGGGCGGTTCGATCGTCAATGTCGGTTCAGTGCTCGGGTTGGTGGCGCGCAAAGACCGCGCGGCTTACTGCGCGGCGAAAGCAGGGGTCTCCGGCCTGACTCGCGCGATGGCACTGGATCACGCGCACGAGAAGATCCGCGTGAATTGCATCTGCCCCACGATCGTGGAGACCGAACTCGGCATGCAGTCAATTCAGATGACCGGGAACGCTGCCGCCGAGATCCAAAAACGCGTTGCCGAAATTCCCACCGGACGGCTTGGCAAGCCGGAGGATGTCGCAATGATGGCGGTTTATTTGGCTTCGGAAGACGCGTCGTGGGTTACCGGTGTGTCATTCCCGCTCGACGGCGGCCTCACGGCCTATTGACATGGCGCAATCTCAATCAGTCAAGTCGAAGTCCATCGAGCATCTGGCTGCCGAAGAGATGCGCCGGCGTCTGCGCGAGAACCATACCACCAAGCATTTTGGATTTTCTCTGGTTGTGGCGGAGCGCGGCAAAGTCGTCCTGCGCATGCGCGTAAACAAGAGGCACCTGCAAGTGCATGGCGTGGTCCACGGCGGCGTGCTGGCTGCTTTGGCCGATACGGCAGGGGGACTGGCGACGTATATGGCATGTCCGCGCGGCACACGCGTCGCGACCATCGAGATGAAAATTAATTATTTGGAGGCGGTCGAGGGTGGCAGCGTCACCGCTGAAGCCATCGTCGTACGGATTGGCCGGCACGTCGCCGTGGTGGATTGCGATGTTACCGATGACGCCCGCCGCTTGGTCGGCAAGGCTCTAATGACTTTTTTTGTGGGACCGTTCCGGAAGAACCGCAAAAAACGGCCCGCGTAGAGCGCGCACAAGCAGCCACGCGGCGCCCCCCGCGCGCCGGATTACAAGTCAATCTTCACAAATTATCATTCACAAACGGTTATTCGTCCGAGTGGTTAGACCCGCCTGATCCGTTCGAGCCGTTCGTGCCGCCCTGCGCCGCGTCTTCACCCTCTTTATAAAGATACTTGATGCAGTGCTTGTAAACGAGCAGGTTCGGGCTGCCGTAGCGAGTCAGCTTGATGCAGTCTCGGTCGTACCATTCCACGCTTCCGCGCAGGACTTCACCGTCCGTCAGCACCACAGCCACAGGGGTCCGCGACTGCATCTGCTTCACATAGTAGAAATTTTCCGCATGAGTCTGTTCAGGCGGCGCGGGCTTCTTGCGCTGCGTGCCTTGCGCCGGTACGGTTTGAATCGGTCGCGCCGGGAATTGTTCTTTCACGTCGGTAAGAGTAGGACGAAAAAGCTTACGGTTTACCATGAGTGCTCCTTCCGATGACTACATCCTGTTATGACTGTGGAAAAACGTTTTAGGTTGCAGACATTTTGCAAAAAAACGTTATTGCGGCCTCCCGCCCTGGCGATTGCTCAATGAAAGCAGAAGCGCGTCCAGCCCCAGCTGGCGGCTAATATTCCGCTTCAGACGGTTTTCCAGGCGATCCAGGCCTCGGGTAGCCCGCGAGACCCACTCGAAGTCTATTTTCCCGCTTAGTGCTTCCAATTCGCGGCGTAAATCGGGATTCCGAGCGAGACTACTCTTCGGACCTTGGGATAGTTCAAGAAGGTCTGTGAGCAAACTATAGAACAGCGTCAGGATATTTTCAAACGATTCCTTTTCCTGTTTGGCGAGCTGCGTGGTGGCGGCAAAAATCTCCGCGGTCTTTCGGCCGTTGATTGTTTTTTCCAGCAGGCTCAGGACGCTGCGGCGCAGCCGCGCGGATTCTTCCAGGTTCAATACCAGTGCCATGCCGGGGCTGCCGCTCGAGAGTTCCGCCGCTAGCTTGCGTTCCGGCGCTTTAGCTTCGGTGCGTTCGCCAAGAAACTTTTCGATTTGCTCCACTCCAACGGGCGCGAAATGGAATTGCAGGCAGCGCGAGCGGATGGTTTGGAGCACCGAGTCGGGCGTCGGAGCGAGCAGAATCAGCGTCGCGCTTTCCGGCGGTTCTTCCAGGATTTTCAGGAACAGGTCGGCGTCGTTCCAGCGCATAGTGTGCGCGTCATCCAGAAGGAAGATGCGTTGGCGTCCCTGCGGCTTGAAGTACGCAGCGCGTTGCACCGCGCGCAACTGGCCCACACGAATCATCGGGCGCGCGACGGGCGCGAGGCGGCGCACCGGATCGGGTACGAGCAGCCACACGTCCGGATGCGGTTCGATGATCAGCGGCACGCGCTCGACCATCGCCGCATCTGCCGATTCGCCGCGTTCCGTGAGCCCGGCCGCAACCAGCGCGGCGGGATCGGCTAGCGGCGCCATGCGCTTGCAGAATTCACATTCGCCGCAAAAATCGTCTGGCAGGCGCTCGCAATTCGCGGCCTGTGCAAACATGCGCGCCAGCGTGTATTTGCCGATCCCGCGCGGCCCCGTAAAGAGCAGAGCGCTAGGCGCGCGGTCGCGGCGCAGCATCCCGCGCAACGCGGTGACGATGCGTTCGTTGCCGAGAAATTCGTTGAAGCCCATTCAGCTGCCCTTTCCCGTTGATGGCAGGAATCCGTGCGCCACAATCGTGGCCAGAATTTCTTCGTGAATTGCTTTGGGCGAGCGCAGCGGAACGGTCGCGGATTTGCGGGTACGTGCGGTGCGATTCACCTTGCTGAGCGCCTTAGTTTCAATCTTATGAATTCGCTCGCGCGCTGAATCCGCGCATTCAATCCTCGCCCAATTCGGCTGTCGCGACAGCTCATCGTAGACGTCCGACGCAGTCTGGAGGTGCTTGAGGTTCGCCTCCAGCAAATCGCGTCGCCGCTTCGTGTAACCGCGCGCGGTTTTTTCGCCTACCAGTCGATGAGCCGCGCTGGGCGGCACGCGGAGGTACACCACCAAATCTTCCCGAGGCATCCCGTAGACATCGTATTCCAGCTGCTTGAGCCACGCCAGGAACTCCCGACGCTTTTTCGGCGGCACCCTAGCGCCCTGATGCGCCAGGTTCGAAGCGATGTAGCGGTCTGCCAGCAGCATCTTTCCGGCGGCCAAGTCGGATTCCAGCGCCGCGCGTGAATCGTGGCGGTCTTCCGCGTAAAGTAATGCCGAGAAATGCGGATCGACGGATTCCAGCGGGCCAAAATCGCCATTGAGGAAGCGCGCCACAAGTTTGCCGAAAAATCCGTCGTAACGAGGGAAGCTCACTTGTGTGAAAGCGACGCCGCGTGACGCCAACGCTTGCGTCAGCATTTCGAGTTGGGTGCGTTTCCCCGAGCCGTCGATTCCTTCGAGGACGATGAATTTGCCGCGGGCAGGCATTGATTTGAAACACAGTCTAGCATAGGCCGGCGACTCGTCAGCCCTGGCTCGTGCCTGGACCTAATAGACAGCTTTTCGCCATGTTAGAATCGCGGCGATGGTAAACCAATCTTCATCGATCGCCGAGAACTGGGCGAAAATTCAAGAACGCATCGCGCGTGCTGCGGAGCGCTGTGGCCGCCGCGCTGAAGAAATCACCGTGGTGGCCGTGTCGAAAACTCATCCGGCCGAAACGATCGTCGCGGCTTACGAGGCTGGGCTGCGCCACTTCGGAGAAAATCGCGTCCAGGAGTGGGAATCGAAACAGCCGAAGGTAGCGGATCTGGACGCGACGTGCCACCTGATCGGCCACTTGCAGAGCAACAAAGCCCGCCGCGCGGCGCACCTTTTTCGCCGTGTGGATTCGTTGGACGATCTCGCGCTCGCGAAAAAACTTCACGCTGCGGCGGACGCGGAAGGGAAGTGCCTGCCCGTGCTGATTGAAGTCCGCCTCGGCGATGAAGAAACCAAGAGCGGCGTTGCGGAAGCAGACTTGCTGTCTCTGGCGACAAGCATTGCGCCATTCGCGCATTTGGAATTCGCCGGGCTGATGACCATTCCTCCGTTTTTCGATGAGCCCGAGCGCGTGCGTCCTTATTTCCGCAAGCTGCGCGAATTGCGCGAAGATCTGAGCCGTAAGCTTAGCCGTGCGCTGCCGATCCTTTCCATGGGCATGAGCCACGATTTCGAAGTTGCCATCGAAGAAGGCGCCACGGAAATTCGTGTGGGCACGGCGCTGTTCGGTCCGCGCGGCTCCGTAGCCTGATTCGCTGGTTTGTGACGGGCTCGTCCTGTTCGCGTTCTGCGCTCGGTGTAGAACGCCTCGAAGTGAGCGATTCGCGGTTATTGTTTTACTTTTTTGTTCTTCTTTCTGCCCATCCGCGAATGAACTCCCGGAGGCGGGACTTTCCTCTTTATCACCGTCACCGATTTTGCCTTCTTGCGCGATTTAGCGGCGGACGCGCCACTGCTAACCACGTGCTTCGTTAGGTCAAGAGTGAATTGATCCATCGCCGAAGCAGTGCGCGTGGTTTCATCCACGCCGAGCGATTGACATTGAATTGACTTGGCGTTGACCGTGAGTCGCAAGAATCCAAATACATTGTCGTTGTAAGCGATCAACGTGAGCTGATTGCCCTTACCGTCATTTCCCACGGCGCCCGGCTGCGGCAACGCACCATTTTTTCCAGTCTTCGGTTTGCTCAAATTGAAGTAGCCACCATTTCCCGCGACCAGGTACGGAATCTGGCGTCCGTCCGCCTTCATCACCCGCGTGTAACGTTCATAGAGGTGCGCGTGTCCGGAAAGCACTAGGTCCGGCCAAATTCCGGCCGACCGGCACGCGGTGTCAATTGCCGCCAGCATTTGCGGACTGGGAAAATGTTCGCTGCTGATCGTAAATGGCGGATGGTGCACCGCAATAATCAGCGCGAACGGAGCGCTGCCTGATTGTTTGCGTTGCGCGGCTGCGGCCTGTAATTGTGCCAGCAGGAAAGCTGTTTGTTGCGTGCCGGCCACTCCGCCGCTCAATACTCCGGTCGTTTCACTCGTGTTCGAGTACAAGCCGATGATCTTCACGAAGGGAGCGTTCAGTGTGAAGTAAACGCCGCCTTGCGTCATAGTGGTGCGTGCAAAACCTTTGGCGGAGGGATCCTTCGTCGGCGTCTGCGAGCAAAAATTTTCGGAGAACGGTTGCAGCGAATATTTTACCGGCTCGCTCGGAAATAGCACGCCATCGTGATTCCCCGGGATGGCGAAAATCGGCCCGGCATAATCGCGGTAGGGATCGTAGAACTGATCGTAATAGTAACGTTCCTGGCCAAAGAAATAGACGACGTCTCCCAGATGGAAAAGCAGCGCGGGGCGCCCGCTGCTGTAATCCTTTCCGTTCAGGTCATCGGTCATCGCATCCGCAACGGCGAACTGGTGCGATGGCTCCTTGACACCGCCGGTATCACCGACGGAGTGAAACACGATTTGTCCCGCGCCCTGGATTTGCTGCACGACGGCGCTGCCCAGGACGTCGGCCAGCGCCATGACGGGCGGATTTTTCCACGGCGCTGGAATCGCTTCGGTCACCGGCGTGGTCACTACCGCGGAATCGGCGTAAACATCCTGGGGGTTGAAAGTGTTAAAGTCATCCGGAGACGGTTGGGGATTGGCGAAAGCAAAGCCGGTGCTGGACATGTGCGGCGCCCTCCTTTGCGGGCGAAGATTCTGGTGCGAAGAGCGCGAGTATATCTCTACTTTACGTCTCTGAGGAGTTATAAGTTGGGCGGACCCTGAGCGCGGGACTCGCATGCGCCGCCAGGGGAATCACCGAAGAAAATGGAAATCACCGCCAGTGACGACGGCGTGTCATTTTATGTACAAGTGCAGCCTCGCGCGAGTCGCGACGCAATCGAAGGCGAGTACGCGGACGCGTTGAGGATTCGCCTCACGGCCCCGCCTGTGGACGATCGCGCTAACGAAGCCCTCACGCGATTGCTCGCAGAGAGTTTGAACGTGCCGCGGACGGCTGTTAGAATCGTGGCCGGCGAAAAGAGCCGCAGAAAACGTGTGATCGTTGCAGGCGTGAAACCCGCGCACGTGCTGGCGCTGGCGGCAGCAGCAAAACGCCCGGCGAAGCAAGCGAAGGACTGACAAAATGCCCGACATCAAGGCCATCCAGACCGCGTTGCGCGCCGCCAAGCTCGACGGTTGGCTTTTTTGCGACCATCATCATCGCGATCCGATAGCGGGAAATATCCTCGGCCTCGATCCGAACGCTATGGTCACGCGGCGCTGGTTTTATTTCATTCCCGCCAAAGGCGAAGCGCGCAAGCTGGTGCACAAAATTGAGCAGGGAACGCTGGACACCCTCGAAGGCAAGAAAATTCTGTACGCAGGCTGGGAAGAGCTGCACAAAATGCTGCCGAGGGTGCTTTCCGGCTGCAAGACCATCGCGATGCAATATTCGCCGGAAAACAATATTCCCTACATCGGCCTGGTGGACGCCGGAACGATCGAGCTGATTCGCAAGCTGAAGAAGAAAGTAGTCAGCTCCGCGGACCTGGTGCAGAAATTTGAGGCTAGCTGGTCCGAAGAACAATTCCAGGGGCATCGCGAAGCAGGAAAGATCGTCGATCGCGTCACCCGCGAAGCTTTCCAGCGCGCCGCGAAATTTGTCCGGGAAGGAAAGCCGCTCACCGAATTCGAGCTGCAGCAATGGATCGTCGAGCAATTTCGCGCAGGTGGACTGACAACCGCCGAGCCGCCCATCGTCGCCGTGCAACCGAACAACGGCAGCCCGCACTATGAACCGCAAGCGGTCGGCTCGCGCCCCATACGCGCCGGAGATTTGCTGCTGCTCGACATCTGGGCCAAGCTGAATCGGCCCGGAAGCGTCTATTACGACATTACGTGGGTTGGTTATCTAGGCGAGCGCGTGCCGGATTCCTACGCCAAAATTTTTCGCATCGTGAAAAACGCGCGCAACGCCGCGATCGAATTCGTCAAGGATGCAGTGGCGAAAAAACGCCCCGTGCACGGCTGGGAAGTGGACCGCGTGACGCGCGAAACGATTCGCAAAGCCGGCTACGGAAAATATTTTGTGCATCGCACCGGACACAGTATCGGCCAGGAAGTTCACGGCAACGGCGCAAATATGGACGGCCTGGAGACGCGCGACGATCGAAAAATCGCGCCGCACACCTGCTTCTCCGTTGAGCCTGGAATTTATTTGCCCGAATTCGGCGTGCGCAGCGAAGTAAACGTGTACGTCGGCGAGAACGAAGCGCGCGTTACTGGCGCCATCCAGGAAGAAATTCTTCCGCTGCTGGCTTAGGTGACTGTGAACGACGTGCCCGGGAACGAAGCGGCGTTCGGCGAAGCGCCAGTCAACCAAACGACTGAGAACGAGGACTCCGGAAGGCAAGGTGTCCCTCACGATGCGCTTGCTGAAGAAACGCCAACAGGCCAAGCTCCAGCCGCCCATGCGATCGCGTCCTCACATACCTTCGCCGCAAGGGCCGGTCGCGCCGCACTCGCGCTTTTCGCGGCGCTGGCGGCATGGCTGGTGCCGGGCCTCGGACACTTGCTGCTAGGACGCTGGGGCCGTGCGCTCCTGTTTTTCGTCGCTGTCGGCGGCCTGGTGGTCACCGGCTACCTGCTTCGAGGCAACGTTTTCCCTCCGCATTCCGGCGATCCATTCGGCACGCTCGGTTTCGTGGCGGATGCCGGCACCGGCGTCTTTTATTATTTTTCGCGTTTCTTCGAGGCCGCCGGGCCAGACGTCTCGCGCGCCGCAGGAGATTACGGCACGCGCTTCATCGCCGCGGCCGGAGTGGTAAACGTCCTGGCTGTGTTGGACGCAATCGAAATTGCCACGGGCAGGAGAAGCTGAGTGATTTGCGGCGCGTTCATATTGATCAACAGCCTGCTGCGGCTCAGCCATTTTGGGGCGATGCTGCTGTTCGCGCTGCTGGTTTCCGTGGCGCTGGCGTGCTTGACGCAACGCGTAAGACCGGGCGGCGTTAAGTATGCATTGTGGTCATTTACACTATTCGTTCTGGTTGGCGTCGGCGTCGCGTGGCTGATGTATCCTATCTCGCGGTGAGCATTGCCGCAATATCGCAAGCTTCGCGCAGTGGGCCGGTTACGCGCATCGGCGGTGTACACTCGGCGCCCAAAGTTTGACAGTTTTTTTCCGCCGATGTTACAGTCGAACAGGCGCCGAGGTAGCTCAGTTGGTAGAGCAGCCGATTCGTAATCGGCAGGTCCCCGGTTCAAGTCCGGGCCTCGGCTCCAGATTTTCCAACTCGCTTCTTTTCAATCAGTTCACTTTTCCATTTTTTGGATCCGCTGAGAACTCGGGAACATTTGGGAACACTAAGCCAGCCACCTTGTCTACCGCACGCTTTTGTGACTCAGGTATCGCGTGCGTGTAAACGTTAAGTGTTGTCTTGAGGTCCGAGTGCCCAAGGATCG
This sequence comes from uncultured Acidobacteriota bacterium, assembly GCA_963786205.1. Classification (GTDB taxonomy): domain Bacteria; phylum Acidobacteriota; class Terriglobia; order Acidiferrales; family UBA7541; genus Palsa-295. The sequence continues at coordinate 205,053 of CAWAYG010000008.1, forward strand.
CCTGTGCGGTCCGTAGCGACTCTCCGACCTCCCCGAGCAACGTTGCATGTGTGTGCCGGAAGCTATGCCAGCCAATAACTGGCAAGCCAAGCTCTCGGCAAGCCGGCTGCAACGCTCGACGGAGAAGATTTTTCGGATTGAGCGGCGAGCCGTTGCGGCAAGTAAAAATTAGAGAGTCCCCATCCATACCCGAGAGCACACTTCGTTGTGCCAGGAATGCCTCGCGTACTGGCCGGCTCATCGGCACATCTCTGCGACTGCTCTTCGTCTTCGGGCTCCCAAAACGCCCCTCATAGACGGTCTCGCGCACGTGGATTGCGCTGTGGATGAAATCGATATGCTTCCAGCGAAGCGCGAGTAATTCGCCGATCCGCAGCCCGGTCAACACGGTGATCACTACCAGTGTTCGACAGGGTTCGGAAAGGGAATTGAGTAAGGGCGAGAGTTGGTCAGGCAACAAGTAGGCTCGCTCCTGAACCGGTGTACGATCGCCCAGACATATGCCACGAGCGGGATTCTGATCTAGGTAACCCCAGTCCACAGCAGTCTGCAGGACTTTCCCTAATGCTGTCCGCATCCCGTGGACGCTGGAACCAGATAAACCCTGCTTGCGTTTCTGTCCGAGAAACCGCTGTACCTCTGCCTTTGTGATGTCCTTAACGCGCACCCCACCGAACGTTGGCAGCAGATGTCGTTGAATCTGCTTGCCGCAATAACGGACGGAAGGTGGTTCCAAATGCGGCACCACAGCAGGCTCCCAGCACTCGTTTAAGAATTGGCCGAATGTCATGGTTGCTTCCGGTCGGTATTTCCCTTCGTTGATGGGTCGAAAGAGAACGCTGACTCTGTTATGGGCCTCGCGCTCGGAGAGTTCGTTGACTAGTCCCAGCACTTGAGATCGGAGCACTCTCTTGATCGTGCCGTTCGGCTCAATTACTGATTCTCTCCAACGCGCGACCCAAGTTTTACGTCGCTTGCCTCTCTTGAATAAACAGCCAGTGTGAAAACAGCGTCGAATCGTACGGTCCTCTTCGTTGATTCGTCCGCTCTCTCTTGCGTCGGGTACAAGTTTACGCAGAGTGGCTAGCATGTTGGTAGTTCTTTGTAAGTCATGTCCGCAACCACGCGATCACTCCCTGCTTGGTGAAGCGCCAATCCTTGAGCAAGCTTTCTAGCGTTGGCTACGCGCGAAGAGCAGCGTTCGATGAAAACTCGTGGGAACTTGATGTCCCCCTGATGGCGCGCTTGGCAGGTTCCGTGTCATCTAAAAGTGTTGCCTTGCTGTCGAGCGGCACAGTCACCTTCGCGGTGACATTTGACCCATGCCGGTATTTCGTCTTCACTGAACCGCCAGTACTTCCCAAGTCGGTAGCCCGGTAATCGCTCTCTGGACCGTTTGCGCATGTGTCCGTAGATCCAGGACGGGGGCACCTGCAACAATTCAGCCACTTCTTGCACGGTGAGCAAACGGTTAGCTCGGCAGCGTTGCTCGCCTGTTGCAGCGTTTGTTGCGGCATCATCGAATTGCGTACTGCTCGCTTTCATGTTGTGCTGGCTGTGTCGATCAGAGAGCCCCCTCCGTTTTGTGGCTGATCGTCGACTTGATGCTGTCTCTCGAGCCAAGTCCTGAACTCGCTGTCTTTTCGAAACAGCAGTTTCAAAGCCTCGCTGACTACGTACGATTCAGAAGAATTGATGAATTCAACGTAACTGTGGAGCTTCGCTTTGATTTGCGCCTCGACACGACTTTGTAGCGTTTCATTCTTCGGTGGTCTGGGCGGTGATTTTAGGATCGCCACGTCTTTTCTCCTTTCGTCGTTGAAGACTCTGCAAAAGTCCTCCTGTGATCGGTACTCTGACTCAAATGAGCTAACCAATCAGACCCATCCAATCTTTGCCTCACCGAAATTAGAAGGCTGGAAGTGGGGCTATCTCATTGATGGGCTAGGGCGAGTCCATCAGACCCCACTCTAGCCGACAGGCGACGACTGGGGATTGGTTGATAATTGACAACGCGGGCTCCATGACGGCTCCCGCGTAGGAAGGGACTGAGGCAAGATCTCTTCCTCTACTTACCTATTCAGTGTTGGAAAAGAAAATTGTGTCGCTGGAAAGCGAAAATAAATTCGCCCTGAGGATTGCCAGCTCTGGAGCCGTCCCGTCGCTAGATGCGCCTTACTACGGTTCGTTACGATTGCCTGTGGACACGACAGAGCAACTGTCGCGTCTTGTTGAAGAGGGCGGGAGCGACCCCACGAGCTTTTGGGGCGGCTGAAAGCCGAAAAAGTGGGGCTCCCGCCCGTTTTGGTAGTTTTCCGGCCGCTGCTTTTCGAGTTTCGGTTCAGGCATCGCGTTCTCTTTCAGCCCACTGCAGGGCCACAGGGTGAAGACGTGGGTGAAGAATGATGTGAAGAGTGAAAATGTTACGTTCTTCACCGCTCGCTCTCCCGCGATGTCTTGGGCGCACAGTCGTGGACCGCTCGGGACTTGCTGATGGGCGACGACAGCTTGACTTGTAACGCGAGGTATCCGATTGACGCCAGGTCTCGGCGCCAGGTCATCCGCGTTAAAAAAGCTCGAACAAGTTCGAGCGGATTAAGTCAATCGGCCACATGTGAAGAAGAAAACTTCGAGCAGGCAGCCGCTATGAGCGGCTCGGATTGACACGCAGGTATCCGTCGAGCGGTGTTGATTGGGACGTGTCAGGTCCGACTTGCTCCTTGACTCCCTGCCCCGAGAGCAGGTGACGCAGCCACGCGCGGCGCCTCTGCCCGCCAGCCGAGACAGCTATTTATTTTTGAGTTTCACTTTTAGCGGTGCACGAAGCCGCGCGATGAATTGTCGCACGTAATTCTCCCAGTCCGTTTCCACGCTAAAATCGTCGCTCTTGCTCCAACCCGCACCGAGATAGTACAGAAATGGCTTGCCGGCCTCCGCCGGCGTTACTGCCAGCAAATTGGCGATTGGCGGCAAGCCCTCGTTGCTCGGGGTAACGATCTCCGTTTGCGTCAGCTTGGGCAGCGTGGCGCTTTCGGTCGCGAATTTCGCGATCTTGTCCGGTAGCACGATCGCGCATCCTATGTTTCCGCGGTCCCGGTCGGCAGGCTGCCAATAACTCATCCAACCTTCTTCTTGGTTCTGCGCGATCGCGCCGCTGCCTGGACGTTGCGCGATGCCGATCCCGACTTGGAACCTCGGGCGATGGCTCCCGGCGAACATGCTATCGACACGAGTCATGTTAGAGCCAGCGTCGATGCGGATGCGCTTGGTCTCGGAGATTTTTCCTTCTCCAGCATCCCAGGCATCGTAGGTCAGCTCGAATTCGGAACGGATCGGCCCAGCGGTGATGATTCGTGCGCTGCGGTAATTGCTCGACACGTAGTAGGTATGACCGTCCCAAATGCCGAGGCCACCACAACCCCGGCTGCGCCCGACGCGATAATCATCCAACCCCTCGCCATGATCTTTGTGATAATCGCCGTTCTTGTACCACTTATTGATCACCAGGGCGCGCGTGCTCTTGACCCACACATCCACGCCACTGCTCACCGTGCCCTCAGCTGGAATCAAGTCTTGCTGGTACACACGATGCGCGATTCGATCGCTCTCCCAGGCCATGTCGCGGTAGCGCTCGCCGATTTGCCGCGCGTAGGTTTTCACAATCGGGCGCGGTACGGCAGCCAAAGCGGAAACGTCCATGATGTAGTAGGTCCGCGTCTCCCCCGGCGCCAGATCCGCCTGTAAAATGAGGATGTTCACCGGCCGCCCTGGTTCGCTGGCGTAAGTCTGCGAATCGAGAATGCGGGAGCCGAGGCCGTCCATCACCGCAAGGTTTGTCGAATGCAATCCTCGGTCGGCCAACCGAGCAAGGCTCAGTTCCACCGTTTCGCAATGGCGATAGAATTGGGCCGGATTGGTCACCTCGATCGCCAGCGGCTTGGCATTCTCAAATACCACCATGCGGTATACCTCGCTGCCCGCCAGCAGAAACGCGCCGACACCAAATACCTCGGTGGAATCGTCTGCGAATGTTTTCGGATCGGAGCCGATGGGTTGAACATGCGTCAATTTGCCCTCAGCGTCCACGCTGTCGACAAGGGCTGTCCACGCTTTGTGGATTCCAGGCTTAAATTTTGTGGCATCGAGCAAACCTTGATTCACGCCCCAAGCCAGCGCGTAGACGTAGAACCCCGAGCCGCTCGACTCCTTGAGCGGATAACTGTCCGGGTCGAGCAAGCTCGAACGCCACAGGCCGTCGGGTTGCTGATCACCGAGAATCGTCTCCGCCATTTCTTGGAACAATCGCTGGAACCGTGCGCGGCTCGGATGGTTTGTCGGCAACAACTGCAGCACGCGAACTAACCCGGCCATGACCCAACCATTGCCGCGGCTCCAGAAGATTTTCTTGCCGTTGGTTTCGCGCCGGTCGAAGTAGGTGCTATCGCGGAAGTAGAGATGTTCGCTCGGATCGTAAAGATAGGCCGTAGTACGCCACCAATTCCTCACCGCAAAATCGAGATAGCGCTCGTCGCCAGTGGCGGCGAAGAGCTGCATCCAAACGGGTGGGGCCATGAACAGCGAATCGCACCAGGACCACAGTTGGGTGGCCTGGTCGTTAGGCTGATGGAAATCCAAGCTTTCGGCGTTCGGTGGCGCGGAGAGAATGGCATCGAGCCGCGACCTTAACGGCGCGATCATTTTCGGGTCGCGATAAAGAACATAGAGACCTGCGTACGTTTGGCCGATAGCCAAATCGTCGGCATGATACAAGCGTGGTCCGGTTTTCCACCCGTTGGCCTCGCCCATCGCGAGCAGCGCATCACGATATTTCGAGTCACCTGAGATGCCGACCAGAGCCATCATCCCCGCGTCTCCGGCGGCCTGCGTCCAGTCGGTCGTGGGGTGCGCCGAAGGATGCGCGAGCTGCCAATTCGCCACGCGTTCCATGCTAGAAAGAACACCCGCTGGAGTAAGTCGCCGGTTCGGAGCTGCGGTTGCGGCGATTAAGAATGCGATGGCGAAACTCAGAATGGCGATTCGCCAAATGCGCCGGCTATAAGAACTGAACAGAAGAGCTTTCATCTTCATGCGGTGGTGGTTTGATAGGGATTGCTTTTTCCGGTCCCGCTCCCAGCGAAGGATACTCTCCAAACTCCGGAAGTTTCAAATTCCTCGTCGGACGGGACTTCCTTGAGTGTACTCGTCAACGCGGCGTTGGGAGCCGTCTTGCGTAACCGCAGCGGTCGTGGGCGCGTCCGGGTCTCCAGGAGAATCCTTATGAAGCCAGGTCTTAGGGCACTGGTTCTGTGCGCATCGCTCGCCTGCGCTGGGCGGGCTTGGGCTACCACTTTGCCGGATTCCTGCGGAGACGACAAAGTCAAATTCGACGTCAAGACAGAAACGGGCCAGCCCCTGCCTGCCAGACCAGCAGAGGGCAAAGCGGTGATCATCTTTATCGAAAACCAAAACCAAATGATCACCCCGTTCCACTATGCGACAGTCCGCTTCGGTATGGACGGAACCTGGGTGGGCGCCAACAAGGGGGATTCATATTTCGCGTTGACGGTGGCCTCTGGAGTACACCACCTGTGCGCAAGTTGGCAATCGGACCTAGAAACGTTGAAGAAGAGTGTTAAGGCGACATGCTTTAACGCCGAAGCGGGCCAAGTCTACTATTTCGCGGGCGAGATCGTGGCCTCCCGCGACGCCCTAATCTTCAATTTTTCGGAATTGAACGAGGATGAGGGCAAGTATCAAGTCAAGTCCTTAAAGCTCAGCACTTCAAAACCAAATGGGTGAGCTGCCGCGACAGCTCCTCCATCAGGTGCAAAACCATTTCATCGATCCGGTCGCTTCGATACCTACACGCACCGGACCTGCAAGCGCGGAATAAAACTCCCACACGCTGTTGCCTTCGTGCGTGAGAGTCCGATTTACTACTTCTCCTGTTCCGGTGTCCAACATCGCCAACGTCTGTTGGCGAGCGTGCAAATCACATCCTATAATCTGCATCTCGGCTTCCTTCGATCCGAGCACTGTTGGGGTGAACACCGAACAGTTTACTCAGACCGTAGCGAGGCCGACGTCGTTATGACATCAATCAAGACCTACTGACCAGCGTTCTATGTATCGGCGCGAACGTACCGTTCAGAGCCGTCTTTCGTCGCGCGGCGGGTTGTCCGATCAGTCGGCGCGTGAGCCGCTGCGCCACTTCGCGGCATACGGCAGCACGAACAAGTACAGACCGGTGAAAAATTGCAAGGCGAGCGGGAGTACCGCCAAGAGACCCAGCGAGGCCGTGTACTTCTTCTGTGCGACCGCAATGCCATTGACGATGACGGCCACCGTGAAGGCAATGGACAGCCAGCGGTGGGTCTGCCGAACCCATTTGTTCCAGTTCATTGGACCACCTCGATCAGTCAGTGAGTGTATGTCAACTTGTGCCATGGTAAGTCGTCGAACCGGGCAAGTAGCTCATAGTACCAATATGGACGGTTAATGCGTTTGGACGTAGCCGCCCGGCGGCGGACGCTACGCGTGAGGTAGTGGAGCGTTGGTTGCTCGATGGCTTGATGTAAATGTGGGTCACAGGAGGTGTTCCTGTGACCCATCTTCGTAAATTGATGCTGGAGGAACTCCAGCGCCGTAATTACGCTCCACATACCACACGTTCCTACATCCGCACAGTCGAGGATTTTGCTCGACACTTCAACTGCTCCCCAGATCGCTTAGGCCCTCGACATATTCGCGAATACCAAGCGGAACTATTTGAGAAGCGCAAGTTGTCGGCGGGTAGCGTCGCGGTTCGTCTGGCAGCCTTGCGGTTCTTTTACACTAAGACTCTAAGAAGGGCTTGGAGCGTCGCCGACACTCCTTATCCAAAAAGGAACCATCGCCTGCCAGCGATCCTCAGCCAGGAAGAAGTTGCGCAACTTATTCAGGCGGCCGGCACTTCCTTCCATCGCACTCTGCTGCTGACCCTCTACGCCACCGGCGCACGCTGTGCCGAGCTGACGCATTTAAAGTTCAGCGATGTCGACAGCAAGCGCATGGTGATTCACATCCGAGGCGGCAAGGGGCGCAAAGACCGCGACGTAATGCTCAGTCCTAAATTGCTGGAAGAACTTCGTGAGCACTGGCACCGCCTACGCAGAAAACCAAGAGTCTGGCTCTTTCCGGGCCATCACGACCATGGCGCCGATCACCCGATCGATACGAAAACCGTTTGGCATGCGTGCCAGCAAGCCGCCCAGCGAGCCGGCCTCCAGAACGGTGTTCATCCGCACACGCTGCGTCACTGTTTTGCGACGCATCTCCTCGAGGATGGTGCGGACCTGCGCACCATTCAGATCCTGTTAGGTCATCGCGATCTGAAAGAAACCACTATCTACCTACATCTTTCGGAGCGCCATCTCCACGCAACTTCCAGTCCTCTGGACTCGCTGCAGCTGCAAGAGAGGTCCACAGGGGAGGAGTAGATGAGCCGGCCACCACTGGAGGTGGCCGATCTGATCCGCGCCGCGGGAGATGTCTTCCTCGAACGAAATCGTCACTGGCTCAGCTGGAAGCACGTCAAAGTGCTGCGAGCCATTCGCCGGTGTCGTACCGCCGCACTCGGCGGTCATCTCGATGAGTGCACCCGTTGCGGGCATCGTGCCACCATCTCCTATAACAGCTGCCGCAATCGCCACTGCCCGAAGTGTCAGATCGCTGCACGGGAACGCTGGATCGCTGCGCGTCGACGAGAATTACTCCCGACCCGCTACCTGCACGTGGTCTTCACACTCCCCGGCCGCTTGGCACCACTGGTTCTGCAGAATAAGAAGATCCTCTACGATCTTCTGTTCCGCAGCAGTGCGGAAACCCTTCTCGAAGTCGCTCGCAATCCCAGACACCTCGGCGCAGAGATTGGCTTCTTCAGCGTGTTGCATACCTGGAGCCAAAAACTCAAAATTCATCCGCACGTTCATTGTGTCGTTCCTGCCGGCGGCCTCTCGCCCGATCACACCCGCTGGGTTCGCTCGCGCGACAACTACTTTCTTCCCAAGGAAGTGCTGCGGGAAGTTTTTCGCGGCAAGTTCGTCGACGCTCTCGAACAAGCTTTCCACAAGGGCCAGCTCAACTTCCAGGGAGACCTGCAGCTTCTTGCGCAACCCAAGATCTTTGCCGCCTGGCTGCGACCGCTGTACCGGCAAGACTGGGTGGTCTACTTGAAACGTCCCTTCGGTGGCCCCGATTATGTGCTGCACTATCTGGGCCGCTACACCCATCGCGTGGCCATCTCCAACCACCGCCTGGTCTCCTTCGCTGATGGCCAAGTCACTTTTCGCTGGCGTGATTCTGCTGACCACAACAAACAGAAGTTGCTGCCCCTATCGCTCGATGAATTCTTGTGCCGCTTCTTACTGCACATCCTTCCCAAAGGCTTCGTGCGCATCCGTAACTTCGGCTTTTTGGCCAACCGCAAACGCGCCACGCTCTTGCCTCTTTGCTTTCAGTTGTTGGGTTCGGCACAACAGCCGCCAGCCGATCCACACGCCTCTGCCAGCGAAGACTTCCCCGATTCTTGGCGCTGCCCTAAATGCGGTGGACCGATGAAGGTCATCGAGAGGCTCACCGCTGCCGAAATCCAACTTCGTTCTCCACCAGGAATCAGCGTCGCGGCATGAGACTACTCTCTCCAACTCGAAAACTCTGCGTCCTTGCGGGCGCTCCGCATCTCTGTGCCTCGCGGTCAAACCGATCCCTTCTTCCAGCTTCTTCGACCACAACCTTTGCGATCCTTTTTCGCCGTAGCCAATTTCCGCGCGCACGGTGTCAAGTGTCGTGCCCTGCAGCACAGTCTCGGCACGGCTTAACGCCGCTCCTTCCCACCATTGAATTTGCATAAGGCCCGCGTCCACCGCAACCACGGGCGGCCACGTCCAAACGGCTTTACCGGACGCGCGCAGAGCTCCTCGCCTCCGTTCACTCCTCACCGAGAACGCGCATCCGGTAAAGCGCTAGCGTTAATCAGATGGGATGAGAAGGCCGGTCTCCAGCGGGATGCGATACGCTCCCAATGAACGACGCGCTCGAGGCGCAAAAAGGAGACCGGCGATGAAGAAGATTAGCACTGTGCAGGTATTGGGGAACGAAATTTTGAAGGAGCAAAAAGCTAACCATCGGTGTGGATTTGGGAGATCGTTGGTCGTTCTACTGTGTTTTGGAGGAAGCGGGCAAAATCATTCTGGAACAGAAAGTAGCGACGACAGCGGAAGCGATGAAGCAGACGTTTGCAAAGATACCGCGAAGTCTCATCGCCCTGGAGACAGGAACACATTCGCCCTGGGTAAGCCGGCTGCTAACGGAGCTGGGGCACGAAGTGCTCGTGGCGCACGCACAAAAAGTGGAATTGATCACCAAGAGCAACCGAAAAGATGATCGACACGACGCGCGAACGCTGGCCAGACTGGCGCGCATCGATCCCGAGCTATTGGGGCCGGTGCGGCATCGCAGTGCCCAGGCGCAAATTCACCTGACGGTGATCCGGGCGCGAGCCGAACTGGTGAGTGCGCGAACGGCCCTGGTGAACGCAGCCCGCGGGTTGGTGAAATCTTATGGCGAACGACTACCTAAATGTGGCACGTATCAGGTGAACGAGAAACTGGCCGAGGGAGTGAGCGCGGAGTTGCGTGATGTCCTGGCGCCACTGTTGCGAGAGGTCGAATCGCTGAACGAGCACATTAAGGAGTACGACGAACGGATGGAGAAAATCGCCCAGGAAGTGTACCCGGAAGTGTTCTTGCTCAAGCAGGTGAAGGGTGTGGGAACGCAGATCGCGCTGACCTATATCCTGACGATCGAGGACCCGTATCGGTTCGAGAAGAGTCGCGAGGTGGGCTGTTTTCTGGGGTTAAAAGCTGGACGCAGGAACTCTGGGAAGAGCGAGCCACAGAAGAAAATCAGCAAAGAAGGAGACCGGTATCTGCGCACCATGAGGGTGCAGGGGGCGCACTACATTCTGGGGCCGTTTGGAGAAGACAGTGATCTGCGGAGATGGGGATTCAAGCTTGCCGAGCGAGGAGGAAAAAATGCCAAGAAGCGAGCGGTAGTGGCCGTGGCGCGCAAGTTGGCGGTACTGCTGCATCGGTTGTGGGTGGGCGGAGAGGTATACGAACCACTGCGCAATAGTCAGGAGGCGATGCGGGCAGTGGCTTAGAGTTTCGATCCGGACCGCCGAGCTCGACCGCCGAGTCCAGGTGACTGCGGCTAAGTCCTGGAGCCCAACTCCCACCGCAAAGGTGAGAAGAGAGGACGCTAATCAGGTAGCAGCACCTACTGAAACGAGAACACCCACCTAGCACCGAGCGACAATCGCTCACCAAAGAGTGCGGATAGAAGGATGGCGACAGAGGCGGCTTGGCTGAATGGAAAGAAAATCATGGCACGAACAGCAAACCCAAAAGTGTGCCTTGACATCGATCGGCCTTCTCATGGAAGGACTTGAGTCCTAATCCGTTCCAGGTTAGTAGTGCGTAACCGGGCCTCCCGCAAATTTTTTGTACCTACGCTTTCAACTCTTCCTCGAGCCGATCGAAGCAGCCGCCCCAGCCCTTGCTGTGCGCCTCGCGCTGATCAGCAGTGGCGAGTCCTTCGTGCGTCAAAGTCACTTCCGTAAAAGCTCCGCGCGGCTGAAATTCCACCGTCACCAGGGTGTCAAGAGCCTCGTCGACCTTCTTCCCCGACGCGGAGAACTTCTGCCAGTCCCAGGTAAAAACCAGTTTTTTCGGTGGCTCGATGTCCCGGTACGTAATGCTCTGCTTAAACGTTTCTCCTTGCGGATTCTTGACTTCCATCACATTGGTGCTGCCCAGCCGCGCGTCAGACGTGCTAAAACGCGTTTCGTGTCGCGGGAACCGGCACATCCATTTCTCTACCTTTTCCCGCTGAGTCCACGCTTCGAAGACCTTCTCGCGCGGTGCTACGAACATTCGCCGGACTTCCAGCTTGGTTTCGGGTCCGTAGGTGGGGTTTGCCATCGGGAGGTCTCCTCTTTATCGATTCTTCTTCCAGATAATCTGCCAGAGCGTCGAACGGAGGACAAGCCTTCAATGGAGCGAAGAGAATTAACCGTAGGTTTAGCCCCGTTCGCGATGCAATCGGTGGCCCGATCCGAATCTTGGTGCGCTACTGTCGGCTCAGGCATGCCCTGTGTTGTCGCTTGGTATCGGTTGAATCCGGTTATCACCCGCGTAATCGGAAACTTGAAAATGAAGCTGTGAAAAAACCCAACCTCCAAAATGGCTCTGAAAACCTTTCTCAATTAGAAGCTCGGTGAGCGATTATTCGGGCATCGCTAGACATTTTCCTTGTCCAAAAAATGTGCGAAAAACAACGGAAATAGGTTTTTTCACAGCTTCAAATCCACAGGGACGGTTACGGAGTTAACCAGAAACTTGCCGCCATCTGCGACAGGGGCACGCTCCAAACAACGAGCCCTTAGCGATCTGCGCCGGTGATTAAGACTGTTTTGTTTTTGATGCTCATGTCATTTTCTTTTCGCAAGCTTCGGCATCGGGCGGAAGTCTCTAGCGGTGCGCGATGCCGAGGTTGTCGGACCGTCCGTTTTCGAGGCGCGGCCACTGGGCGATGGGTCGTCCCTCCGGCCATACTGGCACTGGTGTCCACATGGGCGAGCCGTCGCTAGTTCGCGTGATGGAGCACCGTTGCGGCCACCCGCGCGGCGAGTCCTCCCATTTCTCCTGGCGCCCGTAGACCGTCAAATCGAGCAACCGGTAGCTGTTATCCATCACCTCGACCCCGCGACTAGTCGTCCAGTACGTCTCGAAGACGTTGGATCCCTGTCGCAGGTAGCAAACGATGTGCATCCTGCCCACTCGGCGTCCAACCAAAAGCTTCTCGAGCGAGTCCACCGCTGAATACCAAGGCACCTCCCAGCCCATGAATTCGCGATAGCGCGCGCTCTCATCGTACGGGCCTTGGCAAAAGACTGCGAAGGTGACACCGCGCGAATGAATATAAGAAAGCTCGCGGACCTGCGTTGTAACCCATGTGCACCCCTCGCACTGCTCGGGCGCAGGGTGGCCGGTGTGCCACATAAAGTAGTACGCGATGAGCATCCGGCGTCCTTCAAACGCTTCGAATAGAGTTACCGCGCCACGTTCGCCAATGAGTGGTGTGGCGCCGTCCGCCTCGACCATAGGGAGCCGTCGGCGCACGGCCGCAATGGCGTCGCCTTCTCTTGTGTGAGCTTTCTCTCGAATCCGCAATGCGTCCAGCTCCGCCTGGAACGTGCTCCGATCGACTATTCTGGGCGCTCCAAGTTCATCTTTGAGCGTGTCTTCCATTGTTCTCTCCCTTGCCAACCATCGTCATGCTTTCGCCGCGCTTACTTTGGAAAGTGGCTTCTCCAGCGTCGGACTGCTTGACCCACTTCGGGTCAGGTGAGGCCTCAGCGCGGCAATTGTCGTGCCAGTTTCACAACTTGTACGGCGCCGTCCTCCCGGTTTGACGAGGCAGAACGAGAATCGTGAGAAAGGTCCCAGTCTCGTGCTAGCCCCGAGTTGGCGACCCCACGGAAGTTAGCCTCGAATCCATCGCCACGCACCAACCTCCTAAGTCCTTCCATGAGAAGGCCGGTGAGTGTCAAGCCATTTCATTCATTTCTTTCATTTTTCTCTCTTTTTCTTTTTTCGTCTTCATTTCTTCTTTTTCCAGATTGTTCCCATTGAGTCAAGCCGCCTCTGTCGCCACCCTTCCATCCGCACTCTTTGTTGAGCGATGGTCGCTCGGTGCCAGTTGGGTGTACTCGATTCAGTAGGTGCTGCTACCTGATTATCGACCTCTACCTCCCTCTTTCCAGGGAAGGTTGGGCCAGGACTGAGTCGCAGTCACCTGATCTCGGCGGTCGAGCTCGGCTGTTTGGATACCATTCTCTTCCTTCTTTCCTTGCTCCTTTTTTTCCTTCTTCCTGACTTTCTCAGTTTTGCACAGAGAAATTTCGCGCCAGGATCGCCTAGGAACGACGATTACCAACTCCCTCGACCCCTAACCTCCCCGGTTTTGTGGGCAGCTCTTCCCTCTAGGCCACCGCGCGCATCGCTGGCTGGCTATTGCGCAGTGGTTCGTACACCTCTCCACTCACCCACAACCGATGCAGCAGTACCGCTAGCTTTCTCGCCACCGCAACCACGGCTCGCTTCTTTGCACTTTTCCCCCCTCGCGCCGCAAGTTTTTGCCCCCAACGCCGTAGATCACTGTCTTCTCCAAAGGGTCCCAGGATGTAGTGCGCCCCCTGCACCAGCATCGTCCGCAAATACCGGTCTCCTTCTTTACTGATATGCATCTGCGGCTGGCTCTCTCCGGAGTTCCTGCGCCCGGGGCGCAACCCCAGAAAACAACCGACTTCGCGACTCTTTGCGAACCGATGCGGATCTTCCAGGGTCAGCACATACGTCAGCGCGATCTGCGTTCCTACCCCCTTCACTTGTTTGAGCAGTTCGACTTGCGGGTAGCTCTGCTTGGCGATTTTCTCCATCCGCACCTCGTATTCCTGGATGCGCTCGTGCAACGATTCGATTTCTTGGAGCAGCGGCTCCAGCACCTCCCGCAACTCCGCGTGCAATCCCGCGGCCAGCTCCCGGCTCACCTGTTGCGTGCCACACTGGGGCAGCCGTTCGCCGTAAGACTTCGCCAACCCTCGCGCCGCATTCACCAAGGCGGTTCGTGCACTCACCAATTCCGCCCGCGCCCGAATCACGGTCAGATGAATTTGTGCTTTCGCGCTGCGATGCCGTACAGGTCCCAACAACTGGGGATCGATTCTGGCCAGCCGCGCCAGTGTCCGCGCATCGTGGCGATCATCTTTGCGCTTGCTCTTGGTGATCAATTGCACCTTTTGTGCGTGCGCCACGAGCACTTCGTGTCCCAGCTCCGTTAACAGCCGGCTGACCCAAGGGGAGTGTGTTCCGGTCTCCATCGCGATGAGACTTCGCGGTATCTTCGCAAACGTCTGCTTCATCGCTTCCGGTGTCGTCGCTAGTTTCTGTTCCAGAATCACTTCGCCCGCCTCATTCAAAATGCAGTAATGGCTGCTTCGGTCTCCCAGATCCAATCCGCTGGTTAGCTGGTGCCCTTTGAAAATCTCGATCATCTCTATCGCCACAGTGCTAATCTTCTTCATTGCCGGTCTCCTTTTTGCGCCTTGAGCGCGTCGTTCATTGGGAGCGTATCGCATCCCGCCGGAGACCGGCCTTCTCATCCCATCTGGTTAGTCGTGCGGGTTCAAAGGGTCGGCGCGACACTAAGCTTGCCCCCTTGCATTGAAAACAAAAGCTAAAATCGCCCGCTAAGGTTAGACCAGCAGGACCGCTGCTCTGGCTAGGTTTTGACCGCGCAGAGCCAAACAGGTGGTTCTCCTGCGCAAGCATTGCCGAATCAATGCACTGGATGGTGTTGCATCGACCGGTTAAGCTGGCAGCGTTAAGGACTTGGCCGCTGAGTGTGCCTTATACTTTCCGCGGCAGCGCTCATCGTGCGCTACATCCGCAGTATGACTCGACTGCGGAACTCTGGGAGATTACTTCGTGAAGGCGATTGTACGCGCGCAATACGGGCCACCGGATGTGTTGCGGTTCGCCGAAGTGGAAAAACCCGTACCCAAGAACAATGAGGTCTTGATTAACGTTTGCGCCGCATCGGTTAATCCCGTTGACTTGTATTGTATGAGAGGTGCGCCATTGATTCGCTGGGCGAGCACACCAAAGCAGAAGATCCTTGGTTGTGACATCGCAGGCCGAGTCGAAGCAGTGGGCAAGGATGCAAGGCGGTTTCGGTCAGGTGACGAGGTGTTCGGCGTCACAGGTTTCGGAGGCGGAGGGTTCGCCGAGTTTGCGTGTGCAATTGAAGATAAGTTGGCGCTGAAGCCGATCAATATGTCGTTCGAGAACGCAGCAGTCGTACCGATCGCGGCAATCACCGCGCTTCAGGGTATCCGTGACGAGGGCCAGATTCAGCGAGGCCAGAAAGTTCTGGTTGATGGCGCGTCGGGTGGTGTGGGCACGTTCGCGGTCCAGATTGCCAAGTCGTTTGGGGCTGAGGTCACGGCGGTTTGCAGCACGAGAAATTTGGAGACTGCCCGATCTATCGGCGCAGACCACGTTATAAACTACACGCTGGAAGACTTCACAAAAAACGGCACGCGATACGACCTGATTCTCGGTGCGAACGCTCATCATGCGATATTCGATTACCGGCGAGCGCTAAAGCACGGCGGAATTTGTGTCGTGGCCGGAGGTGGTGTGGCTCAGATGCTCCAAGCGCTGTTACTGGGACCATTGCTATCGCGAATTGGAAACAAGAAGATCGTTTCTTTTCTGGCGAATATTAACCACAGAGATTTGGTTTGTCTGAAAGAGCTTCTTGAAACTGGGAAGGTCGTGCCGGTCATCGATCGACGCTATCCGTTAAGCGAAACGGCTGACGCTCTCCGTTATCTTGAAGAACACCACGCCCGAGGGAAGGTCGTATTAGCCGTTAAACAACGTTCGTTTACGTAACTCCTGAGAAGTCGCGTTACCGGAGACGTGAAGTAACAGTTCATAAGCCCGACAACAGCTGCCCGCTCAGATGGTCGCCGGACGAAGCGCAACACAAAGACGCTATTCCTCACGCAGCGCCTGCATTGGATCGACCTTCGCTGCGCGCAATGCCGGGACATAACACGCTAGCAACGCTGACATCAGCAGCAGAGCCGCGACGGCGCCGAATGCAACGGGGTCTAGCGCGCCGACGCCGGTGAACAGGCTGTGCATGAGGCGACCGACAAAATAGGCGCCGGCCAAGCCAACTAGCAAACCGATTGCAGCAAGCGTCATCCCCTCACGGACTATCAATCGCACGACGCGGTTTTGACCGGCGCCGAGGGCGATGCGCAATCCGATTTCGTGCGTTCGTTGCGCCACGGCAAAAGACATCACGCCGTAAATTCCCAGCACGGAGAGCAGCAGGGCCATGCCCGCGAAACTTCCAAACAAAAAAGCACTGAAGCGATCGCCAGCCATTGATTCGTCCTTGATTTGATCCATGGTCTTGACCTCCGCGAGGGGAAGATTCGGATTCATGGAAAGGACGATGTCTGAAATGCTTTTGGTGGAAGTGGCGGGATCGAGCGAGGTACGCACCGCGACGCTGGAACCCGGCCAGGGGCTCTGCCAGAACGGCACGTCAATTTCCGGGAATCCCTCGGCTCCGACGCCGCCGTTATGAACGTTGTGGTAGACCCCTACGATCTGCCACTCGATGTAAGGCCCCAGCTTGGTGACGCCGGGAATCAACTGTTCGACGGCGATGCGCTGCGTCAAGGGATTCACATCTTCGAGATAGCGTTTCACGAATATTTCGTTCACCAGAGCCACAGGAGCGCCGCCGGTCAAATCCTGGTCCGTGAACTCTCGTCCCTGGTCCAGGCGGATTCCGAAGGTACGGAAATATTCTGGCGTGACCATATTGAATCCGGCGCCGGGGCGCTTGGAAGGATCGTCCACTGTTTTCCCTACAATTTGAAAAGGCATGCCAAAGCCCGTGCCGCGAAGCGGCATGCCCGTGGAGACGGACGCTGCCGAAACGCCTGGTAGAGCCTTGATTCTGTCGAGAAGTTGGCGATAGAAAGAATTAATCTGGTCCGCGGAAGTAAGCTGGTCTTGCGGGACCGGCAGGTCAAAGGTGAGCAGATGGTCCGGACGAAAACCGAGATCCACATGCTCGACGTTCCATAGGCTGTGAATGGCCATTCCGCCGCCTGCGAGCAAGCTGAGCGCGAGCGCGAACTCGGCAATCACGAGCGCGCGGCGCAGACCGTGCCGGCCGCCGCCGAACGAGGTGCGCCCGCCTTCCTTGAGCACGTCGTTCAGATTCAGGTGCGACGACTGCCAGGCAGGAGCGCAACCGAAAAGCACGCCAGCGAGGGCCGTGGCCGCCAGAGTGAACAGCAGGACTGGAGGATTCAGGCGGACATTCGCTTCGTACGGCAGAGTGAAAGGCGGCATCATCAACAAAATGATTTTCAAAAGCAGCCAAGCCAGCGCAATACCTAAGATCCCTCCGACCGAAGCTAGCGCAAGGCTCTCTGCGAGAAACTGGCGAAATAGCTGCCAACGGCTGGCACCGACCGATGCGCGGACGGCAACTTCCTTACGGCGCTTGGTGGCGCGCGCCAGCAGCAAGTTTGCGACGTTGGCGCAGGCGATGAGCAGCACAAATCCGACAGCGCCCAGCAACAACCAGAGCGCGCGAATGACATCACGATCGAGAAAGTCGTTCTTCAGCGGCGAGACGATCGCGCCCCAGCCTTTATCCGATTTCGGGTAAACCTCCGCGATGTGCTGCGTGACCCTGTCCATGTCTGCGTTGGCCTGTTCGATGGTAACTCCGGGCTTTAAGCGTCCCATGACGAGCAGCCAGTGAAAATCGTGGTTGATCTGCTCTGGCTTGAAAGAGAGCGCGATGGCGAGCTTTTCTCGCCCGCGGTCGAGCGGACCGGGGCCCATGACTCCGACCACCGTGTACGGCTCGCCATTTAGCCGGATGGTTGTGCCCACAATCGAGCGGTCGCCACCGAAACGATCCAACCAGAACCGGTAAGTGAGAATGGTGACGTGGTCCTTGCCGACCTCGCCTTCCTCCGGCAGAAAATCGCGGCCGAGTAAGATTGCTTGCCCCATCACCCTGTAAAATCCCGGCCGGGCCCTCCACGCTTGCACCTGCTCCGGGTGGCCGGCGGTGGCGAGATTCACGCTGGCGCCGGTCCACGCTGCCAATCCTTGAAAGACTGCGCTCTCGCGCGTCCAATCGAGGTAATCACCGGCTGCAACGCCGTTGCGCTGTCCCTGGATTTTCGACCACACCATCACGACTTCGTTGGGGTGATAGTAAGGCAAGGGTTCGAGCAGGGTGGCGTGCACGATGCTGTAAATCGCGGTATTCGCGCCAATGCCTAGCGCTAGCGCCAGGACGGCGACCGCAGCAAAACCGGGATTTTTGCGGAGCAGTCGGAAACCGAAGCGAAAGTCACGCCAGATTTTGTTCATGCCAGAGTCCTTAAGCTCCTGGAGCTGGAGCTATTCGGAATAGTCCAACCAAACGCTGCGCGTAGTGCCGCCCCTGAACATAGAACGCTAGCGCGCGAGGAAATGTTCCGTCCCGTCGTCAACCGTTACAGGTTGTAACACATCGGATTCGAATTTCCAACAGCAATCAGATCGCCTTTCGGGCTCCACGACATGGCACCGCTGACAAGAGCAGGCCAACTCCCGATATGTCGTGCGGGCTCATCGCGTAGACGCTCACTTTGAGTTGTAGTTCGTGACGGCAATTCGTTGACAGACATCCGGCTTTGAAGTATTTTGATTTCACCCAGGGTTACCAAAGGTGAAGACCTTGCGGCCATTGTGGTTGCTGCTACTATGCGGACAGTTCTCGTCTGCTCAGCTAACCTTCGATAAACCTTCAGTCGCATATGAATACGCGAGCCATCCTGTGACGGAATGGGAGACGGCATTGCGTGAACACAGAATGCCCGCCACCAAGACTCGTCCCGACGACGTCTTGTGGCAGCGTTCTAAGGCCTTATGTCCTTCCTTCTTGCTGGAGAGCGTATCTGGCGAGGAACTGTACTGGCTTGCAAAACTCTGCAGGCCAGCGCCCGCGAAGGCCCTTCGGGCAGTGAATCGCTATTTGGAGGGAAGCGAACTGGAGCATGGACCGGACGCGCGCCTGCTTCTCGCCGTGCTGCAAATGCGGGCCACCGGAAACTGGGAAGCGGCATGGGGAACGATCCAAACCATCTTGCAAGAGGATCCCGTCGAGCCGGTCGAGGCACAGATTGCCGGTGTCATTGACGATGAAGCGCGTGACGATCCGCAGAAAGGGCGCGAATGGTCGAAGGAGCGTTACGCAATTCTGCGCGACCGCAGCCAAGCTGAGAAGCCTGGCGTGTCGTCCGTTTCATATAGCTTCGTGCTGGATGCCGGGTACGATCTCGTGCACCGATACTGTCTGGCCGGAGAGAACGAACAGGCGACAAAAGTTCTGGAAGAAATGAACCGCTTCGTGAAATCCCATCCCGACGAAGCAAAAGATTGGGGCGCTGAGGACCTGCATTGGGCAAATCTGGAGATGCATCCCGCGCCTCCGGTCGCTGTCTTGAAGATGTTGGGCGGGAACTCTCCCTCCGGCCTGATGCAGCCGGGCCGAGTCGAGGTTATTTCGTTCTTCTTTTTGGGATGCTCCCCGTGTATGCGGGAACTGCTGGATTTGGACGCTCTTCAACAGCGATATGGAAAGAAAAAGCTCTTGGTTACAGATATCACGAGTTACAAAGTAAACTGGTGTCCCACTCCTTCCACTCCAGCCAATGTCGAAGCTTCCCTTGAAAAGGTCCGGCTTAAGAAGGCGCCTGGCATAAGCTTTGTAATTACGTCCGACGAAACTCTCGCGAGTTACGGCGTGAAGGCCTTCCCGGTAATTGCAATCGTAGACAAGCGCGGCACACTACGCTATATCGGACGGGACGTGGATTTAGAAGGCGACGACTCGGCAGGCCGGCTGATCCACGAACTAATCGAAGAATAATTCGAACCGAAACCAAGTAGCATCCCGCGAAAGAGGCTTGCCATTCTGGTATCTTGTTGCGCGATGAAAGACGCACGAGCGAAGTCGCGGGAATGGACGTTGAAAGAACGAGCATTCCTCGGATTCGCCGGCGCAGTGGTGATGGGCTTGGGTGTTATGACTTTGCTTCAAGGGAAATTGCACTATCAGAATTGGTGGCACGCCCCCGTATTTGCACCTTTTGCCATAGTCGTGGGGGCGCTATGCCTCTTTGTAGCAGCCAGAGGCAGGCGGATCTAATGGACGGCGCGCGCCACGCTGCAAAAGGTATTAGGCGCTACGGTGGCCAAATAAGTTAGCGAGGGAAACGAAGATGTCCTTACATTTTTCGCGCAGGGAGTTCCTTGATGGAGCGGGCGTCTTGGCGACTTCAGCGGTTCTTGCGCCGTCAACTTTACGTTTCGGTTCCGTCCGCGTGGGTGAGCAAATGAAGCCTGAAGAACTCCGTGCCAAGCTTCGTGGAGTGATCGCATTTCCGATCACACCGTTGCAGCGGGATTTATCCTTGGATATCCCCGGACTTCGCAAGAATCTTCAACTCCTCATGGAGAATGCACCTGCTTCCATCGTCGCCGCGGGCGGCACGGGCGAAATGTATTCGCTGACTCCTGCGGAGCATTTAGAGGTGGTAAAAGCCACCGTAGAGGAAGTGCGCGGCCGGATTCCGGTAATCGCAAGCGCCGGGTTCAACTGGCCGATAGCGATCGAGTTTGCCCAGCAAGCGCAGCGGACGGGTGCGGATGCCATCCTGGCGTTGCCACCCTATTATCCAAACGCCGATGAACAGGGACTTGCGGAATATTACAAAGCAATCGGTCGAGCGACCTCGCTGGGAATGTTGCTGTACAGCCGCGATTGGGTAAACCCTGAACCCGCGTGGGTGGAACGTCTGGCGCAGGAAATCCCCACGCTCGTCTGCTGGAAGGATGGCCAAGGCGACTTGCGCCGGTACGAGCGGATTATGAATCGCGTCGGTGACCGGCTCTATTGGATTGGCGGAGCCGGCGATGACTGTGTCCCCGGCTACTACAGCATCGGCATCCGGACGTACACGTCCAGCATTGCGACGGTGGCGCCAAAGCTTTCTCTAAAACTCCACGAGGTCGCTTCGGCGGGAGATTCCTCGGCGCTCATGCAGCTCATGAACACCTATGTAATCCCGCTCTACGAGCTGCGCGCTCGTCGCAAAGGGTACGAGGTTTCCGTCATGAAGGAGGCGATGAACTTGCTTGGAATGGCGGCAGGTCCAGCGCGCCCACCACTTCCAAACCTTCGCCCAGAAGAGGTCACTGAATTAAAGGTTATGTTGGAACGCTGGAAGCCATTCCTCACGTCATAGCTGCAATCGTACCCTTGCGAACAATCGTCCGTGTAGTTACGTGCGCAGGCCGGCCAAAGCGAAGAAAGGTGTGGCGAAGCTGATTTCATTGCCACGCAGAAGATCGTAAACACTGGCACGGACGGCGATCGCGACAAAAGACTCAGGTGGAATTACCGCAACTTGTCGTATCCTTGCTGACCGAAAACTGCGAGTGCTGAAGGACCAGCAGCAATGAATCGGGAGGCTCGATGCTCACACGACGGAGATTTCTTGCCACCGCAGCCTGGGCTGTGGCTGTAGCGCGTCTCCACGCGCAGGGTCAAAGCAAGGTCCGCGTTACCCTCACCATTCCCAGCGAATCGACTGGTCCTCATATGCCCATCGACTTTGTCGGCCTGTCTTACGAGGTGCAGCAACTCGTGGACCCGAGTTTCTTTTCGGCGCAGAACAGCGGATTGATTCGCGAGTTCAAAGCACTGTCGTCAACCGGGGTACTGCGTCTTGGGGGCAACACCAGCGAGTTCGCTTACTGGAAACCTACGCCTGACTTTCCCGAACCAGAGCATCCTCAAGTGCGTGAGGTCGTGGGCGAGCCGAAGGCTCGGTACTACGCGGTGACGGTCGAGGCAGTCAGAAACCTGGCGGAGTTCCTCCGAGCCGCTAGTTGGACTTGCGTGTACGGCGTCGGAATGGGCACGAATACGCCGGCACGCGCCGCCGAGGAAGCGGTCTTTGTAGCCGAGACACTCGGCGACCGCCTGCAGTATTTCCAGATTGGAAATGAGGCGGATCTGTTTAGCAAGCACCTGCGCGATCCGAAAACATGGTCAGCCAAGGCGTACCTCGATGAATGGCTCTCCCTGTCGCGCGCTATTGCAGCTCAGGTGCCCGCAGCAAAGTTCGGAATGCCTGATGTCGTGAGCAACGTTTTATGGCTGACCGAGATTGCCGATCAATGGAGTCCTATCCAGGGTCCGCCCCACGTAACAACTCTCACTCACCATTACTACTTCGGCGGGCCGGCGACGAACCCCGAGGTCAACATTCCGAACCTGCTAAAACCGGCGACGATGCAAAAGGTGCAGAACACCGCGAATATCGCATCGGCCGCAGCCAGCAAGATGGGTGCGCGCGTACGCATGACCGAAGGCAACACTTGCTATCGGGGAGGCAAGCCGGGTGTCTCCGACGTGTTTGCCGCTGCGCTTTGGTCAGCCGATTATTCCCTGCTGCTGGCCAGTAATGACTATTCCGGCGTCAATCTGCACGGCGGTACGGGCAAATCTGTAGCTAATTCCGTTGGCGGATCTCTGCCGGGCGACGCGCTTTTGCAAGCAAACGGCGAAACTCCCGAACAGATTGCCGCGCATCCGCATCCGTTCTATACGCCGATTGCGACGTTTGGCTCGGACTATCTGCTGGAGCCAGTAGCGTATGGACTTAAGTTCGCTGGCTCGTTCAGCGGCGGAATACTGTTGCAGACCGACTTCTCGACGAAGCTGCAGGATACGGGAGTCAATGCAACGGCGTATGCCGCGAAGCTGCCTGGCGGGCGCACGTCCGTGATCGTTCTGAACAAGGACGCGGCGGCAGACCTTGAGGTGGAACTCGATTTCGGTCTCGACGCCAGTGGCGTGGCGCAAACCGAGACATTACACGCGCCGGCACTAGACAGCCGCGAAGCGCACATCACAACCTCCACGAAAACCGACTCGCTCAAGCAGGGCAAGTACTCCGTCACTGTCCCCCACGCAACAGGATTACGCGTGACGCTGTCATGATACGCTGGCACATTCCATTTATCTGCGGACCTGCTTGAAGTCGAAGTAAGCGAGGTTCATGTTGCCGCCGGTCAATATGTGTACGGTGAGAACGTTTTTCCCTTTGTTGAGCCGAACCTTGAAAAGTTGCGACGCCAGATTCCAGTGGTGCCACTGGCGCCAGGCCACCGGGTCTGCAGGATCATTTGTCGAAGCGATCGCCAGGGGCCCTGTCGCATCCTTTCCATTCACATCGACTGATATTGTGCCGCCGCGATTCGATGTGTAAAGGAAATCGGCCGCGTATGTTCCCGCGTGTGTCACATTTGCGGTGATGTTGAACCACTCTCCAGGTTCGGTCCAGCCAACATAGAGCAGGTCTGCGGGAGGAACAACCTTGTCGAAGGGGTTGTCGTCAATCGGATCCGGCTTCCGCTGAAACTTCGTGTAGGACGTATCCACCCCCTCGTGGATACGAAATTCATTCAGGTAGCTCCCATCGGCCGGGTTCAGTTCTCCGCTGCCGTGATTCTTTGGATCGCTATCGTGATACGCCACACCTTCGCCGCCGAGGTCATAGTAAGCACACAACACTCGTCCCGGTATTTTTTGTGCACCGCCACTGTAGCGGGTGTCCTTATAAGGCAGGCCTTTATACTGGCTCAAGAATGATTGGGAAAACGCAATTGCCGGTAGCATCGCTGCCGCTACCAGACACAAGGAAAACGCTCTCCGGCTCATCCTGCCTCCTTGCGCACCGATAATCTATCTGCAGTTCCGCAACTCCACCAATCAGCGGCAGCTGCATCGACCGATCAAGTATGTTCCGCACTTCAGACTCAGACTTGGAAAAGTTCGATCCCGTGCGCTTTTCCGAGATTGCGCGAGTACTTCTTGTCTGTCGCATTGTTCCAATGTTCGTGCACGCCCAGGCTGCGGCAGCGGATGCCGTCGCGTTCAGGATCATAGAAAGTCTTCGAAGGCGGGTCATTCGCCAAGGCAGATTCGCGCAGGTAGTTATCGGCATTCGCGATATCCGGAAGATCGGGCCATTCCGAAGTGAGAAAATCGAAGCCGACAGAATCGATCGCTACGCCGTCCAACGACATAAAAATGCTGTTCGGCCAGGCATCGTTGAATGGCGCCATCTTCCACTTGCGATGAGGCGGACCATCCACGTTGTCGTTTCCATAGAGCCCATCGATAATAAAAAGGACGGTTTTCTCGCCGAGGTCTTTATGACCCAGATAATCTGTGAACGCAGAGTAACTCGCCGAACCATCGCTGTTGTGATGGAAACCGTCGTGCGCGTTCTTGCGCCAGTCGGGGTTGATACTCGTAGCGCCGAAGAGATTCTTCGCGCAAAGTGTCACCCCTGAACTCACATGCGCTCTCAACACGGCAGCATCAATTAAGTAGGCGGCCTCAACCACCGTGGTATCGAGTCCCGTGGCGTTGTGGCTTTCAACGGAGAAAGGGAATCGCGTTGGGTTTGAACTCGGCCTTTACTCGTCCATCCCCTCCGATATGGTCCACAAACGTG
This sequence comes from uncultured Acidobacteriota bacterium, assembly GCA_963786205.1. Lineage (GTDB taxonomy): Bacteria > Acidobacteriota > Terriglobia > Acidiferrales > UBA7541 > Palsa-295. Next base: position 229,348 of record CAWAYG010000008.1, read on the forward strand.
ACGCCGGGAAATTCATGGTGAATCTTGTCGTAGAGATTGCCCGGGATGAACCGGCTGGAATCGAAGACGGTGATCGATGATTCCGGCACTCGTCCCGGGCCGGTCAACTGTCGGACGAGCGAAAGGATCAAATGAGGCGAGGAGTTCAGGCGTTCGATCGTGCCATGGTCCGTTGTGTTGTTCAGGTTCGCCTTGATCGCAATCTTCTCCGCCAGCACTGTATCCGGCTTTGCCGCGACCATGAGTGCGATTGAAGTATTGAAAGATGGAGTTCCATGCCTGGGCGTCGCTTTTTTGATTTGTAAGACCGCAAATGGACCGGGAAACCATGCGGTCAATTACAGACTGGTCATTGTGGGCATCGGTCCACCACGAACCTGTGCCATCCCAGGTCACAGCCGCCGGATCGTGCGCCCAAGTGACTCGGCCGGGAACGACGCCGCGGGGAACTCCTAATGGGGAAAGCGGCTCGAACAAGGAGGGCCGCAGGTAGGTGGCAGCTGCAAGAGCCAGGGTGAATTGTCGGCGCGTCATGTCCATTTTGACTTGCTCCTCTCGCACAAAATCCTACGGTTCCGTGGATCATTTTGCCTGAAAGCGCAGAAACTGCCGCAGCCCGACCAGATTGAGACTAAGGTGGAGAGGACGCGGGGAAGCGGGCAGGCCGAGTTCTCGAACGGGTGGGTTGCGAGCGGCGCGTTCGGGCTGGACCAGTGGATTGTCGCACAACGAACTGGGGCTCGATCGCGATCTCCGGTACGTACTCGCCGCGATCTGCGATCCGATCAAGAAGAGTGCTCGCCGCGATTTCTCCCATCTTTTTGAGCGGCTGCCGCACCGTCGTCAGCGTAGGACTGGTATACGTCGCGGCCTGAATGTCGTCGAACCCAATCACCGAAACATCCTTCGGCACCCGCAGACCAGCGTCGTGGAATATTCGAACAGCCGCAATCGCCGAATTATCATTGTACGCAAAAAGCGCAGTGAATGGTCGACGGCGCCCCAGCAACTCCATAGCAAAGGGATAGCTATTTTCAGGCGTCAGCACGGCGCGGCCGTCGGGGTCGTTCATCTCCACGATCAGTTCCGGGCGAATACAAATGTCAAGTTCGCGGGCGACTCCGAGGATGCAATTCCATCGATCCTCGGCATCCGAGCTCGTCTCTGGCCCCTTCATGAACGCGATGTCCCGGTGCCCCAATTCGATCAGATGCTGAAGCGCGTCGAGCACCGCCGTCCGATGGTCAATGATGATGTTCGTGACTCCCTCGACTGTACGGCGTCCGGCGACAGCCACAGCGGGCAGCGGCAAAGGCCGGGCGATCGAAGTATCGATTGTTATGAGCCCTTCGACTCCCCTCTCGAGCAGTAACCGCGAGTAGCATTCCAGCAGTTCGTTTTCGTGCCGGTGGACCATCGTGAGATAAAAGAAATCCTTCTCCCGAAGGTAGCGCTCGATCCCGCTAATGACGAGCGAACCGTAAGGGTCGCCGATTTCAGCCGCGATCACTCCGATCGTGTTGGTGCGTTTCACTCGCAGAGCGCGCGCGAGAAAATTCGGCTTGTAATCCAATTCGCGCGCCGCCGCGAAAATACGGTTCCTCGTATGTCCAGGGACGGAGCGGCATGCGGGAGAGTTATTCAGAACCGACGAAACTGTTCCGGCAGTCAATCCAAGGTGTTTAGCGACAGCCTTTAAGGTTACTGGCGGATTGTGCTTGTTCAGATTTGCCATTTTCGTGCCGCGTTGCAGATTTCCATCCCATTTCAAACCGCAGAAATGAAAGGCCAGACTTCTACCCCGTTGCTGGCTGGAACAAATCACCTCCATGCTGCGCTGCGTCTGATTTCGCGGAGCTGAGCATCGCGCGCCCGTGGTTCGGAGGCGCGGTGGAATCGCGCACCACAAACTCGGGCGCCATCGAAATTTCCGGAACGTACTTCACCTGTTTCTCGATTCGATCAAGCAGCGTGCGCGCCGCGATTTCACCCATCTCTTGCAGCGGTTGTCTCACGGTGGTTAGCGGCGGACTGAGGTAGGCAGCGCTCTGAATATCATCGAAGCCTACCACCGACACATCGTGCGGCACACGCAGCCCGGCTTGCTGGAAGGCGCGGATGGAACCGATGGCGGAAATATCGTTGTAGGCAAAAAGGGCGGTAAATGGCTGCTTGGTAGCTACCAATTGTTTGGCGGACGGGTAGCCGAGATTCGGCGTGGGATCCGCGCCTTCGAGTTGCAGGATTAGTTCGGGACGAATGCGAATGTGCAACTTCTCAGCGACCTCGCAGATGGCGTTCCAGCGCTCCTCGGAATCGCAGCTCGCCGGGGAACCTTTCATGAATGCGATTTTTTCGTGGCCCTGATCGACCAGATGGTTCAACGCCAACCAAGCGGCACGGCGATGATCCAGCACGATATTGGTTACGCGATTGATCCGGCGATGGCCGGCAATAGCCACGGTCGGAAGAGGCGGTTGGCCGTTCAAGGCAGTATCGACTGTGATGAAACCTTCGACGCCGCGTTGTTGCAGCATACCCTCGTAGGTCGCGAGTAGTTTCTTGTCGTGCCGGTGGGCCACCGTAAGGAAGAAAAAATCCCGCTTGCGAAGGTAACGTTCGATTCCGCCAATCACCAGAGAACTGTAAGCGTCGCCGATTTCTACGGCGATCACTCCGATCGTGTGGCTGCGCTTCACCTTCAGAGAGCGTGCGAAAAAATTCGGCTGGTAGTTCAGTTTGCGCGCCGCGGCCAAAATGCGGTCTTTTGTTTTCTGAGGGACGGAACGCGCTGCGGGAGAATCGGTCAGCACATGCGAAACGGTGCTGGGCGTAAGGTTGACGCGTTCCGCTACGGCCTTCAGCGTCGCGGATGGCTTCCTGGCGCGATCCGCTTTTTTTGACCGAGGTTTCATTCTGGTAACGTCCTCGCGGGGCCCACGCCTGAACTGAAGGTCGCTGGATCCGCAGCCGTATCAGGGTGCGGATTGTATGCAGAGAGGCGGCGACAAATCAAGAAAATCCAGCTATTACGATTTTCTTTTTAGAATATCGATATTTTCTATTGACAAAGAATCGATTGTGGAGCTAAATCTGCCGCATCACGGGGTAGTGTAAAACTACTAGCCGTAAAACCCAGTAGAACAACGATGTTTCTCGCAAGCTGGGTTGGCAAGCGGTTGGGCAGTTTGCGGTACATATAAGTAGAATCTTGGTTAATTAGATTGCTTTTCGCCGCGGCTGCAGGCGCCACACAAAGCGGTGGAACAATCCGACAGCGTGGTGGTGTGTTCAGAAATGGGTTCGTTGCTGCAACGAACGCTGCCAGGGTCGATCAGGACACTGACAACCGCTCGTTGGACATGGGCGCAACTTGGCTTTGCTGGGTGAAAAGCCGTTTCTGAGGGGATTGAGCAGTTTTCTGGGTGGATGGTCAATTTCTGGGGTGGAGGGATTCAATGAATGGATTATTCCGCTTCGCGCTTGCGTTTTGCCTTGTGGTGGGCATGGCCAAACCGGTTCTTTCCCAGAGCAGAAACACCGGTGAGATCCGCGGCACGGTCGCGGATAGTTCGGGAGCGGTGGTGGCAGGCGCCACCGTCTCGCTCAGCAACATCGATACGGGCGAGACGAAGGACTTCGTTACCAACCAGGACGGCATCTACGACACCGTTTCCACACCCGCCGGAAACTATAAACTTACGTTTACCGCCACCGGTTTCAAGAGGGTTGTGCTCGGCCCGTTCACGCTGAATGTCGACGTAATCACAGAGAACGCCAGCCTGGAAGTTGGCACGGTATCGGAAACGGTGGTCGTAACGGAGACCGGCGTGCCTCTGCTCGACACCGAAACTAGCCACATGGGAACGATTTGGGAAGCGCAAACCATTGGTGTGCTCCCTCAAATAGGCTTCGGTATCACCGGCAACGATTGGGCGAACTTCAATATTCTGCTCCCCGGCGCTGCCGGCTCTCCTACCGCGCCCTCGTCAGAGGGCAGCGGATCTTATAACGCAGGGGATGCCATCTCGATCAACGGAAACCTTCCTAATTACGCGAACTACCTGCAGGACGGAGGTGTAGTTCAATTGCCAGTGAGCAACAACGTGGACAACACGTTGTTCGAGGCCCTATCCGAGGTTCAAGTCACCACTTCCTCGTTTTCGGCGGAATACGGCATCGGCGGCGCCGTATTCAACCAGATCACCAAGAGCGGAACCAACAGTATTCACGGGTCAGCTTACGAATATTGGCAGAACACTATTCTGAACGCAGCCCCCTATTTCCCTACTGACACCGGTCCGGGCGGTGCTCCTGAACCGCAAGCGGCGCCAAAGCTTCGGTACGACGAGTATGGCGGCTCCGTCGGCGGTCCGATCATCAAGAACAAGTTATTCTTCTTCTTTGTTGTGGATAAGATCTACAGCAACGGGTCGGCAGGTGCTACAACAGGAACCACTCCAACGCTGGCCGAAATAGGCCAGGGGACCGCCCATCCGGGCGCGTTCGATTTCAGCGCACCCGGACTCCCGACCCTCTACGATCCCGCCAGCTGTGCAACTCCGGGTTGTACCCGCACCTCATTCGCGGCGGAAAACACGGGGTCGCTTGCGGGCATAAACGCGATTCCAGCCGGCCGCGTAGATCCGGTAGCACTGAAGATGCTGGGTTTCTACCCTGCCCCTAACGCGGGCCCCGCGGGGGCTCTCAGCAACAACTTCTCCACCGTTCTGCCAACTCCTAACCCGAATCTTAGGTTTTTTGGGCGTCTTGACTATGATCTTTCGCCGAAGAACCGCGTGAGTTTCTCGATCAGCCAGAAGAATAACCCTGGCGTCAATAAATACGGGCCTTTTCCATGCCCGCAGAACTGCTTTTCCGGCGATATCGACGGTTACAACGCGCAGATTACCGAAACTTGGACGATCAGCCCGTCAATGGTGAACGAGTTCCGCATGGCCTATACCAAGCAAGGCAACTGGTTCGTTCCGCAGACTCTGGGGTTTGATAATGCTGGCAAACTGGGCCTGCAATACGCCAAGGCAGACGTTATCCCGCAGATAAACATCGGCGGCCCCGGCCTGTGTTGTTCGCAAGTGGCCCCTGGCACGAACGCCATATACATCGAAAACCTCTACGATCCATCGGACACGTTGACCTTGGTCAAAGGCAAGCACATTCTGCACTTCGGCGTCGAGGTATTGATGGGACAAGGCAATACCACACCGTGGGGAAACCTGACGGCGGGCAATTTCACCTTCACCGGTAACTACACCGCACAAAATGGCGCCGCAGCAGGGACGACAGGAACCGGCCTCGCTGACTTCCTACTTGGTGACGTCCAAAAATGGGCCGCGACCAATCAAGGAGTGTCTTACGCCAGGTTAAAGAGCCCGCAACTCTTTGTGCAGGATGACTACAAGCTGCGCTCGAATTTTACCCTAAACCTTGGCTTGCGCTACGTAGCTACAACTGGCTTCACCGAGATTAACAACAGCATGGGCGGGTTCGATCCTAATATCCCGCTGATCTGCAGCGTCGATTCAAACGGCACGCCTTGCGGCTCATTGAATGGCCAACTCGGCTCGCTGTGGTTTGCTCCCCAAGACAATCGAACCTCGTTGCAGAAGCCGATTTACAATATTTTCCTGCCTCGTGTTGGGTTTGCGTGGTCAGTGCTGAACAACACGGTCGTTCGCGGCGGGTTCGGGATGTACTCGTATAACTTTAGCCAGGACGATTACGGCAATGGAATGGGCTTTGGGGCCCTCAACACCAGTTCTGGCAATGCCTCGGATATCAACCAGGGAACCGGTCCCACTCCATTGATCGCTCTCTCTTCCTCTGCTGCCACGGCCGCCACCGTTCTGAATTACGTCACGGGATCGCCGAACGCGAAGAATGTCGCCCAATACCTTAACGTCACCTCGCCCTCAAACCAGACGTATGTTCCGTACAACGTTCCGGTGGGGCGAATCAATGAATGGCAGGTGAGCGTTGAGCATACATTCGCAAACAACTTTCTGGCGTCGCTTGCCTACGTTGGCAGCCACGGAAGCAATCTGCAATTCAACACGGACGTTAACCAAATACTCAGCCCAACCGGCATCGCGGCGAGTGCGGCTGCGGGTAAGGCCATTCAGGCGGATCGTCCCTTTCCGGCTTGGGGACAGCTCACCGGATATAATTACAACGCCCTGTCGAATTACAACGCCCTGCAGGCCGCCATCACCAAGCGTTATTCCAGCGGCCTCCTCTTCAGCTTCAACTACGTCTACTCCCACTTCCTCGATGACCAGGATTCCGGTGGATGGGGCAGCCGCGGAGGGACGCAGTATTGGCAAATCGGAAATAACCCCGGTGCTAATTACGGTAATTCGAATTTCGACATCCCGTCAGCGTTCAAGGGGTATGTATCTTACGAGCTGCCGTTCGGCAAGGGAAAGATGTATCTGAGCGATGCTAACGCGCTGACGAATGCCGCGGTTGGCGGATGGCGCATAGCAGGAACGGTTGTCGCCCAGAGCGGAACTCCATTCACGGTAGTCAACAATACGAACCAAAACTCGACAATTACGGGCTGCGGCGTCGGAGGCACCGCAACCGGCGGCGACGTCAACAACGGCTGCAACTGGTTTCCCAACGTTGTCGCTAAACCGGGCTCGGGCGGTTGTACTCCCACCACCTCCGGCGGAAACGGCGGCTCTGGACCGACCGGAACAACGAACTGTTGGTTTAACACCAGTGCGTTTGTTAATGCCTCTCCTGCAGGAGCGTTTGCGTTCGGCAATGAGGGTAGGAACTCGCTGCGGGGGCCACGCCTGACAGTCTTTAACTTCTCCCTGGCTAAGAACTTTAGCTTCGGGGAACGCATTCGCTTAGAACTGCGATCAGACTGGGTCAACATCTTTAACCATCCGAGCTTCAACACTCCGGGCCAATCCCTCGGGGGGGCTAATTTCGGGCAAATAAACAACGGCACTTTGGGCAACGGCGTTACTGTCGCCCCTCGAAGCGGTCAACTTAGTGCGAAAGTGACGTTCTAACAGAGACAGCCACCCAACTAGAGGACGGCAGTCCCCCTGCCGTCCTCGTCTCTGCCTTAAGGGGACTGAGATTTTAGATTCCGCTTCGTTCGCCGTACAATCGGCACATGAAGATACAAATCGTCGTTTTGTTATGGGTCGTTCTCTTTGTTCCGCTGCAGCCGTCTTTCTCCCAATCGACTCCCAGCCGCCAGCAGCAAATCGAAGCTCACAGCCATCAGGCTGGGGAATACCTGCACGAGAACAGACCTGATCTGGCAGTGCCCGAATTCAGGGCTATTGTCGCTCTCGATCCGAACAATGTGGATGCCCACGGCAATCTGGGCGTGGTGCTGTTCTTTCAGAGTGCGTACACGGATGCGATGCCAGAACTCCGTGCCGCTCTGAAGTTGCGACCTACCCTGTGGAAGATTCAGGCTCTTCTGGGTATTGCGGAGAAACGCACCGGCGACATCGGCGGGGGTCGCGACAATTTGGAGAAAGCTTTTCCAAACTTGAAAGACGAAAAGACTCAGATGGAGACTGGGATGGAGCTGATCGAAATCTACTCCGGCACCGGCGATCTGGATAAAGCCGCCGGGGTCGTGAGCGTTCTTCGGAAGCTGGAACCAGAGGATGAGGGCCTTCTCTACACCGCATACCGGATCTATTCGGATCTCGCCAACGAATCGCTGCTTAGCTTGACCGTAGTCGCGCCGAATTCCGCCCGAATGCACCAGGCTATGGCACACGAACTGGCGAAGCAAGGGCATACAGCTGAAGCGATCGAGAACTACCGGGCCGCGCTCAAGATTGATCCGCAACTGCCCGGTCTCCATTTCGAGCTGGCCGAGATGCTGCGGACCGTCTCGACTCCCCAAGCGCACGATGAAGCCGAACGCGAGTATAAGGCGGCTTTAGACGCCAATCCGCTCGATGAACAGTCTGAGATCAGGCTTGGCGATATCGCTGTTCAAAAAAACGATCTAAAGGAAGCTTACGAGCGTTACACGAAGGCCATTCGGTTGCAACCTGGAGACCCCGAGGCAAACATCGGGCTTGCGAAGGTGTTGATGGCCATGGATCAGCCGCAAAAGGCCGAGCCGCTTCTGGTCCATGCCATCGCGCTAGATCCCACCAGTGCCGTGGCCCACTTCCGCCTCGGTACCGTCTATCGAGAGCTGGGGCGCGCCGAGGATGCCAAACACGAAATAGCGGAATACCAAAAGTATAAGGAGATGAAGGAAAAACTTCAGGAAATTTATCACGAGATGCGTCTGGAGCGAACCACTGGCGAAACCGACGACGCAGATCCTAGAAGATAGTCTGGCCGCTCCTCGAGCGAAGGCCATTGCGGGCTGCGGCCCTGCCGAATCATTCACGCGCAGATTTGAAGTCGCGTCGAATTTCCAAGAATTAACGGGGGGACGATCTCGATAATGAAGACAATTCTTGCAGCCGTGGCGCTATTGTCAATGGCTGTTCCGCTGCTTGGAACCTCGTACTATCCGGCGCGCCCAAACGACGCAAAAGCAGTTTACCTGTCGGCGGACAATTTCCCCGTAAAGGGGGACGGAATCGCGGATGACTCCGCTGTGTTGCAGCTGGCGATCAACAAGGTTCGCGAGACGACCAACCAGGGCATTCTGTTTGTTCCAGCCGGCCGCTACCGTCTCACCAGGACGATCTACATCTGGCCCGGAATCCGGTTAATAGGTTTTGGGACTTTGCGGCCTACATTTGTTCTCGCTGCAAACACCCCGGGTTTTCAGCAAGGGCCCGCGTACATGATGTTCTTCGCGGGCGGTGGGCCGACCTCGAATGCGTCTCCAGCGGATGCAAACCCGGGAACGTTCTATTCCGCGATCAGCAATATCGACATTGAAATCCAAGAGGGAAATCCGGGCGCTGTGGGCGTACGCGCCCATTATGCTCAGCATTGCTTCCTAGCTCACATGGACTTTCACATCGGCTCAGGACTAGCGGGAATTCACGATGGCGGTAACGTCGCGCAAGACGTCCATTTTTACGGGGGCCAATACGGTATCTGGACTCGCAAGCCTTCCCCTGGATGGCAATTTACCGTGATCGATGCCACGTTTGAGGGCCAGCGTGAAGCGGCGATCAGAGAACGCGAGGCCGGCCTGACGCTGATCCGTCCACAATTCAAGAATGTTCCTACGGCGATCTCCGTCGATGCTCAATTCTCCGACGAACTCTGGACAAAAGACGGACGCATGGAGAACATCACGGGGCCCGCGGTAATCGTCAGCAATGAGTACAGCGCGCGCACCGAAATCAATATGGAAAACGTCGTCTGCCGAAGCGTTCCTGTTTTTGTGTCTTACCGCGAGAGCGGAAAGAGCGTCGCAGGTCCGTCAGAGACATATCAAGTGAAAATCTTTTCTCACGGTCTTCATTATGAGGATATTGCCGCGCTACCCGTCACGCGTGACGTATTCGACTCCGCATCGCTGAACACTCTGCCAGAGCCAGTCAAATCCGACATTTTGGAGCTTCCCCCAATGGGGACCTGGATTAATATCCGCGACCTGGGTGCGGTCGGCGATGGCACGGCGGATGATACCGACGCGTTCAAAAAAGCCATCGCCGAGCACCGCGCGATTTACGTGCCGTCCGGCCAGTACCGTGTCACAGACACGATCATGCTGAGGCCGGATACGATTCTTATCGGACTTCATCCGAGCGTGACACGCTTATTGCTCGCGGATTCTACCCCCGCCTTTCAGGGCGTTGGCAGTCCCAAGCCGCTGCTTGAAGCCCCCAAAGGCGGAACGAATATCGTAACCGGCATCGGCTTGTACACAAACGGAATCAATCCGCGGGCGGTGGCCGCGAAGTGGATGGCTGGCAGCGACTCGATGATGAACGACGTGCGATTCCTGGGGGGGCACGGTACGATTGATCCGAACGCAACCGCGGCGGAAAGCTCCAAAGTATGGAAGGAGATTTATAACAATACCCATACCGCCGATTCCGACCTGATTCGCCGCTGGGACGGACAGTATCCCAGCCTCTGGATCACCGGCGGCGGGACTTTCCTCGACATCTGGACGCCCAGCACATTCGCGCAAGCGGGGTTGTACATCTCGAACACTTCGAGCGAAGGGCGAATCTATGAACTATCCAGCGAGCATCATGTTCGCAACGAGGTAGTGCTGGACCACGCATCCAACTGGCAAATTTATGCGTTGCAGACGGAAGAGGAAAGGGGCGAGGGCGGATTCGCTTTGCCGCTCGATATCCGGGATTCCAGCAACATCAGTTTTGCGAACCTGCACATGTATCGGGTCGTGAGCAGCGATCAGCCTTTCCCGTACGCCGTGAAAATTACAAACTCGACGAATATACGTTTTCGCAACGTCCACTGCTACAGCGACAGCAAAGTGTCCTTCGACAATGCGCTATACGATCAAACCTATAATATTGAAGTTCGTCAGCGCGAATTCGCCTGGTTGACGATTTCGGGCGCCGCGCCTCAAGTCCAACCCAAGCAGCCTGCTGCTGTTCTCGCTGACGGCGCAAAGGTCGAGAAAGTCGCGGGCGGTTTCTTCAATATTTCCGGAGGAGCTGTTGACAGTTCCGGAAACCTCTATTTCGTGGACGCTAAATGGCAAACGATCTATCGCTGGACCACCGCGACGCGCCAATTGTCAAAGGTCCGTGATAATCCGCTGGATCCGGTGCAACTTTTCTTCGATAAGTCCGGCGATCTAATCGTCGTTTCGTACGCCGGAAAGGGCACAGTGTACAGTTTCAAGCCCAGCTCGCAGGATGACGGCATTACGCTGCTGCCCGCCGTTCCAGCGCAGCCACGCCCGGGAATGACCCCGATCCTGCCCGCAGGCTACTGGAGAAACGAGAACGATTTCCTCGAGAAGATTGCCGCCAAACCGCCTTACCAGTTCGTTTCTCCAGACGGAAGCACTTTCCTGCCAGCGGGAGAGGACTTCGTCACCGGCCAGCTGTACTACGGGTCTAAGTTGAACGATGTGTTGCGAGCATTTGGTTTAGCACCCGCAGTTGAGGGCCAGCCTTACTACCTTAGCAATGAATCCGGAGAGAAAACCTACGTCGGCATCGTGGGTGACGACGGCGCGATCTCGAACGTGCGGCTTTTCGCCGATCGCGGCGGAGAATGCATGACCGTAGACGAAAAGGGCAACGTCTATATCGCCGGCGGGCAGGTGTTCGTGTACAACCCAGCAGGCGAGCTGATCGATACGATTGACATTCCAGAGCGGCCCTCGCAGTTATCGTTCGGCGGCAGCGACAGCCATACTTTGTTCATACTCGCGCGTAGTTCCTTGTACGCCGTGCAAACTCGTTATCGAGGGCGCTGAAAAGAGCGGATCCCAAATTTGCCAGGTGCATCGGAATACACGAATTTCCACGCGAGGGCTGCAGTCTTTGCAGCCGTGGCTGTGCTGTTAATTTGTCTCTCGGCTTTTTCTCCGTCGTCCCTGGGCCGTCAATCTAAATTTGATCAGCCCGGTCGCAAATCGGCTGAGCCGATTCTCGCGGTGAATCGTTTCGGCCAGTCGCCATCTAGTTCGCAGACAGATGCTCGGTTACCTCAGCTGGCAGACATCACGGATTCGACGGGCATCAAATTCGATCACCTTTCCAGCCCCGAACAGAAATACATTGTGGAGTCGATGAGCGGCGGCGTCGCTCTGATTGATTATGATCGCGACGGATGGCCCGATATTTATTTCACCAACGCCCAGAGCGTGGACATGGCGCTGGGCGGCAAAAAAGCGCGCAGCGCGCTGTACCACAATAATCATGACGGCACCTTCACAGACGTCACGGATAAAGCTGGCGTCGGTTATCCCTGCTGGGCCATGGGCGCGGTCGTGGGCGACTACAACAACGACGGCTGGCCAGATTTGCTCGTGACGTGCTTCGGAGGGGTGGTGCTGTATCGCAACAATGGCGATGGAACATTCACGGACGTAACCAAGCAAGCCGGACTAGGTAACGATTCACAGTGGGCAACGGGGGCTGCCTTTGGCGATTACGATCGCGATGGTTGGGTTGACTTGTTCGTGTCGCATTATGTGGATTTTCACCTGGACGATCTTCCGGCGTTCGGATCCCGCCAGACCTGCAAGTATCGCGGCATCGATGTGCAATGCGGCCCGCGTGGCCTCAAGACTTCCTCGTCGAACCTTTACCACAACAACGGCGACGGCACATTCACGGATGTGTCAAAGAAGGCCGGAATTCGTGACTCTCCCAATGCTTTCGGATTAACGGCCGTTTGGTCGGATTTCGACGACGATGGACATCTCGATCTTTTCGTAGCTAACGATGCCGGGAGGAATTATCTCTTCCAGAACGACGTGAGCGGACACTTCAACGAGATCGGATTTGCCGCGGGCGTGGCCGCCAGCCAAGACGGGGCGGAACAGGCCAACATGGGCGTTGCGCTTGGCGACTACGTACACTCCGGGCGATTCTCCATTGCAATAACCCATTTCAGCGATGAGTATGCAGCATTATTCCGGAACGATGGGGCTATGAGTTTCACTGACGTTTCGTACACCTCCGGAATTGCCCCAAGCACCACTCCGTATGTTGGTTGGGGCGACGCATTCCTCGACTTTGACAACGTCGGCTGGCTCGATCTGTTCATGGTCAACGGACATGTTTACCCGCAAATGGATACTGCGGAAGCGGGACCGAAATACCGCGAGCCGGGACTGCTGTTCTATAACCAGCGCAACGGCACGTTTAAGGACATCAGTAAACTTGTCGGCCCGGCCGTTCAACTCCCAAGAGTCAGCCGCGGAGTAGCGGTCGGTGATCTGTTCAACGACGGGCGGATGGACATTGTTATTGAAAATCTAAAGGGCAGCCCCACAATCCTCCAGCCGCAAGGCGGTCCTGCGAATCACTGGATTGGCCTCGAGCTGGCCGGCTCGAAAGGCAACCGTCTCGCCTTGAATGCGCGGGTGAGGATGACCGCGGGGGATCTAGTGCAGACCGCTACTGTGTTGAGCGGAGGAAGTTATCTCTCCCAGAACGATCTTCGAATTCACGTGGGCCTCGGCGGCAGTAAACGTGTCGATAAAGTGGAAATCTTTTGGCCGGCGGGAACGGCCGAAGTGCTGACCAACCTGACTGCCGACCACATTTACGATGTGAAAGAAGGTGAAGGCATTGTGGCACACGAAAAAATCAGGCCGCTGCTTCCGAAGAATTGAGCTTGCTCGGCACGCGCGTCACTCAGCGAATGTCATTTTTGCAGTCGCAAAGAAAACTTTGGACACCAGGAGAAGGCCGTGAAAAACGAAACTTCGCGCCGAGATTTTCTAGGAATTTCAGCGTTGGGATTGGCGGCAGCGGTCACACGTACGGAGAAGGTCCCGCCTCCGTCGGCTGCAGTGACCGGGCTGGAAAATGCGAGATCGAAAGACGGCTCAGTCATTTCAATCTGGGTGACCTCCGGCGACGAGCGCTTTGCCCTTGCCCCTCCGACGACCTGGAGTACGTCATCAGCGGCGCCCGGGGCCGACCAGATCCAACTGAACCCCGGCGTAAAATTCCAGGAAATACTAGGATTCGGTGGCGCGTTTACAGACGCTACCTGTTACACGTTCAATCAGCTCGCGCCTCCCGCGCGAGAACAGTTGTTCCACGAGATGTTCCATCCCTCGGAGACGGGGCTAAATGTTGGTCGTGTCTGCGTTGGATCCAGCGACTACTCCACAAAAGTTTACAGCTTCGACGACGGCGAAGCCGATCCACAGTTGACGCGGTTTTCGATCGCGCACGACCGTGAATACATTCTTCCGATGCTGCGCCAAGCGCGACAGGTTAATCCTGAGATGTTCCTGTTTTCGTCTCCGTGGAGTCCTCCCGGCTGGATGAAGTTCAACGGTTCAATGCTGGGTGGGTCCATGCGCGAGTATTACTTCGCTGTTTACGCGCAGTACTACCTCAAGTTTCTGCAGGCATACGCGACCGAGGGCGTGCCGGTGCAAGCGCTCACGACGCAGAACGAAGTGGATACCGATCAGGACGGCAAAATGCCCGCGTGTAGCTGGCCTCAGGAGTACGAAATTAAGTTCGTTCGCGATCATCTGGGGCCGCTTCTGGAAAGCACCGGAACACTGACCAAAATATGGATTTTGGACCACAATTACAATTTGTGGGGCCGCGTGATGGACTCACTTGAGGACGAGAAACTTCGCAAATACACCAATTCGGTGGCCTGGCACGGCTACGTCGGCACTCCGGACATGATGAGCAGGGTCCACGATGCCTTTCCGGAGACAGAGATGCATTGGACCGAAGGAGGGCCTGATTACAAAGATCCCGATTATCTGACGGACTGGTGGAAGTGGGGCCGCACTTTCAGCGGCATCCTGCGGAACTGGTGCCGCTCCATCACGTCATGGAACCTGGCGCTCGACGAGCTGGGCCGGCCGAACATCGGACCATTTCCCTGCGGCGGTGTGGTGACAATCAACTCGCAAACCAAGGAGATCACCCGCAGCGGACAATACTGGGCGTTTGCGCACTATTCCCGTCTTGTGCGCCGAGGCGCTCGCCGCTTCGACTCCCAGAGCACGGCCCTTGACCTCTACCATGTAGGCCTTGAAAATCCCGACGGCCAACACGTATTGGTGGTGAGCAATGCGAGTGCTGCGCGGACGGTCCAATTGCAGCTCGGAAATATGGCGGCCTCGGTCCCGCTCAAGGCTAAATCATTGACCACTTTAACGTGGAAATAATTGCCGCCAACTAATCGGCGGGCTTGCCAACATCACGAAAAATCAGCTCCCGCATGGACGCTATCAGTCCAAACATCGCCACACATCCCACTAGAGGCAGCGACAAACTGGTGCGCAAACTCCCTGTTGCCGTCGACATTAGTCCCACGAACCAGGGCATCGTGGCGCCGCCCATCCCCGCGAGCGCAAACATGATCGCCCCAATTTGCCTGGACCTCTGGCCATAGGCCTTCACCAGCCACGCGACCAGGATTGGATAAATCCCCGCGAACCCCAAGCCCGCTACACTAACGCAGATCGCGATGCTTGCAAACGTCTTTGCCCGCGATAGCAGGCTGATAGCAGCGGCCGCCACCATCAAGCCGCTCGCCAACAGCGCACGCTCGCGCCACCGGTACAGAACCAGCGGTAGCAGGGCGCGTCCGCTGAGTATTCCCCCCCAAAAAAACAAGGGCGCCAGAGCCCACAGGTCGCCAGAATCGGGGTGCATTCGTTTCGTCAGTGAGGCAACCCAACCCGCAATTGAGTTCTCCGATCCCACGTACAGAAAAAACAGTCCCGCCAAACTCACCGAACTTCTCATGCTGATGTTCTCTCCGCGTGTCGGCGTGGACTGCTGGTGATCTCCTTCCGTTGCTTCGGGCTCCAAGTTCATCCCCGCCAAGATCAAAGCCGTAAGCGCCGAGGCTGACGCGATTGTGTAGAGCAGGGATGGTATAGCCTCGCGCCGTTGCGCGAGCATCACTGCGGGGGACGACGCAATCGCACCGATTCCCCAAGCCAGATTCAGAATGCTGAGCGCAGCCACGCGGCGTATTTTTGCCACTTCCGCCACCCACAAATTCGTGGCAGAGAGAGCCTGCCCCAATCCACATCCGAACAGCGCCGCTGCGGCCAAGCTCGCGAAGTAGCTATGTAGGGTTAAGCCCGCAACTCCAACTGCAATCAGACTGAATCCGCACACGAACGCGTATCGGTATCCTCGTCCGATCAGCGCACCGAGCGTAGAGACTCCCACCATCGATCCGCAAAACTGCGCGGTGAAAAAAAGCCCGGCGCGTTGGTCGCTCAAGGACCAGCGGCCAATAAGTATCGGCAAAATGGGACCCATCAGCGTCGTTACGATGCCGGCGACAACATATCCTGCGTGGAGCACAACGGGTGCAGCAGAAGAAATCGGAATTGCAACCGGCCGATCGTGGATGGAACCCATGCTGAGACGCATTCTGCCGGAATGCTCGTCTGGCGGCAACTTTGTAGTGGTCCACGGGAGCGTACTGCAAATTCCGGAAACTGATCTAGTGTGGCTCGCAACCTGGAATCCGAGTTTCGGCCCCGTCACATCGTGCGACCGGCAATCAAGAGAGAGCGCCGAAATGGTAGACAATCGTTATTCTATTGAGGTTTGGCATGGTATAAGTAGTCACAGCGCGAAAAACGGACTAGTCTGACATCTTTCCTGAACACCTCCGCGCGATTTAGTCCGACCGCCGAATTTATGCGAATTGCCAATGTAGATGTCGCCAGTTAGCTGGACCATGACGAGGGCGGAGAATCCGGCGCCGCCCTCGTCTGTGCTATGTGAGGGAATATCGTCTCCCTACTCGAAATTACTCGTCGAGGTGAATAAGTGACGATGTTCAACGAGGACCGGCTCTTCCCGGCAGAGCCCAACACACGTTCCATCGCGAGGCGGCTTTTTTCGAGCATAAGCGCCTTGCCGATCGTCAGTCCCCACGGCCACACAAATCCCCGGTGGTTTCCCGATAACGAGCCCTTTCCAGAGCCCGCCCCGTTGTTTGTTGTTCCCGACCACTACGTCTTTCGCATGCTTTACAGCCAAGGCATCCCGCTAGAACAGTTAGGAATCGGATCAACGTCTCTGTAGGATCCTAGACAGATTCTTGTCGTAGACGGCGGATTTCTAGGGAGCGGCGTTAACCAATAGCAGTGGTCAGAATATGACACATAGCTACCGCGATTGCTGTGACGGGGACGATACCGCGCCTATTGAACTACCGCGGCATTGGGAACAGGGAGGGAACAGTAAGGCCCGAAGACCCTGCAAAACCATAGTGCAAGACGCAAGAAAGAGCTAAGCGAATCAACTACATAGATTGTCTGGCGCAATCTGGGCAACCTTTGGCGTCGGCTAGTGCTGCCGAAGAGAATTGACGGCTGGTCGCTGACGAGCTTGCAGCAGCGGCTCGTGAAAACAGGCGGTCGCTTAATCAAGCACGCCCGCTATTACTGGCTGTTGCTGACGGAGAGTCACCTCACGCGGCGGTTGTTTGGGAGCATGCTGCACAGGGTCGCCGCGCTGTCGATGCCATCGAGTTAGCAACTCCGATTGCGGTTACAAAATCTGGGGCCGAAGGAGGAGGGTCGGAAAAGTGTCTGAGAAACGGGTTCGAGAAGTCCAATGCTGGGCCTTGGGATTTTCACGTAGCCGCCGAAAAGGCTATGCAGTCGAGAACTTGGCTGGAGCGTTGAAAACTGGAGCAATCAGATATAAGGTATCGGTCGCACGGGAGTTCAAAATGGAAATTCCGGCTCACAACTAAGGAACGCAACAGATGACGACTCTCTGGCGGGATGTGCGGTACGCCGGGCGGATGATCGCGAAAACTCCCGGGCTTTCGGTGATCATCATCCTGACGCTGGCCCTCGGGATCGGAGCCACCACAGTCGTCTTCAGCATCGCCAATACCCTGATGTTCCAGCCGCTGCCGGTTCCGCACACTTCTCGGATTATGGCGGTCGGGTTTCAGCAGAAGGGGAATCCACTCGGCCTGGGCAGTCTTTCCTATGTGGAGCTGGGCGATTTCCAGTCTCAATCGGGCGACGTTTTCGCAGCCTTATTCGGAAACATTGGCAGGCTGTCCGGCTTCGGCCTGGAAGGTCATCCGTCCGAACAGCTGCTGTCCAATTACGTGACCGGGAATTTCTTTACCGGGCTGGGCGTCAAGCCGGCGCTAGGGCATTTGTTTGCTCCTGGCGAAGGTGAGCAAATCGGCGCGCCCCGCACAGCGGTTCTCGGCTATGCGTTCTGGAAATCGCATCTCGGCGGCGATCCCGGCGTGGTCGGCCGGTCGGCGCTGGTCAATGGAAAACCGACCGAGATCATCGGCATCGCCCCCAAAGGATTCCACGGCGCGGTGCCTTCGCTGATTGACATGCAGCTGTACCTTCCGCTCAGCATCGTGGCCGAAGACCAGGCGGCTACTCCCGGCGCGTACCAGGGCGGAAATCTGTTCACGAACCGCACCGACCGCGAACTTGCCGTACTCGGCATGTTGAAGCCCGGCGTCAGCGTAGCCCAGGCGCAAAGCCTGGTTCGCCTGATCCAGGCACGGCTCGCCAGCCAATATTCCAAAGACGAGAATGGACTGGTAATGGAAGCCATTTCTGCTCCCAGCGGCGTGCCGGAAACCGGCATTTTGCGTCTGATCGCGGCCTTGTTCGTCGGCCTTTCGGGGATGGTTCTGCTGCTCTCGTGCATGAACGTAGCCAACGTACTGCTGGCGCGTGCGACAACGCGGCAGCAGGAGATGGCCATCCGTGCGGCCCTGGGGGCGCCGCGAAGCCGGCTGATCCGTCAGATGCTCACCGAGCCTGTGCTGCTCGCACTGCTCGGCGCTGCTGCTGGGATGCTTGCGGCCCATTGGACCATGGCCGCCATCTTCGCCCTGCCTGCCTGGGCCAGGCGACGGGCCGACTTCGTGATCCTCCAATTTACTTTCGATTGGCGCGTGTTCCTGATGGCCTTCGGCGGCGCGATTCTGGGCGGAGTCGCTGCCGGAATGTGGCCGGCCATTCGCGCCGGCAGGACCAATCTCAATCTGGTGCTGCACGGGGCCGGCCGCAGCGATTCGGCCGGGGCCGAGCGCCATCGCCTGCGCAATATCCTGGTTGTCGCGCAGGTGGCTGGCTCGCTGGTGTCGCTGATTGCCGCCGGCTTCTTCGTCCAAACCCTGCGCCGCACCGAACATGCCTATCTCGGCTTCGATCCCACCCATCTTGTCATCTGCACGATGGACGCCCACGAAATCGGCTACGACCACGCGCGCACCACGCAGTTTTATCGAGAGCTGCAGACCCGCGTTGCCGCCCTGCCCGGGGTGCAATCGGTAAGCCTCTCGTTCGGGGGGCCCTTTCCTCGGAATCGAATACGCCGTCAACGTTTACGCCGAAAATTACATCATTCCTCCGGGCCAGCAAGCCCCGTTCATTTTCCACAACGTCGCGAGCCCCGAGTACTTCTCGAACCTGCGCATTCCGCTGCTTCGGGGGCGGGCCTTCACGGAATCCGACGATGATCACGCCCCGCTCGTGGCCATCGTCAACCAAACCATGGCCCGCCAGCTCTGGCCCGGAGAGGATCCCATTGGGAAGCGCTTCCGGACGGTGAAGGACTTGAACCCGCTCATCGAAGTGGTGGGCCTCGCGGGCGATGGAAAGTATCAGAACATCATGGAGGACTCGCAGCCGTGGTTCTACGTCCCGCTGGCCCAGGAATTTCAGTCGCTTCGCACGATTGTGGTGCGTTCCTCTGCGCCTCCGGAAAACCTGATCGCGGAAGTCGAGGGCGAGATCCGCGCTCTCGCTCCGGGCATGCCGCTTTTCAACAGCGCCACAATGGAGCAGATATTGGACCAAGCCCAGTTCATCTTCAGGCTGGGCGTGGACCTGGCGGGAGGCACGGGCCTGCTGGGCTTGTTCATCGCCGTAGTGGGCGTCTATGGAGTCGTATCGTACGCGGCGGTGCAGCGGACGCGCGAAGTGGGGATTCGCATCGCGCTAGGCGCGACCCCAGCGGACGTGCTGAAGCTGATTCTGAGCCAGGGATTGCTCCTGATCGCGGCGGGGGTGGCCGTGGGCTTGATTGTCGGCTTGTTGGTGACGCGCGGAATCAGCCACATCTTCCATGGCGATTCGGGCGTGGTCGTGTTCGCGGTCGCGGCCGTGCTGCTTGCCGCCACGGGATTCTGGGCGTGTTACATCCCTGCCCGGCGGGCGATGCGGATGGACCCAATGACGGCGCTCCGGCACGAGTAGGTCGGGCGGGTGGGTCAACCGCTTGACCTGTTGAGAGTAACTACTCCGCGAGTCCTGTACCAATGGGCAACTGTCCCACGCTCCTCGGCCCAGCGATACTCGCAGCTATGCATTCGCAGAGTACACTTTTCAAACTCGACGCGGTTTTGGGCGGCGCGCGATACATTCCCCCTTCATAACTCTCGAACAAGCGGATTAGACATCTCACGAGGTCAAAGCTCAACGGTTTGCTGCTTGCGAGTGAAGAGATTTCGTCGCGCTAGCTCAGTAGCACTAGGTACCGTTTACCTGCGCTGAACGGGAATCCAGAATCGGCTTCTGGAGGCTTGCATGGTCATCGAGTTACCAGCCTCAGCTTTCCCACTCCAAAAAATCGGTTTTAGACGTTCGCCGCATCAACGGACGATCCATTCGCCCAATCAAGTGGACGATTAGTCGCGTTCTCGGAGATATGCCCTCGAAGCTGTGAAGAAACCCTCTGAATTTCCATCTTGCAAAATAAAAAGTCTGCCGTAAGCTCGCGGCATGAGCCAAGAAAATCCGATCAGCAAGCAGCCTCTGATTCGCCACGTAAACCGACAGCAGATGAGTTGGCGGGCCGTGGATGTCGAACACCTCATCGGCGAAGACCATCCGGCCCGAGCCATTTGGGCACTGGTAGGTCGCCTGAACCTGAGGGCCTTTTATCAAGCCATCGAGAGCAGCACGGAGGAAGGGGGACGGCCGGCGATCGATCCGCAGCTGCTGATCAGTATGTGGGTGTATGCCTATAGCCAGGGGATTGGTTCGGCACGAGAAGTGGCACGGCGCTGTGAGTACGATCCGGCCTTCCAGTGGCTGACGGGATTGCAGGAAGTGAACTACCACACGCTGGCGGACTTCCGTGTCGAGAAGCAGCAGGAACTCGATGAACTGTTCACGCAGGTGTTGGGGGCGCTCAGCAAGGAAGGGCTGATCACGCTGGAGCAAGTGATGCAAGACGGCACGAAGATTAAGGCCCTGGCGAGCCGTAGAAGTTATCTCCAGGAGGAGACGATTCGCGAGCATCTGGAGAAAGCGCGACGGCGCGTAACGGAGATGGGTGATCCCAGGAACGAGGAGAGCAGTTCGAAAGTAAAGCAAGCCCGGGTGCGCGCGCGACGCGAGCAACAAGAACGGTTGGAGGGTGCGCTGGAAGAGTTGCAGAAGTGGCAGGCACGCAAGAGCGGAGAAAAGGCCAAGAGGGAGACACGGGTAAGCACCAGCGATCCGCAAGCGCGGGTGATGAAGCATCCTGATAAAGGATTCGCGCTCAGCTACAACGCGCAGATTTCCACCGATGCAGCGCAGGGATTGATTGTGGGAGTGGCGGTGACACAGGAGGCCAACGACATGGCACAGTTATTGCCGGCGCTGGACCGCGTGGAGCAGCGGCTGGAGAAAAGGCCTCAGCAGATGGTGGCCGACAGCGGTTACACCACACGAGAGAATATCGAGAAGATGGCCGGACGAGAGGTCGATTTTCTGGGGACCATGCGACACGAAGATGTGCCGCGTGGCGCGAACCTCGGGAACCGGTTTCCACCGAGCGCATTTCTCTATCAGCCGGAGAGGAACCGGTGTATTTGTCCAGAGGGCAAAGTCCTGCTTCCGCAGGCACGACGCAAGGTAGGAGCAGGGATGACTTACCACCTCTACGAAGCCCGGTGGGAGGATTGCCGAAGCTGTCCTCGCAAACCGGAGTGTTGTCCGGACAACAAGAAGAACGGCCGTTCCGTAGCGCAACTGGAAGAAAGCCCGGTGGTGGTGGCGTTTCGCAAGAAGATGGCCAGCGAGGAAGTCCAGGAGCGATATCGTCGTCGTGGACGAATCGTGGAGTTTTGTCACGCCTGGATCAAGAGCAAGCTGGGGCTGCGGCAGTTCCATGTGCGGGGCCTGGCGAAGGTCCAGATGGAAATGCTGTGGGCTTGCCTCACCTACAACCTGCAGCACTGGATCCGCTTGCAAAAGCTCAACGCCACACCCGCCGTCACCTGACAGAGAAAGAGAACAGCGAGAAGAACAGCGACCATCTCTCGAAATAGCAAGTCAACATTTCAGAAAACTCAGACCCAATCCGCAATCTCTCTCTCTATCGAAGTTTCTTCACACCTTCCCTCCTAGTACTCCGCCTGTTGAAGAGATGCCGGTTCCGCTTTAAGGACCGGGCTCGATTCCAATCACGTCGTTCACGGCCTCTCGGAATCGCTGTTTGCATCCTAGATATTTCTCAGTCGTCTGCACCGAAACGTGCCCGAGTAAGAACTGGATCTGCTCCAGTTCGCCACCGGCGCTGTGACAAAGCCGGGCGCAAGATCTTCGCAAATCATGAGGCGCGAGCTTGGAAATCCCCAATTGTCCGGCATATTGTTTTACAACGTGCCATACGACCTTCTCGGTCATCTCGGTACCCCATGCCATCCCCGTTCGACAGACGCGGCGAAAAACTCTTCCCTCCATCACGCGAGATGCCCGCAGCCAATCATCGATCGCCCGCTTGACCCAATCGGGAACAGGGACAGTTCGGATGTGGCCGCCCTTTCCAACCAAATCAACTATCACCCAGTGCTCCTCGCGTCGCTGGAGGTGATCGAGCGTCAAATCCGTCAGTTCACTTCTTCGCAATCCACAACCCAGCAGAACCGCCAACATCGCTCGGTCCCTCTTGCCCTTGAGCGTGCGTGTGTCGGGAATTTGCCAGAGAGCGCGTGCTTCGTTCACGGTCAACCAATTTCCAAAACGGATGCCCAATTTCTTCGACCCCTTGACCCGGCGAATACCGGCTGCTAGTTCGGGGCTCAATAAACCAGTATCTGCCGCCTCGTAAGCTAATCTGCGCACCGCAGCGAACCTGACGTTTACCGTGCCCGGAGCCAATTGGCGATCTTCAAGATGGATTCTGTAGCGTGTGACGACAGTTTTGTTGAAGGAGAGCCGAGGTTCAGAGCAATACCAGAGAACAAATTCATCAACCGCGTGGCGATAACTGCGCTGCGATTCAGGGGACCGCAGACTGGCGAGTACTGCTGATTTGGCTTGTTCGAGATCGGGAAGCCCAAGTTTAGTTTTGAGGCGTGCAATTTTTCGCCGTTTGGCTTTTCTCATGGTTGGCCGCCTCCGAGCGGTTGCCATGAGATTGGCCTGCCCTTAATAATTTGGGATGGCGACGAGGTGCGGCCTCTGACGAAACGGGACTTCAGATATTGGATGGCTAAGTCGACCAAAAACTCGCGCCGCGTTTAATCCGATCAATCTTGTCTTCAGCTAACCCAGCCAAGTCGGCTTCAACTAGCCATCCGTCGGAAAGCAATCTCGCGAATACGTTGAGAAGTACCGAATATCTGTAATCATAGAGCGCATCTACGGTTCGCCTACGCTCAGAGAGATAATCATGGACTCTCCAAATGTCGGACGGAGCCGCAGCATTTGCGATCATCTTCACTGCTTCGGCTTTGATGGACGCGCACTGCCTTCCAAAAGCCTGATCGAATGCTTTCCGTGCGACTTTCTTTTCGATTGGCGTCCAAGGGATATGCTCAATGAAATTTTCGGGAGAACTCATGGATTTCCCTCCGAGACGTGACTTCGGCGTTCGTGGGTGAAGGGCAAGAACGCGGAAATAATAATCCTCAAGTCCCTCTTACTTCAATCTAAAGATCGTTCAATCCTATTCGATGCTTCCGCAGACTGATCGGATGAGGTACTAGCCCGGTATATGTCCGAGAGCGCGACTAACGTGTGCCACGAGCACGAAAGGAGAAAACGCTGAGTAGTGCGCAACTGCTTGACTGATGAGGGTAGGCCCCTCGGAATCGGTTTACAGGAACAGGTTCCAAACCACCTTCGGCGGCTGTAGTCAAAAGCTATGGTCGTGAACGCGGAAGGAAAAGGCCTGGCAAGGACCAGGTCAGGTGACCGGCAAGAAGAGGACCGCAAGGGAACCACTGCTGAAGTGTCGAAACGTAATGGATGATGTCAAAACCGCGGGGGGTAAGTTACTGCGGGAGTAGCTCCGACGAAACCTGTTTACGGGCGGAGCGGCATCCGGCATGAGAGGTGGCCTGAGCTTGCCAAAGAGGCGGTCAAGCGGAACGTGGGAACCTGAGACACCGATGCGAACGGAGAAGCCACAAGTGGACGAAACCACGAGGGCGAGAGTACGGATGCGGAGTCTCAGGGTCGGACTGCCCTATAGTAGCGAAGAAGCGGGGCAATTCCCGTGGAGCGAAGGGGGCGGGTCACTCGCGTCCTAACCAATACGGTCAACTGGCAACAGGAGGAACCGAGCGGTTCGGACGGAAGGTAGCAACCTTCACGGGGTGGCACGAGCCGTGTGACAGGAGACTGTCAAGCACGGATCTGTGAGAGGCTCGGGGTGAAATTCCCCGGGCCTACTCGGCCAGGCGCTAGACCGAAATTGTGACAAAACTTTGTCGAGGTGGCGTCGCGCACGAGCGAATCGTTGCACGAAATCATCAGTAAACTGTGGACAACTCCCGAACGTGCGCAGTGGACTCCTAGAACCGACGTTGTGATGCTCAGCGAGGATCACAGGTGGGTGGCAAGCGGTGATATTGAGATTCTCGGTTTCACGCGTGCTCTTCTGAGCGCACGGCACGTGCGGGAGATGTTCCGCAAGGAGCCGAAAAATGAAGCGGAGTTTCGGGCGGGTTTTGGTTTTTGCCGTGATCACGACGTTTTTGGTGGAGGGCTGCGGGAGCGGAGTGCCGAAGGACACGCGCGCCGAAGATGAGGCGACGATTCGCGCCTACTCCGCGATCGCAAGCGAAGCCGCCCGCACGAAGGACGTCGACAAAGTCGCCTCGTTCTATGCCGACGATGCCCTTTCTTTCAGCAACTACAGCGCTACGACGACGACGACGAAAGAAGCGATGCGAGTTGATTTGCGGAAATCGTTTTCGGATCCGGGAACGATCAGTTGGAAAACCTCGGCCATCGAAGTGGTGCGTTCGGGCGATCTGGCCTACGAACACGGCCGTTACACGTACACGACCACGGAAAAAGACGGGAAGAGCAAAACACAATCGGGGAACTACCTATTGGTGTGGCGAAAGCCGCCCGGCGGCGATTGGAAGATCGCGGTCGATACGGACACCGAGGATCCGCCGCTCGCGCCGCCTACGACGCTTCCGCCATATACGAAATAATCCACGCGAGTAAATTTAGAGTGCGAACTTGCCTGTGTAAACGACGCGGGATTTAGGTTTGAATCGACGCTTATTCACGTCCGAATGCCGTTAGCGTCATCACGATTCGCGCCAAGCGAGGTTCTAACGGCAGGTCCTGATAAACGGGCATCAGGTTGAGTTGGTTGTGTTGTGACAGTAGGCGCGTGCGAGACCCAGCTCAGCGTGCGCGGAGCAATGCGTAGGCTATGGCAACGGGATGCGATAGAGGTTGCGGCGCGTTGTCTGGCGCGTATAGGCG
Organism: uncultured Acidobacteriota bacterium; assembly: GCA_963786205.1. Taxonomy (GTDB): domain Bacteria; phylum Acidobacteriota; class Terriglobia; order Acidiferrales; family UBA7541; genus Palsa-295. The sequence goes on from CAWAYG010000008.1 coordinate 254,663, forward strand.
TAAATGGATGGGCTTATGGCGGAGTCCACGAATTGGGGAATCGGATAAGCTGTTGCCGGATTCTTCAAATCCTCTATTCGCGCAATACCCGACGGCGGCAACTTCGGCAGTCCCGTGTCATGCAGCACGGGCAGCGCGTAGCTCTCCTCGTGCGCCAGTGAAAAGGAGAAATACACAAATTTTCCGGAAGTATCCCACGTGAGCCAGCAATAAGACGCGCACAGCGTCGCAGAGGTGCCGCCATCCACAGCAAATGCAGTGACCTGGGCCGTGTGCTCTTGATCGGGCGTCGGTGAGCCGGCAACGAACCAACGGCCATCGGGCGATACCGCAACGACGTCGAGAACGCGCTGCGGAGATATCTTGCGGCGATCTGTTCCATCCACCTTGATGCGATAGAGAAAATTCGAGCCGCCTTCGATGGCGCGGAAGACGAGATCGCCATTCGGCAGAAAGAAAGGCGAATCCTCAATCGCCGTTAGGGAGGGGATGCGTGTGGGGGAAGTGCGACGATTCGTTGGCGCGACCCAAAGGCTGGAATGTCCGCTTTTGTCGTTCACCGCGAACGCGACTTCCTTCCCATCCTTGGAAACCGAGTAACCTGTCATGAGATAACCCGGCAGAAGACTCTGCGTGTTCCCGCCAGTCAAATCCTTGACCTGGAGTTCATAACCGGGCGTTTGGCCACTCGCCAGCAGGTAATAGAGGCCCTTTCCATCGGAAGAGAAAGAAGGGTTCAGCGCGTACCCTTCCGAGGAAATCTGGTGATCGCCGTCCTTGTCGTGAAACCAGACCGTGCTGTCCTGCGAGCCGACGGCGGTAATCAGAGATTTGCCGTCAGGTGCTATCGCAATGCCCTCCTGTGACGTTGGGCCGGAAGTTAATTGCTCAGGCGCCCCGTCCGGAAAACGCTGGCGCCAGATATGAAATTGACCGTTGGTGGCAACCGTGAGGTACATCCATTTGCCATCAGGAGACCAAGCACCTGAAATGCACTCACCGTTCGGGGGGCCGACCAGCCTGGGGTCACCATTGCCGTGGAAGGGAACCACGCGGCACGGCAGAATGTTGCCGCGACTCCCCATCTCGACGGCAAGCACCCATTCGCCGTCGGGGGAAAGATAGGAATGATGGAGCATGCTGCGCTCGCCTGGGGGAACGTAAACGTCGCGGCTCTGGCCGCGGCTAAGATCGGTGGTGACAAGAACCAAATGGAGCCCCTCTTTTATCTCCGAAAATAGCAGATGCTTGCCGCCGTCAATCCAAGTTAGAGATGAAGCGTTAGGCAAAAAGGTGTGTGGTTCACCACCGAGAACTGGCACCTCCCAGACGTCCCAAGGATCGACCGTGCTGTAGGTTATGTTCGAGCCATCCGGAGAGAAGGCCGGGCCGAGCTTTACTGAGGAGTCGTGGGTAAGCTGGACAGGCTGGCCTTCCGGCACGAACTTCACGTAAATCTGTCCTGGCCCCAAAAAGGAACTACTGCCGCGGATGAAGGTGAGCATGCGTCCATCCGCAGAAAGAGCCGGGTATACCACGGAGTCCGTAAAAAAGGTGAGTTGCTCCCAATCTTTGCGGGGGGGAGGACCGCTGCGCGAAGTATGGAAAAGGAAATACGCGCTAACCAAAGCCGCCAGCACAATGACCGAGGCTGCAGCGTAATAGAAACCTTTTCTTGTCGAGCGTTTTGAGGCCGAGCCCGAAGCCACCGGCTGTGACCCGGGTGCCGCGCGTTCCGTCTGTCCCGAAGGCAACGCCTGCGAGCGGCTCGAGCTGCTGTCGCGCTTCAGCCTCTGGAATTCCGCGCGTAAGTCAGAGGCGTGTTGGTAGCGCAGATTGCGGTCTTTCTCGAGCGCACGTTTGATAATTTCTTCCAGCTGCGCAGGCAATTCCGGATTTAGGCGAATGGGTGCGAGCGGCTCTCGATTCAGAATGGAGTCGAAGATGACGCCGGAAGTATCTCCGCGAAATGGCAGCGCCCCCGTGGCCATCTCATACAACACTACGCCGAAAGAGAACAGGTCCGTGCGCGCATCCAGTGGCATGCCTCGCACTTGTTCCGGCGACATGTAAGCGACCGTGCCTACGGCGGCGCCGGGGCTTGTTAATAGCTCCTCCGCAGCCGCAGTCGGCAGCGCAGAAACTCCCGGACCCGTGTCCACGGGACCGAGCTTCGCTAGTCCAAAATCTAGAACCTTGGCGTGGCTGCGCTCGGTGACAAAAATATTCGCAGGCTTGATGTCACGGTGAACGATTCCTTTCGCGTGCGCCGCGTCGAGCGCGTCTGCGATCTCAATTCCTAACTCGAGCACTTGCTCCAGCGGCAGCGGCTTGCCCGAAATAACATGTCTCAACGTTTGGCCATCGAGAAACTCCATGGCAATGAAGGGCTGGCCGTCGTGTTCGCCGATGTCGTGGATGGTGCAGATGTTCGGGTGATTTAATGCCGATGCTGCCTGGGCTTCGCGCCTGAAACGCTCAAGAGCGGAGGGATCCTGGGACAACTCGGCAGGGAGGAATTTTAGACTGACTGAGCGATGGAGCCGGGTGTCTTCAGCCTTGTAGACGACGCCCATCCCTCCGCCACCCAGCTTTTCAATGATGCGGTAGTGCGAAATCGTTTGCCCGACGAGTGACCGGGAATCCACCATTTGGCGCTCATCTTAGGTTGCGATGGGAGGCAAGTCAACGAAGCGAGGCCGAAGCGAGGCCACCTGTGGGCTCTCATCCCATCGGATTAACGGCCGTAACCGGAGTGCCTTTAGCTGGCCAGAAACGTTAGCGCTTTATCGGACGCGCGTTTTGGCGAACAAGCGAAATTGTGCGAGGTGCTCTGCGCGCGTTCGATAAAGCCGTTTGAAGGGAGCCGCCCGCGGTTGCGGCGGACGCGGGCCGCTATGGGGATTGCATGGATGGAAGGAGCGGTCGAAACGGTGGCTGGATCTGCACAGCGGAGTGGAACGGATAACAGGAACAGAGCAATCGCGGCTCGCCAAGCAAGTTGGCTGATCGTCGAACCGCGTGAAGCGTAAGAAGAACAGATGTATGGCCTGAGAAGACGCAGCAGGACTGAGAGTGGCGAGGCACCCAACGAGTTGGTGATGTGGATCGTGGTCTCATGCGGCAACCGTGACAGGCGGAGAGCGGAGTTGCATTTCGGCAGCCGTGAATCGATCGATGACTTTCATGGGCCCAGCGCATTGGGGGCAAAGCCAAAGATCGCACGGAGCGGGTGCGGAGATCTGGGGCTGGGCTGCTGGTGCTGCGCCGAGCAACGGAAAGCAGAGTGGCAAAGTGGTGGCCCGTCGGCGGCTAGCAAGGAAGCCGAAGTGGCGAATGCGCACGAAGCCTTTGGGAAGCACGTGCAACAAGAAGCGGCGCAGGAACTCATCGAGCGATAGGGTCAGCAACTTCTGTTCGTTGTGATGAGCTGAGTCGCGCCAGCGAAAAGTAACCTTTCCCCCAACCAACGAGATCAGGCGGTGATTGGAAATCGCGACACGATGGGTGTAGCGGCCCAGATACTGGAGCACATGTTCTGGACCTCCGAAGGGTGGTTTGCAGTAGACCACCCAATCCTTTCGGAACAGTGGCCGTAGCCAGGCGGCGAAGGTCTTGGGATAGGCCAGAGATGCGAGACTTCCCTGGAAACGAATCCGATCTTCGCGGAAAGCGGACTGCAGAGCTCGAACGAACTTGCCGCGGAAGACGCGGCTGAGCACTTTCACGGGTAGGAAGAAGCGGTAGCGTGGCTCGATCCACCGCGTGCGATCCGGGGACAGACCGCCGGCCGGAAGCACGCAATGGACATGTGGGTGAAGGTCGAGCTTCTGGTTCCAGGTGTGCAGCACGCTGAAGAATCCGATCTGGGCACCGAGATGTCGGGGATCACCTGCGACTTCCAACAGGGTTTGCGCACTGGCACGAAATAAAAGATCGTAGACGAGCTTCTGATTCTGCAGAGCCAGTGGCGCTAGCTCTCGAGGTAGTGTGAAGACCACATGCACATAAGGCTTGGGGAGAAGTTCCGCTCGACGTGCAGCGATCCAGCGATCCCGGGCCGCGGTCTGACACTTGGGGCAGTGTCGGTTGCGACAGGAGTTATACGAGATGGCGCGATGCCCGCAACGGGTGCACTGGTCGAGATGACCGCCGAGTACGGCGGTACGACAGCGCCGAATGGCCCGCAGCACTTTGACGTGCTTCCAGCTGAGCCAGTGGCGATTTCGTTCCAGGAAAGCAGTTCCCGCGCTGCGGATGAGATCGGCCACCTCCAGGGGCGGCCGGCTCATCTACTCCTCCAGTGCGGATCTCTCTTGCAGCTTCAGTGAGTCCAGAGGACTGGAAGTTGCGTGAAGATGGCGCTGCGAAAGATGCAGATAGATGGTGGTCTCTTTGAGATCGCGATGGCCTAACAGGATCTGAATCGTGCGCAGATCTGCTCCTGCTTCGAGCAGATGTGTGGCGAAGCAATGGCGCAACGTGTGCGGGTGTATGGCTTTCGGGAGAGCGGCCCGTCGAGCAGCTCTTTTACAAGCATGGTAGATGGCCTTGGGAGTGATGGGCCGATCACTGGCGTGAGTCTGCCTGCTAGGAAACAGCCAGACACTGGGCTTTCCGCGCGACCGGCGCCAGTGTTGCCGGAGCTCGTCGAGTAACTTGGGACTGAGCAACACATCCCGATCTCTGCCGCCTTTGCCGCCTTGGACGTGAATCACCATGCGCCGACTGTCAATGTCGCGGACTTTCAGCTGCGCCAGTTCGGCACGCCGGAGTCCAGTGGCGTAGAGCGCCATCAGCAAAGTGCGATGCAAGGGAGGCCGAGCCGCATCGATGAGCCGCGCAACTTCTTCCTGGCTGAGAACCGTTGGCAGGTGAACAGTCTTCTTCGGGTAGGGAGTCTCTTCGATGCTCCAGGCTCTCCTGAGAGTCTTGGTGTAGAAAAATCGCAGACCTGCCAAGCGTTGCGCCACCGTGTTCGGGGAGAGCTGCCGCTCCCGGAACATCGCGGCTTGATATTCACGAATGTGTCGGGGGCCTAAACGATCCGGAGAACAGCGGAAGTGTCGAGAAAAATCTTCGACACTGCGCAGGTAGCAATCGATGGTAGTCTTGGCGTAATTACGACGCTGGAGTTCCTCCAGCATCATTTTTCTGAGATGGGTCACGAGAACACCTCCTGTGACCCAAACTTATCTCAGCCGCCAGGCAACCACCGCTCCGTCACCTCACGCGCAGCGTCCGCCGCGCGGGCGGCTTCGTTGTATGCCGGGCATGTTCAGCAGCTAGGAGGTGCAAATCCTCTACCCAACCTGATGGAGGTGAAGGGTTAGCGATGACGCAAGGGCTATCACCGCGAGGCGAGGTCTGAAGGAAGCGTCAAGCAAATGTGCGAGTCGATGAACAAGAACCGAATATAAGGCGTAAGCGTCGGACGAGCGGGCAACGTACTGCGAAGTCCATAATCCATCAAGGATGCGAAGCGTAGATTCGGCGACTGCGCACAGAAGGCAGCTGGAATTACCCCGGGAGATCTGTCCTGTGTCGCTGCGGCGACTGAGAGAGCCGAGAGGCGATCTGACCGCAGGGCAGAAGTCAGCAGAGGGTGTAGTAGATCACGTCGTCGGCGAAGCTAGTGAGGCACTCCAATACCGAAAGGTGGAGTCAACAGATAGGCCGAGCCGGGAACGGTGATTGAAGACCCGAACGAGAGGAGAGGCGAGTAGGACATGCATCTCAGGAACGACAAGCGGCAGAACATCCAGGAGAAACTGGACTTTCCATCTGAGTCTACGGGTGAAGCCCGTCAAGCCGGAAGGGAAGAGACCGAATCGCGCCAGACGATGCATAAACCCGAAAACCCAGCTAACACGATCCGACTCATGGAGGAAGTATGTAAGCGAGAAAATCTGTTGGAGGCATTACGGCGGGTAAAGGGCAACAAAGGTAGCGCCGGGATCGACGGGATGACCGTCGGCCAACTCAGTGGCTACTTGAAGGAGCACTGGCTCACCATCCGGGAACAACTGCTGAACGGGACCTATAAACCGCAGCCGGTAAGGCGCGTGGAAATCGAGAAGCCGGACGGAGGAGGGATGCGAAAACTAGGTATCCCGACTACGCTCGATCGATTTCTCCAGCAAGCGGTGATGCAGGTTCTGCAGCGGCGGTGGAACCCAACGTTTTCCGATCACAGCTACGGTTTTCGACCGGGACGATCTGCACATCAAGCGGTAACTCAAGCACAGTTGTACCTTGCGGAAGGTTACGGCTGGGTGGTCGACCTCGACTTGGAGAAATTTTTCGATCGAGTCAATCACGACAAATTGATGGGGCAGGTCGCAAAACGTGTTGAGGACAAGCGGCTGCTAAAACTCATTCGGGCGTTCCTGAACGCCGGAGTGATGGAGAACGGGTTAGTCAGTCCAAGCGTGGAGGGGACTCCTCAAGGGGGCCCACTTTCGCCGCTGTTGAGTAACCTCGTACTCGATGAACTCGATCGGGAGTTGGAGCGCCGTGGACATCGCTATGTCCGGTACGCAGATGATTGCAATATCTACGTGCGAAGCGAGCGAGCAGGTCAACGAGCGATGAAGAGCATCACGCAATTCATCACGCAGAAGCTCAAACTCAAAGTGAACGAGTCCAAGAGTGCGGTGGCGAAACCACAGGAGCGGAAGTTCCTCGGATTCAGCTTTACAGATGGACCAGAGATCAAGCGAGCAATCGCGCCAAAATCCTTGGTCCGTTTTAAGCGGCGAGTCCGAGAAATTACACGACGTGCAAAGGGCGTCAGCATCGATGCGACGATGACGGAACTGGTCCCGTATATGCGGGGCTGGCGCAGCTACTTCGGTTTCTGCGAAACTCCTCGCGTCCTCGCGTACCTTACTAGCTGGGTCCGTGCGCGACTTCGTGTGGCACTCTGGCGACAATGGAAAACACCCCGTCGTCGTCGGGCAGCTCTCTTGGAACTGGGCGTCCGCCCAAAACTGGCGAGCAACACGGCTGGCAGCAGCCGCGGTCCCTGGTACCTCGCCCACGCCAAGGCCTTATCCGTCGCGCTTCCCACGGCCTATTTTAGATCGCTCGGTCTCCCGAATTTGGAGGATGCGCGTTAGCGTAACCATCTCGAACCGCCGTGTACGGACCCGTACGCACGGTGGTGTGGCAGGGGTCAGCGGGCAACCGCTGCCCCTATGCCGATCAAACGGGGTTGCGGGAAGTCTTCGCGTTCACGGAAACTGTGCCCAAATGTGTGTCTCACTAAAGGGGTTCATCCCAAAAACTCGGGAACAGCAAGGGAACAATGAGCCCCGAACACCATGCAAAACCGTCCTACATGACGCAAGTAAGAGACAGAGGAATCAATAACATAGATTGTCTGGTGCAATCGGCAGGTCCCCGGTTCAAGTCCGGGCCTCGGCTCCAGATTTTCAATCCTTTGCAGACAATTTCAAAATCTCAAAAAAAGGCTAGGTGCACTTTTAGGTTCAGATCCGGCCTTGCCTGCGGCAAACCGCTCTCTATTCGCTTGCGCGCTAATACCCAGACCAACTCTGCAGGCGAATCGTTCCTTTTGCCGATTCTGAACCTTCGCGAATGATGGCGAGCTGGCCGGCAGCGATGTTCTTGAAAGTGTCGGTCGCACCCAGCGGCCAGCGCACTTCAATATCGGCGCTCTTCTCGGCGCCTAATCCGAAATGCAGCCGCGGATCATTCGCAGAAACGTAGCTCGATTGGCTCATCACTTCCTGCGCCTGCGTCTTGCCGCCATAACGGACCACCACGCGTCCACCAATCGCGCTGCGATTGCTTTTCGTGCCCTCGAGCCGCACCTTCAGCCAATGGTTTGCCGGAGGAGCGTCGTTGCGCAGCAGAGACGGTGCCTCGTTCTGGTTCATGATCACCACATCCAGGTCGCCATCGTTATCGAAATCGCCGAACGCGCAACCGCGGCTGACGTGCCGCGCGGAAATTCCGGGGCCGGCCTCTTCGCCCAATTCCGCAAATTTGCCATTCCCCAGATTGCGAAAGACCAGCCGAGGTCCGCGTCTTGGATACTGTGCGTAAACGGGCTCCAGCTCCGGATAAACCGTGCCGGTCACTACAAAAATGTCGGGAAATCCGTCGTTGTCTAAATCCAGCATGCAAGTGCCCCAACTGATGAAGCGGCGTTCGGTGGCCAGGCCGGCCTGCGAGGTGACGTCCTCAAATTCTCCTTTTCCCAAATTGTGATACAGACCGATGGCTTGTTTTTGAAAGTGTGTCTTCACAATGTCCAGGCGGCCGTCCAGGTCGTAATCGCCTACTCCTAAGCCCATTCCCGCGACTTCTTTGCCCTCGCCGTTCAGCGCCACTCCGCGCTGTAATCCTTCTTCGCGAAATGTGCCGTCGTGATTATTCATCAGCAGCAAGCTGGGGGTGGAGTCACAGGCGAGAAGGATATCGGGCCAGCCATCGTCATCCACATCGAACGCAGCAACGGTCAGGCCATAGGAACCTTTCAGCGCCGCTACGCCCGATTCTTTGGAAACATCCGTGAAAGTTCCGTCACCATTGTTCCGGTACAGAAGATGCGTAGGCAGAGGTAAACCGCTCGGCCCACAATTGACCGGCACACCCTCGTACTGGCAGTTAGGCATCTGCAACGAAGGCTTTGGAGCGTTCGCGAGGTCGACGTCGGCATAATTCGCCACAAACAAATCCAAGAGGCCGTCGCGGTCGTAATCCACGAACGTGCAGCCAGACCCGAAGCGCGTATGCGCGCTCGTCTCCAGCAGATCAGCCTTTGCAGTCACATTGGAAAAAGTTCCATCGCCGTTGTTGCGGTACAGGCGATTCTGGCCGTAGTAGGTGACGAAAAGATCCTCGAAGCCGTCGTTGTTATAGTCTCCGACGCAAACGCCGACGGCCCAGCCTGCATCACGCAAGCCGGCTTTTTCGGTTACATCCGTGAACGTGCCATCGCGATTGTTTTTGTAAAGGCGGTTACTGGCACCCTTCGGAATACTTTCCAACCGGCGTCCCCCGAGCATAAAAATGTCCATCCAGCCGTCGTTGTCGTAGTCGAAGAATGCACAGCCGCCGCCCATGATTTCGGTGACGTAGGTCGCACCGGCACTGTCACCGTAGAACATCGTTTGAGTCAGCCCGGCATTCGCGGCGACATCCACAAATCGCGAAAACGGCGGCAGGTTTTTCGTCGCAGGAAAAACATCATCCCAGCTGTTGGGCACGAAGGCCGAAGCCAGCGCCGCACGAACCATCTGCAAGAAACGGCGTCGGGTAGATGAAACGGGAATTCGGGGAATCATCGCAGCCAGTGTAGCACTGTCGGTCTACTGCCGAGAGAGCGCGCGATGCTAAAGCGCGCGCCAGCGATGGATTCCGTGGCGCAACAGGCGAGCTAAACAGGAAAATAAACTTCCCGAAGGTGTGTTCGCTCTGGTAGCGTCGAAACATTCTTGAGCCAAAGCGATGTCTAACTCCGCCTTGAAGCCACCTGCAAGATCGCCAAGTCACTTCGCTCGTTTCCGTTACATCGTCGCCGTCAGCGCGCTCGCGATCTGTCTGCTCTCGGGTCCCGCAGTCTTAGGGCAATTACCGCCGACCCCTGATTCCCCGAGCGCTACAAAGGACCGAGTGAACACTCAGCGCTGGTGGCCGACCAAAGGCACAGTTCCGTTCGATGCCTTTGCCGGAGAAAACGCATGCGGCGAGTGTCACTCCAAGAAAACGTCGTCGCAATTGACCACGCCGATGGCGCAGGCCGCGGTTCGGTTGCCCGAGCACGCGCCATCTCCAAAACTCGTTGCAACGACTTTACAGCTTGGCCCTTATCTCTATCGGATTTCTTCCGACCAATTCGGTTCGCGGCTGGTCGTGAGCTCCGGCAAGCAATCCATTACGGCAAGCATCGCATGGATTTTCGGTGCAGACGTGCATGGCCGGACCTACATTCTCGATCACGAAGGCGCTTTCTACGAGAGCCAGGTGAGCAGTTTCGCCGCTCTGGGCGGTTTGGATCTAACCCCCGGACACTCGCCGGTGGATGCGGGCAATCTGAAGAATGCGCTGGGAGAACAACTTGCGACGTCCGCGGCAGCGCGATGTTTTGGCTGCCATACGACTTATTCCACGACGAATTCCAAATTTGACGCGTCCCGCGCCGTGCCCGGAATCCACTGCGAGCAATGTCACGGGCCGGGCGTAGCGCACATCAATGCCATACATGCCGACGAGCGCAGCGAAGCACTAAACGCGATATTCAATCCCAGGCATCTGAGCCCTGTGGAATCAGTGGACTTCTGCGGCGCGTGCCACCGGACCACGATGGACGTGGTCGAGTCCACCGAGGCCTACGGGCCTATCAATGCCCGCTTCCAGCCGTATCGGTTGGAGAAAAGCCGCTGCTGGGGGACTGCGGGAGATGCTCGCTTGACCTGCATCGCGTGTCACAATCCGCACGAACCTTTGGTTCACGACGCGAGCTCTTACGACCAAAGATGTTTGGCGTGTCATACGGCGCGAGAAACTCAATCGCCCGGCCACGATACAACTCCAGCTGTTTGTCCGGTTGCAACCGCGAACTGCACCAGCTGCCACATGCCTGAATCCGATGTCCCCGGAATGCATGCGAAGTTCACGGATCATTTTATTAGGATTGTACGAGCCGGCGAATCGTATCCGAACTAGAGTAATTGCTGCGGCACAGAGGCGTAGCGCGGTTTTTATTTCTGTGTCTGTGAGCTTTCTATCGCGCTGCGCAATTTCTGCGCCTGCGGATTGCCCGGATCGAGCTGCAGCGCGCGCTCGACCGCTTCTTTCGCTTCCGGCAGCTTGGAATCCAGATACAAAGTCGCAGCCAGATTTGCCCAAGCCTTCGCGTATCCCGGAGAAGCGCGGACCGCCAGCCGGAAATGCTCTTCGGCGGACGCTGCGTCTCCCGCGCGCGATGCTAAATATCCCAACTGGTTTTGCGCTTCGGCGAAGTCCGGCTTGATCTGGACCGCTTGCTCGAGAGCATTTCGTTCGTGCTCAGTGTCGCCCGTTTTTTCAAGCGCCATCGCCAATTTGTAGGCAAGCGAAGCGTCTCGCGGATTTGCCACCAAAGCCTCGCGGTAGAGCGTGATTGCTTGTTGCGTATCGCCCGCAGCCATTTTCTGATCCGCAAAGTCGGACTTGGCGTAGGCCTGCGTCAGATCCGACTTCTCCTGGGCCTCTTGTTTGTAAATCTTGAGCTGATTCTCAGCTTCCTGATTCTCGCCCAACGTGCGCAGCACTGCCGCAAGTTCGAAGCGTACCGCCGGATCTTCATCTCCCAAATCAATAGCTTTCTGCAATTGCTCACGCGCTCCTTGCGGATCCTTCAGTTGAGCTAGCACGCTCCCCAAATTACGGCGCGATTCGACGTGGCTCGGATTGAACGCGACGGCCTGTTGCAGATGATCGCGCGCAGCTTCGTAATCCCCGGCCCGCCGCTCCAGGACTCCGTTTAAGTACAGAACTTCCCAGTTCTGCGGAGCTTCCGCGAGCAGCTTGGTCGCAAGCTGCTGGGCTTTCTCCGCCTCGTCCTGTTGCACCAGGATCCACAAAAAAAGCACTCGGGCTTTCAAGTCTGCCGGGTGATGCTTGATCGCCGTTTCCAACACGCCGGAAGCTTCCTGCCTGCGAGCTTGCAGGACGAGCGTGGCCGCTAATGCTTCGGCGAGCGGCAGAGAAGCTGGCTGCGCGCGCAACGCTGCGCGCAGAATCCCGTTGGCTTCTTCCAGTTTTCCAGTTTGGCCGTAGGCCATCGCCAGATCGAGGGTCAGGTCGGGCGTCGACGGCGCCGAATGCGAGCGTGGGCCGAGCAGAGCGATCTCCGCACTGTAATTTTTCTCCGCGAGCAAATCTTTGCTGAGCGCGCTGAGTGCCGTCGCCGATTTCGGATCGAGCGCGAGCACAGCACGCCATTCGATTTCGGCGTCCAAAACGCGATTCATCTGATCCAGCGCCACGCCCAAGAGCAAATGAGCCTTCAGCATCTTCGGATCGAGCCGTACCGACTCTTGTAGTGGGCCGACGGCGTCCGCTACATTTCCGGAGGAATACAAGCTGTGACCCAACATATATGTGAGGCGCGCCGAACCGGGATTCAACTGCAAAGCTTCTTGAAAATCCTCCGCCGCGCAACCAAATTGGCGATGTTCCTCAAACCACATGCCGCGTTCGCTGTAAGTTTCCACGCTAGGGTGGGCTTGTAGCCGTGCGTCGAGAGCCGCGGAAGCGCTACAGGTCGCTGCGAGGCACGGCGAGCAACGGAGGCAGGCCATCGCCACAAGTAGCACAGCAAAGAAGGCTGTCTTTGAGAAATCTGTCAGCGACATGATAGAGCGGAGTAACTGGGAAGTAGTGCACTCACGTGATTAATTTTGCACTTTCCGATGTTTCTGCGCTACCGCAGCCGGGTTGAACGTGTTCGAGTCTTCCACTTCGTCGGACGCCATCGCAACTCGTTCGAGGAAAAAGCCGAGGTTGCTCTTCATGATCACATGTGGCGCCAGGCGCAGTTGGTGCGAAGGGCATCGCCCTCCCACTAGAAATTCATGCAGCATGCGCAACGCCAGCTGCCCCTGACTTTTGGGCCGCTGATAGAGCGTGGCGACCACCGCTCCCGATTCGATATGGGGAATCAGCGCCGGGAATAAATCTGTGGTGATCACGGTCATGTGATCGTTTAGCCTGCCAACGTCGCGCAGCGCTTGCAGCACCGGAGAAGAATTGGCGGTGCTGATATATAGCCCGTTCAAGTCTGGATGCTCTCGCAGCAGAGTGCGGCCCGTTTCGTATGCTTCCGCTTCGTCTTCGTGGTTTTGTACCGCCTCCAGAACTTGTATCGCAGGAAACGAATCGTTTACAGATCCGCGAAACGAACTGTATTTCTCCGCGTGATCCATGATGGCTAGGTCGCCGGTGATCACCGCAATCTTGCCTTTCCCCTGCAGCAAACGACTCAATAACTCGCCAGCCAACGCGCCGCTAGCAGGCGAATCAATCGAAACGACCGCGAGACGCGCCGTACCGGGAGCATCGGTCACAACTGAGACCACCGGAATGCGGGCCCGTGATGCCTTTAAGATTGAAAGGCGGAGGTCTTGCGGTCGGCCTGTGGCGATAATGATTCCGTTGACCTCCGATTCCAAGGCTTCATCGAATGCCGCTTGTTCGCCGAAGCCCATGCGCGGAAACGTTCGATACTCGACGTCAATGCCGAAAGCCGCGAAAGTGCGGGCCTCTTCCTCGATGCCTTCGCGGACCGTATCCCAGAACGAAGCGATTTGAGCGGGAAGGTTTACCGATATCCGCAGCCTGCGTTTGGATGATAAGAAACGCGCAGCCGGGTTCGGCTGGTACCCCATCGCCTTGGCCATTTGAACCACGCGGGACTTGGTAAGCGGATTTACGCCTCGCCGATCATGTAAGGCACGATCCACCGTGCCGATAGAGACGCCCAGGGCTTTGGCGATATCCCGAATTTTGGCAGATTCGCTCATAAACGCCGCATATCGTTTACGTCCACGTTAATGTACCGCAGCCGTGGTTACTATCACACAGATACAAATATCGTAAAATCTGATGAAAGTCATCAGAAATTCCTTGACAAGAGTCCGGGTATGGAGCGATTATGCGCGAAATCACCGTGTACGTTAACGCAAGCTTATTTGCCAGGATTGTGGACGTGCGGGGTCACTGGGTGGAGTTGGCAGGTTAATTCCGTGGAGGCTTAGCCATGCGATTTTCGTTGAACCGGTTGGTGTTAGGTTCGATTCTCGTGCTGTTGTTCCTTGGGGGGACCACAGCCTTCGGCCAGGGCACCAGCGCCAGCCTCACAGGTCAAGTTATCGATAACTCCGGCGCCGTCGTGCCCGGCGCGACAGTTACCGCAACAAACACGGACACCAGCCTCGCGCAGACGGCGACCACCGACGGAGAAGGTATCTACCTCATCGCGCCGCTGCCTCCCGGCCATTACAAGCTGGCAATCGAAGCCAGAGGATTCGAACGGTATGTCCAGACCGGCATTGAGCTGTCCGTGAGCGTCAATTCCACTCAGAATGTCGTTCTAAAGACCGGCAGCCTCCAGAATACGGTCACGGTGTTCGAAAACGCCGAGCTGATCAACACCACCACACCGGAGCTGGGCACTACGATTAATGAAGCCGCTATTACCCAGCTGCCGTTAAATGGCCGGGACCCCTCGTCGTTAGTCTTTTTGTCGCCCGGAACGGTAAGCGTCGTGCTACTGCCAAGTGGGTCCGGCGTGGGAGGCCAACCCGGCGTACAGGCTGGCTTCTCTTTCCCCACGGAGACCGGAGCCTCGGCCGGTGGGGGACGTCAAGGGAGCACCGAATACTATTTGGACGGCGTGCCCAACATGGACAACTACCTGGGCATAACCGCGCCATTTCCCAACGCGGACGCTACCCAGGAGTTCCGCGTCATTACCAACAACTTCAACGCTAGCTATGGCTTCGCGCCCGGCGCGGTGGTCAGCATCGAAACGAAATCAGGATCAAACAGCTTCCATGGTGGGGCCTTTGAGTTCCTGCGCAACAAGGACTTAAACGCCGCCAACTATTTCACTGGTTCCGTGGATCCGCTGCGACGGAATCAGTTCGGCGCGTATGGTGGCGGGCCCATTAAAAAGGACAAGCTCTTTTTCTTCCTCAATTATCAGGGTACGCGATCCAATAGCGCAGCTACGTCCAACTTTACTCAGACTCCCACAGCGGCCATGTTGAACGGCGACTTCAGCGCCGTGCCCACGACTCTCTGCGCTCCTGGCCCCAACACGCCCGTCGGGTGCCCATTTGCGACGGTTGGCGGCAAGCCAAATCAAGTGAATCCCGCGCTGTTTAATCAGGCGGCGGTTACTGTTACCACCACGGGCCTTCCGCTCGGAGGCGACGCGAACAATTTGCCAGGAGGTGTTTTCTATCCAGGAGCCGCCGTAATCCAAAGCTTTAACGAAGGCACGGCTAGATTTGATTTCAACATTTCTCCCACGCAGCGCCTTTCGCTGCGCAGTTTTGTGGACACTTTGGTTCAGCCCTCCGAAGACATACCTGGCAACATTCTCTCCGTACTGAATCCCAGTCCCTGGTCGGAAGTGTTCGGGGAGCGGATGGAGTTCTACAATGAGGCGCTCAGCCACACGTGGACGATTTCGCCGACAACCGTGAATACTGTCTCGGTCTTCTGGACGCAGATGTCGGCCCACAACGCCTCGGCCGTAAGAGATAAAAGCGGGCAAAACATGTGCTGGTCGCGCTATATCAATGTGAACGAGCTTCCAGGCCAGTGCTATATGGAAGGATTTTCAGTAGGGAATGGTGGCTTCAATGGCGGGTGGACGGAGCCTTCGCAGGAAGTGCGTACCACATACGGCCTTTACGACAATTTCAGCCATACATTCGGGAAGCATGTTCTTTCGGTGGGTATGAACTTGCAGCACCAATACGCCGCGGAGAACACGCAATATCCGACGACTCCAATCGTAGGCTTCAACGGACAGTACACCGGCAACGGACTCGCTGACTGGCTGCTGGGCTACATGCAATCCTACACACAAGGGGCGGGAGAAATCGCGGTGGTTTCGGGATGGCAGTACGGCTTCTATGGCCAGGATCAGTTCCGGGTGCGGCCAGACCTGACCATTACCGCAGGGCTGCGCTGGGATCCCAACACAGCCCCGGCTGTGGCTGGCGGCCGTGGCGCCGCATTCGTGCCCGGACAGCAGAGCACGCTTTTCCCCAACTCGCCACTTGGCCTCGTGTTCCCGGGTGACAAGGGAATCAGCGATGGCCTGATGCCGAACACTTATAAGGCCTACTGGGAACCGCGCGTGGGTCTGGCGTGGCAGCCAAGCTTCCTGCCGAAAACTTCGATTCGTGCAGCCTTCGGCATGTTTACGGCACCGTTGCAGTATTCCATGTACAACCACACGGCCGACATTAGCCCGTTCAGTCCGACATTCGGTCTCACCGGAGGCATCAATACACCGCTGTCTCTGAGCAATCCATGGTCACAGAACGCCGGAACGAACTTTGTGAGCCCGTTTCCGCCGTTCGCTCCCTTCAAACCGCCTTCGAACGCACCTTTCGCCCCGCCATTCAGCATCCCGGCGGTCTTTGACCAAGATTTCAAGTTGGGAATGACGGAAAGCTGGAATCTCTCCGTTGAGCATCAATTCGCCTACAATATCGTGGTGCGCGGCGCTTATGTGGGCAGCCAAAGCTACCACCAGTCGGACATCATCGACCAAAATCCGGGTATCTGCGGTCCCTTGGTCGGGGGCGCTTGCTCGAACGGTGGGCGCACAACCTTTCCTGACTTCTTCAGTATCCTCGACAATTTCAGCAACGGGACGGCCAGCTACAATGCTCTGCAACTCAGCGCGCAACAGCATTTGTTCCACGGTCTCCAGTGGCAGTCGAACTTCACTTGGTCTAAAACCATGGACACCGCATCGTCGGGAAACATTTCCTTTGGGACCAACCAGCTTCCCAACCCCTTCGACTTGGGCTACAACCGGGGCATTTCGGCGTTGAATGTTCCCTTCATTTGGGTAAGCAATCTCATCTACACCACGCCAGCTCTGAACGACAAGAACCAATTTATCAAGCAAACGCTGGGAAGCTGGGAGGTGAGCGGGATCGTCACCTTCCAGTCTGGCTTCCCGTTCACCATTATGGGCGGCGACGGGGACAACAACTCCGGTTCACAGCAGTTCGAAGACCGTGCAGACGTCGTATCCGGCCAAAGTCTCGACGTGCGCCAGGGCGGCAAATCGAACTGGCTGAATCACTATTTCAATACCGCGGCGTTCACCAATAATGCCGCCGGCACCTTCGGTGACAGCGGCAAGAATATGCTCCAGGGTCCACCCATCAGGACCATGGATGCGGCGATCGCGAAGAATTGGTACTTTCACGAACGCTACAGTTTCCAGTTCCGCTGGGAAATGTTCAATGCCTTCAACACGCCCAGCTTTTCCAGTCCCGGTAACACCGTGGGCTTCGGAAACTTTGGCCAAATCACCAGCATAGGAGCGATTCCGCCCCGCTTTATGCAGGCTGCTCTGAAATTTGCATTCTGATGTTGTTAACCCCCCAAGCTGGGTAGCCCCGGCCCACCCCCGGGGCTGCCCAGGAAGTTTTCGGGCGGGCGGGATTTCTTAATAGCAGGCGAAGGCTGGCAACACGGTTCGCACGACGGCGGCTAATGTGTCCGGCACCGCGCGGCCGTTACATAGTGGGCGATCAAATTTTCACGCCTCGGGACCATTCGATTTCGGAGCTATGAAAAAGTTCAAGCAAGCGGTACTCGCGGCGGTGTGCCTATCCTTCCTTCCGGCGTTCGCGATTCTGGCGTTTGGCTTCCAACAGTCCACGGGCTCGGTCGTCAGCTCAATCATCACCATCGATGCGCAACGTCCCATCGCGCCTCCGGAAACTGGTTACTTCCACCTCGGCGGCGTCTCCCAATCTGGAAACTCCCTCGCTGTCAATAGTCGCTACATCGTCAAAAATTCCGAGCCTTGGCTGCCAGTGATGGGCGAGTTCCACTTCGCACGTTACCCCGAAGCGTACTGGGAAGAAGAAATCCTGAAGATGAAAGCTGGCGGAGTGCAGGTAGTTTCCACCTACATCTTCTGGATTCATCACGAAGAGATCGAAGGCCAGTTCGATTGGTCGGGGCAGCGAAACCTGAGGCATTTTGTCGAGCTCTGCGGAAAACACGGTGTGTACGTGGTAGTGCGCATCGGCCCATGGGACCACGGCGAAGTGCGCAACGGTGGATTCCCGGATTGGCTGCTAGCGAAAGCAAAAGTGCGCACCAACGATCCCGCATATTTGTCCTACGTGCAGCGTTTCTACGGTGAGATCGGCAAACAATTGCAGGGCTTGTACTGGAATGACGATGGACCGATCATCGGCGTGCAGCTGGAGAACGAATACGGCAAACGCGGACCAGATGCGGGAGCCGCGCACATCAGCGCTCTGAAAAAACTCGCCGTGGAAAGCGGCATCAATCCTCCGCTGTTTACCGTCACCGGATGGCCCAGCGCGGATTTTCCTCCGCAGGAAGTCATCCCGGTCTTCGGCGCGTATCCGGACGGTTTTTGGCAGGATTTCCCAGGCGACGCGCCCCCCGACGAGGCTTTTCTCTTTACGCTGAAGCGTGACATCAATGACAAGCCCGCGGACTTGGCGCGCTTTGCCGGCCAGGAAGATAAAGCCTTTGCGCACGATCCGTATTTTTTGGCCGAAGCCGGCGGCGGGATGGAACTTTCTTATCACCGCCGTCCGCTGGTGCAGCCGGCTGATATCGCCGCGGTGAATGTGACCCACATCGGATCGGGCGCGAATCTTTTCGGTTACTACATGTTTCACGGCGGCGCCAACCCTCAAGGTAAACTCACCACGCTGCAGGAAACTCACGCCACGGGTTACCCGAACGATCTTCCGCAAATCTCCTACGACTTCCAAGCTCCTCTGGGAGAGTACGGACAAATGCATCCGTCGTTCCGCAAACTGAAATTGCTACATCAGTTTTACAACGAATTCGGACCGCAGCTCGCCCCGATGGTGGCACTCCTACCGGAACAGACGCCGAAAGGCGCGGCGGATTCCGACGCATTGCGCAGCGCGGCACGCACCGATGGCGACGGGGGATTTCTTTTCGTCAACAACTATGTCCACAATCTGCCCATGCCCCAGCGCAAGGGAGTTGTCTTTCAAATCCGCTTAGCAAGTTCAACGCTTCAGCTGCCGCGCAAGCCGGCGGATATTCCCGCGGGCGCGTTCTTCATCTGGCCATTCAATTTCCAGATGGGCACGACGCGTCTGGTCTACAGCACGGCGGAGTTGCTCACAAAGCTGGACTCCGCGAACTCGACCGACTACGTCTTCTTCGCGGCCCCCGGCGTAGCGCCAGAATTTGCTTTCGACGAAAAAACTGCCGGCAAAACCACCGCCGTTGGCGCAACCGAAATCCGTGAGGACGGAAATCTGTACATCAGCGGCCTCAAGCCCGGCACTTGCGACGCGATATCGATTCAGCCGCCGACGGGCAAGCCGATTCACATTGTGTTGCTTTCACAGGCGCAAGCCGAGGACCTCTGGAAGATTCAATTGAAAGGTCGGCAATACCTGGTTCTGTCCGGCGCCGATGTTTTCTTCGATGATTCAACTCTGTATCTCCGCTCACGCAATCATGCGGCGCTGGCATTCTCGGTCCTGCCCGCGTCAGCCGTGGAACCCAAGGCCAATGCGCCGCTGCAAAAATCCGGCAGCGACGGAATATTCACTTCGTACGCCGCAAACGTGGAACCGCGGGCATTCGACATTCAGTGGACCCAAACTCAGCCGGCCGGGCATGCGGATCCAGTCCAGACCAGTTCCTTGCAGCGCAAAGTCCCAGTAGCCGTGGCGCCGGACGATTCCGCATTTAAAAACGCGGCCGCTTGGCGAATCACGATGCCCGCGGATGAAATCACGGGTCTGAGTGACGTCTTCTTGCGGATCAACTATGTCGGCGACATCGGACGGCTCTACGCCGGGCAGCGTTTGCTGGATGACGATTTTTATCATGGCGACACCTGGGAAGTCGGCCTGAAGCGATTTGCTCCGCTAGCCGGTCAAAATCTTACTCTGGATGTTCTGCCTCTGCGGAAAGACGCTCCCATTTATTTCTCGCCCAAGGTCCGGCCCGATTTCGGATCCGCGGAGCAAATTTCCGAGGTGCGCACGATTACCGCGCTGCCAGAGTATGAGGTTCGAATCGCTTTCTAGCGCAACGCTGCGTCGGCGTATCGCCAGTCGATCGGAATTCGTTGCCTCGATGCGCAACCCGGCGACGGAAATTGCTTCATGAGCCGCGGTTGCGCTATTTTCAGAGTTGCGGCTCGCGCATCCACGCCGGACCCAAGGTCTGTCGCTGTGTGCAGCCGCGTTTTTTTCGGGAGACATTCATGACCAGCGTCAAGAAATCCGCGCAAAACCTAGCCTTCGAACCGGTCGCGAAGCGCGCCATCACCAACCATCGCGTCCTCAACGAGGCCTACGATTACGCGAAACCCAGTTCGTTCTCGCGCGGCATACGCGTTGACTTGGGCGGCGGCGCGGTGATGCTGCTCATCTCCGGCACGGCCAGCATTGACGAACATGGGGCGACAGTTCACGTCGGAGATTTCCGCGCCCAGTGTCGCCGCACGTTCCAGAACATTACCGCGCTGCTCGCATCCGAAGGCGCTACCTGGAAGGACATCGTCCGCACCACGTGCTACCTGCGCGACATCGAGCGCGATTACGCGCAGTTCAACGAAGAGCGCACCGCTTTTTATCGAGAGCAGGGACTCGAGCCATTGCCGGCATCTACCGGCGTTCAGGCCAAACTGTGTCGCCCTGAATTGCTGGTCGAAATCGAAGCGATTGCGATGTTTCGTGAAGTGCCGGAGGAGTAGCATGATCGGCATAAACTCCCGCAACATCGCGCGGCGTGCGATTACACTGGCCGGGGTCGCTCTGCTCGCCGCGCCGCTCGTCGTTCGCCAGTCGTCAGGTCATTCGTGGCATCTGGGCGTCACGAGCGCGATGGCTGATCACTCGCGCTCCGCCGCTTCGCTTCCGGGCGACGTTTCGCGCCCAGCCCCCGCCGACCGCGCATCCATCACCATCGATTATCCGCATGACGGTTCCATTTTCCCGCCAGACATCATCCCGCCAACCTTCATCTGGCGCGATGCAGACGCTTCCGCCAAAACCTGGCGCATCGTCATCAACTTCGCAGATGGCTCGAAGCCAATTCAAGTCAACTCTCACGGCGAACCCATCCAGATCGGCAAAATCGATCCCCGATGCGTTTCCGAAAACAACAAGCCACCCTCGCTGACTCCAGAGCAGGCCGCCGCGCACACGTGGGCACCCGACGCAGACACCTGGGCCATCATCAAACAACACTCTGTCGAGCATCCGGCAACCATCGAAATCACCGGCGTCACCGACGCTGCGCCAAACACCGCGGTGTCCGAAGGCCGCGTCACCATAACCACCTCGAAAGATCCAGTAGGCGCGCCAATTTTTTACCGCGACGTGCCGCTGATGCCTTCCGAAGGCGCCAAAAATTTCATACAGCCCCTCGCGCCTTCGTCGCTGTTTCTCATTAACTGGCGCCTGCGCTTTATTGATCAGCCTGAAAGCCGTTTGCTCATCCACGATCTGCATACCTGCGCGAACTGCCATTCGTTCTCCACGGATGGCAAAACCATGGGAATTGACGTGGATGGCCCAAAGAACGACAAAGGTTTGTATGCCGTAGTTCCCATTCGCGCGAACATGTCCATCCGCAGTCAGGACATGGTCTCCTGGAATAGCGATATGAGCGTCGGAAAGTCGCGTGTCGGTTTCATGTCGCAGGTCTCGCCCGACGGCCAATATATTCTCTCGACTTTTGCGGGACTGGGCCAGGACATCCCCGGTTCCTTTTTCGTTCAGAACTTCAAGGATTACCGTTTTCTGCAGGTGTTCTTTCCTACGCGCGGCATTTTGGCCGTGTACGACCGCGCCACCGGCCGCAGAGAGCCTCTTCCGGGCGCCGATGATCCGCGGTACGTGCAAACAGATGGTGTTTGGAGCCCCGACGGCAAGTTCATCGTCTTCGCTCGCGCCGAGGCCAAAGATCCTTACCAAGCCGGCCAGGAACTTCCGGCCCACGCGAACGATCCCAACGAAGTGCAAATCCAGTACAACTTGTACCGCATCCCTTTCAACGGCGGAAAGGGAGGTGAACCCGAACCGATTCTCGGCGCCTCCAACAACGGCATGAGCAACAATTTTCCGAAGGTTTCGCCCGACGGCCGTTGGATCGTCTTCGTGAAGTGCCGCAACGGACAATTGATGCGGCCGGATAGCCAGCTTTATATCGTTGGGGTCAATGGCGGCGTCGCGCATCGCATGCGTTGCAACACTTCACTCATGAATTCCTGGCACAGTTTCTCGCCCAATGGACGCTGGCTGGTTTTTTCTTCCAAGAGCCGTTCAGTTTACACGCAGATGTATCTCACTCACATTGACGAGCAGGGTCAGGACAGCCCACCGATCTACATTGACAATTCCACGGCCTCGAATCGCGCCGTCAACCTTCCCGAATTCGTGAATATCAAGCCCGATCAGATGCAGAGCATTGACGTCCCGGCGTCTGACCTCTATCGCCTCATTGATAACGCGCTCGCGCTGCAGCAAGCTGGCGAAAACGCTGCGGCGCTGGTCGAATGGAAAAAAGCCCTGGAAATCGATCCGAATGATGCGCGCGCGAATAACGGAATCGCGATCGCCCTATCGGTGTCGGGAGATTCCGATGATGCGATAGACTATTTGCGCAAGGCGACGCAGATTAATCCGGATTTCTTCGAAGCCTATTACAATCTCGGCCTCGAGCTGGCGAAGAAGAATCGCGTGAACGATGCTATTGACGCGTGGTTGAACACTGTGCGCATCAGGCCGAACTTTGCGGCCGGTCACGAAAACCTGGGCTACGCATTCTATCTGCAGGGCAAGTTCGCGGATTCCCTGACTCACTTGCGTCTGGCGCTGGACGCCAATCCCGATCGCGTTTCCGACCTCAACCTTGCGGCCAGCCTGCTCGCAACTTGCCCCGACGCGTCTGTCCGCAACGGCAGGGACGCGATCGTCTACGCTGATCGCGCCCAGACGCTTACCCACGCGCAAGATCCCGCAATCCTTGACACCTTGTCAGCCGCCTACGCCGAAACAGGCCGCTTCCCCCAAGCCATGGAAGTCGAACGACAGGCAATAACCGTCGCGACGCAGCAAGGTAAGACCGCGCTTACCGCGACGCTCGAAGCTCATCTGAGTCGCTATCAATCGAGCAAACCGCTGCGCGAGCCGCCGGACCCGGTCTCGTTCTAAAAGGCTAAGGAAGATTGATTCATTACCATGACTGAAAAACTTGCGGTGAACGAGGTGTCGTCGGCGAGCCTGCTGCGGCAGGAGGCGCAGGGCTTGCGCAAGCAATTTCAGAAACTGTATGGCGAGGATGCGCGGGTATTTCGCGCGCCGGGGCGCGTAAACCTGATCGGCGAGCATACGGATTATAACGAAGGATTCGTGATGCCGGTGGCCATGGATTTGTACGCATGGGTTGCGGTCGCCGCGCGGAAGGATTCGCGCGTGCACGTTTATTCTCAGAATTTGCGCGAGCGCGCGGAAATGGATTTGCAGGATTTGCATTCGCGGGTGCAGCGGCACTGGAGCGCGTACGTCCTGGGAGTGGCGGCGAGTTTACGGATGTCCGGCGCGGAAATTTGCGGAGCCAATCTGCTGGTGGAAGGCAAAGTTCCCATGGGCGCGGGGCTTTCGTCTTCAGCGTCGGTGGAAGTGGCGACCGGTTACGCATTGCTGGAGAGTTCGGGGCTGTCGCGCAGTCCGGTGGAGCTGGCGAAGATATGCCAGCGCGCGGAAAATGAATTCGCGGGAGCGCGTTGCGGGATCATGGACCAGATGATCGCCTGCTGCGGGCGCGCGAATTATGCGCTGATCCTGGATTGCCGCACGTTGGGATTCCGGCTGCTACCTTTATTTTCGGACGCGCAATTTGTGGTGTGCAACAGCATGGTGAAACACGATCACGCGGCGGGAGAATACAATGCGCGCCGCGCGGATTGCGAAACGGCCACGCGGATTCTGGCGGAGCAGATGCCGGGCGTGGCGGCGCTGCGCGACGTCTCGCTCGCGGATTTGGACCGCTATGCAATATTGCTGTCGGAAGTGGTGTACCGTCGCAGTCGCCACGTGATCAGCGAAAATGCACGCGTAGAAGATGCGTGCGGAGCGCTGGAGCGCGGCGATCCGGAATCATTCGGGCGATTGATGAGCGAATCGCATCGCAGCTTGAAAGAAGATTATGAAGTGAGCAGCACGGAGCTGGATTTGTTAGTGGGAATCGCGTGTGGGATCGCCGGCGTGTACGGCTCACGCATGACGGGCGGCGGATTTGGCGGCTGCACGATCAGTCTGGTGCGCAGCGGCGCGGTGGAGGAATTTCAGCGTGCCGTCGCGCAAGGCTACGAGCGAGCGACGGGGCGTAAGCCGGACATCTATATTGTGCGCGCATCGGATGGCGTGCGCGAGGCGCTGGAATAAGCGGGCGCAGCGGCTTTTGCGCAAGATGCGTTCCTCGTTGAGCGAAGTTCGTGGCTCGATCACTTCGCTTTTCAGAACGCTTTCAGATTTGGAGAATCCATGGACCGACGCGATTTCATGAAGGCAGCAACCACACTCGTCGCCAGCGCAGCGCTGCATCGTAGCGATTTCGCGCAGCAGACTTCAGGCTCGGAAAATCAGGGGCGTCTGGTGTTGCCGATGAATCGCGGCTGGCGCTATAGCCCGTCGTTCGTAGAAGGCGGTCACGACCTTAACTTTGACGACTCGAATTTCGACCGCATCGCGATTCCGCATACAAACGTTGCGCTGCCGTGGCACGGATTCGACGATAAGACCTACGAATTCGTCTCGCTCTATCGCAGACGTTTCAAGCTCCCGCTCGAAGCGCGCGGCCAGCGCGTATTTATTGATTTCGAAGGCGTGATGACCGCCTCCACAGTTTGGATTAACGGCCACCGGCTGGGTGAGTACAAAGGCGGCTACACGCCGTTTTCGTTCGAGCTGACGCCTCATCTGAATTTTGACGGGGAAAATCTGCTTGCCGTGGACGTTGATTCTTCGGAGCGCCCGGATATTCCGCCCTTTGGCAATCGGATTGATTACCTCACTTTCGGTGGAATTTATCGCGGAGTCGCGCTGCGCATCGTGCCGGCCACCTACATAGAAAATATCTTCGCGCGGCCGAAGAATGTCTTAAGCGAGCATCCGTCGCTGGACGTAGAGTGCTTCATTCAGCGCCTGGAGCCTTCGCAGCACGCCCTGACGCTTGAGTCCGTCCTCCTGGATGGCGCGAACGCGATCGCCAAGACCACGGAACAAATTCCTACGTCGGGCGCGACGACCGAGCCAGCGAGCCACATACTGAGTTTCGCTCCACTGTCAGGCATTCAGCTGTGGGACATCGCGCATCCGCATCTATACTCCGTGCGCGTGCGCTTGCTCGATGGCGAACGCGTGATTGACGAAGACACGCGCCGCATCGGCTTTCGCGAAGCGCAATTCACGGATCATGGTTTCGAGCTAAACGGAAAAGTGATCAAGCTGCGCGGCCTCGACCGTCACCAGACTTTTCCTTTCGTCGGCCAAGCGATGCCCGCTCGCGTGCAGCGCCGGGACGCCTTTATTTTGCGGAGACATCTGCATTGCAACATCGTGCGCACTTCGCACTATCCGCAATCGCGCCATTTCCTGGATGCCTGCGATGAATATGGCCTGCTTGTACTGGAAGAAATCCCAGGCTGGCAATATATTGGCGATCAGGCCTGGCAAGACCTCTCCGTTGACAACGTAAGCCGCATGATTCGCCGCGACTGGAATCATCCCTCGATCGTGCTGTGGGGCGTGCGCATCAATGAATCTAGAGACTGTCACGATTTTTATGCGCGCACGAACGCGCGGGCGCACAAACTGGACCCCACGCGCCAAACCGGGGGCATTCGCTATTTTCAGGAGTCCGAGTTTCTGGAAGATGTCTTCACCATGAACGATTTTGGCTGGCCCCTGAAGCCTCCGAATCACCCGCGCTATCTCAACACGGAATTTGTCGGCCACACCTACCCGGTAAAGACAATTGACGACAACGTCCGTCACCGCGAGCACACCATCCGCCACGCTCGCGTGCATGACCAGCTCGCTTCGAATCCGCAATACGCCGGTGGCATCGGCTGGTGCGCTTTCGACTACAACACGCATTCCGATTTCGGCGCAGGAGATCGCATCTGTTATCACGGCGTAGTGGATATGTTTCGCGAGCCCAAACCTGCCGCGGGTTTCTACAAATCGCAGTGCGATCCGGAGGAAGAAATTGTGCTGGAGCCAGCATTCCATTGGGCGGCGGGTGACGAAGCGCTGCGTTTTACGGTCGCTATGATCTGCTCGAACTGCGACCATCTGAAACTCTACGCCAAAACCAAAAACGACTGGGACCTGATCGCCGAAGCAGATCCCGATCGCGAGCAGTTCGCGCATCTGCGTTACGCGCCGTTCAGCATCGATCTCACCAAAGCGCGCCACGAATGGGGCGATCTGCGGATAGACGGCTATCTCAAAGGCCAGCAGGTCGTCTCCAAGACGTATTCCGGCCGCGGCGTCGATCAGAAATTCTCAGTCCATGCCGACGATACGGAGATTATCGCCGACGGAGCCGATACCACGCGCGTGGTGTTCCGCGTCACAGATGAATTCGGCGCGATTCGCCCTTACGCGAACGATCCCATCCTGCTGAGCCTCGAAGGTCCTGCTGAAATAATTGGAGACGATCCGTTCCCGCTGATCGGAGGCACAGGGGCCATTTGGATTCGCGCAAAAGAACAGCAGGGAACTGCGCACCTCACGGCCAAGCACCCTCGTTTCGGAACCCAGACGGTGTCTTTCACGCTGCGTGAAGCAACCGCGGAGCGCGTCTAGAGCTACCGTTCTCTGAGCGCATTCCAGACTCCCGCGGGTGAACTTCCTACGGAGTCGCTGAAAGTACTGCAGCGACTGAATGTATCCCTAATTTGTTGTATCATCCGGGGAGTTTGATTGTTATGCCAACCCCGGAAAAACTCGACACGCACCATAAGGCGCTCACACTCAATCTGGATGCGTCCGCCTTCGGCTCTTTCGCCGAAATCGGTGCCGGTCAGGAAGTCTCGCACTGGTTCTTCGTGGTTGGCGGCGCCTCCGCTACGGTCGCCAAAACTGTCTCCGCCTACGACAAGGAAGTCAGCGACGATCTCTATGGCGCCGGGTCGCGCTACGTATCCAGGCAGCGGCTTGAGGCCATGCTGGACAAGGAATGGGCCCAGCTTCTCGCGCAGTTAAGCGCTACCCGCGGGTCGCATACGCGCTTCTTTTCCTTTGTTGATACCGTCTCCGCGCGCAACTTCGCCGGGACGAACGACGCGCACGGCTGGGTCGGCCTCCGGTTTCAATTGCAGCCCCGTGGCCCCGCGAACGACGTCCTGCTGCACATCAACATGCGCGATCCTTCGAATGTCCTCCAGCAGGAAGCCATCGGCATTCTGGGCGTCAACCTCATTTACGCCGCGTCCTATGAATTGCAAACCGAGGAATCATTTCTGGCAGGCTTGGCAGAAGACGTCGTCAAGGAGCGAATCGAGATCGACTACATCGATCTTCGTGGGCCGGCGTTCGAAAGTTGGGATCACCGTACCCTGTTAGCCCATTTGGTGAGTGCAGGATTCGCCGAAGCTGTATTTTTCCCTGCGAAGGGCCCCACAGTTCCTCCTACCGAGGCTCTCTACAAAAAGGCCGTAGTGCTTGCCCCGGGATATTTCAGCCACGGGGATGCGTCTCACTCGCAAGTTCACATGCGATTGTTGGCCGCAGCTATGCAGGAGCTTCAGAAGGAGCTGGGCGACGCAAAGGTCTTGCCTGCCGGCTTTTTTTGCCTGACGGCTGCTCCGGTCGCGCAGAACCAACCGGTGCCCGAAGTCCCCGATTTACTTCGTCGTATTAACGCTCTTCTCGCTGCCGGCGGCGATGTGCTGCTCTTTCGCCAAAGCGAGCTTTACAACATGAAGACCCTCGTAGGCCGCTACACGCAGTCGCCTGTGCGCTTCGCGGTCGGTGTTTCCCTGATGATTCAAGCGCTTGAGGGCATTTACGGCAATCTCGAAGGCAGGCTTCTGGAGGCGCTTGCGCGTCTTCTCGCACAGAACGTCCGCATCTACGTTTATCCAATGAGCTCGGCGGCGCTGCGCGAAAAACTAGGGGGCGCTTCGCTTGGCGCTTGGGAATGGAGTGAAACGAATGGAATGGTTTCCGCCACCCAGCTGCGGCACGCGGCACCTGTGGGACACCTGTATGCCTATCTTCTCGCCAGCAACTTTCTTGTACCGATGCAGGTTCCGTCAAGCCTAAGCGCCGACGCCTGATCGCCACCTCTAGGTTATATTTCGCAAGCTTGGTGCACTGCTCGTTCGAAAGGATCTCTTGTCACACACTCGCTCCGCTCGGTCGTGTGCCAATTTTCCGCGCGCGAGGCGCGCGACATCACCTCAACTGGCTCGTTAGCTTGCCGCAGCATTCCGGGCGTGCGGGCAACGCAGAGCGATCCCATCCACCGCCGAGAGCTTGTACCAGCGAGACTGCGTCAACCATTCGCCGGCCGAGAATATTTACCGCGGTGAGCTCGTCAGAGAGAGCCGCGCTTTGAGCGGTTGTCACTTCCAGATAACTCGTGACACCACCGAGATACCGCGTGTTGGCGAGTTGCAAGTATTTCTCAGCTGCGTCGACTGCTTTTTCTTGAACCTGAGCTTCATGTTCAAGGATGCGCAACGCAGCTATGTTGTCCTCGACCTGTTGAAAACCAGTCAAGACCGTCTCGCGGTAGTTGGCGACTACTTGATCATAAGCGGCGATGGCTTGATCTAAATTGGCCCTGCGACGCCCCGCATCAAAGACGGTTTCCATCGCCGAACCGCCCGCCGACCAGAGCACGCTCGGACCAGAGATAAGCGTCGTAATGACACCACTTTCGAAACCACCTGTGGCGCCTAAACTAATGGTCGGATAATAAGCTGCCTTGGCTACGCCGATTTGTGCGTTCGCCGAGGCCATGAGCCTTTCTGCCGCTGCAATATCGGGACGACGCTCAAGCAGGTCTGACGGCAGACCTGCCGGAATCGGAGCCGGAGCTGCCGTGAGTGGGAGAGTGGCGAGACTGAACTCGGCTGGCGGTTTGCCAATCAGAACTGCCACCGCGTGTTCGTACTGCGCGCGGGCGACTCCCACATCAATTGCCTCGGCGAGGGTTGTTTCCAATTGCGTGCTGGCTTGCTGGACCTCGACCTCGGAAGCAATACCTCCAGAATAACGGCTCTCGATCAAGTCCAGAGCCTGTTGATACTGCGTTACGGTCGAATTCAGAAGCTGTTCCTCAGCATCAAGTGTTCGCACCTGGAAGTAGTCCAAAGCCAATTGGGCATGCATCGACAGATTCACCGTTGCCAGATCGGCAGCGCTCGCTTGTGCCTGTTCCCGATAAGACTCAACGGTGCGGCGCACGCGTCCCCAGACGTCAACTTCGTAAGACAATTCCAAAGGAATTTGATAGTCGTTGTACGTAATTCCATTGGCGACGACACTCGCAGGTCGATTGTTCGATATTCTGTTTCGTGTCGCAGTCGCGCCCCCGTCGATCGTGGGAAAATAATCGGCCCAGTAGTAGCGCACGAGCGCGCGAGCCTGCGCGTATTGGGCCGTAGCCGCCTTCAAGTTTTGGTTGGACACGTTGACCTGCAATTCGAGGGCGTTCAGTTGGGGGTCCTGAAACATCTCCCACCAGTTGCCGCCGATATTCTGATCGTTCGGTTGAGCCTGTTTCCAATTCCCTATCTCCTTGTAGGTTGCCGGAACCTCAGCTGCCGGGCGTCGATAGTTTGGCCCAACCGTGCAACCCGCAACCAAAAACATGCTCAGCACACAGATACTGCCCGCGATGTGCTTGTGGACTCGAGCTACCATTCGTGTGGCGCAAAGAGAGTTCACTGTTTCGCTCCTGCGGCTGGCGTGGTTGGCTGTGGCGTGGCTATCTTCACGGTTTCGCCGGTCACGATGGAATCGGGCGGGCTCATGATGACGGATTCGTCTCCCTGCAGGCCGGAAACGATTTCGATCGAATCACCAAAGTCGCGGCCTGGCGTTACCGGCACCAGCTTCGCTTTCCCGTTCTCGACAATGGTTACGTTCAGGCCTTCCTTCCGGAAGAGAAGAGTGTCCACCGGCAAAATGTAGGTGGAAGCCTGCCCCGGTATTTTGAAATGAACTTCCGCGTAAGAGCCGGAAAGCAATTCCCCGGATGGGTTATTGACGTCCACTTCCACCAGCAGCGTGCGCGTTGTGTAGTTAATGGCGTCGGCGGTGCGCACCAGTTTTCCCGTGAACATTCGTCCGGGAAACTCGTCTAATTTCAACTCCGCGGTCAGACCGGGCCTGGTTTGCGGCGAATATTCTTCAGGTACATTGACGTAGACGCGGAGCACGCCAGGCTGCGCGATGTGGAAGAGATCGGTTTTTGGGTTGGCGGTGCTACCTGAATTGATCAGATCGCCGATGTCGGTGTTGCGGGCGGTGATCACGCCATCGAACGGAGCGTAGACCTTTTCGAAGGATACCAGCGCGGTGTACTCCTGCACGGCCGCCTGATCCGCTTCGGTAATGGCTTTGTTCGCGTTGTACGTACCCACCGCGTTGTCCACGTCCTGTTGGGACACCGCATGGGCTTTCAAGAGTCCCTGATACCGGGTTTTGGTGATGGCGGCGAGATCGAGGTTTGCTTGCGCGGTCAACAGGTTGCTGCGTGCCTGCTGCAGTTCCTGATCCACTTCCGGAGACGAAATGATCGCCAGAAGCTGGCCTTTTTTTACGTGCGCCCCGATATCGAAATACCAATGCAGTAGATAACCGTTGGTGCGCGCGAAGATCGGCGAGGTGACATACGGCTGGACGTTTCCCGGCAGCACAATTTCCTGCGACGGTGCGGCGCGCTTCGGCGCAACCACGGACACGGTGGGTATCGCCACGTCCGCGGTTTCGGTGTGTAGTGTGGCGTTTGCGTGGATGCGCTCAAGAATACCGGAAACCAAAAGGCCAACGAACACCAGGAAAACCGCAATGGCGGCAAGCCAACCGCCTCGCGACCGCGGTTTAGCGCCAGTGGCAGCCGGCAAATGCAGTTCTTGCATGGGAACCTGTCCTTGTGTCTGCGATTGCATTGGCATCACCTTTAAATTCCTTCGGCCGTAGCTCCTGGCGATGTAGCACCAGCCGTCGCAGGCCGGTGGCGCAAGCCATGGAGAATGCTGAACACGGTCGGAACGAACAACAACGTGGACACCGTGGCGAAGAGCAATCCACCAATTACGGCGCGGCCCAGGGGAGCGTTCTGCTCGCCACCATCTCCGAGTCCGAGCGACATCGGCAGCATCCCGATGATCATTGCCAGAGCCGTCATGATCACGGGGCGAAAACGAGTGAACCCAGCCTGAAGAGCCGCGGCCACGGGGTCTTTGCTTTCGCGCATCTGTTCGGTGGCGAATTGCACCACCAGGATGCTGTTGGAGGTGGCGACACCCATGCACATGATCGTGCCGGTGAGTGCCGGGACGCTGAGCGTGGTGTGCGTAATGAACAGGAACCAGGCGATTCCCGTGAGGGCTGCGGGAAGCGCAGTGATAATGATGAAAGGGTCCAGCCAAGACTGAAAGTTCACGACGATAAGGAGGTAGACAAGGACAATAGCGAGGACCAGCCCCGTTAGGAGCCCGATGTAGGACGAACGCATCGTCTGCACCTGGCCGCGCATAACAACCTGCGAGCCGCGGGGCAGCGTTGGCCGCATTTGATCGATGATATGTGTAACGTCGCCGGCAATGCCGCCGAGATCGCGTCCCTGCACCGCGCCGAAGATGTCGATGACGGGCATGATGTTGTAGTGCGAGACCACCGCCGCGCCGGCTCCGCGCTGGATGGACGCGAGGCTGGCGAGAAGGGCCGGTGCGACGTCGGGAGAGGGTCCGGTGATGGGCATGTCCGCGAGATCCTGAAGCGTGTCGACGCGATACTGCGGGGTCTGAGTAGAGATGTCGTAGCTGTTTCGATTTTTAGGGTCGAGCCAGTAAGTTGGAGCGGTCTGGAAGCTGCCACCAAGCGAGATTAAAACGTTTTGCGCGATGCTCGAGCCGTTGTAGCCAATTTCTTGCGCCTTGGTGCGGTCCATCCAAAGGTGGATGTAGGGCTCATCGAACGGCTGCTGGATGCGCGCGTCGGCTATCCCGGACACGAATTTCACTTGATTCAGCAGGTTGTTCGCGAAAGCTTGATTCCCCTCCAGATCGGTCCCTACCACTTGAATGTCGATAGGCGCGGGCAGGCCGAAATTCAGGATTTGCGTGACCATATCGGAAGGCAGGAATGAAAAGGTTACGCCGGGAAATTCCTTTGCCAGGCTGATACGGAGGTCGTGAATGTACTTCGCCGTGTGGTGATTGTTAACACCAAAGGTCACCAAAATATCAGCATCCGAAGTGCCCACAGTTCCAGTATTCAGGTAAGACGTGTTAATGCCGCTGTAGGGGAGTCCAATGTTATCGATGATGTTGGAGATTTCGCCCGGCGGAAGCTGTTGCCGGATGAAGCGCTCGACAAGATCACAGAGGCGAGCAGTCTCTTCAATTCGTAAACCCGTTGGAGCTCGCATGTGTAGGTTGAACGAACCGCTATCGATCGTGGGGAAGAAATCTTGCCCTAGCCAAGGCACGATTAAGACCAAGGAACCCACGCAAGCGGAGAAGAATGCGATAAGGAAAATGCCGCGATGGTGGAGGCAACCTTCGAGGACTCCGTGATAACGCCCGCGGAGCCGCTCAAACGCTTCCTCAAAGCGAACCTGCATACGAACGAATGGATTGCGGGATTGCGCGGTGTTCGGGGTGTCATAGCGCAAGAGATACTTCGCCATCATCGGAACGATGGTGCGTGAGAGGAGGTAAGAGGCCAGCATGGCAAAGATCACGGCCTCACCGAGCGGAACGAACAGAAATTTCGCGACGCCGGACAGCAGAAACATCGGAGTAAACACGATGCAGATCGAAATCGTGGCCACAAAGGCGGGGGTGGCGATTTGCGCCGCGCTGTCCAGGACAACCGTATCCATGTCCTTATTCGGTTCCGCCTGACGGTTGCGATTGATGTTTTCGATCTCGACGGTGGCGTCATCCACGAGAATGCCGACCGCCAGGGCCAGTCCGCCCAGCGTCATCATGTTGATGGTTTCACCGAGCGCACTGAAAGTGATGATGGATGTCAGAATGGCGAGAGGAATCGAGACAACAATGATAGTGGTACTGCGCCAACTGCCGAGGAAGACGAGAATCATTATTCCGGTAAGGCAGGCCGCAATGGACGCTTCGGTAACCACACCCCTAATAGCGCCCTTCACAAAGATGGATTGGTCCGCCAAAGGTTTAATTTGTAGCGCGGGCGGCACGAGCGTTTTGATAAACGGCAAAAGAGCGTTGATTCCAGAAATGATGCTTAGGGTCGAGGTATTGCCGTTCTTTTGGACCGTCAAGAGGGAGGAGCGTTCGCCGTTCACACGGACAATATTCGTTTGCGGCGGGAAGCCGTCGCGCACCCAAGCGACATCGCTAATATAGATGGTCGTGCTGCCAATCGTTTTTACGGGGATACGGTTGAGTTGCGCGATGGTCTCGGGAGCCGCATTGGCGATGTCGACGTCATATTCCTTCAAGCCGATTTTGGATGTTCCAGTGGGGAGAATAAGATTCTGAGCAGCAATGGCGTTGACCACGTCCAACGGGGAAAGACCTTTCGCCTGCAACGCCTGAGTATTTAGGTCCACCTGTACCTGGCGCTGCTTGCCCCCGTACGGATACGGGACCGCTGCACCCTGAACCGTGACCAGCTGCGGGCGGATCGTCATAAGGCCATAATCGTTGAGTGCCTGCTCCGATATCCCCTGGCCGGAGAGCCCGAGTTCGAGAATCGGCACTGTCGAGGCGCTATAGCTAATGATCAAAGGCGGCGTGGTACCAGCGGGCAACTGTCTGAGTTGCGTTTGGGAATTCGCTGTGATCTGAGCGATGGCCTTGTCGATACTCACCGTGGGTTGAAAAAACACTTTCACCACGGCGATTCCGTAAAGCGACTGCGACTCTATGTGCTCGATGTTATCGACGGTAGTGGTCAGGTTGCGCTCCGTGATGGTGACGATCCTGTCGGCCAAGTCCTGTGGCTCCATACTGTTGTAGGTCCAGATAATGCTGACGACCGGGATGTTGATGTCCGGAAAAATGTCCGTGGGCGTGTGAAGGATTGCCAACGTCCCAAAAAGGAAGATTAGGATAGCGAGCACGATAATGGTGTACGGTTCTTTCAGCGCCAGCCTAACGATCCACATCATGATTCACATCCTTAATTCCGTCCGTCCGGCCTGGCCGGGCTGCGCCAGCTTTTATTATTTTTAACCGCGCCACATTCGGATGATGCAGCCCGTGTGCCACACCGCAGGGCGACGGGAAATTCCGGGAAGTAACTGAAAATAGTGCCGCTTAGATAAGCGACTTGAAACCAAATGTGTCGAGCTGACGATCGACGTGTCCAGCGAGTTGGATGCCCGTCGGCATACTGACACCTGGAATTTCACGCGGCTGCCCATCCTTCCACACCTCCGGGACATGGGCCTTGAGGCTTTGAGGGCGCCGGTTTACAGTTTTCGGAAAAATGAAAGTAGGCCGAGGTTCTGACGTTGTGAATCGCCCGCCGCGGCGGACGATTCATCCTGAGATTCGGCTGTTCCGAATCGAAGGGTCGCGGCGCACTTTAGGCGTCATCGATGGCGCGGCTATCCGGCCTACCGAGAAATAAACATATTCCAAGATTTTGACGTTGTAGCGGCCAGCTTTAGCTGAGCGCCTTTGACTTGGGTATTCTAGCGGCGCACTTTAGCGCGCCACCCGTGGCGCAGCCGGCTATCGCTGTCCGTCCGTAGTTCTATGAATAGCGCCGCAGTCACGACTGTGTTAGCGTCAGTCCGGGCACTGTTGAAGCCTCCAAAGGACGCGACATGCTCGAGCTGGGCCGCACTCGGAACTCCACCCTCCCCGCGCGCCTCGCCCGCACCTCAAATCAATCGCTAGCGAAGCAAAATCGAAAGCCATCGCAACTCATTGAAGACAAGCACCAGTGACCCAAATCAATCGCTAGTCTTTGTCGTGTTTTTCGCGATTACGGCGGGCTCGGGATAGCATTCCGGCATCAGCGCGTGGCATTGGATACGGTACAACTGGGTACATCATTCAAAAAGAATCTTCGCCATCATCCCTTTGTCTTCGTGATTGAGAAGATGGCAGTGAAACACAGACATGCCCTTGATCACCGGGTCCGTGAAATCCATGATGACGTCCACGGTGCCGCCGTAGGGAACATTTACGGTGTCCAGCCACAACGGATCGTCAATCGCCTTGTCGTTTTCGGCGTACGCCAGGAAATGAACCTGGTGAATGTGCAATGGATGCAGCTCCGCCGAGGCATTGACGATCCTCCAGTGCTGAAACGTACCAACCTTGGCACGCACCATGGGTGCAGCGTCCGGCGCAAATTTTTCTCCATTGATGTAAAAACCGTGCTTGTCTTCGGTAAACGTCACGGTGAATCGCGGCGGCGCTTTCTCTTCCTCCGCCAGATCCAGCGTTTGGTAGTCCGGCTTGAGGTGGGATTTTGCTGCTTTGCCTATCGACACCGCCGCAGAGCGCGGAACGATATCCGCCAAAATCATCCCTGGATTTGGATCGCCCTCGGGCCCGGTATCCACGCAGTGGGAAACCAGGTGCGGGGGGACCTGCGCAGTCGGCCCGGTTACAAGCGCTTCAAGTCTGCCGGCTGGCGGCAACAGGACACGATCGGCGATACGCGTTCGACGATTGGGATCGTGACGAACGATAGGCATTCCGTCCATGGCCACAATTTCAAACGATTGACCTTGCAACTGCAGATCCAGATAGCGATCTGCGGAAGCGTTGACGACACGCCAGAACTGGCGTTCCCCCGCAGCAATTTCAATTTGCGGCCGCACCGATCCGTTAAGCGTGAAGATTTCGTCCGGCGCTTCAGACTCTCCACCGCAAGCATCCGATCCGAGCTTCACGCGCCCCACCAAGTCGGCCGACTGGGGGCCGCGTCCAATGGAACGGCCACGCACAATCAGGATCTGTTCCGGCAACCCTGCGAGCTCCGGATAATACGAATCAATCCCTTCGATCACCAGTGCGCCGGACATGCCGTCGAGCACTTGTTGGTAACTCTCTCCATGCGGGTGCGTGTGATACCAATACAATCCCGGCGGATGGTCTTTCGGAATGTGCACGGTATAGCTGAGCGATTCTCCCGGCATGGCCATCATGTCCAACACGTCGTCCTGCGGTCTGTCGGGAGAAACTGTAAGGCCGTGAAAGTGCAAATTCGTCATATCCAGGCACGGACCAATCAAGCAACGCTCCAGCAGTTTCGTGGGAAGGTCGTTGATGTACGTGATTTTCAGTTGGTCGCCCGGCGACAAACGCAAAGTCGGAGCGCTTGGTTGGCCGTTGAAATAAAACGAATCCTTGCCGTCACTCGTGATCGCGGCGTGCAAAGTGAGCGAAAGAATATGACCTTTCGCGCGAAGTTCCGGAGGATTTGAAAGCAGCTGTGCTGGCGTCCCTGTCATCGCCAAACTACACAGAAAGACCAGCACTACGACTGCGACGGGTCGGATTGAGCGCATGCATTTCTCCTATCGCCCGATTTGCGAAGCCGGTGATCAAACAATTCATTCGTTTGCGGACGCGCACAGGCAAGGAGCAGGGTGCTAGCACCGCAACCTGCTTGCAGAACGTTATGGCAAATTCCCCAGCCCAAATCGAGGGCTCCGCGCCCGCGCCACCGCTCCGACTTCTACGACCCTGGAGGGAATTTCCTGAACATTTTCTCCACGCCCTTGTTCAAATTCTCGATGTTCTTGTTGGAGTTGTTGGAAAGCGTGTCGCTGGTGGTGCCTCTCCATAGCAGCTGCTTCGTCTTGGTGTCGAATAAATCGACGACCACCGTGCCTACCTGATATGTATCAGTGGTGGTCGTTGCGTCTCCAAATCCTCCAAAACCTCCACCGCCAAAACGTCTCCAGCCCCAGCCACCTCCAAATCCGTCGTAAAAGGTATTCAGGGTTTGCTGGTCGTGGGTCATCTGGATGGCCATTATTGAGACATCGCCACCCGAATCCACCTGCGTCCAGCCTTTTGCTGTCAAAGCAGCATTGACGGCACTTTTGATGCGATCAACATCCAGCGCGTCTTGCGTCTTGACGTGCTCCCACGAGAAGGTCTTGTACTTCCCGAAGTCTGCGCTGCGATCGTAGTCAGTCTTCACTTGCTGTGCCGACGAGCTGCCCACAAACAAAAACATCGCTGCAATCAAACTGAACAACGCCTTTTTCACTTTCATAATTCCTCCCATTTGCGCGATTTTCGGCCAAAACCTTTCGCTTGCATGGCTTGCGCGCGCTCCAGGTTTATGCGCTTCCTCCGTGTCGACAATTTCCCGATTATGATTGCGCCCGGTGCGCCGGCACACGTTCCTGGGCTTCTGCTGCGGCCTTGCCTAGTCGCTTCTCGTAGCTCGACTCGAGCACTTGGCTGCCGCTTGATTGGCCCTCGTCGAATAACTTCTCCAGGAAATACTTATCTCCGTATCTGTTAAAGACCAATTCGCTCTTACGCGGTGTCGCATTCGCTTCTGCGTCGCGCACTTGCAGCAGGACGGCGACCGAGCCATCCGGTTTGCTGATCTCGATCAGGCTCAAATTAGAGTCGCCCAGCATGCGGATCTGATACTTGCCTGCGGGAAGCTTCGTATTGCCGGCGTGGAACTGAAACGGAATGTCGGCTTCCATGGTTCCAATGAGCTGGGCGTGCGTTTGCTGCGGAGAAATCATCGCAGCAAAGACCAGTGTCACGAATAGCGACGCCAGGTGGCCTTTGTTAATCCCGTTACCGCCTTTGTGGATCTTGTCGGGTTCTTTTGTGAACATAGCGATTCCTCCTCAATTGAATTGTCGTCCCAGGCGTGAATGCCTTAAGCGACGTATCGGAAATACGCAACACGGTTGCCAAACTGCGCGACTGCTAAATAACGGAAAACAAAAGCGGGCCGTGTGGACAGATGTACTCCAGGATGCCAATCGGCTGGACGCCATGTCGCACCGCCTGACAGGGCGAGGCACCTGTTTGGTTTTGCTGCCAATGGATTCGCGAGAATGTTTCAGTGGTCTTGAGAAGTGTTCAAGAGCCGGGCTTGCCGGCCGTCCGACAGCTTTTCAACCGCCAATCCAACCGGCTGACAGTGAGCCTCCGCGCCGTCAATCTAAACTTTCGGAATTGTTCTTGTTTTCCGACGTTTCCACAAATTGTGAGCAAATTCCGAGTTGGCATGCGAAATGCAAATCCCTGCGCCCGAGCGGCGGTCATCGCTCCAGCGGTAAAGCGGGGCAATCGGTTTTGGGGAAATCGGTACAGCTAAGAAAAGATCCTGAGCTTTGAATAATCGTCGCTGCAGAAGAGTCTGACTTCGGCCGAATGCACATCAATTTAAGGAGATATTCGGATGAGCGATCCAAAGCAAGCAAACTCTGCAGATGAATTCGATAATCAGGCGAGCAGGCAAAACCAAAGCGCACCCGGGGCCGAAGGGCTGTCGAGACGTAATTTTCTCGGTGTGGGCTCTGCCGGCCTCGCCACGGCGACGCTGGCTACCTTAGCTGCCAACGCGCAGGAGCGAGCCCTCATCGAGAAAGGCGAGCACGATCATTCTGCAAGTAATCCGGGGCCGGAAAACAAACCGCTCCTGGACGAAAATCCATCTTCCAATATGCCTCCCGTCACCGATTACGGCAACATCATCCCGGTCTGGTATTCCTTCGACTTGACTCACATGCGTATCGAAGAGGGCGGTTGGACAAACCAGGTGACCCAAACGGTCCTGCCATCTTCAAAGGAGATCGCGGGAGTCCGAATGCGTCTTACGGCGGGCAGCTTTCGCGAGCTGCATTGGCACACGTCCGATGAGTGGGCCATCGTGCTCACCGGAAGTACCCGCGTCACGGTTCTGAATCCCGATGGGACCATCTTCATCGGCGACGTGGGCAAAGGTGACCTTTGGTACTTTCCAGCAGGATTTCCTCACTCGATCCAGGGGTTAGGACCGGATGGTACCGAATTCATGCTGATATTCAATCAAGGCGATTTTTCGGAAGACGACACCTCGCTTATTTCTCAGTGGGTGCAGCATACCCCACCGTCGGTGGTTGCGAAGAATTTTGGCCTGCCGGAGAGTGCGCTTAAGAACTTACCAACCGAAAACCTGTACATCTTCCCGGCGGACGTCCCGCCGGCTTTGGAACAGGACAAGGCCGCTGTTGGCGGTAGTGCGGTCGCGTCACCCTACCAGTACACCTTCCGCATGAGCGCCATGGCCCCCACGAGCAGGACGAGTGGAGGTGAAATTCGCGTAGTCGACTCCCATAAGTTCACGGCGGCGAAAAACATCTCGGGAGCTGTGGCAACGATTAAACCAGGTGGCCTGCGTGAAATGCATTGGCATCCGAACGCTTCGGAATGGCAGTACTACATCAGCGGTAAGGGGCGCATGACGATCGTGTTGCCCGACGGGGCACGCACGATGGACTTCAACGCAAATGACGTCGGTTATGTGCCCAGGGTCGTGGGCCACTATGTCGAGAACACGGGCGATACAGACCTTGTAGTCCTGGAAATGTTCGCCACGGGCGACTTTCAGGAAATTTCTCTGAACAACTGGATCCGGCGCCTTCCTCCCGAGATGGTTACAGCACATCTAAGACTAAACCCGAGTGACATCAGCAAAATTTCAGCAGACGCAGGAGTCTTCATTCTCCCCCGCTAATCCGCTCGCTAACCCGCCTCATCCAGAGGACCGGCCCGTCAGGCACTCGATCAATCCCTGAACATCGAGTACCGGGGCCGGTTCCCACCTCACAACAGGAGGGATAAAATTCATACAACCTGTTGAAAGGGCCCATTGATTTCCATGGAGGGCTAGACAGACGGGAGGCCAAGGGTCTAATTTCGGAAAAGACGAACCAAGGATGGCCGATGAGACGAATGACAGGCACCGCCCGCCCGACGATCCTCGCGATTGTCCTCGTGGCCTTGGGTATACTCTGCGCCATTCGGCTCAACGGAATCGAGCCTTCCAGACCGCAGCAGGCGTCCAGTGATCCAGCGCCACAAGGACAGATGCCACCCGACTTCGAACAGGAAGTCGCACGCGTCGTCGCGGAGACGGATCAGATAGAGGATCGTGCCCAGCGGCTAATGAGCCAAACCACGCGGGACCCGGAGGGACAGATCCGCACGCTCGGCAAGCTGCTTCTCTTTGATAAGCATCTCTCGGTCGACGGGAACGAGGCCTGCAGTTTCTGCCATTCGCCAGACACGGGCTTCACCGGCGGGATACAGTCTCTGAATCTCACTACGGTCTCCTATCCGGGCTCGCTGAGAACGCGATTCAGCCAAAGGAAGCCGCAGAGTTATATGTATGCGGCGTTCGCGCCGGTTCTGCACTACAAGTCCCTTCAAGGTGATTTGGTGGGCGGGAATTTCTGGGACATGCGCGCCACTGGCTACCGCTTGCAAAGTCCCAGCGCCGAGCAAGCACAGGCAGCACCGACAAATCCCGTGGAAATGGGTTTGCCCGACTCGGCATGCCTGGCCTACCGGCTCTCCAAGGCTCCGTACCGCAAACTTTTCGAGCAGGTTTGGGGTGCCGATTCGTTTGCCATCGCGTGGCCGGCCGACGTCGAGCGCGTCTGCTCGACGCCTGGCCCGCCCTTGGACAGCGATCTATATCCCGTCCATTTGAGTGCCACGGACCGCCAGCGCGCAGACCACGTTTACGACGGCTTTGGACTTGCCGTGGCGGCGTACGAAGCTTCTCCGCAAGTGAGCCCATTCGCTTCGAAGTATGACTTCGTGCAAGCGGGAAAAGGGGCGTTCACTGTGGAGGAAGCTAGGGGATATGCGCTGTTCCGAGGCAAGGCTCGATGCAACGAATGCCATATCGATGACGGCCCAGGCGAAGCGTCGCTGTTCACGGATTTCACGGCCAGCAATCTGGGAGTGCCGCGGAATCCTGCGCTGCAATTCTACTTTGAAGAAGCTCCTGACAAGAGAGGCTACAGTGCAAATCCGAAAGGGGCGTCGTACACGGATACGGGTGTTGGCTACTTTCTGCAGAAGCTGAAAGGCCTGAGCGGTCAACTCAACCCGAATTCGCAATGGATCGGGCTCGCCTCCGAATTTGAGGGCAAATTCCAGGTGCCGACTCTGCGCGATGTCGATATGCGGCCGAATCCGCAGTTCGTGAAGGCCTACATGCACAACGGGTATTTTAAAAGTCTCAAGGAAGTCGTCCACTTTCTAAACACGCGCGACGTCCTCCCGGCCTGTAAACCCGGTGATCCCGGTGAAAAGGTCACTTGTTGGCCGCCGCCCGAATATCCAAGCAATATCAACAAGACGCAACTCGGTCACTTGAAACTCACAGACCAGGAAGAAAACGATCTCGTCGCTTTCCTGAAGACGTTGACCGACGACTATAGTGGCAAGTATCAATGGATTTGGGGCGATAACCGCAAGACGTCGAGTCCGATGCCTTCCAGATGGAAGAAAAGAGCGAGCCAGGGGAGCCCTGAAGAAATCGCATCAACGAACGCTAACCCATCATCCAAACCACGCCAGCAGTAGTTGGTTGTGGCGCCTATGGAATCTGTGCTCGGTCCTCTGCAGTGCAAAGGAAGATAGAGCCACGGGAGAGCCTAGCTTCCGAGTGAATTTGTCAGGCAGAAAGTTGATTGTTGAAGCGTGAAATGCCCAGCTTTTGCATGCGGAAGTAGAGCGTAGATCTCTTCATTCCCAAGCGGCTGGCTGCACCGTTCGGACCGGCGACCACCCAGCGGGTCTGCTCGAGAGTCTTCAGAATGTGGTCCCGCTCCGCGTCTTGCAGAGTAATTGCTCGCGGCGATTCAGCGCCGAAGGAATGTTTTAGCTCTGCGAGAGGCGGACGCAGCACTGTGCCGTCGCTCAAGATCACGCTACGTTCGATGAAGTTCTGCAGCTCGCGAATATTTCCCGGCCACTCATACGAAGCAAAAGCAGACATCGTTTCCGTGGGAACGCGTTCGATCTGCTTGCCCATCCGTCGGCTATAAATCTCGACAAAATGTTGCACCAGGTCCGGAATGTCCTCGCTGCGTGCTCGCAACGGCGGGAGAGTGATGGGGAACACGTTCATGCGATAGTAGAGGTCGCTGCGAAATTCGCCCCGCCTTACCATGTCCGCGAGGTTTCGGTGCGTGGCGGCCAGCAGCCGAACGTCCACCTGATGCGTTTTTGCGCTGCCCAAGCGCTCGAACTCCTGTTCCTGCAGCACACGCAACAACTTCGGCTGCAGCGCAAGCGGGATATCGCCTACCTCGTCCAGGAACAGAGTTCCTTTGTCGGCGGCTTCGAAACGCCCGATCTTTTGCGCGATGGCGCCGGTGAAAGCACCCCTCTCATGGCCGAATAGCTCGCTTTCCAGCAGGTCGAACGGGATGGCGGCGCAATTCAGCTTTACGAACGGGCGTCCGCAGCGCGAGCTGATGTTGTGAATCGCTCGCGCGATTAGCTCCTTGCCGGTCCCGGTTTCTCCCTGGATCAGAACGGTGGAATCGGTGGGCGCAACGCGTTCGACTTCTCCGAACACCGATTCCAAGGCGCTACTCTTGCCGATGATCTGTTCGAATCGGCGCTGATTTCGCTCCCGCTCACTGGGCCCTAAACTATCGACAGACCTCATGGGACGCCTCCTTGCGCGGCTGGGATGCGCTCTTCGGTTAACTGTTGAGGGCCGCTCGAACGCTTTCAAGGAGAGCTTCGTCGTCGAACGGTTT
Organism: uncultured Acidobacteriota bacterium; assembly: GCA_963786205.1. GTDB lineage: Bacteria > Acidobacteriota > Terriglobia > Acidiferrales > UBA7541 > Palsa-295. The sequence goes on from CAWAYG010000008.1 coordinate 297,428, forward strand.
TGCAAGAAACTCCACTGCGCCGCCTCTCATCGCCTGCATCCGCATCTTCTCGTCACCGTGTGCGGTAATGAAGATAATCGGAATCCTGCAACGATCCGCGTTCAGTTTCGCCTGCAGTTCGAGCCCGGAGATTCCCGGCATGCGAATATCCGTGATCAGGCAGGCGGTCCGGTGCTGCTGTCCGGAATCCAGAAACGCCTCCGCCGACGGAAAATCCTGCGCTGGCAAGCCAACCGCCTTCAGCAGCCCGCGCAACGCACCGCGCATCAATTCGTCATCATCGACGATCGCAACAAGTTTGCTGTTCTCTTGAGTGTTCATGGCGAAAATTTAGCAGGCCGCCAAAACCGCCGCAATTATACGTTGGTATAACGAATGGAATATCGCTCTGTGCCGGGAAGTAGCGCCAATCTCTAGCGTGCGCCCTCCGCGAAACAGGAAATTAAAGCAGCAAATACACAAATCGGGATTTCGTCTAGGATGAGCGCTGCAGCAGAAGGCTACTTTTTGGGAGGCCCGAGTTTCTCCGCCATTCTCACCAATTCCGCGAGCGATTCAGCCTGCATCTTGCGCATCACGTGGCCGCGATGCACCTTCACAGTGATCTCGCTCGTCCCCAGGTCGGCAGCGATTTGCTTATTGAGCTTGCCGGACGCCACCAAACCCATCACCTCTCGCTCGCGCGCGGTAAGCGTCTCGTAGCGTTTCCGCACCTCGGCAAGCTTGCGCCGCTCCTGGCGCGCTGCGCGGTCACGATCCAAAGCCTGGCGGATCGCATCCAGCAAATCAGTATCCTGGAACGGCTTGGTCAGAAACTCCACTGCACCGGATTTCATGGCTTTTACAGACATGGGAATGTCTCCGTGACCCGTGACGAAGACGATGGGAATTTGCACGCCCGCGACAGCTAACTCGCGCTGAAAATCCAAGCCGCTGATCCCGGGGAGGCTCACGTCCAGCACAAGGCAGCTGGGAGCATCCGGCCGCTTAGCGTGCAAAAACTCCTCTGCCGTCTCGAACGCCTCGGAACGCAGGCCCACGGACTTCAGCAATCCCTGCACAGATCCGCGCACCAAAGCATCGTCATCAATGACGAACACAGTCGGGGCGCCTTCCGCCGTCATCCCTGTGCCTCGACTTTGCTGGGTAGAGTGAAGCGAAAACTTGCACCGCGCGCAGAATTGTCCTCAGCCCACAACCGGCCGCCATGCGATTCGACGATGGAGCGGCTGATTCGCAATCCCAGGCCGGTGCCGTGACTTTTCGTGGTAAAGAACGCGTTGAAGATCTGATTCGCGTGCTGCTGGGGTAACCCCACACCCGTATCGCTCACCGAAACCAAAACTTGCTCGTCTTCCGTTCGCGGCGAGCTGACGACCAGCTCCTTGGTCCCATCTACATCCTTCATCGCATCAATGCTGTTCACGATGAGGTTCATTAGCACCTGTCGCAGTTGGACGCGATCTCCGATGACAGGAGGAACGTCTGCCGCTAAGTCCGCTCGCACGGATATGTTGTATCGAACGGCTTCGCCGTACAGGAGGGCGATTATCCGCGGAATCACTTCGTTCGCATCAACCAACTCCCGTTCGGGTGCCTCTTTCTTGAAGAGCAGGCGGACCCGGCTGATGATTTCCGCCGCACGGGTGGCGTCTTTAGCGGCTCGCGCTGCCGCCGCGCGCGCCTCTTCCAAGTCGGGGTGCTCGCGCGTGAGCCAACGCAGGCAGGTATTGGCGTCGGTGACAGCAGCGGCGATCGGTTGGTTCACCTCGTGCGCCAGGGAAGCGGTCAGCTCTCCCATGGTGATGACGCGATTCACGTGCGCCAGCTCCGCCTGCGCTTGTCGCAACGCCTCTTCGGCTTCCTCGCGTTCGGTCACGTCCATCACGGTGCCCAGGAACTCCACGGGATCGCCGGACGCGTTGAAAACAGGATGCCCTGTTGCGTACACATATTTCGTGGTGCCGTCCGGATGGACGATCCGGAGATCCACATCAAAGTCTGTTGCCGCGCGGCTTGCGTTCTCAAACGCTTGCACGGCCGCAACTTGATCTTCTGGATGAATGCGCTGAATAAATTCTTCGAACGAAGGCAACCCTCGCTCTGGATCAAAGCCAAACAAGCGGGAATGCTCCTCGGATGAGTGGATGAGCTTTTTTGTACCGATATTGTAGGCCCAGCTACCTGTGTGCGTTAACCTCTGCGCTTCCGCTAAATAAGCCTCGCTCCTACGAAGCGCCCCCTCTGCCCGCCTACGTTCTGTCACGTCCATCACAGTACCTACGAATTCAACAAGATCGCCGGATGGATTGAGAACGGGATGCCCGATCACATGGAGGTCTCTAAACTCGCCGCCGGGATGAATGATTCGGTATTCCAGCTCGTAGTCCGTCTTCTCACGTCGCGCATTCTCGACTGTTTCCCTGACTCTGGCCTGATCATCCGGATGGATGCGTTGCAAGAACGCTTCGTATCGCGGTTGTCCCTCGCGCGGATCAAAACCTACTACGCGGTAGAATTCTTCGGACGAGTACTTCATCTCGTTGGTCGCGGCATCTCGCGCCCAGCTGCCGGTATGACTGAGCCTCTGCGCCTCCGCCAGATAACCCTCGCTGCGCCGCAGCGTTTCTTCCGCCGCCTTCAAGTCATGAATATCCGTATCCATGCCGAACCATCCTAGGATGTGCCCCGAGCGGTCCACCAAGGGAGATACGCGACCGAGGAACCATCGGTACTCTCCATCGGACCTTCGCAGGCGCGACTCAATCTCCCGGGGCTTCCCCTCCGCTACAAGTTTTCGCCACTTGCTCAGCACTCGCTCAATATCATCGGGATGCACCATGCGATTCCAACCCGATCCCACTGCCTGTTCCAGCGTCATTCCGGTGTAATCAATCCAGCGGCGATTCACAAAATCGACAACGCCCTCCGCAGTTTCCGTCCAGAGTTGACCCGGTACGGTGTCTATAATCAGGCGGATCCGGTCTTCTGCCTCCTTTGCGGAGGTTATGTCCATCACCGCGCCCACAAATTCGACCGCGCCCGATTTGTCCCTTACCGCGTGAGCTACGACTCTTATGTACCTGACGGAACCGTTCGGCACGAGCAAGCGATGCTCAAAATCCAAATCCTTCTGTTCCTGTGAAGCGCGCGCGACGATCTCCTCCACGAAAGCCACGTCGTCTGGATGAGTCCTTTGCAATATTATTGCCATAGTGGGTTTCGTCGTTGGGTCGCACTTGAAAATTCGAAACGTTTCGTCGGACCAACGGATTTCTCCGCTCTGCACACTCCATCCAAAGCTGCCGGTATGAGTCAGTCTTTGCGCCTGAGCCAAATAGCCCTCGCTGCGGCGCAGTCGATTTTCGATTTGCATACGTTCGCGGCTCTCTACTTGTAGCGCCTCGTTAGTTGTCTGCAGAGCTTGTACCGTCTCTGCCAGGTAATCGCGTGCGCGCCGCAGCGATTCGGTGGCGGTCCGCTCCGCCGCGCCCAGCGCTCCGACAAACAGAGCGGAGACGATAAAGGTAACCAGACGCGGTATTTCCTCCGATTTTGCAATCAACAAGTACATTGGAGCCACGAAGAAATAGTCGAAACAGACGGAGGATACGACCATTGCGAGCAGCCCTGGCCCGACTCCACCGAACCACGCGCTAAACATGACAGCTAAAAGAAATAGCGACGAGGGAGCATTTTGCAGATGAAGCGCTGGCAACCGTGAAATGATCAGTGCTGCGCCAACAGACAGAACCGCTGCCCCATAGCGCCAAATCGCAGACGGCTCGGGCCCTAGAAGAGGTTTGAACTTGGACATGCCTCTGCTCCAGTTGTTCGAAGCGTCGCTCCCTAACATTTCCTGAGCGAACGATGACGATTCTCAGCCGTCGCGCGGGAGCATTGCAACAAGTTTAGTTTCTTAGTCCCTTCGCGCCAGGAGGAACGCGCGAGTTCGCTCAGTTAAGTGTCAACGCGTTCGTTATTGCTTCTGTCGCTGATCGTTGCCGCTGTCCCTCTCACGAACGTCGCGGCACTTGTTCAGTTGAGCCTGCTAGACGTGGTGTCAGCATTCCGACAGATATCCGCCAGCACACCAATTCCCGAGATACCTGCGACTGGTCGCATCCCCCGTTCTGCCCGTCAGTTCCGCGTCGTTTCCACTTCGCACAGACTCTGGCATCGCCATTGCTCCTTTGCCGGCTGGGCACTGCTTAAACAAACGCCAAGGAGATACGCCATCATGGAATCGTTTCGTGCAGGCCAGATCGAAAAAGCGCCGGATCACGCGCTCGTAACTGCCGCCAAATACGGAGACACGTCCGCGTTCGAAAAACTCGTGTTGCGCCACAGGCGGAGGGTCCTTGCAGTTGCATTCAGGATAATGAAAAACCGCGAAGACGCCGAAGATGTGGTGCAGGAAAGTTTTCACAAGGCTTTCCTCCACCTTGCTCGCTTTCAAGAAGCGGCACAGTTCTCTACGTGGCTGACCCGCATCGCCTTGAATGAATCCTACATGGTGCTGCGCCGCAGACGGAGAGTTCCTGAAGTCCTGCCTGTGACCTCAGACGACGGTGCGAGCTACGTCCCGGAGGCATTTGTTGACCGGAGTCCCAATCCAGAAGAATCGTGTTCGCGGCGGGAGCACTCTGAGCTTTTGACCAATGCGATCAACCGATTGGGTCCAACGATTCGAAAAACCATCTGGCTTCGCATGGTCGAGGAGCGCTCTGTCGAAGAAACAGCTGAGCTGCTCGACACATCCGTTGCCGCCGTGAAATCACGCGTTTGTCGAGGCCGCCGCGAGTTAAGTGGAATTGTAAATCGTGCGCTCGTATATGCGTCGCCAGCCTAACCGCGCACGAACGCGTCTGGAATAGCAGTCAACCCGCTATCCAATACGGAGGGCAGCTTAGTAGCCGAAGCCTCACCGCAAACCTGAACTAGATATTTGCAGATCACATCTCATAGAAAAGGACAAAACAAATGGAATACAAAATAATTTCTGGCACGGAAATGAATGTTTCGCGAATCGCCCAAGGCACCTGGGCCATCGGTGGTTGGATGTGGGGAGGCACCGACGAAAGAGAATCGATTCGCACGATTCACGCCGCCCTCGATAAGGGCATCAACCTGATTGATACCGCGCCGGCCTACGGTTTCGGCGTTTCCGAAGAAATCGTCGGGAAGGCAATTGCAGAGAGGGGACATCGCGAGAAGGTTTTCATCGCGACCAAAGTTGGGCTGGAGTGGCACGACGGATCGGTTACGCGAAATTCCTCGCCTGCTCGCATCCGTAAGGAGGTCCAGGATTCGCTCCGCCGGCTTCGTACCGACTACATAGACGTTTATCAAGTCCATTGGCCGGATCTGGCCGTCCCGATCGAAGAAACCGCCCTAACGATGCACGCCCTCTTTAAGGAGGGTCTGATCCGTGCGATCGGTGTGAGCAATTATTCACCCGAGCAGATGAACCGCTTCACGTCCGTCTCTGAGCTGCACACCGTCCAGCCGCCTTATAACCTCTTTGAGCGCCAAATCGAAGGTGACGTGCTGCCTTACGTGCGCAAAAAGAATCTGAGCGCTTTCGCGTACGGGCCTCTCTGCCGCGGGCTCTTGACCGGCACAATGCGGCCGGACACGAAGTTCACCGGTGATGATCTCCGCTTGTCCGATCCGAAATTCCAGCCGCCGCTCTATGCGCAATATCTGAGCGCGGTTCAGCAACTGGATGATCTGGCGCAAGAAAGATACGCAAAAAACGTGATGGATATTGCCGTTCGTTGGGTGCTAGACCAACCCGGAATCACCACGGCGCTCTGGGGCGCGCGCCATCCTGAAGAATTGGAAGCTGTGGCCGGCGCCCTCGACTGGCACCTCGACGCGGAAGCGCTCGCGGCGATCGACCAGATTCTGCGGCAGACGATCGCCAGTCCGATCGGTCCTGAATTCATGGCGCCACCGGCAAACAAAGCCGTGGCCGCCTGACGGACCGAAGCCGGCAATCATGTTGAGCTTCTCAAAAACGAAAACCAAAGGCCGGCCACAAACTGAGCGCGGAGGGGCCGGTTGTGAAGATTTTCGAGCAGGAGCGAGCAAAGCCGTGATCAACATAAAACTAATGGGCTATCTATTGGCATTGATTGGAGTCACCGCCATTATGGTGCGCCCGCAGTACACCGCGGGCGACTATGTTTCGCCGTCGAAAGCCGTTCCCACGGGGAAAGCTCCCAAGCTGCAGGTGCAATTGCTGAATCCTGGAGAAGCGACGAAACAATATGCGGTGATTTTCTACCAGGGAGACGAAGCTTTTTCCGGGCTGCAGGAGTTTGCTGAGAAGTATCACGTCACAAGCGCGCGTTTCACGGCTATCGGAGCGCTGAGTGGCGCGACGCTGGGATGGTTTGATCCTCAACGCAAAATGTACAAGAAGATTCCGATCAATGGTCAACTCGAAGTGATCGGGATGAGTGGCGATATCGCGCTCTATCAAGGAAGGCCCGTCGTACACACCCACATGGTGGTGGGAGGGCCAGATGGAACGACGCACGCCGGTCATGTTCTCGAGGCGTACGTATCACCGACGCTGGAAGTAATGGTCACCGTCGATCCTGCAACGATGCAGAAGCGTTTTGACCCGGCAACCGATCTCACGCTGATCGACCCAGCTTTGAAGTAGCGTCGCGGTGTGCCGCGATTGCAAAGCGACTATGAATGGAGGAGGAAAGTGATTATGGCTGAAATCCGTGTGATTGCAAGGTTCGTGGCGCGCCAAGGAAGGGAAGACCAACTCAGAGAGCTCCTGCGGGGCATGTTAGCTCCCACCCGAGCCGAAGCAGGATGCAAATTGTATGAACTCTATGAGTCAGGCTCGAAGGGGCGCTTCTATTTTTACGAAATATGGGAAAGCCAGGACGCGCTCGATCAGCACGCCGCAAGTCCTCACTTTAAGCACTTAGAGCAGAGTATTGGGGAGTTCGTGCAGGAGCCGTTCGAGGTAAATATCTTACAGAAAATTCTGGCCGGTGCCGCCGCGGCGTGACATTCGCGAGTGTCTAAAAACCGAATCCGAGATGGACTACGGAAAAGGAAGATTACGCTATGCCGTTGATCAAAATCGATGCTCTGGAAGGAAGAAGCCAATCCGAAGTGACAACCCTCCTCGATGCGGTCCACAAGGCCGTCGTGAAAGCGTTTCACGTTCCGGTGCGAGACCGTTATCAGATATACCAACCCCATCCAAGAGGGTTCTTCGTCATTCAAGACACCGGTCTAGACATCCCCCGGACCGACCAAGCTCTGATCATCACGGTGATAAGCAAGAGCCGCGACGAAATTCTGAAGCGCAGATTCTACAAGGAATTAACGGAGCAGTTGGCAAGCTCAGTTGCGATCGCTCCCAGCGACGTTATGGTCGCAATCGTCGAGAATTCGGCGGCGGACTGGAGCTTTGGAAACGGCGAACCTCAGTTTTTAACGGGCGAGCTCGGATAAGGATCTAGCCAGACAGGAAATGATAAACCGTCCTGGTTGAGTGGTTTATTTTGTAGATTGGAGCGCAATGACTACCCACGTAATGAAAGCGTTACGCTTTGCTGAGTTTGGACCGCCCTCGGTGTTGCGAATCGAAGAAGTCGCGATGCCGGAGCCGGGCGTGGGAGAAGCGCTCGTTCGAGTGAAGGCTGCCGCGATTAATCCCAGCGATATTGGAAACGTTGCGGGGCGCTTCAAAACCACGACTCTGCCGCGGACCCCTGGTCGCGACTTTGCGGGCACGGTTGTAGCAGGAGACGGTCACAAAGGTGAAGAGGTCTGGGGCAGTTGCCCGGCGCTCGGTATCGTCCGTGATGGCTCTCACGCGGCATATGTCGTTGTGCCCACGGAGATGCTGTCACGTAAACCGCAATCGTTGACTTTGGCGCAAGCGGCGACGATCGGAGTTCCGTACATCACAGCATGGGCATCTGTTGTTAGTGCAGCTCAAATCCAAGCTGGCGAAACCATTCTGATTGTCGGAGTCGCCGGCGCGGTGGGCCAAGCAGCTACACAGATTGCGAATTGGAAGCAGGCGCGCGTGATTGGAGCGGACACTACATCCGATCCGATTCCGGGAACGGAGTCAGTGGTCAATACCAAGACCGAAGATCTTCGTGAGCGGATCTTGGAACTGACGGCGGGAAAAGGAGTCGATGCGGTCTTTGACGCCGTGGGTGGCGCGATGTTCGAGCCGGCATTGCGATCACTCAGGCTCGGGGGGCGACAGGTGGCAATCTCCAGCAAGGGAGATCCGCGCGTCACTTTCAACTTGGTCGACTTCTATCATAATTCCTCACGGCTGCTCGGAGTCGACAGTTACGGCTTAAGTTCGCGACAGATAGCGGAAATCGAGAACGAGCTGCAGCCGGGTTTTGAAACGGGAGTTTTGAAACCGCCTCCACTGGAGATCATTCCATTTGCGAAAGCTGTGGAAGCGTACAGACAGATGACTGCCGGGCACGTGAAAGAGAAGCAGGTGCTAAGTTTCGACTAGCGCGATTGCATTTCGAACTAAAACCAAATAAGGAGAAACAAACCATGGCAAACCAAGCCGCAACTCAGGCCAAGCAAAAACTTCAAGCAGTGCACGAAACACCAACGGACCTCAGCCGCGAAGGTGTCGCCGAGATCACTACCGCGCTACGTCAATTGCTCGCCGATGCATTCGCACTCTACTTGAAGACCAAGAACTTTCACTGGCACATGACCGGCCAGCACTTCCGCGATTATCACCTGCTGCTCGATGAACACGCTGACCAGATCTTCGCGATGACCGACGACATCGCTGAGCGTGCCCGTAAGATCGGAGGAACCACGCTGCGCTCGATCAGCGATATCTCACGGCATCAACGTCTGAAGGACAATAACGATGAGAGCGTCGCGCCGAAAGACATGCTCGCAGAACTATGCGCCGATAACCAATCGCTGACGCGCTATTTCCGCTCCGCGCACGAGACTTGCGACAAATATAACGACGTGGCCACAGCCAGCCTGATCGAGGTCTGGATCGATCAAACCGAACGGCGCACGTGGTTCCTGTCGGAAATCGTGCAGGGCCTCTAACGGCGGCCTGCGCGATCCAAGGCAACGATCCCAGATGAAAGGGCGGAGACCATGAAAACTTCAGACAGTTCGGACGTAATCCTAGGAGACGAGCAGTGCCGAGACGGGCACTATCGCGCCATGCAAGACCTGCGTGTGAAGACTGTGACCAGCACAGGGGGAGAGCCCACAGCGGAGCCGGATCCGAACAGCTCGATTTCCCTGCAGACACAAAATCCAACGGATTTGGGCGAGCTCAGGATTGGGCGCGCCTCTGAAGAAGCTGCCGGAATTCCTGCCATCTGGAACACGATGCTCTACGGCATTGGTGAAATGGGTCCGATTCGGGCTCCCGAAGCTTTTTTGAAGATCAATCAGGTAACTGGATTCGACTGCCAGAGCTGCGCGTGGCCGAGTCCCGACAAGAAGCGGAAGATTTTTGAGTTTTGCGAGAACGGCGCCAAGGCTGTCTCTGACGAGTCTACCAAGAAACGCGTCGGGCCGGACTTCTTCGCGAAGTATTCGATAGCGGAGCTCGCGGCGAAATCAGATTACTGGCTGAATCAGCAGGGGCGCCTGACTTCGCCAATGGTACGGCACGCGAACGCGACTCACTATCAGCCGATCACATGGCCGGACGCCTTTGCGATGCTCGCGCAAGAACTAAACGCTCTGGACTCGCCCGACCAAGCCAGCTTCTACACATCTGGCAAGACGACCAATGAGCCTGCCTTTCTTCTGCAGTTATTCGCGCGGCAGTTCGGAACCAATAATCTTCCGGATTGCTCGAACAAGTGCCACGAATCCTCCGGCGTTGCGATGGTAGAGACGCTCGGCGTCGGCAAGGGTACCGCGACGCTCGAGGATATGGAGAGCACCGATCTCATCTTCATATTCGGAAACAATCCGGGGACAAACCACCCGCGAATGTTGACGTCGCTTCAGAAGGCCAAGGACCAAGGCGCAAAGATCATCGCGGTCAACCCCTTACCTGAGGTTAGCCTGATGAGGGTGACCAATCCCAACCCTCAGGATTACCCGACTCCTTTGCAGCTGCCCTTCGCACTGCTTGGACATGGCCAGGCGCTTGCCGATCTTTATCTTCCCGTGCGCGTCAATGGCGATGTAGCGGCAATCAAAGGCATTCTGAAGGATCTGTTCGAGCGCGAGCGTGCGGGACGCATTTCGCAAATTGACCGTGAGTTTATTCAAACCTTCACCGAAGGTTTCGAAGCACTGTTCGCCGATGTGGAAGCCACAAGCTGGGAAGAAATTGAGGAGAATAGCGGGCTGACTCGAAATCAGCTGCGTGTCGCCGCCGATATGTACGCGGCCTCAAAGAAGACCATAATCGCGTGGTGCTTAGGTGTTACGCAGCAAGCCAACGGTGTCGACAACGTCTCGATGATCGTGAACCTGCTGCTGGTGGGCGGCAACATCGGGCGTCCGGGAGCAGGTACGGTATGTGTCCGGGGGCACTCGAATGTGCAGGGCGACCGCACGATGGGTGTGTGGGCGCGTCCGCCGAAACCTTTTTGGAGGCACTTACTAATCGGAGCATAATATAGATGACATTTAGAAAATAATGTGATAGTGTGCCGGGCATGGGAAACCAAGATGCTCGCTCGCTGCCGGCGGAAGCTCAAGAAGATCTTCGCCGGCGAGTCGTGGAGGCAGTTCAGAAAGGTCTTTCGCAAACTGAGGCGGCTGGAGTCTTCGGGGTAGCTCGCGGTACAGTGAGCCGCTGGATGGGGATGGTGGAACGGGAAGGACGAGGGGCGCTGCAGGCACAACGGCGCGGACGACCGCCGGTTTCGCGGTTGGCACCGCATCAAGCAGCCACGACGGTGCGCCACATTCTCAGCGGTTGCCCGGACCAGTTGAGCTTGCCCTTTGCGCTGTGGACCAGAGAAGCGGTGCAAGAGTTGCTGTCGCGAAAGTTCGCTGTGCAGGTTTCGGTGTGGACGGTGGGACGCTATTTGCGAGCCTGGGGTCTGACCCCGCAGAAGCCGGTGCGCCGAGCGTACGAACAAAATCCGGCTGCGGTACGGAAATGGCTAGAGGAAGAATACCCAGCGATTCGCGAACAGGCGCGACAGTTTAAGGCCCAGATTCATTGGCTAGACGAGATGGGTCTGCGTTCGGACCATCAAGCGGGACGATCCTGGGGACGTCGAGGGCAGACGCCGGTAGTTTTGGGAACGGGTCAGCGCTTTCGCTGCAACATGATCTCTGCGATCACCAATCGGGGGCGGCTAGCGTTCATGATTTTCCGTCAGCGTTTCACGGCGCGGGTGTTTCTGAATTTTCTCGGCCGTCTGTTGCGCTTGATGCGAAAGAGCAGGCGGAAAGTGTTTCTGATTGTAGATGGTCACCCGGTACACAAGGCGCGATCGGTGAGTCGTTGGTTGGCAGAACACCGCGAGCAAATCCGGATTTTTCACTTGCCGTCTTACAGTCCGGAACTGAATCCGGATGAATTGCTGAACCAGGATGTGAAGACCAACGCACTGGGCCGTGTCCGTCCCGTAAACGTTCAGGAAATGATGGACAACGTTCGCTCTTACCTTCGAATCACACAGGCCAGGCCCAAGTCGGTGAAGAACTACTTTCGCGAACGTCACGTCCAATACGCCGCCCGTTGAAAAGTGTCACCAATTAAGTGCTCGGAGTAATAAGAAAGAGTTCAACTTTGAACCACCCCAGAAATGGGGATACGACACTGTCGAGACCGTGCACGCGATGTTCGATGGAGACGTTAAGGTATTTTTTGCGATCAGCGGCAACTTCCTCTCAAACACGCCCGATACGGTATATAGCGCGCACGCCATGCAGCGCTGCAAGCTCACGGCCCACGTATCAACCAAGCTGAACCGATCCCACCTGATCACGGGCGAGCGAGCCCTGATCCTGCCTTGCCTGGGCCGGACGGAGGAAGATATCCAGGCCTCTGGCAAGCAGTTCCTCACCGTCGAAGATTCGATGGGGATTGTCAACCCTTCTCAGGGATTCTTTCCGCCGGCTTCGCCCGATCTGATGAGCGACGTCGCGATCCTTGCCAATCTTGCGCACGCAACGTTGGGGTCTCGAACGACTACCAACTGGCTCGGATTTGCGGCGAATTACAACCTGATCCGGGATGCGATTTCCAGGGTGATTCCCGGATTCGAGAACTTCAACGCACGACTTGCCGGTGAGAGGTTCTTCTATTTGCCGAATGCCGCGAGGCAGCGCATCTTCAAGACGAGCTCAGGCAAGGCAAAGCTAACCGTCTGCCCAATCCCGAAGCATCACCTGGAGCCCGACGAATTTCTATTGACGACCATTCGCAGCCACGATCAATTCAACTCCACAATCTACGGATTGAATGATCGCTATCGGGGTGTCTTTGGCGGCCGGCGGGTTCTCTTTCTGAACCCGCTTGATATGGAGGCAATGAATCTGCAGGCCGGTCAGATCGTGAACATATACAGTCACTTTGAAGGAGAGGTACGCAAGGCACCCCGCTTCGCGATCGTCCCGTATGAAATTGCCCGCCGCAGCGCTGCCGCCTACTATCCGGAGGCTAATGTTTTGATCCCCATCCGCAGCGTCGCCGCGAAGAGTAACTGTCCTGCCTTTAAATGCATTCGCATCACGCTGACTCCGTCAGATTCCGTTAAGCCGCTGCACTTCTCCAAGGCAGATCTTGCTCACAACCTGGATCGCAATGTGCCTCGTGTTCCCTGACGTGCTAGTTTCACGGTGGATTGGAGAGGAGATTCCGACGACGGTCGACACTCGGTTTTACTGTGCCGCGATTGGACGGATCTTGGATCAAGCTCCTTTCGAGAAGTCGTTGAATTCTTATCGCGCAGCGCCTGGATCTTGTAACGCTATTTCTCGAGCAGATACGAGCACCACATAACCTATCGCGATGAAGGTGTCGGGCGGTTGGACACCGTGTCGAAATCCGTCAAAGTCCATCGACACGCGAGGCGAATCCATATTCTACTTTCTTCGTTCGTCATGCTCGCACCACTCATCAATTCAGAGACTTACGGCTCGATGTCTCTTGTTTCACACAACTTCATCATCTGGCACGGCAGTTGCACCTGTCTGCCATCGAGAAGGGAAAACACAGAAGAGGTTGCCGCCGGCCGGCGAGAATTGATATTTGATACCGCTCATACCACCTCAATTCCGCCGGCCGCCAGCCAAAGGATGATTCGCTATGAAGCCAATTACGCCTGAAAAAGACAAACTGGGATTCATCGGAATCGGCTACATGGGCCGGCCCATCGCGCAGCGGCTACTTGAAGCCGGCTTCAAGCTCACCGCGTACGACCGCGATCGCAGCAAGGCCGAGGAACTGATTCAATATGGCGGCGCTGTGGCGATGAGCATCGCGGAACTCACCTCGAGTTGCAACGTGCTGCTGTCCTGCCTTCCCAATGACGAGGCCGTCATGAATGTTTTTAATGGAGCGGACGGCGCTTTCGCCAGCGCGCGAAGCGGCACGCTGTTTATTGACATGAGCACGGTTTATCCGGAGACCTCCAAGGCACTCGCGCGGCTGGGTTCCGAACATGCAGTGGACGTGCTTGACGTGACGATCTCGGGCAGCACTCCGGTCGCGGAACAGGGGGCGCTGGTCCTGTTCGGCGGCGGCGATCGCAGCCGGTTCGACGCCGCGGAGTCGATCTTTCGCGCGATCGCTCGAAAATATTTCTACGTGGGGCCCAGCGGTTCCGGAGCAACCATGAAGCTCGTCGTGAACAGCCTGCTGGGAATCGGAATGCAAGCGATCGCCGAGGCCGTCGCGCTGGGTGAGAAGGCTGGCCTCGAACGCAATCGTTTACTGGAGGTGCTGTCCCAGACTACAGTCGTCTCTCCGGCGCATGTGGGAAAACTGCAGAGAGCGACGAATGACGATTACAGTCCGCAGTTTCCGCTGCGGCTGATGAACAAGGATTTCGGATTGATACTGAAGCTCGCGGCCGCGGTCGGCGCTCAGATGCCCGCGGCGAAAGCGTCATTGCAAGTCAATGCGGCACAATTGACGCCAGGAAACGAGCAAGACTTCTCCGCCGTCATTGTACAAATGGAGAAGCAAGCCCATTTGGATTCTGCGGATGACAAAAGGATTGGAATTGGCGCCGGTCAATGACGTGGCTTAGCGTGGCGGAGAACTGCATTGTACATTTGAAATGAGGAGCGGCCATGATCCAACTGAAAGTGAATGGAGCTGACCAGTCGTTTAGCGGCACGCCTGAAATGCCACTGCTCTGGTACCTGCGCGACGTTTTGGGGCTCACGGGCTCGAAATTCGGTTGCGGCATCGGTCTTTGCGGCGCGTGTACTGTCCATGTAAATGGGCAGGCCACACGATCCTGCGTAACGGTCATGAGCGACGCGGCCGGAAAGGAAATTACAACGGTCGAAGGCCTCAATAAAAACGGACTGCATCCAGTCCAGAAAGCCTGGTTGCAGATTAACGTGCCGCAATGCGGCTACTGCCAGGTAGGGCAGATGATGCAGGCCGTGGCTTTATTGAATAGCAATAAGAAGCCCACCGATCAGCAAATCGAAGACGCAATGGCCGGGAACATCTGCCGTTGCGGAACCTACCAGCGGATTCGCGCGGCGATTAAAACCGCGGCAGGAGAAATGGCATGAGCGCGGTTGAGAACGTCAGCCGGCGTGATTTTTTGCGCGGAGGCGTCTTCGCCGCGGGCGCCTTGGTGCTGGGCGTACGCTTTTACCCAAGCCTGCTGCCCGTCGACACGCTCCCTCACGATACGCATGTGGATCTCGCTACATTCCATCCCAGCGCTTTCGTCGGGATTAATCCAGACGGTACCGTGTGGATCGTCGCGCATCGCTCGGAGATGGGCACCACAATCCGTACGTCGCTTCCGTTGGTCGTCGCAGAAGAACTCGACGCCGATTGGAAACGAGTGAAGATTGAGCAGGCCATTGGCGACAAGCGCTACGGAGACCAGAATACGGACGGCTCGCATTCCATTCGATCGTTCTACGACGTGATGCGCGTGGCCGGAGCAACGGCGCGACGGATGCTGATTCAAGCTGCGGCTCAACAATGGAATGTTCCGGCGGCCGAATGCGAAACGGAATTGCATGTTGTCGTCCATCGTTCGACGAATCGAAGAGCCGGTTACGGTGAACTAGCAACCGCCGCGGCGAAATTGCCGATCCCCGCCAAAGAAGAGCTGAAGTTCAAACCAAAAAGCGCCTGGCGGTACGTGGGCAAGGGCGAAGTCAGCTACGACATCGAAGCGCTTGTGACGGGAAAGGCGATTTATGGAATGGACACCCAAATCGAGGGCATGGTGTACGCGTCCGTCGAACGTCCACCCGTTCTCGGTGGCAAAGTGGAATCGTACGACGACAAGGACGCCTTGAAAGTTGCAGGCGTGCGCCAAACGATTCCTATTGATCCGTTCCAGCCTCCGCCGGCATTTCAACCGCTTGGCGGCATCGCGGTAATTGCAGATAACACCTGGGCGGCGTTTCAAGGCCGCAAGAAGCTCAACATCTCTTGGGACAATGGGCCAAACGAAACCTACGACTCGGCCGCCTACAAGAACGAGTTGCGAGAAACTTCCCACAAGCCATGCAAAGTAGTGCGCAATGTTGGTGACGCGGATGCAGCTTTCGCCGAAGGCGGGAAAATTTATGAGGCGGACTACTATGTCCCGCTTCTGGCGCACGCCACGATGGAACCGCTGGTCGCTCTCGCCGAATTTAAAGACGGCAAAGTGACGGCCTGGGCTCCCACCCAGAATCCTCAAGCCGCGCAAGACATCATCGCGAAAGAATTGGGAATCGCGAAGGAAGACGTAATTTGCCATGTAACTCTGCTCGGGGGCGGATTCGGGCGCAAGTCGAAGCCCGATTACGTTGCCGAAGCGGCGGTGTTGTCCAAGAAAGTGGGCCGGGCGGTAAAAGTCGTATGGACTCGCGAGGACGACATCAAGTTCGACTATTACAATGCGGTCGCCAGCATGTACATGAAGGCGGCGTTGGGCTCGGACGGCAAGCCAACGGCATGGCTCCAACGGTCGGTCTTTCCTCCGATTACCTCGACCTTTGACGTGAACGCGGTCTACGGCGATCCAGGCCACCTGCAGCAGGGATGGTTGGATATTCCTTACGATCTTCCAAATTTGCGCATCGAGAATGGCCCGGCGAAAGCTCACGTCCGCATCGGCTGGTTGCGCTCGGTCGCGAACATCTATCACGGATTCGCGGTGCAATGTTTCACCGACGAACTGGCAATTGCAGCCGGGCGTGATCAAGTCGATTACCTGCTGGACCTGATCGGTCAACCGCGCACGATTGATTTCACCGGTGTGGAGTACCCAAACTATGGAGCTTCCATGCAGACCTATCCCTGGGAAACGGGACGTCTGCGTCACGTTACGGAAATGGTCGCGGAAAAATCCGGCTGGGGAAAGCGCAAGCACAGCAAAGGCAGTGGTGTCGGAATTGCCGCGCATCGCAGTTTCCTGACGTACGTTGCTACCGTCGTCGAAGTCGAGGTTAACGATCAGGGCGAGGTGCACATCCCGCGCGTGGATACGGTTTTGGATGCGGGCCTGGTCGTAAATCCGGAAGCGACGCGCGCGCAGTTCGAAGGCGCCGCGGTATTCGGCACCAGCATCGTGCGCAGTGGCGAAATTACTGCTACCAAGGGCGCAATCAGACAATCGAACTTTCAAGACTATCCGGTGGCTCGGATCGGCGATGCGCCTCTTCAGACGAATGTGTACATCGTCGAGAGCGATGCGCCTCCCGCGGGCGTCGGTGAGCCGGGAGTTCCGCCATTCGTCGCGGCGTTCTGCAACGCGGTCTTCGCTGCCACCGGAAAAAGGGTGAGGGATCTGCCTTTCACAAGTCTGGGCTTCAGTTAACGGTCTCTGCGGCGTCTCGAGGAGATGCGTCTGCAGCAGGAGTGAAGATTTATAAATGCAGGAGAAATCATGAAAGAGGATAACGCTGAACGTCATGTAATTGTTGCTTTCGCAGTTCTGCTGCTGCTTTTTGCTGGTCTTACGTTTTTTATTGCCTCGACTGTGCGCGCTGATAACAGTCAAGAAAGCCCGCCCAGCAGTTCCACGTTCCACACAAAGTGCGCCGTGTGCCACGGTGAAGATGGCGGTGGCTCTGCGGTTGGCAAAACCTTGAATGTTCCGGACTTGCGTTCACCGGCGGTACAGAAGCAGACCGACGCGGCACTCGCGCAGTTAATCTCCGACGGCAAAGGTGGCATGCCATCGTTCAGGGATTCCCTCAGCGAAGATCAGATTCATGGTCTGGTGACGCACATTCGCTCACTGGCTCAGAAAAAATAGTTCGGCGTTTGTTCGCGGTCCTGCGGCAAATTACATGTCCGCAATTTGCGGCCTCATCCCAGGAGTGCAGTCGCTCCATGGGGAAACCACTGGTGCGAAGCCAGGTTGGAAGTTTTCACCTCTTCAATCCCGTGAACCTCAATCCAAAGCATCCCTCCGATTTGCTAAGCTATGAACATCCAATGGCGTAGCACGCCAGCCGATTTTCCCCGGGAAACTCAAACGATCGAAGGAGGCGCACCATGAAAAGATTCTGGATTCTGTCTCTAATCGGATTGGTTTTGTCGGTTGGCGTAGTGTGGTCACAATCCGCCAGGACCAGCGAAACCGAGCACGCTGTGGCCGCGCTGGAGCAACAATGGCTGCAAGCGCAAAAAACCAATAATCCCGATCTGATCGTGCCGCTCCTGGCCGATAATTTCGTGGATACTTCCAGCGAAGGCAAATTCACCGATGGACCCGGGATGCTAGCAACGGAAAAAGCGACAAAATGCCAGAGCGCCGAATACTACGATGTGAAGGTCCAGGTGTACGGCAATGCGGCCGTCGCGACTGGAGAGTTCAAGTGCAAGGGAACTGACGAGTCAGGCAAACCTTTCAGCGCTGACGAACGCTTCACCGACACATGGGTGAAAATGCCGAAAGGGAAGTGGCAATGTGTAGCGAGTCAGGGGACGCCAGTGAAAATCTAGGCCTTGATCCGCGAGCTTCGCAAACGGTCGTTCCCCAGCTCGATCCGATGCCGCGCAGGACGCTTCGAAAACAACGTGACAGCTTCGAAGCGTGGCGGAATACTTGGGTGTGCTGCAAAGCGATTTCGCTTGTGCGACGCGCGGGATGGTAAGTCAGGAGGAAACATGTTGAACGCCGGACCTGCCAAGAAAGTGACCCTCTACGTCGGTCAGGACCAGCGCTACCACGGCGAATCCGTGTACGCTGCGATTCTGGAACTTCTCTTCTATCGCAAAGTTTCCGGAGCCACGGTCACCCGCGGTATCGCTGGATTTGGAGCTGGGCACCACATGCAGACCGATCGCATCCTGGCACTCACGGAAAACCTTCCCATGAAAGTGGAGTTCATTGAGACGCCCGAGAAGGTCGCGGAACTTCTCCCCAAGTTGCACGAAATGGTGGGCAGCGGCCTGATTGAAATCCAAGATACGACCATCGTGAAGCCGTCGGAAAGTTCGGCCCAAGCAACACGCCGGGAAAATGCGCCTCCGCTGAAACAGGCCGGAACAGCCAAACTGATGCGCATCTTTGTCGGCGAAAACGATAAATGGAACGGCAAGCCGCTGCACAAAGCCTTGATCGAAAGCATGCGCGCCAATGATATCGCCGGCGTCACGGTGTATCAGGGCATCCTCGGCTACGGCGCCAATCGCAGGATTCACAAGGACGGCGCGCTGCACCTTTCGCACGACCGGCCAATGATGCTCTCCGCGGTGGACACTGAGGAACGGCTGCGCGCATTTCTCCCGCTGCTGGACGACATGGTGCAGCAGGGCCTCGTGGTTTTCTCCGATGTGGACGTCATCAAATACACCCACGACTATCAGGAAGCCGAACGCAGGAAGGCGGTGCGCCCTTGAAGCTCGAAGGCAAAGCCAAAATGCTGCGCATTCATTTCGGGGAGGACGACAAGTGGAAAGATAAACCGCTCTATCGCGCGATCGTCGAAAAATGCCGCGAACTGGATCTCGCCGGCGCTACGGTGTTCCGCGGCATCGAAGGATACGGCGCCAGCACGCTGATTCATCGCTCGCACCTCCTCTCTTTCTCCTCGGACGCGCCCATCATGGTCAGCGTCATAGACTCCGAGGAAAGAATTCAGCAGCTGCTGCCGTTTCTGGATGAGATGGTGCACGAAGGCCTGATCGCCATGTCCGAAGTAGAAGTGATCAAGTACTCCCACCAGGACAGCGTTCGCTCGGAATAAAGGAAAAAAACGGAGCCGCCGCCGTAAGGCAGCAGCTCCGTCAGGGGTGGGGGCCCCTTGGCTGTAAACTCTCGCCTCGAGATCAGAACAGCAGTTTCAATCCGAATTGTATCTGCCGGCCCGGGTTTGCGGACTGCGCCAACCCGAAGGTTGTGCCTGCTATGGACGCGTTCGGCGCTGAGAACACCGGCGTGTTCGAGAAGTTGATGAACTGGGTCATGAACTGAAGATTGAAACGTTCGGTGAAGCGGAAGTTCTTGGTGATGTTGATATCCGCGGTCGAAAGTCCAGGCCCGCGGAACGAACCCACGCCGCAATTCCCGAATGTGTGCGCCGCCGGCAAAGTGACCGAAGCTGGATTCAAGAATTGCACTCCGATGTTCCCGGAAATGTCCACCAAAGCTCCGCTGCCCTGCTGACTGACACCGGGTACGCAGTTGGGTCGATAAGCAGCGCCCACTCCGCCTCCCGTGCCGGACTGATCCGGCGCAGACGGATTGATTGCAAAGCCGGAATGAACGTTGAAGGCGGTCGCAACTTGCCAGCCGCCAATAATCTGATTTACGACGTTGTTGACATCGTTACCAAATTGGCGCCCATGGCCAAACGGCAGATCGTAAATTACGTAACCGTTGAACGCGCTGGCGATGTCACTGATGCAGCGGCCATAGTCCGCCTTCTGATCATAGATGTTCTGGAAGAAGAAGTATCCGCCGCCGGTTTGGCTCACGCCGATGCCTTCTTCGTCGCCGTACTGGCCAAAGTAACCCAGCGAGTTTGAAAGGCACTTCGACCAGGTATAGTTCACCTGAGCCTGCACGCCATGCCAGGGACGCTCGATCAGCGTGAGTTCCAGGGCGTTGTAGCGTTGGATGGCGCTGGAATCGTTGTAGCGCACGTTCGCTCCGGCCGCGATGAGTGGTGGCGCAAACGGACTCGGCGTCAGCACACCACCTGAGAGCATCTCCTGGTTCAGGAGGTATATGTCGGTCATGTGGTCAATCTTGTTGCCCACGTATGCCGCGGAAACGGTGGTGCTGTTCCCGAACTGTCGTTGAATCGTGACGTTCCACTGCTGGTCCACCGCCGGCTGCAGATTCGGATTAGTCAGGTGAATTGTGGTTGAGGACAAGCAGTCTGGCGAAAACGCCAGAAGCCCGACGACCGTGCATGGCGCGCTGGGAAAAGCCGTGTAGCCCTGATCCAAAGTAAAGGGAGGCGTGGCCAATCCGGTGTTATTCGCCTCACGGTTCACTACATAAGGGGGATTGACGACAGCCAGATTGTTGACGCCGTTGCCTTCCATGTAGGTGGAAATGCCGTACGCCGCGCGAATCACCGTGTTGGGCATGAATCCAGGCTGCCACGCCAGACCGATGCGTGGCTGGAAGTTAGCGCGGCCATTATAGGTGTTGTAATTCGTACCGATCTGCGGCGCGCCGGTAAATCGGTCAAAGTTGACGTTGTTAATCTGGTTGGCATCGCCCCGCGGCGTAGTGACCTCATAACGAAGACCGAGGTTAATCGTAAGGTGGCTGGTGATGCGCCAATTATCCTGCACGAACGCGCCAAACAGGCTGTTGCGCAAGTTGAAATTCAGCGGCGTGCCCTGCGTGACGTCACTCGGGAGGCCCAGCAGAAAGTCAGCGAATCCGTTGCCGGGGACTACTCCGGTTGCGCTGTTGCCTGTGTACTGACCACTGAAGGAGAACGAACCAGCGACGCCTTCGGTACCCGGATAGAGGTCATTCATGTAGTAATGAAAGAATTCCGCGCCAAAGTGAACTACGTGGTTGCCGTGAGTCCAGGTGAGCGCGTCTTCGGCCTCGATGGTGGTGTCGTGGAAAATCTCGACGCTATCCGTGCTGCCGATGCTGGTATACGTTCCGTTGTTGCAGGAAGGACCGGCGAAGGTGATACACGGCAAAATGGTGCTGGGAACGCCCGGGATTCCAAAGCTTGCCGGCAGGTTGATGCCGGTGGGGTTCGTGTAGATTTGGTCGTTCGCGGGAAAATCCTGGAAGCCCACGCGGAAGTCGTTAAGCAAGGCAGGCGAGAAGGTATGCGCATAATCCAATACGAAGTTCTTCAGGGGATATTCCCTGGTGAGGTTCGGCAGCAACTGGATGCTGTTGGTGGTGTTGTTGATCACGTACTGCTGTGACCAGCGCCCCATCACGTGGTCGTTCTGGGTCGCCTGCCAGTCCACCTTCGCATCACCCTGGTAGGAGTCAACGTAACTGTGCTGTATGTAGCTGGTTTGGTTCGCAGCCGGGAAGAGCGAAGAGTTAATGATATTCTGGGCTGCGGCGCTGAGAATGGGAACCTGGTTGTTCAGAAAGGGCGCTCGGGTCGCCGGATTCGCGCTGGAATTGGGATTGTAGAGCTGCTCCGAAGCTGTGGTGCAAACGCCAGCGGCGAAACCGGTGGTACAGAGTGAGGAAAAGTCGCCGGTACGAAACGCCGCCGGCACAGAAGCGAAGGCCACCGAATTAGCAGGCGTGTTGTACAGGGATTCCTGGTAGTCAATAAAGAAAAACAGCTTGTTCTTGATAATCGGGCCGCCAAACGTTGCGCCAAAATCGTTCCACTGCAGCGGATTGCGCGGCAGAATCGCGCCGCTGCCGCCGGGCTGTTGATTAAATTGCGAAATGGCCTTGTTCTGCCAGGTATTGGCGTTCAGGTCGGTATTGCGCAGGAATTCGAAAATGTCGCCGTGATACTGATTGGTGCCGGACTTCAGTGTCTCCACCACCACGCCGCCAATGTAATTGCCAAAGTCCGCCGGAGCATTTCCCGCGATGATGTTGAACTCCTCCACCGCATCCACTCCGGGCACATAGCCGACTTCGTTGTTGTCGGCCTGGTTGGTATCCATTCCGTCCAGCGAAAAATTGTTGTCTTGCTCGCGCGCGCCGTTCACGTACGGGCGTCCGGTGCCAAACGTGGCTTGCGGCGCCTGGAACGCAAAGATATTCGGGCTGACCACTCCCGGCGTCAGCAGGACCAGCTGATTGACGTTGCGCGTGGACAACGGCAACGCGGTGGTGGCTTTCGAATCCAGGAGCGTGGCCAGTTCGGTCGAGTCGGTCTGCAGCAGCGGCGGTGCAGCGGTTACTTCTACCGTCTGCGACACGTTGCCCACCTTCAGTTGGAAATCCACACGGGCGATCTGATTCAGAATCAGCGTAAAGGTCGGGCGGAGTTCCTTGGAAAATCCGGCAGCTTGGACCGCGAGTTCGATGTTGCCCACCGTCACCTGCGGGAAGCTATACACGCCGGAACTGTTGGTCTGGGTCGTCAAGATGGTCCCACGATCAACGTCCCGCGCGGTGACGGTCGCATTGGTGATGGCTGAACCTGACGGGTCGGTAACCGTCCCAGTAATGGAGCCCGAAGCTTGCTGGCCCCAGGCCGTCGGAACCGCGGCGGCGAGCCCGACAAGCAAAACCACGGAAAACAACCACGCCACGGCGGTACAGCGCAAATTCTTGTTCACGAAAGCCTCCTGCATAGATTCTGTGCGGTGAAACGCCATAAAACCCCCAAGCACCCCAAAAGATGGAAAGAGCTATATAGCGGAAAATATATGTTGTCAAGAGAAAAATGTGAATGTATAAGACTTCTGATAGATTTTTTGAATACGCTCTATAGCGGATACACGCGCTCTATAGCACCGTATTTGCACTTGGGGTGCGGACCCCGGCGCCGGCTCGCCGCGCCGGTGGCCTAACCTGCTAGACTCTCAACAATTTCCGGAGCTTTCATGACGCCGATCAGCCGTAACGGGGAACCCACTTACAAGCGCATCCAGAACGTCATCCGCAAGCGCATCGAGTCCGGACAGCTGAAACCCGGCGATGCCGTGGCTTCCGAACGCGAACTGGCTAAGATGCACAAAGTCAGCTTGATGACGGCGCGCCACGCCCTGGCCGATCTTGCGCGCGAAGGCATGGTTGAACGCCGCCACGGCTCCGGCACGTTCGTTGCGCCGCCAAAAATTCATTTCAACAAGCTGATGAGTTACACCGAACAAATGGCCAGCCGCGGATTGATGGGAAGGTCGAAGATTATTTCCGCGAGCGTGCGCGACAACGAACACGAAATCGCGGCGCGTCTTTCGTTGCCATCGTCGAGCCATCTCTTCATGCTCGAACGCGTGCGCCAGGCGGGCGATGAGCCTTTCGCGCTGGAAACTTGCTACTTGTCGGCCGACGAATTTCCCGCGCTAGCGGGCGGAACGCTCGAGCGCGGCTCGCTGTTTGTAACGCTGGAGCACGAATACGGAGTGGAACTCGCCTACGCCGACGAAGAGATTGACGCGACTGCCGCGGATTTGAAAACCGCGGAACTCCTGGCCGTGCCGCGCGGCTCTCCGCTGCTGCGAATTCGCCAGCTGATTTTCACCACGAAAGGTAGGGCCTGCATGTACGTGCTCGGCCTATACCGCTCCGGCCGTCACACTCTAGTGATCCGCAGATTTCGCTGACGCCGCGCGAAAGGGTCGGCGATCTGCCGGAGTGGAATTTCGGAAACGTGCTCGCTGAAACATTCCGTTCCTTGCCGCCAACCGACGGCATTCCATCAGCGATAGATATTCGTGCGATGCCCAACGCGGAGGACCAGTACGAGCAGGTGGTCGTCTTCGATCTTGCAGATGAGCCGGTAATCGCCCACACGGTATTTCCAGAACTCCCCGAGCCGCGAGCCGTGCAGCGCCTGTCCGATGCTGCGCGGATCGTCCAATTTGGCCACTCGCTCATGAAGGAACTTCAGGATGCGCTTGCGATGCTGCACGTCGAGTCTGCCGAGTTCCCGGTCAGCCGCGATAGACAGTTCAACGCCGTAGGCCATGACGTTTCCTGGCGTCTTTCAACGGAATGGTTCGCTCTGCGCCGCTGCGGATCCGTTCCAGCGCGCCTTCGGCCAGGTACATGTCCTCGAGATCGTCCAGGTGTTGCAGGATGGCTTCGCGGGCGTAATAGCTCTTGGTGCGCCCGGTGCGCCGGGCGAGTTTCTCCAGACGTTTTTCGATGGAGTGCGGAAGTCGAATAGCTAGCATGGCCACCTCGTTATACAAGTATAGCACGGCGGCGCGTCGCACAACCGTCCGGATCCACGCTTTCCCACGCGCGATCCTCCCTTCGGTTTCCTCTTGCGTCATTATACCGATTCACGAGTGACTGCTTCGAGCGAGCCACGGCCC
>CAWAYG010000009.1:0-693958 GCA_963786205.1 uncultured Acidobacteriota bacterium
CGGCTTAGTTCGCGCGACATTTGCCAGGCGCAGAGTGCGGCCAGCGTTGTCAGGCAAGTTCCCAGACCCCATTCTTGCATCAGCAATTTACCGACGCCGAAAAGCGCGCTGTACACCATCACCGTCCCCAGAATCCAGCACCACAGATTGCGCCCCAGATCGTGCGTCGCCGGAATTTCCGGAGCGAGCGCGGCAATCGTCTTCCATCCCGTGACGTCCGGCCGCACCTTGCGATAGAACGACAGCAGGATGCTGTCCGGTTCCGGCGCTGTGAACAGAGTCACCAGAATCCACACCGTCGTCGTGACGAACGTAGTGGTCAGCACGTTTTTCGCAAACAGCACCGTGGCCGAGCCGGTGTAAAACGTCGGCCGCCCAATCAGCGCGCTCCACAATCCTTCCGAATTCAAAGCCAAAGTCAAAACGAGCGCGGTGATCATCGAAGAAATTTCGCTCCACGCATTAATGCGCCACCAATACCATCGCAGCAAATAGACGCTGCCAGTCCCCGCGCCAACTTCCAGCACCGCTTGCCAGCCGGAACGAATGGATGCGAGTTGCGCGGAAACGTAGCCGCTGGCGATCACCAGCAGCACGGTAACAACCTGCGAAGCGCGTACGTAGTGTCGTTCCGTAGCGTGGCGCACCAGAAAACGGCGGTAGAAATCTTCGACGACATACGAAGTGCCCCAGTTCAATTGCGTCGCAATCGTGGACATGAATGCCGCGAGGAATCCCGCGACGATGATGCCGCGCAGCGCGTGCGGCACGTGGTCGTTGACCATCATCATGTAACTGGTTTCCGGATGCGCGAGCCCCGGATACAGAACGATCGCCGCGAGCGCAGTCAGAATCCACGGCCACGGCCGTAGCGCGTAGTGCGCCACGTTGAACCACAGCACCGAGAGCAATCCCTGGCGCTCATCGCGCGCGCTGAAAATCCGCTGCGCGATGTATCCGCCGCCGCCGGGTTCCGCTCCCGGATACCAGAAAGCCCACCATTGCACGCCGAGGTATACGCAAAAAGTGATTACCGGCAGGGTCCAAAGTGTTTCGCTTGCAATACCCTGGGAAAAATCGGGAAGAAATTCGAGCGGATCGGCGCCGCCATTCTTCGCGCGCAGCGCTTCGATTTGGCCGATCATCGAGCTCATGCCGCCAGCAGCTTTCACGGCGTACCAGGCGATCGCGATCACGATGCCCATCTTCAGAATGAATTGAAAAAGATCGGTCCACAGCACGCCGGAAAGTCCGCCCAGCGAAACGTAGAAACCGGTGAAGGGAATCAGGAAAAAAATGCAGATAATCAGCGCGTAGCCGTCAGTGCCGGAAAATACCGGGCCGAAAATTCCAGTCAAGCCCCGGGACATGCTCTGCAAAAAATGCCATTGGCTGATGGTGACGCCGAGCGTGGTGCCGACGATATTGATCATCGCTTTCGTCACCCAGCCGAGGATCAAGCAGTTCATCAGCACGCCCAGGTAGATCGCGCGAAACCCGCGGAGAAAAGCTGCAGGCTTGCCGGAGTAACGCATCTCGGCGAATTGCACGTCGGTCATCAGGCCGGAGCGCCGCCACAAGCGCGCAAACAAGAACACCGTCATCATTCCGGAGGGCAGGAAGGCCCACCAGATCCAGTTTCCGGAAATTCCCTGGGTGTAAACCAGCCCCGCCACCAGCAAAGGAGTGTCCGCGGCGAAGGTGGTGGCCACCATTGAGGTCCCAGCGAGCCACCAGGAGACAGTGCGTCCGGATACAAAATAATCTTCGGAGCTTCTGCCGGCGGAGCGGCGAAAATAAAGCCCCAGGAGCAGAGTAATCAGCAGGTAAGCAATAATGGCGGACCAGTCCAACAAAGTGAATGTCATGGCGGGGCGGATTTATGGCACACTTCGCCGGGCCGAGGCAATGGGAAAGAGCAATGAAGATTTTCTGTCGTAGGTGAGTTTGCGCCAGACAGTCTGAAAAGGTTTTATAAATGTTGCGACGAGGAGTACTATCCCGCGTCGCTCCCGGGAGAGAAATGGGCATTCATTTTGCAATCAGAAAGCGTGCAAGACGCTCCGATTACTTACTGATACTGTTTTGTACTGTGATTAGTTCCGTAGCCATGGCGCAAGTGCCCCAATCACAGCAATTACCTTCGCCCATTAATGTAATGCCCCTGCCCGCCACGGTAACGCCAGGTGTCGGCCGCCTCTTGGTCTCGCAAACTTTCTCGGTGGCGATTGCCGGCTACAACGACCCGCGGCTGGAGCGCGCGGCGCAGCGATTTCTGCGCGACCTCAGCCGCCAGACCGGTTACTTTCTTAGCGAGCGGCTTGCCGACGCCACTCACGCAACCCTTGCGATCCACGCAGGTCACGGTAGCGAACCCGTCCAGGACTTAGGTGAAGACGAAAGCTACGTGCTGGACGTCAGCAGCGCGGGCGCAAAATTGACGGCCCCGAATCCGCTGGGAGTAATGCACGGCCTCGAAACTTTTCTGCAGCTGGTGCAAGTGACGCCGGACGGCTACGCCGCACCCACGATTCACATCGAGGATACGCCGCGTTTTCCGTGGCGCGGGCTTTCCATTGACGTCAGCCGCCATTTCATTTCGATGGAAGTGCTGAGGCGCAACGTCGACGGAATGGCCGCGGTCAAAATGAACGTGCTGCACTTGCATCTTTCCGATGACCAGGGATTCCGCCTCGAGAGCAGGGAATTTCTAAAGCTACAGGAGCTGGGCTCGGACGGAATGTACTACCGACAGAGCGAAATGCGCGAGTTGATCGCGTATGCTAGCGATCGCGGAATACGCATCGTTCCAGAATTCGACATGCCAGGACACAGCACAGCCTGGTTCGTGGGATATCCGGAACTCTCGAGTGGTCCCGGACCTTACCAGATCGAACGCCGCTGGGGAATTTTCGATCCGGCCATGGATCCGACGCGCGATTCCACTTACAAGTTACTAGATAAGTTTATTGAAGAAATGACTAACATCTTTCCGGATCGTTATTTCCACATCGGCGGCGACGAAGTAAACGGCAAACAGTGGGACGCAAATCCGAAAATCCACGAGTTCATGCAAGCGCACAATTTAAAAACTAACCAGGAACTCCAGCAGTATTTCACGGATCGCGTTGAGAAAATTGTCAGCAAACATCACAAATTCATGGTGGGCTGGGACGAGATTTTGACTCCGGGAATGCCCAAAGACATCGTGATCCAATCGTGGCGGGGCCAGGAATCGCTGGCCGAAGCGGCCAAACAAGGTTACCGGGGAATCCTGTCGAGTGGGTACTACCTCGATGCGATCCAGCCGGCGGCGCAGCACTATTTGGTCGATCCGCTATCCGGAGCAGGCGCAACCCTCACCGCGGAGCAACAAAAGCTGATTCTGGGCGGCGAAGCGTGCATGTGGGAGGAATTCGCATCCGACGAAAGCATCGAATCGCGCATTTGGCCGCGCGCCGCCGCGATCGCCGAGCGCCTGTGGTCGCCGCAGCAAGTGCAGGACGTGGATTTGATGTATCGCAGACTGGCCGCAGTGAGCGCGCAACTCGAGCAACTGGGCCTAACCCACCGATCGAGCAGCGAAGTGATGCTGGCACGCATCGCTGGCACCGATGACATCGCCGCACTCAAATTGCTGGCTGGAGCGGCGCAACCTGCCAGCATCACCATCCGCGAGACGGAAGCCGAAAAGGCCGGCGGGATCCAAACCAGCGACGTTCCGCTGAATCGAATGGTGGATGCAATTGCACCCGAAAGCGAAGCCGCGAGAAAATTCTCTTGCGCAGTGGATCAGTTCATCGCGAGCAAGTTCCAGGACGCGACAACGGAATCCTACATTCGGCAAACATTGACCAAATGGCGCGACAACGACAGCGCGTTACAACCACTGCTGCAGAATTCATTCCTGCTGAAGGAAGTCGTTCCGGTCTCGCAGAATCTGGCATTGTTGGGCGCCGCGGGACTGCGGGCTCTCGATTACGTTGACGCGCGTAAGGCCGCGCCCAACGAGTGGAAGGTGCAACAGGTCGCTATAATCCAGCAAGCAGCAAAGCCGGCGGCGGATCTGCTTCTCGCAGTTGCGCCGGCGGTGCAAAAACTCGTTGAGGCGAGGTCCACCGCAGCGGCAGCGCCATAAATTGCCGAACGCGCCCAAAAGCAAACTACGGACGAAGTTCCGGTCCCATCTCGGGCCGAATCTCCGGGAGAATTTCTGGATGAATCCCCGGACGAACGTCTGGATGAATCTCCGGCCGAATTTCCGGACGCCCGGGTTGGCGCATCAACTTGTGGGCGGGCGAATTGTGGAATCGCCAGACCGGTGCGTGCCTTGGCGCAATGGGCGGTCGCGGCCCAATCGGCCGTGGCGGCTGCCAATGTCGCGGCACAACTTTCCTGAACGGCACGTCCGTGCCGGAAACGCCACTGCAAGCGCCCGCCAGGCCGGTGTAGGTCACGAACAAACCGCCATCGGGCAACGGTTGTTCGTTCGCGTCCGTATTGCTGGCGACAAACGCCACCACATTGCCGCTGCTGTCTGAGCCGAACGCTTGGATCACGTCGCCGCTCGCCATGCTCGCCCCGTAAGTATTCGCCAGTGGCGTGGCGATAGTCAGATTCGAAAAGCAAACCGAAGCGCCAGATATCGGCGTAATCTGGCCTGTCACATTGAAATTCCAATCGGTCGCCAGACTCATCTGCACGCTGGAACTTGCCGAGCCTTTCGTGGATTCAAACGATCCGTCATACATTCCGGAGACCGTTGGGAACAGCGTTGCGGTAAACGATCCTGAATCGCTGTTCATGCAAGTTCCCGTCGAAGTGAAAGTTCCTGAAAACTGGCTGCTGTTCGACGTACTTGTCCCGGTAAGAGTGATCGTCGCGCCGTTGTCGAGCACCACGGATATCACGGCAGTGTAGGTACCGGACGCGAGATATCCATTGGCGGTAATGCTGGTGACCCCTCCCGAGGCCGAGCAGTTGGAATTCGTAAAAGTATTCGCCAGCATCGTTGCATTCGTCCCGCCGCCCGGAATGGTTGGAGCGTGCCAGTCCGTCGAAATCACCAGCGGGTTGTAGCAATTCGGATTTGCGTCGTTCGGATTGTCTGGGCTTTGCCCGCTGCACGGATACGGATTTCCGCTCGCATCAGTCAACGGCGGAGCATTCGGCGCCGATTCGCTGGTGGTCACGATTGTCCATTGTTGCGATTGCGGCACGAACGAAACAAACGTCCACGCTTCGATCTCCTGGTTCGCCGTCAAACTACCAGTTCCACCGGTGAATCCCGCATAAGCCAGGTTGCCGCCGATGATGGCCGGAATATTGACCGGCCAGCTGTGTGTGAACGTCTTGTTTACTACCGGGTCGGTGATGGTCATGCTCAAGGTGGTGCCGTCGTAGTTGATGTGCACGGCCATGGTGTCGCCGCTGTGGAGATCAACGCCCGATGGGGTCAGATCCACGGCAGGGACGGTTGGTGACGCACCGTCGGTATAGAGACCGGTCGAATCGTCGCCCTGTCCCTGGCTACTGTGGAGGTCAAACTTGACCGCGATGCTGGGTGTAATTCCACCCGAGCCGCCGGGCGCAGCTGGCCCGTAGCCAAGACCTCCTCCCGCAGGACCAAGAGCCGTGGCGCCCGCGGCGGAATTCTGCAGCGTGAAGGTAATGCCGTCCGCCTGAGCATCGGAAAGCTGGAAGGTGAAATCCGTTAAGAAGCCGCGAACGTCCACCTGAGTGGTACAGAACGCGCTGCCGCTCTCGGCTGTTCCGCCGTTCGTAAGTTGCAGACGGCTGCCATCCAGATCGGTGCTGCCGTTCATCTGCATGCAACCGGGATCGCTGAAACCAAGACCGAAGTTGATGGGAGTTGTCCCGTTGGCGGCAATCGTGAATAAGCCGGTGACGACGGCACTGTCGGTGAGATCGGCGGACGAGGCAAGGGCCTTGATGGTTGTGGTGCTGCTCACTGCGATGGGATTCGAATAGGTGGCGGAACTGTGCGTAGGCGTCGTGCCATCCGTGGTGTAGTAGATCACCGAGCTAGAGGTGTCGTCGGTCAGAGTCACGGACTGCGTTGAAACGTAAGTGCCGGCAGCCGGCGTGAAATTGGGAGGCGCTGTCTGCAAGGCGATCACGTAGGCCGCGGTAGTTTCGGTGCTTTGGATGGAACCGCTGGCGATGGCGATGGCGTTGATGGTGGTTGGGGCGGTTAACGTGATGGCGCCTGAATATAAATTCGATGAAGTGGAGGGCACCGAGCCATCCGTCGTGTAGTAGATGCTGGCATTCGCAGTGGCGCTGGTCATCGTCAGCGAAACGTCACCCCGGTAGGATCCGGCTGGCGGGTTCATCACTGGCGCGGCGGTCTGCGCCTCGCTTCCCAACAGACCGAATACGTCCAGTTCCTTCTGCGCGCCTACGTATACCCTTCCGTTGGTCACCACCGGCACGACGAACTTCACTGCTGGTCCGAGTTGGTCGCGGCCGCTGGTGAGGTTGGAAGCGTAGAGCAAGGTGGAGACATTGCCGGCGTTGTAGGCGCGAAGGATGGCCGGGCCGTTGGTGGAGTAAGCATCGCTTTCGACCGCCCACACGATTCCATTGGCGGCGCCGTTCGATGAGACCACTGGAGTCGCGCCTGGAAAACCGTTGGTCTCAGCCGACTGCGAGGTAACCGACGTGGACAACCGGCCGGCGGTCAGCGTGAATGTTTTCAAGTGATCTCCACTGCCCCACGTGTAGATATTTCCGTTCCAATACGCGGGCATGGACCACATGCCGCTGATGCCTACGGCGGTCTGGATGATTTCTGGATCGCTGGTGCAGCCGTTGCAGTAATGACTGCCATCGTTGGTCAATTGATCGCGGTTCAACACGTAGATTTTCCCGCTCTTGCCTGCTACCAGCAGAATGTGCGGGTAGGGCCCGCTCTGATCCGGTGGCAACAGCACACCGCCCGAGCCAACATCGAGGTCGGCAGCATCAAGGCTGGCCTGGTTGTAGGGCGTGAAATAGTCGGTGGGAGTGGGATTCCCATCCGCCAAACTCACGCGAACGACGCTGTCACCGTAATCAATGATTTTCGATGGAGCCGGCGCAGGGGTTGTCACCGTGTCGTCACCATTGCCGGTGGCGACATACGCGTTCCCGGCTGAGTCCGCGGCGAGGCCCGATCCCGAGCCCCAAATCCCGTTGCCTTTTCCGTTCGGTGACGTGTTCCAAATTCCAGTCTGCGCGAGCGTGGTGGCGTTGTATCCCAGAAGCCAGCCGTGCCAAGGCCCCATATCGCCATGCGCCGCGAAGCCGATAAACACGTCTCCGCCTTGCAACAGCAGCCCGGGCCGCTGGTTTTCCCACTGCACGTTGAACGGAACGCTGGTGCCGTTTCCGTCAGGAGCGGTACCCGGCGCGGAGGCGGTCAGCTCCACGGGGCCGCCAAATTTTTCTGCGCCAGTGGTGATGTCCAGTGCATGCAGCCGGTAAATCAGAGCTCCGCTTTCTTTAGTGTTCGCCACCACGTACAAAGTGTTAGTCGAAAGATCAATCACGGGCGTTCCGGTGATGCCCAGTTCAGGATTAATGTCCTGGATGCCGTCCACGTCGGAGGTGGACAGGGTCGTCGCGCCATTCACCAGAAAAGTCACCTGCCACAGCGGTGCTCCGCCGGCGTCGGCGTCGAATGCATAGACAGAGTCGTGCTCAGTTGCGACGTACAAAACGTCGTGGGTTCCCTGGCCGGGTATAGTCACGCCCAGGACATACAAGGGCTGCGCGTAGACCTGGCCGTCCACGCCCAGCGCGAACAGTTTTCCGAACGTGGTGGAGTTCACGTTCGACCGAGTCAGAATCGTCTCGTTGGTATTCTGCCCGTCGCGCGCGTTGTCGTAATGCTGCGTCAGGATGCTGGTCTGGGCGACCGTCGAAACGGGCGCAGCAACGATCGCAAGAAGGAATAAGCACACCCCAGCGACAGCTTTACGCATCTAGCTTCTCCGCACAGACAAATGCTCGAGGTTTTCGCACTTGTTTCCCAATTTGCAGACTTGCCGACGCGCCGTAAGCTCAGCAAAACGAACCCGATAAGCACCGGTACTACTAGGACCTGAAGTGTAGACGAGCGTCGCCCGGACAACTCGTCGCAATTCAAGGTCCACCAATAGCCTTCGGGAGTGCGGTCAAACTAAGGGTTAAGCCACTACTTGTCAATGGCACGTGGGGTCAGGCGAAAGTGGATAAGTGAGGCGACAAGCAGACGAAGGAAAGCGTTTGCAGGTTAAGAGAAATTCGCAATCCGTCGCGCTCGCTACAGAGTTCTGACGCTGGTCGTGAATTTGTAGCGGCCGCCTGTTCACCCTGAGTTCGCGTCAGCGAACTCAGGGTAGGCAGACGGTTTAGATCAAGCGTCAATCGGCATGTCACGCACTGCCGGATTCCGCTTGTGCCCGATAGACCACCGGCCGACGGGCTGCACGGCCTTGCGACTGGACGGGTGGTTTTTACTCAGATCTAAGGATGAGGCACGGGACCTTGCGGCCCGGGTCTGGACTGAAATCGTGGCTGCGGCACTTGCACGTTGAAAGGAGCCTGATTCGGCCCGCTTGCTCCACTGGCCGCGGCAATGATCATCTGTTTATCACGTAGCAGGCCCGGTTCACTGGGATAATAGGCCAGCATCACGTCCACCAACTGCGAGGCCGCCGGATAATTCCGCTGCTGGTAAAGCTGCGTGACCTGCGTCTTGTATATGCCGTCGATCTGAACTTCCAGCGCGTGGCCGTTTTGATTGCCGGCGTTGCGCGCCTGAATCGCCCAGAAGAGCGCCGAATTATTCAGCGGAGCAAAATAGCGTCCTTGGCTGTAGGCCGCTTGCGCGTTTTGCAGCTGTTGCTGCCCGGGAACGGCTTGCACGGGCACCGGAGCCGGAGCTGGCGCGGGAGCCGGCGCGGGAACCACGGTGCGCGGAACTTTATTCTGGACGGGATTTTGCGGCTCGCGGCCGTTCGTGTCATCGCTCGCCGCCGCGGGCGCGGCATCGTCCGCCAGTCGAATTAAATCTACGTTGCTAGGGCCGCCGCTCTTCGTCTGCCACGCCAAATCGAAAACCTCTCCCTCGCGAACATCGATCGCGCCCGAGCCGCTGGCTTGCACCGCCTTTCGTCCCGGGCAAGAGATCAAC
Source organism: uncultured Acidobacteriota bacterium (assembly GCA_963786205.1). GTDB lineage: Bacteria > Acidobacteriota > Terriglobia > Acidiferrales > UBA7541 > Palsa-295. The sequence goes on from CAWAYG010000009.1 coordinate 9,182, forward strand.
CCATCAATCGTATATTCCTGCGCGCCGGGTTTCACACCGCTAGCGGCGAAAGGATTCGAAGTGGGATGAAACGCCTTCCCCGCAATCGTCACATTCAGATCCGGCGTGCACTTGTGCCGGTCGCTGGCATAGCGAATCATCACCGTCGCAGTGGTCACAGCGGGCGCTGGCGGTGGTGCTGGTGGACGAAGCAAAACTTTCCAGCCGACCAGCGCTGCGATAGCGACCGCGGCTGCAATCCCGATGATTGTCCACGGCGGTTGTTTTGCCGCTGCGCCCGTAATCGTTGGTGCTGACGGTTGAGGCGTCGTCACCGCCGGAATGCGCACGCCCGTCGTGGGCTTCGCCACAATCGCGGCCGCCCGGGTAGGCGATAGCTGCGACGTCAGGATCGCTTGCGGAACCGTAGTGGTCTGCTTCGGTAGCTCAGCCGATGCCCAGCGCCCATTCGCGTGCGCCTGAATGCCCTTCGCGCCCAGGCCCGCAACGAGCGAGGGCACCACCGTCGCGACTCGCTCCGGAGGAATGCGCGTAGCGTTCGCCGCTGCCATGGCCTGGTGCCAGCCCGGGCGCCGATGCGCATAATCGTCGTGCGAAACTTCCAGCAGCAGCGGAAACGTCGCCTTGGAACTCTCCACAGCGCGCACGATTTCACGCGTGATCTGATCGGACGGCAAGGACCGCGGCGAAATCACGATCACCATCGCCGCGCAGTCCGAAATCGCTTTGTGGGTTTCTTCGAAGTAATCCGCGCCAGCCGGGCAATCCCGTTCGTAATACCAGCTGCTGTAGCCTTGCGATTCCAGCCCCGACGCAATTTCATAAGCCACGGCGCCATCTTCCTGCACGTAGCTGATGAAAACTTTTTTGGGCAAAGATCCCATACCGGACTCCGAGGGGCGATGCCGAACCTTCGCCGCTGCCGATTGGGCCATATTCTCTACTACCCCGCAAGACGATTGCAAATCCAAATCCGGCGGCGGGCATCGGATTTGGCGCGGAAGATGCACTTCCAGGCAGGGAAGCGGCGCGTCGGGCACACCTCCCGCGCAAGGTCTTGTCCGCCATAGGACGCCATGCTATAAATAAAAGCCTGGCGCGAAGTTTTCTGTACGCGGGATTCGTATAGTGGTAGTACGCGACCTTGCCAAGGTCGAGGCGAGGGTTCGATTCCCTTATCCCGCTCCACTTCTGTTGTAACAGACAATCGCCGGGCCCCAGCTAGCCCTCCGTTTCACCTCGTGTTAAAGTCCCACCCGCCCATTCCACATGCTCGCGTATCTCAGTGGTCCTATCGAATATGCAGAAGATGGCGGCAAGCTCTGGCGCCGCAAGCTCGCGCCGTATCTCCGCGAGCAACTCGGCCACCGCGTCTACGATCCCGCCGAGGATGAAAAGAAAAATCTCACTGAAGAAGAAGCCGCGCACTTCCGAGAGTGGAAATCCACCGACGTCGAACGCTTCCGCCGCGTGGTGCGAAAAATCATCGCGTTTGATCTGGACATCATCGAAAGCCACGCCGACTACGTCGTCTGCTACTGGGACGCGTCGGCCAAAAGTGGCGGCACCTCCGCCGAACTCACCATCGCGCATCGCAAGGGCATTCCGGTGTACCTGGTCACCACTCTTCCTGCGCCGGAAATCAGCGGATGGATGCTGGGCTGTTCCGACCAGCTCTTTAGCTCCATCGAAGACCTCAAAGAATTCCTCACCGCGCGCTTTACGCGAGAAAAACAAAACCATCTCTGGAAAGATTGATATCATTCGCCCCGCATGGAGAAAATTCTGGTCGCCGTCGGCAGCACGCGCCGCCCGAAACTAAACGCGGTCAGCGAAGCGCTGGCTGCGATCCGCATCGTCTCCGAGTTCCTTCCAGCGTTCGAAGTTGTGGGCATCGAAGTGCCGAGCGGCGTTCGCCACACTCCACTCTCGCGTGAGGATCTGATGGCCGGAGCCCGCCAGCGCGCGGAAGCCCTGGTGCAAATGGCCCGCGCGAAAAACGAACGCTGGAAATATTTCGTCGGCCTCGAGGGCGGCCTGGATGTAATCGCAGGACTCGACGTGATCCCCAGCCTGGACGTCGTGCCCGATCTCGATGTAGTCAGTGAAGCAAGCAATCGCTGGGTATTCCTGGAAAGTTGGGCCTATGTAACGGACGGCGAAGGCCGCGGCGCCTTCGGCCAGTCCGGTGCAGTACTGCTGCCCGAAGCGCTGGCGGAATCCGTGGTTGACGATGGCGTCGAGCTTTCGCAAGCGATTGACGCCTTTGCCGGCGGCCACAATATTCGCGATGCCGAAGGCGCCTGGGGCATCCTGACGCGCAATCTAGTCACGCGGCAGGACTCTTTCCGCGCGGCTGTGATCAACGCCTTCGCGCCATTTTTCAATCGCGAGCTCCACGCACCGAGCGATCGCGGCGCGAGTGCCTGAAATTTTGCAATCGTATGTGTTAGCCTAACGCCAAGAGGTGAGACCGCGTGGATATCGTCAAGGGCAACATGGGTTGGATCGAAGTGGTCGTCGGGCCGATGTTCTCCGGCAAGAGCGAGGAATTGATCCGCCGCCTGCGACGCGCCGAAATCGCCAAACAGCGCGTGCAGATTTTCAAGCCCGTTATTGACCAGCGCTATGCCAAGAACGGCATCGTCTCGCACTCCGGTCTGGAGCTCGATTCCGAACTGGTGAAAGACGGCGCGGAAATTTTGGCGAAAGTCGCACCGCGCACCGAGGTTGTCGGCATTGACGAAGCTCAATTCCTCGGCGAATCAGTCGTGGAAAGCTGCGTGAAACTCGCGGACATGGGCAAGCGGGTAATCGTTGCCGGCCTGGACACCGATTTCATGGGCCGCCCGTTCGAGCCCATGCCGCGCCTGCTCGCGGTGGCTGAAGAGATCGTCAAGTTCCTCGCCATCTGCATGCGTTGCGGCAATCCCGCTGTGCACACGCAGCGTCTGGTGGCATCCGAAGAGCTGATCATAGTCGGTGCGGGCAACATGTACGAAGCCCGCTGCCGCCGCTGCTTCGAGCCCCACCTGGCTCACGAGAAAATCGAAGAAGAAAAAGCCGCCTCAGTCGCAAAAGTCCGCACCGCCACCAGCTAATACCCATCTCATAAATGGTCGACCTGGAAGGGCGGGGCTTCAGCCCCGCCGTCAAGCCCAGCAACGACAAGGGCTTTAGCCCCCGGAAGCTGTCCGATATGATCGCGGCCGAGTATTTACGAGATAAGTCATATTGCCCCCATCCGTATTTCTACGAATATTCAACGATCGGCGCCTGTGTTAACGTGAGTCGGGGCACCATTCAAGCCTCCAAAGGACGCAACATGCTCGATCCGGCGCAAACTCAGACCCTGACCCGCGCCTCACAGCGCCGGGGCACTCCGTGGCCCGCCTCGAATCACTCATCACCCGTCACACATCACTGCCCAAATCAATCGCTAGTTTTTGTCGCCTTTTTTGCCGTTGTAAGCTGCCCCCCGAACTTCGCCCAACTAGTGGTGGCCGCTACGATCTCGGCCGCCGTCTTGCCGCTGCAACCCCCCAGGCCCTGCACGAATCTATATTCACGGAAGACCCAAAACGCAATAGAATAGGCGCAGGCGGACCGCCATGTACTATCGAACGACCATCGTATTGGCTGCGGCGCTGGCGCTCTTGGCCGATACTGCCGACGTCAACCGCTACCGTACGCCCGTCCTCGCGGGTTCGCCGACCTTGGGTCCGCTGTCCGATCCCGGGCCCATGCCGGAAATTTACGTTTCCGTCGTCCAGCAAACTTCCGGCAAGCAAGCGCCACTGCAACCGCAATCCCGTCTCGAAATTATCCGTTACGTTTCCGGCGAGTTCGCCAAAGTGATGAAGCCCATTCCTGCAGGGAAGAAGGGCTTCAAGGTTGAAGTCGGCAAGAAGCTGGACGAGAACGAACTGAAGACCGCCCTGCGCTCGCACGGTCTGGCGGCGAACCCCGGCGACACGGTTCAGGTGACAGGCATCGAATTTCGCAACAAAGAAATCGTGGTGGAGATCAACGGCGGCGGCAAGAGCAGTTTTAACATTCGCGATCATCTCCAGGTCGGCGTCGGTCAGACCATGCAGGCTCCACTTGAAACTTCCGGCGCGCACAAGAATAATGGCGGCACGCTGGTGCTGGATTTCGGTCGCTCCGTCCCGGACATGAGCGCCGACGATCTGATGACCGACCTGCAAGTTTTTCTCGATTTCACAAAGGAACACTCCGGTGCCGTGAATTGGCTGGATACGCTGCCGCCGCAATTCAAAGAAGCGATCCAGGATCACCAGGCCCTCGAAGGCATGAATCACGATATGGTTTTGGCCGCGCTGGGCCGTCCCGGACACAAAGTGCGCGAGCGCGATCCGGACGGCAGCGAAACCGAAGACTGGATCTACGGTTCGCCGCCCGCGCGCACCACTTTCGTCACCTTTATTGGCGATAAAGTCGTGCGCGTGAAGGAATTCGATTGATCGCGCGTTGACTTTTTTCTCGCTAACCCCTAGCATTTTCCGTCTGATAAAACTGCTACACTAGTTCTGCACACGAAGGCGCGCAGCGCCAATCCCCGGAGGATTCATGGCAATCAAGGTGGGCATTAATGGATTCGGACGCATCGGCCGCAACATTTTCCGCGCAGCCTTGGGCGATCCAGCCATCGAAATCGTGGCCGTCAACGACATCACCGATTCCAAAACGCTGGCGTACCTGCTGAAGTACGATTCGATCCTTGGCAATCTGCCGAATAAAGTCACGCACAGCGACGATTCCATCTCTGTCGACGGCAAGAGCTTCAAAGTATTTCGCGTCAAGGATCCCGGCGAGCTGGACTGGTCTTCGGTGGGCGCAACGATCGTCGTGGAATCCACCGGCTTATTTACCGATGGCCCGAGCGCCCGCAAGCATATTCGCGGCACCGTGAAGAAAGTGATTATCTCCGCGCCGGCCACCGATCCGGATACCACTCTGGTTCTCGGCGTGAACGATAAGACCTACGATCCGGCGAAGCATCACGTCATCTCCAACGCTTCTTGCACCACGAATTGCCTCGCGCCCGTCGCGAAGGTGCTGTCGGATACTTTCGGAATCAACGCCGGCACGATGACCACCATCCATTCCTACACCAACGACCAGAAACTGCTCGATCTGCCGCACAAGGATTTGCGTCGCGCACGCGCCGCTGCACTTTCGATGATTCCCACGTCCACCGGAGCGGCCAAGGCGCTGCAGCTGGTGATCCCAGAGTTGAAAGGAAAGCTCGACGGTTACGCCATGCGCGTTCCCACGCCGAACGTCAGCGTCGTGGACCTGACCGTGTTCACGGAAAAGCCCGCGACCGTGCAGACCGTGAACGCGGCTCTAAAAGCCGCTGCGGACGGCCCGATGAAGGGCATCCTGGAATATTCGACTGAGGAACTCGTGTCGGTTGATTTTCGCGGCAACCCGCATTCTTCGATTCTGGATGCGGGCTACACGCGCGTCGTTGGCAACAACTGCGTCCAGATCCTGGCCTGGTACGACAACGAGTGGGGCTATTCTTCGCGCTGCCGCGACCTGATCAAATTCCTGTCAAAGTAGCAGCCGGGACGATTCCAGCGATGCGCCCAACAATGAGAATAAGTAGTGTGCAGATAATTGTGTGGCCGGCGTCTAGTCGGCCCACTTCAATCAATTCCGGCAAAATGGATTCAACAGGGGAATTAGCAAGGCCGTGAACAAACTCTCCATCCGCGACCTGCAGCTGAAAGGCCAGCGCGTTTTTATCCGCGTGGACTTCAACGTGCCCACGTCCGGCGGAAAAGTGGGCGACGACACGCGCATCCGCGAAACGCTGCCGACTTTGCGTCTAGCGGCAGAGCGCGGCGCGCGCCTGGTACTCGCTTCGCACCTGGGTCGGCCGAAGGGGAAAGTAGATCCAAAATACTCGCTCGCTCCCGTCGCCGCACGGCTGCAGGAATTGCTCGGCGGAAAAACCGTGGCCTTCGCCTCGGACAGCATCGGGCCCGAAGCGGAAGCGAAGAGCAAAGCCCTCCGCGATGGCGACGTGCTGCTGCTCGAAAACGTCCGCTACCACCCCGAAGAGGAAGCGAACGACGCGGAATTTTCGCGCAAACTGGCGGCGCTGTGCGACGGGCTCTTCGTCTGCGACGCGTTCGGCTCAGCACATCGCGCTCACGCGTCCGTCGTGGGCATCACGAAGTTCGTGCGCCAGTCCGCCGCGGGGCTGCTGATGGAAAAAGAGCTGGCCTATCTCGGCAAGGCCATTTCTCATCCCGATCGCCCATTCGTCTCGGTCCTAGGCGGCGCGAAAGTCTCCGACAAAATCGGAGTCGTGCAAAATCTGATGAAGCTGGCCGACGCGATGCTCATTGGCGGCGCCATGGCCTACACATTCTTGAAGTCCCAGGGCCTGCCGATAGGGAAGTCCCTGGTGGAAAACGACAAACTCGATCTAGCGCGCGATCTTCTCGCCGAAGCCGAACGCCGCAAGTTCCGTTTGGTCTTGCCCGTGGATCACGTACTTGCGGAATCCGTTGATTCCACAGCGACGCGCGTGACGGACATCGGGCAAACTCCCGAAGGATGGATGGGCCTCGACATCGGCCCCAAAACCATTGACCAATTCAACCGCGAAATTTCCGCCGCGCGCACGATCGTGTGGAATGGCCCTCTCGGCATGTTCGAAAAACCCGCCTTCGCGCAGGGCACGCTGGCCATCGCGCGCGTGGTTGCGGCTGCTTCCGGCAAGGGTGCGACCTCGATTGTTGGCGGTGGCGATTCCGTCGCAGCCGTGGAACAATCCGGACTGGCTTCGCAAATTTCACACATCTCAACCGGCGGCGGCGCTTCGCTGGAATTTCTCGCCGGCGAAAAACTTCCGGGCGTGGAAGCGCTGACCAACAAATCATGAGAAGCATAATCACGCCACGCCGCGACAAGCTCGCCTTCAGGAGAATCCCTTGCGCCGTCCAGTAATCGCCGGAAATTGGAAGATGTACAAGACGCAGGAGGAAACTCGCGCGTTTTTCGAGGCGTTCAAGCCGCTCGTGCCTGCCTCACCCGAATGCGACATCATCGTCGCCCCACCCTTCACCTCCTTGGCGGTCGCAACAGCTGCCGCCCACGGCAGCCCCGTCACCATCGCCGCGCAGAACGCCCACTGGGAGCGCGAAGGCGCCTTCACCGGCGAGATTTCCATGCGCATGATTCACGACGCCGGAGGCAAAGCCGTGCTGATCGGCCATTCCGAGCGCCGCCAATTTTTTGGTGAGACCGACGAATCCGTGAATCGCAAAGTGAAAGCCGCGCTCGAAGCCAAGCTCACGCCCATCGTCTGCGTCGGCGAGAGCCTCGCGCAGCGGGAATCCCATCTCACGCACTCCATCCTGAAACGCCAGTTTGAAGGCGGCCTGGACGCGTTGACCGAGCACGAGTTCTCGCGTATTCTGCTTGCGTACGAGCCGGTTTGGGCGATCGGCACCGGCAAGACCGCCACTCCTGAAATGGCTGCGGACGCTCACCGCTACCTCAGGGAGCTTGCCGCCACAGTTTTTTCGCCCTCGCAGGCCGCTGGAATTCGCATTCTCTACGGGGGCAGCGTCAAACCCGACAATATTAAGGGTCTGATGGCGCAAGCGGATATTGATGGCGCGCTGGTGGGCGGAGCGAGTCTGGACGCGAAGTCGTTTGCGGCCATCGTGAATTTTTGAACTGAAATTTTGGGATTTTATAAGCGCGGGTGCGCAGCGAAATTGCGCCTCGCGCACAGGGAGTCAGCAATGCCGTCGTGGGCAAAATGGGGTTTAGCGCTGCTGGTAGCCGTCGGACTGATCGCGGTCGGCTGGCGTGTGTTGTTCGTTCTGGTGACGCTGCACGTTCTAGTGTGCTTCGTGCTGATCATCGTCATCATGCTGCAGAGCGGTTCGGCCGCTGATCTGGCCGGAGCGTTTGGCGGCGCAGGCAGCCAAACGGCATTTGGCCCACGTGGCGCGGCCACGTTTCTTTCGCACGCCACTACCTGGTGCGCCATCGTTTTTATGATGACGTCGCTGACGCTCTCCGTAAAGCGTGCCCCCAGCGATGTGTCCACCAGCACCGGCTCGGTCCTGGAGCAGACGCAGAAGTCCGGCACGGTGCCCGCGAAGCCGGCTCAGTCCGCGCCGATTCAGGTTCCGGTCCAGCCCACGCAACAGCCGGCACCGGCTCAGCAGCAACCGGCGCCGAGCCAGCAACCCGCGCAGAACCCCGCTCCTAAGAAATAGGGGCTTCTGCTATACTTCGGTTTCGTCCTGGTCAGAATGCGGTCGTGGCGGAATTGGCAGACGCACCAGCTTGAGGGGCTGGCGGTAGCAATACCGTGGTGGTTCGAATCCACTCGACCGCACCAAACTTCGGGCCCGCGGGTCGCACTGTCGGGCGATGCTCACGCCTCTCGTACGAACCTCTTCTCTCCCGCCGATTTTGCACGCGAGACAATCCGAGATAGGTCAGTTTCCGATTACACGAGTTCCCAGGGGTTAGGACGCGATGGGTCAGCCACCAGCGATGGCGCCGACGATAAGGAGGGGTTCCGCTCCCGAGACAACCGCCTCAGGCAGTGGGGTGTCCGGCTGTTCGTGGGAAAGGTCCTCACCACAGGCGAAGAAACGCAGGAACGGCCGACGCGTTTGCGTGACGTGGTCGCGGATCGTGCCGCTCAGCACGGGGTACCGGCTCTCGAGCGCATCAACGACGGAGCGCTGTGTGACGGGTGCCGGAAGGTCGAGCTGCACTTCGCCGCTGATGCGCGCGAGCCCGCGAAGGTGCGGCGGCAGAACGACGCGAATCATGGCAGCGTCTGCACCTCAACCGAAAGCACCGCTGGAAGATCACGCACGATGGGCGACCACGAGTCTCCGGCATCTGCGGATGCATACACTTGCCCACCGCTGGTGCCGAAATAGACGCCGCATTTATCGAGCGAGTCCACGGCCATGGCATCGCGGAGTACGTTGACGTAGCAGTTGGCTTGCGGCAGACCTTTGGTGAGTGCCTCCCACTCGTTTCCGCCACTGCGACTGCGATAGACGCGCAGCTTGCCCTCCGGCACGAAGTGCTCTCCGTCGCTCTTGATGGGCACGACGTAAATCGTTTCTGGCTCGTGCGCGTGAACATCGATCACGAAGCCGAAGTCGCTCGGAAGATTTCCGCTGACTTCCTGCCAGGAGTCCCCCGCATTTTCACTGCGCATGACGTCCCAATGTTTCTGCATGAACAAGATGCCTGGACGAGCGGGGTGCATGGCGACATGATGAACGCAGTGGCCGATCTCGGCATTCGGGTCGGGAATGTACGGGGAGCGCAGGCCACGATTGATCGGCCGCCACGTTATGCCGCCATCGTCCGTGCGGAACGCGCCCGCAGCCGAAATCGCGATGAACATCCGCTTTGGATCCTTGGGATCCAGAATAATCGTATGCAAACACAAGCCGCCTGCGCCGGGTTGCCACTGTGGCCCGGTGCCGTGGCCGCGGAGTCCCGCAACCTCCTGCCAGCTGTGAGCGCCATCCGTGGAGCGGAACAATGCGGCGTCTTCCACTCCGGCATAGACATCGTCCGGATCGCTGAGCGACGGTTCGAGATGCCAAACGCGCTTGAACTCCCACGGATGCTGTGTGCCGTCATACCACTGGTGGGTAGTGAGCGGCTTGCCAGCGGGGGGAGAAGTGTCGTAGACGAATTTGTTGCTCTGACCGGTAGGTGGGGCGTCCGGCTTCGGCATCTGCTCCCCGCCGGGAGTTTCCCAAGTCTTGCCGCCGTCGCTTGAGCGCTGGATTATTTGCCCAAACCAGCCGCTCGACTGCGACGCGTACAAGCGATTCGGGTCAACAGGCGAGCCCTTGAGGTGATAAATCTCCCAGCCGGCAAAATGTGGACCGCTGACATCCCAGCGTTCGCGCTTGCCGTCCGACGTCAGGATGAACGCGCCCTTTCGTGTTCCCACCAGAACCCTCACGTTGCTCATCGGTCCCTCTCGCATGGGTTTTCTGCGATGCTTGTTGTCGAACCTCGATCGTGCAGCGGCGTTATTTTCCCACACTCGCGGCGCGCAGCGGAATCCAAAATGCTCGATAAATGCTGCGGCTGGACACCGACCCACTACCCACAATCCTCCTTGATATTCGCACCGCGTTGTATATGATGTGCTGTTTTGAAATTGCAATTGGCCCTGCGGTCCTATCGAACGCTTTTTTGCCAACGTTGTGAGGAGAGCAAGAGCGATGCGGATCAGGAAGCGCAATAGTGGTTCTGCGGCAACAGCTGCCCTGCTGTCGCTGATCATCGTAGTCCTCGTCGTAGTCACCGTTTACGTTTTCGCATCGAATTTGCCCTGGGCCATCCGCCCGGCTCCCATCACTACAGTCGGCGCGGAGATTGATCATCAATATGATCTGACTCTCGCCGTGGCCGGCACCGTTTTCATCCTCTCGCAACTGGGCCTCGCGTTTGCAATCTTCAAGTTTCGCGACCACGGCCAGAAAGCGCACTTCACGCGAGGCAGCAACACTTTGGAAGCTATTTGGACTACGGCGACGATCGTCCTGTTTCTTGGCCTTGGGTTGATGGGCCACAGAGCCTGGGCGGAAGTCCGCTTCACGCCGGCGGCGCCTGACGCAATTCAAGTGGAAGTCACCGGCAATCAATTCGTTTTCAATTTCCGCTATCCCGGTCCCGATGGGAAATTCGGTAGGCTCGATCCCAAACAAATCAGCGCATCCACCGGGAATCCGCTGGGTATTGATGCCAACGATCCCGCGGGCAAAGACGACATCGTAGTTCCCACGCTTACGGTCCCGGTAAACCACGAAGTGAATCTGCTGATCCGCTCGCAAGACGTGATTCACAATTTTTACGTGCGCGAGCTGCGCATTCAGCAGGATGCAATGCCCGGCATGGTGATTCCGCTCCATTTCACCGCCAATACGATCGGCCAATACGAAGTGGTCTGCACGCAACTATGCGGCTTGGGCCACTCGCGCATGCATAGTTACCTGAACGTAGTATCCGACGCAGACTACGACGCTTTCCTCAAACAGCAGGCGGCCGGCCAGTGACCCTGTCCATCATGACCCAACCCACGATTCGTTCCACGAAACACTCAGTAAGCCGGACCCAATTTCCAGGAGGCCACGCATGAGTTCGCACGCGCACACAGGTGGATCGACTGTGCACGCTCCGATGGCAGAGCCCAGCGGTTTCATCCGGAAATATATTTTCAGCGTGGACCACAAAGTCATCGGCATCCAGTATTTCCTGCTGGCGCTGACGGCGGTGGTCATCGGAATCGTGCTCTCGCTGCTGATGCGCTTTCACCTGGTGTGGCCCAACGCGACTTTGCCTTTCGTCAGCGGCGGCCAAATGTCGCAGGAACAATACCTCGCGCTGGTGACGATGCACGGCACCATCATGGTCTTCTTCGTGCTCACCACCGCGCCGCAGGGCGGCTTCGGCAATTATTTTCTGCCCATTCAAATCGGCGCGCCAGATATGGCATTCCCGCGCTTGAACATGCTTTCGTTCTGGGTCACGTTCCTGGCTTTCGTGTCCATCATCGCCGCGTTCATCGTGCCCGGCGGCGCGCCCATTAGCGGTTGGACTGGTTACACGCCACTCAGCGGCCTCGGCGAAATCACCGGACCCGGCGAAGGTTGGGGCCAGACGCTGTGGATCGTCAGCATCTCGCTCTTCTGCCTCGCGTCGTTGCTCGGTGCGCTGAATTTCATCGCCACTACGATTGATCTGCGCGCTCCCGGCATGAGTTTGATGCGCATGCCACTCACCGTGTGGGGTTGGTTCGTCACCGCGATTTTGGGCTTGCTGGCTTTCGGCGTGTTGCTCGCTGGTGGAATTTTGCTTTTGCTGGATCGTTCGGCGGGCACGAGCTTCTTCATTCCCGCGGGCTTGGTGGTGAACGATCAACTGCAGCCGCACAGCGGCGGTTCACCCCTGCTCTGGCAACATCTTTTCTGGTTTTTCGGGCACCCCGAGGTTTACATCGCGATCCTCCCCGGCATGGGAGTCGCCTCCCACGTCCTTTCCACATTCGCGCGCAAGCCGGTTTACGGCTATCGCGCGATGGCCTACGCGATCTGCGCCATCGGCTTTCTGGGATTCATGGTCTGGGGCCATCACATGTTCGTCAGCGGCATGAGCCCCTATTCCGGCTTCGCGTTTTCCGTGCTGACCATGTCCATCGGCGTGCCTTCCGCCATCAAAACATTCAACTGGCTCGGCACTCTGTGGGGCGGCAAGATTCAATTCAAGACGCCAATGCTCTTCGCGCTCGGCTTCGTTTCGCTCTTCGTGTCCGGCGGTCTGTCGGGTTTGTTTCTCGCGCAGCCTGCGGTGGATAACATGCTGCACGCCACCTACTACGTGGTCGCCCACTTCCATCTGGTGATGGGCGTGGCCGCCATCTTCGGAATTTTCGCTGCCACTTATTTCTGGTTTCCGAAAATGTTCGGGCGCATGATGAACGAGCCACTCGGCAAGATTCATTTCTGGTGTACGTTCGTCGGCGCGTACTGCATCTTCATGCCCATGCACTTCATCGGGATCGCCGGCGGCATCCGCCGCTATGCGGACGCATCGGCCGTCGGGTTCCTTGCGCATCTGCAGCCGGTACACCAGTTCATGACCGTCGCCGCGTTTATCACCGGCGCCGCGCAGCTGTTCTTCCTGTTCAACTTTTTCTACAGCCTGAAGTTCGGTCTCAAGGCTTCCAAGAATCCCTGGAACGCCACAACCCTGGAATGGGATACGGATTCGCCGCCGCCCATTGACAATTTCGGCGGCCACTATCCCAGCGTCTATCGCGGGCCGTATGAATTCAGCGTTCCCGGCGCTGTGGACGACTTCATCCCGCAATGGCTAGAGCCGTCGCAGGTGGCTCGCGTAAAATAATGTGGAAGTTTTTCCCAGGCGATGCGCCAAGTTTCGCCTGGACGTGAAAGCAGTTCGGAGTAATTAAGTGCCAACGACAATCGTCACCGAAGAAATTGAGCTGATTCATTCGGGCAAAGGCCCGGGCGGCGGAAATTTCTCCGGCGATGGCGGAGATGGCGGCGACGGAGACGGTGGCGACGGCCGTGATTCTTCCGGCGCGGCCAGGGTTCCGCAGCGGGCTTACATCACCGGCATGTTCATAGCGCTGGCCGGCATTTTGATGTTCTTCATGGCGTTCGTCAGCGCCTACATTGTTCGGAAGGACATGCCCAACAGCGCCTGGACTCCGCTGCAAGTTCCGCGGATCCTTTGGCTCAACACTTTGGTGCTGGTCGCCAGCAGCTTCACGCTGGCGCGCGCGCACGGTCGCTTCACTGCGAAAGACGAGGAAGGATTCCGCCACTGGTGGGCCACCAGCACGATTCTCGGCATTCTTTTCGTCGTAGGCCAGATCATCGCTTGGCGCCAGCTCGCCGCGCAGGGAATTTTCCTGGCCACGAATCCTAGCAGCAGTTTTTTTTACGTTTTCACCGGCGCGCACGGCGTGCATCTGCTGGGCGGAATTCTGGCGCTGCTCTACGTGCAGTTCCGCGCCACCAGAAAAGTCGCGCGCGGTACTGCGATCGAAGTTGTCTCCATGTATTGGCATTTCATGGATGGGCTATGGGTCTTCTTGTTTCTACTCCTCTACCTGGGAAGGTGAAGCGTGAGTGACACGGAATACGAAGGTATAGTCGCATCGCCGTGGTCCGGCGGCGCATCTCCCTTCGCGATCAATTCGAAAAAATTGGGGATGTGGCTGTTCATCCTTTCGGATTCGCTTACGTTTTCGGCCCTGCTGATCAGTTACGCGTACGTTCGCCTGGAGACGCCGAATTGGCCGCGCCCATTTGAAATTTGGCCGGCTATCGCCAAGTCTTCCTTAATGACGTTCGTCCTGCTCTCCAGCAGCTTGACGATGGTTCTGGGTGTGAACGCCGCGTTCAATGGCGATCGCAAGAAAACCGTGCGTTATTTGATCGCCACCATCGTTTGCGGCATTGCTTTCGTTGCAATTCACGCGACGGAGTGGGTCACGCTCCTGGGTGAAGGCGTGACGCCGACGAAAAACCCCTTCAATCCAGCGGCCCCGCTCTTCGGCGGCACGTTCTTTGGTCTCACCGGCCTGCACATGCTGCACGTCACCATCGGCGTGGTTTATTTGGCGATCATCGCGTGGGGCTTCGGCAAAGGGAAATACACGGCCGAGCATGTGGAAGTGAGCGGCCTGTACTGGCACTTTGTGGACCTGGTCTGGATGTTCATTTTTCCGATGGTGTATTTGTTGAGCGTCAACCCGAAGTGACAACGATAACAAGGAGCGAGTGAACCGATGAGCGCACACGGACACACCGCCGAGCTCACGCACGAACACGCCGTAGGCACCACCAAACTATTCGCCACGGTTTGGGTCTGGCTGCTGCTGCTCACGATCGTGGAAGTCTTTCTGGCCTACTTGCGCCTGGAAGTGCATTTGATGATTACGATTTTGGTGGGTCTCTCGCTCATCAAGGCTGCGCTGATCATTTCGTATTTCATGCACATGCGCTTTGAGCGCCTGGGGCTGTTCCTGTTGCTCATCCCGGCCATGGTGTTTTGCATTTGCATGATGCTGATCATGTTTTTTCCGGATAGCATTCGTCTGACGCACCTCAGGCCGCATTAGCGTAGCTCTCGAACGCGGCTGAGGGACGCCGCGCGGGCTGCCGAGATTGTTTTACGGTGTGGATTTATGAAACGCAGGAGAATGAATTGAAGAAGGACATCGTAGTTCGTGCGGCGCTGGTACTGGCTTGCTGCGCGGCTCTGATTGCGCTGCCCGTCCCGCACGTCTCCGCGCAAAGTTGCGCCATGTGTTATCAAGGCGCGGCTGCTTCCGGCGCGCAAGGCGGAGCGGCGCTGCGCCACGGCATTTTGCTGTTGTTCGTACCCGCGATTAGCTTGTTCGTAGGAATCTTTGCGCTGATTTACCGCCGCCGCAACGTCGCGCGCTAGTCCAAGGCGACCCGTCACGAAGGGCTGCAGGGGCGGATGCCGAATCCACGTGGCATCCGCGCCGCCATTAACGCCAATTTCCAGCTACTTGCTTTTGGGTTTGTGCAAATCGGTGCAGATGGCCACAGCGCTGTTCGGATCCACCGCGCCGTCCCCCTGCTCCACATGCTGAATTTTTCCTTCTTTATCAACTACGATGGTCGTTCGTTGCGCCCACTCGTATTTGTCCCCTTGCACGTCGTAAGGCTTCAAAATCCCATACGCGGTGAGGACTTTACGGTTCATGTCGCTGAGGAGAGGAAACGTCACTGCGATTTGTTTTGCAAATGCGGCGTTTGCTGCGGGGCTGTCTATGCTGATTCCCAGTACCACGGTGTCGCTCGCTTCCAGCTTGGCCATATCAGCCTGATAGGCCTGCAATTCCTTGGTTCAACCACCGGTAAACGCGAGAACGTAAAAAGCCAGGATGACGTTTTTCTTGCCGCGGAAATCACTCAGCTTCACCGGCTTCCAATCATTCGCCAGCAGAGTGAAATCAGGCGCCACGTCTCCCACCTTTAAGTTCGTCTTGGCAATGGCATCTTCCTGCGCCGCAGCGGAAAATTGACCCGCCAGCATCAGCAGCAGGAGAAGGCCGACGACGGCAGTGACGATCCTCTTCATCGGTTATCTCCTTGTGAATTTGCAGACTACGCGCAACGATTATAGGCGACTTCCGCCTGCTGCTTGTAACGGCGATGTAATTTTTGCGCCAGAGGCGCACGACGGATTTCGCTGTTCCTTCGTCGCGCTTTCCCTATAATTCGTGAGTCACACCGGGGGCATGGACGAAGTGTTTGCCGATCGTACCAATTGGAACCTGAAAACCAATCCGCTCAGCGAAGCTCTCGCCCAGCATCGCGCTTCAGGTGGACCGTTACTCGATCTCACTGCCTCGAACCCCACCGAGTGCGGATTCGATCACGAAAGTCACGGCATCCTGCAGGCTCTCTCGAATCCAGCCATTCTCGCGTACGACCCGGACCCGCGCGGACTGCTCCGCGCGCGGCAAGCGGTCGCCGCTTACTACGCCGCACGCGGGGCGGAAGTCCCCGCCGACAACATCATCCTCACCACCAGCACCAGCGAAGCTTATTCCTTCGTCTTCCGCACGCTCTGCAACCCCGGCGACGAAATCCTGATCCCGGAGCCTAGCTACCCTCTCTTCGCATTTCTGGCGGATATTCAGGACGTAAGGCTCGTCCGCTATCCGCTCGACTACGATTACGGCTGGCAGATTAATTTCCATGCTTTGCAGCGGAGTATTACGTCGCGCACGCGCGGCGCAATCGTAGTTCACCCAAATAATCCAACTGGGCATTTCACCAGGCTTCACGAGCTGGAAAAACTGAACGAAATTTGCTCCTCCGGCAAACTGGCGATCATCGCCGATGAAGTGTTTGTGGATTTCGCGCTGCAAGGC
The DNA here is from genome assembly GCA_963786205.1 of uncultured Acidobacteriota bacterium. Lineage (GTDB taxonomy): Bacteria > Acidobacteriota > Terriglobia > Acidiferrales > UBA7541 > Palsa-295. The sequence continues at coordinate 25,674 of CAWAYG010000009.1, forward strand.
GACCATGCGCCATTTACTTTCGCGCGAAACGCCGCTGCGCTGACGTTCACCATGAGCGGCTTATCCAAAATTTCCGGCCTGCCGCAGATGAAAGCTGCATGGCTCGTCACCAGCGGGCCCGAGCAACTGAAAACGCAAGCTCTCGCGCGTTTGGAAATCATTGCGGACACGTATCTTTCGATGAACGCTCCGGTGCAATGGGCACTTCCCGCGCTGCTCGAACAGCGCCACTCGTTTCAAACGCAGTTACTAGCCCGCGTTCGAAAGAATCTGGCGGAACTGGATCGGCAACTGGCAACGCAGAAATCCTGCGCGCGGCTCGCAGTGGAAGCCGGCTGGTACGCCGTGCTGCGCGTCCCCGCGACGCGTTCGGACGAAGAACTGGCCATCGAGCTACTGACCCGAAGGAACGTCTACGTTCATCCGGGCCATTTCTACGATTTTCCATCCGATGGGTTTTTGGTTGTGAGCCTGATTACCTGCGAAGAGGAGTTTGCGAAGGGTTTGAAACTCTTGGTCGAGATGTTCTAGTGGCCCGGAAAACCTATGAGCCGAGCGAGAATCAGCGCAGCCTGCCTGGTGGATCCGCGGTCTCCGGAATCCCAATCTTTAGTTCCGGCCCCGTGCTCTCTGGCATCTTGGACGGCACTAGTTGCGGAATGCCAATACCACGATTCATTTCCAGGTGCTCTTTGGCGCAGCGCGGGCAGTATCCCTTGCCGTTTTCGTCGTCGCGCTGGCTCGCCAATTCGTAGCACCCGCAAATGCAGTCGCAATATCCGGTGATCGAAGCCGTCTTGATGGGTATCAGGGCCATGGAAACCTCTCCCGTGGTCGTTGCGAGGGCATCATACCTACGCGCCGCGCGGCGCGCAAGACTGCGAAAGGGAACTGCGAAAGGGAACTCAACTACGCGGCCGACAAGAACGATTAAGCCCGCTCCATCTGCGCCATGCGGAACGGATCCCCGATGTTTTCGTGCAGCTCCATCCACACCTGGTCCGGATGCGAGAGAAATACTTCTACAACTCTGGGATCAAATTGCTTTCCGGCATATTTCTGAATCTCCGCGCGCGCCGCGGAAATCGGCAGCGCCTTGCGATAAGGCCGGTCGGAAATCATGGCGTCCAGCGTGTCCGCCACCGCGAAAATCCTGGCGCCCAAGGGAATCTGTTCGCCTTTTAATTTGCGGGGGTAACCGGACCCGTCGTAGCATTCCTGGTGCGACAGCACAATTTCCGCCGCTTCCTTCAGGAAGGGAATCCGCTCCAGCACCGAAAAGCCGATCTCGCAGTGCTTGCGCATGACTTCGCGCTCTTCGTTCGTCAGAGGCCCGGGCTTGCGCAAAATGCTGTCTGGCACGCCCATCTTGCCGATGTCGTGCAGAAACGCGCCGCGCGCGATCTGGCGCAATGCTCCTGGATCCACTCCCATAGACCGCGCGATCTTGATTGTGAACGCCGTCACGCGCTGGCAATGTCCTTCCGTCTCCGCGTCTTTCGCGTCGAGCGCGCCGCCCAGCGCCTCCAGCGTGTAATCGTACGATTGTTCCAAGTCTTGCAAAGCAATCGAAAGCTGCTGCGTGCGCTCAGCCACGAGGTGTTCCAAGTCGCTCTGGTAGGTGCGATTCTCCATCACCAGCCGGCGATGCTCCAACGCGCGTCGCACGCTCAAATGCAGCTGATCTTTTTCGAATGGCTTCAGAATATAGTCGTAGGCGCCCGCGCGAATGGCTTGCAGCGCGATGGAAATATCGTGCATGGCCGTGACCATGATTACGGGCACGTCCGGATCCTCGTTGCGAAGCTCGCCCAGCAATTTCAGCCCGTCCATTTCGGGCATGACGATGTCGCTCAAAACCAGGTCGAAGGTATCCTTGCGAAAAGCGTCCAAGGCCATGCGCCCGTTCGAACAAACGGTGCAAAGGTAGCCCTGCGCTTCCAGCAGGGTCGAAACGACTTCGCGAATCGCTTCTTCGTCGTCCACTACGAGAATTTTTTCGGTTTCCACGATGGGCTCCCGGGAGACTCCATTATAGGGCTTGCCCACGGCCCCGAAATGGCCGAATTGACCAATCGAATACCCGCGTGCTGCATTGCACAATAGTAGGTTTCTAATGCTAGCCGTCGCCCGCGGCGACGCCACAACAGGCAATCTTCATCTAATCTGGATCAATCGGCGACCTGCGCCGCATCTGCGGGAATTGCTGGCTGGGGGAAAGGACCAGCCGCGCCATGCTGGCCTCTACTTGCTCGGAAAGATTGCCAACCAGCTCGGTGAGTCGCGCCAGCCGATTCCTTGAGTGCCGTCTTGGCGAGTGTATCGCCAGCGACGCGACCCGATAGTTAACGCGGAATTGCAAGCGCGAACCGGCCTGTTGACATTGTTGAATCCATGGCTCCGTGGGAGACATTTCCCGCACCACTCTCATCAGGCGCTCCAGCCGCCCGAAATCTTCCGCGAGCCCCGCTAGAAAGCTCTCCACGACGTGCCAGCGTTCCTCGTGCAAGTGCCGCTCAATTTCTCCGGACGCTTTCCGTCGCACGTAATCATCGTCTAGCTTGGTGAGCGCTTGACGCAACTGCGGAAAATGTTGCGCGTGCAACGCCAGCAGGTCTTCCATCCGATCTTGACAGCGCCCACTCGTTTCTTCCGGCAGCGGTTTCAGCGCCGTCCACCCCAGCTTGAGCAGCCCAATCGTGCCAACCGTGACGCAGCAAATCGCCAGCAAGCTCATCTCACATCTCGCCTTCCGATGCTCTTAGGGTCGTGAATCCCCGCCCCGATACTGCCATTTACCACATGATTGTTGACGCTAACGTTCACTAAGAGTAATATCCTGTGAATTGCGGCACCAGAGGGCAGGCGGGCGTCTTCTGGGTTGCCGCGACGCGCATACTTACGGCCCAAGGGTCCCTGGTTTTGGAGGGCACTGGCGTGGAATCGCTCGAACGCTTCGCGCAAAATCAGCGAATCATCGAAGAGTTTGTCTCCCAGTGGCTCGTAGCCATTCCCACCGCGCTCGGCAGACTCGTGCACGTCGCCATGTTGCGCGACATTTACACCGGCCGCTATCATCATCCCATTCTTCAGGACGCTTACTCGGAACCCGCCGTCCACCAATCCCTGCTTTACTGCCATGCGGAACTTTTCGAAAAGATCCTCGAAAACAATTTCGAACAGCAAGAGTGGGATTTGCGCATGTGCTTTGCAGTCATGGACGCTCCGCCGGCCGAAATCGCGCAGCGCTGGCTGGATGTAGAACTCTTCCGCTTGTATGTTCCTTTCGGCACGCCGCCGTATCTTCGCGATCTTTTCTGCTCCAACCTGCGAGTGATCTTGGGGCTGCTCGTTTCGGAGCAATCCTTGGCTCATTCTGCGGTCTGATCGCCTGGCCCTGTCTACATAAACCTCTGGAAACCCGCGCACGTTTGCTAGCATCGAACTATTGTGACTACCCCGGTCCGCGGATGGTTCCGCGATCCCTTCAAGCGATTGCTCTTCGAACTCGGAGCCGGCTACTACGCACGCAAGCTCGCAACGGGCCCCGAGGCGGAATTGCGACGCGAGTTCCTCCAATCCTTGCAGCTGCCGGTTTCCGGAAACGGTCACGGCACAATCAGTGTCCTTGACGTCGGCTGCGGCCCTGGTCACGTGGCTCGCGCACTCGCTCGCAGTGGTTACGATGTCACAGCCGTGGACCGCAGCCGCAGCCTGCTGCGAATTGCCAGGCGCCTCGCGTCGCGTGAACGCACATCCGTGAGTTTCCACTTATCGCCCGTGGAAAAGCTTCCGTTCCCTGATTCCTCGTTCGATTATTGCTACGCCACCGGTGTCGTCTATTGGGTCGAACATCTTGCTGCGACTCTTTCTGAAATGGTGCGCGTCACGCGTCCGGCGGGCCTTGTGGCTTCGCTCGATCCTCACGCTTCCATGTCCGTCACAAAAATCCTGGCTTACGCTCGCGAAAAATGCCTCAACGCGCGCGACACGCGAAAACTTGTTGCTTGGGCCACCTCCGCGCAATGCAATCGCCGCTTCGAGGAGGGCCACCTCCGCCGCGTGCTCACCGAGGCCGGGCTGCAGAGTCTCACACTAGAGCAGCGCTTCGGCGGCATGGTGTGGTTCTGGAAGGGAACTGTGCCGGGACGGGCGTGATGCGTTGGCGGGAATCGTGCATTACGCGGAAGGACGCTTGGCGCGGCGCTTCAAGTCTTGGCCTGCAAGTCCCAATTTGCGGAACCTGTTACTCTTGTTCATGCGTCAAAGAATTCCGGAGGTTTGAATGAAATTGTTTAGGCGAATGCAGCGGGGGGGCGGAGCCAAGCGCTCCGTCGCCTTGGCGGTGCTGCTGGCTTGCGGTATAGCTTTTGCCGCTCAGCGGCCAGCCGCCTCGCTTAAATCCGTCGCCGCCGCGCAGCCGGAAATTTCATCGCAGACCGCCGCGGCCTCCAGCCCCGAGTTCATTAAGGCCGCTGACGAAGTTCTGGCGCAGATGAGCAAAATTCTGTCGCTTCCGATCAAGGAGCCTCTCAAGAAAACGCTCCGTTCGAAGCAGGAAGTCCGCGACTACTTGATTCGCGAAGACAAAGAGGACAAGAAGGATGCCGAGCGCTACGCCGACGACAAAACGCTGGAAGCATTTGGCCTGATTCCCAAAGGTTTTCCGCTCGATTCCTTCATGCTCGATGTTTTGACCGACCAGGTCGCGGGACTATACGATCCAAAGGCCAAGGAATTTTACATCGCGGATTGGATTCCGGTGGACGAGCAGCGCACCGTGATGTCTCACGAGCTCACCCACGCGCTCGAGGATCAATCCTTCCACATCGACTCCTGGATCAAAGCCGCGCGTCCCAACGACGACGCCGAACTCGCGCGCGATGCCGTCAGCGAAGGTTCCGCCATGGCCGCCATGGTGGACTACGAGATGCTCGACCAGAAGGTCAGCGTGCGCGACGTTCCGGACGTCACTCTGTTGATCCGTGCCGGCGCCCTCAGCGAAATGGATAAAGATCCCAATCTCGCAAAAGCTCCGCTTTACATTCGCGACGAGCTCCTTTTTCCATATCTCGCGGGCACAGGCTTCACGCAAGAATTCCTGAAAGCGCACACTGGATGGCAGGACCTGCACATAATTTTTCAGAATCCGCCGCTATCGACGCAGCAGATCATTCATCCGGATTTGTACCTGCACGGCGTCAAACCCGAAACCGTCGCACTGCCGGAGTGGAAAACCGTGGTTCCGGCTGCCTGGAAGCTGCTGGAAGAAAACACCATGGGAGAATTCGGCGTCGAGGAAATTCTGAAACAATTTCTGGATGAAAATCGCGCGGAGTTGCTTGCTCCGGCATGGAAAGGCGATCGCTACGCGGTGTTTGAGGACGCCAAAACCAAGTCCACTCCGCTGGTATTCCGCCTGGCGCTTGATAATCCCGATGATGCCGCGCATTTCTTTGGGCAGTACAGCGAAGCGCTGGAACACAAATACAAGACGCGCACGGAACTTTTCCGCCGTCCCAGTTTCTTTCAGTTCCAGTCCGAATCCGGCGGAGTGTTCCTGCGCTGCGTCGCCACCCAGTGTCTCACCGTGGAAAGCGCCACGCGCGAAACTTTTGACCAAATTAATCACGCCATCGGTTGGGAGCCCGCACCCGCGGCAGTGTCTGCGCCTGCCGCACCCGAGACCATCACGCAGCAGTCAGCGCCCGTCGAATCCAATCACGCCGGCGCGCAATAAGTTCGCACGCCGTCCGCTTAGTCATTTAGCGAAAGCTCCACGGTATCCGCGCGATGAACCACCATCAAAGTTTGATCGTCTGCCTGCTTTCTGCCGCTGGAATAGCTCTGCACATCCTTCATGCACGCCGCCGCGAGTTCCTGCGGCACCCAACCATGGCGCTCGCCTGCAATAGTCGAAAGCCGCGCCGCGCCGTATTCCGCGCCCGACGCATTCACTGCTTCGGAAATTCCATCGGTGTACAGCAGCAAACTGTCGCCGCGCTCCAAGCGCACGCGCTGAACCGTGTAGCGGCTGGTGGAAAACATTCCCAGCGGCACGCCGGTCGAACATACCTGCCGCACACCATCTTTGGCGATAAGCAGCGCGGCCAAATGTCCCGCGCTGCCGAATTCGATTTCGCCGCGTAGCCCGGCGCGCCCGCAAATCAGCGTCGCGTACTGCCCCGCGATCGTGCTTTGGCAGAAAACGCTGTTAGCCATTTCCAGCAGTTTATCGAGCGTCAAACCAACGCCCGCCAGGCTACGGAACATCGCGTGCAAATGAGTCATCAGCAGGGAAGCCGCCACGCCTTTTCCGGCTACGTCGCCGAGCAAGAAAACCAGCTCGCCATCTTCAGCCGCCGGAGGAATTAAATCGCAATAATCACCGCTCACCATTCCCGCGGGCTTGTACTGGTAATGCACGCGCCAATCCCCGTGACGAACATCGGTACGCGGCAGCAATCCGCGCTGCACGCGCGAGGCAAGTTCCAGATCGCGCTCGAGCGCGCGTTGCTCGTCGGTCGTCAGATGATCCAGGCACAGCCGAACCAGCGGATCAGCCAGCAGCCGGTCCTTTTCCACCGAATCATGGCACGTGGTACAAATTCCGTATGTTCCGTCATCCATCCGGTGCAGCGCGGAGTCCACTTCGCTAAGCAGTTCGATCAGCGTAGCGGAGGGAACCGCCGCTACCGGCGACGCAAGCACGGCATTCAATTCATTGCGCCGTTTTTCAAGCTGTTCACGAATATATGGGTCGCTCACTCCGTTCATTTCCTTGGCCTCCACGTCCGAGCTTCGCGCCATGCGTGTTGCTGTGCTATCCGTTTCCGGCATGAGAACTCCCTTTGCCCCGTTCCGCGGTTGCTTTCAGATTGGATTCCCCATCTCGCGCCCGGGACTCCGGATTAATGGCGTCCAACAGGGTTCCACCGGCCCTCCGCGCCACAAGCGCCCGGCGATCCAGGCGCTGCAAACGTCGCTCGAAATCGTTGCGGTAACGTCGTAGCAGGGCAGCGCTTAGCCCCGCATTTCGGCTTGCCGGGCGCAGCTCGGCAAGGGCCTTACGTATCAGCAGAGCCGCGCGCTGCGGTTCGCGAGTCTGGCGCTCGTAATGAATCGCCAGCTGTTTGTAAGCCTCCAAACCTTCGCGCGAAGGGCCCAGGATGCTCTCCCAGAGTTTCAGCGCCAGCGGCAAATCGCCTTCGCGCTTGGCCAGGCGCGCGAGCGACCGTCGCGCAGCCCGGTCCGTCTCCGCGGGCAGCACGGCATCCAGCGACTGCGCATAATGCTTTCGCGCGCGTGCCATGTCGCCGCGCCGTTCGCAAATGCGCGAAACTCCATACAATTCCAGCCCGTCTTTGCCGTTCGTCTGCGGATCAGCGAGCGTCGCGACGATCCGGCTGGCAAGCCCCGCCAGGCCACGCAGGTCCATTTGATTGTGCAAAAAGATCTGCACCAGCGGCTCCGGCGGACCGCCGCGCAAATAATCGAAATAAAATTGTGGAATCATTTCCGAAATCAAGTCCGCCCCGCGATTCCATCCCAACACATACTTTTCCAGTTCCGCCAAACGCACTGATCCTAAGCGCACGCGCCACAAATTTCGTGCCGGATGCAAAAAGTCCAGATGCGCGCGCGGCGCGACGGCTCGGATTTTTCGCGTCATGCGATAGCGCGTTTCCAGCAGCGGCCAATCAAACGATTTCCCATTGAACGTCACCAGAACCGGGCGTTCGGCCATGCGCTCCGCCAGCGTCAGCAGCAACGCGTGCTCTTCGCTCAGCTCGCGCATGAAGAACTGCTCCACTTCCAGTCCGCCCGCGTCCCACCACGCGATTCCTACCATGAACGGGTAGGTCCCCGTCCCGCCCATCAGCCCCGTCGTTTCGGTATCCAGAAAAAGCCATTGCCGCGGATCGCTCACCTCCGCGCGAGCTCCCGGGGCGAGCAGCCGCAGCGCCTCAGCATTTACGCAGCCTTCCGGCGGTTCGCACCCGATCGCCTCCGAAAACCATTTGCGCACCGATAAGTGCTCGCCAAACGAGTTGCTCAGCGATTTCGCCTGCAACATTTCGGCCAGCCGTTCCGCTCCATTTGGCAGCGCAGGCGAAAATCCGCGCACCCCGTTCGCGGCAGTTTCCGCCGCGACACGAGCTTTCCTCAGCGGCTGTAGCGCCGCTAAAGACGCAAGTCGGTCCCTCACAGTCATCGCTGATCAATCTCCCGGTTCACTCTGCGCCCTCTGTGTCTCTGCGGTAAATCTTTCGAATTCAAGTTCACACCCACAACCGCTGCAAAATCGCCAGCGCCGCTTCCTTGGTCTTCTCGCATTTGTCGCCGGCAGGCCCGACGCAAGAAGGGCACCCTTGCTCGCACCGGCAGCCCAAAATCAGTTCGCGCGTCCGGCGCAACAGAATGTCGTGCACGCGAAATAGCGGCTCACTGAACCCAATCCCACCAGGATATGCATCGTACAAATACAAATTCGGCTCGAAAAATTCCTTCATCTCCGCCGGAGGATTCAGCGCCGCCGAAAATTCCTGCCACTCCGTTTCGACACCCGGGCTCGTCGGCCGCTCGCCCACCGCAGTCCCCAGGTCCCGCCCGTCGCACATCAGCAGCAAAGTGGCCATGGAAGCCATCGCATAAAGCAATCCCAGGATTCCGTTCTGCCGGTCCGACAGCGCGTACGGCAATTCAGCCAGCAGCTCGCGTTCCAGCGTGATCCAGAACGCCGTGGTGTGCATCTCGTTTTCGGGCAGCTCCAGCTTACCCGCGCCGATATTTTCGTTCGTGAAAAATTTGATCTTCTTGAATCCCACCACCTGCGACCGCACCAGCACGTCGCCATGCGCCCGCGCCGCCGGCCCGGCGATTTGCTCTTCTTCCGCAATTTCCAGCACGCGCACCTGCGTGTAGCGAATTGCGTCCGTATAGTAATCCACGTTTACGCTTTTCACGTAGGCCTTGCGCCGCTCGAAATCGAGACGCTCCACATGATATTGCTGCCCCTGGTGCAAATAAATCGCCTTGGGATGCACGGTCGTCAGCGCCGACGAAAAATCCACTTCGCCAATTACCGCGGGCTCGCCGTCCTCTTCGCCATTCGTCCCGCCCGTGGTGTCAATAATCACAAAATTGTCAGACGTCACCGAACGCAAGCTCACCGTATCCGCTGGATACGCTTCCTGCACCCAGTGCCAATTCCCGCCGCTTCGATGCAAGAATCCCGCCTCGCTCATTCGTTCGAACAGGCCGGGCAAATCCACATCGCCGAGGCGTTCCTCGGGCCGCAGCGGCAGCTCGAACGCCGCACACTTCAAATGGTTCACCAGAATTTCCAGATTGTCCGGCTGCACGTAAGCGTGCTCAGGCGAGCGTAGGAAAAAATAATCTGGATGCTGCACGATGAATTGATCCAGCGGCGCTGACGATGCCACCATCACCGCACAGGATGTACCGCTTCTTCGTCCCGCGCGCCCCGCGCGCTGCCATGTGGAAGCAATTGAGCCCGCGTATCCCGCCATCACGCTGGCGTCCAGCGAACCGATATCAATGCCCAATTCCAGCGCGCTGGTCGCGACTACGCCGCGAATCCGTCCATCGCGCAAGCCGCGCTCAATTTCGCGCCGCTCCCCAGGCAAATAGCCGCCGCGATATCCGCGCACAGGCTCGGCCTCTCCCGGATCCGGCCGGTTCGCCTGCTGCAAATAAGTCAGCAGCACTTCAGTATGCAGCCGGCTATTCGCAAACACGATCGTCTGGAGCTTGCGCGCCAGCAGCTCCTTCGCCACCCGCGTCGTCTCATTCAAATAGCTGCGGCGAATTCCCAGATTGCGGTTCACCATCGGCGGGTTATAAAAGACGAAAAGCTTCTCCGCCGCTGGCGCGCCGTTTTCCTCCACCATTTGTACCGGCTCCGCGATCAGCTGTGCCGCAAGCTCGCCGGGATTGGCAATCGTCGCCGAACAGCAAATAAATTGCGGCTTCGAGCCATAAAATTCAGCGATGCGCGCGAGCCGCCGCAGGACGTTCGCCAGATGGCTGCCGAAAACTCCGCGATACGTGTGCAATTCATCCAGCACGATGTAACGCAAATTCTCGAACACGCGCGTCCACTTGGTGTGGTGCGGCAAGATCCCCGTGTGCAGCATGTCCGGATTCGTCAAGATCACATGGCCGCGCTCGCGGATCGCGCGCCGCGCGTCGCTCGGCGTATCGCCGTCATACGTGAACACGCCAAAGCAATCATCCAGCCGCTTGGCCAGGTCGTACAGCTCCGCCAGCTGATCCTGCGCCAGCGCCTTGGTCGGAAAGAGGTACAGCGCGCGTGTGTCCGCGTTCCCGAGCACCGCATTCAGCACCGGCAGGTTGTAACACAGCGTCTTGCCCGAAGCCGTCGGCGTCACCACCACGAAATTCTTCCCGGCGTGCGCCAATTCCGCCGCCGCGGCCTGATGCGTGTAAAGTTTCTCGATCCCCTTGGCGTGATAAGCCGCCGCCAGCTCCGGCCGCACCCATGCAGGCATCGGGCGGAACTGCGCCTCGCGCGCCGGAATGTGCCGCACGGCGGTCAGCACCTCGTCCGCGCGATAACGCGCAACCAGCGCCCCCAGGGCCTCCTGAACCGTCTCCAAAGTCGTGCTAGCGCGAACGGCCAGACCACTTGGCAAGCCTCCCGCCAACCCCGATTGAGACGCGGCCATCACCACCTCCTCCCGAAATTGCCAAGCTCCCGCCCGTCCGCCACCTTTCGCCTTTTATTCGCTAAGGCTATCACGTGGTTTCGGCCTGCGCAACAGCAGTCTTGCGCCATGATTTCCATCGCCATCGGAGTTTTCCGGGCCGCGAGCGTTGCGCTTTGCGCCATTTCTTTGGCCCGCGAACGAGTTTCTGATCTGTGTTCATCTGCGTTCATTGGTGGTGCTTTTGAGTTAGTCGTGCGATTCAACACCGAACAACCGCCCACCCCTAGCCATCCCCCACCAAATTTTGCTATACATGAACCATGCCTCACGACTTCCTGATTTTCGATTTCGGCACCAACGAAGAAGTAGCGCAACAAGCTCGTCACAAAGTAGACGCCTGGACGCAAGGATTCCGCCTCGGCAAGAAAATGCTCCTGAAGTTCGAACGCGAAGCCGCCGACGACACGGGAACGCCCGAGAAAGCCGCGGGAAAGCCGTCAGCCTCCAAAAAGAAGTCCGCCACTAAATCCGGTGCCGCCGAGCCTAGCGCCAACGTGCGCGTCCTGGTCCGGCTGGATTTTTCCGATCACGAGAAGCTATCGCTGCAGCGCTGGCTCGATCGCATCCCCACCGAAGAGCCGTTCAAATCGGCGAAAGCGGAAATCATTCGCCAAGGGCAGCCCGGCTTCAGCGAAACTGCGGAACTCTTTGACTCCCTGTCCTAACGGCCACATGTTCCCTGTCTCCTATCCCAGTAATCCCAGCGCGGTTTCGGCGTGCGTTTTTTCTCTCCGCGCCGCGCATTTCGCTATAATGGCCTGTACCTAATTCCCGCGGCGTGCCTCTAAGGCGAGAGTGCCCGATGGCGACCCAGACAAAAACGAGATTAGCGAACTACGACGCGTCCAAGTACCAGGGCCTCGAGCGCGAGACGGTCATCCGCGTCTATCGCACCATGTTTATGTCCCGCCGTTTGGACGATCGCGAGATCCAACTGAAACGCCAGAATCGCCTTTTCTTCCAGATCAGCGGCGCGGGTCATGAAGCCGTGCTGGCCGCCGCTGGGTTGCTTCTGAAACCCACCTACGATTGGTTCTTCCCGCACTATCGCGATCGTGCCTTGATGCTGATGCTAGGCGTCACGCCCTACGACATGCTGCTACAAGGAGTGGGCGCGAAAGCCGATCCCGCGTCCGGCGGCCGCCAGATGCCTTCGCACTGGGGCAATCGCGATTTCAACGTCGTCACGCGCTCCTCGCCCACCGGCACGCAATTCTTGCAAGCCATCGGCGCGGCAGAATGCTCGGCTTATTTCGAAAAATTTCCCAAAGCCTTCGATAAAGCGCGCAAAGCTCCCATGGGCGCCACAGTCTCTTTTTACCCCGACGAAATTGTTTACGTCTCCGCCGGTGACGGCACCACCAGCGAAGGTGAATTCTACGAATCGCTGAATACTGCGAGTAACAAGCGCCTTCCGGTTCTCTATCTCATCGAAGACAACGGCTACGCGATTTCCGTCCCGGTCGAAGTGCAGACTCCCGGCGGCAGCATCTCCAAACTCGTCCGGAATTATCCGAACCTGTACGTCGAGGAATGCGACGGCACCGAGCCGCTGGAAAGTTATGCCGCCCTGCGCCGCGCCGCCGAACATTGCCGCGCCCGCAAGGGGCCAGCGCTGATCCACGCGCACGTGATCCGTCCGTATTCGCACTCGCTTTCCGACGACGAAAAACTCTATAAGTGCGAGCCCGAACGTTCCGCCGAAGCGCAACGCGATCCGCTGCCGAAATTTGCCATGTTCCTGGTGCGCGAAGGCATCCTGGAAGAAAGCGAAATCGAAGCCCTGGAAGCCGAAGTGGATCGCGAAATTATCGAAGCCACCGATCGCGCACTGGCCGCTGAACTCCCGTCGCCCGACTCGATTTACAAGTGGGTTTACTCGCCAGACGTCGACCCTGCCTCCCGCGATTTCGAAGCCACGCCAAAAAAAGAAGGCCATCCGAAAACGATGGTAGAGATGGTTTCCGTCACCCTGCTCGACGAGATGAAGCGCGACGAACGCATCGTCGTCTTCGGTGAAGACGTCGCCGATTGCAGCCGCGAAGAAAGCCTCGCCACCGTAAAAGGGAAGGGCGGTGTCTTCAAAGCCACGTCAGGCTTGCAGCGCAAATTTGGCTCGCAGCGGGTTTTCAATTCACCGCTGGCCGAAGCGAACATCGTCGGCCGCTCCATTGGCATGGCCATTCGCGGCCTGAAACCGGTGCCCGAAATTCAGTTCTTCGACTACATTTGGCCGGCCATGATGCAACTCCGCAACGAAATGGCCACCATCCGTTGGCGTTCCGCCGGACATTTCAAATCGCCCGTCGTCATACGTGTCGCGATTGGCGGCTACCTCACCGGCGGCGCGATTTATCACAGCCAGTGCGGCGAAGTAACCTTCACCCATATCCCCGGCCTGCGCGTGGTGATGCCTTCTACCGCGCTCGATGTATGCGGCCTGCTGCGCACCGCGATTCGCTCGGACGATCCTGTGCTATTCCTCGAGCACAAGCATCTCTACCGCCAGCCCTACAATCGCTCGGAATATCCCGGCCCGGATTTCACCGTCCCGTTCGGCAAAGCGCGCATGGTACGCGAAGGCACGGACGTGAGCGTCATCACTTACGGCGCGGTTGTGCATCGTGCGGAAGTGGCCGCGGCGGAACTCGCCCGCAACGGCATCTCCGCGGAAATCCTCGACCTGCGCTCACTGAGCCCCTACGACTGGGAAGCCATCGCCACGACGGTCCGCAAAACCAATCGCGTCCTGGTGGCCTACGAAGACACGCGCTCCTGGGGTTACGGCGCGGAAATCGCAGCGCGCATTGCAGACGAATTATTCGACGAACTCGCCGCCCCAGTGCGCCGCGTTGCCGCTACCGACACCTTCGTCGCGTATCAACCCAGGCTCGAAGACGCCATCCTGCCGCAAACCGAAGACATAGCTCGTGCCATCCGCGACCTGATGACCTATTAGCCCGGCCGCAGCGTCCCATGAAACCTTTCAATCACTCCGTTCGTATACTAAAGTAGGCGGGTGAAACTCGAGCACGAACCGCTCGGGAGGGTTAAATCATGAATTGCCAAAGTTGCCACAAAGAAATCGCCGAATATTCGAATTTCTGTTACTACTGCGGCGTCCGGCAGAACAGCGCGTCCGGCGCTGCGCCGCGTCCTCAAAAGCGCCTTATGCGCTCTTCTACCGACTGCAAGCTGGGCGGCGTTTGCGGCGGCATCGCCGAATATATGGACGTGGATTCCACGATCGTGCGCCTGGTCTGGGTATTGCTGATTATTTTCCCGTTTCCGCTGGTTCCAGCCGTGCTCGGCTACTTCGTCGCTTGGCTGGTGATCCCGCAAGCGCCACCGCCGATACCAGTAGACGTCGTGGCCCAACCCGCCGCGCCGTCCACGCCGGGACATAGTTCCGCCCAGACGGCGTAAGAGTTTTCGGCAAGTGTTGCCGTACCAGGCAGTGCCCAGCAGGCTCCGCCCGGTCAGTCGCGGTCTTTGCCTTTCGCTCTGCGCGAAAAAGATCCGCGCCGGTCGCCGTAAATCGCCTGGTCAATGGATATCAATCCCGCGCCTAGCGCCGCCAGCGTAAAAGCGCCCACAAACACCGCCAGTGGAAATTGGTAGTTGTCCACCTTCCCCGGATTCGAAAGAATTCCGTGCACCTTCACCAGTGCCACAGCCATTTCCGCCGCCACCAGCAATCCCGCAATCCGCGTGAACAACCCCAGGATCAGCAGGCAACCGCCGAAGAACTCAATGACTCCAGCAATGTAAACGAAATAACCAGGAAATCCCATGTGCTCGAAACCTTGCATGGCTTCGTGGGTATGCGTAAACAGCTTCGGATAACCGTGAAACACCAGAATGACTCCCAATGCCACGCGGAGCAGCAAAAGCGCCAGCGGTTTCAGTTTTTCCAGACCCTGCATTCAATCCCCCCGCCGGCAAATTTCACTATTCCTCGCCGCGCGCACCGCATTGTACCAGAATCGAAAACTCTCTCGGCTCACGGCGCATGGAAACTTTCCGCATGTCGCCTTCAGGGTCGTGCAGCGCGGTTAGTGTAGAATCCTTAATCACCTACTTCATATGACGTCGCGATCTAAACGAATAAATACCAGAAGCGCTCACGCCCGCGCCTTGCGCGCCGCGAACATTACTGTGGGAGTTCGCCCGTGATTCGGAAAGTCCTGTTGGGCACTGCACTGCTCCTGGTCCTGGTGGTGGCGCTCTACGTACGCTTTCATCATTCCGCTCCGCCGTTGGAAACTGCTTACGCCGGCAATCGCATGGTCACTGTGTACAGCACGTCGGCTCAGGTACGCGAGCAGGTTGCTAGTGTCAGTTTCGGTGATCGCCTGGAGGTCCTGCAGAGATTCCAGAATCAGGTGAAAGTCCGCACGACCACAGGCGTCGTCGGATGGATTGGAGAAGGGGATTTGCTGTCGGCGGATCTCTGGCAAACTTTGAAGGATCTCGAAGCGAAGTCAGCCACCATGCCGGTGGTCGCGCGCGGTCACACCAGGGTTCTCAGTAATTTGCGCATCGAACCGGGACGCGATTCGCCACGCGTGCGCCAGTTGAATAAAGATATTCCCGTTGAAATGATGGCGCGCGAGCCGGAGCTCGTCGCGCCCGCCGCCAACGCCAGCGCCGAAGAGGAGTCGGTGGATGCGTCTCCATCCGAATCAGCGAAACCAGGCGACCGCAAATCAAAAGACCGCAAATCGAAATCCCGCAAATCCGGCGACAAGCCTGAACCCAAGCCGGAGCCGAAGAAAGAGGACTGGTGGCTAGTCCGCGCGCATCTCTCCGATCAGGCCGTCCTGGCCGGATGGCTCCTCGGCCGCTTTGTTGAACTCGATGTCCCATCTCCCTTGCCAGACTATGCCACTTCCGCCGGAATGCGCATCGTCGCCTGGAGCGAGCTGAACCGCGTACCCTCCGCTTCCGGCAAACCCATGGCCCAGTATTTGCTCCTTGGCACGCACGGGCCCGAAGGCCAGCCTTGCGATTTCACCTCACTCCGCGTTTTCACCTGGGGCAAGCAGAGGGACCGCTACGAGACCGCCTTCGTCGAAAGCAACGTCTGCGGCAAGCTGCCCATCACACGCTTGCAGTCCGCGGGTCCTGATGTTGACATCACATTTTCATTTCTGGCTGCAAGCAACGGTGCGCCCGAACGCCGCACCTATCAAATGCATCAGACCATCGTTCGCCTTGTGAAAGATGGTAACGCTCTGAAACCGCGCAAACGCACCCATTGATCACCGCGTTTCATCCTCCATCATTTGAACCCGCGGCGACCGCCGATTGCGATAAATTCGTAGCATGGCGAATCGTGCGATGACTTTCGGCGTAGCGTTGCTTCTATACTGCTCCGTCGCGCTCTCCGGCTGCTCGCAAGCCACGTCCCAGCCTCTGCCGCCTCCATCGCCCGTGCCGCCCACCCTGAAATACATCGGCCAGTGGGGCGCCGCAGGCAACGGACCAGGCCAATTGCAGAAGCCGTCGGGAATCGCCACAAATTCCCTGGGCGACATATTCATCGTGGATTCCGGCAGCGCCTTCATTTCCAAATTTGCGCCAGAAGGGAAGCCGCTGCTCTCCTTTCAAGAAGACGGCCTGAATCATCCGCAATCGGTTGCAGTGGACCGCGGCGGTGCGCTCTACGTCACTGACCCCGTCCGCAATAGCGTTTTCATTTTCATGCCCAATGGCGATCGCTACCTTGAGCTGCGCCTGCGGACGCATCCTGCCGCCGGAAATGTGCTGAGCGCGGCGGTGGGCGATGACGGCTTGATTCACGTCTTCGACCAGCATGCCGGAAAAGTTTTCAGCTACACGCCTCGTTTGCGTTTAGTGCAAACCTGGGAGCCGCGCGAAACTCTCCCAGGCACACAGCATTTCGGTCCTCTCGTGGAGGGTCCCGACAGTTTCCTGTACCTCGGTACACCGTCGGGCGGCATCATGAAGCTCACGCGCGACGGTCACCTGATCACGGAAATCACCTCCGGCAGCACGGGAGTTGTATGGAATCCCGGCGCAGGGTTCGCCGTCTGGAATAATTGCGTCTTCGTGATGGATTCCGACGGCCGCATGTTACACATCGCCCGCACCGCCGACGGTACCGGGAAGGGAGACATCGATCTTGCTCCCGAACTCGGCCAAGCCTCCCGCCAAGCGCCGGCGCTCGCCGTCAGCCCGCACGGCGAATTGCTGGTTCTCGACGCGCCGGAATCGCGCGTCCTGCGCTACCGCATCACCTTCTGACATTCCCTCTTCACGCGCTATCATTGCAGGTCCCAAATAACTAATGACGAGGTACATCCCGTGGCTCTATTGCTTTCCGAAGCGGACGTGAAGCAAATCCTCACGATGCCGATGGCTCTCGCAGCGGTCGAGGACTCTTTTCGCCGCCTCGCCGGCGGCTCCGGGCTGCTGCATTCTCGCCAGCGCCTGCATATTCCGGGCAAGAGTTATCTTCATTACATGGCCGCGGCAGACGCCACCAGCGGTTACATGGGCATGAAAATTTACACCAGCTCGGGGGTCGGTCTGCGTTTCCTGGTTCCGCTGTTCCATGTGGATTCGGGTGAGCTGCTGGCGCTGCTCGAAGCAGATTATCTTGGACAAATTCGCACGGGCGCGGCCAGCGGCGTAGCCACTCGTCTGCTGGCGCGCCCAGACGCGAGCAAAATCGGAATCATCGGCACCGGGCTGCAGTCGCGCACACAGCTCGAGGCGCTATCCCTGGTGCGCACAATCACTGGCGTTCATGCCTTCAGCCGCAATCCCGAACATCGCGAACGTTTCGCGAAAGAAATGACCGCGCAGCTCGGCTTCCCGGTCGTTGCTGTGGCCTCTGCGCAAGAAGCCGTTCGCGGCGCCGATATCATTGTCACGTCCACCACGTCCACCGATCCCGTTCTGGACGGCAGCTGGCTTGCTCCCGGCATGCACGTCAACGCCATCGGCGCCAATTTCCCGCAGAAGCACGAGCTTGACGGCGCAGCCATCCGCCGCTGCGACATCATCGTCGCGGACTCCCGCGAGCAATCGAAAATGGAGTCCGGCGACCTGATCCAAATGTACGGCGATGACAAGCGCCGCTGGTCCAGCGTCGTCGAACTAGCCGAAATCGTCGCCGGAAAAACTCCTGGCCGTAGTAATTCCGAGCAGATCACACTGTTTAAATCCAATGGCATCGCGATTGAGGACATCGTAGTAGCAGGCAGGATTTACGAATTGGCGCGTGAACGGGGAATGGGACGTCAGGTTCCGCTGTGGGAAAAGGAAGCCCGTGCAGGAGAAGCGCGCGGGGTGTAGCAGTTTTGTCACGACTAGTCACAGCGGAAGGCCGGCGCTTCAGCCCCGCCGTAAAGCCGCGCCTTTCAATCGTGGCAAATTACCTGCGGGACAGCGACTAAACGCGTGGTCCAGTGCGCAGCCTATTCAAATGTTTGAAAAGCGCGTCGCGCAGCCGCACCCGCGTGTCTTCCGGCAGTGGCGCAGGCTCGGAGTTGCAGAATATCTGAATCGTTTGCCGCGTAGTGTCCACCACCACCCGGCAATCCTCGCAATTCTCCAAATGCTTTTCGATCGAGGTTTTCAGCGACGGGTCCAGCGCTTCTTCCAGGTAGTTCGAAATTTCCTTGACGATGCTCTTGCAATTCACGAATTCTCACCTTGTCGAAAGTAACGGTTCAATTTCTGGCGCAGCTTCAAGCGCGCCCGCAGCAACCGTGACTTGACTGCCGGAACGGAAAGTCCCAGCGCTTCCGCCGTCTCCTCGGTTGACAATTCTTCGATGTCGCGAAGTTGAAAAACGATTCGAAAAGGCGGCTCAAGTTCTGCAATGGTACTGGATAGAATCCCACCAAGTTCGGCCTGCTTGTAACGTTCCTCAGGCGAAGGACCCCAGTCCTCCACTTCGCGCGGCATTGTGTCTTCGCCGGTATCCACCTCTTCGTCCAGAGATACCTGGTTCGGTCGCCGCTTGCGCAACTTCATCAGCGCCTGGTTCACCGCGATCCGCACCAGCCAGGTGTAGAAGCGCGAATTGCCCTGAAACTCGCCCAGATGCTGGTAGGACTTCAGGAAGGCTTCCTGCATTACGTCTTCGGCGTCTTCCTTGTTCTGCGTGATATTTTGCGCCAGGCGGAAGATTTTACGTTCGTAGCGGCCCACCAGCGTCTCGAACGCGTTGATGTCGCCGGCCTTGGCAGCGGCGACAAGTGCGCCTTCGTCATCCTTCACTACCTGCGAAGGCAGCGGCGTGCGCGGTTGCAACGGATTTAATTTGGATGCGCTCATATAAGTTCTCTATCAGAGTAGCATAAATCGCCGCGACGCCGCGCGGGCGCAGCGTCGCACCCTCGGCAAATCCCGAAATTTCAGCAATTTAGCCTCACGAAAATCTGCTTGCCGCCGCCGGAATCCCCATGCCGCGGGGTCCCTGCGCAAGCAACACTTCCTGCGCTACTCTTGCGGATTGGCCAACTGCTGGCGGATAATCGCTCCATCACGCTACGCCTCGGCAGGCCCGGCCCGGGCGGAAAATCAAAGGGACTGAATGCGCACATTGCCGGATTATCTTCGCAAAGGTATGAGAATGATTCTGGTCGGCGCCAACCCCGGAGACCGCTCCGCGCGCGTGGGCCACTACTATGCCGGCCGCGGCAATCAGTTCTGGCCGATCATGTATGAATCCGGCGTGATTCCCGAGCCGCTCAGCTACGAAGACGACCGCCGCATTCTGGAATTCGGCATCGGCATGACCGACCTGGTCAAGCGTCCCACCCGCGGCGTCGAAGAGATCGAGCGCCAGGAATTCGCGGAAGGCCGCGTCCTACTGGCGCAGAAGCTGGAAGACTTGAAGCCGCGCGTCGTCGCCTTCAACGGTAAAATGGTCTACGAGAAATTCACCGGCCGCCCCTGCAAGCTCGGCCTGCAAAAGGAAAAGCTCTACGGCGCGCACGTCTTCGTGTTGCCCTCCACCAGCGGTCTGAATGCCGGAACAGAGCGCGGTGTGAAGACCCGCTATTTCAAGAAACTTGCCGCGCTGTTGAAGGCCATGAAGGACAAGGGAGACTGAGAAAGTATGGGATCCACCACACAGCCGGCTGCCGCTCCGCTCGTCCTCGAAGAACGCGCAGGCGCGGTAACCATCATTCGCCTGAACCGCCCCGAAAAACTGAACGCGCTGAATATGCAGCTGGGCCAGGAATTGGTTCACGCCTTGCTACGCGCGCAAGGCGACAGGAGCGTCCACTGTGTAATCTTGACCGGAACAGGCCGTGCCTTCTGCGCCGGCGGAGACCTGGAAATGCTGCGCGATGCCCGCCAGCGCAAAGCAACTGACGAAGTGGAAGATCTGGTGAAGGCTGGCAAAGAAATCTCGATCGCCATCGCCACGATGCCCAAAATCGTGATCGCAGCCGTAAATGGCCCGGCAGCCGGTGGAGGCATGAACCTGGCCCTCGCCGCCGATATTCGCATCGCTTCCGATCAGGCGCGTTTCGCGGAATCCTTCGCGCAGATCGGCCTGTTCCCCGATTTCGGTGGCACGTATTTCTTGCCGCGAATTGTCGGACCCTCGCGCGCTGCGGAACTGTTTTACACCGGGCAGATGCTTTCGGCGGACGATGCTCTGCGCCTTGGAATCGTCAGCCGCGTGGTTCCCGCGGATCAGCTGGAAGCAGAAACCAAGAAACTCGCGGAAAGCATCGCCACTGGGGCCGGTCTCGCGCAGCGTGACGTAAAACATCGCATGAGCAGCGAACATCGCAAGGACCTCGAAGAGGCGCTCGACGAAGAGATTCGCCTGCAGCGCCATTGCTTCGAATCTCATGATTTTCTGGAAGGCCTGAACGCATTTTTCGAGAAACGCAAAGCCAATTTTGAAGGGCACTGACACTGACCTTGATCGGCCGACGATATTCTGCGGTGCGTCGCACACTGCCGCGCGGGCGGAAACTCCGTAGAGCTCAACAAGCGGTTTCAGAGGACTAGGCTGCCATTCGCGAAAACTCAATTGACCGATATCCCGGTCGCCCGCGACACTTTCTAAAATGGCGCGGAGCCCATTCGTAATGGCTCGTTCGGAAACCGGCCACGCCGCGGATGGCTACACTTTCAGCGAACTGATGGTAGCCGCAGCCGCGCGCGAAGTCGCCGATGGCGAGCTCGTTTTCGTCGGTATGCGCCAGCCGATGCTGGCCTTCCTCGTCGCACGCCGCACCCACGCGCCGAGCGCGGTTGGCCTCTTTGAAAATGGCGTGCTCCGCGAAAATCCCTCTACGGAGCTGCTCTACACAATGGGCGATCCGCCAAATCTTCGCGGCGCCACGCAATGCGGTTCGATGCTCGACGTGATGGGCTTGCTGCAACAAGGCCGCGTGGACGTGGGCTTTCTCGGCGCGGCCGAAGTGGACCGCTTCGGCAATCTCAACACCACCTGGGGCCATCGCAACAAGGAAATGCAGCGCCTGCCCGGTTCTGGCGGCGCTTGTGATATCGCCTGCCTCGCGCGCCGCACCGTGGTGCTGCTAGTGCACGACCGCGCGCGCTTGTGCGACCGCGTGGGGCACATCACCTCGCCCGGCTTCGGCACCGGTGAAGGCTGGCGCCGCGCGCAAGGTTTGCCGCCAGCGTCCGGCCCATCGGCCATCATCACCACGCTCGGCGTGCTGCGCTTCGGTCACGATGGCGAAGCGTATCTCGCCTCCGTCCATCCCGGCGTGAGCGTCGAAGAAGTCCTCGCGAATACGGGCTGGACTGTGCGTGTCGCCGACGAGCTGATGGAAACTCCGCCGCCGAGCGATGCAGAGTTGCAAGTAATGCGCGAGCTCGATCCCAATCATTTCTGGACGCGATAAAATGACCGCCGAAGCCAAATTGCTGACCATGCGCGACGCGATCTCGCGCCACGTTCCATCGGGCTCCATGGTGCTTCTCGGCGCGCAGCTCGAGCAGATGATTCCGTTCGCGGCCGGACACGAGATGATTCGCCAGAGCCGCCGAGATCTCACGCTCGTCGGACCCATTTCCGATATTCTCTTCGACCAGCTGATCGGCGCGGGCTGCGTTTCGCGCGTTATGGCCGCGTGGGTTGGCAACGTCTCGGCAGGCGTCGGCTATTGTTTTCGCCGCGCGGTCGAACGCAGCGTTCCGCGCCGCCTTGAAGTGGTGGATTACTCCAATTTCACAATGGCCCTGGCGCTGCATGCCGGAGCCCTCGGCGTGCCGTTCCTGCCCACCTACGCAACGCTGGGCAGCGATCTGCTGAAGAAGAACGGCAACCTGCGCGAGTTCTCATCACCCGTCAGCGAAGAAAAATTGGTAGCAGTCCGCGCGCTGCGTCCAGATGTCGCAATCCTGCACGTCCAGCGCGCCGACGCGCAGGGAAACGCGCACATCTGGGGCAGCCTGGGCGTCGCCGGGGATGGAGCGCGTGCCGCTCGCAAGGTAATTGTGGTGGCCGAAGAAATTGTCGAGCCGAGTGTGATCGCCTCCGATCCGAATCGCACACTGGTTCCAGGGTTTCTAGTCGCGGCGGTGGTGCACGAACCCGCCGGCGCGCATCCTTCGCCCGTGCAAGGCTACTACGGCCGCGATCACGCTTTTTTCGCCGAATATCACGAACAGACCCGCCGCCTTGAGGATTTCGAGGATTGGCTCGCGCGCTGGGTTCTGCAAACCACCGATCGCAGCGATTATTGGAAGCAGCTCGGCCCCGGCCGCGTCGAAAAAGTGGCCGTGAAAGAACACGCCTTCTCCGCACCTGCGGACTTTGGATACTGATGAACGAAGACTTGCTGGCAAATATCGAAATCACTCCGCGCGAAGTAAAGGACCTACTCGCGCGCGACGACAAAGTGCTCTTTGTGGACGTCCGCGAACCGTGGGAGTATCAGACGACGCACATCGAAGGCTCGGTGCTGATCACCTTGGGTCAAATTCCATCGAGTCTGGCGCGCCTGGAAAATGCCGAGCAGCTGGTGCTCTTCTGTCACCATGGCATACGCAGCCTGGACGCCGCCGCGTGGCTCCGCTCGCAAGGGGTAGCGGGAGCGCGATCGATGACCGGCGGAATCGAGCGCTGGTCTACCGAAATTGATCCAAGTGTGCCACGCTACTAACGGAAAGAGAAAATGACGATGAAGAATAAAGCCAAAAAACCTGCCGTGCCAGCGAAGAAGAGAAAAGGAAAGACCACCCAATTCTTGCAGAAACCCAGCTGCACCACTTGCCGCAAAGCGCGCGCCTACATGCAAAAACGCGGCTTCGATCTGCATTTCCGCAATCTCGATAAGGAACGCCTCAGCGCCGACGAGCTGGAAAAACTAATCGGTGACCGCGATCACCGGGATTTTCTGAACCCACGCAACGAGCTGTACCGCCAGAAAAATATGAAAGAAAATCCACCGACCCGCGCCGATGCAATCCGCATGATGGTCGGCGAACCAAATCTGATCAGGCGCCCGGTAATCGTAGCCGGCGGCCGCGTAGTCCTGGGCTTCGACCAGGGAAAAATCGACCGCCTGTAACGGTGTGCGAAAAAATGAACTCGGGCCCAGGTTTTGACGTTGTAGCGGCCAGGGTTAGCTGGGCGCCTTTGCTGTTCCAGTTGTAGCGCCGGCGTCTCGCTGGCTCTTTCGTCTTTGCTTTTGCTTTTGTAGCGGCCGCCTGTTTTTTAGGCGAGCGTAGTTGACTTTACCTTTGCAATCGTCAGGAGCACGCAGATTTGCCGCCGATCATCGACATTCACATCCACATCAACCCACACGAAATGGTCAATCCCCCCGCGCTGGAACTGATCAAACGCGGCCGTCGCGATTACGACGAAGTAGAGAAGTACGCCGCCAGCCCCACCGAATTCCTGAAATTCATGGACTCCGCCGAAATCGAGCGTGCCGGACTGATCAACTACGTCAGCCCGCACGTAATCGGCTTCACCGCCGAAGTAAACGATTGGATCGCCAAATACTGTTCCGCCGATCCCAAAAGGCTGCTCGCGTTCGGCTCCGTCCATCCGAGATACAGCGCAGACGCGGCCGTCGAAGTAGATCGCCTCAAAAAGCTAGGCATCCGCGGACTGAAGGTCCATCCGTCGCATCAACTCTTCGCGCCGAACGAATATCGCAACGGCCTAGGGCCGCTGCGCGCAATGTACGAACGCGCCCAAGCCCTGCGCCTGCCCGTAATGATTCACACCGGCACCTCAATTTTCCCAGGCGCGCGAAACGTCTACGCCCAACCGATTCTCGCCGACGACGTCGGCGTTGATTTCCCCGATCTGGTAATAATCCTCGCGCACGGCGGACGCCCGCTGTGGATGAACGAAGCCTTCTTCCTGGTGCGTCGTCACCCCAATATGTACATGGATATTTCCGGCATACCGCCGCAAAAGCTGATGGAATCGTTCCCGCGCATCGAGGAAATCGGGGACAAAGTATTATTCGGCACGGACTGGCCCGGCCCCGGAGTCCCCAACGTGCGCGGCAACATCGAAAAATTCCGCGCCCTGCCGATCTCAGCGCAAGCGCAACAAAAAATTCTGTACGACAACGCCGCGAGGCTTTTCCCCGCGCAGACTTAGGAGCCGCACAAAAAATGGAAGTAAAAACAATTGGCGTGATCGGCGCAGGCACCATGGGCCGCGGGATCGCCTACGCCGCAGCATTCGGCGGCTATCGCACGGTCCTCGAAGACGTCTCGCCGGAGATGCTGGAACAAGGCACGAACTACATCCGCGAGGCGCTCGAAGAAGGCGTCGCCCGCGGCAAAGTAACGCCAGAACAAAAAGCCGCCGCGCTAGTGAATCTCACCACCTCCAGTTCCATCGAAGACGTCTGCCGCGAAACGGACCTGCTAATCGAAGCCGTCCCCGAAGAAATGGAAGTGAAACTGGAAATTTTCACCATCTTCGACAAATTTTCCCGTCCCGGCGCAATTCTCGCGAGCAACACCTCGTCGCTCTCCATCACCGAACTAGCCGCCATCACCTTTCGCGCCGCCGACTGCATCGGCATGCATTTCTTCAACCCCGTGCCAAAAATGGAACTGCTCGAAATCGTGCGCGCTCTCGAAACTTCCGAAGCCACAGTCCAGGCTTGCGCCGCCGTTGGCCGTCGCATGGGCAAAGAAGTCGTCGTGATTCGCGAATCGCCTGGTTTCATCACCAGCCGCATCAACGCGATGATCGGCAACGAGGCTTTCTACATGCTCCAGGAAGGGATAGCCTCTGCGGGAGATATAGACAAAGCGCTGAAGCTCGGCCTCAATCATCCCATGGGCCCGTTCGAGCTTGTGGATCTGGTGGGCCTCGACGTGCGCCTGAATATTCTGGAATATCTGCACAAAACGCTCGGCGAAAAATACCGCCCCTCCCCATTGCTCTTGCAATACGTGAACGCCGGACGCCTGGGTCGCAAATCCGGCCGCGGCGTGTATGATTACAATGTTGACGGCACCAAAAAATAATCGCGCGGTGCTCGGCCAAAAGCACCGAACAAGCCGCCCACATCCACACTGATGCCACCGAAAATAAATCTTGCCGGCCGCATCGAAATCCTGCAAGGCGATCTGGTCGCCATGGATGTAGACGCGATCGTCAATGCCGCGAATAACGATCTGCAACTCGGCGGCGGCGTGGCCGGCGCCATTCGCCGCAGCGGCGGTCCGCAGATTCAGAAGGAATGCGACGAGATCGGCCCGGTGCCAGTAGGTGGCGCAGCCATAACCTCGGGCGGAAATCTGAAAGCGCGCTACGTGATTCACGCCGCCAGCATGCAGCTGGGCGGACGCACATCAGCCCAATCGCTACGCAGCTCAACCGCGCACGCCCTGCGCATCGCCGCACAGGAAGAATTGAAGACCGTCGCCTTCCCGGCCGTCGGCACCGGCATCGCCGGCTTTCCCATGCGCGAATGCGCCGAAATCATGCTGCGCGAAGCCGCGAAGCATCTCGAAGGCCCCACGTCGCTCCAGAAAATCTATTTCGTTCTTTTCGATCAGGAAGCGTTCGCGGCATTCGCGAGCGTCCGTTCCGAGCTCGAATCGAAAGTGTAGGCCAAGCCCGTGACCCAGGACATGCTGGAAAAAGTTCAGGCAGAGCTGGTCCGCTACGAACATCCTCTGTTCGACTTCGCCGCGCGGCCTGCGGAAGAAGGGGTGGAGGTTGAAATTCGCTACAAACCCAAAAACGCCGACATCCACGACTACACCTTCCTGTTGCGCCCGCGCGAAATCGAGCACACCCAATTCCCCTGGACATTTCAGAAACAGCTGTACGACTGCCTGCACGATTACATCATCGAAATGTTTACGCGCAATCCGCAGCGGGTGAACTGACTCCTGTGAGCACTGCGCGCCCCATGCCCGACAATCCCGTCCCGCTCGCAACCATCCTCGCCGAGCAAATTCGCGCCTGGGGTCCCATCACCTTTGCAAAATACATGGACGCGTGTCTCTACCACCCGCAATACGGCTACTACACAAAATCCGAGCAATCGCCACGCCGCGATTATTTCACGAGTGTGGACACCGGCCCCATATTCGGACGGCTTCTCGCCCGGCAGTTTCAGCAAATGTGGGTTCAGCTCGACCGCCCAGCGGAATTTCTCCTAGTTGAACTTGGCGCTGGCCGGGGCGTTCTGTCGGCCCAAATTCTGGATTTCACCGCAGAGTCTTTTCCCGAATTTTACAGCGCTCTGCGATACGTAGCGGTCGAACGCTCCGCCGCGCGCCGCACCGCGGCCGCCGCTAGCTCGCTGGCAAGACACGTGGCCGCCACACATTTCGCGATGGTGTCCGATATGCCCGCGCAAATTCCTTGCGCCTGCATTTTTTCAAATGAATTCTTCGACGCGCTGCCGGTCCATCGCCTCGTCCGTGAAGCGGGTGACTTGCGCGAAATTTACGTCGGGCTGGGCACGCACGGCCTGTGCGAGCATTTCGGCCCGCTCTCCACTCCCGCGCTCGCCGAATATCTAACCGGGCAGCGGATCACGCTCCAAGAAGGGCAGTTGGCAGAGGTGAATCTGGAAGCGTGCACCTGGATCGAACAGCTCGGCGGAAGGCTGGGTCGCGGTTTCGCGCTCACGATTGACTACGGCCACAAAGCCGAGGAACTCTACGACCACCGTCACATGCGCGGAACTCTGCTGGCCTACAAAAAACACCGCGCCACCGAGAATTTCTTCCGCGCGCCCGGCGAGCAGGATCTCACCGCCCACGTGAATTTCACGGCCCTGGAACGTCACGGCAGCCTTACCGGACTGCAGCGCACGGGATTCACATCGCAATCAAATTTCTTGCTAAGCCTCGCGCGATACAGCGAATTCGCCGACTTGCAATCGCCGGCCATGAGCGAAAGTCAGCAAACCCGCGCCCGCCTGCTCTTCAAGACCCTGATTTATCCCGAAGGCATGGGCGAGACTTTTCAAGTTCTCATCCAGCACAAAGCCATCGACCAGCCACACTTGTCCGGCCTCGATCCTCTGTAAAGAATCCTGCAAATTTGTGAATTTTGAACTGTGGTCGTGTCTCTAGAACGAACGCACCTAAGCGCTCGTTCTCTACGGCGATCCCGGCGAAGGCCGCTTGAGTGTCGGCTTGCTGGGATCCGCAGCAGGAGCGCTGGCGCCAGGCGTTGACGCAGGCGTGGCAGGCGCCGCCGAAGCAGCCGCGCCGCCCGCCGGCGTGGAATCGTCGCCCGCATAAGGTTTCTGGATGTATCGCGCCACTTCCTGCTGTGCCCCCGCAGTGTCGTCGCCCAAATGTTGCGCCAGGCTATATTCATTCACCGCGCGCTCGCGCTGCCCCAGCAGATCGTAAATCTTCGCGATGTAAATGTGGCTCCAAACTTCAGTCCACTTCGGATCTGCGTCTCCACCCAGCGCCGCGCGAAACGCATTCGCCGCCGCCTGGTAATTCTTCTGGTAGAACATCGCCTCGCCCATCCGGAAATGCGCCAGCGAATTGCTAGGCTGCGCGTCCAGCGCTTTCTGATACTCCTGGATCGCTTCATAATACTTCCCGACTTCGGCGAACCCTTCGCCGCGCGCGATCAACGCATGCACCCGCAAACGCGGGCTTGATTTCAGCAGGTTATTGTTCGGATCAATCACGATGCCATTCGGCTTCGGCCGTCCAAACGTATCAATCTCAAAAGGCTGCGTCGTCCCAGTCACCAGGATTGTCTTTAGCTCCGGATTTCCTTCCGTATCCACCCGAATTTGCACCGGCATCCGGAAAGTATCTAGATCCTGATGAATCTTGCCCACCACCTTAAAACCCTTCTGCGTGCGATAGACGATGTACTCCATCTTGAATTCCGGCACGCCCGTCGAATTCAGCCACTGCGAAAAAAACGAAATCAGGTTGACGGGTGGCTGCCCCTTCACCGGCGGCGGAATCTTCGTCATCGCGATTTTTTCGAAGTCGTTCAGGTTAGTGCTCTTGCCTTCGTATTTCTTGTAGAACTCGCGCAGCAGCGCCGTAAACGCATCGTCGCCCAGTTCTGTGCGCAACATGTGGAATACCAGCGCGCCCTTGTCCGCCACGACCGAGCGATATTCATTCGAGAATGTTTGCAGCCGAGCAGCCTGCGAAATTGGCGCCGTATCCTCGTACATCAGCGCACCCACCGCGAAATCCTCCAGCGCCTTGTGCAGCCCCGCGCTGCCGTCGCTCTGCTCCGCGTACATCGCCTCCGCGTAGCGCGAAAGCCCGTCCGTCAGCCACACATCGGAAGCAGTCGCAGGCAGCACGCGATCGCCCCACCACTGTTCCGCGGCCAGCTGCGAAAGCAATCGCTCGTTCGCGCGCGTGCCCCATTGCCGCGCGCTGATCAGCATCAATCCCGGGGCCGCGAACCCCGGCACGGTTCCATCCGGCAGCTGCGCGATGGTCAGCGGCGGATCGGTGTCTCGAATTTCCAGCGGTCCGAACGCATCGGAATAATAACTGAAGATGTGCGCCAGCGAAGTCGCATACGAACTCGCCGTGCTAGCCTGCGCGGGCGGCGTAAATATTGAAACGTTGAATCCTTCCGCTTGCACCGGCGCCAGCTGCAAATTTCCCGCGACGAACGTGCCCACCGGCGCGGCGTGATCGCAGTGAAATACGTAAGATGCTTCCCCGGGCGCGCCCTTGCCGATCCCGGGTTTCATCGTCGGCGGATCGGCCTTGCCAGTGCCCGCCACCGCAAACGTATCCGGAACATCAATCGTGAATTTCCCGGTATAGCGGTTGCTGGGATAGTTCGTCAGCGGAAACCAGCGCGCAGGCAGCAGCAAATACGCTCCGGTCTTATCTACCGAAGCGAAGCGCACGCCCCGCGTTGGGCTGTCTTCTTCGCTCGAGATCGGTCCGGTGTAATCGAACACCAGCGTGACGGTTTTTCCCGGTGCCACAACGTCCGGCAATCCGATGGTCAGCTGCAACGGCAACCGATTGTCGCGTTCAAATTCGAGCGTGCCGCCGCTCAGCAGCTTAACCGAATTCACGCGCAAATCCTGATGCAGTTCGACTACCACCGTGCGCGCGGGCTGTTGCGCGATGAATTCCACCTTGGCTTGACCGGAGATGGTCTGGTCCTCGGGATGCAGCAGCACTTCCACTTCGTAGTATGTCGCGCGGAAGGGAAAACCTTGCGGAGCCTGCGCCAATGCGGTGTTCGCGCACATCAATGACGCTATCAGCACTGCCAGAAACATGGAAAACGCAGCGGGAAGCCGCTCGAACTTGGGCAAGAAATTGAACAAGAAACGTACCTCACTCGTAAAGGGACAGCCCCAGTCAATTCAGATACAAAACAAGCATATCCCGTTGCCCGCGTATAAAAGGTTACATCATCCGGGCGAAAATGTCCGCAGCGCGCTCGATCGCTCCGCCGGGACCAAGCTTCGCCCTCACTTCCGCCAGCCCCGCCTTGGCCTCCGCGCGCGCATCGGGCGAATCCAGCAGACGCCGCAGCTCCGTCGCAACCGCCTCCGGCGTGAAACCATCCTGAATTAATTCCGGCGCCACGCGCCTGCCCGCAATCAAATTCACCATAGCGATAAACGGTGTGCGAATCATGTGCCGCAGAATAGATGCAGTAACCGGCGCAACCCGGTACACCACCACCATCGGCGTACCAAGCAGCGCAGCCTCCACAGTAGCGGTGCCGCTCGCAACAATCGCGCAATCAGCCGCTGCCAGCGCGTTGTACGTTGCGTTTTCCACTCGCTTTATCGGCATAGTGGGCTGCGCATAGCGCGCGAAAAATTCACCGCTAAGCCCGTGCGCCGCGGCGTGGACGAATTGCACATTCCCCACCTGAGCGATGCGTTCGCACGCCGCGACCACCCGCGCATAATTCTGCGCGATCTCGTTCGGACGACTGCCCGGAAGTATCGTCACGATCGGTCGTCCGGCGTCCAGCCCTTGCTGCACCGCAAATTCGGCGCGCGACATCGTCGCCCGCACCGTATCCACCAGCGGGTGCCCCACAAAATCCACCGGCACGCCCGCGTCCCCGTAAATTTTCTCTTCAAACGGAAAAATCACCACCATGCGCTGCACGAGGCGCTTCACCACGCGCACGCGCCCCGCACGCCACGCCCACACCTGCGGCCCAATAAAATATCCCACCGGAATGTTGTTTTTCTTCAGACGCCGCGCCACGCCCAGGTGCGTCCCAGGCGAATCCACCAGAATTGCCAGCGCCGCGCCGCGCTTAGCCGCCTCGCGCGCCAGCCGATTCTGCACTCCAATCACCGTGGGAATTTTTTGCAGCACTTCGGTGATGCCGACGACCGCGACTTCGTGATAATCCACGATCAGTTCGACGCCCGCTTCTCTCATGCGTGGCCCGCCCATGCCAAAAAACCTCGCGCCGGTCCGAGTTGCGAGCGCCGTAGCCAGTCGCGCCGCGTACATATCACTCGACGCTTCGCCTGCCGAGATCAAAACTTCACGCTCACTCATGGAGCGGGCTCACAGGCGCGCGTCGACGAAAATCGCGGTCGCAAGAAGTTCTCACAAAATGTCTGGGTCTGTCGTCGCAACAATTCGGGGAGCAACGCGTCAGTCATCGGCAGGCAGCGGCTGCGAAAATCCCGGCGCATTCCCACTGGATAGAGAAGCGATCAACTCTTGCTCCTTGTACTGGAGCTGGTACAGGCGGTAATAGATGCCATGCAGCGCGAGCAATTCCTGATGCGATCCCTGCTCGCGCAGCCGGCCCTTGTGAAATACCAAAATACGGTCCGCGTGCTGAATCGTGCTAAGCCGGTGCGCGATCACCACCGCCGTGCGTCCCTTCAGCAAACGGTCCAGCGCTTCGCGGATCATCAGCTCGGTCTTGGTATCCACGCTGGAGGTCGCTTCATCCAAGATCAGAAATTTCGGATCATGTGCCAGCGCACGCGCAAAACTCACCAGTTGCCGCTGTCCCACCGAAAGCGTCGCGCCGCGCTCCGTGACAGCCGCAGCGACGCCCCCGGGCTGCGAATCGAGAAACGCGCCAAGCCCCACTTCGCGAAGCGCGCGTTCGGTACCCGCCCGGTCAATGGTCGTGGTGCCGAGCTTCACGTTCGTTTCTAGCGTCCCGGTGAAAAGAAACGGATCCTGCAGCACAATTCCAAAAAGCCGCCGCAAATCCTGCACATCCAGCTCTCGTATGTCCACGCCGTCCAGCAAAATCTCGCCGCGCTGAATATCGTAGAAACGTAGCAGCAACTGGATGATCGTCGTTTTCCCCGCGCCAGTGTGTCCCACAATCGCCAGCGTCTGCCCCGGCTCCACGCGGAAAGAAACATCGCGCAGCACCCAATCCTCTTCCTTCGGCGTCGCCCCACCGTGATACGCAAACCACACACTGCGGAATTCGATTTCACCGCGCGGCGCGGGAAGCGCGTGAATCTTCGCTGGCGAAAAAATCGTCACCGGTTCATCCAGCAGCCGGAAAATGCGCTCCGAAGCCGCCATAGCGCTCTGCAAAATATTGAATTTCTCGCTCAAATCCTGAATCGGCCGGAAAAACCGCTGCGCGTACATCATGAACGCCACCAGCACGCCGATTTGTATCGTCCCTGCGATCACCCGCACTCCGCCCACCCAGGAAAGCAGCGCGATACCCGCAAAGCTCAGAAATTCCACGCCGGGATAAAAGAACGAGAAGGCGTCAATCGCGTCCTTGTAAGCCACCATGTGCGTGTGGTTCAATTCCGCGAATTTCGCGCACGATTTCTGCTCGCGGTTGAAAAGCTGCACCACCGCCATGCCGCTCACATGCTCCTGCAGGAACGCATTGATGCGCGCGATCGCCGTGCGAATCCGCCGGTTGGCATCACGCACGCGATTGCGGAAAAAATAAGTGAGCAGAATCATGAACGGCAGCGGCGAAAAAGTCGCCAGCGCTAGCATCGGATGCCACCGGAACAAAACCGCCGCCATCGCGAACAACAGCACGAAATCGTTCAGCATCGCCACCACGCCCGATGCGAACAGATCATTCAGCGCGTCCACGTCCGTCGTCGAGCGCGTCACCAGCCGCCCGATGGGGCTGCGATCGAAAAAGCTCATCGGCAGGCGCTGCAAATGCTCGAAAATTTCCTTGCGCAGGTCGTACATCGTTTCCTGCCCGACCCACTGCATGATCCGCACCTGCACGTATTGCAGGCCAAAACTCGCCAGGATGGAACCGGCGTAAGCCGCCGCGACCCATACCAGCCCTAAAACCGCAGCGGTTCGCGCGATTTTGCCGTTGAAGCCGGGGATAATGTAACGATCAATCCCCACGCTGAAAAGGAAAGGCCCCAAAATCTCCAGCGCCGTGATCCCCAGCGTGAACGAAACCGCCAGCACCACGTGCAGCCGATAGGGACGCAGATACGCCATCAATCGCCGCGTCAGCTGCGAATCGTAGAGCTTGCCTAATTTTTCTTCTTCGCGGAAATCGCTCATTCGCGTTCCAGCTCTTCTTCCAGCATCTGCTTCTGATTCAAATCGGCGTAATAACCGCCGAGCGCCAGCAATTCATCGTGCGTCCCGCGTTCGATGATCCGCCCATCGCGCAACACCACGATTTGATCCGCATTTTTCACGGTGGAGACCCGATGCGAAATCAAAATGGACGTGCGCGCCCGCATCACGTCGCGCAACCGCCGCAGAATCCGCTCTTCCGTATCCGTATCCACGCTCGACAAAGCGTCATCTAGTATCAGAATTTTCGGCTGGCGCAACACCGCTCGCGCGAGAGACGTCCGCTGTTTCTGCCCGCCCGATAGCGTGATGCCGCGCTCGCCAACCATCGTGTCGTAACGCTGCGGGAAACTCTGTATCTCTCCGGAAATGCTCGCGATTTCTGCCGCCTCTAAAACATGCTCTTCCAGCGCCCTCTCCACTCCAAACGCGATGTTCTCGCGCAATGTGTCGCTGAAAAGAAACGTATCCTGTGGCACGCAACCAATTGCGCGCCGCACTTCCGCCAGCGGATAATCGCGAATCGAGCGCCCATCCAGGAACAAAGTTCCCGGCGGCGCATCCCACAACCGCGCAATCAGGGCCGCGAGCGTGGACTTGCCGCTCCCCGTCGGTCCCACAATCGCAAGCGTCGACCCCGCCGCCACGTGCAAATTAATGTCGCGCAGCACCGGCCCGCCGCCAGTCCCATCCTCGCTTCGCGCGGTTGGATACGTAAACGTCAAATGGCGAAATTCGATTTCGCCGCGAATAGAAGACCCCAGCTCCGCCGCCGCTCGCCCCGAATCCCCATTGCGTCCTGCGCTAGCTCCGTTTCCGTCGCGCACCTCGACCGCACTGGCGGAATCACCGATGCGCGCCTTTGCGTGTAAAATGTAATTCAGCCGTCCCATCGAAGCCGCGCCGCGCTGGAAAATATTCGTCACCCAACCCAGCGCGATCATCGGAAACACCAGCTGCCCCAGGAACCAATAGAACGCCCACATGGTCCCCACCGTAAACCGATGATCAATCACGTCGCGCCCGCCCTTACCCAGCAAAATCACAAATGTGATTCCGATCAATGCGGTAAGAAACGGAAAGAACAAGCTCCAAGTAGCAATCAACTTGATGTTGCGATTCACATAATCGCGATTCGCCAGATCGAAAGCCTCGATCTCCGGCTTTTCCTGCGCGTAGGCGCGAATCACGCGAATGCCCGTCAAATTTTCCTGCGCGCGCGTGGACAAAGTCCCCAACGCAGCCTGAATCTGCTCCGAAAGACGGTGAATCGTCTCGCCAAAGTATCGCACCGCAAAGGCCACCACCGGCACCGGCAGCAGCACCCACAACGTCAGACTGGCGGAGAGTTTCACCATGAAAAAAACCGCCACGATCATCGTCACAATGGTGGTCGCGCTGTACATGATCCCGGGCCCCAGCACCATGCGCACTGCGTTCAAATCGTTCGTCGCGCGCGACATCAAATCCCCGGTGCGGTTCCGCACGTAAAATTCAGGCTCCAGTTCCACCAGCCGCGCCAGCATATCGTTTCGCAGGTCGTATTCAATCTCGCGCGAAACTCCGATCAGGATCCACCGCGTCCAGAAAGACAGAAATCCCTTCACTAGCATCACGCCAATCAAGATCATGCAGAAAAGCCCCAACGCGTGCCGGTTCATCGGCGCATACAGCGAAAGCAACGGACTCAGCGCGATTCGCGCGGTCCCGGTCAGCGTGGAAAGCGTGCGCACCGAGCCGCTGATGCAATCGGTGATCATCCCGATAATCAACTGCGGGAACGCGCCGACCAGTCCCATCAAAGTGTTCGTGAGCAGCCCCAGCGCGGTCATGCTCTTATATCGTCGAACGTAGGGAATCAGCGTCTTCAGATGGTCCCAGCCCGATGCTTCTTTCACCGGACGTGCGGCGGCGCTTACTGCTGCGGGTTGGGCGATAGCGCTCACAAGCGGACTTGCGACTCCGGAGTTTCCAGCGCGGGTAGCTCGTACAGAAAATTCTCAAAATTGCGATCCATGGATTGATACCGCTTGGCCTTCGCGTTCCAGCGCACCTCGACAGGCAACATGCGCGCACCCTTGGGATCCGCCGCCGGCGTAAAATAGAGCAGCAGGCCCTTGGCGTTATCCTGTTCGTATTGCAGGCGCCAGCCGTTCACGGCAGCCAGCGGAATATTGCCGAGAAATCCCTTGGGATTTTCCAAATGCTCGTCGCAGCGCAGAATTTCTTTCCACGTGCCGCCAGTGTTTTCCAGAATTACTCCGCGTGTGATCACCGTCCCCGGCATCGTCACCTGCGGCGTCGCCTTGATGCGGTTCACGGCCAGAATCTGCCGCGCGCCGTTTTTCGCCAGGTCGCCGTACAGCAGCACCTCAGTTTCGGAACCCAGCGCCGTTTCCGCGGCCTTCTGTATCTCGTCCGGCACGGCCAGCGTCGCTGGCGCGCCCGGTGTCGCAGAAGCCGCTGCCGCATTTTGCGAACCCTTCTCGGCCGAGCCTGCCGCTGCACCAGACGCCGGAGCCGTAGGCGAGCTTCCGCACGACCATGCGCTCAGCGCCGCCGCACTCAAAATTGCGCACACGATGAATTT
Organism: uncultured Acidobacteriota bacterium; assembly: GCA_963786205.1. Lineage (GTDB taxonomy): Bacteria > Acidobacteriota > Terriglobia > Acidiferrales > UBA7541 > Palsa-295. The sequence continues at coordinate 60,993 of CAWAYG010000009.1, forward strand.
CTTCATGAAGTCCCGGTTAGAGCGTTGCAGCCGCGAGCGTGATCTCCACCACCGTTTGCGAAGAGGCGTCGCAAGACACCTCCATCACCTGCGGCACGTCCGGCCCAGCCCAATCAAATTTGTATAAATACAATTCTAACTTGTCGCTGCCCTTCACGGAAGGGCTTCGCGATTCCGCCTTCTCGTATATTTCCTCGATCCGCCCGCAGCGATCGCGGAGCAGCAAATTGCGCCCAGTGCCGAAGTGGCTGCGGAATTTGCGTGAAGCAACACGGTCGTCGCAATCTGCGCCTATCCTTCCCGGTACATTGGAAGAGACAGTGACGTTTCGAATGATCCCGTTTGAGCCGGCTTCGACGACTAAACCGTCCACAGAGCAGTCTATTCGCCAGGAATGAGCATTCGGGTCATCGGGAGCGTTAATCGTGAACTCCTTACCAAATCTCTTGGACGCTTCGTCAAGCGCGTCTTTTCCCGGCCGCAGCCCCGCGAGCGTCAATTCGTGCACCCGCTTCGGTCCACCGGCTACCCACCCGCCCTGCATCGCCAGCGCAGCCACTGCCACCGCGGCGCTAACGAGCAGCCAAAATCTCTTCGAGGCGCGCCTCAAAATTCTCTTCTCCTTCCGACCACAATCGCAACCGCTCGATAGGCAACGCCTTCTCAATCCGCCGCACCCAATCGAAAAGCGCCTTGATATTTCCCCGCGTTTTTTCCCTATACAGCAGTAGATTCGCCGGCTTCGCCATGGATTCCAGAAAATCGCTCTCTTCCTGATTCTGCGGCGCCGGCCGCGCGATCTGCCGTATGCCCAGCACCCCTCCATGCCCCGTAAAAAGATGCTCGAATCCGAAACTCACTTCCAAGTGCCCGTTATCCTTCCAGAATCCATCGTCGTAATGCTCACCGTTGCACAATAGCGACAGCGCCTGCGGCAATTGCTGGGACGTAAGCGGCTCTCCCTCGAACACCCACAAATCCCAGTGCGAACGCACATCGCAACTGCAATCGTCGTGCACGTAATCCTTCGCGAGCTCGATAATCCCCGCCGCATCCAAAGGAAACGAGCGCAGGTCCTGCTCGTACACCGGAGTTTCAGTGGAATCCACGGCACGAATTTCCAGATGCGTGAATCCCGGCTGCTTCGCGGAGAAGGGAACCGTCCCCAGAAAATCGCCGAACTGCGCCAGCATGCTTTCTTCAGTAAATTCTTTCAGCCAAATGCTCAGATAAGCCTGATTCGCCATGGCCGCTATTATACCGGAGTGGGAAAAAGCAGAAGAAAAAAGGGAAGCAGCGCAGCGGAACACAGCCCCAAACGAGCTATTTCTTCTTCGGAGGAAATTCGTCGTCCGGTTCCGGACCAAAATCTGTGGAAAGCCCCAACAATCGCGCTTTCAAAGTGTCGCCCATGCTCCCGAGCACTTCCGAGCAAGTCTCCCGCAAACGCTTTTCCGCGGCCTTGGCAATCGTATCCAGCACAGTCTGTGAATGCTGCCCCAGAGTAGTTGCCGAAGCCAGCAGCCAGGAATTCGAAGCGTTCTCCAGCCGCGTCTTATACAGCTCGATAGCCTCATCGTTCGTTTTCTTGAGCTGCTCCATCCATAATTTCTTCTCGGACTCGCGCTTGGACTCCCACTCCTCCAGCAACGGCCCCAATTGCGAGTGCAGGTGCACCGTAGCTTGCTCCACGCCCATCATCATGCGCTCGTCAATCGTCTTCTGATATTCCAGCAGCGAACCTTCGCGGCCGAATTCCATATCGGCGTGCGCTTTTTCCAGCGCGTCGCGCGAAACCTGCTCGAAGCGCTTCAGCGAATCGGCGGTAACGCGATGCACCTGGTCGGTGAATCCCGCGGTCGCCATCTGCGCCGTCTCGCTCATCTTGTCGCGCTCGCGGGTCACAATTTCTTTCGCTGATTCGTCAATCTGCGCGGTGCTGTGCTCCACATACGTGCGCCGGTAATGATCCAGCTCGGAAGCGAGCAAGCTAGAAACTTCCGCTGCCCGGTCGCGCAGCGCGGTGGACGACTGCTCCACCATCTTCTCCATCGAGCTCTGCATCGTGCTGTGCGCTTTCTTCTGATACCACTCCGAAGCCTTCAGCAACGCTTCGTAAGTTGCGTGCTGCGTCTCCGTGCTGCGCTGCTGCATCTCTTCTTCGATCTTGGTCGCCGTTTCCCGGACTGACTTCTCGATTTCCGCCGGCACTTTTTCTGCTTCGCTGCGCAGCCGAGCCACCGACTCCCGTATCGCAAGCTCCGAAGCCTGAATCGTCTGTTCGCGCACCGTATCGTGTAGCCGGTCGGCGTGGTCCGTCGCCTGCTGCACTTGCTCGACGATCGAATTTTGCAACTGTGCCACGCGCTCGGCAGCCTCGCGCACTTGCGCGTGCACGCCTTGTTGCAATTCCGCCACCCGCTCCGCCGCCTGCCGCGCTTGCTCGTGGAATTGGCTGTGCGTGTGTGCGACCTGCTGCTCAGCCTGCCGCAATTCGGAAACCGCGCGTTGCACTTGATCGAGCCGCGGCGTCAGTTTCTGTTCCAGCTCGGTCGCCGCCTGGTCCAGAATCTTTTGCGCGGACGCTTGCAGTGCCGGCTCGATCTGCTGTGCGCGCTCGGCGATCACCTGGTCCGCCTTGCGCCCCATCTCCTGCTGCTGCGCCGCAAGCAACTCGTCGAATTGCTGGCGCGTCTGCCGTAACGCATTCTGCGCCGCTTCCTGCAGTTGCGCCCTGGTCTCTTCCGCGCGGTGGCGTTCCTGCGTCAGCCCCGCGCCCAGCGATTCAATGGTCGAAGCAGCCGTGTTAATCGCTTCATCCAGCGACGATCGCAAAGTCTGCGCCTGCGCGGCAGCCTCGCGCTCGGTTTGCGCCAGCACGCCGCGCGCTGCTTCATCGAGCGATGCACGCAACCCCGCCGCGCGTGACACCGCCTCCTGCTCCGCCCGCGACAGCGCTTCGCGCGACACTTCTGTCAGCTTATCGCCCAGTTTCTGCGATGCGCCGGTAAGCGCCGCCTCAAATTCCGCATTCCACTGTTGCGAAGCGAGCAAAGCTTCGGCCTGCGTCTGCTCGATCGTCTTGCTCCGCACCGACTGCGCCGTCTCTTCTAGGTTCTTGCGCCATTGCTCCAGGTGATTCTGAGCGGCCTCGGGCGAAGAAAGTATTTCCAGCGATGGCGTGGACGCTTCGCGTTCCCGCAGCGCGCGTTCCACCACTTCTTCCACCGACTGCTTCAGATTCAGGGCGGTCGCCTGTTGCGCCGCTTGCTGCGCGGCTTGTTCCGCAGCGTGGCTCACGGCCTGTTGCACGGCATGGCGTACTTTCTCGTCCAGCTGCGAAGCCGAGGACTCGCTCGCCCTGCGCGCCTCGTCCACAATTTCTTTCGTGCGGTCCGCGGCCTGCTGCACCACTTTCTTGACCGCCGATTCCGATACGCGCTCCATCGAGACCTTGATGGCCTTCTCGACCGTCTCGTGCAGCTGCACATCGAGCTGCTGGCGCACCACCGTCATCTCTTCTGTAATCGCCTGTTCCGCCCCGCGCCGCAATGTCTTGTCCAGGGTTTCCTTCGCGTCAGCCACCATCCGCGCCATCTGCCGCGAAAGCGCCGCTTGCGTATCCGCAGGCACAGCGGGGACTGCAGGCGCAGCAGGCACGGCAGCCGCAGCCGGAGGGGCCGGAACCACGTGTATCTTGCTATCAGTCGCAGGCGCGGCAGGCACAGCAGCCGCAGGAGGAATCGCCGGCGCAACCGGAGGCGCGGGCTTCGCCGTCATCACCGGCGGCGCAGCCGGCACATTGACCGGTGTATTGACCGGAACTGGCTTTGCTGGAGGCGTCGGAATTTGAAATGGTGGCGCCTCAATCCTTTTCTCCGGCGCAGTCGGAGTCGGCATCGGAGGTGGGCCAATCGGAGGCAACGGTTGCGGCGAAATTCCAGCCGCCGGCTCGGCAGCCGTCGTCAGTTCCAGCATCCCCGTCAGGTCACCGGTCGGAATGTCCACCCCAGACGCCCAGTCCTCCGGAGGAAACGCAATCCCCCAGAAATTCCCGGGCATTTCGAACTCCAGCCCAATCTGAAATAGCTCGCGCACCGTGCGCGGCCTCTGCACCCAAACCACGCGTCCCTGCGTGTGGAACGGCCCACCCTCCGGCCGCGGAATATCCAGCGTGACCATCGAATTCTTCGGAACGTAATGTTTCGATTGGTACTTACACCCGTGGCAATTCACCATCACCGTCGTGGTGCGCTCTTTGAAAGGCTGACCGAGCGCGTCGGTGCCCGTCACCGTGATCGGTACGGCTTGCACAATGCGCGTGCTGCGGCGCTTCTGTGTGCCGGGATCGGCAGATTGTAGGGAATCGGTCACGCACTCCTCCCCAGGGCGATTTCTTAGGGTAGCACTACGGCACAGCAGCGTCAGGCCGCCAATCGCAAATGTGCGAAAAGGTAACTCGTAGCCAACCCGGGACTGCCGCGCTTCAGGGCACTATTTCGAGCTTATTAAGAGCAATTAGATTGCCGCGACCGGTCAATTTAACTCGGGTTCAGCTCAGCTTCAATGCGCTGCGGTGGACCTGTGGGATGTCCCGAAGATTGCATCCTTGATCTCCTTGGCCACCCATATCGGGCCAACCAAAAAGTAAATCAATCCCTGGAGAAACACCGGCTTATTCCCCTCGATCCGGTGCCCAGCGAGCAGCAATACCCAGCCCGCAACGAACAATGCCAGCCCGATCTTCCAGTAAGTCAAAACAGCCAGCACAATCCCCACGATAATGATCGGAATCCCCACGCCGTGCAAAATCTTGTTCCACACGTTGGTATGCTCGTGGTCATACTGCGCCATATACTTATCCAAAGTCGGCATCATCCACCTCCCAGCCTGACGACCCTTATATACCCCCGCCAAGTAGTAGACGCAAGACTCGCCACGCTTGCGCGTCTCCTGGGAACGCCAATCTCCTGATTGGCGTACTTCCTCACAAATCTCGTCGCCCTTCCATCGCCTTGCTCATCGTCACTTCATCCGCATATTCCAAATCCGATCCCACGGGAATCCCCATAGCGATCCGCGTCACGTGCACGCCGAGCGGCTTGATCAGCTTCGACAAATAAACCGCCGTCGCCTCTCCCTCCGCCGTAGGAGAAGTCGCCACAATAATCTCCTCGACAGTCCCGCCCTTCAATCGCTCAATCAGACTCTTGATCTTCAGCTGATCCGGCCCAATCCCTTGCAGCGGCGAAAGCGCTCCACCCAGCACGTGATAAAGCCCATCGAACCCCCGCGTCTTCTCCACCGCCTGAATGTTCGTCGCTTCTTCCACCACGCAAATGATTTTCTTGCTGCGCGAAGGCCCGGTGCAAAACAAACAAGGGTCCGCATCCGTGATGTTGTTGCAGATCGAACACTCGCGCACCTTTTCCTTCGCGTCACGTATCGCGTCGGAAAGCGCAAACGCCTGCTCGGGATCCACGCGCAACAGATAAAAGGCCAGCCGCTGCGCGGTTTTCTGGCCAATCCCCGGCAGGCGCTTCAATTCATCAATCAGACGTGTGACCGAAGGGGCAAAATCAGGCATGGAACTCCATTCACTGAAAGAATTCTGAAGTAGAAGGGAATCGGAACATTCAAAACCGCAATAACCGGAACGACCCGCAACAATTCAGCCACCACAAATCCGCACGAACCGCCGCTCAGAACAATCCAGGAATCTTCAGCCCCGCGACGCCAGGCAAGCCGCCGGAGATTTCCTTCACCTGCTTGGAAAGTTCTTCATCTACGCGTCGCGTCGCTTCGTTCACCGCGCCCTGGATCAAGTCCTGCAGCATTTCCTGATCCTTGCTCTTGAAAATGTCTGGCTCGATGCGCACTTCCGTCAGCTGCTTCTGGCCGTTCATCTTCACCGTAACCATGCCACCGCCCGCCGAAGCTTCCACGGAAAGCTCGTCGATCTGCTTCTCGAGCTTCTCCTGCACTTGGCGGAACTGCGAAAGCATTTGCTGAAGCGCTTTCACTTCCATGGTTATTCCTCGCCCGGGCGCTTGACGTTGGAAATCTGGCCGCCGAACTTTTCAAGCATGGCCCTAACGATCGGATCCTCTTCGAACCGGGCGCGCAATTCCGAACTGCGCCCCGTCGGCGCAGCCCCCCGGCTGGAGTCCAGTTTAACACAGACGCGCAGCGGCTGGCCGACCACTTGATTCAGCACTGTGCGCAATCGTTCCATCGGGTCGCGCGCCTGCAACATTTCCGCCAGCGATCGGCTTTCGCTGGGGAAGAAAAGGCGCAACTCGCCGTTCTCCACTTCCCAGCGCGTCACCGCATCCAGCATGGACCACAAAAATTTCTGCCCCTGCAGCGCGGATTTGATCGCTTCCACTTGCGCGGAGCCAATTCCGTTGCCGCTACTCGGTTCTTCCGCGTCGCGCACAACGGCGCTCGACGCAACGGCCGGACTCGGGGTCGGCATCGCCACTGGCGTTGCAACTGAAACGCTCGCCGCGCTCGGCGTCGATCCACGCCCATTTCCGGACTCAGCGATTGGACTGGATTCAGCCGGCGCCGCCTTTGTGGTCGCGGCTGGCGGAATCACAGAAGAAACACCAGCCGTCACAGACGACGCATTCGCTGCGGGCGCCATGCGCACCGCCGCGCCAGAAGGAGAAACGGGCTGAGCCGCAGTCACTGGCGCTATCGCGCGAGCCGGAAGGGAACTGGCCGCAGAATTCGCCGTGCGCGCCCCACCTGTGCGAATGTCTCCGCCACCACCGCCGCGAACTTCCCCACCCCGAAGTCCCGCGAGCACTTCTTCCAAAGGCGCCAGCCTCCGCGCATTAATCAATTTCAGCAGTCCCAGCTCCAGATGCAGCCGCGGGTCCGGCGCCCGCCGCAATTCCGCGTCCGTCGCCAGCAAAGTATTGAAAAACCGCGTCAGATCTTCCTCGCTGAATCGTGCCGCCTGTTCCGCCAAACGCGGCCGCTCGTCTTCCGGCGCCGCAACCAGGTCTGAGTCCACTCCGCACACCCGCGCCACCAGCAAATTCCGGAAATGCCGAATCGCCTCACGGCAGAAGTGCTGCAAATTTTGTCCGTCGCCGATCAGCCGGTGCACCAAGCTCAAAGCCATCTCCGCCGATTGCTCGGAAATCGCCTCCACCAATGAATCCAGCACGCTCTCGGCCACCACTCCCAAAAGCTCGCGCACCTGCGCGTCCGTAATCGCCTCGCCGCTGTAAGCAATCGCCTGCTCCAGCAACGAAAGTCCGTCGCGCAAGCTGCCTTCCGCCGCCCGCGCGAGAACCGCCACGGCTCCCGGCTCAATCGTCAATTTCTCTTCGCGCGCGATCCGCTCAATTTCTTCCGCAATTTCCTTGAACGAAAGCGCCCGAAACTGAAAGAGCTGCGCTCGCGATTTGATCGTCTCCACCAAATCTTCCGCGCGCGTCGTCGCCAGAATAAACACTACCCGCTCCGGCGGTTCTTCCAAAGTTTTCAACAGCGCGTTCGAGGCTTCATCGGTCAGCTGGTGGGCTTCATCGAGGATCACTACTTTGTAGCGGCTGGAAGCCGGCGCGTAACGCACCATCTCCCGCAGTTCGCGAATCTGATCGATGCCGCGATTCGACGCGGCATCAATTTCCAGCACGTCCAGCGACGTCCCCGCAGAAATCTCCCGGCACGAATCACAAGTCCCATCCGGCTCGGCCGTAGGCCCCTTGACGCAGTTCAGCGCCTTCGCCAGAATGCGCGCGCTGGTGGTTTTCCCGACGCCGCGCACGCCCGAAAAAATGTACGCATGCGCCACGCGATTCGAATTGATCGCGTTCGCCAGCGTCCGTGTCACGTGCTGCTGCCCCACAATCTCGCTGAATGTTTGCGGCCGGTATTTTCGGGCAATAACCTTGTATGTCATGGAATGTGTTGTGAGATCCACCCACTCGCCGCGACTAGAGGAACTTCGGGTACTCCGCGGCACACGAGACTGACCCGCTACCGTTGCTCCCTTCCGGGCCTGGCGGGGTTTGCGGGGAATCGTTGCGCAGAGCCCGAAGTTCCACCCATCGGCAGTCACCGCGCAGAAATTATCCACGCAAAAAACTGCTTCGCGAAGTCTAGCACAGCGTTCCAGCCCACGAAAGACGCGAGATGATTGTATCAGCGGAAAAATATCTGCGGATGGTCCCAGCGGATCAGGAAAAAGAAGCAGCGGTCAAACGAACGGCACCGAATTCCCATAAATTCTCAAACACGGCTATCGGCGATCTAGTTCGCGCCGCCCTGTGCTGGCCGCGTCGCATCGTGCTTCAGCGCCAGTCGTGCGGGTGGTGCCGCGAACGCCGTTTCCACGCGCTCGTCGCTGATCGCAGCCAACGTCTCCAGCGTCTTTCGCGCATCGGCATTCTGCCCGGCTTTGGTCTGCGCCTCTGCCTGCAATTGCAGCGACAAAGGATTCTGCGGGTCTTCCTGTAGCTCCGCGATCGCTCCGGCATAATCGCCTTGCAAGTAAAGAACTCCTCCGTTAGCGGAGTGATACGCTTCCTGCACCGGCGTGCTGCGGCTGGTCTGCGCCATATTTGCCAGCAGCTTCAACGTGGCCTGCGCCGCATCGGTCTTTCCCGCGTTCACCGCGATAAACGCGCGAGCCTGTAATATCAACGCCAGCTCGTTGTCGCGGTCTCCTGGCAATAAATTGCTCTTGCGCGTTTCGGAAAGATCCTCGCGCGCCTCGTCCAGGTCTTTCAACGCGCTCGCCGCATCCGGATTAAAAAGCGCCATCGCGCGATGAATCTCCGCTTCCTGCACCGTTAACCCTGCCGCGTGCGCTTCCGTATCTACCTTCTCGAATTCCGCGCGCGCCAGCCGCGGCTTGTTTTCGCGATCGTAAGTCATCGCGTACAGAATCCGATAGCCGATCTGCGTGGATCGCTCCTTCGTTCCCCTAATCGCCACCAAATATTGCACCCGCGCCTTGCGTTCATCTCCCATCAAAGCGTAAGTCGAAGCCACGCCCGCTTGCGATGCGTTGAAATGAGGGTTGATCGCTAATGCCTTCTGATAGTGCTCCAGCGCCGCCGGATAATCTCCCAGCATGCGCATGATCTCACCGTAAGAATCCTGCGGGTTCGGCTCGTTGGGCAATGCCGCCACATACTGCTCCATCAGCGGTGGCGCCAGTTGCGGCTGTCCGCTCAACGCATAGCAGTACGCCAGATTGTTCAGCGCCGGATAATAGCGGGGATCGTTCTTCAGCAGGCGCGACAAAACCGCTTCGCCGTGCTCATAAGCCCCCTGATACGCGCACAACCATTCCCCGGCCAGATTGCCCAGCCGCTTGTCGTTCGGGTATTTCGCGAGCAAGTCATTCATCGCGGAAATGGCCACTACTGTTTCGCCGTTCTTCGTGCTGTTCATCCAGCGGATCAGCACCTGCTCGTCGGGCGACGCGTTGTCGATATACCTCACGGCCAGCGCGCTCTCCTGCTTTTCCTCTTTAGGATCGGTCGTGAAATAAGCCAGCGCCGCGTGCGCCAGGGCAAATTGCGGATCGGCTTTCACCGCTTGGCGAAAAAATTGCAGGCCTTCGTCCACGAATAGCCGGTCTTCGCGCTGCACCATGCCCATTTCGTATGCGTTCTCCGCCAAAGTCGAGTGGGTCGACACCGGTATGGTTTCTGTCGCGCTCGCGGCTGGCGCGGACTCTTGCGCGCGCACGGCGTCCACGCCGCCGCACGTCAAAATAGCGGTAACCATCCAGGAGAGATAGGTTCGGGTTTTCACAGTTTTCCTCGCATGGGATTTTGCGTGCCGGCTAACGGCCTTTCAGGACATACCCCGGATCGAAGGGCTGCTTATCATCAATCTTCAAAACCTTCACGCCGCCCGTGATGTTGTACACATCAATCACGCCGATCGCTCCCGCGTTGCCGCCGACGATTCTCATCACTTCATCGTCGCTCTCGGCGAAAACCACGGGCACTACGGTTTTGCGGCTCGGGTCATTCAACACGGCCTTTTCTTCGTCGAACGTCCCGCCCAGCACTTTTTCCAGAATGAATTTCGTCGCCGGCGAATTGGGCTCGCGGAGCACCAGCGTGATGCCCTTGCCATCCGGCCAGATGGTCGTCTTGGCCTTGAATATCTTCGCCAGTTCCACCAGGCTCATCGCCCGCACGGTATTGGCAGGGTTTACCACAATCGCATAGTCCGTCCCGAAGGCGACCGACGCGACGCTCAACAGCAACACGCAAACAATCCACCAGCGGTTTCGCATAGCACTCTTACCTATGTTTTCAATTTCCAGGAGTTCGCCTGTTTACAAAATAGCATCCCACGCAAAACGTGAACCGATGATTTCGCAACGCAGTGTCGCGCCAGTAAACTTGCAGTGCCAAATATTTCCACTACGCACCATGCGCCGCTGTTTCGCCTCTGGCGCTATCGCGTCTGCGACGACCGGCCCCGCAACGCCCAATACCGTAGGTGCCATTCAGGAACACCCCGCCTTGAATTTGCCGCAACCTTTCCTCCCGCTGGAGTATCTTATCGACCGAGTGCAACCTCCGCACTCCACCGCGGCGCCAGCGGTACCCCCACGAAACGGGGATGGCTCGGCCATGTCCAGAGCCCTCCTTCGCGGGAACGCGTCCCGGTTCCCGCCGAGGATCACGGAGGATCCATGAAGCGTCTCGTTTCCGTTTCTGCTTTGTTGTCGGCCATGCTCTGGCTGACTCCCGCGGTACACGCGCAGTCCACCGTAATTCAACCCGGCACGCAGGTTCGACTCACCATGGTTTCAGGTCTCACCACCGCGGTCGCGAAAGACGGCGACCCCTTCACCGCAATCGTTGCCGAACCGGTGTTTTCCGGCAACCAGCTGATCCTGCCCGCCGGTTCGAAAGTCCACGGCACGGTCACCAGCGTCACGCGTCCCAAATGGTTCGCCATGGAACGCGGCGGAGCTTCGATGAACCTGGTATTCAATTCGGTCGAAGTGCAGAGCCGCATTTTCCCGGCTCAAATGAGCATCCTCTCGCTCTACAGCGGCAGCGCAGAAGACACCAAGAAGCGCAAAGACCTGAAAACCACGGAAGGCGTCGTGATCGAACAAAAACGCGACATCAAAGGTGACATCATGACCGGTGGCCTCGGGACCGGAGCCGGCGCGCTCGTAGGCGTCCTGTTCAGCAACGTCGCACGCGGAACAATCATCGGCTTGGCGGGCACCTCGGCGTACATCATGGTTAAAAAGGGCAAGGACGTCGAGCTTCCGGCACAAACAGGAATGCTGGTGCGCATGGATTCCGCGGTGACGCTGCCACCATCCCTGCTGCGCAGCGCCTCGTACACGCCGGAATCCGCCGGCAACTAAGCACGGCCGACGCGCACGAGCGGCGCGGCGCGGGGAAGAGCGATTCGTGAGTCGTAAATCGTGATTCGTGAATGGCAAATCGTCGTGGTCTGTCCGCAAGCGAGTCGAATCGCCAGCGTCCGTCCCGCGAGGCGGGACGGGCCGCTTGTGACCTTGTGATCGCAAAAAAACGACAAAAACTAGCGATTGATTTGAGTCGCCGTTGATTGTTTTCAATGACTTGCACTGGCTTTCGATTTTGTTTCGCTAGCGATTGATTTGGGCAGCGATGAGTGCTGCGTGACGAGTGATTCGAGGCGGGCCAGGGTGCGAGCAGGCGCTGCGAGGCGGAGACGGTGGTTCGAGTTTGCGCCGGTTCGGGCATGGTGCGTCCTTTTGTGGGGCTTCAATGGTTCCCCGACTCACGCTAACACAATCCGGGGTCGTTGAATATTCGTAGAAATACTGACGGGACCAAGAGCAGGAAAAGGTGGCCTGGCGACTGGCGCAGGGCGGAATTGGGTGAGGGATGGCATAAACCCGGTTGGGGAGAAAAGCAGTGGCTAGGGATGAGTGGTTAGTGGCTAGAATCAGTTACGAAGACTCTCGCCTTCCCACACGAACTCTTTAGTTCCTGAGGAAACGGATCAGCAGGTTTTTCCGCAAACGGCTTAGCCGCTGAAGTACCGGTATGGCGATCGCGTCAACGCGGGAGCCGAACAAAAATCAGTCGAGCGACGGGACACCGCCGAACGAGTGCATAGGCCGCATCGGCCACAAATCTTCAGCGCGCAATTTTAAAGCTCCCAACGTCCATCCACTCGGCTCGCGCCCAATACGCACAACCTGAAAGAGCACCGGCGCCGCGTTGTTCCCGCGCTGATCGTGTCGTTCGACCACCCGCAAAGCCAAAATCGCTTCACGCTCCACTTCCGTGCGCAAGTAGAACTTGCATCCCCGAATGCTGACGTTGCAGGTTTCCGAGCGCTCGGTAAAGAAATGTCCACAACGGTCGAACCCGCAGACTTCGATCGCAAATTGCAACGCGATTCGCTCGGGCCGCTGCGTCGAGAAATCTGCGAGCGCTGTGAATCCGTTCGATGGCGATGCTTGCCTGGTCATGCTCCCGTCCTGCTCTACACGGTCTTGCCCGCCGTCGGTCGTTTCGGCGGTAGCGCCGTGCACACCGTGCCCCGACACCTCTGTCGGGATCGTCATGCCGAACGGCGCGCAGCCAGCGCCACCGGTTTGTCCGAGCGCTTCGAGAAGCGGTACCGGCTGGTGCGGCCAATCCCTAGCACCTGGGCAGTGCGTACCCGGTTGCCATTGCACATTTCCAGCACGCGTTGTATGTGCACGCTGCGGACCTCGTCCAGCGGAAGCGGGCTCCACACCGTGGTGGCGGAGGCGGTGTGGCGGCGAGACCGCTGCAGATGCTCGGGCAAATCGCAAACGTCAATGAAATCGGAATTTGCGGTGATCGCCGCGCTGGCGATTACGTTTTCCAGTTCGCGTACGTTGCCCGGCCAGTCGTGCTGCAGCAGCACGATGTGCGCCCAGCGCGTGAGCCCTTGGAACGGCTTGCCGTAGGTCTCGCCGTATTTTTTCACGAAGTGTTGCACCAGAATCGGGATGTCTGCGGGACGCTCCGCCAGGCCCGGCACGCGCAACTCAATGCTGCTGAGCCGGTAGAAAAGATCTTCGCGAAAACGGCCGGCTAATACCTCGGCGCGCAGGTCGCGGTTGGTGGCCGCGATCAGACGCACGTCCACTTTCCTAACTTCCGGCGATCCTACGCGCTGGATTTCCCGATTCTGTATCACCCGCAGCAGCTTGGCGTGCATCTGCAGCGAGGTCTCACCGATTTCGTCCAGGAAAACTGTGCCGCCGTTCGCGTACTCGAATAGTCCCGGCCGCGTTTCCGTCGCGCCGGTGAAAGATCCACGCACGTGACCGAACAACTGGCTTTCGAGCAGCGTGTCCACCAGCGCTGAACAATTGCACACCGCGAAGCGCTCCTGCGACACGGGGCTCATCTGGTGCAGCGCATGCGCGACCAATTCCTTCCCCGAACCCGTCGGCCCGGTGATCAGCGCGTTGGTGTAATGCCGCGCGATTTTTTTCGCCAGGTCAAAAACCTCCAGCATCGCCGGGCTGCGCCCCACGATTCCGTGGAACAGCAGGCTATCCAGCAGCTTGTCCTCCAGATCCCGTATCTGCAGTCCGCGCGTAAACGAATCCGTCAGGTCATCTAGAGTTTTCAGCAATCGTGTGTATTCGATCGGCTTGCAAAGATAATCGTAAGCGCCGTGCTTGATCGCTTCGATGGCGGAATCTACGGCGTAGAATCCCGTCACCAGGATCACCTACATCCCTGGATCGCATTGACGCGTTTTCTCCAGGAACGCCAGGCCATCCATCCCCGGCATCTTCATGTCCGCTACGACCACGCGGCAGCTTCCGGAACGCACTTTTTGCAGAGCTTCTTCGGCGTTGGTCGTTCCCGTCACCGGGAAACCAGCTGCTTCGAGCCTTTCGGATGTCAGTTCGACGTGGTCCGGTTCATCGTGCAATATGCAGATCGGGAGATTCTTTCGCGACAGCTCTACCAGTGGTCTTTCTAGCAGGACGCTCATAGTACACACACAAGGCAAGGAAGGGGCCAGAGCGGAACAACAAGTGATTTTCCTAACGATATTGATTTGTCGCGCGCAGCGGATTTCTCGACGTACGTAATACCCACGGATGCTTCGCCTGACCGCAAAGCAGGTAACGAATCGTGCCCGGAGGCGCGCTGTCTATTAATCTCCACAGTCAGCTCCCGCTGCACCAAGCTCGTGCCAATCTGGCACCGTGGTGCCAGACTGGGATTCGACCCTGCGCGGTTACTTCCTCGGACCGTTCTCGCCCTTCAGGCTCTCAATGATGCACGCTGCTCGCTATTATGATTTCGACCGCCGCTTCCACACAGTTCCTCACGGTGCTGCGCGGTTGCATCTGCTCGAGCCCTACATCGGTGCAGGAGGCGTCCTTGCTGCTGTCTTCCACTCTGATTGCGCGATGCGGCACTGGGAAGTCGGCGCCCCCACCCAGCGGACGTAGCAGCCGCACGAACCGTATGCTGTCAAGTCGCACCGTCGCGTGCAAAGCAACCGTTTTGCCTTCGCTTTCCCGCCAGTCCAGCGACGTTTTCTCGACAAAGAAATTTTCCCTCGCGTCCCATCCCGATACTTCCACGCGGTAACTGTTGTTGCGGCAAGCCGCCGTTGTTATCGCCCGAGCATCGTCTGTTCCGCGATTCATGATTCCACCTCGGATGGCTATCTTGCAGACGAGATACCAACGAGGATGGCAGGCTTGTATTGACGCAGAAGGGCTTAACTGCGCGACGCAACCCAGAGCGAACGCACCGAGTGTTCCGAACGCGCAGGTTGTGCCCCATTTGAAACGCGATCATGACCCGGACGACGGCCGCGGCAACGACAAAGTCAACGGCGCCCAGCTAGAGCTGGCCGCTACAAAGTCAAAAGCTCGGCGTACGTTCATTTTTCCGCTAACTGTTTAGCCGCTGAGGCCAAGAAGTTCGAGGGCTTGCGCAGGCTTGCTATCCCCACCTGTACCCGGGGTAAAGCGCCGCCAGCGCAAATCTGAAAATGTAGGGGAACATCTTGTCGTAGGCGTACCAAGCGACCAGCAACCCGAGCATCCCAAATCCTGACGTCCGCACCCAGTATTGAAATCGCTGCGCCGTTGCATTGTTCATCAGCAGGGTGACTCCCGTAACTCCATCGAGCGGCGGCACGGGCAGTAAGTTGAACGTCCCCAACAGCAGGTTCAAAAGAAAGACGATGCTGAGGAACGTCGCTGCGAAGCCCGCGATTCCCGGCGCCAGCGGTTCAGTGATATGCGTGAAATCCACTGCATCGGGCACGCCGAAAATTCCGAAATGCATCCCAACGCGAATCGCGATCGCCGACAGAATCACGAGCGTAAAATTCGCCGCCGGCCCGCCCAGCGCCATCCAGGCCGCGCGCCGCGGGTAGCGCTGTTGCCAGGCTGGATCGTAGGGCGCACTGGCCCAGCCGATCATCCAGTGCGCGACGAAATAGGAAAGGATTGGTACAACCACCAGGCCAAACGGCTCGCGCCGGATATGCGGCCACGGATTGAGCGTCACCTGCCCGCCGTGGAACGCCGTGGAATCGCCGCCGATCCGCGCGATTAAGGCGTGCGCGCCTTCGTGGCAGGTGGTCGAAAACAGAAAAACGATGTACGAGATAACGCCGAGGATCAGGAATTGGGGAGTCATGCCGCTCGACAGACTAAGGTGTCTGGCCACATTGCGCAAGGGCCGCCGCGCTGGTCGGCGCCGGCAGCGAACCTCAACGCCACATTAAATCTCGCGAAAAGTCCCGCAAATCTCACAAATATTCTTGACAGTCCCAGTCGTGAGGTCTAGTCTCGCGTAACAGGCTTTAGATAAATTGCCTCCCAAGGGTGGGTTCGTAAGGAGGGGCTGTGAGTTCGAATCAAAGAAATTTATCCCAGGCCAACGTCTGCTCTGAACAGGAATTCGAAAATCTGCTGCGGCGCAGCGAAGAGCATTTGAAGTTGCAGCGTCCCAGTACGCTGAAGCCGGAATCGCTCCCATCTAACTCCCTCAAGATTGTTCGGCCAGTTCGTCGTCGCGATTCGGCAGCGTAGCAGCGCTCAGGCTTTTGCCCTCGAGTTGAAACTGGCGTACCGGTTGCGCTTGAAATCGGTGTGCGAAGCGCCTGCCGAGGACTGCCTTCCGCTGAAGTGGGGTGGCTCCGGGGCCTGGACTCGAACCAGGATAACCAGCTCCAAAGGCTGGCGTGCTACCAATTGCACTACCCCGGAACGGGGTACGAAAGTGTAGCAGACCTTCCGCGGATTTGTTACTTCCGGCGAGCACCGCGTATTCCCGCCGCGCGTCCAGCCGTTTGCCGCTTCGACTGCGATTTGCTACGCTGCTAAAGTTCTAGCTCCGCGGAGAGGTGTCCGAGCGGTTTAAGGAGCACGCTTGGAAAGCGTGTGTAGGAGAAATCCTACCGTGGGTTCGAATCCCACCCTCTCCGCCATTTTTCATTTCCCCTCGCAAATTGCCGATTAGCTTATGACCTGCCCAAAGTGTAACGCGCCGCTCGTCGTGCCGCCGGTGCCGGGTGCGCTGAAATTCCCGCAACGCCTGGAGTGTCCTGTGCACGGCTGGCTGCCAGAGAGGATCACGCCAATTCGCATGCGCTTTCACAAGGACCGGCCGGACTGGTAGGCCTGTTGGCGCGAGCCCGTCCACTGGCACACGGAGGCGGAAATAAGGCGTAGAATGAAGTTATGATCTCCCTGCACGAACTAGAACGCACGAGTCCTGCCGAGCTGGCGGCGATGTGCCAGCGAGTCGCGGACAATCCCGGCGCGTATTTGCAAGCCGCAGCCGCCGAAGCGTCGAAACTGAAATTGGAATGGAATACGTTGCAAACTTTTCCAAACCCGAATTACGCCGTGCAGAAGAAGATTGAACAGCAGAAGGATCGCGTCGGAAGGCGCATGATTGAATTTCTCGCCGGGATTCTCTAACCGCCGAAGTGCCGGTTTCGCAGACGCGACACAAACTCCTCAGTCCTTCTTTGCCTTCCCGGGCGGATTCAGCGCTACGGAAGCCTCGGAAGTTAGCAGCAGGAAAGTGAAGGACTCCTGCAAGTACAGTCGCACCACAGTATCCGTGTGGCTGAGAAAGCCGATCGAAACGTCCTGCCCGATGTGAAAACCGAAATCACCGCCGCGCGTCGTCAGCACAAACGCACCAGCAATCGCCGGCGCCCAAATTATTTCATCCTTCACCAAACGCTTCACGTGCTCCAGCACGGGATATCCATGGTCGCTGGTCTCCGCGAGCGCGGTGTACGCATCGGCGCCGAGCAGCACGGCGTAAGGTCCGTTGACGCCCACCAGCCGCAACTGGCTCAACCCCTGCGCAATTGCGTCCGGGTACTCGCGCACATCGGCCGGCAGCGTCTTGATCGGATTGCTGGTGCCTTGTCGCACACCGCCGATTCCGGCGGCCGCGTAGCCGTCAAAAATGGCGCGGTCCTCGGCGAAGGCGAGCTCGCGGGCCGCGTCCTTCGCCGGTTGCCAGTTCGAATCATTGGCGCCGCGTTCCACATCGTCAATTCCCTGGCGATCCAGCTCGAACGCAACGCGCAGTTCCACCAGCGCTTTCACCTCGCGCTGCCGCGCGAGAATGCCGCCCGAAGGAGCCGTGATTTTTCGCAAGTGGCCCGTCCCGACTGCGGAAAGGGCACTGCCTCCCGGCCCCGCCACGTCCACGACGCGCCGTCCCGCCAGGTAACGCTTCAACGTGCGCGTCGTTTCCTCTTCGATGGAAGCCCAGGCCGCATCTGAAATCGGGGCAAGCTCGCGATGCAAATTATTCATGGCCGATCTCTCCTTTAAGTGATCCGATACCGAGCGATCCATCTTTATTAGATGGCGCGGATTGGCTCGTCTCGTCCGTCGCCTGCGCGTCGGCGGCGGGCGCCGCATCCGGGGGCGGCTCGTCGCTCACATCATCCAGAAACGTCGCGGACGGCACGAAGAACAAATTCCCGGTGACGGCGCGGCTGAAGTCCAGCAGCCGGTCGTAATTTCCCGGCGGCCTGCCAACGAACATATTCTGCAGCATCAGTTCGATGGTGCGCGGCGACCTGCTGTAGCCGATGAAATACGTTCCAAATTCGCCATGCGTGGGCCGGCCGAACGGCATGTTGTCGCGCAAAATCTTGATCTCCTTGCCGTTCTCTTCGATCGTAGTGAGCGAGCTGTGCGAACAGGTCGGCTTGATCGACGCGTCCAATTCAATGTCCGCTAGTTTCGTTCGCCCGATGACTCGTTCCTGCGCTTCGGTGGAAAGCGCATTCCAAGCCGGAAGATTGTGCAAATATTTCTGCACGATCACATAGCTGCCTCCGGCGAAAGCGGCGTCTTCATCACCGATCACCACGGCGTCCGTCGCTTCCTGCCCGCGCGGATTCTCCGTGCCATCCACAAAACCAATCAGGTCGCGGTCATCGAAGTAACGGAAGCCGTGCACTTCGTCGACCGGCTCGACGGCATCGCCCAAGCGTCCCGTGATTTGCGTCGCCAGCTCAAAGCACAAATCCATGCGCTTGGCGCGAATATGAAACAGCAAATCGCCGGGAGTCGCCACGGCGTGGCGCCCGCCGGAGCGGATTTCGCGAAACGGGTGCAGCTCCGTCGGTCGCGGGGTGCCGAACAGCCGGTCCCACGCCTCGGACCCAAATCCCATCACGCAGGAAAGTCCCGCTTCGATGTCGCGAAAGTCGACCGCGCGATAGAGCGCTGAGAGGTCTGCGCAGAACGAGCGCACTGTGGTCCGGTTCTCCGCGCCCGGCTTTACTGTGAGCACCAGAAAAATCGCGGCGCGCGTCAGCGGCGAGGCGATCGGTTGCGCCAAAGCGAGCGTGCCCTGCGGTGCATTGTTCGCGTTCTTGGGATCGGGTTCCATCGACTCTCATCCTGGCGACGCGCGCGGAATCTCGTCTATTTAGATAGCGCGCTTACGCCATCTGCCTACGTTCGGGCGGCAAGCTTAACACCGGCCCCCGACGAACGTCCACAGCGCCTCGGCACGCCAGCCCAAAAACAACACTCGCAGCGGACCCACTCTTGCCGACCCGCCGCGAGGAGAGGCGGTTCGAGTCTGCCCTGGGCGCGACTTACAGCAATTACTGTATTTCCACGAACTCGTATCTGCCAGATCATCAACTGGAGTGCATGGAGCGCGCGGCGCATTTTCCGCCTTGGGCGCGTTCGGTTTTTCTCCTTTGATTCGCCGCGTGTTGCCGCTTGTTCGCAGCGTCAGGAGGGCCCGTGGGTCACTGCACCGAGCTTCTTCCGCTGATAGCGCTGCTCTCGAATTCCGCAGGGCCCGGCGCTTCCACCGTCACGTTCTTGAAGATATTTCTGTCTTTTGCCTCATTCGTTTGCATGGCCGTTGCGGTTCTTTACTTCTTTGGAAAACTGGTAATCGAGCTTTTCGGCATTTTGGATGGGCGATCCCCGCGACCGAATGATCGCTATGCACGAAACTGAATTATTTTCGGATCAACCAGACAGCTCCGCCACAGAGCCAAACCCCATCGCAGACAGACATCTACGCGCGTACTGCGCAGTGTGGAGATCGCTCGTTCGCATCGGAGCGGCCCCATCGAGAAATATCTTCTTCGCGTCATTCATGTCCGCGTGTACCGCTGCGACGATTGCAATGCCCGTTTCTACGCCTTCTCCCATGTTGACGCAGCAGCCGTGCCGAAGAAGGCATCGGCGTGACGGCAAAACGAAACACACACGCGTCGTTGTGCGGTAGAATAGGTGAAAGGCTATGAGCGAAACGCCCAGCGATGTCTGTGGGAAATGCGGTGCCGCGATTGACTCGAGCCGCAGAGTGGACTTCACTCTAAAAGACGGAACCCGCGTCTGCGATTCCTGCTTTGTGAGAGAAACCCCGCGCCCTAAGAGCGATCGGCCCAACTGACGGCCGGCTCGCTCGGTTTTTCGTAGCGCTCGCGTCTGGCCCGCTGGTCTCCCGCCGCAAACTACCGCGCCAGCGATGCAGGGCCGGCACATGTGTTGCCGTGGTCCTCACAGTTTCTAGGAAACCACCGCCTGTTGCGCCACGCTTTCAAGTCGCGCGGCCCGCGGCAACTTCACCAGAAAAGTAGTTCCGCTTTCCGACGTCTTCTCCAGCGTGACCGAACCGCCATGATCCTGCACAATCTTGTTCACGATCGCGAGGCCCAACCCGGTGCCATTCGGTTTTCCCAGACTAACAAACGGATCGAACAGCGTGCCAGAAATCGCAGACGGCACTCCTGTCCCATTATCCGCCACGCGCACCTCAAACGATTCCCCCAGTGAGCTAATCTCGATCTTCACGTATCCCTGCGAAGGCACCGTGGCCTCGCAAGCGTTCAGTACCAAATTGAAAAATGCTCGCTCGATCTTTTTGGGATCGAATACGCCATCCATTTCGCCCAGCGTGCTGATCGAAATCTCCAGATGTCGCAATTCGGGCCTGGCCCGCACTGCGTCCACCGCGCGGCGTATGGTTTGGTTCAAAGACGCGGGTATTGGCGCAATCGAACTTTCCTCACGAGCCAATTCGCGCAGCGAGTCGAGCAAATCCACCATCTGTTCCGAAGCGGTCTTTATCTCCTCGTAGATTTCGTCGCGGTTGAGTTTCAACTTCTCAGCTTCGTAAAGAAACTCCGCGTTGGCCACCACCGCCGCAAGATAATGCCGCAGATCGTGCGAGATCGAGTTGGCCGCTCGACCCACAGCTGCAATCCGCTCCGTCGCAAATCGCCGCTGCTGGTACGCCAGTAACTCGCCGCGCATTTTTGAAAACGCTTCGCCCAGTTCTGCTACTTCGCTGCTCCCGCGCGGAGTGATCGAATACGTGTAGTTACCCACGGCCAGCGCCCGCACGCCAGCGACCAGGTTATCGAGCGGATGTGTAATCGTCGAAGAAACGAATCCCAGCAGCACGGCAGCGAGCGCCAACGCTGAGATCCCCAGCAGCAAAATCGTGCGATTCAATCGCCGCAGAGATGCGTTCGCGGGCTGCAAGGACATCAGCACGTAACACTTCACCGACACCGGAGGTCCGCTATGTATCACCACGGAAGCGGTCTGGTATTGATCGGAACCCAAATCCATTTCTCGCGTTCCGTCCTTCGCAGCAGCGTTCTTCTGTATCAATTGCTCCAGCTCGCGTTGATCCGCGGGCGAAAGTGTGGACGCGATCACCTTGTCTCCGGTGGTCAGCGCGATGGCCCCACCCGCCACCAGCGCGAGTTGCTCCGCGACCGTTGCATCTATCTGGTAGCCGACGGCCAAAATCCCCAGCTGCCTGCGCTCGCTCTCCGTGCCGGAAGTGACCGGCCGCAGGAACACGCGATAGAGTTGGCCTTCGCCGTACCACCAGCTTGCGTCCTCGCCCTGCTCTATGGACCTTGCCAGGTTTTCTTCCGCAACGTTCGTTTTCCAGCGCGGATTTGTGCCGTGAAATCCCAACACCTGTCCGTTTGGCCCCGCAAGCAGAAAAAGTTGGCTGCCAGCCAGCTTCCATAGGGGTTCCGACGCGTCCTGAATCGTAAGGGCGTGTTCGGTGGTCATCAAAGCTTTCAGTGGGGGAAGTTCGGCCAGCATCGCGGCAGTGCGCGAAAGTTGCAGTTCACGCTCCTGCTGCACGTTTTCGAACGCGCGCAGGGAATCGTTGGTGCTCTGCCGCACTCCTTCGTCAACTTCGGAGCGCACCGTGTGGCGCACGATCAAGAGCAGCGAACCCAAAAGCCCGCAAATGATCACCAGCGTGGCAATCAGAAGTTGCGTGCGCAATCGCAAACGTGCCAAGAGGCTCCTCGACTAGCGGCGCTACATCTCCAATGCAGCTACGCCATCACCCGGTGTGAATTTGTAGCCCGTGCCGTGCATGGTCAAAAAATATCGCGGGCGAGCCGGGTCGGGCTCGAGTTTTTGCCTGATCCGCAATATGTGGTTGTCCACGGTCCGCGTCGTGGGATAGTTTTCGTATCCCCAGACTTCATTCAGAAGTTCCTGCCGCGAAATCACGCGGGCGGGGCAGCGCGCGAAGTATTTCAGCAACTTGAATTCCTGCGCCGTGAATGCCAGCGCCTTTCCTGCGCGAGTCACTACCATGCTGGTGAAATCAATCTTGGTGTCGCCGAAAGTCAGAAGCTCATGCGCAGGGGGAGCGCTGGCGGCCGTGGCCGCCGCATCCGGCGTCGCGGATGCGCCGCGACGCATTGCTCGCCGCACGCGTGCCAGCAATTCTCTGGGGCTGAAGGGTTTTGTGACGTAATCATCCGCGCCCAGTTCCAGCAGCAGCACTTTGTCCTCGACTTCGCAATTCGCGCTCAACACCACGATCGGCACACCCGCGGCGTGCGCCTTAAACGCCCGGCAAACTTCCTTTCCGGGCAAACGCGGCAGCTTCAAGTCCAGCACCACCACGTTCGGCGTTTGCTTGCGAAAACTTTCCAGGCCCGCGATGCCGTCCGAGGCAATCTGCACGCGCAGCCCGTCCGCTTCAAAAAGCCGCTGCAGAGTGCGCTGCATCGGCCGGCTGTCTTCTACCACCAGTATCGTATCCACAGATCCTTCCTTTGATTGCAACGTCCGCTCCGGCATATCAATTCACCAATGGAATCGCTTGTGAACGCGCAGAGTCGCGCCGCCGGTTTGGCCGATTCCACGGCTACGCAGGCGACCACTAGGACCCCTGCATTGTAATCCCAACCCCAGTCCGTAATCTTCCGGTAAATAGATTGCGAGGGATGGCGCGCGGCGTTGTCACCACAGCGTTTAGCAGATGTCAAAAACTTGTAAATTCTGGTGCTCGGCAAGTTTCCGATGACCGCGCTAGTGAGGACTTGGCAGTGAGTCGCTGTACCGCGGCATGACTCAAGCGATGTAAACTTGTCGCCATGAAGTCCACACTTTTGCCCGAACGACAAAATAAGCCGTCCAAGGACCTTGCGGCCGAACTCTTACTCGGCTACGTGCAGACTGAGATTCGCACCGACGGCGCTGGAGAGGTGTTACCTGCGCGAGCAAGACTCAGCAATAATTATGAACCGCCGGGAGATGCTCAAACTTTCAGCATTTACCGCTGTGATTGGAACCTCTGCCATACCCAGTAACATTCCAGCCACGCAAACTGTCCCCATGAAACAGGTATCGTTGCCCGAAGTGCCACCGAAGCCGTTGACCGATGTTGCAGCCAAGCTTTTTCCCGGCTTTACGCGGACTGACGTTCGTACCAGCGGGGCGACGATCCCTGTTTTTCACAAAGGCGACGGACCGCCGGTGCTCCTTCTGCATGGATATCCCGAGACCCACGTGACCTGGCACAAAGTGGCGCCGAGACTTGCCGAGAGGTTCGCGGTCTATGTGCCTGACCTGCGAGGATACGGGGATTCGAGCCGTCCGGCCGACGGAGATCGCCACATCAACTACTCTTTCCGCGCAATGGCGTTGGACCAAGTCGAGACGATGCGTCATTTTGGCCACGAACAGTTCTTTGTAGGTTCCCACGATCGCGGTGCTCGCGTCGCTCACCGGCTGTGTCTCGACTTTCCCAAGAGCGTCAAAAAGGTTTGTCTTATGGACATCGCTCCGACGTTGACGATGTACCGACAAACCAATCAAGCGTTTGCGACGAAGTACATGTGGTGGTTCTTCCTTATCCAAGGTGCGCCGCTACCAGAACATCTCATTGGGCTCGATCCTCAGTACGATCTGGGAGATATCCTTAGCGGGCTGAACAAGACGCCGGGAGCCCTCACGCCTGAGGCAGTGAGCGAGTATGTTCGGTGCTTCTGTTGCACGTCGACGATTCATGCCACGTGCGAGGATTTCAGAGCGGCCGCGGATATCGGTCTTGAGATGGACGAAGCGGATGACTGTGCGGGCAACAAGATCGTGGCGCCGGTTCACGCCCTCTGGGGGGCAAAAAACAGCGTAGGGCAGTTGTGGGATGTCCTTGCGACCTGGCGGGCGAAAGCCACCTCAACAGTTACCGGGCACAGTCTCGATTGCGGCCATTTCCTGCAGGAAGAACGTCCCGAGGAAACCTTAAATGAATTGCTGCAGTTTTTCGGCACAGCGTAAGTCGGAAGCGATCGACGAGCAAACGGACGCACTTCTTGCCGGATGCGCCCAGTTTCAAGGATGCTGGTAGCCCTCGGTTGGCGGCGGGACGTAGTCTTCGCCGTACTTGTTCTTGTGCGCGAATGTAAAATTCGGGTTGTCGACTACGTGAATCGGTCCCAGCGTGTGCGTGTTCTCGGAGATCATGACTACTCGGCTTAATCCTTTCAGATTTTCGGGCAAGCTTCGTTCGTACCACACGTGCAGCTGGTATCGGCCGTCGGGAACGTTGGGGATCGTCAGATGTCCCGTGCGATCTGACATCGCGAAGTAAGGCGTATCCACGACAATCACCACCGCGCTCATTTCCGCGTGAATATTACAAAATAGAAAGCTCACTCCCGGCCGGTCGAATCGCACCGACCGGCTGGTGCCCGCTTCGTACAGCCCCAAATCGAATCTTTTCCCGTCGTACATTGAAAAAATATTGTGGAAGAAGGGATCTTTGTTGGGGAACTGAATCAGCGAACCCACCTGCACGACGATCACGTGCGGCTCGAAGCTTTTGTTGCGCTGCACCAGCTCCGGAACCTTCGCCGCAGTCGCAGCCGTGGCCGGATCGTTCGCAGCCGGCGCATCCAGCGGCGTTAGCCACACGACTACCTGAGATTCATCCGCGCGATTGCCGGTGATTCCGTGTTGATGTCCCCCGGACCCAGGCTTCGACACTGAAACTTCCGCGGTAACAGCGGACGTCTGCGCGTCAGCCGTTGCCGCACTCGTGCCCGCGCACGCACTGCACGCGAGCAGCCAACCTAGCCCTCTGACGTACCGCCGCATTTGCGACTTCCATGTCAAAATATGTAACCCACGCTCAGTCCGATTTGATTAGCCGTCTCCAGATTGCTGTCGAGATAATACGTCTGCAAGCGCCGGTATTCCGCGGAGAATAAGACATTCGAACGCGCGTGATAGATGAAATTTACGAACGGAGTCAGGTTGCGCGAAGTCAGCGGACCATAATAATACACGGTCGCGGGGAAATTCCTCAGCTCGCCGGCGAAGGGATTGTCCTGCCCCAGTGCAAAATTCAACTCGAAGTTTGCCTTTGGCTTGTATTTCAGCTGAATCCATCCGCCCATCGAATCCAGCCCGCGAATCGTGGTGGTGGCATCCGTCACTGGCCCCGAGAACAGCACGCTTTGTCCGATGCCGCCTCCGAATCCGCCCACCGCGCGGCCGCGATAAAATTCTCCGGTGAAATCAAAATATTTTCCCAGCGGCACGGTCACATCCGTCGTGCCCGCCCATCCATCTACGCCCCGTCCAAATCCCCAATTCTGCCGCCCATAGTATCCGCCAACTCCGACAGTCACGTCCCTGCCAAACGCGTGATGGCTCCACGCCACCCGCGCAGCGTATGCCGGCTGTCCCGATTGTTCACCCTCGCTCGGCACCCGCACTTGCGGGTTGGGATAATCGCCTGTAAGCGAATCTAGAATTCCAGCTTGCAAAAGCAAAGTGGAATCCTCCGACAGCGCCACACGATGTTCGATGCGTATCTGCGGCGTCCAGACCCACAAATTCCCGGAGTACGAAAGCGCCGGAATCGCCAAGGAAGCCAGCGAGGTCGGCACCAGCGGCGCAAAGAACAGTGAATCCTGTCCCGCCACAATCGAAGTGTCGGCCCAATCCATTCGGATCGTTCCGGTGCGCAAGCGCACCACTCCCATCACCGCACCGTTCGGCGCGTCTACCTGCCCGCCTGCAAAATCAAATCGCACATTGGCGCTGGTGTGCGCTCCCGCCACGTCCGGCCCGAACACCTCCACTCCCAGTTGTGACTGGCGCAGCGAGCCAGAGAACGCTCCGGAGGTGTCTGGCACGTTGGGAGGAGTAGCGACTTCCGGGAAGTCCAAATTGTCGACCGAGCCGCGCGTCTCAAAAGCGTTCAGCAGCACCATTCCGGAGAAACGCACGCGATACTTCGATCCGCTTTCCACTTTCGTTTGGCTTTGGTCGAGCA
Organism: uncultured Acidobacteriota bacterium; assembly: GCA_963786205.1. Lineage (GTDB taxonomy): Bacteria > Acidobacteriota > Terriglobia > Acidiferrales > UBA7541 > Palsa-295. Next base: position 87,089 of record CAWAYG010000009.1, read on the forward strand.
CCTTTGCGTCCGTCAACTCCTGATTGTCTTCCAGCTTGGCCACGCGCTGCTCGAGTGACGCACCCCCCTCGTTAGTCGCCGGACCAGCCGCAGCCACAGCCACAGCCGCTAGTGCCGTGTTATCCAGCGGCGCGTTCACGGGCGGGGTCACCGAAGCATATGCGTCATGCGCTTGGCCAGGGGTCGCGACCAGCTTTGCGGTCGCGCGATTCAGCTCGTTGCGCAACGCACGCGCCTCAGCATGTTCTCGTTCCTCCGCGGCACGCAGCTCGCTCACCTGTGAATTCAAGCTCTGCACCTGCGCCTGCAGCGTGCGCACCGAATCCGCGAGCGCACGGATGTCCGGCACTGAGTCAGTTGGCGCAGCACCGGGCGAAGCCGGCGGTGCCGAAGCGTTTTGACATTTGCCCGGCGGGGAATAAAGCAACAAAAAACTGGCGATGATCAACACATGAATGAATACTTTTCGGCGCCCGTTGCCTAGCATGGCGGGGCCTCCTTGATGATTTTGGTAGGGCCTGTCTGCTCGCCTGGAGCCGCGCCGCACGCTGCGAAATTTCCCAGCGCTCCCTAGAGGACGCGGCATTCTTTGGCGTCGCTCGCCTTCTCGTTGGCTTGTCCTGCCAGCACGACGCGGATCATGTCAGCCAAACAAGTCGAGGAAAATGGTTTCTGAAGTATCGAACTCTGCTGATTGGAAGACGATTCATTACCAGAGGTTGCATACTCGGCATAGCCTGTCATATATGCCGCCTTCATGTGCGGCCGGATCGCTTTCAGCCGTTTCACCAGCTCCGTGCCGCTCATTCGGGGCATAATCATGTCCGTTAACGTTACGTGAATGGTTCCTTCGTGCTGCGCCGCAATTTCCAGCGCCTCGATGCCGTCTTTTGCCTCCAGCACCGTGTAGCCCTGCGCCTTCAGGAACTGGCCTGCCAGCTCGCGCACCCCGGCTTCGTCTTCCACCACCAGAATCGTCGCACTTCCGCGCCGCAGCGCCGCTTGTTTGGCTTCCGCCTCTGTTTTGGATGCGGGACCAGACGCCAGCGGCAGATAAATTTCGAACGTAGTCCCCTTTCCCAGCGCGCTTTCCACCCAGATAAATCCACCGCTCTGCTTCACAATCCCATAAACGGTCGCGAGGCCCAGCCCCGTGCCCTTGCCGACCTCCTTCGTGGTAAAAAACGGCTCGAAAATATGAGTCCTGGTTTCTTCGTTCATGCCGATGCCGGTGTCGCTCACCGACAGCAACACGTACGATCCCGACGGCATGGACCCGTGCCGCGTGCTATCCACGTGCGTCATCTCCACGTTCGCGGTCCGCACCGTGAGCGTTCCGCCTCCGGGCATGGCGTCGCGCGAGTTCACCGCCAGATTCATCAGCACTTGTTCGATTTGCCCTGGGTCCGCCGTCACCAGTTTCAGCTTCGGCTCCGGCACAAAGACGTGCTCGATGTGTTCGCCAATCAAGCGCGGCAGCATCTTACCCATTTCCGCCACCACCGCATTCAAATCCAATACGCGTGGTTGTAGCACTTGCATGCGGCTGAAGGCCAGCAACTGCCGCGTCATCGCGACGGCGCGCCCGGAGGCCTTCTGAATTTGTTCCACGCAACGCTTGTGGAATGCGTCGGCGCCGTCGCGGTCAATCAGCAGGTCGCTGTTGCCGCGAATAATGGTCAGCAAATTATTGAAGTCGTGCGCCACGCCGCCCGCTAGCCTCCCGACGGCCTCCATTTTGTGCGCCTGACGCAGCCGCTCCTCCAGCTTTTGCTGCTCCGCCTGCGTTTTCTGCAGGTTCATACGCATCCGCGAGAACGCGCCCGTCACCTCCGAGACCTCGTCCCCGCCCGCGCTCTCCAGTGGAAAACCGTAGTCGCCTCCCTCCAGTGCGCGAACGCCAGCCACCAAATTCGCCAGCGGCCGCGTAAACGTGTGCGAAATAAAAAATACCAGGACGCTGCCCGCGAGCACGCTGAGCAATCCCAGTGCTAGCAAGATGCGATTCAAATCGCGCAGAAATGATGTGGCCTTGTCGAACGATTTCAATACGGTGAGCGTCACGCTCGGCTGCGCGTCGGGAGGAAGCTCCACGGTCGTCGCGAAATATCGTTCGTTGCCGATTTGCGTTTCCTGCGAGCCTGCGGAATCGCGTTGTGGCTGCCGCGCGAGCTCGGCCCGCTGCGCTTCTGTCAACGTGCTCGCCACAAAGGTATCGCCCCAGCGAAATGCCACATCGCTCGAAGCGATCTTGCTGAAATCCTTCGCCGCGCGCTCGTCAATTTCGTGGCCTACCGCCAGATAACCGAGTGTGGAATCCTTGGACTCCGCCCCGAAATATATTGGCTGGATCCACACCTCATACAAGTGTCCTCCGCCGAACCACCAATCGCGTGGCTCTTCCTTCTTCAGAGAAAGCTGCAAGAATTTCTGCGCCGCTGGGCGCTCAAAGCTCGCGCTCTTGCCGCGCATCGCCACCACGTTGCCCGAGCGATCCGCGAAAACCATCAAATCGCTGCCGCTCAGGTTCCAGACATCCTCGGACGCATCCTGAATTGTTGCGGAGTCCTCGGTGGTCATCATGGCGCGCACGTTGGGAAGGTTCGCGAGCAGTTGTGTCGAGCGCTTCAAGGTAGCTTCGCGCTGTCGCTCGAAGCTCTGATAAATGTCGACGGAGTTACGCAGGTCTTCGCGAATATTCTCGCGCACGCGATTCTGCACGCTGTAGCTGACTGTCAGCAGCGTCGCGCTGCTCAGTCCAGCGGTGATCGCGAGCAGCGATAGCAGGAACTTCGTCCGTAAGCGAACGTTGCGCACGCAGGTTTCTCCCTGAGGAGAGTCGCCGGACACACGGCAAGCCGGTCGTCCGGCAAGATAATCATTTCGTCGATTACCAATGTAGCAGCGCCTCGCTTGGCTGAATGTCAACTCCACCGCTTCCGTGTCGAAAAGGGCATAGCGAGCGAGTTCCGAGGTTATCGGACCGCGAAAAGATCGCAGTTCTGTGCGGTACTAGGCCCACCTCGATGTTGCAAATTTTTGACAAATTACAGACGCAGCCGTGACACGCCTCAGAACCCTTCAGCGGTATAAGCACGGTCCCAGCGCGCAGTTGACTCGCGGATTACTGAGGGAATCTCCGAGGCTCCTTCGCCGACCGACGCTCGACGGCGCTGGGCTCGACAAGGAGAAACATAATGAAGCGCGACGCCTCTCAAGACGTACGATTCGTCAATCGCCATAGCTCAATCGGCCCGCTAGCATTTCATCGCAAGAGCCTGCTCATTCTCACAGTCCTTCTCTTTGTGTTGCCTGCAGCAGCCTGGGCACAGGACGAAGATCACCAGCCGTTCCTCCCCTCGCCCGTTCAAAGCGTCTCCACGGTCCCGGCCAATGGAGACGTGAACCCATACGGCGTCGCCTTCGTGCCTCCCCGGTTTCCACCAGGCACAGCTAAACCCGGCGACATTCTCGTATCGAATTTCAACGCCGTCAGCAACCTGCAAGGCACCGGAACCACCATCGTGGACATCTCCTCCACTGGCACGCAGTCTCTTTTCTTCCAGAGTGCCACTCCGACGGGTCTCAGCACTGCGCTAAACATCTTGCGCAAAGGTTTCGTGTTGGTGGGCAATTTTCCGTCGCCGGATGGCACTTGCGGCAACGCCACGCCCGGCTCGATTCTGGTGATTAACTCGAGCGGCAAGCAGGTGGGCAGCATCGCCGATTCCTCGATCAACGGTCCTTGGGATTCAGCGCTGTTCGATGAAGGGGACTCGGCGAAATTCTTCGTGGCGAACGGATTGACCGGCACGGTCGTGCGCCTCGATCTGAAAGTCAGCTCGAGCGGCGTCTCGGTAAAGAACGTCACTCAAATCGCATCCGGCTACCAGCACCAGTGCGACCCGGTTACGTTTGTGGATGCTCCCACCGGATTGGTTTACGATGCCGAAAGAGACGTTCTGTACGTTGCCTCCAGCGACGATAACGCCGTCTTCGCCGTCGCGAACGCTGGCTGCGCAGAGAAGGATCACGGCACCGGCAGAATCATCTACCAGGACAACGTTCATTTGCACGGCCCCCTCGGCATGATCATGGCGCCCAACGGCCATCTCGTCGTAGCCAATAACGACGCCATTAATCCCGACCCGAATCAGCCTAGCGAGATTGTCGAGTTCACCGTCGGCGGCAAATTTGTGAAGGAAATTTCCGTGGACCCGAACTTCGGTGGCGCGTTCGGCCTCGCGGTGATGACCACGGGAGACACCGCCCGTTTCGCTGCGGTGGATGACAACGTACCTGTGCTGCTGATCTGGACCTTGTCTCTGCCATAAACAGTTCGCACGGAACGCCCTCGTCCTCCTTCAGCCACGCGCGGTCTGATCGGGGACGAGGGCGCAAATTCGTTCTGCTACGGGTACTCACCTAATTTCGCGGGTTCGCGTTCTGTTGGTCCACGCATTTGCAGCCTGTGCTTTGCGACGCTGTTGCACACCCGAACATCGGGGCATCGACGTACTGCGTCCCGAGGCCTAGGATCGAACTGTAGTTCCCCCTTCCTGCTGCTGCGCTCGATCGCGTGGCGACAATCCCAAAATTAAATGGTGATGCTGTGCTCAGCGGAGCATGGCACCGCGCACGAGGACTGTTCCTTGACCACTCGCACGGTTGTCGACCAGTCGCACCCGAAGCTAAACATCCTTCTCGCGGAGGACAATCCGATCAACCGCTTGCTAGCCCAAAAACTGCTGCAGAAACAGGGCCACGTGGTGACTTTGGTAAACAACGGCAGGGAAGCCTTGGAGCACTGGGAGCTAAATCAATCCTGTCAATTCGACATCATCCTCATGGATGTACAAATGGCGGAAATGGATGGGCTGCAGGCTACCGCTGGCATCCGCGCAAAGGAACTCGTAACGGGCGCACACATTCCGATCATCGCCGTCACCGCGCATGCCATGAAGCGCGACCGCGAACGCTGTCTCGCAGCCGGGATGGATGAATATATAACCAAACCCATTAGTCCAGGCGAGCTCGCGGCCACAATCCTGGCGGCTTTTCCCGGCCGTCCGAAGCTTGCTGATGTTCCTGCGGATTCGAACCCCAAGGCGCCGAGCGATGCGGAACTGTTGGCGCGCTTCGATGGTGACGGCGAGTTATTGAAAGAGCTTGCCGGGATATTTCTTCAAGAGTGCCCCAACATGCTGGACGAAATTCGCGCGGCCTTGCGCACTCAGGATGCGAAACTTCTGGAATGAGCGGCACACACGCTGAAAGGTTCGGTGGGGAATTTCGCTTTGTCGGGCGCGTGGGAAACCGCTCAGCGGCTGGAGTTGCTGGCAAAGTCCGGCGAACTTTCCGGCGCCGAGGATATGTTTCACACGCTCGAACAACAGCTCGCGCGGTTCAAACAGATCCTCGTAAGACACGCGGCGGAGCCAGCCCATCAGTCGCGCTGAACAAGATCAAGGGCTGCGAAGTGGGTTTGACTATCCGAGAATATTCTTTGCGGCCATCAATTCCGCGTTCAAGATCGCCGCGCCAGCCGCGCCACGAATCGTGTTATGGCTGAGCAGCACGAATTTGTGGCCCAACACCGAGCAAGCCCGCAAGCGGCCTACGTGCGTCACCATTCCGCCGCCGCGCTCCACATCCAGGCGCGGCTGTGGGCGATTTGGCGCATCGTGATAAACAATCGGCGGCTGCGGCGCGCTCGGCAATTCCAATTTCTGCGGCTCGCCGGAAAAATCGCGGAATGCCGCCAATATCTCCTCGTGCGTCACGGTCTTCTCGAATTCCACGGACACGCTTTCCGTGTGCCCATTAATCACCGGAACGCGCGTGCTCGTCGCGCTCACCGTCACCGGATGCAGTTCGACGGCATCCGCAACCAAGCGCCCCAGAATTTTGCGCGTTTCCGTCTCAATCTTTTGTTCCTCGCCGTCAATAAACGGAATCACGTTCGCGGTCGCATCCAGCGAAGGCACACCCGGATATCCCGCGCCGGATAATCCCTGCAGCGTAGTGATCAGCACGCGCTTCGGCTGATAAGTCCGCAAAGACGCCAGCGCAATCGCCAAAGGCATCGCCGCGCAATTCGGATTCGTGACGATCGCGCCGCTCCACCCTTTAGTTTTCCGTTGCAGCGGCAGCAATCCCAAATGTTCCGGATTCACTTCCGGGATCAGCAGCGGCACCAGCGCATCCATCCGATGATTGCGCGAATTGCTGACCACGATGTGCCCAGCGTGCGCAAATTCCACTTCCGCTTCGCCCGCGATCGAAGAATCCAGCGCCGAAAATACCAGCTGCGGACCTGCGCCGGCCTTCAGCGCTTCCACGGAAAGCCGCGCTGTTTCCTCCGGCAATTCCGTCGGCAAACGCCACGCCAAATCGCCGTAGCGTTTTCCCGCCGAACGCTCGCTCGCAGCCAGCCACGTAACGCGGAACCACGGATGATTCGCCAACAGTGCAATGAATTGCTGCCCGACCGCGCCGGTCGCGCCCAGAATTCCTACATCAATTTTCGCGGAGCCCGGCCGCCACGCGCTTCCGCGTGCAGCTGGTTCCACTCCCGCAGTGTTAGTGGGCACCGGCCGCAACCACCTTCTGAGTTTTGCGCTGATGATCCAGCAATGTAAGTCCCTCGAGCAAATCTTCCACCAGGTCTTTCGCGTTCTCGCAGCCGGGAGACAGGCGAATCAGCGTATCCGAAAGCCCCAGTGCCGCGCGTGTTTCCGCGGGAATCGAAGCGTGGGTCATCGTCGCCGGATGGCACAGCAGGGCTTTCACGCCGCCCAGACTTTCGCCCAGCGTGAAGTAATGCCGCGAGGAGCAGAACGCCACCACTTCCTCGATCGTGCCTTCTAATTCAAAAGATACCATTCCTCCGAATCCGGTCATCTGTTTTTTCGCGATCTCGTGTCCAGGATGTTCCGGCAGCCCCGGGAAATAAACCTGGCGCACCAGTGGATGGCCTTTTAGCGAATTGGCGATGGCGATGGCGTTTTCTTCGTGCCGCTGCATTCTCAGCTCCAGCGTTTTCAATCCACGCAAGGTCAGCCAACAATCAAAAGGTGAGGGCACTGCACCGGTTGCGTTCTGCAAAAATTTAATCGGTTCGAAAACCGACGCTTCTTTCGCTAGCGCCGCACCCTGAATCGTGTCCGAATGTCCTCCCAGGTATTTCGTCACGCTGTGCACCACGATGTCCGCACCCAGCTCGAACGGCTGCTGAAAATATGGCGTCGCAAAGGTATTGTCTACCACCACCAGCGCCGATTTCGCGTGTGCGAGGCTACAGATGTCCACGATGTCGTAGACCAGCAGGCGCGGATTGGTTGGCGATTCGATCCATAGCAGTTTGGTGCGATCCGTGATGGCCGCTTCGAGCGCCGCGCGATTCGAAATATCCAACTGCTTGATGGTCACGCCGATTGGCGCATAGACCTTGTTAAGGATTCGATACGTCCCGCCGTAGACGTCGGTGGGAATCACGATTTCGTCGCCGGGGCGCAGATATGCCTGCAGTACGGCGTTCTCTGCCGCGAGTCCGGACGCAAACAGGGCGGCGTATTGCACGCCCTCCAGTTCGGCGAGCACAGTCTCCAGCCGTTGCCGCGTCGGATTATTTGTGCGCGAGTAGTTGAAGCCCTTGTCCTGCCCGGGCGCGTCCTGTTCGTACGTGGAAGTCTGAAAAATGGGCGCGATCAGAGAACCGGTCTCCGGTTCCGATGGCTGCCCCGCGTGAATCGTCCTCGTCGCAAAATTCATTGTCGTGCTCCTTAGTTCATCCTCTTTTTCGTTTCTGTTCGGCCCGTTGTGTCGCGGTGTCAGCGACTTTCTCTTTCACCGCATCTGTTATCGTCCAAATTCAGCTCCGCCCAATATGGCGAAATGTGCTCCGCCGCGGCGTCATGGTCTGGTCGAGGCCCTCGAACGCAAACTGAATAGAGATAGGCCTTGCCCAGCGCACCATGCGCCGCAATACACGCTGCGAGCATTCGCTTTTGCGAATGCAGGCTTTAATTCGACTTCAGCTTGGGAGTTGAATCTTCAACGACCGGTGGCCGGTCTATCGAGGATCTTATCTCTCCCCACTGGGCAGGAATTAGCACCTTGGCAGTTGCACCAGGTTGCTGTGGCGTCGCAGGGCCTGTCCCCTCAACCACTCTTGATAAGCGCTGCTGGTAAGGCAGCCCCCGCAGAATAGCAGAAATTAATGTCAGGTCAAGCGAAGATTGCGTCGGTCAAGCCTCGTCGCATGCGGGTTCGATGCCACAACCCTAATCGGTCGGTAGCGGGGCCGTTCTCTGCGAACTCTGCGTCTCAGCGGTGAATTCGTTCGCCTGCTCGGCGATTCAGCGAGACGCCGCGGTACGAGTCGCCAGCCCACTCCGGACCCAATAGTCTGGCATCAGACTGTCCCAGCGAACAGGGTGACATCCAGGCGGCAAACCCAATCAATCCTGTAGACACGCCCTTTGGCTATCCCTCAGAGTTATGGTGAAGCGGGTAGGGCATTGCTTCGTCTGGGGGAAATAGGCGATGAAATATATCTCTGTTCTATTGGGCGGCCTGTTATTCGTGGCCTTGAACGCCGGAGCGCAGGCGAACTTCGGGGATTCCGTCACGCTCGCGAGCCCTGCCTTCATGACCTACGCGGTTGCACCGGCACCGGCGGCGACCCCGGCAAGCCCAGCAGCAAGTTCCCCGGCTATATTCGCAGCGCCCGCGTTCGCCACTCCGGCACCTGCGCTTCCGGCGGCAATGCCTCAAGATGTGCAAGGAGTCTTTGAGAAGTACAGCTGGGACGTCTATGTCGGCTACACGTTCTTCCGTTTCTACGAAGTTCCCGGGACGACCTCAAACATGAACGGCGGAAATGCTTCCGCGGTTTATTGGTACCGGGATTGGCTGGGAGCCGACGCGGAGGTGGCGGCCACCTACGGCAGCCAGCCCGGGCAGAATTCCTGGTTGGTGTTCGGAGGAATCGGTCCGCGGGTACGCTATGTGGGCCCGAAGGGGATTGACGTCTGGGCGCACGCGATGATCGGAGGAATGTGGATTACGCCTCAGACGCCGTATGGTGGGCAAGGCGCGCTTGCCGGATTGGCAGGCGTGGGTGTGGATTTGAACAGCCACCATCGGCACGCGGCGCTGCGAGTCGCGATTGACGGTATCGCCAGCCGGTTCTTCAACACGTATCAGATCAGCCCGAAAGCTTCGGTGGGGATCGTGTACAAGTTTTAGTAGTCGCTGCGCTGTCTGATTTCCTGAAACCCGGCTGCGGGATCTCCATTCCACTGCCACGTGCGGTTCCGTATGGCCACTTACCCGGCAGAAACTTTCCATTTGTGGCTCTGGCTCGCTGTGCGACGCAGATTCGAGCGCTGCTGCGTCATGCAAGCCCACTGTTGTCCGCGCACGAATCAAAATTTGTGCCTGTGGCGAAACTTTTACGATGGAAATCAGCGTGCATGCCGATACTTAACCGATTGAGCCGCATCTAACCACTAGAGCGGCTAGGAAAGCGACCACGAGCGCTGTGACGCTCGTGAAGTGAGACGATCGGTGCTGATCAATTCGTTCCAGCAGGCGAAGCGGGTCGTTAAGATTCTCATCGGGTTCACGCTGCTCGCACTGGGAATCGTCATGATCGCGACGCCCGGACCCGGTTGGCTCACGATTATGCTCGCTCTGGGCATACTCGCGGCGGAGTTCGTGTGGGCGCGACGCGTGCTCGATCGCATGAAGGAGCAGGGTGTTCGCCTGCGGGACACCGTGATGCCGCGCGCAAAGCCCGACAATGCGTGATCATTTGCTCTAACCCTGCGACCTGACCCGCTCCGCTGACGCGTCCTCGGCGTTCCCTGCATTGGCGCCTTCCAAAATTGAACCTTCGTCCCATCCGTCATTCGGACGAGCCCGGCTGAATTGTGCGGTCTTCGCTGTGATAGAGTCTGCGGGAGTGGCGTTGAGAGCTGGTCTTCGCCTTATCGGGGGATTCCGTGGCGGAAAAGTGGCAGCAGGAATGGCGGGGCAAATGGGCGCTGATCACCGGTGCGAGCGCCGGGATCGGGTTGGAGCTGGCCAAACTGCTCGCGGCTTGCGGCGCGAATCTGGTGCTGACGGCGCGGCGCGTTGACCGGCTGCAGAAACTGGCTGCGGATCTGTCGTCGCAGCGCGGTATCAAGACCGAAGTATTCGCCGCGGATCTGACGCGGCCGGAAGCTCCCGGCGAGATTTACGCGTTCACGGCCAACAAGAAGATCGAGGTCGAGTTTCTGATCAACAACGCTGGTTTCGGCGCTTACGGTTTCGTGCACGAGATTCCCGTGGCAAAAATGCTGGAAATGATTCAGGTGAATTGTGCCGCTGTGGTGCACCTCACGCGGTTGTACATGCCTGCGATGGTGCAACGGAAGCATGGCGACGTGATGATCGTCGCTTCGCTCGCGGCGTTTCAGCCGCTGCCATTCAGTTCGTGTTATGCGGCGACCAAGGCTTTCGATTTACTGCTGGCGGAAGGAATTGCCGAGGAAGTGCGTCCGCTGGGAGTGCGCGTTTGCGCGCTGTGTCCGGGATCGACCGTGACGGAATTTCAGGAAGTGGCGCAGCAGCCGGACAGACCGTTCAGAAATGCCGAGACGGCAGAGAAAGTGGCGCGCGTTGGCCTGGAAGCGCAAGCGGCAGGGAAGCCGTACGTGATATCCGGCTTCATGAACCGCCTGATGAAGGAATCGCAGCGCATCGCGCCGAGAAGCCTGGTAACGAAAACCGCCGCAAGAATGATGCGGCCTGATAATTCGTAACCGCTCTCGAAGAATTCGAGAGCGCCGAGGGAAACGTTCGCGCCAACACCACAGGTGGTCCGCATCAGTGGATCACCAGCGTATCGAAGACGCCTGTTTCGATTGTTCCGCCGCGCTTCATTTGCACGAAGAGGCGGTAGTAGCAGGCTTGGGGGAATCCGTAGGGGAAGGAAACTCCCGCGGAGCGCGGATCCATCGACATGTCCATGCCGGCCATGCCCGTGCCGCCCAGCTCGCCGCCTGCGTTCGAACCCGCTCGCGCGCTCGGGTCGGCATTTCCTTGCGCTGAATTTTTCTGCGTCAGTTCCAGTGCGGCCATGGCGACCGAGCCGTCGGGATGGATGTGCGCGAAGACGGAGCGATCGGCACTTACAATTTCGGCGTGGCCTGCCATTCCCATGTACGGTTCGGAATCACTGACGGGCTTGCCATCCGGCGTTTCCAGGCGGAAACGCAGCCAGACAAAATGATTGGCGGTGAAGGGTGCGTCGCCGCGCTCCCAAATCATCCTGTAACCGTCCGGCAGAGTTGCGCTGGTGTTCTCTGCCGTGTCGCTGACTGTCATCACTATGGTGCCGCCATTGGGATTGGCTTTGCTGTTAGCTGGAGTGATGGCAGCAACAAGCGGTGAAGATGTGGCGGCGGAATTATCGCCGGTGAGCGCGATGCCGGTGATGTCGGGTAAATCAATTTCGGCGATCATGGTGTCGGGGAAGCCGGATTCGCGCACCACATCCGCAAAAACTTGATAGCGTCCTGCGGGGATTGCGGGTAAATCCGTTTCGAACGAGATTCCGTTATTTGCTCGAAGGCCCGGCTCGGGCAGAACGAGCTGCGGATGCAGATGGTAAAAGCGATCCATGCCGGGCTCGCGCAGCAGAAAGAGATGCATGAGGTGGCCGTGATCGGGCATTAAATTTGTCATCACGGTTTCGGGGCGACTGCGATGCCAGGCGGAGTCGCCCATTTTTAGCAGGAGTTTTCCGCCGGGCTCGAGAGAAACGTCTAGCGGCGGCGGTTTGTAAATCATCTTGCGAGCTGTGTAACTGGCTTCGGAATTCCACCACGAGTTTCCGAAGTACAGAACGGCGAAAACCACGACGGCGGCTCCGAGCATCACCCAGCGGCCGCGGCGGGACCTTTCCGCAGACGGCAATTCGCCGGGCGGGAGCGTGGCTTCGCGGCGCGCCGCACCTACAATTGAAATAATCGCGACGACGAGCAACGACATCAATCCGAAGAGCAGAATGCCGAGCGTTTTTTCCATTGGCAGTGTGTGGCGCGCGGCGGCGGGAACTGGCACGGCGAGCTCGCCCGCGCCTTGCGCGCCTTCGACCTGCACGCGCACTTGCCACGAACCGGAATCCATCAGCCAGATTTTGCCGAAGAAATATTGCGGGTCTTCTTTGGATTGGACGAGCCGGTCGCCGACGGGCGGATATTTCGCGCCGGGGCCGACGATGTAGAGCGGAACGACCGTGATTTTCGAAATGCCGGGCGTGGCGCTGAGAATTTCGACGTCCGCGGTGCCGGGAATCATCTGCGGCGTGCGGATGGTGATGATCAGGTGATAGGGGCCGGCGGCGCCTTGAAAATAGACGTCTGGATTTCCGACGTGGGCCCAGGCGGGCGCGATCAACGAGAGAACGGCGAGCGACGCGAGTGCCAACTCGCGCAAGCGCGAGTTGATCCCACGCCGCGCCATGGCGCTCACCGGCGCAAGCCGCGCAATGCGTCACCGGCAGCGAGGCCAATGCGCGAGCCGATGATCGAAGTTACCAGAGCGATGCCGATCTCTTTGACGAAGAGTGTCGCAGTTGGGGCGAGGTCCACGAATTCCCAGTTGTAGTGATATTCCGAAGGCGATTCCATGTACGGAAAATAATTCTGGCCGAAAACCCAGTTGCGCGCGGCCGGTGAAATCAGAAAATCGCCGAGCGGCCAATGCACGGCGAGCAGCACCGCGAGATACGCGGTGCCAAGCATCGCTGCCAGAGCCCATTTATTTTTAGTGACGTAGCGATTCAACAAAAAATCCAGAGCGATCGCCGGAACGATGATGAGCGTGGGAAATTCCAGCGGCACCATGTGCGTGATTTTGGTGAACACCGGACCGAGTTTCGGCGTCGCTGGAAATAGCGGCAGCAGCCAGAGCTGCCCCAGCCCCCACGCGGTGTAAATTGCGGCGACGATGGTCGCGCCCCAGCGATAGCCGCTGGCACGCGAAAGCGCGATGAGGATTATCGGCACGGCCAGTGACAAGGCTCGATAGAACGCGGGGCCGTGCATCTGGCTGCCACCGGTGTATTCCGAGAGCAGCACCCAGTGCAGGGACAGAATCACGCCGCCAAGGAGCAGATACATCCGGCGCAGCTTGGTCTGGGCAGCACCCTCGGCGCGATTCATCCAGCTCACAAGTAAAAGCAGCGCGCCAATCGCGACGGCCAGAATTCCTATACCGAGAACCATGTGCGGCGGGCTGACGATCTCGACGTCCAGACCAAAAGAATTGTGCCACCAGTTGTCGAAGGGCGCCGAAGTGACCATCACCACGCCGCCCCAACATGCCAGGTACGCGCCGAGAGGGCCGCGGAAACCCCAGACTTGAATTGAAGCTGCTTTGGCTGCGGGATTATTGCCCCACGTGGTGGCAAGGATCAGATAGACGCTGGTGAGCGCGACCAGAATGCCGCCCAGTTGGATGGCCATGTGGGCGGGGGTCCAGAAAGTGTCGCGGCCCACGCTCATGTGCCAGGAAATATCCCAGTAGAGGCCGAAAACGATGGAGATGACGCCGAACAGGCCGCACCAGATGTACCAGGGGACAGGAGCGCGGGCATCGTCTTTCGGCGTCGAGTAGGGGACTGCGGGGGTTGCGGCTTGTGCCATCAGCGCGGCCTCTGTGGAATCGTTCGGGGAAAGGATAGCAGCATCTGCGGCGGCGGGATATGAAAGTTCGATGAGGGCGTCGGTAGCTTTGTGGATACAGCGAGTAGACTTCGCGGGGCGAGAAGAGTGGCACGGATCGCAAAATACTGTCGATTAGAAAAAATGATGTGATTGATTTTCGGGGGTTTAGGGCAATTTCTAATCGCCGGACTGTCGATTAGAAATGTGTGGACCGGTTTGGAGGCGCCGAGCAGCGCCGGAAAAAAGCGACAAGAACTAGCGATTGAATTGAGACGCCGGTGATTGTTTTCAATGACTTGCGAGGACTTTCGATTACCTTTCGCTGGCGATTGAATGCGGGATGAGGGGTAATTCGTGAGTGGCGAATCGTGGCCGGTTGCGGGCAGAGACCAGGGATTAGGCGGGTGTGACGCTGGTGTCGCGCCCGCTGTGTTGCTGGCTCCCGCATCATGAGCGAGCGGCATCATAGCCGAGTAACCATTATATCATAGGTGAAAGATAGTAATCAAGCTATTAATAGGAGCCTGGCTTCCCAATCTGGGGAAGCGCGGATCAAAACCCGAGCGAAAAGTGCCGCAATGTTGACGCCTGGGCAAGCTGGGGCGCAGCCCTTCGATCCCGCTCAGCGGGATCTCAGGATGCATCGCGCTGCAGCGCGATGCATAAGCCGCCGCACTCCAAGACGGGCTGGGCCTGCGACAGCAGCGCCGGGGTAGCGGGGAGGCGGCCTCGTCGTGATACACTCCCACGAACGTGACCTTCGAACGAAAAATCGTGGTGGGCTTGGAAGAGATTCGCGCTATCACGTTTGAATGCCATCAATGCAAGTCGCGACTCACGGTTTCGCCTGACGACATCCGCGATATCCCCACCGCTTGCCCGCACTGCAATTTTTCCTGGAGGCTGCCCGAGGATCCGCAAGCGGCGTCGGCCGGATCACCACCGAAAAATTTTGCGTTTGGAATCAAGGAACTCAAGATACGTTTTGGAGCGGACGTCATCGGATTTAAGATCCTGCTTGAGTTCGACGAACCGGGACGACACGCGCTTTAAACACGCCGCACAGGAATTTAGCGCAGTTATGCTGAGGGCGCAGAGAAAAGCAACGGCGAGTCGGCGACGGGAAGTGTTGCGGGGTGGATAGTGCTACGTCTAAACTCCCACCCTTCGCATGAAGCAAAGGCGCGAAGGATGGGGCACCCGTAAAGTCAAAAACAAGTTCAAAAGCAGAATCAAAAGAAGGAGCACAGGCAAGATTGCCTATGCTACCCGTCCAAGCATGCCCGCTGTGTCGCGAAAAACGCGGGACGCAGCGGCCACTACAAATTCAACGGCGGGCGCGAGACATGGGCGTCGGCTTGTTAAGCTCGCGACTATTCCTCGTCGTCGGCTTGGGCTTTTAGTAGGCGCTCGATTACGGCCATGTCTTCTAGCGTGGTAGTGTCTCCGGTTACGGCGCCTTTAGTGGCTAGTTCGCGGAGTAGGCGGCGCATGATTTTGCCGCTGCGCGTTTTGGGTAACAGGGGAGTGAAGCGAACGTCGGCGGGGCGGGCGATGGAGCCGATGGTGTTGGCTACGTAGTCCATCAATTCTTTGCGCAGGGCCGGGCTGGGCTCGTGGCCGACGCGAAGGGCTACGAAGCAGACGATGGCTTCGCCTTTGATTTCGTCGGGGCGCGCGACTACTGCGGCTTCTGCTACGGCGGGATGACTTACCAAGACGCTTTCGATTTCCATGGAGCTTAGGCGGTGGCCAGCGACTTTGATGACGTCGTCCACGCGACCGAGGACCCAGATGTAGCCGTCTTTGTCGCACTGCGCGGCGTCGCCGGCGAAATAGACGCCGGGGATGCGAGTCCAGTATTCGCGAGCGTAGCGTTCGTCGTCGCCGTAGATGGTGCGGAGCATGGAGGGCCAGGGCTTTTGAATTGTCAGGTAACCGGTTTCGCCGGGACCCACTGGTTCGCCCTTCATATTGACGACTTTCGCGATCACTCCTGGTAGCGGCAGCGTGGCCGAGCCGGGTTTAGTCGGCGTCGCGCCGGGTAGCGGAGAAATCAGGATCGAGCCGGTTTCGGTTTGCCACCAGGTATCCACGATAGGGCAGCGATTTTTTCCGATGGCTTCGAAATACCATTTCCACGCGGCGGGGTTGATGGGTTCGCCGACTGTGCCGAGCAGGCGCAGGCTGGTGAGTTTGTGCGCGTTGATCCATTCCATGCCCCAGGCCATGAAGGCGCGCACCGCGGTGGCGGAGCTGTAGAAGATGGTGACTTTGTAGCGATCGACAATTTCCCAGAAGCGGTCTTTCTGCGGGAAGTCGGGCGCACCTTCGTACATTACGATGCTGGCGCCGTTTGAAAGCGGGCCGTAGACGACGTAGCTGTGGCCGGTTACCCAGCCGATGTCGGCGGTGCACCAGTAGATGTCGTCCTCTTGGAGATCGAAGACTAGCTGGGTGCTCCAGGTGCATTGCAGCAGATAGCCGGCGGAAGTATGCAGGACGCCTTTGGGTTTTCCGGTTGTGCCGCTGGTGTAGAGGATGTAGAGCGGATGTTCGGAATCAAACGGGGCAGCGATATTTTCCTTGGAGGCTTTTTCTTCGAGTTCGTGCCACCAGAGGTCGCGGCCTTCTTGCCAAGCGACTTCTTCTTTGGTGCGTTGCACTACGATGCATTTTTCGATGGTGGGGCAATTTTTCATGGCGGCGTCGACGGTTTCTTTCAGGGGGACAATTTTTCCGCGGCGGAAGCCGCCGTCGGCGGTGATCAGGATTTTGGCTTTGCAGTCGGCGACGCGGTCGGCGATGGCGGTGGCGCTGAAGCCCCCGAAAATCACGGAATGCACGGCGCCGACGCGCGCGCTGGCGAGCATGGCTATGGCCAGCTCCGGGATCATGGGCATGTAGATGGCGATGCAATTGCCGGGCTTCACGCCGAGCGTAAGCAGCACGTTGGCAAATTGGCAGACGCGTTCGTGGAGTTCGGCGAACGTGTATTGAATGGTGGAGCCGTCTTCGGCTTCCCACATGAGCGCGGGTTTATTGGCATTTTTTTCGAGGTGACGGTCGACGCAGTTGTAGGAGACGTTCAGCTTGCCGCCTACGAACCATTTGGCGTGGGGCGATTTCCAGTCGAGGACTTTTTTGGGGGATTCGAACCAGTGGAGGAGCTTGGCCTGTTCGCCCCAGAACGTTTCGGGATCGGCTTGCGCGGCGGCGTACATTTTGCGGTATTCCTCGAGCGAGCCGATGCGGGCTTTTTTGCTGAATTCTTCGGGAGGTGGGATGGGCTTTTCTTCCAGGACGTGCGGATCGAATTCCTGCATGATGGCGATTCCTCCGTGGTATTTGTGCGGCGACGCCTTGGGATTGTGAATTAGCCGCGGCCCGGCAGCGTCGGGGGCGCGCTTTGCCGTCCCTACGTTATTGAAGCGGAGGGGTTTGGTCAAGGAGGGGATTCTACGGAGGAGGAGGACCGTGCGAGGCGGTGGTGTGCGGTGCGCCGTTACGGGGGGAATGACGAAGGATTACCGCAGAGGCGCAGAGAGCACGGAGAAAGGCCACGTCAAAGGCGCCCAGCTGAAGCTGGCCGCTACAGAGTCAAAACCAGAGTCAAAACCTAGGGCAGGCAGCATTTCCTGGAACTTTCGCGGGGCGGCGGCGGAATATGTAACGAGAGTTGCGCCGGGCCGTCCAATCGTCTGAGATGAATAGGGGCATTGAAATTATAGATGAGGGGCTGCTGCTCCGGCGGATGGTGGCCGGGGACGAGGCTGCGTTTACGCTGCTGTACCGGCGGAAGCATCCGGCGATATACCGGTTTGCATTGCATATGAGCGGGAACGCGTCGATTGCAGAGGATGTGACGCAAGAGGTTTTCATGACTTTGATTCGCGACGCCAAGCGGTTTGACCCCGCGCGTGGGACGCTGGGTGGGTTTCTGTTCGGCATCGCGCGGAATCATTTGCGGCGGCGTTGGGAACAGGAACGGAATTCGGTGCCGCTGCCGGAATCGGCTGATGAGTTGGACGCGATCATGGCACGCAGCCGGTTGGGCGGCAAGAACGGGTCGTCCGGTTACGGAAATGGGAATGGCAACGGCAACGGTCACGCGAACGGCAATGGCGCGGGAGTGAGCGCTTACATGCTGCATCGCGACGAGTTCGCTTCGCTGCAAAATGTGAACCGGGTGCGCCAGGCCATTGCTACCCTGCCGGAAAATTACCGCGAAGTGGTGGTGCTGTGCGAGTTGGATGAATTGAGTTACGAGGATGCGGCGGCGGCGCTGGATTGTCCGGTGGGAACGGTGCGTTCGCGGCTGCATCGCGCGCGAGCGATTCTGGTGGAGAAATTGCGCGACGTGCAACCTGTGCGGCGCGCGTCGGCGGTGGGCGAATGAAACGGGATCCCGGCAAGGACATTTTTGCGGAAGTGAAGAGGACGAATCGCATGGACTGCGCGCAATTTCAGGAAGTGCTGCATGAATTGAATCGGCCCGGAACCGAGGGCGCGACGCTTTGTGATCGCGCGCTGGCTCATGCGGAATTGTGCGGTGATTGCGCGGTGTTGCTGACGGAAGTCGAGTCCCTGGATTTTGCTTTGCGTGAGGCTGCGGCGGAATCCGTGGAGCTGCAGGCGCCGCCGCGGCTGGAAACTTTGTTGTTGCAGGAGTTTCGCCGGGAGAAATCGGCGACGGCTTCGCGCGGAGTGCGCTGGCAGCTCGCGGCGTTTGGAATTGCCGCGGCGGTTCTGTTGGCGCTGGGGCTATCGCTACATCGGCAGCATCTGGTGACGCCGGGTGCTGGCGTGGCTTCCACGCGAACGCCCGCACAGGTGTCCACGCCGGTATTGGGCGGCCCGCCAGCAACGAAAGAGCCAGCTGCCGCGCTGGAGACGAGTCGTTCCGGCGTGCGCGTGACTCACGCGGATTCGAATGCAAATGCTGCGAAGGCGGCTCCGGCGGATGATTCGGAATATGCCACTGCTTATATGCCGCTGCCATATGCGTACGATCCATCGGGACTGGAGGGCGGCGCGGTAATTCGCGTAGTGCTGCCGCGGGCGGCGCTGGTTTCTTACGGTTTGCCGGTGGAAGGCATGGGAGTGAGCGACCAGGTGACCGCGGACATGGTGATCAGCCAGGACGGCACGCCGCAGGCGATTCGTCTGGTGGCGCAGGAAGACTAGAGCTGAGATTTTGAGAGAGTAGAGCATATTTAGAGGGGGCTGAAATGAAGATGAAAATGAGCTGCTTGATTGCGGCAGGCGCCGCGGTGCTGGTGCTGGCCGCCGGTTCCAGCGTGCAAGCGCAAGATACGGCAACAGCTCCTCCGCAGAACGTGTGGTTCGCCGCGCGAGTGGGCGGCGGTCCGGGACCCATGGAACACGAGGCGATCGGGTTTCTGGGTTTTGAGGCCGGGCTGGACGGTAAGATAGTTGCCGGGGCGCCGTTCAGCGCGAGTTTTTCGACGTCGTCAACGCAGACTCTGATGGACGGAAACCAGATCCAGCGGAGCTCGACGGGATCAATCGCGCGCGATAGCCAAGGGCGTACGCGGCGCGAGATGACGTTGCCGGCGATTGGAGCGTTCATGGTGATTCAGGGCGAGTCGGTGTCCCACGTGACTTTTCTGAACGATCCGGTGGCGGGGACGCGCTACGTGCTGGAGGATGAGAAAAAGATCGCGCAGCAAATGCCCGAGCCTCCGAACCGGGCGGAGTTCGCAGGAAGGAAAGGCCATGGCGGTGGCGCGGAAGCGGCGGAAGAGAAGAATGAAGTAGTTACCACGTCGCTGGGGACACAAGCGGTCGGCGGAGTGTCGGCGGAGGGCACGCGCTACACGCGGACGATTCCTGCGGGAGAGATTGGGAACGTGAAGCCGATCGTGATCGTCACCGAACGGTGGTATTCGCCGGACCTACAGATGGTGGTGATGACCAAGCGGAGCGATCCGCGTTCGGGCGAGACTGTGTTTCAGATGACCAGCATCGCGCGGACCGAACCGGCGGCGACGTTGTTCCAGGTGCCGACGGATTATACGGTGGCGCAGGCGCCGGCTCATGTGCGCGGCGCCGTAGGGATTGCTGGACCGCCGCCTCCGGAGGAATAACGGTCCCGTTTTTCGATATTGCACGAACCCAGTTGCTCAGCCTCAAATTGCGGGCGGAAAATTTCCCCCACGCTCCGCCCGCAATCCCTCCTTTTTGATAATTCCATCGCTTTGCGCAAGATTACGTGTCCGCGAAAATTGTGTGCAGTGTTGTCACGGCGCGGGCGGTTCGCGAACTGCCCCTACGACGTTTCGATTGGCTGACATCGTGGCAAGCTGGGCTGTGGCGCAGCCATTTGGTCCCGCGGAGCGGGGTCTCAGAATCCATCGCGCTGCCGCGCGATTCACGAAGGCAACCGAAAACCAACGGCTGCCCGGTTCGATGAACCTGAACCGGCCGCTACAAAATCAAGGGCAAAGTCGAAGGCGCCCAGCTGAAGCTGGCCGCTACACACGCAAAATCAAAGACAACAGAGCCGGCGGGACGCCGGCGCTACGCGAGCGCGCGGTCGAGGAGTTCGACTACGTGGAGGACTTCTTGGTTGGTGCGGCGCATGACGGCGCCGGCGCGGAGTTGCAAGATGCAGCCGGGGTTGGCTGTGGCGATGATCTGGGCTTTGGTTTGTTGCACGTTGTCCATTTTTCGGTCGAGGAGTTCTAACGCGGTTTCGGTTTCGGTTACGTTGTAGACGCCGGCGGAGCCGCAGCATTGGTCGGATAGAGGCATTTCGACGAAATCAAGGCCGGGGATAGCGTGCAGTAGGCGGCGCGGAGCTTCGCGGATTTTCTGGCCGTGGACCAGATGGCAGGAATCCTGATAGGTGACGCGAACGGGGAGCGGGCGCAGCGTCGCGGTGAGGCCGAGCTCGGCTAGAAACTCGCTGATGTCGCGCATTTTCGCGGCGAAATTTTGCGCGCGGGAGTGCGAGGTGTTGTCCTCGTTGAAGAGATGCGCGTATTCCTTCAGAGTGGAGCCGCACCCGGCTGCGTTGGTGATGATCGCGTCGAAATCGTCGGAGAGGAAGGCGTCGAAATTCTTGCGCGCTAGTTCGCGGGCTAGGTCGCGCACTCCGGCGTGCGCTGCCAGCGCGCCGCAGCAGGTTTGCGCGGCCGGGACGACCACCTCGCAGCCGTTGGCTTGCAGGACGCGGATGGTGGAGCGATTTAATTCGCTGAAGGTGACTTGCGCAACGCATCCAGCGAAGAATGCCACGCGGGCGCGGCGGGTGCCTTTCGCCGGGAACGTCTTGCCTAGCTCGCTGAAGAAAAAACCGGAGTCGATGCGCGGGAGGAGCTTTTCGCGATTTTGCAGACCGAGCAGGCGCAGGATTCCTGTGGCGCGGGCTACGGCTGCGAGTCCGGAGCGCTGGTAGATTTTTAGCGCACGGGCGGCGGCTGCGATTCTGCCGGGGTAGGGAAGGAGGCGGCGATAAACGAAATCGCGCGCGATGCGCGAGGCGAGCGGGCGTTTATATTTTTGTTCGATCTGCGCGCGGGCCAGCTCCAGGATTTTTCCGTATTCGACGCCGGAGGGGCAGACGGTTTCGCAGTTGCGGCAATTCAGGCAGCGGTCAATGTGCAGGACGAACGATTCGCCGAGTTCCAGGCGGCCTTGATCCACCAGGGCCATTTGCTTGATGCGTCCGCGCGGCGAATCGGCTTCGCGTCCCCAAAGGCGATAGGTGGGGCAATTATTGGCGCAGAGGCCGCAGTGCACGCAGCGGGAATAGTCTTCGTACTCGGGCTTGTCGATCGCGGAGAAGCCGCTGAGTGTTAGTTGAAATTCACGCTGGGCGGCGTCGTGCGATTGCGGCGGCGCGGCGGCTGGCGCGGAATTTGGCGGCTGAGTTTCGGAAGCCATTGCGTTGAAAGCCTCGTGTGAATTGGAGCTAGCCAGTATCTTACGGCATTCGCGCGACGGAGCGGCGTTGATTCTAACGAGGAATCCGCTTCGATTATGGAATTCCGCTCACCCAGAGAGTAATATTTCGAGTTGGACATCTTTATGAAGCCTTCGATAAGTAAGGACACTTGAGTCTCTGCTCAGAGGACTTGCTGGCCTCTTCGGCGTTGCAGCCGGATTGGCGTTTTGGTTCGGGGGAGGCCTGATTCACGCGTTCGGCACGACAGATCGTGTCCTCGCAGAGGTGGAGGGCCTTACTATCGCGCCGTTGTTCTTAGGTCTGGCCGGTGTCGCAAAAATTGTCGAGGACCGTTTGGACGAAGGCGACGAGCGGTGGACGTCGAAATCTTTAGGCGAGGCTCTCCGAAAGTAAGTTCTTCCTCCCGGCGCTACAAATTCTCCGAGAAGCGGCCGGGGCTTAGGATTTTTTGTGGATCAAAGACGGATTTTACTTTTTGCATTTGCGGGGCATCGGGGCGCGGGGGGCCCCAGATTTGCAGCGTGGCCTTCCATTCGGCGGGGGCCCAGGGGATCGTGGCGTGGCCTGCTAGTTTGGCGCAAGCTTCTTGTGTGGCGGTGGTGGCGTTGGCGACGCGTTGGCGGTATTCCTCGGTGTGATCGCTGGGGAGAATCGCGAAATAAATTATGCCTAGGCCGCGGGCCATGGCGGCCCAGCGGAGGTCGCTCGACTCTGCTGCTTTTTGCGCGGCGGCTATGGCTTCTTTCAAGCGCATTGGCAGCACGCTGATTTTCACGATCGTGGTTGCAGGCGAGGATGCTAGCGCGATAGGGATAAATTCGCGCTTGCGGGCCCAGGCGGGAGGCAGGTTTTCGGCGAGAATTGTGACTCCTGTGGCGCCGGACTCTTTGGCCATGCGCTGCAGGTCTTTGGCGTAACGTTCGAGTACTTGCTCATTTCCAGCGTAGCCTGTTGTTAGCGCCCATTCCGTGTTGGAAATTACGCCTGCGGGCATGGGCGAGCGCTCGTAGCGGGTCGCGGCGTCGCTGGCAAATAGTTCGGCGACGCGTGGGCTGACAATTTCCATTGTTAGTGGCGTGAGGGCGGATTGCGCGATGTGGTGGTGCATTTCCAGCGCGTTTTCGGCGGTGGGAAAGCGCGCGATGAAGCCGCGGGTGGCTAGCGGCATGGGAAAGGTCTTGAAATTTACGCGGGTGATGACGCCGAGGGTGCCGAGCGCGCCGATCATTAATTTGTGGATGTCGTAGCCGGTGACGTTCTTTACTACGCGTCCGCCGCTTTTTGCCGCGATACCCTCGCCGGTGACGTATTCCATGCCCAGCAGGAAATCGCGCGCGGTGCCGTAAAATTGGCGCAGCGGAGAGTCTACGCCTGAGGCGATTAGGCCGCCGATGGTCGTGCGATTGACGAATGGGACTGGCAGCGGAAGAAATTGGCGATGCTCGGCTAGAACTTGCGCGAGTTTTGCGAGGGGCACACCGGCTTCGACGCTGAGGGTGAGGTCGCCGGGATCGTAGGCGATCACTTTGTTGAGGCGCGTCATATCGAGCGCGAGATCGTAGCGGATGGGCGCGTAACCGATTCCGAGTTTCGTGCGCGCCCCGGTCGCGACCAGCGCCAATTTTTCTGCAGCGGCAAATTTTACGATTTCGGCTACTTCTTCGCTGGAGCCGGGGCGCACTCCGGCGGCTGGCAGCTTGCGGTCAATTTCGTATGTGGCGAGCTGCGCGAAATCGCTCGCGACATTTGCGGCACCGACAATTTCGCTGAGTCGCGAGGTGACGCTGGCGCTGATGGCAGAGGAGGTCATCTTTATTATGCGCCGGGTGCGCTGGGCGTGCCGGCCAGGGGCAGCGGGCGGACGTGAATTTCGCCGCAGCCCTTTTTCGACGGGAAAATTTTATCGGGATTCAGCAGGCCCTGCGGATTGAAGGCAGCGCGCACGTTGCGCATCACGTCGAGATCGGCTTCGCTGAAGAGCAGCGGCATCAGGCGATCTTTTTCCATGCCGACGCCGTGTTCGCCGGTGATCGAACCGCCCATTTCGATGCAGAACTGAATGATTTCGTCGGCGGCGGCGACTACGCCACGGAACTGCGCGTCGTCGCGCGCGTCGAAAAGGATCAGCGGGTGCAGGTTGCCGTCGCCTGCGTGGAAAATATTGCCGATCTGGAAGCCGTGCTTCACGCCGATTTCATTGATGCGGCGCAGCGTGGCGGGAAGTTTGGTGCGCGGGATCACGCCGTCTTGCACGTAATAGGTGGGCGAAAGGCGTCCGACTGCGCCGAAAGCGTTCTTGCGGCCTTTCCAGAGCAGGTCGCGTTCGCGGGCGTCGCGGGCCACGCGGACTTCGCGGGCGTGATGCGCGCGGCAGATGTCGGCGACTTCTTCGGCGTGTTGTTGCACGGCTTCGGCGACGCCGTCCACTTCGAGCAGCAGCACGGCAGCGCAATCGAGCGGAAATCCGGCGTGGACGTAGGCTTCGACGGCGCGGAGGGTCCAGCCGTCGAGCATTTCGCAGGCGGCGGGGGTGATGCCGCGGGCGGTGATGTCCACTACGGTTTCGGTCGTGTCGTCGAGAGTGTCGAAAATTGCCAGGAGAGTTTTTACGGCTTCCGGCAGGCGCGTGAGCTTCACTGTGATTTCTGTGATCAGGGCGAGCGTGCCTTCGGAGCCGACGAAAAGGCCGAGAAGATCGTAGCCCGGAGAATCGAGCGCGGAGCTGCCGATGCGGATGAGTTCGCCGGTGGGGAGAATCGCTTCGAGCGAGAGGACGTGATTGGTGGTGACTCCGTAGGCGAGCGTGTGCGGGCCGCCGGAATTTTCCGAGACGTTGCCGCCGATGGTGCAGGCTTTCTGGCTGGAAGGATCGGGGGCGAAGTGCAGGCCAGCGTGGGCTACGGCGGCGCTGAGATCGGCGTTCACTACGCCGGGTTGGACCGTGGCGCGCTGGTTTTCGACGTCAATTTCTAGGATGCGATTCATGCGCGAGAAAACTGTGAGGATGCCGCCTTTGCGGGCTAGCGCGCCTCCGGACAGGCCGGTGCCGGCGCCGCGGCCTACGAGCGGAGTTTGATATTGGTTCGCTAGTTTTACGATGGCCATGACATCGGCCGTGGTGCGGGGGAAGACGACGCAGCTGGGGCGAGCTACTTCGACGGAGCCGTCGTATTCGTAGAGCATTAGTTCCTCGGGGCGGTGGAGGACGGCTTCAGAGCCGAGGAGAGATTTCAGATCGCGGAGTAGTTGCGAATCCATGTGCATGTAGAGCGCCAGCTGCGAAAGGAATCGCGCGCGCTCTCACGGCCACTATAGCCGTGTGCAGCGA
The DNA here is from genome assembly GCA_963786205.1 of uncultured Acidobacteriota bacterium. GTDB lineage: Bacteria > Acidobacteriota > Terriglobia > Acidiferrales > UBA7541 > Palsa-295. The sequence goes on from CAWAYG010000009.1 coordinate 112,074, forward strand.
TGGGCGTCAACGAGTGAGGACTTGGTGCGCAGTGGAGCGATTAGATCCCGCGAAGCCTTCTTATGCGTTTGATGATTTCCTTGGCGGTGGCGTTGGCGGCGGCGTCGGGAGTCCAGCGGCCGTCGCGTGCGAAGGTGAAGAGTTCGGCGCCGCCGGGGTCGAAAACTTTTGTTACGGAGGCGCTGGCGGCTGCTGGGCCGTAAGGGGTCATGACGGGGCCGGCGACACCGTAGGCAACGCGGTAGTCGAAACCGGATTCGACCAAGACGAATTGGATATGGTGAGTTGCGGCGCGCTCGTTGAGCTTGGCGAAGAGTAATTGGCGCTCCATGGGCGTGGATTGTATTTTGACCTTCAGCGTGAGCTGGGCCATGGCGAGCGGGGCGATGCAGGCGCTGAAGAATAGAAGTACGATGGCTCTGCGTAGATGCGTCATGAGTCTTTCTCCTCCGACATTAATATGATGTGTTGTTGCGCGTTTACAGCCCATGTGCCACGTCGAAATTCGTGACCTCGGCGGCTGAAGAGGTTGCGGAAAAAATCGGTTTTGCGCGCGATTCCTTTTTCGGAGTGCTCGTTTTTCCGCCTTTGCCGCCGCCCTTCTTGTTCTTTGGCCGACCGTTTCGGTGCTTTTGTTCTCCTGCTGAGACACTACTCCCTCGGCCTACACTGCTGGAATTAGCTTCGCCATGCGTATCAAGTTGCCGGCCGTGGCCACCAACCGAAATAACCAGTCCACCTTTTTCTTCCCGCGCACTTTCACTTGCCGCACGATGCTGTCCAGCTTGGCCCAGCCAAACACTTTCTCCACCAACTTGCGTTTCCGTTGACTGATGGCCATGCCCGCGTCCTGCCGCTCCTTCTTGGTCAACCAATTCGGCCAGTGGGCGTTGGCCTCGTACTCGGCCACGTGCGGAATCACATTGCGCCGTCGCAGCGCGGCGATGAACTTTTCCTCTTGATACAGCTTATCGGCTCCCAGTGTGATGGCCGGCAGGCGTTTCTTCTTTACCTCGCAGGGCCTCCGGCCACGCTCTTTCAACATCGCCAGCGCCGCTTCCCGCTCCGCCTTCGTGCTCGACTGCGTCGCGCAGGCCGCCACCACTAGTCCGTTACGGTTCTCGATCATCACGTGCCCCAAGTAACTCGGCCGCGATTCCCCGCCGGCGCTTTTCTTGAATAATCGCGCCTCCGGATCGCTCCTCGATTCGTGCGTGTCGCGCAACAACCTCTTCCCGCCCGCCCCACTCCCTTTCTCCGGCGGCTTCTCCTTGGGGACGAAACTTTTACGGCTGGCCCACGCCTGGATGAGCGTTCCGTCCACGGTGAAGTGTTCTGCGCTCAGCAGCTTCTTTTCCTCGGCTTGCCGCAGCACGGCCTCCATCAGCCGCTGCGACACCTCGCCCTCCATCAGCCGCTCGCGATTTTTTGTGAACACCGTCACGTCCCACACCTCATCGCTGGCACTCAAGCCCACAAACCAGCGGTACAGCAGGTTGTAATCCAGCTGCTCCATCAACTGCGTCTCGCTGCGGATGGAGTACAGCGCCTGCAACAGCAGCGCGCGCAGCAGCCGCTCGGGCGGTATCGACGGTCGCCCGCGTCGCGCGTACAGCGCTTCGAAGTGCGCTCCCATCTCTTTCAGCCCAACGTCGACCAGCTGCCGAATCCGCCGCAGCGGATGATCCCGAGGAATCCGCTGTTCCAGTGGAATGTAGCTAAAAACTTCGCCTTGTTCTTCGTCGTGTCCGCGCATGCTGCTTACATAGCAGAACTGCTCAACAAATGCTGCACTCATTTCGCCTACAAACTCGATTTTTTCCGCGACCTGTGAAGCCGTGCCCTGACGCAAACCGGCAATTCTCGCGCACGTTCTTTAGCCCTTCGATCCCGCACTGCGGGATCGAAGGATGCATCGTCCGCCGCGGCGGACGATTCACTAATTTGGCAGTATATGTTACAAATTCTGCGGACATGCTTTTTGCGGGGGATGCGTTGACTAAACCGAAAATACTCTCGACGCGGCCGCTTTTCCCTGCGGCGCGGGTTGTGCTGGAGCAACATTTCGAGGTGGATTATTGGACGCCGGCCGAACGCATCACGCGCGAGGAGCTGTTGAAGCGCGTGGCGGATAAGGAAGGGCTGGTGTGCCTGCTGACGGAGAAGGTGGACGAAGAGCTGCTGGGGCGCGCGCCGAAATTGCGCATCGCGGCAACGGTTTCGGTGGGCTACGACAATTTAGATGTAGCGGCTTGCACGCGGCATAAAGTGGCGGCGACGCATACGCCGGGCGTGCTCGACCACACGACCGCGGATTTTGCGTGGACTTTGCTGATGGCTATCGCCCGACGGCTGCTTGAAGGCGATGCATGGATGCGCAGCGGAACTTGGCCGGGGTGGGACCTGGATCAGTTGGTGGGCGGCGACGTGTGGGGAAAAACTTTGGGCGTGCTGGGATTTGGGCGGATCGGGCGCGGCGTGGCGCGGCGGGCGCTGGGATTTGAGATGAAGGTGCTTTACAGCGATGCGGTGCGCGCGCCGGAAGAAGTGGAGCGCGAGTTGCACGCGGAGTTTGTGGATCGCGACCGATTGTTTCGCGAATCGGATTTTATCAGTTTGCATGTGCCGCTGCTGCCTGATACGCGGCACCTGATTTCGCACGAGAACCTGGACAAAATGAAGCGCACGGCGTTTTTGGTGAATACTTCGCGGGGGCCGGTGGTGGACGAAGCGGCTTTGGCGGAGGCGCTGGAGAATCGGAAAATTGCCGGGGCGGCGCTGGATGTTTATGAGCATGAACCGCTAGTGCATCCGGCGCTGCTGTCGCGGCGGGACGTGATTCTGGCGCCGCATATCGCGAGCGCTTCGCTGGATACGCGCACGAAGATGGCGGTGATGGCGGCGAATAATGTGGTCGCGATATTTGAGGGGCGCCGGCCGCCGAACGCGTTGAATGCGGATGCGCTGGGATTAAAATAGGGTCGTGAAACAAACAGCAGAGCACGTTTTTCGGCACACTCTGGCGGCGATCGATATTCCCGCAGCGTTGGCGCGAAAGCTGGACCGGCGTGGGTCGTTGATTTGCGCGGGTGGCTCCTCCGACATTGACCTGAGCGGTTTTCGCGAAATCGTGGCGATCGCGTTCGGGAAAGCCGCGCTGGCGATGGCACGCGGCTTGCACGAAATCCTCACTCCTGAATTTCCACCTGATGGAATACTTGTGGTTCCTGCGCCTCCTTCGTCGTTGCTTCTCGGATGGAAAACATTTGTGGGCGGGCATCCCTTGCCTACGGCGGAGAGTTTTGCGGCGGGCAAGGCGATTCTGGAGCGGCTGGCGCGTTGCGACGAGCGGACGCTCGTATTTTTTCTGATTTCTGGTGGCGGGTCGTCGCTTGTGGAGCGGCCGCTGGACCCGGGCGTGACGCTTGCGGATTTTCAGCGGCTGAATTCAGCGCTGGTGACTTGCGGCGCGCCCATCGAAGAGATCAATGTGGTGCGTAAGCATCTTTCGGCGACCAAGGGTGGACGGCTCGCAGCGGCTGCGGCGCGCTCGATGAAGATTACTTTTGCGATCAGCGATGTGCCGGAAGGCGAGGAATCCGCGTTGGCTTCGGGGCCTGCTGTGGCGGACCCATCCAGGGTGGACGACGTCGAGAGCATCGTTCGGAGATATGGGTTGCTTGCGAAATTGCCGGAGTCGTTGCGTGGAATGATCGAGCGGCGTAGCTTGCCAGAGACCCCCAAGGAAGGCGATGCTGCGTTTGCGCGCTCGCGATTTGAAATTTTGCTGGGGGAGCGCGAATTGCTGCACGCGGCACATCATTGTTGCGAGGCTGAGGGATTTACTTGCCTGGTGGATACCGAGACGGACAATTGGCCGCTGGAGAAGGCGGCGGGGCATTTGCTGGCACAGCTGGAAATTCTGAAGAAGGAGAATCCGCGCCGGCGGGTGGCGATTTTTGCGGGTGGCGAAGTTAGCAGCCCGGTGACGGGTGAGGGGATCGGCGGAAGGAATTCTGCGTTTGTGTTGGCTTGCGTCCCGAAAATTGCGGGGAAGAGGATCGCGGTTTTGAGCGCGGGGACGGATGGGGTGGATGGGAACAGCCCGGCGGCTGGGGCGGTGGCGGATGGGGAGACGTTGACGCGGGCACGGACGATCGGTTTGGATCCTGGGGATTTCTTGCGGCGTTGTGATGCGCATGGTTTTTTTTCTCGTTTAGATGACTCTGTGGTTACCGGGCCTACGGGGAATAATTTGCGGGATTTGAGGATCTTGCTGGCGGAGTGAGGGAACGACGAAGGATTACCGCAGCGGCGCAGAGGACGCAGAGAAAGGCGACGCACGGGGTTGCGGGGTCGGTGGTGCTGCGTCTAAACCCCCCACCCTTCGCATAGAACAAAGGCGCGATGGATGTGGCACCCGCGCAGTCAAATTCAAGTTCAAGAGCAGAATCAAAAGCAGGAGCACAGGCAAGATTGCCTATGCTACCCGTCCACGCTCACTTCTCCTTGGTTGAGCTCATTTGCGATTCGATTTTTGTTAGGAGCGCGTTCACTTCGTCCATTTGTCGTTGCAGTTTCTTCAGCGCGTCGAGAGTGCTGTCCGATGCTACTGATGGTGTCTGCGGATTCGAAGATGCAGCTTGAGCTGCGCCTTGACCCGCACCTGTTCCGATGCCATTGCCCGCACCCGTTCCTGTGCCGACACTGGTTCCTGTGCCTGGACCGCCTGCGTGATTTCCAGCTGCCTTGGCTTTTAGGGCGTCAATTTGCATTTGGAAGTAGGGGGCGGCGCCTAGACTCAGGTCGCCGGACTTGAGCATGGCTTCAAGAGGGGCGATGGCGTCGGGGTCTCCGCGTTTGGTTAGTGCGAACAGGGTGGCGTACTTGATGTCAATGTACGGTTCTTGCAGATACGAAATTAACGTTTTTGTGATGGCTTTGTTTTTTGTGTCGAGGTCTGCGACTGCGCCGATGGCGGCGCTGCGCGTGTCGAAAGGCTTGCCGGGAGCGGACCATTCGAGCAGCAGCGGGACGGAGCGATCGTTGGCGAGGGAGCCGAGGCCTTCGAGAGCGCCGTCGCGCAGAGTGTCGTCTGGTGAATCGAGTTTCACGGCGGCGGTGAGCACGTCGTAGGCATTGGGCGCCTTGATTTCGCCGAGCGCGTTCAGCGCGGCGGCGCGGACGCGATACGCTTTGTCGTCCGTTGCGATGGTGGTGAGCTGCGCGGCGAGCGACGCGTCTTCGGTGAAACCGCCCAACTCTTGCGCGGCAACCTGGCGAACCCAGGGCTTGGGGTCGTTCACTGAGGTGAGAATCTGCTTTTCTGCCGCGGAGCCGCCAATTTTGCCCAGGGCTTTCAGCGATTCAACGCGCACGCCCCAGAAGGGATCGTGCTGCGCGGCGTTGCCTAGCGCGGCGACGACATCGGGATTGTCTTTCATGGCGGCGAGCTCTACAGCGGCGTCGGCGCGGTCCGGAACGGTTTCCGCGTTTTTCAATTGATAGATCAGCGCGGCGGCGTCTTTCTTGAACTCGAGGGTTTTCAGAATGTTGTCGCCCTTATCGAACAGAACCATTTGCGGAGCGCTGTCGGCAGCTAGCGTGAAGATTTCTTCCGCTTTGCTGACCTGGATCGTGGAGGCCTTGCGTCCATTTGCGGTGACGATTTCGACTTCCACGGGCATGTCGAACAGCTCCACCATGCCTTCGACCTTCTGTGTTTGTTTGACCTTCAGTTTCACCTGGTGCGCCGCGTCGTCGTAGGCGTAGCTGACTTCATACTTTGGCGCGCCGGCTCGCCAAATCCACTGATGGAAGAAATGGTCAACGTTGGTGGCGGTGGAATGGTCGATCGCTTTTTCGAGGTCGGCGGTGACGACGTTTTGGCCGCGATTCGCTTCCAGGTAGTAATGGAGGCCGCGGAAAAAATCGTCGTCGCCGAGTTTGGTGCGCAGCATTTTCAGAACCCAGCCGCCTTTGTCGTAGACGTTGCCGGCGTATTCGATGCTGTCCTCAAAATTGCGCGTGACGATTGGCACGGGATACAGGCGCTTCTGCCGGAACCAGCCGGCCTGATCTTTCCAGAATTCGTAGGCGGCTTCATCGGCGCCATAGCGCTGTTCGGCCCAATAGTGCTCGAAATATGTGGCGAAGCCTTCGTTTAGCCAGATGTTGGCCCAATCACGGCACGTGATTAGGTCGCCGAACCACTGATGCGCGAGTTCGTGCGAGTCGAGATCGTCGGAACCGCGGCGAAGCTCGGGCGCGAGTCCGGGAGCGACGAGGCCGCGCGTGGTGAGCGTGGTGGCGCTGGTATTTTCCATACCGCCTTCGACGAAATCGTTCACGGAAGATTGCGCGTATTGCGCCCAGGGATATGGCACGCCGAGCTTGTCTGAAAATAGATCGAGCATTTGGCGCGTGCGCGAAAAAGTGGAATCGATCGTGTCTTCCTGGCCGCGCGGCACGACGTAGCGCACGGGGATGCCGCGCCAGGTGTCTTTCTTTTCGACGAATTCGCCGGCTACGGCGGAGATCAAATATGTGGAGAGCGGCTCGGACTGTTTCCAATCCCACGTTTTAGTGCCGTCGGATTCTTCTTTTACGCTGACGAGGTTGCCATTGGAAATGGTGAGCCAGGAGGCCGGGACGGTGAGAATCATTTCGGACGTGGTGCGGTTGTTCGGGTAATCGTAGATGGGGATGTAGTAGCGCGTGTCTTCGGCTTCGCCTTGGGTCCAGACTTCTTTCGGGCGATTCGGATAATGTTTATCGGGGAGGACGAAGTACAGGCCTTTTTTCGGCTGGCCATCGTAGCGGATGAAGATTTCGTGATGTTCGCCACGCCGGGAAGGGCCGGGCAGCGGGACGATTAGCGCTGTATCGGTGGTGGAGAATTTCGCGTCCTTGCCATCGAGAGTTACGGTGGCGATTTTCAGAGCTACGGAATCGAATTGGATTTGGGTGACGTCGTCGCGCAGCATGGAGATGGTGTGAGTGACTTCGCCGGCGACTTTGCGCTGGTCGGTGTCGAACCAGAGGTGTGTTTTCACATTTTGTAAATCGTAATCGCGGCTGCGGGCGTAGGGCTCATCGGCGCTGGCGAGTACGGGAAGCAGCAACGCGAGGCACAAAAATAGGGCGCACAACACTGCGGGCACAAGCGGACGAACGCGTCCGGAAATCTGAGTCATTCGGTTCTCTCCCAAGGCGAAACAAAGATGGCGACAAAAGTAAACAGTATACAACGTGCTGCGGGGCGTTTACGTTTCGTGGCTGTGCTACAGCTCAAATTACAGAAGTCCCTTTGTGCTGCCGCCGTCCACGGCGATCGTCGTGCCGTTGATGGAACTGGCGCGCTCGGACGCCAAGAACGCTACCAGCGCGGCCAGTTCCTCCGGGCGCGCGAAGCGGCCAATGGGCACGTTCGCGGTGGATTGCTTCAGGATCGCGTCGTAGGCGACGCCGGCATCTTGCGCGCGCTTTTCGAACAGCTCGGTGAGGCGATCGGTGAGCGTGTAGCCGGGGCAGACGTTATTGACGGTGATGCCATCGGCGCCGAATTCATTTGCGAGCGTCTTAGCCATTCCCGTGACGCCAGCCCGCAGGGAATTAGATAGCATCAGGCCGTCAATCGGTTGCTTCACGGAGATGGAAGTGATGGTGAGCAGGCGGCCCCAGCGGCGGCGTTGCATGCGCGGAAGAACTTCGCGTGCGAAATAGACGCTGCTGAGCAGAACGAGATTGACGGCGGTGCGCCATTCGTCGAGGGTGATTTCCATGAATTTCTTGGACGGCGGGCCGCCGGTATTGGTGACGCAAATATCGATGCGCCCGAATTTCTTTTCCACGGCGGCTACGAAATCGCCCACGCCTTCGGCGTTGGTTACGTCGAGGGCGCGCCAGAAAAGTTCGCGGCCAGTTGCGGCACCGATTTCCTGCGCGGTGCGCTCAACGTCGGCGGCGGTGCGCGCGCAGATTGCTACTTCGCAGCCTTCTTTGGCCAGTTCAGCGGCGATCGCCCGGCCCAGGCCTTTGCTGGCCGCCGCCACAATGGCGACGCGTCCTTTTAGTCCGAGGTCCATGGGGTCAATCCTTTTTTTGCGGCTCGCCGGTGCGCAGGTAGGAGTCGGTCTTGTTGATCCAGTCTTCGCGGCGGGGGGCGAAGAAGTCGATGTCCACGGTGTCTTCCAGGGCTTCGGCTTTGTGCGGGACGTGGGCGGGAATCAGGATGATTTCGCCGGCGTGCACTACCGTGGTTTCGCCGTCGTCGAAGAAAAATTTGAGAGCGCCGGACATGATGAGGGAAAACTGTTCGCTGCGGTGCGAGTGGCGCGGCACGATGCCGCCGCGCGCGATGAAAATGCGGGCGAGCGTGGCGTCTTCGCCGTTCATCATCTGGCGGGAAATGTGCGCGTTGAGTTTTTCGTGTTCTACTTTTTCAAATGATGTGGCTGCGGGCATGGGGCACCTCTTTCTGGGAATTGTGCGACAGGGAATCGTCTACTGAAACGGTGGAATCGTCAATGGGTGGGAGGCGCAACGAAAAGATTGTCGCGTGGGCTGCGGTTCGACTAAGATGCGCGCGTTGGGCGCTTGGAGCGGTTCGCGCGTGGTCAGCGAAATGCGCGGGCGCGACGAAATGTTGGGAGGTGCGGGATGCGGCGATTCATGATGTGCGCGGTGATTTGCGCGATCTTGGTGATGGCTGCAGCGGGTGGCGCCACGGCGCAAATCGGCAAGAGTGTTTCGGTGGCGGCGGGCACGCCGGAAGACAAGGCGCTGACGGATATTTATGCCGCGACTGATGGGCCGGACAAGATCGCGTTGCTGGATAAGTTCATGGCGGATTACGGCAAGGGTGATATGGAGTTGCTGGGCGATCAGCTGTACGTGCAATCGTATTTGGCGCAGAAGGATTACGCGAAAGTGTACGAGTATGGCGACAAGGTGCTGGCCCTCGACCCTGACAATTTTTCCACGGCGGTGATTATGGTGCATGCCGCAGAAGAGCAAGGCGACAGCGCGAAACTTTTCGACGCCGGCCAGAAGGTGGCGGCGATCGTGACGCGTTACAAGGCGGCCCCAGCGCCCGAGGGCACCGCGGCCGATACATGGACCGCGCAACGGCAAGGCGTTTTGAAAACGGTGGAGGGCGATGTCGGCTACGTGCAATACGCGCTGCTCAACGCAGCATACAAGACCACCGATGCCACCACGCGCGCGGCGCTGCTGGAACGTTATGCGGCGACGTTTCCGGATTCCACCTACACGGTGAGCGCGCGGGAGCAAACCGCGATCGCTTACCAGCAGGCGCAGAATGCGCCGAAGATGCTGGCGGCGGCGCAAAGTTTGCTGACTTCGAATCCGGATGACATTTCCATGCTCATTTTGCTGGCAGATACTTGGTGCAATGATCCGGCGCATCTGGATAAAGCCGCGGCGTACGCGCAACATGCCCTCGACCAGCTGGCGCAGGCCAAGAAGCCGGACAACGTGGATGACGATCAATGGCAGAAACAGGTGGCGATTCAGAAGGGTTTGGCGTATTCCTCGCTGGGCGAAGTGAACGTGAACAAGAATCGCAACCCGCAAGCGATCGACGAATTCAAGCAGGCCAGTCCGTTGTTGAAGTCCGATACATTCAGTTACGCGCAGAATCAATACCGGTTGGGTTTCACTTTGGCGAAAATGCAGCGGATACCGGAGGCGCGCGTGGTTCTGACGGAAGTGATTGGGCTGAACAGCCCTTACAAGGCGCGGGCGATGGACACGTTGAACAAGATCGGCGGGCCGATTTCGTCGGCGAAAACGAGCAAGAAGAGTTCGTGAGGGATTGGATTGTTGCCGCGATGCTTGGCACCACTGCGACGCTGGCGATTTAAGCGGATCGTCGAAGGGCAGCGCAGGTTTATGAAACGAATCTTCAGGATTGCGGCGGGACTGACGCTATTTTCACTTTTCGTTTTGTTGACCGGCGCGCCGGTTGTTGCGCAGCGTCCGCAACATTTCGTTCCGCCGGATGTGATTTACGCGAGCGATATTCCGTACGCGGCTGCGACGGCGGCGGCAGGCGTGGTGACGCTGGCGGTGAACCTGGACGACGGCGGCAATATCGTGAATGTGCAGGTTCTACGGGACCTTCCCGTGTTAACGAGTCCGGCGCTGGTGGCTGTGCGTGGTTGGACGTATGCGCCGGCAAGTTTGGATGGCCAGCATGTTCCGTCAACGCTGCTAGTCAATGTGGTGTTCGATCCGGCTTACCTGCAGCTGAAAAATGTGCTGCTGGCGCCGGCGGAGCCGTTCCAGCCGCCGAACCCGAAGGCGACGCCGTACACTCCACCGCAACTTTTGGCCGCGACGTATTCGCCATATCCTGCCGACGCTTCGGTGGGCGGTGCGGTGGTGCTGGACGCGCCCGTTGACAGCAGAGGCGCTTTAACGAAGGTTACGGTCATCCGCACGGTTCCTATGCTGACGGCGGCCGCGAGCGGCGCGTTGAAGACGTGGAAGTTTGGTGCTGCGGTTTACGGAACCACGCCGGTTGCATCGAAAGTGGTAGTAGCCATGGTGTTCCGAAAGACCGCGATGCCTCTGCAGTAGGGCGTCGCGCACCTATTCAATTACTTCGTCGCAGAAGCGCGGAATCAAGCGAGGAGAGATATTGGCGCCGATTTTCTCGGCGGTCTACCTTCAGTGGCTCGCAGTGGAGACGAAGCGGAAGGCGTCTTCGACGGCTTTTAGGCCGGCTTTCGAGCCTAGCGCGTTGGACTCGACCGTGGAAAATTGATAGCGGCGGCGCGGCGAGAAATTGTCCGGGTCGAAAGTGCCGGGCGCGACGCGGAAGATCCAGACATATTGGTGGTGCGCCTTGTCCGGATCGGACGCGGATGTGAGGCCGGTGTCAACCGGCGTCAAGGCTCTGAAATCGGAGAATCCCTCGATCTTGTGGACTGGCGTGGGCATGGTGACGTTGAAAAAATCCACGTCGTGCGTGAAGATCATCACGTAATCCACTCTCGAAATATCGGGCGCCGGACAGACGTTGGAGAAAAGTTTTTTGCGATTTTGCGCTATCCATTTCAACTGGCTGGGCGCAAGGCCATAGGCCGAAAAATAGTTCTGGCAGGCGGGGGCCGCGCTTTCGTTTTCGGGCTGCGGCGCGGGGTTGTCGTCGGAATTGGCAGCTGGCGTCGCCGGCGAAGAATTGGAGTTGGAGGTTTCTGGCTGAGTCGCAGGCTTGCCCGCGGCTGCTTTGGCCGACGTGTCCGAAAGAGGCGAGGGAGCTGCCGCGGAATTATTGTCCGCGAAAGTGTCGGAGGGCGCCGCTGGCTCGCTGGAAGGCTGCTTTTTCGCGGTTGCGTTTTGCGGCGTCGCGGTGACGGAGGCAGCGTTTGCGGCCGGGGCTGGGTGATTAACCACGGATGGAAGGCCGGCGAACGAATTGGCCGGCACGTAGCCCTCGACACCGTTTTGCGCGCGAATTTTTACATAGTTCTGCACGTGCCCGATGATTTCGACTTCTTCGCCGCACTTCAGTTTTGCTTCGACGCCGCGGGTACGCAGCGAATCGTAGACGGAGATTTGATCCTGCGGCGCGACGCAGCGAACCGTGGCGGTATTGGCTGACGCAGACCCAGCAACAAGAGAAACAACCAATGTGATAAAGGGGATGGAGAAAAATCGAATGGTCCCGTTCATACGGCCCTCCTACTTCCCGGGCTGGGGAAAGTTTTCGCAGTCGAACACTCTCGGCCAGGCGTGCAGCAGTCCGGTCGTGCGGGGGAAAGACCGGTCCCGGCCGAGCGATGAGGCCGAGGATCGTGCTACAACAAAACGCTCCGCGCAAGAGGGAATTCAGGAATAATCGTACCGAGCTCTGGGAATTCTTGCGTTTGTCTGCCGGCTGCCCGCTGCTCGGATGCCCGGGAGAAATGTACCCGCAAACGGGGAGGCAGCCAAGTACCGATTACTGCGGTACCCAAACACTAGAGGTACCGGTACCCGACCGGCTGGGTCTGGTGTTTGCGATAGACTGCGGGCGAAAATAAATCAAAGTGCGGTATTTTGAATAACCTACGATCGCGTCAAGTTCGGCTGAGTCGGCCACTCAGCGCAAGCTTGGCGAGGGGGAGGGACGATGGACAAACGAGAGACTCGGTTCGAGGTTGGGCTGATTTTTGTACTTTTGTTGGCGGGGGGCAGCAGCTTCGCGATTTTGTCCCACCCGTCGCCTGTGGTGGCATTGCCGCAATCCACGGCGCCGTCAGAAAAGTTTCGATTTCTGAGGAAGCTGGCGCAGGAGTTCTCAATCGACCATAGCGCGCGCTGGAAGCATTCCGTTCCTCAGTTTGGCGAGGTGACGACGACGATCTCGGTGGCGCCGATCAACTTTGATGGCTGCGCTATCGTTTGGAACCAAATGCAGGAAGGCACCGCATTCGGTCAACTGATTTACATCGAGACGCACCGCTTTGATGTGCCGCTGGCAACCATGGACGCGAAGCAAGTTACTATCGAGCCGGTGCGCGCGGGGCAGGGCGAGCGTCCTGGCATCGAAGCGGGGGACTACTACGTGGTTCGGCTGCAATCCACAAGTGGCAAGAACACCGTGAACGTCGTGGACCAAAATATTGTCTTCAACAGAAAGAAGGGTCCCATTGCTTCCGTCGAGCAGCCAATGGTTTCAAGCGCGTGGGTGAGGGTGCGCACGGAGGAGCAAGCGGAGCTGCTGAAGCTGCAATTTCAGCAAGCGATAAGTGAGTGTATTGCGGCGGGCCAATAATTAGTGGCGGAGAGGGTGGGATTTGAACCCACGGTCGAGTTTCCCCGACACTCGCTTTCGAGGCGAGCTCTTTCAACCGCTCAGACACCTCTCCGCGGTTGTGGCTCCTGTAGCTTAACAAAGGCGCGGCAGGCTCACAACTAGCGCCGCGAAGCGGTTTCGTGCGATCTTCGGATTATTTGTGCTTGAATGACCCCGGGAGGCGCGAGTATAACGGTCCTATGGGTGCAATCGGCGAACTCGGTCGGAAGGGTGTACCGCGCGCGATTCCTGCGGAGGAGCTTCAGAGAACACTGGGAAGCAATCCGGTGTTCTGTTCGTGGAATGTCTCGAATTCGAAGATCAGCGACTTGACGACTGGCTGGCCGTTTTTGTTTTCTCATCCTCTGCTGGGCGCGAACAAAACGCCCGCGCACTAGACGCTCCGAAAGTTTGTTAATCCAGGGATTGTCGGACGCTCGGACATTCAATCCATTTCAAAAGTTACGTAAAGATATTTTCCGTCGCGCTCGACTTGCAGTACGCCTGGGGCGCCTGTTGGGAGGGCCTTCAATGCGGCGCGCAGCTGTGCCAGCGTGGCCAGAGGCTTGCCGTTTAGCGCGTGAATCACGTCGCCGGGTTGCAGGTCGGCTTCGACGCCCATCGAATCGGCGGCGAGAGCCGCGACGATAACGCCCGTAGGCTCGCGCAGGTCCTCGAGCTGTTTGGCGAGTTGTTCGTCAATTTCGACCCCGTAAATTCCCAACTTCACGATCAGGTCTTTTTCGGGATCAACGAGGTCGCCGAGCTGGTCCACGTCGTTTTTCTGTTCGGTCACTGGAATGGTTAACGTGAGGCGCTGTGTGCCGCGCAGGACTTCGGCCTGCATCACCGCACCCGCGGGACGCGTGGAGATAATCATTTCCGCAAGCGGCACGCTGCCCATGGCGCGGCCGTCGAGGCTGAGCAGAATATCCTGAATCTTCAGGCCGGCCTTTTCCGCGGGGCCGTCGGGGAGGACGTCGGTGACCACGACGCCGCGTTCTTTTTTCAGCGAAAGCCCGGCCGCGAGATCGGGCGTGATGTCCTGCAGTTGCGCGCCGATAATGCTGCGATGCACTCTGCCGTATTTGCGCAGCTCGTGATATACGAATTCGACGACACTGCTGGGTATGGCGAAGCCCAATCCCTGGCTGCCGCCGGATTCCGTGAGAATAAATGTGTTAATACCAACCAACTCGCCGTTGGTATCTACCAGCGGCCCTCCGCTGTTTCCCGGATTGATGGGCGCATCGGTCTGGATATACACCGACGGCACGTCCGGGTCCGCTTGCCGCGCTACGGCGCTGACTACTCCCATGCTGACAGAATTTTCCAGGCCTTCGGGACTGCCGAATGCCAACACCAGCTGGCCTTTCTTTAATCGGGTGTAATCGGCGAAGGACATCGCCGGCAAATTTTTCTGTTCAATTTTCAGCAGCGCCAGATCGATCGCGGGCGCGATGCCGATGATGCGCGCGTCGGCCGGCGGGCTGTGATCGCCGAGCCCGAGGCTGGCGCGCACTTGCGAATCACCGGCGGTGGCGGGCGTGAGGACGACGCGCACACGCTGCGCGCCTTTCACCACGTGCGCGTTGGTGATGATGTAGCCGTCGGGGTCCACGATCACGCCGGAGCCGAGGCTACGCTGGCGTCCGATGGTGTTGGCGTCGGTGTCGTTCTTTTCGTTGAGTGCGCGATAGCCGGTGACTTGCACTTGCACGATGGAAGGCGTGACGCGCGCCGTCAGTTCCTGCAGCGATTCGTTGAATTGCGCGAGAAGGTCCTTGCGGGTTATTTCGTTTGAGGTTTGCGCGTTTTGCGTATTTTGGGCGGTTTGCGCTGGCAGGGAAGCGGCGCCTGGCAGGCACGCCGCGGCGGCTAGGAAGCAGAGCAATGCGCGGGTGCTGTTACGTATCGTGTTGCGGGTTATTCTTGCGCTCATGCGAATTATTCCTTCTATGATTATTGGTTCGGTGCGGCTTGGGCCCACGCTGCTTACGTCGTAAACGAGTGTAAACAAATCTGCGGTCAGTGGCGAGAGATCAATCCTAGTCGTGTTGCGTGCATTTGATGTGATAGAAGCACGGCATGGTTTGTCTACCGTCGCGCGGCGAAGAATTCCTTCAGGACCGCTGCTGCTTCGTCCGCCAGGACTCCGGCTGTAACTTCTACGCGATGATTTAGCTGCGGATGATCGAGGACTTCGAAGCACGAGTGAACCGCGCCGCCTTTGGCGTCTGCTGCGCCGTAAATTAGGCGCGCGATGCGGGCTTGGATCATGGCGCCGGCGCACATCGCACAAGGCTCGATCGTCACGTAGAGGGAGGCGCCCGTCAGGCGATAATTTCCGATCCTTTTTGACGCTGCGCGCAGGGCGATCACTTCGGCGTGGGCGGTGGGGTCGCAATCTGCGATGGTGCGGTTTCCGGCGCGGGCTACGATCTCATCATTTATTACCACTACTGCGCCGACAGGGACTTCGCCACGTTCGGCCGCGGCGCGGGCTTCCTCCAGCGAGGAGCGCATGAATCGCGCGCCGGCGGCGTCGGCCGGAATCTTATCGGGTACGCTCATTTTTGGCAGAATAGCATGGAACCGTTGTGCGAATTTGCGCGTCAGAAAGATGGTGCCGATTTTGCTGCAGCCACCGGCTAGTTACCGATTCATTGATTAATGGAGCAGGAAGCTTCTTGCGGGAGGCGCGCGTTGCGTTTGTAAGCGCCGCGTCGACCGATGGGGAAATGTCTGCGCGATGACAACGCTGACGGCGGCGATTAGTTTTTCGAGGCTCCGCTGCGGCAGCACACGAGGTGTTCAAGATGAACGAAGGCAAGCGACCCCAGCACGTTGCCGGAGAGAGTCACCGAACCACACTGAGTTTTCAGCGCCATCACAATCCTGGCTCGCGCCTCGGCCGGCTCGAGGCGCTGCTCGCGACGGCTTGCGCTCTGCGCTCGCACCGCGCGCGGTTCGTGCCGACCTGCCTCGCACTTGCCTCGCTGCTTGCGCTCAGCGGCTGCGCAGCGGTTAAGGTGAAGCTGGGGATGCGGGTTTACCTGGCTAAGGTGAAGGTCACGTCCATGACGGCCAGTCTGCCGAATGGGCCTGCGATCGCGCCGGGGGAGAAATCGCCGCTGGTGGTGCAGTTCACGCAGCCGGATGGAAAAATTCTGCTGACCGAAGGGAAAGGCAAAGGGAAAGTGATGTGGCAGGACCTCACCGTAACGCCGACCGTAGTGACAGCCAACAACAAGGGCGTGGTGACTCTTGCGCACGATCCCAGAAAAAGTGACGGCAAGACGGCGCATGTGACCATCACGGTGCCGAGTCATCCGGACTTGAAAGCGGAGCTCGATATTCCCATCACCTATGATTACAACTTCGTCTCGAATTTTAACGGCGCTCGCGGCAGCGACGGTTCGAACGGCAGCGACGGGATGGCGGGCTCGTCCGGCAGCATGGGTTCCACGGATCCGAATAATCCATCGCCGGGGGGAAATGGCGGCGATGGAACCAATGGTGGGGACGGCGGCGACGGCGGGAATGGTGGAAATGCGCCCCCGGTGCAGATTCGCGTGACGCTGCGGGCCGGCGCGCATCCGTTGCTGCAGGCGAGCGTGGCGGCGGCAGGGAAAACTCGACTCTACTTGATTGATCCGCAGGGTGGCGCGTTGACGGTGACAGCTGATGGTGGGCCGGGAGGATCGGGCGGAAGGGGTGGGCGCGGCGGCGCGGCTGGCTCAGGCGGGATTGGAACGCCCAACGGCAGTAGCGGAAACGCTGGCTCCGATGGACGGAATGGATTTGATGGCTCGCCGGGAAGAGGCGGCAGCATCACCGTGACGTACGATCCGCAGGTGAAACCCTACGTGAACATCATTCACTTATCAAATAAGGGCGGCCCCGCGCCGGTATTCAACGAAGCGTCCGTGGCGCCGTTGTGGTGAAGAGCGGCACGCGTCTATTGACATCTACCGGTGGGGAAGTCACAATCCTCGAAATGAGAGAACTTCTGCGGCGGGTCTTTCTGGTGGACCTCTTCAAGGGCATGTGGGTCACGTTTCGTTATCAGGCGCCGAAGAATATTTACACCGAGCAGTATCCTCAGGAACGGCCGATGGTGGCGGAGCGCTATCGCGGCGCGCCGCGGCTGAACATGAATCCGGAGAGCGGGGAATCGCTGTGCATTTCGTGCAATTTGTGCGCGCTGGCGTGCCCGGAGAATTTGATCGTGGTGGGCTGGTTGCGTGACGATGCCACGCGGCGCAAGGTTCTGACCACTTTCACTTACGACACTTCGCGCTGCATGTTCTGCGGCTTGTGCGAAGATGCCTGCCCGACGGATTGTTTGGAATTAACGCAGGATTTTGAAATGGCCAGTTACAGCCGTGAAGGCGCGATTTGGGATCGCCATCGGTTGGAAGCTGGGCCCACGCCTACGCATTACACCCGCTAAGAGATACGCGCCGAAGCTGCGTTATCTTTTGCCCTCCCACTTCCTACGTTATAAGATGACGCCCTTGCTTTTGTGGTTGAGGGCTGATGGAACTTCGCAAAGATCCGATCACGCGCAGTTGGGTGGTGGCGGGGCATCCGGAACGCGAAAAAGTGCGGCCGGATCCTTGCCCGCTGTGCCCGGAAAATCGCATCGAGACGCAGACTCTGCTCGCGCTGCCCCCTGAAGGCAAGTGGCAGGTGCGGGTGTACCCACATTTTCGGCCTTTGTATCGGATTGAAGGCGATCCCGGGCGCAGCGCGGAAGGCATCTACGATCGCATGGCGGCCGTTGGCGCACACGAACTCGTCGTCGAGACGCCGGACCACACGCGCACGCTCGCGCAGATGAGCGACGAGGAAATCGAGCGCGTGCTGGATGCATGGGCGCGGCGCATTGCGGATTTGAAGCGTGACGCGCGTTTCAAGTACGTGACCGTTTTCAAGAATCAAGGCGAGCAGTCTGGCGAGGAGTGGCCGCACGCGCATTCGCAGATTACCGCGACCACATTTGTGCCGCGGCGGATTTTGTACGAGCTGCGTTCGGCGCGCGAATGGTATCGCGACCGCGAGCGCTGCGTTTTTTGCGACATTCTGCGCCAGGAAATGCGGCAGGCCAAGCGCATGGTGGACAACGCAGGGGACTATCACGCGCTGTGCCCCTACGCTTCGCGCGTGCCTTACGAAATTTGGTTGCTGCCGCGCACGCACAATCATCAATATGAAGTGCCGCTTGCCGGTGAACAGCGCCGCAATCTGGCTGCTTTACTCGGGCGCACGCTGCGCCGTTTGCTGCAGGTGGCGCCGGGCTATCATTTGGTGGTGCACACGGCGCCCAACACCCAGCAAACGAAGGGCGAGCTGAGCGAATACTGGCGCACCATCGCGGGGGATTATCACTGGCACTTTGAAATCCTGCCGATCGTCGAGCAGCGGAGTAAGTCCTACAGCATCAAGGAAGTTTATTTCAACGGTACATTGCCCGAGCAGGCCGCCGAGCGATTGCGCCAGCTTGACCCCGCAAAATGACCAGCCTCGCCGCCACGCGCTTCGCCGAACCGGACCCGCAGCGCGGCGGAATCATCTTCAAGCTGCTGTTCCTGATTTGCTTCGTGGTGTTTCTGGTGATTTTGTACCTGGTGCGGGTGCCTCTGTTGCGTTTTGCCGGAGAATTCTGGATTGTGGATGATGCGCCGGAGAATTCGGACGCAATCGTGGTGTTGAGTGGCGACAATTTCGATGCAGTGCGTGCCTCGCGGGCGGCGGCGCTGTTCAGGTCCGGCATGGCGCCGCGCGTGGTGGCGACCGGCCGGTCGCTGCGTTCCTACGCCAGCACCACGGACCTGATGAAGCGCGATTTGGTGGATCACGGTGTGCCGACTGCCGCGATTATTCCGTTGAATCACCGCGCGGAAGATACACACGAGGAAGCGGTGGCGGTGAGCGAGCTCGTGGCTTCGCACGGCTGGGAAAAAATCCTGCTGGTGACGTCGAACTATCATACGCGCAGGTCGGAATACATTTACGAACGCACTTTGCCGGCGGGAACGCAGTTGCGCGTGATTTCGGCGCCTGACAATGATTACGACCCGCAGAGCTGGTGGCGCAGTGCGGAAGGGGTCAGGATATTTTTTCACGAGTTGGGTGGATATGTGCACGCGCTGTGGGAAATGCGGCATGATGACGTACGTACCACCTGAGCAATCAGCGGTGGGGCTGACGGATTGGCGGCGCGTTGTCATTTAAGTACGTAAGCCTCTATCGTTGCAGCACGTCTCTGTAATATAGTTCGTGCATCACATCAGGACCCCTGCCACCCCCCGCGGGAGTCTCAGCGATACTGGGGAGGAAACCATATGTGGCGTAGAACCGAAGAATTGAAGCCTTCTTCGCCGGGAGCAGAAGCAGCAGAACCGGCCGCAACGACATCGAATCCGAATTCAACCGTGACTCCGCCTGCAACAATTCCAGCTTCATCTGTGCAGGCAGCACCCGCTGCCCCGGCATTTACGCCCGCTGCGGCGAGCGCGCCGGACGTGGCTGCGGCGATTAGCGCCGTCTCCACGATCGGGCCAGGCCTGAAAATCCGCGGGGACATTACCGGCAATTGCCACCTGGTCATCGAGGGCGAAGCGCACGGTAAAATTCACCTGACGAACGGGCGCGTGACCATCCGCGCCAGCGGCCGCGTGAATGCGGATATCGAAGCGCCGGAAATCGAGATCGACGGCAACGTGCAGGGAAATTTGCATGCTCGCGATAACGTGCGCATGGGTCCTGCGAGCCACGTGCAGGGTAGCGTGCTCGCGCGGCGCTTCCGCATCGAGGATGGCGCGCGTTTCCGCGGCAAAGTGGAAATGACGCGTCCCGGCAGTGCGATTGAAGCTTCCGGCGGCAAGGCCTCAACAGGCACATCGCCAGCGACCCCGCCGGCGGCCCCGACAGCAACCCCGGCGGCGACGCCGGCGACGAGCCCGGCGGATGCCGAGACGCCAAAAACCGCGCGTGCTGTCGCGCCGAGGGGCTAGAGCGATTCATGGACTGGACGGCCAAGCAAAAACTGAGTTCCACGGCTACGGCCCGCGCGCCCGTGAAGCCGGGACCGGAAATGGCGAACGCTGCTTCCGCCAACATGCGCGTCTCGAACGGGCTGAAAGAATTTCTGTGGTTGATCAGCGATAACGGGCAGGGCAAGATTCTGGACCTGGGCGCCGTGTTTCAGTCTACGGTGATGTTTTTCATCGAAAAGGGTTTCCGGCTTTCCACCGAAGACCTGCTGCGTTCCTGGAAGGAATTTCTGCACGCAGAGGAAGAGAGTCTGCGCAACACCCCGGTAGGCGATGGCAACGGCAACGGCCGTGTGTCACAGGGAATGCTGGCGGGGAAATTTCTGGATACCGCGCTGCAGTATTCCGAAGACTATTTTCACGGCGTGCTGGCGTGGGATCTATTCGATTATTTGGATGCCGAACTTTTGCCGCGGGTGATGGAGCGGATCTACACGGTGATGCGGCCTGGTGGTGCGGTGCTGGCTTCCTTTCACAGCCGAGCGCCGGAGCGTTTCAATCGTTATAAAGTTGTGGATTCGCAGACGCTGGAGCTGGTGCCGACTCCGACGCTCGCGGTTCATGCGCGCGTGTTTCAAAATCGCGAGATTCTGGATATTTTCGGGAAGTTCCGCTCGTCGAAGACGTTCGTTGGACGCGATCAGGTCCGCGAAGCTCTTTTTCTGAAGTAGCCTGCCGCCTTAAATTTCTCTTCTGGCCTGCAGTAACGTCACAACATTTTTTTGCTTCTGCTCGCAAGATTTTCCAGTTGCATTCACCAATACGGGGGAGTACAAGGGGCTTGTAGTCGTAGTGCACGGAGGAATTTGTATGACTCCACCGGGCAGAGAACTTTGAGCTAAACGCCGTTTTCACACCGCTCTTGCGGTGCGCGCCGCCGACGAAGCCTTCGGCATCGCGGTGGCTACGGAAGAAGCAAGCGGGGAGCCGCCAGGCTCCCCGCGTTGCGTTTTAGGCCGCTGTGCGAAAACCTGCGATGCTTTTATAAGTGAACCGGAAGCGCCCGCGCCATGGTGGTAAAGGTTTGCCCACCAGTCAGCTTCCGATGGCCATATGCACTTTCGCGGTTCTATCACTCATAAGCAGCGCACCAAGGTTGCAGTGAGTTCAGAGGCGAAGACACGAGCGCGCCGGACGCGTGCGCCGGGCCCTGTGTTGAATCAAGGGAGTTGCAGGTCAAGCGAGTAAATTTCTTCGTTGCTGATGTCGCGAACGAGGAGGGGAGAGCCGTCAGGCGCAATGCCGGTCCAAGGACCAAATGGGCCAAAGTAGCGACGGACATCACCGATTTTTACGATCGTATCTAAGTGTAAGTCGGAGAGGCGAAGACGATAGAACGCGGGCTCGGGCACCAGGAGCGTATCGAAGAGAATGCTTTTGCCGCCGTCCGTCCATTCCATGTAGCCAATGGGGCCAAGGCCTTTGGCGATGACAGTCCACTTTCGCGTAGCAAATTCGTAGAGGAGGAGATCTTCATAGTCCGCGTGAGTAGCGAGGAGATAGTGCCCATCCGGAGACCAACGGGGACAACAGATACCATCGGTGCCGGCGAGAGTGGTACTGCGTCGAGAGGCCAGATCAAGCAACTGAATTGATACGATTTGCTTGCCGCCTTCGAATCGCGTTTGGCCGTAGGCGATCGTCGCGCCGTCCGGAGCCCAAGTGGGATCAAGATCGGAGACTGTGCCAGAAGTCAATTGGTCGGCTGGCCCGCCAGCGGCAGGAATCAGAAAAATGTTCCAAGGACGGCCCGGACGAGAGCCGGAAAAAGCAATGCGCGAGCCGTCTGGGGACCAATGCGACAGCGTGGCGCGAAGAGAAGGTCCGGTGAGTTGAGCAGCCTCGGAGCCGTCGGCTTTGGAACGCCAAAGAGTTTGTTCTGGGTAACGGACGTAGGTAAGCATGCGACCATCGCGCGAAGCTTCGACATCGCCTGCCGAAATTCCGGAAAGAAATGGCACAAATTGGCGGGACGAAGAATCGTAACGCACCAGGACGGCGCGCGGCTCCGCGGCAGTGACAAACAGTTTCTTTCCGTCTTCGCTCGGCGTCCCCATGTAGAAGTTAGGCGGAACCGTGGTTAGGGGAACGGGCGCAGGGCCCCGGGTCCAGAAGGAGTTACGCTCCGGCAGAGCCCAAATCCTGCTCTGGCCATTGCGCCGGGTCTCGAAAAAGTAGTAGCGGCCGTCGCGTGACCATTCGCCACAACAGCGATCGGGGAAATCCGTTAGTTCCGTCAGAATCTGATGAAGACCTGGGCCGCTGGCTTGTGCTTCCCAAATTGTGCTTTGGCTGGTCATCCACTCGCCGACAGTGAAACGCAAGCGAGCGCCATCCGGAGAGAAGCGCATATGGTAGACCGGACCCGATGCGGAAAGAAGTTTGTGCTGATGGGACCCGTCTACGTCGGACAGGAATACATCTTTATCCTTGGCGAAGATGATTTTGCCGCCGGGCGCCCACGAGACGTCATCACACTCAATCCCATCGACATTCTGCAAGGAACCCGATGGCAAATCCATGATCGTGACCGGAAAAGGGCCTTTTTTTGTGTTCGCCGGAGCGACCAGAAGCTTCGAGCCATCGGCCGAGATTCCGCCAAGAAACAGGCCGGGATAGGAGGAGGCCAGCAGAACAGGTGTGCCGCCGACGGTAGGAACTTCCAAGAGCGTGACGCGATCAGAGGCTTGTTCATTGAAGTAGATTTTCCCGTTGTGCAGATGAAGATTGCCTTTGCCCACTTCGTCAAACGTAATCTGAGTGGAATCCAGAACGCGTGGCTCGGCTGCGGGCGAATGAACGAGAGCGAGCACGCCAGCTATAACGATGGCGGCAAATAGGCCAACAACGATGAGTTTAGATCGAAGGCGTGCAAAGGGAGTCCGCGAAGGGTTAGCGGCCCACTGAACGGGCGAGCGGCCGCCATCCTGAATCACTTGAACCGGCGCGAGGAAACGGTACCCGCGGCGGGGAACCGTCTCAATGAAAACGGGATTATCCGCGGAGTCCGCAAGTACTTCACGCAGACGCTTGATGGCTGTGTTCAGGCTTGTATCGAAATCGACAAAGGTGTCTGCCGGCCAAAGCGCCGCATGAAGATCCTCGCGCGCGACAACCGTGCCGGCGAGCTCCAGCAACTTTCGCAGAACAAGGAAGGGCTGATCCTGAAGCCGCATCTTCGCGCCGTTTCTTCTGAGTTCACCGGATTGGACATTCAATTCAAAATTGCCGAAACGATAGCGCGGCAGCGCTGGCGGCGAGACGGTGTGGGAATTCAATGACATGGTGATTTCGGTCGCTATTATAGACGAATCAACGAACAGAAACGTTGCACGGACGCTATGTCATAACTCGTTGTAAGTGTAAGTCCGCCGGTGCTTTGTGATGTCAGACATGTTCCAGAGAGAAGTCAGAGGGGCACTATGGAGCTGCTGCTGCACCCAAGCCAATTTAGACGCTCGCGCTACTGTGGTTCGAAGCGCGCACCGTCATGGATCGGACAAGCGTCGTTGCGCTGCTGGGAACGCTGTTGCTAGCGGCTGTGTGCGGCGCGGCCGTCGGCAGCACCAGGACGCGACTGGCTAGCAACGAAATGGCCATTGAAGTCTATGGTGGCTACTTGGCGGTGGCCCGGGGTAGCGTAAACAATGCTGACAGTTTGCGGTTTTTGGTGGATACGGGAGCAAGCAACAGCGCGATCGACCGCCGAGTGGCGGAGAGACTTGGACTTCACGGCCAACCGGCAAAGGTAATCAACTTCGACAAAACCGTGGCGCTGGAATCGACGGAGGTGCAGGAAATGACCTTCGGGCCGGAGCGCGTTTCCAATGTTCGGGTCATGATCGAAGACCTTGGGTACTTGCGCTCGACTGGAGTACATGTGGACGGAGTGATCGGCCTCGATCAGTTGCGCAGGCAGAGTTTCCTTGTTGATTACGCTGGAGAACGCGTGATCTTCGGTCCCACTGTGATGGGCGGAATGCGCGGTGTGCCCATGCGTGCAGATGCCAAGTCGATCCGGGTGGAAGTAGAGCTCGACGGGCGGCCGGTCTGGCTGGTCGCGGACACTGGTGCGCGCGGAATAGCTCTTTATGAAGACGCGGTCAAGGACCTGCTGGCGAATTATCGTGTGGAAGGGCGAACCGGCGAAGTAAGTCTGGGTGGACCTCTTGAAAACCGCATCGCCATCGTGCCGCGCCTTCGTCTGGGCGGCCAGGATCTCGAGAGGGAAGTTGTCCTAATCAGCGCGCCGGGAGCAAACAGACTCAGCGGCGTTTCGGGGTACCTGGGACTGGCAGCGCTCGACGCGAAGCAGGTCGCTTTTAGCTTCGAGACAAATCAACTGCTATGGAGAAAATAGGCCACTGCGGCGTTTATTTTCCTGGCTCGGGCGTCTTCTGCCGGGCGACCTGCATCCAGGGATATGCGTTGCCTTGGAATTACCTCTTATCATAGTAATCACTCATGGTAATATGCGTGCCTTCCTAGGAGGCCGCTATGTTGCGCGCGATCCTCGCGATCCTTCTTGCTGTTTTCTCCCCCGCGGTACTTTATTCGCAGGCAACCGCTGAGGACGGCGGAACTCGCCAGGTTCAGGCGCAGGACGGTGGAACGCGGCAAGTGCTTGAAAGCATCGTCATTCCCCCCAAAGCAAACGCACCCTTCCTTGCGACTCTTCACACGGACTGGGTGCGCGGATCATCCGACAGCGGCACCATTACGCTGGTGAACGCGCGACGCATCGCGCGCGACGCCTCCGGCCGCATTTATCAGGAGCGCTGGTTTCTGGTGCCAAAAAACGGAAACGTGAAATCGCAAATGAACGCCATACAGATTTCTGACCCCAGCGCGCATACTCTCTACACCTGCATGTTGCTGGTAACGCCGATAGTTTGCACCTTAACTTACTATTCGCCGTCCACCTCGACTGTTTACAACGTTACTGGCGTACCCGCCGGGCCATTGGCGAATGACGCTGGATATGTGACCCGCGAAGATCTCGGTCATCAGGTAATCCTCGGCGTGGACACGGCCGGCACGCGCGAGACCGTGACTTACAATCCCGGAGCGATTGGAAACGATCAGAAAATCAACCTTACGCGTGAGTATTGGTATGCCGATCAGCTCGGCATCAACCTGCTCTCCAAGCGCACGGACCCGAGCTTCGGCACGCAGCTCTTTACGATCACCGACATAACCCTATCCGAGCCCGACGCTGAGCTTTTCGAGCTGCCCAAGGACTTCAAGGTTGTGGATCATCGCCAGACCGACCCTCCCGCTGTTAACTAGGTTATCTGCCACAGCCTGCGGCATCGTCGTGCGTGATTAACGCGGTGGATTCAGTGGGTCGATGCAACACTCAGCCCGAACCCACCCGGGATTGAAACCAAAAGCCAAAATAGCTGACTAGGGTTAGGCCATCCGGAACGCTGCCCGGGCTAGGTTTTGGGCGAGTGCAGCCAAACAAGTGGTTCTCCCTCGGAAGCGTCGTCGAATCAATGCACTGGATGATGTTGCATCGACCGGGTGAGCTGGCAACGCTAACCGGCCATTTGCAGTCGCGCCGCGCAGCCTTGCAAGACTCCACCGATGTCGAGTACTTCCAAAGCCCCTTGGCAAGGCCCTGGATTAGTTTTCTTTCTTCAACTCCACCACAACAACCTCGATCGGTTTATCACCGGCGTTGACGTCGGCGTGCAGCGTGTTGGGCGGATTGGCGGGGAGCCAGTAGGCCTTCCCCGTTTCCCAGACATGCGACTCAGCGGGGCCGTTCTGTTCGACGATCCTCATGGTCCCGCCCGTCATCGCTACGATTACGCGTGGATGTTCGTGCCGGTGCATGGCGAGGGGCGCGTCTGGAAAAATGACGGACTTCCACACCTTCACGTCGTCATTCTCGAATAAAGGAATTCGCTGCGTTTGCGTGGGCTGCTGGGCCCGAACGGTAGAAAAATCGACGACGCGAGAAGCGCGCCAAGAACAAACATCTTCATGAAATCCTCCGGGCGCGAATCGTAACACACAGAAGCGCCAAAGCCTGACCGTACGGACAGTCGACAACTTCAATTCCTCCCGCTCCAAACTCAGCACCTCCGTTGCTCTCCCTCCAGCCCACCTCGCGAACGTCCTTGGTGTAGAATCGCCCTTCACTCTTCGCAGTCAACGCCACGCTTGGCAACTTCGTGGCTCGCAGGAGGCCTGAACTGATCGGCCGTACGCTTTCCCATTACCAAATCATGGCGGCGATCGGCGCCGGCGGCATGGGCGAGCGCGGAGTGTTCAGGATAAATGACCTGCAGATCGCTGAAACGTGGAAACGGCGTGAGTGCTGGATTCAAGGTGCCTTGCATGCATTCCGATTGGACGTGATTTGAATCCGCCCCCTTCGATCGAAGCTGCCATCTCGCAACCCCCGCTGGCCGATTCCAGCAAACGGCTACTGCCCTGGCTGGTCGCAGTGGCGATGTTTATGGAGTCGCTGGACACCACGATTCTCAATACTGCGGTGCCGGCGATCGCCGCCGCACTTCATGTTGCTCCGCTCAGCATGAAGTCGGTGCTGGCCAGCTACACCTTGAGCCTTGCGGTTTTCATTCCGATCAGCGGCTGGATGGCGGACCGCTTCGGCACACGACGTGTATTCGCCGCTGCGATCGGAATATTCACACTGGGATCATTTCTCTGCGGCATGTCGAGCAATATTCACGTGCTGGTAGCATGCCGCATCCTTCAGGGTTGCGGCGGATCCATGATGGTGCCCGTCGGCCGTCTCACCTTGGTGCGGACGTTCGCCAAATCCGACTTGGTTCGCGCCATGAGCTTCGTATCCATCCCGCCTTGATTGCGCCGATGCTGGGACCGCTGGCCGGCGGCCTGATCGTCGGATACCTTCACTGGAGATTCATTTTCTTCGTGAATATTCCGATCGGGCTGGTTGGCTTGTACATGGTCTACCGGCATCTGCCGGACTACCGCGAACACACCGATCCTCTCGACGTGACCGGGCTGATTCTTTTCGGATCAGGCGTCGCGCTGCTGTCCTATGTGCTGGAAGTGTTTGGCGAGCATACGCTGAACCTGGTTCAAATTCTGGCGCTTCTGGGCGTTTCCATCGTTCTGCTGGCGGGTTATGGATTTCATGCCACCAGAACCGCGCATCCCATGCTGCGACTCACGCTATTTCGCATTCGCACGTTTCGCGCGGCAGCAATCGGCAGCTTTGTGACGCGCCTAGGCATCGGCGGCATCCCATTTCTCTTTCCGCTCCTATATCAGGTTGGCCTGGGATTCACGCCGATTCAATCCGGCCTGCTGACTGATACCGCAGGCCATCGCCTCCATGAGCCTGAAGCCGGCGATGCCGCGGATCCTGGCTCGATTTGGCTATCGTGCGGTGCTGGTATCGAACACGCTGCTCATGGGCGTGCAGATTTTGCTTTTCGCTCACATCGGGAGTGGCACGCCGGTGTGGCTGATCGTCATCGAAGTGTTCTTCTTCGGGTTCTCCACCTCGCTGCAATATACGAGCATGAATACGCTCGTCTACGCCGACGTTAACGAAGAGCAGGCGAGCGGTGCAAGTTCGATCGCGAGTACGGTCCAGCAGATGTCTGTTAGTTTCGCCGTGGCTTTGGCATCACTGGTGACCGCGTTCTTCATCCCCGATCGCCATACTTCTAGTGCTCCACAATTTATTCAAGGCATCCACCGCGCGTTCTTTGTGCTGGGTGCAATGACGATCCTCTCCACGATCGTCTTCCGCGAATTGAAACGCGGCGACGGCGAAGCGGTGAGCCAGCGCAAGGAGTTACATGCCGGGTAGAGCAAGTCTGTCGACGCTGGTTACCCAGATCGCCGCAACGGCACTTCGCCTTCATTAATGCGTGATTGACGCCCTCCTCTGCTTCCAAGGAGTTCCGCGCCGGTCTTGAGACCGCTCAGCGTCCAGCAAATCGCGATCGTTCTTACGAAGAAAGCCGCGACCGGCACAGCGAGCGCGAGGCTATGGCGCGGGACAGCGATGCTTTCCGTCGAGGATTTGAGCGCGGCCGCATCTACTACCAACAGACCAGCAAGCGAGCTAGCTAGCGCCTGCGACGATGGGAAGAGCAAATATCCGGAACACACACCACAGAGTCGTCCGCGCACAAGGCGACGGAAACCAAAGAGCGTGCCATCGGTACCGCAGATGAGCGGGAAACGCGCGAAAAGATTCTCGACAACACGGTCGCTGATTCGTTTCCGGCGAGTGACCCACCATCAACCTTACCGGATCCCGCCTCAGATTCTTTTTAGCGCGTGCTCTCGTGTGCAGTGATTGAAAATGTCCGGGTAAATTCAAAAGGACGGGTCACCCACCCGCCACGAGTCTACCGTCATTAACGCAAAAGCGTCGGTGATCCATCACAGACATGCTAGCCGCGAGCGCCTGAGACTGCGGTAGGGTTCGCGCGATGTTCTGCCGCAGCGGAAGCAGGTAAATTGTCGAGCTGGGACGGTTATGCGATCCACCAGAAAGCCGGGAACACGCACCTGCTCTAGAAGTTTGGTTCGATGTTGTGTTGGGCACAAGACAAGCGGGCTGCGAGGGTGGTTACGAACGGGTTTCGGCTCACTTGCACCAAACGCGACGCCCCGGTGCTCTCTTTGTGGATTATCGGTGAACCGCCTGGAATTAACGCTTCCTTGGGGATGCGGTAGAGATCTCCGCTACCTCGTTCGACGTAAGCGCCGGCTACGTTGAGTTCATCCCACGAGACCTCGGGAAGGGCGTATCGCTGCTGTGGTTCCACTGATTTTGTTTTCACCTGTTCCATCACATCTCCTTTTGTTTTCATGTTGTCGGTCAATAGCTTTTGCTTTTACATAACCTTCAAATACGTGTGCGCGCTTCCCGGCAAATGATGGGGGTGCAGTTCAATGGCCACTTCAGCGAATAAATTCACACTGCGCAATATATGTCCGCGCTTGATGAATCGGCGACAACATTCGACGAGATGCAAATCACGCGGGACGTTTTTCATCCCGTGTAATTTGTTCGAGGCATAAGTAAATGTTTCGTTGTATAACGCGAGATTTGATTCTGTAGTTATGAGGTCTCTTCTTCCGGCACGTTGCGCTCATATTTTCCGGTAGCTATCTGAATTTCAGCAACTTCCAAGGTGTCGACGACGGCTGCATTTGTCGCGCGTAGAAATCACAAATTTAAGTTGTCGGCACAAACGGAAAGGAAATTGCATTGCGACCTTCGTTCTCGGAACTAGAGGTGACAACAGAAGGGCAAGAAAAGCAACGGAACACACTACATTTAACGGAGGTTTGCAATATGCCTTTTGCTACGGAATTCACGATCCAGATGCACAATCGGCCGGAGGCTCTTGGAGAAGTCTGCCGGGCGCTGGCCGATCGCGATGTCAAGATTGTCGGTTTTCAGTCGAACCCCGAGTCACAAGGAAGGCGCTTGGTTCATATGGTGACTGACAACCGAACCGCAACAAAAGCGGTTCTGGAAAATGAGAGGCTGAATTTTACGGAAACGGAAGTGGCTCAAGTGAAACTGCCGAATCGCGTCGGCGCATTGGCGAAAGCTTCTTCGCGGCTCGCCGATGCCGGAATCAATATCGACTACGGCTATTGCGGAATCGAGCCCACCACAAATACACCGCTGCTCTTCCTGGGCGTTGCGGAAGTCGGTAAAGCGATGAAGGTCCTCGATCAAGCCGCAAAGGCCGTAGGAGCTGGAGCAACGTAGAGGTTGCACGCGTGCAGGATGCGGGGCCGCGGGGAGTGGTGACTCGCGGCTCCGCCGGTGTCGCTGGCCCGTTGCGCGGCGCTCGCTAGTGATCGCCAAGGGTGCCACGTCGAGAGGCGCGGTTTCTCCCGTTTAGCGACCACGCGAGCAAAATGACCCGCCGGCTTGGTTAGAAGCTGATTTTCAGGATCGCGCCGTTATTGCCTACGAACCACCCCGCGTGCGGATTCGCAAAAGCTACGGCCCAGTAGCCGCTCGCGCCTGGTATTGGAACCCAAGTGAAGCCCTCATCGGGAGTAAAAGCAGCTTCTCCTGAAGTGAAGTTCGGTTCCGTCTCGGTGGTGATCACAACGGTATGCGCAAAAGGCTCAAACTCCTCGCCCCAGCCTTCGTCATCGCGATGTTCCGTGCCGCGGATGTAGGCCAGGCAGAAAATGGCTCCCTGCAACGGTGGTGCGGTGGTAAGGGTCCACGTTTGGCCGCCATCGTCAGAGATCGCCGTGTCGGCGCTGGTGTTTGAATTCAAGTCGCCGCCGCCGACGATTCCGTGACGTGAGTCTCGAAACGCCACAGAGACTCCTCCCGCGCTGGGCGAACTCAGCAACGGAGTGTCGTACGCGTTCCAGGTATTGCCTCCGTCTTTGGTAGCGAGGATTCTCGCAATCGTTGAGCCACCAGTGGTAATCCACGCATTTGATCTTCCTTCGGCGGCGATGCAGGTTCCGCTTGCGGCAAACGAAGCTTCGCCGGGCAGCGCAGGCGGCATATTGGCGGCGATGGACTCCCATGTGTTTCCGTTCTTGGTGCGAATGTCGGGAAATACCCCGTTCCCCGAATCGCTGTGCGTGATCCCCCGGTCCGGAGTCCAGAACGCGAAACAATCGTAGAACGCGAGGGGATCCTCATTCGTAAACTGAATCGTCCAATGCGCGCCGCCGTCCACGGTTTTGTAAACTTTAAAATCCGTGGTGTTGTTTCCGATGGACATGAGATAGGCAACCTTGTCGCTCACGCCGTGCACATCGCGGAATTGATCGTTTTCTGCTCCGGGGACCACTGCTGATTTCCAGTGCTCGCCGCCGTCGGTGGTCACCACATACGTACCGCCCGTTCCGGCCGCCCAGACCACGCGGGAGTCTACAGGACTCACAGAAATCAGCAGCTGTGTGGTGCCGCTGTGCTGCGGAGTCAGTTTTGGTTGATGACTTTTCCAATTTTCTTGCGCGGAGCAAAAAGTTGCGGAGACGGCAATCAGGAAAACGGCCAGCAAATGTTTCGGCATCGGAGCCCTCCAGGTAGGAATGCTTGGCGTGGAGGAGTATAAGAACGCGGCCGAAGAGTGTCAAGCGGGCAAGTCCTCACCTCGAACGGGGCGGCATTTGTCTGCTAACGCGGCACTCGCCGGTCTGAATGAAACGACATCGTTCTCGTCGGGCGGCAGGCAATTTGGGTCCTCGACGTTGAAATTGCAAACGCGCCCTATGTACGAACGCGAGTGCTGGGTGCATCTCGATCAGTCCGTGCGTTAATTTTCCGGTCCCTAGACCCAACAGTATTTGCGATTCTTCTGGCGGGAGAAGTCGCCTCTTGGGAGCGAACAACGACGGTACCGAAGGTGTATCCCCATTTGTACGGCAACAGACCTAACCGTACGGGGCCAGGCGCCCTACATTGAACATTGTATTCCGTTGCTGTAACACGCTGGAGTAACTTTCTATGTATGAACGTAGCCAGGCACAAACTTGTCCTGATAGCGGACGACAGCGTCACGGTTCGACAAGTCCTCAAACGTTACTTGTCAAACCGAGGCGACGTGGTGGTCTGCGGTGAGGCAGTCAACGGCCGCGAGGCAGTGCAGAGAGCCATGGCGCTCAAGCCGGATTTGGTCCTGCTTGATCTGGCGATGCCAGAGTTGAATGGCGCGGAAGTTGCGTCAGTGCTCAAAGGCGCGATGCCAGAAACGCGCATCATTTTGTTCACAATGTATCACGAGAACGTTGGTAAGTACCTGAGTTCGGCGCTCGGCATTGACGCCGTCCTTTCAAAGCGTGACGGAGTAACAAAACTGGCGTCAGCAATTGATTCCGCGCTAGGCCAAATTTCAGATCCCCCCCATTAGCCCAATAAGAACAGCTTCATTCCTGCGCGGCTATTTGAGAGGAGCCACCTCCAGATGCTCGCCGTCGGCGATGGCGGTATACTGTTGCAGCCCGACTGGCCAATATGCAGAAAGCGCGCGCCCTGCCCCTACGCAGTGTCCTTCACGATGCGCTCCGCCTGCGATGCCCCTATTGCCAGCAGGGACGCGTGCTCGCCCGCTGGCCGAATAAAATTTATCCGGAGTGCTCGCGCTGCGGGCTTTCGTTCTTCCGCGAACAGGGTTACTACATCGGTGGCATGATCATCACGTATGGCCTGACGCTCGCGGTCGTCATCCCCGTGTTTCTGGTCTCGCTGCTTCTGCCGGACTTGAAATCCGTCTCCCATGACGGTCGCTTCGCGCTTTGGGTCCTCTTCGCCGTCCCGCTCTCGTTTCTCCTGATGCCTTACGCCTACAGCCTGTGGCTTCATCTCGATTTCTGGCTCGAGCCTTGGACGCCTCAAGGACCTCGCTAGCTATCCGCGAATCGGCGGATCGTGATTAGCGCATTGTGATGGGCATTGGACTGCTGCGATCAGGCGGCGGTTTTGCGAGCGCGCGCTTTCCATGCGGAATAAACTGCGGGGAGGAGCGAAAGAAAAATCACAACCGCGATTACGTAGTGGATGCGCTTGTCAATATTGGGGACGGTGCTGCCCAGCGTGAAGCCGAGCAGGATCATGCTCCAGACCCACAGAAATCCGCCCGCGATATCGAACAGCAGGTAGCGCGTATAACTCATTTCCGCAGCTCCGGCCACGGGAGGACAGAAGGTGCGAACGATGGGCATGAAGCGCGCCAGAATAATCGTGCGCGAGCCGTATTTTTCGTAAAATTCGTGCGCGCGCCGCAGGTGGCTCTTCTTGAAAAATCGCGAGTCCTCGCGCTGATAGAGGCGTTCGCCCATGGTGCGTCCGATCCAGTAGCCCAGTTGGTCCCCGGCAATCGCGCATAGCGTCACGAGCGGAAGCAGCCACACCAGAGGCAGGCCGGAGGCCTTGTCTGCGGCGACCACTCCAGCGGTGACCAGCAAAGAATCGCCCGGCAGGAAGAAGCCGACGAACAATCCGGTTTCCACGAAGATGATTCCGCAGACCATCACCATCCCGCCCAGCGCCACCAGCGCGCGAACGTCGGAAAGCCGATGCAGCAGCTCCTTTAATAGCTCGACCATATTAGTGTGGAAGCCTCGCGATCCCGATGGGTGCTGGCAGCCTGCAAAACGCTGCTTGACCGCGCCTAAACCGCTGTAAACACAATAACAGAAAAGGCTTTAGCCGCCACCCCCAAGAACTAGCAACTCGCTAGTACTACCCTCCTACCGATCATAGCCACCTGTACCATTGGCCAGTTCGGACCCCTGCCCGAAACTGTACTTGTTCGAGGAAGCCAGTCTCATGAGGGGGGACAAATGGTGGGTGGTTACGCAATCTGGATGGGGCAGTCAGTCATTCTAAGGGTGATAGCTGGGAACCTGCGAGTGCCTCTCCGCGGGCGTTTAGTCTCAGAAACCACAGAGGTCGTCCGTTTGCGAATCGCCGACAGCTGGGATGTGGACATCTTCAAATCCATGGTTCTGGCCGTGGAACACGACAATCCCGTTTACGTTTTGAATTAAGGGGGGGCAGGGCATGAGCACTCTAACGAGCACTGATTGGAAGTCACACAGCCACGCAGCAACGGCAACGTCCCGAGCGCTGCCTTTTCCTGATACCTCGAAGGTTTCGTTTATGCGCGAGAAAGCAATGGCGTTTCGCGACACATTGATCGTGGTGGCAATTCAACTTGTGTTTCGCGCGTCGATGGCAATGCGCCGTTGGAATTACTAAGCGGCACTTCTTAAAAGAGTTTTCGGCCCAGCGTCCCTCACCCCCGTCCCCGGGTCTGCGCCCCCAGACCCGGGGATTTTTTTCTTCCGGAGTTTTTCCAGCCTGCTGGGAAATTTGCGATTTTTACCCAGACACGCACTCTGGCTATGGTGGCTGTTACGGGTCCGTGGTAAGTAGTGCCCGCAAGCCTCCCAAGGCCTGACTTGCCACTTACATAGCTTTTTACAAAACCCCCTGTTGAATTGGCCGTTCTCGCGATACTATCCTTCGGAACCAATTTGTCCCAAAACAGGAGCCTATTCGATGAGGATTGCTAGCGTCGCGAGCGCCTTTCCAGAGTACTACTACAAACAAGAGATTCTTACGGAGGCGCTGAAGAACGATTGGCGCCATCGGTTGTCGAATCCGGACATCCTCGACCGTCTCGACGAGAGCATGCAGGTCGAGGGCCGCTATCTCGTTGAACCGATCGATTACTATGAAAGCCTGACAACCTGGGGGCAGGCGAACAACACCTGGATCGCGCACGCGCTGGAGCTCGGCGAAGAATCTCTGTGCAAGGCGCTGCACAAAGCGGGCATCGGCCCGAAAGATCTGGGCGCGATTTTTGTGACGTCGGTCACTGGCATTGCCGCTCCCTCGCTGGACGCGCGGCTGGTGAACCGCATGGGCCTCTCGCCCAATATCAAACGAATTCCAATTTTCGGATTGGGCTGCGTCGCCGGCGCCGCGGGAATTTCGCGCGCTGCGGATTATGTGAAGGCTTATCCGGACCAGGCCGCCGCGCTTTTGTCCGTGGAATTGTGCTCGCTCACACTGCAGCGCGACGACCTTTCGATGGCCCACCTGATTTCCGCGCTACTCTTCGGCGATGGCGCTGCGGCGACCATCGTGACCGGCTCCAATCGCAAGGCGGACGGCCCCGAAATTCTCGCCACGAAATCCAGCTTCTATCTGCACAGCGAGAAGGTCATGGGCTGGGACATCTCTGAGAAGGGCTTTCGCATCGTATTATCTCCGGAAGTTCCGGATATGGTGACCAAGCATCTGGGCAAGGATGTGGACGCTTTCCTCGCCGAAAATGGCGCGAAGCGCTCGGACATCAAGTCCTGGATCATGCACACCGGCGGCCCCAAGGTTTTGGAAGCCACCGCGACGGCGCTGGGGATTACGGCGAACGATCTGGCGGCATCATGGGCTTGTTTGCGCCGCGTCGGAAATATTTCATCCACGTCCGTATTGCTCGTGCTTGAGGACGTTTATACGAACAGGCGCCCGGAACCCGGCTCGCTGAGCATTTTGGCCGCGATGGGTCCTGGATTTTGTGCGGAGTTAGTTTTGTTACGTTGGTAGGAAGTGGGGGCTAGTGGCAACGGGCGCGGAAGTCCTGATCGTCGGAGCGGGGCCAGCAGGGATCGCAACGGCGATAGCGGCGACTCAAAGAGGACTTCGCGTAACGGTTGCTGACGCGCGCAAGCCGCCGATCGACAAACCTTGTGGCGAAGGTTTGCTGCCCGAGGGTGTATCCGCGCTTCGACAGTTGGGCATTTGGCTGGACTCTTCTGTAGCGTTCCCGATTGCTGGATTGCGTTTTTCCGATGAGGCTTCGTTTACCTGCGGCAGAATTACGCGCGGCGCGGCGTTTGGATTGCGGCGCAATGTGCTGCACGATCTGCTGGTGCGGCGAGCCATAGAGTTGGGCGTTTCCTTCCGCTGGGGCACTCGCGTTACTGAATTAAATTCCGATCACGCGCGGCTTGATGGCGTGCGCTTTCCTTTCCATTGGCTGGTGGGCGCCGACGGGCAGAGATCCATCGTCAGAAAATGGTCGGGGCTTGGTCCGCGGCGGGTGCACTCGGCGCGGTTTGGGTTTCGCTGCCACTTCGCTGTTACTCCCTGGAGCGAATTCGTCGAAGTGTATTGGGGCGATCGTTGCCAGATCTACGTGACGCCTACCGGTCCGGATGAAATTTGCCTGGCGGTCCTTGCCAGCGATCCTCAAATGCGCGTTGCGCATGCACTGCAGCATTTTCCCTCGGTGGCGCGCCGCTTGGATGACGCGTGCCGCAGCAGCGAAGACACGGGTTGCCAGACCGTACTCGAATATCCGCGCAGTGTCGCGCGTGGGAATGCAGCGCTGGTGGGCGACGCTTCATGTACCGTTGACGGAATCACGGGGCTGGGAATGAGCCTTGCATTTCAGCAAGCGCTGCGGCTGGGTGAGGCGCTCGCGGCTGAAGATCTGGCGCCGTATCGCGCTGCGCATCGCCAAATGATGCAAGAGCCGGTGCGCATGGCGCGCTTGCTGTTGCTGCTGGATCGCCAGGCGTGGCTGCGCCGCAAAGCGCTGCGCATGTTCTCTGGAAATCCTAAGCTTTTTTCTCGGCTGATCTCCTCGCATGCCAATTGCCCCAAGCCCGCGCCGATTCGGGCCAGTGAGATGTTTGATGTGGGTTGGCAGGTTTTGCGCGCGTGACGATTGAACGCGATACGACCCGACGCGGCGTGGGCCTTCACGTTGGACCGACGGTATTACGGCGCGTGAGGCATGCGCTCATTTTTTTCGCGCTCGCTTGTTACGGAGCGCTGGCGTTTGCGCCGGCTTCGCACGCGCAGTCGTATGTCGTTACCCTCGATCCCGCGCAGACCAAGGTTGAATTCGCGCTCGATACAACACTGCACAAAGTTCACGGAACCTTTCAGCTAAAAAGCGGCCAAATCCACTTCGATACCGTCACCGGCAAGGCCAGCGGCGCGATTATTGTGGACGCGCGCAGCGCTGACAGCGACAACAAATCACGCGACAAGAAGATGCATCAGGAAATTCTGGAGAGCCCGAAGTATGCGGAGATTGTCTTCACGCCCGCGCAGGTGCGCGGTTCCTTCGATCCGCAGAAATCATCGCAAGTGGACGTGATCGGCACGTTTCGCATTCACGGCCAGGACCACGATCTCACCATGACGATTACAGTCCAACCTGGCGCGGGCTCGCAAGTGCAGTGTGACACGCAGTTCACGATTCCTTACGTGAAATGGGGTATGAAAGACGCTAGTACTTTTCTGCTGCACGCGAACGACACGGTGGAACTGGAAATCCACGCCACGGCGCAAATCACGTCGGAGCAAGCCACGCACTAGCATTCTCTGTGCCCTCGTTTTTTCTCGGTATTCTCTGTGTTAAATCTTTTGATTTTCCGCGCCGCGACCGTAGCCTACTAATGCTCCTTGTCCGTAAATAGCAATTCCTTCGCCCGTTGCGAAGCCTTCACCACCGCCTTGATCAACGTCACGCGCAGCTTGCCTTCTTCCAATTCTAGAATCCCGTCAATCGTGCAACCCGCCGGAGTCGTCACCGTATCCTTCAACAGCGCCGGATGGTGGCCGGTCTCGAGCACTACTTTCGCCGCACCCAACATCGTCTGCGCCGCAAGCAGAGTCGCGAGTTCGCGCGACAAACCCATCTTCACGCCGCCTTCCGCCAGCGATTCCAAAATAATGTAGAGAAACGCTGGTCCACTGCCGGAAAGTCCGGTGACTGCGTCCATATGTTTTTCGTCCACCACTACCGTCTTGCCCACTGAATCAAAGAGTTTGCGCGCGAGTTCCAAATGCTTCGCCGTCGCATGCTTGCCTTTGCAAATCGCGGTGATGCCTTCGCCGACCATCGACGGAGTATTCGGCATCGCGCGTAGCACCGGCACGTTGCCGCCGACGCGCTTTTCCATGTATTCCGTGGAAACCGCGGCGGCGATCGAAATCACCAGCTTCTGCTCGTTCAGCTCCGGACGAATTTCGTCGAGCACGGCGCCCACCGCCAGCGGCTTCACACAGATCAAAATGACATCCGCGTTTTTTGCCGCTGCCCGATTGTCCGTTCCCAGCGTGATCTGCGCGCTGGAAATACTGCGCCGCTCCGAGCTGGTCTGTCGCACGGTGGCGAACACTTGCGCCGGCGTGACCAAGCCATGCTTCAGAAACGCCTCGAGCAGAATACCGCCCATTTTGCCAGCGCCGAGTACTGCGAGTCCCTTTGGTGCGGAAATATCCGTCACGTTAGCTTCTCCCCGTTTCTTTAGTTTCGCCCAGTTACGCTTTTGTGGCGGATTGTTCTTGCGGTCCGCAATTGTAAGATCGTTGGGCAAGCTTGCCAGCAGCTCGAACGCGCGAAGCATCGCGCCCTTCTTCTCGCGTAGGATGATCTCATCGCCGCGCCGGAAGACCTCGAGTTCCTTGCTCTTTACTTCGAATTCTTTCGGCAGTTGGACGGCTTGACAGTTTCTCGACTGCAATATTTTGGCAGTCGTCATATGGAATTGCTCCGGTGATATCCATTAAGTATCCACATATCCCCGCTTCCTCCAAAGGAAATAGGTGTCGGGGATTCAAAGCGATGCATTAGAGATCTCTTTGAGCAGCGACTTCCTTTCCGCTGCGGGCATCTAACGTTTTGCTAGTGATATGATTGGTCTGCAACATTGGACCCACATTATCGAGTCAGCCTTTCTGACTCGCACACGAGGCATATCTGTGGTCGAAATACCGCATGAATGGCTGGACGGAGTTGTAGGAATTCTGGAATCGCTCAATCAGGGCGTGCTGATCAACAACGATTGTGGCGACGTTGTTTTCGCCAACGCTCTGTATCTGAAAATGGTTGGGAAATCCGCGGACGACGTCATCGGCTCGAAAGTCACCAGCTGGTATCCTCCCGAAGACTCGCAGGCGTTGCAGCGGCAAATCGAGCGCCGCCAGAGGGAAGGTAGCAACCTTTTTGAATTCTACGTGCCGCGCCACGATGGCAGCCGCCTGCCG
This sequence comes from uncultured Acidobacteriota bacterium, assembly GCA_963786205.1. Classification (GTDB taxonomy): domain Bacteria; phylum Acidobacteriota; class Terriglobia; order Acidiferrales; family UBA7541; genus Palsa-295. The sequence goes on from CAWAYG010000009.1 coordinate 150,475, forward strand.
GTGGTGATCACCGCGCGCCAGATCGAAGATCCGGACGGCGGGATTTATTCCATCGTCACCCTCACGGATATTTCCGCGCAGAAGCGCGCCGAGAATGAGCTGCGCGAAGTGAATGTCCAGCTCGAGCAGCGCCATCGCGAAATCGAAGAAGACTTGCTGCTGGCGGCGCGCGTGCAGCAGAGCCTCGCACCGGGCAGCTTGATGTGGGGAGGCGCTGCCGTCGAAACCTTTTACCAGCCGGTGCGCACCATCGGTGGAGATTTTGGACTGGTCGCGCCTCGCCCCGATCATCTTTCGTTGATGATTTGCGACGTGTCGGGGCACGGCATCGGTTCGGCGCTGGTGGCGAACCGCATTTACACCGAAACGATGTCGCAAATCGAGCGCGGGGCCGGGCTCGCTCCAATGATGGAGCATCTCAATCGTTTCGTGATCGGCAGCCTGCGCAGCTCGGTTTTTTATTTCACCGTAGTCGCAGCACGACTGGATCTCGCCGCGCGCACGCTGGAATTTGTCGGCGCCGGGCATCCACCGGCAATGATCGTCAAGCCCGGCGAGGTGCCGCGCCTGCTGGAATCGCGCAGCTCGGTCCTGGGCCTGCTGCACGACGCCGTGGACGTGGAAAACCCCATGAAAGTTCCACTTGAGTCGGGCGATCGCGTGATTCTGTACACCGATGGGTTCACCGAAAGCTTCAATACACGCGACGACATGCTGGGCGTCGAGGGCCTCGCCGATATCGTGCGCGAAACTTCCAAGCTTCCGCTGCCAGCCATGACGCAGGAAATCGTCAACCGTGTCGCCGCGTTCCGCCACGGACCTCCCGCCGATGATATGTCCCTGGTCGCCGTCGAAATTCCTTAGTTGGATTTGTTGGGGCAGGCCTGTGAATTCCGAAGTAGCTATCGGGACGTTTTGTGTAGCGGAAGCCCCGTAATTCGGGCTATGTAAGCGAAGTCTTTGTCGAGCGTGAATACTGTGGCGCCGTGTTCCAGCGCAACTGCGGCAATTAGTACGTCGATTGTCGCGAGGGTGATTCCTTTGGAGCGGGCCGCTCTGAAGATAGCCGCCGCTTTCAGATAAGTGGAAAATCCTTGTGGCTCCAGCATGTCCGCCTCAGACAAATACTCCTCGATGCGGCTCGCGTCACGCGTGAGACCCTGAATGATTTCGGTGACCACCACGCCGGTAAGCGCGACAGGCAATCCGGATTCGATCATTCTCCGCAATTCCTTGCCAGAGGGCCCGGGAACGGAACTGAAAAAATCGATCCAAACGGAGCTATCGACGAGGATCACACACGATTCCGCCGCATGGCACCCAGGTCACCCTTCCAAATACCGGTGCCGTAATAGCGCAGGATGCCTTTGAGTTTCTCGTGGCGCACCAAAAGTGCCAACGCTGTGTTGACGACTTCGCGCTTGGTCTTTAGGCGGGTCAGCTTGCGCGCCTCGCGGAGCAATTGTTCGTCCAAATTGATGTTAGTTCTAGCCACCTTTCGATTATACACCAATTTTGAGAAATCGTGTGTATGGTCCCGGAAGGGCACTGACCGGCCGTATCGCCCAGCTCAATTCGGCGTGCCGCCCATCATCTTCTTTAGCCGAGTGTCCGCGGACGAGCTTCCTCCAGCCTCTATCTCTGTTCGCTCTGTGATAAGCAGTTGATGTCTGCCGCGCGCATCCCACCTATGCAAGCTGCAACTAAAGCTCCATAATCGGGTTTCTTACATGGAGGTCACGAGCCGCCATGTCAGACACGCGTATCGTTCTTTGGTTCGCATGGTTCCTGGCTGCCAGCTGGATGCGCAGGATGGCGATGCTATTGCCAGTGCACACAACGAAGGGGCTCACCTCATGACCAAAAAATTGTCGCTGGCAATGTCCCTCATGCTCATGGCTAGCATGCTTTTCGCGTTGCCCCAAAATGCAGCAGCGCAGGACCAGGATCCTTCGCAAGCGCAAGCCCAGGCTCAAGCCCAGGTAGTCGATCCGCCCACACGCGTCGCGCGCCTGAATTACGTTCAAGGCTCGCTATCCTTCCAACTTGCCGGCGAACAAGATTGGATCGAGGCCGACATCAATCGCCCGCTCACCACCGGTGACAACGTCTGGGCCGACAAAGATTCGCGCGGCGAAATCCACGTCGGCGCCACCAGCATTCGGCTTTCGAGCGAAACAGGAATTTCGTTTCTAAATCTGGACGATCGCACCGTACAACTGCAGCTGGTGCAAGGCACCATCGAAGTGCACGTCCGCCGCCTGGAGCCCGGCAACGCTTTTGAAATCGATACGCCGAACCTAGCGTTCACGCTGGCGGCTTCCGGCGAATATCGCATTCAGACGGACCCTGATGGAAATTCCACCTCGATCACCGTGCGCGAAGGAGCAGGCCAGGTAACCGGCGCGGGAGAATCCTACGATCTCGCGGCCGGGCAGCAATACACTTTCAACGGCACGGACCAGCTGAGCTTCAACGCGCAAGCCGCGCCCGAATTTGACGACTTCGAAGATTGGTGCCAGGCGCAGGATCAGCGCGAAAACAGTTCGGCATCGGCGCGCTACGTTTCCCGCGACGTTGACGGCTACTACGATCTCGACGACAACGGCCAGTGGCAGACCGATGCCGACTACGGCGCGATTTGGGTGCCGAGCGGCGTCGCCGTTGGCTGGGCGCCGTATCGCTACGGCCACTGGGTTTGGATTGGGCCTTGGGGCTGGACGTGGGTGGAAAACGAGCCGTGGGGTTTCGCGCCGTTTCATTACGGGCGCTGGGCCTATGTGAGCGGCGGATATTGGGGATGGGTGCCGGGGCCGATGGTGGTGCGTCCTGTGTACGCGCCGGCGTTGGTGGGATTTGTCGGTGGTCGAGGCGGCCTGGGCGTTGCGGTGGGATTTGGCGGCGGATTCGCGGGCGTGGCGTGGTTTCCGCTGGGTCCGCGTGATGTTTACATTCCGGGCTATCGCGCCAGCCCGCGCTACGTGCAGAACATCAACGTCACCAACTCGCGCGTCGTCAACGTGACGCAGGTCACGACTGTGTACAACAACTACGTTGAGAATCGTAATGTGGGTGTGAACCGCGTTGAGTACACCTACGCGCACAACGCTGTCGCGGTGACGGCCGTGTCGCGCGAAATTTTCGTCGGCGCAAAACCTGTAGCCACCTCGTTCGTTCGCGTGACGCCGGAACAATTGCAGAGCGCGCATGCGATCGAACAAACTCCCCTCGCGCCGACGCGCGCTAGCTACGTGGCCGCCGCAGCCAAGCCTGCGCGCGCGAAGCCTGCGGTGGCATTCACCGCGCGGCCAGTGGTGGCGCGTTTGAATCCGCCGACGCCAGTCGTCAGCCATTCGGTCGCGCACGTAGCCAGTGCGGAGGCCGCGTCGCGCGGCAACGCTGCCGCGCCTGCGGCCGCGCGCAAGCCCGTGCCGATGTACACCAACGACAGTCTGGCGCAATCGCCAAAGTATCCCAACACCGATGCGCGCGCGAACATCAACACGAACGCGAACGCCAACGATCGGCAGAACGCGAATGGCAACGAAGGGCCGAACACCAACGGGCGTCCGCCAGCGAACGACGCCGCGCAGCAGCACCCCGCGGTGAAGTTCACGCCGCCCACCAAAGCCAAGGACGACGACTACGACGTCCATCCTCCGCTGAACCACAAAGCCAGCACGCCTCCGCCGGCGGAGCATCACGATGCGCCGGCGCCTGCGTCGCGTCCGGCGCCCGCGCCGCACGAGTCCGCGCCGCCAGCCCCGCGCCCGAAAGGCTGATTCGCGCAACGCGGCGGCGTTGACGCCTGGGACCGCCAATCTCCCGATTGGCGAGCCGCACTACGGCGCGACCCGATCGCCCGCCAACTTCAAGGTGTGCACTCCCGGTGTTATCATTGCCTTTTGCCGCGAAACTTTCAGCCAGGGAGGGCCATACAAAATGCCAGCAGCAAAAATATTGATGCTCGTCGGTGATTACGTCGAGGACTACGAAGTGATGGTCCCGTTCCAGGCACTGCAAATGGTCGGACACGCCGTGCACGCCGTTTGCCCGGACAAAAAAGCCGGCCAATTCGTGCGCACCGCGATTCACGATTTCGAAGGCGCGCAGACTTATTCGGAAAAGCCGGGCCACAATTTCACTTTGAACGCCACCTTCGCCGAAATCCACGCCGCAGATTACGACGCGCTGGTGATCCCCGGCGGCCGCGCGCCCGAATATTTGCGCCTGAATCCCAAGGTGCTCGAAATCGTGCGGTATTTTTCCACGGCGGGCAAGCCCATCGCCGCGCTCTGCCACGGCGCGCAAATTCTCGCCGCCGCGCGCGTGATTTCCGGCAAACGCGTCAGCGCGTATCCGGCTTGCGCTCCGGAAGTCGAGCTTGCCGGTGGTGTCTACGCAGCGATCGAAATGACGGACGCCGTGGCCGACGGCAACTTGGTTACCGCACCCGCGTGGCCGGCGCATCCGGCGTGGCTCGCAAAATTCCTGACGGTCCTCGACCGCAGCCTCGGCGAAAAATCCGGTGCGAAATCGGCCGCCGGCAAGGCTTCGGCGTAGGCTCGCCACACAGCGCGAAAAAATGGAAACGTGCCCGCGGTGAAAATTCTCGAAACAGAAAGGTTGCTGCTGCGGCGCCTCACCGCAAGCGACGCCGCGTTCATCCTCGAACTCCTGAACGAGCCCGCCTTCCTCGAAAATATCGGCGATCGCGGCGCGCGCACGCTCGCCGACGCGCGGCGCTACATCGCCAAGGGCCCCATCGCGAGCTACCGCAAATTCGGATTTGGCTTGTACCTGGTCGAGCTGAAAGATTCCGCCGTGCCCGTCGGCATCTGCGGCCTGCTCAAGCGCGAATCGCTCGACGACGTGGACATCGGCTTCGCATTCCTCCGAAAATACTGGTCGCAAGGCTACGCGCGCGAATCCGCCGCAGCGGTGATGCACTACGGCTGGACCCAGCTGCGCCTGCCGCGCATCGTCGCCATCGCCAAGCCCACCAACCAAGCCTCCATCGCCCTGCTCGAAAAACTCGGCCTGCGCTTCGAGAAAATCATCGTCCTGCCAGACCACGGCGGCGAGAACAAGCTTTTCGCTGCTACAGCGCCGCGCTCGTGAGCGTTTCCAGACAACAACGAGCTCTAATCCGTTTTACTCTTCGATTTAAGCGTCGTCTTAACCGGGAATGTCAATCTGGCTTCGACTTGCACCGGCACTCCATTCACCGTCGCCGTTTTCAACTGCCACTTCCTTACGATTTCCCGAAGCGGAGTCACCAACTCGTTGTTGTCGCATCCCCCGGGCCACACTTCCCGCATGCGCCCGGATCTGTCTGCGGAAACATATAGCGCGCACCCACCAGTTAACAGTCCGCCTTCCACAGCGGGCCACTCGATTTCAGTGCTGTTCAGCGACAAACCTCGGAGCGTCTCCTCGCTAATTCGCAAGCTATTGATCCTGCCTTCCGGCGGAGTGGATTTCTCGATAGCGAACAAGGTTTCATCGAGCTGACGCAAATCGGCCAGTTGCGTGATCGTCGCCTGAATTGTCGTTCCCGGCTCTGGGTCCATGATGATCTGTCGTGCAACCTGCTTTCTTCCGAATCCGGAGAAATTCTTGAAGTCCCCGACGAAACCTCCGCTCATATCGAATGCGTTCGTGAGCAACATTCGCCGAGGCTCGATACAAAACGCCCATTGATCGTTTCCAATCTTAGTGCGTGTGCAGACGCTTGATATCTGTGAATTCAGTTTGCTTCCGGCCTGTTCGTTAATGTGATTGGGCATTACAAAGCCGGGCCAAGGATCTAGCATCACTGTGATTAAATTGTTCAGCCACCACGGAAAATAATCGCCGGTATCTTGCTCGAAAACATTGTCTCCGTTCACCACTTTGGTCTGCGAAAAGTCTGGGCTCTCGATCGTTCGTCTCCATTTCTCAGGCGACACCCAGTACTCCTCGAATTTTCCTTTGTATCCTGAATCTGGATTTGTGGACTCAATGATTTCCGCTTTCAAGTGGAAAGGTTTGCTTCCCGGCAAAGTCAGTGCCGATTGCTGAATGGCTATCGCTATCACGTCCGTCCAGTCACTTTTTCGTTCCTGGGCTGCAGCGGGGATTGCCAAAGCGATCACGATAACGGCAATAGGCAGCTTCATTATTCCTCCCTCGGCATAGTCGCGCCGAAGGTATCACCCAGACAAGAAAAGTTTCATCGCTTTGATTCGCAGTCGTTCGGTGACACCTATTTCGGCCAGTAAGTACTAGTTCTGTCCTACTTCTGTACAGACGTACAGCTGCGTTTTCAATCTGCGCGTGTTAGCTTCGGGCGGGAGTCGAAAAAATGGCGGGTTTTCTGAATTTGCGCGGTGGTGGTGGATTTGCGTTGAGGCCAAGGGAGAAAAATGCGTGCGGGCACGTCAGTTCGGCGACTGCCATGAGTGATTGTGCCGCTAAAGCCGGGAAAACGCTCGAGGGAGTGTGCTTGCTTGCGCGATGGCGTGCTAGGTTTCGGACAGCAGGGCACGCGGGAATCGGCGAAATTCTAATCGGTAGTACCGCAATTAGAAATCGTTGCAAATCACTGAAAACAAAAGGTGGGGACCATTTCTAATCGGTCGAAAATCGCATGTCTGTGCGCGCCATTTTCGCGCATACGTGGCGCTGAATCCGAGCGCCGGGCTGACATCGTGGTAAGCTGGGGCGCATCAAGCAGTGCCCCTACCGAACCTCGAACTACGAATTACGAATCACTAATCATTACTCACCAGCCGCTGCTCGCTATTCACTTTGGCAAAAACCGATCCGCGCCGTACACGAGGCCTAGCGTAAGGAATGCGATGACCACTTCGCCTACTGCGCCTACTACGAAGGGGCGGAAGCCTTGTTTGCCTAGTTCGCGGATGTTGGTGCGAAGGCCGACTCCTGCAAAGGTGAGTAGGAAGGCCCAGCGGGAGAGGTTGGCTAGGCTTGTCAGTTGGGGTTTGCTGAAGACTTGGGCTGTGGCTATGGCGCTGATCAGGAGGAAGCCCAGGACGAACTTGGGGAATTTGCGCCAGAGGAAGGCGGCTTTGTTGCCTACACCTTCGGTGTGTTCTTTGCGTGCCCAGTGGATGGCGTAGCCCAAGACTACGAAGCCGATCATGGCGTTGCGTGCGGTTTTCGCGAGGACTGCGACTTTTCCGGCGGCGTCGGAATAGAGCGCGCCGGCGGCGGTGGCTTCGGCGGTGTTGTCAATGCCGAGGCCGGCCCAGAGGCCGTAGCTCTGATCGCTGAGGTGCAGCCAGTGGCCGATTAGCGGGAAGATGAACAGGCTGATGGCGCCTAGCGAGAGGATGGCGGCGATGGCGTAGGATGCGTCTTCTTCGTCGGCGTCTATCGCGCCTTGGGCGGCGATGATGGCGGAGACGCCGCAGATGGAAGAGCCGACGGCTAGCAGCGTGGTGAGTTTCGGTTTCAGTTTGAAGGCGTTGCCGAGCGCGGTCATGAACGCTAGCGAGACGGCGATCTCGATGGCGACGAGAGCGAGGGCGACGCCGCCGAGTTTGGCTACGTCGCCGAGCAGGAAACGCGAACCTAGCAGCACGATGCCGGTCTTCAGCCAGAATTCGTAGGTGGCGACGCCGGGTTGGAAAAGTTTGGGGACGCCGACGGTGTTGCCGATGACCAGGCCGATGACGATGGCCCAGAGGACGTACTCGATATTCGGGAGCGTCAGGTGGTGCGCTTTCCCGTAGGTCGCGATGCTGCGCTCGATGATTCTGCCGGCGTACCCGACCGCGGCTAGCAGCACCAGGCCAGGGATCAGGCGGGCAGCTTGTTTGAGGAAATTTTCGGTTGCGGGTGCGTCTAGTGCGATGGAGCTGGCCATCTGGTGATGTCCTCCTGCGAAGTTTTTTGGCGCGCGGGACGCGGCCGCTACAACGTCAAGAGCTTGGTCGCGATTCACCAGGGCACTTGCTTGATCCAGCCGATCCAGATGGCTAGGGCGAGAGCCAGGGCTAGGATCACGGCCCAGGTGTCGAGAGAAAGCAGCGGCGTTGTTTGGCGCGGTCTGGCGTTGCGTTTGAGTTCTTCGGCCATTGGCGATTCTCCTTGGTGCGTTTCGCGCTTGATTTGGTGGCGTAAAAACAAAAAGCCCGCTTGGCAGCTGGTGGGCTGTTAGCGGGCTTGAAATCCGGTGTTTAGGATTGCTAAAGGATTCGGATCGGGCGCCCGCGCAGGCCGGTGCTGGTACAACAACACGGCGTACAGAGACAGGCGTTGGGGCAGCGCTTCATGATTGGAAATCCTACATTGATATGCATGCGTGCGCAACGCGAAAGATTCATTGGACGTGCTTGGAAGGATTTAACACAGAGTGCACAGAGAAAGGCGGAGGACACAGAGAAAGATAACGGCTGGGCGGCGCCGGGAACGCGCCGCCTGGCCGGTTGATGTTGATTGCTGCTGCTTATTCGAACTTGAAGAGTTCGAATAAGTCGCTGATGGCTGGACCGTTCGTCGGAATGTAGGGGCTGCCTGCCGTAACCGGGTTGGGGAAATTATCCCGGCTGCGGGAGGTTACCGGCGGTATGCTCCAGTTCCTCTCGATGAACTTGAGGATGGAGACGTGATCCGAGTAGTTGTGCGTGATGGTGCCGCCCATGGAGAACTTGGACACGACGATCATCGGAATACGCGTGCCGTCGCCGAAGAAGTCCAACGGTTGCACGTAACCGGAATCGTAGTAGCCGCCGCCTTCGTCGAAGGTGATGAAGATCGCGGTGTCGGCCCACAGTGTAGGATTGGCTTGCACGGCCTTCACGATCTTTTCCACGTAGCCTTCGAAGAGATTTAGCTTCGAGGACGAAGGATGGCCGTCCACGAACCCGCTAGGCTTGACGAAAGAGACGGCGGGAATGTCGCCGGCTGCGATGTCATTGTAGAGCTCGCTGGAGTCCTTGAGGTGCGCGCTGCGGACGGCGGCGTTGGCCATGATGGACGTGTCGTACTGGAACGGGTTGCAGATGTTGCAGTACTCGTCCGCATTGGTAATGGGAGCGCCGAGACCATTGGGCGAGCCCACGGCGCCGTAGTTGATTTGATATTTATCTTCGGGGATATAGCAGGGTTCCTTCACCGTTGGCGGTGCGCAGAGCGGCTCGTTGGAGCCGCCGTTGCCAGCGTAGTCGTTCCACTGATCTCCGTAGTACTTCCACGAAATGCTCTGCGCGATGAGTTCGTCACCGATGCTTGGAACCGCGGAGGGCGGAATCGTGAAGACGGTGTTGGCGGCGTTGGTGTCCAGGAACGCGTTTTCGCCGCGGCCGAAGTAGCCGGGGTTGTAGTTGTTCAGCAAGTAGTAGTGGCCGGCTTGGCAGTGCGGATCCACTGGCTTCGGGAGCGCCGCGAGGTATTTCACAATCGCGGAGACTCCGGGCTGCGTGGGGTCAGCGCAATTGCTGTAAGAACCGCCGCCGTACGAGGCTGAGCCGAAAGAGCCGCCGCCGTAACCATCTTCGGCGTACCAATTGTTGGTGCCGGGCGCGGGGTTCGGATTTTCGACTTCATCTACTACGCCGGCGTTTGCGCCGCCTTTTTGTACCAGCACGTTGTGGGGAGGCTCAATCGCATGGCCGTTGCCGTCGGTAAAGTAGATGGCGTCGCCGTGGCCGAGCATGATGTGATTGGCACCGGTGCCACCGCTGACGGACTGGTGGAAGTTGTCGCTCATGGAGTAAGTGTCGGCGAGAGACTTGAAGTAGGGAGCGTCACCCTGCTGCACATTGTAGAAGCCGAGAGCCGTGGAGCCTTCACCAGTGGTGGCGGCGCCGGGCAAGTAGTTGGTGTCGAAGTTGGATGGTTGCGCCAGGCCGTTGGTGCCGGCACCGACGGTGACTTCGACCCAAGAGAACAAGCTGCCGTTGCACGGCGAGCCATTAGGCCCAACGATGTGATTGGCAGCGCAATCGAGCTGCTGCCACATCTGGTAGAAGCGGTGCACGGGGCTGGCAGCGTACGCGTTGTAGGTGAAGAGCTTGCCGTTCGTCAACTGAAAGGGGCCAGCGGGGAGGGCGTTGACGTTGGTGATGCGCGTGTCCGGAGTGCGCGAGGTCAAGCCAGTGCCGCCGGAAACCAGGAACGGATAGTAATTAGTGGGCAAGCCGGTTTCGGAAGCTTCGGCGAGAGAGATGCTGTCGCTGGGGATGTAGGAATCCTTCGCGCCGCCGACGAGCGGAGCAGGAAGCACATCGCCGCCGAAATCGATCTTGGGAGGAGTCATAAGAAAAGGATCGCCGCCAGTTTTTTCGCCAAGGTCGACTGCCGCGAGCTGGTGGGCCTTTGCAAAGTTGGGTCCAGGAGTGCCATCGGCCTTGATGATCCCTTCTGACAGCAGGTTGTTGACGGTTTGTCCGGGCTTCGGCACGTAGGTCGCGAAGACGTGGTCGAAGCTGCGATTTTCACCGATGATCACGATCACGTGTTTAATCGGCGTAGTAGTCTTCCCGTCATTGGTCGACTGGGCTTGGGCCGAGCTGGCCAAAGGACCGCCGAGCGAAAATTGGAACAGAGCGAGCGAAGTCAACCCGATGCGCAAGCAATGCATCGAGTTCGAAGCGAAACGCTTAAAGGACATGCATCCTCCTAAATTTTCTGCGAAATCTGCTCAGACAGAGCGTGTGAGTAATATCTGTTATTTGTTGCGGCAGAGTTCTTCTCGTGTGAATGGTAAAAGACAAATTGTAAAATCGGTCGTGCGCACTCATTCGTTGAATCGAAGCAGCGTGAGTGCACACCAATGCGTGATTCACGGATTCTGCTGCGGGCCGCGGGCGACGGATTCAATTGGCGTTTGTCGAGTGGGCTGGGGTGCTACTCGTTCTAGAACTTGCAGTACTTTTTTCTCGGGGTTGGGCGCTGTCGGCTGATTCGACGCGGATCAGGCCCATCATTCCTCCGTCTTCATGTTCGAGTAAGTGGCAGTGGTACACGAAAGTGCCGACGGTGTTGGGGTCGCGAAAATCCATGCGCACGCGGACGCTGGGATATGCCAGATCCGCGTCTTTGTGATAAGGCACGTTGATAGTGTCGCGCAGGAACGGTTCGTTGATCGGGACTTCATTCCACGCCACCAACATGAAGTGCAATTGGTGGATGTGAAAGGCGTGCAGTTCCGTCGAGCGGTTTTCGATAATCCAATCTTCCACGTCGCCTTGTTTTGTGATGATGTCTGGAATTCCCGAACTGGGATCGAAGGGGGTGGGTGTGTGGCCTTCGACGGTTAAATAAAATGTGGTGGCGCTGTTGGGATCGTTGGGATCGAGAAGTTTTTCCGAGAAATAAAGTTTGCGGACGCGAGCCGGAGCGACATTTCCCAACCAGGCTTCAGTGGGCGGGGGAAGAGGTGCGGGCGATGACCCGAGTCTTGAACGCGGTTCCGACGCATCTTCTGAGGCGGTAATAGTGGCGAGCGCTCGATTCGGATCGTTCTCACCGCCTACGCCGGTGTCCACGGTGCGCGTTACGAGCAGGCCTTGAACACCCGCGGGAGGGCCCGTGACGATGAACTCCACGCGGCCGCCGGGCGGCACACCGAGATGAGTTTGCCAGCTAATGAAATCTCCTGTGGTTCCGTTGGCATTGATGGGAACGCCGTCTAGCGCGACGATACCGAGTTGTTGCGGCACGCGTTTATACAAGACTGCGAGATTGAGGTAGGTGATCGCGGAGGCGTTGAGTACGCGCCAGAATTGGCGCTCCTGCGGCTTGATCTGGATCGCGGCGGGAGGGTAATCGGGATAGGGAACTGGAACGAAATTGATGGAGAGATCTTTTGCGGGCTTGCCGAAGCCGGTGCCGTTGTTGGCGGAGTCACCGTCATGGTCCACAAAGAATCTGGGCACGACGGGTTCGGATTTCGATGGCGGCGCGTTGGGATTCAGCAAGTCTTGATCGCGGATGATCAGGACGCGTTCCGGCAGGCCGCCTACTTCTTTATTGGCGCGCTCAATTCCTTCGATGATCATTGCTCCGGACGCGCCGCCCAGGACTTGAAGTTTGCTGAAACCGTGGATGTGCGGGTGATACCAATACAATCCGGGCGGCTCGTTTTCCGGAATGCGAAATTTATATTCGAAGGGCGCATCGCCGGGCTGGATGGAAGTTTTGAGGACGTCGTCTTGATGGCAGACGGCTGGAACCGTCAGGCCGTGAAAGTGAAGATTTGTGGAGGTTAGCGACATCGTGGCGCTCTCGCATGGGTCGGCGTTCTTTTTTGCGGTGGCGTGATCGTGATTGTGACTTTTAGCGGTCGCGGGATCGACGTGGGACGAGTCTGTCAGATCGTTTTTCAGATTTAGGATGAGCAGGTCGCGGGGACTCAGGCGCAGAGTCGGGGACTGATTTCCGTTTGCGTCAAAGTAGCAGAAACGCGTGGTGCCGTCGGGTTCGGTGAAATTGCGGACGGTCAGATCAAGCTGTAGCACGCCGTTGTGGCTGCGCAAGTCTTCAGGTTCGGGGACGGCGGCACCGGGAGATGGGCGGGGGCAGGAAGTGTTCGGGGATTCCTGAGCACGAAGGCCGGAGCACAAATATGCGGCAGACAAGATTGCGAATAAAACTAAGATGATCCTTGGCATTATGACTGCGAACGAATTTGTTCTGAGCTCCTGAATCCAAAATCAGCGACGTTGGCGGCGCGAAAGACAAAAAAGCCGGCGGGACGCCGGCGCTACCAAAGCAACGTCAGAAACAACACCGAAGTCAAAAACAACGGCTGCCCGGTCCCACAAACCGGGACCGGCCGCTACAAAGTCAACAACACAGTCAAAAGCAAAGTCAAAGACGCCCGCCTAAAAAAAAGCAGGCGGCCGCTACAAATGCAAAGGCAACGTCCGCAGCAGCAGCGAAATTATCGCGGTTTAGCTTGCGCCGCCGATTTTGCTGAATAACCAGAAGAGACTGGCCGCAAGACAAATGGATGCGGGCAGCGTGAGCACCCACGCCAGGGCCAGATTGCGCACCGTGCTCATTTGCAATCCGGAATGATTTGCGGCCATGGTTCCGGCGACGCCGGAAGAGAGCACGTGCGTGGTACTGACAGGTAAGCCGAACCAATCGGCGGCGCCGATCGTAGCCATCGCGGTGATTTCCGCGGCGGCGCCTTGCGCGTAGGTCAAGTGATCCTTGCCGATTTTTTCGCCGACGGTTACCACGATGCGCTTCCATCCGATCATGGTGCCCATGCCGAGCGCCAGTGCCACGGCCACTTTCACCCAAGTAGGAATGAATTTAGTGGCGTTATCAACGTGCTTTTTGTAGTTGGCGAGGACGGCAGCGTCGGCCGTGGAAAATTGCGGCTGATGAGTCTTGTTCATCAGGCGCAAAGCTTCGCTGACGACGTACATGTCGTTGCGGAAGTTGCGGACCTTGTCCTGCGGGACCGCCTTCAATTCGCGGTAGAGGGCCATTTCGGTGCCGATGCCGTTGACGAGTCCGCGCAGCGCGAGCATCGTGTTGGGAGTGAATTGCTTGGTGCGAATGTAATCGGTGACCTCTTCGCGCGAGTCGCCGACGACGGCAGCGGGATCTACGTAGTGGCCGAGCATGTCCGCGGTTTGCGTGGAAACCGCGACGAAATCCTGCGTTTGCTGATAGGTGACCGCGTGGTTGACGGCGTACGCGGTAGGCACGGTGCCAATGAGGATGAGCATGATCAAGCCCATGCCTTTTTGGCCGTCGTTGGAACCGTGGAAGAAGCTGACGCCCGTGCAGGTGATCATGAGCAGGACGCGAATCCAGAACGGGGGAGGCTCGTTTCCCTTCGGCGCTTGGTACAGCTCTTTGTTGGGAATCAGTTTCTTGCTAACGATAAGCAGAAGAGCGGCGAAAACGAAGCCGACGATGGGGGAAAGGACGAGCGACTTGCCGATGTTGGTGGCCTGCCCCCAATCCACGCCGCTGGTGCCGGTCTTGACGGACATTAATTGGTTGGCGATGCCGACGCCGATGATCGAGCCGATCAGAGTGTGTGAGCTGGAGGCGGGAAGTCCGAACCACCATGTGCCGAGGTTCCAAATAATCGCAGCGACCAACAGGGCGAAGACCATGGCGAAGCCGGCGCGTCCGCCGACTTGCAGAATCAATTCAACTGGAAGCAGCGAGACGATACCGAAGGCTACCGCGCCGGTGGAGGCCAGCACGCCCAGGAAATTCCACATGCCCGACCAAACGACGGCGACGTGCGGTTCCATGGTGTGTGTGTAAATGACGGTGGCGACGGCGTTTGCGGTGTCGTGAAATCCGTTCACGAATTCGAAAGCCAAGGCCGTAAGGAGGGCGACCCCGAGCAGCGCGTAGGGAAGCCAACTCTCTGCGTGGATGCCCGACAAGTCTGTAATCAGGTGCCGGCCGATGTACACAAGTCCGCCCAGCAGCACCAGAACGGCAATGAAAATGCCAATTCTTCCGGGTCCTGCCGTCATCTTGGAATCGAGAACCGACGTTCCTGCCGCCATTCAGCACCTCTGATTGTGTGGGAGAGTCAGCTGGCCAAACTAACGGGTGATTGTTACGGGGGCGTGACTATGCGGTGAACAGTTCCGCACGCGGGGTCGGTTCTGGATTTACGCGCTTTGGCGCAGCATGGCGAAGATTTTGTGGCGGGGCGAGCGGCGTGGCGCGCGAATTAGTAGGCGCCGGGCGAATTTGAATCGCCGTACGCTGTTGAAGTCGCGGGCAGTGTGTCGTAATCTAGAAGGAACGGACGCGTTGTTTCGGCGGGCCTGTAGCTCAGCTGGATAGAGCACCTGGCTACGAACCAGGTTGTCGGAGGTTCGACTCCTCTCAGGCCCGCCACTTTCCTGTTCACAGACCTTGTCATTGAGATTGACGGCACAAGTGTGCAAACCAAGTCCACCGCGGGGAAGAGCGACACCTTATATTGATGCTGGGCCCATTCTTCTGGCGAGGTGGCGCTTTGAGAAATTGTGTTTGGGGCACGGCGATTGCAGTGGCGATTTTTTGTTCCGGATGTAGCAGCAAACCTGCCGTCGACGGCCGGAAGGTTTTTCTGCAATCGGAAGCGGAGTTGAAAAAGGTGCGGTCGTTTCGCGCGCATATTGTTACGGGCGAAAACGGCGGCATGATGACCGACGCGGAGTATCAATGCGATAAGAACATCGCACATTACCTGGAAACAAAAGACAATCCCCCAAGCAAGACGGAGTTCATCGCGACGGAGACGGTTTTGTTTCATCGATCCGCCGACGAGCTGGACCCAATGTGGAACGCGGAGCGCCGTCCGGCGAATTTGAGGGCGTGTACGAGACTGGTGGATGGACCTGATCGAAAAAAGATGGGGGTGCGCTTCTTTAGTGCCGACCAGGAACGCATCCTGCCGCCGTTTTCGCTATACGCGACCGAGGATGGGGCGACGATCACGCCGCTGGGCAACCAAGTGGTGGACGGAGTCTCCAGCGAAATCTGGAAGGTTGAAGACAAAGCGTTGTTTATTCCTCTGCACACAATTTGGATTGGGACAATCGATTGCTTGCCGACGAAATATGTGGAAGGTGATTTGGCCAGGCCGAAGGGAACGGTGACATTTTCGAGCTGGGGCGAGCAATTTGATATTCAATTGCCGCGTGGAGCATTGTTTCCCAAGGAAGCGGCGCCGGAATTGTTGAGGTGATGTTGTATAAGGATGAGGTGAGGGTGCTTTGAAGAACCGTGAAATTGCGTTGGCTGCTGCGGAGCTGCTGCGGCAGGCAGGGATTTTGATCACGCCAGAGGAAGAGCAGCGGATGGAAGTGGCGGATTTCGGTTTGGGCGAGCTCGCGAAGACAGGTTTGCAGATTCTTACTTATGTGAACACCGAGCGGGTGTGCGCTAAGGAATTGGTGATGATTCCGGGGCAGACTTGTCCGGAACATTGGCACCCGACGAGTGGCGGCGCGCTCGGGAAGGAAGAGACATTTCGCTGCCGGTGGGGGAGCGTTTCGCTTTACGTGCCGGGGGAGCGGACTGCGGCGCCGCGATGCCGTCCGCCAGTGGGGTCGGAAGATTTTTATACTGTGGGGCATGAGATTCATTTGGAGCCGGGGGAGCAGTACACGATTTATCCGGATACTCCGCATTGGTTTCAGGCGGGGCCACGGGGGGCGATTGTGTCGGAATTTTCGACGCGGAGCACGGATGAGGCGGACGTGTTTCGTGATCCGCGGATCCGCAGGATGGCGGGGAGGGAGGACTGACAATCGAGAGTCAAAAGCTAAGAGTTGACGGTTACAAGGTTAAGAGCCGCGGCAAACTCCTCAAACATAGTTCCACCGGAACGTATCGGTTTCATTAAAGCGATAAGATTTATCGGATAAATCAGGAATTTGTATTGGACCTGGACGCTGGCGGTAACTACAGTGAAGCTCCCGCAACAGCTCGGACCCGGGCAACGACAGAAACGAGACAGATCTATAGGGCGCGTGGTTCCGAGAGTGCGGGGCTTGACGTTGGCGCACGGAAGGACTGATGACCGCAGCGGCCGCCCCATCACCGTATGGAAGTTCCCGCCCTTTTGTGAAATACCAGTTCGACACGGCCTATGACGAAATGTTCTGCGCTCCGGGTGTGCCGCGCGAATATTACCAAGCGTTGCACAGGACGCTGGTGGGGTTGCCTCCGGAAGAATTGCGCAAGAGCCAGCAGGCGGCGGACCTGACATTTCTGCACGAAGGGATCACCTTCACGGTGTACGGAAGCAAGGAAGGGACTGAACGGATTTTTCCGAACGATTTGATACCCCGTATTATTCCTGCCGCCGAGTGGGCCAAAATCGAAAAGGGACTGACGCAGCGGGTAACCGCCCTGAATCTATTCTTGCGCGACATTTATCACGAAGGGCGGATTTTGAGTGAAGGGATTGTGCCGCGCGAGCTAATTTACAGCTGCAAACATTTTCGGCGTGAGATGCGCGGGCTCAACGTGCCGCGGGATATTTATGTGAGCATTTGCGGCACGGACCTGGTGCGACTGCCGGACGGAAATTTCGTGGTGCTGGAAGATAATCTACGGGTGCCGAGCGGGGTTTCTTACATGCTGGCGAACCGCAAGGCATTGAAGCGCGTGTTTCCGAAGATGTTTCGGGACTACGGCGTTTCGCCGATTGATCATTATCCGCAGGCATTGCTTTCGACTTTGCGGACGCTCGCGCCGGAGAATTGCGCGTACTCGCAGGACCCGGTGACGGTACTGCTGACGCCGGGCGTATCGAATTCCGCTTATTTCGAGCACACATTCTTGGCGCAGCAGATGGGCATCGAGCTGGTGGAAGGACGCGATCTGCTGGTGCACGACAACGTGGTGTACATGCGCACAACGGCGGGGCCGCGGCGCGTGGACGTGATTTACCGGCGTGTGGATGACGATTTTCTGGACCCGCTGTGCTTCCGGCGCGATTCGTTTCTGGGTGTGCCGGGGCTATTCAACGCGTACCGCGCGGGGAATGTGAGTTTGGCGAACGCGATTGGGACGGGATTGGCTGACGACAAGGCGGTGTACGCGTACGTCCCCGAGATTATTCGATTTTATATGAGCGAAGAACCGATTCTGCCGAATGTGCCGACGTATATGTTGACGGACGCGGCGCAGCGGCAGCACGTGCTGGAAAATCTGGAGGAGATGGTGGTAAAGGCTGTGGGCGAATCGGGCGGCTATGGAATGCTGATCGGGCCGCAGAGCACGAAGCAGCAGCGCGAGGAATTTCGCGCGCGAATTTTGGACGATCCGCGGAACTATATCGCGCAGCCGACTTTGGCGCTTTCCTGCGCGCCGTGTTTGATTGATGGCGAGGTGGAATCGCGGCACATTGATTTGCGGCCGTACATTTTGATGGGGGAGAAAGTGACGCTGGTGCCGGGCGGGCTGACTCGCGTGGCGTTGCGCAAGGGATCGCTGGTAGTGAATTCGTCGCAGGGCGGCGGAAGCAAGGATACATGGGTGCTGCGCGCGGGGAATGCGGAGGATCGCACCGCGCAGATTGCTGACGATGTGTGGAAGGGACTGGCCGGAGGGTCGCTGGCGTAAACCATGAGAGCTCCGCGAAATTATTTCGGGCGCAGCATGCAGCGGGACGCTGGGATGCTTTCGCGCGTGGCGGACAGTTTGTATTGGATGAGCCGCTATCTGGAACGCGCCGAGCAGACGGCGCGTTTGCTGGATGTGGAGATGCAGCTTTGGCTGGATCAATCGCCGGAAGCGGGATTGGGGCGCTGGAAATTCGTGTTGGAGGCACTGCGGATGCCCGCGGCGCAGGGGCCGGTTGATCCCGCGCGGCTGATTAATATGCTGGTGTTCAGTCGCACGAATGCTTCGTCCATCGTTTCTTGTATTGCGACGGCGCGCGAGAATCTGCGGCATGTGCGCGAACAGTGCAGCTCGGAAATGTGGGAGCAGCTGAACCGTTTGTACCTGGAAGTGATCGAAACCTGGCCGGAAGAATCGTGGATGTTGAAGTCGCACGCATTTTTTCAGACGGTGCAGGAAGGCGCGCATCTGTTTCAGGGAATTACTGATGGGACGATGAGCCACGGGGAAGGCTGGCAGTTCATTCAACTGGGACGATATGTGGAACGGACGGACGCGCTGGCGGCTTTGCTGGAGACGCACTTCCGACGCGTGGCGCATCCCGTGGATCAGGCGGTGGAGAGCGCGGAATATCTTGGATGGGTCGGGTTGCTGCGGGCTTGTGTGGCGTTTGAGGCTTATTGCAAGGCTTACACGGCGGAGATACGTCCTTTGCGGGTGGCGGAATTTTTACTGCTGAACCCGGATTTTCCGCACTCGGTGCGATTTTCCGTGGATCGCGTGAATGCGGCGCTGCACATTATCGGGGAGTTGACGGAGCGGCGGGAAAAATTGCCGACGCGCATTGCGGGCCGGATGCGGGCGCAATTGAGTTACAGCCAAATTGAGGAAGTGATGACCGACGGAGGGCAAGCGTATCTGGAGAATGTGCGCGGTGAGTGCGCGCAGATTCACGCGGCGATTCATCAGATTTATTTTGATTATTCGATTGAGTCGGAGTTGGCGTCTTAAGGCGAGGCAGGGAAGCAGGGAAACGGAGTAATGGCAACGAGGCGGAGAAGATGGCTTATTCGGTGCGGCACATTACGAGTTTTCGGTATGAGCCCGCGGTGCGGGAGAGTGTGATGGAGGTGCGCATGCAGCCGCGCACGGATTTCCGTCAGCGCTGTCTGAGTTTTACTTTGGATGTGCAGCCGCGGGCGACCATGATGATGTACCGCGATTTTTACGGCAATGCCGTGCACCATTTTGATATTCCACAGAAGCACGCGCTTATCGAAGTAACGGCGCAGGCGATTGTGGACGTGCTGCCGGCCCAGGATTTCGCGCAGGAGGACGCGGGCGATTGGAGCGACCTGGACGCGCGCGTGACGCAAACGGACTACTGGGAGATGTTGTTGCCCAGCCAGTACGCTGCGCCCACTGACCTGCTGGAAAAGCTTGCGGTTGAGCTGGAATTGCAGCGGCGCGGGAAGCCGCTGGCGTTGCTGCAGGAATTGAATGCGCGGCTTTACGAAATGTTCGACTACGTGCCGAACACGACCAATGTGGATTCGCCGATTGATGATGCCCTCGAGGCGCGCCGGGGGGTGTGCCAGGATTTCGCGCACATTATGATTACGTTGGTGCGCGGGCTGAAAATTCCGTGCCGATACGTGAGCGGGTATCTGTATCACGAGGATAAGGCGCATGACCGGTCCGCGGCGGGCGCGACGCACGCGTGGGTGGAAGCGTATTTAGGGGATCTAGGGTGGGTGGCGTTTGATCCGACGAATAATTTGCAGGGGTGCGAGCGGCATATTCGTGTGGCGGTGGGGAGGGATTATGCAGACGTCCCGCCGACGCGGGGAGTTTATAAGGGCGACGCGTCGAGTGAATTGAGCGTGATGGTTGCGGTTTCGCCGATGAATGCGCCGGAGCCAGAGGAATTGCCGCCTACCACGGTGATTCGATCGAAGCCGCTTAGCGCGGAGACGATGGCGGAGTTTGCGCAACAACAACAACAACAACAACAACAACAGTGACGAAATCAACCGCAAGAGCGAAGTCAAAGACGCCCGCCTAAAATAAAAAGCAGGCGGCCGCTACAAATTCAAAAGCAAAGTCCAAGTCAAAGTCAAAAGCGCCCGGCTAAAGCCGGCCGCTACATAATTCAACGGCTAACAGTTTGTTGAAAAACCCATTTCTTCCGCAACTTTAATTGAAAAAACTCGTCTGAAGTAAAGAAGATCGAGGAGGCGAGCGAATGCGCGGAGACGATAACCAGCAAGAAGGAATGTTCAGCTACGTTTCTCCAGAGAAGCGAGTCCCGGCGGATCATCCGTTGCGACCGATCCGCAAGATGGTGGATGAGATTCTGAAGGAGATGTCTCCGCAGTTTGCGAAGTTGTACTCCGACGTGGGGAGGCCCTCGATAGCGCCGGAACGGCTGTTTCGGTCCCTGTTGTTGCAGATTTTCTATTCGGTCCGCAGCGAGCGAATGTTGATCGAGCAACTGCAGTACAACCTGCTATTCCGGTGGTTCGTGGGGATGGAGATGGACGAGGTGGTGTGGAATCACGCGGTGTACAGCAAGAATCGGGAGCGGTTGCTGAACGAGGAGATCGCGGCGTCATTTTTCGCGCGGGTGCTGGAGAGAGCGAGGCCGTACATGTCGGATGAACATTTCACGGTGGACGGAACGCTGATCGAGGCCTGGGCCAGCCATAAGAGTTTCCGGCCCAAGGACGGAACGGGCCAGCCCCCCGGACCGGGAGGAGACGTCGATTTTAAGGGGGAGAAGCGAAAGAACGAGACCCATGAATCGAGCACCGATCCCGATGCCCGATTGTGGACGAAGTCCCGAGGAAGCCAGGCGAAGCTGAGTTACATGGGGCATGTATTGATGGAAAACCGCAACGGACTGTTGCTGCAGACGTTTCTGACGGAGGCGAACGGCAGAGCGGAGCGAGATGCCGCGCTGCTGATGGCCGAAGCCCTGCCGCCGGGAAAGCGCGTGACCATGGGAGGGGACAAGGCCTACGACACGCGGGAATTCGTAAGGGAACTCCGGGGGATGAACATCACGCCGCACGTGGCGCAGAACACGAGCAATCGCAGGAGCGCGATAGACGAGCGGACCACGCGGCATGCGGGGTACGAGGTGAGTCAGTGGAAGAGAAAACGAGTGGAGCAGTCGTTCGGGTGGATGAAGATGGTGGGGATGCTAAGAAAAGTGAAGTTGCGAGGAATCGAGAAGGTGGGATGGCTGTTTACCTTCACCGGAGCTGCCTACAACCTGTGCCGATTGCGAAACCTGATGGCCAGAGCATGAAGGAAGTCTCGATTCGGATCGGCTGAGCAGGCAGAACAAACCCAAACGACTCCCTTACAACTCAGCGAAAACTCAAAACTGCGAACGAAAATACTTCGAAATCTAAATTCTTCAACAAACTGCTAATCGCCGGAGTGTGCGGCGTGGTGTTGGTGGCCGTTGCCATTGCCGTTGCCCTTTGTGCTTGCCGTGGCTGCTGGGGCGGCCACGGCGAATAGCGTTGTGTCGGCTGGCTGGGGCGCTGTGGTGGAATCGTTGTGCAGGCGCGACATGAAATTCTTACGCGAATCACGTTCTAGGAGATGCAGGATGTTTTGCTGCAGGTGGGCGCAGACGGTGCGAGCATCGGCTGAGGCGTCCACCATTTGGAAATTGAATTCGGCGCTTAAGCGGTCGAATTCGGTTAGCAGCGCGGATTGGTAGCTGCAGAAGCTGTCGAACATATCGTGGCCGGGATATAGATCCATTCCCGATTCCCAGTAATCGAAGCCGCGGCTGAAGACTACGCGCGGGAGCAGTTGGTCAATGCCGAGGCGCAGGTAGAAGACCGCGTCGGGTTTGAGCGCGACGCTGTAGATGCTGCGAATCCAGCGCGGATCCATGCCGCGGACGATGGCGCGTGCCATGAGTGAATAAATGTAACGATCGGTGAGCACGATGAAACCGGCGCGCAATGCCGGCACGATTTCATTTTCCAGGCGATCGACGAAATCGGTGGCGTAGAACAGGGCTTGGGTTACGCGGCCGAGATTATTACCTTCTTTCGCGCGACGAATTCCTTCACCGGCGAGGGGCGAGCGCGTCATGCCGGTATCCACCACCGCGTGGCCGAGCTCTTCCAGCCACGGTTTCAGCAGGTCAATCTGGGTGCTGCGTCCGGCACCGTCGGTGCCTTCGATGACGATCAATTTTCCGGCGAGGTCGCCGAGGCGCATCTCTGGCAAAAGCCTTCCGTAGGTTTCTCTCATGCTTGTACCCTCAGTTCCTTGGCTTTATCCAAGTGTGCTTTCACGATTTGGCGCACTTGCATCTGTTGGATTTCGATGGGGAGCGTCGCGTCCACTACGGTGAGGCCGAATTCCGGAATCATTTTTTCGTACTCCGCGAGAATGCGGCCCTGGAAGAGGCGAAAACTTTCGACGGAATCGTCCGCCAGGTTCAGGTCCATACCCGCTTCGTAGAATTTGAAGCCGTCGCGGCCGTCGAGCAGGCGATGGATGGCGGTTTCCAGCGGGACGCGGAAATAGAAGGCGATCGCGGGTTTCACGGCGAACGCGTAGAGTTCGCGGACCCAGGCGCGGTCCATGCCACGCGCGACGTCGCGCGCGAACGCTGTATAGACGTACCGGTCGCAGAGGACCACGGCGCCGGCTTTCAGCAGCGGCAGAATGCTGCGCTCGGTGCGGTCGGCGAAATCGGTGGAGTGAATCAGGGAAAAAGTTGCCGGCGTAAGCAGCTTTTTCTTTTTGCCGTGCTTGGTGGTGTCTTTCACCAGTGGCGAGGAATTCCATTCACTGAAAACCACGCCGTAACCTTTCGATTCGAGCCACTTGTGCAGCAGGCTGAGCTGGGTGGATTTTCCGGAGCCGTCAATTCCTTCGACGACGATCAATCTGCCGGGGAAGTGATGCTCGCCATAGTGGCGGACCATCGAGACGGCGGGTTGCAGCGGAGCAAAAACTTCGAAGGGGCCGATACGCACGCCTGAAGCAATCTCCATTTGTCTCCTTGAGGCGATCGCGGCTGCCGGTCGCAGGCCTGAATGCTGCGCGCGGCGGCTTGGCGATCAGATTTGGGTTGTCGTCCACTGATGAGAGGCAGTGGATGACGTCTGTAAAATCCTTCATCTGGGGGAAAGATGCAGCAGGTATTCGCGGGGAGTGTATCGAAATGAGAAACAGGCTGGGCGAGGGGGTTGGGGCTGATTTGCCGCGGCGCGGGCACGCACGGGAGTGGCAGGGGTTGCGGGAGATAACAGGGATTCAGCCCCAGCCGGTCTGTGCCGTCAGTGGCGGAGAGCAGGGCGGAGCGCGGTACCGGGCCACTTCCCGCAGTTTTAATAGGTGGTGGCGAACTGGCGGTTGGTTCCTGTGGCGAGAAATTCGATAGGTGGCCGAAAGTTGTTGTCCAATGTAACGTTTGTATTCCCCACACATCTAGTCATCCAATTGGCTGAGACGCGGGTCAATTTCGCCTACAATCAATGACGTCGAAGCAAGAATCATGCATTTTGACGCAACTCAATTTCTCATTTTTGGCGCAGTAGCAGCCTTCGCTACATGGGTGTGGAGGTTTTCGTCGATCCTGCGCAAGACTCCGAGAGATATGCGTGCCGCCGCGCTGAGAGGGTCAGCGAAGGCGATGGGCAGCGAATTCTGGGGGCAGGGGAACCTCTATCAGCAAGAACTCGCGGATGAGTTAACGATTGACCCGAACTCAATCGTTCACACCTTGCAGTGGCCGAATGCGCGCGCACAGATTTTTTCGTTTCAGGAAGTTCGTCACCGCTCCAAAGGCCGAACCTATTATCTCTACTGGGTAGGCTATCGGTTTAACGACCCTTTGTTTCCAAAGTTCGATTTGAGACCGACTCGCACGGCGTCCTTCCTGCGTCGTGGATGGTGGAGGAAAATCTCTCTGGCCGGCCAGATCGAGTTCGAAAGCCGCTACACATTGACAGGAGAGAACCGCGCCCTACTCGAACAATTCTTTACAGCTGGCCGCTGCACAGCAATCTTGTCTCGGGAGTGGCCTCGGGGGGTCAGCTTGAACGCCGGCGGCCATTGGGTGTTGGTCCATCGCGAAACAATCTTCCACGCCACGAGCGAGTCCGATTCCGAAGCCAGCGTAGCGAAAGAAATACAAGAAGTGTCGTCACTTGTGACGGGAATGCTGCCACTGGCGGAAGCGCTCACGGATTCGCAACTGGTTGGGCAATCGCAGCGATACGTTGGTACGGATCCGGCTGTCTCGAAAAAAGAACGACTATGGTTGGACCGATTGGCGATTCTGGTTCTGGGTGTTGCGATCGCTCTCTCAATTCTATTGTCGGTCGCCTTTCTCGGGGCATGGTGGGAAAAGTTTGACAAAACGATTCTGAGAACAGAAGCGAGGCGATACTTATTTGCCGCTTTCTTCATTTCTGTGTTATTCGCAATCGGTGAATCGCTGGTTCGTTTTTACCGGAAGACGAAACAGCGAGCAGCAACACGGTTGGAAGCTCAATACTCCGCGTCGTTGAACACACCTTGAATTAGAGCCGGTCTCTGCGATTGACCGTGCAGCGTCGTACTGACGCAGCGCAGTTGTTCCCACACAGACTCTGAGGCCACGGTTGCAAATTCAACTACGCCCGCCTAAAAAGCAGGCGGCCGCTACAAGTTCAAGAGCAAGACCGACGGCAGAACCAAGATGCCCACTTCGTCCCGAAAAGCACGGGACGAAGCGGCCGCTACATAATTCAAGAACAAAGTCCAAGTCAAAGGCGCCCATCCCGCTTTGCGGGATGGCGGCTACAACGTCAAAGGCAAAGAGCCGGCGACACGCGCGGACCTCGGGTGATTGACAATCACGGGGGAGTGGTGGAGAATTTCTCTAGGCGAACAAAAGGCGAAGATTCGAGTGGCGCTTTTGGACGCTGACAATTGACCCGACCATGGCCGCCAACTTTGCCGCGCTGCGCTCGAAGGTGGAACTCGCTCTGGCGGGGCGCGTGGTTGCGCCGTTCAATTATCGCGACCGCCAGGAGGTGGTCACTGTTTCCAGCGGCATTCCGGAAATTGATTCGCTGACCGGAGGCTTGCCGCGCGGAGCGCTGACGGAAATTTTTGGGCCGTCGTGTTCGGGGCGCACGAGTTTGCTGCTGGCGGCTTTGAGCGCGCGCACGGCGCAGGAGGAAGCTTGCGCGTTGATTGATGGAGGAGATGCGTTTGATCCGCATTCGGCGGAGGCGGCCGGAGTGGAGCTACGGAAATTATTGTGGGTGCGCTGCCGGAATGTGGAGCAGACGCTGCGCGCGACGGATTTGCTGTTGCAGGGCGGAGGCTTTGGATTGATTGCCGTGGACCTGAGCGATATTGCGCCGCGGGTGGTGCGGCACGTGCCGCTGGATTCCTGGTTTCGCTTCCGGCGCGCGGTGGAAGACACGCCGACGATTCTGGTGCTGCTGGAGCAGGAATCGAACGCGAAGAGTTGCGCTTCGTTGGGATTGCGGTTGGAGGCTGGGGCGGCGGGGTGGTCGAGGATGCCGGTGGAGAGTGCGGCGGATTATTCGCGGTTGCCTTGGGGATGGTTGCTTGAGGGACGGAGCGCGCGGGGGGAAGTGTCGCGTTCGCGCATGCAGAAAGGGAATGCGGGATATTTTCGCGGCGGTTTTGCCACGGAGCCGAGGGTGGCCAGCGAAGGGATTTTTAAGACGCGGATGGATTGGGATTTTTTCAGCCTGTCGATTGCAGCCAAGCGGAAATAACTGTTTTGCGAAATCTGGCGGTGATTTTGCCGGATGAGGCCGTGCATTCGAAAAAAATATGACGTTTGCTGCTATTTACGTTGCGAATTTCATGGTGCAGGCGGTGCTGCGCGCTAAGGGTGAGGTGCGCGACGAAGTAGGGCTGCATGACAAAGTGGTGGTGCGTGAAAAGGCGGTGGCTGTGGTGGATGGGACTGCGCCGCTTGTGAGCGTGGTGGCAGCGAACGAAGCTGCGTGGCGCGCGGGGATTCAATTGGGGATGGCGCAGACCCAGGCGCAATTGTGCGGAGTGGAGATTCGGCGGCGTTCGCGCGCGCAGGAGAAAGCGGCGCATGCGGCGTTGCTGGATTTGGGATGGTCCATGTCTCCGCGGGTGGAGGATCACGCGGAGGACACGATTCTGGCGGATCTGGCCGGGCTGAATTCTTTATTTGGCGCGGACGAAAATATTGCGAGGGAATTTGCGCGGCGCGCGGTGGAACTGTGTTTGCGCGTGCACGTGGTGGTGTCCGCAAATTTGGAAGTGGCCGTGCATGCGGCGCGCGGTTTTGCGGGAATTACCGTGATTCCGGAGGGAGAAGAAGCACGGTATTTGAGTGGTTTGCCGGTGCAGACGCTCGCGCCTTCCGCGGAAGCTTTGGAAACGCTGGAGCGTTGGGGCATACGAACGTGCGCCGCGCTGGGAGCGTTGCCGATGCTGGAATTGTCGGAACGATTGGGGCAGGAAGGAGTGCGTTTACAGGAACTGGCGCGCGGGGCGCATACGCGTGCGTTGGTGCTGGCTGAGCCGGCGGAAATTTTGGAAGAGGAGATGGAGTTGGACGATGCGGTGGAGGATCTGGAGCCTCTGGCGTTCGTGCTGGGGCGTTTGCTGGATCAGGTGTGCGCGCGTTTGGCGGCGCGGGCGTTGAGCGCTGCGGCGATTCGTGTGCGATTTGATTTGGGGGATGCGTTCGAGAAGGAGGAGCCGGTTCGCGGGAAAAATGTGGCAGCGACAGCGACGCGAGTGGAAACGGAAGCGGCGACGAAAATTTATGAGAAGGTTTTGAATCTGCCGGTGCCCATGCGGGATTCCAAAATGCTGTTGAAATTGCTGCGCTTACAGTTACAGGCGGATCCTCCTCCCGGCGCGATTGTGAAAATTACGCTGGGGGCGGATCCGGCGCGGCCGCGCACGACGCAGCGTGGATTATTTGTGCCCAATTCTCCGGACCCGGAAAAACTGGAATTGACCGTAGCGCGGCTGGCAAAGCTCGTGGGCAACGCGAATATTGGTTCACCGGAATTGACGGATACACATCGTCCGGGGGAGTTCCGGATGAAAAAGTTTTTTGCGCAGCCGAATGAAACGAGGGCGCGGGGAAGGGCGAGCAAGAAATCCGCGTCTGGCGGTAATAGCGAAGCTGCTGCTGGGCGCAGGCCGGCGACGGGTTGCCGGATTTTTCGGCCGCGTCTGGCGGCGCGGGTGGAATTGCGCGAAGGGCGCCC
This sequence comes from uncultured Acidobacteriota bacterium, assembly GCA_963786205.1. GTDB lineage: Bacteria > Acidobacteriota > Terriglobia > Acidiferrales > UBA7541 > Palsa-295. The sequence goes on from CAWAYG010000009.1 coordinate 177,807, forward strand.
GGCGAGAATATTTTTTCGCGGTTTGTATGGGCGCGTGGTGACGGCGTCGGGGCCGTGGCGGATTTCGGGGGATTGGTGGCGGGAGGATGCGTGGCAGCAGGAGGAATGGGATTTGGAGATTCAGTTTGACGGCGGGAGTGCGGGTGTGGGTGTGGCGGCGAATATGCAGGTGATCGCAACGGTGCAGGATGCAAAAGCGCATATGCGCGCGGGTTTGTATTGCGTTTATTACGATGGGGCGTGCAGGAGTTGGTTTGTGCGCGGGATGTACGATTAGAAATTTGTGGGGAACAGGGGGAAAGCAAAGGCATCTGCCCCAGCTAAAAGCGTTCGTGTGGCACCAGTCTGCGGGAACTTCAGCGGCTAAAGCCGACTTGAAGTCGCTGGATTTATGTCGTGGCTAAAGCCACGACCCACAAAGATCCCCGAGTTGCGATGTACACAGAACTACATGCGCGGTCGGCTTTCAGTTTTCTGGAGGGAGCGTCTTTACCCGAGGAATTGGCGGAGAGGTGCGCGGAGCGCGGGATCGCGGCGATGGCGTTGCTGGATCGCGACGGCGTGTATGGAGCGCCGCGATTTTATCTGGCGGCGAAGAAAATTTCAGTGCGCGCGCATATTGGGGCGGAAGTGACGTCTGCGGCGGGGTGGCGTTTTCCTTTGCTGGTGGAAACGCGCGCGGGATACCAAAACCTTTGCCGCCTGATTACGCGCATGAAATTGCGGGCGCGCAAGGGTGAAGAGCATGTGTCGAATGAAGAAGTGGGCGAAAGAGCTGCGGGGCTGTTATGCCTGACGGGAGGGAAGGAAGGGCCGCTGGCGCACGCGCTCGCGCGAGGCGGCGTGGAAAATGGAATAGCCTGTGTGCGGAAGCTATGCGAATTGTTTGGGCGCGAAAATGTGTACGTGGAATTGCAGCGGCATTTTGACCGTGCGGAGGAAGCGCGCAATCACGCGACGGTGGAAATCGCGCGGAAATTGCGTTTGCCGCTGCTGGCGACGAATGGCGTGTGTTACGCGCAGCCGGAGCGGCGCGAAGTGCTGGACGTGTTTACCTGCCTGCGTCATCACCGCACCCTCGAAACCGCGGGGCGGTTGCTGGGGCGCAATTCCGAACGTTATCTGAAATCGCCGGAGGAGATGACGAATTTATTCGCGGATCTTCCCGAGGCTATCGCCAACACGCAGCTGGTTTCCGCGCGCCTGCAATTCGATTTGAAGGATCTGGGGTACGAATTTCCGCGGTATCCGGTGCCGGATGGCAAATCGCAGGCGTATTTTCTGCGCGAGCGCACGATGGAGGGAATGATTCATCGCTACGGGTTTCAAAACGAGAAAGCGCGCGCGCAGATTGAAAAAGAATTGGGGATGATCGAGCGGCTGGGGCTGGAGGGTTATTTTCTGATCGTTTGGGACATTATTCGTTTCTGTCGCGAGCGAAATATTCTGGTGCAAGGAAGGGGTTCGGCGGCGAACAGCGCGGTGTGCTACGCGTTGCGGATTACGGCGGTGGATCCGGTGGGGATGGATTTGCTGTTCGAGCGATTTCTTTCTGAAGAGCGCGGCGAGTGGCCGGACATTGACCTCGATCTTCCTAGTGGTGATCAGCGCGAGAGCGCGATTCAGTATGTGTACGAGCGCTACGGGAAACTGGGCGCGGCGATGACCGCGAACGTGATCACTTATCGCGGGAAGTCGGCGGCGCGGGAAATCGGCAAAGCGCTTTCGTTTAATTCCGAAACGCTGGACCGCTTGACGAGCCTGGTGAGCGCCTGGGAATACAAGAGCGAAAACGACACGTTGGCGCGGCACTTCAAAGATGCGGGCCTGGATTTGCAGCATCCGCAGATCCGCAAATTTCTGGAACTGTGCGTGCAGTTTCAGGATTTGCCGCGTCACCTAGGGCAGCATTCCGGAGGGATGGTGGTGTGCCAGGGGCAATTGGATTCGGTGGTGCCTCTGGAGCCCGCGACGATGCCCGGGCGCGTGGTGGTGCAATGGGACAAAGAAGATTGCGCGGACATGGGCATCGTGAAAGTGGATTTGCTGGGATTGGGGATGATGGCGGTGTTGGAAGAATCCCTAGAAATTATTCGCGACAATTACGGTGAGGAAATTGATTTGGGGCGTTTGCCGTCGGACGATCCGATGGTTTACGAAACGCTGCGCCGGGCGGACACCGTGGGTATGTTTCAGATTGAAAGCCGTGCGCAGATGTCCTGCCTGCCGCGGCTGCGGCCCGTGCATTTCTACGACATTGTGGTGCAGGTGGCGATTATCCGGCCGGGACCGATTGTGGGAAAAATGGTGAATCCGTATTTGAAGCGGCGGCAGGGGCGCGAGCCGGCTACTTGTTTGCATCCGTCACTCGAGCCGGTGCTGGCGCGGACGTTGGGCGTGCCGCTTTTTCAGGAACAGCTGCTGCGCATGGCGATGATCGCCGCGGGATTTACCGGAGGCGAAGCGGAAGAATTGCGCCGCGCGATGGGTTTCAAGCGTTCTGAGAAGCGCATGAAGGATATCGAGCAGAAACTGCGGCGCGGGATGGAGAGGAAGGGGATCACGGGCGAGATGCAGGATACGATTGTGCAGTCCATCACTTCTTTTGCGCTGTATGGATTTCCGGAATCGCATGCGGCGAGTTTTGCGCTGCTGGCGTATGCCAGCGCGTATTTGAAATGCCATTACCTGGCGGCATTCACGGCGGCGATGCTGAACAATCAGCCGATGGGTTTCTATTCGCCGGCAACGCTGGTGAAGGATGCGCAGCGGCATGGTTTGCGGATCAGGTCGATTGATGTGACGTGTTCGGATTGGTTGTGCAAGCTGGAAAAGCAGGGTGAAGAGTTGGACGTCAATCTTAATGTGCGGCTGGGGATGCGTTACGTGCGGGGATTGCGCGCTGAGATGGCGGGCGAAATCGTGCGCGAACGGAATGCGCGCGCGTTTACTTCGCTGGATGATTTGAAATTGCGCGTTCCAGCGATACGCAAAGCGGAGCTGACGGCGCTGGCGGAAATTGGCGCGTTGAATTTCATCGCGGGCGCGCGCGGAGGGCATCGGAGAGACGCTTTGTGGCAAGTGGAGCGCGCGGCGCGCAGTGCCGGACCGTTGTTTGAAAAATGCGAGCAGACGGATCGTGCGGCGAGCGCGGAGCAGGATGCAGGTGACATCACAACGACAGCAATGAAAAAGACGACCACAATGCAGAAAACAACAGGGAATTCGCCGCTGCTGCCGATGACGCCGGAAGAACGGCTGGTGGCGGATTTTCGCGGGACAGGGATGACCGTAGGCCCGCATCCGATGAAATATCATCGTGCGAGCATGAAACGGCAGGGAGTTCTGACGGCCAGCGAACTCAATCGCCTGCCTGACGGGACGCATGTGCGGGTGGCCGGCGGAGTGATCGCGCGGCAAAGGCCGGGCACCGCGAAAGGTTTTGTGTTCCTCAGCATCGAGGATGAAACGGGGATTGCGAATGCGATTGTGACGCCGCGTGTATTTGAAGAGCACCACGTTACGATCGTGCATCAGCAATTTTTGCTGGTGGAAGGGCAGCTACAGCATCAGGACAACGTGGTTTCCGTGAAAGTGGAGAGCGTTCAGCCTTTGTCCATCACGCGGGCGGAAACCACGTCGCACGATTTTCACTGATGACCTGGAAGCTGCTGCAAAAACTTCAGTAGCGAAAGGAGTGGGTACTTTAGCGGCTAAAGCCGCTCGGATTGTGCGTGGTTCATGTCGTGGCTAACGCCACAACCTACAAAGATTCGAATTCTCAAAAGGACTCTATAGCCCCGCTCACAGGGGGGCAGACGGCGGGGCCGAAGCCCCGCCGTTCCGAGCCAGTCAGGTTTGCGAATGATGTTAGGCGCCGACAGCGCTCTTGCGCATGGGAATGGGCGTCGTATCGGTGCGTTGCAGAGCAGGAACTTCCGCTTCAGCGCGCGTTTTTAGTTGTTCTTCGGCTTCCAGCCAATCGGATAGTTCATGGCCGGGTTCGCCGCCGCGTTCCAAAAAGATTTGGTAAGCGAGAAATTCAATTTCCGCCTGCGAGGGGACTTTCTTTGCTGCGTCAGACATAGTGTGAACCTCCTCAAGACCGCATTATACGCCTGCTAAAAAACAACGGCGTACAGAGAAAAAGGTAATCCAGGGCGGGCTCCCGTTACCTGGATTTTCGCGGTGTTGCTTTTGACTTCGACGGTTTGCGATCCGTTGACTTGCGCCGAGCTAACTTACGATGGATCACTTTGTGCACCGGGCGCCGAGTGCCGCGCGAAAGCTGGATTTCGCGCTCGATGGAGTGCATGGCATTCTCGGCGATGTTAATAAATTGCACGCCGACGCCGACTCCGGGAAGCGAATAACGAACCTCGCCGCGCGCCTGCACTTCCAAGCCAGAGAGCGCGAGACAGAAGCTCAAGTTCAGCACGGCGCCTTCGGCATATTTCCGGCCGCTATTGACGAACATTCCGGTGGTGCTGCCGTCCGGCACGCGCGAGATGATGCGCTCCTCGATGCCTTCGTATTGCAGCGCGATTTCCCGGATGCTGTGGATGCGGGGAGCCAGGCGCGCGGTGTCCCAGTCCCTTTTTATCTTGACGGAGGTCATTCGTTCACCACTCCTTGTGGAACCAACGCGAGGCGCTCGTGTTTCACTGTCTTGGCGGAGGTTCTCTTTTTTCCGCAGTGCGGACAGAATAGGAAGGCCGCGGAAAGTTCGCGCGTGCACGAAACGCAATATACGCTGGTGACCGATGCGAAGGGAACCACGCGCTGTACTTCTTCGAGCGTGGTAAGTCCGTCGCGAACGTGCTCCAGGGCGTACTCCTGCATCAGCTGCATGCCGCTTTGCCGCGCGAGCGTGCGAATTTCATCGCTGTGCCCGCCTTCGCGGATAGAGGTGCGGATGGATTCGTCGAGTGCGAGCATTTCGTAAATTCCGATGCGGCCCTTGAAGCCGGTGAGTTCGCAAATCTCGCAGCCGTTGGGCGCGTTGTGGAAGGCCGAAGGATCGGCGATCCCGGCTTGCGCCAGTTGTGAGGCGTACTCCGGCGTGGTGGGAGTGGATTTCGAACAAACGCAGAGACGACGGATCAATCTTTGCGCGATGATGGCGGTGAGCGAAGTGGCAATTTGAAATCCGGGAACGCCCAGGTCCAGCAGGCGCGTAACGGCCGACACGCTGTCGTTCGTATGCAGCGTGGAAAGCACCAGGTGGCCGGTCTGCGCGGCTTTGAGCGCAATTTCTGCGGTTTCTTTGTCGCGGATCTCACCGATCATGATGACGTTGGGATCCTGCCGCAAAATGGAGCGCAGACAAGACGCGAAGGTCAAACCGGCCTTGGTATTTACCTGCACCTGATTTCATCCGGCGACCGCGTCTTCCACCGGATCTTCCACTGTGATGATGTTGATCGAAGGCCTGCGGATCAGGAGCAGCGAGGAGTACAGCGTGGTGCTTTTTCCCGACCCGGTTGGGCCGGTGACCAGGATCATGACTTGCGGCAGGCGCAACATCGGGCGCAGGCGTTCTTCGATCCACATCGGAAAACCGAGCTTGGCCAAATCCTGCGGGGGTGCGTCGCCTTCGAGCAAGCGCATCACAACTTTTTCGCCGTATTGCGTGGGCAGCGTGGAAACTCGCAGATCAATGCGGCGGCCGCCGATTTACACCAGGAAGCGGCCGTCCTGCGGAGCGCGCCGCTCGGCGATATCCATGTCCGAAAGTATTTTGATGCGCGAGGCGACGGAATTTTGCAACGCTTTGGGAATGCGTTGATATTCGCGCAACATTCCGTCCACGCGAAAACGGATGGCGGTATCGTCGGAATGGGGCTCAATGTGAATGTCACTCGCTCTGCGTTCGGCGGCGACCTTGATCATGGAAGCGAGGGGCATGACGGCGGGAGTGGTTCTGGATTTCTGCAGAAGCTCGGACTGCATTTCCCGCATGGCTTCGACGTTGCGTTCCTGCGAGCTGGAGGAGATGAACTCCATCACCGTGTCCGCTGCCGCGAGCACAATTTCTTTCATGGAAACCAAGGACGCAGCTGCGGTGGCGGCGGCGGCTTCCGATTCCGCCGACGCGTAATTTATCGCGATGGCCGCTGCGACTTCCGAGCGAAAGCCCATTCTTGGCGATATTTGCATGCCCGACGTGAAACGCAGCTCATCCAGAAAACGAAGATTCTGCGGTTCGGCCATCACGACCACCAGTTTGTTGCCAGCGATTTCCAGCGGGAGAGCGCAGCAGCTACGAGCCATCGAGGGAGTGATTAGGCGCAAAGTTGCAGCGTCAACCTCGACGGAAGTGCAATCGAAGTAGGGAATTCGAGAGACTTCGTCGAGCGCGGAAACCAAGTCCGGCTTGGACACAAGTCCGCGTTGCAGCAGAAACTCGCCGAGATGCACGGGCTTACCCTGCTGATCGTGAAGTGCTTTTTCCAGATTTTCGACGGAAATATGATCCCGTTCGCGGAGGATTTCTCCCAGCCGCTTCTTCTTCATGGCGCAGGTCCCTCGCAGAGCCCCACGAGCAGACACAATTCTGGAAACGATTGTAAGCGGAAGGGGTAAACTGGGTCTTTTATAACACAGGATCGTCCATATTTGGGGCAGCTTCGTGATTGTTTATGGAGCAATTTCCACGGCGGCGTGTTGCGGGTGAGCGGGCGAGCTAAATTCCGTGTGGAGTTTGCAGGTCAAGCGAACGAGGGCGCGTGCGATGTTTACTGCTGGATTCCCGAGGGAAGAAGGGCTGGGAAGTGTGACCCGTCGAGTGTTCTTCTTTGGTGCAGTCGCCGCAATTGTGGGTGCGGTTGTGTGGCGCTACGAGGAATCTCAGCGTTCGGCAGTGAGCGCTGCGCAGGACAACCGGCCCGCGACGGTTTCGATCGTGGAATTTTCCAGCGCTGGAGCGAGGCAAGGGTTGAAGCAAGTTCCGCGAATTGTGAAGACCGACGACGAGTGGCGGTCGCAACTGGGGCGCAGCGTCTACGAGATTGCGCGAAAGGGCGACACGGAATTTGCGTTCAGCGGCGAGTATTGGGATTTGGAGGAGAAGGGCTTGTTTCGCTGCGTGTGCTGCCAGACGGCGCTGTTTAGTTCAGCGGCAAAATTTAATTCGGGAACAGGCTGGCCCAGTTTCTACGAGCCGATTGCCAAGGAAAACATCGAGACACGAGAAGACGGCAGCTTTGGAATGACGCGCACCGAGGTTTCCTGCCGCCGGTGTGATGCGCATCTGGGGCATGTGTTTGACGATGGGCCGCCGCCGACGGGGTGGCGCTACTGCATCAATTCCGCGTCGCTGAAGTTCTTCAAGTTTTCGTGAAGCGCCGGCCAGTTCCGCGCTACTCCGTTGGGTGACTGATCAACGTGTTCTGGCTCGCGACGCAGAGCCACGTGCCATTTTGCTTGACCCAGGTATCCGTAAATCTTCCGCGGCGTGAGATGGGCTTGCCTTTCGCCATACCTTTTTCACGATACCTCCCGGTGACGGTCGCGCAGTCCCCGTAAACACGGACTTTTAGATCTTCGTAGACGAACGGCTCGCCCTCTGGGCTGGAACTTTTGACGCTGGCGAGGAACTGTGTTTTATCCATCACCGAGCCGTCGAATTCCGTGTAGACGAGCGTGCTGGCGAGAAGCTGATCGAGCGCGTGGGCGTCCTGGTGTTCCTCCGCCAGATTCCAGGCTTTTTCGAGCGCAAGAATGAAAGCCTCGTCCGAGCTCATGCTGCTGTGTTCTTGTGCGTGCAGCAGGAGAGAAAAAGCGACGAGAGCGAGGCACAGCAGTGAGGCGATTTTCATGTCGGACTCCGAAATGAACGGGCCATGCATGCCCTGATTGCCTTGCTTATCGCATTTCGCAGCCGGGGATTCAAGAGAGAGGAACGCGTGGTGTTCGATGCGAGAGATAGCCGGGCACCGCGATGATTTGCGGGGCGGCGCTCAGCCACGGATTCCGAGATCTTGTCAGCGATTGGTGCCGTTTTGCTCGATGAAGGTTAGGGCGTCCATCACGGTGCGAAAGCCGCCGCGCGAGCCGAGCATATTGGTTTCGGCTTTGGAATAGAGCGGGTGGCGGTGCGAAGAAAATGTCGCGGGGTTGAATGCGCCGCGGTTCGTGTGAAACACCCAGACGTATTCGTGATGGCTCTTGTCCGCGTCCGTGGCGGAGATCACGGCGGTGTCAACCGTCGTGAGTGGAGTCCAATCCGAAAATCCGTTTACATCGGTGTGGACGGCGTTAGGCATGGTGACGTTATAAAAGGCCACGTCGTGCGTGAAGATGACGACGAAGTCCACTTGCGCGGGTGAGGGTGCGGGGCACACTCCGGGGAAAGCCTTGCGGCGATTCTGCGCGAGCCATTTGTATTGGTTCGCGGAAAGGCCATAGGCGGAAAAATATTGCGTGCAGTTGGCTTCTTCACTGTTGAGCGCGGCTACTTCAGACTCGTCGTCGCCGTCTGGATCTATGGGCCGTTTGGCGGAGGGCCTGGCGACGCTGAGCGGTGCGCGCGGGGTGGTATCTGCGACCGGTTGCAGACTTGCGGATGTTTCGATGGTCATGCTGCTAGCGTTATTCGAATCGTCGGGGGCGGTGGTCCGAGCGGAAACCGGTACGTTGGATGCGGTCGCGACCGGAGCGGGCTTGCTGACGGTAACCGCTGTGGGAGCTTTCGCTGGAGTAGTTGCGACGGGCGCGGGGGCAGAGGCCGCGATGACGGGAGTTGCGCGTGGAGCTGTCACTGCTGCAACGGTGACTGGCGCGGGTTGCGGCGCTGGAGCCGGTTGCGAGGGTTTCGATGGCGCGGGTGCCTTGTATGCGGCTGGCGTAGCTGCAGCAATGTTTTCTGCGACCACGGACAAATCTGCGGCGGAAGCAGAGCTGGAGTTTTTGGCGATCACCGCGGTCGCCGCAGGCGTTGGCTGCGGTTGAGGTGCAACCGTCGGAGGAGCGGCCGCCGTGGATGAGAGCGTGACGGTCGTTTGCGGCGCAGGCTGAGTCGGCGCGACCGGCTTTACGACTGCGGGCGGCGCAGCGCTCGCGACTGCGACTGGAGCGCTGGAATGCGTGCTCACGGGCGCTTCGACGGAATTGTCCGGAGCGCGCGCTCCCCTACGGGCTGCGAAGGCGGCCGCTGCAGATTCTACGTCGTTCGGTTTCTCGACCGGCGCGGGAGGAAGCGCGGATTTCGGAAAGGCGGTATCGAGCACATATCCTTCGGTCCCGTTGGCCGTTTCGATTTTGACGTAGTCTTTCACGCGCTCGACGATCTGTACTGGGTCACCGCATTTGAGTTTGGCGGCGACGTTGAAATCGACCAAGGACTCGTAGACCCACACGCGATCTTCATTCGGCGCGCACTTTATATTTACGGTGCCGCCGGCTTTTGCGGACGGAACCGCGGTGATGAGCAGAAGCGCGAAGACGATTCCAGGCGTGCGAGTCATTTTGCCTCCGAAACTTGCGATTGCTGGCATGGCTGGGCGCCGTGTCGAGTGAGCTTCGAGTGCCAGCGAGAAATAGCGCTCGTGCGAATGATGCGTGACGCAGGGGCGCGCGGATGAGCTGCGACGCTGAGCGGTACGCTGCTTTCGCGGGTTCGCGGAATCAGCAAGGAAGAGAGGTTGCACGGCATTCCCCAGGACGCACCGCTTTGAAAATCGCCCAAACCTGCATTCCCAGTATGGGGACAAGCGAAACCCCGGGACAACTGACCATACGTCTAGAAATGGGGCAGGGTAGGACAGTTCACCTTTTCATCGCCTCAGGGGGGAACCGTGGAAAAGCAGGCTCGGAATTATTTTTTGTGGTGGCCAGCGCGGCGCTGCTTGTCGTAACGAGCCAGGGCTGCTTCGATGACGGGGTAGGCGACGGCCGCGGGCAGGATTTCGTCCACTTCAACGATTTTTCCTTCGAGTTGTTTGTAGTCCTGGAAAAATCTGCGGACCATCGCGAGTTTGTGGGGCGGCAGCTCGCTGGCTTCGTGATAGGAGTTGTACTCGGGGTCGGCGGTGGCGACGGCGATGATTTTGTGGTCGATTGTGCCCGAATCGATCATGGACATCAGGCCGATGGTGCGCGCGTGCATGATGGTCAGGGGAGTTACCGGCACCTGGCAGAGGACGAGGACGTCAAGCGGATCGTGATCTTCGGCGAGCGACTGGGGAATGAAGCCATAGTTCGCGGGATAGTACACGGCGGAGTACAACACGCGATCCATTTTGATGATGCCGCTGGCTTTGTCGAGTTCGTATTTGACGCTGGAACCCAGGGGAATCTCAATGATGGCCTGAAATTCGCGCGGGATGTGTTCGCCGGGACTGAGGTCGTGCCAAGGATGCATCTGAATTCCTCCACAAACAATTGTAGGCTAAGTTGCCGCGGGGAGGAGCGTGCAAATTTTTGAGCGTATTGATGGGCGACACGGGCGGTATGACACGAAGTCCTGTAACGCAGAGACGCAGAGGACGCAGAGAAAGGCAACTGCGAAAGATTTAACACAGAGGACACAGAGGTAAACCGGAGGACACAGAGAAGGCGGTCGCGATTGTTTACGGTTAGTGAGGGGCGCCGCACTGCGCGTCCACTTGGGCTTGCAGCGTGTCATCGAGCGTGGCGCCGCGGCGGGATTTCGCGGAGCATACCTGGTACGCGGCTAATTGCAGCGCGCCGCGCAGGTCGGCGCCGTCGAGATTGGCGTCCTGCAGATTTGCGCCGTTCAATACTGTGCCGTTGAAATGCGCGCCGTGCAGGTCGGCGCCCTGCAGATCGGCGTCAATAAATATGGCGGTGCCCAGCTGAGCATTTTGCAGATGCGCGCCGCTGAGCTTGGTAGACCACAGATAGGCTTGCTGCAGGTCGGCGCTATCGAGATTCGCGCCTTCCAGATGCGCTTCGCGCATATCCGCCTTTTCCAGATTGCCGCGCACGAGCGAAGCATTTTCAGCGTGCGCGCCGTAGAAGCTGACGCCGTCGAGGCGGGCATCGAGCAGTTCCGCGTTTGCCAGCGACGAATAGGAGAGATTGGCTCCGCGCAGATCCACGCGCGTGAGGTTTGCGCCGTCGAGTCCCGCGCGGTCGAGATTAGCGTGATTCATTTGGGCGCGATCCAGCACCGCGAATTTCAAATTGGCCTGGCCTAGATCGGCGCCGCGCAAGTCTGCTTCAGACATGAATGCGCCCTGAAAATTCGCGCGGAACAGATGCGCGCCTGCCAGAAATATGCCGTAGGCTTGCGCGTAACGAAAATCCGTGCCGTTCAGGCGCGCGCCTCGCACTGCCTGAACCTGGTCATCGGCACCGGTCCAATCGGGCGGGCGCTGCGAGATGGACGCCTCGGTCAATTCGGCATAAGGGTCGTAACCGACCATCCAGAGAACGTTGGGCGCCCAGCGGCGAATGCTTGCGGATGCGAATTGCGGGGCGCGCCGTTGATCGTGAGGGACGCCGGCGATCGTGCCGATCGAGAAAAAAGAGAGCACTACAAAAAGTGCAATCAGAATGCTGGCCGGCTTGAGGCGTTTCAGGCGAGCGAACGTGGGGCTCTCGGGCTTTCCTTGCTCGACCCAGCGTTCGGCGGGCCGGCCTGTGCTGGTGGTGCAATAGAGAGCCGCGCCGACGGCAATCAGAATCAGCGCTTCCTGCAGCACTGTGCCGTGCATTTCCTGCAGCGTCAGGTAACGCGCCCAGAAAAAAAGCAGAACAAGCGGGACGGTCCAATAGGCGAGCAGGACCGAGAGACTTTTCTCGATCATGCGCGTGGAGGGAGCATCGGGATTCATCCAGCGGAAGTGCGTGCGTAGCAGGCCGGTGATGATGCGTGGACCTCTTTGGCCGAGCACGCGGCCATCGGGAAAAACTGCGGGCAGCTCAAGGACGGAGTCCCACACCCGCTGCAGGTTGTACAGAAACCAGAGATAAACCGCCAGTAGGGCAGCCGGAGCGATCAGATAAATTTCGTCGGTTGGCGCGGCGGCAGCAGCGGCGGCGGAATGCAGATAGGGAATGATGGCGGAATCGGTGAGTAGCTGGACGTCTTTGGTTTTCCAGATGGTGAGGCAGGAGAGCAGGCTGACGACGAGCGTCGTCCCAAACAAGCGCGCCGCGGTATCGGACGTACGCTTAAAATCCGCGAGGGCATTAAATTCCAAAATCGTGGCGGGCAGTGACGCCTCGTGAAGATTGGCTCCGGCCAGTTGGCGCGGCAACAATCCCATCGCCGACTCGAGCGATGCGCCTTCCAGATTCGCGCCTTCCAGATTGACGCCGACCAGGCAAGTCTCCTGCAGATTCGCGCGCACCAGGCACGTGTCGCGAAGATCGGCGAGCAGCAAGTCGGCAGACTTCAAATTCGCGTCCTGCAGATCCGCATAGCGCAGATTAACGCCGATCAGTTCGTGGTCCTCAAACTGCGCCTTTTGCAGATCTGCTTTGCCGCCGGTGGCGGCGTGGGAATCCAGCCATTCTTTGTGATTGGCGAGCGCTTCCTCGAGCGCCCACTCAGCGGTATCGATCTTAGGTGCGTCTGGCGCGGCGTCGGCGGGCATGAGTTCGGCGGCCATGAGTTCGGAGCCCGGGGGGACGTCTTTCTCCGGCTCAGTCAATGTTGTTTGCACGATTGGGTCGGCGTCCGCGCTCGCGTCCACGCTCGTGTCCACGCTCGTGTCCGTGCTCGCATCCGCGCTGGTGACTGCGCTCGCGTCTGCGTTTGGGTTGGCGTCAGGTTTGGCGTCTGTGTTGGAGCTGAAGTCGGCAAGCGGTTCGGGCATGCGCGCGTAGGAAAGCGGCACCACCGGCGTTGCAGTTTCCGCGGAAGGCTCGTCGAGAAGGAAATTCTTGATCAGGAAATCCTGCAGTACCGCTGCTTCGTTGACCACTGGCTCGGCCGATGGCGCGGCGATGGGCACTTGGGGGGCAGGGAATTTTGGCGGCACAAGATTCAGGTCCGAAGGCACCTCGGGCGGAGGTGTAAGTACCGCCGTCTTCTCCGCGCGAAAAACAGACTTGAAAAGAAACGCCATCGGATTAAACACGTCCTTCAAAGAATGAAACCGAGCTACGGCGCAATTGCGGGAGCTAGTCCCGTGTGCGCGTTCACCATTTTAGATTATTTTCAAGCTCGCTAGGGAGGATGGTAGCGCGAACGTTTCCGAAATCATGCCTGTCCTTTGGTTCAAGAGCGGTACAGCTGACCGCGGGTTCTTGCGAGTTGCGGCAGTCCTCGCGGTGATTGCGAGGCCAGAGGGGTCGTGGCGTGCGCAGTTGATGCCGTTCGCTCGAACTGCAGGCTGCGTGGCGGCGGTTTCCGCAGTATCCTTATCTTAAGTAGACATATAGGTGGTGGGTCGCGGCGGCTGGGTCGCCGCCTGCATCGCTTTTCAGGGAGGGAACGTGGACGCCAAAGCGTCGCCCGCAGTGAAGGCGCAGACACGCATTGAATCAGACAGCATGGGGAAAATCGACGTTCCGTGTGACCGCTATTACGGCGCGCAAACCGCGCGTTCGCTGATTCATTTCGATATCGGGCGCGAGACGATGCCGCCGGAATTGATTCGCGCTTTCGGCGTGCTGAAGAAAGCGGCGGCACTCGTGAACAAGGATTTGGGCAAGCTTTCGGCGGAGAAGGCGAAGTTGATCGTACAGGCGGCTGATGAGGTGATCGAGGGAAAGCTCGACGAACATTTTCCATTGCACATCTGGCAGACCGGCAGCGGCACGCAAACGAACATGAACGCAAACGAAGTGATTTCGAATCGCGCGATTGAGATTGCGGGCGGCGCGCTGGGCAGCAAGAAGCCGATCCATCCGAACGACGACGTGAACATGTCGCAATCCTCGAACGACACGTTTCCCACTGCAATGCACATCGCGGCGGCGTCGCGCGTGGCCGAAGTTCTGATCCCCGCGGTCGAGAAGTTGCGCGATGCACTGGCGGCGAAGGCCGGCGCTTTCGCGGATATAGTGAAAATTGGGCGCACGCATTTGATGGATGCGACGCCGCTAACGGTGGGGCAGGAAATGTCCGGCTGGGTGAGCCAGCTGGACCGTGATATCGAACGGCTGCAGATAGTGTTGCCCGGGCTTTATGACCTGGCGATCGGCGGCACGGCAGTGGGCACGGGATTGAACGCGCATCCGGAATTCGCGGAGCGCGCGGCGCGAAGAATTTCTGAATTGACGGGCTTGCCGTTCGTTTCGCACCCCAATAAATTCGCGGCGCTATCGGCGCATGACGAAATCGTGTTTGCGAGCGGTGCATTGAAAACGCTGGCCGCATCGCTGATGAAAATCGCGAACGACGTGCGCTGGCTGGCGTCGGGCCCGCGCGCCGGCTTCGGAGAATTAATTCTGCCGGAAAATGAGCCGGGATCTTCAATCATGCCGGGGAAGGTGAATCCCACCCAGTCAGAAGCGATGACGATGGTGGCGGTGCAGGTCTTCGGCAACGATGCGGCGATCGGGTTTGCCGGCTCGCAGGGTAATTTTCAGTTAAATGTTTTCAAACCCGTGATGATTTACAATTTTCTGAACTCGCTGCGCCTGCTGGCGGACGCGTGCCGTTCCTTTGTGGACCATTGTGTTTTGGGGATGGAGCTGGATTTGCCGCGAATCGAGCAGAACGTGAAGAATTCGCTGATGCTGGTGACGGCATTGAGCCCGAAAATTGGATACGACAAGGCCGCGGAAATCGCTCATACCGCGCATCATCAGCACACTAGCCTGCGTGCTGCGGCGCTGAAGCTCGGCTACCTGACGGAAAAGGAATTCGACGAGCTGGTGAAGCCGGAGAATATGACGCATCCGTGACGGGATACTGTGTCTTTCGCGTGTCGTGTGTCGATTGCGCGCGCGCCGTTTCATATTGGCACATGCCGCAAGCGAACGATGGCGATTTCTGCCGCAGTGCCACGAAAAGTTTACTTCTTGGAATCATTTTGGTCGAAACGCGGATTTACTTTGACACTTTCTTCGATTTTCACTAAAGCTTTCTTCCCTACCTAAGTTTTCTTTTTAGGTTTGCCCCCTTCCTCTGGAGCAGTTATGCGTATGTTAGTCGCCGAGAACGACCCTGCCCTCGCGACGTTCCTGCACGAAAGTTTCAGCGACGAGCATTACACCGTGGATCTGACGGGTGACGGCGCAGAGGTCCAGCGCTGGGTCGAGGAGCGCAACTACGACGTGGTGATCCTGGATCTGAATCTGGTGCGGGCGCAAGCCACTGAAGTGGTGCAATTTGTGCGCAGCAAACGGCGTCAGATGCCCAACCTTGTGCTCTACGGCCGAAATCGTGCCGAAGAACGCGTGCAACTGCTGGACGTGGGCGCGGACGACCTGGTGCTGAAGCCCTTCGCGTTTTCGGAGCTGTGCGCGCGAGTGCGCGCGTTGCTGCGCCGAGGCGGGCCATCGGCGGAAGCGGTGCTGAGCATCGAGGACTTGGAACTGAATCGCGTGGAGCATTCGGTGAAGCGCGCGGGGCGGTCGATTGAGCTGACGCCCAAGGAATTTGGGCTGCTGGAGTATTTAATGCGCCATGCCGGACAGCACGTCACGCGCGCGCAGATCATCGAGCATGTGTGGAATCTGTCGTTCGATACGATGACCAACGTCGTGGACGTGTACATCAACTATTCCTCGGCGCAAATTGACAAACGCAAGGCTGGCCAACTGGCCGAGGCCATCCAGGTGGCTTTTCCGCAGATGGGTACCTTCGATGCTTCCGGCTCCACGGCGGCGCTCGCTAGCGCCCAACCCATCCCTGTTGGGGACGTGCAGATTATCGAAAACGTTAAACGCCTGCAGAATCTGGGCCGCCTGTCCACCTCGCCACAAGGCTCTTTCCCAGGCTCGGTGGATCGCGCCAAGATGGGCGAATTGCAGATAAAACTAGAGGACGCGCTGGCACTGCAAATTGACGATCGTATGGTTTCCGTAAAACCGAACAAGGAGGGCATCGTCGTAAGCCTGCGCGAAGCTGGATTTTTCCACAGCGGTTCCACCCGGCTCGGTCCGCAGACCCTCCCGTCGCTGGCTGCCATCGTGAAGATCATCGGTCCGGAAAGCGTCGATATCCGCATCGAGGGTCACACCGACAACGTTCCCATTCACAATGAGAGATACGATTCGAACTGGGAATTGTCCAGCGCCCGCGCGACGGAAATCATCAAGCTGTTCATCACGAAATTCGCCGTCGCCCCCAATCGTCTCTCTGCTTCCGGTTACGCCGAATACCCTCCGACGGCTTCGAACGAAACCGCCGAAGGCCGGGCCACAAATCGGCGCGTCGATTTGGTAATTCTGAATTCGAGTTCGGACGCGGGTGTGCCCACGCCAACGGTCATTGCGCCCGATGCAGCCCCCTCTGCAACCGCGCCGCAGTAGTCGCGATGCAGGCAAATGCCGCGAAAATCAGCGGACGAAAAAAAGACCGCGCTCGTGTTAGTTCGGTTGCGGACCAGCAGGGGCCGCAGTAGCAGGAATTGTCGGAGCAGGAGGTGCCGGAGCAGGAGTCGCGGCATTCGATGCAATTTCTTTCACCACCTGCGCGGCAAGCTTCTTGCTCACCGGGCAGGAAGTGTCGTTGATGCGACATTGCGCCAGAGTCAACGTGCAGCCGCAGTCGCAGCTCTCGGAATTCAGTCGTTTCAGCGCTGCCTTCTTCTGCTCGGGATTCAGGCCGGTAAAATCAACGTTGGGCAGCTCAGTAGCAAGCACCGCATTCTTCAAAAATATTTGTCCGGTATCTTCAAACGTCTCGATAGTCGCGTCCACCGGCAATCCCAGCAGCAGCCGGACCTCTGCCTCATACAGCGCGTTGGAATAAAGCCCTTCGTGCTTTTGCACCACGTTGCCGTCCGGATTCACCACAAAAAGCGTGGGCAACGCCGCCACGCCGCCATATTCCGCGACGATCGCGCGGTCGGCCATCACAATCGGGTAATTGATTCCGGCCTGTTTGGCAAACTGCTTTACGTCCGCCGGATCGCCGTCATCCACCGACACGCCTACGACCTGCAAACGATCCTTATAGCGATTCGCCAGATCAATCAGCACCGGAATTTCCGCGCGGCAAGGCGGGCACCAAGTGGCCCAGAAGTTTATGAATACAACTTTTCCCTTCCATGCAGCGGTAGATACGGGATTGCCATCGAGATCGGTCACCAAAAACGCCGGCATCGGCTGCGGATGGCTTGCAAATCTTACGACGTGACTCTGCGGAGAAGTCGCTGTGGATTTTGCTTTGCTTGCGGCCAGTACGTATGACGCGGAGGACGTTGGCGACACCATCGCTTTCACTGCGCGCGGCCGCTCCGTACGACTCGCAGCTAACCCGATCGCCAACCCGGCGAGTCCAGCCGCCAACGCGAGCACCAAAATAAACGATCGCTTCATTCGCCGCCCTGCACCCCACACTATTATGCGGCACAGAGATTCGCCCGGCAAGGCGGGAAGCTGCGACCGTTGCACAAAGAAATGGGGGAGACGAAAAGGAGAACGGATTCAAACCGGGACGCATATTCCCAAATCGGCGCGGCTCCGCAAATTTCGTTTCAGACACGAAAGTTAAGTGCTTGAAAATACGCTCCGTCCAATTCTCCCACGCCCCCGTACTTGGGCACTCCACTTGCATTAGGTACGGCGTGGGTCGCGTTCCAACACGATCCGCATCGTCCAGCAAATGGGGAGGAAGGGGCCCACTTGCAGGATGGTGTGGGTCGTTCGCACCCGCCTCTGAGAGGGAAGCTGGATGGATGACCCCATGATTCGGTCACGCCTAGGCCGGATCACTGGAACGCGACCTTTGGGGCCCTGGATCCCAAGCCGGGGCCCCTCTTTTTCTGCACGCTCTTTCTTGTCGATATCATCCATCCTCTCACTTCAATTCTTAGCCCATATCGTGATAGTTTCTCGCCATGAACACCTCACTCATTCTCTGCCTCGCCTTCGCGATTGGTGTGATTGCCGGTCTGCGCGCGTTCACCGCTCCGGCGGTCGTCTGCTGGGCCGCGCATCTGGGGTGGATCAATCTACACGGTTCGCATCTGGCATTTCTTGGTTCGATCATCACGGTCGTGATCGTCACCCTGCTCGCGATCTTCGAACTGGTTAACGACAAACTTCCCGCCACGCCGAATCGCACCACTCCCGGCCCACTGGGCTTTCGTATCCTAACGGGTGGGCTCAGCGGCGCGGCGCTTGCAATCGCCGGGTCTCAGGCCGTAGTGCTTGGCGTAATCCTCGGGATCGTAGGGGCAGTCGTGGGAACCTTCGGGGGCTATCAGGTGCGTCACCAGATCGTCACCGGGCTAAAAATTAAAGATATCGGTGTGGCGCTGGCGGAGGATTTGATTGCAATCGGCGGCGGGCTGTTAATTGTTACTCGGTTCTAGTTTGCGCAGCACCGGAATTCTGGCCTGGCGCAGAACGTGCTCCACAACGCTTTCCTGCAACCGCGAAGCGTCGTAATCAATGTGCAGGAAGTTGGTCTTTTCGTCGAGCCGAAAACCCTTCAGGCCATAAGTATTGGCGAATGTACCCAGCGCGCGGAATTGCTCGGGCTTCAGCTGCCCCTGCAGTTCGTATGTAACGGTCATCTGTGTCATGGGCGTGATTATAACAGGTGAGGCGGGCGCTACGCGTTCACAACTTGATCCGCCGCAGGCGCAGCGCATTGGTGATCACCGAAACCGAACTGAACGTCATGGCCGCGCTCGCGAGTATCGGGCTCAGTAGCAATCCGAAAAATGGGTACAGCACGCCGGCAGCAATGGGCACTCCTAGCGCGTTGTAAGCAAACGCGAAGAAAAGATTCTGGCGGATGTTGCGCATCGTCGCGCGGCTTAGTGTTCGCGCGCGCGCAAGGCCGCGCAAATCGCCTTGCAGTAGCGCGATTCCAGCGCTCTCAATCGCCACATCAGTGCCGGTGCCCATCGCAATGCCCACATCGGCCTGCGACAGTGCAGGCGCGTCGTTCACGCCGTCGCCCGCCATCGCCACGATGTGCCCCCCGGCTTGCAGTCTCTTCACGAGTTCGTTTTTCTGCTCCGGCAACACGCCCGCGAAAACCTTCTCGATGCCCAGCTTCTGCGCCACCACTTCGGCAGTTGCGCGACTGTCGCCGGTGAGCATCACGATGTGAATTCCGTCTCGATGCAGCTGCGCGATTGCTTCCGCAGTAGTTGATTTGATGGGATCCGCAACTGTGATCAATCCCGCCGCTTTCCCGCCGAGCGCGACGAACATCACGGTCTCGCCAGCGACTTCGCGTTGTCGCGCCTGTTCTTCCAGCGCTTCCAGTGAAATTCCTACCTCCGCGAAGAGCGCGCGATTTCCCAGCGCCGCAATTTTCTCCCCCACGTTTGCCAGCACGCCTTTCCCGGTGCGCGACTGGAAATCGCTGCTGTCGCCCGGCCCTATCCCGCGCTCTTTCGCGCGCGTCAGAATCGCAGCCGCTAGCGGATGCTCGCTCGCGCGTTCCAATGTCGCTGCAATTCGCAATAGTGCTGCATCGTCAAACCCGGGCGCCGCGATTACGGCCACCACCTGCGGTCGGCCTTCGGTGAGAGTCCCGGTCTTATCCACCACAACTGTGTCCACTTTTTCAAGCGTCTCCAGCGCCTCAGCATTCTTTATCAGAATGCCGGCCAGCGCCCCGCGCCCCGTGCCCACCATGATCGCCATCGGCGTTGCCAGCCCCAGCGCGCACGGACACGCAATGATCAGCACCGCGACGGCGTTCAGCAGGGCACGCGCCATGCGCGGCTGCGGCCCCACAGCCGCCCACACCACGAAAGTGAGGACGGCGATCAGCACCACCGCCGGCACAAAATATCCCGCCACGCGATCGGCGAGCTTCTGCACGGGCGCACGGCTCCGCTGCGCCTCGCTCACCATCCGCACAATCTGCGCGAGCAGCGTTTCGTTGCCAACTCGCTCCGTGCGCATCACAAAACTGCCCGTCCCGTTGATCGTTCCGCCGATCACTTTTTGCCCCGGAGATTTCTCCACAGGAATCGGCTCGCCGGTCATCAGCGACTCGTCCACCGAACTCTCTCCGTCGGTCACGACTCCGTCCACCGGTACCTTATCGCCCGGACGCACGCGCAGCATGTCGCCCACCTGTATATGCTCAAGCGGCACATCCAGCTCGGTTCCATCGGCGCGAACCAGCCGCGCGCTTTTCGGCGCAAGCCGGAGCAGCGAACGAATCGCAGCAGACGTTCGGCTGCGCGCGCGCAATTCCAGGACTTGTCCCAGCAGAACCAAAGTCGTAATTGCCGCGGCAGCTTCGAAATAGACGGGCACTTCGCCGTTGGCCCCGCGAAACGTGCTGGGAAAAAGCTGCGGGAAAACGACGGCGACCACGCTGTACAAAAATGCCGTGCCCGTTCCCAACGCGATCAGCGTGAACATATTCAGGCTGCGATTCACGAGGGACGCCCAGCCGCGCTCGAAGAATGGCCAGCCGCCCCACAGCACCACAGGAGTCGCCAGCGCCAGCTCGATCCAACCCATCGCGTGCATCGTTAAGAAGTGCTGCAATGACTGGCCTGGAATGAGGTCGGACATCCCCAGAGCGAGCACCGGAATCGTCAGCGCGACGCTCGTCCAAAATCTGCGCGTCATCGAAACCAGCTCTGGATTCTCCGCTTCCTCCGTGACCACCGTGCGCGGCTCCAGCGCCATGCCGCAGATCGGGCACGAACCGGGCCCAGGCCGCACGATTTGCGGATGCATCGGGCAGGTATATTCAACGCGCGTCGCGGGGGCGAGCGGCAGCGTCGGCTCGAGCGCCATGCCGCATTTCGGGCACGCCCCCGGATAATCCTCGCGAACCTCCGGGTCCATCGGACAAACGTAGGCATTCGCCGGCGCGGGCTTCACCGCGGGACTCTCCGTTCCGAGCACATTTTCGTGAGAGATCGATAAAGCAGGGGTAGCGGCAGCGGTGTGCGCGCGGCTAAATTGCACGAGGTAGCCCTGACCTTCGGTCGCCGCGGGCGCTTTCGCGCTCAAATATTTCGCAGGCTCCGGGCGAAACTTGTCCGCGCAGCCGGCGCAGCAAAAATAATAAGTCTTGCCGGCGTACACCGCCTGCGCGGCCGCTCGCGCCGGGTCCACCATCATTCCGCAAACTGGGTCACGTTCCATCATTTCGCCTTGGCTTGCGCCGCCTCGTGCCGCGCCGTGTCATCGCGCGTGCGTGTAAATCAGCTTCATCAGTTCGTCGTAAGTCGCTTCCGCCTGCGCCGGGTTTCCTTTGCGAATCGCCTGCGCCGCGCAATGCCGCAAGTGGTTGCGCATTAAGCCGCGTCCCACGGCGCGCAGAGCCTCCTGCACAGAAGAAATCTGCACCATGATGTCGGGGCAGTAGCGGTCCTCTTCGACCATGCGCGCAAGTCCGCGCACCTGCCCCTCGATGCGCTTCAATCGTTTCAAATTTGCCGACTTGATTTCCGGGCTAACACCCGCGGCCTTGCGTGCGCCGTCGTGAACATCGCAAGCGCAAGCTGCGGGGTGCGCCTCAGGTGTGCCGCGTCGCTTCATGCTCATATACCCCCCAGGGGTATTATGCAGAGAACGAGAACAATCGTCAAGCGGGGCAGGATGTCGGTGGTTATTGCGGGCACGCCTCGCAGGCGGGTGATGCGCGGAACCGCGCTACTTCGCGTCCAGCAGCGAATCAATGTACACAGTCATCTCCGAACTGGTCCAATCCTGCGGCCCCACGATCTTGCGGTCGAGCTTTCCGTCACGCCCGATCACATAGGTGTCCGGATACATCGAGGTGCCGTACTGCGCGGGAATCTGCTTCGAAGTATCGCGAAACGTCGGAAAGCGAATTTGATAAGTCTTCAGGAATTCGTCGTAAGCCTGCTGATCGTCGTCCTCGCTGACGCCCAGCACCATGCCACCGCGTGAAGCAATCCGCCTCTGCAGCTCATTCAACGACGGCGTCTCGTCAATGCACGGCGGGCACCACGTCGCCCAGAAATTCACCAGCACAACTTTCCCGCGGAGGTCAGAAAGCTTGCTGGGCTTGCCGTCCAGCGGGAACGAAAAATCCTTGGGCGTCGAACCGCGCAAACTCGGCTCGCCCTGGCGGTAATCCGGATGCGCAAATAGCGCCAGCAGCCCCGCGATGAACGCGAGCACCAGCCCAGTATTCAGTTTCCGTTTCAGTCCTTTGTCCAAGCATCCTATAATAGCCGTTTCGGCGAATCGAATGCGAGCGATTTGCCAGCCCTGTCGTTGGCCCCTTTTGAGGCCTTCGTCAGGGGCGCACGGAATTTAGCCCACGAACGCCAGCCTGCGGAGCGGCTTCGCAACACCAGCCACAACAACAAGATTATGGTTTCCGCCATCATCCCGGCACGCAACGAAGAAGCCTCCATCGCGCGCGCGGTCGAATCCGTCGCGGCGCAGCCCGAAATCGTGGAGGTCATTGTCGTGGATGACGACTCCACCGACCGCACCGCCCCCATCCTTGCAGAACTCGCCGCGCGCAATCCCAAACTAAAAATACTGCACACGCACGCACTGCCGCCGGGCTGGGTCGGCAAAAATTACGCCGTCGCGCTAGGCGCTGATGTCGCGCAAGGCGACTGGTTGCTCTTCACCGACGCCGATACCGGCCACATGCCCGGCTCGGCGCGTCGCGCGCTCGCAGACGCCGTGGACCACAACGCGGTCCTCGTTTCCTATTCGCCGGAGCAGGAGCTCGGCTCGTTCTGGGAGCGCGCCCTCATCCCCTTCGTCTATTGCCGCCTCTCCGCCAAATTTTCCTTCGCGCGCGTCAATAACCCGAAACTGCCGGACGCCGCCGCCAACGGCCAATTTCTGATGATCCTTCGCGACGTCTATCAGAAAATCGGAGGCCACGCTGCGATTGCCGGAGAAGTTCTGGAAGACGTAGCTCTCGCCCGCCGCGTGAAGCAAGCCGGCTACCAGATTTATTTCACCGCGCCGCTCGGGACCGTTAGCACGCGCATGTACCGCAGTTTCCCAGCGCTCTGGGAAGGATGGACCAAAAATCTTTACCCGCTAATGGGCGGCAAGACGAAGCAGGCGTGCTCTGAATTGATCGAAGTCTTTCCTGTTCTGGAGATCATCGTGCTCTCCTTACTCTGGGCGCTGGTGCCAGTGACGTATCGGCCGCCGCTCATGCTTCTAGCAGCGTTGCTGTTGCTCGCGATTTCCCGGCGGTGCGCGCGCTTCGGCCAGGCGCTTTACAGGAATCTCTATCCGATTTCATACATCAAATACTACGTCCCGGGAATGTGTCTCTATAGCGCCGCGCTTATCGTCTCGTGGTGGAAAAATACGCGCGGTTCGGTCGTATGGAAGGGCCGGAGCTACCCGTCTGGCGCTCAGTCTATAGCGCAGAAACCGCTGCCGCAAAGGACGCAATGATCCGCATCACACGCAAAGTCGAGTTCTCCGCCTCGCACTTCTACAACAATCCGAATTTTTCGCCGGAAGAGAATCGCCGCGTCTTCGGCAAATGCAATAATCCGCACGGCCACGGCCATAACTACGCTCTGGAAGTCACCATCGCGGGCGAGCCCGACCCCGCCACCGGCATGGTGCTCGACTTGAAAGAACTGAAAGATATTCTGCAGCGCGAAGTGATGGATCGCATGGACCACCGCCATCTGAATTACGAGGTGCCCGAACTCACCGGCAAGATTCCCACCTGCGAGAACATCGCGGCGGTAATTTGGCAGCTCCTTGAACCGAAAATCACCCGCGGCAAACTCGATCGCGTGCGCCTCTACGAATCGCCCAATCTTTTCGCCGATTGCACCGCCGCATCCCCTAACGGAGCAGGGAAGCGCGCATGAAACTCTCCCTAACGCGCCGCTACGATTTCGCGGCCTCGCACCGCCTGCACGCGCCGCAATTGAGCGAGCAAGAAAATCAGCGCATCTATGGCAAATGCAATAATCCCTACGGCCACGGCCACAACTACGCGCTGGAAGTCACGGTCACCGGCCCGGTAGATTCGGCCACGGGGATGATCGCGAATCTGGGCGATCTCGACCCGTTCGTCGAGCGCGAAGTCCTCGCGGCCTTCGATCAGAAGAACCTGAACGAAGAAGTCGCCGAGTTCAAGACTGTCGTGCCGACGACAGAAAACGTCTGTCGCGAAATCTTTCGCCGGCTGCAAGATTTTCCGGCGGCCCGCCTGGAACGCGTGCGCATCGAAGAAACCAGCAAGAACAGCTTCGAAATCGGAGCCGAAGACTTTGCATGAGGAGCAAATCAAACATGAGTGAAACAGCCGAAATCATTCTGCCAGACGCCGTCTCCGGGAAAATTGCCGAGCTCGTCCGCGAAATCCTGGTGCAGCTGGGCGAAAATCCCGACCGCGAAGGACTGCGCCGCACGCCCGAGCGCTTCGAGAAAGCGCTGCGCTTCCTCACCAGCGGCTACCGGCAGGACCCGGACAAAGTGCTGAACGGAGCGATGTTCAATGTCTGCTACGACGAAATGGTCGTCGTGAAAGACATCGAACTCTACAGCCTCTGCGAGCATCACCTGCTGCCATTCTTCGGCAAATGCCACGTGGCCTACATCCCCAAAAAGAAAGTGGTCGGCCTCAGCAAAGTTGCCCGCCTGGTGAATATGTACGCCCGCCGCCTGCAAATTCAGGAGCGGCTCACCCACCAGATCGCCACGGCCATCCAGGAAAAACTCGATCCCGCCGGCGTCGGCGTCATCATCGAAGCTCGCCACCTCTGCATGGTCATGCGTGGCGTGGAAAAGCAAAATTCCACCACTACAACCAGCGCGATGCTAGGCGATTTTCGCGAAAACAAACAAACGCGCGACGAGTTTCTCTCGCTAGCCGTTTCGCGACGGCCTTAAATCACTCGAAGAACCA
Source organism: uncultured Acidobacteriota bacterium (assembly GCA_963786205.1). Taxonomy (GTDB): domain Bacteria; phylum Acidobacteriota; class Terriglobia; order Acidiferrales; family UBA7541; genus Palsa-295. The sequence continues at coordinate 202,711 of CAWAYG010000009.1, forward strand.
TCCAACGGCTTAGTCCGGCGACGCGCGTCCACCCTGCGACGTCCGAAAATCCCTTTGTACAGCAATCACTGTATGTTAGCATTTTGAAGTCGAAGAGAGACCAAGAGCATAGAGCAGGGCACGACGTTTCAGGAGGGGTCGAGTTGAGCGCAGCCAAACTGGCATTGATCGAGCAGTTCCGGGTTCACACCAAAGACACAGGTTCACCGGAAGTGCAGATTGCTCTATTGAGCGAACGCATCAGCTATCTGACCACTCACCTTAAGTCCCACGCAAAGGATCATGCCTCACGCCGCGGATTGATCATGATGGTCAACAAGCGCCGCAGGCTGCTGGACTATCTGAATCGTCGCGACCCGGATCGGTACCGCGAGATTGTGGAACGACTTAGTTTGCGCAAGTAGCGCGGATTTCTTGAGCGGCCGTTCCGGCCGCGTCTTTATCCACCGCACAAACCATAATGTTCAGGCGACATGCGGGCCGCGCGGCGCGTTGTCGCTCGTCGCAAAATTTTCCGCTCTGTTTTCTTCTCTGCTTTCTCCCTTCGCAGCTTTTCCCGAGACTGAAATCTCGTATCTGAATCAAGCGTCCCCGGTGAACCGGGGCAAAAAGGATGTGCAGTGATGTTTGAACAAGTTACTTTGGAAGTGGGCGGGCGTACCCTGACCTTCGAGACGGGCAAGATGGCCCGTCAAGCGCACGGCGCCGTAGTGGCCCGCTATGGCGACACCGTAATTTTGGCCACCGCCTGCATGGATAGCAAAGCAGCCGAAAAAGATTTTCTGCCCCTCACCGTGGACTACCGCGAATACACGTACTCCGCGGGGAAAATCCCCGGCGGATTTTTCAAGCGCGAAGGCCGCCCATCGGAAAAGGAAATTCTCACCTCACGCCTCATCGATCGCCCGCTGCGGCCTTTGTTCCCCGAAGGTTGGTCCAACGAGACGCAGATCGTTTCCATGGTGCTTTCCGCGGACAGCGAAAATGATCCGGACGTGATCGGCGTAACCGCCGCTTCCGCCGCGCTCTACATTTCGAAAATTCCATTCACCACTCCGATCGCAGCCGTGCGAATCGGCATGCTCGAAGGCAAGCTCGTCGTGAACCCCACGGTTGCCGAGCAGAAGACCAGCACCATGAACATCGTCGTGGCCGGCTCCGATAAGGCCATCGTCATGGTGGAATCGGGCGCTCTGGAAGTTTCGGAAGACGCCGTAGCCGACGCGCTGGAATTCGCACACGCGGAAATCCGCAAGATCGTCGCCGCCATTCGCGAATTGCACGACAAAGTGAAGACGCAAAAGGTTACCTTCACGCCTCCGGCATTCGACGAATCACTCTACAAACAAATGCAGCAGCAGTATGGCGAGAAACTACGCGACGCTTCGGACACGGCGAAATACCCCAAGTCCGAAAGCTACAGCCGCATTGACGCCATCAAGACCGAACTCTACGCGACGATCCCACCGGAAGATGTCGAGAAGAAAAAGCTCGCCGCTCGCGCCTTCGAGCGCCTGCGCGAATTCATCTTCCGCGACGATATGCTCACGCGCAAGCGCCGTCCGGACGCCCGCGCCTTCGATCAGGTCCGCGAAATCACCTGCGAGACGGGCGTTCTGCCGCGCGCTCATGGTTCCGCGCTTTTCACCCGCGGTGAGACGCAATCTCTTTCCACCGCCACGCTCGGCACCAAGGAAGATATGCAACGCCAGGATCTTCTCTTCGAGAAAGATACCTTCAAGCATTTCATGCTGCATTACAACTTCCCGCCGTTCTCCGTCGGCGAAGTGAAATTCCTGCGTGGTCCCGGTCGCCGCGAAATCGGCCACGGTGCCCTCGCCGAACGCGCGCTCGCTAACCTGATGCCCTCGGACGCAGATTTCCCCTACGCCGTGCGCTGCGTTTCGGACATCCTCGAATCGAACGGCTCTTCCTCCATGGCCACGGTTTGCGGCGGCTCTCTCGCTCTGATGGACGCCGGCGTGCCGCTCAAATCCGCCTGCGCGGGCATCGCCATGGGCCTAGTCGTCGAAGGCGATAAATACGCCATCCTTACCGACATCGCCGGCGCCGAAGATCATTACGGCGACATGGATTTCAAAGTTGCCGGCACGCGGCAGGGAATTACCGCGCTGCAGATGGATATCAAGGTCGCGGGCGTCAGCATCGCCATGATGCGCGAAGCCCTGGCCCAGGCCCGCAAAGCCCGTCTGCAAATTCTGGACATCATGGACAAGACCATTTCGTCCGCGCGTCCGGAAATTTCGCTCTACGCGCCGCACCTCTTCATGTTGAATATTCCCACGGACAAGATCCGCGACCTGATCGGTCCGGGTGGCAAGAAAATCCGCGGGATTATCGAAGCCACCGGCGTGAAGATTGACGTGATGGACGACGGCAAAGTGCACGTCTTCGCTTCCAGCGGAAAATCAGCCGAAGAAGCGCTGAAGATGATTCGCGACGTCACCGCCACCGCCGAAATCGGCAAGACCTATCTCGGCACGGTAGTGCGCATCGCTGAATTCGGCGCCTTCGTCGAAATTTTCCCCGGCACCGACGGCCTCCTGCACATCAGCGAAATCGCCGAAGCGCGCATCCGCGCCGTCCGCGACGAACTGAAGGAAGGCGATCAAATCCTAGTGAAGGTTCTGGCGATCGAAGGCAACAAGATCCGCCTAAGCCGCAAAGCCGTCCTGCGCGACAAACAGGCCGCCCCCAAAACCGAAGCCGCAACCTAACAAGTTAAGGCGGGAGTTTATTCACTGCGAGAGGGTGCCCCGCCCTTCGGTTTTCGAAGGGTGGGGCATTTTGCTTGCAAGCCATTGAATTTGTAGCGGCCGCCTTCAGGCGGGCGCGGTTGACTTGCTTTAATGCACTTTTATTCTTCGCGCCCGCTAATCCGTTCGATGCTTGCGCCCACATCCTGCAACTTCATCTCGATCATTTCGTACCCGCGGTCAATGTGATACACGCGGTCAATCCACGTGGTGTTGTCCGCCACCAACCCCGCCAAAACCAACCCCGCGCTAGCCCGTAAATCCGAAGCCGTAACCGGCGCCCCACTCAACGGCGTAGGCCCGGTCACCACCGCCTCGTTACCGTCAATCTGAATATTCGCCCCCATGCGCACCATTTCGCTGGCGTGCATGTAGCGATTCTCAAAGATAGTCTCGCGCACTCGCGAATCACCCTGCGCCTGCGTTGCCAGCGCCATGAATTGCGCCTGCATATCCGTCGCGAAGCCGGGATACTCCTCGGTAGTCACGTCCGCCGCCACCAGCTTCTTCGCCGCCCGCACGCGCAATTTATGGTCGCCCTCGCACTTGATCTCCACACCGCAAGCCCGCAACCTCTCGATCACCGCCTTCAAATGCCCAGGCTCGCAATCGGTCAGTAGCAGTTCGCCGCCGGTGATCGCCCCAGCCACTAAAAACGTACCGGTCTCGATCCTGTCCGGAATGACCGCGTGGGTAGCGCCATGCAATTTGTCCACGCCCTGTACGCGCAAGGTAGAGGTCCCCACGCCCTCGATCTTCGCTCCCATCTTGATCAACAATTCCGCCAGGTCCGTAACTTCCGGCTCCATCGCCGCATTCTCCAAGATGGTCTCGCCCTCGGCCAGCACCGCCGCCGTCAAAATATTTTCCGTCCCGGTCACCGTAATTTTCGGAAAACGCAAAGTTGTCCCGCGCAAGCGTTTTGCCCGCGCTTCCACGTATCCATGCTCCACCTTGGTTTCCGCGCCGAGCTGCTCTAGCGCCTGAATATGCAAATCAATCGGCCGCGCACCGATCGCGCACCCGCCCGGAAGCGAAACGCGCGCATATCCAAAACGTGCCACCAGTGGCCCCAACGTCAGCACCGAAGCGCGCATCGTCTTAACCAACTCGTAAGGCGCCTCGCGCATGGATACAGTTTCGGCCTGAATAATAAATTCGCTCGGCGGCAGGTCCGGGCTCTCGACGCGGCAGCGCATGTGCGCCAGCAATTTCGCCATCGTGATGATGTCGCGCACGTGCGGAATATTCTGCAGCGTCACCGTGTCGCTGGTCAGCAGTGCCGCGGCCATCGCCGGCAACGCCGCATTCTTTGCGCCGCTGATCCGCACCGTCCCTTCCAGTTTTCGTCCGCCCTGAATCTTGAACCGATCCATGATTATTTCCCCTGGTCTTTCAGGCTCACATGCCGCTTCGGATGAAGCTCCAGCGCCATTCGTGCATTTCCGCCGGACCTGCGCAGCGATCTCCGCGCAGCCACGGCATTTGCGCCCGTCTTCAACATCACCAACGCGGCTGGCAAATCGTGTCCCGTCTGCCGCAGTGCGTGTTCCGCCTTAGACGCACTCACTCCCGCAGCCTCGGTCAAAATCCGCGCGCCCCGCCGGTGCAACTTCTGATTTGTCAGCGCCACGTAGATCATCCAGTTCTCATAAACTCTGCCCAAGCGCACCATCGCGGTAGTGGAAAGCATGTTCAGCACCATCTTCTGTGCCGTTCCGGCCTTCATCCGCGTGGACCCGGCAATCGCTTCCTGCCCCGTTTCGGGTGTGATGGCGATTTTTGCCATGCGCGCCAGCGGCGATTTAGGATTAGACGTCACCGCCACCGTCACGCACCCTCGCCGCTTGGCCCACTCCATGCCGCCCAGCACGTATCGTGTGGTGCCGCTTGCCGCGATACCAACCACCACGTCTCGCCCTGTAACCCCGACCTTTGCCAAATCTCTCGCGCCGTTCGTCGCAGAATCCTCCGCGCCTTCCACAGCGCCGCGCAGCGCCTTCGCGCCACCTGCAATCAGCGCCTGCACCATCTTCGGCCGCGTGCCAAATGTCGGCGGACATTCCGCCGCATCCAGCACCGCTAGCCGCCCGCTCGTTCCCGCACCGATGTAAACAAGCCGCCCGCCGCGACGAAAACCCTTCACAATCGCGTCCACAGCCCGCGCAATCTGCGGCAATACTCGCTGCACCGCCAGCGCCACGCGCTGGTCCTCATGGTTCAGCACGCGCAAAATCTCAATCGTGGACTTGGTGTCCAGCCCGCGCGTCCGCGGGTTGCGCTGTTCCGTTCTGGTTGGTGTCACTGCGCCCTCAGCCGCTCATCGGCCTGCAAACAGCCTTCCATTGATTATACCGATAGGCGAGTACCAGTATGGGGCTTGTAAAAAATTCTGGCAGCCTATGTGACGAGGGAGTTATCGAGCGGTAGTGGAACCATTGCCGAGGCCCAGGGCCTGTATGATCGCATCGTGAATCGCCGGCCGCACCTGCCGAATCTGCTGGTTGGCGCGCGTGGGGTTCACGCGATTGGTCAGCAACACCACGAAAAGATTGCGTTCCGGGTCGATCCACAACGAAGTTCCAGTGAATCCGGTATGCCCATAAGCACTCGGCGAGAAATAATGCCCAGCAGCAGAGTTCGGTGGCGTCGGCACGTCCCAGCCGAGCGTTCTCGTGGAATCGCCCACGGTCTGCCGCTCCGTAAATTCCTGAATCGTCGAACGCGCCAGCAATCGATGATGCGCGTAAATGCCGCCGTTCAGCAGCATCTGCGCGAACGCCGCCAAATCCCTGGCAGTGCCAAACAACCCGGCATTTCCGGACACGCCGCCCAAAGCGAACGCATTCTCGTCGTGTACTTCGCCGCGCAGCAACCGTTTGCGAAAATCCGCATCCATTTCCGTCGGCGCAATTCGCGCACGCAACGACGACGGCGGATTATACATCGTATCGCTCATGCCCAGCGGCGCGAAGATATGCCCCTTCGCGAACTGCTCCAGCGTCTCTCCCGTCAACCGCTCGATGATCTCTCCCAGCAAAATAAATCCGAGGTCGGAATACTCCACCTGCGTGCCGGGTTCGTGCACCAGCGGCTCCGCCAATACTTTCGCCAGCACCGCATCGTGACCCTTCGCATCCTTGTAGAAATCGCGGTGCGCGGGCAATCCCGTATCGTGCAGCATCAACATGCGCACAGTGATTCGCGCGCGCCAGGCAGGGTTCGGATCGGATTTCGCCGCCGCCGAAAATTCCGGCAGATAACGCTCGACCGGCGCATCCAGATCCAGCCGTTTCTGCTGTACGAGCATCATCGCCGACGTGGTCGTCACAATCACCTTCGTGAGCGATGCCAGGTCGTAAATCGTGCTCTCGGTCACCTTCGCCGCCTTCGCATCACGCGTAAGCGATCCGAACGGATACACCGCCAACTGATCGTGGTAACCCACTGTCAGCACGCCGCCAGGAAAAGCCCCGGCCGTCACAAAGCCGTCAAGCAAGCCGAACACCGGATGCAGCCGATCTTCTATCTCCGAAGACGCAGGCTGCAAAGCCATCGGATTCGCCGCCACGCGCAGTCCATCACCGCGCTGCACCGTTCCAGGCACCGTCACGGGAATCTGCCCCTGAACCGCGACCTGCCCAAAGAGCGCGCGCACCGCCGCCACCTGCGAAACTGAATTCGTCGAAAATTCAGCAAGCCAAGTCTTCGCGCCCGGAAATCCCTCGATCAAATAAGGACTGCCAAACGCGATCACCACGGCAGGCTTCCCACCAGCAATCATCTGATTCACAAACGCACGCTGCTCATCCGGCAGACCCACATTCCCCTTACGATCAGCAACACGCACAAAAAGCGCCGCAATCGCCACATCGTAAGCATCAGCCGGCGGCAGCTTCAGTGTCGAGACGTTCGCAAACTGCATGTCCGCGCGCAACGCCTTCAGCGAATCCACGCGCCAGCGAATCTCCGGCTCGATCGTTTCTCCCGGATAAGGATCAGCATCGGCCGAAAGCGAAACCAGCAGCACGCGCAAAGGTTTCGTCGCGTCCAGCGGTAGCAAATGCGCCGTATCGCGCAACAAAGTTACTCCGCGATCCGCAATGCTCTGCGCCTGCGCTGCGAATTCCGGCCGCGCGAACTTCTCGTCCAGGTGCTCGATATCGGCCAATCGATTGCGATCCAGCCCCAACCGCGACTTCGCTTGCAAAATCCGCCGCACCGATTCATCCACGCGCTTCTCAGTGATTCGCCCGGACCGCACCGCGCGCTCCAGTCCCGCTATCGCCGCATCCGGCACCGGAGGCATCAACAGCACATCCGCACCCGCCTCCACCGCCCTCGCCGCCGCTTCGCCGGGCGGATATCGCGACGTCACTCCGCCCATATCCATCGCGTCCGTAACCACCAGCCCCTTGTATTTCAATTCGTCGCGCAACAATCCCGTGAGAATATGCCGCGAGGTCGTCGCCGGCACGCTCGTATCCGGCTCAAACGCCGGCACGGCCAGATGACCCGGCATCACTGAACCCACACTCGCGCCGATCGCCGCGCGAAACGGCACCAGTTCCGTCGCCTCCAGCTCCTTGCGGTCTCCCGGCACGGTCGGCAGCGCCAAATGCGAATCCACGCTCACATCCCCATGCCCCGGAAAATGTTTCGCCGTTGCCAGGCCGCCGTTCTCTTCGATCCCGCGAATCTCCTGCGCCACAAACTCGCCCACCGTCTTGGGGTCTTCGCCGAACGAACGAATATTGATGATCGGATTATCTGGATTGTTGTTCACGTCCGCGTCCGGCGCGAAAATCCAATGCACGCCCGCCGTGCGCGATTCCAGCGCGATTACTTTGCCAATCGTGTAAGCCAGCTTCGGGTCACCCGTCGCGCCCACCGCCATCGCCGACGGAAACGACGTACCTTCATCCAGCCGCATCCCCGTGCCACTCTCAAAATCCGCGCCAATCAACAGCGGCACCTTCGCGCGCCTCTGCATCTCATTCGTCAGCTCCGCCGTGGGATAAACCTGGCTGCGCTCGATCCCCAGCGGCCCTCGCGTCGTGCCCACAATAAATCCGCCCACGTGATTTTCTTCCACTTCATGCGTCAGGGTTTTGTACTCCGCGCTCTCGGCCGACGTAAAGACACCAAAGTAATAGGGCATCAGCATCTGCCCCAACTTTTCGCGCAAAGTCATTTTCTTCAGCGTGGATTCCACCCATGCAGAATTCGCGGCACCAGCACCGGCGGTATTTGCGGCTGAGCTTCGTGCTTTGGTTGCGGAGGTTTTTTGCGAACGGGCGTAGGCTGTCATCAATAGGAGCAGAAGGAGCGCGAAAATTCCGAGTTTACGCATCGCACGCATTCGGAACGTTCCATGTTGACGCTCGCATCCCGCGGCTGTATATAACACACGGTAGCATGCCGCACAACGAATCCTCCCCCATCATGTTTCGTATCAGTTTCGTAGTGATTTTGCTCGTCTTCGCCGCCATCATCGGTGTGAGCACAGTTGCAACCCTCCCAACTCACAGCGATTCGCCGTCAGCAACGCTCCCGCAGTCCGCCGACCGCACGAAAACGGGCATTGACGTCCTCGAAGAGCAAAATTTCGCGCCACTGCGCGGCAAACGCGTCGGCCTGATCACGAATCAAACCGGCTTGGACTCACAAGGCCGCCGCACGATTGACGTTCTCGCCCACGCGGACAATGTAAAGCTCGTCGCGCTCTTCAGCCCCGAACACGGCATTGCCGGCCAACTCGACGCCAAAGTCGGCAACGCCACCGACGCGGCCACAAGCCTGCAAATCTTCAGCCTCTACGGTGATACGCGCCGCCCCACCGACGAAATGCTGCGAGGCCTCGATGCCCTCGTGTTCGACATCCAGGGCGCCGGCGTGCGCTTTTACACTTTCATCACCACCATGGGCTACTGCATGGAAGCCGCAGCGAAACACAAAATCCCGTTCCTCGTTCTCGATCGTCCCGACCCGCTAGGCGGCGAAAAAATCGAGGGCCCGATGCTCGATCCCTCGCGCATCTCCTTCGTCGGATATTTTCGCCTGCCCGTCGTCTACGCCATGACGCTCGGTGAGCTAGCCCAGATGTTCAACGCCGAAAATAAAATGGGACTCGACCTGCACGTAATCGCCATGAAGAATTGGCGCCGCAGCCAGACCTTCGATCAAACCGGCCTTACGTGGATTTCCCCCTCGCCCAATCTGCGCACGCTCAACGAAGCGTTCCTGTACCCCGGCATCGAAATTCTGCAGGCTGCTGGGGTTTCCGTAGGCCGCGGAACCGACGCGCCGTTCGAACAATTAGGCGCGCCCTGGATCCGCTCCGATGTTTTGCTGAATTCGCTGACCACGAGGCAAATTCCCGGCGTGAGTTTTACCGCTGCCACTTTTACTCCGAGCGAAGGCCTCTACAAGGGTGAAGCCTGCGCCGGCGTCAAACTCACAATCACCGACCGCGACACGTTTGACTCAGTCCGCACCGGCCTCGAAGCCGCCGACGCGCTCCATCGCCTCTATCCCGAGCGCTTCGAGGTTACGAAGCTGATGGATTTGCTAGCCTCGCAGATCACAGTGGACGCCCTCATCGCGTACCAGGCCCCTACCGGCATCATCGCCAGCTGGGATGGCGACCTCGCGGAATTCCGTGCGCTACGCGCAAAATATCTCCTCTACAATTAAGCGCCGAGAAATTTTCGCGCGCTGCCGCAAGCCGCGCTCCTGTGCGATACCATATGTCTATGCGAATCGTCTCCCTCCTTCCTTCGGCCACCGAAATTCTCTACGCGCTCGGCGTCGGCGACCAGGTCGTCGGCATCACGCACGAATGTGATTTTCCGCCCGAAGCCGCCAGCAAACCTGCATTGATCAAGCCCCGCGTGGATCCCACCGCCGCTCCCGCAGAAATTGACCGACAGGTTAGCGAACTCGTCGCGCGTGGCGAGAGCATCTACGCGGTTGACGCCGACCTGCTCGAGTCCCTCGCACCCGACCTCATCGTCACGCAGGATCTTTGCCACGTCTGCGCCGCATCGCCCGACGATCTCGCTGCGGCGCTCTCCCGCTTTTCGCGTCCGCCCCGCGTGCTAACGCTCACTCCTCACTCGCTCGACGACGTCTGGCAAGACATCATCCGCGCAGGCGAAGTAACAAACACACACCCGCGCGCCAAAGCGCTCGCCGCCGAATTGAAAGCCAAAGTGCAAGCTGTCGCGTCCAGGACGGCGTCGACCGCCGCGTCCGCCTCCGCACAAGCCGTCGGGCGCAACGCCTTGCAAATCTCCGCGTCCACGACGGCGCAAGCCGTTGGACGAGTCGCCACTCGCCCACGTGTCGCCTGTCTCGAATGGCTCGACCCGTTTTACGTAGGCGGCCACTGGGTTCCGGAGATGGTGAAAATCGCAGGTGGAGAAGACGCACTCGGCCGGGCGGGGCACCCGTCATTCCAAGTATCAGCAGAGGACTTCGCGCAAAGCAACGCCGACATGATTCTAGTAATGCTCTGCGGCTACGACGCCAAGCGCAACGCCAAAGAATTCCAGGCGACGAAAATTCCGCTAAACTGGGAAAATCTCCCAGCCATCCGCAATCGCCGCATCTTCGCGGTAGACGCCCATAGCTACTTCTCGCGCCCCGGCCCGCGGTTGGCGAATGGCGTCGAGCTTCTAGCGTACCTGCTCAATCCACAAAGCTCGCACCCGCATTCACTCGAAACCGCATACGTAAAACTTTGAGAAATGAAGCTAATCCGGTGTCTCTACACTTCTATCTCGCCACACGCGATAAAACAAAAGCCCCGATAGTATCAGCGCCAACCCAATCGACGACCGCACCGGCCGCTCAATCCAAATATTCACCGTAAGCGCCAACGCCCCTGCGACGAACAGCGCCGGAACCACCGGATAACCCCACGTGCGATAAGGCCGCGCAAGCTCAGGAGAAATACGCCGCAACCGAAACATGGCGACAACAGACAGCGCATAAAAAATCCAAGCCGCAAACACGAAAAGGGAAGTCAACTCCTCGAACGTCCCAGTCAAAGCCATCAAACCCGCGAGCGTCCCCTGAAAGATCAACGCCCCACCCGGCGTGCGAAATGTCGGATGCACGATTCCCGTAACGCGAAAAAATAACCCATCCCGCGCCATCGCATAAGGCACGCGCGCCCCACTCAAGAGCGACGAATTCAGTGTCCCCAGCGCCGCAATTACCATCGCAATCGTAATCCACCCCGCCGCCCCACGACCGGCGAAGCTAGCAACCACATCCGAAGCCACATGCGACGAACTCGCAACACTCGCAAACGGCAGCGCATAAAAACACACCGCGCTAAATAACAAATAAATGCCACCCACCAAAATCGTCCCGCCGATCAACGCCAAAGGAATGTTGCGTTGTGGCTGCTCCACCTCCGATCCCACGCGATTCAAGTCCTCCCAACCGTCATAAGCCCAAAGCGCAGCCGCCAGCGCCGCAAGAAACTTGCCCATCGTGCCAAGACCAGAACCAGCCGGCCAAAAGGGGTGAAAATGCTCCATGCTCCCATGCCCAAACCAAAATCCCGCCGCGACGATCGCCAAAACCGAAGCAATTTTCAAAATCGTCAGCGCGATCTGCACGCGTCCGCCCAATCGCACGCCCAAATAATTGATGAAAGTGAAAAGCGCGATCGCCCCGACCGCCAAAGGCTGCGCCCAAGTGAATTCGAAATCGTAGGGTTTTCCGGAGAAGGGATTGGTGAGATGCCAACTAAAAATCGGCACAGCAATCGCGGGAATCAGAAAACTGGAAAATCGCGCAAACCCCGCCGCGATGGACGCCGCCGAGCTCGACTCACCCACAGTCGAATGCATCCATCCAAAAAGAAATCCCCAAACCGGCCCCAGCCCTTTGCGCAAATAAGCATACTGCCCGCCCGCTTCCGGCAACGCCGCGCCCAATTCTGCAAACGAAAGCGCCCCAAACAACGAAAGCAACCCGCCCACAATCCAAGCGGCATACACAACACTCACGGACCCGCCCACCGCCGCCATCTCTCCGGGCTTCAAAAAAATTCCGGTGCCGACCATCGTGCCAATCACGATGGCCGCCGCGGCCCAAGGCCCCAGCGCGCGAATCAGGTCAAGCCGCTCGCCTTTTTTCAATGAGATGCCGATAAAGCTTCTCCCTCACAGCGCAAGAACCAATCCGCCTAGCCGCTCGCTATATTTCTCGACTCGCGCGCCAACCCGCTCGCAATCGTGCCCACAAAAAACGTCACAATCGTCCCCGCCACGACGTACCAAGTCCAAGCCAACGGCGTAAACCGATTCACTGCGACCATCGCAGCAAGTCCCGCCGCGAATCCCACCAACGCCCCATTTTCATTCGCGCGCGCGTTCCAAGTGCCCAACAAAAACACACCCAGCAAAGCTCCGTAAGTGATGGAAGCAATGGTCAACCCCGCCACCAACACCGGCCCCCAAGGCACCAGCGCCAGCAATCCCAGCACGACGCCCCACAGCAAAGTCATCCGTCGCGAAGCTCCCAACGATTGTGCCGTAGTCTCCGCGCGCCGCGCCCCCATATCCATCATGCTCGATGACGCCAGCGAGTTCAACGAGCCGCTAGCGTTCGACATCGCGATAGCAAAAATCGAAGCCAGCACAATTCCCGCCAGCCCTACAGGCATCCCATGAACAATGAACTCCGGATAAATCCGATCCGCATCGCCTCCCGGCACAACCAGGCCCCCGTTCCGAATGTACACAAAAAGCATCACACCGATCAGCAGAAACAAAGTGAACTGCACCAAAATAATCCCTCCGCTCACCAATAGCGCCTTCTTGCTGTCGCGCTCATTCCGCGCCGCCAACAAACGTTGCACCATCGTCTGATCCGTTCCATGACTAGCCATCGTAAGAAAAGTTCCGCCAATCAATCCAGACCAGAACGTAAAACTCTGTGTCAAGCTAAACGCAAAATCGAAAACGCGCAGTTTTCCCCCGCTAGCCGCAGCCACCTGCACAACTTCCGGCCACCCACCAGGAATTTTATGCAACAAGAGAAAGAACGCCGCCACCGATCCAGTCAAGTACAAAAAGAATTGCACCACGTCCGTCCAAATCACCGCCCGCATCCCACCCTCAAACGTGTAAAACATCGTCAGCACCGTAATAATCAAAATCGAAGCGCGATCTCCCGTCCCAAACGTCACGCTCACAACTTTCCCGATCGCCGATATCCGCACACCCTCCGCCAACGCTCGCGTCCCCATAAAAACTACCGCCGCCACCGACCGCATTCTCGTTCCGAAACGCTTTTCCAGAAGCTGGTATGCGGTATAAAATTCACCTTGGAAGTATTGTGGTATAAGTACCACGCAGAGAATCACTCGCGCCACGAGGTAGCCCAGTACCAGCTGCAGAAAACCGAGGTTTCCGCCGTAGGCGATCGCCGGCGTCCCGATGATGGTGAGTGTGGAAGTCTCTGTCGCGACAATCGAGCAAGCCAGCGCCCACCACGGCGCCGTGCGGCCGCCCAGAAAGTAGTCGCGCAGATTTTGCTGGTCACGCCGGAATCGCGCGCCAAAAAGCGTGATGCCCGCGAGATAGAGCACCAGAATGCCGAGGTCAATTAGGCTGATTTGCATTGCGCTGATCTAAATTCCGAAGGTCGCTGTAGGTCGCGCGATGCTAACTGCCCGCTTGGAACGCTGTCAAGCACGGGGAAACGAATGACTGAAGAAACTCACGCGCCGGACGCTTCCTTCTACCTGGGATTCGACGGCGGCGGCACAAAAACCGATTGCTTCCTGGTGGACGCGGAAGCGAATGTCCTCGCCCGCGCCACCGCAGGCCCATCGAATCCACTTCGCGCCGGGTACGCCAAGGCCTGGTTCGCACTCAGCGACGCGGCCGACGTGGTCCTCGAGCGCCATCATCTGAAAGCCAGCGATATTCGCGGCATCTGCGCCGGCATCGGCGGAGCCGGCCGCGAATCCGTCGCGAAACGCATCGCCACTTTTCTCGAACGCGCGTTCCCCGAAGCCGCAGTCACCGTGACCACCGATCTTGCAATCACCCTAAACGCCGCAGTCGGTGAAGGCGAAGGCATCATCCTGGTAGTGGGCACCGGATCCGCCGCATACGGACGCGACGCACAGGGCCACACCGCGCGCGCTGGCGGTCGCGGCCCGTGGTTCAGCGACGAGGGCAGCGCCTTCGACATCGGCCGTCGGGCGCTCGCCGCCGTAGTTCGTGCCGAAGAAAATCGCGGCCCGCAAACCGCTCTCTCCGCAAAAATGTTGAAGTGGCTGGGCTGCAACGATTGGAGCCGCGTCCTCGACTGGGTAGTCAAAACTCCGGATGATGTTTTCCCGCGTATTTTTCCGCTTGTCGCCGAACTGGGAGACAAAGGCGACTCGCTCAGTTGCGAAATCCTTTCCACCGCCGCGGCGTCTCTGAGCGATCTCGCCGTCAGCGTAATCGATAAACTTGGCATGCAAGATCGCGAAATTTCCATCGCCAAAGCGGGCGGCGCCAACGGGCGCAGCAAATTCTTCGATGCCGCGATTGACCAACGCTTGCACGAACTCGCGCCAAATGCCCGGGTCGTCCCGCTGCCAATGAAACCCGCCGAAGCCGCCGCGAAAATGGCGATTGGTCTGGGGAAGCGCAAGGCTCATGCCGGATGAACTTTCCGCGCGCGCGCAAAGTGCGCAGTCCGCTCCCCAAGAAGACCTGCAAACGCTGATCCACGCGTCCGACGAAGCAACTCTCCTCGCTCTGCTCGAAAATTCGCACATCGAAGAACCGCATATCTCACAAATGCTCGAACGCCTCGATCTTTCCGCAAACGTCCTCACGGCCATCGCCGAAAAAGGGAAATGGACCACGAGCGAAGGCGTGCGCCTGCGCCTCGCGCGACACCCGCGCACGCCGCGCCGCTTCGCGATGGCGCTGCTCCGCCAGCTCTATCTATTTGACTTGGTGCGCCTCAGCCTGCTGCCCTCGACGCCCGCCGAAATCCGTCGCGTCGCCGAAGAATTAATGATCACGCGCGTCCCGCAACTTCCCATCGGACAAAAATTAACCCTCGCTCGCCGCGGCCCCGCCCGTGTCGTCGGCGCCCTCCTTGCAGAAGGCCACCCGCAGGCGATCAAGCTGGCGCTCGCCAACGCTTTCCTCACCGAGAGCCAAGTCCTGAAAGTCCTCGCGAAGCCCGGCGTGCCCGAACGCGTCGTAGCCGCCATCGCGCAACATCCGCGCTGGGCCGTCCAGTACAATGTCCGCGTCGCGCTGGTTCGAAATTCGCACACGCCCATTCCGGTCGTGCTGGCGTTCCTCCCAAATCTAACGCTGCGCGACCTGAAAGATCTCGCGGAGCTCGAAGGTGTCTCGCACCACGTTCGGCGTTATATTCAGAAGGAACTCTCGCACAGGCCAGGTGCAAAATAATCACGCGAGAACCCAGGGACGCCGTGCCTCAAGTGTTGACGTCGTAGCGGCGAGCTTTGGCTGGGCGTCTTTCACCTGGTTTCCGTAGCGGCGCACTCTAGCGCGCAATCGATGTATCGCAGAAAACAGAAGAGGCCCCATGCCAAACCGCAAAACCCAAATCCGCGTAATCGTAACCGTGGGCGCCGCCCTTTTCATCGGCGTCCTCCTCTATTCCTCAATGCAACAAACCAAAAACGAATTCGAAGTCTGTCAAACTTTCAAAGGCGCCATGCACTGCGCCACCGCCTCCGGCGCCACCGCTCAGGAAGCCATTCGCAGCGCGCAGGGAATTGACTGCCAGATGCTCGCCAACGGCCGCGACGAGAACATCGTCTGCCTTGACACCCCGCCGAGCAGCGAGCGTCAGGTGAAGTAGAGTCAACTCATCGCTTTTCGGTGTCTAATAAACGCAGCGGACGTGCGTCCGGCGATCTTGGCAGAGGTGGGTGACGGGCGAATTGACACTCAACCGCCCGCCTCATAACATCAAACCGTCACACCACGGGGGACAGACTTCACGATGACGCGTTGTTTGAACTGTGGGGCGGAACGGCTCAGCGACACATGCGACGCCTGCGGCCTCAGTTCTTCCGCTGCGGAATTTTCCCTGCGACGCTCGTTGCTCAATCGCACCGCGTTATTTCTCGTCGGCGCGATCGCCTTCATCGTCGCCAGCGGCCGCTACCCGGCCCTGGAACTCGACGGCATCGTAATATTTATCGGCGTGGTTTTTTTCCTAACGCTCGGCCTCGCCATCATCGTCGAACGCCGCGCGCTACGTCATCAAGAAGTAGAATCTCTGAAGCGCATTTACTACGGCCTGCTCCCGCTACCATGGCTGCTCGCTGCACTGCTTTACGGAAACGGCGCCCTCGATCGCTCGCCAGCCCACATCGAAAAAGCGCGCGTAATCAGCAGATTTTCCATGACCGGTCCAGTTCCCAGCCGCCGTCTGATCGTAAATTCCTGGCGCGCAGGCCATCGCTTCGAACGCATTCCAGTCGACCGCAGCGATTTCGACCGCTTTACTACCGGCGACGTGGTAGACGTCCAAGTAAAAGACGGCCTCGTAAGCATCCCCTGGGTAGCCACCGTCTCCCGCGATTAAAATAACGTCGCGGACGCGCAGTTGCCTTTCTCTGTGCTCTCCGGTTTTCTCTGTGTCCTCTGTGTTAAATCTTTTGCCTTTCTCTTCGCCCTCTACGTCTCTGCGCTAATCGCCTCTGCATTCTCCTCGCTGCAATCTCGCACTTAAATCCTCGCCGGATTCTCTCGCTTCAAAAATTCCCCCGCCCCTACCTTCCCCACAAACTTCCCACCCTCCACAATCACCCGGCCCCGCGACAAGACCGTCTTCGGCACGCCCTTCACCCGCGTCCCCTCAAACATCGAATAATCCACGCGCATATGATGCGTCTTCACACTAATCGTCTGCTCTTCGTCAGCATCGAACACAATCAAATCCCCATCCGACCCCACCGCCACCGTTCCCTTGCGCGGATACAATCCAAACAATTTCGCCGGCGCCGTGGAAACCAACTGCACAAACCGGTTCGCCGAAAACTTTCCGCCATGCACTCCGCCGCTATAAACCAAACTCACGCGATGCTCGATCCCCGGCCCGCCGTTTGGGATCTTGGTGAAATCATCCTTGCCCAGTTCCTTCTGCTCCTTCATGCAAAACGGACAATGGTCCGTAGAAACGACCTGCAAATCGTCCTTCGCCAGCCCCTGCCACAATTTTTCCTGATGCCATTTCTCACGCAAAGGCGGCGTAAACACATATTTCGCCCCATCGAATCCCGGTCCATCCATATTCTCGAGCGACAAATACAAATACTGCGGACAAGTCTCCGCATACACTCGCAACCCGCGATCCCGCGCCTCGCGCACCTTCTCCAACGCCTCGTTGCACGATAGATGCACGATATACACCGGCGTCCCCGCCATTTCCGCCAGCGCAATCGCCCGCGAAGTCGCTTCCGCCTCCGCCGTCACCGGACGCGTCAGCGCGTGGTATTTCGGCGCGCGTTTTCCCTCCGCCAGCGCCCGCTGCACGATCACATCAATCGCGCCGCCATTCTCGGCGTGCATGCAAATCATCCCGCCGCAATCCGCCGCCACTCCCATCGCTTTGAAAATCGAAGCATCGTCCAACATGAACAAGCCCGGATACGCCATGAACAATTTAAAAGTGGGTACGCCCTCGCGCACGAACGCCTTCATCTCATCCAGCTGTGCCCCCGCAATATCCGTAATGATGCAGTGAAAGGAATAATCAATCACCGCCTTGCCATCCGCTTTCTTCCTCCATGTATCGAAAGCATGCCGCAGCGTCTGCCCTTTGTACTGAATCGCAAAATCAATCAAGGTCGTCGTCCCACCGTAAGCCGCTGCCACCGTCCCCGATTCAAAATCGTCAGCGCTAGTAGTTCCGCCGAACGGCATATCCAAATGCGTATGCACATCAATCCCGCCCGGCATCACGAGCATCCCGCGCGCCTCAATCACCTTGCCCGCGCCCTCCGCCGGCAAATTCAACCCAATCACCGAAATCTTCCCGCCCACAATCCCCACGTCGCTGACAAAGGTGTCCGTAGCCGTAACAACCGTCCCGCCCCGAATCAAGGTGTCAAAGCGCATAACCCGCCACCCTCCTCACAATTTCCACGAAGCGTTGTAGCTTACACCTCTTCCATATTTCTTTGGAGGCCGCAATACGGGTGTTGTCAACTGTCACTAGCGTGCCCACCGGACGGCGAATCCAGAAAGATGTGAGAGTCAGCGGTGTGAGATGGAGGCCACGGCATCCACATGGACGGAAAACGCGCCAACATCGTGTATTAGAGTCAGCACATCCAAGGCAAAACCTGCCATTACCATTGCAGGGTGGCTGAATCTCCATGGCACGAAAACTGCAATACAATCCCGCAGGCAAGAGCCTCGATTGGAGCGGTAACCGTGCGGAAGTCCATATGTGCGTCGAGTGTGAGAATTATTCTCTTCATTGCTTCTGTGGGTTGCTTGGATGGGTGGTCGTCGGGTGGCCAGGCCCTCTCCGTCCACAACGCGTCGCCGGTCATTCTCAAGATCAATGGTCTGGGGGGTGAAGATCTATCACCATCCGAAAACGTATTGGCGGCAACAACCTGCATCCCCGTCGAGCAATCTGCCTCCGCGCCTCGCTATTTGAATTATTTGGAAACGTGGGACTTTCGCAACTCGAAGCTTCTGCAGCGTGAACCCCTGATCGAAAACGCGCCGCCGACAGCCTCCTGCGCCGCCGGTGATGTTCGATACAGCAGTGATGGAAAACTCCTTGTGGTTCGTGCCGGGTCGGGCGATTTCGTGCGCGTGTTCAGTGCAGAAACACTAAAGTTGCTCCGGACCATCCAGAATCCACTGCAACTCGGCGGATTTCGCGCGGGCGATTCCATGATTTCGGAGGACTGGCAGGCAGAGGTCACGGGGTTTGAAGTCTCCCCGGTTCGGCATCTATTGGCGTTGCGTATGTATCGCGGTCATCGCGACAAACGCCCGGGCGCATTCATCGATCCGATCCAGTATCTGGGAGGAATCGTTCGCGTCTACGATCTCGATTCAGGGACTCAGATCAACGAATGGGAGATACCTACGGGTTACGTAAAAGGAGGCACTGGTTTAGCGTGGCGTCAGGACGGAAATGCTCTCGCGACAGCGTCTTCAGATCGCACGCCATGTCAGTCCGGCGGGGGTACCGTCTACGTTTTTGATCTTCTCACGTCCCAGCTGATTACGAGGATACGCGTGCCGAACCTCGTGGGGGACATCGCCTTCGGATCGGGCGACACACTCTATCTAGCGAACGGGAGTTGCGCCGGCTATTTCGGCAATAGAAAACCGCGTCTCCCCATTTTCAACGCGGTGACCGCGAAGAAACTGGGCGAGATTGAGTTCGTGGATTCCGGGGTCAGGTACTATCTGACCGTTTCAGCGAATAGGCGCGCGCTGCTCGGGTACGTGGGGCGGGAGGAAATGCGTTGGGAATTCGAGGACACTCTCGAGGAAATTGATCATAGATTTGCCGTCTGGGATTTGGCGACGCGTCGGGTACTGTACATATCTGCGAATCTCGACGGCCTGATTGGATTCGTACCTAAATTGAGCGCTTCTGGCCGCTGGGCTCTGCTGCAACCGGCGAACAAGCACGGTCAAGTTTGGCTGTTTCCCCTCCCAGCCTTTCTCGACACCTCCGCGCGAATCCCGTGACCCTCCGCACAATCGCTAATGCTAGAATGGCGTCTCTTTTCCAGCCAAGGAAACGACGGCAATTCCATGACACTGCGCGAGACGGCTCCCAGGCTTTCGCCCGAGCAATACGAAAAAAACTTCGCGGAAATTTCCCCGCGGATGACTCCCCGCCAGGCCGCCATCGAAGCCGCCCGCTGCCTCTTCTGTTTTGACGCGCCCTGCACCGTCGCTTGCCCCACCCACATCGACGTTCCGTCCTTCATAAAGAAGATCACCACCGACAATCTGCGTGGCTCAGCCCGCGTGATTCTCGAAGCCAATATCCTCGGACACAGCTGCGGCCGCGTCTGCCCCACCGAAGTTCTCTGCGAAGGCGCGTGCGTGATGCACGAGAAGGAGGAGAAGCCGATCGAAATCGGCCGCCTGCAGCGCTACGCCGTGGACCACGTCCTCGATCGCAACATCCAGCTTTTCCACGCCGGCGCCCCGAACGGCAAACGCGTCGCCCTGATCGGTTCCGGCCCCGCGTCGCTAGCTTGCGCCGTCGAACTAGCGAAACTCGGCTATCGCGCCATAATTTTCGATCGCAATGATCTCCCCGGCGGCTTGGACACTTACGGCATCGCCGCCTACAAACTCCGCGCCAAAGACACTCTGCGCGAAGTCGAGCTAGTCCGCGGCCTCGGCGTCGAATTTCGCCAGAAGACCATCGTTGGCGACGACATCACTTTCGCCCAACTCGAAAAAGATTTCGACGCCATTTTCATCGGCGCGGGCCTCGGCGATACGGGCGCTCTCAAAGTCCCCGGCGACGATCTGCCCGGCGTCGTCGGCGCAATGCAATTCATCGAGCCAACCAAAGTTCGCCCCTTCGCGCAACTCACCATCGGCCGCCGCATCGCCTGCATCGGCGCCGGCAACACCGCCATTGACGTAGTCACCGCCGCCAAGCGCCTAGGCGCCGAAATCGTTCACCTGATTTATCGTCGCGGCGAACAGGACATGCCCGCCTTCCGCTACGAATACGATCTGGCGAAGCTCGACGGCGTAAGTTTTCACTGGCACGCGCAACCCGTCAGAATCCTCGCAGACGCCACCGGCAAAGTCGCCGCGATCGAATGCGTCCGCACACGCACGGAATCCGGTGCAACTAACAAACGCAGTCAAGTCGCCATCATCCCCGGCAGCGAATTTCAGCTAGAGGTGGACATGGTAGTTCGCGCCATCGGCCAGGAGCCAGTAACGAACTTCGTCCGCGCGGTGCACGGAATTATGCTGCGCGAAAACGGCACCATCGCCGTAAGCGATCGCTACCAAACCGGCAATGCTAAATATTTTGCTGCAGGCGATTGCGTCAACGGCGGCAAAGAAGTTGTAGACGCCGTCGCCGAAGGCATGGCCGCCGCCCGCGGCATCGACGCGTGGCTCGAATCGCCTCGCGGAAAGAAGTAATCCACCATGCGCGTCCCCGAATCATGGACCGAGCGCCTGCCAGTCCTGGAAGAACTCGAGCAACCATGGGAGCCGATCCCGCGCGCAGCCCTGGTTGCCTGGCTCATTTTCTACGCGCTCTTCCTCTACCAACGCGCCCGCGGTACCGGCCTTCTTCTCCTGATGGACGGCGTTTTCGTCCCGATACACGAAGGCGGCCATCTTCTCTTCCGCCTAGGCGGCGAATTCATCATGGTCGCAGGCGGCACGTTCCTGCAATTGTTCGCGCCCTTCGCGCTAGCCACATATTTTTTCTTCCGCCGCCAATCGCAAGCCGTAGCCTTCTGCCTGTTCTTTTTCTTCGAGCAGTTTATCCCGATCGCCACCTACATGGCCGACGCACGCGCCCAAGATTTGCCGCTCCTGACGGTAGGCGACGCCGAATACATAATCCACGATTGGAATTATCTCTTCGGCAAACTAGGCGTTCTCGACCACGACATCCAAATCGCCAGCGCCGTTCGCGCAATCGGCTGGCTAGGCATGCTAGCCGTAGTAATCTGGCTAATCTGGCGCGGCATCAACGACGTGCCGTCTCCGGCACCCAAGAACGCAGTTGGGAGGTACTAGATGTCAGACCTCAGCGTTAATTTTTGTGGCCTACGCTCGCCCAATCCCTTTTGGCTCGCCTCCGGCCCGCCAACCAACACCGGCGGCCAAGTAATGCGCGCCTTCGACGCCGGCTGGGGCGGCGCCGTCTGGAAAACGATCGGCGATCCAATCCAAAACACCTCCTCGCGTTACGGCGCGATAGATCTAAACGGCGTAAAAATGATGGGCCTCAACAACATCGAACTAATTAGCGACCGCCCCATCGCCGTCAATCTCGCAGAAATCGCCGAAGTAAAAAAGCGTTACCCCAAACATCTCGTAATCGCCTCCCTGATGGTCGAATCCAAACGCGAAACCTGGCACGACATCGTCCGTCGCGCCGAAGACGCCGGCTCCGACGCGCTCGAGCTAAATTTCGGCTGCCCGCACGGCATGAGCGAACGCGGCATGGGCGCCGCCGTCGGGCAAGTTCCCGAATACACAGAAATGATCACGTCGTGGGCCAAAGAAGTCGCGAAGACTCCGGTAATCTCGAAGCTCACGCCGAACGTAACAGACATCACCCACATCGCGCTAGCCGCCGAGCGCGGCGGCGCCGACGCTGTCAGCCTCATCAACACAATCAATTCGCTGATGGGCGTCGATCTCGAATCTTTCGCCCCGCGCCCTAACGTAGCCGGGAAGTCCTCCCACGGCGGCTACTGCGGCCCCGCCGTAAAACCCATCGCGCTGCATCTGCTCTCCAGCGTCGCGAAAAAAGTAAAAATTCCCATCGTCGGTATAGGCGGCATCGGCGATTGGAAGGACGCCGCCGAACACATCGCCCTCGGCGCCTCCTGCGTGCAAGTCTGCACCGCCGCCATGCACTACGGTTTTCGCATCGTCGAAGATATGGCCGACGGCTTGGCAGCCTACATGGACGACCACGCCTACCTCTCCACCGAAAATTTCCGCGGCCACGCAGTCCTCAACGTGATGGACTGGGGCGATCTCGACCTCAACTACAAAATCATCGCCAAGATTGACGCCGGCCTCTGCATCGGCTGCCAGCTCTGCTACGTCGCCTGCGAAGACGGCGCGCACCAATGCATCGAGCGCGCCCCCCTGAAAAACGCCAACGGCAAACGCAATCCCAACAATATGGAAGTTCACGTCCCGCGAATCATCGAAGAAGAATGCGTAGGCTGCAACCTGTGCGCGCTAGTCTGCCCCGTGCATGGCTGCATCACAATGGAGGAAATCCAGACCGGCCAACCGCCGATGTCCTGGAAACAAAAAGTTAGCAACGCAACATGACCAAGGCGTAGGACAAGCACCGTAGGCGCGGCAGAAGTCAGCCCAGACCGGAAGGTCTGGGAAAAGTCAGAAAGAGAGATCGGAGCGCCGTCGGTACGACACAAGCTTGACCGCTTTTGCCGGACACTCAAGTCGGCAATTGCCGGCTTGCCAGATGCGGTCTAATAAAACGCCCGCAAATCTGGCATGTGCGGCAATTCCACATCAAGCGCCCGCCCGTAATCTCCCAACGTCAATTTGATCATTTCCGCTGGCCCCACGTCGCGCACCGTCCAAGCCGTCGTCGGCATCACGCGCGATTGCACAAATAAATCCCCGCTCTCAAAATCCGGCCCCTTCGCCTGCAAATCCGAAGGAAACACGTAGTAAGCAACCTTCCCCTTGATATCCAGCGCCAGATATCGCCGCCCCAGCTGCACCAGCACCAAATTCGCCTGTTTCTTCTTTTCAGTCTGATACACGTTCCAAGTCAGCGGCGTCTTATCTGCAAGCTTCAACTGCGCGCGTCCCACCGATTTCCACAAAAAGCGCTCGTTGTCACTAGCTCCAGCGCTAGCGACAAAAGCAATCGCGCAAATCATCGCCAAGATCCGCAGCACCAAGCGATTCATCGCACAAAACTCGCCACACCAAGAATATTCCTTGCCCGCCCGCGCCCTCCGCAAACTCAATCCCATTTCACGCGCACTTGCTTCGCAGAAATCACCACGAATCCCTTAGCCCGTCCGTGCTCCACCACATCGCGCAAGATCGCCACGTCCTGCTCGCAGTATTCCGCCACGCGATCCTTCTGTCCCGCGCGCCACCACTTCACAGCCTCCAGCCCGTCTCCACTCTTAGCCGTGCCGAGCGTATCCTTAGCCAATTGATCGAGCTTCACGCGATGCCCCAACTGCTTATGCAGCAATTCGTGAATATCCAGCGAACGCCTGCGCACACCCTCGACCGGCGCGTAAGCCCGCAACACCTCAATATCAAACCGATTGCCATTGAAGGTAATCACATGCGTAAACTGCTCCAACTCCGTAATCAATTTCAGCGCATCCTCTTCATACCAGCGGCGGAACGCATTCTCCTTATCCCAAGTGATTGCCACCGCCAGCCCGAACGCGCGAATGTTCCCCCACCCGCCATCCACCTCGCTCGAAAGGCGCAGCGTCTCAATATCCAAATAAATTTCGCGATCGAATAGTCCAGCCAGGTGAGTGTCCTCTCGTTTCCGGCAGCCTCGGTTGTGAATTTGTAGCCATCCCGCCGTGCGGGATGGGCGCCTTTGACTTGGCTTCTGTAGCGGCCGGTTCGGCTTTATCGAACCGGGCAGTCGTTGCACTGGTTTTCGAATTTGTGATTCGCCCTGCAGCGCAATGTATACTGAAATTCAATCGCGCCGAATCGAAGTGTGTCCGCTTCTACTCTAATAAAGACTCGACTCGCGCTTGCGCCCCGTGTAATCAATGTAAACGATCTTCAGGTCCGTATAAAAATCAATCGCCGCATGCCCCACTTCCCGCGGCCCCACGCTGCTATCCTTCGCCCCGCCAAACGGCACATGCGCCTCGCCACCAACGGTAGGCGAATTCACGTGCGTCATCCCCGTCTCAATCTTATCCACAAACTCAAAAATCTTGTTCGAATCCGACGAATAAATCGAACTGGAGAGCCCATACCGCACCGAATTCGCCACTTGCAGCGCCTCGTCAAACCCCTTCACACGAATCACGCTCAAAACCGGCCCAAAAATTTCCTCCTGTGCCAGTTTGCTGTCCCACGCGAGGTGATCAAAAACCGTCGGCGCCACAAACCACCCTTTATCGTAACGCGCCCCCGTCATCCGCTCGCCCCCACACAAAAGTTTCCCTTCGCCCTTCCCAATCTCAATATATTTCAGCACCGTGTTGAACTGGCTCTCATCCACCGACGGCCCCATATCCGTCCCCGCCTCCAGCCCATCGCCCACCAGAAATTTCTTCGCGCGCTCCGTCAGCATCTCAACGAACTTGTCCGCGACACTCTCTTCAATCACCACGCGGCTCGTTGCCGTGCAGCGTTGTCCCGTCGAAGCAAACGCCCCAGACAGCACCGATTCCATCGCCAACTGCAAATCCGCGTCCGCCAGCACCACCACCGGATTCTTCCCGCCCATCTCGCACTGAATTTTCTTCAAATGTGCCGCGCCCGAAGCGTACAAAGCGCAACCAACCTCAGTCGATCCGGTGAACGAAAGCCCGTGCACATGAGGATTCTGCACCAGCTCATCGCCCGTCTCGCGCCCCGACCCCATCACCAGATTCAGAACGCCCGCCGGCAATCCCGCCTGCTCGAAAATCTCCACGATTTTCATCGCGGTCAGCGGAGTCAAAGTCGCCGGCTTGAATACCACGGCATTCCCGCACACCAGCGCAGGCGCGATTTTCCACACAGGAATCGCCACCGGAAAATTCCAAGGAGTGATCGCGCCCACGACGCCCAACGGCTGCCGTATCGTGTAGGAAAAATTCTTGGGCAGTTCGCTCGTCAGCGTCTCGCCGTTCAACCGCCGCGCCTCGCCCGCCATGAATTCCAGAATATTGATCGCCCGCTGCACCTCGCCCAACGAATCCTTCAGCGCCTTGCCTTCCTCGCGCGTCAGCAGCCGCGCCAGCGCCTCCTTCTGTTCCTGCATAATCCGCGTAGCCGCGAAAAGTATCTTGCCGCGATTCGGCGCCGGCGTCTCGCGCCAGGCAGGGAACGCAGCCTTCGCCGCCACAATCCCTTCCTTCATCTCCTGCCGCGTCGAAAGCGGTATGCGAGCCACTACCTCGTCGGTATGAGCCGGGTTGCGCCTCTCCACAATGTTCGTGGATTTCGACTCCACCCACTCGCCGTTGATGTAGTTCCTGCAAAGCAAACCTGTCGTTGTCGCCGTCGCCATCACACTCTCCACATTCTTTGAGGTTTCAACGTACATGCCATGCGATCAACAGAAACAAAACCAACATGAGCACGAGAACAATATTCGCCAGACGAAACCAGTTGGACGACCCGGGCTCGAAATCGATTTTCGTCCTGCGATCTTCCTCTTCCATTACTTGCTCGACGATATCCAAGGAATCGGGCTCGCGAACAGCTCGACTCTTGGTCTTCATTTTTTCGAGTAAAGACATAACGCCGCCGCCGTCAAATTCGGACTTCACCAAACGATTTATCCAGCAGCCTAATCCCCTCATCTACATCCGCCTTCGAAATAATCATCGGCGGAGCCATGCGAATCACATTCCCATACATCCCGCCCTTGCCCACCAGCAAACCATTCGCGCGCGTGCGTTCCAGCACCTGATTCGTTTCCTGCGGCGCAGGCTCCTTCGTCTGACGGTCCTTCACCAGCTCCAACGCCTGCATCATCCCCATCCCGCGCACATCGCCAATCAAAGGATACTTCTGCTGCAGCTCTTCCAGCTTCTTGCGGAAGTATCCGCCCACCACAAGAGTATTCTCCCGTAGATTTTCTTCCTCGATCACTTCAATCACTGCGCGCGCGGCCACGGACGTCACGGGATTTCCACCAAACGTCGCGATGTTCAATCCCTGATATTTGTCCGCCAGCTCCGCCGTAGTGATCGTTAATCCCACCGGTACGCCATTCGCCATGCTCTTCGCCGACGTAATAATGTCCGGCGTCACTTCCCACTGCTCGATCCCCCACCATTTCTTCCCGGTGCGCCCCCAACCAGTCTGGACTTCATCAGAAATGAATTGTCCGCCGTAATTTTTCACGATGCGATAGACGATCTTGAAATATTCCGGCGGTGGAGTAATAAATCCGCCCACGCCCTGAATCGGCTCGGCAATAAAAGCCGCAATCGATCCGCTGGTAGTCGTCTGGATCACGCTCTCCACGTCATTTGCGCAAGCCACATTGCAAGACGGGTACGTCAGGTGCAACGGGCAGCGATAGCAATATGGATTCACCGCATGCGAAATTCCCACGCTGATCACTCCGCCCTTGCGCCACGCCGATTGCGCCGTTACCGACTTCGCGATAGACGACCCGCCCGAATAAGCGTGCCGCAGCGCCACAATGTCGTAACTCGGCGAGACCATCCGCGAAAGCATGATCGCCGCTTCGTTCGCTTCGGTCCCCGAGCTGGTGAAAAAACTCTTCTGCAATTTTCCCGGCGTAATTTCCGCCAGCTTTTCCGCCAGCGCGACGACCGCTTCGTTGGGAAAAAGCGTGGAGGTATGCTGCAGCTTATCCACCTGCGCCTTAATCTTCTCCGTCACCTTGGGATTGCAGTGCCCCACGCCAATCGTCACTATCCCGCCGAAGAAATCGAGGTACTTGTTCCCCTCGATATCCCACAAATATTGCATCGAAGCGTGGTCCGCCACCAAAGGATGCTGGTAGTAGTTCGTCACCGACGGCCAAATAAACTCCTTATGCTTCCGCACCACCTCTTCACTTCGCGTCGGCACCACTTTCGGCGTCGTAGTCATGTCAGTTGGCCCTTTCCTTTGGTTGCGTGCTTTTCCCGTTCACTTAATCTGCAGCGTCCACCGCTTTCGCACCAGTACGCGTCCGCGTGATCTCCCCATACGACTCCGGCCGACGGTCGCGATAAAATTGCCAAGTCTGCCGCACCTTATCCATCTCTTCTAAATCCAGATCAGCAACGAGCGCCTCGTCCTGATCGCGGCTGGCCTGCGCGATAATCTTGCCGCGCGGATTGCAAAAATAACTCTTACCGTAGAATTCGCCGATGTTCCACGGCGCTTCCTTGCCCACGCGGTTAATCGCGCCCACAAAATATCCGTTGGCGACCGCGTGCGCCGGCTGCTCCAGCTCCCACAGATACTCACTCAATCCAGCCACGGTCGCCGACGGATTAAACACAATCTCAGCTCCGTTTAATCCCAGCACCCGGGCCCCCTCAGGGAAGTGCCGGTCATAGCAGATGTATACCCCAATCCGCGCAAACTTCGTTTGAAACGTCAGATAACCGGTATTCCCCGGCGTGAAATAAAACTTCTCCCAGAATCCCGGTGCCACCTGCGGAATATGATGCTTGCGATATTTCCCCAAATATTTCCCATCGGCATCAATCACCGCTGCCGTGTTATAAAAAAGCCCTGTCATCTCGCGCTCATACACCGGCACCACCATCGCCATCCCATATTTTTTGGCCAGCTTCTGCATCCGCTCGACGGTAGGCCCGTCGGGCACGGGCTCAGTCATCTCATACCAACGCGCCTGCTGCTCCGCGCAGAAATAAGGTCCGTTGAAAAGTTCCTGCAAACACAAAATCTGCGTCTTTTTCTTCGCCGCCTCGTGGATCAGCTTCTCGTGCTTCTCCACCATCTTCTTGGAAATGTCGCGTATGGAATATTTCTCCGGCGACCACTCGCAATGCACTTGAATCAATCCGCAACGCACCATGCGAGACATCAAATTCCTCCCACTCGCCGCAAATCGCGCAAATCTTCTGCAAAGTTTACTCTGCGCCGCGAAAAGCGGCAAGCGAACCGGCTCGCCCAAGCCTATGCCACGCCGCGAAATCTCCGCTGAAACACGCCACCAGCTCACCGCCTCTCAGAAATCGCACACGATTCACGCACACTACCCGTATAATCCCGCCGACAACCTTCATGGACCGCTTACTGAAAAACTTGTTCCACGGCCTCGGCCGTATTTTTCCAGACTGCATCACGCTCAGCCAAGCCATCGCCTTCAACATGTTCCTCGCGTTTTTCCCGATGTTGCTTCTGGCCTTGGGAATCATCAGCAGCACCACGTCCTTCCATAGCGCTCTGCGCGAAGTCCCGGATCGCCTGCGGATCATTCTTCCGCCCGGCAGCGCAGACATCGTCACACAATATTTCGTGCGCAAGGGCCAGCATCCCTGGAAATGGGTCCTGCTCGGCTTAGGCGGCACGCTCCTCGCCGGCACGCAGGTCATGGTCGGCTTCATCGAAGGCTTTCGCATCATCGAAGGCGATCTCGCCCGCCCCGGCTACTGGCGCGTTCACCTGCGTGCGCTTCTGCTGCTGCTGCTGACGATCGCTCCCACGATTATCGTAGTCGTTCTCACCGTCTTCGGTAAACAATTGCGCGCCTGGCTCGTCCACCAATACGGCCAGCCTCTCCTTATTCACGATTTGGAGATCGTTTTCCAGGGCGCGGTCGTCTTCGTCCTCTCGATGGTTGCCCTGGTGCTCCTCTATCGCATCGGCCGCCCAGGCCATCGCGGATTCAGGAGTCTATTTCCTGGCGCAATCGTCTCAACGGTCCTCTGGTGGGTCGTTGACGTCGTCTTCGGCGTCTACGTCCGCAAAATGCCCTACGACGTAGTCTATGGCGGCCTGGCAGCCGCAATCGGCTTGCTCCTCTGGATGTATTTGACCGCTGTAGTCGTGCTAATTGGCGCCGCGTATAACGCCGAATCCTGCCAGTCCGCGAAATCCCTAGACCGGCTGGGCCAAACCCTCCTCGGCTAGACTCCGTTCCCACTACCTGCGCAAGATCCCAGCGCTTGTTGACCACTAGGCCCCCACTCGCAACTTTTGCACCGTGCCGGGGTTAAAATGAAAGCAAGCAGCAAAAGCCATTCGTGCTTGTCAGCGCATCGTGCGCTCCGAGGCAACTGAAGTGCACCAGAAAAGAACCCTTCAGACCAGCAACCGCCTGGACGCCGCCGGCGCCGCTCTCCTATCCGGACTACTCGTGCTCGGCCTAACCATGGCCGTTCCTCACGCCCGTGCCGCAAATGACGCGCAATCCAACGACCAGTCGAGCAGGACTCCGAGCAAAGCGCCTGACCACATCGCCCTCGACAAAAAGTTCAAAGGCAAACTTCCGATAACCGAACTCACCGAAGACGAAGCCATTCTCCACGCCATGAATCGCCTGGCCTACGGCCCCCGCCCCGGCGACGTCGAGCAGATCCGCCAAATGGGCCTGGAAAAATGGATCGAGCAGCAACTCCATCCGGAATCAATCAACGACGCGGACCTGAATCTGCGTCTGCAGCGCTATCCGTCGCTGGAAATGTCCTCCAAGCGCCTGCTCGAGGAATTTCCGCATCTCGATCAGAACGCCAAACAACAAGGCCTCACAAAAGAACAAGCCAAAGATCAATACGAGCAGCAACTGAAAGCCAAGCAGCAGGAAGCCGAATCGCAAATCATCGTCACCGGCAACGACAATCTCGACAAAGCGCAGCAGCAACTAGCCAAACTGCAAGGCCCCAACCGCATCATCGCAGAACTTTCCATGGCCAAGGTTGACCGCGCCGTGTACAGCGACCGCCAACTTCAGGCCGTGATGGAAGATTTCTGGTTCAATCATTTCAATGTCTTCGCGAACAAAGGCGATGACAAATGGTTCCTCACCGCCTACGAGCGCGACACCATTCGCCCTCACGCCATGGGCAAATTTCAAGACCTGCTGCTGGCCACCGCGAAAAGTCCCGCGATGCTCTACTACCTCGACAATTATTTGAGCGCCGATCCCGCCGCCGTCGCGCGCATGGAAGCCGAGAAAAATTTCCGCCACGCGCGTTATCAGGGAGCATTTGCAGGCGGCGCAATGCCAACCCCCGGCACGTTTCCAGGGCCAGCCACCAGCGGCCCTCCGGCGGCGAATCGCGTCGCCGCCCCCAAGAAACCCGACCGCGGCCTGAATGAAAATTACGGCAGGGAAGTGATGGAACTTCACACCGTCGGTGTGGACGCCGGCTACACCCAGCAGGACGTGATTCAAATGGCCGAGTGCCTGACGGGCTGGAGCATTCACGAACCGCGCAAAGATCCCAAATTTTTCTTCGACGAAAAAGTTCACGGCGAAGGCAGGAAAGTAGTGATGGGCCTCACTTTCAATTACGGCGGTGAAAAAGACGGCGAAGAAGCCCTGAAAATGCTCGCCAGCCAACCGGCAACCGCGCATTTTATTTCCAGCGAGCTCGCCCACCATTTCGTTTCAGACAATCCGCCCCCGTCTCTCATTGACCGCATGGCGAAAAGTTTCACGACAAGCAACGGCGACATCCGCGTCGTGCTCAAAACCATGATTTATTCGCCCGAGTTCTGGTCGAAAGACGCCTATCGCTCGAAAGTCAAAACACCATTCGAACTAGTAGTCAGCGCGTCGCGCGCGCTCAATGCCGAATCAACCATCTCTCTGCCCCTCTCGCAGTGGGTCGCACGCATGGGCGAGCCGCTCTATCTCTGCCAGCCTCCCACGGGATATTCCGATAAAGCCGAAACCTGGGTGAACACCGGCGCGCTGCTAAACCGCCTGAATTTCGCCCTAGCCTTCGCCGGAGACAAAATGGGTGGCGCCACAGTAGATCTAAATACCATGCTCGGCGAAGAGGCCTCCAAGGATCCCAGCGCAGCCCTGGCCCGCTCGATCCAAATTTTCCTCGATGGCCAGATTTCGCAATCAACACAAGAAACGCTAGAAGCGCGTCTAAAAGATCCGCAAATCCTGCAAGCGCGCCTGGATGATCCAGTGAAGCAAGTAAACGAAGGCCTGATAGTAGGCCTCGTCCTAGGCACCCCAGAATTTCAGCGCCGCTAGCGGTTTGTGCAATGACTACGAGCGTGTCATCCCGAGCGTAGCGAGGGATCTGCTTTTCGTAACACGGGCCGCAACGCCCGCAACACAGGAGCCCAACAATGACGATCTCCCGACGCTACTTCCTAAAAAACGGCAGCGTGGCTATGCTCGGCATGGCCGCCCTCCCGTCCTTCCTACAACGCGCGGTCGTCGGCACCCCCGCGCCCAATCAAAAGAAAATGGTAGTCCTCTTCCAACGCGGCGCCGTGGACGGCCTCAACGTAGTCGTCCCCTTCGGCGAACCAAATTACTACCACATGCGCCCCACCATCGCGATTCCCCAACCCCGCCAAGGCAGCACCGAAGCCACGCTAGATCTCGACGGTTTCTTCGGACTCCATCCTAGCCTAGCCCCAATGCTCCCTCTTTTCCGGAACGGACAACTAGCCATCGTACAAGCCGTCGGCTCCCCCGATCCCACGCGCTCGCACTTTGACGCGCAGGACTTCATGGAATCCGGCACCCCCGGGCGCAAAGCCACCGACGACGGCTGGCTCAATCGCGCCCTGCAAACCATGCCCGAAGAAAAGCCGTCGCCATTTCGCGCGGTAGCCTTCGGCCCGTATCTGCCGCGCACGCTCCAAGGCAGCGCCTCCGCAGTAGCCATCCCGGATTTGAGGCAATTCAAAATGAACGGCCCGCAGCAAACCACCGAAGGCGGTTTCGAAGCTATGTACGCGCAAACAATCGATCACGCGTTGCGCGGCGTTGGCACGGAAACTTTCGAAGCCATCGACCAACTGAAAAAAATAAATCCCGACAAGTACCAGCCTGAAAATGGCGCGGAGTATCCCAAGAATCGTTTCGGCCAAAGCCTGCAGGAAATTGCGGAGCTGTTCAAAGCCGATGTCGGACTCGAAGTCGCGTTCCTAGATAGCGGCGGCTGGGATCATCACGTGAACGAAGGCGGAGTGCAGGGCCAGCTCTCAAACCTGCTGCGCGATCTGGGGCAGGGAGTAGCGGCCTTCAATCAAGACATGGGGGATCGCATGGGCGACGTAGTCTTCGTCAGCATGTCCGAATTCGGCCGCACCGCCCACGAAAACGGCAACCGCGGCACCGACCACGGCCACGCCAATTGCATGTTCGTGATGGGCGGCGATATCACAGGTGGGCGAGTTTACACGCGCTGGCCCGGCCTAAACGAAGGCCAGCTAAATCAAGGCCGCGACCTGGCCGTCACGACGGACTATCGTAGCGTCCTCGGTGAAATCATCAAGAAACACCTAGGCGACCGCGACCTAAGCACAGTCTTCCCCGGCTTCGCCAACGACCCCGGCCAATTCCTAGGCTTAGTCAAAGCGTAGAAACCGTCGAATCGATCGGCGCACCGAGGACAAAGCCGCCGATTCGCGTAAAGAGTCAAAGGTGAGTCGGCCAAACTGGAGCGACTCGGTGCAGAATCCACGGAGATGGCGCTTCTGCCAAAGTCGCAATTCGATGTGTCGCAGACGCGAATATTGACTACCAAAATTTGCGAAGCCGCATTCCTGGTTCTGGCGCTAGCGGCTTCTTCGCACGCGCAGCAGATCGCTTCAATTGACTTGGCGCATGCTCCCGTCGCTCTCGCAGATTCATATCAGAATCAGAAACAGAACGGATTTACACAGGGCTGCGGAAAATCGGTCGTGGGTTTCGCGGATGGAGTAGTTGCGAACGATGACCATGAACCAAGAAAAATCCAGATCGAATTCATCACCGTCGGCGACACGAGGTTAGTCGTTGGCGGCAATGTCGAAGGAACGATCAGACTTCAAAACGTCGGCAATAAGCCCATTCAGATACCATGGAGCACGGATTTCCGTACAACTCAGAACGGCCCGGATCCCACAGTTCGCGCCTGGGAGGTTGGGATATATCGTGTGGAACTCAAGAGCGAGAAGAACAGCAACGCTGAATTAAAGAGCACGTCAAAGGTGCTCTTCGCCTCCAAGCTGGTTTCGGGCAGCACGCTGACTGTCAGAACAGGCGAATGGATCACCGCACAAATCAGCTTCAAAGTGGAACCGCGGGAAGAAACGTATCAACAACTTACCCAAGGAAAGTTCGAGCTATTTGTTGAATGGTCTCAAACCGCTCGGACCAGCCGAGTAAAGGACTGCGGCGTCACGTTAGGATACTATTCCTACGACGGGTATTATCAGCAGAGCAATCCACCGATCTCCGTGACAGTTGAGAATGAATCAGATGACGCTACGAAAGAGATCTCTAAACAGCCCTCGAATTGACGACGCCGAAGACGCCAAAGTTGAATCAGTTGAAGACGCGTGGGACGCCGAAATCCTCCGACGTATGGAAGATCTCGACTCAGGCCGCGTCAAGCCAGTCTCTCACGACGAAGTTTGTCGGCGACTCGCTCGCGCTATTCGGACGCCTTAATCCGCATCCCGTAAAACGATCGGTAAACAAAGAAGAACGACACCAAAAAGAACGCCGCAGCCAAAATATGCGTCAAATTCCCGCCCGTCTCAGCTGTCAACTGCACCGCCAGCTCCACAGCCAACAATCCAAACAAAGTAGTGAACTTGATCACCGGATTCAAAGCCACCGACGAAGTATCCTTGAACGGATCGCCCACCGTATCGCCCACCACAGTGGCATCGTGCAGCGGCGTACCCTTTTGCTTCATCTCCACTTCCACGATTTTCTTCGCGTTGTCCCAAGCCCCACCTGCATTGGCCATGAAAATCGCCTGATACAATCCAAAAATCGCAATCGAAATCAGGTAGCCAATAAAAAAGAAAGGCTCGACGAACGCAAATGACAAAGTCCCAAAGAAAACCGCGATGAAAATATTCAGCATGCCTTTCTGCGCATACTTCGTGCAGATGGCCACCACCTTCTTGCTGTCTTCCACCGACGCCTTCTCCACGCCCTCCAGCTTAATATTCGCCTTGATGAATTCCACCGCGCGATAAGCCCCGGTAGTAACCGCTTGCGTCGAAGCCCCCGTAAACCAATAAATCATCGCGCCGCCGGTCACCAGTCCCAGGAAAAACGGTGCATGCAGCAGCGAAAGCTTGTCCACGTTCTCCGTAATGCCATTCGTCAGCGCCATAATGATCGAAAAAATCATGGTCGTAGCGCCCACCACCGCCGTACCGATCAACACGGGTTTAGCCGTGGCCTTAAAAGTGTTACCAGCCCCGTCATTTTCTTCCAGCAATTCCTTCGCGCGCTCAAAATTCACATCAATATTGAAATCCTTCTTCAATTCCTGCTTGATGTTCGGAATCGTCTCGATCAAAGAAAGTTCATACACTGATTGCGCGTTGTCCGTCACCGGCCCGTAAGAATCCACCGCGATCGTCACCGGCCCCATCCCCAGAAATCCAAACGCCACCAACCCAAACGCAAACACCGGCGCCGCAATCATCAAACCGCTCAACCCCTGCAAGCTCACCAGGTAGCTGATCGACATCAGCAAAACCATCGCCAGCCCGATGTAATAAGCCGAGAAATTCCCAGCCACAAATCCGGACAGGATTCCCAGCGACGCCCCGCCTTCCTCCGCCGAGGCCACCACTTCCCGCACATGCCGCGATTCCGTCGAAGTAAACGCCTTCACCAATTCCGGAATAATCGCTCCCGCCAAAGTTCCACAGGAAATGATCGTCGAAAGCTTCCACCACTGCGTCGGATCGCCGTTTAGCACCGGAATAATCACCGACGAAATCGCATAAGTCATCGCGATCGAAACCAGCGAAGTAATCCACACCAGCGAAGTCAGTGGTGACTCAAAATTCATCTGGTCCGCGGCAGCGAACCGCGCCTGGGAAATAAAATCATTCAAGAAGTAAGCCGCCGCGCTCGCCACTAGCATCGCGATGCGCATCACGAAAATCCATACCAGCAACTGCACCTGAATCGTCGCCTGCACCGCCGGGTCCGCATTCTTCACGCCCAGCAATATGAACGTAATCAGCGCGACGCCCGTCACCCCGTAAGTCTCAAACCCGTCCGCGCTAGGCCCCACCGAATCGCCCGCATTGTCCCCCGTGCAATCCGCAATCACCCCCGGATTGCGCGCGTCATCCTCCTTGATCTTGAACACAATCTTCATCAAGTCGGACCCGATGTCCGCGATCTTCGTAAAAATTCCACCCGCAATGCGCAGAGCCGCCGCGCCCAACGATTCGCCAATCGCAAATCCAATGAAACAAGGTCCCGCGTAATCTCCTGGAATAAAAAGCAGAATAAACAACATCATCAGCAATTCCACGCTGATCAGCATCATCCCGATGCTCATCCCCGCTTCCAGTGGAATGTGATATATCGGAAACGGCTTCCCGCGCAGCCCCGCAAAAGCCGTGCGCGAATTCGCGAACGTGTTCACGCGAATCCCGAACCACGCCACACCAAAACTGCCCATGATTCCAACCATACTGAACGCCAGAATAATAATCACGCGCGCCGCTTCATAATGCAGCAGCACGCCGAAGTACAGCACGATCACCACGGCGATAAACGCTTCCAGCAGCAGCAGGAATTTCCCTTGCGTGATTAGGTAGGTCTTGCAGGTTTCATAAATCAATTCGGAAATTTCGCGCATCGCACGATGTACCGGCAGGTTCTTCAACTTCGTGTAAATCGCCAGTCCAAAAGCCAGCCCGAACACGCAGAACAAAATGCCAAACAGCAAAAGCTTGTGCCCATTAATCCCCAAAAAATTCACCGAC
Organism: uncultured Acidobacteriota bacterium; assembly: GCA_963786205.1. GTDB lineage: Bacteria > Acidobacteriota > Terriglobia > Acidiferrales > UBA7541 > Palsa-295. Next base: position 238,823 of record CAWAYG010000009.1, read on the forward strand.
GACAAGTCCGGCAGCTTCAGATTCGCTTCACCGCCCGCTGTTTCCGGCGCTGTCCGCGCCTGCGCCCCCGCAGCGCTCAATAAAATCGCGGTACACCCAGCCGCGCTCACTCGCCCGGCGCGACATCCCAGCTTCCACAGTATTTGCAGCACTTGCCGCATTAGTTGTCCCCCGCCTTACGCACTTTGGCGCACATGTAACCCCATACTTGTACCGACATTCTTCCTCCGGATGAAGACTCCTTAAATAGGGGAGCCTGCTGACAGCGAGAAGTTACAGACCAGAATGGCCTTTTGTATCAGGAAACCCAGCGCACGTCAAGAAATGAAGGAGTTAGCGCAGTCACGTTCCTAGCGGATTTGGTCAATCGTTTCCTGCGCAGTTTCTGCAGAAATGAGTCCGTCGCCGAAGCTGATCAGCGATCGCCTGTCTTCTTTTCACATCCTAGGCTTCACGCAAACCGGTCGCCGCGTGATTTCACCCTCTGAAGTTCCGACCTCCAACGCATCGCCCTCCTGCAGCCCCAGTTCGTCGCGCACTGGCTTTGGCAGAACAGCGCCACCCTTCTCATCAACGGTTACTGTAGTTTTCAGAACGCTATTCTACCATTCATCTACGATCTTCGAATGGCGCCTATTGCGAATCGCGGCGATTCTCAACCTCTACGCGACGCACCAAACCCCGCCTACCCCTCGTACTGCCACAGATAAACCGGCAAAGAATCCAAATCAAAATACATCCGGTAATAATAATCCGGCCCCACCGCATAAAACGGACGGAACTTCGCCATCACATGCTTCCCGTCCGGCGGCACCACACGAAAGACGCTTGGCTCCTCGTCATCCGCTACCAGCCACTTATTCAAATCCTCGTTATTGTACGGAAGCCTGAAGACCGGCTCATGCACACCGCCGTCCTGCACCAAGACCACCGGCCCGCGCACAATCGCCACGCGATGCGGATGTTGCGGATCCACCGGCAGCATGCGCAAGGGCAACGGAATCGTAATCTCCACGCGGTCACCCGAGATCCACGCCCGATCGATCGTCGCCCAAGTTCCCGGCGTGCACTTCACTTGCGCGGGAACGCCATTCACTTTCAACGACGCGCCCTGCGCCCATCCCGGAATCCGAAAACGCAGCGGGAACTTGGCGCCATGTTCCATCTGCAAAGTCAAAGTGCTCGCCTCCGCCTCCGGATACTGCGTTACTTGCGTAATCTTCACATCGCCGCCGACGCGCTTCCACAAAACTTCCGACGGCACATACAAGCTTACATACAATCCCGCATCAGCCTTCGCCGGATCATCCCTGTAATAAATCAAATCGTAAAAATTCACGACGTCCTGAATGTAAGTCCCCGAACAACACGTATAAGCATTGCGGCTGAAAATTTTGACGCCTCCAGCCATCCGGTAATCCGCATAATAAAAATGCCGCCCCGGACCATTGATCTCCAGCGACGCTCCAATCCCGTTGTAAAGCAATCGCTCGGCCCAATCGCCGTACCGCGCCTCTCCCGTAAATTGCGTCAAGTAGCGCGCAAGCTTGAACCCAGCCCAAGAACCGCAAGGCGCCTCAAAACAGTTCTGCTGATATTCCAGCGCCTTGCCCAAACTACCCGCCGGCATGATCCGTTCCACCGGCCCATATCCACCGGTGGCATAAGTCTGCGTGTTCTGCAAAAAGTCGTAAGCGTTTTTGATAATTTGCAGATAAGCCGGATCGTTCGTCACCGCGTAAGCCATCGCCGCGCTGCTGAACGTATTCACATGGCTATACGCGTGCACACCCGAAGCGTCAGTGGGCGCGGTAGTCGCAGCAAATTTATTCCAGTAAGAGTGATACAGCCACACGTCCGCAAAATCTTTGTACTGCGCATTTCCCGTCAGCGCATAAGCGCGAAACAAATTTTCCGGCAACGTGTACCACTCCAGCGGCTTGCCCGAATGCATCTCCCAAGGTTCCGGATTCGCCGGCGCCCGCGTGCGATCGAAAGTCTTGCTAGCGTAATCCGTCACCTTGGAAAGTAGCGGCATCGCCTCCGGATGATCCGCACATTCATGCATGTCCACCAAACCGCAAGTCAGTTTCTCGTACGGGTAAGGCCGCATGCGGCAATCGCCGTTCGCTCCCACGGTTTTCGCGAACTCCGTCAGCAGGTAAGAGGATTTGTCGCGCATCGCTGTGTCGCCCGTCGCGCGGTACATCCGTGACATCCCGCTCAACCATTGCCCAAACACAGTCGCGCTATCCTTCTCGCACCACCCGCCCAACGGTTTCCCCGGCGCAGGCAAACCGGCCGCCGCGCGAAACCCCTGCAAAATATCGTCGTTCGAGACATTGAAATAAAAATCCCGCGCACGCAAATACTGGTCGCCCCAACGGCTCTTGCCCAAGCTCACGCCGTCGTAGTTAAAAGTCTGAATCTTGTTTGGCGCGCTCATCGCGCTAGACCCGCCAGCCAAGGATCGCAAAGCGTCCGCCGCCGATGACGAGGCGCCCACGGCCGGTCCCGCCGCACCAGCCAGTGATCGCGAAACCCCAGCCAACACGCCCGTAGCAGCCACACTCTTCAAGAATTCCCGTCGTCGCAGCGACTTCGTCATATGAACAGGCTCCTTCCGATAAGCTGCATAAAGTATACGCAGTGCCCGCAGCCTACTTCTCGCCCCAATCCATGTCAATCCGCTTTTTCGCTCTCCCGCTTCGCGGGCTCGCTCCCATGCGAACTGCGGTGCTTTTCTCTCTTCGGTAGGGCGCTGCTTGCTGCGCCCGAGCTCGCCATGATGTCGGCCCCAGCGGGCCTCTGCAGTTGACTCTGTAGCGGCCGGTTCAGGATCATCGAACCGGGCAGCCTTAGTGTTGTTTTGCCGTCGGCGTTGGTTTTGACGTTGTAGCGGCCGCCTGTTCACCCTAAGTTCGCGCCAGGGAACTCAGGGTTGGCGGGCGGTCTGGATCAAACTTCAATTCGTACCTCGCCGACCGCCAAGGTTCGCTCTGGACTTCGCCACGCCGCAGCGAGCGCGCAGGCGCTCCAGCCCCAGAAGCCACACATTTTGATCAAGCCGAAGTATTCGTGAGAACAACTGTACCGAGGTTAATTCGCGGGATTCTGCGCAGCCTTACCAAACCGCACTTCGTAAAACATCAACGCCTTCTTCGAAGCAATCACCGAAGCATCCGGCACATAAAGCACCGCCGTATCCGCCAGCGACAATTCGTTATTCACATTGAAATACAAAAATCCGTGCAAAGCTCCCATCGGCGGCACGACATCCGCATCCAGGGTCAACGGCCGCAAAATCTCCGCCAGCTTATCCGTCTTCTTATCTCCGCTCGGCAAAGGAATCCCCGCAATCCGCGGCCGGTTCGAAGGAGTCACGCCGCCAGGATGCGCCACCAAACCAGCCACGTCCTCGGCCGGCAGCCAATCAATCTCTTGCCGCCCGCCCTTGCGCAACTGCACTTCCAGCTGAATCGTGTTGATGTCCACATGAATCGGCTCGTTCGTCTCATTGCGCATAAAAATTTCTACCGGCAGAATCCCCGCGTCCAGAGGATTAGCTCTGCCGAATTTTTCCTTGCCCCGCGCCTTGTCCGTGTAAGGATCGGCCGTCACCGTCAGGCCATCATGATGGTCGTGCGCCAGCGCCGCGGTGGGATCCGGCGTAGCCTGCTTCGCCTTGGTAGCGGCGGGATTATTCTGCGCGAAAGCGGCTTGGCCAGCGCACGACAGCAAGATCGCAATGGCAAAAAAAGAGCGTGAGCTTCTCGTCATCCTGCTGTGCGATGCCTCGACGCCGCCGGAAGTTGTGCGCGTTTTCTCGCGGCTGCCAGTATAATACCGGGTCCGCGCGCGGCAAAGCCTCTTTCCCGGCTCCCGTGCGCGACACCCACGGAATGTATTTTTTCTATCGCATCCTCACAGCGGCAGGCATGTTCCTACTCGCGCCGTATTTCGCGCTGCGCGGATGGCGCGCCGGCGAGCCAACGCGCGCCCTCCGCGAACGTCTCGGCAGCTTGCCACCGGAAATCGTCGCGCGTGCCGCTGGCGCATGTGTTGCCACCGCCACCGCCGCGAACAAAGGTCCAATCTGGATCCACGCGGTTTCGGTCGGCGAAGTTCTAGCCGCCCAACCACTAGTCGACGGCCTGAAACGCGGTTATCCCTCCGCGACGATTTTCGTCTCCACCACCACAGAAACCGGCCAGCGCCTAGCCCGTGAGCGCCTGCAATCCGCCGACGGCATCTTTTATTTTCCGGTGGACTGGGTAGTCCCAGTGCGCCGCGCTCTCCGCGCCATTCAGCCCTCTCTCGTAATCGTCATGGAAACCGAAATCTGGCCAAATTTCTTGCGCGAAGCGCACCGCGCCACTATCCCGGTGGTGTTCGCCAACGCCCGCATCTCCGAAAAATCCTTCGCCCGCTTCAAACAATGGGAATTCCTGGTTGGACCGTTTTTCCAACGCACCATGCGGGACGCCGAACTCTTCCTTGCGCAAACTCCCGAAGATTCCGCGCGGCTCCAAGCCATGGGCGCCCCGCAAGATCGCATCGCCGTCACCGGCAATTTGAAATACGACGCCGCGCCCCCGGCGATCTCGCGCTTCGCCTCCTGGATCGAGCAACAAATCCGGCAACAAGAACGCTGGCCGGTCCTCGTCGCCGGCAGCGTGGTCGCCGGAGAAGAAGAATCCGTCCTAGCCGCCTACGATCTCGTGCAACGCCAGTGGCGCCACACGCTTCTGATTCTCGCCCCGCGCAAACCCGCGCAATTCGATGCCGCCGCTGCCATTCCCGCGGCAGCCGGATGGAAAGTCGTCCGCCGCAGCGAACTCGACCTAACCGCCACTCTCGACGAAGCCGCCGACGTCCTCCTTCTCGATTCCATCGGCGAATTAGCCGGCCTCTATTCGCTGGCCGACGCCACCTTCGTAGGTGGCTCGCTAGTTGCCGCCGGGGGCCACAATATTCTCGAGCCCGCCTGGTTCGCGCGCCCCCCAGTTTTCGGCGCCTCCATGGAAAATTTCAAAGAGATGGCCGACCAATTTCTCGACGCGCACGCCGGCGTTCAAGTCTCGTCAGGCCCTGGCCTAGGCAAAGTCTGGATCCAGCTCATCCAAGACAACGCCATGCGCGAGCACATGGGCGCGGCCGCACGCGAAATTTCCCAGCGCAATCGCGGCGCCACCGAACGCTCGCTCGATCGCATCGCCGCCGTCTGGCACAATCGTGCCGCGAAGGGCCACGGCGCATGACGCTGAAGCAATCACTCCTCTGGCCGTTCACGCTGCCCTACGGCGCCGCAGCCCACCTGCGCGCCCGCGCGTACCGCAAAGGCATCCTGAAATCCCACCACCTGGATGGCACAGTCATCAGCGTCGGCAATCTCACCACGGGCGGCACAGGAAAAACTCCCATGGTCCTCTGGATCGTCGAGCGCCTGCTAGCCGAAGGAAAACAAGTCGGCATCTTAACTCGCGGCTATCGCGGCGAGAAAATCGCGCCATCACCAAAAGATAATGCCGATGCCACCGCACCGCAGAACGTCGGCGCGCACGCCCTGCCAGCGACCAGCGACGAAGTTCGCCTGCTCCAATCCCGCCTGGGCAATCGCGTCCAATTCGGCGTCGGCGCGAATCGATACGAACAGGGCAGGGAACTAGCCAAGCGCGGCGTGCATTGGTTCGTCCTAGACGACGGCTTCCAACATCTGCAACTAGCACGCGACGTGGACATCGTCCTGATAGACGCAACAAATCCCTTCAGCGGTGGCCGCCTGCTCCCCGCCGGACACCTCCGCGAGCCGCGCTCCGCCCTAGCCCGCGCCGACATCATCGTGATCACGCGCAGCGCCCACGCCCCCGCCATCGAATCCGCCATCCGCCGCGATTCCGCAGCACCAATTTTTTACGCGCGTCCGAAGCTCGACGCCATCCACAGCTTCACCGAAGGTCAAATCGCTGGCGCCGTCGCTACCCAAGCGCTGCCCAAACTTTTCGCATTCTGCGGCATCGGCAACCCCGCAGCCTTCCTAGACGACCTGCGCACCTGGGGCCTGGATATCGTCGACCACAAATTTTTCCCCGATCATCACCGCTACACCGACAAGGACGACCAGGAAATTCTGCAGATAGCATGCGAAGCAGGAGCGAGCGGCCTGATCTGCACCGAAAAAGACCTCTACAATCTCCACGCAATTTATTACGGCAAATTACCCACCTTTTACTGCGCCATCTCGATGCAAATAGACAAGCCAAACGAGTTCTGGCGCACCGTACTCTCGACAGCCGAATCGGGCCGCAACCCCCCCGTGCAACCATAAAAACGCCAAAGCCCGTCCGATTGCCGCACCGGACGCCGCTGTGATACGTTTCGACGCGGCCATCAAACGCAAAGTCGCTAAGGAGCCTGGTTGACCAACGCACGCAAGCAGCGCAAGCACCTCGCGCCACGCAAATCATCCTCCGGCGCGACCACTAGACCCGACGCCACCGTGGACTTAACCCGCCTGCTCGACCTCGTCGCCAGCTTTCCCCGCCAAGCCATCGGCGTAGTAGGCGATTTCGTCCTGGACGAATTCGTCTCCGGCGAGATTTCCCGCGTTTCCCGCGAAGCCCCAGTCCTGATCCTGCGCCATCGCCGCACCGAATCCTACCCAGGCGGCGCGGCCAACGCTGCATTCAACCTAGCCGATCTCGGCGCCAGCGTCCTCCCCGTCGGCGTAGTCGGCGATGACGACGCCGGCCGCCAGCTCCTCGATCACTTCCGCCGCAAACGCATCAACGTCTCCGGCCTCCTCCGCTCACACGATTGGGTCACCCCCACCAAAACGCGTTACCTGGCCGGATGGACTCACACCACCGAGCAACAAGTCCTCCGCGTAGACCGCGAGCCGCAAGCAAGACTTTCTGCCACCACAGAAAGCGCAATCGAGAGCAAAGCCCGCAAAATCGCAAAACGCGCGAGCGCTGTCCTAGTCTCCGACTACGGTTTCGGCGCAGCCTCCCCCGCGATAATAAAAAAACTAAACGCCAAGCTCCTGACTCTCGACTCGCGCTATCGCCTGCTAGAATTTCGCGATGCTGGAATCACCGCCGCCACTCCCAACGAACCAGAAGTCGAAGCCGCCTATCACGCCAGCGTCGGCACCGACGTCCGCAAGCTAGAAGATCTCGGCCAACGCGCCCTGCGCGATCTGAATCTTGAAGCGCTCATAGTCACGCGTGGCAAAGACGGCATGGCCCTCTTCGAACGCAGCCGCGTCCCGCGCAATATTCCCATCTACGGCTCCGACGCTCCCGTGGACGTCACCGGCGCAGGCGATACTGTAATCGCCGTCTTCACTCTGGCCCTTGCCTCAGGCGCGACATATCTCGAAGCCGCGCACCTCGCAAATTACGCCGGCGGAATCGTGGTAATGAAGCGCCGCACCGCCACAGTCACCGGTGCCGAACTAACCGCCGCGCTGCGCCAAGACGCTACAGCCAGCGCGGCACCGCAGCAGCGCTGAAAATCGATGGACACCCGCGAAAAAATTGTTTCACGCCAAGGATTGACCGGCATCCTCGAAGAACATCGCCGCTCCAGCCGCAAAATCGCGTTTGCGAACGGAGTCTTCGATCTCCTGCACGTCGGCCACGTCCGCTACCTAGAAGCCGCCCGCGCCGAAGCCGATCTATTAGTGGTCGGCATCAATTCCGATTCCAGCACCAGAAGGCTGAAAGGCCCCGGCCGCCCCATCCTCACCGAACGCGCCCGCGCAACTCTGGTAGCCGCGCTGAAATCCGTAAACTACGTGGTTATCTTTGACGAACTCGACGTGAACTCACTGCTAAAAGAACTTCAACCAGACGTCCATGCCAAAGGCACAGACTATACCGCCGACACCGTGCCCGAGCGCGAATTAGCGGCTCTGCTAGGCATCCGCGTCGCCATCGTCGGCGATCCCAAGCAACATTCCACGCGCGATTTGCTCGCGCGCCTGCGTCTCCCCGGCAATGCCTGACGCGCGCTTCCTACTCGTCCGTCTAGGCTCGCTCGGCGACGTAATCCACGCCCTGCCCGCCGCGTCCGCATTGCGCGATGCATTTCCCGAAGCTCGCATCGACTGGCTCGTCGAACCGCAATGGCGCCGCCTGCTCGAAAGCAATCCCGATCTCAGCGAAATAATCTCGCTTGAAAAGAAAAGCGCCGGCGGTCTCATCCAGACGGTGAGCAAACTGCGCGCCGCACACTACACCTGCGCCATCGATTTTCAAGGCCTGTACAAATCTGCGCTCCCAGCATTCGCCTCGGGCGCACCGCGCCGCATCGGTTTTCCCAGCACCTACGCCCGCGAAGGTTTCGCATCCTGGTTCTACACCGATCGCGTCAATCCCCGGGGCGCCCACAAAGTGGACCACAATCTCACCCTTGCCGAAGCCGCAGGCGCAGATGCGCGCCCCTCGTCTCCGCGATTTCCTTTGACCCCACGCCCGGAAGATGAGAAACAAGTGACGCAAGAACTCGCCCGCAACGACATTGCAGATTTCTACGTGTTAAATCCCGGCGGCGGCTGGCGTTCGAAATGTTGGCCGCCCGAACGCTACGGCGAACTGCATCACCGCCTCACGTTGCAACATGGCTGGCGAGCAGTAATCAGTTTTGGTCCAGGAGAAGAAAGATTGGCGCAAGAGCTCATCAGCGCGGCAGGTTCTCGGCCGCCGATCGCCCTTCCGCTCGGTCTGGGTCCGCTGATGGCGCTGCTTCGTCGCTCGAAATTCGTCATCTCAGCGGACACCGGCCCTCTGCATCTCGCCTCCGCGCTCGGCACCCCAGTCGTCGGCCTCTACGGTCCCACCGATCCCGCGCGCAACGGCCCATACGCGGGCCCAAACCAAATCCAAAGTATCGTCATTCGCAATCCGGGCAGGAGCGAAACGACATATCGCCGCGGCGCGTCCTATTCTTCGCCCATGCTTTCGATCACTGTTGACCAAGTCGCCGACGCCGTTGCACGTCTTGTCAGCGTGAAAACATGAGGCCCCGCGAGTGACCACCAAATCAAACGAACTCGTCGCAGCCCGGCCCAGAAAATTCTGGATGCGTTGGCGCGTGCGCATCGGCTACCCCGTCGCGGTGTTGTACCTGCTTCTCGCACATCCCACGCGCCACTGGATTGCCATGGGCGCGGCCGTCGCCGGATTCGGCATACTCATCCGCGCCATCGCCGCAGGGCACCTGAGCAAAGATCGCGAACTCGCCACCTCCGGACCATACGCTCGCACGCGCAACCCTCTATATCTCGGCAGCGCGTTTCTCGCCGCAGGATTCGCCATCGCCGGCCATTCCTGGTGGGCGGGCAGCTTGATCGTGGTTTATTTCGTAGTGTTTTATTACGCCGTGATGCGCAACGAAGAAGAAGACCTGCGCGCTCGCTTCGGCACGGTCTTCGACGAATACGCCGCAAAGGTCCCGCTGTTCCTGCCCGATTTCTTCGGCACGGGCTACAGGCCGCCGCAGGCGGCCAAGTCCAGCGAAGCATTCTCGTGGCAACTCTATCGCCGCAACCGCGAATACAAAGCACTGATAGGCACGATAGCCGCTCTCGCGGTCGTCTGGCTCCGCATGTGGCTCGAGCGCCGCTACGGCTACTAGTTAACTGGGAAGGGAATTGCGTACCGTCTGGCAGGGCTCACTGCAACCGATAAACCGCATGCATCACCCGCTGGAATTGCGGCCGGTAAATCAGATCAAACGCACGCTCTTTCCCGGGGAACATATCCAAGGCGATCTTCCGCGTCTCCGCCACCATCTGCGCCGCGTCTTCCGGTGACAGATCTCCACCTGCAATCGTTTCCAGCGTAATATGCACCAGGATGCGCAGCCTACGAATGCGGCGGCTCTCTTCGTCAATCTCTTGCTGCGTGGGCTGAACCGAGGGGTCGTCCATATTTGACCGTGGGTACCGGAAAACTAGTATGGACCCAAGACCCGGAGGCGCACAATAGTACTGTCGGACTGTTTTTGAGGAGCCCCACATGCCCGAGGAATATTCCAACGAACGCGTAGTGATTGCCCACGTGGCGGAAAACGCCACGGAAGCCCTGGTAATCCGCGGCCTGCTGGAAAGCGCCGGCATTCAATCTCCGGGCTCTGTCTCCACCGACCCTTTCCCGATCCCCGAAAATCCCGAAGGTCCTCACAACGTTGAAATCTTCGTCCTGGAATCCCAAGCCGACGAAGCTCGCAAAATCATTGCCGAATACCAGTCTGCCAACAACGTCTCCCTGGAAGAATCCGACGGCTCCGCAGATTCCAGCAAGTAGAAGTCGCGAACCGCTGTGGACATCCCTCGCGGCCGCCAGTTTTTTATACGCCCGCATTCCTCTTCACTGCGGACGCTTTTCCAAAAACGTATGCACCACCAAATCGTGCCCATCCGTGACCGCCGTAACCGCCCCATCGCGATCCGTTCGCAAAAATCTCACGCCCGCGCGCGCATAACGCTCCACCACGCTGTCCACCGGATGCCCGAACTGGTTGCCCCCTGCCACCGAGACCACCGCGACGCCGGGCCCCACCGCGCCTACAAACGCATCCGTCGAGGAAGTTTTGCTCCCGTGATGCGGCACCTTCAGGAAATTCGCGGCCAGCGGCGCGTGTTCATCGACCAATTCGTTCTCCACTTTCTTCTCGATGTCTCCCGGCAACAAGAAACTTTCCTCGCCATCCTGTATCCGCATCACTAGCGAATTATCATTCGCCGCCTTGTCTACCTCCGACACGTCCGCCGGCCACAACACATCCCCGCGCACGCCATCCCAATCAAACGTACGGCCCTGAATTTCCTGCACAATCTGAACTCCCCGCGCACGCGCTTCCGCCAGCAGCACCAGAAATGCCGGTGTCACCTCATTCCGTCCAATCCACAATTCTCCCACCTTAAAATTTGCAATCACGCTGTGCAGCCCATCCAGATGATCGTGGTGCGCATGAGTCAACGCCACCACGTCGAGCCTTTTGATCCCCCGCGACCACAAATACGGTGACACCACTTCCTCGCCCACATCCGGCCCCGACCGGAAGCCACTCACCACCTCAGCTCCAGCTCGCCCACCGCCATCCACCAGCATCGTCCGCCCATCGGGAAACGCCACAAAAATCGAATCGCCTTGCCCCACGTCGAGCACGCTCACCTCAAGCTTGCCGCGAAAAAGCGACGGTGCGAACGGATGGCAAGCCACTAGCACCGCGAGCGCCAATACAATCACCGCGGCGATCCACTCAACAGGTTGCACGCCAGGCAGCAAATGCCGGTGTATCAGCGGGTCGCGCCGTCGCGCTGCAACCGTCCGCGCCACCGCCGCCAGAAAAATAAAGCCCGCGAAGAATAAAATCACGAGCCACACTGGCGGACCCGGAATCCGGTACGTCAATCGCGGCCAGCGCGTGAACCACCGGACGGTCGAAATTAATGATCCGATGAAAAAGCTAAGCGCTTTTCCGAGCACCAGCCCCGCGCGCGCCCACACGACCGCGATCCCCAGCGTCACGAATCCCAACGGCACAATAATTCCCGTGAGCAGCACCGCCGGAATGTTGCTCATCGGCCCTGCCAAACTCACGCGATGAAAATCCTGCGCGAGCAGCGGCAACATCCCCCACTGAATCACCGCCGACAGCAAAATAATCTCCCACAATCGCAATCCCGCGCGCACCGGCAGCGTCAGCATCGCACCAGCATGCGATGCCAAACGCCCCGGCGTTTTTCCAGCCAGCCATTGCACCGCCGCGCGCATTTCAATGCGAAACTGCGCAATCTTCGGAGCGTGCGCCGGATCGCGAGTCACGTTCCCCAAATGATTCAGCCCCGCGCGGTAAGGCGCGCTCGACCGCTCCATCCAAGGTAGCGCCAACCCCGCAATTACGGCCGCAGCCAAGAACGAAAGTTGAAAGCTGGAATCTCCAAGCGAGGAGGGTTTCCACAGCGACAAAATCAGCGCGGCAATTGCAATCGTGTTCAACAATTCCACGCGGCGAAAAAGCGGCCGCGCGCACAAATAAAGCGCCGCCATCAGCGCCGCGCGCAAGATCGGCGGACGATCCTGCACAATCCCCACGTAAGCCGTCAGGGCCACCAAAGTCATCACGCTGATCGCGAGCGGCGAAAAGCGCAGCCGCTTGCCCAGCCACCACAAGAAAATTACGAGCGCGCCCACGTGCAGTCCCGCCACCACCAGGACGTGATACGCCGCCGTTTTCTGGAACGCCAGCACCACGCTGGAATCCACAAAGCTGCGGTCGCCGAGCAGCATCGCACGCGCCACCGCTCCGCGTTCCGGATGTCCGGCGAATAGAGAATCCAGCCGCGCGAGCAAGGTTCCACGCGCGCGGGCCAGGCGTTGCGAAATGGTAGGAGGAGGCCGGTCAACCAGTTGCAGCAGTTCGCCGCGGCGCAGCGAACCCAGCACATCAATTTTCTCGCGCGCCAAAAATCCTTTCACGTCGAACGCGCCGGGATCCAAATAATCCCGTGGCTGCCGCGCCTTCACCAGCACCGCGACGCGATCACCTGCGCGCAAACCTGCTGGCGGCTCCGCAATTCGCGCCCCGGGATAAAAATTCACGCGCAGCCCGCCAGTCGTGGTCAAGGCCGCGCCATGCGCTTCCACCTGCTCCAAATCAATCTCGAATCGCTGGCCCCAGGGTAGCGTCAGGGGATCTTCGCGCAATCGCCCGCGCCAGCGCAGGGCGATGCCAGGATCGACACGCCCCGCCGCAATCAATCGCGCGATATGATTCGCAGGAACCGTCGCGCGTTCGACGATGGCAGCCAGTCCGCCAATCGCCAGCCATGCGAAAAGCGCGCAAACCCACCCAGCCGAGAAGGAATGTCGCCACGCCGAAAAGCCAGCCGCCAGAATTACACCCGCGAGAATTCCGAGCGCCGCACCGACCGCCCACAATCTCAGCGAGCCCGGCCATCGGCCCGCAATTCCGATGCCCGCCGCGAAGGCGCCCAGAATCCACAGCGCCGGTAACTTCATGGAGTTGGCAACCTAAGCGGACTGCGGTGGCTCGCCGCCGCTTTTCGAGCGTTGATCTGTGTCGTCCACCTTTCGCTGGGCGCGGATTGCAGCAGGGTGTAATGGCAACAAACACGTAAAAAACTAGCGATTGCTTTTGGTTCGTGGTGATTGTTTTCAACAAGTTGCGAGGGCTTTCGGTTTTGTTTCGCTAGCGATTGAATTGGGGCGGCCGGGAGGTGCGCGGGGAGGGCGGAGGTCTGAGGTTGGGCCGTGCTCCACATGTTGCCGCCTTCTTGTGGGATTCAATAGCTCCCCGACTCACGCTAGCACGTTTAGCAGTTGTGGGATATTCGTAGAAATACGGATGAGGGGCGTTGGTCGAAAAGACGCGGTGTAGCTCCGGGTTGTTGCGTTATGCGGGTTTGCGAGGATAAAGTCGAAAGCAACGGCAACGGCGCCCGCCTAGAAAATCGGCGGCCGCTACAAATTCAGATACAAAGACACCGACAACCACGAAGGCGAAAGAGCCGGCGAGACGCCGGCGCTACAAAAGCGAAGGCGACGGCGCGCATCCCGCGGGACGTTGCGCGACGTTTAGGCGCGCTTGCGGAGCCGAACAATCGTCTCCATGTGGAACGTCTGGGGGAACAAATCGAATAGGTGCACTTCTGTGCGGTCGTATCCTGCGTTGCGAAATAAATCTAGGTCGCGGGCTAGCGTCGGGGGCTCGCACGAAACGTACGTAATCCGCTCGGGCCGTAGCCTGGCCAGCCGCTCCACCGATTCGGGCGTCATTCCGGCGCGCGGCGGATCGAGCACCACCAACTCCGGCCGTTCCTGGTTACGCTTCAAAAATTGCTCCACTTCCGCTGAACGCACTTCGATCGAGCCTTTTCCGCGCGTGTTCGTTTCCAGGTCGCGCGCGGCTGCTGGATTCGATTCAACCGCCAGCACTCGCGCGAAGCGTCTCGCCAGCGGAATCGAAAATAGTCCCACGCCGGCGAAAAGATCGATTGCCAATCGTCCGACCTCTTCGCGCTCTACGACCTCCCGCGCCAGTTCCTCTACCAAAAACCGGTTCACCTGAAAAAATGAAAAATGCCCCACACGATATGAAATGCCGCCGGTTGCGTACTCCACGTATCCCGGCCCGTACAATTCCATACGATCGTGGCTCGGATCGTGGAAAAGCAAGCTCGCGATTTCCGGCACAACCTGCTGGAATGTTTCGGCATGTTCCGCTGCGCGTGAAGGGAACCCCGCGAACGTTGCGGTCAGAAGCAGCTTCGCGTCCGCGGCATCTGCGAACGCTTCGATTTCCCGCAGTCCGCGTGGCAAAGCGCCTGCAGCCAGCGCCGTGCGCAACGAAAGCAAAGCCTTCAGCAGCAGCGGGGAAATGATCGAGCAGTCCTCCACCGCGCACAGCGCCGTGGAATTCGCGCGAAAATATCCAATGCCCAGCTTCGCGGCGCCGTCCGCGCCAGTTTCTGACGCTGCCTCGTCGCCGCCCGGATTTTCGAGCGGACGCACTTTCCACTGCGCGCGATTGCGATAGGCCCATGGGGGCGATCCATGCGTAATAATTTCCCCGGCCCACTCGATCTTCCCGATCCGCCGCAATGTTTCGCGCAAAATCTCGCTCTTGAACTTCAGTTGCGCTTCATACGGTATGTGCTGGTAATCGCACCCGCCGCAGACCCCGAAATGGGGGCAGCGCGCCGTCACGCGTTCCGGCGCCGCCTGCAAGATCCGTTCCACTCGCCCGCGCACAAATTTCTTCTTCTGTTCGACGGCCTCCACCGTGACGCGCTCTGCCGGCAGGACAAATGGCACAAACACAGTTGACCCATCGTGATGAGCCAATCCTTCGCCGCCGTAAATCAATTTTTCAATCGTGATGTCCATAGAGCGTGTGCTGGCCCTTCGCGTGGTCCCCGTTCAATTCCTGGACGAATTTTTCGAATCTGGCGAAGGGTAGGGGCGGGCCTGAGACCCGCCCCTACAGCTGCAAATCTGCCGGACGAAACTAGGCGCGGCACGTTAATTTGTCCTAATCCGCTTACGTCAGATAAAAAAGGCTCAAGCGCGGCACTTCGAAATACTCGAACAGCCGCTTCTGAGTGTATTGCCGCTCTAGCTGGGTCAATTGTTCAGCCGACATCTTACGCCGGTAAGGCGCGAGCGACCGGTCCATTTCGCGCCGGATCGCAAGCAGCGCCTCTTCGTTCGCGTCCGCCGCGAGCGCAGCGGTCAATTTTTCCTCGAGCACCGTCATTCGCCGCTCGAAATCTTCCAGATCGAGCGCCCCTGGCGCGTCCAGCAACGGCAAGGCATCGTCAAGTTTCCGGGCGGTCTCATCAAATCTGACTGCCAACGCCGCGGCAGTCGCTGCGTCCGCCTTCGCGCGCAGTTTTTGCGCGGCCGCCCGCAAACGCGCCGCATTCCGCTGCAAATATTTCCTCAGCTCGTCGCGCGAAAATGGTTCAGCCCCTCCGCGTGAGGAATTCACTTCCGGCCCGGTGCCAGCAGCCGCCTCGGCTGCTTCCGCCGCCGCATCGAGCACCGCGTCCACGCAATACGCCAAGCTCTTCAATTGCCGGCCGCCCGCCGCGCGACGCGAACGCGCCCAGCTCTCGAACGCGCGATCGATCCCCTTGAGCACTGCGCCGATCGGGATGCCCGCCTTCTGCCAGGTTTCCAGAATCGCCCAATCCAGCGGCGAAACAAGCAAATGCGCCCCGCGCTTTCGCCAGAAATATTCCTCGATCTCGGTAAAATAATTGAAGTAGTTAAACGATTCCATGAGTGGAGGCAAAACTAAGATCCCGCGCGTGCCGATTGTGTAGCCGCCACCAATATTCCTATTGCCGCTGCTTTCAAGAATGTTTCAAAGATTACGTTGCCGCGCCGCAGGTGTTTTCTTCTGCGCGGCTTCCTGATTCCGATCCCAAATAATCCGCAACCCTTCCAACGTCAAAAATTCATCCACCGTCTCAATGTGCCGCGAAGCTCCGCCGATCAGCGCGGCTTGGCCGCCGGTGGCCACCACTTTCGTCTTCGCCCCCATCACTTTTTTCATGCGATCCAGAATTCCGTCCACCATATCGGTGTAGCCATAAAAAAGGCCGGCCTGCATCGACGCCGCGGTATTTGTGCCGATGATTTTTCCCGGATCTTTAATTTCCACGCGAAACAATCGCGCCGCGCGCGCAAACAGCGCGTCCGCCGAAATGCCGATTCCTGGCGCCAGTACTCCGCCCATATATTCCCCGCGCGCCGATACCGCATCAAAATTAATCGCCGTGCCGAAATCGACGATGATGCACGGGCCGCCGTATTTTTCGAATGCCGCGACACTATTTACGATGCGGTCCGCGCCTACTTCCTGCGGGTTATCGTACATCACCGGCATGCCTGTCTTGATTCCCGGCTCGACGAACAGCGCGGTCTTGCTGAAATATCTTTCGGCCATTCCTGCCAGACGCGAATTCAGTTGCGGCACGACCGAGCTGATGATGACGCCGCCAATTTCACGCGGCTCCAGCGAAGCCAGCGTAAACAGATCACGCGTCAGGATTCCGTATTCGTCCTCCGTTTGCTCGCGCGCGGTGGTCAGCCGCCAGTTCGCCACCAATTCTTTGCCGCGAAAAACGCCCAGCACTGTGTTGGTGTTGCCCACATCTAGCGTCAGCAGCATCAATCGGCCTCCGCCACGTCGCCTGACAGCACTAGCTCGATCCCGCCGCCGTCGTCGCGCAGTACGCGCAATACGCCGCTGGGCTCGAGGCCGGCGGTGCTTCCGGTGAAAGTTTCGCGCGCCGTCGTGATGCGCACGCGCTTCCCCTGAAAATAACTGGACACTTCCGCGAAGCGCCGCAGAATCGGCGTCGCGCCTTCGCCGAGGAACTGATTGTAGTAGCGGTCGAGGTGGCGCAGCAACCGTATCAGCACTTCCAGGCGCGAATGAATTTTCCCTGTTTCCATGCGCAGCGAGGTTGCGATGTCTTCGAGACCTGGCGGCATCTTGGTTTGGTTCACATTAATCCCGATGCCTACCACCGCGTAGTGCATGCGATCCGGCTCCGCGTGCATCTCCGTCAGAATCCCCGAAAATTTTCGCCCGCGCACCAGCAAATCGTTCGGCCAACGAATGTCTAGGGCGGCGTCGAGTTCCTCTGCTGCCGCGTCGCGCGCTGCGAGGCCCGCTACCAGGGTCAAGAGCGGCGCGTGTGCTGGAGGAACCGGCGGCCGCAGCAGCACCGTGCAGTGAATCCCCGCCGATTTTTCCGAAAGCCATTTGCGGCCTGCGCGGCCGCGTCCTGCTGTTTGTTCTTCCGCGAGCACTACCGCGCCGTGCGGCTCGCCTTGCTCGCCCAATTGCATCGCTACCGTGTTGGTCGAATCAATTTTGAAGAAGTGATAAATGCGTCGCGCAAACGGCGTGCCGTACAAGCGGTGACTCAAAAGTTGTGCCGCCAAAATGTCCGGGGCGCGCTCGATATGATAGCCGGTCGCGGCGTGACCCTTTACGCGCACGCCCAGCTCGCGCAATTTCTCGATCCAGCGCCACACTTGCTGCCGCGTCACGCCAATTTCTTTGGCGATCTTCGCGCCGCTGATCACAATCGTCGAGTTCTCGGCGAGCAAAGTCAGCAGCGCGTCCAGCCGCCGGTCGGTCGTCCCCGGCAAATTAGCCATCCGTTTCGTAGCCATGTGGATTGTTCCGCGTCTAAGCTTGCTCTAGCTGTGAAAGGCGATCGAGCAGTTTCTGATGCTCGATCTCGCGCCCCGCCAGCGTGGCCTTCAAGTCCTCCACAATCTTCGCCGGAGCTTTGCTCAAAAAAGATTCATCTGCCAGCCGGCCCTTCTTCGACTCGATGTCTTTCGCCAGGCGCTCGATTTCCTTTTCCAGCCGCGCAATCTCCACTTGCTTGTCCACCGCCTCGTCGTACGTGATCCGCAAGTCAAATTGCGCGGTTGAGCGTACTGCCGCACCCTTCGCATCCAAATGCCCGGCGGAAATGTGCAGCGCCGAAAGATTCGCCAATCGCAGGAGCGGCTCGAGGTTCGATTCCACCAGCTTGCGAACTGCAGCGTCGTTCGTAGAAAAATCTGCCGCAACCTTTTTCTTCTGATCTACCTTCATTTCCGCGCGAATATTGCGCGCGGCTGCAATGATTTCCTGGATCAACGCCATAGCGCCGTCGGCACCGGCATCAATCCAATCCTCGCGTCGCGTAGGGAACCGATCCAGCGCGATAGACCGCGCCCCTTCCGGCTGCGGCAACTTATGCCACAATTCCTCAGTCAAAAATGGCATCACCGGATGCAACAGGCGCAGCGCAGAATCGAGAGCAGCGAAAATATTGCGCCACGCGGCCAGGGCCACTTCGCGATCTGCTGACGACAGCTGAGGTTTCACCCATTCGATGTACCAATCACAAAAATCGCCCCAGAAGAAGTGATAAATCGTCTGGCAGGCTTCGTGAAAACGAAATTCATCCAGCGCCTTGCCGGCTTCCCCCGCGGCCGCCGCCAGCCTCGAAAAAATCCAGCGATGCACCAACTCGCCTTCGCCCTTCACCGCATACGGGGCAGCCGCGCGTACCGCCGGTGCCGCTAATTCTTCCAATGTAAATCCCGCGGCGGATTCCGCCTTCTCCAAATTCATGAACAAAAATCGGGCGGCATTCCAAATCTTGTTGGCAAACGCGCGGGCGCCCAAAATCCGGTCTTCGGCGAGCGCGATGTCGGTCCCGGGCGCGGACATGCTTGCCAGCATGTAGCGCAGCGCATCCGTGCCGAATCTCTGCGTCAGCTCAAGCGGGTCCACGCCTGTGCCCTTGGTCTTGGACATCTTTGCGCCTTCCGCTGTGCGCACGAGCGAATGCAGGTACAGGCTGCGGAAGGGAATTCGCTCCGCTTCGGTTGCACCCGACGTCAGATGCAACCCCATCATGATCATGCGCGAATCCCAGAAAAATAAAATGTCGTAGCCGCTGATCAACAAGCTATTCGGGTAAAACGCGCGCAAATCCGCAGTCGAGTCCGGCCAACCCAAAGTCGAAAACGGCCACAGGGCTGAGCTGAACCACGTATCCAGCACATCCGGATCTTGCGTCAGCTTGCCACCGCCGGCCGCGCCGCACTTCGGACATTTCGTCGGCACGCCTGCCGCCCGCGCATGCCCGTCCACAATTTCCACGCTGGAATCCGTTGCCGGAATCATCTCGCCGCAATCGGCGCAATGCCATATCGGAATGCGATGTCCCCACCACAGCTGCCGCGAAATGCACCAATCGCGAATATTTTCAAACCACTGCAGCAGAATCGTGCGCTGATTGTCCGGCACCACTTCAATTTCCGCGGCCGGTCCGAACGCGCCAGTCACCGCCTTCCGCGCGTCCTCCGCCAGGGGCTTCATGTTCATGAACCACTGCGTCGAAACGCGCGGCTCGACGATCGCTTTGCAGCGGTCGCAAGTGCCGACCGAATGCGTGTGCTCGGAAATGTGGTCCATCAGGCCGAGTTTTTCCAGGTCGGCAATCACGCGTGCGCGCGCGACGAACCTTTCGAGGCCGGCGTATTTCCCCGCGGCTTCGTTCATATGCGCGTCGTCGGTCATCACATCGATTTGCGCGAGGTTATGCCGCTTGCCCACTTCGAAATCGTTCGGATCGTGCGCCGGAGTAATTTTCACCACACCTGTACCGAACTCGCGGTCTACGTATGTGTCCGCGATGATGGGAATCTCGCGGTTCATCAAGGGCAGCAGCGCTTTTTTGCCCACGAGATGACGGTAACGCTCGTCTTCCGGATGTACAGCCAGCGCCGTATCGCCGAGCATCGTTTCCGGGCGCGTCGTCGCCACCACAAGGAATTCCTGTGTCCCCGCGCCCGTCCCCGCGCTCGCCACCGGATAGCGGATGAACCACAAATTCCCGGTGCGCTCGTTGTGCACCACTTCCAGATCGCTGATGGCCGTCTGGCAGCGCGGGCACCAGTTCACTATGTAGCGACCGCGGTAAATCAGTCCTTCGCGATACAGCCGCAGAAAGGCTTCGAGCACCGCGCGGTACAACGCGGGCTCCAGCGTGAATCGCTCGCGCGTCCAATCGCAGGAAGCGCCGAGGCGAATCATCTGCTGCTTGATCACGCCGCCGCTTTCCGCTTTCCATTTCCAGATGCGGCGCTCGAATTCCTCGCGGCCCAGGTCTTTGCGGTTGATGCCTTCCTTCGCCAGCATTCTCTCGACGACAAACTGCGTCGCGATTCCGGCGTGATCCATTCCCGGCAGCCACAACGTGCGTTCGCCGCGCATGCGGTGCCAGCGCACCAGCATGTCAATCTGCGTGTGCTCCAGCATGTGTCCGATGTGAATCGAGCCGGTGACGTTCGGCGGCGGCAGCGCAATCGAAAAGCGCGGCTGCTGGTCGCTCGGCACATCCGGCGTGCCGGAATTTTCCGCGCGGAATAATTTCTCTTGGAACCAGCCCTTGGCCCAGCGCTCTTCAATTTCTTGCGGCTCGTACGCTTTCGGTATTTCGCGCGCCATCTGCTCCCCGATGTGAAATTGACTCTGCGGTTACAGTGCGACATCACTGCGAAAGAGAATCAACCAATATAAGGGGCGGGGGAGCAAGCCGTCAACGCGCAGGTCGCGGCGCGCGTACCGCCTGGCGCGGGCGCCGCGGCACCACGCAACCGCGGGAGATGAAGTATCAAGCGGGCGTTGAAGCAAATTTCGGCTGGCAAAGGCAGCGGCCCTTCGATTCCGCACCGTGGGATCTCAGGATGAATCGCGTTGCAGTGCGATTCACAAGCAGCCGCAGTCCAAGATGGCGCGCGCCATAGGATAGGCCATTGCGTTGCGTTAACAATGTTGCTCCCATGGTTGTAAACAGGGAAGGCGCTGATGCGAAAGCTGAGGGTTCGCAGGTTTGGTAAATCGCTAGGCTTCCTCCTGCCCAGGGAGGTAGTGAGCCGCATGCGGACGAGCGCGGGCGAATACTTGCTACTGATTGAATCCCCCGGCGATGGATACCAGCTCTTGTCATGCGATGTTGCGTTCGAAAGGAAACTGGAGCAGGCCGAGAGGATCTTCGGCCGCTATCGAAACGCATTGCACGCGCTTGCTTCCGCGAAATAAGCGGTTTGGCCGCCAATCGACAAAGCAGCAAAGTTGCGCGGAAAATTCTACGGTGCCATGCGCGCGGCCTTTATGATTTTGCGGGTTGCGCGGACCTCGAACTGAGGCGGGAGTTCCACGAGGCGGCTGAGCGACGCTGCGTCTAGACCCGCAGCCTTCGACAACCGAAGGGTGCGGCGCCCGCAACATCCACCGCGTACGTCGAGCTAGTGTGGAAGGGTGCAGCACCCGCCGAGAAGCGAAAATTGGAGCAGGGAACGAATTATTCTTGAACCAGCGGTATCTGCGAACCTAGTTGCAGATCAATCATCATCGCGATGCGCCGATCCAGCTGAAAGAACGAAGCCGCCACCTTGGCCGGAACCGCCGCGCGGAAGATCGGCTGATATTTCTGGCGCAGCTCCGCCACGGACACGTCCAGCTTCAACAGGCGTGTCGTCATGCTGTCCGCCTGCTCATCTGTCAGTTGCCCGTAGCTATTGAAATATTCCTTCAGCAGGTCGTATTTGGTGTTGTTGATTTTCACCAGCTCCGCGATGTACTGGTCGTAGACGGGCCAGAACTTCGTCGCTTCCGTATCGGTCAATTTCAAATTGGCCGCCACGAGTTGTTTGCGGATCGAGCGAATATCTTTGCGCATCAATTCGACGTCTTGCGCTGTGGCCTTTTGGTCCGCTGTGGAAGCTTGTGCTTGCGTGGTAGGTGGGGATTGCGTTGCACTTTGCGCCGGCGTGGTAGCGCCTTGCGATAGAACTATTCCCGCCACCGATAGAACAGCCAACATAAGGTTTTTCACAGGCGATCTCCTTTTCCTCATACCCTCGTGCAATCTACCGCTGCATGCATCGCATGCCAGGCTGAATGCTTATGAGACGGCGCCCGGTAAAAGTCTATTGGCACAAATACCAATCGCCGAATCGCGCCGCAGCGCGATCCGTGCTGAGAACCGGCAGCGCCGTTCGACGAGCCGGCTTCCAGCGCAATTCATCCCGAGTTCCTGCGGCGCGAGATCGAAGGGTTGCGCATCCCAAACTACCTGAACGAACGTCTTAGGATTTTCGGGCGCCAGGTGCACGGGCCGGGAACCGAGGCAGGAAGTCCGCGAGACGGCTGAGCGACGCTGAGCCTGAACCCGCACTCTTCGAGAAGCGGCGACTCGGTGCCCACAAAATCCAAGGCGCGCACCGAGGTGGCGTCGAAGGATCGGCCACTCACCTGAGAGTTCTGCGACGGGGAAGTCGAAGGCAAAGTCAACTACGCCCGCCTAAGAAGCGGGCGGCCGCTACAAACTCAAGATCAACTTCAAAGACGAATTCAACGCGAAGAGCGCAGGCAGGACTACTCGCATGCGGCAGGCAGGACCGTGCCACGATGCACGATTCAGGGATGCGTGCGTTGCACGGCGGCCAGGATGGCTAGGACGATCAGAATGGTGACAGCGCCCAGAACTACGAGGGCTATGCGTTGGGTGCGGCGCGACAGCGGGAGCAGTTGCGCGAAGACTTCGGGGCCGGCTGGGGGCAGTGCTTGCGTGGAAATTTTGATGGCTTGATTGTAGAGGCTCCAGATGATCCATGCCGCGGTGCCCCAGAACAGCAGGGACGGCACGGCGACCCAGGCGATAGCGATCAATTTTTCGCGCAGCGGGACGTAGCTGCCGTAGTAACTGCTGATGGATCCGGGAGCCAGAACGGCGATGAAGTTCAGCAGGCTCCACATTAGATTGAGCCCGGCGCTGGCGCCGCGATAGAGGCGGACGAGGGCGCGGAGTTTTTGTTCGTCGGAGGGGGAGTCAACGAAATAGGCTTCGCGCTTCGGAGTGAACGGGAAGAACACCGTGCGGCCGCTGGAATCTTTGCGGAACTGGGCGGCCACGGCGGAGTCCAGGAATTTGGTGAAGGGAGGGGGCATCGGGCCTCCGGGAAAAACTTGGTTGCTATCTATAGGATAGGGGCCGAGATTTCGTTCGCGCGCGATCGCGGGACTGGCGACCATCTTTTGATCCCGCACCGCGGGATCGAAGGATGAATCGCGCTGGGGCGCCAACCCTTCGAACCGGCGCTCTCGGTTCGAAGGGTGAATCGGGCTGGGGCGCGATTCACTACCGCTCTTTCTTGTGCAGCTCGTTCTGCAGGAGATTTTCTACCAGGGGTTTTACGCCTTGGGAGAGGAGTTCCTGGAGATGAGGGCCGAGCTTTTCCATAACTTTACGGACCATGTCGTCCACGGCTTCGGCATCATTGGCGCGGGCGGCGGGACGCTCGGAATTTTGCGGTGGCGGAAGCGGCGGCATGAGGAACGGAATTTCCGATAGCGCTTCGCGATTGGGCGGCGGCAGAGTGGGGATGCGTTCGAAATTGTGCAGCGCCGGGGGCTCGGCGGGCGCGGCGGATTCAGAGAACAGCGACGCGCTGGACTTCGCGAGGATTGCTGCTTCGTGTGCGGCGGCTTCGCGGTCCCAAGAGTCATCGCTCGGCGCGGGCTGCGGGAGCTGGCCGGGATGCGTATCTGCGGCGATAGCTTCTTGCTCGCGGGTGTCGGCGCGCGGCGCTACTTCGTCTTCATCCCGCTTGGAATAATCCTCAGCGTCGTGCAGCGGCTGGCTGCCGAAGAGCGGTTCGGCTGGCAACATGCCGGAGAGGCCGCCGCCGTTTACGGGGACGTCGGCGGGAGCGGGCAAAACTTCGGCTGTAAATTCGGGCGAAAAATCTGCGGCGCTGCTGGTGATCGGTTCAGGTTCGGCCTCGGCGTTCAGACCTTCGGAAACTGTGGCGCTCGCGGAATAATCGCCTGAGCCCTCCGCTCCGAAGGCGGACGGAGCAGGCTCGTGCAGCTCGGTTTGGATTTCGTTGGGCGCGTTGTCCGAGAAATGATAGGACGAGCCGCCGAATTTGTCGCCGCTCTGCGCGCTTTCGGAGAATCGGCGGGGCTGGACTTCCTCCCGCACGTCTGCGAGTACTTCACCCCGGGCTTCCACAGGCGCTTCGACGCTCAATTCGGCGTTTGCGGTGGGCGCGAAGTCTGCGTTTGGAGGCGCTGGTGACGGTGTTTCTGTTGCTGCGAAAGCGGTGGCTTCGATGATGGGTTGGGTCTCCGCGGCCTGATCCACGAATGGAGCGGCGGGGGCTGGCGCAGCTTCGACACGCGGGGTCACTGATTCGGCTGCGGGTGAAGATGCAGCGACTGGCGCGGATTCGTGCGCGGCGGGGGACGCCGGCGCAGGAGGCGCTGAAAGATTGTTCATCCAATGATTGTCGGATGTGTCGGCGGCATGGCTGGCGGAGGTATCGGCGGCCTGGCTGGGTGCACCGCTGGCCGAGGAGCTTGCAGAAGTCTCCGCAGAAGTTTCGGGCGATGAAGGCGTGAGCATGTCCATCCAGCCGCGCATGCGCGAGACGAGCGTGGGCCGGGCGGGCGGCGGTTCGGGAGTCGCTTCCGGAGTCGCTTCGTGATGCTGTGCCGCTGGTGCCGCTGCTGCCGCTTCGGGCTTTTCGGGTTGCGACGGCTTGGCGATTTCGCGTGTGAGATATTTCGCTTGCGTGTCTGGTTCTTCGACGCGCGTAAATCCGGCCGCGAGTTCGATTTCGGGCTGGTCTTCTTTCACGTCCCATGGATTGGATTTCGGCGCAGGTTCTGCGGAACCTGGCACGATTTCGGCTGCGGGTTTTTCCGGTGCAGCGGGCGCGGCAATTTTGGCGGCGGTTTCTTGCGCCGCGGATTCTTCGACGCCATTTTCATCTGTTTTCCGACGCCGCGGCGGAACATCGCGCTCGGATGGAAAAGTTATCGGCTCGAAATTTCGTCCGTAGGAATAGATTGGATCGGCGGCGACATTTTCGGGAACTTCGAAGTCGGCCGCGTTGCGCCGCCAATCGTTGGCGGTGGCGGAGCCGTCAAATTCATCGTCATCATCTATCGCCGCAACCACCGGAGTTTTCGGAGCAGCAGGTGTTTTCGGCGCTTTGGAATCCTTCGAGGTCTTGGCGTTCTTACTGGCTTTCGGCGCCGGTTCTTCGTCGTCTTCTTCGACTTCGTCCAGATCAATGGCGCGCACGCCTTTGCCGAAGCCGTAGATCACAGCAGCTTCTTCGGCCGTGGGTTCGGGGAATTCGGGCAGCGGCTTGGGCTCGGCCTTCAGCAGAACTTCGGGTAAGGCTGGCGGCAGAAGCGCTTCGGCGGCGACTTCCTTGGCTTTCGCTAGCTCGGCTGCAACTTTGGGATTCTTTTCCAGCGCGGACATTACCATGGCGATCAGCGGATCGGGCGGAACGAAAGGCTTTTTCAGTACACCGTCCGCGCCAACGCGACGCGCTTCTTTCTCATCGAGGGGATCGAAGGCGCCTACCAGCAAAATTACGGGAACGTGAGAGAAACGCGGATCTTTCTTTACGAATTCGCAGACTTCGTAGCCGTTGCGCACGGGCATGAAGACGTCGGCCAGCACCAGATCAGGGTTCGCATCGGGCAGGCGGCGGACTGCGGCTTCGCCATTGCCGACGGCGATGACTTCCACGCCGCGCTCTTGAAAGGCGAGTACGACCATTTTCTGGATATTGGTGTTATCGTCCGCAACCAAAATTCTGGGCACTGGAATCCCCCGGGCGGCATGCCCCCATACGAGACACGCCTAGCCCTGAACATAGCTATTGCAGCACCCCGGAGCAAAGGCGTCAACAAAGTCGAGGTACAGGAGTGCCTGAGTTGTTAGCAGGGAGTAAATACCGAGATTTCGATATCTACCAGGGGATGAGTTTCTTCAACCCTTTTTTCTTCTTGCTGGTGGACTCTTCCTTGGTGTCCACGGGAGTGGGCTTTACGGGGGTGGAGGCTTTGTCCGCGGATTGCGCGGCTGGTTGGGCTGAGCTCGCGCCTGGGGCCGCGGTATCGCCCTTTGTACCGGAAGCGGAGGGACTGGACGAGTTGGAGCTTGATGA
Organism: uncultured Acidobacteriota bacterium; assembly: GCA_963786205.1. Lineage (GTDB taxonomy): Bacteria > Acidobacteriota > Terriglobia > Acidiferrales > UBA7541 > Palsa-295. Next base: position 264,922 of record CAWAYG010000009.1, read on the forward strand.
GCCTGAAACTGCGGCAGATGGAGCGCTTTCGGCTGGCGGGTTCGCCGTGCCTGAACCGTTCAGGCCTGCGTCCACTGTGCCGTTGGTCGCGGCCGGCGGCGGTGGTGCGCTTGTTCCCGGAGCGTTCGTCGCTGGAGCAGGGGCTGTGGTCGCAGGCTGCTCTGATGTTGGCTGGCCTTTGTCGTCGAGGGGCGTCAGGATTTCGACGCCGAGGCCGGTCTGCTGGCCGGAACCAGCCGGTACGGTGGTCGCGTCTTCTGGAGTGATCACCTCGCTGCTGCTTCCCGATGTTTGCGCGTTTGATCCCGCCGCGCTGCCCGTCACGGTAAACGATGGGCCCGCGGCACCGGGCCGGAGCACGTCGGTGGCTGAAACCGCGTCATTCGGTGGAGCCATTTGCGGCGTACCACCACGGGCTGCAGTGGAAACGTCCGGACTGCCCTTGAGCATTCCCATCGGAAGTTTCACCACCATGCTTTGGTGATGCGTCTTTTCGTAGAGCTGCTGTTTCTGCATGCGCACGATGGCATCCGGATCGGCGGAGGGCACGGGTCTGCCCATATCTTTGAGGCGCGCCTTGGCGCCGGGCGCAACTTTAGAGAGCGGATAATCGCGCACGATGCGGTCGTAGCATTTGCTGGCGAGATCGCTCCAATGATTCTTGTCGTCTTCGTTTTTGGAAACCTGTTTGGCGCGTTCGTAGATATTTCCGAGCATCCACAGCGCATCGTCATTCTGGCTGTAGAGCGGGTAACGATCGGTGACTTCCACCAGGCGCGCGGCGGCGGCGCGAAAGTCCGTCTTCGTGTAGTAGAAGTAAGCGACTTTGTAATCGCCATCGGCCAAGACTTCTTGCACGTCGCGCAAATACTGTTCGGCCTTGGGGATCAGTGGGCTTTGCGGGTACGAAAGCAGGAACGCCTGGAAAGCGTCTTCGGCCGCTTCGCCCTGAGTCTTATCGCGGTCGGCTTTCTCCATCATTTTATAGTGCGCCAGGCCGATCTGCATCTGCGCGTAGGCCGCTTCATCGAGGAACGGGAAGAACGTGCGGAAGTCGTTGTATTCCTGAATGGATTGCGTGAGGTTGGTGGTGCCGCCTTCTTTATAGTAGGAGTCGGCGACGGCGAGTTTGGCTTTGGCGAGGTATTCGCTGTCAGGATAGGTGTTGATCAAGGTTTGCAGCGCCAGGCGCCCTTCGATGTAGCGGCCTGCTTTCAGGTCGGCTTGTGCGCGATCGTAGAGGACCTTATCCGGCTCTGCCGTGGTGTTAACGTCGATGGTTTGTTTCTTCTGATCCTTTTTTTTCTTACTCGCGGCGGTTTGGTCAGCAGGCTTGGCTTTGGGTTGGGGTTTGGGCTTGTTGGCCGTCGCAGCGTCGGCCGCGGTGGGCGTGGGAGGAGGCGCATTTTCACCGCTGCCGCCGGTCTGAGGCGTTGGAACCTGCGCCTTCGCGGACGGGCACACCAGGAATAAGAAGCCGAGCGCAAATAGTGGCAATGCTGCGCGCCGATAATTTTTTAGCTTTTTCGCTGCCATCGGATCATTCCAGTCAGACGTTTGCAAGGTTTTTATGCCTTTTGGCTCAAAGCCTGGGTCGCGAGCTTTTTTAACTGGCGCGTTGCAGCCGCTGGATCAGCTGTGTGGAAAATCGATGTCCCCGCTACGAACGTGTTCGCTCCGGCCTGCGCCAGCTTGGCCGTGTTTTCCAGATCAACTCCGCCATCTACTTCAATCCGGAAGGTGGCATTATAACGCGCCCGCATCTGATTCAGTTGGCGAATTTTCTCGTAAGTATTGGGGATGAATTTCTGGCCCCCAAAACCTGGGTTGACGGTCATCACTAACACCGTGTCCACCTTGTCCAGCACTTCGCTGAGCATCGTCACGGGCGTCGCCGGATTGATGGCCGCGCCCGCTTCGGCACCGAGTTCGCGGATCATCGCGAGGGCCCGGTCCAGGTGAACTGTGGCTTCCTGGTGCACCAAGATGCGGTTACCCCCTGCGCGTATGAAGTCCGCGATGTAGAGTTCGGGCTGCTCGATCATCAGATGCACATCCAGGGGCAGGCGGGTTGCCTTGCGCAGTGATGCCAGCACGGGAATTCCCAGAGAGATGTTGGGGACGAAGTGGCCGTCCATCACGTCCACGTGGATGACGTCGGCGCCGGCTTCTTCGACGATGCGGACGTCGTCGCCGAGTTTGGCGAAGTTCGCGGCTAGGATGGAAGGCGCAATCTCAATGCGTGTGTAGGTCATTATGGAAGGCAAATTCTAGCACAGGCCATTCGTTGTTTGCGGGTTTGGGTGCGTTCCGCGGGTCGGAGGCGTTCGATACGGCCCGGAGCACCGTCGGCAAAAGCAGATCCCTACACCCGCTGGCGCGGGTTTGGAATGACACCGACAACACTTTTCCCACGGATCGCATTGCAGGGTTGAGGTCTGCTCTGTCCCTCCGTGGCAAATGTTGGGCTACTCTGCGAGCTGCAATTCGATCGTTGTGCTGGCATCGAGGCGTGCGCCGCGGGAGGGAGTTTGGCCGATCACCGTGCCGTGCAGGCCGCCGGGGACTGGGGCGAACGTCAGCTTCGTGACTTTCAGGCCTGTGCCTGCGAATTTCGATTCTGCTTCGGCGAGTGAATAGCCGACCAGCTCCGGCATCACGTATGCGGCGGGGCGCGCGCCCAGCGAAACCAGCAGATCCACGTGCGGGCTGGTGACGTCGGAGGTTCCGGGCGCGGGATCCTGTTGCAGCACTGCGTCAGAGTCAGTTCCTGGCACGTATGCCTGGGAAATCTCGCCGACCTGCATGCCGGAACGCAGCAGTTCGATGCGCGCGGCGCGGATGCTGTGATCGGTGAGAATCGGTATTGTGGCTTGCTTGGGGCCGAGGCTGATCACGACGTGCGCGTATTGGCCGATTTTCACTTTCATTCCCGGCGGAGGAGTTTGGCGCACGACTGTATCCACGGGTAGGGGACTGAACATGCGATCTTCGACTTTGAACGCTACGCCGCGGCCTTGCATAATTTGTTGCGCTTCCACCGCTTTCTTTCCGATCACGTCGGGCATGGCCACTTCGCGGCCTTGAATCGCAAAGCGCATCGCCATGAGCGCGCTGAGAAACGCGACGGACATTAGGATGAAGGCGAGCAGCACCATGCGGAAAATCCATTCCAGGCGTTGGCGAAACGTCATTGATTAGCCTCTGTCATTATCCTGCTTGGGGCAACGCATTATTAGCCTAACACGACTAGCTGCGGGGAAAGCTCGTCGCGGACGGTTCTCGCGCTCTCGCGGTTAACGCCGCTGGGTTGGCGGTTCTACGTTCTGCTGATGATTGCCGCGAAGAAACCGTCTGTTTCGAGCGGGCCGGGCGTGGTGCGAAAGAATCCGTCGCGGTCGAACAGGCTTTGCTGCTCGCGACCTGAGACGAGATTGTCTCTTAAACCGTGTGCGGATTCGCTGGTCACGTTCCGGCGGAATCCACTCGCGCTTCGCAGCGCTTCGTCTACTACTAGCTCGTTTTCCTCCGGCTCCATTGAGCACGTTGAATAAACCAGGCGGCCTCCTGGTGCCAGGCGCTCGAGCGCCGATTTCAGCAGCGCGGTTTGCAGCGCATGAAATTCCTGCAGTTGTTGCGGCTGCAGGCGCCAACGAATTTCGGGATGGCGGGCTAGCGTGCCCGTGCCGGAGCAGGGCGCATCGACGAGAATGCGATCGAAGAACGCGCCGAAGGGCAGCGGGCTTGCTGCGTCCAGCTCTACTAGACGCACTTGAGTCAGTGCCAGCCGCTTGAATTGTTCGCGCATGGCGCGCAGGCGATGCGCGTGGCGATCTGCGGCGACGACGATTCCGCTGGAGCCAGCGGCACGGACGAGCGGGGGCGTTTTTCCTCCCGGTGCGGCGCAGAGATCCAGCACGCGGTCGTTCGCTTGCACGTCGAGCAGCAGCGGGATCGTTTGCGAAGCTTCATCCTGAATGGAGATCGCGCCGCTGCGGAAGGATTCGGTGCGCGTGGGGCTGCCGCCGCTTACCGCGAAAGCGGATTGCAGAATATTTCCGGGTGCGATGCGCAGGCCGGTGCGTTGTAACGCGGCGAAGATTTCTTCGCGTTGCTTTAGGTCGTGCAATGCGCAAGATAGACGCGGCGCGCGATTGTTCGCTTCCAGCAGCACGACCGTTTGCTGCTCGCCCAATCGCGCGAGCCAGCGCTCGACCATCCATCTAGGATGCGAGTGCAAAATGCCCAAACGCTCGGCTTGGGAGGCATCCTGCGCGACGAATTGTTCGGCGGGCATCCGCGCTTCGTTCGCCGCGCGACGCAGGACCGCGTTTACCAACGTCGCGGCGGAAGTTTTGCGCGCGCTCTTCACTAGTTCCACCGATTCGTTCACAGCGGCGCGCGCGGGAATGCGCTGCGAGAATCGCAGTTGATAAAGGCCGATGCGCAGCGCCAGAGCCACCGGTAGATCCAGTCGGGCCACCGGCTTCTTCAATTGGCGCTCGAGCAGAAAATCGAGCAGCTTGCGCCAGCGCAGCACGCCCATCACTAGCTCGGTGGCGAGGCCCGCGTCTTCGACTTTCACGCGCGCGCCGAGCTCCGTGTGCAGCACGTCGCTCGCGTACGCGCCCTCGGCTTCGACGCGTCGCAACACTTCGTAGGCGATTTTTCTGGCGGGACTAATCACGATCCGAATCGTTCACCGGGCAGCAGGCGCGCGCCATTCGCGAATTCGCGCGCTGCGATGCGCTTGCGGCCTTCGAGCTGTACGAATTCCAGGCGCAGGACGGTTTGCTCTCCGCAGGCTACTTCCACCTCGCCGCCGCTCACGCGTATTGTGCCGGGTGTTTCCCGACCCGCGTGGGTTGGCGTTGCAGGGGCAGGTCTGAGACCCGCCCCTACGGTCGCTCCGATTGCGACCGACTGATCCGGAGTGCGACGGGTGAGACCTGCGCCTGAGATGGGTCCGGCTGCGAGCGATGGGTCCGGGGCGGGCTTGCCCCATATTGCGCATTGTTTTCCGCGGAACTGCGTGAAGGCGCCTGGCCACGGTTGAAAGCCGCGAATACGGTTGTAGATTTTCTGCGCGAGGAGCTGCCAGTCGATTTTGCCGTCTTCTCTTTTCAGGGGAGGCGCTAGGGTCGCTCGCGAATTGTCCTGCGGGATGAGCGCGATCGTTCCGCGGTCGAGGCCGCGCAACGTTTCGAGCATCAGTGGCGCGCCTGCCGCCGCGAGCCGCTCGTAGAGTTGCGGCGCGGTTTCGTCTGGCGCGATTTCGGTTTCGTGCTTCAGCAGGGTGGGGCCTGTGTCCAGCCCCGCGTCAATCTGCATGGTGGTCAGGCCGGTGTGGGTCTCACCGCTGGCGATCGCCCAGTGAATCGGGGCGGCGCCGCGATATTTGGGCAGCAGGGAGCCGTGCAGGTTGATCCATCCGAGGCGCGGGATGGCGATGAGACGCGCGGGAATAATTTGGCCGTAGGCGATGATCACGACCACGTCGGGGCCGGCGCTGCGGAAATATTCGTACGCTTCTTCGGCGCGGATTTTCTGCGGTTGGTACACGGGGATTCCCGCGGCGATGGCGGCATCTTTTATTGGCGAGGTGGAAATTTCCTGGCCGCGGCCGCGCGGGCGGTCGGGTTGCGTGACGACGCCTGCGATTGCGAACCCGGGATGTGACAGCAATTCGCGCAGCGTGGGCAGGGCAAACGACGGTGTGCCGCAAAAAATAACTCTCAGCGGCGGCACGAGCGTCCTACCACTCGCCGGCTTTTTTCAGCTTGCGGATTTTGCGTTTGATGAGGTCGCGCTTGAGCATGCTGAGGTGGGTGATGAAGAGGACGCCGTTGAGGTGGTCGATCTCGTGGCAGAACGCGCGGGCGAGCAGGCCTTCGCCGCGGCGTTCGAAGGGGGCGCCGGTCGCATCCTGCGCGCGGACGGTGACGTACTGCGGGCGTTCGACGTAGCCGCGAAAGCCGGGGAGCGAAAGGCAGCCCTCCTCTTCGCGCTGCTGGCCTTCGGCGTAAATAATTTCGGGATTGGCGAGGACCATTTTTGCTTCGGGTACTTTTCCGTTCGAGACGTCAATTACGGTGAGGCGCAAGCCCACGCCAATTTGCGGCGCGGCGAGGCCGATGCCGGCTGCGGCATACATGGATTCGAACATGTCAGCGACGAGCTTTTGCAGGTCGTCGTCGAATTTTTCCACACGCTTGCCGGACGTTTCTAGGACCGGGTCACCGTATTTCACGATCGGATGAATCATTGTCAGTCAGTTCCTATGCGCAGCGCTAAAATTCGTCGAGCTGCTTTTGATAGCCGTCGAAATTGCGGCGGGTTTCGCCGATCGAATCGCCGCCGAATTTTTCCAGGAATGCGCCGGCTAGTTCTACGGCGACCATGGCTTCGCCGGCTACACCTCCGGCCGGGACTACGCACACGTCCGAACGCTCGTACGCAGCTTTCACCGCTTCTTTCGTGTTCAAATCCGCGGTTAGCAGCGGGCGGCGCAGCGTGGAGATTGGTTTCAAATATCCTCGCACGACCACGTCGCTGCCGTTGGTGATGCCGCCTTCCAGGCCGCCGGCGCGATTCGACGAGCGCTCGAAGCGTTTTCTCGTGGCGTCGTAGCGGATCTCGTCCTGCACTTCCGAGCCGTAACTCGCGGCATTCGCGACGCCCGTGCCGAATTCGACTGCTTTTACGGCTTGGATGGACATCACGGCGCGGGCGATGCGCGCATCGAGTTTTTCGTCCCACTGCGCGTGACTGCCCAGACCCGGCGGAATTCCGCGCGCGACTACTTCAAAGACGCCGCCTACGGAATCTCCGGCGCGCAGGACGTGATCCACTTCGGCGACCATACGGGATTCGGTTGCCGGATCCACGCAGCGCAGGGGCGATTCAAGATTTTCGCATACTGTGGCGATTTCTTCCCAGGTGGCGGGGCGTTCCAGATGTGCATGGCCGACCGCGATGGTGTGGCTGAGCACTTCGGCGCCGAATTCGCGCAACAATAATTTGGCGAACGCGCCAGCGGCTACGCGTGCGGCGGTTTCGCGAGCTGAGGCGCGCTCCAGCACGTAGCGCGCATCGTGAAAATTAAATTTCAGCGCGCCGGCGAGGTCTGCGTGACCGGGGCGCGGGGCTGTGAGCTGGCGTTGCGCGCTCTTGGGGTCGCTCGAATCGGCGCCATCGCTGTCTTCGACGTCTTCCACTGGGAGGGTCTTCTCCCAATTTTTCCAATCGCGGTTTTCGATACGGACGGCGATGGGCGCACCGATTGTCCTTCCGTGGCGCACGCCGGCTAGAATGTCCGCGGCGTCTTTCTCGATGCGCTGGCGTCCGCCGCGGCCGTGGCCCAACTGGCGGCGATGCAGTTCGCGTTGAATAAATTCCAGGTCCACACGCACGCCTGCGGGGAGTCCGGAGATCCAGGCAATCAAGGCCTGCCCGTGAGATTCACCGGCTGTGACAAAGCGGAGCATGTTTGGTCGGACCTCGCGTGCAGGCACGAATGACAGATTCTACCGGACGCTTCCAGTTGCGTAAAGCCGCGGGGCTCGCGAGTGTGCTGGAATCGGATGGAGGACGAGAGTGCTGTGCAGCAGAAGAGCAGAATTAATTCGCAAGTTCGGGTGCGCGCGCTGCTGCCCGTCAGAATTGCGAGGTGAATTTTGTGTAGACGCTGCGTTTGCCAACGTCAAAGGCGCCCAGCTAGAGCTGGGCGCTACACAGTCAAAAGATAAGCTCCGGCGTGCGGGGCGAATTCTTCCGCGGATGTTTGCTTGACGCGGCGCGGATCAGCCGTTACGCTTTCGTGGACTCGGCGCAAGCGGCGCATTCCGCCCGCCACGCGTCGCCCAACATGCCCGAAGCCGGCGCCACCTCATCGCTCACCGCGGTTCTCAGCGACGTCTTGAAACGCCAGGTCGCAGCTGTGCAGGATTATGCCCTGCTTAGCGTGCAGACGATGCGATGTATGTTCTCACCGCCGTACTACTGGCTCGACACGCTGGAGCAGATGGACATCGTCGGAGTAGGCTCCCTGCCTATTATTATTGTGGCCGGACTTTCCATCGGCGGCGTGCTGGTGCTGCAGACGGCTGCGCAATTCCAACGCTTTGGGGAAACTGCGTTGACTGGTGACGCGGTATCGCTGGCGTTGGTGCGCGAACTGGGCCCGGCGGTGACGGCGCTGCTGGTATCGGGGCGCAACGCGTCTGGGATGGCGTCGGAACTTGGTTCGATGGTGGTAACCGAGCAGGTGGATGCGATGCGCGCACTGGGCACCGACCCTATTCGCAAGTTGATGATGCCACGAGTAATTGCCACGGTGCTGATGGTTCCGCTGCTGACCGTGGTGTTCGATTTTGTGGGGTTGTGCGGCGGATTTTTGGTCGCTTACAGTACGCTGCGACTGGGGGCGGTGCAGTTCTGGACGCGTGCGATCAATTCGCTGGACATTGGTGACGTGGTGCAGGGTCTGACCAAGCCAGTGGCGTTCGGGCTGATCATCGCGACGGTCGGATGTTATTGCGGATTGCGCGTGAAAGGCGGAACGCAGGGTGTGGGGCGCGCTACTACGACGGCGGTGGTTATTTCCTCCGTGTGTGCGCTGGTGACGGATTTCTTCCTGTCGAGATTGTTGCTGTACCTCTTCCAGTAGCGTAGTCGATTCTAGCGCGCGAATTTGGGCGCAACTCTGCGCTTGAATCTGCGGGTTTCCATCTATAATCGGACGCATGACGCGCGACGTCCCGCCGCTCGACTCCTCCCGGAATGTTGCGCACGCGCTGCGCCCGTTGCCCGGTGAATCGGCGCGGCACGAAATGCAGATCGTTCCTGGCGAGGCGCTCATCTCCCTCCACGACGTTCACGTAGGTTTCGAAGACCGCGAAGTTCTGCAGGGCATTTCTTTTGACGTGGCGCACGGTGAGACCAAAGTGCTGCTGGGCGAAACCGGCACGGGCAAAACCTTGATCATGAAGCTGGCGGCCGGATTGATTCAACCGGACTCCGGGCGCGTGCTGGTGATGGGGCACGACGTCAGCGAAATGCCGGAGAAGGAGTTGCTGAATTTTCGGCGGTCCATCGGATTTGTGTTTCAGGAAGGCGCGCTGTTTGATTCCATGTCCGTCTCCGACAACGTTTCTTTTCGTTTGCGCGAGGAAGCGGTGGACGAAACGGAAATCGAAGAGCGGGTGCGCGAGGCGTTGCGCTTCGTGGAGCTGGAGGACGCGCTGGAGAAATTTCCAGCGGACCTTTCCGGCGGAATGCGCCGGCGCGTTTCGATCGCGCGCGCGTTGGTGGATCGTCCGCCGGTGGTGCTGTACGATTCGCCGACGGCGGGGCTGGATCCGGTGACTTCGCAGACGATCATCACTTTGATTTTGCGCGGGCGGGATTTACAGGACGTGACCGCGCTGCTGGCGACGCATCGCGTGCAGGATGCATTCGGCCTGGCGAATTTTCGTTTCGATAAGGCGAGCGGTCACGTGGTGGCGCTCGGCGGCAATGGCAAATCCGGATTGGTGGAATCGCTGGCCGAACGCGAGAAAGCGGCGGAGGGCGGCAAAGCGCGAAACGCGGCGCGTCCAACGAATGTGCTGGTGCTGCGCGATGGGAAAATTTATTTCGAGGCACCCGCCGACGAATTGCTGCTCACCAAGGACGAGTATCTGAAAAAATTTCTGGCTTCGGCGGAATGAGACCGTTATTCGCATTCAGTGAGGAGGCAAGGGCATGGCGCAACGCAAGCAACTGACGTGGACGGAGCTGCGCGTAGGACTTTTCGTGCTAGTGGGGCTGTTCATTATCGCGGTGGCGATCTTTTATATTACGGGCGCGGGAATTTTGGGCCCGAAGTATCGCCTGTACACCTATCTGCCGGAGGTGGAGGGCGTGACCGCGGGTGCACCGGTGCGCCTGGACGGGGTGTCGATCGGGAATGTGGAGAAGATCGCTCTGAACCCTCGTCCGTCGGACCGCACGCAGAGCATTCAGCTGATCTTGCGAATTGACAAAAAATTCATGACTGACGTGCGGACGGATTCGACCGCGAGCCTGGTGACTGAAGGACTGCTCGGAGATCGTTATGTGACGATCAAGCGCGGATTGACCGGCACGCCCATGCCGGCGAACAGCACGGTTCCCGGCGCGCCGGCTGTGGCGATGACGGAGATGGTCGAACGCGGCACGGATTTGCTGACGACATTGAACACGGTGTCGGGCGAACTGCAAGGGATCGTGGACCAGGTGAAAGGGGGCCAGGGGACAGTGGGTAAGCTGATCACGGATCCCGCGCTATACAACAACGTGAATGCCACGGTGTCTCGGTTGAACTCTATGGTGGGCTCGATTCAAGAGGGCAAGGGGACGGTGGGGAAATTCGTTACTTCGGATGAGCTGTACACGAAGGTGAACGCCACGGTGGACAATGTGAATGACGTGATCGGCGCGGTGAAGGATCAGAAGGGAACGGCGGGGAAATTGATTTACGATCCCGCGGTTTACAACAGCGCTCGAGGATTTTTGGATAACGGGAATGCGGTATTGAGTGATGTGCGCGCAGGCAAGGGCTCGCTCGGGAAATTTGCTACCGACGATGCGCTTTACAATAATTTGCGCGATGCTTCGGCGCAGGTGCGCGACGCTTCGGCGAAATTGAATTCCAATCAGGGGACTGCGGGAAAATTGTTCACGGATCCCAATTTGTACGACAACCTCACGGGGATGACTGGCGATTTGCGTTTGCTGATTGGAGATTTTCGCAAGGATCCGAAGAAGTTCCTGCACGTGAAGCTGGCGGTGTTTTAGGGTTGCGGTTTAGTGGGGATGGGAATTCTTAGCCACCAGACTGTGCCGGCGTAGTCGGAGAAGCAGACGTGGCCGCCGGATTCTTCCAGCACGCCTTTGGTGCGATCGGAAAACTGGACCGTGGCGACGATGCCGAGAGGCACCGACTCATCCCACTCCACATAGCGAGAGACTTCCGTGGTTTGTGCATTCAGCACGGCGACGATGTGTTTGCGGAGTTCGTCGCGGTCTGGTTTTTCCTGGAATGCGCCGAGACGGCGGATGATGATGACCGCGATTGGCGCGCCGAAGAGCTCATTGACGGAATGTGGCCTGTCGAAGTTGCGGTAGCCGTCTTTGGCTGCGCCGAACGCGCTGCAGGCTTTGCCGAACGGTTGCGCGATGGACAAGTGTGTCGTGCCGTCCGCGCTCGGGGGTTCTTTGGCGTTTGAATCGCTGGTTGGAGACGGCTTCTCCAGCTCGATGACGACCCTCGGGTCTTTGTTCTTGTCTTGCGCGTAGTTGTGCCATGTCGCCGCGGTGGCGAGAGCGAGAATCACGAGAAAATATATTGGGGTTCTGGACATTTCAATCCCCTGGACGCGACGCGCCTGGGAAGCGGGATTGTACTGCAAATCTTCGTAGTGTGTGGCCGCGTCACGTGTCGACGTCACGTAGATTCACGGACCACCAGCTTGGCGTGCGGCAGCTGCGGTGCGGAAATTGGCTGCCTGTAAATCGAGGGGCGGGGAACACACCGCGTCCTCGAGTGCAATTTCCGCGCCGTTGCATTCACGCTACGGCCTGTGGTCCGTGCTACGCCTCGTCGTCCAGCACGAGCTCGATTTCCCGGTCGCCTTCCTTCGCTTCTCCGGGAGCGACGAATCCGGCTTGGCGCTTCGGGCCGCGCGGAGTCAGCGTCCAGGCGATGTCTTCCATCTGGCGAAGCGTCTGTCGGCCCTTGTCTTCATAGGTGGAACATTCGCGCACGGGGAAGGGCAGTTGCTTTTCCGGCCAAGTCGCCTGACATATCACGACCTTCTCGCTCTCGCGGTAGCCTTTGATGACAAGAGAGCGGTAGCAGGTGTCGCAGAGCGACGGACCGTGCGTCGGCGTGCCGTTTTTTATGTTGACGCTCATTTGTTTACTCCTTTCTAGAAGCGGCGGTTTCCCGGCTTCAAGATTTTGGTTTGTTCGCGCGGGTGCAGACACCCGTGCACGGACGCGTCGGCGCGCGCGATGCGAGATGGGCGCGGTACGGGCGCGAAAACTGGTTGACGGAACCCGGAACTACGTCAGCCGATGGTTCGAGTTACGTTGTACGCAGTTGAAAACTAGGGAGACGCTACCGTGAGGGATTGCTGAACATACGGCCACAATCCCGGCGCAGCGTCTTGGCCGCTGGCTGCAACTGCGAATTGTGTTGGCGTATGGTCATGCGGTTTTTCTCCAGCTTGCGCGAATTTACTTGGATTGCGGGGGGAAGGCAAATGCAAAGTGGTGAATGGCGAAAAATTCGCGGCGAATGGTTTTTGCGGCGGGCTGAAATGCGAAAAGCGATGTTCTTGCATTAAGCGGGGTTGCGCCACACGCCGAAGAGAGATCCTTCGCTGCGCTCAGGATGACGAGCGGAAGCGTTGATTGCGGAACAGAGCAACCACGCATCGATCACCAATCACCAATCACCGATTACCAATCCCGGCTCACTCTGCTTGGCCGAAGTGTTCTATGGCTACTTCGTGGATGCGGCGGAGGTCTAGCTTGCCGGTGCCTAGGTGCGGCAATTCGTCGATGTGGAAGAATTGGTTGGCGCGAGGGATCCAGAGATTGGGCAGGCCGGAGCTCGACAACTTTTCTAGGACGGGTTTCAGGGCATCGGGGGCCAGCGTGTGGAGGACTACCAGGCGCTCGCCTTTCTTGCCGTCGGGGACGGCCGTAACTACGAAAATCTTTTCCGCGGATTCAGCTAGTTCGTGCAATTTTTCTTCGATTTTTATGTGCGGCACCATTTCGCCGCCGATTTTGCTGAAGCGGCTAAGGCGGTCGGTGATGGTGAGGAAGCCGTCTTCGTCTTCGGCGGCGATGTCGCCGGTGGTGTACCAGCCGTCTTGCAGTACCTCGGCGGTTTTTTCGGGCTTGCCGAGATAGCCGAGCATCACGTTGGGGCCGTGCACGAGCAGCAGGCCGGGCGTGCCGACTTCGCGGCGTTCGCGCGTTTCGGGGTCAACGATGCGCACGCTTACTCCTGGCAGCGGATGCCCGATGCGTCCACGCTTCGCGCCGACCTGGCGGAATCCGGGGGCGCGAAAATCGCGCGTATTGACGGCGACAACCGGCGAGCATTCCGTGCAGCCGTAACCTTCGAGTGGGCGGATGCCGAATCGGTCCTCAAATGCAACCGCAAGAGGTTCCGGCAGCTTTTCGGCGCCGACTACCACGAATTGCAGGCTGCCGAAATCTTCGGGCAAGCAGCGGCGCGTGTAGGCTTGCAGGAACGTGGGAGTGGCGAGAAGGAATGTGACTTGGTAATCGCGGACTAGTTCGCTTACGGCCGTGAGATCGAGCGGGCTGGGATGATAGGCCACGCCGACGCCGAGGACGGCGGGCAGCCACAGCGTCACGGTAAAGCCGAAAGAATGGAAGAAAGGCAGCACGCCGAGAAGGACGTCGCCTTTGCCGAGCATGAAGGTTTGGGCCATCTGGTCAATATTGGACATGATGTTGTAGTGCGTGAGCATCACGCCTTTGGGTTCGCCGGTGCTGCCGCTGGAGAAAATGATGGTGGCGAGATCGTCGAGCGATTGCGGTTTCCCAGAGCTGAGCGCGCGTTCGAGCAGGCGGCTGGGGAGAAACCAGAGCAGCAGGGCTGCGATTTTTTCGCTGAGGCGCGGGCCGGCGGCGATTTCTTCGAGCAGGATTTGCTTTCCGGGGACTTGCAGCGGGAGTTTTTCGAGCAGGAGCTTGGTGGTGATTACGGTTTGCAGATCGCATTGCTGCGCGCATGACGCGAGAGTTTCGTTTGATGCGGTGTAATTCAGATTCACGGGAATTTTTCCGCTGATAGACGCCGCGAAATTCACCAACGCGCCGGGAACGGACGGCGGCAGCAGAATGCCGACCATTTCCTGGCCCGCCCAGACGCGACGCAAGCGTCGCGCAAGAAAAATCGAGCTGAGCAGCGCGTTGCCCCAGTTCATGCGCGGGCGGCGCTTGTCTCCCACGGCGAAGCGGAGCGGGTAATGGTGCGCGGTGCGAATCAGCGAGCGCGGCAGCGTGTTCATGCGACTCTTGTGATGGAGATAGGCGGCGCTCTGCAATTCCTGCACGGCTTCGCGGACTTCAAAGGCCGTCGCGGTCGCAGGCATGGGCGCGCCAAAACTGACCGTCACCGGATACGGAATTTTGCGCGGAAGTTTCCAGAGAAAGCGGCCGCGCTCGTAGCTGAATACGCTGCCCCAGACGCCGTCGAGATTCACGGGAACGATCGGCGCGTCCACATTTTTCATTATTCTTTCCATGCCGCGACGGAACGGGAGCAGCTGGCCGATGCGGGTGATCTGGCCTTCGGCGAAGATGCAGACGATTTCGCCATTGCGGATGGCGTCGCTGGCTTCGCGCAGGGAATGGATCATGTCGCGCGGACGCAGCTGCGAAGAAATGGGGATGGCGCGAATCATTTTGGCGAAGGGCTTGATGTGCGGCTGGTCGTAGATGTCCTTGAACATGAGGAAGCGGATGGGGCGGTCGGTGGACGCAAGGAGTAGGAGCGCGTCGACCAGAGACATGTGATTGGACACGAAGAGGGCGCCGCCGGATTCGGGGATGTTGTCGCGGCCTTCGACCTGGATGCGGTAGCTGGAATGCGTGACCATAAAGAGGACCAGGCGGAGGAGCGAATCGGGCAGCAGGTAAATCGAATAGCCAGTCATGACCGCGGTCAGAATCGCGCCGTCGAGAAAGATCGCGGCAGCGGACTGATGAAAACGTGCCGAAAAAATGTTGTATGCCGCGGCCGCTACGAATATCCCGACGAAGGACCAGAAATTCGCGGCGGCGATTACGCCGCCCTTCTGGTCAGGACGTGGGCGGTGCTGGATCAGCGCGTTCAACGGAACTGCGAAGAAGCCGCCGAAGAATCCCAGCAGCCAGAGATCGGGGATGCGGAGATGCACCAATTGCGCGATCACGGAAGACGCGTGTTCGAAGGGAGCCCAACCGATGTGCGCGGCGGTTGTTCCCAGCCACGCGGCCAGCATGACGCTGGGAGCGTTGAAATAAAGCAGCGCGCCGAAAATCGTCATGCCCAGCGCGCCGAGCGGAATCAATCCGTATTCGATTTTGCCGCCGGAAAGATATCCCGCTGCGACGCTGCCGATCCCAATTCCGATTCCCACAGCCGCCTGCAGGTAGCTGATGTGGGTTTCGTCTACGCGCAATACGTCGTGACCGTAAATGATGATGGTGAATTGCAGCAGCGCAGCCAGGAAGAAAAGATAGGTATTGCCCATCACGGCCCAAGCCAATGTGCGATCGGCGAGAATGGTTTTCATCTGCGCACCCAGATCGCCGATCGGATTCCATTGCAATTTCTTGGTGGGATCCGCCGCGGGCACGCGCGTGATGCCGAAGCTAGTCGCAACGCCCAGGAGCGTGCAGCCCAGCAGGATTACGCCGGCGATTTGTTCACGGCCGTGGTAGCGCTCCGCCAAGGCGCCAGCGGCCATTACTGCGACGATGCTGCCCAAAAACGTGCCGAGTTCGATGATCCCGTTGGCCCAGGAGAGCTTGCGCTCCGGGACCAGCTCCGGCAACAATCCGTATTTAGAAGGGCCGAATAATGCCGACTGCGAGCTAATCAGAAATACCGCAGCGCATTCCAGCGGCAAATTGTGCAGCCACAGGCCCAGGATGGTGACGGCCATCACGAAAATTTCCATCAACTTCGTGCCGATCACCACGGTGCGCTTGCTGTAGCGATCCGCAAGATTGCCGCCGGCCATGGAAAAGAAGATGAATGGGAGCGCAAATAGCGCGCCCACGACAAGAATCAGATTTTCCCGGGTGTCCTTCGGGAAATTCATGGCGACGATGATGTAGATCACCAGGAACTTGATGGCGTTGTCGTTGAAGGCGTTCTGGAATTGCGTGACGATGAGGCTCCAGAAGCCGAATTGCCAGTCAGGTTTTTCGTGCCCGTGGTGACGCGGCGCAGCTGATTGCGGTGTCGGCGGGATGGAGGTGGCGTCAGGCATTTTGTCTCGCGCGCGTGGCGACCGGTATCAATTTGCCGGGAGTTTGGTCCAGTTTCAATGGATTTCGGGGGCGGAGGTGCGAGGGCAGAGTTCGGTGTGGGGGCGTTACAAGCGGGCGCGTTGACGTGCGGCGCTGTGACGGGGCCAGTTACGACAAACGATTACCGCAGAGGAGCAGCGAGCGCAGAGAAAGGCAACGACAAAAGATTTAACACAGAGGACGCAGAGGAACGGCGGAGAAAAATCTGCGAAATACAACGACAGAACCAACGGCAACGGCATCGGGGCTGAGGCTGTACCAAGTTGGGGCGCAGCAAGCAGTGACTACAGAGTGGGAGCGAGCGCCGCGAATGGATGCATGGCGATTTTGTGGCGGCTTCAATTTGGTTAGTCGGCGCGCTTGCGGAGCCAGATTTGGTAGCCGGATTCGAGGAGGTCGATATTTTTGGCGTAGAGGGCTAGGAAGGTGTCAATGGCGGGCTTAGGTACGCCGAGTTGATTGTGCTGCGGATCGTTCCAGAGGTAATCGTCGAAAGCAATGATGGCGGCGGGCTTGGCGAGGCGGAAACTTAGGACGGCGTGTTCCAGGACCTCGATGGTGGAGTGAGCGCCGTCAATGTAGACGAAATCGTAAGCGGCGGAGGGCAGCGTGCGCAGGGTTTCGCGCGATATGCCGCGCCGGAACTCGGTGCGTTTTTCGCCTCCGGCTTGCGTGATGTTTGGCCAGAGCAGCGGCTGGTCATTGCAAGCGAGGCAGAGCAGGCGCGAATCTGGCGAGGTGGCAATATTTTGCAGCAGCCAGGTGGAGGCGCGGCCTTCGAAGCAGCCGATTTCGAGAATCGAGCAGGGTGTGCCGCGCAGGGCTTTCAGATGCTTCCAGAAACTCGCGATGTTTCCCGAGAACCAGTCGGCGGTCAAGGTGTAGCCCTCGGTAATTTGCCTGGGAGGAGGCGCGGCGGGCAGTGCGCGTTGAACTTCGCATAGGTTGAGCAGCGCCTGCACGTAGTCGTGCGTCGGGCCGCTGGAAAAGGCTAGCGATTGGCGCAGATGTACGGCGGCGTCGGCGTGTTTGCCGATGCTGAAAAGCAGGACGCCGAGGTTGATGGCGGCGTCGTGATGAGTGGGCGCCAGCAGCAGGGCGCGGCTCAAGGCGCGCTCGGCAACGTCGAGTTGGACCACGCCCCAATCGTTCCACAGATCGACGGATTCGCCCTGCAGGAGGGCTGTCGAGAGCATCGTTGAGGCTTCGACGACGTGGCCTTCGAGGAACAGGCTTGCTGCGGTAGTCCGTTGGCCGCGGGGATTCGGATTGGGGAACGGGATCGCGGCGTCGGTTGGCATGGGGATAGGCTCCGCTGGCTTTAGGCAGGCTGATGGCCAGGGATCGCGTCGGTTTATTAGAAGTTGCACAGAGGCTGCGGAGGCTTGCGGCGTCCGGCGCGTCCCACAGGCGAGCAGTCAGGCTGCCGGAGGCGGGAAACGCAGTCGCGTAATCTGAGGCAAATCAATCGCTTGCGTCGTGGAGGGCTTGGCACGTTGGTTGCAATTGGACTCCGAAAGGGAGGTGTGCCAATGAGTATTGATCGCAGCAAACTACGGCGGACGATTCGTTTTGTGGAATTGCTAGCGGCTTGTGCTTTCGTTTTGGGACTGGTTGTTTTCGAGACCGCGGCGTCTTCGCCGAATCCGCAGCGGGACGTGCTTATCGAGTTTCCGTCGGACGTTGCCACGACGACCGCTGTCGATCGCACCCTAGTGGTCGACGCGCAGACTGACCTGAAGAAGGACGAAAGCTTCACGAATGAGACGAAAGCCGTCGAGTATCGATTCCGCTTGGACGGGTCGTCGGACATGGTGCATCTGAACGTTTCCGCAGAAGTTGAGCACGGACTGGTTCGCTGGGAATTGATCGACCCCACCGGCGAAGTGCGCGCAAATATCGGAACGACGGAGCGCGCCTCTATGGACACCACGAACATTCAGGCCATCAAGGGTGAATGGCTGCTGCGCATTGCGTTGCAGGACGCGACCGGGCACTACAAGATCCATTGGGTTCGATGATGCGCGGTTTTTTGAAATAATGCGGCGCTGAAACTCTGGAGGCGCACGGATGAATGCTCTGCGGAAGAACGTTCGCTATGGGATGCGCGTGCTGGCGAAAAGTCCGGGGTTCACTTTGGTTGCGGTGTTGACGCTGGCGCTGGGGATTGGCGCGAACGCGGCGATCTTCTCGGTGGTGTACTCGGCGCTGCTGCGGCCTCTGCCTTACTACCAGCCGGATCGGCTGGTGACGTTGGGCGAAGGACGCACCCAGACGCGGGACAACGAGGCGGTAAGCCGCAGCAGCTCCTATCCGGATTTCATGGACTGGAAGAAGGCGACGAAGAGTTTTTCATCGTTAACGGCGTTTAGCTTCGACACTTTTACGTTGGCGGGGAACGGTGAGCCCAAGGCGGTGTTCGCGACGCAGGTGATGCCGAATTTCTTTGCGACGTTGGGAGTGAAGCCGGCGCTTGGTCGAGGATTTGTGGATGGCGAGGATGTGGGCGACGGGCCGCACGTGGTGATGTTGACCTACGGTTACTGGCGCAGCGACTTCGGCGGCGATCCGCAGGTGATCGGGCGCTCCGTCACGCTGGATAACAAGCCGGCGACGATCGTGGGAGTGCTGCCGCGCGATTTTCATTTTGCGCCATCGAATGATTTTCCGTTGTGGGTTCCGATGCATGCGACGTATGACTTGCTGACGCGGCGCAATCTGCGCTGGATGAATGTGTTTGCGCGGTTGGCGCCGGGAGTGACGATGGCGCAGGCGCACGCGGAAATGGATGGCATCACGGCGCAGCTGGCGCGGGAATATCCGCAGCAGGATGGCTCGGTGTTGGTGGGGATTGGGACCCTGCGGCAGAGGATTGTGGGGCAGCTGCAGCCTTTGCTGCTGGTGATTTTCGGCGCGGTGGGATTTGTGCTGTTGATTGCTTGCGCGAACGTGGCGAATTTGATGATGACGCGCGCGGCGAGCCGGCGGAAGGAATTCGCGATACGCACGGCGTTGGGCGCGAGCCGGGTCCAATTGATCGGACAACTGCTGACGGAGAGCGCGCTGCTGGCTGCGCTCGGCGCGGCGTTTGGGTTTGTGGCGGCGCAGTGGGGCGTGAATGTATTGATTGCGGCGATTCCGCAGCCGGTGCTGAGCACTTTGCCGAGTTTGCGCGAGGCGGGTGCCAACTTGCCGGTCCTACTTTTTTTGTGCGGCGTGACGCTGCTGACGGCGGCGTTTTTTGGTTTGGCTCCGGCGCTTTCGATGTCGCAAACGAAAGTGAGCGACGCGCTGAAGGACGAATCGCGCGGAGGCACGAGCACGGCGCACGCGCGTTTGCGCCATACGGTGGTGGCGGCGGAAATTGCGGTTTCGCTGGTGTTGCTGGTAGGCGCGGGATTGATGCTGCAGAGTTTGCATGCGCTACTGCATCAGGACGCCGGCTTCGACCAGCGGAACCTGCTGGTTTTTTCGGTGAACTTGCCGGACAGCTCTTATCCCAGCGACAAGAATTATCCGGGCGACAGCCCGGCGGCGAGATTGTTCGAGCATGAGTTTAGCGAGAAGTTGCGCAATTTGCCGGGCGTGCAGGGCGTGGGCGTCACCAGTGCGTTGCCGATTGGCGGAAGCGGCGGCACGATCCGGTTTTTGGTGCAGGGGCGTCCGACGGCGCAGGGGCAGGAAGACGAATGCGACATTATTACAGTGACGCCGGATTATTTTTCCACTCTGAAGGTGCCACTGATTTCGGGACGGATGTTTTCCGCAACGGACAAGCTGGATGCCCCGTGGGTGACGATGGTGAATCAAGCGTTCGTGAATAAATATTTTCCCAACGAAGACCCAGTGGGGAAACGTACGCGCTTTACTTTTGACGCGAAGGAGCCTTACCGCGAGATTGTGGGCGTAGTGGGAAATATTGCGCAGGACGATCTGGCCGGGCCGCCCACGCCCGTGATTTATGTGGCGAACGAGCAGGGGCCTTCTACTTTTCTGACTTACATGGTGCGGACGGCGGGTGATCCCGCGGCGTTTGTCGGCTCGGCGCAGGTGGCGCTGCAGCAGATGGATCCGCAGCTGCCTTTGATACAGCCGCAGACGATGGAGCACTTCACAAATCAGACTGCTTCGGTTTTCTTGCGGCGGTATCCTTCGTATTTGATTGGGAGCTTTGCGGGGCTGGCGCTGATTTTGGCGATGATTGGATTGTATGGATTGATTTCGTATACGGTGCAGCAGCGCACGCGCGAGATTGGGATTCGCATGGCGCTCGGGGCGCAGCCTGCGGATGTGTTGAAGCTGGTGATCGGGCAGGGAATCGGCGCGGTGCTGACGGGCGTGGGAGTGGGCATGGTGGCGGCTTTGGCGTTGACGCGATTAATGGCGAGCTTGTTATTTGGGGTACGGCCGACGGACGCGGTTACGTTTGTGAGCGTAGCAGTTTTGCTGACGTGCGTGGCGCTGGCGGCGAGTTATATTCCGGCGCGGCGCGCCATGCGCACGGATCCGCTGAATGCGCTGCGACACGAGTAAACTTGCGGAAAACGGAACGAGGACTTTATAGCGGCGGTCTTCAGATCGCCATCGGTGGCCTCCGCGTCGTCAATGGCGCACTGAAGTGCGCCGCTACAACTTCAAAGTCAGGAGCGCACAGGCAGGATTGGCCTATGCTACGTTACGCGAGTACGCGCAGCGATGATTTTGCGGCTGCCGCTGCGGCGGATGGCGGGACGTTCACTTCGGGGAGCGGGTGTTCCCGCTTTGCGTATTTTGTCGCGATGTAATCGTCTACCAGTTTTTGGAATGCGGCGGAGAGTTCGTCGTAGGTGCCTTCCAGGGTGTTGAAATGTTTGCCGTCGATGTAGACGGGGCAGCGGGGGGCTTCGCCTGTGCCGGGGAGGCTGATGCCGATGTTGGCGGCTTTGGATTCGCCGGGACCATTGACGATGCAGCCCATGACCGCGAGCTTCATATCTTCCACGCCTTGGTAGTAACGCTTCCACTCCGGCATCTTGTCGCGAATGTAGCCTTGAATGCTTTCCGCTAGTTCTTGAAACGTGGTGCTGGTGGTGCGTCCGCAGCCGGGGCAGGCGGTGACGCTGGGCGCGAAAGTGCGCAGGCCGAGAGATTGCAGCAGTTCGCAGGCGGCGTAGACTTCGTCGCGACGATCGCCGCCGGGGCGCGGCGTGAGCGAAACGCGGATCGTGTCGCCGATGCCCTCATCGAGCAGAATGCCCATCGAAGCCGAAGACCATACGAGACCTTTCGCGCCCATGCCTGCTTCGGTTAAGCCGAGATGCAGCGGCTGGTCGGTTTTCGACGCGAGGTCGCGATAGATGGCGACCAGATCGTGAGGGCGCGATACCTTGCACGAAATAATAATTTGATTTTTGCGCAGGCCGCATTCGAGCGCGAGCGCCGTGGATTCGAGGGCGGAGAGGACCATGCACTCGTTGATGATTTCTTCGGAAGATTTGCCGAGGTCTTTGTCCGTGTTTTCCTGCATCTTGCGCATCACTAGCTCTTGGTTCAGCGAGCCGCCGTTCACGCCGATGCGCACGGGCTTGTTGTGGTCGCGCGCGACTTTGCAGATCGTGGAAAATTGCTCGTCGCGGCGCTGGCCAGCGCCGACGTTGCCGGGATTGATGCGCAGTTTGTCGAGCGCGCTGGCGCAGGCGGGGTATTTGGTGAGCAGGACGTGGCCGTTGTAATGAAAATCGCCGATAAGGGGGACGTCGCAGCCGGCATCGAGCAGGCGCTTCTTGATTTCGGGGACCGCTGCCGCGGCTTCGGGGATGTTCACGGTGATGCGGACGAGTTCCGACCCGGCTTGGGCTAGTTCGAGGCATTGCTGCGTGGTGGAGGCGATGTCTACCGTGTCGGTGTTGGTCATGCACTGGACGACTACCGGCGCGCCCCCACCCACTTGGATTTTGCCAACTTTTACGCCTACTGTTTTGTGCCGCTTTTGTGTCATGTCTCCACTATTGTAGCGAATTGGTGCGGCTAGTGGCTAGCGCTGGTTCGGTGGCGTGTTACGGAGTTCAAAGGCATGACAGATAAACGCAGATGAACACTGATAACGGCAGTTGAAAAGACGACAGCAGAGAATGTCGCCGCGAGCCAGAGCTAGTACTCTGGGCGGCGGCCGATGTTTGTGGGCTTGCCGTTTACGCGCGACGGTGGTGGAGTGATGGTGGCCATCTTCCGAATCATCGCGAGTACGAGCTTCTTGTCGTCGTCGGATAGCGTGGTGGAATATTTCTTGATGTCCGCGAGGAAGCGGATTTCTTCTTCGGAAAGCTCGCCGAGCATCTTGCGAGTCTCCCGGTCCCCGGGCGTGTCGCTGCCAGGGAAAAAATCGGCGAGGGAGATTTCCATGGCCTCGGCAATTTTGGCGAGGGTCTCGAGCGAGGGAACGGTGTGGCCGTTTTCCACGCGCGAGAGGTAGCAGCGGAGCAGCCCGGTGCGGCGCTCGATATCGCCTTGGGAAAGCCCGCGGTCGGCGCGGTAGGACTTGATAACTTCACCGATGTTAACTTTTGGTTTCTCTTTGGGCATGGTACCTTTCCTCTAACTGGGCCGTATCTTACGAGTAACCCTCAAAGCGGCGCAAGCGATTTTTCTAATATTGTTCCTCACACGAACATTCCTGGCGTGAAACGCGCATCTCGTGGGCCAGGTTGCACGATTTTGAAGACGAAGTTGCCTTGTCCTGCCACGAGAACTTGCCAGGGCGCCGGAGGATCTGTTCCGGCCGCTAGATCGTGGATTGCGCGACCGGAGTTTGCAGCGTCGCTACCACGTTGCGTTTCCCGGCGCGTTTATTCTCATACAGAGCTTGATCGGCGCGTTTCAAGAGCTCCTGAGGCGTTTCGCCCGCGGCATAGTCGGTCCAGCCGCGGGAATACTGCAGGCGCAACTTTTCATTATCGAATTCGAACTCCATGCCTTCCAGGCGGCCCAGGACGTGCCGAACTTCTTCGGAACGGCATTCCGGAAGCAGGGCCATGAATTCGTCACCGCCTAGGCGCACGGCTAAATCGGAGCCACGAATTGCGCGTTGCAGGCGATCCGCGAATCCCTTTAGCACGGTATCGCCGGCGGCGTGGCCGAACCGGTCATTAACCTGCTTCAAGCCATCGAGATCCATGAGGAGAACCGTGAGCGGGCGGCCGTGGCGCTGCGCGCGGCTGATTTCCTGAGCCAGGCGCTGTTCGCCGGAACGCCGATTGTAAAGCCCGGTGAGCTGATCGAGTGCGGCGAGCTTGTAAACCTCTGATGCCAGAGTTTCCACCTTGGCGAGGGATTGCATCTGGTCAGCCACCTCGTGACGAATGCGCGTTAGTTGGTGCTGCTGATAGATCAAATAGACGCTGAACACCAGAACGAGCCCCACCAGAGCGCGGACTGCTTGATTCAAGTAGAACGAATAGGAAGATTCATCGCGGCTGAGCATCGCGGGGAATGCGAAGGATGCCACGGCGAGCGTGAGCAAGAGAATCACGGCGACCGTTGTGGACCAGAGCCACCATTGGCGGCGATCCAGGTGATGCAAATGTTCGCGAATTTTCTCCGGTTCGAATTGCAGAGGGGCCTGACGGTCTGTCGTCGCCGAGCTCTGAGCATGAATCTCCGGCATGGTTCCTCGCTGGTGTGCCACTCGACAAAGGATGCCAGAGCTGAGAAAGCGGGGATATACGTATGTACCGCAGGGGTTCCATTGTGGTAACGGCATAAGCTCCTAGTAACGAGAGTAACAACATGGGCCTTGGTCCGCGGCAAATACGGGCGAACTGTTCTCGTCGCGGACGTGACAGAACCATCGCCCGCACTGCTCTGCCTGGGTTTTTCCCGCCTGCTTCGCGAATTACCGCAAATCCTGCTTTGCATGCCAAGCAATTCCCGCCGCGCGACGTTTGACGCGCTCTAGCCCTGTACCGTCGCAGCGCGCTTCAACGCGCCAAGACGAAAAACAGGAGACCCCAATGAACCAGACAGCTAGAGCAGTGGTGTTTTTGTTTGTGGTTTGCGGCCTCGTGGCTAGCGTGGCCCCGTGCAAATCGCCGTCGCACAATAGTTTGGCGGCCCTGCTTGACGGCTCGCAGCCGCCAGTTCCGCCTAAGGCCGTGTCGCTCGATCGCTCGCAACCGCCCGTTGCGCCCAAAGCGATGGCAGTGTTCGCGCGCATCCCGGATGGGTCGCAGCCACCGGTTCCCCCGAAGATGATCGGGGCGTCCGCCCGGTTGCTGGATGGATCACAACCACCTGTTCCGCCGAAGATGATGGGAGCGGTTGCCGCAATGTTCGATGGATCGCAACCGCCGGTACCACCCAAGGCGCTGGAAGCAGCAGTCTGAACGGCGGGCTACGTGCAGTTCGGGCGGTTTAAACGGCCAATTGGAACGCGCTAGCCGGGGGGAGAAAGCGCTGATTCTCCCCCTGGTTTTGTGCTACGATTCGCGCCAGTGACGAACATGTTAAGTTTGGTTCTTTGGCTGGCGGGAATACTGTTTGAATTTCTGCTGCTGGTACGCTCCGTTCAAACCAAGACACTCACCAAGTACATCTATTTCTACGCTTACATTTTCTGCGTCTTTGTGGTGTCCACGGTACTGTACATCGAGCGCTCGAAGCCGAATTTTTATGAGGCGTGGTATTGGCCAACGCAGTTTGCGACGCTCGCGATCGGCTTCGGAGTGGTGCTGGAAGTCGTGCGTCAAGCGCTGGATGCTTATCCGGGAGCGAAGCGTTTTGCCTGGCGAGCAAGCTGCGCGGTTTTCGCGGTGACGTTCTGTTACGTGGAATGGCATGTGGCGAGACGCACCGAGTGGACCACGGTGGCCGCGACTGTGGAACTAGAGCGGGATCTGCGGGTGGTTGAAGCGCTGGTGCTGGCGACTGTGCTGGCGATCGTTTTTTACTATCGTATCGAGCTCGGCAAGAATGTGACCGGCATGATCTTGGGGTTTGGCGCCTACGTAAGCGTGAGTTTGACGACGCTGGCGCTACGTTCATTCGTCGGACCGCGATTTGATATGGCGTGGGGATTGCTCCAGAGCGCGTCGTTCGTATTTGGGACGGCGGTGTGGACGGTCGCACTATGGTCTTACAGCCCGAACCCGAAGCCACCCACAACGGGCCGGGGAGGGCGGGGCGACGGGGGATACGACGCGCTAGTTCGCGGCACACGGGCGCAATTGGAATCGGTACGCTCCAATTTGCGTGGGGTGGCGGGCTCATGATCGGCTTGCTGCTCTATTTACTGGTGGGCGTCGGCCTGCTGGTCATCCTGTGGGTGCTGGCGAGAAGGGAACGCGCGCCCGTGGAAGGGTGCGGCCGGCAGTTTGTGGAGGCACGGCAGGCGCTGCGAACGCTGCAACTAGGATTGCTGCCGGAAAATCTGATCAAGCGAATATTCGACCGCGAGGATTATCGCTACGTGATGGCGATCATTCCCGGGGAAATCGGAGAGTTGTTCTTGCAGGAGCGCAAGAGAATTTCGCTGATGTGGGTGCGCCGAGTGCGCTGCGAAATTCGCAACCTGATGCAATTCCACCTGAATTATTCGCGATTGCACGCGAAGCTGAGCCTGCTGACGGAAATCCGCCTGGCTTTGGATTTTGCCTTGCTGTTGCTGGCGTGCCGCGCTTTGCGGATGCTTTTGTATATGCGTGGACCTTACGGCGCGGGAGCCGTGGTGGGCGTGTTGACGGCGGCTGCGGGACGCGTGTGCGCTTCATCGGAAAAATCTCTGGCGTTTCTAAATCCCCCGGCGCTGGAATCGATCCGCCGCGATTCCGCCGGTGATGGAGCGACAATCTAGCCCTTGAGCGCCCCGACCAAACACATGGATGTGCTGGCGGCCGTAGACGATTTGCGCCGCCGCACGCTGGTGGGTATAACCCAGCCTCTGGAACGACTGATCTACCTCGCTTCGACGCGTGACTACAACACAGGCTTGTATTATCACCATGGGCTGGCGCTGCGTTTTTCGGAAGAGGCCGCGTGCGAAGCTCTGGCGGATTGCCACCGCGAGGCGTTTGAGGAACTAGTGGACGCGTCGCTTGAACAATTGGTGCATGAACTGGAAGCCTACCTGGAAAGCACGCGCGTTGCGCCCAGCGATTTTATCGTAGCGTGGCAAGGGCTGGAACCATATCGCGTGGCGATTCCTGTGGGAATCGACTCGCTATCCAGCGAGCTTGTTTTTTCCAACCTGAAAGTCGCCCTGGCTATTTTGGAGGCGCGTCTGATGGCTCGGACGAAACCAGGCGCATCGCGACACCCGTCACCTGTCCAATAATCTCCGCCTCTTGCGGATACGGGAATTGCCGGACTGCAAAACCGGAAAGAGGGTGCGGAACCAACGTAAGTTGCGAACCTCGCAGTTCGATCCACGAACACGCATAGCTATCGCGCAATTCGATGAAGTAAATCGGCCGGTCGAATTCGGTGCGCCAGCTGGATGGGTGCGTGCGATTGACGTGGCTATCAATCTGCACGAAGGATCCAGGACGCAGCAGCGGATACATCGAAGAATCGTCTGTGCCGATATATCCGTACTGGCAGTGGCGCAGGTCGAGCTTCTGAATGAACGAAATCGGAACTTCGCCCCACATCTCGACCATCCGTGAAATCAGGTTGGTCTTTTCCAGGTTGAAACCACGGTCAAAACGCACCGGGAAGTTCATGCATTTGCCGTTAGCGGGGGCCTCGAGGGTGGCCAGGTGGGTATTCTGCAGGGGCGTGGACATTTGATAGCGCATGGTTTCGTCCAGCAGTACCCCGAAGGCGGCGAGCAGGTCGGTGAACTTGGTACGGTAAATCACGCTGAGACTGAATAATTTATAGATGCTGGGGACGGAATTCCGGTTCTCGATCTGCGTCAGCCAGGCGTTGGAGATGTAGAACTCCTCGTTTTCCGATTCGAGAGCAATCTTCTTGCTCAGTTCTTCCACTTCCCGCGTCGTTACGCCCAGACGGCTGCGCAGCTCCCGAAGTTGGTCACCTGAACGAGTCACAGGCTCCATTTGCGCGACCTCTCTTCGGAACCGAGCCGTTCCGGCAGTCTAAAGGTTCAGGGGGATGAAGCTACCCGCCTGCATGAACATCCTGTGAACGAAAATTGACGCGGAACCCGCGCAACGTTCCGTGACCGCTTCCCTTTCCTTCTTTGGGAACAGAAAATACAGTCGATACTGGAAAAAATGCAAACGTCTGCTTTCAATTGGAAGCAGATTCCCGTTTCTGCACAGCATTAGGTCGAAAACATCAGAAAATCCGCAGCCCCAAAATCTGGCGGAGGAGCGGCAGGGCGGGATCCCCAGCGACAGCCCTAGGTTATCGCAGGTCCAAGATGGAACCAAGGGCCGGGCGTTGGAAAAGCAAAAAGAGCCGCGATTATGGCGTCGGTATAAGTACCTAGCTTCGAAAAAGTGTTACGGAGTTACGCGTTGGTAATAATGACGTGCGATGCGCTTTTCGTTCGCCGAAGTTGCGGCGATCAGGCGTCCGCGCGACGCGAACCGCGACACGCGATGTTACGCATGAACCAAGGCGAATAGAAAGCGGTGGTTCTTTTTTGGCGTCAGCGGGGCAGAGAAAGCTGGCGGTGAGAGCCGGGGTGTGCCACTCTGGCACAGTCTCCGGCACGTTCTCTGACGCGGTTGGGAGAAAAGCTCATGGGCACATTTTCCGGCACACCGGTCAAGCCCGGCGGACCGTATCGCGAACACCGCGAAGTGCCGCGCTTCACATTGATCGCAAGCATCGAACTGCGCGAACCCAAAAGCGACACGCGCATTTCCGGGCGCATCTCCGAGATCAGCCGCAAGGGATGTTACGTGGACGTGCTGATCACATTGCCGCAGGGCACCGTGCTCGACGTGCGCATATCGCGCGATCAAGGCGTGTTCGAAACGAAGGGCAAGATCGTCTACGTGCAAGAGGGCATGGGCATGGGTGTAACGTTCGTCAATCCCGCGCCCGAGCAATTGAAGCTGCTGGACTGCTGGCTGGCCGAAATATCATCGTAGCTTTCCCGCATAGAGTTTTTCGCGCGCAGCGGCCGTGGTGCGTCCCGCTGTCGCGATTTCAGGATTTCCTTGCGCCTGCGGTAAGATAGAGCCAGCATATGTGGGGAGGCCATTGGTGGGTTTTAGTGCTAGTACACGTCAATTGGGAACCGTAACGGTGGTGGATGTACGCGGAAGATTTACGCTGATCGAGGGCGAGGCGGTTCACGAATTGCTCCTGGACCTGTTCGAGGACGGGCGCAAGCGCGTGTTGCTGAATTTTCGCGACGTTTCGTACCTGGACAGCTCCGGAATCGGGCAGTTGATCCGCGGATTATATTCGGCGCGCAAGAATAATGCGGAATTGCACGCTGTGGATTTGAGCCCGCGCGCGCGGGAAATTTTGCACATGACCAATTTGCACACGGTGTTCACCGATTTTCCGGATGAACAGACGGCGCTGCGCACGATTGATACGCAGTAGTTTTTCCTCGCCTCATGAAGTTTTGCGTACACCCATGCCCGGTTTCGCTCGCGTAACAGTTTGCGGAGAACGGTGCGAATATTCGTAGCGGCGGTCTTTAGACCGCTATCGGTGATTGCTGTGCCACCGATGGCGTCTGCCGCGGCGGACGCCGCTACCAAGGGCACGTCAAATACTACCGCAACGGCTGCCCGGTCCCGCGTTGCGGGACCGGCCGCTACAAATTCAACTGCAACGGCAAAGGCGCTCAGCTAAAGCTGGCCGCCACATCGTCAAAACCTGCGGCTGCATGCTTTCGATTATTTTACGATTACGCCGCAGGCGATGCGGGCGCCGGAATTTCCTGCCGGGTCGGTCTTGTAGTCGTCAGCTGCCGCGTGGATTACGATCGAGGTGCCACCGGGTTGAAATAGCGAAGTAAGGCCATCGTGCAGCGTGACGTTGGCGTCGAGCAATGACGCGGTGCCATGGCCATCCGCAGCAACTTCCAGGTTCAGCAGGTCACCGTTGTGTGGGCCTTCCGGGTTGTCCTTGCCGTGCTTTTTCGCCGCTGGATTGAAATGGCCGCCTGCCGTTTTGAAATCGGGACCTTCGCATTTTCCGACGGCGTGGATGTGGATGCCATGCGTGCCGGGAGGAAGCTGGGTCACGTCCACGTCAATGCGCACGCCGCCTGCGGCCTGCGAAAACGTGGCTGTGCCGATTTTCTGGCCGGTGGCGTTGACGATCTCCGCGTGCGCGGATTGCGCCATTTGCGCGGATGACTTTTGCGGCGCGGTGGTGCGAGCCGATGCGGGTTGTAGCGCGATGGTTGAAGAGCACAGAGTTACAGCTAGGATTGCGGCCTGGATTTTCATGGGTTTGACCTCCGTCGATGGGGCTGGCTTCATCCCCTTATAGATGCGGCAGGCGGGCAAAAGCAACTGCGAATGTTTGGGTGACATTCACGCGAGGGAGAGATCCTTGTCGCATCGTCAGAGAAAGCGCAGAACGATCAGGGTCATGTCGTCGTGCTGCGGAGCGCCTGCGGCGAATTGATCGGCTGCTTGCATGATGCGCGTGATGGTCTCGGAGGCGTCGCATTCTTGCGTCGCGCGCACGGTGGAGATCAGGCGGTCTTCGCCCCATTCTTCCAACGCGGAATTCATGGCTTCGCTGACGCCGTCAGTGAAGATGACCAGGCGATCGCCGGGAGCGAGCGTTAGGTCCGCTTGCTGGTACGCGCCGTCCGGAATTAATCCGATCACGGGGCCGCCCTCGTCGAGGCGTTCGATTTTCTTGCTGCCGAGGCGCTCGACTCCGGAGGTTCCCCCACTCGCATCGGCGCGAAAAAGCAGAGGCGCGCAGTGGCCGCCGTTCACATACGCGAGCCGCCGCGACGCAGGATCGAACTGCGCGTAGAAGAAAGTGGCGTAGCGATCCGCCGAGGAAGCTTCGTACAAAGCCTGATTGACGCGCGACATCAGCGCGGCGATTTCGTTTCCGGCGCGCATGGCTTCGGCGCGCAGCGAAGCCTGCAGGCTGGCCATCATCAGCGCGGCGGGAATGCCCTTGCCGGAAATATCGCCCAGCGCGACGCCGAGCATTCCTCCTGGCAGCGCGAGGAAATCGTAGTAATCGCCGCCGACGCCCAGCGCGGTGCGGCAGCGTCCGCAATAATCCACACCGGCAACGGGCGGCAGCTTCTGTGGGAAAAGACGCTCCTGAACTTCGCGCGCGATTTCGATTTCGCGATTCATTTTTTCGCGGCGGCCCACTTCCACGGCTATGGCGCTGGTCAGCTGGGCGTTGGCAAGCGCCAGGCCCGTTTGCGTCGCGACGGATTTCAGCAGGCGCAAGTCGGTGCCGGAATAAGGCTCCTCAGAACGCTTTTCGCCGAGGGCGATAAGGCCGAGAAGTTTTTCCTTCATCGAAAGCGGCAGCAGCAGCTGCGGATGAAGATCGGCGAGCGTGCGCCGCTCGTCTTCCGAAACGGAAGAGGAGTTAATCCAGGAATCCTGATCGTCAAGATAGATCCGTTCGGGATCGGAATCCCGGCGCAAGCGCTGAATCGTGGCGGCAGAATCCGGCAGGCCGCCTTCGGGTGCCGATGCGTAACCCATCGCGTAGGCGGGCTTGTAGCAGCCGCCATCTTCCAGCAGCACGGCGACGCGCGGCACGTGCAGAGATTCCGCGATGCGCTGCGCCACGCGTTCCAGCAGCGGTTTGGTTTCGACGATGGAGCGAACCTCATCGCTGAGGTCGGAGAGAATCTGCTCGGCGTTGTAGGCGTCGCGGAAAAAGCGGCGGTCAACCCACGCGCGAACAGCGCCCGACAATTTCCGCAGCCACAAAATCGCAATGAAACTGAGGGAAATAATTACTATTTTCTGAGGGCGACTTCGCTCGGCGCCGCTTTCGAGAGTAACCGCCGCCGTGACGATGATGCTGGTGAGGATGATTTGCATGACGAGGACGCCGTGGCGCGCCAGCGCATACTGCAGGCCCTGACGAACAACCACGCGCACGTCCATCGCACGCTGCACCACGATCGCGTAGGCCAGCGTCACCGGGAAAAACAACAGCATCAGGTAGCAGCCGAGCACCAACCACTCCGGAAAAATCTGCTCGAGCGGCTTGCCCTTGAACGACTGAATGACGGAGAGGATGAAAAGCGGCGTCAATGCGACCGTCGCACCGGCGTAAACGAGATTGAAGCGGCGCCTTGCGTCGTGCGATGCCGCCAGGCTCGATTTGATTTTCATGGACGCGAAGAAGCTGCCCACGCCGACAAACGTGAGCACGAAAAGCAGCGGGTTCATGCGCTCCAAAAACGCGTCGAGGCGCGCAACCGCGACGAAATTCTCGACTTCGCCGAGCTGTTCGATGGTCGTCAGTAGCGCAACCACAATCATGGTGGGGATATAGATGGCGACGGTCCAGCGCCACCAGCGAGGATCTTCCCTGTCCGAAGAGCGCTCCGGAAAATACAGGCCGAACAGGAACATGAAGAGCGGCCACGCGGAATTGATGGCGACGCGGTAGACCGTCGCGAGATCCCGAACCCCGAGACCCCAGCTTTCCATTCCGGCGTTGTAAAGCGTCGAGAGAAACAGCAGGACCGGCAGCAACAGCCACGCCGAGGGATCGCGCGGGCGCACCGCGGCGACCCAGAATCCCAGCAAAATACAAAAGACGGGCAGCACGATTTTCAGCGTCACCACCATCACGATGCCGGCGCTGCTCAAAAAGAGCTTGTGCGGCTGGAGGGTCACGTTTGCAGTGCGCGGGGCGGCCTCGCCGGGCGTGCGGACGGTTACTTGCATCGTGTCGCCCGCTGCGGCGTGTGCTATGGCTTCGCCGTAGACTGCTGTGGCTGTGAAACGTTTTCCGTTGATTGCCACCACGATGTCGGCTTCTCTTATGCCGGCGTCGAGCGCGTTGGGCAGCGCAAAATTTGCGCGAGGTTGGCCATCGGTGTAGGAGGGGATGAACGGCCAGCCGACGGCCTGGTGGTGAAACATTTCGGGGAAGTAGTAGAGCATCGCGCGGGCTTGGTACGCGCAGACCAGTACGAAGAGGATTGCGAGGCAGACGTACTGCAGAGTGGGTGGCTTCTTGGAGGCCATGTCAGGTCGAGGCGGATTTTACCGCAGAGACGCGGAGTACGCAGAGAAAAGCTGACGAGCGACACAGTTTGCGGGAATATGCTCAAAACAGTCATTCCGAGGGCGAATTATGCCCGAGGAATCTGCTTTTTCCTTTGCATTTCTACCAAAAGTAGATCCCCCACCCGCTGTCGCGGGTTTGGGATGACACCTACTGGCTTTTTTGTCGCGAACTGTCGAGACGCCGCGTCGAACGCTCGCTCGGGCGGCGCGCGGCGGAACTATTTTGACATGCTAGCGCTGCGTGGTGGTGAGCGCGATTGGCTGGACGCTGGGACTTGGCGCTGCGCTTGATTGCAGCAGCGCGGGAGCAGCGTTCAGCGTAGTCACTGGCGCGTTCTTCGGCACATGGCAGCCGGCGCCTGCCGGGGACTTCAGCGGGTGCGACACATTCGCGCGGAACGGGCTGGTTTCCTTGATGCGCGTGCGCACGCCGTCAATGGTCGCGGGAATCGCGTTGTGCGTTTTCCCTTTCAGCACGTAGATCATTAGCGCGGGATCGCCCGCGCTATCGAGGCTGGCGCTGACGCCCACGCCGACTACGGCGGGATCGCTCATCAGTTCCGTTACGTGCTGCTCTTTGAAGGCTTTGGTTTGCTCGATGGCGCTGGCGGGGATTTCGTTCGCTTGCGCCTGCACCGATTCTGATGCGAGTTGCGCAGTTTGCTGCGCGCTCAACGCGCCGTGCGCAGACGCGGAATTCGATTCGATGAGTCGCGTACGAACTCCCTCAATCGTCGTCGGAATGCCGGCGTGCGATGCGCCGGGCGCGACGAAGATCAGGACAGCCGGCTCTTGCGGAGCGTCGAGGCTGCCGCCCCCGCCGTAGGCCGAGACGCCAGGTGTATTCATAATCTGTGTGCTGTAGCTCGCGGCGGCTGCCTGACCGCGTTGCGCCGTGCTGGCGGGAACTGCAGCAGCGGATTGCGGCGTCACCTTCACGGAGCTTAGCCCCGGCAGCGAGCATCCCGCTACCGTGTGTTGCGCGCCGCCAACAAAGGAGTATGTGTGCCCGGTGCTGGTGTGCAACGCGTTGAGGACATCCGCGACCGGATTACCAATCGCACTGGTGTTGCTGCCGGCAAACATCAGAGCGACGGGCTGCGCGGTAGCCTCGTCCACGGCCAACGAACCAGAATCCCCATCGCCAATGAAGCTCTGTTCATTCGACATGTTTGCGACCACGATTTCGTCGGTATAGGTGACGTTAAAGGGGTTAGTCGTTGCGCAACCTTGTTCGTAACTGACTTGAGCGCTCACGCTAACAGATTCGACGGCAGCGCATGTGAGTCCCGTGGTGCGCCCGCTTTTCGCCAATAATTGGTTCACAGTCGCAGCCATGGTACTGGCGGCAGGAGGAGCGGGCTGCGGGATGCCATTACTGACCGCGCCCAATTCTAAAATGCTGTCGGTAAGGTCCACTTGTCCGGTGGTGATCTGCGCCGTCGTGACGTCCACTGGAAACGCCGGAATGGGTTGCGTCTGCAGACTTAGAATGTTGGTCACAGTCGCCACATTGATCGTTCCGGTTAGGGAACAGCCCGTTTCTATCACGCCGGGTTGCGTCACTTCTTGCCCGACGGCTCCGCCATCGCTCAGGCCGAGAACGTGATTGTTAGACAGGATAACAATCGCTGGCGGAGTGGCGTTGCTTGTCAGCAATGATCCCAAGGTTCCGCCGAAACAAAACCCCGGCGCGGGAGTGGGGCAGATAGCATTCGCATTCGAGCCGGACGAACCCAGCGGCACGGGTGCGGTGTACGGCTGCATGTTCAGCGAGTCAATGGTGAATACCCCGGTGCTAGCGGTAGCGTTAGAGTCGGCCTGCGAAATCGCGGTTACGATCAACTGGGCCGGATCAGTGCTGCTCGCGGTAGCAAGCGTCGGCACCGTATTCGGCGCCACGTACATGCCGCTGGCGGACATCGTGCCGCAGACCGTGGCCGGCGTCGTATTGCAGCTGAGCTGCCAGGTGACGGCCGTATTCGAAGTGCCGGTCACGGTGGCGCTGAATTGCACGGTTTGGAACGTCTCGATATTCGAAACATCGGTATTGATGGAGACCACGATCGGAGTGCTTGAACCACCGCCGCTGCCACACGCCGTCAACCCCAAGGCCCCGGCTACGGCCAGTATCCCAGCCAAACACGCACGCTTTTTCATCGGCTTGTCCCTTCGCACGAAATGTGTGAACGACGATCAGTGCCTTCCGCTAAGTGTGTTCATCGGCCGAGCAGCCCACCGGCGTGACCGCACCGGCGAATTTTCCTGCATGCCGCGTACTAACCCGAGTTGCGAGCTTTTGACGCAAAAATAAACTGACAAGGTTCAAATCATGCCCGAGCGCATGTCTAGCAGATGCAATGGTAGCAAGCATGGTTACCCGGGCCAATCCGATGTCACAATTATCTAACAAGGAAGACGCGGCCAAGTTACGGGCTGTGCCTGTGTGTATGGCGACGCACGCGATGGGGGCCTTCACGAGTACTACGATTTCTGAAGGCCGGCGTAGGCGGGGGGAAAATCCACCGAAACCTGCGCAAAATTACACGGCAACAGGCCGGGCCGATACATGCGCACCTGCACTGCAGCGCGGCGGATGTTGCTCTGCCGGTTCAACTTCAGACTTCGCGCTGGCGCTGGCAAGCACATTGCGTGGGTCTCCTGCGGACGTTCGAACGCGATATTCGGAAACGGCTCTTGGGGCAAGTGAGCGCGGTTCCTATCGCAAAGGGGAAGACCATCAATGAACTTCGATCAATTGGAAGGGAAATGGAAGCAGTACAAGGGCCAGGTGCGCGAAAAATGGGGAAGCTTGACCGATGACGATCTGCAAGTGATCGGCGGCAAGCGCGACAAACTGATCGGGCGCATTCAGGAACGCTACGGCATCGCACGCGAGAGGGCCTCGAAGGAAGTAGATGCGTTCATGAGGACACTGCACGACCAGCCCGCGCATAATATTCGTGACCCGGATGAAACGTACAGCGAAGAACGCGGCGAACGCGCGAAAAGCCATACCGCCGGCGGGAATTAGGGCGTATGGCAGTTGATCGACGTGAAAGGCGCTGCGCAACGTAACTTCGTGCTGCTCGGCCCAGGATTGCGGGCGACCCAGGATCGCCGGTGGTCTTGGGTCGAGCGCCGGAGTTGCCGTGGCTTGTCTCTGGCGCGCGCGCTTTATTGTTCGTCGTATTCGGTGGGTACGTCGTCTTCGGGAACTTCTTTCGTGGTTACTTCGCCTTGGTCGGGATCGCGGGCATTTTGTACGCCGGCGACGACTTCCGCTTCGTAGTCCTGTCCTTCTTCGGCCAATTCTTCCACGCTTTCCGAGCCTGCGAACTCCTTGCGCGAGAGGCCCTGGTTGTCACCGGATTGTCCGCCGGCGCCGGGACCTAGGCCGCGACCGCTGGGCGAGAAAACGGGGTTCGAGACTTCGGCGGGCGTGCGGGGAGCGGATTTCTTCTTGCGACGAGCGGGCTTTTTCTTTGGCGCGATTTTTTTCGGCGCGACCTTCTTCTTGGCGATTATTTTCTTTTTTGGGCTTGCCGGTTTCTTCGCGGATTTCTTTTTGCGTGCTGGTTTTTTCTTGGCCATGCGGGAAAGTCTATCACCCGTGCCGGGGCGGGACAACTGCGGCGGAGCTTTGCGGCAACTTCAAAATATTTAACACAGAGAACGCAGAGAAAGGTGGAGGACACAGAGAAAACAAGTCTGGAGAAGGCCCAGAGGCCCCGCGGCCTTTGCGGCGAAAGTTGCGTCGCGGCCACCGTCGCCCGCATCTTAGGATGTACGCACATCATTCCAAATTCTTGGCAGGAAACTCGGCTGCGTGGCGCTTCGGCGGGGTGCTCGGGTTTCAAGGTATAGTGAAGAATGCTCGGAAGACAAACCAGTCCTGGCGTGGAACGGATGGGCAACCGCATGGAGCGTCAGGAAAGGAAGAATAGCGGCGACGGCAAGCTGGCGAAGGCAAAATTCGACTGGAAGCTGTTGCCGGACGTTCTGGCGCTGATCAAACCGCGCCGCGGAGTTTTGGCAATAGGTTTCGGGCTGATGGTGATCAACCGCGTTTCGGGCCTGGTTCTGCCGGCTTCTACAAAATATTTCCTCGACGACGTGATTCTAAAGCGCCAAGCGCGCCTGCTGCCAGTGATCGTGCTGGTGGTCGTCACCGCGACGGTGATTCAGGGCCTCACGTCCTACGCGCTCACGCAACTGCTATCGAAATCTTCCTGGCGCATGATTTCCGAGCTACGCGAAAAAGTGCAAGCGCACATCGGGCGTTTGCCGGTGTCGTTCTACGACGCGAACAAAACCGGCGTGTTGATCTCGCGCATCATGAGTGATGTCGAAGGCGTGCGCAACCTGATCGGCACGGGCCTGGTGGAGTTCGCGGGTGGAATCCTGACGGCGGTGTTCGCCATGGTGTACCTGCTGCGGACCAGCGTGAGCATGACGGCGGTGGCGTTCATCGTGCTTTTTATTTTTGGTATAACGCTGAACCGGGCGTTCAAGACGATTCGGCCAATTTTTCGCGCGCGGCCGAAAATTAACGCCGAAGTGACGGGGCGGTTGACGGAGTCGATTGGCGGCGTGCGCGTGGTGAAGGGCTATCATGCCGAAGCGCGAGAGGAAAAAGTGTTTGGCGCAGGTGTGCAGCGGCTGCTGGACAATGTTCTGCAAACGCTCACGGCCACTTCGTTGATGAGCCTTTCGGCCACCAGCTTGATGGGAATCGTCAGCGCAATGATTATGTTTCTGGGTGCGCGGCAGATTCTCGCTGGGACCATGACCCCCGGAACCTTCTTTTCGTACACAATGTTCCTGGGATTTCTGATCGCGCCGGTTTTCCAGATCGTGGCGATCGGGCCGCAGATCACGGAAGCCTTGGCCGGCCTGGAGCGCACGCGCGAAGTGCTGAACGAAAACCCCGAGGACGAAGATCCGGACCGCCGCGAATCGCTGGAGCGCATTCGGGGTGAAGTGGTTTTCGAGGATGTGAGTTTTTCGTACGACACGGGCAAGGAAGTTCTGCACGGAATCGCGTTTAACTCGCAGCCGGGAACTGTGACAGCGCTGGTTGGTCCGTCGGGCGCAGGAAAATCCACGGTCATCGGGTTGATTGCGGCTTTTTATGTGCCCACGAGTGGGCGCGTGCTGGTGGATGGCGTGGATTTGGCGAAAGTGCGCCTCGATTCCTACCGCACGCAGCTGGGCGTGGTGCTGCAGGAAACTTTTCTATTTGACGGCTCGATTCGCGAGAATGTGGGCTTTTCGCGCCCGAACGCTACGGAAGAAGAAATTCTGGCCGCTTGCCGCATCGCGCGCGTGGATGAATTTGCCGAAAATTTCGAGAACAAGTACGACACCGTGGTGGGCGAACGTGGCGTAAAGCTCTCGGGCGGGCAGCGCCAGCGCGTTTCCATCGCGCGTGCGATTCTGGCCGATCCACGCATTCTGATTCTGGACGAGGCGACTTCCAGCCTCGATTCGGAATCCGAGGCGTTCATTCAGGAGGGCTTGCGCTACCTGATGCGCGGACGCACCACTTTCGTAATCGCGCACCGGTTGTCGACGGTGCGGCGTGCTGACCAGATTCTGGTGCTCGAGGCCGGGCGAATCATTGAGCGCGGCACGCACGCGTCTTTGTACGCGGCGCACGGACGCTATTTCGACCTCTATACCAAGCAGCATGGCCTGGAATCGAATTTGTTTCTCGCGCCAGGCGAAGGCGGCGAAGGATCAGCGGACGCGCAGGATGCCAATGGCGCTGCGGCGGGACGCGGCGCGGGCAGCGGAACGCCAGCAGAAGCTGCGGCGTTGCCGGAAGCAATTCGTCTGATTCGCGGCGGCAGCGGAAGTTAGTGCGGGGAACGGTCATTCGGTCGGGCGTTTGAGAGAAAAGCAGATCCCTCGCTACGCTCGGGATGACACACGATAAATTTTTAGGCTAGGCGTTAATCCAGCCACTGCGGATTCATCATGGTGCCGTCGAAATTATGGGCGGTTTTGTACAGCTCGTGCTCGCCACCCTGCGCGGCCTTTTCGGTTTTCCCGAGCAAGGCGGCAACCTGCTCCTGGCTCAGCGGGCGAAACGTGCGCGCCGTTTGCAGGGCTTGCTGCAGGATGGGCAGCGTGTCGCACCCGGTGATCACAACGCTCGTAGGCAAGTTCAGCGCATATTGCAGGCACTCGACTGGCTCGGCCGTTTTGCTCCGCAGGATCAGCCCGTTCCCCAGAGGTTTCATCCCCAGCACGCCGATATTGTGCGCCACCAGCACGGGCAGAACTAATTTTTCGAAACTGTCGTAGTGCGCGTCCATCAAATTCAGCGGCATCTGCACGGAATTGAAAGTGAATTTGTGCGCGAAAGCGGTGTTCAACATTTTCAGGTGAATCTCCGGGCTTTTGTGGCCGGTGAAACCGATGTACCGAATCTTGCCCTGCTGTTTCGCGGCGACGGCCGCTTCCAGCGCGCCATTCGGCGCGAAAATCGCTTCGGGGTCGGTGTCGCGAATCACTTCATGGAATTGTAGAAGATCAATGTGGTCGGTCTGCAGCCGGCGTAGAGATTCGTTGATTTGCGCGGTCGCGCCTTGCTTGGTGTGGCTGTCAATCTTGGTCATCAGGAATGCTTTTTGCCGGTAGCCGTCCTGCAGTGCTTTGCCCATGCGGATTTCGCTGGTGCCGCCGTTGTAGTCCCAGCAGTTGTCGAGGAAATTGATCCCTTCATCAAGCGCGGTGCGGATGATGCGAATGCTGTCCTGTTCGTCGGATTGCATGCCGATGTGATATCCGCCGAGGCCGACGGAGGAAACTTTTTCGCCGGTGTTGCCGAGCGTGCGGTAGGGGATGCCATTCTTCGCGTCCGCGGCTGCGACGGGCGCATGCGTGTGCGAATGCGCGTACGCGCTTGGCAATAACCTGCCCGCCATCGCCGAAGCGACTGTAGTGCCGACCGTCGCTTCCAGAAAGCGGCGGCGCGTCAGGCCTTCATTTGCTTTTTGGTTTTCACTTTCCGGCGAGGAGTTCTTCATGACGTTCTCCGTGGAGGAGGGAATGATCCTGCGCGCGAATGGCTCGCGCCACAAATATAAATGGTGCTCGAGGAGGGAATCGAACCCACACGGCCTTGCGGCCACCGGATTTTGAGTCCGGCGCGTCTGCCAGTTCCGCCACTCGAGCGTCTGACGCAGAGGAAAGGTTAGCACGGGCAGCAGCGTCGCTCAACCGAAGGATTTTCCAGAGGATGCGCGGGGACGGGCTAGTCGCAGAAACGAAAGAGCACGCGCGGCGGTTACGAATTCACCCGCGCGGACGCACGAGCGCTAAACATTTGTGGTTCGATGATGGCGCGGAAAACTTTGCCGCGGCCCAGAAGTAAATCGCCGGAGCGGGCCTCTACCTCGAAGACCAGGAAGCGGCCCCGGTAGCCGACCAGGCGCGCGGCTGCGCGCACGGTGGCGCCTTCGGTTACCGCTTTTAGATGATCCACTTCAATCCGTGTGCCCACCGTAATCGCCCCGGGAGCCAGCTCCGGTTGCACGGCCTGCGCTGCGGCGAGCTCCATCATGCCGATCATTGCGGGGGTGGAGAGCACGGCGGGAAGGCGCCAGTCAATTGAGGCGATGGTCCATTCGCGCGGTACGACGCGCTGGATAGAAGATTCAAGGCCAATGCGCGGCTTTGCTGCGGCTGCTGTGTGCCGAGACTTGGAGCGCTTCACCTTCTTCGCGGGGCTAGTGCGCTTGCGCGGCTTGGTACGTCGCTTCATTGCGCAGGTTCGCGGTCGCTCGCTGGGGTGGATGCGGAAGCCCGCGCGCACGCGATGCTGCGCGGATCGAGGAAGCTGCGCGTGAATTCCGCGACGGTGATGCCTAGCTGAGCCCACAAGCGGCGCTTGAGGCTGCGATAATCCTGCGAGCCACTGAAGACGTCGCGAATCAGATCGCGAAACGCCGGCGAATAGTTCAGCAGCTGCACCATGCGCGTGGTGATGGCGCCGCCGAGAAAAGTGCCGCGAAACACTTTTTTGGCGATCTTGGCGGCAAATTCCAGGTCCGCCGAGAAAGCGGCGCGCAATTGCTCGGGATAAAGTTCGGGCTGACCGGCCGCAATTGCCTGTGCCAGCAAATCACCGGAGCGCAGAGCGTAGTAGAGGCCCTCGCCGGTGATCGGATCTACTGTAGCAGCCGCGTCGCCGGCCATGGCCCAGTTGCGGCCCATGATTTTGCGGCTGCGAATTGTCTTGGCCTGCGGCGAAGGCAGCACGTGGCTGTAAAACTGCGCACCGGCGCGGGGAATTTTTTCTTCTTCGAAGAAGGCATCCAGATGGCCACGCAGCACCGGCGTCGATGTCTGTCCCATCTTCGCGCAGATGCCCACGGAAAGATGATCGGCGCGCGGAAAAGACCACAGGTAGCCTTCAAACTGCTTCAGAAACTTGATTTTGATGATGTCTTCCTCGGTGGGAACGAAATAGCCCATCGTGACTTCCAAATCATTTGAGCCGAGGGCAGTGGTTTCCGGCAGCAACTGATTGCGCGCGCCCGCAGCCAGCACGATGAAATCCGAGAAGCGCTCTTCGCCCCCGGCCATCAGACTGACGCGCGGGCCATGGGTTTTCACATTCGTCACGCGCGAGCAGACCGCCGTGCATCCAGCGGCAATGGCGCGATCGAGCAGCAGCCCGTTCAGCACTTTGCGCGCGTAAATCACGATGGGATGGTTCATTTCGAACTGCGCGCGGTGGCCGCTGCTGGAAATCAGCTCCGCCTTGCGTACGATTTTCTTCGGCTGGTGGGAATCGAGCAGAAAGGGATAAGCTTCGATAGCTTTATGAGTTAAGCCGCCGCCGCAGGGTTTCTCCCATGCGAGGCGCTCGTCGTAAATCGTCACCTGAAAACCGGCGCTGGCCAGGCGTTCGCCACAAAGCGCACCGGCAGGACCGCCGCCGACAATCGCTATTTCTTTCATGTCCCCTGCTGTGACCTGGCTCAAGTTAGAGGGAAAACGGAGGCAATGAACCAGGAAGCGAGTATAGCACCAAATAATGCCGCGGCTGTGGCGGAGCCGGTGCGAGATCGTAACGCATCGGTACCAAGCCTTTGCAGAATGGAGAACACCGCCAGATACACGAAAAGTATCGGAATGAGCACCTGTCCACTGGCGAATATATACCAGGCGAGTGTGCAGGCGAGAAATATCTCCGCGCGCAGCAGCAGAAAAATTGCGAAGCGTACGGCGCGTGCGAGGCCGTGGTGTACTGGTCCGAGCGCGACTTCTTCCGCGAAGCTGTAAATCCACATGACTGGCAGCAATCCCGCGAAGCGCAGCCAGCGCGGCGCGTTGAGCCAGGCGTCGTCCAGCTGCCAATTCAGCCAGGCGCCGATGGCTAGGAACGTGGCGAAGCCCAAGATCGCGGCGACAATGAGCTTTCTGCCGGGGAGCGACGCGTATTCCATCGCATAGCCGAAATTGATAATCAGCAGCATGACGCCGACGACGAGCAGCAGCGATGTGAGGTACGCGCCGGTGTAAATGTGCAGAAATTTGAGCGGCACGCCGACGACTAGCAGCAGCACACCGATCATCGCGCACAGCGCTGTTTCGCCCAGCAGCAGACGTGTAGACGGATGATTCCCGGGCGATTCGATTTGGGCGGCGGCAGGACTCGCTGCGTTTGTCGAGTCGGTCGCGACGGACGGCACGGCCAATTTCGCGGCAAGTGCGACGACCATCGGAAACAGTAGCAGGATGCCCAGGAATCCGAGCGCGCCGCCGGCGAGGCGCCTGCGTCCCTTGCCGAACGTTTCGTACGTGGCCAGGTCCAGATTCAACGTGAGCGTATCCGCGGCGATATCGGGGAAGAGAGCTTGCATCGCCCAGTTTTCGGAATCGTGCGCCACGCGGCGGTCGGAGAGCAGGCTGGTGTGAGTCGAGCGCGGCAGCCGGCGCAGATCGAATGCCCGCTGCTGCGCGAAATCTTCCGGCGCGGTGCGCTGGCCGCCGGCTGCGTCAGCCAGACTCTGTGCCACGCGTTTCAGAATGCCCAAATCCGCGCTGGCGCTGAAGACCAGCAGATTCGTTGGCATGCGCTGCGGCGCAGTCATCGGAGCCGGAGAAAGCGCGATGGTAGCGGCCACAGGATCGCGATCGGCCATGCGAATCGCGATGGCTCCGCCCATCGAATGGCCCAGCAGGATCGTGGTTTTGGGATCGAGCTGTCCGCTGTGAATCAGGGATTCGACCGCGGCGGTAGCGCAATCCTGCGCGTGCGCGAATGAAAACGCGTCGCGGCTGTCGCCGTGGCCGGGCAGATCGAGCGCATACGCGCGGAAACCGTGGCCGGCAAAATCTTCGGCGAGATACATCATCAGCCGTCGATTAGCGGAGAGCCCGTGCAGCAGTACGACGCTCCCGGCAGGCTTTACGTCAGCAGGTGGATCAAGGACCGTCATCGGCGTGTGGCAGCCGCCCGCGTCCAGCCAGGTCTCTTGCTTAGGAAGTTCCGCGACACGAATCCAGCGCGAGCCGAGCGCGAGAAACACCACGCCGATGACCGCGAGAATGATTTGCCAGAGCTTCACCGGGCGCTCCGCGGCATATCCGCGCGACATGGTAGAATAGAGTGTTTGTGTTTTTCCGCTTGGGCGGAATGAGGAATAGGCAATTGGCAGTGGTCTCGCAATCCGATTTGATTCTCCAACGTCAGGAGTGGAAACGCAACGGAAAGCGCGTAGTTTGCGTGGCCGGGGCGTTTGACCTGCTGCATCCCGGACACGTCCGCCTGCTGGAACAGGCGCGTGGGCTCGGCGACATATTAGTCGTGGCGCTGCAAAGCGACGAAAGTGTGCGGGTGGCGGCGGACCAAGCCGCGAGACTCATCGGCGCGCCGAGCACCCCGGGTCCGGCGGCAGCCGCCAGAAATTTCGCCGTGCGGCCTATCATCCCGGCCGCCGAACGCGCCGAGATTTTGGCGGCGCTGGCAGCTGTGGATTTAGTCGCAATTTTCAACGAGCCCACCGCTGGCGAATTCATCGCGCGTCTCGCGCCCGATGTGCTGGCGCAAGGCGGCGAAGCAGGCTCGTGCGAAAATGCATATGCAGATGATGACGCTGTAAAAGCAGCGGGCGGGCAAGTGGTGCGCCTGCCGCTCGAACCCGGCTATTCAACCTCCCGGCTGGTCGAACGCATCGCGCAACTCCAAGCATGATTCTTCCCCTGGTCAGCGAGCTTCTCGCGCGGGTGGCCCGTCGCCCGGTTGTCGAGGAAACATTCGAGGCGCTGCGGCGCAGTAGCGGCGAGGTGCGCCTGGCAGGCCTCACCGATTCCGCGAAAGCACTGCTGATTCCACTAGCCTTCGCGGAGCTGGGTCGGCCGACCGTTTTATTGGTGGATACTAACCAGCGCGCCGAAGCGCTCCTCGAGCCGGTGCGTTATTTTTATCGCGCGGTCACGGGCAAGCCCGGGCGGCGCGTGGCGCATTTGCCCGCGCACGAAGTGCTGCCCTACGAAAACCGTTCGCCGCACGCGGAGATTTCCGAAGACCGCGCTGTGGCGCTGTGGCGTTTCGCCACCGGCGATGCGGATTTACTGATCGTGCCGGTGCAGGCCGCGGTGTGGCGGATGCGCGACCGCGAATTTTATTCGCAGCTGGCGCGGACGATCGCGCGCGACGAATCCATTCCGCATCAGGAGCTGATCGACTTCCTCTCGAGCGCGGGCTACGACAAGCAGATTACCTGCGAGATGCCGGGACAATACGCGGTGCGCGGTGGCATCATTGATATTTACTCGCCGGAATCGCCGCAGCCGGTGCGCGTCGAGCTGCTCGGCGACACCATCGAATCTATTCGCGCTTTCGATCCCAATACGCAGCGCTCGACGAATCCCATGGAGCGCGCGACTTTGCTGCCGCTGACGGAATATCCGCTTCGCTCGGAGGTCCTGGAGCGCGCGCGGGTTTCCGTTGCATCCGGGCGTGAAGATGATGCGGCGCCCAGCGGTTTTTATCCCGGATGGGAATTCCGCGAAGCGCTGCGCGAGAATCGTAAGTCCACGCTGTTCGATTTGACCGTTGAGCCGCTGATCATCGCGGATGAACCTTCGCTGCTGGCGGCGTCCATCGAAAAATATCGCGCGCAACTGGCGGAGGCGTTCGACGCGGTGG
The DNA here is from genome assembly GCA_963786205.1 of uncultured Acidobacteriota bacterium. Taxonomy (GTDB): domain Bacteria; phylum Acidobacteriota; class Terriglobia; order Acidiferrales; family UBA7541; genus Palsa-295. The sequence goes on from CAWAYG010000009.1 coordinate 309,334, forward strand.
AAGATCCGGTGGCGGAACCGCCCGACAAGTTTATTTTCGATGATGAGGAGTGGAGTCTGGCGCTGCAGATGGCGCCCCGCCTCGCGATCGAGCATTTGGCGGTCGAGGCGCCGGAATCCGGCAATGGCGCTGCTCCACCAGGTCACGACGGAGCGGGCGCAACCCGTACACTGCACACGCAACCGACCACGCGCTATCACGGAAATGTCGCGGCGTTTATTGCGGAAGCGCGCAATCGCATCGCGGCGGGCGAAAACGTGATGGTTTCGGCTGCGAGCACCGGCGAGCTCGAGCGCTTCGCCGACATCTGCCACGAATTTGAATTGCCCTACCGCATGGGCGAGCTGGAAGAAAACGCCACAGTGACGCGCCTCGCCGAAGAGGGCAGCAACGCGCCGGGCTCCGCGATGTTGCTCACCAAAGCGCCGCTGTCCGAAGGCGTAGTCTTCACCGACGCGAAAGTAGTGCTCTACGGCAATGCTGATCTTTTCGAGACGCAGGCACCTCCGTCACAGCGTTCGCGCGCGCGGCCCAAGACTGCAAGCTTCTTCAGCGATTTCAGCGATCTGAAACCCGGCGACTACGTTGTCCACGTGGATCACGGCATCGGCCAATTCGAAGGCCTGCGCCAAGTGGCCATGGAAGGCGCGAACGGCGAGTTCATGCTGTTACGCTACGCGGGCGACGCGAAGCTGTACGTCCCGCTCGCGCGCCTCGACCTGATTCAGAAGTACACCTCACTTGGCGGCGTGGAACCGCAGCTCGACCGCCTGGGCACCACGGTGTGGGAAGCGCGCAAGTCGCGCGTGAAAAAATCCGTCAGCGACATGGCGGAGCAGCTTCTGGAACTTTACGCCGAGCGAAAAATGGCGGTGGGGCATCCGTTCCCGCCGGACACGAATTGGACGCACGAATTCGACGACGCATTCGAGTTCGAGGAAACCACCGACCAGCAGCGCGCCATCGAAGACGTGAAGCGCGACATGGAATCGAATCTGCCGATGGACCGGCTGCTTTGCGGCGACGTCGGCTACGGCAAGACGGAAGTGGCGATGCGCGCCGCGTTCAAGGCCATTGCCGATTCGAAGCAGGTTGCGGTGCTCGCGCCCACCACGGTACTCGCGTTCCAACACTATCAGACGTTCAAGCGCCGATTCGCCGCGTTCCCCGTGCGCGTGGAAATGATCAGCCGTTTCCGCACGGAGAAGGAGCAGAAGAAAGTTCTGGAAGAAGTGGAAGCCGGAAAGGTAGACATCCTGATCGGCACACACCGCATTCTCTCGAAAGACGTGAAGTTTCAAGACCTCGGCCTGCTGGTCGTGGATGAAGAGCAGCGCTTCGGCGTGGCGCACAAAGAGCGATTGAAGGAAATGCGCAAGAACGTAGACGTGCTCACCATGTCCGCGACGCCCATTCCGCGCACGCTGCACATGTCGCTGGTGGGTTTGCGCGATATGAGCGTGATCGAAACGCCGCCGAAGGATCGCCTGGCGATTCAGACCACCGTCGCGCCTTTTACCGAAACTCTCGTGCAGCGCGTGATCGAAGAAGAGCTGGCGCGCGATGGCCAGGTCTTCTTCGTGCACAACCGAGTCGAGTCTATCGTTTCGCTCGCCGCGATGATTAAGCGCTTGGTACCGAAAGCGCGCGTGGTGGTGGGGCACGGCCAGATGCGCGAAGCCGAACTGGAAAAAGTGATGCTGAAGTTTATTCGTGATGAGGCGGACGTGCTGGTCTCCACCACCATTATCGAAAATGGACTGGATATTCCGCGCGCGAACACCATCGTGATCAATCGCGCCGACCGCATGGGGCTTTCGGAGCTGTACCAATTAAGCGGCCGCGTGGGGCGTTCGAATCAACGCGCCTACGCGTACCTGCTCGTCCCACCAGACACCACGCTGACGACGATCGCGCGCCAACGCCTCGCAGCGTTGAAAGAGTTCAGCGATCTCGGCGCGGGCTTCCGCATCGCCGCGCTCGACCTGGAACTGCGCGGGGCGGGGAATTTGCTTGGGCGCGAACAGCACGGCCACATCGAGGCGGTCGGCTTTGACATGTACTGCCAAATGATGGAGCACGCCGTTGCCGAACGCAAGGGCGAGGCTCTGACGCCCGAACGCCGGGCCACACTCAACCTGGGACAGGAAATCCGCATCCCACCTGAGTATATTGATAGCGAAAACCTGCGCCTGCGGATTTACAAGCGCATCGCAAGCGTCACCAGCGATGCAGAGCGGGCGGAGGTGCGGCAGGAACTGGAGGATCGCTTCGGCCCGCCGCCGCCGTCGGTGGAGAATCTCCTCGATTATGCGGTGTTGAAGGCGCTGGCGGAGAAGCTTTTGGTCGCGACGATTGACCGCAAGGGTGATCAGGTAGCCATCAAGTTCTACGACGACACGCCGGTGGGACCTGACGACGTCGTGAAATTGCTGCGCAAACGCAGGGGCATGCGGCTGGACCCGTCCGGGGTTCTCTGGCTCGACTGGAAGAGCATCCAGGGCGGGCCGATGGGCGCAACGAGAAACGTATTGCTACAACTACAATCGTAGGGATAAAATTTAGGACGGGTGATTCCCATGAAAAATTGTAATTTTGCGTCTGTCTGGATTCTGACCGGCGCGCTGGTGGTAAGCGCAGCCCTCTACGCGCCTTCCGGTGCGCGCGCGCAGGCCAAAGCATTGGTGGTCGAAGAAATTATCGCGCGCGTGAACAACGACGTGATCACCATGTCCGACTATCAGAAGGCCGAAGAGCAGTTGCGCGAAGAAGTTGCGCACGATTGCCAAGGCTGCCCGCAGGACAAGCTCTTCGCGGAGTTCAAGGAGCAGCAGAAGGATTTGCTGCGCGGGCTGATTGACCAATCGCTGATGGTGCAGCGCGCGAAAGACATGGGCGTCAGCGTCGAGTCCGACGTGATCAAACGCCTCGACGACGTGCGTAAGCAGAACGGCCTCGCCAGCCTGGAGGATCTCGAGAAGGCCGTCGAATCGTCGGGGCTGGCTTGGGAAGATTACAAGACGACGATCCGCAATGGGCTGCTCACGCAGGAAGTGGTGCGGCGCGAAGTCGGCTCGCACATCAACATTGGGAACGACGAAGTGAAACAATATTACGACGCGCACCCGCAGGAATTCACGCGGCCGGAGCAGGTGGTGCTATCGGAAATTTTCCTGAGCACCGAAGGCAAAAGCCCCGAAGAAATCGAATCCGTGCAGAAGAAGGCCGAGGATTTGCGCAACCGCGTGATGAAGGGCGACGACTTCAACGAAATCGCCAAGCGCTATTCCGAAGGCAGCACCGCGAAAGACGGCGGCGACCTGGGGACTTTCAAGCAGACCGAACTCGCGCCACAGCTGGAAGAAGTCGTCTTCAAAATGGAGAAGGGCCAAATCACCGACGTGATCCAGACCAAGACCGGATTCGAGGTGCTCAAAGTCGAAAATCATTATCAGGCCGGTTTGCAGCCCCAGGCGAAAGTGGAAAACGAAATCATGAACCGGCTGTATATGCAGAAGATGCAGCCGCAGATGCGCGATTACCTGGGGCAGTTGCGCGTAGAAAGCTATGTGATGGTGAAGCCGGGGTACACGGATAGCGCCGCAGTGGCCGGAGCCAGCGTGATTACCGAAGTGCAGCCCACGCCCGACGTCGCACAGAAGAAGAAAGAAAAGAAGAAAGTGCCGCTGCCCAAAGTCAACGGCCAATGAAATCGCATTACGTTTCCGACCTGCAGGACGGACAAGCCGTCACGTCGCTGTTTATGGTCGGCGTGAAAGAAATCCGCACATCACAACGCAGCGGGAAATCCTGGCTGGAACTGGCGCTGCGCGACCGCACCGGCTCGATCCCCGCGAAAATGTGGGACAACTTCGAGGCGCTGGCGAAAACCTTCGAAGCGGACGACGTGGTGCAGATTCGCGGCCGCGTGAAGCTCTACAACGGCCAGAAGGAAATGACGCTGGAGCAGATTGTTCCGGCGGCGGTCCGCGATTACGATCTTTCCGATTTTCTCGCGCACACGAAGTATGACGTCGAGAAGCTTTATGCCGATCTGGGTGCAGCCGTCGCTGGCGTCAAGAATCCCTGGATCCAAAAGCTTCTCAATAGCGTGGTGAACGATCCGGCGATCGTTCCGAAGCTGAAGCGCGCGCCCGCCGCGATGAGCATGCATCACGCGTTTGTCGGCGGATTGCTCGAGCACACCGTCAGCCTGATCGGCCTCGGGCGCACCGTCACCGAGCATTATCCCGAACTGGATGCGGACGTGCTGCTGGCGGGCATCGTGCTGCACGATATCGGCAAAGTTGATGAGCTGAGCTACGAGCGCGCGACGAATTACACCACTGCGGGCCGCCTGCTCGGTCACATCACAATAGGCACGCTGCTAGTGCGCGAGAAGATCAAGGCGATTCCCGGTTTCCCGGAGCCGCTCGCGATTTTGATCGAACATTTGATTCTGAGCCACCACGGTACGTACGAATTTGGCTCGCCTTCCTTGCCACAGACGCGCGAAGCGATCACGCTGCATTTTCTGGACGACATGGATTCGAAGATGGCGGCGATGCGCGCGACTCTGGAAGGCGCGTCGGGCGGTGAAGAGTGGACCGAACGCAATCCGGCGCTGCACCGCGCGCTTTTGCGTACTGATAAATTCTTGGCTGGCGAGGATGCTGAACGTCCGGCGGAGACTGCAGCAGGAATCTCCGCGCCGCGGGCTGCGTCCGGTGCGCCGGGCAATACCGGCGGCACGCGGTGAGCGGAAACTCGCATGCGAACATTCATGACTGAGCTCAACACACGAAATTCGTCGCCGCGTCGCGCGGTGCTGGATCTCGCGCCGCTCGAGCTGGATTGTATGAACACACTCTGGCCTATGGGGCAGGGCACTGTGCGCGAAATCCGCGATCAATTGGCGGCACGACGGCCGCGCGCCTACACCACGATCATGACGATCATGGATCGCCTCGCGCGCAAGGGCGTCGTTGAGCGCCGCAAGGTTGGCCGCGCATACATGTACCGCCCGAACTTGAGCGCCGAAGAAGCGCGCACGCAGGCGTTGGGCCAGGTGATTGAGAATTTTTTCGGGGGCTCAAAGGAAGCATTGCTGGCGCAACTGAGCGGCGATGTGCCGCGCGCGCGGGTAGCTGCGGCGGCCCTGGGTTCAGACGGCAACGGCGCGGAACAATTAGTGACGGCGAAGAGGCGCGATGATTCCCGCTGAACTGAAAATTCGCGACAGCGTGATCCGCCCGGCGACGATCCTCGCGCCGATGGCCGGCGTTACAGACACGGTATTTCGCCGCGTGATCCGCTCGCTCGGCTCCTGCGGCCTGATCATGACCGAATTCACCAGCGCCGAAGGCCTGACGCGCAATTCCGCGCGCACACTACATTATTTGTATTTTGACGGCGACGAGCATCCCATCGCCGCGCAGATTTTCGGCTCCGATCCGCAGGTGATGGCTTCCGCCGCTGCGCTTACCGAGGATCTGGGGTTCGATCAGGTGGACATAAACCTGGGCTGCCCGGTGAAAAAAGTGGTCAAGTGCGGCGGCTCCGGTTTACTACGCGATTTGGTGCACCTGGAGAACTTGCTGCGCGCTGTGCGCGCCGCCGTCGCGATTCCGCTGACGATCAAAATCCGTTCCGGCTGGGATGAAAATAATATCGTTGCGGTGGACGTAGCGCGCATGGCGGAGCAGGTCGGCATTGAAGCCATCGCCGTGCATCCGCGCACGCGCATGCAGGGTTACAGCGGATCGGCCGATTGGAGCGTGATTCGCGCAGTAAAGCAGGCCGTGCGCATTCCGGTAATCGGCAATGGCGACATCCGCACGCCGCAGGATGCAGTGCGAATGGTTGCCGAAACCGGTTGCGACGCGGTGATGATTGGCCGCACCGCCTCCTCGAATCCCTGGATTTTTCGCCAGATCGCGGATTTTATCGCCACGGGACGTTACGATGAGCCTACCGACGTGGACCGCTACCACTTGCTCTCCGGCTATTTCCGGAGCCTGATCGCCGCCGAGATGCCGGACGCCATCGGCAAGATGAAACAATTCGCGAGCCTCTTCACTCACGGCGTGCGCAACGGCGGCGAATTACGCTATGCGGTGCATCATGCGCACGCGGCCGCAGAAATTCTCGACAAAGTCGACGCGTTCTTCGCAAGCAGTATTACCCCTGCTGCTGATTGAGTCTTCGACCGGTTGCGCTTTCCCGTTTCATAATTCAAAGACTCTACACAGAGAACACAGAGAAACAGCGGAGGTAAATCTGAGAAAGGCGATCACGCGCCGGTCTTCTCTGTGCCCTCCGGTTTTCTCCGTGTTCTCTGTGTTACGGTTTTGATCTCTGCAGAACCAAAGCCGGCCGTCACTCGTCGCGTGTGATGAGCAGCTGCTTGTAAGCCTCGCGGCGCGTGAGGCCGCGTTCACGCGCCACCTGTTTCAGCGCGGCTTTATTGTCCACACCGCGTTCCTTCATGATTTCCGCCACGCGTCGCGCAAGAGGAATCTTCGCCTGCGCGTCTGCTGGCGCGGTGTGCTGCGCCTCGCCATCGGCGGGACCGATCAGCAGCGTAATTTCCCCGCGCGGCGGTTTCGCACGCGCGGTGGTCAGCAAATCCTCCAGATGCCCGCGCACAAACTCCTCGTAAACCTTCGTGAGTTCGCGCGCCACCACCGCCGGCCGATTGCCCAGAATTTCGAGCGCGTCTTCCAGGGTATCGAGCAACCGGTGCGGCGCCTCATACAGCGCGAGCGTGCGCGGTTCGGCGGCAAGCGCGCGCAAACGTTTGCGCCGCTCGGTGGGCCGCGACGGCAAAAATCCAATAAACGTAAATTCCTCGGTGGGCATTCCCGACGCGGCCAGCGCGGTAACAAACGCGCATGCGCCAGGGAGCGGCACCACCTGAACTCCGTGACGCAGCGCCAGACTCACCAGCCGCCCGCCGGGATCGGAAATTCCGGGCGTGCCGGCGTCGGTCACCAGTGCGATTTGCGCGCCCTGTTCCAACTCGATCACGATTTCCGCCGCGCGCGTGATTTCATTGTGCTGGTGGTAACTCACCAGGCGCTTCTGAATGTCAAAATGCGAGAGCAGTTTCAGTGTCTGTCGCGTGTCTTCGCACGCGATCGCATCCGACTCTTTCAGCACGCGCAACGCGCGCAGTGAAATATCTTCCAGGTTGCCGATGGGCGTCGCGACGACGTACAGGCATCCCGCTGCCGGCTCGTTCTGCTTGGACGTGGTCATGGTCAATTCGGAAAATCAGCAAGCGAACGCAGTCTAACACATCGCCTGTCTGCGCATTTTCGCGGCTCGGTTTCGTAGAGGCGGTCTCCAGAATGCCATCGATCGCAGGCGCGATCGAACGAATACAAGGTAGGGGCGCTGCTTGCTGCGGCCCAGCTTGCCACGAAGTCAGCCACGCCGCTGTGTCGCCGGACGCGCCTATTTGTTCACGCCGCGCTCCGCCGCTGCCCCCACAGTCGCAAGCGTGTTACTATTTTCATTACACTCAACGCAGGGAGGAGTTCCGCATTGCCGCTATACGAATACAAATGTGCCAAGTGCGCGCATCAATTCGAGAAAATCGAAAAGCATAACGCGCCGACGACGCAGAAGTGCCCCAAGTGCGGTGGAAAAGCCGAACGGATGATCTCCGCCGCGGGCATTCAGTTCAAAGGGTCGGGGTGGTACGTGACGGATTACAAGGGTAAGAATTCCGGCGCCTCGTCCGCGGAAGGCTCAGGCGACGGCGCGTCCGGAAAATCGGGCGAATCGTCCTCGGATTCCAAATCCGCCGACGCCAAGTCGCAGGACTCGAAATCGAGCGACGCGAAAACCGGAGAATCGAAATCCGGCGGCGCAAAGTCCGGTGATTCAAAATCCTCCGGCGAAAAAGGCTCATCGAAAAAAAAGAAGTAAATCGCTAAAGTTCCAGAGTCTTCAGGTAGCGGCGGAACTCGTTACCGAATTTCGGATTCTTCAGCGCGAGTTCCACCGTGGCTTTCAGGAACCCCAGTTTGTTTCCGGCGTCGTGCGTTTTTCCCTGGTGCACGTGCGCCCACAAGCCTTCCTTCGCAGCCAACGCGCGCAGCCCGTCGGTAAGCTGAATTTCGCCGCCCGCGCCGGGCTCGGTTTGGTCCAGGTAATCGAAAATTTCAGGCGGCAGCACATAGCGGCCGGAAACTCCCAGGTTCGAAGGCGCCGCGTCCGGCTTCGGTTTTTCCACCATGTCGTTCAGCCGCAGCACGCTATCGCCCCAACGCGGAATTTTACCCGGGCTGGACGAAATCACGCCGTAAAACTGCAATTCTTCGCGCGGCACTTCCTGCACTGTGATCGCGCCTTGTCCGGTGGCCTCGTAAATTTCAATCAGCGCGCGCGTGGCGGGCACCGGGCTTTCCATGATCACGTCGCCGAGCAATACCGCGAATGGCTCATCGCCCACCAGTTCGCGCGCGGTCAGCACCGCGTGGCCCAGGCCCAGCGCTTCGTTCTGCCGCGTGTAGCTGAAATGAATTCCGCCGCTGATGTCGCGCACCATCTGCGCCAATTCCGGCTTGCCGTGGTCTTCCAGAAAACGTTCCAGCTCGGGCGCGAAATCGAAGTGATCTTCGATGGCGCTCTTGCGGCGCCCGGTGACGAAAATCACATTTTCGATTCCGGACGCGATGCATTCCTCCACTGCGTATTGAATGAGCGGCTTATCTACGACCGGCAGCATTTCCTTGGGCATCGCTTTGGTGGCGGGCAGGAAACGCGTTCCCAGGCCAGCCACCGGCAGCACAGCTTTGCGCACACGTTTTCGTTCGGAGCTCATAGTCCTCTTGGTGGATTGCGGCCGGTCGCCTAAACAGGCCAGGCGTGCCAGAACGGATTAATTTTACCCTCTGGGGTCGGCTTGGCGGGGGAAGCGCGATCGCAGGAGTTCGTCAACGCAACGGCTTTTTACGGCGCGAGCACCGCGCACGCAGGACGCTTTCGCGCAAGCGTCGCGCGCGGAAAAGCTGCTCGCATGGCTATGCTACCATATTCATTGCGAACTCTGGCGCGTCGAGCGAAATTCGAGGCATTTTCTTGACCACGCAACGCAAAATTATTTTGGGGATTGAATCTTCCTGCGACGAGACCGCGGCGGCCGTCGTCTCCGGCGGCGATACGATTCTCTCCAGCATCGTCGCATCGCAAATCGCGATTCACCGGAAATACGGAGGCGTGGTTCCGGAGCTGGCCTCGCGTGAACATTTGCGCCAAATCGTTCCCGTGGTGCGCGAAGCGCTGGAGCAGGCCGGAATTACGCTGCAGGATTTGGACGCGGTCGCGGTGACGCGCGGTCCGGGGCTGGTGGGCGCGCTGCTGGTGGGCATCACGTATGGTAAAGTGCTGGCGCAGGCCCTGGGCAAGCCCCTGATCGGCGTGAATCACCTCGAAGGCCACGTCCACGCTGTATTTCTCGAAGCGCACGCGGCGAAGCTACCGCCACCCGAATTGCCGGCGGCCTGCTTGATTGTTTCCGGCGGCCACACGGTGATTTATTCGGTGAAATCAGAATCGCAAAATGGCGCCGCACATTTTTCCTACGAACGCCTCGGCGGCACGCGCGACGACGCAGCCGGCGAAGCCTACGACAAAGTCGCGCGCCTGCTCGCGTTGGGATATCCCGGCGGTCCGGTGATGGATCAGCTCGCGCAACACGGTAACCCGCGCGCAATTCGTTTTGGCGAGCCGAAAATGAAAGGCAATCCCTACGATTTCAGTTTCAGCGGGATCAAGACGGCCGCGCTGTACCACTTGAAGCGTCATCCAGAGCTGCAGCCGGAAATTGACGCACGCAAAGAAGCGCTGGCGCGCGGCGAACGCAGCGCGGACGCTCTGCGCAAGCTAGCGAGCGCCGCAACGCTGGATTTGATCGCAAGTTTTCAGCGCGCCGTGGTGGACGATCTGGTCGCACGCACCATCGCCGCGGCCCTGCAAAATAATGTGCGTTCGATCCTCGTGTCCGGTGGAGTCGCCGCCAACCGCGAATTGCGCGCCTCCTTCGAAGCGGAAGCCCAGCGCCACAACCTCGCCGTATTTTTCCCCAGCCGCGCCCTCTCCACAGACAACGCCGCCATGATCGCCGCCGCAGGCTACCCACACTTCGTAGCTGGCCAGCACGAAGACGCTACCCTCAACGCCGAGCCGAATCTGCCCCTCGCCTAACGAACGGGGATTTATTTCGCTGCGAATTTCACAAACGACTTCTTTTCTGCTTGGCCGCTGTCGTACGGGTCCGAGCGGACTGCCGGATAGCATTGACGACAATACTTGCTTACGCTTAGTGTACTGTCCATGTCTCTCTTGGACACGATAAAGGCAAGAATTGGACCGGAGTCATATTCTCGGATCGAGAAGGAAGCCGAAAAGGAAGTAGCCTTAGCGAAGCAGATGGCGCTGACGGATCAGAACCGCGAAGAGCCGTTCTATGCTCCTCGGTTCCTGCTCGGTGAACTCATACCAGAATGTGAAGCCTTCGAGCGCTGCGGACTTAAAATCTTGCCAACGGAAGTACTAAATGTTCTTTTCAGGTGCAAGCTGTTGTTCGCCGCCAACACCGAGCACGAATATCGGCAGAGAGGCGGCGGTGGGTCTTTCTTTGACGATCTTGCAGTTCACCCAAAATGGACGGACAGAGCAGAAAAAGTAGATGTCCTCGCAGATCATTACATATCGGCCTTCGAAGCCCAAATTCACGACAGAGTGCTACTCAGCCACATCTGCTCTTTTACATCGGCTCGCCCAGTTGAGAGTCCGCGGGAGCGGTTTGAGGATCTGTTTGCGGCTCTTGGATTCCCGTTCGTCTGTTTCTTTGATGGTGATGAACTCATTGAGAAGCACAAACGATTTGAACCCGGACTTCGATCGTACAGCCGCGACCATGCGAAAGAGTTTTTTTGCGCGCCGTCGATTGGATTCTCGTCGACGGGGTCTCGCGGCTATTGCTTCCGGTATTCAACGATGTGGCTGCGGACTTTTTACATCTGCTGCGAATCGCTAGCTATATACACCCCGGCCAACGAGATTTTGGTCGTGACGTCGGAATGACAGCACCCACATATCCCGTATTTCTCGGAGATCTTGCGCAAGGTTGTTATTGCTGGGGCGAGGACAAGAAGGAGTCCTGGGCGAAGATTCCTGACGGTTGCCTCTTCCTGTGGTTCGGATACCGTGGGTTGTCGAACATGTGGCTCGACTTTAGGACATCGCCAAGAATCAAGAAATTCATGCTTGACCACAAAAGGATTTTTGAATGCCTAAAAAATCCTTGGAATTCACCAAGCATAAACGACGTAGCTCCGGCGCTGGATATTCTAAGCTCTGCTGCGCAGATACCCGACGTTGGCGCGAAAATGCTGCTGGTCTATTGTTGTCTAGAGCACCTATTTGTTCCCAGAAATACGATCTCGGAGAACAAAAAATCGATAATTGGCGGGATGAATGCGTTGGCGCCGGTCCTGTTGAGTTGGTTCAATCAGCTCTACGACCTGCGCTGCGCCTATGCACATAAAGGATTCGTACTTAAGGATGACCGAACGATGGCCCTAATCGCGGAGTCGATGAAAAACGTGATGACTCTTTTGGTAGCAAAGCTATCAGTTTCATAGCTTCAGGAAATCACGGGCGCTGACCCGTGCCGACAAACGACCATCGTTGATGGGATCTCTGTGATTAGGCCGCTCGTGCTCTTGCCGCATATAGATCCTAAGCCGAAACAGATTTCCGGCTGTGCCTCATCCGATCAATCACTCCCTCCGCTGCACGGCTCAGCAGATACCACCACAGCGTTCCGGCTACCACGATCCAGATTGCGGCGGGCGGGGCGTACTTTGGAGTCAGCGCATACGCGACCAGCGAAACCGGGAAGTCGGCCTGCATCACGAAGTCCCAAATGACTACCAGGTACTGCAAGCCTGGGACGAAATAGCGCAACGTGCTCATCAAGCAGGCGCAGAAATGCAGGATCGGCAAAAAGTAAATCCAATCGGGATGCTTTTGACGAGTCAACTTGCATTCCTCAGCGTACTGGCGGTTAGCCTCAGCCGCGCTAGTGTTTGAAGATGACGACGAGCCCAATCACCAGCAAGAAGACGCCATCAAAAATTGCCCAGAGCGGATTGGGCAAATCGAACCAAACGTTGGCGACGACGACTACCAGAATCAGCGTCCACAGGACCAAGGGATGCTTTCTGAACCAATCATAGGAGCGATTCCGCATGAGCGAAACTCCTACTCCTAATCACATCGCTTCTACTTTTAACGGGAGCCCCAACCGGAAAGCAATTTACGACCCGCCGAACGAAGCAACTAAATCAGCGGCGGCTCGTAAATGTATGCCATGCCGTCTTGCGTCATGGCGTAGGCCTTCGATCCATCCACACTCCAGCGCAGGTCCACGATTCCTTCGGCGGCGTACTCTTCGAACGTGGTTTGGCGGCCCAGGTCCACGAGAAACAGCCGGCCCTTCGCTGAATTTTTCAGCCACGAGCTGTAGCAGATGCACAGCGGCAGGTGCGGATGGCACGCGCACAATTCCGCGCCGAAGGGCAGCGGCTCGAATGCCAGGCTTTCCACATCAAGCTTGTACGCTTGTCCCGCGGCGCAATAGATAATTTGCCGGCTGTCGGGCGTCCATGTGAGATCCGTGATGTGGCCTTGCGCTTGATAGACATTTTGCGTGCGCAGCGCGGGCACATCGGCGAGAACGATGGAATCATCGGCCCAATCGCCGCGAATTTCGATCGCGCTCGCTAGAATTTTTTCGTCCGGACTGAACGCCGTGCGCCCGTAACCGCCAAACGCGCCTTCTTCGCCGAATTCCGCTTCGTAGGTTTGCCGCTCGAAGCCGTCCGGGACGCCCATCTCATGCGATGGCAACGCCGCAAAAGGCAGCGCACCCGCTCCAGCTTCCCACAACCGCAAGCTCGCGCCTTTGCCGCCTGCTGATGCTGCGGCGAAAAAATTGCCCGCGCCGGACCAAGCCAGGCACGCTGGAAAATTCTTGAAATCGCCAAATGTGCCCAGCAGCATTTTCCCTTGCAGATCGAAAATGTGCAGCGTCGGCTGCCACGCGCCCCACGCCGCCACCAAATGACGCGCCGAAGGCGACCACGCAAACGCAGCCGAAAAATCTTGCGCCGCGACCCCAGCCGCCGGACCATCCGCTTCCTCCGGCACAGCGAGCGCCAGGGTCGGGCCGGTGCGTTCAATGTCATACAGAACCACGCGCTGCGAGCCGCTGTGGTCGGGAGGGGAGATCAGGCTGACCGCACCGGTCGCAGAAATCGCCAGCCGCGCAGTGGAACCGGGAAAGACTTTCTTGATCAGCCAGTTCGAGTCGCGCGCCATGTCCCGCAGTCCGCGAACGACCAAGGCCGCGGAACGCAACGCCAGTCCGCGCGAGGCGGCAGGCACGATTTGCTGGCCGGTGTGTTGCGTGGTCTGTGGCTCGGCCGATCGTTCACGTGTTTCGATGCTCACAGCCCGCGTCCTTCCGGATTTTCCAGCCGTCGCTTGGCCTGCGCGATCTGATCTTCCACTTTTTGCACCATCTCTTTCAGCACGTCGCGCCCGTGACTCTGCGCTTCATCCAGACGCACTTTCAGCTGATACAAATCCGAACGCAGCAACTCCTGCAATTCCGCTTCTATCTCCGCCAGCCGTCCGCGCGCCTGGCTGATGCGGCGAATCACGCGAATCAATTCCGCGCCGGGCCCTTCGCCTTGCACAGCCTCCGCGCTCCACTCGTATTCCGTGAAAATCTTGCGCAGCTTGGTTTCGTCGCCACGCTCGTAGGCTTCATTGGCCTCGGCCATCAATTGCTGGCGCTTGGCGCGATCCCCGCGGTCGGAAGTGAGATCCGGATGAACGCGCTTGGCCACTTCGCGGTACAGCCGCTTCATTTCGGGCGAAGATTCGAAGGCGCGCGGCGTGGCTTCCGATTTTTCTCCTGCGGCGGATTGCGTTTCGGCGGCGCGCGCGCGGGCTTCCCGCGCGGTTTGCTGCGCGCGTGCGTTCGCGGGCTGCTCCTGCGCGAGCCGTTCGGCAACCGCGGCTTTCAATTCGTCCAGTTCGGCGTAGCGCGAGCCAACGTGATGCAGATATTGCCGCTCGAACGCACCCAGCTCCGCGCGCAAATTTGCGGAGCGCAACTCGCGTTCAGCGAGCTCGCTTTCGATCGCGGATTGCTCCTCGCGTTTGCGCGCAAGTTCCTGCTCTTCTGGATTTAATGCCAGATTCGGCGCGGGATTCTGTGCCGGACTTGCGGACGAAGAAGGAATGGATCGGCCAGCCGCGTCAATCTGCGGGCTCGTGGCAGGGATGTCCGTCGCCTTCAGCGCCATACGCTTCGCCTCTGAGAGCAGCGCGATCCGCTTCACCGCCAAGCATTTACAAAGAGTCCCAGGTTCCCAAGGGCCAGTGGGGATCGCTCCCTAAATTGTAAGACGCGCGCAATTTTCAAGCAGCGGTTCCGCGCTTACGGTTTCCAGGAGATGACAACTGTACGTTGGTACAGGCCGTCGATTGCGTGCCGCCGCAGTTTCGAGCCCATTTCTGCCATGTGCGCCGGCCAAATTGGCCGGAGACGGACAACGCCCGCCGGATCGCTATCCTTTTTCATTCGTGCGAGTCTTTCTGTATTCACCCGCATCCAAACGCTAACGCAAGGAGCAACCTCCATGAGGGAAACAATCCCGCAATACGTAGAACGAATCGTCGGATATGCAGAAGGGCAGCAACCCCTGAAAATCCAGGCAGCCAGCGCGAAAAAGCTCGACCGCCTGCTGAAAGGTGTCCCGGCGGCAAGGCTGCGCAAGCGCCCTGCGCCGGACAAATGGTCGGTAGCGGAAATCATGGCGCATCTGGCCGACAGCGAAATCGTCACCAGCTTCCGCCTGCGGCAGATCCTGGGCACGCCCGGCAGCCCTATCCCCGCGTATGACCAGGACGCGTGGGCGAAAGCCTGCCGCTACGAAAAACGCGACGCACGCAAGTCGCTCGAGATATTCGGCGCGTTACGCGAAGCGAACCTCGCGCTACTGAAGTCTCTCTCCGCCGAGCAGTGGAAACACCACGGCATGCACTCCGAACGCGGACCAGAGACGGTCGAACGCCTGGTTACGCTCATCGCCGGCCACGACCTGAATCACACGCAACAGATCGAACGCATCGTGGCGCCGGCAAAGAAACGCGGAAAATAACAAGGGCACACAAGCAGCGGTAAGGAAACGAGCACAAAAAAAAGGGCACAATCTTCGCAGATTGTGCCCGCCAGGGTTGATACAAAAACTCTACTCCGGAATTGGCGCGCCCTCCGGCATTTGCAGTTTCGCTTTGGCCAGCGCTTTCACCAGGTTTGCTTCCACAGCCGATTCGGAAGTGTTGCGCACCGTGGCGAGTTCACTGACGAGGAGATACTTGGCACGTTCCAACATTTTCTTTTCGCGGAAGGAAAGCGGCTTGGTGCGGCTCAGTGCCACCAGACCCTTGAGCACCGCGGCGACCTCCATCAACGAGCCCGTCCGCATGCGATCTGAATTTTCCTTGAAGCGGTGTTTCCAGTCGTGGTGTGAAGCGGAGCGGCCTTTTTCCAGAAACGAAATCACCGCACCGGCTTGCGTGTTGCGAATGATGGGGCGCAGGCCGACGCAATCCACGTTCGTCTGCGGCACCATCACTTTCAAACCGCTCGAAACGATTTTCAACATATAAAATCGCTCCGAACGTCCATTCACGTAGCCGTAACTTATCTGTTCAATGACCCCGACACCGTGATTCGGATACACAACCTTTTCGCCGAGTTTAAATTCACAGGACATGGATGCACGACCCTCCCCGAAAAGCATATTGAAAGTTTAGGCACATGGGTCATAAACGTCAAGATAAATGGGTGGTTTGGCCGCCCGTCTCAGGTCTGAGAAACCGAATGTTTTCAGTAAGATTGGCCCCCAAATTGCCCTATACTGGTGCATGTGCTAACCCTCTGCCTGGATACCTCTTCGCCCTCCGGAAGTGTCGCAATTCTGCGTGACGAAATCACCCTTGGCGTAATTTCTACGCGCGCCGAGGAGAACTATTCTTCGCGCATTTTCCGCCATTTGGAGTTTCTTCTGAACGATTTGGCGCTGAAACTAGGGGAATTTGACCTGTTCGCCGTGTCTGCCGGCCCCGGTTCTTTCACTGGATTGCGCGTTGGTTTGACGGCCGCGAAGGGTTGGGCCGAGGTATACCGCAAACCTGTCGTTGGAGTGAGCGGGCTGGAAGCTGTGGCGTTTCAGGCGCGAGCCGGTAGCACAGTTTTAGTACCCGCTCTGGACGCTCGGCGCGGCCAAATTTATTTTGGCGTATATCAGACAGCGGCGGCGGGGCTCGCACTCGACGGTGAGGAATTCGTGGTAACTCCGGAAGAGTTCGCGGTGAAACTCGGTGCGCTCGCGAACGATGGTGGCGCTCCGTGCGGCGAAGGTAGTGGCCGCTTTAGCATCGTCACTCCGGATGCTTCCGTCGTCGCGGTCGTGTCGCGATTGCCATCAAATTTGACCGCGAGTTTCGCCGGTCTCGAAATCGTTTCCAGCGTCCTCGCGCCGTCCATCGGGCGGATCGCGCACGCGCGTGCCTTGCGTGGTGCTGTCAGCGACGCGCTCACGCTCGATGCAAATTACGTGCGCCGCACTGATGCCGAAATGCGCTGGAAGGACGGCTAACCCTCTTGACGATTCGTGCCCTGGAATCCCGCGACGTGGAAGCCATCCTTGCCATCCAAGCCGCCTGCCCGGAAATCGCGCAGTGGACCGCCTGGGATTACGATCGCGTAGCGCGCGGCGAAATGGCCGGATGGGTCGCGGAGGAAGAAGCGGAACTGGCCGGGTTTCTCGTAGCTCGGCGTCTGAGCAGCGAGCTCGAGATTCTCAATTTCGCTGTAGAGTCCGAGTCGCGCCGCTGCGGAATCGGCGCGGCGCTGCTGGCTGAAGCGCTGCAGTGGGCGCAGACGTTCCAGGCGACCCAAGCAATCCTAGAAGTGCGCGCATCAAACCTGTCCGCATTGCGTTTCTACGAGCGGCACAAATTCGAAGTAGTAGGCCGCCGCCCCCGCTACTACACAGCGCCAGTAGAAGACGCCCTGCTGCTCACCGCGACGCTCATCTAGTAGCTCGTGGCGTTGCTTTCTCTGCGCCCTCTGCGGTAACCGCTTTTGTCTTTCTCAGATTTTTCTCCGCCTTTCCTCTGTGTCCTCTGTGTAAAATCTTTTGACGTGCTCTCCTCACCTGCGTCTCAAAACCGTCAATCAATCTGATACTGTAACAGCACCACCAAACCACACGAGGCTGAAATGCATCTCGAAGAAACGAGCCTGCAACTCCTGAAGGAGTCACTGAAGCAACTAGACGCCGGATTCAATGCGCTACCGCCAACCACAGAAAACGCATCATCTCCGCAAGACCCCCGCCTAGTCGCGGTGATGAAGGAAGTCGCCACCAAGCTGCAAGACAACTACCCGTACTTCCATCCACTCTACGCCGGACAAATGCTGAAGCCCCCGCACCCAATCGCCCGCGCCGCCTACGCGCTGGCCACCTGGATCAATCCCAACAATCACGCGCTCGATGGCGGCCGCGCCAGTTCAGCCATGGAAAAAGAAGCTGTCGCGCAGCTCGCCGCGATGTTCGGCTGGCAGCAGCACCTCGGCCACCTGTGCGGCGGCGGCACGCTGGCAAACCTCGAAGCCCTCTGGATCGCGGGCCAGCTGCATCCCGGAAAGAAAATCGTCGCGTCCGATCAGTCGCACTACACGCACAAACGAATTTCCGCCGTGCTGCAATTGCCGTTCGCGCATGTGCCTACAGACAATCGCGGCCGCATGGACCCAAGCGCCCTCGAAAAAATGTTAGCAGCCGGTGACGTAGGCTGCGTCGTCGCGACAGAAGGCACGACAGGAACCGGGTTCGTCGACCCGCTGCCGGAAATTCTGCGCCTGCGCGAGCGCTACAATTTTCGCTTGCACGTGGACGCCGCGTACGGCGGATATTTCACGCTGGCATCGAACCTCGCTGCCGATACGCGCGCGAGCTTCGTTCTAATCGGACGCGCCGATTCCATCGTCATTGACCCGCACAAACACGGCCTGCAACCCTACGGCTGCGGCTGCGTGCTGTTTCGCGATCCCCAGGTCGGCGCAATCTACAAACACGAATCGCCGTACACATATTTCACTTCTTCGGAACTTCATCTCGGCGAAATCAGCCTGGAATGCTCGCGCCCTGGAGCATCCGCAGTAGCGCTTTGGGCGACGCAACGCCTGCTGCCGCTCGTTCGGGGAGGGGAATTCGCCGCCATGCTCGAAGCCTCGCGCGACGCGGCAGTGCAATTCGCGCAGCGACTTGCAAATGACACGCGCTGGCTCGTGCCCTTGGCGCCGGAGCTGGACATCGTCGTATGGGCGCCACGCGCGCAAACGGCAGCCCAAATCTCAGCGCTGTCACAGCAAATCTTCGACGCCGCCGCAAAACAGAATCTGCACCTAGCCCTAATTCGCGTGCCGATAAAATTCTTCGGCGCGCAACACAATCTGACGGGCGCCACGACTGACACAGTCGTCTGCCTCCGCTCAGTCCTAATGAAGCCCGAACATCGCGACTGGCTCGACCGCATCTGGACAACCCTCTCTCGCGTCGCGGATGGCGTGCTGCCTCACTAATCGCACCTCCGCGCGCACGAGGCGGAGCGGATTTTCAGTTGGAAAAACGGACGGCGCTCAACTCCGGTTTGGATTGGCGCAACAAATCGCGGTATTGAATGAACATTTCGAGGAAGTGCTGCATGATGCGCTGTAGATTACTTGGCGAGTCCAGACTGGCATTTCTCTGGAGATTCGATTCCGTGATTGCAGCCGCTGCACCGGTCATTCGCGCTTTCTTGATTTCTTGGTCCCAAGCCGTCAGATACTGATCACGGGTCCAGTTCTCCTGAAGGCCTCTCTGCAACAGAGTAATTGCCCGCTCATAGCTGTGCAGATCACCAATGCGATTCAAGAGGATACGCTTTAGCGATTCGGGATTACCGAAGGTGTTGCCGTCGGCCCATACCGCCGCCGTTATTTCGATTTTGTCAGAGAATGGCTGGCCGGCCACATGGCCGAGCGATTGTGACATGGTCGCGTCCTTGGCAATCGGCGAACGGTGTAGCAGGAGTGCGTCCCAAAGCTGCCCGCCTTTGGGCTTCCCGTCAAGTGATGAAAATGTTTCGAGGTAAAATGCGGTCAGCGGTTCCGCGCACAGGTTCGTCACGACGAAATGTGGGCCATTTCCTGTATCGGGTTGAAGATCAACCCGGAATGCCTGCTGCTGGGCGCAACCACCAACCACAGTAAGTGATTGCCCTGACTCAGCGGTGTTCGAGCCGTTGCCTTGAGTGGGCAGCCAAACGAAAGGCACGCTCGCGAGCATCGAGAGCAAAGCCGCACTGAAGAAGCGCATCGGCAGGCCTCCGACGGACGCACTGTACCATGGGGGCAGCGAGAGTTTGTGAATCGTGCCGCCGTCAGCTCAGCGGCAACAAAATGCCCTCAAGACATAACCCGGTGCCGGCACTTCTTGCCTATTGGCTTCCACACCCCGATTGTGATAATTGTTACGCTTATGTGAACGTTCCGCATGCCTGGAGGCAATGGATGCCGATCACGACGCATGATATCCGGCAGTCCCTGTTGGAATCGAACCAGGAATACCGCCGGCTCTTCGAAGAACACTCCCGCTGTGAATCCCAGCTGAAAGAACTCGTCAGTCAATCTTACTGGAACGTGGAAGACATGGAACTGGAAATCGGTCTGAAGAAAATGAAGTTGCGCCTGAAAGACCTGATGGAAATGATCGTGGCGCGTTACCGTCACGATCACGACATGGTCCATCACTGAACGATTTTTACCGCTGGGGCCCGCGCAGTGCTCGCACTTCTGTCGTACAATACCAGTGCATTCGTCGTTCATCCGAACCGCAATTATTCGCACCACGGCGCCCGCGCGCGCCGTATATTCTCGCGAGCAAAGGATTTCGCCCAGGCCCATGATTAGAGACGCGTACCGATTCGCCCTGCCGCCGCTCATCGCAGGCGCGCTGTGCTTTATCCCCGGCTGGAAAATACTCGGCGTGGTTCTGATGCTCCTAGGACTCTTCGTCTTTTATTTCTTTCGTGATCCGCAGCGCGTGATTCCCACCGCCCCCGGCATCATCATTTCTCCCGCGGACGGGCGTATCGTCGAAATCGTGGACGAAATGCTGGACTCCGTAATGGGCCATCGCATCAGCATCTTTCTTTCCATCTGGAACGTACACGTGCAGCGCGCCCCCGCAGCCGGACGCATCGCCGACGTGGTGTACCGCCCCGGCCGCTTCTACGCAGCGTTCCGCTCCGACGCCTCGCGCGAGAACGAACAAAACATTATTTATCTGCACACGCCACAAGGGAGTGTCATTTTCAAACAAATCGCCGGAGCAATCGCGCGCCGCGTGATATGCTGGAAAGACGAAGGGCAAGAGGTCGTACTGGGTGAGCGCGTGGGCCTGATTCGTTTCGGGTCGCGCGTGGATATTTGGCTGCCCCTGGATACGCAAGTCGTCATCCGGCGCGGGCAGCACGTAAAAGGCGGCGAGAGCGTAATCGCGAAATGGAATTCAACGACATAGATCCTATCGGTCACGACGAAGAGCCCCGCCGTCCGTTCCGCAATCATCGTCTGCGCCGTGGCGTTTACATTCTTCCCAGCGCCTGCACCGTCGCCAACATGTTGTGCGGCTACTACGCCATTCTCGCCACTCTCGACGGAAAAATTACCGATTTCGATAACGCCGCCTGCGCCGTGGGCGTCGCGTATTTATTTGACGCCATGGATGGACGCATCGCCCGTGCGATGCACACCGAAAGCGCTTTCGGCAGGGAATTCGATTCGCTGGCCGATGTCGTGAGCTTTGGTATGGCGCCGGCATTTCTCGCCTATGCCTGGGGAGTGCGCGCCATCGCCGCTGCCAACGCGCCCGAAGCTCTGCACTTGACCCAACTCGGCTGGCTCATCGGTTTCTTTTACGTCGCTTGCTGCGCGTGGCGCCTCGCGCGCTTCAACATTCAAGGCATGGCTCCGGGCGGCAACCGCTATTTCGCGGGCATGCCCACTCCCGCAGCCGCCGGCATGGTTGCGGCGACGGTCCATTTCTGTCACGGCCATCCTATCGAGGACTTTCGCGCCTCCGTCGCCTGGCTCGCTTTGCTGGTTGTGCTCGGTATACTGATGTCCAGCTCGCTGCGCTTTTTCAGTTTCAAGGATGTTCCGCTGACGCGCCGCCAGCCTTCTCTCGCGGTGATTCTGGTTGCGCTGCTCTTCGGAGCCGTCGTGTACTTCTCGCACCTCACCTTGCTGCTCTTCACCGCCGGTTACACCGCACACGGGCCCGTGATGCAGCTGGTGCGCACCGTGCGCCATCGTCTCGCTTCGCGGCCTGCCTAGACCATGCCCTCCGGGCCCGCTAAATCCACACGCGTAGCCATCGTTGGCGCTTCTTCCTTGCGCGGCAAAGAATTGAAACTCGTTCTCGAGGAGCGCAATTTCCCCGCCAGCGATATCGTGCTGCTGGATGAGCCCGCGCTGGCTGGCACGCTCACGGAAGCAGCCGGTGAACCCACATTCATTCGCGCGCTCGAAGAAGACAGCTTCGAAGACGCGCGCTTCGTATTTTTCACCGGTTCGCAGCAGGATGCCGCGCGCAACTGGCCCGCGGCGCAGCGTTCCGGCGCCGTCGTGATTGATCTTAGCGGCGCGCTGGCTGCGAGCGGAGAATCCACATCCTGGATTCCCGCGCTGGCAACGGCGTTGCTGCCGCGCCCGGGACTCAACGCAGCGAAGCCCACGAATGGCGCGAACGCCGCGCGCAAATCGGTCGCATACTCGTCGCCAGGCTCAGGAGTGATCATTGCGTGTACGCTAGCGGCGGCGGTCGCAAAATTCTCTCCGCTGCGCACCATGCTGCTGCTTTTCCCTCCGGTTTCCGAACGCGATCAGGCCGGCGTGGACGAACTCGAAGCACAAACCACGAATCTACTTTCCTTCCGCCCGATCGTGCAGCCGGTGTTTGACGCACAAGTCGCCTTCAACCTGCTGGCAGGCTACGGCCCGGAAAGTAAGCCCACGTTCGCTGAAGTCCGCAACTCGATTGCGAAAGACGTCGCGGAATATCTCGCCGGCCGAGCACAAGCTCCGGCCATTCAGCTGATGCAAGCGCCAGTCTTTTACGGATACGCTTTCGCCGCGTACGCCGAATTTGCCGCGCCGCTCGCGGGCGAGCAACTCCAAGCGGCTTTCAGCAATCTAGGTGCGAAGGTTGATGCGCCCGAAGATCCCGCGCCCACCAACGTGACCGTCGCGGGCGAAAGCGAAATTCATTTGGCGCGCATCGACCCGGACCCAAACGTCGCGGCGGGCGTGTGGATTTGGGGCGTCGCCGATAATCTGCGTCTGGCAGCGGTGAATGCCGTGCGCATCGCGGAGGAATTGGTTGCAGAACCGCCCGTACAGTGACACGTACAATAAAAATCCGCAGCGCGCCGCGCAGCTTATAGTGATCAGCGTGCTGCTGCTCGTAGCTAGCGTTAGCGGCTGCGGCTACCACGTCGCCGGCCGCGCGGGAAACCTCCCCGCGCAATGGACCACCATCGCCGTCCCCGCGTTTAAGAACGACACAACACGGTATCGCATCGAACAGCGCTTCACCGCTGCCGTAATTCGTCAATTCGTGCAGCGCACAAATTATCGCATCGTGCAGGATCCCGCGAATGCCGACGCCGTGCTGCACGGCGAAGTACTTTCCATCGAAACCGATCCGTTGCTATTCAACGCCACCACCGGGCAAGTGACCATGATGCTCGTCACCGTGCACACTAAAGTTCAGCTGATTGGGACGAAAGATGAAAAGCCCGTGTACGTAAATAACGACATGGTTTATCGCGACGAGTACCAGATTTCTTCCGACGTGCAGAGCTTTTTCGAAGAGCAGGACCCCGCGCTGGAACGCATGTCCCGCGCTTTCGCCGCGCAGCTGGTCTCGAACGTCCTGGAGAATTTCTAGTGCCCAATCTCTCGCCGGAAAAATTGATCGAAAAGCTGGCCAAGGGAAAGCCCGTCGGCGCGATCGTGCTCGAAGGCAGCGATCCCTACCTGCGCGATCTGTGCCGCAGCAAAATTATTGATTCCTACGTGCCACAACCCGTGCGCGATTGGGCGCTAGCCCGCATTTCCGTGCGCGGCGGCGACTGGAGCGAAATTTTCCAGCGCGCCGAAACCATGCCCATGCTCGCGCCGTGCCAGGTGGTGTTGATTGACGGCGCGGAAACAATCCAGGGTCGTGCGAAAGATGGCGACGCCAGCGACGACGATGACGCGGGCGAAAGCGGCGACGACCCACGCAAGGACACGCTCAAAGCATTCGCGGATTATCTGGAGAAGCCGGCGCCCTTCACCGTGCTGGTCTTCGAAGTCCCCAAGCTCGATCACCGCCAGCGTCTTTACAGAATTCTCGCGGAGAACGCGCTGATCGTCGAACTGTCGCTCGGCAACGAATCGGCCGCGTCGCTCGCCGCGCAAATGGCGAAAGATCTCGGCGCGGAAATTGACCGCCCCGCCGCCACGCTGCTCGCGGACATTCTGAATAGCGAGCCAGCCCGCATTCAGCTGGAGGTTCAGAAGCTCGCGTCCTACGTTCAGGGCCGTGGCCGCATCACCGCTGCCGACGTCGAAGAACTCGTCGTCGCCGCCCGCAAAAACACGGTGTGGCAACTGGCGGACATGCTGGCCACGCGCCGCCGCGACGCTGCCCTCGAATTTCTCGATAATTTACTGCGCGAAGGCGAGGAACCAATCGGCCTGGTCGGCGTGCTCGCCTGGATGTATCGCAAACTAATCGAAGCCCGCGACCTGCCGGTCGGCACCAGCGGTTTTCAAGCCGCCCGCACGCTAGCCATGCGACCCGACGCCGCCGAAGCCGCCATCCGCAACGCCCATCGCATCCCCAAGCAAGATTTGATCAACGGCCTGATAGCCCTAGCCGAAGCCGACAACCAATTAAAATCCTCAAACCCAAATCCCCGCGCCCTGATGGAATTTCTAATCGCGCGCCTAACCTCTGCAGTGTCGTCCAGCGCTCCCGCCGCCTAGCATTCGAGCGTTCGTCATCCTTCGCCCGCCGCGGCGGGCGAAGGATCACACTTCCGGCCGAACTCGTGTACCCGTAAACGCAAAAAAAAGCGCCCCGATTTCTCGGAGCGCCGTAAATTCCACCAACACCCGAACCGCAGACCCTCGTTTGTCCCTATCAGCCTTTGAAGTTATCTGCGTTCATCTGTGGTGCCTTTGCCCCTGCCGTTGCCTTAAGCCTTCTTCTTTGCTTTCAAAGCATTCAACGCCAAAGTCAACCTCGACTTATAGCGGTTCGCCGTATTCTCCGTCAAAGTCCTCTTGCGAATCGCCTTGTCCAAATCCGAAAAAGTCGCCGAAGCCAGCTTCTCCGCGGTAGCCGTATCGCCCGCCGTCAAAGCCGCGCGCATCCGCCGTATAGACGTCCGCACCCGCGTGCGATTCATGCGATTGATCGCCGCGCGATGCGCCGACTGCCGGATATTCTTCAAAACCGATTTCGTCTTCTTCTTATGCTTGATCGTCGTGCCCTGAGCCATTCAGTACTCCTTCGTGGTCTATTTCGAATCATTGAGAATATCCGACGCGCCCGTTCCTGTCAATTTCGCAGCTCGCTACATTCCGCTGAAACATTTGGCGCCGCCGCGCGTACTCTAAGAGGAGAGGACCCCGGTATGCCCCACAACGGCCATAGGCGGCGAAGCTCGATCGGTGGCGCGCTCATCGTCATCGCCGTCGGCGTCTTCTTCCTGGTCATCAATCTGCATCCGGACCTCGATGCCTGGTCAATCATCCAGCGCTATTGGCCGGTCCTGCTGATTGCCATCGGCCTGGGTTACATGTGGGATGCCTGGATGGACCGCAGCTATTCCCAGGCGGACGGCTCTCGTCACCATTCTGGCGCGCCGATCGCGGTGCTCGTAGTCCTGCTCATTCTTGGATTCGCGCTTTGGCGCGGCCGCTATTCGCGCCCGATTCTTCACGAATCGCAGGAAGTCAGCCTGCAGGGCGCGCAATCCGTCACCGCCAATATTGATATCCCCTCCGGCTCGCTCGATGTGGGCGGCGGCGCCAGCCAATTGCTGAGCGCCAATTTTGACTACCACGAATACGATGGTGCGCCGCGCGTCGAGTATTCCGTTTCCGGCGGCCGCGGCGACCTCTCCATTACTCAAGAAAATAAGGCCCATGTCCACCTGGCCATCGCGCGCAACGACTGGCAACTGCGCTTTGCCGATAACGTCCCCATGGAAATGAACGTGCAAATCGGCGCGGGCTCGAGCAATCTGCGCCTGCAGGGCCTCAACGTGAAAAATCTAGACGTACAAGCCGGCGTCGGCCAAATGAACCTGGACCTCACCGGCCCGCGCAAAGCCGATTTGCACGTGGATATTCACGGCGGCGTAGGCTCGGCGATCATTCGCCTGCCCAAGGACGTTGGCGTGCGCGTCCACGCCTCGGGCGGCATCGGCTCCGTCAGCCCGCACGGCCTAACGCGCGAAGGCGACGATTACGTCAACGACGCGCTCGGCAAAACCCCCGCAACAATTGACCTAACAATTGAAGGCGGCATTGGCTCCGTGAATCTGCGAATGGATCAGTAGGGCAGAGCTTGCCTCCCGATCGCCGGGCGTCCCCGGCGACTGCGTTGTCGTCGCCTTCGAAGTTGAATTATGTAGCGGCCGCCTTCAGGCGGGCGGCTTTGCCTTTCTCTTGCTTCTTAGCGTGCCGCAAACCCAGAGGAGCCAAAATTAGCCTTAATCATGCGTTGAAATTGGGCAAGTGTGCGTATATTGTATACGTCCACTCGCGCGCCTTCGTTCCCATTCTGGTCCTGCGAGCGGAGGCTCCATGCATCCAGATCGCCGCCAAATTCTAAAATCCGCCAGAACCGCATTGATAGGCGGTGGCTTACTCTCCCGCATGGACAAAGTCGCCGGGATGCAGTCCGCCGCATCTCGCGCGTCGCTCGCACAGATCGTGAATCAGCGCGCCACCGGTGCCAGCGAAAAACTGCTGCTCGGCCCCACGCCCGGCGAAGAAGGCCCGCCGCAACCCGCCGCCGTCGACCGCCTACCCCTTGAGTGGAACAAACAACAAGTGCGCCGCTTCAAGGAAACGCTAGCGCAACGCGGCATTGAAGCTTTCGTCCTGCGCGACCGCTGGAACATCATCTATCTCACCGGTTACTGGCACACGGCCGCCGAACGCCCGCAAGCCGTCTTCATGAATAAAGATGACGACGCACCTTGGTACCTCTATCCCGCGCTCGATCGCGACCTGGTCACCAGCTGGTGGTTCGGTGGCGGCTGGCTCTATTTCGATTACCTCCACGCCGAAGGCGCGTTCCCTGAGTTGGGCAAGGTGGTGCAAGGCAAGACGGTGGACCTGTTCCAATTTTTCCTCGAGGGCATCAAAAAGCACGGCGTGCAGGGCAACAAAATCGCTCTCGACGGTGAGTTCTATCCCGAACAAGCCGCGACCGCGAAAAAAATCCTCCCGGACATCGAGTGGGTGAACGTCAGCGACGTGCTCCTCAGTATGCGTGAAGTAAAAACTCCGGGAGAACTCGCGCTCAATCGCCGCGCCTACACCTATTTCGATCGCGCCCACGCTTACGCGCGCGATTACATCCTCACTTACGGCACAGACGTCACGGACTACGAAGTCGCCGCAGCCTCCACGCTTTGGATCAACGACATTCTTTACTCCGAGCTGAATCTCGCGAATGGCGCCCCGCACCACGGCGTCGCCAGTAAAGTGGAAGTGGAATGCCGCGTCGGCCCGCTCTGCGCCTACCCGCATCCGAATCAACCACTCTTCAATCGCATCAAGAGCAACATGCCGCTGCAGGTGGAAGGCGCGGCAACTATCGGCGGGCAAGGCGGCGAGAACTATCGCATGTTCATCATCGCCGGCGCCGACGGCCAATTCGACCCGCACATGCAAAAACTTTGGGAAGTCAGCAAACACACCTGCGACATGCAGGTCGAGCTGCAAAAAGAAGGCGTCACCTGTTCCAGCATCGCGTACGAGATCCACAAATATCAGGTCGCCAACGGCGTCCAGGATTACATCTATCATCGTCCCGCGCACGGCCAAGGCTCCGAAGGCCACCAACCTCCATATCTCGCCCTAGGCGATTACACCGTCCTGCAAAAAAACATGTGCTTCTCCGAAGAGCCCGGCCTGTTTGATCCCAAAACCGGCGTGGGCTTCAACTGGAGCGACGTCGTAGTAACCGGCACAAAATCCGGCTACCGCATGAGCCGCGTCCCCTACTCAAAAGAATGGTGCTGGATCAAGTTGTAGCCTCCAGTTGTACGAGCGCTCTGATTCGGGGCGTACGCAACTCACTTGACGGTTATATAAAGACTTATATACAACAAGGGATGGTTCGGCGACGTGTCCGAGTCGTGTGGCTTGGTGATTCCTTGGACGTCCTTTCAACATTCTCCGACGAAGCGAAGTTTCAGTTGGGAAAAGACCTTGAGCGCATGCAGAACGGAGAGCGGCCGCTGGATTTCAGCTCCATGGCTTCCGTCTTGCCCGGAGTCGTCGAGCGGAGAGATGAAGACAGAGATTTTTGGTACCGAATATTTTGCCTCGACTCGAAAGACTCGGTCTTTGTGCCGCACTGCTTTAGAAAGACGTCGAACCAAACCTCTACGCGTGACGTAGAAGTTGGCAAAGCGAGATTAAAGTTGGCGCGTGAGGTCATCGCGGAACAAAAGAGAGGAACAAAACGTGGCAAAATCCGCTAAGGGCATCAGCCATATCTCTTACGGCAGTGTCCTGGATGATCTGGACATCGCGCCCGCCAAATTAGCGTCGTTCAAGTTGCGCGCGGTGCTGCATGCGAACATCATCAAAGTCGCGTCGCGGTATTCACAGGCCGAACTGCAGGATCTCTTGAAGGAATCGCAACCTAGAGTGAGCGATTTCCTGCGCGGCAAGATAACCAAGTTCAGCCTCGAAACCCTCATGGAGTACGCGGAACGATTGGGTATGCGCCCGCAAATCAAGACGGAGGCGCCCAAGAATCAAAGAGAAATGCACGCGTAGCAGAACGCTGTCGCCAGCGTTCTGCCCGGTGCGTCGCTTGCGTTACCGTCAAACGTCGTTCAAGAGCCACCACTCACTAATCACCAATCACGACTCACGTCCCACCCATTGACACTTTTCCCCTTCGCCCTTACCCTACCGCCACTGGCTGCCGGTGCCCCCGCACGCGCACACGCCGGATGGAGTGCGATGCAACGTGACGAAATTCTGAAGCTGCTCGAACAAGTAGGCGCAATCCGCACGGGGCATTTTGAGCTGTCCAGTGGACGCCACAGCGCCACATACATCCAGTGCGCGCTCGTCCTTCAACATCCGCAACATGCCGAACAACTCGGCCGCGCCCTCGCCGAGCGTTTCAAAGATCACACCGTCGCCTGCGTCGTCTCGCCGGCGCTCGGCGGCCTGATTATTGGCCACGAGGTCGCGCGCGCTCTCGGCGTCCGCTCGATTTTCGTCGAACGCGACCGCTCCGGCCAAATGGCCCTGCGCCGCGGCTTCGAGGTAAAGCCCGGCGAACGCGTTCTGGTAATCGAAGACGTCTGGACTACCGGTGGCTCCACGCGCGAAGCCATCGGCGTAGTAGAACAGGAAGGCGGCCTCGCCGTAGCCGCTGGCGCCATCATTGACCGCAGCGGCGGACGCCTCGAGCTCAACGTCACCGCCCGCGCCCTGCTCGAAATGGAAGTCCCCAGCTTCGAGCCCGACGATTGCCCGCAATGTCACGCCGGAGGCACCGCCACGCGCCCCGGCTCCCGCTTTTCGCGCTCCCAGCCATAACGGTTCGGCACCCGCGGAGTCACGCACCCTACCGATTTTCCATTTTCTCTTTTCTATTTTCCATTTTCGCCTTTGACCTCATCAGTGTTCATCTGCGTTCATCTGTGATGCCTTTGACCTGCGCCCACATGAGATAATCGCTGCAGACAGATGCAAACGATCAAACTAACCATCGCGTACGACGGCTCGGACTTCCACGGCTGGCAACTCCAACCGGGCCTGCCCACGATCCAAGGCGCACTCCACGACGCTCTCCGCCAAATCTCGCAGGAACCGATCACCGTCCACGGCGCCAGCCGCACCGACGCCGGCGTTCACGCCCTAGGCCAAGTCGCGCATTTCAAGACGCACTCCACGCTCGACGCCCACGAAATTCAACGCGGCATGAACGCGCTGCTCCCACCGACCATACGCATCGTAGCCGCGCAAGAAGTCGGCCAGGATTTTCACGCGCGCTGGCTCGCGCAAGGCAAGACGTATCGCTACCGCATCTATCGCGGCGAAGTCCTGCCGCCTTTCGATCACCGCCGCGCCTTCCACTATCCCTGGCCGCTCGACGAAGCCGCGATGTCTGCCGCCGCCCGCGCCTTCGAAGGCCAGCGCGATTTCACGTCCTTCGCCGCATCCACTGGTTCCGAAGAAGACGACAAAGACCGCGACATGCAGCGCACAATCCATTGCTCGGAAATCGTGCGCGAACCCGGCCGCGACGAGATCGCCTACGTAGTCCGCGGCCGCTCCTTCCTCCGTTACATGGTCCGCAAAATCGTCGGCACCCTAGTCGAAGTCGGCAAAGGTCACCTGGCCCCCTCCGACATCCCAGAAATTTTCGCAGCCCGCGATCGCTCCCGCTCCGGCCCCACAGTCCCCCCCGAAGGCCTCTACCTGGTAGCCCTCGAATATCCCGACCCCACCGATTCGCTCGCAATGCATGCGGCCCGTCGCCGCGAACGAACCACGTAGCGCCGGCGCCTCGCCGGACTTGGTAGCATAGGCAATCTTGCCTGTGCGCCTTTGGTGCGTATTTCCTTGCCGACGCTTCACGTAATCTGTTTGCGGTCGTCTCGCCGTATTTCAGTTACAATCACAAAATAAATGGCAGTCCCTTCACAGCTCGCTTCGCCAACTCTGCGCGCCGCAGCTACGATTGACTCTATCAACCCCGCCACACAAGAAATCAACGCGCAGTTTGCCGTGACCCAGTCCGCCGACCTGCCCGCGATTTTCGCCCGCGCTCGCAGCGCACAAAAAGAATGGTCCGCGCGCCCTCTGCGCGAGCGCAGCGCCATGCTCCGCCGCCTGCGCGATGCAATTTTCGCGCGCCGCGACGAAATCGCCGGCGTGATCACACGCGAAGCAGGGAAGCCGCGCGTCGAAGCGATCTTCGCTGAAGTGCTTCTCGCGCTCGACACCGCCGATTTTCTTGCGCGCCAAGCCCCGCGCTGGCTGCGCCCCGAACGCGTGCCGCATCACAACATTGCCATGAAAGCGAAGTCCGGGTGGCTGGAATACGATCCGCTCGGAGTCGTCGCCATCATCTCGCCGTGGAATTACCCGTTCTCGATTCCCATGGCGCTGGTAATTCCCGCGCTTGCGACGGGCAACGCCGTGCTGCTCAAACCCTCCGAACTCACGCCATGGTGCGCCCAGTTGGTTGGAGAGCTGGTTGAACAGGCAAGATTTCCGCCGGGCCTGGTGCAAGTGCTGCAAGGCCGCGGCGACCTCGGCGCGGCAATCATCGAAGCCGGCCCGGACAAAGTGTTTTTCACCGGCAGCGTCTCGACCGGCCAGCGCATCGCCGAAGCCTGCGCCAAAAAACTAATACCTTCAGTCCTTGAACTAGGTGGCAAGGACGCCATGATCGTCGTTGCCGACGCCGACCTCGAGGTCGCCTCCAGCGCCGCCGTCTGGGGCGGCTTCATGAATTGCGGCGAAACCTGCATCTCGGTCGAACGCATTTACGTCGAGCAGCCAGCAGCCGAACGCTTCATGCAACTCTGCGTCGAAAAAACAAAAAAGCTGCGCGTGGGCCCAGCCACTGATCCCGATGCCGAAATCGGCCCGATGATCCGCATAAGCCAGCTCGAAAAAGTTGAAGCGCAACTGCACGATGCGGTCCAGCGCGGCGCGCAGGTCCTCACTGGCGGTAATCGTCGGCCTGACCTGGGCGCAAATTTTCTGCAACCGGCCGTGGTGACGAACGTGGACCACTCCATGCAACTAATGCGCGAAGAAACATTCGGCCCAGTAATCGCCATTCGCGCCGTCGCCAGCGCCGACGAAGCCGTCGCGCTCGCCAATGATTCGGCCTTCGGTCTAAGCGCCAGCATCTGGACCGCGAACAACGACCGCGGCCGCGAAATCGCCTCACGCGTGCGCGCAGGCTCCGTGATGGTCAACGATGTCGCCAGCTACTACGGCATCACCGAAGCGCCGCACGGGGGCCCTGGCGCAAGCGGCTGGGGACACACGCATTCGCGCCTTGGACTGCTCGAAATGGTTCGAGTAAAATATATTGATGTGGACCGCCTGCCGCGCGTCGCGAAATCCTGGTGGTTCGGTTACACTGCCGAACTGGCCGCTGCAGCCGGTGCATTGCTCGAGACGCTGTTCGCGCCCAGCTGGCGCCGCCGCGTAGCAGCCATGACGAAGAAGCACGGAGCCCGCGGCGTAATCTTTCGCCGCGACAGAATTTGAAGAAGCGGCGAAACTGGGCAGCAAAGGACGCAGGGGAAGTGTAGGAGATCGACGAAAGACGGGGCACGGCGCAGGTTGTCTCGGTGTCCTCCGTTTTTCTCTGTGTACTCTGTGTTAAATCTTTTGACGTTGCTGTTGCCGTTGCGATCTCAGCCCCACGGGAGCGAATCGAATGAGTGACGCCACTCCGGAAACTCCACCACCAGCCGCTCCAACCGCGGCGACGCCAACTCCGCCCGCAGCGAGCGCGACCGCCGCGGCAACAACTCCGCAAGCGACCGCAGCCACGCCCGAACCAGAAGCCCCCGCAGGTCCAAAAATCAAACCCAAGAAACCCACCATGCGCGCTTGCGACGAAAAAGACGCCAAAGGCAAGCTCTGCTGCGGCCATCTAAAACGCTGGTACGACTATCCAAAAGAAATCGAAGCGCTAGTGGGCAAGAAAGCCGAAATCTATCGCTGCGAATTTTGCCAGACAATTTACAAGCCGGGCCTTTCGCAAGCCCCGCGCAGCTACACCATACGGTATTAGCTTTGGCACGCGACGGGGGTTCACGCCGTCCTCCTGAGCGCAGCGAAGGATCTCTCTTCGCTTTGCAGTTCTATCGAGAGTCAAATACAAGCAGGCGCCTCACAAAATGAAACACGAACTCATCCACGACTGGAACACCTACACCGGCGCCGAAATCCCCAGCACCCGTCGCGTCGCGCTCAACGACGAAACTCTGCGCGACGGCCTGCAAAATCCCTCCGTCCGCGACCCCAGCATCGCCGAAAAAATCGAAATCCTGCACCTCATGGAATCGCTAGGAATTGACACGGTGAATATCGGCCTACCCGGCGCCGGCCCGCGCGCCTATGCGGACACCGAAGCCCTCGCGCGCGAAATCGTCACGTCGCGCATGAAAATCCGCCCCAACTGCGCCGCGCGCACACTGAAGAACGACATCCAGCCAATAATCGAAATTTCCGAAAAAGTTGGCCGCCCGATCGAAGCCGCCACTTTTCTCGGCTCCAGCCCGATCCGCCGCCTCGTCGAGGATTGGACCGTCGATCACCTCCAGCGCACCACCGAAGACGCCGTGAAATTCGCCACCTCCGCGGGCTTGCCGGTAATGTACGTCACCGAAGACACCATTCGCACCGACCCCTCAACGCTGATCACGTTGTACTCCACCGCAATCCGCGCCGGCGCGCGCGCGGTTGTTCTGTGTGACACGGTCGGGCACGCCACGCCCCGCGGCGCCTACAATCTGGTGAACTTCGTAATCGAAGAAGTCGTAAAGCCATGCGGCGAAAAAATTCGCGTCGATTGGCACGGACACAACGATCGCGGCCTCGCCATCGCGAATTCTCTAGCAGCAATTGCCGCCGGGTCCGATCAAGTCCACGCCGCCGCGCTGGCTCTGGGCGAACGCGTCGGCAACACGCCGATGGAATTGATGCTCGTCAACCTGCGCCTGCTCGGCTTGATCGAACAGGATCTCTCAAAGCTCAAACAATATTCCGAAGCCGTCTCCAAAGCCACGCACACACCAATCCCGCCGAATTATCCCGTCGTTGGCCGCGACGCATTTCGCACCGCCACCGGCGTGCACGCCGCAGCCATAGTGAAAGCCTACAAAAAGGGCGATCAAGAGCTGGCCGATTCCATTTACAGTGGCGTGCCCTCGCACCTCTTCGGCCTCGAGCAAATTATCGAAATCGGCCCCCTCAGCGGCCGCTCGAATGTCCTCTACTGGCTCGAAAAGCGCAACGTCCCGGCAACCGACGAGTTAGTAGATCGCATCTTCGCAGCCGCAAAGCAAGCCGAGCGCATCATGACCGAACCAGAAATTGAAGCGATCATTGCCTCCGCGCCGGCTCCAGCTAAAACTCGGTAGCAAGTGAACGCACCTCAATCGTCGCGTCGCCGTGTACAATGTTCGTGTCCGGCGCCGGAATTCGCCGCACGAATCTCGTGAAACTCACACTGATCTGCGGTATCTTTTTAACGATGGCCACACTTTACGCGCGCGCCGCCGGTGACTCGATCGAAAAACTCGCCGACGACCCCGCGTGCGCCCGCGCCCTCGCCTGGATTGACACAAGCTCGGCCTGGCTCACCGAACAGCAAATCCACCTCACCGAAATCCCCGCCCCTGAATTCAAAGAAGCACCGCGCGGCGAATACCTGAAAAAAATCTTCGAAGCCGCGGGCCTGAAAGTTCAGCTCGATAAAACCGGCAACGTAATCGCCGAGCGCCCCGGCGCCGACGCGAACAGTGTGATTTTACTCGCCGCGCATCTCGACACAGTTTTTCCCGCCGGCACCGATGTGCGCGTAAAACGTCACGGCAATCGCCTCACCGCTCCCGGCGTCGCGGACAACGGCGCAGGCCTCGCCGCGTTGACCGGCCTCGCGCGCGCACTATCCGAATCGCGCATCAACACAACGAAAACGATCGTCCTCGCGGGCGATGTCGGCGAAGAAGGCGAAGGCAACCTGCGCGGCATTCGCACGCTGGTGGAAAGCTACGGCTCGCGCCTCGCCGCCGTAATCGCGGTGGATGGCGCCTCCACCGAACACATCACCACGCAAGGCATCGCCTCGCAGCGCTTTGAAATCGCCATCACCGGCCCGGGCGGACACAGCTGGTCCGATTTCGGCGCGCCCAATCCCATCACCGCGCTCTCCCGCGGCATCGTGAAATTTTCCGCGCTGCCTGTCCCCGACGATCCGCGCAGTTCCTACAATTTCGGAATGATCGAAGGCGGCACCTCCATAAATTCCATTCCCTCGCGCGCCGCCGTTAAGGTCGATCTGCGTTCCGAAGACGAAGCCGAAGTAAACAAAATGGAGCGCGCCCTGCGCGACGCCATGCAATCCGGCGCGCGCGAGGAAATGTCCACAGCGCACGACGAAAACGAAACCCTCCGTGTAATCGTTCGTTCGCTAGGTTCTCGCCCCGCCGGAAAATTGCCGGACAATGCTGCGCTGCTCGAAACTCTGCGCAACGTTGACCGCTTTCTAGGCAATCGTTCGCGCATAGAACGCAGTTCCACCGACGCCAACATTCCTCTCTCGCTCAACATCCCCGCCGTCTCGCTTGGCGGCGGCGGGAAAGGCGGCGGCTCGCACACCACTGCCGAGTGGTACGACGCCAGCGGCCGCGAAATGGGCCTGAAGCGCCTGTTCCTCGCAACCGTCGCTCTCGCCGGAGTTCAGCCCTAGAATGTCCCGCCGGTTTCTCCTGACTTTTTTCTTTGGCGTCACATGCGCTGCGTTGTTGATCGCTGCGAGCACCGCCAATTCCGCCGCAGACTCGACAGTAAGACGAAACACGCCAGTCGCGCAAAATGCCACCGCGCTTTCTCCAGCCGAAGGTCCCGCCGACCTCGTCCTCACGAACGC
This sequence comes from uncultured Acidobacteriota bacterium, assembly GCA_963786205.1. Taxonomy (GTDB): domain Bacteria; phylum Acidobacteriota; class Terriglobia; order Acidiferrales; family UBA7541; genus Palsa-295. The sequence goes on from CAWAYG010000009.1 coordinate 344,490, forward strand.
GAAGATCGAAACGATGGGCGATGCCGCCCACGAATGGGCCGGCGCCCTGGCGATTCGCGGCGAATCAATCGTCGCGGTTTCCTACATCCCTTCGGGACTCAGAGAAAACCAACAGGCTTACAGCGCCGATGCTCCAGACATTAAGCCGTGGCTCAGTCCAAACACACGCATCATTAATATGCGTGGCGCGTTTGTAATGCCGGGATTCAACGACGCGCACGTGCACATCGGGCAATCTGCGCTCACCAAGCTCGCCATTGATTTCACAGGCGTGCAGTCGCTCGCGGAATTTCAGCAGCGCATCCGCGAAAACATAAAAGACCGCGCCCCCGGCGAATGGAGCACCGGCTTCGGATGGGACCAAACGCTCTGGCCCGGTCACCGTGATCCCACACGCGCCGATCTCGATGCCGTCTCTACCACGCATCCTATGTTTTTCGCCCGCGTGGACGGCCACGTAGCCGTCGCGAATTCCCTCGCGCTGAAAATCGCAGGGGTAACTCAAAACACCCCCGAGCCAGCAGCCGGCCACATTGTTCGCGACGCGCAAACCAACGAGCCCACCGGCCTGTTGCAGGAAGACGGCGCCACCAACCTGGTATTTTCCAAAATTGCCGCGCCCTCTGCGGCCGAACGGCGTCGCGGCATCGAGCTGGTTCTCGCCGATGCGGCGCGCGACGGCGTCACGTCGTTGCAGGATTGTTCCTATCTGGAGATCAGCCGCGACGTTTCGTTCAGCAAGGAAAATTTCCTGATCTATCAGCAGCTGCGCAGGGAAGGGAAGCTGACCGCGCGCATCACCGAGTGGCTCGATTTCACTCTACCGGTCGCCACCCTCGAAGCGCTACGCAGCGAATGGGGCTCAACCGATCCATGGCTCAAAACCGGTGCGCTGAAAGCTTTTCTCGATGGCTCGCTCGGCTCGCGCACCGCCGCGCTGCTCGAGCCATATTCCGATGCGTCCGGCACCTCAGGACTGCTGCATATGGATGAAGCAACACTCACGCCGATGGCCATCGAGCGCGATCGCGCCAGTTTCCAACTCGCCTTTCACGCAATCGGCGACCGCGCGAATCATGTCGCGCTGGATACCTTCGCTGCAGTTGTCGCAGCGAACGGCCCGCGCGACCGCCGCGACCGCGTCGAACACGCGCAAGTCGTCGCGTCCGGAGATTTCGCGCGCTTGGGCAGCCTCGATATCGTCGCTTCCATGCAACCGTCGCATCTGCTCGATGACGAGCGCTGGGCCACCGGCCGCCTCGGTCCCGAGCGCTCTCGCGGTGCCTACGCCTGGCGCACGATGGAACAGAACAACGTGCATCTCGCGTTTGGCACTGACCATCCCGTCGAGCCGCTCAATCCTCTACGCGGAATTTACGCTTGCGTCACGCGCCAATTGCCGCAAGGAAGCGCAAGCTGGCAACCCCAGGAAAGTTTGCCGATAAAAGATTGCCTGCGCGCCTACACCGTCGGCTCGTCCTACGCCGAATTCGAGGAAAAACGCAAAGGCACAATCGCTCCGGGAATGTTTGCGGATCTGGTGGTGTACACCGCCTTCCTGAATCGAATTCAACGGTCCGATTTGCTAACGAGGAAAGTAAAAATGACGATCGTCGGCGGCCGCATCGTCTACCAAGCACCTGACCCTGGCCCACTCCGTTGACGCCGCGCCGCGATTTTCAGCCGGCGCTCTCTCAATTGCGCTACTTCACAATTTCCACGCCCTGTATCTCCCCGTCGTAAGTCTTCCCCTCCACCGTAACAAACGCAATCTTCACCGCGCGCCCCTTCAACTGCGTGCATGGCTCGAAATTCCCCGCGTCAAACGCCACGTCCTGCTGGAACTGCACCCGCGTCGTATCCCGCGCATGCAAAATATAAGCTCCGTCCCCCGCATCCAGATTCAAAGTAAGCTCGTGCCCGTTGCACAAAGCCTGCGTCACCTCGCCCTCCGCCGAAGTCTTCACCGCCTCGGCATGCGCACCCTCGACGCTCAGCCGCCGCTCGCCTCCAGAATTTCCCGCACTCCCACCGTCGCCTGCGCCGCTAGCAACCGTCACCACGGTCAGCGATTCCACCTCGCCCGTTTTTCCATCGGCTCCCACCGGCTGATATTCAACCTTAACGCGTTGGCCCTGAATCGCCGTGCATGGATTAAACGGTCCGCTCGGTCGTTTCATCACTTTTATGTGGTACTGCGCACCCGGCTTGACACGCAACGTCAACGTCCCGGCGCCGGTGTCCAGTTCGAATTTCAATCCGTTCATGCAACTCAGCTTCGTCACTACGCCCGTCGCCTCGCGCAGTGTGGTGGCGTTCGATGCGTCATCGCCAACCACGTGCGTGTGCGCGCTGTCTTGCGTATTGGATGGCGAACTCGCCGCCGAGCCCGCGCCCGACGCCGACGATGCCTCCGCAGACTGCTGCACCGCGACCGGCTCCGCCGACTCGGATTCACCTCCTGAGTAGCGCTCTTGTTGCTGCAAGAAATTCAAGAAGCTGTCGGCTTCCGCTCGCTCCATCGGATTGGAGGCGTTGACCCGCGCATGCACTGCAATATTGCGCGCCTCCTTGTAGCGGTTCATGCGCGCCAGCACCTGCGCCAGATCAATCTGATAAATCGCGCTCCCGGGTTCGAGGGCCTGCGCCTTTTGCGCCAGCTTCAGCGCCTCCGGCAAATTGTCTCCTTGATTTGCCATGTACACGGCGAGCACGCCATAGGGCGGCGCAAACTCCGGGCTGACGGCAATCGCCGCGCGCAAGTCTTCCCGCATCTGCGTGTCGTCGCCAACGGCCCCGCCCTGCGTGGAAGTCAAATAGGCGCGCAAGAATCTCGTCAACGCGTTTTTCGGATTCAATTCGATCGCGCGCGTGAAATCGGCCAGCGCTTCCGCGTGCTTGTTGTCCTGATACTCCGCGAATCCGAGGTATTGATAACCGAGCGCCAGTTTCGGATCGAGCTTCACCGCCTGCTCCAGAATCGGTATGGCGTTCTGCGTCCGTCCGCGCACCGCCGCGAATCCTCCGCGATACGCATCCACCTCGGCTTCAGAAAGTTCATGCACCTGCAAATCGGCGGCGGGAACTTCCGGAGGCGGCGGCGCTTTGATGTAATAGAACGCCGCGTTTCCGATATAGGCGAACAGCGCCGCTTGCAGTTGTTTCAGGTCGCCAAACGCTTGCGCGGCGGCCTGTTCCTCCGTCGCTCCTTTCGTCATCGCATTGATGTAGGCCTGCAGTGTCGCGCGGTGCGCAGCTTTGTCGCCCACCATCAAGTAGTGCGTCAGCGCCCAAGATTCCGCATAGAAAACCGAAATTTTATGCTGTTCGTTGTAGTACGGAGAGTTGTGATCCACGTTGAACAAAACGTCTAGCGGCATCAACCCGCCTTGCTTGAGCTCGACAATCAAATCCGGGTCCGGCCGCCCCATCCCCACTTCGGAATCGCCAATCAGCGTATTGCCGTAAAATTCCGCGAGTCCCTCGGACACCCACACCGGCAAATTCGGATAATAAGGCGCCGTCAACGAGTGGAAGTACTCGCGATAAATCGTGTCGCAGGGATTCGAGCCTGGAGCATCGAGCTGGATCGTCGCAAAATACTGATTCATGTTTTCCAGGAACATTCCCGCCGGGTGCGCGTGGCCCTTCAGCCAATATTCCGGCAGCAGGGCCTTCATGGAGTCCTCGTCCTTGACGGCCAGAATGGTAATCACCGGGCTCTCGTGCTTGCTGGCAAGTTCCAGCTCGCGCCGAAAGACGGCGCGAATCTGCTCGAAACGAATCGCCGTCTTGCGCGCCTGTTTTTCCCCCGCATTGCATACCACGATGAAGTTCGGGCTGCGTGCCTCAAACCACGTTTCGTGCTTCGAGCCGGCCAGCGGAGTGGCTAGTGGAGTGGCCAATAGAATTGCGAGGCCGAGAAAGGTAAATACGACCGCGGTTAATGGGCGGGTCATTGCTAGCACCTTCTGTACTATAGCGCGCCGCGTGCGTCAATAAATCTGGCGCACGCCGTTGCGGCAACGTTTCTCGCCTTGTCACCCTCGCGCGCAGCGCATAAACTCTTCCGTCCATGCTCAGCAAACATTTCCGCGCGGATCTGGCTTTGGGATTCACGGCGCTAATCTGGGGCGCCACGTTCGTCGTGGTGAAAGACGCGCTCGCCGACGTTTCCGTCTTCATGTACATCGCCGTGCGTTTCGCACTGGCGGCCGTGGTGATGGCGATCTTCTTCCGCCGTTCGCTGCGCGGACTTACGCGCAGCTCAATCTGGGCCGGCGCGCAAATCGGCTTCTTCATGTTCGCCGGTTACGCCTTTCAGACCACCGGCCTGAAATTCACTTCGCCCTCGAAGGCCGCATTCATCACCGGCGCCAGCGTCGTGATCGTTCCGCTGCTGCTCGCCGTTTTCAGCAAGCGCCGCGTGAACGCCTGGATTTGGGCTGGTGCCCTCGCGGCGCTGGCTGGTCTGTATTTCCTCACTGTGCCGCCCGAAGGTTTCGGCGGTCTGAATCGCGGCGATCCGCTGGTCTTCGGCTGCGCGGTGATGTTCGCCGTGCATATGATTTTCATCAGCCGCTACATCGAGCATCACTCCGTCGGCTCGCTCGCCGTCGTGCAAGTCGCCACCACCGCAATTCTCGCGACCATCGCGCTGCCGTTGCTCTCGGTCACCAACGTCGAACACCCGCGCTGGGTCTGGAGCGGCACGCTGGTCTTCGCCGTGCTCATCACTGCGCTCGGCTCGACAGCTTTCGGCTTTTCCGCGCAAACCTGGGCGCAGCAATACACTTCGCCCACGCACACCGCAATCTTGATCAGCCTCGAACCAGTTTTCGCCGCGCTCACTTCGTGGTTTCTCGCGCGCGAACATCTCGGCGGTCGCGTCCTTCTCGGCGCCGCGCTGATCTTCGCCGGCATTCTGCTCGCCGAACTAAAGAGTCCCGCGCCGATCGCGCCAGAATCTCCTGAGCCAGTCGTCCGCGCCACGGATTAGCGAGAAATGGACGCAGGTTGCCCTTGGCACGGAGCATTCGGATATTTGAACGTGAATTGAGTGAGACGATGCTAATTGTGGCGCGCGGATTGGGGCGAATCGCTGTGGTGTTTCACATCCACTGCCTCATACATCGCCGGATGCTTTAGATTTTTCGCTTCGAACGCAGAAATACGCGGTTCGTGCACCAAAGTAAGGCCGATATCGTCGAGCCCCTTCAACAAACAATCGCGGCGGAACGGATCCACTTCGAATGAGTAGCGCAGGCCCTGGTCGTCCGTCACTACTTGCTGCTCCAGATCAACCGTGACGCGGTAGCCTTCCTTCTTTTCGGTGCGCGCGAAAAGCTCGTCAATCTGTTCGTTCGAGAGCGTCACCGGCAGAATTCCGTTCTTGAAACAATTATTGTAAAAAATGTCCGCATAGCTCGGCGCCAGAATCGCGTGAAATCCGTAATCCAAGATCGCCCAAGGCGCGTGTTCGCGGCTCGAACCACACCCAAAATTCGCGCGCGCCAGAATCACCGAAGCGCCTTTATAACGCGGCGCATTCAAAATAAATTCCGGATTCGGCTTCTCGCCAGGCAGATAACGCCAATCATAAAAAAGCACCCGGCCATAACCCTGACGCGTCTGCAACTTCAAAAATTGTTTCGGCACCATCTGATCGGTATCCACATTCACGCGATCCAGCGGCGCCACCAATCCCGTATGCTTGATGAAAGGTTCCATCGTCACTCCGCTCCGTCCACATTATTCCACTTGCGGATGTCCACGAAGTGGCCTTCGATCGCCGCCGCAGCCGCCATCACCGGACTCACCAGGTGCGTGCGCCCGCCCTTGCCTTGTCGCCCTTCGAAATTGCGGTTCGAAGTGCTCGCCGAACGCTCGCCGCTCAGCAGCACATCATCATTCATACCGATGCACATGCTGCAACCGGCATCGCGCCACTCAAAACCCGCCGCGACAAAAACTTTATCCAGCCCTTCGGCCTCCGCTTCCGCCTTCACCACGCGCGAACCAGGAACCACCAGCGCCTGCTTCAACGATTTCGCGACGTGCCTGCCCTCGACCACTTTCGCCGCTGCCCGCAAATCCTCCAGCCGCGAATTTGTGCACGAGCCAATGAACACGCGGTCCAGCGAAATATCTTCCATCGCCGTCCCCGGCTTCAAATCCATATAAACCAGCGCGCGCGTAGCCGCCTCCCGGTCCACCGGATCAGTGAAAGAAGCCGGGTCCGGCACGCGGTCGGAAACCTGCGTCACCATCCCCGGATTCGTGCCCCAAGTAACCATCGGTGCCAAATCGCGCGCATGTAAAGTCAAAGTCTCGTCGTATTTTGCATCGCGGTCGCTGGGTAAAGTCTGCCAGAAATCCACGGCCGCCTGAAATTCCTTCCCGCGCGGAACAAACGGCCGCCCCTCCATGTACGCAAAAGTGGTCTCGTCCGGCGCCACCATTCCCGCGCGCGCCCCGCCTTCGATGGACATATTGCACATCGTCATGCGCCCTTCCATCGAAAGTCCGCGCACCGCTTCGCCCGTGTATTCGAATACGTATCCATTGCCGCCGGCAATACCGATTTTCCCGATCACCGCGAGAATAATGTCCTTCGCAGTGACGCCTTGCGGCCGCTTGCCGCTAATTTCCACCTTCATTGTTTTGGATTTGAATTGCGTCAGACACTGCGTCGCCAGCACGTGCTCGATTTCGCTGGTGCCGATCCCGAAAGCCAGCGCGCCAAACGCGCCGTGCGTCGAAGTGTGGCTATCGCCGCAAACAATCGTCTGCCCCGGTTGTGTGATCCCCAGCTCTGGACCGATGACGTGCACGATGCCCTGATTCTTGCTGTTCATGTCGAACAAGTGCACGCCCGACTCTGCGCAATTGCGTTCCAGCGCTTCGAACTGCCCGCGCGCGTCCGCATCCAGCACCGGGAGCAGGCGATTCTTCGTCGAAACCGAGTGATCCATTGCCGCGAAAGTAAGCTCCGGCCGCCGCACTTTGCGCCCCGCGGCCTTCAGCCCCGCAAACGCCTGCGGCGAAGTGCCCTCGTGAATCAAATGTCGGTCAATATAAATCAGAGTAGGCTGCCCCGGCTCTTCCCGCACCACGTGGGCATCCCAAATTTTTTCATAAAGTGTGCGTGCAGCCATTCGCTTGGTGTCCTGCCTGGGGAGCTTCGTCCCGGTAATCTGGATGAGAGCCAGCCAGCTTCAGCCAGCCGGTCCTCATTGTAACAATTCCGTCATCATCCGCCAATCCCTCGCTCGGCGGTTGTCGTTAGCACACGATGTGTCCGGTCTAATTAGCACACGATATGTCCGCTTTCGTAGAAGCGGCCAGGGAGCAAGATGCATGCATGAACTGCTACCCGATGGCCGCCCTGGAGCGGACGATGAAGATTCAAGAAGTGATCTTGCGAGCTTTAGCGAAGAAGATTACCTGGTGGCAAGCAGCCGAGATCATCGGGATCACCGACCGACAGATGCGGCGGTGGCACTGGCGCTACAAGGAGTATGGCTATGACGGGTTGCTGGATCGGCGACTGGGGAAGCCCAGTCCCAGGCGGGTGCCGCTGGCGGTGGTCGAGCAGGTGTTCCGTCTGTATCGGGAGAAATATTTCGATCTGAACGTGCGGCACTTTCACGAGAAGTTGGGGAGCCAGCATCAGATTCACTTGAGCTACAGCTGGGTAAAGAAGGCCCTGCAAGGAGCGGGCCTGGTGAGCCGGGAGCGCAAGCGCGGGGTGCATCGACGCAAGCGGGAGCGCCGCCCCCTACCGGGGATGCTGCTGCACATCGATGGGAGCCGGCATCACTGGTTTCAAGATGATCGCTGGTATGACCTGTTGGTGATACTGGACGATGCGACGAGCCGGATCTATTACGCGCAGCTGGTGGAAGAGGAATCGACGATGACGGTATTGGGAGCTTTGCGCAAGGTAGTGGAGCAGGAAGGAATTTTCTGCGCCCTGTACAGCGACCGCGCCAGTCCCTTCTTTTGGACGCCTCGAGCGGGAGGGAAGGTCGATCCGGAACGGCTGACGCAAGTGGGACGAGCTTTAAAGGAGCTGGGGATTCGGATGATCCCGGCCTACTCCCCGCAAGCGCGCGGGCGTTCGGAGCGAGGCTTCGGGACCTGGCAGGGGCGCTTGCCTCAGGAATTGCGCTTGCGCGGGATGAGCACGCTGGAGCAAGCCAACGCTTTTCTGGAGCAGGAGTACACGGCCGAGTGCAATCAGCGCTTCCAGGTGCCGGCATTGCAGGCGGGTAGCGCGTTTCTGCCGTGCCAAAGGAAGGATCTGGATGTGCTGTTCTCGGTGCAGCAGGTGCGGGTGGTGAGCCGAGATAACACGGTGGTGGTGGGTGGGAAAACGCTGCAGATCGAAGCGACGCGCTGGAGAGGAACACGCGCGGGATGCTCCGTCACCGTCTGCGAACATCTCGATCAGAGCTGGAGCATTTACTATGGGCCTCACGCGGTGGGTCGCTATAACGCGCAGGGATGGCCCTGCCTGCTAGAGACGAAGCGAAACGGGTGGGGGAAGACTGTGGAAAAGACGCTCCGTGGAAAAGTCCTTCGGACTTTCCCACCTCGCTTGGAAATCCCGCCCAAAGCGCGGGATTCCCACTTTCCCACAGTCACGGCGGCGATGCTCTCTCAACCTCAAACCGGACATATCGCGTGCTCTAAAAAGCGGACATTTTAACTTGCTAACGACATCCCTCGCTCGGCGGTGCGGTGGCGCGTGAATCGTGATTCGCGCTCCGCGACCCGTGCCCCGCGATCCGCGCAAGGTAGCATGGGCAATCTTGCCTGCGTCATGCTGCTTTTTTTGTTGCGGTTAGAAAATCGTTTCTCTTTTATTTTCATTGGTTTGCCAAATTTCTGAATCCGGGTCTGTTGCGATTAGAATTGCGCGGGCGGCAATGTTGCAGTGCGGCGCGGGCGCGGAGACGCCCGGAATAGTAGCGATTAGAAAATGTTTTCTCGCTCGTTGTGAGCGGGTTAACTCGATATCCAATAATTGGGTAGCGATTAGAAACGACCCGAGGCCGTGATGAGTGACGAGTGATGAGGGATGAGAGGCAGGCCAGGGCGCGAGCAGGCGCTGTGAGGCGGGGGTGAGGGTTTGAGTTCGCGCCAGACCGAGCAAGTTGAGTCCTTTGGAGGCTTGTAGGCTGCCCCGACTCACGCTGACACATTTGTTGCCTCAGCGATATTCGTAGAATTACGGACATGAGCCAGAAGACGAAAGGAATACACGACTGTGCGGGAGGACGGAGCACGGCACGACCAAAATTGACGAGCCGAAACGCCGGGGATAGCAGTATTTGTTTGTGGTGGTCGATCGAGTAGCGTCTAAACCCGCACCCTTAAAATCAAAGGCGTCAGTTCCGATGACGTTTAAGGTTTGGCCACCCACCCGCTGAGGAATCGAAATTCGAGATCTCAGTTAGCCCCTCAATACGCCGAGATCGCCGATCAATGATCATCCGCGGGCCCAGGCGTTCCGTCCGACCACTCGCCGACCGGAATCAGAAGTACCGTTAGGCGATCGTCTCTGTCCGTAAATGCCAGAACCGGGGAACCCGCCAGATTTGCGCCCCAAAGCGCAGTCTCCGTCTGCGGAACGAAGAACATTACGTGCGGATGCCAATGCTTGCCGCGATCGCCTAAATATTGTTGCTTCGACAGCATGTAAGACATCGCGCCGGGCTCCAGCGCCGGCAATTCCTTCTTCTCGAAGCCGATCCGGATATCCTCGAACATCTGCGTCTTGGATCGTCCTGCCAATATCGACTCAGTTTTCTTGAGCGTGAGCGGCAGGTAAGTTCGCGCGGCCGGTGGATTAAGGCAGATCGGCCCCCGCAGCTTGGGATTCCAAAAATCGGGATCGTCGATCGGAGCGGTCCAGGATCGCTCCACAACGCACACGAAGCCGTTTGTTCCTTTCGCTGCGATCTCGTAGCCGTGCTGCCCCATCACCATTACTTCGGCATCTTTGGAGATGGATTCTGGCGCTGCGCTGCGCGCCAGCGCGATCTCGGCATCTCGCTCCATCACGTATTGCTCCACCGGCGCCATCTTCGGGTATGGCGTTTTGGCATCCTGCGCGTTTGCATGCCGCGCCGTCACCGTGCCGAAAATGAGTGCGCAGCTAACCAACAGGATTGTCACAAATGATTTCCGTTTCATTGATTTCTCCTTCGAATGCGCATCGTTTCTGGTAATTCGCGCTGGCCCAGAGCTATTCAATCCGGCGCACGACCGGCCCATCCTTGCTTCCCGGGGTTCGCGCGCCGTGCTCCTGCAAAATCGCCGCGGCGCGATTGGCGGCTTGCTCTGCTGTCGCTCGGACGACGAGCACTGCGCCGCCCTGTTTAACATGACTCGCGTAAAATTCCTGTTCGCCAATATAATCGGGCATGGTACCGGATTCATCGCGCACTTCGCGCTTTTCCAGCGCGCCGCCCTTACCGAATAAACGCTCGATCCAGCCATGAGGTTGTTCGCCGGACTTCGTGGCTGGCTCGCCCGGAGTATCCGCGGTGCGCGCGTCCTCGTCGATATCGATGATCACTTCCACCTGGTGGCCCGCGATGCCTGCGACTTCCAAATCTTGCACTGCAGCTTCCGCCTCGCTGTAGCTCTTCAGAATTCCGACGATCGCATATTTCATGATAGGGGCCTCCAAAAAATATGAAACGCTCATAAACTATATTGTCGGCGCACGCGAACTGCGGCAATCGCCGCCACGCGCTATTTTTCCTTCACGGCCAGCGATTTCGAGAGCAGCCACGGAAATAATTTCGGATCGTCGTACGCCTTGTCCCAGGAAGCATGCCTCACGCCGGGAAATTCCGTGTAGTGAACATCGGCGCCAATCGCTTTCATCGCCGCGTACATCCGCTGCGATTCCGTCACCGGCACAATGTCGTCATCCGCGCCGTGAAAAATCCAAACGGGAGTATTGCCCACCTTCGCGGCGGCATCTGTGTAGCTCTTGGGTTCGTCCGCGGGCGTCCATTTCGCCAGCGCGGGATTCGCTTTCAGCGCGCCTGCAGTTGGACGGATGCCGCCGCAAATCACGATCAGCGCGGCGAACCGGCCCGGATATTTTTCCGCCAGGTACCACGTTCCGTATCCGCCCATCGAAAGTCCAGTCAAGTACGTGCGCCGGACGTCGCCATGAAATTCCTTGATCGCCGCATCTAGCGAAGCGATCGCTAGATCGTCCATCGGTGGCTGTAGCCACCAAACATTTGGCCGGCACTGCGGCATCACCACGATCGCCGGAATAACGCTGCGGTTGCTGCGAATCGCCGTGCCGATGCCGACGTCGGTTTCTTGCAAGCCGTCCTCGCCGCGTTCGCCCGTCCCGTGCAGGAACAATATTACCGGCCACTTCTCACGAGGCGTCCAAGTGTCGGGAACGAAGACCTGATATTTATATGTCGCGCCTCGCACCGTGATACTGCGGTCGAGAAATCCCGTTTCGTGATTTTTTGCGTGAGCCGGAATTGCGATTAGGAAATAGAAAACCAGTAACGCGAACAGCCTTCGCGATGCAACAGGCACGAGTCCCTCCGAACTCCAAACTTTAGCACGAGTGTTCCGCAATCGTCCGCGCGGATCGTCGGTTTCAAAAGTAGCCCAGAGTCGGGGGCGCGGGCAGCGCATCGTCGCAATCTTCCGTCTCTGTTAAGCTGCGAGAGTCATGCATTCCGAGCAGCCAGCAACCACCGCGAACAGCGCCCCGTCTAATGCAGTGATGGGACGCCGCCTGGAACTCGACGCCGCGCGCGGGCTGATGCTGGTGTGGATCACGCTGACGCATCTGCCCACAGCCGCCAGCGCCTACGTCAACCAGCCGTTCGGTTTCGTCTCCGCCGCCGAGGGTTTCATTTTCCTCTCGGCGCTTTTCACCGGACGTATTTATTTTCGCCTGGCGGAGCATGACGGCTATAAGGCCATGACCCTGAAGCTTTGGTCGCGCACGCTGCGCCTTTATGTGTACCACGCGCTGCTGCTGGCGTTCGCGTTTCTAGTCGCGGTGCCCATCGCTTCGCGTGGCAATCGGCCCGGCCTGCACAATCTTCTGGATTTTTACTTCATGGCTGGGCCCAAGCGGTCGGTCATCGAAGCGTTCCTGCTGATTTATCGCCCGCCGCTGCTGGATATTTTGCCGATGTACATCATCTTCCTGATGTTCTCGTCCGGGGCGTTGCTGCTCGCGCGCAGAATCGGATGGAAGCCCATCCTGTGGACGGGTTTCGCGCTTTGGGCGCTCGCGCAATTCGGCCTGCGCGTGGATGCATATAAGGTAGCGGCGAAAGTTATCCCGGCGCACATTCCTTTGAACGAAATGGGCTCCTTCGATTTGTGGGCGTGGCAATTTTTGTGGATCGTTGGCGTGTGGCTCGGCGTGCGTTGGGCGCAAAATAGTCTGCCGATTGAAAACTGGGCGAAGCGCGCCGTGATTCCCGCGGCCTTGATCGCTGTGGCCTGTTTTGTTGTGCGGCGCGCCATCGAGCACGGCTTGCGGCTCGGCCCCACCGAATTTCTCTTCGACAAATGGCACCTGGGCCCGCTGCGCCTGGTGGATTTTACAGCGGTAGCGATGCTGTTGATCGTCACGCAGAGAATTTGGAAGCCGCTGGCGGTCGGCCCGTTAGTGCTGATGGGGCAATCGTCGTTACAAGTGTTTTGCGTTCACTTGCTCTGTTGCTTCGCCGGACTCACGCTGCTGGGTAACGCGTCGATGTTGAGCGGATGGAAGCAGATTGCGCTGCTGACGGGAACATTCGCCGCCATGCTGTTGACCGCGAAGATTTTCGCGAAGAGCGAAGCCAAGATCGAACGAAAACCAAAAACAGAAAGTTCACCCGGGCCACGCGCGACCATCGTACGGACACCCTACGCGCCGCTGGGCAGGGAATCGAACGAAGCGGAACAGCCACGTTGAGAATCGTCTGGCTCTCGATTCGTACCGTTGTCAGACATCTATCGCGCGACGTTCGGGCCGCCCGTGTTCGTTTGGTCCCTCCCACACTTGACGGCGCTCGGCCTCTACTTTTTGAATCTGTATACTCAGAGCGAGGTCTAATTTCTTCCGGAGGATGTCCTCGGTGTCCGATCAACTTGGGCAACGAAAGCAGCAAACGCGTGGGCGCGGCGTCGGCGGAAGAAATGCGATGATGAAGGCATGGCTCAACCTCAATGGGGTCGCTACGCCCGATGGTGCACATCCGACCGGCAGGCGTGTCCGCGTGCTGAGAACGAAAATCATCGGAGCTGCATTTGCTTTGACCGGCCTTCTCACTGCTTATTTCTTTATTGTCTTGCCGATTGAAGAAGCAAAGCGTAACGGAGTACTGCGCCAAAATCCCTTTGGACTTGTCATACCCGTCGCGCTCCTCTGCTGGGGAGTCATGATTCTGTCACGGATCTGCGTGACGAGAAAACAATGCGCGTCGGTGCGGACGGCAGACTGTGGTGGACTCGAAAGGGGCTCTTGTTCCGGTATGGAATGTGGATCACGATCGGGTTGACGCTCATCGCTTGGTACCTGTACGTACGCTTCATGGGTGTGGCGCCGTTCTAGGTATTGCCTGCGCTTCAGCTTACTTCGTCGGAGATGGGCCTTTCGCACCAGTAGAACCCTACTCGTACCGTAGCGTCACCATTGGATCCACACGCGCCGCACTCCGTGCCGGCATCGCGCGGTCCCGAACGCCCTGCGAACGCCCGACCTTATTTACAAACTTTAGACTCACACGCGACAATCGCCTGCGCTGCGAACGCTATGCTGCGGCCGTCAGACACAGAAGATCGCCGCAGAAAATAGGGAAATCAATGGATGTATCCCCCACATGGATCACGGCAACATCGTTGCAATGTTTCAATGCGTGTGGCGATACGAATCGCAAAAAATGTGGAAATCGGAACCTGCGTCCCATTGACAACGCTCTGTATCGCACATCAAATCAAGTATTGCGCATGGAGACCATGGAAACGGTATCGGGGAAGCCGAACTGCAAGCCAAAGTGCAAGAATGGCCGCTGCACGGATTTTGCTGACGTAGCTCTGGAATCGAAGGATTACTGCCTCGATCATTTTATTGGCTACTGTTATGAGCGCCTGGAAATGTTCGATCCACTGATTCGCGCGCGTTCCATGGATCCGGCACACAGCCTTGCTGCTCGCAAATTTCTGCAGGAATGTTCGAATCGCGCGGTGGTGGTGTGCTTCTGCCACACGCAGCTAACCAACTCCGACCGCCCGCGCCTACTGCAAATCCTGCTCTGGTCCGAGGATCTCCAGCGCCTGCTCCGCCGTCCAGGCATCCAGCAAATAGCAGAAGTCACGCAGGTTGCGACCGCGCTTTACTGAACCTTGCTGAAATGCTCCGGAAGGAGGATCGCCGGCGACGTGCGCCAAATCAGCGGCGTGATGTGGAAAAGTGCTTGGAGACACAGTAGCGATTTCGCGCGAATCCGCGATAGCCCCACCAGAGCACGCTGTTGAAGCCCGGCAATCTGAAAACCGCATCGAAAGGCCACGCCCACCAAATTCGACGCGTTACATAAAGGTACGCATCGGCCCCGGCAATGACTTCACCGTTCCGAGTCAAGACTAGTATGTCGTCAAGGAGTCGTTCGGGCGGAACGCACAGCAGATTTTCCGTTGAGGCCGACTGAAGGTCTTTAAGCGCGAAGCCTCTTTTTGCGATGGTCCGTTGCCAAATGTGCAACCAACGAGTGCAAAACCCGCATTCGCCGTCGTAGAGGACCCAGCCGCGCTCCGGCAGAGTTGAGTTTGATACTGCGTGCCTTGCGCTCACGTGATTCTCAGGCCCGTATGCACCAGCACCGGCGAACCTTCCACGATGAACGCGGAATCTGGCGCGCGGCGCAGAACTGAGCCGAACTCGGCGCCATAGAGTGCCACGGCGTCGCCTTCGAACCGCGCGTTCGTGCTTACCCAGACGCGCCAGGGGTCGTGTGAGACGCGATATTCAATGGTTTCGTTCGCGCTTTTCGCCGAATAGCCCCAGTAATGTTCGGTGATGAAATTTTCGAGCGTGCCTTCGGGTACGCGCGACGGTGTGCCGCTCGCCTGCACGCTCAATCGGAATTGCTTGCCGCGCCATTTCCACCCATATTGGGCGGCGATGCCCTCCGCGGGGTGCTCAATCCTATGTTGCATCGGGCAGGAATCATATTTTTCGCCGTACATCAGCCGGGCGAAGCGCGCGATGGCCATGCGCGGCACGAGTTCGCGCACGAATACCACGCCGCGGCGGATTTCGTCGCCCTCACGCCTGCGCACGTAAAAGCGCAAATTCACCTCATCGAAATTGGTGTGGAAGGGAACTGCGACGAAACCGTAAAGCTTAGTGTGCAGGAACCGAAACCCCACGAGGCTTACAAATGTGCGGCCTTCGAACGTAACCAGCTTGACGCCGCGCGGAACATATTGCAGCAAAATCGCCGGGTCAACTTCGTAATTCAACATCACCAGGTCGCGCCACTCCGCCGACAGAAAGACCCGGCGCTCCGTCATCAGTACGCGACGGTGAACCGCTGGCCCTGAAAATGTGGCTTTTCGATTTCGTCCACGATGGCCACCGCGAAATCCTCAGCCGAAATGTAGCTCTTGCCCTTGTCGTCCGCCAGCAACTGATCGGTTCCGGTGCGATATTTTCCGGTGCGCGCTCCCGGCGTGATGAGCGCCGGGGGACTTACTGCGGTCCAATCAAACTCCGCCATTCCTGCTTTGCGATAAACGTCCAGGGCCTCACGATGCGCCAGCGCGATCGCTTTCCACTCCGCAGGAAAATCCTGCGTATCCACCAGCTGCACGCCCGGTTTCACTTCCAGGGTCCCCGCGCCGCTCACTACGATCAAGCGGATCGGCTCGACGCGCGTCAGCGCCTCGATCAACGAATGCGCTGCCTTCACCACCAGGTCAGGATCACCCTTGCCCCGGCCGTAAGCGCTCACCACCACGTCGTGATCTACAGCCGCTGCTGCAACCGTGTCCGGTTTGAATATGTCGCCCGTGTGATAATCCAATTCCGCGCGATGCTCTCCGGTTCGCGACGTGTCGCGCACCAGTGCCGTCACGTGGTGTCCGCGATTCAGCGCTTCGTGCAAGATGCGCTGCCCGATCGTCCCGCTGGATCCGATGAGCATGATTTTTTTCACGGAGTAGTCCTTTGCTCGCGCGCCTGCGCCGTCCCGGCACATACGATTCCGGGAATGGCGAGTCGGTTACAATTCCTTGAGCTGCAAATCCCGCTTGCGGGTCACCGGAAGGGAATCGCGCTTTACACCAGTCCCGCTTCGGCCTCGCTGATCGAAGCGTAGGTGTCAAAAAGCGGAGCGATCCCCGTCAAGTGCAATACGTTGTGCACGCGATGATTCAACCCTACCAGCGCCAGCTTCCGCCCCGATTTGTGGCAGGAAACAAACGCGCGAACCAGCGCGCCCACCGCCATCGAATCCACCATGGGCACTTCGGTCAGATCCAAAATCAGCCGCGGCGCATCGGCCGCCGCCACCGCATCCACAAAAATCGCCGACGCCGTGGACGTGAACGGACCCTTCAGCTGTAAAATCTGCAGCCCCGTGCGGCTGCTCGGCTCCGAAACCACGCGGAACGATTCAGACGACATGCCGCGCATTCTAGTCCACTTGCGCCGCGCGAAGCAACGAAGCTGCAGTACAGCTGCGCCCCAAGGCTTCTCCACAATTTTGCGTTCCGGTTATCCAGGCAGTTCGTGTGCTTCAGCGCGGATGTACGCGCCGGGGGGTTACTACGTTTCTTGCGCAGGCGGCGCAGCAACTCCATTCACCGCTTCAGTCTCGTTATCATAAATCTCAAACACTTTAATTAGCCGCGTCAGCTCGAGCACTTCCCGCGGATGCTTGTTCAGCCCATACAGCGCGAACCCGCTCTTCAAAGTCCGGGACAGCTTCAATCCCTCCACCAGCGAAGCCACGCCCGCGCTATCAATATAATTGACGCCGGACATGTTCATGACCACGCGCTGCGTGCCCTTCTTGTTCAACGCGTCCAGCAGCGTCTTGCGAATTTCAGGGGAATTATAAAGCGTCACGTCGCCGTTGATATCCACGACCGTAGCGTTCCCGGATTGGCGAGTGGAGATATTCACTAAAGATGGCCCATGCTGACTGCTACCGCCACCGCTGCGAGCCTGCGCCCGCAACCGCGCGAAACCAAGCAACGATCAATTAACGGTACTCCACGGTGCCTGAATGGGTCGGGGCAACCCTAGGCTTTTTGTAACATCACATCCGTGGACTGAACCACCACCGCAACCGTATCGCCGACTTGCAAATTCATTTCTTCCACGCTGCGGCGCGAGATCACGCTCTCGACCTGGTGTTCGCCCACTGACACCACCACGTGGGCCATGAGGTCGCCGATCTGCAATTCGTCGATCTTGCCTATCAGGCGGTTGCGTGCCGAAATTCTCATGCCGGGATAATACCTTGTGCGCGAGAACCTGTCGAGTCCGAGATTACGTTTGCAATCAGGGTTCCAGCGGTGTTCTATTTTTCGGAATCTTCCTCACTAGAGTACTCCAATAATTCGATCCAGCAAGATTGCGCCCTGCCCGCTGCCGATTACCGGCCAACTGCCTTCCACACAGCTACTTGGGCATCTCCGCTTTCCGCAATATCTCTCACGGCACACCGCGCCGCTAACCGTTGAGAAGCCACCGTATACTTGCTACCGTTATCGAGTGTCCTTCCATCCAGACGACCTGCCGCCGCAGAATCGCCGCCGGAGCAAGCGCGTACACGTGCGCATTCCCGTTTTGGTACGCCTGCAGGACTCCAAGAAAAACTCCGTCGCGGAAAAGACCCACACCATCATAGTTAATTCCCACGGCGCGCTGATCCTGCTGGCCACCAAGGTTAACGTCCAGCAAATCATTCACATCGAGAACGTCAACACGAAAGAGGAATTGCTCTGCCGCGTGGCCTGCCTCGGCTCCAGTTTCATGGGCAAGACGCAAGTAGCCATCGAATTCATAATGCCGGCGCCGAAATTCTGGCGCGATCGCCCCGCCACCCCCGAAGCCGAAGCCACCTCCGCCCCCGCTAAGCGCTAGAGACAATTTACCTGTTGCTTTCCCATAGGACGTGTGTCATCTTCCTGTTGGAAACCAAAATGGCGGTGCCATGAAACAGAAGACTGATGTCCCGCAAGGCACGTTGGCGTTGATGGTCCTCAAGACTCTTGATGTCCTGGGATCGTTGCACGGCTATGGGATCGCGCGCCGCATTGAGCAGATTAGCGGAGATCTGCTGGCCGTGAATCAAGGCACGCTCTACCCCGTGCTGTTGAAGCTCGAGCAGGAAGGTGTGATCGCATCCGAATGGGGCGCGTCCGAAAATAATCGCAGAGCGCGTTTTTATCGGCTGACGCGCGAAGGACGCAAGCAACTACAACTCGAAACCCAGGACTGGGAACAGACAGCGGCAATCATCGGCCGCTTCTTCGCAGCGAAAGCGGAGGACCTGTCATGAAATCCCTGAGGCGGTTTTTTGCGCGACTAACCAATTCGGCGACCCAGCGCGCACACGACGAGCGAATAAGCGAAGAGATTGAAAATCACATCGCGCTGCAAACCGGCGAGAATATTCGCGCCGGTTTGTCGCCCGTCGAAGCGCGCCGCCAGGCCATCCTGAAATTCGGCGGCAGGGAAGCGATGAAAGAAGGCTACCGCTCCGAGCGCGGCCTGCTTTTCTTCGAAAATTTGGCGCGCGATCTGCGCCTCGCTGTCCGCATGTTGCGCAAGTCTCCCGGCTTCACCGCCGTTGCCGTTGTGACTCTAGCAATGGCTATCGGCGCGAACGCAGTGGTATTCGGCGTGCTGAATGCGCTGATCCTGCATCCGCTGCATGTGCCGCAAGCGGAGAGCCTCTACGGAATCCAGCATGGCAACGATGCGTCCTCGTTTCAATCCTATCCGGACTATCTTGATCTGCGTGATCGCAACCGCAGCTTTGACGATATAGCTGCGTACGACGCCGCGCTGGTCGGTCTCGACACCGGCGAAAATCCATCGCGCGCCTGGATCTTTCTGGCCAGCGGGAATTATTTCGATGTCTTGCGCCTGCAGCCGTTTCTCGGCCGTTTCTTCCATGCTTCCGACGAGCACGGCCCAAACAGCGCTCCCTATATCGTGCTCAGCTACTCGTATTGGCAGATCCATTTTCGGGACGATCGTGGCGTCGTCGGCCGCGTCGTTCAGGTGAACAAACATCCCTTCACCATCCTCGGCGTCGCGCCGCCCGGATTCAACGGCACCTTGGTATTCTTCAATCCCGGTTTCTTCGTGCCGCTCGTGAATCAGGAGCAGGTGGAAGGAGAGAACGATCTGAACGCTCGCGGGAAGCGATTTATCTTTATGACGATGGGGCATCTGAAGCAGGGAGTCACGCCCGCGCAAGCCATCGCGGACCTGAACTCCATCGGTTCCTATCTCGAAAGATCCTATCCCAAGGACGATGAGCAACGAACGTTTACCCTGAATCGCCCGAGTCTTTATGGCGACTACCTGGGCAAGCCGGTGCGCGCGTTCATGACAGGATTGATGCTGCTCTCGGGGCTGATTTTGCTGGCCGCGTGCGCGAACCTCGGCAGCCTTTTCGGCGCGCGCGCCGCTGACCGGTCGCGCGAAGTCGCTCTGCGCCTCGCGCTGGGTGCGAGCCGCGCGCGCATTCTGCGGCAACTGTTTACCGAAGCGCTGCTGCTTTCCCTGATGGGCGGGGCTCTGGGACTCTGGGGCGGCTTCGCGCTGATGGGCGGGCTAAGCGCGTGGCAGCCATTTTCCAGATGGCCGGCCCAACTTGCCGTGAATCCAGACGCAAATGTTTACGGCGTGGCTCTATTCCTCACACTGGCCAGCGGATTTCTATTCGGCGCCTTCCCGGTGAGGCAGGTGTTGCGCACGAATCCCTACGAGATCATCAAGGCGTCATCACGTGGCATCACTGGCGGACGCGTCACGATCCGAGACCTGGCGCTGATTGTGCAGATTGCCATCTGCGCGCTGCTCGTCACTTCTTCCATCGTCGCGGTTCGTGGATTGCTCCGCTCATTGCACAGCGATTTGGGTTTTGATCCGCGCAACGCCATCATCGCCGACACCGATCTCAGCATGGGCGGTTACAGCGGCGCGCGCGTGCCGCAAATACAGAAAAGCATGATAGACGCCGTGGCAGCGATTCCCGGCGTAGAGTCGGTGGGATTAATTGATTGGGCGCCACTCGTCAGCGGAGGCAACGTTGATTCGCTGGTTTTTACCGACGCAACGGCAGACCTGAGGCAAGCGAACGCCGCCGCCAAATCCTACCTGTTCGGCGTTTCTCCTGAATACTTCCACGCTGCGCGCACCGCGTTGCTCGCGGGCAGGGCAATCACCTGGCAGGACGACGAAAATGCGCCGCGCGTCGCCGTAATCAATCAAGAGTTTGCGCGTAGGGTCTTCAGCTCCGCGGCAAAGGCCATGGGCGGATACTTCAAAATGCCCGATGGCACACGCCTGCAAGTGGTAGGCATTGTAGAAGACGGAAAATATTCCAGCCTGACCGAAGATCAGCAGCCCGCGATGTTTCTCCCGTTCTTGCAATCGCCTTCAACCCAGACCTATCTCGCGGTGCGCTCCGACCGCGATCCAGCTCAACTGGCCGCGGCCATCCGCGGCACGATGCGAAGCCTCGATTCAGGTCTGCCCGTTTACATGGGCCCGTGGAATAAGGAATTGGAAACCACGTTGTTCGGCTCCCGCATGGCCGCAATAACGCTTGGTGTGATGGGCGTGATCGGCGCGATGCTCTCAATCACCGGCATCTTCGGAATGGCGGCATACTCGGTTAGCAAGCGCTTGCGCGAACTAGGAATTCGCATGGCGCTCGGCGCGCAACGCAAGGAAGTGTTGGAAGCAGCCCTAGGCCGCGCACTCAAATTGCTCGGTATCGGCTCCGCCGCGGGCCTGCTCCTAGGAATTCTCGCCAGCCGCGTGCTGTCTGCCATCGTGTATCAGGCCACTCCCCGCGATCCAGTAGTCTTGGCTGGCGTAGTCGTAGCAATGCTGCTGCTGGGCCTAGTAGCCACATGGATCCCAGCCCGCCGCGCCCTGGCAATCGACCCTGCGATTTTGATGCGCGAAGACTGAACCACCCCGCTCTCCACCCATCCCGCCTTCGCGGGGTAGTAGGTCAGTTTCCCATAAATGCGGCAGTCTCAATGGGTCGACGCAACACTGGCTCAAAGTCTGCTTGCGGCAGCCTCAAACGCTAAAGTGATTCGCGAGCGTTGATTCGAACAGAACACTTCTCTGTCAGGTTCTAATTGGGTACCGCCAGGCGAATCGGTTCTCGGGTGGAAATACGGTCGTATCAATCGACTAGAAGGTGTTGCATCCACCGGTTGAGCCCACAGCGTTTACCAGGCGCTACACCGCGAATCCTGTAGAGGTCAACAGGCGAAAGGGTATTTAGATTTGCGCAACTTATTTGAACAGGGCGTGTTTTTGTATCATGGGACGATGGGACGTTATTTCGATGAGGTCCGAGGGTAGGGCAACCGTTGTCGTCAATTCGAATTCTCATAACTGATGATTACGCGGACTGGCGACGGCAAGTCCGTGCGGTGCTTCAGGCGCGGCCAGAATGGCAGGTCATCTCCGAGGCGGAGGATGGATTAGAAGCGATTGAGAAAGCCCAAGGCGTGAAGCCGGACCTAATTCTGCTGGACATTGGTCTCCCCAAATTAAATGGAATCGAAGCCGCCCGGCGGATACAACAACTCTCCCCCAGCTCCAAGATTATCTTCTTAAGTCAGCACAATGATCTCGACATCGTCCGGGCAGCTTTGAGCACCGGCGCGCGCGGTTACGTTCGCAAGACAGATGTCAAAAGGGAGCTATTGCCTGCCATGGATGCTGTTCTTCAGGGTAAGCAATTTGTCAGTAGCAGCTTGAAAGGCTATGAGTCTACAGAAATCGCAGCTTCCCCACCGCGATAAGGTTAAGACTCAATTCTATTCAATCGATCTGCGACCGGCTCGAGAGGCACCCAGGTCTCGATTCGCGTTCCCTTGCCAGGTGTCGAGTGAATCTCGAAGTCTCCGCCTAAGAGGCGTGCGCGCCCTTGCATGCTGAGAATGCCCAGCCCAGGCTTTTCCAGCCTGTTCGTATCGAACCCTACACCCTCGTCGCACAAAGCAAGGGATAATTTGTCGCCCATATGACGCACGCTTAATTGAGCCCTTTTGGTACCGCTGTGTTTCTTCAAATTCTGAAGTCCTTCCTGAGCGATACGAAACAGACATAAACCAACTTCCGGCCTAACGCTGTCCGGAATATCCTCAGATGTAAAATCGATTTCGATACTTTGTCTGGCGCCAAACTCTCGACACAGCGACCTCAATCCGATGACCAATCCTAGAGTGTCCAACGTGGACGAATGTAATCGGTGCGACACGCTATGAAGATCTTCGCCCAGCGCACTAACTGACTGGCTGAGCTCGTCGAGCCTCTGTTTCAGCGCATCTGATGAATCGGGAAGTGTTTCCGCAGTATCATCCAATCCCAATGCGAGCAGCGCTAAGCGTTGGCTGAAATCATCGTGTAGCTCTGCTGCCAGTCTGCTTCGCTCCTTCTCTTGCGCGTCGATTATGTGGCCGCTGAGCTGCACCTGTATGTCTCGCGACTTCTTCAGATCCGCTCGGCTGTAGTGAAGGTAAGTGGCAAGAAGAGACAAGGCGAGAATTACGAGTAGCCCGCCGATCCAGATCCGTTTGGTGCGTTCCCAAATTGAAATCTCGCGGAACAGCAACACACTCCCAGGAGGAAGATCGCTTTCGCTTATCCCCCAGCGCTTTAGCGCCCGCCAATCAAATATGTAGGTGCCTGCGTCAGTTACCCTCGGTATGTCCTGCGGCCTTGCGCCACTGAGCAGCCTCAGCGCCATGCCTCCAGCAACCTTCCCTTGCTCGCTAAGGCTGGATAGATAGCCCCCTACCTCTCCATGATTCATGTGAACATCGAACAAGCTAAATACCGGCGCATTCGATACATCTACGATTGGGCCGTTGTCGCGTGAAGTGAACCGGGTCCCTGCGGCATCCAGCGATACTGTGGCGAGCAGGACGAGAGTATGACTTGGCAGGTGCCTGAGCCCCTCCAGCAGATCCGGCATGGCAAGCCCCGTCATATAGGTGATGTCGAGATGGTCCGTAAATGCTTTCAGTTCTGTCTTGATGCTGGCTAGTTGCTGTTTGTCGAAATCCGCTATGCCCCCATTCACCACAACCACGTGCTCTGTACCGGGTCGGAGCCGCAACGCTATTTCTAGAGTCTTCGCCGGATGCATATCATTTTCGACACCCGTAAAATCAGAATCTAATGCGGGAGCGCCAGGGACTCCAGCTTGCGGCAAGCAGAAAACAATCGGTACGCCGGGGAATGCTCTTTGATGCGCTTCTTGCATGAATTTGAGCGGGGATGGGCCGACCGTAATAATCACGTCTGGTTTGCGATTCTGATATTTGCGAAGGTAGAAATCGCGAAACTCCTGCTGGTCGAACGGATCGGGAAACAATCCGGTATCCAAATAAGCGGAATAGAATTCAAGGCGGTAGGGTAAATCATTCAGCGCAGCCTGGATTCCGTCATTGATAATTCTTATCCCGGGATAGGAAGCTCCCACTTCATTCAGAATCAGAACCGCCGGATTTCCTTCGGAGGTTCCGCTCCAATCGGCTGCGACAGGAAAAAAACTGCAGCGAGAGTCGCAAGCGCAACCCAGAGGTGACGTGTTCCTCCCAGGTCTTGTTGTCCAAGTCCGGTCCCACGCTGGTATGGGAGCAGCGCCATCTTTCTAACACGTGCGGTTGACTACCGAACGATCCAATGCGAGGTTGATAATAGTCTGACGGCGGACTGGGTTCAAGAGCTGTCTGTGTGCCGGTATCCGAGAGGAGAGACTCTCTTCATAGATCGAGACCACTCTGAATGAACAAAGATTCTTCAAATGCCTGATTTGTCGCGTACTCGGAAACTGACCCACTGGCCTTCGCCGCGACAACTTTATACAATCATGTTACAATAAGTCTTCCGCTCTTTGAGTTTTGCAGACCTTGCGCGCCTCCTTGAGCGTGTGTGGCATCCCGGCATCGCGCGGTCTTTCCTTTCGTTGCACGAAAGCAGCTTAAGTTTCTGGTTCGCGCTGCTCGTATGGCCGAAGCGACGGTTGTGTTGTGCTCAGGAGAATCACCATGAAGAACCTCTTTGTCGGCAACATGAGCTTCCAGACCACTGCGGAAGATCTCCGCGCGCTCTTCGAGCCCTTCGGCCAACTCGCCCGCGTCCACGTCGCCACCGACCGCGAGACCGGCCGCGCGCGCGGTTTCGGCTTCGTCGAAATGCCCAACGACGCCGAAGCGGCGAAAGCCATCGCGGCGCTCGACGGCAAAGACGTCGGCGGACGTAATCTGAAAGTGAATGAAGCCCGCCCGAAATCCGAATCCGGCGGCAGCGGTCCGCGCGGCCCCCGCGGCGGCAGTGGAAGCGGCGGCGACCGAGGTGGCAGCGGTGGCGATCGCGGCGGCAATAGCGGAGGTCCCCGCGGCGGCAACAGTGGCGGCGGCCGCAAGGAAAGATTCTCGAACGAAGATTATCGCGAAGTCGCGCGTCAGCCGCGCGAGCCTCGCTGGTAACAACCGCATCCGCGCATTTCGCCGGATGTGAAATCGTTCTTAGCTTCTAACCCCTTCAGGAGATCGTAATGACGACAACATTCAAGAAGCGGCAAAAGGAAATGAAGCGCCAGGATAAAGCGCGCGCCAAGGCGGAACGTCGCCTGGAGAAAAAAGTGGATGGAGTTCCCGGCGGCGTCTCAGACGACGGCATTGCCTGGGACGAGGGCGTCGGCACCCCCGGCGGTCTCCGTGTCCCGGAATTCCTGGACACGCCCGAAGACGGCACCGAACCGGAAACGCAGCACTAGATTAATCGAATGACTCCGAGCCCGCGCGCGCTCTGACGCTCCCGTACCAACACACGGATGTCTCTCGCAGTGTCCCCGCACCGTCCCCAATCTCACCAACCGGCGCCCAGCTTTAGAGTCTGTGTGGCAACTGGGGTTGACGCGTCTCGTATACTGCGGGTGAGAGGTGCGCGATGCCTAGCTTTTACGATTACAACCCGGAGCAAGCTTATCTGCTGCCGCCGAGCGTGCGGGATGTATTGGGAGAGAACCATTTGTGTTTTTTCGTGAGTGGCGTCGTAGAGCGCTTGGAGCTGAGCGAGCTCGAGCGCAGCTACAGCGAGGAAGGACATCCGGCGTACCACCCGTTGCTGATGTTGAAGGTCTGGCTGTACGCCTATGCGCTGGGGGTGACGAGCGCGCGGCGCCTGGAGCAACGCATTCGGGAAGATCTGGCCTTTCGTTATTTGGCCGGCGGCGCGACGCCGGATTACTGGGCTTTGAACGAATTTCGCAAGCGCCAGGGGCGGGCGATCAACCAGGTGTTTACGCAAGTGGTGGAGACGGCGCGCGCGGCGGGGATGGGACGATTGGGACACGTGGCGATTGATTCGACGCGCGTGGCGGCGAACGCCGCGGCGGATTCGACCGAGACGATCCAGAGACTGCGCGCGGAGCGGGCCAAGATTCGGCGCGAGATTCGGCGTTGGCAGAAGCAATGCGCTGCCGACGATCCGAACGAAGCACCGGGAACGGAGTTGGGAGCCGAGCAGATGCAGCGGTTGCAAGAGCGGTTGGCCGAGATTCCGCGGCGGATGGAGCGGCTGCAGAAGGCGGGAGTGCAGCGGCTGTCGCGGACGGATGAGGAGAGCCGCTTTCTGCGCGAACGAAAAGGATTCGTGCTGGGATATACGGCCACGGTGGCGGTGAGCGAGGATCATCTGATTGTGGCGCAGCAGGTGAATCAGGAGACGACGGACCACGGGTTGTTGCTGCCGCTGGTGCAGGCGGTGGAGCGAGAGTGTGGGGAACGGCCGCAGCGCGTGTTGGCGGACAGCGGATTTTTCACGATTGCGAATGTGCGTCAGCTGGAAGCGGCGGGGATGGATGCCTATGTGCCCGACACCAACAGCGCGCGCGAACTGAACGGGCGCGGGCGCGGAGGCTTTCATGGACGAGCGCATGATCCGGTGCATCGGCGCTTGCGCGCCAAGCTGCGCAGTCCGGCGGGACGCGCGGTGTATGGGCGACGCAAAGCGATTGTGGAACCGGTGTTTGGAGTGCTGAAGCAACAGCGAGGAATGCGGCAGTTTCGGCGGCGCGGGTTGGCGCGCGTGGCGGTGGAGTTCAGCTTAGCCGCAATCGCCTACAATCTGACGCGCCTGTGGAAGCAGCGGGCCGCCTGATATCAGCGCGAGCGCAGCCGGTCGAACAGCATCGACCGCCACCGGGCTGAGGTCGGCATGCCACAGCCCCGGAAACACAAAGTCAGCGCAAATTGCCACACAGGCTCTTTAGCTGGGCGCCGTTGCCGTTGGTAGCGCCGGCGTCCCGCCGGCTCTGTCTCCTTTGCCTTTGAATTTGTAGCGGCCGGTCCTGCAACGCGGGACCGGGCAGCCGTCGCTGTAGGTCCAGCCGTGCGCCTTTGACTTTCTCTGCGTCCTGCGTGCCTTCGCGGTACTCTCTCGCCGTCGCTGCCCCCCTTGCCTCCATCGACATCCCGCAGTTCGTCGCGCATTGCCGGGTTGAATCACGTGGTATACTCTGCTTTCGGCGCACTCCACGAGGTTCTGTTCTCCGCCATACAGGCAGTCAAAGATTCGCAGCGCAAAGGAGCACCGGAATGGGCATTGAATTTCAAGAGTTATTCAGCTGGATGCGCCGCCGCAAAATTTTCGCCACGCTGCTCGTCGTCTGCACCCTCGGCATCGGCATCCTCATCGGGACCGTAATCTCCGGCCGCGTGCAGGCTACTCACGATCAGACCGCCACAGGCGCCACGCTCCTCGCCGTGCCCGATCCCATCACGCTCTCGAACGCGTTCTCCACCATCTCCAAGAAGCTCGGCCCCGCCGTCGTAAATATTTCCACTACGCAGGTAATGGAAAAGCCCAAGGGTGGGAGCAAGACGCCCAAAAAATTCGGCGACCCGTTCCAGGATTTCTTCGACCGTTTCTTCGACGCGCCGGACAACAGCCCTGACGCCGAACGCAGCCTCGGCTCCGGCGTAATCGTTGATAAAAAAGGCTTCATTCTAACCAACGATCACGTGATCGACCAAGCCACCAAAATTCAAGTCGCGCTCGATGGCGATTCCACCAAGTACAATGCGCGCGTCATCGGCTTCGACAAAGACACCGACCTAGCCGTCGTCAAGATTGATGCCGATCACGACCTACCGGTCGCGAAGCTCGGCAATTCCGACGGCGTGCAAGTCGGCGACTGGGTCCTGGCCATCGGGAGCCCCTTCGGCCTGAACTCCACTGTCACCGCGGGAATCATCAGCGCGAAAGATCGCTCGAACGTCGGCCACCAGTTTCAGCGATTCATTCAGACCGACGCCGCCATCAACCCCGGAAATTCCGGCGGCCCGCTCGTCAACATGGCAGGCGAAGTGATCGGCATCAACACGGCCATCTACACTGGCAGCCGCGGCTTTGAAGGTGTCGGCTTCGCGCTTCCTTCCACAACGGTAATTAATGTTTACAATCAGCTCATCACTAACGGCAAAGTCACGCGCGGCTCCATCGGAATCACGTTCCAGGAAGATCGCAGCAATAATCGCGTTCTCATGAAGGAACTCGGCGTGCCTTACGGCATCGTCGTCGAAGCCGTCGAGCCGGGAAGCCCCGCCGATAAGGCCGGTCTACAACCCGGCGATGTGATCACCAATATCAACGGCCAGCCCGTGCATACCGGAGCCGACCTGGTAAATCCCATCGCGGAAACCGTGATCGGCCAATCCGTACAGGTTCGTTACGTGCGCAACAAGGAAACGAAAGAAGTCTCGCTGACCGTTGCCGATCGCTCGAAAATTTTCCCGCAGGTAGCGCAAACCGCTGAAGATCAGCCGGACCAGTCAGACACGCCCGGCCAGTTCGGCCTGCACGTGGAAGAACTAACGCCTGATCTATCGCGCAAGCTCGGGATGTCCAAAATCACGGGCGTAGTCGTGACAGAAGTGGAACCAGCCAGCTTCGCCGAAGACGTGGACTTCGCTCGCGGCGACGTAATCACCGAAATCAATCACGTTCCCATCAACGCCCTGAGCGACTACAAAGCCGAAATGGCCAAGCTCCACGCGGGCTCGGACGTCCTATTCAAAGTAGCCCGCCACAGCGACAGCGACCGCGTCCTAACGCTGTTCCTGGCAGGCGCAGTCCCAACAATCCTGGCGCAGTAAAAATCATGCGCGTTCGCTCGCGCAGCGTCGGTAGGGGCGCTGCTTGCCGCGCCCCAGCTTGCCAAGGTGCTAACTCCGCCGCCGTTTCGCATTTGAATTTGTAGCGGCGGGTTCGTCCCGTGTTTTCCGGGACGAACCGGGCAGCAGTTGCTGTTGTTCTGCCGCTGCTTTTCTCTGCGCACTTCACGCCAAATTTCTCGCCCTAGCGATCGGCTGGCCAAACCGCCGGCGAATCTTTCGCTTTCTGCACAATTTCCGCGTGCAGCACGCCTTTTTTGTCCACCGTACCGGTCGCCACAATGGCGTGCCCCACGAGCAAATTGACGGCGTGTTGGGCTTCCGCGGCTGGTTTCGCGTCTACCTGCACCAGAGCTCCCGATCGCGTCTGCAGCGTGAACGTTGTCCCCTTGACGCTCTGGATCTTGCCGTAGACTTCACGCTTAGGCGCCTGGGCCGTGGCAAGAGTGCTCCCGGCTGTTGTCATTGCCATCAGCAAAGCGCAAATCCGAATTTTTTTCATAAGGACCTCCTTCTTTCAGTGCAATCCGAAAATCCTGAGCTGTTTGTAACTCGCGACGTACACTTTGCCGTTGACCACCACCGGCACGAGGTTGGAATTTCCTCCGGTGTTCGGCCAATTACCCGCCGGCCCTTGGAACAACGTATCGAGCGTACCGCCGCCTGATGGTTCTCCCTTAAACGCGAAAAGCGAAATGTCTGCCGGGCTGGAGTTATCCGGCCGCGAAACCGCCCAGATAATCGGGTGATGCTCGTCTTCCGAAGAGACGCTTGTCAGAAATCCGGGATCTTGCGCGCCGCCGATTCCTGCCGACGTCGCTTCATTTTGCAGGCTAACGCCCGGCGAAGTTTTTATCTTCCAGAGGATTGCGTTGGACCCGCCGCTGCTGACTATCTTGTGATGAAAGTAAGACTCGCCACACCAGCAGCCACCGATGTTCGCTTGCGCCACAACCTTGTCCGGCCCCCCGGGTGTATATCCGCCCAGACTGTTGCGGTCCAGAATGAACATGCGCCCGTCTTTTCCGGCCGCCGCAACCAGGTGCGGAGTGCTGCCTTCCTGCGCTGGGACTAGCATCGCCCCGCCCGAGCCAAAGTCGGTATCACCCTGGTCCAGGTTTCCCTGATTCGACGGCGTGAAAATGTCCAGCACCTTGCTTAGGTCGGGCGCCAGTTTCACGACGCTCTCCTGGATGTTGGTCGATCCGTCGTAGGTCGTTCCGCTGTAATCGGAGTTCCCGGTGACGAAATAAATGTTGCCATCGGGATCCGCCGCCGGGCCGTAGCCGGACATCCAGACCGAAGATAGAAAGAAACTGTCCGGCGAGGTGGCCTGCGTATCGTTCAATTGATTCGCGGCCAGTGGTGTGAGAGTCCCAGCGGTCCAGCCGAGCAGCCATCCGCGTGAAACGTTCGCGGAAAAATCGCAGAAGCTGCCAAATCCAGCATAGACATTGCCCTTCGAAAGAAGTAGGGCCGGACGCTGCCTCTGGAAACGCGCGTTAAACTGGAAATTGGAGTTGTTGCTAAGCTTGTGCGACGCACTCACGACGACCGGAGGCATTTTGTCCGTCAGGCTGCTCAGATCCAGCGCGTGAATTCGATATTCAGGATTTCCACCCTGCAGCGAATATACGATTACGTACATCGTGTGTGCTTCACGATCGATCACCGGCGTACCGTTGATGCCCACGTTTGGTCCGTTGTTGTTGCATCCCAAGGGCGTGGGAACCGGATTTCCAAATTTAGCGTGCAGGAGAATCTCACCGCTCGAGGCATCGATCGCATAGACGCTATCGCCCTCGGTCACGACGTACACCACATCGTGCACGCCGGGGCTCGGCCCCGTGGGAATATCCACGTGCGGCACAACCAACGGCTGCGTATCCACCTGGTCGTCCAGCGCGACATTCTGAATCAGGCCGAAATGCGCGCTCTGGACCTTCTCGTAAGTTAATTCATGCTCCGCTTGATTCCACCCAGTGCGGAGATTGTCGTAGTGATACGTGGTGATTGCTTCATGATGCTTCTGGCATCCGCTGAAGAACAGGCCCAGAATCAACAGCGCGAGAAGTGTTTTCCTTTCGGAAATAGGGAAGGGCATAGCGGCCTCCGTCGGGGCAGGGTGTTTAGTGCGGCGATACTAAACTCATTGATAGTTCTTTGCAAGTGTCTTCGCGTTTCGTTGGGCGACACACGGAGGACAATCAACCGGGCGGCCGCCGTCGTTGTATTGGTTCTGCTGTTGCTTTTCGCTGCGCCCTCTGCGTCTCTGCGGTAATCCTTCGCCGTCGCTTCACCGCTCGGGAACGACAATCTCTCGACTAGCAGACCGCACGACGCCTCCAAAACGCTTCTCGCTGGAAACGCTCCTCCATCCCCGCGCCTGCGCAATGCAAATCACATGAAGAATCAAATACAAAGGCACCAGAAAAGTCGGAATCAAACTCAACGGCAGCACCGTCATCGCCGCCATCGGAACACCATGCCGCTGAATCAACCCAGCCGTAGTTCCCAGCCCAACAGCCGTCACTAAATCCGTAATCCCCAGCGCTTGCCAAAAAATAAAGCTCTCCCGATGACTCGGATTGCACAACTTCCACGCCACAAACGCTGCGGTCGCCCCGATGAACATGTCGCCATACCCCGCAGGCCACGCAAATATCGCCGGCAGCACCCCACGCGCCTGCAAAATCACGAACGTGACCCCGATAAATCTCCCCGACTGCAGAAACGTTAAAGTGCGCGCATTCAAACCCAACGCGAACTTCCGAAATGACTGCGAAACCGCAAACCACACCGCGAACGCCACGATGGGCACCCCCGCCGCAATTCCCACCGCCGCCCCGATGCGACTGGCCTGATTCTCGAAAAGCCCCAGCGCCCCGGCGATCAACGCGAACGCAAACCACGCCACTATCAAACCCGTAATGAACTTCTCATAGGCTTTCATAGCGATCCTCCTTGAACTGTCACCAACTCGGTGACTTGGTTCGTCAGCCGCAGAAGGTTTTTCCATCCGCGCTCGCCCAATTTCCCGCTTAAGCGCGCTTGCACCCCGTCCCAAACAGGTGTCACGCGTTTCAGTCTTGCCGCTCCGCCCCGCGAAAGCCGCAGCAGCCGTTCCCGTTGATCTTTGCCCCGCCGCTCCGCTATCCACCCCCGCCGCCGCATAATCGCCAGAGTGCGCGTCAACGAAGTGCTGTCCATCGCCAGGATTTCCCCCAGCCGCCCCTGCGACACCTCCCCAGTCCGTGCCAACGCTTGCAGGATGGTCAACTGAGTAGCCCGCAACCCCAACGGCCGCAGCGCCTCCTGATAGAACGAAGTCAACGCCCGCGCAGTCCGCCGGAAACTCGCGCACATGCAAGGCAGCTCTGGCAAATGTGATTGGCTCATATCGAAGTAGATGTATATACATCTATAGAGGATGCACAATTCTTCCAGCAGGGGCAGTTTATGCGAGAGTCCTACCGTCGCGCAGCCTAGATGGGGGCGCTGCTTGCCGCGGCCCAGCTTGCCCAGCCGTCAGTCCGGTCGCGGTGCGTAGTGGCGGCTGGCGAGCCGACCGCGTCGATTGTCGATGTCACCAGATGGATAGCGGTGCTGCGCAGCCAGCGCGAATGTCAACGATGCAGAGCATCCGAGAATAAGCCGACAAGTTTGCTGACGTACCCATGATCGAGATCACGCAAAGAGGCGTACTCACTAACCTCGACGATCCGGATACGCGCATCGCTCAGAAATACTCGCAGGAGTTCCCCGGCTTCGGACAAGGTCAGGCCTTCTTCGTGAGGGAAGTAAGCGGTGGGCAGCTCTCGTGCCTGCACCACATCGCTATCGAAATGAAGAAGTATGGAAGCCGACGCGGGGATCATCTGCAACGCGTGATGGGCCGCCTCCGGTGGGCCTGCACGCCTCACCTCAGCAAGTGACATCGAGCCTAGGCCTGACTTTGCCGAGTGCGAAGGACTACTCCAACCGATCACGGAAACATTGAATGGCCGCAGCGGTGGACCGGCCCAGAAAGGCGAATCGTTCGTCAACAGCCAGACAGCACAGGCAGCCGCGCTGTTACAGCGCTTGGCGTCAGGCGGCGCGTCATCGAAGTCGCCGTCAATATAGAGGACATAAATTTCTTCGGACGAATTACGCAGCAATGCCTGCGTGGTTCCAACTACGACACTGCAATCGCAGCCGATCAAGAATGGGATCTGTCCCGCCTGCTGCAAGCATGGCGCGATGCGATCGCTAATGCAGTCCCAAGCGATGCGCGGCCCAGGCCAGTTCCTGATGGGCGGCACAGCATGATGAGGTAGATAACTAGGAATAGCGACGTCACCTTCGTCAACAACATTGCAGCCAACTGCCTGGAGGCGCGACACCATCTGAACATCGCGATACGCTTGGGCGTCGTTTTCATTCCCAGGCACCAACGAACCGGTGCGCAACGGAACTCCGAAAACGTGGTAGGTACGGCTGGCCGTGCCGGAAAGCGACGATTCGCTATCAGTGGCCTTTCCGTTCAATAACCGAGTCCCAAAGGCCGCGACGCTATTGAGAAGAAACACCCGACGTTCCATGGACACACTCCGATAACATGGGCGGTTAGACGTCGGGTATGGCGGAATGTTTGCGCCAATTCGCAGCGCCCCCGTCCTGCAGCGGCCAGATGGATGCCCTGAGAGTGCGTCTGCGATAGTAATGCGATCGGCGCTAGAAAGTTCAGCTTCACGCCCTGCGTGCTGCGGCGCCCTGCGGCAGCAAATCCGCAAATACAAATCCATCCCGCTCGACAATCTCGCCCACCGTAACTGGCACTTCCGCACTGAGCATCGGCCCCGCGCATGCGAAGGTGTGAAACTCCCCATTCTCGCCGCAGGGATCCACCTGCGGAGGTAAATCCGCCAGCAACTCCGCGTCAAACCTCCGGCCTGCATATCCGCGATCAAGTTGCTGCGGGTCCAGGCACGTCAAATAAGCGCGCAGCCCGCCCGCGATCATATTTTCCGCGAGCGCACGCGTCTTCTTTCCCCACAACGGAAACACCGGAGTCATTCCGCACCGCGCAAGCTGTTTCTCCCGGTAAGCCCGAATATCCTCCAGAAAAAGATCCCCGAAAATCACATGCCGCACTCCCTCGTCCGAAGCCCGCGCCATCGCCTCACTCATCGCCGCTTCGTAAGTCTCATTCGAACACGGCGAAGGTATCGGCACTTTCACGAGCGGCAACCCTGCCGCCGCAGCCTGCATTTCCAGCAGACTCTCCCGCACCGCATGCATCGCCACACGCCCATGCGTGCGATTCACAGTAGTCAGCAGCGCGACCACTTCGAATTCGCCAGCCATCCGCACAGTGTGCAGCGCCCAAGCGCTATCTTTCCCGCTGCTCCAAGCCAGCCAGGCCTTCGGCCGCGCAGGAGCATCCCGCGCCGCAAACTCATTCGTCATCAGTTTCTCCGACCACTCGCCGGACACGATTCCACCGCGCCATGATACGGCCAACTCGCCTGTTTCGCGCGTACCGCAAAAAAGCCGAACACGAATCGAAACCCACGAATCCCCGCGCTTGTACCCCCTTGTACCAAAGTACAGTAACCGTTTGAAACACCGCCTCTGCTTTCGCGTCCCCTCCATCCACCGCCTGCTCTACTCTAGAACTCCAGTCCTCAAGGGGCATACATGGCGAACCCTTCAGCTGCCGGAAATTCGTACCGTGCAGCTCGCCGTAGCACACGTCGCGAAGAAGCCGTGCTCCTCACGGTCTCTGGAGTTGACGCGCGCCGCGGACCTTACAGCGAAAAGGTCTCGACGCTCACGATCAGCTGCCACGGCTGTAAATATCCGTCCAAGTACCAGGTGCTCCCTGACGCGCTCGTAACCCTCGAGCTGCATCCCGTCACCAACGGCTCCGCGAAAATTTCCACGCGCGGCCGCGTGAAATGGATCCAGCGCGACCCCGACACCGGCGGTCCGCTCTACACCGCGGTAGAATTCGAGAGTCCGCAGAATATTTGGCCGGTCTCCGCGCCTCCTGCAGATTGGCTGCAATTCGCGGAAGCGCAAGAGCTGGAGCGCAAACGCGGCCCCGAACCTGTGCAGACCAAGCCCGTAGCAGTTCTGCGCCCTGATATCGCCATTGCCGCGAAGAAGCCCGAGCGCGCCAGCATCATCACCACCAGCGAAGCTCCGCGCACGCAACCTCTGCCTGCAGGAAATCGCGCGCTCGCTCCGCTGATGGGCGAATTCCAGCAGCAAATGGAATTAATGATTTCCGAGGCTGCGGCCACAGCCGTACGCGAAAAAACCGTATCGCTCGTGACCGAAATTCGCGCCGGCCTGCGCGAAGACGCTAAAACCATTCTCGTCCAGGTAGCCGCACAGCAAGCCGGTGACTGGGCCACGCAATGCCTGAAACAAATTCAGCAAGCCAGCCAGGATAGCGCGCAAACGCTGCACTCCAAGTGGACGAAAAAGATCGCGGCAGAGTTCGGTGAATCCCTGCAGCGCATCGAATCCCGTCAGCGCGAAGTCGAAGTGCTCTCCGAAACGCTTTTCGCCAATTCCCTGGAGCGTCTGCAACGCACCCTTGAATCATTTCACCAGGAAGCGGTCGAGCGCCTCGTCGTGCGCCTGAAAGACCGCATGGCGCCCGCCTTCAAAGATGCCAAGGAAGTTGCCGGCGGCCTGACGAAGCAAAAAGAAGAGATCGAAAAATCTCTCGCCGATTCATCGGGAAAAACCGCCGCCAAGATCGAAGAAACCTGCGAGCGCGTCGAAAAACAATTTGAAATCGTGATGCGCGCCCGCCTGGATTCCGCCCAGGAAGAACTCGAGCGCCTGGCCCGCGGCGTCGCCACTTCCACGATGCAAAATATCACGGCCGCTTCTGGCCGCCACGAGAAAGAAGCGCAGGCCCGCCTGCGCCAGGAATCTGAACGCGCCATCGAAAGCGCCAAAAAATCCCTGGAACAGAAGGCTGCCGCAACATCCAACGAATTCGCCAACGAGATGACGCACTACAGCCGCAGCCACCTGGAATTTGTCAGTGGCGCAATCGGCGAACTAGCCAAAGGTATCGGCAAGCGATCGAAAGACTAGCAGGGAACTGGAAACGATTCAGAAACCAGAGGGCTTTGTAGGTCGTGGCTTCAGCCACGACACTAACGCAGTAAACCGAGCGCGGCTTTAGCCGCTGAAGTACCGAATTTGTAGCGCTCACAAGGACTTTCGAGCCGGAAACACGAACTGCAACAATGTCAGAATCACTGAAGATCGAAATGGAAGACCAGCTCGGATCATCAATCGCTGTACGGCTCCTCCCCGAGCCCAGCTGGTGCGCCGGCGCGTCCTGCAACGCCACCGCTGCAATTGATTTCGACGGCCGCTCACTCTGCCTCGACCACTTTCTCCCCGCCTGCATCCACGAACTGGAATCGCGCAACGAACGCCTCAGAAATCTTCCGTTCGATGCTGCCGCGACGGATGCGTTCAAAGCGTTCACCGCCAATTGCGCCAGGCAAGCCGAAAAACTGGCTGAGAAACTCGTCGAAAAATCAGCCGACAAACTGAACGAAGACGCGCGCGTGAGCCGAGCGCAAGCCAAAACCAGCCTCCTCGACTTTCTCCTGCGCATCTCGCAACTAACGCAGCACATCCGCCGCAGCCCGCGCGTCACGTCCTCCATCGCGGTGTGGTTGCGCCGTGAAGATCCGCACCAAACCTGGCACGAAGAAACGTGGACCGTCAGCGTCAGCCGTTACGGCGCCGCCCTCCTCTGCCGCCGCTCGGTAGAAAAAGGCGGCACAGTAGTGCTCTGCCGCAAAGACAAAGGCTCCCGCGCCACCGCCCAAGTCGTCTACACGAACCGCGACTCCGCAGGCCGCAAACAAATCGGCGTCCAATTCTGTGACCCCATCAACTTCTGGGACCTCGATTAAAAGCCCAGCACCGCGAACGCCGACCGCTACTGATCTCGAATTCATTCCGCGCTCCCAAGCCCGCACAAACCCTGCGCCGCCGCCGGCATCAAACTATAATCCGCGCCGGTTGCTCGATACGCGCCGCTGCAGATGTCCCAGCTTGAGACCGCGCGGAAAATCGCCATAATAAGGTATGTGCCTGCGCCGGACGCTTCGTTCCCCGAAGCCCACCGCGCGCGGCAGGGAACTGAAGCGGAGAAAAATGAGCAAGCTTCCCATCGCGACATCGCTGTTGCTTGTATCGCTGGTCTACGCAAGCTCCACGTCCGCGTATCCGGCCAGCATCGCGACTACGACGCCCAGCCCGCAGCAATCCAGCGCCTCAACCACGCCGGGCAGTTCCTCGGCATCTGCGCCAACCACAACCGCCGCCAAGAAAAAGAAGTCGAGCAGCAAGCATCACGGTTCCAAACGCGAACCCACGCAGAAGGCCCCGACGCCACAGCGCATCACGGAAATTCAATCCGCCCTGGCTCGCGGCGGCTACTATCAAGGTACGCCCAACGGCAAGTGGGATTCCAACACCGTGGCCGCCATGCAAAAATTTCAGTCCGAAAACGGCCTGAGCTCCAGCGGCAAAATCGACGCCACCAGCCTGCAAAAACTAGGCCTAGGCTCCGGAACCGCCGGCGTGGATGCCCCTAAGCCTGTAGCACCTCCTAGCTCCACCGCCAACACCTCATCCGTCGCGCCGCCAGCCGCCCCCGCAACTTCGGCCTCCAGCGTCACGCTCCCGTCCCCGTCCACCCCCAAGCGCTAGCAGTCAGCAATCGCGAATCGGGTTCCCGGTAGCGCGCGGTTAACCCGGTGCGCTAGTCAAGCCCTTCGCAGTCGTTGGACCGGTAGAGTGGCCCACCCGTTTGTAACGTGCAGAATCCTCGATACTTCTCCGCGTTTCGTGTCGGGCGAAATTTTTGTGCGCCACCGTACAAATTGTGCAATTTTGAACAGATTCGGAGGAAGCCACCATGTTATTCTCACCTACCGTGCCCCCGGTGAGTCTAAGTGTATCTGTCAAGGCCGCTCGCCCTGCAAAACGGACGACTCGCAGAAGCCGCGTCTTCGACGTAAAGCAGTTTCTCCTCTCCACCGGCCTGGGCAGAAAAGTCGGCACCTTCGACAGAAAAGAAACCGTCTTCGCCCAGGGCGATCCCGCCAAGCATGTTATGTACATTCAAGACGGCGGCGTGAAGCTCACGGTAGTCAATGAAACCGGCAGAGAAGCCGTCGTAGCAATCCTGGGTCCCGGCGATTTTTTCGGCGAAGGTTGTCTCGGAGGCCAGCACATTTGCATCGCCACCGCCACCACGATCGCACCCACCACCGTGCTGGTCATTGAAAAAAGCGAAATGATTCGCGTGCTCCACGAAGAACACGAATTCTCCGACCGCTTCATCGCTTACATGCTCGCGCGCAACATCCGTGTCGAAGAGGATCTGATTGACCAACTCTTCAACTCGAGCGAAAAACGCCTCGCCCGCACGTTGCTGCTCCTCGCGCGCTATGGCGCCCCGGGTGATCCGCAAAAATCACTGCCCAAGGTTTCCCAAGAGACGCTCGCCGAAATGATCGGCACCACGCGCTCACGCGTAAATTTTTTCATGAACAAATTCCGCAAACTAGGCTTCATCCACTACAACAGCCGCAAAATCCACATAGACAATTCGCTCCTAAGCGTTGTCCTGCACGACTAACCCCGTCGCGTTTCGCGCCCAAACGCACAGCTCCAATTCAAATCCTAGTCGCTGCGAGAGGGTGGGGGTTTAGACGCCGCACCGCAATCAGCGCTCTTCCACACGCGACAAGTTTCTTCCAGTCGCCCGACCGTTATTCGCAAAAGTGTTCCAAATTGAACTGTTTTACATCCCCCATTTCTGCATTCTATTTTCATGAAAAAGCACGCCCTCACTCCCCGACAATCATCCTCGGTCCCTTGTCCCACCTGCGGTGTAGGAATTGGCGAACGGCGCGTCCTGCATTCCGGCGGCCCACGTTTAGAGTCACACGTAGACCGGAAACTCGCCGCCGCCGAGGCCCTCGACAAGAAATGAATTAGCGCGTCATAGCATGCTGGTAAGTCCGCGCTTTGATCCCGCCTAGAACACAAGTGAACGTAGCGCAGCAAAGCGTGTCTGTGGCGGGCAGGGATCGCTCGCTCGCAGTTAACTTCATTCGGGCCTATCTGGATTGGCGTTTCGCTGCCAAGCAGCTCAGCTGGCAGCCCGAAACGAGTGGGAAGGGAACAAAAGAAAAATTTTTTCAGTCGCAGTTGCTTTTATTATCGTTCACCACTGGTGCCTTGGACTTCCGTAAATGAAACGACCAAGCTCTACCGGAACCACCCCGAATCCGCTCCGGCCTTGCGACCTTCTTCGGCAAGGTCCTCCAGTTGGCGCTCGAAACCTTCCTTCTGTTTCTGCACTTGCTGGATCTGCGCGTTGCGATCCTCAACGAAAATCACCCCAGCCTGCGCCCCGCTCATCGGGTCCACGGTTACCGCGCCATGCTTCGCGATCTCATCCTGAATTTCGCTGATCTTCTGATCGCACGCCGCCATCTGGCTGCGGATCGCATTCGCGCGGCCGCGCCAATACGCTTCCTGACTTCCCGCCGAGCCCTGCGCCGCGCCACCGCCACCACCGCTGTACGAATTTCCCGAGTAT
Organism: uncultured Acidobacteriota bacterium; assembly: GCA_963786205.1. Taxonomy (GTDB): domain Bacteria; phylum Acidobacteriota; class Terriglobia; order Acidiferrales; family UBA7541; genus Palsa-295. The sequence goes on from CAWAYG010000009.1 coordinate 383,596, forward strand.
GACGAACCGCCGCCCGCTTTCCCGTCGCCCACCACCGATACGCCGTGCCCGGACAACGTGGACACCGAGTCGTCGCTGTACACCTTAGCAGTCGCGGTCTTCGCCTTCTGCGCGCGCGCTCGCCGCGCCGCTTCGCCCAACGATTCCGCTGCCGGAGCCGATTGATCCTGCATCTGCGGCTCGCTCTGCGCGGCGGCGTCCGTGGATTTTGGTGCGGGAGCCTGATTCGAAGCTTGTGTTGACGTCGGCGCCGTCACAGCCGCTGGCTGCGTCGCCGCGTGCGCCAAAGGCTTGCCAGAAGCGGCTGTCTGAGCGGGCGCCGCACCAGCGCCCGATGCAGCCGCACCCGCCGCAGTCTGTCCATGTACCGCCGGAGCAAAAGCCGCCGCGCACAAAGCCGCGAGCAACAAGCCGGAAACCGCAGCGACACCAACCGGCGCGAATTTACGCGCGCTCGATGTTCCATCGCCCATCGCAGCATCACCGCCCGATGTCTCCACATCCACAACGTTCCGCAGCCTATTCACCTTGAGTAGTTCGCTCATGAGATACCTCCGGCTCAGCAGCGTCTTCATCTCACGGTATGCTGCCCCCAGCAGTCGGTCAACGGTACGGATTACGAAGATATCCTCGCGGTAACCTGTACGAACGTCCAGTGCCGCGCGTTTGCCTTCGCCGCGGCTGGCCGCGCCTGCTTTCCCGCACCATTCCTACGCGGGAGCCACGTCTCCACGGTCCTCCGTCTTTCGCGCCGTCTCCACCACTGTGCTAAACCGAACATATATCCCCGCCCCACTCCGCTACTCTCATCCCAGCCAGAAACACCCGGCCTCTCACCCGCGCCATCCGCGCGGCCCATGGCCAAAAGGCGGAACCATGCCACGTCCCATCGGTGTCACGTTCATAGCAATTCTGATGTTCTTCGGCGCGGCACTTCTGGCTTTGGGTTCGGCGATTTGCTTTTTCCTGGGTGTGATGAATTTCACCGGCGGGGAATCCCATGAGCCGATCACAGGAGCAATCGTGGGCATGGCCCTGGCAGGCGGAATCTCGCTGCTGTTGCTCGCCGCGATTTACACCACGTTGGGAATCGGTGTCCTGCAATTGCGCGAAACCGCCCGCCAGCTGTGCATGGCTTCCTTTTCGCTCGGCGTCGCGCTAACGCTCGCCGCCCTCTTCCTATTCGTCCTGCATCCGCCAGCCCCGATCATCGCCGCGCAATTGCTGGTTATCGCTGCATACATGGGCGCCTTGGCGTATCTGGTCAGCCCGCGCGTCCGCCACGCCTTCACTCCCGCACTCGTCATTTCGTGAATCGCCGCACAAACCATTTTGGACTACTACGGCTTACTGCCGCTTTGCCTCTGACCGACCTTGCCTCGGCCGATTCTTGGCGCCATTCCTATGTGAGAGCCGCGGTAGGGGCGCTGCTTGTGAATCGCGCTGCAGCGCGATTCATCCTGAGACCCCGCGGTGCGGGGTCGAAGGGCTGCGCCCCAGCTTGTCGAGGTGTCGGCCTCGCGCGCCCCGTCGCGCTGCACCCTTCACCCGTTCGCGCTAAAATAGTCCGGGGCGTTGCCGCAAACATCTCAACTCGGGAGGACCACAAATGCTGCCAACACTCGAAGTAGTTCTAAAACGCTTCGAATCCCCCGATGAAATCCGCACCTTCGAAAAAGGTAAATTCGAAATCGTCCGCCTGGGCCGCATGACCATCGGCCGCGCCACCTACCAACCCGGCTGGCGCTGGTCCACACACGTCGGCCCCACCGTGGGCACCGGGCGCTGCAACGTCGAACACGTCGGCCTCGTCCTCTCCGGCTGCGCCACCGCAGCCATGGACAACGGCACCATCTACGAACTCCGCCCCGGCACCCTGTTCTACATTCCGCCCGGCCCCCCAGGCCACGATAGCTGGGTGGTCGGCGACGAGCCCTACGTCTCCCTGCATTTCTCAGGCGCCGACGACTACGCAAACAAATAATTCGCCAGCACGTCGCAGTTCAACTCGCAACTCGCGAAGTACCAAGTATTTGCTACGCTAAGGTCACCGCGCCCCTATTTCCCCCCATAAACCTTCCCAAAATTTGTCGCCAACATAACCGCCATCACCAATCCCCCCACTCCCACCGCGAGCACGCTCCAAGTCTCGCGAATGAAAAACTCGCCCACCCGGAACACCAGCAAATACCCAATCACAAAATTGAATGCTCCCCACAACACGTTCACCATCGGTGAAGACTCGCCCTTCCCCGGCGGCGATGCAAATGGCGAAGGAAACCTCCTCCCGCACACGCCGCTAACAAAGTGCGGCACGGCATTCACCAAAAACATTCCCCCAAAGAAGTAAGCCACATACACATGCCAACCCATCTTCCCCCTCCCGCGGCGTAACCGCGCAATCATCACCACACGGACAGCGCGAGAATAGCACGCGGCGTCCGCCGGCTATCGCACAGCAATCCAGCCCAAAAATCAAAGTGTGCAGAAGTGAACAGCCCTCCGCCCTCGCCGCCTCTAGTATGGTCCCACCCTGTGCGAGAGGTCAGGCTTGGGCCATGGGTAATGCAATGTGCGTGTTGCTTCCGTCCCGGGAGGTATTTGCGATTCCGCAGACTCGATCAATATCAACGAGCACCAAGACTCATGCGCTTGGACCAAGCCCTCGTTCACTGGAATCGCCGCGCGGAAAGTCCCAGAAGGAAATGGCTCGATTTTAGCGGTGGAATCCTGGATGCCATCTCGTAAGAGGAAATGAGGATTGGCAGGGAAGGGCTGGACCAGCAACTCGTGACCGATAATAACCGCGAGGGATCGCGCGGATCATAAAGATGCGGGCGGGGTGACCATCATGACTGAACAATCACGCTCCAAGCGTCCGCCTGATTTTCACCTTCATCGGCAATGTGCTGACCACCGCCGCTGCCAGCTCGTCGGCGAGCGCCAGATCATCGAACTCATCTCTCTCGGCGCCCCTCTGCCCGGCATCCTCAACAAACTGTGCATGATGATCGATGTACGCATTGGCAACGTGGTTTCCATGGTCTCGCTGCCAGAAGCCGACGAAAATCACAACTGTTCGATGACGCGCAGCGCTCTGCAAGTGGGGTTGGAAGTTTTCTCCTCCAGCGCGATTCTCGCACCGGACACAACCTTCCTGGGAACCCTGGAAATTTACGGATGCGATCCGCGGCGTCCCACGCTCCTGGAATATCACCTGATCAATCACGTCGTGTATCTGGCGTCGCTCGCCCTGCAACGCCTCAAACCAGATGACGATGTCGAGCGTCGCTCTGTAAAGCAGCGATGCAAACCAAACGGCTCGGTCGAAAAGCCGCGTTTCATCAATTGACTTGACGCATGACTTAACGCGCGCGAAATCTTTTAGATTCAGGGAAAGGCACACAGGTACCGGGCCGGCGACCCACACATGTATAACCAATTTTTCGGTTTGCGCGAAAACCCCTTTAACGTCAACCCCGATCCCCGTTATCTTTTCCTCACCCGCCAGACACGAGAGTCGTTTGAAGGCTTGACGCATGGTATCAAGAATCGCAAAGGTCTCCTCCTGCTCACGGGCGAAGCTGGAACCGGCAAGACCACCCTGCTCAACCACCTCCTCGATTGGCTGCGTCAACGGCAAACTCCCACCGCGTTTATTTTCAATTCGCACCTGGAAGTCAGCCATCTTTTCGATTTTGTGCTGGCGGATTTTGCCGTCAAGTTCGATTCGCAATTGAAAGACAACGCCCTGCTGCGCCTTCAGCAGTGGCTGCTGGAGCGCTATCGCGCGGGTCAGACGCCCGTGCTGATCGTGGACGAAGCGCAAGGTCTCCGCAATCACGTCCTCGAAGAGATTCGCATGTTGCTGAATCTGGAGACTTGCAACGAAAAGCTGCTGCAGGTCGTCCTCGCTGGCCAGCCGGAACTAGAAGACCGTCTCGAGCGACCGGCGCTGCGCCCGGTCAAGCAGCGCATCGCGCTCCGCTGCAAGACAGCCACTCTCTCGCTCCCAGAAGCTCATCGGTATATTCAGGCGCGCCTGCACATCGCCGGAGCCGACAATGCGCACATCTTTTCGTATGAGGCTATGGATGCCGCCCACTTTTATTCGCGCGGAATACCCCGCGTCATGAACCTGCTCTGCGAGCATGCGCTCCTCAATGCCAGCGTCGAACAGATACAGCTTGTACCGGAGCACTTCGTCGCTGAAGTCGCGCGCGAATTTCAGTTTGACGATATCAAGCCGGTCGCTTCGTATTCGGTCTCCAGAGAAGGCCCGTACTCCGCTGCGATTTCCGTGCAATCCAGATTCATGAACGCGCTGGTCTCTCTGACTGCCCCAGCCGAACCAGTTTTGCGGCAATCACCGGTTCCTGCCACCATCCCCTCTCCAGACTGGTCCGCTCCCGAAGACAATGTGTTCAGCCCGCTTCAGACACCTGCCGCGCCAGTTTTGGACTGCAAGAAGTATCCGGGCGATGATGCCAGCGAGGCCGCAATTGCTGCGCCATCGAGTATTCCTTCCGCTGTTCCGGCTGCGCCCTGGCAAGAACATTTACAGACCAGATTACTCTCGGACTGGACCGCGTTTTTTATCGAGGTCGGCAGTGCGCTACCAGCTGTCGCAATGGCGGAGCCAGCAGCGCAGCAGGCTCAAGATCCCGCGCCGCCCACGCATCCTCCCCGCTTGCATCTGGTCGAATCGAAACCAGCCTCCGGCCACCCGGTGGCCACGACTCGAAGCCAGCTGGCTGGACCTCAAAAGTTCTCACATCCCTCATTAAAAGTTGCCGTCACGAAATCAGCTCTTCTCGGCTCCAGCATGACGAAGCTCATCGGCCTTCGTCTCATGCTGGTTCGCTGGGGTATGAAGTGGAGCAACCGTTTCCTGACCACAGCAGCCACCAACGCCTGGGCTCCGCCTCCGGCGATCTTGCTGCCGCTGCCGGCACGCACGCTACGCCACCTGAAAGTTTGGTTCGGCGTATTCCTCGCGAGAGTGGAAAAAGTCGTCGCCGCCATCACCTCACCGGCTTGGACCCGAACGATGATCGTGCTGCTTCAGCTGCCGGCACGCTCTCTTGGCCGGATAAAAGCGTGGTTCGGAGTATTCGTTGTCGGCGCGGAAGGATTCGCCGTCGCGCTCGCCTCCATAGATTGGCAGCAACTGAAAATCATCACGTCACGCTGGCTACGCCAACCCTGCGACCCCACCCAGTGGCGCCTACAGGATTCGCACGTCTTCGAACAAATGTTCCGCTTCAATCACAAGAAGCTGTAATTCCGGTCCGCTATCCGCGTCGCACCAAAGCCAAGAAACTCAACACTCCGCAACAAAACGACCTAGGCGAGGGTTGCCTCGCCATTCTCAATGGTCGCGTCGAGTGCCGACTTTGAGGGATTAATACGTAAGGATAGGCCGCTGATCGGTGGGAACTGGAATTCTGCACGCAGTCGCGAGCTAGCGCGACGGCTCGCTTTCAGGTTGACTCGCGCCCGTAGCAGAAGCAATTGCGTAAAAGCGCAGATCGCACTCCTCGCACCGAAACGGTCGCATCGGTATCATGCTCAGGACGGATAATTCGAACATCCCTCTACGCTTCGATCGTCGAATCACTTTGCTTTGACAGTGCGGGCATGAGACGGGCATTGCAGTTGTCCTCATAAACCCATCCGAATCCGCTCCCGGCAATCATATCCGGAAACAAAATCAGCATGACCGCCGACTACCGCGTCTCGCACTTGCCGGCCCGCCACGCGTCATAGATCCAAATTTTGTGATGGCAAGGATGGAAGAGAGTGCCCCGCCCCCAGCCCTGGTTGCAGAGCCCTCTCTCCCTAACCTCGCCATTCGCGCGCGATTTTACACATCGCTCCAAGTTGAAACTGTTCTCTTCTGCACATTTCCGCAGATATTTTTGGAGAATCTGCGCAATGCCGCTGTTCTCTGATCGTTCGCCCGTCTTCACCGACTGGCGCGCAGCCCCCTTTCCGTTTTGGGATGCATCGCGAATATATGGCGAATCCGTAAATATGTACAATATGGAACAGAATATATTTTAACCAGCGCTTAGTATTTCGCATGAATGGAATGCCCGCCATTCACATTGGGGGAAATACAGATGAAGTCCAGGCCAGTCTTGATGCTTTGCGGAGCGATCCTGATTGCGTCGCTGCCGGCTCGTGCCGATAGTCTCATTTACACGGGCGCCGCGAACGAATCTCCTAATACTGAAATCTCAGCGACCGATGTCCACAGCTTGGCTTCGAAATTCACGATGCCTGCGACGGCCGGCATCGTGTCTGAGCCTCTTTCGGCGGTAGCTCCAGTGTGGGGTCCAGAATTTGTGTACCCCCCACTTCCTGCGGGGTCCCGGATCTCCACCAAAACGTATCGCGGTTCTGTTCTAGTGCTGGATGCCCCTCAGAATGATGTACGACTATCGGACCCCACCCCGGCGATAGCGTCCATCGGTAGCTTCGTGCCAGACGGCGCCTTTGCCGCGCGAGGCGCGGAGTCTTCCCTCGACGTGGGGACGTTCTTTCCCCCGTCATCGGACACGGGCGTTCATTCCAGCGCCTTCACCGAGTTTGACTCCCATGAACCCGCGTTCTCCGTCTCCGACGGCGAATACACCCGACTCAGAATTGGACGCGAGCATCGCAAGCACGGCGACGGCAAGAATCCAGGCACAACCACTCCGGACTCAGTTGCCGCACCCGAACCCGGCGCGTTTTCGCTTCTGCTGTTCGGACTCGCGGCCGTGGGCATCTTCGCCCGGCGCCGTAGCGTGCTTCCCACGACCACATAGTCATCCGAGCAATCATCCGCAGATCGGGTCACGATCGTGTGGTCCGATCTGCGTAAATCGCGCGGCCGATCGAACGCAACGCAAAAATAAATTGCAAAAGTGTTCATAACGAGACAGACCGCAGCGTTCTCAGCGGCTATTGTGGCACTCGTACAGGGTTCTTCCGCACCGCCAGCATCATCCTCGAAGTCCGCTACCAAGGCATCGCAGATGTTCTCGCGCTCGGAAGCAAGGAGATACAAGCATGCTGGGGATGCTCGCCCCAGTTTTGATCGTTATCTGGTTGCTCACATTTTTCGCGTTTCACGTGACCACCGGCCTGATCCATACTGTCCTCGTCGTTGGCCTGATCCTGCTCTTGCTGCATTTTCTGCGAGGCAGCGCCGCCAGCGTGTGAGCCGTCCGGCCGCGCACAGACAAGCAATCGCGAACCCGTCGCATCAACGTCATTGCATATTCAGATTTCGGGCGGCCTTGCAGCCGTTCTGGCTGAGTTTCCAGAAAGTAGCCGACCAAGGAGTTTTCGATGGCGCTCATCCTCCGCTTCAGTTTTGCAGCGCAAGTGATTGCGGCCTTCGTGATTTTTGTAGTCGGCTACATCGGGCTCTTCGTCACTCTGATGCTCGGCCTCGTCATCGCGAGATGTTTGTACGAGGCCGTGAAATGGATTTACGCGCGCGCCACAGCAACGCGGCCGATCACTGGCCGCTTGCCGCTATCAATGGGCTACCAAGTCGAAAGGCGAATTCCTCTTTCCTCCACGCAGCTCGTGAATGCACCACGGCGCGCGGAAATAGTTTTTCATCCTGCTCTGGAACGCCGTCGCGCAACCGGAATTGTTCGTTGAAGCACCCAGGAGGCACAGCACTATGAAAGACAGCACGAAAGACACCGCCGAAGGCACATTTCACGAAGTGAAAGGCGCCATCCAGACCCAAGCCGGCAAGCTAACCAACAATCCCGACCTCGAAGCCGACGGCATCGTTGAAAAAATCACCGGAAAAATCCAGCAGAAAATTGCGCAAGTAGAAAAAGTCATCGAGAAACCCTAGAACCGCCAGGCCGAAATAAATCGGCAGCCCCCAGCGACGCTCTCGTCCACCTAGGCATGCACGCACGCTTGTAAAAAGGGAGGTACTTCATGAACCTCGCAGCTCTAAGCACCACGCAGATCATCATTATCGTCGCCATCGCAGCAATGGTCGTGCTGGTAGGCATTGGCGTTTGGCAAACCGTCCGCAAACGCCACACCGCAAAACTCCGCACCCAATTTGGCGCCACCGAGTACACCCGCGCCGTAACCGAAGGCGGCAGTCAACAGAAAGCGGAGGCCGCCCTGAACGCGCGCGCCACACGAGTCGAGAAGCTGCATATTCACCCGCTCGGCTCCGGCGATCGCACGCGCTTCATCGACTCCTGGGCCAAAGTCCAGGCCCGCTTCGTTGATGGTCCGGGAAGCGCCGTCACCGACGCCGACCAACTTCTCACCGACGTGATGGCCACGCGTGGCTATCCCGTCAGCGATTTCGAACAACGCGCCGCCGACATTTCGGTGGATCATCCTCTGGTTCTCGAAAATTACCGCGCCGCGCACCAATGCGCGCTGCGTCAATCCGCCGGCAAAGCGAATACCGAGGAATTGCGCCAGGCCATGATTCACTACCGCACGCTCTTTGAAGAGCTGGTCAACGAGCCCGAAATAGCGCGCGCACAAAGCGCCTAACACGTTCTTGCGTCTACATTTTTCAGTTTGCAAATTGCCGCACTCGCATGCGACGAACCGCAGCGAGCACGTGAGGAGTCACCATGTCATTCGGCCTGTACGCCGCTGGATTCGCAATCGTAATCGCCGGCCTGATCTACGGCGCTTACCTGATCCATATGCCCGCGCACTGGATCGCGGTGGGCGCCATCATAATGTTAGGCGTCGGAATTCTCAGCGCCGTAAAAGCTACGCGCCAGAAAGATCCCGCGGGCTAACGTGAACGCCTCAGTGCCGCAATCTCCAGTTCCGCGCGAATTCCCGCAGTTCCAAATCGCGCGCGTCCCTGGCTTTCCACTCGGCCAGCCCAATTTCGCATTTCGGGCAAATCAGCAAGTACACCAATTCGCCGTTGGCTTCCGCGCCGAATAAAAAGTTCGGCGCCACCTTCCATATGGAGCAGACGAACCCGCCCCACTGCGCGCCTTCATTCCTGACAAATGATTTTCGATCATATGTGCACCTCAAATCCCGGCAGGGAACAGGTCTCTTTTCGCTTCGATGCAAAAAAACCGGGCCCGGATGCTGTCGGCGCAACTCAAAACGGCAGAAAAACTAGCGATTAGAATGGGTTGCTGTTGATTGTTTTCAAAGAGTTGCGATGGCTTTCGATTTTGTTTCGCTAGCGATTGATTTAGGCAGTGATGAGTGACGAGTGATGAATGACGAGAGGCGGGCCAGGGCGTGAGGAGGCGCGCGGGGAGGGTGGAGTTCCCAGTTCGGGACGGCTCGAGCATGTCGCGTCCTTTGGAGGCTTGAAGAGTGCCCCGACTCACGCTAACACAATCGGATTTTCGGCGCTATTCCTAGAAATACGGATAGGGATAAGAACTCAGCAAGGAAAACACACTTGTGCACGCGCAAGGAATTATCGCGGAACCCGCATTGATTGGTGACAAGGATCTGCGCGCGGAATTCGCTATGGCGGTTGACCGCGTAGCGTCTAAACCCGCACCCTTCAAAAACCGAAGGAATGCGGCACCCGGCAATTCTACTGTTGCCAACCGCCGCCGAGCGCCTGATACAGCTGAACGTAGTTCTGAATTTCGGTAAGCCAGGCCTGATCCAGGTTGATTGCTGAGGTGAAATATTGCTGCTCGGTCACCAAAACCTCAAGGAAAGCGGTATATCCGCCCAGAAACCGAACGTCGGCGAGACGCGCAGCTTCTTTGTAGGTGGCCGTTTGTTCCTCCAGCTTCATGCGAAATTGTCGGGATTGATTGTAGCCGACGAGCCCATTGGAGACATCTCCAAACGCCTGTAGCACGGTCTGCTTGTAAACCAGTTCGGCTTCATCTCGCTGGGCCCAGGCAAGGTGGTAATTCGCCGTAATACGCCCGCCCTCAAAGATGGGCTGAGCAACTTGTCCCGCAAGTGACCAGGCTGCCGTGGTGAGTCCTCCTCCGAGGAAACTCTCCAAAGCAGTGCTTTGCACGCCGAACGCACCGGTCAATGAGAACTGAGGGAAGTAAGCCGCCTTCGCCACTCCAACGTTCGCATTGGAGGCTACGAGACTTTGTTCCGCCTGAAGGACATCCGGCCTGCGTTCGAGAATTGCGGACGGCAATCCGGCGGGCACCTCAGGCATGTGCGGCTGTTGCGTGAGAGGAAGCCCGCGAAGGATGGGCCCAGGATTTCTACCCAGCAGGATGCTGATCTGATTCTCGGTCTGCTCAATTCCTTGCTTCAGTGAAATGATCTCTGCTTCCGCCTGTTCTTGCAAGAGCTGGGCCTGCAGGACATCGGTGATCGCGCTTTCGCCACCTTTGAACTTGATGGTGTTAATCCTCACAATCTCCTTGTCCGCCTCCAATGTCCGTTGCGAGGTGTCGAGTTGGGAATCGAATGCGCGCAGTTGAAAATAGGCGTTCGCCACAGCCGAAATTAGCGTCAATCGAACTAAACCTTGCCCGTACTCAGTCGCCAGCAGATTTGCGCGCGCCGCTTCCGTCGCTCGGCGAAACTGGCCCCAGAAATCCAGTATCCATGAGGCTTGCACCGCGACCGCGCCGGCTGTCACGTTTCCTGACAATGGCTGCATGCGTTGGTTCTGGATCCCCCCGGCTACATTCACAGTCGGAAGCTGATTAGCGCGAGTAATCCCAAGATCAGCGCCGGCCTGCAGTACCCGCGTGGCGGCTATGCGCACGTCGTAGTTGTTGACGAGAGCTTCCTTGAGAAGGCTCTGCAGCACTTCGTCCGGAAAAACGGCCGCCAACTTCATTTCCGCGAACGCTTCACCCCCGGATTGGCCGGAGGGGCCGTGCGGGAGTCCGCGATAATCGCTCGGGACATTCACGTCGGGGCGTTTGTAGTTCGGCCCCACCGTGCACCCACACACGCAGAACAGCAACACGATGGCGATGGATGATTTCCTACGCATCATGGCTGCCCCCCTCAGGGCCAGCGCCGACCGGCGGCTGTTGCGGCCCTTCTTTCTTTTTGCTAAAGAGGTTGCCGAAGCGCTCTACGACGTCAAACGACACCGGCACGAAAAAGATAGCGATGATCGAGGATGCGAGCATGCCCCCGATAACCACCGTTCCTAGCACCTGGCGCGAAATCGCGCCCGCGCCGGCGGCTACCCACAACGGCACGCAACCTAAAATAAAGGCGAAGGCAGTCATCAGAATGGGTCGCAGTCTCAGTCTTGCGCCGGACAGGGTCGCTTCGATCAGCGGCTTCCCGCTGTCGTACTCGATTTTGGCAAACTCCACGATGAGGATGGCATTCTTGGCCGACAGACCGATCAGCATGACCAAGCCGATCTGAGCGTACACATTGTTTTCGAGGTGACGGAAGAAAAGTGCGAAGAAGGCCCCGAACACTGCGATCGGCACGCCCAAAAGCACGCTGAAAGGCAGCGTCCAGCTCTCATACTGAGCCGCCATGATGAGGAAGACGACGAAGAACGCCAGACCAAAAATGACGGCGGGCGAGACTCCCTGCGCGGCCCTCTGCTCCTGGTAAGACATGCCCGAATAGTCGAAACCCATCTGACTGGGCATCGTCTTATGGAAGACGTCCTCTAATGCCGCCATGACCTGACCAGAGCTGTATCCCGGTGCCGCCGAGGCGTTAATTTGTACGCAATTGAAGAGGTTGTACCGCATGAGGAACTCAGGGCCGTTGCGAGGATACGTCCTGGTAAGCGTGCTCAAGGGAACCATATCGCCGGATGCATTCCGGACGTGAAACTTGCCGAGATTTTCCGCGTTGGTGCGGTAGTCGCCATCGGCCTGAACATATACCTGCCATTGCAGACCAAAACGGTTGAAGAAGTTAATCAGCGAACCGCCCATGAATGTCTGCACAGTCTGGTAGAGATCGTTCAGCGGTATCTGCTGAGTCATCGCCTTGGCGTTGTCCACCTTTACTCCAACCTGTGGCACGTTGAGCAGGGCAGTTGTTAGAACTCCAGCCAGCTCGGGGCGCTTGCGGGCCTCTTCGCCAAATATGCGCGCATTTTTCGCGAGGAACTCGACACCGCTCCCCGACCTGTCTTCAAGAATGAAAGTTGCGCCACCCGATGTGCCTACACCCGGGATTGCCGGCGGGGGGAATGAGAAAGCAAGTCCCGACGGAACCCTTGAGAGCGCTTTTTGCAGGTGGGCTTTAATCCCTTGGTAGCTGGTCTCGGGAGTCTTGCGCTCTTCCCACGGTTTCAGCGAAATGAAGAAGAACGAGCTATACGTGGCATTCACGCCACTCAACATGCTGTATCCCACGACCGAACTGACGTATTGCACGCCGGGCGTGTCCATGATGATCTTTTCTACTTCGCGTGCGGCGTCCGACGAGAGTTGGAGCGAGGCGGCATTGGGCAGCTGCAAACCGCCATAAAGATATCCCTGGTCTTCATCGGGGAGGAAGCTCTGCGGGATCTTCCTGCCGAATAAGCCCGCACCAACAGTCAGCAAGGCAAGCATGAGGAACGCAAAGCCGGCCTTGTGGATGAGGCGTCGGCACACGTTCACGTACCCGTCGGTAGCATGCCCGAAAACCTTGTTGAACCCGCCAAAGAAAACGCCGAGCGGTCCGCGCGTCGGCTTCTTGGGACGCAGCATCAGGGCGGAAAGCGCGGGGCTGAGTGTGAGGGCGTTGAATGCCGAGAAGAGCACCGAAATTGCGATGGTAAGGGCGAACTGCTTATAGAGCTGTCCAGTAATGCCGGGAACGAAGGCCGTGGGAATGAACACTGCGGCGAGAATCAGTGCAATCGCGATTACAGGGCCCGAGACTTCTTCCATAGCTTTGATGGCTGCGTCGTGGGGTGTCAGCCCATGTTCGATGTGCTGTTCCACTGCCTCCACTACAACGATCGCGTCATCAACGACCAGTCCAATCGCAAGAACGAGCCCGAAAAGCGACAGGGTATTAATGGAGAACCCAAAGAGCGGAAAGACCATGAAGGTTCCGACTAGAGAGACTGGCACCGCGAGCAGCGGAATGAGCGTTGCCCTCCAGCCCTGGAGAAATATGTAAACGACGATGATGACCAGGATCAGGGCTTCGAACAGCGTCTTGTAGATTTCATGGATCCCTGCGCTGACGGCGAGCGTCGTGTCGAGGGCGACGTTGTAATCCAGGCCGCTCGGGAACCGGCGGCTTGCCTCCTCCATCATTTTCAGGACAGCGGCTCGGGTCTGTAGTGCGTTGCTGCCAGGAGTTAGATAGAGCGCAATGAGGGCCGCGGGCTGGGCGGGCTTGTTCTCTCCTGCGGTTCCCATCCGCGCGAGTATCGAATAGTATTGCGCTCCCAGACTCACACGCGCCACGTCTTTCAGGCGCAGAATTGATCCGTCGGGCTGGGCGCGGACGACGATCTCGCCGAACTCCTCAGCCGTGGGCAGGCGCCCCGGAGCCCGAACGTTATAGGTGAATTGTTGGCCTGGAGGGACAGGCTCACCTCCGATTTGGCCTGCGGGGTTAACCTTGTTCTGCGCCTTGACCGCATTCGAGATATCGGAGACGGTCACTCCCAGACTTGCCAGCCGATCAGGATTCACCCAGATGCGCATTGCATAGGGTCCAGCGCCGAATACCTGAACCTGGCCGACACCCGAAATGCGCGTCAGCGCATACTGCAAATTGATGTTTGCGTAGTTGGCCAGGAAAATGTTGTCGTAAATACCGGTGGACGAATAGAGGTCGAGCAGCATAAAAGGGGCAGTCGTTCCAGGTTGCACGATCACGCCTTGCTGTGTAACCTCGGCGGGCAGTTGCGAGTTGGCCTGCCCGCTGCGCATCTGTGCCAGAATCTGGTCGGTATTGATGTCGGTCCCCAACTGAAAATCCACGTACAGCGTCATTCCGCCGCCGGAGCTGGCGCTTAATGAGTACATGTAGTTCATGCCAGTAACGCCTGACATCTGCTGCTCAAGCGGAGTCGCAACGGACTCGGCGATCGTCTGCGCATCCGCGCCGGGGTAGGTGGCCTTGATCTGGATCATCGGGTCCGCAATGTTGGGAAACTGCGCGGTGGGCAGGCTGAGCATGGTGACCACGCCGATCAGCACCATCAGAATTGAAATGACCATCGCGACGATCGGCCGATTGATAAAGAATTTGGCCATGGTCAGTTGCTCCCTTCGTCCGCCGGAGCCGGTGTGAAGGGTCTGGTAACAACTGGAATTCCGCTCTTTGCCAGTTGTGGCATTGCAGCTGCGACCATTTGTATTCGTTCAATTCCTTCAGCCACAACCTGCTCGCCCGGCTGCAAGCCCTCGCTAACGATCCAGTTCGGGCCTACACGCTCTCCCATTTTCACGGGCCGAAACATGGCTTTGTGATCCGGTGCGATCACGACGACCATGTAGTTCGACTGCACCTCGATAACGGCACGCTGCGGAACCAGCAACGCGTTCTGATTCACGCCGGTCTGAATCCGCACCCGCCCAAAGCCGCCGGGACGAAGCGCGGCGCCCGGGTTGGCGAATTCGGCCGCCATTTGAATTGTGCCGGTCTGGCTTCCAACCTGACGATTGACGTAAACGAAACGACCCTTTTCCGGATAAGGGGCGTCGTTCGCCTGAATGAATTCGATAGGCGTGCGGCCGAGGGAATCCCGGCTGACCTTGCCGCTAATGATTCCCTCCACTCTGGAGGCGACTCCGAGGAAAGCGCTCTCGCTGATATTGAAGTAGGCCCAGATCGGATTGACCTGGGAGACTGTCGCCATCTTCGTGCCCGTACCGACCAGATCGCCAATCTGGGAGTTCGACACGCCGGCGATGCCCTCAATCGGTGAATTGACGTTGGTCCAGGCCAGGTTTAACTCCGCATTCTGCTCATTGGCTTTTTGCGCCAGTACTTCCGCAGCCGCGGCATCACGGTTGGCGGTATCGTTGTCCAGCTGCTTTTGCGGAATTGCGTTTTGTGCGGCCAATGGAGTGTCGCGAGCCACATCGGCCTGGTACTTCGCGAGGGTTGCTTCCGCCATCGCTACCGACGCTTTGGCCGCGTCAAGTGCTGCCTCGTATTGCCGCGGATCGAGCTCGAATAGACGCTGGCCCTTCTTGACGAAGAATCCGTTCTGGTATTCCTGCTTCAGCAGGTAGCCCTGCACCTTGGGAGTGATCTCGGCGTTTACGGGCCCATTCAATTGCGCGACCCATTCGTTGTAAATCGGCACGTCCTGTTGGACGACGGTCGCCACGGTCACTTCGGGGGGCGCTGGCGGGGCAGGTGCTTCCTTTTCTGAACACCCGACAAGCCCCGTGAACAGAAATGCTCCGATGGGGAGCAGAATCAAAAACACGTAGCTCGAAAATGAGCTTCCCGGATGGCCTTGCTTCCGTTCTGGCGTGCATGATCCATACAACTGAAATTGACGTCGAGTGTGCACTGATGCGCTCCTTGTTGACAGATTCCAATGAAAGCGACCAATGAGAGGTTTACACCAGGCTCCCTCGGAAATTCGCCGCCGATGCTTTCCACTGGGGAACGTGAAAATCCGCGTGGACGTTTAACGCGATAATCCGGGCTCGGGACAAACGTTGTGTCCTTGGTTGAAAATGGCGATACGTTAACTCTTACCCATCCGGTCGGAACCCTACGCTCCGGTGGGCATCTGGACCATTGGCAAAATTAACAGTAGGGCATTCTTGATTGGGGAGGTCTATCAGAGCTTGCAGCACCGAGGACCACAACAACGTAAAGCCCAGCATATACTTCAGCCGGGTGCGCGATGTTTGCGTTGCGCACTCGGCTGTTTTGCCGCGCTGGCTGGTTACTTTTCGAGTTGGGCTTCGACTTCGGGTAGCACTGCGGTGCCTTCGGCTCGCACTGCGTCGAGTGACTGTGGATCCAGGCCTAGGTTTTCACGATTGTTGGGGCTACTTGTGTGGTTGTGGTGGCGGCGACTGTGCGGGCTCACGCTGAGGAGTTAGCCGCACGCGAACATGCGGCGCAGATTGGACGCACGAGCATCGGCACTCGCAGTCAGAAAGAAAACGGGCGCCCACGAAAGGAGCGCCCGCTGTTGATTCATCCACCTTTTGCCGACAGGTTACTTGAGTTGAACCGCCGGGAGAACGCTCGTTCCCTCAACACGAACGGCAAGCAGTGCCGAAGGATCGAGACCCAGAGCCTTGAGGATCGTAGGCGCCACCTGCACGGTCCCCACTCCTTCCCGCACTGTCTTGGCTTGGAAGCTTGAATGGGACAGCAGCAGAATGACGTTCGTGTCGTCATGCGCGAACCCGCCGTGCTCGGCTAGTTTCGCGGTGCTGCCGGAGTAAGTAACGCCGACGTTCGGGGTCACGATAATATCCGGCGTGCGTGGGTCCACGGTCGGATCGTTGTAGTTAATGGAAAGCGCCGGGCCATAATAAATCTGGCCGAGTTCGATTCCGGCGGCGGAGGCGTTATCTTCGAGAATTTTGACGCTCGCCAGAGTATCGGACGAGTTGTTCAGCCAGATCAGCGAGACGTCGTCCTCGGTCGGTCCTATACCGGTGGGGTTGTTGGTGGATTCGGAGAAGGGAATGTATCCGGCATTGGAAAGCAGAGTGACGGGTGAAGTGCCATTGATGAGTTGCGAGACGTAGCGATTCGGATCGATAGGCGACTGGCCGTGCTTGGCGGTGATCACGATCAACGTCGAATCGTAAAGTCCCCTTGCCTTCAGCTCTTTGACCCAAGCCCCAATGGAGGCGTCCACGAACTTGAATTCGCTTAGCAGCGCCGCCGTGGGTGTGCCCGCGGCGTCCAGATATCCGCCGGTCGTGCTGTTGCTGTGCTCAACGAGCTTCTGACCCACGCTAAGGGCCTGAAAATTCATGCCCATGATGGTGGGAACTTCGGTCTTCTTGGTTCCCAGGTGGTTCTTCCCCTCGATCTCATTGAGGACCGCGTTGACCTTCAAGGTGTCGTAGCATTGAATGTTCTGGAAACTGTTCGTCCAGGCCGTGAGGTCCGAGCCTGGGTCGGGGATTGACTCGCAGGATAGTCCGGTTGGCGTTTTGACGCCGGGAAGGGCGATCACGCTCGAGTTAATTTCCGGCCCATAGAAGTCGTCAACCGCACTGGGCCCAAGGCCCGAGGCGACAGAGATGTACGCGGGGTGCTTGTCGGACCATGCCGTATATCCGCCAGCCTGGTGAATGACGCTGAAAATACTATTGGCGCGGACGAATTCCCATGGATAAACGGGTTTGCACCCATTGCTTGGGTCGCGTATCAATCTCTTGGGGTTGATGGAGGCAAGGCCGCCATCCGTCAGCGCCGCATCGGGCGCGCCGCCGTTCAACTTGGTTTAGTCGATGTCGATGCCTTCTTCGTACTCGGATGTAGTGCCGGTTGGAGCCCCGCCAGGTGTGCACGGGCCAGCGCCGAGGCCGTTGCCGGTGGTGACAGCCGGGGCGTCAAAATTCCGGGAATAAGCGACGTCGTAGTAGACGCCGGTGAGGGCGGGGCTTCCGCCGGTGACGATCGCGGTCAGGCCCGGAAACGAATCCGAGGTTTTTGACGTGCTGGCGGCTACGTAATTGATACCGGTCTTGGCGAGAGCAGCAAGCTCCGGGCAAAAAGATTCCCCATTGTTGACGGTGGCGATGCCGTTCGCATAGTTCGCGAAATCAACAGCGTGCATGCCGTCAACGCTAACCAACAGCACTCGTTTGATGTGGCCTTTTTCGGAGTTACCGTCTTGGTTGTTTGATTGGGAGCTATCGTCTTGGGCGATTGCGGTGCCTACCGAGCAGGCGAGTGCGAGGACCAGTCCGAGGAAAGGTACAGCAACTGTCTTTTTCATTGTTACCTCCACGGACGAGAGCGTATGGAGTTCCTGTATTGCATGTGTTAGCGCCACGTAAAAATCCGTTAACGATTGCGCTTACTGTCAAAATTTTCCACAGCACATTCAGGCATCCATTAAGTAAGCACCGGCAGCGTCTGCGTCGCTAGACTGATGCCAGAAAAAACGACTTACGCGTCGGCCGGTGGCACGGCCGGCGGTACACGCTTTGCCGCCGAGCGGTTTGGTGACGACTGCGCCGACAACGATTTTGCAGAACTGCATACCGTTTTCTGAATCGCCAGCCAACCTCACCTGCATCGGGCCCACCGAAGATGATGTTTCTCTGGTTTGGCTCAGCAGCGCTTGCGCTACGGAAAGCGCCACTCGTATTTGGAATTTGCGGTGTGTATCGCGCGCTACTCCGCGAAGCAACGCACCATCGCCGTTGGCGCGGAATAACTTAGCCCTGCCCGGCAGGGCTGGAAACATGCTGGCAGCTTCCAAAAGCGTCTACATGATTTACCCTATTGACACTTATTGTTCTTTGGAGTTAGCTAGCGTTCAGCGATTGTTCCTTGTGCACGTTGTGTTATCCGACAAAATGCATAACCACGCCGCCGAGCCTACTCCCCGCGGCTGAACACCGAATACGGCGCTCTCCATAGTGCCGCGCAGAATGCCTGGGCCGCTTACGCCCGGCGAGACTTGAATCCCTACAGGCAAGCCTCAATGCGGTCGAAGTGTGTTGAGTGAGCTACCTGCCATCGCCTCTCCTACCAAACGACCAACTCCGACTGAACCGCGCAAGGGGGCTAGCCCATGAGGCAAACAAGAAGATTGGTACCGCTGCTGATACTGTCCGCAGGAATTGCCGCTGCAGTTTTGCTGTCCACTGTGCCAGCAGGAGCTCAGGAGGCAAGCACTCCGACTCCGGCTCCGGCTGTCTACAACCCTTACCCACCAGGAATTTTGCCGTCCAATGTGAATTCGGAACTCGCGCGGGTCCTCCGCGAAATTGCCGTAATCGAGAACGAAGCTATCGCCCAGTGGCACGCTGCGCCACCTCCGGTGCTGACCGGACAGCCGCCCACGCTTCAGGGCGGCGGATACGATGCCGTGCGAATTCTCGGCAAGCTCATGAATTTTGATAGGAACATATCTCCGCTCAAGGATACAGCTTGCGCTTCGTGCCACATGCCCTACGCCGCCTATAGCGGTCCGATACCGTCTGTAAATCTCACCATGGTCGCGTATCCCGGCTCGGTCCGTTTTCGGGCTGGGAAACGTACGGCACAGCGCTATACATATGCACCGGATTTTCCCGTGCTAAATTACAACACCACCCAAGCGGCTTTCTTTGGTGGAAACTTCTGGGATGCACGCGCGACGGGATACTTACTGCAAAGCGCGGCCGGCGAGCAGGCGCAGCATCCTCCGGTGGATACTCAGGAGATGGCCATGCCAGATACCGCTTGCATCGCCTTCCGGCTGTCCACGGCGGTGTACAAGCCTCTGTTTGAAGAAATCTGGGGCACCAACTCCCTGAATATCAGCTTCCCATCAAACACGGAGCAAATCTGCGACACTCCGGGAGGAGCCGCGACATTCGGCACCAACACTACGCCGGTTACGCTCAGCCCAGAAGATCGCGAGCGCGCCAATACTGTTTACGATCACTGGGGCCAGGCACTTTCCTTCTATGAAGCCTCTCCAGACGTCAGCCCGTTCTCGTCCAAGTTCGACGCCTTCCTCGCCGGCAAATATACCTTCACTTCAGAAGAGATGGCCGGTTACAAGCTCTTCCGTGGCAAGGCGAACTGCAACTCCTGCCATCTCGACGGCCGCTCCACCGCACCTACGCCTCCGCCTCCAGAAGGTACAGCACCGACGAGCGAAGACACCGGCGCAGCAGCATCCACGCGGCCGCTCTTCACTTGTTTCGGTTACGCCAACCTCGGGCTACCCAAGAATCCCAGCGACGCCTTTTACTATCAATCGACCCCAGACTCCTATGGATTCACCGCCAATCCGGAGGGCTTCGACTACACCGATTTCGGATTGGGAACTTTTCTGCGCAGTGGTTTCGGCGCCGCGCCCAACCCGAATTCCGCCTGGAGGCCGTTCGCAGAGACGTCCGATGGCCAGATGCAGACCAGCACCGCGCGCGACGTGGCTTTGACGCCGCCGCAGTGTCCGACCACCGAGGCGCCAGGGCCCTACTTTCAGAAGGAGTTTTTCCACAACGGCTATATCAAGAGCCTCAAGCAACTCGTTCACTTCTATAACACCAGGGACGTTTATCGCATGGCAGTGGAATCCGGAGACTGCCCGGCAGGTACCGTCGAGAGAGTAACTTGCTGGCCCGCTGCGGAGGTGCCCCAAAACCAGGACATGACCGTCGGCAAACTCGACTTGACGGACGCGGAGGAGAACCAGATCGTCAAATTCCTGGAAACACTGAACGACGGCTTCACCCAACCTTACCCGGACATCAACACGTACACAGGGGCGTGTATGAGCGGAGGTACTGCTGCAACACAAGGCAATTCCTCGCTCATTTCGGCAGCTAAAAGGAAGCCGTAGTCGAAACGCGCTAAACGTTGGATTGAGTTCCCCGTGGGAGGTCGCGAACGGCCTCCTGCGGGGTTCGACTCCAACCGCAACGGCAAGCTTAACGAACGATCGGTTGAATCACCCGGTGCGAGGCAAACGCGTGAGAGGTGTACACGTGAAGAATCGAGTTCTTCTATTGGTGGTTGCACTCTGCGGTAGCCTGCTTACATCAAATCCGGCGCGCGCGCAGCTGATTCCGCCCGCGAAGAAAGCCGCACATGTGGAGATTACTCAAGGCCCCGAGCTCGAATCTGCGAAGGATCTTGAAGTGATCATTCGGTGGACGAGCAACAACCCTGGCGGCTCCGACGAGCATTTCGGCGTTGTGCACTACGGCAAGAATCCAGCAGACCTCAGCCAGAGCGCGAAGTCTCACATCCGCTTGAACCAGGGCCACGCACAAACAGTATTCCGCGTCCGCGTAGCTGGCCTGGAACCGCACACGACCTACTACTACAAAGTAGATTCCGAGCAAGCCAATGGCACTAGCGACGGCGTCACCAGCCCCGTAAATAAATTCAGCACGCCGTAAAGCCGCACAACGCGCCACAGCTCAGGGCCTCCTACGGTCGGTTGCCGCACTTTCGCCGCAGGCGAGGGTGCGGGCTTAGACGATCTTTCACTAACATCCACAACAAGGTACAGCCCACCAATCCTTTTCGCCCGTGTATACCATTGTGCATGCCGCGCGATTTGTGATACTCGTTAAATAAATTAACCTAAGTTATACTCACCGCGCGGGTGTGCTGCGCGGCTTAGCACAATTTCAACAGCGGCCTGCGATGCGTTTTGCGAATTATCGCCCAGGATCAAGACGACATTGAGTTCTGCCCACGGAGGCGCCCAGCTCCAATGAAATCATTTCGATTCTTTCTCTTCACGTGTTTACTGTTCTTCTTGCTGCCACTCTGCGCAGCGGCGCAAGCAAGCGGAGCGCCCAAGACCACCGCGAACGCGATCAATCTTCCGGCCGATACTGCAATCATTGCGAGGTTCGTCGCGAAATTTGATTCAACACGCCTTCAGCAAGGCGATCGCGTGGAAGCGCGGATCACACACGACGTGAAAGACGGCCATCAGGTCGTTCTCCCGAAGGGCGCGCTCGTCGTGGGCCAGGTGGCTCATTTCGTGGCACCGCCCCCGGGCCAATTCTATGGAGTCGCGATCAATTTCAATACCGTCGAGTTGAAGAACGGCACAACCGCTTTGCTGCATTTGGAGATTCAAGCGCTCGCTCCCCCGCCGGTCGTGCCTGTCAACGGCATCACGGACCTGCCGTACGACGGTGGCAATCACGTGAGGGCCGATGCACACGGCGTCGAACTGCTAACCGCCACAAGCAAGGGCGTATTCAATCTTCCCGACGTGATTCTGGGCTTCGAAGTCAGCAATAAAGGACGCACTCCGATAGTGAATTCCCAGAGTCAGAACATCCACCTCGACAAAGATTCTCAAGTCGTCTTCCGCGTGGCAAATCCCTAGAAGCCACTTGGCTCCGTTGACTTCCGGCGCGTCCGCTCGGCGTTCGTGGCACCGGTCTGCCGGGTGGCACACCCTTCCGCACGACGTCCGGACATGGAAATAACCCTCTCTGAGGCCTGGGTGAGGTAGGCACTACTTGCCGTATCGGTTCAAAAAGGATTCCGCATTAGGGCCGCGGTGGAATTACGGGAAATATTTCGGGCCGGTTAGACTATTTCTGGCACATTTCTGTCCCACGTGTGTGCATTATCCCGCTCAAGCCCTTTCTACTCGGGGCGCCGCTCAATTGGTCCAACTACCTCGCCGGCAAAAAAGCCGCCAGATGCGGTATGCTCCCCAGCGCTGCTAGGCGCACAGGGAGAAATCGTATGTCACATCGAAGCCCCGTAACGAAATTCGTCGGCAAGTCCATCACGAAAAATTCGATTGATGTAGTTCCGAGACGCGCCGAAGCGCGAGCAGGAATTTTCGCCTTGGCGCTTTTGATCGTGATAATTTGTGCCATCACCACGCCCGCGCAGCAGCCGGCGCCGCAGGAATCAGCGGCGGGAGTGGTGAAATACGCGCCAACGTACGCAACCGTGAAATTCGATTTCGGCCCGGCCGATCCCGTGGCGCGCGTGAGGGCCGGCGAAATCCTCGAGACCGACACGTTGAATTGCACCAAGAACTGTGCGGGAATTCCCCCGGACAAACTCGAACTCGCGCGCAATTCCAATCTGCTGACGGGGCCCTTTTACATCGAGGGGGCCGAGCCGGGAGATGCGCTGGCGATCGAATTTCTGGAGCTGCATGTGAACGGGCACGAGGGCGAGGGCGAAATCGCGCCGGGATTTGGCGCGATCAATTCAACGCACTACACGCCAATGTTGAATCCCGATCTGCCGCGCCACAGCTGGGCCTACGCGATTCATCAGGAAAGCGGCACGGCGACGTATCAGGCGCACGATTCGAGTTTTTCCGTGCAGATTCCTCTGCATCCTTTTCTCGGCTGCGTCGGCGTGGCGCCCACATTCGGCGAAACGCGTAGCTCGCTGGTCCCCGCCGAATTCGGCGGCAACATGGACGCGTCGGAATCGAGCGTCGGCAATACGTTGTATCTCGCGGTGAATGTTCCGGGAGCGCTGGTGTACGTGGGCGATGGCCACGCGGCGATGGGCGACGGCGAAATCGGTGGTACAGCGATCGAAGTGCCGATGCACGCGCGCTTGCGTTTTCACGTGATCAAACACAGTGCAAGCGACTGGCCGCGCTGGGAAAATCAAAATGAATTAATGGCCGCTGGAATTTATCGCCCGCTGGACGATTCGCTGCGCATCGCCTTCACCGAGCTGGTCCACTGGATCCACGCGGACTACGGCCTCTCAGAAATGGACGCCTACGAGCTGCTCTCCAAAGTGGCAACCATCCACGTAGCCGAAATGGTCGATCCAAATTACGTAGTAGTTGCCAAAATTGATAAGAAGTTCTTGCCGCCGAAAAAGAACTAAGAAGGACTTGGCGAGACGGACTGAGAATCGCGGCAGCCCAAAGGCGGGTTGGCGAGACCGGGAAGAATTCGCATATCGCGGGACCAGAAAAGCGAACGCCCAGTGCTTGTCCCCGGTCGAGCACTGGGCGTTCTTTACAGTGTTTTGCACGGCACTGTCTGGCACCCTCACGCAGGGGAACGCTAGCTGTTTGGCTGCAGTTCGATCCTGGTTTGGATTGGCCGTCGGCATACTCGCGCGAACTGCGCCGCGCTGCAAAGGGCAGCACGGGACAAATCGGGACATTAAAGGATTTCGGGCCTGAAATCGGAGGCAAATCGCGTCCGCGCGTCGGAAATCGGCCGACAATTCCGCGAACCGGAGCGGGAGGAGGGCACAGAATGAAAAATACGATGGTTGGTTTTCTCGCGCTATTACTGCTGGGAGGCCATTCTACGGAAGGGCAGGCGAAGCGCTCCGTGAGGTGGGAAGAGTTAACCTCCGCAGATTTTCGCGACGCGATCGCGCAGGCCCAGGGAACGTGCCTGCTGCCCTTTGGGATTTTGGAAAAGCATGGGCCGCACTTGCCGCTGGGCACGGATCTGCTGGATGTGCGCTATGCGGCGTTGCATGCCGCGGAGCAGAACTATGCCGTGGTGTTCCCGGAATATTATTTCGGCCAGATTTTCGAAGCCAAGCACGAACCCGGAACGATTGCTTACAGCGCGGAACTGCAATTGAAGCTGTTGCAGGAAACTACCGACGAAATGGCGCGGAACGGGTGCAAGAAAATTATCATTGTGAATGGGCACGGCGGAAACGAAAATTTGCTGCCATATTTCGCGCAAAGCCAGTTGGATAAGCCACACGATTACGTGGTGTATGTGCAGTGGGGGCGCGAGGAACCTAAGGGCGGTCCTGAGAAAAAGGATCACGTGGACATGCATGCGGGGGAAACGGAGACTTCAACGATGATGATTGCGCGGCCGGATTTGGTGCATCAGGATCGGGCCGCGAGCGAATCGGGAGCGGATCAGAAGCGCGTGAATTTGCCGGACGATGTGTATACGGGGATCTGGTGGTACGCGCGATTTCCGAATCACTATTCCGGCGAGGGAGCGCTGGCGACGAAAGAGCTTGGAACATTTGAGATGAATGCGTGGATCGCGGCGATTGACGAAGCGATTCGCGCGGTAAAGGCGGACGGCGAGAGCTTGAAATTGCAAAACGAGTTTTACGAAAAGAGCAGGCATCCGCTGGATACGCGGCCGTGACCGCGGCGTTTTTTTTTCGCGGCGCTTGGGCAATCATGCTACGGTAAATTGTGATGAATTTGGGTATGTGCGAGCTCATTTCTGGCTTGAATCGTGGGAATCACTTGCTTGCGGAGCTGCTGGCATGAAAATTCTGAGCGCTGCTGAAATGCGGGAAGTGGACAGGTTCACGACCGCGCGCTACGCGATACCTGGTCTCACGTTGATGGAAAATGCGGGGGCTAGCGTGGCGGAATTCATTGCGCAGCGCTGGCCGAGCTTCGCGCAGCAGCGGATCGTGGTTCTTTGCGGCAAAGGGAAAAATGGCGGTGACGGATTCGTTGTGGCGCGGCGTTTACGGGAATTGGGCGCGAAGCCGGAAGTGTATTTATTTGCGACGCAAGAGGAAATGCTGGGCGACGCGGCGGCGAACTGCAAACGTTGGCAGGAAGGTTCTGGCGCGCTGCAGCTAGTGCGCAATTCGGGCGAGCTGCAAGGCGTCAAATCCGCGCTCGAATCCGCGGACATTATTATAGATGCGCTGCTTGGCACTGGAACACGCGGCGCGGTGGAAGGACTGTTCGCGGAAGCGATCGAGGCGGTGAATAAGCGGCGCGGGCCGGTGCGCTCGGCGGTTGTGGCTGTGGACATTCCGTCCGGGCTCGTCGCGGACACGGGCGAAGCGATGGGCGCGTGCATCAATGCGGCGTTTACGATCACGTTTACTGCGCCCAAGACCGGGATGATTTTGGGCACGGCGAGCGATCACACGGGGCAAGTGGTGGTGCGCGATATCGGTTCGCCGCCGGAGTTGATCGATGAGGTGGGGAGGAGCGACGTTCGCTGGATTGATTGGCGCGAGGTGAGCAACTTCTCGCTGCCGCGCCGCTCGTCTGCCAACAAGGGAAATTATGGCCACGCGTTGATCACGGCCGGGTCCGTTGGTAAAAGTGGCGCGGCGGTTCTTGCTTCGTGGGCCGCTTTGCGAGTGGGCGCGGGACTGGTAACTGTAGCAACGCCTGAGCCGGTGCTGCCGATTGTCGCGGCGCATACGCCGGAAATTATGACCGAGCCGCTTCCCGCAACGGATGTGGGCAGCATTTCGATGCGCAGCTTCGAGTATGAGCGCTTCGAGAAATTGTTGAAAGGGAAGCGCGCCCTGGGGATTGGACCGGGGTTGAGCACGCACGATGAAACGCAACAATTTGTGCGCAGCGTCGTGGGGACGCGAACGGTTCCGACGATTCTGGATGCTGACGGATTGAATGCGTTTGCGGGGCGCGCGCAAGAGCTGAGAAACGGTAGTGGCGCGTTGGCGCTGACGCCGCATCCGGGAGAGATGGCGCGTTTGCTGGGTTGTGGCATTCCAGATGTGCAGGCGCAGCGGGTGGAAGTTGCGCGAAAGTCGGCGGCGGACTGGGGCGCGACCGTGATTTTGAAGGGGCAGCAGACCGTGGTGGCCGTGCCCGATGGGCAAGTGTTTGTGAACTCCACGGGAAATCCGGGGATGGGGACGGGCGGCACGGGAGATGTGTTGACGGGGATGCTGGCGGGTTTGACGGCACAATTCGGCGTTACTCCGTGGGGCAGGGTGCTGGCGTTCGGAGTTTATTTGCACGGGCTTGCCGGCGATATCGCGTATGCGGAGACGGGCGAGGCGCCGCTGATGGCTTCAGATTTGATTCACGCGATTCCGCGGGCGTATCAGCAATTTTATGCAGAGTGCGGCCGTGGGTAGGCACGAGATTGAGACGCATTCATCGGAAGAAACGATCGCGCGGGGCAGGGAAATTGGCGCGGGATTGAGGGCGCCGGTTTTGGTACTGCTTTCTGGGGATTTGGGAGCAGGGAAGACCACGCTGACGAAAGGGATTGCGGCGGGGGCGGGTGCGGCGCGGGAAGACGACGTCACGAGTCCTACTTTTACTTTAGTGCACAAATACGACGGGCGGGCGCGCGTTTATCACGTGGACCTTTATCGCGTGGGTGATTTTCATGACCTGGAGACGCTGGGGCTTGAGGATATCTTTAGCGAGAACGCGATCGTGATTGTGGAATGGCCTGACCGGTTGAAGTTGCGTACGGATTGGCCGGTGGTGCGGATTGGGTTGGAGCATGTTTCGGAGGATGTGCGAAGGATTGTGATGGAGGATGGCGCTGGACCGCGGTGCGAGAAGTAGCCGTCAGGGTTTCTCTTCTGGCTTTTTTGTTTCTTTTGGTTTTTCGATGACTTGTTGGGTTTGCACGGAGAAGAGTTGGAAGTCGGAGAAGGTGTGCTCGATGATGGTGCGGCGCTTGCCGTAATCGGTATAGGCTATGGCGGATTTGGGCAGCCAGAGTTCGATATTTTTTGAGGCGAATGCCACTGGGGCGTAATCAATTGAGACTGCGTTGGCGCGCAGCTCGATGATCGGAACGCCCTTCACGAGATTTGTTTCCAGATGCATGATTTGGCCGGAGTCCGCGGCGATCCAGCCGCGGCCCTTCAGACTGACGGGAAATACGTTCGCTTCGGTGCCCATGGAAAGCGTGCGGGGACGCATGCCGTCAACCTGGCGGAAGTAAACGACCCAGGCCGGCTGGTTATTCCACCGGGTGAGGCCTTCGCAGCGCATTTCGTAATCGGCCTGCATCACCGGATAAAAAATCAACGCTAGAACCGGGAGTCCCTTGTCTACAGTTGTGCCGAGGTGCGCGTTGTCGCTGCCGGCGAGGGGCGTGCGAGTTTCCTGGACTTTGAGCGGCCCGGATTGTTCGCCGAAATCGACGAGATAGTCGAAATTTTCGGTGATGAACATTTCGGACATGCCCAGCGTGTCGGTTTGTTCGAAACGCAGATGCTCGTGGGCGTTGAAGTTCTGAAGTAGATCAACGGTTTGCGCGGCGCGCCGTCCGGCTTGTTGCAGGACGTCGTGCAGGTTGCAGGGTGGGGTCATGGATAAGGAGGGAACGGGATCGTCAACCTGCGGCGGATCCCAGTGTAATTCGGCGGGCTTTTTTCGTTTTTCTTGCGAAGGGCCGGAAGGTTGTGATTTCGCGGATGCGAATGTTGCGATTAGCACGAGCGCTGCTAGGGCGGGAAAGGCGGTGAATCGTAAAGTGAAAGGATTGCGCGCGGTCCGACGATAGTGAGTGCATGAAGGCAGGGGGTTGCTGCTCATTTTGGCGGCGTCGGCGGTTCCAGGCCCATGATCTGGAATCCGGCGTCCACGTAGAGGACATTACCGGTGACGCCGCGGCCGAGGTCGCTGCCGAGGAAGACGGCGGCGTCGGCGACTTCGGCGATGTCTGTGTTGCGGCGCAGCGGGGCGTGTTCCTGCACGAAATCGAGGACTTTTGAGAAATCCTTGATGCCGCGAGCGGAAATGGTTTTGATGGGGCCGGCGGAAATTGCGTTGACGCGGATCTTGCTGGCGCCCAATTCGGCGGCGAGGTAGCGGACTTCGGCTTCGAGAGCGGCTTTGGCGATGCCCATGACGTTGTAATTTTTCACTACGCGCGTGGAGCCGAGATAGGTGAGGGTCATGATGGC
Source organism: uncultured Acidobacteriota bacterium (assembly GCA_963786205.1). Classification (GTDB taxonomy): domain Bacteria; phylum Acidobacteriota; class Terriglobia; order Acidiferrales; family UBA7541; genus Palsa-295. Next base: position 411,763 of record CAWAYG010000009.1, read on the forward strand.
GCCGCCATTTGTCATTAGCGGGGAGATCGCGCTGGAGACGGCGACCAGGGAGTAGGCGCTGACGTCGAGCGCGAGTTTGAAGCCGTCGCGCGAGGTTTTCAGGAACGCTTGGTTCAAATCTTCATGATTGGCGAAGGCCAGGCAGTGGACCATTACGTCGATGGTGCGGCCTTCTCGTTTCAGGGATTCCGCCAGGCCGTCGATGTCTGATTGTTGCTGGACGTCGCAGGGGTAAAAGCCTTTGGCGCCGAGTTCGTTGCCGAGTTCTTCGACTACGGGTTTGGCGCGGTCGTTCTGATAGGTGAGGAGGAGCGTGGCGCCCTCGCGGGAGAAAGCTTGGGCGATGGCGTAGGCGATGCTCCATTTATTCCAAACGCCTAGGACGATGGCGGTCTTGCCTTCTAGTAATTTGGGCATGGTCCGGTATTTTACGCGAAAATTTCGGTTTCGGCGTGGCGGAAGTCAAAAGATTTAACACAGAGGGCACAGAGGAAAGGCGGAGGGAAAGCGGAGAAAGATAAAGGCGTTTAACGCGGAGGCGCCCCCGACTCTGTCGGGGTAATCGCCGGACGCAGAGAACACCGTGCGCGTCGTGCGTCTAGTGGGCGTGGATCCAGCGCATTATTTCGCGGAGTAGGTCGGCTATTACGGGCCAAAGCGCGGCGAAGATGGCGATGCCTACCGCGATTATGCGGGCGAGCGGCTTGGAGCCGGGGGAAGGGAGTCCGCGGTAGTGCTTGAAACCCGGGGATGGGACGCCGGAGTACGGCTTGGAGCTTGGGGACGCGCCGGCCGTTTGCGCTGGGGATGTGGAGGCGAATCTCGCAGATTGATTGAGGTGGGCGGGGAGATGGCGGGCGCAGAAACCGCTGGCGATCGCGGGGCGATCGCATCTTTGGCCTTGGGGACCGAAGTAGAGGCAGGGACCTTGATCGCCGGAGTTTTTGCGGGCGGTGGGAGCGACACCATAGCGAGTAGATGAGACGCCGTAGGAAGTGGGTTCGCTGTTCGTGGGGCTCGATTCGACGCCGTAGCCGGTGGGTTCGACGCCGAATTCGGGCGCCGCGTTGGATTCCGGGTCAGAACTCAAGTCTTGATTGCCGCGCGGAACGGTCGGGCTGCCCGAAAAACCATTAACGGTTAGGAACTGTGCCATTGCGCCGCGCATCACCCCTCGCTAAAGTGAAAGTTCGTGGTCTTGCTGCGCCAGAATGACAGACACCCGCATTGCGCCTTCGCCCGCCCATCCTGCCCGGATGAAGCTGGAGTCTTACTCTGCCGAGATTCGGCTGAGCAATCTTACGCTGGGCGTTGACAATATTCATTATGACGTTTTTCTAAGCCCGCGGTTCGTGGATTTTACGCGGAAGTATCTGCTGGACCTGGTCCGGCAGAAGATGAACATCGCCCTGTTCTACGGGAAAGACCGCAAGCATTCGGGCGCGCCGGAACATGGCGCTTTCCGCAAGCTGCTAACCGAAGTTCTGCAAGCGTCACTGACGCGCGCGAAATTTCAGCAATCCATCGAGACGGACATCCTGCACCAGCTGGCGCTGGTGAAACATCTGACCTCTGAAATCTCCAGCCAATTTTCCAGCATCGTGGTGGAATGCAAGGAGTGGATTCGCGCGCGCGGTGAGCTGTTCGAGCACAGCGAGCAGGCGCACGTGATGCGCGCGAAAATCGCGGAGATCCAGGCGGACAAGAAAAATACGTACCGCGAAGTGGGCGACACGTTGTGCCGCATCTGGCGGGAAGTGGAAGAAGGGACGCTATCGAAATCGCGGCGAGCGCTTTTCGGCGAGGATTTCCACGAGACCTACGAGCTGTTGCAGAACCGATTTCTTTTTGCGGAAAACGGGAACGACGATCATTTGTTTTTGGAGCACTACGTACTGCTGGCCAATTTCGTAAACGATCCCGACCGTTTTGAGATTTTCGACGGGATTTTGCTGGATTTCGTGCGCGACCTGATTCTGACGGGGGACGACGCGGACGAATTGAGCAAGGCGCGAAAAGTTCACGAACGGTTGCTGGAGCAGGCGCGGCAGATGCGGTCGGAGATGGCGCGCATCGAAGAGGAACTGGAAGAGGCTACCGGGCGCGCGGGAGAAGGCGACGGGCTTTTTCCATCTATTTTCAAGCGCAAGGGTGGCGCGAGCGCTGAATCGCGGGCGGAGCTGGAAGCGCTGCGCAAGAAATTCGCGGCGAGCGAGAAGGGCCTGGAAGAGCTGGGGCCGCAGATTGATTCGGCCAAGCAACGCATGAACTTCTTGATCGAGGAGTATCGCAGCCGGCTGGGCGATTATTTGAACCAGCCGCAGAATGCGCGGCGGCTTTTCGATGCGTCGGCGCCCGCCGGAGAGGGCGAGGCCGCGCCGGAGACGCGCGCGCAATTGCTGGAAGAATGGATGCACCGTTTGGAAGAGCGCGACCTGCTGTTTCACATGATGGCAGGATATGAATTGCGGCGTATCTACGCGGATTACTGCCCGCCGATTCACTTGCAGGCATTGAAAAAAGCGCTGGTGAACCGCGACGAAGCCAAGCGAGTGGAAACAATTCTAGAGCAATTTCCGGCGCGCAAGATTTCGATGAAACGGCTGGAGGATGCTTCGCGGGCGATCCGGCGGCGGACGCATGAGGAGCAATTGTCGTTCACGTTGCAATTCGCCGAGGATTTCATGCGGTTGCGGCGCGACCGACGGAATTATCAGCACGTGGCGGCGTGGATGGAGCGCATCAGCCTGGTGCGTTCGGAGCGCGCGCGCGAGCTTTCGCGTGTGAACAAGAGTTTGTACGAGTTTTTGCACGCGGACGAAGGGCGGCCGACCGACGACCCCGTCATCAATCACACGGTAATCAAGGCGGACGTGCGCGGCTCGACGGGGATTACCAAGGATTTGCTGGCGAAGGGCATGAATCCGGCGTCCCACTTCAGCATGAATCTGCACGAGCCGGTGAAGCGGATGCTGGAGCGATTTGGCGCGGCGACGGTGTTTATCGAGGGCGACGCGATTATTCTGGCGATCTACGAGACGGAAGCGACGCGGGCGACTACGCGCGCGGTGGCACGGGCTTGCATTCTGGCGCGGGAGATTCTGGCGGTGACGTCGGCGTACAACGCCCGGACGAAGACTACGGAATTGCCGCCGCTGGAGATTGGAGTGGGCCTGGCGTTTCAGGATTCGGCGCCGTCGTTGTGGATGGACGGCGATTCGAAGATCATGATTTCGCGGGCCTTGAATTTGTCGGATCGGCTTTCGAGCTGCACGAAAATCACCAAGCGATTGTTCAAGGATAATCCTTCGCCATTTAATGTGTTTGTGCTGCAGCCGTTGATGGAAGATGCCGCGGAGGATGAGGGCGAGGAATTACTGGTGCGCTACAACTTGAACGGCATTGAGTTGAACGAAGAGGGATTTCAGAAGCTGAGCGCGGAAATCTCCATGTCGCCGATGGGCGGAACTTTTCCGATGCCCTGGGGAAAAGAGCGCGTGCAGCTTTATTTCGGCGAAGTCCCGTTGGGAGAATCGCTGGAACCGGTGGTGGTGCGCAAGGGATTCGTGCACCAACTGCTTCCTGGCGCGAGAGTGGGAGCGCCCGGCCTTCGGCCTTACTACGAAGTCTGCACCGATGCAAAACTGCTGGATTTGGCGCGCAGGAAGTTCGCCTCCAGCGCACCGCGAAGTTGAAGCCACAGGAAAGTTGTAGCCGCACGGTCGCAACCCTATAATTCAGTGACGGAGGCGCCAGGGGCCCGGTGGTCCTCGTGGCCTTCAAAGCCATTGATTCTGTCCTTCGCGGCCAGAATGGTGGGTTCGACTCCCACACGCTTCCGCCATATCTTTTTGATGTGTCGGATGTTACAAAAAACGAAGCAGCAGAAGGCGGCCTCTCCAGTTATTTTGAATCCACAATTTCGGGTCGACCGATTGAGCGGGTACGACGTATTGGCCACCGGATCGTGTTAGTTCGATTGCTGTCCGGGAACTACAGCGGCGCGTTCTTTTACGTGGGCGACCAGGGTGGAAAAGCGCGGGTCTTCGTGCAGCGACTTAAGGTCAGGATCTTTTTCCATGGCCAAAGCATACGGGGGCGCTAACCCGTGGTCCACGGACTCGCGTAACAGAGAAATTGCCTCAGCATTCCGGCCCTGATGGGCTGCGACGGCGCCAAGGTTATACGTAGTAACGGCGGTGTTGGGATTTTCCGGTCCAAGGACACGACGGTCCAGGACGAGCGTTTCGCGAAACAACTTTTCCGCTTCGGCGTAGCGGCCTTCCGAATCCAGAATGCCGGCCAGGTTGCCCATTGAGACGAGTGCGGCGGGATGCTCCGGCCCGAGGATACGGCGGCGGGCGTCGAGCGTTTCCCTATATAACTTCTCCGACTCGGAGAAGCGGCCTTCCAGCTTCAGAACGTTTGCAAGGTTGTTCATGGATGACAATGTGTCGGGGTGATCCGGCCCGAGGATACGGCGCTTAACTTCAAGCGTCTCGCGATCCAACTTTTCCGCTTCGGCGTACTGACCTTCTCGCTCCAAAACGATGGCCAAGCTGTGCACCGACCTTAAGGTGTCTGGGTGTTCCGGCCCAAGGATACGACGTTGTACGTCGAGCATTCCGCGATACAGCTTCTCGGGTTCGGCGTAGTTGCCTTCATCCGCCAGAACGCTGGCCAGCTCCTGGGTCGACACCATGGTGTCGGGATCTTCCGGCCCGAGGACACGGCGGCGGATGTCGAGCGTTTCGCGATCCAGCTTCTCTGCATCGGCGCGGTGGCCTTCTGTGTGCAACAGAATCGCCAGATTGTACATCGAACGTAACGTGTCGGGATTTTCCGGCCCGAGAACACGACGTTGCACATCAAGCGTATCCCGATCCAACTTTTCGGCTTCGGTGTAGTGGCCTTCCTGGAACAGAACGTAAACCAAGCTGCTCGCCGACTTTAGCGTCTCCGGATTCTCCGGCCCGAGTACACGCTTCTGAATCTCCATAGCCTGCTGCAGAAGCAAGTGCGCGCGTGGATAGAGGCCGAGGTTATCGTAAACGACTCCCATGACGTACATCATCTGTGCTTGAAGCTCGGGGTCTTTCGTCAGGCCGGTGTCGATGTCCTTCGAGGCTTTGTCCAGAATTTCCCGCGCGGTAATGCTGTTGCCTCGCGCTTCGCTTGGGTTCGATTGTTTGAACATTCCGGTCATGAAGCCGGTGATACGGTTGGCACGGTCGCGCTCTCGAGTCGTGCGGTCTCGCTCTTGTGTAATTCGGTGCAACGCAACAGCCTGCGTGACTATAAATCCGGTCAGAAGGAGCAGCACAGCGACGGCTGCAACGACTCCTGCGCGGTGACGCCTGACATACTTCTGCAAGCGGTAGCCTGTGCTGGCAGGGCGCGCAGCCACCGGCTCGTTGCGGAGATAGTGGGTGATGTCGGCGGCCAACTCGGAAGGCGTGCCGTAGCGGCGAGTGCGATCTTTTTCGAGCGTCTTCATGGTGATCCAGTCGAGATCGCCATGGAGCAGGCTCGCTAACTGTTTCGGTTCGGTGCCGCGCCTCGCAGCGGCTGCGGTAGAAGACTCATTGTGCGTTTCCACTTTCGTGCTGGGGCGCGGAGGGTCCTGTTCGCGCAATTGCCGCAGCACCTCATCCAACGGCTGCTCTTGCCATTGCTTGGGATCAAAGGGGAGCGAACCGGTCAGCAGCTCGTAGAGCACGACGCCGAGCGAGTAAACGTCGGTGCGGGTATCCAGGTCGTGGACGCGCGGATCGGCTTGCTCCGGACTCATGTAAACGGGAGTTCCGACGAAGCCACCGGCTTGTGTGAATACAGTCTCGCCGACCGCTTGCGGCCCTATGACTTTCGCAAGGCCGAAGTCGATGATGCGCGGCGTAGGTTTGCCATCTACTTCGACCACCAAGATGTTGGCAGGTTTCAGGTCGCGATGAATGATCGCCTTCTGGTGCGCGTGGAGCACGCCGTCGCAGACTTTTATGAAGAGTTCTAAGCGATCGCGGATTTTGAGTTGACACTGGTCGCAGTAGTCGATGATCGAAACGCCCGGTACGTACTCCATCACAAAGTACGGCTGGCCGTCGGGAGTGGCACCCGCGTCGAAGACTTTGGCGATCGCCGGGTGATCCATGATCGCCAGGGACTGGCGTTCGGATTGAAAGCGCTGCAGTACAGCTTGGTCGTCAATTCCCGCGCGGATTAGCTTCAGCGCGACTTGCCGGCGCACCGGAACAGCCTGCTCGGCCAGCCAGACCTGCCCCATGCCGCCTTCGCCGAGTTTGCGGAGCAGACGATAAGGGCCAATGCATTTGGATTCGAGCGGAGCGGGATCGAGCGGCAGGCCGGAATGAGGATGTTCGGAAAGGCCGCTGGATTTCTCATACTCCGAGAGGAGCGATTCGACTTCGGCGCGTACGGATTCGTCGTGCGCGCAAGCTTCGTCCAGGAAAGGCGCGCGCTCCGCGGGCTGGCGCTCCATAGCCGCCCCGACAATTTCCTTAATCTTTTTCCACTGCTGCGGTGTTTCCACTTCTTCCCTTTTTCATAGCGCGCGATAACCACGCTTTGGCCACGTTCCAATCGCGTTTCACCGTGGCTGGCGAAATCGCCAGCACGGAAGAGGTCTCTTCGATCGTCAAGCCGCCGAAAAAACGCAGCTCGACAATGCGGCTCTGCTGTTCATCCATTTCCGCCAGGTCGTTCAAGACATCGTCTAACGCCAGAACATCCACACCCTGTTTCTTCGGTGTGGTGAGAGCTTCATCGAGTTCCACCAGGCAATCCACGCCGCGCTTGGCCGCGCCACGTGAGCGCGCATAGTCCACCAGAATCTCCCGCATCAAGCGGGCGGCCACGGCGGCAAAATGCGCGCGGTTCTGCGCGTCGGGAGGTTCTCCGCTGGCCAGCCGGAGATAAGCCTCGTGCACCAAGGCCGCGCTTTGCAGGGTATGGCCGACGCGCTCCTGTCGTAGACAGTTGCGCGCAATGGCCTTCAGTTCTTTATAAACAAGAGGTACCAGCGCATCGAGGGCTTTCGTATCCCCGTGCTTCCACTTGACTAGAAGTTCCGTGACGGGCTGGGACGGCTCTTGGCTCACGGACCTACCTTCGCCGAAGCGACTGATTTTCAAGGAATGTATCGTTCATTTCGGGTGAAAGTCAACGAGCGGGAGCAGCGAAAGCAATACGAACCCCACGAGTAGTCACCACGGCAGCGCGCAAAGAAAATGAGCCAAATTGTCGCGGCTTTTCGCATTTACAAGTAGAGACCCGGATGCGGGCTCCAATGCCAAACGGAGGAGAACAAAGTGGCTAAGAAAAAAGAGCTGAAGAAAGCGAAGAAGATTCAACCAACCAAGACGCTGTGTTGCAGCGGAACGCATTAGAACTCCAAGCCGCTGCCTGCGGGGATCGGCTGTTGCCATTCGCGGTTCAAGGGGCTGCGCTTTACCCGACAGCCTCTTTCTACTGCCAGAGGTGACCGCGAAGCGAAGCAAGGGTCGTACTAAAGGTAGAGCTGAAAAAAGATGAGCCAATTTATCGGAGCTTTCCGCATTTACAAGTAGAGGCAGGGTGCAGGACCCAATCGAAGGTCCCCGGACGCGGTCATGCGCCGGATGAACGCCGTAGCAGTTGTGTCTACACACTCGCAGCAAAAGAGGATTGAAAAATGATTACACGACGAAACGCCACTCTCAAACTTTCCGTATTTGCCGCGATGGTGATGTTCTTTATCGCCCAAGTTCCGCCGGCATTCGCGGACAGCAGTTCCACGCAGTCGTACACCGGCACACTGGCGAATTCGGATTCGGTCTTTCAGACCACGGTGAAGGTGGGGGCTGGGGACGACGTAGTCCTGCAGTCTTTTGGATTCGGCGGCGGCACGAACGCCAGCGGCACCGCGGTTTCCGCCGGCGGCACAGCTCCGGAGGTGGCTGTTTTTGATACCACGGGCGGAATTCTGACGGACGGCATGGGGAACCCATACGGCACGTCGATCGCGCTGAGCAATTACCCCACCTTCATGGGCTGTTCACTTGCCCAAGCTGCGGCCCCGGTTATCGGCGGCGCCCCGCAATGCGGCGATGTCGCCATGTCAATCGACGACCTTGCTGCCGGCACTTACACCATCGTTCTCAGCGATGCGCTCTATATCCCCAACGCGGTCTTCGATAACGGCAACCTCAGCGAGGGTTTCACGGACCTCACCGGTGGCCAGTTCTGCAATCTGGAGATCAATGGCGTGGCTTGCCCGAACACGTCCGGACACTACGCGCTCGACGTGACCACCGTTACACCGTCAGTATCCACACCAGAACCAGCTACGTTCGTTCTGCTCGGTTCGGGACTTTTGGCCGTCTGCTTGAAGAGGCGGCACGTATCGTCGCATCACGCTGCTTAGCGCCGCAAAGCTTTCGGCCTATCCCAAGATATCGGAAGGGGGAAAAATGAATTTCGCGAAAAAGATATTGATGTTTGTTGGTTTTGTGGTCTTGGCGGCGATCTTGATATCGGTGCTTGCGCCGAAGGCGACGCACGCACTTGTCGCCACGCTGGTACAGGTATCGAATACTCCGTCGAGTCCCGTGCCGAACAAGGACGTTGACAGCCCTGCCCACGCCACCATCGTGCCGCTGGGTTGCCAAGCCTTTGGTGACCCCGAAACCGGGGAACTAATATGCACTCTTGGCGTTGGGACTCTTGGCCAGGGATCGATATCTCCATACACGGTTCCCGCAGGCCAGCGTCTGGTTCTCGAACAGGTAGCGGCCTTCTGCCAGACCCAGCCGGACGGCAGCATTCCCTTCGTCAACTTCAATATCACAGAGGCGGGCGTATTGCTGGCAGAGCCGCTTGCCCTTACCAGCAAACAGAACGACGAATTTGTAACTCAGGCGGTCCGCTATTACGCCGATCCCGGTAGTACTCTTTCTCTTCAGGCCCTCGGTCCAGGCAGCGGTGCATTCTGCAACTTCACGGCGAGTGGCTATCTCGTTAGCTATCCGTGATGCGAGAAATGGCCGCCGCGACGCCTCCTAAAGCGCCGCAGCGCTTCTGGCCCATTCTAGAACGCAGGAGAAGAATTATGAATTTTGCGAAAAGAATGTTGATGGTCGCTGGCGCCGCGACGTTGGCGGGAATTCTGGCAATAGCGATTGCTCCGAAGACGGCTCATGCGCTGGTCGCCGCACTGGTGCAGGTAGCGAATACTCCATCGAGCGCAGTGCCCGTGATGTACGCGCCGGCGGCGAGCAATGTTTATTTCGCAACTTGCGAGGGCTTCTTCAGCGGCTCTCCCAGCGGCTCATGCACGATGCCGCCCACCCCAGCCGACAGGACCCTGGTCATCGAGGCCGCTTCGATCACAAGTCAGACGGGAGTCGGGTCTGATCCCAGTGATGCCTTTATCTTCACCTCGGGTGACGGGCCTTTTTTCTCCATCCCCATGCAACTCCAAAGTCCGCAGAACTTAATTGATGACTACACCGGTCAACTTCAAGGGCGGATCACCATCCCAGCAATTGCCGGCTTCGGGTTGACGCCCAGCTGCGAGGTCGTGCTGGGTAAGAACTCGAGCCTTGGGGAGTTCTATTGCACGATCAGCGGATACACGATTACCGCGAACTGACTGCACCAGCGCGCATCACGTCTGGCGGACCTGCCCAGTAATCCGCGGCAGGTCGATTTCGGTGGGACGGAGCAATGTCCCGGTTGCGGTCAATTTCGGCAGTAAATTCAAACGTACGAAGGAGAAGCAGCATGCGATTTGCGAAAAGGTTCTTGATGGTCGCCGGTGCCGGGGCGTTGGCGGGAATTCTGGCAATAGCGATTGCTCCGAAGACGGCTCATGGCCTCGTCGCCGCGCTGGTACAAGTATCGAATACCACCGCGAATCCTGTGCCTACAGAGGACGTCCGTGGATCTGCAGCTCAAATCCTCGAGTTAGCTTGCCCGACACAGTTGGGGACCGGCGAGGCGTTCTGTGTGCAGGACGATCCCAGCATTGCATCCTCGTCTTTCACCGTCCCTGCGGGGCAAAATTTGGTCATTACGCAGATAGAGGCGACGTGCAGCGGCGGCGGCGACGAATTTCTGAGCATCAATTTCGCGACCTCCAAAGTCGGAGATGTCATCAGTGTCACAGACCGCATATATGAATTCCCGTGCAATTCCACGACGGTCGAGTTCAATCTGCAGCCCGGAGTCGTTCTCGGCAGCACGGGCAACCCCATTATTGCGTTACCGGGCAAAGCGACCGACGTGGCTACGTACATTCGTGGTTATCCGACGGCGAACTTGCCGCCGCCCGTGCCGCCAGCAGTGCACGCCTAACCGCGACAGAGGAGGAGCATCATGAAGCGAATTGGAAAAATGTTCGTCGTGATCCTGGGTGCCGGCTTCCTGGCGGCGGTAGGTACGATGTTCAACCCGCGCACCGCGCACGCCCTCGTCGCGGCGCTGGTTCAGGTATCCAACACGGCGGCGGCGCCGGCGATCACGCTGGACGTTTCCAGACTTGCCTCGCAAAACGTGCAGCTTGTCTGCGTCGGCACGCAAAACTGTTCGCAAGTTCTCCCTGATGGCAGCTCGCCGGTGGCGACCTACATCGTGCCCGCTGGCAGCAGCCTGGTCATCACGACGGTCCAAATCAACTCAGCCGGTTCCGGTTCAGTGCAAATGACCCAGGCTAACAGTTCGGCCGTATCCACTCGCGCGTTCTGGACATTCGCCGCGGGCGGGAGTTTCGAGTTCCAATATCCCTCCGGCATTGTGCTTTCCTCGGGTTCTGATCTCTCTGTCAACGGTGTCACCCCTCCTTTCGAGGAAGCCATTCTCACCGGCTATCTCGTCAACTCCCAGTGATCCCGCGAGGCTTGGCCCACATCGAAAACGATTCTTTACGGCGTCGTTGAAATGGAGAGTGGCTCACATCTTCAGGCTTGGAAACGAGACGCTCTGAGCATCCCATCCGACGCGCCGATTTCAGCGTTCAATCGATCTTTCCTCGAGCCCCGGTTATGGGTGGTCTGCGGGTTCCTGACCGTACGGGAGTGGATCGATTCGAACAACACCACGCCATTTACCGAGTTACGCTGCCACTGCCTCGGTGAGAGGCATTAACGGTACACCGCGCATCCGCGCGCTTCGAGGTTTACGATCCACGGGGGTGGTATCAGCGTTTCCACCCACCGCAAGTCAAGTTTCTCTAATCGAGGCAGTGCCGCAATCGCATCAGGCAAGTGCTTCAGCGGATTGCCGCGGAGATCGATATGGCGAAGTTCCTGCAGCATGCCAATAGATTCCGGTAGTGAGATCAGCTTATTATTTCGGAGATGCAGCTCTCTTAAGCGTGATAAACGTCCAAGCGAATCGGGGAGTGACGTCAGGGGATTGTCGGATGCCCTAAGCTCGATCAGGCCCGACATGCCGGAAACACATTCTGGAAGCACCTCGAACGCGTTCTCGCTGATATTTAGGTAACGCAACTTAGTCAGGCTTCCGAGAGATGGGGGCAGCGACGTCAATTGGTTGTCGTGGAGATACAGGAAATCACTCAAGCCGTCGAGGTTGCCAAGCCCAGCAGGCACATGGGTCAATGCGTTATGTCCGAGATCGAGCATGCGAAGCCTCTTCAGACGAGCAATCTGTTCAGACACTTCAGACAAGCAGTTTTCAGCTAGCACCAGCGTTTCGAGTTCGACTTGTTCCCATACAGAATCCGGCACACGCCCGAGTTGGTGCTTCCACAAATTCAACTGTGACGAGGAATCCCGCACGAATGCCATCTTAGCGCAATCGACTCAGGGGAGTCTCCCGCGATGATGCATGGCTCGGTTCGGAAGACGAAACTGCGGATGGATAATGGTGAATTCGGAGATTATCAGAGAGGGATTGTCGGCCTTCCTGCGGTCGGCCCGTAAATGACCACTACCTCGTTTCCGGCCGACTTCTGAGTAGCCGACCATTCGCACTCTTGGGTGTAGACTCTCCGATGTAAATCCGCGCGGAACGAATTTTTTACATTAATTCCGAGCGCATCGTGGCAATGGGCTACCAGCGCTCAGCGTCTGCGGAGGAGCTTCGTGCGGCGGAGATCTTTCCTGAAAGGCACAGGAATCGTTACTGTCGCCATTGTGGGCGGCGGCGGCTGGCGCGCCTGGGATCAAGGAGTGTTCAGCGCCGGTGAGGGGCCGGCTTACGAGCCGTGGAAGGACTGGCGCAACGCCGGAAACAATGCTCCGCTCGCGCTGGTGCGCGCCGCGATTCTGGCCGCAAGCCCGCACAACACTCAGCCCTGGCTTTTCAAGGTCACCGATTCTTCCATCGAGTTGTACATCGATACGCAGAGGAACGTCGGCGCGCTCGATCCTGATCTGCGCGAAGAGCATATCGGCATGGGTTGCGCGCTGGAGAATCTGACGCTGGCCGCGCCCGCCAACGGGTACTCAGCCACGGCGGAGCTCCTTCCGGGAAAACTTGGCCCGATTCCGGCCAACCCCAAACCACAACTCTTGGCGCGCGTGAATCTCGCAGCTGGGAAACGCGAAGAAAACGAGCTCTACAATGCCATTCCGCTGCGCCACACGAATCGTGGTCCCTACGATCCGCACCGAGCGATCTCGCCTGATTTCGTAGACGCACTCAGGCATCTGGCGGGCGAGTGCGCGGATGTAAAACTATTCCTTTTCACGGCGGAGGCCGATAGAAAAAAGATCGCCGAAGTTAGTTCTACCGCAAATACAGAAATTTATTCCGATCCAGATGTTCAGCGGGGCAGCGAACGTTGGATCCGCATGAAATGGAGTGCGGTCCAGAAATACCGCGATGGCCTCACGATCGACGCCTTCGGCCTGCCTCCCATAGCTACGGCGGCTGCGAAGATGATGTCTGTGCGAATGCTGCGCTGGGCTGCGTCCCGCAGCACCGACAATGGCTATTCGAACCTGATGCTCAGCGCGCCGCTGATCGGATTCATCGCTGTGCGTGACCGATATGCCCGGGAACAGTGCTTGCAAGCTGGCCGAATTTGGCAGCGCGCGCATCTCTTCGCTACGGCCCACGGACTTGCCGCGCGCCCCTGCAACGAAGCCGTGGAAATGGTGGACCATGAGCGGGCGCTGGGCAGGCCGGCCTCTCGCGTCGCGCTGCTCAACGAAATCACCGCAGATCCCACATGGCAACCCACTTTTGTTTTCTATATGGGCTATCCAAAGCTGTCCGCTCACGCTAGTCCGCGCCGTCCTGTGCAGGATGTGCTCGTCTGACGCGCCAGATTCCGCGCATGCTCCTCGAACGCGGAGCTGCTGGGGAAACTCCGTCCGATCGCAGAATTCATCGAGGGCAGTCCGAATACCATGCGCGTTGTTCCTGTAATACTCCGTTCATTCTGCCGTTACAATCGGACCTCTAAACTGCTCTGCAAATTCGCCGTGAACATTCTCGTCGTTGAAGATGAACCCGAGTTGGCGTCCGCGCTGGTTCGCGGACTAGAAGAAGAGGAATTCTGCGTTCAGTTGTGTGGCGAAGGAAAGGCCGCTCTGCGAAAGTCGGAAGCTGGCAATTTCGATTTGATTCTGTTGGATGTGATGCTACCTGACTTGAGCGGATTCGAAGTCGTGGAGCAATTGCGGCTGCGCAGCCGTGAAACGTTGGTGCTGATGTTGACGGCGCGCGACTCGCTGGCCGATGTTGTCCGGGGACTCGACTCGGGCGCCGACGACTATCTCACCAAGCCATTTTCGTTCCTTGAATTACTCTCGCGCGTGCGAGCGCTGGAGCGCCGGAGCGGCAGCAAACCGAAAAACGTACTGGAAGCTGGCGATCTGGTGCTAGACGTGGCTGCGCAGCGGGCATTTCGGCGTGGTGTTCCGCTCGGTCTGTCGCTCACCGAGTTTCGGTTACTCGAAGTGCTGGCTAGGAACCGCGGACAGGTGGTGCCTCGGCAGGCGATCATCGCGGACGTATGGGGCAACCGCCGCGAGGTAGAAGAAAACACGTTGGACGCCTACGTTCGCCTACTGCGAAAGAAGATTGAGCGCGATTCGCAATCGAAGCTTATTCAAACCCATCGCGGTATTGGGTATTCCATGGGACTGCCCGCAATCACATGAATGTGACCATTCGCACCAAGCTGACGGCGCTGTATTTCGTGGTGTTGGCGGCTTCGTTCAGCATTTTCGTCTGGATCAGCGACGTCGGATTTCGCCGCAGCATTGAAGTTACAGTGAATGATGCTTCGAGCGTGAATCTGCAGAGCCTGCAGCGCCTGCTGGAACGCAGCGCTCCGCAGGGGGACGCCGAGGTCCAAGCGGAATTGGCGGAGTTGGCGAGCTGGTGGCCGAACGGAGCCGTCTTCGGAGTGGCAGATTCCAATCACAATTGGATCTTCCGGTCGCCTCTATTTTTGCAAGCCGCGAGCCCGCTTCCTGATGCTACTGAGGCCCCGACGTTCTTCACGACAAATCTAAATTACATTCAATATCGGATCGCTTCACAAAAAGTCCAGGCGGCCGGCCATGCTTACGAAATACGCGCTGCAGTGCCCACTGAACCGTTCGACCGCGCGCTCGATAGTTTCCGCGCCATCGAAAAGGAAACCGTGCCGCTGCTGGTGGTGCTTGCGTCGCTGCTGGGATATTGGCTCAGTGGCAGGTCGCTTGCGCCCGTGAACCGCATCATTGACACGGCGGAGCGCATTGGCGTGGACAGTCTTTCGCAGCGCCTGGAAGTGCCGCGGCCACGCGATGAACTGCGCCGCCTGACGGAAGCCCTGAATGCAATGCTCGAACGCATTGATGCATCGTTCAAGCGCATAACGCAATTTACCGCCGACGCCTCGCATGATTTGCGCACGCCGGTGGCGGTAATCCGCACTGTCGCGGAAGTCACTTTGCGCAAAGCGCGCACGCGCGAGCAGTATACGGAAGCACTGGCGAAAATTCTGCGGACGTCGGAGGAAACGACGAGCCTGCTCGAGAACCTTTTGACATTGGCGCGAGCCGACGCCGGCGCGATGGGCATGGAACTGCACGTAATCGATCTGGACATTCACGTTCGCAGAGCGCAGGAGCGCGCCATCCTGCTTGCGGGGAGCAAATCGCTCGACATTGACCTGCGCACGCCCGGTACACCGGTTTGGGTAAGAGCAGACTCCATCGCGATGGATCGTCTGCTGCTGATTTTGCTCGACAATGCCATCAAGTACACGCCGGACGGCGGTTTCTGCGAAATCGAATTGCTTCCTGGGCCGCAGCAAATTCAGATCCTCGTCCGCGATTCCGGCATTGGCATCGCGGAGCACGAACTCAGCCTGATATTCGAACGCTCCTACCGCACGAACCGCGCTCGTTCGCGCGAAACTGGAGGTGCAGGTCTGGGCCTCGCCATCGCCCGATGGATCACCGAAATGCAC
Source organism: uncultured Acidobacteriota bacterium (assembly GCA_963786205.1). Lineage (GTDB taxonomy): Bacteria > Acidobacteriota > Terriglobia > Acidiferrales > UBA7541 > Palsa-295. The sequence goes on from CAWAYG010000009.1 coordinate 427,193, forward strand.
GGCGGTACGATCCGTGCGGAAAGTCAGATCGGCACAGGTTCGCTGTTCCGCGTAATTTTACCCGCTCCGCTGGGCGCGGGAATCCATACGACGGACGCCGCTCCGGTCGCTACCGTAATCTGAAAAAAATTCAGGCTCTATTCAAGTTCCCATCAAGATTCGTTCACGCGCTGTACCTATCCGTGGCGCCTAATAAGCAAATCAAGGTCTGACGCGACAATACGGGGGAGAGCCTTATGTGCTGTGAATTTCTGTTGGGCCAGCTCAAAGCAAGTGGTGTTCGCCGAGTCTTGTCCTTGCAGACCGCCATCCTGACGCTCGCCGCATTGCTGCTGCCTTTAGCGATTCGCGCCCAGACGGACCGCGCCACCCTCGAAGGAACCGTCTTTGATTCCAAGGGCGGATCGATCGCGGACGCTCGCATCCAAATCACAGAGCTCGATACAGGATTGGCATACGAAAGAGTTACGAATGATCATGGGTTTTATCGCATTCCTGGTCTTCCGCATGGAAGGTACACCGTGATCGTGTCGCGCGATGGCTTCCAAACCAAGCAAATCGATGAAGTTGAGTTGCAAGTAGGCGAGACACACACTTTGGACGCTGTGCTGTCGCTCGGAGCGATCTCCGAGAGGGTCGAGGTCGTAGCGGAAGCGGAGCCGTACGAGCGGAGCAGCGCGGAGAGCGCCATCGTCATTCAAACCGACCAGATCGATAATCTGCCCACCAACGGACGCAACTGGTCAACACTAACCCTGCTTTCGCCATGGGCGCAGGACGACGGCGGGGGCGATCAGCGGACCATCCGCTTCGCGGGGCGCGCGCGCGACGACAACAACTTTACATTCGATGGCGTGGACGCCACGGGAATTCAAGAGCAAGCGCAGAAGTCAACCACTCGACTTCAAGTTTCAGAAGATGCGATTGCTGAGTATCGTGTGGATGCCGCGCTTTACGATGCGGAGTATGGTTCACAAGCAGGCGGTCAAGTGAACGTGGTGACAAAATCTGGAACGAACGAATTTCACGGCACGGTGTTCGGTTACCTGCGGAATTCCGTGTTTGACGCACGCGAGTTCATCGACCCCGCCCAAATTCCGGAGTTTCGGCTGGGTCAGTTCGGGGGCACAATCGGCGGGCCCGTCAAGAAGGACAGAGCCTTCTTCTTCTTGAACTATGAAGGGCTGCGACAGCTCCAAAATGCCACGACCAACGCTGCCGTTCCGGATCCAGGGTTGCAAGCGGCCATACTGACCCAGTCTCCGGTGCTCTGCCCGATCCTGCAAGCATGGCCGTGGAGACAATCCGCGGTTTCACAAAATGAAGCGCTGGGGTGCCCAGCCAAACATGTCTTTCCCGATTCCGCATTTAGCAATCCAGAGTTGGCTCCGTTTGATCCAACAAATCCCGATGGGACTGGAATCGACCAATTTAATAGCGCGCCTACCACGATCATCCAGGAAGACACTTGGTTGGCGCGGTTCGATTACCAGTTTTCGAAGAACACTACCTTGTACGCCAGAGCGCAGCGCGACATCGCTGCCACCACAGCTCCACTCGGCAACGCTCTGGATCAGCAAGGCGTCTTCAATCATCCGGCGAATTACATCGTCGCGCTGGAACACGCCTTCAGTCCGAACATTTTGAACACCGCCAAGTTCGGAATCAACCGCTCGCCATTCCACAATCCGCAGATCTGTAATTTTCCGCTCGCCGTCGGCACCGACAACTTCGAAGCTCTAAACGATTGCAACACCGACAATGAGGTGGGTACGACGTTCTCCTATATTGATAACGTCGTCTGGACGCGCGGCCGGCACACTTTCAAGGCGGGAATCGAATATCGCCGCGTGCGGCTAAATCAAGGAATCACTGCGGACAATACCATCACGTATACCGACAACCTCAGTCTGATTAACAATGACATCGACAACCTGTTCTACCGGTCAACCTGGTCGCTGCACTACTTGCGCCACACCTTTATCCTCCCGTATTTCCAGGATGAGTGGAAAGTCACGCCGAATTTGACGCTGAATGCAGGCCTGCGTTGGGAATACTATGGGGTGCCGAATGAAGCTCATAGCAGCACTACCGTATTCGACCTGCAGAATTTTCAGGGAAGTTGTTTCGGTACGGGATCCGCGAACCGCGCCATTTTCAGCGAGCCGGCGAATTGCCCAAAAAATCCACCTTTGCTGTATCCCAATTACAGGAATTGGGATCCGCGCGTTGGACTGGCGTGGGCACCCGGAGCGTTGCATGGCAAAACGGTGGTACGCGCGGGCTTCGGCATTTATCACGGCGCCGCGCAAAACGACGATGAGAACGCGGCTTTGGAGAGCGACAACACGCGTCAGGCGCTCGTCTCCGGAATTGGCGGCACACCGCCGGTATTGCAGTACGGCCCTGGCTATCTGGAAAATCCGCCGGACTTCGGCACCACTTCCACTTCGGAGCTACAGCCGCGCGCGCTCTATCGGCATCGGCGTGACCTCTATGTCGAACAGTGGGGATTGACGGTCGAGCACCAGCTGCCTGCGAACTTCCTGCTCACAACCTCCTACCTCGGCTCGCACGGAGTCCGCCTGTTTGCGCGCAACTATGAAAATCTTTGTGACCAGACGTTGTACCAAAGTTCCGGCGGAACGAATTGCGCGCGCCCGCTCGATCCGTTTCCCGTCACCGTGCTTGCAACGGGCCAGCAAGCCTCCTTCGGCGACGTAGACGTGAAACAGGATGACGGCGGCAGCAGCTATCAGGGGCTCCTGCTCTCTCTGCAACGTAGAATCAGCCACGGATTCTCATTCCAGGCAAACTACACCTACTCGCATTCCATCAACGACGGTAATGTGGGTGGTGGCGAATCCAACGCGCCGCAGAATGCGCTGTGCGTGCGTTGCGAACGCGGGCCAAGCATCTATGACATTCGTCACAACGTCGTTGTGAACTCGGTGTACCAGCTGCCGTTCGGCCCGAACCAGAAATACCTCACGTCTGGAGGAGCCGTCGGTAAGATTGTGGGCGGATGGCAGATCAGTGGTATCGGTACGTGGCACACGGGCCATCCCCTCACCGTTTACATGAACATTCCCGTGAATCAGATCCCCGACAATAACTCCGGCCCGAGTGAGCGTCCGGATGTGATTCCCGGGATCCCGTTGACTATGGCTCCGACTGCCGCCAACAACTATCAGCTTATCAATGCGAACGCGTTTGCCGCGCCCCCGGTTGATCCAAACAGCGGTATTCTGACCCGCTACGGCGACGAATCTAACGGACTGGTTCGGACTCTTAACGTGTGGCAAGTCGATTTCGAACTGGTGAAAGAGACGCCGTTGACGGAGAGATTTACCTTGGAGTTCGGCTTCCAAGCATTCAACATTTTCAATCACACTCAGTTCGCCGATCCCTCCAATTTGACTCTGGATTTCAATTGCACGTCGGCAGCTCCATTCGTTTGCACCACAGCCGGGAGCGGCAACTTTGGACAGATCAATACGATCAACGGCCACAACAATAACAACGACAACTTTTTCAACGACAACGTGGGCACCGGACTCGCGCGGCAGCTGCAATTCATGCTGCGGCTGAGGTTCTAGGCCAGTTGGAAACGCCGGCTGGAACAGATCAGTTGATCAGACCCGGGGGGCGCGGTTTTCACGCGGTGTGAAGATGAGTCCGAGAAGTCCGTCGAGGCCAACAGAATGATCCCGGGCGCGGGCCGCAAATCGGTAATGTTTCTTAGCGTGTTTATACTTGCGCTTTTGACGCGCGGATCGAGCTTTGGCCACGACGGTCGCGCTGGCGAAAGAAGTGACTCCGCGCGGCGACAAGCGGGCAGTTCCGGCGCGCGACCGGCGCTGGTACAAGTGTTGAACCCAGCCGAGGCGGTCCTTGTCGGTGCAGGCGATATCGCCGACTGCGCGGACCTTTCCGGCGCTGAAGCGACGGCGAGACTTCTCGACGGTATTCCCGGCACAGTTTTCACGGCGGGTGACAACGCTTACGAGGGCGGCACGGCCGAGCAATTCGCCAAATGCTACGATCCCACCTGGGGTAGGCAAAAGGGGCGGACGCGCCCCTCGGTCGGCAACCACGAGTTCCATTCTGGCGGCGCTACTCCCTACTTCGATTATTTCGGCGCGGTGGCGGGCGATCCATCGAAGGGTTTTTACAGCTACGAACTCGGGTCGTGGCACATCGTCGTGCTCAACAGCGAATGCGCCGAAGTTGGAGGTTGCCAGCAAGGTTCCGTCCAGGAAAAGTGGCTGCGCGACGACCTGAAATCACATCCTGCCGCCTGCACCCTGGCTTACTGGCACAAGCCGCTATTCAGTTCTGGGGCGAAGCACGGCAATGATCCCGAGATGAAGCCATTCTGGCAGGATTTGTACGCCGCGCGAGCCGCAGTCGTCGTCAACGGACACGACCACGATTACGAGCGCTTTGCGCCGCAGAATCCCGAAGGGAAGCCCGACGGCGCTCAAGGCATTCGCGAATTCGTCGCCGGCACCGGCGGCAAGAATCATCGCCCTTTCGCCACGCCTCTGCCGACGAGCGAGGTTCGCAATGCGGACACCTTCGGTGTTTTAAAGCTGACGCTCCATGCCGAGAGCTATGACTGGGAATTTGTGCCGGAAGCAGGGAAGACATTTCATGATTCCGGCTCGGGTTCGTGTCGGTGGCCAGGCTATCCATTCCGACAAAAGGCGAGGCTTCGTTGAAAAAATGCCTGATCCTTTGCGCCCGCGTTCTCGTCACGGTCGCCGGCGTGTTCGCCGCAGCTGGCTATCACCTGTTAAGAACGATTCCAGTTGGCGGAATGGGCGGATGGGATTACTTGACGGTGGATGAGCCGGGCCAACGTCTTTTTGTGTCGCACGAAACGCAGGTGGAAGTAATTGATCTAGCATCAAACAGCGTCACCGGGAAAATTCCAGACACGCCCGGAGTTCACGGCATTGCACTCGCGCCGGAAGAAGGTCGCGGGTTCGTCAGCAACGGCCAGGCATCCACGGTCACGATTTTTGACCTGAAAACACTTGCCGCAATTTCTCAGGTGCCGACCGGCAAGAAACCCGATGCCATTGTTTATGATCCATCCACGCATCGCGTTTTTGCGATGAACGGAGGCAGCGATAGCGCCACGGTGATCGACGCAGGGAGCGGCACAATTGTCGGCGCGATCGCACTGGGCGGCGGCCCGGAATTCGCGGTGGCTGACGGATTGGGAAATGTTTTCGTGAACCTCGAGGACCAGAGCGAAGCGTTGCGCATTGATGCGCACGAATTAAGAGTCACGAATCACTGGCCGCTCGCGCCCTGCGCACGGCCGTCCAGCATGGCAATCGATCGCGTGAATCATCGGATTTTCATCGGATGCCGGAGCAAAGTCATGGCCGTCGTGAACTCAGATACTGGAGATGTGATCGTGACTCTGCCGATCGGCGATCACGTGGACGCGAGTGCGTTCGACCCTGCGACCGGCCTGATCTTCAACTCCACTGGAGAGGGAACGATTGACGTGTTCCATCAGGACTCACCTGATAAATACAGCGCGGTGCAACGAATCCCCACGCACGCTGGCTCGAAGACGATGGCGCTAAATCCCAGGACACACGAACTCCTGGTGCCGTCGAACGATTCCGGAAAGTTTCAAATACTGCTGTTTGGAAACTGATTCTGTGGGGGGAACACTTCTTGCGTGCAGCTCCTACAGCCGTGAAAACGAACTAGACTGTACGGCTTCATCCTGCCGTCGATGAGAGAGAATCGGAGCAATCGCTCCGATGCGGGCAGGTTTTCTTACGCATTTCCGCCCTGGATTTCTTCCTGTGTGCTAGGCAAGTTCCATTTGCGGAACGACGAGGGCGTGAATTTGCGCTCGTGTTGTCCCGTTTTGGGATGTGCCGATCTGCCAGAATTGGGACGACAAATGTTTAGGGGGTATTTACACCTCGTGTGTACTGCGATGTGAACAAAAATGCCAAAGGGCGTGGTACCCAGTACCAGATTGAGTAGTTCTCCGCAAACGTACGAATCGGTACTTTCTTGGTTTTCACGTTGGTACGAAATCATCCACCCTCGAGGAATCTGCTTGGCTGCTTTCTGTGCCTTGTTCTGAACCGCAATTGAACCTACCGGTTGCCATGAGCCCTCCCTATACTCCTTTTCCAATATTCCGTTGTTGCGGAGGGCGTTGATGAATCCCATCCGAGTGTTAGTAGCGAATCGTCCGCGATTGATCCGCGAACTGGTGATGGCAACCATCTCGGATCAGCCGGACATCGAGATTGTTGGCGAGATTCAGCAAGAGGCTGAATTGGAACATGCCGTGGAAGAAACGCGCCCGGACTTTTTGATCGTGGCGTTGGAGAGATCCAACAGTCTTCCGGATATTTGCAAAACGATCTTGCGAAATCATCCTCAAATGCGAGTGATTGCGATTGCGGCTGACCGGAATAGTTCGATGTTTTATTGGACGTCGCTGTGCATTGAGTCGAATCAAATCGAAGCTTCCGAGGCGGGCGTGCTGAGCGCTATTCGTGGAAAGATGCACACCATCAATTGAGGTCCTGTGATTGATATGAGTAACGCAAGAGCAGTGAAGAACGCGACAGCGATTCGAATTCCCGGGAAAAGCGCGCGTGGACTTATCTGTGCGTTGATCGCGCTGGGGTTCGGGTGCGGCGCAGCGCGAGCGCAAAATCAGCGCCCGGCGCCGACGACGGGCTCGGATCTAGGCCGCGACAATTTGAGCCGCGTGGCGGCGTCAGCGACGGAGTTGAAATCGGTTCTCCTCACCGAAGTCGGACTGATGGTCGAGTTGAAGCGGTGGGTGGCCAAGGACGCGACGGACCACGGGCAAATCATCAGCGATTTAGACCTAACTAACGATGCCATCTTTGAGCGCTTGGAGACCGATGTGCAGTTCCGGTCCATTGCGACAGCCATCGTGCAGAAATATGGATTCCTTGTACCCAGAATTAATCCCGAATCGGCGCTTGGCAGGGAACAGGAGCTTCTGGTGCAAGAGCGCACGAAATGGATGGCTCAACATCAAGAGGAGGACCGTATAGCAGCGCACCAAAAAAACGTTCAAAACAGTTTGCAAACCGTGCGCACTTGCGACTCCCAGATTGACGAGGACTGTACGAACGCACAGCCCAATTTGCCCGCTGATAATCAAGGATCGCAGGGAAGACAGAGCCCGGCAATCCAGTCGCCTTCACTGAATACTCCTGAGCAATCGAATCCACCAAACTTCCCGAACGGTGGCGCAAATCCTCTGGAGCGCGGGTTGTTGATGCAGACCAGCGCAGATCCCTTAAACAATTATCAAACCGACCAGCTCGGAGATCGCTCCGACGGCATGCAATTGTTCGGGGGAATGGGCTCGAACCAATCGGAGTTCGGATCTGGATCTGGATCCGGGTCCGGATCCGGATCGGCGTCGGGAAGTCCTTTCTCGCAACTCTTGGCCGGCGGCGACAGCCAACAGTCCGCATCTGGCTTAGGCGGAGGCGGGGGATCGCTGACCAACCGGAGCGGCGGGAATATGGAGAGCGGCGGGATGGGAATGGACGCCGCTAGCGCAGCGCTTGAGTTCGCAAGTATGGGTTCCGGCCGTGACGTGAACGCACCTCCGTCGTCTGGGATGTCACCAGTTGTTCCGGTGCAGCCGTCTTCGCGAAGGTCCCGGCAAAACGCGCTGATACAACCAGCTGAAATGGCGCGTAAGCAGAGTCCGTATACCGACATTCCGTCACTTTACGACATGTATCTTCAGGCAGTGCCTCGTCCTGCGACGCCGAGAAGATTTGGTTCGGAGGTGTTCGAGAATGGAACTCGCGATCCGCAGTTGATTCCCATGGATCTTCCGGTTGGTCCGGATTATGTGGTGGGACCAGGCGACGGACTTTCGATCGATCTGTGGGGCGGCGTGTCGACGCGATTTTTCCGCACGGTGGATCGGGAAGGGCGAATCAGTCTACCGGAAGCTGGGCCTGTGCTGGTGAGCGGCAGAAATCTCGCCGACGTGCAACAAGACTTGCAACGGATATTGCGCACTGAGTTCCGCGATGTGTCCGCGGATGTGTCGCTGGCGCGGTTGCGAACGATTCGAATTTATGAAGTCGGTGACGTGGCGAACCCGGCGCTTACGACATCAGCTCGCTTTCGACGCCGCTGAACGCGTTATTCGCGGCCGGTGGGCCGACTCCGAAAGGATCGCTGCGGATTGTGAAGCACTATCGCGGCAATCAGCTGGTGCAGGTCGTGGATCTGTACGATCTGCTGCTGCACGGCGTGAAGAGCGACATGCGGGCGCTGGAGAATGGCGACACGGTTCTGGTGCCACCGATCGGTCCGCAGGTGACGGTGGAAGGGATGGTGCGGCGTCCGGCGATTTACGAATTGAAGGACGAAAAGAATCTGGCGAGCGTGCTGGAGCTGGCGGGCGGACTGCTTCCGACGGCTGCGCTGCGGCACATCGAAGTGCAACGCCTGGTCGCGCACGACAAGCAGACGATGCTGAGCCTGGACATTCCCGAAATGGCGAAGCGTGCGGAAGTGACGCAAGAAGCTGGAGGCTTTCGAAATTCAGGACGGCGATCGGATTCGGATTTTCCCGATCGCGCCGTACAACCAGGACGCGGTTTATCTCGAAGGCCACGTGATTCGTCCGGGGCGGTACTCGTATCGCGAAGATATGCGCGTGACGGATGTGATCGCATCGTACAAGGATCTGCTGCCGGAGCCGGCGACCAAGTATGCGGAAATTATTCGGTTGAATGCGCCGGATTTTCACCCGAGCGTTGAGAGCTTCGATCTGGCTGACGCGCTTGCCGATCCGGCGCACGCGCCGCTGCTGCATCCGATGGATACGGTGCGCATCTTCAGCCGGTTCGACTTCGAGAATCCTCCGACTGTCTCGGTGTGGGGAGATGTGCGCGCGCCCGGAACTTACCGGACCTCCGGGCAAATTCGGTTGAGCGATGCGATCCATCTGGCTGGCGGACTGGCCCCTGATGCGCAGACCGAGGATGCGCAGGTTTTCGCTACTTGCCGGACGGCAAATTCAAAATCTTCAGCGTAAACCTTAACGAAGCGTTGGCCGGGGATCCAACCGAGAACATTGTGCTGCAGCCGCGGGACCGATTGCTGATTCACCGCAATCCGGATGCGGTGGAACCCGCGACCGTTTACGTGCAGGGCGAAGTGGCGAAGCCGGGGCGCTATCCGCTCACGACGAACATGACGGTAGCGGATTTGATTCAGGTGGGCGGCGGGCTAAAGCCGAGCGCGGATACCAACACCGCAGACCTGACACATTTTCAGTTCGGAAATCAGGCTGGAGTGACGGCGCAGCACGAATCCATTTCGATTTCCAGCGCGCTTTCCAAGGGGCCAGAAGCGGCGATTGCTCTTCACAATGGCGACGTGCTTACCATTCGCCAGCTGCCGGGTTGGAACGACCTGGGGGCCTCGATCACCGTGAAAGGCGAAGTGAGACATCCAGGAACATACGGGATTCGTCCCGGCGAAAAGCTGAGTTCGGTTCTCGAACGGGCCGGAGGTTTCCAGCCTGATGCTTACCCGTACGGTGCGGTGCTGCGACGGGTGCAAGTGCGCGAGCTGGAGGCGAAAGAGCAAGACCAAATGATTCTGCGCGTGAAGGACGAACAGTCCAATCTGCAACTTCTGCCGGAAACCGATCCAGACAAGAAAAGAGCGAAGGAACTGGCGTTGCAGCAGTGGCAGACCACGCTGGAACAATTGAGCTCGAATCCACCGACGGGGCGTGTGGCCATTCGGATTTCGTCAGACATCCACCAATGGCAAAACACGAATGCGGATGTGGAGGTGAGAGCGGGAGATTTGATCGAAATTCCGAAAAAACCGAGCTACGTGATGGTTACGGGCCAGGTCTTCAATCCGACGGCTGTTTCGTATCGTCCGGGAAAGAGCGCGAAGTGGTATCTGAGCCAATCCGGCGGGCCCACGCAATTAGCCAACAAGAAAGCAATTTTTGTAATCCGCGCGGATGGCTCAGTGCTCGGTTCTGGCCAAGGATTGTGGAGTGGGGAATCTCTGAGTGCGGAGTTACGTCCTGGTGACACGGTAGTGGTTCCGGAGAAGGCCGTCGGCGGCGGCATACAGTGGCAGACGGTGTTCCTGGCGGCGCAAGTGGCGTCGTCGATCGCCTCCACGGCATTCATTGCGGCGCACTATTAGAGCGAGAGAGCCAGGAATGACACGAGGATGGTGCAGATACGTGTTGAGTTCCTTCTTACTGATCGCACCGATGGCTAGCACGATCTGCTTCGCGCAGTCTGCGCCGCAGGAAGCCGCTGCGAGCGAACAAGCGAAGGCTGCTGGTGCAGAGACGGTTCCGGACGTCGGCCCGCAAAAGAGCACCGTGGATTCGCAGGCGGATGCGACGGATGCGGCGCCGGACGGCGCGCCGAACGCTACGCCGGGGGTTGCGGCGAAGACGGCAAGTGCGGCGACGGATTCCACGTCAGATTTTACGAAGGGCTTCTCGGCGGATTTCACGCAGGACTACGACACCACGCTGGGCCGACACCTCTTCCACCGATTTGCGAAGGACCAAGAAGCGATATGGACGGCTCCGGCACACCTGCGATTGGTGGACGTTGATTGGCTGTTGCCGCTGGGCGTGGCGACCGGTGCGATGCTGGCGACTGACACAGAATTCAGCAAACACCTCTCGAATTCTCCGAGCCGGCTGAAGAATGCCGATGATTTTTCGAACTATGGAGTCGCCTCGCTGGCAGCGGCTGCCGGTGGACTCTATCTTTGGGGCCACTTTACGCACGACGATCACAAACGCGAAACAGGGTTTCTTGCCCTTGAAGCGGCCGCAAATGCCACGGCAGCCTCCTACGCGCTCAAATACGCCTTTGGGAGGGAACGACCGCTGCAGGACGACTACCACGGGAGTTTCTGGAAGAGCGATGATTCGTTTCCCTCGGAGCACGCCGCCATCGCATGGGCGATTGCGGGTGTGATCGCGCACGAGTACCCCAGCCCGTACGTGAGTCTTGTGAGCTACGGAATGGCAGCAGCTGTAGGAGCGGCGCGCATAAATGCCAAGCAGCATTTTCCGACGGACGTGCTCATCGGAAGTACGCTCGGATGGTTTATAGGGCAACAAGTGTATCGCCGGCATCACGATACCGAAGTCGGCGGCGGGGAATGGCAAACCTACGCAGAGTCCAACGATGTAAGTCCTGCGAGGCGTGCCTCGCCCACGGGATCGCCCGTCGTGGAACTCGATAGTTGGACTTATCCGGCCATCGAACGGCTTGCGGCGCTGGGCTACATCCGCACCGCATTTCTCGGACAGCGACCGTGGACGCGGATTGAGTGTGCGCATCTGGTGGAAGAGGCCAGTGACCGAGTGGCGTTCGACGGTGAATCAGGTTCGCGAGAAGCAGCACAACTTTACTACGCGCTGGAGAGGGAATTCGCGAGCGATCTGGAGACGGCGGCGGGAGGTGACGGCGGCGAAGTAACGGCGCGACTCGAATCGCTTTACAGCGTCACCACGGGTATTAACGGTCTGCCTCTGAACGATAGCCGCCACTTCGGACAGAGCATCATTAACAATTACGGGCGCCCGTACCAGGAGGGGATTAACTCCTATGACGGGTTCTCCGGGTATGGCAGTTGGGGGCGCTTCACGCTTTATGTGCGCGGCGAATATCAGCATGCGCCGTCGGCGCCAGGATATTCCCAGTCCACACAGAACCTGATCGCAACGCTGGATGCCACTCCGGTGCAGCAGGCCGCCCCGATTCCCGCGACTAATCAATTTCGCCTGCTGGATACATACATCGCAGCGAAGGTTGCGGATTGGAATTTTGCATTCGGCAAACAAAGCCTGTGGTGGGGGCCTGGAGAGGGCAGCGTTCTGATTTTCAGCGACAACGCGGAGCCGATTTATATGTTTCGGGCGAGCCGGATCAAGCCCTTCGTGCTTCCCTGGATTTTTCACTGGCTGGGGCCGATAAAAACGGACTACTTTGTGGGCAAGCTTTCGGGGAACGATTATCCACCGCGTCCGATGGTCCACGGCGAGGTGATCACGCTGAAACCGACACCAAATTTGGAACTGGGATTTTCCAGGACCGCTGAATTCGGAGGAGTCGGACGTGCGATTACCCCTGCGGCTGTTTTTAACAGCTACTTCGATTATTTAAAATCGTCAGTGCTGTACGGGCCCAACGAAAATCCCGGAAAGCGTTACGGCGGGTTTTATTTTAGTTACCGACTGCCATTCGTGCGCGATTGGCTGTCCATTTATTCCGATTCGATTTCGGACGACGACCCTTCGCCGCTCGCTTCTCCGCGCCGCGCCGGGATTGATACGGGCATCTATCTGACGCATTTCCCGAAGATATCGAAGCTGGACCTAAGGGTGGAGAGCACCAACACGAATTCCGTGTCCTCGGCCCGCAACGGACAGTACATCTACTACGACGGATTTTACCGCGATATGTATACCAACAAAGGCAACATACTCGGCAGCTGGATCGGCAGAGAGGGAACCGGCATACAGGCGTGGAGCAATTACTGGTTTACCCCGAAGAGCTCGCTGCAATTCGGTTACCGGCACGCGAAAGTTGCGCCCGACTTCATTCCGCAGGGAGAGACCGTTAACGATGAGTGGGTCAAAGCAAATTTGTGGATGCGAGGAGTTTTGAACGTGTCGGCATCGGTGCAACACGAGACGTGGCTGGCTCCGGTGCTGGCGCCCACGCGGCAGACGAACTGGACTTCGTCGGTAGGGATCAGCTTTCAGCCGCACGATTTGAGCGTGCCGCTGCACTTGGGGCAGCAGTAGATCGGTAACGTTTAATCGAACGGGGTGTCAGCTCCATGAATGCAACTGGAATCGGGAGAGTGTGGAATTGATGCAAACGCCGTCCAATCCGAACGCGGTGTTGGTAGAGGCGCCGGAAGCTAAGGAGACGCTCGCTCCGGAGTGGAATGGGAACCTGAGCCGCGAGCGGATTTTGCCAAGAGTGCGTTTGTTGTGGGGCATGCGCCGGTTTCTCGGACGTTTTGCGCTGGTTGGGGTTTTTGTGGCGACGCTTATCGCGTTTCTCATTCCCAGCGAATACGAATCCACCGCGCGCCTGATGCCTCCAGATCAGCAGGGAAGCGGCGGACTGGCCATTATGGCGATGCTCAGCGGCGGCGGTCAGAATGCGAGTTCCGGGCTGGGCTCGCTCGCCAGTGAGCTTCTGGGAGCAAAGACGACAGGAGCGGTTTTCATTGCGGTGATGCACAGCCGCACGGCCGAGGATCGAATTATCCAACGATTCGATCTGAGGAAAGTGTATTCGACGCGCCTAGAGGAATCAGCGAGAAAGCGGCTGGAAAAAAACACAGTAATCAGCGAGGACCGCAAGAGTGGGGTGATCACTGTGGTTGCTACCGATCACGATGCAACACGCGCGGCGGCCATCACCGGCGCGTATATCGAGGAACTCAATACGCTTGTTGCACAGCTCAATACGTCGGCCGCGCATCGCGAGCGCGTGTTCCTGGAAGAGCGCCTTGACAAAATCAAGGTCGAATTGGAATCGGCGGAAACAGATTTCAGCAAGTTTGCAAGCAAGAACGCGACGATCGATATCTCCGCGCAGGGCAGGGCCATGCTGGAAGGCGCCGCATCGTTGCAAGGCCAGCTGATTGGTGCGGAGTCGCAACTCGAAGGGCTAAGGCAAATCTATTCCGACAACAACATTCGTGTGCGCACGACGCAAGCTCGCATCGCGGAGCTGCGCAATCAGCTGCAAAAGATGGGAGGCACGTCCATCGGAAATCCTCCCGCGAGCGATAAAAGCTCAACGGACAACGCGTATCCAACCTTGCGTCAATTACCACTCTTGGGGGTGCCGTACGCGGACAAGTTCCGGCAGTTGAAAGTGGACGAAGCAGTTTACGAGACTCTGACGAAGCAATTTGAACTGGCAAAAGTCCAAGAGGCGAAGGAAATTCCTGCCGTGAAGGTGCTGGATCAACCCGAGGTGCCGGAACGCAAGTCTTTTCCGCCGCGCGCGCTGATCATCATCGTGGGAACCGCCTGCTCCGTGCTGCTGGGAGCGGCGTGGGTGTTTGGCACGGCACGTTGGCGCCGGATTGATCCACACGATCCTGGGATGAGATTCGCGCAGGAAGTTTTCGGAACGGTGAGAGCGGGGATGCCGTGGGTGAGCGCGAACGGCTCGAATCGGCACTCGGGCGCGAATGGGAACTCAGGAGCGAACGGGAGTTCTGGGGCCAAGGGCAATCCTGCTGACGAGCGGAGTAAGGCAGCGTCGGCGTAGTTGTAGAGATTTGTCTAATCCATAGATGCGATTAGGGTTAGGTCACATTTTCCCTGTAAGTGACGGGGCGAAGCTGTGTTCTTAGAGAATGATAAGAATATGCTGAATGAAGCGGAAGCTAGATCGTTTCAGGCTGGATTTGCGACGCCGCTTGAGCGCGGACGGCTTGATCTGGACGCCGCGCCGCGGTGGTACGCGCTGTGCACTCGCTCGAATCACGAAAAGTGCGCGGCCGCGCAGTTGGACCTGCGGTCCATTGAGCATTTTCTCCCGTTGTATGAAGCCGTACGCAAATGGAAAGACCGCCGCAAGTTGGTAGAGTTTCCGCTTTTCCCAGGTTACATATTCGTGCGGATTCCGCTGCAAGAGCGCATGCGCGTCTTGCTGACACCGGGCGTGGTTCGACTGGTTGGGTTCGACAATCGGCCGGCGGCGCTTCCTGATGAAGAAATCGAGGCGCTGCGAAGTGTGTTGGTGCGCGGGCTGCACTCAGAACCACATCCGTACCTGAGCGTTGGCCGGAGAGTGCGGATTGTGCGAGGAGCGTTGGAAGGATTGGAAGGCGTACTGATCCGCAAAAAAGGCCGCGTGCGTCTGGTGCTGTCGATTGATTTGATTCGGCAATCAGCGATGATCGAAGTGGATTCGGCTGATGTGGGAGTGATCTGAATCGTTGATCGCAGGAACCGGCGTAGTACGATTGCCAAGCCACGGCAGTTATCGTGCGGTGGCGTTGGGTGAACAGAGTTTGCGAAATGTCCCGAGACTATCGACGCCCACCGGGCTCAAGATAACGCCGCTATTTACCGGCCAGTCGCACGCCATCATCGGATAAAAGAAAGAGCTTGGGTGCGCATGGAAACGCCATTCTAACATTGCAAAACGTACAAGGATTTACGGAAGTAGCGTTTCGGCCCGATACAGTTGCAGCGATTTGACGACATCTAAAAAATGTGCGGAATAGCTGGCAAGATTGATTTCAGCGGGGCGGTTGTGCCAGAATCCGCGATTTTGCGAATGTGCGCTCCCATTGTGCACCGGGGTCCAGACGCGGGAGGGATGCATTCGGCTCCTTACATCGGCCTCGGGGAGCGGCGACTTTCGATCATTGATCTGGCGGAGCGTGCAAATCCACCTCTTACCAACGAGGACGCAACAATTTGGATCGTATTCAATGGAGAGATTTACAATTTTCGCGAACTGCGCGCGACGCTCATTAACGATGGCCATCGCTTTCGCACGCAGGGCGACACCGAAGTAATTCTCCATCTTTATGAGAAGCATGGCGTGCAGTGTCTCGAGCACTTACGGGGAATGTTCGCATTCGGAATTTGGGACTCTACGAAGCGATTGTTCTTCGGAGCACGCGACCGGTTGGGCAAGAAGCCATTCGTCTACCGAAAGACGCCGCGTGCGTTTCTATTTGGTTCTTCGATCAATGTGATCCGGGCGGATCCGGATACGTGTTCGTCGCCGAATTTTGACGCCATCGACAGCTACTTGACTCACCAGTACGTTCCCAGCCCGCTGACGGCCTTCGCGGGAATCGGCAAGCTACCGCCAGCTCATTATCTACTGTGCGATACAAGTGGGAGAGTAAAGATTGAGCGATATTGGTCACCGCACAGTGAACGCCGGGCCGCAGCATCTGGGCAGGAACTCGAAACCGAACTAGTGCGATTGCTGAAGGAGTCTGTGCGGCTGCGTTTGCACTCGGATGTGCCACTCGGAGTGTTCCTGAGCGGCGGTGTTGACTCTGGAACGATTGCGGCTCTAATGGCGATGGAGAGTTCCGGACCTGTAAAGTCTTTTACCATAGGATTTGAAGAGGACGGATCCGATGAGCTTCCGTTCGCGCGCCTGGTTGCTGAAAGATATGGCTTGGAGCACCATGAGATTGTCGTCAAGCCGTCCGCGATCGATATTCTTCCTCTGCTGGTGCAGCACTACAACGAGCCGTTTGCGGATTCTTCCGCGATACCGACCTACTACGTTTCGCGAGCTGCAAGAGCACACATCACCGTGGCGCTAAGTGGCGACGGCGGTGATGAGAACTTCCTGGGCTACGATCATTACCGTGACACGGAACGCTGGCGCAAAGCCGACTTTATCCCGTATCCGATCCGGCGGCAGGTCGCCAGTGTGATGCGGAGTGGCTTGGAGCGCTTGCCGTACGGCAACCTGGAAGCGAGGATAGTGCGCGGATGGCGCATGTTTGGGTCGCAGCTTCCGGACCGCTACGCATTGCAGCTTTCGATCCTCAAGGACGAAGAAAAACGCGCGGCTTATACACCGCACTTCCGATCTTTGCTGAACGGACATAACGGAGCTGGGCACCTAACTGACTTAGCGTGGGATGAATCGATGGATGATTGGGACTGGATGGCCCGGCACGATCAACATTATTACTTGCCCGACTGTCTGATGGTGAAGACCGACGTCGCTTCGATGGCTAACAGTCTCGAGGTGCGAAGCCCGTTCCTGGACCATCATGTTGTGGAATTTGCCGCTAGCATTCCGAGTTCCCTAAAGAGGGATCGTCAAGGCGGCAAGGCCATATTGAGGCGTGCAGTTAAGAGACTGCTACCGCAGCAAGTACTCCGCAAGGCAAAAACAGGATTCGGTGTGCCATTGGCAAAGTGGTTTCGCACCGACCTGCGCGAAACTCTGCGGGGCACGCTGCTGGATGATAAGTCGGCGAAACGGGGATTATTCAAGCAAGAGTTTCTCAAGCGTATGGTGAACGAACATATTGACGGACAAAGAGACTGGAGCAGCAGGCTGTGGGAATTAGTTTTCCTTGAGACGTGGTTCCGCGAATATGTTGACTAAGACTCTGACACCAACAGCGTCGCGATCCAGCGTTCATTCACGCTTTCAAACAGGCGTCGCTTTCAATTTGATCGGCACTGTCTTCAACCAAGGCAGCACCTTTGTGGTCAACATCGTGGTTGCGAACTTGCTTGGCCGGCAGATCTTTGGGGAGTACGCCATAGTGCAGAACACCCTAGTTGCCGTCTCTGTGTTCGTACAACTGGGAATCGGTTACGTGGCGACGAAGTACGTCGCAGAGTTCCGCTCGACCGACCGCGAACGGGCCGGACGTATTTTAGGCATGCTGTGCGGATTTTCGACCACGCTCGCTGGAATCGCATCTCTTACTTTGCTGTTCCTCTCTCGATGGCTCGCCGCGTCCGTGCTGAAGGCCCCTACACTCGGTCCGACACTTGCGATTGGATCGGCTGTGCTTCTATTTGCAGTACTGAATGGCTTTCTAATTGGAGCTCTGGCCGGTTTAGAGGGCTACCGAATACTTGCTAAGGCCCTTGTCTGGGGCGGTACGGCCTATCTCATAGTGTGTTCGGGTTTTGCCTGGCGGGGAGGGTTGAATGGAGCTATTGGCGGTCAAGCAATCAGTGGCTGCATTCTGTTCGTCATGCTGGCTTTTGCACTGCGGAGTGAGTGCTTGCGGCAAGGTATTAGAATTAACTACCGTAGGGCGGCGAACGAATGGCCGATCATTGTGAAGTTCGCTCTCCCTGGCGCGTTGAGCGGATTTACTTCCGCGCCGGCGCTGTGGTTCGCGAGCGCACTACTCGTACGTCAGCCAGACGGTTTTTCGCAAATGGC
Organism: uncultured Acidobacteriota bacterium; assembly: GCA_963786205.1. Taxonomy (GTDB): domain Bacteria; phylum Acidobacteriota; class Terriglobia; order Acidiferrales; family UBA7541; genus Palsa-295. The sequence goes on from CAWAYG010000009.1 coordinate 445,186, forward strand.
GATTTTTAGCGCATCATTTAGCTTAATGGCGGCGGTTCTGCTACTTCCTAGTATCGCCAATAACGTGGGGATGTCGCTGATTAATCACCACAAAGGCACCGGCAACAGCCTGGAATATCGGCAGATATTTTGGGTCAATCTTGCGGTCACAACTGCAATCGTGGTGGCTGGGGCCCTGGCAGCAGCTGTGTTGGGTCCGGAGCTACTCCGTCTTTTTGGCAAGAATTTTAAGAATGGGTACACGACTCTGCTGATTTTGCTGCTCGCGGCCGTGCCGCAGGGACTGGCCGTCGCGCTCTATCAAATTATCCAGAGCCAAGCCAAAATGTGGCTTTCCTTTCTAGCTGTCGCGGTTCCGCGAGACGCGCTCATTGTAATTCTTGCGTATTTGCTGATCCCCACGCGCGGAGCGAGTGGAGTCGCGTTCGGTTATGCTGCCGCCTGGAGTGTGGCACTGCTGATTATTGGCGGCCTTGTGTATCGAATCGGGCTGGAGCCAACGGGCCGTCCCTCAGACTCCGCGGTAAGAGATCGCGCGACAGCGACACACCTGGGTTCGCAGAACGCACTATCCGGATCCGGTCAAGAGTCGCAGGCATCGGTAGCGGCCTTGAGAGCTTTGAAAATTTCAGTGGCGCAGTTGGCGGTGTTCCGACCGCTGCGCAATAGGCTTTGGAAAGCTTTCTTGTTCCTTGTGAGAAAGAAAACAATAATCGCGAATATCGATGGAATGACTTTCGATTTAGACCTCGGAGAAGTTATTGACACGAGCCTTTTGATGGGAACGTTTGAGCCAGATGTCACAAGGATTATCGAATCATTCTGCCAGCCCGGTTGGACGATACTGGATGTCGGTGCGAACATCGGAGCGCACACCTTGAGATTTGGCAAAGTTGCCGGCTCCAGCGGTAAAGTTTACGCTTTCGAGCCAACTGAATACGCCTACAGAAAGCTTCTGAGAAACATTGCGCTCGATCGGCTGGATTCGACGGAGGCATTTCAGGTTGCCGTGTCGAATCGCAATCAAACTCAGCAGGCACTGAACTGCAGGTCCAGCTGGCGAACAGATGGACGAAGTGTGTCCGGCGCTGGCGTAGTGGACGTTGTGCGGCTAGACGATTGGTGTGCGGAAAATGGGGTTCAGAGAATCGATTGCATAAAAGTGGATGTTGACGGCGACGAATGGCCGGTGCTGAAGGGCGCCGAACAGGTCCTTCGGCGATATCGCCCGCTGATCATAATAGAAATCGGTGCATGGCACTTTCGTCGAGCGGAGGAAAATCCGCTGTCGCTGCTAAACGAATTAGGCTATCGGTTTTGGGATGCGAAGACTTGCTCGGAATATCCTGATCTGGAATCCATTCGGACGGTGCTGCCAGTCGAAGACGATCAAATGAGCTACTCGATAAACGTACTTGCTTGGAATCGTTTTCCAGAGGCGCGTCGAGTTCCAAACCGCGAGGCGGCGATTCGCGAAACAACTGGCACAGAGGTTCTACGCACGTGACCTCCGCGGCAAAATTACACCATCCCCAGCCTGCTCGCATGCCCGTCGACCGGGAGAAATGGTTCCGTGAGCTGAGCCTCTCTAACTTCGTCAACTCGTATTATCAATTCCGGGACCTGCAATCTCTAGCTGATTGCAGCAAGGTTCTGATTGTCGGGCCCGGTCAAGGTCTGGACACTCAGGTTTTGCGCTGGCGTGGCTATCGCGTCACCACATTTGACATAGACGACGCCTTTCTCCCGGACCATCTCGGCAGCGTTCATGACCTCGGGAGATTCGCCAACAGGGAGTTCGATGCCGTGATTGCATCTCACGTCCTGGAACATTTACCGGAGCCGTATCTCGATCAAAGCCTGCGCGAATTGGCGCGCATATCCCGATTTGCGTTGGTTTATTTGCCCATTCACGGTCGGCATTTTCATCTTCGATTGGCCCCTGGATTCAGAGGTATCGATCTTTCGCTCTTTCTGGATTTCTTTAATCCGCTCACCAAGCCGGATGGCGTTACGCCCCGCTACATGGCGAATCAGCATTTTTGGGAAGTCGGGATGCGGGGATATCGAATTAGCGATTTGGTACGACGGATGTCGCGGTACTTCCGAGTCATTTCTGTGTATCGAAACAAGGATTGGAATGGGAGTCAAAATTTTGTGCTGGAGTCCTCACTTCCCGAATGACCGTTCCTCGCAGCATGTCGCTGGCTTAGAGATGCACCGACTATGAACATTTTATATTCGTTCAATAAGACTGGTTTTGAAGCGCGGTACTGGACCGCCGAAATAGCGGCTGCGTCCGGGGCTGAATACAAGTTTATCCCATTCAACCATGGGCTTTACGTAGATCCGAATCTCTGCGGGCGGGCACAGCTTCTCGATAATCTCTTTTTCGCCAAAAATCCGAATTTGCTGAGATTGTACTCAGAGTTCGAGCGCGTCTTGAGAGAAACGGGAGCTACTGCCGTAATTGTGGACAACGCAGCTCCTTATCATCCCGACTACCTCAGGAATATCCCCGTTCACAAAGTCTTGCGGATTGCGGACGGTCCTCTGATCGCTTATGACCGCGATTTTGCGTATTTGCATGCATACGATCAGATCCTTTACCACAGCCCAGCGTATAGCCCCGAGTTGGACATGCCTTCCAAGCTGCATTACTGCGGAGCTCGTAATTTCGACTTCTGGCCGCATGCTCTTTTCGACGCCGCATTTGATCCTAGCAAAACTGAGGAAACGATTCTCGCGGGAGAACGCGACATTGACGTGATTTTTATCGGTGCACTTTTCCCTGGAAAAATGCCGACTTTGGCCAAAGTGAAAAGGGCGTTCGGCAGACGCCTTCGGCTGCATGGGCTCACTAATTTGAAGAAGAACGTCTACTTCAATGTGATGTACGGATTTCCTGGATGGGTTCGGGCGGCAAGATTTGAGGAGTACGTCCCTTTATATCAGCGCGCCAAGATCGGAATTAACGTGCACAATCGCGGCGAGTACACGGTCGGGGGCTATCGTCTCTTCGACCTTCCCGGGAATGGCGTAATGCAGATTTCGGACGGCGGCCAATATCTGGACCGTTTCTTCAAAGTAAATGAAGAGATCATTGGTTACCGAAACGCGGACGAACTGATTGACAAGATTCGCTATTACCTCAGTCACGACGCCGAGCGAGAGCGCGTGGCTTTGAACGGCTACCGTCGCGTGATGGGGGATCATCGGTTCGGTTCACGAATGAAACAACTGGGAGATTTAGTGAAAGAAGGGATGCAGCGGGTACATCGAGATGATCGAGCAATCGTATTGCAGACCTAGCCCCGCAGTCGTGCATTCGCAGATGCGACCAATCTTGCTTGATTCTAGAAGCATGATTTCCAACGCGGCTCGCGCGCTGCTCTGGTATACACCCTTCAGGCGCTTTATGTACTACCGGTATGAATATAACTTCACACCCGAACAGCTTACGTTCTTCGTGCAGTGCATCAATGAAACCCGGGACGTACGCGGTGACATCTTCGAGCTAGGTTGCGCCACCGGGCATACTACCTGTTTTCTTAACCGGCATTTGCAAACGTCTGGAATCGCCAAGGACTACTTCTGTATTGACACGTTCGGTGGATTTACGACTGCGGACGTTGCGTTCGAGATCGAGAAGCGAGGAAAAAAGCGCGCCGACTTTATCGGCTTCCGCAACAATAGCCTTAAGCGGTTCGAGTACACACTCAAGCAAAATTCCTGCCTCCGGACGTTTTGCGTCCAATCCGACGTGCAACAGTACGAGTTCCAGCGGCCGATCAGTTTTTGCCTACTGGACGTTGATCTGTACCAGCCCACAATTTCGGCTCTCAGGAAGGTCTGGGCGATGTTGTCGCCCGGAGGAATGATCGTGGTAGATGATTGCAAGCCAGCGAATCAATTCGATGGCGCCCTGCAGGCGTACACGGAGTTCACGAAATCCGAGAGGCTCCCTTCGCGGTATACATTGGACAAGTTGGGAATACTGAAGAAGCAGTAAGTCGAGGACCGGCGCTGCAGTGAAGTCCATGGCCAACGAAAAAATATCACGGCTTTATTGGGAGCGCACGCACACGCGACCACGTTGGCGGCTACCATCAAAGCTCAACGTCGCAGTGGGCGATGCACTGCGCTTGCTGAGCAGCCACGTGGAGCGGGACATGCGCGTTCTGGAAATTGGCTGCGCTCCGGGTAAACACCTGGCTTATCTCGCAAAGATACGGGGGGCTAAAGTTTGCGGGCTCGATTATTCCGAGCCGGGTATCGCAAATTCGCGAGAGCTGTTTCGAAGACTGGGCCTCGAGGCTGAGTTTCGTTGCGAAGACTTATTCTCCAGCACGTTCCCGGAGCGGTCATTTGATCTGGTGTATAGCCTCGGGGTGGTTGAACATTTCCAGAACCCCAAGCCTGCCATTGAAAGTCACTTGGCGATGGCGAAACCCGGCGGGGTCGTGCTGATCACCGTTCCTAATTACGGCGGCTTCTACGGCCGGATCCAACGGTTCTTTGATCCTGAGAACCTGGGAATCCACAATCTTGACATCATGAATCGAGAGGAATTACTTCGTTTGGCTCCCGCTGACATGGTCGGGGACGCAAGAGCCTTCCGTAGCGGGCGACTGTCACCCTGGATCATCAACTTCGAGAAGAAGTGGTCCGCTCCGGTGGCACGCGTCGTATCGCTTACGCTGAATGCACTGGGACTCCTTCAACCGTTCGAAGTCGGACCGCTTTGCCCTCTTTTGATGTTGAAAATGACAAGAAGGACCACGACTCCAAACGAAAACAATGCGTCGTGTACAAAAGTGAGCACGTGACCCTCGAACTGGCGAAGCAGCTCCGTGTTCGGCAACGACGATGATAGGTTCCGCTAAATCAATGAGGAGTTGATTTTGAGAAGGCTGAATTATCTTGCAGCTTTGATTGCCTTAGTCTCTTATTTTTTTGCAATCCTTTCTTACTACCGCATCTTTTACATTTTGGTAGCTCTGGCGTTTTGTCTCAGTCTGTTTCTTGTTTGGGCCGGATATTTGAAGAATCCGGGATTGTCACGTCACGCGCGTCCCTTGGTGGTCTTCTTCGCCTATCTGGGCTTGACAGCATTTTGGGCTGAATACCCTCGTCAGACTCTCGAGACGGTTGCGGTCGACTCGATATTCCTTGTTGTATGGGCGCTGTTCTTTCTGCTGAAAAGCAATTGTGACGAGAACGAAGTGATGCAGTTGTTTCGCTATGTGCCTTACGTAGTGGCGATCACATATATTTACTTGGGCCTGAGATTCGGAGCCATCAGACCGTTCGACCTGGATACGGCCGATAGCATCGGCGCGACCGCAAACGCCGGCGCACTATGGTTACTCGCGTCCCTGCCCTTCATTCTCTGCCTGGTGCGACGAGGAGACAAGCGGGCGCGCTGGGAGCTCTTCATGGCTATCTTCCTTATCGCGGTATCTGAATCGCGAGCGGGATACCTACTGGCGGTCTTTTGTATAGTCGCGGATTTGTATTTGCAACGTGGGAGTCTACGCCGCTTCGGTGCAGACGCGCTTAAGTACGCCGTATTGGTGCTGGTTTTAATTGGTTGCGCTTGGTACTTGCCGGTAACGCGACCGCTGATCGAAGACGGGTTTAGCCGCGCGGTTCTGACATCAACAGACGATGAAGCAGCCGCTGACATCGAGAGATTGGCGATGTTGCGAACAGGCTGGGATTCCTTCCTTGAGCATCCCGTGTTGGGAATTGGGTACGACGGTGTCGGGCTACGTGTGGAGGACTCTTATGGGGTCATCATCGTTTCGCACAACATCTTGATCACGCTGATTGCCGAAGCCGGGTGGCCGGGATTTATCCTCTTCGTGTGGGTGATGCGGACATTTTTCAAAAGAACGACTGCCGCAATGGCGGATCGAGACGATAAAAACAAGGGATTTTACCTGGCCTGTATCATCAGTATGGCGGTATCGCTCCTTGCAGGGATGGCCCATCCTCTGCTGGGATTTCCAATGTTTTACGTGGTGTTGGGGCTAGGCTACGCTGCTGGAGAAAGGCCGACTGCAATCGCTACCATCGCACCGTGTCGTCCGGCTTTGCGGCCTGCCTAACCGCCTCCGCATGAATTGCGAAATGTTCCATAAACGGCGCAATCAATTTTACCCCGGTGGCAGCATGACGTCGTGAGCGTGGGTGGAATGCGGATGCTTCACTGCATCCCAGGCCTGCACCGGGGCGGGGCTGAACGCACTAGGGTTTGTCTAACCTTGTGACCTTGGGACGCTGTGTCCACTAGTCGTCTTCACGATGAAATCATGCGTGGCGTCGCGGACTCCGCGTCTTCGTTCTCCCATTTGCTAGCTAATCGAAGCTGTTGAAGTTCTGGCGCTGTTTTCGCGTTAATCGCAGGTCGTTCTAAAGAACTCAAATGAAACGCGTCGGGCAAAGGATACTTGTTACCGGTGGAGCGGGGTTTATCGGCTCTCATTTGGTCGAGGCATTGCTTCGCGCAGGCAAGCAAGTCACGATCGTGGACAATCTCAGTGATTTTTATCCTCCCGCATGGAAGCTAGCAAACTTGAGCGAAATCCGAGAGAGCGGCGAGTTTGAGTTTATCGAGGCAGATATCTGCGATGCAGTTTCTCTCCGTCGGGCGTTTGTACAGGCAAATCCCGAAATCGTTATTCACCTCGCCGCACGCGCCGGTGTGCGTCCCTCGATTGAACAACCCGTTCTGTGCGAGCGCACCAATGTCCTGGGCACGCTTAACCTTTTTGAGCTGAGCCGTGAATTCAAGTTAGCAAAATTTGTCTTTGGGTCATCTAGCTCGGTGTACGGAGCAGCTAGCCGCGCTCCATTTTGCGAGCAGCAGGTGGAGTTACGCCCGATTTCCCCTTATGCAGCGACGAAACTGACTGGCGAAATGCTGGCTTTTACCTATTCCCATCTCTTCGGTATTGTAAGCGTATGTCTCCGTTTTTTTACAGTCTACGGACCTCGGCAGCGCCCTGACCTAGCCATACACAAATTCACAGCTCTAATCGACGCCGGAAAGCCCATACCAGTTTTTGGAGATGGCAATTCTGGGCGGGATTACACTTACGTCGGTGACATAGTGGCTGGGATCACTGCTTCTCTCGAGTATGAGCCTCCGCTGGCCGACGGTGCACACTTTGAGGTACTGAACTTGGGCAACTCGCAGCCAGTCAAGTTGAACGAACTCGTGGATCTGTTGGGAACGATCATGGGTCGACAAGCAATCCGGGATCCACAGCCCGCGCAACCCGGAGATGTCCCGCTCACTTGGGCCGACATATCGAAAGCCGCACGCCTTATCGGCTATCAACCGCGCACCCCGCTACGCGAAGGCCTTAAGAAGTTTGTTTCCTGGTATAGAAGCAAGCACGCGGATCGTCAAATGGCTGTTGGCCAATCCAAATGAATAGCGACGAAGGGCGGCAATGTATGCAACGGAGTGCGCCGGCAAATTTAAATGCGGGACACGGAAAAGCTCCTCAAATCAAATCGTTGCACCTAGCGATCGACTGAAATAAATGGAAATAGAGAGACTACGGATTCTACATTGCATTCCAGGTCTCGATGGTGGCGGCGCAGAGCGCCAGCTTTCTTATCTAGCCACCGCACTTGGACGAAAAGGAGTGGACGTCCATGTGGCCTACCATGTGCGAGGGGCACGGGTCAGCAAGACTCCGGAATCAAGTGTCACCTTTCACCAGCTCAAGAGCCACGGCAACCAGGATCCCTTATTGCTTTGGCGACTCTTCAAAATTACTCGCAGGCTCAAGCCCGATTTGATCCAAACGTGGCTTTTGCAGATGGATGTCCTGGGAGGGCTAGCGGCCCTGATGACTGGAACGCCTTACTTGACGACCGAGCGAGTCGTCGCAGCGGCCTATACCGGAATGTGGAAAGTAAAGCTACGCTCCTGGATCGGAGCGCGGGCTAGGTTGGTAGTAGCGAATTCCCAAGGCGGAAGAGAATATTGGTTGGGCAGGAAACCCCCGAACTTTGTAAGAATTGTGCCCAATGCAGTACCGGTCGAAGACGTGCGCCAGGCATTGGCGGCTTATCCAGAGGCTTGCGGTGCTGTTGAGAACAAAGAAATCCTGCTTTTCGCGGGCCGCTACTGCGCTCAGAAGAATGTCTCGATCCTTTTAGATGCATTATTCCTCGTTCTTTCCGAAAGACCTGCAGCGATGGCGCTCTTCGTTGGGTCGGGCCCCCTGGAAAGCGAGCTTGTCGATCACGTGAAGCGCCACCATATGGAAGATCGGGTGAAAATATTGGGCTATACCCAGCAACTGTGGGGATGGATGAAGAAGGCCAGAGTTTTCGTTTCGGTTAGTCTTTTTGAGGGCAGTCCGAATGTTGTCTGCGAAGCTGCGGCGGCAGGTTGCCCACTCGTTCTGTCCGATATCCCGGAACACCGCGCGCTACTAGGGGACGATTCGGCATACTTTGTACCTTGCGACGCACCGACAGCAATCGCTCGAGGCATCCTCGACGTCTTGCGCAATCCTGAAGAAGCCAACGCTAAGGCTGAATTGGCGTACGCGAGAGTATCTGGTTTCACTATAAATTCGATCGCGGATCAGTATCTGGAACTTTACAATCTTGCGATTAAGCGGTAACCGCACAGCCGCTGATGAACAAAGACCTTCACTCTGACGACGCCCGAGCGAATCGAAGCGTCGGCAAGTCAAGGAAAAATCCAATTGATGAGGTCGAGAGCCGTTGGATGAAGGCGGGAACTCTTCCATATTATCGTTGCATTTCGTGCGACCACGAAGCAATGACTTACGATTCCGACAAGCGTGTAAACCGGGAATTCATTCGTGAGTCTCTGAGGTGTCAGAAGTGTTCGGCGGTTTATCAGATCGTGGACGGAATTCCGCGATTCGTGTCCGGAGACAACTACGCACAATCTTTCGGCTTTCAATGGAACACACACGAGAAGACGCAGCTGGACAGCTATACGCGGCGACCGATTTCAGAAAAGCGTTTGTTCGATGTGACCGGCTGGCCGACAGACATGTCCGGACAGGTTGTTCTGGAAGCTGGCTCTGGCGCAGGCCGATTCACCGAATGCCTGCTAAAGACGGGAGCTACTGTTTATTCGTTCGACTATTCAACCGCGGTGGAAGCGAATGCTCGCAACAACGGCTCGTGCGAGCGGCTGTTCCTCTTTCAGGCGGACATGCGAAGCATTCCCCTGCAACGCGCTGCGTTCGACAAGGTGATTTGCCTGGGAGTGCTGCAACATACGCCGGCGCCGAACGAGTGCTTCCGTTGTTTAGCGGAGATGGTTCGTCCTGGAGGGGAACTCGTCGTCGATGTATACGGAAAAAGCGCGGTGGCACTGCTGCAGTGGAAATACATTCTACGCCCAATTACCACGCGAATGGATCAGCGTAGGCTGTACGAGGTCGTTTCCAAGGTCGTGCCGTTGCTGCTCCCTGCGGCAAAAAACATGAGGAGGGTGGCAGGGCGTGCGGGTGCGCGGTTGATTCCAATCGTGGAGTATTCACACCTGGGTCTAGCACCTGAAGTAAATGAACAGTGGGCCATTCTCGATACCTTTGATATGTACGCCCCGGCTCACGATCATCCACAGACTCAGCAGACGTTGAAACAGTGGTTCGAGGAGACAGGCTTCATGGATATTACCGTTCGCCCGGGCCCTAACGGCTTAGTTGGCAAAGGCCGCCGGCCTGAGTAGCGTCGCAATAGAGGAGCAGATCGGTTACTGAAATGTGCGGAATTGTTGGGATCGTTGATTTTCGGTCGAACGTTGATGTGGAAAGGCTCCGCGGAGCGGCGGCGACTTTGCGCTTCCGGGGGCCGGACGATGCGGGGGTGTGGGCGAGCGAGAACGTTGGATTGGGGCACCGGCGCTTGTCGATTATTGACGTGTCGCCATCCGGGCACCAGCCGATGTTTTCGGCAGATGGGCGATATGTGATCGTTTACAACGGGGAGATTTACAACTTCCGCGAAATTCGTGAGCTGCTTGATGGGGGCGACGGACGCTGGCGCAGCCAGAGCGACACCGAAGTCATTCTCGAGGCATACGCCAGATGGGGGCCGCGTTGCGTTGAGCATTTTCATGGGATGTTTGCGTTTGCGATTTGGGATCTCGAAACCAGGGTGATGTATGCGGCGCGGGATCGCATGGGCGTCAAGCCGCTCTATTACCATTTTGATTCCGATTGCTTCGCGTTCGCTTCTCGGCCGCGGGCGCTGCTGGCTTTGAATCCTTCGTGGTCAAATCCGTTGGACGAACAAGCGATACGTTTCTATTTCGAGAGTGGCTACGTCCCGGCGCCGTATTCAGTGTTTCGTGCGATGCGCAAACTGCCGCCCGCGCATTGGCTCTTGCTGAACGCATCAGGATTGCAGGTAAAACGCTACTGGGATTATCGGCACATCGCGACGGAACATTCATGGGAGCAACGGCGCGAAGATGATCTGATCGATGAGCTCGACGAGATTCTTTCGCGCAGCGTGCGCTCTCGGATGATTAGCGACGTGCCGTTAGGAGCGTTTCTGTCGGGTGGAATCGACAGCTCGATCGTGGTCGCGATGATGGCGAAATTCTCTCCGGAACGGGTCAAGACGTTCACGATTGGATTTGAAAATAGGGCTTACGACGAAAGCCAGCACGCAGAGGCGGTTGCGCGGCATCTGGGCACGCAGCATTTCTGCGAGGAGATGAAGATCGATGATCTGCTGGAGCTGAAACCGACGTTCTCGCGCGAGTTTGACGAGCCCTTTTTCGACAGTTCGGCGTTTCCGACGATGGCTGTATCGCGATTGGCGCGACGACATGTCACTGTTTCGCTTACCGGTGATGGCGGAGATGAGCTTTTTGGTGGTTATCCGTACTACGAGTTGACTCGGCGGCTTGGCCCTTTCTATGAATTGCCCGCAACTGTCCGCGCTCTTGCGGCGACAGCGGTTGGAACCGCGCCAAACCACAGGTTGAAGCTCTTGTCGGCGGCGATGCGCCAGGGAAATGTCATCGAAGCGTTCTGCTTTGCGAGAAGTGTTGCCAAGGATTTCGACGGGGTTTTGAAGCCTGAAGTATTGCGGAGAACGGTGGGTCTACGAGAACTCTTTGCGCAAGCTGCGAAGGCGTGTCCCGCTGATTTGAGCGCTCCTGAAATTGCCATGAGACTCGACGCGTTTTACACGCTTCCAGACGACTATTTGCAAAAGGTGGATGTGGCGAGCATGGCTTTTTCACTTGAGTCGCGCGAGCCGCTGCTCGACCAAGACTTGGTTGAATGGGCCATGAGGCTACCTTTGAGATGGAAATTGCGCGGCGGGCAGGCCAAGTATCTGCTGCGCAAGCTTGCATACCGTTATATTCCCCAAAAAATTGTGGATCGACCGAAACGAGGGTTTGAAGTTCCGATTGCTAATTGGCTAAAGGGTCCGCTGCGGCCATGGGCGGATGCAGAATTGAATGATTCGGAAAGCTTCAAGTACATTCCGCTCGTGCAAGATTCCTTTCGCAAACTTTTGAATATTCATCAGTCGGGGGAGCGGCGGGCGCACCCACTTTTGTGGGCGGGGCTTGTCTTCCTGGATTTCGTCAACGGTTTGCCGAGCGCGCAGGAGGAACTGGTCCCCAGCGGGGCGCAACATGCGAGCTAAAACAACCAGTGGCATGCGAATCGTTGTGAACGCTCTTTCTGCTCGGCAGGGCGGGGGGCAAACCTACGTCATAAATCTGCTTGAATCGTTGCCTGAACGATCCGCGGCGCAAATCTTTGTATTGGCGCCGGATTCGCTTTCGCTGCCTTTGAGCAAAACGAACGTCACGAAAATCCAGGTGAAGGGGCCGGTGGAGAATCCATTCACGCGCGCGATCTGGGAATGGTTGTATCTGCCCAAACTTCTGAAACAGCTCGATGCGGACGTTCTCTTTTGTCCGGGTGGAATTATCGGCGGGCGCGTTCCGGAGGGCTGCAAAACGGTGACGATGTTCCGGAACATGATTCCGTTCAGCCTGATGCAACGGAAACGCTATGGCCTGAGCTACATGCGCGTACGCAACTGGCTGCTGGAGCGCGCATTGTCTCGCAGCATGGCGAAGGCGGATCGCGTGATTTGCATATCGGAATTTGCGCGGCGAGTGATCGAGCAGAAAGTAAGGGGGCTGCCGGGGAAGACGATCGTGATTCCGCATGGAATCAACCGAATTTTTCGCGAGAATCATCAGCCGAGGCCGGCATGGTTGCCGGCGGGGAACTACATTTTGTACGTGTCCATCCTTGATGTGTATAAGGCGCAATTGGAAGTTGTGCGCGCGTTCGCTCGGCTGAAGGAGAGGCGTCCTACGTCTGAAAAACTGCTGCTGACAGGACCGGATCGTTCGCACTATGCGCGCAAAGTTCGGGATGAGATTGAGCGGCTGGGTTTGCAGAGCGACGTGGTGCTGACTGGAACTGTGTCTCACAACGATTTGCCGGCGCTCTACCGCCACGCGCTGATCAACATTTTCGCGTCGGAGTGCGAGAACTGCCCGAACATCATGCTGGAGGCCTTGGCGTCAGGCAGACCTCTGCTCGCCTCGTCGCGACCCCCGATGCCCGAATTCGGAGGTGACGGCGCAATTTACTTTGATCCTTCATCGCCGGACGAATTAGCGGTCAAGCTTGCCTCGGTTATCGACAACCCGGAACGCCTGCAAGAGATGTCCTGCAGAGCGAGAGAGCGCTCGCTGCTTTACGATTGGGAGCAAACGGCGCGAACCACATGGGATTTAATCCAGAAATGTGCCTAGGTCCTAGCCTCCTGCGCTGAACGAAGGCTGCTTTGCACCATCTGGGCACATTCTTCGGAGCGCAAAGCTCAGCATATCTGAAGCATTCGAAAGACTTCAACTCACAGGACGGGAGGAATTGTATGCGAATTCTCGTGACGGGGGGATGCGGAACAGTCGGCACCGGACTGATCCGGCACCTTCGTGAGCGTGGCCATCACGTCGTCTCGTGCGATCTGATGCATCAGCCCGACGAAATCGGGTTTTCGGTGCATGCCGATATCGCGTTGCCATTGTACGCTCGCTGCGACGTAGGGGAATTTCGCCAGATCCAGCGCGTGCTAGAACTGATGGGACCATTCGACTACGTCTACCACTGCGCCGCAGAGTTCGGCCGATGGAATGGAGAAGACTTCTACGAGTTACTCTGGCGAACAAACGCGGTGGGCACGAAAAACATGATCCGTTTGCAGGAGCAGCTGAGGTTCAGGTTAATCCACTTTTCGTCTTCCGAGGTATATGGCGACTGGCCTGACTTGATGATCGAGAGCGTCATGGATGAAAACGAAGTCAAACAGATGAACGATTACGCAATGAGTAAGTGGGTGAACGAGATGCAAATCCGCAACTCGGCCGAACAACATGGTACGGAGACCGTAGTAGTGAGGCTTTTCAATACATATGGGCCCGGCGAATACTATAGTCCCTACCGGAGTGTCAACTGTCGGTTCCTCTATGCCGCGCTCACAAACACGCCATGGACGGTGTTTCGCGGCCATTCGCGCACTTCCACCTACTTGGCCGACACAGTCAGGACCCTGGCAAACATCATCGACAACTTCAAGCCGGGTGAAACCTACAACATCGGAGGCAACGACCTGCATACGATAGAGGAACTCTCGGAAGTCATTATCAAGGTCACTGGGGCTTCGCCGAGCCTAGTGCAATACCGCGAACCGGAGATCTTGACGACGCGTTGCAAAAAGGTCGACATATCCAAATCGGTCTGCGACCTGAAGCACCAGAACAGCTACGGCCTTGAGGAAGGCGTGTGCCTAACCGCAGAGTGGATGCGAAGCGTGTACAACTTGCATGCTATGGCTGCAGCTGCGGACTAGCCCCGATCAAATTAGACTACGTGCCCGGAATGGATTAATCGTGCTTGGGATTGTATTCATGCGGGGCATGTGCCGTTGATCTCGTTGCTTGAACTCTTCACCTTTAACTTTAAGCTCAGAGACACAAGGTGCGAATTTTAATCATTGTTGATTGCTACCTGCCCAGCATCAAGTCCGGCGCCACGCTGGTCCACGATCTAGGAGTGGAATTCTGGCGTCAGGGCCATGAGGTGACCGTGCTCACCCCGAGCGACACGATCGTCCAACCGCTTCAGCTAAGTACTGAAGACGGCCTGCGTGTCGCACGGGTCAAAACAAAAGCGATTAAAGGCGCAAAAAAACTGTTCCGAGCAATTCGGGAAGTACGTCTCTCAAACACGCTGTGGAGACACGCTCGCGGTTTCCTGCTTGCGAACCCCGCGGATTTGATCGTCTTTTATTCCCCGACAATATTTTTTGGTGCCCTGGTGCGGCGTTTGAAATCACACTGGAATTGTCCGGCATACTTGATCCTGCGCGACATATTCCCACAGTGGGCAGTGGACATAGGAATCTTGCGCAAGGGTTCTGTCTGGCGATATTTTCGAAGCAAAGAAATCGAACAGTACGGTGCCGCCGATTTAATCGGCGTTGAATCACCAGCCAATCTTAAATACTTCGCGCAGGAGTTTCCGCAAGAGCTCTACCGCGTACAGGTCCTATATAACTGGGCAAAACCCGAGCGACGAGATTTGCTTACAACCGGTTATCGCGAACGCCTCAACCTACAGGAGAAAGTTGTCTTCGTGTATGGAGGTAATCTCGGCGTTGTCCAGGACCTGGATAACCTCGTTCGACTCGCGGAGAGCCTCTCCAGCCACAGGCAAATGCATTTCTTACTGATCGGTGAAGGCAGCGAGGTCCTGAGGTTAGAACAGGTGATTGCGCAAAAGCACCTGGCGAACATCCAGGTTGTATCGTCCGTTGATCAGCAGCAATACATGTCCATGCTCTCCGAAGCCGACGTGGGACTGATTTCACTGGATCGACGGCTTAGGACTCACAGCGTGCCAGGCAAATTGCTCGGCTATTTGGACTGCGGAAAACCAGTCTTGGCGAGCGTCAATCCTGGGAACGATTTATTCGAGATGCTCGGGAAGGATCAAGCAGGCTTCTGTCTTACAAATGGCGATGACGGCGGCTTACGGAGCGCGGCGTTGACTCTTGCCAGTGATCCTAAACTTCGCGAGAGTATGGGCAACAATTCGCGCAAGCTCTTGGAACGGTTGTTTACGGCCGACAGAGCTGTGCGGCAAATCATGAAGCAATTGCAGCAGCCGGAGTCTTTTGTCGAGCCATCAGAGGCGGTACAAACGCGAAATCCTTCGCTGCGGCCCGCTATTTTCTGAGGATAAGGAACTTTCGGCTTCGAACGTCCGCCCGTTCCCCCAAACTCTCGGACGTGGTCCTGTGAGAACCGAGCCGCAATCGCCAACAGTTAGGCGCACAAACATGAAAATACTCTGCGTTGTCGGTGCGCGTCCGAATTTCATGAAAATTGCGCCGGTCCTGGCTGCGATTGACGAGCACAACCGAAAAGTGTCGAGCGGTTTTCGCGACGAGGGAGAACATTCGCGGGAATTCATTCAGCGCCTTCTTCTTCATACTGGCCAACACTCCGGTGAGTTGATGTCAGATCGCTTCTTCGATGACCTGGAGCTCCCGCGACCGGACATCTTTATGGGCGTGGATTTTGGATCACATGCGACGCAAACCGCTGAGATCATGCGGCGATTTGAGGAAATAGTTTTGACCGAGAGACCTGAGATCGTGGTAGTCGCGGGAGATGTGAATTCGACACTCGCCTGTGCCTTAGTCGCCGCAAAGGTCTCATTTGATTGTTCGGGATCGCGTCCGCTGATCGCTCATGTCGAGTCGGGATTGCGCTCGTTTGATCGGAGCATGCCGGAAGAGATCAATCGAATCCTTACCGACCACGTGGCTGATTTTCTCTTCGTGACCGAAGAAAGTGCTGCCAAGAATTTGATAAACGAAGGGATATCCGCTGACAAGATTCATTTCGTCGGAAATACGATGATCGATTCGCTGTTGAAGTTTCAGGCAAAAGCGAACTCCTCCACGTTGTTGGACCGATTGGGCCTTCGAACGAGAATGGACACAAATGGAGATAAGGCGGGAACCCTGCGGTATGGCCTCGTCACCATGCATCGCCCGGGCAACGTCGACCGTCGCGAGGCATTTCGTGAAATTCTCGCAGGTCTTGAGGACTTGGCTGCAGAATATCCGATTGTCTTTCCCGTGCATCCGCGCACGCGAAAGAGGATCGAGGAATTTGGATTGAAGGTTCCTCGCAGCGACCGTTCGCCCGAAGCTGGCGGTTCGCGCCGCCCGCCGCGTGGAATCGTACTGACCGCGCCCTTAGGCTACCTCGATTTTCTTTGCCTGATGAAACACGCCGCGATAGTCGTGACGGATTCAGGCGGCATTCAGGAAGAGACCACGTGCTTGGGCGTCCCTTGCGTTACGGTCAGGGAAAACACCGAAAGACCCGTTACGGTGGAAAGCGGAACCAACATCATCGCTGGCACGAGCAGGGAAGGGATCAAAATGACAATCCGCCAGCAGTTGAACGATGCGCCCAAGGGAAAGGTTCCGCGCTATTGGGACGGGCACGCTGCGGCCCGCATTATCGAAGTGTTGAGCCGGGTAAGGCAGATGAGTCCAGCGCGAGCGTCGAACTAGGCGCGGCCAGTTTTGGCGAGCCTAAACGCGGGGAATGATTTGTTTGAGCAACCCCACGCGGACGGCGACGTCGACAGTATTGATCGATGCACCTGCTAACCGGCACGAACTCGCAAAACAAATTTAAATCACAAAAATAGGGCAGCAGTACTGAGCAATAACAATTCGTTCATTGCGTTGCAGTGGCGCAAAGAACCGAACTGGAGACACCTGTGATCATTAGCTGCTACTTGCTTGTGTTTGTGAGCAGCATTGTGCTCTCTATGGTCTTTACCGGTCGGCTGCGAGACTTCGCGAATTCGCGCGGATGGGTTGCCCCGCCGGAATTGGACCGGCACGTGCATACGAAGTCGGTGCCGAGACTCGGCGGTGTAGCCATTTTTGGATCGTTTGTGGTCGTGGCGGGTCTGGCTGCATTACTACAAAGAGTGACGGGAGTCCCGCTTGTATTGCCCGCGCGAACGGCCTTCTGCATCTTTGGTTCTGCTTTCGTAATATTTCTGCTCGGTCTTTACGATGACGTGCGTTACGTGGGCCCGTACTGGAAATTCGGGATTCAAACGCTAGCCGCCGTGCTCCTTTACATCGGTGGTGTGGGAGTTCATCGAATTGATCTCGTTTCGTCGGGACGGACATTGGGAACCGTCGCGGGTCTGCCGTTGACGGTGTTTTGGGTGCTGCTGATTACCAATGCATTCAACTTGATCGACGGCCTGGATGGATTGGCTGCCGGATCCGCTTTCTTTTCGACGACCGTATTATTCGTGCTATCGCTTCTGGCGCCTAACGCGATGGTGACTATTCTTGCGATTGCGCTAGCCGGCGCCATACTCGGCTTCTTGCGCTTCAATTTTCATCCCGCATCTATTTTCTTGGGCGACTCGGGCAGCATGTTTATCGGATTCATGCTGGCAGCTTTGGCGCTGGCCGGCTCACAAAAAGCGCCTACGATGATTGCAGTGGCAATCCCTGTGGTTGCGTTCGGGTTTCCAATACTGGACGTCGCGCTGGCAATCTCGCGCCGCTTTGTGAGCGGCAAACCATTGTTCCGAGGGGATCGCGATCACATTCACCACAAGCTTCTGAAGCGCGGCCTGTCGCAGCGAGGCGCTGTGCTGGTTCTGTACGGTGTCACTTCTTGTTTTGCGCTCTTAAGTCTTATCCTTTTGCACGATGCCGCGATGATCGCGCTGGTCCTCGCAATAATCGGAATTGGGATTGTCTTGGGTGTGCAATATCTGGGATATGTGGAGTTTTCGGAGTTACAGGACATTTTGCGGAGGACATCCGAGCGAAAGCGCGCGATCGCCAACAACGTCGAAGTCCGGCGTGCCGTGGAAGCGCTGAATTCTTGCACGGATTTCGTCATGGTGTGCGTGATTCTGCGGAACACGTTGCACTCGATTGGCTTCGACGGATTCCGTCTAGGACGCAACCTGGGGGAGGCATTTTCCGGAACTTCGTGCTCTCCGATGAAAAAGACAGCAGGCGGTGAATTACAGTTGTTCTGGGATGACGCGGGCGAGAGCGAATCCATCTGGGAGTTGAGATTGGAATTGAATAGTGAACCGCATTATCAACTGGGGCACTTTTCCTTGCTGCGCAGAGACGTTGACAATCCGCTTCTCGTAGACTTCAACCTGCTAAGCTGCGAATTTCGGAGCGCGCTCTCTGAGGCGGTACTTCGAAGCATGAATGGCCACCGAGCTGCTGTGCGACGCGCGACGCCAGGCAAGAGCGCCGCTGCCGCAAAGGTAGCGTCCGCGAGTTCCTCGGACTGAGAGAAGGCGAAGTTCTCTTCGCTTTTCTCATCATGCAAGGAGACGACGTACCAGGGGAAGGGTGAGGTCGCCCTTGACGCCGAAACGTTTTCGAGCAGTTGTCATCCGCTTCAATCCGCATACCCCGCTTGTGATTCTCTCACCTTTTCCGTCGCCGCAATTCTGTTGAAATACTGTGGTAACCGCACCGTTGGCGCTGGTGTGATCAACGGCGTCTCCGATTCCGAATTTCTCTGCGATCTCGGCAGCATTCTGAGTATCCGGCTGACCGGAGCATGGCCTGAGGCTCGTTTGCTCGTGGTGATGTGGTTGAGGCCGGGCGCGGCGGGTTGGGTTATATGGAATTGCCGGCGTGTGTAGTACGTGGGACCATATGCTCACTGTGAAAAACTTCGTATATGCTTAAGCGGTCGGCCGCACCGACCTTTCGCAGGATCCGATGAATGTGGTTTTTGACAGTTTGCTCAGAAATATTGAAGTGATTTGCGATTTCTTTATTGCTGAGACCGCGACCGATCAAGGGGATCAGCTGCTGTTCGCGTCGCGTCAATCCCCATTGCACTTGTTTCCGGCTGTTGGGTAACTCCGCGGTCTGCGTCACCACATAGTCGAAAAGAACTTCCGTGTAATGAGGCGGGCATACGGCGTGTCCCTCCGCAACCGTGCGCACGGCGGATACAACATCCACGGCGGAGGCATTTTGCAGGACGTAACCCCGCGCACCTCGACGTATCGCGGTCAGGAAGGAAATCCGATCGTCCGTCATGGCAATAAGCACGCTTTTTAAAGACTGCTGATGCCTGCCAGTTGCTGACGGCAATTCATCGTTACCGGGCAGAAAGTCCAACGAGTCGAGGACAAGGACGTCTGCTCCGGAATCGCGTACTTGGTCGCAGGTCGAGGAATGATCCACTTGCGCTGCGGCAATCTCAAAATCCGTCCTCTTGGTCAAAATCCTCGCGATTGATTCCCGCAACAGGCGGTTGACGCACAATATGAACACTTTGGGCTTACTTCCCATTCTTAAGGCCCCAGTAATGTGTGTGGGTTATTGTTTGGCAGCGATGAGGGGTGGACACATATTTTGATACACCAGTCACGGTACTTACGCAACTAGTAATTTAGATTGTGACAATTCTTTACATTTGACGGGAAGAAGACATCCTCGTGTCATGCCTCTGTGGAAACATGTTCACAACGCGCGGTCTCATTCTATTTGGCGCAAAGCGAACTGAGGAAAGGATTTAGGTGGCGATGTGAAGGAGCAGGAGTTCTTCGCGCGAATTCAAGTGGCTGTTGAAGGTACTTCCTTCGTTTTCGTCAAATCGGGAATAGTACTGATGTGCTATATGCCTCCCGGCGAATCGCGCGCCGAACTCGCTAATTTCAGCGGAGACAACTTTTGGCATTCGTGCTCGGTGCTCGCCGGCGGAGCGACTGCTACGGTGCGAGCAATGTCATTTCCTCGCGCCCTGCTTCATTGGCAAATTCGTTGTGTCCGGGGCGGGACAGAGGTAGGATTCGGCTGTGACGGTTCCAAATCGGGAATTCCGCTTCAAAGGTAGTTAGGTGCATTTTTCCGATCAGCAGGAGGGTAGAAACGGAAATTCCGGGTGGAGCGAGACGGCTTCGAACGGAGGAAATTATCCACATGTTTCACAAGATGAGTGCACGAGTCTTTGCCGGCGCGGTGTTGATTTTGATGGCAGTCTTTTTGCATTTTAATCCTAGCGACGCAGCAACCCAGAACAACTCCAAGAATGGGTCAAAAGAAAAGATCAATGTAGTGGGGCACCTGCCGCTGCAGGGATCAGCGGTGCGGCAGATTTTTTTGCAACAAGAGAACGGAAAGCAATACCTCTACCTCCAGCAAAATGCCCATTTCACCGTGGTGGATGTGACCGATCCGAAAAATCCGCGAGTGGTGGACCGCGTAGCGTCGGGAGCCAAATTGACTGACGTGAGCGCGGGGGTCGCCATTGCGGTGCAATCCGACCAGTCGGGACAAGCCAGCGTACCGACGCAGACGATTCGGCTGGTGGATGTGAGCGATCCGAAAAATCCGCATACGGCCAAGAAGTTTGATGGCGTCACCAGCGTATTTTCCGAAGAGGGGCGGCAATTGATCTACATAACGAACAATGAAGGTTTGTGGGTCATCAAGCACTACGAGACGTTCCGCTTGCCAATGTGCACTTCGGAATCAGAAGAGAATTCCGTAGCGCAATGCCAGTAAAGGCCTAAGTTCGGCCGCGTGAAGGTTCTGCAGCAGTGGCTGGCTCCGCAGCCGGCTTGCCGTTTGTTCATGGTGAGCCGGCGGCGCTGCCGCGACTGCTTGCTACTTCCGTTCGTCCACGTTGCAGGCCGCTGCAACGGACGTGGGGTCCGGCATATCGAATTGCATGGCGATATCTTTACCGCCGTCATTGTGCGTGGAGATTTCGACGGTGCGGGCGCGCAGCATTTTTTTCAGTGACTCCTTCGAGATGGAGGAGGAGAGCTTATCCGTTCCGGGCGTCCACCTTCCTTCTTCTTCCTTGGTGTCGTTGATGCGGTAGTGAACCACGACTTTCGGGTAGTAGGAAGTTCCGTGAATTTCTTGGGGTTCGATGTAGTCAATCTTGAGCGGGATGCCGACGAGGAGATTGCCGGCGATGAACTTGCCCTCGGATTTGTGGGACACGTTCGCGGGGACGCAATCCAGGACGAGAGCGGGGCGATTCGGGACGTCAGTCTGGGGAGATTTTAGGAATTTGCCCACCAGGGTAAATCGCGAGATTGAGCTGTCATCCGGCTTTTGAGATTCGCGCCACACATGAGCGGTAGCAGGTTGCTGCGTGGCCACGGTTGAGAATCCAAAGCCCGCCAATATGACCGGAGCGAGGAACAGGACTGGGGCTCGTTTCATCGAATTGCCTCCTGATTAGGATTGCGCGTACGCCGAAAACGAGCGCGCGTGATTGCCGTAAATATGAATGCAGCTCTCAAGAAACCCCATAGTAGCCAAGCGCCGCAGGAACCGCAACCGCCGACAAGAATAGTGTCGGTGACAACCGCAGAAGCGGTACTTCAGCGGCTGAAGCCGCGCTGATTTTGCTGTGTTTGCGTCGTGGCTAAAGCCACGAGCTACAAAGACTCTCGAGATGCTACACAGACTCTGAAGGGCCGAAAAGGCTGCCGGCGCGAGTGAGGCGAACTCTGCTTTGACTGGCGGGCGCGAGGCTTGTAAGATTCGCGGCGCCTTGATGGGGGAGGGAATTGATGCGAAATTGGGTTTTGTGCTCATGTATGGCGCTCGCGCTGCCGTGCGTTGGCTACGCTCAACAGCCTGCCGCTGGAGCCGGATCCGCGCCGACGGACAAGGCTGCGGCAACGGACAAGGTCGCCACGGCGGGTAGATCTGCGCAGAGCGCAGCGCCCAAGACTGCCGCGGCGCAGCCCAAGCTTGCCGACTTGCTGGAAGCGAAGGTACGAGCTGCCTGGGCCACCTTCAAGAGCAAGGACAAAGACGGTTACGGCGCGTTCCTGACCGACGATTTTCAGGCCGTGGAATCCGACGGCGACGGAGAACGCAGCAAGGCGAAAACTCTGCGCGAAGTAGATCACAGTATGTACACCGATTACTTGTTGCAAATGTTTCAGGTGCAGCCGCTGGGAGCGCACTACGCTTTCGTTACGTATGAGAGCAGCATGCAATTCCCCAAAACCGCGGCGCTGCGTTTCCGCAGGGTTTTCATCGGTGAGCTGTGGACCAATCGCGACGGCGAGTGGAAGATGATGCGCTATCAAGAGACGCTGGTCCGGTAGGTTCGCTGCGTCCCGCAAAAGACGGAAGCCCGAATCCACGCGGGTGAATTCGGGCTTCGCATTCGAGGTCACTTTCAGATCGTCGATTACTGCGATGCATACACGCCGACGCAACCATCAGCGGCGATCGTTTCACAATTGGTACCGCCCGAGGGCAGCGGCACGAAGATGTGATTGTTCTTTGGGTCGACCGCGACGCTGTGGGCGTTGCCGTTGGTGGGAACGTTGATTAGCCACTTTCTGGTGCCGGCATTGATGACGCCGAGGACGGGGCCGGTGGGCATGTCGCGCGAGGCGGTGTAATAATTGTTATCCCCGGGGTTGTACCAGGTTTCATCAACGAATCCGACGTTGTTGATGGTGGCAAGGACCGCGCCGGTGGTGCCGTTGATGATCACGCTGGAGGGCGCGAAGGCGCGACCGTCGTGATCGGCGCAGCCCACGAAGACGTCGGTGCCGGGGCCGAGGTTCAGGCTGGTGGGCATGCAATTGTAGATCGGAAAACTATTTATTACGGCCGGGACATATTTGGTGACACCGCCTACGGTGATCGGATGGAGAGGATCGATCACATCCACGCTGCCGACGGTAATGTCTGGCGTGGAATTGCCATTGGTCAGCAGGAAGGTGTTGGTCGGCGGGTAAAAAACCATTCCGCCCAAGCCTGCAGGAGCGAACGAACCGATGCAGCCGGCCGGCGTGCCGGGTCCGGCAGCACAGAATACTCCACCAGGCTGAGTGGAAGTGGTCGCGGTGAGCATGGGGCCGTGATGGCACGGGATATCCGGATTGAAGCCAGCCGCATGACCGGAAGCGCCGGACGGGACCGGTGCACCTGGAACACCGGGAGTGCCGTTGAATTGGAGTGAAGGATCGGGGCAGACAAATCCATTCAAGCCGTTCACTCCGCCGTCGTCAATCAGCACCGTGTCGTCATTCTGGGCTGCAGCGTCATAGTAAATCTGGCCAAGGACGCAGGTGGAGTAATTCACTTCGAATGTGGAGAACGGACCACCAGGACTGAAAGGGTTGGTGGCGGCGGTGTTGCTCTGCTGTGAGTACGGGAGGCAATGCTGTTGCGCCGGAGTTCCGGTTCTGGTGACGACGCCGGTAACGTCAAGTATCGAGACGAACGGAAGTCCCGGGTCGCCATTGATGATGGAAACAAGATAGTGCGGGAGGCCGTCCTGCGGGAAGGTGACAACGCCGCCCGTGGTAGCGAGTTCATCGCCGCGGAGGTCGCCGCAACTGGGGTCCGAGAACGCTCTGCCGTTTGCAGAGGCCATGCACCCGGTGACGCCCGTGGGGCCGTCATAGTCCGGAGAGGTGCCCGTCGGTATCACGGCCGTCAACGTGGGCGCCATGCTGTAGTTGCTGGAAATCATCGGGACTAAATCGAATACCAGCATTTCGGAGCTGCCGTTCCCGACAAACATAAAATTTCCATCGCCTGAGATTTCCAGTCCATTCGGACCTGACAGAGGGTTCAGGTTGTTGGAACGGGAAGCGCAACATTGACCACCCACGAATCCGCCGAAGTTACCGTTGGGACCAAAGAAGCCGGGAAGGCGGAAGCCATCCGTCTTGCAGCCGAAGCGGGTGTAATTGCCCTGCGCAGTGGTGATGGGCGGAATGGTTTCGGTGCTGACAGGATCCACCCAGCAGAGGCTGCTATTATTGCCGGCCTCGGCGACGGAATTCTGCCCGCCGATGGCAAACAGCGCGATGTCGGAAACGGTGTTGAATACCGGAACATCGAGGCCGACGCGGTCGGACACGAAGAAATTGCGGTTCACCGGATCCGTCCAGCTGATGTCGAAAATATTAAACGGGCCGCCAGGCTCGCCGTTGGGATTGTGCTCGGGCACGAGCATCACATCGATCAAGGCGATCTGCGCGTTTTTCTGAGTACCGCAGACCGGGCACCCAGCCGGACCGCTACTGCAACTGTTCGAGACGAGCATCACCCCGACCAGCGCGACGAAGGCGAGCAGCGGAAACATTTTCGGTTTCATCGAAATTTCCTCCCAAGATATTTGCCCGGTGGCCGAACCGCATTTTAAGAGTTCACTGAATCCGCGACGCTGTGGCGAGCAAGTGGCGCTGGCGACGCGTCTGAGATCCGATCAAAACCGAAACTGCAGCTGCTCGATATACACATAGTAATTGCGGGGCAGTATGCCCTGCACGCTTGGGTCTTTGAGTTGATTGAAGTTAACGTTCGATTTAACGAGAACCCAATAATTGAGATACCAGTTCAGGCCAAGCGTCCATTGAATCGTGTGGTCGCTGTAGTATGGGACGATGCCCGGCGTGATCGGGCAAGCCGGAATCGTGCTGGCATCGCAAGTGGCGCCGGCAGCTTTCCCTTCCAGCCAAGCGTAACGGGCCAGGACCTCCCAAGCACCCCAACCCGGGGGACCGGATTCGCCGGGAGAATTAGGGCCAATTACCGGGTGCTTGACGCGTGGAATGGCATTCTCCGGTTCGCGTTCGCCGGTCAACAAATACGAGGCCGAAGCGTAAGTGCCCCAGCCCTTCACGCCGGGAATGGTGTTGAACGCAACGCCGCCGGGTGCGAGCGAGCCGATGTTACTGCGCTTCTGCAGGAGTTGAGTGTACTCTCCGCGAATACCCATGGGCCCTCGCAACCACGCGAAAAACCCGTTATATCGCTCAACTCCGCCATTGATCCGGAACTGCGGAAAGAAAGTATAGGTGCCGTCGGTCAAGACTCCGCTGAAGCTCAATTCGTTTGAAAGGCCCCGGGATCGGCTATGCTCGACAGATCCTCCGAAAGATAGGTCCTTCAGAAGGTGAATGTCGGAATCTCTCCAGGGAGCGAATCGGACCCTTCCGACAACTTCGGGCTCGTTGGTGGTACCCACTGCCAGCAGTCCCTGCCCGTTGAAAATGCCGACCCAGTACTGCATGCGACCACCGGCTAAATCACCGTGAGCGTCAATGCCGGGAGCGCGGAAAGCCCCTGCGGCATCCGGGTACAGCACGGAGTTAATGGAACGGTCAGCGAACTCAACGTTGGTATCGGCGGTTCCGACTTCCATGGAGAACGGCACCTTGTATTGGCCGCCCTGTATTTTGAAGGTATTCCAAGGCTTAAAATCCATGTAAGCGTCGCGGATTGCGATTGTAGGAGTCGCGGTGGAGGCCGTCTCGAACAGGAACGAATAGTCAAGTTGGCTGCCGTAGTTGCCTTGAACGCCGAACCGGGCACGCCTGATGGAGAATGTGTCCGAAGGTGCGCCGTCGCCTTTGTAGAAATTATACTGAGCATTTAAGTATCCGATCGGCATCATCGTGAACTTGCCGTCGCTGCTCTTCAGGAAAAAATGCTCGCCGTTCCATCCGGCGGTAACCGCGGGAACGTCCGCAGCCTTCTTCTGCAGGACCTCGATCTCTTTTTGCAGGCCGTCAATATCCGCAGGAGTGACAGCGGGAGGCGCGTTGACGTCATCGGGCTTAGAGTTGCTCGCTACGACGTCGCTCGCTTGCACCAGGTGAGCGTCGCCGGAGTCTTTCTGTCCGCTGGCTTGGACGAGGCGCTGGATCTGCGCCTTGAGCTCCGCCACCTCACTGCGCAGCAGCTGGACCTCGTCCTCGGTGGCGGGTTTGGCGGTTGATTTCGCCTGCGCCGGGTCGCCGGCTGGTTTGTCGCTCTGTGCAAACGCGAGCGGAGCAGCGGCGAGGCACACAAACGTGACAAGCACACACCACAGTTTTGGCGAGCGCATAATTTTCCTTTATGCAAAGCATCTGGGAAAAGCAGGTTGGCGTTTAGCACAGCGAATTAAGGTGTGTCAAGAAAATTATGAAATTTGTCTGTAAAGCATATCGCTATACCAGTCGAGTTCGCGGACAAGTTAGCGGGTTTGATGGGGGAATTGTGTGAGAGAGCGGCCGCTCGCCAGGAATGGCGGCGTAATGCGCAACGCGTCGTATCGGAATCCTGAAAACCATAGAAGCTAGCATTTCTGGACTCCGTCGCGTAGCGGAGTCGAACGTTTGGTTTCCATCCCCGGTGCAGAATACGTTTGGAGACGTTTCTAGTCTGACAACCTGACTGCTCACGAGGCGGGCCGCGTTCGTTCATCGGTGGTAAGTTATCGTAAGCAGCTGACTTGGGTCCCCGATGGCGAACGGCACGGGTTGGTGTGGAACAACCCGGCCACGTTCAGGAGGAACAAGATGAAGGTGCGTGCGAATTTGTCGGCCTCGAGTAGTGCGCAGCGACGTCCAGGCTCGTGTTTGCTTTCGCCGATAGGGGTGTTTCTGCTTCTCGCTTTCGCGGTGTGCAATTCGTCGGCGCAGGCCCAGAGCTCCATTGTTCTGGTAGGATCCGGCTCAAGCGTGCCCGCGCCTCTTTACACCCGCTGGACGCAAGAATACGGCAAGCGCAACGCCAACATTCAGATTCGCTACCTTCCGATCGGCACCAGCGAAGGCATCAAGGAAATTTCGCGCGGCGCGAGCGATTTTGGCGCGGGCGAGGCGCCGCTCACGGAAAAGCAGCGCAAAGAGGGCAGCTTGACGGAATTGCCGGTCGTGCTGATCGGGATCGTGCCCATTTACAATCTTCCCGATCTTCATCAGGAGCTGCGACTTTCCGGGGACGTGCTGGCTGAGATTTATCTGGGCGAAGTGAAGACGTGGAATGCGCCGCAGATCGCTAAACTGAATCCCGAGGTCACGCTGCCGAATGTTCCGATCCAAGTGATCAACCGCCCGGCGGGGAAAGGATCTAACTATGTATTCACCGACTTCTTGTCGAAGGTGAATTCAAAATTCCGCACGGAAGTGGGAGTAACTCCTTCGCCGAAGTGGTCGGTGGGCGAGCCAGCGGAACGCAGTTCGGATATGGCGGACAAAGTTAAGAACATTCCGGGTGCCATCGGCTACGTCGAGTATCAGTATGCGGTGAAGGCGGGAATTCCCCAGGCGACCGTCTTGAATCCCGCGGGGAAGTTTGTGAAAGCTTCTGCGGACACCATTGCGGCAGCGTGCGACGCCGCCGAGGAGCCGCGTTGGAATAACTTTTCCGCTTCGTTGACGAACGTATCGGGAGCGGATTCCTATCCGATTGCAAGTTTTACCTGGATTTATTTGCGAATTCCCGCTTCTGACGCTGCGCGCGCAGCGGCACTGGTCGATCTGCTGGATTGGGTTTACACCGATGGACAACACTCCGCTGTGCTGGAAGGTTACTCC
Source organism: uncultured Acidobacteriota bacterium (assembly GCA_963786205.1). Classification (GTDB taxonomy): domain Bacteria; phylum Acidobacteriota; class Terriglobia; order Acidiferrales; family UBA7541; genus Palsa-295. The sequence continues at coordinate 472,653 of CAWAYG010000009.1, forward strand.
GCGCTGCCTCCGCAATTGCTCGCGGCAGTGAGAAAAAAGGCGAAGGCTTTGGAATAGACCGCGGCGCGATCAGCCGGTATTCTGCTGGCTCATGAGTTTGCAATTCAGCCAGGCTCTCTTTCTGTTTTTCGCCGCGGGGATCGCCGGAACCTTGAACGCTTTGGCGGGCGGCGGCAGCTTCATTTCGTTTCCCGCGCTACTGTTTATGCGCGTGCCGCCAGTGCAGGCCAACGCGACGAACACCGTGGCGCTTTGGCCGGGGCTGGCGGCGAGTGCAATCGCGTATATAAAGCGGCTGGACGCGCCGCTGCGCTTGTTGATTCCGCTGCTCGTGACCAGCGTTGCCGGAGGATGGGCCGGCGCGCTGCTGCTCCTGGAAACTCCGCAACGAACTTTTCTGCATTTTGTGCCGTGGTTGATCTTGAGCGGTACTTTGCTGTTTGCGTTCGGCAATCAGATCCGGGCAATTGCGGGAACCAGTGCCGCCGTCGATGATCTGCGCAAGATTTCGTGGCGAGCGATCGCGGTGAGCTCCTTCATTGTACTGCTGGTGGCCGTGTATGGCGGATACTTCGGCGCGGGAATCGGGTTCATTTTGCTGGGAATGCTGGCGGCGCTGGGGATGCGCGATATTAACGCGATGGGAGCGATCAGGACGTTGCTTGCGGCGGCGATAAATGCGGTGGCAGTGATTACTTTTATTGTGGCAGGAGCGGTATTGTGGGCGCAGTGCGGGGTGATGGTGGCGGGCGCACTGCTGGGCGGATGGTTTGGCGCGCATTACGCGCAGAAAGCCGATCCGCAAAAGGTGCGGGCGTTCGTGATTGGAGTTGGCGTGGTAATGAGCGCTTATTTCTTTGTCGCGGCGCGCTAAATGTTGCGTGCGCGCGTGGCGCGGTCGCGCGGGTTCAAGATATTTGACTCCCCCTACGTGCCCTGCCATGATGGCGCGACGGCGAAGCGAAAACGCCGACATCATTCGGCTGCGCATGGCATGCCGAAAATAGCAGGTTGCCACAAATGAACTACGCGCCGAGTAATATGAATCCCCGAACGGACCTGCCGGCAGGGTTCTATGATTTTCTGCTGCCTCTGCACAAAAAATTTACGCCATGGCAGCAGAGGTTGGTGGCGGAACGCGCGAATGCGCTCGAGTTGTCGCATCGCGGAAATCCACCGAATTATTTGCCGGCTTCAGAGTCCACTACTTTCGATTGGCGAATCGATGTGCCCGAATGGTGCGCAGATCAGCGCAACCAGATGACCGGTCCGGCGGACGATGCCGAGTTGACAGTAAAATTGCTGAACTCCGGATCTCCCGCGGTGATGATCGACCTGGAGGATTCCACAGCCAACACATGGGAACACATACTGCTCGCAATTAAAAATACGCTAGCCGCTTACAAATATGAACTGAGCTACGACGACAAGAAGCGCGGGAAGACTGTCACGGTGCAGCGCTCGAAAACGGTTACGTGGGTGCGGCCGCGTGGGCTGCACATCAGCCAGGGTGGAGTGATCAAGAACGAAATCATGTCCGCTTCGCTTTTCGATCTGGCGCTGATTTGGTACCAGATCGATCCGACCACGTTGCCGCACAACTTCTCGGTGTACATCCCCAAGAGCGAATCCGCCGAAGAGGCTTTCTGGTGGCGCGATCTGTTTCAGGCTCTTGCGAAATCAAAAGGACTGCCTAAGGATTACATCAAGTGCATGGCGCTGGTGGAGGCGCATCCGCTGGCGTATCAGATGGAGGAATTTCTTTTCAATCTGCGCGAGCACTGCCTGGGATTGAACCTGGGCCGCTGGGATTACATGGCGTCGCTGATCGATTTCATGATCGAGGATCCCGACTGGATTTTGCCGGATCGCAATACCATTCCGCACGACGTGGCTTTCTTCCAAAACTTCCGCACGCTGATGCCGGAAATTTGCCACAAGCACGGAGCGCACGCCATCGGCGGAATGACCGCGCTCTTTCCCAGCCGCACCGACGCGGAATTAAATGAGCGGGCATGAAAGTTCTAAAACAGGACAAGCAGAACGAAGCCAACTGCTTGATGGATGGCGCGTGGACGGGGCATCCGGATCAGAACGAGATCGCGGTCGCGCAATTCCCATATCCGAATCAAATTTCAAAGCGGCCGAAGCTTGCGAACTCGCATCCCGATCTGCGACCGATTCCGAAAGGCGTCGGCGAAACAACGTTTGGCCGGAACGCGCGCGGCCGTGCGCACCGTGATTCGTTATCGCAACGGAGTGCTCAACGGAAAGGGCGCAAGCCTGCTGGACGGCTACATGGAAGATCTGGCGACCGACCGCATCTACCGGCTGATGATCGCGCAGCGCGTGCTGCACAAAGTGAAAGTGCCGGGCGATGATGGCAAGTCGGTGGAACACTCTCCCGCGCTGGTGACGCATGTGTTTGACGACGAACTTGCGAAAATTGAGCGCGATTTACCGGCGGAAATCGATCGCAAGGCGGCGGAGACGCTGCCCGAAGCGCGGCGCATTGCGGAGGAACTGATCGTGCAGGGACGGCATTCGCCGGTCTAGCGGAAGGCACTCTCACGGGTAGGTAGTTTCGACAGCATTTTCTGATTCTGCGTAGGGAAAGGAAAAATTTGCTAGGGCCTTGACAGCGGGGGTATACTCCGTTGGTCAACTGGTCCACTTCTCAGACCACTTGCATATGCCAACACCTCTCAAATCCGATTTCGCAGTGATTCGCAGGAACAAGGTCTACGAAGAAGTTGCGAAGCAGATCGAGCGTCTAATTCTGAAAAAGATGAAACCTGGTGACAAACTGCCGTCGGAACGCGAGCTGGCGGAGACGTTGCAGGTGAGCCGCAGCTCGATACGCGACGCGATTCGCGGGCTGGAATTGATGGGCCTGGTGGAACCGCGTCAAGGCGCAGGGACTATCGTTTGCGATCGATCTGGCGATTCACCCGTTGATCCCTTTGGCAGCGTTCTGAAGCGCCGGCAGGAACTGGTTACCGAGCTTCTGGATTTTCGCAAGATGCTGGAACCGCCGCTGGCGGCGCGCGCGGCTTCGCATGCTTCGGACGACGAAATCGCTGAGATGGAAGAAATCCTGAAGCGACAAGAGGAAAAACAAACGCAGGGAGAAGCGGCCATCACCGAGGACGCGGAATTTCATTACAGCATTGCGCTGGCTTCCGGCAATACCGTGGTGCTGAAGGTGATCGACACGCTGATGGACCTGCTGCGCGACACGCGCGAGCGCTCTTTGCAGGTAGACGGGCGCGCGGAAAAATCACTCGCCGGCCACCGGCGGATTCTGGCGGCGATCAAGCGCCACGATACGGAAGCGGCGAACACTGCGATGCGGCGGCACATTGAAGACGTCGAAGAGATCGTGCTGAACAAGACTTTAGAAGCAGGGAGAGTTGCAACTTGCGCGTGCGAATCGCGATTGAAAATTCCGACCGAGGAATTTTTCAAGGAACTCTCCGCTACGAATGCGCCCGCCATACTTTTTGCTGCAATTTGCAGGTCACGCCATGACGGAAATCGTCAATTCATCTGCGACCGCGACGCTCACACTGCGCGTGGCGGAGGCGCGCGTGGAGGACGTCGGTCACGCGATCGCGCGACTGTCTCCGGCCGACCTGCAGCGGATTGGCGCGCGAGCGGGCGATTTGCTGAAAATTACCGGCGGTACGGTGGCCGTGGGCCGCGCCGAGCTTTCGGACGACGGATTCGAAGGCATGATTCAGATTGACGGCACGTGCCGCAGCAATTGCAGCGCGGGATTGCAGGAACAGGTGACGGTGACGCCTATCGAACATCAGCAGGCGGTGGCGGTTCGTCTTGTCGCCGCTGTGGGTGGGCGCGGCGCCGGCGACGATTGCGCCGGAGCGGATGCTTGAGGATCTGGTAGGGTGTGCCGGTGATGGCGGGCGGCGTGGTACGCGTGCCGACGTTTGCGAAGGCCGTGAATTTTCAGGTTGTGCGCACGATTCCTTCGGGCCGGTGGTGATCGGAAAGCGCACGGACTTGCGCGTCGTGGAAGGCGAGAAGACGGCGGCGCGTGCTCCGGCGGTTTCGTACGAAGATATCGGCGGGCTTGGAGCGCGAAGTCGAGCGGGTGCGCGAAATTGTTGAGTTGCCGCTGAAGTATTCGCGAATTTTTGAGCGGCTGGGAATTCTGGCGCCGAAGGGCGTGTTGCTTTACGGGCCGCCGGGGACGGGCAAGACTTTGCTTGCGCGCGCTGTGGCGGCTGAGAGCCGCGTGCACTTCATTCACTTGAACGGCCCGGAGATCATGCGGAAGTTTTACGGCGAGAGCGAGGCCAAGCTCCGCGAAGTTTTCGAAGAAGCGGCGCGGCATTCACCTTCGATCCTGTTTATTGACGAAATTGATGCCGTGGCGCCCAAGCGCGCGGAGGTTTCCGGCGAAGTTGAAAAGCGCGTGGTGGCGCAACTGCTCAGCTTGATGGATGGGTTTGTGGCGCGCGGGCAAGTGATCGTTATCGGCGCGACGAATATTCCGGAGGTTCTCGATCCGGCGCTGCGGCGACCGGGACGTTTCGATCGCGAAATCGAAATTGGGGTGCCCAATACGCAGGCGCGTTTGCAGATTTTGAAAATTCATACGCGGGCGATGCCGCTGGCGGCCGATGTGAATTTGAAGGAGATCGCCGAGCATTCGCACGGATTTGTGGGCGCTGACCTGGAAGCGTTGGGACAGGAAGTGGGCATGATCGCTTTGCGCGGATTTCTTTCGTCGTTTCCGCTGGAGACCGACGGCGCCGTATCTGCCGAGCTGGACGAAGTTGCAGGTTACGCGCGAGGATTTTCTTGCTGGGTTGAAGGAAGTGGAGCCTAGCGCGACGCGCGAATTCTTCATCGAGCGGAGCACTTCGACGTTTGCTTCTCTGGGCGGATTGAACGAGGAAAAGCGGCTGCTCGACGCAGTGATCGAGCATTCGCACATGCGCGACGAGATTTACGAGCAGGTAGGACTGGCGCCGCCGCGCGGGATTCTGCTGGCGGGGCCGTCTGGAACGGGAAAGACCGCGATGGCGCGAGCGCTTTCGGGTGAAAAACAGATGCCGCTGATCGCGATTGATGGGCCGCAGCTTTATTCGAAGTGGCTGGGCGAATCGGAGCGAGCGCTGCGCGAAGTATTCAAGAAGGCCAGACGGGCAGCGCCTTGCATTTTGTTTTTTGACACGATTGACGCGCTGGCGCCGAGGTTTGGCACCGAGCAGTTCGGCACGGACGTGTATCAAAGGATTCTGAGCCAGCTGTTGCGCGAGATCGATAATTTGCGCGACGTGAAAGGCGTGATTTTGCTGGCCGCGACGAATCGGCCGGAGCGGATTGAGCCGGCTCTGTTGCGCAGCGGACGCTTCGACTATAAGATTCCGTTCGCAAAACCGGACGCTGTGGATCGCGCGGCGATTCTGCAGCTTGTGTTGCCAGCGCGTGCCGCTGGCTTCCGATGTCGATTTCGCGGATTTTGCGGAGCGGATGGACGGGCTCACGGGCGCGGATATTGAAAGCCTCTGCAAGAAGGCGACGCTGCTGGCGATTGCGGAATTTCAGGACGGGCAGGCGTGCCGCGCCTTTCGTTGTATTGCGCGACGATTTTCTGGCGGTTCTGGAGTCCGATCGCGGAAGTCGCTGCAATCATGCGAAAGTCGTCGGGAACAAGTTGAGCAAAGGCGCCGGGATTTGTGCCCCGACGCGACCACTGAATAGCGAGGCGGAATATGGCTTATACGGAACTCACGGTTTGGACGCGCGGGATCATCATGGACAAAGAGGGGCGCGACATCGTCAATTCGATTTCCGCTTCGGCGCGGCTGGAAGGGAAGTACGCGCAGGCGATGGAAAACTACGTGGACAATCCCGATCGCACGAATTGCCCCACGCGAAAATATTGCCGCGTGAGCGACACGGTGCTCGAGAACGAGCTCACGTACGAAAACGAGCAGCCCAACATTGTCGTGCTGGTGGAAGGGACGATGGTGAAGGGTTGGGATTATATGCGCGGAATGCCTCCCGGCGGAACGCTGGTCATCAATACGCACTACACGCCGGAGTACATGATGCGTTTCGTGCCCGGCGCGGAGCGGTTGGCGCAGCTGGTCTGCGTGGATGCCGCGAAGATCGCCGACCACAAGTGGCTTTATTACCGGCTGGGCGAGTTGGGCCTCGACCGTCTTTCGACGGAAGGCGCGGCCGAGCGCAACAAATCGATTGCGCCGGATATCGCCGCACCTTTGATTGCAGCGGTGGTGAAGACTACGGGCATCGTGAAGATGGCAACGATTCAACCGATGATTGCGAACCAGCACGCGTTTAAATTGGCGCTCGAAGAATTGCACATCATGCCGCTGAATCCAGTAGCGGCGTAGGGAAAGGAACACATGTCAACCAAAGGCACAAAGATTCCCGAGTGGCTGAAGATTCCGTTTGCCGGCATTACACCTGCTCCTACGCAGGAAAAGGGGCAGGATTTATTTCCCACCGGCAACTGGCGTTCGATCCGGCCGGTGTACCGCGACAAATTGCCGCCTTGCAACAACGCTTGCGGCACGAACGAAAAAATTCAGGGCTATCTCGACTTGGTGAAGCGCGGAAAGTATCTGGACGCTTACGCGCTCATCAAGGAAGACATGCCGTTCCCGTCGGTGACGGGGCGCGTGTGTTATCACCCGTGCGAGCAAGCTTGTAATCGCGGGAAATACGATGAGGCGATTTCGATTCGCGCGGTCGAGCGGTTTCTTGGCGATTTGGGACAGGCGTTGACGCGCGATGTGGTGAAGCCCGGGACGCCCAACGGCAAGAAAGTGGCGGTGGTCGGTTCGGGTCCTGCGGGGCACAGTGCGGCGTACCAGCTGGCGCGTCTGGGCTACGCAGTTACGATCTTTGAGAAATCGCCGAAGGCCGGCGGGTTGAATCGCGGAGGGATTCCGGATTGGGTTTTGCCGCAGGACGTGCTGGATCGCGAGATCGAGCGGCTGGTCGAGCTTGGCATCACGATCAAGACGAACGTCGAAGTGGGAAAGGATGTCACCTGGGATGATCTGAAGAAGAATTACGACGCTTGCGTGCTGGCGGTGGGCCTGATCGAGCCAAACAGCGTGCGAGCCGAGGGCGAGGATAAGCAGGGTGTGCATTCGGACTTCCGTTCCTGCGCGACATCGGGATGGGAACTTCCAAGGTGAAGGTCGGTGCTCGCGTGGCAGTGATCGGCGGCGGAAACACGGCGATCGATTGCGCGCGCGAAGCGCTGCGGCAAGGCGCCGTGGAAGTGACCATGATCACGGTGGAAGCGCACCCGCAGGAAATGCCGGCGTCGCCGGAAGATTTGCACGACATGCAAGGAAGAAGGCGTGGAGCTGATGCACGGGAAGGCGGTGACGGCGGTCCTCGGCAACGGCAGGTGGAGGCTTTGCAGCTGCATCCTGCGAAGTTTTCTGGCGCGATCAATGCTTCGCCGATCAATATTGATCACGAGGCTCCACGCCGGAGCAATTCGCGGTGGACAACGTGATCATCGCGGTGGGACAGCGAGCTTCGCTCGAAGTGGCTGCCGGAGGAATTCAAGACCGAGCGCGGCACGATCAAGATCGATCGCTTCGGACGTCTGGGCGACACGAACTTTTTTGCGGCGGGCGACATCGTGCAGCTCGGTTCGGGGCAGCCGCTGATGGTGGTGAATGCGGTCGGCGACGGAAAGCGCGTGGCGTTCAATCTGGACAAGGTGATGCGCGGAGTGACGCTGGAGCCGCGCACGATTCCGGTGGACGTGATTTTCGATTTGAACCGCATGAACATGACTTATTTCCCGCACTTCCCGCGTGTGAAGCAGGAACTTGCTGCCTCCGACGAGCCGGCGCAAGACGCAGCAAGAAGTGATTCAGGCGTTCACGGAAGAGCAGGCGGTGGAGGAGGCCGGTCGCTGCTTCAGTTGCGGCACGTGCAATGCTTGCGACAACTGTTACCTGGTCTGTCCCGAGCCGTGCATCGTGCGCGATGTGCGTTCGAACGGGCTGTACAAGATTTTGGTGGATTACTGCAAGGGTTGCCGCGTGTGCATCGAGGAATGTCCGACTGGCTGCCTAGAGGGCGTGCCGGAACTGGACTTCGATACCGGCGTGGTGCGAATGGATACGGCGTTCGCGATTTCGCCGGGATTGCACGGACGGCAGGCGGAAGAGTTGAGGCATCTGGGCGATCGCGCGGCAAGAATCTATAGCCAACATTTCGGAAACATTCAGGATTGGAGCGAACCATGGCAACGGCAACGGAAGTGAAAGAAAAGAATGGTGCGGATCAACGGCTGCGTCGCTTCGGCGCAGGCGGCGAAGTACGCGGACGTGGATGTGATCGCGGCGTATCCGATCCGGCCTTACACTGCGACGATGATGGCGCTGGCGCAGATGGTGGCCAACGGGGAACTCGACGCCGAGTACATCGTGGCCGATAGCGAGCACTCGCAGTTGAGCATCTCGCACGGCGCTTCGTCGAGCGGCGCGCGCGTGTTCACCGGAAGCTCGGGCGTGGGCGTGCAGTTTGCCTACGAGCTTTATTCGCCGATCTCGGGCAGCCGCATGCCGGTGCAAATGATGATCGCCGACCGCACGCTCGATCCTCCGGGCGATTTCGGTTCGGAGCATACGGATGCTCTTTCGACGCGCGACATGGGCTGGCTGATGGGCTGGTCTTGCGACGCGCAGGAAGCATTTGACAATCACTTGATGGCGTATCGCATCGGCGAAGATCCGCGCGTGCTGCTGCCGCAGATGGTCTGCCAGGATGGATTCTTCGTTTCGCACATCACGGGCGACGTGGAATTGCCGGACACCGGCCAGGTGAAGGAATTTTTGCCGCCTTACAAGCATCCTTATCCGCTCGATCCGCGGCATCCGGTGTCGCACGGGCCGCAGATCATGCCGGAGCAGGGTCCGCCGCTGCAGTTGGAGCGTGCGCGCGCGATGGAAGGCTCGATGGCGGTGATCGAGGAAGTGCACGACGAGTTCGCGAAGATTTTCGGGCGGACGTACGATCCGTGGGTCGAAGAGTACATGACCGACGACGCGGACGTGGTGTTCTTCCTGCAGGGCGCGCACGCTGTGACGGCGCGCTTTGCGATTAAGCATATGCGCGACAACGGGCATGAAGGTCGGGATGGTGCGGCTGCGAACGATCCGGCCATATCCGACGGATCGCGTGAACGAAGTGCTGAGCAAGTTCAAAGTGGTTGGCGTGATCGAGACCAACATGGGTCTGGGCAGCGTGAGCAGCGGCGGCGTGCTGTACTCCGAGGTTTGCGCGGCTCTGTACGAAAGCCAGAAGCAGCCGCTGGTGCTGTCGTTCATGGCGGGAATGGGCGGCGAGGCGATCGTGCTGAAGGAATTTTACTGGATGACCAAGAAAATGACGGAAGCGCAGAAGCGCGGCAAGATCGAGAAGCGCACGCATTGGGTCGGGTTCGAAGAGTAGAACGTTATTTGTTCGGCGAGCCTGACGGTTCGCACGACGATGCGGGCGCAGTCCACATATCTGACATTGGGAGGAACTGAGATGCCAACGATTGAAGTTCAACGACAGCTACTGCCGATTCTCGGAAGCCCGAATCAAGGGGCGCGATTCTTCAATCCGGAATTGCCGTCGTCCGAGCCGTTTCGTCCCCGGGCCACCGCACCTGCGCGGGTTGCGGGCCGTCGATTCAGTACCGCATGACGAGCAAAGCGGCCGGCGACAATACGATTCTGGTGGGGCCGACGGGCTGCATGTACGTGGCGAACAGCTCGTATTTGTGCACGCCCTACAATGTGCCGTGGGCGCACACGCAGATTGGCAGCGCGGGCAGCTTCACCGCGGGCGTGGCCGCGGCGTATGAAGCCATGATCCGCAAGGGCAAGTGGCAGGGCAAGTTTCCGAATATTATTTGCGAAGCGGGCGACGGCAGCGCTTCGGACATTGGGCTTGGCGTCGATTTCAGGCGCGCTCTATCGCAATCACGACTGCCTGATCATCTGCTACGACAACGAGCAGTACGCGAACACCGGCATTCAAGCGTCGTCGCGCACGCCGTACGGCGGCATGACGACCTTCTCGCCTCCAGGACCGGAAGTTCCGGAGGGGAAGAAGCTGTTCCCGAAGGATCTCGCGCGCATGATGGCGGCTGGACATCCGCACTGCTATGTGGCGACGGCGAGCGTGGGCTATCCCATCGACCTGATGAACAAAGTGCGCAAGGGGCTGAACCACAAGGGCGCTGTCGTACCTGATGGTTTACACGCCGTGCCAGAAGGGCTTCGTGTACGAGACGCCGCGCTCGATCGATCTTGGGCCGGCTGGTGGTGGAATGCGGGCTGTATCCGATGTGGGAGTGGAATCCGGAGAAGCGCGCATACGATTACAGCTTCCGCCCGCAGAACGATGCGGCCGGTGTCGGAATATTTGAAATTGCAAGGACGCTTCGGCCACCTGCACGCCGAGCACATCGCCAAGCTGCAGAAGTTTGCCAACGAGCAATGGCGGATGATGGGCGTCGAGTTGCCGGAGGCTTTGATTCAGGCCGCGGATGCGAAAAACCTGGTAAATATGGTCGGCTGCAGCAGAAGCCGAGACGGTGGCGCAAACCCTATGAACACTAAAGCAGCAGTTCCGCCGCAGCACCTGCCGCTCCCGAGGCGCAGGAAAGCTACATCGTCAGTGAAGGCAAGAAGCGCGGCTCGACGCGCGACGTGCGGCCGGAAGCGGCGTTCGACCGCTACTACACGGTGCTGCGCGTGCACGGTGGCGACGCGATCCTCACGGACAACTGGCACACGAACGAAGTGCTGAATCACGCGCGCAATAACTTCGAGGGAGTGACGTTCGCGATGCGCACGCTGGAGGCGTGGGGCGCGATGGTCGAGAACGATCATCGCGCTTACTACACGGCGGGCGGACGAATCTGGGTGATGGATCTGGAGCCGTGCGAAGGCAAGAAGAAGCGGCTGCCCGGCACCGGAAACGTCGGCAAGAAGTAGCGTGCGCTTCGCGCCGCATACTGCTTATCGACGACACGCCGGAGATTGCCGAGCTTCTGTCGTTTGCGCTGCGCGACGCGGGCTATCGAGGTATTCGCGTCGGGATATACACGTCGCCGTCAACGAACTGATTCACAGAGCAACGAGCGGACGCGCTCGTGCTGGATTGTACTTCGTTTGACATGAGCGAGGCGCTCTTCGACGCCGTGCGTCAGAATCCCGAACACGCCGAACTCTCCCATCGTAATCATCAGCGACACTCCGGAGGCGGCTGACGCGAGCCTGCGTTCGCGGAAAGCGCAAAAAACGCTGTGCTGGTACCGAAACCATTTACCGGATCGCAGGTTGCGCAGGCGCTGCGAGCAACTGCTGGAATAGATATGCCCTTTGGAGCATGGACGAATGGCAGTACCTCGAGCGCGAGGTCGTTACCGACCCGAAAGGCGTGCAGTGGACGGTGGCGCTGATGGATGTGTTGGGACAGGAAGGCGATCCCGACATGCCGAACAAGTTGCTCGAGCTGCAGTATTCCTCGGGACGTTATTTCACGTTGATTTATTCGGCAGTGGAGCGCTACAGCGGGAACGCGGTTACGCGATCGTTGGAAGAAGCGACGGAACGCGTTCGGAAATCTGCTGGTGGCTGTCATTGATGGAAGCGTGAATCCTTCGCAGCCGGTGTTTCGGCAGGATCTGGAAGATTAGACTCCTGGATCGATTCAGCGTCGCGATGGTGCTCGATTGGTTCGCAAACCCCAATTTCGCGGTACGGCAATTGCGCTCTAGCGGCTGGGATCCAGATCTCGCATGATGACGTGGAGAACCTGGCCGGTCTGTCGCGCATCGCGCTCGGAAATTTTAGACTCCGCGCCGTTCTCGCTGCCGGCATTCGCGTGGTCTCGATACGTTCGCGCGACGGACGGCAGCCGGGCGCAGCCGCCGCGAATGAGTCCAGTCTTTTCTGCGACGGCCAGGCGCGTCTCGAACGGCCAATCGCCAATTTTTCCCGCGGGCGCGCCGGCTGCCGGCGAGCGCATTCTGGCCCTTGATGTTCCAGCGCGTCGGTGACGATGGCTTCGAGGATTCCGCAAGAAGTGCGCAGCGCCAGCTCATAATCTTTTTGTTCAAGAGCGCTGGCGGCTATCGGTGTAGGCTTGCTCAAGTACCGGACGCAGATCCGAGTTGTGAACGAACTCGAACCGGCGAGGAGCGGGCGCTTGCGCTGACGCGGATGCAGGCGAGAATCTCAGAAGCGTCCGCGCCATCTTCCATTCCGGAAAGCGTGCGATGGCTTGCTCGAGAACGTCGATCAATCGATTGACGATCTCGGTGGGCGGCGCGCCCTACGACGGCTCGACCATCGTCTGAGCGCATCAGAAACGCTTCGCTAAAAGATCGCGCCAGCCAATGGGATTTGCTGCCTCCGGACAATTGATTGATGGTGACGCCACAGTCTTCCTGCCAGGCGCGAGTGGCGCGCCATCGCCGCTGGATTGGAGGGATCGTTCGCGAGCGTTTCGCGCACTTGACGGCCGCGACGGATCAGACCGTCGAGGTGAGTAAGGTACGTTTCGAGCTGTGCTCGCAGACTTTCTTCCATTGGCATTGGTGTTACCTCCATACCACAAGTTACCGGGGGCGACAGGGAACCCACGGGCGAGACGAAACTGGCCGAGGGGAGGGGCAACGAACCTCTTGACAGCCCAAGGCGAGCCTGCTAACTGTGTCCCGCAAGTGGTTCGATTAGCGGACCAGTATAGCAAATTCGTGGTACGATTCACGGGGCTTTCGAGCTTAGAACCATGTCGTTCTGGCTAAGCGCTTTTAATGTCTCACGCGCCGTCACGGAGGTACGCCTATGTCTGCACGCAACTCCTGCATCTCTGATTCATCCCTCCCGCATTCCAAATCGTTGGATTCAATTAATCGCCGGCATCGTCGCAATGATGGCGATCGCGAACCTGCAATATGCCTGGACGCTTTTCACCAAACCGATACAAGCGCATCTGCACGTCTCGCTGGTAGCTGTCCAGTGGACGTTCACTTTGTTCGTCGCACTGGAAACGTGGCTTGTGCCGTTCGAAGGATACCTGGTGGATAAAATCGGTCCCCGGTTCATGCTGGGCGTCGGCGCGATTCTGGTCGGGCTGGGCTGGGTCGGATCTGGCTATGCCGAGACGATCAACGGCCTCTATTTCTGGTACGGAGTGGGCGGAATCGGCGCCGGAATCGTCTATGGCGGCGCCATCGGCAACGCGCTGAAGTGGTTTCCGGATCATCGCGGTCTTTGCGTTGGACTCACTGCTGGAGCTTTCGGCATCGGTACCGCGACGACGATCTCACCCATCGCCGCCATGCTGAAAGTCTCTGGCTACCAGCACACGTTCATCGTCTGGGGAATTATCCAGGGCGTGGTGGTGCTGGCTTCTTCGCTATTCCTGGCTCGTCCGCCGGAAGGATGGACGCCGCCGAACTGGAACGAGAAAGAAGCGAAGATCAAAGCCAAAGTGAACACGTCGGCGGTGGATATGACGCCGTGGCAGATGCTGCGGCAGCCATCGTTTCTACGTGATTTACGTGATGATGACGATGCTGGCCTTCGGCGGGTTGGTGGTTACCGCGCAACTGAACCCCATGGCGTCGTCGTACCATGTGGACAACGTCATCGTAGCTTTCGGCATGACCGCGCTGGTGTTGGCCATCACCGTCGACCGGATCCTGAACGGGTTGACACGTCCGTTCTGGGGATGGGTGTCTGACAATATCGGCCGCGAGAATGCCATCTTCATCGCGTTCATCCTGGAAGCGATCGCGGTGTATGCGTTGCTGCAACTGATCAATCATCCGGTCTGGTTCGTTGTGTTGTCGGGCCTGTGTTTCTTCGCGTGGGGCAATATTTTCTCGTTGTTCCCCTCGATTACCGGCGACTTGTACGGAAACAAATGGGCTACTACCAACTACGGCATCGTGTACACAGCGAAGGGAGTGGCGGCGGCGTTTGCGGGGCCGGGCGCGGCTTGGCTCTTCGCGAGGACTGGGTCATGGACGAAGGTCTTCTGGGCGATGATTGTCTGCGATCTGCTCGCCGCGTTCATGGCTTTGTTGTGGCTAAAGCCTTTAGCGGCTCGCGCAGTAAGAGAATCGGAACAGGGGGCTCTGGCGGGTGAAAGCACCGCGCCGATGAAGGCGAAAGCGCAGGGAGTTGCGTAGGTCGGACTGAACGTAACATTATATATAGCGCGCGTCCGGCACGTTCGTAGGGCGTACGCGGATGTGTGTCTAGCGGCGTCCGCTCGCCGCTGTGCTGGCAGCTAAATAACACCGTTGAAGATAGATACCGGTGCCCATGACATCAAGTTTTTGCTGGTTTCGGCGCGGGCAAATGCCATGCCTGGGCTACCGCCTTGAATTCAGACGCCAACCCTCTAGCCACCTGGATATCTCCCCTTACAAAGCGCTCGTGATTCTCCTCGAGTTCCGTCGGCAGATAGCGGTAATTGACCGTAACTCCGAACGACGCTTGCAATCCGTAAGCCCGCAGGTTGCCGAAAGTGTTGATTCTCTCCAAGCGAGCTCCGTTCGAAAGGTGAAACGTGGCGACCGAGTCGCAGAACTTCCCGCTTTGGCGCGCTTGGGTTAGATAGGCGAGCGCCAGACGCTCCATTGGCTGCTTCAGGGCATCGCGATGCGCTACGGGGTCTTCCAGCAGCAGGAACAGCGCTTCCACGGGGTCGCGGCGCCGTGCCGCCGCTGTGAGAGCCTTGGCGTGCGGCGCCAGCAGACGCGACAAGCGCTCGGCCGTGAAGCCCTCTTCATTTTGCTGATCTTGCAATGCCCGCGAAAATTTGGGCAGCGGCGACAGCGTGCCGTAGGCTTTGAATGTTGGGAAGTTCGGCGCCTAGTTCGGCCACCACCTGCTTGATCAGAAAATTACCGAACGGAACGCCGCGCAAACCCTCGCAGACAGTTGTTAATCGAATAAAAGATGGCAGTGTCCGCTTTGTCTGAGGCGAGTACCGGGGACTCGACGCTCGAGCAGCGGCTCGAGATCACCCGTCAGTCCCTTCGACTAGCGCAACTTCCACGAAGATGATCGGCTCATCTACGAGCGCGGGATGAAAGAAAGCGAAGCAGCGGCGGTCTGCTTCCAGACGGCGGCGCAGATCCGGCCAGCCGTTGATTTCGTGCACGGATTCGTAGTCGATCAGTTTCTCGAGAATCAAAGCTGAGGTGTGCCAGCTGATGCGCTCCAGGTGCAGGAAGCCGCGGTTGAACCAGGAGCGGAATAGATGCTTCAGATCGAGGTCGAGCGCCGCGAGATCGGTGCCATTGCTGGAATTCAACAGATCTTCTCGCATCGTGACCAGAGTTTCGGTGCCGCGCGGCGCCGTGTTGATCCGGCGGAAAAGTTCCTGGCGGGGAGATTCGACGGCGGCGGATAAAGCTGCCAGAGTGGGAGGTCCTGGCATGCGTTGATAATCGGCTGCTGCGCGAAGGATAGCGGCTTCGTCGGGCGCAAAATCACGCGACAGCATTTCAAAAAACTGCAACCGCTGCTTTTCGTTCATCGCCCCGTAGGCGGTGATGATTTCCTGGGCCAATGCGGTCTGCGAAGCTTCGCCGCGCTCGGAAAGGAGGTGGCGGCAGATGAAAGGCATGTCTGTGCCGCGGCGCTGTTGAAGCATTTGCAGCAATTGGCTGAGGAATCCGGGCATGGTCTCCAAGTTATGATGAAGTTTTAATTAGTCGTCCGCCGCATTGGGCGCGGGCGATTTCACCTGCATCGAGCATTTTCGGCACCAGACGCAATGTTATAGCACCCCAGTATTAAGACTGGGATTCAGCTTTATGAATGCGCCGTATGAATCGTTGGCGTGCCAGGAATTGGGCTGGTGCGGTGTGGCCCCGGCGCATGAGGCTTGTTTGGTGAAAGCGGTGAACTGGAGCGCGGGCACGGCGTACTGGCGTGCTGGTGGCATCCTGTTTCCGCCCGTGGTCGAATCAGGTGGGCAGGGTTTTGCCACGTGTTTCCGCGCTGAATGGGATCAGCAGCAGGCCGAGCGCGAAGGCGATGGAAGTGAGCGCCACTGGAATCCCCAGCGATCCAAAATGGCGGACGCCTGAGCCGACGAGGAAAGTGATTCCGGCGGCACCGAATCGCGCGAACGATGTGGAAAAGGCGAAGGCGCTGGCGCGGCACTCTGTGGGGTATTGTTCGGGCAGCCAGAGAGTGTAGACAGCGAAATTGGCGCCGCCTAGGCCCAGAAAAACCAGGCAAACGAAAAACCAGGGAAGCGCGCTCGCACCGAGGTAGAAAACTTTGCCGAACGTGAGCGCGATGAACACCATCATCAGAGTAAAGTAGATCGCCAGCGCGCCGCGTCTTCCCACTCGTTCGGCGAGCCATGGCATCGCCAGGCAACCCAGAATCGTGGCGAAGGAGACGAGCATGATTCCCCAGGAGGCGAGTTGCGCGGCTTGCGGACCAACGCGTCCGCCGGCTTCGGCAACCGCAGTGATCGCGGCGGGAACGTACACGGTGCCAGCCCAGAGACCGCAAATAGAAGCCAGCATCAGAAAGGCATTCACGATGGTGCGGCGGCGCAAAGCGGGCGAAAACAGCGTGGCGAGGGGACGCCAAACCGCCCACGTGCGCACGACATTTTCTTTTTTGGTCCACGCGGCAGGCTCGGTAACACCGTGCCGAATCCAAGCGAGCAACAGTGCGGGCAGGCCGCCCACGATGAACATCGCGCGCCAGCCGTAGCGGCTGCCAATCCCGTAGTTCGCGAGCGCAGCGAGAAAAATGCCGACGTAGTACCCGGTGTGCATCAGGCCCGCACCGACGCGGCGGCGACTCTCTGGCCACGCCTCGGCGACAAACGTTCCGCCCATTGCCCACTCTCCGCCGATGCCTACACCGGCGAGCAGGCGCAGTGCGGCAAGTTGCCACACGTTCGTGGAGAAGGCGCTGAGAAAAGTGAACACGGAGTACCAGACGATGGTGAGCATCAGCGTGCGGACGCGGCCAAATTTGTCGCCGATCGGTCCCCAGAGAAACGCCAAACCCCAGCCGACCAGGAAAAGGGCGAAGAGCAAACCTCCGTACAATCCGATGTTGCCCTTGGTGGCGGCAATGCCGGAACGCGGAAGCAGCTCGCGCAGCGACGGTACCAGGACGAGCGCATAGACGAAGGAGTCCATGCCGTCGAGCGTCCATCCTCCCCAGGACGCCCAGAAACCGCGAATTTGATTGCGAGTGAGAGGTTCGGACAAAACCTTGGCGGGGTAATTCGCTTCGCGTGCTGCGGCATCGTGCATGACAGCGGGACACTATACCAATCCAACAATTTTGGGTATCGAAAAGATATTTCGCTGGGAACGACGTTCTGACGGCGTGCAGCTTTCGAAGCGGCAATCACGGCGCGTGGAGATTCCGGTCTTGCTTGCTTGTGGAGACAGCAGAGTTGTCGCTAGACGGTTGCTGTGGCGAATGTGGTAGACTCCGCCGCCAGTTGATATGGAGCGGCGCCGCGAATCGAGCTGCGACGCTGCATGTCGGGCGGCTGGAGGAGGATTGACCATGGGAAGTTCGAGTTCGAACCCGCTGTCTGCGGAATCGGCCAAGGCGGCGCGCCCGTCGGGCAAGAAGCCTTTCTACCGCACTTTGTGGGGCCAAGTCTTGGTGGCCGTTGCGATAGCGATCGTGTTTGGGTACCTGAAGCCGCACAGCGCTGTGGCCATGAAACCGCTCGGCGACGCGTTTATCCGGTTGATCAGCATGATTATTACGCTGGTGATTTTTTGCACGGTGGTTACGGGCATCGCCAGCATGCAGGACATGAAAAAAGTGGGGCGCGTGGGCGGAAAAGCGCTGCTGTATTTCGAAATAGTGTCCACGCTGGCCTTGCTGATCGGTTTGGTGGTCGGCAACGTGGTGCATACCGGCGCGGCGTTCAACGTGAATCCTGCAACGCTGGATAGCAAGGCGGTGGCGGGTTATGCCGACGCTGCGAAAACGCAAAGCGTGACCGATTTCATCATGCACATCATCCCTACGACGGTGGTGGACGCATTCGCCAAGGGCGATATTTTGCAGGTGGTGCTGGTCTCGATCCTGTTCGGTTTTGCGATGTCGGCCATGGGCAGCCGTTGCAAGCCGTTACTCGATGTTTTCGAGTCGCTCACGCGCGCGGTGTTTGGCGTGATCAATATTGTGATGCGCTTTGCGCCGATTGGCGCGTTTGGCGCGATGGCTTTTACGATCGGCGCTTACGGAATTGCGTCGCTGGGGCCGCTAGTGAAACTGATCGCGACATTTTGGATCACGTGCATTCTTTTCGTGCTGATCGTGATGGGCGGAATCGCATGGGCCGCAGGATTCAACATCATCAAATTTCTCCTCTACATTAAGGAGGAGATTATTCTTACCTTGGCGACCAGCTCTTCGGAGCCGGCGCTTCCGACGCTCATGGAGAAATTGGAGCAGCTGGGATGTTCCAAGGCGCTGGTGGGATTGGTGGTGCCTACGGGCTACACGTTCAACACCGATGGCAGTAGCCTGTACATGACGCTCGCGGCATTGTTCGTTGCCGAAGCGACCGGCATTCATTTGACGCTGGGACAGCAGCTGGTGCTCTTTGGCGTCGCGGTGTTGACGTCGAAGGGCGCATCGGGAGTGCAAGGCGCGGCATTCATCGCGCTGGTGGCAACTTTGAAAGTGATCCCGACGATTCCGGTGGCCGGCATGGCCTTGATTCTGGGAATCGATCGTTTCATGAGCATGTTCCGGGCGACGGTGAACATGCTGGGCAACGGCGTGGCCACGGTGGTAGTCGCGCGCTGGGAGCATGAGCTGGACCCTGCGCTGTTGCGGCGTAACTTGGCGTCGCCGGACGCGTGGCGAAAGCAGGCGGCCATCGCTGCGGAAGTTCCCGGCGCGCCGGAGTAGACCGCGACTGCGCGACATGCCGTGGCAGCGCAAATATCGAAAGCAGATTCGTTCGCGCTTACATCAGCTCGAATTTTAGTTCGCCCAACTTTTCCAGGCTGCACGCGATCTTATCGCCCGGCTTGAGCCACACCTGATTGTCTTTGGGCTTGCCCTGGATCACTCCCTGCGGTGTGCCGGTGAAAATAATGTCGCCGGGCCTTAGCGTGATGACGCGTGAGATGTAGCTGATCATCGTGCGCGTGTTGAAGATGAAGTCGCTGGTGTTGGAAGACTGGCGAGTTTCACCGTTCACGCGGCACTCGAGCTTCAGGTTGTCCGGGTCGATCTGGTCGGCGGTAACCAGGTATGGACCGATGGGCGCGAACTGGTCAGGCGTTTTGCCCACCATCCACTGGCCGCCGGTTTCCAGCTGCAGGTCACGCGCGGTGAAATCGTTGCCCGTCGCGTAACCAGCTACGTAAGAAAGAGCGTCGGCTTCGCTGACCATCTTCGCTTCACGGCCGATTGCGACTACCAGTTCGACCTCGTAATCGAATTTCTTGGCGTAATCCACCGGCAGCTTGATTGTCCCGTTATGGTGATTGAGAGTCGTATTGAACTTATTGAATAGCACCGGCTGCTTCGGGATCGGCGAGCCAATCTCCAAGGCGTGTTGCCGGTAGTTCAGTCCGACGCATACAATTTTTTCAGGGCGCGTCACGACTGGACCGAATTCGATCGCGTCTTCCTTAAGGAATGCCTTTTGCGTCGCCTTCGATTTGGCAGCTGCGTCCACCAGTGAGTTCAGGCTCGGGCCGTCTTCATTCTGCAACAAGTCGTCAATGGTGGTCGGCGCGTGCATGTGCAGGATCTTCGCTGCTTCGACGACGTCGAGCACCCCTTTTTCGTTCTTCACGCCCAGCCGGTACTCGCTGCCGCGGCGGATATTCAGCACCGTGAGACCGCGAGCCACGCCGCGCTCGTTCGTTGCGGCGGGATAAGCTTCAGCAGGGGCTGCGCCCGATGGGCGTCCCGTCAACGCCATCGCGCAAACTGCTCCCGTGCTCATCATGAAATTCCTACGGTTTTGCTTCATGGGAGGATCTCCTCGAACTTGATGACGTACCCCAAATCGGGAAGCTTGACCGGGCGGGATTATATAGCAATTTAGCAGTGGGAGTGAATTCATCCTGTTTCATTGCGACGCACAATTACGGATAGAGTTCTTCCGCCCGTACGCGCTGATACTTACTTCGCGATACTATTTTTGCGCATTCCGATTGTGTTCTAGATGCAAGGTGCCGTCGTAAGTGCCTTACTTCCTTGCATATACACGCCCTGATGAAAAATCCAGCCCTGCCCGGTGGTGCGTGAAACGCTCTCTCCTCTCGCATCACTATTATTAAGCAGTAAATTATCACTCAACGTAAAAAGGTGAGGGGATCCGTAGCGGACCAGGAAGGTTTGGGCACGCGCAAAGCCCCACGCCCATGGAGGAAGTATCATGCCAGGACATTCCTATGGATGGGTTCCGGATTTGCCAGATCAAAGAGATCTCTTATACGCCGCGCCCGTGGCGAACGTGGCCGCGCTCCCGCCGAGCGTGGATCTACGACCGGAGTGCCCCAAGACCGTGTACGACCAGGGACAACTCGGCAGTTGTACCGCCAACGCGATTGCCGGGGCGCTGGAATTCGATCGGATTAAGGAGGGGCTGCCGGACTTCATCCCTTCCCGGTTATTTATTTACTACAACGAACGAGTGATGGAAGGCACGGTGGGGACGGACAGCGGAGCGCAGATACGCGACGGCATCAAGAGCGTCGGCAGCATTGGCGCGCCGCCGGAGCCCGATTGGCCGTACAACATCGCGGAATTTGCTGTGAAGCCGCCGCAAAAGGCTTTCACGGACGCGCCGCTGGACAAAGCCGTGCAATACCAGAGCGTCCCCCAGATACTCCCCCAGATGAAGGGATGCCTCGCTTCGGGCTATCCGTTCGTCTACGGGTTCACGGTGTACGAAAGCTTCGAGAGCCCGCAGGTAGCCAAGACGGGCATTGTGCCCATGCCGGCCACAAGCGAAAAGGTGCTGGGAGGCCACGCGGTGCTGACTGTGGGATATGACGACAGCTCGCAGCGATTTATCGTGCGGAACTCCTGGGGGCCCGGCTGGGGCATGGATGGATACTTCACGATGCCGTATGCTTATCTGACGGACGGCAACTTGTCGGATGATTTCTGGACCATCCGATTGGTGGCAAAGGCGGCTGCGCACGCCGGCGCGGGAAAGTCGAAGTCAGCGGTTTCACATTGAGCGGTGCGTAGCCGTGTGATCACGCCGAATCACGACAATTCATGACGTTGGATGCGCCGCGTCGTTGGGAGTATCCGTGACGCGGACCGAGACTGTGAAGGTGCGTGCGGCTGCGGCCGCACGCGCCCACGGCCGGTCGTACTCGAAAACTAATTCCGTTGTACCTGCCCGCTCGACGCGAAAATCCCAATGATGTCGCGCCGCCCCTCCGAGTGCTGCGGATTCTGCGTTTGTGTCATCGGCCAGCGGCGTTAGGACGTGCTGGTCTGAAGCGCGCAGGCTCCAGCGAAATCCGGCCGTAGGAACTTCCGGGAGAGTGACGCGCAGGGTTTGTCCCCGGACGAGCTCGACTTGCTGACCGTCTTGGTGCTCGCCTACTTCGACGATTTCACTCATGGTATTGTTCCGGCGTTTCGGCCGGCCTCGTTCCGATATTCTGAAACGTTCATTCGGGAGTGCAAGCTCCCAGCCTTATTCTCTTCCGTTTGCGTCGCGATTGAGGTTCTGATTTCGGGTTGATTGTTGGAGCGGTGGAGCGTGTGCGTATCTGCGTCAGATGCAGGATGGAGATTGCCAGGAGCAGCATGACGACCGGATCGATGGGCAGGCGATAGCGCGGCAATGCGAGCGTGAGGTAGTAGGCGCAGGGATAGACGAGCGGAAACGCGGCGACGGGGACGGCGAACTGACTGCGCTCTCGAAACAGAATGATAATTCCGCAAAGCGTGCCGAGCGCCGCGATGACATTGAACGCCAGCACCGCACGAAATCGCAACGAGGGCGTGCCGAGAAAATCTTCCAGCGGATACGGAGTGCCGCCCGACCAGATGGAAATCGCGCGGTAAGTGATCAAATGGGCTTCGCGCGCGGGATGCGTGAGCATATAGGCGATGGCTTCCTGTTTTTTCTGCTGCATGTAGGCGATTTCGCCCATCGAGATATATTTTTCGCGCTCGGCGGAATTGTAGATGGGGTGCAAATCGCCGCGAAAAACGTCCTGGGTTTGATCGTTGTTGCCGAGCCAGAGTTGCAGTCCGAGGACGGAGCGCAACGGAACGAATTGGTGGAACACTCGGTAATTGCGGGTTGTCCAGGGCACGCAACACAGGAGGATGATGGCGACGGCGGCCGCGGTCGGCTTGAACCATTCGCGATTTTCCTGCCGGGCGCGGTACACCAGCCAGCCGGCGAGAAATGGAAACAGTCCGGCGAGCGTCGCGTTGAACATCAGCGCGATGCCCCAAAGCAAACCGTAAGCGGACCAATCGCGCAGACGCCGCGATTCGGCGAGCGCCAGCGTGGCCCACAGTGTCGTCGCGGCGAGCAGCGCGGAAATGGATGCGTCCCACATGCTTTCGACCGGTAGCAGAATCGCGTTCGGGAAAATCGCCCACAGCCAAGCGGTCCCGGACGCGAGACCGATCCCACCGATTCGCTTGCCCACGAAATATATGGGGACGCAGGCGAGCGTGCAGCAGGTGATGTTGACGAGCACGGTTGCGGCCCAGGCGTGAAAAGTGTAAGCGCCGAACAGCCGGAAGATTCCGGCGAGGAGCAATGGAAACAGCGGCGTCATCCAGGCGGTGGGGCCGGTGTCCACGCGAAACGGCGAGCTGAAACCGTGGCCGGTGGCGAGGGAGTGCGCGATGTTGCCGGACTCAAAAAGAAAGGGAATTACGCTGACGCCTTGGCGCGGATGAATGTGCTGGAATTGCCACATGTAGCCGAGGCGGACGGCGAGAGCGACGAGCGTGATCAGCCAGAGCGAGGTGGCCGCGGCGCGAAATGCATTTGGAAATGATCGAGTCATGCTTGGGAAGCGTTACATCCCTTGGGTTTGGACGCAAGGCCATCACGACCGGATACCGCGACGCAGGAGGCGCGCCAATGACACGTGCCAATGACGCGAGCGCGATCTGGATTGCGGTCGATGCCAGCCGATTTGTGGTAGCTTCTGAGGCACCCATCATGGCCAAGAAGAAGAAAGACCGGCTGCGCGTGCACAAAGAGGCGCGGCGGCTCGCGCGGCTGGGAGTGGGCATGCCGCCGACGGAACGAACCATCCCCGACAAGCGGCAGAAAGCGCCGAAGCACAAAAAGAGATTGGCGTCTCCGGACTAGAATTAGGGTGAGGCGCGGTAGCGCGCGCCATTTCGGGACTAGCCGCGCCCGCGGCGAATCACTTTGGGACTTCTTGCCGTCCGTATGCGATTCCGCCTCCCGCTAAATTCAGTCCTGCCAGCGAAATTGCCATGCGTGAGAAATTTGCACGCGAGCCGCGAACCGGAACAGCGCGTGCAATACGCTCTACGTGCAAATCACGCGACTTGCCCGGCAAGTTGGGATTGCAGTTCTTGGGATGCTGATGTTTCTCGTGGCGGCGCTGCCTGCGGCGCACGCGCAGATCGTTCCGGTGAGTCTCGTACATGACGCGGCAGGCGACTCGAAGATTCCGCGCGAGGTGGTGCTCACGCCGCTTCCGCACAGCGAGGTGCGCCGGGCGGTGAAGCCCGCGCCGCGCTGCCGAAATCGTTCTTCTTGTTGATCGCAGGGGTTTACACCGCCGCCGGCCTAGACATGCAACGATCTGAATCCATGTTGCCGAACTTCGACGAACGGGATCCTTTCGTGCGGCCGTTTTTGCGGCTGCCGGCGCCAGCGTATTACGCTTCCGCAGCCTTGTTTGCCACGGGAATCAACTTTCTGGGATGGAGGATGGCGCGATCAGAGCGCTGGCACAAGATCTGGTGGGTTCCGCAGGTATGCTCGATGGCGGGAAACCTGGCGGGATACGGATACACGCGGGCGCATCCGTCGCCGCATTGATGCGGAAAGTACGGGGATACAGTTTGCAGACGATGCCAGGGGCGATTGACTGTTGACGTGGGAGGTTCGAACCGAACCTAGTTTTTGGCGCCTCAACCGGGCTTGAAATCCGGAATTACCTCGCCGGGTTTGAAGAACGACGTTGGCTCCGTGTTCGTGGCGCTCGCCGCGGCGGCAGCCATTCGCTCGAGATCTTTCTTCGAGAAGCCGACGCAGCTTTCCTGGATTTTTCCGTCCGGCGCGATCAGAAAAACGGTGGGGACGTTCGTGATGCCGTATTGATTGGAGACGGGGTAGCCCTTTTCGTCAATGAGGGCAGGGAATTCGATTTCGAATTCCTGGCAAAATTCGCGCGTGTCAGCGGCATCGTCCTGCGAAATACCCCACAGCGTGAACTTCTCACCACCGTAGGTTTCGTGCAGGCGCTCAAGGAACGGGGCCGTAAACTGGCAAGTGGGGCAACTCACTTTGAAGAAGGCCGCCACGACGGGGCCTTTTTTGAGCGCATCGGCAAGAGCCGATTTCTTTCCGTTCGTGCTTTGCAGCGCAAATGCCGGAGCTTTGGCGCCGGCCGATAATGCCGCCATCTTGCTTCCTCCCAGAAATTCACGAATGCGCCGTTTCAGGCTCATAACGCAATTCTAACGCAGACTTGTTTGATGCTTTCTTGCGTGCAGAGATTCAGGCGCGAATCGAGCAATGACGAACGGGCGTCCCTGGAGCTAGTGAATGTTGCGGGTTTTTTTGCCGACGTAATCCATCAGCAGGTACTGGCCGAGTGTGTATGGAGTGGTGAAATATGCCTTGCCGCGGCAGAGTTCGGTAACCTTCTGTACGAAATGCACTAGGCTGTAGTCGCTGGAGAGCATGAAGGTGTTGATCAGAATTCCGGCGCGCTTGCACTTCGCGACTTCTTCGAGGGTTTGCGTGACGACCAGCGGATCCAGGCCGAAGGCGTTCTTGTAAATGCGGCCGTCCTCCAGAGTGAGCGCAGACGGCTTGCCGTCAGTGATCATCACGATCTGGCGCATATCTTTTTTCTGGCGCGACAAAATGCGCTGGGCCAGACGGAGGCCCTCGCGCGTGTTGGTGTAGTAGGGACCGACCTGCACGCGTGCCAGTTTGCCGAGCGGAATTTCCTCCGCGCTATCGTGGAAGAGAACGCAGTGCAGCGAATCGCCCGGATACTGCGTGCGAATCAGGTGCGAGAGCGCCAAGGCCACGCGTTTTGCGGGCGTGAAGCGATCTTCGCCGTAGAGAATCATGCTGTGGCTGCAGTCGAGCATCAGCACCGTGGCGCAGGAGCTTTGATATTCGCACTGGTGAACCATCAGGTCGGGATAATCGAGCTCGATGGGAATCTGCGCGCCATTGCGTTGCACGGCATTAAAGAGCGTGCCGCTGATGTCCATGTTCAGCGTGTCGCCGAATTCATATAATTTTGAGGTGCCGCCGGATTCGACGCCTGTGGCGAGATCGCGGGTGTCGTGGCGCCCGAAGCTGCTCTTGCCGAGCGATGCGAGCAAGTCTTTCAGCGTTTTGAATCCAAGGAAGTCGAGCGCCTTGTCCGTGATCTCAAAGCGCGCTTCCACATTCGGCTGCGCTTCGCCCACCTGGCCTCCGGGAGTCTGTGAAGGCGGGGGCGTGATCTGCGCGGGCTGGTCAGGGCGCGAAATGAAGCCTTCTTCCTCCATGCGCTGAATTATTTGCTCGATTACATCGCTAAGCTCAGGGTTTTCGGAGAGGTTGGGATTGTTGAGCATCTGCTCCATCAGCTCGGGCGGGAGCAGTTCACCTTCCTGTAGCGCGCGCAGGATGGCTTCGCGCAGCTCGTCCATCATTTTCTCGCGCGAGCGCTCAGGATCCATTTCGTAGATTCCGAACTGTGATTCGTAGCCGCTCTGCAGGAAGAAGTCCGAGAGACGGCTCATCAGCTCCTGAAGGTCAATGTCTTCAGCGGCGTCCGGCGCGTATTTTGAATATTTCGTGTATTTCATTTATTTGTCAAAAACTCGTGAGCCTGCGACGCATACTACCTGCCGCACCTAATTGAATTGGCGGCGCGGCATGCGTCCAGACGGTTCACGCGGGTCGCGCGGCTCGGGCGTTTTGCGCGCGTCGGCGAAGTAACCACGCTCTTCGCTGCGATTGATGCGCTTGTGCGCCCAGAGTCCTTCGAGAATGAATTCCGCCGCGCTGGTGACGATCGCGGCGTCGTCCTTCTGGCTGACTTCCAGAACACTCAAATTGTCGAACAAGCCCTGGATTTTCTTCAGTTGCGCCAGAACCTCGGAACTGGAAGCGTTCGCAGGAACTTTCAGCTCGCCGCCCAATTCGAACCACTGAATCACAGGCTGCATATTCGCGCCGGTAAAATACTGCGTGTAGGTTTTTCCGACGGCGGCACGAATCAGCTCGCGGGCGATATTTTCTGCACCCCGCAGCTCGCCTTCATATTCCAGCTCGAATTTTCCGGTCATGGACGGTATTGCAGCGTACACATCGGCGACGCGTGTGACGACAGCCGAATCGCGGTTCCGCACCGCGCGCTGTTCTGCGCTGCTCAGCACATTTTCAAGAGTGCTAATGGGCAAGCGCTGGCTGACGCCCGAACGGCGATCCACGCGCTTGTCCTCGCGAGCCTGAAACGCGACTTCCTCGACGATCTCGCGGATGTATTGCGGCATTTCGACGCGTTTTTTCTGTTCGCGCTTGGTCCAGGATTCCTGCGAAGTGATGGACATGCCTTCGGCGACCGTGGCGGGATAGTGCGTGCGAATTTCTGAGCCGATGCGGTCTTTCAGCGGCGTAATAATCTTTCCGCGCGCCGTGTAATCTTCCGGGTTGGC
Source organism: uncultured Acidobacteriota bacterium (assembly GCA_963786205.1). GTDB lineage: Bacteria > Acidobacteriota > Terriglobia > Acidiferrales > UBA7541 > Palsa-295. The sequence goes on from CAWAYG010000009.1 coordinate 499,598, forward strand.
GGTGAATACCAGCAGCACGTCCAGCGCCATGCGCACGGGATAGCCCTTAATCTGGATGTCGCCTTCCTGCATGATGTTGAACAGACCCACCTGAATTTTTCCAGAAAGGTCCGGTAGCTCGTTGATTCCGAAGATGCCGCGATTGGCGCGTGGCAGCAGACCATAATGAATCGTCAGCTCGTCGGAAAGATTGCGGCCGCTGCGCGCGGCTTTGATCGGGTCCACGTCGCCGATCATGTCTGCGATGGTGACATCGGGTGTGGCGAGTTTCTCCACATAGCGATGATCGCGAGCGAGCCAGGCGATCGGAGTCGCGTCGCCTTCGGCCGCAATGCGTTCGCGGCAGGCGCGGCAGATGGGAGTATATGGATTGTCGTGAATTTCGCAGCCCTCAATCACAGGGATTTGCGCATCCATGAATCCCACCAGGCCGCGCAAGATGCGCGACTTCGCCTGGCCACGGAGGCCGAGCAGAATAAAATGGTGGCGCGAGAGGATGGCGTTGACGATCTGTGGCAGAACCGTATCGTCGTAGCCGTGCACGCCGGGGAATAGCTCGTCGCCACGTTCCAGTTTGCACAGCAGATTTTCGCGCAACTCCTGGCGCACGTTGCGCTGGGCAACTCTCTCTTCGGACCACTGACTGCGGCGAAGCTCACCGAGGGATTTCGGCAGTGAATTCATGAGGCCCCATTTAAAAATAAAAAGCCGCGGCGCCCGGTTGCATGAGCGTCTCGAGACCATTATAGAGGAAGCGGGGCTGCGGGGATACTTTCCTTTCGACGGGCTAATTCAGGCTGTGGCCGTTACCTGCCGCGCTACGCCGCGCGTGATGCATTTGGCCGAGGCGAAGAAGCATATCGTTCAAGCGCTCGATCAGGAAGCAGCGGCGGTCGGGCTCGGCGCGGATTTCCAGCAGGGCTTGCTTTTCCTCGAGTTCGAGCGGCAGGCGGGCGGCCATCTGAAACGAAAGCGGCCAGGGCGATTCGATGCCGGAAGTCACCCACAGCTGGCCGTAAATCAGCGTGTGACACTCCTGAAATAGTCCGAGGAGGACGCCTTCTTCCTGGCGGCGGGCGGACTCGCGCGAGATTTTGGGTTGATCTGCCAGAAACTCGACCATCGCCTCGTGATATTCCTTTTCATGGACCAGGTTCAAGGCGCGGAAGACGGCGCGGCCCTGGGTCAGAATGTCCATGCGGCCGTCGTCGTAATCTTTCAGCTTTCGCGTGATCGCGGCGGTGCAGCCGACCGTGGCGACACCTTTTTCACCTGCGAGAATCACTCCGAACTCGCAATTGTGGCGGAGGCAATGTTGGATCATCAACCTGTAGCGCAGCTCGAAAATGTGCAGCGGGAGTGTGGCGCCGGGGTAAAGGACCACATTAAGAGGAAACAGCGGTATGCGGGAGTCTGTCATGATGTTCTAGTCCGTGCTTGGGCAGAATTGAAACTGTAATAGAAACTGAAACTAGCGCAGCAGCGCCAGGGCCGCTTGCATTTCGTCGCGTGCGTGCATGTCACCGGCATTTTGCGCGACGAGGATGCCGTCGGATAATAGTTTGCGCGCTTGTTCCAGCTGGCCGATGCGCGAAAGATGCTGGCCAAACTGAAAGTAGCCCGCGACGTATTTCGGATTGGCTTCCAGCAGTTTCTGGAAGTGGGTGGTGGCGGCGTCATTGTCACCGAGCTTCATGCATTCCAGCGCGAGGCCGTAGCGCGCAAAAGCGTCGGTGGGATTTTCGGCAACGAATTGCTCGAGAACTTCGCGGCGCGGCTTCTGTGTTTGGGTCATGGCGTCAAAGCGCGTATTATAGCGGGCTTGAGCGTGCGAGCCAAGCGCGCACAGATTGATTCGAAATCTCACCGAAAGCACGGACTGAACTGAGCGAATGCCCAAGACCACCAAGACCGCACAGAGCCATAAGACAGGGCCGACCAAGTCGCCGGTTGCGATAGCTGTTTCGGCCGGTGCCCCCATGCCGGGGAAGCCCGTCAGCGCGTCCACCTCGGAGATCGTGGAAATTGTGCTGCCGAACGACGCGAATTTGCTCGGAAACATGCTCGGCGGGCGCGTGATGCATCTGATCGATATTGCCGGAGCGCTGGCGGCAAACCGGCATTCGAACAGCCAGGTGGTGACGGCTTCGGTGGATTACCTGGACTTTCGGTTTCCGATTAAGGTGGGGGAATGGATCGTGCTGAAGTCCAGCGTCAACCGCGTGTTCCGCACTTCCATGGAAGTGGGCGTGAAAGTGTTCGCGGAAAATATTCTTACGGGCGAACGGCGGCACACCAGCACAGCGTATGTGACATTCGTCGCGCTGGACATCAATCAGCAGCCGCGCACGGTTCCGCCGCTGATTTTGAAAACGGAGGACGAGCGCCGGCGCTATCGCGAAGCTGGCGAGCGGCGGCGCATGCGGCTGGCGATGAGGCACAAGATGCCGCCTTCAGATGCCTAGCGCTTCAGCGCCTGGCGCGTCCTATCGCGGGGTTTGTAAGTACTTTCGCACTGCTTCCGCGGTTTGAAAGCCATTCTCTACGCATTTCCCGATGGCTGGACCTTCCAAATAATTTCCGGCGAAAAAAAGCCCTGAAGAATTGTGCTCCGCGTCACGGATCGTTTTGACGATATGTCCGTGGCCCAGGTTGTATTGCGGCAGCGCGCGCTCATATTTCCACACGGCAGTCTCTACCGGTGGTCCAGTAATTCCCAGAATGCGTGCATTTTCTCCTGCCACGATCGCCGCGATATTTTCTTCGTGCAGCTCAATGATATCGGGATCGGTCGCGCCGCCGATGAAGCTCGTGATGGTGACGCTGCCTTCGCGTGCGCGTCCGGGGAAGAGCGACGAATTCCACACTGTGCCCAGCGTGCGAACTTTTTCGCCGCGCGGGACCAGGAAGCCGAAGCCTTCGAGCGGATCGCTGACTTGTTGGCGGTAGTAGGACGACGCAACGACGGCAACGGGCGCGTAGGCAATGCCCGAAAGAGTGTGCGCCAGCTGGGGCAAGAAGGATTCGAGCAAGTGCGCCGCCGCGTAGGCGGGCGTAGCAACAACCACCGCCGCAGCGGATGCAGACTGTTCGCGATCGTTACGCACGATGCGAATTTCGCACGCCGCGCCGTCGGTGGCAGCGCCCAGGTCTAGGAGATTAACCGACACCGCGCGCGTTTCGTATTGCATCGCGTCACCGAGTTTCGCCGCCATCGCGCGCGGAAGGGTTGCGGCGCCGTGCGTAAACGAGCAGAGCGGCGGCGCTGCGGTGCGCTGTTCCTTTGGTGGCCGCGATTTCATGGCGCCGCGCAGCACGCTGCCGTACTGGCGTTCCCATTCATCGAGGGTCGGGAAGGCGGCCTTGAGGCTTAATTTTTCGGGGTCTCCGGCATACACCCCCGAAACGAAAGGCGCGACGAGGTATTCGAGAATTTCATGGCCGAATTTGCGGCGGATAAAAGCGGCGACGGATTCTTCCTCGGTCGGGGGCTGCGATTTCTTGAATGGTTCGGAAGCGATTTTCCAGCGCGACACCGGATTCAGAAGTGTCGAAGCCAGCAGCGCCTGCGGCGACATCGGAATCTTTCGTAGGCGGCCATGCAGCAGCACGTAACGAGGCGCGCGCGGATCGGCCTTTTGTAGCTGGGATTCCAGGCCGAGTTCGCGGATCAACTCGAGCAGCGCGGAAGTACCTTGAAAGCTCTGCGGGCCGGCTTCGAAGAGCAACCCTTCTTTCTCTACGGAATCGATCATGCCACCGGCGGAGTCGTTTGCTTCGAAAACAGTGACCTCGAGGCCAAGCTGCTGCAGGCGATACGCGCAGGCTAAGCCGGAAATTCCAGCGCCGATTACGGCTACTTGTGCGGAAGTGTTCATGAGCACCGCACTTCAGAGCGTCTTCGAGAATAGCGGCTTGTGGTCCATTTGCTGCTCGTGCAGATAGCGGTCGAAGGCCATCGCGACGTTGCGGATGAAAATGCGGCCGAGCGAAGTGACGCGAATTTCCGCGGAATCGAGCACGACGAGGCCCTCGTCGCGTGCTTCTTCCAGTCGCTGCAGTTCCGGCGCGAAATATTCATCGAAGTTAATGGAAAATTCTCGCTCGATTTCGTGCTTCGGGATCACTGTGTGGCAGAGCAAGCGGCCGATCACGGCGCGGCGCAGCAGATCGTCAGCCGAAAGCCGGTAGCCACGCATGGTGGCGATTCCGCGCGTGCCGATCGTCTCCTGATAGGCCGGAACTTCGCGGCGATTCTGCGCGTAGGCCGCGCCGATAGAGCTGATCGCGCTGACCCCCATGCCATAGAGGTCCGCGCCAGCCTTGGTCGTGTAGCCCTGAAAATTACGGTGCAGGGTGCGGTTTTTTTGCGCGACGGCCAGTTCATCGCCGGGGCGTGCGAAATGATCCATGCCGATGTAGAGATAGCCCGCGCCGAGAAATCGTTCGAGCCCAGCGCGGAAGATGCGAAACTTTTCCATTCCTTCCGGCAGGTGCTCGGCGAACGAACCTTGCTGTTTTTTCAACCACGGCACGTGCGCGTAGCTGAACATCGCGACGCGATCCGGCGCGAGCGTCAGAGTCTTATCAATGGTGTCCTTGAAACTTTCCGCGGTTTGGTAGGGCAGGCCGTAGATCAGGTCCACGTTCAAGCTTTCGAAACCGAGTTCGCGCGCGGCGACGATTAGATCGCGTGTCATTTCATATGGCTGCACGCGATGAATTGTTTCCTGCACCTTCGGCTGAAAATCCTGAATCCCCATGCTCAGGCGGTTGAATCCCAGACGGCGCAAAGTTTCCAGATGCGCGCGATTGGTGACGCGCGGGTCAATTTCGATGCCGATCTCCGCATCGGGCGCGAACGAAAACCGCTGGCGCGCGTGGCTGAAAAGATCCTCCATTTGTGCGGGGGTCAGATAAGTGGGCGTCCCGCCGCCCCAGTGAAATTGAATCACGGGGCGATTCTTCGAAACGCGCTGGCTGACGTGCTCGATTTCACGCTTCAGTGCGTCCAGGTAGGGAATCGCGACCTTTTTGTCTTTCTGAATGGATACGTTGCAGGCGCAGAAGAGACAGAGGCTCTCGCAAAAGGGAATGTGCATGTAAAGCGAAAGCGGCGTCGCTGCTTTTTCGGCGCGAGAGTAAAAAGCTTCAAGATCGTCAGGCCCGAAATCATCTTTCCAGACGGGAGCGGTGGGATAACTCGTATAACGGGGACCGGGACGATTATATTTCTCAAGAGTAGCGTCGGTGATTTGGGCGATCTCGAATTGGTCCGTGAGTTTCATTATTACGCCTGCTATCGCGTTGCTCGTTAAGCGATTCCTGCGCGAGCTGGGACGCGCGCTGATTGTCCTGCCTCGACGAAGGCTTTGGCGTTTTCCACCGGAGTCGTGGGCAGAATGCCGTGGCCAAGATTCAGAATGTGGCCGAGGCCGCCGGTTTTTTCCACGGCGGCTTGCGCGGCTTCGCGCACCGCTTTTTCCGGGCCGAGGAGAATGTTCGGGTCCACGTTTCCCTGCAACGCCAGTTTGCAACCGGTCTTTCGGTTGTATGTCGCGCGCGCTTCGGCTAAATCCGTGCGCGAATCCACGCTAATAACGTCCGCGCCGGTTCCCGGCATGCTTTCCAACAAATGCGCCGAACCTTTTGTGAACAGGATTTTCGGCACTTCCGGATGCCCGAGCAAATCGTACACCATTTTTGTGGCAGGCAGCTCGAAGTCGTCGTAGTCGGCGCGCGAGAGTTCTCCAGCCCACGTATCGAAAAGTTGAATCACAGCGGCGCCGGCGGCAACCTGCGATTTTAGATACTGCGCCGTCGCACGTGCGATTCGCTCGAGCAACTCGCGCACCATCTGTGGCTCGCTATGCAGCATTTCCTTGGCGCGCGAAATGTCACCACGCGTTTGACCCTCGATCATGTAGCAAGCCAGCGTCCAGGGAGCAGCCGCGAAACCGATCACCGGCATGTTCGGTCCGGCTTCCTTGCAGATAGAGCGGATCGCGTCGCCGACGAAGCGCGTTTCGCTCGATGGATCGAAATCGCGCAGACGGCGCACCGCAGCCAAATCGCGCACGGGATTCGAAAGAATCGGCCCCGAATCCGGCACGTCAAGCGGCAGACCCATGGCTTCGGCGACGATCAAAATGTCCGAGAAGACGATGATCGCGTCCACGCCGAGAATGCGAAAAGGCTGCAGCGAAACCTCCGCAGCGACTTCCGGCGTCTTGCAAATCTGCAAAAACGTATGGTTCTTCCGCACGGCCTGATATTCCGGCAAATAGCGGCCGGCCTGGCGCATGATCCACACCGGCACGCGTTCCACCGGCTCAAACCGGCACGCGCGCAAAAAGAGTTCCTTGCGGTTTTCTACAGGAGTCATAGCTTCCGTGCAATGATAGCAGAAGGAGTTAGGGCCCGCACGCAGGGCACGTTGGGCAGGAAACTGGGTACGATGAACACGCCGTCTTGGGCGTTCCACGCCGGGGCGGTTTCGGCGTTATAATTGATGGGGAATTCGGGGAGTTTTCGCACTTCATGCCAAACCATCTAGGCTATTTGAGCCTGGCGCTCTACGTCGCGAGCTTCATCGGCTATGCGCGAAATTTATCCGTGCCCAATGTTTGGGTGGGGCGGCTGGCGTCATTGCTGCTCGCCAGCGGAATTTTGGTGCAGTATTTATCGCTGTACCAACGGTCGCTGGCGCTGCACACGCTGCCTTACGATGATTTGTACGGCTCGATGTCGCTGTTTGCGTGGTTGCTTGGTATCACTTATTTAGGACTGGAATTGTTTCATCGGCAGCGCTCGGTGGGCGCATTCGTCACGCTGCTGCTGGTCTGCTGGATCGTATTACTCGGCGTGCTTACCCCGCGCTCTCTTCCCGTGCCTTCCGTCCCACGCGGAGCGGTTTTCGCATTTCACGTGACACTCAACACCTGGGCGTACGCGGCGTTCGCGCTTTCTTTTGTGCTGAGCGTGATTTATCTGGTGCAGGACCGCGTGCTGCGATCGCGGCGGCTGAGCGTCGCCTTCTGGCGATTTCCGGCGCTGGACGTGCTGGAACGAATGGCGCGCAGCAGCGTGTACGTTGGTTTGGTGGCGCTGATTTTTGGCGTAGGAATGGGATTAACCTGGGAACACCGGCTGAGCGGCAGTTATTCGTTCGGCGATCCGAAGGTGATTGTCACGCTGGCGATCCTGGGTGTGTATGCGGCGTACCTGCTGCTTTCGCGCAACGCGAATTGGCGTGGGGCACGCGCGGCGTTGCTCTGCGCGCTGAATTTTGTGATCGTGTTGTTCAGCTACACGTTTGTCAATCTGTATCTCACGAAGTTTCACCGGTTCCTCTGATGCCTACTGCGACCAACCCGAACCGCGCCGGCGCGATCCGCATTCAAGTGGCGCTGATTGGATGCAATCATCGCACTGCCCCAGTGGAGCTGCGCGAGCGGATTGCTTTCACTTCACAGCAAGCTTTGCAAGCTGCTGACGAATTGAAGGAGCGCGGGATCCTCGAAGAGGCGGTGGTCGTTTCCACGTGCAATCGCAGTGAACTTTACGGCGTGCCGGGCGATTTCGCGCCATCCACTGCGGAAGCGATGGAAGCGTACTTCACTTCGTTTCACAAAATTCCGCACGACCAATTAAAAGGCCGTTTTTATCGCTGGGCCGGGCCGGATGCGGTGCGCCATCTGTTTCGCGTCGCGGCGGGCCTGGATTCCATGCTGTTGGGCGAAGCCGAGATCCTGGGGCAGCTGCGGACGGCTTATAATCAGGCGCTCGACCACGGCGCCACCGGCCCGGTGCTGAATCGCATCTTTCAAGGCGCGTTGGAAGTGGGCAAGCGCGTGCGCAGCGAGACGGAAGTGGGAGCGCGCCCCATGTCCGTCGCGCTGGCGGGAGTAAAACTCGCCGAACGGGTCTTTGGCAATCTGAAGGGACATTCGGCGCTGATTCTGGGCGCGGGTGCGGTGGCGGAGCAAGTCGTCGAGCACATGCGCAATCGCGGGATCGGAAATTTGCGCGTGATCAATCGCTCGTTCGACCGCGCGGCTGAACTCGCGCAGCGCGTGGGCGGTGAGGCTGTGGCGTGGGAATCGCTGGAAGCGGTGCTGGGCGTTCCGGATATTATTGTCACGTCGGTGAGCGCGACGGGTCCGGTTTTGACCCGCGAGCTGCTGGAACGAGCCATTGCCGCACGTTCTGGCAAGCCCGTTTTCGTGGTGGACCTCGGAGTTCCGCGCAATGTGGCGGAATCCGCTGCGGGACTTTACAATCTGTATCTTTACAATATCGATGACCTGGGCGAGATCGTCGAGCAGAACAAAAAAGCGCGCGAATCGGAAATACCGCGTGCAGAAGCGATCATTGCCGAGCACATTGATAAGTTCGAAGCGTGGCGCGGAGCGCTGGAAGCCGGGTCCATCGTGAACGACCTGCGCGAGCAATTTCATCTGCATCGTGAAATGATCATTCGCGAGAAGCTCAAAGAGATGGACGATGTCACGCCACAGGAGCGCGACCGCATCGCGCGCATCACCGAGGAGTTGATCGAGCGGCTGCTGGAAGAGCCCCAGCAAAAATTGCAACACGGGCGCGGGATGCGCGGTCGCCTCGCGGGTTTGGAGGCCATCCGTCACTTGTTCGGGCTCGAGGATCGGAAAAAGTGAAGCTGCTGCGCATTGGGACGCGTGGCAGCGCGCTAGCGTTATGGCAAGCGAATCACTTTCGCGAGGCCCTGAAGCAAACATGCGGCCTGGACGCGGAGATTGTGGTAATCAAGACGTCTGGCGACCAGAATGTAGCGATGCCCGCGCAACAAATCGGCGTGATCGGGATTTTTACGAAAGAGCTGGAAGATTCGTTGCTGGATGGGCGGGCGGACTTGGCCGTGCATAGCATGAAAGACGTGCCGACGGAGTTTTCCGACGTTTGCCGGATCGCCACAGTTTTCAAGCGCGAGGATCCGCGCGATGCTCTGGTATCCTTTCGTGGCGAGACGCTGCAGAGCTTGGCGCAGGGCGCAAAGATCGGCACGAGCAGCTTGCGACGTGCTTCGCAATTGCGTTCGTTCCGACCGGATTTTCAGATCGCGGAACTCCGTGGCAACGTGGATACGCGCCTGCGCAAAGTTGCCGCAGGCGAATATGACGCGATCGTGTTGGCCAAGGCGGGCATCGATCGTTTGGGTTTGTCGTCGCGGATTACGGAAGTGCTCGCGCCCGAAGTGATGCTTCCGGCAGTGGGACAGGGCGCGCTCGGCGTGGAGTTCTGCGAGCCGCGCCGCGATGAATTCAAGGTTTTGGATCTGCTGATGGATCAGGATACGATGCGAGCGGTGAAGACGGAGCGCGCGCTGCTCGCCGAAGTGCAGGGCGGTTGTCGCTTGCCGCTGGGCGCTTGGGCGCGCGTAGAAGACGGCGCGATGGTGCTGGATGCCTGTGTGCTGTCTGAAGACGGCGCGCAAGCGATTCGCCGGCGCGCAGAAAAAGTTTGCAACAACGCGGCCGATGCTGAGAATCTGGGCCGCGCGGTAGCGGTGGAATTGCTGGCAGCCGGCGCCGATCAGCTGCTGCGCATGGTGGGAAGGTCCGTTGGCCAAGCCTGAAAAATCTTTTGGAGGCGAGAAACACCCCGGCGAGCCTCTGGCGGGAAAGCGCGTCGTGGTGACGCGCGCGCAGGAGCAATCACAAGAGCTTGTGGACGCGCTGGAAAACCTCGGCGCGGAAGTATTGCTGATGCCCACGGTGAGTTTTGCGCCGCCGGAAGATTCCAGAGAGTTGGATGCGGCGATGCAAAACAAGAAGGACTTCGATTGGGTCCTTTTCACGAGCCAGAACGCAGTGCGATTTGTTTTTTTGCGCGCCTGTGAGTTGTCGCACGTCCAGCCTGTACAGGCGCTGCGGCCTAAGATCGCGGCCGTGGGAGTGGCCACGGCGCAGGCTGCGCGGAATCTGGATTTACGCGTGGATTTCGTCGCGCAAACGCAGACCGGAGAATCTCTCGCGGCGGAGCTGCGCGATCAGTTGGTGGGAAAGCGCGTGCTATTGCCGCGCAGCGATCGCGTGGACGATCGTCTGCCCGATGCCTTGCGCGAAGCCGGGGCACAGGTGAAGGAAGTGGTGGCGTATCGCACGCTGCGGCCTGCGTCGCTCGATCCGGAAATTCTGGGCGCGGTGCGGAAGGCGGAAGTCGCGGCGATTGTTTTTGCCAGCCCTTCGGCATATCACAACTTGGCGGCGTTCGTGCCAGCGGCGGAACTGGCCGCGCTTTCGGAGCGCGTGCAGTTTGCCGCCATTGGATCCACCACCACGCGGGCGTTAAGGGAAGCCGGTGCGCGCGTGGCCATCGAAGCCAACGATTCTTCTTCGGCCGGCCTCGCCGACGCGATCGCGAAATATTACCAGCGCCAATAGTAATCAATGAGGAGCGCATGACATTTCCCGTTCATCGGCCGCGGCGATTGCGGCGCAACGAAGCTTTGCGCGGATTCGTGCGCGAAACGCGGCTGAGCGCGAGCGGGCTGGTGTATCCGATGTTTGCGTGCCCGGGAACGAATGTGCGCAAGGAAGTCAGTTCGATGCCGGGGATCTACCAGCAATCCGTGGATCAGATTGTGGAAGAATGCCGCGAGGTTGCCGCGCTGGGAATTCCTGCCGTGATTCTGTTTGGCTTGCCGGTACACAAGGACGAGCTGGGCAGCGAAGCTGCGGATGCGCACGGCGCGGTGCAGCGCTCGATTGAAGCGATTCGCAAAGCGAAACTGAATTTGCTGGTAATTGCCGATGTCTGCTTGTGCGAATACACCAGTCACGGCCATTGCGGCGTGATGAAAGATGGCGAAGTGCTGAACGATCCCAGCCTGGTGCTGCTCGCCGATGCGGCGCTCTCGCACGCACGCGCCGGGGTCGATCTGGTGGCGCCTTCGGACATGATGGATGGGCGCGTGGCGGCGATCCGGCGGCGGCTGGATGAAAACAATTTCGAGGACGTCGCGATACTTTCGTACGCGGCGAAGTATTGTTCCGGTTTCTATGGGCCGTTCCGCGAGGCAGCACAATCGTCGCCGCAATCGGGAGACCGTCGCAGCTACCAGATGGATCCGGCGAATGCGCGCGAGGCGCTGCGCGAAGTGGCGTTGGACCTGGAAGAAGGCGCGGACATCATCATGGTAAAGCCCGCCTTGCCCTATCTGGACGTGGTGCAACGCGTGCGCGAGCGCTTCGATGTGCCGCTGGGCGCGTACAACGTGAGCGGCGAATATTCGATGGTGAAAGCGGCGGCGCGCAACGGTTGGATTGACGAGAAGCGCGTGGTGCTGGAGATTCTCACCGGGATTCAGCGGGCTGGCGCGGACATTATCCTGACGTATCACGCGAAAGATGCGGCACGGTGGCTGAAGAATTGTTGAGGTAAGAGTGCATTAAAAGTGCCACGGGGAGATATGGCGAGCGAGACGGTAAAGAGCGCGAAAGTAAAAACGGCGGGTAGCGGCGGTGCGGCGGAGGCCGCCGCGCGCCCGCGGTCGACAGAACTTTTCGAGCGCGGCAAGAAAACGTTGGTCGGCGGAGTGGACAGTCCCGTGCGCGCGTTTCGCGCGGTCGGCGGCACGCCGCTGGTGATTGATCATGCGCTCGGCACGCGGCTTTTCGATGTGGATGGCCGCGAATATCTGGACTACGTTTGCTCGTGGGGCGCGCTGATCTTGGGGCACGCGCATCCCGATGTGGTGGCGACGGTTTCGGATCAAGCCGGACGGGGCACCAGCTACGGAATGACCTCGCCGCTGGAAATCGAGCTGGGCGAAAAAATCACACGCGCGGTTCCGTCTGTGGAAATGGTGCGATTTGTAAGCTCGGGAACGGAAGCGGCAATGTCCGCAGTCCGCCTGGCGCGCGCTTTCACGGAACGCGATCTGGTGATCAAGTTCGAGGGATGCTACCACGGCCATTCGGACGGATTTCTTTCCGAGGCCGGCTCGGGGCTTGCGACGCTGGGAATCGCAGCATGTCCGGGAGTGCCGGAAGCTTTCGCGCGGCTCACGCTGAACACGCCTTACAACGATCTGGCTGGCGTCGAGAAGCTTTTTCGCCAGCACGCCGGGAAAATTGCCGCGATCATCGTGGAACCGGTGGCCGCGAATATGGGCGTGGTCGAGCCAGCGTCGGGATTTCTGGAAGGGTTGCGCGAAATCTCAAAGAAGGAAGGCGCGCTGCTGATCTTCGACGAGGTGATTACCGGGTTCCGCGTGGCGTATGGGGGCGCGCAAAGCGTTTACGGAATCGATCCTGATCTGACGGTCATGGGCAAAATTATTGGCGGCGGTTTGCCCGTAGCGGCTTACGGAGGCAAGCGGTACATCATGGAACGAGTGGCGCCGCTCGGCCCGGTGTATCAAGCCGGCACGCTTTCGGGGAATCCGCTTGCGATGCGCGCCGGACTCGCGACCTTGCCGAAGCTAGAGGCACTGGGATTTTATGAAGCTGTGAATCGCAGAACTGAGCGGCTGGCCGAAGGTTTACGCAATGGGCTGAAAGAATCCGGCGTTCCGGGGCAAGTGAACGTCGCGGGGTCGCTGCTGACGCTATTTTTCTGCGAGCGGCCGGTGCGCAACTACGACGACGCGAAGAAATCGGATACCGCAAAGTTCGGCAAGTTTTTCCAGGAAATGCTCGAGCGCGGAATTTTCCTGCCGCCGTCCCAATATGAAGCGTTGTTCGTCTCCGCCGCGCACACCGACGCGGAAATTGACCGCACGATCGCCGCAGCGCGCGAAAGCCTGGCTGCGCTCTAAGGTCCCTCACGGCCCTTCATCAGAGATTTCAATTGTGCAAGCTGCATGAGGACCTCAAGCGGCTTACCTTCCGCGCCAATGAAGCCCGTGAAGTTGCCTGGCGTAATTGGCCCGTCTGTTCGGATCAGCTCAGAACCTGCCTCGCGCGCATACAAAAGCGAAAGTCCCGCGAACCTGGTGCCCATAGGTTTCGGCGATTCAGGGAGTTAGCTGGGTAACGGCAGTACTGGTAGAGGGAAAGGGATTTCCTTTCCACGGCCGCGAATCCATGGTCCAGCCGTGTCACATCACTTGTACACTGCTGTAAATAAGGTAGATAGCCTGGCACCGCACGTTGGTCCTGCCCGTGCATTCCGCTACTGCGTTAGGCGATCACAGGAGACCCCCTCCATGGTTTTGGCCGTCGCAGCACTTTTGTTCCAGCTTCAATCTTTTGCACCACCGGCTCAAACGGTTGGCGCGCAGATGCCTGTGATTCACGCGGTCTCTGTCAACTCTTTCAAGGAGAGCGCCCCAGTGAGCGCAAATCCGTCCGTTCCAGTTGAGGAAGACTACGTTGCCTCGACTACAGAATCGTCCTCGACCCACATGAACCTCGAAGAAGTGCACCTGGTCAATGCGGATTCCAGGAACCAATTCTCCAGCAGTCTGAAGACGGTGGCGTTCGAAACGCCCGGCGATGCGCAGTCGTTTTCTACCGTACGCATCCCCGAAGTTTCCACCAAAGAAAATAAATTCAGGGAAGCGCTCTCGCAGCCTTCGCGCAAGCAATGGCTGGCTCTCGCGCTTTTGCAACACGGCGCGGCGGCGTTCGATGCTTATTCGACGCGCCAGGCTGTGGGACACGGCGCCGTGGAAGACAATCCGATGCTGCGGCCTTTCGCAGGCTCGCAGGCGATCTACGCGGCCACGCAGGTAGCTCCGCTTCTGTTCGATCTGATGGCGCGGCAGATGCAGCGCAGCGAGTATCCTCTGTTCCGGCGTTTCTGGTGGATGCCGCAGACGCTGAGCGCCGGCCTTTCGATTTTTTCCGGCGTGCACAATTTGCATCTGGTCGGCAAGCTGTAGGCTGATCGGCTGTCGTTGCGTGTGATCAACAAATCTTTCTCTGGCGGGGAAGATTTCAGAAAGGCATCCGGCTCTCTCCCCGGATGCCTTTTTTGTTTTTCGCTGCAAATTACCAGGTCTACTTTGTTTTGTCCGCAGCGGTTTTTCCGGCTGGCCGCGCGGGCGCGGCCATTTGCTTTTCCGTCCACTCTACCGCGTGACGCGCTGCCTCCACGGCACCGGATATATCGGAGACCGGCCCCACCGAATCGGTATTGGCGAAAGCGATGCGGCCAAAAGGCTGGTTGGCCACGGGAATTACTTTCGTGAAAACTCCAGGCGTGGGCAAAAACATCGGATGGCCGCGGCGATACATGTGCACCTCGATCGGTTCCGCCGCAGCGAATTCGGGCGCGAGTTTCTGAAAATCCTGCTGCACCTTTTCCGCGATTCTCTGGCAGCCGTCCACGGTGAGTAGCCGGTCGCGGTGCAATTCCGAAATCGGCGTGTAGAAGGTCAGAATATTATTTTTCTGTACGTAGCCTGGCTGTTTCTGCAGCACCCAATCCGCAACGATGAAGTCAGTGAAGGAGTTGTTGGGGCACCAGGTGTCGTAGGCGCGATTGTAGACGGGCTTATCGAAAATCATGTTGATGACGGTGTAGGGGCAGTAGCGGAAGGACATCATGGCCTCGTGCTGCGCATCGGGTAGCCCCGAAATCAGCCGCGCGGTGATGAATTTCGGCGTGGCCATGATCACGTATTTCGCGCCCACGGTGCGCAGCTGGCCCCCCTGGACGTAGGTGACGTGCACCGCATCTTTTTGCGGGTCCACGGCGACGATGGTGGCGTCGCCCGCCATTTGCGCGCCGTATTTCGGTTCTAGCGTTGTGGCCAATTGTCGCGAGAGCGCGCCGTTGCCGCCCGGCAAAGTTCTGCGCACGTCCTCATCGGCCGTTAGGTCCTGCAGGTCACCCGCTGCGACGAACGCGGAGGATTCCTCGGAATTCGCACCCCAATTGGACAAGCCGTAGGCGTCCCACCACTGTTTGAGTTCGGGCGCGTGGCCCTTCAGGTAATTTGAGAGCGGTACGGAGTCGAGTTGCTGCACGTTCTTGTCAGGGTCGAGCGCTTTCATTTCCGCACGGAATTTCTTGAAGCTTTCGCGCACCGATTCGGAGTAGGGAAGCTGATCCAACCCGTCGCGCCAGGTGTTCGGCACCCACTTTCCGGCGACGAGCGTGGGATCCGGTGAATTGATGGGCAACTCAGTCAAACCGATTTCACGCGCGAGTCGTTCGCTGGCCGTGTCCTTTTCATCGAATGCGGACCCGGTGGCGAACGCCTGGCCTTGATACTCCTCCAGATAAGCATTCCCGCCCCAGTGCGGTTCTTTTTCCAGCAGCAGGAAATCGCGGCCACGCAGAAAATATGCGGCGCTCAAGCCGCTGACGCCGCCGCCGACGATCACGACGTCATGATGGCTCGATACCGGTGGCTTATCGAACCGCTGACCGTCGCGCACTTCATGGCAGATTGCAAAATGGTCCCCGTCGAGCTGCGGCTTCGGCTCATTTTCCGCCGCAAGCGGCGAGAGATTCACAGGACATCGCGCGGCGACCGACCCGGCCACGACAAATTTCAGAAAATCCCTGCGAGTTTCGGTCATGCGGTATCTCCTTCGATCGAAGCGGGAGCCAGCAGCGCAGCCGATTCGTCGGCGCGCTGCAAACGAGTTCTTAGGCGGTACCAGAGCAAAATCATCCCGATGGAAAACGCCAGAATTAGCGTGGATATGGCGTTGATTTCGGGAGTGATGCCGCGGCGCAGGCGCGACCAGATTTCCAGAGGCAGCGTGTTGTCGCGCCCAATCAGGAAAAAGCTGACGGCGATTTCGTCGAGCGACAGCGTGAAGATCAGTAAGCCCGCAGCAATCAGCGAAACGCGCAAGTTGGGCAGCGTCACTCGCCGGAACGTTTTCCAATGATTCGCGCCGAGATCGAGTGAAGCCTCTTCTTGCGCACGCTCGAGTTTCTGCAGTCCGGCAAAGATTTCCGTTGTGGCTACTGAGATCAACGCGGTGCCATGCCCCAGCGTGATCGTCACCAGGCTGAGCTTCATGCCGACAGCTACGAACAACATCAGCAATGAAAGTCCGGTGATGATTCCGGGAAGGATCAGCGGTAGCAGCACCAAACGGCGGAATAGCGCCTTGCCGGGGAAATTCGTGCGGTCCAGGGCGAGCGCAGCGGGCAAGCCCAGTCCAAGTGCAATCGCGACAGCCACTGCCGCAACCTCCACGCTGTTCAGTACCGCCTCCCATAGCGCGCCGTCCGAGAAAAGCTGGCGATACCAATCGAAAGTCCAATTCGCGGGGGGAAATCCGCCGACGCCGGAACCGTTGAACGAATAAACGACGAGAACGATGATCGGAAAATACAGGAACGCGTACACCAGAAATGCATATGCGCTGAGCAGGGGCGCGTGGCGGGGCTGGAATCCGCCGTTCATGAAACCGCCAGCCTTTTTTCCAGGCGCTCGGTGATGAACAGCAGCGTGACCACGAGCAGCATCATGCAGAAGGAGATCGCGGCACCCAGCGGCCAATTGTAGGCAGCACCGAATAGGCTCACAACGACATTCGAAATCATAATTCCGCTAGGCCCGCCGACCAGCAGCGGCGCTAGAAAATCTCCAAGGGTCAGAACGAAAGCGAATGTAGCGCCAGCGAGCACACCGGGAAGCGAGAGCGGCAGAATCACGCGGCGAAACGTGGACCACGGCGAAGAGCCCAGATCGTGCGAAGCCTCCACCAGATTGCGCGGAATATGTTCGAGGGACGCATAAATCGGCAGCAGCGTGAACGGCGTGTAAATGTGCGTTAGAGTGATGATCACCGCGAACGGGCTGTACAGAAAAAACTCCAGTGGCTTGTGCGTGATGTGGAGATATTGCAGAAATCCGTTCAGGACGCCATCGCTGCCCAGAATCGTCTTCCAGGCGTATCCGCGCACCAGATAACTCGCCCACAGCGGGATGATCACTAGTTGGTAGAGGAGCTCCTTGCGCTTCGCCGCGTGGAACGACAAATAGTAGGCCAACGGATAGCCGAGCAGGAGCGCAAACACCGTGACCGAAGCCGCGATGCGCATCGAGCGGAAAAGCACCTGCAGATAAATCGGATTGCGCACCAGCTGCAGATAATTCTGTAAATTCCAATTGTGCACGATCGTCTGCACCGGAGACACGGACCAAAAGCTGTAGCAAAAAAGGATTGCGTAGGGCACCAGTAGAAACACAGTGACCCACAGGAGCGGCGGAACGGTGACGCCGGATTTGTACGCGCGCGAGTACATGGCTAGGCGTTCTCTCCTTCGCGCACCCGGACTGCATCGTTCGTGGTGAATTCGAATTCGCGCTCTCCGCTGAGAACGCCGGGATTGGCGATGCGCGCGCGAATCACATGAGCATCGCCGCAATCAATTTCGATCAGGTCCATCGCGCCGCCGAACGATTGGTTGCGAATGCGTCCGTGGAAGCGCGCAATCGCAACGTCCGCGACTGGAATCCCAGCGGATTCATTCACGAGCCGAATGCATTCGGGCCGCAGCGAGTATGTTGCGGTACCAGACGCGCCAAACGTGCGCCACACGATGCCGCCGGCGCTCGCGATTCCCTCGCTCACCTCCGCGTGCAGCAGGTTGGTCTGCCCGATAAATTGCGCGGTGTAGGCAGTCGCAGGCTCTCCATAGATTTCGCGCGGCGGAGCAACTTGCTCTAGAAGCCCGGCGCGCAGCAAAGCCACGCGATCGGAAAGCGCCATGGCTTCTTCCTGGTCGTGCGTGACAAAAATAAATGTGATGCCCACTTCGCGCTGCAGCGACTTCAGCTCGACTTGCATCTGCCGGCGCAAGTTGGCGTCCAGCGCGGAGAGTGGCTCATCAAGCAGCAGCACACGCGGACGATTCACCAGTGCGCGGGCGAGGGCCACGCGTTGTTGCTGGCCACCGCTCAGTTTTGCGGGAGCGGCTTGCGCGAAGTCGCGCATCTTCACCATCGCCAATGCTTTCGTGACGCGCTCGGGGATTTCAGACTTCGCGGTGTTTTTCGCGCGCAATCCGTACGCTACATTTTCGAAGACCGAAAGATGCGGAAAGATCGCGTAGCTTTGAAAAACAGTGTTCACCTGCCGACGATGCGCGGGAATCCGATCAAGCCGCTCCGCGCCCATCCAGATTTCACCACTGTCCAAATCTTCAAACCCGGCGATCAGCCGCAGCAGCGTAGTTTTCCCCGAGCCGCTCTCTCCGAGAATGGTGAGAAATTCACCGCTGGCCACATCCAGGCTGATTCCGCGCAACACAGGACGCTGGCCGAATCGTTTTATCACTTGGCGAACAGAAAGGATCGGCGCGCCAGGAGCCGCCGGTGTTGCCGCCGCCGTGCCCGCTGCAGCCGCATCAGACGAGGTGTTCGTCACTGCGCCGCCTTTATTTCGTTCCAGATTTCGTTGTACTTGTCGCGGCGCGGCACGTTCTGCCAGAAATAAATGCGCGTCATGTATTCGTCCACATTGTCCAGGTGCAGCGATTTCCGCTGCGCGTCGGTCATGAGCTCCGCCGCGCGCGGATTGGCGGGATCGTATCCCGTAACGTCCGTCACCATTTTTTGTGTCTTCGCCTCGATCATGTACTCCAGAAATTCGGTGGCGAGGTCCTTGTGCTCGCTCGCGGTAGTAATCATCAGGTGGTCAATCCATCCGGTGGTGTTTTCACTCGGGATGGTTTCGCCGACGGGGAATTTGGCCGCGCGCAGCTGGTTGGTGGTGAGCGGCCAGCCCATGGCCGCCACGATTTCGTGATTTTCAAAGAGGTTCGTCAACTCTCCGCCCGTGGACCAGAACTTGCGAATATTCGGTTTCAACTCGATCAACTTTTTGCGCACGTTGTCCAGTTCCGCGTCGTTCAGATTGTAGATGTGATTGGGATCGGGCCTGTCATAGCCAAGTACCTGCGCGGCCATGTACATGGTCGAAAGCTCATCCCACGCGGAAATTTTGCCTTTGAACTTCGGGTCCCAAAGGACGGCCCAGCTGTCAGGTGGCTTCTCGAAATTGGTCGTGTCATAGAGCAGGGGATTCGGCCCCCACGTGAAGGGAACCCCGTACACGTTGCCATTCACACGGACTAGCGGCATGTTGCGCAGGCGTTCCGACAACTGCGCATAGCTGGGCAATCTCGAAAGATCGAGCGGAGCGGCTAATCCGGCGGAAGCGATCATAGTCGCGACGTCGCTCGAGGGTGATATCACGTCGTAGTTGCTGGCGCTGCCACCGCGAAGCTTGGCAACCAACTCGTCGCTCGAGCCCATATACGAAGCGCTGATCTTGCAGTGATGCGATTCTTCGAAGGCGCGCAGGTAGGACGGATCGGCATATCCCTCCCAGACCAGCAAGCTCAGTGCGGGCGTCTTCTTGGCGCAACCGCCGGCCGCCAACGCAAGCGCCGCGGCGAGAATGCCGAGTGAAAAAAATGCTCTGGTCCGTTTTCTACTCTTCACTGTTGCGCTCCCACTGGCGCGCTGAAATTGCACGGAACTACGACGCCGCCACGATTCAATGTTTAAATCAGTTCGAATCCTTTTTTGCATACGTCGCGCGCGCATTAAAAAGTCGGAGGCGTGTTAATCCACAGAACCAGCGTCTCCTTCTTCCCGGGGTTCTTCCAACGATGCGCGTTGTTGCTTTCAAAATAAAAGCTATCGCCTTCCTGCAAAAGGTGTCGTTCGCCATCCGTTAGGGAAATTTCCAGCGTGCCTTTCAGAATGAACAGAAATTCCTCACCGTCGTGAGCATACGACTCCCCGCTGCCAGAGGAAGGCGCAACGCGGAATAAATGTGGTTCCATCACAGTATTGCCCCACGCGAGCAATTCCATGCGCACGCCAGGACCGGCATCGAGCACCTTACGATCTGCTGGCCGCACCCTTCCCGGATTAGAGTTGGACGCGTCAAACAGCGCGAGAATATTCATGCGATAGAAACGCGCAATACGCCGCAAAGTGGCCACAGATGCGGTCATTTGCCCGCGCTCCAAAGCGCTGAGGAATCCCACCGACACGCCCGCGGTGCGCGCCACTTTGGAAAGCGAATAGCCATTGCGCAAACGCATGCGCCGCAGGCGCGGCCCGATCGGATCAGCTTTCGGCCGCACTCCCGCGGCTGGCAACACGCCCTCGCGCTTTAGCAGATGCACGATCGCCGGCGCGTTAAGACCACGCACGCGGCGCAAGTATTGTGCGCGTTTCAGAATGCGTACGTCCGCCTGCGTGTAGAGACGATAATGACTGCGAGTTCGCTGCGGCGTGACCAGCCCGAGATTTTCCCACGTCCGCAAGATCGATGGGGACACTCCGACGGTGTGCGCGACGTCGCTGATGCGCAAGTATTCCCGCGTGCGCGCGGCCTTCACCGGGCGCTTCCGTGTCCGATCACTCGCCAAACCAGTTTCCCCTTGACAACCTGCTGGCCTTCTTCTAACGTTCGCGGATTATAGTAAGGTTTTTTCGCAAGCTGCAACCGAAAAACTCAAAGTGAGGCGCCTGGGGGTGGGGGTGGCGCCAGCTTTTTTTCAAAGGAGCTGCGATGAAAGCGACGGGCCGGTTAGGGGTGTACCTATTGGCGTTGGTGGGGTTGTTCGGCGGCGGCGCAGCCTGGGGGCAAACAAACGGCTCGATTCGCGGAATTGTGAACGACCCATCCGGCGCCGTCGTTCCCGGCGCGATGGTGACCGCAACGCTCACCGGCACCGATTCGCAACGCTCGGTGGCTTCCGACAAAGACGGCGCCTTCGACATTCCCGAATTGGCAGTCGGCAGCTATGACCTTGCCGCGGACGCCCAAGGATTCAAGAAGTTCGTCACCAAGAACGTCGTGGTATCCATCGGCCACGTGAACTTCATCACCATCACGCTGCAGATCGGCAGAGCCAACGACACAGTCACGGTTGAAGCCAACGCGGTGCAGGTGGAAACCACCAGCACGCAACTCGGCGCGGTGATGACCGATCAATCCATTCGTGAACTTCCCCTGAATTCCAGAAATGCCTACGCGCTGTTGCAACTGCAACCGGGCGTGCAATCTCAACTCGGAGCCGACCTGTTTGCCGGAAGCAGTAATCCCGGGGTGGTGTCTGTGAATGGAGGCCGCGGCCGCGCCAACAATTACATGGTGAACGGCGGCGATGGCAACGACATCTTTGTGAACGCGCCGGCGATTCAGCCATCACCGGACGCGATTGAGGAATTTCGCGTATTGACGAATACCTTTGATGCGGAATACGGGCGCAATTCCGGTTCGGTCGTCAACGTAGTTACCAAATCCGGGACCAACAGCATTCACGGCGACTTCTACGATTTCCTTCGCAACGACGCGTTGAACACGCGCGGCTATTTCGACAACACCATAGCACCTTACAAACAGAATCAGTTCGGCGCCACTTTCGGCGGTCCGATTAAGAAGGACAGCACTTTCATATTCGGCTCGTACGAAGGAAACCGCTTACATCAGGGCATCTCGACGGGCACCGTGCTGCTGCCGACGACCGCCGAGGCGGGCGGCGATTTTTCAGAGGGCGGACAAGCGCAGCCCTTTCAAGGCGCCATCGCGGATCAGACCTTCGCTACCCTGCTCAATAGTCGCCCAGGTTGCAGCGCTGCAGTCTTGGCCCAGAGCGGTCAAACGATCACGGTCGGAAGCAACTTCGGTACGACTTTAAACGTCCCCGGAATCTTTACCAACGTCGCGGCCAATAAAGAGGGGCAGATACCGACGCAATGCTTCGATCCGACAGCGGCCGCTCTCTACAGCAAGTACATCGCGCCGCTAGGCACGGGGAGCTACTCGGCCGTTCCACTGCAGCTCACCGACAACAATCAATTTACGGTGCGATTCGACCATAAAATTACCAGTAATCAGCAGTTCACTGCCTACTACTATTTCGAGAACGATGCTATCACTGCTCCAATATCTTCGTTCCAGGGCGCGGGCGGGGACATCCCCGGTTTTGGTTCGCTTTTCGGCACAAGAGTCCAGCAATGGAATCTGAGCCACACCTGGACCATCAGCCCCACCGCTGTGAATGAATTCCGCTTCAACTATTTCCGCGAAGGTCAACAAACGAACAATCACCCGGTGAATACGCTCCAGACCGTTCAGCAATCTTGCGGTGCTGCGATTCCCGCGGCGAACTGTTTCAGCGATCCCGCCAACATTCCGGCCGGCATCACCACCGATCTTCCCGGGCATGTGGGTGTGCCATACATTAATGTTTCCGGCGGATTCGCGATGGGCAACAATTTCGAAGGCGAGCTCCCGCAAACCGGTAACACCTTCCAGTGGACGGACAATTACACCAAGATATTCGGAAGGCACACCACCAAGTTCGGTGTGGACGTCCGTCGACAGCGCTTCGATCAGTTTCTCTACTACGATGTGAACGGAGAATTTACTTTCACCAGCGCCAACAACGCGGACCAGATCCTGTCGGACCCTAACTTTCCGTCCTATCCGAATTATTTTCTGGGCGCGCCCGAGACCTATTCGCAGGGCGCTGCCCAGCGCGAAGACCTGCGCAACACCTCGCTCTATCTCTTCGCGCAAGACAGTTACAAGCTGAAGTCCAATTTGACTCTGAATTACGGATTGCGTTGGGAACTCAACACTCCTTATTACGATACCGGCGATCGCCTGCAGACGTTTCGTCCCGGTCAAGCCACCACGCAATATCCTTGTTGGCTTTCGGCGGCGAATGCCGCCGCGCTGGGACTGACTCCGGGTGATTGCGGCGAGAACAGCGGCGCCAACAACGCTGTTTTTCCGCTCGGCTTGGTCTTCCCCGGCGATAAGGGCGTTCCGCGCGGGCTCACCTCCACTTACTACAAGGGTTTCGCTCCGCGCATCGGGATTGCCTGGAGTCCCGGCGCCACCGAAGGCTGGCTGGCGAAATTGACAGGCGGCCCCGGCAACCTCAGCGTCCGCGCAGGTTTTGGTCTCTTCTACAATCCGATCGAACAGCTGGTATTGGAACAGTTTAGCGCCGAGCCGCCCTTCGGCGGCAGTTCGTTCGTCTCGAACCCGCAATTCAATCTTCCCTACCTTTCGCAGAGCGGCGTACAAACGCCGAACCCGTTCGCCGGCGTGATTAATCAAACGCCGCAAACGCCCTGCGCGGTGGATGCCGGCGGTCCTCCGGGGTGCGTGGACTGGTCGAATTTTCGCAGCTCTATTTATTACGGCGAGTTCCAACCGAATCTGAAGTCGCAGTATGCCGAACAGTACAACCTGACCATCGAGCGCCAGTTGACGAAGGATATGTTGCTGCGTGTTTCCTATGTTGGAACGCAGGCGCACCATCTGCTGGCGTCCTACGATCTGAACTACGGCCACGCGGAAACCTGCCTCGGTTTGGACAATCTTCCGGCAGGAAGCGTATTATCTTTTCCGGGTGGGCCGGCGCCTGCTCCGGGCACCCCGCCATGCGGGCCGTTCGGATCGGACGCGGAGTACTTCATTCAGCCCGGCACGGTCATCCCAACATACACGGCCGCGCCCGGAACCCCACCGACTACATGCAGTGGTCTGACGTTGCCCTACAACGCCGCTCCCGGCGGCAGCACTTGCATCCCGGCGGGAACGACAATCGGTCCCAATGGCGTCACGCTCGACGGTCTGCGGAAATATTCCTCCCCGAATTGTCAGCCCTTGAGCGGTTCACTTTTTACCGGATGTCCATCAGACGGCGTGCCGGTTTTCGCGAATATTTTCGCGGAAAACACCATCGCCAATTCCAATTACAACGGCTTGCAGATTTCCGTCGAGAAAAATTATTCGCACGGCCTGTTGTTCCAGGCTTCCTACACTTTCAGTAAAGCGATTGACCAGGGCGCGTCCTTTGAAAACGAGCTCGACCCGCTTAATTTCAATGGCACTCGGGGTCTCTCTCTGTTGGATGCGAAAAATCGCTTTGTGTTTAGTCCTGTCTGGGATTTACCCATTCCCAAATACGAAGGCGCCAAGGGGAAGTTTCTCGACGGTTGGGGCGCGTCCGCAATCATCACCTACCAGAGCGGTTTTCCGATTCGCGTTCAGGATGCCAACGATTCCGAACTCGAAAGCAGCACGTTCTTCGAGGACGCCAACACGCCGCAAGTTACCGGGCCGATTACGTTCACCAGCCCAAAGAACGGGCCATCCAACAACAATCCCAATCATCAGTACGTCGTGGGGAACTTTTCGGATTCCAACCCCGGCACTTTTGGCAACGTGCCGCACTCGTTGTGCTGCGGCGCGCCGATCAACAACACCGACCTGGTGATCTCTAAGAAGACTCCCATCAACGAACGCTGGAACACGGAGTTCCGGGCCGAGTTTTACAACACCTGGAATCACACGCAATTCAACAATCCCGACGGGAATTTCACCGATTCCACCTTCGGTCAGGTCCTGAAGGTCCGCGAAGATCCGCGGGTGATGCAGTTTGGCTTGAAGTTCCTGTTCTAGACGATAGGGTGGGCAACGTAAGCGAGGGAGTCCGTCCTGGCGGACCCCTCGCTTTGTTGCGTAGAGGCGAATTGGGGCTGTGCGACGGTGGAACGCCACGCGGAGTATAGTAATGAAGGTGAGCCAGCAGTGGTGCACGCGGCCCGCAACTACGGCCCGGATACCGAGCACAGATTTCCGGGGCTGATTCAAGGCCCCGACGCAAGGTACCGACACTGAACGCTGGCACAAAGGACTCAAACAGAGATGAAGATCGTCGTCCTAGGCGCGGGATTGATGGGTCGTGCGGTGGTGTACGACCTCAGCGGCGCGCGTGAAGTGAAGAGCATCGTCGTCGCGGATTTTGATCGCGGCCGCGCGCAGGAAGTAGCGCGGAAATTCGGCCGTGGGATCACCAGCGCAGCATTCGCAGACGTGCGCGCTACGTCGCATCTGGCGAAGCTGCTGCACGGCTGCGACGTGGTCGTGAATTGCACCCAATACAATTGGAATCTGAATGTGATGCGCGCGGCCCTCGCGGCTCGCGTGAATTACATGGACTTGGGTGGCCTGTACCATATGACGCGGAAACAATTTGCCCTAGACCGCGATTTCCGCCGCATCGAAAAACTGGCCATTCCGGGCATGGGCGGCGCTCCGGGAATCACCAACGTAATGGCGCGCGCGCTGGCTGACCCGTTGGATCGCGTGGAATCGATCAAAGTGTACAACGCGGGCGCCGACGAGCAGCACTACGATAGCCCCGTCGCGTATTCGTTTTCTATCGCGACGATTCTGGACGAACTGACTATGCCGCCGATTCATTTCATCGGGGGCCGCTACGTCGAAAAAGAAATGCTCTCCGAGCCGGAGACCGAAACCTTTCCTGCGCCCATCGGCAAAATCGTGCTGCGGCATTCGATTCATTCCGAGCTGGGCACCCTGGCCGAGAGCTTTCGCGAGCAAGGCGTGCGCGAGGTGTTCTTCAAGATCAATTACGATCCGAAGTTGGTGGGTTTGGTACGGTCGCTGGTGGACGTCGGATTCACTGAGCGCGAACCGCTCGCCGTGAATGGCACGAAAGTCGCCCCACGGGCTGTGTTGCTGGCGTTGCTGCAGAAAAAAGCACCGGAGAAGACGCCGCTGGACGTGGAAGCGTTGCGCGTCGTCGTCACCGGACGCGCCGGTAAACGCCGCGTGGGTTCGGCCATGGAAATGTTTGCGGATCACACTGCGCGCCCGCAATTTTCAGCCGTCGCGCGCGACACCGGCTTTCCCGCCGCGATCGCCGCGGTGATGCAAGGGCGAGGAGAAATTCCCGGCGTCGGCGTGCAGGCACCGGAAAACGTGGTGCCACCCCAACCATTTTTCGGTGAACTAAAAAAGCGGGGATTTACATTCCGCAGGTGGAACGTAAAAGTTTAGGTCAGTAGCGACAAATCTCAGGGCCGTGCGTCGGCCACAGTACCAGCATTTGGAGGCAGTTATGCACGAAGGACTGCAGCAGGAACTAAACACCTACGAAAAGCGCACCCCGCGTTCGAAAGCGGCGCACACCAGAGCGGAAGATCGCTTGCCACTGGGCGTCGCCAGCAATTATCGCGCCTATGAACCGTATCCTCTTTTCGTTCGCGATGGCAAAGGCGGACACATCCACGACATCGATGGCAATGAATATCTCGATTTCAACCTTTGTTTCGGCGCGCTGATGGCGGGGCACTGCCATCCCGCAGTCGTCAAAGCGGTGCAAGCGAAGCTCGGCACAGGAACGATGTTTGGCATGCCGCACGATCTGGAATGGGAACTCGCGGAAGAAATTTGTCAGCGCTTTCCGGTGGAGATGGTGCGTTTCAGCAATAGCGGCACTGAATGCACCATGCACGCCGTGCGCCTCGCTCGCGCGGCTAGTGGGCGCGACCGCATCATCAAAATGGAAGGGGGCTATCACGGCCTGCATGATTCCGTTCTTGTGTCGCTGAAGCCAAAAGCTAGCGAAATTGGCGATCCAAGTTTCCCCACGCCTGTTCCCGGCGGCTCCGGCATCCCGAAAGCGACGGTGCAAAATACGCTCATCGCGCAATTCAACGATATTGTGGGCGTCGAGCGACTCTTCGCCAAGTATCCCAGCGAAATCGCGGCGGTAATTGTCGAGCCGATCATGATGAACGTAGGAATCCTGATGCCGGCCGACGGCTATCTCCAGGCGCTGCGTGAAATCACCAAGAAAAACGGCGCCCTGCTGATTTTCGACGAAGTGAAAACCGGCGCGAAGCTCGCCCGCGGCGGCGCGTGCGAATATTTCAGCGTCAAGCCGGACATCGTTTGCCTGGCAAAATCCATCGGCGGCGGATTTTCGCTCGCGGCGTTTGCCTCCACCCGCCAAGTGATGGGCCAGATCTCCGACCACAAAGTTTTTCACGGCGGCACCTATAACACCAATCCCGTCGCGATGGCCGCGGGTCTGGCCACGTTTCGCGAAGTGTTGACGAAGGACGCCTACTCCCACGTGACCAAGCTCAACAAGAAATTGCTCGATGGCTACAACAAGGAAATCAGCAAGACCGGCCTAAACGCCTACGTCATTGGCGCCGGATCTAACGGCGCGCTGATGTTCTTCGACAAGCCCATCCGCAATTATCGCGACTGGCTGAATGCAGACACTGAATTGTGGCGGCACTACTGGTTCGCCATGGTCAATCGCGGCGTGATGGCCCAGCCGTATTGGTGGGACGAGCAGTGGACCATTTCCGTCGCGCACACCGAAGCAGACATCGACCGCCACATCGCGACGTTCGCCGAAATCGCGCCGGCTTTGGCGAAAGCGCAAAAAGAACCGCACGTCGCCGCCACCGCCGGCCACTGAGTTTCGCCGCCGAAGGCATTCGGGCGTCTATCGGGTGACGTGACGCGCGAGTCGCGCGACGCGAAACGCGCGTCGTGAGCCGCGCGAGTGCTTAGCGTGCGCATTTTGCTTTTGGCGAGGAGTCCTTTTGCCCGAACCGCTTTCAGCCGCAGCGATCACCGAAACGGTCCATCTGAAGCGTTCGCTCGGCCGTTGGGACCTCGTCGCGCTGTTCGTCGTCGCGGTAGCCAATCTGAACGTGGTGCCGGTGATCGCCGCCGCAGGGCCCGTCACGATTTGGCTGTGGATGCTCGCATTATTGTTTTTCTTTTGGCCGCAGGGGATGGCGGTGGTGGAGCTGTCAAATCGCTATCCGCAGGAAGGCGGCATATACCTGTGGACGAAGAAGTTCTTCGGCGATTTTCACGGTTTCATCTCAGGATGGTGCTACTGGACGAACAACATTTTTTATATTCCGACGCTCCTGGTGATCGTCGTGGGGATTTCGGGTTACGCAGGCGGCGCGCGCACGCAGATGCTGGGTTCGGACAAAGTGTACGTCGCGGTGATGTCCGTCGTTTTGCTCTGGGTGATGATCTGGCTGAATATCCGCGGGCTCAGCGTCGGAAAGTGGATTAATAACCTGGGCGGAATCGGTACGGCGATCACCAGCGTCGTGCTTGTGGGGCTGGCGCTGGGCGTGTTGCGGACGCATGGCGGAATGTTGCAAGCGACGGATTTCAGCGTGCGCGGCAGGGATTGGCATCTGATCAATTCGTTTGGATTTATTTGTTTTGGGTTGGTGGGGCTGGAACTTGCGTCCGTGATGGGCGATGAAATCGAAGACCCCAAGCGGAACGTGCCCAGCGCTGTTCTGTGGGGCGGACTATTATCGGGAATTTTGTACGTCGTCGCGACGCTCAGTTTGCTGTTGGCTGTTCCGCAAAAAGAAATCGGAGCGGTGCAGGGGCTCTTGCAGGCAGTACAAAGCATGGCGGGTAGATTGTCGGTTCTCTGGCTGGTGCCGATCGTGGCGCTGGTGCTGACTTTCGCGATTGCCGGAACCACGTCGGCGTGGCTGTCGGGCTCGGCGCGCATTCCGTTTGTCGCCGGACTTGATAGCTATCTTCCCAGCGGACTCGGCAAGATTCACGCGAAGTATGACACGCCGTACGTCGCCTTGATCGTGCAGGGTGTGGTGACCACGCTTTTCTTGCTGATGAGTTTCGTGGGATCGTCAGTGGACCAGGCTTACAAACTTTTGTTGTCGTTGGCCGTGGTGCTGCAGCTCGTACCGTTTCTTTATATGTATGGCGCGATTATTTCCGTCGCGGCGCGCGAAAATATGCCGCGCGGCCATTATGGCCGGGGAGCTTTGTGGATGGCCGGGATTTCCGGCTTTGTGACGACGGCCATCGGGATGGGCGTCGCTTTTGTGCCACCCGCCGATCAGGCCGTTTGGATCTTTGAATTGAAAATGGCGGCAGGCTGCGTTGGGTTGCTGGGATTGGGAGCTTTCTTTTTTGTGTTCAATATGCGGCGTGCAGGCGGCGCGACGGCGATCGCGGAAGTCCCAGCTCGAGGGGATGCGCGATGAATCGGCACAAACCTTGTACCAACGGTGAGTTTGTTGAGGCGCAGGCCGCGGCTAGCGGCATCTAACCTAGATTAGCATTCGTAGGGAGGCTCCGTGGCAAGCAAGGCTAAGGTAATCGCAGCGAAGAACGCGAAATCGAAAGCGGCCGCGCGCAAGTATAAGATGTACATCAATGGCGAATTCGTGGAAGCTCACAGCGGCGGCGTTTTCCCCGTTTACAATCCCTCCACCGAAGAAATCATCGCGGAAGTTCCCGAAGCGGATGAAAAAGATGTGGACCGCGCCGTAGCTGCCGCCAAAGCAGCTTTTAATTCCGGCACCTGGCCTCAGACCACGGCTCAGGATCGCGGACGCATTCTGTTTCGCATCGCCGAGCGCATCCGCAAGGAAGCCGCGCACCTGGCCGACCTCGAGTGCCGCAATTCCGGCAAGCCGATCGTCGAGGCCGAGTATGACATCGCCGACGCAGCCACTTGCTTCGAATATTACGGCGGTATGGCCACGAAAGTCCTAGGCCACGTAAATCCTGTGCCAGATAACGCGCTGAGCCTCTCGCTGCGCGAGCCCATCGGCGTCGCCGCACAAATAATCCCCTGGAATTATCCGCTGCTGATGGCCGCGTGGAAACTCGCGCCAGCCATCGCCGCCGGCTGCACCTGCATTTTGAAGCCTGCCGAACAAACTCCGCTCACAGCGCTCGAATTCGCGGGATACCTCACGGACGCCGGATTGCCGCCGGGAGTGGTCAACATCATTACCGGCTTCGGCGAAGGCGCCGGCGCGCCGCTCGTAAAGCATCCCGACGTGAACAAAGTTGCCTTCACCGGCAGCGGCGCGGTAGGCAAAGCGATCGTGAAGATGGCCGCCGACTCGCTGAAGCGCGTGTCGCTGGAGCTCGGCGGAAAATCGCCGAACATATTTTTCGCGGATGCGGATTTCGAAGCAGCGATTGACGGCGCGCTGTTCGGAGTTTTCATCAATCAGGGCGAAGTCTGCTCGGCAGGGAGCCGCATCCTCGTGGAAAAGCCGATCTATTCGAAATTTGTCGAAGCGATGGCCTCCAAAGCGAAAAGGATCCGCCTAGGCCCACCGCTCGAACGCGAAACAAAGATGGGCCCGCTGGTCAGCAAGGAGCAGTTCGATCGCGTCAGCGCCTATCAGGAAATCGGCAAGAAGGAAGCGAAGCTCGCGGCAGGCGGCGGGCGCCCCTCATCCATGAAACACGGCTACTATGTGGAACCGACGATTTTCTACGACGTGGATAATTCTGCGCGCATCGCCCGGGAAGAGATCTTCGGTCCCGTGGCGACAGTAATTCCGTTCTCGAACGAAGCCGACGCGATCAAAATCGCGAACGACACGCCCTACGGCCTCGCCGCCGCAGTCTGGTCGCGCGATATCTTCAAAGCGTTTCGTGTCGTCAAAGCTCTGCGCGCAGGAATCGTGTGGGTGAATCACATGCAGCCCACTTACGTCGAAGCCCCCTGGGGTGGCTACAAACAATCCGGCTTTGGCCGCGAGCTGGGCCCCTGGGGCATCGAAGAATATCTCGAGACCAAGCAAGTGCACATCAATCTGAACGAACAACCCATCGGATGGTACTAACATGCCCACAATCCAACTGCGCACGGCGATACCGGGCCCCAAATCTCAAGAACTGATGCGCCGACGCCAGGCGGCTGTACCGCGCGGCGTCAGCCATGCCACGCCGATTTTCGCGGCGCGCGCGGAAGGCGCAATCCTGGAGGACGTGGACGGCAACTGCTTCCTCGATTTCGCCGGAGGCATTGGCGTGCAGAACGCCGGTCACCGTCCGCCGCGCGTGGTCGCCGCAATTCGCGAGCAGCTCGACGCTTTCATGCACACCTGCTTCAGCGTCGCTCCGTACGAAAAATATATCGCGCTGGCGGAAAAGCTGAATGCGCTAGTGCCCGGCGATTTTGCAAAGAAAACAATTTTGCTGAATAGCGGCGCCGAAGCCATTGAGAACGCGGTAAAAATCGCGCGGGCTTACACCCATCGTCCGGCCATTATTTGCTTTGAAGACGCCTTCCACGGTCGAACGATGCTCACTATGTCTCTCACCAGCAAGACGCATCCGTATAAAGCGGGCTTCGAGCCTTTCGCCGCCGACATTTACCGCATTCCCTACGCCTATTGCTATCGCTGCTCGTATTCGCTGCGGTTTCCGGAGTGCAACGTTTTCTGCGCACATCATTTGGAGGATACGTTTAAGCGTGTGGTGGCTGCCGAAGCGGTTGCGGCCGTGGTGGTCGAACCGGTCCTCGGCGAAGGCGGCTTCGTCGCGCCCCCCACCGAATTTTTCTCCGTGTTGCAGCGAATCTGCAAGCGACACAACATTCTTTTCATTGCTGACGAAGTGCAAACTGGATTTGGACGTACCGGCGCGATGTTCGCATCCGAACGCTACGGCATGACTCCCGACATTTTGGTGAGCGCGAAATCCGTCGCCGCAGGCATGCCTCTGGCCGCCGTCACCGGTCGCGCGGAAATTATGGATGGGCCCGGTGTGGGCGGCCTCGGCGGAACGTACGGCGGGAATCCTCTGGCGTGCGCGGCGGCGCTGGCCGCAATCGAAACTCTGGAGCGTGAGAATCTGCCCGCGCGCGCCGAGCAACTGGGTGCTCGATTTGAGTCGCGTGCCAGAGAATGGAAGAAACGCTGGCCGCTGATCGGCGATGTGCGCGGGCTTGGCGCGATGTGTGCGCTGGAGCTGGTGCGTTCCGCGGATCAGCGCGAGCCTGCCAAGGAAGAAACCGAGCAAGTGCTGCGTCACTGCCGCGAACGCGGGCTGATTTTGCTGTCCTGCGGAACTTACGGCAACGTGATACGTGTTCTGGTGCCGCTCGTCGTGACCATGGAGCAGTTCGACGAGGGTCTGAACGTATTGGAATCCGCGCTGGCCATCATGGCCGAATCGCAAGTGGAAACCACTCCGCGCCACGCATAGTTCATTCAAGGACCATTCATGGGTACCGCCGCAAAAACTCCAGTGAAGACCTGGGGCTTCTATCTCGACGGAAAATGGATAACGGAAGGCGAGCGCTTTGAAGTTTTGGCTCCGTATGACCGTGCGGCGGTGGGCGCATCGTATCGTGCCACCGCGGACCACGCAGAAGAAGCGGTGCGCGCCGCCCAGCGTGCATTTCAAATCACGCGCAAAATGGCGGGATACGAACGGCAAGCCATTCTCCGCGCCATTTCCGAAGGCATCGGCAAACGCCGCGAGGAATTTGCGCACCTGATCGCGCTGGAAGCAGGGAAGCCCATACGCACAGCTCGCGCCGAAGTGGATCGTGCGGTCTTCACCTTCGCCGTCGCGGCCGAAGAAGCCACGCGCATCGGTGGCGAATGGTTGCCGCTCGATTGGCAGGCTTCCACCGCAGGCCGCGCCGGAATCATTCGCCGCTTTGCGCTGGGACCGATTCTGGCGATCACGCCGTTTAATTTTCCGCTAAACCTGGTGGCGCATAAAGTCGCTCCGGCGATCGCCGCGGGCTGCACCACGGTGCTGAAGCCTGCGCCGCAAACTCCACTCACGTCGCTGCTGCTCGCCGAAGTCTGTGAGCAAGCGGGACTGCCGCCGGGCGCATTGAACGTGCTGCCGCTCGCGAATCAAGAAGCGGAGGAATTGGTCGGCGACGACCGCCTGAAAATGCTCACGTTCACCGGAAGCGTCCCGGTGGGCTGGGCGCTGAAAGGGAAGTCCGGGAAGAAAAAAGTTACGTTGGAATTGGGTGGCAATGCCGGAGTGATCGTCCATTCCGACGCGGACGTGGATGTCGCGGCGGACCGTTGTGTTGTCGGTGGATTTTCTTATGCTGGGCAAAGCTGTATCTCCGTCCAGCGAATCTATGTGCAGCGCAGCGTCGAACAGAAATTCCTGGCGCGGCTGCTGGAAGGCGTCAAGCAATTACACGTGGGCGACCCGCTGGATGAAGCCACCGACGTCGGCCCGATGATCAGCGAAGCTGCGGCGCGCCGCGCGGCTTCTTGGATTGAGGAAGCTGTCGCCGGTGGAGCGACGTTGCACGCTGGTGGCAAGCGCGAAGGTGCGGTACTGCAGCCGACGGTATTGACGAACGTTCGCGCGGAAATGAAAGTGAGCTGCCAGGAAGTTTTTGCGCCAGTTGTGATTGTCGAGTCGTACGACGAGTTCGCGGACGCAATCCGCCGCGTAAATGATTCGCCGTTCGGACTACAGGCTGGAGTTTTCACGCGCGATTCGAAGCTGCTGTTTTCGGCGTTTGAAAATCTGGAAGTGGGCGGCGTGATCGCTGGCGATATGTCCGCGTTTCGGATCGACCACATGCCCTACGGCGGCGTAAAGGATTCCGGGATCGGCCGCGAAGGCCTCCGCTACGCCATCGAGGAGATGACCGAGCCGCGGATACTCGTCCTTAATCTGGGATAGCGAGCGACGATCCATTCAATTGTTTGTCGCAGAGGCACAGAGGCACAGAGACACAGAGCGAAAGAAGCAGAGAAGCAGGGATGAAGACCCCTACGCACGGATGACCACGCAGAGAGCAAGTCCTCCACATCCGATGACCGGCACGAGATTAACTCATTTTGCTGTTTCGCCCGCCGCTGGAAACAACAACGACGCGGCCACGGTTACCGCCAGAATTCCCACGATAACCCCCAGAGAAACTGGCGCGGACACCGGCAGCCATTCGCTCAGGGTCATTTTCGCACCGACAAAAACCAGAATCGCCGCGAGCCCCTGATGCAGGAAGCGAAAACGCGGCAGCAGATCCGCCAACGCGAAATACAACGCGCGCAAACCCAAAATCGCGAACACATTTGAGGAATAAACGATGAACGCGTGGCGCGTGATCGCCAGCACTGCCGGGACCGAATCCACCGCGAAAATGATGTCCATGGCCTCGACGGCCACCAGCGCCAAAAAGAGCGGCGTGGCAATCCACTTCCCGGTCTGCTTCACGAAAAAGCGCTCGCCCTCGAACTGATCTGTCACCGGAATGATCCGCTGCGCCATCAGCACCAACGGATTCCGATCCGGCCGCATCATGCGCTTGCCGGGGAAAAACATCCTCAACCCCGTCAGCAGCAGCAGCGCCCCGAACACGTACAGAACCGCATGAAACGATTGCAGCAACTCGACGCCCGCCAGTACGAAAACGGCGCGCATCACGAGAGCCCCAAGCACTCCCAAGAACAGAACTCTGTGTTGCGATTGCGCTGGCACATGAAATGCGCGAAAGATCAGCAGAAAAACAAAAATATTGTCCACACTGAGAGATTTCTCAACCAAATAACCGGTAAGAAATTCCACGCCCACCTGCGGCCCCTGCGAATAATAGAGCCACAGGTTGAAAAGCAGCGACACGGAAATCCACGCCGCGCTCTC
Organism: uncultured Acidobacteriota bacterium; assembly: GCA_963786205.1. GTDB lineage: Bacteria > Acidobacteriota > Terriglobia > Acidiferrales > UBA7541 > Palsa-295. The sequence continues at coordinate 533,815 of CAWAYG010000009.1, forward strand.
AACCAATGCTTCCCGCAGGCCGATAGGATGGTTTTTGCGATGGAACACGCCCAGATCAATCACCAGGGCCGCGGCCGTCGTGACGGCGAAGACTACCCAGACATGTATTGGTGTTCCCAGCATAAGGATGTTCGCGCTCGCAAGCGGTCCACCAGTCTAACCGGGCAGCCGCCGCGAACGAAGACTGATATTGCACATTCTCGCTACATAGTAGTTGCAGGGTTTGCAAGGATGCACGATAATCCGCGATTGTAGTCCCCGGCTTGGAGCCATCCTGGCGGCTTTTGCGTGATTAATTGTCCTCACTGCAGCACGGTGAACCCGGACTTCGCTGAATCCTGCTCTCGTTGCGGGACTCCCATGCCATTGGGTGAGTCCGAAACGATTCAGATGGTGGATGCCACCGTCATCACGCCGGGCAGCGATTTCGGTCCGCGCTACCGCATTGATGCGCTACTGGGACAGGGCGGTATGGGCCGCGTTTATAAGGCCTATGACAAAGACCTCGACCGCACGGTAGCCATCAAAGTCGTGCGCGACGGCGCGATCGGTGAATCCGACGCCCTGAAACGCTTCAAGCAGGAATTGGTCCTCGCCAGCAAAATTTCCCACAAAAATATTCTGCGCATTCACGACATGGGCGATGTCGGCGGCCTGCGTTTCATTTCCATGGCCTTCGTCGAGGGCCAGGACCTGCAGCACATCATCCGCGACAACCCCAAGATGCCGCTGGAACGGATTCTTAATTTTTCCCGGCAGATTGCGGAGGCGCTCGCTGCCGCGCACGCCGAAGGCGTTGTCCATCGCGACCTGAAGCCGCAAAACCTGCTAGTGGATAAGAATGACCAGATTTTCGTGTGCGATTTCGGCCTGGCGAAATCCTTTCAAGAAGGCGCAATCGGCATGACACGCACGGGCGCGTTTCTCGGCACGCCGCGCTACATGTCGCCCGAACAGGTGGAAGGCAAACCAGCCGATGGGCGTGCCGATCTGTACGCGTTCGGCCTGATTTTGTACGAAATGGTCATCGGCGACGTTCCCTTCACCGGCGAATCGACGCTGAAAGTGATGTACCAGCGCATTCAGGAAAAGCCCAAGAGTCCAAAACTGCTGCGCCCGGACCTGCCGAATTGGCTTGTGAGAATTATCATGCGCTGCCTGGAACGGAACCCGGACGACCGTTACCAGAACGCCTACGAAATTCTGGCCGATCTGCAGGGTGGACAATCCGGCAGCGGCGTCTCCCGTGTGGGCATGTCGCGCATCGGCTCCGGCTCGCAAAGCGTCATCATCCAGATTCCGGAGTTCGCCAGCCATCGTTGGGTTTGGATTGTGGCCGGAGTTGTGGCGCTGCTCCTCATCGCATTCGCGATACCGCCCGTGCGGCATTTGATTCCTGGCTTTCGCGTAGAGCAGACGGGGACTAGCGGCTCGGCGGCTTCGGGAATTCCACCGCTCTCTAGCGGACACTACGTCGCTATTTTGCCCCTGCAAGTTCTCGGCGACCAATCCCAGCTCGGCTACCTGGCGCAAGGCATTCAGGAAGCGCTTTCAGCGAAACTTTTTCAATTGAAAGGCGTGCACGTTACTTCGTCCGATGCCGCCGCCAAGGTCGATTCTAAGCAGCCTTTGCAGAAAATCGCGCGTAGCCTCGGCGCGAACATGCTCGTGCTAGGCATGGTGCAGGGCAACGGCGACAAAATCCGCATCATCCTGAATTTGGAGGACGTGGTTAACGGCAAGCGTATCTGGAGCCAGCAATTTGACGGCGTCCCTGCGGATCTGTTTACACTCGAAGACCATATCTACGCCCAGGTGGTTTCGGCATTGGACGTGAATCCGACCAACGAAGAAAACGCCAACGCCGAGGCGCGTCCCACGGACAACGTCGCGTCGTATGATTTTTATCTTCGCGGCCGCAACGCCCTGCGCGTGAACGATGCCAAGAGCATTCAGACCGCACTCGATTATTTCAATCAGGCCGTAAAACAGGACCCCAAGTTTGCGCTGGCTTACACCGGAGTGGCACAGGCTAGCCTTCGCATGTATGGCTTGACGAAGGACGGCTTCTGGACCCAGAAAGCGCAGGCCGCGGCGCAACAGGCTCTGCAATTGAACGACAAACTTCCGGAAGTTCACTCCACGCTCGGCAGCGTCTATCGCGCCACTGGAAAATATTCGGAAGCTATCGCGGAACTGAATCGGGCGCAGGCTTTGGCACCCAATTCAGACGAAGTTTATTGGCGGCTGGGTACGGTGTATATGTCGAAGGGCGATATGTCCCACGCCGTCGAATCCTACCAAAAGGCCGTCCAACTCAATCCTTACTACTGGGTCAACGAGAATTCCCTCGGCGCCGCGTACTTTCAAATGGGCGACTACGATAAAGCTCTCGAGGCGTTCAAGCAGGTTGCCACGCTCGAACCGGACGTCAACGCAGGCTACGAAAATTCAGGAAACGTGCTGGTCCAGCAGGGGAAGTACAGCGAGGCGGTCCCTTATTTGCAAAGGGCGCTGCAAATCGAACCCAACGCGGTCGCCTATTCGAATATCGGCACTGCCTATTTTTACCTGAAACAGTATACCGAGTCCGCTCAGGCATTCGAGAAGGCCGTGGCGCTAAACGCGAACGATACTAAATTAGCGGTGAACTTGGGCGACGCATATCGCGCGTTGGGCCAGACCGACAAAGCCCACGCTGCCTACCAGCAAGCAATCTCTGCCGGCTACAAGGAATTGCAGACGAATCCGCAGGATACAACGGTTTTGGCGGAGGTTGCGCTCTCCTACGCCAACCTCGGAAAGCCTCAGGACGCGGACACGTTCATCGCCCGCGCTCGCGCACAGGATAAGAAAGACGTCGACCTCGCCTATGCCGAAGTCCAGATTAATGCCCTGAATGGAAAATCGAGTCAAGCGCTCGCTTTACTCGCAGGCGTGCTCGAAAATCACTTTCCCGCGGAGTTCGCCGCAGTTGACCCCGATCTGGATAGCCTGCATAGCAACCCTGAGTTCGACAAGCTGATCAAGAAATACTCCACGAAGAAGCAATAAAGCCGCAGGCGCAGTGGCGTGAGCCATCGAGTCGATGGTCATCTCACAACGGGCTGGCGAACGAAGGGTGCTCGAAAGTTTGCGGTAAGACACCCCAACTGTCATTCCGAGGGCGAATTCTCCCCGAGGAATCTGCTGTTTCCGTTGCACACTTGCGAAAAGCAGATCCCTTGCGGCGCTCGGGATGACACGCACCGCACTCTTTCCGCAAACTTTTAAGCTGCGTTACAAGGCCCCGCGAGCGACGAGTTGCGTTTCTGAAGCGTCATAGTCCCGTTGCGAGGGGTAAATATGACGCCGGTTCGGGCGCACGGCGGTATGCACAAATGAACTCGCCGAGGAAACCATCTTGGAGAGGGGTTGCGTAGCCTAAAAAGCGTTCTGCCCACCACGACTCTCATCATGGTGGGCAGACTCAAAAGACACAAGATCGTCAGCGATTAGCTACCCGTAAATTCAACAAGTGGCCAGAACGCGGTTGGCCCGGTTAAGTTGAACAGCTTGCCGACGCTTCCAACCACAAAATCCAACCAACGCGATTCCCACTGCAAGCATGGCCAATTCGCCGGGTTCAGGGGCAACCTCCGCCGAACCCTCTTCGCCAGCGAGCATTCCAGTGCACGCACTGACCTTGGTATCGCACCCCAACTCCAAGAGTTCAAGACCACCTGAGGTTCCCACCGCCTCTGGGCAGACGTTAAACGCAGGCGTTTGCCCGGCGGGAGGCGTGCCGAGGGAGCAAGTGTAAGCCGCACCCTCAATCGTCGGCGTGATCGCGATCCAGAGGTCGAGCAGCGTATCTGCACCTGGATTCGGGCAAGACGTCGGATTGCAGTTAGGATCGTCGGGTTCATAGATGAAATCTGTGATAAGGTCGTAGCCGGGGCTCTCCAGCTGGGCCAGGGTTGGCCCCTGAACCGTGACTGGATTCGATTCGGAATTTGTTGTAAAGCAAGTGACGCCTTCCGGGACGTCGGTGCAGGCCTCAATAACCGGATCCGTGGGCACTACAATCGTTACCCGGGGATCAGGGCTGCTGTCCGCCTTAGCCGACTTCGCACCGAGCATCGCCAAAGCGACCACCGCCACGATCGCCAACGTTTTACAAAATCTCATCAACCCACCTCCGCGCAATTTCCTGCCACCGGGAGACTAGCACGTTCGCCGCCAAGTAACAAACTAACAGATAAAAATAACCCCTTTGAATTGAATTACTTCTCTCTACAGGTTTTACCCTATTGATTCTCAATATGCAACACTTTGCACAACTCGGGACTTGTCCTATCTCTATGTCGCACCTGGTGTTGGGCCCAATAAACATGCCCCAATTCCGTACCCTGCATCTACTTATATCGCTTGCACCCTCTCTCGGTCCATAATCCCAGCCGGCCCAAGCGCCATAAAACATGACCACCGCCTCCGCGAATTTTCGGCTCGCATTTAAAACGGCCCTAGCTGGCTGCCTGGCGATGTATTTTGCTCAACTGCTGCACCTGCCGCAAGCCTACTGGGCCGCGATCAGCGCCATGATCGTGATGCAGATATATCTCGGCGCTGCCGTAAAGCAATCCTGGATTCGCTTCGCTGCCACGGCCGTTGGCGCCGCCGTCTCCATTCTGTTTATGGCAGTCCCGGGACAAAAGCTTTTGGTCTTTGGCGTGGCCGTGTTTGTCACTATCGTTCTGTGCACGATTTTGCACCTCGAGGACGGAATACGCCTCGCCGCCGTCACCATCGCGATCATCATGCTAGTCCCGAACACCGGACGTCCGTGGGTGCCCGCGCTCAACCGCTTCCTGGAAGTTTCCTTCGGAATTCTCATCGCGCTGGCGGTGGCGGAGTTCGTCTTGCCTTCCACGGCCCTGGAAAGTCTCCGGCATGCGCTCGCCGAAAAATTCTTGCAGCTCGACACCTTCCTCTCGACGCTACTGCTGCGGTTTCGCGGCGAGAATGTGGTTGACGTCGAAGCGTTGCGCGCGAGCCTCGCCACTCTAGGGCGTCAAAACACGGACTTCTACGCGCACGGCCGGTATGAACCGGCGCGTTGGTCCGCACGCCGCATTACTCTCGTAAAATTGCTCCAGCACGAAGAACGCATGTCTCAAGCGGTGGAAACTCTCGACGTCGCTTGCGACGGAGCTTTCTGTGGAGGAATTGACCTGCAGTGGGAACCGGAGTTCAGCGCGCTATGCGCTGGAATTTCCGAAGCCCTGCAGCGAATCGCGGAAGGAATCTTGACCGGAAAATTCTGGACGCCCGAATACGATTTCGCAGCGGCGATCCAGGCGCTGGACGCAAGAGCAAACGTAGCGCACATCGCCGTCGCATCCAGCGCGCCCACTGTTAATGCCACATCAGCCGCGCCAGGACTGGAAGGCGTTCTGCGCTCGCACACAATCTACTTCGCGTTGGAATCCCTGGCCCGTGAACTCGCCGCCGCGCAAGTCACCGCTCGCGAACTCGTCCCAGCCAACAGCGTCCCACCCGCTACGAAGTAGGGAACTGGAAAGTGCGACAGTCACGTCGAACGCGTCGTGAGGTTGAAACTTTCGTGCGGCGAAGACCGATGCTGCTCCAGAAGCTCGCGTCCCGACGGACTGATCCTCACCACGCTGCGCCCGCCTGTTTCAAGTCGCTCCAGAAGCCCGCGGTCATTGACGTCTTCCCACACAGGAAGTTTGGGGCAGGAAGTGCACCACGCATCCATCACTTCTTCATAGCTTCGGTCGCGCGCCGCGAGCCATTCCAGGAGGTCCAGAATCAGCGCGTCCACCACCGGGTCAGTCATAAATATTTCTTCCTCTACCGTCGCTGGATATGCTCAAGTGTCGCTCTCCACCCCAGAAATTTGCAAGCAGCGCTTCCACCGTCGTCTGCTAAGCTACAAACGGTTTAAGTCTATTCGCAACAGCGAAGCTGATGTCCCATCAGGGTGGATTCCGGTGGCGCCCACCCACCATTTCCACGATTTATTTTCAGCGCGCAATCATAGCGGGAGTTTTCGATGGGCGAACTATTGGACCTGGCGGTCAAAGCGCACGGCGGTCTCGCGCGCTGGAACGACGTGAACGCGGTCAAAGTCGCCGCTTCCATCACTGGTGCGATCTGGTACGTGAAAGGGAAGCCAGACGTTCTCAAGAACGTGGTCGTGACCGCCGAAACCCGCAACGAATGCGTCACCCTGGAATTCCCAGGCCAAAACAAGCGCGCGATTTTCCAGCCGAACCGCGTGGTGCTCGAAAAACTGGACGGCACGTTGATCGAAGCCCGCGACGACCCGGAGAAATCCTTCGCAGGACAACAACGCGAAACTCCCTGGGACGACATTCAAGTGGCCTACTTTGCCGGCGAAGCGCTGTGGACGTACCTAAACACTCCGTTCCTCTACACACACGAAGGATTCAAAACGGAAGAAATCGCGCCGCTGAAACTTGAGAGCGAGACCTGGCGGCGCCTAAAAATCACCTTCCCGGACAACGTAAAAAGCCACACCCGCGAGCAAATCTCCTGCTTCGGCGCGAATGGCTTGTTGCGCCGTCACGACTACACCGTGGATATCCTCGGCGGCGCCACCGGCCTCAACTACGCCTTCGACTTCCGCAATGTGGACGGCATCGTCTTTCCCACCAAGCGACGCGTCTTCGCCTACGAAGGCGATTACCAACCAGTGAAAGAACCGTTGCTGGTCGCAATTGACATGGGCGAAATCGCTCTCACATAACCCGTCGAGTCCCCATGCTTGCGTTCGCAGCGCCAGATGGCGATAATTGAAAAGTACTCAGAGCAGGTGTGGCCAGTTGATGAAACGCCGATTACTCCAGTCCAGCCTTCAAATTGCCGCAGTCGTGCTGCTGCTGTTCGCAGTCACGGCGCTGTCCACGCTCGCGAAGAATAGCCAGTACTTTCCCAGTCCCAGCCCCACGCATTACTTGAATATCTCAAACAAGATGAAAGGTGCTCCGCTTCCCGTGCTTCTGGAGCGAGCGCCGCTCTACCCGATCGCGAAGGTTGTTCCGCCACAGCCACACACTCCGGCGAATCATGGTGTCGAGGAGATATCCCTACCCTCGCCGTCCATCGGAGTCACGGTTTCTATTCAGCATCGCTCTCCCCCCTCGCGCTCCTAACACTAATCGATTCCCAATAATCCTTAGCTTGACCATTTGCGTTCACCGGGCCCTTGCCGTCATCTAACTTCATGCGGTCCAAGCCGTAACAGGGCTGCAGTGAATTCGGAGCGTTCGCAGCCCGAGCCGCACGGCCTTTACCATAAGTGTCCGCTGCAATTTTCGGCGGAATGGTTTATACGAATGATGAGGTGAAGGGATGCATAAGAAAACCAGAAGCGTGTACATCGCATTGCTCACATCTAGCGGCCTGCTGGCTGTGCTACTTCTAGGCTGCGGCAACGGCCGCAAGGCCGAAGCCGAAGACGCGGCGCATGCGCCGACTGCTCCTGTGGTAAAGGTCGCCCGGCGCGATCTTTCGAATACCCTCGAAATCGCTTCGGAATTCCAACCGCTGCAGGAAATCGAAGTTTACGCAAAGGTCTCCGGCTACATCAAAAAGCTTTACATAGATTGGGGAACGCACGTCAAGCAGGGGCAGCTGCTCGCCGAACTGGAGATTCCCGAGCTCCAACAGCAATTGCAACAGGATGAAGCAGGAGCTCGCCGCAGCGACCAGGACCTTCTGCGCGCCCGCGAAGAACTCAACCGCGCGGAATCCGCTTACAACGTCGCGCACCTAACCTATACGCGCTTGGCTGGCGTGCAAAAGGTTCGGCCCGAGCTGGTGGCCCAAGAAGAAGTCGACACCGCGCAAGGCAAGGATCTCGAAGCCAACGCGGGCGTTTCCTCCGCGCGCGACGCGGTGTCGGCCGCCGAGCAAGAGGTGCTCGCGACAAAGGCCGCACTCGGCAAAGACCAGGCGTTGTTCGGGTATGCGCGCATCACGGCGCCCTTCGACGGCGTCGTGACGCAGATTTACGCTTACACTGGCGCGTTGCTCCCGGCGGGAACTTCTTCGAATAAGGGTGACCTGGCGTTGTGCCAGCTTTCGCAGAACAATGTTTTGCGCCTCGTAATTCCCGTGCCGGAAAGAGCCGTCCCCGATATTCACTTGGGAGACAGTGTGAAGATCGAGGTGTCTGGAGCGAACGATTCATTTGCCGGGCAAATCGTGCGGTTTTCCGATCAAATCGAAACGCAAACGCGCACCATGCACACCGAAGTCCAGGTCCCCAATGCAAAATATCTGCTCGTCCCCGGGATGTATGCCTCCGTAAAAATTCCGCTGCGCTCCGCTTCCAACGTTCTGAGTGTTCCGGTGCAGGCAGTGGAATCCACAGGTAGCGGTTCCGGCACGGTCCTTCTGGTGAACTCTTCCAATCGCGTGGAGCAGCGCGAGGTGAAGCTGGGCATCGAGAGCGCGACAGCAGCGGAAATATTATCCGGATTGAATGAAAACGACACCGTCATCTTTGGGGAACAGAATCAGTTCAAGGTCGGCGAGCTCGTCTCTCCTCGGACCGTTGCTGTTCCGGGAATGGAGTAACAATCTAAATGCCCACATTTTCCATACGACATCCTTATTTCATCATTGTCCTCTGTCTTCTCGTCTGCGTGCTCGGGCTTACGGCGTTGGTGCAAATGCCCGTCGATATGTTCCCTCCCATCAATATTCCCGTGGTGCTGGTAGCCACGTTTTATAACGGCATGCCGCCCGAGCAGATCGAAGCCGACATCACCGACACCTTCGAGCGATTTTTCACTCTCGGCAGCGGGATCGATCACATGGAGTCCCGTTCCATGGCCGGCGTGAGCTTGATCAAAATTTATTTCCAGCCCGGCTCCGATGCCAATGCGGACGTTACCCAAATTTCCAACCTGGCCATGGCGGATTTGCGGCGCCTTCCGCAGGGCACGCTGCCGCCCGTGGTGATGAAAGTGGACGCGTCCAGCCTCCCCGTGTGTTTGTTGACCGTAGAAGGGCAAGGCCTGAGCGAAACGCAGCTCCACGATTATTTGCAGTTCAGCATTCGCAATCAGATTGCCGGCGTTCCCGGCGCTACTGTCCCTCCGCCATACGGCGGCCGTTACCGCCAGATCATGGTGGATGTGGATCCACTGAAATTGCAGGCGCACGAACTGAGTCCCATGGACGTCGTGCGCGCCATTGACGAGTCCAACCTGATCCTGCCCGCTGGCGACGTGCGCATCGGACCGATGGACTACAACATCTACACCAACGCGCAAGTCGCGAACGCGGACGCCATCAACGGTATCCCCCTTAAAACCGAAGGCCAGAAATCCGTGTTCGTCTCTGATGTCGGAAAAGCCGTGGATAGCTCGTTTTTGCAGTACAACATCGTGCGCGTGAACGGACAGAAATCCGTTTACGTGCCGATTCTCAAGCAGGGCGGCGATACCAACACCATCGCGGTGGTGAACGGCATCCGCAAAGCCATCACCACGCTGCGCGATATTCCCACGCAGCTGAAGACCCACGTCGTTTTCGACCAATCTGTTTTCGTAAAGGGCGCCATCGGAACTGTGCTGCGTGAAGGCGGAATCGGTGTGTTTCTTACCGCCATTATGATCTGGATCTTCCTGGGCAGCTTTCGCGCCACAGCCGCCGTCTTTCTGTCTATTCCTCTTTCGGTGATGATCACTTTCTTCGTCCTGCATACGGCCGACAAGACCATCAACAGCATGGTCCTCAGCGGCCTCGCCTTGGCTTTCTCGCGATTGATTGACGATTCCGTCGTGGTTCTGGAAAACATTTACCGTCATCTCGAAGAGGGCGAAGATCCGCAAGACGGCGGCGATTAATGGCGCGAACGAAGTTGCCTTGCCGGTGCTGGCGATCATGCTGGTAGCGGTGGTCGTGTTCTTTCCGGTCACTTTTCTTTTTGGCGTAAGCAAATATCTGTTCTCGGCTCTCGCTCTGGCCGTGGTCATCTCGTTATTCGCTTCCTATTTCGATGCCGTAACCGTCGTGCCTCTTTTCTGCGCCTGTTTTCTGAAGGTTGTCCACACCTCCGGAGAAGAATCGTCGAGTGCGCGTAAGTCGTGGAGTCAGCGGTTCCACGAGGGATTTAACGACCGCTTCGAGCGAATGCTAGATGTTTACGAACGCTGGGTGCGCAAAGCGCTCGATCGCCCTCGCGAAGTTGTGTGGGCCTTCGTGATTTTCTTTGTCCTGTGCTTTGCGCTCACGCCGTTGATCGGCGTCGCCTTCTTTCCGCGCAGCGATGCCGGTCAATTCGTTATCAACATCAAAGCGCCCACCGGCACGCGCATCGAAGTCACCAACGACTACATCAAACAGGTCGAAGACATCATCCGCAAGACCGTCAAACCCTCGGACCTTACCACCATCGTTTCAAATATCGGCGTTTTCCCCGACCTCTCCGCCCTGTTCACGCCCAATTCCGGAATGCACACGGCCACCGTGAATGTTGGTCTCACTGAAGATCACAACGTCAGCAGTTTTGTTTACATGCAGCGTGTGCGCGAGCAACTTGCCAAGCAGCTCCCGCAGCTGCGCACTTATTTCCAGTCCGGAGGCCTGGTGGACGCCGTTTTAAACCAAGGCTTGCCCGCGCCGATTGACGTCCAAGTAAGCGGAATGGATCTGAAAACCAACGACGCTATCGCCCACAATCTGGCGCGCGAAATTCAGAAAGTGCCCGGCGTGTCGGACGTCTACATTCCGCAGGATATGGACTACCCAGCGTTGAAACTCACCGTCAATCGCGAACGCGCCAGCCAGCTCGGCCTCAGCCCCCAGGAAATCGTGGACAATGTGATTACCTCGCTAACTTCCGACGTCATGATCGCTCCCAGCTATTGGGTGGATCCCAAGACCGGCAACAATTATTTCGTCAGCGTGCAGTATCCGGAAAACCAGGTGAAGTCAATCGAGGACTTGAAGGCGATGCCACTACACGCTCCCAATCTGAAAATGCCGACCTTCCTTAGCCAGGTCGCCGACGTCACTCAGATTCAAACTCCCACCGAAGTGGACCACTATCAATTGCAGCGCACCTTTGACATCTACGTAGCGCCCACTGGCGAAGATATCGGCGATCCCGCTAAGGCAATTTCCAAAATCATCGCCAAGACCCAAATTCCGGCGAACACGCGCATCGATGTCCGCGGCTTGGTGGTGACCATGCAATCCTCGTTCCGCAGTTTCGCGCTCGGCCTCTTGTTAGCAATTCTACTGGTCTACCTGATTCTGGTCGCGCAATTTGCTTCGTTCACTCGATCCGTTTCTGATCGTGCTCGCTGTTCCCACGGGCCTCGTCGGCGTCATCTTCACTCTCGCTTTCACCGGAACCACTCTGAACATTCAATCGCTCATGGGCATCGTCATGCTGCAGGGCATGGTCGTTTCCAACAGCATCCTCATCGTGGATTTTGCGAACGTGTTGCGCAGTCAGGGCCGCACGTTAATCGAAGCGGTGGCGCAATCCTGTCGCATTCGGCTGCGCCCCATCCTGATGACGTCGCTCGCCACCGTCGTCGGCCTCCTGCCCATGGCTTTCAAACTGGAAACCGGCAGCGAAGCCTACGCGCCACTGGCGCGCGTCATCATCGGAGGACTGATTTCTTCAATCATTCTCACTATCTTCGTCGTGCCCGCCGCATACCTTCTGATTTATCAGCGGCGTCCAGCGCCGAGTTTAGAAGTCTCGCCAGAGGAGGCGCATTAATGTCCCCGCGTCATTTTCATTTGCTTGCATACTGTTTCGTCTTCGCGCTACTCGCGGTTCCATGCGCCGCGCAAAATCTTCAGACGTTGTCGCTGGCAGATGCCGAGAAAATCGCCATCGACAATCATCCGCAGATTCAAGCGGCAGGTTACCTGGCCGCGGCCGCGAAGGCTCAAGTGACCCAAGCGCGCTCCGCATACTATCCGCAAGCCTTCGGCAGTCTCACCGGCGCGGAAGCGGAGCACGACAGCCGCATCGCCGCCGGCGCCCTGAACAACCCGATCATCTACGACCGCTATTCGAATGGCGTCACTGTCGGCCAGCTCGTCACCGACTTTGGCCGCACGCACGAACTGGTAAAGAGCGCCAACCTGCACGCCCAAGCGCAGCAGGAAAATGTCACCACTTCGCGTGCGGACGTCTTGCTCAACGTTGACCGCGCCTACTACGGTGTGTTGCGCGCGCAAGCCGTGCTGAAAGTCGCCGAGGAAACCGTGAAAAATCGCCAGCTCGTCTCCGATCAAATTACCGAGCTCGAAAAAAATAAGTTGAAATCCGGTTTGGACGTGAGTTTTGCCAATGTGGATTTGGCGCAGGCCCAACTCCTGCTCATTCAGGCGCAGAACGGAGTGCAAGCCTCGTACGCGGATCTTTCCACGGCCTTGGGTTACGGAGAGGGAAGAACGTTCACGCTGGCGGAAGAGGCCATGCCGCCGGCTCCTTCACCCAATATTTCCGATCTCATCGCGCAAGCATTGCAAAACCGGCCCGAACTAATCAGCCGGCGCCTGGACGTCGGCTCCGCGCAAAGCTACGCAACCGCGGAACGCGATTTGTGGTTTCCAACAATCTCCGCGGTAGGCGCTGCGGGATTGACCCCCGTTCACGAAGAGCCGCTGGGCTCCCGTTATGCCGCCGCCGGCTTCAACGTAAATATTCCGCTATTCAACGGGCATCAATTCGGCGCATTGCGCGCCGAAGCAAACGCCGAGGCTCAGGCCCAGCAACAGTATCTCCGCGATGTGGAGAACGGCATAGTCCGCGACGTGCGCAAGGCCTGGCTCGACGCCAACGCGGGATTCCGGCGCCTTTCCGTCACCGATCAACTGCTGAGTCAAGCTACCCAGGCGCTCGATCTCGCGCAGCAGCGCTACAAACTCGGCCTCAGTTCCATCATCGAGCTGAGCCAAGCCCAGCTAAATATGACCCAAGCCGAAATCACGCAAGCCAGCGCCAAGTACGACTACGAAGCCGCAATCTCCGCGCTGAATTATGAAATCGGCATTGCCCATTAACGAGCGGTCACGTAGGGGTTGGACAATTCGCCACGGGCGGGCCCGTCGTACAGCCAGAAACGGGGGCTCCGCTTAACGCGGGCGCGTGTTAAGCCCGGCCTGTTTCCACAACTTCTCCCAGTGCCACACTCCGGGAGTCGTGTGCAGCATGCGATAGCCCATCTGGTGCGCCAGCATCAAAATCTGCCCGCGATGATGCGCCTCGTGGGAGAACATGTAAGCGAACATCGTCGCGCCAGCCGGCCAGGTCTGCGCCCAACTGCCGCGCGCGAATTTCGTCACACGACGATTCGGCGACGCCGACAAAGCATCCGTCAACATGCGCAGGCACTGCGCGCCGCTTTTCCTGTGCGCCGCGGCCGCCTGCTTCATCGTGCACCGGTCGGGATTGAGCGGCGCCGGACATTTCAAATGCGGCGCGGAATTCTTCAGCCAGGAAAGCCGAACGTTGTGCAGATGCGCGAAGATTGCCGCGATCGTCCGGCCGCTGCCTTGTTTACCCGGCGGCTCGGCGCGCCACGCGCGCGGATCCATTTCGGCGAAAATCACCTGGTTCATCGCGTCGTTGCAGGCATAGGTTTCCAGCAACGAGTCGCGAATCTCAGCCAGCTCCGCGTACGTTCCGTGTGATTGGAGTGCCATCGAAGCTCCCCCAACGAATCGCGACCTCTGCCGTGACAGAGTGGCAGGTTGCTGTAACTTGGTGATACTGAACGGCGCCGACAGCCCGTCATTGGTACTCTAAGTAACCCTTCGCCACGAGTTATTGGACCCTATTCGGACCTAAGTTTTGGGGTCCCTAACTTTATGCCCGTGACGGATGCCCACAATTGGCAAAAGTGACAGGTCAAATCAGAAAAAATTATCGGCCCAGATGTGGCAGTAGGGAACCGGCCAGAAGGTTCGCGCTTTTCCGTGAGTTCCAGCCGGACAGGTACGAACTTGGCGGCGCGCGAAAATTGTGAAGCCCGGGCCGGCTATTACTTCAAATCTACCGGAGGACCGCTGACTCGCTTCCCCGCAAGGTCAACAATTACTTCGACTCGGTCAGCGATTTTGATAAAGGGAATTCCGCTGTTCATGCCGTAGTCTTTGCGGTCGAAGGCCATGGTTCCCACGATCGAGCCCAGGCCTTTCCCTTTGCCGTTAATTACAAAAGTCAGCTTTTCCTGCTTGGTGACGCCGCGAATCGTGAAGTCGCCGTCGAGCTCGACCGTGTCGGGGCCGGTCTGTACAACCTTCGTGGAATGAAACGTGATCAACGGATCGTGCTCGGCGTTAAAGAAATCTTTGCTTCGCAGCTTGTTGTCCTTCATGCCGCTTCCGGTGTTCACGGAGGCCGCCTGGATCTTGATGTCCAACACGCCTGTCGCTAAGTCGGGGGAGGTGAACGTAAGACTGGCGTCCCACTTGTCGAACGTGCCCGCTATGTCTACCGATGCCTTCACATTGAATTTGATTGTGCTCTGGGAGTGATCAATCTCGAAAACCGGAACAGACTGCGCTCGCGTTGCTGATGCTGCCAGTCCCAGCACTGCGATAAGCGGCGCAACCAGGGTCGCTTTTCCTATCCAGTTCATATAAGTACTCCTCCTCGGTCTACTGCGTTAACCGAAAAACACCGCTGCCAAGCGCTTCGCGCGGCCTACGAGCCGAGTTCGACGATACTACCTCCCCAGAGCGTCGCACCGCAATCGTCAGAAATGACAATCCAATTCACACTGGCAAAAAGCGACGTGGCGATTCTCACCACTACTGCTTCGGTGGCGCTGGTTTGGGAATGCGCAATGTGTACGATCCTCCGAAAACAATCGTGCGGCCCTCCGGACGTGCAAATGCACGGTACTCGTCTTCGAATTTAAAGAAGAAATTCAGTCCCTTCGCGGGAAGGATGAAATTGGTCTGAAATCCAACGGCATGGACCGAATAATATGGCACCGCACTCGCCGGTACGTTCGGTGCTATGAGGCCGCCATTATCGCTGACTTGCCACTGGTCGTAGCCGATTACTCCGAGCTGAAGTAGCCTGCTAAAGTCGTTCTTCAGGGGAAGTACTTGTCCGAGGCCCCACTCTGTTGTGAACGCCTGTCCGGGTGTAATCCTTGTTCCTGTGGCGATCGCCTTCGATCCGTGAAACTCCCAATCGGTGAAGAGATTGGCGGTGGTCCCTTTGTTCTTCGTCAAATAGACGGTAGTACCAGTTATAAAGTGATTGCTCCAATAGCCAGACCCGATGTTGTCAGACGCGCCAGGAGTATATCTTCCGGTGGGAGCCATGAACGCATATCCAGCGTACACATCCGCGCGCTTCAGACTCCAGCCCAGCGTCACAGGTTGCACCCAAGTATCGGCTATACCTTCGCCGCCACCATTGAGCGCCGCGTTCGGAAAATTGATGGCGCCGAGGGTCAGAGAACCATTTGCAGGTGTCACTGCCACCATGAATGCAAGCTTGGCGCCCAGAAACTTGAACTTCGGAACGTAAAAGAAGACGTTTTCGATCGCCCAGATGTCGTAGGGCCTGTCAGAGGAACGGAATTCCCGTTCGCGTTCTTGAGAGTGTCTGCTGAGTAGTTGAGCGTCAGATTGGCATAAGTAAATCCAGATCAGGCAGGACGCCAGCGTTTAAACCCTGCTGACCTGGAATGTACTGGCCTTTTTGCTGTGCCTTCGCCGGTAAAGCGCTGAAAGCGAGCACGCATATGAGAGCCATTAGTTTGATTCGCACGTTATTCCTCCCTTTACCGCGCCGGCCTCTCCGGAAATCGGACGAACGATGACAATCTCCCAAAATAGAAGTACCGCCGCCATAATTGCCCTCGAATCGGCGATCCTCCCGTTCGTGAAACTTACGAGCCTTTCTGAGCAACGCGCAGCGAAGGAGCGATCTGCGGATCGATCAGTTGTAACTGGTGTTCGATGACGGCGATTCGCGTCGCCGTCAGTATTCCCAGTGTGCCCTTGACCTTTTCATAGGTTTACGCAAGCAACTCTGCACGTTGCTTTTGGTAAGCGATCGATTTTTTCATCAACTCGTGCGCCTTGGAATCCGTCATGTCATCGTAGCTTTGCGCATATTCTTTGATAGTTTCACCCCGCTTTGTGGGGTGAACACCGAACAGTCTACTCGGGCCGTCGCGAGGCCGACGTCGTTATGACATCAATCAGGCACCTACACGTATGTCGGAAGGTCGCTGAGCCAGATCTGAGCACTATCCTGACGAGACGTCCAACGCGACACTTGAGTACGAGGATGATTTCATCGCGCGTTGCGCTCGCGTAAAGAGCAGCACGATTCTGGCCTTGCTTCAAGATCGATATACTGCTTTGCACCTATTCTCACGAAACAGTGCTTATAACTAAACCGGATTCAGGTGTCGTTCGCCTTCTTACCATTTTGTTCCATCACGCAACCGCACAAAACTTCGGCTGCCAGATTCAACGATCCGGCGGGATTCCAGATCAAGTTTGTCGCGGTGTAGGTGGCGTGATTATGAGCGCTCGGGCTAGCAAGATCGGTATTATGTACACCGGCATAGGAGTAGACCGCGTTCCACCGCAAGTCCTTGGACAAAAATGCTGCTAAAGGACACTGGACGCATCTCGATTTAATCATTTCCTAAAGTAGTAACTCAAACTCACAGTGATGTAGGATTTTAGCGGGACACCCACGATACATTCTATAGGACAGGGATTAGGTTGGAATGGAATGGTTTCCAGGGTTTGGCCTGTGTATCCGCTGGCTATCAGAAAATTTCCTGCAATCGCCACGCGGTTATCGAAGAATGGACGCAGCAACGCTCCGCGGAATTCTTTAACAGGCACACCGGCGAAGCCGTCGCCGAGGGGCTTCGCTCTCACATACTCGAATTCCCCTTTCGCCTGCAGGCGAAAAGGGAGGCGGTTGTATGAACCGAGGGCATCCCAGATTAAGCGCGGCGCTTCCGGCACCGGTTCGCCTGTTTGCGTGGCTCTCGCGTCGGCCTGCGCGTAAGAAATATAAATCGCGCCGTGCGAGAAATTTCTCTGCACAGAGACGGCAATCACGCGGTTGAGCGAAGGGCCGAAGTCCTCCTGCAGACCGGTATCTGGGTCAATCTTAGCCAGCTCTTGTGAGTTGCGAACCTGCTTGAGGGTGATGTTGAACTGATACTGTTTGATGATCTTGGAAATTCGAAGTTGATAGGCCCATGAGGGAGCCAGGAGAGTGGGTACCTCGTCTCCCGTTCCAATTCGAGGATCTTCGGTGTGAAACGCTTCTCCGTAGCTAAAAGCCACTGTCGGCAAGTACGGATTGTCGGGGGGTACGAAGGCGACTGTCGCTTTGGGGAGCGTCAGCGTGGCAAGTTTGTCGAAAGAATTTTGCGAATTGATCAGGTCTTGATTGTTCGTCCAAACAAATTCCTGCCGAAATCCGACGTCGTAGTGAAAATATTTCGCGATGACGCCATCCAGCGAAACAAATGGTTCGACGAACGAGAGAGTCAGATTGTTGCTGGTGACGAGCTGGAAGGCGTTCTGGCTGTCGAGGTGATACAGATCGAGATTGCGCGGCGCGTCCCGGCGCAGATCCACGCCCGCCAAAAGCGATAGCCACGGGCGCACACTCTGAATGTAGGTGGTTTCGCCGCCGACAACGTTTCGGGCTTCACTTTGCTGAATCAATCCATCGCCGAAGTTCGAACGAAGCGTAAGAGC
Source organism: uncultured Acidobacteriota bacterium (assembly GCA_963786205.1). Taxonomy (GTDB): domain Bacteria; phylum Acidobacteriota; class Terriglobia; order Acidiferrales; family UBA7541; genus Palsa-295. The sequence continues at coordinate 551,584 of CAWAYG010000009.1, forward strand.
GTAGTTGCGAAAGAAGCCCGAGAACGAGAGTTGCCTTTGTTGGCTTAGTTTCCAGTTGTCCGTCGCGAGCGCAAGAAGATTGTGCGTCCGGTCGAGCTGACGATTGTCGATCGTGTCGCTGGGAACCGGAAAGCCGATGGGAATCAATCCCGGGACGAACGAGAACCCGTAATAGCCGAGACCGAACAGGGTCAACTGATGGCGGCCCGCTTTGAACTCGCGCGAGCCATTCAGTTTATATTGCTGCCGATGTTCCAGGCGCTCCAGAAATCCGTTCCCAAACGACGCCTCTGCCGCAACCCACGAATTTGTACTAGGATTTTCCGGACTCCAGCCGACGATAACATCTGCATCGCGGTAGTCTCCCGTGACCTGCACAAAATCATTGAGGCGCTGCGTCGGAACGTACGAAGCGGCCAGGTCCACTGCATTGTTTCCTTCGCGCACGTTAAAAGCACCTCCGTCCACGGTCACGGCTTCGATTACCGGCGCAATCAGGAAGTTCGGGTCGGCGTAGCCGTTTCCATGCGCATTCGCGGGAAGATTGTTCGGGTAGAGAAAGTTGCCAATCTGAAAAAACTGAGCAATTGGCTCGCCGTGGTCGCCGGCCACACCTGGCGCGAAATACTGCGGTGCTTTGATTCCTCCGGACGCGGTTTCGATCGGCAGGCCGGGAATAGAGATTGGCGCTCCGGGCCTGCCGGGGTTGGCATCGAGCACCTGATCGTGAATGACGATCATTTGCGAAGGATCGGGCGCCAGCACAGATGGAGATGAAGCAACGACTGTGATGGATTGCTGAACTGAAACAACCTGGGTGAACTGAAGCGTGACCTCGCTGGTCAGGTCCGTGCCAACAGAAACGTCCGCAGCCACTGTGACAAATCCCGGATGTTCCGCAGTGATCTGATACTGGCCGGGCTCGACCGACTCGAAATCGACTTTTCCCTGCGTGTCGCTTCGCTGTTCTGAGATGACCACGCCCGCTTCGTTGACTAGCTTCAACAGCACACCAGTGATTGTCGCATTCTGAGGATCGGTAACGTTGACGGTGATGCGTCCTTGCTGGGGATTGGCGGTGAGTGTTGCGCTACAGGCAAGAATCAACGCGAGTAGATGGATCGCGGCTTGCGGCGCTCGACTGAGTGATCTGGGGTTCGCTCGGCCCGCGCTGTGACGCGAAAGGAAGCGCGGGCGAAGCTTCATCGCGTCATCATACACCTCGCCGGAGCCGCCAACTCCGGGCAAGTCGGATAACCGGAAACTTGAAATGAAGGTGTGAAGAAACCTCGATGTCGAGAGCGATTGTGGATTCGGTCTGAGTTTTCTGAATTGTTGACTTGCTATTTTGAGAGGCTGTCTCGGTTCTCCTCGCTGTTCGCTTTCTCTCTCAGGTGACGGCTGGTGTGGTGTTGAGCTTTTTCAGGCGGATCCAATGCTGCAGGTTATAGGTAAGGCAAGCCCACAGCATTTCCATCCGTACCTTCTTCAGGCCCCGCACATGGAACTGTCGCAGCCCCAGCTTACTCTTGATCCAGGCGTGACAAAACTCCACGACTCTGCCCCGGCGACGATATTGTTTGCGGGCTTCTTCGCTAGCCATCTTCTTGCGAAACGCCATTACCACCGAGCTTTCTTCCGGTTGCGTCACCGAACGGCCGCGCTTTTGGTTGTCTGGGCAACACTGTGGTTTGCGAGGACAGGCTTGGCAATCCTCCAGCCGGGCTTCGTAGAGGTGGTAGATTATCCCCGCTCTCCTCTTGCGTTGTCCCGCCGGATGTAGAACTTTTCCCTCCGGGCAAACACAGTGATTCTTCTCCGGCTGATAGAGAAATGCGCTCGGTGGTAACCGGTTCGGCAGGTTGGCTCCGCGCGGCACATTTTCATACCGCATGGTCCCCAGAAAATCGATCTCTCGTGTGGCCATCTTTTCGATATTCTCTCGTGTGCTGTAGCCGCTATCGGCCACCATCTGTTGCGGCTTTTTCTCCAGCCGCTGTTCCACCCGATCCACGGCAGGCAATAGCTGCCCGCTGTCGTTGGGCTCCTGGGTTACCGCCACTCCCACAATCAGTCCCTGCGCCGCGTCGGTAGAAATCTGCGCATTGTAACTGAGCGCTAATCCTCCATCGGGCTGATGCATGGCCCTGGCGTGCGGATCGCTGATGCTCACGCGCGTTTCCTTCTTGGCTTTTTCTCCGCTCTTGCGTGCCTGCCACTTCTGCAACTCTTCCAGCGCACTCGCCAGTCGCTCTTGCTGCTCGCGTCGCGCGCGCACCTGGGCTTGCTTTGCTTTCGGACTGCTCTCCTCATTCCGGGGATCACCCATCTCCGCCACCCGTCGCCGCGCCCGCTCCAGATGTTCGCGTATCGTTTCCTCCTGCAGATAACTCCGGGAGCTGGCCTGCGCCTTGATCTTGGTGCCATCTTGCATCACTTGCTCCAGGGTGATCAGCCCTTCTTTGCTGAGCGCCCCCAACACCTGCGTGAACAGTTCATCGAGTTCCTGCTGCTTCTCGACACGGAAGTCCGCCAGCGTGTGGTAGTTCACTTCCTGCAATCCCGTCAGCCACTGGAAGGCCGGATCGTACTCACAGCGCCGCGCCACTTCTCGTGCCGAACCAATCCCCTGGCTATAGGCATACACCCACATACTGATCAGCAGCTGCGGATCAATCGCCGGCCGTCCCCCTTCCTCCGTGCTGCTCTGGATGGCTTGATAAAAGGCCCTCAGGTTCAGGCGACCTACCAGTGCCCAAATGGCTCGGGCCGGATGGTCTTCGCCGATGAGGTGTTCGACATCCACGGCTCGCCAGCTCATCTGCTGGCGGTTCACGTAGCGAATCAGAGGCTGTTGGCTGATCGGATTTTCTTGGCTCATGCCGCGAGCTTACGGCAGACTTTTTATTTTGCAAGATGGAAATTCGAAGGGTTTCTTCACAGCTTCAATCCATATGGACGGTAAATGCGTGAGCCAGGCACCTACACGTTTGTCGGAAGGTCGCTGAGCCAGATCTGAGCACCATCCTGACGAGACGACTAGCTCTTGTGCGCGGCCCAACCAAGCATCAACAAACCGCTAGCGGCGATCCAGCTTCCGACGACACGCACAGCAATTCGAGTCCACGGTTGCCGCAATTGCACGACGAACGCCGCTGCAATTGCTACGAGAACAAACACCGCAAAACCCAGACCGAGAAGAGCGAGTGCACCGGTCGCAGGCTGTCCCATTCCTGACCCATTTAGATAGCCATGAAACAGTCCGACTAATACCCCGAGCAGGGTAGTCGCGCGCAAAGACACTCGTGCGTTAGCCGCCAACAATCCACCGAGCAACAAAAACGAGATACACGTCAAGGCTGTGCTGCCGCTCGCTTTACTCGTCAGACCGGCCAGCCCCCCCAGGATCCACGCGACTGGCAGAGACAAACATGGCCCTGCGCCCATAATCTGCCCCTCGTTGTCCGGCGAGCAGCGCGAGGGCAAGCACGGGAAGAAGATCCTCGGGGCTCTGCAAGAAATGCAAGAGTCCGTCATAGACTGGGCCAAGTCCAGTGGAGTTGAGGTGCGCCTCGGCGTGCGACGGATACAGGACCACAAAAAGCAGTACAGCGAGCAACATCAGCAATCGCGACCGGATTGGCAGCCTTTTGTTCACGCGACCGCCTTCCACATAAAAAACAGCCCGGCCATTGCAACGGTAGCGCCAGCCAGGCGCAACGCACGCTGCCCCCACGGCCAACGGTGAATTAAGCCAATCGAAATTCCCAATCCGTGCAAGCATCCCGTCGCGATTACGAAGCCGATGCTGAAGAGTAGAGCGTTCTGACCAGTGGGTAATTCGCTTCCGTGTGCATGGCCGTGGAAAATTGCGAAAAAAGAAACCACCACGCCGGCCACTATGAGTGGTGGGCGGATTTCTAACATAACCAGAGCGCCCAGCATAATAGCGGAGGCCGCGATGCCTATTTCAGTTCCCGGTAATGGCACACCCATTAATCCCAGCATTCCGCCAAATGCCATCACGATGGGGAAGGCGACAGGCAGCAACCAAATAGCCGGAGCACCTAGCTGTGCGCCCCACAATCCCACCGCAACCATTGCGAGGACGTGGTCGAGTCCGGAGATTGGATGAAGGAAGCCGGTCAGAAAACCGATGGCCTGACCCTTCACCGGATGCGCCAACGCCGACTGCGCCCAAAACGGCACCGCAAACAGCAAAGCAACCCATTTCGCGTGAATGTGACTCTTCGCGCGGATCATCTTACAACTCCCAAAAGAATTGCCACGCGCTGAATGGTCCAGAACGCTCCCAGCGACCCGACGGTGTAGCCCGGCACCGCTTGAACCCACCGCGGCCAGCGGACCTGGAGCACTCGGAAGGAACGTTCGAGTAGCAGTACCAGCAGAATGAAAGCCGAGCTGGCCCATTTCGACGCCGACATTGAAAGTCAAAAGGGCCAGGGGCAATTCCACACGCGGAAGGCCGGCACTGGCGAGCGCCCCGGCGAAGCCGAATCCGTGAAGCAGGCCAAACGCAAACGCCACGACCCAGGGATGACGAATGGTGAAGCTGGTTTCTCCGCGCCATACTCGCACGATCTCCGGGCCGAGAAAGAGAATGCTCAAGGCGATGGCGGCATTCAGCGGAATCACGGGCGCATTCGCGTAGCCGAGCGTCGCGATGGCCAGGGTCGTGCTGTGCGCCACTGTAAATGCCGTGACGGTCTTCAGCAGCATCCAACGATTCTTTACGATTAGCAGCAGGCCAAGCAGGAACAAAAGATGATCCGCGCCCATTGAAATGTGGCGGATGCCTTGTACGATAAACGTGGCCGCCACTCCCGCCCATGTCTGCGACGCTGCGATTTCGACCCAGGGCTGCGAAGGATGTGCGATGGTCGTCCACTTCCTTCCGTCAAGCATCTCCACGCGCACCAGAACGTCGGTGATGGTCATCTGAAGGCCGATGAACTCGATGCGCTTGCCCGCGAGACCTTTCGGGCCGGCGTCAATCCAGCGGCGTTCTACAATTGAATCCGCCAGCTCTTCGACGCGCGGCTCCCGCAAATTGCGCACATTGTCGGGGAGTTGCAGCACCACCGGCAGGCGCATCCCCGCCATTACTGGCGTACGCCACAGCACGCTGAACTGTCCAGGAGCGGTCTCTTGGATCTCGAGATAGGCGGGCCGAGCTTCGTGGGCCCCAAGCAACTGACGCCGCCAGCGCCACTAAGGCAGATACCCAGAGGACGCGCGCGGTCAAGCCGGTCACTGTGGGCCCTCGCCTGATGGAACTGGAATTTCGGTTGGCTTTGATGGAATGTTTGCCGACTCCTGCTCACTGCGGGAGCGGGCAGAATGATCGAGTATTTGGCTCGCATCTCTTCATAGGCCTTTTGCCAGGCTTGTTGCTTCTGCGCAGCTAACCACGCGGTCTTTACGTCGGGTTCGACTTCTTCGAAACACAGGAATGCGGCCGGGAATGACGGAATCCACAAATACTAGGTGCCAGCCATAGCCGGACTCGACGGGCCCCTGCCAGGAGCCGTGGCTTAAGCTTCTGAATGGCCCAAGCAAATTGCGACCCTAACTCCTTCTCCAATTCTGCCGGCGTGCGGTCCGCGTAGTAATCCTGGAACATGAACCGATCGGTGAGAGCCACAGCGGCACGCGAGTCCTCGGGCTTGCCTGCGATCTTTTCGAGCGCTGCGATCGCGTCACTCTCGGCGTGCTGTCCCCGGCGGTCAGGCGAGAAGTAGAGATGACGGAAGCTGAACCGGCTCGGCAAGGCGAATCCGCTGCTGTTCTTTGCGTACCACGCCTTAAGTTCCTCGGTGGTCGGGCTCGTGAGCGGCGGCAATATCCTCGGCCAGGAATTGCATCTTCTGCGCCAGACGCCGCTTAATGATGACGTCATCTTTATCCAAGCCGAGCAATAATCCCTCGCGGTACAGAACCTCCTCGCGAATTTTGTTTTCCTCAAGGCCGCGCATCTCCTCAGGCGCGGGAGCGCGCTGCCACTGCGCCGCGAACGTGCTTTGCAGTTGCCGGAGATCGTCCGTCGTGAGCACGATCTGGTAGGACGTACCTGTTTGGCTGACGCCGTGATTCAAAGCTCCATAGATAAGGAACAACACAAGCCCAATCATGAGGAACTGAGCGAGGGGCTCGCGCAGCAATCGCATAAACGACGCCGTCCAGCCTCCGCCAGTCGTCCTAGGGATTGAATCGGCCAGAACCGTAGCAGGGCCCCGCGGCTCTACTCCGTTCTCGTCAAAGCTCTCACAGTTCATTTTTCCACTTCCTCGACTTCGTAATTCGCGTAGCCGAACTCATTGCTGCGCGCCGCCACATACTTGTTGCCGAGCTTGTACACAGTCACGTCGAAGGGCGTCATCTCAAAGGTCGTAACGAGCCGTCCGCCGGTGATCTCGTACTCGGCCGGCGAGCCCAGCGCACCCCCCTGCTCAACATCCCAAACATCTCCTACTTCGGGCTGTTTTCCATTCAGACTAGTAATGATCCGGCGACCGTCTTTCCCATAGAGCATGTCGAACCGATCACCCGTAACTCGATTTCGTACGCTAACGGTCTTACCCACGATCAAGGCCGTCAATTGCGCATCGTCCAGAGCGGTCGCGCCTTCACTCTGGAGTTCGGCAACGGTCATGCCTTTCTCGCCTCGACGAGCCTCCTCTTCGGAGGGCGAGTACCAGATTGGCGAAGTCCAGGCTCGTTCTTGAACCGTCGCCGCGACCCAGTTCGGCGGCGGCACGCTCAGCTTCTTGGCGTCGTACGTAGTCCATCGTGGGGTGGGAATCTGCAATACACGCGCGTAATAGAAGGCGTGCAAGCTGGGATCGAACTCAGGATCTTTCCACACGGTCTTCAGTTCCACGGCACCGATGGTATTCGTATAACTGGCGTTCTTGACGTCCACGGTGCTTCCCACCGGCGGGACTTTGCCGGTCACGGGGTCAGGCTTGCGATTGTCTGACCATGCCACGTCATAGATCTTTTCGAAGATCTGCCCGCTCTTGGTCCAGCCTTTGATAATTTGAATCCGGTCGAGGTTTCCGTCATCAGGGTCTTTCACCGCCCACACGACAAAAGTTGGTTCTTTCCCCGCTTTCTTGGGAAGGTCGCCGCCCATAGACACACCGTTTGCATAGCCGGTCTTGACCCAATCTTTTTGGTTCAATACGTCAGGATGGAAATCCCAGCCACCGAAAAGACGCACTTTGATGCGCACGCCGCTGGTGCCGAAGGTTTCCTTGCGCTGCATGGCCGCGAAGATGGATTCGCGGGTGTTCTCTTCCGCCCACACGCCCCCCAGACCGGCAGTGCTGAGCAGACCCACGTTCAGGCCCTGTTCTTTCTTGCCGCTCAAGCGGATCTCCGGCGTGGCGTCCAGGGCACCGTGGCCGCCAAAATAGTCGCTCTGGCTGTAGCCGGAAGCCGTGTTGTGCGAGTCGCTGGCCCCCACAACTCCCATCTTATACGGGTCGTACCCGCGGCTTTCCTGCATGGCCAAGCCGTTCTGCCAGGCCTCGCGGATGTAGCTGCCGTGGACTTTGGGAGTCCGCTCCACTCCGCCCAGAAGGTAGGTCAATAACTCATAGTCTGCGAACTCGTCGTTGGGAGAAAGCATCGGGTGCGTCTCAGATGTGCCCTTGAGCTGATGAATTTCGGTTAACGGCTCGTTGTTCACGCGCTCCTGTGCCCAGGCGGCATCAATAGGCCGTCCTTTGCTGTCAACCTCCAGAGGAAACATAACGCCATCGCTCAGATTGGCGTTATGCGAGATGGCCAGCAGCTCGTTACCTGCTTTGCGCTGGACGTCCATCCAGTTCCAGAGATCCTCGGGATGATCTGAGTCCAGGGCAGAAAAGGGAACTCCCGGCACTTTCTTGGAATCTTTGAAGATGATGTTGCGGTGCAAGTTGCGATTGTCTGGCGCAGAAGTCCACTCATAGGCGGCGAAGGTTGTGAACTTTCCCGGCTGATAATACTTGTCCGCTACTGCGACAACGTCCTTCCAGACGCTACCCGCGATCTCGGGGCTCACTAGCTCGTGGATTGGCTCGCTCTTAATAAGTGAAGTACCTAGAAACATGTACACCCGCAGGATGTCGTCTTTGCTTTTGACCCTCAGCTTTTCGGCAATCGGCAGTTTGCTGATCGGCGAATTGGCATCGTTTGCTAGAGGAACGACGCCTATATATTCGGCGTGGTCCGTCACCGCCATAAAATCGAGCGGACGAGTGATCTTAATCTTGTAACCGGCAGGATGGTCGATTGTCTCGCCCATAGCATACTTGTAAGCGTCTTCGGGTCCGGCTTTCGTGTTTCCGAAAACGTAGGCGTCAAACGACCAGCTTGTATGAACGTGTGTCTCACCAAAGTAGGCTTCCCGGTCAGGGTTCCGTTCGACTCTCGCGGGTAGCGCTGACGACACAACAGCTTGAGGATGGGGATTACTGCTCGCAGCTTCGCGTTTCTCACCGGCCGCCGCTCGAACTTCCGAACGCACCATCATCGCTAATCCCCCGGCTAGCGGGATTGCCAGAACCCCCGAGAGGACCAGTTGAAATCTAGAGTGCTCTTTGGTTGTGACGCTCAGCTTCGTGATATCAAATTTGGACATCCTGTTGGCCTTTCTTGAAATAGCTTCATTTCTTGATTTCTTCAACTTCGTAATTTGCGTAGCCGAACTCATTGCTGCGCGCGGCCACATACTTGTTGCCGTCCTTGTAGACGGTCACCGCGAACGGCGTCATTTCAATGGTCGTAACAATGCGCCCGCCGCTGATCTCGTATTGAGCGGGCGAACCCAGCGCACCACCGTGCAGAACATCACCTATCTCTTCTGCTTCGGGTTGTTTTCCGTTCACGCTGGTAATCAGGCGGCGGCCATCTTTGCCATAAAGGATTTCGTACCGATCGCCTGTCACCATGTTGCGCACTCTGAACGTCTTGCCCACAACCAAAGCCGTCAGCTGCGCGTCATCGAGAGCCGCCGCGCCCTTGCTCTGGAGTTCGGCAATAGTCATGCCCTTCTTCTCGCCTCTCCCCGCCTCTTCAGATGGCGAGTACCAGATAGGCGAAGTCCAGGCGCGCTCCTGCACCGTTGCCGCCACGTAGTTTGGCGGCGGCACGCCCAGTTTCTTGGCGTCGTACGTGGTCCATCGTGGGGTGGGAATCTGCAACACACGCGCGTAGTAGAACGCATGCAAGCTGGGATCGAACTCAGGATCCTTCCACACGGTCTTCAGTTCCACGGCACCGATGGTATTCGTATAACTGGCGTTCTTGACGTCCACGGTGCTACCGACCGACGGCACTTTGCCAGTAACTGGGTCAGGCTTGCGATTGCCTGACCATGCCACGTCGTAGATCTTTTCGAAGATCTGGCCGCCCTTGGTCCAGCCTTTGATTATTTGAATGCGGTCGAGATTGCCGTCATCCGGGTCTTTCACCGCCCAGACGATGAAGGTCGGTTCCTTCCCTGCTTTTTTGGGAAGGTCGCCGCCCATCGGCACGCCGTTCGCATACCCGGTCTTTACCCAATCTTTCTGGTTCAGCACATCAGAATGGAAATCCCAGCCACCAAAGAGCCGGACTCTGATCCGCACGCCACTCGTGCCGAAGGTTTCCTTGCGCTGCATGGCCGCGAAGATGGATTCGCGCGTGTTCTCTTCCGCCCACACGCCGCCCAGCCCCGCAGTGCTGATCAAACTCGCCGTCAGACCAACCTCCTTTTTCCCGCTCAAGCGGGCTTCGGGAGTAGCGTCAAAGAGGGCATGGCCTCCAAAATAGTCGGACTGGCTATAACCCGCTGCCGTGCTGTGCGAGTCGCTGGCACCCACAACTCCCATCTTGTACGGGTCATACCCACGGCTGTCTTGCATGGCCAAACCGTTTTGCCAGGCCTCGCGAATAAAGCTGCCGTGAAGTTTAGGAGTCCGTTCCACTCCGCCGAGGAGGGTGCTCAGTAACTCGTAGTCAGCGAACTCGTCGTTGGGAGAAAGCATGGGATGGGTCTCGGATGTGCCCTTGAGCTGATGGATTTCGGTCAACGGTTCATTGTTGATGCGCTGCTGAGCCCAAGCGGCATCAATCGGCCGCCCCTTACTGTCGACCTCTAGGGGAAACATGATGCCATCGCTCAGGTTGGCGTTATGTGAGATCGCCAGCAACTCATTACCTGCCTGGCGCTGGGTATTCATCCAGTTCCAGAGATCTTCAGGATGATCCGAATCGATGGCAGAAAAAGGAACTTCCGGTACCTTCTTGGAATCTTTGAAAATAATGTTGCGGTGCATGTTGCGATTGTCGGGCGTCGAAGTCCACTCATAGGCCGCGAAGGTGGTGAACTTTCCGGGCTGGTAATACTTGTCCGCGATCGCGACGACTTGCTTCCAGATGTTACCCGCCACTTCAGGGCTCACAAGCTCCTTGATTGGCTCGTTTTTGATTACTGAGTTACCGAGGAACAAATACACCCGCGTCATGTCCTCCTTGCTGCGCACCTTCAGGTGCTCGGCGATGGGCTGCTTGCTAAGCGAGGAGTTGGGGTCGTTCGCCATGGGAATGACGCCCGCATACTCGGCATGGTCCGTCACCGCCATGAAATCGAGTGGCCGCGTGATCTTTATGGGATAACCGCCGGGGTGGGTGATCGTCTGCCCGATGGCGAATTTGTATGCGTCCTCCGGCCCAGCCTTCGTGTTGCCGTAAATATAGGCGTCAAATGACCAGCTGGTATGGACGTGCGTTTCACCAAAGTAGGCTTCCCGGTCAGGATTCCGTTCTACCGTCGCACGCAGCACTGAAGGCGGAACAGCCTGGATATGGGCATCCCTGATCGCAGCTTGGCGTTTTGCATCTGCAGCTCGCACCTCCGAGCGCACGATCGCCCCTGATGTCGCAGCCAGAGAAATTACGAACACACCTGAGAGAACCAGTCGATATCTAAGTTGCTCTCGAGTCGCGTCAGCTAGCATCTTGATATCAAATTTAGGCATTTTCGTGATCCCCCTCGCTTGCGAAGACTTCTGTTACTGGCAGGCCTACCAGCGACCATCCTCTCTCATGGGACGCCCTGTCATGCGGACCGCGTCACCGTTGTCGGCTATCTCGCCGAGTAGTTGCGCGCGTCCGTGCAGTCTGCAAATGCCCGTTAAAACGTAATCACCCCGTCGCGGTGGTTGCGCAACATCTCGTCCGCTGCCTGTTTCTGAGCGGCGGACTTCTGCGCCGCTCCTAACTGCTTGGATTGGGCGTTAGCAGAACGTCGTGTCTTACGGCACGACTCGTAAGACATTCTTTTCATAACCTTCTTCTCGCCCGCGAAGTTGTGCGCCACTCGCTTCGGTTGATCAGTGTTTGCGCCGGGACAGTCATGGCCGAATAAGAGGACAACACCAGATGGAGTCGCCCGCAGCATACGCCAGAACAAATTTGGGAGTAAAGCACAATGAACCAACCGACTAGGGCGTCGCAGGCGCCTCTGGTCCCGCTGGAGGCGCGTGGGGGTTGGGAATGCGGAAGGAATAAGAACCACCGAACGCAATCGTGCGGCCTTCCGGACGGGCAAATGCCCGGTACTCATCCTCGAACTTGAAAAAGAAATTCAGTGCCTTGACGGGAAGAATGAAATTTGTCTGAAATCCAATTGCATGTACCGAGTAATACGGCAATACGTTTGCCGGTACGTTGGGCGCAGCCAAGCCCTGATTGTTGCTCACTTGCCATTGATCGTAGCCGATTACTCCGAGCTGCAATAGCCTGGTGAAATCCTTTTTCAGAGGTAGAACCTGGCCAATTCCCCATTCCGTCGTGAACGCTTGGCCTGGCGTGATATTCGTCCCCGCGCCAGTCGCTCTGCTTCCGTGAAACTCCCAATCGGTGAAGAGATTCGCGGTGGTGCCTTTATTCTTGGTTATGTAAAAGGTGCTGCCGGTGATGAAGTGATTTCCCCAATACCCCGACCCTACATTGTCGGATGCGCCCGCCGAATAGCGGCCTGTGGGCGCCATGAACGCATATCCAACGTATACATCGACACGCTTGAGCGTCCAACCTAGCGTGACGGGTTGCACCCACGTGTCAGCTATGCCTTCGCCGCCCGCATTGAGCGCCACGTTCGGAAATCTCAGCGAACCCAATGTCAGCGAACCGTTCGCAAGTACTGGCGCCGCCACCATAAACGCAAGCTTTGCGCCCAAAAACTTGAACTTCGGAACATAAAAAAAGATGTTCTCTACCGCCCAGATGTCGTAGGAGCCCGTCAAGGGAACGTTGTTTCCGTTCGCATTCTTGAGCGTGTCCGCTGAGTAGTTGAGCGTCAGATTCGCATACGTAAATCCAGGATCTGGGAGTAGGCCCGCGTTTAAACCCTGCTGTCCTGGAATGTACTGGCCCTTTTGCTGTGCGTTCGCAGGTACGGCCGTGAAAACGAGCAAAAATACCAGGGCAGCTAATGGTTTGATTCGCATATCATTCCCCCGTTTGGCATATCGGCGCCCGGTTTTGCTCACAGAATCTTACCAACCCACTTGCAAATGGAAATATCGTTCAGAACTGATCTCCCATTTAGCAAACGTGCCGCAGCGTCCATTCGCCCATAATCATCGCCGGGCGATTGGCAGCGACAAACTCACCCAAAGTGTCAGAAACTGCAGCGCACCGAACGACAGAGCTACCGCACTTGCCGAGAACGGACGTACCCCCGTATGCCAGCGAAGAGCCACGAAGAATCCGCCTGCGGAAGCCGCCCCAACGATAAGCGTCATAGCCAGGTCGGCTAAAGAAAATTGACCCAACACAGCATAGACCCACGCGGCCCCCCACAACCAGATAAGCGCCATGGTCGCCAGCCAGATGATCAGACAGGGCAGAGCCGACCACTTCGCGAATTCACTTCCGCGAAATCCGAGCACGATTGGGACCCAAAGTGGCAGCGTCTGCACTATTTGGCGCAGCCCTCCGTGGTTCACCGCACCCACGACGTAGAGCGCCGACAAAATCGCAAGACAACAGCACGCGATGAGCTTCGATTCCTTCGGCACGACGGATACCGCTGAAGCTGTACGGTCCATTCGATTGTGGCGCTACGCTCCATGCACCTCGTCGAGGCGCGTGCGCAATTCCTTTGCCCAAGACCGAAACGCGGCCTCGATGTCTCCCCATCTCTTGTATGCGTTGAAGCCGCTGAACCACCTCCGGCCCCCTTTACTGGTCACGAACGCCACCAACCGGTCGCCAGACGTAGAATCGAGCATCTCGCCTTCAATGGTGACTTTGCCGATACTAAGCCTGGGCACCGCCAGGCTGATGCCAGGCACCGTCGCAACAGAAGCAGCGGTTGTAGCTGCCGTCGCGGCTGCATTCTTCTTTCCGCCCGTAGGTTCCACATTCGTGATTGCCACGTTCAGTTCAAGCACGTCTGGCCCTGGAGCGGTTACAATTTCGTAGCCTCCGCCCTTCGTGAGTGCATCCGCGACCGCATCATGGAAATACGTAGCCAGCCGTTCCATGTCGTCGGGGTTGAAACCGCGCGATTGAGCGGCGGGAAGCAGATAAATCGTAATCGGGTCGAGGATAAACTTGTTGTACCGCTTCAGGGTCGACCTGTCGCCCTTCTCATAGAGGAGCAAGTCGCCATTCTTGGGATCGGGAGCCAGATTCGAGTAGTCACCCAAGAACCCGGATACCTCCCTCCCATTCGCCGTTTGCTGCTGGCTAGGCGGATCCTGCGCGCGTACCGTGAAGCCGATAATGAGCATGCAAATAGTCAGCAGGCCCAAAAAGGCCACGTGCGAAAGTAGCGTAGCACGAATTGCCCGGAGATCTTGTGGTCGAGGAGCGACACGCCCCTCGTTCGTAGCGCGCCCGTTGTGCATATCTGCCTCCACGTGGAAATTCGCCTCGGCGATCTAAACCTTCACGCTCGAAGCCATTACGTCGTCGCGCTTATATCAATTAGTTCGGAAACGCGCAATTGTAAGAACTGACAGTGAAGTGCTGAAAAAAGACGCCAATGGACTTGCTGCCTACGATTCCGACCCTTTCAAACTGTTCAGCAATTCGCGGCTTCCGGCACTAAGCCGCGCCGCTACTTCACAGTCCGATCGGAATTTCTGAACGAGTACAATTTCCATCGTGATAACTCAGTTGCGACGTCTTCTTCGCAGGCGTGGCGTCGTTGGCGGCCGGGAACCAACGTTGTCAGCAGCCGCAATTTCGCGTCTCCCCGAGCCTGTCAACAAAAGCGCACTCGAGTCGAGGGGGCCGACGTTGTTGTGCAATCAGGTGATGCGTCACTAGAACCTTAAGCGTCCGATAAATGCATCAATCAGGACTGGATGTTGGAATCCGCCATTTCGCGGGAACTCGTCCTGCTGAAGAATCCGTTGTGAGCCTCGCAGGAGAGGTGTAGTATCCGCCAGACCACGGGTACCAATCGGAAATTCCGGCCAAATCCACATCTAGGAGGAACCATGAACAACTTCAGACGCTTGCTCACATGGCCGATTGTTCTGGCTTTACTGGGCTTCGGAGCGCGGATCGTTTCCCCGCAGGAGAATCCCGCCACCTCAGGAACCGTTCAGGTTCACATGGTCATTACCGACCAGGCCCTGCGCGACGATAGTGAAGTGCCGATCCTTCGGCCAGAAAATGTGAAAGTACAGCAAGGAAAGTCCTCGCTGAAGGTTGACCATCTGATTCCCGCACGTGGAGACAATGCCGCCCTGCAGCTTTTCATTTTGATCGACGACACCTGCGATACCAGCATCGGCAACAGTCTTAACGACCTTCGCGATTTCGTCAACGCGCAGCCCGCGACGACGGTTGTCGGCGTCGCCTAGATGTCCAATGCCACCATTCAGATCGCGCAGAACTTCACAGCCGATCATGCTGCGGCGGCCAAAGCTGTCCGACTACCGCGAGGCAATCTATCAGCCATGGATAGTCCGTACTTGTCGCTGATCAGCTTGATCAAAGGTTGGCCCGAGCAGAAAGTCCGACGGGAAGTCCTGATGGTGAGCGATGGCATTGACCGCTTGCGCGGCGATAGGGAGTCCCGCACTCAATCCGTCCCTAGTTCCCGCGGCTCGTCTCGCATTACGGCACCCACCACTTCCATGTCTACCGGTATGGCTACCATCAGTCCGGACGCGGATACCGCCAGCACGACGGCGCAGCGCTATGGCTTGATCGTTCACGGAATCTACGCTACCGGTGTCGGGCGCGCGGGGCGGAATGCTTGGGAAGCGCAGCTGGGTCAAGGTGGAGTGGGCAGGATCGCTGACGAGAGCGGGGGAGAATATTTTTCTCTCGGAACGCAAAACCTGGTCAGCTTTAAGCCCTACCTCGATCGCCTGCAGCGAGTGCTCGACAATCAGTATTACCTGGTTTTCGGGGCCGTCCCAAGAAATAAGGCCGGTTTGCAACGCGTCAGGATTTCCACCGATGCATCGGGTTTCGAAATTGCGGCGGCTGACAACGTCTGGGTTCCCGCTGCGAATGAGGCCGACGGGAGCAAAAAGAACTAGTCGGGGGCGCGATTCGGGTGGAAATTTCAAAGGTCTAGACATGGCGGGGAATTTAACTGAGGAGAAGAACAGTATATGAATACGAGAGAGGTACTCTGCAGTTTGGTTCTAGGGATCGCGTGTGCGGTCATCCCAAGCACGTCGTACGCGCAGTCCACGAGCGACAACGCCAGCGTCACTGCCCAGTTGAACGACGCGAAGACGATCGTGGCCAAAATCAAGAAAGATGCGGTGCAGATGGAGTCGTTCGCGCGAAACGCCGGGCTAAGTTGGCAAACGCATTCTGCGGCGCTTGACAAAATCAAGACTGATGTAAATGCGCTGCAGCAAAACATGCGGGGGTTGCAATCCCACCGGACCGTGGCCAGTCCCTGGCAACAGGAAGCAATCGATCGCATAACCGGGCTCGCCAATGATTTGGCCACGAATATGAACGCCACGATCGCACGCCTGAGCAAAAGCAAGAGCCGCCCGACCGCTCCCCCCTACCCGGAGTACCTGAAGGCAAATACCCAGACCGCCAGCGATCTCGCGGATGAAATCGCTGCGACGATCGATTACGGGCAGAATAAAGCGAAGCTGGACAGTCTGGGTCAACAATTGGATTCTTCTGCAAAATAATTCCCCGAGAATCGCCAGGAGACGGAGGTTCCGTAGGTTCTTCGTTGCTTTGGGAATCGGAAGGTGTCTCGGCTATAGGTGAGTCCTGGTAAACGCGTTTCGAGATAGATGTCGAGAACAGGGATTCGCATCACCTATCTCAGAATTCGAGGAGGATACAAGATGCAAAAACGAATCGTGGCATGCATCGGACTTTCCGTGCTCGTTGTTACTTGCCTGTTGGTCCGAGTACAAGCCAAGGCTTGGCCGGAACCGCAGAATACGCAGGACAACTCCGCCCAATCGGCAGCGACCGACGCAAAAGAGAAGAACATTCAAGAGTACGTCGAACTCATGCGGTCCAATGTGCGCGACGAGAAGTCCCAGATCATGGGAGCCGTCATGCAGTTGAATATCGACGATGCGGCGAAGTTCTGGCCGATTTACAGCGAGTACGACGCCGAACTGACCAAGCTGAACAATCTGAGAGTCGCGAATATCGAAGACTATGCGCGCAATTACTCGCAAATGACGGACGCGAAAGCGGACGAATTAATTCAGCGGAGCCTCAACTATCAAAAGCAGCGTGGTGAGCTTCTAGAAAAATACTATCAAATCATGAAACAGTCGCTGGGCGCTTTAACGGCGGCGCGTTTCCTTCAGGTCGAACACCAACTACTGCTGATTATTGACCTTCAAATCGATTCTTCCCTGCCGATTGTTCAAGGATGATTCGAACACGATCAAGGAGAGAAAAGACATGCGAATTTTGACTTTTTGCGCGGTTATGGTGCTGGGACTCGCATCGGCACAGGTTTCCTTCGGAGAGGTCTCTTCGGCCCGTTTCACAACCGCTTCGGGCAACGCTCCATCTCCCGCTGCGCAAGGGGGGAAGACGATCACGGTGCCTGCAGGAACGCGCATTTTGATCCGCATGGTCGACTCTATCGATTCGAGTAAGCAGAAGGCCGGATATCGCTTTACTGCCAGTCTCGAAACCAACCTTCAGGCCAACGGTGTGACTGTAGCGCCGAGGGGTGCGACGGTGTACGGCCGTCTAGCCTCCGCCCAGTCAGCTGGGAGGATGTCGGGCAGTTCTGAACTCACTCTCGAATTGACCGACATTGTCATTCAGGGCACGTCCTATCCGCTTCTAACATCTACCTACGAAGTGAAAGGCCAGGGAGAAGGCAGCAAAACAGCAAAAAAGGTGGTCGGGGGCGCCGGTCTGGGCGCACTCATTGGGGGAATTGCGGGAGGAGGAAAGGGAGCTGGGATCGGCGCACTTGCAGGCGCTGGCGCCGGAACGGCTGTAGCCGCTACAAAAAAGGGGGAGCAGTTATCGATACCGAGAGAGAGTCTGCTCGAATTTCGCCTTCAGCAGCCCGCCATCTTCCCGGCCAATAGATGAATTGTTTGCGGAGTCTGATCGGGCGTAACGCGATAGCTAGGGCTACGATCCCCCCAAGCAGTCGATATGGCGAATTTGATTTAAAACCGTGACACACATTTCAGGAACGAGGTGGAAGGTTATGAAAAGAGCGTCTTACGAACCGTTGAATAACGGAGGTGTGGACCGTCGCAGATTTCTCGGCACGGCTCTCTGCGCCTGCACCGTCAGTCCACTTGGCTCTTGGTCGATGCAATTTGCGGCGAGCATGAGTGGGTCGCTGACAAAAGAGCAACGTGACAGCATGACACCGTCCCAGGTTATTGACGAATTGAGGAAGGGGAATGAGCGATTTCGTGCGGGCAAGATGGCTCCTCGGGATTATTTAGCTGAAAAACGCTCAAGTGCTGCCGGCCAGTATCCCGCGGCGGTAATCCTTGGATGCGTCGACTCGCGGGTGCCTGCGGAAATTATTTTCGACGTCGGGATCGGCGACACGTTCAATGGGCGCGTCGCCGGGAATGTGGTTAACGATGACCTGCTCGGGAGCATGGAGTTCGCATGTGCCGTTTCAGGAGCAAAGCTGGTCTTCGTCCTAGGACACACGGCTTGCGGCGCGATAAAAGGCGCAATCGATGATGTGGAACTAGGCAATCTCACGGGATTGTTGGCGAAGATCAAACCGGCCATTCCGGAAACCAAGTTTGAAGGCGAGAAGTCCAGCAAGAATCCGGCTTACGTCGACGCTGTCGCCCGAACCAACGTCAAATTGGCGATCGAAAACATTCGACGGCGAAGCCCGGTATTGGAGGACCTGGAGAAGAAAGGATCGATCCAGATCACCGGTGCAATGTACAACCTTGCGAATGGCGTGCTGGACTTCGTCAGTTAGCAAGTTCGGGCAGCTCGAAACGAACCACAGATTGAGTTTCGCTGGAAGCTACGTGTCTTTGCGAAGACCGAGTTTATCAAGGTATGAGTGTTTGAGCTGAAGGCCCGCAATGCCAAATAACATTTGTCGAGCGATTGTACTGGCTGCGCTGTTTTGTTGTGTGATGGCGGCCCAGGCGAGGGCGCAACAACAGCCACCGGAGGATCCGGAGGACTCTAAGAAGTTAGGGCTCTGGCTTGATCAGGGAATTTCGGTTGGTCTCACGCCCAGCAAGTCCTTGGAAATCGAATTCTACGAACGGTATGACGAGGTAATCTCGAACCTATACGAGTACTTTGTTCAGGGTGGCGTCGCGTTTCGTGTGCGGCCATGGCTGACAGTAACTCCGCTGTATCGATATCAACGCTTTCCCGGGAATCCCACAATTGCTTACGAAAACCGTTTACTTCTGAATGTTACGATGAGCGCATCGCGTGGTGCATGGCGGCCGAATCTGAGAACAATCGTGGAGGGGCGGTTTCCCGACAATCGTGTAGCCTCGGCAAGGTTTCGATTTCGACCTGGGGTCGACTATACGTTGCCGTTGCGAATGAAGCGGCGTCCGGTGCTGGTCGTGAGCAATGAGTTTTTTGTCGTCCCCGGAACCAATAGCTTTGCTGCTGGTGGCAGCTTTACGCAAAACCGTTTTCAGGTGGGGGTCCGGGTGCCCATCACTGATTCGTTTTCGGTACGACCTTTTTATCTGTTGCAGTCGGTAAATCTGCCCACCGGCTGGCAAACCAACGAAATTATTGGTATCTCTGTGACCGCCAAGATCCTCAATAAGAACAACTGAGGGAAGGTCATGCAAGGAAACGACTCGGGGTTTGATCGAGCGAGATGAATATGTCAGCTGTTAGCTCTCTCACATGCCCTCCTCGAAAAACTTGAGGGCACTTTCTGTAGCCCGCGTTCACGACGAAAGTTATACTATTTATTCCGCCAAGTACCCGATTAGCGGCGTTAATTAATCAGGAGTTGAAATCAAGAGCTGCAGTATTCAGTCACCAAGCAGATGCTTGGCGACCGCATTGGCGATGTCTCTGACGGGGCAATCGTGTTCATTCGCCAAGACAACCATGACGACATGCTCGCCAGGATAGCGCATCTCGAAGGCTGTGATGAGGCCGGTTCGCGGCGCGCCAGGATTTCCAACGAGGCATCGGGATTCCAAATTGCGGCAGCTGAGAACGTGTGAATGCCTGCCGCCAATGAGGGGACTGCGGCGAAGAAAAATTGGCCGGCGGATTTTCAGGTTGGAACTCGCGAGCTATTCATGCACCACAGGTTCTGAGCAATGCTACTCGACCGGTTTCCAAGTGTCGTCAGGATCGAATTCGGTAATGGACTTGGCCAGGTCGGCAGTCTGAGTACCGAGATCCTTTTGGAACACCAGACCATCTTGATTGATGATCAACGTCATCACGCCCGAATTGCGATACTCGGCAGGATAAGCAAGGATGGCAAAGCCTCCGGTCATGTTTCCCTTAACAATATAGCCTTTGGCTCCGCCGTGGGCGTGGCTGCCTTGCTGCGTGAGTATGCGATAAAAATATCCGTGGAACGGCTGCGGCCCTTGTTGCGAACTGCCGCCATAGCCGTCGGCGTTTGCGTTCGCTGCCAGCGGTCCTAATGGGCTCTCCGGTTGATCGTCTGCGGCCTTCCAGTACAAACCGTTCTGTTTGCCTTCGTCACTCACGAACTTCTGCGCATACTGATGGACGTTGCTGCCGTCGTGAGTGGCGCTGAAGTAATCGGCTTGTGCGTCTGCCATTGCATTCAGGACGTCAATCGTCGCCAGCTCGTTGTCTCCAATACGACGAACTAGAATCTCGGCCTTTGCGTCGGTGCTGTCGAAATACCACTGGCCCGACGAGTTCTTGAAAAGCGGAAAAGGAAGGGGATAGTTCTCTGCACCAATGTTGAGGACCATGCCGCCGTTCGTCAGCTTTCCCCAGCGATGCATCTGATCATAGCTGGCCGCGAAGTGCTCGCGTCCTGCTTTATCCTGTACCGGATCGCCGGAGATCACCAAATCGGTCGCGCCCGGACCGAAGATCGCTAACAGAGCATTTTCGTCCCCCGCTTTTGCGGCTTCATAGACTGCGCTACCGGCAGCGTCGGGCGAAGGAAACGTTTTCGGTCCGCTTGGGGCTTGCTCCGATTTTTGACATCCCCCCGAGAACGCAATTACTGCGGCGAACGCAACGAGAGCGATGCATCGCAGATTGCTCCTCAAATCGGTAAGCCTGAGGCCTGTCATCCCAACTCCTCCATCGCGCCGCCTGATTCCTTCCAAATCCCGGTGCGCTGATCTCATAGGAATTCGCGTGGTCGCTCGCTACTTACGAGCCCCGCCCCCCCGACCGCCGCCACCCATACTTTGGCTCCCGCGCGCACTTTGCGCGCGCCCACCGCCCGAACCA
This sequence comes from uncultured Acidobacteriota bacterium, assembly GCA_963786205.1. Taxonomy (GTDB): domain Bacteria; phylum Acidobacteriota; class Terriglobia; order Acidiferrales; family UBA7541; genus Palsa-295. The sequence goes on from CAWAYG010000009.1 coordinate 572,494, forward strand.
GACAGAGCGTTGGGCCGCGCCGGTTGAGTAGCAGGAGCATTCGATGTCCGCGGGCGTTGATAGCCGCGAGCCTCGTTCGTGCTCGGGCGCGTGGACGGAGTTTGGCTTGGCCGCGTTCCAGGATTGACTGGCTGAATCGAAGGTGCTCCGCCGCCGCCGGGCCGCGCACCGGGACTATTGCCTGGCCGGTTTCCGGGATTCGTCGGCCGCGTAGAAGGCACTCCGCCCCCTCCACCGCCTGGGCGGTTGCCCGGGTTTCCAGGTGCGGGAAGGGTGGTGGCTGGCGGGCGACCGTAGCCGGGATAGCCTCCCGGTGGACGATAACCCGGATAACCGGGTCGGTAACCAGGGTTGCCGGGAGGGCGATAGCCGGGATAGCCGGGGGGACGGTAACCGGGGTAGCCGCCGTAGTAGCCGCCCCGCCAGTATGGGTTCCCGACATAAACGTTTCGGTTGTAAATAATCGTGTGGCTGTGCCAGCTTGTTCCCCAATAGCCCCAGCCCCACCCGCAGCAACCACCATAGATCGCCGCACCGACGGCGATGCCAACACCAAACGAAATAATAGCCGTAGCGGCGACATCCGCGGAGCTATATCCCGGGACTACCACTGGTGCGCCATAAATCACGGTCGGGTTATATGTCGGCACGTATACGATCTGCGGATTCGCCGGTTGAATGATGATTGTTTGCGGGCTTTCCTGCACCACTTTGATCTCTGAACTCGATTTCAGATTACCTGCTGCGTAGGCCTTTGCACGCATTCTTTGTATCGCAGCCATGACATCCTGCTGCTGGGTAGCTGAAGCCTCACCAAGGGAAGAGGTCCAAGCCAGATTCTTCGCCAGATTGTCGAGTACCGTTGGGAACTGCGTGAGGGCCTTCACCGCTGGATCCCACGACTGCTGGTCTACGGCTTTCGCAAGCGACTCACCAGTGAGCGACGAGTTTTGCTTTAGCCACACCACTGCATCCACGATCTCGTACGGAAAAGTAGCAGCGCCCAGGATCTGCGCAACCAGGGCATCGGGATAAAGCGCGATGGGAGCCACAAGCCCGTCGAGCTCGTCGGCAGTAAGAAGCGCATATTCATCCGCCGGGGATGCTGGGGGAGATGCGCTCTGCGAGTTGCTCTGTGCGGATGCGTCAACTGGAATCGCCGTCAAGACGAGAAGGAAACTCATCATCACGGCCATTGCTTTATGTATTAGACTCATAGTGTCCTAAGTTCTAGCGATCAACTTAAGTCAAGCGCGCAGACGCGCGGGACGCTCGCACGCTCCAACCGGGAAGTGTTACAGGTTGAATATAGAAAGCGAACAGCACCGTGAAACATTGTCAAAACTAACAGTTGGATGCGCGCGAATATCCCTTCCGGTTGTGCCGTCGCATCAATTCTAAATTCTGGTGAGTTCAATTCTCCGGCCCCGTGATTCCGGCAGTCACAGTACTTCTGTCGCATCCGAGTGTCAATGTTGCTGCGGCCAGAGTGTGGAACGACGCGCTGCCAATGGGCCGGAGTATGCCACACAGCGGGCCGGACAGCCCAGGGGTTGTATAGTGCCTAGCTGGTTGCGTGACCGGAGAAATAAAATAGCACTTCACTTGTCCGCTTCGGTCGTTAATCAGGATCTACATTAAAGGACCCCGCATCGGTTGCGGCACACGCAATCTTCTGGTCCCCGTGTTGTGATGTAGACTCTCTCCCATTCGCCGCGGCTTAAAACTCGGCCCTGTCAGCGTTCGCTCATCGATAAGATGCACAGTGTATATCCCAGACAGTGGGAGGTCGGTTATGAACGCGAGAATTTTCGCTTTGTTGCTTAGCCTGTTTCTTGCTGCACCATTATTTGCGCGCGATAAAAGCGATGTGATCGTCATGAGGAACGGGGATCGCGTCACCTGCGAGATCAAAGACCTCGACGCGGATACTCTTTTCATTAGTGTCGACTACATCCTGAATACTCTCTCTGTTGATTGGTCGAAGGTTGATCACGTCGAGAGCAAGCAGCTGTTCATCGTCAAGACTCAAGATGGCCTCGTTTACACCGGTGCGCTCTCCACTCCGACCACTCCCGGCGCACGCCCCGTAAAGATTCAAATCTTGGAGGTTTCTGACACCAAGGTCGATCTCGAAAAAACTTAGATCATCAAAATGGACCAAACGTCCAACGATTTCTGGGAGCGCTTCAACGGGAACATTGGTATGGGAGTCAGCTACAATAAGGGCAACCAGTCCACCCAATACAATTTGAGCTCCGCAGCGAACTACCCTCGCGAGCGCTGGATGGCCAGCGCCAGCTATGATTCGATCCTGTCCTCGAATACGGGCGCCACAGTCTCGACGCGAAATGAGCTCAATCTGCAATCGCAACGTCTACTGCGTTAAAACAATTGGTACTATGCGGGGTTGGCCGATCTCCTACAGAGTTCTGTACAGGGAATTCAACTTCAGTCCAGCCTAGGAGGTGCCGTCGGCCGATACTTGAAAAATAACGATCGTGTCGTGATTTCAGTGATTGGCGGGTTGGCATAACAGCGCATAAATTACCAGCAGAAAGCGTTGCCCTCGCCGACTCAGAATGTGGCTTCGGGCCTCGTAGGCAGCGACGTGAAGCTTTTTTATTTCAACAAAACCAATCTTACGATTAGCACCTATCTACTCCCAGCCCTTTCAGAACCCGGCCGCGTACATTTCAACCTCAACACGACGTACTATCTGAAATTGTGGAGCAAACTCACCTGGAACATTTCTTTCTACGGAAACTGGGACAATCGCCCGCCACCGGGCTTCGCCGGCAGCGATTACGGTACCAGTTCCGGACTCACCTGGAAGTTCGGGAATCAATGAGTGTAACTCCCGATTAGTTGCGTGGCCGGAGATCTGCTGCACTACTCACTGTTACAGCATGCGCGTTACACCTCCAAAGTGCGCTAAATTGTCGCGAGCACAACAGGAGGTAACAGCACATGGATCAAATCGTGAGATATCCGCTACTGGTCTTAGCTCTAGGTTTAGTGACATTGTGGGTCGCGGCAAAGATTGGCGCTTCCTTTCGCAAGAGAAGAAGGAGTCCCGAGGAAACTGAGCGGGACGATTTTGGCGTCGTGGTGGCTGCCACCATGACACTACTCGCCCTTATCATTGGATTCAGCTTTTCGATGGCTAGCAGTCGCTACGACCAGCGCAAGAACCTCGAAGAGTCGGAGGCCAACGCCATCGGTACGGAGTATGTCCGCGCGGACTTTCTTCCTCCCGCCGACGCGGCGCGAGTGCGAACACTTCTGAAAAGCTATATCGATCAGCGCGTTTTGTTCTATGAAACTCGGGAAGACCGTAAGCTTCAACAGATCGAAGCCGCTTCTGACCAATTAGAGACCGACCTGTGGTCTGCTGTTCAGGTTCCGGCCGCGGCTCAGCCGACACCCCTGCTTACTGTTGCTGTGACTGGCATGAACGACGTTTTGAACTCTAAGGGATATACGCAAGCCGCGTGGTTGAACCGCATTCCGTTGGCGGCATGGGGTCTGATGTTAGCAATCGCCATCTGCTGCAACCTGCTGATCGGATATGGTGCGCGTCGCGGTGAAGCGAAAGCCCTATTGCTCCTCGTCCTACCGTTGATTGTATCCATTTCATTTTCTTTAATTGCCAACATCGACAGTCCGCGCGGAGGCCTAGTTCGCGTGCACCCTCAGAATCTGTCAAGCCTGTCGCAGTCTTTGCACGCGCATTACTCGCGCCCAATCGTTCCAAACCCATCGCCGTCAATTGGGCCACGCGATGGGTCCTGATTGGTCGCTGCTGATCAAATGCTGAATTGCCGGGCCTCGACACATGTTTGAAATCCACCAGCGTCAACTATACTCCGACACCGCGAGGAAGCACGCTAGGCTAAGGGACTTCCTCCGCGTAGTAATCCTCCCCGATTGGGACTACAACGACGAGAAACGCTATGAAGAAGAACAAGCTGAGAAAAAAAAGCACGCCGCCAACAGGCGTCGAAAGAAGACAAAGAGGCGCGCACCGAAACTCGCGAACCGCCGCAAATCCAAACCGCCAACTTAAGACGCGACGCCACGCCATCGCACGAGGAGGGAAATCACCGATGACGAAGCGCAAATCACGTGTGAAGCTACACCCTCGGGACGTCATACGCGGCAATGGAAGTCGCAGAACGAATACAACAGACCTGGGGACTTCGTTTTCCCATCCCAGCGCCACAAAGGGAAGAAGCCGCTGGACCTTGCCGCCGTTCTCAAGCGGAAGATTCAACCGGCGTTTGCGAAGGTTGGCGTTGTCGGAGTGGGCTGGCACACGTTTCGGCACACGGTCGGGACAATGCTGGCGGAGATGGGAGAACATCAACTCACGATCCGCGACTACTTGCGTCACAGCAATCTCCATGTGACCAACAAGTATCTTCAAGCAACACCGGAGCGGAAGCGCCTGGCGCAAGGAAAATTGGTAGATGCCATCCTGCCGGGCGGTTTGCTGTCGGTGAACAAATCAATTCTGATTCAGTAGTTGGTGCTGAGGAGCGCATTCTTCTTTCCGTTCGAAAGAATGTGCGGTGGACGGAGTGCTTCGGCGCGTAATTGGACCCAAACGGACCCAGATTTTTTCTCGGGTCCGCTGTAAGTGCTTGAAAATATGGCGGGGACGACGGGACTCGAACCCGCGACCTCTGCCGTGACAGGGCAGCGTTCTAACCAACTGAACTACGTCCCCCGCGTGTGACCTGCAAAACGTGTGCAACCTGCAAAGCGATCCAATGGTGGGCGGTCACGGATTTGAACCGCGGACCTTCCCGGTGTAAGCGGGACGCTCTAACCGCTGAGCTAACCGCCCATCAAACCGCACCATCGTAACAGACTCCGGACGCCCCGCGCTAGGCCCTCGCGCCCGGCCGCGCAAGATTTTTTTGCGCCACTATCGCGCGAAAATTCGGCCCGAAATCGCCGCGAATCCGCGCGCAAAATCTGTACAAGATATTTCGTATTTTTACGCTCGCGTCGTGCCTGCTCTACCTCCGCTAAGTTATTCACAGTAATACACCTGTCCCTTAGTACAGGAGCAAAAATTAGCCTGTCCTTCGGTACAGCTTCGCCCGCGCCCTATCGGCTGTTAGCTGATTCACTACGAGCGTTGCACCCGGTGACTATTTTCGGCAGTCGCCCATGCTACGCTGGCTAATCGGGTGGGTTCTAGTACCACTCTCGGACACTCATGTCTTCTCGACTCGGCGAAATACTTGTCAAAGACAGCCTGATCACTGCGGATCAGCTTCGGCAGGCCCTCGACCACCAGAAAAAGACTGGCGGCCGCCTCGGCACCTGCCTAGTCAAGCTCGGTCTGGTCAGTGATGACGACATCACCGCCGTTCTCTCGCGTCAATATGGCGTGCCTTCCATCAATCTCAAATTCTATGAAGTAGATCCCGCGGTCATCAAGCTCGTGCCGCAGGAAACCGCCATTCGTTACCAGATTGTCCCGCTATCGCGCGTCGGCTCCACGCTCACCATTGCGATGACCGATCCGACCAACGTCTTCGCGATGGACGACATCAAGTTCATGACTGGCTTCAACGTCGAGCCTGTCGTCGCTTCCGAAACCGCAATCAGCGAAGCCATCCACAAATTCTACGGCGATGTGGAGAGCGTCGAACAACTCGACAAAGTAATGAAGGACCTCGCCGGCGACGAAGCCTCTCTCGAACTTTCCGCCGAAGAAGCCGAGATGGACCTCGCCACCCTCGAGAAAGCCGCCGAGGAAGCCCCCATCATCAAGCTCGTCAACCTGATTCTTACCGACGCCGTCAAGCGCGGCGCCAGCGACATTCACGTCGAACCGTACGAAAAAGAATACCGTGTTCGCTTCCGTGTGGACGGCATTTTGCAAAACGTGATGGCGCCGCCCATGAAATTGAAAGACGCGATCACCAGCCGCGTCAAGATCATGGCCAAGCTGGACATCAGCGAAAAGCGGCTGCCGCAAGACGGCCGCATCATGATCAAGTACCTCAAGGACGGAAAGAAAAAGGAACTCGACTTCCGCGTCTCCACCGTTCCCACGCTCTTCGGCGAAAAAATCGTTATGCGCTTGCTGGACAAGGAAAACTTGCGCTTGGACATGACCAAGCTCGGTTTCGAGCAGGAATCCTTGACCAAATTCGAGCGCCAAATTCTGAAGCCCTACGGCATGGTGTTGGTCACGGGGCCGACCGGTTCCGGAAAGACCAATACGCTGTACTCCTCTGTCGCGCGCCTGAACACTTCGGAAACCAACATTATGACCGCCGAAGACCCGGTCGAATTTCAGCTCCCGGGCATTAACCAGGTCCAGATGAAGGAGCAGATCGGCCTGAACTTCGCCTCCGCTCTGCGTGCCTTCTTGCGGCAGGACCCCAACATTATTCTGGTAGGCGAAATCCGCGACTTTGAAACCGCCGAAATCGCCGTAAAAGCCGCCCTCACGGGCCACTTAGTGCTTTCTACACTACACACGAATGATGCTCCTTCCACCATCAGCCGATTGATGAATATGGGCATTGAGCCGTTCCTGGTAGCCACCTCGGTAAACCTGATCTGTGCGCAGCGTCTGGTCCGCCGCATCTGCGTCGGTTGCAAGGAACCCCTGCAGATCCTGCCGCAAGCGCTGATTGACGCTGGCTACACCAAGGAAGAAGCGGACAAGACAGTCATTCAGCATGGCCGCGGCTGCGGTACTTGCAACAACACGGGCTACAAAGGCCGTGTCGGTCTCTACGAAGTTATGGAAATCAACGACGACTTGCGCGAACTAATCCTGGTCGGTGCATCCGCCCTAGAAATTAAGAAGAAGGCCTTGGAAACGGGAATGATCACGCTGCGCCGCAGCGGCCTCATCAAATGCGCGCTCGGCCATACCACTCTTGAAGAAGTCGTGCGCGAGACAGTTCTCTAAGCGGAGGAAATATGGCAGGCATCACATTAAGCGAACTCTTGAAGAAGATGATCGAAATGTCCGGCAGCGACTTGCACCTCTCCACCAACAGCGCGCCGCGCATACGCGTGCACGGTAAATTGCGTCCGCTGGATATGCCTCCGCTCACCGCGGCGGACACCAAGGCCCTCGCCTACAGCGTGCTCACTGACGTGCAGAAGCACCGCCTGGAGGAAAACCTCGAGCTCGACTTTTCCTTCGGCTTGAAAAGCCTGGCGCGTTTCCGCGGCAACATCTTCCATCAGCGCGGTGCCGTAGCCGCCGTTTTCCGTACCATTCCCTGGGAAATCAAGACCTTCGACGCGCTGGGCCTTCCCAACGTGGTTCGCGGCCTCTGCGATAAGCCTCGCGGCTTGGTTCTCGTTACCGGCCCCACGGGTTCCGGAAAATCCACCACGCTCGCCGCCATGCTCGACAAAATCAACAACGAGCATGAAGAGCACATGATCACCATCGAAGACCCCATCGAATTCCTGCACAACCACAAGAAGTGCCTGGTGAACCAGCGCGAAGTTCACTCCGATACCCACTCGTTCTCGAACTCACTCCGCGCCGCACTGCGCGAAGATCCGGACGTCGTGCTCATCGGCGAAATGCGTGACCTGGAAACCATCGAATCCGCTCTGCGCATCGCCGAAACCGGCCACTTGACCTTCGCCACCTTGCACACCAATTCGGCCGTTTCCACCATCAACCGTATCGTGGACGTTTTCCCCGCGCACCAGCAGCCGCAAGTCCGCGCCCAGCTCTCGATGGTGCTCGAAGGAATTCTTTGCCAATCTCTCCTCCCGAAAGTCGACGGCCGCGGCCGCGCCATGGTGATGGAAATCCTCATCCCCACCGCCGCCATTCGCAACCTGATCCGTGAAGACAAAATTCACCAGATCTATTCAGCCATGCAAACGGGCACCGGGGCGTCCGGCATGCAGACCTTTAACCAGAGCCTGGCGAATGCCTATTTCCAGAAGCAAATCACTCTGGAAGTGGGGCTCGCTCGCTCTTCGAATCCAGATGAATTGCAGGACTTGATTAACCGTGGGGTGACCTCGCCGCAGCAGGGTGGTGGCAAGGTTCCTGTCCGCCGGTGAGCGAGTTCGTAAGAGAGAGAGTTTGAGAGGAGGTATCTAGTCATGCCGGTATTTACATATCGCGGAACAAACAAAACGGGCGCGACCGTCCAGGGTGAGCGCACCGCGGGCACCAAGGCCGAGGTGAAGGCCACGCTGGCGCGGGAGCAGATCAACGTCAGCAAGCTCTCTGAGAAGGGCAAGGAATTCAATATTCCTTCCTTCGGCGGCGGGGTGGACTCCAAGGAGCTGGCCATTTTCACGCGCCAGTTCTCGGTGATGATTGACGCCGGCCTGCCCCTCGTACAGTGCCTGGAGATTCTCGCTGGACAGCAGGAGAACATCACCTTCCAGAAGATTCTCAATGGAGTGCGCGGCTCGGTCGAAGGCGGCGCCACTCTGTCCGCCTCCATGAAACAGTTCGAGAAGGTCTTCGACCCCCTCTACTACAACATGGTCGAAGCCGGCGAGACGGGCGGTATTCTGGACACTATTCTCCAGCGCCTCTCCAGCTACATCGAAAAGAACGTCAAGCTCAAGCGCGCGGTGCAATCCGCCATGATCTACCCGGCCGCCGTCTTGGGTATTGCCGGCGGCGTCATCATTTTGCTGCTGTGGAAGGTCGTTCCGATTTTCACCCAACTCTTCAATGGCTTGGGTGTCGACCTGCCGCTGCCCACGCGCATCGTGATCATGCTGAGCAATTTCGTCGGCAGCATCTACGGTTTGATCATCGCCGCGTTCTTCGTCGGAACCGTATTCGCCCTGAAATCCTGGTACGGCACGCCGCAAGGCCGCATGGCGATTGACACCGTGATTCTGAAGATTCCTCTGGTCGGTCCGCTGATGAGAAAGATCGCCGTCGCGCGCTTCACCAGAACGCTCGGCACCTTGATCTCCAGCGGCGTGCCCATTCTCGAAGGTCTGGACATCACCGCGCGCACCTCGGGTAACGCGGTTGTCGAGCGCGCCATCACGCAGACGCGCAAAGCCGTCGAAGCCGGCCGTTCCCTGGTTGACCCATTGAAGGATACCGGCGTGTTCCCCGGCATGGTCACCCAGATGATCGGCGTCGGCGAGCAAACCGGAGCCATGGACGCGATGCTCCAGAAAATTGCGGACTTCTACGAGGACGAAGTAGACGCGGCCGTGAAAGACCTGCTGACCGCCATGGAGCCCATCATGATCGTCGTTCTGGGCGTGGTCGTCGGCGGCATTGTTATTTCCATGTACCTGCCTTTGTTCTCGTTGATCGGCAAATTGGCGGGCCACTAGAAACCGTGCGGCGCTCGCCCGCATTCGCATCCAGGCGCCTCGTTCGCGGGGCGCCTGCCTGTATCTGTAAATGATGCGCTGGGCAGCTTTCGCAGCGCAGCCGGATTAGGGGACACAGCGCAGCTCGCGCTCGAAGCGCGGTGAAAAATCTGAAATGAAGTCCACACCCAATGTGAGTGACTGGTTAGCGTGGCTGGGTCGCGTCCGCTTCCTGGCCATCACTTTCCTCGTAGCTATCGTCATCGCCGCGCGGCATCTCACGCCCATGCCTGTGCCGGTTCGTTCCTTCGTGCAATTAATCGCGCTGTGGTACACCCTGGCCATTTTCTACGTCATCCTCCGCCGCTGGGTCCCGCTCGCGCGCTGGCACGCGCCCCTGCAAATTGCCTGCGATTTGCTGCTGGTTACGGGCGTGGTGTACGCCACAGGCATGCAGGATAGCTACTTCGTTTCGCTCTACTTGCTCGCCATCCTGATGGCCAGCGTCCTGTTCTCCCGCCGCGGCGTTTTCATCGTGGCCGGATTCGCGTTCGTTCTTTTAGGAGGGGCCCTGGAGCTCATCTCCTACGGTGTTTTCCCGCGCACCGCCAATTCCATGCCCACGCTGCGCATGCTCGATTCCTGGCTTGCCAGCAACTTCTTCGCGTTTTTTGCCGTCGCCTATCTCGGCAGCCTGCTGGCTCAGACCCTGCGCAAGAAGGGCGTCGAGCTCGAAGCCAAGAGCGAAGAACTGAAAGATCTGCAAACCTTCAATCAGGACATCATTGAATCCATGCGCGGCGGCCTGCTCACTACCGATATGGAAGGCCGCATCCTGGTGATGAATCGCGCCGGCGCCGAAATCACCGGTTCGGGGCTGGGCTTGCACCGCGGTGAAAAAATTGCCGACATTATCCCCGGCTTCTGGCCCGTCGAGCACGACGCGCAGGGCAACCCCCTCGCCGCGCGCAAGGAAATCGAATACAAGACCGCCGAAGGCGCCACGCGCTTCCTGGGTCTTTCGATTTCGCCGTTGCGCACCGCGCAAAACCAGAATATGGGCTTCGTCTATAACTTCCAGGATTTGACCGAACTCAAACGTCTGGAAAGGGAAGTCGTCACCACCGAACGCATGGCCGCCCTCGGCCGCCTTTCCGCGGCCATCGCTCACGAAATTCGCCAGCCTTTAACCGCCATGACCGGCGCGCTGAAAGAACTCGCCCGCCTCGCGCCGCTCGATGAAGACGACAAGAAACTCGTCCACATCGTCAGCCGCGAGTCCCAGCGCCTGAACCAGATCATCACTGACTTCCTGGATTATTCGCGTGTGAAGACCTACCGCTTTGCCGACATCGATGTTGTTCCTCTATTCGAAGAAACCCTGCTGCTGCTCGAGCATGACGCCAACGCCGTCGGCAAGCTGCGCATCGTGCGCCAGTTCAAAGTCCGCAGCCTGCGTGCGCGCGCCGACCGCGACGCCCTCAAACAAGTCTTCTGGAATCTCTGCAACAACGCCCTGCGTGCCATGCCCGCGGGCGGCGTGCTCACCGTCAGCATTGATGCCGACGAAAATTGGGCGCGAATCCAGATTGGCGACACCGGCATTGGAATTGATCCGGCGCAGGCCACGCGCATCTTTGAGCCCTTTCAGTCCGGTTTTACCGGAGGCACCGGCCTGGGTTTGGCCGTCGTGTATCAAATTTTGCAGGCGCATCGCGGACGCATCCGGGTGGAAGCCCAGGAAGGCCCCGGTGCGCAGTTCATCGTCGAAATACCGCGCGCCGTACGCTTCCGCCCAGCCGCCGCGCCCAAACTGCAGGACGTCCGCGAACATGATGAGCACCTTCGCGTAGTAGGGAAGGGGTAACGCGCCATGGCCCACCTGCTCGTCGTTGACGACGAACCCTCCATCTCCGAATTGCTGGAAATCAGCTTCCGCAAGGAGGGCCACAAAGTCGAAGTCGTCTCCAATGGCCAAGCTGCCAAGCGCCGCCTCGCCGCGCAAGTTTTCGACATCGTGATCTCCGATATCTGCATGCCGGATATGAACGGCGTCGAGCTTCTGCAGTATTCAAAGGAAGTTTCGCCGTCCACCATCTTCATCCTGATTACCGGCGTGCCCACGGTTGACACCGCGATTGACGCGGTCAATTTTGGCGCCGACCGCTACGTCGTCAAGGGTGATCGCCTCCTCGACGAACTTCGCCCCGCCGTGAAACGCATCGCGGAGAATCAGGCTCTGCGCAAGGAAGCCGGCGAGCTGCGCCGCCAGCTCCGGCGCTTCACCGGCTTCGATCACATCATCGGCGCCAGCCCCAAAATGCGCGATCTCTTCGACCTGATAGAAACCATCGCCCCGCAGTCCAGTCGCGTCCTAATCACCGGAGAAAGCGGCACCGGCAAAGAACTCGTCGCCCGCGCCATCCACGAAAATAGCTCGCGCTCCAAAGCTCCCTTCATCACCATTAATTGCGGCGCGTTCCCGGAGACTTTGCTCGAATCCGAACTCTTTGGCTATCTGCGCGGTTCCTTCACCGGCGCAAATGAAAATCGTCGCGGCCTGTTTCAAGCCGCCGATGGCGGCACGCTCTTTATGGACGAGATCGGCAACATGAGCTTGACCATGCAGGTTAAGCTCTACCGCGTCCTGCAGGAAGGAAAAGTCCGGCCGCTCGGCAGCACCGAAGAGAGCGATGTGGATGTGCGCGTCATCGCCGCCACCAATAAAGACTTCGCAAAGGAAATCGCCGAAGGCCGCTTCCGCGAGGATCTTTACTACCGCCTCAGCGTGATCCCCATCCATCTTCCGGCCCTGCGCGAACGTCGCGAAGATATCCCGCTGCTCGCCCGCTCCTTCCTGGATCGCTATTCCAAATCCATGAACAAGAAAATCGAAGCGATCGAGCCGGAAGCCATGCGCCGCCTGGAAGTTTACGACTGGCCCGGCAACGTCCGTGAATTGGAGAACACCATTGAGCGTGCCGTCGCCCTGGAAGCTTCGCCGCGCATCTCCGCCGAAGCTTTGCCGGCCCGCATCCGCGACCACTACCAGGATGCCGTCTCCAATCATTCCGCAAACGGTAACGGCAATGGAAGTGGCAGCGGTTCCATCCTGCCGGCCGAAGGCCTTGATCTCGAAGTTTACATTCAGAAACTCGAACGCTCCTTTTTACTGGCCGCCATGGAGCGTTCGGGCGGAGTCCGCACGCGCGCGGCCGATACGCTAAAGATGTCGTACCGTTCGTTTCGGCATTACGCCAAGAAATATGGGATTTGAAGCTAACCAGTGACAGCCCGGTTGAGTCAGTTTACAGTGACAATATTCGTCGGCTTCCGGGTCTTTCGCGGGCCGGTCGCCGTCGATGCGGGAAACAGTGATTTCGGGTACCTTGTATCATGATGAATCTAAGGGTTATAACGCGATGTGCCGCGAAAGTGACCCCTTACCCTCATCGTGGCACCCCGCTTGCACTATGCTGGGTGTACCCCGCCAGGGTGTATGACACAAATTCCGGAGCTACGGCTCCCAGGAGCTACAATGAAAAAGAATCAGAAGGGCTTCTCGTTAATCGAGTTGCTGATCGTAGTCGCGATTATTTTGATTATCGCGGCCATCGCAATTCCGAACCTGCTTCGCGCCCGCATCGCGGCCAATGAAGCTTCGGCCGTCGGTTCCATCCGTTCGATCGTGACTGCGGAAGTTTCCTACTCCTCCACGTGGGGCGTCGGTTTCGCAGCCGCCATCACCAATCTTGGTGGTGCGCTTCCTTGCACCGCTGCGGCAGCTACGGCTTGCATTCTCGACCCGATCATCACCGTCACCAAGTTGAAGAGCGGTTACAAACTGTCGGCGACTGGTGCGGGCGGTGCGGGAACTGCAGCTAGCCCGTACACCTCGTTTGAAGCCGCGGCCGTTCCGGTCACGGTGGGCACGACTGGTCAGCGCACGTTCTGCTCCGATGAATCTGGCGTAGTCCGCTTCGATCCAACGGGCGGCGCGGATCCTGGAACAGACGTGCTGTGCGAAGCTTTGACGGCACTGCAGTAGTCTTCGCTTTGGCTCTGCCGGGAAGGAGGGCAACCTCCTTCCCGATTTTTTAATCACCAGTCGCGGTACACAGAGATTCGCAGTTGCTTCAACGGGCCAGGTGTCACCGGCTCCGCAGCAAGCAAGGCTCAGGTGCTTAATCGGGAAACACAATTGCTCGGTCCAGCTCTTCCAGCTGGATAGCTCGCTTCCAGAGGAAAATAGTTGCGATCATGTTCACCGAGAATACAAATCCGACAAAGAAAGTCGGGGCCCCCGCTCAGCGCGGTTTCTCCCTGATCGAGCTGCTCGTCGTCGTCGCGATCATTCTCATCATCGCGGCCATCGCCATTCCCAGCCTCCTGAATTCGCGCATCGCTGCCAACGAAGCGGCCGCAGCCGTCACCGTGCGCACCATTACCACCGCTTCCATGACCTATAGTTCGACCTATGGCAATGGCTTTCCCCCAGACCTCGCCACACTGGGCGGGCCGCCAGCCGGCCCTGCGACTTGCAATCAAGCGATTCTGCTCGACGAAATCATTACCACCGCGCCAAACATGAAAAGCGGATTTGTGTTCGCCTTTACCTCTGTTGGACCGCCGGTCACTCCTCCAGCTGGCTGCGGCACGCCGGGTAGCGATGCTTATCTCGTCACTGGGACTCCGGTCACCGAGAATCTCACCGGAATCCGCAGCTTCTGCAGCGACGAGCCAGGAACGATTCATTTCGACACGACCGGCACCACCGCCGCTACTCAGGCCGCCTGCGAAGCATTGCCCGTCCTCCAGTAATTGTCGCGCTCCCGGCGCTACTGATACAAACTGCGTCGGTATCCGAGCACGCCCTTGCTTTTCGTGAGCAGGGGCCTTTCGCTTTTCCCTTCGCCCACTCCCGGCACGCCCCACGATTCTCATGACGCTTTCTGTCGTCGCGACAGGTCAAAATTCGTCATTTTTTCGAGGGTGCGCACGTTTCCTCCGGCCTCAACGCGTCCGTCTTGGCCCAACAAATCCGCATATCTCCTTGCTCATCAGGGCGATAAACGCATGTCTCCTAAGAGTAATCTCAGTGTGCCGGAGTGGAACGGCGTTTGCCTCATACTTCTTCGCCGATCCCTCATGGGAATTCGCTCCGGCCCTCCGAATCTAGATCCAAGGAGATATCAAGCAATGAAGAAGAATCAGAAGGGTTTTTCGTTAATCGAGTTGCTGATCGTCGTCGCGATCATCTTGATCATCGCGGCTATCGCCATTCCGAACTTGCTTCGCGCCCGTATCGCGGCCAATGAAGCTTCGGCCGTCGGTTCGGTCCGTTCCATCGTGACTGCGGAAGTTTCCTACTCCTCCACGTGGGGACAGGGCTTTGCCGCCGCCATCACCAATCTTGGTGGTGCGCTTCCTTGCACCGCTGCGGCAGCTACGGCTTGCATTCTCGACCCGATCATCACCGTCACCAAGATCAAGAGCGGTTACACGTTGTCGGCGACTGGTGCGGGCGGTGCGGGAACTGCAGCTAGCCCGTACACCTCGTTTGAAGCCGCGGCCGTTCCGGTCACGGTGGGCACGACTGGTCAGCGCACGTTCTGCTCCGATGAATCGGGCGTAGTCCGCTTCGATCCAACGGGCGGCGCGGATCCTGGAACAGACGTGCTGTGCGAAGCTTTGACGGCACTGCAGTAGTCTTCGTTTGGCTCTGCCGGGAAGGAGGGCAACCTCCTTCCCGATTTTCTGTCCGTCAGCGCCGCCGCGCGCCCACCCTCGCTCGAGCTGTCAGAAATCCCGGCCGTGCCAACCCAACGTGTCCGCGTGTCTCAACTTCACTTCTGTTAGAATTCATGCGTGAACTCGCTCGCCCTTATTCTCTCGGCCCTATTCTTTCTCGCAGCGCACGCTCCGAGCGCACAAGCCGTGCTCCACGCTATCGAAGCGCGCTACCACCACGCGCAAACTCTGAAAGCCGCATTCTATGAGCGTTACAGTGACAGCGGCAGCGCGGACGCCGGCTCCGCCGAATCCGGCACAGTTTATTTTTCGCAGCCCGGACGAATGCGCTGGGAGTACGAGTCACCCGAGGAAAAATTTTTCATCGTGGACGGCACCAACGTCTGGTTCTACGTCCCGACCGACCACACCGTCAGCCGTGCCAAGGTGAAAGAAAGCTCGGACTGGCGCACTCCACTCGCGCTGCTAACGGGGAAGTCCGATCTAGCAAAACTCTGCCACACTATCGAGATCGTGGACCCCTCCAAAACTGAAAATCCCGAAGACCGCGCAACCAGCGCGGACAACAGCGTTCTCCGCTGCGTACCCAAGCGCGAATCCGCCGACGCCGATCAAGAAATCCGCGAAGTCCTGCTCGAATCCGATCCTGAAGCTCACCTCGTGCGCTTGATCATCCGCCAACCAGGAAATCTCGAAACTGAATTCCGCTTCGCCAACTGGCAAGAAAACCTCCCCATCGCAGAAACCAAATTTCACTTCGCCCCGCCACCCGGCGTCACTGTAGTAGACGAATCCACCCTCGCCGATCAGATCCACTAAATTTCGCAGGCCGTCGCAGTGGCTTTTAAATTTGTAGCGGCGCCTGTTTTTTTAGGCGGGCGTCGTTGACGTTGCCTTCGTGGCGGCGGTCTTCTGACCTCCATCGTTTCGTTGCGCACCACCGGCCGCGCGCGGAATTGCACCGCGACAAATCCCTCGCTTCCTCGCTCTGTTACTACAGTATTAATTCTAAACACCTTTTTTCGTCTTCCCATATCGCATGCAACGGGTATGCTAAACTTTGCAAGAGACGTCCCACCCTCCGGGCCGTCTATACACGCGTGGGCCAATACGTATGTAAAGTCGGAGATACTTCCGGCCGGATCTTCCAACAATTGGAGACGGCCCAGTCCGAGGGCGAAGCCCGCCAGCGCCTCGCCGATCAAGGCTTCCACGTTTTTTCCGTCCGCATGCATTTCGATTTTCTATCGCAACTCAGCGGTACGCACCGCGCCAAAAAAATCGTCCTCAACGATTTCGTCATCTTCAATCAACAATTCAACACCCTCATAAAAGCCGGCCTGCCAATCCTTAAAGCTCTCGACCTCTTAGCGGAACGCGCAGCAGCTCCGCGCCTCAGGCCAGTCTTGCAAGACGTCCGCCAGCGAGTCCGCGAAGGCGCTCTACTTTCGGAAGCGCTAGCCGCGCAAGGTTCCTTCCCACCGGTGTACGTCACCGCTATCACCGCCGGTGAACGCAGCGGCAACCTCACCGGTGTCCTCGAACAATACATTTCCTATCTCCGCGTCAGCGCCGGCTTCAAGAAGGCGCTCACCACCGCGCTGATCTATCCCGCCATCCTGGTCGTAGCCGTGATCGTCATCTTGACCTACCTCGTCACCTTCGCCATGCCGCAATTTTCGAAGTTGTATCAAGACCTCGGCATCCAGCTCCCAGCCATCACTCAGTTCATGCTCGATCTCTCCGTCCCGCTGCGCGATTACTTTCTCGTCGTCGTCGCCGTCGTGGGCGGCCTCGCAACCTCAATCTTCATCTGGACGCGCTCCGACCAGGGCGCCCTGGCCATCGATCGCCTAAAACCAAAAATCCCTATCGTCGGCGATATCTGGCTGAAATCGCAGATCGCGCAATTCGTGCGCACGCTTGCCACTCTGCTTGCTGGTGGCACGCCGCTCGTAGCCGGTCTGGAGACTTCCGCGCAAGCCATCGGCAGCCGCCTCATTGCCACCTCCGTGCAAGGCGCCGCAGGCCGTGTCCGCGAGGGCAAAACGCTCCACGAGAGCCTCGCCGAAACGCGCCTCGTCCCGGATCTGGCTCTCGAAATGATCGAAGTCGGCGAAGCTTCCGGCGCGCTCGCCGCCATGCTCACCAGCGTCGCCGAATTCTACGAAGAAGAAGTCAGCACACGCCTGCAACGCACCTTGATTTGGGTTTCGCCCGCCATTTTGGTGGTCATGGCCATTGTGGTAGGCTTTATTTTGATATCCCTTTATTTGCCGCTTTTCTCCCTCCAAGTCGGCAGCGGGGGATAACGCTCGATGGCAACCACCACCAACAATCCGGTTGTTCCCGGCGGCACGGATGACGCAGCCGAACGCGACCAGGCGCGCCGCCTCGCCGAGCGCTATCGCTGTCCCTTCGTGGACTTGCTAGAACAGCGCATTGATCCCGACCTCTTCCGCAGCATTCCGGCCGAGCTGATGTTTCGCTACAAGTTCGTTCCGCTCGAAGCCCATGAGACCACGCTCATGGTCGCCATGGCGGATCCCAGCCAGCTCCAGCTCACCGACGAGCTTTCGCTCCTGCTCGGCAAACGCCTGCAAATAAAAGTCGCCACCACCCGCCAGATTGACGACCTGCTGAAGCGCACCGAGCAATCGCAACGCGTCCTCGACCAGGCCACCGAAGGCTTCACTCTCCAGGTAGTTGGCGAAGATGAAGACAGCGACGAAAACATTTCGATGGACAAGCTTACGCGCGATTCCGGCGTCAGCCCCGTCGTGCGCCTCGTGGACACGGTCATCTTCACCGCCCTCGAGCGCCGCGCTAGTGACATCCACATCGAAACGCGCAACACCGAAGTAGTCGTGAAATACCGCATTGACGGCGTCCTGCAATACGCCATGCAACCGCTCGCCAAGGAATGGCACGCCACCATCCTTTCGCGCATTAAAGTCATGAGCGAACTCGATATCGCCGAACGCCGGGTCCCGCAAGACGGCCGCTTCCGCGTGCGTTACAAGGGCCGCTTCGTGGATTTCCGCGTCTCCATCATGCCCTCCGTGCATGGCGAAGACGCCGTCCTGCGCGTCCTCGACAAGGAAACCCTCAGCGAAAAATTTCGCAACCTGACTCTCGATGTAGTCGGCTTCGATGGCCCCGATAAGACGCGCTTCCGTCGCTATATTCAGGAACCCTACGGCATGGTGCTAGTCACCGGTCCCACCGGTTCAGGCAAAACCACCACGCTCTACGCCGCCATCAACGAAATCAAGAACGACGAAGACAAAATCATCACCATCGAAGACCCCGTCGAATATCAAGTCCGCGGCATTACCCAAATTCCGGTAAACGAAAAGAAAGGCCTCACCTTCGCGCGCGGCCTTCGCTCCATCCTGCGTCACGACCCGGATAAAATCATGGTCGGCGAAATCCGCGACCAGGAAACCGCCCAAATCGCCATCAACTCCGCGCTCACGGGCCACTTGGTTTTCACCACCGTGCACGCCAACAATTGCACCGACGTCATCGGCCGCTTCATCAACATGGGCGTCGAACCCTACAATTTCGTCTCCGCACTAAATTGCATCCTCGCGCAACGCCTGGTCCGTGTGATCTGCGAAAATTGCAAAAAACAAGTCCAGTACGCGCCCGAAATTCTGAAAGAATCCGGCCTCGACCCCACTGAATGGTCCAAGGTTCCTTTCTACGAAGGCGCCGGCTGCCTGGAATGTTCCGGCAGCGGCTATCGCGGCCGTTCCGCCATCACCGAGCTTCTCGATCTCTCCGACCACATTCGCGAAATGATCATCAACCGCCGCCCCACTTCCGAAATCAAGCGCGTCGCCAAAGAAGAGGGCATGTCCTTCCTGCGCGATTCCGGCCTCGCGAAAGTCCGCGGCGGCACTACCACCTTGCGCGAAATCAATAAGGTGACGTTCCTTGACTAGCTCCACCAGCTTGGCCAGCCAATTTTTCGATCTTGCTCCGGTGAAGCGCCTGGAGCGTTGGCTCAACGCCATGCCGCATCCTTCGCTCGTCGTGGAAATTGCCTCCACGCACGTTGCCGCGGCTCACTGGTCGGCCGCGGGCCGCCACCTGGAATCGCACGCGATCGAACCGCTGCCGCCCGGTGCCGTGATGGCCTCGCCGGTGGATACCAACGTGGTGCAGCCCGATGCCGTCCGCTCCGTCCTGCGCAAAGTCTTGAGTCGCGTTCCCGCGCACGGCTCGCCTCTGGCTTTGCTAATTCCGGATCCGGTGGTGCGCGTTTTTATTCTGCCTTTCGATATGCTGCCGCGCCGCGCCGATGAAGCTCTCTCGCTGCTGCGCTGGCGCCTGAAGAAAAGTGTGCCCTTCGACGTCGACGAAACCGTAGTCTCGTGGATGCGCCAGACCGGCCGCGCAGGCGCTCTGGAAGTTGTCACCGCCGTCGGGCGCCAGCGCATAATTAAGGAATACGAAGAGCTTCTGCAGCCGCTGGGCGCCACCGCCGGCGTGGTTCTCAGTTCCACGCTCGGCGCCTTGCCTCTGCTCGGAGACGAAGGCTCCACGCTGCTCGTGCGGATTTCCGGCAAGACGCTGACCACCGTTATCGTCAGCGCCGGAAACCTGTGCGTCTATCGCTCCACGGAAATGTCTAGCGAGGCCGCGACGCTCGATCCCCAGGCCATGCTCGATGAAATCTTTCCGGCCGTCGCTTATTTCCAAGACACCTGGGGCGCCGCTCCAGATCGCACGCTGATCGCCGGATTCGGACCGCGCGAGGAAGTGTTTCGCCGCGCGCTTTCGGCCGAATTGAAATGCCCCATCGCAACATTGGCGGAAACCGATAAGGCCCTTGATCTCGACTCCAGCGCCAAAGATTTGATCCATCAGGATCTCGATGCGCTGGTAGGCTGGATGCTCAACGGAGGTTCCTGAGCGGCTCTGTGCCGCGAGGAAACATGAAACTTCGGCTCAATCTCTCCACCACTCCGCTCGATAACAAGCGGCCTTTCCTCGCCGCGACAGGCGTACTGGCCGCAGTGGGCGTGCTCACGTTTCTATTGCTCGGCCACGCTGCGTATAGTTCCTGGCGCTCCAGCCGCGCACTGCGCGCGGAAATTTCGCGCTGGGAAACGGAAATCCACACCAACCGCGAAAAACAAGCCGCGCTCGAATCCTATTTTCAGACGGCTCAGGCCAAACAAGTCCTGGATCGCGCCGCGTTCCTGAATTCCCTCATCGGTCAGCGCAGCTTTCCATGGACCAAAGTATTTATGGATTTGGAGCAGATCCTCCCGCCGGGTGTGCGCGTCGTGAATATTTCCCCCAAACTGGACAACGGCCGCGCACAGGTCGAGCTCACCATCGGCGCCGAATCCGACGAGTCCAAAATCAAATTCTTGCAGAATCTGGAACGCTCCAAGGTCTTTTCGGATATCCAGGTGAAGGACGACCGCCATTCCGACCAGCTCTCCGGCGGCGACAAAATCACGGTGCAGTTGACCGCCTGGTATTCCACCACCTGACCATGAACATGACCTGGACGGTTTGGAAAAAAACAATCGTCGTGGCTCTCGCCCTGCTCTTTGCGGCGGACTTAGCGCTCGTCTACCAGGTCTGGCAATCCTCGCGCGAAGGCGCGGAATCTTTGACCGCCCGGCGCGACCGCTTGAAAATACAGGCCGGCCTATTGAAGGGTGATGTCGCCCGCGGCACGTCGATTCGTCAGGATCTCTCCGGAGAAGGGAAGGAATACGATAATTTCTACCACAACGCGTTTCTTCCCGCGGACAATGGCTACTCCACCATTGAAGACGACCTCGGCACCATCGCCGCCAAAGCCAATCTGCGCAGCTCTGGCATCAGTTTCAAGCAGAAGGAGCTGAAAGGCCGGGACGTCACCGAAATTGACATCACCGAGACCGTCGAGGGCGATTATCCCGCGATCATTCAATTCATCAACGGCCTCGAGCACTCCAAAAATTTCTATCTCCTCAGCAATTTGCGCTTGGCGTCGACAAGCGGTCCCGGCGGTGGAATCCGCCTGCAGCTCGAACTGCAGACCTATTTCAGGACCTGAGCATGGCCAAACGAAATCAAATCTACGTGCTCGTAGGTCTGCTGCTCATTGCCGCGTACGCCTTTTATTCCGAGCGCAGCGAAACACCCGGAATGTCCGGAGTGCTGGCCTCCGACACTTCGTTTCACCCGCTGAGCGTCGAGGAACCGCACCTGCGCCTCGACCTCCTCGATAAGATCAAGAAGCTCGATTATTCTGGTTCGCACCGCAATATTTTCATTTTCGGACCTCCGCCGCCTCCTAAGAAGACTGATGCTCAAATTGAGGCCGAAAATTTCCGGAAGCGGGGCCCGGAGAAACCGCCCCCTCCGCCGCCCGTCACCGTTCCGGCGCAGCTATTCGGTTACGCCTCCATCCCCAAGACCGGCAAGCGCGTGGCATTTTTCCTGCAAGGCGACGACGTTCTGGTCGTCGAAGAAGGTTCGGTATTCATGAATCGTTATCGGCTCGACAAAATCGGAAATGATTCCGCCGACGTCGAAGAAACTTCCTCCGGTCGTCACGCTACGGTTCAAATGGTCCAGCCCGCGAATAACGGCGATCCGGGCGGGGGGCCACAGAACCCATGAGGGCGCAGCGAATTCTCGACGCTTTCCAGAACGCCTCACGGCGATTATTCCGCACATCGCTCCGCGCGTCGCCTGGCAAAGGCCCGCACCGCGATGCATCGTGCCGTAGCGCCACCGTCAGCAGCGCGCACAGCACTCGAAGCACCCCGCGCCGCCGCAGTCAGGAATCCGGCTACGCATTTCTATTCGCGTTAGGCCTGATCCTGCTCATGATCGCATCCAGTCTCGTCATCTTGCAGAAGGGCGCGACCATCCGCCGTCGCCGCATCGAACAAGAAACCATCTGGCGCGGCAATCAATACGCCCGCGCCATTCGTCTCTACTACCACAAGACCGGCCACTACCCGCAAACGCTCGACGACCTCGAAAAAGGCATGGCCCAGGTCCATTTCCTCCGCCAAGCCTACAAAAATCCCACCAATTCCGCCGACGGGTCCTGGCGTTTCATCTACGTCAATTCCGCCGGCCAAATTATTGGCAGCACCAAATACGCCAATTTGCAACAGATGGCGCTGATGGATGCCAATGGCGGCCAGTTGCCCACGCCCGGTCAACCCGGTCAGCCTGGCGTACCGGTTTCCACCCTCGCCGACGCCAATTCCAATCCGCAGGCCACCACTCCTGCGCAGATCGCGGCCCTTGGCAATCCCAACGGTGTATCCTCCACCCAAAATCCCGGCTCGAACGGACCAGATGTGTCCCCAAATCCGTCGCCCGACGGGCAGAATCCCCAGCCCTCGCCAGGGCAAAACCCGCAGAATCCGTTTGGCCCGGCAAATCCGCAAAATCCGCCAGGTCCACAGAATCCGGCGAATCCGCCAACGACTTCGCTCGGCCTGAATGGTCTAGGGAACGGTCAAACCTTGCCCGGCCTCGCCCCGGGCGGCCTAGCGCCGGGTGGCCTTGCGGTAGACCCAGCCACGCTCGCCGCCATGGCTCTGCTGAAACCGACTGGTCCGGTTGACGGCCCAGTCCTCGGCGCCTTTCTAACGGGAGTAGCCTGTACGCAAGACACCAGCTCGCTGAAGTTCTACCACGGCGGGAAAAAATACATCAATTGGGAATTCATCTGGAACCCGTTGGAAGACGCCGCAGCTGCAATGCAACAACAATTAGGCGGCGCAGCCGCAGGCGCGGCGGGCGGCTCATTAGGTCTGCCTATAGCAAACCCATTCGGCGGCGGCCCAGTAGCGAACCCAGGCGCAAATCCCGGCTCAAACGCAGGCGGCAACAACCCAGGTCAGCAAAATCCCCCAACCCAACCAAACAATCAATTTCCCCAGCAACAACCTCCGCAGTAACCGGTAAGCGCTAACCTGGGAACGCCAATCTCCCGATTTGCGCACCGTACCACGCAAACTCTGCCTTTGAATTTGTAGCGGCCAGCTTCACCTGGGTGCCGTAGAAGTTGCCTTTCTCTGCGCCAGCTGCGTCTCTGCGGCAAACGCCTCTGCCTTCTCAGATCTTTCCCCGCAGTCCTTCCGTGCCCTCTGTGTTAATTCTTTCGCGTTTCTCTGTATCTCTGTGCCTCTGTGGCCATCCTGTCGTTGCCTGTGTTCTTTTTGACTTAATTTCGCGCAGAGGAAAAAACGATCGCAGTTCGAACGAAGCCTAATTCTTCACTGAAGTATTCAAGTCCCGAGCAGCCATGTGCGCCGTAATGATCCGCACATACTTCTGCGTCTCCGGAAACGGCGGCACCCCGCCATAGCGCTCCACCATATCCGGCCCCGCATTATAAGCCGCCAGCGCCAACCGCAAATCCCCGCGGTACCGCGCCAGCAGATCCTTCAGATAATGCGTCCCCGCATCAATATTCTGCGCCGGATCAAAAATATTCCCCACCGAATAAAGCGCCGCCGTAGTCGGCAAAAGCTGCATCAACCCCTGCGCCCGCCGCCGCGAAACAGCCCGCGGATTAAAATTAGACTCCGCCGCAATCACCCAAGTGATCAAACTCTCATCCACCCCATGCTTCTCCGCCGCAGCATGAATCAAATTCCCAAACGGTC
Source organism: uncultured Acidobacteriota bacterium (assembly GCA_963786205.1). Taxonomy (GTDB): domain Bacteria; phylum Acidobacteriota; class Terriglobia; order Acidiferrales; family UBA7541; genus Palsa-295. The sequence goes on from CAWAYG010000009.1 coordinate 596,199, forward strand.
CAGCTGTATTGACAGCCTGCGCGGGCACCGCCGCGAAATGCTCCTCCGGCTCCACAGCCACCAAATCATCCGCCGCCACAGAAACCGTCCCCCCATCCACCGCCAAACGCACCCGATCCCCATCCCGCTCGTAACCAGTAATATGCAACCGCACCCCCGAACGCAACACCACATAATCCGCCCGCGCCGCAGCAGGCAAAAGCCCAGCAGTCGCCAGCAACAAGAAACCCACAGCCGAATATGACGTGAGTCGTCTCACCATCCGCTCTCCACCCCAGCTCCTAAGCCATTTCTAGCCACTCGCCACTGATCGCTAGCCGCTGCCTTTGTCCCAATCCCATCGATCCCAAATCTCGCGCGATCGCACCCTATGCCGCGCCCTCACACCGCGTCTTTGAACTGTCTGCTTTGAACTTTCAACTGCCGCATCAATTCTCATTCAAAGCATAATCCCAAATCGCCGCCGCCACTCCATCTTCATCATTCGAAAGCGTAATCGGCCACCCGCAAGCCTTCAACTCCGCGATGCAGTTTCCCATCAGCACCGGACTCCCAGCGAATTCCAACATCTGCCGGTCGTTCCAATTGTCCCCAATCGCCAGCACATTCTCGCGCGCAAACCCGCGCTGCCGCGTCCATTCCGCGAGCGCCTTTCCCTTGGTCACATCCCGCCGCAGCACATCCAAAATCGAAAAATCCCGGTCCTCGTACTCCGTCAAAGCCAAAGTAAAATCCCGCGCCCGCGATAGCGCCTCCAAACTCTTCATCGCTGCCTGCATCGGCGCGCAATTTCCCGCGTACATCACCTGAATCGGATCCTCGCCGCCGCTCAAACAATCGCTCAAAGGCGCGACCTCCGCAATATACTCGCGGTTGCGCCGGAAATATCCGCCGCGAAACGGGTCATCCCAATCCACCCGCTCCATAATCACCTGCCGCGCCCCCGGACGGTCAAAAATCACCGCCGCGCTCCCGCGAAATTCCAGCGTCGCCGCCAACACCTGCCGCGCCGTCTCCGCCGGCAACATGTATCTCAAATGGGTGGTCCCGTTCCGCGATTTCGCCAAGGCGCCGTTATTCACTATCAAGTGCAAATCGCACGGCAGGGCATTGGCAATCGGCAAGGCAAAATCGAATCGCCGCCCAGTTACCAACACAATCTCAATCCCGCGCGCCGCGGCCTCCGCAATCGTCTCCGAATTTCTCTCGGATATCTCGGACTTGCTGTTCAGCAACGTTCCGTCAATATCCATGGCAATCAGTTTGATGGGCACGCTCTGATTCTACCGTGTCCCGGCCTTTTCCGCCTCAGTCTCTATGTTATGCTTGCGCGGTGTCAAAAGGGAACTGACCTGACGGACAGGCTCTATTATCACGATTCTTTCCTGCGCGAATTCGACGCTACGGTCATCTCCTGCACGCCAGAAGGCCCCCGCTGGAAAGTTATCCTCGATAAGACCGCTTTCTACCCCACTTCCGGCGGCCAACCCCATGACCTAGGCACGTTAGGCGATGCGCTAGTCGTAGAAGTCATTGACGCACCAAGCGCCCCCGGCGGTTCAGGCGTTGCCAACCCAGGCGACCCCCATCACGTAGTCCACTACACCACCGCCGAAGTTCCCGCCGGCCGCATCCACGGCCAAATTGACTGGCCGCGCCGCCTCGACCACATGCAACAACACACCGCGCAACACCTATTATCCGCAGCCTTCATCGAACTCTTCGGCTTCCAAACCGTCTCCTTCCATCTAGGCAAAGAAATTTCCACAATCGATCTCGCCGCGCCCAGCGTAGTCCCGCACCAAATCGAAGCAGCCGAACGCCGCACCAACGAAATCATCTTCGAAAATCGTCCGGTAGAAATCCGCTTCGGCACCGCCCAGGAATTAGCCCAATCCGGCATCCGCAAAAAAGTCGAGCGCGAAGGCATACTCCGCGCCATCGAAATCGATGGCTTCGACCGCCAACCCTGCGGCGGCACGCACCTGGCCAGCACCGGTCAAGCCGGCCTAATCCTCCTCCGCAAGCTGGAAAGAAGTCGCGATCACTGGCGCATCGAATTCGTAGCAGGCTACCGCGCCCTAGCCGCTGCCCGCGCCGACTTCGCCACGCTAACCCAAGCCGCCACGCTACTCAGCTGCGCCCTGTCAGACGTTCCCGCGGGCATCACCAAAAATATCGAAGACCGCCGCGGAAATAACAGCGCCATTAAACGCCTCGAAGAACGCTTAGCCGACCTCGAAGCCCGCGCGCTATCGCAGCAGCATCCGGAAACGTCCGGCGGTCTGCGCCTGATCGTAGCCACTCCGCCCGACGCCACCCCCGCATACCTCGCACTGTTAGGCGCCAAGCTCGTCGCAGAAAAAAACCTAATCGCGCTACTCCTCAGCCGCGAAACCGGCCACGTAGTAGCAGCAAGATCGCCCGAGCTACCCCAAGACCTGGGCGCCACCCTCCGCGAATCCCTGAAAGAATTCGGCGGGAAGGGTGGCGGCGCAAAACACTTCGCCCAAGGCGCACTGCCAGATCCCTCCCAAGCAGACGCATTCATCACCCTAACCAAATCCCGCCTCACGAGTCTCTGACTCCGCTGCCCACCCCTGCTATAATCCCCACTGCTAAAAACTGAAAAATTCTCATCACCAAATCTCCCCGGAGGCCCGCTATGAAAAAATCCCTAATCGCATTCGGCTTCGCAATAATCCTCACCGCCGCCACCGCCTCCGCCCAATCCACCACTTGGCAACTCGACCCCGCCCACTCCAACGCCCAATTCTCCGTCCGCCACCTGGGCATCTCCAACGTCCAAGGCGAATTCACGAAAGTTTCCGGCACGGTGCAACTCGACGACCAGGACATCTCCAAATCCACCGTGAACGCCACGATCGACGTCTCATCCGTTGACACCCGCGTGCAGCGCCGCGACGACGACCTCAAGAGCGATCATTTCTTCGGCGTCGCCAAATATCCCACCATCACGTTTCAATCCACGAGAATCGTCAGCACCGGTGACGGCGCCGCCAAAATGACCGGCAACCTCACCATCCACGGCGTCACCAAAGAAGTCACGTTCGACGTAACCGGCCCCACCAAGCCCATCCAGGTAATGAACGGCACGCGCCGCGGCGCCTCCGCCACCACCAAAATCAATCGCCAGGATTTCGGCATCGTCTACATGTCCAACACCCTCCCCGGCGGCGACGAAATGATCGGCGACACAATAACCATCACCCTCGACGTAGAAATGGTAAAAAGATAACCACGCGAGCTAATTTTGCGCCCGTAGGGGCACGGCATGCCGTGCCCGCGTAAGCCAAGCTCAGGCCAACGATTCGTTGCACCCATCCAAACAATTACCCAAACCTCCCGCCCCATAGTAAATTAATCCCGCGATGCGCCGCCGGCCTCAACCCCGGCGAGAACCAACCAACAAGGGCCCCACGAACATCGAATGACGATGGAATTAGTTCTTAACATTCTCTGGCTGCTACTAGCCGCAAGCGCCGTCACCCTCTGGCGCACGTGCTGGGCGCAGCAGCCGCGGACCCGCCGCCACGCAGCATGGCGCGAATGGACCGCCATCGCCTGCGCCCTCGTCCTGCTCTTCTTCGTCGTCTCCCTCACCGACGATCTGCACGCCGAAATAATCGTCCTCGAAGAGTGCTCGAACTGCCGCCGTCACGTAAATTGCCTATTGTCCGCGCATGCTACGCACCAACCAGATCATTTCCCAACGGGCCCCGGCGTCGCCGTAATGCCCGCGCAGGCCCGCGTTGTCGATTCAACCGTCGCCCAACTCTTCATTTCTACGCCGCAGCTGCCGTCGCCACTTTCCCAGCGACAAAGCCATTCCGGCCGCGCTCCCCCTCCTGCCAGCTAATCTGGATTTCGAATCATCGGTTCACACGGGTATCTCTGGCGCACAGGCACCGGATTATGTGATTCTTACCCGGTCTTTACGCCTTCTTTACGCAAAAAGTTGCCTACTGGAATGCGCAATCGAACGTGAGGTTTTTCATGAAACGCGCGGCCGCGATAAATCTAACTCTCTCCCTGGGAGCCCTCCTGCTGCTCGCAGGATGCAGTGGGGACGCGAACAAAAACGCCGCAGCGGAAGCTCCTCCGCCAGCACAGGTCGAACACGAAGGCGATGCCAGCATCGTCCAGGTCGATCATGCCGCACAGTTTCCGTTAGCCACAGCTACTGAATACAAAGCCGCGCCGCAACTCACCGCCACGGGCGTCGTTAGCCCCGACATCTCGCGCACCGTCCCAGTCATCTCCGTCGCTTCCGGCCGCGTCGTCGAAATTCGCGCCCGCCTAGGCGACACCGTAAAAAAAGGCCAGCTGCTCCTGCGCGTGCAAAGCGCCGACATCTCCGGCGCCTACTCCGACTATCGCAAAGCCGTCGCCGACGAAGTTCTCGCCAATACTCAATTCGAGCGCGCCAAAGGTCTGTACGATCACGGCGCCATTTCCTTGAATGATTTTCAGATCGCAGAAGACGCCGCGAACAAAGCCAAGGTAGACGTCGAGACCACCGCCGAGCATCTGCACGTTCTCGGCGCCCCGCTCGATCATCCTTCCGGCATCGTGGATATCGTCGCGCCGATCGCTGGCGTCATTACCGATCAGCAAGTTACCAACGCCGCCGGCGTCCAAGGCCTCTCTTCCACTAACCCTTTCACGATTTCAGATCTCTCCGACGTCTGGATCGTCTGCGACGTGTATGAAAACGATTTGGCGAGCGTCCGCCTCGGCGACTCCGCTGAAGTTCGGCTGAACGCCTATCCCGACAAAGTGGTGACCGGCACGATCAGCAATATCGGCGCCGTCCTCGATCCCAATATTCGCACCGCCAAGGTTCGCATTCAGGTCCACAATCCCGGCAATATGCGCCCCGGAATGTTCGTCACCGCCACCTTCCGCGGTCAGAAGAAAGAATCACACGCCTCCGTTCCAGCGTCGGCCATCCTGCATCTGCACGACCGCGATTGGGTGTACCTGCCGGCGGGCGGAAATAAATTCAAGCGCGTCGCCGTCGTCGCTGGAGAAATGCTCCCCAATAGCACGCAGGAAGTTATCTCGGGATTGAAGCCTGGCGACCAAGTCGTCAGCGACGCGCTCGTTCTGCAGAATACGGTGGAGCAATAAGTGCCACGCCATCCCTACGCTGGAAGGGCGGCCGCTGAATGCAACGCCTGATCTACTTCGCGCTCAATAACCGCTTCATGGTTCTCGCGCTCGCCATCCTCTTCCTCGTCTGGGGCGCCATCTCCTTCCACGCCCTTCCCGTCGAAGCCTATCCCGACGTCGCCAACAACTACGTCCAGGTCATCACCCAGTGGCCCGGACGCGCCGCCGAAGAAGTCGAGCAGCAAGTCACCATCCCCATCGAAATTCAAATGAACGGCCTGCCGCACCTCGCCCACCTTCGTTCCGATTCGCTCTTCGGTCTCTCCAGCGTCATGCTGATTTTCGACGACAATTCCAACGATGATTGGAATCGCTCCAAAGTCCTCGAGCGCCTCTCGCAAGTCACGCTACCGAACGGCCTGCAACCGCAGATGGGCACAGACTGGAGCCCCGTAGGCCAGATTTACTGGTACACGCTCCGCAGCTCTAACCCCAAGTACGACCTCATGGATTTGAAATCCATCGAAGACTGGACGCTCGAAAAGCAATTCAAGTCCGTGCCCAATGTCGTCGACGTCTCCAGCTTCGGTGGCATCACCCGCGAATATCAGGTTCGGGTGGATCCCAACGCGCTCGTCTCCCACGGCTTGAGCATCAGCCAGGTCGAGCAGCAACTCGCGAACAACAACGCCAACGCCGGCGGCAGCTTCGTCGAATCCGGCCTGCAACAAATTAACGTCCGCGTCGTGGGCCTGTTCACCAACGTCGAGGATATCGCGCAAACCGTGATCACCGCCAAAAACGGCACGGTACTTCGTGTGAAAGATATCGCCACCGTAACCCAAGGCCCGCGCATTCGCCTGGGACAAATCGGGAAGGGAATTCACAAAGCCGACGGAACCATCGTCGACAACGACGACGTAGTCGAAGGCATCGTCCTCCTCCGCAAAGGCGCGAACGCCGACGAAACTCTCGTCGCCATCCATCAAAAAGTTGACCAGCTGAACAACGAGATCCTCCCGCCCGGCGTAAAAATCGTGCCGTTCCTCGACCGCAGCAATCTAGTGCACCTCACCACGCATACGGTTCTGGAAAATCTCATCGAAGGCGTCCTGCTCGTCTCCATCATCCTTTTCTTCTTCCTGGGAAATTCCCGTGGCGCCTTCATCGTCGCGCTCACCATACCGTTCTCGCTTCTCTTCGCCTCCATCTGCCTGGACCTGAACAAAATTCCCGCGAATCTGCTCTCGTTAGGCGCCCTGGATTTCGGCATGGTCGTTGACGGCACCGTCGTGATCATCGAAAACATCGTCCGCCATTTCAGCCTCTCCTCCAGCGCGCAAAAATCTCCCCTTGAGATCATTCGCGACGCAGTAATGGAAGTCCTGCGCCCCGTTTTCTACGCCCGCGCCATCATCATCACCGCCTATCTCCCCATCTTCACTCTACAAAGCGTCGAAGGCCGCCTCTTCAAGCCCATGGCCTGGACCGTTTCCTTCGCTCTCCTCGGCGCGCTGATTTTCGCGATCGTGATTGCCCCAGTACTCGCCTTGATGGTCTTCGGGCACGGCGTCAAAGAATGGCCGAACCCCGTGATGATCTTCCTGCGCGATAAATATCGCCTCGCTGTCCGCCGGGCCATTGATCACCGCATCTTCACCGTCAGCATCGGCGCCGCCGCTTTCGCCCTGGCAGTTTTCCTGATGCTCAGCGGCGTAATTGGCTCGGAATTTCTCCCCCACCTCGACGAAGGCGCCATCTGGGTCCGCGGCACGCTAGCCCCCAGCACCGGCCCCACCGAGGGCGTCCGCGTCGCCAATCAAGCCCGCGACATTCTCGCTTCCTTTCCCGAAGTAATCTTAGTGACCAGCCAGGTTGGCCGCCCCGACGACGGCACAGACACCACCGGCTTCTTCAATACCGAATATTTCGTGGACCTGAAGCCGAAAGATAAGTGGCGCCCCGTCTTCCACAAAGATAAAGACGAGCTGATCTCCGCGATGGACACCGAACTAAGCAAATTGCCCGGCATCCTCTGGAATTTCTCGCAACCCATCGCGGACAACATGGAAGAAGCCGTCAGCGGCGTAAAAGGCGAGCTGGCGATCAAACTCTACGGTGACGATCTGCAAATCCTCGAAGAAAAAGGCGACGAAGTCGTAAGCGTTATGCGCGGCGTCGCCGGCGTAGAAGATCTCGGCCTCTTCCGCGTCCTGGGCCAGCCCAATCTGAATATTTCCGTGGACCGCCAGCAAGCCGCGCGCCACGGCATCAACGTCTCCGACGTGCAAGACGCGGTAGAAACCGCCGTAGGCGGCAAAGCGGTAAGCCAAGTCCTGCAAGGCGAGCAGCGCTACGACCTGGTAGTCCGCTATCAACCCAATTACCGCGAAACCAAGGAAGCCATCGAAAATATTCGGCTGCTCGCCCCTTCAGGTGAACGCGTTTCTCTCGCGCAATTAGCCACGGTAAATGTTCGCGACGGCGCCTCCGAAATCTACCGCGAAGAAAATTCCCGCTATGTCGCCATTAAATACAGCGTCCGCGGCCGCGACCTCGGCAGCGCCGTAGAAGAAGCGATGAAGCAAGTTAAAGCGCGCGTAAAACTGCCCGTCGGCTACCACATCGACTGGGCCGGCGAATACGAAAGCCAAAAACGCTCCCAAAAACGCCTCATGATTGTAGTCCCCATCACCCTGCTAGTAATTTTCATAATCCTTTACACAATGTTCAGCTCCGCCAAATGGGCCGGCCTCATCCTGGCGAATGTCGCCGTAGCCCCCCTCGGTGGCCTACTGGCTCTGCTTCTCACCGGCACGCATCTCAGCGTTTCTTCCGGCATCGGCTTCCTCGCGCTCTTCGGCGTCTCCGTCGAAACCGGCGTCATCATGCTCGAATACATCAACCAGCTCCGTGCCCACGGCCACTCCATCGAAGATTCCGCCATCGAAGGCGCCGTCCTCCGCCTCCGTCCCATCATGATGACCATGCTAGTCGCCACTCTAGGCCTCCTCCCCGCCGCCACCAGCCGCGCTATCGGCTCCGACTCCCAACGCCCCTTCGCCATAGTCATCGTCGGCGGCCTGATCACCGCCCTGATCATGGGCATATTTCTGCTTCCCGCCATGTATGTCTGGATAGCCCGCGAAACGGACAAACTCCCCGACACCGAAGAATCCTTCGAAGTCTAAACTCTGCGCCGTTGTCGTCGCATTTGAATTTGTAGCGGCCGCCTGCTTTTGCTTTTTAGGCGGGCGTCTTTGACGTTGCCTTTGTAGCGCCCATCCCGCTTTGCGGGATGGGCACCGTCGATGCTGTCGTTGATGTTGATGTTGCCGTTGCCTTTGAATTTGCTTTTGATTTTACGGGAGCCCCATCCTTCGCGCTGTTGCTTGATGCGAAGGGTGGGGACTTATCGTTAAATCTTTCCTCTTCGACTCGTCTTCATCAGTGTGTCTCCATCAGTGTTCGTCATCTCCGCTCATCAGTGGCGCCGTTGAGCTCCAACCCCGCCGCGCACCGTCCCCGCGATGCCTCCTTCGTCTTGCCTTCATCTGTGGTGCCTTTGAACTTCAACCCACTACCAACTCTAAATCCCCGCGCGCATCACTTTTCCTTCTCCACGCCAACGCATTTCCGATAGAATCGCCGCGGCACAAACGCACCCGAGGCCACACAATGAAACGAGAAGAAGTCCGCGCCCGCATCGAAGAAATCGGCATCATCCCCGCGGTCCGCCTCTCCTCCGCCGAAGACGCCCTCTTCGCCGCCGAAGCCGTCTCCCGTGGCGGCATCCCCATCGTCGAAATTGAAATGACGGTCCCCGGCGCCATCGCCCTAATCGCCCACCTCGTAAAACACGCTCCCAAAATGATCGTCGGCGCAGGAGACGTTTTCGACTCCGATGTCGCGCGCCAATGCCTGGACGCCGGCGCGCAATTCCTTACCAGCCCCGGCCTCGACATGAAAATTGTTGAATTTGCTTTAGGCGCCTCGGTAGTCGTCCTGCCCGGCGCGCTCACTCCCACAGAAGTCACCCGCGCCTGGAAAGCCGGCGCCGATTTCGTGAAAGTTTTTCCCTGCGCGCAAGTCGGCGGCGACACCTACATCCGCGCCCTGAAAGCCCCGTTCCCGAATCTTCCGCTGATAGCCTCCGGCGGCGTCAATCAACACACCGCCGCAAATTTCATCCTGGCCGGCGCCGCGGCCCTGGGCATCGGCGGCGAACTAATCCCCAAAGACGCCATCCGCCTCCGCCAAGCCGAGCGCATCTTCACCCTAGCCCACCGCTTCTCCAAATTCGTAGCCAGCGCCCGCGCCCAACTAGCCCCAACTCCCGCCCGCGCAACATAACTTCACGAACAGATTAATGTTCATACGCAGTCGCGCCGAGACGTCCCCACAGCCGCGCCTTCATATGTGTGCCCTTATCAGCGTTCGTCTGCGTTCATCATTGATGCCTTTGACCTTCGGCGCGCATCACACACGACGCACCCCACACTCAACCTCTAATGCTGATTGTGCCGCCAAGTGTAGTACTCCTTCTTTTCGGCATCATTCCGCTTCGCGAAATCCACATGGTCCCGATGCGTGTCATGTTCCCAACGGTTGTAGTAAACGACCTCACCGCTATTCCAAGTATGGTAATCGCTGTAATAAGGATCGTAGTAACGCGTACGCTCCGCACAACCCGCGATAAAGACCGGACCACCCAAAGCCAGTGCCAGCAAAACCGCCGCAAAACTCCTGAATGAAGGGCGCATCAATAGTTCCTCCCACCACAAGTATTCCCGCAATCCTCCCGCGAAAGTAAGCCGTACAAACAATGACTCCGCTCCGGGATATCCTGTACTCCGAAATGTCGGAAACTCGCGCCCTCCCAACGTTTGGCGCTGCTCGACGCCTTTGCTAGAATGCTTGCTGCGCTTGGCGTGCGGCTAAGCTGGGAGAGCGGTCCGCTCCCAGCGCGCAGGCCAAGCAGTTGAGGTAAGTTTCAGAGCTAAGTTTTTGGTTTTGAGTTTCCGCGTAAAAAGATGGGCGTGTAGCTCAGTTGGGAGAGCGCCTCGTTCGCAACGAGGAGGTCAGGGGTTCGAGCCCCCTCACGTCCACCAAATTTCCTCGCGGTGGTAGCGGTCGTCTTCAAGCCGAAGGCTTTAGCGTTGCCTTTCTCCGCGCCCGGCCGTTCACCGACTGAATTGTTCGAATCGCGCAACAAATTTAAAACAGCTGCAACACAGCAGCGACGAATCAAGGTAGAATACGTTTTTACATTAGCTTTGACCTGTGGACTACCCCTCCCAGTCACCACACAGGTAAAGGGGAGAGTCCGTGCACGAAATTGAATTATGCGCGATTTGCGACAGGCCAAACTGCGGTGCCACCGTCATCGTTTCCAAGCTGGGCTCCGACAGAAAGCGTTTTGACTCCGAGACTGCTTCCATCGAGATGATCTGTCCCGCCTGTGACAAACCCTTCGAATTATCCATCACCGCCATGGAACGCGTGAACGTCTCGGAAGATCAGCTGCGCACAGGTTTTTTCGGAGGCCGCAAGGCAGCGCGCGCCGGCTTCGCGGCCGCAAGCAAAAGTTAACCCCACGATTTTCGCTCCCGCCGTGTCGGCCATCTTGCCGCGTCACCTAAACACCCCCGTTTCGACTTTGACTCGGCTTTCTTGGCACAGCCACACTCTTGGCTGTGCGTTTCAGCTAGTCGGCTTCGCCTCCGTGATCGCAAAAAACACGACAAAAACTAGCGATTGATTTGGGGCGGGAAGGAGATGCGTGGGAAGGGTGGAGTTCACAGCTCGAGCCAGCTCGAGCATGTTCCGTCCTGTAGAGGCTTCAGCAGTGCTCCGACCCACCCTAACACGTTGCCCGGCCGCTGAATATTCGTAGTAATACTGACGAGGGTAGGGCGCAGAAAAGATGGGTGCTGTTCGCTGTGGTGGTTGATGGCGGGCGTCTAAACCTCCACCCTTCGCATGATCCAAAAGCGCAAAGGATGGCGCCGCACCCGTAAATTCTCGCGGCGATCGATTGGGTGGTTCGGGAGGGCGGGCCACCCGCACATATTCGTTGCATGCCGCACGTGAACTTGCACGACCACTTCGAGCTGGTGACGCTGCACTTTGAATTAGTCGAGGTGATCGCGCGCGAAGTGGCTGACTGATGGGATGGCGGCTGGCGCGGATTTCCGCAGCACCCGGATGAGGCAATTTCGATTTTGGGGGTGCACCAGCCTTCGCGCTGTTGGTGTGTGCGAAGGCTGGGAGTGGAAGACTTTCGAGCCTGGAAGCTACTATTGAGGCGATTGAACGAAGCGTCGCGCGCTAGCGCGCAGCCGAGGCAACAGGCAACTCTGCGGCGGTTTCGCGCACGGGCTCATTGCGCGGCGTCATCGCGTCGGCGGCAGGGGCGTTCTGGTTCGACGTTGCGTTTGACTTGCCGAAAAATGCGGCGCGGGCTTTCTCGAACGAATCCTGCGGCATTGCAGTGGTCTGATTCATCTGGGCTTATTATCTCCTGGTCGTTCGTATTGCGATCAACGTCCAGCCCATATTCACAACGGATACCAACCAGGGGCCGCAGAGGGCTGGTACTGCGGTCCCTGTACTAAAGTGTTTCCCGTCGCGGCTAGCTGCTTTCCGCTACTGCGCGCCGCAAGGATCGGGCGAGATAGGTTTCAGAGAACTGGCTGGCGGAAGAGCGTTATTATTCAGCGACTTACGGGTTGTGGACTTTTTGCTTTTCTTCGCCGCCATCAGCTGCCTCTTTGGCTTCCGCGCTACACAGGTGATAGTGCAATTCAGCGACCGAACGTTTCATCCGAGCCGAAGACCGCGAATTGCAGAGGCGAATGGACTTAGGCGAGGCGGGCGCAAACCGAAGCAGGAATCTTTTCCCTTGCCGGTGCTGAATAGTTCAACGCGCGTTGAATTATTCAACATTGATTCCTGCTGCTGGCTCGCGCCTCGCCTTCATCACTGGCGATTAACGCCGCAGCAACGCGACTGCAACATTCTGAAACATAATTTCATCGCCGCGCAATATGGCGAATCAACTTCTGCGCTGTGCGCCGCACTGGTATCATCCAACTTCGCGCGGCATCGAGCATGAAGCACCACGCGTCACGCTCGGCGCTCGACAATAACCGCCGGCGCGCTCGCGCGAGCCGCCAGAAAGACGAGACTCCAGTGCCAGACCTTAGCTCGCTCGTTGCTTCCTCTCTCGCCAGTTACTACGAAGAAGTTCGCGGACGCCTGCACCAATGGGTCGCGCCGCTTTCGACCGACCAGCTTTGGCGCAAGCCGTATCCCTACGGCAACAGCATCGGCCACTTGCTGCTGCATCTGACCGGCAATCTGAATTACTACATCGGCGCGCAAATCGCCGGCACCGGCTACGTGCGCGACCGCGACCGCGAGTTCAACGAACCGCGCAAGCTACCGAAAGAGCAGGTACTCGCTGATTTCGACCGCACCATCGAGATGGTCGCCGCTACCATCCGCCAGCAGTCCGCCGAGGATTTCGCCAAGCCCTACTCCGCGGCGCTGGAACCGGAAGCCCACGACCGCTTCACCGTGTTCGTGCGCATGGCGGCCCACGCATACCACCACGTAGGCCAAGTAATTTATCTGTCGAAGGAAGTCACCAAGCCCGCGCCGTAGGTCTTCCGAATTGTGTCGCAAAGGCGGAAGTGCGAGCGGCCGAAGACGGAGATGAACACGAACACGGAGCAGGAAGATGCTGGAGGACGCCAGCGTTATGCGCCTCCGCTGATTTTGATTCCCACCTTCGCGCTAGCTGCAGGACGTCAGGAGAAGCTGCCGGCACCACGTTCGCCGGCGCTCCACCCGGCTCAGATTTCTCGCAGCGCCGGCCGTCCATCTGCCGCGGGACGAATCATATGGCGCAGGCCGTTTTCGACTTTCCGTCGCGCCCGAGAGATTCTTGATTTCAGCGCACTCGTTCCAATACCGAGCGCCTGCATCGAGACCGCGGCCGACCGGTCGTCCAGTTCGTAAAGTCGAAAGGCCGTTTGCAATCCCGGGGAGAGCTGACGGACTTGCTTTTCGACGAGGGCGCGGAGTTCGACGGCCGCACAGATCTGCTCGGGGTTTGGCCGCGCGTCAACGACTTTGCGTTGCAGTTGTTCCGGGCGATTGTCGACAAGCTCGTCCAACGAAGCTTCGGAGCGTCCATTTCTTCTACGGCGAATCATCAGAGCCGAGTTGATAACGATGCGCGTTAACCAAGTGGAGAACGAGGACCGGCCTTGAAAGGATTGCAAATTCGCGAACGCTCTGCAAAAACCATCCTGCACCGCGTCCTCCGCGTCTTCTCTGTTCCGCAGGATGGCGAACGCGATTCCGCGGAGCTTGCCGCTGTGGCTCGCGAATATCTGTTCGTGAGCGTCAGATTTTCCGTCAATCGCTTGCTGCACGAGGTTCGCATGGTCAGCGGCAGTCAAGGGCGCAGCGACCTTCTCAGGCCCTGGCGACGTCGAGGGTGACGGGTGGCTCCGCGCTGTCTTTGCATGTCGATTCTTGACGCCGAGCCGTCTGGTCCGCACGCCAGGTAGAAGATTGGATGAATAAGCGCACAATGCATTCATAAAACAGAATCTCCCTTTTCGGTGGTTTGTAGGCTGCGGCCGCGCAGAATCCGCTTCTTCTCCGTCGCGGCCTCGTCGATTGTCGGAGCGAATATTTTTTCCTTCGCGAATCCAAACATCAGACGTTTGTAGCCTCCATGCTTTTCAAAGGCAATTGGCGTGCCGATGGGTGGCTCGTAGCGTTCATGCCGCAAGTAGTTAAGAAACCAGGGGAATAGGGAACGCAACAGGCTTTGGGAAGTTTGAGCTGGAAACCTCGTGATGGTGGCGGGCTAACCGTTGTCCGTCGCTTGACGCTCGCCGCCATAATTCGAAATGGAGTATTCCCGAGCGCCGCGAGAGACAATTCCACACTGGCTCAACGCCAGGCAAACAACGGAGCACCCGCGTTGCGGCCGTATCACCACGCCACTCCATGCGTCAGCTTGGAAATCGAACGACGAACGGGGTCATTAGCACGGGCGGACGATTCCAAGTTTCTTCATGCGGAAGTGAAGCGTCGAGCGGTTCATTCCGAGTCGAGCTGCCGCTCCGCTTGGCCCCGAAAGAACCCATCGGGTCTGTTTCAAGACCGCACGGATGTGTTCGCGCTCGACGTCCGCCAGAGTTTCCAGTTTTTCACTGGAATGCCCCGTGGTGACGCGCGATTGAAGATCTCGGTGCGGCACGCGCAGGATAGAGCCGCGGGAAAGAATCACAGCGCGCTCGATCACGTTCTCCAGTTCGCGGATGTTGCCGGGCCACTGGTAATCGGTGAGTGCTGCCATGGTGTCCGACGGGATGCCATCGATCGTCTTGTTCAGCTTGCGCGCGGCCTCTTGAACAAAATGCTCGACCAGAAGCGGAATGTCTTCGGGCCGCTCGCGAAGTGGGGGAATGGAAATGGGGAAGACATTCAAGCGGTAGTAGAGATCGCTGCGAAACTCTCCCTTGAGGATCATCCCTTCCAGGTCACGATGAGTCGCGGCGACGATACGAACATCAACCTTTTTCGTCCGCGTGCTTCCCAACCGTTCGAATTCCCGCTCTTGCAAAACGCGCAGGAGTTTCGGTTGCAACTCCAGCGCGATATCACCTATTTCGTCCAAAAACAGGGAACCCTGGTCCGCTACCTCGACCCTGCCAATTTTCTGAGTGATGGCTCCGGTAAAGGCGCCACGTTCGTGGCCGAAAAGTTCACTTTCGAGCAAACCCGTAGGAATGGCAGCACAGTTGAGTTTCACAAAGGGTCGCTCAATGCGAGGACTGTGACTGTGTATGGCGCGCGCGATGAGCTCTTTGCCCGTGCCGGTCTCGCCTAGCAACAACACAGTGGAATCTCCCCAAGCGACGGTTTCGACCATCTCCAGCACGCGGCGAAGAGCGGAACTTCTGCCAATAATCCCTTCGAAACCGGTCTCCGGGTTCAGTGATTCGTCGAGTTGGTCAAGATCAAGCGTGATTTCCGGATCTGTATTAGGCCTTAAGTCCTGGTACTGTAGAGGATAGGTAAGATTATTTAAGCTCATCGCCTTGCTCCCTTTTTTGCAGTTTGTTCGTGCGAGGATTCTGTTTTTTCCGTCTGGGACGCCCACTTTCTTGCCCAATCCATTTACGGACGTAAGGCGGACAATTTTCTAGGTCAATGTTGTCTGCTTCGCAATCAGTTAGAAACTTGACGGCATCGCGATCTACAAGTGTTACGTCCTTCAAATCGAACGCGATGCGGCTGCCGGCTCCTTCCAATTCGAGGAGCCTGCGCAATTCGTCAATATCCTCTGCCTCGATTCGGCCGCTTAGAGTAAAGAGGACCCTTCCATTGGCCTTCCTCTGAATCTTGAGCATCTGAACTCCACGTGAAATTCCAAGCAGAACTGAAGTAGCACTTAGTGGCCCGATCCTAAGCAGATGATTCCTAGGAACTTGACGTACTTTTGACTGGCGAAAGGTCGCCAATTGGCGAAATTTCGCACAACATTCATTTGCAAGAATGCTCTGCGCTTGGGAGTTTTGCTGCGTCTAGGTCTGCTGCGGGCAGCAGATTCGAATGCAGGCACGCCTCGCGCCCAACAAGTACGCCTCAACCTCCCTTCTCTCCCCAATTTCCCTCCTCATTTCATCGCTGGCCTTGGCAGGGTGTGCGGTCGGTTCGGCAACCCGCTGATCCAGTTCAGTGGCAAGCCCCTTGCTTCATACCCCCAGCTGTGCCATTTCGGGAAGTATTCTGGAGGTAAGGTTTTGGGAAGTCCTTCAGCCAACGCTGAAAAAGGATGAAAAGCTCTGAATAGCCTGTAAGCTAATTAGGCTTCTATGAGCAACTTGTATCATTTCGACGAGTTTGTGCTCGATCCAGCCAGGCGGACGCTTTCTCGCGCGGCTTCAGCCGTTTCCCTAACCCCTAAAGCTTTCGACGTGCTGTTTTTTCTTGTTCAAAACCCCAACCGCCTGGTCACCAAAGAGGAATTGCTGGAAGCCGTGTGGGGAGACACGTTTGTAGAAGAAGGGAACCTGACGCAATACATCTCCCATTTGCGCAAGGCGCTGGATCACAACTCGGAAGACACGCGCTTGATTGTCACCGTCGCTCGAAAGGGATACCAGTTCACCCCGCGTGTCACTGTGGCCGAGGCAGCAGGTATCGCGAAACATGGCACGCTTCAGTCTGCAACGACCGAAACCTCAAAAACCGATGCGCGACCCGTGCAGTCTCCAGCCAAAGATAGCGTTACCGATTCACGGTCACCTCGTCTCCCCTTGCGCAAACGGTTCGCTTTCACTCCGCCGAGCGCCTGCGACTGCAAGCTTTGGGGCAAACCCCGCAGGCTAGAAATGCTGGCTGGTGGGCGCTCCTGTCGGCCCTAGAGGATGCCGAAGCCGGCAAGGACGTGCAAGCTCGACGGATGGAAAGGGCCACTGGAGGCGAGCTAGATCGCAATAGCAAGATCGTCGTGGCGCTCGCGCTTGCACGATCAGGACGAGCGGCGGAAGCCGGTAGTCTCGCAGACCAGGTCAGCGCGGAAAGACCCGAGGACACGCTGGTGCAGCATTGCTTCATTCCCACCATTCGGGCCGCGATCAAGCTGGGGCAACACGATCCGGCGGCAGCCGTCGAACTGCTTCGTGGCACTGCCAAGTACGATCTGGCATTCACGGGATTGTGGGACTATGTGTACCCCGCCTACATCCGCGGACTCGCGTATCGGGAGCTCGGCGATGACCAATCTGCCGCGGCTCAGTTCCAAAAGCTGATCGACAATCCCGGTTTTAGCGTGAGACATGTCACGGGACCCTTGGCCTGGCTCCAGCTTGGCGGCGCGCAGCAGATGATGGGCGATGAAGCCGCTGCACGGAAGTCCTATGAGACTTTCTTGGATTTGTGGAAGAACGCCGATCCGGACATTCCCATCTACCAGCAAGCCAAAGCCGAGTACGCCACGCTCCGAAAACCAATTGCACGGATTCAATAAGCTCCCGGCATAGGCCTGAAGCTATTCTTGTTGATCTTTAGCGACCGAATCTTCGATTCCAACGTGGACCTCGGTATCCCCAACTTGACCGCAGCGCCCGTGGGTCCCGACACACGGCCATGGGTGTCTTTCAGTGCAGCCTCGATCATGTTCTTCTCCTGCACGAGGAGTGACTGAGGGAGCTCAGCTTGCTGTTTCGACTCCAGTGTGGGAGGCGGGTGATGCGGTAGCCAGTTTTCGTCGATCGAGAAAATCTCTGTTTCGCAAAGTATCACCGAACGCTCGATGACGTTCTGCAGTTCGCGAATGTTCCCCGGCCAAGGATAGGACTGCAGCAATTCCAGGGTCTTCTTGCTGACACGTTCTATGTTCTTGCCGGCTTTTCGCGCATAGCGATCGACAAAATATTCGACCAGCAGAGGAATGTCCACTCGTCGTTCTCGAAGAGAAGGTATCTCGATCGGGAAGACATTCAGGCGATAAAACAAATCACTACGGAAGGACCCGGCGTTGACGGCGGCCTCCAGGTCACGATTGGTGGCAGCGATCACGCGCACGTCAGCGCGGATCGGGCGGCTACCGCCGACGCGATCGAATTCGCGCTCTTGCAACACGCGCAAGAGGGCGATCTGAGTTTCCGTGGGAAGCTCACCGACTTCATCGAGGAAAATTGTCCCGCCCTCCGCGAGTTCGAACCGGCCCACGCGGCGTTGCAGCGCGCCGGTGAAAGCGCCTTTCTCGTGGCCGAATAATTCCGACGCAATCAAATCGCGCGGTATGGCGGCACAGTTGACACTGACAAAAGCGCGCGAGGATCGCCGCGAGCGCCTGTGAATGGCGCGGGCAACGAGTTCCTTGCCGGTGCCGGTTTCTCCGGTGATGAGAACCGTGGAGTCAGTGGGAGCGACTTTGGACACGCGAGAAAGTACTGCGCGCAGGGCGGGAGAAGTGCCGACGATCTCTTCGAACATCGAAGTCTTGTCGATTTCTTCACGCAGAGCGACGTTTTCCTGACGAAGCCTGTCTTCCGCCTGTTTGCGATCTTCGATATCCGTCGCCGTCACATACCAACGCGCAATCTGTCCCTTGTCGTCGCGCACCGGGTTGTAACGCGCCAGAAACCAACGATAGGTTCCATCATGCTTGCGCAGCCGCAACTCCACCTCGTAAGCAGAGCCACTTGAGAAAGCACGATCCGCAGCGGTCTTGAGACGTTCCGAATCGTCAGGATGAGTACTGTGCCCGAACTTCTCGTGCCGCCATTCGTCGAGACTGATGCTGAGGTATTCGAGCGCGGTGCGGTTTGCATAGAAGCGTTCACGGTTTGGCCCGTATACCGCAATAAGTTGAGGCACGAGGTCGACTATCTGCCGAAGCTCTGCTTCTTGTTCGCGGATCTTTTCCTGGGCCATCTTGCGCTCGGTGATGTCTATCAGGGTGCCCACGTACTCAACGAGGTCGCCGGATGGGCTGAGAACCGGGTGGCCTACTTGGTGGATATCTCTGAACTCGCCGCCGGGATGACGGAACCGGTAATCGAGCTCGAACTCCGCCCGTTCGTGCGTAAATCTCTCGACCTTCTCCGCGAACGTTTGTCGATCATCCGGATGAATGTGTTGAAACGCTGTTTCGAGTGACAGCATCCCGTCCTGCGGATCAAGACCCAGTACGCGATAGCATTCCCCGGACATATACGTGGTCATGGTCGTGGAGGGGTTCCATGCCCAACTGCCAGTATGACTGAGCCTCTGCGCTTCCGCTAAGTATGCCTCGCTCTCCCGAAGCGTCTCTACCGTCCGCTTTGCTGCGGTGATATCGGTCACAGCCCCGATAAACTCGCACCTTCCGGATGCATCCTGCAAAGCGTGAGCTAGGGCGTGCACGTGCTTCACTCGCCCGTCAGCCAGCAGCAAGCGATACTCATGTTCGAAGTCAGTGACAGTCTGGGATGCGCGATCGATGACTTGTTGCACCAGTGCCCTATCCTGGGGATGTGTGCGCTGCAACAGCATGCTTATGGTTGGTTTGTCGGCAGGATCGTATTCGAAAATCCTGTAGGTTTCGTCTGACCAGAGTATCTCCCCGGTATCAGGTCTCCACCCGAAGCTACCTGTGTGACTGAGTTTTTGGGCTTCGGCCAGGTAGGCTTCGCGGCGCCGCAATTCCTGAGTTAGGAGCTCTTGCTCCGTAACGTCCATGACGGTGCCGATGACTTCCGTGACTTCACCTGACTGCGTAACAGGATGAGCAACGGAATGGAGGTACTTCATGGTTCCGTCTGGAAGAACGATTCGGAAATCACCGTACGAGTCGATCCACTCGTTCCCGGTGGCCTCCATTGCCGCTCGCTGCTCGATTTGTGGCCGATCCTTAGGATGAACCCTTTGCAAGAACCGCTCCCAAGTGGGAACTGTTCCTTGAGGGCTATAGCCGTAAATCCGAAAGATCTCTTCCGACCAGAACAGAGCGTCGGTCCGCACATTCCACGCCCAACTGCCCGTGTGACTGAGTCTTTGGGCTTCGGACAGGTACGCTTCGCGCCGTCGGAGCTCCTGAGTCAGAAGCTCGTGCTCCGTGACGTCTATGGCGCTGCCGACGTATCTCTTGAGGTTCGGGCTGGCGACAAACGGAACACCGACGCAACGAATGAAGCGGACCTCGCCATCGGGCCGCACGATGCGCTTGGTGGCGTCGAAGGGCATATCTTCCACCACCAGTCGGTTTATCAGATCGGCCATGGATTGTCGGTCCTGCGGATGGACGAACCCCAAATATTCCTGAACGCCAGGCGCCTTGCCCGCCGGATCGAGACCGTGCATTCGAAATAATTCAGGAGACCAGTAGTCGAAGCCGTTAGGATCGAAGGCCCAGCTTCCCATGTGGCCAAGGCGCTGCCCTTCGGCCAGATAAAACTCGCTTCTTTGCAGCGCGTAGGTATTTCTACGGAGCTGTTCTTCCGTAGTCTTGCGCTCCTCAATATCCAGACTCGATCCATACCACTTGACGATGTTGCCGCGCTCATCCCGGAGTGGTACCTTGCGATGGAACATCCAGCGGTATTCTCCATTGGCTCTGCGCACGCGAGCTTCGTATTCGAAGATTTCTCCGCTCGCAAGACAGGCTCGCCACCTGGCCACAATTCCATCAAGGTCTTCAGGGTGAATGTAAGCGGTCCAATTCCAACCCGCCATTTTGTCCAAAGTGACGCCCAGGAATTCCAGCCAAGGCTTGTTGAAGTAGTCGAGGTAGCCGTCGGGCCTGGAGGTGTGTATCAGCGCGGGAATCGAGTCTACGAGAAGCTGAATATTAAACGGCTCGGATTCTGGTCTCGAGGCGGGCATGGCGGGCATTATATTCACACTTGATGTGTTTTCGCATCCTACTTCGGGACTTTCGCGTCCGTACGCTGCGTGGCCGGTCCCATGTGGTGCGACTCTGCTGATATCTGCGCAGCCGAGAACATGTTGACACCCGCTCGCCAGCTCTGTATATCCTCAGGGTCATAAGACCCAAGCTTTTCAGGCAGTTGCATCAGCGGGTCGATTGGGGTTCGAAATGCTTTGATTCAACCCCGAGCCAATAGAGGAGGTCTATCAATTATGGCGGCCGCAAGTGCTCCCGCACCTGAACCCGCGGCGGTGACACCGCACGCGCCCGAGCAGCCCAAGCCAAAGCCGAAGTGGCAGACGTACGGGACTCCGCTGCTCGTGGTGCTGCTGGCGGCTGCGGTGGTGTTGACCATCACCCGGAACTGGAATGCGTGGGAAGGCGGCCACATTGAGCAAGTGACGGACGATGCTTACGTCCGGGGCGACCTGACGCCGCTTAGCACGAAAGTCGCGGGCATCGTGCGCGATGTGAAAGTCTCCGATTACCAGGACGTGCATAAGGGCGATCTGATCGTTGCTTTGGACGATGATGATTATAAGGCGCAAGCGGCGCAGGCCAGCGCAGCGGTGGAAGCAGCCAAGGCTGCTATCGAAGATAATCGCCGGCAGCGCGACCTACAGGACGCAAAGATCGATCGTGCTCTAGCTGGCATCGATCAGGCGCACGCGGAGATCGCGGCCGCGCAGGCCGGCATCGACGCGGCGCAAGCGGATGTGACGCGTACGAAGGAGGAACGGACCCGCCAGGAATCGCTGATGCAGACACGGTCAACCACTCAACAGAAAGTTGAGCAGGCGGTAGCCGATCAGGAGCGGCTTGCGGCGCAACTCGCGAGCCGCCAGGCTGACCTGGAGCAGGCAAAAGCGCTGCTGCGCAGCAATGAACTAGCGGCGGAGGCTGAACGCCGCGCTAAGGCCGTGCTGGAATCGCAAGACGCGCAACTCGTGGCCGACATGCACGCCAAGGAGGCCGCGCTCACCGTTGCGCAAGTGAATCTGGGCTATACAACGATTGAGGCGCCCGGTGACGGCACGGTGGGCGAACGGCAAGTGCGCCCCGGGCAGTTGGTTTCTCCGGGTACGCAAGTAATTTCCTTCGTCAGCAAGATCAAATGGGTGCAGGCGAATTATCGCGAGACGCAGCTCACCAATGTGAAGGTTGGCGACGTTGCGGACATCGCCGTGGACGAATACCCGGGCAAGGTGTTTCACGGCAAAGTGCTCGAGATCGCTCCTGCCAGCGGTTCGCAATTCGCGTTGCTGCCGCCGGACAACGCCACCGGCAATTACACCAAAGTGGTGCAAAGAATCCCCGTGAAAATTGCGCTCGATGATCCGAGCGTTGCCGCTACCTTGCGTCCGGGCCTGTCCGTCGTCGCCACCGTGCGCACGAGACAGTAATTGGAGCGCACGATGGCCGCTGCCACCTCGGCAATACGTTTACCACCACCAGAACAAATCGCGCACGGACTCGCAGCAGTCGCGCCCTCGGAACTCTCGAAGAGTCCCTTACTCGGAATCTTGGGAGTGATCATGGGCGCCGGAATTGTCACGCTCACCGGCCGCATGATTACGCTCGGCCTTGCGGATCTAAAGGGCGCCGTCGGAATCAGCTTCGACGACGGAGCTTGGATCGGCAGTGCCTACAACATTGCATTGATGTTCATCGGGCCTTTCACTGTTTTTGTGGGCGCCTTGCTCGGACCGCGGAAAATTCTATTCTACGCCGCGACCATATTTTCGCTGGTCTGCGCTTTCCTTCCACTGATCCACAATTACAGCTTGCTGATTGTAGCGCTCGTTTTGGCCGGCCTCACCTCTGGTACGTTCTACCCCCTTACGCTGACCTTCGCGCTGCGAAATATTCCTCTTCGCTTCCTCCCGTTCACAATCGCCCTCTACGCGACGTTCGTGGATGGGGCTGTAAACATCGCGCCATCGCTCTACGGCTGGTACAGAGATCATCTGTCCTGGCACTGGATGTTCTGGAATTCGGCAGTGATTACGCCGCTGATGGCGCTCTGCATCTATTACGGGATACCCGCACCCGCGACTCCTGAGCACAAGAAATCGGGTGCGCCGCCCAGTTTCGCAGCTTTTCTCTATGGCAGCACTGGATTCGCGATGTTGTATGCCGCGGTCGACCAGGGGGAAAGGCTCGACTGGTGGCGTTCCGGAGTATTCAACGCGTTGTTCTTCGGCGGCATATTCTTGCTGGTGGCGGCGACGATACGGCGTCTGCGCGGCCCCAATCCTTTGGTTGACATGCCTTACCTCCGCCAGTGGAACACGCTGCTGCTGGGCATCGGACTGTTTTTGTTTCGTTTTTCTCTTGTGGCAACCATCATCCTGATACCGCAATCGCTCGGACTTCACGGCTTCGAAGCTGATCAGATCGGGCCGGCAATCATTTGGAGCGCGATTCCCCTGTTTCTCCTCGCCTTTATCGCTGGGTTTCTGCTGTTGTCGGGACTTGATTCGCGTCTGCTGATGGCTTCGGGCTTCGTGTTCATCGCCTTTGCGTGTTATTTGAACACTGACCTCACCAGCGCATGGTCAGCATCGAATTATTACCGCACAGAATTACTAATGGGCCTGGGACAATGCTTCGCGTTTGTCGGCTTGGTCGCTTGTATTATCCTGCAGGGCATTTTTTCCGGAGGACTATCGAAGCCGCAGTGGATCCTGACGTTTTCCGCGTTCTTCCATGTCGTGCGCTTGTTTGGGGGGGAACTGGGCGCAGTCTACATGGGCCACTTCGTCGCGCAGCGTGAAAAACTGCACTCGAACCTGCTCGGCCTGCACGTGCAGACCGGGAACTGGATTACCGACGGCAACATCCGCGCGCTCACGGCGGGCGTGTACGCAAAATCCTCCGGATTGCCCGCCGCCGCAGGCCGGGCGGTCGACCTCGTGGGCAGCAGATTGCGGCTGCAAGCGTATACGCTGAGCTTAATCGATGGATTTTACCTGGTGGCTTGGGCGAGCGTCGTCGCCCTGGTGCTCATCGCCATGCTGCGCAGGTCACCGCTGAGCTATGGCCGCCTCAGCGAGTTGCAGGAAAAATCGCCCGCGCCTCAGGAGGCGAAATCATGAACGCACGTAGCAAGCTATTGGCTACCGGCCTGTTATTTCTGAGCTCGCTGACTTTTGGCCAAGCGCAGGAACCGGCAACGAATGCTCCTCGCCATCTCACCCTGACGGAAGCAGTGCAACTCGCGCTGAAGCACAATCACGTAGTGCGCATCGCCGGCCTGCGCGTGGAGGAAATGCAACACGCGAAGGAGAAAGCCAAGAGCGCATATTTTCCCACGATAAAGAACGAGAGCCGTATCTTCACGCTGACTGACACGCAATTTATCCAGATTGGCGCGGGCAGCCTGGGTACCGTGGCCGGGACTCCGTTTCCTGCGAGCTCGGTGGTTCTCAATCAGGGCGGTCTGACGGTCGTGACAAGCGGCACCGGGCTGGTGCAGCCGCTCACACAATTGTTCACAAGGGTCAAACCTGAGAATGAAGCAGCGAGCGCGGAATTAGGCGCCACCCGCGCCGACGCGCAGCAAACGGAAAACGAAGTCGCGCTGAAAGTTCATCAGATCTACTACCGTGTGCTGATTATGCAGCTGCACCAAAGCGCCACCCAGGCCCGCATCAAAGCCGCGGAAGACGTGCAGAGCGAGCGCACCCAACAAGTGAAATATGGCAACGCGCTTGACGAAGACCTGATCGAAAGCCGCGCGCAAACGCTGCAAGCAAAACAGGAACTGCTCACGACCGAGTTGCAGCTCTCCGATCTGACCATGCAACTAAACGACGTCACCGGCATACCGCTCACCACCCAGCTCGAGCTCGATCCCAGCGTCCCCGAGGTGCACGATACGTGCGAGCGCGGGGAATGCCTCAAAGTCGCGCTGCAATCGCATCCGGAAATCGTCGCGGCGCGCGAAGAATTGCGCAAAGCCTCCGCCGCTGTGCAATTGTCCAAGGCGGATTATTTCCCAGACATCACGGCGTTCGCGCGCTACAGCTACGCGAGCAACGTCCCGTTTCTAGCGCACAATTTCGGCAGTTTCGGAGCTGAGCTCACGTACGATATTTTCGACGGCGGCCGCCGCCGCGCAGCAGTGCGCGAGAGCGACGCGCAAGTAGCCGAAGCCAAAGAAAATCTCGCGCGCGTCACAGAAGACGTCGAGCTGCGCCTGCAAGTCGCGTACAACAAACTGCAACGCACGCGCGACATGGTGCAAGTGTCCCAAGAATTGTACGCGTTGCGCGCCGAATCCAGCCGCGTCTCCGCGCAACAAGTACAGAAAGGCGCCGCGCTGCAATCGCAAGCGCTCAACGCCGTCGCGCAAGAGTTCGACGCCAAAACCGTGTTGCTCCAGTCGCAGCTCGATTACATCCAAGCCCGCGACGAAGTCACCGAAGCCATGGGCCAAACGCCCGAATAAATAGCAATTCGCAGCAGCAAACGGCGGTTCCGCGCCCGGCCGCACCCACAAGAAAATGACGCAAGTTCCTCGCATTCCGATTCTGCTTCCGCTGGCGGTTGGCGCAGTCGTCATCCTATGTACGATCTTCATCCACGCCGTGTCCGCAATCACGTCGGTGAACTTCCTTCGCCGTGAGCGCAGACTAGGCCGCACCGGCAGGAGCTTCTGGAGCGATTTTCCAGTGGTCGTGGTGGCCATGCTGGCTACGCTCGCGGCGCACCTGATTGAGATCGCTCTGTGGGCCGAGGTCTTCGTGCTCTGCGGTGAATTTCCATACTTTGGCACCGCGTACTATCACTCCGCGGTCAACTACACCACCCTGGGCTACGGTGATCTGGTGATGACGGCGCACTGGCGATTCCTCGGCCCGCTCGAGGCCGCCAACGGCATGCTCCTGTTCGGCGTATCCACCGCCATGATCTTCGCCCTAGTTCAAACGCTAATCGAAGCCAGGTTCGCCGATCTCAGGAAATAAGCGCGCACCAATGCCGTTGCCGTTCCCTCCGTAGCGCCGGCGTCCCGCCGGCTCTGCGCGCTAGCCGTCGCCTTGGTAGCAGAGGCCTGCCCGCCGCAGGAGCGCAATGCTGCCTGTGCTCTTTCTTTCGTCCGTCATCCTGAGCGCAGCGAAGGATCTCTCCTCGCATTTCGACGGTGGAGCGGCCAGCTTCAGCCGGGCGCCTTTGACTTGGTTGTTGACTTTGTAGCGGCCGCCTGCTTTTTTTAGGCGGGCGTAGTTGAGGTTGACGTTGGTTTTCGCCGTGTGCTTGCCGTTGACGTCATAGCGGCCAGCTTCAGCGGTCCACCGTCGCTTTCGTAGGGGCACGGCATGCCGTGCCCGCCGCAGGAGGGCCGACAGTGTCGGTTCGAACGGCGTCCAAACCCGCACCCCACAAAAATCCAAAGTGCGCCCCACCCCCGAATCGTTTTGCTATAGTCGTTTGGCGCAGACGCGCGGCCCTCTACAGAGACGCGACCGGACAACACCTTACAGGAGACGCAAATGGCCCCCGATAAAATCGATAAAAACGAAAAGACCGACGCATCCGTACTCAGCCACATCGATCGTCTAGTGAAGGAAGAAGAGCAGCTCTACGCAAAGACTGAAATCAGCACTGAAGATCGCGCCCGCCTGGCCGACCTGAAAGTGCATCTCGACCAGTGCTGGGACTTGTTGCGCCAACGCCGCGCACTCCGCGAGTTCGGTAAAGACCCTGATGAAGCCAAAGTGCGTCCCGCCAAGATCGTCGAGAACTACGAGCAGTAGAAATTGCTGAATCTCGCGACGGGCGCGCGCCGCAGCCTTCCACATCACCGTGGCGAACGTAGCGGGCTTTTCAGGCGCCGCACGCTGCGTTTTTCGAAGGGCCCGGGTGTAGACGCCGGCGTGTTCGGGACGCCGGTCGAACGCTTCGTTCAACCCCCAGTTCGGAACGGTGAGCCACCCGCCCCGGAACGAGCTGCCAATAGAGAGTCTAGACCCCCACCCTTCGCATCAACCAAAAGCGCGAAGGATGGGCCACCCGGAAAATCAAAGGCGTCGGTTACATTGACCTGAAAGGCTTGGCCACCCGCCAGTGCGCCAGACTTTGAGCCGTCACTTGCGTACAGGTCGTCCTATGGGAAGGATCTTAAGGTGCGGGCGGGGGGACATTAGCGGAGGATTGGTCTTGACTCTCGAGTTGAGCCAGTTCTTCACGCAGGCGCGCCGCCTGCTCGCGACGGTTTGCGGCATCGAGACGGGGGTTGACGCTAAGGGCCGTTCCAACCCCATCCATAACCTTAGTGATGCTTTTAGTAATGCCGCTCTTCTTGCCTTTACCGTTCTTGCCCATATTGGCGAGATCGTCGGCGCTAATGTCGTCCTGCAGAGCGTCGGTCTCCAGTCCGATAATTTGAGCGCGGAGGTCCCGAATTTGCGCGCGGCGCTGGATCATCTCGATAGCAGGGTCGCTCACAGTAGCGTTGCCCGAGTCACACAGCTTACTACCGCTTTGGTACAGGTCGACGCAGAGATCCCGGAGATTGTCGTCACCGCTGGTGTTGCCTTGATCGGCAGAAAGGCGGTACAGCGTAACAGCGATAGCATTGTCGGCCGGCACACCTTCCCCGTACTGATACATCCAACCGAGCTGATTCTCCGCGGTGGCGCTTCCTGACGCCGCGGCTTTATAAAGCCAGGACCAGGCCTTGGCATAATCGATCGCCACACCAACGCCATTCTGAAAGTTATAGCCGATGTTTTCCATGGCCTCAGCGTTGCCATGTTCTGCAGCTTTGTAATACCAGGAGAAAGCCTGGTCGTAACTTTGAGCTTGACCCCATCCTTTCTCCGCCATGAAGCCGAGATTGGTTTCGGCGTTGGAGCTGCCGTGGCTGGCGGCGCGGCGGTACCAGTCCAGAGCCTGAGCATAGTCGCGCTTGACTCCCCATCCGCATCGATAAAAATAGCCGACTTCATTCTCGGCATCCGCGAGATTCTGGTCCGCCGCCTTGCGGTACCACTCAAAGGCCTGCTTATAGTCACGCCGGACCTGGAGCCCACACTGGTACATGGCCCCCAGATGGTACTCCGCGAGCGCATTGCCCTTATTCGCGGCCAAACGGTAGTAATACAGGGCCCGCTTGTAATCTCGCGGCAAGCCAATTTTGTTTTCCTGCATGTAGCCCAGTTGATTCAGCGCGGGAGCATAACCCTGGGCGGCAGACTTGCGATACCAGATCACTGCCTGGCCGTAGTCCTGGGCTACTCCGCGGCCATCGATATAGTCGTTCCCGAGTGCGAATTGCGCCTGCGCGTCTCCTGCGGCAGCAGGCCCGCGAAGAGCGTTGAAAGCGTTGTCCGCCGGTGGTACTTGCGCCTGAGTCGACACTTGTAGTGGGGCTTGTACGTGCCCCCGCGTCGTGGAAACCAGAGCGAATACGAAGAAAGCCGCTGCGGTGACCCGGGTCGGAATGGACATTAATAACTCGCCTCATCTCGCAGAAATGACTGGCAAGGATGCGGAAGCAAATAGGGCTCGGTAATCCATGCACTTGACCCTTGCCATGACAGCATCCCACCGCGATCCATTCGCCTTCTTCCAGCAGTCTAGCTGACGTGGCATCAAATAACGATAAGGTGATGGTTACCAAAGGCGCGAAATGTGCTCAAAGTTATATTCGCGGGTGGCACACCCTTTCGCACCACCCAAACGAAAGCCGTTGAATTTCCGGGTGCCGCACCCTCGTGTTCCGTACGATTATCCAGGTACCGTGCCAAATAAACCGATAATCACCATACCGAGAGCTGGTGACTCTCATGGGGATTTCCGCTCCACGATCGTGAATCATGACCGCAGTGTGATTCAGAGAAGGGACGAATGACCGGTGCTCCTCATCGAGTTCTAGTCGAGGCCGCCATTTTCCTGGCGATATGCGTAGCTGCACTAGGCAGTTTTGGATATGCCGTGTGGAAGCGGCGCACAGAAACCGAAAGAAAAATAACGCCGTCGTGGCGACGCACAGTTACCACGTTAGGCTTCGTCGCTGTCGCTGTACAGGTCGCGTTATTCGCCGCATTTTGGACCAGGATTGGCCACGACTACGTGCTGTTCGGGCAATGAGCGCGTTGGGTGTTGCCGACGTTTCTTGTTGCGGTGCCGTGTGTGCTCGCGAGCAGGGGCGCCTCTCGATGGTGGCTTCTCTTGTCGTCCGTTTTCCTATTCGTGATTTATTTCTTCATCGTACTGAGCGCGTGAAGTCGACGGAAGGCGGGCGGGTAGGCCTGGCGGGTGGCCCACCCTTCTACACCACCGAAACGAACACCGTTGAATTTCCGGGCGGCGCATCCTTCTTAATCTTTGTAGGTCGGAGCTTCAGCTCCGACATAAAATCAATGCCGCGAAGCGGCATACCTTTCGCGGCGCCTTTCCCGCGAGTTTTCGAGTTTCGTAAGCCCCACCGAGCACGATCCGCCCCCGCGCCATCCGCCCGCCGAACCAACCGTTGCATTGCTCGCCGCGAAATCACCGCGCGCTCGCGCCACCAAAAGCTGTACCAAACCTGTCCGGTGCAATCGGTGCAGGTTTTAGCCAATTTCGTACAGCTAGTACTGGCTCTGCACCAAATCTGTTCCAGCGCACAGCTGCTTTCGCCGCGCCTTCGCGCTACATTCGAGCGGAAACCAAAACATGAAACCGCACCCAAAATCGCGTCGTGCAACCCGATCCCGCAACCCGGGACCGCCGCTCCCATTTTCTTCCCGCGCGCGATGGCAAATTCTAATCGCTAGTGCCCCAGGATTAGAAACGGACGCAAATGACTGAAAACAATCAACAGCGACCCATTCTAATCGCTAGTTTTTCTGGCGTTTTGAGCGGCGTCCTGAATTCGCCAATCAGGACATTGGCGTTCCCAGGGGCGCGCGGGTCGCGTGTCGCGCCGCACGAATTTGACTTCGCTCATCACTCGCCACTCATTACCGCTCCATTTGCCTGCCTCCAGCGACTCTGCTAAAGTGAATGCGATGGCCTCCCTCATCCAGGAAGTCGGCGAAACATTCTTCACCCTCTACAAGGGCTTCAGCGTGACCCTACGTACGATGTTTCGCAAAACTACCACCGAAAGTTTTCCGGACGCGCCGCCCACCGTACAACCACGATATCGCGGCATCCATGTTTTACAGCGCGACGAGCACGGCTATGAAAAGTGCGTGGGCTGTTTTCTCTGCGCCGCGGCCTGTCCTGCGAACTGTATCTACATCGAAGCGGCGGAAAACACCGCCGCCAACCGTATTTCTGCGGGCGAGCGCTATGCGAAGGTCTACAACATCGATTATTCGCGCTGCATTTTTTGCGGTTACTGCGTAGAAGCCTGCCCCACAGATGCGATCACCCACGGCCATAGCATCGAACTGGCCCCCTACAACATCAACGCCCTGATTTATCGCAAAGAACAACTCTTGGAACCCTGGCCCCCCCGCACCAAACAGTCTTAGTTTTCAATATTTTACGACGTAATGGCAAGCTTCAGACAGCGGCGCCGAAATCACTCCCATGCCTAAACGACTGCTCCTGCCGATCAGAAAGTAGTCCCGACCTCGCGGATTCGCATGTCAGCGACTACCCGCGTTCAATACCCACGCGACAGGCGCAATGCCGCCGCCTCACTCCCCGCAATCATCCGGTTTAGCGGCGACACCGCCCCCCAGCGCGCAAGACTCCCCCGAAATCCCAATTCGGCTTCGCCGGGGCATCCCAGCCCACCCCCGGCTCACACCCGCACCCCGAACCACAACGCGTAACCCCCTTTGAGCGAGTCATCAGGCTTTCCGGGAATGGGTACGGTATGGTGGGGCGACCGCGACGTTAATCGGGCGGTGCAAAGCGATGGGTCGTTTGGCGAGGGGCGCAAATCCCGGGGTCGCGGTCGGCGTTCGCGAATTTTAATCGAGATTGCGGACATTAATCGGTGCGAGTGAGTCTTACGTGGTGCCTATGAATGCTGCATGTGAGTTCAGGTGGTTCTTGCGCGAAAAACTTAGTGCGGGAACGACCGGAAACCAGCTGCGGGATGCGTGCTGCGAAGCGGAGCGGCGCATCGGCCCAATGGGTAGCCCAAAACAGATGCGAGAACGTGCAGCGCTGTCGATGTGGACGTCTCTCGAACTTCACGCGTGTCCGAGGATTACCACTCGGTCAAGATCGTCGACTTGGAGGATGAAAGAGCTAACGGCGCGCCCAAAGTGCGAAGAGGTCGCGAAGTCGGCTTCCAACCGACTGCAGTGAACATTGGCGATAGCGATGTGCACGGGAAGCGGAGAACGCTATGTGCCGTATGAGGTTCTCGAAGCGACGCGGCGTGGCCACGTGGGTTTTCGAAGCGCGATCGAGAAAACATGTAGCGCACTTCGACGAAGTGGTTGAGATCCGAATATGTGCGCGCTTCTAAACGTATCGAGGTGCGCCCTCTATGTTGGGAAGTTGAGACGGAACCGGTGAACTGGTCTGGAGTTCAATATTGCGTCGCGTAGCGCCATGAATCTAAGACGACACCAAGCGCGCACCGCAACGATTGGACTCGGAGAGTTGAGCGATGATCTTAGTTAAGCGGGACAGGGCGAGGCAAAGCGATCGCGAAAGCCGCAGGATTCAAACAAATGCCTGCGCCATTCCAACTCGGACGAACTACGAGGCTTCACGGCGGCATGGCGTCGAGCCGCACCAAGAAATGATGTCGGGTGTAGGTTCCGCTGTTGCGAGCTGTGCGCGTCGATTCCGCTGGTCGAAGCGAGAAAACGGGGTTCACCAGCAACGACCCGCAGAATTCCTCAGTTTCGCAAAGGTACGGCTGTGCGACGCACTGACGATGCACGCAGCGAAACGCAAACAGCCGACACCGAGGGGAAATAACTGCGGGTAGAATTCGCCACAAATAGACGCCGGCCGAGAGCGGTTGTCGGGCACCGGCGCGGCCTTCGGATCAAATGCAATCCTGGCCGCGCGACCGAGATGGCCTGAGCCGTTACGGGAACCGCTGACCCCTGCCGCTCGGTGCAGCGCTCGGATTGTTTCGTGCTCGACAGCGCATGACTCATCGGCGAAAAAATTCTTCGTGACGCGCGCATCGCATCAGGCTCTAGAAACCGCAGCAAGGGGCAACGCGGAAGTGAACCAGGCGCGTAGCAATTCAGTACGTCAATCGGATTGTCGGCCATTGAACCCATTTCGCAGAGCGCGAAATGTTCCAGTGAGCGAAGTGCGGCAGACGCATCTTGTGAGACCGGGACGCGACGAAATGGCAATCGCATTCCAAGACCTTCGCGATCTCGAAACTCGAATATCGAGTCGAATGAAAAGCCCAGGCCAAGTCTGTCGCCCTCCGGCGGTACGAGACCTCCAGCACCATGCGGGAGGGCCTCGAGGGCGAATCCCGGTGGCACGAGTTCCGGAACTTTCGTTTGATCAGGCACGCGGCCTGCTCCAATCGCTTGGCGCGCTTCAAAAATCCAACGCGCGAGGCGAGCGTCGATTTCACATTCGACGCGTTCCTCGAAGATCTCAAGAAATTCGGCGCGGAGGATGGAGATGCGAGTGAGACGAGAAAGTTCAAAGCCTTCTAAACACTTTTGGGTAAACGTCAACAGAGACTCAAGCGGCGGGTGCGTACTGCCCATGGGTCGGCCCTCCCCGGATTGTGATCTCCCCAGCACGGGAGACAAGGATGCGATCGTAACACGTAAGGGACGTAGCGTTATAGTACCGACGTGTCAGTACTTGAGGAAAATCGTAGCGAGCCATGACCGAAGCGCGCGGCGTGCGGCAGCGCGTTGAACGTTCATCGCTTAAGGCACCCAACTGAACGCCCACGTATGAAGACACAGTAACGCACACGTCATGCCGGGGAGGCGACGGTGATCGATGAGCGAACGCTGGAAACGACAAAGCACGAAGACCGTGGGTGTGGGAATTCCGACTCCGAGCTGGCGCGTCGACGAAAAAGCAATCGTGAAAACATGCGTCGTCGGCGCGCGGATCCCACGCGAAGGGCACAAGAGCAGGAGAAACGAAAAAGTAGGCAACGCTCGGTAGCTGCAACTTCTGGCTCCATTGCGATGAGTGTGCCGCAGCTCATGGATCGCGTATGCGCTATCTGCCATCTGCGAGCGGCAGTCGAAGAAATCGCCAGGCTCGAACCTTCAGAATCGTCACGCGGAAAAGATGTACGAGTGAGGTTGCCGTACTGCGGGCGTTGTTGACGGTTGGCGTTGAAATTGGTGAGAGGCAGTTCCGCCTAGCGGCGGCGGAATCGTCGGGTACGTTGCGGGTCGGCGGCATTTGACGCCACATCGCGTATGCGCGAAAAGAACTACAACACGGGGCTCCGAGGCGTGCTGTTCGAAGAGCGTCACTACGCTCGAATGGGTTCGGCAATCTGGCTCTACGGATGGTTGGTGCTGCGCCAGACGCATCAGACCGGCACAACAGGTGGGGTGCTCGGAGGAGCGCCGGTCACTTATCGCGAGATCGAAGGCGAGACAGGATTTAACCGACGAACCCTGGAACGTTGGATGAGTGTGTTGCGCCGGAACGCGTATGTCGCCACTGAAGCAGCGCCAGGCGGCGTAATCGTGCGGATTTTGAAGGCGAAGAAACACTTGCAAGGGCCGCGCCTTGCGGGTGAGACAGACGTGCAAAGGGCCCGCAAGGTTGCGGAGACGGTACGCAGAGTCGCGGGAGGAGGTCCGCAAACCTGCGTAGCGAATCGCGATGAGATCCATGGGGATGAACGCTTTGCGGAGCGGATAGGTAGTTCATTTGTAGGAAGAATAAAAGAAAAAGCACTGCACGAAATTCACAGGTCTGTGGAAATCGGAACATGTCCTCAATCGGAAAGGGAATGCGAAAACCGATCGAATTATCAAAACCGAGCAGCAGATGAAATCCGGCACTGCGAACAACTCGAATTCCGGCAGCAGTTCCATAACGCTCTGCAACAACACGACCTGAAAAACTGCCATTCAGAGAAAGCCAACAGCGCAAGGCCGACACAGAATTGCAAACCCGCACGAAAATCAGCAGCAAACGATAACTTCAATCGAAGCCCACACTCAGAGGCCCGCCCAAAACCATCCGACGCGGCCACCCACGCAGCAAACTTTTCCCTGGCAGTTACGTGAACGCATACGCTTGCTTCGCGCGGAGCGGGACGATGCGGTGCGACGCGAACTCGCCGTGGGAACGGGCCCGGAGGTGCGACGCCCATGATGAATCGTTTGAAGTTTCGCAGGGAAGTAAGCCACGGAGGTGTGATTCCCCGTGGATGGCAGATGGCCTGGTATGCGCCGCGGCGGCGTGTGGGCGTGTACGATCCGGCGCCGTTGCACTGGTTGCTACGCGGGATCAGAGAAGTGGTTCACCGCGTGCGTGCGGCTCTGCGCGCACCCGGCATTGAACGAGCGGAAGTGTTTCAGATGCAGCGCGCGCACCGCGAGCGCGAGCTGCTCGCGGAAGAGTACGCGCGCGGCTACATGGCTGGATGGCGCGAATGTTTTCAGACGTGCCTTACAGCGGTGGAAGAAGAAATCGCGCGTGTCGACGACGCCTGGGAGGTCGGATCATTCCTCCCCGCCGCGCCCAAACCCCCCGGCACGGATAATTGACAGCGGGAACGCGCACATTCGCGACGACGCGACATCGCGAAATCCGGTGCTGCCCGGCGCAGTGCCTGGCGGCGGCACGGGCTGGATGTCCAGCCGCTCATCACAAACGCGCGGCGTGCGGAGGAAAAATGAAGGCCACGGAAATCTTCGACACCTGTTACGGACGTTACCGCAGCTGGCATAATTGGCTGGAAGATTCCAGGGGTAAGGTGCGCGCGATGGATCTCGAGTCGCCATCATCGGGTTATTCGTGGCGTCCGGCACGCGGGCGCGCCTGCGAGTATCAGGCGGATTTCGCGCGGATTGGCCGCCAATCGTTGCCGCGGCCGCAGTGGAAGGGCCGGCTGAAACTCTTCGAAATATATTTTCTGCACAGCATGGAATATCGGAACGCGATCAAGTTAGTGGGAGTGGCAGAGGGCACTTTCGATTACTGGATGCAGGAAGTTAAACGTTCGGCGGGTCGCGAGTTTTCGCGCTGCGGCTTGTTTCCGCCGTCGAGCTACTTCCATTCTTGAGCTACGACTTGCGGTTGCTCGCATGAAAGAGTTGCTTGAAGAGCTTAAGCCCGCCGGTGAGCGGTATGGCGAGCACATTTTTCAGCAACGCGCTGCGCCGATCCATTTTCGCCTCGATCGTGTCTTGTTCGGCTTGTTTAGGGGCAACCACCGCGCCGATGTATTTTACGAAATTGATTCCGCATTTTTCGCACTTCACGCCGGTGCGCTGCTTGTTGCCGCAGGAAGGGCATTCGAAACGCATCGTCATGTGGCAACGCTGGCAGAAGCGTGCCACCTCGCGCACGGCCGCGCCACACTTGGGGCAGGGAATTGTCGCTTGCGGGGCGGGCGTGGCTGTTGGATCCCATTTGTCCGCGAGCTTCGGCGCAGGCGATGACGTGCTCGACCTGCGGGGCGCATCGGATTTGGCCTTGGGTGCGTCGCCGTTCGATGGGCCCGAAGATGAACCACCAGTCATAGCTCATCTTAACTAGGCCGCCGTGCAGATCTGTGCACCGAATTGGCTAATGCGTCGGCACGGTTACCCCTGTTCGGGCGTACAGGCTGGCTGCAAGTACCGATCGCCATCGGGCGCGGAGTCTTCAATTCTGGAAGGAATTGTGGCGGAAAATATGCGTACGGCTAATCTGCTACTGAAATCGGGTCCGGACTGAGCAGAAGACTTGTCGGATTTGCCTCCGTAGGAGCGCAACCTTGTCCTTTGCCTTGCAGTTCGGGAAATTCTTTGCAGACATCCTACAGAATAGACCGCAGGTTTGCATGGACGATTTGCTGCCCGATTGCCATCAAATCAGGCGCCATTTTCGTAATGCTCTCGAAGTAGTGTTGGCCTGCCGGAGTTTCGTAAAATCCCGCAGCGGCTCTCACGTCGGCGTCCGTCAGGTCTTTCGCGTAAAGGGCC
The DNA here is from genome assembly GCA_963786205.1 of uncultured Acidobacteriota bacterium. Classification (GTDB taxonomy): domain Bacteria; phylum Acidobacteriota; class Terriglobia; order Acidiferrales; family UBA7541; genus Palsa-295. The sequence goes on from CAWAYG010000009.1 coordinate 631,839, forward strand.
ACCACTCGCGCCGTGAACTCGTCTGATTGAAGCAGGCTGCTGATTTTATCCATATAAGCGTCAGCGATTTTTTCTCGATTGGGCGTTGCTGGAATGGTGGCGAGCAGAACGAGGCGAAACGAATTGAGCATCTGGCGCCCTACCACCTGCTGTTGATCCTTAAAGTGAGTGACGTCCATCAAATGGAGGATGTCCGCCTTGAACTGCGGATCAATGGCGGCATCAGGTGCAGCGACGTCCGTTGATTCCGATTTGCTCGATGTCGCGGGCGGCCGGCTTAGCTGCGCAGGATCGCTAGGCGTGCCACCGAGCACGAAGACGACGCTAATTGTCGTGTCCACTTCCACCGGTTTGCCTTTGAAGAGCGTAGGCTGATAAGTCCACTGGTGCACCGCATCCATCGCGGCTTGCAACAGAAGCGGAGGGCCGGAGACGTACGTCAATTGCATGATGCTGCCATCCTTGGCGATGACGCAATGCAAGATGATCGTGCCCGAAACGCGCGCTGCCTTTGCGGCTTCCGGGTAGACGGGCGTCACCTGGTGCGTAATCTTGGCGGCGGCCACGTTCCCCCCAACACGGATGCGGGTCGCTTCAGGCGGTGGAGGCGCCTGGTGCCAGATTGGGATGGCGGGCGCGGCGTCGGTGCTAGGTTGCTCTTGCGCATATGCGCGTGTCGCTATGAGCGCCATCATTACAAGTAAACCGGCCCTCAGTTTCATTCGCATTGCGTCCTCCGCACAGATGCAAGGGTATCTATCCGCGTAAGTACATGGAGTATATCTAAGGTGCAGTTTGTGTGCGAGCAACGAAGGAGTGACGAACGGAGATGCGTGGCACCACAATCGGAGACTTCCCGTGATTCTACGACGCTAGAAAGACGGCGGGACATCGCCCGAGCGAGGAACAGTTTCCGGGGCTCGGTCCGGTGAACTTGCCGCAGATGTTGCACGGGTGGGCGGCGGCAGTTTCGATCGTATAAGCGCTTCAACTTGTTTCCATACGCGCGGGTCGCACTCAATCTCCATGTGGGACTTCATAAAAATGCGATCCCACCAGGGATAGGCATCGCACCGGATTGGTTTCGCTGCGTAATCCTGGCGGAAATTGCCGAGGATACGAGTACGCGCTGGATCGGCGGCGCGAATCGCGGGGCGTCCGTGGAGCAGCCCGTCGCTCTGGTAGAAATTAATGGCCTGCGCGACGTTGGCCGGAATCACCGAATCGTCTTCGCCGGATTTTTCCACGCTGTCCACCTGAATGGTTAGCAGCACGGGAATTCCGTCGCGATTGAGCTGGTTCGCTAGCGCAACGGTCTCCGAGGCACCCCAGCTGTGTCCGTAGATCACCACGCGAGCGTTGTGTTTTTCATCAGCGGAGAGCGCGCCGTCGTGATCGGTGTCGAGAAGTTGCAGAACTTCGCGGTGCGCCTGCTCGCCCTCATGATTTTCGAAAGTGTTTATGTAAACGCCGGAAGGATAGTCTTCGCGCAGTCGCGCGGCAAGTTGCACGCCGCTGTGCACTAAGTCATCGTGCCGCACAAATCCGCCGACAAAACCGATCACGATGATTTGCGAGCTTGGTTTTGCGGATTCGCCGCTAACGTCGGAATTTACAGGCCCGGAAGAAGCCGGGCGCGCGATCCGCGCAGGCATCGCCGAGCGTGCCAGGATCGCGTTGCCACCGGCAAGAACGCCGGCGAGCGCGAGCGAAGAAAGAAAAATAGCAGAACGCATCGATTTGGCCGCGGAAAACGGATAGTAGCACATCGCACGGCACGTCTCAGCGAACTTCGCTGGGCACGCTCGATCTTCAAAGATCAGCCGCCGGATCGCCTGTAATTGTATGCAATGAACATCGGGTTCGTAAGCAGCAACAGCCCTCTAGAGTGAGCATATTCACTATCCCTCATCGATTCAATGACGTACGGAAGTAATACCATTGACTCGCTACCACTTCAGACACAAACTCGCCCCGAAAGCGGCGCTAGCGCTTACGACCGACTTGTGCTATTATCGTAGTGGAAAGCGGTCTAATCTTAAGTGACACTTTAATTGTCTGAGGGGAGCGGCGAAACCTTTCGCTAGGTAGCCGCGTCTAATTCGATCATGAGCAAAGAACAGCTGAAGGGCAGTGGACGTCTAGTGCCGACACGGTTGACCGGCGTCGAGTACAAAGTAAAGTACGGTATCGAACTCACCGAGGAAGCCAGAGAGCATGGCGGCGGATGGGGAGCTGCGCGCGGTGGCCGGTGGACCCGGTGTTCCGTGCGTGCCGCGCACCATCACCCGATCCCGGATGGAAGCTACTTCCTCCACGCCGACGACGGCCGTGTGCACCAGTTGAAGTCCGTCGACGGTCAGTGGCAGTACCTAGCGATCATTTAACAGGCCCCCCAGCCTTGCGCCTGTACTCTCAGTGACGTCTGACGTGCAGGTAGGGGTGTGCTTAAATGGCGTTTGCCCCTGCGAGCCTGTTAGCCGAGCGCTATCGTCTAATTCTCCGCGCGTATTTCTTTGCTAACCTTGCCGCCTTCGTCGAGAAACTGAATCACCGGCTTCCCTCCCGCGTCGACACGGATGATGATGCGATCGTGACCCTGTTCGTCTTTGATCCGCAGAGACGCGGATTTGTCAGGCGACCGGCCCAGATAGATTCGGTTCGCGTCACCGGTATGAGCGGTGAAGAATTTTTTCCATTCCGCATCCTGCTGATCCTTGGGCAGTTTGTTGATCAGCAAGCTGGCATCGTAGGCTTGCTGAATCGGGTAGTCTCCGCGTTCGCCGATCCGGATAGCGGAGAACTTATCCTGGTCCTCGCGGCCGGAATCAATTGCAAAAATCTGATCCTGCTCGTACTGATCGAAACTTAGGTGGCCGTGATTTTGGATTTTGCCGTCCTTGTCCTTCAGCCCGCCCCAAATAAGACCTCCCATTTCCGAAGCCTCGTCATTCATGAACAGCAGGCCCGCGACATCACGTCGGTCCGGCCGCGGATACTCCTTTCCGCGCATGAACGCGCCGGGAAATTCGGCGCGGTCGGAAATAACCAGGCGGGGCGTGCCGTCGGGCTCGACGAAATTGATGCGGTGCACCGTGAGTTGGTCGAACGATTGACTGCGCAACGCCGCGAATCCGCAAAGCACAGTGACGGCGAATACGATGGTAAGAACTCCAGAATAGATGGCGAGAAACCGCTGGTCCGAGAACAATCGCATGTGCTCCTCCTGAGGTGTCTTCTGCTAGGCTTTATACCCGATTCACGGGTGGAAAGGCTCGCGTTTCGTTGACCGTGCTCGCGTGGCTGAAGTAAGTTTTACGCTGCCAAATCCTAACATGTAGAATGTTTCGGCCGGTTTCCAGATGGAATTAGCGAAGACGTGTGCCGGAGCGGCGCGCGGAAACGCCCGAAGGATAGCGACGATGAAGATTGTGTGCGTACTTCCGCGTGTAAAATCATTGCGGATCGCGGTGTGCGCCGCGTGGATCGTTCTTCCCGTCGCCCTAATCGTTTCGGCACCGCGGCCGATTCTCGCGCAGAGTGCGAACCCACCTCAGGAGGCCGTAGTGGCGCCCAACGAAAATCTCATCGTCGAAGGTGTTCCGCCGATTCCGAAATCCTTGGCCGATCAGGCGGACCGCTATACGAATTTTCGCGCGGCGTTTTTCGCCAGTTGGCATCCCACCAAGCGCGAGATGCTGATTTCCACCCGCTTTGCAGACACCTTCCAGATTCATCAAGTGAAAATGCCGGCGGGCGCGCGCACACAGCTCACTTTCTACGCTGACGACGTGCGCAGCGCAAAGTACCCGCCGAAGGGCGGCGACTCATTCGTGTTCAGCAAAGATATTGGCGGCGGCGAGTTCTACCAGCTCTACCGCTACGAGGAATCCACAGGCGCCGTCACGCTGCTGACCGACGGAAAATCACGCAACATCGGAGAAGTCTGGTCGAATGACGGGACGAAAATCGCTTTCAGCTCGACCCGCCGAGATGGAAAAGATGTGGACATCTGGCTCGGAGAACCGGCGCATCCTGATGACCCCAAGACCAATCGTATGCTTGCGCAAATGACCGGCGGAGGTTGGGGTGCCCTGGATTGGTCGCCCGACGACAAACAAATTCTGATCCTGGAGGAAATTTCCGCGAACGAAACGTATCTCTGGCTCATGGATTCGACCTCCGGTGAAAAGGCTCTGCTCACTCCAAAGGGCGGCGCGGAAAAAATCGCCTACGCCAACGCGAAGTTCAGCAAAGACGGGAAGGGAATTTACCTCACCACGGACCAAGACTCCGAATTCCAGCGTCTCGCCTACCTGGACCTCTCTTCAAAGAAATACACGTTTCTCACCGAACACATACACTGGGACGTCGAAGACTTCGACCTCTCGCCCGACGGCAATACGATCGCCTTCACCACGAATGAAGACGGCTTCGGCATCCTGCATCTGCTCGACACGAAGACCGGCAAAGAAAAGCCCGCGCCCAAACTTCCCACCGGCCTGATTTTCGGCGTGAAGTGGCATCACAACGGCCGCGATCTCGCCTTCGGGGTCACCGGCTCGCGTTCGCCTTCCGACGTGTATTCCGTGGACGTCATCACCGGAAAAGTGGATCGGTGGACCACCAGCGAAACCGGCGGCCTGAATCCAGAAAGCTTTTCCGAAGCGGAGCTGGTGCACTGGAAGGCCTTCGACGGAAAATCGATCAGCGGATTCCTCTATCGCCCTGCCGCGCGTTTCACCGGCAAGCGCCCCGTGATCATTGATATTCACGGAGGCCCGGAAGGCCAGTTCCGTCCCGCATTTCTTGGCCGCAACAACTACTATATGAATGAACTCGGCATCGCCATGATTTTCCCCAATGTGCGCGGTTCGACGGGCTACGGGAAAAGCTTTCTCACGCTCGATAACGGATTCTTGCGCGAAGATTCCTACAAAGACATCAACTCCCTTTTCGATTGGATCGCGCAGCAACCCGATCTCGATTCCAGCCGCATAATGGTCACCGGCGGAAGCTACGGCGGTTTCATGACGCTTGCCGTCGCGACAAATTATAACGACCGCCTGCGCTGCTCGGTGGATATCGTCGGCCCATCCAACCTCGTCACCTTCCTCGAGAACACGTCCGGCTACCGCCAAGACCTCCGCCGCGTCGAGTATGGCGACGAGCGCGACCCCAAGATGCGCGCGTTCCTGGAACGCATCGCCCCGGCCAACAACGCCCAGAAAATCTCGAAGCCTCTCTTCGTCATTCAAGGCAAGAACGATCCGCGCGTTCCCTGGACCGAAGCCCAGCAGATGGTCGCCGTAGTTCGCGAGAATGGCACGCCAGTGTGGTTCTTGATGGCCAAGGATGAAGGCCACGGTTTCAGCAAAAAGAGGAATGTGGATTACCAGTTCTACGCCACGGTCCTGTTCATCCAGCAATTCCTGCTGAACTAATCACGTTCGCCAGCGCAACCCACACGGCGCGCTGTGGATTGCGCCCAGAACCAGCCAGCACCCGCTGTCAGCGGCCCACCCACTGCCTCGCGCAAATTCCCGGAACTTTTCACCCGCCATTTGGGAATCAACTCTGAGTTCCACATGGGATTGCGCGACCGCAGCACGAGATTCGTTGTTTGGCGCAACACAGCCGATAGAGCCAGGCACTACAGGCCACTAAATGAACCAGGAGGATTCCGCAAAATGAAAAAGGCAGCCATAATACTGTTACTCGTCACTATTTTTTCCGCCCCAACCATCTTCGCGCAAGGCCCAGACGGCCCCGGCGGCGGCAACGGCGTGCAGCGTCACGTAGCGTTCCTCGCCGACAAGTTGTCACTCACGTCCGCGCAGCAAACGCAGGTCACCACCATCCTCACCTCCGCTGAAGCCAATGGCACAACTGTCCGCGCCAGCATGAAAGCGGCGCACGACAGCTTGAACACTGCCGTACAAGCCAACGACTCGGCCGCCATGGAGCAAGCCGCAACCTCGATCGGCAGCCTTACTGCGCAAACCACCCTGGCCCGCGCAAAGTCGGACGCTGCGATCTACCAGCTTCTCACCCCCGACCAGCGCACCAAATATGCGCAGATGCAGTCGGACATGGGCCGCGGCGGACCGCGCGGCCGTGGCGGGCAAGGCGGTGCCGGTGACCCCGGTCCGGGTTTCTGAGTTCGTTACGGATTCGAAACCTGAGGCATAAAAATTCACAAGAGAGTAATCGGCGGCAAGCTAACGTAAGTGGCTGTAGCCGCATCAAAGACCTTGGCACGCGGTCCAGGCAGGCCGCACCAAATTTCGCGCCATCCAATTAGGTTGAGACCTGCTCCGATAGACGCCGCATAAGGCGTCGTCGGCGCATGGGCGCAAGACGACGCAATATTCAGCAATGGGTGATGTCGTGAAGCCAAATGTCATGGGGGAAGAATGCGTATCAAACCACTTCTAGTGTGCGCTTGCGTGCTCGCGGTCGCGTCCGTTGCGTTTTTTTCACAACGCAGCGCCGGACAATCCACCGTCGCCCCGTCGCTGATCACCCAGCCGATTGACGAAGGCAAGCTCGTCGTTCTCCGGGGCAACACCCATCCGCTCGCTCGCGCGAAGTACGACCAGGGCCCAGCGCCTGCCAGTCTGGCGATGGACCGCATGATGCTCGTGCTTAAAACCACCTCCGCGCAAGGCGCCGCGCTCGAGACTTTATTGGCACAGCAGCAGGATCGCTCCTCCCCGAATTACCACAAATGGCTGACGCCCGAGGAATTCGGCGCCCAGTTTGGCGTCTCCGACGTGGACATCCAGAAAATTACTTCGTGGCTCCAATCCCAGGGCTTCCAGATTGACAATGTCGCTAACGGCCGCAACGTGATCCAGTTCTCCGGCAATGCCGCGCAAGTGCAAACCGCGTTTCACACCGCAATCCACAAATACACAATCAATTCGCAGGAACACTGGGCGAACTCAAGCGACCCATCCATCCCCGCGGCCCTGACGCGCGCCGTGAATGGCGTAGCTTCGCTCAACAATTTCCCCAGAAAAGCCGCGCATAAATTCGCCGGCACGTTCCAGCGCGACATGGCCACCGGAAAGCTGAAGGCCGTCAATCCGGAATTCACATACGCCGCCGGTTGCAACGGCCCCATCACAAATGGCACGAACACGCCTTGCTACGGGTTAGCGCCGTATGACTTCGCGACGATCTATAACGTCCTGCCGCTCTGGAACGCCCAGATAACGGGCACCGGCCAAACCATCGCCATCGTTTCCGATAGCGACATCAATCCCGCAGACCTCACGAATTTCCGCTCCTTGTTCGGCCTGCCTGCGGCCAACTTTAAGAGGACCTACACACCCGGCTTCAGCAGTTCGAATCCAGGCGTCCTACCTTGCAGCCTGCCCAATGGCGATGAGTGCGAAGCAGACATCGATGTACAGTGGTCCGGCGCGGTCGCTCCGGGAGCCAGCATCAACTTGGTGATCTCAGGCAGCAGCACTGCCACATTTGGCGGCGACACCTCCGCCCAGTACATCATTGACAACGACCTCGCGAAAATCCTCAGCTACAGCTACGGCGAATGCGAGTTTTTTCTTGGAACCGCGGGGAACGCGCTCTACGGCGGCAGCCCAACCTTGAAGGACTCGGTCGGCGAATGGAAAGAAGCCGCTGCATTGGGTATCACCGTCATCGTGTCCACCGGCGACAACGGCTCGGCCGGTTGCGATGACCCGAATACCCCCGCATCGGAGTTCGGCGTAGCGGTAAACGGAGTCGCTTCGACGCCGTACAATGTCGCCGTCGGCGGTACGGATTTCAACGACCTGACGAATCCCACCACGTACTGGAATTCATCGAACCCCTCGACTACAACCCAAGCGTCTGTCAAAGGTTACATTCCAGAAGTGACTTACAACGACACTTGCACCAACTCCATTATCGAGGGAGTTCTTAATTTGGGCGGTGATGTTGAGTTCGAGTGCAACGATCTCGCATTCAACGCTAACCTCAGTAATTTTAGTTTTCTGCTGGACCCTGCGGGCGGCAGCGGCGGCGTCAGCGCCTGCACCACGTCCGACTTTGTCCCCACGACTGGAAACGGAGATTTCGCGAGCTGCTCGGGCGGGTACGCCAAGCCAGCGTGGCAAACGGCGCTTACCGCCGCGGATGGTAAGCGCGATATGCCAGATGTTGCAATTTTCGCGGGCGACGGCACGATGCAGAATTTTTATCTGTACTGTGAACAGGACGCCGACCAATTTCAACTTACCGGCGCATGCAGCCTGGCGGCCAACACCAGCGCGGCTCCGTTCCCATTCATCCAAGGAGTGGGCGGCACCTCCGTTTCCGCGCAGGTTTTTGCCGGAATGGTGGCCCTCCTGAATCAGAGCACAGGCTCTGCGCAGGGCTTGGTGAACACAAGTCTCTACGCATTAGCCGGCCAGAGTTGGGCAAATTGCCAATCAGGCAGCGCTCAGCCCAGCGCTTGCATTTTCAACCAGGTTACCAGCGGCACGATCGCGATGCCATGCGACGCCCCTCTCACCGTCTCCAATGGTGCGACCGGTTGCGACGTCCTGGTCAATACCGACGAGATCGGCGAAACCTATGAGGCCAACAATCAGACGCTCGCCTACAATGCCGGCCCCGGTTACAACCTGGCGACCGGTCTCGGCTCGCTGAACGTTGCGAGTCTCGTCAACGAATGGAATGTCGGCGTCGGCGGAGCTGCGGACTACGTAATTTCCTCGAATCCAGCAGCAGTTACCGTCAGCACCGCGGGCGGTATGGGGAACACGGTTCTGACCATCGTCCCGGTCAACGGTTTTAACGACACGGTGGCATTCAGCGCAACGAGTTGCTCCGGCCTGCCGACAGGTTCCACCTGCAGCTTCACCACCTCGCCGGTCAGCGCGAGCGGAACAACTACACTCACCATCACGACGCCCGCTGCCGCTGCAACGCCTCCAGCAGTGCGACCGGTAGGTTCCGGTCGCTGGACAGGCACGTTCATATCGCTCGCCTGCGCCTTCGCCATCGCAATTATTCTGCTCATCACCTCCGGCAAGAATCGCCGCTGGAGCACCGCCGCAGCCTGCCTCGTCTTTCTCATGGCAGTAGGCATAGCTGCATGTGGCGGCGGAGGTTCTAGCAGCAGCGGAGGCGGCGGGGGTGGTGGCGGAGGCGGCGGTGGGGGCACCACAGTGGTCGAGCCAGTGTCCGTGACGATCACGGGCACCAGCACCGCCGGCAAGGTGAGCCATACCACGACGGTGTTGCTCACCGCGGAATAGACAGCACGCGTCCCAGAAGCGCATTCCGCCGAACGGCGGGGCGTCAGAGTTTGTGCGAGATCTGCTGCGTTTCGTCAGGTGTGGATTCGCGGGCCCCGCACCATCGAACCACGTGTCATCCCGAACGGAGTCCCGCGCTTGTTCTTTCCCGTCGCATTTTGGCGGGCCGGAACGTAGCGACATATCTGCTTTCTTAGCGAGCAACCTAAATTTTCAGCGGTAGGAACTCGCGCCGCCGCAAAGCGTCCGTAAATCGCTGTATTCGCCGCGCTTCCGCACCCCTTATAGAATCCTTACGCCCCGCTTATGTCTTCCTAACGCCCCCGCGTTACCATCAGCCGATTCAGTAACAGCTCAACTGTTTCGGCGCGCATGCGCCGGGCAAATCGCCAGCGCGCCGCGTGGCGCGGACCACAGGAGTGTCCCTTTCCGCAGGGAGAAGACGACATGACTATTTTCAATCGGCCCAACGATCGTGATGTGGAATTTGTGCAGCGCAAGAGCGTGGAGCATTTCCGCGGCTTGCTGATCGCCGCGGCCGCGATCTTTGCGCTGGTCCTGCTGGTCGTGTTTCTCGTACGCGTCACGCGCATCGAAGCCGGCCACGTCGGCGTGGAAATCAATCTCGCCGGCAGCCAGCGCGGTGCTTCGGAAATTCCGATCCGTACCGGGTGGGTGGTTTACAGCCCTCTCCGCACGCAGATCATCGAGTTCCCGACGTACGTGCAAACCGTGAAGTGGACGCGCGATACGGCCGAAGGACACCCGATCAACGAGGAAATGGGATTCAACTCCAAGGAGGGTATGGAAATTCTGGTGGACGTTTCACTTTCGTATGCGATCGATCCGAGCAAGGTCCCGGATTTCTACGTGAAGTATCGCGTGAGCGATCTGGAGCTGTTCACGCATGGCATCCTGCGCGACATCGTACGCAACTCGCTGAACGAAGTCGCCTCGACTTTCACCGTGGAGGATATCTACGGCGAACGCAAGGCCGACTTTCTGGGCAAAGTCCAGGCGATGATCGAACAGAAGGTCGCGCCGGTCGGCGTCAGCGTTCAGCAGTTCGGTTTCATTGGCGCGCCGCGCGTCCCGGAGGTTATCGCGACGGCCATCACGCCGAAGGCGCAAGCAATTCAGCAGTCCGAGCGGGCGCGTAACGAGCTGGCCACCACGCAGGCGGAAGCCGCGAAGAAAATCGCGGAGGCCGAAGGCGACGCCAAGTCCATGGTCACCCGCGCGCAAGGCGAAGCCGACGCCAATCGCATCCGGCAGAACTCGCTCACGCCGCAACTCCTCGAGCTGCGCCGCATCGAGAACAGCCAGATGCTGATCGAAAAGTGGAACGGCCAACTACCGCAAGTGGAATCGGGCCAGGGCAGCGGCATGATGCTGCAGCTCCCGCGCCCGCAGTAAACCCTGCCGGACCCCTGCCCCCGGCAGGCACACAGACGCCGCGCCAGTGACACCACTAGCGCGGCGTCTGCCGGTGCTGCTTTGAACCCCCAATTTCCGATTTGAGACTGACAAATTAAGTTTGTGATGCCCTGGACGGCCTTGATTCATTCGGCTTCCAGCACGTCTCACGCGCTTTGGAGGTACGTACCCGATGGGTGAGAAACAAAATCAGCCATTGCAACTCTCGTTCAATGCTTCGCTGAAGGTCGATTTCCAAGGATCGCGAGTGGCTTCCGATGGGGCCTGATTTTGACTAAGGTGTTGGCCGGTATGCGATATACGAGATTCGCCGTATAGACAGTTCACCCAAAACAGCATCTTATAGCGCGTGCGCTTCTCCTTGGGTTTCTGCGCAAGTCTCATCGCGCCCAGCAGTGAGTCGGGTCGAGAGAAACTAGGAGGACATGGTGCTGCAAGTGGTCCCTCGTTTTTTCGTCGAGTGTTTTCTTCTCCATCCATTCGGTGAGCTGACATGGCACAGGAACAACCATTGATAGGGGATTCGTTTGACAGGGCCCGGCGGGAATTCTTCGGGACAGCGAAAACAACGCGCGCGCCGAGTGCGTTTCCAGTCGAGTATCTCAAACCGCGCAACGCGCCCCTCGCAAGAAGAGTCGCCGCCCCTTCCCTCGGACGAGGACGGGTCAACTCAGTTGCTCGCTCTAGTCCCCATGTCGTATCCGCGATCGATCCCTTACAGGACTCTCGCTGGTCCGCGTTAATCGCGAACCATCCCCGCGCTTCGGTGTTTCATACTCCGGGCTGGCTGGAGGCGCTGCGTCGCACATACGGCTTCAGGCCGGAAGCATATACGACTTCTGAGTCGATGGGCGTGTTAACGGATGCCTTTTTGTTTGTCCCGATCCGAAGCTGGCTCACGGGCCGAAGGATCGTTTCACTCCCGTTCTCGGATCATTGCGCTCCGCTCTTTAGCTCCCCAGAGGCGCTGACTTCCATTCTGAGGCATTTACGGACGGCGCTAGATCGCGACAAATTGAAATACGTTGAGCTTCGCCTGGCGGATGCGGAATTTGCAAGCCAGGCAATTCGAGGCGGGTTTGAACCCGCCCGCTCTTATTATCTGCATCGTGTGGATCTCCGGCCTAGCCTCGATGACCTTTTCCGAAGTCTGGACAAGGACTCAGTGCAGAGGCGAATTCGTCGTGCCGAGCGGGAAGCACTGATAGAGAAGTGTGGCCGGTCGGAGGAATTGCTGAAAGGCTTTTACAAACTGCTTGTCATGACCAGGAAGCGCCACGGTGTACCTCCGCAGCCGTATAGCTGGTTTCGCAATGTCCTCGACTGCATGGGAGACTTGGCAGAGATCCGAATGGTATGCGCTGGAAAGGATGCTCCGGCTGCTGCTATATTGACTTTACGCTTTAAGAGCTCCGTTGTTTACAAATACGGATGCTATGACGAAAAGTTCAAGCATTTGGGGGTAATGCCGCTTCTGCTTTGGCGCGCGATCGAAAACGCGAAGGCAAAGGGCGCCACGGAATTCGATCTTGGCCGGTCCGATGAAAACAATGCGGGTCTCGTCGCCTTCAAGGACAAATGGACTAGAAACCCGAGTCGCCTGGTTTATTGGCGATATCCCGCCCTTCCCCTATCGAGTTCTGCAGAAGACTGGAAACTGAGGGGCGCGCAGCTGCTGTTTGCACGTTCCCCCACAAGCGTTTTGACAGCGGCAGGTAAAATGCTGTACCGGCATATTGCATAGGCGCCGTCAAGAAGGTAAAAGCTCTTCCGACGCGCTTCGAAGGAGTGCAAGTGTAGAAAACGGGGACGGCTTCAGCCGCTGAAGCACGGATTTTGCATCCGGAACACAGACTCTCCTATGGCAACAGGCTGTCGCCACCGTGCGCCCCGGATTGAATCCTCGAGGCTGCAGATGATCCCGGCGCTGCAAGCGCCGTCCCGCCCTTACTGCTATCCGCCGCAGCAGGCTGCGGCGGCGCGTTGCGTTTGGCCGCGGTCTGCAATCCTCTCCCGCGAATGTCCGCGAGCAGCATCCAATCCTGTTTGAAATCCAGCATGGTCTCGCGGCTGTGCTTGGGACTCTTCAGTTCGTCCGCCATGCGAGCGAGCATGATCTGGTAGGCATATTGCCCGTCTGAGTCCGGCGCGAACACGTTGCTGGCGCTGATTCCCACGCGCAGCGGCGGTTCGTCGCCGGAAAAATTCATCCACAGCGCACCGTTAGCGTCGACCGAAATCGTGCTGCTCTCGCCCAACTGCTTAAGGACGCGCTTCAAATACATGCGGTCCGGAATCACCTCGCCGCGAATAGCTTCGTCAACCGTCGCGTCGAACTGCGCCTGGTATTGTTTCCACTCGTCCTTCGTACCGACAATCGTTTCACGCTCCAGGCTGCCTTCGGCCGCAAGTTCCTGGACGCTTACGGTAAATCCGCCGCCGATTTCCGGGCCCTCGCTGTTCGCGCTTCCCGCCGCTTCAGCCGAAGCATGAGCTTCGAATTGATGTTCCGGATTGAAGTGCCCCGTGATCAAGTAGGTCGCAGTCACCGCCGGAACTCCCTGCCAGGCGAAAACCGCCAGGGGAATCACCAGCTTCTTCGAGTGGTACAACTGTTCCGTACCGCTGCGGCATTCGCTGCTGCGCTTGATCGTGCCGGGCACTTGCGAAAAATGCAGCACCCGGAATTCGCTGTCGGGATATTTTTCCGCGTAATGAGTCAGTGAACGCGCCACAGCTTTCGGCGTAGTTATGAAAAAATCATTCAGGTAATCGGGCTTCACGGAGCCGGGATAATAAACGTCGAACACACGTCGCGTGAAATCGGCGCAGTTGCGCGTCACGCCGTTGAAGTGATTCACGTTCGGCAGGGAATTGAACTCGGCAATCAGCGCGCGGTCCTGTTCGACCGCAGTCTTCACCACGAACATGTACAGGCTGCGCTGCAGCGTCGCGCCCACCATCTCGCGCCATTCGGCGCTCTTCCCGTTTCGGCAACGTTCTTCGATGCACAGCGCCACCAGATATTTATCGCGGTAGCGCTCTTCCAGGGCCGTCTTGATCGCCTTTGAGCTGACCAGCGGCCGATCGCTCGGATCTTCCACACCATACAAATAAACGCTCAGCGGAACGATATTCCATTCGTAGGGCTGGTCTTCGCCCAGCGTCGTGTAATTGCTCAGGATCGAACCTTGTTCGCGCGGCCGGCACAACCGCATTCTTACGGGCGAATCGTCGGGGCATATGCGCGAGAGATACACGGCACTGTGCCCAGCACCGGTGATGCGCGCGACGCTGGTGTCCAGCGATTCGTTCAGCACCACGCCGGCATCCGCGCGCACTTGCGGCCCAAACAATCCCGCCAGTGCGAACCCGAAGAGCAGTGCCACCGATGCCCGCAAGGTTTTGCAACACAATGATTCCAGTCCAAACAAATGAATCCTCCGCACTGCGTACGCCTATAATTCCCCCAAGTATTTTGACCGCGAACTGGGCAGGGGGCGTATCCCTAAAAGTGACTACGGACCGCGATGAATCGCTGTAGAAGAGCGCTGGGGACACCGGGTCAACGCCCAATGACTCCCAAGGATTCAAACCCCGATCGGGGCCTAAAGTTGCAGCCCTAAATCGGTCAATACTTTGGATGTAATCGTCCAGGTTTTGGCTGCGTCGGTGGGAACGTCAGTCGTCGTTAGATATACCAGTGGCGGTTCTAATCGCTAGTCGGGGCGATTAGAAATATCCGTAACTTACAGAACACAAAGGGCCTATAGCTCTCCAATCGCTACTTTTCCGGGCCGACCAAGCGGCGCGGCCTCATTCCACCACGAAATTCACGCTGCGGATCTGCGTCAGACTCCCTCCGGATTCGCTGGCCTGCATTTTCAACAGATACTCGCCGGGAGGGAGGGTCTCAACCGGCAGTTTCAGCGCCACCGGAATCATGGCGTTGCCCTTTTGAATGTAGGACGCCATGTCGATGCCCGCCATTGACCCTAGCGCTTTTCCCGTCTTCAGATCGGCGACCAAGTACGAGCACTTCACGGTCGGCGGATTTGCATCGGACAGCTGCGGAGCGTAAATTTGCGCGTACACCGCGACCTTGTCTGTCTTCTTGAAGTGGTTGTTGGCGGACGGTGTTATTTCCAGGTTGCGAGCCACCAAAGGCGCGCGATCGGCCAGCAAATCCGCATCCAGCGTGCCGCCCATTTCAGAAACGGGTTGGAACTGATTGCTCAACGCCACCGCGCTGAGGCTGAATTTCTTCCCGTCATAAGGATCAACTGTCAGAGGAGTTTCAAACTTGGCGAATTTTTCGCCGCCGCCGCTCACCACCACGCTCAGCCGGTACTGCCCGGGAGCCACCGAGAATTGGTTTTGGTACGGCATCGGCGCCTGCGTGAATTTCTCCCACTGATCTTTTTCCATATCCAGCGTCACCTCATCGCTGAATCGCGACGCAACCGTTCCGTCTGGACGGTACGCGATTCCCAACACATTCACATCCGCGTGATATCTCCCCTTCACCTTGGGGCAATCGATCGACGCGGTGGGAACTTCGATTGCCAGATGCACGCGCGCCTCGTTCGGTGAGGTGTAAAAGAACGGGGCCTCCAGCGACCCTGTGCCGAGCGGTCCACCGCTGCTGGTTCCACCTGACGCCACATTCCCAGCAGCCGACCCGGACGCCGACGCGCGCGATTCCATCTCCTTTTCAATGGGTTTGCCAGCCAGCATGTCGCTAGAAACAATGTTGCAGAATCCGCTCCGCGCGCGCACGTTCGTCCCACCACGATCTACTTTCACTTTCAACGTGTGGCAACTTCCCGCGGGTGATTCCGCCGGTGCGTAGCCCAACAAGTAATATTCGCTTTGTTCGCGTGCGATCTTTTCCAGGCCCGACATCAGGTCATTCGTATTCAATATCGGGAACCCACCCGTCCCAGTCGCCAGCGCATACATCACCTGTTGATTGGTCGAAGCCGACGGGGGAAATTGCGGCACAATCTGGCGCGCCTGATTGTAGGGAGAATTGCTGTACGGGCTGCCAACTCCAGTCCTGCCGCCGCCCGTGCCACCACCGGTCCCGCCTTTTCCGCCACCGGTACCTCCACCGGTGCCGCCTCCGGTACCACCACCCTTACCACCGCCAGTGCCGCCACCGGTACCGCCTCCAGTTCCACCGCCGGTGCCACCCCCAGTTCCACCGCCTCCTGTCCCGCCACCGCCAGTTCCACCGCCTCCGCCGTGCCCTCCGCCGCCTGCGCCACCGCCTCCGTGTTGCGGATCGGCGGCAAACGCAGCCGCCGGATGATATGCGGCGAGTTGAAATCCAGCCTGCGAAGAAGGTTGCACGGCCGCGTTCGCTGTAAGTACGTGTACCGAAGCGCGTGCCGAAGCATCGTCCGACCGCGCCGCGTTCCAGCTCGATCCGTAACCTTGGTCGCTGGCCCATGTCTGTGGCGTTCCGTCACGCAACATCTCTGACATCGGGGTCACAAGCCCGCGCACATCCAGCGGATACACCGCGAGGTTGGCCTTGTTGCAGGCATCAATCGTCGCGGTCAATTCGGAATAGCGCTCTGGGTTGAGCTCGAATCCTGCTGTGAAAAGAATGAGGGTCTTTCTGCCTGGAATTGGCGTAAGGCTCTTCGCCAATTGCCGCAGCGACAGCAGCAACGTGTACGCGCCGAAATCGCCTTCCGCACTCCCCAAACTCGGCATGCCGGATTGCAGTCCCGAGGTTGACATACCGGCATTCATTGCGCTCGGTGGCGCTCCTCCCATCGTTCCGGTGTTGGCGCCACCGGAGCTATTGGCGCCATTGGAAGCGCTGGAATTCGGCGAAACGGAGGAAGTGGAAATTCCGGAGACCGCCTGCTTCAGGCGAGTCGCATCCATCGTAAAATTTTGCGCGAATTGCATCGAGCCGCCGAAATTCACGATCGCCATCACTCGGTCGGGCCCCGCATAAGCGTCGATGAATTTCCCCGCCGCGGCCCGCGCGCGTGGCTGATCGCCCAAATCCATCGACGAATTGTCGAAGAACAGCACCATGTAATGGCGTTGAGCCTCGATCGGTCCATTCGGGTCGGCGCCGAATGTAAAAGAATTGATGGGCTGCTGTTTGTCGTCTTCGTACACGCGAAAATCGTTGGTGGTGAGGTCCTGAACGTAGTTGCCCTTCTTGTCAGTCACAACCACGTCCACCCGCACTTCGCGGGTTTCGGCTTTGATGGCGCCGCCTGCGGGCGTTTGCGCTTGCTGTGAAGCCGCCGCCGGAGCGCCCTGTTGCGGCGGTACCTGCGCCTGCGTAGCCGGACTCGAGGAGGACTGCTGCGCGCGTACGATACCGGGCGATTGGATCGCACGCCAGCCAAGTCCGCCAACAGCCAAAAACAAAAGCAGCATTGTGAAACTGGAAGCCACGCGTCGCCGGTTCATTTTTCACCTTCCTGCGTCGAACATTTTCCTTGCAACGAGTACTCAGCCAATGTCTAAGGAATCTCCACCACGCCGTTGCGCGCCGAAAGCTGCGCGGCCTTGCTATCGCGCACCACCAGGCGCACCAGATATCCGCCGGGCTTCACGTCAAAATTGGTCTTCACAGTAACACCGGTCTGGTCCAGCCGCACCAGAGTCGCATCCTTCAATCGCAGTTCCAGAGTCTTCTCTTCGCCCGTAATAAAGTTGCCGTTGCGATCGAAAAGCGCGGCTACAATCGTCAGGTCGTCCCAATTGCGCCCTTGCGATTTCTCGAACTCCACGTGAGTCAGATCCACGTGCGTCAGCACCGAGAGCTTCGCGTTGTTCGCGTCCGACTTGTAATACTGCAAATGCAACTGAATGGGCAAGCTCTGCTGCTCGTCCTGCGAGAATAGCGCATCCTCAATGTCCTGTTTGGCCAGCTGCTCCGAAGTTTCGCCGCGCTTCGGCGCGAAAAAACCTCGTCGCGCCTGTACCGTATATTTTTCCTTCGTCATCAACTTCACGCTCACACTATGAAACTTTCCGTCATTTTTCAGACCCGAAGGAACAAACGCTAACAAATAGGAAACTTCTGGCTCTGCGACGGTCATGCGAAAGCCCGCGTCCAGATCATTGCTGTTTCGAAAATAAAAGCCGCCGGTACTGTAGGCCAGATCGGAAAGCACGTCGGATTGTACCTGTTGTTCTTCCTCTCGGTATTGCTGCGCGAGGGCCAGGGTGGCGCCGCCGGCGTGGCCGGCGGGTCGCCGTGTGACGTCGCCGATCGGATCAACGGTATAAAGCCCGCGCGCGTCCAGGGTATTGATGAAGATATTGGCTCGGTTCGCTTTGCTGATGATCTCCGACACATCAAATTCGAAAGTCGAAGTGAGGAACCCGGGAGAAACCAGCACAATGCTGCGCTGGCCTGGCAACGCGGAGATTCGGCGCACCACTTCTTGCAACCGCCGCACTGCGTATTGCGAATTTGTATATCCCCCTTGCAGCACGCTGGCCACCGTGGATCTGACCAACGCGTCGGCCTGTGCTTGTTGCGCTGCTCGTCCCCCCGCGCCCGGTAGTTCCGCCTCGCACGCCATAGCGTCTGAGGCGGCCGCGGTGGCGGCTTGCTGGTCGCCCTTATTTTCCATCAGGTCCGCCTGGTAATACGAGATTTGCAGGCAGTCCTGCTCTGTTCTCGGATCGTAAGCTCCGACCGGGCGGGCCATCAGCGCGGTGATGGAGGCGCGGATGGCGGAGCGATCGTCGGTGAAATCCACTTGGTGCTGCCCGGAGATGGTGTATATCGCTAGGCGCTCGTTAGGCTTTAGCGACGTTTCGACGAAGCGCAACGCGGCAATCTTGGTATTCGACAAGTCGCCCACGTCGAGATGAACATCGTCGAACAACAGGGCCACGAACCGCGTCGGCAGCGTGAGGGCGCCGGAGCCGGGCGGAACCGATTTGCCTTCAGGTACGGCTGCGGAATCCGAGGCCGAAGGTGAACCCGAATCCGTCGGCATTGCGATTGCTTCACCGCGCGCCACCTGGTCGTCCGTGCTCCCGGCCATCTGCATCGAAAAATGCGTGATGAACTGCAATTGGCCGTCCTGCTTGATTTGAAAATCGTCTTTGCGCAAGTTTTCTACCGCGTGGCCGCTTGAGTCATGCACCACGACGCGCACCGGCACCAGGTTCGCGCGCGATTCCAACGGCACCGTCGTAGTGCGCGTGTTGATTTCCGGAGCGGAAGCGGAGGTGTCAGAAACCGGTACCGCAGACGCTGCCGGGGCCGAGGATTGCGAAGCAGACTGTGGCGCGGGCGATTGTGCTCCGGTGGAGGATTGCCCGCTGTTCGACGGCTGCGCAGAGATCGTTGATGTGTCCCCTGTTGGAGTCGGCGAAGCGGCTGGAGCACTTGTCGACTGCGTTGCGGTTTGCGTCGTGGATTGCCCAGGCGCGGGATTTTGCGTCGTAGATGGCGCAGGCGAGGCGTCAGATTTCCCAGCAGAACTCTGTGTGGCGCCAGATTCTGCTGCCGCAGGTTGCTCTGAAGGTGGTGGCGTCGAACCAGATTGCGGCGCAGGCGGCGTTGTTGGTTGCGCTGCCGGCGCTGGTGCGGGTTTTGGGTGCTTGATCAGGGAAGGCGGAGGATCATCGGCCGTTGCTGGCGACGTCGGATTATTCTGCGGCGCGGTTGATTGAGCTTGGCACGGAGACGCAAACCACGCCGTGGCGCATGCTAAACCTGCGCACAACGTTAGCGCACAGGCCATGCGAACTAGACGCTGATCGGCCGCCCAATCCGGCGTACGTTTGCCCGCGACAGTACTCATTCGGCCACTCCTGCCCGCCGCCTCTGTGCGGAACCCGCGTGTTCGGTCAGTTACAATTCAGTCACTCTTGCAGAGAAGTCTACTCGCCCGGTCCACGCGCGTCAATCGTCGGATACTACCTACCTTGCGCGACGGGAACACTCCGAAGGCAGTTTCCCTTACCTCATAGCGTCGGCGGCGCGCTAGAATCCCGCGGCACCACTTTTCGCAACGGGAGGCAACATCGGGATGAATCGCGACTGGAATTCGGAGCAGGGGATCGAACTCGAGAAGAAGGTCAGTGCCGGAAAATCAGGCGCTCGCGGGGAAGCGGACTGGAGCCGCCGTGAATTTCTGGCGAGCTCCACCGGCCTAGCCGTGGCCGGCGCGATTGGTGGTTTGGCGGTGAGTCACCCTTTGTCCGCGCATGAATTTGAAGCAGGCGCCAGCCCGGCCAAGTCACCCGTGTTCACGTCGGCGCCCGGCAAGCCGCGCCGCATCATCATCGACACAGATCCCGGCATTGACGACGCGATGGCGATCTTCCTCGCGCTGCGCTCTCCGGAGCTTAAGGTTGAGGCGATTACGCCGGTGGCCGGCAATGTGCCGCTGGATTTAACTCTGCCCAACGCGCTGCGCCTGCTGGAAATTGCCGGTCGCACCGATATTCCAGTCGCGCCGGGTGCGAGTCATCCGCTGGTTCGACGCCTGGCGACGGCGGGGCATGTGCACGGGGTAAACGGTCTGGCCGGTGTGGAATTTCCCGAGCCGAAAATTAAACCGGTTCACGAGACCGCGCCGGAAATCATCCGCCGCATCGTGCGCGAAAATCCCGGCGAGATCACCATCGTCGCGGTCGGTCCTTTAACCAACGTCGCGCTCGCCTTGCGCGCAGACCCTGAACTCGCCAGCATGATTCCCGCGATCGCTATCATGGGCGGCTCGCTTTCCGGTGGCAACATGACTCCCGCGGCCGAATTTAATCTGTACGTGGACCCCGAAGCGGCGCGCATCGTGTTCGACGCGAATATCCCTCTCACAATGGTGGGCCTGGACGTGACCCGCAAGTGCCGGGTGAGTGAGGAACACATCAAGCAGCTGGAAGGCGCGAACAATCCAGTGAGCCAAGCCGGCGGAAAAATCCTGCGCGCCACTTACGAACGGATGCGCCACGGCGGGGAAGTGACGGACATCGATCTGCACGATGCGCTCGCCGTCGCTTCGCTGATTGACCACGACGTGATCACGCGAAAGGACTATTACGTGGAAGTGGAAACCGTCGGAGAATGGACCGCAGGTCAAACGCTCGGCTATGACGGCCGCGGCCCAGTGCGCAGATCCGCGCCAATGGAAACCAGCGCCCCCGAACCGCCGCCCACAGAGGTGTCCTATAAGCCCAATGCCCAAGTCGCAGTAGGCGTTGATCCCGAGCGTTTCTTCCGCCTCCTGATCGCGCGGCTGACAGGAAGCGCGACGTAAATCGCGCGGCGGCCATCGCGACGGGACTTACGCTGCAAAAATTCTCGAACAATTGATGCAGGATTCACACAGACGCGGTGACCTGTCACTAGAAATCGCGTATATTTGCGCGGATTTGGGCGATCGAGGTCAGGGCCGGAACTTTCCGACGTTACCATTCGCGCGACTCAAGATCGCGTTTCTCTGAGGGGGAGCATTGGCAATGAACAAGAACAAGCCGACGAAGCCCCGGCTACGCGGCCAGAAGCTGCCGAGGATCGGAACGCTGTCCACGATCAAGGGGCCGGGACACCTTTCCTCGTTAAAGCCGCCGCTGGGATCCGGGAAGAAGTAAAGATTAGCGCTGTTGCAGCCTAGAGGACGAACGGCACCAGGCGCGCGGTACGGTTCGTGCACTCCCGCAACCAAGTGACAGCCGCATCGCAAAGCTGAAAGCGCTATTCGTGCTTCTCTGAAATCGTGAAGTCTACCACCGTCGGTTCGCTCGGCTTCACGCTAACCTTCTTTGTCCAAGTAACGGGAGAACTGTACATCGGCCGTTTCACTTCCACCTGCGCGCCGACGTCCAGCACTTTTGCTTCCGATAGCACTTGCCAGCCCTCATGCCACGCCACGATTTCGTATTCGCCCGGCGGCACATCGGAAAGCTTGTACGCGCCGTGATCGTCGGTCACCGCATAATACGGATGCTTCACCACCAGCACATTCGCGTTCATCCACACGTGTCCGGCGTTGCATTTTAGTTCTACTACGCCGTTCCGCTGCAGCGTAACCGGAATGAACTGGTGCTGAAAGGGGAACGGAATATTGTTCGTCGCGACGCCGAACATCTGCACGGTGTGCAGCACGGGATCTTCGCTCTCGATCTTGAGCGTGCCGGCCTCCGGAACGATCATGATATGCGGAATGTAACGACAAGTTTTCTGATCCAGTTGCATGCGATTCGGCGGCAGCTCCATGGGCTTGCCCTTGGTGATGCCGCGCAGAAACACGGCGGTGTTGGCAACGCCGTTGCCGTCGGGATTGATCAGCAAGCGCTCCAGATCGCGCGTCTTCATGCCTTCGGGGTCGCACACGTCCGGATTCTTGCTGATGGGCAGCTTGGGGATCTTCGGGACGGGCCCCGTCCATGTGACGGTGCCGGCAATGGCGCCGCCGTTCTGCACGGAGATGACCGTGTAATCGGCTTGCGCGGCCGCCCGCCCGCAGCAGAAGGGAATTAACAGCAGGAGAACGCAACACCCCTGCACAACGTAATGCTTCATTTTATCGTTCATCGCTACCTCGCCGGCGATGTCACCCGCATCGCCACGCCGTTTACCCGGCAACCCGCGCACGCGGAGCAGCACTTGCCGGGCGGGCGACCCCCGTCTTCGCTCGAAAAAATCTTAAACTGTGCGTGCCGAAGGCAAAACCAAGCCCGAGTGAATGCCTGTCCCGCGCCCCTGCTGCGTGAATCCCCCGATTCGCGCAGCCCGTGGTTCCCCTGGGCTCGGCCCCGTGTCACTCACAGCTCTAAAAAGTGTCAGTTCGATGGCGAGCCGCACGCCCAAGCGGAATTCCTGAGCGTGTGCCTATGCAAGCCCGCAACCCCAACCATACCGCTTTTGATGGAGAGCGGAGCAAGCTCTGTCCTTTGCTTGTCCTATGAGTATATAAAACCGAAAGAAGCCGTTCCGCGCGCGCGAGTCGCAGTTGATTCGATGGATATGAATGAAGTACGGCAGGTCAAGTCGAGGATTTCAGAACCTCGTCCAAGCCGACCCGCACTACCTCGCCAGGCTCGATCGATTTCATCTGTTCCAAGCCATCCGATACGTAGGGCAACAGGTCGGCGAGCCGGGTAGTGGGTCTGTTTGAAAATTCTAGGAGCTCTTGGGCAGTGGGTCAGTTTCCGAGTACGCGACTTATCAGGCGAGTGAAATTCAATCAGTGAACACGAGCGCGTTTGTCAAAGGCTAGGCCATACCAGACAGACTGCCGCAGCGTTACGAACGCGCCGAAACGACACGCCGATTACGATAATGTGGTCTTAAGAATTCGCTGAGATCGGGTATTTCCTGTATTGCACGAAAACGAAATCTGCTCATTCTCTGGAATCGAGGGAACGGGACTGAAGGGGTGGCGATATGCGAATTCTAGTCGTCGGTGCCGGCGCAGTTGGTGGGTATTTTGGAGGCCGTCTAGTGCAGGCCGGTCGCGATGTAACATTTCTAGTCCTGCCAAAACAAATCGAGCAAATCCAGGCCCAAGGGTTGCGAATTCTCAGCCCAACGCATGGCAATTTCACCGCGCAGCCTAAGCTAATAACCGCAGCTCAGCTTGCATCTCCGTACGACGTCATCTTTTTGAGCGTAAAGAGCTACAACCTCGCCGGCGCGATCGATGATTTCGCGCCCGCAGTGGGGCCACGGACGGTCATCATTCCGGTGCTGAACGGCATGCATCACATAGACGTAATGACAGAGAAGTTTGGCAAGGACGCTGTTCTGGGAGGGGTTTGCTTCGTTTACACCGAAATCGATTCGCAAGGCCGGATAATTCAGCTTAACGATGTCCAGAGTCTCACCTACGGCGAACTGGACGGAAAGAAGACCTCTCGGATAGAAGCAGTGCATCAGGGCTTTAGCGGTGCTGGATTTGACACCGTCGTCTCGGCGGACATTTTGCAGGAGATGTGGCAGAAGTGGGTATGGAATGCCAGCTTAGGAGCCATCACCTGTTTGCTTCGCGGAAATATCGGCGATGTCGTCGCGGTTCCCGGTGGCGCCGAGTTATGTGTCTCGGCGCTTCTTGAATGCGCCGCAATCGCGGCTGCTTCCGGCTATCCAATGTCGGAGACGTTCCTAGCAGAAAAGAGTCCTCAACTTACTGCTGTTGGTTCCACGTTGGCCTCATCGATGTATCACGACCTCACAGACCACGCGCGGGTCGAAGTGGACACTATTCTTGGAGATCTTGTAGACCGTGGACGGAAACACGGAGTCTCCGCGCCAATCGTGCAAGCCGCATTCGTCGGTCTGACCATTTATCAGCAGGGGCGGGTCCGCGCGAAGGCTGCCGCTAGTTGACGCGTGGAAAGAAGCAAATTAATGGAGGGTTAGATTATATGCCTGACGCAAAGTTGTCTTGGGATCAAATCGAAGCAACGCAAAATGCGGCGAACAAGCAAGCAGGCCCACGCTTTGTTCCTGCGCGCAGCATTCCCCTGTCCGGCACTGTAAGCCCCTCGCTGCAGACCACAATCGCTGCCCCATATCGGCTCCCTGCGTGGGATGCCAATCCAAAAGATGCGGCGGATTGGAAAAGGCTGATCAGTACACTCGGCGACGAGACCGCTGCCGCAACTGGTGAGGCGCAGGAGAAACTCGGCGTCATCATGGAGCCAACCGTAATTGACGGCGTCAAAGCATTCATCCTGACGCCGAAGGTGATTGCGCCAGAAAATCAGAATCGCCTTCTCGTGAATATTCATGGCGGTGGGTTTGTCTATAATCCAGGCGTAGCTGGAACCCAGGAACCGACGTCGATGGCTGCGTATGGCGGTTTCAAAATCATTTCAATCGATTACCGGATGCCGCCGGATCACCCTATCCCGCTGGCCTGGACGATTGCCTGAAAGTGTGGAGGGCGATTGCCGAGACAAACGATCCGAAAAAGCTGGGGCTCTATGGCAGCTCGGCCGGTGCAGGCATGGCGGTCGCAATGATCTTGCGGGCCAAAGAAGAAGCCCTACCGTTGCCGGCTGCGCTCGCTATCGGAACGCCATGGGTGGATTTGACGGAAACCGGAGACACTTATCGAACGAACGAATGGCTCGACAATATTCTCGTCAGCTACCGCGGTTATCTGGGCCGCGCGGCAAAGCTTTATGCCAACGGCAATGACCTGAAGGACCCCCATATATCACCAATTTACGGCGATTTCCATGGCTTCCCGCCCACCGTCCTCACGAGCGGAACCCGGGACCTGTTGCTCAGTCTCACGGTCTTAACTCACCGAAAGCTACGCCGATCCAACGTAGAGGCTGAGTTAAACGTCTTTGAAGGTATGTCGCACATCAGCTTCGTCCTGAATCCCTATGCACCTGAATCCAGAGAAGTATTCACCGACTGGGCCAGGTTCTTCGATAAGCATCTTGTCCACTAGGCCGTAGCTCACAAATGATGAATCGCGTGATCAACATCTGGTCTGACGTTATTTGACCTTTTTGCTATCTCGGCTCAGTTTGGGCCGAACAAGCGGCGCGAGAACTGCAAGCCGATTTGCGTTGGCTTCCTTTCGAAATCCATCCGGACACGCCGCTCCAAGGTGCACCAAAGCCGTTTTCGCCGGAGCAGCGGCCACAGGTTCGCGCGAGGCTCGAACATTTAGCTCAAGAAGGCGGACTTCCAATCGACCCGCCGCAACGTAACGTGAACTCACGTTTTGCGCTTGAGACTGCTGAACTCGTGCGCGCCCAAAAGGGCGACGGCAAAGCAGGCGCTTTTTGCCACGACGTTTCGCGCGCGTTTTTCACCGAACACGCCGATATCTCGAAACGCGAGGTCATCGTCCCAATCGCTGAACGCTTCGACATCTCTGCCGCGGACGTGGAAACCTCCTGGCACGAGCGCCAGTTTTCTCCGACGGTCGACGCCTTCATCGAAGACGGGCACAAGGTCGGCGTCACGGGCGTCCCAGCCATGGGGTGGCCGAATCGGCGGGCAATCGTTGGATTGATGCCGTCAACCGAGCTCGTACTTCGACTTCGCAACGAGGCGCCAGAACGGTTACGCGAGTGATCGCTGCGACAGTGCCCCCTACCATGACGTGGCAAAGAAGCCGCAACTAGCGTCGCGAGGGCGTATGATCGCGGTCCTCGTTTGGGATCCTGTCATCGTCCTACTGACAAAACTCGCGCAAATTCGAGGTAATCCAGGAGCGCTTGGAAGGGCACGCGCGTACCACGGAACAGTGCAGTTCCTGCGAGCACGTCGGGGTCTTTCACGATAATTTCATCAATCCTGGACATCGCATGGCTCCACTCGCGGTCGGGCAGAGTGTTTTCAGTCTACCGCATTCGGGCGAAGCTGTTTGGAATTTCATCGCGATTTGGAAGGTGTTTGGGTGGCAATGCATTTCGGTTGGGTGTGCAAATGACTTCGCCGGTATTGGACATGATCGCGCGGCGAGATCGGCTAGATCGTCTGCAGCGGTTGTTCCACTTCCTGTCCCAGCGCTTCGCGCATTTTGTTCAATAGCGAATCGCGCGAGAAGGGCTTTTGCAAATGTGCGGAATCCGCGACGAAGCCGTCATCGGAATTGTGCTCCAGGTATCCGGACATATACACAATCTTTATACGCGGGTGCGCGCGTTTCAGCCGCTGGGCGAGCTCTGTGCCACGCATGCGTGGCATCACCACGTCGGTCACCAAAACATCGATGGCTCCCGTTTCCTGTTCCGCTTTCTCCAGCGCATCCAATCCATCTTTGCCCGTGATGACCTTGTATCCGCTCGAGCTCAGAAATTCGCTCGCCAGCTCGCGAACCCCTTCTTCGTCCTCCGCCAGCAGCACGGTTCCAACGCCGCGCGAATACTTGGCGAGGGGCTCGTCTTCGCAAGGCAGCTGCGGTGCGGCCGTGCTCTGCGGCAAGAATATTTCGAAGCGCGTGCCTTCGCCTGGCGCGCTGTCCACCCAGATGTATCCTCCGCTTTGCTTTACCACGCCATATACGGTCGCCAGGCCGAGCCCCGTGCCTTTACCCACTTCCTTGGTCGTGAAAAACGGTTCAAACACCTTCGCCTTCGTCAATTCGTCCATTCCGCAGCCGGTGTCCGCGACGGTCAGCAAAACGTAACGTCCCGCGACCGTAGGCGGGTGGCTGCGCGCGTAGGCGGCATCCAGCAGCACATTTTGCGTGGTAACCGTCAGATTGCCGCCTTTAGGCATCGCGTCGCGCGCGTTCACCGCCAGATTCACCAGCACCTGCTCGATCTGCGACGGATCAGCTTTTACTCGCGCCAGCGATTCGCCCGGGCGGAACTTGTATTCAATTTCTTCACCGATCAGCATGGGCAGCATTTTGCTCACATCCGAAATCAGGGCGTTCAGATCCAGCACCCGCGGCTGCAGCACTTGCATGCGGCTGAAAGCGAGCAACTGGCGCGTCAGAGTCGTAGCGCGGTCCGCGGCTTTACGCACTTGCGCGATGCTGTGTTGCGCCGCGTTCAATGTGCCCAACTTCATTTCCAGCAGATCGCTGTGACCCTTAATCACCGTAAGCAGATTGTTGAAATCGTGCGCCACGCCACCGGCAAATCTGCCCACCGCTTCCATTTTCTGCGCTTGCCGCAGCTGGTTTTCCAATGTCGCACGTTCTTCCTCGTTTTTCAGCAGAGTGCCGCGCATCCGTTCGAACGCCGCAGTCACTTCGGACACCTCATCTCCGGTGTCCGGACCGAGGGGATAGTGATAATTCCCTTGCTCCAGGGCGCGCGCACCTTGCACCAACGACTCCAGAGGTTGCGTAAAGGTCCGCGAAAGCAAGAACACCAGTGCTCCGCCCGCGAACACCGCGAGGAATCCCAGCGTCGACAGCGTGTGATTCAGCCGCGTGAGAAACGACATCGCGTCGTCGTAGGACTTAAGCACCGTCAGCGTAAGGGGCGGGGAAGTCCCGGGCGTCAAGTTCACCGAACTCACCAGGTAGCTCTTGCCGCCAATTTCGATTTTGTCTTTGCTAGCCCCGGACTTCAGCGCGTTCGCCGCCATCGCGTCATCCATCGTGGAAAACGAACTGACCACTGCTTCGTCGCCGTAGCGGAACGCTACCTGGCACAAAGCGATTCGGCCCACCTCTGCCGCCACACTCGAATCAATCTCGCGCCCGACGACTACCGTACCCAAATACATTTGCGACGACGCCCCGCCAAGCTGAATCGGCCGCAGTGCAACCTGGTACAAATGTCCGTCGCCAAACCACCACCCGCCTGCTCCGTTTGAGCCGGACGAACGGGCCAATGCCTTTTGGCCGGCGTCACGCGAAAAGCCCGACACCGATGTGTGCAGCGCGACGATCTTTCCAGTCCAATCCGCCAGCGCAAAAAGCTCGGTGTCCCCGGATCGCCACATCTGTTCGGAAGTATCCTGCATGGCGGAGACCTGCTCGTCCGCCATCATTGCCTTCAACGCCGGAAGCGTGGCCAGCAGTTCGGCGGTGCGCTCAAGCTGAATCTGCCGTTCGGAACGCAAGTTTTGAAACGTCAATACGGAATTGCGCGCATCCCGCTCCACACCCGTGCGTACCTGTTCTTCGGCGGCATGACGCACGACTGCCAAAGTGGCGAAGGTAAGCGCGGCAATCAGCAAGGTAAGCGAAAGGAGGAATTTTGTGCGCAGGCGCGCCTTCTCCAGCCCCAAATTGGAGATATCGAGCGAGCGAAGATAAGCCGAAGAGACCCTATAGCCCATAGTCCTGCCTGCACCGGCAGTGCATGGCGCTCTTGGAGAATAGCGAGCAGGGTGCCGCCGGGGGAATGGGCCGTTGGTACCGAAGGTGTCACATGTGCTGGACTAGGGGTTTCGTACTAAGGCCCGGCGAACGCGAGCAAAACAGGTGGCGGACGGCGGAACGCGCCTTTTGCCTCCCACGCTCTATCGAACGCGGGAGATTAAAGGCAGTTCCGCCACCCGCCGGTTGCCAGCAGGGAAGCCATTGATCGGAGGCATTGCGCCACTGTTACATCGCGCCTTCATCTGCCGACGGCCCATAAATCGCCGGCACCGCGACGTTGTTCAACCGCAGATACACTCCCAGCTGCGCGCGATGATGGATGCCATGGTTCATCACCCACGTACGCAAACAGGCGATGCGCGGCATAGCAATGATCGTCGTGCCGTTGCTCAGCAGCGACCACGTCTTATGCATCTCCGCATCGCTGGCCTTCGCCAGCAACCCGCGTGCGGCCGCCACGTTCTTGTCGAACTTCGCCAGCAGCTCCTTCGTGGTTTTGGGCGGTGGAGGCGGCGTGGGCGCAACTCCGTTAGGAGCCATGTCCAGCGACTCTTGCTGCAGCGTGTACACCGCCCACTCCGGGACGTCCGCCAGGTGATTCGCGAGCCAGCCCATCGTTCCGGACTTCTCGTGCGGCTTCCAGGAAAACCTGTCCGTCGGCACGCGCTCCAGCGTCTTGCGCGTATTGGCCATCTCGGCGTCAAACTCGGGGAGAAGCGCTTCGTTCAATGCCATAAATCCTCCAAAGTGTTTAGTGAGGTTGGGGTCACAACGCCGGAAAGTGTAGGCGAATAAAAAGCGAAAGTCAAGACTGACAATTTTACTCCCTGCTGACCCGCCGGAGCGCGCCACTCCCTCCCGGCTCTGGCTAATTCCACGGGAACTTTGGTATGGTCCGTGGCATCCTATCGTTCGCGCCCAATCCGAATTGACGATTATGGAGGTTTCTTTTGCCCGTCCTTCGCGCCTGTAGCCACTGCGGGAAGCAGAACCGTGTTCCGGCCAAATTTCTGGCCAGCACGGGCCGCTGCGGTTCCTGCAAATCGGCCTTGCCGCCCATCGCTGAACCCCTCGCAGTGGACGATCAATTGTTCGATGAAATTGTCCAGAACTCGCCCGTTCCCGTGCTCGTAGATTTCTGGGCCGGATGGTGCAGGCCGTGCGTCGCCGCCGCTCCCGAAGTCGCAAGAGCCGCGGCGAACATGGCGGGCAAGGCTGTGGTGTTGAAAGTGGACACGGAAAAATACCCGCAAGTCGCGGCGCGCTACCAGGTCAGCAGCATCCCCAACTTCGTGGTCCTCTTCGGAGGCCGCACCGTAACGCAACAAGCCGGCTTGGTGGATCACAACCAGATGGAGCGCTGGCTGAAGTCCGCCGCGCCAGTTTCAGCCTGAGCGCCGCTCCCAGCCTTTTGTTTCCACTATCGCTAAGGTATTCCCGCGCATTGTTCCCGGAGGCGCTTGACATGAAATATCTTTCCGCTTTCGCACGACCCCTATTGAACGTCGCCGCCGCGCTGGCTTTTCTTGGGATGCTCGTCGCGCCCGCCTACGCGCAGCAACAAGAAATCCCCAAGACCACCGCCGAAAGCATCGGTGGGATCCTGAGCTATACGGAAGACCAATTCTTCTCAATCGCTGAAGCCATGCCCGCCGAACAATATTCCTACATCCCCAGCGCGCCGGGCGGCAAATTCGATGGCGTGCGCTCCTTCGCCGAACAAGTCAAACACGTCGCCTGCGCGAATTACGCCTTCTTCAACGAGATCGAAGGCAAGACTCCCCCGGACGGCTGCGAGAAAGGCGGGCCCGCGCCGGCGAAGACCAAGCCCGAGCTTCTGAAATACCTGCGCGATTCCTTCGACTACGGCAACAAAGTCCTCGCCACCGTCAACGCGCAAAACGCCATGGACCGCGTCGAAGGCCGCTACGGCGGCCCGAACACCAAGCTGGGCATAGCGACTATCGCCGTTTGGCACATCGCCGATCACTACGGCCAAATCGTTTATTACGTGCGCCTGAACGGCATCGTCCCGCCGCCAACGCAGCGGCAAGGCCTGCAAGTCCGCTGAAACGGTAACCCATTTTCGCAAGCCAAGGTTCCGCATGGGACGCTCCAGCCGCCCCGCGACAATAGCGGCGGAAGAGTCTCTGATTTTGAATTTGTAGCGGCCGCCGGCTTTTTTAGGTGGGCGTCTTTGACGTCGCCGTTGGGAATCCGCCGTCCTAGCGCACCGACGGGATACGGGAATCCCCTAGCGCAAATTTCAGGTATTTACTGTATGGCCGAATCCGTAAGTCTTGCGCATTATGCGTGCGGGACATTAGAGAGCGCAGGCTGGGGAACCTTATTAATAAAATTCTAAGGGCTGGGCCCGGCTTGCGCTCTCTTCTCCCTTCCTCTACTTCCTCCGAGTAGCAGTAGCTCCACAACGAGTGGTCTTCCCCACCACTCGTGTGTCCTCGTGTGAATCACATTTGCAAAATGCGCAGCACCGCTGACGATTAGCGCCGCCTCCAGCGAACCCCGTCGTAGACTTGTGCCGACGCTCGCGACCGTTTAGGCTGGCTGCAATGCCGTCGTCATCTCCACCGCCACCCATTCCGCCCGCGTCGACGCCCGACGACCCCGTGCTGCTTGCGTCGCACGATGAGGCGCGCCATCGCGCCCTGCTCATCCGCGTGCGCCTCGAACGCTTGCCCGCCACCCGCTACATCTGGTCGCTGGTGCTGCTGCTTTCGCTCGGCGGATGGTTCGAATATTACGATTTGTTTTTCACCGCCTACGTCGGACCGGGGCTTGTCCGCAGCGGTCTTTTCACCAGCACCTCCGCCGCGTTCTTCGGCTTCAGCGGCCTCGCCAGCTTCGTCGCCGCAACTTTCGCCGGACTACTCGTCGGCACGCTGCTCTTCGGTTTCGCTGCCGACCGTTTCGGCCGCCGCCTGATCTTCACCACCTCGCTGTTGTGGTACACCGCTGCCACCGTTGTAATGGCTTTCCAACACACCGCGCAAGGAATCGTGCTGTGGCGCATGATCGCGGGCGTCGGCATCGGCGTCGAACTCGTGACCATAGACACCTACATCACCGAGCTGATGCCACGACAACTGCGCGGCCGCGCCATCGCCCTCAGTCAGATTGTCGGCTTCACCGCGCTGCCTGCAGTCGCACTGCTTTCCTGGTGGCTGGTGCCGCAAAAGCCGCTCGGCCTGGACGGCTGGCGCTGGGTAGTACTCGCGGGCTCGCTCGGAGCGATTTTCGTATGGTTCATTCGTCGCGGCCTGCCGGAAAGTCCGCGCTGGCTCATGGCGCACGGAAAATTCGACGAAGCCGAACGCGTCACCGCTGCGATGGAAGTACACGTCCAGCAAGATCTCGAAAGGGAAGCGGCCGACGGCTCCCACGAGCCGCGAACGATGCGCGCGGTAGGAATCGCCACCCGCACCGCGGAATCGCGCGGCAGCCTGCTCGAGCTAGCGCACCCGCCCTACCGCAAACGCACGCTCATGCTCATGGTCTTCAATTTTTTCCAAACGATCGGCTATTACGGATTCGCGTCCTGGGTTCCCACGCTGCTGATCGCCACGGGCATCACCACCACCAGCAGCCTGCAATATTCCTTCCTCATCGCGCTCAGCGCCCCACTCGGCCCGCTCCTCGCATATCGAGTCGCCGATCGCATCGAACGCAAATGGCAAATCGTCTTCACCGCCACATGCATCGCCATTTTCGGCGTCTTGTTCGCGCGCCAACGGGATCCCATCTGGCTAATCGCCTGCGGGGTGCTGCTCACCTGCGCCAATAACTGCATGTCCATCGCGTTCCACGCCTACCAGGCGGAATTATTCCCCACGCGCATCCGCGCGCAAGCAGTAGGCTTCGTCTATTCCTGGAGCCGCCTCAGCGCCATTTTCACCAGTTTCCTGATCGCTTTCTTCTTGCGCCACTACGGCACGCGCGGCGTCTTCGCCTTCATCGCCGCAGCCATGGCCGTCGTCGTCCTGGCAATCGGCATCTTCGGCCCGCGCACCCGGGGCCTCGCGCTGGAGGATATTTCGCATTAAAGCGCTGTACCTGCGACCACAGCAAAGAGTTTGTAGCGGCGCACTTCAGTGCGCCATTTGAAGTGCACGTCCGACACCGCAACGCGATGGACAGCGAAACCGCAAAGCGCTAACGTTGCATGAGGTATAGCTGAAAAACAGTCATCCGAAGAAGAAGGAGGCGTCATGAACTACGATTCGCATCAGAGAGCCGCGGAATTCCATGAAATGGCCGCGCACGCGCACCGCGCCGCCGCCGTGCACCACGGTAAGCAGGACCACTTCACGGGCAACGAGCATTCCCGGCAAGCGATGGAGCACGCCAACAAAGCACACCAAGCCACGCGGGAAGCCTTCGCGCAATCCGCTGAACTAGCAAAGTCACATCCGAAATAATTCCGCCGCTAGTGACGCGTGGACAGGCCATCCGCGACCCGGGCAACCAGCTGAATAATTACCGAGGAGACAGGCTGTGCGTTACATTGTCACGGTGTTAGTTCTGTTGGCGTCAATTCAAGGATCTGCGGTAACAATTAAAGTACAGAATCCCTCAGGCGAGGGTGAACGAAATGTGTTGGTCATCGTGCAGAATCTAGGCGATCACCAGCGCGAAGTCATGCGCGGGTTGACCGATCAAGAAGGTCGCGCGCCCACGGCGGATCTGTCACCCGGCTTGTATCGTGTTGTCGCAACGAAACCCTACGGAACGCTTCAAACTAAGATCGATGAATTCCTGGTCGGATCGAAACCTCGAGATGTCGTCGTGACGGTACAATTTCTGGGCACTCACGGTTATGGCGATGTCATAACCGTTGGGCCAAAGTCGTGGACACACCTTCAGGTTGTGCGGCCGGATGGAAAGCCTGCTGCCGGGGCAGGCGTTCTTGTTCGTGACCGTGACGCGACACTTTATTTGGAGCGATGGTACACGACGGACGAAGAAGGAAGCGCAACGATCGAGCAGGTGAGCGATCCGACCGTTGTCGTGATCGTCTATAAAGATACGCTGACGAGCCTGGAAATTGCGTCGGGTGCAGTGAATCCGATTGTGCATCTAAAGGGCGAGTGACGCCCAGGGTTCCAACAACCGGCGCACACTGCTGAATCGCGCCGCACAGCTACACAATCCGCTGGCTAAGATCCAGCGCGCGCACCGAATGCGTCAGCGCTCCCAGTGAAATCGCGTCCACCTCGGTGGCCGCGTACAGCTCCATATTCGTCTCGGAGATTCCGCCGCTGGCTTCCACCAGCGCACCTTCCCACACTTTTTCCCTGCGCATCGCCACGATAATTTGCCGCACGTCGTCCGGCATCAGGTTGTCCAGCATCATCAGGCAAGGATATTCCCGCGTGGCCGAAGGAGCCTCGGCGCGCAAACGCTTGAACGCCCGCGCCGCGGCCAGCGCCCCTTCTTCGCTGCGCACTTCCACCTCGATGAACGCCGCGCGGCGCCGCGACTTCCATGCTTTCTCCACAGCCAGCGGCGCAGCCTGCTCTTCGTTGCGCGCCAGCAATGCCAGGTGATTATTCTTCACGACAATTCCATCGCCCAAACCGAGCCGGTGCGTGCCCCCTCCGCCCAGGTGTATCGCGCGCTTGTCCAATAGCCCCCAGGGTGTTTTCCGGGTGCCGACAATTCGCGTCGCCGGGCATTGCAGGCGCGCGCGCTCTTGCAAACGCTGCGTCGCCGTCGCGATCCCGCACAAGCGCTGCAATATGTTCAGTCCCACGCGCTCCAAACTCAGCAACTTGTTTTCGCCACCCTCGGCGCGCAGCAACACGTCTCCCGTCTGAAACACGTCGCCGTCTTCTTTTTTCAATGTGACCTTCACGCCGCGCTGCCGCAGCAGGTACGTGTATTCTTCGAGGCCGGCCGCTACACCGGGCTCGCGCGCCACCACGTGAGCTACGGCCGCGCGACTCTTGATCCCGAGCGCCGCCACGGTCAAATCGCGTGGAGTCAGATCCGGAGTCAGCAGGGCATCGAGCAGCAAGCGCAAAACGCGTCGGTACACAGGATTCTCCAGCGTCAGACATCCTCCGCGGAATAGAGCCTTTTCGATTCGCCGCTGCCGTTCTTCCGGCATGGGAAATTGCAACGATGCTTTCATATGACTGTAATATTAACATTGCGGAACCCGCGTCAATCGCAAAACACATCGTTCAGAATGCGCGACATCTAAGCCATGCGCTCGCCGCCGATTTGTTTGCCCCGCAAGTCGCCATCGTCATTTCACCGACGCACAAGCTCTCGCCCTCGAATATAATATCCGCATGAAAACGCAAAACGAAAAAGCGGAGTTCTTCCGTTCGCTGCATCGCGGCCCGGGAATTCTGGTCCTGCCCAACGCCTGGGACTGCGCCAGCGCGCGCATCTTCGAGCAAACCGGCTTTCCTGCAATCGCCACCACCAGCGCGGGAGTCGCTTTCTCGCTCGGCTATTCGGATGGTGAAAGCATTCCCCCGGACTTGATGCTCGCAACAGTAGGGCAAATCTGCGATTGCGTGCAGCTTCCCGTCACCGCGGACCTGGAAGCTGGCTACGGTGATGTCGCCAAAACCACGGCTGGCCTGATCGCAGCAGGCGCCGTGGGCCTGAACCTGGAAGACATGGACCACGAATCACACGCGCTCGCGCCCATTCCCGCGCAAATTGAAAAAATTGCCACGGTCCGCCGCGTCGCAGTCGGTCTGGGCGTAAACGTAGTCATCAACGCCCGCACCGACGTTTACCTCGCGCAAATCGGCGAGCCGGCCACCCGCTTCGATCGCGCCTGCGAACGACTCCAGGCCTACATCGGAGCAGGCGCCGACTGCGTCTTCCTTCCCGGCGTCGCCGATGAAATTATCATCCGCCGCGTAGTCGACACGCTAAAATTTCCGCTGAACATTCTCGCCGGCGCGAACCTGCCCCCGATCCCGCGCCTCCGCGAACTAGGCGTCGCCCGCGTTAGCGTAGGCTCCGGCATCATGCGCGCCACTCTGGGCCTCACCCGTCGCATCGCGCAAGAACTAAAACAGTCCGGCACCTACAACGCTCTCCTCGAAGGCACCATGCCCTTCGCCGAAGCCAACGCCCTGTTCGAGAAATAGAATTGCACGGGACCCGGTTTGTCAGCGCTGCGGCTTCGAAAAATAGGCTTCCACCCAGAACTCCAGTGTTGCGTCGTGCCGAGTTTGCGGGCCAATTAAATTCGGTATTAATTCCTTGTATCGCTCCCGCAACACCTCGACGTCAAGTTGCTTAGTCGAGGCAAGGAATTCCACGTCCCGCCGGTCGCGCTCGATGTTCCGGCATAGCTTTGAGAGAACCAGATCGTACGCGTCAGGAACAAATAGGCGGAGATGTTTGAAGTGGTCGGCAAATATTTCCGTCAGACGGTCCTCGTAGTTCTCTGGGATCGAGTCAACGCCCGTATGCTGCACATGAACGCCATATTCTCGGGCCAGCGCAGACCCCGGACCCGCGAGCCGTTGCAAATCCTGTATGCGGTTGAATGGATGAAGCGTCCGATAATCAAGGTCGTTGGTGGCTCGCGCGAGACCGTAGCCCATAACCACCGCGAAACCGCCGATGCAATCCAGCCTAATCTCTTCGTCCAGCAAATCGTCCAGCCTTGTCAGGAACTCGTTCCACGGCAAGGGAATACCAGGCGCCACTTCAGAAGGCATACCGCACCGCGTCAGGCCGCATGTCG
Source organism: uncultured Acidobacteriota bacterium (assembly GCA_963786205.1). Taxonomy (GTDB): domain Bacteria; phylum Acidobacteriota; class Terriglobia; order Acidiferrales; family UBA7541; genus Palsa-295. The sequence goes on from CAWAYG010000009.1 coordinate 668,051, forward strand.
CTTAGCAGGTTCCACTGTTTGGCCTCTTCTGAGCGATTCACGCGCAGCCAGCGACGCTCCGCGTCATTCAGTTCCCGGCAGAACGAATCTTCTTTCGCCAGTTTGCTATCCGCGAGCGTTTGTTCGAGAGGTTGAAGATCATCCCTCTTGCCTGCCGCTCTCCCAAGAGTGACAACGAAACCCAGCCGATTCTGCACTGCTCGCGCGCGTGATTCGCGCACCAGCCAATCGCGCGGCATGTCCGGGTATCGCAATACAAGCCAAGGAAGACCTTCGGCGACGCGCGCCTCCAGATTCCGCTGCAGCAAAGCCGTAAGCAAAAAATTGGCGGGGTTTGCCATTCTCGCCCTTCCACGCAGATGAGCGAAACCCGGATATCCCAGCGCTGCAAGTTCATGCGCCAGCAGATCGGGAGTCGTGCGTTCTCTGACCTCTTCAACAGGAAGCACGGTAGGCGCCAGTCCGTAAACGTGCATCAACTTGCGAGCGAGAGAGCTCGCATCTCTGCGCCCGCTCTCTAGCATTGAAAGATAAGCTTGCGTGACACCCAGGCGCGCCGCCGCCTCTTGTTGACTCCAGCCACGCTCCAGCCTGACTCTTCTTAGTCGCCCGGAATTCATGCCTGTTTATAACACGATCTGTTATATGTAGTCAAACGGCAGCTGGAACCGCCGATCATGGAATGCAGCGGCTTGCCCGCGCCTCTCAGCCCGTGGCCAGACTTTCCCGCCGACCTTGTAAGGCTCCTCCCGACAACATCCCGAGCCTCCCCTCGCTTGACTTCGCTCAGCACCCCGAGTACTCTTCCGCCGATCCCAGCCAATTTACTCGTTCCCGCGCGGGGATCTCCGTTCGGCCCTTCCACGCTAGCAGTCCGCTCCAACGTCTCCGCCGAGGAGGTCGGCACAAAATGAAAAGAGTTGTGACCATATTGCTTGGTGCTTGTCTGTGTCTCGCCGCTGCCACCGTCGCCGTGGCGCAGAACAACGGTGGAACCAGCACACCGCCGAAAGTTTTGGTGATTAATCGCGAAGTCCTGAAACCCGGCAAGGGCGGCGCCGCGCACCAGAAGACCGAAAGCGCTTTCGTGCGCGCCATGGCAGCCGCCAAATACACCCACTACTATCTCGGGATGGATTCCCTCAGCGGTCCCAGCCGCTCGCTCTTCTTCACCGGTTACGATTCCTTCGCCGACTGGGAAAAGGACGCCATGACCACCCAGCAGAACGCCACGCTTTCGGCCGCGCTCGATCGCGCCGCAGTCGCCGATGGTGACCTGCTGCAATCCTACGAGACCAGCGCCTACGTCCTGCGCGACGATCTTAGCCTCAACGCCGCAACCGACCTCCCGCACGACCGCTACTTCGAAATCGGCGTCTTTCACGTCAAACCGGGGCACGATGAGGACTGGAGCAGCATCATGAAGCTGGTCAAGGACGCCTACACGAAAATTCCCGACGCCCAATGGGCCATGTACGAACGCGCCTACGGCGGCCCCGAAAACTACTTCATCTACCTCACGCCCCTGAAATCCGCCGCGGAAATAGACCGCAATTTCGCCAACGGTCCCAAATTCGTGGAAGCCATCGGCAAAGAGGGAATGAAGCAGCTCAACGAACTGATGTCCGCCTCAGTTGATCAGGCCGAAATCAATCTGTTCGCCCTGAATCCAGCCATCAGCTACGTCGGCCCGGAAATGATCAAGGCCGATCCCACGTTCTGGAAGCCCGCGCCCTCCGGCGAGCCCAGGAAAAAAGGCGAAAAGGCCGCGCAGTAGCCCGCAATCAGCCGAACGGCAACAAACACAGCGCCCCATCCGTCGCGCGCGCGCGGTGGGTGGGGCGCCTGCATTTTTGCGCGTCATTGCACTCGTATCACTGCCTCTCCCGAACTCATCGGAATGCTGCGCTGCTGCGAATCCTGCGGCCGCGCTTCTACGATCTGTATCCTCGCATCGCCTGGACTCACAGCCCTGACCACCAATCCCAAAATCGTTCCGCTGCCATTCACTCCAGCCGTGTGCGGTCCGCGCGTGCACGAAATCATCACCTCGCCCTTTTGCGCGTCAATGCGCTGGACGATCGCGACGGTTTGCGTCCCGCCGGAAAGAAATCCGCCATCGCGCACCTCGACAATCTGAATCACAGCCGGGTCGTATTTCAATAGCAAGGGAACTGAAAAAAGATCGCTCACACCTGCGACCGAAACTCCCACAATTTCTGAATCGCCGCTCTTCAACGTCACGCGTTCGGGACTGAATCGAAGCTCCGCGGCCGCGCTCGCACTACCAACGGCCGGGCCAACGGAATACACCGCGGCAACTGCCGCAGCCTGTTCCGAAGGCTGCGCACCAGACGGCAACGCCGCATGTGGCGTAACAGGATTCACCCCGGAATTTCCGCCCGGCGAAGCCTCGGCGTGCGCGTCGCTGGAAACCTGCCGAAACACCCGCACATTCGAATCCGTCCCCGCCGCCAGCCGTCGCAAATTCTCGGCAGTGATGCTAGGAAATCGCAAAATATGCGGCGTCAGCACGATCAGCACTTCGTCATCAATCCCTTCCTTGCTGTCCTGCGAGAACAAATACTTCAGCCCCGGCACGCTTGCCGCCCCAGGTATTCCATTCAGATTGTCGTTGTCGGTCCGCTGGATCAACCCGCCCAGAATATTCACCTCGCCATCTTTCAGCCGCACCTCGTGCTCGATCTTGCGCTGGCTGATCACCGGCTCTTGAATCCCGCCGATCGTCTGGAAGCTCGCCACCGACGAAACTTCAACCACCAGCTTCATGCTCACGTCGCCATCGGGATGCACCCGCGGCTGCGCCTCGATGTTCACCCCCACATCAATGTACGTAAACTGTGTGTTCACCAGCGAGCTGAGCGCCGCTGAAGCAGCCACCCCCGTCGCGGCCTGCGTGCTCCCCGTCGCCACCGGCACGCGCTGCCCAATTTTCAACGTGGCCTTCTCGCCGTCCGTCACGCGAATTTCCGGGTCCTGAATGATCTTCGTCTTGTTGTCCGTCAATATGGCTTCCGCTGACGCCCCGGGCAGCGTCAAGCTGTAATCCGCGCTCGCCAGGCGCTGCAAATTATTCAAAGTAATCTGCAGCGGCGAGCTGCTGGAGCTGCTCGAACTGCTCGACGAACTGCAATCGCTGCTCGCCGATTGCACCGAGCAGCGCGGATTAAAAGTCAGCGCGACAGTTTGCCCGGGCAGAATCCCCAGTTGACGCATGCGATCCCGATCGGCCGACAACACCTGCACGTGCAGCAACACTTCCGGTTTGGCCTTGTCAATGTCGCGAATGATTTTCCCCGCCAACTCCAGCTTGTCCGGTGTGTCGCGAATCACAATGGCGTTCTGCGCGTTCACCTGCTGCAAACGATGCAGGTCCAACAATTGCCGCAATCCGTTCACAATCTCCGTCAGATCCTGAGGCGTCAGCGAATTCGAAATATAAAATGTCCCCACCACCTCATCCTCAATATCCTTCCGCTTCTGCGGATTGTCCGGCGCCACCTCGATTACGCTGCTCGTTAAAGGCTTCCAGAACGCCTTGCTTTCGAACGACACCGCATCCAAACCCTGTTCTAGCGTCACTCCCGGCAAATCCACCGTCACGCGGTGCGATACATAATCCGGGTCGAATATCACGCTCAGCCCGGCAAGCTTCGCGATCGTTTCAAACACCACGCGCGAATCGTTGGTCATCTTCAAATTGAGCGGTTCCAGTGAGAGCGGCTTCAGATTCGGCGGCCCGGCCAACATTTCCTTTTCGTCCGCGGAAGAATCATCGGGCTTCTCATTCGAAACGTTGTTAACCGCCGTCAGCAATTCCGCCGTGCTCTTGGCCTGCTGTGCCGCCGCCTCATTCGAAGGATCAATCGCCTCAGCCTTCTCGAATTCCGATAGCGCCAGCTGCAGATCGCCCTTCTGCGCCGCTTTTCGCCCCTGCTCCAGATGGAAAGATCCCGCCACATAACGCATGTGCATTTCGCGCAGTTTGTACTCCGCGTCGGAGGGGTTCGCCAGCGCCGCGCGATGGTAATGCACCAGCGCCGTATCGTAATCTTGAATAGCCTCGGCCTTGCGTCCGGCCGCAAATTCCGAATTCTTCTCGTGGCATGCACAAAGAAAACTCGTCACGACGAGCAGCGTTGCCAAACGCGCGCCGCGTCGCCATTGAGAACTCAGCATGCGCTCAAGATCCCGCGCGTCGGGTAATGCGCCACTCCAGAGTTAGATTGCCAGGTCACATTTGTCTCCACGCCGCTTAGACGCGCACGCCACCGCGCCTGTTAGCGTGCAATCCAAAACGAAATTTCCAGAACGTTTCCAAACGCTGGATTTCTTTCTGAGATTTCGCGCGTCTAAGGTTCAGACGGCGCACACAACATTTGTGACAAGCCATGTGCGAGATGCGCTATGCGAGATGCGCTATGCGAGATGCGCTATGCGATACAAGTTGCATAGTGGAATTGCTGCGTGGGTTAAATCACACTTTGTAGTTCACGGTGCGAAGTGTGCAAAAAAAGGAAGTCGTTGTCATCCCGAAGCCACGAGGCGGCGGAGGGATCTGCTTTTTCTCTGCGTGCTAGCAGGAATCGAAACTCACAGCGAGATTCAGCGCCGTAGGCGCGGCATAAGCTAGCCCACCGCGGAAGCGGTGGGAAATGAGGCGAATAAGATCCCGAGCGCCGTAGGTGCGACACAAGCCTCACACGTATGCGGGGCAGGGTCGATTCGTAGCCGCGACGCGTTATTGCCGGTGCCACACCGCAATAATCGCGAGAAGCAAGCCTCTATCCAGCCGCTCTCTCCAGTTCCTTGCGGTCCCACTTAGCAAGGTCCGCCGCAGCTTCGTAAGTGCTCTGCAAAAACTCCAGCAGAGCCTCCCGCGGCGAAGCGTCTGTCCGCACATCGTCATACATCAACAAAAACTCTTTCATCTGCGGATGATAAAACGCCTGCGACGGCCGTACCGGCGCCTGCCCGAACCCCGCCGGCTCCGGCGCCGCATACGCATAAAACGCCGCCCCCTTAATCTCGCCGCCTCCCGGCCAGAAGCCCGCGCTGCTCACCTCGTGCGAATACGCTTCCCGCGTCACCGCATCAGCTCCAGGGCGCTCCGGCGCGCGCCGCCCCGAAAATCGCGTCGCCGCCAAATCAAAACTCCCCCAGAAAAAATGCACCGGGCTCGCCTTCCCAATGAACCGCGCGCGAAATTCCTGGAAGACTTTCTCGCTGCTTGTCAGAATCCGCCAGAACCGATTCGCATACTCCGCATCGTACGCAGCGTGCAGCGTATCCTCGTCAAATGCGATCGGGTTCGCAATCTCCACCGGCATGCGCCAGATTTTCACCGAAATTCCCAAAGAAGCTAGCGCCGCCATAAAGTCCTGGTAAAAATCCGCTACCGAACGAGGCCTAAGCCCGAGCGTCGCCGCAGTGCTGTGATTGGTCTTGATCGTCAATCGGTGATGGAGGAAATCGAATTCGACCTCGAAGATCCCGTCGGGGTAGGGAATTGCAGAGGTAGTCAGGCCGTTCGCGCTCACATAGAGCGGCACTTCCCACCACTGATTGACCCGCGGGCTCAGCGCCAGCCGAACCTTGCCCACAATCTGGGACCACAGATGCAGCGTCGCATAAGTCTCCTGCCAGGCCGCCAGTGGCAGCTCCGGCCAACTTTCCTGCGTGTCGCGCGCCATCGTTGCGCTCATCGTTCCTCCGCGAATTTCGCCCTAGTGCGGCGCGTAACTGCCAAATCCCATCAGCACCACAACGGATTTACCGTAAGACACCGACGCGGAGTTCTGGCTCATACCAATCACCCGGTAACCTTTGCTCGCAAAACGATTGATCTCGTCCTGATGCTCCTGCTCCGCATCGCCGCTAACAAAAACATACGGCGTCGGATTTTTCTCGTCAACTTCGTTCGCGGTAGTCATCGCTTCCCTCTGAGCAAGAATATACCGCCGCGATTACCCGTTCAACAACTACGCCCACTCGCCCGGGCAATGTCCGCACACGGTGAGCTTGCCTTTGCACTTGTAGCGGCCGGTTCAGGTTCATCGAACCGGGCAGCATGTGTATTTGTACTGCCGTCGCAGTGGCTTTTCGCCCCGCCCTCCACGTCTCTGACGATCCGACGCGCATCCCGCCACCAACTCTTCCGATGCGCATGCCAGCGCGAACCTTCGTGGCAGTCGGCGCAACAGCATGTATAATCCGCGCGGCTATTTGCTCGGCAGCAGCGCAGTCGTGCACGAAAGGCAGGAGGATCGGAATGCGGAAATGTTTCATCGCGGTGGTCGGTCTCGTCGTTGCCGGCAGTGTTGGGATAGCCAGCGTGGCGGCGCAGCAGCCAACCGCGGCCCCAAATTTCATCCGCGAGAACGCACCGGTGATCGTCCTGACGCACGTCGAACTGATTGACGGCACCGGCTCAGCCCCGCAATCTGACCAAGCCGTAGTAATTGACCACGGAAAAATCGCAGCCATAGGCGCAACCGCGAGCACAGCAATCCCGTCGGGCGCAAAAGTTATCGACGCCACAGGCAAAACCGTAATCCCCGGCATCGTCGGCATGCACGAACACATTTTCTATCCCGCCGCAGCCGATGGCCCCCTCACCGCAGTCGAACAGTTCTTTTCTTTCCCTCCACTCTATTTAGCCAGCGGGGTTACGACCGCCCGCACCACCGGCTCCATGGATCCCTACGGCGACCTAGCCGTAAAGAAGTACGTAGACAGCGGAAAAATCCCCGGTCCCAATTTTTATCTCACCACTCCGTACCTCGAAGGCGCCCCTGCCCTGATCCCGCAGATGCACGAGCTAAAAGACGCCGAGGAAGCCCGCGCCTTCGTGCGCTACTGGCATTCCGTCGGCTTCACCTCCGTCAAAGCCTACGTGGACGTCACGCCCGACGAACTCCGCGCCGGAATTGACGAAGCCCACAAGCTAAATATGAAAGTCACCGGACACATTTGTTCTGTGGGCTACAACGAAGCCGCCGAAATGGGAATTGATAACCTCGAGCACGGCCCCTTCGGCGCGCCCGATGGCGAGCTGTACGCGAAACGCCAGCCAGGTATATGCGGCCCGGATTATTTCGCCGAAGTAAAAGACATCGTCATGAACGTCGAGCCAGACAGCTCGCAGTTGAAACAAACCATTCAGAATCTCGTAGCGCACCACGTCGCCATCACCTCCACGCTAGCCGTTCTCGAAGGGGGCCTGCGTCCGCCGATGGACCGCAACGGCCTCATGGCCCGCACAAGAGTGCTCCTGGTTTCAGAGGCTTGGTCCAAGGTCATGACCAGTCGTGCCAGCAGGGAATCCGCTGAATCGCTATTCGTGCCGCTGCTGCAAAAAGAAATGAAATTCGAGCGCGAGTTCGTAGCCGCCGGCGGCTTGCTGATGGCCGGCTGCGATCCCACCGGCGACGGGCACGCGCTCGCCGGCCTCGGCGATCAACGCAATATCGAGCTGCTAGCCGAAGCCGGTTTCGCGCCGACCGAAGCAATCCAGATCGCCACGCAAAATGGCGCCACATTCTTGGGCGAATCCGAACGCATCGGCACGGTCGCCGCAGGCAAGCAAGCCGACATGGTGCTCCTGAATGGCGACTTAGCCAAAGACATAACCACAATCGAAAAGCCGGAATTAGTTTTCAAAGCAGGCGTAGGCTACGATTCCAACGCAATCTACCAAAGCCTCCGCGGTAAAGTAGGCCGGCAATAATCGAGGCTCGAGTCGCAACGTTGGAGGCAGCTGGTGTTGCCTTTGTTCTGGTTTTGAATTGATAGGGGCGCCGCTTGCTGCGCCCGCCTTTGACGTTGCCGTTGAATTTGTAGCGGCCGCCTGCTTTTTCTTTTTAGGCGGGCGCCTTTGACGTTGCTGTTGACGTTGACGTCGGTTTTTCGGCGCCCAGCTGAGAGCGACCGGCTTTTACCTTTCAACTCTTAACTCTGTTCAAGAGGCTCGATTGAAAAAGCTACTCCTAACGCCACTAGCCGCGCTGCTCCTCGCGACTCCGCTCGCCGCCGATTCAAAGCCGGTCCACGCCCCGCACGCCATCGTCGCCAGCATTGACGAACTCGCATCCAAAGCCGGCGTCGAAATCATGCGCAAAGGCGGCAACGCGATAGACGCCGCGGTGGCAACCGGCTTTGCTCTCGCCGTCGTCTATCCGCAAGCAGGCAATCTAGGCGGCGGTGGATTCATGCTCCTCCGCATGGCCGACGGCAAAACTCACTTCATAGATTTCCGCGAAGAAGCTCCAGCCGCCGCCACCGCCGGAATGTATCTCGACGCGCAAGGCGACGTCATCGATGGCGCCAGCGAATATGGCTACAAAGCGATCGGCGTCCCCGGTTCGGTCGCAGGCCTGGTCTACGCCGAAAAAAAGTACGGCAAGCTGACGCTTCCGCAGGTAATGGTTCCCGCGATCCGCCTGGCCCGCGATGGTTTCGCGCTGCAATGGCAAGAAGCAAGAGACCTCCGCGAAGACTCGCACCTCGCCGACTACCCCGAATCCCGCCGAATCTTCCAACGCAACGGCAATTTCTACAAGCAATACGAAATCTTCCGCCAGCTGGACCTGGCTCGCACGCTCGTACGCATCGCCAAAAATCCCGATGATTTTTACCGCGGCGCCATGGCCCACGAACTCGCCGCCGCAATCCAAAAGGGCGGGGGACTCGTCACCGCCGCAGATCTAGCTCACTATCAGGTAAAAGAACGCGAGCCGGTGCGCGGCACCTATCGCGGCTACGAAGTGATCAGCGCCCCTCCGCCGTCATCAGGCGGCACCGTGCTGATCGAATCGCTGAATATTCTCGAAGGCTACGACCTTGCCAAAGCCGGCAGCCGTTCCGCCGAATCCGTCCATCTCACCGCCGAAGCCTTCCGCCGCGCATTTTTCGACCGCGCTGAATTCCTGGGCGATCCCGATTTCTCCAAGCTCCCAATCGCCCAGCTCACCGATAAAAAATACGCCGAAGCCTGGCGCGCCACCATCGATCCCGATCACGCCACAGCCAGCAAAGCTCTCGATCGCCCCGCAATTTTCAATTCCCTCGCGCAAGCGGACACGCCGCAAAACCACCAATCGCAGCTCGCAGCCGCGCGCGAATCCACTCACACAACGCACTACTCCGTAGTAGACGCCGCAGGGAACGCCGTAGCCGTCACCACCACTATTAATGACTGGTTCGGTTCGCGCGTCACCGCCGCAGGTCTCGGCTTCATCCTCAACGACGAAATGGACGACTTCTCCGCGAAACCGGGCGCGCCAAACGGCGATGGTCTAATCCAAGGCGCGGCAAACTCCATCGGCCCCGGCAAACGCCCGCTCTCTTCCATGACCCCGACGATCGTCCTGAAAGACGGCAAACTTTTTCTAGTCCTGGGCTCGCCCGGCTCCTCGCGCATCATCACGACGGTTGCGCTAGCCATCATGGGCGTGGTCGATTACGGCATGAACATCCAAGAAGCGATCGACGCCCCCCGCTTCCATCAACAATGGATGCCAGATGTGCTCTTCGTGGAATCGTGGTTTTCTCCGGACACGATCCACGCATTGGAAACAATGGGATACAAAATCGTCGGCGGCCAACACGACGACACAACCTGGTCGCCCTACTGGAGCGACGCCGAGTGCATCGTCATAGACCCGCAAACCAACGAACGCCTGGGCGCCAGCGACGGCCGCAACAGCGGCAAACCCGTCGGCTATTGAGCCGGTGGCGTGCGCCTCCGCTGTAAACTCGTTCGATGGTAAAATCGCCTGACGCCAAACTAACTGGAGGCACCAAGCATGACCGAACCAACCAAAGAAGAATTGCTAGCGCGCATCGCTGAACTGGAAAAGAAAGCCGCCGGCCCCAAGCGCAGCGGCGCTCTCGAATTTCGCGTGGGAGAAAAAGGCGGCGTCAGCGTCTACGGCCTCGGCCGTTTTCCGGTCACTCTATATTACGAACAATGGAATCGCCTGCTGGGGGTCGCCGATGACCTCCGCGCCTTCCTCGAAGAAAATAAATCGCGCCTGAAGCTCAAGCAGCCCGCGGAATAAGCGCGAAACGCCGCAGCTCACGATCCCCGCTGCCGCGACTGAAGCCACTCGAAGTTCGCCGACGCGATGGCGATGAACAAAAACAAAAGCCCGGCGTCCAAAAAGCTGCGCACGTCGATCCAATTACCCTTCGTCATAATCCGCACAAACACGATCCCCAGCGCATTGCAAATCCGCCCCAGCACCGCCGCCAGCGAGCACGCCACGCCCAGCCAGTAGCTCACGACCGCAATATATTTCACCATGCCACCCTCCTCTCCCGCTCCCGACTCAAAATCAGCCCGTGCCCCCGAATCAACGCGCTGAAAGTACATCGCTAACCCAGCAGAGTCAACGCCGCGCGTCGCCGTCCGCCCCTACCAGAAATCCCGCGATAATAAACCAGTGACAATCCTCCGCATTTCGTTATCATTGAGTCCTCCTTCCAGTTGCTGCCTGCGCTTTTGTCGGCGGGGTATCACCGCTGCGGCCAGTGCGCTCGGTCCGCACTAACTGTCAATAAAAAATCTTGCCGGACATCTTCACGATTGTTCAGGCATTTAGGGGAAAAGATGGGCTCAACGGCGGGCGACGAATTTCGCGATCTATTAACTCTGGTGCGGCACAGCGGCCTGTTAGCGAAGCAGCCCGCGTACTACGTCCGAAAGATTCTCCTCAACGTCGCCATGTTCGTCGGCGCCTTCGTGCTCATCGCCAAATTTCATAATCCCTGGATCGAACTTTGCAACGCCGCTTTCCTCGCCTTCGTCTTCACGCAACTCGGTTTCATCGTTCACGACGCCGGCCACCAGGAAATTTTCAGCGGCCCTGCCGGCAATCAATTCCTGGGCCTGCTGCATTCGAATCTGCTTCTCGGCTTCAGCTACAGCTGGTGGCTCGACAAGCACAATCACCATCACTGTTCGCCGAACCACGTCACCGCCGATCCCGACCTCGACCTGATCCCTTTCGCATTTTCCAAAGAACAAGCCGCCGCGAAGCACGGCCTCGCGCGCCTCTCCGTGAAATACCAGCACTTCTCGTTCTTCCCGTTGTCCCTGCTCGAAGCCTTCGTCCTGAAATACGACAGTATTCGCTTCCTCCAGCGCCACAAAGTCGCGCATCCCGTCCTCGAAGTGAGTCTCCTCATCCTCCACGCCTGCTGGTATCTCGGCCTGCTCACTTACCTGCTGGGCTTCCCCCATGCCATTCTTTTCGTCATCGCCCATCAGGCCTTTCTGGGCCTGTATCTCACGCTGATTTTCGCGCCCAATCACCAAGGCATGCCTTTGCAGCAGGGCAACACCGCGATCAATTTCCTCCGCGAACAAGTCCTCACCAGCCGCAACATCAAAAATCACCCCGGCATCGATTTCTGCACCGGCGGCCTCACCTGCCAGATCGAACACCACCTTTTCCCCACCATGCCCGCCAATAAACTCCGCCAAGTCCAAAAAATTGTCCGCAACTACTGCCGCTCGCACGACGTCCCCTACCACGAAACCTCGCTCTTCCAGTCCTATCGCGAAATCTACCAAAATCTCCGCGAAGTCAGCCTCCTGATAGGCACAGAAGCCGACGCCAACTCCTCGGCCGACTGACGAGCCTCGCCAGCTTGCGCAAGACTTGATGGGAGCCCGGTCTTGGTAGCATAGGCAATCTTGCCTGTGCGCCTTTCTGCAGACTTCACCAGATTTCGCACGCAGCAATTGAACACCGAAGAGCACAGGATGAATCGCCCGCCGCGGCGGGCGATTCATAGCACAGGCAAGATTGCCTATGCTACCTGGGGCGTAATTGGTGCGCGAAGTGTGCGATTTTCGACCGATTAGAATGGGAGGGCTCCTTTTGTTTTCTTTGGGTTACAACGATTTCTAATTGCGGTGTCACCGATTAGAATTTCGTGCGTTTCTGCGGAGGGAATTGCTGCTGGGTGCGCGGGCAATTTTCCGCCGGTGTGATTTGCGGCGCCTGATTGCGGGGTCTCGGCGGACTCGGTCGCTGGTGACGGCTGCGGTGCGAGTGCAGCGCGTGGGCCTTCGAGTTGTGCGACTTCGACCGGAGCAAAATCGAATCGTAACGCCTCGGGTGGCGCGACTATCGGATCAGGGATTGGCGGTTGTGGAGTTGGCGATTGCGCGCTCGGCGGCAGGACTACTTGCGTCATGGAAATTTGCGGGAGCGGGCCGTATTGCGGGGCGGTTACTCGGCCGCCGCTCGATACTATTACGTGGGAAGGCGGTTCGACCCATTGGCCTTCGTCATTGATGCGGGTGCTGATGCGGATGGCGCGGATGACGCTTTCGGCGGTGGGGACAACCGCGTCCGCGTGTTCGATGATTAGCTCGGCGGCGAAACGGAGGTTGGCGCGGCGTTGTTGCAAGAGGCCGGTGGCGCGGGCGTGGCGATAGATGGGGCGGAAATCGTGCAGGCCGTATTGATTGCTGATCGCATCGGTGTTGTGCCAGTTGAGGAAATGCTCTTCGATGCCGGCACGCTCGGGGTGGTGGCAGATGGCGCACTTGCGGGCGTGACGTTCGAGAGCAGGGAGGGTGGGATCATCGTAGTCGGGGTCGAGTTCCGGCGCGGCGACCTGTTCGATTTCTTCGCTGGCAGCTTCTTGATGCTCATGCCGCGGTTTTGGCGCGGGTTTGCGATCGGGCTTGGCGTAGCGGCGGCCTTTCACGATGCGATGCGGCGTGGACTTTTTTCTGGGGCGCGGTTTCCGTTTAGGGCGGGGCTTGCGTTTCTTTTGAGGCGGGGTGCGGCGGGTGCGGTGAGCGAGTCTGCGGGTGGCTCGGCTGGAGCGCTGGGCGGTGGAGGTGGAATGGCCTCGATGACTTTCGGCGGAGAGGCAGGGGCCTTATGTTCGGGCATTGCGGCGGGTGGCGACTGGGCTTCGCGCTCGCGATCGGCGGCTGCGATTAATTCTGCCTGGGTGCGGACTTCGCAGAGAGGATTTTGCAGGGTGGTGAGCGCGAAGCGATCGTCGCGAAATCTTCGGAAGCATCGTTTCATATTTTTTACCCCCGCGGCAGGCTAACACCGCGAAGCGGAAAAGACAGCTGGACGTGAGGATGGTTTTTCGAAAAATGTGGTGGCCGTTGGGACGGGCGAGGTACAGTTTTAGTACCTGCTGGCCGGAGTAATTTTTGGGGAAGTAATTCGCGGAAGTTGTTGGCGATTGAGCGTCTAAACCCGCACCCTTCGCGTGAAACAAACGCGCGAAGAGTGCGGCACCCGAAAAAACTAGGCGTTTACTTGGGTGATGTGGAAGGCTTGGCCAGCCGCCCACCCAAGATGCGGTCGATCTGTTGAAGATGGTTCAAGTCGTGTGCCGCTTCCAAGCGGACGAACTCCTCGACCGTTTGCCGTCCGCGTACCTCGTGGACCCCGTAGCACTCCACCCACCGTGCGCGCGGGACCGACTCCAACAGTCGCAGGTTGCTTCCGCGCAGCGCCCGAAAGAGCCCTGCCGAAAGGCTCGCATCTTGCTGCGCGTAACCCAAGCGCTCCGCCCATACGGCCTGATCCCACCACGTTAAGGCCACGCCCGGATTCGCCAGCATGTTTCGCAATCGCCACCCCATTGCCAGCTCCGCGTCCGCCAAGTGCGCTACGATCTCGGCGATTGACCACTTTTCAGGTGCAGGACGCCGGATCAATTCCTCGGGCGCGACATCGCGCAGACGCCGATCGAGCTGCGATGGGGTGGCTTGTTGGACACCGATGGGCTCCTCATCGCCAAGATAGCTTAGGACTCGAGTTCGGTATGCTTCGAACGTCTCTGCCATTGGTCCTCCCGGCAGACTGCGTATGCGGCCGAACATCTCGTGGAGTAGACCGAGCCATCCTGGTTCGCAATCATACGGGTGTGATTAGTCTCGTTAATGGTCACCCGTGATGTGCTTTGTTTTTCGGTTTGTCGAGGCAGTCGGAGATTGGATTGTAATTACCCGGTGGCCGTCCGCTTTGAACCTCCGGATGCGCTTGTCCGCTTACAGCAGACCTCCATATCTCGGCTTCGGTTAAGCCGGTTGTTTCGGCAGCAACAAAGGCAGCTCGCACCGCTGCTAGTGCCTTGATTTGTTCGTTGGTCATAGCGACCCCCTTGCCGCAAGTGTGGCACTTTCGTTCGCGAGGCGCAATCGGGCGGGGGTGCGCCGGCTGGAGTAATTTTGGGGAGTGTGCTTCGCGAAGGTTGTCGGTGATGGAGCGTCTAAACGCGCACCCTTCGCGTGAAACAGAGGCGCGAAGAGTGCGGCGCCCGGAAAAACTAGGCGTTTACTTGGGTGTTGTGGAAGGGTGCGCCGCCCGCCACCAACTTCAAATGAAAGAGCACAGGCAGGATTGCCTATGCTACCGATCTCGTGAGGCAGAGGTGGCCCGGGTGGGGAGGTCGCGTGGCGAGTATCCAGGCGATGACTCGTACGGTGGTTTACCGTACCTCACGATTGACCTGCCCGGCGATTTGCCGTACATTTGCGTTGAGGCTTGCACTGCGAGGTTTCCTATGTCACCGACGATGAGAGCACCCGTGCGATCCAAGCGGCTGGAGATTCGCACTACTCCTGAGCAGAAGAGGCTTTTCGAGCGTGCCGCGGAAATTCGTGGCACTTCGGTTACGGATTTTGCGGTCAACAGGTTGCTGGAGGCCGCGCGGGAGGTCATTCAGGAAAGCGAATCGATGCGGCTGCGCGACGAGGATCGTAAGGTTTTTTTCCATGCGCTACTGAAGCCGTCAGCGCCCAATGCATATGCGAGAGCGGCGGTGGCTCGTTACAAGAAGCGGGTAAGAGGCTAATTGGAAGAAGCCAAAGAGAAACCGAAGTTCGCATTCGAGCCGCTCGGGTCTGTACGTGACCGGGCGGCTTTTTCTTGTGAAGAGCCTATTTTAGAAAACTACCTTAAAACACAAGCGCGGCAAGACGCGAGGAAGAAATTAGCAGCGGTCTTCATAATGACGGTGGACGGACGGGCTATCGCGGGGTTCTATACCCTTTCGCAGTACACGATCCGGAGCGGGGAGATTCCGGAGGAGATGGCGCGTAAGTTGACGAAGCATGATCAGATACCGGCGACTTTGATTGGAAGGCTGGCGCGGGACATGGCGTATCGCGGAACTGGCGCGGGGGATTTACTTTTGGTGGATGCATTGCGGCGGTGCTTGGCGCTGAGCAGGCAGGCCGCGTCGTGGGCAGTTGTGGTAGAGGCTAAGAGCGAGCGCGGGACTGCGTTCTACAAAAGGTTCGGATTCGAGGCGTTCCCTAGTCACCCGCTGAAACTGTTTCTGCCCACAGTAACTATCGAAAAGATGTTTACTTGAGCCAATCCTTCAGCTCTTAGCGTGCTCGACCAAACATCTTCCGCGCTTCCTTCTCAAACACGATGCGCTGCTCCGACTTGCCAAATCCGCGCGGACGATCATGATGTCCATGGCGATCACGCCGGGGATGCTCTTGGTGGTGATGATCGTGGGCATCGTCGTCATGATGGTGAACGTCGTGCGCGTAGTGGCCATGGCGACGCTGGGGATGGTTTGATTAGGACGGGTGGCCTACCCGCCCGTTGCCGACGCCGCGCCGTCAATTTTTCCGTTGCCACGCCTGCACGATTGCACCGAAAATACCCGCACCATGAACGTCCTAATCTTCGGCGCCACCGGCATGATCGGCCAAGGCGTGCTGCGCGAATGCCTCCTCGATCCCAGCGTGCAATTAGTCGCAACCATCGGCCGCACCGCCACCGGCCAGCAAAATCCCAAACTCCGCGAAATCGTCCATAAGGATTTGTCGAACTACGCGACCATCGAAGAAAAATTCTCGGGCTTCGACGCCTGCTTCTTCTGCCTGGGCATATCTGCCTCCGGCATGACGGAAGAAGCCTACACGCGCATAACCTACGGCATCACCATCGCCGCCGCAGAAACTCTCTGCCGCCTCAATCCGAAAATCACCTTCATCTACGTCTCCGGCGCCAGCACCGATAGCTCCGAAAAGGGCCGCATGATGTGGGCAAGAGTAAAAGGCAAAACCGAAAACGCCCTCCTCCGCATGCCCTTCGCCGCCGCATACATGTTCCGCCCCGGCTTCATCGAGCCCGCCCACGGTGAGATCTCTCGCACCAAGCTCTATCGCGTCCTCTTTACGATCGCCAAACCGCTGCTCCCCCTGCTTCGCCGCGCATTCCCCAATCAAATTCTAACCACAGAACAAATCGCCCGCGCCATGCTAAACCTAACCCGCCGCCCCTATCCCAAACACATCCTGGAAATCCAAGACATCCGTGCCGCCGCCGACTTGGCGCCGCGGCAACGAAACGAGGTCGTATGAAAATGGTTTCAACCCATGTCCGCATTCTTATTGTAGGAATTTTGCTTGCCGTGTGCTCGCCGATTGCGCTCGGACAAACCCATCCGCACACTTCGCCGGGACGGCAGGCTGGAAATTCGTTACAGATCCTATCGCCGACCCGGGGGGCCGATTTCTCTGGCTACAGCCGGGATCTGATGGTGTCGATTAAGCGCAATTGGATTGCTTCGATGCCAGAGTCGTTTTACTTGGGAGATACCGGAATACTGGACATCCGCGTGCAAGTTCGGGCTGACGGAACTTTCTTGAACCCCGACCCGAAAGTCGAAAGAAGCTCGGGCAAGGACGCGCTCGACGCCGCAGCTGTAGCAGCGGTTCGCGCATCGGCGCCGTTTCCCCATTTTCCGAGCGGGTTCGAGGGTACGACCGTCGAGTTGCGAATCGCCTTCTACTACAATATTCCCGTCAAGAACCCCATCACAAGTCCGGAACCCGCAAAGTCGGACGCAGGCGGAGACTCAGCGAAGTAGCCAGAGGTGGGCGGCCCGGCCCTCCGCTGCGGCATGAGCGGCCGGGCGGCACGAGGTTTACGCAGTCGCGCTGCGCTGCGCTTTGAAGAAAGCGAGCAACTCAGCGTTAACGATGTCCGCGTGGGTCGTCGGCATGCCGTGCGGGAGGTCTTTATAGACCTTGAGCGTTGCATGCTTCAGCAACTTCGCGGCTGCGGGACCCGCAGCGGGGATGGGGACGATTTGATCGTCTTCGCTGTGCATCACCAGCACGGGAATGTCAATTTTCTTGAGATCTTCGGTCGTGTCGGTCTCCGAGAAAACTCCGATGCAGTCATAGTGCGCCTTGACGCTTCCCACCATGCCCTGCAGCCACCAGTGTTCGCGTATGCCCTCGGAAATTTTCGCGCCCGGCCGGTTGTAACCGTAAAACGGCAGCGTGATATCTATGTAGAACTGCGGCCGATTCGCCGCCAGCGCCGCACGCAGACCGTCGAATACCTCGACTGGCGTGCCCAGCGGATTCTTTTCCGTCTTCAGCATCAGCGGGGTGATTGCGCTGATCAGCGCGGCCTTGGCGACTCGCTTCGTGCCGTGGCGTCCCAAGTAACGCGCGACTTCACCGCCACCGGTCGAATGGCCAACCAGGAACGCGTCCTTCAGATCGAGTTTCTCGAAAAGCTCGGCCAAATCGTCCGCGTAAGTGTTCATGTCGTTGCCGCCCCAGGTTTGGTCGGAACGACCGTGGCCGCGGCGGTCGTGCGCAATCACGCGATAGCCGAGGTTCCCGAAGTGCAGCATTTGACCGTCCCAGTCGTCCGCGCTGAGCGGCCAACCGTGGCTGAACACGATCGGTTGTCCCTTGCCCCAATCCTTGTAGAAAATAGTTGTGCCGTCTTTCGTGGTGATCGTAGCCATTGGACATTCTCCTTGTTGGAAGTTGCGCACGCCTGAAGCTTAGAGTCTGCGCACGCGGTGCGCGTTGCAGAAGATTTCATCGGGAAGGGAACTGCGCCGCCAGCACGCAAATATTCGCCTAATTGCGCCCGTACTTTCCGGCACGCTTCGCGTGTCCTACTTGCCGGTTTCTGCGGGACGCGCATTCGCGGAGGCAGTCTTATACCACTCGACCTTGTTCGCCGAGAGGAAGCAGACATCCACTTCCACGCCGGAATAATCGCAGCCGCCCAGAAACTGGGCGAGCTTGCCGCCTTGTATCCAGAATCCCCCGCGATTGCGGTGCAGCAGAGTGGCCTGCATCGGCGCTTGGCCAAACAATTTGAAAATCACACGCGCGTTGGTTTTCGTTGAGTGCATTTTGCTCCGTTTGTGGTTCGAGGTCATGACGTTGGCGGCGAAGGCGAGCAATGTACATCCAAGCGTCACAAAAATAAAGCGCAACGTTTTTCGCGACGGCCCTGCCCGCCGCACCCATCACCGAAGGGCGCCACTCTTCGCGCCTTTGCTTCATACCTGTGTGCCTTGGCGATTCTGAGCCTTCGTGTCCGCGTGTTGCGGTGCCAGCTACTTTCGCGAGTTGCAATATCCAGGTGCTTTTACGTTGTTGAGTAAAGCAGCCATTTGTTGTATATGTCGTGCGTATAACCGGACTCTGGGATGCGCCCCAAACTCATCTTCTTCGTCGTGGTGGGACTGCTGTTTTGCAGTCTCGCGACGCTTGAGACGACCGAAATGCTCAAGCTCGCCGACGACACCTCGAATGACTTCTCGCTCTTAAACGTTGAGGCGAACACGTCGTCAGCTCTTGTCCGCCAATCCCAAGAGTCGCAACCAGAAGCCGTCCGCGCGCCAATTCAGCGCCGGCAGCCGAAGGTTCGCCCAGTTATTTCCGCCCCTTCGAACGTCTCCGCGGATCTTCTCCACGTCCTCTGCGTCATAAGAACATAGAACCCCTGCGTCCACAGCTCCGTCCGTTTTTTCTTTGTCGCCAGCAGATTCCGGAACTTCGTACACGGATTCCAACAATGCTGTATGCGGAATCTCCTGGTGGCCCGCCTCAACGATCGGGCCTGACCCGACGAACGGCCGGGCTCGAAGACCGGCAGGAGACAGGTGAAAAATGAGGTCTTTTTCCTACGCAAATGATCCACGAGTCTTGCAGGATTTTCTCTATGAATTGATGTGCGAAGTGAAACAGCCGCAGCAGACGGAGCTGCTCGTCGAAGTTCTGCTGCGGCTCGAGCGCCCTCTCGACAAGGTGCGGGACGATCGTTGGGCACTGACCCCGATTGACCGCGCCAGAATACACAGATGAGGATTCACTGGATTGGCCAGCGGCCCGGAATCAACCCGGGCCGTTGCCTTTCTCGTGGGCGCCATTTTCAGTGCGATTCGGCAGTAAGCAAGTCGCTGCACCAAGGCCGGAATTGAACGGAACCGAAGTGCTTTCGATATTCCGCGGGCCGTTTGGCATTGATGCTTTTCGGGATTAACCGTTTGAATTGTCGGGAATATGGAAATGTGACGTACCCATCTCGCAGCTTAGGAGAAGACCAATGGAAATCGGCGAACGGTTGAAGGCAATTCGGGAACAGAAGGATATGTCACAAGGCGACATCGAGAAGCGCACCGGGCTGCTGCGCTGCTACATTTCACGTGTCGAGAACGGCCACACCGTTCCCGCCGTCGAGACGATTGAAAAGCTGGCGCGAGCGATGGAGGTGCCGATGTACGCACTCTTCTATGAAGCCGAAGCCCCGGAGTCGCATGCTCCGAAGTCCGCTGCTACAGGGTGGGGCAGCTCGGGCCGTGACGCGCGCATGCTGCATCGCTTTCGCAAACTAATGGGCCGAATGAATCAGGGTAACCAAACGTTGCTGTTACACATGGCGCGGAAGATGGCGCAAAGGAAAGCGTCCTCAGGCGGGAAGTGAATCGCGCGCAGGCGGCGGGTCTGGGTCTTATTTGCTGAGGCCGAGACCCTTTGCTGCGAGAGGGAACGGTGACTAGCCGCCATAGTTATCGGCGCGAGCGTCGTCGGCGGCTTGGCGCGTGGTTTTTACGATCCAGAGGCCGTCGTTGTTGGCGGCGTAGATCAGGCCGTGGGCGGCGTCAATTACGAAAGCGGTGACGCCGGAGAAGCTGCGGAGTTCTTTGGGGTCTGCGGATGCGGGAGTTGCGGCGTCGGATTTGCCGAAGACGCTGAGGTTGTCGGCGAGGACGTTGATTTCAGTGCCGGGCTTTCCGGGAGCGGGCGCGGCGGAGTCCAGCGCGTGCGGACGGCGCGAATCGCTCACGTCCACGATGGCGACTTGGGCAGAGGAGTCGAGGCCGAGCGCGAGATATTCCTTGCCGTCGCGCTTGACGAGGAGCATGCGGGTAACCTTGCCGTCGGCGAGGGTGACGTGGCTGACTATGTTGGCAGGAGCGTCGGTGTTCTTGCTGGAGTTGCCCGCAGCTTGGGCGGCGGGTGTTGCGGCGATACCCATCGCGGTGATTGCCAGCGCCATGGCCAGCGCGGTTTTTGTACGGATGCTGCGAAAATTGTGCGAGGCATTGCTGATCAATGTTTCTTGCATTGTCGTTTCTCCTTTGAACTTGGCAGCCTGCGTACGATGTTTCGTTGGCGTGCTTCGTTCATATATGTAGACCGGGGAGGCGGTGATTTTATTCCCGCGATTTACTGTGACGGGGGATACAGGATGATGACGCTGAAACTTCAACCTTGCGTAAAGTAGAGGCCGGAAACGTGCGACACTCGACTGAAAATTACACGGAGAAGAAAAGCGTGGCGGAGTTCATGAACCGTTCCGGAAAAATCGGAGTTGCTGCAGCGACATTCGTGATCGTTCTGGGACTGGCCGTGGCGCCTGCCCATGCGCAAAATCCTGTCTACAAGATTGTGCCGGTGTCGAGCTCGATAAAGTTCAACGTGAAGGCGTCGGTGGCTCTGGTGGGCAGTTTCGACAAGTGGGACGCGACACTAACGTTTCCGTCTACAGATGTGGAATCAGGCGTTTTGGACGTGGAGATTCAGGCAGCCTCCGTCAATACCGGAAGCGGCATGAAAGACGGCAAGCTGAAGGGCAAGGATTTCTTCGACGTGACGCAGAACCCGACGATCACGTTTCACTCAACGAAAATTGCGCAGACCGGTCCTACGACGTTTGAAGTTGACGGCGATTTTACGATTCGCGGAGTGACCAAGCCGGAGAAGCTGGTCCTAACGCTCACGGGTAAGGGAACAGGTTCGGGTGAGATCAAAGGTTCGATGGCTTTTGATCGTAAGGACTACGGAATGAACAGCAACATTCCGTTCATTAAGATTGCCGACCACGTCGAGGTGGATGTGGACCTGAAGGCCACGCGAACCAGCGGACCGCCGTTGGTCTACAAGCAATAGCGTTGTCGAGATTGGTAAGTCGCTGAGGAATTCAAAGACCCCACCCTTCGCATGAAACAGAGGCGCGAAGGATGGGGCACCCGGAAAGTCAAAGAATGAAGTCAAAAGAAAGAGCACAGGCAAGATTGCCTATGCTACGGGCGATTCACGAGGCTTTTTCTTCTGCGGCGGCGACGAATTCGGAGTAGGGGCCTTTGAAGTCTTCGATTTTGTTGGAGTGGAAGTGCCAGATGCGGGTGGCTACTTCGTCGATCACGTCGTGGTCGTGGGTGACGAGCAGGACTGTGCCGTCGTATTTCTGCAGGGCGATGTTCAGGGCGTTGATGGATTCGAGGTCCAAGTGGTTGGTGGGCTCGTCCAGGACTAGGAAGTTGGGTTTCTGCAACATGAGGCGGCAGAAAATCAGGCGGGCGGATTCGCCGCCGGAGAGCGCGGCGGTTTGCTTGAGGGCTTCTTCGCCGCTGAAAAGCATTTGGCCCAGGACGGCGCGCAATTCTTCCTGCGTGGCCTGGGGTTTGAACTGGTGCAGCCACTCGATGGCGTTCATGCCGTGGGTGATGGATTCGCTGTGGTCTTGCGCGAAGTAGCCGACAGCGACGTTGTGGCCCCAGATTACCTGGCCGCCGTCCACGGGGAATTGGCGATCGTTGTCGTCAATAAAGCCGGTGGAATTCCGCAGCAGGGAACGCAGGAGCGTGGTCTTGCCGGTACCGTTGCGGCCCATGAGCGCGATTTTTTCGCCGCGCGCGACGCTCCCCGAAAAAGGCGCCCAGACTTTTACGCCGTCGTAGGATTTCGCGACACTCTTGATTTCCAGCGGATGACGGCCGGAATGCTGGTCCATCTGAAAACGGATGTAGGGCCGGGCGATGTTGGAGCGGGCCAGCTCGGTGGTCTGCAGGCGCTCGACTTCTTTTTTGCGCGACGTGGCTTGCGCGGAACGCGTGCCAGCAGAAAAGCGCGCGATGAATTCGTTGAGCTGCGCGATTTTCTTTTCGCGCTGCGCGTTTTCCGATTCGATGCGCGAGCGGATGGAAGTTTTGGCCATGACCATGTCGTCGTAGCCGCCGTTGTACATGATCACGGTTTCGTAATCGATGTCCGCGGTGTGTGTGCAGACGCTATTCAGGAAATGGCGATCATGCGAGATGACGATTAGCACGCCTTCGTACTCGAGCAGATAGTCCTGCAGCCAGTGGACGGAATCGAGGTCCAAGTGGTTGGTGGGTTCGTCGAGCAGCAGGGCTGGCGGGCTGCCGAAGAGAGCTTGCGCTAGCAGGACGCGGACTTTTTGTCCGCCTTGAAGCTCGCGCATCTTGCGATCGTGGAGAGGCTCTTCAAGGCCGAGGCCGTCGAGGAGGATGGCGGCGTCGGCTTCGGCTGTGTAGCCGCCTTCTTCGCCGACGATGCCTTCGAGTTCGCCGAGGCGCATGCCATCGGCGTCGGTGAGTTCTTCGTGCGGCTTGGCGTAGAGAATTTCGCGTTCCTGGAGAGCTTTCCAGAGCGGGCGATTGCCCATGATTACGGTGTCAATCACGCGCTGCTCGTCAAAGGCGAACTGATCCTGGCTCAGGATGCCGAGCTTTTTCGGGCGGGTGACGTCGCCCTTCGTCGGCTCGATTTCGCCGGTCAAGATCTTCATCAGCGTGGATTTACCGGCGCCGTTGGGGCCGGTGATGCCGTAGCGCCGTCCTGCGAAGAAGGTGGTGCTGACCTCTTCGAACAAGACTCTGGCGCCGAAGCGCATCGTGATGTTGTTAACTGAGAGCAAGGAGTTTCAATTATAGCATGGATGTGATTTGAGTGCAGAGCGGGGGTTGTTCCGGGTTGGTGATAACTTCCGGTTTGGCGACAAGTCGCCTGGGACTGCGAGGATACTTTTCCGGGCCGAGCATCAACCGTACTTGAGCCCGGTGCTCTGGCCGACCTCGATAATGTAACCGTCAGGATCCCGGATGTAGCAGCGAATCTCGCCGTACTTGGTAATCGGTTCCGTTAGGAACTCGGCCCCTCGACTTTTCCACAATTCGTAGCACGCTTGAATATCCGCAACGCGGAAATTCATAAAGCTGTTGATGTGATTCGGGTCGGGGACGCTGAGCGTTACCGTCGGCTTATCCGGGGTCGGCCCGCCTCCAACATTCAGAATGATCCAGGTATTTGCAAGCTGAAGGTACGGAGGCGCGTTGCCGTCACCCATGGTCAGAATGCGAGCGCCGAAGACCTTTTCGTAGTAGCGGGCCGATCGCTCGACGTCAGCGACGGTGAGAAAATGCGCGACGCTGATCCCCTCTCGCGGCGGCATCTCGTAGCTCTTTTGTTCGATTTGTACGCTGCTCATTGGCGTCTCCAATTCCGGCAAACGGTGCTCATCCGCCGATTCCGGATCTTTCGTATTCATGCTTGGTGCCGATTAAGCCTGAGGAAACATTCGAATCAGCGTTTGATATGGGACATCACTGCGGAAATCCGAACATCAACCACGACTGGTTGGCTACCCAATGCGGGTATAGCTCCGTCATCTGATCGAACAGCTCTTGGTCGGACGTCGCGGTTTTCTGCAACCGATCGAAGTCCCGCAGGTAACGCTTGGTGTCTTGGATCGCCGACGGTGAGTCGGGCGCACCAGGCTTCTTGTGACCGGCAACAACAATCGCCGGGTTCAGCGCTGCCAACCGGTCTAGCGCCGCGATCCAA
The DNA here is from genome assembly GCA_963786205.1 of uncultured Acidobacteriota bacterium. Classification (GTDB taxonomy): domain Bacteria; phylum Acidobacteriota; class Terriglobia; order Acidiferrales; family UBA7541; genus Palsa-295. The sequence goes on from CAWAYG010000009.1 coordinate 691,992, forward strand.
TTCTTTCGGCTCTCGGGGGTGGTATCGCCGACGTACATGTGGCACTGGTTGTACACCACGTCGCCAGCGACGACCAGCCCGATCGACGGAACGTGCAGCGACGTCGTATCGGCATTATCGGTGTGCCCCTGCTCGATGATGCGCGATTCGTGCCCCTCGAGCGTGAACGTCTCGCGCTCATAGGCCTCAGGTGCAACCAATTTAGTGGCCACTTGCCCAGCAAAGAGCCGGCGGGCTAACCGCTCCACTGGTTCCGGTTACGCAACAAATCAGGACTTGACCGCGTGGTCCGTCGATAACTACCGAGTAGCCAGGCGGCCTTGGGGATGCCCGGCCCTCTCAGAACTGGGCGTGAAAGTTTCCCTTCACCCAGCTCAAGCCCTTCGAACGCCTCTTTAGCGGAGACGCGATTTCGAAACGAGAAGACGCCGACGATGGACCCGGTCATGGCACTCGGGATGAAGTAGAACGCAGTTCGTAGCACCAATGGAATCACCCATCAAGCAGGGGACGCAGTAGTGCAGGCGCCAGGAAAGAATCCCGGTCCGCAGCGCGCGTTTATTTTTACAATTTATTCGCATCCGCGAATCCTTTCGCAACGTCACATTAGGAGACCGGACTTGCCTGCCCCTTGTCGGGGCGCCAGTAAACGTAATGCGGCCCGCCGGCCGAACTATAAAGGAGAAAATGCGATGGTCAAACTAGCCTTTTACGCGAGATTGGAAGCAAAACCCGGCAAGGAAAAAGAGGTAGAGCAATTCCTCCAGAGCGCCGTGCCGCTTGTCGAAGAAGAGCAAGGTACGATCACGTGGTACGCCCTGCGCATGGGACCTTCTACTTTCGGAATCTTCGATACGTTCAACGACGAAGCGGGTCGTCAAGCTCATCTTTCAGGCAAAGTGGCCGCTGCGTTGATGGCTAAAGCTCCCGACCTTTTCGCAAAGGCTCCCGAAATCAACAAAGTGGACGTTCTGGCATCCAAGGTTGCCGACGCGAAACGTAAGGCGTCCGCGTAGCCGAACCGCCGCTCCAAGGGTCCGCTTCACAATTTCCCGTGGCAACCCGATTGCATCAGTGGAGCTGTGCCCGCACGTCTCGGTTTAATGCCCAAGTCCTGGTGAACGCCGTAACCGTCCATGTGGAATTTCAAGTCCGGTAACCCGACTTGAACGAAGCCGCCCGCGCGGCGGACGCTGCGCGTGAGGTGAACCGAGCGGTGATTGCCTAACGGATGAGATAAGTTTGGGTCACAAGGAGGTATCCCTGTGACCCATCTCAGAAAAATGATGCTGGAGGAACTCCAGCGTCGTAATTACGCCGAGGCTACCACACGTTGTTACATCCGCACCATGGAAGACTTCTCGCGGCGATTCAAGTGTTCTCCCGATCGTTTGGGTCCTGAACACATTCGCGAATATCAGGCCGAGCTGTTCCAGAAGCGTAGGTTGTCGCCGAGCACGGTAACGCAACGTTTGGCAGCCCTGCGGTTCTTCTACGTCAAGACTCTCAAGAAAGCCTGGAGCATCGCCGAAACTCCCTATCCGAAGCGGGTATTGCACCTACCCACGATCCTCAGCCAGGAAGAAGTCGCGCGACTGATCGACGCAGCTCGGACTCCCTATCATCGCGCTCTGTTGATGACGCTTTACGCCACCGGAGTACGACGCGCTGAATTGACCCATCTGAAAGTCAGCGACATCGATAGCCAGCGTATGGTGATTCACATCCAGGGCGGTAAGGGGCGCAAAGACCGGGATGTTATGCTCAGTCCCAAACTGCTCGAGACGTTGCGTGAGCACTGGCGCAGACTCAAGCGCAAGCCCAGCGCCTGGCTGTTTCCTGGCAACCGCTGGCATAGCGGTGATAGGCCGATCGACACCAAGGTGGTTTGGTACGCTTGCCAGCAAGCCGCCCAGCGAGCGGGCATTCAGAAAGAGGTGCACCCACATACGCTGAGGCACTGCTTC
>CAWAYG010000010.1:0-227726 GCA_963786205.1 uncultured Acidobacteriota bacterium
GCCCAAGGCAGGCGCGCTACCAGGCTGCGCTACGCCCCGACACTATGCACGTTGAAGATTCTACTGTACTTTTCGGCTTTCCTCCCAGCGATCTAAACAGCGACTGTGCACGAACTGTGCAAATATCGCTCACATTTAAGTTACTGTGCACAATTGTCCGTGGCGCAAACCATTGAAAACAAAGACATGCATTTCACGATGAGAGCTGTTGAGGGGAGCGCTGCTTGCCGGAAAAGCAGGTGCGTTCATTTTGATGAGGATTCTAAAATCCCCATATATTCCCTATCTTCTGAGTACGCACGCGAGACGGGCAAAGAAACTGCCACGCTCGAACTAGCGCAGGACTCTTGAGTAATCCACCTGTCGGAGCACGGTCTTCGCGCCACGATTGGTATATTAAAGAGACTGACCACTTGCCGCGTGAGCAGGGGCGCCGTTTAACTCATGGAGGTCGTCGGTTCAAATCGGGCCTCGCCAATTAATCGTATTTTCATTTCAAGAAGTTCCCGACACCCCGCGACCATCGGAATTTGTTCCTGCGATGTCGGACCCGTGCTGCAATTAAGTCTCCTACACAATACCTCAAATAAGTTGTAGTATTGTGCTGTGCGAAAAGGGCGGAAAGAAGCCGCCAAGCGGCTTTACGAGATAGCGGAAGGGAAGCAGGGTTTTTTCACGACAAAGCAGGCTAAAGCTGCGGGGTTTGCGGAGAATACTCATCCGTACCACGTTCAGGCGGGAAACTGGATTCGTGAGCATCGGGGAATCTATCGGCTGGCCAGTTTTCCGCAAGGCGAACGCCCCGACCTGATGCTTTGGTCGCTCTGGTCCCGGAATCGAGGAGAGATCGCGCAGGGAGTCTATAGCCATCAAACTGCTCTGAGCCTTCACGATCTATCGGATGTAATGCCTGCCAAGCTGCACATGACTGTGCCGAGAAGTTTCCGGCGAAATAGTGAAATCCCCCGCGTGCTTGTCCTGCATTTCGCCGATCTTTCCGAGAGCGACATCGGAGTGGCTCATGGAGTGCGGGTAACAAAACCTATGCGAACAATTCTTGATCTGCTGGAAGACGAGGAGGTGCCGCCTACGACCCTTCGGCAAGCAGTGCGCGAAGGGCTACGGCGCGGGCTCATTCGCAGAAGCGAAATTGCGGAGGCTAGGAAACATCTCGCCGATAACAAGCAACTGCGAACCTTTTTTCAAAAAGTAGCCGCCTGATGGAGCCCAAGAGATACGCGACAGCCGCAGCCTTTCGGAGGGCACTGGAGGACAGGCTTCAGGATATTGCCGGGAAGGAAAGCGTTGACTTGCAGCGTCTGCGGCGTCAGGTTGCCTTTGACGGGCTCTTGGCGCGACTGTTTCAGGCGGCAGCACCTAACGCGCTGCCTTGGGTACTGAAGGTTGGTTAACCAGCGCATCACATACGTGTGATCAGTCCGCCATATTTCATCGCGACAAAACCTGAGGCATTCAAGAGCCGCGGGCCCGGCGACTACACCAACAGTCACGACTTAGAGGATCTACTCACTGTCATTGATGGCCGCGAGGTGATCGTTGAGGAGACAGCTGCCTCGCCTCAAGCGCAACCCTACATCGTTATTTTCGGGTAGCCGACGACTCACCCAGAATCTATCTTAGCGAATCGGGGTATGTTTCACGATTTGTCCGCCCTTCATCACGAACTCCACCTTCTGCAGAACCGCGATGTCGGTCAGCGGATTACCTTCTACCGCAATCAGGTCGGCGTATTTTCCTGCTTCGATGGCACCGACATCTTCCTGCCAACCCATCAATTCCGCTGCATTCAGCGTTGCGGCGCGAATCACTTCTAGTAGGGGCATCCCGCGTTTGGCCATGGCGACCAGTTGATCGGCATTTCTGCCCTGCCCCGCGGGAGTACTGGCGTCGAAACCAGATGCGATCTTCACGCCCAATTGCCGGGCTTGCTGCAGGGACTGCTGGATGCGTTGCAAAAACTCGTCGCGCCTTTGCCGCTGCTCCGCAGTAAGGGGCACATTCTTATGGAGTTCAAGCTGGGCGTCGACCACGCCTACTGTCGGGACTAAAAAGGTTCCATGGGCTTTCATCATTTCGAGACTTTCAGCGTCGGCGCCGAAACCGTGCTCGATCGAGTCCACCCCCGCCGTAATTGCATTCTTGATGCCTTCGGGCGTCGTGGCGTGGGCTGCCACCTTTAGTTTTTGCTTATGCGCTTCTTCCACAATGACCCGCATCTCCTCAACGGTCAGAGTTGGATGCTGCCAGTCGGCATAGACCTTAATCAGGTCAGCACCGTGTCCAATCTGCTCGCGCACAGCGCGGCGCGCATCCTCAACCCCGCTTACCATTTGCGCTCCGGTAGGAAAATCGGAAAGATCTGCCGAAACTCCGAAGGGCTGGTACTGACCAACAGCCGCAATACCGCGCGTCGCCACCTGCATGCGCGGACCTTCGGCCAGCCCTTGGCCAATTGCATCGCGGAGCGCAACGTCTGCATACCCAGAACCTTCACTCTCTACGTCGCGAATGCTGGTAAAACCTGCGTTCAGAGTCAGGCGCGCATCGAAAGCGCCCTCGAGCGCCCGAAAGGCTTGCGACTTTGTGGCTAGCGTTAGCGTGTAGCCGTCGTCCGTGTCCGCTATTCGAGCCATGATATGTGTATGGCAATCAATCAGGCCGGGCAAAACTGTCGCGCGCCCCAAGTCGATTGCCTTTGCATCTTTCGGCGCATGCGACTGAACCTCGGAAAATCCGCCCACTTCCTTGATTCGCTCGCCTTCGATCCATATGCCAGCGTTGTTGATGTAGCTGCCGTTGCGGACGTCGAGCAGCTTTCCGGCCTTCACAAGAACGGAAGGCGGCACGCCGGGAGCAGGTTGCGATTGTGCAATTGCTAACACCGGGCAGATCAAGACCAACAGCAACAGAGGAAGGACGGAACCTCCCGGTGCCATGGTCCCGATTATCCGCAATCTTGACTCGCGCATAGGTTGATCCCCTCCAAAAGTTCACGTTTGAGATCTTCATCTCCGAGACGCCACGCGTACAGCGAGTCACGCGCGTCACGGTTCCACCCGAAGGCTTGAGCATACCCGGCGAGATGAGAAGGGCCATCGGGTGATCAAAGATCTTCCTGCAGCTGCCAATTGCCTTTCCCGAGGCATCATTCCAGGTGAGGGTCTCGCAGTGAACTGACCCCCGCCAGAGCCTCGCGGGATACAAGCTCAATCTGATTCTGAAGTGCGGCGCGAATCTCGGGTTCCTCCGGCGCGTACTTGAGTGCTTCGGTATATGAGCGGACACATTCCTCGCGAGATCCGCGCTTCAAGTAGATATTTCCAAGCTCAATGTGAACGAAGTAGGCTGCTGGATCGAGTTCCACGGAGCGACGAAATGCTTTCTCCGTCTCGGCATCATCGAGCTTTGAGTCGATTCGGCCGATGAGCGTCATTGCACGCCCACGAGACCTTTGATTGCGCCGAATAGTTTTGCGGAGCTGTAGCCCACGCTTTTGCGGAAGACGAGATCCACATTGCGAATGTCGGAAATATTTTTCGATGGATCACCCCTAACGACGACCAAGTCCGCCTGCTTGCCTTTTGCGATGGTACCGATTCGATCGCTTTGGCCGAGCGCCTCGGCGCCATTTTGTGTGGCGATGTGAATCGCTTCCACCGGCGTAAAGCCTGCCTTCACGAGTAATTCGATTTCGCGCTGATCGGCATAGCCTGCCAACGTTCCGCCGTCGCCGGTAGGATCGGCGCCCGCGACCAAGAGGCCGCCCGCAGCGGCGAAGTCGCGCTCGAATTGCATTTCCTTGGGCATCAGTTGATGCATAACAATTTTCGGCAGGACGAACGCTCGTAGAATTCTGTATATGAGGGCGCTCTTGAAGCAAAGCGCGCGCATCTCGCGGTCCTCAAGGGCAGACATGGGCTGCGCGTCGTCAGTGACATCGGCGAAGACGGCCATCGTCGAGGTGATTGCGACATGCCGCTCGACGAGATGATGAATCATCCGCTGCACTTCGGGGCTTTCGATGTCCAGGCGATCGTTGATATCTTTTCCAGCGGCGCGATCCGAAGGGCAAATTCCGGGCTGCTTCCCGGGGAAAAATTCCGTGTCTACTCCGATGCCGTGCTCAAGACCGTCAATTCCCATGTCGGCCGCTTCGGTGAATCCCACCGAGCACAAATGCCCGGTAATTTTCAGGCCCTTGCTGTGCGCTTCGTCGATGGCGGCCTTGAGTTCTTCCGGCGTCACATGGATGTACGCTTTGAAAGAAGTCATGCCTTCGGCGGCGCCTTCGTCCACCGCGCGACGTGCTTCGTCCGGGCTGGCGATCGCATGCATCTGCGAAAAGGTAAGCGGGTTCGATTCCAGGTATGGCGCAGTCAAAAACATGTCCGGCCCGGGGCGCTGGCCGGAGTCGATGGCGCTCTTGATCGCGAGGTCGCCTTGCGGAAACATGCTTCCGGTCGTACGCAAGGTGGTCACGCCCGCGGCCAGATACATCAGCGGAAACGAAACAGGCTGCTCAACGACCAGAATTTTCGTTGGCGTGCTATCAGGCGAAATGGTGAAGAGATGTTCGTGAAGCATCACCAGGCCGGGGAAAACGGTCTTACCGGAAAGATCAATGACACGCGCACTCGCCGGAACCTGAATCGATGATGACGGACCAACATCGTCGATCATTCCTTTTTCAAGGATCAGTGTCTGATCGACTTGAGCTGGCGAAGCTGTGCCATCGACGACTCGCGCATGAATCAGTGCGATCACTGGTGCATTCTCAACAACAAAGGCCGATGGCGGCTGTAGAGCAGCCCGAAGATGATAGGCGCGCGAGATGCGTATTCCTGCCCAGGCGAATCCAAGAAGCAGAATCACGACCAGACTAAAGCGGAAGATCCATTTGAAAATTGTACGGACGGCACTCATCGGCGGGCCCTCCTTGCAGGGCATGCAATCATCATTTTCCTCTCTGCGGCAATGAGAGTCGCAAAGCCGACCAGAACCATGAGAACCGCAAGAATGACCCCGAAAATGCCACGGCGCATGTGCCATCGGATGCGGCCGGCTGAAACGAGCGTAATCTGTGCGATGAACAAAAGAACCCAATACGTAAAGATCGCTCCGTGGAAATGGACAAGCAGACTCGGCAAGTGGGCGTTAAAAACACCCGCCGAATAGTAGGTCCGGGCGAATCCGATGAAGACGGTCAAGAGGATGAGCCCGGCCATCGAGGCAAAGATGAAATCGTCCATGTGTTCGCAAATGGGAAGTGATTTGCTGGCAGCCATTTTTCACCTTGCTCGAAAGCTGGAATATTCACGTTCCATCAATATTGAATCGTCGCTCCGCCGCGGGAAAAATGCCCGGACGTAGAACACTGTTTCAGCGGGCGGAGCCGCGTTAGTTCTTTGGGAAATTCGGATCTGCTTTCACCTCATTAATCTGCTTGGTGTGCCGCTCGCTGTGCGCTGCGCCGAAAAGCAGGAATTCATAAGCGTCCCATTTCTGCCCAAACGGACTATCCGCCAAATGCTCGCGTAAGTCCGGAGTCGAATTCATCAGCGCGATGGCCTCCGCCCGGCTCTTGAGGAAATGATCGAGCGCTTCGGAGGGAGTCCACCGGCCTGTAGGGACGAGTTGCGCCGGTGCCTGCGCTTTGCGGGTGCGGTCGGGAACCATGGCCACAATCATCGCATCCACTTTGGCGGCGTCGCGATCAGGCGGCCCGGATGGCGACTTCATTGCCAGCGCGAATAGATTGTGCGCATCGTTTTCCGCCAGCGCAATATGTTCGAGGGTTTCGGCCACCGACCAACGGTCGGGCGCGGGCTTGAACTTCATTTGCGCGCCGGACAGTCCTTTCACGGCCGCGACCACTCCGTCGCGGGTTTGTTCGAGATACTGCACACCTTTTTCGCGCTCAGCGGGCGTGAGCGATTGCGCGAAGGCCGGAATCCCCAATAAAAAGGTACAGACCAGCAATAATACTTTCTTCATGATTTTTCCTTTCGAAGCAGAACGGAAATCTCCAGCGTGAATGCAGAAACATATCTGGTTTATCCAGAATTTCCATCGAGACAAAGAAGAAATCGTCCCTGCGCTTGCGAATGGGGAGTGATCTGCTGGCAGCCATTCTTCACCTTGCTCGAAAGCTGGAACTTCAGGTTCGACGTCGGGTATCCCCCATATCTCACAGCCCTGGCCTACTCACTTACGCCGTGCCGTCGATTTCTTCCTTACTGAGGGGCCCTCCCAGCAACGTCAAGCCGTGCCTTTCGAACTCTGCCTTGCGCGCTTCCTGATTCTTAGGATCTGTGTTTTGCGCAACGGGTGACCAGTCCATCTCCATCAAGCCGGCGGGCGAATAGAGATGAATGGCGCCGCAATGCTGCTCCTGCGCCACACTCCAGCGGTGTGGCAATTTCATCGGCATCAGCAAGGAATCGCCAGGTTTCAGGCGCATGCGCTTGCCGCCGACTTCAGCAACGAATTCGCCCGCCAAGATGTAAATCCACTCATCCTGCTCGTGATGCACGTGAAGAGGAGCGCCGCGATATGGGTGATGGTCTCCGGCAGGAAACACAAAGATGGCAAGGCGCCCCTCGGAGTCGGAAGAACGAACGACCTCGGTGTCGAACATCCCTGACGGCGAGGGCGCGCGCTCATCGGTACCGTCAGAGCTGCGGGTGAAGCCGCACCGGACGAGCACCGGTTGCCTGGCGACCCGGTTCGTTGGCACCTGATTCGCTTCAACTGAGGCTTGCAGCCGAGGTGCCCAGCGGAAGATGGGCTCCGCGAGACCGACTCCGCCGCTAACCGCGAGAAAAGTTCTGCGATTCATGCTCACCTCGCTAATCGAATGCCCGCATATCTTGCCGATGGCTTCGCGTCTAGTGCGGTCCTGGTCGCGCGGACCGTTAAGGCTTTGTCGAGCGGGCCGCCAACCTCTCCTACATCGCCCGTTCGAAGTTGCCGGACCGGTCACCTCAGCACCCATTGAGCGAAGTGTGTCCACGCTGAGGTTCCAGCGAGCCACGTTGACACGTAGGGGTGCGCAAGAAGCAGCAGACCGCCCGCTAAAAGCGCAGGGTGCAGCCGGCGGCAGCGCAGCGTATCCACGGCGATGCAGGTCAAAACCAGCAGATTGCGCGCCGCCATGGGAGAGATGGACCAGTGCGTATACGCGCCGATGAAGCGGGCAAGCGCAGCGTCGAGGATCGCCGCAGTCCCCAGCAAAATCAGGCGCTTGTGGATGTCGGGCCTGCGCCGCATGGCAAGGCCGGTGCCGACAAGTACGGCGAATGCTAAGAGGAGCAGCAGGCTCGTGGACAAGAAAGGCATGACCGGCACACCCGGGGGCAGGTGATCGCCACCGAGACGGGCCGCGACGATCGCGGTATAGGTTCCGATGATCACCACCAGAAGCGCCAGCGCTGCGCCGAAGATTCCCAGGCGCCGATGAAGATCCACGCGATGCCGCGCCACCAGGAATACCTGCGTGAAGAAAACGCCGACCCAGGCGAACATCACCAGACCATGGGCGCGCACCAGGAAAGTCAGGCTGCTCATGTCAAACAGCAAGTCAAAATCGATGCTGAAGCCGGCTAGCACAACAATGATGATCGCGACCGCCGCGATCAGGTAATAGCGGCGTTCTCCGGGCAAACGCGCAGCCATGGTATTGACGGGGTCGATAGTGCCGCCGGCACGCTGCACGCTCTGATTCGACTGTGGGATCATCGCGGCCTCCTTGGACAATGACGCAAAATCGCACCGCTCATTTATCGCTCCCTGCGACCTTTGTCCCGTGAATGGTTACGGCTCTCTTGAGCGGTGCGCCTAGTTCGCCCATGTCTCCGGTCTGTGTGAAGGAGGTTGCAGTAATGCCGGACCAGACTTCGTGCCAGGTCATCTTCTTGCCGGCTAGGGGAAATCCCATGTCGATCGTGAACTGTTTTCCATCCCACTTCAGTGAGCTATTGGAATAGGTATTGAAATCGCAGGCCGCGGGACCCGAATTGTTGCAAAGCATCCCGCGCAGACTATTCGTGTCCTTATCCCACCAATGAAACGCGATCAGATACATTTCGCCAAAGGGAGCGTGTACGTGCTCCTCTTCCATGAGGACATACCCGCCGGGCCCGATTCGCCAATCCTCTTCGCCCGTGCCGCTACCTCCAGTTGGAGACATGCCACCGGGCTCAAACTCGTATGTAGTGGACCAACCACTCCGAAGTGCCCTTGCGAGGCTTTGCATCTCCGGTGCCGGCGGCTCGGCGTGCAGATCCGCATAGCCTTCGGCACTAAGCCCCGTTGTCTTGTTGTTGCGCGCTGCCGCCACCTTCGTGGCGTGAATCGTGAATAGCCGCTTCCGTTCACCCCCAGGCGGTCCGTACTCTCCGGTCTGCGTGAACGAAGTCGGAGTGATATCGGACCAAACCTCGTGCCACAAAGATTTCTGGCCGCTCTTAGACGTTTCGATTTCGTCGATGACGTACTGTTGGCCATCCCAGCTCATCGTGATGTCACTCTGCGCACCCTTTACATCACACGTGTAAGGGAGCAGGTTTTGGCATTCCATTCCTTGCAGCGTCTTTGTAGTCTTATTCCACCAGATAATTCCCAGCAGAAAGGCATCTCCCTGGGGCAGTCGCACATGCTCCTCTTCCATTAATGTGTATCCGCCCGGACCTGCTCGCCACGTTTCCTCTCCGGCGTTGACAACCCCGTTCGGCATAGCGGCGTCGGCCTCAAACCTCACGCTGAGCGACCACTCACCCGAAAGCGCCTTCGTCAAAGACTGCAGGTCGACGGGAGGTTCCGGTGCCCTGGGCAACGACTGGCCGCGCTCTCTTGCAGAGCAGGCAACCCAGATGTAACGATTAGGATTAGCCCGATTCTCAGTATTCTTTTCATTGAATTCTCCCCTTCAAAATGTCTCCTGGCAGAAACCCCAGCTAATCCGCGCCCCCAAGCCCTCTGAATCAGAACCGACATCCATTTCGAGCACGTAGGCAGTCTTCTCACCGGCTCAGCCAAATCGTGAATTTGAGCCAAGGATCAGTGACGCCGATCAGCATGAATGCCGGAAAAGACGCCAAGACGGCGGCTCCTCCCCAGCCAAAAGCAGGATGCAAACGTCTGTGTTTGATCGTGTCGTACAGGATGCACGCGAGCGGTGGGATTTCCGTAACCGCGACCAATCCCCAAAATCCGACGGTGTCCCACACATGGGGAATGCGTCCGATGGCGGGCAGAAGGATGCTGCAACAAGCTAGAACCATCACTCGTTTATGAAAATCTGGGCGTCTCCTCAGATAGAGCGCAATCGCAACAAGCACCAAGAACATGAGGCTCGTTCCGAAGTCCATCGCCAATGGACGAACGCCTAAGTGTGTGAACGAGGCCGGATTCGCCAGGTGACTTCTTCTTACCGCGTGAATCGCAACGGTCCAAGCTACGCCCGTGCACAGCGGCGCGAGAACCGCGCCGAAAATACCAAGCCGGCGATGTAGATCGACTCGATCCTTGGCTACAAGCAGCGCTTGCACAAAAAACAGAACGAACCACGACGTAAAAAGGAATCCGTGCAGATGAAGCAAAACCGGCAGTGGGCGGACCTCGAATATCGGCCTTAAGTAGTACGTGCGAGCGAATCCCGCAAAAACAATCAGGAAAGCGCAAACGGGAAACCAGAGATAGAACCGGCTAGCGAGGCGGCTCCGAACGTTCGTGGGGAAATTCATCCGAGCACCAGCCATTTCGCGAATTGGATCGAAACCGCTGTCTTGCCCACAAACATCAGCGTGGGATTCGCCAGAAGGAGTGTGATCTTTCCCTGAAAGCTGTCTTTAGGCTCCATTGACTCCACCCCGCTAGCGAACGACCCCTGCGTCGTACACAGCTTTTCCGCCCACCAGCGTCAGCACCGATTGCGTCTTCGGCAGTTCTGCCGTGGGCACACTGAAAATGTCCTGCGACAGAACAGCGAGGTCCGCGAGTTTCCCCGGTTCCAGACTGCCTTTGTCCTTCTCAGCAAATTCGGCATAGGCAGAAGTCAGGGTGTACGCGATCACGGCCTGCTCGCGTGTTATGGCTTCTGCTGGGTTATCTGGATGAATAGTTGCGAGCATTATGTCCAGGAAGGGACTCACTTCACCGCTCAGGTCGGAACCAAGAGCTACTGGAATTCCCGCGGACAAAAGCGTCTTTAGCGGCTGCGCTTGGACGAATCCCAAATCATGCGCAAAGTGCTTCTTCCAAGCGAGTTGTCGCGGATTCTGGACAACGATTACACCCAACCGCTTTACCCGTGGAATGAGATCTGCGAACAAGCCGTGACCATGCTCAAACCGCACGCGGCGCCCGCCCCAGACCTCGATTCCACCGTCGGCCTCCATCGCGTCGAGCATGTCCTTTGCGGCCGGATAACCGTTGACATGAACCAGAAGCTGATCGTCTACCTTTAAGGATTCGTCGAGCATCGCGGTCATTTGTTCAAGCGGAAATGTCAATTGCTCGGTAGCCAGGAAATGCTCCAACGGCGACATCGAATTGACCGAGGTTTCCGGGCGGTTTATCTCCGCAAACAGCTTGGCTTGGGCTTGCCTTGAGGCAAACGTTCCCTCGAGCGGCGTGCCGTCCAGCATCCATTTCGTGCCGCTTACGGAAACCAGCCCTGAATGAATGTGGAGAACCGCAACGCCTTCGTCCACATTGCGATCGCGGGAAGTAGATGCCGGCATGCGAATGATGCGAATGCGAATCGGACTTGGTATTTGAGTCAGCAAAGCCAAGCAATGTTCGGGTGTCAACTCTCCCGACATGTCCTGAATTGTGGTGACGCCCGATTTCGCTGCTTGGGAGAGGACACTTCCGAGTTCCTTAAGAACGAAATCGTCACTTCCTCCGCCGATGTCGTGTTCAACGCTCAGCACAGCGTACTCGCGTAAGACACCGGTAAGTCTGTCGTCCGAAGATCTCTCGTATCTGCCCCCCATGGGATCGGCATCGCCATTATGGATATCGAACCTGGTGAGGGCCGCACTGTTTAGGATGGCGGCGTGCGCCGAGACCGTGAAGAGCACGACCGGAGAATGTGGCGACCACTTGTCGAGCAGACTTCGATTCAGATCTGCGTCGAAATAAGCGGAATCGCCGATTCCCCCGACAATGATTGTTCCCGCTTGTGCCTTGGGCATTGCCGATGCAATTGCGGCCCTGATCTCGTCAAGCGAAGGGTTTGCGGTTTTAAGGTCCAGGTCAAGTTCGTCCTTCGGTGTGACCGATAAATGGTAGTGCGCATCGTTGATGCCCGGAATCACCGTGCGTCCACCCAGGTCGAGCAGCTTCGTGTTTGGCCCCGCGAGACCTTTTATTATTTCCGAGTCGCCGACGGCACTGATGCGTTCACCTCGGATTGCGACTGCCTGCGCATAGGGATGCGCTTCATTGCTGGTGAAGATCTTTCCGTTGAAGAGGACCAAGTCCGGCGCCGCCTGCTGGCTGTGAGCAACCCCACAGAGCATCCAGGCGAATAGGCTAGCAAGCAAAAACATTTCTAACTTTTTCGTCATACTTGTTCCCTCTAATCGAGCGTCCCGACCCATCCGATCTCGCTACGGCTCGACCTTATAAAGCGTGACCATGCCGGTGGTCATGTGCTCGTCAACGTGGCAGTGGTACATCCAGATGCCGGGGTTGTCCGGGACCATGTCGGCTGCGATCATTTCCGCCTGCGCCAGGGAAAGCACGTCCGTGCGGTGTCCCTTCGCGACCACAACATTGCCATGCCAGTGCGGAGTGTGCCCCTGGATGACACCCCCGAGGTTCGTCAGGTACCAGCGCACGCGCTCGCCCTTTTTCGTGGTCATCATCGGTCCGTTCCCATACATGTACCCGTTGATGGAGGAGCGGAAGTTTTGGGAGGAGAATCCCGAACCGAACAAGGATAAAAGTCCGTCGGCGTCGAAGGGCTTTTGTTCATACTTGTTCACGCCTTTGGGATCGGTGGCGTAGGTCTGAATGTTGTGATCGAGATACCAGCTGATGTTCTCGTCGAAGATCATGAACAGGCTGACGAATTCACGGTCAACATCCTTGGGCCGCCCGTCGGGGCCGGCCATCCCGCGCGCGGTAATAATGATCGGGCCGATCAGGCCGCTGTTAACGTCACGCGCTTCGTTGGCGTGGGAGTGGTAGAGCCAGACGATGGAACTGCCATCGGCTGGTCCGGGCCCCGCGCGCTCCGGAACTTCCCAGATGTAGGTGTGCGTCTCGCCGGGGGGAACCACAGAATTGGCCTTGTCGGCAGCGGGCGAGCCGTCGTCGTAAACGGCGCCCTCGGAGTCCTTGTTATAAAACACGCCATGCGGATGCATGCTGTAAGGCTTGGTGGCGTTGTTCCTGAAGATCACGCGGATGGTCTCGCCGACCTCGGCGCGGAGGACGGGGCCGAGAATGCCCAAATGTTGCCATTCCGGAGGCCGGGGCTTGAGAGTTTTGAAGGTCGCGTCGGTGTACTCGCGGTAGATCGCCTTCCGGTAAACTTTGCCGATGCTGTGCGGGCCGGGTTGCATAAAGGTTGCAGCGTAGCCTGCGAACTGCATCCCCATCATTTTGTCGACGCCGTCCGGCGCGTAATCCCAATCCACTTCATCGGCTGCGATGAAGTAGGTGTGGACATTGCCCTTGGATTCCGGGGGCGCCGACTGGCCCGCGCTTCCGCAGACAAGACTCAACGCGATCAACGAGAATCCAGCAATCAAGCGTTTCATTAACGTGTTCATGGCATTCTCACAGGCTCTTACCTCCCGGTTGGTGGCCCAGGGCTGTACTTCATCTCGTAAAGTGTGCGGTTTGTTTCGTTGGCAGCGTAATTCAGGGCCGCGAGGAAGATTCCCGTGAAAAGTGCTAATGCCGCCAGTAGAGTCATCAGCATCCCGAGAACGACGGCCGCGTGCTTCAGCGTGTTCATCACAGAGGGCCCGCGGTGCTGGCCGCAGACGGGACAAATCGCGTTGTCTGCTCTTCGCTCCGCGGAACGAGGAGCAATTTTGAGTTGGTCCAAGTCGGAATGCAGATGGAGCATTCTGGAGATTTGCGCGCCCATGACGAGATACTCCTCATTTCGCAAGTGACGTAGATGAGGCGGAACAGATGCCGCCAATTCGATTCGGGCCGTAGCTCACATGCGGCGAATGTGCGGGAAACGAACCGTCGCGTCAATAAAACAGCGCGTTAAGCCTGCCTTAACTGAGAACTTATGTGTTTGCTGGCAGTTAGAAGGGATATTAACCGCGGCTTGCCGTCATCGTGATAGACTTGGCGCAATTGCCGTCGCGGATTATGGCTACATTCGAGCCCAAAAATGCAACCTACCGTTTCGGTCCCTTCGAACTGGACCCGGTCGAAGGTCACCTTTCTCGTGACGGCACTCGCGTCAAACTGCAAGACTTGCCCTTCCGTCTTTTGCTGATGCTGGTAGAGAGACCCGGGGAAATTGTTACCCGCGAAGAAGTGCGGCAGCGGCTCTGGCCAGAGAATACTTTTGGCGACTTCGACAATGGCCTGGGGGTCGCCGTGAGAAAAGTGCGTGACTCCTTGGGAGACGACGCGGAAAGCCCTCGCTTTGTCGAAACTATCCCCAAGCGGGGATATCGTTTCTTAGTCTCAGTGAAGCGCGGCCCGCAGGTGACCGAACACTCCAAGATTCCGGACGCGCTCCAGTCGGAACGAGGATCCGCTCCCGGCGCGCGCTCCTCAGCCAGTCGATGGGTTACAGTCCCGGCGATTCTCTTGGGTTCCGTGCTGTTGCTTCTTGCTGGTGCGCTTACGCTCCGAACCGTTCGGAGGCGCTACCCCTCTACGATAGAGGCGCGGACTTCGCCTTCTCGCCCCCAAGTTCGCCGGTCCGTCGCTGTTCTGGGCTTTCGCAATCTGCCTGGGCGCAAAGATGAAAACTGGATGTCGAAAGCCTTCGCAGAAATGCTAAGCACCGAACTAGCGGCCGGAGGCGGATTGCGGCTGGTCTCTGATGAAGATGTAGCCCGCACCAAACGTGAACTTGTTCTCGGCGACGAAGAAACCCTTGCCAAAGCCACACTGGACCGATTGCGGATGAATCCTGGCGCGGACGTCGTGGTGCTCGGGTCATACACACCCATGCCCGGAAAAAGTGGCGACCGCATCCGGCTGGACGTTCGCCTGCAAGACACGGCGACCGGCGAGACAATCGCCGAAGAAGCGGTGACGGGCAGCAAAGAAGATCTATTTGAGATCGCCACGCGCGCAGGGGCGCAACTGCGGGACAGTCTCGGAATGCCTGCGCTCGCGCTGAATACCGCCCAGGGCGTCCGCGCATCGCTTCCTTCGAATCAAGCAGCGATACGGTTTTATTCGGAAGGCAAAGCGAAGCTTTGGGACTTCGATTTCGTGGGGGCGCGAGATCTGCTGTTAAGAGCAGTGGCTTCGGATGCAAATTTCTCCCTGGCGCATTCCGCCTTGTCCGACACCTGGTGGCATCTGGGCTATAGAGAGAAAGCTAAAGCGCAAGCCTTGCGCGCGCTTGAACTTTCCGCAGCACTTCCCCAAGAAGAGCGCTTGCTTATCGAGGGTTCCTATCGCGGTACGATGGAGGACTGGCCTCGAGCCGCGGAAGTGTATCGAACGCTGTTTCAACTTCATCCGGACAGTCTTGGATACGGGCTCCATCTGGCCGGCGCGCAGTATCACGTCAAGCCCGCTGACGCACTGCTCACGTTGAAAACTCTTCGTCAGCTTCCCGCTCCGGCCAGCGACGATCCAAGGATCGATCTTCTAGAGGCCTCCGCACTGAACACGCAAGATCTCCCTGCGGCCCAGGCCGCAGCGAAGCGCGCCATCGCCAAGGGCATGTCCCAGGGCTCCCACCTTATGGTGGCGCGGGGATACGGGATTCTTTGCCAGCAAGGCCTCGCCACCGGAGTGTCCACGGATGAGAACATCAGCAACTGCGAGAAGGCCATCCAAAGCTATGCATCCGCGGGCGACCGAAACAATGAGGCACGAGCACGCAGCGATTTTGCCGGTGTTTATTATCAACGCGGCGATCTGGCCAAAGCGGAGACCATGTGGCGCGAAGCAGCAAAGGAATTCCGGCAAGTCGGAGATCCGGGGGCATTCGCTGTCGCCACTAATAACATCGGTGACGTGCTGCTTCTTCAAGGAAATCTAAGCGAGGCAAAGAAAATGCTTGTGGTGGCCGTAGGAGACTATCGAGAAGTAGAGGACAAAGGCGGGGTGGCTTTGGCCTTGAACGATCTCGGCGATCTCTCGCGGCAGCAGGGGAATCTGACGAGCGCGGAGACCACTTTTCAGCAAGCGAAAGCGATTGCAGCGGAAATAGACGACAAAAACACAGTTGCGACTATTCTTTCTGGCCTTGGAGATGTCTCCAAAGATCGCGGCGAGCTCACCGCAGCTCGCACGTCCTATGAGGATTCGCTTTCCATCCAGCGCCAGACCGGAGGGAAACAGGCCGCGGGACAGACCCAGTTGGCCTTGGCCCTGATCTCGATTGAGCAAGGCCGTCCGGAGGATGCTGAAGGAGTCGTTCGCCAATGCCAGGAACAGTTTCGGGAGGAACACGAAGCGGACGATGAGTTATCCGCAGCTGCTGTGCTCATTCAGGCTCTCCTCGCTCAAGGCAAGAAGGCAGAGGCAAGAATGGAACTGGACCGAGCCCAGGCTCTGGCCACCACAAGTCAGAATCGCTTCGCCAGTCTTCAGTTTGCTTTAGCTTCAGCGAGCTTCTTCCTCTCGTCAGACAACCCCGAATCATCTCGCATGCGGCTGCAACAAGTTCTACAAGAGGCGCGTGAGCACGGCTATTTAGGAGTGGAATTCGAAGCCCGTTTCGCGTTGGCAGAATTAGATAAGAAGTCCGGCCACGGCGCCGATGCGCAAGCACAACTAACATCGTTAGAGAGGGCCGCAAACGCCAAGGGTTTTGGCCTGATCGCTCGGAAGGCCGCCACACTCAAGTAATCGAGCACCAAGCGAACGGACAGCCCTTTACCAAACAAACCAGGCCTTTCTGCTTATGGATTAATGTCCCGCTTGAGAGTACTCAAATGAAAGTAAGAGAGCCTAAAAACCAAGGCGATATGCGTCTCTTCACCGTAAGAATTCGGGTTCAATCAGTGCACGATGAATCGTGGCAAGGAATTCCTTGGAACGGTAACAGCTGACTGCCCGAGCTTATACCCCTACACCCCTGCGCCGTCCATTATGTCGGTAACTCTCTTTGGTTCTGCGCCCTCCATGCCGAAGATGAGACCTGGCACTTCTGCGTCGTCGATCCGGGCGAAGGTTAGAGTGAGACAGACTGTGCACGAACTGTGCAAGAATCCAACGTTTTCAATCCATTCGAGTTATCTTTGAGCGAAAAGCAGATTCCCCGGTTTGTTGGAAACGTTAGTAGTTAGAAGTGATGGACGGAGTTGTTGGAGTCGAGTGTCGTGCGCCCAAGGCAGGCGCGCTACCAGGCTGCGCTACGCCCCGACGTGACGTGCGTGATTGATTCTAAAGCAGCTTGCAACTTTACTCCTAATCCGTACCATTGCTCTTGCCTCCGATCGTGCACGAACTGGGCTTTCAAGAGCCAAAGTGGTTCCCGAGCGTTGATTCGAACAGGACAGAACCCTGTCAGGTTCTAATCGGGCACGGCCAGGTGCATGGGTTCTCAGGCGGAAACACGGTAGGATCTACCGACTGGATAGAGTTACAACGACCGGTTTAGCGGGCAGCGTTAATCCGGCAAGTGGTTCGAATCGCTTAGCGCGACAGGCCCAAGCGACCGCGCGGAGCCGCCACTTAGTCGGGCGTAGCCCCGAGATACTCGTCGCGACCCTCGAAGATGGGTGCCAGATTCGACATTAGAAACAAATCGATGATCCTCTGATTCGCGTTGGCGAGTTTCAGCTGGCAATTTACTTTCTTCGCGCTTACCCAAAACCCGACAATCGTCCCCAGCCCCGAACTGTCCAGAAAACTCACGTTCGTGAGATCAATCACAATGCGCTTGGAGTCCGGAATCAGAGGACGAACAGTACTCTTAAGCAATTCGGCCGTGCTAGACGTGATTCGACCTGTGCAGCGTACGGTTGACTCCGCTGCCGTCTTTTCGACTTCCAGCTTCAGTTGGGGGGATGGAACAGCGCCAGTGAGAGACATCACTTACCTCCTGCCACAAGGGATTCACGAGGAACTGCGATGGCGGCGAGTCTAGCACAGACGTTCGAACCTAGCGAAGATTTTCGATGCGATTCCTGCGTTGCGCTCCCAGTACGAACCTTCAATAGCTCCGTCATCGCGGCCGTACTGGTAATGAGCGCAATTGCCCATCGCGGCATGGCCGCATCCGGTACAAGCGATGGATTGGTGCGGCACAGCCAGGAAGTCGTCAACAACTTCAAGATCTGCTCCTGGAACCGCAGAGGGAGGAATCGAGCCATCACGCGTAAGTTCTTTCCAGTGATGAAAGCCCCCTGTAGAGCCATCAAGACGCTCTCTTTCGGGCCGATAAGATAGACACTATCGCCCGAATCCGACAGTGGACTACGCCACATAGCGGCACAATGTCACGGCTCTGACCAGACTGGCCGACCAAGACATTCAATCCGCTGAATCTGTGATTGCGCCGCAGCGGCGCACTCAGGGCATGGGGGCGGAGATAAGGCGGATGAGCAACAACGCGATCAAGATTCTCCTGGTCGAAGATAATCTCGGCGACGCCGGTCTGCTGCGCGAGATGTTCAAGAGGCAGCGCTCGCACGTTATCGGGTTGACGCACGTGGAGTGCATGAGCGATGCCGAGAAGCAGCTGGCGGAAAATGAATTTGACATTATCTTGTTGGACTTGGGGCTGCCCGACGCACAAGGGCTCGTAGCGGTGCGGCGGTGCCGCGACGCCGCACCTCACGTCCCGTTGGTGGTGCTTACGGGCTTGGACAACGAAGCGCTCGCCGGACAAGTCTTGCATGAAGGCGCACAGGAACACCTGATCAAAGGACAGATCGAGACGCGCGCGCTTATGCGCGCCCTGCGCTATGCTGTCGAACGCAAGAATTCGGAAGAGGCGTTGTTCGGCGAAAAGGAACGCGCCCAAGTCACGCTCAACAGCATCGGCGACGCTGTTATCTCCACGGACATCTCAGGCTCGATAACCTTCCTCAATCTTGTCGCGGAAAAAATGACGGGTTGGCCGCTGCAAGAAGCGGCAGGCAAGGCGATGGCCGAGGTTTTCCGAGTCGTAGACGCCACAACCCGCTTAACCATTGCGGATCCAATGGAAATGGCGCTGGGACAGGATCGAACTGTGAACCTGCCGGCGAACTGCATTCTCATCCGGCGTGATGAATTTGAAATTTCGATCGAAGACTCCGTCGCTCCCATCCACGACCGAGAAGGGCACGCTACGGGCGCGGTAATCGTTTTCCGCGACGTGAGCGAGGCCCGGGCCATGGCGCTGCAGATCGCTCATTCGGCGGAGCACGACTTCCTGACTGGTTTGCCCAATCGTATGCTGCTGAACGACCGGGTTAACCAAGCAATCTCCACGGCGGCGCGTCACAGGAGAAAAGTCGCGGTGCTGTTTCTGGACTTGGATGGATTCAAACACATCAACGATTCCCTGGGGCATCCGATCGGCGACAAACTTCTGCAATCCATCGGAAGGCGCCTGGTGGATTGCGTGCGCGCATCGGACACCGTCAGCCGGCCGGGGGGGCGACGAATTCATCGTGCTGCTTTCGGAGGTGCAACAATCCCAAGACGCCGCTATTACGGCAAAAGAGATGCTGCGGGCGGTGGCGGAGTCTCATTCCGTCAACCAGCACGAACTTCACGTCACCACCAGCATCGGCGTGAGCGCCTACCCCGACGATGGATTGGACGCGGAGACGCTTATCAAAAACGCGGACACTGCGAAGTATCAGGCCAAGGAAAATGGGCATCAGTGCTATCAGTTTTTCACGTCGGCCATGAACGTTCGAGCGGTGGCGCGGCAATCCATTGAGGAGAGCCTGCGGCGCGCCGTGGAGCGTCACGAATTAAATCTGCACTATCAGCCGAAGGTCGATCTAAGTACAGGTGAGGTCACCGGCGCGGAAACGTTAATCCGCTGGACTCATCCCGTGCGCGGGATGATCTCTCCGGTAGAATTCATTCCGGTCGCAGAGGACACCGGCCTTATTTTGCCGATCGGCAACTGGGTCCTTCGTGAAGCATGCAGGCAAGCACGAGCCTGGCTGGACGCAGGTCTGCCCCTGACCACGATGGCGGTGAACATCTCCGCGATGGAGTTCCGCGCCGAGCATTTTCTGGAGGGCGTGTTTGCGATCCTCAGCGATACAGGTTTGGATCCGAAATCTCTGGAGCTGGAACTCACCGAAAGCGTATTGATGAAACGCGCGGAGTCCACGGAGTCCATACTCAAGGCGCTAAGAGCCAGCGGCATACAGTTGGCCGTCGACGATTTCGGCACCGGCTATTCCAGCCTCAGCTATCTGCGCAAGTTTCCAGTGGATGCTCTGAAGATCGATCAGTCGTTCGTACGCCAGATCACCGGCACTGCCGACGATACCACCATCGTCACCGCGGTGATTAGCATAGGCCGAAGCCTCAAGCTGCGGGGGGTGGCCGAGGGCGTGGAAACGCAAGAGCAGCTGGCATTTCTGCAAGACCAGAAATGCGACGAGGCGCAAGGCTATTATTTCAGCCGGCCGGTACCCCCGGAGCAGTTCGCCAAATTACTCAAGACCGCCGTGCGCGAAGCAATTCTCACCTGAACGGCTCGCCAGACCTGCCAGCGCCGGATCGCGATTCGCTTCACAAAAACATTCTTCACTGGTTAAGCATCCACGAACGGATTCTTGTTATGGCCCTGACTTGCGGCGTGTGACTGAGTTGCGCGAAAAAATGGGGTGAAAAAATGCCGGGCGTCACGGTAGCCGGGATTTGTGCGCGAACGATTACTGCGACGCAGGCTCGGCTTTGAGGGATTGCTTGCTGGGAGTTGGCAGTTTGTCGGGGCGGGCAAATTCGTAAATCCCGGCGGGATCGGAAACCAGCAGGATGCGATCGGGCTCCACCAAAATTGCCACGGGCTGCAGCGCGGCACCCTGCGGCGTCGCCACGCGGTACGTATCCACCAGACTTCCATCGCGGTCAAAACGCAGCAGCATGTCGCCGATGGTGGCCCACACCTGCTGGCTCGCGCGATCCACGCCCAACGCGCGAATCACTGGTTTCACCGTGATATTGCGCTCGCGTTCGGTAAACTTCACAACTCCCGCAAAACTGTTCAGCCCCTCTTGGCGGAAGCCGTGGCCGAAGCGCTCGCCATACTCGCCGTGCCCCGCACCGGGGCTTTCCACTCCGCCGCCTCCCGCGGGCCCTCCTGCATGGCCGCCCGCAAAACCCCCGGCACCGGCCGCGCCGCCTGCGCCTACTGCGCCAGCCGCACCGTCGGCACCAAACGAATGATGTTCAAATCCGCCGAACCCACCGCCAAAGCCGGGGAAGGCTCCAGGACCAAAAACTCCCGGCGCACCAAAGCCTCCACCCGGCCCCCCAACGCCAAGAAGCGCACTGAAGTCCGGACCGTTGCTCGACGAACTGGATACGGAGCCAGACGACGCGCTGTTGTTGCTGTTCGCCGATAATGAGCCGCTGAGATCGGAGCCATCTGCTGAACCCGTCGCGCTGCTCGTCGTGCCGCCTGCCGCCGCGTCGCTATCATCACTGTTCGGCGTGCCTGGCGAGCCCACAGAACCGCCGGGTGCGGCGCCGCCGGTGCCGCCAGGTGGCGCGGATCCGCCGCGACGGCCGCCTCCACCATGGCCGCCATTCGCCGTGAACGCTGGGGCGCTGCTGCCGACCGAGTACATGCTGCCAAACGAAAACGCTTCGCCCGGCGCGGCCATTCCTGAAACGCGCACGCCCAGTTGCACCTGGGAATTATCGTGACTGATATTCGGAATCAATTCCTTCGCGGAAACTTCCGCTTCGTAGCCGGCATAGCCGAAGCGATCGTATTTTCGAAATTTGGGATCTTTCAGCGAAGTGAACGCGAAATAAATATCGCCCGGCGCGCCACTGTACAGCTTGCCGATATCCATGGCATAGGCAGGCGGAGCGCTCGTCGAATAGCCAGCTGTATAGCCAGGCGCATTTTCCGCAGAGGCGCTGATCGCCGGCACCGTTAGCTGGCTTGGATCGCTCACTGCATCGGCAATGTTGCCGAAGCTGCGCAGCAATTTGCCGTGCTCGTTCATCACGCGCACGAGGTGGTCGCTGCGCAGCGTGACCACGGCGAATTCGCCGCCCGCCAGCGCCACAACGGACATTGGCGCGTTTACCGGGACGGTAGCTTCGAGCGCTCCGTCAGCCGTAAAAATTTTCACCGCGTTAGCGCCACGGTCGGCAACGAAAATTCGGCCGGAAACCGCGTCCCGGTCGAAGTCCACCGCGTACTTGATCGCTGCGTTGGCTACCATGGCGTTGGGAATTTGCCCGATGCGTCGGCCGTCCTCGCTGTAAATCCAGATGACGCTGGCCGGAACCGCCAGCACATAATAATGACCAGCCGCATCGCGCTCGATGGCTTCCGCACCGCGACCCACGTCTGGAAACACCCTGGCGCGCGCGTGCAACACAGTTTGCACGCCCTGCGCTTGTGCCGGTCGATCCATGCCGGCGAACGCGAGCGCCAACACGAACGCGCACGCCGCGACAGCCGTTCCCGAGGTATATCCCTTTGTTAACCTAAGGTCCTTCAACCGACGCCCCATCACCCGAATTTCTCCGCCACTTTACGAAACAGATGCATTCAGAATTTACCTAGGTTGCCATCAGCGTTCATAATTTTTCAACTGATGGTGCTTTCCTGCCGCCGTGCCGCGCTACGTTATTGCTAGTTCTGCTTTTCCGTGGCAAAAGTTCCGCAATTTTGAGGGAGTAGTTCCCTTCTTCTCCTATTGGCCTTGTTCGGGCCACTTATGCCCTCCCGCCATCCGGCAAATTTGGAACTCTCGCCCGATTGAAACTGAATTAGTTGGCAGCGCGGGATTTCAGATTTCACGAGAAGCGGCGGCGTCGGGCTACTACAATAGCGGTACTTCCACGGTCCGGCTCGCCCCACTATGAAAGTGTGAAGGCTACTCGTGCGACGTCCGCGGAATGGATCAGGACCATCGTCGCGGCAAACTGGGATGACGCAGGCAGCGT
Source organism: uncultured Acidobacteriota bacterium (assembly GCA_963786205.1). Lineage (GTDB taxonomy): Bacteria > Acidobacteriota > Terriglobia > Acidiferrales > UBA7541 > Palsa-295. Next base: position 22,288 of record CAWAYG010000010.1, read on the forward strand.
CCAAGCATCACCGGCACTTCGCATAAGCTTATCGGCTCGAGGTATCGTCATTCTCAATGGCCACCATGGGAAGGTCCTGGCGCTGTTTCTGCTTTGGCTCGCCGCCGGAAATCTGAATTGGGCGCAACAGGCTGCCACCCCGGCGCAGCTGGTCAGCGGGTTGGTGCGCACTCGGGAAGGCACGCCAGTGCCTGCTGCGACGGTGCATCTGGTGAATACGGAAACGAATAAAGCCTGGCTGAGCTGGACAGACGAATCCGGCAAGTTCGAATTTCCGCAAATTCCGGCCGGGTCTTATCGCGTGGAAGCAAGCCAGCTGGGATTCGCGAATGCGTCATTGGTGGTGGGGATTCCAGTGGTGCCGCCTGGGCCCATTCCGATCGTTCTGCGCGTCGCAACCGTGGCGGAGCTGACCGCGAAACCCGAAGCAACGCGCGCACCACGTAATCCGCGGCCATCCGGAGGCGCCGCAAACGGCAATGCAGCTGCGGGCGCAAATGCGGGCGCGAATTCAGGTGGCGGTCGCGGAGGTGGCGGCGGACGCGGTCAGACTCCCGCGGGCGTAACCAACGCGATTCGCGCGGGCCTCGCTGGCGGCGGATTCGAGCAGACCGATCTTACAGACGAAGGAGCGGGCGGCGCGACCGGCGCGACGAACACCCCCGCAAATGAAGGAACGCAAATCGCGGCCGAGCTGGCTTCGGGAGCCGGTCCCAGCGCGACTTCGGATTCATTCTTATTGCAGGGAACAGTTGGCCAGGGTCTCGCGGGGAACGGCCCCGGGGGATTCGGACCTAACGGATTGGCCCCGGACAATCCTACGGGAGAAGGTGGACCCGGTGGACAAGGCCCCGGCGGCGGACGTGGCGGAGCGGGTGGAGGACCCGGCGGCGCGGGCGGCTTTGGCGGGCCCGGTGGCGGTGGTGGAGGAGGAGGCGGAATGTTTGGCGGAGCTCCGGGTGGCGGAGGAGCCGGTGGCGGCGGAGGCGGGATGTTCGGCGGTCGCGGAAGATTAAATCGCCAAGCGGTGAATCGCATTCGCTTCAGCTTCTACGATCACTACGAGAATTCCGTCTGGGATGCCAAGCCATACTCGATCACAGGGAATCGGGTGCCGAAACCGAGCCACTACGACGAACGGTTCGGCGGCAACTTGGGCGGGCCGCTGAAAATTCCGCACATTTATAACGGCAGCGACAAGACTTTTTTCTTCGTCAACTACCAGCACGAAACGCAATCGAGCGCGCTGGACAATTATTCGACGGTCCCCACGGCGGCCGAGCGCACAGGCAATTTTTGCGGCCTGGGAATTACGCTGTACGATCCCTTTTCGAATTTCACCGGACCGCGAACCCCGCTGGGCAATGGATGCCAGATTCCCACCATTAATACCGCTGCGGCCGGGCTGCTGGCTTTCTATCCCATGCCGAATTTACCCGGCACGGTGCAGAATTATTTGCTGCAGACCACGGTGCCGATTAACAGCGACACGCTGAACCTGCACGTGCTGCACACCATCAATTCCAAGTTCAGCCTGAACGGCGGGTACAACCTGAATTCCCAGCGCCAGAACACGTTTGGCAATTTTCTGGATACCGCGGGTGCTTCATCCACGCTGAATCAGTCCGTCACGCTAGGCTTGTCGCACAACTGGACCTCGCACCTGGTGGAAACCACGCAGCTGAACTGGAGCCGCAGCCGCGCGCGCATCCTGAGCGACAATTCCTTCGTGAACAACGTGGCGGGAGACCTGGGAATTACCGGTGTTTCCACCGAGCCGCTCACCTACGGCATCCCGCAAGTGAATTTCACCAGCTTTTCTGCGCTGAACGATCCGGTTCCCTCGCTGGTGCGCAACCAGACGCTGCGCTTGAGCGACAGCGTGAAGTGGGTTCACGGGACGCACACTTTGACGTTGGGCGGCGAGATGCGCCGCATCGAGCTGAATTCAGAAGCCAATCCGATTCCGCGCGGGTCATTTAATTTTACGGGCGTGATGACTTCGCAGCTGACCGCCACAGGCCAGCCGATCCCCGCGACGCCGCAGTCCGAACCCTTCTACGAGCTTGCCGATTTTCTGCTCGGCTTGCCTTACAGCACCACCGTGCAATTCGGGCCGAACATTTATCTGCGCAGCTGGGATTTTATCGGCTACGCGCAGGACGACTGGCGCTTGACCAAGCAGTTTACGCTGCTCTACGGGCTGCGGTACGAAGTCGCGACGCCGGCGGTGGACAAGTACAACCAGATCGCCAACCTCGACCTGAATCCCACCGCCACGGCAGTGGATGTGGTGACGCCCGGCACAGTGGGAACTTTCAATGGCGCGTACCCGCGCGCGCTGATCCACGGTGATTACGGAAACTGGGCGCCGCGCATCGGCTTCGCCTGGCTGCCGCGCGGGATCAAACCAAAGACTGTGATTCGCGGCGGCTACTCGATTTTCTGCAACGTGGCGATTTACAATTCGCTGGCGCAGAAATATCTTTCGTACGAGCCGCCCTTCGCCACTTCGGAAAACCTGATCACTTCTGGCACGCAAACGCTGACCCTGCAGGATGGTTTCCCGAGCATCAGCACGATTACCAATCGCGGCGGCGTCAATCCTTTTTACAAGGACGGCTACGCGCAAATCTGGACTCTGAGCACCGAGACTTCCTTCTCGCAAAATTGGATTCTGGATTTGACTTACACCGGGACGAAAGGCACGAACCTCGACCTGTTGCGCGCTCCGAATCGCGCCCCGCTGGGCACCAGTCCACTGGACACGCAGACTTCGTTGCAGATTCCCGACGCCAACAGTTTTTACTACGATCAATCCGGAGCGAATTCGATTTACAACGCGCTGCAGGCTCGCGTCGTGCATCGCTTCACGCACGGCGTTTCGTTTCAGGCGTACTACACTTTCGCGAAATCGCTCGACGATGCCAGCACCATCGGCGGCACTTCGCCCGTCGTCGTGCAGCAGGACCTCAATTACGCCGCGGAGCGGGGTCTTTCTTCGTTTGACGTGCGGCACCAATTGCGTTTCCTGAATCTGTACGAGCTTCCGTTCGGCGAACATCATCGCCTCGCCACTCATGGCTGGGCCGAACACGCACTGAGCAACTGGCGGCTGCAGAATATCATCACGTGGCAAACCGGAACGCCGATCACGGCTTACCTCGGCGGCACGGAATCGGACAACGGCACGGGAGCGAGCTTTTCCCTGCGCCCCGATCAAGTGGCCAATCCGGATCTGGGCATCTGCGGCGGCTCGCCGCTCGCGTTTTTCAATACCAACGCTTTCGCGACGCCGGTGTCCGGGACATATGGCAACGAGCGCCGCGGCGCGATTGAAGGACCATGCAAATTCAATTGGAATATGTCCCTCGCGAAATCTTTTCGCTTCGGCCCGCGCGAGCGCCATCATCTGGACATTCGCTGGGAGGTTCAGAATCTGACGAACACGCCCGCGTTCTCCGGGATTTCCGCCACGCTGGGGTCGTCTTCATTGGGACGCGTGACGAGCGCCGGTTCCATGCGTACGATGGACGTGATGGCCAGGTTTAATTTCTGATGAGAGACATCGCTTACAAAATCGCGACGGTGTGGCTGGTGGCTGCGTTGAGTGCGGGTCCCTCGTTGGCTCAAGCGCAGCAACAATCCGGCAGCCAGTCAGCGCCTGTGGTCGTCGCGCCGCCCGCGCCGACCCCAGCATCTGCACAGCAAACTCTGGCGCGGCAGGCCGCGCACCAGCCTTCTTCCGTGTTGCGCAGTTCATCCGATCTGGTGCGCATTGACGTGGAAGTCACCGACAAATCCGGCAAGCCGATCAAGAACTTGACCGCGAATCAATTTACGGTAACCGACGAAGGCAAGCCGCAGGCGATTACGTCTTTTTCCTACGCCGATATCGAAGCAATCGAAACCGCGACAGCCGCGGACGATAAGCCGATCGTCGTCTCGGTTGATAATGAAGGGCCGAATTCGCCTTCCGCCGACGCGATCAGCGACGCCCTGCGCGACCGCCGCCTCATCGTGCTGTTCTTCGATCTCACATCGATGCAAACAGACGACCTGATCCGCGCCCACGACGCCGCCGACAAATTCGTGAAGCAGCAGATGACCAAAGCGGACGTGGTTGCCGTCGTCGTTTTCTCGACGCGCATCAACGTCCTCGCAAATTTCACGAACGATCGCAATGTGCTGAATAAGGCGATCGCGCTGTTGACGCCGGACAATTCCGCGAACCTCGCGAGCCCTCTCTACGCCGCGGCCACCAATGGAGAATACGGCGTCCAGGAATATACCGGCGCGGCGTACACCCCGGATGAAACCGAGTTCAACGTGTTCAACACCGACCAGAAGCTCGAAGCGGTCGAAGGACTCGCCGACGTGCTGGGGGCAATTCCCGGCAGAAAAGCATTGGTGGAGTTCACCGGCGGAATTACGCAGACCGGCGAAGAGAACCGCACGCAACTGCGCGCCGCGACGGACGCCGCGAATCGCGCCGACGTTTCGATCTATTCGATTGATTCACGCGGGCTGCTCGCCGCGCCGCCAGGCGGCGACACCACGACGAACGCCGCGACCGGAACTTCGATGTTTACCGGCGCGTCCATCTTCCATCAGACGGATCAGCGCGAAGACTCGCGCGACACACTCGCGACTCTTTCCACGGACACGGGCGGAAAAGCCTTTTTCGATTTGGGCGATCTGAGCGACGCCTTCCCCGCGATCCAGCGCGACAACAGCGGATACTATCTGGTCGGCTACAATCTCGGCGCCGATGTGAAGCATGACGGTCGCTGGCGAGCCATTCGCGTGAAGGTCAACGTACCCGGCGCCCACGTACGCTATCGCGATGGATATTATGCGCCGCGCGATTTCCAGCATCTGGAGAAAGGGGATCGCGATCAGCAGCTTGCAGACGCGATTAATTCCGATCATCCGGTCGTCGAACTTCCAGTCGCTGTCGAAACCGGAATCTTCCGCCTGGGTCCGACCCAAGCCTACATTCCCATCGCCGCGAAAATCGCCTCCAGCGCGCTCGATTGGGCGCAGAAACACAATAAACAGCGCGCGGAATTCGATTTTGCGGTGGAAGTGCGCGCCGTGCCTGCAGGCCAGATTGTCGCGCAATTGCGCGATACGATTACAGTGGACCTGGATGCCGAACATTTCGAGCAGGTCCGTCACAGCAATTTGCTGTATCAGAGCGGAATGGTTCTGGCGCCGGGAAATTACCGGCTGAAATTCGTAGCGCGCGAAAATGAATCGGGGAAAATAGGAACGTTCGAGCAGATTCTGGTGGTGCCGGCCGCGCAGTCGGAGAAAGTGACGCTCAGTTCCGTTTTGCTATCGAGCCAGCTGGTTCCGATCGAGAAATCATCCGAGGTCGCCACCAAAGGCCAAGGTGTGCGCGCGAAAATCACCAGCTCGCCGCTGGACATGGAAGGACAGAGGATTATTCCCAGCGTGACGAACTATTTCACGCAGGGGCAGACTTTGTACGTCTTTCTGCAAGCGTACTATCCGGAAAAAGCCGATAAAAATGGCGCGTTCGATCCAAATTCGCTGCGCGCCGGCCTGGTATTTCTGCGCAACGGGATTCAGATGAACGCCACTCCGCTGATTCCGCCCGCGCAAGTGGATGCGAAAACGCACACCGTATCGTTCCGCATCAGTCTGCCACTGCAGAAGCTGCCCACCGGGCGTTACACGGTTCAGGTGGTCGCGGTCGCTCCTGGCACGCAACATTCGGCTTTCGGCCGGGCGTACATGGCGCTGCAACAAACTCCGGCCGCGGCGACGCCCAGCCCCTGAGCGTCGCGCACGCAGCTAGCGATTAATGTAAAAGCCCTCCCGCGTTTGTACCGTCGCGTCCTTCTGCTTGGTTGTCAGCTGAATTTTGTGATAGCCCACGTCGGCGTCGGTTTTGGCAGGAGTGTAGCCGAGCGCATATTGATTGCGCAGTTCTTCATCAATTTCGGCGTAAATCTGGTCGATCGTCTCCTTCTTCGTAACCTCAAAGAAACGTCCGCCGGTTTCCTTCGCCAGCTGCTGCAAAATCTTCTTTCCGTCTGGACGCGATTCCTGCGGATAGCGGTGGTGTCCGCCGCCGCCCATGCCACCGCCTCCCATGCCGCCTCCGCCCATGTGCCCGCCGCCGTAGCCTCCACCGTTTCCATATCCTTCCTTATCGGCGAAGAGAATCGAATAGACCAGCGTGTCGGCGCGCTCGGCCGTTTCGATCGCGTCGCGCAAAGTTTCTTTGCTGCCGTGATCCACGCCATCCGAAAGAATAATCAGCGCTTTGCGACCCTGCTGCTTTTTCATCAGCTCGTCCGACGCCAGATACACCGCGTCGTACAGCAACGTGCCGCCTCCGCTGTAGCCATGCGAGCCGCGACCGCCATCACCTCCGCCGCGGCCGCTATCGGGATCGCCGCCGCCCGACGAGCCGCCTCCGCTCGTTTGCGAAAACTGCGGCCTGCCCAACTGGTCGAGGGACGCTTCCAGCTTCTGCCGCGACGAAGTCAGGTCCTGCAGCAACTCCACTTCGCGGTCGAAGTGAATCACGAACGCCTTGTCCTTATCTTCGCGCAACAAATGATCGAGGAAAGCGTGGCTGGCGTCGCGCTCCTGGTCCAGCACGCGGCGCTGGCTCATGCTGGTGTCGACCAGCAGGCCCAGAGTGAGGGGCAGGTCAGAATCCGGCGCGAAGTAAGTGATTGTTTGCGGATGGCCGTCCTGCTCCAGCGCAAAATCATCCTTGGTCAAGTTCCGGATCAGCGCGCCATGTTTATCGCGCACCGTGGCGAACATACTCACCAGCTTCACGTTCACAGAAATGGTCGGGCCTCGCTGCTGGCTGAGCAGCGGCGCGCTTGCGAGCAATAGGAGGGCTGCACAAAGCAGCAATCCTGATTTGCTGCGGCCGAATGACTTCCGCGTTGCGACGCTGCACCCGCGCGTATGCGTTCGCTCGATTGTTCGTCGTGCACTGGACATGAACGATTCACCCATCGCCTTACTCGCTCTAAGTTGCCTCATCAATCCCCGAACACAGTTCGACCCACGCTGCTCCCTGGGGAGCATTCAGCAGCCGGAAGCGGGAAGTTCCAACTTTTTACAGGTTGAAGCTGCGGGTCTTAGAGGGGCTGCGCCGAAACTCGGCGCGAGATCAGGCGAAACAAAGGCTCAAAAAACGAAGAGAGCCTGCGTCCTTGGGGGAGGCCGCAGGCTCTTTTCCAGGGTGGACAAACTAGAAAGTAAATCTACCGCCGAGCTGCCACCAACGACCCAGCAGCTGACCGGTGGCTTTGCCGAAGTTTGCATCCAGCGGGTCTGTATCCATGGTTTCGAGATTGGTTCGATTGAAGATGTTGTAGAACTCGAACCGAACCTGGAAGTTGAAGCGTTCCTTGAATTTGGTGTCCTTGTAAACCGCCAAGTCGGTCTCGGCAAAGTTTGGTCCGCGGAACGCGTTCTGCTTCTCGTTGCCTTCTGTGCTGATAGTCGGCTGCGCAAACTGTCCGGCGGCGAAAACACCGTTGAGGAAAGCGGACTTGGACTGTGCCTGAGCGTAGCTGGCCACGTTCGGGTAATCGTAGTTCGTTCCGTCCGCGTTGTAATCACCGCTGTTCGGCGCTAGCCCAGTGATGGGGTTGGCACCCGAGGGGCAACCGGTGGGTCCAAATTCGCAAACCGGGGCGAACGGGTGCTGGTTAATGACCGTGAACGGATAACCGCTTTGGAAGATGCTCGTACCGGTGATTCCCCAGCCACTGGTCAAATGGCCAACCAAGTCCTGGCCGCCGTTCATGCCCGGAAATTGCCAGTTGAACGTAAGTGAGAAGCGGTTCGGCGCATCCCAGGGAGACGGTCCGTAATACTGAGCGGGATTTTCCGCCGTGGGATATATCCCGGCATCGTCCTTGGACTCTGAGCGAGTGTAGGACGCGTCGAAGAACGCGTGCGAGAATCTGCCGCGAACGTCGAAAATCACGGCGTTGTAGTTTCCATAGCGGTTGTTGTCCGCGTACAGAATCGAACCGAAGCTGGTGTTAAGCCGCGTTGGAGTCAGGCTGTTGTTCTGCACGAGGTCGCCGGCGAACGAGTTGATGTTCTGGCCGTACGATACGTTACCGGCCACATCGCCGCCGCCGACGAGATTGTAACTGTGAGATCCGGTGTAACCCACACTAGCCACCAAATCCTTCGCGAAGCTGCGCTCCACAGTTCCAGACCAGACCGCAGCCTGAGGCGATTCAATGTTCGGGTTGATCCCACCGATTGCGAAGTTGAGGCCCGCAATTCCGCCCTTGGCATCCAAGCCGGCCGTGAAACCAGGCGTCGGAAAGCCGAACGGCGGTGTATTGGTGTTCCCAAGCCCGAAAATCAGAGGATCGGAAACCCCTGGCACGCCGTTTGGAAGGAACGTCGGCTGTACGGGTCCCGGAGGATTGCCGCGGAATTCTTCCTGGATGTTCGCCGAGGTCAGCCAGTTATTATAGATACCAAACCCGCCGCGTACGGCCCACACGCCGTGACCGGTGGGATCCCACGCAACCGCAATCCGTGGACTAATGAGATTGTTTACGGAGTGGTTGAGGGCGTTGTGGGTTTCTTTCGCGAAACCATTGGCGACTTGCTGTTGGAATGTCTGCCCCGGTCCAAGATAGAAATTTCCGAAAACGGTCGTCGGGCTGTCCGACCAAGGGTTGCCTGAATCATCGTAACGAACACCGAGCGTCAAGGTTAAATTGGATTTAACCTTCCAGGTATCCATGGCAAACACGCCCCAAGTGCGTGATCGCGCGTTCCACGACCATAGCACGGGGTTGCCGGTGATGGGATTGTACATCCCGCCGACTTCGTGGATCGGTGCGTCTTGAATCAGAGTGGTCAGGTCCTGAAAGGCAAAGCTCGGCGTGGAATAAGGCCCTTGAAAAGGCTCGATGTCCTCGCCGTACCAACCTTCCGCCCCAAACTTCAAGGTGTGTGCGCCTTGCACCCGAGTGAGAACGTCGCGCCAGTGATAGTTCTTCTGAATGAAATCACCTTGCGCAAAGCCAGCGCCGAAACCGACGTTGATTCCTCCCGTGGATATATTCGGCACAGTGTAGACTTGCGCGCCGCTCGCCAGAGTCCCCTCTACGCGACTGACGCCGAAAAGCGCTTCATTCAGCGTGTTCGGATTGAACGTGTGCGTCCAGTTCGCCTGCACAGCATATTCCCAGTTGTGGTTGCTGGCCGCTGAGAATTGCGGTATGGCGCCCGGCTGACCGTAGTCCAAAACCGTCCGATAGAAGCTGCCGTAAATGCGGTCCTTGCTGAAATACTTGTCCACGCGGCCGAAATACTGCGTTCCATTGCGAACTGCCTTGGCGCTCAAGTTGCCACTGTCGATAAAGTCCGTCGAGCAAGGCAGGAGAGCTGTTCCCACTGTAATCGTGGATGCTGGCGTTGGGCAAGCGGTCGAGCCAAAGTACTGGCCGACGGTCTGCGCAAGCGTAACCGAGTTCAGGTTTGTGGGTCTGTAGGTGGTTAGTATCCCTGTCCCTACGGTGTTCGGGAAATTTGTGTTGGCGAAAGCCACGAACGCGGGATCGGCGAAGGTCTGTCCGCCGGCAATCGTCGAATTGGCCGAGCGCAGAGGCTCTACGTCGAAGAAAAAGAAAAACTGGTGGTGTGGGATTATCGGGCCACCGATGCCGAACGACATGTTGTTGCCGTGAAACGGCAGATACTCATTCGGACTGAATTTCGTGCGGGCGAACATGTTGCGGTTGTAGTAGTAGTCCGCCGCAAAGCCGTGGAATTGATCCGTCCCGGACTTCGTGGTCATTACCGTTTGCAAGCCGCTGGCGCGCGAATACTCCGAACTAAAGGTATTTACTTGAATGCTCATTTCCTGCACTGAATCAGGATTGGGGGTGAGGTTCAAAATGCCCTGGCGGATTCCGCTGGTGACGTCGAGGCCGTCCACCACCCACATATTGGACATTTGGCCTTGGCCGTTCGCGCTCGCATCCACGGTGGTTTCCGTGGAATAGTTATCTACGCCGGAGCCTGGCGCATTCGCGGCGGTAGTGCCCAATCCCGTCACGCCGGGCGCCAATGTCGCCAGGCCAACGATGCTGCGGCCTGCCACTGGCAGCGCATCGACAGCTTGGTGTTCCAAAGTTAGCTCGTTGCGAGATTCCGACGGGTTCAGGATCGGCGCTCGCTCGGTCACTTCCACCGACGTCGCTACCGACTTCAGCGACAGCGTGATCGTCACGCTGAGGGTTTGGTTCGTGTCGAGCGTGAGCTTCAAGACCGTCTTGGCAAATCCGCCCGCCTCGGCGCTCAATTCATAGTTAGCAGGCGCAAGGCTGACGAAGTTGAAGCCGCCGTTCGCGTCGCTTACGACGGTACGAGTAACTTCGGTGCCGACTTGCACCAACACGACGTTGGCTTTGGGCACGGACGCGCCGGTGGCATCCTGCACCACACCGGTGACGCCGCCGCTAAATTGTGCAAGGGAAACGCTGGCAGATAGTGCTGCAAAAACGAACACGACGAAGCAACGCAAAGCAGTTGTGAATCTCATTCCAATCCCCCCACTGGCATTCTCACGAATTTGGCCCGCCCGGAAACCGCATCTCACCGCCGCCGCGACCCAGCACCGCTGACCATCATGGCCGCGACAACGAGACTCCCGTCCGAGAAAGCAAATGCTAGCAGCTCCACCGCTTTTTAGAGAAAACGTTTACTTACTGTTGCGCGCAATTTACATCCGTTTCTCAAATCGTGTCAAGCAGAAATTTGGATGCAATAGTACTTTTACGTTACAGGGTTGTCTGAATTCGCGCAACGGCGGGCATTTTCGCTACCGGTGGAGTCAATCGAACCTGAAGTTCGCTGGCAGACGAGCGCTTACCGGTGCTACCCGACTGGCTTAGACCAGCCCTGCCCGGGAACGATTCCGGTCCCCTCTTTCACCACGATCAATTGGTCGGCGGAAACGTCCTTCAACTCTTCGTGCCCCCCGCTGGGCCAGCGGATGGCGATGTCGGCCGTCTTTTCAGCGCCCAGGCCAAAGTGCAGCCTGGTATCGTTTACAGAGTAGAAGCTCGATTGGCTCAAGACCTCTTGCACCTGGGATTTCTTCCCGTAGCGCACCACCACCCGTGCGCCGATGGCACTGCGGTTCGATTTCGTGCCCACCAATTTCAGCTTCAGCCAGTGGTTTGAGCCGCGCAGATCGTTGCGCAACAGAGATGGCGGTTCGTTCAGATTGACGATCAGAACGTCCATATCCCCATCATTGTCAAAATCCCCAAAGGCGCATCCTCGGCTGCAATGCGGGGCCGCAACACCGGGTCCTGCTCCATCGAGCAGCTCTTCGAACGTCCCATTGCCCAGGTTGCGAAACACCACGCGCGGCGTCTTGTTGGGAAATTGCGGCATCGTTTTCTCAAGCTCCGGGTAAACGCTGCCCGTGACCATGAAAATATCGGGGAAGCCATCGTTGTCCATGTCCACGATGCCTGCTCCCCAACCCACATAGCGGTTTTCCACGCCGATCCGCGCCACGCGCGTAACGTCCACAAAATTGCCCTTGCCGTCGTTGTGATAGAGGCCGTTGGTGTCTTCGCTGAAATGGGTCTTGAACAAATCCAGGTGGCCGTCGAGATCGTAATCCCCCACGCCTACGCCCATTCCCGCTTGTTCCTCGCCGTCTTCGCTAAGCGCTACCCCGCGAATAACGCCCTCTTCGCGAAAAGTTCCGTCGTGATTGTTCATGAATAGCAGGCTGGGCGTGGAATCGCAGGCCAGGTAAATATCGGGCCAGCCATCTTCGTCGAAATCCGCGGAAACCACCGTCATGCCGTAGCTTCCTCGCAGCGCCGAAATTCCGGCTTGCACGCTGACGTCCGTGAATGTGCCGTCGCCATTGTTGCGATACAAGGAATGCACGCCGTGAGGCAGGCCGCGCGGGCCGCACTCCACATCCACACCTTTCCACGTGCAATTGCTGTTCTGCCCGGGCTTGGGCACATGCTTCAGATCAAACTGCACATAGTTAGAAACGAAAAGATCCAGATTAGCGTCGCGGTTGTAGTCCAGAAACGTGCAGCCCGCGCCAAAACGCGGCGCATCGTTTAGCAGGCCGGCCTGTTTGGTGACGTCGGTAAACGTGCCGTCGCCATTATTGCGATACAACTTGTTCTGCCCGAAATAAGTGCAGAAAAGGTCCTCGAAGCCATCGTTGTTGTAATCACCGACGCACACCCCCGAGGCCCAGCCCAGATCGTGCAAGCCCGCCTTTTCGGTCACGTCCGTGAACGTGCTGTCGCGATTGTTCTTATAGAGTCGATTCGTCGCGCCCGCAGGCGTTGCATTCATGCGCGTGCCGCTCAGGACGAAAATGTCCATCCAGCCGTCATTGTCGTAATCAATGAAGGCGCAGCCGCAGCCGACGGCCTCCAATATGTAGTCCTTATGGTCCGGGTACCCGTAGACCGTGGGCGCCACCAGGCCAGCCGCGGCCGCAACATCCGTGAAATGTGCGTAAAAGGGACGGCCGGAAGGCGCCGAGCGGGGCTGTGCCTTGGTGGCGTGAGGCGACATCCCTTGGCCAAACAGGCGGGAGGCCGACGCGCCCAGCGAAAGTCCCAGTGATAGTCGAAAGAATGAGCGGCGGGTGAATTTCATCAGTCGAGTTCGTGCTTTGGCATTATATCCGGGTTAGCGCGCTGAGGGGCGTCCGCTTGACACCCGCGGCGGCGCGCAGTATAAAACGAAGGAAAACGTTTACCAAACATTTTCGGATTCGCGCTCGATTTGAATACGACCCATATTCCTGGAGACCACCCCGACGCCTGGCCGCGTTCCTCCCTGTTCAACGCCGGGCCACACTTTCCCGCCAGCCGCACCGTAATGCTCCGGTCACAAACTGCGCATTCTGCGATTTCTTTGGCGCCGATTGGCGCTAGTGTAGTCCGTGCAAAAGTGTGGTCCGTACAAAGAAGTCTTAGGAGACCATGATGGCGAGACGGAACGCAAGGATCCGCGCGATAGTCGCAGCGCTGCTTTTTCTGGGCGCCGTAACGATGCTGCCTTATCCCACTGCAGAGGCGAAATCGAAAATGCAAAAGCAGGCATTCGGCAAAATACAGGATGGGCAGAGCGTGGATTTGTACACGCTGTCGAACAAGTATGGAATGACCGCAGCGATCAGCAACTTCGGAGCCACGCTTGTCTCGCTGAAAGTTCCGGATCGTGATGGAAAGCTGGGCGATGTGGTGCTCGGCTACGACAATCCCGCGGACTACGAGAACGGCAAAGCATATTTCGGCGGCACGATCGGGCGCTACGGCAATCGCATCGCGCACGGAAAATTCACTCTGGACGGCGTCGTGTACACACTGCCGCTGAATGACGGTCCAAATACCCTGCACGGCGGCCTGCGCGGCTTCAACAAGCGTGTATGGACAGCGAAAGATGTTTCCAGCAGCGCGGGAGAAGCTCTGGAGCTTACATACGTTAGTAAAGACGGGGAAGAAGGTTTTCCTGGAACCTTGGCGGTGAAGGTCGTTTACACGCTGCCTGCCGAAGAGAACGCGGTGAGGATTGACTACACCGCCACAACGGACAAGGACACCGTACTAAATCTGACGAACCACTCGTATTTCAACCTTTCCGGCCCAGGTAACGGCGACATTCTGCAGCATCAACTTACTCTCTTCGCCAGCCAGTTCACTCCGGTGGACGCTACGCTCATACCCACCGGCAAACTGCAGGACGTGCACAACAGTCCTTTCGATTTTCTGCAGCCCATGGCGATTGGCGTGCGCATCAACATGGCCGACGAGCAGTTGAAATTCGGCAAAGGCTACGATCACAACTGGGTGCTCGACAAAAAATCGCCAAGCTCACTAGGCCTCGCGGCGCGCGCGTACGACCCGCAGAGTGGCCGAGTTCTGGAAGTTTCGACGACCGAACCAGGGGTGCAGTTCTACAGCGGAAATTTTCTGGACGGCACGGTGCACGGCAAGGATGGAAAAGTCTATGCCTACCGCTCGGCGTTCTGCCTGGAAACGCAACACTTTCCCGATTCGCCCAATGAGAAGGACTTCCCTTCAACCGAGCTGCATCCGGGGAAGACGTTGCACTCGACTTCGATCTACAAGTTTACTGTTCAAAAGTAACTAGCTATATAGAGTGGCTCAGCGTTTCTGGCGACCCGCGAGAATAGCGGGCAAAACGCCGAAACCGTGCGTCTTGGGAAGACTGAAAACGTAGCTGCTGCGGCCGCGCTGCGTCCAGTGCCCGCGGCAAATCACGGTGCCCGATGAAAAAAGTCCTAGCCATTATTTTCCCAGCCGTAGCGCTCGCTATGCTGTGGCCTTCCTTTTCCACCGCGCAGCAAGCTCCGGATAGCGTGACGATCCACGTGTGCGCGGATCAATCCGATGGCGCCCTCCGCCCAATCTGGAATTATTTCGGCTACGACGAGCCCAACTACACCTACACCCCGAACGGGAAAAAACTTCTGGGTGAACTGGCCGCGCTCAGTTCCGCGCCGGTGTACGTCCGCGTGCACAATCTGCTCACCACCGGCGACGGCTCCGCTTCCCTGAAGTGGGGCTCAACCAACGCGTACACCGAAGACAAGGACGGCAATCCTATTTACAGTTGGACGATCATCGATCACATCTTCGATACGTTTCACGCGGCCGGCATCAGACCCATTGTCGAAATGGGCTTCATGCCCGAAGCGCTTTCGACGCATCCCGAACCGTATCGCCACGATTTTCCGAAAGGTTCGATCGGTTCCATTTATACCGGTTGGGCCCACCCGCCGCGCGATTACGCCAAATGGTCGGAGCTAGTTTTTCAATTTACCCGCCATTTGCGCGAACGGTACGGCGACGCCGAAGTGAAAACCTGGCTGTGGGAAGTCTGGAACGAGCCGGACATCGACTACTGGAAGGGCACGCCCGAGGAATATTTCAAACTTTACGATTTCACGGCAGACGCAGTTCTGCGCGCGTTTCCCGAAGCCCGTATCGGCGGTCCGGACAGCACCGGCCCGGGAAATCCTCATGCGTCCGACTTCTTGCGCAAGTTCCTCGACCACTGCGCGCACCAGACGAATTATGCGACGGGCAAAATCGGCTCGCCACTGCTGTTCGTCAGCTTTCATCCCAAGGGTTCGCCGAAATGGCTCGGTGATCATGTGCAGATGGGCATCGCGCGCCAGCTCGCTGCAATCAAAAATGGATTCCAGATCGTCGCGACTTTTCCCGAATGGCGCCAAACGCCCATTGTACTGGGTGAATCGGACCCGGAAGGATGCGCCGCGTGTTCCGCGCAACAAAATCCCCAGAATGCTTACCGCAACGGAGAGCTGTTCGCGTCGTATACAGCCGAGGCGATGAACAGCATCTATGCGCTGGCCAGCAGCGAGCACGTGAATTTTCTTGGCGCGGTAACCTGGTCATTTGAATTCGAAGACCAGCCATATTTCGCCGGCTTCCGCGAACTTGCTTCGAATGGATTAGACAAACCGGTGCTCAATGCGTTCCGAATGTTCGGAATGCTGGGCAGCGAGCGTGTGCAAGTCGCCAGTTCCGCCGCGTTGCCAACCGACGATGTGGTGCTCAACGGTGTGCGCGGCCAACCCGACATCAAAGCGATCGCCACTCGCACAGAGCATGGAATCCAGATCTTGATTTGGAATTATCACGATGACAATCTTCCCGCTCCGGATGTGCCGATTGACCTGAAAATCGAAGGCCTGCCGCCCGACGTAACGCGCGCACTGAGCGAACATTTCCGCATTGACTCGCATTACAGTAACTCGTTCACCGCGTGGAAAGAGATGGGCTCGCCGCAATCGCCCTCGCCTGTCCAACACGAACAGCTCGAGGCCGCGGGCCAATTACGGCTGTTGAATTCGCCGGCCTGGATATCAATCGACCAAGGCACGGCGCGTCTGCAATTTGCGTTGCCGCGCCAAGGCGTATCGCTCATACGAATCGCATGGTAATCGCTATCAGCGCGAGAATCGTCCCGCACAAATCACAGCTCGGCAGTTTTCGCCGCAGTGCAGCCCGACGTGGGCAGGAAATTTTGATTCTGCTGCGAAGCGCATTCGCGCTGTGTCTGTTGGCGATTTTCGCCGCCGCGGCATCCGCCCAAACCGGTGCCGATACAAGCAGCATCAGCGCGATCCAATCGGCGCTGCGCGCAGGCGACAACGAACAAGCCTTGACACTGATCCACACGCAGCTTCAGGCGTGGCCAAAGGACGTCAAACTGTGGACGCTCGAAGGTATCGCCCTCGCGCACCTCGGCCGCGATCGCGAAGCGCTAGTCGCCTACAACAAGGCCCTTGCGATCTCGCCCGATTACCTCGCCGCGCTCGAAGGCGCCGCCGAATTGGAATACAAAGCCGGAAGCGCTCGAGCCGTGCCGCTTCTCAATCGTATTTTAAAAGTTCGGCCCGATGAGCCTACCGTTCATGCAATGCTCGCGGCACTCTCATACAAAAAACACGATTGCGCCGCGGCGGTCGAGCACTTCCAGAAAAGCGGTCAGGTGCTTTCTTCCCAGCCAGCCGCGTTGGAAGAGTTCGGCGCGTGCCTGATGGATTTGCAAAAGCCGGACGACGCTATCCCCGTTTTCGAACAAATCTTCACGCGAATACCCAACGATCCGCACGCGCGCTACAACCTGGCCGTCGCACAATTCACTGCGCAACACAGCGCAGACGCCATCAACACACTGCAACCGTTGCTCGAAGCCAGCGATCCCGATCCCGATGCGCTGGATCTGGCATCAGCAGCCTACGAAGAAACCGGCGACACGCCCCGCGCGGTAAATCTGCTGCGGCAGGCGATCGTGGCAAGTCCGCGCAAGGTGAAGTACTACGTCGATTTTGCCGCGTTGTCCTACAAACACGAATCGTTTCAGGTTGGCGTCGAAATGATTGATGCCGGCCTCACGCAGTTGCCGAAAGCCGCGCCGCTCTATATCGCGCGCGGTATTCTGTACATTCAGATGGGCCAATTGGAAAAAGGGCAATCTGACTTTGAGGCCGCCAACCGGCTCGATCCCGGCCAAGCGTCCGCAGCTGTTGCCGAGGGCCTCGCGCAAATGCAGTCCAGCAATCTCGGCCAGGCCCTGAAGACCGTGGAGACGGAACTAAAAGCTCATCCCAGCGATGCGTTCCTCCATTATTTGAAAGCCGAAATCATTTCGCAAGGCGGCCCCGCAGTCGGCACCCCCGAATTCAACGAAGCGGTGAAGGCGGCGTCCCGCGCCGTGCAGCTTCAGCCTGACTTCCCACTCGCACGCAACGTGCTTGGCAATCTCTATCTGCAATCCGGCCAAGACGAAAAAGCCATCGAACAATGCCGCACGGTTCTGCGCGAAAATCCCAGCGACCAGATTGCCGCGTACCACCTACTGCTGGCGCTGCGAAAAATAAATGATCCGAAAGGCGAGGTTCCAGCTCTGGTGAAACGCCTGGCCGAACTGCGCGCGCAGTCGCAACAACAGGAAGCGTCCACGAACCGCTACAAGCTCTACATCCAAAGCGAGCAGGGGCCGGACGCGGCCAAGCCGCCCAAGCAATAGCTCGCTCGCGCCGCCGCGATTCGATTTTCTTGCAAATTTATTGTTGCGCGACGATCAAAACACGCAACGCGTCATCAATCGCCCGCTGTCGTTAGCAAGTTAAAATGTCCGCTTTTTAGAGCACGCGATGTGTCCGGTTTGAGGTTGAGAGAGCATCGCCGCCGTGACTGTGGGAAAGTGGGAATCCCGCGCTTTGGGCGGGATTTCCAAGCGAGGTGGGAAAGTCCGAAGGACTTTTCCACGGAGCGTCTTTTCCACAGTCTTCCCCCGCCCGTTTCGCTTCGTCTCTGGCAGGCAGGGCCATCCCTGCGCGTTATAGCGACCCACCGCGTGAGGCCCATAGTAAATGCTCCAGCTCTGATCGAGATGTTCGCAGACGGTGACGGAGCATCCCGCGCGTGTTCCTCTCCAGCGCGTCGCTTCGATCTGCAGCGTTTTCCCACCCACCACCACCGTGTTATCTCGGCTCACCACCCGCACCTGCTGCACCGAGAACCGCACATCCAGATCCTTCCTTTGGCACGGCAGAAACGCGCTACCCGCCTGCAATGCCGGCACCTGGAAGCGCTGATTGCACTCGGCCGTGTACTCCTGCTCCAGAAAAGCGTTGGCTTGCTCCAGCGTGCTCATCCCGCGCAAGCGCAATTCCTGAGGCAAGCGCCCCTGCCAGGTCCCGAAGCCTCGCTCCGAACGCCCGCGCGCTTGCGGGGAGTAGGCCGGGATCATCCGAATCCCCAGCTCCTTTAAAGCTCGTCCCACTTGCGTCAGCCGTTCCGGATCGACCTTCCCTCCCGCTCGAGGCGTCCAAAAGAAGGGACTGGCGCGGTCGCTGTACAGGGCGCAGAAAATTCCTTCCTGCTCCACTACCTTGCGCAAAGCTCCCAATACCGTCATCGTCGATTCCTCTTCCACCAGCTGCGCGTAATAGATCCGGCTCGTCGCATCGTCCAGTATCACCAACAGGTCATACCAGCGATCATCTTGAAACCAGTGATGCCGGCTCCCATCGATGTGCAGCAGCATCCCCGGTAGGGGGCGGCGCTCCCGCTTGCGTCGATGCACCCCGCGCTTGCGCTCCCGGCTCACCAGGCCCGCTCCTTGCAGGGCCTTCTTTACCCAGCTGTAGCTCAAGTGAATCTGATGCTGGCTCCCCAACTTCTCGTGAAAGTGCCGCACGTTCAGATCGAAATATTTCTCCCGATACAGACGGAACACCTGCTCGACCACCGCCAGCGGCACCCGCCTGGGACTGGGCTTCCCCAGTCGCCGATCCAGCAACCCGTCATAGCCATACTCCTTGTAGCGCCAGTGCCACCGCCGCATCTGTCGGTCGGTGATCCCGATGATCTCGGCTGCTTGCCACCAGGTAATCTTCTTCGCTAAAGCTCGCAAGATCACTTCTTGAATCTTCATCGTCCGCTCCAGGGCGGCCATCGGGTAGCAGTTCATGCATGCATCTTGCTCCCTGGCCGCTTCTACGAAAGCGGACATATCGTGTGCTAATTAGACCGGACACATCGTGTGCTAACGACACGTCATCAATCGCCCGCTTGACAACCTGCTTTGGCGGGCAGTATAAGCGAAGGGTAAACGCTTTCTCGACATTGTTGGTCCAGCCTGCTCCGCACCGCACATTGGAACGGGCCTCAGGCGAACCGCGGCACCGCAATCTCAGGAGACCACATCATGAAAAAGACTTCGAGGCGCCAATTCATTACGAATGCTGCGGTTACGGCTGGCGCTGCGCTCGCTGTGCGCTCCGTCCCGACGTGGGCCAAACCCTCGGCTCCAGCCGCGCAGGTGGCAATCACTCCTCAACTTTCGACCTTCGGATACTCCCAGGTGCAATTGCTCGATAGCCCGTTCCGCCGCCAGTTCGATCAAAATCATGATCTATATCTGCACCTCGATGAAGACGCGCTGCTGAAACCATTTCGCAAGCGCGAAGGCCTCACCGCGATCGGCCCAGACATGGGCGGCTGGTACGACGACGCCGATGACTTCAGCGCGATGGATAATTTCCACGCCTTCATCCCCGGACACAGTTTCGGGCAATATCTCTCGGGACTCGCGCGCGCCTACGCCGTCACCGGCTCCAAGCCCACGCAGGAAAAAGTGCAGCGCTTGGTGCGCGGTTACGGCGCCACAGTGGATCCGGCCGGAAAATTTTATGTGGACTATCGCCTGCCAGCGTACACGTTCGACAAAACCTGCTGCGGCTTGATTGACGCGCACGAATTCGCGGGAGACACCTCCGCGCTCGACGTCCTCTGGAGCAGCACGCAAGCCGTGCTGCCGCATCTGCCGGAAAAAGCGCTCAGCCGCCCCGAACAGCGCGCACGTTTCCACAAGGACATCGCCTACACGTTCGATGAAACCTACACGCTGCCGGAAAACCTGTTCCTTGCGTATCAACGCAGCGGCGACCCGCGCTACAAAGATCTCGCCGTCCGCTTCATCGAGAAGGAATACTTCGATCCACTGTCGGAAGGACAAAACGTCCTTCCTGGCGAGCACGCCTACAGCCACGTAAACGCGCTCAGCTCCGCGATGCAAGCCTACCTGGTGCTCGGCGACGAAAAATATCTGCGCGCCGCCACCAACGGTTTTCGCATGGTCAGCGAGCAGAGCTACGTCACTGGCGGCTGGGGCCCGGACGAAGCGTTTGTCCCGCCTGGCAGCGATGGACTCTGGCAGAGCTTGGGCTTGACCCACTCCGGCTTCGAAACTCCCTGCGGCGTTTACGGCCATTTCAAAATCACGCGCTATTTGCTGCGCGTCACCGGCGATTCGCGCTACGGCGACAGCATGGAGCGTATTCTGTACAACACGATTGCTGGCGCCTGGCCGATACTGCCGGACGGCACCTCGTTCTACTATTCCGATTACAACAACGCGGGAAAGAAAGTTCATTACAAGGACAAGTGGCCCTGCTGCTCCGGCACATTCCCTCAGCTCACGGCGGATTACGGAATCAGTTCTTACTTCCGCAGCAAGGACGGCGTCTACGTCAACCTGTTCCTGCCTTCCACGCTTTCCTGGCCGCAGAACGGTACGCCGGTCACGCTCACGCAAACGACGAAGTTCCCGCAAGCGAATACCGCACAGCTGGAATTCAAGCTCGCGCGCCCGGAGACTTTCACTGTGAATGTGCGGATACCCGGATGGGCGGGCGCGAAGACCACGGTTGCCGTGAACGGCAGCCGCATTCAAAGCGACGTCACGCCCGGAAAGTTTCTCGCCGTGCACCGCACCTGGAAGGATGGCGACCGCATCGAGATGGAAATGGATATGCCGCTCAGCCTGGAAGCGGTTGACACCAAGAACGCCGACACCGTGGCTCTGCTGCGCGGCCCCATCGCGCTTTTTGGTGTTGGAAGTATTCCCGAGCGCATCACAAAAAAACAATTGCTCGCAGCCACCGCTTATGCGCAATCCTCAGAGGATTGGATCGTGAAGACGGACACCAGCAGCTTGACGCTTCGCCCATTTGCGTCAATTATGAGCGAGGAATACAGGCTGTATCAGCAGGTCGTCGAGTCCTAACTCTCGGAATACGGGGCTTCTCGGAGACCAAATCAACGTGGAATATCGCGCGCTTGGACGCACCGGTTGGAAAGTTTCGGAAATCAGCTTCGGCGCATGGGCCATCGGCGGCTCGTGGGGCCACGTCTCTGACGAAGAAGCCATGGCCGCGCTGCGCAAAGCCGTGGATTGCGGCGTAAATTTTTTCGATACAGCCGATGTGTATGGCGACGGCCGCAGCGAGCGTCTGATCGCCAACCTGAAGAAAAATTACAAAAATGACATCATCGTCGCCACCAAAGCTGGCCGTCGGCTGCCTAAGCAGTCCGTCGCCGGCTACAGCGCCGCAAATCTCAGGGTGTGGGTGGACGACAGCCTGCGCAACCTCGCAACCGATACTCTCGACCTGTTGCAACTTCACTGTCCGCCGACGGAGCTTTATTTCCAGCCCGAAGCTTTCGACATTCTCGATCGCATGGTGCAAGCCGGCAAACTGCGCTACTACGGCGTCAGCGTCGAGAAAGTTGAAGAAGCCCTCAAAGCCATCGAGCACCCGAACGTGCAGAGCGTGCAAATTATTTTCAATTGTTTCCGCCAGCGGCCTGCGGATCAGTTTTTTCTGCAAGCTCAAAAGAAAAAAGTGGGCATACTTGCGCGCGTGCCGCTCGCCAGCGGCTTGCTCACCGGAAAACTTCGCCCCGACTCCACCTTTGAAGCGGACGACCATCGCAACTTCAACCGCCACGGCGAAGCGTTCGATGTAGGCGAGACTTTTTCCGGCGTCGATTACAACGCCGGCCTGGAAGCGGTGGAAGAACTCCGCGCGCTGCTGAGTCCCGGCGTCACCATGAGCCAATTCGCGCTGCGCTGGATTCTCATGTTCGACGCGGTCACTTGCGCCATTCCCGGCGGCAAGCGCCCCGATCAGGTGGCCGACAATTGCCGCGCTTCAGGCGTGCCGCCGCTCAGCCCAGAGGCCATGGCCGCGATTCGCCACATGTATGACGCACGGTTCGGCGCGGCTCTGCAGCGTCGCTGGTAGAAATTCGCCACAAAGCTCCAGCGCCGTCTCTCAGTTTTTGCGAATGGGAGAATGCGAGACCTAAATCACCCTCGGTCGTGACGTGCTCTCTGCAGCTTCCGGCCCGATGCGAAATTCCCGGCTAATTTCTTCCACCACTTCTGCAACGACGCGCCCGACCACCATAATTGCAGGCGCCGGCAGCGCGCCTTCGTCAGCCAGCTTCGCCAGAATCGTCGAGCGAATCTCCTGATCCTTCCCGGACGCATGCGACACAATCGCACAAGGCATGTCATCCGGCCATCCCGCATCGCGCAACTGCTGCATCACGCGCGCGTAATCGGTCCCCGGCATGTAGAGCACCAGCGTCGTGGTGCTGGAAATTCCGCCCCACTGAATCGAACGGTTATCGGTGTCGCGCTGGATCGTCGTGAACAGCACCTGCGAAGCAACGCGCCGGTCCGTAAGCGAAAATCCCGCAGCAGCAGCCGCCCCGAAGCCCGCGGTAATACCCGGAACAATTTCGAACTCCACACCCGCCCGCCGCAAAGCCGTGATTTCTTCACCCGCGCGGCCGAAAAGCAGCGGATCCCCGCCTTTCAATCGCACCACCACTTCATGCGACTTCGCATAGGAAATCATCAACGCGTTGATTTCTTCCTGTGTCAACAGTTTCCGCCCGCAGCGTTTACCCACATCAATCAGCTCCGCGCCAGCAGCAGCCAGCGCAAGCACTTCGCGGCTCACCAGCGCGTCGTGCAACACAATATCCGCCCGCGCTAGAATTTTCGCCGCCCTCAGCGTGAGCAGCTCGGGATCTCCCGGCCCACCGCCCACCAGATAAACTTTGCCCTTCATGAATTGCTCCTGCCGATCAGTTCCCTCTCGCCTTCGCGCAAAAACTTCTCAAACATTTCTTCGCTCGCGAGCTTGTGCAAGAGCCGCTTCGTTTCTTCGGGATCCTTGCCTTCGCCGCGCAGGAATTGGCGCGCCGCTCCCAGCCATTCCAACCACCGTTCGTATTCCGGCCCGAACTGCGCTTCGAGCTCGCACCGTAACCGCTGCGCCAGCGCCGGACTCTGCCCTTCGGTGGAAATCGCGATCTGCAAGGCTCCACGCCGCACCACTGCCGGATAATAAAAGTGGCAGAATTCCGGATCATCCACCACGTTGCACAAAATTCCTTCCGCCTCGCATTGCCGAAACACGTCGTGGTTCACTTGCGGCGACGAAGTTCCGGCGACGACCAGCAATGCCCCGCACAAATCGTCCGTCGCAAAAGCCTTAACCTGCCATTCGATCTGCCCTGCACTCGCCCACGCCGCAACAGTTTCCGTAACTTCCGGCGCCACCACCACAACATGCGCCTCCGCCGCCAGCAAACTCTGTATCTTCGATTCCGCAATCACGCCGCCGCCCACCACCACGCAGAGCCGCCCGCGCAATTTCAGCGAAATGGGAAACAGAGGCATCGCCTATCCCTCAATCCCGTGCGGCACGGGACCCGCCGAAACGTCCCGTGCCACGGCTTCCGCGATTTGCCCCGCCAGGAGCATGCGGATCTCATCATTCGTATGACGCGCAAAAAATTGCCGCAAATTCTCGCCGGGGCTGCGCTCTTCGTCAAAACTGCGCAACAAACGTTCGATCGCCTCCGGCACTTCCGTCGCGGCGCAGCGATAACCCACAGGCCGAGCGATCGATGCAAACTTACCCACCGCCCCGCCCACGCAGAAGTAGTAAGCATCCACCATCTCGCCGCCCACTTTGACTTTCTTGCCCTCGAGGCCGATGTCCGCGATCCAATGCTGGCCGCAACTATTCGGGCATCCGGCAATGTGTAGTTTCAGCTGCTCTTCAAAACCGGGAATGCGGTCTTCGAGTTCTTCCACCAGCCAGCGTGCGAAGCTCTTCGTCTCGGTCAATGCCAGTTTGCAGAACTCGGAGCCGGTGCAAGCAATCGTCCCGCGCGCAAACGGCGAAGCCGCCACGGGCAGGCCCGCCGCGTCCAGCGCTCGCGCCACGGTTGCCGCGTGTTCGCTCGGCACGTTCACCAGCACCAGGTTCTGCATGATCGTGGTGCGGATCTCGCCTCCCGCATAACGCTCAGCGAGTTCTGCAGCCAAACGCAATTGATCGGCGCTGATCCGCCCGCGCAATACGGACGCCCCCACATAGGAAAATCCCGGCTGCTTCTGCGCATGTATACCCACGTGATCGCGATAAGCGTCTTCCGGAACATGCTCGGGTTCCGCCGGATCGAGCTTGAATCCCAATCTCTGGTGCAATTCCGCAAGAAACGAGTCCGCAGTCCAACCGTGCTTCAAAAATAGAAACTTCAATCGCGCCCGCTCGCGGTTCTCGCGCAGCACTTCGCTGTCGCGGAAAATCTCCGCGACGCCTCGCACCACCTGCGCCGCTTGATGCTCGGCTACGAATACATTCAGTCGCAAAGCCAGATGCGGATCGGTGGAAAGCCCGCCGCCCACACGCAACGAAAATCCCGTTTCCACGGCGCCACCTCGGCGCCGCGTAGTCGCAGTCAAAGCCACATCATTAATTTCCGGATACGAGCACCACAGGTGGCAACCAGTAATAGAGACCTTGAATTTTCGCGGCAGATTGTAAAACTCCGAATTCCCCACAAGCTGGCGATTCAGCTCGAGCGCCACAGGCGACGCGTCGTAAATCTCGTCCACATCCACTCCCGCCAACGGGCATCCGGTGATGTTCCGCGTCACATCGCCGCAAGCGCCAGTGGTCGTCAGCCCTACAGAATGCAAACGGTCCAAAATCTCGGGCAGCGCTTCGATCGTCACCCAATGCAATTGAATATTCTGGCGCACGGTAATATCCGACACTCCGCGCGCGTGCTGCCGCGCGATATCAGCGACCGCCCGCAACTGCTCACTGCGCAAAATCCCGTTCGGAATCCGGATGCGCACCATGAAATAAGGTGTCGCCTTGCCTTCGCCGTTCGCGCCGCCGATCACTCCCTGCCCGTCGCCCTGCGTGTAAATTCCCCATGAACGAAAATAGGTCCCCAGCCACTCCGGCGGAATCGAGGCATGCCCCTGCCGCGCAAATTCGCGGATCTCGTCGATGCACTCCCACGCATTCTTGGCTCGCTTCAGCCGCTCGACGCGCTGCGCCTTGGTTTCTCTCTTCTCGCTCATAAAAAATGGCCCCTAAAAACAAAAAACCCACCAACCAGTGTTTCTGGCGGGTGGGGCTTGGAAACTTAAAGTTGGATTAAGACTTAAGTCCCAAATCTCCTATCGCCAGACTGGTGCGCCATACAACATGCGCAACAAGCGCATGGACAACACCGCATCTGGCAACAATTCGACATGCAAATAACACCTTACCGGACTTCGCTCTTACCGTCAATCGCAAAAGTCTCCGCGCGTGCCCACAGAAGCCGATCGGAAGCTGCACTCGATGAATCCCGCAATTAATTCGTTCGCAACGAGATAACGAATCCGCTCCAGTGCAGTCCAACACAGGCAGCCAGCCCCGCACGGTTCTCCCGACGTTCGCTCGTGGGATTTTCTAGCAGCAGACCCCGCCCCACCGAGCGAATTCGGACACCCCGGGTCTCGACAAAAGAAAAGTTGTCACCTACGGTTCCCGGCGTTATGCTTCGGGCGCGCCCCGGGCTACCGCCGGGGATTACAACCAACCCAGTCCAGAATAACCGAAAGAGGCAATCCAAAACCCGTTTTTGCGACGTAGTAGAAGCAGGTGTGGTTGAAGTTTAAACTCACAGGAGGTAATTCGGGAAAATGACAAAGTCAAAGAAGGCCCTTATCGCTGGCGCAGCGCTCGCAGGTTTGCTCGCCGGTACCACCACAACCATCCAGGCTTCCAACCTTCTCTCCGGCATGCATTCCGCCACCCAGTCCGATCAGGCTCCAGCGGACAAAAAGGTGAAGGAAAAGCATGCCTGCAAGGGTCAGAACTCCTGCAAGGGCAAGGGCGGATGTAAATCGAGCGACAACGGCTGCAAAGGCAAGAACTCTTGCAAGGGCAAGGGCGGCTGCGCAACCGACGGCTCGAAGATGCCCGACTAACACTCGCCGCATCGGCGATCGCATCACGTATCAACGGTCTGGTGTTGAGGGCCGGCACTTCGGGATCGGCCCTCAACACTTTTCCGCATCGTCTTTTCGCTTCATCCAACGGAGTGGGGAATGCCTGCCAATCGCTTTAACGGCCACACGGATTACGGAATCGGGATCGGTCTGCGCTCGCCGCATTACCACCACATTCTTACGCGCAAGCCGGTGGTGGACTGGTTCGAAATCATATCCGAAAACTTCATGATTGATGGCGGACGCCCGCTGCGCATTCTCGATCAAATTCTGGAACAGTACAAAGTGGTGCAGCACGGCGTCTCCATGTACTTCGGTTCGGCCGAACGCCCTAATCGCGAGCATCTGCGGCGCCTGAAAACTTTAGTCCAGCGCACCAGGACTCCCTGGCTTTCCGACCACCTCTGCTGGGGCAGCGTGGATGGCCGCTACACGCACGACTTGCTGCCCATGCCCTACACTTTTGAAGCGGCGCGCATCACCGCACAGAAAATCCGCGAGGTGCGCGACTTCATCGAAATTCCCGTGGCCGTCGAGAACGTCAGCAGCTATGCCGAATTTCACCTTTCCGAAATGACCGAGTGGGAATTCCTGAACGAAGTCGCCGAGCGCGCCGACTGCGGCATCCTGCTGGACGTAAACAATATTTACGTTTCGTCGCAGAATCACAGCTTTGATCCGTTCACTTACGTCAATAGCGTCCCGGCGGAACGCGTCGCACAAATCCATATCGCCGGCCACTCGAAATATCGTAAGTACATTCTCGATACCCACGATCATCCTGTGATTGATCCGGTGTGGAAACTTTACGCGCGCGCCATTGAACGTGTGGGCCACACCGCCACGCTGCTCGAGTGGGACGACAGCATCCCTTCCTTCGACGAAGTGCACGATGAAGCACTGAAGGCCAATCGCTTCCTCGCCAGCGCCTCGCTCGCGGCCGCCGTATGAAACTCCTCAACCTGCAACGCCGCATGGCACGCGCCGTCATGACTCCGCTGACGAATTCCGAACGCATGCGTCCCGTAGCGCCCGATGGCCGCTCCATGCGCGCCGTCGCGTCGCAAATCATCAAACCCAACGACCGGCTCACATCGTTTGAACGCCTGGAAATTTACAATCGCCAGTACTGGTTCCGCGTGCTTGCCGCTTTCGCCGAAGATTTTCCGGGCGTGCGCGCCGTGTTGGGCGGCCGCCGCTTCGATGCCATGGCCAAAGCGTATCTGATCGATTGCCCGTCGCAATCCTTCACGTTGCGCAATCTCGGTTCGCGGCTGGTGAACTGGCTGCAAAAACATCCAGCCTGGGCTGGCGAGCGCCAAAATCTCGCCCTGGATATGGCTCGCCTCGAATGGGCCGATATCGAAGCGTTCGATGGCCTCAGGGAACCGTCGCTGAAGCCCGAAGATCTCGCGGGTGTGAATCCCGCCAAGCTGCGTCTGCGCTTGCAGCCGTATATCAGCCTGCTCGCGCTGCGCTATCCCGTGGATGAATTGCTGCTCGAAGTTCGCAAAGATTCGGACGATCTCGACGTCGCCAGCAACACGTTCAACGAGCGCCACAAACGCAAACGCGTCAGCGCCGTCGCGAAGTTGAAACCCAACCCCATATTTTTGGCCGTGCACCGCCTGGACGAGGACGTTTATTTCCGCCGCCTCGACCGCGAAGAATTTGCCATCCTATCCGCGTTGCATGCCGGAAAATCCTTGAACGCTGCCATCGAATCGGCCTTGCGTGGCTCGCCGATCGCTGTGGCCGACCGCGCGACGCACGTTGAAAAATGGTTCCACACCTGGTCGGCGCTCGGCTGGTTCTGCCGCCTGGAAAAATCCTCGAAAAATGAAAAGGCCGCGTCGCGGCAGTAAGCGATGGCCGAAAGAGAGCGCCGCACTCCATGAGCCAAGCTGGAAGTCAGATTCTGCGCCTGTACGACGGATTCGTGAAGGCAGTTTCTAGCCTGCAGTCACCTTTTCTGCTACTCGTGCGTGTGTACTGGGGCTGGCAACTCTCCCAGAATGGCTGGGCGAAATTACACAACCTGCCTCACGTAACCGAATTTTTCTCGAGCCTGGGGTTGCCAGCACCGCACGCCACCGCTACCTTCGTCTCATCATTCGAATTCGTCTGCGGAATTCTGCTGGCGCTGGGCTTGCTCTCGCGCATCGCGGCGCTCGGCCTGACGATAGACATGTTCACGGCCTATTGGACAGCGGATCATGTGGCGCTGCTCTCTTTCATCTCCGACCCCGACAAATTTCAGAATGCCGCCTCCTTCATTTATCTTTTCGTGGGCCTGCTGATCCTGATTTTCGGCCCCGGCAAGATTTCGCTGGATCACCTGCTGGATCGCGCCGCGCGAAAAACGCTGCGCGGCGACGCAGGTTCGTCCTTGGCTTAACGCCTCTCGAGTCGCACAATGAGATATGGACCATGGCTCGGTGCAATCGGTTGGGCGCAGCTCGCAGCTCGCCAGGAATTTCTGCGCGGCGATTCTTGCGGTTCTGATCGTTTGGCTCGCCGCCGCGACCGCTTTTCCGGCTGACGAAATGACCTCCACAATAGTCATCGGCAACTCGCGCATCGACGTCAACATCGAGTCGGGCGCGATGCAATCGTCGAAAGAGGACCTGATGAAGTGGGTCCGCTGGGCCGCGGAATCCGTCAGCGCGTATTACGGCCGCTTCCCTGTTCCGCAGCTCCTACTCCGCATCGTCCCGACCGACGGAAAGGGTGTGCGCGGCGGCAGAACTTTTGGCCGCGACAACGGCGGCTTCATCACCATTCACGTCGGCAAAGACGCGCAGTTCTCCGATCTCGCTCGCGATTGGATGCTCACCCACGAGATGGTCCACCTGTCCTTCCCCTCCGTCGCCGATAATCACCACTGGATCGAAGAAGGCATCGCCACCTACGTCGAACCCATCGCGCGCGTCCGCGCCGGCCATTTCGACGCCAATCAAATGTGGTTCGAAGTGATGCGCGACCTCCACCAGGGCCTGCCCGCCGACGGAGACGAGGGCCTGGATCACACGCACACCTGGGGACGAACCTATTGGGGCGGCGCGCTGTTCTGTTTTCTTGCGGACATCGAGATTCATCGCGAAACAGGAAATAAAAAAGGCCTGGAAGACGCGCTGCGTGGAATTCTGAACGCGGGCGGCGACATCAGTCACGACTGGGAACTGGAAAAGGCTCTAACGATCGGCGATCAAGCGACAGGCGTACCGGTGCTGCAAAATCTTTACGACAAAATGAAGAACCAACCTTACAACGTGGATCTCCCGGCGCTCTGGACGCAGCTGGGAATCGAACGCGATGGCAACGCAGTGAAATTCCTCGATGCCGCCCCGCTCGCCAAAACCCGCGACGCGATTACCTATGGTTCGGCCGGTCCTACGCTCAAGCCCGCCGCATCCGCATCGCACAACTTCGCAGTTTTCGCGGGCCGCACGACCACGCGGTTTCCGCCAGAAGAATCAAACGACAAATCACGCGACTGACTTATTTGCCGCAGTCACTGGCCTCAGTCATCGCTTCCATCAAGGAATGGCTCCGCCACAATTCGCGCTCCATTGCGGAATCGTTCCAGCGCCTCCAGAATTGCCGGCCCATACATTTCCGTCTTGCGCTCACCGAATCCCGAAACCTTGCGGATATCAGCCAGGGAACGCGGCTGCACCTGGCACAAATGATCCAGCGAAGTATCGTGCATGATGATAAAAGCCGCGATGCCCAATTTCTTGGAAGTGACCCGCCGCCATTCGCGCATGTATTCACGAAGTTCGGGGTCAATTTTGGGCGCAACGTTCCCACCCACGCCAGAACTCTCGCGCTTGCCCGCCGAACCCCACCAACCTAAGCCCGGCGTGCCCACCACCGCCGCCGATGAACTCCCCGGCAACTCATTGCCCCGGCCCGAGCCCGAACGCGGTCCGCGCGTAAACGTAATTGAAGCCGCCCCAGCAGCCGCGGCAGCAACTCCCGTCGCGGAACGCCGTGCCCGCCGCTTCGACTTCGGCACCGGTACCGGCGCGTTCAGCCATCCGATCTCGCAGCCGCACGCGTCGCAAGCTCCGCAGGTCACCCACTTCGGGTTTTCCCCAAAATGCAGGCAGATCTGACGATGCCGGCAACCCTTCGATTCCACAAAATTGCGAATAATGTGATAACGCTGCCAACCACGTTCCCGCTCCTGCGGATCGGTAAGCTGTTCCATAAAATGCGCCAGCAAGCCCGCATCTCTTTTTTGCCACAGCAGCACGCAATCCGCGGGCAGGCCGTCGCGCCCCGCGCGCCCAGCCTCCTGATAATACTGTTCGATGGATTTCGGCAGCGAAAGGTGAATCACCGCGCGCACCGCGGCCTTATTGATTCCCAATCCAAACGCCACAGTCCCCACCAGCACCGGAACTTCGTCGGACATCCACTTTTCCTGGTTGCGCCGCCGCGTCGCGTTATCCATCTTGCCGTGGTAACCGATCGCCGAGATTCCCTCCGCCGCCAGAGATGCGACCGTCTCCTCCACGCGCGCAATCGTCGGCGCATACACGATCACATTGCTGCCGGCATAAGCTCGCAGCGCCCGCACTAGCAAATAAGATTGCATTTGCGCGCCGCATTCCTTCACCACGTAACGCAGATTCGCGCGGTGAAAGCTCGCAATATATTTATGCGGCTCGCGCAAAGCCAGCTGCTCGATTATGTCGTGCCGCACCTGCCGCGTAGCGCTCGCCGTAAACGCCGCAATCGGACGATCCGGAAAATGCCGCCGCAGCGAACTCAGCTGTCGGTATTCCGGACGGAACTCGTGCCCCCACTCCGAAATGCAGTGCGCCTCATCAATCGCAAAAAGCGAAACGGTTACGCGCTGCAGCCACTCGATCGTGTCCGCGCGCGCCAATCTTTCCGGCGAAAGATATAGCAGCCGGTAACGCCCGGCGATCGCGTCGCGCAAAACCTCAGCCTGTTCGCTCGCGCCCAGCGTGCTGTTCAGCAAGGCCGCTGAAATCCCCATTTGGCCAAGCTGTGCCACCTGGTCTTGCATCAGCGCGATCAATGGCGAAACCACCACCACGGTGCGATCCGCCAGCAGCGCAGCCGGCAACTGATAGCACAACGATTTCCCGCCGCCCGTCGGCATCACCACGCAAGCGTCCTGCCCGCCGAGCAGGCTCCGAACGATGTGCTCTTGCATTGGACGAAACGAATCGTATCCCCAATAACGGCGCAACGCTCCGAGCAGTTCGGTAGGTGGATGTTCCGTAGCCTGATGTCCCGAAACGGGACGATCCATTGCGGGACGTGCGCTGGCCGATTGCATCGAATCAGTATAGATACGTAAGCACGCATCGGTCTATGCGTATCCTTGGCGCCGCCCTTCACTTTCGCCACAAACCGACAATTTGTCTTATAATCCAGCCACCATGGACCCTACACCCGAACGCCCAACCCCGGGATCCAGCCGTCAATTATTGCGCCACACACTCGCCACGCTAGCCTATCGCGGCGGAAAAGTTATGAGAGGCGCTCCGCCGAATTTCACCGAATATCGTGCCAGCGATTCCACGCGCGCGTGTGGCCAGATCCTCGCGCATCTGGCAGATTTGCTTGATTGGGCCCTCACGCAGGCCAATGGCAAACAGGACTGGCACGACTCGAAGCCGCTTCCGTGGGACGAGGGCACCAAGCGCTTCTTCGCATCACTAAAAGCTCTTGATGATTATCTCGCATCCGATGCCCAACTCTCCTGCCCGCCGGAGAAACTCTTCCAGGGCGCGATCGCGGATTCCCTAACGCACGTAGGCCAGCTGGCGATGCTGCGTCGCCTGGCCGGTGCGCCGATTCGCGCCGAAAACTATGCGCAGGCGGAAATCGTCGCAGGCCGAGTCGGCGCGCAACAGACGCAGCCCCGCCGCGAGTTCGATTAGACGACATTTCGCGCGATGGATTCCGTACGATGGAATTCAGGTGACAGCTTACGAATTGCGATGAAAAGAATCGCCGGCGCGGGCCTGCAACCGCTCGAAGGGGCTCGGGCGGTGAACACAAAAAAGGAACCGGGAGACGAGGCTGAGGGACCCGAGTCTCCCGGCATTCTCACCCATCTCCGCAGGGTCTGGGTAAGAAACTGGTTATGCTGCTGTTTCGCTGCTGCGCATGAACTCGTAACGTTCGATCGCTGCTGCCACTCCCACTTCCCCCGAATTTTCGGGACTGGTCCGCAGCACACGCCCGAGACACCGGACGCGCACCGGACCCGCTTGAGTCAGTTCATGCGGCAAGGTCATAACAATCTCGACCGGTGCGCCGCTCCTCAACCCTTTGGGCAAGTGAAAATAGAGACCGCGGGAACTAACTTCCCGCGATTCTGTGGCAGCTTCGCCAACGACGCTTTCGTCAGTCCAGCGAACGGTCAGCGGAAGCCGCATCAGAAATCGCCGCGTTGCACGTCGCTCTTTTAAAGCCACAGGACACTACCTCCCTAAGTACGCATGTAGAGTAGGGCTGGTGCGCCTGAGAACCAATAGAGCTAAAGCCTCAATTCGAGTAGCCTGAATTGGTACACAAGTACTAGTCCTGTCGTTGTTAAGTTACAGAAAAATAAGGTATTACGTGGCTAGTCCTATTCTGTATCTTCTTTCGGAGCCTTGCGGAATGCGTGCAGCGTATCGGCGAGCGTCAGTATGCCTTCGAGCTTCGCCAAGTCAGCGCGGCTGGCCACCGGCAGCACCGGCCAATCGCCCATCACTTGCAGAGCTTCGGCCAGGCTCTGATCGCGGAAAAGATACGGAATCGGTCCCTTGGATTTGGCATGGATAGGCGTGGTCGTGCGCGCCGCATCCGGAGCGAGCTGCAGCACGTCGTCGCGATCGAGCAGCCACCATTCTCCGGGACGCATGCGCAGTAGCAGCGCCGCCTGCGGATTCGCCTCCGCGCGCCGCGCAACCTCCACAATGTGTTCGCCCGGCTCGGCCACCAGCACGCCGTCCGTCCGCATTGCATCTTCCACGACGAACGACGTCATCTCACGTCGCTCCTCAATCGAGGGCAACAGCAATCCATCCTGGCGGGCCAGCAGATCGAACAGTGGAACTTTCTGGTAGGCCCGGGAAATTCCGTACGCGATCATCGTGGAAATAATCACCGGCAGAATGGCCGTGTAGTTTCCAGAAAGTTCAATCACCATGAACACGGAAGTAATCGGCGTCCGCAGAAATCCCGCAAAGAGCGTCCCGATCCCCACCAACGCGAATGTGCCGATCGTCGCCGTAAGACTGGGGAAAAAATGATGCTCGATGGATCCCACCGCCCCCCCTAGCATCGCCCCGATAAAGATTGTTGGCGCGAACAGGCCGCCCGGCGTCCCGCTCAGAAACGAAAAGCCGGTAACGAGCAGCTTTAACGCGGCGAGCAACAATAGCAATTGCCACACAAATTGCCCGTGCATGGCCTGGCCCACGATGGCATACCCCGCGCCCATCACTTGCGGAAAGCGTATGCCAATCAATCCGATAAGCAATCCCGCCGCGGCCGGCTGAAAATATTCCGTCCAGCGCGGCAGCGCCTGCATCTTCGGCCGCGCGTAGACAATCCATTTCAACAGCACCAACGAAGCGGCGCCTCCCGCCACGCCCAGCGCGGCGTACGCCAGAACTTCGCTCGGCCCTGCCAAACGAAACGGCGGCACGCGGAACAGCGAGTCCGGCCCCAGGAACGCGCGCATCGTCACCACGCTCGAGACCGCCGCCAGCACGATCGCTCCCAGCACTCCGGCGCTCCATGTTCCGATCACCTCTTCAATCACGAACAGCACGGCCGAAATTGGCGCGTTGAACGCCGCCGCCAGTCCCGCCGCAGTCCCGACCGGCGCGATCAGGCGCAGTTTTTCCTGCGACAGCCGCAAACTCCGGCCAATCAGCGATGCAATCCCCGCGCCCATCAGCAGCGAAGGGTCCTCGGGCCCCAGCGATTGCCCGCTGCCAATGGCCAGTGCGCAGACGAAAAATTTTCCGATCACCATGCTGAACGGCACATAGCCATTCGAAATGTACATCGCCGCTTTCACTTGATTTACTCCGCTGCCGCGCACGTGCGAGAACACATGAATTGCCAGCAGCGCCACCACAACCCCTGCAATAGTCGGAGCCAGCACAACGCGCGGAAACGACGGAGACAACGACGCGCCCAGCAGCGTGATCTGCGTCCATTCGATGGCCAGCCTGAAGCACACCACGACCAGGCCGGAAAAAACGCCGATTAGCACAGCGAGCAGCAGGAAGAATCTGTCTTCGCGGAGCGTGAAAACCGCGTGCATCCACGATTCCCAACGCGCGCGAAAATGTCGCGGCTCTGCTCCCGAGTCCATCGCAGGGGCTGCGACCACTGCCGGTGCGGTTGTTACCGGTCCAACGGGCGCCTCGCTCACTGGTTCACCACTGACCGGCTGCGGCCCAGCAGCCATAGCGCGCGATCGTCACCCTGAGGTTCCGCACATGCAGCCGCCGACGCATTTTCGACGCTGAATACGTACGCCATCGCGGCGTCCAGCCGGTCCGGGAATCGCTGCAGGTATCGAGGAGCCCAGTCCTGCTGCAAGTCTTTGCCCTGCTGGTAGACTCGCTGCAGGTCTGTCTTCGGCGGACTTTGCTCTAGCGATTGGCCCGTCTGGCGCGCACAATTCTCCGCTCGCGTTTGCGCCAACGTCAGCGCACTCGCCACCCGCTGCGCTCGCGACTCGGCAGAGAGCCCGGACAAGAACGGATCCGCCGCAAATATCCGCCGCGTCATGTCGTACCGATACATCAGATCCGGTGCTTCCCGCCTTTCGCGAGGCAAACGATCAAAATATTCCATCGCCATCACGTATTGGCCCAGCTCGAACGCCGCCTGGGCCCCGCCCGCCAGCGATTCCTCATCGTTCGGGTCTGAAGCCAGCAACGCGCGATGCACCTCCAGCGCTCGATTCCACTGCTGTGTGCGCAGCAGCAGCTGCGCCACGATTTTCAGCCGCGCCAGATCGCCCGCGGGAGTGTTCTCCTGCAGCGCGATTACTTCGGGCGCAGCCTGTTTCGCCGCGCCGCAGCTCAGCAAGAACTCGCAAACTTCCCGGCGCACTTGCCAACGCATCGCAATCGGATCGCTGTCCCACTCGCCGTAAATCGCGCCCTGGTAATAACGCATCGCGTCCGCCATCGAACTGTTATGCGCCGCGATGCGCGCCAGCTCCAGGTTCACTTCGCCGCTGCCGGGAGATTCAGACAGAAGATTCACAAGGTACGAACGAGCTTCCTCCCCACGTCCGGCGGCTGCCAGAGCCTTTGCCAGATGCAATTGAAACAGCGGATTTGCGGGATTGTAGGCCAGCGCATTGCGGTAATCCGTCAGCGCCGCGTTCACTCGTCCGGCCTGCTCGTCCGCTTCGCCTTGCGCGAACATCGTATCCGCTAGCGTGTGTATTTTCTTGTGGTACAGCCGTGACAGCAGCGCCGTCAGCGCCAAAAGCAGCAGCAGCGCTAAAACGCAAAGAATCAGCACCAACTCACGCGAAAGGACGCGCGGAGATTCTGCGCTCACCGTGCTCGGATTTGTCGCACTCATCGTGAATAATTCAACCGAAGATTATTCTAGACGTTTTTCACGCGGAATGGGTTGCGAGTCGAAAAATTAGCGAAACGTTCGACGAAGTGAATCGCAGCAGCGGGAACGGATCAGAAACAGAAGGACGCAGGCAAAACGCGTTTGCCGGTTACGTCTGGTCAATCAACCTGTGATGGATGGCATACAACGCAAGTTCCAGGCGGTCGGAAACGCCCAATTTATCGAAGATATTATGCAGGTGATTTTTCACCGTCTGTTCGCTGATAAAGAGTTTCTCGCCGATCTCGCGGTTGCGGAATCCCTGCGCCACCAGCTGCACGATTTCCTTCTCGCGGTCGCTCAACAGCGGTTTTTCCCGCCGCTGCCCCGATTCCGCGGATTTCTTGAACGCGTCAATCACTTCCGCCGTCATCCGGTTGTCTAGCCAGATTTCGCCGTCGGATACCTTGCGGATGCTCTTCACCAGCAGATCGCTCGCCGATTGCTTCAGCACCACGCCGCGCGCTCCCAGACGCATCGCCCGCACCACGTCGCGGTCATCTTCCGCAGCCGTCAGCACGATCACGCGAGTCGGCAGCGAATCGAAATTCACCTCTTCCAGCACGCCCAGGCCATCCTTTTCAGGCATGCGAAGATCTAGCAGCAGAATATCCGGCTTCAATTTCGTGAGCATCTTTATGCATTCCACGCCATTCGAAGCCTCTCCAACGATTTGAATCTCGTCGGCGGCCTCCAATAGCTTGCGCAGGCCATCACGGAAAATGGCATGGTCGTCCGCGACCAGGATGCGAATCACCTGTTTTGCTTTCGTCATTTTAATTCAGTGGGATTTCTACCGTCAGACGCGCCCCGTGCCCGGGATTCGATTCCACCGTTAGCGTCCCCCCCACGCCCCTGGTTCTTTCCTTGATCGAAATTGGCCCGAGTCGCAACCGGTCCAGCTCCTCGCTGCTGTATCTGCCGGAGAAGCTGAATCCCCGCCCATTGTCATCCACAACCAGAGACACCTTCGCCTCATCTTGCCCTAGTTTTACCACGACGTGACTCGCCTTCGCATGCTTTTTTATATTGTTGAGTGACTCACGATATATCTGGAAAAGCTCCCGGCAAATTCTGTCCGGTAATCGCAAATTCCGGTCTTCGATAAATAAATCCACCGCCATCGCCGCTTCGTTGCGAAAACGCTCCGCAAAACCCAGCATCAGCTCGCGCATATCCGCGCTTTCCACGCGCAGCGGACGTAGGTCTGTAACCATCCTACGCAATTCCGAGCTTTCTTGTTGCACGGTTTTTTGCAATGTTTCCAATTCCTTGCCTGCCTGTTCCGGCGTCCACGGGAACTTGTGGCGCAGCACATCCAGCTGAATATTCAAGCTCAGCAGCGTCTGCAAGATCCCATCGTGCAGGTCGCGCGATATTCGGCTGCGCTCAGACTCCACCGCGCGCGCCCGTAAGTGCCTCATTAAAAAGACGTTCTCCAGCGGCGGCCCCACGTGCCGGATAATCTGCTCGAACCACCGCAGCTCGCCGCGAGTAAATCGCCTTCGCGACGCCTGAGTCCCGTTAAGCCCGACAGTACCGGCCGATCCGTTTGCACTATCCGGATTGATCAACATCACGCGCCCGGTCGGTCGGCCGCCCGCCTCGATCGTCACCGCCAACATCGAACGCGCCCCAAATTCCTCGCGTGTGGAAGCCGGTGGCGGGGGCAAGTTGCGAAATATCTGTCCGCTGCGCCGGTCCCAACCAAATCCAGTTCCCACGCCTTCGTTGAATTCCCAACAGAACGACGTCTCAAACGCGTCTGTCAGAAATGTGTCCGAGCGCGAAAGCGGCAGCGTCTCCGGCCCTCCGATCTCCCGATCGTTCGGATGAATCTTCCAGACGAACAGCCGCTCCAGTTCCTCGTCGCGAATCGCCAGGCAAGCCTGTTCGCAATCAAATTCCAGGGCAATCTCGCCCAACGCCTGCCGCACAGACTCCGTCAGTCCCCTGTCGAACTGCAGCAAGCGCGAAACTTTTTCCAGAAATTGCTGACGCTCCAGGTGCTCGCGTTCTCGCGCGCCCAAGAATCCCATGCCCAGCCCGGAAATCACCGTGCCCAGCCCGATCGTCACCCAATGCCACGCGCCGTGCCAGCCAGTCAATTCCGACATCCCCACGCGAAAGATGATCCCGGCGGTCGCCACGCCCACCAGCGCCAGTATCGCGCGCCCACTGCCCTGCGTAGCCAGCGCAAATACCACAAATAGAAACAGGAACCACCACGCGGAAACCGACGGCGTCAGAAAAAGGAATACCGCCAAAGCCACGAAGTCGGCCACCAACGGAATCGTGACGTTCGTCTCGGTCGCGAGCCGCTCGTACCCCAGCACTGCCAGCGCCAGCAGCAAGTACACCCCAAGAAAAATCACCGCAGCCGTACGTGCCCCCGCCGGCGCCATTTCAATCAAGTCCACCAGCGCCAAAGCCACAAAAATGGCTCGAGCCAGGGTGACCTGGCGGTCCAGATACAATCGTTCGGCGGTATCAAGAGGCATCGTGGTGGGCAACTGCCTCTCAAAGTCTAACAAGCCCCGAGCGACGCGCAACCGCCTGTCCTCTTCTGGTTATCGCCCCACCCGAACGCAACGGCGCTAGCCAGCGCCGTGTCCTCGGCAAATCAGACTCCAAATCAAAATCACCACAGATGAACACTGATGAACCTGATAAAGTCAAAAGCCAACGTAAAAGGTAAGACGAAGCGCACCACTGTTGACTTCCTGGCTCAAGGTTTTCTCGTCGCCCGCGTCTCTCTGTGTCTCTGTGGCAAATCCTCCGCCGTAGCATTTCTCTGCGCCCTCTGCGTTAGCTCTTTCCTTTTCGCTCGCTTTCATCAATGCCTTTATCAGTGTTCATCTGCGTTCATCAGTGGTGATTTTGACTTTGCCAGGCCGCAACGCGATCGCCCCCCGCGCAAAGTTATCCACAACCCAGTACCATAGGCAACCGTTGACACCAGGTGCATAATCTTTCGCAGCAAGCACCACAGGGCAAGCGGGGGACGGGCGGATTGGCGCAGCGATATACGCGAAATGAAGTCGGGCGCATCCTAGGTCTTGAGCCGAACCGCCTTCGCTACTGGGAACGCCTGCGCTTAGTGCGTCCCGAAGCCCGCTGGGGCGAGCGATTCTACACCTTCGGCGACCTTGTAGCCGTCCGCTCCATCCAACGCATCACCCAAAATCACGTCCCCGCCAATCGTGTCCGCCGCGCCGTCGCGCTGATGGAAAAGCAATTTGGCGCCGCCCACGTGCCGATCCAGGAACTTCGCATCGTCGAATTCGGCCGCGAAGTCCACGTCGTTCCTCCCGGCTCGGAGCGTCCCTTCAATCCTTTCCTGCGCCAGTGGGCTTTCCCGTTTGACCTGGCCCCTCAGCCGGCAAAATTGCGCGCCATGGTCGGCCCCACCCCCGAAGATTTCTTCCAATCCGCGCTCGATTGCGAAACTCGCGCGGAAACTCTTCCTCAGGCTATCGAAAATTATCAGCGTGTTGTGGATCTCGCGCCGAATTGGATCGAGGCGCACATCAATCTCGGCGTCGCCTACTACCAGCTCGGCCAGCTCACCGACGCGCGCAATTGCTTCCTCGCCGCCGTGCACATCGACCCGCTCAACGGCATCTCCCGCTACAACCTCGGCTGCACGCTCGAAGAACTCGGCGAACTAGATCAAGCCGTGGACCATCTGCGCCGCGCCGCCCGCGCCATGCCCACTCACGCCGACGTCCATTTCAACCTGGCGCTAGCCTACGAAAAACGCGGCGAACGCAAAGCCGCTCACGAACAATGGGCGCTCTATCTGCGCTACGCACCCAGCGGCCCGTGGGCCGATCAAGCCCGCGAACGCCTGCAGCAATCCTCCACCAAGCGCAAACGCAACGCCCCAATTCCCTTCCGCCGGCCCAGCTGAAGCGGAAACGGGCCCGCAGCCTCAGGTTTTTACTTTGTAGCGGCCAGCTTCAGCCGGGCGCCTTTGACTTGGATCTTCTTTTCTATCGCTCACCCGCGTAAGTATTTCTACGAATATTCAGCGATCGCCAAATCTGTTAACGTGAGTCGGGGCACTATTCAAGCCCCAAACAGGACGCAACCTGTGGAATGCAACCCAACTTCGCGCCTTCATCCTCCTGCCCCTGCTGGCCGACCCAAATCAATCGCTAGCGAAACATAATCGAAAGCCATCGCAACTCATTGAAAACAATCACCACCGACCCAAATCAATCGCTAGTTTTTGGCGTGTTTTTTGCGATTGCGCCTGCTCCAGATCGTGCCCACCTGCACGCCAGTGCAGTCGCCGGGTGCGCCGCCTCTCGGTTCCCCTTCAAGAAAGATCGCGTGTCATCCCGAACGGAGTCGGGCGCTTTTTCTGTCCGGCCGCGGTTTGGCGGGCGCGGGACGTAGAGAGGGATCTGCTTTTTGGGCAAGTGCCTGGTGTCGTAGGGGCCCGCAGCTTTAGACTCGATCTGAAAACGCGGGATTCTTTGGCAGCGCCGACGGCTCGACGTTCCTCAGAACGAAAACCCCGCCTGCAAATAAACCTGCCGATTCGCCGCGCCCGACGAAAATGGTCCACCCTGCAGCTGGTTGGACACTCCGAAAAACGCCGCGTTGAACGACGCACTCCCATTCGCAACCGGCGGCGGATTCAAAACCGCGCTCGGATTCATCAAATTCACATCGTTGAACACGTTGCGCGCATTGACGCTCAGCGTGATGCTGTAGCGCTTCGTCGAGGTGTTGCCGCCCAATGCTCCCGGCCCGCCGCCTCCGAACGGATTCGCACCGCCGCCGCGTCCTCCGCCCCCACCGCCGCCACGCCCTCCGCCACCCCCGCCACCGCTTCCTCCGCCCTTATTCTCCGGCCCAAAATTAAACGTCTTCGCGAGGCGCAAGTTCAGCGTGAAATGGTTCGGCCCTGTAAACGCGTTCACCGGAATCGGCACCGCATTCGCGCCCGGCAACGTATTGAAAGTGCCGAACCCCGGAACCGTTACGATCGCACCAGTCGCCGGAGCGGTCGAAAACGACGGCCGCTGGTTCAATTGCGAGCTGCCGATCAAATCCTGGCTCAAGGTCACGTTGTAAGGCGAGCCGGAGCTCGCAATCAGAAATGGACTCAAGCGCAATCCCCATGGCAGCCCTATGGATCCGCCCAGAAAAAATCGGTTCCGTGTATCAAAGGACGCGCGGCCATAATCCTGCATGATATTCGCAGGGTTCGAAGGAAAACTGTTCGCGCCGGATGTGTCGCTGTTCGCGTAATTCAGCACGTAGTAAGCGAACAGCGTCACCTTCTGCCCCGCCTGCACTCGGCTTTGCACGAACAGCTGATTCTGCCGGAAGATAGCCCCCGATTCGTATTGATAGATATTCTCGAACGGTACCAAACGCGTGGCGGCAGCCGGATTCAGATAATAAGGATAGTTAGCCGAAAAATTGTTCGGTGCGTTGATGTTATTTGTGAGCAATTGGTCGTTGCCCACGGAGTTCAAGTACGAAATGCTCAGGTTCGCAACCTTCGTCAGTTGCCGTTCCAGACTGACCGCCGTTTGCGCCACATAAGGCGCGTGCAAATTCGGATTCGGCTTGTACGAAGTGAACAATTCCGTCGGGCCGGGCGTCAGCAACGGCGGCGCGCTAGGATTCGAATTGAAAAAGTTCGGGCTGGGCACCACATATTCCGCCAGATTCGTGCCGCTCAAGCGGTCCTCTTCCAACACATAGGGCAATGTAAAGCGATCGTAGAAAACTCCGAAACCGGCCCGCAGAATCGTCTTGGGCGCGGTCTTTCCCCCACCGCCAATTCCCCACGCAAATCCCAACCGCGGAGCCCAGTCCGCGTGATTGCTGATGTTGTTCTGCGATTCAAAGCGCAGCCCGTAACTCAGCGTAATGTTCGGCCGAATGCGCCAATCGTCTTCCACGTACAAGCCCACGTCCACCTGCGATGCATGCACGAACGGATTGGCAGAGAGCGTGGTGTTCGTCGGGTTCGCCGTTACCGTGAATTGGTTCGCCGAAGGCGTGCCTTGCAACGTGGCAATATACGCATCGACCGAAGGAAACACGTACGTCCCGTTGAATCCGCCGGTCGAGCTGTTTCCATCGGTCGCGCCGCGCAGCCGCGCTCCAAACTTCAAGAAATGCTTGGTATACTGCACCGAAGTGTAATTCTGAAATTCGTATTGGTTGGTGTTGTCGTTGATCAGCCCGCCGCTGTACCCGCCTCCCGTGAATGCCAGCGGCACTACCACGGTGGGCGCGTTGCTCTGCGGGGTCTGCGTGCTTTCGTCGCGCAAATATTGAAAGCGCGCTTCGTTCACCACTTTCGTGCCGAAAATCTGCGTGTCGCCCACTTGCAGCGTCTGCTCGGTGCTCAGCGAATTGTAGCCCTGCGACGGCAAGGCAAAGCCGCTGACGCCTTCATTGATCTCGTTATCCCGGTAATATTGATAGCGTACTGTGAGCGTGTTGTTCTTCGTCACCGCGTAATCCAGGCGCGGGCCGAGGTTGTAGCGCGTTCTGGGATTGGGCACCGCCGCGCTGAACGGACTGACCACGAATGTCGTTGGGTTCACGGTCTCGGCGTTGACGATGCCCAGATCGTGAATGTCGCGAATATCCTCCGTGAAAAAAAACGAAGCTTTCTTGCTCAGCGGTCCGCCGATATTTCCGCTGTATTGCACCGAGTAATAGCCGGGATACGGCGTGCCCGACGCCTCGCTTGAGTTGAAAAACGGGTTGCGCGTGTTGAGCGCCGAATCATTCCCATTCACCGAAAAACCGCCGTGCCATTTGTCCGTGCCGGGCTTGGTGAAAATCTCGATGCGGCCGTAACCTACTTTGTCATACTGCGCCGAGAATGGATTCTGATTGATGCGGATTTCGCGAATCGCGGATTTCGGCGGCAGCTGCCCGGCCGTGAATCCATCAATGTAGAATTGCCCGCCGTTCGGTCCCGCGGATGGTCCGGCCAGTGCGGTCAAGTCTGTCTGCAACTCATCGGGATCGTCCGGCAACGCATCCAGCGCCGCTCCGTTGATCACAATCGCGCCGGCATTGTTGGTCGGGCTGACGTCCACCGCGCCCGACTCGCCGGTCACCGTCACCTGCTGCTGCTCCGCTTCGATCGTAAGCGACACATTGAGCTGTTGAATCTGGCCGGCAGCCACCTGCACCGCGTCGTTCTTATAAAGCGCGAAGCCCTTCGCGATCACTTCCACCGTGTATTTTCCCGGTGCCACGTTCTTCAGTTCGAAAACGCCATCGCGATTCGTAATCGCAGCCAGGCTCGTTCCATCCGCCGCAGTCACATTGATGGACGCTCCCACCACGGCCGCCGCCGATGGGTCTGTCACCTGCCCGCGAATTGTTCCGGTGCCAACCTGCGCGGAGCTCTGCGCGGCAGACTGTGCGGTGCTCTGTGCAAACGTGGCACTGGAGCATAAAAGGATCAGAATAATGATCAGTGCAATAAACGATGAAGATAACAAGACCCGGGCTTTCATTCCTTCTCCTGAAAGACTATGGATCGGTGAGTTGACTATGATTTATTTATTGATTGCCGCCCGAGGCGTCGCCCGTCATTCCGCCACCGCCCAGGCTCCACGGCGAGAGCGTCATCGCTTGCGCTGCGTTGCCGGCAGGCGCTGCGGCCAGTATCGCTTCCACGCCCCCCAGCATCGTGATGGCTGTGACGCCGCCCGCATCGGTGCCCTGTGTGGACACCACCATCACAGCATCACCCTTCTGAAAATCCGCGAGCGTGCTCGCCGGCAAACGGTTAACAATTTGTTGGAAGTCGCCGCGCCCCCCGCCTGATCCTCCGCTGCCCGCCGCGCCGTTTCCCGCCGCACCCGCGCCGCCGGACCGCTGCCCGCCATTCGCAGATCCGCCACCAGCAGCGCCCGCGCCATTCTGTCCAGATGCGCCGCCCGCACCTGCGGAGCCACCGCCCGGTGCGCCCGCTGCCGCTGCTGCTCCCGCGCCCTTCAACCGGAACGCAATCATCTGCGCCGTTTGCGCGGAAATTTTCCGCAACTGCGATTGCGCCGTAATTTTTACAATCATCGGCTTCTTGCTGATCAAGTCCGTCAAACTAATCGTCTGCGCGCTCGCATCGATCGCAGTAATAATTCCAGCGAGGTTGCGGAAAGTTCCGGAAACTATTTC
Source organism: uncultured Acidobacteriota bacterium (assembly GCA_963786205.1). GTDB lineage: Bacteria > Acidobacteriota > Terriglobia > Acidiferrales > UBA7541 > Palsa-295. Next base: position 66,361 of record CAWAYG010000010.1, read on the forward strand.
ATCTGCTGCAAATTCAGATCCATCCACACTTTTCGTGCCCCGCGCGCGGACTTGATCGCCCGGCTTGATCTGATCAAGCGGAGCGGGCTTCGCGTCATCGAATTGCACCGAATCTGGCGCGTAGCGGCGCAACACGGTGCTCTTCGTCGTGTGAATCGCAACGGTTTTCGCCGCCGCTCCAGCTCCAGTAGAAATTGTGATCGTGCCCGTGGCCGGATCCACAGCGCTCACCAATCCGCCGATGCCGCGCTTTTGCCAATCGTCGCGGTCTTGCGTCTTCTTCGCTTCCAAATCCGTGCGCTTCATCGCGATGACTCCAACCGCCGTCATCGTCTTCGCGTCGTCCGACGCTCTTCCGCGCACCAGCACTCGGTCGCCGACCTGCAAATCCGTCAACGCAATCGGCGTCGCCGACTTCAGATCCTTCTCCCCCGGCGCAACCTGCACGATTTTCGCGTTGCTCGCCACCGTCACGCTCACGTCGGCCCCGCCGTCTACCGTGAGAACCAGCGCATTGCCGCTAATGGATTTCACCGCGCCAACTTTCTGCGTGAGAGGTGTCTGCGTCTGGCCCGAGGTCTGAGGCGAAGTCTGGCTCGAGGTCTGCTGTGTCGCAGTTCGCGGCGACGGAATGGGCTGCGCGTCTGTCGGCTGAACTGCCGCGCGTTCGACAGGCGAACCCGCGTCCACACTCGCGATGCACGGAATAATCGCAAGCGCCGCAGCCGTCAGCAAAATCAACGCGGTTCGCGCAGCCCCCGCGAAAACTCTATTGGTCGAACTCATCAATCCTTCCCTCCAACACAGCCCCGCGCAATCAGCACCACCCCGCAACAGCAGCAATGCCCGTACCAATTCCACTCATTGTATACGCACACCAACCCGCGAATATTCCTCGCATTTTAGACGTACCGCCCCCCAGAAAACGTTTCCTGTTTCTTCCAAAATAATCCCGTCGGGAACCCCTTCCCCAATTGTTACAGCAGAGTGAAAATCTAGGCATCCGCGGATGCCATTGCAGAGGCCTTGAGATGGTGTAAACTACTGGAACCACACGGTGGTGAGCGTAGCTCAGCTGGTAGAGCATCGGTCTGTGGCACCGAGGGTCGCGGGTTCAAACCCCGTCGCTCACCCCAATTTCCCCAATGTTTATGCGGCTTCTGTGATAGGTGCGTTTTGGCTGGCTAGTAAGTGGTCAGTAAAATGAAGGTGAACTGCACTTGCACTAACCCGGGGCGTCGATCCCCAATTCATTGCGTATGGCTGCCCGCACTGAGTACAGTTTTTTGTATAGGTCCGATTGCGAGTTATCGTAAGTCTCGTGACCTCGGTTGGTGATGGCCGATGCAATCCGGCCAATGAGTACCCCGAACTCATCGAAGGATAGTGCCGCTTCCTTGCCAGTAATTCACTTCTCCGGTTGGCTATCCTCGTCCGAAGGTTCGTTCATCCCCCGGCTCGATACGAACCTTCCTCGTCTGCGTGCTTCGCTAGGCGCTCGGCACGATTCTCCGGAGTCTCCCAAAGATAATCCCTTACCGCTTGCTGGCCCACCTCGTCGTCACTTGCGATTGTTTTTGGTGCTTTGTTTTCTGCCACGAGACACCTTCCTTGGCACAGCTTTGCTTACCCCGCCCGGGACTGCGGCGCGTGCGAGCGAGAATTTCGACATCTCTCCCCTTTCGGAAGAAGACGCTTGACGAAATCGATCGCATCCCACCGTCGACTGAGAAACCGGCGCCGACCAATACGAAAGTACCGCCGATCGCATCGTCCAATTGCTTCGCTTCAATCAAATCACCGCCGGCATGCGCTACAACGGGCCAATCCCGAGCCGGCCACAAGACACCGCCGAATTGGGATTTGTGTACACGCATATCGGCGATCCGTTTCAAACGGTAGGCATTTCTCCGGGACTGCCGACTCTGGGATCAGAGAAAGCCCTCGAACTGAACTACGCTCTGAGGTTCAGACCGTACTTGCTTTGGCAGCCGGTATTCCAATATTACTGGGACGTCGGCGGGGACTCCCGCATTCCGAACGCCGCCGTCTTCGGTTTCCGAATAAAAAAGGAGAACTGCCATGACCGCGTACTTAGGGGCCATCGATCAAGGAACAACGAGCACGAGGTTCATCGTGTTCGACCGTACGGGAAGGATCGTCTCAGTCGCGCAGAAGGAGCATGAGCAGATTTATCCGAAGCCGGGATGGGTGGAACACGATCCGGAAGAAATTTGGCGGCACACCCAGGACGTGATCTGCGAGGCCATGACAAAAGGCGGCTTTCAACCCACGAATTTGGCAGGCATCGGGATTACCAATCAGCGCGAGACCACAATAATGTGGAACCGCAAAACGGGAAGAGCCGTTTACAACGCCATCGTCTGGCAGGACACGCGCGTCGAGGATTATGTCGCGGAATTATCTCGTGACGGAGGGCAAGACCGCTTTCGAGCAAAGACCGGCCTGCCCCTGGCGGCATACTTCAGCGGACTCAAGATTCGCTGGATTCTCAACAACGTTCATGGCGCAAGGGAAGCGGCGGAGTCAGGCGACCTGCTTTTCGGCAACATCGATTCCTTTCTGGTCTGGAAACTGACCGGCGGGACGAATGGCGCCATTCACCTCACGGACGTGACCAATGCCAGCCGCACGCAGTTGATCGACTTGCATACGCTGAATTGGGATGAAGAGCAGCTCAAATTATTTGGCATTCCGAAGGGAGTTCTGCCGCGGATCGCTTCCAGCAGCGAAGTGTACGGGGAGGTCACGACGATTCCCGCCGTGCAAGGAGTGCCTGTCGCTGGAATTCTTGGCGACCAGCAGGCAGCGCTGGTCGGTCAAACCTGCTTCAATACCGGCGAAGCGAAGAACACGTACGGCACCGGCTGCTTCCTGCTGATGAACACAGGCTCGGAGCCGGTGCTCTCCAAGTACGGCCTGATCACCACGGTTGCATTTAAGCTGGGCGACAAGCCCGTGCAGTATGCACTGGAAGGAAGTATTGCGATTACGGGCGCGCTCGTGCAGTGGATGCGGGACAACCTCGGCATGATCGAGAAAAGCGCTGACATCGAGACTTTGGCGCGCACGGTAAATGATAACGGCGGCGTTTATTTTGTTCCGGCGTTTTCCGGTTTGTACGCGCCCTATTGGAAGACGAGTGCTCGCGGTGTGATCGCCGGCCTCACGCGCTACGCCAACAAGGGGCACCTGGCGCGTGCGGTTCTGGAGGCCACGGCGTACCAGACTCGCGAAGTCGTAGAAGCGATGGAGATGGACTCCAAGGTCAAGCTTGACGTGCTTCGCGTGGACGGCGGGATGGTCGCGGACGATCTCTTGATGCAATTCCAGGCCGACATACTCAATCGCAGTGTCATTAGCCCGCTGACTGTACAAACCACGGCGCTGGGATCGGCGTATGCCGCCGGATTGGCGGTCGGATACTACAAGGATCTCGAAGAACTCCGCGCCAACTGGGGAGTGGACCACACATGGAAGCCACAGATGGAGGACGCTATGCGCGAACGTCTCTACAAGGATTGGAAGAAGGCGGTAACGCGGTCGTTTGACTGGGTTTCCTGAAGCTCTTTCATGGAGGAAGAACGATCATGACTTCACCGGTATTTGGAGAGTTTATCGGAACCATGGTGTTGATTGTGCTCGGTGACGGCGTAGTTGCCGGCGTGCTCCTGAAACGATCCAAGGCGGAAGCGAGCGGCTGGATGGTGATCGCGACGGGCTGGGCTTTCGCTGTGGTTGGTGGAGTCTTCGCCGCCATCGCCTGTGGCAGCAAGGACGCCTTCATCAATCCTGCGTTTACCCTCGGAATCGCAATCTCTTCAGGCGACTACTCGAAGTTTCTTCCTTACGCCGGAGCTGAACTGGCGGGAGCATTTGTCGGTGCAGTTCTGGTTTGGGTGCATTATCTGCCCCATTGGAAGGAAACTCCGGATGCCTCTGCCAAACTGGGTGTGTTTTGCACCGGGCCGGCTATTCGAAGTTTTGGCGCCAACCTAATCAGCGAAATTATCGGCACATTCTTTTTGGTCTTTGTCACCGCCGCGATGTTCTCGAAGACCGTATTGAAGGATGGCCCCGCAGCCGGTCTGGGCCCCTACCTTGCAGGCGTCGTGGTCTGGGCGATTGGTCTCTCGCTAGGCGGCACCACGGGATATGCGATCAATCCAGCGCGCGACCTTGGTCCGCGCATCGCTCATGCGGTGCTTCCTATTGCAGGTAAGGGAAGCTCCGATTGGGCGTATGCGGGCATTCCTGTGCTTGGCCCGCTTGTCGGCGCGAGCCTCGCGGGCCTTCTGGTGCACATGTTGCATTTCTGAGTGACAACAAATCCTCAACAGCTAATTATCCGAATGATCGCAAATCCGCCAAACATTCGGCAGTCGGCGAAACACAAATACGGCGAGTAGCTAAGTGGCGATAAGACGAAAATTGCGAAGCGCCTGTTTGCCGGAACTTGTCGTGTCCGATGTAAATGCGCCTCCTACGCTCTGTATTTCATAGCTATCCGCCTACTTAACGAGTATGGTCGAAACAGTCTCACTAGCATTCTGCCGTACCCTTCTACGGCTTACGGCTCCTTGCGAAATCAGACGTTATTCGTCGCGCATAGGAGCCTTATGGCCACCCCAAAACTACCCAGTCGTGTTACTGCCAGGTCCGCGGATACCGATGGAAACCGCAACAGTATCCAAAACCTGATATTGCTGGCCCTGCCCGCCGACGAATTGCATGCCGCCGCCAAGAAAATGGAGTTCGTCGAACTTCCCACTCACTCCGTCCTGCATGATGCGGGTGAGCCAGTCAGGCACGCCTACTTCATCAATAGCGGCCTCGCTTCCGTGCTCAGCGTCATGACCGACGGAAAAAGCGTCGAAGTGGGTTTGGCAGGCAAGGAAGGGTTCATCGGCCTTCCGCTCGTCGTGGGGCTCAGCACCAGCCCGACGCAAGTCATCATGCAGGTGGAAGGCAGCGCCCATCAGATGAACGCTGCAGACTTCAAGGACGTTCTGTCGCACTCGCCGGTGTTGGAAAAAAGTTTGAATCGTTACGCGCAGACCCTGGGAATGCAAGCTACGCACGTGGCTGCGTGCAATCGGCTGCACGAAGTGGAGGAGCGCCTCGCTCGCTGGCTCCTGATGAGTCAAGACCGGCTGGGCGGAGAAGTCGTGCCCCTGACGCAAGAATTTCTCGCGCACATGCTCGGAACCAGGCGTGCGAGTGTCACTGTTGCCGCCGGCATTCTGCAAAAAGCTGGTTTGATCACCTACAATCGCGGCAGCGTGAAAATTGACAACCGCAGCGGACTGGAAGATGCCGCCTGCGAATGCTACGCCTCGATCAGAGAGCAGTCGGAAAGGTGGGAAAAAGAAGTCAACCGCCTTGGTACGTTACCGCGCTGACGCCGGCTGCGCCCGAACATAGAATCCTGCCCTGCGGGAGGGCGTTATGTTCGAGAATAACTGGCGGGCGCTGTACAAAGCCGCTGTTCTCGAGATCGACTCGGTCAAACTGGAACTTCGCGTAAGAGCCGTGGAAGACGCCATCCGCGCGCGGCAATCGCTGGACGGCCAGGTGTCCGGCGAAGAGCGAGCAGCCATGCAGGAAGCACTGGATTCTTTAGGCGTCCCGAAAATAGAGTGGGAGCAATGCAAGAAATGAATTGCTCGCCGTGCGTCGCCTATAACTTCCTAATATTGGCAGAAAAAACTCTTAGTCCGGCACGCACTCGCTTGGTACCCTACCGCACATAGGCTTGGGTGCTCCCCAGCGATTTGGCTGTCACCCTGAAGTTCGAAGGGGTGGCATGTTATACCGCGTTTTTATCTTCGACAATAATCCTTCCGTTCGAACCGAAATCCGCGCGCAATGGGAAGCGTCCGGCTTTGCTATTTGCGGCGAAGCCTTTGATGGACTGAATGCAGTCGAACAAGCTTCGCAGCTTCGCCCCGACCTGATCATCCTCGATCTTTCCATGCCGCGGATGAATGGCTTGGACGCGGCGCGCGAACTGCGCAGCCTCTGTCCGAATGTACCCATACTATTGAACACCATTCATTCCGCGGTGATCCGCTCGGAGGTAACCCTGCCCGAAGGCATCACGGAAGTCGTAGACAAGCGTGAGGACTTGCTGCATCGCGTCTTGCGGTTACTGCCGAAATCGGATGCCGCTCCGGGCGGCACCGCGTTGTAATCAATACGAAATCTCCACCGCAATTTCGCCTTTGAATCGCGGCGGAATCGTCACCACTTCCTGCTCCGCTGAAAAGTCCGTCCATTTCTCTCCGTTAATCTCCACCGCGCGCATTTTCTTGCCGCTGGGAACCCGGCAGCGAAGTTTGATTGTAGCCGCGAAACCCTCCGGCGCATGAATCACCGCGGAAACTTTCTTCCGCTGCACATCCGAGCGCAGGTCGTACGAGATTTTTCCAAATCGCGTCGGCGCCGCCGTCACTGCGATTTTCTTTCCCTGCTCGAGCCACTCCCGCGGAGTCGCGCGCGCCAGCCACACCACCGCGTCGTCCGGCTCCTCAAATACCAGCATCCATTTGGTCAGCGTCGGGATCGTCACTTGCGCCGGCGTGCAGTATGGCCCGCCGAGCGTGCCGTCAATTTTCGAACTCTCCACCGACGTCCACGTTCCCGGCGAATAGATGTGCGACATATGCGCGTAGTACAGCAGCAGAAATTCCCGAACCCAGTCGAATTGCAGCCGCGCGTACGCCGGCCCGTAATCCAGAAATCCGTCAATGTTCACGCCGTAACGCAGCAGCCCGAACATCGAGCCGCCATTCGCCGCGAGGTTTTTCACGATGATGTCCGCCTGCTCCTCCGTCAGCTCGCCGGAATCCAGCATCTCGGCGTATGCCCGCTGCTTTCCGTAGGTTGAAACGTCACCCGCCACCGCTGGCAGATACGTAGGCGTCTGCTTTCGGTCCACCGATTTTTCGATTGCCGCATTTAGATCCTTCTTCATGCCCTCAGATTCCTGCAGCATCCCGCGCCCGCGCAATTCCAGAGCCTCGTCAGCATGCTTCCGTCCCATCTCGATCCAGACCTGCCCCAAATCATGAAATCCCCGCGCCGCTTCCGCATTGTTCGAAAAATGTGGCTGCATGAACCGGTAGGGATGCACTTTCAAACTACTGTCATGTTCCGACCACCCGCGCACGATGCCGTAGGAAATATCACCGGCAGGAACCTGCTTCGATTCTTTCCGCAGAGAGTAAAACAAATCCACGATCGCTTGAAGTTTCTCCTGATGCTTTCGCAGCAGCGCTTCGTTTTTCGTATAGGTGTAATAGCGCGCCACCACTTCCAGCATCCTTCCGTATTGCCCGATTTCCGGCCCGCGCGTATCAATCGATCCGTCGGCGCGCACTGAATTCGTAAAGTAATCATCAATGTACCGCCCGGCAATATCGAAGAGCCCCCACTCCAGAAATACAGTTACGTCCGCATTGAACGTATCCTGGAACGTGTCCACGTTGTTGTAGCCGTATCCGCCGAACACATTGATTCCGCCCAGCGGCGGATAACCGTATTTCGGATGATCTTCCACGCGCGTGATCATTTCGAGCGAAAGCGAGCGCAGACAAAAATTCAGAATGCGCGCGTCCGGCACTTCCACCTTCATCGGGGGATCCAAATCGCGCTTCCACGCCGCATGCACATTCAGCAGCGCCTGATAGAAATCGGCGGCGGCCGGCTCGCCTCGCGGCGGAAATGGCAGATGATGGTAAAAATAGTGCGCCTCCTTCAATTGCCCGCCGTCCACCAGCAACACTCGGTACCACACTGGCTGAGTCCAGAAGTGACCCGGCTCCTCGTCCGCGAAAATCGTCTCTTCCCAATATCTTTGTTCGCCCGCCGGAAAAACGAAACGCACTACGGGAAGCCATCCGCCAACGAGCCCTTCCCGAACGTCGTGCTTGTTGCGCGCGTCCTGTATCTCCGTGAAAATCTTCCCGGCATCCACGTAGATCTCGTCGCTGAATCCGCCGTAGTCGTAAGTCGGCTTCTCATCGGAATGACGCGTGCCCACGAATGTCGGCACGCGCAGAGGAGGCAGAGCCGCCGCCACGTCCGTATAACTCGGATCGCCATCTCCCGCGAGTAATTCCGCCCCCAGCACATCCGCACGCGTTTTGCCGATTTCATCCATCGTTCGCCCGCGATAGAGCGAGTTCTGCGCGACGCTGGTCGGCTCCAAACTCTTTGGCAGCGTCAAAATCACGCCCTGCTTCCCCACGTAAACAATGTCGCCCTTCCGGTCTTCCACGTTCTCGAATACGGCCGCGCCGCCCTGCGGTTCACGCAGTACGGCCATCAGCGTCCATGCCCCGAATTTCCCGTGCTGCGCGACCTTCACCTCTTTCTGGCTCGCTGCGTCGAGCATCACCACGCTCTGCGCGCTAACATCCAGGCTCTGCAGTCGAAGATCAGAAGCCACAGCGTGATTTTCAGCGGTACTCTGAGCCGATGGGTGCGCAAAAGAAGCGGGCGTGCCAATTTGCACAACAGCGACGACACACCACCAGAACAGGGATCTACGAATCATTCGTATCCTCTCCCAATTTTCTGTGCGCTAACGAAAAGAGACTGCGAATCAGGCCTTCAGCAGCGGCGTCCACACCTGCATCGGAGTCGCTTCGCGATTCGCCCACGCGTAATACGGTATGAATGTGAGCGCCACCGGCTTGTTCTTCGGCGTATCCGGCGTGTACTTGGAATACAACGCATCGTGCGCTTCGGAATATTCAAAGCTCGCCCCCGGATGCTCCAGCACCACCACTCCGCCCAGCAAATCCGGCTTGAACTCGCTGCGGAATTCGCCAGTCGTCTTGCGCCCCACATCCAGCGCCACGTCCGCCAGCGCCGTTCCGCTTGGCTGGTCGAGTTGTTCCAGGCAGTACACCAGCGGACCGCGCTGCACCGCCACGCGCCCCGCATCTTCCACCACGTGAGGATTGGCTTCGATCACCTGCGGCGTCATTTCCATTTTCAGATGCACCACGTCGCCGGCCGCCCACTTCCGGCTTATCGGCAAATACTCGCCCGGCTTCGCGCCCATCAGCGGCTTGCCGTTTACGGAAACCTGCGCGCTCTCCGCCCATCCCGGGATCCGCACGTAAAACGTAAACTCCGAAGCCTCCGCCGGCGTCACGCCAATTTCGACGCTCCCATCCCACGGATAATTCGTTTTCTGCGTGATTTTCAAGCCGGTCCCGTTGTCCAAGTGCCAGTCGAGTTCCGAATTGTCGTACAGATGCACGTAGATCCCGTCTTTGCTGGTGCTGTAAAAATATCCAGGCAGCGCCGCAAACGTCCGCTCCAGGTTCGGCGGGCAGCACGTCGTGTCGTACCAGGTGTTGCGAATCTTATCGCCCGTCGCCGGATCGAACGCCAGCGGATTTCGGTAACAATAAAGTGTCCCGTCCAGCGACATCCCCGAATTGATTCCGTTGTACAGCGCCCGCTCGATCACATCGGTGAACTTCGCGTCGCCCGTCACCGCCAGCATTCGCCAGTTCCACATCATGTTGCCGATGGCCGCGCAGCTTTCTCCATAAGCTCGCGCATTCGGCAACTCATAAGCATCGCCAAACGCTTCGCCCGCCGCGCGCGATCCCACGCCCCCGGTGACGTACATCTTTGTGCTGGTCATGTCGTTCCACAGGTTGTTCAACGTTTTCAGGTACGTCGCGTCGCCTGTCTCCATGTAATAGTCCGTCGCGCCGCAACAGGCGTACATCGCACGCACCGCATGGCCTTCGAGTTTCGTGCGCGCCGTAAACGGAGTGCCGCTGTACATGTAAATCGTGCGCCGCGGCTCCAGTTGCAGGCGGTCATCGCCCGACAGAATGTATCCCGCGAGTTCCAGTTGCTGCTTGTCGCCCGTGGTGCGATAGAGCTCGATCAGCGCCATCTCGATTTCCGGATGACCGGAAACAATCGGCTTCAGTGGCGCGGGCCCGTAACTCGGCAGCAGGAAATCGTCCACGAAGCGAATCCCGGCATCGAGCATCTTGGGATCGCCCGTGCCGCGATAGAACGCAATCGCGCCTTGCAAATAATGTCCTATGTTGTATAGCTCGTGGCCGGTCGTCTGCGTCTGCACCGTCATGCTCAGCGCCGCCTTGTCGTCCACGTAATAAGTGTTCAGATAGCCGTTTGGCTTTTGCGTCGCCACGACGTCATCAATGAATTTTTGCGCGGAAGCGCGCAGCTCGGGGTTAGGCCCGGACTGCAACACGAAACCCACCGCCTCCGTCCACTTATAGATGTCGGAGTCGGAATAAACCGGCCCGCTTTGCGCCGCGGTACTCTTGCCGATCAGGCGCCGAAAATTATTCATGCGTCCATTCGCCTCCAGCAGATCGTGCATGCTGGGAATGCTCTTCTCTACGTTGATGACGCGCCGCTTCTCCCAGAAGCCGTTGTCGATCGTCACCGCGTGAACCGGAATATTTTTCAGCTTGGCATACGGAGACCGGCTGAGATTTTCGATGCCTTGATCTTTCCACGAAGGATTGTCGAGCAGCGCAGGTGCAGACTGCTGCGCCAGGCCGCTTTCGCGCCTCGTGCGTCCGGCGACACCCGCAAGCAGCTCTTTCGTCGGCAACAGATAAGCGGCTGCACCCGCCGATACCGCCGAGGTCACAAACCGTCGACGCGAAATTTCCCTTTCCTTATTCATGTCCGCCTCCCGAGATAATTTTCATAGAAATTCGCGTTCGCAGATCCTGGAACTGAAGCTCGCCAAGCCATCACCGGCTCCCACCGCGAGGTCGCTAACCCGCAACCGCCGAGTATATCCAAGTTGGAGTAAACGCTTGCTCACTTTGCCGATCACGCTCATCACTTGGCATTGGCGGCCCGCGTAACCCCACAGTATCGGCGACCTTGTATTGGATAATCAATACAATATACTATCGCCGCTCGCCCACAGATTTTTCCAAGGAGAATCGCATGCCATCTCGATTTCTCGTCACCGGTATTTTCTTCCTCGCACTGTATCCCACCTCCATTCGCGCCCAACAACCGTCCTCGCGCTCTATGGACGATCTAAACTGGCAGGAATTCCGCCAGCTCGTCCCCGCCAAAATCAAAACGGTCATCCTCACCGTCGGCACCCTCGAGGCCCACGGCTTCATAAACAACGGCGCCGACAACACGGTTCCCGTCGGTCTAGCCCACTCCATCGCCACCGACGTCAACGCGCTCATCGCCCCGCACATTCCCTACGGCGTCACCGACATCCTCGCTCCCTATCCCGGTAGCCTGCGTATTCCCGAGGAACCCTTCCGCATCTATGTCCGCGCGGTGCTTGTAGGCCTGGTAAACAATGGCTTCAAGAACATCATCATTCTCAACGGCCACGGGCCGCAGATCCCCATCCTCCAGCAGCTGGCGCAGGACATCGCGCTGGAATACAAAGTCAACACCCTCGTCGTAAATTGGTGGATTCTGGCGAACGACATCACTCATCAAGTTTTCGGCGAAGACGGCGGCCACGCGACGAACGACGAAACCGCAATGGTCCAGGCCATCAATCCAAAACAAGTTCATTGGGAACTTTTTACAGGAAACGACATGGCGGAGGCTCTGCCAGTTCCGCCGGACGCATGGTCTGCGGTTCCATTTCCCGCTACCATGCTGCAGTACACGCCCGGTCAAGGCGTACCAAAAGAGCGCACGCAAGCCAAAGCCGATGAGTATTACGCGAAGGTAGTGGCCAAAGTGAAAGCGCTGGTGCTGGACACTCTGCACCGGTGGGAAGTCGCGGGATTTAACTAACGGCTGGGTTCGGCGGAAGTTTTCTTTGGGCTGGGCGCGGCTATCGCAGCCTGGTCCACGGTTTTCAGATCATCGTCCAGCCCCAAATATTCCCAACGCAGCAAAACAATCGGCACATTGCCGTTTTTCCACAGATAATCGTCGAACGCGCGCAGATTGAAAGCATCGCCCTGCTTCAATCGCGCATCCGCCAGAAATCGCATGATCTGAATCTTGCCAATCTGATAGCTGATCGCCTGTCCCGGCCCGACTGCGAATCCCGCGGCCTCTTCTTCCGCGGTCTTTTGATCCATCGGCACATAATGCGCCAAGAAGTCCGCGGCCTGCTTGATCGTAAATAATCCCAGCGCCAGTTTCACGTCTACTTCCACGCGCAACGCGCGCAGCCGCATGAAATTGTAAATGATTTCGCGCGAGCGCGGGCTATCGTCGAACAGCCCCGCCTGCAGCATCATTTCCTCGACGTAAAAACCCAGCCCCTCGTTCGGCCCGGAATCGTAGTAGTGACGCCGGATCGGATCGTCGTGCATCCGCGACCACGCCATCTGAAAATAATGTCCCGGGACGCCCTCGTGCACCATATCTGGCCGCGGATCTTTCGCGGTGGCCAGCCAGAAATATCCCAGGGTCGGCGACGGCTCATTCGCCCAACGCACTCCGGTGGCATGGAGAAAATCGTCCGTTTCTCCAAATCCCGAAAGCGCGTTTAAGTATCCCGGCATCAGGCGAATTGTGTAGTGGCCGATTTCCGGGGACACCGTCAGAATTCCCTTCTTCTCCAGGAGATTCCGAATTTCGAGTTCTTCGCGCTCGGTCGTACGGATCTGCTCGTCAATGCTCGCAGCGATCTTCAGTTCCGGCAGCCCCTGATTCCGCTGCTTTTCAATCTGTTCGAACGTCACCGCGCGTTCCCACTCTTGCCGGCTGATCGCCAGCAGTTGCTCCGGCGTGGAAGGAATCAGCGCCACGTGGCTCAGAAAGAATTCATAGTTCGCGCGCCCCACCGCCGCATTTTCCGGCATCTTTTGCAAATGTTCTTGCAGCCAGCCGCGATAGGCTTCCAGCGCGACGATTGCCTTTTCTGTCGACGCATGGAATTCGGCAGAGACGTCTCCGGATTGCAACGCGCCTCGCTGCAGCTTCGGCGCGACTTCGCGCTCCACTTCCAGCAACTCCGGCCGAATTCGCTGCAGCGAATCAACCGCCAGCTGCGCGAACGGACGCACCGCGCGCAGATTCGCCTCGCCATCACTCAAAATCTTGGGCACGTCCTGCATCCGCGTCACGATTTCGCGGGTTCGCGCCCCATCAAAGGGCGGAGGTTCGACCAGCGATTCCAGCAATGCCGTCAGCGTCTGATCCAAATAAAAAGTCGGATCGCGCTCCCAGCGCCGATTCAGGTCCAGCTCCCAACGCACGCGCGCCAGCGCCGAGCTCATCAGCCGGTCGTCGACTTTTTCGCTCGTGGTCCAGCCCGCGCGGTCCAGGTTCTTCCACCGCGCTTCAAATTCTTCCAGTTGTGCCTTCTGCTTCGCAATCGAACGCGCCGACCAATCTCGCTCCCCCGCTGGATGCTCGAGTCGCGGAATATCGTCCGTCGAAAACGGCTGGTAGCGCGCCCGCCAGGCCCAGAAATCCGCAACAAACTGCTGCAGCGCGCCACCCTGCGCCTGCATCTGCGCTTGCGGCTTGATGTCCTCCGCGCGCATTGTCGCGCCACAACAAATCAGGACCGCCAAGGCGCTACAAAGCACCACGATCTCGAAATTTGTCACCGCAGAGCGCACACCCCGCTCCCCAACTCGTCGAACTTTAGCGCAATGCATCGTCACCAGAACCCCTTGAAGGCTTTGATCCTAGCTAATCGACGGACGCATCTTGTGCCAGTCCGTATGGCTTTGGAAAAGCCGCGCCGCCGCAATCACCGCGTGATCGTCTAGCGCCCGTCCAATGAATTGCACGCCGAACGGCAGCTTGTCCTTACTCAACCCGCACGGCACGCTGATCGCAGGCAATCCGCACAAACTCGAAACTCCGTCCGGCGCGCGTCTTTCGATCGGCCCCGCAGAATCTTCTTCCGGAGGCGCGCTCAAAGGCGCTGCGGCCGACGATTCGCCCGCCGTAGCCAGCACGTCGAATCGCTCGAACAGCTTGTCCACCTGCGCCTGCAAAAAAGTTCGCACGCGCTGCACCTGCAAATAATCGCCTACGGAAAATTCCTGGCTCGCGTAACCGTTAATCTGCCCGACCGGATCAATCAACTCCGCGCAACGCCCCGAACCAATCAGCTCCTGAAAAGCCGAAGCGGACTCCATTAAAATAGTCAGCTCCGCCGCCTCTTCGTACGGCCCGTCCGGCATCTCCACGTCCGCAATGGTTGCGCCGTTTTTCTCGAGCACTTTCAAAGCTGCGTCGACCACCGATTCCAATCCAGCCTCTTGCTGGTTCCAAACATTCGCCAATCGCCCAATGCGAATCGGTTTCGCAGTGCCTCCCGCCGGCGCAGAATATTCAAAATCCGAAACGCCCGCTGGCAAAGAATCAAAATCCAAAGGATCATGTCCCGCAAGAACCGATAGCACCAATCCGCAATCATCCGCGGTGCGAGCCATCGGTCCGAGCTTATCCATGGTCCACGCGATTGCCATCGCGCCGTGCCGGCTCACGCGTCCAAAACTCGGCCGCATCCCCGAAATTCCGCACCACGATGAAGGACATATAATCGACCCGCGCGTATCCGACCCGATCGCCCAAGGCGCCATCGCCGACGCCACAATCGCGCCCGAACCGCTCGATGATCCGCACGTCCAGTACTTAGTGTTCCAAGGATTTTTGCAAGGACCCGTCAACGAGGCGTCGCCCGCGGAATATCCCAAGCCGCCGGCCAATTCGATCATCGCCGCTTTTCCGATCAGCACCGCTCCCGCGCGATTCAATTTCTCAATGACTGTCGCGTTGTAGTTGAACGATTGCTTTGACAGAGGCCGCGCGCCCCATGTAGTCGGATACCCTTCGACCGCGACGAGATCTTTCGCGGCGTACGGCACGCCGTGCAAGGGTCCGCGATAGTGTCCCGAAGCAATTTCCTTTTCCGCCGCGCGCGCCTGCTGCAATGCCAGCTCTCGCGTGATCGTCGCGTACGCATTCAGCTTCGGCCCCAGCGCTTCGCTGCGCGCCAAAAAACTTTCCGCGAGTTCCACGGGCGAAAGTTTCCCGCCGCGGATTCGCTCGGCGAGTTCGCGCACCGTAAGATAGAGTATGTCTTCGCTCAACACGGATTAATCCGCCCCGTTACGTCGTTCGCGCGGTTTATTCGGCCGCCGCGCATAACGCGCACCCCAACTTGCCAGTATTGCGCTCATCACTCGCTGTTTTTCCCGGTGGAAAGTTTCAAGACGGTCACGGGTGCGTCGCCGTTCTGCAGCGTGAATGTCCGGATAGGTGCCAGCATCGTTTCGTTGTAAGCCAGAATCTTGCGCAGATGTTTTCTCTGCTCTTCCGACAATCGCTCGCCGTACTTTCGAATAACGTTGGCAAGTTTCGCGTCCACGTCCCGGCTTTGCTCTGGTGTCAGCTTGGGCGTCGTCGTTTCCTGCTCGCCCGCTGCAACCGTCGATGGTATCGTGTCGCGGTCGTGCCGCGCCGCCCGCAGGCTTGTCGGCGAAACCGAAAGTGCGAGCGCGCCAGCTGCAGCCGCCGCAGCATCGAGTCCGAATTCCCGGCGCGAGATGCGCGCGGATTTTCTCGCGGCGGCGTTGGAATCCTCAATAGGAGCGCCCGAATGGTTAGAGTCAGAGGATGATGTCGACATGGAGGTATAGTCTTGTATATATTATCCACGCGTCAAGCGATTTCATGACCACCCAAACCCCTTCTCTCAAGCTGCCTGTCTCCATGTACTTACTTGACGCCGCGCGCGGCAACCCAGCACTCGCCGCTATGCCACCCGCGGCACAAGTATTGCCAGCATCAAAAAAATCACAAGGACATTAATGACTACCAACGCCCCGGTCACCTCCTCCAACCTCCCCGCGGCTACTCCACACGATCCGACGTTCGCGCGCGGCCTAGGCCTCTTCGATTCCGTGATGGTCGTCGTCGGCGTAATGATCGGCTCCGGAATTTTCATCGTCTCTGCGGATATGTCGCGCCAAATCGGTAGCGCCGGATGGCTGCTCGTCGCCTGGATTTTCACTGGCGTGCTCACCATCGCGGGAGCTCTTTCCTACGGCGAGCTCGCGGCGATGATGCCGCGCGCCGGCGGCATGTACATTTATTTGCGCGAGGCGTTCTCGCCGCTCTGGGGATTTCTCTACGGCTGGACGCTTTGCACCGTCATCCAGACGGGCACGATTGCAGCCGTCGCCATCGCCTTCGCGCGTTTTTCCGGCGTGCTCTTTCCGTCGGTTTCGGAATCTCACTACCTGATCCCGCCGATCCACGTTTCCAGCGGCTACGCTTTTTCGCTTTCTTCCGCGCAGCTCGTCGCCATCGGCGTCATCGCGGTACTCACCTGGACCAACAGCCGCGGCCTGCAATACGGCAAGATCGTGCAAAATGTTTTCACCGTCGGCAAGACGCTCGCACTGCTCGTCTTGATCGCATTAGGCGTCACCCTCGGCTGGAACGCTGCTGCCGTTCACGAAAATTTCAGCAATGCCTGGACCGCTCGCGGCGTTTCTCCACTCGCCGCTGGACTCAGCGCCACCACCGCCTTCGGCCTGTTCGTAGCCATCTGCGTAGCGCAAACCGGCTCGCTCTTCTCCGCCGATTCCTGGCACGACATCACTTTCACGGCGGGAGAAGTGAAAAATCCGCGCCGCAATCTTCCGCTCTCGCTCGCCATCGGTACCGGCATCGTGATCACGCTGTATCTGCTAGCCAATGTCGCGTATCTCGTCACGCTTCCGCTCGAAGCGATCCAACACGCTCCCTCGGATCGCGTCGCCACCGCCATGTTGCAAACGATTTTCCCCACGCTGGGCGCCGCGCTGATGGCCGCCGCCATCATGGTCTCTACTATAGGCACCGTGAACGCGCTGACTCTTGCCGGAGCGCGGACCTACTACGCGATGGCACGCGACGGCTTATTTTTTCAATCCGCTGGCACGCTGAATTCCGCGCGTGTACCCGCATGGGCCCTGCTGATTCAGGGCCTGTGGGCCGTGTTCCTTGTCCTGCCGCGCACATTCAACACCACCACAAAATCGTACGGCAATCTGTACAGCGATCTGCTCGATTACATCATTTCCGCCGCATTGATTTTTTACATTCTCACAATTGCCGGCGTATTCCGCCTGCGCATCAAGAAGCCAGATGCCGATCGCCCCTATCGCGCCTTCGGCTACCCCTGGCTACCCGCTCTCTATATCATCGGCGCGGCAGCCATACTGATCGTGCTTTTCACGTATCGCCCCGCTACCACCTGGCCGGGCCTGATAATCGTCGTCCTCGGTGTGCCGGTTTATTTTCTGATAGCGCGCTCTGCGCAAGACCGTAAAATGCCCGACGAGGAGTTGCCGCAGTAGCCCACTCGGCCAGCGCGCGATGAATTCGCGCGCACGAGCAGCTCATCGAGATCGTCAAACAAATTCGCTGGGGGTAATCCTGTGCAATTCGCTCGAATGATTTCTGCTGTGGATGCGCACGCCTGCGGCGAACCGGGCCGCGTGATCGTTGGCGGTGTGCTCGACGTTCCCGGCGCCACCATGTTTGAAAAAATGAAATATCTCGAAACGCGCGCCGACGATCTTCGCAAATTGATGCTGCGCGAACCGCGCGGTTACCCCGCGTCCAATTGCAATCTGATCCTACCGTCCACAAATCCCGAAGCCGCCGCCGGATTTGTAATCATGGAACAAACCGAATATCCGCCGATGTCAGGCACCAACACGATTTGCGTCGTCACCGTGCTGCTTGAGACCGGAATGATCCCGATCCGCGAGCGCAGCATGAAGTTGAAACTCGATACTCCCGCCGGTCTGGTCGAAGTCGAAGCGGAAATCGAAAATAACAAAGTGAAGCGCGTCACCTTCCAAAATGTTCCGGCATTCGCGGTGCACCTCGACGCCAACGTCGAAGTTCCCAACCTTGGCACCATTAAAGTGGATGTGGCCTACGGCGGAATGTTCTACGTCATCGCCGATGCCGCGCCTCTGGGCTTTCACCTCACTCCGGATGAAGCGCGCGACATCGTCCGCGTCGGCGAAATGATCAAAGCCGCGGCCTACGAACAGCTCCCCGTAGTTCATCCGGAAAATTCCGCGATTGCCGGCATCACCATCGCCCAACTTTCCGCGGCCGCCGACCACCCGCGCTCCGACCGCAAGAACACCGTGATCGTTTCCACCGGCAAACTCGACTGGAGCCGCCCATCCTCATGGACTGGCGCGCTCGATCGTTCGCCCTGCGGCACCGGAACCTGCGCAAAAATGGCCACGCTTCACGC
The DNA here is from genome assembly GCA_963786205.1 of uncultured Acidobacteriota bacterium. Taxonomy (GTDB): domain Bacteria; phylum Acidobacteriota; class Terriglobia; order Acidiferrales; family UBA7541; genus Palsa-295. The sequence goes on from CAWAYG010000010.1 coordinate 84,629, forward strand.
CAAAGGCCAGTTGCCGTTACATCAAAATTTTGTGCACGAAGGAATCTTGGGCACCACTTTTACCGGCCGTTTGATCGCGAAGACGCACGTCGGCTCGTACGCCGCCGTAGTTCCTACAATTAGCGGACGCGCCTGGATCACCGGAATCGCGCAGTACGTGCTTGATTCCGACGATCCCTTTCCCAGCGGCTACAAGGTAGGAGATATTTGGGGCAGCGCTGAATGAGCTCTCACGAGGTACAAAACCGCGAGCGCTGACCGGGCGCCTCGCGTCGGCAAACTCGGGCTGTCAACGCCCCCGCGCCGGCTCCTCCCGATCCTCATGCACCTCAAAACCACTGGGCGGCGTCACCCCCAACAGATACTCCACAAAATAATCCCACCGCCGCCGGATCAAATAAGGATTCCCGCCTTCCCCGTGATACATGTTCGGTACCAACAGCATGTCAAAGTTTTTATTCGCCTTCATCAGCGCGTCCACGAAACGCATGCTCTCCACCGGATGCACGTTGTCATCAATATCGCCGTGCACGATCAGCAGATGCCCCTGCAACTTCCCCGCCATCGTCACGTTCGACTGCGCGATGTAATCCTCCTGCAGCGGATAGCCTTGATACAACTCGTTCCACCAGGCCTTGTCCAGCCGCGCGTCGTGATCGCCGGAAATCGTCACGCCCACCTTGTAAAATTCAGGAAACGCCAGCATCGCATGCGCCGCGCCGTATCCGCCCGCGGAAGTTCCCCATATACCCACGCGCTCAATGTCCATGTACGGATAACGCGCCGCCATCTGCTTGATCATCGCCACGTGATCTTCAAACGACCCGCCCAAATTTCTATAAGAATATTCATGGAACGCGCGTGAACGCCCGGTCGTGCCGCGTCCATCTACCATCACTACCGCAAATCCCAATTCCGCCACCGATTGCAAACCGATGCGGTTCGCCTGTCCGAACGATTTCGGAACAAAAAATCCCTGCGGCCCGGTGTAGACCTGCTCGATGACCGGATATTTCTTCGATGGATCGAAATTCGAAGGCCGCCAGATCAAGCCGTACAAATCGGTCGATCCGTCCGCCGCTTTCCCGTGAAAAGGTTCCGGATACTTCCAGCCAGTCTTCAACAACTCCACAGCATCAGACTCTTCCAGCACGCGCACTTCCGATCCGTCCTTCGTGTGCCGCAGCACAGCCTTCCCCGGCAAATCCGCGCGCGAGTAGCTGTCCACAAAAAACGCCCCATCCGGCGACACGTTCGCCGCATGATTTGCGTTTTCCGGAGTCAACAGGGTCAGCGCCTTGCCATCGAGTCCGACGCTGTATACATGCGTTAAATACGGGTCTTCGTCCTTCTCGCGCCCGCAGCCCAGGAAATAAACTCGCCGCGCTTTTTCGTCCACGGAGAGTATCTGCCGCACTACCCACGATCCCTGCGTCACCTGATTGATCAGCTGCTCAGTCTTTTCGCTGTAAAGATACAAATGATTCCAGCCATCGCGTTCCGAGGACCACACGATCTCGCCGCTCTCGTGCGCGAAGCGGAAGAAAGTTTCACCCGGATCCACATAACGCTCAGACTGTTCCCGGATCAACACTTTCTGCACGCCGGTCGCGGGATCCACCAGGCGCAAATCGATCGCCTTTTCGCCGCGTTCGCTGTAATCGTAAAAAATACTCTTGCTGTCCGGATACCAATCAAATCCAGGGCCGCCCTGAAAGCGTATTTCCAAAGGCGCGGTCTTGATATCCATCCGCTTCCCTGACGGAATGTCAAAAATAATCGGCTCGGCTGTCGGCAACGATTCTCCCGGCAATGGATACACCACTTCATACGCCTTCGGCCGCAGTTGATTCGGCGGAACAAATTGCAGAGTCGTGAAGTGTCCGGCATTTCGCGAATCCAGGCGGTAAGTAACCAGCTTCGATGAATCCGGCGACCAGAAAACCGCCGGACGCTGCTTCACATCTTCCGTTCCTTGAGTCACCATCGGCCGCAGCGAAGGAATCGGCGTCGCGTAATCCCAGCCCGGCTCGCCGTCTCTGGTCATCTGCTGCACGGATCCGGTCGAAACGTCGCGCACGTAAAGATTGTGATCCTTCACGTACGCGGCCCATGCTCCGCTCGGAGAAAACTCTTCATAAGGCCCGGCCTGCGCATCGCTGGACTTCTTGCACTCGTATTTTTCCAGGGCGCAAGTCCACAGCGCGCCTTCCAGCTGAAAATTAATTGATTGCCCATCCTTCGCGAACTCAAAGCTATCGAACGGCAATTGCGTCGCCGAATATTCCCGCTGCGCCGCGTGCGAGAGCGAAGCCGCAAGCTTCGTGCGGTCGAAGGCCGGAGCGCTGGTATTCTGCGCGGCGTCCACCAGAATAAATTCTGATCCGTTTGGACCGACCTTCCTGTACCAGAACCGGCTGGTCTTCTCGATCCAGTGCGGCTGCACGTCCGCCACGTAAATCTGGTGCCGCACATTTCCAGGAAGAAATCGTTCGGCGCGCTGGTAGTCCGCAAGCGTGCCTTGCGCGCTCGCCAGCGCCGGAGAAAGAGTGAAAAACATCGCCAACCCACTCCACTTCCCAAAGCCGCGTTTCATTTTTTGTTCCTCCAACAATCAGCTGTCACGCATCACAATCTTCCAGCGGCTATTCGTTCGCGCTCTGCAAAAGAATTTCCCCTCCACGCTCGGCCGCGATTACTCGACGCACTTATCCCCGCCGAAATCTCGAGAAGGGTTTTTCCGCGATAGACGTGAAGGACTTTGGGAAGGGGGGCCGGGGAAGCCCCGCCCTTCCCTGCATCCTCCTTGCTGGCGTCCAGCGCCGTCGGGGTGGCGACGACTCCTGGGCCATAGCGCAAGGTCCTGAAACCCGGCTTCCGCCGGAACTGGATCGCACGCCGGTCGCTGCAATCCAGCGCCGTGCGAAAAAAGGAACGCGGTGAGGTGATTCGGCTTGATGTTAGGCCACATCCGCGTCTCCGCGTAAACCGCGGAAAGGACACGGGAAAACCTAGCAGCGGACAAAAGCCGCAGCGATTGGAGTAAACGTTTTCAGTAGGCCTCATGTTTTCGGTTGCCTAACTTCGGCACGATGTATATTATATGCAGGCTGCCCCGTCAATGCTCATTTACCGCCATCTCGGTTTTACGGCACTTACTCCACGCCATTCCGTTTTCCGGATATCCTCGCCGCTAATTCCATTGCTGCTCGTCCCGGCTCCGGCCGTCTGCGCTCGAGCGTCCTTGCAATTTCGCTCGCAAAGCCCTGCTATGAAACGCAATAATACACCTTTGATACATGTCTCCCGAGTGAGGATCGGATAGCCTGCTCATGAGTCTTACCAAACCACGTGTTGAAAATAATCCCGCGAACATGTTCGACGCCGTCGAACGGATCCACATCGTCGATTCCCACACCGGTGGGGAGCCCACCAGAATTATTGTAAGCGGCGGCCCGGACCTCGGCCGCGGCTCGGTGGCCGAGCAATTGGACCGCTTTCGTCTCGATCACGATTACCTCCGCAGCGCGCTCGCGAATGAACCGCGTGGCTCCGAAGTTGTCGTTGGCGGAATCCTCTGCAAGCCGGCGGATCCCAGCAGCGCTGCCGGCGTAATTTTCTTCAACAACGTCGGATATCTCGGCATGTGCGTGCACGGCACAATCGGGCTCGTCATCACGCTGGCGTACTTGGGGAAAATCACCTACGGCGATCATCGCATCGAAACACCTGTCGGCACAGTCACCGCCACCCTCCATGAAACCGGTGAAGTCACCGTGGTAAACGTTGCCAGCATGCGCACGGCCGCAAAAGTTACAGTCCAGGTGCCCGGTTACGGCGCCGTCACCGGCGACGTCGCCTGGGCCGGCAACTGGTTTTTCCTGGTCAACAACGATTCCATCGAGTTGACTGCTGCGAATATTGAAAAATTGACGGAATTTGCCTGGGCGATTCGCCAAGCGCTGGCAACGAACGGAATCACCGGCTCCGACGGCAAAGAGATCGATCACGTCGAACTGTTTCGCCCCTCAAGAAAGCCCGGAATTCAAAGCCAGAATTTCGTTCTTTGCCCCGGCAAAGCCTACGACCGTTCGCCCTGCGGCACCGGTACCAGCGCCAAGCTCGCCTGCCTCTACGCCGACGGAAAATTGAAACCCGGCGAAGTCTGGCGCCAGGAAAGCATCGTGGGCAGCGTTTTTGAAGGACAAGTTCGCATTGAAGACGGCCAGGTTTTGCCTATTATTAAAGGTTCCGCGTTCATTACATCGGAGGCGGACGTGATTCTCGATCCGCGCGATCCCTTTCGTAATGGCATTTACCCGTGATTAAGCCGTCTGAAATTGTGATCGTCGGTGCCGGAATCGTTGGCGCCGCATGTGCCTTCGAACTCGCCGCAGAAGGCTTGCGCGTTCTGGTAATTGACGAAGGCTTCCCCAGCACCGGTTCCACCGGCGCAGCTATGGGCCACATCGTGGTGATGGACGATTCCGAGGCGCAGTTTGCCATCACGCGTTATTCGCAAATTCTTTGGGACGATCTCCGCGACCAATTTCCCGCCGCCGTCGAATTCGATCCGTGTGGGACACTGTGGGTCGCCGCAGATGAAGAAGAAATGGCTGAGGTCCGCCGAAAATTTGATTACTACCGCGAACGCGGCGTAAACGCGGAGATCCTCGATTCGCAGCAGGTTCGTGATGCGGAGCCTCACCTGCGCGCGCCGCTTGCCGGCGGACTGCGTGTGTCGGGAGATTCTGTCGTGTACCCGCCCTGTGCCACGGGATTCTTCTTGCAGAAAGCTCGCGAGTTGGGCGCTCGCGTCATCCACGGCCAGCCAGTCGCAGCGATCGGAAAAGGCGTCGCTCGTCTCGCCGACGGCACGGTTTTCGCCGCAGGCTTCATCATCAATGCCGCTGGGCAGTCGGCTCCCAAGCTTTCCGCCGGAATAAATATAAAACCACGCAAAGGCCATCTGGTAATCACCGACCGCTATCCACATTTCCTTCATCATCAACTCGTCGAGCTGGGTTACTTGAAAAGCGCGCACTCTCTCACTGCTGATTCTGTGGCTTTCAACGTACAGCCTCGCAAGACCGGCCAGATCCTGATCGGCTCATCGCGCCAATACGGCGCCGAAAATTCGGCCGTGGACGAATCAATCCTCGCGCGCATGTTGCAGCGCGCATTCGAATACATGCCCGACCTGAATTTACTTTCCGCGATTCGCGTGTGGACCGGTTTTCGCCCCGCGACTCCCGACAAACTCCCGCTGATCGGCCCCTCGCCGGAAGATCCGTCCGTTTTAGTCGCGGCAGGCCACGAGGGTCTGGGCATCACCACCTCGCTCGCGACAGCCAAGTTGATCTGCGCGCAAATTCTCGGCCAGCGGCCTGCGATTCCGATTCAGCCCTATCTGCCTTCCCGGCAGATGACCGCGGAGGCTCATGTCTGACTCCGTTTCCGTCCGCGTAAATGGGAAGCCGGTGACCGTTAGCGCGGGCGCCACCGTCGCCGTCGCGGTTCTCGCTTCCGGCGCGACTTGCCGTACTTCGATCACGGGCCAACCGCGCTCGCCTCTGTGCGGCATGGGCACGTGCTTTGAATGTCGCGTCGCGATCAACGGAGAACCGCAGCGCCGCAGTTGCCAGGTGCTTTGCGAAGCGAACATGGAAATAGAAGCCAATGGATAGCGTGAATCATCTGAGATTCGACGTGGCCGTCGTCGGCGCAGGCCCGGCCGGAATCGCCGCCGCACTGGCGGCCGCCGATTCCGGCAAGACCGTCGGCCTGATTGACGATAATCCCGTCACTGGAGGACAAATTTGGCGTGGTGCACAAAACGCTCCGCGGCATTCCGTGTCGTCCGCTTGGCTTGAACGTCTGAATAAGTCCGCGGTTCAGGTCGTTCATGGTGCGCGCGTCTTTCACGCTGCGAACGGTGAACTCGCCGCGGAATCCGATGATTCCGCGATTCAGATCAGCTACGCAAAATTAATTCTTGCCACCGGCGCGCGCGAACTTTACCTGCCTTTCCCGGGCTGGACGCTTCCAAACGTCATGGGCGCCGGTGGTCTGCAAGCCTTGGCAAAATCCGGTCTCGCTATCGCCGGAAAACGCATCGTAGTCGCCGGAACCGGTCCCCTGCTGCTGGCAGTCGCCGCATACGCGCGCAAATGCGGCGCGAAAGTAGTTGGCATTTGTGAGCAGACCACGCGGCCACGCATGGCGCGGTTCGGCATGAAGATGATGCTCGTTCCCGGCAAAGCCGCCGAAGCCTTGCGCTTCGCCTACGATCTTCGCGGCATCCCACGCTGGACCGATTGTTGGCCGGTGGCCGCCTTCGGAAATCGACGCCTCGAAAGCGTCCGCATTTCGCGCCAAGGACAAACCAGCGAAATCGAATGCGACTATCTCGCGTGCGGTTTTCATCTGATACCGAACATCGAGTTGCCGCGGATGTGCGGTTGCCAACTCAAAAACGGATTTGTGGACGTGAACGAATTTCAGCAGACCTCGGTGGCCGGAACATTCTGCGCCGGAGAACCGACCGGAATCGGCGGCCTCGAGCTCGCGCTCGTCGAGGGTGAAATTGCCGGATGCGCCGCGACCAATTGGGAAGATCGCGCCAAGCATCTATTCCCGAAGCGCGCACGGTACCAAAAAGTTGTGCGCATTCTGAAAGACGCTTTCCCGCTGCGCCCAGAGCTAAAGAATCTCGCGCGCCCTGACACGCTGATCTGTCGCTGCGAGGATGTGCCGCACGAACGCCTGTGCGAACACACCTCATGGCGCGCTGCCAAAATGCACACCCGCTGCGGCATGGGGCCATGCCAGGGACGCGTTTGCGCTCCCGCCGCTGAATTTCTTTTCGGTTGGCAGATTGATTCCGTCCGCCCGCCGCTTTATCCGGTGCGCTGCTCGAGCCTGGCGGCAATTCCATCGCATTCTGCTGCGCCACGAAATTAAATGGAGGATTCTGATGAAGTGGAAAGGCGTAATGCCCGCGATCACAACTTGCTTCGATCAAAACGAAAAAGTCGACCACGCTTTCATGGCCAATCACTGCCGCTGGCTGGTGGAAAATGGCTGCACCGGAGTAGTCGCGCTCGGCTCGCTCGGAGAAGGCGCTACACTTTCGTTCGATGAAAAGGTCGCGATTCTGCGCAACTGCGTAGGCGCGTTGAAAGGCCGCGCTCCGGTAGTCGCCGCGATCTCCGCGCTCTCCACCGCCGAAGCTGTCGCGCAAGCCAAAGCCGCGGAATCCGCCGGCTGCGAAGGCCTCATGGTTCTTCCGCCGTATGTTTACAAAGGTGACTGGCGCGAAATGAAATCCCACGTCGCGGCTGTTCTGAAAGCCACTCCGCTTTCCAGTATGCTGTACAATAATCCTGTCTCTTACGGAACTGATTTTCTTCCCGAGCAGATTCAGGGACTCGCAAGCGAGCACCAGAATTTGCATTCGGTGAAGGAATCGAGCACCGATGTGCGCAGGATCAGCGCGATTCGCGCTCTCATAGGCGATCGCTTGGTTTTATTTATCGGCGTGGACGACGCCATTCTCGAAGGCATCGGAGTCGGCGCCACCGGATGGATCGCCGGCCTGGCCAATGCGCTGCCGCGCGAATCGGTGGACCTGTTCAACTACGGCATGGAGGGAAAATCCGCGCAGGCTTTCGAACTGTATCGCTGGTTTTTGCCGTTGCTGCGTCTGGACACGGTGCCAAAATTCATCCAGCTGATAAAGCTAGTCCAGCAAGAGCTCGGCATCGGCAACGCGCGCGTGCGTGCCCCAAAACTGGAACTCGTGGATGAAGAGTTGGAATCTACCAGAAATATAATTCGTCACGCAATACGAAATCGACCAAAGAATGCGAGCTCAGCCCTCGCGCACGCGGCAAGATAAAGGACCTGCACAAATGGAATTCCTGGGAACATCTATAATCGGATTTCGTGAGGGCAACGCGGTCAACGCCGGTAACGGCACGTTCCAGGCCTTCGCCCCCGCCACCGGGCAGAAAATTGAACCGTCCTTTCACTCCGCAACGGGCGAAGAAGTTGACCTCGCCGTCAAGCTCGCCGCCGAAGCCAGCACGGAATTCGGCCGCTTGTCCGGCGCCAAAAAAGCGGAATTCCTGGAAACGATCGCCTCGCGCATCGAAGCGCAGACCGAATCGCTGGTGACGCGCGCCCATCAGGAATCCGCACTTTCGATCGCTCGCCTGCAATCCGAAACCGGTCGCACCTGCACGCAGCTCCGCATGTTCGCAAGAGTAGTTCGCGAAGGCTCATGGGTCACCGCGCGCATAGATCGCGCCGATCCGCAGCGCAAACCAGTTCCGAAACCAGATGTCCGCTCGATGCTGCGCCCGCTCGGCCCGGTCGTAGTCTTCGGCGCCAGCAATTTTCCGCTCGCGTTTTCGGTCGCCGGCGGCGATACCGCCTCCGCTTTCGCCGCCGGAAACCCCGTCATCGTGAAGGCTCATCCAGCGCATCCCGGCACCAGCGAACTCGTCGGCCGCATTATCCGCGATAGCGTGCGCGCTTGCGATTTGCCCGAAGGTGTTTTTTCGCTGCTCTTCGATTCTGGCATTTCCGTCGGTGCCGCGCTCGTGCAGCATCCGCTTGTAAAGGCGGTGGGCTTTACAGGGTCCATTCCCGCGGGCCGGGCGCTGTTTGATTTGGCCACGAAACGCCCGTCTCCCATTCCGTTTTATGGCGAAATGGGCAGCACCAATCCCACCTTCATTCTTCCCGGCGCGCTCGCCGCCCGTGGCGAAAAAATCGCGGCGGAACTTTACGGCTCCTTCACGCTTGGCGCCGGACAATTCTGCACCAAGCCCGGGCTCATATTTTTATCCGAAGGAAAGCCCTCGGAAGCGCTCGTAAACGCGCTCGCGGGCAAAGTGGCGGAATCCGCGAAGTTCACTCTGCTGACCTCCGGCATCAGCTCGTCCTACAATCGTGAGATTCGCAATCGCAAAGATCACGAAGGTGTCGCCCTGCTCGCCGAGGAAAAATCTCCGGATGCGGGCTCATCCTTTCAAGCTGGCGCGACGCTGTTCCAGACGGACATAACCTCGTTCCTCGCTAGCCCCGATCTCGCGAGCGAAGTCTTCGGCCCCGAAACCCTGCTGATTAATTATTCCAAGAAAGACCAAATCCTCGAAGCTGCACGCGGCCTGCACGGCCATCTCACCGCCACCGTTCACGGCACCGAGCAGGACATCGTGGAATTCTCCGAGCTCATCGCCATCCTGGAAAATAAAGTCGGGCGCATCATTTACAACGGCTACCCCACAGGTCTCGAACTCTGCGACGCCATTGTGCACGGCGGCCCGTACCCCGCGAGCACAGATTCCCGTTCAACTTCCGTCGGCACGCTGGCGATCTTTCGCTTCGCCCGCCCCGTCTGCTATCAGGATTTTCCAGACGTCGCTCTGCCCGACGAATTGAAAAACGAGAATTCTCTTGGCATCTGGCGCATGGTCGACGGAGAATTGACACGCTAACCGTCCTGATAGATGATCACGGACGGGGCGCGCGGGCCATATATCTCAGGAATCCCGGAAGCACGCTGTATTCCGCGCAGATATAGTTTCAAAAGGTTACGTGACTAACGATGCCAAAACCTCAATCTAAACTCGTTGCGACGCCAACTCACGAGCACACCGCGCCCAGAAAATCGGATGCCATCCCGCGCCAATCCTTGGCTGCTGCCGTCGTCGAACGCCTGCGCGACAAAATTCTGCACGGTGAACTGCGCGAAGGCGAGCAACTCCGCCAGGACGCCATCGCCGCCGAATTTCAGATCAGCCGGATCCCGGTACGTGAAGCGCTTAGCCATCTGGCAGCCGAGGGCCTGATCACCATCGTCGCCAATCGTGGTGCCGTCGTCTCCGCTCTCTCTCCCGACGAAATTATGCAGCTCTTTGAGACGCGCGCGGTTCTGGAATGCTACATGCTCCGCCAAGCCATCGCTAATTTCACCGAAAAAGATTTTCAAGCCGCCGAAGAAATCCTGCAGCATTTCGAAGAATCGCTCGAAAATGACGCCGACGTAAAATCCTGGGGCCAGTGGAACTGGGCTTTTCACTCCGCGTTATACGCGCCCGCGAATCGCCCGGTGATGCTCTCTTTTCTCAAGACTCTGAACAACAATTGCGACCGCTACACGCGCTTGCATCTGGTTTTCACCCGCGATCTGCACATGGCCGGCAAGGCCCACCACGAGTTGCTCGACGCCTGCCGCACTAAAAATCCCGACATCGCGTCCGACGCCCTCTGGAAACACATCACCACGGCCGGCGAGTATCTAAAAGAATTCATCCAACGCCACCGCGAACAGCACACCTGATTCAATTGTAGCCGCGCGACCGAAGCCGGCTTTCATCTTGTAGCGCCGGCGTCCCGTCGGCTCGTATGATTTTGATTATGTAGTGGGCATCTTGGTTCTTGGTTTTCCCTACACATCGTTACTTCCCAATCTCAATTCGCCGCAGACCCAACCCGCGCGATCTTCACCGCAACCGTCGGCCCATCGACAGGAACCACGACGTTCTCTTCATTCGCGCCATTGCTCGAAAACTTTTGCACTCCGCGGTTACCGACAAAAACCTCATACGCCCCAATCGGCAATCCGCTAACCCGTACGCCTGTCTCATGCGCCCCGCCCGCACGATTCTCCAGCACAAATCTTATCTCCCCCAACCCATGCGTGAACGAAACCGCTTGCCCCTCGGCAAATCCATCGCGTGCCAGCAAAATATGCAACCGCTCATTACCACGCAACACATGGAAACGCACCCGCAATCCATCCCGCGGAATCACTTCCGTCACCTTCCCATCGCGCCGCAACTCTCCCCCATATGCGTAACGTTTGAAAATCGGATCATCCACTACCACCGTCGCCGCGGTTCGCAACGCTCCCAAGAATCCCAGATCAATCTCGCCGTCATACCACCAGGGCCCACGGCTCATTTCCTTGTTTCCCAGCCACGCATGTCCCCAAGGACGCGGCTCAAATCCTCCACTGGCGCCGCCATCATTATTCTTCCCCGGATACCAATATCCGTAGTTCGTGTCCGCAGTCCCCGAATTTAGCAGCGCCCACGAACTCAAATAGGAAGCGTAACCAAGCCGCGCGTAAGGAAACGGATCCTGCGCAAAATACAATCCGTAATCGAGCACCGCCCACCCGCCCATTTGCGCCATATAACTCAACGTGTAACTTGCATTCCCCGCCCCGCGATAATCGCTCCCCAAATCGTAATACGCCGGCTCGAGCCAACCGCGACAAGCCAGATTCAGCGCCATTTGCTCATTCAAAAATGCCACGGCATCCTCATATTTCACCGCACTCCGAATGTCGCCCGCGGGCAATCCTGCCGGCGCGCTCTCTCCCGGCTTCAGCACGTGCGCCATCGCGTATTTCGCGAATGCGTGCGTTGACTCAAATCCCGTGGAATCGAACGGATACTCCGAAGCAAAAAGATCCGGGTGCCCATTGATGAAGTGCTCCGCTTTTTTCTCCCATTCTGCCCGCAGCCATGCCGCCTGGTCCTTGTGCCCGCTCTCATCCAGCGCCTGGATCAAATCCGGAATTACCAGCTCGTCGTACGTTCCCGTTTCGTAAGGCGACCACTTCACAATTTCCATCGGCACCGTGAAAAATGCCTTCGCCGTCCCGAACGCGCGCTCCAAATAACCGTCCGCGTCCAGGTACTTCGTCATGTTCGGATAGACTTTCGCCACCCGGTACATGTTGTAGTAGAGAAGGACCACGTGCGGATAGTCGTAGATCCTCCAAATGTGCTTCTTCGCGCTCGGGTCGTCCTTCGGGCCATCGCGGTTCACCTTCCAGTTCGGAATCCCGTAAATCGCGTAGGGATAAGGCTCTTTATCGGTCTGTTGCAGCCCGCCCCACACGAATTTCTCTAGGTACAACTCCACTGCGTCAATTTCCTGCTGCGAAGGGTAATAAATATTTTCACCTGCAATGTACGGCGCCTTTCCCAGCGCCGGATCATCCGAAGCCACAGCGTAGGATTGCAGCCCATCCAGATCGTCGGGGCTGCGCAATTTTTCATGCTTCATGTCCCACTGCGAAATCAGCCCGTAATACCATAGTTTCGGATCTACCCACTGTTCGTGCGTCACCATGAACGAAGCGCGCTTCTTGTATAACGTCTCCAACGGCTCGGTGACGAAAAAATCCAGCGATAAATAACGCCCTTCGCCATACTTCACCTTCAACTGGTTCTCTCCCAGCCGCGCGAATTGCACCTTATAGACGTGTACATCCTTGCCGCTCTCTCCCACGTACTCGATTTTGGTCTGTTCCGGATGTTCGGCCGCAATTTCCGCGATCTTGTTCTTCGTGTGTAGGGAGAATAGCGTCGTCAGGTCCGTCGGCACCGTCATCCCCGGAACCACGTTCACATCAAACAGCCCTTCCTCGTACAGCACGTTGCGCGCTCCGTCGTAATCGGCAGCCCAGCGAAATCGGAATCCGTAATGAGCGGAATCACCGGCGGCGCCCTTGGGCTTCAGGACCAGATTCGTGTTCGGCAAACGCCAGTTCCCGCCCTTCGCGCGCAACTCTTCGCCGCTCGCCGCCGAATGAATGTAAGCGGCGTACCCGCGCTCCATCCGTGTCGCATCGAAGTATTCCAGTGGCGTCCCCGGCTGTGGCGTCATCACTAGATACGGCCCCTCCGCATTCGGGCGCATCCAGAAAATAAAAGACCCGTTCTCTCCGATAAAATAATGCGGGAACACGCGCTTGGTGTACGTCTCTGTCTTGTCCCAGGAATAGTTCGTGTTGAATTTCAGCGGCAGGCCCAGATCCCCAATTTCCAATTCGTGATCGGTATTGTTCTGCAGAGAAATACTCCACACCAGCGCGTCGCCGTCCAATCGAAATTCGTCGCGCACGCTCAAATCCTCGAGGGGCGTCACCTTCTTCACTTCATCATTCACCCGCCACTCGTAAATCCCCGCCGTCGCTCCACTTTCCAACTGCGCTTCAATCCGCAGCGCCGTGGTCGTCACCGGCGTGAATTTCGCTTCGCAAGATCGATCCGCCGCCACTGGATAACCGTTCGTCGCGCTCACTTCTTTCCAGGCATCGCCGTCGCGATACAGCACCCGCCAGGATTTTGGCAGCTTGATCGGCTCGTCTGGATTTTCTTCCAGCGCCCAATACACCTCCGCCGACCATACTTTCTGCGCTGCCGCAAAGTCGTACTCCACCCACCCCGCAGTCCCCTTTTTCCCGCGCCACACAAATTTCGGCACGTTCGGCTCGTGCGAATTGGCTGGCTCGATCTGATCCCGCAACGCCCACACTTCCCAAGGTTCCACCGAAGCCGCAGGCTTGCTTTCCGTCGCGATCGTCGGCACGAGTTCGCCCACCATATAATGGATAGTTGATTGTCCCCTTGCCGACGTGCCCTGAATCACTGCAGCCGACGCCCGCTTCCATTCCTTCTTGCCCACCTGCCGGTAGCGAATCATCACATCGCCCAGGCTCCGCCCCGGCGCGATGTACTCGGTGTCATATTTGTCCCTCACGTGCTTGATGCTCGTGATCCCGAAGTCGGAGCCGGTGACTTCAAATTGCTCACTATTCAGCGTCGCCTGACCCGCACAAACCTCTGGAAGCAAGGCCGTTACGATCGCAAACAGTACAAGTATTCGTATGCGCACGAGAGTCTCCTTGATCGACGCGCAGTAAGATATACTTTATACGAGCTGCTGACAAGGCCGCTCGCTCCGTTCCGCTGCTCGTTACCGCGCGGACCACGCGACCGACGCTTCCCAAGACTTGTCGCGCTTCGCTTTCGCCGCTCCCGCCTTTGCACAAAATCATCCGCTGCAAAATCCCCTGTTGACGAGTAAACGTTTCCCCGTAGATACTCGTGCCGCCCACTCGCTCAACGGTTCGGCTATGGATTTCATACATCCTCCGAATCCGCCAAAAACGACGCGCGGCGCAAACGGAGACACTTCGATGACCATCAAGCTTCCTGCACGGCGCAATTTTCTGAAGGATGGCATGGCCGCCGTTCTCGGCACCGCCGCGTTCCCGCTGCTTTCTTCTTCTCCGCTAACAAGCAAATCTCCGACCCTCGCGCCAACTGCAAAGACACCGCAAACCTCCGCGGCCGCAGCATCCGCGCGCATCAAAATTGATTTCGATCGCCAGATCGGCAAAATTGACCGCAACATCTACGGAAACTTCATCGAACATCTCGGCCGCTGCATCTACGGTGGAATTTACGAAGAGGGTTCGCCACTCTCCGATAGCGATGGTTTTCGCAAAGACGTGCTCGAAGCCGCGCGCGGCCTGCACATACCGCTGCTGCGCTGGCCGGGCGGCAATTTTTCTTCCGGCTACAATTGGCGGGACGGCATCGGCTCGAAAGACTCCCGCCCGCGCCGCTGGGATACCGCCTGGCAAGCCGAAGAATCCAACCGCTTCGGCACCGACGAATTTATTCAATATTGCCGCAAGCTCGCTGCCGAGCCCTACATCACCGTAAACATGGGCACCGGTACGATGCAGGACGCGGCCGACTGGGTGGAATATTGCAACGGCACCATGAACACCGCCTGGGCCAATCTGCGCAGAAAAAACGGCCACCCCGAACCCTACAACGTGAAATATTGGGGCCTGGGGAATGAAATTTACGGCTCCTGGCAAGCCGGCCATAAAACCGCCACCGCCTACGCTGACCTCGCGCTCGAATTCGCCAAGATGATGCAGTGGGTCGATCCCACCATCAAGCTCGTCGCCTGCGGCGGAAACAATGCCGACTGGGACCGCGAAGTTCTCGAGCGGCTAGTGGACGTGGTGGATTACATTTCGCTCCATCACTACGGCGGCAGCACGGACACGCCCAAGGAAATCCGCGACGCCAGCAAGCTGGAACACGAAGTTCACGTGCTCGATGCCGTCATCACCTCCGTGGCAGGCAAGAACGAGAAAAAGGAACGCGTGAAAATCGCCGCCGATGAATGGAATATCTGGTTTCGTTCCTGGTTCAAGCGCGGCGACGATCACAAACTCGAAGAAATTTATAATCTACGCGACGCCCTCTGGGCCGCCTCTGCGCTCAACACCTTTCATCGCAATTGCCGCACGGTGCAGATGGCGGATCTCGCTCAGCTTGTGAACGTCATCGCTCCCATCATGGCCAATCCCACCGGCATCGTCCTGCAAACAATTTACTTTCCGTTGCAGCTCTACGCCCAACATTCCGGCAATGTCGCTCTCGACACCTTCGTACGTTCCGACACGTTTCCGGATATGCCGGACACTCCCTATCTCGACGTCTCCGCCACCACGGACGATAACGGCCCAAAGCTCACGCTATCCATCGTGAATCGTCATCCCACATCGGATATAACCGCGGACATCTCCATCGAAGGATTCAAGCTGCAGCCGGCGGGAGATCTCTACGAAGTAAACGGTCCAAGCCTCGACTCAACAAACACTTTCGCCGAACCGAAAAACGTAGGCGTCAAACGCAGCCAATTTTCCGGTGCCGGCCCGTCGTTCCATCAGACGTACCCAGCCCACTCGCTGACGGTGCTTACGCTTCATTCATAGCGAGCACGCGAAAAGGCGGCGGGACAATAAGCGAATCGTAGCGCGGAGATTCTTTGGAGTCCGCGGCTTCGCACCTCAAAGAATACCGCTCGCAACGTCAGGTTTTGAATCTGTAGCGGCCAGCTTCAGCTGGGCGCCGTTGAATTTGTTCTTGAATTTGTAGCGGCCGGTCCCGCCTTGCGGGACCGGGCAGGCGTTGGTGTGGTGTGCCTTCCCGTTCCTTCCCCTTCCGTATCGCCCGAGGATCACTGGCGCCACCCCGGACCGGACGCCGCACGCTAACGGCCCGCCACTGCGTCGTCCCGAAGAACCAACGAAAGTTTCCCCTCATGAATCTCAGGACTCTCCAGCGAAATCGCCGCGCAATCTCGCAACACCCAATCCGCGCCCGCATCTTGTATCTCGCGCGACGGCATCGTCGTGCACAACCCAATCACTCTCGCACCCGCAGCTTTCCCGGAACGCACACCCGCGGGCGCGTCCTCCACGACCACGCAATCCCGCGCCGCAAATCCCAGCAACTCCGCGCCCTTCAGATAAGGATCCGGCGCAGGCTTGCCATTCGCGATATCGCTTGACGTCACAAAAACCTCCGGCCGCGGCAATCCGCCCGTTTTCAGCCGCACTTCCGCCAGCCGTCGCGTGCACGAAGTCACGATCGTCCAGCGGCCGCGCGGCAGCGCGATCAATAATTCCAGCGCTCCCGGCAGCGGCACGATGCCGTCCAAGTCCATAATCTCGCCACGCTCGATTTCTTTATTTTCGGCAAGATGATCGCCGTTCGGCAGGTACTCGCGCACCGTCATGATGCTCGGCCGCCCGTGCGCTCGGTGCACCACCTCCGCGGCATCGAATCCGTGCCGCAGAGCAAAACGCGTCCACACGCGCGCCACCGCCGGAGTGGAATCAATCAGAACTCCGTCCATATCAAACAGCAGCGCAGCACAAGAAATTCGTGTCATCCGTAACTCCGCGCGCGCTATGCTTCGATATCAACAATAGCTGGCACAGGATTCCACCAAGCATACGGATGCAATAGCGATTCCGCAAATCGATGCTTCGGATTTCACCCACAGGAAAAAAGGAAGGATGCCGCGCAACTCGATCTAATGCACTTTTTCCGCCGTCTGTGTGCGGGCCATTTGACTCGCGGAGATCCGAATCAGCGCGGGCAACACATCGCCAAAACTCCCAACCCCCGCCGCTCCGCCAAATTCAAAATAAATTCTCCGATACAGCCCGTACAATTCGTCGTAAATCCCCTGCGCTTCTTTCTGCGGATGGAAAACAATGTGCGAAGGACAAATCTGTTTCTGCGCCTCTTCGATCGTCTTGAACGTCCCAGCCGCCAGAAACGCAAAGATCGCGGAGCCCAGGCTCGTCACTTTCTTGCTCGGCACCAGCACCGGCCGCCCCAGTACGTTCGCGTACACCTGATTCAAAACCGGATTGCTCTGCGGAATCCCGCCCGCATTGATCACGCGTTCGATCCGCGTGCCATATTCCGCCATGCGATCCAGAATCACGCGCGTGTGGAACGCCGTTCCCTCGATCGCCGCGAAAAGTTCATCCTGCGCCGTATTCTGCAAATTCCAGCCCAACGTAATTCCGCGCAGATTCGCATTCACCAGCACCGTGCGGTCGCCATTGTCCCAAGTCATGCGCAGCAATCCGGTCTGCCCCGCGTGATATTTTTCCAGCCCCGCGCTCAATTGCGAAATCGTCGTGTTCGCCCGCCGCGCGATCGCTTCAAAGATATCTCCGGTGGCGGAAAGCCCCGCCTCAATCCCCGTATAACCCGGATGCACGCTGCCCTGCACCACGCCGCAAACACCCGGCACCAGCTGCGTCTGGCTCGATATTCCAATAATGCAAGTGGAAGTACCCACGACGTTCGCCACATCTTTTTCCTGAGTGCCCGCGCCGATCGCATCCCAATGCGCATCGAACGCGCCCACCGGAATCGGAATGTCCGCGCGCAATCCCAGCTTCTCGGCCCAGTATGAAGACAAAGTTCCGGCAATCTTGTCGGAAGTTTCATACTGCCCCGCAAGTTTCGCGCGCACCCCAGCAAGCAGCGGATCCAATTTCACCAAAAATTCCTCGGAAGGCAGCCCGCCCAGATCCGCGTGCCACAGCCATTTGTGTCCCATCGCGCAAATGCTGCGCTTCGCCTTGCTCGGATCGCTCACGCCGCACAGCGTCGCCGCCACCATGTCGCAATGCTCAAACGCGCTCGCGAATTTCCCGCGCTTGTCGGGATTGTGCCGCAGCCAATGCAGCAGTTTCGCAAATCCCCACTCCGATGAATACACGCCGCCGCACCAACGGATCGCTTCCAGCTTCTCTCGGTTCGCCAGCTCCGTGATCTCCGCGGCTTCGGCCTTCGCGCGATGGTCGCACCACAAATAATAATCGTCCAGCGGCGCCATCTTCGCATCCACAGGCACCACCGACGATCCCGTCGTGTCCAGCGCGATCGCTTCCACGTCCTCGCCGCGCACTCCTGCCTTCTTCAGAGCCTCGCGCGTAGCCAAAGCCAGCGCGCTCATGTGATCTTCGTGCGATTGCGTAGCAAATTCCGGGTCCTCGCGCTTGCGATGCAGTGGGTATTCGGCCACGGCGGATTCCAGCGTGCCCTGCTGGCTGTCGACGATCGAAACGCGAACACTCAATGTCCCGAAATCAACCCCTGCCACAATCGCCATAGAAAGCTGCGCCTCGAATCGTTATTTTTCGTGCCAGTGCATGCCCCAGCCCATGTAACGAACCGCGGCCTCAACTCACAAAGATTATTTGTTCCCTGCAGCGTCGGATGCGGCGGCTTTGGGTTTTTTCCGGCGCGCTGTTTTCGGAGCCAGGGCGGTGGAATCGCGAAGGACCAAGCTAGTGCGGAGCATATATTCGCTTCCGGTCGGTAAGGGATTTTTTCGCCGTACATCCGTCAGAAGCGCATTGAATGCCAAGCGTGCAATCTCTGCTTGCGACATTTTTACTGTAGTCAACGGCGGAATCACGAACTGCGCCAGCCGAATGTCGTCGAATCCCACCACTGAAAGTTCCTTCGGAACGTGGATCCCCTGCGCGTAACTCTCGCGCATCACTCCGAGCGCCGTCATATCATTCGAGCAGATCACCGCCGTGGGAATCTCCGAGAGAGCAAAAAGCTTCTGCATCGCCGCGATGCCGCCCTCCATCGTGTGATTTCCTTCCACCAGGTGCTGCGGATCGACGGCCAATCCAATCTCGTCCATCGCCTGCATGAACGCGTGTTGTCGCGCAAGCGCGGTCTTCAGCGTCAACGGGCCGGAAATAAACGCAATCTTTTCGTGACGCAACGCAGCCAGATGCTGCACCGCCTGCCGCAGCCCGTGCAAATAATCGATCTTGATCGTGCTGATCCGCGGCAGCGGTGGCCCCACATCAATAAACACCAGCGGCACGTTGCGTGATTTCAGATCATCGAACAGCGCTTCTTCCATCCCGAACGTCACCACTGCCACGCCTTCCACGCGCCTTTCGATCATTCGTCGCACGGAAAGCGCCATGCGCCCGGGATCGTGCACCGTGGAAGTCGTAAGAATCTCGTAATTGTTCTGAACTGCGATGTCCTCAAACCCCTGCACAATCTCAGGAAAAAACGGATTGGTGATTTCCGAAACAATCAATCCAAAAATCCGGCTGCGTCCGGACACCAGCGCGCGCGCCTGCGTGTTCGGGTAATATCCCAACTCCTCGATCACTTTCCACACGCGCCGCGAAAGCTGCGGCGTCACCGTCGGCACACCATTGATGGTGCGCGACACCGTCGCGATCGATACCTTCGCCATCTTCGCAACTTCGTGAATGCTCACTGCCTATCTCCGATAACGCGTGCCGGTATAATCCGCTTCCATAGCAGTTCCGTCAACGCCTGCATCAAATCCAGCGCACCCGCGCGCGAATTCGACAAATGTCCACGCCAGCCTGCTGGAACACGCTACCCGTCGGCATCTTCGGAATGCGTGCTCGTCTTCCAATAAACCGCGTATCGCTCTCCGAAGATTTGGTTCAGCGGAATCAACATCGTCGCATTCTTCTGGCCCACGGTCTGAAATGTCAAAGATCGCCCTTTCACGGGCTCAATCCACGCTGCCGTTCGAATTTCCTCTGCCGATTTCGCAAAAATATTCGCGCTACCCTTCGCATCGGCATGTGGAGGAGCCAATTGCGTCGGCCCATGATCCGGATCGTATTGCATTGCTTCCGTCAATCCCTCGGTTCCCAAGCGGGCAGCCAGCACGATCGGCCCGTAAAGCACTGCTACCTGTGTTCGATCACCCAGTAGCGGTTCGGTACGCAGCCGCATCGGCAACTTCACGTCCAGTCGATCGCCATCCGCCCACTCCCTCGTAATTCTCAGATAACTTCCCGGGCTGGAAAATACGGGCAGAGCCTTTCCGTTCAGCTCGACCGTGCCGCCATCCACCGCCCAGATCGGGATTCGTATATTGACGCCCACCTGCACCGGTTTTTCCGCTTTCACCGTGATGCTGGTGCCTTCCTGTTCGGGAAAGGTCGTCTTCTGATGTACGATAAGCCCCTTCTCGGGCCAACGCACCTCAGAAGCGATAAACAGATTCACAAAAACATCGTGCTCGTTGTGCGAATAAATCGAATCGGTAAATTTTGAAAACTCTTCCACGCCGGTTCCCGTGCAGCACCAGAACGAATTGAACTGCGAATGAAAGAACTTCCAGTAGCCGGTCTCCAGCGGGAAATAATACATTTTCATCCCATTGTCAGGATTCTGCGTCCCCAGCCGCGAATTAAACAGCGTCCGCTCGTAATAATCCATATACCGCGGATCCGCGGTCCATTGATGCACATGCCGCGTCAGTTTCAGCATGTTGTAACCACAGCAACATTCCTCAGACCACAAGCTCAGCGCCTTCGACAGATTTCCCGCGTCCGTGTCCCATCCTTCGCCGTTACTCGTCCCGCCCGTCACATACGCGCGCTCTTGCGTCACCTCTTCCCAAAAATATTTAGAGACCTCGTGGTAGTAGGGATCGCCGGTTAATTCATATCGTCGCGCTGCGCCAATTACCTTCGGAATATTGGTGTTCGTGTGCAGCCCCTTCAGCTCATCCCGATGCCCCGCCAAAGGACCAAAAAAATCTGGCTGCTCGAATCGCGTCGCGGTCCGGAAATACTGCCACTTCCCCGTAACCGCGCTCAAGTTGTAAAGCGCCTCATTCGTTCCGCCATACTCGGTTTTCAAAATGCGCTGCATGTGATCGTCGCTGATGCCATTCGTCCAGTGCCCCATCCACCGCGCCATGCCCTCAGCCACTGCCAGAGCTTGCTCCGATTGGCAGTACGTGTACATGTCCAAATTACCCGCCATGATCTTGTGCAGCGTGTAGAACGGCGCCCACACGCCTTTGCCATCGCTCAACCGGTCAAAAAAACTCTCAGGAAACGCGCTCAGATAGCCGTTGCCCTTCGCGTCCTGGCATTTTGCGAGCTCGGCCACCACTGCTTCGCCCTTCGTCTTCAATTCCGCGTCGCCGGTGCTCGCATACGCAAGCGCGCACGCCGAAAGAAAATGCCCCGTGAAATGCCCGCGCAGCTCGCAATCGGGAGCTTCCCAGCCGCCCAAAGGCTCCGCCGTGCTAGCCAGTCCCGCATTCACGCGAAAATTGTGCACCAGGCGATCGACAGGGAGAGAATGCAGATATTGCAGATTCGCTTTGGTGGCATCCAGGAACGGACCATCCAGCAAACGCACCTGCTCCATGGGAAACGGCGCGGCCAGCAGCGTCATGCGTCCTTCGGGACCACGAGCACGTCCGCCTTGCAGCAGCAGGTCTTCGAAAGCAGCACTTCCAGCTAAAGCTCCCGCCGTTCTCGGAAGGCACGCCAGCGCTGCCGATGACATCACTCCAGAAACAAATTGCCGCCGCGAAACGCCCTTGGGAAACTTCACATTGCCCTCCCGCACTTTGCCGCCGCCAGCCACTCACAGAACGCCACAAACCCAACTACGAGGAAGCGTTTACTCGGATTGCCGCTAATCCCGCTCGGCCCGAACAGCGATTCCACGGCTCGTTTGCCTTCGGATCGTCCGGAGGTTGGCTAACATGCCAACCCTCTACGGAATATATCTGATTGCGGATCTTATGCAAGCATTTTACAAATGCCAAAAAGCCCATAACCAACTGCAAATACAAATGTTACATGCGATGTGGCACTCCGCACCACTCGCCACTATCAGTACATTGTACGAATCTGAAAATCAAGCTACTTCCAAGAATGGGAATCAACGCGCTACTTCGTGTTGATCCTCACCATCACAACCCCATGGCTCGGCACGTACGCGCTAAACGCCCCACTCACACTTCCCAGATCCTTCTTCAGCCACAAATCGCGTACCGACGCTTCCCCGTTGATCCCAAGCTGCGACAGCTTCACCGTCATCTGCTCGGTGCTTCGTTGCCGATTAAACAGTCCCACCGCCTTACTCCCATCCGCGAGCGGCTTCATCCAGATCTCAAGCGGTCCTTCCTGCGCGATGCGATACCCCTGCTTGCCAAGCGCGTCTTGATCCACGGCAATCACTTCGCGATTCGTCAGCAGCTCCACCGTGAAAGGCGTCATCCGCGTCAAATCGTTTCCCGCAATCAACGGCGCTGCCAGAATCGCCCACAGGCTCATGTGCGTGCGGTATTCATCTTCGTTCATTCCGCCATTGCCCACTTCCAGCATGTCCGGATCGTTCCAATGTCCAGGGCCGGCGAATTTCTCCAGGCCGTTCTGGCTGAAGCCGATGTCCGCCATCACGCGATATTGGTCGCTGATGTCGCCGGTCGTGCGCCACAAATTCCCGCCCACCGAAGGTCCCCACTCCCACACCTTGTTCCATCCGTATTCGCAAAGGCTCAGCACCATGGGGCGTCCCGTCTTCTTTAGCGCGTCGTGCATCTTCGTGTACGCCGCAATCATCTCTTCGCGCGTGCCGCTCGATTGGCACCAATCGTACTTCAAATAATCGATTCCCCACTTTGCGTAACTCTGCGCGTCCTGCCCTTCGTGGCCCAGGCTGCCCTCATAACCTGCGCAAGTTTTCGCCGCGGGCGATGAATAGATGCCGATTTTCAGGCCTTTGCTGTGTACGTAATCAGCCAGCGCCTTCATGTCTGGAAATTTTTGGTTGGGCTGGATGAATCCCTGCGCGTCGCGGCCGCCTTCCCAGCTGTCGTCAATGTTGATGTAAACGTAGCCGGCATCCTTCATCCCGCTCGCCACCAGCGCATCCGCCGCCGCGCGCACGCCGCGGTCATCCACCCGCTCCGCAAAATGGTTCCAGCTGTTCCACCCCATCGGCGGGGTCGGCGCGGCGCTTTGCTCTTGCGCCCTGCTTGGCCCCGCAAGCAACAAACAAAGCGCCCCGGCCAGCAGCCAGACAAACCTGTTAATTTTCACGGTTGCGAATCCCTCCAAACCGTTGCGGAGAGCGATGGAGCGGGCAGCGCGGTATCACCAGCGATTTGCACTCGAACTAAAAAAGCCGACGCGCCCGCCGGATGCCAGAGCTGGCATCCAGCGAACGCGAAGGAGGGTGGACCTGGCCGCAACAAACTAGAACAACAGATTCAACCGGAATTCGATTTCGCGAGCTCCAACGTTTCCCGGGCTGTTCGGAGTGCCGATCGTTCCCGCTTGCGCGAAACCGCCCTGGTTAATGTTAACGTTACCACCCGGCGTTGGGCCAAAGTTCGGATGGTTGTAGACATTCAAAAGCTCACTTTGGAACGTCAATCGGAAGCGCTCGGTGATTGGTATATTCTTGCTGATCGCGATGTCCTGGTCGAAATAGCGAGGCCCGTACAACCACGGGTTCAGCGCGAATGCCCCCGGCGTCGTGTTCGGTGTGATGAACGCCGGATTCGCACCAGTACCGCTCAGGTACTTCGGATTGATCAAGTCCACAGTCGTCTGTCCTGGGACGTGATAGACACTCACTGAGCTTTGTAGTTGTGACTGCGTCACGCCATGCAACACCACGCCGCTGTCGCCAAAGTCGTTAAACGTAGAGGAGACGTTACCGTTGATTGACTGTACGCCCAGCAACTGGAAGGGCTCGCCACTCTGCAACGTTATGATCGTTCCAACGGACCATCCTCCCACGATCTTGTCGACCAAACCGGTTTGGTTCAGGTAGTGTTTGCCTGATCCAAACGGCAAATCGTAGGTGCCGTTCGCGTGGAACGAATTCCGGATGTCAAACGGCAGCGGCCCGTAACTCTGTCGCAGGTTGCGCAGCGAGAACTGGTTGAACACCCCAGTCCAGGAATTCTGCGTGTTGATTCCCAGCGTATGGCTCCATGTGTAGTTCGCATCGAACTGCATCCCGTGCCATTGCTTCTGACGGAAGTCAATTTGCAGCCCGTTATAATTCGAGTAGCCGGCCGCTGTGGTCAACCCAACGTCCTGTCCCGAATTCAGTGGGTTCATCTGGAAGTAGTTGATCGGCTGCGTCCCACCGGCTCCCGTGTAACCTCCGTTCGCTGCGCAAGGCGCAAACGTTGTCACGATGTTGCAGAAGTACGTGGGATTGCCTCCCGGACCTCCCGCCATCGCGGTAGCTAGCCCGCCCGCCGCTCCTGCTTGCAGCATCGAAATAAAGGTCGAGTTCCCATAACCTTGCCCCGCCGGCACACCCGTGAACGCCGCGTCGAAGATGGGTGTCGCGGCTTGCCCCGCAAGCCCGTTATTCGCAAAAGAATTCGGATTCCCGTTTGCGGCGTTGATCGCCAGATTCTTCTGCGCTTGCTGGAACTGCGGAAGGAATCCGGGGTTTCCGTTTCCACCAAAGATATTCACCTCGTCGGTAAACACGTTCAGCCACTGGTGCACGCTATGGCTACCAATGTAGCGGAACTCGAGCACGTTGTTACGACCGATCGGGCGCTGAATGCTCAAGTTCCACGATTCGGTATACGGCTGTTTGATGTTCGGATTGATCGCGCCCAACGCGATTCCGGGGTTGAAAATTTGCTGGTAGGGATAAACGAACGTCAGCCCAGCCTCCGGAAAAGTCGGCGTGTAGCTCGGGGTCAGGTTTTGGTAAGGGAGCGCACCTGATGCGGGGGGGAATGGCGACCCCAAAGGCAAAGTCCCCGGTTTGAATTGCCCATTGGATGTTGGGGTAGGATTGTCAACGTACTGATTGTTCTGATAAAAGAACGCACCATAATCAGTCGCCGCATCCCAGAAGAACTGATATGGCTCCGTGTACTTCCTGAACGCGAACCCAGCGCGGACCACGGTTTGCCCTTGCGCCGTCAGCTTACCCATGAACCCGTCGGTAAAGGCGGGACTCCACGCAAATCCAATTTGCGGTTGAGGACTTACGTTCCAGGCATTGTATTGGTGACCCCGTGCCACAAACAACGGATTTTGATTTCCCGTCAGGACTCCCGGCTTGAACTCGTTTCCGGCACCGGACGGTCCCCATACTCCATCCAATCCAACGCTCTCATACGCATTCTTCAGGTCGTGATCGTCACCGGTGAAGTCCCATCGCAATCCATAGTTCAGCGTGAAGTTCGGCTTGATGCGGTACGAATCCTGGAAGAAAAGACCCCAGGCTTTCTGCAACTCATCCAGCACGAACGGTGCCGTCGAATTTTGGTCGTATTGCTTGGTCTGCGGGTTCAGAGCAAACGCGGTTCGCACCGCAGGACCGTTTGAAGCCCCGATGTCACCCGAAAGAATCGCGTAGATCTGCTCGCCTTCCGTCTGCTGCGCGGAACTCGCGCCAGCCGCGGCCAACGCATTTGCGATCGGGTTCAATGCCGGGTCGCCTGTCACCAATCCCAAATTTGTAAACGCTATTCCCGATGGAGCGTTCCAGTAATGGTCTTGTTCGCGATACCACGAGAAACCAAAATTGAACGTGTGCGCGGCATGTTGCCAGGTCAAAGAATCAGACATATTGAACAGCGGATAATAGTTCGACGTTCCCTGCTGGAACTCATCTCCGGACATGTTGCCGTTGTAAGTGGGCAGATCCCATTGTACGTTGACACTGGAGCCTGGCGTCGGCAACGCTGCACCGGCACCATAGATATTCCAGTTGTACAAGAACCCGCCGCGGAATTGGTTCACCAGCGTCGGCTTGATTGTCCAATCAAAACCAAACGCCACCGGGTAAGCTTTCCACTTGTTCGCTCCCTCGGAACTGGCGAACGCGGCACCCGGAAACCACGGCGCAGTCGCGCCCGGCTGGTTGAATGTCGATTCGTTCAGCGCCAAGCTGAATCGGATGCTCTGCGACATGTTGTAATCGAGGCGGAACGTAGGGAAGTAATACGTCTGGGGACTTTGCACCTGAAAGCCGAGCAGTTGAACGCTAGGGTCATTGCTCACATTCGTCAGTTTCCCAAGTGAAAGGACGCCATTGATCGCTTTCTGTTCATTCAGGTAAACCGTGTTAAATGAGTTGTTGACACCGGCCAACGCGGCGACGCTGGTCGGCGTTCCCAGCAGTTGCACCGATGTAGGGCCGCCGGCTCCATCGAACGTGTACAAGCCACCCTGCACGGCGGTTGGGAAGACGTTGTTCGTTTGCGTGTACGAGCCGGGTTGCCGGGACGTCGCAAAACTGAAGAAGAAGAACAATTTGTCTTTCAGGATTGGACCACCGATAGTCCCGCCGAAATCATTCTTGATGAACTTATTCTTGGGCAAGCCCTGCGCATCGTTGGCCCAGCTGTTGGCGTTCAAACCGGCGTTTTGATAGTTTTCGAAGAGACGGCCATGATAGGCGTTCGTTCCGCGACGCGTGACGAAGTTCACCTGCATATTCGTCGCGCCGTAGCCTTGGTTCACATCCAGTTGGTCCGTCTGCACGGTCATTTCCTGCATGTCTTCCAGGCGCGCCTGAATGGCCGGCTGTTGGTTGCCGCTAAATTTCATCCGGCTCGTGCTGGAAATTACTCCGTCCACGTTGTTTCCTTGCGCGATCACCGGCAGCCCGTTCCACGTGCCGTTGCCGTTCCCAGGAAGCCCGCTGAATCCGCTAGCCAAAAACGCTAATTGGCTCACGTCGCGTCCGCTCAGAGGTAGATCCTCTAACTGTTTCATATCAACGTTCGTGCCGATAGCGTTCGAAGTGGTTTCCACGAGCGGAGTCTCGAGCTCATTCACTTCCACGGTCTCGCTTGATTGCCCGACCTTCAGGTTCGCCACGACGTCCGTCACTTGGGCCGCGTGCACCGAGATGTCCGTAAAAGTCTGGGTCTGAAAATCTTTCCTCGTCACCGTCAGCTTGTAAGTCCCCAGCGACAGATTGACGAATGTGTACGTGCCATCCCCGGCAGTGACGGCATTTCGTATGTCATTCGTCGAGAGGTCTTGCAGGGCCAGCGTCGCGCCCGGCACGACCTTCCCGTCCGGATCTAACACCGTCACGTTGACGGATCCCTGGCTGCCCGCCTGTCCATAGGCCGGTTGCACTCCCAACCCCACAACCGCCAGCCAGCACGCCAGCACGCTCAAAAAGAATCCCACTGAGAACTTGCGCGACATATTTCCTCCTTGTTCACCGCCGGAACTCTTGCGCGACACGCCGCACACAGAACTTGAACCGAAACGTCCGGACAAATGCGTACGGACCTCACCAAAAGCGCTATAGAACATGGCTGTACCTCACCGTGTGGGAATTGATCTCAATTTCGTCGTTGCTGCATGGATGGAATTGCAAACCAGAAGGAACGGCCGCGCCGCATGCTAGGGTGGTAGCGCAAGCGCGGCCAGGCAGGTGTGCTGCTCCGAGGGAAATCGTCAATATTTTTTTATAGAGTAAACGCTTACTCATAATCCCCATTACCCCAATGGGACGGACCACTCACCCGATGGCCAGTCTTTTATATTGTATTCGATATCCTGTCAAGCCATTTCTTGCCTTCCCTAATGGATTCCTACTAGGCTCGGCCACCCCAAATCGCCAGCCCGTCCCCACCCCGTCCTCATTCGCTCCGCGCGACTTCCCCATCGTTCCATGCACCGACGACTTCTCACGCGCCGCGATTACTGGCAGAATCAGGTCGATCTCATTCAAGATCGAATCCAGCGTTGGACAGACACCCTCAATCCGCCATGTATATCAGCGCGCGAAGCAGCGCTGCTCTGCCGCGAACGCTCGCGACCTTACTGGCGGTTCTAATCGCGATTTGCGCTTGTTCATCAGCGACCGCGCAAACATCTCCCGGCAGGCAACAATCCCAGACCAAGCCACCCGCAGACGACCATGACGCACCCTCCTCAGCCAACTCATCCGACTCAGCCAATCAAGAACTCCAGACCGGGACCGACCTAACGCGCCAAGGCCATTTTCGCGAAGCGATCCCGCATCTCCTCGCGGCGCAGGGCCGCGTGACCAACGAATTCGCCGCAGACTTCAACCTCGCTCTCTGCTACACCGCAACCAACCAATTCGACAAAGCAATCAGCATCCTCACCGCCCTCAGCAGCGCCGCACATCCCACCGCTAGCGTCTACAATTTGTTGGCCCAGGCCTACGTTGGCAATTCGCAGCCCGAGCAAGCGTTTACAGCTCTGCAAAAAGCCGCAGCAATCAGCCCTGCCAACGAAAAACTTTACGCTCTCGTCGCCGACGCCTGCATGGACCACCAGAACTACCCGCTGGGCCTGAAAGTTGTAAATCTCGGCATCGAAGATCTTCCGCACTCCGCGCGCTTATTCTATGAACGCGGAGTCTTCGAGACTCTGCTCGAACGCGGCGACCTCGCCGCAGCCGATTTTGCCGAGGCCGCGAAGCTCGCACCCGACACAGAAATCGCGTACATGGCAACCGCGCAGCAAAATTTAGTGGAAGGAAAAATCCCGGAGACTATCGTCGCAGCCCGCCAAGGCATTGCCGCCGGCCATGAGAATTACATCCTGCTTACGCTTCTGGGAGAAGCGCTCATTCGTTCCGGCGTCACGCCCGGCCAACCGGAATTCGCCGAAGCCCAAGCCGCCCTGGAAGAATCAGTGGCCAAACATCCGGACAACTCACGCTCGCAAATCGCCCTGGCCAAAATCTATTTAATGGCCGTCCGCTCGAACGATGCCATCACGCACCTGGAAATCGCGCGTCAACTCGACCCTTCGAATACTTCCGTGTACTCGCACCTAGCCACTGCCTACCGCCAACTCGGCCAACTAGATCAAGCCCAGAAAATGCTCGCGATCCTTGCCAATCTGAACGAAGCCCAAGCCGCCAAAATCCGCCAAGGCCCCAGCGACCACAAAGCCACCACCGCGCCCTCCCGCGTGGAATAGATGTTTGCGGAAAGACACGAAAGTTGCGGAAAGACATGAAAGCTGTCATTCCAAGGGCGTAGTTTGCCCGAGGAATCTGCCTTTTCTTGAGTATTTGCCCTAGTTTATTGCACCTTAGCAACGACGCGCGGGAACGGCCGCTCCACCAACCCCTCGCCTTCCTTCACCGAAATAATCTGATCGCTCTTGATCCCAGCAAGTTTCGTCACCACCCCGCTAGGCCACTTAATCTCCAGCGCATCCACCGTCGCGTGCGCACCCAATCCAAAATGCAGCCGCGGGTCCTGCGCTGATTGATAGCTCATCCCACCCTTCCGCTGCTCGTAAAGCGTCAAATCTCCTGTCGTAATCTTCACCCGCGCTCCCACACCATCCCGGTTCGATCGCGTCCCAATCAGAAAAATCTCCAGCCAATGATTCGCGTTGCCTCCGTCGTTGCGCAATAGCTGCGCCGGCTCCCCATTGTTGTTCACCAACACATCCAGATCGCCGTCGTTGTCAAAATCCCCAATCGCCGCTCCCCTGCTCACGCGCGGACGCACGAAATCCGCTCCCAGCCGGTTGCTCACGTTCTCAAAAATCCCCCGCCCCGAATTGCGAAACATCAGCTTCGGCTCGGCGTACCGCACCTCGCCGCGATACCGCTCGATATTGTCCAAAATATGCCCGTCGGCCATTAATATGTCGCGCCACCCGTCGTTGTCGTAATCCATGAACCGCGTCCCGAACCCGCTCATGTGAAAAGTCGCATAGGAAATCTTTGAACGCAGCGTCGCATCATCAAACACTCCGCCGCCCCTGTTTTGATAAAACCGCGCCAGCTGCGAATCCAGATGCGTCACGATCAAGTCCATCCGCCCGTTCCCGCTCGCGTCGGCCGCGTCCACTCCCATCCCGGCCTCCGACGTACCGTCCATGCTCACCGCCACGCCCGCCATATATCCCACTTCGCGAAAAGTTCCGTCGCGATTGTTGTGAAATAGAAAATTTGGCATCGAATCGTTCGCGATGAAAATGTCCTGCCAACCGTCATCGTCGTAATCAAAAGTCACTACGCCCAACCCGTTTCCAGGCTTCGCTCCCACTCCCGATCGCACGCTCACATCCGTAAACGTTCCGTCGCCATTGTTGTGATAAAGCTTTGGCGCCTGCCCGTGATAATTGTCCGGATGGCAATAGCTGCGCAGCCCCGGCCCATGATCGCCGCACCAAAAATTGTTGTCCGGCGCCCAATTCACATAATTCGCGATCACCAAATCCAGCCGCCCGTCATTGTCGTAATCAAACCACGCCGCGCTCGATCCCCACTTCCCCGAATTTTCCACGCCTGCCTTCCCAGTCACGTCCGTAAAAGTTCCGTCGCCATTGTTATGAAAAAGAATGCAGCGCCCGTACCCCAGCACAAAAAGATCCGGAAATCCGTCGTTGTCGTAATCGCCCACCGCTACGCCCATCCCAAATAATCCTTCCGCTCCTACGCCCGCCTTCAACGTCACATCCGTGAACGTCCCGTCGCCATTGTTCCGGTACAGCGAGCTTTGCAGCCGGTGCTTCGGTGTGTACAGCCGCGTCGCCGCGCCGTTCGCCAGATACAAATCCATCAATCCGTTCTGGTCGTAATCAATCCAGCCGCACCCCGATCCCATCGTCTCAATCAAATATTTTTCCGCCGACGCGGCATTGTCGTGCTGAAAAGTAATTCCCGACGCGGATGCCACGTCAACATAAGTAACGGGGTTAGGCGCTGCCGCACCACTCCAGGCGGATCGCGGCGCCACCAGGACCGCGCCCACGGACTTCAACAAATCGCGCCTTGAAATATTGGGAGGTCTCGGCACCGGAAAAAACCCGCTACACGCTCCGAAAAAGTTGACAACGCTGGTAGCCTACATCAGAGGTCACGCACCGTGCAGGGATTCTTGCCTCATCACTCTCACAAAATTTCCGTCCAAGCCGGCCGGAGCTAAATGTACATCCGCTCCGCCGCGAAATTGATAGGACTCGCCGCGTTTCTGCAACTGTCGTCTCCCGTCTCCCTTCCAGACTTCGCACAAGGGCAAGAGCGACGGCAACCGCAGCAGCAACCGCCCGCCACCGCCACAATCGCGCAGCCCACTCCGCCCACACCCCCCAAAATTCATTTCGTGGATATTGCCGCGCAAGCCGGCCTGACCGCCCGCACAGAATTCGGCGGCGACCGCATTAAAAAGTACATCGTAGAAAGCACCGGCACCGGCGCCGCCGTAATTGACTACGACAACGACGGCTGGCCCGACATTTTCCTGGTCAACGGCAGCACCCTCGAAGGTTTCCCCAAGGGCCACGAACCCACCAGCCACCTCTATCACAATAATCGTGACGGCACGTTCACCGACGTCACCGCGAAAGCCGGCGTCGCCCTCACCGGATGGGGCCAGGGCGTCTGCGCCGGCGATTACGATAACGACGGCTTCACCGATCTCTTCGTCACCTTCTGGGGACACAACGTCCTCCTGCACAACAACGGCGACGGCACGTTCACCGACGTCACCAAAAAATCCGGCCTCGCACACGAAGACACACGCTGGAGCACCGGCTGCTCCTTCGTAGACTACGATCGCGATGGTCACCTCGATCTTTTCGTAGCGCGCTACGTTGATTTCGACGCCGCGCAACTCGCGGATCCCTCCAGCGCTTCCGCCTGCGATTGGAAAGGCCAACCGGTTTTCTGCGGCCCCATGGGCCTGAAAGGCACGCGCAACGAGCTCTATCACAACAACGGTGACAGCACATTCACCGACGTCTCCGACAAATTAATCCTGAAAGACAACGTGCCGCATTACTGCTTCACCCCTCTCGTCGCCGATTTTGAAAATAACGGCTGGCCGGATATCTACGTCTCCTGCGATTCCTCCCCCAATCTTTTCTTCCACAATAATCGCGACGGCTCCTTCACCGACGGCGCTCTCAAAGCCGGCGTCGCCTACAACGAAGACGGCCACACGCAAGCCGGCATGGGCGTAGACGCCGGCGACTACGACGGCGACGGCTGGCTCGACATCATCAAAACAAATTTCTCCGACGACAGCTCCACTCTCTACCGCAACAATCATGACGGCACCTTCGCCGACGCCACACTCCAAGCCGGCCTCGGCGGCAACGTGCAATTCCTGGGCTGGGGCGCTCTCTTCGTGGATGTAGATAACGACGGCTGGCCGGACATCGTAATCGTGAATGGCCACGTGTATCCCGAAATCGAAGGCAAAGGTCTGCTGAGCTCTTTCCGCGAACGAAAATTAATCTACTGGAACGAGCATCACGGGAAATTCAAAGACGTCTCGCTCGACGCAGGCCCGGGCATCACCAAACCCTTCAACAGCCACGGCCTGGCCGCCGCCGATTTTTGCAATGACGGCAGCGTCGAGCTTCTCGTGAACAACAGCTACGACGCCCCCAGCCTCCTGAAAAACGACGCTCCCCAAGGAAACTGGCTAACCGTAAAATTAATCGGCACAAAATCCAATCGCGACGGCATCGGCGCTCGCGTCACCCTGCGCGCCGATGGCCATCAGCAGTTACAAGAAGTCCGCAGCGGCGGCAGCTACATCTCCCAAAGCGATTTTCGTCTGCACTTCGGCCTAGGCCGTGCCACCGAAATCGAAAGCCTGCAGATCCGCTGGCCCAGCGGCGAGCAGCAAGAATTAAGAAATATCCCAGCAAACAAAATCGTCATAATCAAGGAAGGCGTAGGAATCGTCGCGCATCCGTAGAGCAGTCTGCTGCTATGTCAGTCGCGTCATGGAACTAGGAGGCTCGCTGTATGTCGAGAGGTCGAAACGGACGCTGGAAGTCACTCCCCCGCCGCCGTTTCCTGCAATTGCTCGCCGGCTCCGGCTTCAGCCTCCGCAACCTCGCCGCAAATCACTCGCTCCTCATTCCACCCGCCGCCGCAAATTCCCTCCCCGCGTTCGAAGAAATGCCGCCCACCTTCACCAAAATCACCTGGACCCACACCAACGGCCGCTCCCCCGAATGGTATCTCCCCGAAACGGTCGGCGCTGGCTGCGGCTTCCTCGACTACGACAACGACGGCTGGATGGACATCTACCTCGTCAACAGCGGCCCCTGCGATTTCTACACTCCTTCGCAACCCCTCCGCAACGCGCTCTATCGCAATAATCGCGACGGCACCTTCACCGACGTCACCGAAAAAGCCGGCGTGTCAGGAAACGCCTACGGCATGGGCGTCGCCGTCGGAGATTATGACGCCGACGGTTTCGCCGATCTCTACGTCACGCAATATCCCCGCAGCATCCTCTATCACAATAATGGCGACGGCACTTTCACCGACGTCACCGCGAAAGCTGGAGTCGCCGCTCCCGGCTGGGGCAGCAGCGCGGTCTGGTTCGACTATGACAACGACGGCCGCCTCGACCTCTTCGTCTGCCGCTTCGTAGAGTTCGACAAAGCGAAAAACAAATTCTGCGGCAACACCATCACCGGCGAGCGCTGGTACTGCAAACCAAACGTCTACGGCCCCGAGCCCAGCTATCTCTTCCACAACAATGGCGACGGCACTTTCACCGACGTCAGCAAAGAATCCGGCATAGCCGCCTCGCCAGGAAAAGCCTGGGGAGTAGTCGCAGTGGACATCAACAACGACGGCTGGATGGATCTCTTCGTCGGCAACGACACGGTAGCGAATTTCCTCTTCCTCAATCGCGGCAAAAAAGGTTTCGAAGAAGCAGGCTTACTAGCAGGAGTCGGCTATAACACTTTCGGCCGCGCCCGCTCCGGCATGGGCGTGGACGCCGCCGATTACGATCAGGATGGCTTTCTCGACCTTTTCGTCGCCAACGTGGACCAGGAAATGTACGCGCTCTATCACAACAACAAAGACGAAACTTTCACCGACGTTTCCATTCCCACCGGCGTCGGCCCCACTACCCAATTCATGAGCGGCTGGGGCCTGAAATTTTTTGATTACGATAACGACGGCAACCTCGACCTTTTCCTCTGCAACGGTCACCCCGATGACGGAGTCGAAAAGCGCATCGAGCACGTCACTTATCGCGAGCCGCTCCTCCTCTTCCGCAACACGAGATCGGGCGGTTTCAAGAACGTCAGCCTCGAAAGCGGCCCCATTTTCGCGAAGCCCCTGGCCGCCCGCGGCATGGCCCTGGGCGATTTCGATAACGATGGTTCGGTAGACGTGCTGATCGCGACGAACAACGGCGCGCCCGTGCTCCTCCGCAATAACGCCGGACGCCAAAACCACTGGCTAGGCCTCCGCCTGATCGGCCGCAAATCCAACATCGACGCAGTAGGCGCGAAAATCACCTATCGCTCCGGCGATCTGCAACGCACTCACACCAAAGTAGGGGGCGGCAGCTACCTGGCCGCCCACGATCCGCGCATAGTTCTAGGCCTAGGCCAGCATACAAAAATTGATTGGCTGGAAATCCAATGGCCCCAACCCAGCGGAATAAAAGAACGCTTCACAGAAGTCCCAATCGATCGCTACATCACCATCACCGAAGGCCAACAAAAATGGAAGTAGAGCGAAGTTCGTACCGCCGCCGTCCCGTCGGCTCTTTGCTGTTGCCGTTGCCTTTCTCTGCGCACTCTGCGTCTCTGCGGTAAATCTCCTTGCCATCTCCGATTTACCTCTCGCCTTTCCTCTATGCCCTCTGTGTTAAATCTATCGACCTCTACCCACGCTACTGCGGCCTCCCCGACCCCTCCCGCGCCTGCGCCTTAATCTCCGCCTCCCGCTGCAACGCCATCTCCCGCGTCGCAGCTTCCTTCCGCCCCACCTTCGCATAAGCAATCGAAAGCTGGTAATGCCCCGCCGGATCCGCCGCCTCCATCTTCACGTACGACTCGAGCGGTCCCACCGCCTCCGAGTTTTTCCCCGCCGCATTCAAAGCCATCCCCAATCCCAAATAAGCCTCTTCAAATCCCGCATCCATCTTCAAGGCCCGCGAAAAATGCGCAATTGCGTCGTCCCACTGCTGCGCCTGCCGCGCAACATCTCCCAACATAAATTCCGCCGCCGCATTGTTCGGATCGATCGCCAGCTCCGCATCAAACTCCTTCTTCGCCTCCTCCACCGCCGGCGGCTGCTTCGATAGGAAAATCCTCCCCAGCCGGTAATGAATGTCCGGCAATTTCGGATTCTCCTCCAAAATCTTTCGGTACTCCGCCGCCGCGTCGTCCCATTTTTCCTGCGACTCAAGCCCCTCGGCATCAAGCTTGTGCGCCTGATATGACCCCGGCGCCGAACTCACCAAATCCTGCTCCGAACGATTCGCCAATTCCGAAAAATAGTGAATCGTCACATACAAAACTTCCGGGTTGTGTGGATACTCGCGATTCAGCAACAGCAAAGTGTCCACGGTAGTCTCCACCTGATCGAGACTCATCGCACACCGCGCGCTAGCCATAGCAGCCTCAAATTTCAGCTGCTTATCCGCCAAACGCGGAACCGCCTTCTTCAAAAGCAGCAAAGCCTCCCGGCATCTCCCCTTCTCCGCGAACTCAATCCCCTGCGCCGCCGACGCCGCATAATCCACACCCGCCGCGCTCTTCGAAGCTGGCGCGGAAGCCGGTGCGGTCGCCTGCGCTGGCGCCGACGCCTGCCCTCCCGCCACACCACAAGGCGCAACAATTCCCTCAATCAAAAAGGTAGCAAGCAGCAAACAGGTTGGCCTGATCATGAACTGACTATAGATGGAAACGCGACGTGCTGCCACGGTCTCGGTACAATTTTCGCACGACCGCGAATTGGAAAACCCGTTTCAGAAGAAATCACCCCAAGAAATGTCCCGCCATCACGCAATCCCCGCCCGCACCTTAGCCGCCGCAATCACTTCCACCATCACATCGCGATACTTCTCAAAAGTATCGTCCACCACAGTAATCGTCGGAATCGTATGCTTCTCCTCCGGCATCGTCGGCTTGAATTTCGCGAACCCATCTTCATGCACGCCCGTACTCCCCCGCCCCGGCGCAGGCCGGCTCAAATGCTCGAACGACCGCGCATACTTCGTCAAAGCCGCCGGATAAGCTGGCGACCGCGGCACCTGATAAACCGGAATGCACGACATCAACGCGTCGTAATGCATTTCCCCCACCGCCAGTACTCCCGGATATTTCGCGCGCAACTCCTTCACCAGCTCCACCGTGCCTTCGTACATTCCGCCGCTCAAATTGTTGATCCACGCCCCCGCGATGTCCAAAAAATAAGCATCCACCTTGTACTGCTCGATCACTTCCGAAATCCGTCCCGCCAGATACTCTCGCCACGAAGGAACAGCAAGATTCATGAACGCGCCCCAACCGTCGTTACTCCGGTCGTTGTCCATGTCCACCCAATCATTCGCGAAATCATCTCCATCAATCCGCACCGTTTGTGCATTCGCAACTTTCGCGTACATCGAAAGATTCCGGTTCGCCACATTCGCGCCGAACATCGGCATCATCCGGAATCCCAGCCTCTGCCCCTTCGCGATCAGCGCGCGAAATCCCTCCTCGCCTCCCAATCGCGGGTCGGCCTTATACAGCGGATAATTCCAGTAATACCGCCCATCCCAAGCCGGCAGAAACACCAGCACCCGCTTCGCCGGAATCTGCGTCGCAGCCCACTCCAACGTCATCCCGATTTTCGCGTAGTCGTTGTAGATGTATCCGGTCCAGTGCATCCCATGAATCGAAAGCACCAGCGCAATTTCCCGAAACCACTCCGGCACATCCATCCTCTTCTCCCAGTCCGGAATCTGAAACGCCTTCTCCACATGATCGAAATGCATCCGCGAAGCCGCATCCATACTCGGCGCCGTGCCCACCCGCAACACCGCACTTTCGATCTTGTTGCTCTTCTCCCAGCCTCCGCGCTCGTAAATTAACTCCGTCCGATACCCATCATCCCCCGGCTGCAAATAAAATCGCGTCGCCCGCACCTGCTCGTCCCGCGCCGAAAGATAAAAGAAATCCCCGCTGCCCTTCTGAATCACCACCAGCGGCGTAGTCATCCCGCCAAAAAGATACGGATGCTCCTTCGAAATTTCGTCATCCCTCGGATCGAAAAATTTGTTGCACGAAACCGACACCTGCCCCCGCGGCACTCCGCGCACAATTGAAGTTATCGATTTGATCGGCTGGTCCGTCTCCGCCGTTACCTTCCACTCAAAATAATCGCCGCTTTTCCGCACCAGCGCCACTACGCTACCAGGAGCCTTCAGCTGCTCCCCGGCCCAAACCAATTGCGTGCAGCGCATCTCAAATCCGTCCGCCGTTTTTTCCACCGTCATGCTCGCGCGGTCCATTCCGTAACAATCCTCGAACGTGTGCAACCGGAAAGAGAATAACAATCCCTGATACGCGACCGAAGGCTCCGGAAAATCAAACCCAAACTTGAAAAAACTCTTCCCCCGCGGCGGCACATACACGCCATCATTACAAGTCAACGCAACAATCTCGCCGTCAGCAGCTGCTCGGACCGCCACCGTCGCTGCGCCGTCAACTGGCGCGTCATGCGGAGACGCTCCGGCTGCGATCGCCCCATCCCATTTCCGCAGCACCACAGACGAAGCTCCGGCAGCCACGCTCGTCTTCAATAATTCCCTGCGCGAAATCTTGTCAGTCATGAATCATCCTTGGACAAACACAACAGGCCGTCGTCTTGCCGATAAACCACCAAACCAGCGCCGTAGGCGCGGCATACGTTAGCCCAGCCCGGAAGGGCTGGGAAAGATCGCAAAAAATCCCGAGCGCCGTAGGTGCGACACAAGCGGACGCCTGTGCCACGATCGCCCAACTCAACTGAACTCCGCAACCACCTCAAATCGCTTCTCCCCACCCGTCGCAAAAATCACCGTATCGCGCGCCCCCCCACTCACCTCCACCACTCGCCCATTCACCGTCGCCCGCTGTACCGCGTTCGCCGCCGGCATCCGCAATTTCAAATGAATTTCCTTCACTGCGCCAGCCTTCCCCAAATCAATCTTCGCATTCACCTTCTTCGTCCCAGAATCCGCCTTCATGCTGAAACTCACCCTGCCAAATCGCGTCGGCGCCTCCGTAATCCGTATCTCCTTCCCCGACGCCACCCAATCCCGCGGCAACCCCTTCCCAAAATAAATTCTGTCCTCGTCCGAATCCTCCAACACCAGCATCCACCTCACCAACAAAGGAATCGTCTGCTGCGCCGGAATGCAAAAAAGCGCCGTGTCGCCATCCACTCCAGAAACCTCGCCCGCCGTCCAACTTCCCCGCGTGTGATCGTGATAACGATGCGCGTAAAGAAACAACAAATACTCCTCCACGCGATCCAATCGCAAAAGCATCTGCGCGTACCCGTAAGAAATAAATCCCAAAATGTCGCGCCCCTCCGGATGCGGCCGCTCGATATTCGCCACCACTCCCAAAGTCGTTCCGCCATAAGCCCGCATGCAATCAATCACTGTGTTCGCCAGTCCAGCCGGTAGCACGTCCGGCTGCAAAAGTTCCGCATAAGCGCGATGCGCCCACTGCTGCGGACTGGGATGCTCCTTCTCCAGCGATTCGCGAAACATCAAGGTCGTCCCCGGCAACGGCCCGATATAGGCCGGCGTCATATCGCTGCGCACATTCGCGCGCATGCTGGCGATCACTGCGTCCTGCAAATCCTGGCTGCGCTTCAACCACCCACCCGCTAACGCTCCCGCGCCCGGCTGAATCTGCGGCCACACCCTCCCGATGTCCCGCAGCCCCCGCGCCGTAAATGCATTATTCGCAAAATAAGGCAGCCACCAAACCATCGGCTTCGGATGCAGACAAGAATCTGACTCGCTCCACCCGTGAATAATCCCGTAGCCCACATCGTCCTTCGGCAGCTGCAAACTCAAATCATGAAGCTCCGTCAATATCGCCGCGGTCGCCACAATCTTTTCGCGATGCTTCCCGAGCAACGCCGCGTCCTGCGTGTAATTGAAATAACGCGCCAGCAAAGAAAGCGTCAGACCAAACTGCGCCGTCTCTGGCCCGCGCATGTTGATCATTCCCTTCGCGTCCGTAAAATCCGTCAAATAATTATCAATAATCTCCCGCGCAACATCGAATCGCGCCCACTCCAGATTGGCGTACACCGCCATCGTGAAAATATCCTGGAACCCGTCATACTCCGGACCGTAATAATCGCGATCCACCGCTCCGTACTTCGGATAAACGCCTCCCGGCCGCACCATCAATTCCTTCGCGAAGGCATGCTTCGCCATATTCACCCAAGAATCGTCGGGCAACGCAGCCGACGCAAAATCCTGCAATTGTTTTTCCCAGTACGCCGCAAACACCAGCAATGCGCGATAAAATTCCTCCGCGCCGGGGCCTTCCCGCGCAGGAGGAAACGCGGGATAGCTGTATCCATATACCACCTTCGCCACTTTCCCGTTTTCCATGCGCGTCGTCCGATGCCAAGTCTGCACGATGAACCGGTCGTGCGCCTCCACGTCTCCAAACACCACCACTTCCACATACACGCCGTCGGAAATCGGCATCACCTTGCGCACCGCCGGCATCCACCCACCAATCAATCCTTCAAATCTTTTTTTCGCTGCATCATTCGTGATCTCCGGAAAATATTGTCCCGGATGGTAGGTCCGCGTGTTCCCCGACGGAAATACCGGCATCGTGTCCGAGCACTCTTTCGTTCCCACAAAAGTATTCCAAGGCAATCGCCAGCGCGACTCTTCTTTCGTCGTTCCCTGCGGCGGCGCTGCGGATTTCACCTGCGCCGGATCCGGATCGCCATGCTGCAAGAGCTTGTCGGCCAACAAATCCGGCCCCGACATTCCAATATCGGCGAGCTTCAAACCGAGATACGGCGGATCAGCCTCCGCAAAAGTCGCCTCCGCACTCTTCGCGAGCACGCGCGGCGCTCCCGTCGCAGAAATAAAAGTGATCGCCCCGTCACGCGTCCGTAAATCTTCGTACACCTTCCACCCGGCGCCAGCTATTTTGAATTCGCAAACTAAAGTGTGCCCCGCCACATCGGGCGCCGGCCTAGAACTCGGCCCCAGCTCAAGAGTCGGATCAAAGCCAACAGCCTTCGCCCGCTCCGCAGCCGCCGCCTTCTCTGCCGCCGCACCATTCGCGGCCACAAATCCCAATGCCGCAGACGTAACTCCCAAATCCCGCAGAAATTCCCGCCGGTCCATCGCTCACCCCCGGGTCAACCAACTCAATCGCCACTCACTCGCGCAAAAAATACTTAAAACGAAACCTCCACCGCCTTCCCCTCAAACACCACCTTCCGTACCGCATCACCCAATTTCACTTCAATGTCGCGATGCGCCGGCGCCAGCATCCGCGATCCACCAGCCAATTCCATTTTCAGAACGCGCCGCGCGTCATTCCACCGCATCTCAATCTCCATCCACTCGCCCTTCCGGTAATTGAACGAATTCCCATCATCCTCATAAAACGAAAACGCACCATCCGCCCCCGCATAGATAGAAATCGAGAGCGGCCCCTCCACCTTCTCATCCGTAAACTGCTTCACCGGCCCCAATGGCATAATCGCCCCCGCCCGCACATACAAAGGAGTCGTCTCCAAATCCACCGCCCGCGAAATCTCCCGCGCGCCCTTCACGCGCTCCCCAGTCCAAAAATCGTACCAATCCCCGCTCGGCAAATAGACCGCCCGCGACGTCGCGCCCTGCTCCACCACCGGCGCCACCAAAATATCCCGCCCCCACAAATATTCATCCCCGCGCCCGACCGCCGCCGCATCGTCCGGATAATGCAGCCACAAAGAACGCATCACCGGCATCCCCGTCAGCGTGCACTCGCGCACCGCGCTATAGATGTACGGCAGCATCCGATAACGCAGCTCCAGATATTTCTTGCAAATTATTTCCACCTGCGGATTGTGCAGCTGGCTCGCATCCGGAACCGCCGCGCCGCCATAATTTCGAATTTCCACCGGTCCCGGATCGCCTGTGTTCCAACCCCAGGGCAAACGCAGCTTCCACGTCCGCCCGTGCGAACGAAACAAAGTGCAAAACGCGCCAAATTGAAACCAGCGCACAAATAATTCCGCCGTAAACTCCTTCGTCGGCACAAACCCGCCGATGTCGGTCCCCCAATAAGGCACGCCGCTCAATCCCGTATTCACCGCGATCGGCAAATGGGTTTTCAGCGTCTCCCACGTCGAATACACATCCCCCGACCACAAGAACGACGCATAACGCTGCATCCCCGCATATCCATTCCGATGCAGAGCAAACGGCCGCTCATTTGGCCGGTCAATCTGCGGCCCCTCCCAATACATTCTGTTGCGCACCAAACTCGAAGCGATGTTCAACGGATCGCCTTCGTCCGGCCACCATCCATCCACGCCCATCGCAAAATCCTTCCGGTGCGCGTCCCAATAACATCCAGCCTCCGTCTCGTCATATTTCACGACGTCGCACGGATCCTGCGCTCTCCCCGTCAGCTTGTCCGCCAGAATCACTGTATGCACCACCGCGCGAAAATTATCCTTGTGCAATTCCGCCAGCATCTTCGGCGGATCCGGAAACGCGCGTGCATTCCATTCGAACGCGCCGTTCTCCGTGTTCCACCCATTCGGACAAAATCCCGTTCCCAGATAAATCATCGCGTCGCACGGCAATTTCTTCTCGCGAAACGTTTTCGCTTCCGCCAGAATTTCCTCCGGACTCCCCAGCGTCCGGTGCGACTGCATGTAACCGAAACTCCACAGCGGTGGCAATTCCGGTTTTCCGGTCAACAGCGCGTATTCGCTCATGATCGTCGCCGGCTCGCGCGACGCCACGAAAAAAATGTCCAAGGGATAAGCCGTATCCGGCCCCGTCGGCAAAAATTTGCTTTCCGCTCCCGAAAAATCAAACGTCCCGAACGGCGCGTGAAAAAACATCGCCCACCCTGCCGTCCCAATCAGCCACGGAATCGGCACGCGCCCGCCATTGGTCTGCAGTTTGTAGCCGCCCTGCCCGCGCTTCATCGTGTCCACCGATCCGCGCCGATCGAATTGCGGCCCGCCCTCGCCCAATCCAAGCAATGGTGAATTTCCCGTCGCGAAAGAAACGACTCCGCTCGCGCGCTCCACCTTGAGTTGCTGAATCACCGCCCCATCCGCACCCGAAATCGCAAACGCCAGCGGGCTAGGCGAAATCTTCACGCTCAGATCGCCCACCCTCACGCCGCGCTCTGCAAATTCCCCACTCAGCGTCGTGATCGGACCATCCCAGGCCTCACGAACCACCGATCCATCGCCAGGCACAGCCCCGCCGCCGCCCTTCGCCGAAAAAATACTCAGCCGCAAAGTGTGCGCGCTAACCGACGAAATCCTTATCTCCAGATCCTGCTCTGCCGGTCCGCCCTCGCCTGCAATAGCAGCCCCCGGCAAAAAAAACGCCGCACAAGTCGCGCTAACCGCCTTCAAAGCCTGCCTGCGATCATATTGCTTGCTCATAAATGGCATTCCCCAGTCGAACGAAAGAGATATGAAACAAATCAAGACTTCCTGCGACACCCGACCTACTGCTTCGCGCTCAAATCTCCATAAAATTTCCAATGTGGCACATAATCCCGAGTCAATTTCTCACTCATAAAATCCGCGCGAATCATCTCAATCGGAATGGCGTTCTCCTTCAAAACCGCATCATGAAATTGCCGCTCCGTCATCTTGCCCGGTTCCACCAACGCCTTGTGCAAAGCCCCAATCTGCAGCCCACCCAACATGTACCCAGCCTGATACAAAGGCGAGTAATCCCCCGCAAACGATCGCCGGACTTCCGCCGTAGCGTTTTCCCGCTCGTGCCCCACCTTATCCACCAAAAAATCCACGCACTGCTGCGGCGTCCAATTCCCCAGATGAAAATTCAAAGAGAACATGATCCGCGCCGCCCGGTGCATCCGCCAGAACAGCATCCCAACCCGATCCTGCGGCGACCGCGCAAAATTCATATCCCACAAAAGCATTTCCCAGTGCAGCGCCCATCCCTCCACATAAAACGATGTATCAAACGGCCGCCGCCACTCCCGGTAACGC
The DNA here is from genome assembly GCA_963786205.1 of uncultured Acidobacteriota bacterium. Lineage (GTDB taxonomy): Bacteria > Acidobacteriota > Terriglobia > Acidiferrales > UBA7541 > Palsa-295. Next base: position 127,606 of record CAWAYG010000010.1, read on the forward strand.
CGCGCCATAAACCCCTGCAACTCGTGCCCCGGAATCAATTCGTGAAACACGGTCGCCCGCGCAAAATGAATATTATTCCCTCGCATACTCATCATTTTCTGCTCGAACGTCATCCCATCCATCGGATAAGAAACGCTAATGCGATCCCCGCCCGTGAAAAACGGATTCACCAGCTGCCGCTCCGGCGTCATCATCTCCATCCACCACGATTCCTTCGCCAGCTCCGGCACCGTCACCAGCTCGTGCTTCTCGACGTAAGCGATCGCTTCCAACGCCAAGTCCCGTATCAGCTCCGGCTGTTTTCCAGGCGGCACGTAATCGGATTTCACCTGCTCGAGCGCCTTGTGCCAGTCGTCACCGTCGCCCATCTCCCGCGAAGCGCGTTTCATCTCCGCCTCGCACCACGCATATTCGCGATCCGCCAGCACCAGCAATTCCTCCGGCGTGTAAGGAATCATTTCGTACAGTAAGCTGCTGATTAGCGCGTCTCGCCCGATCGGATTTCCCACAATCGTCGTTTTGTCACCCGGCTTGATTCCCACAATCTGCTCGCGCACCTGCGCCGCATAACTTTCCAGATTCGTATCCACGGCCTTGTACGTCACGCCCGTCCACCAAGTGAACTGCGGATCGTACCCATTGTAAAAAGTGAACCAATCTTTCAACGCCGCGCGCAGCTGATCCGTTTCATTCGCCGCGCGGTTGGCCACGTACTTCGAAGTCTTCACCGTGCTCAGCGCTTTTTTCGCCTCATCGATCTGCTTGTTCAAGCCGTCCAGCGTCGCCGCCGCCTTCCCCGCATCCATGTTCTCCATGTGCCGCAAAGCTTCCACCAGCCCCACAATCGTCGTCGCAAACGGCAGCAAAGGCGCCGTCTCCGCCATTTCCTTCCGCCGTAAGTCAATTCCACGCAACTCGTGCTTCAAAGTATTCGTCAGCAAAATGTAATCAATCTTCCCGTCCTGATGCATCGCGTCAAAATCCACCTTCTCAATCTCCGCCTGCCACCCGCTATAGAATTTCTGCATGCGGTCGAGCACCGCTGGCGCAAGCGGCGTCCGATCCGAGCGCTGCAAAAGCGTGCGGTCCGCGTCGTACCGTTCCACCAGCGCCCGCATCTCGCTGGGCGGCGATTGAATTTCGTCAGCGCGATCGTCTGCCCGGCCGTCGAGACAGTCCCCGCCATCTCGCGACGCCGCAAATCCCACGCATATTAAGGTAAGGGAAAGCAAAACTGCCAAAACGGAGGACTTCACCAGCAGCCTATATTTCATAGGACAGGGATTGTATACAATATGCGTGAAAACGCCAGCCCTATCCTACCCTCTTTCAGTCTCCTCACCCGCTCCAACTCCACCCCGCCGTTGACTATCCACATCCCCCGGATATACTTTCGGCTCTGCTCCCATGAGGTCACTCCATTGAAGACGCCCCGCGCAAAAGCCAAGCCACGCAGCATCCTGGTGATCGATGTCGGTGGAACAAACGTCAAGCTCCTGATGACCGGACAAAACGACTCAGTGAAAATACCGTCCGGCGCTTCCATGACCGCCGCCAAAATGGTTCGCGCTGTGAAAAAGGCCACGCGCTCCTGGAAGTACGATTGCATCTCCATGGGCTATCCCGGCCCTGTCATCAACGGTCATCCGCTCCGCGAGCCCCACAATCTCGGCGGCGGCTGGATGGGCTTCAACTTCCGCAAAGCCTTCGGCCATCCCATAAAAATTATCAACGACGCCAGCATGCAAGCTCTCGGCAGCTACAAAGGCGGTCGCATGCTCTTCCTCGGCCTCGGCACCGGCCTCGGCTCCGCGATGATCAGCAACGGAGTGCTCGAGCCCATGGAACTCGCGCACCTCTTCTATAAGCATGGGAAAACATACGAAGACTATCTAGGCTTGCGCGGCCTGGAAAAATTAGGAAAGAAAAAATGGCGTCGCCAGGTTTTCAAAATCACCGAAAAATTAAAGGCAGCTCTGGAAGCCGACTATGTCGTCCTAGGCGGCGGCAACTCCGCCAAGCTAAAAAAACTTCCCCCTGGCACCCGCCTGGGCCGTAACGAAAACGCCTTCCTGGGCGGCTTCCGCCTCTGGTCACAACCCGATAAATAACTCCGCGGCACAGCAACGGCGGGCCTTCAGCCCCGCCCGCAGTTCCTCCGTGTTAAATCTTTCGCATTTCTCTGTGTCTCTGTGGCAATCCTGCCGTTGCCGTTCTCTGCGTCCTCCGCGTCTCTGCGGTAACATCTGATTCACCCAATCGAACCCACCGACTCAACGCTGCGGCGGCGCGCTCGGCGCTCCAATCTTCGTCCCAATCACCTCGCCCGAAATAATAATCTCCACCCGCCGGTTCTGCTGCCTGCCCGCCGCCGTATCATTACTCGCCACCGGATTCGACTTCCCAAATCCTGTCGCCACAATCGAAGTCGGATCCAATCCCTGCTGTATCAAATAATCCCGCACCCCATTTGCACGCTGCTCCGAAAGCGTTTGATTGAACGCATCGCTTCCCACGCTGTCGGTATATCCCTCGACCGATAAATGCAATCCCGGATGCGCCAGCACGATCCCCGAAAATTTCGCTAAAGCCTCGCGGGCCGGCGGCTGCAGTTCGTATTTCCCGAACGCGAACAACACGTCCGCCATGTTCACCTGCAAACCTCGCGGCGTGTCCGTCGTCGGCAGCACGCGATTGAATTGATCCAGCAGCGCCGCCCGCAAAGCCTGCTTCTCCGCTTCCGACTTCGCCGCCGCTTCTTGCGCCGCCTTCGCCTGTTGTTGTGCGGCGTCCGCTTGCTGTTGCGCGGCCTGCGCTTGTTGTTGCGCTGCTAACGCCGCCGCATCGGCTTGGCTCCTCGCCGCGTCAGCCTGCGCCTTAGCAGCCGCTGCCTGCGCCGCATCCCGTTCCGCCTGCAATTTTTGAATTTCAGCCTGCTGACGCGCCGCTTCTTCCTCTTTCCGCCTGGCGTCCGATGCAGCCACCGCCGCTTGCGCCGCGGCCTGCTCAGCCGCCGCTTTCTGCTGCGCCGCGCGTTGCAAAGCGATCGCTCGCGCATCGGCTGCCGTCTGCACCGCATCGCGCGCCGCTGCGATCACTTCCTTTCTGCTCGCCTTCTTCGCCAGCAAATTGTCTGCATTCCCCAGCGAACTCACCGCCTTCTGAAACGCGTCCGGCGCCAGCTTGTCCGCCCCCGCGCTCTGCGCGATGGACACCGCATTCCGCGCCTCATAAATTTCCAGTGGCACCTTCGCGGAAAAATCTGCAATCGGTTCCCGCGCCTTCGACATGTCGTAGGTATACCCGCCGCGCTGCATCAGTTCGTAATTCGCCGTCACCTGCTCCGCCGTTCCCACCGTATCCGCCCGCACCACATTTTCCAGCACCACCACGTCGCTCGGCATGCTCACCGCAAAATAAGGCTCCGCCGTCACGATCATTCCAAAAGTCTGCAAATTCGTCGTCGCCGTCAATTTGCTCTTGTCGCTGTCTAGCAGCAATTCCCCCAGATTATTCGGCTTGCCCTCCGGCGTGATCGCCCACAGCACGTACGTCAAATATTCTTTCCCGAATTTCTGCGCCGCCTGCATGTTCTTGAAACTCGCGCTCACAACGATCGATCCCTGCTTGCTGTCCACCTTCGCGTCGCCCTTCGCCAGCGGCAGCAGCGGCGTCCCCTGAAAACCAATCATCGTCGATCCACTGCGGTGCTGGTAACTCACTGCCGTCACGGTCTTCCCCACCACCGTAACGTTGTAGATCGACTGATTCCCTTGCTGCGCCGGCGCAGACTGCTGCGCTCCAGTCGCAGCCGCAAAAATGCCGAGGGCCACAATCAGAATGCCCAGAATCTTTTTCATGTTCGTAAATTACTCCTTTATCCAGCACTCGCTGGTCCGCGCGAATCCGCGCGCAAATACGCTCATCGGAGAATCCATTTTGGGGAACGTCGCTTTCCGCAAACGGCCCAAGTGTACCAAAATAGTGCATCGCTTCCGAGTCCCTTAACACCACACTCCACCATAAAAATCTCTCACGAATCCTCGATTTCTCCGCGCGTCACAAGGTACGATACCTGTTCATGATTCGACGCCCAATCCTGGCCGCTGCACTCCTGCTCTCGTTCTTTCCGTCCGGCCTCTGGGCTTGCACCTGTTCCAAGCAACCTCCGGGAAAATGTCCCGGTCTGCAATCCGACGATGTGGTATTCCTCGGCACCGTCACTGAAGTCGCTGCAGTAGCTCCCGACGCTACCACCGCCGAATCCGCCGCCGCGGCGACTAACACGAACGAAGCAAATCCCGGCGTCGCGCCCCAAACCATCGCGCCCATCACCCGCTATCATTTCCACATTGACGAAAAGTTCGCCGGCCCCGACTCTCCGGACATCGACATCTTCTCCGGCGGCGACGACGCCGATTGCGGCTACTACTTCAAGAAGGGCCAGCAGTACATCGTTTTCACTCAACAGGAAACTGAGGGCCGCCTCTTCGCCGTCGTTTGCAGCCAGACGCGCCCCGCGAGCGAAGGCCGCGCGCTGCTTCCCCAGCTACGTTCCATGCGCAATCACGACCGCGTCGCTTCCGTCTTCGGCGTCCTGCGCCGCGCCGATCCGCCGCTCCTCGCTCCCACTGACGATCCCGAAGATCCCATCCCGCACATAAAATTAAAGCTGCGTTCGAAAGACGATCGTTTCTCCGCCAGCACCGGCCCCGATGGCGTCTATTCTTTCTACGACGTGCACGCCGGTGAATATGTTTACACCGCTGATCTCCCCGCCCGCTTCGAGTTCTCGCAAAAAACTCTGAAGGGCGGCCTCCCCCCGTTCAAGATTCCCTCCGGTGCCTGCTACGAATACAACGTCAACGCGCTCCCCACCGGGAAAATCCGCGGCAGCATCCTCGGACCCAACGGAAAATCGCTCAAGATCGCTTCCGTCGAGCTCTATCGCGCCGAGCGCTACGACCCGGCCCAGCCCGGCCTCTGGGGCTTTCAAGGCTCCGACGGCAAATTCGAATTCGATCACATCGGCCCCGGCGAATATCTTCTCGTCTTCAATCGTATGAATCGTCTCGATCCCAATTCGCCCTTCCCGCGCACTTTCTATCCCGGCGAGGCCGAACAGTCCGAAGCCAAGATCATCAAAGTGAAAGACGGCCAGCAAATTCTGAACGCGAACATCAAACTAAAAGACGGCTACCCCACCCGCACCGTAAAAGTTCAACTCAAATGGGAAGGCGGCCGCCCGCCCGGCGAAGTAACGGTCACGGCCACAGCCGAAAAAGGCGACAACCCCGCCGCCCGCAAAATCGGCGAAGCCCTCTACGAATTCACCCTGCTCCAATCCGCAACCTACACCTTCTCAGCCTGGGAAGATCTCGACCCGCAACGCCTAAGCCAACGCCACAACCAAACCACCTGCACCATCCCAGCCCGCATCGACTCCAACACACAAAAAATAAACCCCGCCAACCCTGAAGTCGCCGACACCGCAAGCGCCGACGCAACGAATAACGCGGGAAACGCCGCCGGAGGCGATGCAGCCGACTCCCCCAGCGTAATCACCCTCACCTTCACCAACCCTCCCTGCAACTAGCACCACTTTCGTGGCACAGCCACTCTTGGCTGTGCTCGTTCTTGTCTTAGACTTTCTCTGTGTTCTCGGCTTTTCTCTGTGTTCTCTGTGTTAAGTCTTTTGCCCTTCTCTGTGCCCTCTGCGGTAAACCGCACTCAAAAAGGAAATCCCTACTCAGTTTGACTTGTACCAACTCCCCTACGTAGAATCCCTGCGCGATAATTGGGGCGCGAAATCATCACATCGGAGCGTAAATGAAGACCTTCTTAGCCACCTTTGCCGCAACCCTGCTCTTACTCGCCACTTATTCCCCGCGCGCAACAGCGCAAGAGCCAGCGAAAGACGCAAAACCCGCCGCCGCAGCAGACGCCAAAACCCCAGAAGCCAATCCTCCCAAAGAAGAAACTTGGCCTAGCGACCACACCATAAAAATCAACAATCAATCCATCGCCTACAAAGCCACCGCCTCCACCACGCTCCTCAAAGACGAAAAAGGCGAGCCCACCGCGCTGATCTATTCCACCGCCTACACGCGCAGCGACACCAAGGATTTCTCCCAGCGCCCGATCGCCTTCATCTACAACGGCGGCCCCGGCTCCGCATCCATCTGGCTGCACATGGGCGCCTTCGGACCGCGCCGCGTCGTCAACGCTGACCATGCCTTCACTCCGCCCGCGCCCTACAAAATCGAAGACAACGCCAATTCCCTGCTGGACAAAACCGACATGGTTTTCATCGACCCGGTAGGCACCGGCTTCAGCCGCGCCGTCGGCAAGGCGCAGAACAAAGATTTCTGGGGCGTCGATCAGGACGTAAAAATGTTCGCCCAGTTCATCAACATCTACCTCAATCGCAATAATCGCTGGAACTCCCCCAAATTTCTAATCGGCGAAAGTTACGGCACCTTCCGCTCTGCCGCGCTGGGAAATTATCTGCAGCAACACGACGGCATTTACATCAACGGCATCGTGCTCATCTCTTCCGTCCTGAATCTCGGCACCATCTCGTTCAATCCCGGCGATGACCTCCCCTTCATCCTCTACGTGCCCAGCTACGCCGCCACCGCCGCGTATCAAAAAGCGCTAGCAGATCCGCCGTCTGATGTCCCCGCCTTCCTAGCCGAAGCCCGAAAATTCGCCGCCACCGATTACGCCACCGCGCTGATGAAAGGCACCAACATCACCCCCGCCGAAAAATCCGATATCGCGAAAAAACTCTCGCACTTCATCGGCCTCAGCGAAGACTACCTCCTGAAAGCCGACCTGCGCGTAAACCTCCAGCAATTTAACGTTGAACTAATGCGCAGCCACGGCCTAACCACCGGCCGCTACGACGCCCGCTACACCATGCCCACTTACGACATGCTCACAGAATTTGCCGAGGACGATCCGTCCTACACCGCGGTCCGCGGCGCATTCACAGCCGCCTTCAATAGCTACGCCCGCGAAGAATTGAAAGTCACAGAAGAAAGGTCCTACGAAGCTCTCAGCGGCGACGTCGGCCAAAATTGGGATTGGAAACATCGCGGCCCGCAAGGCGGCGGCTTTTTCCCCGGCTCAGCGAATGTCGCAGGCGACCTGATCCAGGCGCTGATGACCAATCCACACCTGCAAGTCCAGGTCGAGAACGGCTTCTACGACATGGCCACCCCGTTCTACGCCACCGAATACACCATGGACCATCTGTTCCTGCCGGGAAACCTCCGCGCCAACATCCACTTCGAATACTACGGCGCAGGCCACATGATGTACCTGCACCAAGAAGACCTGGCCAAACTAAAATCCAACATCTCCACCTTCATAGACACCGCATCAAAATAAATCCGACGCGGGAACACCAACCCAGAAGCGCCAATCTCTCGATTGGCGTTTTTGACTTTGCTCTTGACCTTGCTTTTGTAGCGGCCGGTTCGTCCCGCGCCTTTCGGGATGAACCGGGCATCTTGCCCTTGCCCCAGGTTTTCTCTGCGCCCTCTGCGCTCCGACCTCTGCGTCCTCTGCGTTAGATCTTTCCGCCTTACTCTTCGCTCGCCTTCATCAATGCCTCTATCAGTGTTCAGCTGCGTTCATCAGTGGCGCTTTTGACTTCCTAGAATCAATCCCCACTCTTCGCAACAGGCGGCACCGCAGCCCCAACCCCCTTCACATAATGCCCATACCAAAACAAATACCTCTCATACCGATCCTTTATGAACGACGGCCGTGAAAACTCATGATATTGCCCCGGATAAACCACCAAAAGCGTCGGCACTCCCAACCTCCGCAAACTCTGATAAAGCTGCTCCCCATTAATCACCGGAACGTTCCAATCCACCTCCCCGCCCATCACCAAGGTCGGCGTCGTAATCTCCGTCACGCGATTAAAAGGCGAAAGTTTTTCCCACAACTCGCGATTCTTCCAAGGCAATCCCAATTCGTACTCCCAATCGCGCGAATAAAGATCGTGCCCCCAGCTGGTGATGTACAGAAAACTTCCCGCGCCGGAAATCGCCGCCTTGAATCGCGTCGTCTGCGTAATAATAAAATTCGTCGAAATCCCGCCGTACGACCAGCCTCCCACTCCCAGCCGATCCGGATCAGCGATCCCCTGCGCCACGGCGTAATCCACCATCGCCATGTCGTCCTCAAAATCCTTATGTCCCCAATCCGCAAAAATCGCTTTGCAGTAATCCAATCCGTATCCGGAAGACCCGCGCGGATTCGGCGTCAGCACCACATACCCATTCGCCGCATAAAGCTGCGGATCAAAATTAAATTCCGCGTAGTAAGCCCACACCGGCCCACCATGCGGTTTCAATATCGTCGGATATTTCACGCCGGGCTGATAGTCCGGCGGTTTGTACAAATACCCTGCTACGATAGTTCCGTCTTTGCTCTTGAAATGCACGTACTCCACAGTCGGCAAACGCAATTCCGCCATCAACGCATCATTCACGCTCGTCAGCTTGCGAAGTTCTCCACCCGCAGGCAGCACGTACAATTCGTCCGGATGCGTCAGCTCTCCCACCGTCGCCACCGCCGTGCCATTCGCGCCGAGCGAATAAGCTTCCACCATCTTGCGTCCGCCAATCGGCCGCGTAATCTCCCCGCCCCCAGCCGGCACGCGCATTAAATTCTGCGTCCCGTCATCATCCGCAATAAAATAAAGCCACTTCCCGTCCGCAGAAAATCGCGGAATCGTCGAATTGCGGTCCAGCTTCCGCGTCAGCACATTCGCTGCGCCGCCCGCAGCCGGCGAAACCGCAATCTGTATCGTCGAATATTGAAATAATTCCGGCTCCAGCTGCGTCGTGTACGCAATCCACTTCCCATCGGGTGACCACGCCGGCGCCTCCTCCGTCCCCACATTCGTCGTCACCTGCACCAGCGATTTCCCCCGGTCGGTGTTGTCCGCCGCCACTACCCATATGTCGTTGTTATAATTCATATCCGGCTCAGGCGCCGAACGGTTGCTCGAAAACGCGATTTTGCTTCCCTCCGGTGACCACGCCGGATCGCTGTCGTCGTAATCGCCCGAAGTAATCTGCCGCTGCTTCCGATCCGCAATCGTGAACACGTACAAATGCGTCCGCCGCCGGTCCAGATACCCAATCTCATCTTCTTTGAAGTGCAGCCGGTCAATCACCCACGGCCGCGGCTTCGGTTTCGCTTTGCTCTCCTTCGCCTTGTTTTCCGCCGCCTCGATTTCCTCCGGTGTCGCATCCTGCAACACGAGCACCAGCCGGTCGCTCCCAGGCGACCACGCGAAACTATCCACGTCCTGAATCGTATCCGTCAGCTGCTGCGCTTCGCCTCCCTCGCGATTTAGAATCCACACCTGCTTCTTGCCCTTCTCCTCATCATCGTCGCCACCGCTTCCTTCACGCGCCGAAAGAAACGCAATATATTTTCCGTCCGGACTCCACCGCGGATGCGAAGACGAATCATTTTCGTCGGTCAGCACAATTGCCGTCCCGCCTCCAGTAGGAACCATCCATATGCGTCGCCGGTTCTTGTCCTGCTTCAAATCCGTCGTCTCCACCGTGTACGCCACCCACTTCCCGTCCGGACTGATCTGCGGATCCCCCACTTCCTTGATCCGAAAATAATCATCCACCGACAACACCCGCCCACCCGCCGTAGCACCCGCCAGATTCTGCGCGCGCGCCACACCACCAACCGCCACCAACATCACAAAAAACGCAATTGTTCTCTGAAATTTCATCCCGACGTCCTTTCCGAGCGAGCAAAACAGATGAGGCCGCGAAGTATATCAGAACACCCAAGTGCGGAGGATTCGCGAACAGGAAGCTGTCGTCCTTGCCCTTGAATTTGTAGCGGCCGCCTTCAGGCGGGCGCAGTTGCCCTAGGTTTTCTCCGCGCGCTCTGCGCTCCGACCTCTGCGTCTTCTGCGTTAAATCTTTTCCCTTGCTCCCACGCGCCCAATCGGGATAGGGGGAGCAGTCACCTGCTCGCCCCTCCCACACCACCGTACAGGCGGGTCCGCATCCGGCGGTTCAGTAAGTTGAGCCCGGAGGGCCGGAGGTTCGAGTCGTCGTTCGCCACAAGGGCTTCGCCGCTCCCAGGTTGCCGTTTCGGCTTCACCGTCTTCTGAACCTGTAAAGCTCAGCCGAAGCTGATTGGCTGGCGCAATGCCACCCATGAGTTCGACGTTCTACTACTCACTCTCACTGTTTGGGCCTTCCTCACTGGCGTGAGTACTACGCCCGCTGCTGACTTCTGCTGCAGGTCAGGAGTGAATCTCTCCACCCTCAGTCACGAGTCCGAGACGCGCAACAGATCTCCCGAGATAAGTTCGACCGCCTTCCACACGCAACCGTCGGATTTACCACCAGTGTCCTTGATGGATATGGGCTTCGCTATCATTGGCCCGCTCGCCCGACACCGTAGGCCTCCTATCCGGTTCTTGTACATCGGCTCGCGTGTTTGCTCCACGCTTCCTTCAGACCCCACCTCACGATGACGCCCTTGCGCTTCGCTATCACTTCACCTCCATCAGGTTGTGAAGAGGACTTACACCTCCAAGCGTCGAACATGCTCGGCGTACCAAAAAAAAGGGCAAGGCCATCGGCCCTGCCCTTCCACAACGCCTCGCGGAGACGAATCCCTAAAAAGACCGCTACGATCCCTTCGCCGTATCCATCGTCAACGACGTAACATGAATCGTATCACCATCCAACGTCCCCTTCACCGTCACCTGATGACCCGCGTGACCGTCCGCCTTATCCTGCGGCTCTAGAATATAAACTTTCTTGTCGGCGTCATTGTAAAGAGCATATTTCGCCCCATGCGACTTCACGCACTTCGTCGTGCACTCGCTCTTCGCCGCGCTCGCATCTTTCGCTCCGCACATATCATTCGTGATCACGCCAGACCACGAACCACTCTTCGCCGCGCTATCCTGCCCCGCCACGGACAATCCCACCGCAAACACCATCGCAAATCCCGCCAACATCGCACGCTTTACCATAATCGAATCCCTCCTCACCGCTAGATGCGAATTCTCCGCCTCTCAAGCACGCCCTAAATAATGTGGCACTAATCCCCGCATTTGTCCATAAACCGCGCATGCAACCGCAGCGCTCACTTCGCAACGCCGTTGTCTAGCCACTAACCACTCACGACTAGCCACTGCCTTTATTATCCAACCCGAATTCGTAAGCCGTGCTGATCGTGCCGGCAACTACCTCGGCTCGACTATCAACTTTCAACTCTTAACTGTAGACTCTCAACCAACTCCCTTCCACTGGCCTCGCCACATTGACACACCCCGCGCCTCCCGCCTAATCTAAACCCGATGCCCCCACAACCCGCCGCTCCGCAGAACTTTCGCCCGCGCTCCCACCCGCATCTCTACGAAATCAACACCTGGACCTGGCTCGAGCAACTCTCCTCTCGCCTCGGCAAAAATATCTCGCTCGCCGAAGTCCCTGACTCCGAATGGGACGCGGTCGCGACACAAGGCTTCAACATCATCTGGCTGATGGGCGTATGGCAACGCAGCCCCATCTCGCGCCGCATGAACGTCGAAAATCCCGGCAACATTCCGCAGTTCGATCTCGCCCTGCCCGGCTGGAAACCTGAAGACGTGATCAGTTCGCCGTACGCTGTCGCCGGATACGCGCCCGACCCGCGCATCGGCACATGGAATGCCCTGGACGTCGCGCGCGAAAAATTGCGCTCCCGCGATATCGCATTATTTCTCGATTTCGTCGGCAACCACACCGCGCTCGATCATCCCTGGATGCGCGAACACCCGGAATTTTACGTCCAAGCCTCGCCAGAAGAGTTCCAGCAAAATCCCTCGCTCTACTACACTCAATCCACCCCGCGAGGCCCGCGATACGTCGCCTTAGCCAAGGATCCCTATTACCCTCCCTGGCAAGACGTCGCCCAACTCAATCATTGCAATCCCGGCCTGCGCGCCGCGCAGATCGCCGACCTCCGCACCATCGCCAGCCACTGCGACGGCATCCGCTGCGACATGGCCATGCTCCAGCTCAACGAGATCTTCAACGCCAATTGGCGCCACCTCCTCGGCGACACCCCCACGCCCGAAAAAGAATTCTGGACTGAAGCCCACGCCGCCGTCCCGGGGCTCACTCTCCTCGCCGAAGCCTATTGGGGCACCGAACAGCGCCTCCTCGATCTAGGATTTTCCTACTCCTACGACAAAACTCTCTACGACGCACTCCGCGACCACAACATCCCGCAAATCCGCGACCGCCTCGCAACCTCCCCCGAACGACAAAGCGATTTCGCGCGCTTCATGGAAAATCACGACGAGCCCCGCCGCCCCGAAGTTTTTCCCAACGAGCGCCTGGCCGCCGACGGCACTCTTCTCGGCACACTTCCCGGCATCCGCTTCTATCATCAAGGCGAGCTCGAAGGCCGCAAAATCTGCCAGCCCATCACCCTGCGCACTTCAGCGGACGAGCCGCCCGATCCTATCAGCACAAATTTCTTCCAGAAAATCTTGCAAATCACTAGGCAGGATGTTTTTCACGAAGGAAAGTGGAATTTACTGGACGTCGCGCCGGAAGGCGATGCTCCCCCCGACGCCCTGGTCGTCTACGAATGGCGTTCGCCGAAAGCGTGGAAAATAATCGCGGTAAATCTCGCGGCTTACACTTCGCAAGGACGCGTCCCGCTCGCCGGCCGCGTCTCCCCATCGCAAAATTACATCTTCAACGACGAACTAAACAACGTCCGCTACGACCGCACCGGCCAAGAACTCCACGAAATCGGCCTCTTCGTCCGCCGCGACCCCTTCCAAGCCCACCTCTTCGACATAACCCCAGCGCCTTAAGGCATATCGCGGTCTTGTTCGCATCGCGAAGTATTGCCGTTAGTAGCGCCGGCGTCTCGCCGGCTCTTTGCCGTCGCTCTTGCCTTTGCCTATGTCGCGGCCGCCTTCTCATATTTCGTTCGCCCTTAGCGAACGAAATATAGGCAGGCAGATTTTTGACCTCGCCTGCCCACGTCTCCCGCTTTTGCCTTTCTATGCGTCCTCTGCGCCTCTGCGCTTCGCCTTCCCTACTTCACCACCAAGGTCAAAAAGTTAGGCAAAGTCTGCGTCTGCCCATTCAACGTCGTCGTCAATGACAAACTATAACTCCCCGCCGGCGTCGCCCCATTCGGCCCCGACGGCAAACTATTGCAAGCCGCCGATCCCAACGCCACGAGCAATAAAGTTGCAAACGTCAATGCCACCCGCCGGTTCCGTCGGAATGTCCACACCGCACCGCCCAACATCATCGACGCCAGCAGCAACCCAATCCCTCCACCGATCCCTCCCACTGGCGGCACTAATCCCGTTGACGTCGTCGCCCCCTGGCAGAACGTCTGAATCGCAAACGCCACCTCCACCGACGTCCCATTCAACACCACCGTCCCCGGTATCACCTTGCACGTAATCAACACCGACGACGGCACGCATCCCAACTGCACCGTCCCCGTCACTCCCGGCGCTCCGCTGATCATCAACCCGTAATACGCCGTCCCTCCCGACACCGTCGTCGCCGTCGAAGATCCTCCCGGCGCCACCGTAATGATCACCGTCGCCGTCACCCCCGTCCCGCTCAACGCCACCGCCTGCGGACTCCCCGTCGCATTATCAGCAATCAGCAACGTCGCCGTCCGCGCCCCCGCAGCCTGCGGCGTGAACAGTACATTGATCGTGCAACTCGCTCCCGCTGCCAAGCTCCCCGTCGCACTGCACCCACCACCAGAAGTAGGCAGCGGCACGCTGAAGTCCTCCGCATCCGCCCCGCTCGTCGTGAGCCCCGTGAAATTCACCGCCGCCGTGCCCGTATTCGTCACCATCACGCTCAACGGCGCGCTCGTCGTGCTAATCGCCCGCGAACCAAACGTTAAACTACTCGGCGTCACCGTCACCGTAGCCGCTCCACCCGTTCCCGTCCCTGTCAACGATATTGTCGTCGTTTGCGGCGTCTCACTCCCCGTGCTCGTGTACGTCACAGTCACGGTCCCTGTCAGAGTTCCCGTCGCGGTCGGCGTGAACGTCACGTTCACCGTGCAGCTCGATCCAGTGATGGTGCCCGTCACCAGCATCGTCGGGCACGCGTTCGTTTCGCCGAAGTTAGCGCTCGCCGCGATGCTCGTGATTGTCACGTTGGTCGTGCCCACATTCGCAATCGTCACCGCTTGCGCCGCGCTCGTGGTCCCCTGCGCCTGGCTCGCAAAAGTAAGCGATGTCGGGTTCGCCGTCACACTCGCGCTGGACAAACTTCCCGCCTGCACGAACACGTTTGAATCCAACGCAAAGTCGTTCGCGTCCGCCACGGCCAGCTTGATGTGATACGTCAACCCGGGCGTTACCGTCGCTTGCGCCGTCAGCACTGTCGTCAAGCCATTCGGTTCGGTATCCACCGGCGGTACCGGCCCACCCGGCATGAAGTACACCTGATTGTTGACATAGTATTGAGAATTCGTCGGGCCGATGTCGCTACCATTGCCGTCATTCACATTGTTAATTGAAACGGGCAGCGTCGTGCCAGGAATGAGCGCCAGATTTACCGGCGTGCTATCCTCCGCCGTCAGGAAGAATCCGAACACATCATTGAATTCCCCAATGAAATCCGGGTATTCCTCCGAACCAAACACGTACTGGAAGCTGAGCGTCGAACTCGTCGGGATAAAATCAAACTCCAGCACCGCCGCGTCGTTCGTGGTGCTGTCCGCGCCGACGATCGTGTTCAGATCCGCATCACCCGGCTCGCCGTTATCCACGGACAATCCGTTCTTGCAATTCGTCCCTTCCACGTTGTGCGCTGAACCGGAGCTAAGCACGATTCCACTCGTGAAGCCCAAAATGTTCGAACTGCTCGTAAATGTGCCTGCCGCGCGCAGCGCGCCGGTGTACTTCACGTTACTGATCGCCACTCCCGAGCCCACCAGGCTCTGTGCCAGTGCTGTCGGCGTGAGCGTGCTGTCCGTCAGGTCATCCACTTTGATCGCGTTGTCCGCGCCCCAGCCGTCTATCTGCAGCTGGAAGTTGCCCCCCGGATCATCGTCGTTCACGGTAATCAATTGGGTACCCATTTCCTGGCAGACACTCGTCGCCGTAAAGCTGATGGAAACGTGGCAACTCTGGCCTGGGCCCAGCGGCGCCGCGATGCAATCTGTCGTGGCCGAGTAAGGTGCGGGTGGTGTTACGCCACTGATGTGAACCGTCTGCGTGGACGAAGTATTCATCAACGTGACCAATAGCGGCTTGCTGGTTCCGTCCACCCGCTGCTTTTCATCGAAGCCTTCTCCGTTCACATTGAAGTCCGCCACGATCAACTGCGTCGATACACCTCCAAGGATTATCGTCGGATCCGTCGCCGTTGCCGTTGCCGATCCGCCACCCGACGCCGTAACCGAATTCACCTGCGGCGAAGTCGCATCGCTGGCTACATCCACCGTCACCGTAATCACCGGATAGCTCGCTCCCGCCGTCAGCACGTCGCTGCGCGTGCAGACGTTGCTCCCCGCGGCGCACGTCCACCCCGTCCCGGCCATCGACTCGAGCGTCAAGCCCGATGGAATCGTGTCCGTTACCGTCACTATTCCGTTCGTCGGTCCCGCGCCGGCTGTGTTCGATACCGTCACGGTGTAGGTGTCTCCGGTATCGCTCACCGCGAAGTCCCCCACGTGGCTCTTGCTGATCGTCAGTACCGCCGGTGGCGGCGCTGTGCCCGTCGCAAACGTCGCCGTCACTGTTTCCGGCCCCGCGGGCATATTGAATGTGCACGTCGTAGTCCCTACCGTGCACGGTGTCGGTGCTCCACTCCATAAGCTAAAAGAAACTCCCGTGATCGTACTTTCCGTCAACTTCACCGGCGTGTTGTACGTTGCCGTCACTGAGCATCCGCCGGTTCCCGGGCCGGAGCAATTAATGCTGCCGCCCATGCCGTTCACCACATTGCTCGTTACCGTTCCCCCGAGCACACCGGCTCGATTCACCGTCAACAGGTAGGTGTTGATAGTGAACAGTGCCACCGCGCTGGTCCGGCTGGTGCTGCTCACCGTAAATACGCAAGGATTTGTAGCGCCGGCGCACGGACCCGCCGTCCAATTGGTGAACGAGTATCCTGTCGCCGGTGTCGCCGTCAACGTCACCTGTGTGCCGGAGGTAAAGTTCGTCGAGCACGCACTCGGCGGCGCAGGGTTCGCGCAATCAATTTCCGGCGTGACCGTCGGCGTCGAAGTGCTCGTCACCAGCCCGTTCCCCGTCACCGCCACCGTGAAACTGCTCGATTGCGCCGTAAACAGCGCGTTCACCGTCTGCGTCCCATTCATTGCTACAACACACTTATTCAGCGACGTAATAAAGACGCACGGCCCGGTCCAGCCTGCAAAATTCGAAGTGGAGTTCTGCTCAGCGGTCAGAGTGTTGAGTTGCCCGCTCTGCGTCAAGGTCTGCGTGCACGTCCCAGTCGTACTCGTCCCGTTCATCACGCAATCAATGGCCGTCGCCGTGCCTCCGATGTTCCCGGTCACCGTTCCGCCTCCCGTCGCGCCGCTACCAGCAGGCGCAACCGTCAGCGTAGGAGTTCCCGTTCCCAGGTTAAACGTAGCGATTAGCTCTTCGGGATTCTCGTTTACAGTCAGCGTGCAGGTCGTGCTCGTGGCAGGGCACTGTGTCGGCGTTACCGCCCCGCTCCACCCCGCAAACACCGAACCAGGACTCGGGTTCTCAGTGAAAGTAACCACCGATCCGTTCGCATACGTAGTGCTGCACACGCTTCCGACCGTCCCTTGCCCAGTTGCGTTGGTGCAGTTAATTTGGTGCGGCGTGGAATTGTCCATCACTGTCCCGAACGCGGTTCCGACCAACACCATCTCCAACGTGTCACTCGTCGCAGACCCCACCGTGATCGTGACACTCGCTATCGTCGTGCCAGGGAAGGTCGCGCTAATCGTCGCCGTCAGGCCGCCACCAGTCTCTGCCGTCACTAGCCCAGTGCTGCTCACCGACACCGCCGTCGGGTCGGAAGAACTCCACGTCACCTTATCCGTCAAATCCTGGAAAGTTCCGTCATTGTACGTAGCCAGCACATTAAGTTGCTCGGTGCTTCCCACTGCCAAAGTCGTCGTTTGCGCAACGATCTGCGCCGAAAACGTCGCGGACGCCGCGCTCGTAAGCGCAAAGATCGTAGCGTCTGGAAGCTCCGCGCTGGGGGTAGTGCAACTCGTGCAGGTCGTCTGAAAGCCATTCACCGTCGTGGCCGGACTTGTATTCCCAAAAAAGTTCGCTGCAATCGTGGTAGCGGTCGCGTAGATCGCATGATTCGAATCGATATCCACGCCGGTTATCAGGTCTTCCGGCCCGGCACCGATGTAGCTGGAAAACTCCGTCACTGCCGTAGTCGGTGTAACAAAGAACGCCGCAATAAATCCGTCCTGCGTCCCGGAAAGCGCCGCCTGAAATGGATGCAAAGTCGGAAAATCCGTGGATTGGGTCAACCCTCCGACAATAATATAGAATCCGTTGGGAATCGCCGGGTCGTAGCCCAACGCGCGTATCTCATCCACGCCGCTGCTGCCTCCAAAATAACTTCCCGATATCAGGCTCGCCTTTGCGCTCTTCGTCGTATCCATCACCATCACAAAACCGTTCTCTCCGCTTACAGTGCCTGCTGCCGCATTCGTACCTCCGCCCGGCAGCGAATTCCCCAGCGGTATGTCCGGCGCGTTCGTCGTGCTGTTCGAAGTCGTGAACCCCGCCAGCACCGCCAATCCTGTGCCCAATTGATGCGCCCCGGTATTCACTTCCGTCGTGCCGCCCCCTCCGATGTACGTGGCATATTGCAGCGCCGCGAGCCCGCTCACGCTACTATCCAGCTTCATCAAGAATGCATCTTCCGTTCCCTGAAAAGTCGGCTGGAATCCCATCACGCTGGTTGGTGCGCCCGCGAACGCCACTGTCGAAAGCGTATTCCCGCCGAAATACAAAATGTTCGGGCTGTTGGAGTCGATCACTCCGCCGCACGCCGCCACCGCTCCCTCACTGGCGCTCCCCGCTCCCATGTTCAAATAACTGGAATACGTCGGCGTCAGGTCCGAACGTTGCAGCTTCGCGGTGTAGCAATCGTCGTACCCTCCCGTCGCGCCGTTATTGAACGTGCTGACATAAGCTCCCGCCGTCGTCGGCAGGTTGGTCGAAGCCGAATTTATCGTCGCCAGCACATTGCCCGTCGCATCCACAAACACATAAGCCGTGGACGTCGCGCCGTTGCCGCCCAGCAAAACAGACTGGTCAATCGACGTCCCAGTGGACGCGAGCCGCGTCACCACCGCGGCCGTCGCGGCTTTCCCGATTCCACTCACGTTCGGCGTGATAAATGTCCCCGGGTAATCGGCGCACCCCGTCAGGCCTCCTATCACCGGCTCCACCAGCGACGCGCCCTGGCTCTCATCCAGCGTCAGCCACATCGAGTCGGTTTCGCAAGTTGGCAGGCCCGAGCTTTCAAACGCCGTGCTGCCTCCCATGAAAGTCAGATACACCAGCGACGCCGATCCCGTTTTCGTCGGGTCAATCTTGGATATATATATGTTCTGCGTCCCGTTGGGATTGCCAACGCGCGCGCTGGCTTCTGGAAAACTCGTGATGTCGGTTGTCGTGCCCGTCGTGTAAATCTTCGGAGCGCCCGGCGTGCTTGAATCCACTACTAACTGTTCGGAAGTCTCGGTCCCCGCGCCACCCAAAAATGTCGCGTAGTTAATCGCCGGATCAATCACCAATATTGCTGCGTGATCGTAAGGCCCCAGCTGAAATCGCACACGGTTCTTCGCGCTCAATACGAATCTGCCCTGCACTTCGCTGCGGCTAGCCCCCTCACCCTGATAAATCTCGGGCTTCCGCATTTCAAATTCGGAATCTGCCGTGTGCAAAATCAAGTCGCCGTTCGCGGCAATCTCGATTTTCTTCGCCCCGCGAATTTTGAATCCAATCCGCCCCGGATCCGCTCCTGGCGCCACCACAAAATCGTATTCCAATTGCCGCTGGTCGCCATGAAACAGCAGATCCACTCCCGGGTAAACTTTCGCCACTTGCACTTCGGAAAATAGTGCCACGTTCGTGTGCCACGCCGCCTCATCCTTCCCGATCAGGTAGTTCACTTTCCCCGGCAGCTCTTGCAATCCCTGAAATTCCGGCGCGGCGTTGGCCCCCAGCAATTCCATCCGCAGCACAGACTGTTTCGAATTTTTCTCATCCGCGCGAAACGCGGTCAGTCCCTTCCCGAATTTTCGCCCGCTCGCGATCCCGTTCTTTCCTTCCACCAGCACTGTTTCCGTAGGCGTCAGGAACATCGTGTAGCCGCCGCTGCGCGTCAAAAACCGCACGCTCGGATCCGTCTGTCCTTCATTTGCTTCAAAAAACAGCGGCATCTTGATCGCGCTCGCAGCGATCTTTTGCTTCTCCTGAGCGCTCATTCCGCTCGCGTCGCCGGCCTTCGGCGCCGTTTGCGCGCGCAATTCGCCCTGCGGCAGCGCGCCCGCAAATTCCATAAATATCCCTAAAATCATCAAACCCGTTGCGCGTCTCAAACTGCGCCTTAGCGACATGTTTCCTCCGGCAGCAAACAATACGGATACAAGTGCAAAACTTTGCGCATACCCCATAACCGCCACGCTCGCATAGGGGTGCGAAACACACGCATCTTCATGTGAATACAAAGCTTAGTGCCCGATCGTGAATGCGTCTCTACGGGGACCACCACGACGTTACCTTAATACTGCAACTGGAAAGCCACAGGCACCCCACCCACCCCCGAACTCGGCCTCGCACCCAAGCCCGCAAAACGCGCCCCAATTCCCAATCTTCGCCGCAACTCGCAAACGCTCCACCGCGGCTTCGACTCTTTCTAGCCACTTGCCACCGATCACTCGCCACTGCATTTTTCATCAAGAAACGCAAAAGACCTCGAGCCACTCAACACCCGTCACTTGTCAGCTATCACTCATCACTTGTCACTCAACACTGTTTTTCGGGCGCATCGCAGGACTGCTGTACGGGGCAATCGTGCTCTTCGAGGGAACCTGGGCTGAGCGCGGATTTTCTAACCGCCTAGCCCAGCGCGTCAAGCAATAGTTTTCTCTGCCGCAGAAATCAACAGACCACTTCCATATCAAGCCGCAAGATGCGCCAGCCTGCGCCAACGCCGTTGCTGCTGTCGCTGCTGCGCCGTCGCCGTTGCCGTTGTAGCGGCCGCCTGCTTTTTTTAGGCGGGCGTAGTTGACGTTGCCCTTGAATTTGCTTTAGAAGTTGCTGTTGAAGTTGCTTTCGAAGTCGTGCTTGATTCCGCTCGTGAACTTGTGGCGGCCAGCTTCAGCTGGGCGCGGTTGCCGTTGCTTTTGAATTTGTAGCGGCCAGTCCCGCAACGTGAGACCGGGCACGCCTTTGCCTCTGGTTTTCTCCGCCGCCTCTGCGCTTCGTCGTCCCTACTTCACCACCAAGGTCAAAAAGTTAGGCAAAGTCTGCGTCTGCCCATTCAATGTCGTCGTCAATGACAAACTATAACTCCCCGCCGGCGTCGCCCCATTCGGCCCCGACGGCAAACTATTGCAAGCCGCCGATCCCAACGCCACGAGCAATAAAGTTGCAAACGTCAATGCCACCCGCCGGTTCCGTCGGAATGTCCACACCGCACCGCCCAACATCATCGACGCCAGCAGCAACCCAATCCCTCCACCGATCCCTCCCACTGGCGGCACTAATCCCGTTGACGTCGTCGCCCCCTGGCAGAACGTCTGAATCGCAAACGCCACCTCCACCGACGTCCCATTCAACACCACCGTCCCCGGTATCACCTTGCACGTAATCAACACCGACGACGGCACGCATCCCAACTGCACCGTCCCCGTCACTCCCGGCGCTCCGCTGATCATCAACCCGTAATACGCCGTCCCTCCCGACACCGTCGTCGCCGTCGAAGATCCTCCCGGCGCCACCGTAATGATCACCGTCGCCGTCACCCCCGTCCCGCTCAACGCCACCGCCTGCGGACTCCCCGTCGCATTATCAGCAATCAGCAACGTCGCCGTCCGCGCCCCCGCAGCCTGCGGCGTGAACAGTACATTGATCGTGCAACTCGCTCCCGCTGCCAAGCTCCCCGTCGCACTGCACCCACCACCAGAAGTAGGCAGCGGCACGCTGAAGTCCTCCGCATCCGCCCCGCTCGTCGTGAGCCCCGTGAAATTCACCGCCGCCGTGCCCGTATTCGTCACCATCACGCTCAACGGCGCGCTCGTCGTGCTAATCGCCTGCGAACCAAACGTCAAACTACTCGGCGTCACCGTCACCGCGGCGGCTCCCCCCGTTCCCGTCCCCGTCAGTGTCACCACTTGCGGGCTTCCCGTAGCATTGTCCGTAAACGTGATCGTTCCGTTGCGCGTTCCCGTCGCCGTCGGCTTGAACGTGATCGAAAAAACGCACGCCGGGTTTTCCTCCCCAATACTCGGACATTGCGCCAGGGTCGCTCCCGCAAAATCCCCGCTGGTCACGATACTGCTGAAAATCAGCGCGAACTCTCCGTTATTCGACACCGTCACCGTCTGCGCCGCGCTCGTCGTTCCCACCACTTGGCTGCCAAACGTCAACGACGTCGGCGAAATCCCGATCACCGCCGCCACGCCCGTCCCCGTCATGGTCACCGTCTGCGGGCTTCCCGTGGCGTTATCCGTAAACGTGATCGTTCCGTTGCGCACTCCCGCCGCCGTCGGCGTGAACGTAATGTGGAACGTGCACGTTCCCTCCACCGCGATGCTCGGGCACTGCGCCAGCGTCGCGCCGGCAAAATCCCCGCTCGTCACAATATTCGTGAACGTCACCGCCGTTCCACCCGTGTTCGACACCGTCACCGTCTGCGACACGGCCGTCGTACCCACGCCCTCGTCCCCAAACAGCAACGTTGTCGGCGCAATCGTGATCGTTCCAGCGGCTGCCGTGTTAAACGTCGCCGTTACGGTCTCGTCGGCGCTCATGGTCACTGTGCAGCTCGGCGGAGTCGTCTGCGGACTGGGCGGCGTGCAGTTCGTGCTGAAGCTCGCGAACGTCGAGCCCGTGCCCGCCGTCGCCGTCAGCACGACCGCGCTGTTCCCCGCGAACGTGCCCGTGCAGGTCGAAGGGCAAGTGATCCCGGCCGGCGAACTGGTAAGAGTTCCTGTTCCAGAGCCGCTCGCCGTAACCGTCAGTCCCGCCCCGCCCATGCCCGATAGAGTCACTGTCTGCACGCTTCCCGCGGTCGGCGCGTCGTCAGAAATCGTAATCGTCCCCGTGTAAGCAATAAACTGCGTTGGCGTGAATCCAATCGCAATCACGCACTGCGCGCCAACTGCCAACGTCGCAGGTGCAGCTGGGCACGGAGTCGGCGACGTCGCCAGCGAAAACGCGGCTCCAGTGATCGCAATATCCGAAATCGCCATCGGCGCGTCTCCCGAATTGGTCAACGTCACCGGCAAAGTCGCGCTCACATTAATCGCTTGATTCGCGAATGCCGCGGTAGTACTGGAAAGAGCGATGTTCGGATTGAGCAGCACCTTCCTGATTCGGTTGTTATACACATCGCCCACATACATGTTGCCCTGAGGCGTCACCACAACTCCCACCGGCGTAGCGAAACTCGCCGAAAGTGCCGGCCCTCCATCGCCCCCAAATGCAAAGTTTCCACTTCCCGCAAACGCCGTGATGTTTTTGCTGGTTCCATCCACGCGCCGAATTCGGTTGTTCCCCGAGTCCGAGATGAAAAAATTTCCCGCCCCATTCACCGACACCCGATCGGGAGTATTCAATAACGCGCTCGTGGCTGAGCCTCCGTCGCCACTGTTCCCAGCAACTCCGGTCCCGGCAATAGTCGTGATGATCCGCGGCGTGCCGGTGTCAATCTTGCGGATCACATTGTTATCAGTGTCGGCGACATACAAATTGCCGCTCGCGTCGATGTCGAGGCCGAGCGGGCAATCTAACGTCGCGTTAACCGCTGGGCCTCCGTCGCCAGAAAGATTCCCCCCTGGAACGCAACCGACAGGTGCGTTGCCAGTAGGTCCATCTCCCGCAACGGTTGTGATCGTCCCGGTCGTGTCCACTTCGCGCACGCGATTATCCTGCGCATCCACAAAATAAAGATTTCCCGCGGCGTCCAGTACCGCTCCCCGCGCGTCGTTGAGGCTGGCGCTAAGCGCAGGTCCACCGTCGCCGCAGCTCGAAAAAGAAACCATGCACAAATTCCCAGATCCCACAATGGTCGTGATGATCCCTGTCGAGCCATCCACCTCGCGAATTCGATTGTCACCATTATCCGCAACCAGCAAGGTTCCGTCCGGTTCGATCGTGACCGTGCGTGGCTGAAAAAGTAAAGCGGCGGCGGCGGGTCCGCCATCGCCGCACGGTAGGATTGGTTGCGCACACGGAATCCCAGTGCCCACCACCGTCGATATTGATTGGTCCGCGGCGCTGATTACACGGATTCGATCGTTTTGCGCGTCAACGAGATAAAGATTCCCATTGGCATCCAGCGCCGGATTACGCGGGTAATACAAGCTGACGCCGGGGCCGGTCGCCGCCCCTCCGTCGCCCACCGCGCCGCTCCCCACCACGGTTGTAACGATCTTCGTGGTCGCCGTGTACAGCCGCACGCGATTGCTCCAGTAGTCCGCGATCCACAAATTACCGGTAGTGGGATCAACGAACAATCCGGCAGGGTTGGTCAGCTCGGTAGAAGTTCCCGCAGCTCCGTCGCCGTTAAATCCAAACGTGCCATTGCCCACGATCGTCGTAATTTCGTTCGGCGTGTTCGGATTCGTCGGTGAGAACACCTCGCGAATGGCGGCATTTTGAGCATCGGAAATGTAAAGGTTTCCCGAACTATCCACCGCCACACCATCCGGTATCCGCAGAGTCGCCGCAGTTGCCAGCCCGCCGTCGCCGCTGTATCCCGGGGTCCCTGTTCCCGCAACGATCGTGATATCTTTCGACGTCCCATCCACGCGACAAACCACGTCGTTATTCTGATCAGCGATGAAAAGATTTCCGCCCGTATCAACCGCCAATCCTATTGGCCCACTCAGCATGGTCGACGTTGCCAAAGCGCCATTGGTGGGAAATCCCGCGGTGCCGTTCCCCGCATAAGTCGTGATGATTCCAGTCCCCAAGACCACGCGGCGCACGATGCTGTTGCCAATGTCCGCGATATAAAGATTTCCCGAACCATCGAGCGCCACCTCTTGCGGGAAACTGAGTTCCGCGCTCGTTGCCGGCCCACCGTCTCCCGAATAATTGCACACGTGCGGCGTTCCTGCGACTGTGTTCATCACTCCACTAGCAGCCACAATTTCCCGCACCACGCAATTATTCTGATCCGAAAAGTAAAAATTGCCGTTGGCATCCACCGCCGCGCCGATCGGTTCAAACAACAGCGTCGCGGTCGCGAGCGTACCGTTCGGCGAAAATCCCGCGGTGTTATTCCCTGCGTAAATCGACATCGAACTGGGAGTCACTGTCCCAGGCGTCACCTTGTAGATCACGCCGTTATCATTCACTACATAAAGGTTCCCCGACGAGTCTCGAACCATCGCTTCCGGTCCCTCGATCGGCGCAGCCGTGGGCGATACGCCGTTGGCAGGCGCACTCCCGGCGACCGTCGAGATGCTGTTCTGCCCGCGCGCCACATTCGCAAACAGAAACAGCACCGCTAGCGAGAAGACGCGAATGAAATATTGCGCAGAGCTCTTGGTGGGACGATTCACAGAAGTTCTCCTCGGAAGGCTGCCCGGCGCAGCCCCGAAACCAAACGGTCTTCCGCGTGCTAAGCGCAAACGTACGTCGGCAGCATGCTCGGTTGCCTGCGGACAAACCTTGATTGTCGGGGAAACAACGGCAAATTCTCTTACCCAACGCCCTTGCGCGTCAAGTAATTGTTTTAATTGTCATTGAAAACCGTGGAGCACTTCACTATCATGCCGCACTCTGCACGCAACGTTACCCAGCAGCTCGATGCCAACAGCTTCAGCTGAAACCGAGCAACCACCACCCTCCGACGCCTCGCGCCTGCGCCAGATCGGTTTCCTCCCCCTACTCTGCATTTTCTACGGCTACACCGCCGGCGGCCCCTTCGGTTACGAAGGCATCTTCCACGATTCCGGCCCCGGCATGGCCCTGGTCTTCCTCGCTTTCGTCCCGTTTTTCTGGAGCATCCCCATCTCCTTCGCCTCCGCCGAACTCAACAGTCTCCTCCCCGTGCAAGGTGGCTTCTACCGCTGGAGCCGCGCCGCCTTCGGCGATTTCTGGGGCTTTCAATGCGGCTGGTGGAATTGGACCGGCACATTTCTCCTCAACAGTCTCTACGGCGTGCTGGTGATGGATTACCTCGGGATTTATTTTCCAACGCTCACGGGTTACGCAAAATGGGCGGGCGCCTGCGTCGTGCTCATCGTCCTCGCATATTTAAATGCCCGCGGGATTCAAGTCGCCGGCTGGCTGTCGGTCGCGCTGCTCGTAGCCGTAATGATTCCCGTCACGTGGCTCTGCGCGGCATCACTCTTCCACATGCATTACAATCCCGTCACGCCCTTCGTTCCACCCGGCGCGCCTTTCGGCAGCGTCTTCGGCAAAGGCCTAGCCCTCGCCATGTGGAATTACGCGGGCTACGAACAACTCTCCAGCACGACCGGCGAAATGAAAAATCCTCAAAAGACTTTCGTGCGCATCCTCGCCTGGAACACGCCGATGAACATTCTCACTTACATTCTCCCCACCACCCTCGCGCTAGCAGTGCTCGGCAACTGGCAGGAATGGAAGACAGACTACATCGTCACCGCGTCACGTCTCATCGGCGGACCAGCCCTCGGCGCCGCCATGCTCATCGCGGCAATGATCGGCACCCTTTCGCTTTCGAATAGCACCATTCTCTACACCACGCGCGTCCCTGCGACGATGGCGCAAGACGGTTACCTCCCCGCGTGGCTCGGAAAAATCCACGAACGCTACGGCACACCCACGCGCGCCATAGCATTCTCAACGATTGTCTACTGTATGCTCGCGAAGTTCGACGTCGAGGATATGGTCAACATCTACATCTGGACGCGCATCGCCACCACGCTGCTGACGCTCTTCGCCGCCTGGCAAATGCGCAGAAAATTGCCGAACGCTCCGCGCAGCTTCCGCATTCCCGGCGGGAGCATTGGCATCGCCTACATCCTGACTTTTCCGCTGGTATTGTGCGCCCTGAAAATCGCGCAAAGTGAGGATTACGTCTGGAGGTACGCCCCGCTGCTGCTAGCCTCAGGGCCTGTTGCATACTTTGTGTTGCGCTACGTCTTCAAACTTAAACCCACCGCCGACATTTCCCCGGCTAAGCCAGGTGTTGACTCGCCTTTGTAGCGGCCAGCTTTAGCTGGGCGCCTTTGGTGTTGCCGTCGCTGTTGCTTTTCTCTGCGCCCTCTGCGTCTCTGCGGTGACGCCTTTCTCTTGTCTTTCTCTGTGTGCTCCGCTTTTCTCTGTGTGCTCTGTGTTAAATCTTTTCACGCCACAACTTCATTTTGTGCCGCCAATCTTCTCCGACACCGTCTTCGCCTGCGTGAACAACAATAAATAATCCTGCCCCCCCGACTTCGAATCCGTTCCCGACATATTAAATCCCCCAAACGGATGCGCCCCCACCATAGCCCCAGTGCACTTGCGATTCATATACAAATTCCCCACATGAAATTCCTCTTCCGCCCGCGCAATCTTCGCCGCATTCTGCGAATACACCGCCCCTGTCAACCCGAATTCACTATCATTAGCCATCGAAAGCGCCTCATCGAAATCCTTCGCCTTCGTCACCGCTAAAACGGGACCAAAAATCTCCTCCTGGAAAATCCGCGCCTTGCGATCCACGTCCGCAATCACCGTCGGCTCGATGAAATACCCATCGCCCTCCGCGCGCTTCCCCCCAGCCACCAACCGCCCTTCTTTTTTCCCGTGGTCAATGTAGCCAAGAATCGAAGTCATCGCGGCTTTGTTGATCACCGGCCCCATATAATTCGCGGGATCCTCCACCGGCCCCACTTTCATTTTCTTCACGCGCTCCACCAGCTTGCCCAAAAACTCGTC
This sequence comes from uncultured Acidobacteriota bacterium, assembly GCA_963786205.1. GTDB lineage: Bacteria > Acidobacteriota > Terriglobia > Acidiferrales > UBA7541 > Palsa-295. The sequence continues at coordinate 154,781 of CAWAYG010000010.1, forward strand.
GTAAATTTTTTCCGCAACAATCGCCCGCGAGCACGCCGAACATTTCTGTCCTTGGTAACCAAACGCCGAAAGTGCCACGCCTTCCACCGCCGCGTCAACGTCTGCCTCGTCATCTACAACGATCGCGTCTTTCCCGCCCATTTCCAGCACCGTGCGCTTGATCCACACCTGTCCCGGCTGCGTTTTCGTCGCCTGCTCCGCAATCCGCAATCCCGCTTCCTTCGATCCGGTAAACGCAATGAACCGCGTCTTCGGATGCGTCACCAAAGCCTCGCCCGCCGTGCTGCCCGGTCCAGTGAAGAAGCTCACCACATCTCCCGGCACGCCGGCCTCATACAAAATATCAATGAAGATCGCCGCAATCGTCGGCGAATCGCTCGAAGGTTTCACCACCACCGTATTCCCCGTGACCACCGCAGCCACCGTCATCCCTCCCATAATCGCCGCCGCAAAATTCCACGGAGGAATCACGATGCCCACGCCCAGCGGAATATATTTCAAATAATTATTTTCACCGCGAAACGGCGTCAATTTCTGCGGCGTGCCCAGCCGCAACGCTTCGCGCCCATAGTATTCGCAGAAATCAATCAGCTCGGCGATGTCCGCATCCGCTTCGGGCCAGGTCTTCCCAATTTCATAGCTCAGCCAGGCATCCAATTCGTACCGCCGCTTGCGCAAAATATCCGCCGCGCGATACAAACAAGCCACGCGCGCTTCCAGCGGCACGCGCTTCCAGCGCTCAAACGCCGCATGAGCCTTCTCCACGGCCGTCTTCGCCATCTCCACAGTCGCCTTCTGGAACACGCCGATCACCTGATCAGGATGCGACGGATTGTAAGACTTGATCTTCTCCGTAGTAGTGATGCGCTCACCGCCAATCGTCAAAGGATACTCGCGCCCAAACATCCCGCGCACCGACGCCAGCGCGTCCTCCATAGCCTTGCGGTTTTCGGGTCGCGTAAAATCAATAAACGCCTCGTTCGCAAATTCCCCGCGCTGCAAATTCACCGCAGCCTTGGGCGTGCCCGATGTGCCGGTCGTACCAGTTGTTGCCGTGGATGTCATTGGTTGTGCCTCACTGTATGTGTCGTGCGCGTTCTGGAGTATTTCATTTTAGCGCCGTGCGCAATGCCGGCACAAGGACAGCGTAAACAGCGATCGGTGGTGAGTGAGTAATAATCGGTGGGACGTGGCGACGTGCTATGGAACCGCAAAATTGTGGGGCGCAAAATGACAAAATTACTGTCGATTAGAAATGATCCCGACTGTTTGTTTTCAATGAGTTGAGAGGTGCTTCTAATCGCAGGACTGTCGATTAGGAATTCGTATGGTGCGTACGTAGTAACCGCAAGCGGACCCGAACGAGTGGGAGAAGGTTGTAGGGGCTCCGGGCGGACTGTCGCGCCATGCCGCGGGCAGTATCGCGCGTCGCCGTGCCCGAGCGATGGCCCGTGCGATTGAGCACCTAACCCGTTCGTCTGTGCGCCAGTGTGCACGTTGCGTCCTCTTCAGGGCTGAAAAGTGCCCCGACTCACGCTAACACGTTTGGCAGTTGTTGGATATTCGTAGAAATACTCACAAGGATAAACGACTGAAAAGATGGGGTGTAGCTCGCGGTGTTTACTCGCGCTTGTTCGCGAAGCAAGGGGTGCGCGCTCTCATGTCGTGGGGCGGCGAAACTCGCTGCAGACTTCGCGAAGTGCTGCAGCGAGTTTCACGCAAACGCTCCGCGTCGTCCGCTTACTTGCTTTTCGAGTACAGGATGCGGAGGAGGTGGTCGCGGTGCGTGGCGTAATCTACTGTGGAGCTGTAAACGTCGCCGAAGAGGGGTTGGGTTTTATGCAGCGATTCGATTTCGGCGTAGAACTTGTCCATGGCTGCGGCGTTTGGAAAAACGGCGATCAGAGTGTACCCGCCGGGCGCTTCCGTGTGAATCAGATCTTCCTCGAGCGAATAGCCGGAGAGGGTGCCGTCTGCGACCGAGGCATCCAGAGAGGGCTTGCGATACTTTGTTATCAAGTCCTTGAATTCCTCGACGTGCCCTGGCTTCGGCGTCCAGTCCTGCACGAGGACGTAGCCGGATTCAGTGGTGCCGCCTTTGCCGTTGTACATGGTGGACATGGTGATCGCATCGGAGTGCATGGTGTAGGCGAAATCGGCTGACGTGGTGGCCGCGGAGCGCAGGGCCGCCAAAGTTTTCATCAAGCCGGCGACCGAGGACGAAGCGAACCAGCCGATGTGCGTGGGCGCGTTCAGCCCTTCATGAACTTCCAGAACGCCGTCGCCGTAGCTAAGGATCGTTCCGTCGGCGAGGAGACTGTCGAACACCTTGCGCCCTGAAGCCAAGTTCTTTTCGTACGCGGGCCACTGCGCGCGGGGAACTCCGAAGAAAGAAACATAGGTGTACACGACCGGCTGCTTCGCTGGTTCCGCTTGTTGCGCGCGTGCGGCCGGCGCGGAAAATGCGAACATGGACACGAACAATACAGACAGCGTAGAAAGGCACAGCATTCGCTTGATCATCGTTTTTTTCTCTCCTGTTTTTTTGGCTGGCAGAGCGATCGGAACCGGGTGGTTCGATTTAGACTTCTGTCTGGCGCATCGTATGCTCGTCTTGATGCGGACACAACGAATTTATGGGCAGAGCGCTTTGACAGACATCCCTTGTTCCCGCGGCTAAATCCGGATCAAGGCTGGCACGGAAATCTTGTAGTTGGATTACTTGCGGCGGGGTTACTTGAGATAGACGACGCCGGCTTTCATTACGAAGGAAACTTTTTCGAGCGTAGCGATGTCCTCGAGCGGATTGCCGGGGACTGCGACGACGTCTGCCTGATAGCCGGGCTTGAGTGTTCCGATTTGACCCTGCCAGCCGAGGAGTTTTGCGCCGTGAAGCGTGCCGGCTTGAATCGCGGCGAGCGGCGACATTCCGTATTTCACCATCAAGATAAATTCGCGGGCTTGCGTACCGTGTGGAAATGGGCCGACGTCCGAGCCCATGGCCATCGGAACGCCTGCGGAAAGCTGCCTTTTGAACTCGCTGCTGTGCAGGCTGATCAGGGCGCGTTCGCGCGCGGCGGCTTCGGGCGTCGCGGCGTGGTCTGCAAAATATTCCGAGATGGTGAAAGTGGGGACGGCGAAGATTTGCTTTTCGCGCATGATGCGCATGGTCTCGTCGCTGAGTTGATAAGCGTGGTCAACGGATTCGACTCCGGCGCGGGCGGCGTAGAGTGTTCCGGGTTCGCCGGTGGCGTGGACGGCGACGCGATTGCCGGTGCGCGCCGCCTCGCGGACCGCGGCGGTGAGCTCCTCTTCGGTGTACTGGAATGGGGTCGACAATTTTCCGCTGGCGATCGCGTCCGCGCCGGTTTCGTAAATCTTGATGAAGTCTGCGCCTTCTTTCAATTGCTGGCGGATTACGGTGACGAGTTCCGCGGAATTGTTTGCATATGTGGCGTTGGGGAGCACGTGCTGCTCGGGGTTGTAGCCGATCGCGTCTTCGTGGCCGCCGAGAATATTGATCGCGTTGCCGCTGATGCGCAGGCGTGGGCCGGGAATTTCAGCCGCGATTGATGGCGTCGCGGACGGCGGTGTCCGCGGAGCCGGCGCCTTCGGTGCCCATGTCGCGCTCGGCCGTAAATCCGGCGAGGAGGTCGTCGCGCGCGGCGAGTGTGGCCATGATGGTCCGCTGCGGGACGGATTCCTGCACGGTTTGCAGATCTTCCGCGCCGGGATGGAGGAAGAGATGCACGTGCGCGTCAATCAGGCCGGGGAGAAGTGTCGTGTCGCCGAGGTCAATCATTTCCGCTGCGGGCGGCCGAGTGACTTTCGCGCCGACTTCCTTTATGGCATCTCCCTGGATCAGGATTTCGCCTGGGGTGGAGATGCGGCCGGATTCCACGTCGAGGAGGCGGGCGGCATGGAGCACGATGGCGTGCGCCGTTGGCGCGGTTTGCGTTTGCGTCGTCTGCGCGTGGAGTTGAGTGTTGCAAAGGAATGCGAGAGTTGCGGCTAGAACCAGGGTAAGAATGGCGCGTGGCGGATTCATTTGGTAGCCGCGATGATAAACCAATTTTGCTTGGCGCTTTAGGATTTATAGCGGGGGTTGGGCGCGACGCTTCGGAAGCCGTAGGTTTCGTAGCGCCAGGAGATTTTTCCTTCGCGCAGGCTGACGATGGTGAACCCTTCGGGGAAATCCAGGCGCGGGCCGTGCCACCAATTGCCGCAGACGGCGCCGCAACAAGCGCACTGGCAATTTTTGTAGTTCACCAATTCATTGATGTGCAGATGGCCCTGCAGAACGGCGAGAACGTTGTGCGCCGCGAACAGGGCGATCACGGCAGCGGAATTTGCCACGGACACGGTATCGTAGCGCTGCGTGCCGTCCGGCTTGGGGCCGTAGGCGAGATAGCCGGTGATCAGCGGCACATGAGTGATGACGATTATGGGCGCGACCGGCGGGATGGCGGCGAGATCGTGCGCGAGCCATTGGAGCTGCGCATCGTCAATGCGGCCTTCCCAGAGGCGATCGGGCGTGGGGAAAATGGAATCGAGAACGATGAAATGGTAGCCGCGGTGATCGAAGGAATAGTAAGTGCGCGCGCCGATGCGGTCTTCAAACATTTTTTTGCCGTAGCCGGGATCGGTGGGCGCGGCGCCGCTTAGGTTTAGGATGCCATAGAGATCGTGATTGCCAATGGTGTGATAGAGCGGCGCTTTGATGGCCGCTTCGGTCCGTTGGTAAAGATCGAAGAGCATGCCAGCGCGCGTGCGGTTGACTCCGAGCGCGTCGAAAACCATGTCGCCGCCGCAGATGGCGAATTCGGCTTTGGCTGCGGCGATTTTTGCGAAGGCCATTTGGCAGCCGTGCGCGGCGTCTAGTTCGGGTTGGATGTGCGTGTCGGTGAAAAAGACGAAGTCGAAAGCCTCCGCGGGAGTGGCGGCGTTGGCGTCGCCATGATTCAGGAGCGGGATTCCCGAAAGCCCGGCGGCGGCTCCGGCGGCGGCCAGCGATTGCAGAAATTTTCTGCGCTCGGGGTTCAAATACGCGTCCTTGTTATCTCTGGAGCGGTTTCACTGTGCCGCGCGCGTGTGACGCGGAGATCACTGGCACTTAGCGGCGTCATTATTAAAGTATAACGCGCGGCTCTGGGTGCGGGACTGGAAAGTGGAGACGTATTCGCGGACCGCACGCTTGAGCGCGAATTACGGGCGGCGGTATGTTGCGCGAAATTTTCTGACGCCTGAATCGTGGGGGTCGAGGTAATCCTCGAAGGAAACTTCTTGCAAGCCGGCCCTGGAAAATTCGGTTAGTTCGGCGCGCGTTACCCGCCAGGGTACGTGGCCTGGGTCTTCTTCTGGATCGCGGCCTCTGGCGATGATTAGCAACAGTCCTGCCGGCTTTACCAATTCCGCAATCTTCGGGAGCGCCTGAGCGCGTAAGTCCGGGGGAAGCGATTGCAAAGTGTAGGACTCGAATACGAAATCGAATTTCGCGCGCCAAGATTCGGGCGGGGCGAGCAAATCGGCGACGACGTATTCTACCGTGGTAGATGGAAAGCGTTTCTTGGTGGCGCTGATTGCTGTGGCGGAAATGTCGAAGGCGGTTGTGCGAAACCCCCAGGTGGCTAGCTGCTCAGCGTCGTCGCCGAGGCCGCTGCCGATAATCAGGGCGGATTTGCCGCGGGCTTCCTGCGGATGCGATTTCCAGTAATCGAGCAGGTTGGGATTGGGGATCAGGTCGGCCCACGGAATTTCGCTGACGCCGGATTCGGCTTCGCGGTAAAGAGCGTCGAACCAGCCGAGTGGATCGCCCTTGGCGTTGAATTCCGCGGCGAGTTCGCGTGCTCGGGTGCGATCAGGCATTAGTTTCTCTTAAACAACGCCATTCACACATTCACGTGAAATTCAGAACTGCGACTTCAGGGGCTGAAGCCCCGCCCTTCCCTGTGCCATCTATGGTTGCCGCTACGGCGATGGCGCACTGAAGTGCGCCGTTACAACAGCTAGGTCAAAGGAGACCAACGGCAACGGCTGCCCGGTTCGATGAAACTGAACCGGCCGCTACACGGCCAAAAGCAAAACCGAAGTGCGCGACGATTGAGAGTTTAGCGCAGGTGCTTCGCGATTTCGCGGGCGGCGTTGTGGCCGGAGGCGCCGGTTACGCCATTGCCCGGATGCGTGCCGTTGCCGCAGAGGTAGAGGTTTTTCACTGGGGTGGCGTAGCGGGCCCAGCCTAGGAGGGGGCGCATGGTGAAAATTTGGTCTAGGGCGAGTTCGCCATGGAAGGGGTGGCCGCCGGTTAGGCCATACGTGGCCTCGAGATCTTGGGGCGTTAGAGTTTGGACCGCCAGAATTTTCGTCGGGAAATCGGGAGCGTAGTGCGTGACAGTTTTAATTACGGTGTCGCGGAGGGCATCGCGTTGTTGCGACCAGTCGCCGGATTTTAATTTGTAGGGGGCGAACTGCATGTAGATGGACATTACGTGTTTGCCGGCGGGGGCGAGCGAATTGTCAAGGATTGTGGGGATGGAAATGTCGAGAAAGGGGGCGCGGGAAAATTCGCCGTATTTGGAATCGTCGAAGGCGTGTTCGAGGTAATCAATTCCCGGACCGAGGTGGATGCGTCCGGCGAGCGCGGCAGTGCCGTCGGAGGTTTGTTTGAGCGCGGTGAATGTTGGCAGGCCGTCGAGCGCGACATTTATTTTTGCGGCGACGCCACTGCTGCGGAAATTCAGCATTTTTACGACGAAGCTGGGCGGCAAGTGCACGGGATCGAGCAGACCGAGCAGGGTGCGGCGCGGGTCGGCGCCGGAAACGACGGCTTTCGCTGAGATTTCTTCGCCATTTGCGAGCGCAACACCGGTGACGGCGCCGTGCTTTACCAGAACTTGAGCGACTTCCGCGCCGGTACGAATTTCCGCTCCAGCTTCTTTCGCGGCAGCGGCCATCGCGGCAGTGAGCGCACCCATGCCGCCGCGCGGGTACGCCGAGTTCCCTACCGGATGGGGGTCAGCGGCGGCGCGCAGCAGAAGCAACGCGGTGGAACCAGCGGACCAGGGGCCGAGCGAGGCGCCAAAAATTCCGCGCGCGGCTACGACGGCACGGAGGAGATCGGTTTCAAAAAATTCGGCGACAAAATCCGCGACGGCCATGGGGCCCCAGCGGATCAGTTGCATCATTTCTTTTTTTCCGAGGCCGCGGACTTTGCGCCCGAGCTTCAGAAGCTTCCAGAGATCTTCGTTGGAAGGCTTTTCGATGACCGGCGGAGTGAGGTCGAGCAGCTCGCCGGCGATGGCTCCGGCACGAGCGATTTCTTTGGAAAGCTCGAAATATTTTGCGCCGTCTTTTTTGGAAAAATTATCAATCTGGCGGGCGGAGGCTGAGGCATCGGTGTGCAGGACGAGCGCGCGGCCATCGGGCGCCGGCGCGAAGACGCGGACGGGCGATTCGAGTTGTTCCAAGCCGTGACGCGCGAGTTGCATGTCTTTCACGATTTTGGCGAGCGGAGGGCCGCCGGCATGCGCTACGGTGGAGCATTTGAAGCCGGGATGAAACTCTTCGGTGACGGCGGCTCCGCCGACGATGGAGCGGCGTTCCAGCACGAGCGGCTTGTGACCTTTTTTCGCGAGATAGAAGGCCGCGACGAGAGCGTTGTGTCCGCCGCCGAGAATGATGATGTCGTGCTTCGCGGCCACGCTCAGCTTCTCCCCGTATCTTTCAGGATTTCAAGCGCAGCGAGACGGCCGGGCGCGCCCATAATGCCGCCGCCGGGATGCGTGGCCGAGCCGCACATGTACAATTTTTTGATCGGCGTGCGATAACGGGCCCAGCCTGCGGCGGGACGCAGGAAGAAAAGCTGTTCGAGCGAAAGTTCGCCTTGAAAGATGTTGCCTTCGGTGAGGCCGGTCTGGCGCTCGATATCCAGAGGAGTGATGAATTGTTTTCCGATGATTAGATTTTTCAGGTTGGGCGCGAATTGCGAAATCGTCTCGATGACGGTGTTGCCGAACGCTTCGCGCTGCTCGTCCCATGTGCCGGAAGTTAATTTGTAGGGCGCGTATTGCACGAAGCAGGAAAGAATGTGTTTTCCGGGCGGCGCTACGGAGGGATCGGTGAGCGACGGAATCACCATATCAATGTAGGGGTGGCGGGAAAATTCGCCGTACTTGGCCTGGTCGTAGGCGCGTTCCATGTATTCCATGGAAGGCGAAATGGAAATCGCGCCGCGGAGATGATTGCCGGGGCCAGGGAGGCAGGTGAAATCCGGGAGGCCGTCGAGAGCGAGATTTACTTTTCCGGATGAGCCGCGATACTTGTAGCGGCGGACATCTTCAAGGAAATCGCCGGGAAGCTCGCGGGCTTCGATGAATTTCAGGAACGTGAGATTGGGATCGACGCTCGAAGAGACAATTCCGGCGTGAATTTCTTCGCCGCCTTCGAGGACTACGCCCTGCGCGACGCCATTTTTAATGAGAATTTTCGAGACTGCTACTTCTTTGCGGATTTCGACGCCGGCTTCGAGGGCTGCGCCGGCGATGGCGTTGGAAATGGCGCCGGTGCCACCGCGGCTGAAGCCCCAGGAGCGGAAGGCGCCGTCAATTTCGCCCATGTAATGGTGCAGCAAAACGTAGGCAGTGCCGGGCGAACGGATGCCCAGGAATGTGCCGATGATGCCGGAGGCGGACATGGTGGCTTTGAGGACGTCGGTCTCAAACCACTGGTCGAGGAAATCGGCGGCGCTCATGGTCATGAGCTGGACGAGATTGTATTTGTCCTCGGCGTCGAGATTCTGGAAACGCTTGCCGAGGAAGGCGAGTTTTTTCAGGTCGCGCGGATCGAGGGACGCGGGATCCGGCGGGATCATGCCGAGGATCGGTTTTACGAAGCGGCACATCGCGACCATGGACTTGCCGAATTCTTCGTAGGCTTCGGCATCGAGTTTGGAGTGGCGCTCGAGCTCGCGGCGCGTTTTGCCGTGATCGTTCTGGCGCCAGAGATAATCGCCGTTGGGCATGGGGGTCATGGTGCCGTCGAGCGGGAGGATTTCCAGGCCGTGGCGGGGGAGATCGAGGTCGCGAATGATTTCTGGGCGGAGGAGCGAGACTACGTAGGAGAAAACCGAAAACTTGAAGCCGGGGATAATTTCTTCGGTTACGGCTGCGCCGCCCAGGACGTAGCGCTTTTCTAGGACGAGGACTTTTTTGCCGGCTTTGGCGAGATAGGCCGCGTTCACGAGGCCGTTGTGGCCGCCGCCGATTACGATGACGTCGTATTTCTTTGCCATGGATTATGCGGGTGATTCAGCCGTTCGAAGGATGAACACCGGAGCCGAAGCATTTTACAAGTGTCCGCGAGGAGTCACAAGGAAGAAGCGTGGATCGCTGACTGGGAGTCAGGGAGGCAGTGATGAGTGACGAGTGGCAAGTGATGATTGAGGCGCGGCTAAACGTTGCGACTAGGGTAGCGCGGGCACTATAATCGCGGGCTGCGTGTTGTGGATTTTTCTTGTGGACAGGAGTGACTGTGCCGATTGGGACTGCGGTTCACGATAGAACTTTGAAACTGTGCGAGAGCATGAATTATCGCGAATGGTCGGGGTATTACGCGGTGAGCGTGTACGAGATGCATCACGACCACGAGTACAACGCGATTCGCAATGCTTGCGCGTTGATTGATGTGACGCCGCTGTACAAATACCGGATCGAGGGGAAGGACGCGACGAAATTCGTGAATCGGGTGATCACGCGGGACATTAATAAGGTGGCGATTGGGCAGGTGATTTATTGCTGCTGGTGCGACGAGCAGGGGAAAGTGATTGACGACGGGACGATTTCACGGCTGGGCGAGAATTCTTACCGCTGGACGGCGGCGGATCCGAGCATTCGCTGGTTTCATCAGAACGCGCTAGGGTTGGACGTGCAAATCGAAGATATTTCGGACAAGGTGGCGGCGCTGGCGCTGCAGGGTCCGACTTCCGGGCGTTTGCTGAAGAAGGTGGCGGAGGCGGATATTGCGAATTTGAAATATTTTCGATTCACGCACGGGAAAATCGGCGGCGTGGACGTGGATATTTCGCGGACTGGTTATACGGGCGATCTCGGTTACGAAATATGGATGGCGTGGAGGGATGCGCCGCGGGTTTGGGACGCGTTGATGGAAAATGGGCGGCCGTTTGATTTGCATCCGGCGGGGATTATTGCGCTGGACGTGGCGCGGATCGAGGCGGGATTGATCATGTTGGAAGTGGACTACACTAGCAGCAAGCGGGCGTTGATTGAAGCGCAGAAATATTCGCCATATGAATTGGGGCTGGGGAAGATGGTGGATTTGAAGAAAGAATATTTTATCGGGCGCGAGGCGCTGGCGGCGGAAAACGAACGCGGGCCGAAGCGGCTGTTGATGGGGCTGGATGTGCGTTGGGAGGATGTGGAGCGGCTTTACGACGCGGTGGGATTGGGGCCGCAGGTGCAGAGCACGGCTTCGCGCGCGCACGTGCCGGTGTATCGCGGCGGATTGCAGGTGGGCAAGGCGACTTCGACGACGTGGTCGCCAACGTTGAAAAAGATGATCGCGCTGGGGAGTTTGAATCGCGAGCACGCGGCGGCTGGGACGGAATTGCAGATGGAACTGACGGTGGAAGCGGTGCGTCATAAGGTACGTGCGACGGTGAGGGAATTGCCATTTTTTAATCCGCCTCGGAAGACGGCCACGCCGGTAACGTGAAGATCCGCGCTGGAGGAAATCATTGAAAGTGGAGTTTGCGGCGACTGTTGGCGCTGCGCCGGGAGTTTTTTGCCGTTCGATGCATCGTTTTAATTTCAATTTGCCGCGACTATTCTTGCCGTTATTTTTTCTGATTGCGAGCGTGACTACCGTGAATGCACAAGATGCAAAGGTGAAGTGTCCGCCGACGGTGCGGATTGAGGACGTGGCGGAGACGATTCATGGGACCGTGGTACACGATCCTTATCGCTGGCTGGAGGATCAGGACAGCGCGGAGACGCGGGCGTGGATTGACGCGGAAAACGCTTGCACGCAGGCGGTGTTGGGGAAATTGCCGGGTCAGGATGCGATCGCGAAACGGCTGGGAGAATTGATCAAGGTGAACACGATTCGGCTGCCGATCGAGCGCGGAGGGCGATATTTTTACGCGAGGCGCGCGGCGAATCAGGATTTGTTTGTCCTTTATATGCGGCGCGGAGTGAAGGGTGAGGAGGAAGTGCTGGTGGATCCGGGGAAGTTGAGCGCGGATCACACTACCAGCGTGAATTTCGAGGGGATTTCGGACGATGGGAAACTGATTGGGTATGGCGTGCGCAAGGGCGGCGAGGACGAGGTTTCGCTGCATTTTCTGGACACTGACACTGGGAAAGAGCGTAAGGACGTGCTGCCGCGGGCGCGCTACATTTCCAGCCCCACATTCAGGAAGGATAAGACCGGATTTTATTATTCGAAATTGGTGGAGGAAGGACCGCGGGCTTATTTTCACGCGATGGGAACGGATGCGGCGCAGGACACTAAGGTTTTTGGAGATGGGTATACGCCGGACAAGATTTTGGCCGTGGATTTGTCCGAGGACCAGCGATATTTGTTGTTCACTGTGTTTTACGGGTCGGCGTGTGACCGATCGGAGGTTTATTTTCAGGATTTAAAGATTGCAGGGCCGGTTGTGCCGGTGGTGAACACGCTCGCGGGATGTTTTCAGGGCACAATCGCGAACGATACTTTGTACCTGCAGACGAATTGGAAGGCGCCGAAGTGGCGGATGGTAGCGGTGCCGCTGCGGACTCCTTCACAGGAGCATTGGAAAGAAATTATTCCCGAAGGCGAATCGCGGATGGAGGAGTTCCGCCTGGCGGGCGGGAAAATCGTGGCACAGTATTCGCACAACGCGGCTTCGGAGCTGAAAATATTTGAGGCGGATGGGAAGGCGGCTGGCGGAGTTACGTTGCCACAGTTGGGGACCGTGGCGGGAATCACGGGGAGATGGAAATCGAGCGAAGTGTTCTTTTCGTTTCAATCGTTCGCGATACCGGCGACAGTTTATCGCTATGACCTGGGCGCGCGAGGGCTGGAAGTGTGGGCGAAACCGGCGGTGCCGATTGACGCTGGCGCATTCGAGGTGAAGCAGGTTTGGTACGAATCGAAAGACAAGACGCGCGTGCCGATGTTTTTATTTTACAAGAAGGGATTGGAGCTGGATGGGGCGAATCCGGTGTTGATGACGGCTTATGGCGGGTTTGACGTGAGCGAGACGCCGTTGTTTCGCGACGACGCGGTTTTGTGGGTGGAGCATGGCGGCGTGTTTGCGCTGCCGAGTCTGCGTGGCGGCGGTGAATTCGGCGAGGACTGGCATCGTGCGGGGATGCTGGAGAAAAAGCAGAATGTGTTTGATGATTTTTGCGCGGCGGCTGAGTGGTTGATCGCGAATAAGTACACGCGCCCAGAAAAGCTGGCGATCACCGGGCGCAGCAACGGCGGATTGTTGATGGGGGCGGCGATGACGCAGCGGCCGGAGCTTTTTGGCGCGATTGTGTGCGGGTATCCGCTGCTGGACATGGTGCGTTATCAGAATTTTCTGGTAGCGAAATATTGGGTGCCGGAGTACGGGTCGTCGGAGGATGCGGAGCAGTTCCCTGCTCTTTTTGCTTATTCGCCGTATCACCATGTGGTGGCGGGGACGAAATTTCCGGCGGTTTTGTTTTTGACCGGGGATAGCGATACGCGGGTGGCTCCTTTGCATGCACGGAAAATGACGGCGGCGGTACAGGCGGCGCAGGGCGGGGAGAAGCCGATTTTGCTTTTGTACGATACGAAGTTGGGGCATAGCGAGGGACGTCCGGTGAGTAAGATTATAGCGGAGGATACGCAGGTTTTGGGATTCTTGATGTGGCAGGTGGGGGTGAAGGGGTTTTAGCGTGGCGTCTTGGTTGGCGGTTACGGAGCGAGTACGTCAAAGTCACCACTGATGAACGCAGATGAACACTGATAAACGCACACTGATAAAGGCAATGCGATTGGGGCCCCGCGGCAAGAGTTTGCCGCAGCGACGGTAATGGCAGCGGTGGGGTCACGCGTGCGGCGCTGTTTTTTGATTTGAACTTTTGGAGGAAAGGATGCGAGGAATTATGCGGGCGGCGGTGATGGCGAAGACGCTGGCGATTGCGGTGGTGCCGGCGTTCGTGCTGGTGTTTGCGTCTGGCTCGGCGAGTGTTGCTCTCGCGCAGACGTCGGCGTCGCCGATACGGTTGCGGGTGGATGCTTCGCAGGCGCCGCAGAAAATTTTGCATGTGCATATGGAAATTCCGGTGTCGGGCGGACCGGTGGCTTTGTATTACCCACAATGGATTCCGGGGGAGCACATGCCGGATGGGCCAATTATTCAGGTGGCGGGGATGAAGTTCAGCGGCGGCGGGAAGGCGATCGCTTGGCGGCGTGACTTGGTGGAACTGTTTTCGATTCATGTGGACGTGCCGGCGGGAGTGAGTGTGCTTGAGGCAGATTTTGATTTTCTGCTGTCGGAACCTGCGACCGGTTTTTCGGCTGGCGCTTCCGCGACGGCTTCGCTCGACGTGCTGAGTTGGAATCAGGTGCTGATGTATCCGAAGGGGCTTCCAGCGAAAGATATTATTTTCGCGCCGAGTTTGCGATTGCCTGCTGCTTGGAAATTCGGGACGGCGTTGCCGATCGCGAAGCAGGATGGAGCGACGATCGAATTTGCGCCGGTGGCTTTGACGACCTTGGTGGATTCGCCGGTGCTTTCCGGGCGGTACTACCGGGCGATTCAACTAACGCCGGGGCAGACTCCGTCCCATGAAATTGATATTGCAGCGGACAGCGCGGCGGCGCTGGCAATGACTCCGGAAACGCAGCTGCAGCTGCATAATCTGGTGACGGAGGCTTACGCGCTTTTCGGGGCGCGGCATTATCGCGATTACCATTTTCTGCTGACGTTGAGCGACGACGTAGCGCATTTTGGCCTGGAGCATCACGAATCGAGCGATGACCGCACGGCGGAACGGAGTTTGATTGACGATGCGGAGCGCATCGAGTTCGCGACTTTGCTGCCGCACGAATACGTGCATTCGTGGAACGGCAAGTATCGCCGGCCGGCAGGACTGGCAACGCCGGATTATCAGCAGCCGATGAAAGATGATTTGCTATGGGTTTACGAAGGGTTGACGGAATATTTGGGCGAGGTGTTGACGGCGCGGAGCGGGCTGCAGACTCCGGAGCAGTGGCGCGAGGATTTTGCGGGATTGGTAGCCCAATACGAACACCGGCCGGGGCGCGATTGGCGTCCTCTGCAGGATACGGCGGATGCGGCGCCGTTTCTTTACGACGCCACAAATGATTGGTCCAATTGGCGGAGAGGAACGGATTTCTACGAAGAGGGTGAACTGCTGTGGCTGGACGTGGACGAAACTTTGCGGACGATTACGAAGGATAAGAAATCGATCGAGGATTTTTGCCGCGTTTTTCATGGCGGGAATAGCGGACAGCCAGAATTGAAGACTTACACGTTTGAAGATGTGGTGGCGACTTTGAACAGCGTCGCGCCATACGACTGGGCGGGTTTTTTGCGCCCGCGGCTGGATGGCCTGGCGACGAAGACTCCCAACGAGGCGGTGGAGAAGAGCGGGTGGAAGCTAGTGTACAACGAGCAGCCCAACGAAGTGTTGACGATCGCAGAAGAGCTGGCGCGGCGGGCCGATTTTTCTTTGACCGTGGGATTTTCCGCGTCGGACGAAGGCATCGTGGGCGACGTGATTCACGCCGGCCCAGCTTACAATGCAGGGATTGGTCCGGGGATGAAAATTGTGGCGGTGAATGGGGCGCAGTATTCGTCGGAGGCGATGCGTGGAGCGATTGACGCGGCGAAAACTGCGACGGAGCCGATCCAATTAATTGTGGCGAATGGGGCGCAGTTCCGGACTTTTTCCGTGGATTATCATGGGGGGTTGCGATATCCGCATATTGTGCGGGACGAAAGCCGGCCGGATTATCTGGGGGAGATTACACGTGCGCTGGTGCAAGGCGGGTCGGGCGTGTCTGGCACATCGAGCGCGGCGAATTGAGGGCGCGGGGTCGGTGAGATGAAATTTCATCCGATTGCGATTGTGGGGATTTTGCTGGTGGCGGCAGGGATTGCGGCGTTGATCCATCCGCAGGTGGCGATGCCGGCGAAGAAGCAGGAAATACAAGTTGGAGAGGGTAAGGCGATCATTGAGACGCGGAGGATTGTGACTTTTCCGCGGCCGTTTAGTGTTTTGTTGATTTTGGCGGGGGCTGGGCAGGCGTTTCTTACTTGCAAGGTGCGGTCGAGGATTTGAGGTTTGTGGCGTGGATGCAGAAGTCAAAGACACCACTGATGGACGTAGATTAACGCTGATAAAACCGCTGGTAGAACCTACCTGACGTAAATCCGAAGGCAAAGACAACGGCGAAAAATTACCGCCGGGGCGCAGAGAAAGGCAACGGCACACCAACCGCAACCGCTGCCCGGTTCGATGAGGCTGAACCGGCCGCTACAAATTCAGCAGCAACGTCAAAGGCACTTCAAAAGCCAAGAGCCGGCGGGACGCCGGCGCTACGAAGGCAGCGACGCGGGCTAGTAGGTGGCGTGGTCGTCGGCGTCATCGGGGTGGATTTTTCCGGCGAATCTTGTGTAGGTGAATGTTGTGTAGATGGCGACGAGGGTCATGCCGATTAGCCACCAGATCAGGCCGATTTTGAGGCCGTAGTCCGCGGCTTTGGCGTTGGCAACTGTGAGGTTATGGTCGGGACCTGTGGTGGCGGGGAGTACGTTGGGATAGAGGGTGAAGGTGACGCTGGTCAACATGCCGACGATGTAGGTGCAGGAGGAGGCGAAGGCGAGGGCTTCCTGTTCAGTGCGCAGAAATAATTTCACGCCGAGCAGGCCGGCGATGGCTAGCATGGGAAAAATAAAGCCGAAGGGATGCACTCGGAAGCTGAGCAGGCCGAATGGCAGTAGGCGAAAGCTGGTGAAGGTAACAACGATGGTGAGGCCTGCGACGAGCCACCACAAGAGCGAAGCCGCGGCGTAAGCGCGATCGTGGAGCTCGTCAGTGGTGCGCCAGGTGAGCCAGGTGGCGCCGTGGAGCGCCAAAGTGGCCAGCGACGCGACGCCGATCAGGATCGTGTACCAATCGAGAATTCCGGTTTGGCCGGCGGGTTGAAAATTGGTCCAGAGGGGTTCGAAGAAATTTCCGGCCGCGTCGAGTGGAACACCGCGGGCTACGTTGCCGAGCGCGGCGCCGAAAAATATTGCTAGCAGAATGCTGGCGAGCGAGAAGACCGCGTCCCAGAATACGGACCAGATGTGTCCACCGACGTGGCTGCGAAATTCGAGGGATACGCCGCGGAGAATCAGGAGCCAGAGGACCATCATTAGGGGAAGATAAAATCCACTGAAGCTGGCGGCGTAGAGCGCGGGGAACGCAAAGTAGAGCGTGCCGCCGGCGGCGATGAGCCAGACTTCGTTGGCGTCCCAAACGGGGCCGATGGAGCGGATTAAGACGCGGCGCTCGTCGTCGGTGCGCGCGAGATAGAGATGCAGGATGCCTACGCCGATGTCGAAGCCATCGAGGACGACGTAGCCTGCGATCATTATGGTGACGAGACAAAACCAGATTGTGCCCATAGGCGTCCTTTCCTAATCTGCTGCGGCTGCTACTGCCGTTGTGTGCGCTGCGCTCGAGTTATCGGGGCCGGGCCCGTGTTCGATTTCGCGATAGACCAGGAACAAGAAGAGCATTCCTAGAATTGTGTACATGCCTAGAAATCCTAAGAGCGTGAACCAGGCGCTGCCGGCGGAAACCAGGGGCGAGACTCCGGCGCGCGTGCGCATCATTCCGTAGATGAGCCAGGGTTGGCGGCCTACTTCGGCGGTGATCCAGCCGGCGGTGTTGGCGATGAACGGGAGCGGGAGCGCTAGCATCAGCGCCCACAGGAGAATGGGTGATTCGAAAAGTTTGCCGCGAAAAAGTTGCAGTGCGGCCAGCGCCAGGATGGCGATGAAGATGGTGCCCAGGCCGACCATGATGTGATAGCTGAAGTAGAGGAGCACGATGTTGTCGGGCCATTCGGATTGTGGAAATTGGTCGAGGCCTTGCACCGTCGCGGTCCATTTCTGGTAGGTGAGAAAGCTGAGCGCGCTGGGGATGGTCAGGGGATTGTCTAGGCGCTGTTTCGGGACGTCGGGCTGGCCGAGGATGGCGATGGGGGCGCCGGCTTGTGTTTGGAACAGGCCTTCCATGGCGGCGAGAGTTGGGCGCTGATATTGCGCCATCATTTTTCCCTGGCCGTCGCCGGTGGGGAAAAGTTGCAGGAGCGCGGCGATGATGCCGACGGTGACTCCTACGCGGACGAAAATTTGGCCGAATTTTTCGTGTTGCTTCGCGAGGAGGTAGTAGGCGCCGACGGCGGCCATGGTGAAGCAGCCGGTCTGGACGGCGCCGACCATGGTGTGCGCGTATTGCCAGAGGCCCCAGGGATTCAGGAGCAGCGCCCAAAAACTGTTTAGTTCGTAGGAGCCATTTTTGGCGACATGGTAGCCGACGGGGTGTTGCATCCACGCGTCGGTGAGGACGATGAGGAAGCCGGAGAGCCAGGAGCCGAGAAACATCATCATGGAGGAAAGCCAGTGCAGGCGCGGGCCCAGGCGTTTTTCACCGATGAGGAAGACGCCGAGGAAAGAGGATTCGAGGAAGAAGGAGAAGATGCCTTCCATCGCAAGGGTCTGGCCGATTACGCCGCCGGCGGATTTCGAGAACTGCGACCAGTTGGTGCCGAACTGAAATTCCATGGGGATGCCGGTGACGACGCCTAGGGCGAAGCTGATGCCGAAAATTTTGGCCCAGAAGCGCGCGGAGTCGTTCCAGATTTCATTTTTGGTGCGCAGGGCTAGGGATTTCAGGATGAAGATTAGAAGCGCGAGACCCATGGTGAGTTGCGGGAAAATGTAATGGAAGGTGATGGTGAATGCGAAGTGGAGACGATGAATGGTTAGTGCGTCTTCCATGGTGTCTCTTTTCGGGCGCGGGGTGCATCGCGCGGAAGAGTGAGTGTGGTGAGCGCGAATTCGACGGCAACGTCAAAGGCGCCCAGCTAACGCTGGCCGCTACCCTTCGATTCGGCACTGCCGAATCTCAGGATGAATCGTCCTGTGGGGCGATTCACAAAGGCGACGGCAAAGATCGCCGGACGGCTAAGGGTACTCCCTTGGAAAAGGAAAACGAAAGTGTGATCATCACACGTTTTGATGACTTTGGCCGCAGAATGGTGACATTTTCAACGGGGAGGAAGTATGAGGCGTGGGGCGCGAGTTGTGGGGGCGGCGATCGTGGTGATCGTAGTTGCGGCGACGGCAGCTGTGGCTGCTCGGGTTGCCGCAGGGCAGACGGCGGAGAAGCGCGCGATTACTTTTAAGGATTTGATTTCGCTGCATCGGGTGAGCGAGCCGCAGATTTCGCCGGACGGGAAGTGGATTGCGTACAGCGTCGCGACGCCTGATCTGGAGGCGAATCGCTCGGTGCGCGACATTTGGGTGGTGGCGGCTGGCGGCGGTGGCGAGGCACGGCAATTGACGCGCGGGGCGAGCGACACGCGGGCGCGGTGGTCGCCGGACGGGAAGAAGCTGGCGTTTATTTCGGGGCGGTCGGGGACGCCGCAGATTTATTGGATCGCGCTGGACGGCGGCGAGGCGACGCGGCTGACTTCAATTTCTACTGGAGCGGATAACGAGCTGTGGTCGCCGGATGGGAAGACGGTCGCGTTTGTTTCTTCCGTGTATCCGGATTGCAGGGACGATGCTTGCGACGCTGCGCGCGACGCGGCCAAAGAAAAAAACAAGGTGAAGGCGCGGATTTACGAAAAACTTTTGTATCGGCATTGGAACGAATGGTGGGACGGCAAGCGTAGTCATTTATTTGTGGCGGCGGTGGATGGCGGCGGGGCGGCGCGGGATTTGACGCCTGGCGCGAACTACGATGTGCCGCCTTTTAGTGAGGGGGCGCCTGAGGCTATTGCGTTTTCACCGGATGGTCGCGAGCTGTGCTTCACAGCGAATACGGACAAGGACGAGGCGTTGAGCACGAACGGGGACCTTTTTACGGTGGATGTTTCCGGTGGGAGCGAGCCGAAGCGGATTACTACCAATCCGGGGAATGATTGGGGACCGGCGTATTCTCCGGACGGAAAATGGATTGCTTATCGCGCGCAGTTGCTGGGCGGATATGAAGCAGATCGCTGGCGATTAATGTTGTACGAGCGGCAGAGCGGGAAATCGATCAATCGCACGGAGGAGTTCGATCGCAACGTGGAATCGTATGCATGGACTCCAGACAGCGCGCGAATTTACTTTTCTGCGGAAGATAAGGCGGAGATGCCCCTTTACGCGATTGCTGCAGCTGGGAGTGGCGCGCCTCGGGTGATCGTCGATGGGTACAACGCGGATTTCGATTTGAGCCGCGACGGGCGGACCTTGGCGCTGGCGCGGACGAGTCTGACAATGCCTGCTGAGATTTTCACGGCGGACGCGGATGGTGGTGCACATTTGCGGCAGGTGACGCAGCAGAATGGGGCGTTGCTGGCGCAGGTGGAACTGCCGGCAGCGGAGCCGTTCTGGTTCGAAGGCGCGGAAAAGACGCAGGTGGAAGGATTGTTGATACGGCCGCCGCATTTTGATGCTGCGAGAAAATATCCGGCATTGTTTTTGATTCATGGCGGGCCGCAGGGAGCTTGGATGGACGCTTGGGGTTATCGCTGGAACCAGCAGGTCATGGCTGCGGCGGGATACGTGGTCGTGATGGTCAATCCGCGCGGGTCAACTGGTTATGGGCAGAAATTTACGACGGAAATCAGCCGCGACTGGGGCGGGCGGGTTTACGAAGATTTGATGAAGGGGCTGGACGCGGCGATCGCGAAGTATCCATTTATTGATGGGGCGCGAGTGGGGGCGGCGGGGGGATCGTACGGCGGGTACATGATTGATTGGATCGCGACGCATACAGACCGGTTCAAATGCTTGATCAGTCATGCGGGGCCTTACGATTTGGTGAGTGAGTACGGGGCGACGGAGGAGTTGTGGTTCGCGGATTGGGAATTTGGCGGGGCGCCGTGGGCTAAGCCGGAGCTGTATCGGAAGTGGGCGCCTAGCGAATATGCGGCGGGGTTGGGGAAATATAAGACTCCGACTTTGGTGGTGGGAGGAGAGCTGGATTTTCGCGTGCCTTACAATCAGGATTTGGAATTTTTCACGGCTTTGCAGGTGCAGGGAGTGCCGTCGAAATTGGTGATTTTCCCGGACGAGGGGCATTGGGTTTTGAAGCCGCAGAATAGTGAGTTGTGGTATGCGACATTCTTAGATTGGTTGGGGCGGTATTTGCGCTAGAACTACAAAGAAACAGAAAGAGGCGGATGTGCAGTCCGCCTCCGGCCATTTTCGGGTTTGCCGCTGATTAGCGAAATGCGACGCCCTTGGTCTTGCCACCGAAATCGATCTCGACGACGCGCTCCGCATTGAAGAGGACTTCTGTTTCGCGAGGCTTTTGCGCGAGCTGAACCCATTCACACGGAATGGATGCGATGGTCTTGCCATCGTCGGCTCGGACGATGTTGACTTGATTCTCGCCATCGTTCGCTTTGATATTGTATGTCCCGGGTTCCAACTGCTTAGTGCCGATGGTAACGGGATGATCGATGACGAGTTGAGCCGAATCGGTGCGCGCCCAGATCGGCAGCGAGAGAACTAGAACAGCTACCACTGTAAGACAGGTTTTCGTACGCAGGTCCATTTCTTCTCCATTCAAAAGTGCAATTTGCCGCCGAGATTTCGAGCAGGATTGCCTCGATGCTCCTGCGGGCGAGAGCATCACTGCGAAAATATTCGAAATGTGCCCTCTACTAAAAGATGCGTTTATTCAAGCGGCGGTTTCGTTTTTGTGCTTGCGTAAGTTATTGACCTCATGGCGCTTCCGTTGCAGCGCGGATGCGGCTGTTGTATGGGGGTCGCTATTTGAGCTCGTCAGTAGTTGTGCGGATTGACGGGCGCGTTGGCGGGTGACATGGTGGCTTCCTCACCTTGGGGGGTCTCCATGCGGACATTGGGGCGGGTCGTTTTCCCTGCTTTGGCGGGGGTCTTGGCGATTCTTTTGCTGCCGCCGCTCGGTCGCGCGGAATCACTGAACGTTACTAGTGCGCCTGCTGGCGCGAATGTGGAGATTGATGGGGCCCTGGTGGGAACTACTCCTTATCACACCGATTATCCCGGCGGTTACTTTCACAAGACACATACGGTGTTTGGGGCGCGGCTGGAACATGCTATGAATTTGCGCGTGTCGAAGGAAGCCTGCGCTACCCAGCAGATCACGATTACGGATGGGCCATTCGAGTGGATCGCGGTTAGTCGAAAACATCCTGGAAATTATTTTGTGCTGAAGTCGGATCATTTCGACATGAAGCTGACGGCGGGAGCGGAGATCGCCAGCACGACGTGGGCGGGGGATGCGCGGGTTGGGCCAATACATCCGCAGAAAGTGAGTGCGGCGTTGGGCGACGAGGGCGAGAAGGCACGCGTCGCTGGCACGGGGAGCTTGGCGATTGCGTCTGATCCGGCGGGGGCTGAGGTTTATGTGGATGGGCATTTTGTGGGGCAGACGCCGGCGACTTTGCGTCTGGCGAGCGGGGTGCACCGGATTGAATTGCGGGCGAATGGGAAACGCGATTGGTCGCGGGAGCTTGAGGTGATCAAGGATAGTGAGGTTACGGTGCGGCCGATTATGGAGCGGGTGCAGTAGGTGGGATATCGCGGACATTTTTTTGCGACGCCGGGGTTCGACGGTAGGGTCTTAGTTCTTCTTTGGTTTGACGTGACGCCACGCTCTAACTGACATCCTGCAGAAGTCTTTGCCTAAACCGCCCGACTGGAAAGCAGGCGGCCGCCACAAAGGCAAACGCAACGCCAAAGGCAAATTCAAAGACAAGGGCAAGTGCAAACGCCAGACGCCAATCGCGAGGTTGGCGTTCCCAGCTCCGTGGCATCACGTTCGGTTGGCGAAGGTGTAGGCGCGGCGGAGGTATTGGGTTACTTCTGGGACGCGGAATATTTTTAGCAGGGCTACGTACATTACGGTTCCCGCTGCGGTTACCAGCGTCAGCAGGATTAGGGCGCCGAATATGCGTTGCCAGTGGATGAAATTTTCCAACCACGCTGCGAGGCGATAGCAGGCGTAACCTGCTGCGCAGGATGCGATTGCTACTTTCAGGAAGAAGACTACGAGGCTGCCTTCTTCTGGATTTTTTGTGCGTCGGGCTAGCAGGACGAAGAGCAGGATGGTGTAGGCCACTATGCCGATGGTGCTGGCCAGGGCCAGGCCGACGAAGTCGAGGCGACGGACCAGGAGCCAATAGACCGGGAGGCTGAGGACCGTGGTGAGGGTGCCGACCACCGCGGGGGTAATGGTGTCGCGCGTGGCGTAGAAGCCGCGGGCTAGAATGTTTTGCGCGCCCCAGGCGAACATTCCGATTGAGAAAAAGGCGAGTGTGGACGCGGTAGCGGCTAGATCGGGACCGTGGAGACGGGTGTGCGAGAACACTAGATAGACCAGCGGCAGGCTTTGGGCGATGGTTAGGGCGGAAATTGGCAGGAGTAAGAAAATCAGAGCGCGGAATGTGGAGTTGAGGATCTGATTCAGGTCGCCGAATTTTTTTTCGGAGTAGAGCTGCGCGAGGATCGGAAAAGAGGCGACGCCGATGGCCTGGCCTACCAGGCCCAGCGGGACGCGCATTAGCGTCTTGCCGTTGTTCAGCCAGGTGATCGAGGCAGGTTGGAGATAGGACCCGAACCAGCGGATGATCCAATCGTCGACGAAGGAAAGTGAGAGCGCGAGCATGATTGGGACGGAAAGTTTCAGGAACATCCAGAAGCCGGGGTGGCGGATGTTGAAGTTGGGGCGAAAAATCGCGCCGGCCCGCCACGCGCCATAGATTTGCAGCAGGAAATTTCCGCAGATCGCGCCGCCGAGCACACCGACCGCGAATCCGGTGATGCCAATGCGCGAAGAGAGGAGGACACCGCCAAGGATGATGCCGATGTTATAGATGATGGGGGCTAGCGACGGGATGATGAAGCGATTTTTGGCGTATTGCACGGCGCTGAGGATGCTGCCCTCGTAGAAGCAGATTTGCGCGGGGAGCATCAGGCGCGTGAGAAAAACTGTTTGCTGGAATTCGGCGGGGGCGAAGCCTGGGGCGATGTATTTCACCAGATGCGCGGCATAAATTTCGCCTAGCACTACCAGCGTGACTAGAACGAATCCCATTACGGTGACTACCGTGGAGAAGACGCGCCAGCCTTCGTCTTCGCGTTGCTCGGCGACGTATTTGGCGAAGACTGGGATGAAGGTGATGCTAAGCGAGCCGCCGGCGATCAGGTAGTTGAGAAAATCGGGGAGGGTGAACGCGGTGTAGTAGGCGCTGGTGGCTGCGTTGGCGCCGACTTGGTGGGCGACGGTCCAATCGCGAAAGAAGCCGAGGATGCGGCTGAGCAGAACGCTGGCCATCACGATGCCGGTGGCCGCGGCGATGCGACGGTGCAGGTGATCGGTCGTCGTCACGTCGAATATGGTAGATGGATTGGGGGGTTGGGGGTAGAGAGTTTGCGGGCGGTGTTTCCGATTGAGGGCGTGGCGTGGTCAGCACGGACACGGCATGCCGTGCCCCTACGGCGCCGCGGTACGGTCGACATCGTGGCAAGTTGGGGCACCGCAAGCAGCGCCCCTACCGCTTGAGAAAGGCGCGTGTCGAGCGGATTTATTCCTGGGTTTCGTCGTGCTCGGCTTGGGCGGATGGATTTGTTGGCAGCTTGATGGGTTCGCGGGGCGGGGTGCGGTCTGGGGCTGCGCGGAGATATTGGACTGGCCAGCTTACGGGGAAGCCGAGGTCGCGGGCTACTGCGAGCGGCCAGTAGGGTTGGCGGAGGAATTCGCGGGCCAGGATTACTACGTCGGCTTTGCCTTGGTCGAGGATCGTGTCGGCTTGGCGGGCATTGGTGATCATGCCTACCGCGCCGGTCATGATGCCGGTGCGCTCGCGGATTTCTGCGGCGAAGGGAACCTGGTAGCCGGGGGCGACGGGAATTTGCGCGTTGGGAACCATGCCGCCGGAGGAGCAGTCAATTAAATCCACGCCGAGCGGGCCTAGTGATTCAGCGAGCGCGACGGATTGCTCGAGGTCCCAACCGCCGGGAACCCAATCGGTGGCGGAGATGCGGACGAATAAAGGAAAACCCGCGGGCCAAACCCGGCGCACGGCGGTGACGACTTCGCGGAGGAGGCGCGTGCGATTTTCGAGCGAGCCGCCGTAGGAATCGGTGCGCTGGTTCGCCAGCGGCGAGAGAAATTCGTGGAGCAGGTAGCCGTGCGCGGAATGGATTTCGATCACTTTGAAACCGGCTTGCAGCGCGCGCGCTGCGGCAGCGGCGAAATCTTTGATGACTTTCTGAATTCCGGCGGCATCGAGCGCTAGAGGCTGCGCGTAGGTGTTGGAAAACGCGATGGCGCTCGGCGCAACGGGTTTCCAGCCGCCCTGCGAATCGGGGACGAAGCCGCCTTGCTCCCACGGGCGAGGCGTGCTGCCTTTGCGTCCGGCGTGAGCGAGTTGAATTCCGGGGACGGTTCCCTGCCCTAGCAGAAATTGCGTGATGCGCGAGAGAAAGGAGATGTGATCGTCTTTCCAAATGCCGAGATCTTGTGGGCTGATGCGGCCCTCGGGGGAGACGGCGCAGGCCTCGGTGAAAATCAGGGAGGCGCCGCCTACGGCACGGCTGCCCAGATGGACTAGGTGCCAGTCGTTCGCGAAGCCATCGGCGCTGGAATATTGGCACATGGGGGAGACGACGATGCGGTTGCGCAGCAGAACTTCGCGAATTTGCAAATCATCGAATAGGTTCATGAGCGATTGGATGATGTGTGCAGCGAAAAAGTAGCAAGAGTGCGAGAAGCGCGAGGCGCACGGGTGTTGAGGGACTGCCGAATATGATGCAGGTGTGAAGCGGAGTGATTGTCGTGGCGCAAATGGAGTGCGAAGAACGCCAATCGGGAGATTGGCGTTCCCAGGGTCGGCGATGCGGATCCGCCGGCGCTGCGTTGGGGTAACGTCAACAGCAAAGGCAAGAAAAATTACCGCGGAGGAGCAGAGAACGCAGAGAAAGGCAGCTGCGCCCAGCCAAAGCTGGCCGCTACAAATTTAGAACCTGAGTTCGACGACGCTAGAATCGGAAGACCAGGCCCGCGTGGGCTACCGGGCTGAATTGATGCGTGTTGAAATAGGTGGTGCACATGGCGTCGCCGCCCAAGCGAATCGCCCAGCGCTCTTTAAAGGGTAAGTCCACGCCCCCGCCGAGTTCGTACGCAAAAGCTTGCTGACTACCGGCGGGTGTCTGAGGCGTGAAGTGCGAACCACCGACCAAGGCATGCGCCCAAACTTCGATTCCCTTTCGCGCGGACCAACGAAAGCGCGGGCCGCCGCCGCCGAACAAGAACCAAGAGCTGACGTTGTCTTGAGTTGCGTGGGTGGCTGCGAATTCGCCATCGACCCCGAACCAATCCTTCCAGTAATACACGACGCTGAAGTTGAAGCCGCTCATGTTCGAAGTAATACCCGGCAATTCGTAAAATCGCTGAAATGTGTAACCGCCGTAGATTTGAAAGGCGTAGGTCTCGAACACGCTGGTAACGTCTTGCGGCGGCGCTGGCGGCGCAGGCAGCAACGACAACGAAAGCGGCGTGGAAGAGGGCAGGGTGCCGGGAGGAGTGTTTGCCGGAGCGCTGGAAAACGGCGTGAGCACGATGGTCGGTGCGTTTGTGGGTGCGTCAGAAGTGCCAGGCACAGCAAAATAGGAAGATGGCAGTAAAGCGGAATTGAAGGCGGTGGTTTGCGCGCCGGTGCTTACGGATAGTAGAAATACCAATCCTGATAGGAAAGCAGAGTATCGCATCGCGTAATTCCCCCAGACAACGAAAACAGACCAAAGCTACCCCCATAATTTGACCGAGAAGGGGTACGGATGTCCACACTAAATTCGAGAAAGGAGCGAAGATGTCAGGGGTAGGAGAGGCTGTTTTTCTTGGGTTTTTCTAATCTGCGGGACGGGCAGAGGCATGGGGCGAGAACCTTTCGAGGCGCGTACGGACGGGAGGCCAGACTCGACTCGAGGGGCTGAGGGAAAAGATCGCGCGGTGTGCCGGCCGAGCAGAGCGACAGTATTAATGATATAAGACTTGACCGCGGGGGAGTTCTGCTTTCTGGCGTTGCGTGACGCTGCTTGGAGATTCGTTTGGCCGCAAAAATCTTATTTGTGCTGGGATTTGCGTTGTGCGCGAGCGGGCTAGTGTCTCCGGCGGTAGCGCTGGCGCTCGGGCTGATTTTTGGACTGGGGTTGGCGCATCCTTGGCAGGCAGAATCGCGAACGGCGACGAAATATTTGCTGCAGGCGTCGGTGGTGGGGCTGGGATTCGGGATGAATCTGCACGAAGTATTGCGCGCGGGGCGCAGCGGGTTCGTTTACACGGCTTTGAGTATTGCGTTCGCTCTGACGGCTGGATTGCTGGCGGGGCGAATGTTGCGTGTGAACAAGACGGCTTCGATATTGATCACCGTGGGGACTGCGATCTGCGGCGGGAGCGCGATTGCGGCGGTGGCGCCGATTATTCATGCGGATCAGGAGGAGACGGCGGTTTCGCTGGGGACGGTTTTCATATTGAATGCGATTGCGCTGCTGATTTTTCCGCCACTGGGGTGGCTGCTGCATTTGTCGCAGCAGCAATTTGGATTGTGGGCGGCGCTGGCGATTCATGACACGAGTTCGGTGGTGGGAGCGACGGCGCGTTATGGCGCGGTGGCGTTGGTGGTGGGCACGACTGTGAAATTGACGCGGGCGTTGTGGATCGTGCCGGTTTCGGTGGGCGCGGCGGTGATGAAGCGTTCGGACAGCCGGATTCAGTGGCCTTGGTTTATTGCACTTTTTTGTTTAGCTGCCGTGGCAAACACATATTTGCCGGGACTTGCGGGTGCTTGGCATGTGCTTAGCGTGATAGGGAAATTGGGATTGACGGCGACTTTGTATTTGATTGGGACGGGGATTTCGCGGGCTACGGTGCGGCAGGTGGGCGTGCGTCCGATGTTGCAGGGCGTGATTTTGTGGATTTTGGTGGGGGTTACGTCTTTGTGGTTGATACATGCGGGGTGGATTACGTTGTAGAGTTGCAGGCGGGGCTCGGGCGGGTCTTAGACCCGCGCTACAGAACAGCCCTTCCGCACGCTGGCGTCGTTATCTATAGGGATACAGAGATTGCCGAGGGTTCACCAAGACATTTCAGTCGCCGGTTTCGGGCGCTGGCGGGGGGACGCGGGTCGGCAGGAACGTTGAGTACAGAGCTACCACGGCTACGATTATGTTTGCGACCATTACTGGCTTCGAGTTGATGAGGATGCCGTAGGTTAGCCAGACGACGGCGCCGAGGGCCTGCATGATGCGGAGCGTCTTGTGGTTGCGGAAAAAATAGGATGCGGTGACGAGGGCGGTGGCGAGCCAACCGATCGAGCTGATCATAGCGATGAACCATCCACTGAGCGAGATTCGACGGCTTCTTCCGTTGCGGGACGCAGCGTGAGCCAGTCGGTGCGAACTTTGTCCCATTCCTGAATGAGAAAACCGTAGGATTCGAGGAACGTGCGGATTTGCGCGCGGCCCTTGCCGACAATTTTTTCCAGGATGGGGACGAGGACGCCGAGAGCGCTGGTGCTGAGAATGGTGCGCTGGGCGATGTGCGAAACGTGTTTGGTTTCGGAGACCGCGATGGTGAAACCGTCGCGTGCGTTGATGTGCAGCATTACGTGAATGTCGGAGCTGCCGTCACCAGCGTAGATTACGTGGTCCGGGCCGATTTTCATTTTTGCCTGGAGTTCGTCGAGGAACGCGACTTTTCCGTAGCCGGCGGTGGCGCGGACGATGGTGTCAATTTCTCCGGTACTTTTATATTTGAATTCCGTGCCGTGAATGCGATCGGGAGGCAAGATTCCTTCGAGCGCGGATTGGATCACTTCGACAGGAGCGGCGGAGAGAACGTAAAAATCGAAGTGATAGCCTTGAATGCCGTGATCGAGAATTTCGTTGAGCAGGCCGATATTGGCCTTCAGGCGAATTTCCTTGCCGACCTGGATCAAATGTTCCTTGCGGACGCGTGAGCGGAATTCCGGATCGTGGAGCAGAAGATAAGCTAGTTCGGCGCCCTGCTGGACGAGATTTAGTTTCGCCATGCCTTCGGCTTTACGCTCGAATTCGGCTGTGGGGATTCCTACGATTTCGCTTAGGACGTAACCGGAATCGTTGAACGTGAGAGTCTGATCGAAATCGCTTACAAATAAATAGGATTTGAGTGCGGCATCGCCCATAAAAGTAATTTACCTCCGGCTGACTTTGCTGGCTGCTATTACTCTAGTTTACATCAGAATGAAGCGGCGACTGCTGTTGGGTGCGCGTGAATGGAACACATCAGAAAGATGAATTTGCAACGTGGCGTGTTCTTTTTGGTTGCGGTAGTGGGGCTGTGCTGTACTCGCGGAGCTGGTAGCGCTAGCTTTCAGCGCGGGATTTCGAGGAGCACGGCGATTCCCTGGCCTCCGCCGATGCATGCTGACGCGATGCCGTAGCGCAGATTCGAACGGCGGAGTTCGCGCGACACCGTCACAGCCAAGCGTATGCCGGTCGCCGCGAGGGGATGGCCGATTGCGATGGCGCCACCGTTGACGTTGAGTTTGTTGCGGTCGAGGCCAAGCTCGCGTTCGACGCCGATGATTTGCGCGCCGAAGGCTTCGTTGATTTCGAAGCGATCGATGGCGTCGAGTTGCAGGCCTGCGCCGTCGAGGAGTTTGCGGATCGCAGGCGCGGGAGCGATGCTCATGATTTCCGGAGGCACGGCGACGGTAGCGACGGCGGCGATGCGCGCGAGCGGCTGGATGTTGCGCGATTTTGCGTATGCGCCGGAGCCGACGAGCGCGGCCGCGGCGCCGTCCACGATCGCGGAACTGTTGCCGCCGGTTTGTACGCCGTCGAATGCGGGACGAATTTTGGAGAGGACTTCGTAGGATGAGGGGCGGATGTGCGTGTCGGTCGCGAGGCTTTCGATTTTGCTGGGGAGGCCGATGCCGCGAGGGTGGTAACCTTCGAGCTCGAATGTTTCGCTGACGAGTGGCGTGATTTCGCCGGAGAGGAAGCAACTCTTTTGCGCGGCTAGAGCGCGCGCGAAACTTAATTCGGCGAAGCGGTCCACTTCTTCGCGCGTGATTTTGTATTTGCGGGCTGTGTTTTCCGCGGTTTGTCCCATGGTGATGCCGGGCGCGGGATCCAGCAGCGCTTCCCACAGGAAATCTTTGAACTCAACTTGACCGAGACGGAAGCCGCCGCGGTGCGTGTAGGCTGCGATGGGATTGCGGCTCATGGATTCGGCACCGACGCAGAGGCCGAGCTGGATTTTTTTCAGGGAGATGGCGTCAGCGGCCTGACTGATGGCTTCCATGCCAGTGCCGCAGACGCGTTGGACTAACAACGCGGGGCGATCGAGCGGAACGCCGGAGTATAGGCCGATGTGGCGGGGGAGCATGTAGGCGTCGAAGCTGGCTTGGGCGACGCTGCCAGCGATTACGGAGCCGACGTCTTGCGCGGGGATTTTTGTGCGTTCGAAAAGGGCGCGAGCGGCTTTGATGCCGAGGTCGGTGGGCGAAACGAGACCTAGCGCGGAGTTGTAATCAATGAACGGGGTGCGGACGCCGTCGAGGAGGTAGATGTCGTCGTAGGCGATGAAAAAACCGCCGGGGGTGTTCGTGGTAGGCATGCGTTAGTTCTCCTTAATGCTTTTGACGCGCAGAATGCGTGACGATGGTTGCGGTGCGTAGAGCTCTTCGACAATTGCGGCGCGACGATCGAGGACGGCGCGTTGATTCAGCGAACCTTTGTCCGTGACTTCTCCGGCGTCGAGTGATGGAGGCTCGTCTACAATTATCGCTCGGGTGACGCGATTCGAGCTGCCGGTGGAATTTGCGGCGGCGGTTTCGAGAAGCTCTTGAAAGCGTGCGCGAACTTGGTGATGCGAAAAAATGTCTGCGGTTGATGCTGTGCGCTCGAGTTGCGGGCATAGAGCGCGACAAGCGTCGGCATCGGCGAAAATCAGCATGCCGATTTCGTCGCAATCGTGTCCGGCGATCACGACGTCGCGGACAAATGGCGCGAAATGGCTGAGAATGCGGGAACGGAGCGGGCCTACGCTCGCCCATGTGCCGCTAGCTAGCTTGAAATCCTCGCAAAAACGGCCGTCGAAGAGGAAACCTTTGTTGACGTCCGCGGGATCCACGAAACGCAGAGCGTCGCCGAAACTGTAAAAACCGTCCGCGTCGAAAGCTTCTGCGGTTAATTCCGGCTGGCGCCAATAGCCCGGCGTGATGTTCGGTCCACGCACGCGCGCTTCGAGTTTCGCGCCGCGCGGAACGAGTTTGGCTTCGACGCCGGGAATTGGAATACCAATCACTCCTGCTTGATCGGTTTCCCATGTAGTTTGAATCGCCATGGGCGCGGTTTCCGTGGAGCCGAGGCCTGTGACCATGATGATGCGCTCGCCGCATGTTTGCAGCGCGAGGTCGCGATAGGCGTCCCAGACCGGTTGCGACAAGCCGGCGCCGGCGTAGAACAGCAGGCGGAGGTGGCGAAAGAAATTCTCGCGCAGCTGTTCGTCAGAGCGCAGGGCCGGCAGCAAATCTTCGTAGCCTTTCGGGACGTTGAAATAAACGGTGGGGGAAATTTCGCGCAGGTTGCGAATCGTTTCGTCGATGAGCGAGGGGCCCGGTTTGCCATCATCTATATAGAAGCTGCCGCCGTTGTAGAGCGCGATGCCGGTATTGTGATTTCCACCGAAAGTGTGATTCCAGGGGAGCCAGTCGAGGAGGACGGGCGGCTCGTCCTGCAGGAAGCAAAAAACTTGCGCGATCATTTGCTGATTGCAGCAAAGCATGCGGTGGGTGTTGATGACACCTTTGGGCATGCCGGTAGAGCCGGAGGTGAAGAGGATTTTTGCTACGGAGTCCGGCTGGATTTTTTGGTGCGCGGCTTCGACGGCTAGCGTTGGATTCGTCGCGAGAAGATCGGCGAACAGGGTTGTCTTTATGCCCGGTGGTGGTCCGGTGGTGACGACGATTTCTGTGGCGGGCGGGACTACTTTTTCGAGGGCGCGGGCGTAGCGTTCACCACGGGAGACGAAGACGAGGCCGGGCGTGAGCAGGCCGAGCGTGTGACGCAGCTTGCCGAAATCGCGCGAGACGAGGGAATAGACTGGCGATATGTGCGCGGTGGGGATTCCTACGTGTTGGCCCGCGAGCATCAGCTGAAAATGTTCGAGATCGTTTTCGGAGAGGATGGCGACGGGCCGATCTTCGGAGAGGCCGCGATCGAGGAGAGCTTGACCGATGCTGGCGACGGCTTGCAGCACTTGGGCGTAGGTAAGCTTGCGCCATTCGCGATTCGCTTCCCTTTTGGCTACGCAGATTTTGTGCGGGGAGATTTTCGCCCAGTGGACGAGGCGATCGGTTAGGACATTCGGGTACGGTCCCAAAGGTTCGTCCGCGCGGACCAAGATCGCACCATCGGCGAGGCGATGGAGAGTTGCGCCGGAGGTGCGCAGGCGGACGGGGCGGACGCGATCGTTTAGTTGAGGCTTGGTGATCATTTCACTTTAATTCACTTCGCATCATGAAAGCCGAATCAAGGACTTGCCGCGCTCACCGACGGATTGCCTCCCCGATTTTTGCTAGAAGCTTGATGTCCGCGGCTGCCGGGACATCACCCGCTGTCGTGACGAGCGCGGGCCGCAACTCCATCATTATAGTATGAAGTGATTCCACGAGATTTTCCGCGACGGATGCCGCGCCGGATTGGAATGCCGCCGCCGGCAGGGCGATTCCGATCTTCGCGCGATCTGGTGAAGGAGCAAATTCCGCTGCGCTGAGCGCCAATGCGGCTAGCGCCGGGCACAGGATGCAATCCCAGTTCCGCGCGTACACGACATCCTTGTTTGCGGCGAAGGAAATCGGATCGTTGAACAGAAGAACGGGGAGGGCTTCGTAGAAGCGGATGATGTTGAATGCTGGCGCTAGCGATTGCGCCCAGGCGTCACAGTGCTGAGCGGAGAGCGCGGGAAAGATATTTTCCTGGACGAAGATTACGTTTGCGCCTGCTTCCACAAATTTAGTGGCGATTTGCGTGATCGTGGCGGCGGTCAATTGCAGCGCGGCGTCGGAGAAATCTTCGCGTGGGGGCGCGTCTGCTGGGCGCAAATCGAGAAGAGGAGCGGCGAGAGTGAATGGACCGCTGACGCCGGCACACAGTAGAGGCTCATCGCGTATAAGTGATTTGAGGCGCTGGATTACTTCGACTGCGACGGTCACGCTATCACTTTTCGCGGCGTCTTCGGGCGAGCGCAAATTTTCCGGCAATTCGCCTGCTGCGGCGGGATGCTCCCATTGCAAGCTGGGCGGCTGGTCGTCTGCCTGCCAATGCAGTGTGGCGCCTAGCGCTTCCGCTTCGAGATAGGGAGCGAAGTAACAGGCTACGCCATCCGAGCGCAGATGGGTGCGGATTTGTCTGAGCGAATTAGAAATTTTCGTGGCGTTGCGGAGAAACGCCCGGAGCGGAAGATTTTCCACTTTCGCGCCGAGTGAAAATACGATGGGCAGGAACAGAGGGCGGGGCGGCGGAGTTCCCTGCAGCAGCCCTTTGAGCATCTGGCGCGGCGTGAGGATGGCGTTCATCGCGTGCGCATTAGGGACGAAAACATGGACCGGTGGATTTTGCGTCGGGCCAGGTGCCGTACCACTGCAGAATTTCCTTGGGCGGACTGAGCTTGCTCCAGTTCTGCAGGAATTCGTCGAATGGTTTGCCGCGGGCCAGGCGAGCGCGGCGCTCTTCATCGCGAAGCTGCTTGGTTTTTTCGGGATCGAGTTTGCGGCGCACGGGATCGAAGGCGATGCGATAGATATTTTGCGCGGTGGCGTCGGAGATGATTTTTTTCTTCACGTCTTCGAGAATTTCGGCGGGGTCGCGCTCGAGGGGGTCGCCGTAGCCGGGGCCGCCGCCGCTGAAACCGAAGAGCACGTCGCCTTCGCCATAAACTTTGGGCGTGCGCGCGATCAATTCCATATTCCAGTTTCCCTGGATGGTGTGATCTTCCAGGATGGTGCGGAAATCCATGGTGAGCGCGGGGTTGGCGTCGGCCATTTGTTTCAGCAAATCCGCTTTGCGAATGCTGATGCCGGGAATCGGCGACGAAGCATAGCCTCCGAAAAGTGGCTGGCCGAGCGGAACTTTGCTGCCGTTGCCCATGCACATGGAAACGAGTTCGGGAACTTTGTGAATCATCCAGTGCTGCACGCCGCCGGAGCCGCCGCGATGCAGGCCGGGGCCGCTGGAATCTTTCCAGTGCTGCGAGAGCGTGACGGTGACGGGGAGTTCGCTTTCGACTTGTTCGGAATCAGGCGCGCGTCCGAAAGCGCACCAGGCGAAACCGTATGCGTCCATGCCGTCTTGGCCGGAGCGGCCGCCCTGGCCTTGGGTGTTGAGCGAAAACGAAAGAACGTCGGAGACGGCTAGATTCCACTGGGAGTGGCCGGCGCAGATTTGCGAGGTGTGCTGGCTGCCGGGTGCGGCGGCGACTTGTTTCCAGAGGCCGGCGCTGGAAAACATCATTTTCGCGAATGCGTTGTGCGTGGCACAGCGGCACTGCATACCGATGAAAACGCAGCAACTGGTAGCGGCCATTTTGTCGGGATTGAGGATGATGCCTTCAGGGAATTCGAAATCGATGGCGGCGAAGGTGGAGCTGGCGATGGGCAGATCGTGGAAAATATATTCGTACATGAAATTGGCGATGTGGCCGACTACGGCTTGGGGATGCACGTTGTAGGACGAGGGATTTTCGGGCGAGGTGCCGGCGAAATCGAAAACGATGCCGCCGTCTTTTTTGGTTAGGGTTAGATTGCAGGCGCGGACCAGGGCGGGGGTCCAGCCGATCGCGTCATTGAAGACTACGGCGCGGAATTTACCATCGGGGAGGGATTTGATTTTCTTGCGGGCTCCGGCTTCGGCGGTTTCGCACATTTTGCGCATCAGGCCGACTACGAAATCGGGGCCGCGTTTTTCGGCGAGTTCGAGGATGCGGACGCGCACGCGATCGGCGGTGGTACAGCGGGCGCGTAGATCGGAGATGAACATGGCAGGCGCGCGCAGACCGTAAACAGTGTAAAACTCCAGAAAATCCTGGCGGATTTCGAAATTTTCGCCGATTTTGATTGGTGGAAGATTCAGGCCTTCTTCGAAACGGGATTTCGCGCTGACCGGCATGCCCCCGGGCTCGATGGCGCCGGTTTCTGTGGTGTGTAGCGCGGCGGAGCCCCAGGCCAGGAGCTGTCCTTTGTAAAAAATGGGCATGAGCGCCACTTGATCGGGATTGTGGATGCCGCCATAGAGCGCGTCGTTGGTGTACCAGATGTCTCCATCGCGGATGCCGGGATTTTTTTCGTAATATTTCAGAATAAATTTGATGACGATGGGCTGGATGATGGCGTGGAGGTAGGTGCCGCAGGAGGCGTTGATGAGATCGCCGCCGGCGGTGAAGAGCGCGACCATGGAATCGCCGGAGACGCCGAAATAGCTGCGCGAGGAGCGGATGAAAACTTCCATGGCTTCGTCTAGGATGTCGTTGGTGATTTGCACGCCGATTTCGTAGTCGCCTTGGGGGATTTTCGCGGCGGAGTCTTTTTCGTGTTGCGTGGCGGGGGCGGGTTTCAGCCACGCTAGTTTTTCGGCGAGTGTTGGGATGGGCATGTGTCTCCTCGTTTTTGCTGCGCGTTAGCTTTCCAGGATGCCTAGGCCGCGGTCGTTGATGGAAAAATGGAGCGCTGGTGGGACTACCAGCGTGGTGTATTCGCCTTCGACGATCGCGGGGCCTTCGACTACGTTCCCGGGGCGCAGTGATTCGCATGTGAAAATTGGCGTGGGGCGAAAATCTTTATCTGGCGGCCAGTAGACGGGGCGCTCGCCTTTGCGGGCGCCTGCGGGGCTTGCGTCTTCGAGCTTGAGCTTCGGCAGCTCGATTTTTTTTGTGGGCACTATCGCTTTCAGGATGAAGCTTTCAATGAAGATGCCGCCTTCGGGATTCACTACGAAGGGGCTGAAGGCTTCGCTGAATTCTTTGTTGAAGGCGTCGCAGATGGCGCAGACGTCTTCTGTGGAGTGAACGGCGAGAAGCGGGGAGAGAGCGCGCTTCACGTGGAATTGGCCGCCGTACAGCATGTCGAGTTCTAGGACGAAGGACGCTTCGTTTAGATTCAGGCCGTCACCGGTTAGGTCGCGGCGGGCTTGTTCGATCAGGCTTTCGACTGTTTCGTTGAATGGGGCGAATTCGTTCGTCATTACTTGGGTGCGCGGCTCCATTAGCGTGAGTTTCTTGGAGACTTCGTAGACGTGCATGATGTCCATCGTGGATGAACCGAACGCACAGAAGACGGGCGAGAAAGCGAAGGTGACGGCTTTGGGGATGTCGGCTTTGTAGCCTTCCGCGTGCGTTGGGCCGGCACCGCCGCCTACGAAGAGGATGAAATCTTCGGGGCTGTGACCGCGCAGATGAACTTCTTTCATGATGGCGGAAGCCATGTTGCCGTTGACGATTTTGCGAACGATCACTGCGGCTTCTTCGACGCCGATACCCAGGGGCTGGGCGATTTTTTCGCGGACGGCTTGGATGGCGCGATTTTTATCGAGGCGCATTTTCCCGCCGAAATAATATTCGGGGTTGAGGTAGCCGAGGACTACGTCCGCGTCTGTGACTGTCGGTTCCGTGCCGCCGAGATTGAAACACGCGGGGCCGGGAATGGAGCCGGCGCTGCGCGGGCCGACTTGCACGCGATTTTCGAGCAGCTTGTTGACGGAGGCGATGGAGCCGCCGCCGGCGCCGATGGAAAGGGTTTTGATCATAGTGATGCCAACCATCCAGCAATCAATGATGGGGCGAAAATCGTAGCTGCGGACGCTGTCTTTGACTACGAGGCCGACGTCGAAGCTGGTGCCGCCCATGTCCGTCATGACGACATTTTGATAGCCGAGAATTTTGGCGACGTGATGCGCGCCCATCAGGCCGGAGACAGGGCCGCTATTGAAGGTGCGGCTGGCGGCGGTGCGAAAAACTTCGGCGATGCCGCCGGAGCTTTGGATCATGAGGAGCGGCTTGGAGTAGCCTTTTTCGCGGAGCTTGTCCCACATGGCGGAAAGTTCGATTTGCATGGAGCGCTGGAGATAAGCGTCGAGGATGGCGGCCATGGTGCGCTCGTATTCGCCGAGCTTGCCGACGACTTGACCGGCGAGGACGACCGGTAAGTACCCGATGTGAAATTCCTTGTACTCGTCGCGGATGATTTCCTTTACGCGGCGCTCGTTCGCGGGATTCAGGAAACCCCAGAGGAGCGCGACGACAAATCCGCGAGCGCCGCGACTGGTGAGGTAGCGAACTTTTTCACGGACGTCGTTTTCATCGAGCGGACGGATGATGTGGCCGCGGGAATCTACACGTTCTTTTACCCCGACGATCATGTCGCGCGGGATGAGCGGATCGGGCTTATTTTGCACGGCCAGGTTGCGGCGTTCGGAAACGCGCGTGCCGTCAATCCACTGCGCACCGCGGCCCAGCAGGACTACGTCTTCGTGGCCTTCGGTGGTGATTAGGCCGAGGCGAGGGCCTTTCTTTTCGATCAGGCGGTTCAGCGCGATGGTGGTGGAGTAGCGGATCATTTCGATGGCGGGCAGGAGGTCTTCAATCTTCATGCCGAGCGCTGCGGCGCCGTCTTCGATTACGCGGGTGAAGCAGACGGAGAGGTCGTAGGGAGTCGTCGGAGACTTTCTGATCAGGGCTTTCCCGTTGAAATTGAGGACCAGGTCGGTGAAGGTGCCGCCGACATCTATATCTATGGAATTCATTCGGTGGCCTCTAGGCGCTGGTCGCGAATTACGAATTCACCCTTTTGCAAACGTTCTTTCAGGCGGTCCACGTCAATTTCGATGTCGTGGGTGATGGGATGGCCGGGTGGCAGGTATTCGGTTTCGACCTGCGTGCCGCAGCCGGGGCAGTAGAATTCGACGATGCGGACCCAGAGCGGGTCGGGGGAGAAATTGAACGCGCCGGTGACTAGGGGCGGATGAATTTCGCGCGGATCGCGATCGTGGACCAGGCAGCCTTTTTTGTAATTTTCGCGTGCGGGGCCTAGGGCGCGATTGCAGCGGTTGCAGGTCCATTGATCGTTGTCGAGGTCCAGGTCGAGATATTCGGTGATGCGCAGCCGGTTTTCATTTTGTGTTGGCATGGTTATCGTTTCTCCGGTAAGCGGGTGAGCGCGGCGTTGCGGAAGCGGTCCATGGTCAATTCCCAGTTTTCAGGGACGAAGTACGTGGTGTTGACGTCTTCGAGGATGGCGCAGCCCTTTACTTGATTGCCTGGTTGCAGAGCTTCCCAATTGTAGATTTGCGCTTCGCCGGTTTGGCTGCCCCAGGTGACTTTGCGCACGCCTTTGCGGGCGTGGGAGGAATCGGGGCTTTGCAGCCTGCGTTCGACCAGGTGCGGCTTGGGCATTTGTTTTTTTACTGAGACGCGGAGGAGTTCTAGAGAAATGGGGCCGTCGTTTGGCGCGTATGCGTGATGCGTTAGAGCTTTCGCAAGCGCGGCATGCAGATCTCTCTCGCTGCGCAGAGAGGACTCGGAGCAATGGACGGCGATGGAGTTGTGGCCGTTACGCGAAGCGTCCAGTTCACAGGTGTAGGTAATTCCCTCGGGGCGAATTCCTTCGCCTAGAAGATCTTTCACGCCTTCGGCTTTCATTTCTTCGAGCATTTGGCGGATGCGGATTACGCCGCTTTCGGTGAGCGCGATGCCGGCGAGCGAGCCTTCGTATAAATGAGAGATATCGGAGACGGAGGAGCCGAAGGCGCTGAAGACGGAGCCTAGTGAAAACAATTGCACGCGGTGCAGGCCGGCTTTTTCTGCTACGCCGCAGGCGAAGAGGCTGCCGTTGCCGCCGTAGGCGAAGAGGATTGAGTTCGCGAGATCTTCGCGCAGGGATTTTTTCGCAGCGAGAATCATGGCGGCAACTGATTCGAAGGCGCGGCGGACGATGATGCGGCAGGCTCCTTCGACCGAAACGTTGAGTGGCTTGGCAACGGAGTCTGCAATCGTCTTGCGGGCTAGCTCGAGGTCGATTGATTTCGTGCCGCCGAGAAAGTATTCCGGATTAATCAGGCCGGCGGTGACGAAGGCGTCGGTGAGGGTGGGTTGATCGCCGCCGAGGCCGTAGCAGGCGGGTCCGGGATAGGAGCCCATGCTTTCGGGGCCCAGCTGAACATCGGCCTTGTTTGCGTTTGCGACGGGTTTGACGATGCTGCCGCCGCCGAGGGCGATGGAATTCAGATCGGGGAGCGAAATGCCCACCGTGATGCCGAAAAAATCTGAGGGCTTGCGATAAATCGCTTCGCCGTTGCGTAGGACGCTGACTTTTGCGGTGGTGCCGCCGACGTCCATCGCGATTACGTCATTGAAGCCGTAGGCTTTCGCTAGGTACGCGCTGCCGTGAATTCCCAGGATTGGGCCGGACTCGATAGTGTCGATCGCTTTGGTTTTCGCGATTCCGGCGACGCCGCCGTTAATGTGGCTGACGAGAAATGTGCCGGTGTAACCGGCGGTTTCGCGCAGCTCGTCTTCGGCTTTGAAGAGAGTGGCTGCTAGCGCGCCGTGCGTGTAGGTATTGATCAGCGCGGAATAGGTGCGCGTGCGGTCTTCGGCGGATTTGGAAATGTCGCTGCCGGCGAGGACCGGGACGGAGCCGAGAAAATGATCGGGATACTGCTGGTCAATGATGCGTTTGATGGAAATCTCGCGGCGCGGATCGCGATGGGAATCCTGCAGGCTGACGCAGATGCGGCGCACGCCGCTTTCGAGAAGTTTGCGCGCGGCGTTCATGATTTCCAGTTCGTCGGCGGAAGGGCTGACGCCGATCACATCGTGCTCGGAAATCAGGCGATTCAGAACGCTGCTGCGCGGTTCGGGGCCGTAGAGGTCAAGCTGGTGTCCTTCGGTGACGAGCAGACCGACGCGGGGGCCGCGCGATTCGGCGAGAACGTTGGAAGTGATGGTGGTGGACCAGCGGATGAGTTCGACGTGTTCGAGAAATTCCTTCGTGTCAGGAAAATTCAGTTTCACGGCTGCTTGCGAGAGGCAGTCGAAGAGGCAGACGGTGAGGTCGTGCGCAGTGGTGTCTACCTTCACGCAGAAGGTTTCGTCTGCTTTGGTGAAGAGAGCGTCCGTTAGAGTTCCGCCGACGTCAATGTCCACAGTCCACACGAGGAGTCACCCGGCCTGTGAGCGCAGATTCTGGGGCAGCTTAACGGATTTCGGCGGGGATGCGGGAATGATTTCGGTTGAGCAAAGTCGCCGGGTGCTCGTTGGATTCGCTTGGAGCGGGATGACGGTTGCCAAAAAG
The DNA here is from genome assembly GCA_963786205.1 of uncultured Acidobacteriota bacterium. Taxonomy (GTDB): domain Bacteria; phylum Acidobacteriota; class Terriglobia; order Acidiferrales; family UBA7541; genus Palsa-295. Next base: position 194,423 of record CAWAYG010000010.1, read on the forward strand.
TTCTCCTGAGGAACGACGGGACAAACGAAATCAGAACCTGTGACTCGCGTGATGCGGCGAACGATTGAACGCACAAGCCGCTCGCCCCAGCGCCGCCTAAAAGCAGGTCCCTCGCTGCGTCCCGCGCCCGCCGAACTGCGGCGGGAAAGGAAAAGCGCGGGACTCCGTTCGGGATGACACGCGTTACTTTTGCGCAAACTCTAGAGCGCCTACCTACAAAGACTCGCGAATCGTTGCTTCCCAGCTCCGCGATCAGAACGAAAACTTGGCCGCGAATTGGAACTGGCGCGGATTGAAAACCGTTCTGGGCAATCCAAAAACAGGGTTCGGCGCGTCCGGAATGGAAACGGGCAAGAGTCCATCTGCAATGAAAGCGCCCCCAGGAAAATTGAGGCCGGGAGCGGGGCCCACAGTCGCAGCAATCTGCGAGGCGCAAGATACCAAACCTTGCTGGATGGCGCGAGTTGCGGCGTCGTTGTAGCGCCGGGGGACCACGGGAGAGGCGCCGCAGAAAGCCGGCGAGCCGTAGACGGAGGTTATTTCATCCACATTGGCGCGATTCAAGAAGTTGAAAACGTCAACCATCAGATCGAGCCTCATATGCTCGCGTATTTGGAAAAAGCGGGAAATGCGGCCGTCCCAAACATAGAGCGGGTCGCCGATGTAGGTGTTGCGCCCAACGGTAGTGGTACAGAGCGCTGCGGACACGGCGCAGCCTGCCGCCACCGCCACCGGCGGGCCACCGACACGATCCGTCGAACCACCGGCGACGTCGCCGAAGGTGTTGTTACCTGCAAACAAGGTGAAGGGGCGACCAGACTGCAGGGTGATGATGCTACTGAACGTGAAATTGCGCAGTAAGCTCTGGGCGGGCGTGCTGGCCGTGAAGTTCGCAACGAAACGGTGGCGGGCGTCCTGGTTGGAGCTGGCGCGCTCCGCGGCGTAGTTGAACTGGTTTTGGGGGAGATTGATAAATGTGGTGAAGTTACCGTTGTCGATGGTATGCGAATAAGTGTAGTTCGCAGTCAGATTGAAATACTGGCCAGCTCGCTCTAAAGCCGTAACGGTCAATCCATTGTAGGCGGCGTTGGCCACATTGTTGTTGTAGTCGAGAAGGCCGGCGCTCAGGGTAGGAGCAGGACTGGCAGCGCTCGGCACGCCGAATTCCAGCCCCGCAGGATTGGCCAAGCTGCTGAAAAAGGGACCTAGACCGAGGGGCCCGATCACTGGCGCTCCAGTACAATCGGTAAGGCTGCCATTTGGATTGACCAAGCCCTGGGCGTCGGAAGGGTTTGCGGGCTTCGAGGCACCCGCAACACAAGGCACGTTGATGTTGTTGCCGCGGACGAGCTTATGCGCGGCCACAAAGAGATAGCCGACGTTCACAGTCAGTCCACCGCCGATGGTGCGGTCAACTTCCAAACTGGCCTGCTCGGAATAAGGCAGCCTGCCAGTCCTTTGAATTCCACCGGAACCAACGCCGCAGGCACCAGCGGGGCCCTGGGCCGTCAAGGTGCAAGGACCGGTCAGGCTGACAGCGTTATACGGAGCGCCCGCCAGGATACTTGTTGCTGTGAGAGCCGCGAGGCTTATGGTTCCACCCGGCAGGCCGGCGCACGATGGACCACACGGGATTGCGGGTGTACCGGGATATCCCGGCTGTGCCGAGAGCTGCCAGCCTCCGTTCGCGGCACCCTTCTGGATCATAGGAATCACTACGGGTGGAGTTGCAGCGGTGCAATTGGGGTCTGCACTCGGTGGATTGCAGAAGTATCCAGGGATTGTCTTCTGATTGCCCGTGGTGAAAAAGAAAGTCATGTTGTTGCGATCGGTGAAAATCCCGAAGCCGGAGCGGATGACGGTTTTGCTGTTCGGGGAGTAGGCAAACCCGATGCGAGGCTGAAAAGCGGTGTAATCCGAGTTGATGAAAGCCCCCAAACCGGATTCGAAATCCCAGCGGAGACCGTAATTGAGGGTGAACTTCGGAGTTAAGCGCCACTGGTCCTGGGCAAAAAGGCCCCAGTAGCCGTGATTCAAATTGAAGGCAAAATTCGAATACATGTTGGTCGGAAAGGCACTGGGCCATCCGCCGTTAAACCCCGCACCGGTAGCAGCCGGCGGAACGTAACCGTTAACGAAACCGGTCCTGGGCAGACTGACGCCCCAATAAAGGAACGACACGCCGTCAGCGGCGGTGTCCAAGGGGCACCCGTTGGCCGGAACCGGAATGGTGCCGTATGTGCCAGTCGTGAAACCCTCGACGGTGTTGGCGAAGGTGTACATGCAATCGAGATTCGGAAACAGAATGCGCTCGGGCTCAAATCCGGGGTAATTGTTGTGATCCCATACGTAGTTCCCATCGAACCCGAATTTCGCGACGTGGTTGCCTTTCACCCAGGCCACGGAGTCGCCAACCTGGAAGCGGCTCTCATAGGTGGCGTCGTAGGTGCCGAAATTGTGTCCAAACTCGAGATCGTTGACTACGCTGAGGTCGGGCTGACCGGTGGCGCCCGGAAAATTATAGTGCCTCCTGGCCCACTGCATTATGAAGTTATTGACTAGGTTCGGCTTGATTGTGGTGGCGAAGGTGCCGACGAGCGATTGGTCTCGAACGAAGAGGTTTCGTCCGCCACTGGGCGTGCCGATGCCACCGCCGTCGAGCGTCTGACCCACTAGTTCGTTCAAATCGCGACCATCCTCAATGTTGTAGAGGACGGACAAGTGGTTGTTGGGATTGAATTGATTGTCGAGCTTGGCGAAGCCATAGTCGTTATTCGCGGTCTTGAGAGTGCTGGTGAGGCCGCCGAAGCCGGCAACGTTACCTTCGGGTGCGAGACCCAAGTATGCTTTGGCTTGGTCGATCACAGCAATGTTGTTCACCAAGTCTGGCGCGTAGGTGGGAGATTCGCCGCGGCGCTTGCCTTCGTAGTTCACGAAGAAAAAGGTTTTGTCCTTGCGAATTGGACCGCCGATGGTGCCGCCGAACTGGTTCTGGCGCAAAGCGTCTGGCAGCGGGGCAGGCTGGAGGAGCGAGCGCGCGTCGGTGGCATTATTTTGTAAATAGTCATACACCGAACCATGAAGATCGTTTCCGCCGGATTTGGTGACGATGTTGACAATCCCGCCCAGAGCCCGACCGTATTCGGCGCCGAAACTGTTGTTCACCACGCGAAATTCCTGCACGGATTCCTGAGGCGGGGTGGAGCGCTGTGCACCGGTGAGCACGTTGACGAATTCCGCACCGTCCACGGTGATCTGGTTATTGAACGAGCGCATTCCGCCGAAAGAAATCTGTGTGGCCTCATACTCGGTGAAGGTACTGCCCAAGCTCGTGCGGCTGGAGGACACGCCCGGAGTCAAGAGGGCGAAGTCGGTGAATTGGCGATTGCTGGTGGGCAAATCCTGAATTTGTTCGGTGTCTATGACTTGGCTGATTTCCGTTTTAGTGGGCTCGATGGGCGGGACTTCGGTAGTGACCACCACGTGTTCGTTTTGCGTGGCGACTTTCAGATTGATGTCGATGGTGGCGGTTTGCCCGACGGTAAGCACGATGCCTTTATCAACAGTGGTAGCGAAGCCCGTAAAGGCGACGGTCAATTCGTACGTGCCCGGTGGCAAGTTAGGGATGATGTAAAGTCCGGAATCGTTGGAGACGGTGCGATATACCGCGTTGGTGGCAGTGTCGCGCAGGGTGAGGGTGGCGTTCTTGACAATGCCGCCGCTTTCGTCGTGGACGGAACCATTTAGTTGCGCGACGGTGATTTGCGCAAATGCGGGAGTCGCGGAAACGAAGAGAAGTGCGAGAACAAGGACCGCGAGCAGCGCCGGACGTGCGCCCATGGTTCCCCCCTTGAGCGGACAACCATTTGTAAGCCGGATGGTCCGCATCCACACCCTTTATGGGCAGAACGTTTAACGCCGCGGTGGTACTTTGTCAAGCCTTTAATCGAGCGCTTGTGCGAATATCGCCCCAGAGGGCACGGAATGCTATCTTGACTTGCACGGCGCGAAGCAGTATCGAAGCGGCTGCGTGGGGGCGCGGAGTGGCGTGATGTGTTGCTTACGGAGAAACATTTGAACGCAGAAAAATATTCGTTGCGAGTACGGAGTCTCGCGTTGCTGGCGACGGTAATTTGCGTGGCTGCCGCATTTTGCGCGGGCTGCGGCGGGAGTGGGTCGCGCATTGCGCAGGATGAAAATCCCGGAGCTGACGTGAAGCAGGACGTAAACGAAGCGCGTGTGCTGCGCGCGGATCGTGATCCGGGAAACTGGTTGGTGCATGGGCGCACTTACAACGAGCAGCGCTTCAGCCCGTTGAAGCTTGTGAACGATAAGAACGTCAGGCAATTGGGACTGACGTGGTTCTACGATTTAGATACGCGACGCGGGCAGGAGGCGACGCCGATCGTCGTGGACGGCGTGATGTATTTCACGACCGCGTGGAGCAAAGTTTTCGCGTTGAATGCCGCGACAGGCGCGCCGCTGTGGGCTTACGACCCGAAAGTAAATCCGGAGTGGGCGGTGAATGCTTGTTGCGACGTGGTGAATCGCGGTGTGGCGGTGTGGGGCGGGAAAGTATTTTTCGGGACGCTGGATGGAAGGCTTGAGGCGCTGGATGCGACGACGGGAAAGATGGTGTGGGAAAAGTTGACGATTGACCGCAAATTTCGCTACACAATTACGGGCGCGCCGCGCGTGGTGAAGGGCAAAGTGATCATCGGGAACGGCGGAGCGGAGATGGGCGTTCGCGGATACGTTTCTGCTTATGACGCGGAAACGGGCCAGATGGCTTGGCGGTTTTACACGGTGCCGGGTGATCCGGCAAAACCCTTCGAGAATCCGATTCTGGTTAAGGCCGCGAAGACGTGGACTGGGGAGTGGTGGAAATACGGCGGCGGCGGGACGGTGTGGGATTCGATTGTGTACGACCCGGAACTTGATTTGCTTTTTATCGGCGTGGGAAATGGCGCACCTTGGAACCCGCGAATTCGCAGCCCGCGTGGCGGCGATAATTTATTCACTTGTTCGATTGTGGCGCTGCGGCCGGAGACTGGCGAATACGTGTGGCACTACCAGGAGAATCCGGACGAGGCTTGGGATTACGATTCGGACGGGCAAATGATTTTGGCTGATTTGGCGATTCAGGGACAGCCGCAGAAAATTTTAATGCACGCGCCTAAGAACGGAATTTTTTATGTGCTGGATCGCGCGAATGGGGCGCTGATTTCGGCCGCGCCTTATACGCATATCACGTGGGCCAGCGGCGTGGACATGAAGACTGGCCGGCCTGTGGAAACAGCGCTGGCGCGTTATCCGGGACGCAATCCGGAACTGATTACTCCCGGGCCTTTGGGGGCGCACAGCTGGCAGCCGATGTCTTATAGCCCTGTGACTGGACTGGTTTACATTCCGATTCAGGATGCGGGATTCCCGTACAAGTCCAATACGGATTTTCACGCGAAGAATTTTGCGTTCGATACGGGGACTGATTTTGCAGCCGCGGGGATGCCGCAGGATCCGCAAATCAAAAAAGCGATCATGAACAGCGTGCGAGGGCGCCTGGTGGCGTGGGACCCGATTCAGCAGAAACAGGCGTGGGACGTGGATCGTCCCGAGGCGTGGAATGGCGGGGTGGTTTCGACGGCGGGCAATTTAGTTTTCGAGGGCACGGCGAAGGGAAATTTCGAAGCGTATCTTGCGGATACGGGCGCGAGGGTGTGGTCTCACGCGATACAGACAGGCGCGATCGCAGGGCCGATTACTTACACTGTGAATGGTGAACAGTACGTTGCGATTCTGGCGGGGTGGGGCGGAGTGTTTCCGCTGGCTGCCGGCGAACCTGCGTTAAAAGCGGGGCGCATGCGAAATGTATCGCGCATGCTGGCGTTCAAGCTTGGCGGGAAGGCGGTCTTGCCTGCGTTGCCGGAGATGGAGGCGGAGGTGTTGCATCCTCCCGCCGCGACTGCGAATGCCGCGACGGTGCGCAGGGGCGAACAGATGTATCAACGTTTTTGCGGGAATTGTCATGGGGATGTGGCGGTTAGCGGCGGAGTTTTGCCGGATCTGCGTTATTCGAGCACTTTGACGAATGATCAGTGGTTCAACATCGTCTTGGGTGGATTGTTGCGGGAGAATGGCATGGTTTCTTTTTCTAAGGAGGTTTCGCACGGGGATGCGGCGGCGATTCGCGCTTATGTGATTTTTCGCGCGAATCAGAGTGTGAAGGACGCCGCGAGCGGTGAAGGACGCGGCCGCGGATCTAATCCGTGATGTTCGCAACTTGCTAGTGCACGGCGCGGTCGGCACCGGCCCAATAGGGCTTGCGGAGCTGTTTGCGATCGATCTTGCCTGCTGGAGTTTTGGCAATCTCCGCTACAAATTCAACTGACTTTGGGGATTTCACACCGCCTAGTTTTGTTTTGCAGTGGTCGAGGATTTCTTCCGCCGTTAGTGATTGCCCCGCACGCAACATAACCAACGCTTTCACGGCTTCGCCCCATTTGGCGTCTGGCACGCCGATTACCGCGCATTCGTGTACTTGCGGCAGCGCCATAATTGCCGCTTCTACTTCGGCGGAATAGACGTTGAAGCCGCCGGAGATGATCATGTCCTTCTTGCGATCGACGATATAAAAATATCCGTCTTCGTCGCGGTAGCCGATGTCACCCGTGTGATGCCAGCCGTGCGTGCGAATTTCTGCGGTGGCTTCCGGCATTTCGTAATATCCCGGCGAGACGAGCGAACCGCGCGCGACGATTTCTCCCGGTTGCCCCGGAGGCAGGAGCTGGCCTTGTTCGTCCATGATCGCGAGACGCACCGCGGAAGTGGCTTTGCCGCAGCTGCGCAGGCGTTCGGGATGATCTCCAGCGGCTGCGGATGCGACGGTTTTTTGATCGAGAAACGTCATCAGCATCGGAGCTTCGGTCTGGCCGTAACTTTGACACAGACACGGGCCGAACATTTCGACGCCTTGTTTGAGCTTGTCTGGCGAGACGGGCGATGCGGCCAACAGAAAAACGCGCAAACTCGAATAATCGAATTTAGGTCCGTCCGGATGCGCGAGCAATCCGTAGAACGCAGTGGGCGGCAAAAACAAATGGGTGACGCGGAAGCGCTCGATATTGCGCAGAACTTCGAGCGCGTCAAAACCCGGCATGACTACGTTCGTCGCGCCAAGAGTGAACATAGTGAACGCGACTACTCCGGCGGCGTGCGAAAGCGGCGCGACGCTGAGGCAGACCGGATCGCAGCCTTCGCTGTGCCAGTAGTGCGAAGCCATTTCCGTCATGGTGCCCCAGGACAGGCTCGTCACGCGCACACCTTTGGCCGGCCCCGTGGTGCCGCCCGTGGGAACCAGGCCGACGAGACGATCGGGATTTCCTCGGGCGTCGGCCCAGTCGATATCGAGTGGAGCGACATCGGCTGGGGCGACATCAATCGCGTTGGTTCCGCGCTGCATGAATTTTTCGAGCGATGGATTTTCCCCGTCTTCGGCGTCAACGCAGATCAGGTGCTGCAATGTGGGGACGCGCGCTTGGAGTTCCGGGACGCGGTCGCGGTAGCTGCTGTGATAGAAGAGCCAGGCAGTTTTGACGTAATTCAGATATTCGACGTTGGCATCCGGCGCGTTGCGATAATTGATCGGCACCCAGACGCCGCCGGCGCGCATCAGGCCCAGCATGCAGAGCAGAACGCGCGCGTCATTGATGGAATAGATCGCGACGGGCTGCTCGCCACGAAGGCCGGCGGCGCACATGCCGCGGGCGATGCGCACGCTAGCGCGGCGCACATCGGCGTACGAGTAACGGGCGCTGCCGTCAATTATCGCGATGCGATCGGGAAGCGCTTCGGCTTGCTTGTCGAAATAGTCTATCGCTCGCATGGTTGCAGCACGTTAGTGAAGTAGTTCGGCAACGACTTGCGGATGCGCGCTGCCGTTTTTGACGTTCGCGGTTTCCTTCAGGAACAACGCGACCACGAACAAAAGACCTGCGCCACCGGCAGACATCAGCAGCGTGATTCCTAGGCCGTGCTTTTCCGCGAGCGCGCCGCCTAGAGTTGGAGCGATCGTCGCGCCGAACACTTCGCCCACCAGTGTGGCGAGGCCGATTGACGTAGCGGCAAATTGCGGCGGCACGCTTTCGGTGGGAATCAGCACCATCACGAGCGTCGGCATTCCCTGCCCCGCATTGGTGAGGAATAGAATCGTCGCCAATATCCACGGATACGCGTACAGCGGCGGGATGAGCAGCACGAGCGGAACCAGAGCGGACATCGCCGCCATTGCGAGTAGGACAGGCTTGCGCCCCAGACGATCGGACAGAGCGGGCATGAGGAACCCGAGGATGAAACTGCCGAGGCCCGTGGCGCCGAGCAGAAATCCGGCGGTCGTGGCTTTCTGATGCGCGACTTCGGTGATGTAGAGTGGCGCGAAAACATTGCACAAAAACAGCCAGGAGATGAAACCGGCGGCGCCGATGCAGCAGAGCCATACGTTGCGGTAGCGCAAAATCGCGAAGTAATCGCGAATTCTGGGTTGGTGGAGGCGCTCGCCGTCCGCGCTGGATTTTTTCGGCGGCTCCTTCACGAATTTCCACATCAGCAGGCCCATCAGAATTCCCGGCACGCCGCAGACGAAGAAGGCCCAGCGCCAGCCGAAACGGGCTGCGACTTGCGTCGTTAGAATCGGCGCGACGGCGAGGCCGACGAGAGCTCCGGCGCTGACGACGATGCCGATATTGCGTCCGCGGCGGCTGGGAGTGGAGGATTCCTCGATGAGCGCGGTCATGATGGACCAGCACGGGCCTTCGGCGATTCCCATCAGCGCGCGAGCCAGCAACAGCTGATGAAACGTGTGTGCGACGCCGGAGAGCCAGGACAAAAGTGAAAACGCGAAGACTGCGGGAATGAGGATTCTGCGGCGACCGAAGCGATCCGAGAGTGCGCCGAAAAATAAAGTGGAAACGGCCCAAGTGATGGCGAGAACCGAGGCGAGCATGCCGACTTGTTCGTGCGTCAGATGGAACTCGGGCGCGATGTAGGGCGCGAGGTAAAGCTGCGACATGCGGTCGAGGAAGACTGTGCCCCAGGAAAAGAACAGGATGGCTACGAGGGTGTTCTCGTAACGCTTCGAGTAGTCTCTGGCATCGATGTTCATTTCTTGTTTGTGGCGATCATGGTCGCGCCCGTCATCGCAACAACATGCAAAGTTCCTGCGCCGCGGAGCGCAGGTGCGGCAGAAAATTGTTGAGCATCTCTTGATTGGAGACGCGCTGGGCGTGCGCGCCGACGTTGACCGCGGCTACCACCTGTCCGCTGGGACCTAGAATCGGCACGGCCATCGAACGGAGCCCGAGTTCGAGCTCCTGATCCACGATGGCATATCCGTTGCGCAAAACCATGCGCAGCACGGGGCGCAATTTGTCGGCGGTGACGATGGTTCGTTCGGTGTAGCGCGTGAATTGAATGCGTGCGAGAAAAGATTCAAGTTCGGCGGGCGGCAAATTCGCGAGGAGCACGCGGCCCATCGACGTGCAGAACGCAGGCAGACGGCTGCCGACACCGAGGTCGATGGCCATGATGCGCGTAACGTTGGCGCGCGCGACATAAACGATGTCGAGGCCATCGAGCGTGGCGATGGAACAGGATTCGTGCATCATGCGACTGAAGCGTTCGAGGATGGGGTGCGCGGCCGTCGCGAGCGGCATGGAAGAAATGTAGGAGTGACCCAGCGCCAAGACGCGTGGCTGCAGAAAAAAATGGCGATTGTCGTCGGAGCCAGCGAAACCCAGTTTTCCGAGTGTGTACAAGCAGCGGCGGACTGCGGCGCGCGAAAATCCGGTTTTGTTGCTCACTTGCGAAATGGTGAGCTGGCGTTTTTTCTGGGAAAACGCCTGGATCACGGCGAGGCCGCGAGCGAGCGACGTCATGAAATCGGGATCGCCGGTTAGCGCGTCAATTTGCGCGGAAGGAGTGGATGGCGCGGCAGCGGAATTCAACGCAGTCGCAGTGACGGTCGCGGCGGGCGGCGCGGCGCGATCTGGTCGAGTGGTGGGTTTGGCGGGTTTATTGGATTTTATGGATTTGTGAGTACTGGCGCGCGGCATCGAAGCTCTCCTGCGAAATGGCTTGGAAACGGCGAAGGATACACGAATTGGCCGATAGGCGCACGCTATTTCGATAATCGGCCTTGACAAAAACAAGGCCGCCTGCATAAATTCGCCCGGGTATTTCGCAAGGCGGGCATCCGAACCACGCAAACTTCGGGGAGAGATCGTGGCGACTCTCGTATCATTGCGCGAAGCGGCCGCGGAATTGGTGCACGACGGCGATTCCGTGGCGCTGGAAGGATTTACGCACCTGATACCTTTTGCCGCCGGGCTCGAGTTGATTCGCCAACGCCGGCGCAACCTCACGCTGATTCGCATGACCCCAGATTTGATTTACGACCAGATGATCGGGATGGGATGTGCTGCGCGATTGATATTTTCCTGGGGTGGAAATCCCGGTGTGGGTTCCTTGCACCGATTTCGCGACGCGATACAGACCGGCTGGCCTACGCCGCTGGCGATCGAAGAACACAGCCACGCGGACATGGCTGCGCGTTATCAGGCGGGCGCGTCGGGGCTGCCGTTCGCGGTGATGCGCGGATATGTTGGCTCCGATTTGCCGAAGCACAATAAAAAAATAAAATCCATCGAGTGCCCGTTCACCGGCGAAGTTTTGGCAGCGACTCCGGCGCTGTCTCCCGATGTGAGTATCCTGCATGCGCAGAAGGCGGACCGCAAAGGCAATGTGTTGATTTACGGAATTGTTGGCATACAAAAAGAGGCGGCGCTGGCGGCGAAGAAAGTGATCGTGACAGTGGAAGAAATTGTGGACAATCTTGACGCGCCTTTGAACGCATGCGTGCTGCCAGCGTGGGTAGTGAATTGCGTCTGCGTGGTGCCAGGCGGCGCGCATCCTTCATACGCGCACGGCTATTACAAACGCGACAACGCTTTTTGCATCGCGTGGGATGGAATTTCGCGGGAGCGCGAAACGTTTCGCGCGTGGATGGACCGGCATGTGATGGGCACCGCGGATTTTGCGGAATACCGCCGCAGCAGCGGGGCGGAAGCGAAGGTGATCAGCCATCGCTGAGCTGGAATATTCGCCGAGCGAGATCATGACCATCGCCGCAGCGCGGTGGCTGCGGAATGGAAGCGTGTGTTTTGTCGGCATCGGGCTGCCGAGCGCAGCGGCGAATCTGGCGCGGCTGACGCATGCGCCAGATGTTGTATTGATCTACGAATCCGGGACGATTGGCGCAAAACCCTCGGTGCTGCCGCTATCCATCGGAGACGGCGAGTTGGCGGAGACGGCGGATACGGTGGTGTCCGTGCCGGAAATTTTTCGTTATTGGCTCCAGGGCGGGCGCGTAGACGTGGGTTTTCTGGGCGCGGCGCAGATTGACAAGTTCGGTAACATCAATACCACTGTGATCGGCGGGAGTTACGACTCGCCGCAGGTACGGCTGCCCGGTTCGGGAGGCGCGCCGGAAATTGTGACGGCGGCAAAAGAAGTGGCGATCTTGCTGAAACAGAACCAGCGCACGTTCGTGGAGAAACTGGATTTCGTTACGTCTTCGGGATATTTCGAACGAAGCGGGAGAAACGACGGCGTGAAAGTACGCGGGCGCGGACCTACGACGGTAATTTCGGATCTGGGCGTGCTGAATTCAGATCCGGCGACGAATGAACTGGTGTTGACGGCGGTGCATCCCGGCGTGCGCGCCAAACAAGCCAGAAACTCCACGGGATGGAAATTGCGCGTGGCGGCAAATCTGGAAATTACCCCAAAGCCAACGGCGAACGAGCTGGCCGCGCTACGTGATTTGCATGCGCGGACGGCTGCGGCACATGGCAGCGTGGCCGGCGCGGAGTGAACTTGCCGCGGTTGTTTCGCGTACGATGTATAGTGTTGGTGAGGAAAATTGAATGAGCTACCCGCCGGGATATCGGCGCGCGGTTCCTGGAACGCAGCCGGAATATTTGCATGCGACTTACGTCTCGTCGCGCAAGCGCGCGCCTTCGCAGCCGCTGGTTTATTTGCCGCACACGCTTTCGGAAATTACCGGGCCGGTGTTTGCTCCGGAAACTGTGAACGTGAAGGCATGCGATTTAACGCGGCAGCATTCCGGCGAGCCGCTGGGCGAGCGCATCATCGTCAGCGGGCGCGTGCTGGACGAGGATGGAAAGCCGGTGCGAAAAACGCTGGTCGAGGTGTGGCAAGCGAACGCTGCGGGACGCTACCGGCACAAAGTGGATCAGCATCAGGCGCCGCTCGATCCAAATTTCAGCGGCCACGGCTACGCGATGACGGATGGCGAGGGCCGCTATCGTTTCATAACTGTGCGGCCCGGAGAATATCCGTGGGGCAATCATCACAATGCGTGGCGCCCGGCGCACGTGCATTTTTCTTTGTTCGGTCCGGCGTTTGCGACGCGTTTGGTGACGCAAATGTATTTTCCCGGCGATCCTTTGCTTCCCTTCGACCCAATTTATAACTGTACAGCGGATGAATCGGCGCGACAGCGATTGATTTCAGCTTTCGATTGGGAGAGCACGATTCCGGGGCACGCATTGGGATATAAGTTCGACATTATTTTGAACGGCCGCGACGCGACGCCGATGGAGAAATAGATGACGTTGCGCGCCACTACGTCACAGACCGTCGGGCCGTTTTTCAGCATTGGCCTCGAGCGGCTGAATTGCGCGGAGCTTGCCGGATCTGGTGTCGTGGGCGAGCGCGTGACGATCGAGGGGCGCGTGCTGGACGCGGATGGCGTGGGCGTGCCGGACGCGGTCGTCGAATTATGGCAGGCGAATTCGCACGGGAAATATGCGCATCCGGAAGACGCCCAGGACAAGCCTGTGGACGCGGGATTTCAGGGTTACGGACGCATTCCGACGGATGAAGACGGAAAGTTTCGTTTCACGACGATCAAGCCTGGGGCGGTGCCAGGGCCTGATGGAAAATTGCAGGCGCCGCACATTGCGGTTTCTGTTTTCATGCGCGGATTGTTGCGGCGATTGGTGACGCGGATTTATTTTCCGGATGAGCCGGGGAATGCGCGGGATTTCGCATTGGGATTGGTCGAGCCAGGACGGCGTGGGACTATGATTGCGCGGAAGGCGCCGGGCGTGGATGGGGTGTTGAAGTGGGATGTGATTATGCAGGGGACTGGGGAAACGGTTTTTTTTGATTGTTGAGTGTGAGCGCGGCGAAAAGCAAAAAGTCAAAACCTTGGCCACATTCAGAACGGATAGTGGCGGCGGCCCATTTGGATTGTTACCCACTTCACTTCCGTCATCTCTTCTACCGACCAGCGGCCTCCTTCGCGGCCGCTTCCTGAATCTTTCACGCCACCGAATGGAACTGTCGGCTCGTCGTGAACGGTGGGGCCGTTCAGATGCACCATGCCCGCTTCGAGTTCGAGCGCAAAACGCATCGCGAGTTGCAAATCATTGGTGAGAACCGCAGAAGAAAGGCCGTAGGACGAATTGTTGGCGAGCGCGAGCGCGTGCTCGGCGTTGTCCGCGCGGCTGACGGCTGCGACCGGGCCGAAAAGCTCGTCGCGAAATGCGGCCATGTTCGGAGTGACATCCGCCACAACCGTGGGCTGATAAAAATTCCCTTCATAGGTGCCGCCGGTTAGGACGCGCGCGCCGGCCGCGACGGCTTCTTTGATTTTGCGGTCAATCATCTGGCATTGTGACGAACGAATCAGCGGGCCGATTACCGTATGCGGGTCGCGCGGATCGCCTACTTGCAGAGTCTTGGCCTTGGCTGCAAATCGCTGCAGAAACGACTCGTAAATCGGGGCTTCGACGATGATGCGCGATCCGGCCATACAGATCTGCCCCTGATGAATGAAGATTCCGAAGCAAGCGGTGTCCACCGCGTAATCCACGTCCGCATCTTTGAGCACGATGAGCGGGCTCTTGCCGCCCATTTCTAGCACCACGCGCTTGCCTTTTTTCGCGCACTCGACGGCGATGTGGCGTCCGACGGCTGTTGAGCCGGTAAACGAAATCAATTTCACGCGCGGATCATCGAACAGCACCCGGGCGAGCGTGGGGCCGTCGCCGGGAACGACGTTGAGCACTCCGGGCGGCAGGTCGGCCTTTTCGAAAATTTCGGCGAGCTTCAGGCCGACCAGCGAAGTTTCTTCCGATGGCTTCAGGACGAAAGTGTTGCCGGTGGCCAGCGCGAACGCGACTTTCTTCAGCGACAGGACAACGGGAAAATTGAATGGCGAGATGCCGGCAACGACGCCGAGCGGGCGTCGAATCGCGAGCGACAAAAGTCCGGAAACGTCGGAAGGAAACACATCGCCTTGCACGCGCCGCGCTTCTCCCGCGATCGAGCGCAACATGTTCGCGGCAAACGGCACTTCGAAATGAGCTTTCCCGAACGTGGAGCCGCCTTCGCCAATCAGCAAATCCACCATCTCGCTGGTGGCTGCTTCCAGTTCGTCGGCGGCGCGATGCAGAATTTTTTCGCGTAGGGCGGCAGGCGAATTTCCCCAGGCGGTTTTTGCGGCATGCGCGGCATCAATCGCGGCGCGCATGTGCTGCTCTTGCGCCATGAAGATTTTGGCGAATGGTTTCTGATTGGCTGGGTTAAGGACGTCCGCCATCGCGGAGGGGGAAACTTCGATGGCCTTGCCGTCAATGTAGGGAGTGGAGAGCATGGCGTACCTTCCTCTTCGAGCGCGGATCGCGAACCGAATGCCGCGGATCGTCTGCGGGCGCACGATGCGCGTTTATCGCGCAGTTGTACGATCTACTTCGTGTGGATTCTTCTCCTCCGGTTTGGGAATGTCAAGCAATGCGGTCGGTCGCGGCGCGCCGACACGTTTAGCTCCAGACGCGGCGAGCGACGTCTGCAACGAGACGCAGCTTAGCCCACTGCGCTTCTTCGGTGAGCAGATTTCCTTCCATGGTGGAGGCGAAACCGCATTGCGGACTGAGCGCAAGATTTTCCAACGGGAAAAAGCGTGCGGCTTCTTCAATTCTGCGCGTGATGTCGTCCGCGTTTTCCAGTTGCGGCTTTTTCGAGCTGATCAGGCCGAGGACGACGGTCTTATCGCGCGGAACCAGGCGCAGCGGCTCGAAAGTTCCAGAACGAGCGTCGTCGTATTCCAGCAGAAAACGATCCACGGCCATGGTTGCGAAAAGCTTTTCGGCGATGGCGTCGTAGCCGCCTTCGGCGTACCAGTGGCTGCGATTATTGCCGCGGCAGAGGTGCATGGCGAGCGTCACGCCGGGGCGCTTCGCCGCGGCGAAACAGGCGTTGTCAGCTCGGATGGATTCATCGAGCAGCGCGTCCGGCGCGATATTCATTTCGGTGCGAATCCACTCGCGCCATTTGGGATCCATGAAATAGCTGTAGCGCGGCGCGTCAATCTGAATGTACTTCACGCCTTCGGCTGAAAGCCTGGCCAGTTCTGTTTTCATAATGGCGACGATGTCCCATAGGAGCTCAGAGTGATCTTTGTAAACTTTGTCGGTGACGCCGCGCTTGAAAGCGATAGCCGGAAATTGCGTCGCGCTGGGCAACGTCATTTTAATGTTGCCGGGGCTATGTTTTCTAAGGAAAGAAAGCTCGCGCCCGGTGAGCGGCTCGACGGCGCGCAGTTTCTTGGTGACGATGCCGGTGATGCTGCTTACGGGCGCGTCTTTCTCCTGGCCGGCCTTCCAGGAGCGCGCGACGGCGTCTCCCAGGTCGAAGCCTTCCACGGCGTCGGTAAAATCGCTCATGAAATTGCGGCGGCGAAATTCGCCGTCGGTAAAGATTTCGAAGCCTAGCTCCTTTTGCTTGGCCAGAACACGCTCGATGTCGCGATCTTCGATGGCGTGCAGGCGTTCCGGATCTTGCGCGGCGGTGTGGCGCGCTTCGAGCAATTCGGCGGGACGAAGAAAGCTGCCGACGTGGTCGGCGCGGTATGGTGCGGACATTTGTATACTCCTTTATTGAATCAGCAACGTTGTGACCATGAGGCTCGGGACAACGAGGCTGCGCCGCCCAGGCTGGCGGAAAGCTTCGCGGCGATTTCGCGCACCAGCGCGATTTTCTGTGCGAGCTCTTTTCCGCGAAACCGCAGCGTGGGCCCAGCGATTCCCACCGCGGCGACCACGCGATTTTCTGCGAGCAAAACCGGCGCCGCAACGCCGCTCAATCCCCTTTCAAGTTCCTGATTATCAATCGCATATCCGCGCTGGCGTATTTGGCGCAGGTTTTCTTTCAGGTCGAACGCGCGCGTGAACGTAGAAGGCGTGAAGCGCGGCAGGCCGTTACGCAGCAGTAGCGCGTTGATTTCCTGGTCGGGTAGAAACGCGAGCACGGCTTTGCCCACCGCGGTGCAGTGCGCGGGAAAGTGCGCGCCCACATCGGTGCGCACGGTGATCACGGTCTGCGGCGAGTTCACGCGGTCGAGGCAGAGGATGCCTCCCGCGCCGGGCACGGCGAGGCTGACGGTTTCGTGCGAGCGGCGAGACATTTCGAGCAGAAAACGGTGCGCCTCCGTCCGCAGCGTGCGCGATTCGACCGCTTTCGTTCCGAGCTCGTGCAGCTTCAGGCCGAGGCGGTATCGCTCGTTGTCCGCATTTCGTTCGATCATTCCGAATTTTTCCATGGCGTTGAGCAGGCGATGGACTGTCGCTTTGTCCAGATTGAGCGCGGTGGCGAGTTGCGTGATGCCTAGCTCGGGGCCGTTCTGGCCGAGGTGCAGCAGAATACGCAGGGCTTTTTGCAGCGATTTGCTGGAACCAGGCGTAGTGATTTTGCGGACGCGGCCGCTGCTATTCGCGGATGCCGACCTGGATGGCACAAATCCTCCGTTGCAGCGCTCGTGCAGGTGCGGAACTTTATTCTTGACCCTTGCGGCATTGTAGATAGAATCCGGGAAGTGTCAATATGAAAGACGCTTTCACAATATGAAACGTCGATCCGACAAGAAAGCGCGTGCGTGTTGCGTGGCGGCGCTGCGCTTAGCGCGCGGTCAGATCCAGAGTTTCTCGTTGATCTTCAGGCCGTGGGCGCGGCAGTGACCAAGGTAATGATCGATGAACCAGAAGACGTCGAGGGTGTCCAGCAGCACGTCGTTGTCATCATAAAATTCCAGAGATCCATTCAAAAAGAAAATTGTTTTCATGCCGTTGGGATCGTCGGAAACCAGGGTGTGAATCGCTCCGGGATTTTCCCGGATGTAGCTGCCGGGCCGCGCGACCCAGTCGTATTCCAAATAGCGCCAGCTACCTTCCAGCGTGCAGGCAGAAATCGGGCCGCGGTGCTTGTGGCGCCCCAACATGCCTCCCTTCTTGACCCACAGGATGTTCGCAAAAGAGTTTGTGCGCACGTCGAAGGCGAGATGGCGGATGAAAACATTTTCTTTGAACGGAACGTAGGGAGATTCGTCTTCTCCCGCGCCAATGTGAGCTTCGGGGCGAGCATATTCCTGTATGACTGACGCCAAACTGCTTTTCGCATCAACGATTGCCATGTGGTCCTCCGGACTCGGCTGCGCGCGGACTGCGAATCGGATGGAGCGCGCCTGTGCGCCGATCGCGGGGTCAGTATACATCCGGGCGGACGCGCGGCAATCGAGGTGGCCGATGTTCGCCCGGTTTTGGTGCGCCGCGCTCGCACCACGAAGGTCGAGCGAAGTGTTAACGATATCGCCGGAGCCAGCGACCAGGACAGCGATCGGTGCTGCATACAACCGGGCATCAACGGCGGCATTATCGGAGTTATCATCGATTTCATCGAGCTCGATGTTTTCGCTCGGACCGTCCGCCGGACGGGAGGAGGCCGCGTGAATCCGCGAATCAAAACTACGGTGGTGGGCAGTTATCCAGTTCCGTCGTGGCTGGTGGGAAATACATCGCGGCTGGTGCTGCGCGATGCGGTGATGTCTGTACTGAAGACACAGGAACTGGCCGGACTGGACCTGATTTCCGACGGCGAGCTGATGCGTTTCGATCCGAGTCATCCGGAAACCAACGGCATGATTGATTATTTTGTTTCGCAGATGGAAGGCATCCGCAAACATTTCTCGCTTTCGGATTTTGACCGCTTCCGCGCCGATCGCGCATCGGGATTCCGGCTGCTCACCGCCGGGATGGTGGTGGAGCGAATTGGCGAAGGAACTTTGAACTTGCCGCGCGACTACGAATTCTCGCGCGTGCTGACGAAATCGCCTTTGAAATTCACCTGCACGGGGCCGCACATGCTTTCGCGGCTGCTGACGAATTGCTTCTATAAGGATACGGCCGAGCTGGCCATGGACATTGCGGACATTCTGCGCCGCCAGCTGGAATTGATCGAAGCAGACACCGTGCAGCTGGACGAAGCGAGCATCGTGGGCTTTCCGCAGGACGCGCCGTGGGCTGCCGAGGCGATCAATCACGCGCTCGGCGGCATCTTGAACGAAAAAGCCGTGCACATTTGTTTCGGGAATTACGGCGGCCAGCCCATGCTGCGCGGGTTCTGGCGCGATTTGATTCCCTTCTTGAATTCGCTCGAGGCCGACCACCTCGTTCTGGAATTTGCGCGACGGGGTTACGAGGAATTGTCCGCGTTCAACGACTTGGATCCCAAAATCGGGCTGGGAATCGGCGTGATTGATATTAAGGACAACGAAGTGGAGTCGCGCGAGCTGATCGCTTCGCGCATCGAAAAAATCGCAAAGACGATTGGCGCGGCGCGGCTGCATTACGTGCATCCGGATTGTGGATTCTGGATGCTGCAGCGCAGCGTGGTGGACCGCAAGATGCGGGCGCTGGTCGAGGGGAGAGATTTGTTCGAAGGGCGCGAGTAGGACATTCCTACTTTGAGAGTTCGGTTATGTTCGCTGAGTAGGAGCGTTGACGGTGGAAGACGAAAAAGCAGCCGTCCGGGCGACCATCTTCAATCACCTGTCGGGAATTGCGCTGGCGCCTACCGTGGCGGCGCTGGCGGACCGCGGCGTGTTCCGGATGTTCGACTCTCCCGCGACGTGGGTCACGCTGGACGAAATCGCCGCGCACACTCACGCGAATCGCGGTTACTTGCGCGTGGCGCTGCGCTTGCTCGCTTCGTGTGGTTGGTTGCGGCAGCGGGCGGAAGAAAACGGCCAGCCACCCACGTACTCGGTTACACCCGAGGGTGCCGTCGGCGTGCAATCGGCGGCGCCGCTTTACCATGAAGTGATTTCATTTATCCCCAAGGCGCTGTTCCTCGAAGATTTTCTGTACGGCAAGTTCGACGGCCCGGTCCTCCCTTCCCTGCAAGCGTTGGTACACCGCGCGAAGGACCGTTGGCTCGCGACGCCGCAAGATGATCGGCTCGCAGCAAAGGTGGCCGAAACGATACGCGGGCATCTGGATGGAGTGTTGATCGGACCGGCGATGGTCGCACTGGCGCGCGGCGGCGTGCTGGCGCGGTTGGAGCAAGGCCCGGTGGAAACGCGCACGCTCGCGGGAAATCAGGCGAGCTTGAATTGTCTGTTCGATCTGCTGGCTACGCAGGATTGGCTGGTGCGCGACGGGAATAGCGTGCGGCTGAATGCGCGCGGGCTTTATGCCGCGCAGCTTGCGACTTCCTATGGTGTGACGGTTTCGTATTTGCCAATGTTCAATGCGCTGCCCACGCTGCTGTTTGGGAATGCGCGCGGGCCGAGGGTGGATGAAAGCGGCGTGGAGCTACTGGTGAATCGCGGTATGAACGTATGGGGCAGCGGCGGCGCGCACAAAACTTATTTCAAGAAAGTGGATGAAATTATTATCGAGATTTTCAACCGGCCTCTCGCGCGGCAGCCGCAGGGAATTTGCGACATGGGCTGCGGCGACGGAACTTTTCTGGAGCATTTGTACGAAGTGGTGAAACAGAAGACCGCGCGGGGCGAAGTATTGGAGCAACATCCGCTGGTGCTGGTGGGAGCCGACTTCAACAAGGTCGCGCGGCGTGTGGCGAAACAGCATTTGCGGAAAGCCGGGGTGCCGGTGTGCCATGTGATTCCCGGCGACATCAATCGTCCCGCGCAGCTAGGCAGCGATCTGGAAGTGCTGGGGCTGGACGTGCACGATTTGTTGCACGTGCGTTCGTTCCTCGATCACAATCGGCCGTATTCGCCGCCGGCGAATTATGTGCACGGCAGCCGGCGCGGGAAATCTACCGGCGCGTTTGCCTATCTGGGCGAAGAAGTTCCCGCGGATGAACTCGAAGAAAATATGGTGCGATATTTGCGCCGCTGGGCGCCGTACGTTGGGCGCTTCGGGCTGCTGGTGCTGGAGCTGCACACTTTGCCGCCGGAACTGGCCGCGGTGAATCTGCGCCAGACGCCGGTGGTGGCTTACGATGGAACACACGGATATTCCGATCAGTATTTGCTGGAGTTGCCGATTTTTTTGGAATGCGCGCGGGAAGCGGGATTGCAGGCGGACGATCGTTATCACGCACGGTTCCCTGCCTCGGAGCTAGCCACCGTCAGCGTGAATTTTTTTACGGCGCTGGCCGGCGCATCTGTCCCGGAATCGGTTACGAGCTCTGCGGTTTCTCACACCTGAATTTCTAGACGATCCCCGGATTTTCGAAACGTTTCGCCGGTAATACCCACTTTCAGCGCGCGGTATAAGCTGTGCAAGTGTACCGGCGTAAGGTATTCACGGTAGAGAACATGCGGCTTGATTTCGATTAGAATGGGTGTGCTGAGAACGTCTTCGATCACACGGAACGGAATGCTGCGAAGAGGTCTTGATGCGTAAATGGATCATCGCGGGCGTCGTAGTGTTGGTGTTGCTGGTCGTGGCGGCGTTTTTGATAAGGCCGACGCTGCACAGCTTCGTTCGCGACCGAACCCAGAAAGTATTGCAAACGCATTTTGCGAGCACGGTGGAATTTTCGGACTTCGACGTCACGATGTTTCCGCGGCTGCGCGTGACCATTACCGGGCTGGTGTTGCGGCACAAAGGGCGCACCGACATTCCGCCGCTTATCGAAGTAAAGACGGTTTGGATGTACGCGCAACTGCCGGAATTGCTGCGCCCCAGGCCATACATTTCCTTCGTGCAACTGGACGGATTGCAAATTCATACGCCGCCGCGCGAGCCTGGCGCAGAGCCGCTGATTCACAAGACCGATCAAGACCTGGCAAGAAAGTATCCGGTGCTGATTGGCGAAATGCGCGCCGACGACGCGAACATCGAAGTGCTGCGCGCGCAATCCGACAAACCGCCGCGCGAATTCCCGATACATCATTTGGATCTTCACAACGTGAGTTTCGATCATCCGGCACAATTCCACGCGCTGTTGACCAACGCGATTCCAAAGGGCGAGATTGATGCCACCGGCGAATTCGGACCCTGGCAGGCGGAAGAGCCGAGCGAGACTCCGACGGACGGACACTACACGTTTCAGAATGCGGATTTGGGCACGCTGAAGGGGCTGCGCGGTATTCTTTCATCGAAAGGACAATTTGCTGGCCCGCTGGATTATCTGGCGGTATCGGGTTATACGGACACACCCGATTTCGGTCTGCGCATCGGCGGCCAGCCCATGGCGCTGCACACGGATTTTTCGGCGCTGGTGGACGGAACCAACGGCGACGTGATTCTGAAGAGCGTGGTTGCAAAATTCCTGCACACCACGCTGGCGGTGAACGGAAAGATCGTGGACATGAGCAAGGAGATAAAGGGACGGACCATTTATCTGAATGCGTCGTCGGAAAATGCGCGTATTGAGGATCTGCTGCGTTTGGCTGTTAATTCCGACGAGCCGCTGATGACCGGCTCCGCGAACCTGAAGACGACGATTGATATTCCCGAAGGCGAAGAGGATTTGCTCGAGCGCATGAAACTCACCGGACAATTCGGAGTGGGCCACGCGCAATTCACGAGCGCTACTGTGCAGGAGAAGGTTGACACGCTCAGCCGCAAAGGTCAGGGGAAGCCGAAGGATACGGATATCAGCGAAGTCGCGTCTGATCTGCGCGGGAATTTCAGATTCGCTGAGAGCGTGGTGACATTTTCCAATTTGGGCTTTGCGGTGCAGGGCGCGTCGCTGCATCTGGACGGAACGTACAATATCGATAGCACGGCGATGGATTTTCATGGAGATCTGCTGCTGCAGGCCAAGCTCTCGCAGACCACCACGGGCGCGAAATCTTTCTTTTTGAAGGCGGCGGACCCGTTTTTCAAGGGCAAGAACGGCGGGTCGGATTTGCACATCAAGATTACTGGGACGAAAGATCATCCAACGTTTGGGTTGGATAAAGGCGGAGGTAGTAAAGAGGCCGATCCGCTGCCGGATAAAAGCAAGTAGACGCGTCCATCAGCATCTTTGAAGTTTCTCACCGCTGTACCGAACTAGGGCTGCTGTTCTAGGCCACCGCTTTCCGCTTTAACGCGAAGCAAAATCAAAAAATGTGCTGGCGCGCGCGCCGCGTTGGTATGAGAATGCAACGGCTCTGAAACGCCGCTGGTTAGGCATACGCTCGTTTTGGTGTGCTTCAGGACTTGCTCGTGTACGTCCCTTTTGGGTCGGCCACTTCATCTCAGGAGAAACTTTACATGTCTTTGCGTGCGATGTGTTGCTCGCTGCTTACGATCACTTCGTTGCTCTCGGCTCAAATCACGCCGGGACAGAACGTCGACGCGCAGCGCGCGCCGGCGATTGGCGGGTTCAGCCGGACGTCCGCCGCAGCGGAAAGTGCGCTGGAGAAAAAGTTTCAAGACGGCATCGTGCCCGGAAACATACGCGAGAACATGCGGCGCTTGAGCGCGCGCCCGCATCACGTGGGCTCGCCGTACCAAAAGGACAACGCCGAATGGATTTTGGCACGCATGCAGGAGTGGGGCTTCGACGCGCACATCGACACATTTAGCGTTTTATTTCCCACGCCGAAGGAACGCGTCGTCGAACTGCTGGAACCCGCGCAATACCGCGCGAAACTGCAAGAACCGATGCTGCCGATCGATCTCACCACCAATCAGACTGCGGAACAGCTGCCGACGTATAACGCGTATTCGGTGGATGGAGACGTGACGGCGCCGCTCGTCTATGTGAATTACGGCATCCGCGAAGACTACGAGCAGTTGGATCGGTTGGGAATTTCGGTGAAGGGCGCGATCGTTATCGCGCGCTACGGTTCTGGCTGGCGCGGCATCAAGCCGAAAGTTGCGGCGGAGCATGGCGCGATCGGCTGCATCATTTATTCGGACCCGCGCGGCGACGGATATTTCCAGGGCGATGATTACCCCGCGGGCGGTTGGCGTCCCCGCGAGGGCGTCCAACGTGGCAGCGTGATGGATACGGATTATCCGGGCGATCCGCTGACGCCGGGCGTCGGGGCGACGCCGGATGCAAAACGGCTGGCGATTAAGGATGCCAAGACCATCACGAAAATTCCGGTACTGCCGATTTCCTACGCGGACGCTCTGCCGCTGCTTTCCGCGCTGCAAGGACCCGTGGCGCCGGAAAATTGGCGCGGCGGCCTCGGGATCACTTATCACGTCGGTCCGGGGCCGGCGAAAGTGCATTTGAAAGTTGCTTCCAACTGGGACATGAAGACGATATATGACGTGATCGGCACGCTGCATGGCGGCGATGCTTCGGGGCAGTGGGTGATCCGCGGCAATCACTTTGACGCGTGGGTGAATGGCGCCGACGACCCAATTTCGGGGCAGTCGGAAATGCTGGAAGAAGCGCGCATGCTGGGCGAATTGCACAAGCAGGGTTGGACGCCGAAACGCACCATTATTTATTGCGCGTGGGATGGAGAAGAGCCTGGTCTGCTGGGTTCCGTCGAATGGGTGGAAACACATTTGGCAGAACTGCAGAAACACGCAGTCGCGTATCTGAATTCCGACAGCAACGAAAGGGGCCATTTTTTCGCGGGTGGAACGCAAGATTTGCAGCGAGTCGTTAGCGGCGTGGCGCGGGATATTCAGGACCCGGAAACGCATTTGTCCGTCTTTCAGCGCGCGCATCTGGTGGGCATTAGCAAAGCGAAGGATGTCGAGGATCGCGCGGAAGCTCGCAAGCGGGCGGAATTGGAGGTTTCCGCGTTGGGCGATGGATCGGACTACACGGCATTTCAAGATTTCGCCGGAATTTCGACTTTGGATCTAGGATTTGGCGGCGAGGACGACGGCGATCAGTATCATTCAATATACGATGATTTCTACTGGTACACGCATTTCGTGGACACGGATTTTTCTTACGGCCGCGCGCTGGCGCAAACTGCCGGGACAACTGTGCTACGGTTGGCGGGCGCGGATATAATTCCGGTGGACTATGCGCCGCAGGCGGAGGCCATCGCAAAATACGAAACGGAATTGGAGAAGTTGCTGAAAGACAAGCAGGACGAAATCACGGAGCGCAACCTGGAGTTACAGGAAGGCGTGTTCACGGCAACGGCGGACCCGCACAAGACCTTCGTGCCGCCGCCTGCCGAAGCGGTGCCGCCGTACATGAATTTTACACCGATGAAAAATTCCATCGAGACGCTGAAGAAGAGCGCGGAACGATATTCCAAGGCGCTGGCACAGTGGCAGGCTGCAGGTTCGCCGGCTTTGGCGCCGCAATCCTTGGAAACGCTAAATGCGGATTTGCTGCGAGTCTCGCGATTGTTTCTGAATGAAAAAGGTTTGCCGGAACGTCCGTGGTTCAAGAACCAGATTTACGCGCCGGGCGCTTACACGGGGTATGGCGCGAAGACTGTCGCGGCGGTTCATGAATACATGGATGAGAAAAAGTGGAAGGAAGGGGAGGTGCAGGTACCGCAAGTCGCCCAAATCATCGAGAATGTGGCTGCGGGGATCGACAAGGCGGCGAGTGATTTTGAAACGGCTCTGACGCAGAAGCGCTGAGCGTTGCCGCCAGGGCAATGCCGCCTCATGAGTCGGCGTGACAAATGCAAAACCGGTATTTCAGCGCTAAACAGTTTGCAGAAAAATAGTGTAAACCACTACCTCGAGGGCTAAAGCCCGTTGCATGCCAGCATTTATTCTCGGAGCTAAAGAGCTCATGTGATTGGCTGCGTTTGTGTAAGCCTCGAGCAGGTATTGGAAAAAGATTCAACGCAGAGAGCGCAGAGGGCGCAGAGAAAAACCTGAGCACGAGCGGCTGCTTGGGGGCGGCCGATCTGAATGCTGGTGAGAAACGGGCGCGGTTGAACGCGCGCCTCGATGCAATTGTTTTTGAATTTCCAGGGTGCGACGGCGATGAAGCTTTTGGGAATTGATATCGGGACTGGCGGCACGCGCGCAGTGCTGCTCGATGGCGACGGCCGCGTCGTGAGTTCGGCTACGGCCGCGCATCCTCCGTTTGCATCGCCTCGCCCGGGTTGGGCTGAGCAAAATCCTTGTGACTGGTGGGCGGCTGTTTGCAGTGCGATTCCGGAATGCCTGGCGCGTGGCAAGACTGCGGGCGGCGAGATCAGCGGCATTGCGTTGACGGGGCAAATGCACGGCCTGGTGCTGCTGGACCGGGACGGGCGCGTCCTTCGGCCATCCATTATATGGTGCGACCAACGCACGGAAGTGGAATGCCGCGAGATCACCGAGAAAATCGGCGCGGCGCGACTGATCGAGCTTACGGCCAATCCTGCGCTGACCAACTTCACGCTCCCTAAAATCTGGTGGATGCAGAAGCACGAGCCGGAAATCTGGGCGCGCGCCGGTTCGATTCTGCTGCCGAAGGATTACGTGCGTCTGCGGCTCAGCGCTTCGTGCGCAACCGATGTTGCCGATGCCTCGGGGACGCTGCTTTTTGACGTCGCCAATCGGCAATGGTCGCGCCAGATGATGGAAGCCTCACGGCTGAGCCAAGACCTGCTGCCTACAGTTTTTGAGTCGTGTGAAATTTCCGGACACGTCTCGGAGGAGGGCGCCCGCGCCACAGGACTTCGCGCTGGTATTCCCATCGTTACAGGAGCGGGAGATCAGGCGGCGGGTGCGGTGGGCATGGGGATTGTGCGCCCCGGAGCGGTGAGCGCGACGATCGGAACTTCCGGCGTGGTATTCGCGGCGACCGCCGAGCCGGTGCGCGATCCCGCGGGACGCATTCACACATTTTGCCACGCCGTGCCGCAACGTTGGCACGTGATGGGAGTGACGCAGGCGGCCGGCTACTCGCTGCGCTGGTTTCGCGACCAATTTGGCGCGGCCGGCGATCCCGCGCAAGACGCTTACGAGCGATTGATGACGGAAGCGAGCGCGGCCCCGGCCGGCTCGGATGGATTGCTGTGGGCGCCGTATCTGATGGGCGAGCGGACGCCTCATCTGGATCCTCATGCGCGCGGCGCGCTGGTGGGAATTTCTGCGGCGCACACGCGCGCGCACGTGATTCGCGCGATTCTGGAAGGCGTGGCCTTCAGCTTGCGCGACACTTTGACGATTTTCGCCGAATTGAAAATTCCGGTGGACTCGATTCGGCTGGGCGGTGGCGGCGCGCGCGGAACTTTGTGGCGGCAGATTCAGGCCGACGTTTACGGCATGCCAGTTGGTGCGCTGGACGTGGAGGAAGGCCCGGCTTACGGCGCCGCGTTGCTTGCAGGAGTGGGCGTGGGCAATTGGGCCAGCGTCGAGAAAGCGTCCGACGCGACGGTGCGAGTATCCCAACGAATTGAGCCGAACGCAAGAGATGTGGCACTGATGAATCGGCAGTATGGGGCTTATCGAAAGTTGTATCCAGCGCTGCGCGACATCGCGCGCGATGCGGTATGAATGAACTTTACTAGCAGGAAATTCGGGAAATGAAGTGCAGTGCACATGAGCCAGCTGCTTTTGGCGAATTAGCTGATGGAAACGGCAACGGACCCAATGACGACTGAGCCATCTCAACCGAAACGGGAGCACAAATTTTCCTTCGGATTGTGTACCGTGGGAAATCTGGGACGCGATCCATTTGGCGAGCCGGTCCGCGCGATTCTGCCGCCGCGGCTAAATCCGCACCCTCAAAATCTAACCCGCGTGTCGGAGGTCTGGAAGGATGAACCACCCGCCGACTATGAACAGCGACCTTAAGACGACAAGACTTTCGACAGGTTGGAAATCCGCAGTAGTTCCATCACGCGGGGTGTCATGTTGACGAATTCCAATATGCACAGGCCCTGTTTGACTTATTCCCGCGCAGCATTTTCAGAATCACCGCGTGCCCGCGGATACGGCCAGCCACGCGTGCCACGCCGACTACACGATCTACGGCCCGCTGAAGGACAAGATGCAGGGGCTGAAGCGGATTTACGCGCAGTATGTGAGCACTCCGCCGGATCCGGCGGCGATTCGCATTGCGGGCGGATTCAAGAACGCGCAATGCTTGCATTGCCGCCTGGGTGCGCGCAGTTTCGAAGAGAATCCGATACACGCGGCGATGATCGATTCGCTCAAATCGGAGCAGACCTCTTGCTTGACCAGCGGATGCCACGACACCGCGCACGACGTGGCGAACTTGAGCCATCTGAAAATGTGGAGGCCGGCGCATTGAAGATCAGCGAAATCGGAATCGGGCGGCTGCTGCGGATCTCGAGCCTTTTGGTGATCGTGGGGCTGGTGCGGGAGATCGTGAGCCTGCTGTGGTTTCACCCCCTGTCGTTCGCGCTGTTTGCGTTCGTGGCTGCTTCGTTGATTGGCCTCGGAATTTTGGTGTACCTGGTTTCGCTGGTGTTTGTAGCAGTTCCGCCCGCCGCGAATCGCGAGTGAACGCGCCTCAAGCAGGCAGGGTTTCGTTTGCCCGCTCTCGATGAGCAATCTTCGCGGGTTGCGTGAGCTTACCGAATCATGCTCTAGTGTGCGCGAGGTTTGTTCGCGGCCGCGGGCGCGCCTGATTTCGGATGCAATGGCGCCAACCAATCCAGCTTGATCTTTTGGCGAAACAACACTCGTTCGTAGGGTGGATGATTGCCGTCCATGCGCACGTAATACAGGTAAGGATCATCGGTGATCGTCATATAGCTCGAATCGGCCGATTTTGCATCGATCAGCGAAAAATATGCGTACGACCAGTTCCCTTCCGGCTCGCGCCTGAGCATTTGATTCTGCGTCATCGCCAGCTCCGGCTTGCTCCAGTGAATGAAGTCCGGCGAAGTCGTAAAATAAAGGCCGATCGGCCCCCAACCAGCCGAGCCCTGGTTCCACAGCGTCGCAACGAACAGGTGAGACGCCGCGTGATAGTTGAT
The DNA here is from genome assembly GCA_963786205.1 of uncultured Acidobacteriota bacterium. Classification (GTDB taxonomy): domain Bacteria; phylum Acidobacteriota; class Terriglobia; order Acidiferrales; family UBA7541; genus Palsa-295. Next base: position 222,624 of record CAWAYG010000010.1, read on the forward strand.
TCCTGTGGAATAATCCAGATAGGGAACCGTTACGCAAACATGCGCCTTCGGATTTGCCACCGGCGCTCGGTAGGGATCCACAAACTCTACTGTGAAGTCTTTGCCGTCCCAGCCGCGCCATGACGAGGGATCCAATATATTTGCCGTGCGGATCGCGCATGTCCCGTCGGGGACGAGGCATGGCTTCTGCCCCTTTCCGTCGCCGCACTTCGGCGGCCAAGCCCACGAGTACACCTCGTCGTAATACCGCTCGCCGACCTTAACGATGTTCGCGTCCACGCTGTAGCCTTGCGGCCCCTGATTCACCTCATATTTAACCGGAAGGCTGAGGAAGTAATTTCCAGGCGGTTTCGGCCGCGCGAAATGATAGCCGCCATCATCGGACAGGTTGTAGGTGTCCACGTTATACCAGCAGGCGGCCGTATCGGCTTTTTGCGCGCACATGTCGGCGTGCTCCCAACCGTGATACTCCATGTGGCCGAGCGCCAAGATGCGCTTGCCGTCAACGTTGTAAAACGAATTCAACCATGTAGCGTCGTTGAAATCCGCGATGCTACCGTCGTGCGGCGAGCTGTAAACCACCTGGCAATTGTGTTTCGCGGTTTCGAGCGTGGCTCCGAGGCCCGCGCGGGTTACATAGTGCGAGGCGATCAGATGGATCGTTCCTTTGTAGTCTTTGAAGGCGCGAGCGGCAGCGTCTGGAATATCAATCTGCTCGCAGGATTCCTTCTGGGTGTCGAACGCCGCGGCGCGCGGACCGTGAAGCAAATTGGGGTTTGGCGGATCCGGCGGCCACTTGGGAGTAGGAAACGAAAACTTTCCGGACCCTGCCAGCAGAGAATTTTCAACGTTGCCCGCGAGCGCGATGCCGTGTATGTAGATTTTCTTACCCTGGAAAGTTCTCAGCAGTTGGTTGGGCAGCGCGGTGTGGAATCTGTGCTTGCCGCCGTCAGCGTCATGGCACTCGCGATCGACGGCAGGCTCGTTGACCAGATTGGCCGTGTCTGCCATGACGTAGGTTCCCGGTGGCTTCGCGCCCGCTGGGTGATTCGCGTAGATATTAATGCTGATCGGGCCTCGATCTCCTTCCTGGCAAGCCCAGCCGTGCACGTAATATTGGTCACCCTCGAACGACACGCCATCAATGACGCCGGTCACCGGACCCGCTTTCGAATTCTGGCCCACGAACGAGGGGCGCGCCATTTTCGCAAGAGCTAGGCCGACGACCAACGTGACGACTAAGCCTGACCACGCTAACTTCGGTGCGATTCGAAGCATCGACTGTCTCGCCTCAGGGGTTCATCTTCAGTGACGCCTGCCGTTTCACCGGTGTTTTCATTTTTTGCTCGTTGCGTGTTTTGATTTTTCGTTTTCTTCATCGGCACAACCCTACCACGGGGCGGGCGCGGCGCATCACTTCACATATAATTCAGCCTTGACTCGCCGCTACACCGTGGGTACTTGTGCCAGTTTTCACAGCTATGTCATGCAGCGGCGCATGTAGTACTGGCAAAGCTTGCGCTGTTTCCGGACACTGCCGTGATGGTTTGTGGTCCCTGGCAACCCAGAGGAACAGACGTGCCCAGCTCGATAAGAAACCGGGCGCGGACTGTCGCCTGCAGGCGACAGGTAAGCCCGTGTACGTGACACGAGCATAGTTATATGGCAGACTCATAACATGCTAACCGGAGCAGCAGACAGCAGATACAGTAAGAACGCGGGAGCAGTATTCAGCCTCCAGTATCACATCGTCTGGTGTCCGAAATACAGACGCAAGGTTCTTGTCGGTGATGTTGAGGCAAGGCTCAAGAACGTGTTGCTCGCGACCGCGGCACAATACGGCGTGCTCATCGAAGTGATGGAAGTGATGCCAGATCATGTGCATCTCTTCGTGTCATCAGATCCAACGCGGTGTGTAGCTGAGATAGTGAATAGGCTCAAAGGTGCGTCGTCTCGGATTCTCAGAGAAGAGTTTCCGCACTTGAAATCAAGGTTGCCTACGTTGTGGTCGCGCTCATATTACGCGGGCACAGTCGGCCACGTGTCAGAATCAACGGTGAAGAAGTACCTCGAGAATCAAAAAGGACGCTGATGCGAAAGACGTTCAAATATCGACTGTATCCCACACCAAACCAACAAGAGTTGCTGAGGATGCAGTTATCCGAAGCGTGTCGGTTGTATAACGCCGCGCTACAGGAACGACGAGAGGCGTATCGCACGCATGGGAAATCTCTCAACTACTACACGCAGGCGAACCAATTGAAAGAGATTCGAGACGCGGGTGACCTATCACTTCCGAACTATCACTGTGCCCAAGACGTTCTAAAGCGTCTAGACAAAGCATTTCAGGCTTTCTTTCGACGAATAAAACACGGCGAGAAGCCGGGGTTCCCGAGATTCAAGTCGTCGCGACGGTATGACAGCATCACATTCCCGAGTCACGGTGACGGCAATAAGCTACTCAAACCAGAGCAGCGAAAAACAGGTCTTCGTGTCCAGGGTGTCGGCGCGATCAAGATTCTATTGCACCGCCCCATCACCGGTGAGATCAAGACCGTCTCCGTGAAGCGTGAAGGCAAAGAGTGGTACGCCTGCTGCTCCGTGGAGTGCGCAAAGAAACCCCTCCCGGCGCTGGACAACACCGTTGGAATAGATGTTGGCTTGGAATCATTCGCGGTTCTGTCCAACGGAGATTCCATCCCGAATCCGCGCTGGTATCAGCAAGCGCAAAAGCGTCTTCGCAGAGCCCAGCGCCAAGTCGCGCGAAGAGTCAACAAGCGTTCGCACAGAAGGCGTAAAGCAATCCTAGCACTCCGAAGTATTCACAGTCGGATACAGCGGTTGCGCAACGAATTTCAACACAAACAATCTTTCAAGTTGATTCAAGACTTCGGAACCATCGTCATCGAAGACCTGAATGTGAAAGGGCTCGCTGGCGGAATCTTGTCAAAGTCTGTGCATGATGTCGGATGGGCTTCCTTCTTCTCCAAGATAGCGTACAAGGCTGAGAGCGCCGGTCGCACTCTGATTAAGGTCAACCCATCAAGCACGAGTCAAACCTGTCTGTGCGGTGCAACGGTCCGCAAACTTCTCTCAGACCGAGAGCATGTTTGCATCGAATGCGGATTGGTAGCTCCACGAGACTTCGTATCGGCTCAAGTAATTTTGCAAAGGGCTAGGATAAGCCCTTCAAGACAGAACGTAGAGGCTGTTAGCTCATGCGTGTCTTGAGAAGCCGCCGGTCTTCAGCCGGCGGAGAAGTCACCTGTTCCGACATCGTCAAGCCGCAGTCTGCAATGTCGCAATTCATCGTACTAATCCCACCGGCATTCGTGATGGTTTCGATCGTTGCCGGACTGGCCGGCGGCACGCCGAATGTGTTGTTTACCCCCTGTACATTCAGTGGACTAGCGATTCCTCCATTGTTGACCCCGTACCAAGTGTTCGAATTGATATCGTATGAGAGCAGTACGGATGAACTTGAGCTTGGTGTCGTGTTCACAGTAGGCGAATTCGCGATATTTCCCCCGAAAGTCACCGAATAACCACCAGGCGTGTTCTGCACGAAGATGACGTTCACCACTTCGCCGGCCGTCGGGTTCGTAAATACCACACTCGTGATCGTTTGATCGACGTTCACCTGAAACGATGTGTGCTTCGTACCCACGTCCATGGTCACAACTCCGGCCACAATCGGCACCACCTCCTGGCCCCAAGCGGCCGCCCCGCAGCACAAAAACGCTACCAGAACCGCGATCTTCTTCATCCGCACGCCTCCCTAGTCTTTTGCGTTCGGCTCACCCGATTTTTCGATACAAGGGACGATAAGGCCTGCCGATTCAAGCGGAGTCAGCTATATTCCACAGCGTGTAGACGCAATGTTAAGCCTCATTGAAAAGTCATCGCGTTCGCGCATCGAAAAACTGCCGGACCGCAAACCCGTCGCGCCTCCGAGCGAGCAGTACCCAAGGGGCGGCGTGCAACCTACCGCAGGAGCGCGACACTTCCACCGAACCGGTGCCAAAGAAGGATATTCCAGATAAGCTGGAGCAATCATGACAGCGGAAAAAGCAACGATGGCGTTAGGGTGGCGGGTGTACGGTTTGGGTGTGATGGCGTTGGGGGTCGCTTCCCTAGCGTTTGGGGATTTCGACCCGGGGCAGCCGGTGGCTGCGCACTTTCCGGCTCGCATCGCGTTGGCCTATGCCGCCGGGGTGTTCATGGTTGTCGCGGCGGCGGGCGTCCAGTGGCGCCGAACTGCGGCTTGGGCTGCAGCCGCGCTTACCATCTATTACACGCTGTTTGTCGTCATCCTGATGAACGGTCGCCTGCTGCTCACCGATTACGCCGTATATGTCACCTACGAGAACATCGCCATGCAGCTAGCGATCGCTGCGGCAGCGTTGATCATCTTTGCCACCACCGCTAGGCTCGATGCGGCGCTCGCGGCGCGGCTTACTCGCCTGGGGCGACTGACGTTCGGGGTTTGTGCGCTGGTATTCGGCGGAGCGCATTTTGCCTACCTGAGGTACACCGCTCAGATGGTCCCCAAATGGCTGCCGCCTTCGCAGGTGTTCTGGGCTTGTGGCACTGGAGTTGGCTTCGTCGCGGCGGGGCTTGCGTTCCTCAGCGGAGTGCAGGCGCGGCTCGCGGCGATCCTGCTCACTGCCATGCTCGTTTCCTTCGGCTTGCTGGCGAACGGGCCGATTCTGCTGGCCGATCACGCTAACCACTTCAACTGGACCGAGAGCGCCGTGAATCTTGCCGTGGTTGGCGCCGCGTGGGTGCTGGCAGATTCGCTGGCGCGCCTAAATCCGCAAGGTGTCGTCTAAAATCGTGATATCAGGGGGATCGGCCAGCAGGCTCGTAACGTGCGCTGTCAATTCGCTTAACCCCTCCGCCTTAGCAAGCACAGCATCAATGCGAAAAAGAGACGTCAGATTCCTTTCGATATCCTGAGCGTACATGGTTACTAAAACGATCCGAACCTTGGGCAGCGCATAGCGCAGGATTCCTGCTACTTCGATGCCGTTCAGGCCGGGCATTCTCACGTCCAAGATAATTAAATCAGGCGATAGCTCTCTGGCCTTGGAAACCGCATCG